>OY282377.1 GCA_958295785.1 uncultured Latescibacterota bacterium
TCTGTCTGGTATCGTTGAAATTGATGAAACCTACATCGGTGGCAAAGAAAAGAACAAACATAAATCCAAAAAGTTGAATGCGGGTCGCGGAACAGTAGGTAAATCGGTTGCTTTTGGAATGCGGGAAAAAGGTGAAGATGGTGAGGCAATGGTGGTTCATGTACAGGACGCAAAAGGGGCAACATTACGCGATCAGATGTTGAACCAGGTCTTGACGGGCGCAACTATTCATGCAGACGAGAACCGCGCATACGGCGCATTGAGGGATGATTACGAAGTGGAACAAATCAATCATTCTGCCGACGAATATGAACGCGATGGTGTCCATACAAACTCCATTGAGAGTTTGTGGGCACTGGTTAAGCGTGTCTATATGGGTATTCATCACCACTGGTCAGACAAACACATGCAAAAGTACCTGAATGCTTGCGTGTTTCGCATCAATCGAAAAAAGGTTGATACCTTAAGTCGTGTTGATGAGATGTTGAATATGGCGATGGGCGCACGGTTGACTTACAAGCAACTTATAGCCAGTGAGGCGGTTGCATGAACAACCTTTATGGCACAAGCGGGCGATATGGAAGTCAACGGGAAATGTTATCCACGCATGCAAAGGTTATCCGTTCCTGAAAGACGCGAAGGAAAACGTTTTGAAACGCCAGATGTTAGGGGCAGGCATGCCCAAAATCAGAGGGCGCTTGCATTCAACACCAAAAACCCGTGATTACTTTAACAAGAAGATTTAGGGTTGGAAAGTATATAATTCCCTTTACTTAGATATGGGCGTCGAATATACCTATACGCACCTGGTCGCGGGCCACTTGGTCGGATTGTCATTGCGCGGCGGACACAAATCCGCAAGCAACCTGAGAATCACTTTGGGAGTGGGGGTGCAACTTATGACCACAGGCGGTCGAGGTATAAAGATGGATTACGCGCGCCAGTCTTTTGACAGCTTTTATTTGGGCAGCGAACAGACACATATCCTCAGTGCTGCTTTCAGTTTCTGAATCTGTATGAAAGCGGCCTGACCGATAAATTTTGCTTTCTCCAACGCGCCTATCATACTATATTGGGCGCGGTCTTCAGACACGCTGTCAGGCGATTGACTGACGAACCGCCTTTTACAGGAAGACTGCTATGTTGAAAAGTATCAGTGTGATTGTCATGTCCTTTGCCGCGAGCGCGATGTGGGGCTGTGGCGGCGAGCACGCGACGCGGTCTCAGATGGATGAGGCACACGGGGATGTGGGACAACCGCTGAGTAAATTGGCCGTGCGGGGCCACATGTCGTCAGAGGCGGTGGTGGTCGTCACAATGTGGCAAAAAGACGCACCCGTAAGCGGTGCAAGGGTGGAATTTTCGCGTTCTATTGCGGGACGGGCGCCAGATTATCAATGGTCTGGAATGACCGATGACATGGGGCGGGCGCGCGTGGAGATCGCGGCGAAAAATGTGACGGGTTATTATCGGGCGCGTGCATCGCGGGACGGAATCGGAATCGGATCGTGGTCGAGTATTCCGGTGAATGCCGGCTACATGGTGATGCTCAATTTGCCCATTGGGGGAAAGGCGCGTGTAACGAGTTCATCCATGCTCACTGAATCTGCGGAATTTACGCGGGCCAATGTCGCAACTGGCGGCGCATTGTACGATAAGTGGTGGGTGGTTGCAGGCGTCAGCGAACCGAGCGATGAACACCCCTTGTGGGCACAGCGTCCCGATAAGGCGTCTAATACACGCTCGGGCAGCACCACCCATCTGTGCAAGGAATGTCACGGCTGGGATTACAAAGGGGTGAACGGGGCTTACAGTACAGGTAGCCATCGAACCGGATTTCCCGGCATCAGGGGAACCACAAAATCGCCGCAAGAGATTTTTGACCTGCTCAAAAACGCGCATGGATTTGGCGCGCTCGGATTGAGCGATACTGCCCTTTGGGATGCGACCAAGTTTGTCCTTGAAGGCGCGATTGACACGGATCAAATCATCGACCAAGCGGGCGCGTTCACGGGCAATCGCGCAGGTGGCAAAGCTCCTTATGATCGGTCATGTGTCTCCTGTCACGGCGCAGATGGGCTGACGAATCCGTTTGATGCGATCCCGAATCAGCCGGGTTCTTCTCCCGGCTACGATCACTATCCGCAAGTGGTTGCCAACGATAATCCCTGGGAATTTCAACACAAAGTCCGCTTTGGGCAACCGGGCACCAATATGCCCCTCTTGGCTGCCGAGAACATAACCCCTACAGCACTGGCGAATTTAGGGGCTTATGTTCAATCGCTACCTGCATCGGTGGCCTCGCAGAAGGGCGTAGCCGAGGTGAAAAGGTAATGACAGTAGATTTGGCGAAAAAAAAAGAAGCCATTACGCGCTTCTTCAACACCAGTGGGCCGGTCGTGGCCGCGGACCACTACTGCATTCCCCCCTTGGAACGGCTCAACCTCGCCGAGATTCGCAGGCTCATCCGCGACAAACGCTATTTCGTCCTGCACGCGCCTCGGCAGACGGGCAAGACTTCTGCATTGTTAGCTCTGCGCGACCTGCTCAATGCCGAGGGGGCATACCGTTGCGTGTATGTCAATGTTGAAGGTGGACAGGCCGCACGCGAAGATGTGGAACAAGTCATGCGTACCGTTCTGGGCACCTTGGCGTCTCGGGCGCGTTCAATGGGCGACGAATTTCTGGACGAGGTTTGGCTCGACATCCTGATCAAGTACGGTCCCCACGCTGCACTACAGGAAGCGTTGACGCGCTGGGCTGGGGCCGATCTCAAGCCGCTGGTGTTGCTCATCGACGAGATAGACGCCTTGATCGGCGACTCGCTCCTGTCCGTGTTGCGTCAGTTGCGTGCCGGCTACGACATGCGTCCGGAGGGGTTTCCGCAAAGCGTGGTGCTGTGCGGTGTGCGCGATGTGCGCGATTACCGCATCCATTCGAGTTCAACCAACGCCATCATCGCCGGGGGCAGTCCGTTCAACATCAAAGCGCAATCGTTGCGTCTGGGAGACTTCTCGCAGGCCGAGGTGCGTGCTCTGCTCGGGCAACACACCGAAGAGACGGGTCAGGCATTCACGTTCGAGGCATTGGAGATGATCTGGACACAGACCCAAGGTCAGCCGTGGCTGGTCAACGCTTTGGCGGATCAAACCTGCTTCCGCGATGGGGCCGCAGATCGGCGCGATTCGGTCACTGCTTTTGCCATCATTGAGGCGAAAGAGCAACTCATCCTGCGCCGCGAAACGCATTTGGAACAGTTGACCGACAAACTCAAAGAGGAGCGCGTGCGGCGCATTGTCGAGCCCCTCTTGAGTGGGGGCGAGGAACGCCACTTCACGGATCGCGATTTGGAGTATGTGCGGGACCTCGGTCTCGTGGCTCAAGATCGTCCGCTCCGCATCGCCAATCCGATCTACGCCGAAGTCGTGCCGCGCGAATTGACCTGGGTGATTCAAGAGGAGTTCGATCAGGAAACAGCCTGGTATGTCCATGCGGATGGCAGTTTGGATGTGGTCGAGTTGCTGACCGCGTTCCAAACGTTCTTCCGCGAACACTCAGAGCATTGGGTGAAGCGATTCGCGTATCGAGAGGCCGGGCCCCAGTTATTGCTACAGGCATTTCTCCAGCGCATCGTCAACAGCGGCGGACGCATTGAACGCGAGTATGGCCTGGGCAAGATGCGAACCGACCTGCTCATCGTCTGGCCGCAGGGAGAGCGGACGCGCAAATTCGTGATCGAGTGCAAAGTGCTTCACAGAAGCTTGGAGCAGACCCTCGCCGAGGGTTTGGAACAGACCGCCGAGTACATGGATCGCTGCGATGCAGAGGCGGGTCATCTGGTGGTCTTTGATCGGCGCGAGGGCAGGCGTTGGACGGACAAGGTGTTCCGGGATCGCCGAGCGTCGGGCAGTGATGTCGAGATCGACATTTGGGGGATGTGAGAAAGGCCGTTGTTCGGCTGTCCAACGCCCAAGCGGATAAAAGTCAGCGGTTAGTGCTCGGTCTCCCTCGCGGCCATCCGCCTTAGTGACCGACCCCGTGCCTGTCCTTTTACCTGGCGGTGGGGATGAACGGACAGGCCACTGACCACCGACCCCTGACCCGGAGATTACACCATGCGCTTCTTCAACACCAGTGGGCCGGTCGTAGCCGCGGACCACTACTGCATTCCCCCCTTGGAACGGCTCAACCTCGCCGAGATTCGCAGGCTCATCCGCGACAAACGCTATTTCGTCCTGCACGCGCCTCGGCAGACGGGCAAGACTTCTGCATTGTTAGCTCTGCGCGACCTGCTCAATGCCGAGGGCATCTACCGTTGCGTGTACGTCAATGTTGAAGGTGGACAGGCCATGCGCGAAGATGTGGAACAAGTGACGCGCACCATTCTGGGCACCTTGGCGTCTCGGGCACGCTTGACCTTGGGCGATGAATTTTTGGGCAAAGTCTGGCCTGGCATTCTCGCTGAAATCGGACCGGGTGCTGCACTACAAGAAGCGTTGACGCGCTGGGCCGAGGCGGCTCTGAAACCGCTGGTGCTGCTCATTGACGAGATAGACGCCTTGATCGGCGACTCGCTCCTATCCGTGTTGCGTCAGTTGCGTGCCGGCTACGACATGCGTCCGGAGGGGTTTCCGCAAAGCGTGGTGCTGTGTGGTGTGCGCGATGTGCGCGATTACCGCATCCATTCGAGTTCGACCAACGCCATCATCGCCGGGGGCAGTCCGTTCAACATCAAAGCGCAATCGTTGCGCCTGGGCGACTTCTCGCAAGATGAGGTGCGTGCTCTGCTCGGGCAACACACCGAAGAGACGGGTCAGGCATTCACGTCCGAGGCATTGGAGATGATCTGGACGCAGACCCAAGGTCAGCCGTGGCTGGTCAACGCTTTGGCGGATCAAACCTGCTTCCGCGATGGGGCCGCAGATCGGCGCGATTCGGTCACTGCTTCTGCCATCATCGAGGCGAAAGAACAACTCATCCTGCGCCGCGAAACGCATTTGGAACAGTTGACCGACAAACTCAAAGAGGCGCGCGTGCGGCGCATTGTCGAGCCCCTCTTGAGCGGGGCCGAGGAACGCCACTTCACGGATCGCGATTTGGAGTATGTGCTCGATCTCGGTCTCGTGGTTCAAGATCGCCCTTTGCGTATCGCCAATCCGATCTACGCCGAAGTCGTGCCGCGCGAATTGACCTGGGTGGTCCAAGAGGAGTTCGATCAGGAAACAGCCTGGTATGTCCATGCGGATGGCAGTTTGGATGTGGTTGAGTTGTTGACCGCGTTCCAAACGTTCTTCCGCGAACACTCCGAGCATTGGGTGAAACGATTCGCATATCGAGAAGCCGGGCCCCAGTTATTGTTGCAGGCATTTCTCCAGCGCATCGTGAACAGCGGCGGACGCATTGAACGCGAGTATGGCCTGGGCAAGATGCGAACCGATCTCCTCATCGTCTGGCCGCAGGGGGAGCGGACGCGCAAATTCGTGATCGAGTGCAAAGTGCTTCACAGAAGCTTGGAGCAGACCCTCGCCGAGGGTTTGGAACAGACCGCCGAGTACATGGATCGTTGCGATGCAGAGGCGGGTCATCTGGTGGTCTTTGATCGGCGCGAGGGCAGGCGTTGGACGGACAAGGTGTTTCGGGATCGCCGAGCGTCGGGCAGTGATGTCGAGATCGACATTTGGGGGATGTGAGAAAGGCCGTTGTAAAAGTCAGCGGTTAGTGCCGTGCCTGTCCTTTTACCCTGCGGTGGAGATGGGCGGACAGGCCACTGACCCCTGACCCGGAGATTACACCATGCG
Source organism: uncultured Latescibacterota bacterium (assembly GCA_958295785.1). Taxonomy (GTDB): domain Bacteria; phylum Latescibacterota; class UBA2968; order UBA2968; family UBA2968; genus VXRD01. The sequence goes on from OY282377.1 coordinate 5,799, forward strand.
CTTCTTCAACACCAGTGGGCCGGTCGTGACTGCGGACCACTACTGCATTCCCCCCTTGGAACGGCTCAACCTCGCCGAGATTCTCAGGCTCATCCGCGACAAACGCTATTTCGTCCTGCATGCGCCTCGGCAGACGGGCAAGACCTCGGCTCTGCTGGCTCTGCGCGACCTGCTCAACGCCGAGGGCATCTACCGTTGCGTGTACGTCAATGTTGAAGGTGGACAGGCCGCACGCGAAGATGTGGAACAAGTGACGCGCACCATTCTGGGCACCTTGGCGTCTCGGGCGCGTTCAATAGGCGACGAATTTCTGGACGAGGTTTGGCTCGACATCCTGATCAAGTACGGTCCCCACGCTGCACTACAAGAAGCGTTGACGCGCTGGGCCGAGGCGGCTCTGAAACCGCTGGTGCTGCTCATTGACGAGATAGACGCCTTGATCGGCGACTCGCTCCTATCCGTGTTGCGTCAGTTGCGTGCCGGCTACGACATGCGTCCGGAGGGGTTTCCGCAAAGCGTGGTGCTGTGCGGTGTGCGCGATGTGCGCGATTACCGCATCCATTCGAGTTCGACCAACGCCATAATCGCCGGGGGCAGTCCGTTCAACATTAAAGCGCAATCGTTGCGCCTGGGCGACTTCTCGCAAGATGAGGTGCGTGCTCTGCTCGGGCAACACACTGAAGAGACGGGTCAGGCATTCACGTCCGAGGCATTGGAGATGATCTGGACACAGACCCAAGGTCAGCCGTGGCTGGTCAACGCTTTGGCGGATCAAACCTGCTTCCGCGATGGGGCCGCGGATCGGCGCGATTCGGTCACTGTTTCTGCCATCATTGAGGCGAAAGAGCAACTCATCCTGCGCCGCGAAACGCATTTGGAGCAGTTGACCGACAAACTCAAAGAGGAGCGCGTGCGGCGCATTGTCGAGCCCCTCTTGAGCGGGGGCGAGGAACGCCATTTCACGGATCGCGATTTGGAGTATGTACGGGATCTCGGTCTCGTGGTTCAAGATCGTCCGCTCCGCATCGCCAATCCGATCTACGCCGAAGTCGTGCCGCGCGAATTGACCTGGGTGATTCAAGAGGAGTTCGATCAGGAAACAGCCTGGTATGTCCATTCGGATGGCAGTTTGGATGTGGTCGAGTTGCTGACCGCGTTCCAAACGTTCTTCCGCGAACACTCAGAGCATTGGGTGAAGCGATTCGCGTATCGAGAGGCCGGGCCCCAGTTATTGCTACAGGCATTTCTCCAGCGCATCGTCAACAGCGGCGGACGCATTGAACGCGAGTATGGCCTGGGCAAGATGCGAACCGATCTGCTCATCGTCTGGCCGCAGGGGGAGCGGACGCGCAAATTCGTGATCGAGTGCAAAGTGCTTCACAGAAGCTTGGAGCAGACCCTCGCCGAGGGTTTGGAACAGACCGCCGAGTACATGGATCGCTGCGATGCAGAGGCGGGTCATCTGGTGGTCTTTGATCGGCGCGAGGGCAGGCGTTGGGCGGATAAGGTGTTCCGGGATCGCCGAGCGTCGGGCAGTGATGTCGAGATCGATATTTGGGGGATGTGAGAAAGGCCGTTGTTCGGCTGTCCAACGCCCAAGCGGATAAAAGTCAGCGGTTAGTGCTCGGTCTCCCTCGCGGCCATCTGCCTTAGTGACCGACCCCGTGCCTGTCCTTTTACCTGGCGGTGGGGATGAATGGACAGGCCACCGACCACTGACCCGGAGATTATACCATGCGCTTCTTCAACACTGCCGGTCCCATCAAGCCGGGCAAACACTACTGCATCCCGCCGTTAGAACGCTTGGACATAGACGATGTACTCGCCCTGATCCGGGACGAGAAGTACTTCGTCCTGCATGCGCCTCGGCAAACGGGCAAGACCTCTGCATTGTTAGCTCTGCGCGACCTGCTCAACGCCGAGGGCATCTACCGTTGCGTGTACGTCAATGTTGAAGGTGGACAGGCCGCACGCGAAGATGTGGAACAAGTGACGCGCACCATTCTGGGCACCTTGGCGTCTCGGGCGCGTTCAATAGGCGACGAATTTCTGGACGAGGTTTGGCTCGACATCCTGATCAAGTACGGTCCCCACGCTGCACTACAAGAAGCGTTGACGCGCTGGGCCGAGGCGGCTCTGAAACCGCTGGTGCTACTCATTGACGAAATTGACGCCTTGATCGGCGACTCGCTCCTGTCCGTGTTGCGTCAGTTGCGTGCCGGCTACGACATGCGTCCGGAGGGGTTTCCGCAAAGCGTGGTGCTGTGCGGTGTGCGCGATGTGCGCGATGACCGAATCTATTCGAGTTCAACCAACGCCATCATCGCCGGGGGCAGTCCGTTCAACATCAAAGCGCAATCGCTGCGCCTGGGCGACTTCTCGCAAGATGAGGTGCGTGCTCTGCTCGGGCAACACACCGAAGAGACGGGTCAGGTGTTCACGTCTGAGGCATTGGAGATGATCTGGACACAGACCCAAGGTCAGCCGTGGCTGGTCAACGCTTTGGCAGATCAAACCTGCTTCCGCGATAGGGCCGCAGATCGATGCGATTCGGTCACTGCTTCTGCCATCATTGAGGCGAAAGAGCAACTCATCCTGCGCCGCGAAACGCATTTGGAACAGTTGACCGACAAACTCAAAGAGGAGCGCGTGCAACGTGTCGTTGAACCGCTGTTGAGTGGATCCGAAAAAAGCACGTTCTCCACCCGAGACCTTGAATACGTCCGCGACTTGGGCTTGATCGCCCAAGATGACCCGCTCCGCATCGCCAATCCCATTTATGCGGAAATCGTGCCGCGCGAACTGACCTACGCCACGCAGTCCGGCCTTATTGAGGAAACGGCTTGGTATGTCCATTCGGATGGCAGTTTGGATGTGGTCGAGTTGCTGACCGCATTCCAGACCTTCTTCCGCGAACACTCCGAGCATTGGGTGAAGCGATTCGCGTATCGAGAAGCCGGGCCCCAGTTATTGCTACAGGCATTTCTCCAGCGCATCGTCAACAGCGGCGGACGCATTGAACGCGAGTATGGCCTGGGCAAGATGCGAACCGATCTCCTCATCGTCTGGCCGCAGGGCGAACAGACGCGCAAATTCGTGATCGAGTGCAAAGTGCTTCACAGAAGCTTGGAACAGACCCTCGCCGAGGGTTTGGAACAGACCGCCGAGTACATGGATCGTTGCGATGCAGAGGCGGGTCATCTGGTGGTCTTTGATCGGCGCGAGGGCAGGCGTTGGACGGACAAGGTGTTTCGGGATCGCCGAGCGTCGGGCAGTGATGTCGAGATCGACATTTGGGGGATGTGAGAAAGGCCGTTGTTCGGCTGTCCAACGCCCAAGCGGATAAAAGTCAGCGGTTAGTGCTCGGTCTCCCTCGCGGCCATCCGCCTTAGTGACCGACCCCGTGCCTGTCCTTTTACCTGGCGGTGGGGATGAACGGACAGGCCACTGACCACCGACCCCTGACCCGGAGATTACACCATGCGCTTCTTCAACACTGCCGGTCCCATCAAGCCGGACAAACACTACTGCATCCCGCCGTTAGAACGCTTGGACATAGACGATGTACTCGCCCTGATCCGGGACGAGAAGTACTTCGTCCTGCACGCGCCTCGGCAGACGGGCAAGACCTCGGCTCTGCTGGCCCTGCGCGACCTGCTCAATGCCGAGGGCATCTACCGTTGCGTGTACGTCAATGTTGAAGGTGGACAGGCCATGCGCGAAGATGTGGAACAAGTGACGCGCACCATTCTGGGCACCTTGGCGTCTCGGGCACGCTTGACCTTGGGCGATGAATTTTTGGGCAAAGTCTGGCCTGGCATTCTCGCTGAAATCGGGCCGGGTGCTGCACTACAGGAAGCATTGACGCGCTGGGCCGAGGCGGCTCTGAAACCGCTGGTGCTGCTCATTGACGAGATAGACGCCTTGATCGGCGACTCGCTCCTATCCGTGTTGCGTCAGTTGCGTGCCGGCTACGACATGCGTCCGGAGGGGTTTCCGCAAAGCGTGGTGCTGTGTGGTGTGCGCGATGTGCGCGATTACCGCATCCATTCGAGTTCGGCCAACGCCATCATCGCCGGGGGCAGTCCGTTCAACATCAAAGCGCAATCGCTGCGCCTGGGAGATTTTTCGCAAGATGAGGTGCGTGCTCTGCTCGGGCAACACACCGAAGAGACGGGTCAGGCATTCACGTCCGAGGCATTGGAGATGATCTGGACACAGACCCAAGGTCAGCCGTGGCTGGTCAACGCTTTGGCGGATCAAACCTGTTTCCGCGATGGGGCCGCGGATCGGCGCGATTCGGTCACTGCTTCTGCCATCATTGAGGCGAAAGAACAACTCATCCTGCGCCGCGAAACGCATTTGGAACAGTTGACCGACAAACTCAAAGAGGAGCGCGTGCGGCGCATTGTCGAGCCCCTCTTGAGTGGGGGCGAGGAACGCCACTTCACGGATCGCGATTTGGAGTATGTGCGGGATCTCGGTCTCGTGGCTCAAGATCGTCCGCTCCGCATCGCCAATCCGATCTACGCCGAAGTCGTGCCGCGCGAATTGACCTTGGTGGTCCAAGAGGAGTTCGATCAGGAAACGGCTTGGTATGTCCATGCGGATGGCAGTTTGGATGTGGTCGAGTTGCTGACCGCGTTCCAAACGTTCTTCCGCGAACACTCCGAGCATTGGGTGAAGCGATTCGCGTATCGAGAAGCCGGGCCGCAGTTATTGCTACAGGCATTTCTCCAGCGCATCGTGAACAGCGGCGGGCGCATCGAACGCGAGTATGGCCTGGGTAAGATGCGAACCGACCTGCTCATCGTCTGGCCGCAGGGCGAACAGACGCGCAAATTCGTGATCGAGTGCAAAGTGCTTCACAGAAGCTTGGAGCAGACCCTCGCCGAGGGTTTGGAACAGACCGCCGAGTACATGGATCGTTGCGATGCAGAGGCGGGTCATCTGGTGGTCTTTGATCGGCGCGAAGGCCGGCGTTGGGCGGACAAGGTGTTTCGGGATCGCCGAGCGTCGGGCAGTGATGTCGAGATCGACATTTGGGGGATGTGAGGAAGGCCGTTGGCAGGAGTCAGTCCGCCCAACCTCAAGCCCCAAGTGGCCGGTGAAAATCAGCTATCCACATTTCGCTTTCAGCTTTATTAACTGATGTTACGCACAGATTAGCACTTGAGTTGCTCGTCTCAAGCGTTTGGTTCTATACCCTCGTTTGTTGCCTTTGATGCCTTCGGCCCTACGCTACACGTAGGCCACTTTTTTTTGGCAAAAAAAATAAGCGAGCGGGGACCAACTGCGATAGCAGTTCAATCGCTTTTCTGGTAGCACGCCACGCGCACCATTCTGGGCACCTTGGCGTCTCGGGCACGCTTGACCTTGGGCGCTGTGCGTAATGTTTTTTTTGTCTTTTTGTGATGGCTTATCTGACGTATTGCGTAAAGTCAGTTGCTAACGTTGTGCTCTGCATGCAGTCCTCGCCGTGTTTTGCCAATCGCCGATTGCTTAGAACTCGTGGCCTGTGATGGCATCCCCTTGCGTTGTTCATTTCTCGGTGCTGTGCAACGACAAAAGGACGGAGGCAATCTCGCTTCCGTCCTTTTCTTTTTTTTCGTTTGTTTTTACTCGCCTGTCGCCAACACGCGAAACCCATACCGCTGAAACACCGCAGCCGCTGTGTCCGATAGCAAAAAGCGCATCGCCGCATCAACCGCTGGCGTGCGCTGTCCTTTGACAATCGCGACGGGATACGCGATGGGCGTTTGCAACAGGGAATCGGGCAGGGTGGCGAGCACCTCGACCCCATCGCTGATCGCCGCATCTGTGGCATAGACAATCCCCATCGCACACTCCCCGCGTGCAACCAACGCCAGCGCGCCGCGCACATCCATTGCCGGGGCAATGCGGTTTTTGAGCACATTCCACCAGCCCAAATTTTTTAGCGCGTCTCTGGCATAAATCCCCGCAGGCACATGAGACGGGTCGCCCAGTGCCAATGTCCCTGATTCGGGCAAGCGAAACTCCGACCACGGTTTTTGCTCGCCCTTGGGCGCGATCACCACCAGCGCGTTGCCCAACAGATCAATTCGGGTATCGGGTTCGATCAACTTTTCATCCGCCAAAAAATCCATCCATTTCACATTCGCTGAAAAATACACATCCACAGGCGCGCCAAGCGCGATCTGCTTGGCGAGGATTGACGAACTGGCAAAAGACAATCGCAACGTTATACCCTGTTGTTCCGCCATTTTGGACAAGTCCTGCAACGCACTCGTCAAACTGGCCGCTGCATAAACCGTCACCGGCTCGGCGGCCATCCCGCGCATTGCAACAAGGGCCATCGCGCCTAGAAAAATAAAGATCGCAAAACAAATCAGTTGTCTTTTCATCAGTCTCGCTTTGGGGAGATGTTCTGCCACCTTTTCTCGTCGGGAGGGCTTGATTTCCCCTTGTATCTTTGGGCGAGCACGAGGGCATCGCCCCTACACACATCGCGGGCGGGCACGGCCCCCACGCCCCTACATTTTACCTTTCGCCTTTCATCCGTGTAATCCGCGTCATCCGCTTAATCCGCGATCCGCCTTACCCGAGCAATTTCCGTTCCCACATTGCCATGTATTCTTCCGGCGAAACCGGCCAGGGGTTGCCGTGGTCGGCGTGCATTTGGGCGTGGTTTTTGGCGTGCATGTCTTCGGCTTGTGCGGCAATCACGGCTGGGTCTTCGGGAACAGCACCGTGGCTGTCAAACGTCTCAATCCAGTTGTCCAAGCGCGTGCGTAGGTCGGTGAGCGCATCGCGGTGATCTGGCGAATCTGCGAGGTTGTCGATCTCGTGCGGGTCCGCTTGCAGATCATAGAGTTCTTCATACGGGCGATAGGGCGCGAGGAATTTGGCCTGTGCATCGGTGAGTTTGCCCTCTTTGGCGAGCACGGGGAGAAGTGTCCAGAGCGGATACTGCTGGTGCTTGTACCTGTTGAATTGCATGTACGCACGGTCTGGATGGTAGTTGCGAATGTATTTGTACTGTTTCGTCCGCACGCAACGAATCCGATCCACTGTGCCGTCGCACCGGTCGCGGGCAGAGAAAATTTCGCTGCGCGATGTGGCATCGGCACCGAGGAAGATGTTGCCCTGCATCTCGGACGGGACATCCAAACCCGCAAGCGAGAGCGCGGTGGGGGCAAAGTCAATGCCGCTGACGAGTTCATCGCTCACGACGCCCGCGTCAATATGCGAGGGCCACCGCACAATGCAGGGCACGCGAATGCCGCCATCGTACAAAAATTGTTTGTCGCGGATATGCGCGCACCCGTGATCCGCAATGAGAAAAACAAGGGTGTTGTCGGCTATGCCCTCGTCTTCGAGCCGCTGGAGCACCTGCCCGACCTTGCGGTCAAAGACCTGAACGCTTTCGAGATACATCGCCCAATCTTTTCGCACGAGTGGGTGATCGGGATAATAAGGCGGCAGTTCCACAGCGTCCGGGTCGATGGGATTTTCCGGGTCGGGCGTGAAATTGCGGTGGGTATCCGTGATGTTGTTCTGCGCGTAAAACGGCTGTCCCTCGGCGCGTTGCGACCAGTCAATGCCGTCAAACACGCCTTCGCGCTGAAAGTTGAAATCGGTCTTGCCGGGCTTGTCAAACGGCGGGCCTGGGCTGTTGCACGTATAATATCCCGCATTGCGAAAATAATCCGTGATGAGGCGAATGTCGCGCGGCAACGGGACATCGCGCTTGCTGCGGTGATTGTGCGCGCCAAAGCTATTTTGATACCGGCCCGTGATGATGGCCGACCTGCTCGGGGAACACACCGGGCAGGTGACAAACGCATGGGTAAAAAGCGTACCCTCCGACGCCAGTTGGTCGATGTTCGGCGTTTGCACAACCGGCGTGCCATAACAGGCGAGATTGGGATACAGATCTTCGCCGTAGATCCAAAGAATATTCGGTTTATCAGCCATGGAAAAATCCTTTTGCGTAACAGATGGGACAGCGCGACCGGACATCGAATGGTTTTGGAACGGTTGGACAGAGGCAGGGCGGGCACAGGGGCACCGCCCCTACGGCCTCGCCTTTCTTCGTGTCGTGAACTGCTGGTGAGACGTCGCAGTTGTACCCCACCCGTGGATCACATCTTGTATATCACGTCTCGATTTTTGGGGCGGCGGACACTAACCACTGACCACCGCTCTCACCGCGCCCCGCACGCTTGTAGCGACGCCTGCATGTGCCCGCGGGTTTCCGCGCCGATGATGCAACACTGTTCCAAGGTGTACGCTTTGGCCTTGGTGCCAATGACCTCGAGATCGACCGGGCCATCGTAGCCGTTTTCGTGCAAAACGCGGATATACCCGACGAGGTCGATATCCCCGCGCCCATTGGCCTGATTTTCCGGATCCCCAGGGCCGCGTTCACGGCCTTTGCAATCGCGGATGTGTACGTGTTTGACGCGCGATATAACAGCGGCAATGGCATCCACCGGGTTTTCGTTTGCGCGGTGAATGTGCGACGGGTCCATGTCGATGCCAAAGGCGGGGGACGTGATGGCGTCCATTGCGCGCAGGGTGGTCGGCGTGTTGTAAATGGCCGCGCCCACATGGGCTTTGACGCAGAGGGTCACGCCGTATTTTTCCGCCATGTGGGCGAGGTTGCCCAGTGAATTGATGCTTTGCTGGAAGGTTTCTTCGTCATCCGATTTCCCGCCCGGCCCGCAGTTGACAATGGGAATGCCCGCTTCGTTTGCGGCCTGAAACGCCTGCTCCATCATGCCGCGGTCTTGTTTGGACTGCTCCATCGCGAGCAGGTCAAGGCTGTATTTTGCCCCCAAGCGTTTGGCTTCTCGCGCTGTTTCGCGCCAGTTGTCGAGGACGAGGTGCTGGCTCATCCCGCCAATGGCCGAGACTTCAATCCCGTCGTATCCGGCCATCGCCGTGTATTTGAACGCGGTTTCCATGTCCCACGCGCCAAAGAGAACCGAATTAAGTCCGAGTTTCATGTTTCCTCCTATGGTAAAAAAAGATCTGCCTTCCTAACCCCGTTACTCGCACTGCTCGTTGTAGAGCCTGCACTGGAACGCTGTAATCCAGCACTACGTCTATACGCCGATTCGCAGTTTCGTCAATTCACCGCGTCATCGCCGGCAAATCCACGCGCTCGCCGCGCACGGCAATGGCGTCCCGCGAAAGCCGCGCAACTGGGGCTTCGCCCTTGAGTATCCGCGCAAAATCATCGGCGATCACATGGGCGGCCAGCACATTTGCATCTCGCGTGCGCCCGGCAATATGCGGGGTGTGTACCACATTGACCCGATTTCGCAACAAATCATCCGTCGGCACGGGCTCGTTGTCATACACATCAAATGCGCCCGCGAGTTCATTGGCGAGAATGCGCTCGCGCAAGGCGTCCATATCCACGGCATGCGCCCGCGTGGTGATCGCGACCAGCGCGCCTTTTCGCAACCGATAAATGCGTTCCCGCGACAGAATTTTCCTCGCAGAAGGCGTTGGCGGGATGGTCGCGATCACCACCTCGCATGTATCGACCAACTCATCCATTTCCACGCCCTCCACGCCGAGTTCGTCCAACCGCGTTTTTGAAATAAACGGGTCGTAGCCGAGCACCCGCGCGCCGAGTGCGCCGCACCACATTGCCACGCGCCCGCCGATTTGCCCCAGTCCCATCACGCCCACGGTTTTGCTGCCCAAAGTGCCATTGACAAACTCGGGATGGTCGCAAAATTGCGCGTATTCAAAATGCCACAGGCGTTCGCCCGCTGCCATGCGCTTGTGCCAGTGTGGAATCATCCGCAGCGCGTTCAACGTCAGCGCGAGGGTGACTTCCGCCACAGATGGCGCCCATCCCCTCGTGCCGTCGATCATGGGGATATCGCGCTCAAACAGGGTATCGACCGGGCAACTGCGATGCCCCCAATTATCCAACACCGCGCCGATGGCCTTCAACCCCGGTGCCTTTGCCAAACACGCTTCGGTCAACACCCCGCCAAACAGCGCGATGCACGACACATCCGACAAATTTGTCGCTTCCCCTAGCGCCGCGCCGCGTTCCACCTGCACCACGCGCACCTCGTCCAATTCATTCAACCGCGCCATCAGTGCCTCGGGCACAAAGGGCCACGTCCGCTCCAAATTTTTCGTCCGCGCAAATACAATCGCCATGTCACTCTCCTAGGGTAAAATGGGTTTTCGTTTTCAAACAGGCACAGAATAGACTTCGGGTTGGCTCTGCGTTCAGCAGTGGTTGCATTTGACATAATAATACGCCTTGCCCGGACAAACAAGCAGCAAAAATATTGCGGATAGATTTTTTTTTGACTTGCGCGCTCAGGATATTATTTTGTCCTTGATTAAGGCATTTGGCTGAGAGACCCTGCACGCTCCACTTTCAGCGCGTTGAACCCCTCACCCATCAGGAGATTTGACCATGAACAGCAAAGTAGCCCTGGTCACCGGCGCGGGCAGCGGCATTGGCAAACACACCGCGCTCGCCTTTTTGCACGCGGGATATGCCGTTGTGCTGGCAGGGCGGCGCGAAGATCCCTTGAACGCCACCGTGCAAGACGCGGGGGCTTCGGATGCACAAACCCTCGTTGTGCCCACAGATGTCGGGGATCCCGCATCTGTCGAACATCTCTTTGCCCAAGCCAAAGAAAAATTCGGGCGGCTCGACGTGCTTTTCAACAACGCGGGCATTGGCGCGCCGCGTGCCACCAACCTCGAGGATTTGACGTACGCGCAATGGCAAGCCGTGGTCAACACCAACTTGACCGGCGTGTTTCTCTGCATTCGGGAGGCGTTCAAACTCATGAAAGCACAGCGGCCCATGGGCGGCAGAATCATCAACAACGGCTCGATTTCCGCGCACGTTCCCCGACCCAATTCCGCGCCCTATACCGCGACCAAACACGCGGTGACGGGCCTCACCAAATCCGCATCTCTCGACGGGCGCAAATACGACATTGCCTGCGGGCAAATCGACATTGGCAACGCCACGACCGACATGACCGAGCGCATGCAAAACGGCGTCCTGCAAGCCAATGGATCCATCGTAGTCGAGCCCACGATGGCTGTCAAAGGCGTCGCCCAAGCCGTGCTCTACATGGCGAGCCTGCCCTTAGACGCCAACATACCTTTCCTCACGATCACCGCGACTAAGATGCCCTACATCGGCCGCGGATAACAAAAGTTGCCAACCAAAGTAGCGAAGCGAGTATGAAAGGCAAACGTAGGGGCGCGGCCACTGTGCCCGCAAAATAAAAACCAACCACAGATGAACGAGGAATGGGGGACAGATGCGTCACACAGGAGGAACGGGGCACAACGCTGGACTGACACGCTCTAAGCCACATTTTCGCATCTTTCGCGTCTTTCGTAGTTCATTTAACCACTGACCACTGCCTTATGAAACTCGGTGTCATTACAGATGGAATCAGCAGGGATTTGGGACGCGCTTTGGACGTGATGGCGGCGTGCGGGTTGCGGTATCCCGAACTCCAATTTGTTTGGGATCGCGAGGTGGGGGATCACGATGCCGCGCAGGTCGCACGCATGAAGGCGTTGGTGGAACAGCGCGATATGAAAGTGTCATGCATTTCGCGGCACAATTTTGCCGGCCTGCCCGTGTTGCAGACCGAGGTGGAAGACGAGGTGTTCGAGGAACAGGTGGCGGGTCTGCGGCGGTGCATTGCCCTCGCAAAGGCCATGGGGACGGATCTGGTCAGGATTATGAGTTGCAAGAAGGAGATGATTCTTTTTGGGTATAACGGCGCCGAGGAGTGGATTGTGACGTCCGGCGCGTGGGACAAACTGGTGAGGCTGATGACCGTGCCCGTTCAAATTGCCGAGGCGGAAGGCGTGACGCTGGTCGTTGAAACCGGGAATAACGCCATGATCACGTCGGGATTTCTCGGGCGAAAGCTGATCGATGAATTGGGCAGTGCCCATCTCAAGTTGCTGTGGGATTTTCCCAATGCAATGTATTGTACGGATGTGCCGTTTCCCAATGCGTACAATGAGATTCGGGATTGCATCGGCCATATTCACATCAAAGATGCAAAAATTGATATTGCGCGGGCGACCGTGGGGTTCTGTCCTTTGGGCGAGGGCGATGTCGCGCCGTATTTGGAGCCGATAGCAAACGCGCTGCGCCGCGATGGATACGCCGGGGCCATTTCCTACGAGAGCGTGTATCGGCCCACAGGCGGCACGTACGAAGACGGGTTTTGGGCGAGTGTGGCGACATTCAAAGCCATTTTTGGCGAATAGGGGCGAGAATATGATCAGATTTTGGCTTGTGATTTTTACCATTGCAGGGCTTTGCGTGCAGGCAAGGGGCGAGGAGGGCGAAGGCGTGGTAAAAGAAATTGCGGGCGATCTGGCTTATGTGGCCGGGCTGAATGGGGCGGCGACTTTGGGCAGTCAGCTGCAGGTAGATGAGGACGGCGCAACGCTTCAAGTGATCAAAAAGCTCGACGACGATGTGCTGGTGGCGCGCGTCGTCGAGGAAAATGGGGCGCCCGTGAAGGTGTCGGATCGGATTCGCATGCTTGCGACCCGCGCACCAGACGAGGCGCGGCGCACGGTGTATGCGGTTCGCGTTGATGAGGGCCCAAAAATGGACGGGCATTTGGACGATGCCGCGTGGCGAGCGGCAAAACCCATTGAGGGATTTGTGCAGCGCGATCCGGGCTACTGGGTGCCGAGCACGGAACGCACCATTGCCCGCATTATTTACGACCGTGAAAAAATCTATTTCGGGTTTGCGTGTTACGATTCCGATCCGCAACAGATCGTGGCGAACAACATGCGACGGGATTCAGAGGTGTGGGGCGATGACAATGTGCAGATTCTTTTGGATACGTACAACGACCGCCAAACCGGGTTGTTCTTTTTTGTCAATGCCTTGGGCGCGAAGCGCGATCTCATTTTGTCGCGGGAAGGCCGCACCTACAACGAGGATTGGGATTGCATCTGGGAGGCCAAGGGCCAACGGCACGACAAGGGGTGGTCGGTCGAGGTGGCGATTCCGTTTGGTCAATTGCGGTTTAAGGACCAAGCCGATGCGAGATGGGGCATTAACTTGGCGCGGTTTATCGCCCGCAAGGCCGAGTCCGCGGCGTTGATGGTGGGGCGGCGATCCACATCGCCCACACAGCGCTATCGCACGTCTGATCTCGCAGAACTCAGGGGCCTGACCGCGCTGAAGGCCAAGCGGGTGTTGCAGGTCAAACCCTATCTGTTGCCCGGCATGCTGAAGGATTTGAAGGCGGATGATCCAGCCGCGCAGCGGTCCTTTGAAGCGGGGGGGGATGTGCGATATGGCGTAACGCCCAATATGGTGCTGGACTTGTCTTACAATACGGATTTTGCCCAGGTGGAGGGCGATCAAGAGCAGGTGAACCTGACGCAGTTCTCGCAGTTTTTCCCGGAGAAGCGCGAGTTTTTTCTCGAGGGATCCAATCTGTTCGATTTTGGCGAGGCCGCCTCGCGCCGCGGGGGCGACAGCCGGCCGCCCACGATTTTGTTTTACAGCCGGCGCATCGGCCTGGAAGAAAAGCAACCCGTGCCGATTCTTTTGGGCAGCAAACTGGCGGGCAAAGCGGGCAAGACGAGCATTGGCGCGTTGAATGTGCTGACCGATGCCGCGATACTGCCGGATAGCACGCGGGTTGAGCGCAGCAATTTTTCGGTGTTGCGCGTGAAGCGCGATGTGCTGGCGCGCTCCAATGTCGGCGCGATTTTTGTGAATAAGCAAACCCGCATCCCCGACTCGGGGTGGGACGACTACAACCGCGCGGCTGGGGTGGATTTCAGTTTTTCCCCGTCCAACGCCCTCAATTTTCAGGGGTTTTACGCGCGCACATGGGGCGTGAAAGATGCGGAGGAGACCGGCGACGCGATGTTTTTTCAGGGCACTTATACGGGCAGTGTGTATTCATTGTCCGCAAAGGTGATCGACATCGAAGCGGCGTTTCAGCCACGGGCCGGATTTGTCAATCGCCGCACGGACCTGCCGGGGCTTCGTCGCTATGAATCCTCTGTCAGGGCGAGGCTTCCCTCCGGGTGGCAGCACATCCGCTACGTTTCCACCGGGCCGCGTCTGCGGCTCATTGCGGACAGGCAGAACGCGGTCAAATTTTGGGACGTGCAGTGGGCGACTTATGCGCGCTTCAAGACCGGCGATTGGTACCGCGTTGAGGTGACGCAAACGCACGACGTGGTCGAGCGCACGTTCAAGCTGTCAAAAAAGCGACCCGATGTGGTTATCCCGCACGGCACTTATAGGTTCACGAAATTTAGAACCGGGCCTTTTCCGAGCCGCTCGCGGAAAATTCGCCCGGAGTTCGATTTTGAGTTTGGCTCTTATTACACGGGCAAGCGATACAAATTTTCCCTCGAAAACGGCTATCGCCCCTCGGGCCGCCTGTCTATCGAGACCGATTACGAAATCAACTGGGTGCGGTTGCCCGAGGGCAATTTCAATATTCAGGTGTTGAGCAACCGGTTGGTCTATTCGTTTTCCACGGATTTTTACGTGAAGTTGTTCGCGCAGTGGAATAACGACAGCGAACAGGCCAATGTGAATGTGTTGATGAATTATCGCTTCCGCCCCGGTAGCGATATTTACGTGGTGTTCGATCAGGGATATGCCCGCGATTCCGAACTCGATCCAAGCGGTGCATGGGCCGAGAGAAATCGCGCCGTGCTCGTCAAAATGTCGTATATGCTGGGGATGTGAGGATTCTGGTCCTTACTCGCGCAAGTGAAGCACTTTTGCCTGCACAGATTCCGCTATCGAATCCCGAATAAAGTCACTGGCCTTGAGAATTTCAATGCCGATGAGTTCCCCTTTGTCATTGTATTCCGCCGTAATATTGGGGCTAATTTCAATGCTTCCGCATTCCGGATCGTCAGAAACCGCCCAGTACAAAACATCTTCTCGCTCGAAGTATTTCATCTTTGCCTTATACCAATTTGATTTTTATTTGTCCGTGCCTCCCATCAAGAATGAATGAGGAATGAGGAACAGACGTTCCGTGGGGATCATGCGTTGCTCGTCTCAAGCGTTTGGCTCTACAGCATCGTTTGTTGCCTTTGATGCGTTGGCTACGCCTGTGCCCACGGCGTGCGGCGACCGACTTTTTTTCAACAGGAAAAAAAAGTAGGCGAGCGGGGTACAACTGCCCCAGCAGTTCAAAAATGCCGCTCTCATGCGCCGAGAGGCTTGCACAGCGCAAAGCGCTTTTGTAGGAGCACGACATGCGTTGGCCTGCAAGGTGGGTTGCAAGAGGGAGGTGGGTTGCGAGACGGCCTTGCGCGCTGTGCGCGATGGCTTTATCGGAGGTTTTTTTGGGGAATTATATACAATGATGCCAAAATTTATTGTAATTGGTCGATATGTATTTTTTGTCTATTCTGCTGATAGAACAGAACGGGCATATATTCATGTGCGGGTGAAAACGTCAGCCCTTCCTGAAGCAAAGTTTTGGTTAGTTCCTGTTGTGGAGTTAACGTATAACAAGGGTTTTAATTCTAAAGAGATTTCAGATATTAGAAAACTGGTTATGAAAAATGCGGAGGAACTATTGGCGAGGTGGCATGCGGAGTTTAATCAGGATCAGAGCGTGGAAAGAGATGAAGTGCGTGAAGCATTTTTGCGTGGTTATGATAAACTGTGGTGGTTGGATGAGGCAAAGCATTCATGGCCTCCTTTTAGCAGAGTAAATTGTTTTGCGATGATGATGTCAAGTGCGTACCGAATGCTCTTTTAGGTTGCGAATTTTTTCCAGTAATTGTTCCCTGTTCGGTTATCCGGCCGCACTCGGTAGCAAATTCTTCTCGGCCTTCAAATACAGACCATCGATCTGTTTCTGAAGGGCCAGTGTCCTCCCAATAGCCGTCACCAGTCGGCAGTAGGTGCGGATGTCGTCGAGTTCGAGACGGCGGTCTTTGCGGTCTTTCAACCACTTGTCGCAGACTTGGTAGCCGCCGATGCGAGAGTCATAGACCTCAGAGGGAACAGGCCCGAAATACTGCGTTTGGTTGATGTACTGGCGTTGCCCATCAGAGTCATAGCGAAAGCCCTTGGCCTTTGTCCGGGCGACCTGAGCGTCGCCATCGCCCTCAAAGCGGCAGGTCGGCGGGTCGAGTTCTGGCGAGGTGAGCAAATGCAGAGCGACCAATCGCCCGCCGAGTTCGGCGAGTTCGGCAAACAACGCGCTGTCTGATGTGAACGGGATGCGCGGGAAGTCGATCCGCAAAAATTCGGCGTATTGCTCGCGGTAGGCTGGGGCATGCAAAATGGCGTAGGTATAGTGGAAAATGTCCTCGGGCGATGGCACGCGACCATGCGCCTCTGCGAGTGTTGCGACCAGTTTGGGATTCAGATTTGGTTGTCGTTCGGACGATTCGCGTTGCGCGAAAAGGTCGTCGCGGTCAGCAGTGAGATAGAGGGGGAAGTAATAGTTGATATCGTAGGCCGCAACTGACTTGTGAGCACCAATGAATGATGTTGCTAAAGCACCAAATTCATCTTTGTGCTGTTTGGGTACTATCAGTGCCAAATTCTTCCCGGCCAGCATGTGGCGCATGACTTCATGGCGTGGCGTACAGATAAATCCCCGCGAGTGGCCGGTGTAATAGGTATGGCGGATGTCAAAGGGCCGATAAAGAATCGGAATCACATTCTCGCGTGTCGGGCCGGAATCCCGCAAGTCCTTCTGGGCCAGCATCACTTTCCAATCTCGCGTATCTTTGCCGAGTGCGTAGCTCTGCCGGGCCAGTTCCGGCTCCATTCCCGAAAACGCACGCACCGTATCCCACACCTCGTCCGCGGACCAGCGAATCGTCAAGCGATCACGCGCGGTTACAATGCCGACGCTGTTGATCGGAAATATCTCGGGGACAGCCATGAACTCGCGATATTTGGCTTCAAACGCAGCGTCATGTGGCACAAACATATAGAACGGCGATGCAGGATTTATCTGTTGCCAATCGGTGTTGCCAAGGTCATGGGCGTCCAGCCAGTCATACTTGCTCTCTCGCGTTCCGTAGCGTTCGGCGTGATGTATGGCGGCTTCCGTGTGTTGGTCGCCGCGCTTGACAAAAAAGGCAATCGCCACGCCCTGCCTAATATCAAAGATGTTCTTGTCGGGACTGCCGTCAGGACAAGTCTCCTTTTTTAGCGAATTGCCGTGTAGGTCGAGAATGTAAATGTCGTCAAAGGTCTGCATCAGACTGCGGCGCATCCCGCGAAAGGTCAAGTTATTGAGATAGCCGTGATTGGTGATCATCCCAACGACGCCGCGACCTACCTGCTCAATTTTCCACTGCGCGAAACGCAGGAACTTGACGTAATCATCCTGAAGACCTTTCGGATTTTTCTCGCCCAATGGCTCGCCATCCACTCGTTTGTAGTCCTCAATCAATCCCCGTATCCAATCGCCCTTGTTGCTGGAATCGTAGGAATAGGGCGGATTGCCGAGGATGAGCAAAATCGGCGTCTGCTTCTTGACCACGCCAGCCAAACGGGACTCCTCGGCCAGGGCGGACAAGCCGGGCAACCGGCTCTGCTCCAGTTCTGCCATGTCGAGCGTGTTGGTCAAATAGAACGGCACGCGCTCATCATCGCCGAGGCGGTGGCCGAGTTCCTCCAAGAAAAAGCTCATCTTGAGATGGCCTACTGCATAAGGCGCCATCATCAACTCGAGCGCGTAGAAATTCTTGAGAACATGCCGACGGATGAAGTCCTCTCGTCCGCCGCTACCGTATTTCTCTTCGAACTCGGCGACCGCCTGTTGCGCCGCACGCGCCACAAACGTCATCGTCCCCGCCGCTGGATCGAGCAGCGTTACGCCATCCGAGGCGAGGCCATCGCGCTGGTCAAATTCCGTCTTGAGAAGGCCATGCAGAGAACGCACGATGTACCCAACGACCGGCTCCGGCGTGTAATAAACCCCTCGCCGCTCGCGCTCGTCGGGGTCGTATTGCGCCAAAAAGGTCTCGTAAAAATGCACGATGGGATCGCCACCCTTGCCCTTTCGGTAATAGCTATCCAGAATGTCCGGCACGTCTGCCACGCATAGCACCTCGGCCAGATCATCCACGCACCAAGCGAGTGGGGCGGGCAAGTCGTCGAGCGAAATGAAGCGGAACAGATCGCGCAACACGCCGATAGTATGCGGGATATTGTCGAACGCGACGCGGCGGTTGAACCCCTCTCCTGCCCGCGTGCGAGCCGCAAAAAGGCCGTAGGCTATCGTCTGCGCGAACAGATCGGCAAACGCCTCCGGCGTTAGCGAGCTGATGAGGTACGTCTGAAATGCCTCGAAGAAACCGGAGAGCATCCCAGGCGCATCGCGTTCCCGATCAAATTGCTCACCGATCACCTCGCGGAGGAGGCGCGTACGTTTCGCCAATTCAACCGCAAGGGATTCCGCGGTGAATGTCGGGGGCAGTGCGAAATCGAGAAAGCGGTCGAGAAGGGCGGCGAGTTCGGCTTGGTTTTCCAGCGGTGGCGTTGTGCCCAGCGCGTTGAGCACCGTGGGGCGCCCCACCCTGACCGCCTGAACGCGCTCGCCGTTGCGGTACAAGCGGAACTCGAGAAAGTTGGTGAGAATGAGATTGGGAAATGTGTCGCGATAACGTTTGAGTTGATCGGAACTTTCGATACTATCCAGCCGCTCTTCGGTCGGCTTCTTGGCCTCGACATAGCCGATGATGCGATCCGTCCCATTCCAGAGCCTGAAATCGGGGTTGCCGCCCTCGGTGGGCTTGGGCAATGTGGTGACGTGGACGTGCGTCTTGCCGGTGGCGCGTGCCGTTTCCGTGAGCATGTCCGATAGTGCCGGATAGAAACTCTCTTCCCGTGCGTCGCCTCGGTGGGCGATGGCGGTTAGGTCGTTCAGATACGTTGAGAAGATGGATTTTTGACTCATGGCATTACCCTAGTACTCTGTAAATTAAATCCTTTGTCATGTGTCAACTTTCAATTATCACTATTTCAAACGTTGAAAATGCTTGTTTCCTGATCTAAAATTCAGGCACCCTTTACAATGCGATAACGGCATTATCCGTCCCTCCAAATCCAAATTCCTAGGCGGAAAATCCCCTTCATGATATTTTACAGGCATCCCCATCACTCCCTTCGCTTGTTCCGTCCACTTGTTCCGTTTGTTTCTGATTATGACGCTTCATATACTCCCATTCATTGTCCTTTTTCGGTGGTGTTGTAAGAACAGCCCTTGCTATATTCTCAGGCGTATCGGGGATACGTTCAGGCCATTCCTTCACAACAGGACGACCCCGCCTTTTTTTTCCTTTTTTCCCACTCAATTTCCGCTTCCCCCCTTTTGCCACCTTTGCCATTTGCAACCCCTTTCTCTTTTCTCTGTTATACCACACTGACAACAGACTACAACAACAACTGACAGACTACAACGCTATCAAGTCCTGATAACGCAATCTCTTGCCCTCCATATTTTCAACAATAGACGCCATTTGGTCTATGGTGTCCCGATTACGCACATTTTGACGACCCGAAAACTCACTCACATATCTGTTCAAATGCTTTTTGCTCATCTGGTGATACACACCATAATAACCCCGTTTAAGCATTGACCAAAACGACTCGATACCATTTGTATGCGCTTTCTCGCGTACATATTCGCCAACACCATGTTTAACCGATTCATGCATGACTAAAACCTCTCAAACCCCGATAAACCAAAGCATCATCCGTATAGACTGTTGCATCACGCTCAACATTGTCGGCAACAAACCCTTGCAGTGTAACAGAATCCGTCTTTTCAACAACTCTTGATGAAACCTTTTTGCTTTCACGATCCTTTACACCCGCAACAGCAACTTTACCGACCGTACCACGACCCGCTTTCAATTTTTTGGATGCATGTTTGTTGCCTTCTTTGCCCCCAATATATGTTTCATCAACTTCTACGGGGCCAGTGAACGGGGCAAAGTCAATCTCTTTCCCTTGCCATGACTCTCGAATACGATGAGACAAATGCCACGCCGATTTTTGGGTAATGTTCAAGTCTCGGTGCAACTTCATGCTTGAAATTCCTTTGATATTCGTCGTCAACATATATATTGCAATGACCCAAACTTGATAACCCAAATTGGAATTTTGCATCACCGTACCCGTCTTAACAGAAAACCGCTTAAAACAGTCCCGACAACGAAATGGCATCGTCTTATGAGTCGCCTTCTCATTAACCCTTACAGAACCACAATGCGGACAAGCAATACCTTCAGGCCAGCGTATTTTGATAAACCACTTTTCCGCTGTTTTATCGTCGGGAAATTTCTTGAACAAATCAACCCATGAAATACCCGCTCGAAAATGCTTGCCAGGAGCTTTCTGTGCCATCGTATCTTCTCCATAAATAAAAGGTTAGCAACTTTTCTTATTTATAGAAATACAGTGCCAAAACGCCCTCTTGTCAAACCCTTTTTGGCATCATTGTATATAATTCCCTTTTTTTGGGATGGCATTTTTGCAATGGCTTCTCTGAATGACAGGGAATCATTTGCGGGTCGCATATCGCATCAGGTCAACAGAAAATCAATTTGCTATTACAGCGTCCAATCGCAATGCGGCGGCCAGTGACCGCATCGAAATATCGCTCAGAAGAATATCGGACGATGTTCTCAATGGTGGGCAGGTCAAACCCGCGCAAAGAGGCTTTGTATCGCAGGTAGTCTGTCCAAGTGATTCTCATTGCGGTCTTTCCTCGAGGTTGGGTTTTCAAGGTAGCCCAATACGTTGCCCCATGCAAAGTCAAAACGATGTGAGGAGAGATGCGATGGGCGACACAGAAGAACACCTGCACCACGAGAATTACAGAAAACGCTTTGGGGCCGAGATTTATGTGATGCCGCTTTTGACTGTTCGCGCCAAGAGATTTTGCCCCAAAAGGGCTTTGGCGTTGCCAGCATCCGATTGGAGATGCTGGCTTATTTCATGAGGGAGGGTAAGCCATTGGATACACAGGACGTGTTGCGCCGTGCGCGACAGCATATCGAGGCGCGTGAGTTTGACCGCGCCGAAAGTTTGTGCGCCGATGTTTTGGTGACCGATCCGGTCTGTGTGCCGGCGCACCAGTTGATGGCGCGGGTGTGGCTGGGGCGGAACAAGCCGGACAAAGTGCGCGACCGCATTGCGTATCGCGAGCAGTTGCCCTATGACGAACACTTTGTCGAGTGGGGGCTGATCGCCGAGGAGGTGGCGGATTTGGACACCGCGGCAAAGATCTATGAAGCGTTGTTGCAGCGCGATCCGCAAAACGCCGTGGGCCTGTATCGCTTGGGCTTGCTGTGTTTGGAGCGCGGCGAGCGCGATCGGGCCGTGGGCCTGTTGCAACGCGCCTTGCGGGCGCACCCCGAGCACGCTCCTACGGCGTTTGAGTTGGCGCAGTGCTATGCCGAAGACGAGTTGTGGGGGTTGGCTGCCGATGCCTACGACCGGGGCTTGGCCTGCGATCCCGACAATGCGGAGGCGCGCACGGCCCTTCGGGTGGTGGAGGCGCGGATGCGGGAACTCGCGCAGTTGCCCAGCAGCGAAGTGCCGTTGGGAGAGGCGCCCACGCAGCGCATGCGGGTGTTGTTCGCCGGGCGGGAAAATGTCCATGCGCGGCAGTGGATAGACGAGAATGGCCGGGTTGGGTACAGTCCAGTACACGAGCCTCTCGCCGAACATCTGTTAGACCTGCACCTGCAAGGCAGCGCGACCTTGGGCGTGTATCCCGTGCGGGCCGACCAGACCGTGCTGTTTGGCGCGATTGATATCGACATCCGCAAAAACGCGCGCGCGCAACCCGTGACCGACCAACTTCGGGAAACCGTGCGGGCCGACGCGCGCAGGCTCGCGCGGCAATTCGATGCGTTGCACCTGCCGGTCTATGTGGAGGACAGCGGGTACAAGGGCGTCCATCTGTGGATTTTTCTCTCAGAGCCGGTGCCCGCTGCGGATGTGAAACGCTTTTTCGAGGCGGTCGTCCAGCGGGTTGGCCCGCCCGATCCCGCGCTCCAGTGGGAGGTCTTTCCCAAGCAAGATCGGGTCGCCGAAGACCAACTGGGCAATCTGATCAAATTGCCGCTGGGCATTCATCTAAAAACCGGGCACCGGTGTTTGTTCACAGATCTAGACGGGCAGGAGTACAGCGATCAAGAAGGCTTTCTACAACGCATCCAACAGGTCGAGCGGAAGGATTTTGAGCGGGCCGTGTCTCGCTTGGTGGCGCCGTCCGTTCAAGGCGGTGCGACCGGATCTGCCCAAACCCTGCGCGAAGCTTTTCCCGAGTACGAGGCCCTGTTCAAGGGCTGTCCGGTGCTCATCGCCCTGATGGAAAAAGCCGTGGTGACGCATCACCTCACGCACGACGAACGCCTGGTGCTCAAGTGCGTTTTGGGACATTTGGGCGAGGGCGGCGCCCGCTTGATCCACGCCATTGTGGGGCACTGTTTGGATTATTCCGAATCGATCACACAGCAACAGATTGATCGCACGCCGCCATCTCCCGTGAGTTGTCCCAAAATTCGCCAACGCCTCCCCGAGATCACGTCCACAGTCAACTGCGCGTGTGTGTTCACACTGCCCGAAGGCGGGTATCCCTCCCCGGTGTTGCACCTCGATCCGGGCTTTACCAAGGGGCGGTCTCTCAATGCGGATCGACACGGGCCGCTGGTGGATCAATACGTGAATTTGCGGCGGGATTACCAGCGGTTGAACCGCGAGTTGGCCCAGGTTGAAAATGATCTGCGCTACGCGCTCGACTCGAGTGGGCAAGACGAGTTGCGCGCCGGCGGGTGGATTTTGCGCCGCGATGGGGAGGGGCGCCTGAAGGTGGAGATCGACCTGGGATGATCCTCTACGTGACAGACCAAGGCGCAGGGGTCTATCGCCGCGGCGAGCGGTTGCAGGTGCGGCGGCGCAAGGAAGTCCTGGCCCAAGTGCATCTGCACGATCTGGAACAGGTGGTGCTGATGGGGCAGATTGCCCTTTCCGCGCCTGCGATGAGCGCGTTGCTCGAGCGCGGGGTCGATACGGTTTTGTTGAGCACCAACGGGCGATACCGAGGCCGACTGGTAGGGCCGGCGCGGCGCAATATTCTGTTGCGGCAAAAGCAGTTCAAGCAGTACGAGGCAGAGGCATTTCGCCTGGGCGTGGCGCGGGCCGTGGTGGAGGGCAAATTACGCAACATGCGAACCTTGCTCATGCGCTTGGCGCGGCGACGCGGGATGGATGTGAGATCGGTGGCCCACTCGCTGCGGCGGTGCATTCAAAAGGTGGCACAGGCGACCAACGCCGAGTCGCTGCGCGGCATTGAGGGGGCGGGCACCGCGGCGTATTTTGGCGCGCTCGGGGGATTTTTCCCCGAGGCATTCAAATTCGAGGGGCGCAACCGCCGCCCGCCCAAGGATCCGGCCAATGCCATGCTCAGTTTTGGCTATGCCCTGCTGGGCAACAGCGTCGAGGGCGCGATTTACACGGCTGGTCTCGATCCCTATTTGGGCTTTTTGCATGTGGTCGATTATGGGCGTCCGTCTCTGGCGCTGGACCTGATGGAGGAATTTCGCCCGGTGCTGGTCGATGCCCTCGTTCTGGATCTGGTCAACCACCATCGGGTGCAACGCGAGGATTTTGAAGCGCGAGATGGCGGGGTATTTTTACAAGGCGACAGCCGCAAACAGTTGATTGCCGCATACAGGCGACGCCTTGAAGACCGCGTGATCTACCCCGTGAGTGCCGAGCGCATGGAACGGACGACCTACCGGCGTTGCCTCGAATACCAAGTGCGCCGATTGGCCCGGGTGATCCTGGGCGAGGAAGACCACTACCGAGCTTTTTTGGTGCGCTGAGAGAAAAGTCGGTGGTCAGTGGTCAGTCCCTGCACCCATCCGCCGTAGGGACAGGCCCCTGTGCCTATCCGAAACAGCGGTCAGTGGTCGTCCGCCCCGCGCATCCAAAAGGCGAGAAGCAAACCGTGGGGTACGCGGCCCGCCCGTTGTGGTAGGCCCTGACCCTTTGCCGACACTGGATACCAAAAGGGTTGACATGACCAGATAAGTAGCTATGTTCGGATACAAGGGACGGATCCTTGTTGACACTGGATGCCCAAAGTGGATGATTTTTGGGACGAGACAATACACGCAAAAACAAAAGGAGGGCCAGCGTATGGCCGAACGAGATGCTTTGGTTTTAGGTGCGCTGTTGCACGATATTGGGAAGTTTGAATTTCGCGCCAATCGCCCGGACGCTTATACGTCGCATACAAATTACGGTGATTACTTTGTTTCTCAGCACCTCAATCGGTTTCGCTGTGTGGACGATATTCGCGAGGCGATCCGTCGAAAAGTAGCGTGGCATCACGAGGCCGAGTTGGCCGATCCGAGTTTGCGGGCGGCCGATCACGCATCTGCCGGGGGTGAACGCACGGCGGATGCGAGCACGCAAACGCGGAGGCCCCTCGTGTCGGTGCTGTCACAAGTCGATATTGGTAAGGGCGCGTGCCCAGACAGTGTGTTCTATTATCCGCCTGCTGCGGTAGATGCGAACAATCCGTTTCCCCATTCAGTTCCCGGCGTCAGTGTGACAGATTGGAAGCCCGATGAGGATGAGATGGTGCAGTTGCACGCCAAGGCCTGGAAAGCCTTTCTGACCGATGTGCAAAAACTGCCCGATGTTTCGACAAAGGCACTGATTGAGACATTTCAAACGCTGATGGAGAAACATACATCGCGCATCGCGTCTGCCGCCTACAAATCCGTGCCGGATATTTGCCTGTACGATCATTCGCGTTCGGTGGCGGCCTTTGCGGTATGTATAAACGGTGCCGGGCACAATGCGACAAAACCCTTTTTGGCAATCCAAGGCGATGTGTCGGGCATTCAGCAATTTATCTACAAATTGGCTGCGCCCGGTGAAGGCGAGACAGCGACCAAGCGCACCGCCAAGCGGTTGCGGGGGCGATCCTTTTACGTATGGCTGTTGACCGAGACGGTTGCAACCCTGTATTTGCGGCGGTTGCACTTATATCGCACCAATCTGATTTTTGGTAGCGGGGGGCACTTTTTGATTCTGGCACCCAATACCAAAGACAATCGGAAAATTTGCACTAAATTAGAGCGGGAGGTAAATGCTTGGCTGTATCGGTTGCTAAAAGGCGATTTGGGATTGGTGACAGCGACAGAGGAGTTTGATGAGAAAGAGGTCCGGGATTTTGCGGGATTGCTCGATAGGATGGGGCGCAAGGTGGCTCTTGAGAAACGGTGCAAGTTTCAGTCCGTGCTGGATCCTGCATTTTTTGACCCGAAGTCCGAGCCCGGTAAAAAGGATTCTTGTCCGGTGTGTCAGGCGGATTATCAAAAGAATAACGAGGGCATTTGTCCCATGTGTGCGGAACATGTCGAGACAGGCAGGCAGATTGTATCGGCGCAGTGGCTGGTGCGATTGGAAGGGCAAGAGCCGAAAGGTGAGAAGTGGATCCATGATTTTGCCGAGTTCTGCACTTATTGGGCATTGCCAAAAAGCGAAGATGAGTTGTATGGTCTGCTGAATGGATTGGATCCGGCGGAGGTGTCACACCTCGTTGTGTATCGGCTGAATGATGCGAATTTTTTGATCGACAAGTTGGTCAAACTCGTGGAAGACAAGGGGCTATCCACGGCATTTGGCTATCGCTTTCTGGGCAATTACGCACCCGTAGATAGCGAGGGGCCAAAGGATTTTGAGGCACTGGCAAAGATGGATTCCGAAAACTATCCCTTGCTGGGGATTGTGCGGATGGATGTGGATTCGCTCGGTTTTGTATTTAGCATGGGGTTGGGGAATAGCAAGTCCCTGTCGCGTTTGGCAACACTGAGCCGCGAGATGGATTTGTTTTTTCAAGGGTATATCAACAAATTGGCGCGTGAACACGAGATGTATGTGACGTATTCGGGCGGCGACGATTTGTTTATGGTGGGGTCATGGGCCAACGCGCTTTCGTTTGCACAGGCGGTCCGAGAGGATTTCAAGCGGTTCGGTTGTTGCAATCCCAATTTGTCAATTTCGGGTGGGATATATCTTTGCAAAGAACACTTTCCGATCAATCGCGCAGCCGAGCAGTGTGCCGAAGCCGAGGAAGCGGCAAAGGGACACGAGGGGAAAGACGCTGTGCATGTTTTTGGCCATACAGTGAGTTGGCTGCGTTTTGATGAGTTGATGCGCGTTGCAAAAGACCTGTACGCGTTGTGCGAAGACGAGACATTGCCGCGAGACAAGAAACTGCCGCGCTCGCTGGTGCATCACCTCATCGCTTCGGATTTGCAGTGCCGAACCCCGGATGGCAAGATCGACAACGCAAAATTTATTCAAAGTCAGATGCGATTGAAGTATCTGGTCGCACGGCATGACGCCACGCAACAAAAGATCGACGAGAATGCGTCCAAGGCCGAACCCGATGCCAAGATCAGCATGCTGACAAAACTGGTGATGGAAAACCAACTGATGAAAGACATTCGCATTCCCGCGTCTTATGTGCTTTACAAAACGCGGGATACCACATAATCGGGCGGGCACGGGGGTACCGCCCCTACATTGGAAACGGAGAATTGAATTGTTTTTTCGCAGTCAGAAAGGAGGCATAAATGCCCAGAACACATTTGAATGGTGTCACCGATCTCGGTGCCATAAAACCGGAAGACATCGATGGCATTGGCAAGGCTCAAGGCAAAGCATTTGCCGACAATGTGAAAACCAGCCAACTGCGTGCGTTTTACGGCGCGGTGAACCGCATTCGCGTTCAGTTTCAACAAGCCAATGATTTTTCACCTCGTATTGAGCGCAGTCTGATTTTGCTCAAGCCCAAATTGGCCTATGCGGCGGGGCGACATAATACACTGAAATCTTTTCAGTCCTTTATGGTGCAGGCCATTGATGGCGTTGTCAAAAGCAACGGTAAAGAGCAGGCACTGACCAACTTTTTCGATTTGCTGGAAGCGGTCGTTGCCTATCATAAATTTTACGGCGGCAAAGACAAATAAACAAGGAGTTTTGAAACGCTATGGCACAGTTCACGGGTAATATTCTGATTCGCGGTCAAATTGAATGCCTGACGGGTCTTCACATTGGCGGCAGCAAAGACAAGATGGAAATTGGCGGGGTGGATAGCCCGGTGGTGCGCGATCCTGTGACGCGGCAACCCTATATTCCGGGGTCGTCGCTCAAGGGCAAGATGCGGATGCTTTTGGAGTATTTGACGGGTAAGGTGACAAAAAATGGTGGGGTTCACAGTTGCGCTGAAGCGGACTGTCCTGTTTGTCGGGTATTTGGCTCGTCGGCGGCTGAAGAACGGCGATGCGGTCCCACGCGGCTCTCAGTGCGTGATGCCTATCCCGATAAGACCACGGTGGCTTTGTGGGACACGATGGATTCAGAGCTTTTGTTTGCCGAGATGAAGTCCGAGAATTTTTTGAACCGCATTACGTCCGCGGCAAATCCGCGATTTTTGGAGCGCGTGGTGAAGGGATCGAAGTTCGATCTGGACATGGTGTACAGCGTGTATGATGTAGATGCCCACGACGATCTGAAATTTTTTGATCATGTGCGGACGTCGCTGGTGCTTTTGGAACAATCGGCCTTGGGCGGCAATGGTAGCCGGGGATATGGGCGCGTAAAATTCTGTTTTGCCGAACCGCTGATGCTTGGGCGCGAAGCGTATCGACGGGGCTTGGATGCGGTGAAACAGGCCGCGCAATGGCCGGAAGATAAAGCGTTTGCGATTTCGCCGGAGGATCTGAAACTCGGTTCGTGGCGGACAAGCTGAGGAGGGTGGTGTGAAACGCATTTATCTGAAACCGCGCTCAACTTATCGCACGGCCCTGCATTCCGATACGTTGTTCGGGTGTGTGTGCTGGGCGATTCGAGAGGTGTTTTCGGAATCCCGACTCGAGGGATTGCTGAAACGGTTCGCGTCAGGCGATCCCCCTTTTCAACTTTCGTCGGCCTTTCCCTTTCGGGATGCGGCGGATGGACGGACGCATTTTTATCCGCATCCCATGTTGCAACCTGCGGAATTGGAGACTTCCCAAAAGTTGGCTGAGGCGGAACGGCAAAAACGCTTTCGCAAGGTGAAATGGGTGACAGAAGCGACATTGGGCAAGTTCGCATCGGGGGCATGGAACGAGGGGGATTATTACGCATCGGGCGCCTGGCAGGCCGATGGGCCACAACTGATGGCCGTTGAGGTGCAACACAATACGATTGATCGCTTGTCGGGCGGAGGCCAGTTGTATTCGCTGACCGAATACGCCGTGTCAGATGGCGGGCTGTATTTTTGGTTGGATGGCGAGACCGATGTGGTCGAAGGCGCGTTTGGTTTTTTGACGCACTTCGGCATTGGAGGAGACAGCAGCCTGGGCAAGGGGCAGTTTGAGATTGAGGTGACGGATGCGGAATTGCCCGTTACAACAGCGGACGCAGATCGGTTTATGACCTTGTCGCTCTACGCGCCTCGAGAATCGGAAATGGATGCGGTGCGTTCAGATGGGGCGTGGTACAATTTGACCGTGCGAAAAGGCAAGGTGGGCGGGCCGTTTTTGCGGGTCGCCGATTTTTGGAAAAAGTCGCTGACGATGTTTGCCGAAGGATCGACATTTCCGATAGACGGGCCGAAAACCTTTGGGCACAATCCGATTGTGAAAGGCATTGCAGACGGTTTGCCCTTTGACGTTCAACACTATGGCTATGCGTTTCAGATTCCCATGAAAACAAAGGCGGCATGATTATGGATATGACATTGAGAACCCTGTCTCCGGTACATATCGGATCGGGCAACAACATCGAGCCGTTTGATTATGTAGCGCGAAATGGCGCGTATTCGCGGGTGAATTTTGAAGCATTTTCCGAACGGTTGTTCGACCTGAATCCCGATCATGTCACGCGGTTGTCAACATGGATTACCGAGACAGCCGAGCGTATTGATGAATTGGAGCGCCAACGAAAAAAAGATCGCTCCCGGCGACGGGAATTTCAAAATGAGTTGAATGCGGTGCGAAGGAATTTTACGTTGTCGCACTTTGCGACCGATCAGGCGCGGGTAACAGATTTATCCAATCAACTCATGACAGACGACGATCTGGCATATTATCGGTGTGCGATCAATACAGACCGACAGTATCAACTCAAAGAACAAATCAAGACGGCGAATCACGAGTTGTATGTACCGGGTTCGTCACTGAAGGGCGCGTTGCGAACGGCTCTGGCATTTGCGGTATTGACCGAGGCCAATAAAGGATTTAAGCTACGGTTGCGGAAGCGGTTGTCGCGCTATCCAGATGAAGCGCGGCGGTTGCGAAATCCTCGAGATCGGAGGCGTTTGGAAGCACAACTTGGCGAGGAGATTGAACAAGCGGTGTTTCGGTGCGGCGTGAAGGACAAAAGAAGCGTGTCTTTTTCGGAAGTTCATTTTGATCTGATGCGCGGGGTGCAGGTATCGGATACATTTGATGCCGATGCACAGTTGGCGGTGTTGCTGGCGAATACGTTTTTGCGTCAGGCGGATCGCAACAATCGGGGGCGTACGCCGCGTCTGAATGCCCAAGTGCCCGTGTTGCTCGAAGCCCTATTGCCTCAAAGTTCGTTCTCCGTGCGGTTGAATGTCGATTTGGGTTTTGTCCGTCGCGCACAGCCGGGCGTGAAAGGCGAATGGATTGAATTGGATGAACGGTTTGAGCGTTTGTTTGGTTTCTCGCGTGTTGCGTTAAAAAAGATGGATGATGCAACGGCTTCATCGCGTACGTTGGAACGCATCTTGAATGCCTGTCGAACATTTTCAGCAGCGATTGTGAAAGAAGAGGTGCGCTGGGCCGAGCAATTTGATCGGAGCGATACCGGACGGATTCTGAATTTTTACAACCAGTTAAATGCGTTGGCGGATTGTGTGCCCGTGCGCTTGGGATGGGGCAGTCATTTTATGTCGACGACCGTGTTGCTGGCGTTGCGCGGTGATTCGGTTTTGGGTGAGGTGATGACCGATATTGTACGGGCGTTTGAATTGGATTTGATCTGGAACATGAAAGGCAAGTCAGGGAATCCCAGAACGCGCACAGTCCGCCTTGAAACGTTTCCACGTTCGCGTCGAATGGCGGCATTGGCAGGGAAGGCCGGCGTGCCCTTTGGCTGGGTGGCCCTGTCCGATCCCGCTGTTGCACCGAGTGCTCCGCTCGTGGATGTCGATGAACTCACGCGCCTATATGGATCACAACAACCCCAGCGAGGTGGACGGCCACAGGGGCGCCCTCAACATGGAGGGAGGCGCGACCTTGCTCCTCGTGAAACTGCACGCGGTCAAAGGACGATGCAGGAAGCCTTGCGCGGCTTGAGTAGGGTTCAACAACCGAAGCCACAGGCAAAAGTGCGCGAAGGCCAGCGCGTGAATGTAGAAGTGATTTCCAACGACGGCAAGACTGTGGTGGTGCGTCTGATCGATAACCAGAATGAAGAGGTGAAATTTCAACAGTTCGCTTTCCCCCACAAACCGGGCGCCGCTGGGGTCAAAGTAAAAATAGATCGCGTGGATCAACGCACGGGACGGATTACCCGCGTGAGACCGTGAATGATGCGATGGATTTGCAGAAAGGAGAGGATATGAGCACGGCGATGCTGGTGACAGTGGGGGTGGGCGCCACGGTTGCAGATGGAATTGCGTTTGCCATTCGGGACAAACGCCCGGATTTTGTGGTGTTTCTGACGACGGAACAAAGCGAAAGCCTAACGATTCCCACCCTGTTGGATAAACTCAAGTTGAATCCCGGAGATTATGAATGCCGCCGCGTGTCGGACGAGAATGATGTTGAAGGATGCACGTTGGACTGCATAGCTGCGATCCAAGGGTTGAAAAAACGAGGATTTGATGCCCAAGACCTCGTGGCGGATTTCACATCGGGCACCAAGGCGATGTCTGCGGCACTTGTGGCTGCTGGCGTTGAGGAGACCCTTGGCAGACTGTCTTATATCCACGGAAAACGCGGTAAAGGCGGGATCGTGATTTCGGGCACAGAACACGCCTCATCACTTGAACCAACCCGATTGACCATCCGCCGCATGACGGAACAGGCCATCGCGCAATTCAATGCACCGCGTTTTGATACGTGCGTGGACATGCTCGATCAGATCGAGGGCCTGACCGGCCTGGAGAGTGTCAAGGAAACGATGGCTACCTTGCAAAAGCTTGCAAAGGGATATCGATCTTGGGATCAATTCGACTACCCATCGGCCATGGCGCATCTGAATAGCTTGAGGAGAGATGAGCGGGTGTCCAAGTGGGGATTGAAAAACAAGTTGAAGAAGCACAAGGCTTTTTTGCACCGCGTTATCCACTCCAAGTACGGCGTCGAGCGGGCCGTGGATTTGTGGAACAGTGCGGAGAAACGCAAAGCCGAGGGGCGTTTCGACGATGCCATCGCGCGTCTGTATCGGTTGATGGAATATATCGCACAAGTGCAACTCTTCAACAATCATCGCGGCTTGGAAACCCATGATCTCGATGTGAAATTGCTGCCCGAATCCCTGCGCCCACAGTACGAAAAAAAAGTTGGACGGTCCGGCAAAATCGAACTGCCGCTGTATGAAAGCTATGCGTTGTTGAAGCATTTGGGCGATGACTTGGGGGGGGTGTTCACAAATGAGTATGACGGGAAGGGCGACCTCAAAAAAGTGCTGGGGCTGAGAAATCAGTCTATTCTCGCACATGGCTTTGGGCCGGTCTCTCAAGAAGGATGTGGAACAGCACGGGATTATGTCCGTCAGTTTATGGATCAGGCATTTCAGGACTGGGAGCAGAAAGCCGCAGAAGCGGTATTTCCGAGACTGCAATTCACATCAGTAACTGAAAGTTTGGCATTGGGAGGTCAACCGGGTTGATTGGGCAAGTGCCGACGCGATAGAAGTCTGTCTGCGACCCTAAAAAAAAAAGGTTGTCATAATGACGCAATGGGGTTATATTGATTTAAGCTATCGAACATTAGGCGCGTTACCTGATCCAATTCTGGGTCGCAAATTTGTAACGGCCTGTCTCGAAAGCAATTATCCGAACACCATTTTAGTCGTCAGCGCGATTTTGAGGGGCATCTGCCTGTCAAAGTGGCCTGAGTCGCACAAGGGCCTCATACGAACTGCGGCCCAATAAGTTAGAAAGGAGGCATTTGGAAGTACTACCCGCCTACTGGGGTATTGAAACTCAACTTCTCGCGCCACAGCGCGGAGATACAACGAGTAAATTTGGAAGTACTACCCGCCTACTGGGGTATTGAAACCTCTCATATCAGCTAACAACCAACCAATCGAAATTAAGATTTGGAAGTACTACCCGCCTACTGGGGTATTGAAACGTAACCGCAACGCCGTTGCCCGTGCATTACAGCAAGTATTTGGAAGTACTACCCGCCTACTGGGGTATTGAAACATCAATAACAGGGGTAATATGCGCCCGTTCATACTGTTTCATTTGGAAGTACTACCCGCCTACTGGGGTATTGAAACTTGTATGCCCAATGCTTCTCCAAGCATTTTCTGCGACATTTGGAAGTACTACCCGCCTACTGGGGTATTGAAACTTTCTGATAGCGTTTGACCAGGAAGTTGTGCCTGTAAAATTTGGAAGTACTACCCGCCTACTGGGGTATTGAAACTTGCTACGTGTGATGCTACGGCTTTGTAATTCATAATGTATTTGGAAGTACTACCCGCCTACTGGGGTATTGAAACCTTCACGCTCAAACACGGACTCGGAGACATCCACATACTATTTGGAAGTACTACCCGCCTACTGGGGTATTGAAACCTCGCAATCTTCATGTCGCGTTTCGCGCCGAAAGGCAACATTTGGAAGTACTACCCGCCTACTGGGGTATTGAAACGTAGTCACCACAAGAGACCTAACAACAGTCTTGCTTGTGTCGATTTGGAAGTACTACCCGCCTACTGGGGTATTGAAACTCCAAACAAACGTCTGACCCGCAGTAATCTCACACCCTCCATTTGGAAGTACTACCCGCCTACTGGGGTATTGAAACCCCAAGATGTTCTTGTGATCATGCCCATAGCAGAGCCAAATATTTGGAAGTACTACCCGCCTACTGGGGTATTGAAACATACTCTTGATTGTTGTAGAAGTCGACACCATCAGCCCAAATTTGGAAGTACTACCCGCCTACTGGGGTATTGAAACATCCACTGCAACGCGCGCCCCATGACGTATTGAATCCCGGTGTTTTTATTTGGAAGTACTACCCGCCTACTGGGGTATTGAAACCCGAATTGTCGCCTCATCCCCATCGAAATAGGGGGAATTGGTGAATTTGGAAGTACTACCCGCCTACTGGGGTATTGAAACTATAATTATGAAGTGCCTCATCTAGCGCCGGATCGGGCGAATTTGGAAGTACTACCCGCCTACTGGGGTATTGAAACGTGGTGGTGTGGGGTGGCTATTCGGGCACTTTCTCGAGAATTTGGAAGTACTACCCGCCTACTGGGGTATTGAAACGATCCAAAATTGACCTCCTCGCCTAAAACCATCTCCATATTTGGAAGTACTACCCGCCTACTGGGGTATTGAAACATACACCGACGGACGAAAAGCTTTGTAATGCTTTTATTTGGAAGTACTACCCGCCTACTGGGGTATTGAAACTTGCTTTATTTGCCACTTCAATTCTCGCTTCCTCTGTTCATTTGGAAGTACTACCCGCCTACTGGGGTATTGAAACTTGAAGTCGGGCAACCGACACGTTCACCTGTTGCCGTTTCATTTGGAAGTACTACCCGCCTACTGGGGTATTGAAACTTTCGGCTTTTTAGATAAGTTTATTTGGGTTGATCCCCCATTTGGAAGTACTACCCGCCTACTGGGGTATTGAAACTTAAGCTCATCATCCCCGACAACCCGCCACTCTTTTTCACCCATTTGGAAGTACTACCCGCCTACTGGGG
Source organism: uncultured Latescibacterota bacterium (assembly GCA_958295785.1). Taxonomy (GTDB): domain Bacteria; phylum Latescibacterota; class UBA2968; order UBA2968; family UBA2968; genus VXRD01. The sequence goes on from OY282377.1 coordinate 39,805, forward strand.
TATTGAAACATACTCGCCACCATGGGCAATGGTCACAATGTACGCTTGCATCTATTTGGAAGTACTACCCGCCTACTGGGGTATTGAAACTGTCAGGCACCGCCCGGATGAAAAACACCAGTGGTGTTATTTGGAAGTACTACCCGCCTACTGGGGTATTGAAACTTATCCACCACCGCTTCCTCTGCCGCCGCCAAATCTTCAATTTGGAAGTACTACCCGCCTACTGGGGTATTGAAACGCCTCTTCTGCGGTTTTCCAGTCCTTTTTCTCGATAGATTTGGAAGTACTACCCGCCTACTGGGGTATTGAAACTGACATAAAATTCGGTTGATCAGTTCTGAATAACTGATATTTGGAAGTACTACCCGCCTACTGGGGTATTGAAACTTTTTTCGTGAAGATCCGTAGGCCATTCTTGGCGGCCTGATTTGGAAGTACTACCCGCCTACTGGGGTATTGAAACATCTTGCGCTGAGCGTCTTCGTATTGCCCGTCGAAAAAATTTGGAAGTACTACCCGCCTACTGGGGTATTGAAACGCAACTTCTCCTCATTGAAAACTTTGGCACGCTCACCAATTTGGAAGTACTACCCGCCTACTGGGGTATTGAAACCAAACGCATCAAGCCCCTCGCGCGCATGCTGGGTACGCAAATTTGGAAGTACTACCCGCCTACTGGGGTATTGAAACTTTTCCCGTCGGGATATTTGTTGATCAAATCTTGGAGACATTTGGAAGTACTACCCGCCTACTGGGGTATTGAAACTATTGATAAGGTTTGTAACCGTCTCAATACCAAATTCAAATTTGGAAGTACTACCCGCCTACTGGGGTATTGAAACACATTGTGCTACTCCTATGGATGGTGTGAACTACGGTGATTTGGAAGTACTACCCGCCTACTGGGGTATTGAAACTTAAGGAAGAACATCAGGACCAAAGATTTTTACAGCATACAATTTGGAAGTACTACCCGCCTACTGGGGTATTGAAACAGGAGGCGGCGATGAGCAAGGCCGAGCGCGAAATTTGGAAGTACTACCCGCCTACTGGGGTATTGAAACTGTCTTGAAGCAACGGCATTGGCTTCTTCCTGTTTCAATTTGGAAGTACTACCCGCCTACTGGGGTATTGAAACGGATTTTCTCGTCCGGCTGCACGGGCAGAATTCGCTCCCAGATTTGGAAGTACTACCCGCCTACTGGGGTATTGAAACTAAGTCTCCCTTTTTCAATGGGATGCTCACGTAATTGATATTTGGAAGTACTACCCGCCTACTGGGGTATTGAAACTCATGCGCGTAGTCTCGCGCCTCGACCTGCACAGATTTCAATTTGGAAGTACTACCCGCCTACTGGGGTATTGAAACGGGCGAGACGCTGAGTAAGGTCAAAGCGCAGACTGACAATTTGGAAGTACTACCCGCCTACTGGGGTATTGAAACATGAGAGAGCTTATAGGTTGCCGCGGAGCAGTCGATGTCAATTTGGAAGTACTACCCGCCTACTGGGGTATTGAAACTCATAACGCGCCGCAACACACGCAATCGCGGAATCAAAAATTTGGAAGTACTACCCGCCTACTGGGGTATTGAAACGTAGGTGTCCAATGCGGATTTCAACAGCAGGGTAGCCCTAATTTGGAAGTACTACCCGCCTACTGGGGTATTGAAACGTAGTCTCGTCGGTAAGCATTCACGAAATGTCGTCTTTTGATTTGGAAGTACTACCCGCCTACTGGGGTATTGAAACAAATATTTCTTTCTCTTTCATGCTCAAAAACCGCTCCGATTTGGAAGTACTACCCGCCTACTGGGGTATTGAAACCAATGGGAGACTGGCGACAGCGAACGCAATCTTCGCGTTGATTTGGAAGTACTACCCGCCTACTGGGGTATTGAAACAAGTAACTGATCGCTCGGTCAATTGAATCCATAGCCATCTATTTGGAAGTACTACCCGCCTACTGGGGTATTGAAACGGTGTCAAGTGGGGGTTTCATTCGTTTTCGTTGCACGAATTTGGAAGTACTACCCGCCTACTGGGGTATTGAAACACCGCGTGTCTGGAGACCTTAATCATCATTTTTCATGTATTTGGAAGTACTACCCGCCTACTGGGGTATTGAAACAACTCTGTGTAGTATTTCTTCACCGTATCAAAATCCGCGGCATTTGGAAGTACTACCCGCCTACTGGGGTATTGAAACTTCCTTGGTGGTATCTCGTTGTATGCGATACCGGGAAAATTTGGAAGTACTACCCGCCTACTGGGGTATTGAAACAGCATCTGATCGTCGGCATCTGCGATGGCATCCGCGGCGGCATTTGGAAGTACTACCCGCCTACTGGGGTATTGAAACTTCTGTCTCGTCAACAACTTTCAACAAGTGTTCCGTTTATTTGGAAGTACTACCCGCCTACTGGGGTATTGAAACAAGGTGGGGGTCAGGTCGATCAGGGTTTTGGCCTCGGATTTGGAAGTACTACCCGCCTACTGGGGTATTGAAACAGACCGTTACATCCGTCTCGAAAATCTCCTCGTAAAGCAATTTGGAAGTACTACCCGCCTACTGGGGTATTGAAACCAAAAACATAACGGCCATCGTTCGGCAGTGCCGAACGCCACTGTCATTTGGAAGTACTACCCGCCTACTGGGGTATTGAAACTTCACCAGCCATACATCTGCGAAAGGCACCAGGCACAGTACATTTGGAAGTACTACCCGCCTACTGGGGTATTGAAACTTAATTGCCCGCATCGGGAAAGCCCCTTTATTCACTAAGAAGCCCTAACAAAAAGGGTTGACATGGATTTGTGAGAGGCCGATTTTCTTCTCAGCCCAACCCTTACAACGTCCATGCCCGGCATCTGCAACCGGGCGAGGAGGAACAGAGGACCAACCCCCTCGTGAGCGATGAACTCTGGGAAAAGGTCCACCCCCTTTTGCCGGTTCCCAAGCCGAGACGATTCCGCTTTCCCGGACGTAAGCGCATTGATGACCGCAAGGCGTTGACCGGTATTCTATTCGTCCTGAAGAGCGGCATCCCGTGGGAGCAGTTGCCCCAAGAGATGGGGTGTGGTTCCGGGATGACCTGCTGGCGCCGTCTGAAGGAGTGGCATGACGCCGGCGTGTGGGAGCGGCTTCATCATCTGCTGTTGTCCAAACTGCGAGCGGCCGATGGCCTGGACGGGTCTCGTGCCTGCGTGGACAGCGCCTCCCTGCGTGCGGTAGGCGCTGGGGGGAAAAACCGGCCCCAATCCCACAGACCGCCGCAAGCCCGGGCGTAAGCATCATGGGATCACCGATGCCAACGGGGTGCCTCTGGCCGCGATTGTGACCGAGGCGAACCGGCCAGATGTGACGCAATGGTTGCCATGGGTGGACGCTGTGCCTGCGGTCAGAGGCAAACGTGGTCGTCCGCGCCGCAGACCCCAACGGCTGTATGCAGACCGTGCCTATGACTCGAAGGCATGCCGGAAGGCCCTGCGTGCGCGCCACATCTGGCCGGTGATCGCCCGGCGGGGTGCAGAGCATGGTAGCGGGTTGGGGGTGTACCGGTGGGTCGTTGAGCGGACGCTGGCCTGGCTCCGGCAGTTCCGCAGCCTGCGGGTGCGCGACGAGCGCAGAGCGGACATCCATGAGGCGTTCCTCTCCATCGGCTGTTCACTCCTCTGTTTCAGACGCTTGCTTTCTTTATGTTAGGGCTTCAAGGCCGTGCCCACTTCTCGGGGCACCTTGGGGGGGAGGGCCCCTGCTTTTTTGAACTGCCCGAACCCATTGCGCGCGCGGGCTTCCAATTTTGTATTTTGTTCGACACTGGCGGTCGCTTTCTCGACTTGGGCCCCGGGAAGCGGAATATATTGCGTGTTCATTTTTTTGATGTCGCTTTGGGAACGCGTGTGAACCGATCAGCTGACCAAGGACGCGAGGCGAGATTTCGCTTTTCGGATGACAGGTCCCCCTTTCTCGGCCTGTCAGTGGTTTTTCTTCTTGTGGTGAAGCCGTTGTTGGAGCGCGAAGCGCCCCCCCTTGTGCCCTTTCTTTTTTTGTTGGTTATGGCCGTGGTGCTCTGGCCGCTTGGCCTTGCCAAGGTGCTCTTTGGGTTGTGTGTGGTTCTCGGATTGTTGGGGTTTGGATTTTCGTTGTGGATGGAGCTGAGGGCCGTTTCAGAGGCCGTATCTGAAGGGGTTGCGTTGGCCTTGCTCGGTGTTTATGCCTCGTTTTACGGGATATGTCTCGTGGTTTTTTTGGACCGGATTTTCTCTGAGAAGATGATCGCGGCAGATACCATTCAGGGGGAATTGCCGTCTCATTTCTCAGCGGGTTGTTGTGGGCGTTTTTCTATCCCATCTTGCTCTTGCTCGACCCCGCTGCGATTTCATTGCCGGTTCACACGTCGGGCGAGTTTTCAGAGTTGATTTATTTTTCCTTTGTCAGGCTGACCCCTTTGGGGTACGGAGCGATAACGCCGGTGAGTTGGATGGCGCAAAACCTGACCCTGTTGGAAGCCGTTTGGGGTCAGACGTATCTGGTGGTGCGGGTTGCTCGCCTGGTGGGCTTGCCTTTGAGTGGGGCCGGTCAATCGGATCACAAATAGGAAGGGTTATGAATGACAGATGGCCTGTTGTGTTTGGCGTTTTCTTTTGGGTGCTCTTATTGACGCCTGACGTTTGTGCTCAAAGTGAAAAAGAGCCCGTCGCTAGCTGACCTCATTCCCGCATTTGCCATTCATTGAATTTTGTCCATCCAAAAAATAAAAACGCCCGGTCATTGTGCGACTGGGCGTTATTTTGCTCGATTTGCGTTATCACTGGGTGCTTGGCTTGGTGTGTGTCAATGATGCGGTTGTTGGGGCGTTTGAGGGTTTGGCGAAAAAGTCGGGGATGGCAACAACGGGTTCTCCGAGGGACAGACGCCTGAGCGCGTCCTGCATGCAGAATGCGGGTTCGTCGGCGCAGGGCGCGGTGCGATTGTTTGAAGCACGAAGAAAATGGGATGGCAGATTTGGTTTGGTGCTTGTAAGAGTCGGAACAGACCTTATTTTCCGTCCCGTCCCCCTCGGCACAACTCTATCGCCCTGCAAAACATAGACATCATGAGCAATATCAGGAGCATGACCCTCATTCAATACCCTCTGAAAACCCCCTCATAACGCGCCACAGAAGCCGGCACCCTATGAGGTGGATTTGTCTCAAGCGACTCATAGACTTGCCAACCTTATGTTTCAAATCCGCTATCATATCCGCCATTATAGATCTCCTTTCTATTCACCCATCACCATCTCATAAACAAGATCAGATCCCATCATAAATAGACTTCTCGCCCCCATCCGTCAACTTATCCCACAATATCAAAATCTTCCAAGCATCATCTCTCTCATGTCCTAAATCCATCAATCCCTTGACCAAACGCTTCCGCCAATACAAACTTTCCCTCTTCTCTCCATTTTTCTTTGTTACAAATATCTGCTTTCCATCCAACACTGCAAGCACTTTTCTCTGTAAAAGCAACTCTTTAATACGCCCATCCTCATTTCCCTTTTTTCCTTTCACCACCCATTCTAAAACCCGTGACAACAACCCCCCCTTCATCATCCCCTGCATCCCTCCCAACATCCCCCGCCGCTCGTCCTTATCGCCTCCATCTGACGCCTCAACAACACCCAATGTCTGTCTCACAATGCACCGCCATTTTCTCATACGACAAAAGGCAATAGACTACTATCGCTTTTTCACAAAATTTTCAAATTTTTATCACTAGCACATCTCCACCCCGGGTCGCTTCCTTCTATATACTAGTGAAAAAACGACCGAAAAATCGAAATTATACAGACTTTACTGCTTATTTTTTCTGACAGGCACCTCCCGATCATGCCCATCAGAAAATCCCGATCATGCCCGTCAAAAAATCCAAATTTCAATGAATCTGACACCTGCCATGATACTCAGAAAAACAAATATATCGCCGTTCACTTTCAACAACAGACAGATAACATTTTTGCTTTTTGCATCTCTCGATGAGACAGGGCCTATCTTTGAGACAGGGCCTATCTTTGACGGGTTTGACCGGCGTCAATGGCCGAGGAAATGCACAAGAAAACAAGCTCGACATCATCACTAAAACGCCCAACCAACCCCATCTCGAACACAATCCTTTACCCCAACAACAATTCTTTACCTTTAAGACGATTATTCCCCACAAAACTTGACGCTCCTTGATCTACACGCTTTAACGGAGATTTCCCATACCGAGTATAACAGGCCACACAAAAATCGTTCCCAAGGGATGCGACTGCAACACGTCCGTCAGCGCGAGGCGCGCCAGGCCCTGAACGAGCCCCTGCATCTGGCCGGCGGGCGGGCGCGATGATCGCGCAATGTCGATCGCAGTACCCATTGGGTACAGGAACTCGCGACGGAGGTCTTTTTCGCTCCCCTGTGAATCGCTTTCTTTGAGGGCGCCAAAAATGGCGATCCCTTTATGCCCGGCGTCTATTGCCGCTTGTGCGGCTTTTACGGCACGCTCGGCTTCCAACAACAAGGGCGCGGCCATTAAGGGGTAGATTACCCCTTCAGAGGTTACCCGCGTGGGCAATTCAGGGGGCATGCGATCCGTTTCGATTGCGTTCACGCTCGTTAGGGGATTTGCCATGACATATACTCCTCTCCGAATGCGATCCGATCTCGCGCGCTGGCGTGAGTCAGAATGGCAGTTGGGGCGCGCTTTGTATGATATGATTTCACGCTGGAAACGCATGGGGCGTTTCGCTATATGGATGGGGTCTTATACCCATTTGATTTTTCTTTGTCCGTCTCCTGCCTCCCATCAGGGAGGAATGAGGAATGGGGAACAGATGTTGCGTAGGGATCATGCGGTGCTTGTCTCAAGCGTTGGGTTCTGCCTCCTCGTTTGTTACTTCCGATGCGTTGGCTACGCCTGTGCCTACGGCGTGCGGCGACCTCCTTTTTTTTAACAACAAAAAAAGGAAGCAAAAAATGCCGCTCTCATGCGCTGAGGGGGGTCTGCACAGCGCAAAGCGCTTTGCGGGTCGCACACCATGCGCTGGCCTGCGAGGTGGGGTGCAAGAGGGAGGTGGGTTGCGAGACGGCCTTGCGCGCTGTGCGCGATGGTTTTATCGGAGGGTCTTTTGGGATGGCCTTTTTGCCATGGCTTTTCTGAATGCCTAGGTAACGTCAAGGGAATCATTAAGAAGCCCTCACATAAAGAAAGCAAGCGTCTGAAACAGAGGAGGGAACACCCGAGGGAGAGGAACGCCTCAAAGTTGGCCTCTCACAAATCCAGGGCAACGCTTTTTGTTAGGGACTCTAAATCATTTGGAAGTACTACCCGCCTACTGGGGTATTGAAACGGATAACCAGCGGTGCATGATGCCCTTTTACACGCCAGTCTTTTTTTGGAGAGTTGCCATGCCTAAACCTAAACCCCACACGCTCATCTGTACAGTCGGAACAAGTCTGTTATATCCCAACCTGTCTGGTCTAACGCAGGAATCGCAGGCTGACCCGACCCTTGACGCTTTGGCCCAAGCGTATTCCAGAGAGAATTGGAAAGAAGTGGCGGTCCAATTGCGTAAAATCCAGCCAACCGAACGGCTTTGCGGTGCAGAGATTAACTCTGTAACGGATCTCCTCACGCATGGAGAGGTTGAGAAATCCAACCTTCATCTGCTCTATTCTGACACCGATGATGGGCAGGCAATTGCCCAAATTTTACAGTTCTATTTCGAAGCCGATAGTTGGAAGCAGGTGCAGATTCATTGCGTGGACGGGTTGCGCGATGACGACCCGCGACTTTTCCGCACGCATGGTTTGCGGAACTTGGCGAAAATTTTTGGTGAACAGGTGCGTCATGCTGGCGGCGCGGATTCTTGCGCGATTAACGCAACGGGTGGCTATAAAGCTCAGATCGCCATTGCCGTGCTGATGGGACAAGCCCTCGACATTCCAGTGTTTTACAAGCACGAACGCTTCAACGCCATTATTCCCTTTCCTCCTATGCCAGTGGCACTCGATTTTTCACTTTGGGAGCGGGCAAGCGGCATGTTTATGGTGCTCAGCCAGCGCAATGCCTGTGAGCCGTGGGAACGGTTCGAAGGGGACTGGGATGAACGCTTTGAACCGCTGGTCAATCGGGTGGAGATCGACGGTGAGGATTATTTGGAACTCTCGGCGACCGGCCAGATTTTTCACGAGACGTTCCGATCCCGTTTTCAAGCGATTAAGGCTACCCGTTTGCCGCGTTCAGCAACAAAGGATGAGAAGGAGGCGCCTAGGCTGGGGCAACATAACTACGGGCAAGCTAGAGAAAGAATTTTGAGGTTTTTGGAAAATCTAACGGAAGATGTGCCGTACATCCGCTATTGCCACACCACGTATTGGAACCCAGATTTGTCTGAATCGACGCGGTTTCGGTCGTCGCGTGGAAACGTGCAAGGCATATACTCGAACGGGACTTGGTGCGTGAAGTTTCGTGTCGTTACAACTGTGAATGATCCAGATTCAGAAAGCACGGCGGTCATTGTGGCTGATCTCAACGACAGGTTGGCGGAAGCATGAGCCATGCACGGCGGTTGCGCGATTTGAAGTTGACAAGGGCTTGGGGATTTCGTAGGATACGGAAACATACCTCAAGTCCTATTGTGTATCTGGGGAGGAACGCGATGTTTGTGGTTGTGGCCTACGATATTGCAGACAAACGCAGGTTGCGGCGGGTGATGAAGGTGATGGAGAATTACGGCACGCGGCGGCAGAAGAGCGTTTTTGAATGCGAGTTGAACGACCGGCTGTTTGTCGATTTGCGCGCCAAAATATCGGAAGAGATCGATCCCGAAGTGGATCGGGTGTGTTATTATACCCTGTGCGCCGCGTGTAAGAAGCGGATCGAGGGGATTTCCGACCATGAACATCCCATCCCCAAGCGCGAGGATTATGTGATCGTTTGATTGATAATTGACAATTCGCAATTCTAATCTGGGAAAAACAAAATGCGCGACCGAGAAAAACACCTGCACCATGAGAAGTACAAGAGGCTGTTCGGGCTCGAGATTTATCTGACGCCCGTGTTCACTTTTTCCAGCCTCGCCATTGTCGCCATTGTCGCCGGTGCCCTCGTCTTTGATGAAGGCGCGACGCGAGTGTTTGGCAATGTCCGCGTGTGGCTCACGACGCACCTCGCTTGGTTGTTTATGATCACCGCCAACTTCGTCGTGCTCTTTTGCGCGTTTGTGGCTGTTTCGCCCCTCGGCAAGGTGCGCCTCGGTGGGAAAGATGCAAAGCCCGAGTATTCCTACGCAACATGGCTTGCCATGCTCTTTGCCGCAGGCGTGGGGATCGGGCTTTTGTTTTTTGGCGTGCTCGAGCCGGTGACCTACTTTCAAAGCCCGCCGCTCGGCCTCGAAAATCTCGATCAGGTCTATGACACAGAAACGCGCTACACCGCCGAGAATACGCCCGCTATAGATGACGTCAATGCTCGAGCCGCGAGTGCCTTGGGGATCGCCACGACCACCTTTCACTGGGGGTTGCACGGGTGGGCAATTTACGGCGTTGTCGGGCTGACCCTCGCGTTTTTTGCGTACAACAGGGGGTTTCCCCTCACCATCCGCTCGGCGTTCTATGTGTTGTTCGGAGAGCGCGTATGGGGCTGGCCCGGGCACCTCGTGGATACATTTGCCATCTTGGCGGGGCTGTTTGGCCTTGCGACCTCGCTCGGCCTGGGCGTGCAACAAGTGACCTCGGGCCTCAACTATCTGTTTGCTGTGCCCGATACCCACACCACAATGGTGCTGCTGATTGTGGGGATTACGGCTATCGCGTTGCTGTCGGTGCTGTCGGGGCTCGATGTGGGGATCAAGCGTCTCAGCCAACTCAACATCATACTCGCACTATTGTTGCTGTTGGCGATGATCATCCTCGGCCCCACGACCTACATTTTCCACAGCATGGTCGCTGGGCTCGGCGAATACGTCACCAAAATTGTGCCCCTCAGCAACTGGGTCGGGCGGACAGATACGGTCTTTCTGCACGACTGGACGATGTTCTATTGGGCGTGGTGGATTGCATGGGCGCCGTTTGTCGGCACGTTTATCGCCCGCATTTCCAAGGGGCGTACGGTGCGCGAGTTTATCTCCTGTGTGCTCCTTTTTCCAACGCTGTTGTGTTTGGTGTGGTTTGGCACGTTTGGCGGTACGTCCATTCACCAATTCCTCACCGAGGGCTACACCGGCGTCACCGAGGCGGTCGAGGCGTCTCAACCTGCCCTCGTGCTGTTCAAAATGTTCGATGGCTTGCCGCTATCGGGGCTGTTGTACGGCCTGCCGCTGGCGGGCCTGCTGTCGTGCTTTGGCATGCTTTTGACCATCATCTTTTTCATTACGTCGTCGGACTCTGGCTCGTTGATCATTGACACCATCGCAGCCGGCGGCAAGACAGACGCGCCCGTGTCGCAACGGGTGTTCTGGTGTACGGCCGAGGGCGCGGTTGCCATAGCCCTCCTGCTCGGCGGTGGCCTCAAGTCCATGCAGGCGGCCACCCTGGCCACGGGCCTCCCATTCGCTTTTGTGCTCATCGGGATGTGCGCCTGCATCGCTATCGGCCTCCGCAGGGCATCGCGGTGACGAAAACTTAAGGAGACTCCATGAACAACCATATCTTGTTATGCACAGTCGGCGGTGCTCAAAAGCCGATTCTCACGGCAATCCGAGGGACGGCCCCCAACCGAGCAGGACAGCGATCCGTTTGTGCGAGGCGATTGCCCTTGGCTTGACACGGCGCGTGCGTGATTGTAGATTGGGAACAGGGAAGGCGAGTTGCTGTGCCTGCTTATGCCAAGGGGTGGCATTGCTGGTAGTACTGAAAGGGAGAAATTTTATGGGACAAAAGTTAGTCTCGTTTGATACAGACCGTATAAAAGAATATGTTTTTGCAACAGATAAGCTCAAAGAGATTCGAGGGGCGAGTGCCATTCTTGATGAATTGAACCGGTGGGATATGGTCGAAAAGAGTCGAAAATTCAATGCAGAGAAAATTTATGCAAACGGCGGCTCCGGGATGTTCAGAGTGCATGCAACCTCCGCAAAGGCTCTGATGCAGGCTTTAGAAAGGGAATACCGTTTGAAGACACGGACCGGTTCTATTACAAGTGCCATCGCAGAACTCCCTGACGGCTTTACAAATCAAGATGCTGTCCAACCCTATCTTCAAAGGCTTGCTTACCGGCTTCGTCTGAAAAAGGATGAAAATATTCTAAATCAGCCGCTTTTGACCCACTCTTATTTGAGAACTTGCGATTCTTGTGGTGAACAGTATGCAAGTCATAGCGTTACAAATCCCGAACCTGAATTGCTTTGTGGGAGTTGCAAAAATAAACGAGACAAGAATGACGAAGTTAAAGCAGATATTCAAGCCATTATCAGTGGAAAAGCCACAGAAGCTATGAAACACAAACTCTGGCATCGCCTATTACACGATCTGAAGGGAGAAGGCTATAAAATAAAAGAAAAAAATCGTCCTGAAGATTTTGGTGATTTGGGCGAAATGTCGAACCCACAGAACTACATGGGACTTATCTATGCAGATGGGGACAGTATGGGCAAGGCACTGGAGGAGTTGAATAACTTAGACGAGGTCAAACAGTTTTCTAGGGTGGTTGACGATGCTATTTACCAAGCAGTACGAGAGGCAATCTGTGCATATCTGCCTCCCGGCGATAAGTATTTACCTTTCGACATTCTGATGCTTGGAGGCGATGATTTGGCAATGGTTACAACGGCACACAAAGCCATTGAAGTTTCAATGAAGATCGCCGAAAAATTCAGTGAACTCACCCAAAAAGGCTTAAGCAAATCTTTGACACTATCCATTGGTGCGGCTATCACGCATACGACATTTCCATTTTCGAGCCTACTGACTTTAGCTGAAGGAGCGTTGAAATTCGCGAAAAAGGAAGCCGCGAAACGCAAACGGCATGGACGAGAGACATCAAAGGAAGGTCTAATCAATTTCATTGTGGTAAGTAATTCTAACAGCCTTGATTTTGACACCTACCACAGCGAGACGCTTAGCGACGAGGACCAAAACCTCTATCGAACGATTCGTCCCTACAGTCTGGCAGATATGCGATATATCGTGGAGACAATTCGCTACCTAAAAAGGAAAAATTTCCCACGCGGCAAACTGAAGGGTCTTCAGGATGTGGTTTTCCAAAGTATAAATCAGTCACTCTTAGAAGGGTTGACATTCCTCAAAAGCACAAAGGATGAAGAACAGCCAAGACTATTCATAAAATTTCTCGAACGTTTTGCAACCAATCAACCGCCTTATCCTTTCCCTTGGTTCCAAGATGGTGGCGATTACTATACCCCGTTTTTGGACCTCATCGAACTTTACGATTTCATCGAAGCAAAGTGAGGTAAATTTTCATGCAACGAGACTTTATCAGTATTGACTACCGCATTGAATTTGAAACCCCTTTCCACTTTGGGACTGGGTTGCGACGCAATTTGTTAGATCGCAGTGTTTGTCGAGATGCAAATAGTTATCTTTATATTCCCGGCTCAACGCTGAAAGGGGTATTGAGAGAACAGTGTGAGCAGATTGCCCGCTTATTCGGCCTTCGCGCTACCAGTCCACACAATGAACGAAAAGCAATTGCCAGTTTCCGCGATAATATAGATATCGTTGACCGAATCTTCGGCTCTCGTTACAAGCCGGGTGAACTTTATTTTGACAATGCGACGATGGTTGAGGCAGATCGGAATTTTTTTGATAGTTCCCAAATTTCAAAGCGGTACATCCACCTTCAAACCGAGACCCGCACACAAACCAGTATCTCTCGACTTCTTGGCACGGTACGTGAACAAGCCCTGTTCCAGAGCGAATTTGGCATCAAGACACTCTGCTTTGAAGGACGGATTTACGGCTACCTTGAAGGATTTCGCCTGCTTGATAGAGGGACTTGGAGCTATTCGCTACTGTTGCTTGTCGCGGGAATTTGTGTCAATGACCGAATCGGAGCAAACAAATCAACGGGGATGGGCAAGTATGACTGCCAAATTCAAAAGTTGAAATTCAATGAGAAAACAATTGAAGTTGCAGATTTGTTGGAAAGTCTGAGCGAGTTGGAGTTGTATCAAGACATACAGCAGGAATATTATGAACAGGAGGGAATAGAATGAAAGCAAGACTTATCGTTTCATCGGAATCGCCGCTAAACTTTCGCGTATCTCGTTCAACGGCAAGTTTTGAGACGCTTAAATACATTCCTGGCACCGCACTGTTAGGGGCGTTTGTAGTCGCGCATCGCAAAACTCGTGACAATGAAACCGAATTTAACCGGTTCTTCCTTTCCGGGGAGATAGGTTTTGGTAATCTTTATCCCGCAAATTTTCAGACGGATGAATTTGCAAACACCGAACTGAGAGACAATGATCAGCCAGTCAAACCAATACCGAACACCGCCCGTTCATGCAAACGATTCAATGGCTTTCGCTTTAAGGCAAATGAAAGCGATAAGGAGCGACACGGTGTCTTAGATAGTCTCATCGATTGGGGGTTGTTTGCGTTGAGTCAACAGAAAAATATTGAAATCCTCAAGGCACATAGGAATTGCACTTATGCCGATGATCAAAGCAAATGTAACGAATTGCTCGATGTATTCTCGAGTTTCTATCGTCGTGGTGAGGAGATTAACCAGATTGGCAAATCTGAGGCAAAGACTCGCCTGTTGACCCGAACGGGCATCAGCAGGGAAACGGGCACTGTTCAAGAAGGTATCCTCTACAACCGAGAAGTCCTCAATGAAGGACAGTCGTTTTGGGGAACAGTGTCCTTTTCCAATGAATCGCTGTATGATATTTTCTGCGACTTTGCAGAGGATGTCGCAGAAAAGGGAATACTCAGGGTTGGAAATAACTTGACGCGAGGACTGGGAAAACTTGGCGTTCCACAAATCCAAAAATTTGATATTGAGGATAGCGAATCGTTCAAAAAACGGGCTGATGCGTTCAATGAGAAGCTCCACACTAAAGCAAAAGCGCATTGTGTTGATTTGCCACATCAATTTTATTTTCCGATCACACTCCAATCGGATGCGATTCTTCTCGATCCATTGCTACGTTATCAAACGGCTCTAGATGGTGATTATCTGTATCGTGTGTGGGATATAGCGGATGCCAAATTGGTCTATCAGAATGCAGGCCAACGGCGCGTGATCGGCTGGAATGCCCTTTTCGGATTGCCCAAGGTAGCAGAATGGGCGATTTCAATGGGTTCTGTTTTCCTGTTTGGATGTGACGGGGCAATTAATGATCATTTTTATTTGAAACTCTACGATATTGAACAGAAAGGGATTGGCAAACGTCGAACAGAAGGTTTCGGTAAAGTAACGATTGCCGATGCCTTTCATTGGGAGGTCAACGAATATGAATCAACAAATGAAAATCCTTAAGGAAATTGCCCAAACCGCTGATCGCAATGACTTTTACAGTCGGGCAAAGCAACTTGGAAAGATCGCGTCAAAGGCGTTTGCGGGACACCGGAGCCAGATGACGAATCTCGAAAACATTGCGAATTCCACGCTCAAAGTGACGGATGTGCTCGACTATATCAAAAAGCAAGTTGCTAAAAACAAAATGTGGCGAAGGTATAACTTTGGCACTGAATTGAAAAAGTACATTGAAAATAGCCTTCGCAAACGGCGAGAAGAGATTTGTAGCAGAATCGAAGGTGTTGAGGAAAATTCATTTGAAGGACAGCGCATCTACCTGAATCTCATCCGTGAATTTGTGCGCCAACTCGTAGTGCATTACGAATATCGGGAACCCATTGGAGATGAACATAATGACGGTGACAATTGACCAAGCGCAAAAGATCCGTCTGTTGAGTGATGGAAAACTTTATGATAAGGCGGTTGATTTTGTCCAAACGCATCTCGGCGTAAAAGTCTCAAAGACCCAACTGAGCGGTCTTCTAAACGCTGTCAGATCAGGAGATTGGAGTGAAATTTTTCGCTATATCGACAATCGGATCAATCGAAAAACAACTTCCGATGAATTGAAAGAATTCTATCAATCCCTGAAAAATTATCTCAACCAAAAACTGTACAATCAAATTGAGGAACTCCTCACAATCAATTTGAATCACCTAAATCGTAACGAAAGGACTCAAGCTAAAAAGCAATATGCTCACTTTTTGGCAAAAGAATTTATTCAACATTTAGTCGCCGAATACAACTACCAAAGGAGTGTATAATGCGTCGAAAATACATGTTCACTGGAAAAGTGGAACTGAAATCTGCGATGCACATTGGGGGCAAAAAAATAAATCTGCGCGGTACCGACAGGCCTGTTGTTCTCACGCCTGAAGGATCTCCCTTTATTCCCGGTTCCAGTTTCAAAGGCGTGTTCCGGAGTACCGTCGAAAAATTAGTTGGCACGATTCCCAATCAAACCACTTGTTCGCTAGTTGAAGGCATTTGTCCGACGGCTACTCAGGAAAAATTCAATAACCGCCGCAGAAATGGTAACTGGAGTGAAGGTCATCTCGCACAAATTCTCGATGCCGAACTGTGTGCTACCTGTAAACTCTTCGGCTCACCGTTCTCGGCTTCCAAAATCTTCTTTAGCGACTTGTATGTTAACGAATGGTCAGAGACCACACAGGTGCGCGATGGCGTAGCGATTGATCGGGATAGTGAGCGAGCAGTCGACAAGCTAAAGTATGATTATGAGGTCGTCCCTATCGGTTCGACATTCAAAATGGAAATCGTCTTGGAAAATCCGACCGATACCGATCTGAGTTTGGCTTGCATTGGCTTGAACGAATTTGTAAGCGGCATGGGCGGAATAGGCGGAATGCGCTCGCGAGGGCTTGGAAATTGTCAGGTCGTTGATCTCATGGGGTATGAACTGGATATGACTGATCTTGATCAGTTAAAAAATTACCTTATCGGCAAAGAGCTTAAATGCAAGATGTCAGCCATCAATGACGTGGATGGATTTCTAAAAGAGCGTATTGAAGAACTCTTTAAGGAGAAAGAAAATGCTCAAGCGACTTCTTAATGAATGCCGTTTCAATCTTGTGATTCACACCGAAGGCCCCGTGCTTGTCAAATCGGGGTATGCGACTGTTTCCGGCCCCGACATGACGCCTGTGAGAACTTATCGCAACGGCAAAACGGAGATCTATTTGCCGGGGAGTTCCTTAAAGGGCGTCTTCCGAAGTCACATTGAAAAGGTGATACGAACGCTTAACGACGGGGTCGTGTGCAATCCATTTGTCAAGACAAAGGATAAGTGGCGAGGTAATCAGATTGTCTGCCCCGATTACGCTGAAGTTGCGTGTAGCGACAAATTTGAAGTGCGGAAAAAATCTGAATTGCAGAATCACGAAAATCACTGGCGTCGGGACCCTGAAGATTTGTCAAATGAACAGATCTATCGCGATTCCTGCCCCGCGTGTCGCCTGTTCGGTTCGACTTCGTTCATTGGGCGTGTGGCTATCTCAGATGCCTACCTCACCCAAAACAGTCAGGAGGTGACCGAGCAACGAGACGGTGTCGGCATTGATCGGTTCACGGGCGGTGCAGCAGATAAAGCAAAATTCGAGCTGGAAGTCGTCTCCTCCGGTGTTGCGTTTGAGACAAACATTTACATGCGTAATTTTGAGGTGTGGCAACTTGGAATGCTGTTGCTCATTGTGCAAGATTTGGAGGATGGTTTGATTCGCATTGGCTCTGGAAGATCACGCGGGCTAGGGAATGTCAAGGGCAAAATTTCCGGGGTGTTGGTCAATTACATCGGCGCGGTGAATGGAAAACCTGCCGAAACGGTATGGGGACTGGGCAAGCTCTTGGGCAACAATTCTTATGGCACGGATGCCAACGACCAAGTGCCGATTCAACCGCCCCCTACTGAAAAGACGCACGGTATCCGCAAAGTCACCACTTTCAGCGGCGATAGTCTCAACAGTCTCAAACAAGCCGCCATTGAATCATTTGTGGAGAAAATCCAGTCGTGGAGCATGCCGGAAACGATGCAGTTTGAGCATCTACAATTCCAACAGACCGGAGGAGATAGATGACCGAACAAATCTGTTGGGGAAAGGCTGAAAGTTTGCTTCCAATTGTTAAAGCGTTGAATTGTCCGCCTGAATCGTTGATGATGCTTGAACGAGTGCCGAGTTCTTTCTTGTCTGATGATGAACGGGAAAAGGGAATCTGTCTGCGGGTATATGACGCAAATGAAAATTTTGAGGCTTGGGAACAGGGACGCATTTTTCACAACGATTTTGAGTTGCGATGGGAGAAACAGGATGGCGCATTTAGCACCGTTTATATCGGTGCTGAGAAAACGTTGTCAATGCCTAATGTCAAGCCGCTTTCCGGCTTTGAAATTCAGGATGATAGCTACTATCTCTGGGGCGAAAAGATGACAGCAGATACCCTTACGTTGATTGCTCAACCAGAGACAGCGAACTTATTCCTCGAACTGCAAATACCGCGGTTGTTGAGCTATCCTGTCTCGAATCGAAATGCAAGGTTCCGTGTGAAATTATCTGTGCAACACTACTTAAATTTAGAGACCGGCGAGTTGGAATTTTACCGTTTTCGACATCTGGAGGAAGTATAATGAATCCCTACGACTTTGTGCCGATTGACTGGCACATCCCCCCTGAACGTCATTGCCCTTCGCCACATGATAGATTTGATGGCGTATCCGGGAAGATCGAAGGAACGATCACGGCAGAGACACCTCTTTTCATTTTTCGTTCACCTAAAAAGAACAGTGGAGCAGAACCGTTTATTTCAAACGCTCTGAATCAGCATATCATCCCCGGAAGTTCGCTCAAAGGGCTTTTTCGCAATTTGGTGGAGACGATTGGGAACGGCTGTTTTCTTGTGTTTGATGAGGATTATGAGTACGATAAGGAGAGAAAAAAATATACAGTCAAATATGGCAATAAACTGCTGTCTAAATTTAAAAAATGTAGTACCGCTGATTTGTGTATCGCTTGCCGAATGTTCGGAACGATTCAAGGATCGATACTCGGTAAAATTTCATTCAACGATGCCGAAGAAGTCAATATTTGCGATCACAGGACAGTTTATACCATCGCGCTTATGGAACCTAAACCACGTCATCAAGCGTTTTACCTTGAGCCAAATAGGCAACATATTGCAGGGCGCAAGTTCTATTTTCATCAACCGAGTGGCATACAGGCTGAAAACCAGAAAACTAAATATAATCAATACATCAAGCCAATTGATAAGGGCAGTCTGTTCTCCTTCTCTGTGCAGTTCACAAACCTTGAAGATGCCGAATTGCAGACGCTCCTTTACGCGCTTGTTCTCGAACCGGAGATGCGACATAAGATCGGTTATGGCAAACCTGCGGGACTCGGTAGCGTCCGCTTTGAAATTACGAAACTCAAAATGATTGACTACGCTTGCCGTTACAGGGCCAATCAAGGGATAACCGAATATGTAGGAAACGAGTTAGCCAGCTATTTAGCAACGGAGCTTCAACCGTTCAAGGATAACACAACCTCACTAACACTTAACGCACTCCGTCGCATCTGGCGATGGGATTCGGATGACACAACCACTTATCGTTATCCGGTTCAAAGCTGGTTTAGTGCCAATCCCGCGGCACCGATTAGCAAATCGCCATAAATTCCAAAAAGGAAGTTTTCGCTATGCCCCAAAATGTTCTGATTGCGACGCTTGGTGAATCGCCTATCATCGTCACCTCAATGGTAAAGGCACTGAGAGAGAAGAAATGGATGACGATTGATCAATTGCATGTCGTCCATCCACAAAGCGAGGAACAACTAATTGACCTCGGCTATGAAATGATCTGTGAACATCTTGCAGAAGAATGCGTTGTCGCACAATGTGTGCTACCCTTTCCCGACACAAACAGCCGCGAAACATCAATGACGTTTCTCCAAACTTTGTCCGGTTTAATCCAAAGCCACGAAGAGGCGAAAGATAACGTTTATCTTTCCCTTGCTGGTGGAAGAAAAAACATGTCCGCACTGATGGCAGTGACATGCCAATTCTTTGAGTGTGTGCGTGGATTGTACCATATCTTGGATAAACACGAGGATGATCCCAAGAAACGAAATTTCCATTCGATAGAGGCATTGTGTGATTTTGGTGAGGGTGAACGGTCTGAAAAATTGAGTCCTCCTGCTGATGATCTAATCCTTGTTGAAATTCCCTATCCCCGACTGTCGAACCCTATTGCTCTTCGGCAATATTTCAGTGAAGCGCAATCTAATCCGGATGCACAGACCCCGATTGAGATTGAGGGCGAACTTAATGCGTTTTATCGTGAAATTTTTCAACAAAAAAAAATAGAAGATCTTCTTGATGTTTATCTTTCCAAAGAAGCCTATGATCAGTTTAAAAAAATCCATGGTGCTACTCGACAGAACCTTATGAACTGTTTTCGATCTATGCGGTATCCGCAATTGCTAAAGAGTCGTGGTAAATCATTATCCAAAGCAAAAACAGATTGTACTCCGTTCAAGATGGGAAGAACGGCTGAACGACCATTCTACTATCGTACCAATGGCGAAGTTGTCGTCTGCGAAATTGCATTGAAGAATACCACTTATCCAGACATTATTGCTGGAAGAAAGGAAATTTGGTCAAAAGATCACGATAAATTTGTACCTGTGAATAAACTCAAAGAAGATAGCATCCTGATTGTCCCGCTTGGAAAATCACCCATGGTTGTCACCCAAACCTTCGCGTTGTTGTCCAAACGGGAAGGGGTCAAGATCAAAAAGATCATCGTTATTCAACCCAGAAATGCCGAAATTAGCAATGGTGTAGAGTTGGTGCAAGAGGCGTTTAGGAGAAAATTTAGGAAACATAAAAGTCAAAAAGACCTTATCCGATCTCATGAGATTCCGAATATTCAAGATGTCGCGTCCGAAAATAATTGTATGATCTATCTCAAAAAACTGGTCTCTGTCATTGAGGCAGAGCAGAAAAATAACCCTGATAAAAGCATCCACCTGTCGTTGTCTGGTGGACGAAAAGGGATGGCTGCATTGACCCTTTTTGCGACTCAACAGGCAAATATTGATGCAGTGTATCATACCTTAATCACGGATATTGAACTTGAAAAGAAAATTGAAGAGGAGACAACGCTTGATAAACTACAATCACTTACCCGATCAAAGAGAATTGAACGCCTATTTTTAGATGCCTATGATGAATCAAAATTTGAGCTGTTTCGTGTGCCTGTTATCCCATTGCGATTATTGTACCCAATTGTTGAATGAAGCCCACGCAGTTTTGATTGGAAACCTGTGGATTGGGCGGTGGGGTTGATAAAAAAATAAAAGCCAGACAATGCGTCTGGCTTTTTTATTTTGTTGATTCTCTGCGTTCATCTGCGTTCATCTGCGGATGCTTTCTTCACCTCAATCCCCAGCATGTCCTCGAAAATTTTGATAATTGCCCAGTTCGATTCCTCGGGATTCACGCTGATCCCCGCTTGAAACCACTCCGCGGCCGCGGACAGGGCGAATAGGGGCACGCCGCACTCGCGGCCCAACGCCTTTGCGATCCCCAAGTCTTTATACATCGTGCCAATGCGGCTTTGGCCCGCAAAATTTCGTTCCATAATATTCTGTGCGGTATCCCGAAACAGAAAACTGCCCACCACACTTGTGTTGATCACCTCGCACAGGGTCTCGGGTTTCACACCCGCTTTGACGCCCAGGGCGAGGGTCTCGAAAATGCCCGCGTACGTCACGCCCGTCAAAACGGCCAAACACGCTTTCACGGTCTGCCCTGCGCCGATCTCTTCGCCGACGTGGTAAATGTGCTCGCCAACCGCATGAAGCACCTCTTTTGCTCCGTCAAAAACATCCTGCCGCGCGGCCACCATCATCGTCAAGGTGCCGGTTGCCGCGCCGGGTGCGCCGCCACTGACGGGCGCGTCCACAACGCGAATCCCCTTTTCTTTCAGCAACTGCGCGACTTCGATCAGTTCCGACCGCAAAATGGTTGAGGTGCAAATAAACGTCGATCCCGGTTTCATACTGTCCAACAAGCCCCCCTTCAAGATCGCCGCAATCTGATCGCCATTCATGACCATGACAAACACAAAGTCCGCATGTTCGCCCACTTCGCCCACATTTTTTGCAGCGCGAGCACCCCGCGCGACAAACGGCTCCAATTGTTCGGGACGCAAATCGCACACCACGAGCTCGTGTCCGTTTTTCAAAATATTCGCAGCCATCCCACTGCCCATATCCCCTATGCCGATCAATCCAACACGCGCCATAGTTTTTCCTTTCACATTAGTCACTGATGTTACGCACGAATCAGCACCTGCCTTGCTTGCTCGTCTCAAGCGTACTGAAAATCAATTTAGAAGCCCTAACACAAAGAAATCAAGCATCTGAAACAGATGAGAGAACAGCCCATGGACAGGAACGCCTCATGGATGTCCGCTCTGCGCTCGTCGCGCACCCGCAGGCTGCGGAACTGCCGGAGCCAGGCCAGCGTCCGCTCAACGACCCACCGGTACGCGCCCAATCCGCTACCATGCCCTGCGCCCCGGCGGGCTATCACCGGCGAGATGTGGCGCAAACGCAGGGCCTTCCGGTGCGCCCTCGAGTCATAGGCACGGTCCGCATACAGCCGTTGGGGTCTGCGGCGCGGACGACCGCATTTGCCCCTGACCGCGTGCACGGCGCTCTGGAGCCTTGCCATCTATAGCCGCCGGTAAATCGCATATACGGAAGCCGCAAGGTAGTCGCGCAACACCGGCACGCGCAGCAATAGGTTGGAAAGTCGCCAGAGCGCAGGCCAGCGTTTCAGTTGCGGGTTCACAATCAGCCGTTCCGTTATCCATCCCATTTCTTCGACGTAGCGAAGAAACTCCGAAAACTTCATTTTGTTCAGTCCTTCTCGCGTATCTTCGAACGACTCGGCCTCATCCGCTACCGGTCGCCAGAACTCGCGCCTGAGACGCATCAGCGCGTCTTCCGAAAATAGGACACCGGCCCACGGTATGCGGAATCTGAAGAACCGGTTCAGGTGGTCTCCGAACGGTGAATGAAACAGCGGGCCAAACGCCATAATTATTACGCCTCCCGGACTTTTTGACTTGAGGACCCCGTCCATACGGCGGAGGCAGTCGCCAGGGCGTTCCACGTGCTCGAACACCTCATGAGAAAGTACGATGTCATACTCTTTCTCGTTCGTTATATCATGGACATTCATGCACTCGAATGTGACTTTGTCCTGCAACTGCGCCTTCCTGGCACAACGCTTTGCGATTTCGATGTAATGCGGGTCTTTATCGATACCCGTCACGTGCCTGCATCCGCGCTGCGCCAGTGCCAAGGCCATTTCTCCCATGCCGCACCCGACCTCCAAGTAGCGCATATCCGGCTCAATGGGAATTTCGTTGTCCAGTCGGCGATTCCATTTTTCGAAGCGAGCCTTCGCGGATTCGATGCCGAGATCACGCTCAAGCTGACGAAGTTCCTCCGCTTCGGGGTGCCTGCCATGCGCGAAGGGCCGAAGCAACCAGTAATCAATCGTCTTACCAAACATTTGCCCTCCGAGGTCGTCCTGTTTTTCGTGTATAGCAGCATCGCCAAAGCGCGCCACAGATTATTCACTGCGAAACCTTGTGGGCCGTTCCCGCTACCGTTCAAGGCGGAACGCCACCTCCCAAGCGATGCGGCATCGTGACCAAGAGGCGAGATGGCTAAGGGCGCGGGCGAAGCACGTAGGGCCGCTCGTTTGGCTTGAGTGAAAGCGCGGCGGCCTGCGTGTCGAAGACGAGTTCAGCCAGGACTTCACCGTTCTGAGAGACGGTGAATGTTCTGCCGACCCAATCCGTTGGTTGGTCGAACAGGATGGTCAGCGGTTGGTCGAACCTGACGTTGTCCAGACCGTCGGATAGCGTAATCTCGATGCTTTCGGTTCCGGTGCTACCCTCAACCACATCAACCGTTATCACGGCGTTCTCTCTTTCCCGGACATAAAGGGTTATGTCGTTCATCGAAGCGGTCCAGAAATCCCGCGCCGCGATGGATTGAAC
This sequence comes from uncultured Latescibacterota bacterium, assembly GCA_958295785.1. Classification (GTDB taxonomy): domain Bacteria; phylum Latescibacterota; class UBA2968; order UBA2968; family UBA2968; genus VXRD01. The sequence continues at coordinate 62,909 of OY282377.1, forward strand.
GTCTTTGCGAAATTCGTCCCAATCGTACCATCCCCACCACTCAGGCTTTCCGATGGCGTGGTACGTCAAGATGACCCACGCGGTCTGCGCCAATGCCTCATCCAGGATAGGCACCAACTCGTCATTGTTGTTGATGCAGCCCTCGCAACCCTGAAACTCGATGCTTTGCATCTCCAACGCCCGCAAGCCGAACCAATTGTCCGGCGCCAGCCGGGACCCCGGGATGTTGTAGAATTCACCCGGGTTCGTGGTCTGTAGTCTGCCGCTCAGAAACCCTGAAGCCTCCAGAGCCAGTTGCGTCTCTTCTTCGTGCCCGGCGCTTCTCGGATAGGCGTAGGCGACGGGCTTCATTCCCCAATCCTTCATGGTGTCATAGCAGGCTTGGAATGATTCGAGGGCCTCTTCGTAAGACAACTCGTCGTGGTCAATGTGATTGTGGCCGTGTCCAAAGTAGCTGAACCCCTGGGGGACCAGTTCGGACATCAGATAGGCGATCCGCTCATCGTCAGGCCCGCTGAATATGCGATCACCGGAAAAGGAATTTCCGGTCACCACTTCATAGCCCATGACCAGGCCCTGCTCCAGCACGTAGCTGTCTATGTCCGGTTCCCTTCCGCGGATGGGCCAGTCATCGTTGGTAATCGAGATTGCGGCGGCGTGGTTGTCAAACCACTTTGCGACTGATGCGTTCAGGGGGGTGTTGGACTGGCATCCCACCGCCAGGACCAAAACGCCGAGTAACAGCGCCGTCGCGATCATTGCAACGCAATGTTGCCGGGGGGTGAGTGAATGGGTCATAGTGAATGGGTCATGGTGAGCCTATCTTCCTCATTACTGCCGCATTGAAAAGGAACTCCGCCTTCCAAGGGTGGTTGAAACCGCCTGCCACGGGGACGTACTGGCCGGTGCTGATGCGGGCAATATCATACTCAGGGAAAGCCACCGTCGCCATACATCTCCCGTCAAGTATCACGCCGCGCTTATAAAAATTGAAGTCCAGGTTGTCGAAGCCATGCCCCCGGCGATGGTCGGGCAGGTCGTTCACGTCAACCGGGTACAGGTGGAGGAAGAACATTGCTTTGGTGTCGGCCGGGGCGCATGGGTCTTTGACGTAGCCCAGCGTGTTCTCGCTGAGATATACGTCAAAGTCGGAGCGAATGACGGGTTCGCCGGATACGAACATCTCGTAGGTGGGGCGGGCCGCCAGTTCGCGGGACGCTTTGATGTTCTCAATCAGAGCGATCTTGAATACTTCGTCGTCGGTGACATGCTCAACTGAAACTTGCCAGCCCAGCAGTTCCAATTCCTCCGGTATTGATATTCTGCTATAGACTAGGAAGATTCTATCTGGAACATTGGGGAACGAGGCGATCAAGGTGAAAAAATCGATCATCTCACGGAGACACGGACGGAGACCCGGTTCGGCGGGGGGCGTACACCAGCTAGTCCCATAGTAGTGATTGTCTGGGCTTCCCTCTTCTCTGTGGTAGAACTGGATTGACGGGGTTGCCCACAATATTGCAAACCATGTCCTCTTCCCGCACCCGTTCTTCCAGTGCGGCAAGAATGGATTTGATGTTTTCATGTGTCTCGTACGGACTGTCCTGCCTCATGGCGCCCACTCCGGCTAGGGCTGTGGCGCCAGCGACCGCGACGGCCAGCGCCGGCGCCAGCCACACCCGGTGCGTCGGCGCAGCCAGACTATCAGCTATCCAATGGATGGAGACGCCGGCGGCCAGAAAGATGACCGGCCCCAGATAGATAACCTGGCGAATGCCCCCAAGGGGGTATATTCCCAGCAAGGCGGCGCCGACGGAAACCGCGATGCAAAGCGGAAATAAAACCGCGATGGCACCGCCGGGAAACGCTCCTTGAAACTTTCCAAGGAATGCCGCGACCAGGAGGAGCGCGAAGGCGACAAGTGCCGCTGTCGCGACAACCCACGGCAAATGATACGTCAATAAACCCCAGGTCCCGTCGATCGAAAACTCGAAGATCGAGTGCGCTTCAAATTTCCCCTGGTAGTAATTCTTCTGTAAGTAGCTTTTCGAGGCAAATCCTCCCTCTTGCCATTGATAGCGCAAAGTGACCGCGTAGCTTATGGCGCACCCCGCCAGGAAGTACCCCGCCGGCCAGACCAGAGCGATGCGCCGCTGGAACCAATGGCGAATCCGGCTCGGGCGTAAATCCCCTTCTGGCGTTGCCGGGGTCGGGAGGGGGGGCAGAACCGTAGCGGCACTCATCAGGGCGACGCCGAACAGGACCAAGCCGTACTGGAGCAAGGGCGCGAGGAACAGCGAAGCGCAGAGCAGGGCCTTCCTGCCGTCCCGCAGATACCACAGCAGCCCCGCTATCATCAGCGCGGCAAGCAGCGCGTCGATGGAGTATTCCCGCGCATCCTGGGCGTGCTCTATTGCGGCAACCGAAAGAGTCGCCAGCAGGGCGGCCAGAAAGGCGGCTCCCCGGGCAACTCCCAGGCGCGGCAACAAGAATAACATCACGGCCACGGTCAAGACGCTGGCCGTGGCCGGCAGAACGCGGATGCTGAAGTCAGAGACATCCACTTTCTGAACCGCCCACAGCGCCAGGGGGTACAGTATGGGAGAGGAGTTATGGTCGCGGGTATTGTGGACGACTTCCGAGAGGGTGCCACTCGAATTATTGGCGGCAACCGCTTCGTCATACCATACGGAATCCCCCGGCAGGTCATAGAAGCGCAGCCCCGCCGCCACTACGAGCAGGCACACGAACGCCGTAAGAACCAGCCGTTCCGGAGAAACGCGCACGGGCCGGGCGGGGACGGGAATGCTCATTTGCCTTCTCTCCAAGGGAACTCCGCCTTCCAAAGGTTGTTGAAACCGCCTGCCACGGGCACGTACTGGCCGGTACTGATGCGGGTAATATCATACTCTGGAACAGCTCTCGCCGCCACACATTTGCCGTTGCCGAAGAGTGCCACGCCATACCCCCTGAAGGTGAAATCCAGGTTATCGAAGCCGTACTGCTTGCGATGGTCGGGTAGGTCAGCCACATCAGCGGGAATCAGGTGCAGAAAGAACGTTGCCTCCGTGTCGGCGCGGTCGCACGCCTCCCTGACATATACCAGCGTGTTCTCGCTGAGATATACGTCAAAGTCGGAGCGAATGACGGGTTTGCCGGTTGCCAGCGCCTCGTAAGCGGAACGGTCCTCCGCTTCGACCGACCCTCTGGCGTTCATAATCAGATCGACCTTGAGACGTCTGCGATCAATGACACGCTCAACTGAAAATTGCTCTCCCAGCGGTTCCAACACATCCCATAATGACGGTTTGCACTCATGTACCCAGAAGATTCTATTTGGGACATTGGGTTGCGAGATGACAAAATCGGCCATCTCCTGGATGTACTTTTTGCCGCCGTCCGCGCATCTTGTCTTCCCATAGTAGTAGTTGCCCGGTTTTTCATCTTGATAGAGCTTCAGAAAGCGGGCCGCCATTGCGTTTGCGTAAACCATGTCTCCTTCTTCCACATGTTCTTTTAGAAAGGCGAGAATTGCCTTGGTGGCGTGGGTTTTTAAATACGGACTGTCTCGCCACAGGTCGCCCACTCCGGCAAGTGCTATTGCGCCGACCACCGCGGCGGCAAGCATCGGAGCCACCCACGCCCGGCGCGTGAGCGCAGCCAGACTATCAGCTATCCAATGGATGGAGACGCCGGCGGCCAGAAAGATGACCGGCCCCAGATAGATAACCTGGCGAATGCCCCCAAGAGGGTATATTCCCAGCAAGGCGGCGCCGACGGAAACCGCGATGCACAACAAAAATAAGACTGCGATGGCGCTGTCTTGAAGATTTCCTTGAAACCTTCTGAGGAATGCCGCGACCAGGAGGAGCGCGAAGGCGACAAGCACCGCTGTCGCGACAACCCACGGCAAATGATACGTCAATAAACCCCAGGTCCCGTCGATCGAAAACTCGAAGATCGAGTGCGCTTCAAATTTCCCCTGGTAGTAATTCTTCTGTAAGTAGTTTTTCGAGGCAAATCCTCCTTCTTGCCATTGATAGCGCAAAGTGACCGCGTAGCTTATGGCGCACCCCGCCAGGAAGCACCCCGCCGGCCAGACCAGAGCGATGCGCCGCTGGAACCAATGGCGAATCCGGCTCGGGCGTAAATCCCCTTCTGGCGTTGCCGGGGTCGGGAGAGGGGGCAGAACCGTAGCGGCACTCATCAGGGCGACGCCGAACAGGACCAAGCCGTACTGGAGCAACGGCGCGAGGAACAGCGAAAGGCAGAGCAGGGCCTTGCGGCCGTCCCGCAGATACCACAGCAGCCCCGCTATCATCAGCGCGGCCAGCAGCGCGTCAATGGAGTATTCCCGCGCATCCTGGGCGTGCTCTATTGCGGCAACCGAAAGAGTCGCCAGCAGGGCGGCCAGAAACGTTGCCCACCGGCTCATCCCGAGGCACGGCAGGAAAAATAGCATCACGGCCACGGTCAGAACGCTTGCCGTCGCCGGAAGGACGCGGAGGCTGAAGGCGGAGACATCCACTTTCTTCACCGCCCACAGCGCCAGGGGATACAGTAACGGCGATGAGTTCCTGATGCGGGTATTGTGGACTACTTCCGAGAGGGTGCCGCTCGAATTATAGGCGGCAACCTTTTCGTCTCCCCTTAAGTAATCCCCCGGCAGGTCATAGAAGCGCAGCCCCGCCGCCACTAGGAGCAGGCATACGAACGCCGCAAGAACCAGCCGTTCCCGAGAAACGCGCACGGGCCGGGCGGGGACGGGAATGTTCATTTGCGTTCTTTCCAAGGGAACTCCTCCTTCCATTGGCCTGTTGTCCATTTCTGTAGCTTACCCCTTATAGGTTGCAGCCTGATCGTTTGCTCGAGTTCAGATTTTATTTGCGCGATAGCTGTTTGCAACAAGGACGTTTCCATAGCGTAAATCCTTTATCAATGCGGCTTTTTAAGCGGTTTTTTGAAGATAACCGGGGCGAGTTCGCGGGCGAGTAAACGCTCGAGGCTGGGTTTGAGGTGCCAAAAATCGCGCAGGGTGCAATACTCTTGAACAGCGGTCTGATCGCCTGTTCGGGAGGTTTTTTTTGCGCGGATGAGGAGGTTTTTGGGCGTGTGTTTGGAGTCGATAAATTCCATGACTTCAGCGCGATAGCCCAATATGCGGAGGAGTTGGGCGCGGCAGGCGTCGGTGAGGATATCTGCGGTGCGGCCTTTGAGAATGCCGTGTGCCAAGACTGGCGCGAAGACAGACGCGCCGAGTTGGGGGCGCAGTTCGCGTTGGCAGCAGGGCGCCGCGAGAATGACTGCACTTTTCCACTGCACGGCGCGGGCAATGGCGTCGTCGGTTGCGGTGTCGCAGGCGTGCAGGCTAAACACAATGTCGGGCCGCGTTTGCGGTGTGAAATCCGCAATGCTGGACTCGCAAAACGCGATGCCTGTCCAGCCGAGGGTGTGGGCCAAGGCGCGACATTTGGCCATGAGAGATGGGTTGCGGTCAACGCCAATGAAACGCGCCGGAATATTTTGGATGTCGTTCAAATAGTGATACGCCGCAAACGTGAGATACGCGCTGCCGCAACCGCAGTCGATGAGCATAAGTGGGCGATTCGATTTTGGAATGACGGGGTGTAAGTGGGCGAGAAAGGCATTGATCTGTTTGAACTTGTCGCGCATGGATGCACGCACGCGCCCGGTGTGATCCATAATCCCAAGGCCCTGCAAAAAGGCGTCTGGTCGATTGTCGGGCAGGGGATGGTGCTTGACGCGATTGTGCGACAGCGCGGGTTGGACATTGGGGCGCGAGGGTTTTGCGCGTTTGAACAAGGCCCTGCCTTTTTTGGTGATGCGAATGTGGAGGTCTTCGCGGCTGGTTTGCACATGGATCTGCGCGAAGGGCAAGGTCAATACGTCAGTGAGCGCGGCATTCGCCTCGGCTATCGGGATGTTTTCCGCGATGTCTTGCGCTTGGCTAAACCGCACGATCTGGAGGTGGGGCGCGTTTTTGATTTCAACCGGACGAACCGCGATCTTGCGCCAAGCTGTGCCCCCGCGCGGATGGCTGAGGGTCAGCTTGAGAAAGGTCTTTGCGTTTGATACCGCATTGAAAATGGCGGTTTTGTAATTTGTGTTGGACATGAAGAACGTGCAAAGTGCAGGGTAGGGGTTGGGCGAACTGATCGCCGAAAATTAGCGATCCGCGTTTAGCGATCCGCCCCACTGCGCCACTCGTGAAGGCGACTTGTGGGGATGAGTTTGTCCTGCCAATCCATTTGTTGAGGGCGGGTATTCTCGGTACCTCAAGAAAGGACAAGAACGCGATCTTTTCAACTCTTTCTTCGCATGATCAGCTATCCGCCCTCACCACTCTACCCCTGACCGCTTGTTTTGCGAACCGCTAATGGCCGACCGTTGGTCGCTTGGGGGTTGAGGGGCGGACTGACAACTGACTCGAAAAAAAAATTTGACAACCCCTTATGAAACGGCTATTTTGCACATTCCGTTGCGGCATATTCCACCACCACACGAAAGGAGTTCGAGATGAAGAAATGGCTTTGGATTTTGATGGGGTGTTGTCTCATTCCCCTCTGGGTTCAGGCAAAACATCACAAGGCAGGAAAGACGCACAACTGGCCGCATTGGCGCGGGCCAAGTGCAAATGGCCTTGTCGATAATGGCAATCCCCCGTTGGAATGGAGCGAGAGCGAGAACATCCGCTGGAAAGTCAAACTGCCGGGCATGCTCGGGCACGCCACGCCCATTGTTTGGGGCGATAAAATTTTTGTGCAAACAGCCGTAAAAACCGACAAAATGGCCGAAACCCCTCGGGAAGGCAGACGCCCTCCGCTGCCGAATATTCTTCAATTTAAGGTCCTGGCACTGGATCGCAAAACCGGAAATACCGTCTGGGAGAAGACCGTACACGAGGCGGCGCCACACGAAGGCATTCACCAAACCGCTTCTTACGCCTCCACATCGGGCATTACAGATGGCGAACACCTCTTCGCATTCTTCGGGTCATGGGGCATCTACTGCTTTGACTTTGACGGCAATCTGAAATGGAGCAAGGACCTGGGCGATCAAAAAGTTGCAGGCAGTTTTGGCGAAGGCTCATCGCCCGCGCTTTCTGGCAATACCCTGATCATCAAATGGGATCACCAAGGCGACTCGTTCATCGTCGCGATGGACAAACGCACCGGCGAGGAAATCTGGCGCAAGGCGCGACCCGAAAAAACCACATGGACCACGCCGATCATCATAGAACACAACGGCACGCAACAAGTGATCGTCAGCGCGACCCAAAGAACCCGCAGTTACGACCTCAAAACCGGCGACCTCTTGTGGGAATGCGGGGGCTTGGGGGCAAACGTCATTCCCATGCCGGTCTATGCCAACGGCATCGTTTATGTCACCAGCGGGCATCGCAACCCGGCGATGCAGGCCATCTCCCTGGACAAAGCCAAAGGCGACATTACGGGCACAGATGCCGTGTTGTGGTCTATTGCCGACAACACGCCCTACGTCTCTTCGCCGCTTCTGTATGGCAACAAGATCTACGCGCTGAAAAAGAGCAACGCCATCTTGTCCTGCTTCAACGCCGAAACGGGCGAGGCGTTTTACGGCCCCAAGCGACTCGAAGGCATGCGCCGCGCTTATGCCTCGTTGGTCGGCGCGAATGACCGCGTGTACATTTCTGACTTGGAGGGCACCACGCTGGTGATCAAAAACAGCCCCGAGTTTGAGGTTCTCGGAAAAAACAAACTCGACGAAGGCACCGGCGCATCCCTCGTGATTGTGGGCAACGAGTTGTATTTGCGCGGCAGCGAACACCTCTATTGCATTGCGGAAAATTAAAAGCGATCAGCCCGCTCCTCATTGGGGGCGGGCTGACTGTTTATGGCATTGCGGAAAGGGATTGGCATGCAACACCTCAAAACACTGCTCATCTTCGCAAGCGCGCTGTTCATCGGATGCGGCGCGCCGCAGACAGACAAATTCCTCAGCGTGGGCACCGCGCCGCCTGGGGGGGCATTTTTTGTGGTGGGGGGCGCGATAGCGCAGGTGGTCAACGATCACGCGACGTGGGAGGTCTCTGCCGAAGCCACCAAAGGCACGCAGGAAAATATCCGCCGCCTCTCGAGCGGGGAACTGGATTTTGCCTTGGCCAACGCCGCCATCTCCTATTTTGCCGTGCGCGGAGAAGGCGCGTGGGAACAGAAACAGGGCATCGGCGCGGTCATGACCTTGGCGCCCAATGTGGCCCTGTTCATCGCGCCGCAACGCGCGGGCGTCAAAACATTGCGCGACCTCAAAGGCAAGCGCGTGGCGGTGGGGCCATCCGGTGCGGGGTTTGAATACTTCCTCCAACCCATCCTGAACGCGCATGGCGTCACGTACGACGACTTTACCCCGCTCTACAACACGCAGGCCGGCAGCGTTGACATGCTCGCGGACGGCGCCGCGGCGGCGGCATTCTTAGGCGGTGCAGTGCCCACTGCGTCCATCACCCAAGCCTGCGCGTCTCAAGACATCTATTTCATCCCCTACGACGAACAGGCCAAACAACGCCTCTTTGAAACCTATCCCTTCTTCTTTGCCGCCACCATCCCGGCCGACACGTACCGCGGGCAAACCCAAGCGTATGCGGGCATGAACGTCGGCTCGATGCACCTCATCACGCGCAAAAGCCTGAGCGAAGACACGGTGTACAAATTCACCAAAACCCTGTACGAACACCGCGCAGAAGTCGCAAAAAAACACCCGGCTGGCAAAGCCATCAATCCCAAAAACATCATTCGAGACACGGGCACGCCCTTTCATCCGGGTGCAATCAAATACTTCAAAGAAATTGGCATCTGGCCGAATTAAGGAAATGAACACATCGCCATGCCCCTCCTCTTTCGCAGCCTCGCCATCCTGCTCGGTCTTTTCATTTTATTTGAAGTCAACCATCCCCAACTCGCGCCCCAAGCGCAACTCGCGGTCTTCGCGCTGCTCGGCTTGAGCCTCGTCTTTCTCAAATATCCGATCCATCCCCCAAAATCCCTTCCCCTCCTCGATCTCTTTTTCGTGCTCGCGGTCGTCTTCTGCTTTGGGTACGTCTTTATCCAAACCGATGCCCGGTTTCAATCTTTCTGGCTCAACGACCAATCCCTCGGCAATCGCGCGGGCCTCGAACACGGGCTCGATCACATCGTCGGCCTCGTCGGCCTCGCGCTCGTCCTCGAAGCCACGCGGCGCGCCATTGGCCTCACCCTGCCCCTGCTCGCACTCGCCTTCCTGCTCTACGCCGCTTTTGGCTATCTCCTGCCCGACTGGCTCTTTCCCCACCGCGGATACAACTGGACGCGCATTGTCTCGCAGACCTACTTGCACGCGCAGGGCGTTTTTGGCATTGCCCTCAAGGTCATGTTCACCTACGTCTTTCTCTTCGTGCTCTTTGGCGCTGTGCTCGAACAAACCGGCGCCACGGGATACATTTTAAACGCGGCGCGGCGCGTGTTTCGCAACAGCACGGGCGGGCCTGCCAAAGTCGCTGTTATCTCGTCGGGCATGATGGGGTCCCTCTCTGGCAGCGCGGTCGCCAACACCGCCACCACCGGCACATTTACCATCCCGCTGATGCGCGCCATTGGATTTCGCCGCGCCGTTGCCGGCGGCATCGAAGCCGCAGCGAGTTCTGGCGGCGCACTCGTTCCCCCGATCATGGGCGCGGGCGCGTACATGATGCTCGAAATCGTCACGCCCGCTGTCACCTATTTGGAAATCATCACAGCCGCCCTGGTGCCGGCCATCCTCTATTACGCGGCTCTGTTGCTCATCGTCCACTTTCACGCCAAACGCATTGGGGTCTCGGCAACCGAACAAACCCTCGCCAAACGCCCACCCAAAATGCGCGGCATCGTTTTCCTCGTCGCTTTCAGCACCCTCATCGCGTTCCTCATTTTGGGATACACGCCCTTTCGCGCCGTCAGCATCGCCCTGATCTTTGTCCTCATTGTCAGCGCGTTTCGCTCCACAACGCGCGTTGGTCCTCGCGCATTGATCCGCGCGTTAGAAGGCGCGGCGCACGCAGGCGTCTCACTCATTGCAGCGGCGTCCTGCGTGGGCATCATCATCGGCGTTGTCACGCTCACGGGCGTCGGCGCGAAACTGCCGAGCACCTTGTTGCCCTTGGCGCAAAACAACATCCTCCTCGCCCTCATCCTCCTCATGATTTCCACCATCATTCTGGGCATGGGCCTGCCTTCGGCGGTCTGTTATCTGCTGATGGCAACCCTGGTTGGCCCCGCCTTAAGCGACCTCGGCATCGCGCCCTTGGCCGCGCATTTCTTCATCTTTTACTTCGGGATGATGTCGATGGTCACGCCCCCTGTCGCACTCGCTGCATACACGGCTGCCGCCATTGCAAACGCGGGCATTATGCAAACCGGGGTCACGGCCTTCCGCTTTGCCCTGGTGGGCTTTGCCCTGCCCTACGCCTTTGTGCTCCACCCCGAACTCTTGTTGCTCTCTGCTGATCTCTCCGCCGTGATTGCCAATATCCTCATCGTCCTGATCGGCATCTTTCCCCTATCGGCAGCCGCAGCCGGGCATGCGTTCGCGCCATTGCCCACCCATCAGCGCGTCCTCTTGCTCGCAGCGGCCTTGCTCCTCTTCCTCGTCCCATCCGGAAACGCCCGTCTCTATTTGCAAGGCGCCGCGCTTCTCGCGGTTGGTGTCATCGCCGTTTCAAATTGGCGGTCTGCCCGTTCTCACGCCTGAACGGTCAGCGCGTCTGATCCAGCCGACAGCGCGAGCACCGTACTTTCATCCGCAGATAGATGGATCTCCGCAGTCACATCCCCCACCGAAAGCGCGATGCGCCCGTCTGATACCGCCAGCGAAAAATCTGGCGCGTGCTCATTTGGCCCCTGCACAGAACACACCGCGGCAATGCGACATTGCGCGACCCTTTCGGTCTCGGCGGTAAAATGCCATCGCTTTTGCGGCAGTTCCCGCTCGAGCATGGGATACCCCTTGTCCGGCGGCACGGGCCAGGCATTTGTCTGGCTCAGGCGCAGACTCGTGGCGGCAAAAAGCCGCGCCTTCAACGCGGCCCCTTTGCGTTTGGATGTGACCGTTGCCGCATCCAAATCGAGATCAAATTTTTCAAACGCATGCAACAACCACTGAAAGGTCGCTGCCTGTGGGGCTTCCAATTCATCTACGAGAACGAAAATCGACGGGCGGATCATCGCAATATGTCGCCTGTACCGCTTCAACCGATCCCCATAAGCGTTCTCGGCTTCGCCACATACGTACCCAAACGGCTCTGCGGTCTCAAAGCCGATAATCTCGCCCCCGCGGTTGCCGTCGCGGTTGATCGCGCCCTCGCCATCGACCAAAACGCAGTTGTGCGATATCGACTGCTGGCAGTACTCGTTGTGAAAAGGCGTGCCGTGATGGGGAAAGCGCAAGCCGCCGGCGCAAATCAACGCCCGTCCGCCTTTCATTACCGCAAAATCATTCTGGCTGGCATGCCCGTGGCTCACGCCGCCAAAGGGCGACGAGCGCAACAGCACCATCAAATCCTCGGATGGATGATCGATATCGCTGTGCAACGCGCCCCAACCCACCCCGCGAAATGCGCGATCTTGCGGCGCGGAATCCCCTGCTGGCGGAAGGGCCGCGTCTTCGAGCAAAATGCCGGGAAACGGATCGATCTCCGCCGCGTGTCCATCCTGTTCGCGCACCTGATCGGCCCAGGCGCGCAACCGCGCATTTTGCAACCGGAGCCCGTGAAACTGGAGAAAGGTTCTCGCCTGTGAGGGCCGCACCGGCGCGTCTTCGGTATCGCCAAAGGGCATAATTTCGCCCACGGGTGAAACCGCGTAATAAAAAAACCACGGCATGGTTTGATAATAGGGTTTGAGCCAAATATCGTATCCAGTCGCCAACTTCCATGCGTGAAACGGCATCGCATCCCGCGAATTGTACGACATCCCGTAGGGCACGCCCTGCGCCCAGCCTCCTTCATAGCCGGCCCAATGGGGAAAATTTGTCGCAATAATTTTGAGGGCATAAGCCGCCCATGAAACCGCGCGCGGGTCTTCCGCGCACGCAATCGCGTGTTCGAGCAAAAACCCCGGCAACCGCCCATCGTGGCTGCCTTCCGGCAAAAACGCATAATCGCTTTTTTCCAGCCTGCGAATCATCTGATCCGCCCGCGCGCCGAGCATCTCCGCGACGAGATGGCGTTCATCTTCGGTCAACAGATCGAAAATCCAATCGTACACCTCGGCACCCGCCCTGAGCAAGCCCAGGCCCACCTCATCGCCATAAGGCGCGAGAATCGAGGAAATGCCCTCCACATCCCACTGTGCGGCATCCACCAGCAACCGGCGCGCGGCCTCGCCATAGCGCGCCTCGCCACTGAGCAAATAACACAGCGCGAGGCTTCGCATGGCCCCATCGTGAAATTTTCGCATGGTTGAAAAACACGCATGATAGGCCAGCCTGCGCTCGGCCGGATCTTCGATCTGATCGTAAGTCGGCTCGGGCGGTGGCTCGAGCGCGCGTGCGCGATCCGCTTCCCGGCGCAACACCGCGTAAGCCTCAGATCGGGTCGAGGTCAACGAGCGTCGCACATCTTTGATATGAGACGCCAAAAAAAACAGCCGTGGGCGTTCCAACGGCACATTTGCCAACAAGAGCGCGGGATCTGGACAAGGTTGCTCTATGGCCCCCTCGGCAATCTCAAAAAACCGGTCGGATGACCGCGCTCGAACCGCGCCATTGACAACCGCTTGCACATGCCAGTCGTAAGTCCCAGACGCGAAAACCCGGTCTGGATGGTAGATCGGGTCCGCGAGCAATGGGGATTCGCAATGCGATTTTCCCTCGTGCCTGACAACCACGCGATACTGACACGCGCCCCGATCACCGGCTCGCCACCAGCTAAAGCCCGGCGGCGACAGCGCGAGCACCTCGCCGTCGTGCGGGCGAATATAATTCGCCCCGCGCGGACGAACGGATGGAAATTGCATTTTGTTCTCCTTTGAAAAATACACAAAAAAATAAATGGCCGGTGGTCAGCCCCCGCCCAACAACCCCAAAACCCGATGCCCTTCAAGGAACTGCTGATGCAGTTTTACCCCGTCCCTCTGCTCCGTTGATTCGGACAGGCACGGGGGCCTGTCCCTACGATTTTTTTTGTTGATGAACTGGTCTGGGAATTTGCCTACGACCACAACGCGCTGCCCTCGGGCAAATGTCTCAAAATCTCTGTCTCGTCCAATTCAATGCCCAATCCCGGCGCGTCGGGCACGGCGATGTACCCGTCCTGAATGGGATTTTTGAGGTTCAGCATGGACGACCACAGCGGGATATTGGCCGAGTGGTATTCCAACGCCAGAAAATTGGGAATGGTCGAGCAAATATGCACCGCAGCCATGCCTGCGACCGCGCTCGCCATATAGTGCGGCGCTATCGACATGTGATACATCTCGGCCAACTCGGCGATGCGCCGCGTTTCAATGGCCCCGCCACTGCGCGGAATATCCGGTTCGAGCAAATCGCACGCGCCCTTTTCCATCAGTTCCCGAAACAACTTCGCGCCGTGAAAAATCTCGCCCGTGCAAATCGGCGTCTCTGTCTGCATACAAATTTTTGCCAGCGCATCCACATTGCCCCACTCCCATCTGATCGGGTCTTCCAACCACAGCAAGTTTAGATGCTCCACATCTTTGCAAATCCGCAGGCCATCGATCAGGTTAAACGACCCGTGCAGATCAATCGACAAGTCGATATACGGCCCTATCGCACCGCGCAACGCTTCAATCGTCGTCACAATATGCTCGTGTTGCCGCCGGCTGACGGACCGGTCGTACACATCCATCTTCCACGGATTGGGCACATCCAAATCGAACTTCAAAGCCGTGAACCCGGCGGCGACCCGCTCCTTTGCCCGCGCCACATAAGCCCCTGTCTCGTATACCGGATCTAATTCCCCAGACGCACGCACCTCGGCCCATCGCCGGTCGTAATCTTCCTTGGTCCAATATGTCCCGGCGTGGCAATCGCAATACATCCGCACTTTATCGCGCAATTTCCCCCCGAGCAAATCGCACATCGGCACGCCCAATGCCTTGCCCTTGATATCCCACAACGCGATCTCCACGCCCGCGCCCATGCCCTGCATTTGCCACAAATGATCCCGATGCAATCTGTTCACATTGGTCGGGTCTTCCCCAATCAGCGCGTGCTTCAAGCGGTCAATTGACTGTCCACCTAGGCACTCGCCCAAGCCCTCAATCCCTTCATCCGTAATAATTTTCAACAATGCCCAATGCCGACACGCAGCACCAAAAGAGGGTGTTTTTTGTATGTCTGTGATTTTCACGAGAATCTCCTGTTGGGATGTTGGTAAGGGCCCCTATCCCCCCGGCCCCCGTTATACCAATTTGATTTTTATTGGTCCGTATCCTGCCTCCCATCAGGGAGGAATGAGGAATGGGGAACAGACGTTCCGTAGCACTCAGGCGTTGCTTGTCTCAAGCGTTTGGTTCTGCCTCCACGTTTGTTGCCTTCGATGCGTTGGCTACGCCTGTGCCTACGGCGTGCGGCGACTTCCTTTTTTTCAACAGCAAAAAAAAGGAAGCAAAAAATGCCGCTCTCAGACGCCGAGAGGCTTGCACAGCGCAAATCGCTTTTGTAGTAGTACGACATGCGTTGGCCTGCGAAGGAAGTTGCAAGATGGATGTGGGTTGCGAGATGGACTTGCGCGCTGTGCGTGATCGCTTTTTGCGATGGTATTTTGCCAGGGCTTATTTGACGTACTGCGTAACGGCAAGGAAATCATTTGCGGGTCGCATATCGCATCACATCAGGTCAACAGAAAATCAATTTAGTATTATTCGCTCCGCTCATTGTAGGCTACGCCTGTGCCTTCGAGGAAAGATGCCATTGAACAATTGGCGCACATTGACTCAGGGTGATTTGAATAACCTGAATTTGGACAGATGAATACGCTTTTTCTTCTGCACCATAGTTTTAAGACAACTTCTCAATCAAGTCAAGGGCTTGGGCTTCCAGGTATTTGATCCGGCGTTTGAGGTGTCGAATATGCCCCTGAATATCGCGTGCGATGAGGTGTGTGTTGCGGATGGGGTAGCCCTGTGCGTGGGATCGGTTGCGCTCGCGGATGACCGCTTGCTTGAGTGGGTCACTCCGGCGTGTCAGGGCTTGCAGTTGCAGGACGCGCTCGCACAGGGGTGCCAAGCCACAAAGGGCATGCGCTGGGCATAATCACCGTAGGGGCGGTGTCTCCGTGCTCGCCCAAAAGCGCGAGGAGAACGGATCATGTGCCAATTTTCCAATTGACGACATGAACGGGAAAAGGTATAATAAGCCGCGTTCTTTTCAAACCACAGTGAAGAGGTATTTATGAACATCCCCAAACACGACGTGCTCTTAGTAGGTGGCGGAGGGGCCGGGTTGCGCGCTGCTATCGCCGCATCGGAAGCCTATCGCGGGGCTGATATTGGCGTGGTCTCTAAAGTCTATCCCATGCGGAGTCACACCGTCTCTGCCGAAGGGGGCACGGCAGCGGTTATGCGCGAAGACGACAACTTGGACTTGCATGCCTACGATACCATCAAAGGCAGCGACTTTTTAGGCGATCAAGATGTGGTCGAAGCCTTTGTCAAAGAAGCCGTTGACGAGGTCATCCAATTGGAGCACTGGGGGTGTCCCTGGAGCCGCGATGAAGACGGTCGCGTGAGCGTGCGCGCATTTGGTGGCATGAGTGTCAAACGCACGCTCTATGCCGCCGACAAAACCGGCTTCCACATGTTGCACGCGCTCTTTCAAACGTCTCTTAAATACGACGCCATCACCCGATACGACGAATGGTTTGTCACCTCGTTGCTCGTCGACGATGGCCGGGTGTGCGGCGTCACGGCCCTCGACATCCGCTCGGGCGGCATTTGCGCCATCGCCGCCAAATCCGTCATTATCTGCACGGGTGGCGCGGGCAAAATTTTTCCATTTACCACCAATGCCTCCATCAAAAACGGCGATGGCATGGCCCTTGCCTACCGCATTGGCTGTCCACTGAAAGACCTCGAGTTTGTGCAATACCATCCCACGGGTTTGCCCGGCACTGGCATCCTCATGACCGAAGCCTCGCGGGGCGAAGGCGGGCATCTCGTCAACAGCAAAGGCGAACGCTACCTCAGTGAATACGTGCCCGGCAAAATGGAACTGGGGCCGCGCGACATCCTGTCTCGTTCCTTCATTCACGAACAGCGCGCGGGCAATGTTTTTGAAGGGCCTGATGGCAGCTACGTCCACCTCGACCTTCGGCACTTGGGCGAAAAAGTCATTGACGAAAAACTGCCCTTTGTCCGCGAACTCACCCGCAATTACGTGGGCATTGACCCGGTTTATGAACCCATTCCCGTGCGCCCGGTGGTTCACTACTGCATGGGCGGCGTGCATACCGACATCGCGGGTGCAACGCCCATCCCGGGTCTTTATGCTGCGGGCGAAGCCGCTTGCGTCAGCCTCAATGGCGCCAATCGCTTGGGGTCTAACTCGCTGACCGAGTGCTTGGTCTTCGGCGCGCGTGCGGGTCGAGTGGCCGCGCAACACGCTGCCGACACTGATTTTGCGGATTCGGATTTGATGGGCAAAATGGCGCAAGACGAGCAAAAACGCATTGAAACCCAATTTTTTGGCGACAACAACGGCAAAGAGCGCGTGGCCCATATCCGCGATGATCTCCGCAAAACAATGGAAGAAGGCGCGGGAATTTTCCGCACCGAGGACGCGCTCAAGGCCACTTGCGACACCGTTCGCACCCTCAAAGAACGGTATAAAAATGTCGCCATAGACGACCATTCGCGCGTTTTCAATACCGATCTCGTCAATGCCCTCGAGTTGGGTTACATGCTCGACGTGGCCGAAGGGCTCGCACACGCGGCCCTTTTGCGACGCGAATCCCGAGGCTCGCACGCACGTTCAGACTGCGAAGCACGAGACGACGAAAACTTCCTCAAACACTCATTGGCCTACCGCACAGATGGCGACCCCCGCATCGAGTACCTGCCCGTCACCCTCACGCGCTGGCAACCGGAAGAACGGACGTATTGAGATGCAGGTAAGACGCAAGAGGGCCACTCAACCTCGCCCGAAGGCGAAAAGCAAACGCAGGATCCACGAAGGGCACAAAAGACACAAAAGACAAGATACGAAAGGATCCACGAAGGGCACAAAGAAACACGCAGAAAGTCAAAAACACAGAGATACAAGATGCAAGGACAGAAACGTAGGGGCGGCGTCCCCGTGCCCGCCCGAAAATACAAGATGCGAGAGTGTAGCCCGTTCAAGGCGAGTGAGATTTAGGAGGTGTTACAATGGCCCTGCAAAAATTGGATGAGACGATTGTTGAGGATGTAGAAGACGATTCGGCTGAAGAAGTAGTTGAATACGCCATAACGAGTTACGGAGCCGATTTCACAATTGATGGTCTCGTTAGCCGACTTCAACGCGGTGATATTTTCGTTCCATCTTTCCAACGCGAGTTCGTGTGGGATGGAAAGATGGCATCGAAATTTGTGGAGTCTTTGTTGCTCGGTCTGCCGGTGCCGGGTATATTCTTGTCTAAAGAAAAAGAGACAAAACGGTTAATGGTTGTTGATGGACAACAACGGTTAAAGAGCCTTCTTTCTTTTTATGAGGGAAAATTTGCCGAAAAAAAATTTGTTCTGACCGGAGTGGATTCTCGATTCAAAGGAAAAACTTATGATTCACTTGATCCCGAAGATCGCCGCACACTTGACGATTCCATTTTGCATGCGACCATCATCCGCCAAGATAAGCCTTCGGATGACAACAGCAGCATTTATCAGATCTTTGAGCGACTAAATACGGGTGGTAAGCAATTGTATCCACAGGAAATTCGAGCGGCAATGTACTACGGCCCATTTAATGATTTGTTGCAAAAGCTCAATGAGAACAGTACCTGGCGCGAACTCTTCGGCAAAGTTGACAAAAGAATGAAAGACCGTGAACTCATTCTCAGATTCTTGGCGATGCACTTCAACAGGGAAAATTACAAGAGTCCCTTGAAGCGATTCTTGAACGAGTACATGGCGGGTAACAGGCAATTGAAAAGACAGTCAGAAGGAGAAATCATACGGGTCTTTGAAAATACAATGAAAACGGTTCACGCCCATTTAGGGCCTCGTGCCTTCAAATCGGATAACAACAGATTTACTGCGGCGGTTTTCGATTCCGTCGCCGTGGGCATCGCGCACAGATTGGAACGAGACGATATTCAAAATGGTAAAGTGCTAAAGACACAATGCGAATCCCTGATGAAAAACGAGAATTACCGTGAAGTAATTTACGGTGGCACTGCACATACAAAGACAGTCAACAAAAGGCTCGACTTGGCAATTGACGCATTTTCCAATGTCCCATGAAGAACCCAATCGCTGTTCAAGCCAAAAATCGCCTCGATGACTTGTTTGATCGGGTCAAAGAGTTTTCTGGAGACCTCGAACTCCAATCTCACTGGGCGAGATATTTATGCGTCCAAGCGTCTGGGTTTATTGAGATTTCAGTCCGTGCAATTCTCGTCGAATATGCAAAGGACAAGTCTGCACCACCCGTAGCAAACTATGTTGAACGCCAGTTGAACCGCCTCCAGAACCCCAACATGGAGAGAATATTACAATTGTTGCGTTCCTTTCGTTCCACTTGGGCAGACGAACTGAAATCGCGAACCGAAGGCGAACCAAAGGATGCAATTGACAGCATCATAGCAAATAGAAATAACATCGCACACGGCAAAAATGTGGGCATCACCTATACAACGGTTCACCGCAACTATCAAAGTGCCCTAACCGTAATCGAGCTAATCGAAGAGCAATGCAACTCGGGCGACTGACGCCAACTGCAACTCGCAACGCAGTGGAAGGCGCGGTGCCCACCGACCTTGACACTCCCATCACTTTGCACCCCTACAAGGAACGTTTATGAGCGATCTCAAGACCATAAAAATCACGGTGTTGCGCTATCGTCCGGAAGAAGAGGACGCGCCGACCGAACAGACTTACGAGGTTGAATTTCGGGATGACTGGGTCGTTCTCGACGCGCTCAACCACATCAAAGACCACATCGACGGCACGCTTTCTTTTCGATGGTCTTGCCGAATGGGCGTGTGCGGGAGTTGCGGCATGATGGTCAATGGCGAACCCAAACTCACCTGCGCGGCGATGTTGCGCGACTATTATCCCAATGAAGTCCGCGTGCAGCCCCTGGTCAACTTCCCCATTGTCCGCGATCTCGTCATCGACATGACCGACTTTATGGACAAACTCAAAGCGGTCAAGCCGTGGATTATTCGAGAAGAGGAAAAGCCCGTGTCCGAAGGCGAATACCTCCAAACGCCGGATCAACTCAAAGATTACAAACAATTTAGCCAGTGCATCAACTGCATGCTCTGTTACGCGGCGTGTCCGGTTTACGGCCTCGAACACGACTTCATCGGCCCCGCTGCGATTGCGCTCGGCCATCGCTACAATCTCGATTCCCGAGACGAAGGCGCGCAACAGCGGCACCACGTCATTGCCAGCAAGGAAGGCATCTGGGAATGCACGTATATCGGCGAATGCTCTGTGGTGTGCCCCAAACACGTCGATCCCGCAGAAGCCATTCAACAGACCAAAGTGGCAACCACGACCAACCGCTTCAAATCGCTTATTATGCCCTGGGGAAACAAACCATGATGCGCGACTCCGAAACCAAAACCTATACGCGCCCCATGTCCAAAACGTGGTGGTTGCACAACCGCAGATACTTCATGTTCATGATCCGCGAACTCACAAGCGTGTTCGTCGCCCTGTACGTTTTGCTCTTTTTGTACGAAATTTTTCTCCTGACAAAAGGGCCAGACGAACACGGCGCATTCCGCGAATCCCTCAGTTCGGGGCCGTGGATTGTCTTTCACGTCATCGCCCTGCTCTTTGCCCTGTACCACAGTTGGACTTGGTTGGGCCTGACCGCCAAGATGCAGGCGGCCGGACCTGGTATCTTGAAAATTGGCAAAAAGACCCTGCCGCCCATTTTGGTGGCATTGGGGGCTTATGGCGGATGGCTCGTTGCAACACTTGTCGTCGCCTACCTTTTCTTAACGCTTTAGACCGAGGATATAGCCGTGAATTACAAAGAACACAAAAGCGAACCTTTCTGGTGGGGCATGTTCTCGCAAGGCGGCGTGATTGCCGCGCTCTTGGTGCCCATCCACATTTTGCTCGGTGGCGTGGCGATTCCCCTCGGCTGGATAGACCCCGATCTTCTGTCCCATGACCGCCTGACAGAACTGCTCCAAAATCCGTTGGTCAAACTGTATCTCTGCGTCTTGCTCATCTTCCCCCTCTTCCACGCTGCCCATCGAATCCGATTCACCCTGGTCGAACTTGGACTTCGCAGTCTCGCCGGCGTGCTACCCTTTCTCTGTTATGGCGGCGCCTTGGCGGGCACAGCAACTATCCTCTACATTTTGTGGGGGATGTTTTAAGCCTCTGCAATCCACGACAAAAGCCCGGCGGACAATACATCCGTCGGGCTTTTTTTGCATGTTCAATTCATCAAGGAGTCGCGCCTGATGATAAAACCAACTTGATCCCTACCCCCAAAATAGCCACCAACAGGGATATGAGGATAGGCCCGAAAACAACTTTCAACACCTTCAACTCAGACTTTATGTCCGCCTTCATCTCCGCCATTTCTCGCTTCATTTCCGCCATCTCAACCTTCACTTCTGCCACTTCTTGCTTCACTTCTGCCACTTCTTGCTTCACCTCTGCAATCTCTTGTTTTAACCCTGTAACCTCTTGTTGCAACTTTGCGACATCTCGTTGCAACTTTGCGATTTCTTGCTTCATCTCGGCTCTCAACTCGGCTACTTCAACTCTCAATTCTGCGATTTCTTGTTTCATCTCGGCTCTCAATTCTGCGATTTCTTGCTTCATCTCGGCTCTCAACTCGGCTACTTCAACTTTCACTTCTGCGATTTCTTGCTTCATCTCGGCTCTCAACTTGACCAACTCTCCCCTCACTGCCGCGATTTCTTGTTTCATCTCGGCTCTCAATTCTGCGATTTCTTGTTTCATCTCGGCTCTCAATTCTGCGATTTCTTGCTTCATCTCGGCTCTCAACTCGACCAACTCTCCCCTCACTGCCGCGATTTCTTGCTTCATTTCAGATCGCAATTCTGCCACTTCAACTTTCACCCCTGCGACCTCTGTCTGCACTTCGGCTCGCAACTCGACCATGTCTTGCTCAGTCGCAAGGTCCTCCAAATCATCCTTATAGGGGATGACCGAAGCCGCGGCCTCGGCAATATCTTCAGCCACACCCGCCGCTCGAAATGCCCGATAGACTTCTGCTGGCATCGTACTCATGGTTTCTCCTTTCTTTTGAAAACTGCATTCACCTCACTCATTCAGATCCAGCAAGGATCTCAATTTTTCCGCAACGCGCTCTCCCATCTCGATCATACCGTGATCCCCTGGATGAATCAGATCTACGGTCAGCCCGCCAATATTGCCCAACATTTCCGGGCCCTCGATCAACTGGGCGTTCTCGTGGGGGCAACGGGCGATGGCTTCTCTCAATGCCTGTCTGAAGGCCTCGGTCTTCTCGCGCTCTTTGGCATCGCCGCAAAAATCCCTAAAATGCGGATAGATCGTAACACATCCCACCGGGCGGGCGGGATTCGCGCCTGCAACTGCGTTGACCATATACGCCACGCGGTCGGAAAATTCCGCCAAAGAAAACCCCGCCCCGATCATATTCACCGACAAAGCCAGCGTTGCGATGTCCCAATCGTCGCGCGCGGCGATATAATCGGCCAATTCGCGTTCGCAATACGCGGACCCGCCCACGCCCAAATTGATCAGATCTGCGCCCAAACGCCATGCCACCTGACTCACATAAGTCAAATGCATGGCCGTGGCAGACGCGCCGTGCGTAATTGAAGTGCCATAGCTCAAATACCGCCGCTTTGGCAATTCTTTCACAGCAGGTGGACGCAACCCTTCGCCTTCAATACCGTGATAGTGCAAACTCGTATTTCGCAGGGTCAACCGCCACACATCGGGCGAA
This sequence comes from uncultured Latescibacterota bacterium, assembly GCA_958295785.1. GTDB lineage: Bacteria > Latescibacterota > UBA2968 > UBA2968 > UBA2968 > VXRD01. The sequence continues at coordinate 85,064 of OY282377.1, forward strand.
AAGTGCAACCCCCGCACGGCGGTTGGCTCTATTGCCTTCAGCCTTTCGGGATAGGTCAAGGTCAATGTCTTTGGCTCTTTCCCAATTTGAAACCGCTCGCGTCCTTGAAAGGGGCCAAAAAATGGAATGACTTCAGCCGATCCCCCCGGGCTCGACAGCGTCACATGGACCTGATCGCCCGCGCTCACAAAGCGGATTTCCGATCCCGCCGGACTCAACATGCGTTCCTGAGCACCCTTGTTCAAACACAAGCGCACCTCTTCGGGCACGCGCTGCACCCGGAGGCCCGTCTGTCCCTCAACCGCTCGCAGTTCCCCCACGTTGTGAAATTCGACATTGTCGTGAATCATCAAAAACTCCTTGGGTTAATACATCCATGCCTCGCCGGAAGACAACTCTCTCCCAAGGCGCCATGTTTTTCCTTCAAAATCAACAGTCAATTCCACGCGGTCATCTCCTGCGCGAAATGCACGGGGCAATTCGGCTGAAACCGCGGGAATGCGCGTTCCGCGATAGGGCGCGACCACCGTCAAAAATGCAGTGGGAGCCTGATCTTCAAGCGCGAAGCGAAATGCCTTGCGCGGCACACGCGAACCGTAAGTCCACGCAAACCAGCCCTCTTCTTCGATCACAGATGCCGCGCAATTTGTCGTCACCAGCACATTGGCATCGTCAAATTGCGTAAACGCCCGCTTGCCCGCCTCGTCGAATATGACCTCGCCCGGCGCGAATTGGAAATGCAAATCCAGTTGCCCTGGGGCATTGCCAATGGCTTCGTCTAAAAACGCGAAAAACTGCCGGTTGACAAACCACACCGAACGCCGGTGGATCAAGTTGGGATACGACCCGTTTTCCACGACCAGCACATCGCCATCTGCCTCCGATGCCCACAAGAGATGGCGGCCATCATCGGACGTATCTTTGCCGTCCAATGTCAGGGTTTGATGCACAGTCGTTTGCCGGTGCCAAGCGCGGCCTTCGGCATCGTGACCGTACGTGTAAAAACCCGTGTCGGGCATCAACCAGCGCCCGTACGCGTACAATTCAAAGGTGCCATTGTCGGGTTGATCGTGGCTCGAAATGGCGGGCGGGGAACAGTGCAGCGCCATGTGAATTTGATCCGGCCCCCAGTCGTCGCGCATCGCGTACAACCCCGCCTCTCGAAAGGCGCGACTCTTTTGCTCGGGCAAATGTGCGCGGTTCAATGTGGCCCGCGCCGCGTATTTGGGATCGCCGAGCAAGGTGGTCGCTTCGACGAGCGCGTCGTAAAGCGGCCATTTTGACCGATCATCCGTCTCTTTGAGCGGGCGCGATCCATCGCCGAACATCGGCGCGCCCAAATCTGGCGACGCGATCCAAAAAATATAATCGTACATCAGGCGCACGCGCGTGCGAAAGGCGTCTGAAATCTCGATGCCAAAGGCGTCCACGCGCCCAAAAATTTCCACGGCATCGCGCAACACGCCTTGGTGATACCCAAAAGACCACTCGCGTTGCACCCCATCGCCCGTCGTCTGCGCCAGAAAATTTTCTTCAACGCGGGTCAGGGCCAATGCCATCCACTCCCGCGATTCCCGAAATTCGCGGAACGCGTACGCGATATTGATAAACCCCCGCTGTTCAAACACGGCCTTGTTGTGAATCACCCCCATGGGAATGTGCTCGGTCTTGATCTGATGGTCGTACAGGCTCGCCAGCAACACGCCGAGAAACTCGGGCGTAAATGCCTCGGCGTGTACCAAACTGCGGAACGCCGAACAGATATTTGTCGCCCGAATGCCCGTTTGAATATCCAGCCACGCAAACCCCTTCCAGAACGTGTAAACCGAATGCGTTTTGGTGTGATTTTCCAACGGGTGTTTTGAAATCCAATCGGTCGTCAACGCGACAAAAGTCTCGGCGTATTTTTCATCGCGCGTCACAGCATACGCCCGAGCCAGCGGCGCGGCCCAATAAAAGCGATACACGGCGGCGACCCATTCGATGTCGCCGCATGGGTCCCATTCCCAATTGAAGTCCTCGCCGTACTCGGCCGCTTCATAAGGCCCCCATTGGATGATGCGCTGACAGATATTATCCGCAGTCTCCAAATCAACCGCTCCAGACCCCTCCTCCAAGGGATACTTCGCCCGATAATGATCGCGCAACGCCGCGAGCACGCCCAGTCGATCATCCGCTTTTGCCGCGTCCAAACCCGTCAGATCCAATTTCTCCAAAATACCATCCGGATCGCATGACGCCAACGGCATCTCCTTGTCAATTCGATCCGCCCATGTGGGATACTCCGTCACTGCATTCATAGCATGCTCCCGTGTTATTTCGCGTTGTGATAGTCTTTGTACCATGCGACAAAATTTGCGAGTCCCGTTTTGATGGGCGTTGTGGGATTATAGCCCACATCTCGAACCAAGCCCGACACTTCTGCCGCATTGTCCGATACATCCCCGAGTTGTGGGGGCAAATCCACGCGAATGGCTTTCTTGCCCAATAGCTCCTCCAATATGGAAAGCATATAAACCAACTCAACGACATTGCGATTGCCGATGTTGTAAACGCGATACGGGCTCGAACTCGATCCCGGATCCGGACGGTGCCCGCGCCACTCGGGATTTGGCTCGGCGGGCTTTAACAGGGTGCGAACCACGCCTTCGACAATATCGCTGACATAAGTAAAGCTGCGACGATTTTTGCCGTAATTAAAAACTTTAACCGGTTGGTCTTCCAAAATGGCTTTGGTCCACAAGTAGGCAACCCCATCTGGACGCCCCCATGGGCCATATACCGAGAAAAAGCGCAACCCCGTCGTCGGAATGCCGTGCAGATGGCTATATGTATGCGCCAGCAGTTCATCTGCTTTTTTGGTTGCGGCGTACAAACTGACCGGATGATCGACATTTTGGTGGACGCCATGCGGCGTGATGGTGTTCAAACCATAAACAGAACTCGACGACGCATAGACCAGATGTTCTATGCCGCAATGGCGGCATCCCTCTAATATATGGAGAAAACCCAGCACATTGCTTTTGACAAAGACCGAGGGATTTTCCAGACTGTAGAACACGCCCGCCTGCGCGGCGAGATTGACGACATGAGAAAAGTTCTCTGTGCGAAAAAGGGCTGCCATTCCCTCTTCATCTTCAATATCCCTGCGAACAAATTTGAATCCATCCATTTCCTCTAAAATCGCAACGCGGGCTTCTTTGAGTTGTGTGCTGTAATAATCGTTCACATTGTCTAACCCAACTACCGAATGCCCCATTTCGAGCAATCGCTTGGAAAGGTGAAATCCGATAAATCCCGCAGCACCTGTTACGAGAATGTGCAAAGCTTTTCTCCTTCTTTGATATAAAAAAAAGTCGTGTCGATTGGACAACAAGGCAACATTCAGGGGGTATCCAACCCCCCTGAAACGACAGGACCAAGATGAATACGCCGGAGCAATATCCGACAGACCTCATTCAAGCGCAATGGGAATTGATCGCCCCTTGGTTGCCGAAACCCAAATGGCGAAAAGGAGGCCCCGGACGCCCTCCTACCGAGATGTTACGCAATACGTCAGATAAGCAAAAATATACGCGAGTGAATCGTTTGTCGAAAGCGATTTGACAAGCGATAGTTTTTTGTCGCATGCCGCTATGTATCTGCATATATTGGGTTGTGATAGAGCGTCACAAAAGGCACAAAACAGGTGCTAAAGCCTGGCCCTTGATCAAAGCACTCAAGGGTCAGGCTCTGCGGATGTAAAAAGGGATGGTGTCATTCAGTAGGCGCGTCCGATTTACCCTTTTGTGCTTTCTGTGGCAACATCAAAAAATGAAAGGAGACGGTTATGTTGAGAATTGCGATTAGCACGCCACCACAGGCAGGGCAACGGTGGACCCTGATGAGACAATGCGGTGTCGAATGCGCGGTGGGCGGCATCAATTTGCGCCCCAAACCAAATGCCGAGCCAGAGGAACAGCCGTGGAGTTATACATCTTTGGCAAAAGCAAAAGCCGAATACGAGACGGGTGGCATTCCCCTTGAGGTGATTGAATCGCGCCCGCCGATGGAAAAGATCAAACTGGGCTTGCCCGGGCGAGACGAGGAAATTGAGGTTGTCTGCGAGTTGTTGCGAAACATGGGCAAGTTGGGGATTCCTGCGTGGTGCTATGCGTGGATGCCCGTTCTGGGGGTCATGCGTACCTCTCGGTCCATTTCCTCGCGCGGCGGGGCGCACGTCAGCGGGTTTGATCTCGACGCGCTGGAAGCACAGGGCGACCCGGCCGAGCGTCCGATCCACAATATCGACGGCGTGCCGATTGGCGATCAAGAGCCTCATGCGACGGCCGTGACAGAAGAACAGCAGTGGGACAATTTGAAGTATTTTTTGGAGCGCGTGGTGCCCGTGGCCGAAGAGGCCAATGTCAAGTTGGCCCTGCATCCGGATGACCCGCCGCTTTCGCCCATTCGCGGGATTGCGCGCATTATGAGCAGCGTTGAAAATTACCAAAAACTCGTCGATCTCGTGCCGAGTCCGATGAATGGCATTGGGCTTTGTCAGGGCAATTTTACGCTGATGACAGATGATTTGCCCGGCGTGATTCGGCATTTTGGCGAACAAAAGAAGATCCATTTTTTGCACATCCGCGATGTTGTGGGCCACCCCGAGAAATTTGAAGAGACATTCCACGACGATGGCAAGACCGATTTGGTCGCGTGTTTGCGCGCCTATCGGGATGTTGGATTTGATGGCGTGTGCCGCCCGGATCACTACCCGAAGATGGGCGATGATCGCTTTGGCGATGAGCACGGCATTGCGCGACTGTTTGCCGTGGGGTATTTGAAGGGTTTGCGGGAAGCGGTTTATGCCGAGGGAATGTGAGGCGTTTGTATGGCAGCGATGAATGTGCAAATTCGATTGGCCTCGCGCCCGGTCAGATTGCGGGGCGATAATATTGGCAAGCGATTGGTGAAGGTGGTGTAAAATGGAATATATCAATTTTGGTTCTGCGGGTGTGAAGGTGAGCAGGCTGGCACTGGGCTTGGGGTTTCGCGGGCAGGCGGATGAGGCAGACGGCCAAAAGGTGGTCGAGCGGGCACTTGATCTGGGCATTAACCTGATCGATTGCGCCAATACGTATGGACCTGGGGACGACCGCACGCACGCCGGGCGTTCCGAAGTCGTGTTGGGCAAGGCGTTGAAGGGCAAGCGGGATGAGGTGGTGATCACGTCGAAAGTGTTCAGTCGCGTCGGCAGAGGGCCAAACGATCAGGGGCTGTCCCGCTATCACATCATGCGGGAAGCGGAGCGGTCTTTGCGCCGGTTGGACACCGATCATATCGACGTGTACCTCGTGCATCATTTCGACGACTCGACACCGATAGAAGAAACCGCGCGGGCCTTGGACGATCTCGTGCATCAGGGCAAGGTGCGATACATCGGATGTTGCAACCACGCGGCGTGGCAAGCGTGCAAGGCATTGTGGGTTCAGCACGCCTTGAATCTGACCGCGTATATGTGCATGCAAAACCCCTACAATTTGTTGTACCGCGCATTGGAGCGAGAGGTTTTCCCCTTTGTGCAAAGCGAGGGTTTGGGGGTGATGGTGTACAGCCCGTTGGCCGTGGGCTTGTTGAGCGGATTTTACAAATTAGACGCGCCGCCGCCCGAAGGTTCGCTGTGGGCGAAACGCTGGATGGCTCGATACAAAAACATGATGGTGGGCACAGAGGGAAAGGCTATCGCAACGCTGTTTGAGGTGGCGGATGAATTGGGCAAAACGCCCGCGCAAGTTGCTTTAGCTTGGGTTTTGTCGCATCCCGAAGTGACGGTGGCGATTACCGGTGGCGATACGGTTGCACATTTGGAGGACAATATCGGGGGCGTTGGCTGGACGCTGGACGCGGCGTTGCGCGCGCGATTGGACGCGGTTTCAGAGAATCTGGAATCCGGGCGATAGGTTTTATTTTTGCAAGGCGATTAAAAAGGGCTTATGGTCAAATCATAAGCCCTTTTGGTTTTCAAAAGACACGCCATAAACCCGCTGGGTAATGGTCTCCTTTTATCTTGTGTTTAGAATCCGACTTGTGCATATACACAACGGGGGTAACAAAGCCATCGCTTTTGTGTTTGGGGGTGATCGATGAGGCAGGTACTTCGGACATTCTGGCTGCATCTGTTGCTGGCGGTTGTCGCGCTGGCCCTGTGGGATACGCCGATAGTGAAGCCGTTTCGCGTCTTTGTGGTGTGGATCCACGAGATGGGGCACGCGAGTATGGCCCTTGCAACCGGGGGCGAGGTGGCAGAACTGCGCGTGCGGTGGAACGAGTCGGGGCATGTGATCAGTCGCGGGGGCATTTTCCCCCTGATCAGTTCGGCGGGTTATGTGGGATCGGCCATTCTGGGTGCAGCACTGATTTACGCGGGGCGGTGGCTGGGCGCGCAAAGGCTATTGCTCGGGCTGGTCGGCGGCGTTCAAATTGCGATGGCGGTTTTGTACACGCCGTTTGGGGCATTGGATTTCTTTTTCGGCATGGGTTGCGGTCTCGTATTGATCGTTGTGACGGCTCAATTTGGGCGTTTTGCCCATGTGTTGGCAACGTGGATTGGCGTTGTGTTGTGTTTGTACAGTCTGTACGATTTTCGCACGGATCTGTGGATGCACGCAGAACGCACAGATGCGGGGATTTTGGCCGGGTATTTCGGCATTGCAGTGCTGGCATATCCCATCGCATTTGTTTGGGCAGCCATTTCAATTTATGTCATGTTTTGGGCGATGCGGGGCTTGAGCACCGCGCAAAAGGCCGCGGGCATCGCGTATGAGCAGGAAAATTAAACGGAAGGAGAGGATCATGGCCGAGCAGGTTTTGTTGGCAAAGTTGACGAGACGCGAGTTTCGGGAGGCACTGGCACGCGGCGAGTTTCAAACCGCGATTGTTCCCGTGGGGAGCAATGAGCAACATTTGGAGCATCTGGCGATGGAGCACGACATCTCTTCGGCAACCCATGTCGCGGTGGCGGCGGCCGAGCGATTGTATCCCCAAGTGATTGTGAGTGTGCCCATGGCGGTGGGCATTTCCGAACACCACATGGTCCACAAAGGCACTGTCACCGCCAAACCGGGGTCGTGGCTGGCCGTGTTGTTCGACGCGGTGGAGAGTTTGGTGCGGCACGGGGTGAAAAATGTCATTGTGCTGAACGGCCACGGCGGCAATGCCGCGCCTCTGAAGGGCATTTTTGGTCAATGGCGGTTGTTTTTTCAGATCGACCGTCCCGACGTGAATTTGCAGTGGGCTTCGTATTGGGATTTGATGTCCAAGGATGTCGCCGAGCAAAATTTGAAAACAAAACGCTATCCGGGGCACGCGCAGGAGTTTGAAACGGCATTCGCGCTCGCGCTGTGGCCCGAAAATGTGCGGCGCGATGCCATGCGCGATCAAGCGGACAAAGAACCGCTGGAAGCCACCGCAGAAGCGGGCGCAGTGCTGGTGGAAGATGCGATAGTGCAAGTGACCGCATTTACGCAGGCGTTTATCAATGGCGAACATCGCGGCGAGAATGTCGCGCATCATCCTTAAAAGCGGTCAGGCGGTCAAACGAGAAGTGAGACCGTAGGGGCGGTGCCCCCGTGCCCGCCCGAAGATATGAGAAGCGGTCAGTCCCTATCCATCCCTACCGCAGGGTGGGGTAATATTGGAGCGTCCATGCAGTCATCGCGGGCTGTGGTGTTCATTGCATTGGCGACGGCGTTTTCCCTGCTGGGCGACCAGATGTTGTACGCGGTGGTGCCAACGCATTATGCCGCGTTCGGGCTGATGCCCTATCAGGTCGGTCTCATTTTGTCGGTGAATCGATGGGTGCGCCTCGTTGCGAATACTTTTGCCGAAAAATTGTGCCAGCGTTATTCCGTGACGGGTTTGCTGATCGCTGCCCTCATTCTCGGCGGCGCGTTGACGGCTGTGTACGGCGTTGTCACCTCTTTTTTTGTATTGCTCATTGCGCGCATGCTGTGGGGATTGTCGTGGTCGTTTATCCGCCAAATCGGTTTGATGACCGTGGTGGAGACGTCGCCGCCTGCGGTGATCGGTCAGCGGATGGGGTATTACAACGGCATCTCGCGCTTGGGGTCGGTTGGGGGCAATTTGGGGGGCGGGCTGGCCCACGACGTCATTGGGTTCACAGTCGCGCTCTTTTTGTTTTCGATCATCTCGTTGGTGGGAACGCCCTTGGGCTGGCTGGCGCGGCGCGCTGTTTCGCGGGAAAGTGGGAATGGGGGAAAGGTCGAAGACGCGGGCTGGATGCCCGAGTTGATGATTTGCGGATTTGTGATCGGATGCGTTGGGCCGGGGATCGTGATGTCAACGCTGGGCGCGGTTCTCGTGGAAAACGTGGGCACATCTCTGACCGTATTGGGCGTGGTCATTGGCGCGGCCACCTTGAACGGCGCGTTGTTGTCTTCGCGGTGGGTTGTCGACGCGCTCGGCGCGCCTTTTTTGGGGCATATCAGCGACCGGTTGGGGCGGCGATGGAGCGCGGTTGGTTATTTTGGCGTTGGGGTGTTGGCGTTGCTCTTTGCGTCCACAGTGTCGCACGCGGGGTGGTGGATGGCGTGCGTGGTGGTGTTTTTCATGTGCGGTGTTGGAGCAACTGTGGTGATGACCGCCGAGTCCGGCTTGCGGGGTTCGCGCTCTGTTGCGGGATACGTGACGGCGTCTGATCTCGGCTCGGCAACAGGGCCTATGCTGGGATGGATGACGCAGCAGATGTCTTTGTCGTCGGACTGGATTTTTCTGATTGGCAGTGGGATGTATGCCATCGGGACCTTGGTGGTTTTGTGCAGCCGCCGCCTACGTTATGAGGCCCCACAACCGCTTGCGCGCGTCTGACCAGTCCTCCCAGTTTTCAATCACATGCTTTAGGGTTTCCACATCGCGCTTGCGACCACCGGGCGGAAAGTAATTCCACGCCATGGCGCGGCGCGGGCCGGCCGCGGTTTTCACGCCCGTGGCATGCCAGCAACTCGGCGTCCAGACCAATGACCAGCGCGGGTCGAGAATCACTTCCACTTCTCGGGGGTGTTTGGCGAACAAGCACTCGGGCATCTCGTCATACTGCCCAGTGGCGATCTCGATTTGTCGCAATTCTTCCTCGACTTCCTCGCGGGGCCTCGCATGGGTGCCGGGCAAAACGCGCAGCGGGGCATTGGACGGATCGTGCCTGTCCAATGCGGTGCGGAGCGAGACTTGCTCGACCTCCGGCCCACCATCGGCGTGCCAGTGGACTTGCTGCTGCAACCGCCCATCTGCGGACACAATTTTAGACGCATCGCCCAACCCGCACGCGCCCACATGCACCTCCTCGCACCCCAAAATGCGTTGCGCCAGATTCACGATATCCGGATGCTCTACCGCCTGCAAGAGCGGCTCGCCAACCAAAAAAAACTGACACGCGCCGGGATTAAAACCCACTGCCCAATCGGCCTTCCGCCACGCCGGTTCAACGGCTCGCTGGCGGCGGTCAATTTCGAGCATTGCCTCATCGCTCAGTGGATTGGGAACAAAGAAGAATCCATGGCGGTGAAAATGTTCGATCTGCTGGTCTGTCATATCCATTTTAATCCGCGACCTTTACCAAGCGTTTCCCAATGTTGCCGCCCCGCAGCATGTCGATAAATGCCTCGGGCGCGCGCGCCAACCCCTCCCAGATGTCTTCCCGATATTTGATTCGCCCTTCATTGACCCAAACGGCCAGTTGCTTGAGTCCCTCGGCGTGCTGGTCTGCAAAGTCAGAAACCAGAAACCCGCGCATGGTCAATCGCTTGGCGATAAAGTGCCACATAAACCGCGGGCCTTGTTCGACCTCGGTCAGGTTGTACTGCGAGATTTGCCCGCAAACCGCAATGCGACCATGCACGTTCATCAGGGGAAACGCGGCATCGGAGACCGCGCCGCCGACATTGTCGAAATAAACATCGATCCCATCGGGGCACAGGCGTTGCAATTCCGCGCTGTAATCCGCCACTTCTTTGTAGTTGAACGCAGCATCAAAACCCAACGCATCGACCACATGGGCAATTTTTTTGGCCGAGCCGGCCACGCCCACAGTGCGACAGCCTTTGATTTTGGCGATTTGTCCCACGATGGATCCCACGGCGCCGGCAGCACCCGTCACCAACACGGTCTCGCCTTCTTGCGGCTGTCCAACGTTCAACAGGCCACAATACGCGGTTAGGCCCGGCATGCCCAACGCGCCCAAGGCGGTTGACACGGGCGCGAGGTCTGGATCGACTTTGCGTAAATTCGATCCCATGGACACCCCATAAGCCTGCCACCCGATTTGCGCTTGGACGATATCGCCCACCTCGAAGTCCGGATCGTTTGACGCGACCACCTCCCCCACGGTACCGCCCACCATCACGTCGCCGATTTGCACATTTGCCGCGTACGAGGCGCGGTCATTCATTCGCCCGCGCATATAGGGATCGACCGACATAAACAGGGTTCTCGACAAAACCTCGCCTTCGCCCGGCTCTGGGATGGGCGTTTCGACGAGCTTAAAATCGTCGGGCACGGGAAACCCTTTCGGACGCGAGGCCAGCGTGATTTGGCGATTCATTTTTCCTCCTAGGTCGTTGTTGTGTTATCTCCTATATATTACCATTCGCTACCCCAAAACACAACCAAACAATTTCATCTGGACAAAGGCCATCGACTCGTATAGATTGTCTAGATTGTCGCATCACGCGCCCCATCCGAGTGATGGGAACTTTCTTTTTCTATAAAAATCTAAACTATATCTCCACAACCAACACGATTCATGAAGCGGAAATCGCATGAACCTCATTCAGATTAGATCTGGAAATACCCTGAGCAGTCAAATCTATCGGGCGCGTCTCGCGCAACGCGAATTTCAAAAAAGACTGTCGGCCCGGCCTTGCGATGTGCAGATTGCCACGCGATCAAAAAATCCCTCTGCGGATTTGAAGTTGCGCTATTGGCCGAACGCGATGCGCGCGAGCCTGTTGAGCGCGGTTCTCCTCATCGCCATTGCGTGGCTCTATCCCGAATACCATCCCACTGTCCGCACGGCGCGAGCACCCACGCAGATTTTCAGACCCAATATTCCGGAAACGAGCCAACAAAAACGCCCGCCATCGCCGCCGCGTCCGCAAGTGCCACTGGCTGTTGAGGGCGAGGAAGTGCCCGAAGACATAACGATTGAATCGACCGAGTTGGACCTCGACAACATCGCCATACCCGATTTGGCAGGCATTCAAGGCGCGGACTATTCAGACGAACCCATTGACTACATTGACATTGACTACAAGCCACATCCCAACCGAATTGTCACGCCGGAATATCCCTCCGAGGCCAAGCGAAAACGCCTTGAAGGCAAAGTCACGGTCAAAGTGCTGGTTGACAAACAGGGCAAGGTAGAGGACGTTCAGTTTGTACACGGGCCGGAAATTTTCAGGAAAGCAGCCATGGCCGCAGCGCGGCAATTTCGATTTCGCCCCGGCAAACACAAAGGTGAACGCCGCAAAGTCTGGATGTTTATGCCCATAGAATTTTCCCTGAAATAGCGATTGGCTTTCAGGGTCAGCCATCAAACTCGACTGATGTTGTGCTCTGCGTGCGGCCCACCCACCGTCCAATCGCCGCGCAAATATCCCTTCCATCCGCTCGCTCCGCACGTTTCAACACCACTCGCCTCGCTCGATAAACAAACGCAACGCGCATCCCCCAGCTCCAAACGCAACATCTATCGTTCTCACTGAGGAGCATGCAAAATGTCCGATTGGAAAACTCGCCCCTGGGATGGCAGCCCGATTCGCTATCCCGATCCCGCCATTGAAATACTGGACGAACGCTTTCAAAAATACGCCATTGGCAACGCCGCTGTCGAGCGGCTCTGCACGGGCCTGCGCTGGGGCGAAGGGCCTGTTTGGTTTGGGGATGCGCGTTGCGTGTTCTTCAGCGATATTCCCAACAATCGCATCATGCGCTGGCGCGAAAGCGATGGTGGTATCGATGTTTTTCGATCTCCGTCCAATTACAGCAATGGGCACACCCGCGACCGCGCGGGCCGCCTCGTTTCCTGCGAACACGGCACGCGCCGCGTGACCCGCACCGAATACGACGGGTCTATCACCGTTCTCATCGACCATTTTGAGGGCAAACCGCTCAACGCGCCCAATGACGTCGCCGCGCATTCCGATGGCAGTATATGGTTCACGGACCCGGGCTACGGCATCATGCTCGATTACGAAGGCCACATTGCCGAATGCGAATTGCCCACCCGCGTCTATCGCCTCGACCCCAGCACGGGAAACGCCACGGTCGTCGCAGAGGATTTTGTGCGCCCCAACGGCTTGTGCTTCTCTCCGGATGAACAAATTCTCTACATCACCGATACGGGCGCGTCTCACGGCATGGATGGCCCGGCGCACATTCGCGCGTTTGACGTGGCAAACAGCCGCCTCAAAAACAGCCGCGTTTTCGCCGATATGGCCCCCGGATTTGCCGATGGCATTCGCTGCGACATTGACGGCAACCTGTGGAGCAGTTCGGGCTGGGGCGAGCCCAAAGATGATGGCGTCAAAATTTTCGCGCCCGACGGCGATCTCATCGGAAAAATCCACCTGCCCGAACCCTGCTCCAACCTCTGCTTTGGCGGGCAAAAGAAAAACCGCCTGTTCCTGACCTGCGGCATGGGTTTGTACGCGGTGTACGTAGAAGCCAAAGGCGTTTAGAAGGCGAGACGGGAGAGGTGAAAGGCAAGATGTGATTCCACGGGTGGGGTACAACTGCGATAGCAGTTCACGACACTGGGGAACGCGAAGAGAGGCGAAATGCTCTCAGCAAGTAGCTTTTCCGCCAAAGCGAGAGACGGGTCACGTAGGGACAGGCCCCTGTGCCTGTCCGAAGAAATGCAACAAGCAATGTGCTATCGGCTTTTATTATCCCAAATTGAATAGCTGTTGTCCTCATGTGATGCAAATTACGAATTGCGAATTGGGTAGGCCCTGCATTGCTTGTCTCAAGCGTTTGGTTCTCAAGCGTCGTTTGTTGCCTTTGATGCGTTGGCTACGCCTGTGCCTGCGGCGTGCGGCGACTTCCTTTTTTTCAACAGCAAAAAAAGGAAGCAAAAAATGCCGCTCTCATGCGCCGAGGGGTGCTCTGCACAGCGCAAATCGCTCTTGTAGTAGCACAACATGCGTTGGCCTGCAAGGTGGGTTGCAAGATGAATGTGCGTTGCGAGACGGCCTTGCGCGCTGTGCGCGATGGTTTTATCTGATGGTCTTTTGTGATGGCCTGGTTGCCATGGCTTTTCTGAATGATGGCGTAACGTCAAGGGAATCATTTGCGGGTCGCATATCGCATCACATTAGGGCAACAGAAAATCAATTTAGTATTACCTTTCACCGCTTCTCAGGAGAACATTCATGCCGCGCCAAACACAACTCTGGCCCTTGGGCGTTTTGCTCGTTCTGCTGATTCTATTTTTTAATTTCTGGATGTGGGATAGGGACGCGCTGGTCTTGGGATTGCCGATCAATTTGCTCTACCACATGGGCCTGTGCGTCGTGGCAACGCTTGCGATGGCGGTGATTGTGCGCCGGGCGTGGCCTCATCACTTGGACGAGGAGGATTCAGAATGATTATGGTGGTCGTTGCCATTTATCTCGGATTGGTTCTCATAGTCGGCGCGATGGGGCATCGGCTTTTTCGAGCCACTGGGGAAGATTATTTTGTCGCGAGCCGAAGCATTGGGCCCGTGGTGCTGCTGATGACGCTGTTGGGCACCAATCTGACGGCATTTACCATGCTCGGCGCGTCCGGGGAAGCCTATCGGCAAGGGGTTGTCGTGTTTGGGCTGATGGGCGCGAGTTCGGCCATTGTGATTCCATTTCTCTTTTATTATTTGGGCACAAAAAGTTGGTGGCTGGGCAAGCGGTTTTCATATCTCACGCAAATTCAACTGATCCGCGACCGCTATACATCGCCGGCATTGGGCACGCTTTTGTTTGTGGTCGTGGTGTTGTTGATGTTGCCCTACATCCTCATTGGGGTCAAGGGCGGGGGCGACGCGCTCGTGGCAATTACGCGCGGGGATTGGCCGAGTTGGGCCGGCAGTTTGCTCGTGTGTGGCGTGACATTTTTATACGTGACGTATGGCGGGATGCGAAGCACGGCTTGGGCGAATACGTTTCAGACAACGGTGTTCATTCTCGTGGGCCTGGTGGCCTATCTGGTGATTATGGATCACTACGGCGGGATCGGCAAGGCAATGACAACCCTGCGCGACGCGCATCCCGAATTTGTGGTTTTTGGCAGCGATTCTTACGCCACGCTCAAAATGCTCTCCTATCAGATGCTGCCCATGAGCGTGGCGGCATTTCCCCATATCTACGGCCATTGGCTTTCCGCCCGAACCGCGCGGTCATTTCAAACGCCCATCGTGTTCTATCCGATATGTATCGCCGCCGTGTGGGTGCCCAGTGTCACGCTGGGGATGGTCGGGCGCATCGATTTTACAGCCCCGGTCAATGGCCCCATTCTCATTGAATTGATTTTGGCGCATACGGGTGGGGTGCTGGCCGGGTGCTTGGCGGCGGGCGTTTTTGCCGCGATTATGTCTTCCCTCGACTCGCAAACCCTCGCGCTGGGGGCGATGTTCACCGAAGATATCGTGCGGTTTTACGGGTTTGACGATCAGTTGTCCGAAAAACAGCAGGTCTTGTTTGGGCGCGTTTTTGTCGCGGCGTTTCTCGCGCTGGCCTTTGTCGCGTCCCTGTTCACAACGCGGTCGATTTTTGAACTCGGCACTTGGTCACTCACGGGTTTTGCGGGACTGGTGCCCGTGTTTGTCGGCGCGCTGTATTGGAAGCGCAGCACAAAGCAGGGCGCCGCCGCGGCAATTCTGAGCGTGATTGGGCTGTGGATCTTTTTTTTCGCCGATTCCCTCACCGCAGACGGGGCGTACAGCGTGGGCGGCACGGGATTGATTCCCGCGGGTGTTATTGTCCCCGTGTCTGCGTTGCTTCTCGTTCTCGTATCATTAGCCACCAACCCCCCTCGAGATACGGATCGCTTTTTTGCTCGCAGATGAACCGTTGACGCAATCTATTCGGGCGGGCACAGGGGCCGCGCCCCTACGATGAACTGCTATCGCAGTGATACCCTGTCCGTTGATGAACTGGCCTGAAAAACGGTCAGTTGTACTCCGCTTTGTCTATTCGTAGATTCTCATGAGACATTACTCTGCCATTTACTGGGCCTTCCTCAAAATCTCATTGCTCAACCAGTTTCAATACCGCGCCGCCATGAGCATCTGGATGATCGGGCGCATCCTTGAACCGATTATCTACCTCACCGTGTGGTCCACCGTTGCCCAAGCGCGCGGAGGCCATGTGGGAGCGTATTCGCCCGCCGATTTTGCCGCGTATTACATCGTGCTCATGATCGTCAATCAGTTCACTTTTTCGTGGATCATGCACATCTACGATTTTCGCATTCGCCAGGGCGAACTGTCCAACCTCTTGCTCAAACCCATTCACCCCATCCACTCGGATATTGCCGAAAACATCGCGTACAAACTCATGACCGCGGTCATCATTTTTCCCACCGCGATTTCGCTCTTCTTTCTCTTTGAACCCCACCTCACTTTTCATATTCAGACATGCGCCACCTTTTTACTCGCGCTGGGCATTGCGTTCTTCATGCGATTTTTTATCGAATGGGCCCTCTCCCTCGTCGCCTTTTGGACCACGCGCAACGAAGCCATCAACCAGATGTATTTCACACTCGGCCTATTTCTTTCGGGGCGCATCGCCCCCATTGACCTGTTGCCCGGTCCCATCCAACTGCTCGCGGATGCCCTTCCCTTTCGCTGGGCCATTGCATTTCCGGTTGAACTCATGCTCGGTCGGCTTTCGCAAGACCAAATTGTGAATGGCTTCGCCATGCAAACCCTTTGGTTGCTCGCGGGTTTTGTCATGATCAAACTTATCTGGCGCGTAGGAGTTAAAAAATACTCGGCGGTTGGATCGTGAGGCAGTCGTCAGTGGTCAGTCCGCCCAACCCCAGGCCTCCAAGCGGTTAGCGGTTGGCTTCTGATAACGGCATTCAGAGGCAGGTTTTATACCATGCACCATATCAAACTTATCTGGATCTTCTTCCGCATCGGCATGCTCAATGAAATGGCCTATCGCGTGAATTTCTACGTCCAACTCTTGCAATCCGTCCTGAATTTGGGCACGGCTATCGCGGGATTGGCGATTGTGTTTGCACACACCGATACCCTCGGCGGATGGCAAGCCGTGGATATCCTCGCCCTGCTCGGGGTGTTTATGTTCGTGGGCGGCGTGATTCGCTTGGTCATTCATCCGAGCATGAGCCAGTTCATGGAAGATGTGCGCTTGGGCACGTTTGATTATACGCTTACCAAACCGTGCGACGCGCAGTTCCTCGCCAGCATCTCGCAAATCCGCTTGTGGCGGCTCACCGATGTTTTCCTCGGCTTGGGCGTGCTCATCGCCGCGCTGATCTACAAGGGACTTGGTATTGGCCCGCGCGAAGCCTTCGCCTTTGCGTTCGCGCTTTGTACGGGCGGCGCGATTATTTACAGTTTTTGGCTGATGCTCGCCACGCTGACTTTTTGGTTTTTACGGATTGAAAACATCCTCGTCATTTTCCAAAGCATGTACGAGGCCGGGCGTTGGCCCATTGGCATCTACCCGATCTGGCTGCGCTATATTCTCACGTTTCTCGTGCCCGTGGCATTTGCCATCACTGTACCCGCCGAAGTCCTCTCTGGTCGCCTGACCCCCGAAAGCCTGATCACGTCGGGGTTGCTCTGCGCGTTTCTCTTGTTTTTTTCGCGCTGGTTCTGGAAACGCGGCATCAAAAATTACGCCGGTGCATCGGCCTAGAGGTTTGACTTTCCAAAGTTCATCCGCTATTTTTTTTCAAAGGAGATTATGATGGCTTACGCATTTCCCGAACTCGTTGAACCCGAAGCCCCCGCAGAAAACGAAGTCGTGCTCATTGCCAATGGGGATTTGCGCTTGTTGGCCAATCGGATGTGCTGGCCCGCACAACGGGCCATGGAAGACGCCATCACCGCCGCGATTCAGCGCGAGGGATGGCGAGTTCGCCGCGGGCATCCCTACAAGCCAGATGAGCAACACGGCTTTATCGGGTCGCAAAAAGAGGGCATGGCTGTCTTCAAAAATATTCACCCCGACGCGCCCCTCATCGTGGCCGAGGCCGTCTGGCAATACAGCCACCATGTGTTGCACGGCCTGATCTCGCACCGCGGCCCCATTCTCACCCTCGCCAACTGGTCTGGGCAATGGCCGGGCCTGGTCGGCATGCTCAACCTCAACGGCTCGCTCGCCAAAGCCGGCGTTGCATACAGCACCTTGTGGAGTTTGGACTTTACCGACGATTTCTTCAAACGCGGCCTGCGCGAATGGCTCGACAGCGGCAGCGTCGTGCACAATACCTCCCATGTGCGAGACGCCGATACCTTCCGCCTGCCCGATGCCGAGGCCCAACTCGGTCGGGCACTGGCCGCACAACTCCAGCGCGAAAAGGCCATTATGGGCGTTTTTGACGAAGGGTGCATGGGCATGTTCAACGCCATCATCCCCGACCATTTGCTCAATCCCACGGGCGTCTTCAAAGAACGCCTCTCGCAATCCGCGCTTTGGGCCGAGATGAAAAAAACCGTCACAGACGAAGAAGCGCGGGCGGTTCGCGCATGGCTCGAAGCCAAGGGCCTCACCTTTGTCACCGGCGCAAATCCAGCCGATGAACTCACCGATGATCAAATCCACTCCCAATGCAAAATGTACATCGCCGCCCTCCGCATTGCCGATGATTTTGGGTGCGCCACCATTGGCATTCAATATCAACAGGGCCTCAAAGATTTGTGCCCGGCATCTGATTTGGTCGAAGGCATTCTCAACAACGCGGACCGCCCCCCGGTCAAAGCGCGCAACAACGGTCGCGTGCTCTACGAAGGCGAGGCACTCCCGCATTTCAACGAAGTTGATGAATGCGCGGGCCTCGACGGTTTGATCACCAACCGGATATGGCGCGCCTTGAGTCAGCCCCCGGAAAACACCCTGCACGACCTTCGCTGGGGCGAACACTACCGGGGAAATGGCGTTGACGACTACGTGTGGGTTTTTCTCATTTCGGGCGGCGCGCCCCCCGCACACCATATCGGCGGGTACAAAGGCACCACCTCCGAACGCCAGCCCAAGATGTATTTCCCCCTCGGCGGCGGCACCTGCAAAGGCGTGGGCAAACCCGGCGAAATCGTGTGGAGCCGCATCTTCGTTCAAAATGACGAACTGCACATGGACATCGGCCGCGGTGGCGTCGTGGCATTGCCACCGCGGGAAACCCAACGCCGCTGGCGTGCGACCACGCCGCAGT
This sequence comes from uncultured Latescibacterota bacterium, assembly GCA_958295785.1. Taxonomy (GTDB): domain Bacteria; phylum Latescibacterota; class UBA2968; order UBA2968; family UBA2968; genus VXRD01. The sequence continues at coordinate 103,496 of OY282377.1, forward strand.
GGCCCATTATGCACGCCATCACTTATGGCACCTCCCGCGACCAGATGATGGCCCGGCACAAGGCCAACCACATCCAAGTCGCCTATGCCGAATCCGCACAGGCCGCCAACAACGCATTGGCTGTGAAAGTTGCGATGATGCAGACATTGGGGGTCAAAGTTCACGTTTGTGGGACGCAGAATGGACTCGTTTGAAAGGCGAGATGCAACCCCATAAGAACGCATGAGAAAGATGCGAGGCGTAGGGGCGATGCCCCCGTGCTCGCCTGAAAAGGCAAGATACAAGGCGGATCGCGGATTAAACGGATGACGCGGATTGCGCGGAGGAAAGGCAAAGGCAAGATGCGAGGATAGAAACGTAGGGGCGATGCCCCCGTGCCCGCCCGAAAAGGCAAGATACAAGATGCGAGGATAGACAGGATGTAATACCAATTTGCTTTTAAGAAGCCCTAACATAAAGAAATCAAGCGTCTGAAACAGAGGAGTGAACACCCGATGGAACGCCTCAAAGTCGGCCTCTCACAAATCCATGTCAACGCTTTTTGTTAGGGACTCTAAGTTGTCCGTATCCTGCCTCCCATCAGGGATGAATGAGGAACTGGGAACAGACGTTCCATAGGGATCATGCGTTGCTTGTCTAAAGCGTTTGGTTCTGTCTCCGCGGGGGTTGCCTTTGATGCCTTCGGCGACCTACTTTTTTCAACACCAAAAAAAAGTAGGCAAAAAATGCCGCTCTCATGCGCCGAGAGGCTTGCACAGCGCAAAGCGCTTTTGTAACAGCACGCCATGCGCTGGCCTGCCAAGTGGGTTGCAAGATGGATATGGGTTGCCAAACGGCCTTGCGCGCTGTGCGTGATGGGTTTGTCTGATGGTCTTTTGTGATGGCACTTGTTGTGATGGATTCTTTGAATGACTGGGTAACTTCAAGGGGATCATTTGCGGGTAGCATATCGCATCAGGTGATAGCTTGTTTTTTGACCACTGACTACTGACTACTGACTACTGACTACTGACTACTGACTACTGACTACTGACTACTGACCACTGACCACTGACCACTAACCACTAACCACTGACCACTGACTATATTCGCTTATGCCCGTTTATGTACCCGAAAATGCCAAGCGCGTGATGCCCGATCCATTGCGCCAGTTTGTGGCTGAGGTATTGCGCCGCGTGCAGGTGCCAGAGGGCGATGCCGCGCTGATCGCACGCTATCTGGTGGCGGTGGATTTGCGCGGGGTGGCAACGCACGGCACGCGGCAGTTGCGCCGCTATGTGGCCGAGTTTCGAGAAGGCCGCATCAATCCCCAACCCGAGATCGCGCAAGTTGTGGACGCGCCTGCGATGGCGATTTTTGATGGCGATGGCGGCGCGGGGTATCTGGTGGCGACTCGGGCGACCCAAGCGGTGATGGAGAAGGCAAAAGCGAATGGCGTTGCGGTGGGGTGTACGCGCAACCACGGGCATGTGGGTAGCGCAGGGATTTATGCGCGTTTGGCACTGTCACGCGATTTGGCGACCTTTTGTGTGGCCGGGGGAATCGCATGGGAAAAACCCACGCGACCCGATGCAACAGTGTGGGATGCGATGTACGCGCCCCCGATGTGTTTTGGCATTCCAACGGCAGAAGACCCGCCCTTTGTGCTGGATATGAATGCGAATATGTTGAAGGATCGCGGCAAACTCGCCGAAGCATTGCAGACGTTCCCAGAGTTTGTTTTTAAGAGCTTGGGGATGCGCTTTACGTCGTGGTTGTTGGCGGGCATTTTGGCGGGCACTGCGACCCCCGAATCGCGCACCCCCGCGTTTTCAAGTGCCACGCGGGGGTTTGTGATCGTGGCGATTGACATGGCGCAGTTGGGCGATTTGGAGGCGTATAAAATTGAGGTTGCTCGCATTTTGCGCGAGAGCCGATCCCTGAATCCCATGCCGGGGTTGACACGCGCCGACGTGCCCGGCAGTTTGGAATGGCAACGCGAACAGACGCGACAGAAAAGCGGCATCCCACTGACCGAAGAGCATCTCGACCTGTTGCGGCGCGTTGCCATAGAGAGCAATGTCCCCATTCCTTGGGCGTCATGAGATCGCTTTGCCGATTTGGTGGATACAACGGGATATTTCTTTTTTGAAATGTTCCGTTTATTTTAGGGGCTACGCGATGAATGGGCCTTCTGCTTGGAGTCGCTTTTGGATGCGATCATAGTCGGGGGAATCGGTTTTGACGAGGCGTTCGCAGTGGATGCCGCGCAGGGCACCTTCTTCAAAGCCGGTGAGGGTTTCGACATTGGGTTCGCCAAGTGTGTAATACTTGCGCCCGCCGGGCAGGTGGAGCACGCCGATGATGTCGCGTTTGGGGATGGGCTCGCGTTGGGCCGCCTGTTTGAGTTTTTCCTCATCCACTTCAACGCCGAGGCCCGCGCCATCTGGCACGCGGCAAAAACCTTCGATGGGCAACAGGTACGATGTGGTGATGTCGTCTTCGTATTGGTCGTCAAGGGTGATGATGTGCGCGGTCGCCGTGGGCAAAACAGCCGCCTGATGCAATGTAAAGGCTTTCATCAGGGTGTTCCCCGATTGTTGCAGGAGGGTTTGGATGTTGGCCTGGCTGTATGCAAATCCCCTTTGCAGGGTGTCGCCAATGCGCCCGCCGATCATGTAAATATCAGCTACGCCGCGAAGCACTTCCTGCATGCCGCCGAGTTGGGGATTGTGCATGATGAGCGGCAGTTGCGTTTTGCTTCTGAGCACGCGCCAGCCGTCGATGTCCGTCCACGGCAGCGGGTCTTCGATAAAACCCACGACCGGATGGTTGCGTTCGAGTTCGGCAACGATGGGAAGCACGACGCCCATGGTGCGGTTGTGGTTGAAATCCCAGTGGAGTTTGAAGCCCGGTGGCGCGACTTCAGCAGCGGCTTTGGTTTGTTCGATAACGTCGTATCGAGCGTCTGAGTGCATTTTGAAGATGCGATACCCCTGATCGACAGCGCGTTGGATTTCTTCGGCAAAAATTTCGGGCGGACAAGGGCGCGTCCACGCCGCCGCGGGCACGGCATCTCTCACCTTTTGACCCATGAGTTTATACGCGGGCACTTCGAGGTATTTGCCCATGATGTCGTAGAGAGCCATGCCGAGGGCCATGTTGAAATTGTTGTGCAAAAAGTTGAAGGGGTTGCGGCCGATGAGCGGTTCGATTTCTTCGGGCGCAATCGCGGGCCGGTCTTCGTAGTCGCCATAGCCAATCAGGCCGTTGTCCGTGTGGATTTTGACCACCACATGCTGATCGATGTCGTACATGCGCGTGCGCCCGTGGTGGTTGTCGTAGCGTTTTGCCAAGGGCATGGCAATGGGGATGACTTCGATGTCCGTGATTTTCATGTTCGTTCTCCCGATGGGGTGGCTCGAGGTGTTGTGAAATGTATCGCATAATGGGCGCGTGAAAGTTTTGTGTCAAGTCTTTCCAGAAGCCCTGTTCCGATTGCTTGAATCTCTGTGTGAGATGATGTATTTTAGCGAGAGGCAAGATGCGAGGGTAGAAACGTAGGGGCGGTGCCCCCGTGTGCCCGCCCGAAAATGCAAGATACAGATACAAGAGGAGGGTTGGGCGGTCTTCTTACGTCTCGCTTACAACAAAGGAGTGTGCGATGTACCTGAATGCTCGAACAGCAGATGATTTCCGCCAGCTTTGGAATGGCGAACTCAATTTTCTTATCGATCCCGAGTTGTTCAAATTTGAACTGCCGCTGGTTCCCGTTGAGGAGGTCGTGGATATTTTGCGGCGCGATTCCGAGGCGCGCATTCAATTTTTGGACGACAGTTTGAGCGATGCAGAGCAACATGATCGGGTCGAAAAATTCAAGGCCGCGCCAATAGAAGAAGCGGTCGAGATGCCGGTGAGTCTGGCGCATTTTCACTTGCATAGGACTTACGCAATCACCATTGGAATATGAGGTGCTTTGAGTTGTTGTCTCAAGAAGTCAGCCAGCCCTCGGTATTTGACTTGATAAATGGTTTGTCCTGTTTGATAGGCCACCTGCTCGAGTCGAATCCAAACTAACATCGCACACCCAATATGATTTCGTACAATGCGTGCCAACCGGCATTGACACTTTTCAAGCCCGGTCACTTGTTTGACTTCGCGGTGAAATTGCTCAATTTTCCATCTTTGGTGACACACCTGTTGTACCACTGAAGAATCGTTTTGAGCATGGTCGTTGGTCACGACATACGCCGTGCGTCTGGCAGCAGACGCCACCCGGAATAATTTCACTTTGTGGTCTTTGGGAAACCCTCTGATTTTAATGGACTTGCCTTGTTTGCGCTCCTCTTGAGTCCAAGTTAAGCTATCTACGCGCTGGTAGGGGATTGTGCCTGCCGAATCGTCCACGCGCCGGTTCGTCTTGAGGGGACAATAATAGGTTTTTTGCATCTGCTCTATGTGTAGCATGACCGTTTTGGTCGCATACCAACTGTCCATCAAGACCCCGGTAAAAGGAAGGTCCTTCTGATAGACCAACCCAGAGAGCATGTCCTTGAGATGATCCAATTTGGTTTTGCCATCGCCTTGCGGGTCATAAATCCGATAGTCAATCAACCAGAACCGATCCTCTTGCGGATTGACATAGACACAGGTGACCACCCCGATGCCGTTGATGACGCCTTGGGCGTTGCCGCTATATTGACGGCGCACTAACGCGATCTTGCGTGCGTGTCGCTTGTCTAAAACCGTGTCATCAAAGATCACATAGCCTTTGGGCGTCAACGCGATGTGGTCTTTGACGTGTTCCCACACCAAGCGGGGTGGGATACGATCACCGGCGAGATAGCGGTTGATCATATCATGACTGAACCCTTCGCTATGGTCGGCGAAATGGGTCAGGGTATAGTTGAGGGGACTGCTAAGCAGATACTGACAGTAATCCAAACGCGTCGGTTGGCGCATTGATACCTCCTCAAAGTGATAAATTTTACGGAATTGCACCCTTTTTTAACTCAGCATGCGTAAGTCCTATTGCAAAATTTTTACGCCGAGGGGCAATTTCTCGCGCGGTTTCAAGACTGCGTGATGATTCCATGGCGTGCGTTTTTGTCTCAACTCGGGTTTACATGGCAAAGGTGTTATCCCATTATTTTTATTTCTGGAAAGGGATGCCGCTCCACCTATCACGCGGATTCCTCGCATGTGCTGGCGTATCAAGTGTATGGCGAGAAGCACTTTCACGGGTTTTTAGAGCCGGGCAAACGCGAGCCCGTCCAAAAACTCGTGGCGGACCGCATGGGCGTTACGCGCATTGCAATTCCCGAAATCGATCCCTCGGAAATTTTGACTTACAACATGTTGCCCGGCGATGTGCTGTGGAACCAATTGTTGACGCCCCACTGGGTAGATGCAGGCGATGACGAGGTCGCCATGAGCATCAATATCTCTCATGGGGGCGTTGCCTATCGCGGCGCATTTTGCCCCAACGAACAGGTGTTGCGCCAATACTGGAAAAAGAATCCCGAAAGCGCGTGGTTGGTCGATGAGAGGTATTGAGATGCGTTTCACAAACGCAGACCACTGATCTAGGAGGTGTATCGTGAACTTGACCATGCAACAACAGACCTTGTCGTGGGATGACAGCGAACGCGCTGTTTGGCAAACGGCCAGCGAACGGGTCAACTGGCAGGCCGAGCAGACGGCCCTGTTGTTGTGCGATGTGTGGAACAACCACTGGTGCCGAGGGGCGGTCGAGCGATTGGAGGCGATGGTTCCCCGCATGAACGCGGTTGTCAAAAGCGCGCGCGACCGCGGCGCGACCATTGTTCACGCGCCATCTGGCACGCTCGATGCGTATGCGGATACGCCTGCGCGAAAACGGGTCTTGGACGCGCCGCCCGCTGAACCGCCCGAAAATTTTGAACGCGCGGATCCCCCGTTGCCCATTGACGATTCGGATGGCGGATCAGACACGGGAGAAGACCCCAACAAGATCGACACGCGGGTTTGGACGCGGCAACATGTGGGGATCGATATCGATCAGGAGCGCGATGTTATTTCCGATCAGGGCCGCGAAATTTACAGCTATATGCAGCATCGGGGAATCGACAAAATGCTCATCATGGGCGTGCATACCAATATGTGCGTGTTGCACCGCACGTTTGCGATCAAGCAGATGACGCGCTGGGGCGTCCAAGTCGCGCTGATCCGCGATTTGACCGATGCGATGTACAACCCGGCAAAGCCGCCTTATGTGAGCCATGAAGCGGGCACGCAGTTGGTGATCGGGTTTATCGAAAAATTTTGGTGTCCAACCGTGTTGAGCGATGATTTGTTGCGAGGGATGCGATGATTGAACGGCCCAATATTCTATTTATTACGACAGACCATTTGCGCTACGATACGCTGGGATACACGGGCGATCCGCTCGTCCAAACGCCGGCGATAGATGCCCTGGCCGAAAAGAGCACGCGGTTTTCAAAGTGCTTTGTGCAAAATCCCGTGTGTTCGCCGTCGCGGGCGTCGTTTATGACCGGGCGTTATCCCAAAAATCACGGCGTGAAATGGAATGGATCAAAGCTCGGCGAACACGAGATTACGATGGTGGAGGCGTTCAAGCAACAAGGCTATACAACCGCGAGTGTGGGCAAGCACGGCATTGGGCAGCAGCGTTTTCGACAAATGCTCGACCACATGGACGCCGCGGGGATTCGGCGGGGGTGGAAAGAGCGGGCAGATAGGGATTATACCGTGACCGATCCCAATCCGTTTGAGCAATATGTTCGCTATCGGGGATACGAGTATCAAACGGGTTATGCCCTGCCCAATTTTCGCAAAAACCTCGGCGCCGTGCCATCCGACCTGCCCGAAGATTGTCATATCGATGCGTACGTGGGGATGAAGAGCATCGAGTATCTCGAGGGGCTGGATACGGGCGATCCCTTCTTTCTGTGGGTGGGATTCTACGGGCCGCACCATCCTTATGTCCCTTCCGGGCGTTTTGCAAGGATGTACGATCCCCATGCCGTGCCGCCCTTTCGCCGCGCGGAGGACGATATTGCCAAAAAGCCGCCCGAATACGCTTTGTATTTTAAGGCGGAACACCACAAATACCGCGGGTTTGATCGCGCTTCCGACGAGACGTTTCGCAAGATGAAGGCGGCGTATTGCGGCATGGTGTCGCAAATCGATTGGCAGGTGGGCCTGATCCTCGAGGCACTCGAACAAAAAGGCGTGGTCGATGAGACCATCGTGGTGTTTTTGTCGGATCACGGCGAATTTTTAGGCGATCACGGGATTCCGGCCAAAGCGCCGTTTCTGCTGGATTGCATGTTGCATGTGCCGTGTTTAATTGCCGTGCCCGGGCGTGCGGGCCGCACTTGTGCTGCCCTGGTCGAAAGCATAGACTTGTTTCCCACACTCGCGCATTTGGCGGGGTTTGACGCGCCCGAATGCGTGCAGGGCATCGTTTTGTCGCCGCTGATGCATGGCGGACGGTCAGAGGTGCGAGACGCGGTTTTTGCCGAAGCAGTGGATAAACGTTGCATCCGCACGCGGGAGTGGAAGTACATTCACTATCCGGCAAAAAATTACGGCGAGTTGTACAATTTGATCGACGATCCCTTTGAATTGGACAATTTGTACGACGCCCAACCGCAGCAACAAAAAGAGATGCAACGGGCATTTTACGCCCACATGGATGCCACCGAAGATTTTATCCACCCGCGCTATGATCGATTTACGGGCAATCAAATAACGCATTATATGACGTGGTAATACCAAATTGATTTTTATTTTTTTGTATCCTGCCTCCCATCAGGGAGGAATGAGGAACAGGCGTTCCGTAGAGATCATGCATTGCTCGTCTCAAGCGTTTGGTTCTGCCTCCACATGGGTTGCCTTCGATGCGTTGGCTACGCCTGTGCCTACGGCGTGCGGCGACCTACTTTTTTTCAACAGCAAAAAAAGTAGGCAAAAAATGCCGCTCTCATGCGCCGAGGGGTGCTCTGCACAGCGCAAACCGCTTTTGTAATAGGACGACATGCGTTGGCCTGCGAAGGTAGTTGCAAGAGAGAGGTTGGTTGCGAGACGGCCTTGCGCGCTGTGCGCGATGGTTTTATCGGATGGTCTTTTGGGATGGCTTGGTTGCCATGGCTTCTCTGAATGCCTGGGTAACGTCAAGGGAATCATTTGCAGGTAGCAGATCGCATCACATTAGGGCAACAGAAAATCAATTTGGCATAAGAAGCCATCTCAAAACGAACGATGCCCCCATCCCCGTCCCCTCCCCGCAACGGGAAGAGATCCCGATAATCTAAAACAATTTCTCAAGGATCGCATGGCAAGCGCAGATTGGTTTTTGATCGGGGCCGCGTGTGTGACGTCGATGATTGCGGCTGTGGGCGGCGTTGGCGGCGGCGTGGTGCTCATCGCCATTATGCCGGGGTTTTTGCCCGCGTCTGCGATTATCCCGGTTCACGGATCGGTGCAAATTGCCAGCAACCTGAGCCGCGCGCTGTTGGGCATCCGGCACACCGACTGGCGCGTTGTGGGGCAATACGCGGGCGGCGCGGTGATAGGTGCGCTGTTGGGATCGCGTTTTCTCGCGAATTTTGAATGGGAAATCATGCCCCTTTTGTTGGGGTTTTTTATTTTGCTGATTACGTGGATGCCCGGGTTTTCAAACGCGCCCAATTTGCCCGCGAAATTCGCGCTGTTGGGTGCATTTCAAACGGCGTTGTCCCTGTTTTTGGGCGTGAATGGCCCGCTCAACATGCCGTTTCTGTTGCGGGAAAATCTGCCCCGCGACCGCACGGTGATCACGCATTCGGTTCAGATGACCTCGAGCCACGCGATGAAAATTTTGACCTTTGGATTCTTGGGCTTTGCGTTTGCACCCTATTGGAAATTGGTCGCGGGCATGATTGCCTCGGCATCTGTCGGATCTTATTTGGGAACGCAAATTCGCGGGCGCGTGCCCGAACGCGCATTTCGCACGGCTCTAAAATGGCTGGTGACACTCCTCGCCGTGCGTATGATTTTACAGGTGATAATCAATGACCCATAGCCCGCGGAAAAGGCGCGCAAAGCAACCAACTAACCGCGATTTCTGTTAAACCTCAACACAGAGATATACCATGCCAAGTTCACCAACTGATCCCATTGAAACACTGACCCGCGCTCTTCAGAACAAACAACCATTGGTGCTGTTCGCGGGTCAAAGTCTCGACTCGGCCAACGATGCCATCCTCGAATCCCTCCTCGCTCGCTTTGGATGTACAGATCGCAATTCGGGATGGCTCGCCGCGCTCAAGCAGGGGTTGAGTGCGGCCGACATGGCGTGGATTTCCGAACGGTTTGACCGGAGTGTTCCCTCTGACGCCGCAGTCGCTATCTTTGATGTCGCTTGGAGTGCGGTGTTCACCTCATCCATAGATCCCCGGTTTGCGCGGCGTTTCGAGACTAGGGGACGACAGCCCGAATCCGTGCTTTCCAGAGACACCTACGCGAAGGTGCCGCGCAGTCGCTCGAGGCCGCCGATCCACTATCTCTTTGGAAAATCCGATGAATCCGTCGAGTATGCGCGAGCACCCGGGAATCAAATCGATCTGACGCGACGCCTTAGTCTGCACGCGACAGAATTGCTGAACCGCATTGCGGAAACCGCGACAGTGCATGGCTTGGTGATCATAGCGGGCTACATCCCAAGCGAGGATTGGATGTCGTTAGATTCGCTATTGGCCCCGCTATCTGGCCCGATCGGCCCCAAGGTTCTATGGTTTGGTTGTCCCGAAAAACTGGACTCTGACCTCGCAGACGCGATGATCCAGAACGGTTCGCTCATCGTGACCGAAACGAGCCTTGCAAGCGCGATAAACCAACTCGAACTCCGCGGCGTGCTCGATATTGCGGGGTCTGCTGCCCCAGATGATCCGGGCATGGTGTCGCTTCCCAAGGAAGCGGCACTGGACATCACGCCTGCTCTGCGGCTTCGAGTGGAAGCTTCGGCAGCTATTGTCGATGATGCATGGACAGAAGAGCCAGAGCCCTTGGGCGAATCCGAAAGAGACGATGCGTTCCGCCGCTTTCACAGCACGCTTGGTAATTTCAGATTGCTGGTGGAGGGCGTATCGCGTGGATTTGCAGTAGAACGCGAGTTCGAGCAAACCCTTTGGAAGACAGTGAACGACAAGTTGGAGCAATTTGGGCAAGTCGATTCCGACGATGTGGTTATCCTGCATGGGCAGTCGGGCACCGGAAAGAGCATCGCGCTCGCACGGCTGACCCGAAAGATACGCCTCAAACTGCACTTGCCCGTTGTGGTCGCGACAAATCGGATCCCGAATTCAGCGGACATCGAAGCATTCTGCTTGGAGGCGGAACGCTTGGGGGCGAATGCGACGGTCTTGATCTGCGACGCCAGCCAACCCCCGCAACGCTACGACGATTTGGCATCTGCGTTGCGAAGTATGGGGCGCCGATTGCTCATCGTGGGAACTTGTTATCGAATGGAGGCTCAGATCGGCGGCGCGTTGAATCAACTTGTCGAGGCCCCCGCCAGCGTTTCGCAGGGCGAATTGTCCGCGTTTAAGGAACTGCTGAACACATTTGACTATCCCGCGACGGACTATTACGAGCGCAAAACTGACTCGATCTTCGCCATGCTATACCGCAAGTTGCCCGCCTCACGCGAACGCCTCGCCACAGGCGTGTCATCGGAAGCGAGAGCTACGGAAAGTGTGGTGCGAAAACGGGCAAGGGATGTGCCGCGGCCATCTACTGGGCTATCTTCCTTAGCGGAACAGTTGATTGCGTTGGGCATTGCCAATGAAACTTCGCCGTTGTTTGAGGAGGATGAAAAGCTCGCGGCTTTGGGCTTGGACGAGGCGGGACGACTGGTTGACTATGTTATGGTCGCCGGGCGGCTGGATTGTGCAGTGCCTGTTAATGTTATTTTTCGAGTGCTCGGTCAGGCAGGTGGTCTGCATCTGGATCAAATCACCTATCTCTTCGCCGATCTCGATCTGTTCCGCTGGAAGGAGGACGAAGAAGGAGCGGATTTTCTGATTTCGCCACGCATACAGCTCGAGGCAGAACTTATATGTAGGCGAAGGCTTACTCCCGAGCAGGAAATCGAGCGACTGCTCGATCTGATCGGCAGCGTCAGATTTGGATTGGATCAAAGTGCCGAGCGTTCGTTCTTGTTCAACCTGCTGTTCATGATTTATCACGGACCGCGCAAAGAGGCGTACCGCTCTGGGTACCTGCGGTTTGCCGACGCTCTCAAGCAGTTGCGAGAGCACAACAGAATACCCGATCCAGATCTCGTTTTGCGCGAGTGCGTGTTTCGGCGGCGGGCGGTTTTCCGTTCACAAAGCGATGATGATAGAACTGACGACGAACGATTGGCCATTTTGGACGAGGCTCGCGATACAATCGAAAAGACGCTCCGTCAAATTGACGACAAGAAAATTACAGTGTCCAGAAAGACAAAACGAAGTCTTGTTGCAGAACGCTCGGCGATATACGGATACCTCGCCATTGAGCGTGCGCGGTCCAGTGGCGGCGAGGACTTTTGGTCGGACTATCTCGCCGCAAGGACGGCAAGTGAGAAAGCCATTGGGCTTGGCAGGAACACCCACCCCATTGACATCGCCCTTTGGACAGCGAGCGGTGTGCTCAAATTAAAAAAGGACGAAATGTCCGATGCACAACGTGCGGAAGTCTTAGCCGACCTGTACGCAACCCTTGATGTTGCAGATGAAGTTTTTAGAGTACAAAAAAAGAAGTCTGGAATCCCAAATGATTTACAAGAATACAGTGACCCAGACGAGGGGTTAGCCGCCTTAGATCAAAAAACGAGGTATCTCGAGCGTCGCAACCGTGTTGCAGGCATTATGGACGACTCGGAACTGAGCGATGAAACACTTATCGAGTTGGATAGCGTCGCGCCCGCGGCAGCGGCCTTCCTCATGGCAAAGCGGTGGACAGAGGCTGTCGATATGAGCGAGCCGCCTTTCGACGACAGGACTCGCAAAATCGCAACGCGAACGGCGGATTACATATCCCGTCGCGTCAAAAAAGGAATTGTGCTGGATGACCGCTGCCAACGGCTCTTGCTCAGGTTGCGGTGGGCGCAGGCAACGGGCGAACGTCTGATGTTCAATCAGCGTGGCTGTACACCCGTGGACACGGACCTGATTTTTCAGCTACGCGATATCGTGAGTGCTCTCAACGAACAAGCCGGTGCCGATGCACGCAACCGGGAGCGGTTTCTTGAAGCAGTGTTATGCTGGTTGCTCAAGGATACGAACCGCGCTATCGAGATATGGCAGTCGCTGTCGCGCGATACAGAATACGAGGATCGAGCGCGGGTAGTGCGGTGGCTTGTGGAGACAGATGAGAACGGTTCCCCGCGTCAATTTCGAGGGCGCGTCGAAGCGAGGAGCGAGAACAACTGGCGAGTTCGCGTAGAGGGTATTGGCAGACCAATCTCGGTGCGAATGCACGATTTCCCAGACGACGATCTCGCCCATGGTCGAGAACTGCGAGGGTTTGGCATCGCCTTCAACTATATTGGCCCCATTGCCGACCCGCTCTCACGCCCGAGGCGCAGACGATGACGCCGATTGAATTGAGCAACCTGTACCAATCACTTCGCAACCGCGTTTCCATCCACTGTCCGAACAGTTGCGCCGAAATCTCGCTGTGGTTGCCCTCTAACTTTGGCGATGAGTTGGCATTTTATCGCTCGATCATCTGGGGATACGCGCTCGTCAACGAAGCGGCAAAAATTCCGCTCGCATTTCTCACGAATTTGCCGCCGCTGAGGGCCAACAAGTCGCTCCGCAACGAAATCTCTACTTTGCGAACTTATGTGGCTCACAATTTAGACATGAGCAAAAAGCGAGATCAGAAGACATACGCCTTTGTCCATCGGTGGTTCAAGGAAGCATGTGGGCGCGGAACGCCAAGCAGTGACGTCCATTATGCCAATTGTTGCGACTATCTCGTCGGCGGGATTCGAGAAGTGCTCAATGGCGCGATTGAAGCCTGCGACCTGCTCGATGATCCCGAGGATGGCCCAAGGCTCGTCGCCGACCTCAAGAGCCGCATCGATCTCGTCTGGGAAGCGCATCGCTTCGATCCGATAGTTGATAAGTGTGCCGCTCGGTTGGGCAATCCGGGGCTCGATCTGCTGGCGATCCGCTCAAGGCATCTCGAGGGATGGCGCAGCGCGCTGGCCCAAGCCGCTGAAAACGAACGCGAGCGCGTCCTCGAACAGCGAATTGAAGCCGATCTTTTAAGTGCCATTGGCGACACCCTGCCTCGCACTATCCGGGAAAACTTGCAACGGGTTGCGGCGAGCACCGATGCGACCGTCGCCGCGTTGCTCTTGTTGCGCGAGGCTCGACGCATTGGCACAATGACACTACCGCAAATTATCGAGCGCGTCAGTTCATTGGATCGGGATACTGCCGAAGCTGGCGCAGAGTCGGTTGATGATCGCATTTGATCCAAATTCTCATGTACTCCAGCATCGGAGAAAACATTACCGCAACTTAGAGGCTGTTTTAACATTATCGAGACCTATCCCCCTATCCCCCTATCCCCCGAGAAAAGGGGAATAAGGTCTCCCCCGTTGCGGGGAGGGGTCATATTTTGTTTTAAGATAGATTCTTTCACGCTTATCACCAAAAGAAAGGAACGACAATGGGCGATGTTTTTCGTTGGGGCATTCTCGGCCCTGGCGGTATTGCAAAAAAGTTTGCAACGGGATTGCGCGCACTCGATGATGCCCAACTCGTCGCCGTGGGGTCGCGCAGTCGGGATCGCGCCAATGCGTTTGCCGATGCGTTTGATGTGCCCCATCGGCACGCTTCTTATGAGGCACTGGCACGCGATTCAGAGGTCGATGCGATTTATGTGGCAACGCCCCATCCCTTTCACAAAGAACACAGCATTTTGTGTTTGGAAGCGGGCAAGCCCGTGTTGTGCGAAAAGCCATTTGCGATCAACCAACACGAGACGCGAGAAATGATCGAGGTCGCCCAGCGCGAGGGCGTGTTTTTGATGGAGGCGATGTGGACGCGATTTTTGCCCCTTACCCAACAGGTGAAGGCGTGGGTGACAGAGGGCGCGATTGGCGAGGTGCGGATGCTGTACGCGGATTTTGGGTTTCGCGCCAATATCAATCCCAAAGGCCGTTTGTTCGATCTCGCGCTCGGCGGCGGCGGGTTGCTCGACATCGGGATTTACCCCATTTCTTATGCGGCTATGATTTTTGATTCGCAGCCTGCGACCATTTCGAGTCAGGCGCGTATCGGCGCGACCGGGGTGGACGAACAGGCGGCTATGATATTTGGATACGACGGGGGGCAACTCGCGTTGATTTCCTGCGGCGTGCGAATCAAGACGCCGCACGAGGCAAAAATTTTGGGCACGGATGGCATGATCAGCATCGCGCAATTTTGGAATGCACGCACGGCAACCCTGTCCGCCGGCGGCATGGAAGAAGTGGTGACGCTTGAATGCGCGGGCAATGGGTACGAGTGCGAAGCAGCCGAAGTGGCGCAATGCGTGCTTGCGGGCAAGTTGGAAAGCGATCTCATGTCCCACAGCGACACGCTTGCAACGATGCAAACGCTGGATGCAGTGCGAGAACAATGGGGATTGAAATATCCAATGGAATAGGGCAACCGCCCATTCCCCTGATATTTTGCTGACTGTTGCTTTGGACAGGCACGGGGGCCTGTCCCTACGGCTGATGGAGGCAGGGACTGGTCACTGACTGCTGACTGCTAACCACTTGAGGCTGGGGACTGACAATTTCAGAAAGGACGTAAGATATGCCGATGGAATACGGCACAATTGATGGGATGGAAAAGAAAATCTCGCGCATTTTGCACGGCACGATTATGTTGCGCGAAGATGATTTGAAAGGTGGATTTGAATTGCTGGATGGCGTGTGGGCACTCGGTGTCAATGGGTTTGATTGCGCGTATATTTACGGCGGCGGGCAGTGCGAGCGCGTGTTGGGGCGATGGCTTGAAGAACGCGGCCTGTTCGACGAGGCCGTCATTTTGACAAAGGGCGCGCATCATGCCGGCCCGAAAAACAAAGTCAATCCGGTCGATATTACTGCGGACTTGACCGCGTCACTGGCGCGTTGCCGGACGGATTTCATCGACATCTACGTGTTGCACCGCGACGATCCCCATGTTGAAGTTGGGCCGATTGTCGAGGTTTTGAACGAACACAAAGCCGCGGGGCGGATTGGGCTGTTTGGGGGGTCAAACTGGACCGTGCCGCGCATTCGGGAAGCCAATGAGTACGCGTACAAGCACAATCTGGAAGCCTTTACCGTGAGCAGCCCCAATTACAGCCTCGCCGAACAGGTGAAAGAACCATGGCGCGGTTGCATCAGCATCAGCGGGCCGAGCAATGAAGCCGACCGGGCGTGGTACGCAGAACAAAAAATGCCCCTGTTTACGTGGTCGAGCCTCGCACAGGGGTTTTTCTCGGGCAAGTTCACGCGCGACACGTTTGAAGCCTACAAGTTGAACCTACCGGAGTCATGCGTGCATGCCTATTGCTACGAGCAAAATTTCAAGCGTCTGGATCGTGCGGGAGAATTGGCACAGGAAAAGGGGCTGACCGTGCCGCAAATCGCGCTGGCATTTAACCTGAATCAGCCCCTGAATCTCTTTTCGTTGATCGGCGTGTTCCACCCCGATGAGTGCAAGGCCAATATCGAGGCCCTCAATTTGAAACTCACGCAGGAAGAACTCGATTGGCTGGATTTGAAACGCGATGAGCGATGAGCGAGATGGCGAGCAAAATGGCGTTTTGCGATGGCTTAAATGTAATTGTCAACACAACATTCCAGCTTTCGCGGAAATCCAGTGATTTTTTCGCAGAAGTGACAACCGGGAGAAATCGCGCAAATTACTGTCGTACACGGCCTAGACCTTCTGTCGCGTCCAGCCGCGTTTGACTTCGGGCTGTTTGCGGAATCCCTTTTGCGGTTTGGTGCCGGTCGCGCCCAGGGACTTTTGTCGCTTGTGATGGGCTTCCCACTGGCGTTGCGTGCGCTGCCCGTCGTTTGAAGCCAGCCACGCATCCAGTTTTTCTTTTGACACGCCCTCTTTCGTCACAATGCCCGCTTTTTGAAATGCCTGCCGCCTGCGTCTGATTTCGCCTCGCGAACATCCCAGTTTTCGAGCCATGTGTTTGTCGTCTTCGCCAGCAGCCAAAAGGTCTGCAAAGATGCGATAAAACATTTCTGAGTCGTCAATTTGAAGATGTGCCATTGTGAATCTCCTAACGGGTCTCTAATTTTGCTGCGTCTGAAAATTGAGACCGATATAAGCAACATTGGGTTTCCGGTTGGTCCCCAGTTTCCAAGCGGTCAGCAGTCAGCGGTGGGGCGGATAGCTGATAGCTGTGTCTTTTTTTTTGGGCGGGCCAGGGGCTACATTTTCATTTTTTGTATCTTTGGGCGAGCACGGGGGCATCGCCCCTACACACTGCTCGCCTTTTGTGGCTAAACTTCCATATCGCCTGGTGCCTTTTTCATCTTGCGTTTTCGGGCGAGCACGGGGGCATCGCCCCTACACACACTGCGAGCACGGGGGCATTGCCCCTACGATCCTCGCCTCTGCACTTGCCTCTCCTCTCTGCGTTCTTATGTGGTTGCCTTCATCGCATCCTCGATTCCGACATCCACATATCGGGGTTGTTGCCGAGTTTGTTTTTGACGCCTTCCGCAATTTCAGATAAGCGTTTCAGGAGGTCGTTTGAGAGCGTGAGCGCGACCGAGGGAAGATTCCATCGGACTTCTTCCGGCGTTCTCGCGCCGACCAAAAGCGATGTGACGCCGGGTTGTTGCCGAACCCACGCGAGGGCCATTTCGGCCATGGTGACGCCGGCCTCAGCGGCAACAGAGCGAATTTTTGCGAGCGCGTTGAAGACTTCGGTTTCGCAACCGATTTCGCCGTGTCGGGCCATGGGGCGGTCATGCGAATAAAGCCGAGTGCGTGCCAAGCCATCTGGCACCTCATCAACTGAGGCATAACGCCCGGTCAGCAGCCCTTGCATCAGCGGGCTATAGCAAATGATGCCGATCTCGTTTTCCAAACACATCGGCTGAATTTCGCGCTCGATCACGCGCCAGAGCAAGCTATAGGGCAACTGATTGGTGACAATCTCAGCGACAGCGAGCAGGTCGCCGAGATCGCCGCAGGCAAAATTGCAGACGCCAATGGCCCGAATTTTCCCCTGATCGCGAAGGCGAGAAAGCGCGCCGGCTGTTTCTGCAATGGGAATGTTGTGATTCGGCCAGTGAATTTGGTACAGGTCGATATAATCCGTTTGCAGATTTTTCAGGCTTTGTTCACAGGCTTTGGGCAGATCGTCGGCTGAAAGATGCCCTCCGCCAACTTTGGTGGCGATCACCGCTTTGTTGCGATTTTCCTTAAGGCCGCGGCCGAGTACGCGTTCGGAATTGCCATAACCCTCTGCCGTATCGAAGAAGGTGATACCGGCGTCGAGCGCGGCGTGTACGGTGGCGATAGAGACGTCGTCATCTTGCGCGCCCCAAACATTGCCGCCGGCAAAAGGCCAGCAACCCAACGCGAGGACCGAGACATCTATATCCGTGCCGGGAAGTTTGGTGTATGTCACAATTTGTCCTTTCGATAAGGTGGTCAGCAGTCAGTCCCCGCAACTCTAGGCCCCAAGCGATCAACTGCATCGTCATTCTGACGAAAGTCAGAATCCAGTGACTTTTGCCTTTGGGAGTGGCGGGGGCTGATCGCTAATTACCGATGCCATGTGCCTTCTGTGTAACGCGCCGATAGGCGGCGAGACAACTCGCGCCTCAGATCGGGATGTTGTTCGGCGATGTTGTGTTCTTCTTTTGGGTCTGCGATCAAGTCGTAGAGTTCGGTGACATCGTTGTAATTCTCGATCAACTTGTGTTCGTGCGTGCGGATGCACCTGAAGTTGCGGATGCCGCTGACGGTTTCGGACCGGTGGCTCGCTGTTTCGCCTCGCAACACGGGTGCTATGGATCGCGCATCGATATCCGAAAGCGGAGGAATGCCGGCGAGATCGCATATCGTGGGATTTAGATCGATGAGTTCGACCAGAGCATCCGAGACGCGCCCGCCCGAAATGCCGGGGCCCGCCACTATGAGGGGGATGTGTACCGAGGCTTCGTAGGGCACGCTTTTGGTGTACAAGCCGTGGTCGCCGAGCATTTCGCCGTGGTCGCTGGAAAAAATGATGTACGTATTGTCGGCCATGCCCCGCCGTTCAACGGCTGCGAGGATTTCGCCGATCTGATCGTCAATGGTTTCAATGGCCGCGCAATATTGCCGTCGGGTTTCCGCGATTTCTTCCGGCGTGATGTCTTTGACGCGGTTTTTTAGGTACGCGGGTTTGCCCGGCAAATTTGCAGGTGTGGCGGGGGGCATGTCCGCATCGCGGTATTTGTCGCCGTATTCGGTGGGCGGATCAAAGGGATCGTGCGGACCGACAAAGCTGACGAACAAATGCCATGGAAAATCCCCGGGGATATTTTCGATCCACTCGGCAGACCGTTGCCCGATATAGACATCCTCAAAGGCTTCGGTGGGCAAGACCGAATCGTGGCAAGAGCAGTGAAAGCCCTCTTTTGAGCGGCGGGCATAATCATCGACAAAGGCTTCGAGCAACCCTTTGTCTTGCAAGAAATGGTTGTATGGCCCCTGCGGCGTTTTGGAACGGCCCGCGTGCATTTTGCCCTCGCATTCAACCGGATGGGTAAAGCCCCACATATAGGTGGCGGGGCGGTCGCCATCTCGTCCGTTGTACCCGTCGGGTTTGGCCAGGTCGAGCTTGCCCACACAGCCCACGTAATAGTTGTAATCGCGCAGTTGCTGGTAATAAGTCGGTTGGCTTCGGGGCAAGAAGCAATTGTTTTCAACGCATCCGAGGCGCGAGGGTTGCATGCCCGAGGCGAGCGCAATGCGCGAAGGCGCGCAGACCGGGCAATTCGTCGTGCATTGGGTGAAGTGCATCCCCTGTTCCGCGAGGCGGTCGATATTGGGCGTGCGAACAAAATCCGCACCGGCACAGCCCAAGTAATCAAAGCGATGCTGGTCATCCATGATGAACAGGATATTGGGGCGATCTGTCATGTTGTCTCCTTAGATTGCGGGTCATGAGAATCAGTATAAGGGGCAGCGCACAATACAGGAGCGGTGTCTCTGTGCCCACCACTTAACAAATCTCGTTAACAAATCTCGCTTGGCGATCAATCGGTCGATTCGGGGAAACGGTGGCTGGCGTTCATGATCGTAAGGCCGATCACTTGGCCCTGCTCATAGCGGATGATCACGCCATCGTCGGTCAGTTCGCTATCGTCTGCACGACTGGGTTTTTTGAAGTTCACATATAACACATCGGCTTCGGCATCGTATGAAGACCACAAATAGTGCTTCGGGGAATGCCGCACTGCCGGGATTAAGTGTACATATTTATCTACTGTGATAGAGGCCATACTTGCTTTCTCCTGTTTAGGGAATTTATTCGCCGAGTAAAAAAGGCAGTTATGATAAATCCATCTGATCCTACCTCAAGATACGGTATGAGCAGAAATTTTCCAGTCTCCATCTCGCGTACCGCGATCAATTCGCCTTGGTTACCCGCGAGGATTTTCAGGGGATCTGTGACAGTTTCGAGGATTTCTTCCCGCATGCCTGCGAGTTCACAGTGTTCTTCTGTGATATGTACCCAGCGTTCAGCAGTGAGTCGGATCGGGATTCCGTTTAGCGATTGTGTGACTTCGTCCATGAATAACCATTGTCGTTTATGTTTATCCGCTCAACAAATCTCGCTTGGCGATTAGGATGCCGTCTTCATCGGCGTAGAGATGATCGCCGGGCAAGAAGGTGACGCCGGCAAATGCGAGGGGCGTGTTTTGGCGGCCACGGCCTTCTTTTTTGCTGCGGCGCGGCACGGCGAAACGCGCTTTGACGCCGATTTGGATTTGGGCGAGTTCGGAAATATCGCGCACCCCGCCGTTGATGACAATGCCCGACCAACCGTTGTCATGGGCGATTTGCGCGACCATATCCCCCAAAAGCGCGCACCACATCGAAGCCTCGCCATCCACGACGAGCACGCGGCCCTCGCCCGGGGTTTCGAGCACCTGGCGCACGAGCACATTGTCTTCGCAAACTTTGACCGTGGCAATCGGGCCGCAAAATGCGATGGTCCCGCCGTAGTCGTTGAACAGGGGTTCGGCAACTTGAAGCGTGGGATCGGTTTCGTGTGCGTCGCACAAATCCGTGGTTTTGAAAGCCATGGAGAACCTCGTGGATATTTTTTGATGAGCAGAGTGAGGGCCGCTTAATATGCGTTCCAAAAGCGATTTGTCAAATCGTATCGGGAGATCGACATTTAAGTGAGTTTGAGGCTTGCTGACTTTCTGATCTGGCGCCAAGTCGCCATTTTCTCGGGACAAATGTAGAAACCCCTGTCAGAATCCACGCCTGACGGGGGGTTTAACTTTTTACGGACGGGGTGAATGCCATTCAAATACCACGCCCAACGCTTTTTGTGGCGCGTCGGCGAGCAGGTCGTAGGTGGTCTGGCAATCGACGGGTTTTGCGACATGGGTAATCAGGTCTTCGATGGGCAATTTGCCCGCGGCCATCAAGCGCAAGACCAGATCGCGGTCTCTGCTTTTGTTCCAAGGATAATAGAGGTGGGCGTTGTCCGGCGTTTTGGGTTGATGCGCGCCCAGAATGGTGACTTCGCGCTGGTGAACGTCGGGCAAAAAGCTCACTTCCACTTTGCCGCGCGGAGACCCCAGCGCGACCAACCGCCCACCCAGCCTGGGCAAAGCGAGTGCCGTGGGATAGACCGCGGGTATGCCGGTTGCTTCAATGACCAAATCCGCGCCGTCGGCTGTGCAGTGTTCGCGCACGGCTTGTGCGACATCGGCTACGGCCTGGGGATTGAGGCAGACATCTGCGCCCCGGGTATGGGCTTTGTCCAACCGAAAGGCGTTTATGTCGATGGCAATGACCGGGAGTGCGCCGGCCAAGCGGGCAAAGGTGGCTGCCAATTGACCCACAATGCCCATGCCCGTGATGGCGACGGCCTCGCCCAATTCGGGACGCCCAACCCGATGCCCGTGCAGGGCGATGGCACACATGACCATAAAAGCCGCGGATTTGGGCGACACGCCCGCGGGCACTTTGAAGAAATTCTGGGTCAGGACCGCGTGATGCGCGTGATTGCCCTGCCCGGCGATGCGGTCGCCGGGTTTGATCCCCTTCACATCTTTGCCGATTTCGAGCACCACGCCCGTGTTGCAATAGCCCGTTGTGCGCGGGAATGCGCTCGGCCGGGATGGCTCGCCCCCGTGTGCGTAGGTGTAGATTTCCGTGCCAACGCTGACGGCGGTGTAATCGTTTTGCGCCAAAATGCCGTGGTCCGGCACGCGCGGCAATTCAAATTCCCGCAATTCGATTCGCCGGATATCCGTGCATACCAAGTGCTGCGATTTCATTTTTCGTTCTCCTGTTACGGGGGATCGACCGGGACTTTCTGGCGTTTTGGAATGATCGGATCGTAGGTAAAGTCCTCGGTTGCCTTTTCAAATTCAGCGCGGGCCGCTCGCAACCGCTCGGCGTCCAAAATCAGATCAATGGCCGATCCGGCAAAGACTTTGGCCGTTTGCAAAATCGCACGCTCGGCAAAGGGCATTGCGGCTTGGGCGGTCATGTCGCGGTGATGACCCGGCGTGCCCTTGGTGTAGCACACCATCTGAAACCGCCCCATCGGCGCCAGCCACGATACATTGTCTTCATCCGATGAGCCGCGCCCTTGAGACCCCTTGCCCTTTTTGATCTGCCCGTCAAATTTGCCTTTGTAGCCCAGGGCCTGCACGCGCTCTTCGTCTTTTTTTGAGGCGTGCGGAGGGCCGAATAATTCGAGGTTTTGGCGCACGGTTTCACACATGGCATCGTTTGGCAACCGGGGATAGACGGCCGTGATCCGGTGCCATTTCACGGTGGTTTCCGTGGCCATGGCCGCGCCTTTGGCGCATTTGGTCAGTCGCTTGCGGATCTCATCGACCTGTGCGCGATCCTTTCCCCGCACGTAGTACCACACTTTTGCATAAGCCGGCACCACATTGGGCGCGTCGCCACCGTCGCGAATCACGCAGTGAATACGCACGTTTTCGGGTACGTGTTCGCGCAAATAATTCGCCGCAACATCCATCAACATCGCGCCATCCAATGCGCTGCGCCCATGGTGCGCGCTGGCGCCGTGAGACGTTTTGCCAAAAAATTCGTACACCAGCGAATCGAGTGATGAGCCCCCGCGATTGTTGACGCCCGTACTCGTTCCCGGATGCCACGCGAGCACCGCGTCCAAATCGCGGAACGCGCCGTCGCGGGCCATATAGACTTTGCCCGCCAAGGTTTCTTCGGCCGGGCAGCCGTAATAGATGATCTGCCCGGGGGATTTCAAATGTTCCAACACCGCTTTTGCAGCGACCGCACCTGCGGCCGGGGCAACGCCCAACAAATTGTGGCCTCAGCCGTGCCCCCAGGTGCCTTCCTCGGCACCGCAGTTGGGCAATGCGTCGTATTCGCCCAACATGCCAATGGCGGGGTTGCCCATCCCCCATGTGGCGCGAAAGGCCGTGGGGATGTTTTTGAACGGAAATTCGATTTGGAATCCATTGTCTTCCAAATAGGCCGCCAATGCCTTCGACGATTCGCATTCCCGAAAGGGCCGCTCGGCCCAGCCGTGAATTTGTCGGGACAGATCAAACGCCCGCCGCGATTGGGATTTCACGGCCTGATTGACCTGCGTTTTTTTGCTTTTTGCATCCATGATCACATTCCTTTTTCAGTGTCAATGTGAATTGACAATTGATTGGCCCAATTGTTCTGCGAGTTTTACCGAGACAGCATTGCCAATCTGACTGGATAAAGACAAAAAAGAAGAACCGAAAAATTCATAATCATCTCCAATTCGCGTTTATGGCTTTAATCATGGCATACCTCGCGGATCTCTAACCTCGGCAACCCCTCCACAATCGCCACCGTCTCCAAGCTCACTGCAATCACCTTTCTGATCAGTTTGAGGATGTACTGCTTGTTTCCTAATATTAGCGAAACATAGAAGGGTGTTTCTGCTCAAGAGATTCATAGAATAGTTGCGGCGTAGCTTTTGTTTTACGTTCTATGCACCAATTTTCTAAGTCGTTCATGTCTTTCAAAACAGGCCATTTCCACAGGTAAGACGGGAAATCCCTTTTTGTGTAGGGATATTCTAATACCAAGAACGTGCCCAAGGGCAAATCCTTTGTTATAGCAATACCGATTTCCAAAGGAACCCACCAAGAATGAGCCGTATTGTGCGAGACTACGGCGATTAAACTCTTACAGCATTCAATGACGGAATGTATGTAATCAACCAATTCCGGTCCGTCACCATCAACATTAGGATCCCAAATATCCAAATATGCCGTCAATCCACATTGTGCAATCTCGGTCGCTACCTTCTTAGCAATAATCTCGTCCTCGCTTTTATGAGACACAAAGACATCCGGGTTTTCTATACGAAGTTTGTGGCACAAATTATCAATACGGCCCTCGATGCTATATCCTTCTATTAGGATATCGCGAGGAGTATAAGTATAGCCTCTGTAGATATAACCTCTCCTATTCGTTTTCATTGTGTTCCTCCTTTATTTTTCGGTTCGTTTTGCCTCGCTCTGATTATTTTTATTTCCAACACCCTCCAACTCCGGCAACCCCTCCACAATCGCCACCGTCTCCAAACTCACTGCAATCACCTTGCCGATCAGTTTGTAGATGTACTTCGGATCGGCCTCGCGATTCGGGTCGTTGATGATGCCGCTGCCGCTGCGTTTGTCCGTCTTGACGCAGTATTGGTCGATGATCCATTCGAGGGCCGACCGGTTGCCGAGTTGGTAGTCAAACGCCTTTGGTGGAATCCCGTCGAGTGTCAAGAAGTCATTGTACTCAATCTGTGTTTTGTCTTTGGACAAGCGCATCTTCTCCACGCGCCAGTTGAGCGGCGCGTCTGGGTTTTCGATGTCCTTGAGGCAGTATTCGGGTTGGGCCTCATAGCCGACGTGGATTTCCGCCAATCGCGCCCCCGCGTTTGCAAACGCCCAGAAGCCTGCGCTACCCGATTCAGCATTTGATGGCACGGGGTCGTCCCCTGCGTTCGGAACGGGGCCATCCGCGGCCGTAGGGACAACCCGGTCGATCTCGAAACTGCGTGCGGTCTCGCGGAGGGCCATCCGCGGCCGTAGGGACAACCCCCTGTGGTTGTCCCACAAATGGAATGTGCGGCAGGTCGCGCTTGAGGTTGGCGCGGTATCGCGTGCGGTATTGCGGATGGTGGAGCAAGCCATAGACATAATGGAAAATGTCCCACTTACCAATCGCGTTGTCGCCGTAATGCGAGCGGAATTGTGCCAATGCCCAATCCGTGATGTTCTCGCGGCGGTTGCTGCCGTCTTCATTGTAGGTATAGAAGGGGAAACACTGAGCACCGTCAAGGGAGGTCAGCGTCAGGCTGGGAATTATGTCGGTGCAAAAACACCAATAATTAGCACGGCCTCCGGCACTTGGAACAATAATTATAGGACTTACGCATGCTGAGTTAAAAAAGGGTGCAATTCCGTAAAATTTATCACTTTGAGGAGGTGTCAATGCGCCACCCGACGCGTTTGGATTACTGTCAGTATCTGCTTAGCCGTCCCCTCAACGATACCCTGACCCATTTCGCCGACCACAGCGAAGGGTTCAGTCATGATATGATCAACCGCTATCTCGCCGGTGAGCGTATCCCCCCCGCTTGGTGTGGGAACACGTCAAAGACCACATCGCGTTGACGCCCAAAGGCTATGTGATCTTTGATGACCCGGTTTTAGACAAGCGACATGCGCGCAAGATCGCGTTAGTGCGTCGTCAATAGAGCGGCAACGCCCAAGGCGTCATCAACGGCATCGGGGTGGTCACATGTGTCTATGTCAATCCGCAACAGGATCGGTTCTGGCTGATTGACGATCGGATTTATGACCCGCAAGGCGATGGCAAAACCAAATTGGATCCTCTCAAGGACATGCGCTCTGTGTGGGTCTATCAGAAGTGCCTTCCTTTTACCGGGGTCTTGATGGACAGTTGGTATGCGACCAAAACGGTCATGTTACACAGAGAGCAGATGCAAAAAACCTATTCTTGTCCCCTCAAGACGAACCGGCGCGTGGACGAGTAGGCAGGCACAACCCCCTACCAGCGCGTAGATAGCTTAACTTGGACTCAAGCGGAGCGCAAACAAGGCAAGCCCATTAAAATCAGAGGGTTTCCCAAAGACCACAAAGTGAAATTATTCCGGGTAGCGTCTTCTGATAGACGCACGGCGTATGTCGTGACCAACGACCATGCTCAAAACGATTCTTCAGGGGTACAACAGGTGTGTCACAGGCGATGGAAAATTGAGCCCTTTCACCGCGAAGTCAAACAGGTGACCGGGCTTGAAAAGTGTCCATGTCGGTTGGCACGCATGGTACGAAATCATATTGGGTGTGCGATGTTCGTTTGGATTCGACTCGCGCAGGTGGCCTATCAAACAGGACAAACCATTTATCAAGTCAAATACCGGGGGCTGGCTGACTTCTTGAGACAACAACTCAAAGTACCTCATATTCCAATGGAGATTGCGTAAGTCCTATAATTACCCTATTCTCCATTTCTGTCTCAGGCGTGGGGAATATGGATGGGAATAAGGATACTCTATCGATCATCACTCTGTCAAAGTAGAGGTTCGATTTCGTAAAGGGACGATAGAGAGATGCCCTCACCTTTGCGTGCGAAAAAGCAGCAGTTTTCCCTCTTTTTAAGTTCCCTTTAAGTGTTTCGCTCCACTTAATTTTTTTCTCATCAGAAATCACAAAATTATCGACATTTTCATCTCGATTCTCCCGCCGTTCCCACTTGAACACTTGCTCATTGTAGGTTTCAATCATCCGCTTCAGGTTTTCGGCGAGGGCGTTTCGGTTAAAGTTGTAAGCCCATGCATCCCGAGCGGTATTGACACCGGGACTATAAAGTTTGAAAATCACATCCACCGCCTCGTCTTTTCCTGCCTTTGCTTCTTTGCTCCCTATCGGTATGAAAGTATCAAACGCGGCGTCGAGTCCTTCGGTGAGCCATGTATATCGCTTATCAGGCGTTATTGGCTTCCATTCGACGTTGCGGTAATGTTCCTTTGAATCGAGATAGCGATACTTTTCTTCTTTCCGCCAGAACTCGTCAACGCGAGCGTAGAAAATTTTGGCGGGGGAATTTGCGCTGTCGTTCTTTTTGATGAAAAAATTGATGCTCACACCGACTTGGATTCCAAAGACGTTGTGCGTTGTGCCTGAGAGCTTTGGGTTCTTGCGGACGTTCCCACTCAAATCGAGAATGTAAATCGAGTCGAAATCTTCTGCGAGGTGTTTTCGCATGCCATCAAACGCCCTGCCGTCGAGAAATCCGTTGTTCGTTACCAGCGCGACAACGCCTTCATTGCCAATCCGATCCGATGCCCACCGAATCGCCTTCACATACGGGTCTTGTAAGTATCTTTTAAGCGTCGCCTTCGAGTCTTTGGCATACGTCTCCGCAACCCGCCTATCTATCGTCTCGTATTTCCGATTTTTGTTATTGTCGTTCTCGTTGACCTGCCCCGCGTTGTAGGGTGGATTGCCGACAACCACAAACATATCCGTTTTCTTTTGTCGCTCAACGCGCTCCGCGTTTTTCGCCGTGAACAGGGCCAGTTGGCGATCCTCGGCCAGTTCAAAGGTATCGACCAAGCGCAGCCCTTCAAAGGGTTGATAGTAGCCCGTCGCCTCGTAGAACTCGTGCTCAATGTTCATAGACGCGATGTAGTACGGCAACAGCATCACCTCGTTGCAGTGGAGTTCGGACGAGTACTTGTCCGCCAGCGCGGTTTTGCGAATTTCGCGCATCATGCGGACGATGAAATTGCCAGTGCCGACAAACGGGTCGATGATGTGGACGCCCGGATCCGATAACGTAGGGGCAACGTCCCCGTGCCTGCCCGCAAACTCGGTCTGCAAAATTTGCTCAACGCTTTTCACCATGAAATCGACGATGGGCTGCGGCGTATAGACAATGCCGTGCGTATCGGCGACCTCCACCGAAAAGCCCTGAAAGAACTGCTCATAGACCGTGTTGAGGAAGTGCTGTTTTTGGGAGAAGTCATTGATCGTCGCCGCGGTCTGCTCGATAGCCATATAGAAATGGTTGAGGCTGTCGAGAAAATCGCGGCGGCTGAACGATTGAGACGTGAGCGCGTCGATGACCTTCTCGATCTCGTTGGCGATGACATTGCGGCGGGTGAAGTCGGGATTGCTGAAGACGGTGCGGAAAATCCGCTCGGTCAAGAGGTGTTGAATGAGCATCTCCTCGACGGCAGCTTGGGAGAGATTGGGGTTGATGGATTGACGGCATTTTTCGTAGAAGTCCGCAAAGGCCGTGGTGAACCGGCGGTTGGTCTGCCGCTCCTGTTGGATCAACGCCGCCAACCCGCGCCCGATGTCGGGAACTTTGTCCTTGAACTGTGCGACCACCTGTTCCCATTTGGCGATCTCTGGCGGACGATGGGAAAAGAAGGTTTCGAGCGTCTGGACGAGTTGCTTTGGATCGGTCAAATCGGCGTCGAGAACGAGCGCGTCATTCTGCCACAGAATAGCCCTGCGCGGCGTTTGGAACAGGATGTTGTCCCGCGGATAGCCCGTTGCAAACTTGCGTTGCACTTCGGCGTCGAGGTCGTCGTGAATATCCTTTGCTTCCCAATAGCCGTGCGGCAAGTTGAAGGCGTCGATCAACGCGCCATCGACGACAATCCGCTTGTTTCGGCGTAGCGTGATGGAATGCTCCGGTACGAGCGTCCACTTAAACTGCCGAGCGCATGATTCGAGCAGCGATTGAAACGCCGAGCGCACGGCGGTTTCATGCGTGACGCCGATCCGATCAAATTGATCGAGCGATTCATAGTACGCACGCACGGGCTTGTGCGTGGGTTTGAGATTGAGGGTTGGCATTTTGACATCCTTCCCGATATCATGGCTTCATTGCGCTGTGACTTTCTCGACTTTCTATCCTCTCACCGCATCGACAATTCGCGCGATGACTTCATTCTGGCTTGCGGTCTTGTTATTCTCTGCGCTGAACTGATCCCACAGCCCCGGGTTTTGTGCAATGACCAACCCCAGTCGCGGGCACATCCAGATGTGTTTCGCGCCCGCGCCCGACGCGGCAAAGGAATCTCTGGGCGCGTCTGCCCACTGCTTTCCGTGGTCGTTGCACCAGAAGCCGTGCCCGTATTTCCAGTTTTCTTCTGGCGCGTTTTTCAAAATGAAGGCATTGGTTTGGGTGGCTTCTTTGAGGTAATTTTCGGGGGCAACCTGAACGCCGTTCCAATGGCCGTAATTGAGCCACAAGTGCCCTGCGCGCAGTTGATCGCGCAGCGTGGTATGCACCTGCGTGTAATACCCGAAGATGTTGATTCGCGCATTGTTGCCCAGGTCAAAATTGGTGTGCGAATGCGTCCACATCCCGCCGATGGGGTCGCGCATCTTTTCTGCGATCACCTTGCCACACCCCGGCGACCCCTCGGGATCGTTCGCGTCGTAATACCCGTACAGTTTGGCGATAGCGTGCGTGAGGATGTTCATGCCGTAAGTTTGATAGTGAAAGACTCCGCCCGGTTTTTCCCCCGGTTTCATGTAGCCCGACACATTGCAGATGAGGTGCCGAAAGGTAATCTCGCGGTCTTTTTCAAACGCATACCGTCCTGGCTTTGGGCCTTCCTGTTCGCCCACATCCATCATTTCCGGATAGTAATTGACGACCCGTTCATCTGGCGAAGACAATTTGCCCTCGGCGACCACAATGCCCAAGAGCGTGGCGTAATACGATTTTGCGGCAGATGCCTGCGAATGCACGGAACCCGCCGCAACGCCTTGCCGCCACTCGGCAACGAGATAGCCGAAACGCGCAATCCCCACCTGAAAGGGCCGATCGCCTGCCACCTCGTGCAACCACGCCTGCACCCGCGCGAGTTTGTCCGCATCAAAGCCGAGATCGCCGGGCAATCGCGTCTCCCACTCCGCGTTTGGAAATATCATATCCATACTAAGAAGCCCTAACATAAAGAAATCAAGCGTCTGAAACAGAGGAGTGAACACCCGCAGGAACGCCTCAAAGTCGGCCTCTCACAAATCCCTGTCAACGCTTTTTGTTAGGGACTCTAAAAATCTCCTCGCAAAAGCTCCTGCGGTTCATCCGTCATAACCCACGCCCTCTTTGCGAATATTCCGGAGCAGGGGACCTTAGAAGCCATCTTAAAATTATCGGGACCTACCCCCCTAATTACTCTGTAAATTAAGTTATCCTAAGTTTTGAATTGTCTGGATAAACGCGTTGATAATGGGTATTCATCTTGTCTCTGGCCTTGGGCAAAGTGAACTGCCAATTCAAGGGGATGCCCTTGGCCTCCCGCTCCTGAAAGAAGGCCAAAACTTCCCGGCGTAGTTCCGCCTGCGTCGCAATGCGCCTATTCAAACATCCTCGCGCCAGAGCCGAAAATTCGATCTCGATCATGTTGAGCCAACTCGCCGCCTTGGGAGTAAAGAAGAACTCAAACTTCTGCGCGAGGGCAAACGCCTCATCGGCCGGCAAGTAACGATAGAAGGCATGGCGGGTATGCGTATTGAGATTGTCTTGCACCAAGCGGATTTTCTCCGCCTGTGGCCAATGCTGTGTCAGAGCCTGACAAAAGTGGGTGTCTTCCTTCATCGTGCGCCGAGGATAGATTTCGGCAAGCCGTTTGCCGGTTAAAGGCTCAATGGCGGCCAACAAAGCACACGAACCGTGTTTGGTATAGGCATAATGTTCTTTGGTCACTTGGCCTGTTGTTAGGGGCAAGGGATCCAGGACTTGTCCGATGAGAAAACAAGGACGTTCATCAAAGCAGACCACAGGAACATTGGGATCATAAGGTTGGTCATACAGCCAAAGCAAGGCTTCCATGCGTGCGAGAAAGGACGCATCCACTTTGCGGATGCACCAAGTTTTCTTCAAGTGGGGCTTCAATTCGTTTTTTTAGACTCGTTTTAACATGCGTGTGTGAGAGATGCTCACAAGAGCCCAATGCCACGCAGTGATCCGCCAAGAGGCGCAACGTCCATCTGCCATGGCCTGCCGGGGGGGTTGAACAGGCCAAGGCGGTGATTTGGGCCCGTTGCTTGCCGGTCATCTCCACCGGGCGTCCTGGCCGCGGGGCATCTTTGAGGCCATCCAAGCCGAGGGTGCGGTATTTCTTTGCCCAATGACTCAGGGTCTGCCCGGTCATGCCGAGGGTTTGAGCCACTTGGGGGTAGGTTTTGCCTCGGTCGAGTTCAAGCAAGCCCAAAGCGCGTTTGTAGATTCGGGCTTTTTGGTCTCCTTTGGTGATCAAGGCGGTCAAAGTGTCTCGGTCTGTGGGGGTGAGTTGGACGTGTTGTTTGGGCATGAGAACGCCTCCTTGAAATAATTGAAATTCCAAAGTATTTAATTTACAGAGTACTAGGAAGATTCTATCTGGAATATTGGGGAACGAGGCGATCAAATCGATCATCTCACGGAGACACGGACGGAGACCCGGTTCGGCGGGGGTCGTACACCAGCGGGTCCCATAGTAGTGATTGTCTGGACTTCCCTCTTCTCCGTGGTAGAACCGGATGGCCGGGGCCGTCCCCTTGAATGCGTAAACCATGTCATCTTCCCGCACCCGTTCTTCCAGTGCGGCAAGAACGGATTTGATGTTTTGACGTGTCTTGTATGGACTGTCCTGCCTCATGGCGCCCACTCCGGCTAGGGCTGTGGCGCCAGCGACCGCGAGACCAGCGCCGGGCGCCAGCCACACCCGGTGCGTCGGCGCAGCCAGACGATCAGCTATCCAATGGATGGCGACGCCGGCGACCAGGAAGACGACCGGCCCCAGATAGATAACCTGGCGAATGCCCCCAAGAGGGTATATTCCCAGCAAGGCGGCGCCGACGGAAACCGCGATGCAAAGCGGAAATAAAACCGCGATGGCACCGCCGGGAAACGCTCCTTGAAACTTTCCAAGGAATGCCGCGACCAGGAGGAGCGCGAAGGCGACAAGCGCCGCTGTCGCGACAACCCACGGCAAATGATACGTCAATAAACCCCAGGTCCCGTCGATCGAAAACTCGAAGATCGAGTGCGCTTCAAATTTCCCCTGGTAGTAATTCTTCTGTAAGTAGCTTTTCGAGGCAAATCCTCCCTCTTGCCATTGATAGCGCAAAGTGACCGCGTAGCTTATGGCGCACCCCGCCAGGAAGCACCCCGCCGGCCAGACCAGAGCGATGCGCCGCTGGAACCAATGGCGAATCCGGCTCGGGCGTAAATCCCCTTCTGGCGTTGCCGGGGTCGGGAGGGGGGCAGAACCGTAGCGGCACTCATCAGGGCGACGCCGAACAGGACCAAGCCGTACTGGAGCAAGGGCGCGAGGAACAGCGAAGCGCAGAGCAGGGCCTTCCTGCCGTCCCGCAGATACCACAGCAGCCCCGCTATCATCAGCGCGGCAAGCAGCGCGTCGATGGAGTATTCCCGCGCATCCTGGGCGTGCTCTATTGCGGCAACCGAAAGAGTCGCCAGCAGGGCCGCCAGAAAGGCGGCTCCCCGGGCAATTCCCAGGCGCGGCAACAAGAATAATATCACGGCCACGGTCAAGACGCTGGCCGTGGCCGGCAGAACGCGGATGCTGAAGTCCGAGATAGCCACTCTCTGGACCGCCCACAGCACCAGGGGGTACAGTATGGGAGAGGAGTTATGGTCGCGGGTATTGTGGACGACTTCCGAGAGGGTGCCACTCGAATTATTGGCGGCAACCGCTTCGTCATACCCTACGGATTTCCCCGACAGGCCATGGAAGCGCAGCCCCGCCGCCACTAGGAGCAGGCACACGAACGCCGCAAGGGTCAGCCGTTCCCGAGAAACGCGCAGAGGGTGGGCGGGGACGGGAATGTTCATTTGCGTTCTTTCCAAGGGAACTCCGCCTTCCAAAGGTGGTTGAAACCGCCTGCCACGGGCACGTACTGGCCGGTACTGATAGAGGCAATGTCGTATTCCAGTAGGGGGACTTTCGCCAAGCATCTCCCGTCGAATATCACGCCGAGCTGGATGAAATCGAAGTCCAGGTTGTCGAAGCCATGCCCCCGGCGATGGTCGGGCAGGTCGTTCACTTCAACCGGGTATAGGTGCAGAAAGAACGTTGCCTCCGTGTCGGCGCGGGCGCACGGCTCCTTGAAGTAGATCAGCGTGTCTTCGTGAAGGTAGATGTTGAAGTCTGAGCGGACTGCCGGTTCGCCGGATACGAGCGCCTCGTAGTCGGATACGAACGCCTCGAAGGCGGACTGACGTGCGCCGGTGCTGTCGAAGGCTTCATTCACCCTGAATATGGTGCCATCGACCAGTTCCGCCACCGGCTCCAACGGGAGAGGCGACTCCATCTGCAAGAGGCCGCAAACTATCCGGCTGCCCTGGCCGACCCATACGACATACTCTTCGGGTTCCTCGTACTGCCGGGATTTCAGGATGGCCCGCTCGAACCAACGCGGGCAATCGTAGATGTTCTGCAGGTTCCGCCGGGGCATCGGAACCCAAGTCACCCGCGTTCCCGGAACACCCGCGTTCCACCGGAGTAAATTGGGGTAGTTGCTGTAGTACCGGCCGGAGACGGGGTTCGCCCGGATATATGCCACGAGCTCGGAATCCTTCCAGTACGCCGTGTTGAAACTCTGGCCGATGTACCCCGATTCCAGTGCTTCGGCGGTCAATCGCAGATTCTGCTGCACCGAGACGCCGACATGCCAGGAACCGCCGACGAGCGCGAGAGCAACCAGCGCCCACCGGCCCATGGACATCCTGCCCGTCGCCTTGCTGCGCAGGAGTCCGTCCAGCCAGAACGCCGCGACGAACAGCAGCGGGACGTAGACCGGCGCCAAGAATCGACTGTCTATGCCCTGCCCGCTCGTGAGCGGCGCCACCACGGCGATGATCGCAAGGTACATCAGCGAGAAGATCCGGAAGACGGAAGACGCCCTTCCCGGACGGGGGGTGATGATGAGAAGTGCCGCGAGCAGCAGAAACAGGCCGGCAAGCAGCCACGGCGAGAGCGGCAACTGCCAGTGGATAGGGGCCAGCGGGTCGGCCCACCCGTAGAACACCGCGGCGATCTGGCTCAGCGAATCGAACAGGGACTGTCCCGACGCGTCGGTCCTGTCCCCGGTGAGGGTTCCGGTGACCCGTTGGTTGCGCGCCAGCGCCGCCGCGAGCGGGAGCGACGAAATGGCGCCGAAGACCAGTGCATGCTTCAACCGCTCGCGTACCGGGGCGTTCCGGCGCGAAAGGAGCATGAGGACTGCGGAGAGGATGAGCGCAGCTCCCATGTACCGCGTCAGTGCGGCGAATGCGGCGAATACCGCGGAAAGCACGAGGGCCGGCATGCCGCTTCTCCGGTTCAGGAACGACTCCAGCGGCATCAGGGCGAGGAGGGTGAACAGGATGAAGAGGGGTTCGCTCAGGAAGGTCGAAGCGGCATGAGCGAGGGGGAGGGCTGCCATCACCGCCACCGCTACGCCCAGCGCGATCAGCCGCGACTCGAGACGCCGGCTCAGCCAGAGGCCCGACACCAGGATGAGCAGGCCGAAGGCAGTTGCGTTCAGGAGCCGGCCCCCGTCCACCGGTTCGATGCCGAACAGGCTCAGGAACGCCATTGCCATGGAGAAGAAAGGTGCAAAGAGCACCATTTGCCCGCCGCTGGGGCTCAGCAGGCCCTCTCCGGCGGCCAGGCTCTCGGCTGCCGACAGGTAGTTGAGGGCGTCGTCGTTGAGCGCCGCGCCGTAGGTGGACGTGCGGACGAGGATATGCGCCGCGCCCAAGGCCGCGACGAGTGCGATGAGCGCGGGAAATGCGGTGCTCCTCATCTCTAGGCGCCCATTTAACAGCGTTGTCCAAATCTTCATCATCGGCGGAACTCCGCTTCCCAGGGGTTATCGAAACCGCCAAGCACAGGTGCGGACGGCGCGGTCATCGTTCTGATTGTCTTCCCGTCTTTTTCCGTACAGTCCGCGGAGGCCCTCAGGCGATGGCCAACGTCCGCGGCGGTGGGTGTGTATTGGTAGGTTGCCCCGCGGGGCGTGACTTTGGTCCAGCCAGTCGCATCGCTGCCCCGTTCCCATAGCCATCGGCCGGAACGCCTGCATTCAAGCCAAGCGGACAACTTGACATCGAACGGCTCGCCTGCTATCGGAGCGACGATGCTGATGAAAAAGGCAGGAGCGGGATCGGCGCCGCTGCGGGTTACGCGATAGATTGAACCGTCGGACAACTCGGCCACCGGCTCCAGTCCCAGCAATTTCCTCAACACGGCGATAGTCTTCGAATCCATCCAATTCAAATCTATCCAAGCGACATAATCGCCGGGCGCAGCATTTTCTATATCCCTTCTCATCCCTCTCATCGTAGGCTTGGTGGGGAGATAGTGACAGTCCGCATGATCTGTGCGGATGTATATGGCATCTCCTGCATTGCTGAATATCCGGTCCGCCATTAGATGCTCCTCGATGTACCGCAAGGTTTCCGAGTTGACCAATACCGCGGCCATTTCCATGCCTCGGCCCTCATTATTCTGTCTGATTTCACGCACGTTCAGCACCACCTGCCAAGCCAGCCAAAGGGAAAGGGTTGTCACCAGGACAACCAATAGCAGACTCGCCGTTCTGCCCCTCCCCGCACTATTTTGTTCTGAATCACCGGTAGTCCGCCGGAGGTTCTCAAGGAACTTGTCCAGCGCGAATACCGCCGCGAACAGGAGCGGGATATATGCGGGAGAGAGATAGCGTTCGCCCAAGGGGAGGATTTCGGTGGCCGCTTGCGAGGCGGTGAGAAAGAGTACACCAGGGCAAAGCCGCCGAACAAGTGGAAAGGACTCCATCCGGCGTCGTTCCCCA
Organism: uncultured Latescibacterota bacterium; assembly: GCA_958295785.1. Lineage (GTDB taxonomy): Bacteria > Latescibacterota > UBA2968 > UBA2968 > UBA2968 > VXRD01. The sequence goes on from OY282377.1 coordinate 138,612, forward strand.
CCCTTCCGGCACGAACGGACGAACGCACGAACGCACGGCTGACGGACACTGCCAGCACCAATAGGGCCACTCCGACCAGTGCCGCGGCGGCTACTCTGACACTCCCAGATGGCAAGTAGAGGAAGACCCACCCGGCCAGATCGCTCAGGAACTTGTCCAGAATCTCCAGCAATGTCCACGGCGGCGGGTTTCTGGGCCCATGGTATCTTCCGTGGACCAGGACGTTCCGCAACAGCCACAGCGCCACCGGCAGCGCGGCAATCAACAGGTACGAGCCAACGCGCTTCGCTTTCTCCAATGGCACGCCGCCGCGCTGGAAGATCAGCAGGGGTAAGGTGGTGATGATCAAGGTGACGCCGATATAGCGGGTCAGAAAGGCCAGGGAAGCGAACGCCGCGGCCCAAATCAGGTCCGAACGCTTGCCGGTATCCAGAAATGTGGACATTCGGACCAGAGAGAGCGTCACGAACAGGATGAAGGGCGCCTCGGAAATTGCGTGAGAGGCCACCCGGGTCAAGGGGATTGCCAGCATGAGGGCGAGACAAGCCCAAATAACCAGGAAAGGGTGTTGCACATGCCGCCGCAAGTATTGACCGGCGACGAATAGAGTCAGGCCGAAGACGACGGCATTCAACGGCCCGGCGACGTCGTAGGGGTCAAACGCAAAGAGGCTGGCCGCGGCGAGCAGCATCGGATACAGCGGCGGCCAGTGCAAATAGGGCCAACCGTAAATTTGAACGAAGCCCTCTCCCGCCAACAGACTCCGGGCCACGGACAGGTAACTGGCCCAATCCGAGGTTAGTCCCACTCCGTAGGTGGCCTGCCGCGCCAGGATGAGTACGGCGCCTAGCACTGCAAGGGCGGCGAGGAGCAGGGTGAAGCGGTCGGGCCGCCTGTCTGCCGCCCAAGCAGGGAACCGGACACTTTTCTTGCGAGAGGGTTCCCCTTGCACTCCCCGGCCGAAGTCAGCAGTATCGCTCATATTATTCTCCTTCCGTAGTTTCCCCCTTCGTCCCCCGGCCTCGGGATCCTCGCTCGCTGGTCGCTTCAACTCACGCATTGGGGGTCGTCCTCGCGGTTGCCGGCTTCATCCCATAGCAACCGCGGCAGTAGTGCGGAATGTCGTTTCCGGCGATTCGCTGGCGCAACTTCCGGTATTTGCCGTTGTTCCAGATATTGGCGAAGGGTTCATCGAAAACGTTGCCCATTTTTACGACGCTGGAATCGGCTATTTGACAGCAGGGGACGACGTCGCCGTTTGCCGCGATGTAGGAACTCTGCCAAGGCCAGGGGCACCGGTTTGCCCTGGAATATCTTTGACCATGCTCGACGCTGAGCGGCATCCCGATCTCAGCGGCGACTTCTCTTGACTCCCGGATATACTGGTCCACCCGGGGATCTTCCCGGGAAACGTCTATCGGCGCAATTGACCCCTCCATATCCTCTTTCCCCCAGTCGGTGAGCAAAGTTGTTGCCGTCAGCTTGTCCACACCGAGGCGTTTCGCCAACCGCACGAGGTCTGGAAGTTCGTGGGCGTTCCGGAGCGTAACCACCGACCGCAGTTCGATACCGGGCCAGACGCTGCGGCCGCGGCGGCGTACCATGTCGGCAACGTTAGCGACAACTTTCTGAAAGTTGCCGTTAACCCGGATTGCCTCGAAAGTCTCAGCCGTCGCGCCATCCATGCTGATGATAATCGTCGTTCCCCGCAAGGAGCTAAGCCGCTGGGCGATATTCTCGGTATAAACCGAACCATTGGTTACGATGGAGACGGCGCCCCCTCCATCCTCTCCCTCTTCCAGCATCTCAATCAGATGCCGGTTCAGCAGGGGTTCTCCCATTCCCTGGAGCTTGATCTGACGAAGCATCGGCAACTGGCGGAGAATTGAGATGAACCGCTCGGTGGTCAACCGGGTCGTCTTCCGTGTCCAATGCGTCACCTGGCAATGGTCGCAGGCAAAGTTGCACGTATCGATGGGCTCGACATCAACGCTGGTGGGCAGAAAGGGTGTCCTTTTCAGCCCGAGACGCTTGGCTACCCGACCGCCGACGGTGTGATAGACCTTTCGAAGGCTGTCCATTCCTATCCGGCGCGATAGCCGCAAGAGACTTCGGAAACTATGATTCATTCCAAGCGAACTCCACATAACTCAATTTTTGCCCCGCCTGCCGTCACGCCGCAGTTGGGTCTCTTTGCTTCTGAACGAGGAACGCCGCCGTGGCGCAGGTCAGGCCGATAACGAAATTGTAGTACCCTATGATGAGTAAATGGTGATACGACAAGCCGTACAGGGCCATCACAATAACCCATCCGACGACCAGATCTCTGCCTAGGGACTTCGGCACGATCCAAAGCAACCGCATCAAGAAGAACAGGGATAACAAGTATAATGCCAATGGAATAATGCCCGCTTCGCCAACCAGCATCAGGTACACATTATGGACGCCAGTCGGTCTCCCCTGGTTTCCGATAGGGGAACCCTCCATATAGTGGAGTTGATACAAGCCGTGACCTGCGATGGGCGATTCCAGGACCTTGTTGAAGCCCATCCCCCACAAGAGCATTCGTCTCGATAGAGCTCTCGCACTGCCGATGTTGGAATCGGCTTTGCCTCGGAAAGCCTCCACGGTATTGCCCGGGTCCTTCAGTAGCTGGCCCAGCGCGCCGGCATCCGTCGCGGCCGTTGCGGATGCCGCCATGATCGGGCCTATGGCCTTCGTCTGAACCCGGTGCGTCATGCCGTTCTTCTCGTAGGACACCCAGGCGCGCAAGAACTTGCCCCCGTCTTCGTCCGCCGGGGTGTAGTTGGGTGAGAGCGCGTCTTCGATGTTGGTCCAAGTGGCGTCGTCGGGCATATTGGCATCGCCGGGCCGGGCGTCGGCCCGCTGCCATCGCCAGGGATTGACCGGGTTGTCGTCAGCCCGGTGGGACTTGTCGTAAACCAGGAAAACGGTGACAGTGTCTCCCACCCGCTTTGCTTCGTGCGGGTCAACAATCCAGGCCTCGTCGGTATACCCTACCGGCGCCCCCGGAATGAGCCAAACCAGGACGCCGGCCATGCACAGAACAGTCAGGCCGGTATGCATGAGGTCTTGTCTTAGGCGGCGGACGTTCAGCAGCAGGAACAAAGTCAGCATCCCGCCCAGAACAATAACCGCCGTATAGGAAACCGATGCGAGTCCCGCGGCGCATCCCAGGACCAGGGCCACACACCCGAAGGGACGTTGTCGTCCGTTGGATTGAAACGCCAACGCCAGCACTGCCGTCAGGCAAGCGATGAAGCCCGCGTCGTTGGGGTCGGTAAAAGTGCCGGTCAGGCGATAGGGATGCTGGTACTCCGGCAACACGCCAATATCGCGTAGCAACGGCGAGGCCAGAACGACGGCGCAACTTGCCACCAGAATCACGAGCGTCCACTTCAACAACGTCTCGGCCCCGATTCGCTCCAGTAGCCAGCGGCCGCCCAGTATGGCAGCCAGGGTGACGAGGAAGAAGAAGGCTTGGCGCAGCACGTCTTTGGTCAACAATTCGGCGTCGGTGGCGAGCGAAGTGCCGGAGGAAATGAAGAGGTAGGACGCTATCGAGGCGAGGAGGAACCATCCGGGCGTTCCAAGAGACTTCCACCAGCGGAGGCGCACGAAACCCAGCAGGAGCAGGCAACACAGGAGCATCGCCCCAAGGACGAGCGGCTCTATCACACCGCCTTGCAGCTTTATGTGGACCAGGACGGCCAGCACCCAGAAGGAAAAGGAGATGCAGGCGACCGATGCGAACTCGAGTCGCCTCCAGAGTAACGGAATAAGCCGCAGCATACGTTCACCTTTTAGTCATGGTCGTTTGGCCAGCCGCCCGTGCGGGGGGTTGTTTCCGGCACAGGTTGCACAGTTCGGCGGCCACGCGGTCGTACCAGTCCGCGCTCCGAAAGTGGCCCCCTCGCCGTCTTGCTCCCTCGCAGAGTTGCCGGTACAATATCCCCGGAGTGGTGGGGAAGGTCGTCCGTGTTGGCCGTCAAACTACCGCCGTTTCTCCTCGAACCAGTGCTCCGTTTCCCAAAGGAGGTTCCCATAGCGGTCAACCTGTCCGGTTCGGATGCCGACGATGTCTTGGTCGGGAATATAGCGCTCAGCGACGCAGGTTCCGTTGTTCTTCCAGAAATTTTCGTGCCATTCAAAATCCAGCGTATCGCGTTCCGGCGTTCCACTTTCGGAATCCAACAAATAGACGATCAACGGGAACTGCGTACCGGCTTCGTCTTCCCATCTGCAGTTCCGGTTCCTATAGATCAGCCTGTTTCCGTGGAGGTACAGATCGTACTTGGAACGAATGCCGCGGTCCGCTTCGGAAGCGCCCCGCCGCGCCCCTCCGTCTTCGCTTCCAAGCGGCGCCAATACTTTCAGGATGTCCGGCTGTACGGGTTCGGACGGCTTGGTCATCGCTTTCACTCGGTTGCCGAGGTGGTCTGCGTAGTACACCGAAGCGCGCAGGCGATGCCCGACATCGGTAACCGTGGGGGTGTACCCGTAGTCAGACCGTTGAACGGGGAGGCTCGTCCAGCTATCGGCATCGTCGTCTTTCTCCCACCGCCACGGTTCCCCGGGCAGCCGCTGGCCGTGGGACATGTTGAGAAAGGCGACGAACAACTTGCCCTCCATCGGAGCATCGGAACTGTGGAACATGGCGGGCGGGAACTCCCGGAAGTCGCGTTCGCGCAGGCGATACAGCGTGCCGTCCGCCAGTTCCGCCACCAGTTCCAGCAAAGGCTCCCGAGACAAGGCGATTCGGAGGGCGTCGTCCTGTTGCCAAGAGCATGGGTTCCAAGAGGTCCAGTCACTGGAATAGAGGGCATGGAAATAGAGGACATGCACCTCTCCTCTGCCAAGTGCGTGCGACAATGCGGGCCTCACACGATCCGGTTTACACAGTAGTCTGTAATGGCGTGCCGGACTGTCGGCGTGCAAGCGCGGGATGATCGGGTTATTGCCCAGGATCGTGCCTGTCAAAGCCGCCTCCCGAATGTACTGCACGCTCTCTGAATTCCTCCACCGCTGTTCGCCATACCCTTGTCGCACACCGGCATTATAGAGCAGTATGTCGCGGGCATGCAGCGCAACCAGTCCGGCCGCCTGCAGGGACAGTGCCAACATCAGGATGGCTGCAAGTGTCTTCCCCCGATCGCTTGAACTCCCCCCACTGGCGCGGTAACGATTCCGCGCATACCGGAGGGCGCCGTCCATCAGTAGCAGCGCCGCGAACAGGAGCGGAACATACACGGGAATGAGGAATCTCCCCAGGTCGGATTCAACATACCAGGTGGCTCCCAGCATCACCGCGGCGACGAACAGAGTCAGGTACGCGAGCGCAAAACCGCCGAATACGCGCAACGGGCCCCAAGCAACATCCGAAGCAACGGGAGCGCCGCTTTTCCGGCGCGAGAGGCGGTGGAACGCATGGCAGGCGACCATCACGAGTGCCAACAGGACCGGGGCGGTCAACCCGCCGATCCACGAGCCCGCAACCGCAAGTCGTAAAAACTCGTACACGATGAAGCCAAATGAGTAGGGATCCCAGCCTCTTTCGCCGGTCGTTGATCCGGCAAGCAGAAAGTTCCGCAGCATCCACAGACCCACCGGCACCGCGGCAATCAGCGTATAGACGACGATGCGCTTCATCTTCTCCCGCGGCGCAACCCGCGCGGCAAGCAACAACGGGACCACCGCCAGGATCAGGGAAACGCCCATGTAGCGGGTCAGGCAGGCCAGCGCGCTGAACGCCGCCGCCCGGATCAGGGATGCGCGTCCGCCGCCGCCCAGATGGGCGTCGATCTGCGTCAGCGAGAGCGTTACGAACAGAACGAAAACCGACTCGGTCAAGGCCTGGGACGCGATCTCGGCGAGCGGAAGGGCAAGTGCGGTCGAGAGGCAGCCCCACAGCCACAGGAGACGGGAGTGCAGATGGCGCCGCAGCCACCAACCCGCGACCAGAACGGTCAGCCCGAAGATGACGGCGTTGAGCGGCCCGGCGACCGCGTAGGGGTCGAACCCGAACAGTCCCCCGCTGGCGAGCATCGCCGGATACAGCGGCGGCCAGTACACCCAAGGGCCACCACCCGTGCCAACAAGACCATCACCCGCCAGGAGGCTGCGGGCCGCTGTGATGTAGCTGGCGGCATCCGTACCCACGCTTGGTCCGTAGCTGGCCAGCCGCAGGAATACGAGACCTGCGCCCAGCGCGGCGATGCAGGTGACCGATGCGAAATCGAGTCTCCTCCAGAGCAACGGAATAAGTTGCGGCATGCGTTTACCTTTGAATCACGGTCGTTTGGCCAGCCGCCCGTGCGGGGTCTATTTCCGGCGCATATCCGGTAGCGACAGCACTCGGGGCTCGTCTATCAGTCAGCTAGTGCGTGACGTCAGGCGTAGCGGCCGACGATTTTGACGCCGTACTCATCGGCGGGCATTCCCTTGCAATAGCCGCACGTTCGTGGGAACAGACCGTTGTGAAAATCGCCTCGTATGGCGCGTATCCGATGGTCGTTCCAGATTTCTTCCAGGCTCTTTTCGAAGACATTTCCCAAGCTGTATCTGGCGGAGCAGCAGAGGTTTACGTTGCCGTCCTGACTGATCTGAATCTGTCCGGTCCAGGGCGCCAAGCAACAGCCTCCTCCCGAGGGATCAACCCGCCGCTTCACAAGCGGCAATATGTTGAGCTCGATGGGAAGCAGCCGCGACGCCCGGTGCGCCGCCTGTTTTAGGCTCACGCCATGAGCAGCGGCAAATTCCATATTGCCGGCCTCAATGGTGATGCCCAGTTCCTGCGCTCGTTCCCGAATACGCGGCAACTGGTCGAGGAATGTCTGGCCGACCTCGCGGTTGAACTGCTCGTGATACCGGTAAACGAAATCCTCAGCTTCACGATATGCCCCCTTGAGAATCTTCGGGTTCGGGTCCAGCTTCATGAACCGCACCTTGGAAACTCCCGTGCGATGGGCAAGCAGTAGAAAGTCATCGATCTCGTTTACGGTTTCCTTCACGACGATATAGCTGAACCAGAACTCGTTGTCCGGGGAACCGCTCAGGGTGCTTTTTTCGGTCAGGTAGGAGATATTGTCCATGACCCGTTGTAGGTCCTGCCCCATGATCTTCCGGTAGGTCGCGGACGTTCCGGCGTGGATGGAGAACATGATGTGGAGCCTGGTCGCCAGGAGGCGGTCGACCAACTCGGGTTTGAGAAAGAAACCGGTGGAGTTCATATGCAGATAACAGTCGTTCGCGCGCGTCGCCTCAATGAAGTAATCGATGTTGCGGCTGATCAGGGGTTCACCATACAGGTGAATGCCCAGTATTTCCAGATATTGGAAATACGGGCTTACTCTGTTGAGCAAGTCTTGACTGACGTCGACCGACTTTCTGCCGTGTTCGTCAGGCACTTTGCACATGATGCAGGTATACGGACACCCGCGCGTCGCCTCGAGGTACATTACGGACGGAAAGGACTTCACGGTAACCGCCCGAGAGGAGAGGTCTTCCGCCAGGAGATGATCGTTTTGCCGGGATACTGACATACTGGTATGCTCCTTCTGGTCGGCGGCCGGCGTGGCCCGGACAGACAACGTTACCCGCCTCGGTACGGATATTCTACTGCCATACGTCTCCGAGGTCAACGGATAGTCCGTATTCGTTAGTGCTATCCCGCCCCTGTTCTTCAACCCTGCCCCGCCCGGGAAACCCGGTTCATCCCGCCGCCCGACGGCGCGGATTGTCCTCATCATGTCCACACGAGAGGCGGTTGTCAAGGTCGAAAGGGGGCGGATGTATTAGCGACAACATACGATGATTTATCCTTTAGTCATGGCCGTTTGGCCGGCCGCCCGTGCGGGATCTGTTTCCGGCACAGGTTGCACAGTTCGGCGGCCACGCGGTCGTACCAGTCCGCGCTCCGAAAGTGGGCCCCTCGCCATCTTGCTCCCTCGCAGAGCTACCGGTACAATAGCCCCGGAGTGATGGGGAAGGTCGTCCGTGTTGGCCGTCAAACCACCGACGTTTCTCCTTGAACCAGTGCTCCGCTTCCCAAAGGAGGTTCCCATCGCGGTCAACCTGTCCGGTTTGGATGCCGAAGATGTCCTTGTTGGGAAGCTGGCGCTCGGTGACGCAGGTGCCGTTGTTCTTCCAAGAATCCTTGCGCCATTCAAAATCCAGCGTATCGCGTTCGCGCTTTCCACTTTCGGAATCCAACGAATAGACGAGCAACGGGAACCGCGTACCGTATTCGTCTTCCCAGCTGCAACTCTGGTTTTCATAGATCAGCCTGTTTCCGCGGAGATACACAGCGTACTTGGAACGAATGCCGCGGTCCGCTTCGGAAGCGCCCGCCACGCCCCTGCCGTCTTCGCTTCTGGGCGGTGCCAAGAGCACTTTCGGGATGGCCGGCTGTACGGGTTCGGACAGCTTGGTAGTCGCTCTGACTCGGTTGCCGCCCTGGTCTGCGTAGTACACCGAAGCGCGCAGGCGATGCCCGACATTGGCAGCCGTGGGGGTGTACACGTAGGTGGGCCGTTGAACGGGGAGGCTCGTCTAGCCATCGGAATCGCCGCCTTTCTCCCACCGCCACGGTTCCCCGGGCAGCCGCCGGCCGTGGGACTGGTTGAAAAAGGCGGCGAACGACTCGTCCACCACCGGAGCATCAGAACTGCGGAACATGGCGGGCCGGGACTCCAGGGATTCGCGTTCGCGCAGGCGATACAGCGTGCCGTCCGCCAGTTCCGCCACCAACTCCAGCAAGGGCGACCGAGACAAGGCCCTTCCGAGGTCGTCGTGCTGCTGCCGAGAGCATTCTCCCCGCCAGTCACTGAAATAGAGGACATGCACCTCTCCGCTGCCAAGTGCGACCGACAAGGCGGACCGCAGACGATCCGGTTCACACGGTAGTGCGTAATGGCGTACCGGACTGTCGGCGTACAAACTCGTGACGGTCAGGGCCTTGCTCACGATCGCGCCTGTCAGAGCCGCCTCCCGAAGGTACTGCACGCTCTCTGAATGCCTCCACCGCGGTGCGAGATACCCTTGTCGCACACCGGCATTCCAGAGCCGTATCTCGCGGTCATGCAGCACAACCAGCCAAGCCACCTGCAGAGACAGCACCGACATCAGGACGGCGGCAAGTGTCTTCCGCACATACCGCAGGGTACCGTCCAGCAGTAGCAATGCCGTGAGCAAGAACGGAACATACACCGGAGCGAGGAATCGCCACTGCAATCCATCCCAGGTGCCTCCCGACATCATCGCGGCGACGAGCAGCGTCAGGTAGGCGAGCGCAAAACCGCCGCATACGCGCAACGGACCCCAGGCAACATCCGAAGCGACAGGAGCATCTCTTTTCCGTTGCGAGAGGCGATGGAACGCATGGCAGGCGGCCATCACGAGGGCCAACAGGACCGGGGCGGTTAACCCGACGAGCCACCAGTCATTGACGGCGAGGCGCACCGCCTCGGCCACGATGAAGCCAAATGAGTAGAAACCCATGTCTCTTGCGCCGGTCGGTGATCCGACAAGCAGATAGTTCCGTAGCATCCACAGACCCACCGGCGCCGCGGCAATCAGCGTATAGACGGCGATGCGCTTCATCTTCTCTCGCGGCGCAACCCGTGCGGCAAGCAGCAGCAGCGGGACCACTGCCAGGATCACGGCAGCGCCCATGTAGCGGGTCAGGCAGGCCAGCGCGCTGAACATCGCCGCCCGGATCAGGGAGGCGCGTTTGCCGCCGCCCAGGTGGGCGTCGATCTGCGTCAGTGCGAGCGTTACGAACAGAATGAAAGCCGACTCGCTCATGGCCTCGGACGCGATCTCGGCGAGCGGCAGGGCCAGCGCGATCGAGACGCAGCCCCACAGCCACAGGAAGCGGGAGTGCAGATGGCACCGTAGCCACCAACCCGCGACCAGAACGGTCAGCCCGAAGATGACGGCGTTGAGCGGCCCGGCGACGGCGGACGGGTCGAGCCCGAACAATCCCCCGCCAGCGAGCATCGCCGGATACAGCGGCGGCCAAAACACCAAAGGGTTACTACTCAAGCCGACAAGGCCATCACCCGCCAAGAGATTGCGGACCACCGTGATGTAGTTGACGGCATCCCACCCCATGCTCGGTCGGTAGCTGGCCACCCGCAGGAGCACGAGACCCGCGCCCAGCGCGGCGATGCAGGTGACCAATGCGAACTCGAGTCGCCTCCAGAGTAACGGAATAAGTCGCAACATACGTTCACCTTTCAGTCATGGCCATTTGACCAGCCGCCCGTGCGGGATCTGTTTCCGGCACAGGTTGCACAGTTCGGCGGCCACGCGGTCGTACCAGTCGGCGCTCCGAAAGTGGGCCCCTCGCCGTCTTGCTCCCTCGCAGAGTTGCCGGTACAGATCAGGCTCGTCCAGTAGCCGCCTGATCGCGGCCTCGACCTCTGCGGCGGAACGGGGTTCCACCAGCAACCCGCTATCTTCGTGCTCGACCAGTTCGGCAACGCCGCCCCACCTGGCGGCGACGACGGGCAGGCCGCATTGGAAGGCTTCGAGGATGGCACCGGGGTAGCCCTCGCTCCGGTAGTAGCTGGGATACACCAGCAGGTCGTGTTCACTGAGGACTCGCGGTATTTCCGCCGGGTCCAGGACACCGCCGTAGGTCGCCCTGGGATGGTCCTCGAACAGGGAGAAGTCCGTGTCGGACATGCCGGGGCCGAAGACGTTGAGATGACAATTCTCCGGCAGATGGCGGCAGGCGGCGAGGGCTTCGGTCAGCCCCTTGTCCATGTCCAAACGGGCGACGAAAATCAGCTTTTCCACCCGGTCGCGCCCGGCCCGGGCGGGCACCTCTATGTCCCTCGTATTCGGGAACCACTTAAAGTTGTCCCGGTTGTCGAAGTTGCGGTGCAGATACTGCGTCTCCACGTACACCAGCGAAGAGCGCATATAGGTACGGTCGGTCAGCCAGCGGGCGAAGGCGCCATATCCCAAGTAATCCAACATCATATCGCCCCCGGTGAGACGCAGTGCCAGGGGCCTGCGCGTCATCTTGCAGACGACCCACATGAACGATGCCAGGCTCAGGGCCGAATAGGGCGCGATGATGAGGAACACGCCGTCGGAGTGCCATATCTTCCTTGCGGCTCCCCAAGCCACTCTCAGGAACCTCGCCAGACGATGGGCCCTGATTTTCCAGGTGGGCAGATTGGTCACGGCCCCGGACGTGTCGATGACGTCCACCTCGAAGCCGCGTGCCTCCAATTCCCGAACCTGCTCGTCGGCCATCACCTTGTTGCCGCCGACCACGTTGGTATCGGACGCCCCGGTCTTCTGTATCGGAGCGATGAGCAGGATGCTGGGTGCTCGGCTCTCTTTCCCGGTCAACGTGATTCCTCCTCTTTCTCGAGTTGAGCATGGGCGGCGGATATCCCCCTGATCCCGCCGGACAGCGCGGACCGGCCCGCGGCCCACAAGAAACTGGCGTCGCGACGCCGCGGCAACCAGACCGCGGGCAGACCCGTTCGAGTCGTTCTGTGGAAAGCTATGGCGAGGAACAACCATCCGCACACCATGCCGATGGTCATGCCCCACGCCGCGGCCTCGACGCCGAGTCTCGGGTAGAGCAGGAGAAGCGCGCTGAGATTGGCGCACAGTCCCAGGAAGACCGCCCACGAGCAGATATGCGGGCGGTTGGCGCCCTTGAAGTGTGTCATGAAGATTCCCGAGATGGCGTAGGCGAGCATCCCCGGCGCGATGATCCACAAGAGCGGAACCGCCGGCAGGAAGGCTTCCGAAAGCAGGAGGCGCACTAGGGGCGCACTGAACGCGAGCAGGACGAGCATGGGAATCGCGGTGCCCACGCAGACCAGGCGCAGGCCGAGCGCGACCATCTCGACGCGCTCGGCACCCGCGACACGGGGGAACAGCGCGTTGCCCACCGCGTTGGAGACCAGCATGAACCCAAGCATGAGCGCGCTCGCGGCTGCGAACAGCCCAATTTCGCCCTGGCTGGCGATCAATCCCAGGATGACGACTCCGAGGTGAGGTTCGATGGCGTTGCCAAGCCGCGCGGCATGGTATTTCAAGCCGTAGCCGAGAACGCGGCTGATATTCGAGCGGCCCGGCATCTCGAAGACCAGCCCGCAATGCCGACGCAGGTACAGCAGGCAGGCGGCTATCATGACGCCATGCCCAGCGGCAAAGGCGATGATGGCGCCGTCCACCCCAAGCCCCAGGCTCCGGACGAGGACCAGGAGCGTGAGCGCGTTCGCCGCGACGCGGAGCATTGAGAAGACTGCCAAGTGCCGGAAGCGCCGGAGCGCGACGAGTTGGTGGTCGAGCGCGATGGAGATGACCGTGAGGGGCCCCAACGCAAGCGACAGCAGGAACGTGTGGGTCTCCGCCTTTTCAAAGAAGGCGAGGCCGCTGTAGATCAGCGGGACCGCCAGCGCGGCGGCCAGCCCTCCGCCGCCGAAGCAAATAATCAGGGATGAGGACACGCCTTGCGAGACGCTCATCTGCCGCGCCGCCACGAAATACTGCGCGCCCTGTTGCGCGCCAGGCGTGAGGAGCAGACCGAGCAGAGTCCCGAACGCGATGCAGACCGCGTAGGCGCCCCTTCCTTCGGGAAGCAGCATGTAGGCGAGCAACCCCTGTATCAGCAGGGTCAGACCCGCCATGCCGGCCAGGGTCGCAAACGTTACGGACACGTCCTGCCCGCCGGTTGTGGCCGGGACTTCCAGCGCATCTGCCGTTGCCGGCTTCGGTTGGAGCCTGACGCGGATGGGTGAACCGGACGCTGGACTTCGAGCTATGAGGTGTTTGCCAATGGGTTCAGAGTTCATTGATCTCTTTTTGATTTCGAGAATGTCCTGAATATCGGGAAGGGGGACGGAATGAAGAAGCCTAGCCCCCAACTCAGGTGCATGGTCGCCAGCACCAGCGGAAGGCGGATGGCCGCCGCGTCCCGTCGCCGAAAGCCCACGACCGCCGCCCCTGCCGCGAGGGTCAGCACGTAAGCAAGCATCAGCGCGGCCAACGGCCAGGGGAATCCGGCCAGGGCCAGCGCCGCCCCGGCCACCAGGCCCAAGGCCAACCCGGGAGCGGCGAGGTGGCGAGGGCGAACCGAGCCCGGATGCCTTATGACAACCGCCGACTTCCCTCGACCGTAGTTGAAATACTGCCGCGCCAGCGTCCAGAATGTGCCGCGGGGCCGGTAATTCACCACCAGTTTGGGATCGAACCATACGGTCTTTCCCCGCTCGCGCAACCGGTAGTTGAACTCATAGTCCTCGTTCGTGGCCACGTTGGCATATCCTCCGCCTATCTCCTCCAGCGTCTCACGAGAGAACACGCCCAGATAGGCGGTGTCGGAGACTCCCTCCTTCCCGCCCAGCCGATGGCGAGCGTCGCCTACTCCCAATGGGGTGGTCATGGCCATCGCCACCGTTCGTTCGAAGGGGGTGGTCCCCACCGATAGTTGTCGCCCGCCGACGTTTGCCGCCCCTGTTCGCTCCAGGGTTTCCACGGCGCGGCTCACGTAACCGGGCGGAAGGGTCGCATGGGCGTCGCACCGCACCATGATGTCTCCGGTGGCCGCCCGAAACGCTGCGTTGGCTCCGGGCACGAGGATTCTTTTTGGGTTGGGAATCAACTTCACCGACGGGTGAGACCGCCGGATAAGTTCGGACATGGCCGGGGTTTCGGAGCCGTCGGCGACGATGACCTCTATCGGCCCCTCATAGTCCTGGGCGAATATCGAATCAAGGGTGGCAATGATGGTCGCTTCGGCATTGCGCGCCGGAATGATTACCGATACGCGCGGGGGGGGGGGCACAGAATATCCCTCGGGATTCGAGGTTTGCTGATTTTCGATGTTCATGGCACCGCATCCTGCTACGGCCGCTCGCGTTGTTCGCGCCGCTGACGGCGTGGGGAGTCCATCCGCTCCGCCTGGGATTGCAACTGTTCGCTGATGACGCTCATGACCCGCACCGTCTCGAGGCCGTCCTCGGATGTGATGGCTGGGGGCAGACCGTTGACGCTTCGCTTGAAGAACTCGCTGATGGTCCTGTCGTGGATGTTCCTGAATCGGCCTGCGAGATAGTCGAAGCCATTGGCGAAGGCGCCTGAGGCGATCTGGGCGGCCTCGCCGACAGCAGAAAGGCCGATTCCCCAAGGGGACTGGTTGACCCTATCGTAGTTGACGAGCACCTTGCTCTGCATATCGATCTTTATTATGCCTTCGGTGCCCCACAATTCCAATAGAAAGGCCGAATGTTTGCTGGTGTACGTCAGCACAATGCTGCTGGCGGCATGGTCGCCCACAAGCTCCAATCGATAGTCCTCGAAGGGCGACCAGGGGTACTCCGGCAACATTTTTCGGCCCCGGACGCGGATGTCGCGGATAGGACCGATGAATGCCTGGGAGAGGTACACCACATGGGGCCCTGTCTCTCCTATTGACCCGCCGGGCAGCCGGTTGGCGAAGTGGCCGGGGTCCGTCGTCCACAGAGTGACCGGCGTGGAGTAGAAAATACGCATCCCGGTGAGGTGCCCGATGTCGCCGCGCTCGATGCGCTGGCGGGCCTCGATGACCCGCGGATGGAACAACTCGGTATGAGCCACGCCGACCCGGCCTTTGGACCCCCGCTCGGCCTCGATGATCCTTTCACACTCCTCCACCGTCGTAGCCAAAGGCTTCTCAATCAGTGCATTGGAGTCCGCTTTCAGCGCCGCCACTGCGATATCGGCATGGGCACTGGGCGGCGTGCATACGTCAACAAAGTCGGGACGCTCCATGCCCAGCATTTGCTCGACGTCATCATAGGCCGCCGGAACTCCGAATTGGCGGCTCACCGCTTCGGCCCGGCTGCGGTCGAGATCGCAGACGGCGACGACTCTCACGTCGCGGCGCAACCGGAGCCAGGCCGGCAGGTGCTTTTTGGTTGATATGAACCCGGCTCCTATGATGGCTACTGTGTACATCCGGCATTCTCTTTGCAGTCCCCACCATCGTCCCAAGCGAGCAGAGGCGCGGTATTGGGCAGGTACAGGCGATGCTTGGGTTCTGCCTTCTGGTCAGCCCCAAGCGGGATGGCTTTTCTCGATGACTTTTTGTGATGGCATTTTTGCGATGGTTTATCTGAATACTGCGTAACGCCAATTATTCAATGAATAACCCATCCAAATTTGGCTTGTCTGATAAAAAATAAAAGACTAAACTCCACTGAGCAAATTTACACTTGGGAGGTCGCGATGGACAACATGCATCTCAGATGGTGGGGTTGTGGTGCTTTTGAAATTCTCTTGGGAGATGTCAACATCGCCATTGATCCATATCTTTTTGACGATAATCTAAAAAATGCCGAACCCATCTACGACTACATCTTTATCACGCACGAACATTTTGACCACTGTCACCCCAAAACCCTAAAAAAACTCTGCCGGGGGAATCGCTTCAAAAAACTCTTTGTCAATGTCTGTTGCATCACCCCAAACGAACCCGTTGACGAAAATTATGGCGACGCAGCTTTTTCCCGCGACCTGCCCATCAGCAAGCATATATCAAAAGAAAAAATTCAAGTCCTCTATCCCAAATATCTGACCGATAATACGCGTACTTTTCCAGGCCCCTTTGCGTGTGACCTAGGCACTGTGCGGGTAGAAGCCATTGAAAGCGGTGAAAATGCGCGGCCCGATTTGCCCACCTGTGGATACATCATCACACACCCTCAAAAAAACGTCTCATTCTACCACACCGGCGACCTTCACGAGACCTACCCTGCACTCGGCAATCTCAAAGGGCGTGTGGATTATCTCATCCACATGAAAACAGGGCTGAAGCAATGGCCTGTTTTCTCGCGCCTTCTCGATCTCGTACAACCCCGTTTTTTGATTCCAACCCATTATCGCACCGACCGCAAAACCGATCCCATTCCCGAAGGGCATTGGCCTCCCGATGTTACAGATGCCAATGCCTTTATCGAAAGCATCCGCGAACACGCCGGCAACCGAACCCAAATTTTGCCCTTCACGGCCGGCATCCAGTACGAGATTGAATTGCCATCGAAAAAAGTTGTGTGGGATTGGGATTGGCACAACACATGGACCGTACCCCCGTGGCGGGAGGGATAGCCTTCAAACATCAAACCGAATGACCTGCCGCGCGACTTCGCCCTTGAGCAGGGCATTGAACGCATCGTTGATATCGTCTAAGGCAATGGTGTGCGAAATCATCTCATCCAACTTGAGATGCCCCCTCAAATACATATCCACGTACCGAGGCATATCCACGCGAAAGCGATTCGATCCCATGCTCGATCCCTGAATTTTGCGCTCGCCCAACAAGTCGTGTCCGGTCAGCTCAATTTTAACGCCCTCGGGAATCATGCCAATCACCGTGGCCGTGCCGCCTCTTTCGAGCATCTCAAAACACTGCTCTGCTGTTCGCTTCAACCCAACCGCTTCAAACGAATACGCCGCGCCCTCCCCGCCTGTCAGATCCATAATTTGCTCGACTGGATCCCCGTCATTTGCATTGACGAGATCGGTCGCGCCCAACTCTTTGGCCAATTGCAATTTGGAAGCAATCGCATCCACGGCAATGATGCGCCCCGCGCCTCCAATGCGCGCGCCTTGAACCGCGCTCAACCCAATGCCCCCGCACCCGACAACCACCACCGTGCTGCCCGGCTCGACTTTCGCCGTATTGAGCGCGGCCCCCACTCCGGTTGTCACGCCGCACCCGATCAGCGCGGCCTTATCCAGCGGCATATCGTCGCGCACTTTGCAGACCGCGTTCTCGTGTACCAACAACTGTTCAGCGTAAGAGGCGAGGTTTGCAAACTGAAACAATTCCCGACCATCTTGGGACAAGCGCGGACTGTCCGTCTCTTTGCGCTGTGTCGATTCTCGGTCCTCGCACAGATTTGGACGTCCGGTGGTGCAATACCGGCAATGCCCGCAAAAAACCGACAAACACGTAATCACATGGTCGCCGGGTTTTGTGTATGTCACGTCTGCGCCAACGGCTTCCACAATCCCCGCGGATTCATGGCCCATCACCGCGGGCATCGGACAGGTGTGAAGCCCTTGCTGAAAGTGAACATCGCTGTGACAAACCCCCGCCGCGACAGTGCGAACCAAGACCTCGCGTCCGATGGGATCGGCGATTTCGACGTCTTCCACACGGATCGGCTGATGGGCTTCGCGCAAGACAGCAGCTTTCATGGTGTGCCTCCTGTTGTGAATTTGTTTGCACAACATGCCAAATTTCTCCATCCTGTTGGTCAAACTAATTATAGTGTCAACCGCCCAAATACCAAAGCATTTTTACATCCACGCAACAATTAACTTGACATTGCGCCCATAGCAAGCATAAATAGCGGTCAGCAGTCAGCGAAACAAGCGGTAAGCCCATACATCGCTTTGGGCAGCGTGGCGGGGAACGCACGGACTGCGCCACTACAATTCATCTGGATTTATCTGCGTCAGGATACTCGCTTCTTGTATCTTCGGGCGGGCACGGGGGCTACGTTCCTGAATGACACCCCGGGTCTCGCGTTTGTACCCCTTCGTGGATCACTCCTCACTTCTCACTCCTCACCAGTACTGGAGGAATCACCATGTTAAAAGCCGGATTTATCGGCGCGGGGAACCGCAGTCAGGGCGCGCATTATCCGAGTGTCCATCGCTTGGAAGGCGAGGTCGAAATGCGTGCGGTTTGCGAACTCGACGAAGAACGCTTGAATCAAGTCGCCAAAAAGTACGAATTTCTGCAAACCTATACGGACCACCGCCAAATGCTCGACAAAGCCGACCTCGACATCATCTATTGCGTGATGAACGAAAAATGGCTCTTGCAAACCGCCCTTGACTGCATGAACGCGGGGAAACACATTTTCATCGAGAAGCCCCCTGGCGCGAATCTGGAAGAAACCGAGCAGTTGCTTGAGGCGGCCGTGTCCAACAATGTCTTTGCGATGGTCGGCTTTCAGCGCCGATACACAGCGGTCACGCGCGAAGCCACGCGCCTCGTCTCGAAAAAAGGCCCGGTCTCATCTGTAATCACCACATTCAACAAGCAGATGCTCGGCGGCGATGGCAAAGAATTTACCTCCACCTTGTGGAACGACGTCTGCCATATCGTCGATCTCACGCGCTATATGGCCGGCAGCGAACCGGTTGAAGTCACTGCCTACCAGGACAAATTTGGGGGCGAAAGCTACAACAACTACACGGCCCTCATCCGCTTTGAAAACAACGCCACCGGTGCCATCTTTGGCAATCGCGCCTCCGGCGGGCGCGTGCTCCGCTCCGAGTTGCACGGTGTAGGAATCGGGTGTTATATGAAAATTCCCCAAGAGATCGAGATTCACGAAGACAACCAAGTGCGTACTTTGGGGGGATGGGAAATCGACGGCGTGGATGAAGAAGATGTCGCCAGTTACGAGGGCGTCTTGACCATGCACCGGCATTTTGTCGATTGCATCAACAACAACGAAATGCCCCACAACGACCTGCGCGACGTCATCCACTCCATCCGCTTGGTGGATCAACTCGAAGCTAAGAGGTAAGATGGATCGCGGATTAAACGGATTGCGCGGATGAAAGGCGAAAACCAACCCCACAAAAACGTAGGGGCGGTGCCTCCGTGCCCGCCCGAAAAGGCAAGATACAAGACAGGAGAGGCAAAAGGCGAAACGCAACCTCCGATGAACACGGATGAAAGGCGAGAGGTACGTGCAGAGTGCAGAGGGTTTGGGCGGACTGACAAGCAAAAAAAGAAGCTATCAGCGTTTAGCTATCAGCTTTCAGCCTTTTCCGCTCCACTACTGACCGCTAACCGCTTGGGAACCGGGACCGATGGGATTTGCAATTTTCACCCACACCCCCATCAGAGAGATGGCGAGGATGAGATTGCACACGGAAGGGCAGGATGGATGGGGCACGCATACGGGGAGGCGAGGTGGCGGATGGGATCGCACATGGGCGGCTGAAGGGCTGGGTGGACTGACACTAATGCCTTGCTTTTTATCTGCGTTTATCTGCGTTTATCTGTGGTTGCTTTTTGAATGGTTTTTGTCCATATTTGACCTGTTTTGAAATCCGGACAACTTTTGGCCTATCGAAAAAATATGACCGAATTCCGTTTGGAACAACTGCTCGGCAGAGATGAAATTGACACCGATCTAAAAGAAATCGCGGCCTATCTCAATGATCAAACCGTTCTCGTGACCGGTGCGGGTGGGTCTATTGGTTCTGAACTTTGCCGCCAAATCAGTCGTTTTAAGCCCAAAAACCTCTTGCTACTCGGACGCGGGGAACAGAGCATCTACACCATTCATCTCGAATGTCGCACCCGTTTTCCAAAGCTCAACGTCCTGCCCATCATCGCAGACATCCGCGACACAAATCGCATGCGACAGGTCTATGAGGCACATCGGCCCGCGGTTATTTTTCACACTGCGGCCCACAAACACGTCGAACTCATCGAAGCCTTTCCAGAAGAAGTCGTCAAAAACAACATCATCGGCACCAAAATCGTATCGGAACTCGCGCAGGAATACGGTGTCCAGCGTTTTGTGATGATCTCCACGGACAAGGCCGTCAAGCCCGTGTGCGTTTACGGCGCGGGCAAGCGGCTTTCAGAATTTCAGATCGAGGGGCTCTCAAGGTGGTCCGACACGATCTTTGTCACGGTTCGCTTTGGCAATGTGCTCGGCGCACGGGGATCTATTGTCCCCCTTTTTCAAAAGCAAATCGCCGAAGGCGGCCCGGTGACGGTGCATCCCGAAGCCACCCGGTATTTTATGACCGTCCCCGAAGCCGCTCGCCTCGTGATTCAAAGTGGGGCTATGGGCAAGAATGGCGAAATTTTTATTCTCGACATGGGCAAATCCCTGCCCATTATCGATCTGGCCATAGAGATGATACGCTTGGAAGGCAAAGAACCCGGCGTTGACATCCAACTCGAATTTATTGACCTGCGCCCGGGCGACAAACTCCACGAAGAACTCCTCACGCAAACAGAAGGCGTTTGCATGACAAAAAATAAGAAAATTTTTATCGCCCAACCCGATCAAATCGACATCAACGCGCTTGAAGCGACAATTGCAGAACTCAAACAACTGGCCGCAGAAACCAAACGCCTCGACATCATTCAGAAATTGGCTGAATTTCTCCCCGACTACAAACCCTCCGCGCTTTGGACAAAAAAAAGGGCGTTATGACCTAACGCCCTTCAGCTATCAGCCTTCAGCGATTAGCTCCCCGCCTCCCAACCTCTCGTTACACCCTATCCTCTCTTAGGGCACGGGGGCCACGCCCCTACATGCCTTTCACTGAATAACAGCATGTCAGCACATGCTTCGTGTTTCTTCCTGCCCTTAGTGGATCCCTTCTCTGCCTTCCTCAATACGCCCCTTGTCCTTTGAGCACTGCGGGAATTGTTCTGAGCAAAATTTGTAAATCCAGTATTGGAGACCAATTTTCAACATAATAAATATCCAAACGGGCCATTTCATCCAGCGATAAATTTTTCCGCCCACTGATTTGTGTTAAGCCCGTAATCCCCGGCAAAATATCATGTCTTCCATAGTGCCAATTTTTGTATCCCTTCACTTCCTCTATCGTGTGCGGACGCGGCCCGATCCAACTCATTTCCCCCTTCAATACATTGATCAGTTGAGGAAACTCATCCAGACTAAAGCGCCTCATAAAACGACCTATCCTTGTCACTCTGAAATCTTTTTTTAAATTTAACAAAATATCATTCGAAGGATTATGTGCAACAACTTCATCGAGTCTCTTCTCTGCATCCTGAACCATTGACCTGAACTTGTAAACATGGAATACGTTCTCGCCCTTTCCAACTCGTTGCTGTCGAAATAACACAGGCCCCTTAGAGTCCAAGCGAATGCAAATGGCGAGCAAAAGCCAAACCGGTGCGAGAAAAACGGACACACATAGCGAAAAAACAATATCCATTCCCCGCTTGAAAAAACGCCCCGACTGATGAAATATCCGTTCATCAAGCTGAAAAATGGGAATATTTGCAATTTCCTCAACGCGCATTTGATGCATTAAAATTTGAAAAAAATTGGGAACGATGCTAAATTGAACATCTGCGCGTTTACAAATTTTAATTGTTGACGCTATTACATCGGTATCCAAATTCGTACTCGCCAGCACAACCTCATTCACCCGCTCGGACCGCAAGACAGATGGCAAATTGTCGATCCCTCCGAAAATCTGAACATCCCCGATCTCGTTGGATAGGCGATCAATTTCAGCCCTGGACTCGCCATTGGTTAAAAATCCAATGGGCAGATACGCCAACTCATCAGTCTCCTTTATGGCGCAATAAAATTCACGCGCAGTTTTACCTGTACCCACAATAACGATCCGTTTCAGAGCATTTCCGCGTCTGAAAAGATACCGCAGAAAACGATAAAATCCCCATCGCCACAACGTCAATGCGATCAGATTCACTATCCAAGCTGTTGCGATAATCAATCGGGAATATGCCTCAATATCGTATTGCGTGTTGAAACCCCTTAAGGCAAAACCCATAGCCATAACGACCAAAAGGGTCAATGTGACAGCCCGGAAAACCAAAAAAGAATCCTCTATTTTGAATACAGGATTCTTTAAGCGATACATTCCGGAATTATAGGCCATCAAAAAACCCATAAACGCAACCAAGAAAGCAAAATTAAAATAGAGGTCAAAAGGAGGGATGGGGCGTTGCGGAAAGAGTGTCAGGGAGAACCGCAAATGATACGAGAGCAAAAACCCCCCGAACAAAATCAATACATCGCCAACTGCCAAAATAAATTTAAATAATAAGTGCCTTTTCATGAGTTTATATCCAAATTATCCAAAAGGACACGACAAAATACACATCGGGACTATTCAATCTCTTTCTTTCATATAGCGGGCGATCAGGGCGATAACCAATGTGGCAAGCGATATCGCAACGACCCCTGTGGCATACCCAACCAAGTCCGAACTGTCAATTATCGATTCAGAAGTTATTTTATCGCTGTCTATTCTGTAAAGTGCTGTATCATACCCGAAATTTTCCTTGTTAAGCAGGCTGTGGAAGCGATGGAACACATCCAAGTAATCGCGTATCTTAGATAGAAGTAGGGGAAACTGTGCGTCTATATATGCTAATTGAGTTTGCCGAATTTTCTCATTTGGAACGTTTTGCAAAGCTGTAAGGAGTGCCTGCTTGTGTGCAATCTCAAGATCTATAAATGCCAAATTTTCATTGTGCTCAAGTATCTGATCGTAAATTTTTTGTTTGTATTTCAAGTCCTCGCTTTGCTTAATGAGATCAGAAATCTTGTCCAAGAAATCTCCACTGGCTTGAATCATGTCAGCAGGATTGTCAACGGCATTGTTATTTGAAAGAATATGGGTAGTTTGATTAGTATAGTGCTGCAGGGTTTTTTCTAAGAAACTGATTTGTACAGTTTCGTAATTTTTTTCTCGGTTAAGTCTATCAATCTCGTATTCATAATAGAGACTTACCTCTGCCACCTTATTGGTCGTGCCACTTGCTTGAACGGTAGCAGTTAGCAGGCGAAGATCGTAATTGTTGACATCCAAAAGCAATTTTTCGAGATCAGCCAGATAGTAGCCAGTTTCTGGTTCTACCACACGTTTACTAGAGGGGACCTTCTGCAACTCTGAGATGCTCTTTAAAAAGATCTGAATATTTGTCTGTAGCAAATCCAGGGCAATGATGTAATCCAGATTTTTGTAGGTTGATTGCTCAAACAGTGATTTGGAGATTACTGAGATATCTAATTCCAGAACACCGTGCTTGTTTATCATATTACTTGACCAGTGACGCGGCACACTCAGCATAATATTTTTTAATTTTTCTTTTGTTATTTTACCCCATTTGGACTTAAAGAGCAACTTTGCTGATCGGTTTTGTATCTGGCTGATCTCGAGTTCCATCTCCTGATGCAATTTTCGTATTTCACTAGGTTGGAGATCTGCTTTCTCCAAAAGGATATCGTACTTCTTTTTTATTATCGCGTAAGTAGGTGAATGGGGTAAAACGCTAAAATTGCGGATAAAGTCCGATTGGGATATTTCCTCATCGGACAGACCGCTGGCTTCATATATCTGCCCCAGCAAGTTGGGGGCTATCAAGTCGGAGGTATCGAACCGCATCCCATTGGGATAACGTCCCTCATCCACCCCCTGAAAGGTAAAATGGATGACATAGCTATGAGTAATCAGGGATGAAACTATGAATAGCTGGTAAACCCTAAAGCCCCAATAGCCTACCGTGACAATCAGCACCGAGAGCAGTACTGGTTTCCGCACCGCCCACACATCGTTTAAAAACTTACGCAGATCAAATACGTCATCTTGTTCACGACGATCTGACTGATCCACTTGATTCATAATTTTTCCTTTTCAGAAATGCGATGATTGATCCACGACTTGTTTTCGACAACTTGACTGGGCCGCTCCCGATGCCCCTTTTCCAACTACTGCGATACGGTTTTCAAGACCCCACGCAAGACCTGCGCGTACCGGGCAGCCAGTTCCGTACGTGAATAATGTGCTTCGACAAAACGCTTGCCGCGCCTTCCCAGTGTTTTCCCCAACTGGCGATTTTCGCACAGTTTCAGGATTGCATCTTTCATCATTTCGGGATTTTCCGGTTCTATACACAAACCGGCTTGCGCTCGTTCCACCAAAGCCTTTGCCTCCCCTCTGACACTGAGGATAATCGGCCGGGAGGCCGCCATAATTTCGAATATCTTTGATGGCAGAACAGCGGAAAATAGAGCCTCATCCCGCAGCGGGACGAGCGAAACATCGGAAGCTTTGAGAAATAGCGGCACCATCTCGTGATCCTGTTGTCCCAAGAAAGTCACATTTTCCAAGCCTTCCACATCCCTGCGGCGCAATAGGTCGTCCCTTTCCGCGCCTTCGCCCACAAACAGAAAATGTATATCCTCAAACTGTCTTAAAAGCACGGCGGTTGTCAATACGCTTTGTAGGGCGTGCGCCATCCCGTGTGTGCCAATGTAGGAAACGACGAACTTCCCGTCCAGACCATATTGCCTTCGCACAGATTTCGCATCGTGTTGTCTGAAAAATAAACCCGTATCAATGCCATTTGGAACGACCTCAATTTTGTTTCTCGGAATCCCTCTTGCCGCCAAAATTTCCCGCGTTGACTCGGCCACTGCGACAATTAGAGAAGCCCTGACATAGAGAAAATGCGCGATTTTGCTCAACACCCCAATGAGCCAAGGATTCTTGAGCGCACCGACTGCCACAATGGATTCGGGCCATAAATCGCGCACTTCAAAAACAAAAGGCCGCCGTTTGAGCCTGCTGATGAGATAGCCCGCTATGGCGACAAAAAATTGGGGCGAAGTCGCAATGACGACTTGCGGATTGCACCTGATAAAAGGGGAAAAAAATACAGCGGATAGCATAAAGGAAATGTAGCTCAATGTTCTTTTTAAAAAGCCTTTGTTGGCCGTCGCATAAACATAAGTTCTCATTAAGCTAATACTTTTGACCTTTTCGCGCAAAATAAATTTTCGGCGATAATACGGGGGCACAATGCCTGTGGGATGATGCGGGAATGCGGTTAAAACCGTAACATCGTGCCCGCTTTGCACCCACGCTTTGCACAATTGATATGTGCGCGTGGCTGGCGCGCCCATTTCCGGGGGAAAATACTGTGATATAAACAGGATACGCATGCGCTACAACAGCTCCATTTGAATCGTCCCTTTGAGATTTGCGACAAAACTCGAGAACGCCAGACATGGGTTGGGAAGCTCAATCCCAAACTCCGGGCAGTAGAAAGACTCATCCTCGGCAACGGTTTCCCACCCCGACCAGGCGATTCGCGCACACCCGCTGGAAAAATATAACATACAGGTTTCGCTGCCAAGATCGTGGATTCGACATTCCGGGTGAAAGTGAAGCCGTGCTACTGACCGCAACGGACGCGCTGAATCTACCCTGTCGCGGACCTCGACCCTGCCGCGCTGTTGCCAGAGAAAGGCCCGCGTATGGACCGGTCGTCCCGGCAGATGTCGATACCCGTCGTGGCGCCCTGACAACTCAAAGCCATCTTCAAACGCCCGCCACTTGACATCTCGAGGGCGGCAGCGTCGCCCTACCCGAAACGCCGCCCACACCTCCACTTGGTTTTCCCCTTCGATCTCCACGGTGTTGTGTGCGCGTGTTGAGCGGCAGTAGTCGCGCATTGGGCCGGCCTGATATGTGGAGACGCCGCTATCGACCACGACCCTCGCGCCTTGCAACGAAAGCTCGAATGAGAACACGTCGGCGTGCCCATGCCCGGGCTGATAATCCGGGCCAATGGCCCCCGCGTCGCAGATAATATAGTTCCCATCGCTGGTTCGGGCACTGTAGTAGCCACTTTCGGCGAGCGCGAAAGAACCGATACGCAACGATTCTACACCGGCTTTTTTTATTAACACTTGCGGCCTTGGGTAAATGCCAAACGCACTGTCGTTGAACAACGTAATGCCGCCATCGGGATGGGTCATGGCGGAGAGCGAACTCGCCAGAGGCTCGAGGTATGGCTGCACCCGTTCTTTCAGGATGCCATCCCCAGTCGCGTTGAGGAGAAGGAGATCGTAGAGCACCCGACATTGGTACATCGGCGAGCGTTCAAAGTGCCCGCCATCCGCGAGAATTTGCTCGGGCAATTCCCTGTCGAGAATCGCACAACCCGTCTCGAACCATGCCTCGGCAGCGGGATGCACAAAGCAACTTCCCACCAGTGCCAAGGCCACCGCGTTCTCCAACAGGTGGTTGCCCAACAAATGCCACTCCAGATTTCGTCGCAGATGCTCCGCCTGATCGCAGATACTCGCCCACAGCGTTTGGCAGAACTGCTCATCCATCTGCGTCTGTGCGCGGTAACGACCAAAGAAGATCGCACACCAATTGACGAGCCGAAGCGAGGTCGGATAGGCTTCCCAACCTACTTGCACCGTCCCTGACTCGTGGTTTGCGACCCAATCCTGAACGACCTCTCGCGCTTGCTCAAATTCCAACGGCCACAAAAATTCGTGGTAGTGCAGATTGTAGAGCCACAGCCGCGGCAGATCCGTGCGATTCCAGTCCGGGGGAAAGCCAATCGTCTCCCGCCGGTTCAGGAACACAAGTGAGCCCGACAGGATGGCGTCCGAATCGTTGGCGGTGGTGCCCATAGGCGCGGGAAAGTCCACCTCTTGAGACCAGCGCAATCTCGGCATCTGCCCCGCTTTGCCGCAATGTCTGTAACGCTTCCGCCTCAGCCGATAGAAGATCTGATATGCGAGTTGACAAGTTTGCAGATGCCGAATCGTTCTCAAAGAGCGCGTGAAGGACAAGAAACAATACCCTTCTTCGATAGGTGGCAAAGCGTCAAGGGAAGCCTATAGCGCGATCGAGCACAAAGATGAATGCAGCCAGCTACCGCCATGCAGTCTCCGAACTTTAGGCCGGTGATTTTCGTCATTGTTCCCTCCTGCCGGAGGCATAGCAATAGTATCTATTACCCTGTGTCAAGTTCTACGCAAAAGCATCGGGCATCGGCATTTTCGAGGGCCACACCTTGGAAGTACAGACCGTCCTCAACACCAGGGCCAAGTGGGAAGTGCAATGTCCCCGGTAGCAACTTCACCGGCCATCGATCCTTGTCAAAACTCACCACCCGCTCTAATGCGCCCTCATTGACCGTCCAGAGAGTAGCCGATTTTCCGTCCTGACTCGGACAAAGTTCCGCTGTTACGGCGAAGAACAAGTTTTCGCGCCACTTCACCGAATAATAGACGGGGCCATCAACCGCGCCTATTTCAGAACGCTGTCGCGTCGCATGGTCAATGCGGAACACCTTGTTCTGGGTAAATTCCGCATCCGTAGCGTACCAGATCGCATCGCGGGTGAACAGGACGCTCACCGCCCGCCAGCTTTCATCTCCCGAACCGATTGTCGTCAGCGTCTCAAAGTCATCATCCGTAACCAGAATGCGCGCCTCGTGACCCATATCACCCGTGAGACACCACAGGCGGCGGTCAACCAGATCGCGATAGATCCCATGAACATGGCGAATGGCCCCCGGCGAAAAGGTGTACACCACGCTGACGTCTCTATCGCCCGGAAGGTACCGATAAATCCGCACCGGCCCGCGCTCGGCGTTGTCCAGATATTCTCCAAAGAAAACCTGCCCGTCTTCGGCGACTGCTCCGCGCAATACCCGGCACGGTCGGACGAGTCCCTTTAGCCAGCGATAGGTGCCATCCCGAAACACCCCAACTTCCTTGGCGTAGGTGACAAAAATCGAACCGTCAGCCAAGGGCAAGACATTGTAGAACATCTGCCGCAACGCCCTTTGCACCAAACGCCTGCGAATGACGAGCGACTTCCACAATGGTTGAGAGATCGCGCCAACGCGGCGCATTGAACTGCGACCTATCCCCTCGGACTCGTACAAGATGTTTCGCTTCGACAACAAGACGCGCTCGGGCGACAGCCATTCGATTGCAAAGCCGCGCAAGGACGACACCTCCCGCACGCGGTACAGAGACGACAAATTCGACTTGATCCCACCACTCATGAATCGTCCTTGCGACAAAAGAAGGGACCGAGTGCCAGCACATCCATCTTCGTGCGGATGAAGCAGTCAGCCGCCTCGGCCGGGTGCTCGACGATTGGCTCATTCTCGTTGAAACTCGTGTTGAGCACAACAGGGATACCCGTTCGCGTTTCAAATGTCCGAATGAGATCGTAATAGAGAGGATTGTCTTCGCGTGACACGCTTTGAAGACGCCCCGTGTCATCTACGTGATTGACCGCGCACAGGCGTTCCCGCCACGGGGAGCGAATTTTATAGACGTGCAACATGAATGGGGATGGGTGCTCTCGTTCAAATATTTCGGATTGCCTTTCCGCGAGCACCGAAGGCGCGAACGGCCTGAATGCCTCGCGATGCTTGATTCGCGCATTGAGGGCGTCCTTCATGTCAGGCAGACCGGGATGTGCGAGGATAGAACGGTTCCCCAAGGCTCGAGGCCCCCACTCGCTGCGGCCCTGAAACCAACCCACGACACACCCGCGCTCGATCTCTTCAACTGTCTCGTTGAGAAGATCATCGCGGTTTAGCTTGCGATAGGCGATTCCTCTAGCCTTCAATACGCGCTTCATCGTCTCGTGCGAATACTCCGGCCCCAGAAATGCGTTGGACATCACCCACCGCCTGCCCTCTTTTTTTATTGAATTGCTCACGTAGAGGGCTGCCCCAAGGGCGAGGCCATCGTCGCCTGCGGCCGGCTGAATCACTGTCTCCCTAAATGGGGTCTCGTCAAACAGCTTGCCATTTGCCACGCTGTTGAGCACGCAACCACCCGCGAGGCAAACGCGATCATTCGGCGCGTTGTGGTGGGCCAAGCGAAGCAGGTGCATATAGATATCCTCGAAACGCGCTTGTAGGCCACATGCGAGATTCTCGTCGCGCCGCGCGATCTCTGCACCGCGTCGCCGGGGAGCACCAAATCGCTTTACCATCTCGTCTGAATAGTGCCGAGCCAGCTTCATTGTGCCATCGTCGGCGATAGAGATTCCCTGATTGGAACCGAACGGAAGAAAGTATTTCGGGTTCAAACGCAGGCCACCGGAGGTCGTTTCGATCATATCTACGAACGTCTCCCGATACGCGTCCTCCCCCAAAGGTGCCAAGCCCATCACCTTGCCCTCGTCGCCGTAGCGATCATAACCAATAAATTCGCATACCATCGTGTACAACGAGCCGAGCGACTGCGGCACGTAGATGCGGCGCTTGATTTGGATTTCGGCCCCCACGCATTCGGTCATCAAACAAGTGGCAAAATCGCCAGAACCATCTACTGTCAGCCCCGTCGCTTGCTCCCATGGCGAGATGAAATAGGCACTTGCCGTGTGGGCTATGTGATGTTCGACATTGTACTGCTCAAAGCGGAGTTGGTCCCGATTCGCGCCACAGTGATCTACTATCTGACTCTTGATGTCGTCTAGTGCTGATCGCGCTGACCGAAGCTTGGCGAAATTTAGGAGTTTACTGGGGTGTTGTGTAGCATATGCCAATTTTCGAACGCGATTGGCTGATTTGTCGCGACCTATGGCCACTGCGTCGATATCCGAAAAGGTCAATCCCGCGTACTCGATACAGCGTTGAATGGAGAGCGCGGGAAAGCCAGCATAGTACTTCACTCTGTTGAGCCGCTCCTCTGCAATGGCGACTACGGGTTCGCCGTTGATGACCAAGGCGGTAGCCGCGCCCGCGTGGAATGCGTTGATTCCCAAAACGATGCTCATAAATGAACTCTGACAAACGGATTATGCGACGTCAAAACCGCTACCCAATCGGCACAGGAGTTTTCATATAATCCGGCACTGGAACGGCGTAATTTTTCAGGATCGTCGGAGCGATCTCAAGCGTCGATACCTGCGGCCTCGATCTTTCTTTTTTGGGGAGTTTTGCCGACTTGGGATTATAGATGAGGAGCACACCGCTCGGTATATGGTAAGCGGTCGTGTTCGACTTGTCCTCAATAGGCGTATTTTCAAGTCCCATTGAGTCGAACGAAATTTCTCTGCCACCCATCCACACGGATTGCGATTTCTCGTAAAGATTTTCGTGTCCAAGCTTAACCACAAAAAAACATTTCTTCGCCTCTGCCCACTCCACAGGAGCACCGTCCACTAAAAGGGACCTCAGATTGTCCCTAAAAATTTTTGCCTTCGCCTCGCTCACAAAACAATTGTAGCGCGGGAGCATTGACGGCTTTGCCTCCCAATGGGATTTTTCTACCCCGAGTTGTGACATAAATTTATCGCGATCTTTAATGTAAAGTTGCGTCTCCAAAGGCTTTGCGATCGTCGCTTCCTGTCCCATGCTCGAACTTATCCACAAAACGTACTCGGGATTGCGATCTACAAATTTGATGAGTGCTTTGAACATCGCGTCGAATTTCTTCATGACAAAATCAATTTCTTTCGAATAGGTGTTTACCCAATCGTCTGGAAATTCAAATTCATCGTAATCTTTTGGAAAACAAGCTGCCCAATAACGATGCATTGACGACGCTATATGATTCGTAAAAAACGTCACAAATGCTGGTTTGGTTGACCTGAGTTGTTTCATAAAGATGTCGAACGCGAGCACCACTTGATACGTACGCCTGTGCGTTTTTTTCCACCCATCGGACCATTCGGAGATGAGGTGCTTGCCGACCTTTCCATACGTACTAACCTTTAGTCCCAAGTCCGGGCTCTTGGCAATTACATTCATCGCCGACTTCCATGGCACACGTCTCGAGACATTACGCGCTGATTCTCTGGCCATCTCGAGATTGAAAGCCTGAAAGGTTGACAGCATATCCGGAAAGCACTCGGACCCTGCAGCAAAAGTATCCGGAAAGTAAAACGTGTAGTTCTCGAGTGGTTCGGGTAGCGGATAGGTGTGCAGGCTGCCAAAGACCCCGCTCTTGATACCGTTTTGCGTCAAGATTTTCCAGAGCGGAGGATAAACTTTGTCGACCTCGGTCAAGTCCTGACCGAAATCGTGCAAGAAATGTTTTCCATCGATCACGCCGCGATGCACAGTTGGCCAAGTCTTCCACGGCGAGAGTGAAGACACATCTTCAGAATAACTCTCGTATTGATGCAACGAGGGCATGAGGCGTGCCAGTGTGGAATGGGGATTGATCTGGCAAAAATAGTCGATTACTCGGAATGGTACTTCGTTCAGTTCAAAGAGTATTATTTTATTCATGATGCATCTCCTTGACAGATTTCACAAAAATGATAAGGTAGATTTGAGTGTTGTCCCACGCAACACGCATGCCATAACGCGAATTACATGATATTGACCCTCTCACCGGTCTCAAGACTACGCATAGCCCCGAAGCATACGCGGTGTGTGCCGACCATAGTCTGCCAAGATATGGGCCATGTACCGCCATTGCGGCAGACATCGAGGAAAGTGTGCAGTTCCTCCGCAAAGCCCTTGGCCTGCTTGCCGCGCACATTCCTGCCCCCGCCATAGAATCGGGTCGTGCGGAAATCGTCCACAACCGCGCTCTTGCCATCTGCAAACATCTCGCAACGCTCCTTTGGCATATCCTTGTGCCCCTCGGCTAGGTACTGAATGGTCGCCAGCGAGCCATCGGTATATTGGATCGTGATCGCGACAGAATCTTCCGCCACAACGTCGCGTCGATCCGAGGAGATGTTATTGGCCGTTACCGCCACCGGTTCATTGACTATCAGTGCCGTGCAAAAATCCACAAAGTGGCAGGCTTCGCCGATGAGGCGCCCGCCGCCTTCAGTGGGGTCGCGAATCCAATTATCCGCTGGAACGCGCCCGGCATTCACCCGATAGCTCACCACCATCGGGGTGTTGCGTTCCCTGAACGCGGCCTGCAACGCACGCGCATGGGGCGAAAATCGACGGTTGAAACCGACCATTAGACACGGCCGTTGCCCGGCATTGCGGGCGTCCTTGAGTGCTTGTTCGATCTCGCCGAGTTCGGCTTCGTGGATGCAAAGCGGCTTCTCGACGAAGACATGCTTGCCGGCGTGCAACGCCGCGCTGACCAAAGAAGCGTGGCTGCCGTGCCGCGTGGCGATGAACACGGCGTCGGTATCGTCCTGCCCGAGCAACGCCGCCGGATCAGTCGTCGCCAACCCGAAGTTGAATTGCCGTGCGGCCTGTTGCGCGCTCTTGCCAGTGCTCGTGCAGACCCCCGTCAGCTTGACGCCGCTCCGTTTGGTCAGATGCGGTAGCAATACGCCCTTGGCGAAGTTGCCTGCGCCGATAAAGCCCACGCCGATCTCGTTGTCACCCGAACCGACAGCATCGCCGTGATGTACCGTGCGTTCCAATGGCGCGTCTTTTGAGTATTCCAACAGAATACCGAGGTACTTGGGATCGAGTGCGCTGCCCTTGGGCACCTTGCCCTCTAT
The DNA here is from genome assembly GCA_958295785.1 of uncultured Latescibacterota bacterium. Lineage (GTDB taxonomy): Bacteria > Latescibacterota > UBA2968 > UBA2968 > UBA2968 > VXRD01. The sequence goes on from OY282377.1 coordinate 170,631, forward strand.
CAGGGTGTATGCGTCGAGCGCGTCTTCAAAAGCCAAGCGATGCGTCACCAACGCCGACGGCGTTACTTTGCCCTGTTGTACCAAATACAAAAAGCTCTCCATGTTGCGTTGCTCGGTGAAGCGCACGTAAGCGAAGGGGTAGTCGTGCCCCCGTTCTTCATAAGCGGGATCGAATCGCCCCGGGCCGTAGGACATTGACAGGCGCAGGTCGAGCTCCTTGCGGTAGAATGCCTCGCGCGGAATGTTCATGCCCACTGTCCCGACAGCGATCACGCGGCCCTTGTGTCGAGACATCTCGGCGGCACGTATGACTGGCTCGCTACTGGGCGTGGCCGCAGTGATAATGACGGTATCGGCCCCGCGTCCTTCGGTAAACGCTTCGCAGGCTTTTTCGGGATCGGTATTGACAGCGACATCTGCCCCTAACTTTCCGGCGAGTGCCGCCCGTTCTTCGTCCAGGTCAAACCCCAGCACAGCGCAACCGTTGGCTTTCAGGATTTGCACGGTCAACAAGCCGAGCAAACCCAAGCCGATAACTGCGACGCGCTCGCCGATTATCGGCTGGGCCTGACGCACGCCCTGAAGCGCGACTGCGCCGATGGTGGCAAAAGCAGCGTCTGGATATGAGACGCCTTCGGGAATCTTCGCGCATAGGTTCCGGGGAACAAAATTGAACTCGGCGTGAGTCGCGTACCCCGCGCCGGCCACTGCCACGCGGTCGCCGGGCTTCAGTTCGGTGGCCTCGCGCCCGGCCTCGACGACATCGCCTGCGGCGGAATAGCCGAGACTGATCGGCTCGTTGAGTCTGGAGAAGACCTTTTCCATCGTGGGCTTGATCCCTTCGGTTTTCACTTTCTTCAGTACCTGTCTGACCAAATCGGAACGCGCCAGCGCCTTGCCGAGCAAGCTCTTCTTGGCGAGCATCAGCGAAGTCCTTTCCGTGCCAGATGAGACCACACTGGCCCTCGTCCGCACCAAAACACCGCCGCGCCCACACGCGGGCACCGGCACTTCGGCGAGCCGCAATTCACCGGTTCGATAGGACTGGAGAATCTGCTTCATTAAGTAATTGCTTTTTTTGGAGGAGTTCAAACGATGCCTTTGTTACGACAAGGGCTGCCCATGACGCCATAATTCGTATTCGCTTATATCAATTTCGCTATTCCAATACACGGCATACCCTCCTTTTTCTACCTGTACAGACTTAAAGAATGCAGGATTTTTAAGAGGAGCAAACATATCTTTGTCAAGTAATCGCGTGATGTCATACTTCCTTTTCTCGCGATTATTAAATTCCACCAATAAAGTATGATCACCTATGGGAATAACTGAAAGCACTCTGGGTATCGGCATACGCTTACTCCAAGGGAGGTAGTTTGTGAAATTCTTGAGAATCCCACATCTTCTTCAACTCAGCTTGGTTTGTCTTTGCCCATTCATCAACGAGTTTTTTTGCTCTTTTGGGAAGGTCTCCCTCAATCATATCCAGCGTATCAATATTGAATAAACCAACATACTCTCCATAGACAGCATGAAAATGAGGTGGAGGGTGATCTCCGAAAAATAATTTTATGACAAGACCGTAAAATCTCGCTACTTCAGGCATCTGAGATCACCGACTCAATAGGTTTGAAAATTTTGTTTTGATGGGGGATGGAAGCTTTCAGCGATTCGATACCGGAGGAGTCCAGCACGATCTCCCGGTCGGCTTCAAGAGCTACACGGGTCGCGAGGAAGAGCTCGGCGGTTTGGCGTATGTACTCAATGTCAACACCCGGCGCGTTGCCCCCGCGCTCGCTCATGCCATAACTCGCGAGGATAGTCTGTTTGTGACCGTGCTGTCGAAACAGTGGTCGAAAGCGATTCTTGCATTCCATGTTTGCGATGACCAATTCGCTAAAGTTGGTCATAGAAACCAGAAGGTCTCCCTTGTGGACATGGAGTTGTTCGTGTACGCCTTCGAAGGGTTCGCCCTTTTCAGAGAACGTGATGGCGGAGATTGACCCGTCGCCGAACACGCAGGACACGGCGATGTTGCAGTCGCTCCTATCTGCCCTTCCCGGGATAATGCGGATCGGATAGCGTCCTTCGGTCGGAATCAGATGCAAGTTGAAGTCCGTCCAATGGCACAGATTACCGAGTACGCGACCACCCTCAGACGGATGCAAATACCAGTGGTCCGGATCGAGTTTGTGACCAGCCACGAACCAGTTAATAATGCTCGTGCCTTCTTGAGTATCCATGGTTGTCAGCAAGTGCTGACTCAGAGGACTTAAGGGACGATTGAAACCAAGACGGATGAGGGCATTTCCGACGGTTTCTGCGGTTGCCAACAGGCGGTGCAACTGGTCTTCATTGACGACATGGGGTTTCTCGATATGCACCGCCTTACCCGCCTCAATGGCGGCAATGGCGTACTCCGCATGGCTAGCGTGGTTCGAGGCGATGTAGACAAGGTCGATTGCCGGATCGGACAGCACCTCCTCCGCGTCCGTTGTGTAATAAGCGGCCCGATAGTGCTCAAACAGCGACGCGGCTCGGTGAATGTCAATGTCCATAACGCCGCGCAAAACCTGCCCCACCTCTTTGTTCAGGTGGTAGGCGATGGTGCTGAAAGCGAAGTTGCCGCAACCGATTATCCCTACGTGGCGGGCACCGGAAGCCGATTTCTTGCGGACGGGGAGCACATCGTACTGGGCGTGCATGTGGTATTGCCCGCGTACCTTGGCCAAGGTACGCGATACCCCGTACATACGTGCGTAGCGAAGGACCTTGCGGATCCGGAACCAGAGCGGTGATTTCGTGTAGTCCATATCCTATTTTCACTTTGCAGAAGACTGAGCGATCAATTTTCGATAAAGGCCAGCCATTGACGCGGCGATTGCGGGCCAAGTGTACTTTTCTCGCACCAGATTCCGGCCATTGTGTCCCATGCGGGTGCGGAGTTGATCGTCTGACAGCAAGGTGCTGATCGCCTCAGTCACAGCCGCATCATTGGGTTCAACGACAAACCCTGCATCGTGTTCAGACACTTCAGGGAAGTTGCATTGCTTGGAGATGACCACGGGCAATCCGGCCGCCAGTGCTTCGAGTATCGCCATGCTGAACCCCTCCGAGTGGGAGGGCAGGACGAACAGATCCGCGCACGCCAGTGCCGCCAACTTGGCCGTGCCGGTCAACAGGCCAGTGAATACGGTACTGCCTGAAGCCGGCGATCCCACACATGGCGGTTAGAACCTCCACCTAAAAGTTTTGGAAGTTGTCCGAAGAGTATCTAACGTCATGGCCCGTTCTTCCTTACTAGATCTGCTACTTCAACAACTTCACTTTTACTCTTTTCGAACCTTTTTGGGTATCAAATTTTCCGACCAACAACAAGCATTTTATTTTTTACTGGGAACAAAATCAGCATTGTTCTGACCAAAGGGAAGAATAGATTAGCCAAAAAATTCGATTTGATAATACGTTTAAGATAGAAGACTAAAGGAAACGATAGTTCGTGGAACTTGTAAAGCTTTACAACTTCTAGACCAACCTGCCGAAATAGAATATCTCGCATTTCACTGGTAGAAAATATTTGTTTGTGTCCGAACTTGTGTGACGAATACATTGAGTTTAAAATTGAGAATCTTCCATTAGTGAGTTTGTAAGTCAATTCACCTACTCGGTGATAGAAGCTATCCCTGCACGGTGTATCAATAAAAAGTAGGCCGTTCTTTTTTAAGACAGATGTTGCCGCCTGTAATGTAAGCAACGGATAATTGACGTGTTCAATAACGTCCCATAGCGTAACTGCATCAAAAGTAGCAGGGTGTTTCAACCAATACTCATTCTCAATAGGACGCTTAATGACGTCAAGTTTATACTTCTGTTTTGAGTAACAGGCTCTTTGATCATTTAGTTCTATTCCGGTAACATCGGCACCCTCAGCAACGAGCATAGAAAGAAACAGTCCTACACCACAACCGATATCTAGTACTTTGGTTTTTTTATTAGGACTTACGCAATCTCCATTGGAATATGAGGTGCTTTGAGTTGTTGTCTCAAGAAGTCAGCCACCCCCCGGTATTTGACTTGATAAATGGTTTGTCCTGTTTGATAGGCCACCTGCGCGAGTCTTATCCAAACGAACATCGCACACCCAATATGATTTCGTACCATGCGTGCCAACCGGCATTGACACTTTTCAAGCCCGGTCACCTGTTTGACTTCGCGGTGAAATTGCTCAATTTTCCATCTTTGGTGACACACCTTTTGTACCCCTGAAGAATCGTTTTGAGCATGGTCGTTGGTCACGACATACGCCGTGCGTCTATCAGCAGACGCCACCCGGAATCATTTCACTTTGTGGTCTTTGGGAAACCCTCTGATTTTAATTGGCTTGCCTTGTTTGCGTTGCGCTTGAGTCCAAGTTAAGCTATCTACGCGCTGGTAGGGGGTTGTGCCTGCCGAATCGTCCACGCGTCGGTTCGTCTTGAGGGGACAATAATAGGTTTTTTGCATCTGCTCTCTGTGTCGCATGACCGTTTTGGTCGCATACCCACTGTCCATCAAGACCCCGGTAAAAGGAAGGTCCTTCTGATAGACCAACGCAGAGAGCATGTCCTTGAGAGGATCCCATTTGGTTTTGCCATCGCCTTGCGGGTCATAAATCCGATAGTCAATCAACCAGAACCGATCCTGTTGCGGATTGACATAGACACATGTGACCCCCCCAATGCCATTGATGACGCCTTGGGCGTTGCCGCTCTATTGACGACGCACTCACGCGATCTTGCGCGCGTGTCGCTTGTCTAAAACCGTGTCATCAAAGATCACATCGCCTTCAGGCGTCAACGCGATGTGGTCTTTGACGTGTTCCCACACCAAGCGGGGGGGGATACGATCACCGGCGAGATAGCGGTTGATCATATCATGACTGAACCCTTCGCTATGGTCGGCGAAAGGGGTCAGGGTATCGTTGAGGGGACGGCTAAGCAGATACTGACAGTAATCCAAACGCGTCGGGTGGCGCATTGACACCTCCTCAAAGTGATAAATTTTACGGAATTGCACCCTTTTTTAACTCAGCAGGCGTAAGTCCTATTAGGTTGACCTGAAATTCGCTCTTTTTTGCAATTGTCGATATTTTCCATAACCGTGTATCTCTTCAAGCAAAAACCACTTAAGATCTCAAGGATGCCTCTACCCATACAAACGGCGAAAGAAACACAAGGAATATTCAGGTGCCGCGTAACACTTGTTGATAAAGACAAACGAGGCGAGCCACCACCACAGAATAGGCATACTCCATTTGAGCCTTACGGCGATTGAACTCGCCCATCTGCAACCGCATCTCTGGATCGGCGATCAGAGTTCGCAGAGCAGAAACGAGTTCGTCCGTATCGGGACGACTAACAAGCAACCCGCCTTTGCCCTGCTCAATCATTTCAGGTATCGCACCAACTCGTGTGGCAACGACCGGCAAGCCTACCGCCATGGTTTCCAGCACCACATTGGGAAAACCTTCAGCATGAGAAGTAGGAAACAAGAACAACTCACTCGCGCTCATCTGTTGCAACACCATATTGGGGGATACCTCCCCTCCCAGCGTGACATTGGCTGGAAGTGACTGCAAATGGGGTTCCATATCGGCCTTCACGGGCCCCAGCAAGATGAATTCCACCTCAGGCAATTGCCGTGCTACTGCCAGAATCTCTCGACAGCCTTTGACGACTGTAATCCAACCGGCATACAATACCTTGATGCGTTCGGATGGCTTCACTGTGCAAGTAGCGCGGTATTGAAAAGCCGAATCCTGAATGAAATTGGGGAGTAAAACAGGATCGCGTTGTTCGCCGTGTTGCAAGTCAGCCAGACACGCGAAAGAATCCCGATTCATCGCAATATTGAGTTTCGACAAATTGATCAGTTTTCGCAATGCCCACCAACTGATGCCGTTCCCGCGACCACCCGCGAACTCAGGGACATTCCCGCGATAATGCACCACTACCGAGATACCCCAAAGACGCGCCAACAGAGCGCAGACCAAATCGCGGGCCGCCCCCCTAGGGCTCAAGCTACAATTCAGATGAATTATATGGGGACGAACAAGGGTTAATTGCCAGAGAAGCGAAGCGATAATACGTACGGTACGCCTCCCTTCTCCAGCCCACAAGGAAATTGATCGGGCGCGTGCTTTATTGCGAATACCGGTATCGACAACATGCACGCGATAACCATCGGAGAGATCCTGCTCGACGATTCTTTGTGTCCACGACGCAATGCCGCCCGTGGCCCCGTGTAATGGAGAAATAAATAAGACATTCGTTTCAGAAGGAGAGATCATAGGTATCGAACCACAAAGATAGATGAAGTGCTTTCCACAAGAGAAAACCGCGATCCCGTTGACCCGATGTGTGTTCCATCAAGCATCGCCGCAACTGCAGAGGTTCGAAAAGTCCGCTTTTAGCTATCCTGCTGTCCAGAAGCACTGAACGAAGGTAGGCATTCAGCGGTTTGCGTAGCCAATATTCGTATGGTACACCGAAACTGGTTTTTGGTGCATCGAGAATCGAGTTGGGCACTGTTCCACGCAAGGCGCGGCGTAGAATGTACTTCTTTTTTCCCCATCGAACTTTCAAGTTCGCAGGCAACCCTAAGACATAATCAACCAGACTTTTATCGAGCATGGGAACCCGCACTTCAATGCCATGAGCCATGGTGGCCTTGTCAACTTTTTCCAGAAATATGTTGGGCAATAGGATGCGTGTATCCGTGTACAACATGCGCTGGACGATATCCAGATGCCCAAGTCGCCGATCCCATTTGTAATACTCCGCAAAAGGATCCGTATCCAGAAGACGTTGTTGCAGAGAAGTATTCAGGATACGCAAAGGTGCGGCTCTCGTCTCTTGCGTCAACAACAACGCCATGCGCAGGCCGGTATCGGACGTCCCGATCGTACTGAGGAAGCGATCACCTCGGTAATAGAATGAATGCCACCGAGTACAGGAATTCATCCAGCGGACGAGCGGCAATATCCGTCGCCATGCCAAATAGAAGGACAGGACATTATAGCGTCGATAACCGGCAAAGATCTCGTCACCGCCGTCCCCTTGCAAAATGACCTTTGGATTTCCGGAGAGCTCGCGGCACAGAAGATAAAGCGGAAGATTGGCTGCGTCTCCGAAGGGCTCATCGTGGCAGGATACCAAGTGCTCAATGACGTGCTGTAGACGATAACCTTGAATATGGAGTTCATGGTGCTCAGTGCCATACTGTCGGGCGACTTGTCGCGCCTTGGAGAGTTCGTTCACACCCCGATCATAATCGAAACCGACAGAAAAAGTCTGTAGTCGTCCTTGGTAATGCTTTGACGCCAGCGCGGTGATCGCGGAGGAATCGATCCCTCCGCTGAGAAAAACGCCCACTGGAACGTCACTAACGAGATGAGTTCGAACGGCTTGCTCCAGACGCTCTCGAATAACAGCAACCGCTTCTCTGGGTCTGACCTGCACCTGTTCAATGTCTTCAATTCGCCAATATGGCGTTGACCGGACGCTCGATTTATTGATTGTCGTGAAATGAGCTGGCAACACTTTCGCGATGCCTTCAAACAGGGTATTTGCACCCAAGGCGGCACCGTAGTAAAGGTACTCGTGCAAACCGGCGGTATGCACCCGCCGTGATACGCGCCCCGAAGCGAGAATCGCTTTGATTTCCGATCCAAAAACGACTCCCGAGGACAGACGATAGTAATAGAGTGGTTTGATCCCAAAACGATCTCTGGCCAAGTGGAGCGTGTCGGTTCTCGCATCCCAAATCGCCAGTGCAAACATGCCATTGAAACGTCGGAACGCATCACTGCCCCAGCGAAGATAGGCATGCAGAACGACTTCGGAGTCGGAGCGTCCCAGAAAGACATGCCCATTCTGTTCCAGGGTTTCGCGCAAGTCCGTGAAATTATACACCTCACCGTTATAGACGAGGGTGACACGACCATCGGGCGACTGCATCGGCTGATGCCCGGCACTGGTCAAATCGATGATGCTGAGCCGCGTATGCCCGAACCCCATCGCACCTGACACCGCGATTCCCATATCATCAGGCCCGCGATGGCGCAAGGTCCCCGTCATGGCACGGAGCACACCTTCGTCCATTGAAGAACCTGCAAAATCAACAACCCCACAAATCCCGCACACGGCTCTTTCCTTCAGAAATCCATCGAAAATAGTCAAAGAAGACGAATGGTGCTACAGCTTCATACACAATCACACGAGGCTTCTGCGGACTTTCATCACGCCTAAAACCATCTACTCATCAATGGAGCTCTATGTAAAGAGAGGTATGCCCTGGGGCTTTTTTTTCTGGTCTGCGTACTGCCAATCCACATTGCAATCCCGCCACATATCGGAGGCCCCTCGCCTATCACTGACTTCTTCAGGTGTTATAGATCCACTTCATCACTCTCGCATTAAGTGCCGCCCCCTCGCTTGCGGTACAGCACCAACCATCGAAACACCGTCCGCAAGTTGACACCCATAGCCACTGTCACTGTCACCGGATTGCCTCCTGCATGCGCCCTTGCTATGGCAGGTCTGTACAACTTCATCAGCGTCTTTTGATCCCAGAGTTTGATTCTACAGATAGGGGCCAACAGATTCGAGAGGACGTCGACAACGTGCCTCAACGCCGTTGCCGCCATAGGCCACTTCGATATCCACAGCACCAAGATTTGTTAGGATGCGTTTGATCTGGTTCTTTGATCGAAAATGTTTATACCAATCCGTCAGACTATCATGAGTATCCAGTAAGGCCCACTCGTACTGTAATCTGTCGTTCAATTCAGGATAAGCATGATAATAAGTCACAATCGGAGAAACCCTGGACAGAATAATTTGAAAGAGCCAAACATGTGAAACAGCGCGATGCAAAGGCAAGAAAATATCAACCAACCGCCGAGTGTATGTAAGTCGCTTCTCCGAAGGCATACGTTTGAGTAAGGGGCGAAGCAACCAACCAATCTTCGTCAAATTCCTAATGCTGAAATTATAGTGATCCAGCACCAACGCGCCGCCTGGCTTTACCGAATCATACAACTTGGCTATAGTTTCCTCTGGGCACGGTGTGTGTTGAATGACACCAAGGCAGAATACAAGGTCAAACTGACGTGAAGCGAAGGGCAGACAGTTAATGTCAGCCTGAAAGATGCGGTGCGAGTCATCTTGGGGACAGTTATCCTGATTAGCGTCAACCGCCGAGGTGTAATCTACCGAAAAGACGTGCGTCAACGGGGTGTTAAGCAGCACTTCCGTGAAACGACCTGCGCCACAGCCGGCTTCAAGAACATCGCATGGCTGAGGCGATGAAAGTTGTCGCCACAATTCCTCGCCCAAGCAACGGCGTGCGCGTTCGTAGGAGATACGCAATCCCGTATATGAATCGAGTTGGGTCTTGCGCCACACCTGCCACTGCACGCCAAAAGCCGCCGCATAGTTGTCTGTTCCCTTCACAAATCGCGGAATTGAATTCACAATCTCCCACACATGACCATTCTTGCATTGAAGTTCCTCCCCCGCGCGTACGAGCTTCAATCCGTCATTAGGGCATTGCAGGATAATACATGACATGATAACCACCTCGAGAATTGTTTGGATAGTAGTTCTGAGTGAGCGACGGCACCAGCAACGTCAATGCCCTCAATGTCCACTTATTCATTGCCCTTTCCTTTTTATTCTGTCATGAATCGCGGCTTCCCACATTTTCATGATCTTTTCCAGGCGGTTCATTCCTATCGTCAAAGGTAAGGAGCGTAATCTGCCAGCCTTCCTCCGCCCAATAATTTGCTAGCGTGGATATGACCCGTTCTGCGCCGCCACAGGACAAAAAAGAAATGACAAGCGTTAACTTCATTGTTTTTCGTCACCTTAGAAGAGTCAGGTAGCTGATAATTACTAAAAAGCCGCAAGAAAAAATATAAACGCAAGCAGTTGACAAAGCGATCCCAGCAACACCCAGATATTGGACAAAAATGTAATTTAAGACAATATTCAAAAGGAAATTCAGAAATGCCCCAAACATAAGGATGTGATTGGCAGTTGCCGAAGATATAAGGCGTACAAATAAAATTCCCCATATATAAAACGGTATCTGCAATCCGTACACCGCTTGGATCTGCCCAACGAGTTGGGTATCCGTTTCTGTAAATTTCCCACGTTCAAATATCAGGCGAACCAATGGTTCAGAGAAAAAAAAAGCAGAAGTGTGATTGGGATAGTCACCAACAGAATCAATAGACTATACTTTTTGAGAATATGTCGTACCGTAGTCCAATCTCCATCGCCTACCAATTTTGACAAAAACGGTAATACTGCCGTTCCCAGCGTGCCTGCCCCAATACCCGTAATAGCAGCAGCAATTTTGTTCCCGTAATTCAGTGCTGCCACACTGCCTGGAGCGAGTGTGGCAGCCATAGCACCATCTACCAATGTTATACCCCCCATGAACGCAGCACCGGTTAACATGGGAAAATATTGACCAATCACTTGACGAAGAGCGGGGCTTTTACGGCGCCAGTGAGGGATCAATGCAGTCTTGGATCGATTCAATCCCCAACCCACTAGAAGCAGTTCCAACAAAACCCCACCCATAGTGCCAATCACAAGCGCGTAGATGCCAAGAGCAGAACCCAATGCAAGCAGTGCGATAATGGACGATACAGGTACTGTAATAGGGGCTAAGGCAGCCATTCCGAAATATTCGCCAGCATTAAGTATCGCTGACCAAATGGTTGCTACACCTCTGATGATAATGGCTGGTAGTAGAAAATAAAAAAGCCTTTGGGTCAGTGCCAGTTTTTCCACATCAAAACCAAGCCCCAAGAACGGCAAAAAATAAGGAGCCAAAAGAGCAATCACCGCGGCGACTATAATCAATAATGCCACGGCCACGACCATGATCTGAGAGAAAAGGTCTTGAGCTGCTTGCTGTCCTTGTTGCTCTCTCACTTGGACATAAGTCGGAATCAAGGCGGGAGTGAACGATCCAACGACAACGGATATTAGGAATGAAATAGGCAAAAAAGCAATGAGAAAAGCGTCTAGGGCATCTCCCACGCCGAATGATGCGGCAACGACCAACTCTTTGCCCGTAGATGCGATGGACACACCAAAGGTTAGTAAACCTACCGTCAGCACCGCACCTAAAATTTTGCCATCGATGGATGGTTCCACCCAATGGGACCATCGACGGTACAATGCGTTGATTAAAAACCATTTCATAAACATTTGGGCAAAGACGCTACCCACTCCATCTACTCATCAATAAGGCATCGGGTAAAAAGAAATTTTCCCTGCGGAGTCTTTTCAATCTGATCCACGTACAGCCATTCCACAGCGCAATCCTTCCCCATAACGGTGCGTATGTTAACATTGATGTCTGCTACATCGCGTTCGTCAACTTTAGAATCTGGCACAACAGAAATCCTGACATGATCGTAGTCAATCTGAGCAATCTGAAATTGTTTGACCCAATCTCGAAAATAAAACAGGTGGGTGAAAAACTCTCCGTGTACTAGATTGCCATCTTTCAAACGGAAGTGGTCCGTAACGCGCCCCGTCAGTCTTTCAATAATCGGCAGTGATGATCCGCAGACGCAACGGTCAAAGCTCATCGCCCCCGTATCTCCGATATCGTAACGGATCATAGGCATGGCGTAGTTATGTAAGTTCGTGATAATAATTCTCCCGTCTTCGCCATCATTTACCGGACGGTCCGCGTCGCTCAAAATTTCAATTGCGTTGTTCATGATGAACACGTGCCTGCGACCTGCCGAACACTCGCCCGCGATTGCGCCGACCTCCCTGGAGCCATAGTAGTCGTACACCTTTGCATTGAATTGTTCTTCGATTTCCTTTCGCATAAAGTCGCGCAACATCTCAGCCGCGGAATATACGAACTTTGGTTTGTACAGGCAGATATTGTATTTCCGAGCTACACGCGCTATCTGATACAGCGAACCAGCGTATCCAGCCACATAGTACGGGCGGTAAGACCGGATCCGTTCAATATATTCCAACCAATACTGATCGCTTGTCTCAAATGTGTTGAGAAAAAGTTGATTCTGGAGATACAGCCCAACTTTGGTGCGCCACGAGTTTATTTTTGACAGGTCGCGCTCCGAACCCCAGAGCCAAACGCTCTTTACAGCATTTTTCCCAACGCCCAGAAATTCGCGAAAGTAGTATTCTTGCGTTGCCTCTGACCAACTATTATAGTTCGTATCTTGGATCATGGTCACTGGTTTGCCGGTTGAACCGCCAGAGCTATTTTTGTACGTAGTAGCCGCTATTTGTTTGGTGCTTTGTAGTTCTTTGAACTGCCGCCGAATGATATCCTTTGTCAAAATCGGCAAGTTATTGAGTTCATGGTTTTTGCAAAGATACAGGGCGTAGTATTTATTATGGGCACTGACAAATGACAGAAGTTGACGGAGGTGTTCGCGAGATAGGACCAATGGATCTGTATTTGCCAGCTTGCATATAGCATTGCGATAGTTTTGGTAATATCGTCGCTTCAAAAAAAGATAGACCTGAAACTTTAGCGTGTGATCATAACGCCGCATCGTACCACTCCTCCGGAATCGCAAATTCAAGACTCGACAATTGCCCTAAAGACTTCCGCTCTCCATCCTCTATGATTTTCATTTTCCGCAGTGGGGGTAGATGTATTGACAGCCGACTTTTCGCATGTGTGAACCCGTAGCGGAGAAGTCGTACTTTCATTGGGTCAAATCCGATGATTTTTGCCCCACACGCATCGACCAACAAAGGATTCCAGCCTCCCAAAACAACGCCCGATGCCTTTGGAGTTGGCCGCAGTGGACCATATCCTTCACCGGCAATAACACCGTCAACGATATGGAGTACGTTTCTAACAGAAGTTGGTGACAGACTATGCGTGTTTAAGTCATAAAAGTAAAGCGCGTGGTTTAAGTCGAGAGTAGTCCTTGGAATTGTGTCATTTCCCGACCAGCCGCCATCGAACAGACGGTCTTTATCCAGCAACTTGGTGGGTTGGTGGAGAACTCGAATGAGCAGTGCCTCCAATATGTTGCGGACTTTTCCGCGATCATTGATATTCGCCCAATAGTCGTCGTTCACTCGATTGATCAATGGTTTGATAAGGCTTCTGTATTGATATTGGTCTCCTCCAGTGGCAGGGCAACCATTGGTATGGTGGGGCAAATATTCCTTGTGTCCATTGATGCCTACAAGATTTTTCAGTGCGCCTGTAATCCCCGCCTTGATGTGGCACTTTAATTTTGGCAAGTTGAGGATGAAGTCCGCCGACAGAACAGAGTTGGCAATGAGATACTCATGTTTTTCTCGGTTGTGGTGCTCGTGCATCAGCCGATGATCATACATGGTAACGCGAAATCGCTCGAACTTGTCCTGTATCTCCGTGAGTAGGCTCTCCTGCCCGAGATTGATTAGCGTATAACCGCACGGGTCGCCACTTTCTACAGACTGACTCTCGAGGCCCGTTATCTGATTGCTCCCATTGCACAAGATGGTCTTTCTCAAATCGAGAATGGCAAACGTCACCCTTGAAAAACGTTTTCGGTAATGCTCAATCAGTTCCCCGACCAAACTCCGTCGCACGAGTTCGTTAAAGTCACAACCTTGCAGAGGAGCGTCCGCAATTTCGATTATTCCCTCTTGATCGAGTGCCAGTATCAAATAATCGATCACTACGCGAATCAACGACGTGTGAGTGATCAGAGACTCAATTGACCCATCTAATTGGTTTTCATGGAGCACCCAGTTTGGCTTGATCAAGGCTCTCTGACCGCTCGTGATGAAACTCCGCAGAGGATTCCACGTCGGCTTGCCAAAGTTATGCCGATCAAGTTGCAGATCCACAAGGATATTTCGCACGGCTTCATATACTTGGTTCGTCCGATCAATTTGCACGTCAAATGCCGAGAACTCCGGATAGTGGCGTGGCGGATGATATGGAAATTGGGGATAACGCGGGACACCGACCCGGCGAATTGTAATTTTCGTATCGACAGCGATTTTGCCAGACATCCGCTTCGCCCTCCTATGCCAGCCAACGCGCAGCGATTTCTTTGACATCAAACATTTTTACTCGCTCCAGACCTTTGACTACGAGGTTTCGCCGCAAGGCTTCGTCGTCGAGCACTCGGGCAATGGCCTTCGTTAGCCCTTCGACATCCCCTTCCGGTACCAGCAGACCGTTCTCACTGTCTTGGATGATTTCCGAAGGGCCGTACTTGCAATCGAAGCTGACGACCGGACAGCCGTTGGCCAGGGCTTCCATCAGCACATTTGGCCATCCCTCATAACGTGAACTCAGCACAAAACACGCCGCATGCCGATACCAGACTTCGACATCTTTGACAAATCCCGGGAAATGTACGTATTTTTCTACTCCGAGTTCTCGTGCCAAGTTGACGAGTGTCAATTGCTCTTCGCCCTCGCCGAGAATGACCAAATGAAAATCTGACCGGCCCAGTCCACGAAAGGCCCTCAACAACCGGTCAAAACCTTTCTGCCTAGAAAGCCGTCCGACTCCCAATATGAAACGGTTCGACAGCGGCGATGCCGACTTTTGTTCGACAACTTCCCTGTCCATCCAGACGATCGGATTGGGGATAAAGGATATCCTTTTAGCCTGGGCGCACACCGATTCCAGTCCCCGCATTACGCCCTCGGAGCACGCGATGACGCCAGACGGAAAACGGTACAACCGTGGAATCAAGACCCGGGACAGGAAGGGAAAAATCGCAGGGTTGACGCGTACACTCACGTAGAGTCGATTCAGGTAACCTGCTAGGATCGCGGCGACGATGGTGGGAAAATTCGCGTTCTCCATGAAAGAGATAACCCGATCCGGGGATTCTTTCTGCAACAGGCCTCTCAGCCTCATCGCACGCACGCCGACGTTGTAGATTTTCCTCAGAGGGTGGTCCGATGCAGGTACCCGTAAATCCACGATTTGTCCTCCGCAATCGTAAACCCGGCCTGATGCGTCGAACAGCACAAGCGTCACCTGGTGAGATTTGGACCACTCTTTGGTCAGCACGGAAACAACCCGTTGGGCACCGCCACCCCAAAGCGTGGGAATGATTACCAAGATTTTCATACAGGCTCCTGTCAGTACCCTCTCACTGCTCAAAATTTGGGAATTATATACTTGACAACCTAAATTTTCTTGTTAAAGTAATCACGGGTTTTTGGTGTTGAATGCAAGCGACCTCTGATTTTCGGCATGCCTGCCCCTAACATCTGGCGTTTTAAAACGTTTTCCTTCGAGTCTTTCAGGAACGGATAACATTTGCATGCGTGGATAAGATGTCCCGTTGACTTCCATATCGCCCGCTTGTGCCATAAAGGTTGTTCATGCAACCCCCTCACTGGCTATAAGTTGCTTGTAAGTCAACCGTGCGCCCATCGCCCTATTCAACATCTCATCAACACGACTTAAGGTATCAACTTTTTTTCGATTGATGCGAAACACGCAAGCATTCAGGTACTTTTGCATGTGTTTGTCTGACCCGTGGTGATGAATACCCATATAGACACGCTTAACCAATGCCCACAAACTCTCAATGGCGTTCGTATGGACACCATCACGTTCATATTCGTCGGCAGAATGATTGATTTGTTCCACTTCGTAATCATCCCTCAATGCGCCGTATGCGCGGTTCTCGTCTGCATGAATAGTTGCGCCCGTCAAGACCTGGTTCAACATCTGATCGCGTAATGTTGCCCCTTTTGCGTCCTGTACATGAACCGCCATTGCCTCACCATCTTCCCCTTTTTCCCGCATTCCGAAAGCAACCGATTGACCTACTGTTCCGCGACCCGCATTCAACTTTTTGGATTTATGTTTGTTCTTTTCTTTGCCACCGATGTAGGTTTCATCAATTTCAACGATACCAGACAGAAAATCATCATCATCATCGTCTTTGTTGCCAAAAGCGTTTCGTATTCTTTGAAGCATAAACCAAGCGGTCTTTTGCGTTGTACCGATCATTTTTGCCAACTGAACGCTTGAAATACCTTTTGAGGGGTTCGTTTCAATCCATATTGCGGCGAACCATTTAGGCAACATCTTGATTTTTGACGCGCCAAACATCGTTCCGTAAATAATATGAAAATTACGCCCACAATCCGAGCACCTATACGCCAAATCAGAACGACGATAGATTTTTCCCATACTACCACAATGCGGACAAGACTCGCCATCCTTAAAGCGGATCTTTTCAAGGTGCAAAATACACGCTTCAGGCGTGGCAAACTTCTGTGTGAACGCGACGAAACTAAGCTGCTTTGCCATCATAACCCCCTTGTTAATTCGTAACTTGTAACTTGTATAAATATAACAAGAAAGGTTAGGGTTGGCAAGTATGTAATTCCCCAAAATTTGATCCGCCGTGTTTCGTCCCTACGTACAGAAGGTACGGCGAAGTGAAACGATTGGGAAGATCGCGATGCCGAAGAATATTAGTCAGCAGAATGTCGAACACAATCTGTAGTTTGGCCGATACGAAATTTCGGGCGAGTGGTCGGAACATGAGCGGCAGATTGCACACCCCGAGGTAGTTGCAGCAATGAGTGTCAAGGGGGTAGTTTGAAAAGAGCATGTGAAATTTAGATCGGCGCATGATACTCAGATTATGCAAGGCAAGTATATCCCGACCTATGATCGACAAGATGGGATGATAGAGGAGGGCACGAAGGTTGGGGATCAAGATGACGAGTTGTCCCCCCGGTTTGAGCAACTCGAGGTGATAGCCCACGATCTCTATCGGATTCTTGAAGTGTTCAATAAATCCTGCTGAATAGACGACATCGAAGTGCTCTCCGTATCGATATCGAAATTCCCGATCTGTAAAATCGCCATATATGACTCCGTTTGAATCGACATGCTGTCTCTCAAAATTATCAACGGCCATCCGATAACCGAACTCGCTGTATTCGACCCCAAATGGCTCTAAACCAAAATGCGCACAGAGTGCGAGCAACTCATGACTATCTGCACATCCGATTTCGATGATTTTGCCTCGTCTTGGCAGGTATTGTTCAAGCACATGGGTATAGGTGCTTTTCCAGTGGTAATCAAAGCCGCGGGTCAGCCAATGCCGGACAGATTTGCGCCACGAGTTGCGCCTTGGCTGATGTGACTGAAGTTGATGCACGTGCGACCAGTAGTCGCGGGATGTCAGCGGATCGGGTTCGGTCATGGGAAAAGGGACTCCGACAGTGGTTAGGATAGGGTCTATTCTATGGAGATTCAGGATAGTTTGGTGACAGCGGGGAAGTGGGGCCGAAAATTTTGATGTGGTTCAGGGCGACATGGGATGCGACGCGGTCTTTCTACCCAATAAGCCGATAGCAATGGCGAAAAGCACGACTTGAAATTCTTGCTCCAAGCTGTTATGGGATGTCATAGCAAAAATAAAAATATTAGAAATGATCGCAAATGGCAATCTATCCTTTGATAAAAAAAAGGCGAAGACAAGCAAACTTCCATAGCAAGCAACAAACAATGCAAACACAAAAAAACCAGCCTCACCGGCTATCATTAAGTACATATTGTGAACGCCATACCAGTGGCCTACCTCATCTGCATATAGATAGCCTACTAACTCATAAAATGTTCCCAAGCCAAGCCCATGAGGAAAGGTGTCTCGAATGATCGAATATGCAACAGGCCATAAAATATTTTTATACCCCGTTGATTGTGAATTAAGCTGACCATCAAAAAAGGACCGCATAAAGTTCAGCCTTACCATTTGTATAAAACTCAAACGTGAAGCAAAATTATTTTGCAAAAAAATAAAGAATTGCTCCATTCGTGATACTGATACCACCAAAGCTAACAAGGTAAAGAAAAAAAACAACTTATGCTTGAACCACAGGAATAGTATTAGGCTAAAAACAAATAATATTATACCAATTTTAGAGAATGTAAGAGCGACACTTACCGCTACAAGAGTTATCACAAAATAATTCAAAATTTGTTTATTATATGGGCGATAAAAAATAAAATTTAAAAGGAAAACACTTGCTAACGAGGCCTCATTTGGATTTACAAAGAAGCCAGAAAATCGATAATTCCTGAAAAAATTGGTATCCTGAAAAAAAGAAACATAAGGCACTAGAATGATAGAAACCGGAAGGATCAAAAGGACATTTCGTGAAAATCTGACGATGTCATCAACCGCTTCTTTTTCTGATCTAATAATGTGGATTGCAATTATTGCAATAAGTACGGTGTTGGCAACATAGGGTATTACCAACGAATAATTATTAACGTCCGTTGAAATACCATACGTTATTGCAATTAGAACGTAAATCCAAATAGGACCGACTGATGCCAGAATAAACCGATTACAAATGGCGTATGGCCAATAAAAAAAAAGTAAAAGTCCTAGAGGAACGATAAACAAGACCTTTCCAGTCAGCCCTGTTGCGTTAATGAAGTACCAGCTAATATTAAGAAGTGAAAAAAAAACAATCAACTTTACAGATAAATTTAAGACGCTACTGCGCTTAAATCGCAGTTCAGTTAGTGAGGTTCTGTAACCTGTTGTAACATTGTTAGACATGGTTTTCCAAACTCATTTTCTATCTTGGATTCAACTCCAATGCACTATTTTTTTTAGTACTGAGCCTGTCGAAGCAGTGGTGTTCATTCATTACGCCTGCTTGTTGCTCTCTATTCAGTGCCTTCATCTTGCCTCATCGCTTTCGTGCCCCATGGCTCCTGAATAACCCTGGGCAATACCGTAGCCCATCCCGATCAGACTCCAAAAGAGAATTCTTGTCGCTGGCTGATTCAGACCATCCCAGGCCAAAATTTGTAGCAAAAAACCGCATACTCCGATAAAAACTGCCAGCAGTGCGAGTCGTTGCTGGCGGTCTTGAGTCGCAACAAAAACGCGGCGGAGACCAGCGAGACGCCTGTACCAAAAAAACAGCATCGCTGCCAGACTGATCAATCCCGTCTCAACCGCGAACATGAGGTACATATTTTCCAGCGAATGGTCTTTGGAAATGGATGGATAGTTCAGGACGGACCTTTGGTGTCGCTCGACAAAGATCCGCGTAAAATTGCCAAACCCCAGTCCCAATAGTGGCTGACTCGCAATTTCAGCCCCTGCGATCTCTAACATCTTTAACCGTTGCCAAATAGTGTCATTGTCAAACCCAGTGGACATAATCCTATTCCCGATGTACTCCGTCGTTTGAGTTGTCTTCTCGGGGAGCGAAAGGCTGACCACAGGTGCCAGTAGCAAAACTGCCGCAGCGACTCCGATGCCTACCTTGATGCCCTTTTTTGCGGCCCTGCGCCGATACCTGCTTAAGCCAAGCCACAACGCGGTCATAAAAACAGCGACGATCCATGCACTCCGAGTAAGCGTCAGCACCAGGCTGATCGCCACCACCACCACCCCGATCAGAAGCAAGGCACGGTACAGGTTCGCACGGACGACAAGTATCTCGCCGATCAAAATAGGGGCGGTCAAGCAGATAAACCCGCCCAAGAACATCGGATTGCCGAGCGTTGAAGACAGTCTATACTGTCCGCTATAATAATGGGTCGCATCGTACCATCGGTCAGAAAAGAAATCCGCGCCGACGAGGTACGAAACAACCCCATAGATGGCGACACCCATGCTGAACCAAGCGACCCAGCGCAGAATTTTGTACAGGGAATCGGCGTCAAAACTTCGAGCGATGTAAAACAGGCCCACACCCGTAACCGAATAGTAGAAGAGCTTGACCGCGCCAATCGCGGAATACTTAGCTCCGATCAGACTCAGGCAACAAAATAGGAGATAGACTCCCATCGCCCAATCCGTTTTATCCACTATCTCGCGCCACTGCCGTATAACAATCAGCCGCATCGCCGCCAGCGCGACACAGAGCAGAAAGGGCAAATACTTGAAAAAATGGAACGAAACCCTTTCCAGCGACAGCGGTTGCAGGTAGTAGAAAGGCACCAGGGATATATAGCCCAAGAGCAGTGCAAAAATCCAATAGGATGCCCTGTCTGCCCAGGCGACAATCGCCCCGCGACGTTGTAATGCTTTTAAGAACATCTCTACGAGTTCCTCTTTACGCGCCCGATCTTTGCAGATGGCACGCCGAGATGGAATAAGCACCTGTTTCTAACTGTTCTCCCCGACGAGGAGGGTATGAACATCTGTGGTATCCGCTCGCGCTTGGGGATGAATGCGATAGCCTGCAACGACAGCCAGGGCGTCTTGGCGGAATACGACGCTCAAGGCATCGGCGGACTGACGCGCTCGATCAATGTCGCGCTGGCCGATGTCATTGGACACTTCGACAGCCACCCAGACCACAGTGCGATCATCTTTGCGCTGTGCGCGAAGAATGAGGTCCGTTTCACTGATCCGGGTTTCCTGCGGGTCAGTGATGATGCCCTTGTCAAAGGCATCTTCAACCGGTTCGAAAAGTTCAGGGCTGGTGTCTTGCACAGGGCTTTGCATCATCCGCGCCCTGCGAAGGTTGAACCGCTGACTGAGAAGCGGGCGAATTCTTCGGTGGAGTTTCATTTCCAAAACATCTCCCTTGAGCACTGCGACGTCCGTTTTGAGTTCGGCAACATCAACTTTGAGTTCGGCAACATCGGTTTTGAGAACCGCGACATCGGCTTTGAGAACCGCGACATCGGCTTTGAGTTCGGCGATGTCGGCTTCGACGCGCTCCAAGCGTATGGGTATGCCGAGAAATTCGTTGGTGAGTAGCGCGCGCAACAATAGGGTCTGGGCATCGGGATTGGCCTGAAGCTCTTTGATGATACGAGCCACTAAGGACTCGGGAGCAAGTTTTGGCGATGTCGTTGTCATAGCTCGATTCTCGTCCTATTCGACGTTGAGGTCCCTTCCCTTATATCTCGGCGCGGGGCGCGAAGTATTTCTGTTGGTCAATTGGCCCCCATTGACGCACTCAAGCGAAAAAATATATGAATGCAACGGATTATAGTCAAGCCTTGTTCTACCGATGCAGGGCGCGTGTTGCTGCTTCTAACACGTCAATCTCCGCGCCAGTTTTGCCTGCGTTTTCGCCAATATATCGCCGCCATGTCTTTGCACCCGGCACGCCGGCAAACAGCCCTGTGAGATGCCGCGCGATGTGGTGCAACCGAACGCCTCGTGCAAGTTGCGCGGACACGTAGGGCAAAAACGCCTGCAAAATCTCGTGTCGAGATGGTATGGGACGCGCCTCACCGAAAAACCGCCGATCCACATCGGAGAGAAAATAGGGATTTGAGTAGGCTTCTCGCCCGACCATTACCCCATCAACGTGTGCCAGATGTGCGGCGACTTCATCAAGGGAGGTAATCCCGCCATTGATTACCACTTTCAAATCTGAAAAATCGCGCCTGATGCGATAGACCACGTCGTAACACAAGGGCGGCACTTCCCTGTTTTTCTTTGGACTCAACCCGCGAAGCCATGCTTTGCGCGCGTGAAACGCAAAGACCACGCACCCGGATTCGGCGACTGTCTCGACAAAACGCGCCAATTCTTCATAAGAATCGCGATCATCGACGCCAATCCGCGTTTTCACGGTCACGGGAATCTGCACTGCGTCTCGCATGGCAGATATGCAGTCGCGCACCCGCTCGGGTTCTTTCATCAAACACGCGCCAAACCGCCCGGATTGCACGCGGTCGCTCGGGCAGCCCACATTCAGGTTGACCTCGTCATACCCCCAATCTTCCCCTACTTTGGCGCACAGCGCGAGATCGGCTGGGTCGCTACCGCCCAATTGCAAGGCTATGGGATGTTCAAACGCATCAAAGGCCAACAAGCGTGCGCGATCGCCGTGGATAATTGCGCCGGTGGCAACCATTTCGGTATAGAGCAAAACGCGGCGGGAAATCAGCCGCAAAAAATATCGCTCGTGCCGATCTGTACAATCCATCATGGGCGCGATTGAAAATCGCCTGCTACTTCCAATAGCCATAAGAAATTCCAACAAAAAAACGAGCCGATCACGCGAGATGACCGGCTCGTTTTGGATGCGAACAACACTTATCCCCCATAAGCGGAAAGCCCGACTTCACTCGCATTGACAATACTCGGCGCGGCCTTGGGGGGATTGTCGCCCAGGAAAGGCAACACATCGTCTTGATCTCGCCACGCGCCATACCCATTCAAAACGCCGGCCACGTTCGACGCCGCCAAGGTGGCCATGCCCGACCGCGTCCAGATCGTCGCCGACGCAATATGCGGCACAATGACCACATTGGGCAAATCTTTGAGGCCGGGTTTCATCAGGGGCTCATCTTCAAACACGTCGAGCCCAACTCGGAAATCGGGATGGGTTTTGCAGTGTTCGACCAGTGCGATCTCGTCGATAACCGGCCCGCGGCTGGCATTGATCAAAATGGCATTGTCCTTCATCAAGGACAGTCGCTCGGCATTCATCAAATGGAAGGTCGTATCGTCCAACAGCGGGTGCAAACTCACCACATCGGCGACCTTCAACACATCTTCGACCGTGTCCAAACGCCGGCAGGTCACGGGCGCGTCGCCCTGAGACGCCAAAAACGCGCCATACGCTTTGATGTAATTTTCCATATACGCATTGGGATAGGGATCGAAATAGACCACATTCATCTTGAACCCTTCGACCATCATCTTGGCATACGCACAACCGATGCGCCCGGCGCCGATCACGCCCACGGTTTTGCCGGCCATCAACTCGCCCAAATAGAGCGTGGGCAGCCAGCCCTGATATTTTTCTGCGCGCATAAAAGCATCGGCTTCAACCACGCGCCGCGCCGCTGAAAACGTCAGCGAGACCGCCATTTCCGCCGTGGTCTCGGTCAAAACCCCCGGCGTATTGCCCACGGGAATGCCGTATTTTGTCGCCGCACCCACATCGACATTGTTGTACCCCACGGCGTAGTTTGAATACGCTTTGCCGCCTGCATTCTTGAGCGCGGAAAACAGGCTTTCGCCCCAGGTTTCCGTCAACTGCCCGATCACGCTATCGCACGCATCGCCAATTTTGTCTTTGATCTCTTCGACGCTCAAAATTTCAGTCGATGTGCCAATTTCCACGCGACAATCCGCCGCGGCGAGAATCTCGAGCCAGCGGTCGCCTGGCAATTCTTTGGTCACCACCACGCGCTTGCTGCCCGATTCGTTGTGCGTCCTCCAGTCATTGGTGCTCAAAACACTTCCTCCTTTAGATATGCGTTCACACAAAAAAAATTTCGAGTGTGGAATATAACCAACCCGCACGTTTGTTTCAAGGGATATTAGGCCGCGGTGCGCGGTCTCAATCAGCATCGGCGTCTCGATAGGGCAATGGCCGGTCTTCGCGCTGTTCGCGTTGCCATGCGACTGGGGCTTTGACGTGGGCGAAAGAGATGTTCTTCCGCCTTGTATCTTGCCTTTTCGGGTGGGCACGGGGGCACCGCCCCTACGTTTCTATCCTCGCATCTCGTATCTTTGGGCGAGCACGGGGGCACCGCCCCTACATTCTCTTTTCTTGTAGGAGGGAATAGGGGAGTAGGTCCCAGAAAAATTAAAACAACTTCTCAAGCCTTCTCAACCACGGATTCAATCTCGAGAACCTCGCGATCCAGCTTTGGGGGTGTGCCGTTGCCATTGAGCCAGTAATCGACCATCTTTTTTGCGGCTGTCATCTTCGGCCAGATCACCTCGCGGTACCCGCGCACCTCATCGGGCAGGCGCAACGCTTTTAGGTATATTTCGTATCGCGCCGCGCCATCAAATGCAAACCCATCCACGAGGTCGATGTACCAGTCTCGATAGGTTTTTTCCTCTCGGTGCCACGCCGGGAGGCGGCGCAAAAAGCGCGCGCGCTTCATGAGATTGAGCATCCAATCGCGCGTTTGAATATCGAATTTGATGTCCAGCCCCAGCACGTTGAAATGCGGTCGCGTCAGGTGCCGGTAAGAAATTTTATCGCCGCGGCTGGAATCGACATTGTACCGCACACTATCGCGGCGATACTTTTCCTCGCTCGTCAAAAGGTGCGCCACGTAAATCTCGTCTTTATAGGCCATCACGCGGGCGAGAAAACGCACCACAGCATCGGTTGCCGCATACCCATAGCGCGCATCATCGCGGTGGTAAATTCGGTTGACGCGGGCGATATAATCCCGTGCGTATGCGATGCCGCCCCACTGCATCAAATCGTAAACCCCGAGTGCGAACTGCGATTTTGTCGCCTCGGGCAGATCCCAATCGGCGACCACCTCTGCGTTTGCGCGATAGGTCTCGGCCAATTTGTGGCCCTTTGTCTTTGCCAAAATCTCCGCCTTATCTTCCATGAGGCCGCGATAGGTGGTTGCGGATTCGGGTTTTGTGAACGCATCGGGGTGCAATGCGGCCTTGCGCCCCATCTCGAACGCCTTGAGATTGGCGTCGAGTTCATTCGATTTGATATTTTGCTTCATCGCCCACCGGATATTTTCCAGCGTGAGGGGCAGCGCGCCCCGCTGAAATGCCGCGCCGAGCAAAATGCTGTTGGCGTAGATCTTATTGCCCAGATAGCGTTCGGATATTTCGCCCAAGTCCATCCCAAAATACGTGTCGGCATCGGTGTATTGCCGCAAAATATCCTCCAAGTGATCCGTATCAAAATCATCGCGCCCGATCATCGACAAAATGGTCTCGCGCTTGCCCGTCTCCACGACGGCAGTGGTGCGCTGCGGGCTGGCAACGCGGCCCGTTCCCTTGGGATCCAACCCGCGCACGGCCTCCAAGATATCCAACCCCAACAACAAATCCGCATGCCCGTAGGGCGTCAGTTGCGAAATGATCCGATCACTGCGGCTAAAACTGACGTGCGAATACACGCCGCCGTTGCGAATCGCCAGCCCCTTTTTGTTCGTAAAGCGCACGGTATAGCCCTGCCGCGCGCCCGCAACGGCAATAATCGCAGAAATGGTATTGATGCCCATGCCTCCAACGCCGGCCACATACGCGTACCACGCCGTCTCAAAATCCCGGCATTCGGGTTCGGGAAGATTCGATAAGTCAATGGACTCGGTTTGCACTTCGGGCGCGCGGGTGCGGCGAATGGTCAGGCGTTCAAACGAGGGACAGGTTTTATCGCCATTGGCGACTTCCACCTTTGTACACGCCCCATCGGCAACGCACAACGACAGATCGGTCGCCACCTTTGGCCCGTGAAGCGTTTCTTCAACTGTGAGGCCGCTGCACCCGGTTGCCCGCGTGCATTCCAAACAGTATTCACAGACTTCTGACGCGATGTTGATGTGGGTTTCTTCGGACAGGAAGCCCTTTTCCCGGAGGGTCTGAAGTTGCGCTGCGCGCTCGCGGCGGTGATAGGTAATCCCGCATTCTTTGTCGGCAATGACAATTTTGACCCCGTCTTGTAGGATCGCCCGTTCCAAAACATCGCGGTACGCGTCTCTGTCCGCCGGATTCATGCGGGCGACCCGCACCGGGCCCTCTGCGCCGCCTCCCAAACCGCGCACGACCTGTTCGATATCTTGGGCAAAAGTCGGTTGTCCCATCAGGTCGATATCCACGCCCGGCGTGGGCTGATGGCCCGTCATGGCCGTGGTCTTATTGTCCAAAATCACATAAGTAATGTCTTGCCCGTGTTTGATCGAATCGGAAATCGCCGCCATCCCGCTGTGGAAAAACGTGGAATCGCCCATAAACACGAGTTGCTTGTTGTCGATGAAGGGATCGATGCCCGCGCCCGTGCCCCCGCCGAGGCCCATCCCGGACAAATTGTGCATCAAGCGATTGAACGGCTCGTATTTCAACAGGGAATAGCAGCCGATATCCCCGTGAAAAATCAGATCCATCTGCTCCGCGCTGTGCTTGCGGCGCATGTAATCGCGGTTGCGAAAATCGTCGATCATCTTGTCCAACACACTGGCCGAATCCCGATGCGGGCAACCCGGGCAAAACGAGGGCGTGCGAACCGATGCGTTCAGGTCAAAGGTTTTTGTCTGCGCCATCAGCGCGACCACAGCGTCGATGCGCACGCTATCGACGGGCACGGTGGGATCGCGGAGCGATTTCAACACCGGCGCCAGCACCTCGAGGGTGATGCTCGGGTTCAGGCCACAACTGTCGGGAAAACCGCTTCCGTTGGGAAAACGCTTGCCCCATATCCGAAACGCGCCGATTTGCCCGGCCTGATGCATGGTTTGCAGCGCGGCGATGATCTGTTCTTCCAAAAATCCGCGCTTTTCCTCCACCACGTACACGTCATCGACCATGCCGACGAACTCGCGCAAAATGTCCGCATCTACCGGATGGGTGATGCCGTATTTCAAAATGGGGATGCTGCCCCCCAAGCCCACCATGTTGAGCGCGTGTTCCAAATAACAATAGGCCAAACTGCTGGTGATAAAGCCGATCTGCTTCTTGCCAGCGTCTGGCCCATACAATATCCGATTTAGGCCATAGTCTTTTGCGAGGTCGAGCAGCTCGGGAAAACGCCGCTCGAGCACCTCCTTTTCTTTGATCACGGTATGGGGGGGAATGATCACCCGCTCGTCAGGCGAAATCGCGGCGGGATCCAAGCGCGTGGGATGGAGAAATGTCCGTTCGGGAAATTGATTGGCATGCACTGCAACCGTGCCGCCGCCGTCTGCCTGATTGGAGGTGACGAGGTACGCGATGTAGAGCCGGGTTTTTTCCGACAACTCAAAGGCGACTTTGACCCAGTCTTTCATTTCCTGAAATGTGCTCGGTTCGAGCACGGGCATGTACAGGTGTTTGGCGATGAAACGCGAATCGGCCGGCACCTGCGTGCCCTCGGACCACGTATCGTCGCCAAATACCGCGACCGCTGCGGCGCCCTCGCCCGTGCCGGCCATGTTGCCCAAGGCCAGCGCGTCTGAAGCGACGTGCGCGCCCACGCTTTTCATCACCGCGATGGCGCGAATGGCTTCCATTTGCGCGCCGTTGAGACGCGCGGCCCCAAGGGCTTCGTTGTTGGCAATTTGCACCATCACGCCATTTTCCACCAACAAATCGCGAATGCGC
The DNA here is from genome assembly GCA_958295785.1 of uncultured Latescibacterota bacterium. Taxonomy (GTDB): domain Bacteria; phylum Latescibacterota; class UBA2968; order UBA2968; family UBA2968; genus VXRD01. The sequence goes on from OY282377.1 coordinate 197,692, forward strand.
TCTGCGGCGTCGAACACCTCTGCCACAGGGGAGCCGGGATAGCCGGTCATCAACCCCATGCCGCCTTCGAGGCCGCCCTTGACGATCAATTCATTGCCCGTAAAAATACCCGTGCCGTTTTCCAGCGTAAATCGAGGATCCATCGATGTCCTTTACAAAATGTGATACGCCCGCGAAATCGAATCGAACTTGTCGTCATGCCTCCATCTCGTCCGAATTTTAGTACCTCTAAAACGCCGTGCTTTGCCAATCGGGATTGTAGATCTCGCCCGACATGGTCGAATGTACCAATTCGTAAACGCCCGTGCCGCGCCGATCAAAGAACACGAAAATATAGCGTCCCGACTTTTCGTAAATCCATGTGTCTATGGCTTTGCCAACCGCAGCCGAGGTGGTGTAGTCGCGCTCGTTGGGCGGTCCGTATTTGACGTAAACACGTCCTTTGTCCGTGTTTGAGCCTTTGTGGCCCGGTTGGGCGGTGAACGTGTCGTCGGAATATTTCATCCGCATCAGATGCTCTCGAAGCCGTTCATTTAAGGGCGTATCCGGAGTCGGGTCCAATTTTTTCCAAAATGCCTGAAGAAATTTCATTTTCGCATTCTGTGTGGGCAAAGACTCATACAGGGAAAAATTTTTCTCAGACGCGATGTGGTGGATGCTTTGATAATGGCGCAATTGCTCCTGCTCTGCTTCTGTCAATTGTGGATTTTCGGCTTCTTCTGAAATGAGAAAAACTTCGCGCTTGTACCGCACGTGTTCGCGCGTGCCCCGGTCGAACAACTCGACCTGCAAGGCGTACGCGCCGCCGGGCAGCCCTTCGGTTTCCAGCGCGTCTGTTTTCACCACGCTTTCGCCGGGCTTGAGCAATCGCTTTGCCGGATACGATTTGACGATCATCCCCGTGGTGTCTATCAAACTGTAGCCCAAAACAAACGAATCTTTGGGATTGTCGGCGATGATCTTAAAATTGTAAATCTCAAAGTAAATCTGAATCGGCTTGCCCACCCGGAAAAACCGCGTGGTATTGGGCACGACCCGCCAGCCATTTCTCACAAAACGCCCGTCCGCCTCGACCTTTTCCAACTCTGAGGCAAAGACCACGTCGCTGACGACCAACTCGGTGCCCTCAAAACCGCGCACGCGCATATACCCCTCGCAGGTGCCCGTGTGATCGCCGTAAATATCTTCGGCAGACAGGATTATTTTGTAGGGCCCCGGCGCAATATCGAGGGCGACGACATCGCGCACCAGCGCGCCGTTTTGCTTTAATTCGCGGATATTCTCGACCGAAACATTGCGCGTCCACAACTCGCGCATCCCTGGGCTTCCCGCTGAATCTTGCAGGGAAAGCACAAAGTCGATTTGGGAAACGTATTTGCCATCTTCGGGCACAAACTGCAATTGCCGCGCGTCGATCAGCGTATAAACCTCTAAGCGCGTGAGATTTTGCGGCCCTCGAAACCGGGCCATTTCGGCAAACACCCGCAGGTCGCCGGTTGCGCGCAACGGCAGGTCCCGATACACGGGGGCGTCCTCTTGCCCATGTGCGGTTGTCCAAATGCAGGCGAAAGCCATCGCAAAATACCATTTTTTGAGGCGCATAACATCCTCCATAAGAGACTGGATTTGTGGAACGGACACCTATTGCCCCACTTGATCGGCCGCGTGGTAGGAACTGCGGACCAAAGGGCCGGATTCGACGTGTCGAAACCCCTGCGCGAGCGCGAATTGTTTTAGATCGGCAAATTCATCGGGATGGTAAAAGCGCGCCACAGGCACATGCCGGGCCGAGGGTTGCAAGTATTGGCCCACCGTGAGAATATCGGCCTCGCTATCTGCGATGTCTCGAATTGTCTGGCGCACTTCTGCGAGCGTTTCACCCGCGCCGACCATCATGCCCGATTTGGTGGGCATGTGGGGGGCGAGGTCTTTCGCCCGTTGCAACAGGGCTAGCGACCGGGCGTATTTGGCCTGGGGGCGCATGATTTTGTACAGACGGGGCACGGTTTCGACATTGTGATTTAGGATGTCGGGCAGCGCGTTCACCACCTCGAAGAGGGCCTGCCAATTGCCCTGAAAATCCGGGATCAAAACCTCGACCCGCGCGTGTGGGCGCAACCGCCGAATCGCCGCGATGGTTTCGGCAAAAATCTCCGCGCCCCCGTCGGGCAGTTCGTCGCGATTGACCGATGTCACCACAGCGTGCCGCAAGCCCATCGCTTGCACGGCTTTGGCAACGCGCTCGGGTTCTTCCCGGTCGAGACCTTCGGGACGCCCGGTTTTCACCGCGCAAAACCCGCAACGCCGCGTACACACGTCGCCCAAAATCATAAACGTCGCGGTGCCCGAGTTCCAACATTCGCCGATATTGGGACAGCGCGCACTTTCGCAAACCGTGTGGAGGCTCAAGCCGCGCATCAAGTCTTTCAGCGCGCGGTATTTCGCGCTGCCGGGCGCGGGCACGCGAAACCAGTTGGGCAATCGCCCGCGGCGCGGCGCGGCGTGAATGTCCATCAACCCGCGCATGGCACCCTCCGTCCGAAGAGCGTTCTCAAAGTCGTGCGGGCAATCTCGACCTGCACGAGCGCGTGGTCCGCAACGCCCTCGCGGGGAAATACGACCGTCTTGAAGCCATCGGATTTGCCCGCGGCCAACCCCTCGCCCTTGCGCGCATCCCCTTGCACCAACACCTCGAGGGTGCGCCCGACATAAGTCGCGTTTATTTTTTCGGAGATGCAGTTCTGTTGGGCGATCACCGCTTCGAGGCGGCGCCCCTTTTCCTCTTCTGAAACCGTGTCCGGCATTTCGCGGAACGCGACCGTGCCTTTGCGCGCGGAATACTTAAACATAAATGCAGAATCGTAACGCACCTGCGCCATCAGCGACAAGGTGGCCTCGAAATCGCTTTGCGTTTCCCCGGGAAAACCGGCGATGATATCCGTGCTCAAACACAGATCCGGCATGGCGGCGCGCAAATCATCGACCAAGCCGAGATAGTCGTCGACCGTATAGCTGCGCTGCATCGCTTTGAGAACGCGATTGGACCCGGACTGCACGGGCAAGTGGATGAACCGACAGATTTTCTTTTCACGCGCCATGGTCTCGATGACCTTTTCAGAAAAATCGCTCGGATGAGGCGACGTAAAGCGGATGCGGTAAATGCCATCTACGCACGCGACCATCGCGAGCAAATCGGCAAAATCGCACGCGCCATCGCGGTAGGAATTGACCGTTTGGCCCAGTAAGGTGACTTCTCGAAAACCCGCATCTGCGGCGGCCCGCGCCTGCCTGACAATCTCGCGTGCTGGCACGCTGCGCTCTCTGCCGCGCACGTAGGGCACGATGCAAAACGTGCAAAACTTATCGCACCCGCGCATAATGGTGATATAGGCATTGCTACTGGCTTTGCGGATGGGATCGACGCCCGCATAAAATTCGCCGCGATCCAAGCGCACGTCCAACGCCGCGTCGCCGCGCGCTTCGGCGATGAGGTCGGGCAATTTGCGGTACGAATCCGGGCCGACGACCAAATCGACGTATGGCGCGTCTTTCATCAGGGATTCGGAAACGTGCTTGGCCATACACCCGGATACGCCCATAATCAGGTCTGGCCGCCGATACTTGAGCGCGCGCAACTGCCCCAACCGGCCCCGCACGCGCTCCTCGGCGTGTTCGCGAATCGCGCAGGTATTGAGCACCACGACATCGGCATCCTCGGGCCGCTGTGCAGACGCATAACCCGCGTCCTGCAAAATGCCCAGCATCAGTTCCGTGTCCGAGACATTCATCTGGCAACCGTAGGTTTCAATAAAAACCCGTTGCCCCTGCACGGGGGTGACGGGGATCTCGGGTTGCACACCTTCAATATCGAGCAACGCGCTCACGTTTATTTTCCTCGCTGATTTATGGCTTCAAGTGCCAAACGCATTTCTTTGATGGCCTCTGCATCGCGTTCGCAGTGCAGGGCCTCGTCTAGAACTTGTTGCGCCTGATCGCCGCCAATTTTGCCCAAGGCCCACGCCGCGTGTTGGCGCACGAGCGGTTCGTCGTCTTTGAGGGCATCTGACAATGCGGGCACCTCGGATTGACCGCCCACATTGCCCAAAGCAATGGCGACATTTCGCAACAAGCCGCGTCGCTTGGCGCGTTTGATCGGGCTGTTTTTGAACCGCTTGGAAAAAGCCGCCTGATCCATGTGCAGCAAATCGACAAGGCCGGGCGCGTTCAACCCCGGGCGCGCTTGAAACGCATCTTCGGAAGTCGGCTCCGCGTGCTTGTGATTCCACGGGCAAACTTCTTGGCAAATGTCGCATCCAAAAACCCAGTTGCCCACATCCGATCTCAACGCGCGCGGCACCGCGCCTTTTAATTCAATGGTCAAATAGGAAATACACCGCCGCGAATCCACGCGATAGGGTTCTACAATGGCGTCTGTTGGACACGCATCCAAGCACTGCGTACAAGTGCCGCAGTGATCCGGCTGCGGTTGATCGCACTCGAGCTCGAGATTCAAAATAATTTCGCCTAAAAAAAACCACGATCCCCGGCCTTTGTCGATCAAGCAAGTGTGTTTTCCAAACCAACCCAGCCCGGCGCGTGCGGCAAAATCGCGCTCCAAAACAGGGCCGGTATCCACGTAAACCCGGCCTTCGGCAGAAGGCTCAATGCGCTGAATTTCGGCCAGCAATTCAAACAGGCGATCCTCCATCACCGCGTGGTAATCATCGCCGCGAGCATAGCGCGCAATCTGCCCTTTGGGATGACTGCCATTTTCAGACGCATCGCTATCGGGCAGATAATTGAGGCCCGCGCACAGCACGGATTTTGCGTTTGGAACAATTTGTCGAACATCTGACCGCCGATCCAAATTGCGCCCCAAATACCCCATTTCTCCCGCGTAACCCATCCCCAACCACTTTTGATAAAACGCCCAGTGTTGCGGGGGATCTGCCGATGCAATGCCCACGGGATTGAACCCCAAACGCCGCGCCGCGGCTTTAATCTGATCGGTCATGCGGGCATTCCAATCCGGACTTTCCAGAGACTGATTTTTCGCGCCAGATACCACCGCAATACACGACTGACATATTTTTTTTCCTTATATCGAGAGATCAAAAATCTCTATTCTTGTACTGGTGTAGCCTTTCAACTGCTTCACGAGGGGTGATGATCGGAATGCCTTCGACGTGGCCGAGGGCCAGCATGTCCTTTTTGTCTCCAGAAACGATCAGGTCCGCTCCGCGCGATCAGCGCGCTCACGAGCCCATTGGTGTCAAGAACGATTCGCACGGACGTGGGCCACGGCTTCATCGGCGAGGGTCTGGGCATCCTCATCCGAAAGGTGTTTGTTCCGATCCCAGACCATTTCGACAGTCTCCCAGAAGATCGCTTGGCGGACCGCACGGTCAACAAAACGGGACAGGTTGTCTTTCTTGCCGCCAGTCCGGGCCAGATAACTCCGAACCGTGCGGTCAGTGTCTTTTGATATGACGATGTTCCATTGCGTCATGAATAGCCTCTGATGACAATGTTTGTCGTTGATTTGAATTTATGCGTCCACAGTCTCTCCGCACGGTGTTAAATCCAAGAGCGTCAAGACAATAATCATCTTCGCCTCGGTTTCGGGTTCTGAGCGTCTTTCATATAGATTCTCTCCTTTCCAAAAATAAAGGGCAGGACGCAACAATGCCCTGCCCCGCGGTTTTCAGGTCTGATTGCCGAGCGCCGTGCGAACCGCATCGACCGCTAAATCGGCGGCGTGTTTCCGCGTGGGGGGCAAGCCGCCGAGCGCGGCCTCGATATCGGCGCGTGCGATTTTGCCGGCCTCACTGGGCGTTTTGCCCGCCACCCATTCCGTGAGCACAGAACCCGAAGCAATGGTCGCCGCGCATCCCTGCGCCTGGAAAACCGCTTGATCGATGATGCCGTCTTTGAACGCGAGATGCAGGGACAGGGTGGCGCCCGAAGCGGGATTTTCCGCAAAGCCCATCGCGTCGGGCGCGTGCAATGTGCCGACATTTCTGGGATGCTCAAAGTGATCCCGCAAAATCGTGGAATAAGCGTCAGCCATGGGATTACGCGCTGGCCTGTGCAGACGTTCTCGCTCGGTAATCGCGGCGGCGACCATAGCGTTTTTGGGGGGGCGGCTTGCGTTTGCCGGGGCGGCCGGCCAAATTCGAGGCACTGATTTTTCGAATCAGCGTGACCTGAACCTCGCCCGGGTAGGTCATTTCCTCGCGGACGCGCTCGGCAATTTCATAAGACAGGTCTTTGGCCTGTTCGTCGTTCACTTGCGCGGCATTGACCAACACGCGCACTTCGCGGCCCGCATTGATGGCATAAGCGTCTCGCACCCCGTCGAAAGATTGCGCGATCTCCTCCAAACCGCGCATCCGCTTGATATACGCTTCCGGGTCGTCTCGCCGAGCGCCGGGTCGGGAGGAAGAAATCGCATCGGCCGCTTTGACCAAAAACGAAAGCGGGGTCTCTGCCTCTGCCTCGCCGTGGTGATAAAAAATTCCGTTGATCACTTCCGGGCCTTCGCCGTATTTGCCGGCCAGATGCGCGCCAATATCCGTGTGCTTGCCCTCGAGTTCCTGATCCACGGCTTTGCCGATATCGTGCAACAGCCCACAGCGGCGCGCGAGTTTTTCATCCATGTTCAATTCCGCGGCCATTGTGCCGGCCAGAAAAGCCACTTCTTTGGAATGCCCCAGCACATTTTGTCCAAAGCTCGTGCGGTATTTGAGCTTCCCCACCAGTTTGACCAGTTTGGGATGCAATTCGTCAATGCCCAATTCGCGCACGGCCCGATGGCCTTCTTCGGCGATGATTGAGTGGGTCTTTTTTTCGCAATTTGCAACAACGGTTTCAATGCGGCTCGGGCTGATGTGGCCCTCGCGCACCAATTGCTCCATTGCCAGACGCGCCACATCGCGCTTGACCGGATCAAAGCTGGACAAAACAACCGCCTCGGGCGTGTCGTTGACGATCACTTTCACCCCCGTCGCGGCTTCAAACGCAATGATATTGCGCCCCTCTTTGCCGACAATCCACGCCTTAATATTGTCATTGGGCAATGTGACGACCGATAGGGACGACTGCACGGTTTGATCCGTGGAACAGCGTTCGATGGCCTGCGCCAGAATTTTTTTGGCTTCGCGGTCGGCTCGTTCGCGGGCGTGGTCGATCATTTCCCGGCCGATATTTATGGATGTCTGACGCAGCGAATTTCGAATGTCTTTGAGCAACATCTCGCGGGCATGTTCGACATTCATGCCCGAAATGAGCTCTAATTGCGCCCGTTGCTGATCGATCAAATCGGCCAGTTCCAATTCTCGCTTCTCCAGACGGACGGCTTTTTGCGCGCCCTCTTGTTCCCGCCGCGTCAGGGTTTTTTCGCGCTGGCTTACAACTTCGGCCCGCTTGACCAGGCTGGTTTCCCTTTCGTGCAGTTCATCGTTTTGACGATCAAACTCGCGCCGTTTTTGATCAAAAGCCTTTTCAATTTCAGCCTTCTCGTCATACCACTTGTTTTTGATTTCCAAAAAAGTGGCCTTGCGATTTCGATCTTCTTTTTCCGCGAGTTTGATCGCGTGTTTTTCAGCCTGCTGCTCAATTTCTCGCACCTTTCGCGCTCTGATTCGGGCGCCCAAAAGCCACCCGATTCCAAACAGGGCAATGGCAACCGCCAGAAAGATCCCATAAGTTGCCATTGGAGCTCCCAGCAATAACGCATCCATTGGAGCCTCCTATCAAATTTCAAATCCAATCTTCGATCCATAGCGCGGATATGTTTGACGGGCCATGCCGAGATGCCCAAAAAAAACTTCCGAACAGACCGCGCCGAGCACAACAGAAAAACAATAGACATCATGGGTTTTCGTCCTTTGGGAACGCATTTAAGCCCAAAAGAGAGGGACCGCAATACGACCCCTCCCTTATGGCTGTTCGACAAAGCGATGATTAAACGCTGAAAGATTCCCCACAACCACACTGATTTTTGGCATTGGGATTGTTAAACCGAAACCCCGTGCCCATCAGGCCATCGTCGTAATCCAATTCGGTGTCCGTCAAAAAAAGCGCGCTTTTCATATCGACAAAGACCCGAATGCCGTGGGCTTTGACAACGCTGTCGTCTTCGCGGACGGCCCCGTCGAAATCGAGTTGATATTGCAGGCCAGAACACCCGCCGCCAATCACTTTCAAGCGCAAGCCGTGATCTGCGGGGCGTCCTTCTCTGTGCATGAGTTCTTTGATTTTGCCCGCAGCAATTTCCGTGACGCGAACCATAATACCTCCATTAATCCAATGCTTTGAGACGCGCTTTGATCGCGTCAAAATCGGGCAGAACGGTGGGGTCGTCAGACACGGATGCAAAGCGCACTGTGCCGGTTTTGTCGATCACAAAAGCCGAACGCTTTGCCACGCCTCGCAATCCGATCAACTCCTCAAATTGCGCCCCATAAGCCGCGCTGACCTCTTTGTTGAAATCGCTGAGCAAGGGAATGGCAATGCCTTTTTCCCTCGCCCAGGCCGCTTGGGCAAAGGGACTATCCACGCTGATGCCCAACACCTGCGCGTCGAGCGCGTCATAATCGGTCAACCCGCCGCTGACCGAACACATTTCATCGGTGCAGACGTCGGTATAAGCCAGCGGAAAAAACAAAATCACGACGTTTTTCCGCCCCTTGTAATCGGTCAGAGAAATCTCTTTCAAATCGTCGCCAGACTTCGATTTCAGCGTAAAGTCGGGGGCTTGATCGCCTACAGTAATGCCCATTGTTCGCTTCCTTTGGAAAAATTCACCGCGCAGCTTCGTAGCGGCGATTCACTTCGTCCCAGTTAATGGTATTCATCCATGCCGCGATATAATCGGGGCGCAAGTTTTGATATTTGAGATAATAGGCGTGCTCCCACACATCGAGGCCGAGAATGGGCGTTCCGTCGCCCGTCATGAGCGGGTTGTCTTGATTGGCCGTACTCAAAATATCGAGCTTGCCATCTCGCACCACGCACCAGGCCCACCCACTGCCAAAGCGCGTGGTTGCAGCCGTCGCAAATTTTTCATAAGCGGCTTCCCTGCTGCCAAAAGAGGACACAATGGCTTCGGCGATTGCGCCCGTGGGCTCGGCCCCGCCATTGGGACTCATAATGGTCCAGAACAAACTGTGGTTGGCGTGGCCGCCGCCATTGTTTTGAACCGCCGTGCGGATGTCTTCGGGCACGCTGTCCAAATTGCCGATCAGGCTTTCGATAGACTGATTCGCCAACGCGTCGTGCCCTTCAAGCGCGGCATTGAGATTGGTCACATAGGCATTGTGGTGCTTGGAATGGTGAATTTCCATCGTCCGCGCGTCGATATAGGGCTCGAGCGCGTCGTAAGCATAAGGCAGGTCGGGCAATTGATATGCCATTTTGAAACTCCTTGTTTAAGAGATGAACAGGGTGTGGTATTTTGCGAGTGGAGTAAAAATATAATGAACTCTCTTATGGGCGTCAAGTCCTTATACAAGCCATTTATTTGTCACAACATAAATACTTACAACAACTTGATTTATGTGACAAAAAATCATTTGACGCGAACCGGCGCGTTGTCTATCAGGCGCGCCTTGCCAAAGCGCACGGCCACGGCCAGCAAAACGGAATTTTTGAGCACTGCAACAGGCGTGAGGTTTTCCGCATCCACGGCTTCGATATAGTCGATTTTTGCATGGCACAGTGGCGCGATCACATCGCGCATCGCCGCTACGACCCTCGGCGCGCGCCGTTCGCCTTGCGCGATCATGTTTTTTCCCAGCATCAACGCCCGATAAAGCGATGGGGCTTCTCGCCGTTCTTCGGGGCTTAAATAGGCATTCCGAGAACTCATCGCCAAGCCATCCGCTTCGCGCACTGTGGGCGCCATCAATATCTCCACATCCAAATTGAGATCGCGCACCATCTTTTGAATCACGAGGGTCTGTTGCGCGTCTTTTTGCCCAAAAACAGCCACATGGGGTTTGACCGCTGCAAACAACTTGGCGACGACCGTGGTCACGCCTTCAAAATGCCCGGGCCGATGCGCGCCACACAGCCCTTCGGTCAGCCGCGCCACCCCGACCGTCGTCGCAAAATCCTCGGGATAAATTTCTTTGACCTCGGGCAAATACGCCAGATGCACGCCGCACGGGTCGAGCCGTTCCAAATCGCGCGCCAAATCCCTGGGATAGGCGGCGAAATCCTCGGCCGGGCCAAATTGCAGTGGGTTGACGAAAATGCTCACCACCACGCGATCCGCCACTTTCCGCGCCCGGCGCACCAAGCTGAGATGCCCTTCGTGCAAATCCCCCATCGTGGGCACGAGCGCGATGCGCTGCCCGGCTCGTCGCATCTGGTCGGCTTTGCGGTGCATCGCGCGAACCGCTTTTACGATTTTGACGGCCATAAGGCTTCCTCGGCGCGCAAATTGAATCGGCGCAATTCCGCGCTTTTGATCTTAAACCGGTGTTTGTCTTGCGGAAAGCGGTGCGCTTTGACCTCGTTGACATAGCTTGCAAATGCCTGCTGCATCGCGCCTTCGAGGTCCGCGTAGGCTTTGACGAACCGATAGCGGCTTTTGTGTACGCCCAGCATATCGTGTGCGACCAGCACCTGCCCATCGCACACGCGCCCCGCGCCAATGCCAATGGTCGGGATGGGCACGCGCTCGGTCACAACTTCGGCCACGCGCTCGGGCACGCACTCCAAAACCACGCCCAGCGCGCCGGCAGATGCCAGGGCATGGGCGTCTTTGAGGACATCGAGCGCGTCTTCTGCGCGGTCTCCGAACACGGGACGCTTGCCCGTGCGCGTTTGCGGCGTGTACCCCACATGCCCAACTACGGGGATGCCCTCGCGGACGAGTGCCTCAACTTGGCCTATCACATTGCGGCCGCCTTCGAGTTTCACCACTTCCGCGCCGGCCAAAGCCAACTGCCGCGCATTTTTGACCGCCTGCGCGGGCGTTTCATAAGACCGGTAGGGCAAATCCGCCATCAACAGCGCATCGACAACCCCGCGTCGCACCGCGCGCGTGTGGTGGCGCATGTCGCCCATCGTCACCTGTTGCGGGCTGTCGTAGCCCAACACATTGACGCCCACGGAATCGCCCACAAAAATGACATCGACCCCCGCGCCATCCTGAAAAACAGCCGTGGGGTGATCGTAACACGTCAACACCGCAATGGGTTCGCCGCGCTGTTTCATAAGGCCGAGGGTCTCTATTTTTACCCGCGCTCCCATAAATAATCCCATCTCGTATCTTCAAACGGACACGGGCCCCGGGCCCTTTCGCGTCTTTCGCAGTCCCATCTCATTTCTCGGCCTCCACCCGCGCTGGCCGATAATAGCGGGTACCCGCCGGAGGCGATTTAATTTGCGCCAATAAATCCTCCAAATCGCACGGGTGGTTTTCAAAATCGACCTCCGACACATTGACGGCGAGCAACGGCGTTGTCGCATAGTGAAAGAAAAAATGGTTGTACGCCTCCAATAACCGCGCGACGTAGTCTTCGGTTATCGCGCTTTCATACCCGCGCCCATGGTTTTTGATGCCCCGCATCAGATGATCAATCGTCGTTTGCAAATAAATGACCAGATCCGGCCGGGGAATTTTCTCGCTGAGGGTTTCGGCCAAGCGTTCATACAATGCAAATTCCGCATCCCCGAGCGTTAGATTGGCGTAGATGCGATCCCGTTCAAAGATGTAGTTGCTGACCACCGCCTCTTGAAACAAATCCATCTGATGCAATTCTTGCTGTTGCCGATACCGGCTGAGCATAAAAAAGACCTGCGTCTGAAAGCCGTATCGCTCTGGGGCTTCGTAAAACAAGGGCAAAAAGGGATTTTCTTCGGGTTCTTCGAGCACCAAACGGGCATTGAGATGCTGCCCCAAAACCCGGGCAAACCGCCTCTTGCCCACCCCGGTCACCCCTTCGACAACGATATATCGCACAGCACCCCCCTTGTCCTTATCTTCGCAATATTCAATTAGGAGGATCAAATCCCAAGTTTAGCTGTTTGTCAAGTCGGCGAGAGAGACTGTGGTGCCCACAATTGTTGCGATTTTTATTTTCCTGTACTGTTCTAAAGAAATGCGGCTCGGCCCAATTTTCACGCGCTGTTTATCGAGTCTCTCGTTCCGCTTTTCTGCGATGATAATATACGTCAGTCGCGTGCGCGCAATAGAACGCTCGCTTTCAATTTCACAGACGGAAAGGAGATACGCCAAAAAAGGACGCGATCTCCGCAGTTGTTCTTTCGGCCTCTCCTCTTGTGTGAGCGTCTTTTTCAGTTCGATAAAAACAGCGTGAATGATGCCGTTGCGTTGAACGATCAACAAGTAGTCGCATTGTTGCTTGCGCGGGCCATCCTTTAGAACGGATAGGTGGCTAAACTTGCCCAAACGTATCGCGGTAACAGGCTCGGGGCAATGGATCACTTGAACCGCCATCTTTGCTTGGCGTTCTCGCAGGATGATACCATCGCTTCCCTCGGCCTTCTCCAGCGCGTTTTCCTTCAGTATATCTTCCAATGTCTCATTCAAAGACATGCCCATCCTCCGCTGCCAATCGCGCTGCGAGTTCATTTGATACGCGGTTAATTTTGTCGATGGTCTCGTCGAAGACCGGCATATCAATGCCGAACCCATCCACGGCGCACCGGCTCAATCCATTTCCTTCCGCGACGTACGCTCGGATCGAATCTGGATTGAGGAAATCATCCACTTTGTATCCGAGTTTCTCGACGACCTTCGCTTTGTTATCAAAGGATCGGCTCAACATGACGAGGTTGTTGATCTCCTTGATGAGATAGTCGCTGTGCGTGGTGATCAAAATTTTCAAACCCGCCCGCACGAGTCTCGCCAGCAAGCGCGCCAACTGGATTTGGTTGGTCGTATCGAGATGGCTCTCTGGCTCGTCAATGATGAGGAGATGATTCTTCTGCGCGACGTGGCGCAAGAAGAAGTACAAGTCAGACAAGCCGCGCACTGAAGAGGACGCGGTGTGCAACGGGATGTGAAATCTGCGTTTGCCGCGTGCTTTTGAAATAAATTCGGTATCGTCGCCAGACCTTCGATAATAGCCATCCATCATATTCTTGATGTCGTTGAACAACTTGTCTTCGTAAATCTCGCTTTTTCGCCTGAGAAAATCGGATATGTTTCTGGTGTAGTCGATATTGTCTTTTACGGGAAGGGCGTAGCGACTGGTCGTTTCGTCTATCAAGCGAAACGGAGAAAAGCGGTCCCGGTCTTTGTCGTCTCCCATTTTTTGCAATAAATTGACCAGTTGGTTCTTGGTGAAGTCGAGTTCTTTGTAGAACAGCGAGATCCCAAACCGCTCGGCGGAAAGGACGAGCGGATGCGGAAAATCTGGGGATAGGAGCGATGCGTACAGTCTATAAACTATAGACTGTATTTTCCCATAGTTGATCAGATATTGGGAGGGGGGTTTGTCCACAGAGACGTCGTATCTCGGGAGAGGGTCTCGTTCTATGACGATATCGCTTCCGTCATAAGCGATTGAAAAATGGCCCTGTTTTCGGGATTGCACATCCGCGGGAAACGCATCGTTGAGTACCATTTCAAGGGACGCGCCTTCGAAAGCGGCTTGTGAAGCACTGAACACGTCCGGCAAAATTTGTTTAGAAAAGATCTTCGTCACCCTTTGAAGCATTGCTTGTCGCGCCTGTTTGAGCCCGTTCCGATCCACGGGTTGCTTTGCCTTGCCCGTTGCCATGAGCGTTTTGACGAGGTGATCGACGTTGGGGGGGATTGAAGTTGCCAGTTCTCTCCAGATTTTCAAGAAGCCATAGAGCGCGTAGGCCAAATACGTTTTGCCGGTGTTGTTGCGGCCAGCAATTATCGTGAGATCGCCCAGTTCCATTTCGGCCTCTTTTATGGGGCCGATTTTTTTCAACCGAAATATCGCGGATTGCATGCTGTCTTTCCCATTTGTGAACATCCGAGCCTTGTTTGGTCGATTGCTGACCGCTCTGGCCTAAATCCCCGCTTCTCTCCTCGCGCTGTCAAGTGCATTGAAACATCGTTCTGCGACGGGCCAGGGATCGTAGTTGGGCGATTTCCAGATTTGGGCCGTGACTTCCACGGTGATGGGGACGGCGATGCCCGCGGCGGCCATGGCTTTGAAATAGGCCACGAGATCCAAGTTGCCTTCGCCGGGGAGTTGGTAGCGCACCTTGCCATGGGCGCGGTGCCCGTCTTTGATGTGGGTCGAGACTGTGTAGGGCGCGCACAGGTCAACGCTCGTTTGCAGGTCGAAATGATCGACGTGAAAATGGCTTATGTCGAAATTGACTTTGACGTGGTCGCGATCCGTGTGTCGCATGAGCCAATCGACTTTGTGGGGGGTGTCGAGGGGGTGGCCCGCGTGGGGCTCAACCGCGAGAATGACATTGTGAGCGGCGGCGCGATCCCCCAGTTCCGCGAGTTGTTCGCAATAGGTGTGTTTGACCGCGTTCCACGCGCCGGTCAGCCCGCCCAGTGTGCTGACGAGGATGCCGGGGGCATTGCCGTGCGCGAGGTCGCGGGCGAGGATACACGCCGCGTCAAATTTTTCGAGAATGGCGGGGCGTTCATCGCCCTGCGTGCATATCGGCAACAAGGCCATCGCAACGGGCGATTCAAAGCCCAGGTCCTCGATGGTTTTGGCGAGTGCTTCGCGGGAACCCGCGTCGAGTTTGTGCGGCGCAGTGGGCCAGTCGTCGCCCGCGTTGATCTCCACGGCCTCATAGCCGATGTCGCGCAAACGCGGCAGGATGTGGAAAATGTTTTCCGTTTGCATGCCGTAGGTGCCGTATCCGATTTTCACAACGCGCCTCCTTCGTCGATGTCGCGCAAGCCCTCCCATGGCGCCCACAGGTCAAAGGGCAAGTCGAACATGATATCGCGCAGATTTGTGAAGGCAAAGCGATTGACCAGGGCCATGCGGATGTTTTTTTGGCAATTCATGCTGGCCGTGTGCAGCATATAGTGGTGCCAAAAGCAGACGGTTCCAGCAGGGGCCGCGTGTTCATATCGCGCGGCGGGATGGAGAAAGCCGGGGGCTTTGAGGCCGCTTAAATGGGTAAGCGCGTGACGCTGGAAGTATCCGGCAACTTTGAGGTGTGATCCCGCCCATGTGGTAAAGCCGCCGCCGCGGGGCAAAACGCGGCTGATGTTGATGGTCACGGCAATGGTAAAGGTATCGGCCACGCCTTCGATGAGATACCCGTCGAGATGGCCCCGCGGCGGGTGCCAATTTTTGTGACCGGTGGGATAGACCATTTTACACAGGGCATTGCCAGGCGGGCGCAGACGGCCCTTGCCCGCGAGTTCTTCGGCCATATCGTAGAGCGGCGTGTCGGTCGTCATGGCGGCGATAGCGGGATGGTCGCTGCACGGAAGATTGCCCGTCGGCCCCGCATTGATCCAGCTTTGGGGATCGCTGCGATCCGCTTCGATGTGTTCCCACACGGCGTCCTGTGCATTGTCAATTTGCTCGGGCGCGATTGAGTCGGGTTTGACGACATAGCCATTTTTTTTGAAAAAGGCTTTTTCTTCGTTGGAAAAATGAGACATGTCCATTCCTCGGCGATAAGTTGATTGCCCATACTAATGCGATTTTGCGCGAAACACAACCCCATTTCCGATCAGTCGATTTCCAAGCGGTTGTCTGTGGGTGGATCGCCCAAATCGGGGATCTCGAGCAATTCCCCGCCTTTGAGCGCGGATTGGTGGGCAATGATGCCCGGAATTATATACCGGGCTGCTTCGTAAATGTTGTTCGGCGGTGTTTTGCCCAAAACGCAGGCGCGAACAAAGTCATCCACGAGAAACTGGTGGGACCCACTGTGGCCGTTGGGCAGCCCTTTGAAGGCATCTGGCAAGCGGTGAACCGGATGAACCGGGGCAACGCTGTGGTGCGTGCCATCGTCCGCGCTGACTTTGTCCATATCGCCTTCAACGCGCGTTGCGGGTTGGCGGCAGGTGAATTGGGCGTCGAGCGATTCGCGTTCTGCCCTGTCTTTGGTCAACCAGACCGCGCCGGCGGCATTGTGTTCAAAGCTGCCCTGCGTGCCGAACATGGTCATTCGCACCGCGCCCGGATGCCCGATGCGGCGAAATTCATTGATGCGGGCGATGCTGCCATCCGAGAGTTTGAACAGGGCGGATTCATTGCTGAAGGGATTGCGCCACTGGTTTGAGGCGTAAATTTTGTCCGCGTGGTGATCCGCAACGCCGCAACAGGAGACGCGGGTCATGCGCGCGCCTGTGACAGAGAGAATCTGGCTGGTCGAATGGGTGGGATAAAACATGGGCGGCATGCCAGCGGTTTCGCGCCATTTTTCGCCTCCGCGCCATTTGGCGACCTCGTACAGACCGTGATCCCAGTCGTGGTAATACTCGGCTTCGGCATAGACCACCTCGCCAAACGCGCGTTCGCGGAATCGCCGCCGACAGTAAATGACCGCCGGAGAGTAATAGCTGGTTTCCCCGAGCATGTAGATCTTGCCGGTCTCGCAGACCGCTGCGGCAATGGCGCGCAGTTCGCCGAGGGATATGCCGGGGGGCACAGCGGAGTAAACGTGTTTGTTCGCGCGAAGGGCTCGCGTTGCCTGCGGCCCGTGCAGCCAGTTTTGCGTGAAGAGCGCGATGGCGTCGATATCCGTGCCACACAAGTCATCGAGCGAAGGCGATGTCTGTGCAATGCCGTGTTTCTCGGAACTCATTCGGCGTTTTTCCGCATTCAGGTCGCACAAAATTACCTGATCGACACCTGGATGTGCTTTGAAGAGGGGGATAAAATGCTGTGCAAATGCCCCCAAACCGACAATGCCGAGACGAATGCCCATTGAAACTCCTCGCAATTAGATTTGCAATTTTGACTCCCGCCGCGCGACATGCTGATCGTACATCGCCAACTGCTGTTCGCATTTCCACGCATGGTAATCTGCGGTCTCTCGGTTGGGTTCAACCACCTCGCCCGCACGGCACATCGTGCGCATCGCCTCTTGAATGGACGCAAATTTCCCCGCGGCAACCGCGCCTAAAATTGCCGCGCCGAGCAACACGGCTTCGGGCTCTTTGGGCAAGTGAATGGGTCGCTGCGTTGCGTCGGCGTGTTCTTGAATCCACAGCGCGTTTTTTGTGCCGCCCCCACACGCATTGATTTGCGCGATGGCATAGCCCTGTTTTTCCATCTCGTCGAGAATATGGCGCGTGCCATAAGCCACCGATTGGATGGTGGCGTGATAAATGCGCGCCAGCGTATCGTAGGACATGTCCAGCGTCAACCCGTCCATGACCCCGCACGCCTGCGGGTCCGCATTGGGCGAGCGGTTGCCGTGGTGATCGGGCGAGATGTGCAACCGCTCGGTCCAATCTGCGCGCACGCCTTTTTGGGCGATGTACGCGTTGAGTTCCGCGTACACCGCGTTGATCTCTTTGCCGGTGAACACATGCCAGTAATGGTCTTCTTCGCGCACCGTGCCAAATCGCGCTATCGTATAATCCAACAAGGCGCCGGTCGCGCTTTGCCCGCCTTCGTTGAGCCACATGCCCGGCAGCATCGCGCCAAAATACGGCCCCCACACCCCGGGAATAAATCGCGCGGTTTTGGACACGGCCATGTGGCAGGAGGACGTGCCCCCGATCAATGCCAAAATCGGCTCGTCAACCCCAACGCCGATCCCGCCTGCATGCGCGTCTATGATGCCCACGCCCACCGCTGTGTTTGTGGATAGGCCCATCAGAGCCGCGGCTTCGGCGCACAAGGTCCCCGCACATTCGCCTATCGGCGCGACATCGGCTGTTACTTTGCCGCGGTCGAACAAATCGCCCAAACCAATGGCGTCAAAAAATGCGTAATCCCAGCGCGACTCGTGCCCCAGATAAGTCCACTTGCACACATTGGTACACAGACTCCGCAGGTCAACCCCGGTGGCCCGATAGACCATAAAATCCGCCAGGTCGAAAAATTTGCCCGCCCGCTGCCATGTGTCGGGCAGGTTTTCCTTGAGCCACAATAGCTTGGGCGGTTCTTGCTCGGGCGACATCACACCGCCGACGTATTGCAACACATCGTACCCACCCGCGTTGATCCGATTCGCTTGATCAATGGCGCGGTGGTCGCGCCACACGATCACATTGCGCTCGGCCCGGCCCGTTTTCGACACGCTCAGGGGTTGCCCGTCACGGTCTAAGACCACGAGCGAACACGTCGCGTCAAAGCTCAGGCCGATCACCGCATCGGGCGAACACTTGGATTCAGCGATAGCTGCGCGGACAACGCGCCCGGTCTCGGCCCAGATATTCTCGGAAGAGTGCTCGTAAAAATCTGGCTCGGGATGAAATTCCAAAATCGGCGACGATGCCGCGGCGAGCATTGTGCCATCCAACGTAAATACACCCGCCCGCACACTGCCCGTGCCCACGTCAATGCCGATTACCACGGGATTTTGCATGATGCACCTCAATAGTTAAAAGGCGTGAGTTGCACTCCGCTCGTGCTTTTTGTGTGGCGAAACTTACTTCTCGCCTCTTTCGCTTTCAAGAATGGATTTGAGCACGCGCCACACGGTTTTGGCGATGACCCGATGGCCCTGGACATTGGGGTGGATGCGGTCGGGAAGGTTGAGGGTTGGAATGCCGCCCACGCCTTCGAGCAAAAAGGGAATCAAAGGCACGCGATTTTTTTCTGCGAGTGTTGGAAACACCGCGCGAAAGGCCGTCGTATAGGCTTCCCCTAAATTGGGCGGGGCTTCCATGCCCGCGAGGATGATTTGAACATCGGGATATTTCGCACGCGCCTGGTCCATAATCCCCTGCAAATTTTGTTGCATCTCAGAGGTGGGAATCCCGCGCAAGCCGTCATTGCCGCCCAGTGCCAGCACCAGCACATCGATCTTTCGCCGCAACAACCAGTTGACCCGGCGCAAGCCCCCGGCGGATGTCTCGCCACTCAGCCCGCCGTTGATCACTTCAAACGCCCAGCCCAGGGAATCGATCTTCGCCTGCACCAGCGCGGGAAACGCCCGCGTTTCATCCAAGCCATACCCCGCGGTCAAGCTGTCGCCCAAAAACAAAACCGTCTGGCGATCTCGTTCAGCACGCGCTGTCAATGTCAATCCGAGCAAAACCACCGCGAAAAACCGAATGCCGATCATGAATCGCTCCAACCGCGCAAGGGGGGTGCCTCGCCATTGCGGAGGGCCACGGGTTTTGCACTCACCCGCTTGCCAAATCCCTCTGCAAAAATCAGAAAATCGCTGAACCCCACGATGCCATTGCCGTCAATATCGTACTTTGCCTCGAAACCCGGATCGCCCGTCGTTAGGCCAAACCGGCTGACGAGCAACAAAAAATCAGCGATGTCAATCGCGTTATCGCTATTAAAATCCAACTGCGCGACCCCGACACTCGTGCGAATGAGTTTCACTTGCACGGTCTTGCCATCTTGACATGTAAACGCGATCTCGGTGCGGTCCATGTTGGTTTGCACGCTGACAACGCGCACTGAGGGATGCACGCCGTCCAACCGCCACTGCCCGCGTAGGGTCACCGTCACCGTGCGCGGCGTGGTCAATTGGTTGACGACCAGCGTATTGCTCTGAAGATGCGGAGTTTGAATGGTCCAATTATGACCAAAATTCGGATCGGCGACCGACAGCAACATCCCATCTTCTGTGTCGCGCGTCATCGCCAAAACCGGTATATCCACTTGGATGATCTCGCCCCGCGTTGGCCTCGCCGCTGTGTTGATCATCGCATAGCCCGTCGTTTTCAGTTTTGGATAATGTGCGATATGCGCCTGATCATCGTGTTGCAAAACCGCGTATTCGGGCGCGGCGGCAAATTTGCGTACCCGCCCCTGCGGTTGTTGCACCAGCACGGCGTATTGATAGGTACTATCTGCCGGCATGTTGCCGTGGTCGATCCACGCGAGGTCAAACATACCGGTCTCGCCCTGTTTGCGCCGCACTTGTAGGCCGTTGCCATTGGGAAGCACGTAGCCATTGCCCGATGAATCCATCAGCCAAACGCCTTGCCCCGCTGTGCCGGAAAAACTGTAGGGCAGGGAATACATCCCTTTCCCGTCTATCACAGTGGCGCGGTTTGCCGACATCGCGTTTTGGAACAAGGTCGTCACGGTATTGTGTCCGCTATCGTTATTTGTGATGCCAGATCCCAGGCAGACCAGCACCTCGTCAAAACAAAACACGGTCTTGGTCCCTCTGAAACTCGCGTTGTGTTGCGTGTCGTGCATCTTCAGCGCGAACACGCCGTTTTCGCCTTCCATGGTCACCCCGCCCACAAATGTCTCGTCCGAAAAATTGCGATCCCTGTCCCAGGTGCCGAGCTCGGTCTCGGTCAGGCGAATCGCTGTCGTGCCGGGCCACATGTTCCAATCCCACCCGGTTTGCACAATCCCACTCGCCTCGCGCCCCACCGGCGTGCCATTGGCATAGATCAACATCGACCCATAGCTCAAATAGCGACCGAGCCGATTCGAATTGCCGTCCGATTCAAAATCCCAGACGTACTTGCTCCACCCTTTCATGCTCACCATCCAGTCATCGCGCCGATGAATGGAAAGCGCGCCATAAGGCATGGTCCAATGCCCAGAAGCGGGCTTGGCGGTATGGCCCTGCGCGGCAAAATCCGCCATCATTTGGACTGCGCCCGGCGAATCCAGATACATAATCCGCACAGCGACTCGGGGAAACAAATCGCCTTTGAGGAATGGCGAGTCTGGTTGCCAAAGCTGCATAAACGCGCCGGCCGATTCGGCATCGACCGGATCATAGCTCTTTGCCACGTACATGTGCGCCGGCAACAGCCTGTTGGCAATGGTCGTGCTAAACGGAAAGCGCCCCCCAATCGCCGTGGAAATATCGTACGCATTCGCCATCGCCCGCGAGGTCAACAGCGCGTTCTTCACGTTGTCGCGCTTGTCATCGGCAACCGCGAACGGCGTGTCGTGCAACAAATACACCAGCAACGCGCCCATGTGAATCGCGTTTTGACCGTACGAATTGGCGTAGATGCCTCGGTGGTGAAAGCTGGTGTAATCGGGCTTGATGGTGTCCAACCACCCAGGCGCGATAGACATCGCGTTGTTGAGCCACCTGATGTAGTGTTGCATCATCGCCACTTTTCGAGGCGAATCATCTATCGACAAAATTCGCAATAGGCGAAACAGGGCGACCGACCGCAAAAAATCCGCGTTCGTACCCGGATCCCATGACGCATCGTATATCTCGCCGAACAGGCTGTGCCATTCGAGGGTCTCCAGTTCCCGCGCCAACTTTCCCCTTGCGCGCAGGGTATCGCGCATCAAAAACACGGAATTGGCATAGCCGGACACGCGCAAAAATGCGTGGTACATCGTGCCAATGCTGCTGCCGGCGGCCCAGCCTTGATCGTTGAGATAGTCGAAAACATCCAACGCACGGTCTTTCGCCTGTCGGTTGTTGTTCAAGCGAAAATCCAGTGCCAAGTACAACAACGGCCCTTGAAAAATATCGTCAAAATGCGGGCGATATGGCGACCGGTTCGAAAACAGCGGCATGCCCAAAATCCGGCCGTCGTTCTCGCGGATTACATTGAACTGCTCGAAATTGCGATGCCCGTTCTCGATAGAGGTCGTCAGCGCGGTGAGCCGAATCTGTACAGGCTCCCGCATATCTGCCTTCACATTATTGCCCAAAACCCAAGTCTCGTAGCGATTGGAAATCGTCGCAAAAGCGGTCCGTTGATCTGCTGTAATAGTCGCGGGCACGGACGCGGCGGGCAGCGTGTTTCTGTGCCAGCGGAGTTCGCGGTTTCGCATGGTGCCGCCATTGACAAATGGCACCTGCACATCGGGCAGGGCGCGGCGAATGCTGTTGGTGACGACCATTTCCATCAGATCCAGATATACAGAACCCGTATTGTTTGGCGCGCCGATATCAAACGCCGTCACCCGGCCTGCAGGTCCTGTATAAGCCGCACGGGTCGCGTCGCGCGGCAGATCGATCCACATCGCCCGCCACCCCGTAAAACCCAAGCCAAACTCAAATTGGTAGCGCGGATTATTTGTCGCCAATTCGGATTCCGTTCCAAACCGAAAGGTCAGCACCGAATCCGCTATCGCCTGTTCGAGGTACACCCATGCCCGAAATGCGGTCAAGGCCGTGTTGCGCCCAGGCTCGGGATCCGTGAACAAAAGGCGATTGCGGTTCTGCCACGTCCACGCCAGGGATTGTCGCCCCGTTTTGTAATGGCGCGACGAGACCGATAATTGGCTACCCGCATCCGCCCGATAGCCCGGCGACAGACTCGCCTCCTCAAAATCGTAGTGCCACGGCGTGTCCTGTGCCATTGCAGAATGCGCGAGCGCGAGGCTTGCGAGAAGTATCCATTTGTAGAGGTGCATGGGGTGCTCCTTCGGGGTAGGTCAAAACAGCGTGATTGATCCGCCCACCGCGATTGTGATGCCGCGATAGCCCGTGGGTACGGCGGGCGCGCTGCCCATGGTGATCGCGGTTTGATTCATCCCGGTTTGCGTCACGGTAATCGGATCGCTTTCCGCGCTTCCGCGTGGGATCGTCACTTGTGAAATGGTCATCCCATCTTCGTCCGCCAGCGTGCCGTCCGTTGCCGACAGGGCGACGGTCATGTCAAACGGCGCGCCATGGGCAATTTTGACCACAATGGCGGCAGGCCCTGCGGCATTCAAGTTTGTATTGTCCGTGCGCTCCAGCGCGAGGGTGAGGGCAAATGGCGCGCCCGTATTGCCCGACAAATCCAAAATCATCAGACTGTCCAGCCCGGTGAACACGCCATTGGGGAGGGTGCTCAACGAGTTGGTTTTCAAATTCAGAACGCGCAGGTGTGACAAATTGGAGAATGCCCCGCTGGGAAGAGCAGCTAGCGAATTGTCGTTCAGGCCGAGGATTTGCAACTGCGACAGGCTGTCGAGCACGCCCGCGGGCAGGGCCGTCAGCGCGTTGTTGTCGAGCAAGAGTTCTCGCAAATTGGACAGGCTGTCGAGCACGCCCGCAGAGAGCGCGGTCAGGCCGTTGTCGCTAAGGCTAAGGGTTTGCAACTGCGGCAGATTTGAAAATGCGTTTGCCGGAAGCGACGTCACGCTGTTGTCGTCCAAGCTCAAAAATCGCAAACTGGACAGATCGTCGAACACATCCGCAGAAAGCGCGGTCAAGGCGTTGCTGTACAGGCTCAAAAATCGCAAACTGGACAGATCGTCAAACACGCCCGCGGGCAGGCTGGTCAAACCCTGGTCGTAAAAATTGAGGATTTTCAGATTGGACAGTCCGGCGAAGTCTGTGGCTTTCAAGGTGGTGATCCTCTGAACGCCCGGCGCCGCGACGTAGCGGAGATTCAGCGAGTCGACGACCCCGGCCAAGTGTGCATCCGTGACCCCTGTGCAGGTGCCAGCGTCACTGATCACAGCCAAGAGGGCGGTTTGTACCTGTGTGGTTCGCGTGCAAATCCCCGCGGCAACCGACAGGGTAAAGGTCGTTTGCACGCGCCCGCCTTTGCCGTCATTCGCCACCACAGTGATGGCAAAGGGCGAACCCGTGGCATTGCTCGGCGTGCCGCTGAAGGTGCGGGTCGCGGGCGTAAATGTCAGCCATGCCGGCAACCCCCTGCTCGTATAGGTCAACACATCGCCATTGGCATCGTTAAATGTGTTTTGGGGAAACGCATAAGTGAATGCCGTATTCACCAAAGCGGTCATGTCGGGAATACTCGCCTGCACGGTGGGCGCGTTATTCGTCACGGTCAAAGAAAAAGTCTGCGTCGCGCTGAGGCCATCGGGATCCGTGGCCGTCACGGTGACTGTAGCAATCCCCGCGCTTAACGGTGTTATCGTCACCACAGAACCCGTCGCGCTCAGGCTTGCCAAACTCGGAACGCTCGCGGTCGCGCCAAAGGTCAGTGCGTCGCTGTCGGGGTCGCTGAACGCGCTCGCCACATCCACGCTCGCGGCAGAACCGCCCATGGCCACGGTCACATCGCCTATTGCCCCCACGGACTCGGGCGCGCGATTTGCCACAGTCCCAAACAGAATGAGCGAATTGCCCAAAGCGGTTTGAATCCCATCGTAGCCGGCTGGCACGCCCGGGCGTTCGCCCAACCGCACCGTTGCCACCATCCCTCCGACTTGCGTGACGGTGATCGGCGCGCTTTCCGTATTGCCTTTTGCAATGGTCGCCTTTTCACTTGACAGGGTGCCGCCCGTTATCGACAAGCCAACGGACATATCAAACGGCGCGCCTTGGGCGACTTTGACCTTGAGCGTGGCAGGGCCCGACGCGGTCAAACTCGCGTTGTCCGTGCGTTCTAGCACGAGGGTAAAGACAAAATCCGATCCCGGGTTGCTTGACAAATTGAGGCGATTCAGACTGGACAACCCCTTGAACACGCCATCGGGCAGGGCATTCAGCGAATTGCTCGCGAGGTTCAGGGATTGAAGATTGGACAGGCCCTTGAACGCGCTATCGGGCAACGCGGTCAGCGAGTTGTCGTTCAGATTCAAAATTTGAAGATGCGACAGTCGCTTAAACGCACTATCGGGCAGGGCGTTCAACGCATTGTCGTTCAAATGCAGGGATCGCAGATTGTCCAATCCCTTGAACGCGCTATCGGGCAACGCGGTCAAACGATTGTCATTCAGATGCAGGGTTTGCAAATTGTCCAGTCGCTTAAACGCGCTATCTGGCAACGCACGCAACATATTGCTGTTCAGATACAGGATTTTGAGATTGGACAGGCCCTTGAACGCGCTATCGGGCAGGGCGCTCAACGTGTTGTCATTCAGGCGCAGGGTTTGCAAACTGTCTAAGCCCTTGAACGCGCTATCGGGCAACGCGGTCAAACGATTGCTGTTCAGATGCAGGGTTTGCAGATGCGGCAAATCGTAAAACGCCGTATCGGGCAGGGTGCTCAACGTGTTGTTGTCCATCAGCAGGGTTTGCAGACTGTCCATCCCCGCAAACACGGTATCGGGCAGGGTGCTCAACCTGTTGTCGTTCAGATGCAGGGTTTTCAGACTGTCCAGACTGGCAAACACCGTGTCCGGGAGAGTTGTCAACCGGTTTCGGTAAAGACTCAGAAATCTCAAATTGGACAGACTGGCAAACACGGTATCGGGCAGGGTGCTCAACCTGTTGTCGTAAAGCCACAGGGTTTTCAAGTTGGACAACCCCGAAAAATCGCCCATCTGCAAAGTGCTGAGGGTCTGATTGCTGAGATCCATCGTCCCGGTCACGGATTGCAAGTGCGTGTCTGTGACCAAGGCGCAGTCCGATACGCCATTCACCGCAGATACAATGGCATTGCTCACGGCTGTCGTGCGCCCACATATTCCCGGCGCCCACAGGGTGAGCGGGTTGCCCACGGCGGTTGCGATGCCTTGATAAGTGGAGGGCACTGTGGGCGCAGTGCCCAAACTGATCTCGACCGAACTCCCCCCACTTTGCGTCACCGTGATCGGTCCGCTTTCGATGTTGCCTTTTGAAATGGTCGCCATTGTATTCGACAGCGTGCCACCCGTTACCGACAGATTGACGGTCATATCAAACGGCGCGCCCTCGGCAACTTTGACCGCAACTGTGGCAGGCCCTGAGGCATTCAAGTCTGCATTGTCTGTGCGTTCTAGCACCAGCGTGAGGGTGAAATCAGAGCCAACATTATTATGCAATTCCAACCGGGTCAGGCCGGACAAGCCGAAGAACATACTATCGGGAAGTGTTTGCAACCTGTTGTTGTTTAGTGTCAGCCTATCCAAGTTGGACAAGTTGGAGAATGCCTTGCTGGGGAGTGTGTTCAACTCATTGCGATGGAGACGCAGGGTTCGCAAGCTGGACAAGTCGGAAAATATGCCCGCGGGCAGTGTGGTCAAATTGTTTTGGTCAATACGCAGGACGTTCAAGCTGGACAATCCCGAGAAATCTCCTGCCTTCAAGGCGGTGATGCTCTTGTGGCGAAAATCCAATATTCCAGTGATTCCGGACAGATGCGTAGCCGTGACCTGAGCGCAATTTGATTGACCGACAATTTTGGCGAGGATCGTATCTTGAACCACCTGTGTGCGCCCACATATTCCCGCGGTCACCACATCGTCATTGCGGATCGTCAGCGTCACATTGGCCGGATTGGTCACGCCTTGGCTGTTCTGCGCGGTCGCCGATACGGTCACGGACTTGTCCGGTGCGTTCACATTGTTGTTCACCGCCGAAATCGTCACGGTGCCGGTGCTCGTTGTCTGACCGGCCGCAATGGTCAGCGTCTTGTTGCTGCTCAACATGAAATCGCCCGCCACGGTGTTCGCGCCAGGGGTTGCTGTCACAGTGATCGTCGTGACCGCACTCGAGGCCCGGTTCAATGTCGCGGTCACTGTCGTCGATCCGCCGTTCTCAGAAATCGACGTACTCGACAATGCCAGTGTTACTGTCGGTGTGCCATCGTCATCGGTGATGGTCAATGTCACTGATGACGGATCAGTTATACCTTGGCTGTTATTCGCCGAACCCGAAACGGTCACTGACTTATCTGGCTCATCTTGGTCGTTGTTCACCGCCGAAATTGTCACGGTGCCCGTACTCGTTGTCTGACCGGCCGCAATGGTCAGCGTCTTGTCCGTACTCAACATGAAATCGTTCGCCACGGTGTTCGCGCCAGGGGTTGCCGTCACGGTGATCGTCGTGACCGCACTCGAGGCTCGGTTCAATGTCGCGGTCACTGTCGTCGATCCGCCGTTCTCAGAAATCGACGTACTCGACAATGCCAGCGTTACTGTCGGTGCGCCATCGTCATCGGTGATCGTCAACGTCACATTGGCCGGCGCGGTTATGCCTTGACTGTTCTGTGCGGTCGCCGATACGGTCACAGATTTGTCCGGTGCGTTCACATTGTTATTGTTCGCCGAAATTGTCACGGTGCCGGTGCTCGCCGTCTGACCGGCCGCAATGGTCAGCGTCTTGTTGCTACTCAACATGAAATCGCCCGCCACTGCGTTTGTTCCCGGTGCTGCGGACACAGTGATCGTCGTGATCGCACTCGAGGCCCGGTTCAATGTCGCGGTCACTGTCGTCGATCCGCCGTTCTCAGAAATCGACGTACTCGACAATGCCAGCGTCACACTCGGTGTGCCATCGTCATCGGTGATCGTCAGCGTCACATTGGATGGCGCGTTCACGCCTTGGCTGTTTTGTGCGGTCGCCGATACGGTCACAGATTTGTCCGGTGCGTTCACATTGTTATTGTTCGCCGTGATTGTCACGGTGCCCGTGCTCGTCGTCTGACCGGCCGCAATGGTCAGCGTCTTGTCCGTACTCAACATGAAATCGTTCGCCACCGCGTTTGTTCCCGGTGCTGCGGATACAGTGATCGTCGTGACCGCACTCGAGGCCCGGTTCAATGTCGCGGTCACTGTCGTCGATCCGCCGTTCTCAGAAATCGACGTACTCGACAATGCCAGCGTCACTGTCGGTGTGCCATCGTCATCGGTGATCGTCAGCGTCACTGAAGACGGATCAGTTATACCTTGGCTGTTATTCGCCGAACCCGAAACGGTCACTGACTTATCTGGCTCATCTTGGTCGTTGTTCACCGCCGAAATTGTCACGGTGCCCGTACTCGTTGTCTGACCGGCCGCAATGGTCAGCGTCTTGTCCGTACTCAACATGAAATCGTTCGCCACGGTGTTCGCGCCAGGGGTTGCCGTCACGGTGATCGTCGTGACCGCACTCGAGGCGCGGTTCAATGTCGCAGTCACTGTCGTCGATCCGCCGTTCTCAGAAATCGACGTACTTGACAATGCCAGCGTCACACTCGGCGTGCCATCGTCATCGGTGATCGTCAATGTCACATTGGCCGGCGCGGTTATACCTTGGCTGTTCTGCGCGGTCGCCGATACGGTCACAGATTTGTCCGGTGTGTTCACATTGTTATTGTTCGCCGTGATTGTCACGGTGCCCGTGCTCGTCGTCTGACCGGCCGCGATAGTCAGCGTCTTGCTACTGCTCAACGTGAAATCGCCCGCCACCGCGTTTGTTCCCGGCGCTGCGGATACAGTGATCGTCGTGACCGCACTCGACGCTCGGTTCAATGTCGCGGTCACTGTCGTCGATCCGCCGTTCTCAGAAATCGACATACTTGACAATGCCAGCGTTACTGTCGGTGCGCCATCGTCATCGGTGATCGTCAACGTCACATTGGCCGGCGCGGTTATGCCTTGACTGTTCTGTGCGGTCGCCGATACGGTCACAGATTTGTCCGGTGCGTTCACATTGTTATTGTTCGCCGTGATTGTCACGGTGCCCGTACTCGTCGTCTGACCGGCCGCAATGGTCAGCGTCTTGTCCGTACTCAACATGAAATCGTTCGCCACCGCGTTTGTTCCCGGTGCTACGGACACAGTGATCGTCGTGACCGCACTCGACGCTCGGTTCAATGTCGCGGTCACTGTCGTCGATCCGCCGTTCTCAGAAATCGACATACTCGACAATGCCAGCGTCACACTCGGCTTTGGATCGTCATCGGTGATCGTCAATGTCACTGATGACGGATCAGTTATACCTTGGCTGTTATTCGCCGAACCCGAAACGGTCACTGACTTATCTGGCTCATCTTGGTCGTTGTTCACTGCCGAAATCGTCACGGTGCCGGTGCTCGTCGTCTGACCGGCCGCGATAGTCAGCGTGTTGCTACTGCTCAACATGAAATCGTTCGCCACCGCGTTTGTTCCCGGTGCTGCGGACACAGTGATCGTCGTGATCGCACTCGAGGCGCGGTTCAATGTCGCGGTCACTGTCGTCGATCCGCCGTTCTCAGAAATCGACATACTCGACAATGCCAGCGTTACTGTCGGCTTGGCATCGTCATCAGTGATGGTCAATGTCACTGATGACGGATCAGTTATACCTTGGCTGTTATTCGCCGAACCCGAAACGGTCACTGACTTATCTGGCTCATCTTGGTCGTTGTTCACCGCCGAAATCGTCACGGTGCCCGTGCTCGTCGTCTGACCGGCCGCAATGGTCAGCGTCTTGTCCGTACTCAACATGAAATCGCCCGCCACCGCGTTTGTTCCCGGCGCTGCGGATACAGTGATCGTCGTGATCGCACTCGAGGCGCGGTTCAATGTCGCGGTCACTGTCGTCGATCCGCCGTTCTCAGAAATCGACATACTCGACAATGCCAGCGTTACTGTCGGTGTGCCATCGTCATCGGTGATCGTCAGCGTCACATTGGCCGGCGCGGTTATACCTTGGCTGTTCTGCGCGGTCGCCGATACGGTCACAGATTTGTCCGGTGTGTTCACATTGTTATTGTTCGCCGTGATTGTCACGGTGCCCGTGCTCGTCGTCTGACCGGCCGCAATGGTCAGCGTCTTGTCCGTACTCAACATGAAATCGCCCGCCACCGCGTTTGTTCCCGGTGCTGCGGATACAGTGATCGTCGTGATCGCACTCGAGGCGCGGTTCAATGTCGCGGTCACTGTCGTCGATCCGCCGTTCTCAGAAATCGACGTACTCGACAATGCCAGCATTACTGTCGGCTTTGGATCGTCATCAGTAATCGTCCCTGTGCCAGTAGCTGTTGCGATAGTGGCATTGGATGGATTGCTCAACTGGACGATCACCGTTTCGTTTGGCTCGTCAAGTGCATCGCCTGTCACGGATACGTCTATGGTCTTGCTCGTCTGACCGGCAGTGAAGGTCAATGTGCCAGCGGTCAATGCCGTGTAGTCCGTCCCTAAAGTCGCCGTGCCTGTCCCGGCATCCGAATAGGCGACAGTCACCTGTTGACCACTTGCCGGACTCAACGTCACTGTGAAGCGCAACGTCACTGAGCCAGTGTTCCCTTCCGCAACACTCGGCGAGTTGATCAACAAGGCGGGGACGCTGAAGGTCGTCCCACTACCTGAATCGGACCAATCGCCCGTGCCTTCATTATTGGTCGCACGCACGCGAACCTCATAGCCGGTATTCGCGGTCAAGCTGGTAATTGTCGTGGTTAGCCCTGTACTGCTATGGGGCCAATCGGTGAACGCGCCACTGTTGCCCACGCGATACTGCACGTCGTAATCGGTAATCGGAGGGCCTGTGTTCGTCGGGGTTGTCCAAGTCACTGTCAGACTCGTCGATGAAGCCATCGATACACTCGGCGCAACGGGCTTGCCTGGTGCCTCGCCATCCACATCGGTCAGATTGATGGTCACGGAAATCGTCGCACTGCCACCTTGACCGTCGACCACTTTCACCTTCACAGAGTAGCTATTCTTCACCTCATAGTTGTAGGTGACACCCGTCTGGGTCTTAATCTGACCCGTGTTTGGGTCAATGTCGAAACTGGCCGCATCCATGCCTTCAAGACTATAGATTAGCGTGCCCCCATCTCTATCGGTCGCTGTTACTGGATTTCCAATATTTTGACCGGCCGCGGTGTTTTCGGGGATGCTCAAAGGCGGTGTAGAATTTGCAAATTTCGGCACATCGTTGAACGCCGATCCAACGCCATAATACGAAAAGTTGGCGGCATGGGCGCAGATCGCATTGCCATCTACGCGCTGGGTTTCGAGCATTTCCCACGTCTCTTTGTAGTAGATAATCACCGGATTGGAAATGCCCTCGGGCACCGGCAGGCAAATCTCGACAGGCGTGCGCAAATCGCCGCCGATATTCACCTCCTCGTCATCCGCGAGGCGCGCCTTCAGGGTTATGTCAAAAATTGACGCACTCCCAGCAATGGCAAATCCCGCCTGAGCGGATACAGCCGGGACATTGGAAACCACAGTGACTTCTGCGAAGACCTCTTCAACGGCATCCCTGATGTCGGGGGCAAGGGCCTCTTTTGTGACAACGATTTTTCCCCCTTCGCCTGTAAAACGCGAAAGTTCAATGCGCGACGCATTGTCCCCATCTTCAAAGCGCGCATACGTGCGGTTGCGGGGCGGCACATAGACCGGCGTGCCGGACACGGGTTCTGCCCAATCGCTCTCGCCCTCTGCGTTCCAAGTGCGAACGCGAATTTGGTAGAGTTGGCCGTTTTGCAGGCTTGGGTCATGGTACCGAGGCACTTGGCCCAAGTCCTCGTAGAACGCGCTGTTGTTGGTGCGTCCGTAGATGGTCTTGCGGTTGACCCAGTCGCCCTCCTCGCCTGTGCGAATCTCGGCGTGATACCCCTGCACGGGCGGTTTGCCGGGTTCGTCTCGCGCTGCGTGGAAGTGGGCGGTTAGGGATTGGTCGCCCGGCTGGACGGACAAATTAGAGGGCGGCAATGAGGGCGGTTCGTTCACATCCTTGACGGCGATGGTCACGGCGATGCTGTCTGCGTTGTCCCCATCGGTTGCGACCACGTTGAGGGAAAAGGTCTCGTCGCGCTCGTAGTCATAGGTTATGCCTGTCCGCGTGCGAATCTGCCCGGTGCGTGCGTCAATGTCAAAACTGTCCGCATCTGCCCCACTCAGGCTGTACGCGAGGATGTGGAGATCCGGCACGGAAATTGGATCGCCCACAGGCTCAGCGGCTGGCGCATTCTCATCTAGCGTGCGCGTGAGGGTTGTGCGCGCAAACAGGGTCACGCTCACGGCAATGTTTTGCGTTGCCCGCAAGCCCGCCTCGTCAATTGCCATCACGGTGACAGTCGCGCTGCCCACCCCCACCGGCACTATCGCCACCACAGCATCTGACACGCGCACGGTTGCAATGGCATCATCATCCGACGAGGCCGTATAGCGCAACACATCGCCATTGGCATCGTAGAAATACTCCGCCACATCCACGCGCACAGCATCACCGCCCACATGCACTTGACGCGCGGAAATCGCCTCCACCGGCGCGGGCGCGACTTGCCCAAAATATTGGGTATAGATCAAAAAATCTCGAACCCCAATCTCGCCATCGCCATTGAGATCAAACCGATCTTCATACCCCGCATCGCCTCGGCGCGTCCCGAACTTGCTCGTCAGCAGCGAAAAGTCGTCAAAATCCACAACGCCATTGCCGTCAAAATCGGGATTGAAGGGCAAAGGCGAAAGCGCGTCTTCGCCGGACAAAAACCCCTCAAACGGATGGAGCAGCAGAGCGATTGATAAAATCAAAATCAACCTCTGCGCTCGCAAACAGGACATGCGAAGTCGCAACTTACGCATGTTGTTTCCTCCTCGTGACATCCCATCATTTAGCAGGTATTTCAGTCTTTCACCAATATAACATTTTCATCCAAAATACAAGCAAAGATACGAAGCAGCCATTGACCATCACAAACAAATAACCCCCGAAAAATCGGGGGTTATTCACTGCGGTCGTGACCCGCTGTCTATCGCCACGAAATTTTAGCAACCCATCCCGAGGTGGCGTCGCAATACAAAAACCCATCCTCACATACAGACAGCCCGTGGGGTTCGGGATGGGGTTCGGGCACCTCGATGCGATCCAGTTCTGCATTGCTCGCCAAATCCAACTTGACGATCACCCGATGCCCGGTGTGGACCACCCAAATCGCATCATCTTCCAGGCGCACCACCCCGTGCGCGCGCGGCAAAGGCAGTTTTAAGGTGCGAATCACAGACCAATTTTCAATCCGCATCTGCGTCAGGGTCTGTTCTTTCAAGGTCGTCAGCCAAAGCGTGCCCGGTTCAATCGCGTCGTATTCGATACCGTGCGTGCCTCCGCCGGTGGGCAATGCCCAGCGAGCCTGCGTGTCGCCGGTTTGGGGATCCACGCGCAAAACATCGCCTTGAAGCGCGTCTTTTGCACGCGGCAGGCGCCAGCGTTTGCCCGGCCCATTGGCAGCCAGCCACAAGGAGCCATCGCCCGCGGCCATGCCACTGGTATTTGACGATTCGGACGGAATATCCCGCAACAATCGCCGATTGCCGTAATAATCGTCCGCGTCTTCGTCCATGCTCATCAACGCCACGCGGTCGGTCACTTGATCGACGAGCCACAACCCCTCGTCTGTCAGTTGCAACCCGTTTGGCACGCCATAAGGTGCTCGAAATTGATTCTCAATTTTCACGTTCATGATGCAATCTCCTAAGTTAACAAACAGCCTGTAAATACGCCGGTCGCCAAGGGTACGAGTGCTTGATCCAGATGGATGGGGATGGGCTGATTGTGGACAGCCGGCTGGTGCAAGCGTTCGTCAGCAATTGTGCGCCGGACGAGTTGGTAGTGTGGTCTTGGGTTGAACAAAAAAAAGAAACAACTGTCAACTCTTGGAAGCAAACGGGGATGTGCGTGGACGTGCGAATCTGCCCGGTGCGTGCGTCAATGTCAAAACTGTCCGCATCTGCCCCGCCGCGTCGTATTCGATACCGTGCGTGCCTCCGCCGGTGGCCGGCGGCCTCACCTACCTGTTCAACGTGAACGTCCCTGTCCATATCGGGTCTTCCCCTGGTATGAACTGGCCGGTCCGGATACTGGTGATCTTGTAATCCGGGAGTGGTCTGATCACCAGACACTTCCCGCCAAAGCGCCTGCCACCGTCCCAGCGAAAGTGAAAGTCAAGGTTGTCGAAACCGTGTTGCTTGCGGACAGCGGGAAGGTCATTGGTGTCGGCGGGGATGATGTGCAAAAAGAAGCGTGGCTCTGTATCCGCCGGAGCGCATGGCTCCTTGACGTAGGTCAACTCGTTCTCGATGAGATAGACGTCAAAACTGGAGCGGACGACCGGCTCGCCGGCCGTGATTGACCGGTATGCTTCCTCAATGGCGGCAGTTTTGGCCATGATGTTGAAATACTGAAAAAACATCACCCCGATACTGCCTACAATGACCAGATAGCAGGTCATCATCAAGAATGGAATCCGTCCGCCCAGCAGCTTCAGGCGGGTGAATGGCGCCCGTGAGATTGCCGCGAACCGTCCCTGAGCCAGCGCGAGCTCCAGACAATAGAAAAGACAGCCGACGCCGAACAGATACTCGCGCACCTCGAACAGGCTTCCACGCACTTGATGCGGGCTTCCAAAACTGACGTTAACATGGTAGTTCACATAAGAGAGAGCCAAAACGAGCGCCAGGGTTGCAGCGGAAGCAATGACCAATTCGACTTGCCTTGAAAACAAGGCGAAGATGAGAAAGAGCAGTAGCATCCCCCCCCTCTCATTAACCACAAAAAATCCGAAGGATATTCTGATACTCATTACGTATTCGTGGAGGTTCGCTCCTGAGAGTTCTTTGAGGTATGTTCCTGATGTATAGGAAAGTATTAGCAGAAAGCCCAGCATCAGCAGGATTGACGGCAACGGAATCCCGAAAAGCCGGTCTTTCCGGCAAAAGAAAGCCGCGCAGGTTGCCATGCACAGGATCAGCGTGCCATTCAAGTAGATAATGTCAAACACACTATTGGCGATATTGTGGACATTGAATTCTTTCGACTCATTCAAGGACATCAAGAAATCGGGCGTCGCAAACCCGAAGATGCGCTGCCCCCAACTGATTTCCTCCCCGGCGGCAAACACCATCGCCATACCGCCCAGGATATAGACGCCGCGCCGGAAGAGACTCGGCTTCCGCCAGGCCGTGCCGAACAGCAGGAAGCCCGCCAGGAGAAACCATACTGCGGTGAGATTCTCCACCCACTCGTCTTCCCGGGTCAACGCATAGAATGTCCACGGGTCGGCAACGAGGAGAGAAGTAAAGAAAAGCACGTTCAGACACAGACAGAGGTAACCTAAAACAGAAACCTTGTTGTCAAGACCCTTTTCGGGGCTCATACGCGCTCCTTATGGGTTCTGCTGTAAACGGCGGCTTTGCCGCAGGGTTGAGATTATGAAGGGGATTAAAATTAGGGCAATGACGCCGTAGTAGGTCGTATTGGCCCAGGCCGCGCCCTCCGCGCCGCGCAGGGGAACCAGCCAGTGGAAGTGGGCGGTTAGGGATTGGTCGCCCGGCTGGACGGACAAATTAGAGGGCGGCAATGAGGGCGGTTCGTTCACATCCTTGACGGCGATGGTCACGGCGATGCTGTCTGCGTTGTCCCCATCGGTTGCGACCACGTTGAGGGAAAAGGTCTCGTCGCGCTCGTAGTCATAGGTTATGCCTGTCCGCGTGCGAATCTGCCCGGTGCGTGCGTCAATGTCAAAACTGTCCGCATCTGCCCCGCCGCGTCGTATTCGATACCATGCGTGCCTCCGCCGGTGGCCGGCGGCCTCACCTACCTGTTCAACGTGAACGTCCCTATCCATATCGGGTCTTCCCCTGGTATGAACTGACCGGTCCGGATACTGGTGATCTTGTAATCCGGGAGTGGTCTGATTGCCAGACATTTCCCGCCAAAGCGCCTGCCACCGTCCCAGCGAAAGTCAAGGTTGTCGAAACCGTGTTGCTTGCGGACAGCGGGAAGGTCATTGGTGTCGGCGGGGATGATGTGCAAAAAGAAGCGTGGCTCTGTATCCGCCGGAGCGCATGGCTCCTTGACGTAGGCCAACTCGTTCTCGATGAGATAGACGTCAAAACTGGAGCGGACGACCGGCTCGCCGGCCGTGATGGACCGGTATGCCTCCTCAATGGCGGCAGTTTTGGCCATAGCGTTGAAATACTGAAAAAACATCAACCCGATACTGCCGGCAATGACCAGGGAGCAGGTCATCAGCCACCAGGGAATCCGCCAGCCCGGCAGTTTCAAGCTGCGGAGTGGCGCCGGCGCGATTGCCGCTAACCGTCCCGGCGCCAGCTCCAGAGCATAGAACAGGCAGCCGAGGCCGAACAGATACTCCCGTGTCTCCTGTATCTTGGGCCACCGGGCGATACTCTGGTCGTACACACTATGGTAGTTCACATAGGAGAGAGCAAAAACGAGGGCCAGGGTCGCCACGACCGCAATGACCAATTTGATTTGTCGCGAAAACAGGGCGAAGCTGAGCAAGAGCAGCAGCAGCCCACTCTCCTTGAATACAGTAAAGTGTAATAAATCTCTGAGGCCCGATCCTGAGTGATGGGAAAGTATCACCAGAAAGCCCAGCGTCAGCAGGATTGACGGGAAGGGAATCCCCAAAAGCCGGTCTTTCCGAAAAAAGAAAGCCGCGCTGGTTGCCAGACACAGTAGGAACGCGCCGTTCCGGTAGATGCGGTCAAACCCTCGATCGCTGAGATTGTGGACATTGAATTCTTTCTGATAATTCAAGGGCAGCAGGAATTCGGGCGTCGCAAACCCGAAGATGCGCTGCCCCCAACTGATTTCCTCCCCGGCGGCAAACACCATCGCCATACCGCCCAGGATATAGACGCAACGCCGAAAGAAGCTCCGCTCCATCCAAGCCGTGCCGAACAGCAAGAGGCCCGCCAGGAGAAACCATACTGCGGTGAGATTCTCCACCCAGTCGTCTTCCCGGGTCAGCGCCCGGAAGGTATCCAGGTCGGTAGCGATGAGAAAGCTGAAGAAAAATACGTTCAGACTCAGAAAGAGGTAACCTAAAACAGAAACCTTGTTGTCAAGACCCTTTTCGGGGCTCATACGCGCTCCTTATGGGTTCTGCTGTAAACGGCGGCTTTGCCGCAGGGTTGAGATTATGAAGGGGATTAAAATTAGGGCAATGACGCCGTAGTAGGTCGTATTGGCCCAGGCCGCGCCCTCCGCGCCGCGCAGGGGAACCAGCCATACGATGAGGGCGACAAAAACCGCCAAACCGCCCATTTCCGCCGCCAGCAACGGCCAGACGCGCCCAACCGCCGCCGGCAGCGCGGTAAGCGCGGAAATGCTGTTAAGGGCGAAGGCGCCGAAAATCATAATCAGCATTAGGGGGGCGACGCCTGAGAACTCCTCTCCCAGTAAGAAATAGGCTATGGGTTGATGGAAGATGGCAAGTAGCCCGAATAGCACTACCGCCAACGCGAATGACGCCAGGCTGAACAGCAACGAGGTGCGGCGCAGTGCCCCGCCTTGGCGCGAGTACCATTGTTTGCTGTATTGGAGTTGCACGCCATCCTTTAGCGGCTGAAACGGATAGTGTCCGGTGTCGGTAATCTGCCTGGCCGCGCGGTACAATCCGACGTCAGCCGCGCCGGTAAATTGGGCTATCAGTAGCGTATCTATATTATAGGCCAATGCCGAGAAGGTGGATCTCCCGAATGCTCCGGCCTGGAAGCGCACCACGTCAGGCGGGACCTTGAGCGATGATGAGCGCAGGAAGCCAGATATCCCCGCCCGCGGCGCCGATACTGTGGCGGCAACGAGCATCCCGACCCCGCTCACCGCGACGCCTGCGATATGCGCCAAGACCACCTCGAACAGTCCGCCCCCGTTCAACCATACGATTCCGAGCAGGGCGACCCGGGTCAGAACGCCCGCCAGAGTGATTGCCAAACCCAGGGATACCCGGTCGGACAACCGCAGGACCGCCAGGCTTTCGGTTCGCGTAGCCAGGAAGATGCCCACAACGCCGTACATAAGCACTATGTCCCGGTGGGCGTCCTCGATCCTCAACAGGCTGCCTGCCATGAGAACAATGACCGCAATAACGGCGTAGGCGATGAGCGACAATCCCAGAGACACGACCATCGTGAAACGCAGTATGCGGGATGCCTCATCCGGCCGCTTCTCCTCCACGGCGCGGGTTACGAAGGCTGTGACGGCTTCACCGCCCGGCACGGCCAATAGGAGGTGGACGAGGAAGGCTACGGCGATGATGACAGCCAGGACGCCGAAACCTTCCGGTCCGAGAATCCGGGCGGAGATGGCTATCTGGGCCAGTCCGCCCAAGATCTGGACCGCCGTAATGGCGCCCATCTGAAGGGTCTGCCGTGCTACGCGCCTGTCCGAGGACGATAGCAACTGGGTAAGCATCTTTGCCTATCTGCGGGCCAAGCCACGCAACTCCTCAGCCAACCGGTTGAAATGGCGTCCGCCGCGGAAGAACTCGCCGCGTTGCTTGGCACCGGCGCAAAGCCGCCGGTACAGGGCCGGGTCGTCAATCAGCCGCTGGATCGCCGCCTTCAACTCCGGGACGGAGCGAGGCGCCACCAGCAACCCGCTTTTTTCGTGTTCCACCTGCTCGGGGACTCCGCCTATCGAGGTTGCGATAACCGGCACGCCGCACTGGAAGGCTTCTATAATGACTCCCGGGGTACCCTCGCTTCTCATGTAGCTGAGGAACAGCAGCAGGTCGTGTTCGGCGAGGACGCGGCGCGCCTCCTCCGGCTCCAGCGCCCCGCCGTAGGTCGCCCTGGGGTGGCGGTCGAACAGGGAAAAGTCGGTGTTGGGCATACGGGGTCCAAACACTTGGAGATGGCAGTCCTGGGGCAGGGAACGGCACGCCTCCAGTGCCTCGGCCAGCCCCTTTTCCTTCCTGAGTTGCCCCATGAAGATCAGTCTGCGGACTCTGTCCCGGTCTCGCCTAGTTTCCGCGGGGATGATGTCCCTGGTGTTGGCAAGCCAGCGGAAGTTGTCCCGGTTGCTGAACTTCCGGGGCGTCCACCTTTCCTCATACACCAGCGAGGCCCGGAGACACGTCCGATCCATCAGCCAGCGGCGCGCCGGCCCATAACGATGGTAGGTGAAGTAGAGGCTGTCCCCGAAGAATCGCAGCGCCAGGGGGCGGCGCAGTGCCCGGCACAGGGCCCAGATCGTGGACGACGCCGACAGTGCCGAATAGGCCGACATGTGAAGGAATACCAGGTCGGAGCGCCGGGCCCGTCGCAGGACTGTCCAGGCCACCCGCGCGAAGGTGAGAAACTCGTAACTCAGAATTTTCCAAAGGGGCAGATTGGGCCTCGGCCTGGCCGTGTTGATGACGTCAAGGTCAAAGCCTCGCAGGTCTAACTCTCGGACCGCTTCCGCAAACGTCATCCTAGACCCGCCGATGGGTTCGCCCAGGGACGCCGACTTGGCGGGCAACGGGCCTATGAGCAACAGCCTTACCCTTCCTTTTTTTTTCTCTTCCAGGCTCAACCGTCTTCCTCCGGGCTCTGACCCATTTCTCTGCGCGCCCTCGTGCGTCCGTCCAGAAATTCGAGGCCGCCCGCGTAATTGACCGTGTGCGTGCCCCGGTTGCCGGGCAGCGCAGAGCCGTCAATGCGTCCGATGGGGGTTTCGGCATAGGAATGCTCGTTCAGCGCATCCACCCGGTTGAGGACTACCGCCCGTCCGTAACGTCCGCTACAATCCTGCGCCGGGCGAATCAGGCAACCCTCCCGGAAAAACAGCCGGCCCGCCGGCCGTGCCCGGCGGCGGTCGGATACCACCGGATTTGCCGGGTGTGGCCGCCATGCGCTGTCCAGGGCATCGGCCACATAGATGTGCAGTTCGTCATTGGCTCGCGCCCTCACCTCGCTCACCGTGCCGAACAGCCACAGTTTCCCGTCCTGCCGGTGCAGGGTCGGGTCGCTCATGCTCACGCTGTCCAGTAGCGTCCGTTCTCGGCTCCAATCGTCGGGGAACCGGCGGCAGCGCCACAGGTCAACCCGATTCTCGTCCCAAGTATCGGGAATCAGATAAAGCTGGCCTCGATGCTCGAAGACAAAGGGGTAGGAGAGATGGTAGGGACACTCCAACGCGGTGGTGACTTCGCCCAGGTCGCCGTCGGCGGACACCGGGGCGCAGGATATGACGGCTTTCTTTGTCGCGAAAGAGTAATCCTCAAAGAACACCCAAACCTTGGAGTCAACAACTATGGGAACGGGGTCGGCCCAGAAACGACCGGGCGGAGCGTGATACACTTTCATCTGCACCGCGGGCGCCTCTCCGGTCATTACGGAATCGATCAGGGGCCGGCCGGCGTTCACGACCAGGAACCACTGCTCGTCGCCGAAAAGTCGTCGATAGACTTTCTTGGCAGGTCGGGGTAAACAGCGGGTCAGAAAACGCAACATGTCCATAAAAGTAACTTGGAAACAACAGCAGGGCACTGCCGGGGCTAGCACCGGGAGAAGACCAGTTTCAGCTCATTCAAATACCACGTCGCGCGGGTGAGGAGGAACTGCCGTGCCATCTGCTTCGTGCGATGGAAGTCGCGCTGGCGCAGCATCCGGGCTACTCGGTGCCACCGGCCGCGGCGGTTCTTGCGCCCGACAACCGAGGCCGCCTCGCGGACCAGTTCCTTGAAACGCTCCGGCGGAATGAAGGCGGTGAAGCAGTTTTCCGGGCTCTGATGGTTGTGAATCGTGATGTCAAAGTCGTCGTCCACCACTCCCAGATCCTTGCACACCTGGAACAACTCGGAACCCGGATAGGGGGTGAAAATACTCAGCATGATGTTATCGGCGTTGATCTTCTCGATGGCCGTCAGCGTGTCTTGCAACGTCTCTTCCGTTTCCTCCGGGAAACCAACCATGAAGAAGGCGCCGACTTCAATGCCCGCCTGCCGGCAGAGGTCCACCGCGGGATACGCCTTCTCGATGGTGTGCCCCTTCTTCACGCTGCGAAGTATCTGGTTGTTGCCCGACTCGATACCGATGTTGACCCGCACGCAACCAGAACGGCGCATGTGTTTGACCGACTGCTCCTTGACGACGCCGACCGTTATCTCGCAACCCCACTTGAGGCCGGGGCACTCGGTTTCAATTAGGCCGCACAGTTCCTCGATATAACGCGGGTGTATGCCGAATGTGTCATCGTCGAAATAGACATATCTGACGCCCCGTTCCATCAGCAACTTGAGCTCTCGCACGACGTTATCGGGTGAGCGCCAGCGGGTCCTTTGCGTCCAGATGGCTTTGGACTCGCAGAAGGTGCAACTGTAAGGGCAACCGCGCGCTGAGAAGACGTAGCCGAAGGCTTCGGCGGGATAGCTCTCGTAGTCCCGCAGCACCCGCGGCGCGGCTTCCGCCGGAAAAGGCAACTCGTCCAGGTCGGGCATGTTGGTGCGCGACGGCGTGAACACCTTGCGGCCGTCCTGACGGTAGGCCAGCCCCGCCACATCACTCAGCGGGGCGCCGCTTTGCCGAGCCTGGAGCAGCTCGACCAGCGTCATCTCTCCTTCGCCCAACACCGCCACGTCGATATCCGGGCAATCCAGCGCGGTCGTAGTGGACAAGGTGGCATGGGGGCCGCCCAAAACGACCAGCGTGTCGGGATTATGCTCCTTGACGATTCGCGCAATCTTCATGGCGGACGGGAAGTTCTGGGTCTTGGAGCTTATGCCAACGACACCCGGATTGAACTCCGTTATGGCCGACCGTATTTCTGCCCAGATAGGGGCCGTCGGGTCTTCCAACGTCCGCAGGTAACGCTCCATTCCTTCTTTGATGCGGGTCACGTTGTCAATGGTGATAGCTTTCTTCTTCGGGTTGAAATCAGCGTTGTAGGCCTGGACTTCCCAATCCGTCCACTTCAAGACCGCCCCGGAGAGATAGCCAAGCGCCAGGGGGAATTTCACCAGCGAGGCATTGTCGTGGTAGAGGCGCTTGAAAGGCGGATCGATGATCATAATCCGCTTGCGGCGGGCAGGAGCAGGCGATGCTTCGGATCGCTCCATTTCCGTAATCTCCCGTGTCAAATAGGTCATGTCATATCCTCCAGGGCGGTCTGCCGTGGTCATTCCCTCGCCAAGAGGGCCAGACTGGTGAGCTTCGACCCGTCGGGTTGCGTCGGCCAGGGCAACGTGCCCAAGGGCAAGGCAACCAAGTGGGCACCTTCCCGGCGCAGACGGCGCACGGCGAGGTAGGAGTCGGAGTTAACGCGCTCATCCGTCCCCAGGGGTTTCCCGCCCGGAAAGTAGGAATGGAGCAACAGTTGTCCGCCCGGGCGCAGTGCCCTGATTGCCAGCGCGATGTCCCGGTAGGCGATGTCCGCGGTGGGGGCGTGATCCAGGAGGATGAAATCGAACTCCATTTCGCGCCCGTTCAGATAGTCCGTGGACCGGGCGATGGAAAATTCGACCATATCGGCACAGTCCAGCCGGGCCAGCATCTCTCGGGGCGGAGTGGAGATGCGGTATCGTTTCGCCTCGGCGGTAGCGGGATTGTTGACGTCAAACAAGTCCACGGTGA
This sequence comes from uncultured Latescibacterota bacterium, assembly GCA_958295785.1. Classification (GTDB taxonomy): domain Bacteria; phylum Latescibacterota; class UBA2968; order UBA2968; family UBA2968; genus VXRD01. Next base: position 239,655 of record OY282377.1, read on the forward strand.
CCAGACGGGGCGGGCGGCCTGCATTCCGGTACTCCCGCATCGCCATGGCGGCGTGCAAGGTGGATGCGCCGCGGCAGGTGCCGATTTCCAGAACGGAGCGCGGTTGAAAATGGCGAATCAGGTGGTAGATCGCCCGGCCGCTTTCGGGATCGATGGCGTGACTTCTCGGCACGTATTCGAAGATTTCATTGATCGAGGTTTTCGCCTTTTCCCAGCCGTCGGCTATGCCGTCGCCGCACAGCATATCCGAGAATGAAACCTCCGCCGCCCTGGGAAGCGGGGCAACGTCCACCGCCATCACAGGCGCCCGGTTGAGCCGCCGGGTATGGATCACCCGGCGGAGCGCACTATGCACCCGCGCAGGGAGGATGTTGCGGACCAGCCTTTTCAATATTCTCATATCTACGCGGGGAGTCGCCGCTGGGTTGACAGTTGCTTCCTTGAGAGTAGTCATTATAGCTCATCGTCTCTGCCGGATGGCGTTTGGTGTTAGACCAAGCACCGCCGTGGGCACGCCACAGCCATCAGGCCAACTCCTTGGAACGCGAACATCCCAGCGCGGCGGCCTCCATACGCGAGGGGCTCGAAGAAACCCTCACCGTCGTGCGCCTGGGCCTCACTGGCACCTTGCAGCGTACAATTGATTTTTCGCGCCAGATGTGATCTTGATGTCAAGAAACAAAATTTTAGCTTGCCGTAATTCAAAACCCGCTTACCGAGTTCCATATCTGCCCTCAAAATTTCTTCTCGTTAAGCAACCGCTACGTTTTGCGAACGAACCAAAAGCGCATAAGGGAGCTCAAATCCCGCTACATTGGCGTCATAGATTGTTTCCATCGCATCCTGTTTTACTCGCATAGAGGCATTGACGAAACGCACAAATGGATCTTGCGTTTTTAGAACCGTGACTCGAGAAAGGGGGCGCCAAAAAGATTCATCGCCGTGTTCCCGAACAAGCTCTGTCATTTCCTTTATTGCCTCAGAGCGGGAGAGCTTGTCGAGTTCTTTGGTGCTGACGATCAAGTGCCATGGTTGTTCAAAGCCAGGCCCTAATGTATTGAGCATAAAAAGTGCCACAGGCCCGCGTTTATCGCCCAGCTTCTCAAGAAGCGTGCGAAGTTGATTCACCAGTATTTCTTGATCCATTGAAAAACCCCATCTGTTTTATCTCTGATTGCATCCAACATATCAATCGCATCCTGTTGGGAATAGGTGCCCTTTGCGGCGTATCGCCACTGAGGCCCCCACGGAACCGCTGTTGACCAGTTATTGAACAAAATTTGATTGCTGGAAACCAATTTTGGCTTAAGACCTGCAAGAAGGAGCAGTTGATCAAGGTCGTGTACAGCATAGACAGGTTTTAATTTGCCTTGATCCGGGTAATCAGTCAACCCCAATAACTTGCAGATTCTCGCCTTTAATGCGAGTTCCACAGCATATCCTGCAAGATAGACAGCACCATCATACTGGCCTGCATTGTACAAAGTTTCTGCCTCCTGTAATCGGAGAGAGGCCAATTCTTTCAATTCACTGCGTGTCGGCACTTTGTCCCCTCGATTACACCTTTATGAACTTGTACAGATATGAGCAAGAGGCAGGGCATACACGCGCCACTTGTATCTTCGGGCGAGCACAGGGGCCACCCCCCTACGGTCTCATGTCTCAATTTTGGGGCGGATGGGTGGGGACTGATCACCGACCACTGACTATTGAGGTACTGGAAAATCCGCCTTGCCATAAACAACGCGATGGAACACCTCCCAGAAGGACTCGCCTTCGCACCGAATGGTACAATCATCCACGCGCTCGACCCCTTCGCGGGCGGAAAGACGACCCGGATCGGGGTGCGTGACCTCCATCACCACATCGCCTTGGGCGACGAGCGGCGCGATATTTTCGGCAACGGCTATCGCTTCTATCACGCGATTGTGAATGAGCGTGCGCGCATCTATGGGTGTCAGATGAATGGCACACAATTCGCCCAGGCCCTCTTTCACGGGGGCGGTGACGATGCCATCAACCCATTGCTCGGATTCGGTACAGGCGTGCAAATCGCCCGACGTAAAAACCCACGGAATGTCCAGATGACCGCACAAATACGCCGCCATCTCCATTTCGCCCACTTCCGCGCCATTCACGCGATAGACCGTGTCGCGGCTCATCGAATGCGCGAGGCAACCATTGGGCGTGCCGGTCATGGCGTGCATGCCCACTTGGAGCAACGCGTCGCATTGCGGCGACAACCCCGGCAACCAGCACGGGCGGTTGACCCCTTGCACCAATTTTACAGAAAACGGATGCGCGCCCGAAATCGAAATCAAATCTTCTGATAAAATCGTGCGCCCCGCGCCGTGGGCGTCATTGACGATCACTTCTTCTACCCCTGCGCGATACAACCCTCTGATCGCGGCGTTCACCTCGCCCGTCAACAGCCGTTGCATCTCGGCGCGATCATACACGCCTTTTGCCGTTGTCGCATCCTCGCGGTGCCTCGGATCCCAGTCATCGACCCCGGCCACGCCTTCCAAATCGGTCATCATATACACGGATTTGATGGCGTTATTTTCCGCCATTGTGACGGGGCTTTTTTCTTTGTAATCAGCTATAGTATAGACGGATTTCAGGGGCATGGGATTCTCCTTTTGCATTTCGCCCGCGAAATAAAGTCGCTTCAGCACATGCCTTGATCTTACCCGAAGGCGGCCTTGAAGGCCTTCACGAGGTTGGACGCAGTCATCACATACAACCCCAGAATGATCACAATAACGGGAATGGCAACCGGTCTCGGCGCCAGGCCTTGGTGCTTCAGCACGTACAAAGACACCAGCAAAAAGGGCAACACCACGCAGAACGCATCCAAGTAAAACGCCGTGCGCGCGTCAAACGCGGTGTACAACCAACCCGCTGTCGGCAACCCCGCGGCTATGATAACCACGAGGAGCACCAAAGAGACGTAAAATTTATTCATGTGACAACTCCTTGTCATGAGAACAACTGAACTGCTCCGGATTTTCCAGAGATTGATTTTTTGCGCCAGATGTAACCGCTACACGAGACAGGTCATACACTCGCCACTAGTATCTTCGGACGGTCACGGGGCCTGTCAACTGCCAACGGCCTTCCTCACATCCCCCAAATATCGATCTCGACATCACTCTCCGACGCTCGGCGATCCCGAAACACCTTGTCCGCCCAACGCCGGCCCTCGCGCCGATCAAAAATCACCAGATGACCCGCCTCTGCATCGCAACGATCCATGTACTCGGCGGTCTGTGCCAAACCCTCGGCGAGGGTCTGCTCCAAGCTTCTGTGAAGCACTTTGCACTCGATCACGAATTTGCGCGTCCGCTCCCCCTGCGGCCAGACGATGAGCAGGTCGGTTCGCATCTTGCCCAGGCCATACTCGCGTTCAATGCGTCCGCCGCTGTTCACGATGCGCTGCAAAAACGCTTGAAGCAAAAGTTGCGGCCCGGCTTCTCGATATGCGAATCGCTTCACCCAATGCTCTGAGTGTTCGCGGAAGAACGTTTGGAACGCGGTCAGCAACTCGACCACATCCAAACTGCCATCCGCATGGACATACCAAGCTGTTTCCTGATCGAACTCCTCTTGAATCACCCAGGTCAATTCGCGCGGCACGACTTCGGCGTAAATCGGATTGGCGATGCGGAGCGGACGATCTTGAGCCACGAGACCGAGATCCCGCACATACTCCAAATCGCGATCCGTGAAGTGGCGTTCCTCGCCCCCGCTCAAGAGGGGCTCGACAATGCGCCGCACGCGCTCCTCTTTGAGTTTGTCGGTCAACTGCTCCAAATGCGTTTCGCGGCGCAGGATGAGTTGCTCTTTCGCCTCGATGATGGCAGAAGCAGTGACCGAATCGCGCCGATCCGCGGCCCCATCGCGGAAACAGGTTTGATCCGCCAAAGCGTTGACCAGCCACGGCTGACCTTGGGTCTGTGTCCAGATCATCTCCAATGCCTCGGACGTGAATGCCTGACCCGTCTCTTCAGTGTGTTGCCAGAGCAGAGCACGCACCTCATCTTGCGAGAAGTCGCCCAGACGCAACGATTGCGCTTTGATGTTGAACGGACTGCCCCCAGCGATGAAGGCGTTGGTCGAACTCGAATGGATGCGGTCATCGCGCACATCGCGCACACCGCACAGCACCACGCTTTGCGGAAACCCCTCCGGACGCATGTCGTAGCCGGCACGCAACTGACGCAACACGGATAGGAGCGAGTCGCCGATCAAGGCGTCAATTTCGTCAATGAGCAACACCAGCGGTTTCAGAGCCGCCTCGGCCCAGCGCGTCAACGCTTCTTGTAGTGCAGCGTGGGGACCGTACTTGATCAGGATGTCGAGCCAAACCTCGTCCAGAAATTCGTCGCCTATTGAACGCGCCCGAGACGCCAAGGTGCCCAGAATGGTGCGCGTCACTTGTTCCACATCTTCGCGTGCGGCCTGTCCACCTTCAACATTGACGTACACGCAACGGTAGATGCCCTCGGCGTTGAGCAGGTCGCGCAGAGCTAACAATGCAGAGGTCTTGCCCGTTTGCCGAGGCGCGTGCAGGACGAAGTACTTCTCGTCCCGGATCAGGGCGAGTACATCGTCTATGTCCAAGCGTTCTAACGGCGGGATGCAGTAGTGTTTGCCCGGCTTGATGGGACCGGCAGTGTTGAAGAAGCGCATAGTGTAATCTCCGGGTCAGTGGTCGGTGGTCAGTGGCCTGTCCGTTCATCCCCACCGCCAGGTAAAAGGACAGGCGCGGGGTCTATCCCTAAGGCGGATGGCCGCGAGGGAGACCGAGCACTAACCGCTGACTTTTATCCGCTTGGGCGTTGGACAGCCGAACAACGGCCTTTCTCACATCCCCCAAATATCGATCTCGACATCACTGCCCGACGCTCGGCGATCCCGAAACACCTTGTCCGCCCAACGCCTGCCCTCGCGCCGATCAAAGACCACCAGATGACCCGCCTCTGCATCGCAACGATCCATGTACTCGGCGGTCTGTTCCAACCCCTCGGCGAGGGTCTGCTCCAAGCTTCTGTGAAGCACTTTGCACTCGATCACGAATTTGCGCATCTGTTCGCCCTGCGGCCAGACGATGAGGAGATCGGTTCGCATCTTGCCCAGGCCATACTCGCGTTCAATGCGTCCGCCGCTGTTGACGATGCGTTGCAAAAACGCTTGAAGCAAAAGTTGCGGGCCGGCCTCTCGATATGCGAATCGTTTCACCCAATGCTCTGAGTGTTCGCGGAAGAAGGTCTGGAATGCGGTCAACAACTCGACCACATCCAAACTGCCATCCGAATGGACATACCAAGCTGTTTCCTGATCGAACTCCTCTTGGACCACCCAGGTCAATTCGCGCGGCACGACTTCGGCGTAGATCGGATTGGCGATGCGGAGCGGACGATCTTGAACCACGAGACCGAGATCGAGCACATACTCCAAATCGCGGTCTGTGAAGTGGCGTTCCTCGCCCCCGCTCAAGAGGGGCTCGACAATGCGCCGCACGCGCTCCTCTTTGAGTTTGTCGGTCAACTGCTCCAAATGCGTTTCGCGGCGCAGGATGAGTTGCTCTTTCGCCTCAATGATGGCAGAAGCAGTGACCGAATCGCGCCGATCTGCGGCCCCATCGCGGAAGCAGGTTTGATCCGCCAAAGCGTTGACCAGCCACGGTTGACCTTGGGTCTGTGTCCAGATCATCTCCAATGCCTCGGACGTGAATACCTGACCCGTCTCTTCGGTGTGTTGCCAGAGCAGAGCACGCACCTCATCTTGCGAGAAGTCGCCCAGGCGTAGCGATTGCGCTTTGATGTTGAACGGACTGCCCCCGGCGATGATGGCGTTGGTCGAACTCGAATGGATGCGGTAATCGCGCACATCGCGCACACCGCACAGCACCACGCTTTGCGGAAATCCCTCCGGACGCATGTCGTAGCCGGCCCGCAACTGCCGCAACACGGACAGGAGCGAGTCGCCGATCAAGGCGTCTATCTCGTCGATGAGCAGCACCAGCGGCTTGGGATCGGCCCCAGCCCAGCGCGTCAATGCCACGCGCAAAGCAGCGTGGGGACCGTACTTGGTCAAGATGTCCGGCCAAATCGCGTCGAGAAACTCGTCGTTCAGCGTCAAGTTCGCCCGCACTGCAAACTCGCCCAGAACGGTACGCATGACTTGTTCCACATCTTCGCGTGCGGCTTGCCCGCCTTCAACATTGACGTACACGCAACGGTAGATGCCCTCGGCATTGAGCAGGTCGCGCAGGGCCAGCAGAGCCGAGGTCTTGCCCGTCTGCCGAGGCGCGTGCAGGACAAAGTATTTCTCGTCCCGGATCAGGGCGAGTACATCGTCTATGTCCAAGCGTTCTAATGGCGGGATGCAGTAGTGTTTGTCCGGCTTGATGGGACCGGCAGTGTTGAAGAAGCGCATGGTGCAAGTCTCCGGGTCAGGGGTCGGTGGCCTGTCCGTTCATCCCCACCGCCGGGTAAAAGGACAGGCGCGGGGGACTGGTCGCTAACCGCTGACTGCTTGGGGGATTGGGGACTGGAGCGGCCTTCTTCCGTCTTGTATCTTTGGGCGAGCATGGAGGCACCGCCCCTACGTTTTTGTGGGGTTGGTTTTCGCCTTTCATCCGCGCAATCCGCGCAATCCGCGCAATCCGTTTAATCCGCGATCCATCTTCCCTCTCCCGTCTCATGCCTTTTACCGCTGCGACTGCCTTCACGCAAACGGCTCGCGGTCGTCTTCCCAGTTTCTGCCCACAGGGCGGAGTTGGCCGCCGCCGCTGACGACGTAATCGCGCCCGTCTTTGTCGGGAACGACATACGTTGCAAACCACGTTTCCATTTGCATTTTCATCGTTTTGACGCGCTTGGCCTGCGCGGTGTGGTCAACGAGATTGTCGCGCTCATCAGGGTCGTTTCTCAGGTCGTAGAGTTCGTTGGGGCCGTTGGGATAGCGGTGGACGTATTTCCATTCGGCAGTGCGGATCATGCGCGTGGTGCCGTATTCGTCGTAAATGACGACATTGTCGCGTGCGGTATCTCCTTCGCCCTTGAGCGCGGCGAGAAAGGATCGCCCGGGATAGTTGCGGCCTTCGGGCAGGGGCAGGTCGAGATAGTCGAGCAGGGTGGGCATAAAATCGTATCCCGATGCCATAGCGGGTTGCGCGACGCCTTCGGGGATCACGCCGGGGTGACTCGCCAAAAAGGGCACTTTGATGGAATTTTCGTACATATTTAAGGGCCGCGTGCCATTGCCCTTGCCCCAAAAGCCGTGATGCCCACAGGAAAAGCCATTGTCAGACGTAAAGACGACGAAGGTGTTGTTGCGAATCCCCTTGCCCTCAATTTTGTCGAGGATGCGCCCCACATCGGCGTCCATGGCCGTGACAGCGGCAAAATAGCCTTTGAGGCTTTCGCGGTTGCCCAAATTGCCGCTCAAGCCACCGGCCCACGGATGCGGGGCTTCTTGTGGGCAAGAATCGAATGGACAGTCGTCGTACGAATCCACGATGTCTTGGGGATGCCCGGTCCATGGACTGTGCGGCGCGGTGTAGTGAACGCTGAGGTAAAAGGGATTGTCGTCTTCGGCGTGATCGTCAATGAACGCGAGGGCGTCGTCTGTGATGGCGGTGGTGACATAGCCTGGCACCGCGACGAGTTCGCCATTGCGAACCATGGTGGCGTTGTTATAGGGGCCGCCGCCCTTTTCGTGGGCAAACCAGTGCGAGAAGCCGTGTTGCGGCAAGGTGCTGTTGCCCAAATGCCACTTGCCCGACAACCCACACGTCCAGCCGTGCTCGGCCAAAATGTCGGTATAGCAAATTTCGTCCTGAAGATACGATGCCGCATCAGGCCCGGTGTTGCCTCCGCGGATCCAGTCGTGGACCCCGTGTTGCGAAGGTATGCGCCCCGTCAGAAAAGAAGCGCGACTCGGGGAACACACCGGAATGGTGACAAAGAAATTGTCAAACCGCATCCCGGTGGCGGCAATGCGGTCGAGATTGGGCGTGCGGATTTCTGGATTGCCATAACATCCGGCAGCCCAAGGGCCTTGGTCATCGGTCAGGATAAAGATGACATTGGGAGCGGTCATTGGCTCTGGTCCTTTCAAGTGCTGTTCGCGTCTGCGCCAAACAGGTGCGGAAGTACATTACAAACACAATGTACAAGGATTGGCAAAGGTTGTCAAATAGGTAGCAAGGAGGAGAAATGGGGACGCTGACTGCTCGCCCATTTTTGATTTCAAGGGGCCCCGCGGCTAATCCGTTGCGCGATGCAGGTCTGCGCGGAAGGCGCGTCGTTCGCGCCCGATGATGCGGTAGAAGACGCTGATGAGGTCTTCGAGAATGCGATAGCTGATGGGCACGAGCAACAAGGTGATGACCGTGGCAAAGAGGATGCCAAAACCCAATGAGATAGCCATGGGGATCAGAAACTGCGCCTGAATGCTTTTTTCAAACAGCATGGGCGTGAGGCCGAGAAAGGTCGTGAGTGATGTCAACAGAATGGGGCGGAACCGCACGACCCCGGCTTCGCGGATGGCAATGGAAAGTTCGCGGCCTTCTTCGCGCTGTTTGTTGATAAAATCGACCATCACCAAACTGTCGTTGACCACGACGCCGATGAGGGCGACAATGCCAAACAAGGAGAAAATGGTGAGGTCAAATCCCAGAATGACATGCCCGCAGATCGCGCCCACGATCCCAAATGGAATCGCGGTCATCACGATGAGGGGCTGGGTGTAGGACTTGAAGGGTATGGCGAGCAAAATATAGATGATGAGCAAGGCGATGACAAAACTGTCGGTCATATCCGACAGAGTTTCGGCCTGTTGCCGTTGTTCGCCTTCAAACCCGTAGCGCACGCGGGGGTGTTCGGTCAGTATTTCGGGCAAGACAGTGCGCGTGACATCGGCGAGGATCTCGTTTGCGTTGGCGACGTTTTGATCGACATCGGCGATGACGCTAACGGCCTTTTGCCGGTCCGCGCGGCGAATGGACGCATACCCCCGGCTCAGTTCGGCCTCGGCGGCTATCGAAAAGGGCACTTCGCCACCGTCGGGCGTGCGAACGCGCATGGCTTCGAGGTTGCCGAGCGACCGGCGTTCGGATGTGGGATAGCGCACCATCACGCGGATGTCGTCGCGCCCGCGCTGAATGCGCTGTGCTTCTTCGCCGTAAAACGCCTGTCTGACTTGGCGCGCGAGGTCCGATAGCGCGATGCCCATGGTTTCGGCTTGGCGGGTGAGGGAGAGTTTCGCCTCCCGTTTGCCCGGGCGAAAGGTATCCGCGATGTCAAAGACCCCGGGGTATGCCCCCAGTTCGCTTTTGAATTTTTCGGCGACTTCGCGCAGTTCGGCGTAATCCGGCCCCGAGAACTGGATGTTGATCGCTTCGCCCGTTGAAAACAGCGAGGACGCATAGGTCAGTTCCACCGCATCGGGAATCTCGCCGCTGAGTTCGCGCCAGCGTTGGACGATTGCCTCGCTGCCGATGTCGCGGTTTTCAGATGGCACGAGTTCGATGTTGACTTCGCCCAAATGCGCCGATGAAAATTCGGCATTGCCCCCGGCGTTTTGGCTCTGCGTTGCGCGAAAGGGCTGTTCGCCCACAGAGGCGAGGACGTGCCGAAAGACCGCGCCGGGGTTATCGCCCTCAATTTCGCGTTTGAGCCGCAGGGCAGATCGTTCGAGGCGGCGCACCGCGCGTTCCGTGACCTCTGCGGGCGTGCCTTGGGGCATGGTGAGCAACGCCACGACATTGTCGGAATCGATCTTGGGAAAAAAGATGAATTTGATCCATCCGCCCCCGACGAGGCCCACGGCGAGCAAGAGCGCGGCAATGCCCGAGGCGAGGGTCGCATACCGCCATTGGAGCGCCCATTCGAGAAAGGGGCGATAAGTGCGCCCGATAAAGGCGAGCAAGCCGGTGGAAACCCGATCTTGAAACCGCTGCCACAGGCCGGGCAAGGTGTGTTTTGAAGCGGAGGTGCGACCCATTTTGGAATGCGCGAGGTGCGCGGGCAAAATGAAGAGGGATTCGACGAGGGAAAAGATGAGGGTGAGAATGACGATTTGCGGAATGAGTTTCAGGATTTTTCCCATGTTGCCCTCGACCATGAGCAGGGGCGAGAAGGCCGCGATAGACGTGAGGATGGCAAAAACCACGGGCACATAGACCTCTCGCGTGCCGTCGATGGCGGCGCGCAAGCCGCGTTTGCCCATCTGGTGGTGGCGATAGATGTTTTCGCCCACGATGACGGCATCGTCGACCACGATGCCGAGCACCACGATAAATGCGAAGAGCGAGATGAGGTTGATGGAAATATCGAGAGCGGGCATCAGGCTGATCGCGCCGAGGAAGGAGATGGGAATGCCCAGCGCGACCCAAAAGGCGAGGCGCAACCGCAGAAACATCGTCAGCGCGATAAAGACGAGGATAAAGCCCAGGCCCCCATTGCGGAGCATGAGATCCAGGCGGCCACTCAAAACGCGAGAAAAATCCGACCACACCGTGAGTTTGATCCCTTCGGGCATGCGCGCTTGGGCTTCTTCGATATAGGCTTTGACTTTTTCGGTGATGTCGAGGGCATTTTGATCCCCCACGCGATACACCTGAACGATGGCGGTGGGCTCTGCATCGAATTGGGCGGATTGATCGGTTTCTGCGAACCCGTCGTTCACCGTGGCGACATCGCCGAGCAAGAGGTGCGTGCCGTCTGGGCGCGTCCGCAAGACGATGGATTCAAACTCTTTGCCGCGATAGGCTTGGCCTTTGGTCCGCAATAAAATTTCGCCGCTTTGCGTGCGAATGCCGCCGCCGGGCAGGTCTATCGAGAAACGCCTGACAGCCGTGGCGATTTCGCCAAAGGTGAGGCCGTAGCGTCTGAGATCGTTTTCCGAGATTTCGATGGCGATTTCGTAGGGGCGCGTGTTGGCGAGATCGACCTGCGTGATGCCGGGAATGCCCGCGATATCGTCTCTGACGCGCTCGCCAATTGTTTTGAGGGTTTTCTCATCTGCCGGGCCCGAAATTGCAACATTGATGACTTGGCGACGGTTGATGAGTTCCCGAATGATGGGTTTTTCCGTTTCCGCCGGAAATGTGGTGATGGCATCCACGCGGGCTTTGACCTCGTCGAGCAATTTTCGCAAATCCGCGCTGGGATCGACTTCGATTCTGACCGCGCCCACGTTCTCCGATGCCGTGGAAGTGAGGCGTTTGATGCCGTCGAGGCCCTGCACGGCTTCTTCAATACGCACGCAGACCGCTTCTTCGACTTCCTCGGGGGCGGCCCCTCGATAGACCATAGAGACCGAGATGATGTCAGACGAAAACTCGGGGAAGATTTCCATGCGAATGCTGGGTACGAGAAAAAGCCCGCCGCCCATGATCAGCACCATCAGCAGGTTGGCCGCCACGCTGTTTCGGGCAAACCATTCAATGGCATTTTTCACGGCGTCCCTCCGGTTTGCGTTAGATCGCTGGACTCTGTGTCCAGCGCGGTGCGAACGCGCATGCCTTCGACGACAGTGTCGAGTGGCGACACGCAGACCTGCTCGCCCGATTTGAGACCGCTTCTGACGACCACTGTTTCCGCATCGGCGCGCAAGATGTCGATGGCGCGATAATAGAGGCGATAGTCCAGCACCACGAGAACGCGATCTTTGCCGCGCAGGGCAGCGCGCGGGATGACCGCGACCTCCTCGGCGCGATAGCCCATGATCTCCGCCGCGACAAACATGCCCACGGCCAAGGGCGGGCGGTTGTGATCGCGTTGCCGATAGGGGTTATCCACGCGCCCGACCAGCGTGACCATGCGAGAGCGCGGGTCAATTTCGCCTTCAACGCGCACAATGCGACCCATATAGGTGTGTTCCCGCCCGGCAAAGGTGGCGCGGAAGCGCACTTCGGGGCCTGCATCGCTATCGGTGCGATTGCGAAAGGACAGGGGCACGTTTAGATACGCGAGTTGATCATCGGGCACGGGCAAGCGCACCTCGGCATAGTCAACCGCGTAGATGCGCCCCACAGGCGAACCGGGGTTGACGTATTGTCCGATATCGGCATCTTTGGCGCGCACGCGCCCGGGATACGGCGTGCGGATTTGCGTGCGCTCGAGGTTGAGGCGTGCCCGGGTCAGCGCGCCTTCGGCAGCGGCCAGCGTCGCACGCGCTTCGGCGATTTGCGGCTCGCGCAAAACCAACGCGGTCGGTTCGCCATTGCCCAAGCGTTTCCATTCGTCTCGGGCTATCGCGCCTTCTTCTTTTTCGCGCGCCAAGCGCAACTCGGCCTGCGCGACCTGAACGCGCGCTTGTGCGACGGCGACTTCGTAATCGCGCGGGTCAATGGCGAGCAACACATCGCCTTTTTCAAAAAACCCCCCGTTGACAAATGCGGGCGATACACGGGTGATTTGCCCTGCAACCTGTGCGACGAGCGTGCTCTCCGTGCGCGGCGCGACCGTGCCCTGCGCCGACACCATGAGTTGTAGATCGGTGGGATAAACGGTTTGCACGCGCACGAGTGGTGGGGGTATTTCAGGCGGGTTGGTCTGCACGACCGCCTGGCTTTTGACCAGTTCATAAGCACCCAACCCGCCGATGATCAGGACGAGGATGGGAAGAAGGATTTTAAGGATTTGGCGATTCATGTATTTCTCCTGCGAAGTCATAATGGGCGAAGAGGTCGATTCGTCCATTTATTTGGGCGGGCACGGGCCCTCGTCCCTACGATGCGGTTCTCGCCTTTTGGGGGGTTGGGCGGGATTCGTTGATTCGTCTATTCCTCCACCACTCGCGGACGCTTAAATTCTTTTTTGAAAAGCGAATCGACTGTGGCTTGAAGGGTCATCAGTGTTTGCTGATGGTTGTCAGCGCGTCGCGCGAGGCGTTTGGCTGTTTCGGCGATTTGGAGCGCGTTTTTGGCATTGTCTTGTGCGCGTTTGAAATCGTTTCTCAGCGTTGCGAGTTGTCGATTTTGGGTATCCAGCCGCTCGTTGGCGCGGTCGAGATTTTGTCGGGTATTTCGCAATATTTCGCGGCTTTTGGCATGCTGTTTTTTCTCGTCCGCGAGTTGTTTTTGGGTGGATGCGCGAAGCGATCTCTCGGTGTGGAGGCTGTCCCGATAAGCGAGGCGCGCCTGCGTTTCCCGCTTGAGTTCGCCTTGGGTGAGGCGCAATGCCTCGCGTGTAGAGTCGCGCTCTTGCCGCGTGCGCCGATGGTGGGCGATCTCGTTGGACAACTTGCCGCGCACCTCCACTTCCGATCCGGTCAGGACGGCTTTTTCATTGATTTGCGACATGAGACGGTCGGTTTGTTCGCCGAGGCGTGTGCGAAAAGCCGCGAGTTCTTGCTGGAATCGCGCTTGCGTGTTTTCAAGCGTTTGCCCTTGGCGCGTGAGGGAGGTTTGCAAGACCAAGATCAGAAAGATGGTGACCGTGACCGATGCGTAGCCCAAAAAGCCGTAGAGCCACCGGGCTTCGATGCGAAAAAAGGATTTGTCTTCCGTTTTGACGCGCTCTGAAACGTGAAATACAATGTACACACCCACGCCGATCAGAATGAGCGCGCCGAGTGTGGAGAGGATGATAATTTTCATAACGATCTCGGGATTAGGGGTCAGGGGCACGTAGTCAATTAAGGACAAGTATCTCTGGTCAGTAGGTGTTTGTGCCTCGCGCTTTGATATACTTTGCCGCCGACCAGATTGCGGTTCTTAAAATCCCGGTGCAATTTGCGGTCGGCCCCTCTTTGGGTTATTGGGTTATAGCCGACGATAAGTACTTTCGCGTTTGCGACCATAGCCAATGCAATAATGTGCTCGTCATCTGATTCTATTCGTCCTTTGAGTTCATCCGCTTTTTGTTGCACATCTTGGGCGGAAACCAATTTGAGTTTACCGGCTTGACTCAGTTCCGTCATTCGAGCTTTCATTCCGCCTCTTTCCCATTCTTCTCTAAATTTATTGGTATCTGAGTAAACGATTTTCCCGGATCTTCTGAGCCAGTCCCGCACGGGCTGCATCTCCTCATTGCTCAAATTCTTAAAGTTACCAAAACAATTGGCATCTAAAATAACGCACATAATCAATCCTCAAAACCCAGTAGTCGGTCAGATTCTTGCAAAAAAAATGATCTGTAATGCGGCGGGACATTGAGCATATTTGCCATTTTGTCGAAGCGGATATTGTGGACATGGACGACGCGCCCCTTGGGTTCCAGATAGATCAGCGACACATCTTTGGGGCTGATCGTGCCTCGTCTGATTTCAATGCGCGCGCGGTCGATCAGATAGTCGCTATGCGTTTCAACGATGAACAATTGTTTCCCCCGGCTCGCCAATTCAGCGAGTAAAGAAGACAGTTGCGCCTGCGCCTTGGGGTGCAGATAGACTTCGGGCTGTTGCAATAAGAAGGTCGTTCTCGCGTCTCTATAGATATGCGGACGAGAAATATCGGCGTCCAAGATCTGCACCAAGATCGGCAGTATTTGACTGACGCCGTAGCCCACGTCAATGATATTGGCATTGGGGCCTCGCACCTTGACTTTCAGTTGGAAGGGGTCGCCCATAGACCCGCTCAGGTTTTTAATTTCTATGTTCTCAAATAATCCCGAACGCCTGCCAAATTCGACCAACTTTTGTTTCAAGCCTTCCCATCGCTCTTTTTTTGTCGCTTGCGTCCGCATCAACCGCATCGGCACATCGCTTCCTTCGGGGTCGTTAAACTCTCGAGTCGGATCATAAGTCCGCTTGGGGCGCGAGCGAATCGGCGAGGTGCTAAATGCGGATATGGCAGACATCATTCCCAGGTCGTTTTTGTCCATATCCTTTTTTTTTAGATATTTCTCTAAAGCATGTTTGCCTTTGCCTTTCAGCATACGCATCCAAATATGAATAAAGAAGGGTGAAAAGCGAAAAAAGGGCGGAAAGCCATCACTCATTTCTATGTGGTATTGGTTTTTTGTTGCATCAAAGTCGGTGAGACGCACGCCATCTTTCCCCGTCTCTCCGCGTTTGAAAACGATCTCTCCATCTGTGAATTTGAGTGTCATGAACTTGATGGCGGGTTCAAATCCATCCCTCTTTTGGACAAACGCAACGGTATATTCGACATCTTCAGAATCGCCTTCAAAAGTAAATCCCAGCTTAAAGGCTTTTTCTTTTTTTCGGCTGTTTCTGACGATATCCCGAAAAATGCCCATTGAATAGGGTTGCGTATTAAAATCTATTTCCCCGCGGTTCAAATAATCTGCCAACACTTGAAAACACGCCAGCATGGTCGTCTTGCCCGTGCTGTTTTCCCCGACCAAAAACGTCAGGGGGCGAATGTCGAATTGCTGGCGTTCGGCAAAACAGCGCACCTCTTCCATTGTAAATTGGGTGATGTTCATTTCGCCGCCTCCAAATAGTAGGGATGGACTTTGACCCGCACGGCCCACGCGAGCCATTCGCGCTCGAGTTCTCGTGCCAATTCGGGATGTTCCGCCGAGAGATCGTTGGTCTCGCAGCGATCTGCGTCCATATCGTAAAGTGCCCAATCCCGGGTGGGATACCGGGCATTGCCCCGCAGCAATTTCCATCGCCCCCTGCGGATGGCACTGGCGTCGAAGTGATCGAAACACAGGCTGCGCTCGGGCAGGTCGCGGGCATTGAACACGGGTGCGAGGCTCATCCCCTCTTGCGGGTGAATGCGTTCCCCGTTGCGCGTTTCCGGATATTCGGCATCGGCGATTTCGCACAGGGTCGGCATGAGGTCAAACAGGTGCATGGGCGTGCGAACCCAGCGGTCGGGTTGCGCGATCCCTTCGGGCCAATGGGCGATGAATGGGCTGCAATTGCCGCCTTCATGGTTGTAGTGTTTGTACATCCGCAACGGCGTGTTGCTCAGGCATGACCACGCGCTGCCCACCGAGTGATACGTGCCCGGCCCGCCGATCTTTTTGAGGTCTTCGCCCGTGTGGAGATGCGTGATTCCCGACCTGCTTTGCACGTCAAATCCAAAAGGGCCCCATTCGTAACAGGCGCCATTGTCGCTCGTGAACACAATGAGCGTGTTGTCCAATTCGCCCGTTTTTTTTACCAAATCGATGATTCTGCCAACGCCGCGGTCGATATGCTCGACCATCGCGGCAAAGACCGCCATGCGATAGGCGAGATCCTCCCGGCGATCAGAAGGCAGATCGGCCCATGCGGGATTCTGCTTGCCGCCATACCCATTTGCTATCGCGTCGTTTTCTTCTCTGGGCACGAGAGAACGCGCCGTGAATTGCCAGTTCTCGGTTGCCAAACCAGATGCATGCTGGCGTTCATAGCGTTCTCGGCGCAACACATCCCAACCGCGGCGGTAGATATCGAGATACGAATCCCGGGTTTCCGCGGGTGCGTGTAGGGGAAAATGCGGCGCCGAGTGGGCCAGGTAGAGGAACCACGGCGCGTCTTTGCGCTGTGCCTGATCGATAAATGCGATGGCGTAATCGCTGAATGCGTCTGTGGCATAAAACGCATCGGGCGAAAACGAGCGTTCTGGCGGTTGGGATTCGGGATAGCGATGGTAGCGATCCCGCTCCCACTGCGGCGCGCTGTGCCCTTTGATGAACCCGTAATAAGCGTCAAATCCCCGGTCGATGGGGTCGAGGTGATCGCCGACGTGCCATTTGCCAACGCCATAAGTGTTGTAGCCCGCGGTTTTGAGGACTTCGGCCAATGTGACGCAGTTGTCGTTCAACCGCCCCAAATACGCGGGGCCCAACTCGGCGGTTCGGTCATTGCCCGTGAAATTGGCGATGCCCGCCTGATGGGAATACAGGCCCGTAAGTAGCGAAGCCCGCGAAGGACAACAGCGGGCCGAGTTGTAACTCTGCGTGAATCGCAGGCCATGAGCCGCCAAGCGATCCAGATTGGGCGTTCGGATTTCACCGCCATAAGCCCCCAGATCGGAATAGCCCATGTCATCCACGAGAATCGCGATGATGTTGGGTTTTTTCATGTTTCACTCAATTGACGCGGCGTTCTCGTTTGGGATAGCCGAGGGATTTATCCACTTCGTTGAAGAGCGGCTCGCCGGCCAAATAGCGTTTGAGATTCTCACAGAAAAACGCCACGGTTCGGTTGTGCCGATTGGGCGACGCGCCCGCGGCGTGCGGGGTGATGATGGCGTTTTCCATGTCCCACAACGGGCTGTCGGGCGAGAGTGGTTCGCGTTCAAACACGTCTAGGCCCGCACCGGCGATTTCACCGGATTTGAGGGCTTGGGCCAAAGCGGCTTCATCGACGATGGGCCCGCGCGCGGTGTTGACCAAAAACGCGGTGTTTTTCATCAGCCCCAAGGTGCGGGCGTCGATGAGTTTTTCGGTCTCGGGCGTGTAGGGCACGGCGATGAACACGACATCGGCGAGTTGCAACCCCTCGTCCAAGCGATCCATGCCCCAGATCGCTTCCACGTAATCGGGCTTGTCGCCGCCCTGAATATCCAGCGCGATCAGACGCGCTTCATAGCCCTGCGCGAGTTGGGCGTAGTATTGGCCGATGCCCCCAAACCCGACGATGAGGATGGTCGCCCCCAACAAATCCGCGAGTGGCGGGCGCTTCCAGGCGTGATCGCGCTGGTGGTGCAGGGAAACGTGAAGCCCGCGCGTGAGGGCCGTGGTGAGTGCCCAGGCGTGTTCGGCAACCTGCACGGCGTGCACGCCGCTGGCATTGCACAGGACGATGTCGCTGTCGGCCACTTCCGGGATCAGGGCTTTGTCCATGCCCGCGCTCGTGGATTGAATCCACTTGAGGTTGGGCGCGGCGCGCACGATTTCGGACGTAAACACGCCAAAGATGATTTCGGCATCGGCAACGGCTTCGATGGCATTGCGATCATCAACCATCACGACTTCGGCGTCGGGCGCGGTGTCTCGAACCTGTTGGCAAAGTGCTTCATCAACCGAGGGGTGCAAAACAATTTTCATCTCAAATCCTTTCGCTAAATAAAGGGACGCACAGGCGATAGGGACGACAGGTTGGACAACGCCCCATAGCTGCGGCGAATATAGCGATCAAAATACAGGACTCTGGCGGATATATCAAGTTGAATTACAATGCGGATTTGTTTTTACTGTCTCTTAGAAGCCATCTTAAAATTATGGAGAAGGGAATAAAGCGTTGCGAAAGCGTATTCATCTTAGGACTTACGCAATCACCATTGGAATATGAGGTGCTTTGAGTTGTTGTCTCAAGAAGTCAGCCAGCCCCCGGTATTTGACTTGATAAATGGTTTGTCCTGTTTGATAGGCCACCTGCGCGAGTCGAATCCAAACTAACATCGCACACCCAATATGATTTCGTACCATGCGTGCCAACCGGCATTGACACTTTTCAAGCCCGGTCACCTGTTTGACTTCGCGGTGAAATGGCTCAATTTTCCATCTTTGGTGACACACCTGTTGTACCCCTGAAGAATCGTTTTGAGCATGGTCGTTAGTCACGACATACGCCGTGCGTCTGGCAGCAGACGCCCCCCGGAATAATTTCACTTTGTGGTCTTTGGGGAACCCTCTGATTTTAATTGACTTGCCTTGTTTGCGTTGCGCTTTCGTCCAAGTTAAGCTATCTACGCGCTGGTAGGGGATTGTGCCTGCCTCATAGTCCACGCGCCGGTTCGTCTTGAGGGGACAATAATAGGTTTTTTGCATCTGCTCTATGTGTCGCATGACCGTTTTAGTCGCATACCCACTGTCCATCAAGACCCCGGTAAAAGGAAGGCGCTTCTGATAGACCAACGCAGAGAGCATGTCCTTGAGATGATCCAATTTGGTTTTGCCATCGCCTTGCGGGTCATAAATCCGATAGTCAATCAACCAGAACCGATCCTCTTGCGGATTGACATAGACACATGTGACCACCCCGATGCCGTTGATGACGCCTTGGGCGTTGCCGCTATATTGACGGCGCACTAACGCGATCTTGCGTGCGTGTCGCTTGTCTAAAACCGTGTCATCAAAGATCACATAGCCTTTGGGCGTCAACGCGATGTGGTCTTTGACGTGTTCCCACACCAAGCGGGGAGGGATACGATCACCGGCGAGATAGCGGTTGATCATATCATGACTGAACCCTTCGCTATGGTCGGCGAAATGGGTCAGGGTATCGTTGAGGGGACTGCTAAGCAGATACTGACAGTCATCCAAACGCGTCGGTCGGTCCATTGACACCTCCTCAAAGTGATAAATTTTACGGAATTGCACCCTTTTTTAAGGGAATTATATACTTGACAACCTAAATCTTCTTGTTAAAGTAATCACGGGTTTTTGGTGTTGAATGCAAGCGCCCTCTGATTTTCGGCACGCCTGCCCCTAACATCTGGCGTTTCAAAACGTTTTCCTTCGCGTCTTTCAGGAACGGATAACATTTGCATGCGTGGATAAGATTTCCCGTTGACTTCCATATCGCCCGCCTGTGCCATAAAGGTTGTTCATGCAACCCCCTCACTGGCTATAAGTTGCTTGTAAGTCAACCGTGCGCCCATCGCCCTATTCAACATCTCATCAACACGACTTAAGGTATCACCCTTTTTTCGATTGATGCGAAACACGCAAGCATTCAGGTCCTTTTGCATGTGTTTGTCTGACCAATGGTGATGAATACCCATATAGACACGCTTAACCCGTGCCCACAAACTTTCAATGGCGTTCGTATGGACACCATCGCGTTCATATTCGTCGGCAGAAGGATTGATTTGTTCCCCTTCGTAATCATCCCTCAATGCGCCGTATGCGCTGTTCTCGTCTGCATGAATAGTTGCGCCCGTCAAGACCCGGTTCAACATCTTCTCGTGTCATGTTGCCCCTTTTGCGTCCTGTACATGAACCGCCATTGCCTCACCATCTTCCCCTTTTTCCCGCATTCCGAAAGCAACCGATTTACCTCCTGTTCCGCGACCCGCATTCAACTTTTTGGATTTATGTTTGTTCTTTTCTTTCCCACCGATGGAGGTTTCATCAATTTCAACGATACCAGACAGAAAATCATCATCATCGTCTTTGTTGCCAAAAGCGTTTCGTATTCTTCAAGGTGCAAAATACACGCTTCAGGCGTGGCAAACTTCTGTGTGAACGCGACGAAACTAAGCTGCTTTGCCATCATACACCCCCTTGTTCATTCGTAACTTCTATAAATATAACAAGAAAATTTAGGGTTGACAAGTATATAATTCCCTTTTTTAACTCAGCATGCGTAAGTCCTAATCTGTTGTTTCCTCGGTTTCTTCAGGTTTCGGATTGACCGTCGGTCTTTCCAGTGTTTCCTCAATTGTCGGCGCGACAATCTTTTTTTTGTCCTGCCGTCTTTCTATTGTCGGTGCGGTTATGCGCCGCATCTGCCGGTTTTCTTCTTCCGTGTCCGCCAGGTTTTCGATTGTCGGTGCAGTGATGTCCGCTCTCGCGGTATGCGGAACCGGCATCGGCTCTCCTTCGGCACTGTGTACCCCACCGACAACGGATGCCGCGAAAAGTATCGCTGCCGCGATAACGCTGATTGTCATCTCCTTATGTACGCTATTCATAATTTTTGTTTGGTTAGATGGATAATTACAAGGTGTAAAAAATACTGAAAAAATGTGATCAATTACTTCAAGGGTGCTTGTCTGCACAACCTATGCCTGCAATGATCGCGTCTAATCAAAAAGATCATTGTATAGGACTTACGCAATCTCCATTGGAATATCAGGTGCTTTGAGTTGTTGTCTCAAGAAGTCAGCCACCCCCCGGTATTTGACTTGATAAATGGTTTGTCCTGTTTGATAGGCCACTTGCTCAAGTCGAATCCAAACTAACATCGCACACCCAATATGATTTCGTACCATGCGTGCCAATCGACATTGACACTTTTCAAGCCCGGTCACCTGTTTGACTTCGCGGTGAAATGGCTCAATTTTCCATCTTTGGTGACACACCTGTTGTACCACTGAAGAATCGTTTTGAGCATGGTCGTTGGTTACGACATACGCCGTGCGTCTGGCAGCAGACGCCACCCGGAATAATTTCACTTTGTGGTCTTTGGGAAACCCTCTGATTTTAATTGACTTGCCTTGTTTGCGTTGCGCTTTTGTCCAAGTTAAGCTATCTACGCGCTGGTAGGGGATTGTGCCTGCCGAATCGTCCACGCGCCGGTTTGTCTTGAGGGGACAATAATAGGTTTTTTGCATCTGCTCTATGTGTCGCATGACCGTTTTGGTCGCATACCAACTGTCCATCAAGACCCCGGTAAAAGGAAGGCGCTTCTGATAGACCAACGCAGAGAGCATGTCCTTGAGATGATCCCATTTGGTTTTGCCATCGCCTTGCGGATCATAAATCCGATAGTCAATCAGCCAGAACCGATCCTGTTGCGGATTGACATAGACACATGTGACCACCCCAATGCCATTGATGACGCCTTGGGCGTTGCCGCTATATTGACGACGCACTAACGCGATCTTGCGTGCGTGTCGCTTGTCTAAAACCGGGTCATCAAAGATCACATAGCCTTTAGGCGTCAGCGCGATGTGGTCTTTGACGTGTTCCCACACCAAGCGGGGTGGGATACGATCACCAGCGAGATAGCGGTTGATCATATCATGACTGAACCCTTCGCTATGGTCGGCGAAATGGGTCAGGGTATCGTTGAGGGGATGGCTAAGCAGATACTGACAGTCATCCAAACGCGTCGGTTGGCGCATTGACACCTCCTCAAAGTGATAAATTTTACGGAATTGCACCCTTTTTTAACTTAGCATGCGTAAGTCCTATAGGGGATTATTTGGCAAGTGATAGCAGAATTTATAGAGATCGATTATTCAGATGAGGGCAAAATGAAAATTCTCATCACAGGCATCACCGGGCGCATTGGCGGCAACTTGGCCGCTCGGCTCGTCGAACAGGGGCATCGGGTTCGCGGGCTTGTTTGGCCCAAAGACCCGCGCATTGAAAAGTTCAAGGGCATTGACCTCGAACTCATCGAAGGCAACCTGACCGAATTTGAAGACGTGCAAAAAGTCGTCGAAGGCGTGGATGTGATCTACCACTTGGGCGCGGCGTTTCAAGGGGGAGGCCCGTTCACGGACAACGACTATTTCGAGATCAACTTGCGCGGCTCATTCCACATGCTCAAAGCCGCAACCGCACAAGACAGCCTCAAACAGTTCATCTTTGCCAGCACAGACGCGCTGTACGCCAAATACCCGCCCGAGGGGATGGACACCCCCATTCGAGAAGACGCCATGCGCCGAGAGCCGCGCGGTTGGTATGCCCTGTCCAAATCCGTGGGCGAAGAAATGTGCTTTGGGTACTGGCGCACCAGCGATCTGCCCATCACCATCTTGCGCTTCAGCATGGTGGTTGGCGCAGGCGAAATCCTCGACTTTCCCCAATTTTACCTGAGCAAACTCAAAGCCCTGCCCGAACTCAAAGCCCTGTGGCGCGGCGAAGAACGCCTGCTGCTCCTCAAAGACATGAAAGGCCGTTCCTACAAAAAACACATTGCAGACGTGCGCGATATTGTACACGGCTGCATTTGTGTGTTGAACCAACCAAAAGCGGCCGGTCACGTCATTCAACTCGGTGGCCCGCGTCCATTTACCTGGGACGAAGCCATCCCGTACCTGTCACAGCGTTTGGACATCCCGTATCAGGAAGCGGTCTTACACGGCGCGCCCACGCATTACGAATACGATTTGACCAATGCGCGCACCCTGATCGGCTTTGCGCCCCAATACGACATCATTCGCATGATCGAAGACGCCATCGCCTATCGGAATGGACAGACCATCGATGTTTTGCCCACCGAATAGGATCGGGATTTAAGGATTTGAAAAGAAAAAAATAAACCCCTCCACCCGGCAGGTACTTGGGTGGAGGGGTCGTTTTTGGCACCTCGAAAATCCTAAGAAGCTGTTTGTTGCCTTCTCGCATTTCCTCTGAGTTTATCCGCGTTTATCTGTGGTTGCTTTCCCATCCTTTCCGCACTACTCCTCGCCAACCGAAAACGCCGCGTCCCGGCGGCACTATCTCCCGAAGTGGAGCCGGGCGACGCCCGCTATCGTCCGACTATTCATCGAAGCGAATTTCCCCTTCCCAGAGAGGTGTGTAGGAGCCGTCCTCGTTGGCGAGGAACTGGCCGGTGCGGATGCGGGCGATGGCGTAGTCGGGAAGTTCGCGCACGGCTACGGGTCGCTCGGTTAGCAGAAGTTCGTAGTCGTTGAAGCGGAAGTCGAGGTTGTCGAAGCCGTGTTGCTTGCGATGGTCGGGGAGGTCGCCCACGTCAACCGGGATGAGGTGCAGGAAGAAGCGTATGTCGGTGACGCTATTGGGGTGGACAGGTAGGGAGGGCGCGGTCATCGCCTTGACCCGATTGCCATGGCTGTCGGTGTAGTACACATAAGCCCGCAGGCTGTGGCCCTCATCCGAGTTAGTGGGCGTGTACACATAGGTGGGACTCGGAGGGGAGCCTGAGACATTGGTCCAGCCTTCGGCATCGCTGCCGCGCTCCCACTGCCAGGGGCTCCGGTCTGTGAAGCCCGCGCGGTGCACGGCAGGGGACAACGCGACGTAGAACGGCGTACCCGCTATCGGAATGGCCTGTGCGATGAATCGGGCTACTCTATCCTCGTCTTGGTTCCCGACGTAAATCAGTTTGTTCCCACTGCGATACACGTCAAAATAGCCATCGCGACGGACTACGAGTTCAGATTCCTGAATCATCTCGTCTATCTGCGTGGAATAGCCGCTCTGGCGGTAGAGAAAGAACCGCCGGTTGTCTGGCGTCAGCAGAGCGGGGACGTCGATTCGTTGGCGCGAGACGAAGAAATCGTATGCGAAGATATCAGGCCACGCAGGCCACGAGCGTCCAATCATTCTTCCCTCAAGATAATAATTCATCACCCTACCTACCCCGGCAAACAGACGGGAGGATGCGGTGACAAAAACACTCTGTCCCGGCTCTACTATTGTCCTGATATGCTCAAAATCCGAAATGGCCGCCTGAAGTTCAGACGCCTGCCGGTCGTGACCAACGCGCCCCATCTGGAAACTGGAAAGGACGAATATCAGCAGCGCGGCCGCGGAGAGACCGACCAGAAGACGGCCGGCGAATAACCGGCGCATGCACAACAGCCCCGTCGAGAAGAGGACCAACGGCACGCCGATATAAAAGACGCTCTCAAAATCATGGATGGCGGTTTGGTGGCGCATCGGCAATGCCCAGCAGAAGCCGGCGCTCACCAGAGTTGCCAGCAGCATTTTCTGGCGGGCAAACAGCAGCCCAATGACGGCGCCGCCTAACGCCACCGCTCCGACAATCACGCCGAGGTAGTCGCCCTCATTGATAAAGTGGTTCTCAGAGGGAATGATATAGAACGGCAACGTCGCTCTGGCGATGCGGTAGCACTGATTCCCCAGGAAGTTCCCCCATGCCAGGTACTTGGCGAAGCGCTCATTGAACTCGTCATCCGCTCCAAGGCGATACGTCATGGACTTCACCGTAGGCAACTCCGTCAGCGGGACCTCACCGTCAAGCGCCCGGTATTCGTTGCCCAGGTTGAAGCCCAGCACCGCCATGCCGAAAAGCAGGGTGACGACGCCCAGCATCATGTATCGGCTGAACAGCAGCGCCGAGGCGCAGCGCTTGATTTGACCTGTCAGACTCGGAGGGACAGATAGCCGGCGCGCCCGGTTCAGCTCGATCGCCATACCCAGGACAATAAAGGGCAGCAGCAGCGCATAGACGTGCCAGCCCAACAGCAGCGCCGCGCACGCCTTGACGAGCAACTGCCGGAAGCGGCCCTCCTGGACAAAGAGAACCATGCCGTGGAAGGTCAGCAGCACGCCGAAAAGGGAGAGACCATTT
Organism: uncultured Latescibacterota bacterium; assembly: GCA_958295785.1. Taxonomy (GTDB): domain Bacteria; phylum Latescibacterota; class UBA2968; order UBA2968; family UBA2968; genus VXRD01. The sequence goes on from OY282377.1 coordinate 264,537, forward strand.
TCGGTAGCTATCATGTCGTTGTAATACAGCAAATAGTACGACGAGAACGCCAGCAGAGCGGCAGTCAAGGCAATCCAGCGGTTGGCGGTAAGCCGGCAGAGGGATAGGTAGGCCAGCGCGGCGCTGCCGGCAAAGAAGAGCAGAAGCAACATGCGGGCGGCATAGATTTTCGCCGTCAGGCCATCCCCGAACGGCAGGATGGCCAGTTTGATCAGCGCATAGCCGCCAATCGGAAAACGATTGTATGGAACGTAATCAGGGGCGCCGTCTTCATCCAGGGTTTGACGACGGAACAACAGGAAGTTGTGTTCGGGAGATAGATTCGCGGCTACCGACAAGTGGCCCGCCGATAAGAAATTGTGGTATCCCGGCCGGTATAAAGAGTCTCGCCGGTCGTTGCCGAACAGTAGCGCCGTTGACAGCGCCAGCAGGAGCAGGAGCGGCGGCAACGCTGGAAGCAAGGAGGGTTTGAGCTTGTTGAAGATCATGGCTACCCTATTTTTTACAAGTATATCCCCACTCTCACCTACCGGGATGAGTTCTCGACGAAGCGAATTTCCCCTTCCCAAAGGGGTGTGTAGGAGCCGTCTTCGTTGACGAGGGACTGGCCGGTGCGAATGCGGGCGATGGCGTAGTCGGGAAGTTCGCGCACGGCTACGGATCGCTCGGTTAGCGGAAGTTCGTGGTTGTTGAAGTAGAAGTCGAGATTGTTGAAGCCGTACTGCTTGCCGTGGTCGGAAAGGTCGTTCACGTCGGCGGGGTACAGGTGGAGGAAGAATCGCACGTCGGTGTTGCTGGGGTGGACAGGTAGGGAGGGCGCGGTCATCGCCTTGACCCGATTGCCACGGCTGTCGGTGTAGTACACATAAGCCCGCAGTTGATAGCCCTCATCCGAGTTAGTGGGCGTGTATACCGTGTATACGCCGGTGGGACTTCGGGGGGATCCTGAGACATTGGTCCAGCCTTCATCATCTTTGCCGCGCTCCCACTGCCAGGGGCTCGGGTCTGTGAAGCCCGCTCGGTGTACGGCAGGGGACAACGCGACGTAGAACGGCTTACCCACACTCGGAATGTCCTGTCCGATGAATTGGGCGGCTCTATCCTCGCCTTGTTTCCCGACGTAAATCAGCCTGTTCCCGTTGCGATACACATAGGACTTACGCAATCCCCATTGGAATATGAGGTGCTTTGAGTTGTTGTCTCAAGAAGTCAGCCACCCCCCGGTATTTGACTTGATAAATGGTTTGTCCTGTTTGATAGGCCACCTGCGCGAGTCGAATCCAAACGAACATCGCACACCCAATATGATTTCGTACCATGCGTGCCAACCGACATTGACACTTTTCAAGCCCGGTCACCTGTTTGACTTCGCGGTGAAATGGCTCAATTTTCCATCTTTGGTGACACACCTGTTGTACCCCTGAAGAATCGTTTTGAGCATGGTCGTTAGTCACGACATACGCCGTGCGTCTATCAGAAGACGCCCCCCGGAATAATTTCACTTTGCGGTCTTTGGGGAACCCTCTGATTTTAATTGACTTGCCTTGTTTGCGTTGCGCTTTCGTCCAAGTTAAGCTATCTACGCGCTGGTAGGGGATTGTGCCTGCCTCATCGTCCACGCGCCGGTTCGTCTTGAGGGGACAAGAATAGGTTTTTTGCATCTGCTCTATGTGTCGCATGACCGTTTTAGTCGCATACCCACTGTCCATCAAGACCCCGGTAAAAGGAAGGCGCTTCTGATAGACCAACCCAGAGAGCATGTCCTTGAGATGATCCCATTTGGTTTTGCCATCGCCTTGCGGGTCATAAATCCGATAGTCAATCAACCAGAATCGATCCTGTTGCGGATTGACATAGACACATGTGACCACCCCGATGCCGTTGATGACGCCTTGGGCGTTGCCGCTATATTGACGGCGCACTAACGCGATCTTGCGTGCGTGTCGCTTGTCTAAAACCGTGTCATCAAAGATCACATAGCCTTCAGGCGTCAACGCGATGTGGTCTTTGACGTGTTCCCACACCAAGCGGGGGGGGATACGATCACCGGCGAGATAGCGGTTGATCATATCATGACTGAACCCTTCGCTATGGTCGGCGAAAGGGGTCAGGGTATCGTTGAGGGGACTGCTAAGCAGATACTGACAGTAATCCAAACGCGTCGGTCGGTCCATTGACACCTCCTCAAAGTGATTCATTTTACGGAATTGCACCCTTTTTTAACTCAGCATGCGTAAGTCCTAATACAAATAACTATTACTCGTGGCAGTGACAAACAGTATATTGTTTTCTCCGCGCAGACTCTTCACATCCAGTTCTGTTTCAAAGTGGACAGCAAGCGGTATATGCACTACCCTGGTTTTCCTGCGCAGGGATTCGTATCTGCCGGAGGTTAGGTCCAGCAGTCCTCCATTTCCTTCTGGAATAGACCCCCAACCACCCAAAGAAAATGAGAGTGAGGTCTCAGGGATACCCATGCCGATTAAGACATTGCGCATAAGTATTCCATGCGGACTTTTCGGCCTGTCGCCGACCAGCAGAGTGTCCCGCCATCCGCCGCGCATCCTGACTGCTTCGCTGCTGAAATCGTATATGCTGTCGTAATATCCTTCATATGTAGGACTTACGCAATTTTCATTGGAATATGAGGTGCTTTGAGTTGTTGTCTCAAGAAGTCAGCCACCCCCCGGTATTTGACTTGATAAATGGTTTGTCCTGTTTGATAGGCCACCTGCGCGAGTCTTATCCAAACGAACATCGCACACCCAATATGATTTCGTACCATGCGTGCCAACCGACATTGACACTTTTCAAGCCCGGTCACTTGTTTGACTTCGCGGTGAAATTGCTCAATTTTCCATCGTTGGTGACACACCTGTTGTACCACTGAAGAATCGTTTTGAGCATGGTCGTTAGTTACGACATACGCCGTGCGTCTATCAGAAGACGCCACCCGGAATAATTTCACTTTGTGGTCTTTGGGGAACCCTCTGATTTTAATTAGCTTGCCTTGTTTGCGTTGCGCTTGAGTCCAAGTTAAGCTATCTACGCGCTGGTAGGGGGTTGTGCCTGCCGAATCGTCCACGCGCCGGTTCGTCTTGAGGGGACAATAATAGGTTTTTTGCATCTGCTCTATGTGTAGCATGACTGTTTTGGTCGCATACCCACTGTCCATCAAGACCCCGGTAAAAGGAAGGCGCTTCTGATAGACCAACGCAGAGCGCATGTCCTTGAGATGATCCAATTTGGTTTTGCCATCGCCTTGCGGGTCATAAATCCGATAGTCAATCAGCCAGAACCGATCCTGTTGCGGATTGACATAGACACATGTGACCACCCCAATGCCATTGATGACGCCTTGGGCGTTGCCGCTATATTGACGACGCACTAACGCGATCTTGCGTGCGTGTCGCTTGTCTAAAACCGTGTCATCAAAGATCACATAGCCTTCAGGCGTCAGCGCGATGTGGTCTTTGACGTGTTCCCACACCAAGCGAGGTGGGATACGCTCACCGGCGAGATAGCGGTTGATCATATCATGACTGAACCCTTCGCTATGGTCGGCGAAAGGGGTCAGGGTATCGTTGAGGGGACTGCTAAGCAGATACTGACAGTAATCCAAACGCGTCGGTTGGCGCATTGACACCTCCTCAAAGTGATAAATTTTACGGAATTGCACCCTTTTTTAACTCAGCATGCGTAAGTCCTAATATGTTGTACTGTGTCCGTACGGCATATACCTTGCGTTAATTCTGATTAAGGACTCTTTGGTCAGCGGAAGATCATTCTGACCGCAACCGCCATCCTTGAGAATGAAACCCGGCATGATCAACAGTACCACCAGTGAATATATTCGCATCTTTCATCTCCTTTCTATGTTGAAGTGAGCAACCTTGACACCTTAGAAGCCCTAACATAAAGAAAGTAAGCGTCTGAAACAGATGAGAGAACAGCCGATGGAGAGGAACGCCTCATGGATGTCCGCTCTGCGCTCGTCGCGCACCCGCAGTCTGCGGAACTGCCGGAGCCAGGCCAGCGTCCGCTCAACGACCCAGCGGTACACGCCCAACCCGCTGCCATGCTCTGTACCCCGTCGGGCGATCACCGGCGAGATGTGGCGTGCGCGCAGGGCCTTCCGGTGTGCCCTCGAGTCATAGGCACGGTCTGCATACAGCCGTTGGGGTCTGCGGCGCGGACGACCGCGTTTGCCTCTGACCGCGGGCACAGCGTCCACCAAGGGCAACAATTGCGTCACATCATGCCGGTTCGCCCCAGTCACAATCGCGGCCAGAGGCACCCCGTTGGCATCGGTGATCACATGATGCTTACTCCCGGGCTTGCGGCGGTCTGTGGGATTGGGGCCGGTTTTTCCCCCCAGCGCCTACCGCACGCAGGGAGGCGCTGTCCACGCAGGCACGAGACCAATCCAGGCCGTCGGCCGCTCGCAGTTTGGACAACAGCAGATGATGAAGCCGCTCCCACACGCCTGCTTCATGCCATTCCTTCAGACGACGCCAGCAGGTCATCCTGGAACCACACCCCATCTCTTGGGGCAACTGCTCCCATGGGATGCCGCTCTTCAGGACAAATAGAATGCCGGTCAATGCCTTGCGGTCGTCAATGCGCTTCCGTCCGGGGTAGCGGAATCGTCTCGGCTTGGGAACCGGCAAAAGGGGTTGGACCTTTTCCCAGAGTTCATCGCTCACCAAGGGGTTGGACATCTGTCCCTCCTCGCCCGATAAAGATGCCGGGCATGGACGTTGTAAGGGTTGGGCTGAGAAGAAAATCGGCCTCTCACAACTCCATGTCAACCCTTTTTGTTAGGGACTCTTAGTGTCATCCCTGTGTAGTATATCACAAAATCCTTTGTTTTTCTTGTGTTATCTGTAGGTTTCTGCTCTTTTGGGCCCCAAAAAAAAGTCACTGGACTCCAACGAAAGCCGCAGTGACAGGGGGGATTGTATCTTTGGGCGAGCACGGGGGCATCGCCCCTACGCACACTGCGGGCAGGCACGGGGCCTCGCGGTGAAGATCTGAAAACATGGGGTGCAGATCACCATAAAATTGATCTCGAGGGGGCGCGAACCGGCGAGGGATTTCAAGTCGTCAAGCGTCGCTGAGTGGTTGAGCGCACCTTTGCATGGTTGCTGAATTTTCGGAGGCTTTCAAAGGATTACGAAATCTTGACCCGTAGCGGCGTTTGCATCATTTGAATCGATTGCGTATTTTGTCTGCGATTGCTAGGGTGCTGTCTCACGGGTTTTGGGTCTCGTTGATTTGGAACCTCTTTGACCTCCAATCTGTGTGAACGGCATTTTTCTTCTGTCTTACATCGCAAACTGTCCAAAGTATTGGACAAATGGAAAACTCATGAAAATTAAATCCGTGGAAGTCGTTCGCATTCAACGGCCAGATGCAGATCCGGCCACAACGGGGTCGGGCACAACGCTATCTGCCTCAACGGGTGCTCGCCCAAAAACGCAGGGATACAGAAAGGCGTGGCCCACGCAAATCGAAGTTGCCAACCCCATGTCCAAATTCCCGCGTTTTAAGCAACGCCGCCAGCTTTACAGCGCGAAGAAATGGCCCAGTTTCGCTGTCAAAGTGACCGCAGAAGACGGCACATGGGGCCTGGGCACCGCATCGGGACGGCCCGCCGCGATGGTCGTAGAAGACGCATTCGCGCACATCTTGGAAGGCGAAACCTGTATGGCGATTGAAAAGCTGTGGGATATGATGTTTCGCGTGTCCAAATCTTTTGGCACCGTCGGCATTGCCTCGGTCGCCATGAGTGCCGTCGATCTGGCGTTGTGGGATTTGGCCGGCAAATTGCAGAACAAGCCCGTCTATGAACTCTTGGGCGGCCCAACGTGCGACCGCCTGTTTGTCTATGCCACGGGCGACGATGTCGATTGGTACAGAGAATTGGGGTTTCGCGCTTTTAAGCTGCCCTGCCAATACGGCCCGGTGGATGGCTTGTGGGGGTTGCGGGAAAACGAGCGGCGAATCGCCGAGGTCCGCGAGATGATAGGCGAAGGGTGTGACCTTATGCTCGATTGTTATATGGCTTTTGATGTCGAATACACAACGCGCCTTGCAGAGCGTCTGCGATGCTACGACCTGCGCTGGATGGAAGAATGCCTGATCCCGGAAGATGTCGGCGGGCACCTTGAACTCAAAAAACGCCTGCCGTGGATGCCCTTGGCCAGCGGCGAGCACTTTTACACGCCTTATCCCTACCAGTTGATGATCGAAAACCGCTGTCTGGACATTCTCCAACCCGATATTCAGTGGGTGGGCGGCATGACCGCGTGCGTCAAAATTTGCCACATGGCCGCCGTTGCCGGTTTGGAAGTTTGCCTGCACGGCGGCGGGCGAGACGCGTACGGTCAGCATTTGAGTTGGGCAATGCCGAACATCTCTTGGTGCGAGTATTACATCGGCTCTGATCCGGGCGTCCCGCTCGAAGAAGTGGCGCAACCCGGCGCGCTCGTGCCGCGCGACAGCCATCTCAAATTCGCGCCGACAGGCCCGGGCTTTGACTTGGGCATTGAAGAGGAATGGTTGGTGCCGTTTCAAGCTTAAATCGCGCTTAACAAGACAAAGGAATGACAATGGACAAAACGATCATTTCAGTCGCAGTCGCGGGGTCCGGGCCGACCAAAGAGATGAATCCCGCGGTGCCTTATACGCCGAAAGAAATTGCAGAAGCCGCTATCGAATGTCACAAAGCCGGCGCGGCAATCACGCATGTTCATGTGCGCGATCCCAAAACCGGCATTGTGTGCTCGCGGCTCGACCTGTTCAAAGAAGTGGTGGATCGCATTCGGCAAGCCTGCGATATTGTCATCAATCTGACGACGAGTGGCGGCAATATCAAAGGCGAAAACATCATCGAAGAACGCCTTGAGCCGGTCACCCTCAAACCCGAAATTTGCTCGCTCGATATCGGCTCATTGAATTTTGGCAATCGGGTTTTTATGAACCCGCCCGACTGGGGGATCGCCGCGGCAAAGCGCATGCGCGAGCACCGCGTCAAACCCGAGATCGAAGTCTTCGACGCGGGGCACATCCGCCAAGCCCGACGCATGATTGAGGATGGCTTGTTTGAAGACCCGCCCTTTATCCAACTGTGCATGGGGCCAGGGTGGGGCATTGAAGCCACACCCGAAAATTTGGTTTTCATGAAAAGCCTTTTGCCGCCCAATGTGATCTGGTCCGCGCTGGGCGTGGGAAAAGCACAGTTGCCTATGGTGACGATGGCCTGTCTTATGGGCGGGCACATGCGCGTGGGCTTTGAAGACAATATTTATTTGCGAAGGGGCGTCCTGCTCAAAAGCAATGCCCAAATGGTCGATCTCGCGGCGAGTCTCGTGGAAAAATTTCAGGGCGAGATTGCCAGGCCAAACGATGCCCGCGCCATGCTCGGCCTGACCTACCCTTAGAAGCGGTCTTAAACCGAAATATGACCCCTCCCCCGGCCCCTTCCCGCAACACAGTTGTACATCTGTCCACTCATCTCTAAACTTTTTTATGATACGACAATCAGTCGATATCCTGACGGGCACTACGGAGAGCAACGTCGATTGGCGTATGCTCAATATGAACGCGGAGTTGATCGCGTCCAGCCTGACCACCACGTTGGGGCCTGGGCTTCACAGCGCGCTCGGCCCGTATTGGAAATTCAATGTCAACAGCGGCGATGGTGTCGCGCCCATCAACCACATTTTGAAATTTGAGACCTTTGGGCATCCGTGTCCCTTGCGGACACCCCTGCGGCATGAGTACCGGCTTCGCCTTGTCGCCACGCGCAACAATGACCGCATCCTCAAACGCGGTCATCTCGTTATGACGTGCGACCTTTTCAAAAAGGACGAGGCTCCGCACCCCCTGGTCGGGCGGTCGGAATTTTGGCTAGCCCTTACCCGGCCATTCGCGCCACCCGCTGAACGCAGGATTTCCGATGTACCGGCGGGTCTCAAATTTTTGAAAGAACGCGAACCAACCGCACATGATTTGATCAGCCGGGGCATTGAATCCTATCGTTGCGATGCCAATGACAAAACGCTGACCCGCGCCGCGCAATCAATTGTTTTTCACATGGATCAATCGGATCAGTATCGCCACATCAACACCGTCAAATACCTGGATCGCGCGCTGGATCTCTTGTCCCTTCAATGCCACAAAACCGGCGGCGATGTCGGGCGTTTGCGATTCCGCGAGATTGCGATCTATTTTCGCAAACCCTTTGTGCCCGGGCAGGTCGCTGAAGTCGATCTCGATTTTGTGCAACACGCGGATAGGTTCCACGGCGCCGTGCGGTTCTATCACACCAACGCCGACGGCAACCGCAGCGAGCGCGTTTCTATGGCGATGGAAACGCGCGGTCCTTTGGCTGATGGCGCGTCCAATATTTAGATCGCATTTATAGATCGGAGGCTGGAATGACTGACAAAGAGAAATATTTCTGGGATCTGAGGGGATTGCGCGGATTGCCCCCACGGCCCCGCCTCTGCTCTCCGTCCCCTATCTGCACGCCCCAATGTTTGTCCCTCTATGGTTGCCTTTCGCCTTGTGTCTTGCCTTTTTGGGCAGGCACGGGGGCACCGTCCCTACGTTGTTATTTTCGCATCTTTGTCCAACAAAGTCTTGTCAAAAATGGCGTGATTGTATCATTTTTTTGTTCATCATTTTGTTCATCATTTTGTTCATCAATTTTTTCAAGGTGGCGTTTATGGCCGAATACGATACGATATCCAAACACTTGATTCAAACCTACCCGGACGATTTCATCCGCTTCACACTCGGACGCGCTGACGTGGAGGTGCTCGAGGTGCTCGAGACCGAGCAACCCACTGTGGAAGCCCGGCGCGCCGATAGCCTGATTCTCGTGCGTATTGAGGGTGAGGATGCGTTGATTCATTGCGAATTTCAAACCGCGGACAGCACGGACGTCCCGATGTCGCGTCGCATGGCCGGCTATATTGGTCGCGCCATAGAACGCTATGGTCTGCCGATCTTTTCCTTTGTGATCTACCTGCGTCCCGGTGCTGGACGACGCGATAAGGGATACTACATCCAAGAACTGCCCGGCCACCGCGTTGTCGTGGAATATCAGGTGATTCGTCTGAGTGAGATCGATGGTCAAGCGATTATTGCGGGCGGTCATCCGGGCTTGCTTCCGTTTGCGCCGCTGATGAAACCTCCGTCTGGGATGTCTGCGGATGCGTGGTTGCGTCAATGTCTTCAGGCGACGGAAGCCTTGCCCTTGGACGCTTCAACCAAGGTTGACATGATGGCGGGTATGGCTATTTTAGGTGGGATATCGTACGAGTTGAGCACCGTTAGGCGTATTATTTCTCAGGAGGGTTTTATGGATGCGATTATGCGTGAATCATCATTTGCTCAATACCTTACCCAACAAGGTATTGACCGCGGCATTGAACAGGGCATTGAACAGGGGATGCGTCGCGGCAGGGAGCAAGGGATTGAACAGGGCATTGAACAGGGGATTGAACAGGGTCTGGAGCGCGGGAGCAGAGAAAGCACCATTGAAGCTATTTTCGATGTGTTGGAGGTTCGCTTTGATGCAGATGCGCCCGGTCAGTTCGCTGGTCGCATTCGGGCCATTGACGATTTGCAACGGCTCAAGCAGTTGCTTCGTGCGGCGGTGCAAGTGGACAATCTCGAGGGATTTCAGCGTGCGTTGGACGCAGAGGCATAGCACTGGATTACGGCGTTGCCGCCAATTTTGGCTCGGCGGGATGATGCCTGATGTAGCATAGGCACTTGCCACACAAAAAGCCCGGGTTCGCAATGAACTCGGGCTTATTTTTTTTGGGCAGGCACTGGGCGTCGTCCTACATGCCTTGTATCTTGCATTTTCGGGCGGGCACGGGGGCACCGCCCCTACGTTTCTATCCTCGCATCTTTCATCCGCGTCATCTGCTCAATCCGCGATCTGCCTTTGGGGTGGCAGGGACTGACCCCTATTCACTCTCCACTCTCCACTTGTATCTTTGGGAACAGAGCCTGCTTCCACGATTGCCTTTTATCCGCGTTCTCATGGGGTTGCTGCTCTCGCCTTTGCCTTTCATCCGCGATCCGCCTTTGGGGTGGCAGGCCGGGGAATGACCACTGACCACTTGGTATTAGGTGGGAAGTGCTGCGAGGTGGGTCGTGTCGTTGAGGGCAATGACGGTGGGATCGCCTGCGGGGTCGAGTTGCAGATGGTGGATGGCGGCTGTGCGGCACGAGAACAGGGGTTTGCGCTCATGTTCGGGCATATAGCCCATGATCGCTTGCAAACACGCGATAATCGGTCTGCTGTGCGTGACGCACGCGATTTGCTGGTCGGGCGATAGGTGGACGATTCGGCTGATGGCGCGGGCAACGCGGTTGTGCATGTCGGCATCTTTTTCACTGCCCGGAACGCGCGCTTCTTCCGGGGATTGGCCTTCGAGCACGCCGGGATAATATTCTCGCGCCTCTTCGCACGAGAGGGTCGCCAAGTCCCCGCTTTCGAGTTCGCGCAGGGCATCTTCCACTTGGGGCACGACCTGAACCAAATTGCCTATTCGCTCGACTGTTTGCCGGGCGCATCGCTGTGGGCTGGTGTACAGGGCGCAAATGTCAAAGTCATTTCGCAGGCGTTCGCCGATGAGCACGGCTTGCTGTTTGCCCCGACGCGAGAGGGGCATGTCCGCCCACCAGCCGCAGCGGCGTTCGCCATCGCGTTTTGCGGTATGTCCATGGCAGATCAAAATGAGGTCGGTTGGCACGCGGACTCCTTTGTTGGGGTGCGTTTTTTGCACAGTACGCGACAAAACAACTGGCCGCTTCTCAGAGGCTGTTTTAAGATTATCTGTGTCCCTTGATCTTGTATGGGCCCTCCCCCCGTTACTCGCGCCGCTCGTTGTAGGCGACGCCTGTGCCGGCAGGGGGATCGGGTCTCCCTTCCCCGTTTTCGGGCGGGGTCTGTGCGTCTATGAACTGCTATCGCAGTTGTACCCCGCTCCGCGCTTTTTGGCGTGTATTCTGGTTTTTTCGTTTGATTTTTGAAAGGGTTTTGTTGATGTTTGGACAAATGGTAGGTTATTCACCTAAGATAAAAAGGAGATGCGTATGAAATCAATGGTTTGGGTGTTTTTTGTTTTCGTGGTCGCAATGGTCGGGCGGGCAGATGCCCAAGTGGATGTCAAGGCGGGCGGCGGGTTGCTGTTTGATCCCACGCGCTGGGGTGGGTACCTGTCTGTCGAGATTCCCATCGGCGATACGTATCCAACTTATTTGGCGCCTTTTGCCGAGTTTTATCGGAAGAGCGGCGTTTCTGAAATACCCGCAGGTCTCAGTTTGATTTACAAAGCCCCGTTGTCCGATCAATACGGCACGGTGTTTTTTGGGGTTGGCGGTGGGATATTACACGCGCGGGGGTTTCCGCTGTTGATCGACACCATCGCCGGCCCCGTTCCATCTCCATCTGGTGAAACGGGAAGCACGACCAAGGCGATGATTGCCGTGGGGGGCGGTGTTCGATTCGATGTTGCCGACCGAGCGGGCGTGTTTGTGCAAGGCCGGTGGTTTCGCGCCTTCGCGTCTGGTTTTCCAAATAATTTCGCATTGCACGCAGGGCTGAAGTTCTCGTTGGGCGAAGGCGATTGAGAAGATGGATTCAGGGACGTTGAAACGAGCCGGGGTTTATCCCCGGCTTTTTTTTGATTACGCCGTTGACCCATGCCTCAAGAAATCGATCAGCAACCGCACGCCAACGCCTGTCGCACCGATAGGGGTGTCGGGTTTGTCGGAATCCGCCCAAGCGGTGCCGGCGATGTCGAGGTGTGCCCATGGGAAATTTTGGACGTAAGCCTCGAGGAACGCAGTAGCGGTGAGCGTGCCGGCAGGGCGACCGCCCGAGTTTTTGAGGTCCGCGACCTTGCTTTTGATGAGGTCTCTGTGATCGTCAAAGATGGGAAGATGCCACGCCATTTCGCCCGTGCGATTGCCCGCCTGGTGGATTTGGACGATGAGATTATCGTCGTTGCCCATCAGGCCGCTGGTTTCGTTGCCGAGCGCGATGACGCACGCGCCCGTGAGCGTGGCGAGGTCGATGGCGGCTTTGGGTTTGTAGCGCGCACAGTATGCGAGGGCGTCGATGAGGGCGAGGCGGCCTTCGGCGTCTGTGCTGTGAATCTCGACGGTTTTCTCGCCTAGGGGATGCAAGATGTCGCCGGGGCGATAGGCCCTGCCATCGGGCATGTTTTCCGCTGCGGCGATGAGGCCGATGACGCGGTGGGGCAGGTCGAGTTTTGCCGCGGCGCGCATCGCGCCAATGACGGCTGCCGCGCCGCTCATGTCGAATTTCATGTCCCACATGCCGTCGCCACTTTTGAGGGAGATGCCGCCCGTGTCAAAGGTGATGCCTTTGCCGATGAAGACGATGGGCGCGGCTTCGGAATTTGTGCCCGCGTGTTCTAAAATGATGAAGCGCGGCGGCCGGACGCTGCCTTGACCCACTGCGCTGAGCGCGTTCATGCCTTCGGCTAAAATGCGCTGTTCGTCAAAAATTTCACAGGACAGTCCGGTTTCGCGGGCCATTTCCAAAGCGCGGTCCGCGAGTGTTGACGGTGGCAAGTCGTTGCCGGGGGTGTTTGCCAAGTCGCGGGCGAAGCACGCGCTTTCGGCGATGATTTGCCCGGCGGACGCGCCCGCTTCGGCATCGGTTTGTTTGGATGCGTCAAATTCGACCAGGGTAAATGCGTCGAGGCTTTTGAGCTCGTCCTCGTCTGTTTTGTACGCGGTGAATTTGTAATTGCCGAGAACAGTGCCTTCAACCGTGGCTTGTGCGGCGTCTGAAATGTCGAGACCGCCAATGCCGCCGCCGTGGATGATGGAGGCGAGGGTTTTGGCGCCGCGCTTGATGGCTTCTCGGGTCGCAGATGCAGAGGCCAAGCGCACGCGGTTGAGCGAGAAGTCTTCGCGTTTGCCCAAGCCAACGAGAATGAGGCGCGACGAGGCCACGCCCCGATGGGGATACAGCACGGCGGTTTGTTTGAATTTGCCGCTGAAGTCGCCGCCCGCGATGAGGTCGGCGATCAGGCCATCCAATGCCCGATTTGCCGCGCCTGTCGCGCCGCCCGGTTCTGTGACGCCTTCAAAGAGGTTGAGCACGATGGCGTCTGTGTCTTGTTCGAGGATGTTGCCGATGGTGGTGGAAATGTTCATGGTGAGAATCTCGTTTTGAAAGTGAGGAGCGGTCAGGGGGTTAAGGGCGCCACAGAAAGCACAGAAGGCTCAAAACACCTGTCTGCACGATTGAAAGTGAGATGGAAGTTTAGCCACAAAAAACACGAGCGGGGCACAACTGGCGACAGCCCGTTCAAAGGCACAAAAGGCGAGAGTGTGTGTAGGGGCGATGCCCCCGTGCTCGCCCGAAGATACGAGATATGAGATGCAGTCACGGGACGAGGGTTGCCAAGTCGATGTTCAGCCCGGGGAAAATGCCGGGTTGAAAAATGTCGCTGGATTCGACGGTTGCCGTGCGGAGATAGCCTCCCTCGGTGGCGCGGTATTCTTCAATGCCAGGCCCTTGGGGATCTGCGATCCAATACCACGGGATGCCGCTTTTGAGGTAGGCGTCGAGTTTGGTGAGGTGATCGCGGTTGGCTGTGGATGGCGACAGAATTTCGACGACGAGGTCGGGCGCGCCATAGACGCGGCCATCTCGAATGCGGTGCAGGTGTTCGGTGGCGACGAATACGAGGTCGGGCGCGTAAGCCAGTTCCCGGTCTTCATCGAGTACGACGATGATGTCTTGGCTGAGGCGACCCAAGTTGTTTGCGCGAATATGCGGAAGTAAGATGCCAGATAGAATGCCCGATAGTTCGTTGTGTTCAAATGTCGGTCGCATGAGTTCTATCAACTCCCCGTATTCGAGTTCGCACTTCGGGCCGATTTCGTCTTCGTCAGTGGCGAGAAATTCCATGAGAGACATTTTGCGAACGAGCGATGCCGCGGGTGAAGTCATAAGAACACCTCCTTGAGAAGCGTGAAGCCATCGGCTATCAGCCTTCGCCACTCTGCCACCGAGGACTTGGCTCTGACCGCTATTCGGGCGGGCATGGTGGCACCCCTACTAGGGTAGATGGTCAAGGGCGGACCGCTTCACGCCAAAAATGGATTGATGCGTTTTTCGCGGTCTATGGTCGTGTCCGGCCCATGCCCGGGGTGGAGAATGGTATCGCCGGGAAGGGTGAGGATTTTGTTGTGAATCGAGTCCATCAAGGTTTGTAAATCCGCGCCCTCGAGGTCGGTTCTGCCAATAGAGCCAGCGAAAACCGTGTCGCCAACAATGGCGTGGCCAGGCCATGTGAGCGCGATGTTGCCGGGCGCGTGACCCGGAACGTGGAGAATGTTCAGGGTTTCGCGGCCAAAGGCAATGGCGTCGCCTTCGTCGATGAAACGGTCGACAGCGGGTGGCGGATCGGTTTGAAAGCCGAGAAATGCCGCGATGTCTGCAAGCCCCTCGACCATAAACATATCGGCTTTGTGGATGGCGAAAGGCGCGCCCGTTTTTTCCATGAGCGATGTGACGCGCCCAATGTGGTCAAAATGCCCGTGCGTGGCGACGATTTCGACGATTTTGAGGTCGTGGTCTGCAACGAGTTGCAAGATGGTATCAACACCGTCGCCGGGATCGACCACAATGCCTTCGCACGTTTCTCGGCACGCGAGGATATAACAGTTGACGTCGAGCGGGCCGACGATGGTCGATAGAAAGATCACGGCTTTTCCCTATGTGATTTTGACTTCGCCGCCGGTTTCTTGGCTGCGATAAATGCCGTCGAGAATCGCCATGACTTGCAGCGATTGTTCGGGAGGTACGGGCGAGGGCTTGCCTTCGGCGATGGCGCGGGCAAACTCAACGCATTCTTGGGCGTGTGCTTCGAGCAGGTCGCGGGTGTTTTGCAAGGTGCGGTTGTAGTGCTGTTGCGTGTGGTAGTTGCTTTGATAAATTTGGCAACTCGGCCAATGGCTGCCCCCTTTGGTGCCATAGAGCCACATTTGCATGTCTTCGCCCTGCGTGTGGTGGTGAAGCAGCCAACTGACTTCGATTATGAGGGTCGCGCCATTTTCAAAGCGCACAAATGCCGCGGCAAAGTCTTCCACGTCGAATTGATCCGATGGGATGGGGCCGCCCCAGTTGCTGAACGCGCCTTTTTGGTGGGCGATTTCTGCACGCGCAACGCCGGTGACCGCGACGGGTTGGGGGTTGTTCATAAACCAGAGCGTGAGGTCGAGGATGTGAACGCCGATGTCAATGCAGGGGCCGCCCCCGCTGTGTTGTTTTTGAATAAAGCCCGGCGTGGTTGGCGCGCCTGCGCGGCGGAGCATCCAACTGCGCGCGTGGTAAATGTCGCCGAGAGCGCCCGTGTCGAGTTCGGCGCGCATGGCTTTTGATTTGCCGGAAAAGCGAAAGTGTTGCGCGGTCATCAGGGTTTTGCCCGATTTGTCGCGCGCGGCAATCATGTCTTTGACGAGTTCGGGATTTGGGGCCAGGGGTTTTTCGCAAATGACGTGTTTGCCCGCTTCGAGCGCGGCGATGCCCAAGGGCGCGTGATAGTTGTTGGGGGTGCAAATGTCGATGATATCGATGTCGGGATTTTTGAACAGGTCTTCCGGATCCGTGGAAAGGATGGATACGCCATTGTTGTCGCCCCAGTGTTTGAGCACGTCGCCTCGGATGTCGCTTCCCGCGATCAGGTCGGCGTGTTCGGATGCCTTCCAGCCCGGGAGGTGCGTGTGCGCGATGCCGCCAACGCCGATGATGCCGACTTTGAGTTTGTCTGCCATAGTGGCCCCTTTCTCCTGTTGTAAAGTGATTGCACGATGCAGAAGATAATATCGCACGGGATTGAGGAAAAGTTTTTTTTGGCGCGTTTTTTTGGGCGTTTTTAATCTTGACGGATATACAAATGTTCACTATATTCATGGCGGTTGGAAAACGGAATATAACGCTCTGCAAAAAGTTTATCGCCATTCAAAAAGGAGAGGTTCCCATGAGACGCATTGTTCCCATGTCGGCTATTGGTTCTCGGTCTATCGCGCAATTCTGTCAGGAAGTCAGCGAGGTGATCAATCGCGTGCGCGCTGCTTATGGCCCCATTCCCATGAAAGCCGTGGCCGATCAGCCCGAGGTCAAGGCCGCAGAAGCGACCATTGAACAGGCGGCGCGGTTGGTGCAAAGCGGGCTTGAAAACGTGGATGTCTGGCGCGGCGCGCTGGTGGTCTATGAGTTGACGTGGATGTCCGCGCTGAAAAAGGTGCGGCAGTCGGGCAAGTCGGCGGCGTGAGTGTCGTTCTCGGTGGATGAACAGGAGGTTGTTATGCAAATTCGGGGATCGGATTTCGTGATGTATCCCGTCAGGGATATGGCGCGGAGCCTCGCCTTCTACCGCGATACATTGGGCATGGTGGTCGAAGGTGAATATGGAGACGGTACTTGGGTCGAATTGACCGCATCACCGACCACATTGGCACTTTTTCAACCCGATGATCCGCACAACGGCCCGCCCACAGGCGGCGCGGCCATCGCCTTGGCGGTCGAAAATGTGGATGCGGCGGTTGGCGAATTGAAGGAAAAGGGCGTGGAGGTGCTATGGCACTCGGAATCGCCTGTGTGTTATTTTGCGGCGATTCGCGATCCCGATGGCAATGGCGTCATTTTGCATCAACGCAAAGACGGGACGTGTGGATGAGTGTTGCATGCACATCATTTTTCAATATCATAAAGCTGCGTTTATGGCGCGGCTTTTTGAATGTGGGAGATGAGATAGAATGGATGCCCCATGGCAAAACGAGTTGTATTTCGGGGACAATCTCGATATTCTGCGCGAACAGATCGCCGATGAGAGCGTCGATCTGATTTACCTCGACCCGCCGTTTAACTCGAATGCCACGTACAACGTGCTGTTCCGCGAGAAGGGCGGCGAGGAGTCGGCGGCACAGATCACGGCGTTTGAGGATACGTGGCACTGGAGCATAGAATCCGAGGCCGCATTTCGGGAGGTGGTGACAGATGGCCCCGAGAAACTGGGCAGGTTGCTCCAAGCGATGCGCGATTTCCTGGGTCAGAACGACATGATGGCGTATCTGACGATGATGGCGCAGCGCATGGTTGAACTTCACCGCGTGCTAAAACCCACGGGCAACATTTATCTGCATTGCGACCCGACGGCGAGCCATTACTTGAAACTGCTCTTGGATGCCGTTTTCGACCCTGATAACTTCCAAAATGAGATAACTTGGAAGCGCACTAGTGCCCACAGTGATTCAAAGAGATTTGGACAAGTTAAGGACATCATTTTTTATTATTCCAAGACGAATGACCGAATATGGAATCCTGTGTATATTCCTCATGACGAATCCTATGTATCTAACTTCTATCGCTATGAAGATGAAAGAGGAAGATATAGACTTCACGAAATCATACGAACGGCTTCAATGGGACCTAGGCCTAATCTCGTCTATAAATATAAAGGCTACACGCCCGAATGGGGCTGGCGCATGGAACGAAACAAGTTGGAAGTTCTGGATAAGGACGGGAGGCTTATATGGTCGAAAACAGGAAGGCCGTACCGTAAAACCTATCTGTCAGAGGGGATGGTACCAACGAATTTGTGGACAGATATAAACCCACTATCCGCTCAATCCAAAGAACGCCTCGGCTATCCCACGCAGAAGCCCGAAGCCCTGCTCGAGCGCATCATCAATGCCAGCAGCAACGAGGGCGATGTGGTGCTCGATCCCTTCTGCGGTTGCGGCACGGCGGTCGCAGCGGCCGAACGGCTGAACAGGCGGTGGATTGGCATTGATGTGACGCACTTGGCGATCACCCTGATTCGGCACAGGATGTCCAATTCTTTTGGCGAGGATCTGCGGCCTTATGAAGTCATCGGCGATCCAAAAGACCCGCCCAGTGCCCGCGCTTTGGCACAGCACGACCGCTATCAGTTCGAGTGGTGGGCCTTGGGCTTGGTCGATGCGCGCCCGGCGCGCGATCAGCGCAGGGGCGCAGACAGGGGCATAGACGGGTATATCAATTTCTTTGACGACGACAGCGGCAGGGCCAAGCGCGTTGTTGTGCAGGTGAAGAGCGGGAATGTGACTGTGTCTCAAGTGCGGGATTTGAAGGGCGTGATAGAGCGCGAGCAGGCGCAGATGGGCATTTTCATCACGCTGAAGCCACCGACTCGCCAGATGGCTCAGGAGGCGATTTCCGCGGGGTTCTATGCCCATGAGCATTTCCGCAACGAGTTCCCACGCGTGCAGATCTTGACCATTGAGGAGTTGCTTGCAGGCGCGAAGGCGCAGTATCCGCGCTACGCGCTTCAAGCCACATTTAAGCGCGCGCCGCGCCGCCGCCGCGAGGAGGGGGGCAATGTCCTTTTGCTGTTCTAAAAGTGGAGATCAAAAAAAAGAAGGCCGAGAGTCTCTGTGGATCTCGGCCTTTTTGCGTGGATGGGAAATGGTCCTATCGCGCCTCACTCGGCGTCAAGCGCAAGATCACATCGGGGCGGTTGAGCACCACATACACGGCGCCATCGGGGCCGGAAACAGCTTCGCGCACTCGCCCTGCGTTTTTCAAGATCACCTCTTCGTGCATCACGCGATCCCCTTCAACCGACAGCACGCGCACATCTTCGTACTTCAAAGACGCCACCAGCAATTTGTTTTGCCACTTGGGAAACAACGCGCCCGAGTAAAAGTTAATGCCGCACACGGCAATTGACGGTCGCCAAAAAAGGGCGGGTTGTTCCATTCCGGGTTTGCGTACCCATTCGGACACCATCGTGCCATTGTAATTGAGGCCATAAGTAATGACAGGCCACCCGTAGTTCTTCCCCCTGGCAATCACATTCAACTCGTCGCCCCCCATAGGCCCGTGCTCGCTGTCCCAAACTTTCCCGGTCACTGGATCGACCGCCAGCCCTTGGGGATTGCGATGCCCGAAAGAATAAATCGTTTTTAGCGCGCCCGCTCGCCCCACAAACGGATTGTCTTTGGGAACGCGCCCATCGGTGTGGATGCGGTGGATCTTGCCATTTGGCCGACTCAAATCCTGCGCGTGATTTTGCGCGCCTCGATCTCCAATGGCAAAATAGAGGTCGCCCTGTGCATCAAATGCGATGCGACAACCGTAGTGGTGCCGGGATGTGCGATACGTTTCGCGAGGGGCTTCGTAAATCACTTCTCGATCAATAAAGACATTGTCTTTGATGCGACCGCGCACGAGGCGCGTCATCGCAGGCGACCGCCGCTGTCCTTCGACGCGGTTGATCTCATGGCTATAGGCCAGATAAATCCAGCCATTCTCACGATATGCCGGATCGACCGCCACATCCATCAACCCGCCTTGCCCCGCGTGAATCACTTGGGGCGTTCCCGCTATCGGGTCGGCGAGCATGCGTCCGTTCTTCGCCATCCGCAACGCGCCCACGCGCTCGGTAATCAATGCGGTGTGTGCGTCTATAAAATCAATCGCCCAGGGGATTCTCAGTCCCTTGACCCAAATGTCGATATCGACCTCGTAATCCTGCGTCTGGATAAAATCGGGCGGCGGGGGTTTGGGTTGTCCCATTGTTTTTTCGGCTCGTTCAATAAATGTGACAATCGCCGCAATCTGCTCGTCTGTCAGCAAGTTCCCAAAGCCCGGCATGCCCAAATCCGTCAGCCCGTTTTTGATGTTGCGGATGCGATAGCTTCGCCCATCCCCGTATTTCCATATCCCATCGACCATGCTCGGGGCATTGCCCCCTCGCAAATCAGGGCCATGGCACTGCGCGCAAAACGCCATGTACAATGCCTTCCCCTCTGGCGCGTCATCTTGTGCAAACGCGGAATGAGACAACGCGGTCAACAAACAAATCGCAACAAAATAGTTCATACTTTTTCCTTTCGGTGGTTAAAAGCCGATAGGCTGACTAATACCAATTTGATTTTTATTTTTCCTTATCCTGCCTCCCATCAGGGAGGAATGAGGAATGAGGGACAGGCGTTCCGTAGAGATCATGCGTTGCTCGTCTCAAGCGTTTGGTTCTGCCTCCATGTGGGTTGCCTTTGATGCGTTGGCTACGCCTGTGCCTACGGCGTGCGGCGTCAAACGCTCAAATTAGTTGCGTCCTTGTCGCTTTCTTTTTTGCCGCGTCAGGGCCTGTTGGAGCCGCTCGAAAGTGCCGTTCTGGCGCCATTTATTGAAGGAGCTATTCACGGTCTTATCGTGCCCAAAATCTTTGGGCAACATGTGCCATTGACAGCCGGTTTTTGCGAAGATATAGGATGCCGTTGATCACTTGGTGCAAGTCGGCAGGCGGGCGTCAGGGACCTCCTTTTCGCCATTTGGGTTTCGGTAGCCAAGGGGCGATCAATTGCCATTGCGCTTGGGTGAGGTCCGTCGGATATTGCTTCGGCGTATTCATCTTGGTCCTTTCGTTTCAAGGTGGTTGGATGCCCCCTGAATTTGGACAGATGAATACGCTTTCGCAACGTTTTATTTCCTTCTCTATAATTCTAAGATGGCTTCTAAGGAGCGCGTATGTATGTGCCCCCCCCCCGCAACGGATCTTGACAACAAGGTTTCAGTCTTTGGTTACCTCTATCTGTGTCTGAACGTGCTTTTCTTTTGCTCTCTCTTCGTTGCCGACCCGTGGACATTCCATGCGCTTAGCAGGGAAGACGACTGGGTGGAGAATCTCACCGCAGTATGGTTTCTCCTGGCGGGCTTCCTGCTGTTCGGCACGGCTTGGATGGAGCGGAGCTTCTTCCGGCGTTGCGTCTATATTCTGGGCGGTATGGCGATGGTGTTTGCCGCCGGCGAAGAAATCAGTTGGGGGCAGCGCATCTTCGGGTTTGCGACGCCCGATTTCTTGATGGGCTTGAATGAGCAGAAAGAATTCACGGTCCACAATATCGCCAATAAAACGTTTGACATTATCTACTTGAATGGCACGCTGATCCTGTGCATGGCAACCTGCGCGGCTTTCTTTTGCCGGAAAGACCGGCTTTTCGGGATTCCGTTGCCGTCAATTCCGCTGATGCTGGGCTTTCTGATCATACTTTCCTATGAGTCAGGAGCGAGCCTCACAGAAATCTCAAGAGCGAACTCTAGAGAATACTTAGCGAACTTCAGAGAATACTTGGTGGGCATCAAAAGATCCTTCGGATTTATTGTGGTTGAGGAGAAGGGGTTGCTTTTGCTCTTTCTCCTCTTCGCGTTGTTTTCAAGGCAAGTCAAATTGATCGTTGCTTCCGCTGCAACTCTGGTGCTCGTTTTGGCTCTCACATACGTGAACTATCATAATGTGAACAGTTATGAGGTGCGCGAGTATCTGTTCGGCCTCGGTTGCCTTTTCTATTGTTTGGAGCTCGTGCTGGCTCAGGGACGGTTCGCGGCAATCTCACGGGTGCCATTCACCGGCCTGAAACTGCTGGGCAGACGGGTTCCATTCTATCTGATGACCTGCTCTCTGGTCATTGCAGGCAGTATCGGGGTGATGTTTTTTTCCTATTTCGACGCCATGACCAGAACTGCCGCCTTTGACGTCTATCTCATCGAGAACGAGTTAGCCTACGTCAAGGAGCCATGCGCTCCGGCGGATACAGAGCCACCCTTCTTTTTGCACATCATTCCCGCCGACGCCAATGACCTTCCCGACGACCGCAAGCAACACGGTTTCGACAACCTTGACTTTCACTTTCTCTGGGACGGTGGCAGGCGCTTTGACAGGAAATGTCTGGTGACCAGGCCACTCCCGGATTACAAGATCACCAGTATCCGGACCGGCCAGTTCATACCAGGGGAAGGCGAGATATGGGTAGAGAGGTTCACGTTGAGCAGGTAGATGCGGCCATGGGGCCATCCATGCCGGAGCCTTCGGGCTGGCAACGAGCAGTCCGACGGGCAGGAACGTGCGCGGCGCGGTGCTCTGGAGCCTTGCCATCTATGGCCGCCGGTAAATCGCATATACGGAAGCCGCAAGGTAGTCGCGCAACACCGGCACGCGCAGCAATAGGTTGGAAAGTCGCCAGAGCGCGGGCCAGCGTTTGAGTTGCGGGTTCACAATCAACCGTTCCGTTATCCATCCCATTTCTTCGACGTAGCGAAGAAACTCCGAAAACTTCATTTTGTTCAGTCCTTCCCGCGTATCTTCGAACGACTCGGCCTCATCCGCTACCGGTCGCCAGAACTCGCGCCTGAGACGCATCAGCGCGTCTTCCGAAAACAGGACACCGGCCCACGGTATTCGGAATCTGAAGAACCGGTTCAGGTGGTCTCCGAACGGTGAATGAAACAGCGGGCCAAACGCCATAATTATTACGCCCCCCACGACGCTTGACTTGAGGACGCCGTCCATACGGCGGAGGTGATCGCCAGGGCGTTCCACGTGCTCAAGCATTTCGTGAGAAAGTACGATGTCATACTCTTTCTCGTTCGGTATATCATGGATATTCGCGCACTCGAATGTGACTTTGTCCTGCAACTGCGCCTTCCTGGCACAACGCTTTGCGATTTCGATGTAATGCGGGTCTTTATCGATACCCGTCACGTGCCTGCATCCGCGCTTCGCCAGCGCCAAGGCCATTTCTCCCATGCCGCACCCGACGTCCAAGTAGCGCATAGCCGGGTCAATGGGAATTTCGTTGTCCAGTCGGCGATTCCATTTTTCAAAGCGAGCCGTCGCGGATTCGATGCCGAGATCACGCTCAAGCTGACGAAGCTCCTCCGCTTCGGGATGCCTGCCATGCGCGAAGGGCCGAAGCAACCAGTAATCAATCGTCTTACCAAACATTTGCCCTCCGAGGTCGTCCTGTTTTTCGTGTATAGCAGCATCGCCAAAGCGCGCCACAGATTATTCACTGCGAAACCTTGTGAGCCGTTCCCGCTACCGTTCAAGGCGGAACGCCACCTCCCAAGCGATGCGGCATCGGGGCGGTAGCACGGCTAAGGGCGCGGGCGAAGCACGTAGGGCCGCTCGTTTGGCTTGAGTGAAAGCGCGGCGGCCTGTGTGTCGAAGACGAGTTCATCCAGCACTTCACCGTTCTGAGAGACGGTGAATGTTCTGCCGACCCAATCCGTTGGTTGGTCGAACAGGATGGTCAGCGGTTGGTTGAACCTGACGTTGTCCAGACCGTCGGACAGCGTGATTTCGATGCTTTCGGTTCCGGCGCCGCCCTCAACCACATCAACCGTTATCACGGCGTTCTCTCTTTCCCGGACATAAAGGGTTATGTCGTTCATCGAAGCGGTCCAGAAATCCCGCGCCGCGATGGATTGAACGTCTTTGCGAAATTCGTCCCAATCGTACCATCCCCACCACTCAGGCTTTCCGATGGCGTGGTACGTCAAGATGACCCACGCGGTCTGCGCCAATGCTTCATCCAGGATAGGCACCAACTCGTCATTGTCGTTGATGCAGCCCTCGCAACCCTGAAACTCAATGCTTTGCATCTCCAACGCCCGCAAGCCGAACCAATTATCCGGCGCCAACTGATCTCCCGGGATATTGTAAGATTCGCTTGGGTTCCTAGTCAATAGTCTGCCGCTCAAAAACCCTGAAGCCTCCAGAGCCCGTTGCGTCTCTTCTTCGTGCCCGGCGCTTCTTGGATAGGCGTATGCGACGGGCTTCATTCCTCAATCTTTCATGGTGTCATAATTGGCTTGGAACGATTCGAGGGCTTCTTCGTAAGACAACTCGTCGTGGTCGATGTGATTGTGTCCATGCCCAAAGTAGCTGAACCCCTGGGGGACCAGTTCCGACATCAGATAGGCGATCCGCTCATCGTCAGGCCCGCTGAATATGCGATCACCGGAAAAGGAATTTCCGGTCACCACTTCATAGCCCATTACCAGGCCCTGCTCCAACACGTAGCTGTCTATGTCCGGTTCCCTTCCGGGGATGGGCCAGTCATCGTTGGTAATCGAGATTGCGGCGGCGTGGTTGTCAAACCACTTTGCGACTGATGCGTTCAGAGGGGTGTTGGACTGGCATCCCACCGCCAGGACCAAAACGCCGAGTAACAGCGCCGTCGCGATCATTGCAACGCAATGTTGCCGGGGGGTGAGTGAATGGGTCATGGTGAGCCTATCTTCCTCATTACTGCCGCATTAAAAGGGAACTCCGCCTTCCAAAGGTGGTTGAAACCGCCTCCCACGCGCACATACTGGCCGGCGCCGATGCGAGCAATATCATACTCCGGGAGAGGGATTCTCACCATACACTTCCCGTCGAATATCACGCCGCGCTTATAAAAATTGAAGTCCAGGTTGTCGAAGCCATGCCCCCGGCGATGGTCGGGCAGGTCGTTCACGTCAACCGGGTACAGGTGGAGGAAGAACATTGCTTTGGTGTCGGCCGGGGCGCATGGGTCTTTGACGTAGCCCAGCGTGTTCTCGCTGAGATATACGTCAAAGTCGGAGCGAATGACGGGTTCGCCGGATACGAGCATCTCGTAGGCGGGGAGGGCCGCCAGTTCGCCGGACGCTTTGATGTTCCCAATCAGAGCGATACTGAATTTTCCATCGTCAGCAGGGACGCGCTCAACTGAAACTTGCTCGCCCAGCAGTTCCAATTCCTCCGGTATTGATATTTTGTCATAGACCAGGAAGGTTCTATCTGGAACATTGGGGAACGAGACGACCAAATCGACCATCTCGCGGAGACACAGACGGAGACCCGGTTCGGCGGAGGCCCCACACCAGCGGGTCCCATAGTAGTAATTGTCTGGGCTTCCCTCTTCTCCGTGGTAGAACTGGATGGACGGGCCTGCCCATCGTACTACGTAAACCACGTCCTCTTCCCGCACCCGCTCTTCCAGGGCGGCAAGAACGGATTTGAGGTTTTGACTTGTCCCGTACAGACTGTCCTGCCTCATGGCGTCCACTCCGGCAAGGGCTATTGCGCCAGCGTACACGACGGTTAGCGCCGGCACCAGCCACTCCCGGTGCGTCAGCGTAGCCAGACTGTCAACCGTCCTATGCAACGCCACGCCCACCGCCAGGAAAACAATCGGTCCCAGATAGATAACCTGGCGAATGCCCCCAAGGGGGTATATTCCCAGCAAGGCAGCACCGACGGAAACTGCAATGCAAAGCGTAAATAAAGCTACGATGGCACTGCCGGGAAACTCTCCTTGAAACTTTCCAAGGAATGCCGCGACCAGGAGGAGCGCGAAGGCGACAAGCGCCGCTGTCGCGACAACCCACGGCAAATGATACGTCAATAAACCCCAGGTCCCGTCGATCGAAAACTCGAAGATCGAGTGCGCTTCAAATTTCCCCTGGTAGTAATTCTTCTGTAAGTAGCTTTTCGAGGCAAATCCTCCTTCTTGCCATTGATAGCGCAAAGTGACCGCGTAGCTTATGGCGCACCCCGCCAGGAAGCACCCCGCCGGCCAGACCAGAGCGATGCGCCGCTGGAACCAATGGCGAAATCCGGATCGGGCGTAAATCCCCTTCTGGCGTTGCCGGGGTCGGGAGGGGGGCAGAACCGTAGCGGCACTCATCAGGGCGACGCCGAACAGGACCAAGCCGTACTGGAGCAACGGCGCGAGGAACAGCGAAAGGCAGAGCAGGGCCTTGCGGCCGTCCCGCAGATACCACAGCAGCCCCGCTATCATCAGCATGGCCAGGATGCGCGTCAATGGAGTATTCCCGCGCATCCTGGGCGTTCTCTATCGCGGCAACCGAAAGAGTCGCCAGCAGGGCCGCCAGAAAGGCGGCTCCCCGGGCAACTCCCAGGCGCGGCAACAAGAATAATATCACGGCCACGGTCAAGACGCTGGCCGTGGCCGGCAGAACGCGGATGCTGAAGTCCGAGATAGCCACTCTCTGGACAGCCCACAGCGCCAGAGGGTACAGGATCGGCGAGGAGTTGTCGTAGCGGGTATAGGGGATTACTTCCGAGAGGGTGCCACTCGAATTCTTGGCGGCAACCCCTTCGTCATACCATACGGAATCCCCCGTCAGGTCATAGAAGCGCAACCCCGCCGCCAACAGGAGCAGGCACACGAAGGCCGCAAGAACCAGCCGTTCCGGAGAAACACGCGCGGGGAGGGAGCGGACAGGAATGCTCATTTGCCTTCTCTCCAAGGGAACTCCTCCTTCCAAAGGCGGTTGAAACCGCCTGCCACGGGCACGTACTGACCGGTACTGATGCGGGCAATATCATACTCCGGGAGAGGGATTCTCGCCATACACTTCCCGTCGAATATCAAGCCGCGCTCGTCCAAATCGAAGTCCAGATTGTCAAAGCCGTTTTGCCGGCGCCGGATGGACAGGTCGTTCGCGTCAACCGGGTACAGGTGCAGAAAGAACCGCGCCTCCGTGTCGGCGCGGGCGCACGGCTCCTTGACGTAGGTCAGCGTGTTTTCGCTGAGATATACGTCAAAGTTGGAGCGGATTACAGGTTCGCCGGCTACCAGCGCCTCATAGGCGGATACGCGAGCCTCGTAGGCGGATTGATACGCGCCGGCGCTGTCGAAGGCCGCATTCACTCTGAAGATGGCGCCGTCGGCCAGTTCCGCCACCGGCTCCAACGGCAGCGGCGATTTCATATCCCAAAGGGTGCAATTTATCCGGCTGCGTTCGCCTTGGCCGACCCATACGACGTACTTTTCCGGCTCCCCGTACTGCCGGGATTTCAGGATGGCCCGCTCGAACCAGCGCTGACAATCGTAGATGGACTGCACTCCCCGTAGCGGAACGGGAACCAAGGTCACCAGCGTTCCCGGAACCCCCGCGTTCCAGCGGAGTACGTTGGGGTCGTTGCTGTAATACCGGCCGGAGACGGGGTTCGCCCGGACATATGCCGTCAGCTCGGAATCCTCCCAGTACGCCGTGTTGAGACTCTTGCCGATGTACCCCGATTCCAGCGCTTCGGCGGTCAATCGCAGATTCTGCCACACCGAGCCGCCGATATGATAGGAGCCGCCGACGAGCGCGAGAGTAACCAGCGCCCACCGGCCCATGGACATCCTGCCCGTCGCCTTGCTGCACAGGAGTGCGTCCAGCCAGAATGCCGCGACGAACAGCAGCGGGACATAGACCGGCGCGAGGTATCGGCTATCTATGGCCTGCCAGGACGTGAAGGGCATCATCGCGGCGATAATCGCAAGGTACATCAGCGCGAAGATCCAGAAGACGGAAGACGCCCGGCCCGGGGTGATGAGGAGCAGCTCCGCCAGCAGCAGAAACAGGCCGGCAATCAGCCACGGCGAGAGCGGCAACTGCCAGAGGGTCGGAGATAGCGGGTCGGCCCACTTGTAGAACGTCGCGCCGATCTGTCTCAGCGAATCGAACAGGGACTGTCCCGACGCTAAGGACCTGTCTCCGGTGAGGGTCCCGGTGACCAGGTAGTTGCGCGCCAGCGCCGCCGCGAGCGGGAGCGACGAGCCGGCGCCGAAGGCCAAGGCGTCCTTCAACCGCTCGCGTACCAGAGTGTTCCGACGCGCAAGGAGCATAAGGACTGCGGAGAAGATGAGCGCAACCCCGATGTACCGCGTCAACGCGGCGAGCGCGGCGAATACGGCGGAAAGCACGAGGGCCGGCGTGCCGCTTCTCCGGTTCAGGAACGATTCCAGCGGCATCAGGGCGAGGAGGGTGAACAGGATGAAGAGGGGTTCGCTCAGGAAGGTCGAAGCGGTATGAGAGAGGGGGAGGGCCGCCATCACCGCCACTGCTACGCCGAGCGCGATCGCCGGCGTCCGGAGCCGCCGGGTCAGCCAGAGACCCGACGCCAGGATGAGCAGGCCGAAGGCAGCGGCGTTCAGGAAGCGGCCCCCGTCCACCGGCTCAATGCCGAACAGGCTCAAGAACGCCAGTGCCATGGGGAAGAAAGGCGGCCACAGCGTAAACTTGCCGCCGCCGGGGCTGAGCAAGCCCTCTCCTGCGGCCAGGCTCTCGGCCGCGGATATGTAATTCATGGAATCGTTGTTGAGCGCCGCACCGTAGGCGGACGTGCGGACGAGGATGTGCGCCGCGCCGAGAAGGGCGACGAGTGCAATGAGCACGGGAAGGCAAAGGGGCATCCCTATGCGCCCATTTAACAGCGTTGTCCAAATCTTCATCATCGGCGGAACTCCTCCTTCCAAAGGTTATCGAAACCGCCGTCCACGCGCACGTACTGGTCAGTGCGGATGACAGTGAAGTCGTAATCGGGAAGTTCTCGCAGAGCGACGCACCGCTCGTCCAACCGAACCCTATAGTCGTTGAAGCGGAAGTCGAGGTTGTCGAAGCCGTACTGCTGGCGATGTTCGGGCAGATCGCTTGCGTCCGCCGGGTCGACGTGCAGGAAGAAGGTTTCCTGTATGTCCTCTGCGCCGCACGGCTCCTTGAAATAGATCAGCATGTCCTCGCGGAGATAAACGTCGAAGGTGGAGCGGATTGGCGGCTTGCGAGGTAAGATTGGCATATCTTTCAGCCATCAGTAGCGGTAGCGATTCTAATCAAAGGTTCCGTATCTTCAATCAGATAAAGATAGGGAATCGGATAGAGATTGGAGCTTCTGCGAAAACCGACCTGTTTCAACAAAAGCCCGGGCACATCAGTACTCTGTAAATTAAATACTTTGGAATTTCAATTGTTTCAAGGAGGCGTTCGCATGCCCAAACAACACGTCCAACTCACCCCCACAGACCGAGACACTTTGACCGCCTTGATCACCAAAGGAGACCAAAAAGCCCGAATCTACAAACGCGCTTTGGGCTTGCTTGAACTCGACCGAGGCAAAACCTACACCCAAGTGGCTCAAACCCTCGGCATGACCGGACAGACCCTGAGTCATTGGGCAAAGAAATACCGCACCCTCGGCTTGGACAGCCTCAAAGATGCCCCGCGGCCAGGACGTCCGGTGGAGATGACCGGCAAGCAACGGGCCCAAATCACCGCCTTGGCCTGTTCAACCCCACCGGCAGGCCATGGCAGATGGACGTTGCGCCTCTTGGCGGATCAGTGCGTGGCATTGGGCTCTTGTGAGCATCTCTCACACACGCATGTTAAAACGAGTCTAAAAAAAACGAATTGAAGCCCCACTTGAAGAAAACTTGGTGCATCCGCAAAGTGGATGCGTCCTTTCTCGCACGCCTGGAAGCCTTGCTTTGGCTGTATGACCAACCTTATGATCCCAATGTTCCTGTGGTCTGCTTTGATGAACGTCCTTGTTTTCTCATCGGACAAGTCCTGGATCCCTTGCCCCTGACAACAGGCCAAGTGACCAAAGAACATGATGCCTATACCAAACACGGCTCGTGTGCGCTGTTGGCCGCCATTGAGCCTTTAACCGGCAAACGGCTTGCCGAAATCTATCCTCGGCGCACGATGAAGGAAGACACCCACTTTTGTCAGGCTCTGACACAGCATTGGCCACAAGCGGAGAAAATCCGCTTGGTGCAAGACAATCTCAACACGCATACCCGCCATGCCTTCTATCGTTACTTGCCGGCCGATGAGGCGTTTGCCCGCGCGCAGAAGTTTGAGTTCTTCTTTACTCCCAAGTCGGCGAGTTGGTTGAACATGATCGAGATCGAATTTTCGGCTCTGGCGCGAGGATGTTTGAATAGGCGCATTGCGACGCAGGCGGAACTGCGCCGGGAAGTTTTGGCCTTCTTTCAGGAGCGGGAGGCCAAGGGCATCCCCTTGAATTGGCAGTTCACTTTGCCCAAGGCCAGAGACAAGATGAATACCCATTATCAACGCGTTTATCCAGACAATTCAAAACTTAGTATAACTTAATTTACAGAGTATTGAGGGTTGGCATTTTGACATCCTTTCTGAATATCATGGTTGCATTGCGCTGTGACTTTCTCGACTTTCTATCCTCTCACCGCATCGACAATTCGCGCGATGACTTCATTCTGGCTTGCGGTCTTGTTATTCTCTGCTCTGAACTGATCCCACAGCCCCGGGTTTTGTGCAATGACCAACCCCAGTCGCGGGCACATCCAGATGTGTTTCGCGCCCGCGCCCGACGCGGCAAAGGAATCTCTGGGCGCGTCTGCCCACTGCTTTCCGTGGTCGTTGCACCAGAATCCGTGCCCGTATTTCCAGTTTTCTTCTGGCGCGTTTTTCAAAATGAAGGCATTGGTTTGGGTGGCTTCTTTGAGGTAATTTTCCGGGGCAACCTGAACGCCGTTCCAATGGCCGTAATTGAGCCACAAGTGCCCTGCGCGCAGTTGATCGCGCAGCGTGGTATGCACCTGCGTGTAATACCCGAAGATGTTGATTCGCGCATTGTTGCCCAGGTCAAAATTGGTGTGCGAATGCGTCCACATCCCGCCGATGGGGTCGCGCATCTTTTCTGCGATCACCTTGCCACACCCCGGCGACCCCTCGGGATCGTTCGCGTCGTAATACCCGTACAGTTTGGCGATAGCGTGCGTGAGGATGTTCATGCCGTAAGTTTGATAGTGAAAGACTCCGCCCGGTTTTTCCCCCGGTTTCATGTAGCCCGACACATTGCAGATGAGGTGCCGAAAGGTAATCTCGCGGTCTTTTTCAAACGCATACCGTCCTGGCTTTGGGCCTTCCTGCTCGCCCACATCCATCATTTCCGGATAGTAATTGACGACCCGTTCATCTGGCGAAGACAATTTGCCCTCGGCGACCACAATGCCCAAGAGCGTGGCGTAATACGATTTTGCGGCAGATGCCTGCGAATGCGCGGAACCCGCCGCAACGCCTTGCCGCCACTCGGCAACGAGATAGCCATAACGCGCAATCCCCACCTGAAAGGGCCGATCGCCTGCCACCTCGTGCAACCACGCCTGCACCCGCGCGAGTTTGTCCGCATCAAAGCCGAGATCGCCGGGCAATCGCGTCTCCCACTCCGCGCCTGGAAATATCATATCCATACCAAAAATCTCCTCGCAAAAGCTCCTGCGGTTCATCCGTCATAACCCACGCCCTCTTTGCGAATATTCCGGAGCAGGGGACCTCGTTTATTTTCGTAACGATGGCGATCTATGAACACACAACTGACCACCCCTTCGTTTTCCAAACAAAGATCGGACACAATCCCACCGGTTCGCTCAATCCAGTGCGCCATCCATTTTCACTGTTCCACCCTGAACCCATCTTCTCGTGCCACGCCTTCTTCGATTGCGGTTGCTTCGAGGTCAAAGCCCGTCCCCGGCGTGTCGGGGACGATCAAACACCCGTCCCGCATTTTCCATCCGTCTAAGACAATGCCCGGCATATCCGCAGGGGCGGCTTCTTGCAGGGAAAAATGGGGGATGGACGCGGCAAAATGCGCGTGGGCATAGCGCTCGATCAAACTGCCCCAGCAGTGGGGGGCGCACTTGCCGCCCCAGGGTTCGATCATCGCGGCGGTTTCGCGCCACCATGTGAGGCCCTTGGCGCGGAAATCGTGTTGCACCACGTCGATCCACCCGCGTTTGACCATGTCGAAATAATTGGGCGGCGGAGGCCCGGATTCGCCATCGGCGACCAGGGTCTCATAGCCCTTTTGGACGATGAATTGCTTAAAGGCTTCGTTAAAAGACCGATCCTCGTGAAAGGGCTCTTCAAACCAGTAGATTCCCACATCTTCGCAGCGCGTGAGAATGTCTTTTGCGATATTGAGCGTCGTGCCGTTGTTGGCATCGATGAGGATTTTCGCATCTGCACCGGCGGCTTCCCGAACGCTGTGAATGACCAACACATCGCGGTCCGTGCCTTCTGTGACGGGCATCCAGCGCGCGCCGCGACCGACCTTGATTTTGAAATTTTTGTACCCGTACTCATGCCCGGTTTTTACTTCCTCGTGGAAGATGGCTGCGGCCTCTTCGTCTGAGGCGTCCAAGTCGTCGATATAGACCGAGCCGTCGTACAATTCAACCGCACGCGACCCCCGAGCCCCCAAGAGTTGGTACAGGGGTTGATCCGACAATTTTGCCGCCAAATCCCACAGGGGCAAATCAATCGCCGTGCCGGCTTCGTTTGATCCGCCGGGCAATTGGAACACCTCTCCCACGGTTTTGCCCACCAATGCCTCGGCTTCTTTCCGGTCCAACCGCGCCCATCCAACGCCGATGGCGCCGCTGTTTGTGTGGATGCGAACCACGGGATCTGTCACCGTATCCCCGTGGATGCCAATGCGCGCATTGCGCCCGACCACGCGGGGACGCTTGAATCTCAGGACCACTTTTTCAATTCGGCCAATTTTTTCGCGGTGTAAATTCGGCATAAAAGACTCCTCATTTGATATAGACTGACGCAATTTCAATTTCGGAAATATAATGTCAAAGCGCATAATATCAAGTGTCAAAATACCCGACAGTAATGCACGGGCGCGGGCGCGTTCTATCTTGACATCAGGCGGCTTTGCCGCATAGTTTGTGTTCGCAAGCAAGGCGGAGGGCCAACGGGAAAACCGAGGAGGGTCGCGGTGTTGATCCATAGAGAAGCGAAAAGAGACATTCCGGTTGTGGAAAACGTGGATGTCGTTGTCTGTGGCGGTGGGCCAGCCGGTATTGCGGCTGCGATTGCGTGTGCGCGGCAAGGGGCAAGGACGCGATTGATCGAGTTACACGGTTGCCTAGGCGGTGTTTGGACGACGGGCGCGCTGAGTTGGATCATCGATTCCGCGGACAAGCCCGGCATCATGGCGGAGATCACGGCCCGGCTCGACGCCCGGGAAGCGCGCAGTCTTCGCGTGCAGGGTGGAAAGAACTACGCGTACGATGTCGAAGAGATGAAGTTGCTTCTCGATGAGATGTGTGTCGAGGCGGGGGTCGAAATTCGGCTGCTGACGCGCGTGGTTGGCGCGGCGTGCGACAGCGAAAATAGACTTTCAGTCGTGGTTACAGAGTCCAAAACCGGGCGCGAGGCGTGGCACGCACTGGCTTTTATTGACGCAACGGGTGACGGTGATTTGGGGGCCGTTTCCGGATGCGGGTTCGATGTAGGTCACCCGGAAACCGGAGATGTCCAACCGATGAGTTTGATGGCGTTGATCACCGGGTTGCAGTTCGATCAGATCGAACCTTATGTAGGCGGGTCTATGACAGAGCCGAAGCAACGACTCAGCGCGTTGATGCACGAGATCGGTGTTCCGCCTTCTTATGGTCACCCGACATTATTTCGCATCAGGGACACTTTGTTCGCGCTTATGGGCAATCATCAATACGGCGTGAAATGCGACGATGCCCAGGCGATCACAGAGGCGACGATCCGCGCGCGTCGGGAGATTCATACACAAGTGGTTGCCTTGCGCGCACGCGGCGGGGTATGGTCGAATATGCGCGTGGTGTCAACAGGCGCGCAGATTGGCATTCGGGAAGGGCGGCGGCTTCGCGGACGATATGAGGTGACAGGGACGGATATCCTCCATGGCGTGCGGTTCGAGGATGCTGTCTGCCGGGTCACGATGGGTATTGACGTACACTCGACTGACCCGGCAAAAACAAAGACCGTAGAGGCCAAGCCGCACCGGTCACGACCTTATGACATTCCGCTCAGGGCGCTGATCGCACGGGATGTAGATGGGCTGCTTATGGCGGGCCGTTGCATAAGCGGGGATTTTATCGCACATTCGAGCTACCGGGTGACTGGAAACGCCGTGGCAATGGGCCAGGCCGCTGGCGTTTGTGCAGCCAAATCCGCGCTGTCGGATAGGTTGCCCCATGAAGTCCCGTGGCGCGAGGTCAAAGCGGATCTCGACGCGATCAATACTGGCGCAGACAAAACGAGTGAAAAAAATATGGGATGCGCATTCTGACTGTTCCGAAAAACAAACCTATCAATGCCTTTGCGATGGGGGAAGTGTTCGGGACGCTGGATCGACCCTTGAAGAAGTTCGCAATTTTTTTTGATGATCAAACTTCCGCAAAATTCCAAAGACCATTGGCACACCACTTTTCGTCTTGACGATTGGCACAAGATATAGTATTATAGCCGCGTATTACAACCCTCTCCTCTACAAAATGTAGTTCCCCAACTCTCCCCAAGCGGCGGTTTGTAAATGCCGTTCCCGGTTTTTCCCCCTCTGTTGGCGCGTCAGCGTTCTGACCCTATCATATCCCCCTGTTTTTTCGCGCTTTGTGTTCTCAATTCCCCTGTTTTGCGTAGGAGGTCCCGCGTTGTATCTGACTCGTTTGCAAGCACTGGGTTTTAAGTCCTTTGCCCAAAAACTCGATATGCCCTTCCAAAAAGGCATTACGTGTGTTGTGGGGCCAAATGGCTGTGGCAAGTCCAATGTGGTCGATGCGCTGCGCTGGGCACTGGGCGAACAGCGTCCTCGATCACTGCGGAGTGGCAGTATGGGCGAAGTTATTTTTTCTGGAACGCGCTCGCGCAAGCCGCTCGGTATGGCCGAAGTCTCGCTCACCTTGGACAATTCTCAAAAAGTTTTGCCCACTGAATTTTCAGAAGTGACCCTGACCCGCCGGTTGTTCCGATCCGGCGAGAGCGATTACTTGATCAACAAAATTCCGTGCCGTCTGAAAGACATTCAAAACCTGCTGATGGACACCGGGCTGGGCACGCAATCTTCTTATGTGATCGAACAGGGCATGGTGGATGAGATCATCAGCGACAATGCCGAAGAACGCCGCCGATGCTTTGAAGAGGCCGCCGGTGTGACGCGGTATAAAATCCGCCGCAAGTCCGCGTGGAACCGGCTCATCGCCGTGCGACAAGACCTCCAGCGCATGGAAGACTGGCTCGGGGAAATCCAACGCCAGGTCACGTCGCTCCAGCGGCAGGAGCGCAAGGCGCGGCTCTACAAAGCCCTGTCGGACGAAGTGCGCGACCTCGAAGTCAAATTGGCGCGGTTTCAATATTTTGAGTTGGCGGACAAAGCCGTGCCCCTGCGCGAGGAAATGGTTTTTATCCGAGAAGATGTCGAAATTTCCGAAACCCAAATGACCACCCTCGAAGCCAAGATCGAGGAAATGCGCGCCGAACTGGCAGATCGAGACCGGGCCCTGGCCCAAGCCAATGCCGAGATCGCGCAGCACGTCGAGCGCGTGCATCGCAAGGACCGCGAGATAGGGGTTGCACGCGAAGAGGTGCGCGGCATGCGCGCTTTTTTGGAACGCGCCGACCAGCAGCAAATATCGCTGAAAGCGCGGCTTGCCAGCGCCCAAAAAGGCCAGAAAGCCGCGGAGGAAGACCGGCGAACCACCGCACAAAAGCTCGAAGCCGCGGAATCGAATCTCGAAACGAAAGCCGCCGATCTCGAATCGAACACCCGCAATCTGGATGCCCAACGCGCGCAGGTGGATGCACAGAAAGCCCAACTGATGAATCTGTTGCGCCAAAGCAGCGAGCAGGGCAAACGCCTCGAGCGCATGCAGGTCGAGCGCGAGGGCATTGTGCAGCGGCAGGCGCGGTTGACCAAAGACATCGAGCGCGTGGCTGCGCGCCGCATCGAGGCCGATGAAATTGCCCAGCGGTCCGCCGAACAGATCGCCGCGGTTGAGGGTCGAGTTGCCCAACGCACCGCAGAACGCGCCCAACACATCGCGGAGCGAGATCGCTGTGTGGCAAAGCGAGATGAACAGGTCGAATCGCGCAATCGCTTGCAGGCACGCATCGAAGCCGATCAAGCGCGGGTCGCCCTGCTTCAAAAATTGCGCGAGGGTTTTGAGGGCTATTCCAAAGGCGTGCGCGCTTTGGCTGTGGATTCGCCCTTTTCCAATCGCATCCAAGGCGTTGTGGCCGACATGGTCGATGTCGCGCCCGAATACGTCACCGCCATTGAAGCCGCGCTGGGGAGGGCGTTGGAATGTTTGATCGTGCGCGATACCGACGAGGCGCGTTGGGCCATTGATTTTCTTCGAGAAGGCGAACACGGCGCCGCGGCTTTTTTGCCCATTGAGCGCATCGTCCAAGCCAATGGTGTGCCGCGTGACTTGCCCAATGGGAAGGGCGTCGTGGGCTGGGCGAGCGACCTATTGGCCCCGCAACGCGATGAACGCGGCGCCGCATCCGCGCTGTTGCGCCACACCTTGCTCGTTCAAGACGCGCAGACCGCGCTGATGCACAGCGATGCGATGCGCGTCATGGGCGTTGAGATGGTCACGCTCAGCGGCGAGGTGTTTGCCGCAGATGGCACGGTTTACGGCGGCGCAGATGCGACTTCGGAATCGGGCCTTATTGGCCGGCAGCAACAAATTGACGATCTCGAATCGGCCATTGCATCCGCACAATCCGAGCTTTTAACGTGCGAAACACAGGTGGCATGCACGGTCAAAACGCTCGACGAACACCTCGCGCAAATCGAGGCGTGTGATCGCGCCTTGGCCGGTTTGCACAACCGCCGGGCGGGTCTTCAGCGGGATCGGCAAAATGCCGAGACAGAAGCCAAACGCCAGGCCCGTGCCGCGACCGAACTCGACAGCGAGACCGCGCAACTGGCCGAGCGCGAAAGCGAACTCGCGCAACTCATCGCCCAAGCAACCGGGGCACAAGGCGCGCTCGACGCCAAACGCCAGGCCCTTGAAGATGCGGTTCGCCGCGCAGATGCGGACTTGCGAAAAAAGGAAAACCAGCGGCGCGTGTTGCAAGATGGCGTGGCCGCTGAGCGCGTGGCGATAGCTTCTTTGCGAGAGCGCATCGAAAGTCTCGCGCAGGAATCGGCGCGCCTGTTGCGCGAACAAGAGGCGATAGCCCGCGAAATTGAGCGATTGGGCAGCGAGGCCGCTGGGAGCGAAAAACGCAAACGCGCACGCGAGGAAAATATCCGGATCGCATCGGGCGAACTCGAGATTTTGCACAAGCAACAGACTCAGATTGAGCAAAAACGCGATGTCCAAGCCCACGGGCAACACGAAATCGTCGTGGCGACGCGTGCGATGGAAGAAAATTTGCGAAAAAAAAATCGCCGCACCACACACCACCGCGAGCGATTGAGTGAACTTCAGGTCGCTATGGCGCGCATGAAAGAGCGCGGCGAAGGGCTTATTCAACGCATCAAGCGCGATTACGAGGTCGATATTGCCGAACAAGGGCGGCTTTCCGATCCCGAATTTGGCGCGGATATGACGGAGAAAAAGGCGCGGGAACTGCAAGAGCGTTTGCGGCGCATGGGGTCTGTGAACTTGGCCGCGCTCGAAGAGTACGAAGTGCAAAAAGAGCGGTTTGAATTTCTCACGCGCCAACGAGACGATCTCTTGGAGGCCGAGGAAATCGTCAAGCGCACCATCAAGCGCATCGACCGCACGGCGCGCCAACGTTTTCTCAATACCTTTGGTCGCATTCGGGAGAACTTCCAAAACACATTTCAGGAATTTTTTGAAGGCGGCGAAGCGGACCTGACCATGCCCTCGGATGAAGACCCCCTCGAAGCCCCCATCGTGATTACCGCGCGGCCATGGGGCAAACGCCTTCAGAGCATCAATCTGCTTTCGGGCGGGGAGCGTGCGCTGACGGCCATTGCCCTGCTTTTTGCCATTTATTTGGTGAAACCCAGTCCCTTTTGCGTTCTCGACGAGGTGGATGCCCCCCTCGACGACGCCAATATCGCGCGCTTTGTCAAGGTGATCCAAAAATTCTCTGCCCAATCGCAGTTCATTGTCGTCACCCACAACAAAGGGACGATGGAATCCGGCGAAACCCTGCACGGCGTGACAATGGAAGAACCCGGCGTGTCGCGGCTCGTTTCCGTCAGGATGTCCCAAGAAGGCGAAGACCGAGTCGATGAGGTCGCCGCGCTCACCGAAGTTGTGGCACAACCCGCGGATGATGATTGATCGTTTGAGGTATTGTGAACAAAGGGCGACGGCGCGTACCGTCGCCCTTTTATTTTTTTCTAAAGCGCGTATATTTAGGCAGAATGACAATTCAGTCGTTGCCCATCTGAAAGCGAACTGCTTGGGGTTGGGCGGAACGGAGCCCCTTTGGAGATTTCCAATGCAAAAGCGATTGCGTGCGAAATGCCTGTGTCCAATGCGATATCTCGTTCTCTCCGTTCTGGTTTTGTTTTTTGCGTGTGGCCCACGGCCCGCCGAGATCAAGGTTGCGACCTACAATATCTATTGGCTTGACGATGGCATTTCCGATGCGCGCAAAGCGCGGTTGCAAACGGTGGTGCGCGAACTCGATGCCGACATCATCGGCTTTCAGGGAATCCAATCGAAGGTCGCACTCGCGCGCATTTTGCCCGATAATTATACGATTGGCATGGTGGATGATCCCGATGCCTTGCAAGAACTCGCTATCGCCGTGCGCGCCCCGCTGGAGATTGCCGATCTCAAAATGGTATTTCCAGAAAAAGTACACGACCGCGCATTTCCCCAAACGAGCGATTTGCTCCAAGCTTATGTGGAGGGGTATAGTCGCCGCTTGATTGTGCTGGTTCACCACGCCAAGTCGCGGGCAAGTGGTCGGGCTGAAACCGATCCGCGCAGAGAAGAAAGCGCGACGATGATTACGCGCTATCTGTCCAGCCGCGTAAAATACGACCATATTGTGTTGCTCGGGGATTTTAATGACAACCCCGATGACCGCTCGCTCAATATTCTCGAATCCGGCGACCCAGCCGCGTCTGCTGGAATTGACGACGCGCCCGATGCGTTTCTCTACAACACGTCCGAAGCCCTGTTGGAAAAGGACTATTGCTCTCACGGATACAATCATCTCTACGACAAAATCGAAAGCGACACCTTTGACCCCGCGGTTCCGGGCGCACGCGCAGAGAACAATAAGTGGCGGGGAAAGCCCCACGATTTTCTGCGCGAGGTCGAGGTCAAAGCGATCCTTTTTGATCAAATCCTCGTTTCCCAAAATCTGCGGGAGCACGTCGTCGAATCGGGCGTTTTCACGCACGCGGAAGCCGTTAGAGGCAGCCGCTCGCGCATTCGCCTTTACGGCGATGAGGTCGTTTATACAAACCGCGGCAGCTTTGCTTCGGATCACGTCCCCGTGTGGACGATTTTGAAATTTTAATTGCGGGCAGGGCACAGAGGAAACAAATGCCAAAAGGGAATCAGCCACTCGCAGAGGTATTCGGTCATTTGCCGACAGATTTTAGCAAAGTCGTTTACACAAAATTCTCAGACGCATTGAACGCGATAACGCGCCCAAAAGTTGGGAAGATCGCAGATTTTATGAAATTGCTTCAGTCAAAGGTAGATGAGAAACAGGAATTGCCGCCAACGAATAGAACGATTGAAAACCCATTTTGAAGGGTAGTCGCATGCAAAAATTGCTGTTTGATGACGCTGAGTTTAAGTCTTTCAGTGCAGGCAAAGAAGACTCCTTAAAGGCGGTCAATGTCGCATCTGTCCCTCGGCGAAGTCCGTTTCGGTATCCCGGGGGAAAAACATGGTTTGTTCCCCGGCTGCGAGAATGGCTTTGCAGGCATGCAAAGCACAACGTCGGTAAACGCCCCAGGCTGATGGTAGAGCCTTTTGCCGGGGGCGGTATCATCTCTTTAACGGCAATTTTTGAGAACTTAGTTGAAACTTCGTTGATGGTTGAACTCGACGCAGAGGTCGCGGCTGTATGGCAAACAATTATTGCTGGTGAAGCAGAATGGCTTGCCGAAAGAATACTAAATAGGACTTACGCATGCTGAGTTAAAAAAGGGTGCAATTCCGTAAAATTTATCACTTTGAGGAGGTGTCAATGCGCCAACCGACGCGTTTGGATTACTGTCAGTATCTGCTTAGCAGTCCCCTCAACTATACGCTGACCCATTTCGCCGACCATAGCGAAGGGTTCAGTCATGATATGATCAACCGCTATCTCGCCGGTGATCGTATCCCGCCCCGCTTGGTGTGGGAACACGTCAAAGACCACATCGCGTTGACGCCTGAAGGCTATGTGATCTTTGATGACACGGTTTTAGACAAGCGACACGCACGCAAGATCGCGTTAGTGCGCCGTCAATATAGCGGCAACGCCCAAGGCGTCATCAACGGCATCGGGGTGGTCACCTGTGTCTATGTCAATCCGCAACAGGATCGGTTCTGGCTGATTGACTATCGGATTTATGACCCGCAAGGCGATGGCAAAACCAAATTGGATCATCTCAAGGACATGCTCTCTGGGTTGGTCTATCAGAAGGACCTTCCTTTTACCGGGGTCTTGATGGACAGTTGGTATGCGACCAAAACGGTCATGCTACACATAGAGCAGATGCAAAAAACCTATTCTTGTCCCCTCAAGACGAACCGGCGCGTGGACGAGTAGGCAGGCACAATCCCCTACCAGCGCGTAGATAGCTTAACTTGGACGAAAGCGGAGCGCAAACAAGGCAAGTCAATTAAAATCAGAGGGTTTCCCAAAGACCACAAAGTGAAATTATTCCGGGTGGCGTCTGCTGCCAGACGCACGGCGTATGTCGTGACCAACGACCATGCTCAAAACGATTCTTCAGTGGTACAACAGGTGTGTCACCAAAGATGGAAAATTGAGCAATTTCACCGCGAAGTCAAACAAGTGACCGGGCTTGAAAAGTGTCAATGTCGGTTGGCACGCATTGTACGAAATCATATTGGGTGTGCGATGTTAGTTTGGATAAGACTCGAGCAGGTGGCCTATCAAACAGGACAAACCATTTATCAAGTCAAATACCGAGGGCTGGCTGACTTCTTGAGACAACAACTCAAAGCACCTCATATTCCAATGGTGATTGCGTAAGTCCTACTAAACTTTAAAATGTCGAAGGAAAACGCCATCGCTGAGATCAATACAAAGAGGAGATTAAAAAAAGAAAAAGCGTTTCAAACCATCGTAAAAAACCGGATGTCTCACGGTGGCATTTTGGCGGCAGGTGCCGGGTTTCTAAAGCATGGGGAATCGGGCAAAGGCGTGCTTTCGCGCTGGTATCCCACCACGCTTGCCAAGCGTCTGCGAGCCATTCATCTGGTGCGAGATAAATTGCGTTTTGAGCACGGAGACGCATTTCGCGTATTGGAACGATATAAGGATGATGAAGATATCGTATTTTTTTTTGATCCTCCCTATACCGCTGGTGGCAAGAAAGCGGGGAATCGGCTTTATACCCACTTTGAATACTCCGTAAATTAAATAATTTGGAATTTCAATTATTTCAAGGAGGCGTTCGCATGCCCAAACAACACGTCCAACTCACCCCCACAGACCGAGATACTTTGACCGCCTTGATCACCAAAGGAGACCAAAAAGCCCGAATCTACAAACGCGCCTTGGGCTTGCTTGAACTTGACCGAGGCAAAACCTACACCCAAGTGGCTCAAACCCTCGGCATGACCGGGCAGACCCTGAGCAATTGGGCAAAGAAATACCGCACCCTCGGCTTGGATGGCCTCAAAGATGCCCCGCGGCCAGGACGCCCGGTGGAGATGACCGGCAAGCAACGGGCCCAAATCACCGCCTTGGCCTGTTCAACCCCCCCGGCAGGCCATGGCAGATGGACGTTGCGCCTCTTGGCGGATCAGTGCGTGGCATTGGGCTCTTGTGAGCATCTCTCACACACGCATGTCAAGACGATTCTAAAAAAAACGAATTGAAGCCCCACTTGAAGAAAACCTGGTGCATCAGCAAAGTGGATGCGTCCTTTCTCGCACGCATGGAAGCCTTGCTTTGGCTGTATGACCAACCTTATGATCCCAACGTTCCTGTGGTCTGCTTTGATGAACGTCCTTGTTTTCTCATCGGACAAGTCCTGGATCCCTTGCCCCTGACAACAGGCCAAGTGACTAAAGAACATGATGCCTATACCAAACACGGCTCGCGTGCGCTGTTGGCTGCCATTGAGCCTTTAACCGGCAAACGGCTTGCCGAAATCTATCCCCGGCGCACGATGAAGGAATACACCCACTTTTGTCAGGCGCTGACACAGCATTGGCCACAGGCGGAGAAAATCCGCTTGGTGCAAGACAATCTCAACACGCATACCCGCCATGCCTTCTATCGTTACTTGCCAGCCGATGAGGCGTTTGCCCTCGCGCAGAAGTTTGAGTTCTTCTTTACTCCCAAGTCGGCGAGTTGGTTGAACATGATCGAGATCGAATTTTCGGCTCTGGCGCGAGGATGTTTGAATAGGCGCATTGCGACGCAGGCGGAACTGCGCCGGGAAGTTTTGGCCTTCTTTCAGGAGCGGGAGGCCAAGGGTATCCCCTTGAATTGGCAGTTCACTTTGCCCAAGGCCAGAGACAAGATGAATACCCATTATCAACGCGTTTATCCAGACAATTCAAAACTTAGAATAACTTAATTTACAGAGTATTGAATTAGACCACAACGCTCTTTTCGCGGCGTGTGAAAAGATAAAAGGCGATTTTATCATGACCTATGACAATGCAGATGAAGTGAGAGGACTCGCGCGAAAGCACGGGTTCATGGCTAAGCCTATTCCCATGAAAAATACGCACCACGCGGCGATGACTGAACTCGTCATTGGAAGAGACTTGGCGTGGATGAATGGCATTGATCGGGTGAAACTGGAAACGACAAAAACGAGAAGTGATGGATGATCACCAAAATGTGGGACACGCCGACCCTCTCGTGCGCGTCGCGCTTCACAAAGACAATGGTGGATATATGATGCCCGATATGCTCGACACCTTGCAACGCTCCATCCGCGACCTCCGCATTTCCGTCACGGATCGATGCAATTTCCGCTGCCCGTATTGCATGCCCGCCGAGATTTTTGGGGAAAAGTACGAATTTTTGCCCAAAGCCGATATCCTCACCTTTGAAGAAATCACCCGCCTCGCCAGCATTTTTGTCGGTCTCGGCGTTGCCAAAATCCGCATCACCGGTGGCGAACCCCTGTTGCGCCGGGGCCTCGAAACCCTCATCGCGGACCTGTCGCGCCTCAATGGCGTTTGCGACCTCACCCTGACGACCAATGGGTATCTCCTCGCCGACAAAGCGCGTGCCCTCAAAGG
This sequence comes from uncultured Latescibacterota bacterium, assembly GCA_958295785.1. Classification (GTDB taxonomy): domain Bacteria; phylum Latescibacterota; class UBA2968; order UBA2968; family UBA2968; genus VXRD01. The sequence goes on from OY282377.1 coordinate 307,407, forward strand.
CGCGGGATTGCACAGGCTCACCGTGAGCTTGGACGCGATTGACGACCAAACCTTTGATCGCATGAGCGGGCGCACGCATGGCGCGGAGCGCGTGCTCAATGGCATTCGCGCCGCTGAACAAGTGGGCTTTTATCCCATCAAAATTAACGCGGTCGTTCAAAAGGGGATCAACGACCATCTCGTTGTCGATCTCGCCCAACACTTCCACAACACCGGGCACATCTTGCGGTTTATCGAATTTATGGATGTGGGCAATCGCAACAATTGGAACATGGCGCAAGTCGTATCCGCCGCCGAGATCATCGACCGCATTCACGCGGTTTTGCCCCTCGAACCGATGTATCCCAACTACATGGGCGAAGTGGCAAAACGCTATCGCTATCTCGATGGCGGCGGTGAAATCGGCATCATCGCCTCTGTCACGCAGCCCTTTTGCGGCGACTGTACGCGCGCCCGCCTATCCACCGATGGCAAGCTCTACACTTGCCTGTTCGCCTCAGAGGGGACGGATTTGCGCGATGATCTGCGGCTCGGCGCGTCCAACGCGGCATTGCGCGACAAGATCATCCACACATGGACGCATCGCAGCGACCGCTATTCCGAAACCCGCTTTGATCACACCCCCGAAGCGCGGAAAATTGAAATGTATCAAATTGGGGGCTGAGCGCGCGAGACAGAAAAGGCCCTGATCCACCTCACGCCTCACTTCTCGCCGGTCTATTTTGCCTTGACAAATCCCTATAATCCCCTATGTTTCACACGTATTTTTGATCCTTTCAATCAATACCCTCCCGACACAGGTGGTATATTATGAGCGCGAGTTGGAAAGAAGCATTGCGCGATCTGATCCCGGAAGACTTGGGTGCAGAAATCGACACGTTTGAAGCGCAGATCGAGCAGAAAAAGCAGGGGAAAATTGACGACCGCGTTTTTGCCGAAACCCGGCTTCGGCGCGGTGTTTACGGTCAGCGTTACGACAATGGGCAACGCTTTGACGGTCAGACGACAAAAACGCTCCGCTATCCCAGCGACGACCTCCTCAAGGGGCCAGACACGGTTTGGGACGCGCCGGGCATGCAGCGCATCAAAATTCCCTTTGGCGGGCTTACGTCCGATCAGATGGATGTGTTGGCCGATGTGGCCGAAGAATATTCAGATGGCATTTTGCACATCACCACGCGGCAAGATATTCAACTCCACTACTTACACATCGAAGACACGCCCGACCTCATGCGCCGCCTCGCTGCTGCGGGCATTACCACCCGCGAAGCCTGCGGCAACTCCATCCGCAATGTCACGGCCTGTCCGCTTTCGGGCGTGTGCCAAACCGAGGCATTTGACGCGACCTCGTATTCACATGCCCTCGCCCAATTTTTGCTCGGGCATCCGGATTGTCAGGACTTTGGTCGCAAATTCAAAATCGCCTTTTCGGGATGCGCGCACGAGGCTTGTGGCCTGGCCAGCATGCACGACATGGGCATGATCGCACGCATCAAAGACGGCAAGCGCGGGTTTGAAACTTATGTTGGCGGCGGTTTGGGTGCCGTGCCCCACCAGGCCAAGCTCTACTCGGAATTTCTGCCCCCGGAAGAACTCTTGCCCACGGCACAGGCCATCTGCCGGGTTTTTGCGCGCTTGGGCGAAAAACAAAACCGGGCGCGGGCGCGCATCAAATTCCTCGTCGCCAAACTCGGCATTGAAGAATTTATTCGGCTGGTCAAAGAAGAACGCAAAATCCTGCCCAAAGACCCGGCGTGGACGGCCTATCTCGACGACCTGGACGCATATCGCGAAGAACCCCTCAAAATTGCCGCGCCCCTCAACGGCGTTGCGCGTCCAGAAGGATTCGATGCGTGGGCGGAAACCAACACTTACAAACAACGGCAACAGGGCTATGTCGCGGCAACGGTATGCCTGCCCTTGGGCGATCTCACCTCCGAGCAGATGCGAAACCTGGCCGATGTCGCGCGCAAATACGTCAAAGACACCATCCGCACGACCGTTGAGCAAAACATCATTTTGCGCTGGGTCAGCGAATCCGATGTGATTTCACTCTACCGCGACCTGCAAGCACTGGGGTTGGCCGAAGCGGGCGCGGGCACCATAGTCGATGTCACCGCTTGCCCGGGCACCGACACCTGCAAACTGGGCATTTCCTCGTCGCGCGGGTTGGCTGCGGAATTGCGAACGCAACTGGCGAAAAAAAATCTCCAACTCGCCGACGCCATCAAAAACTTCCGCATCAAAATCAGCGGGTGTTTCAACTCCTGTGGGCAGCACCACGTCGCGGATCTGGGTTTTTACGGCAACAGCCGAAAGTTCAATGGCTATACCGTGCCGCACTTCCAAGTCGTGCTCGGCGGACAATGGACGGAAAACGCGGCCTCCTACGGCTTGGCCATGGGCGCAGTGCCGTCGAAAAATATTCCCGCCGTGATCGAACGCATCACCGGCAATTACGTTGAAAACCGCGCAAGGGATGAGAGTTTCCAAGCCTATATTCAGCGCATTGGAAAAAAAGAGGTCAAGGAACTGCTCCAGGGCCTCACGCAAGTGCCCGCGCACGAAATTGACCCCTCGTTCTACACGGACTGGGGCGACATACGCGAATTTACTATCGGCGATATGGGCAAAGGAGAATGCGCTGGCGAAGTGGTTTCGCTGGTGCAATTCGAGCTTTCCGGTTGCGAAACCGAATCTTTTGAAGCGCAGATTCACCTCGACGAAGGCGACTATGAAGCCGCGTACAAAACCGCATTTAGCGCGATGTTACACGCCGCCAAAGCCCTGGTCAAAACGCAGTTTCTCGACGTGCCCGAAGATGCCGATGCCATTGTCGAAGAATTTCGCACGCGCTTTTGCGACACCGAGTTGTTCTACAACAAATTTGCCGGCGCGAAATTCGCCAATTATCTCTTCCGCGTTCACGAAGAAGCCATCCCCGAATACACCCGCGACACTGCCCATCAGGTCATTGAAGAAACCCAACTCTTCATCGAAGAAGCCTACGCCTGCTACGGTCAGATGAATGTGGTGTGAGAGGGAAAGGTGAGAAGGGAGACGTATGCCAACTCATAAAATCAGCGTCAAATTGTATCTCGATCAGGGGCGTGATATCGCGCCTGAAATTTGGTTCAAAATTTTCAACAACTGGATTTCCGCGCACGATGGGGCAGACGTGTTGCTCGATGTGGCCGATTACAGCCATGTGCCCAATGGCCCTGTCACCTTGCTCATCGGTCACGAATACGACCTCAGCATTGACGACACGGACGCAAAGCGCGGTCTGCTCTACAATCGCAAACAACCCGGCGGCGATGGTTTTGCACAGCAGTTGTCCGCTGCGGTGCGCGCAACCTGTGAAACGTGCCGCCGCCTCGAGGCAGAAGAAGACGTGGTTTTTCGCGGCAATGAACTTCGGATCATCCTCAACGACCGCCTCAACGCCCCCAATACCGCCGGCACGCACGCGGCCATTCAAGACGACCTTCAGGCGTTGTTGCGTCAGCTTTACGGCGGTGCAGAGGTGGCTGTCGCGCGGCGCGAAGACGCCAGGCAGCGGTTCACCCTAGACCTGCGCGCCGAGGGCGACTGGCCTATCGAAACACTCCTCAAAAATTTGTCCTAAAAGTAAAAAATCTTCTTCTGTACGCATGAAAACATAATTTCAACTTACAGACCTTGACAAACACAACCAAATAAGTATATTTGGCGAAATTAACGCCGGATGAGATCGGAACAACTGCAAGGAAAGGAAAAAAAGATGGCCTATATCATCGCCGAGCCATGCATTGATGTCATGGACAGGTCCTGTGTGGAAGTCTGTCCAGTAGATTGCATCTACGAACCCGATGCAACCCATTTGCCGGAAGATGAACGCCTCAACATGCTCTACATTCATCCCGAAGAATGCATCGACTGCGGTGCCTGCGAGCCGGAATGCCCGGTCGAAGCGATTTTCGCCGAAGAAGACACGCCCGAAGAATGGACGGAGTACATCGAAATCAATGCAGTCGCTTTTGAGTAGCGTCTAAATTGAAACAACCGGTTTTCAAATGCCAGGGCCGGATCGCGGTTCTGGCATTTTCGCGCCATGCGATTGAGGAAAAAGTTATGGCATATCCCCGCAAGCAAGGACTCTACAATCCCAAATACGAACGCGACGCCTGCGGCATTGGCTTTGTCGTGAATATCAAGGGCGAAAAATCCAATCAGATCGTTAAAATGGCCCTCGAGTCCTTGGTCTGTCTCGACCATCGGGGGGCGCGCGGCGCCGAATCCAACACGGGCGACGGCGCGGGCGTTTTGATGCAACTGCCTCATCGGTTTTTTGAACGCGCCTGTAAGGGCATCGACCTGCCAGCGCCTGGGCACTACGGCGTGGGCATGATTTTTATGACCGATCACAGAGATCGATCCATTCGCCAAAAAACCCAGCAAATTATCGAAAATATCGCAACAGAAGAAGGGCAAGAGGTCCTAGGCTGGCGCGAAGTGCCCACCGATAGTGCCTCTTTGGGCCTCACCTCTCGATCATGTGCGCCCGCGATCTGGCAAATTTTCATCGGACGCAGCGCGGACCTGCCCGACCCGATGGCCTTTGAGCGCAAACTCTACGTCATTCGCAAGCGCGCCACCAATACGGTCCGCTACAATGGGCACGACGAAAATTTCTACATTCCCAGCCTGTCGTCGCGCACCATCGTGTACAAAGGCATGCTCACGCCCATGCAGGTGGCCGAATTTTATCCCGACCTGCAAGATCGCCGCATGGAAGCCGCGATTGTCCTCGTGCATTCCCGGTTTTCCACCAACACCTTCCCTTCATGGGAGCGGTCACACCCCTATCGCTACCTCATTCACAACGGCGAAATCAACACCCTGCGCGGCAATCAAAACTGGATGAAAACCCGGCAAGCCATGCTGGCATCCGAGCTTTGGGGAGACGATATGGAAAAGGTATTCCCCATTCTGTACGAGGAGGGCTCGGATTCCGCGATTTTCGACAATTGCTTTGAATTTCTGTCCCTGTCCGGGCGCTCAATGGCGCATGCCGCTGTGATGATGATTCCCGAACCCTGGGAAAACCACGAGAGCATGAGCCGCGAGAGGCGCGCTTTTTACGAGTACCATTCCTGTCTGATGGAGCCGTGGGATGGCCCGGCCTCCATTGGCTTTACCGATGGCGAGATCGTGGGCGCGTGCCTCGACCGCAATGGGTTGCGCCCTTCGCGTTATTACATCACCAAAGACGACCTGCTCATCCTCAGCTCCGAGGCCGGGGTTTGCGACTTGGCCCCCGAGCGCATCGCGTACAAGAGCCGCCTGCAACCCGGTCGCATTCTCCTCGTGGATACGGCAAAGGGGCGCGTTATCTCTGACGACGAAGTCAAAGATGCGATGATTTTCGAGCACCCCTACCGGCAATGGCTCGACCAGCATCTCATTTCGCTCAAAGACCTGCCCGCAGTCGCGCCCATTGCCCCGCCTACAAATCACGCCGAGGTGCTCGTGCGGCAACAGGCGTTTGGATACACATTTGAAGACCTCAAAATTTTTGTCGGCCCCATGTCCAAAATCGGGCGCGATCCGGTCGGGTCAATGGGCAATGACGCGCCCTTGGCGGTGTTGTCCAACAAGGCCCATTTGCTCTACAACTACTTCAAACAACTCTTTGCCCAAGTGACCAACCCGCCGCTCGACCCCCTCAAAGAAGAGGTGATCACCTCGGCCGACGCCACCATTGGCCCCGAGCGCAACCTGCTCGTTCCCGAACCGGAAAGCTGCCGGCAAATCCACCTCGATACGCCCATCTTGACCAATGAAGAACTCGCGCAATTGCGTCGCGTCAATCGCCCGGGCCTCAAGGCCACCACCATCCCCATGCTCTTTGACGTGGCCGATGGCGGCCTCGAAAAGGCGATAGACCAATTGTGTGCAGAAGCCGATAAAGCCATTGACGCGGGTGATACCATTCTCATTCTTTCGGACCGCGGCATCGATCAAAACCGTGCGCCCATTCCCGCGCTTTTGGCGATGAGCGGCCTCCACCACCATCTCATTCGAGAAGGCAAGCGCACCAAAGTGGGCATTGCCCTTGAAACGGGCGAACCCCGCGAAGTGCATCACTTCTGCTTGCTCATCGGCTACGGTGCGCAGGCCATCAACCCCTATATGGCTTATGAGAGCTTGGCGGATATGATCGGCGAAAAGCAATTGACCGATATTTCCTACGCCGATGCGGTCAAAGGGTATGTCAAATCCGCGACCAAAGGCGTGGTCAAGGTGATGGCAAAAATGGGCATTTCCACCATCAAGTCCTATCGGGGGGCGCAAATTTTTGAAGCCGTGGGGATTTCAAAAAAGGTCATTGACAAATACTTTACCTGGACGGACTCCCGCATAGACGGCATTGGCCTCGACATAATTGCGCGAGAAGCCCTGATGCGGCATCGCGCCGCCTATCCCGCAATATCGGTCAATGGCAGCACCCTCGACGTGGGCGGCCATTTTCAGTGGCGGCAGGGGGGGGAATACCACCTCTTCAATCCCCTCACGATTTACAAACTCCAGCACGCCACGCGCACCAACAATTACGATGTGTACAGAGAATACGCGGCCCTGATCGATGAACAGGACAAAAATTTGGCGACATTGCGCGGCTTGTTGGACTTCAACTACGCCAGTGCCCCCATTCCCATTGACGAGGTCGAACCCGTCGAAGCGATCACCAAACGCTTTAAGTCTGGGGCCATGTCTTACGGATCCATATCCAAAGAGGCGCATGAGGCCCTCGCCATTGCGATGAATCGCTTGGGAGGCAAGAGCAATACCGGCGAGGGCGGCGAAGACCCGGCGCGCTATGTCCTCGAACCCAATGGCGATTCCAAAAACAGCGCGATCAAGCAAGTGGCTTCCGGGCGTTTTGGCGTGACCAGCAATTATTTGGTCAATGCCCGCGAATTGCAGATCAAAATGGCGCAGGGCGCCAAGCCGGGCGAAGGCGGCGAATTGCCCAGCCAAAAGGTGTATCCGTGGATCGCCAGCGTTCGGCACGCCACGCCGGGCGTGGAACTCATTTCACCGCCGCCGCATCACGATATTTATTCTATCGAAGATTTGGCGCAACTCATTCACGACCTCAAAAACGCCAATCACCACGCTCGGATCAACGTCAAGTTGGTCGCTGAAATCAATGTGGGCATTGTCGCGGCGGGCGTGTCCAAGGGCCACGGCGATGTGGTGCTCATCTCGGGCCTCGACGGGGGCACGGGCGCGTCGCCGCAAACGAGCATCAAACACGCGGGCCTGCCGTGGGAATTTGGCGTTGCCGAAACCCACCAGACGCTGGTGCTCAACAACCTGAGATCGCGCATTGTGGTCGAAACCGACGGGCAACTCAAAACCGGGCGCGACGTGGTGATCGCCGCGCTGCTCGGCGCCGAGGAATTTGGCTTTGCCACCACCGCGCTCGTGGCGATGGGGTGCATTATGATGCGCGTTTGCCACCTCGATACGTGCCCGGTGGGCGTTGCCACGCAGCATCCCGAACTCCGCAAAAAGTTCATGGGCGATCCCGACTATGTCGTCAATTTCCTGCGTTTCATCGCGCGGGACATGCGCGAAATTATGGCGCGGCTCGGCATCCGCACGGTCGATGAACTCATCGGGCGCACGGACCTGCTCCACCAAGCGCGAACCGATCACTGGAAAGCAAAGAGCCTCGACCTGTCCCCCATTTTGAAAAAAATAGACGCCAGGGACGACATCGGTCACTATTGCCAGATCGAACAGGACCACGGCCTTGAAAACGCGATAGACAACCAGGTATTGCTCGACGTTTGCAAGCCCGCCCTCAAAGATGGCAGCAAAGTCCGCGCGGCATTTGAGATTAAAAATACCAACCGCGTGGTGGGCACGATTCTCGGCAGCGAAATCACGCGCCGGTTCGGCCCTGGCGGCCTGCTTGAAGACACCATCGACATCACTTTTGAGGGATCGGCCGGGCAATCCTTTGCGGCTTTTACACCGCCGGGCATCACCTTCCGCCTCGAAGGCGACGCCAACGACTATTTTGGCAAGGGTTTGTGCGGCAGCAAATTGATCGTCTATCCGCGCAGGGGATCGACCTTTGTGGCCGAAGACAATGTCATCATCGGCAATGTCTCTTTTTACGGCGCGACCAATGGGCAAGCCTTTATTCGCGGTCAGGCCGGCGAGCGGTTCTGCGTCCGCAATTCGGGCGTGCGCGCTGTTGTCGAAGGCGTGGGCGATCACGGGTGTGAATATATGACGGGTGGGATGGCGGTTATTCTGGGCAAGACCGGACGCAATTTTGCAGCCGGCATGTCCGGGGGCATTGCGTATGTGCTCGACGAAGAGGGCGATTTCCCCACGCGCTGCAATCCCGAACTCGTCAATCTCGAACCCGTGCAAAGCGAAGCGGATATCGAAGAGCTCAAACACATGATCGCCCGACACGCCGAATACACGCAAAGCCGCGTGGCGCAACGCATCCTCGCCCACTGGCATGACGCATTGCCCAAATTCGTCAAAGTTTTTCCCAAGCCCTACAAGCGCATTCTCTCGGCTTATGAAACCGCGCAACAAGCGGGCTTGGAAGGCGAAGACGCATGGCTCGAAGCCTTCCGCCGCGGCGTGGAAGTCGAGGCGTGAGAGGGGAGAGGCAAAAGCAACCGCATGAGAACGCATAAGAAAGATGCGAGGATAGGAACGTAGGGGCTGCGTTCCTGGATAACGTTTGTACCCCTTTACGCCTTTTATTGACGACTGATTTTAAGGAGCAGGTATGGGAAAACCGACCGGATTTATGGAATTTCAGCGCGAGCTCCCGGCCGATAGAGACCCCGCAGAGCGCGTTAAAGACTGGCGAGAATTTCACCATCATCTTCCCGATGAAAAACTCAGGGAACAGGGCGCGCGGTGTATGGACTGCGGCATTCCCTTTTGCCATACCGGCGTGCGCCTGCCCGAATCCACGCCCTTTCCCTCGGGTTGCCCGATCAACAACCTCATTCCCGAATGGAATGACCTCGTGTATCGCGGCCTGTGGAAAGAAGCCCTCGAGCGGTTGCACAAAACCAACAATTTTCCCGAATTTACCGGGCGCGTGTGTCCCGCGCCTTGCGAAGGGTCCTGCGTGCTGAGCCTGACCGATCCGGCTGTCACCATCAAAAACATTGAAGTTTCCATCATCGACAAGGGTTGGGAAGAAGGCTGGGTCGTGCCCGATATACCCGAAAAGCGCACGGGCAAGCGCGTGGCGGTCGTGGGTTCGGGGCCTGCGGGTCTGTCTTGTGCCGCACAACTCAACAAAGCCGGGCACAAAGTCGCGGTGTACGAACGCTCTGACCGGGTTGGCGGGTTGCTCATGTACGGCATTCCCAACATGAAACTCGCCAAAAAGGAAGTCGTTCAGCGCCGCATCGATCTCATGATCGAGTCGGGCATTGAATTTATCACCAACACTGAAATTGGCAACGACATATCCGCTCGGGATCTCCTGAACGAATACGATGCTGTTGTGCTCTGCATTGGCGCGCTCAAACCCCGCGAACTGCCCATCAAAGGCCGCGAACTCAACGGCGTCCATCAGGCGATTGAGTTTTTGCACAAAAACACCAAAAGCCTGCTCGATTCCAACCATGAGGATGGCGAATACATCAACGCCAAAGACAAACACGTCATCGTGCTCGGCGGCGCGGATACGGGAACGGACTGCGTGGCTACGGCGATTCGGCACGGTTGCAAGAGCTTGCATCAATTCGACATCATTCCCGAACCGCCCAGATCGCGCACGGCCAACAATCCATGGCCGCAAATGCCGCTCGTTTTCAAAACCGATTACGGCCACGAAGAAGGCACTGCGGTTTTTGGCAAAGACCCGCGCGAATACCTCACGAGTACGACGGAATTTATCGGCGATGAAAACGGCAATCTCAAGATTCTAAAAACCATGCAAGTGGAATGGGTGCCCGCTGAAAATGGCGCGCCCTTCCGCACAGTGCCCGGCACGGAAAAAGAATGGCCTGCAGATCTCGTTTTTTTGGCGATGGGCTGGCTCGGCCCCGAAGATACGATTTTAGACGAACTCGAGATCGAACGCGATGAACGCTCCAATGCCAAAGCAGTCGAAGGCGTGTTCACCACCAAAATCCCCGGCCTATTTGTCGCAGGCGATGTGCGACGGGGCATGAGTCTCGTGGTTTTCGCGTTCGCCGAAGGCCGAGGCGCGGCCCGAGAAGCAGATCGCTACCTGATGGGATCGACCGATCTGCCGTAAAATATCGCCATATCAAACCACCGGGGCGCAGTGCAAACTGCGCCTTTTTTGTTCTGTGACAAATCGACGAATCGCGGGGTACAACTGGCCGGTGAACGGGCTTGAGAAGCAACCCGTTGTACCCCATCCTCATGCCAATTCATCAACGAGGTGCGTCGGGTTTTGGGGGTGTTGGGCGGGGACTGACCACTGACCACTGCTGTGAATGTCAAAGAGGTCGCCATGTTCCGCTATTGCTTCATCTTGCTGTTCGGTTTAGGTGTCGCGTTTGAAGCGCGTGCATTTGACGATGCCTTGCCCGTGCGAGGGATTACGATTTCAACGCACGGGGGTGGGCGCGATTGGGCGCGGGACGAGATGGTTTCAACGTTGCGGGATATTAAAATTCTGGGGGCAAACTGGGTGGCGATCCATCCCTACGCGGGGATTTCACAGGACGGGTCGGTCGGGCTGAGGCGATTTGAAGGGGCCGGGGATTCTGCGCCGGCGCATTGGACGCGCCCGATTGTTGAGGCCCATGCACAGGGCTTGAAAATTTGCATCAAGCCGCATCTGGCATACTGGCGGTCGGGATTTGAATGGCGAGGCGAGATTGCGTTTCGCTCTGAGGAAGAATGGGCGCGCTTTTGGGCGGATTATCGGGCGTGGATTTTGTCCGTGGCCCATGCCTGCAAAGATGCCGATGCGTTTGTCGTGGGCACGGAATTGGATAAGACCCTGCATCACGAGGCCGAGTGGCGCGCACTGATTGCGGAGGTGCGAAAGGTGTATCGGGGGCGGGTGACGTACGCGGCGAATTGGTCGGATTACAAGCGCGTGCCATTTTGGGATGCGTTGGATGTGATCGGCATTCAGGGCTATTTTCCGATTTCCCAAAAGGAACAGCCCACCGAGGCCGACCTTCGCGCTGGATGGGAGCGGTTGGCCGAGGAATTGCGCGCTTATGGCGAAGCGATAGATCGCAACATCGTATTGACCGAGTTGGGATATAACCAATCGTATCGCACGGCGGCAGAGCCGTGGGCGTATCGCGTGGATGACGCTGGCGCGAGGCCCTTACAGGAAATGTGCTGGCGCGTCGCGCTCGAGGCCATTGAAAACGAACCGCGCATTGCCGGCGCGTTGCTGTGGAAATGGTTTCCAAATCCGCGACCCATTGGACGGGATTTCCAGTTGGCAACGCCGCGCATTATGCCCATTATTGCCCGCGCATGGCAAGGCGAGGTTCCCGTCATCACATTTGACGAAGAGGCGTACAAACGCTGGCGCGAAGCGCGAAGACGCAGGCGGTCGAATCGAGACTGAAGGCAAAAGTTTCGCTGATAGGAGCAATGATGAACACACAAAGTTATGAACTCGGCACGATTGAGGCATCTGAGCAACTCATTCACGATCTGTATATCGACTTACGCAAAAAAGCCAACCACTGGGCGGCTATCACGCATCAAACGGCTCAAGCGAGGATGGGATATGTTGGACAACATCTCGTCAGTGTTGTAACGGGGTATCGAGGGGGGCGTTCAGGGGCCAGAGGTAAAGACCTGATTCTGCCGAATAATGAACATGCAGAAATCAAGACTTGCTATCGAGTTGATCAATTGGGGAAATGCAACGACTGCGGTGCGAGAGTCGCGAGTATAGAATTGTCCCGTCCTGAATGTGAATCGAAAAACCTACAACGAAATGACGACTCAAAATGGTTAATTGGCATACGCCACGAGGAAGAATTTGCAAGTGTTTTGGAACCCAAATACTACTATCTCGTTCTCTTTGAATTTACAGATCTCCATTCTCCCCATACGATACAATCTTCTATATGGCGCGTTGAATCCAAGGCGCCGGGTTTCTCGCTGTGTATGATAGATTACTACAAGAATATACGTCCAGCTTCGCGTTCAAAGGCCCCGTTCAATCTCTGGCCTTACCAACTGAAATTCGATGTCATGAGACCCTATCTGATATACCGTTCTTTGATTACACTGGGTGACGAAATTTAAGACGCTGACCTTTCCTCGCCGGAATGAAGCTCAACTTCACCCACTAAAATCACTACCTGATTACTCTCAGTCCCGGAATTTCACAAAGAAAAAGATATTGAAGTTCGCGGAATATCAAGGTTTTCAGGTAGAGGGCGCGCAGAGTAAATCAAAGCTATTAGAAGCGATACAAAATTTGTTAGACCTGGGACAAAGCGATCCCCACATGATTGCAGACAATCTCGCCAAAGCACTCTACTTGGATGACATATGATACCACCATTCCGCATTGCCACCTTTAATCCGCGAAAAAACAGAACCCTACTTAGAAGCCCTAACATAAAGAAATCAAGCGTCTGAAACAGATGCGTGAACACCCGCAGGAACGCCTCAAAGTCGGCCTCTCACAAATCCATGTCAACGCTTTTTGTTAGGGACTCTTAGGCTGAAAGATCGATGCTTTGAAAAAGGACTTCTTGCTCAAATGCACACTCATTGAGCCTTTGATTGAGTTCTGTTTCGAGACGCAAGGCGTTGATGATCTTATCCAATGCCTTTTTCCCCTGAACTTCTGTCGAAGTTGTACACCGCTTCATCAGCGTATCGGGGATGGGGATATCCAGCAAATCGTCGGCATATAAATGAGCTGTCTGTCCCCTTACCAATCTCTGGATCTGGGCCACAACAGAGGGAAGGCGCAAGTAAGCCAACAGCGCGTAAGGGTCAATTTTTTCTTTGTTTGGACGCAAGAGCATGACTTCGCCTACGATAGAAGCATTTCCGCCCACCCATTTGGGAATTTTATGCACGATATCGACTTTTTTTGCAATGTATATCACGGAATGCGCCGAAGATGTCAGGAGAATATCTCCTTCTTTTACAATCAGATTTTGCTTTGCTCTTTTGGGGATTTCAGAACAATCTATAAAGTTTCGGTCTCGAGGTTGCCAGTTGATCCCGTTGCCCGTTAGATTTCCCACTTTGACGACAAAGAGGCCATCTGGCGTATAATTCTTGCGCGGTGGGGTTTTGCCAGTTGTGGCAAATTCTACAATATCCCGAAGTTTGAATTTGCTCTGTATGGAATTTTCTGCGGTCATCAGATTTTTCAGATAGGAAAAAGTGGCGTGCTTTGAGACTGTTGGAAGCATTCGGCAAACGCCTCGATTTTTGTTCTCGGCCAGAGATTTTTTTAAGTCTTCTGGCAGTTTGATCAATTGGTTCTCTGCGCGAAACCGACCCGTAGCATCAAATCCCACATTTGTAACATCGGCGAACGCGATGGTTATGCGATCAGAAGCCTCTGCCTTGGAAATGAATTTTTTGATAAAGAGGACGATTGTCGATGTTTGCGTGCCAGTCGCAGCAAACGTCTCGGGAGGGAGGGAAACCGCAGCATAGATATAACCGAGTTGATCCAAAGCCTTTCGGGCGGTTTCCAAATTTGAGTTCGTCAGCACGCTCTTTGGCAATACGATAGCGAGAATACCGCCGGGCTTGAGGTATTTGATCGCCTGTTCAATAAAAATCACTTCGCTTTGCTGTCGATTGACGAGGCCCCCCTTTTTTGACTTGCAGGTCTCAAAACCCCGCAGGTCGTAAGAAGCATTGTATAACGCAACGCCAAAAGGGGGATTGGTAAATATCACATCGAAATTTTCGGGGCCCAGCCAATTTTCAGGGCAATTGAAATCTGGATACAGAGAATCCACGAGTTGGCGATGAAAAGTAGTGCCCGCGAAATGACCCAAATTGAGTTCTGACAAAAGCAGCATCCGGGGATTTTTATCAGTGCCCCAAATCGCAACTTTTTTCGATGACGGTTGTTGACTCATAAATTTGAGCGTTTCAATTAAAAAGGTGCCCGAACCGCACGCAGGATCGTAAACAGCATCTTCCGGCCCCGGGACGACAAATTCGACCATCATTCTCACGACATCATCAGGCGTGAGATAAATCCCCAAACCGCGGCGGATTTCTGGAGATAAGAACTCGCGCAATGCGGCACTCCGCACATCATAAGGTACGCTCGAGAAATTGATCTCCTTAAAGACTTCACAGATCGATAAGAGTGCCGTATCGCTGAGATGAAAACGCGCATCTTTCCACAAGTCTTGAAACCACGAATTGAAGGTTTTTACATACTGTGCGAAAAGGGCTTTTATTTGCTCTGCTAAATTTTTGTTTAACGGAGCAAATAATCCATTTAAGCTAAAATCCGTTGGGTAAGCGAGCTCTGGCCCCGATTCTTCATTGGCCTGTTTGAAAAATAAAAATTTTAGCAATTCATCAAAAGCTTCTTGGGGTTGTAAACCATCTATATTACGCATAATATCATGCGTGCGTGAATATAGAGAAGCCAGTTTGAACTGATCGGTATTCACCATGACCTCCTGTCGGGAAATAATTTTAAACCCGAAAAGAATCATTCTGTTTTTATCGTACGGGACGATTTTCTGAGGCGAGCATTTGTTGTTGGCGGAAGAGGCCAACCATCCATTACAGCCGTTGGGCAAGTTCGAGAAATGTCTGCTTTGCCACTGCGTTTATGCCGATTTGGAACGGACCGGGGCCCGCTTTGGTGTAGTGATTTGCCCGATCAACTTCATACCCACCTTCTGGAATGAGCGCGTCTGTCGGCATGTAATTGCGCCCATCCTGACAATATCCCCAGGCGATGAGATTGGCGTCATTGAGATGGGTTCTGAGCAGGGGCAGCCATTCGGCCACGACCTCATTGCCGAGCCACGCGACGGTGTGTTCCTCTGCCAATCGAATAAGCCCAACGGCCCAGGGCAAAAAGCGTGCGGGGGGGATGCCAGCGGCGAAACGCTCGACCCAGTACGCGCCGAGATTGCGCTCGAGTTCTGCCTCGCGCTCGGCGAGGGCTTCCCAATGGGCGCGTGGCAAAATCGCGTCTCTATCGCGCGGGGCCAGCGCGAATCCCGATACGCAGTTGAGATCCAAGTCCAAATTTTCACCCCCTGATGCCAGCGCCGAAAGGACATCATCGGCGAGTTGCGCGCCCGTTGCCACGACATCCTGCGGCGTGGCTTTGCGAAAGGTGTCTGAACCCGCCAAGCGGCGCGGTCGAATATTGCCGGCGAGTCCCTGAATGAATTGCGCGTGCGTGTTTGGGCCGAGGATTTCGACCAAGCGATTGCGACACACGCCGGGAAAATCAGCCGAAAGACCATCCCATGCAAAGCTATAGACCATCACGGGATGGCATCCGTAATTAAAAAGCACGCAACGCCCGTCTTCTGCGGCGAGGTCCATAACCCAAAGGTCGCGGTTTATATAGCCCTCCGGATTCGGCCCCATCCCCATACTGCCATCGGCATTCCGCCTTCGCCTGTTGATCCCAATTTCAGATGTGCCGCGATGTACGCGAACCGCAACCGGTTGCATGTTTTCGATGGCTTTGAGCACCATTTTCACCGTGCGAGACAGCAGGCTGTTTTCATACGCCTCGAGTGCTTTGGGTTTGCGCTCGGTCGTTGCATATCCCTCAAATCCAGACATGGGGCCGCTGTGCGTATGCGAAAAATTGACGACGATTGCTTCAAAAGGAATCCCGGTCATTGCGGTCAACTCGCAGCGCAAACGGCTTGTCGCGTGCCACGTCATGCCGATCATGTCTATCGAAATCCAGACCGTGCGATAGCCTTTTTGATCTTCGATCACGACCGCCTGCGCGACCAGCGGATCGAGCACCTCTGCGCCCGGCGAAAACCTCGGCCCTCGACCACCCATTGGAAGGCCCAATGGCGGCGTTGAATCAAATTGCGCCCAACCAGCTTTTGCATAAGACATTGTGAACCTCGCTTTCACCCCATCAGAATGGGGATATTTTGTCCAGCGTCTGCACTTTGGAATAAAATAAGACCTGACCGGGAATCATTTCCCGCATCGCTTTTCATGTCCTTTTTGCTACCAAAAAAGCCGGGCGAGCAGTATAATAAACCATCCGTTGGCAATCAACTGCCATTTCCAAACGGTTCCAATGTCCGCGGTGTGGGGGCATCGCCCCTACGTTTCTATCCTCGCCTCTCGCCTCCAATGACCACTGACCCATGAGCAACAAACAATTGACAACCGCATCGCCGGACTATTCGCGCATTCCCAGCGTGGATCGGGTGCTCAAAGAGCGAGCGATTCAAAAGTTGTCTGCACGTTGCGGAATGCCCGTTTTGACCGCTGTTGTTCGGCAGGCCATTGACTGCGTGCGGGGGTTGATGCGCGGTGGCGAATTTGTGGGCGAATCGCGGGACGAGTTGATCGAACAAATCGTCTCGGATGTGCAAACCCGATTGGCGGAGCGGCTCGCGCCAAATCTCAAGCGCGTCATCAATGCGACTGGGATCATTTTGCACACAAATTTGGGCCGTGCGCCCCTGCCCGAGGTTGCCGTGAAACAGATCGCCGAAGTTGCGGGTTCTTATAGCAATTTGGAATTGGACTTGGATTCTGGACAACGCGGGTCGCGCATCGCGCTTGTGGAAGACCTGCTGTGTGAATTGACCGGCGCAGAAGCCGCTGCGATTGTCAACAACAATGCCGCGGCTGTTTTGCTGACTTTAAACACCATGTCGCAGGGCAAAGAGGCCATTGTCTCGCGCGGGCAACTGGTCGAAATTGGCGGGTCGTTTCGCATTCCCGATATTATGGCGCGAAGCGGTACGCGGCTCGTGGAGGTGGGAACGACCAATCGCACGTATCTGCGCGATTACGAAGCGGCTATAACGGAAAATACGGGACTGTTGCTGGCGGTGCATCCGAGCAATTACAAGGTGATGGGATTTAGCGCGGAAGTTTCACCCGCAGAACTGGTGGCTTTGGGGCAACAACGCGGCGTGCCTGTGGCGCACGATTTGGGCGGCGGGGTGCTGATTGACCTGCGCGATTGCGGGTTGCCCTACGAACCGCTGGTCTCCGACAGCATTGCCGCAGGAGTGGATGTGGTGATGTTTAGCGGGGATAAAATTCTCGGCGGGCCACAGTGTGGAATTGTGGTGGGCAAGCGAGAGCCCCTTGTGCAAATTCGGCAAAATCCCCTGATGCGCGCCCTGCGTTGCGGAAAGCTGACGTATGCCGCGCTGGAAGCCACGTTGCAGTTGTTCTCAAATCCCGAGACATTGACGCGGGAACATCCCACATGGCGCATGTTGACGGAATCCGTGACCGTGGTCGAGCGGCGCGCTCGGCGGTTGTTGCGCGCTATCGGCGATCTCAAAGGCTTTGCCTGTGAATTGGTCGATTCCCATGCACAAACCGGCAGTGGGGCCTTGCCTTTGGAAAATATCCCGAGCTTTGCCGTCGCCATATCAGGCGGCGATATTTTGACGCTGTCCGTTGCGTTGCGCCGCCACGACCCGCCCGTGGTCGGCTATGTGCGCGACAATCGGTTATTTTTAGATGTGCGTACCCTAAGTGATCGCGAAGTGGGTATTGTGAGCGATGGAATAAAAAGCGCGAATAGACGAATAGACGAATAGACGAATAGACGAATCGTAGGGACAGGCCCCCGTGCCTGTCCGAAGCAGCGGTCAGTGGTCAGTCCTCGCCCAACAGCCCCGAAACCCTACACGCTTCGTTGATGAATGGGCATGAGGATGGAGTACAACGGGCTACTTCTCAAGTCCGTTCACCGGATAGTTGTACCCCGTATTGGGTGGGATTCATTAAAAGGAGCGCGAGGCTGATGGCGCATGTGATTGTTGGAACAGCCGGGCATATCGATCACGGGAAGACCGCGCTGGTGAAAGCACTGACTGGCATTGAAACCGATACCTTGCCCGAAGAGCGAGATCGCGGCGTGACGATAGACATTGGCTTTGCCTACTGGAAAGACAATGTGACCATCATCGACGTGCCGGGGCACGAGCGGTTTGTCAAAAACATGGTGACGGGGGTGTGTACGGTCGATCTCGTCCTTTTTGTGGTGGCTGCCGACGACGGCGTGATGCCGCAAACGCGCGAGCATCTGGGCATTTTGAATCTGCTGGGCGTGCCCCGCGGCATTGTGGTGCTGACAAAGGTCGATCTGGTGGAAGACGATTGGTTGGAACTGGTCGAGGAAGAATTGCAGGAGGTGTTTGCCGAAACCTTTTTGGAAGACGCGCCCATTGTGCGCGTGTCATCCCTGACCGGCGAGGGGATCGACGACTTGCGCGGGGTGATTGAGGAAGAGATCGCAACTATTGAAGCGCGGGCAGACCGAGGCGTGTTTCGCTTGCCCATAGACCGCGCGTTTTCCGTGCAGGGCTTTGGCACGGTGGTCACGGGCACGGTGATTTCGGGCGCGGTGCATGTGCGGGACGAACTGGCATTGTTGCCCGCGGGCAAAAACGTGCGCGTGCGCGGGGTGCAAACGCATGGGCAAGATGTGGAGGCGGCGCGGGTGGGCGCGCGGGCAGCCATCAATGTGAGCGGGGTTGTCGTGGATGAGGTGGCACGCGGCGATCTGCTCGTTCAGCCGGGCTATTTTGAGACCACGTATATGATCGACGCACGCTTGCACATGTTGCCAGACGCGCCCGCAGAGGTGACAAATCGCACGCGCGTGCATTTGCTTATGGGACCGCGAGAAGTCTTGGCCCGCGTGGTGTTGCTCGAAAGCGAGATTTTGTTGCCGGGCGATTCCCAACTCGTGCAACTGCGCTTGGAAGAACCCGGCGTTGCCGCACGGGGCGACCGGTTTGTGATTCGGCGGTATTCCCCGGTGCAAACCTTGGGCGGGGGCGTGGTGTTGGATCCGCAACCGGTGAAGCACCGGCGGTTTCGGGAGGATGTTGTCGAGGTGCTTCGAGAACTGGAGCAAGACGATCCCACGCGAGTTTTGCTGACGCGCTTGAAGGCCGCGCGATGGCAACCGCGCACGGCCTTGCAACTCGCATCCGAGATGGCACTGTCGACGAGCGAGATTGAAGACCGACTCAAAGCATGCGTGGATTCGGGCGATGCGATTTGTTATGTACAGGCGGGCAACACGCGATATGTTCACGTAAAATGTTGGCGGGAATTGCTGGACGGGATTGGCGATGCGATGCGGGTTTTTCACGAAGTCCATCCGCTCAGGCCGGGCGCGCGGCGCGATGAACTCCGCGCAGGGGTGATGGGCAGGCCCGCTGGCGATTTGTTTGCACACGGCGTTGAACATCTCATCCACACGGGCGGGCTAAAAAGCGAACACGCGATGATTGGGCTGCGCGATCACGAAATTGCGTTGACCCCTGAGCAAGAAGCCCTGCGCGATGCCATCGCACGCCTGTTGCGAGCAGGCGGCACGACGCCCGAGGATTTGAGGGGATTGCCCAAGACTGTCAATGCCAGCGCGAAAGCCGTGCAAGAGGTGGTAACGGCCATGCAGGCGATGGGGCAGGTGGTGCGCTTGGACGATACCTTGTTGTTCCATCCCGAGGTGATCGAAGATGTGGCGCGACAATTGGTGGATCATCTCAAAAAAAATGCCGAGATCGATGTCTCGACATTTCGCAATTTGATCGCCACCACGCGCAAATTTGCCGTGCCGCTGTTGAATTATTTCGATACGCAAGGCACCACCATCCGGCAGGGCGATGTGCGGGTGTTGAACAGATGAAAGTTCCCGCAGAGGAACGCAGATAGGAAAGCACGAAGGGAGGCAGGTCTCAACCCTTGTCGTTAGGTGTACTATCGCTTTTGTCAGGAGTCGTTATGGCCTGACTTTGCTCCGAGTCGCTCAATGCGCTCGATCCACGCCTTAAAGTGGGGACATTTGGATCGGATGTTCTCCAAGCCAATTCGTTCGACCATTTGTGACCCCACTGTTGTTTTCGAGTCTTCGTATTCGGGAAGTTTGGCGATGATTCTCTTTGATGGCGCCGTATGTTGCCCGTCGTCAATGAGTTCTGGAAACTGGACGTCGATAGTGCGTTGCAAAGCGGAGATTTGAGAATCTGCATTGTCAAAAAAGAAAGCGAATTGGGATACATCAAAAAACAAATAAGCTTCAAATTCATGCAATTGAATAAACGGGATGAAGCGCCTGTCACCGGTCTCATTAAGCCACGCCTTTTCGAGAGCATCCACGCGCTTATACGGGTCATGGCGCAGTTTTTCAGCTTCTTCAATGCCGGGGAATTTCGCATGGAGGGCGTAAAGGTCAATCATCGTTGTGAAAAACACGTCATTCCCCGACTCCTGCTTGAGAAAGCGGTTGATGTCGTTCTGCATCGCCGTGAAATTTTTCCCACCTCCGCGATGAACTTTGCCCTTTTTGCGAGCGTGTGCAATCAAAACCGGTTTGTGCATATAGACCCCAAAATTCGCCAAATGCGGTTTCAAGACTGTATTGGCAAACGTTTGTTCTGTTAAACCTTCGGCAAAAAGATAGAGCCGAGCCATCAGTGCGGCCCTCCACCGATGATGTTTTTTTCCCAAATTTCCCCGAGCGAATAGTCTTCCAGCCAAGCTTCGAGCTTTTCGGCATCCGGCCTGTCAACCTCTGTAGCTACCCCATTTCGTTCGACAATCACGATATCCTCTATCTCAAAAGCATCGAGAAACGCGCTGGACTGCGTGCTGACGAGAACCTGCGTGTGGTGGCTTGTTGCGCGAAACAGCGAAGCAATCACTTGGAGCGCGTAGGGGTGTAATCCGAGTTCCGGCTCATCCACCACAATCAGGTAGGGAAGATTTTCTTTTGGTTGCAACAGCAGCGAAATCAGGCATATCGCCCGCAGGGTACCGTCTGAGAATTGATGGGGGCCGAAAATGAGGTCGGACTCGCGATGACGCCAATTGAGAATGATGTCTCTGGAATGGGTCGGCTCGAGATCAAAATCCTCAAAAAACGGTGCCACCTGTTGAATTGTCCTCACAATCCGGCGATACGCTATTTCCTCGCCGGACTTTAACGCATACAATACCGCCGCCAGATTCGCCGCATCGGGCATAAGCCATCGGTCGTCACCCACGTAACAATACTGCCGAACTCTCGCAGTCGGCGATGTATCGTGAAAGTGGTAGACGCGGCAATGATTCAGCAAATGCCTGACCACTTTTGCCGCTGGTTCGCCTGCTTCTGCCTCGTCTCCAATCCGCGTTTCCTGATGACCAGCCCCTAATGATACGACCTTTGGTGTCGGATAGCCTGTTGTCTGATAAGAGAGTGTTTCTTCGGCGAAAATCAGAGAATCACCAGAAGCGTGAAACAGCCGCATCTGATAGATGTCTGTTCCGTTTTCGACTTCAAACGCCATTTTTGCTTCCAGTTGAGGGGTTATTTTGGGGCCAAAATACAGATTGGCTGTCGCCCGCCCCGTCGCCCCAATATATTGCTGGAGCCGTCTGCCCATCAATTCATTCACCAACTTAAAAAAGGCAATGAGATTGCTCTTACCTGCTCCGTTAGCACCGATCAAGACATTGAGAGGTCGGAGTTCTATTGCCATCTCTTTGATGGATCGGAAGCCCCTGATTTCGATATGCTTCAGTCTCGACATCTCGCTTTCTCCTTAATGCCGCGGCATGGGAGTGCTAAAAAAACGTACCTAATTTGATATTTTGCTCGGGGTTGCTGGCGATTTTTGGATATTCTGTGACGAGGTCTTCAAACGCCACCACGGGCGTTACAATCGGATCGCCCGTTAGTTTTCCCTTCGATCTCAATCGGCAACTATTTGATCACGGACCCGACGCGGGAACGGACAAAATGGGGCGTGCGAGCAACATCCGCCAATCTCATAACCCGCTCCTCTTTTGCCATATCTGCTCCTGAATCAAGCACCTAACCGACGACGCGCCTCGGACTGCGCGCCATTTTGCAACTAGTCAATTGACTTTTCGTCATCTCGCGTTGGATTGACCCATACAATTTGTCGCAATTCGCGCACCGCATCCGCCGCATTTCCAAACGTCCCGCGTGCGCGTTCATCTTGCGAAGTGACCAGCCAATCAGTCGCAATCGCCGCTTCAATGAGATGAATATCCTTGACAACTATCTCTTTTTTATCCTGCGTTACGGCCTTATCTATTCTCTTGCGTAAATGGTCATCGCGTTCGCCATCAATGCGAACAACTCGCCGGCTCCCCCACATTCGCCTACGCCATTTGCGCGAATATTTGGATATGTGGCTATGCCATTCTTTATTTATTGCATCTGTCATCACAACATGGTGTCCAACATCCAATACCGCCTCCAAAAACTTTCGACACGCACTTGAAACCGGATGATCCGTTTCACCGGCAGACTGTACAACATCTGCGTCAATCACCAATCGCCGAGGCCGTTTTGCCATTATTTGCTCCGCCCTTCCACTGCATCCAAATACGCGCCTTCAGCCATCAACTCGATATCGCCGAAATCCTCTGGCCAACCCCCAAAAGCACCGTTCTCATCCAAATCCGCACTTTGAATTGACGTCATTCCGTTCTCATCGCTACGCGAAAACCAATGTAATTTCACCAATTCAGGATCGAGATTCCCCTCTGCCACCAATGTCTGCACCTTGAGCAACAACAACGCGCTGTGCGTCTCCACGACCAACTTTACTCCGCGCTTTGCTGATTCCGCCAAAATTTTCGCCAGTGCATATTGCGCTCGCGGGTGCAAATGCAGTTCCGGTTGTTCGAGATACACGAGTTGCCCCAGTTCGGCAATGAGAAGTGCGACAAGCACGGGCAACACTTGCGACACGCCAAAGCCAACGTCAGCGATATTCACGAGATCGTCAGCCGATTTTGTTTGCGGAAGTCTGCCAACCAGCAACTCAATTTGTGTATACTCGACAGCCTCCGCAGCAATTTTCCCTGTTAAGCCGAGGGTTGCAAGCATCTCTTCGAGCTGATTGAGACGGTCATCATTTTTTGTTTGCCAGCGTGCAACAACACCCGCGGCATAATTTTCAAATGTGCCAGGGAAATCAGGGCCTGTCGCCGTTGTTTTGTAAACGCGCTCGGGATTGCCGCGCAATCCGGGGACGTGAATCATGTTGCGTATAAGTAGATCATATATACCGGGGGCATAAATCATGAGGCTTATGCGTGGATCATATCTAAGAAGTCGAAAGAAATTGTCTGTATCTCCACTATCCCTTGCCCTAATGATCTTGAGAAAACACCGATTTCTCACAACCTCAAACTCCAATCCTTCAGGCCATTCTATTTCTTTTTCCCGCGATGTTGACATAGCCTTTTTCAAATGATCTGAACTTAGATTTGGTCTCAAATACAGAGAATATTTGTCCCGTTTATTTTTTATGACCATCTCTGTGATTTCAAGCACGCGCTCCTTTGTAAGAGAAAACACAACTTTAAGCGTCGGATATTTCGCGTGCTCTAGTTCGACGCTAAATGCCTGGCAGTTGGCGTTTTTTTTCTCACGCGAAATGAATTGGTTGACGGACGTAAACTTGACATTTGGACCATCCAGCAAAAGGGGGCCGGCGGGATCATAACCCACTTCCAGCGTCTGCTTCATCAGCAACAGGGGTTGCATCATACTCGACTTGCCAGAACTGTTCGCACCAGCCAAGATCGTGAGCGGACGAATCTCAATCCGACTTTCTTCGGCAAGCGACTTGAATCCCCGCACGGAAATTGCCGTGATGCCTTCTCGCTTCGACGTGCGCTGTTTTGCCATCTTTCCATTCCTTTGCTTTGTCATCCCCGTATTCATCGGGAAGTTCGTGACCGCTATTCAAAAAACGTACCTAATTTGATATTTTGCTCGGGATTGCTGGCGATTTTTGGATATTCTGTGACGAGGTCTTCAAACGCCACTACGGGCGTTACAATCGGATCGCCCGTCAGTTTTCCCTCTGTGAGCAATCGCCAGCAGGTGGCGTAGATGCGCTTTTCATCCCATCGGGGGTGTTCCCGGTTCGGCTCGCTACACGCCCGAGAAAAAATGAGATTGGGGCGATTGAAATGCGCTTCTGCGCCAAAATCCAACCCGGCCCCATAAGGCGGGGGCGCAGCACCGGCCACCACATTGCCGCCAAACGCCACGCCGCGCACAGCGGCTTGCAGGGCATGCACATTGCCGCTGTATTCTATCGCCACATCCACCCCTCTGTTTTCCGTTGCTTTTTTGATTTCCACGCCCGCGTCACAGGCCGTGGGATCAAGGGTCAGATCCGCGCCGCAGATTTGGGCCGCGCGGCGGCGGTTTGACAGGGGATCGACTGCGATTATCGGATACGCGCCGGAGAGTTTGGCGATCTGCACCGCCATCAGGCCAATAGCACCCATCCCAAACACGGCGACCGCGTCTCCGATCCGCACCTGTCCATCTCTGACCGCGCCCATGGCAAAATCCGCTGGATCCAAACACACCGCGGACCGCCACGAAACCCCGTGTGGCATCTTCCAGCACCGATCTGTAGAAACGACATGGACTTCTCGAAATGGGCCGTAACCCAACGCGACATCTCCTTCGGCAAAGCCTTTCACGCCCGTGCCCATTGCCGTCACAGTGCCCACAAACATATTCCCCACGCGAGACGCCCGGCCCGTGCCTTTACCCGTGTCTGGGAACACCTGAAGTTCTGCATCATATCGCCCCCGTTTCCCGCTATACCCTTTCACCCCCGACATCTCGGTTCCGTGCTTGGCTGCGGCGTACAGACTCTGCACCCGCATCTCTCCTTCTCCGACCTCTGCCGCCTCGTATTCCCGCAAGGCCATCTCTTCGGGCGACAGGGCAATCAGTTCCCGTGGCATGGCATCCATCCTCCTAAAAAGTCACTGGCCTGCGGCGTTGGCTACGCCTGTGCTTGCGCGTGCGCCGGAGTGACGAAAATGGGCGAGCACGGGGGCATCGCCCCTACATACATCGCTCGTGTTTTTTGTTGATAAATTTCCATCTCGCGTCTCGCGTTTTACTCTTTCTATTTTCGCGTTAGGGTAATGGCTGAGAGGGACAATCCGGCGCGGGATTTTTTGTCGATGGATTCGGCGCGGACTTCGATGGTATAAATCCCGGGGGTGTCGAGTTGAACATTGCCGATGATGGTCGCGGCTTCGGGGAAATACCGCGCTTTGGGGCTGTCGCTCCAGGCGTCGGGTGCGATGGTTTTGCGGAAGGTGCTGCCCGCAAGGTCGACGCGCACTTCGTGTCCCCCCGTCCATTCGCGTGCGCGGCGGAGTGCGCTGGTGTGGATGCGGATTTCAAACGCGCCGGGGTTGGAAATTTTGAAATCGCAATCAACCCAGTTGGACGTGCTGAACCAGTTTTCGATCACCCCGCTTTCGCCAATGCGAATTTGCGGTGCCGATTTGGGGGTGTGCAAATTGACCATGCTGGCGATCATCGCGACGCTGCCATCGGCTTGCTGGAGGGCGGTCTGATCGACTTCGGGCGCGCCATCGAGATCCAGAGCCACAACCGCGACATTGGGATCCGGGCAGGCGGGCAGGCGCAGTTCCAGCATGTCGCAGTCATTGTCGCGGGTTTGAGAAATTGCGATGCGTGCGCGTTCGTCGGCGAGCAAGGTCGCTTTTGTGACGCGGTTGTGCAGGCCGGGAAGCGCGAACCGCTCGCCGGGCCAGTGGGTAAAGAGCAAGTAGAGGCGGTTGCCTTTTTGCGTGATGCCGCCCCATGGAAATTCATGCGGATAGGGTGTGGCTTTTGTGCCGTAGATGGCTTCGCCGTTGGTTTTCATCCATCTGCCAATGGCGCGCAGGCGGTTGACACTCTGCTCGGGCACGCTACCGTCTGCCCGCGGGCCAATATTGAGCAGATAGTTGACGCCTTTGCTGACGAGATCGACGAGCAGATGGAGCAGGGTCTTGACGCTTTTCCAATTGTGATCGTCGGTTTTGTACCCCCACGTATCGTTGAGGGTGGCCGGCGTTTCCCAATACCCCTCAAGGCGGCCCGTGGGAATCTGGTTGTCGCCCAGGCTGCCGTAGTCCCCCACGCCATTGCCCACGCGCCCGCTTACGAGGCAGTCGGGTTGCAAGGTGTGAACGAGGCGGGAGAGGGCCTGGCTTTGTTCCAATGAAATGGATACGGGCGTGTCGAACCATATCAGGCCGATGGGGCCGTATTGCGTGAGCAACTCGCGCACTTGGGGCTTGACTTTGTTTTCGAGATAATAGGCGAAGTCTTTGGTGGCAGGGTCAAAGTCCCAGTCATTGCCCGAGGCATTGGGGGCGTGCCAGTCCTGATCTTGCGAGTAGTAAAAGCAGAGGCGAATGCCGTATTTTTCGCAGGCTTTGGACAGGGCAGCCATCGCGTCTTTGCCGTAAGGCGTGGCATCGACAATGTCGTAGGTGCTACACGGCGAGTCATACATGGCAAAGCCATCGTGGTGCTTGGCCGTGATGACGAGGTATTTCATCCCCGCATCTTGCGCGAGTTTGGCGATGGCATCGGCGTCGAATTTGACGGGGTTGAATTGCGAGGCGAGTTGTTCGTATTCCGCGACTGGAATTTCTGCGCGCCGCATAATCCATTCGCCAATGCCCTCAATGGCCTTGCCTTTCCACTTGCCAGCGGGAATCGCGTACAGGCCCCAGTGGATGAACATGCCAAACCGCGCTTCTTCCCACCACGCAATGCGCTCGCGGTCGCGTTGGGTTTGTCGCGTCTTTGCTGCGGTATTCATAGAGACTCCTTTCGGTAAAGTTATCAGCGGTCAGCGGTCAGCAGTCAGCAAAACAAGGCGACTCACAGAGCGGCGGGGCTACACGCGAAGCACGATGTTAGCAAAGCTGATCCCTGACTTTCAATTCTCCATCTCAATATCCGCGATTTTTCCGCGTGTGTCAAGCGGCCCCATCCAACTGCTCGAATGCCCGCGCTTGATTTTCCCCTTTGCTTAACCTATATTTTAGCGACCTCAATATCGCTGTGAATTTACGGGATTTTCGTTATGTCTGCTCGCATCATTGCCATAGCCAATCAAAAAGGCGGCGTGGGCAAAACCACCACCGCTGTCAACTTGGCGGCGTGTTTGGCCGCTGCTGAAAAGAAAACCCTGCTGCTCGATTTAGACCCGCAAGCCAATGCGTCGAGCGGGTGCGGCATTTCTGTGGATGAAGAAACGCCCTGTGTGTACGAAGTGCTCCTCGAGGACGTGCCCTTGTCGCAAGTGACCTGCCAAAGCGAGTTGCCCTTTTTGGGCATCGCGCCCTCGCACATTCGGCTCACCGGTGCCGAAGTGGAAATGGTGTCTGTGATTTCGCGCGAACAACGCCTCAAAACCGCCCTTATGCAGGCGCGCAACATGTACGACTTCATCATCATCGACTGCCCGCCCTCGCTGGGGTTGCTCACGCTCAACGCGCTGACCGCCGCGGATTCCGTGCTCATTCCCATCCAATGCGAGTACTACGCGCTCGAGGGATTGAGCAAATTGCTCAACACCTTGCGCCTCGTGCAACAACACCTCAACCACCACCTCACCATCGAAGGCGTTCTGCTCACCATGTACGATGGCCGCCTCAATTTGTCGCGCCAAGTGGCCGAAGAAACCAAATCGCACTTTGGCGGCCGCGTCTATAACACCATGATCAACCGCAACGTCAAACTCGGCGAAGCCCCGAGTTTTGGCAAACCCATCATCCTCTACGATATTCTATCGGCCGGCGCGCAGAATTACATGAGCTTGGCCGGGGAGGTCATCAATGGCTAAACGCAATGCCCTCGGCAAGGGCCTAGGTGCCCTCATTCCCGGCGCTGCGGACATCTCCATCTCGGAGAGCCATCCGTCGCACTCGGATCAGAGCCATCGGCAAATCGTGGAAATCCCCCTCGATGAGATCGAACCGAATCCGCATCAACCGCGCGCGGATTTCGACCCCAAAGCCGTGAGCGAATTGGCGCAATCAATTCGGGAAAAGGGCATCCTCCAGCCCGTTGCCGTGCGCCGGTTTGGAGCGGGCTATCAATTGATCGCGGGCGAGCGGCGTTTTCGCGCTGCGCGCCAGGCCGAGTGCGCGGTCATCCCCGCGATAGTGATGGAGGTGGGGACGGACCAAGAAATGATGGAACTCTCGCTGATCGAAAACATCCAACGGGAAAACCTCAACCCCATTGAAGAAGCCAAAGCCTATCGCATGCTCATCGACGAATGTTTTCTCACGCAGGACGAGGTGGCACAGCGCGTGGGCAAAGACCGCTCCACCATTGCCAACACCTTGCGCCTTCTCGCATTGGCGCCCGAAGTCCTCGATGCCCTGCAAGCCGGGCAGATATCCGCAGGTCACGCCCGCACCTTGTTGGGCCTTGACAATGCGGATCAGCAGATTGCGTTGTGCCAGCAGATCATCGCACAGGGGATATCTGTTCGCCGCACAGAAGCCCTCGTCAAAGCCCTCAAAACAGACGCGAATCAAAAAAAATCCACGTCGCGCAAAGACCCCAATCTGCTTTCGCTCGAAGAAGACCTCCAGCGTTATTTTGGCACGTCGGTCAACATCAACCGCAGAGGGGCGAAGGGCAAAATCGAAATCGAATTTTACAGCAACGACGACCTCAACCGGGTGCTGGAGTTGTTGCGAAATGAGGGGTATTAAAAGAAAGGAAATGTCGTGGTAGCGACTGCCCAAAGCGTTTCGATTTACGGGATACGCAAAGCGGGTGACAAGGTCATCTTAGAGCCGCTGAAAAAACGCGCTTGGCCGGATGGGTTTTGGGATATTTTTGTTGCGGATCCAAATTTTGAAATCCTACAACCGCTACCCCAAAAACCAGTTGTTTTAGCTGATCGAGAGGCATAGGAGTTTTGTATGAGATACCTATTTTTTGTCGTATTGATCCTCGGTTGCGCGACCCCCGAACCGCCCCAATCGGTGGATATTGTCGTCGATGATTTCGGGCTGTATGACCAGCGGGGCGATTTTCACACGCTTTATGAACACGCAGACGCTTCGGCTATTGTCTTGTTCGTGCAGGGCAATGGCTGCCCAATTGTTCGCAATGGGGTGCATGCCCTCAACGCAATACGCGATGAGTACGCGCCCAAAGGCGTGCAATTTTTCATGCTCAACGCCAATTTGCAAGACGACCGCGAAAGCATCCGCCAAGAAGCCGATGCGTTCTCTATTGACTATCCCATCCTCGTTGACGAAACCCAACTCGTCGCCGAATCGCTCGATTTGCGCCGCACGGCCGAGGCCCTCGTGATCGATCCCAAGACGTGGCGCGTGCGCTACCGGGGGCCGATTGATGATCGCCTGCATTACGAAGCGCAAAAGCCCAGCGCGTCCGCGCACCATCTCGCCGATGCCCTCCGCGCCCACCTCGCGGGCAGGGACGTGGCCCGCAGTGCCATCGCGTCGCCCGGTTGCCTCATCGCCCTGCCCGGCAAAGACGAGGCGCGACACAAACGGATTTCCTACGCCCGAGAGGTCGCGCCCATTTTGCAACGCAAATGCGTGCCCTGTCACCAACCCGGCGGCGTCGCTCCTTTTGACATGACCGATTACAAAGAAGTCGCGGGCTGGTCGCCGATGATGCGCGAAGTGGTGCGAACCCGCCGCATGCCCCCTTGGCATGCCGATCCGCACGTCGGCACATTTGGCAATGACCTGTCGCTCACGGTGCGAGAAACACAAACCCTCGTCCATTGGATCGAAGCCGGCGCGCCGCGCGGAGAAGGCGGCGATCCCCTCGCTGAAACCCCCACGCAAGCCACCACTTGGGCGTATGGCGAACCCGATTTGGTCATCCCATTGGAACGCCAAGAAATCCCCGCAACCGGCATTGTCGATTACCGCTATCTCAAATTAAAAGTGCCCATCGACCGCGATGTGTGGGTGCGCGGCACGGAATTTTTGCCGGGCAATCGCGCGGCGATGCACCATGCCCTCATGCGGGTGATCTATCCCAAAAGCCACAAAATGAAAACCGCGAAAAATCGCTGGTTAGACGGCATTTTTGCCGTGTATGTACCGGGCATGGACGGCGTGATGTTGCCCGAGGGCACGGCGCGGTTGTTGCCCGTGGGGAGCAAAATCCAGTTTCAAGTCCACTATACGACCACGGGACGCGCCGAAGTGGATGAGAGCAAACTGGGGTTGTACTTCACCGACTCACAAAACCTGCGCGAAAACATCGTGGTCGGGCCTGCCAATACGAAAATCAAAATCCCGCCCCATGCCCATGCCCACCGAGATTCATCTGTCAAAGTCTTTGAAAAAGACGTCACGCTCTACGGCCTCTTTCCCCACATGCACTTTCGCGGCGCGGGCTTCCGCTATGTGGCCCACTATCCGGATGGCAGCCGCGAGACCCTCCTCTCCGTGCCGAATTACACGTTTAACTGGCAGCGGTTTTACACGCTTTCAACCCCCAAATTCCTTCCGGGCGGCACGCGCGTGGTCAGCCATGCGGTCTTTGACAACTCGGCGAAAAACAAATTGAACCCGGATCCCTCTGCAACGGTCCGCTGGGGCGAGCAGAGTTTTGACGAAATGCTGATTGGCTACATGAGCATGACCGAGGGCAGAGGGAAACAACTTTTTTCCGCTGTGGACGAATAACCTACGCGGGGCATTGGCATTATGATGATCAAGCGTCTTGTCGTCAAAAACTGGCGCAATTTTCGGCACATCGATGTTCGGTTGCGCGAACGTCAGTTTATCGTAGGGGCGAATGCGTCTGGCAAATCCAATCTCCTCGACATTTTTCGCTTTCTCCGAGATGTTGTAAAGGCCGAAGGGGGAGGATTGCAAAAAGCGGTCAAAGACCGCGGAGGCGTGTCTAAAATCAGGAATTTGGCGGCGCGGCAAGATCCGGAAATTGCAATTGAAATTCACCTCGCGGACAACGCAGAATCTCCTGACGCATGGCACTATGCAATCGGGATTCGCCAGGAACCTCGGGGGTATCGCCAGACCTATCTCACTTATGAACGCTTGTGGAAAGACGGGCAACAGATTCTCGATAGACCAGATGCAGATGACGAAGTGGACCGGGATCGGCTCACGCAGACCTTTCTCGAGCAAATCAATGTCAATGCGGATTTTCGTGAACTCGTCCGTTTTTTTCAAGCCATTACCTATTTGCATCTGGTGCCCCAACTTTTGCGATTTGCCGATTCGATTCAGGGAAGGGTTGTCGAAGATGATCCCTTTGGGCAAGGATTTTTGGAAAGGATTGCCAGAGTCACGGAAAGGACGCGCCGCGCGCGCCTGCAAAAAATTGAACAAGCCCTCCAAATTGCCGTGCCTCAACTCGAGCAATTGGAATTTATTCGCGATGAAATCACGGGGCGGCCCCATTTGCAGGCTCTTTATTCCCACTGGCGTCCGAATGCGGGTTTGCAACGAGAAGATCAATTCTCCGACGGGACGCTCCGGCTTATGGGCTTGTTGTGGTCTCTCCTCGACACCGATTCCGTGCTCTTATTGGAAGAGCCCGAGTTGTCATTGAATGCGGGCATTGTCTCTCAACTCGCACCTTTTATTTCTCGAATGCAAAGAAGCAGACGCCCACAAGTTTTTGTGAGCACACACAGCGATGCACTGCTTACAGAACAGGGTATTGATGGCAGAGAAGTCCTTTTGCTCGCGCCAGCGAGAGAGGGCACAGAAGCAAAAATAGCCTCTGATATCGATGCCGTACGGACGCTTCTCGCATCTGGCTTTACGGTCGGTGAAGCCGTACTGCCGAGAACCCGCCCTGAACATGCCGAACAGTTGAGTTTATTGGAATGAAATCAAAATTCTTCATCCTCGCTGTTGAGGATATACTCAGCGATGCGGTTTCGACTAAAATTCTCGAATACTTCGGTCTCGAAATCGCGCAGAGAATAGGATATAAAGGAAATACTTATCTCCGACAAAAATCCCCCAGCCTCAACCACACGGCTAGGGGATTTTACAATGTCTTTCTGTTGACAGATTTAGATTCTCCCCAAAATTGTCCGTCAAAACTCATTCAATCTTGGGTTGGATCACCTCTAAATGCTGGATTTCTTTTTCGCGTTGCAGTCGTGGAAATCGAATCGTGGATTATGGCAGATCGCAGGGGCATCGCCAAATTTCTGTCGATCTCCCTCCATCGCATTCCACAGCATTCAGACAAAATAGAAAATCCCAAAGAGTTTCTCGTTTCCCGTGCGCGAAGGAGTAGAAAGACAAAATTAAGGCGCGAATTGGTTCCTGCACCGAGCGCGACAACCGCAAAAGTAGGCCCCGGATTTAATGCGCGTTTTACCGAGTTTGTGCGCGATTACTGGGATTTGGAACGCGCTGCTTCAGTATCTGTCAGTTTGAAAAGGACATTGGATCGCATCCGCAGTTTGTACCCCGTCTGAGTTTCAAGTGTCTATCCCCAGCGCGTCATCGATCTCTGCTTGATAGGCATACACCTCCCCGCGCTCGATTTCTGTTGCTGTCACCGTGCGTCCTGCACGCGCAGATTCGCAGATCGCATAGATGGCTGCGACGTCTTTCATCCCCTCTGTGCCATTGACCTCAATGGGATCGCCGTTTAAGACCGCACGGGCCAATTCCCATTGTTCATAAGCGATCAATTTCCAATCCACCGCTCGATCACCCGCGCTGTTCTCGGTGGGGAAAAAGTGGTCTAAGAGCGGATGCAATTCAAAATCGTCAATGGCGTCTAAAATCGCATCCTGATCTCGCACCGCGCCATCTGCCGATTGCCAAATCGCCTGACTTCCGCGATTGCCAAAACTCTGCAAGCACCCCTTGTCGCCCAAAATCAACTGATTGCGACACGCGCCGTGCCCACCAATGCCCATCATAAAACTCACTGTCACACCGCTCTCCATCTTCATCATCGCCATTGCCGTGTCTTCTGCTGTCGCGGGCACTTCGCTGGACATTGCGCGAAATCGCCGCTGGTAAAATGCGTATTGATCGCGGATGGCCCGCTGTTTTTTTCGCACGGGTTCCACCAAGCGCGCATCGCCATACACCTCGACCACATCGCCGAGTTGGTATCGGATCAGATCCGCATAATGCACGCCCATGTCGAGCAATGGCCCGCCGCGGTCTTTCAAATGCCGCCACGGGGTGATAAAAATTTCATTGCCTCCGCGCACCGCGTGGAGCATCGCCATATACGGCGTTCCAATGCGCCCGGTGTCCAGCAAATGCCGCGTTAAGCGGGCCGAGGGATCGCGCCGATAGTTTTCCGCGACGGATAGTTTTCGCCCGTTGCGCTCGCCCGCTGCGATCATGGCGTGACACGCTTTCACGGAAATGGCCATGGGCTTTTCAACCAGCACATGCAATCCCATGTCCAATGCCTGACAAACCACTGTGTGATGCACCGATGGATCGGTGACCACATCGACCGCCATCAAATCCGGGATGGCTTGCACCATCGCTTCCATAGATGTGAACACAGGCGGTTTTGCACCGAGCAATTGCTCGGCTTCTCGCGCGGCGAGTTCTGCGTGATCGCGGTTGAGATCGCACAGGGCGCACAACGCAATGTTGTTAAATGGCGTTCGCGCCAGTTCGCGCAGCCCATACAAATGGCGCGTTCCCATGCCGCCGCAACCGATCAGCGCGAGTTTGAGTTTGTCCATGTTTTTCTCCTTTGAGTCGCGTAAAGTGGCGTGCTCTACAAAGGTGACGCTTGCACAACGGAATTTCAAGTGATATAATTTGGGGCGCGGTTGGGTTTTTCAACTTTTTGTGAAGGATACCATAGATCCCACACCCTCTGGAGCGCGTATGGTTGTCGTAGAAGATGTCGTCAAAACCTTCACCCTGTCTCGGCGGCAGAAGCGCGAAATGGGGGATGGGTTTCAGGGCAACACCATTGACGCGGTGCATCACATCAGCTTTACCTGCCAGCCCGGGCGCGTCTTCGCGCTGTTGGGGCCCAATGGCGCGGGCAAAACCACTGCGCTGCGTATGATCGCCACCATGCTCAAACCCACTTCGGGCCGCATCGCCGTGGCGGGATACGACACGGTCAAACAAAGCCAAGCCGCGCGCAAGAGCCTCGGTTTTCTCACCGGCAACACGGGGTTGTACGACCGTTTGACGCCCAGTGAAATGGTGCGTTATTTCGCGGACCTGCACGGCATGAACCGCGCAGATTACAAAGCGCGGCGCGATCATCTCTTTGGCTTGCTGGACATGGAAGCGTTTGCAGACCGCCGCATTGGCAAACTCTCTACGGGCATGAAACAAAAAGTCTCGATTGTACGCACGATCATTCACGACCCCGCCGTCATTGTGTTCGACGAACCCACCGCCGGTCTCGATGTCGTCACGTCGCGCAATATCGTGCGCCTTATCCGCAACTGTCGAGACGCGGGCAAAACCGTTATTTTTTCCACGCACCGCATGGGAGAAGTCAGCCTGCTCTGCGACGACCTCGCCATCATTCACAAGGGCCAGTTGCGGTTCAACGGGACGTTTGAGGACTTTCAAAATCACATGCAAACCCCCACGCTCGAAGACGAGTTTATTCGCATCGTTGAAGAGTAGCCTACAACGCGCGCAGCGCGTATCAACGCAGATGAACGCGGATGAAAGGCGAGTCAGCGGTCAGTTCCCTCACCCCCATCAACCGTAGGGACAGGTCCCCGTGCCTGTCTTTGTACTCAAGGTGTGACGGGACAGGCCACCGACCACCCGGCGGTTGGGTGGGGTTGATAGCTGAACGCCAAAAGCCGATGGCTGATTTTCAAACGTAGAGCACGCCGAAAAATATAATACCAATTTGCTCTCAAGTTGTCCGTATCCTGCCTCCCATCAAGGCTGAATGAGGAACAGACGTTCCGTAGAGATCATGCTCGTCTCAAGCGTTTGGTTCTGCCTCCACAAGGGTTGCCTTTGATGCCTTCGGCGACCTACTTTTTTTCAACCGCAAAAAAAAGTAGGCAAAAAATGCCGCTCTCATGCGCCGAGGGACTGGCACAGCGCAAAACGCTTCGTTGCACACACGCCATGCGCTGGCCTGCAAGGTGGGTTGCAAGATGGCTGTGGGTTGCGAGGTGGACTTGCGCGCTGTGCGCGATGGCTTTATCTGATGGTCTTTTGGGATGGCTGGTTGCAATGGCTTCTCTGAATGCCTGCGGAACGTCAAGGGAGATCTCTTGCTGGCAACATATCGCACCATGCCAATAGAAAATCAATTTAGTATAAGAGGTCGCTGTGAACCCCATTATGACCATTGTAAAAAAAGAGTTCAAAGACATCATCCGCGACCGGCGGTCGATAATGATGATGTTGATCGTGCCGATGCTGTTGTTTCCGCTGTTGATCACGCTCGTGACCACCGTGACGTCACACCAATCAAAAAAAGCCAAAGCGAAAACACTCGAAGTGGCTCTGATCGCGCACGGCAATGCAACGGCATTCCGCGATACGTTGCTCAAGCGCGGCGATATGAAAATTCGGGAAGATATATCCGAGGACATGATCCACGCTTTGATCCAATCCGACAGCTTGGATGCGGCCATTTGCTTTGACGCGCAATTCGATGCCCAAATTGCCGATCTGCAATCCGGTCAGATTCATCTCTATTTCAAATCTTCCAAGGACTTGAACACATCGCGCAATCGCCTGACCAATTTGATTCGGGACTACGAAAACCAGATCGTCAATGAGCGATTCCAACGGCTTTCGCTCGACCGCACCATTGTGGATCCCGTGCAGGTCAAACGCCACGACATTGCTTCGCAACGAGAGAAAATTGGGAAAAGCATTGGGGGAATTTTGCCTTATTTTTTTGTTTTAATGTGTTTTATGGGGTGCATGTATCCGGCCATTGACTTGGGCGCGGGGGAAAAAGAGCGCGGCACCTTGGAAACGCTGCTCGTCGCGCCTATCGGCAAATTTCATATCTTGCTGGGCAAATGTGGTGTGATTGTGTTATCGGGGCTCGTTGCGGTGAGTGTCTGTTTTATCGGTCTCTTTCTCGTTGCTGTGCAGCATCGAGAAATTGTCGCAAAGATCCTCCACGCGCTGCAAGGCATGTTCGAAATATCCTCTCTCCTCTTGGTCATTTCTCTGTTTTTGCCTCTCACCATCTTTTTTGCCGCTTCTTTGCTGTCTCTTTCCATTTTTGCCAAGTCCTTCAAAGAGGCGCAGAGCATGATGACGCCGCTCAATATCGTCATTATTGTGCCCGCGGCGATTGGCCTTCTGCCCGGCATTGAACTCGATGCGGTCACGGCGTTCATACCGATTTTGAATATCTCCCTTGCGGCCAAAGAAATTTTGTCGGGAACCATCACAATACCCCTGTTGCTCGCGGTTTATGCCTCGCTCATCGCCCTTGCGGGCCTCAGCCTGTACGCTTGCGCCAAGTGGTTTGAACGCGAAAGCACGATCTTTCGGGAAATGTAATCGGCGTGCGTTATGGCGGTCGCGATCTTTACACTCATCTCGGTTTTTATCATCGGTTATGCACTTTGCCATATCGAATCAAATTTTTGAGTGTTCGCAAAAAGATGCCAACACAAAAGCCGACGCGTAGGTGCGTCGGCTTTTATTTTTTCGAGATTTATCGGAGGGTCTTTTGGGATGGCATTTTTGCAATGGCTTTTCTGAATGACTGTGTAACGTCAAGGGAATCATTTGCGGGTAGCATATCGCATCACATCAGGCCAATAGAAAATCAATTTGAGTCCCTAACATAAAGAAATCAAGCGTCTGAAACAGATGAGTGAACACCCGCAGGAACGCCTCGAAGTCGGCCTCTCACAAATCCATGTCAACGCTTTATGTTAGGGACTCTTATATTCAGCCCCATTCACTTCACTTCCACGCGGACAACTCATACGATAAATACACTTACACTCCTTTGGATGAAAGTAAAAGAGGACAGTGGAGCATTGCGGACGATGTACTTACCATGACTAATGAAGATGGCACTACTTATACCTATAAGTACCACATAAGAGGTAATATCCTAACGTTGAGCAGAAGCGAGGGGGGGTAGAATTTTAGAACGTCGCTACACGAGGGTCATATAATCCTGAATAACGGCGTACAACTTCGACAGAAGTTTATCCTGATTCAGACAAGGGGTCACAAAACGAGCCCGGGTTCGCAAGGAACTCGGGCTTTTGTTTTTCGTTGTCAGCGGTTGGCGGTCAGCAAAACAAGCAATCAGCGGTGGAGAGGTGGGGCTGAAAGCCCAAAGCTGATTTCAGTGAACATTTGACGTTACGCAATGCTCCGCTTGTCATTCAGCGGGAAATCGCGTCAGGCCTCCGCATCCAACACACGCTGAAATGCCGCCAGATTATTGACTTGCACCGCCGCATGAAGCAACTGCTTGAGCCGTTGCAAATCGTCGATGACCGCAATGCGATCAGCGAACTGGCCGGCCACACCCGCATCAAAGCGAACCGCCAACGCTTCTCGGATGCTCTCTTGGATGCCCTGCTCAATGCCCTGCTCAATGCCCTGCTCAATGCCTTGTTTAACGCCCAGTTCCTTGAGGTATTGGGCAAACGATGATTCACGCATAATCGCGTCCATAAGACCCTCCTGAGAAATGATACTCGTGATAGTGTTTGGATCATACGCCAACCCACTTAATACTGCCAAGCCGCCCAAAAAGTTAGCCTTTTCGGCCTGCGCCAACGACACGGCATCGGTCCTGCGAATGCACTGACGCAACCATTCCTCGGAAGTCATCCCCGCAGGACGCTTCATCAATGGCGCGAATGGAAGCAAACCCGGATGACCGCCCTCAACAATGTCTTGCCCGTCTATCTCGTTCAGCCGAATCACCTTATAGCGCACCACCACTGGGTAATCGGGATGCTTTTGGAGGTAAAGCCCTTCATCGCGTCGCCCGGCATCGGGCCGTAGGTAGATCACATGGGAATAGACCGGCAGGCCATAGTATTCAATGAGCCGGATGATATAGCTGGCCATGCGGATCGGCATGGGGGAATCCCTGCTGTCGGTGGTTTGAAATTCCGTGTGTACCAAGACCTCCTCGCCATCAATCCACACGCGAATCAGGCTATCGGTTAAGCGCGTTTCAACCCTAGGGATCTCGGGGTCGAGGATTGCGCGGATTTCGACATCGGCTCGTCCGAGGGTAAAGCGGACGAAATCGGCAGGGTAGGTTTGAATCAAATGTTTGGAAATCGTATCGTATTCTGCCATGTGGATACCACCAAGTGACGAACTCCCCTTGCTGAAGCAAAGGGGCTTCTAAGGAGATTGTGCGATCAACAAAGAGTGCGGCAAAAGCAACAAGCCATCTGACATCTTCGCCTGCAAGGGTTGACATCCCAACCCGATGAATGTTTGTGGCCGCGTTCAAATCTCGGTCAGTTTCATAGCCACAGTCGCAAACAAAGACCCGTTCACGCAGGGGCAACTTTTACCACGCCACAAGCAGAACACGTCTTACAGCTTGAATTGGACAAACTGCGTAACATCAATAAATAATCTGCAATATCTCTCGCTCTGTCAAGTGGTTCGTCACCCATTCCCGCCATCAAGCGGTCAGTCCCTTGTCTGAATCGCGGATTGTCGCGGATTTAGGGATTGCGCGGATTAACCCCACCCCCTGCCACTCACTGCGTCCTCCGCACCTGCTACATCCTTTACACCCCCTGCACGTTCTGCCCTACCGGTGCCGCCCAATCCGCGTCATCTGCGCCATCTGGTTAATACGCGTTTCAGACAGTTATACCCATTTGATTTTAAGAAGCCCTAACAGAAAGCGTTGACATGGATTTGTGAGAGGCCGATTTTCTCCTCAGCCCAACCCTTACAACGTCCTTGCCCGGCATCTGCAACCGGGCCTTGAACGGAGAGTTCGAGGCCGAGTTGTCGCAGTATGGTGCTCAAGCTGGTGAATTGAGGATTGCCTTGCGCCGACAACATGTGATACACGGTTTCGCGGTTCAATTGTGCGTCTTTGGCAAGTCTCTTCATACCATAAGCTTCCGCGACATTTCGCAGTGCCAACAGGAACAGTTCATTCCCATCTTCTTCCAAAGCCGCGTTCAGATATTCTGCCGCTTCCGCAGGGTCTTGAAGTGCTTTGAATAGTTCCGGTTTATAGGGTCTCGATGGTTTGTTCATCGTGCTCGTCTCCTGAAGTCGGTCAAAAAGCCTCTATCCCGAGAGATGTCTCTTTGTTGCGATCTTTTTGTCCCGCCAGCCAAGAGCAGAATAATCAGGTCGCCGATTTCACCGAAATAGACGCGGTAGCTAGGGCCATAGTCAATTCGAAGTTCACAGAGGCCACTGCCCAAAAAGCGACAATCGCCCAAGTTACCCATGCTGAGGCGATCCAAGCGAACCCGAATGCGTGCGCGTGCCTTTCGGTCGTTCAGACGCTTGAGCCATTCGCCAAAAGGAACTCGCCCTTCAACAGTGATATATTCCTCAATTTGTCGGGAGATTGGTTCGCGCATATTTTAATGTAGCGCGAAAGCGGCATGACGGCAAGTGCCTTTGCGGCGAATAGGCTTTTGCTTTTACACAGCGCGGCGTATCTATTATATTGATCGCAACCCCATTTCCGTCACGTTTCCCCACGAGGCCCGCTATGCGTTTGTGCTTATGCTCGCTGTCTGTTCTTCTGATTTTGTCGCCATCCGTCTTTGCCGAAAAAAAACCGCTGGATCACGATGTGTACGAGGTGTGGAATCGCATGCGCGCCAGCGATATTTCCAACAGCGGGCAATGGGCTTTTCTGTCCGTTGGAGCAGACGAAAAAGACACTGAACTCCGCATTGTGAGCCTCACAGACGACCGTGCGTACGCGATTCCGCGCGGCGAATCCGCGCAATTCACTCAGGACGCACGCTATGTCGTCACCCTCATCAAAGCGTTCAAGGATTCGGTGAAGCAGGCAAAGCGCGACAAGAAGAAGCCGGAGGAATCGCCCAAAGACTCGCTCGGCGTCGTCGCGCTCGACACGGGCGATCTCTTCAAGGCGGCGCGCGTCAAATCTTTCAAATTGCCAAAAGAAAACAGCGGATGGGTCGCCTATTTGCTGGAAAAGGAAGTGGCGAAAAAGGACAGCACAAAAGCGAAAAAGGAGAAATCATCCGAGTCGAAAGCAAAAGAGGAACAGAAGATAGAGAAAAAGGAAGAAGTAAAAAAAGAGGAACAGAAGGATGAAAAAAAGAAAAAACGCAAAAAAGCCGAGGGCACGACGCTCGTTCTTCGCAACATCCGAACCGGTGCTGAAACGCGCTATGCCCATGTGGTCTCTTATGCGTTCACGGAAAATGGGGCGCATCTCGTCTTTGCCGCTGCGAGCAAAGACAGCACCGCCGATGGGGTCTATGCCATTCGCACGGGCACGGGGGATTCCACAGCGGTTCTGCGCGGCGCGGGGGATTACAAAAAAATCACTTGCGACGAGTCCAATACCCATCTCGCATTTATCGCCAACCGCGACAGCTTTGCCGCAGAGCAACGGGAATACGTGCTCTATTCATGGCGCGTGGGGTCAAAAGATCGGGCAAAGGTGCGCGCCCGTTCACAAACAAAGGGCATCCCGCCCAACTATTGGGTCAGCGAGCACGGGGGCCTCTCGTTTTCCAAAGACGGCAAACGCCTCTTTTTTGGCACGGCGCCCAGGCCGGAACAAGAAGCGGAAGACGACGCGCCCGAGGATGAAAAAGTGGTGGTCGATATCTGGCATTGGAAAGACCCGTACCTCCAGCCCATGCAACTCAAAGACGCCAAAGACGAGCGCGAACGCGCCTATCGCGCAGTGGTTCACCTCAACAATGGCAAAGTCGTTCAACTCGCCACCGAGACCGTGCCCAATATTCGCCTGGGAAGCGAGGGCAATGCCGATGTTGCGGTGGGCTATTCGATCCTGCCCTATCGCCAACTCATTTCTTGGGACACGCCGGGCTATTACGACAGCTATTTGATCGATGTCAAGACGGGCGCATCGCGGCGCGTGTTGACCAAACAGCAGGCGCGGCCCAGCCTTTCGCCCGAGTCCAAATACATCTACTGGTGGGATCGCGTTCAAAAAACGTGGTATGTGCAACAGGTCAAAAACGCGATTCGCGTGAATGCGGGGAAGAATATTCCCCATCCGTTGCACAATGAGTTGCACGACCGACCCTATCCGCCGGGTGATCACGGCACTGCCGGGTGGACAAAAGGCGACAGGGGATTTCTCATTTACGACCGATACGATATTTGGCTCGTGGATCCCAATGGCCGCAATGCGCCCATTGGGATCACCGAAGGGGTTGGGCGAGAGACCGAGACGCGCTTTCGGTATGTGCGTCTCGACCCGGAGGAGCGGGCGCGCGATCCCAAAGCCGAGTTGCTGTTTTCCGGGTTTCACCACAAGACCAAGGCGATGGGCTATTACCGCGACCGCATTGACAGCCGGGACAAACCGGTTGAACTCGTCATGCGCGACAAGCGGTTTCTCGATGTGAAAAAGGCCGAGGACGCGGATGTGTTGCTGTTCAGGCAATCGGATTTTGAGGAATATCCGGATCTGTGGATGGCTGATCTCAATTTTCAGAATGCGCGGAAAATCAGCGATGTCAACCCGCAGCAGAAGGATTATTTGTGGGGCACTGCCGAGCTCGTGGATTGGATTTCGCTCGACGGCGAGGTGTTGCAGGGCATTCTCTACAAGCCCGAGGGGTTTGACCCGTCGGAAAAATATCCCATGCTGGTTTATTTTTACGAAAAAATGTCGCATCAACTCCATGTCCACCGCACGCCTCGAACCTCTGGCGGGTCGATCAACTTTCCCTTTTACGTCAGCAGGGGGTACGTGATCTTCATCCCGGACATTCCCTACAAAGTCGGTTTCCCGGGCGAGAGCGCGGTCAACGCGGTTGTCTCGGGGGTGACGCATCTCGTCAATCAGGGCTTTGTCGATCCGGACCGCATCGGCGTGCAGGGCCACAGTTGGGGCGGGTACCAGATCGCGTATATGATCACGCGCACCAATATCTTCCGCGCCGCCGAGGCCGGCGCGCCCGTGTCGAACATGGTCAGCGCGTACGGCGGCATCCGCTGGGGTTCGGGCCTGAGCCGCATGATGCAGTACGAAAGGTCCCAAAGCCGCATTGGTGGGTCACTGTGGGAAGCCCCGATGCGGTTTATCGAAAACTCGCCGATTTTCTGG
The DNA here is from genome assembly GCA_958295785.1 of uncultured Latescibacterota bacterium. GTDB lineage: Bacteria > Latescibacterota > UBA2968 > UBA2968 > UBA2968 > VXRD01. The sequence goes on from OY282377.1 coordinate 349,717, forward strand.
GCAGACAAAATTCAAACGCCGCTGCTGATTTTGCACAATGACGAGGATGGCGCGGTGCCGTGGTACCAGGGGATCGAGCTTTTCGTGGCCCTGCGCCGCTTGGGCAAACCCGCGTATCTGGTCAATTACAACGGCGAAGCGCACGGCATTCGCAAACCCCACAACCGCAGGGATTGGAGCATTCGCTTGCAACAATTTTTCGACCACCACCTCAAAGACGCGCCCGCGCCCGCGTGGATGCGCGAGGGCATTCCCGCGGTGCAAAAGGGCAAGACCCTGGGGTTGGAGGCAAAAGAGTCAAAAGCAACCACAGATAAACACAAATGAACGCAGGCCCCCATGTGACCCCGTCACGGGACCTGCTGAAGCCCGTGCAGGGATGAACAGGAGAACACAATGAGAAAAAAAAAGATCGTCGTAACCGGTGCATCCGGCTATGTGGCGGGGCTGATGTTGCCCGCATTGCGCGCAAAGTACGATTTGACATTGTTGGATGTCAAAACCACCAACCGCGATGGTGAAGAAGTGGAAGGCGTGCAAATCGCGGATTTGGAAAATTCGGATCGGGATGCGTACCGCGAATATTTTCGAGGTGCCGACGCTGCGATCCACAGTGGGTTTAAGGGCACTGTTGACTGGCAACACACGGACTATTGGAAAGAGTCCGACAATATTCGGATGTGCTACAACGTGTACCAAACATGTGTCGAAGAAGGCGTAAAACGCATTGTGGTGATGAGTTCCAATCACGCCTGCGATTTTTACGAGCGGCTGATCTGGTCTGACCAACTGGACTTTGCAACCACTGACATGCTGCCCCTGTCCGACAATTTTTACGGCTGGGCTAAGTCGTCGTATGAACATCTCGCCTTTGTATTCGCAACTGGCAATGCCACCAATGGCAAGCGGCTGGAGAGCGTTCACATTCGCATTGGCGCGCCCCGCGATACCATCATGGAAGGGCAATCAGCGGACGACTTGAAACGCATGCACCGCGAACTGGGCGCGTATTTGAGCGCGCGCGACTTGTCCCAACTCGCGATCAAAAGCCTCGAAGCAGAGGATATTGAAGACGAAAATGGCGTGCCATTTCAGATCTTTTTCGGCATCAGCGGCAACACACACCGGTTCTGGAACCTCGACAATGCAAGGCGCGTGGTGGGCTACACACCCAAAGACGACAGCCAGATCCGATTTGCGAATGAGATCTCAGAACTCATTCAAGATGCAAAAAGAATCGACGAATAGATGAATCGTAGGGACAGGCACGGGGGCCTGTCCCTACGACTGATGGGACAGGGCGGCGGAGTGGACTGACCACTGACTACTGACCACTGACAAGGATTCCAAACATGAAAATCACAAAATTTGAGACCATTCCGATTCGGGGGCGGGCGATGATTTTGAAGATGTTCACGGATGAAGGCCTGGTGGGATATGGCGAGCCAATGAATTACGAACACGGGCGCGTGGTGGCGCGGGCAGTGGATGACATGGCCGAATATCTGGTGGGCAAAGACCCGCTGGACATCGAGGATCACTGGCAGGCGATGTACCGCTCGAGTTACAGCCGAAGCATGCCGATTTTGATCGGCGCGCTCAGTGGGATAGAAATGGCAATGTGGGATGTGTTTGGCAAACGGGTTGGCATGCCCGTGTGGAAACTTTTGGGCGGGAAAGTGCGCGACCGCATCCGCGTGTACACCGGCACGGGTGGGACAACGCCAGAAGAATGTGCAGAAAACGCATGTCAAAAAGTCGCAGCGGGCTTTCGCGCCATCAAGATGGGGGCATCGCCTGGTCCCGTGCGATTTGTAGATACGCCAAAGACCATCGACTTCATGGTGTCCCGCGTTGCCGCCGTGCGCGAAGCCGTGGGCGATGGCATCGACATCGCGGTGGATTTGCACCGGCGTTTGAGCCCCGCGATGGCCGCCATTCTCGTCAAAGAGTTGGAGCCGCTGCGCCCGCTGTTTGCCGAAGAGCCGTGTCACCCGGAAAACAACGAGGCGTTGTTGGCCCTGTCCCGAAGCACCACCGTGCCCATTGCCACAGGCGAACGGCACTTGACGCGCTGGGGGTTCCGCGAACTCATCGAGCGAGAAATGTGCGCGATTTTGCAACCCGATATTCGCCATTGCGGGGGCATGTTGGAATTGAAAAAAATCGCGGGAATGGCCGAGATCCACAACATGGCGATAGCCCCTCACAACGCCGCCGGCCCCGTGGGGGTGGCGGCGTCTGTCCATGTGATGGCAACGATCCCCAATCTGTTGATTTGCGAGGGCGGGCACAATCGCGGGGAAGGCTTGTTCAACACGCCCATGGTTTTTCGAGATGGCTTTATCGAACTGCCGACCGAACCGGGCTTGGGCGTGGATATGGACGATGAAGCACTCGAGACACTGCGCGATGAATCGCATCGCCTGCGCGGGATGTTCTGGCATGAAGATGACGGATCTTTTGCGGATTACTAACGTGTTCATTCCCGTTCTTATGTGGTTGCTTTTGCTCTGTGCGAGCGGTGATGCAGATGCCACAGACCTGACCCTGCGCCGGGAATACAACGATGTGTCCGCCGCCATAGACAGCTTGGTGAGAGTGATGCGGGTGTCCGATGCCGATGTGCTGGACAAATTGCCGGAAGGTCGTCCCGACCGCGTCGTGCCCGAGGGCCTGACGGCGGTGATGATCTTTTGGGCAGACGACGAAGCGCGCGTTTGGCTCAACGATTTTCCCGTGGGCAAAACCCGCTTGACGCCCGTGGAAGTGAGCATTCCCGATCTGTATTTTCGCGGGCAAAATCACCTGCGCGTGCGGTGTTGGGATACAGATGGGGTCGAGAGTTGTTTTTTGGGCGGGTTATATCTAAAAGATGGCGCGGGCAGGTTATATCCCGTTGTGGTCTCCAGCGGAGAATGGGAGGCAGATGGCGGACAGGCATCAGAAATTGTCTATGCCCATCCCCTGCCAGACATTCCCTCTGCCGAGCCGATTTGGGGCGCGCACACGTTTGGGATTGTGAACCTGAGCGTCACCTTTGATCGCGAGGCGATTGACCGCGCATTGGGGCAACCTGTGGGCGCGGTGTCTGCGCGGCAACAGGCGATGGACTATCACAAATTCGCCCAACAAATCGCCGCGTTGCAGGCCCGGCGGGAAAACATCGAGGCGACCATGGCGCAACAAAGCGACCTCAACATACCGCTTTACTATCGAGAACGCGCCCTTTCCGCATCCCTGTCATTGGGAAAGACCGCCCCTTTGACAGAAGAGGTGTCGGCACCTGTGGCACAAAAAACGCGCTCATGGTCAGAGAAACTGCCGGCGGTGCAGCGGCAATTGATCTATCCAACCCCCCGCGCACTCAAGGGCGAACAGGCGGCAAATACAGCGGATGGTGAGACAATTTTGGACAAGCGCGGCAGCCGAGAGCAAGCCTATCGCCCGCCCGAAGAGCGCGGTGGCAAGGCGCAAGGCAAACGCGGTGAAAAGGACAAGGGGACTGAGGGGCCACCGCATCCGCAGGGAACGGGCCGCGATGGCGCGAGCGGGCGGGCCACGCGATTGGGGCTGGTGTTGCCGACATTGGTGTTGGGATTCTACGTGCTATACGCGATCACGCGATGGCAGTCGATAACAGGAGAACGCAATTGATGGGCGGATTGCACTGGGCCGAGATGTTGTCTTTGGTTCTTTTTTGGGCCGTGTGCGCGGTGGCCGGCGCGCTGATTTTGATGCAGCACGCAGCAACTGTTTGCCGATACGAAAAACAGTTTGGGTTGACCGCGTTCACTTGGATTGGGCCTGTCATCGGCGGGGTGGCCGGCGCGGGCATGGCGGGCATTGGCATTTATTTTTACTTTTTTGCACCGCCAGCAGGGGGCTGGGTCGAGTGGGTCGGGCGGTCGTCTTACGCGCTCATTTTGGGCAGTTCGGCAGCGCATCTGGTCACGCTGATTCATTTTTGGCGTCGCCTCAATGCGGAAAACAATGCACAGCCCGATACATTGACCGCGCGGCGAAAGCAGCAGGCCGAGAGACTGCGCCACAGCCGCGAGAATTACGCCGATCTCAAAGCGCGAGACGACGACGCCATAGACGACTTGCTCGCGGTGTTCGGCGACCGGTTGTTGACCGCGCAACGCGCCTTGAACCGCATTCCGTTTTACGGGTATTTGGGCACTGTGTGCGGCATTTTGCTGATGGCCGAAGAACTGACCCTGTTGGATGAAGCCACCGAGACGTTCAAAGTGTTGCGCGATATGGCAGGTGGGTTGGTGCTCGCATTTCAAACAACGCTCGTCGCGCTGTTGGCCTATCTGCCGCTTCGCAAGGGGTATGATGTATTGCTGAGTCGCATGTCCGATTTGGAGCGCGAATGGCTGGGCATGCGCGACGTGGAGAACGGGCCATGAGGCGGCGGTTTTTACAACGTGCGGTATCAGATGCCGAAGCGCACGACGTGAGCAAAGAGTTGTTTTTGGGGATTATGATGTTGATGCTCTGCTTGGGCATTATGATTTTGAACGTGTCGCAACCCGTGTGGCGCGTCCACCATCACGACCCCAAGCCCGGCGATGTGGTGATTTTATACACCGCTCAAGGGCTGGTGTTTTCAGAAGACGGGCGGTCTGTCAAACGCGGGTTGGGGCCGGGCGAGTTTCGCAAAACAGTGGGGGCCATGGTCGCAAAACCCGATCAGAATTTGCACCTGTTTCTAAAAGGGGGCAGCCGCGAGCAGATGGTCAATGATGCGGCGTATGCGGACTCACTCCTGTCCGCTGGCACCGCGGGCCAAAAAGTGCGCCCCGCCGTGTTCGTCCATTTGTGGTAAGTCAGTGGTCAGTTACCCCGGCCTTCCCCCCGGCCCAAAGGCGAGAGGTACCCACATAAGAATGCGGATAAACGCGGATGAAAAGCAATCGTAGGGGCGTGGCCCCCGTGCCCGCCCATAGAGACAAAAAGCAATACCAGTTTGTTTTTCAGTTGTCCATATCCCGCATCCCATTTTGTTGCAAATTGAAGAACAAAGTCAACAAATATCTCATCGCGATCCGCGACCTGTTTCACTTGGACAGGGATGCGGATTTTTTTTGAAAAGAAAACCGAATCGGTCAGAGATGTGTCTATACAGGTGGAAGTGCAATACTCATCCTGAAAATTCTTTCATCCTTCAATCTCGATTTAGAGGGTGTAATGATCGACACGAAAAAAAGAACATCGCTGTTGCCCAGAATTTCGGTGACGAGGCCCGTCACGGTGACGATGTGTTTGGTCGGGTTGATGGTGATTGGGCTGGTGGCGTATTGGCGCATTCCCATTCAGGCGTGGGCGTCGGGCAATGACTGGAATCGGTTTTGGGTGGATGTGGCGCAGGAAAATGCGTCTGTTCAAGAGCGGTTTCACACCATCGCCCTGCCGATGGAGCAGCACATGCGAACCGTGAGAGAACTCAGCGATATTTACGCCTTTGCCGGGGAACCTTGGGCAGGAGTCGAGTTGCGCTTTCACCGCGGCACAGACATGCGCGATGCGTACGTGCGCGTGGCAGACCGATTGGAGCGCGCCAAGCTCGATTTGCCCGAAGAAGTGCGCGATAAAATCAAGGTGTATTCGTGGAATCAAGAAACCGATTCCGAGGTGATCTGGACCGGGCTGTCCATTCCGGAGGACATCGCCGACAAGGAGCAATGGGTTCAAACCCATGTGCTCGATCCCATTGAACGGGTCGATGGCGTGGCGAAGACCAGCATCTGGGGGTTTGAAGACAAGGAAGTTCTGATTTTGGTGGATCAAGAGCGGATGCGGACGCACGGCATTGAAACCCATGAACTCGTGGCGTCGTTGCAACAGGACAATTTTTCCCTGTCTGGCGGTCGCGTTTCCGAGGGGGGAAAGCGGTTTTTCGTGCGGTCGCTGGCGCATTATCAAAGCCTTGCGGAAATCGAGAATATCGCGGTGCAAAGCCGGCACAGCAGCAAGAGGGTGCGCCTCGAGGATGTGGCCGATGTGGTATATGCTGCGCCGCCGCGCGACCGGGTGTGGCGCGTGGATGGGCAACACAACCTGGGCTTGGATGTGTACAAGGAATCGGGCGAAAATATCGTGGATTTGTGCCAACGCATTGTCGCCAAAATGGCGGAGATCGAGGCCCATACCCCTGTGGTGTTCCGCTTGTTTTACAGCGAGGGCAAGCTCATCGCCGATTCGATGGACAATTTGAAAATCACGGGGCTGTGGGGCGGGTTGTTCGCCGCGCTGGTGTTGTTGTTTTTCCTGCGCGCCGTGCGAATGACCGCGCTGATCGCGCTGTCCATTCCCCTGTGTGTGATGATCACGATCACCGTGCTCTATTTTATGGGTTGGTCGCTCAATTTGTTGACGATGATGGGCTTGATGGTGGGCGTGGGCATGGTGGTCGATAACGCGATTGTGATTGTGGAGAATATTTACCGCCTGCGATCCGAGGGCGAGGACGCACGAAGCGCGTCCATTCACGGCGCGAGCGAGGTGGGCTTGGCAATTGCGATGGCGACGTTGACGACAGTGGTGGTGTTTTTGCCGATGATGTTGATGAATGACAGCTTTGACATGAAGTTTTTGCTGTCGAAAATCGGGATGCCCGTGGTGTTCGCGCTCGTGGCGTCTCTGTTTGTCGCGCTGTTGTTCATTCCCTTGGCCGCACAGCGGTTTAGCGACTCGGTGGTGAAGTCCGATCCCAAGTCCATTGCGTTTGTGCGTGGCTTTTATCGGCGCGGGCTTCACTGGGTGATTCACCATCGCCGAGATGCGTTTTTGATCGCGCTCCTGTTGTTTGCCACCATCGCTTTTCCGCTGGAGAACACGAAGAAAACGGATCAGATGCGTTTTTCCTCGAATCGCGTGACCATTCGCATGTATGGCCCCAACAATTTTTCGCTGGAAGAGATGGATAAAATTGCGACCGATCTCGAAACTTATGTCAATGAACGGCGCGGCCGGTACAAAATCAAAAATGTCATGACGTATTTCCGGCGCGGGTACATCAATTTGCGGATGAATCTCGAAGAAGACCCGCATCAGGCGTGGTGGTACGCGGTGTATCGCTGGGGGCGCAATGGCATGGGCTTTCCCCTTGACCGGTGGATGACGCGGCAAGAGATCATCGACGAACTGAATCGGGACGTGCCGCGCTATGTCGGGTTTCGGGTGTCGGTGGAATCTCGAAGCTCGGGCGGGCGAGACCCTTATGTGAGCGTGTACTTGTACGGGCCTGACTTTGAAAAATTGGAAGATATGCTCGGCGAGGTGGAACGGCGGTTGAAGCAAATCCCAACGGTGACGAGTTTGCAAAGCGATTTGGAATTTGGCAAAGACGAGATTCGCATTCGCGTCAACCGGATACAGGCCAAAAAGCACGGGATTCCAGCCGAGCGGATCAGCCGCACTCTGGCCTATCAACTGCGCGGCGCGACCTTGCCGCGGTTTCAAGCAGACGATCACGAAGTGAATGTGCAACTGATTTTGGACGAATCCGACCGGCAATCGCTGGTGCAGTTGAAGAATTTTATGTTTGTAACAGACGCGGGCGAAAAATTGCCCTTGTCGAGTTTTGCGACCTTTGAGATCACCAAGGGGCCGAGCCGTATTTTTAGGCACAATGGGCGCAACCGGTTGCGCGTGCGCGTCTATACCACCAAGGCCGATATCGAGGGGATGTATCAGGAGATCGACAAAGTGATGGAGGGGTTCACCCTGCCGAGGGGCTACGAGTGGAACAAGGGCGAGCGGTATTCGCAATACAGCCGGGAAAGTCAGGCGATGACCTTTGCCATTGTGATGGCGATAGCGTTTGTGTTTTTGCTGATGGGCGTGTTGTTCGAGTCGGTCATTTTGCCCTTTGCCGTGGTTTTCGCCATTCCATTTTCGTTTTTGGGCGTGTACTGGGGGTTGTGGCTCACGAATACGACGATGGATTTTATGTCGAATGTGGGGGCGATAGTGCTGATTGGGGTGGTGGTCAACAACGCGATTGTATTGGTCGATATGATCAACCGCTCGCGTCTATCGGGTATGGACCGCACAGAGGCGATTATGGCGGCGGGTCACAATCGCTTTCGGCCCATTTTAATGACGACCTGCACGACCGTGTTTGGGTTGTTGCCCATGGCCATTGGCAGCAGCACGATGATGGGCATGCCCTACGCGCCCTTGGGCATTACCATGATGGGTGGGCTGATTGTGTCAACGGCACTGACGCTGTTTGTCATTCCGCTGTTTTACGTTTTGTTGGACGATTTGCGCGAGGCATTGAAACAGATCGCCGCGGGGAGTTTCCGAAGCTCTGACCAGTGGGAAGATGACCCTGTGCAAGCGGCGGGTTGATCCACGAAGGGCACTGGCGGTGTACAACGCAGGTCACGGACGCGAAGGGATATGGGGGGATGATCCATCATTAGAAAGGGCCGTGCAGTTTTGCGCGGCTCTTTGTTTTTTACCCGTGCGTTCTAAATAATAAAAGTTGACTATTTGGAGCGAATTTTTAACTTATCCCCGTATTGTGGATGGCAGACGCGCCAGTGACGAGAGGTCGTTATGGGCAAGCTGATCAGCCGCTCGCATGTGTATGAATAAAAATTCAATTTTATGAATTTTTATTCTTGATTTAAACGGATTCTTCTGTATTTTATGGTCTTATGAATGCAAAACAAGAACGCCAGCAAAAAATTTTAGAACTGATTTCAGATCAGTCCATTGCGCGACAAGAGGAACTCAGTGCCGCGTTGAAGGATGTTGGGATTTCGACCACGCAATCGACCCTATCAAAAGATATTAAGGAACTGGGCGTGGTGAAAGTGCCCGATGGCGACGGTGGGTTTCGCTATCGGGCTCCCGGTGCGTTTGTCGGGGCAGATCAACGGCCATTACAAGGCGAAAATTTGCTTCAGCGCGAATTGCAGGATTTTGTCGTCAGTGTAGAAGCGGTGGCGCAAACGCTGGTCTTGAAGACAATTACCGGACATGCCCAGGGTGTTTGTGAAGCAATTGATCGAGCAGAATGGGAAGAAGTTGCCGGAACCCTCGCTGGCGAAAATACCATTTTTATTTTGTGTCGGTCGCCAGAAGCATGCCAGAATCTTGAAAAGCGCGTTTGGATACAGAAAACTTCGTCCACAAATTGATCGGTAACTGATGTTACGCAGCAATCAGATAAGCCATCAATGCCTCGAAAAGATGGTATGGGGCATTCGTTCACGGGCGCGCCAACCACTTGGGAATACGGGAAGGAAATGACAGTGATCAAAACGGGTATTTACGGCGATACCGGGATGGTGGGGCAAGAGATTGAAAAAGTCTTGCAAAACCACAAGCGGGCAACCATTGCGTTTCGCCAAAATTCAAAACGCCGGGAAGGCGTGTTATCCGATTGCGATGTGGCGTTTTTGGCCACCAAGGACCCCGAATCGATGAGGTTTGCGCCCGAGGCATTGACCGCAGGTGTGAAAGTCATTGACATGAGCGGGGCTTTTCGCTTGCCCAAAGCGGCGTTTGAAGCCGGGTATGGCATGGTGCATACGGCCCCCGAGTTGCTCAAAGAAGCGGTTTATGGCCTGCCCGCTTTGTTTGCAAAACAGATCGCCAATGCGCGCTTGGTGGGCAATCCGGGTTGTTATCCCACAAGCGTCATTCTATCTCTTCATCCCCTCAAAACACTCGTGCAGGGGGAGGCGACCATCGTCGCCACTTCGGGCACTTCGGGCGCGCGTGCCGAGGTGGAGGAAGTGGCAAATGAAATAACATATAACTATGGCAAGCGACACAAACACGTTCCCGAAATGGTGTTGTATTCGGGCTTTGAAGTGAATTTTACGCCCATTGTGCTGCGCTCCGTATTTGCGGGCATCAACGCAAATATTCGCATTGAACTCGCCGATAGCCTGAAATCGCTGGCAAATGAAGAAGCCGCAATGCAGTTGCGCGAAGCCATTGCAAACGCTTATGATGCCGACGATTTGGTGCGGGTGGTCGAAGATTCTGACGCGCATTGGTGGGGCACGCGCGATGTGGTGGGCACGCACGAGTTGCTCATCAAACTGGGCGTTGACGACGGCTTTGCCTATATCAATGCGCTGGAAGACAATCTGTGCAAAGGCGCGGCCAGCCAAGCTGTGGAAAATATGAATTTGATGCAGGGCTTACCGCGTCTTTATGGGATGGTGTGTAGATTTGACTGCTGAAGGAGAGACCCTTGGATCCCCATGTCATCGAAAAAGCCGCCGTTTTAATTGAAGCTTTTCCGTATATTCGCTCATTCCGCGACAAAATTGTCGTGGTAAAATACGGCGGTAGCACGCAACCTGAAGAGGGCGGTTCACCGACGGTGATGGCCGATTTGGTCTTTATGGAAACCGTGGGCATGCGGCCCGTGGTCGTACACGGCGGGGGGAAGGATATCAGCAGGCGTTTGGAAGAATCGGGAATCGCATCGCAATGGGTCAATGGCTTGCGCGTCACGGACAAGGCGTCGATGCAGGTGGTGGAAGACACGCTGTTTGGCGAAGTGAATCGGCGCATTGTCGATGGCCTGGAAATCCTCGATGGACGCGCGCGCGGCATGTCGGCCAAAGACGCGGGGGTGATGTTTGTCACGCGGCATTTTGCGACGGTTGAGGAGGATGGGGAGACGAAACAGGTCGATATCGGTTATGTTGGCGATGTGGCCCGCATCGATCCCGATCCCATCCGTCTGGCCTGTGAAGAAGGGATGATTCCCATTATTTCGCCAATTGGATTGGGGCCGGATGGCGCGAGTTACAATGTGAATGCCGATACCGCGGCCGGCGAGATCGCACGGGCACTGCAAGCGGAAAAACTGGTGTTTTTAACAGATGTGAATGGCATTCGACAAGATCCGGACGATCCAAACTCTCAAATCTCAACCCTGCATGTCAATGATGTGGAAGCCCTGATCGGCAAGGGCATTGCCAGCGGGGGAATGATCCCCAAATTGCGCGCGTGTGAGCGTTCTGTAAAGGGCGGCGTTCACAAAACGCATATCATTGATGGCAGTGTTCCGCACGCGCTTTTGCTGGAAATTTTTACACGCGAAGGCATTGGCACACAAATTGTGCAATAAAAAACGCATGGCCCCTACGTTTTGATCTTTGGGCGAGCACGGGGACATCGCCCCTACACACGTTGCTCGTCTTTTGCGCTTTGCCCGCTCGTGCTTTTTGTGGCCAAACTCACCTCTCACCTCCAAAGGACACACCATGACCACGCGAGAAATTATCGACTTGGAACAGAAGTACATTTTGCAAACTTATGGCCGGCCCGAGTTTGTGCTCGAAAAGGGCGATGGGGTCTATCTCACAGATACGGATGGCAAACGCTATCTCGATTTTGTAAGTGGCCTGTCTGTCAATGCCTTGGGCTATAACAGCCCGACGATTCAAGAGGCGGCCAACGCACAACTGGGCAAGCTGATCCACGTTTCAAATTTGTATCACACGATTCCAGCGCCGCAACTGGCGCGGTTGTTGTGCGAACATTCGTTTGCGGACCGCGTGTTTTTTTGCAATAGCGGGACCGAATCCATTGAGGCGGCGCTGAAGTTTGCGCGCAAGTGGGGGTACAAAAATTTTGAGGATGCCCAAAAAAATAAAATTATTGCGATGAACAATTCTTTTCACGGGCGAACTTACGGCGGGATTTCGACAACCGGGCAACCCAAATACCACAAGGGATTTGGCCCGATGCTGCCGGGCATTGAATTTGCCGAGTTGAACGATTTGGAGTCCGTGGAAAAATTGGCAGACAGCCAAACCGTGGCCGTGTTGTTGGAGCCATTGCAGGCAGAAGGCGGGATTCACGCATCGGACCCGGCGTTTTTGGAAGGCGTGCGCGCCCTGTGCGACGAGATGAAGATGGTGTTGATTTTCGACGAAATTCAGTGCGGTTTGGGCAGAACCGGATCCCTGTTTTGCTATGAACAATACGGGGTCGCGCCCGATATTATGACGCTCGCCAAACCCCTGGCTGGCGGCTTGCCCATCGGCGCGACGCTCGTAACGCAAGATGTGGCCGATGCCGTGGAACCGGGGGATCACGCCGCGACCTTTGGGGCGCATCCGGTGTCGTGTGCGGTGGCAATCGAGGTGTTCAAGACCCTGTCCGATCCCGCATTTATTGCCGGTATAAAAGAGAAGAGCGCGTATTTGTTTGACAAACTGAATGCGTTGGAGGATAAACATTCGGAGGCGGTAACGGAAATTCGCGGCAGCGGTTTGATCGCCGGCGTGGTGCTCAAAGAAATACCGGCTGCGGATGCGATGAATGCAGTTCGAGAAAAGCACGGCATTCTGATCTGTGTTGCCGGGCCTGATGTGGTGCGCTTTTTGCCCCCGCTGGTAATTGAAAAAGCACACATTGACGAAGCCGTGAACGCGCTGGATGAGTTTTTGACGGGTTAGGGAAAAAGGAATTTTCATGACGCGAACTTTGGATATTGGCGGGCGAATCGAATTGCTGCCGATGGATGCCCATTTTTGCGACATCTCGATTGGGCTTTATCGGCAGGAAAACGCGCAGGGCGCGGTGTTTCGCGTTCACACGTACAGCCAGCGCGAGGGCGCGAGGGTGCGGATCGATTCGGTCAAACGGGCGATGCGGGTTTTGGGAGGAATGGAGGAAACGCCCGAGGGCCTGTTGCGCTTCCCGTGTGGCGCGGCGCATCTGCTGGCCGTGAAGCGGCTGTTTTTGGAAGCGTGCAAACAGGGCATGGATGGCGAGGTGTCTGCGCGGCCATTGACCATTTTGGACAAAAAGTCGGGCTTGCATATTTCGGCAACGGTTGGATCTGACGGGGTGTATCAAATCACTGCGGATCGCGAGGAAAGCGGCGCAGAGCGGCGCGTTCGATTGGTGGCCGGCGGGCTTGCAAAACTGGGCGAATTGGAGAAAGTGAAAGGCGCGGAAGATCGCGTGCGCTTCAACTGCGGCGCGGCACACGATGCCTTGGTGGGCGTGTTGTTGGTGCGCGCGCCCAATGTGCGCTCGGTTTTGCGAGAACTGGAACAGGCCGCCAACCGAGGCGTGCTCGCGGCCCCAAGCACGCAGAATTAGGGCTGGATCAACGCTGTGTTGGGAAAACACAATGGCGCAATTAACTTTGTCCGATCATCGGGAGAGGCCAGAAATTTCGAGGCACTTTCAGCCCAAACAGAAAATGGGCGTCATACGGGCGGACGCGCTCAAAGCGTGCAGAAAACTGCCCGATGAATTTTTCAGTCTGATCATCAGTTCGCCGCCCTATAACATCGGGAAGAATTACGAAAAAAAGATCGATTTTGAATCCTATTTAGAAGATCGGAAAACCGTCATTGCCGAATTGGTGCGCGTCTTAAAATCCGATGGCAGTCTCTGTTGGCAAGTGGGGAATTACCTGGATCAAGGCGAGGTTTATCCGCTCGATATTTACTTTTATCCCGTGTTCAAAAGTTTGGGGTTGCAGCTTCGAAACAGAATCATCTGGCATTTTGGGCATGGGTTGCACGCGAAAAAACGCTTTTCTGGCAGATACGAAACCCTGCTTTGGTTCACCAAGAGCGCCCAGTACATTTTCAATTTGGATGCGGTTCGAGTGCCCTCGAAATACCCGGGCAAAAGACATTACAAAGGCGCGAAAAAGGGCATGCCGAGTGGCAATCCGCTGGGCAAAAATCCGTCAGATTTTTGGGCGTTATTGCAATCGGAGTTCGACGACTGCGTTTGGGATATTCCCAATGTCAAATCCAATCACCCAGAAAAGATAGCTGAACATCCCTGCCAATTTCCCGTTGAACTCGTCGAGCGGTGCGTGTTGTCCATGACCTGCGAAGGCGATTGGGTTTTGGATCCTTATGGCGGCGTTGGAAGCGCGGCGATTGCGGCTCTCAAACACAACCGCAGGGCCGTGTCCATTGACAGAGACGAGTTATTCTGTGAAATCACTTGCCGGAGAATTGTAGATTTTTACGAGGGCAATTTGAAGATGCGACCGCTGGGCAAGCCCGTGCATCAGCCTTCGGGGAATGAGAAAGTCTCTCAAGTTCCCATTGATTGGAAAACCGAGGTGTTTCCGATATAGACATCCCCGTTCTGATTTTTATTTTTCCGTATCCTGCCTCCCATCAGGGAGGAATGAGGAATCTTGTCTCAAGCGTTTGGCCCTACAGCATCGTTTGTTGCCTGTGATGCGTTGGCTACGCCTGTGCCTACGGCGTGCGGCGACCGACTTTTTTTCAACAGCAAAAAAAGTAGGCAAAAAATGCCGCTCTCATGCGCCGAGGGGCTGGCACAGCGCAAAGCGCTTTTGTAACAGGAAGACATGCGCTGGCCTGCAAAGTGGGTTGCAAGAGGGAGGTGGGTTGCAAGACGGCCTTGCGCGCTGTGCGCGATGGCTTTATCGGAGGGTCCTTTGCGATGGCATTTTTGCAATGGCTTCTCTGAATGACAGGGAATCATTTGTGGGTAGCATATCGCATCACATCAGGGTAACATAAAATCAATTTGGTATAACACAACGGAGACAGCCATGCACGATCAAACAATCGCCCCGATGAAACCGCGCGACCGCGTGTTGGCCGCGCTCAAGCGCGAACCCGTGGACCGCACGCCAACGTGCAATCCCACGTCGGTCGCCACCGTGGAATTGATGGACCTGGTCGACGCGCCGTTTCCGCAGGCCAATCGCGACGCAGAATCCATGGCGCGGTTGGCAGCAACGGGCTATACCGAACTGGGCTTTGACACGATCATGCCGGTGTTCACGATCATTCAAGAATCGTCGGCCTTGGGGTGCAAAATTCAGTGGGAGCAAAAGGACAACTGGCCCACAGTGAGGATGAGAGAACCGATCTGGCAAACTGCGGACGATATCAAAATCCCGTCGAATTTGCTCACCCATCCGGATACGAAATGCGTGCTGGATGCGATTGGCGTTTTGCGAAAGAAATACGGCGATGAGGTGGCGATTATCGGCAAGACGATGGGGCCTTGGTCTTTGGCCTATCACTGTTTTGGCGTGGAGGATTTTTTGCTCCTCTCGCTGGACGATCCCGATCACACGCGGCAAATTCTCGACAAGTTGAAAGACGTGACCATCGCATTTGGCAGGGCGCAAATTGAAGCGGGTGCCGACGCC
Source organism: uncultured Latescibacterota bacterium (assembly GCA_958295785.1). GTDB lineage: Bacteria > Latescibacterota > UBA2968 > UBA2968 > UBA2968 > VXRD01. The sequence goes on from OY282377.1 coordinate 364,883, forward strand.
CTAACCCTGCCCGATCACGCGACCGGCGATTTGGTCAGCGGCGCGTATTATGACCGGTACTTGCGCGATCTGCACATCGAATTTGCCGACCGCATTCCCATTCCGCTGATTTTGCACATTTGCGGGCGCACGGTGGATCGCATGGCGTACATCGCACAAACCGGCATGGCGGCATTTCACTACGATTCGAAGAACGACCCCAATGAGTCGATTGGGATTGTGAAGGATCGCATCGCGCTGGTGGGCAATATCAACAATCCGGAAACCCTGTTTGCAAAAGACCCGCAAGCCGTGCGCGAAGAAGTGTACCAAAACCTCGATGCGGGCGTGGATATGATCGGGCCAGAGTGCGCGATACCTTTGCAGACGGCTATCGAAAATTTGAAGGAAATCCCCAAGGCGGTCGCAGATTGGCACGCGGAGAAATCACATGGCTGAGTTGTGCGATATTCAAAATGCGTTTATCCGAGAAGAGATCGAGGAATTTTTGGAACGCCCGGATGAGATCCAACGCAATATCGCGTTGTTCTCGCGGGCGAGCGCCGAGATGCAGGTCATTGCCGCCGCGTTGATCGATGGCGCGCATCTCGATGTGGACCGCTTGACGTGCGAAGCCCTGAGCGCAGGCGTGGGCGCATTGGAAATTATGGACGATGGCTTGATCGCGGGCATGGGCATTGTGGGGATCAAGTTTCGGGAGAATTTTATTTTTGTACCCGAAGTGCTGGCGTGTGCGCGCGCGATGAAAGCGGGGATGGCGCATATTGAACCCATTTTGTCGGCTTCGGGCATCGACCCCGTCGGCACGGTTATCATGGGCACGGTCAAGGGCGATTTGCACGATATTGGCAAAAATTTGTGCATTATGATGTTGCGCGGTTCGGGGTTTGTGGTCCACGACTTGGGCGTGGATACCTCGGAAGATGAGTTTATCGAAGCGGTTGAAGAACACGAGGCCAATTTGCTGGGCATGTCCGCGCTGCTGACCACGACCATGCCGAATATGGGCAAGACCATTGAGGCGTTTATCGACGAGGATTTGCGAGACGACGTGAAAATTATGGTGGGCGGCGCGCCCGTCACACAGGAATTTGCCGACGACATGGGCGCGGATGGGTACGGCGAAAATGCCCTCGCCTGCGTGGAATTGGCCGTGCAATTGTTGCGGGAATGGGAGATGGAGAATGCGTAGGGAAAGGATGAAATGAAAAAAATCGATCAAAAAGCCTATCGACAGCGGCTAAATCGCATGGCCGAGATTTTCGCGGATATCGTCCAACACGCCGATGAACAGGCCATGACGCGCTGTCCCTACAAAAACAAAAACAGCGAATGCACGGCCAAATTTGGATGTCAGTACCAGCGAAAACCAGCGCCCGACGGGGTGCTTTTTCAATGCGCGAGCGACGACAACCTCGATTATCGCACGGCTTGGGAAACGGACGCAGACGCATATCCGGCCGCAAAAGCCGCGCTCAGAGCAAGAAAAAAGGGAAGGGGAACGATAGCACACGCTGGGCAGGTGCAACCCCTCGCAGGGCAGAAGACGATTTTTGATTATGCCGACGACCTCGCGGTTCGCGTGCCAACATCGTGCTTTCGGTCGGGAATTTGCCATGAATGCGTGGTGGAAATCACAGCGGGGATGGATGCCCTGTGTCCCAAAACCGAGGCCGAGTCCTTTTTGAAAGACAATTACCGCTTGGCCTGTCAGGCCGAAGTGGTGGATTTGGACGCGGACATTGAATTTGCCCCCCTGCGCCGCGCGCCGCAGATTTTGACGTTGAGTCCGTCCAAGAAGATGGACTTTGACCCGGTGGTGACGCGCCGCGGGGACCGCGTGTGCTACGACGGGGAGGACATCGACCGATTTCGGGGGCATGTCTATGGCTTGGCGATTGACGTGGGCACCACAACGGTTGTGATGGATCTCGTGGATTTGGAATCCGGCGAGAGCGTTGCCATCGCGTCCTTTGAAAACCCCCAACGCTTTGGCGGCAGCGATGTGATGTATCGCATTTCCTACGACGGCGAATATCCCAACGAATTGTGGAAAGCCCTGGTCAATGCGGTCAACAACGAGATTTTTGAATTGGGCGAAACGCTGGGCTTTGCGCGGCAGGAAATTTACGAAATTGTCGTCGCGGGCAATGCCACCATGCGCGATCTGTTTTTCAGGCTCGACATACAGAGCATTGGGCAAAAGCCCTACAAGTCGCAGACAGAACACGAGTATTTGGCGGGAAAACGCGCCACCACAGCCCTGTGCGAAAGCAGCAGGCGGTTGGGCATTCGGGCAAACCCCAAAGCGCGGGTCTATGGCATGCCCCTCATCGCGAGCCACGTAGGCGGCGATGTGGTCGCCGATATGCTGGCCGTGGGCATGGGCGGGCAAGACGAGGTTGTGATGCTCATGGATGTGGGCACCAATACCGAAGTGGTGGTGGGCAATCGCGGGCGGTTGGTGGCGGCGTCTTGCCCGGCAGGGCCGGCATTTGAAGGCGGCGGCATCACCTGTGGCATGCCCGCGCAAGACGGGGCCATCGAATCCGGGGTGTGGGAAAACGGTCGGTTTAATTATCGCGCTATCGGCAACGGCGTGCCTATGGGCTTGTGCGGGTCGGGTTTGATCGATTTGCTGGCCGAACTCCGGCGGCACAATTTGATGAGTGAAAAGGGCGCGTTTGCCAATCGCAAGCAATTTGAACTGCCCGTGGTGCCCGAACGCGGGATCGCCCTGTCGCGTGAAGACGCGAGCAATTTGGCCCAGGCCAAGGCTGCAAATTACTGCGGGCAGTTGATTGTGATGCGCGAATTTGGCGTCCGGCCGGATCAAATTCACCGCCTGTATCTCGCGGGAGGGTTCGCCAATTACGTCAAGGTGCAAAACGCGATTGACATTGGTTTTCTCGCCCCCGTGCGTGCCGAGCGCATTGAAAAGGTGGGCAATGCCGCGATCTTGGGCGCGCGCGAGGTTTTGCTGTCGCGGAAACGCCGCGCCGAAGCAGAGCGCGTCGCAAAGCGGATTGAACACATCGAGTTGGAGACGACGCCCGACTTTTTCGACGCGTTTGTCGAGGGGTGTCAGTTCAAAAGGATGGTCGTATGAAGTCTTTTGCAACACGCCTCACAGACGACCGCCCGATGCTCTACGACGGGGGGTTCGGCTCTCAGTTGTTTGCGCGGGGGGTGAATTTGGCAAATAGCGCGATTGCCAATCTGTCGCATCCCGACGCGGTTGTGGCCGTGCATCGCGCGTACATCCACGCGGGCGCAGACGCCATTGGCAGCAACACCTTTGTCGCGTCTCCCCTGCATCTGGCAATGGCCGATGCCGACGCGGATGACGCCGAGCACTTGACCACCTTGGCCGCCCAACACGCGCGCCGCGCCGTTGAAGAAAGTGGGCGCGCGGTTTATGTGGGCGGCTCTATTGGCCCATCCCCCGGCGCGATTGAAGCCGACGCCGGCGATACGGATTTTGGCATTCCCAATGCAGAGGTGCGCGAAGCCCATCGGCGCGTGATCGATGCCCTGGGCAAAGGCGGGGTCGATTTTTTTGTGATCGAGACGCAGTTTTCCGCCAAAGAAGCGGCCATTGCCGTGGATGTTGCGCGGCAAACCGGCTTGCCTATCGCCGTGAATATGACGTATAAATGGACGCGAGATCGCTTGACGGGCGCGGTGATTTATCGCACGGATTGGGGGGTTTCGCCGGCCGATGTGCTGGACACGCTGGCGCGTGGCGAATTTTCAAATGGCGAGAATTTGATCGACCATGTGCAACTTTTTGGCCTGAACTGCGGCGCGGAAACGCGCAACACAGACCACACGGGCATGCCGTATGCGATAGAGGGCACCGTGCAGATGCACCGCGCCCTTGCGGATCGCGGCATTGAAAACAAGCGGTTGATGGCCTATCCCAATGCGGGCCTGCCCACGCTGGACAGCGCGACCAAACAGGCGTCGTATTCCCAAGGGCCAAAGGACATGGCGCGATATGTTGGCCCTTTGTTGGACGCAGGCGGCTTCATGATCGGCGGGTGTTGCGGCACAACGCCCGATCACATCCGCGCATTTCGCAGCGTTTTGGACGCGCGTGAGGAATAGCCGAATATCCGGATCGTAGGGGCGCGGCCCCGTGCCCGCTCGAATAGTCGATCTGCGATGAACTTTTGAACTTTGAGGATGTCCGTTATGACCGATTACTGGGAAACAGAGCCGGAAGAAGATGTCGATGTTGAAGATTTGTTCGCGGGCGCGCTGTTGGGCGGCGCGATTGGCGATGCGCTGGGCAGTTTTTGCGAGGGATGGAAGCGGGCGCGGATTCTGGCGGTTGATGGCCTGGCTGACCGCTATCGAGATCGGGTCAATCGGGCGGGCGTGATGACGCTCTCCGCCGGAGAATACACGGACGACACGCAACAGACCCTGGTGCTGGTCGAGTCGATTGTGGCGTGTGGAAAGGTCGATCCCGAAGATATGGCCAAGCGGTTCTTGGACTTGTGGCGGCGGGGTGATCTGCATTCTTACGGCGGGGCTTTTCGGGAAACACTGGAACGCTTGGATCGCGGGGTGGCGTGGTCCGAAGCCGCGTCGCGCGACAAGGCCACCAATGGCGCGGTCATGAAAATCGCGCCGGTGGGCTTGTGGCACTGGGCGACGGGTGAGGACATTCGGGAAGACGCGCTGGCCGCGAGTTGGGTGACGCACAAAGATCCGCGTGCGGTCGCGCCAGCGGTGGCACTCGCGCATGTGGTGGGGCATCTGGTCACGCATCGCCCGCTGGATGTGAACGAGGTCCTCGATGTGGCCGAGTGGTCTGCCAGACCGATTTGCGAATCCACAGGCGCGTTGATCGGGCAGATACGCGCCTTGTTGCCCATGGACGAAGACGACGCGTGGGCCGCCATGCAGCAGATGCCCGAAGCGATCAGAGAAGACGCCATCCCGAGCGAAGCCCCATCCACGGTCGTCGTGGCCTTAGAGGCGTTTCTGCGCGCACAAGGCGCGTTCATCCCCACTGTGACGCGCGCACTGACTGCGGGCGGCGACGTGGATACATTTGCAGCCGTGGCCGGTACCCTGAGCGGTTTGTACCTCGGCACTTCGGGCCTGCCATTGCATCTCGTGGAAACCCTGTCTGAACGTGCGAGAATCGAATTTTTAGCGCGAGAACTTTTTCAGAAAACGGGTGGGACAAATTGATGCGCGAATCAACGGAACGGGGTACAACTGCGGTGCCTCATCAGCAGTTCAAGACGCGAAAAACGAGCACGCCGTAGGCACGGTGAAGCCTTTTCGGGCGAGCACGGGGGCATCGCCCCTACACGCACTCGCCTTTCATCCGCGCAATCCGCGTCATTCGTTTAGACGCCCTACCATAAAGAAATCAAGCGTCTGAAACAGAGGAGTGAACAGCCGCAGGAACGCCTCAAAGTCTGCCTCTCACAAATCCAGGTCAACCCTTTTTGTTAGGGCTTCTAAGCCTCTGCGTCCAACGCATGCTGAAAAGCATCGAGATTGTCCACTTGCACCGCCTCACGAAGCAACTGCTTGAGTTGTTGCAAATCGTCGATAGCCCGAATGCGACCGGCGAACTGACCGGGCGCGTCCGCATCAAAGCGAACCTCCAACACATCGAAAATAGCTTCAATGGTGCTTTCTCTACTCCCGCGCTCCAGACCCTGTTCAATCCCTTGCTCCCTGCCGCGACGCATCCCCTGTTCAATGCCCTGTTCAATGCCGCGGTCAATACCTTGTTGGGTAAGGTATTGGGCAAACGATGATTCACGCATAATCGCATCCATAAAACCCTCCTGAGAAATAATACGCCTAACGGTGGACAATTCGTACGATATTCCACCTAAAATAGCCATACCCGCCATCATGTCAACCTTGGTTGAGGCATCCAAGGGCAAGGCTTCCGTCGCTTGAAGACATTGACGCAACCACGCATCCGCAGACACGCCAGACGGAGGTTTCATCAATGGCGCAAACGGAAGCAAGCCCGGATGACCATCCTCGATAATCGCTTGACCGTCGATCTCACTCAGACGAATCACCTTGTATTTCACCAGCACCTCATGGCCGGGCAGTTCTTGGATGTAGTATCCCTTATCGCGTCGTCCAGCACCGGGACGCAGGTCGATCACAAAGGAAAAGATCGGCAGACCATAGCGTTCTATGGCGCGACCGATATAGCCGGCCATGCGACGCGACATCGGAGTGTCCGTGCTGTCCGCGGTTTGAAATTCGCAATGAATCAACGCATCCTCACCCTCAATACGCACGAGAATCAGGCTATCGGCGCGCCGGGCTTCCACAGTGGGTTGCTCGGTCTCGAGCACCTCGAGCACCTCAATGTCAGCGCGTCCGAGTGTGAAGCGGATGAAATCGTCCGGGTAGGTTTGAATCAGGTGTTTGGATATCGTATCGTATTCGGCCATAAACGCCACCTTGAAAAAATTGAGGAACAAAAATGGGAAAGAAAAAAATGATACAATCACGCCATTTTTGACAAGACTTTGTTGGACAAAGATGCGAAAATAAAAACGTAGGGGCGGTGCCCCCGTGCCCGCCCGAAAAGGCAACCACAGAGGGACAAACATTGGGGCGTGCAGATAGGACGGCGAATGGAGCAGACAGAGAGGACATAGCGGAGGCTGGAGGGTGGTGGGTAATCCGCGCAATCCCCTAATCCGCGACAATCCGCGATCTAGACAGTGGCGTTGCAGAGCCTGTGCCAAAACGCCGTAAGCCAGTGCTAAGAAGCCCTAACAAAAAGAAATCAAGCATCTGAAACAGAGGAGTGAACACCCGCAGGAACGCCTCAAAGTCGGCCTCTCACAAATCCATGGCAACGCTTTTTGTTAGGGACTCTTAATCCGCGATCCGTCTTCCGTCTCACTTCTCCCGCCTCCGAATCTCATACACTGTTGCGTCTTCGCGCTCGGTCATCGGTGTGAACGCCCAGCCCGCATTGGACAGGCGATCAAAAAAGGGTTTGCCCAAAATGCGATTGGGTTCGCTAAACAAAATGCGCCCTTCGGGCATCAGAAGGGCGTCGAATGCGGCGATAAGGGGATCGAAAAAACGCGGTTCATAGACGAGGTCTGCGCCCAACAAGGTGGGATAGCGGCGGTTTTGAGGCGGCGTGCGCCAGTCAAGGCGCGTTACAGCAGGCGCGATGCCGGCGATTTGCAAACCATTGAGTTGCGTAAATTTGAGCGCGTCGGGCTGGTAATCGGTGGCGGTGACACGCGCACGCTTGAGGCAGGCAATAGCCGAGACAAGGCCCAAGCCACAGCCGAGTTCGAGCACGGGTTCGCCCGGTGTGAGCACCCGATCCGAGAGCAGCACTTCGGCCAAAACACGCGCGGAATCCCAAAGGGTTGCCCAATAGGGCACGCGCTCGTCTCGCACGTCAAGGCTATCGGGGTCAGCGCAGACCAATTTGTCAAAGAGTGCTTCGGCATCTTCAACGCAAGTGACGGATATTTTGCGCCCGCAGAGATTGTGTCGCTCTTCGCCGAGTTGATACCGCGCAGCGAGTTCGCGTCTGAGGGCGTAAATTTTTTTTTCAATGCTCATGGAGGTGAGATGGAAGAGGCGAAGTGACTTGTTTTGCTGACCGCCTGATTACCTATTGATTTTTTGCTTTTCCAAATGTATTTTCCGTGTGTGACACACAGTTCAATTTTGGTTTTGGAGGTTTGTATGAAAATTTCGGAACAAATTCGCGACGATGTCGCAGTCTTAACCCTATCGGGAGAATTGATGAGCGGCCCCGAGGTTGCTCCCTTTCAAGATCACATTAAGAAACTTGCGAGCGAGGGTGTGAAAAAAGTGGTGGTTGATTTTTCAAAGGTCAGATGGTTTGGCAGTGCGATGTTGGGGGTGCTTACCGCGAGTTTGACAACCTTGCGCGGTGAAGGCGGCGATTTGAAGCTGACGGGTGTCACCAGAAAGATCGAGAGTATTTTGATGGTGACGCAGTTGGCGAATATTTTTCAGACCCTCGATACCGTAGATAGGGCTGTGGAAAGTTTTGCTAACGACGCATAGCGTTTTTTGTTTCAATCCCAGAATACACGACCGATTCGCTATTGATACCGGGCTTCACAAATCGCTTGGAAATTCAATTTTTGCCTGTTCACCAATGAGAAAGGCGAGATCATGAAAATCCTGCTCGCAGCATTTAAACAAGAAACCTCCAGCTTTAACCCTGCGCGTATGCCCTACGAGATGTTCAGTGTGCTCTTTGGCGACGAACTGCTCGCGCTGCGCGGCAGCAATACCGAAATCGCCGGCGCGCTCGATGTCTTTGACGGGCGAAGCGACATCGACACTGTGCCCCTGTATTCGGCCTCGTCTGTCTCGGGCGGGCCAGTCGCCGATGAGGACCTCAACCGGCTGATGGACGAATTGCTCACCGCTGTTCGCAACAACGGCCCCGCAGATGGGATGCTCATGGTTTTTCACGGCGCGATGGCCGGCGAAACCGAAGTTGACCCCGAGGGCCATGTCCTCACTGAAATCCGCAACATCCTCGGCGATGTGCCCATTGTCACCACCTTTGACCTGCACGGCATCATCACGGACCGCCTCATCGAACAATCCGATATTATGGTGCCTTTCCACACCTATCCGCACATCGACATGTACGAAACCGGGCAACGGGGTGCGCGCAACTTGCTCGCCCTTCTCGATGGGCCTGTCAAACCCACAGTCGCGCGCATCGCGCTGCCCATGCTCGTGCGGGGCGACGAACTCATCACCAAAACCGGTCGCTTTGGTCGGGCCATCCGCTGGTGTCGGGAAATAGAAAATTCCAAAGGCGGCTTGGGCAGTGGGGTTTATATTGGCAACCCCTTCACCGATGTGCCAGACTTGCGCTCCAATGTGATTGTTTTTACGGACAACGACCCCAAGCGCGCACGCGATGAGGCCGAGCGCATCGCCCGATACATGTGGGATAACCGCCACCACTTTACGGCGCCCCTCGTGTCGATTCGAGACGCGATTCGCCTGGCTGAAAAAACCGATGGTCTCACGGTGTTTTCCGATGCTGCCGATGCCACCTCGTCGGGCGCGTCTGGCGATAGCAACGCCATTCTCAAGGGGTTGTTTGAACATGGCTACACGGGTCGCGCACTTCTGCCGATAGTCGATCCCCCGGCCGTTGAAGCCGCGTTTCAGGCCGGCGTGGGCGCGACTCTTACCCTGCCCATTGGCGGCGCGATTGACAAAACGCGCTTTTCCCCGGTTGAATGCGAGGGCTATGTCAAATTGCTCACCGATGGCGCCTATACCACGGGCACGGGCACATCTGGGCATGCGGGCAACACCGCTGTTCTCGTGACCGACACGTACAGCATTATGGCAACCACGCGCCCGGTCAGCATTATGGATCGCAAAGTTTTTGAAGCGCGCGGCCTCGACCCGCGAGATTTCGATTTGGTCGTGTGCAAGTCGCCCAATGGCTTTCGGGTTCACTACGAAGAAATCGCCGCCCGAATCGTGCCTGTCGACGCGCCCGGCTCGACCAGTGCCAACCTCAATTCCCTGCCCTATACCCAATGCCCTCGCCCCATGTTCCCGCTGGACAATGACGCGGAGATGTAGATGGGAGAGGCAAAAGCAACCACAGATGACCACAGATGAACGCAGATTAAAAACGAGCATGTAGGGCGCGCCCGTGCCCGAAATTCAGTGGTCAGTTCACCCAATCCCGCCTTCCTTCGTGCCCCTTCGTGTCCTTAGAAGCCATCTTAAAATTATCGGGACCTACCCCCTAACCCCCCTTCCTACAAGGAAGGGGGGAATCAATATCTCCCTTCAAGAAAAGGGGATAGAACATCTCCCCTCCCTCAGCACAGGCTTTGCTGACCGCTGACTGCGAGGACAGGCACGAGGGCCTGTCCCTACGGGTGATGGGGCGAGCGGGCGGACGCTGATTGCTGACCGCTTGGGGGCGGGATGGATGGGGGCACGCACAGAGGGCTACGATTTGTTTCCAGTCTTTTGGGATAGGTGGGGCGAGGTTCGTTGATTCGTCTATTCGCCCATGACTCGCTTCGTTGCGTTATGGGCTACGCTTATGTGTTTTTTTGTGTATCTTATTTTTTTAAAATCTCGTCCTCAACGCAACCATTGTCCGCCCCTCTATATCGACGGGTCTAATGTCGATCCACAAGCGCGGTTCGGTTTGTTTTTGAAGCGTGCGCGTATAGACCGAGGCGTGTATGGCGCTGGCAATGTGGTTGAGCACGGCCAGGCCAGTGACGAGCGATGCGCGTTTGAGGTATTTGTTGCTGTCGTTGCGACGGGTTTCATAAGCCTGCCTGCGCGCCGATTGCACGCTCATATTGTCGGTTGTAAAATTGGGCTTTATGTCGTCCCAGCCATAGACAAATTGATGGTATTTGCCAATGAGTTCGTAATACTGTTGCGTGTCTGTGTCTTTATTGGGTAGCGCGTGGGTTTCGCGATACGGATCGGCCTGGCTTTTGTTCCAGTCTCGCCACGCGCTGTACCGCGCTTCATGCCAATGCCGGTCCGCGTACGTGCGAAATTCCGCTTTGATGTCATTCCCCTTCCCCCGCCATGAAATATAAGCTGTCCATGTGAGGGCTTCGAGGCCCATAAATCCGACAGCCCGCATTTTGGATCCTGCATACCATTCCCCCAACCCCGGCACGAGCAACGAAAGAAAAAAAGCCGTCTTAGGTGATTTTTCCGCGCCTGTCTGCCCGCACATCAGGGCAACAGCAAACGCGCAGATCGCGCATTTTCGCATGGGAAACTCCTCAATAATACAGTGGTCAGTTCCACCCAACCCTTCCGCCGCCCAAGTGGTCAGTGGTCAGTCACCCCGCCCGGCCCCAAAAGCGGATCGGGATTTTCAGGATGAGAGGCTATCGCAGGGGCGGTGCCCCGTGCCCGCCCGTTGTGGTCAGCAGGCAGCAGGGGATGGGGGCTGATAGCTGAACGCTAAAAGTTGCCCCGCCCAACATCCGTAATAAATCCAAACAACAGTGTAAAATAAACTTTTAGACCGCTTCGTTCAAGGGGATCGCCAGCGCGTTGCAACGGCACATGGTCAAACCCGTAGGCCACATCCAGGCTGGCGCGCGTGGGGAAAAGGTAAAACGAAGTGGCGTCATAGCGCAATTGCGCGCCCAATTCGCGTTTCCAGCCGCGGTTGAGCACCGCATCGTCGGGCGTGCCATCCCAGGCGCGCCCGAGGCCGGCAAAGAACGCGCCGTAGAGTTGATCGGAGTAGATCGGGCCGGTTTGCCGGTCGATGCGCGACAAGATGGGAAAGCGATAGGCCGAGCGCAGCATTAGGGCGCGGCGGCCCTCCATGCTGTAAAACGTATAGCCTTTCATGCCGGGCAAGCCGCCGAGGAAGAAGTCAAACGCGTCGTCAACTCGGCTGTCGATCAGGCCGCCGAAAAACCGGAAATTCAGCGCGCTCGGGCCGGGGCCAAGGGGGATAAATTCGTTCCAATCCAAAGAGAACCGGTTGTAAAAATACCGGTCGTAAGTTTCGATGAGCAGCGAGGTATTTTCCTCAAACCCGCTGATAAACCAGTTGAAATACCGGTTGTAGCGCAGGGCGAGGCGGCGCCCGGATCGGGGGTTGATTGCCGAGTCGCGGAATCGGCCCCTAGCGTCGAGGCGATAGGTGAGGGCGAGGTCAAATCCATTGAGCGTGGTCGCGCCCACGACATCGCGGTTGAGACCGTTGAACCGCGCCTGATCCAGCACCGCGCCCGTGCGGTTGTACGCGAGGCGCGCGTCGATGAGACCGCCGCGTGCCATCGCGTATTTGCCGCCGATTTCAATGCCCGTCAGCGCGAACGTGCGGTCGTAGATGCGAAAATCTTCGTCGCGGCTGATCGCGTCTTCTTCGACGTGGCGCGACAGGCGATAGGCTTCCAAAAAAAATGTGGGGCGTCTTTTGCGGTATTCGTAAAGGGCGTAGAGGTCCATGTCCAAATCGTGGGCGATCAGGCCGCTGATGACAAAGGTTTGTTTTCGCAAAACATCGTCTGACCCCGCTATCGCGCCGAATTTGAACTTGCCGCTGTCAATTGCCAAGCGCGGCAGGATGGTGGTGGTCGAAAATTCGCTCTTGTAAGGGCGACTGTCTATCGCGGGTTTGGGTCTTGCGGGCACAAAGGGTTTGACCTGAAAGATGCCGGGATCCACGGGTTCATTCAATGGCTGTGCGATCACGCGGATTTCGTAGGCGTTTTTGCCGTAGTGGGCAAAGGCGATGCGGTCGCCTTTTGGATGCACGTGGGGTTGAAACGCGCCGCCGTACACGCGGGTGAGGCGGCTGATCGCGCCGTCGGATAGATTGACGCGATACAAGTTGAAAATGCCGTCGTCGTCCGAGGCGAACACGAGGGCCGATCCATCGGGCGTCCAGCACGGGTCGCGGTCCGTTTCGCGGGATGCGATCCGCACCGCGTAATCGCCCCCAGTGGCGGGGATGGTGGCGATGTCGCGCGAAGTGCCAACGCGGTAGATCGAAAAGGCGATTTGCGACCCATCGGGCGACCAGCGCGGGGTGGCGACTTGTGACCCATCAGAAAAGTGCGTGAGATAGCGCGTTTCCCCGGTGGTCGCGTCCAAAATCCCGAGATTGGTGCTGCCCCCGCTGTTTTTGACAAAGGCGATTTGCGTGCCATCGGGCGAATAGGCCGGGTGCATGCCGCGCAAGCCATGGCTCAAGCGCGTTTCCCCAGGGAAAGTGTCCCGTGCGAGGCCAATGGCATTTTTGACGCTTTGAAACACGCTCGATTTTTCGGTCTCGAGATTCATGGTATAGAGATCCCATTGCCTGGACCCGTATTTGTTGGGCTGGCTGTGGCGCGCATAGAGGACATGCCCGTTATCAGGCGACCAGTCCCAAGCCGTCACGGCATTGGGAGCGATGAGTTCTGTGTTGCTGTCCGCGAGGGTATAGACCATCAAGCTGGTGCGCCCATAGTCGCGGCCTCGGTTGGAGAGAAAGGCGAGTTTTGTGCCGTCGGGCGACCAGCGGGGGTGTAGGTTGAGATAGCCGTCTTCATAAATGAGGTCGCCCTGCGCGGGCTTGGCCTCGATTTGCGCGATTTGCACTGCGTAGCGTTCTTTGAGCGACGCGACCCAGTGGTCGTGCAATTCGCGTTCCGAGATGCCCAGCGCGACCCGAACCGCGCCGCCAAAATCCGTGCGCCACCAGACTTTCATCTGCCGATACAATTCCCGGAGCTTGTCGCGGCCATACGCATCGGCGATAAACAGGGTGAGGGAATAGCCGTGGTCATACACTTTTTCAAACCCGAGACCGGTCTTCGCGCCAAAAACGCCCATTTCGTGGCGCGTGAGCAAGGTGTTGTGGCGCGTGGCTTGGCGCAAGATCATATCGCGGTGCGAGTCCCAGCGGTCATACCTTGCCCCCGGCGCCATGTATTGCGCCGTGCCTTCGGCGAACCAGGGCGGGATAATGGTGGCGGGAATGGCGTAGGCAGCCAAAATATTGGGATAGCCGTCGAGGATATCGTCGCGCTTGCCCTCGCCCTGATAGCGCAAGTAGTTGACAAACAGACCGGGCACGCGCCGCGAGGCTTTGCGCGCGGTTTGGAGGGCGATGATGTGCGTCAGTTCGTGCGCGATCACATTGGGAAGCCAATCCGTGTTGCCGCGCAGTGCAAAGTCGAGATTGGAGACCCAGATTTCGATGGTGTTGTGGTAGTAATACGCCGCGCCATTGGCGTAGTCTTCGGTGTCTTTGAGGATGATGCGTACTTTGCTATCGGGTTCAAAATTGTAAAATGCCGCGATCGGGCCATAAACGTCTTCGGCGATTTGGGCCGCACGCGGCGCCAATATTTCCAAGCCCTGATGAAAATAGAGTTTGAAATGCTCGGTCTCAATGACGCGCCAAGCTAATTCGGGATGATTGGCGTCAAATTGCGCCCAAGCGGATGTGCCCAGCGCGAGGAGGAGAAGCAAGGTGCGTGTGAATTTGTGGTGCATAAATTTTCCTTCAACCGCCATGACGCCGCAACAAGGCCGCTGTCTCGAGATGGTTTCCCTGTATGATGCTAAATTGAGTCGTGTATTTTGCCCTCACTTGATCACCGCCGCCTTGATAAAGCGCACTTCTGTGCGCGTGCCATCGCTGGCTTGCAGGCGGCACAGATAGAGGCCACTCGCGTAATCGGTTACATCCCACGCGATTTCGTTGTCGGTATTGGGCACGGGATTGGCGTGCGTGAGGTCGCCGACCTTTTCGCCGATGGGATTGTAAATCGCCACGCTGACCGCGGCGGGTTGCGACAAAAAAAAGCGGATGCGCGCGCGGTCGCCATAGCGCACGGGATTGGGATAGAGGTACGCGCGTTCAGCGGGCAAAAGGGCGGTATCTGTTGGCGGCGCGATCTCGCCCATCTCTCGAAGCAATCGGCCCGCGTTGCCAGGCCCGCCGCCGAGTTGTCCCCAGATAATATCGTTCCCGGTGTAAGCGGGGTCAATCGCTTCCAAGTGGAAGAGTTGCGCGCTGCTATCGGCGGTATAGACGACGAGTTCCAAAGTGCCATCATCGTCCAAGTCGTCGAGGAGGGGCGATGCGACAATGGGGCCGGCGAGCATGAGGGGAAAGCCCGGCAGGTGTTGCCCTCGCGCCGTCAGGCCGTAGAGGAGGCCGCCGCGCGTGCCCACAAAAATGTCGGGCGATGAGTTGTTGTCGATATCCGCGAGAACGGGCGGGGCTTCAATGGGGCCCGCGTCGTCTTTGAGGGGCAAGGCCAACGCGCCTTCGGTTTGCAAAATGGCGTTGAAGCGATAGGCCCACAATTTGCCATCGCCGCCGAAGAGGACTTCGGCAAAGCCATCTGCGTCGAGGTCCGCAAGCACAGGGGACGAATGCGCGCCGCCGGGTACGGGATCGGTCGCCAAAGCCAGGCCCTCTGCGTCGAGAATGGCGAGAACGCCGTCTGCGGTGACGATGGCGATGTCGTCGTCGCCATCTCGATCCAGGTCGCCCAGTGCCGCGCTGCCGATCACCGGTGCCGCAAATGCGGCGAGGAGATGGGATTGCCCGGATGCGTGGATGAGGTGGACCTCGCCATTGCGGGTCACAGCGATGAGTTCATTGTCCGCATCGCCATTGACATTGCCCACAGCGAGCGATTGGACGCTGTCGCCCAAGGCCGCACGGCCTGGGGATGCGGACAAAAAATGGCCCCATTCGATTTTCCCATCGCTTTGCCCCCAGATATCGACGCGGGCTTCGGGAAAATTTGCAATCACCGGAGGCGCGGAGAACAATGCGGGGGAATCGACCAAATCGCGAATCGCGCCCTCGGCCCGCCAATGCGTTCTCGCCCGCGCGCTCGAGAAGATGAACTCGGAGGGATCGCCTACGGCCGGGGTGGCGAAACTGCTGTCGCAGGTATCCGCCATTTCAAACGCCGCGCCGGTGATGCGCCAAGCGATAGATGATTCCGAACAGCCGAGGATTTCCATGATGCCATCGCCGTCGAGGTCTATGACGCGGGGCGCGTGCCGCGTGGGATTCAATCCCGCGATAGGCCAGTTGTCCGCTCGATTGGCAAAGCGGATGGCAACGCGCATCGCGTTGCCGGGCGGGCTGAGCACTTCGATGGTGATGCCGCTTTCATAGCCCAAATTGCTGCGCGTATTCGGCGATGTGTCCGGGCCAAACACCGCGTTGTTGCCGATGTAAAAAGCGTCTTCGGGCGCGCCTTCGATGTTGCTGAGGGAAATGATGCCGCTTTGGATGATGCGGCTGGCCGATACATTGCCGATGTCCTGCAAGCCATCGGCTTCTTCAAGGGCAATGCCCCGGCGGTATTGGGCGTCCGCGATTTTGTAATCCGGATGGCTGTTGATGGGATTGTCCGCATTGCTATCCCGAATCACCGCATCGTCGATGTGGTAGATGAGAATGCCCGATCCGGGGATAAACGCATCGTAGTCATCTGCGGAAAGCCACACCCCGTGAGGCGTGGAGAATTGGATTTGCGGGATGCGGTTTTCCACCGCGAGGCGCGAGAGCCGGTTTTCGATCAAAAAATATTCTGTCGCGCTGATGGGCACGCGCACGGCTTGGGGCAAATCGGACGCGCTGCCAGATGCGGCGATTTCCACAGTGTCGTTTTGGGTGATGGCGAGCGGCTCGATCCAGCCGAGTTGCATGCGTGACCACGCCATTGGGCGGCTGGGCAAAAAGCCGATCAGAACATCGCCACTTTGGGACTGAATGCCCAGGCGCGCGGCGTCAATTTGGTTGTTCGCGCCGGTATCCATCAAGCACCAGTCGCCGAGGGCGGGCAGGTCGTTTTCAAAATCCGAAAGCCCGGGCAAGCCGAGTTGTGACGCGAAAAACCGCACGAGCGTGCCATTGAGACCGCCCCGGCCATCTGCGCTGATGGCTTCGGGCAACAGCATGCCCGATGTGACGTAAAACGCGCCATTGTTGACGGCTATCGCGCCATCGGCCAA
Source organism: uncultured Latescibacterota bacterium (assembly GCA_958295785.1). Classification (GTDB taxonomy): domain Bacteria; phylum Latescibacterota; class UBA2968; order UBA2968; family UBA2968; genus VXRD01. Next base: position 381,410 of record OY282377.1, read on the forward strand.
TTCACTGAGGTCGCGTTCATAAATAAATGCCGAGGGTATGTCGTTGAGCTTTTGACTCGCTTCGCCGCCGAGGCCCGCGTGAAAGACCGCAAATGCGCGGTATTGCGAGAAGTCTATGGCATCTGCGTCATCTGCTGCGCGGATACCATCCCGAAAGAGCCGCGTGACGCGCTCGTCGATTTCCCGCCGCGTGCGCCCATTGCCGTATTCGATCAACGGCGTGTCGAGCACATAACTCCCGTTGGGGTCTTGCGGGTACACGTCGTATTCGATGATCAATTGCCCGTTGGATACATTTCGATAATAATTGGCAAGTGCGCGCAGGTGGGCTTCAAAATAGGCGCGGTCATGGGGGGGGGCGTCGAAGGGATAGGCGCGATCAGCCGTTTCGGTTGCCAGATCGAATGTGCCGTTTCCGCTCGTGGTTTCGCCGTCCGGATCTTCGGGCGGAAAAGACACGCGCACGGCCAAAACGCGCCAAGTGTCGGCCTGCGCCGCGAGGGGGGCAGGGTATCCAAAAAGAGCCACAAAACACGGGAGGATCGCGCAAACGATCCCCCCAATGCCCTGTGGCTCGTGAATCGCAGTTATGCACCGCGCCGCTCGTTTTAAGATCGAGACCACTTCCATTTGCCCAACTTGTATTAAAACGCAAATCCACCCGAGAAGCGGATCGTGTTGCTGGCGGGGTTCTCTTGATTCACAAAATACGAAATGTCGAAATTTGCCCAGTTGTATTTGAGACCGAGGCCAAACGCGGGCAATTTGCGTTTGCCGTCCTTATCATAAGAATAGCCGCCGCGCAGGGCAAAAGCCGACTCTTCGGACAGCCAGTACATCCATTCCGCGCCGATGTGGTAATCCATATCGTCAAATTCCGTGAACCCGTCGCCGCCCTCTTTGGGCTTCCAGCCGTAGGGATCGTCGTTCCAGCCCGAGATAAAGGAAAAGAAGCCATCATGGGCCAGGGGTTTGTACACATCTGCGGTGAGAATCAGGTGATACGCTTCGGTTTGGAGCGCTTTGTACGCTATGCCCAAAACGAAATTCTGCGGCAGGGGATCGGCTTGGTCCGCGTCGATAAAGGTCATGTTGGGGCCCACATTCCGCAAAACGCTGGCCAGAGTCAACCGACTCGTGGCCTTCCACATCAGCCCCAAGTCGCCGGCAAACGTGGTCGCCGTGCCTTTGCCTTGCTCGATCCCCGCACCTTGGTCGGAGAGGTGTTCGTGGATGAACTTAACCGTGATGCCCAGCGCGAGATTTTTGAAGAGATGCGTGCCATAAGACACGCCTAGTGCCATGCCATAGCTCTTAAACGTGCCGAGATCATTGCCTTCCTCATCGGTGCGTTGTTGTTCGCCCAACGAACTGTAAATGAGGCTGTATCCCAGATTGCCAATGCCACTAAACGGGTGTGTGTAAGCTCCGAATGACGAAAAAATGTCGCTGGCCAGTCGGGGAATGGGTTTGTAAAAGGTGGTGCTCAGGTTGCGAATTTTTTGTGAGGCCAGCGCGGCCGGGTTGTAGTACGTGGCGTTGGCATCATCGGCAATGGCGACATAGGCATTGCCCATGCCCGATGCGCGGGCAGATGGGGCAAACAACAAAAAGTTGGCCGCGGCCTGAGATTCCGGCGTTGCGTGAACGCGCGTGCTGAAAAGGCCAAGGCCAAAGGCGAACAGGGCAATGAGACGATACTTCATGGTTCTTCTCCTTGAGGAAGTTGGCCGGGAATCCTGCAAGACATGAAAAAACCCGGTAATGAGCGCGTGTGAAGCGCCGCCAACCGGGTGGGGCATTCCAAACATCGCGCGCTAAAGCAGGCATATCTCGACCATCTGACAGATGACCGACTGGGGTTTACAACGAATGATGAACGACAAAAAACCAATGCTTTAGCGGTGATGCGATAGACAAATTTCCTGTTTGATGTTGAAAGCAAAAAACCGCTTGTTTGAGACGCGTGCGTTGCCTATTTTTGACGCGAATTGTTTGATACGCGAAAGGGGAAAACCGTGATTGATCGAAATTTACTCGATATTTTGGCCTGCCCAGAAAACAAAACGCCCGTGAAGTTGGTCGATCAACTGCTGATTGACGCCATCAACCGTGCGATTGAAAAAGGCGAGGTGGAAAACCGGGGCGGGCAAAAAGTTGAACAGCCGATAGACGGGGGCTTGGTGCGCGAAGATGGCCTGTATTTGTATCCGATTCAAGACGCCATTCCCATTATGTTGATCGACGAAGCCATTTCGCTACAAAAAGTGCAGGTCTAAATTCTCTGCACTTGGAAAACTTCAGCAAATCCCGCGCATGTGTCAAGCCTTTTTTGTTCGGTTTATACGTTTCCCCAAATGGCGAGTTCCGCATTTTCTCAACAAAAAATCACATGATGTTATGTGCCATCGATCAGGTGAGGGGCGTTTTGCTGCAAAATAGTTGGATCGCGCTCGCGCTGGGGATATTATCCGTCGGGTGTGGCGGGGCGTTGGACGAGACCGCGCCCCTCTCTGTCACCGCTCTTGACGGCGGTCAAATAACCTGGCGGAACTGGCAACACAGAGATTCTGCCCGCGTGCTCGGTCGCCCCATGCTGTTGTTTTTCTACACGCAGCGGTCGGTTTGGTGCCGCGATTTGGCGGCGCGATGTTTTAAAAATGAAGAGATCGCACGCGCGATTGCGCGCCGCGCCATGCCGATCTGGATCGATGCAGATCAACGCCCGGATTTGTTCGAGCGTTTTGGCATGGGCGGGGTTCCTTCGTTCTCTTTTTTGACCCCTGACGGACAGTGGATCACGGGCAGCACCTATCTCGATCCCGACGATTTGACAGAACTCTTGCGGCGGGTGCAAATTTTATACGACAATCCCGATAGACTGACCGCGCTCGAAGCGCAGCGGACAGAGTTGAACCGGCGCGCCGCGCTTCATCGCAAAAAGCATCCGAGGCCCCGCATCGCGCCCGGCATTGCACTGTTGCACCGCGTGCGCGACAGTTTGAACGCCGTGGTCAAAAGCGGTTTTGACCCCGGCCCCGAGGGGTTGCTCGCGCTCGCAGAAGCGGGTGTCGATTCCCCGTTGATCCAAGTTGCCCACAGCGCGCGGCGCGACGCCGATGGGGCTTATGTGCAGGGGGTGTTGACACCTCGCGGGCCCGTGATCGATGCGGAAAAACACATGGCGGTCAATGCCCAGTTGCTGATGGCTTATGCGCGGGTCAATTTGTCGCGCAATTTGGCCGATGCGATGTTGCGACAATTCGCCGTATCGGGCGATGTTTTGTTGGGCGCCGGGCTTGCGGGTTTTCGCGATCAATCCGCGCGGGCATTGCGAGACACAGCGGTTTATTCGGGGTGGAACGCGCTGGCTGTTTCGGGGTTGTGCGCGACATTTCAAGACACAAAAGAGACGCGGTATTTGGACGCTGCACGGCGAATTTTTGACGCGATTAAGACGCGATTTGCGCTGCGAGATGGCCTGTTCGCCCACGCGGCCGCGTTGAGCACGCCCAGTTTTTTACAAGATCAGGTTTTCATCATCCGCGCTGCGCTGGATTTGTTTGACGCAGAAGGCCGCGCGGCCGATTTGTCATTTGCACGCGCGCATGCAGATCGGGTCATGGTCGCTTTTGCCGATTCTTCGGGCGCCCTAAAAGACCGCATGCCCGAGGCCGATGTTGCTATCGCGCCCGCGGTGGATCGGTGGTTGCCCTCGGCAAATGGGGTGGCCGCGCAGGTTTTGATGCGGCTTTTTGTGCATACAAAAATGTCGCGCTATCGCAATGGGGCAGAGGCGATTTTGACGGCCCTCGTTGGCCCCAACATCAATCGCATCGGATATGCCGGCGCCTTGCACCGCGCATTGGCTTTCTTCGTGCGGGAAAGCAAAAACAGATGACCGACAACCGCTTGCTCATTGTCGGCGCGTCCGGCTTTTTGGGACACGCGCTTTGCGATACGTCCAGCACTTGGGCATGCGTGCCCGCGTCTCGCAGTGGTCAACAGGGGCATCTCGCCCTTGATGTGACACAGCCCGATGCGGTGCGCGATGCGGTGTCGCAAGTGCGCCCTCAATGGGTGATCAATGCGGCGGCCCTGACGAGCGTCGATGAATGCGAGCGAAATCCCGACCGCGCGCGCGCCGTACACATCGACGGAACGCGCAATCTAATTCGGGCGTGCGAACAAGTCGGATGCGGGTTGGTGAACGTATCGACCAATTACGTGTTTGATGGGAAAAAAGGGCCTTATGCCGAAAGCGATGAAGCGCGCCCGATAAATGTGTATGGGCGGACCAAGTTGGAAAGCGAACGCGTGGTGTTGCGTGCGCTTTGCCCCGGCATCGTGGTACGCACGGCGGTTTTGTACGGCTTTCGCCCGGGGTGTCGGCCCAATTTTGTGACGTGGGCTATGGCAGCACTATCCGCGCGTCAGGCCATTCGCGTGGTGACAGACGAATGGGCAAATCCGACCTTTGTCGATGAACTCGCAGCGTTTATCTTCTCGTTGTGTCGAACCGATTTTCGCGGCATAGTGCATTTTGGCGGGGCGGATTTTTTGACGCGCTTTGAAATGGTCGAGCGGATTTGCGCCCTCATGGGCTTTGATCTTTCGCTCGTATCTGCCGCGACCTCCGCAGAATTTGGACAACCCGCGCAACGGCCCCTCCGCGCAGGGCTTTGCACGACCCGCGCCCAAACCCTGTGCGATGTCGCCCCCGCTCCTTTTGACCACAATGTGAGGCGATTAAAGCGCGTCCTTCACCAAATAGCCTATGTCTGATCAAAAACTCCGCGTTTCTCTGATTACCCCCACGTACAACGAGCGCGAAAATATCGCGTTGTTGACCGAAGAAATTTTTGGCGTTTTGAAAGCCCATCCCGACATCGATCTCGAATTGATCGTGGTCGATGACAATTCGCCCGATGGCACGGGCGAGGTGGCCGAATCGCTCAAAGATCGCTACCCGGTGCAGGTGGTTCACCGCGCCGGAAAATTGGGATTGGGCAGCGCGGTGATGGCCGGGTTTGCACGGGCCAAGCGGGATATTTTGGGTGTGATAGATGCCGATTTGAGCCACGACCCCATCGTGTTGCCGCAACTCATTTACGGTTTGCGGGATTGCGATCTGTCCATTGGCAGCCGGTTCGATGCGGAAAGTCACGTTGAAAAATGGGCGTGGTACCGCAAAGTGATTTCGCAAGTCGGGGTGTTTTTCGCGCGGCAATTAACCGGCGTGCAAGACCCCCTGGCGGGCTACTTTTTTCTGCATCGGCGCGTCATTAAAGACGTGACCCTGACTTCGCCGGGGTACAAAATTTTGCTGGAAATTCTGGTTAAGGGGCATTACGCCTCCCTGTTGGAAGTGCCCTTTGTCTTTCGCAACCGGCAATACAGCAGCAGCAAATTGAACTGGATGGAGTACTATTTGTTTGCCAAACAATTGTTGATCTTCTGCTTTTTGCGGCGAAAAAAGCCCAAAACCCACGTCAAATAGGTTCGGGTATTTTTGCTTGACACAGGGGCAATTGGCCTTTATGTTGACCGCGTTTTAGACACTTATTCGATAAATTTTGGAGGCACTTATGGCCGATCAGCACGAACTCAAAACCCAAATTACCCTGCCGCTTTCCAAAGCGGTTGAGATCAGTTTTAACAGCGTTAAAATCCGATTTGGCCGGTCTTTAATTACGGTGAGTGGCATTGTGCTCGCCATTGCTTTTTTGATGTCAATTTGGGCGGGCAATGCCATTGTCGAGGGTTTGATTTCTGCCGGCGATCCCAAAATCAATTTGGTGCTGCAACAAAAGGGCGTTGAAATTGATCCCGACAGCACCGCCGCGAGACAGAAACAATCGAAAGATGCGTGGTTGGCGGTGTTGTCCTTGCTCGTGTGTCTGGTGGGGATTGCCAATGCCATGCTGATGTCTGTCACCGAGCGTTTCCGCGAGATCGGCACCATGAAGTGCATGGGCGCGCTGGACGGGTTTATCATTAAGCTGTTTATTCTCGAATCCACATTTATGGGCATTGCCGGCACAATTATCGGGGTGATCGTCGGGTTTGTATTGACCTCACTGCTCAACATGTCGAGTTTTGGCGCGATCATTTTTGATCACATTCCCCTGTCCCAAATTCTCGGCGACGGTCTTTGGGCCATTGCAATTGGTTCTGTTTTGTCCCTGATAGGCGGCATTTTGCCGGCCTATCGCGCCGCCAAGATGGAGCCTGTCGACGCGATGTCTTTGGAAGTTTGAAATCGGCTATCAGCGTTCCGCGTTCAGCCCCCACCGCGCCACCTCCAAAGACGCTTGTTTTGCCGGCCGCTTGGGGGCGTGGGATGGGCGGACCTAACAACTGACCTCGAGGTGTTTTATGGCTATGGAAGAAAAAACAGAAACAACTGTAGAGACCGAAGCCGCAACTGTTGTGCGAACTCAGGATGTAAAAAAGGTCTATGTGATGGGCGAAGAGCAGATTCACGCGCTCAGGGGCGTGGATCTGGAAGTCACGCAGGGCGAATATTTGTCCATCATGGGCCCTTCTGGCTCGGGGAAGAGCACCCTGTTCAACATGGTGGGCGGGTTGGACAAGCCGACCGAGGGCAAGGTCTATATCGACGATGTGGATGTCGCCCAACTCGACGCTTATGAACTCGCTTGGTTGCGCTGCCGAAAGATCGGTTACATTTTTCAGTCCTACAACCTGATTCCCGTGATGACCGCGCTCGAAAATGTCACTTTGCCCATGGTATTTGCCGGGCTGACGAGCGATGAAGCGCGCGACAAGGGCGTGGAATTGCTGACGCAAGTGGGCCTAGGCGAGCGCGTGATGCACAAGCCCTTCGAGCTTTCGGGCGGGCAACAACAGCGCGTGGCGGTCGCGCGGGCCTTTGCCAATGATCCGGCGATCATTTTAGCCGACGAACCGACTGGAAACCTCGATTTGAATACCGGGCGCGAGATCATCGAGTTGTTGCGCCAGATGAACACAGAATCGGGCGTCACCGTGATTTCAGCCACGCACGATCACAAAATGCTGTCCGTATCCGACCGCGTGGTGTGGGTGCGCGATGGCCGCGTGGATCGCGTGATCGACCGCGATGAGTTGAAAATTGAAGTGGGCACCATTGACGGACATGAATAGGAGACGCCTCAAGCATTCTCGTATACTGTAGCTCAGGAGAAATTGCACTGGAAGAAATTCGGAAAATAATAAACAAAGCATCTACCAAGGAACGAGTTACCCTAAATAAAATACTTGGAGCTGAAAACCCTGAAGAAGCCGACTTTGAGGATATTGAGGATGGATTCTGGTGGAACGCCCAGTCCTTCGGGCGATTTTGGCTGAACCTTTTATCTGACGATCAGCCTTCCTATCGGCAGATCGTCAAGCAAGTGGCGGAAAAGCTCGATATTAGTCAACCCGCACTGACAACCCAAGACCTTGAGATACTGATCGCACAGAAGGTGCTCCGGACGGTTTGGGAGCAGATGACGCCAGAACAGAGAGTGGAGATGGAAGCCGAGTTGCGACAAATGGCCCAGCAATTTGACAAGGGCGGCGCACTTGCCGCAAGTACCAGCATCTTTGCTACCTTGACAGCAGCCAAACTATCGGGATTTGGCGTCTATCTACTCGCTTCTACATCTTTGGGGGCCCTGACAGGGGTGATAGGGGTTACGCTACCTTTTGCAGTCTATACCACTATGTCGAGTGCCATCGCAGTAATTCTTGGTCCAGTTGGCTGGATTGGTGCGGGCCTGTTCGCAATCTGGAAACTTACGGGTGCGAACTATAAGCGCCTAATTCCTGCTGTCCTCTATGTGTCGGTATTAAGGGCACAGCAAGAGCAAAAGCGGCAAGATATGTTAAGGGCACAGCAAAAGCAAAAGCGGCAAGATATGTTGAGGATCACAGCAATCATTGGAGTTATCTTGTTGGTTATTTTGGTGGTTTATTTTTTCTTTAATGGATAAAAAATAAGGGAATTATATATTTGCCAACCCTAACCTTTCTTGTTATATTTATCCAAGTTACAAGTTACGAATTAACAAGGGGGTGTATGATGGCAAAGCAGCTTAGTTTCGTCGCGTTCACACAGAAGTTTGCCACGCCTGAAGCGTGTATTTTGCACCTTAAAAAGATACGCTTTAAGGATGGCGCGTCTTGTCCGCATTGTGGTAGTATGGGAAAAATCTATCGTCGTTCTGATTTGGCGTATCGGTGCTCGGATTGTGGGCGTAATTTTCATATTATTTATGGAACGATGTTTGGCAAGTCTAAAATCAAGATGTTGCCTAAATGGTTCGCGGCAATATGGATTGAAACGAACCCCTCAAAAGGTATTTCAAGCGTTCAGTTGGCAAAAATGATCGGTACAACGCAAAAGACCGCTTGGTTTATGCTTCAAAGAATACGAAACGCTTTTGGCAACAAAGATGATGATGATGATTTTCTGTCTGGTATCGTTGAAATTGATGAAACCTACATCGGTGGCAAAGAAAAGAACAAACATAAATCCAAAAAGTTGAATGCTGGTCGCGGAAGAGTAGGTAAATCGGTTGCTTTCGGAATGCGGGAAAAAGGTGAAGATGGTGAGGCAATGGCGGTTCATGTACAGGACGCAAAAGGGGCAACATGACACGAGAAGATGTTGAACCGGGTATTGACGGGCGCAACTATTCATGCAGACGAGAACCGCGCATACGGCGCATTGAGGGATGATTACGAAGGGGAACAAATCAATCATTCTGCCGACGAATATGAACGCGATGGTGTCCATACGAACTCCATTGAAAGTTTGTGGGCATTGGTTAAGCGTGTCTATATGGGTATTCATCACCATTGGTCAGACAAACACATGCAAAAGGACCTGAATGCTTGCGTGTTTCGCATCAATCGAAAAAAGGGTGATACCTTAAGTCGTGTTGATGAGATGTTGAATAGGGCGATGGGCGCCCGGTTGACTTACAAGCAACTTATAGCCAGTGAGGGGGTTGCATGAACAACCTTTATGGCACAGGCGGGCGATATGGAAGTCAACGGGAAATCTTATCCACGCATGCAAATGTTATCCGTTCCTGAAAGACGCGAAGGAAAACGTTTTGAAACGCCAGATGTTAGGGGCAGGCGTGCCGAAAATCAGAGGGCACTTGCATTCAACACCAAAAACCCGTGATTACTTTAACAAGAAGATTTAGGTTGTCAAGTATATAATTCCCAAAAATAAATACAAAGTTTAAGCCTGAATTTTTTGACAAACAAGTCGATCCTGAAACCGGGAATATGCTCTTTTTTCGGCGCGACATGCGCGGCATCCCTGACCGCGTGATCGAGGGAGATGGTTTTACGGTTGAATTTAAGGACGATCAGGTTTATGTGCTCGATATCTTTAACGAAAAAAAGTGATGGAACACCTTTTGAAAACCATCCAGACAGTGGATCGCGTGATCGACCGCGATGAGTTGAAAATTGAAGTGGGCACCATTGACGGGCACGAATAAAATCTCCCTTGACAATTTGTTTCGAAATTGGTTATTTTTGGCGCGTTGAAAGGAATTTGATATGAATACATTTGCAAACCACTTTTGGTATTTTTGGCGTCAATTTGACGGTCGATATTATTATCGCCGCCCGTCCAAGTGCGTGGTTTGCCCCTAGGTGTTGCGTGGTTTGCACGAGAAGACATGATGAGGTCGTGGGCAAATAGCTCACGGCCTTTTTTGATTTTTTACCCACCGATGAACGCGGATGAACACACATGATTAAACCCGATTTCAAAACCGTGAAAAAAATGGCCCAAGGTTGCGGTCTCGTTCCCATTTCCAAAGAAATCCTCGCGGATACCGAGACGCCCGTGTCGGCCTACTTGAAAATTCGCGCTCGGTCATCGCCTTATGCGTTCTTGTTTGAAAGCGTGGTGGGCGGCGAGCAAATTGGGCGATACTCGTTTTTGGGCGTGGACCCGTTTTTGATCTTCCGGTCACGCGGCACAAAAATTGCCATAGAAAACGCGGCGACTGTGCGAAAATTTGAGGGCGACCCCATCGCGGAATTGCGCGGGTTGTTGCAAAAATACCGGTCGCAACACGTCGAGGGCTTTCCCCGATTCACGGGCGGCGCCGTGGGCTATGTGAGCTACGATGCCGTGCGTTTGATCGAGCGCGTTCCCAATACGGTTGAAGACGATCTGCTTATGGACGATCTGTTGCTGATGTTTTTCGATTCGGTGCTGGCATTTGACAATGTGACCCACAAAGTGCATGTGATGGGCAATGTGCATACCGCGGGCGATTTGGCGGCGAATTACGCGGAGGCGGTTGAGCGGATCGACGCGCTCATCCAGGCATTGGCGCAGCCGGTCGACGCGGCCATGAAACCGGGAACGAGTTCGTGCGCGGTGACATCCAATACGAGCAAAGAGGCGTATATGGATGTGGTGGCGCGTTGCAAGGGCTATATCACTGCGGGCGATATTTTTCAGGTCGTGCCGTCGCAGCGGTTTGCGATGGAGGTGAGCGTGGATGCGCTGGATATTTATCGGGCGTTGCGAACCGTGAATCCGTCGCCGTATATGTTTCACGTCGATTTGAAAGACCACCAACTCGTGGGCGCGTCGCCCGAGTTGCTCGTCCGAGTCGAAGACCGGGTGGTGCAGGTGCGACCCATTGCGGGCACGCGCTGGCGCGGCAAAACAGAGGCCGAGGATCGGGCGCTGGCAAAAGATTTGTTGGCCGATAAAAAAGAGCGCGCCGAGCACATTATGCTGTTGGATTTGGGGCGCAACGACATCGGGCGCGTGTCCCGCTTCAACACGGTACGCGTGACCGAACAGATGGCGATAGAACGCTATTCGCACGTCATGCACATCGTTTCAAATGTGCGCGGCGAGTTGCTGGATGAGGTGGATGCCCTAGACGCGCTTTTTGCCTGCTATCCGGCGGGCACCGTGTCGGGCGCGCCCAAAATTCGGGCGATGGAGATTATCGACGAGATGGAGACCACGCGCCGAGGCCCGTATGCCGGCGCAGTGGGCTATATCGACTTTGCGGGCAACATGGATACGTGCATCGCCATTCGCACCATGCTGATCAAAGACGGCAAGGCGTACGTGCAGGCAGGCGGCGGCGTGGTGTTCGATTCGGATCCGGAATGCGAATACCAAGAGACCGTGAACAAGGCGCGCGCCCTGTTTCGGGCCGTGGAACTGGCAGAGAGAGGAGCATTGGTGTGATTCTCGTCATCGACAATTACGATTCCTTCACGTACAACCTCGTGCAGTATCTCGGGGAACTGGGGGCAACGCTCATCGTGCATCGCAACGATGCCATCTCGCTGGCAGAGATCGCGGAGATCGCGCCCAAAAAGATCGTCATTTCCCCCGGTCCTTGTACCCCGAATGAAGCGGGCATTTCCATCGCACTGGTGCAGCACTTTGCCGGGCAAATCCCGATCTTGGGCGTTTGCCTGGGGCATCAGGCCATCGGGCAGGCGTTTGGCGGCGCAGTTGTCGGCGCATCGACCATTATGCACGGGAAGGTGTCACAGATTCACCACGCGGGGCAGTCGATTTTTCGCGGCCTGCCCAATCCGTTTATCGCCACGCGGTATCACTCCTTGGTGGTCGCACGCGAAAGCCTGCCCGATTGCCTCGCCATTACAGCCGAGACCGCCGACGGCACGATTATGGGCCTGCGCCACAAAGAATGCGCCGTGGATGGCGTTCAATTTCATCCCGAATCCATTTTGACGGGCGAAGGCAAAAATCTGTTGCAAAACTTTCTCGATGCCTGAGCGGAGGACAAAGACCATGCTCAACGCTTTCTTCGTCAGCAATTTCAGACTGTTCAAACACCTCGACCTTCCCCAACTCGGACGAGTCAATCTCATCGCGGGGAAAAACGGTTCGGGCAAGAGCGCGTTGTTAGAGGCGATCCGCCTATACGCGAGCCATGCCCATCCCAGCGCGTTGGCCGATCTCGTATTGTCGAGAAAAGAATACTGGTCTCCCAAAACGCATCCCGGTTTTGATGAAGGGGTTTCAGGGCGCGTGCTCAGGCATTTGTTTTGCGGGCATCAACTGCCCGAACACAATGGCGAGGGGATTCGGGTTGGCCCGTCCAAAGACGAACATTTCCATCTCACGACAGCGGCTTATGTGCCCTTGGAAGGGGGTTATGTCCAAAGGGTGCCGACGCCGCAACCGGTTATGGCAAAGGATGAATCTCTCCTGATAACCCCCCTCACGACACAGGACGTCAAAAAATTACCCGACGATATTTTTTTTCGCGACACGTATCTCGTTTTGGAACACAAAGGGCAAACGCACTGGCTGGTGAATTTGGATAAAAATTTGAACGAGCAGACGAGGCCAGTGCGCGATCAAAGCCCGTTGCGAGTGGTCCGACCCCAATCCGCAGACCCAAATGAGTTGGCCTCTCTGTGGGACAAAACAGTGCTGACGAGTTTGGAAGCCGAGGTGATCGCCGGGCTACAATTGATTGAGCGCGACATAAAGCGGCTTTCTTTTGTTGACGCAGAAGACTTTCGGATTCCGGTGGTTCAACACCGCGATTCTCCAGAGCCGCTGTCGCTCCAAAGTTTCGGCGAGGGTGTCCTGCGGTTGTTTGAAATTCTCCTTTCTTTGGCGAATGCGAGAGATGGCATTTTGTTGATCGACGAACTGGAAAACGGTCTGCACTATAAAATTCATCCCCGTGTTTGGGACCTTATCTTTCGGCTGTCGCAAAAATTAAATGTGCAAGTTTTTGCGACCACGCACAGTTGGGATTGTATCCGGGGGTTTGAGACCGCTTGGCGCGAACACGTAGATGCGGGGACATTTATCCGCTTGGATGTGAAAGCGGATAAAGTCAAAGCAACTTATTACGACCTAGAAACGCTTTCTGGTGCGTTGTGGGTGGGGGTTGAGGTTCGCTAATGCCTGTTCAGAATCGAGAACGCATGTTTGATGAGCCGCGTTTGTTGCTCGTAGAGGGACGAGATGATTTCCATGTGATCTCGGCACTTTGTAAGGTGGGCGGATTACCTGAAAATTTCTCGATCTTTGATTGTGGATCAGATGACAATGTATTTGACGCTTTAAGCGCGTTGTTGTTAAAAGCCGAGTCACCTGAAATCATCGGCGTTGTGTTAGACGCAGATGACAATGTCGAAAGCCGCTGGCAGAGCATTCGGGATAAATTGCAAAATTATCCATACCGCTTACCGGACGCGCCGGATCCCGGGGGCACAATTGTCAAAGCGGTTGAAGATCTGCCGCGCCTCGGTTTTTGGCTGATGCCGAATAATGTCGATCCGGGGATGTTGGAGGATTTTTGTCGGCAACTGGCACCCGACGATGCGATTGCGTATGCAGCGCACTGCGTCACGGAAGCGCGAGAAAAATCATTTGCCACGTTTCGAGAGGTGCATCGATCAAAAGCGGAGGTGCATACGTACTTGGCATGGCAAGACGAACCCGGCAGGCCCTTGGGGCAATCCATTACCGCACGGGTTTTGCGACCCGATACGGCAATCGCCACGACATTTGCCGATTGGTTGCAGGCATTGTACGGCGCGATGAGCGCGTGAGGAGATGAGCATGAACATGCAAGAAGCGATAGCAAAAGTGATCGATGGCGATGACCTGCGCCGAGATGAGATGACCGATGTGATGAATCAGATCATGTCGGGCGAGGCGACAGACGCGCAAATCGGCGCGTTTTTGATCGCGTTGCGAATGAAGGGCGAAAGCGTGGATGAGATCGCAGGCGCCGCCGCGGTGATGCGCGAAAAGGCCACGCCCATTGCGACAAAGCACGATGTGCTCGTGGATACCTGCGGCACGGGAGGCGATCATTCGGGCACATTCAACATTTCGACAACCGCGGCACTTGTCGCGGCCGGCGCGGGCCTGTGCGTTGCCAAACACGGCAATCGCGCGGCAACGAGTCAAAGCGGCAGCGCGGATGTGCTCATGGCTTTGGGCGTGAATATCGAGGCATCGCCCGAAACCGTGAGCAGGTGTCTCGACGAGGTGGGCATCGGATTTTTGTTTGCTCCTGCATTGCACGGGGCGATGAAATACGCCATCGGGCCACGGCGGGAAATTGGCGTGCGAACCATTTTTAACGCGCTGGGGCCATTGACCAATCCGGCGGGCGCGAAGCGGCAGGTGATCGGCGTGTACAGCGCGGCATTGACCGAAACGCTGGCCGGCGTTTTGGCATCGCTGGGCGCAGAGCGCGCTTATGTCGTTCACGGATCGGACGGTTTGGATGAAATGACCCTCACAGGTCCGACAAAGGTGAGCGAACTCAAGGACGGGTCCGTATCGACTTATCGCGTTTCCCCGGGTGATTTTGGACTGGGCGAAGCGCGTGCCGACGCGCTCAAAGGCGGCGATGCCGATAGCAATGCCGCGATTACCCTGTCGGTCTTAAAAGGCGCGGAAGGCCCGGCGCGCGACATCGCGTTGCTCAACGCCGCCGCCGCCATTGTCGCAGGCGATAAGGCGAGCGATTTGCGCGCGGGCATTCTGATCGCCGCCGAGGCGATTGATTCGGGCAGGGCATTGGCAAAATTGGAGGCTCTGATCGCGGCGAGCAATCGGCCGGGCGAATAGGCGAACCCCGCCCAAACCCCAAAGACGGATCGCGGATTAAACGGATGACGCGGATTGCGCGGATGAAAGGCGAAAGGCAACTGCGGATGACCATAGATTGGGGAGTGCAGATAGGGCTGGGGATGCCGCAGACAGAATGGATGATGCAGATTGCGCGGATGAAAGGCGAAAGGCAACTACGTGGGGACAGGCCCCTGTGCCTGTCCGAACATTCATTGATTCACTGAATTTATGGCAAAAACAATTCTCGACAAAATTGTGGCGTATAAACGCGACTTCCTCGCCGAATGCATGGCGCGCACGCCATTTGAAGATATGATGCGGTTGGCCGAAAACGCGCCGCCATCGCGTTCGCTTTTTGAGGAACTGATGGATGCGGGCGATATCGCGATCATGGCCGAAGTCAAAAAGGCGTCGCCATCTAAGGGCATCATCCGCGCGGATTTTGACGCGCTGGGCATTGCCAAAATTTATGCGGAAAATGGCGCCGCCGCGCTGTCGGTCTTGACAGACGAGAAATTCTTTGGTGGATCGGCAGATGATTTGACGCGCATTTCACATGCTGTTGGTCGCCCCATTTTGCGAAAGGATTTCACGATTGACCCCTATCAGATTTGCGAAGCGCGTGCATTGGGCGCGTCCGCCGTGCTGCTGATTGTGTCGATTTTAACGCCCGGTGAACTGTCCTCATTTTTGGCGACGAGCCGGGCGTTGGGCCTGGACGCGCTGGTGGAAGTACACGACAAAGAGGAATTGACGGTCGCCCTCGACGCGGGCGCGGAAATCATTGGGATCAACAACCGGAATTTGAAAACGTTTGAAACGTCTTTGGACACGACTTACGCGCTGATCCCCCACATTCCGGATGGCGTGCTGAAGATCAGCGAAAGTGGCATTGACACGCGCGAAGATGTCGCATCGCTCAAAGACGCGGGCGCAGATGCCGTGCTGGTGGGCGAAAGTTTGATGCGCGCCTCAGATATAGGCGCCAAGTTGCGGGAGCTATTGGGCTATGGTGCGGGCTAAAATTTGTGGCATTACAAACCGCGAAGACGCGCTGTGTGCGGTCGATCACGGCGCAGATGCGTTGGGATTCATTTTTTACAAAAAGAGCCCGCGCTATATCGCGCCCGAAAAAGCCGCGGAAATTGTGTTTGATTTGCCTCCGTTTGTAACGTCCGTGGGCGTGTTTGTCAATGCCTCCGAGCGGCATGTTGATGTCGCCGTGAAGTTGGCGGGCTTGCGCGCGATTCAATTGCACGGCGATGAACCCCCCGAAGCGTGTTTGGGACATGCGGTGCCGGTGATTCGCGCGTTGCGCGTGGGAAGCGATTTTGACGCACAGACCATGCAATCCCATTTGGTCAATACGTTCTTGTTGGATACAGCGCGAGCCGGTTCTTATGGCGGTACGGGCGAGATATTTGACTGGGCAAAGGCGCGGGAAGCCAAAGCCTATGGTCGCATCATCCTCTCGGGCGGGCTAAATCCGGACAATGTGAGAGAAGCGATTGAACAAGTGGCCCCTTATGCGGTTGATACGAGCAGCGGCGTAGAGGCCGAACCGGGCAAAAAGGACCCCAAAAAGGTGCGGGATTTTCTGGCACGCGCCAAGGCGTGATCGGGTTCACAGAGCACTGATAACTACGAAAGACGCGAAAGACGCGAAAAGTAGAATCACTGGGGACTAACCACTCTCCATTGATTTTGGGGTAGGGTGGCCTGACCACTGACCACTGCTTTTAGGGAGATAACGATGGATGTGTTAGACGATTTGGCGTTTCGCAACTGTATTTTTCAGATGACAGATGGCCTACGCAGGCGGTTGGCACAAGGCCCCATCACCTTGTATTGCGGGTTTGACCCGACCGCGGACAGCCTGCATGTGGGCAATCTGATTCCAATTTTGGGCTTGCGGCGTTTTCAACTGGCCGGGCATCATCCGATTGGGTTGATCGGCGGCGGCACTGGGTTGATCGGCGATCCGGGTGGCAAGGAAGAGGAGCGTGCGTTGAATACGCCCGAAGTGGTGGCGGCTTATACCGAGCGCCAGACCGAGCAGTTGGCAAAATTTTTGGATTTTGAGGCCAAATCAAATCCGGCCCGGGTGGTGAGCAATCTCGATTGGCTGTCTGAACTCAAGGCGATTGAATTTTTGCGCGATGTGGGCAAGCATTTTTCAATGGGCTACATGCTGGCGAAGGAGTCCGTATCGTCGCGTCTCAAAACCGGGATCTCATTTACCGAATTTAGTTACATGGTCTTGCAGGCGTATGACTTTGCGGCATTGTACAAACAGTACGGCTGTGAACTTCAGATCGGCGGTAGCGATCAGTGGGGCAATATTACGGCCGGGATCGAGCTGATTCGGCGGCGGTTGAACAAGCAGGTACACGGCCTGACGTTCCCCTTGTTGCAAAAGGCAGATGGGGCCAAATTCGGCAAGACCGCATCTGGCGCTGTGTGGCTGGATGCAAAAAAAACCTCGCCCTATCAGTTCTACCAATACTGGATCAACGCAGATGATCGCGATGTGGTGACGTTTTTGAAGATGTTCACCTTTTTGTCGAGAGATGCGATTCTCAATCTGGAGACCGAAGTGCGGGAACGCCCCGAAAAGCGCGAGGCGCAGCGCGTGCTGGCGGAAGAACTGACCGCGCTGGTACACGACAAGGCGGCGACCACGCGGGCACAGCGAATTTCCAAAGCGTTATTTTACGGCAATTTGCGGGATTTGACAGCGCGAGAGATCGAGGAAGGGTTTAGCGATGTGCCGTCTAGCCATTTCTCGCATGCGAAGGGTGATACAGAACTATTGATCAATTTGCTCGTGCCTGCTTTTTCATTGTCGAGACGCCAAGCCCGCGAAGACATCGCAAACGGCGCCATTTATGTCAACGGGCAACGCTGCACCGATACGCTCCGAATTTTAGACCCCGCTGAAAGACTCGCGGGAAAATATCTCGTCCTACGCCGCGGCAAACGCCGCTACCATCTTCTGCGATGGGGAGGGTACGGATGAAAACCGTAGGGGCGTAGCAGATGGACAACCCGCGTAAGCCATTCGTCCGACCGCGCTCCTAAATGTCTGTCCTTCGCATTTTGCATCTTCACCTCGAATAACGTTGTGCAACTTCGACCGAAGTTTATCCTGTCCGATTTCATCTGCGTCCGTCTGTCGTCCCATTTTGTTTTTCCATCCGCGTTTATCTGTGGTTCCATTTTTTTCAGAAAGGATTTTTCACATGAAAGCACCTTGGATTACCTATCGCCCGGAGCTCAAAGTACTCGATTGTACGATCCGCGATGGCGGTCTGATGAACGACCATCATTTTGGCGATGATTTTGTCAAAGCCGTGTAT
This sequence comes from uncultured Latescibacterota bacterium, assembly GCA_958295785.1. Taxonomy (GTDB): domain Bacteria; phylum Latescibacterota; class UBA2968; order UBA2968; family UBA2968; genus VXRD01. The sequence goes on from OY282377.1 coordinate 399,404, forward strand.
GAAACCTGCATTGCGGCGGGCGTGGATTACATGGAGATTGGGTACCGAAACTCCAAAGAGATGTTTCCCCCCAAAGAATTTGGCGCGTTCCGCCACAGCGACGAAGAGGATATTCGCAAAATCACGGGGGATCACGACCCCGAAGCCACGGGCATGAAACTCGCCATTATGGCCGATGCGGGCAAAAGCGATTGGGCCAAAGACATTTTGCCGAGCAGCGAAAGCGTGGTCGATATGGTGCGCGTGGCGTGCTATGTCGAACAAATTCCCGAGACCGTTGAAATGGTGTGCGATGCCCATGAAAAAGGGTATGAAACGAGTTGCAATATCATGGCGATTTCGACTGTGCAAGATGTCGAGATCGATCAGGCATTGGAAGTTTTGATGCAAACCCCAGTGGGCACGATCTGCGTTGTGGATAGCTTTGGCGCGCTGTACCGCGAGCAAGTGGATATGCTCGTGCGAAAATATATGGACGCCACCAAAGACACGGGCAAAGAGGTGGGCATTCACGCGCACAACAATCAGCAACTGGCCTTTGCCAATACCATCGAAGCCATTATTTTGGGCGCGAACCGAGTGGATGCCACTGTGGATGGCTTGGGACGGGGCGCCGGCAATTGCCCCATGGAATTGTTGCTCGGTTTTCTACGCAATCCCAAGTTCAAGATTCGACCTGTCTATAAGCTGCTGGAAGACCATTTTGTCAAATTGCGCCGGGAAATGACGTGGGGGCCTCTGGTGCCCTACAACATCACCGGTCAGCACAACCAACACCCCCGCGAGGCAATGGCCTTGCTCGAGGGCAACAACCGCGATCAGTATCTGGCATTTTACGACCGCGTGGGGGGACATGTTTAGGGGTTAATCCGCCCAACCCCGGCCCCCGAGTGGTCAGTGGTCAACCCCCGGCCACCCCAAAATTGAAGGGCAAAGCGAGTGGGCCGGGGGATAGATTTTGACCCCCTAACCCTCCTGAAAGGGGGAATGAGGATGGGTTCTGCGAGGGATTGCGTGAGGGGTAAGAAGCGCGCCGCTTTGTCATAAAAGAGGAGAACAAAATGATTGCGAATCTCGCTATGGAAAAAGATAAATTTCACCTGGCGGCGTTCCGCGATCCATCCGTGGATGCGGTGAACGATAAGGGCGAGACCGACCTGCACCTTGCAGCGCGTCTGAACCTGCCCGGCCTGACGCTCTCTTTGTTGGATCACGGGGCCAATGTCAATGCGAAGGCCCAATGGGGCATCACACCGCTGCACGTTGCGGCTGAGTACAACGCGCTTGAAACGACACTGGTCTTGCTGAACCACGGGGCAGATGTCTGCTCCAACGCGGAATTTAAGGGAACGCCGTTGCATGTTGCGGCAAAGAAAAACGCATGTGAGATAGCAGCGTTGCTGTTGAAACGCGGTGTCCATGTCAATGCAAAGGCCAACGATGACAAGACGCCGTTGCACTATGCCGCGTGGCACAACGCGCTTAAAACAGCAAAGTTGTTGCTCAATCACGGGGCCGATGTCAACGCGAAAGACATAGCTGGCATGACGCCATTGTACTATGCGGCGGTGGTCAATGCCCATGAGATGGAAGCGTTGTTGCTCAACTATGGGGCCGATGTCAACGCAGAGAACAAATTGGGCGATACGCCCTTGTGCGTTGCGAAAGAGAACAATGCCCACGAGACAGCAAAGGCATTAGGGCGGATCCGAACGGCCGTCGCTCAGTTTCGCGTGGGCTCTCGGGATATGCCATCCGAAGAGATCGAACGGGTGATTGACGAAGCCAGACGAGCGGTAAGGATGAGAAGATCATGATGCGGATCGTTTTGGATACCAATGTAACAATAAGTGCCATCCTGAATCCGCACGGGAGTCCGGGTAATACCAAATTGAATAGCTGTTGTCCTAATGTGAGGCAATATGTTGCTAGCAAGCACTCCCCTTGACCTTACGCAGTCATTCAAAGAAGCCATGGCAACAAGGCCATCCCAAAAGACCATCAGACAAAACCATCACGCACAGCGCGCAAGGCCGTCTCGCAACCCACGTTCATTGGGCAACCCACTTTGCAGGCCAACGCAGGTTGTGCTACCCGCAAAGCGATTTGCGCTGTGCAAGCCTCTCGGCGCATGAGAGCGGCATTTTTTGCCTACTTTTTTTTGCTGTTAAAAAAAAGTAGGTCGCCGAAGGCATCGAAGGCAACCCACGCGGAGGCAGAACCAAACGCTTGAGACAAGCAAGGCATGATCTCTACGGAGCGTCTGTTCCTCATTCCTCTCTGATGGGAGGCAGGATACGGACAACTTGAAAGCAAATTGCTATAAGATACTCGATCAAGTCTTTGATCAGAAAGTATCGCTTTGTCTCTTGCCTTTTCGGGCGAGCACGGGGGCATCGCCCCTATGTTTCTATACCAACGATCCGTCTTCAAGGAGAGCTACGTATGAACCTCCAAAATACAGTCCAACTGGAGTTGACCTTGACGCTCCCTGCCTCGTTAGCCCGCGAAGCAGAAGTCTATGGGCTACTCACCTCACAGGTGATGGAAGCCTTGCTGAGAACCGAGTTGCAACACCAGCGCGTGTTCCATTTGTTTGAAGCGTCTGATCGGCTTGCCGCCTTACCCCTTGCACCGCTTACTGCCGCTGAAATCGAAACGGAAATCGAAGCTGTGCGTGCGGAAAGGCGTGCCGACCATGCGCGTGGTTGCTGACACCAATACGGTGATCTCTGGACTTTTCTGGCATGGTGCCCCGCGCCAAGTACTCGTTGCGGCACGCGCCGGGACGATTGAGCTTTATACCAGTGCCCCCTGCTCGTATTCCCATTATCACCGCGGCACAATTCACGGCGTCCCTACATGTTGATCCCGATGGAGAAAACGAACATGACCACACATGACTTGCCCGATGCACGCGGGCATTTTGGGCCTTATGGCGGGCGATATGTGCCCGAAACCCTGATGGCGCTGTTGCAAGACTTGGAGGCGGCGTATCGGGAGGCCGAGCGCGATCCCGAGTTTTGGGCCGAACTGGATCGCTATTGGCGCGAGTTTGTGGGGCGGCCCACGCCGCTTTATTTTGCCGAGCGATTGACCGAAGACCTGGGCGGCGCGAAAATTTATCTCAAACGCGAAGACCTCGCCCATACTGGCGCGCATAAAATCAACAACACGATGGGGCAAATTTTACTCGCCAAGCGCATGGGCAAAACGCGCATCATCGCCGAAACGGGCGCGGGGCAGCACGGCGTGGCAACCGCCACTGTCGCGGCGATGTTCGGGTTGCAATGCGAAATCTACATGGGCGTTGAAGACATGGAACGCCAGGCCCTCAACGTGTTTCGCATGCGCCTTTTGGGCGCGCGAGTAACGGGCGTGCATTCGGGCAGCAAAACCCTGAAAGACGCGATCAACGAAGCCATCCGCGATTGGGTCACCCATGTCGATGATACCTTTTACATTTTCGGATCGGTCTTGGGCCCTCATCCCTATCCGATGATCGTGCGCGATTTTCAGCGGGTCATTGGCGTTGAGGCGCGCGCGCAAATTTTGGCCCAAGAAGATCGCTTGCCCGATGTGCTCATCGCGTGCGTGGGCGGGGGCAGCAATTCCATCGGGTTGTTTCACGCATTTTTGGACGATGACGACTTGCAGATGATCGGCGTGGAGGCCGGCGGTCGGGGCATTGCATCGGGCGAACACGCGGCGCGGTTCAACGGCGGCGAATTGGGCGTGTTGCACGGCGCGCGCATCTACGTGTTGCAAGATGGCGACGGGCAAATCGCGCTGACGCACTCGGTCTCGGCAGGGCTCGACTATTCGGGCGTGGGGCCAGAGCATTGTTATTTGCGGGATGTGAAACGCACGACCTATACGTATGCCACAGACCGGGAAGCCCTGCGTGCCTTTGAGTTGCTCAGTCGCACCGAGGGCATTATCCCCGCGCTGGAAAGTTCACACGCGATAGCCCACGTTTGCAAATTGGCCCCTACCATGCACCGCGATCAGATTGCGATTGTCAATTTATCTGGGCGCGGCGACAAAGATGTGCAACAAGCAGCGGATTTTTTGCGTGGGCAGTGACCCCGCATCGCCCCTCCTGCACGCTCGTTTTGCCGACTGCTAACCGCTTGGTAGGCGGCGTTGGGCGGGGACTCTCCACTTTCCACTCTCCACTGATTTTTGATTTTAAGGACGACCATGACGCGCATTGGAAAACGGTTTGAAGACTTGCAAAGAGCCGGGCAAACGGGCTTTGTCGCGTATATCACGGCGGGCGATCCAGACTTAAAAACCACGCATCTCGTGGCGTTGGAACTGACCCGGCAAGGCGTGGATATCCTCGAATTGGGCGTCCCATTTTCCGATCCCTTGGCCGATGGCCCCGTGATTCAGGAGGCGTCTCAACGCGCGTTGGCCGCAGGCGCGACGCTCGAGGGCGTGTTGTCTTTGGTTGCGGACTTGCGGATGGAAACCGAAATTCCCATCGTGCTGTTCACCTATTACAATCCGATTCACCGCTATGGCATCGCGCGGTTTGTCGAACGCGCAGCAGAAGTGGGCATAGATGGCGTGCTCATGCTGGATTTGCCTCCCGAAGAGGGCGGCGATTACAAAGCGCGCATGGACGCGCATGGGCTGGATACCGTTTTTCTGATGACCCCCACCACGCGCGATGCGCGCATGGCGTTGATCGCAGCGCATACCCGTGGGTTTGTCTATTACGTGTCGCGCACAGGCGTAACGGGCGAGCGCGATCATCTGGCCGATGAAATTCAGACCAAGGTCGCGGCCATACGCCAGCACACGGCGATACCGATTGCCGTTGGGTTTGGGATTTCAAAGCCCGAACACGTATCGGAAATCGCGCGATATGCAGACGCGGTTGTCGTTGGCAGCGCGATTGTGCGGCGCATCGGCGCGTACCAAAAAGATGCGGCCCTCGTGGGCAAGATCGGCGCGTTTGTCGGGTCTTTAATCGGCCCTTTGAGAGAAGGTGCATGAGTTATGGAAAAAGATCTGGATTTTTGGCGCGAGAAAATCGACTCGCTCAATGAACAGATTCTCACGTTGCTCAACGCGCGCGCCCAATGCGCGTTGGTCGTGGGGCAGATCAAGCGCGATGCGGGCTTGCCCTTGCATGCCCCCGACCGCGAAACCCTGATCCTCAGCCGCATCCGCGCATTGAATCCCGGGCCCTTGACCGATGAAGCCGCGCAACGCATCTTTCGACAAATCATCGACGAATCCCTGCGCTTAGAGGAAGACCACGCAGATTCCGAGTTGAAACAAAACAAAACGGAGAACAGATGACACGACAATCGGACAGCATCCAAGAGATACTCAAAGACAGCAATTATCGTCTCGACTTGTTCAAAGAACGAGAAATTGCCACCCTGCGTAAAAAGGTCTTTCCCAAAACGGTCAGAGGCAGAGCAACCCCGCATGTGAAGTGCATTGTGCGGGACAGGGATGTTCAGCTCAAACCCGAAGAAATCGTCCGCCAACTCTATGCGGCGAGGCTTATCGATCAGTACGGCTACCCCCAAAACCGGTTGGACTTTGAATACGCCATCAATTTTGGCAAAGAAAAGAAACGTGCCGATATCGTCATTCTGGATAAAGACAGGGACGATATCCCCTATATTATTGTTGAGGTCAAAAAGCCCAAACTCACGGATGGCAAAGACCAACTTCGATCCTATTGCAACGCCACCGGCGCACCGATTGGCGTGTGGACAAATGGCGAGCAAATTTCCCATTACCACCGCAAAGACCCCAATTACTTTGAAGACATCACCGATATTCCGAACGGGGGCCAAAGCCTTGAAGACATACTCAGCGAACGCTTTACCTTGAAAGACCTGATCATCAGAGACAAGGTCGCCAATGAGCGAAAATCCCTGAAAGACATCATTTTGGAAATGGAAGACGAAGTGCTGGCAAATGCCGGGGTGGATGTATTTGAGGAGGTTTTCAAGCTCATATTCACAAAACTCTACGATGAATTTCAAAGCCAGCAGGACAAAACAGCCATCAACTATGTCGTGCGACAAATGACAAAAACGGCTGTAAATGAACCGAGGCCGCCGGACTATTTCGATAGACAGGATTACGAATCGCTCAAGAAGGCGGTCGGCACGGTTGACGACGAGGACTTTCGGGTCATGGCGTTTAGGAATACCGGGCAGACCGATGCGGAACTGAAAGCCAAAATCCAAACCCTGTTCGATCAGGCCAAAAGCCAGTGGCCGGGGGTTTTCTCCCAAGGCGCGACTTTTGAACTTTCCGACAGCCACTTGTCCGTTTGCGTGTCCAGCTTGCAGGATGTGAAATTGTTCAACTCCAATCTGCTGGTGGTGGATGAAGCCTTTGAATATCTCGTCAGCAAATCTGCCAAAGGCGAAAAGGGGCAATACTTCACGCCGCGCCATGTCATTGATATGTGCGTGCAGATGCTGAACCCCCAACCCGGTGAATACATGATCGACACCGCGTCCGGCAGTTGCGGCTTTCCGGTGCATACCATTTTCAAACTCACAGGCCATTTGTTCAACAACGCGGAGATTAAGCCGGATGAAAAGGAGAACATCCTAAAAGTGTTCGGCATTGACTTTGACGAAAAAACCGTCCGCGTCGCCCGCACGTTGAACCTGATCGCTGGCGATGGCGAAACCAATGTGCTGCATTTGAACGCGCTGGATTTTGAACGCTGGAGCGACAGGGCAGAGAAAGACAGGCAGTGGATCAGAACGTATGGCGATGGCTATGAACGGCTGGAAAAACTGAGAGCCGAAGAAGGTCAAAACAAGCGGTTTAACTTTGATATTCTGATGGCCAATCCGCCCTTTGCCGGCGACATCAAGGAAAGCCGCCTGCTGCATCAATACGAACTCGGGTTTAAGGCAAACGGCAAGGCGCAAAGCAAAGTCGGGCGCGACATTCTGTTTATTGAGCGCAATCTGGACTTTCTAAAACCCGGCGGGCGCATGGCGATAGTGCTTCCGCAAGGCAGATTTAACAACACAACCGACAAATATATCAGGGCATTTATCGCGGAGCGCGGGCGCATCCTCGCCGTGGTCGGATTACACGGCAACACGTTCAAACCGCACACGGGCACCAAAACCAGCGTGTTGTTTGTGCAGAAATGGGACGATAAACTTTGTCCCAAAGTAGAGGACTACCCCATCTTTTTTGCCGTGAGCGAAAAGGGAGGTAAAGACAACTCCGGCGATTACGTCTATCTCAAAAATGAGAAGGGACAGGACAAGCTGGACAGAAACGGCCATCTGATCGTCGATCATGACTTGCACAACCACGACGGTGAACTGCCCGATGGCATCGCCGAAGCCTTTATCGAATGGGCGAAAGGCGAGGGATTGAGTTTTTGGAGAAATGAAGAATGTGGTTTGGAAACGGATCGCCGCACCGCAGGGCGGAACTTTGTTCGCAACAATCGCAAGCGGGAATTATATGTCGATCCCGATGCCGATATTTCTCGTCTATGCGATGAAATGAACGACATGGAAATGGAGTTTGCAAAATGATCTATATTGACACGGATGTTTTTATACATGCCTATGTCGTTAAGGTAGGAATAATGAGAAGGTACTGTCCCTTCAGATAAAGGAATAAGTATGCAAGTCTCCACTGTCTGGTATCAAGACCTCAATCCTGAGTTTAGGATTGATGCAGAGTACTATCGGAAAGAAGTAATAAGAGTCCCTAACAAAAAGGGTTGACATGGATTTGTGAGAGGCCGATTTTCTTCTCAGCCCAACCCTTACAACGTCCATGCCCGGCATCTTTACCGGGCGAGGAGGGACAAATGTCCAAACCATGGGTGAGCGATGCACTCTGGGAAAAGGGCCACCCCCTTTTGCCGGTTCCCAAGCCTGGACGGTTCCGCTTTCCCGGACGTAAGCGCATTGACGACCGCAAGGCGTTGACCGGCATTCTATTCGTCCTGAAGAGCGGCATCCCGTGGGAGAGGTTGCCCCAAGAGATGGGGTGGGGTTCCGGGATGACCTGCTGGCGTCGTCTGAAGGCATGGCATGACGCCGGCGTGTGGGAGCGGCTTCATCATCTGCTGTTGTCCAAACTGCGAGCGGCCGATGGCCTGGCCGGGTCTCGTGCCTGCGTGGACAGCGCCTGCCTGCGTGCGGTAGGCGCTGGGGGAAAACCCGGCCCCAATCCCACAGACCGCCGCAAGCCCGGGCGTAAGCATCATGTCATGGGATCACCGATGCCAACGGGCTGCCTCTGGCCGCGATTGTGACCGAGGCGAACCGGCCAGATGTGACGCAATGGTTGCCATGGGTGGACGCCGTGCCTGCGGTCAGAGGCAAACGCGGTCGTCCGCGCCGCAGACCCCAACGGCTGTATGCAGACCGTGCCTATGACTCGAGGGCACACCGGAAGGCCCTGCATGCACGCCACATCTGGCCGGTGATCGCCCGACGGGGTGCAGAGCATGGTAGCGGGTTGGGGGTGTACCGATGGGTCGTTGAGCGGACGCTGGCCTGGCTCCGTCAGTTCCGTAGCCTGCGAGTGCGCGACGAGCGCAGAGCGGACATCCATGAGGCGTTCCTCTCCATCGGCTGTTCACTCATCTGTTTCAGACGCTTGATTTCTTTATGTTAGGGCTTCTTACTCGTAACAATCGGCAACCATCTCTATGGACAGCACCTCATTCCTTCTAACCTGCATATAAGCAAAGTCGTTCGCATTGAAATCGAAACGGGAGAATCGGAGATATTTGCCACCGGTATTCGCAACGCACAAGGGCTGGCGCGGGATGCGGAAGGCAACCTCTGGGCGACGGATCACGGGCGGCAAGGCGGGGACGAACTGAACCTGGTACGGGAGGGAGCCGATTATGGCTGGCCGCTGGTCTCTTATGGCATTGGCTACGGCGGTGTCGCTCTCCGGCTAGTCGAAGACGAGGCGGTGGGCCGGCACGACGGCTTCCTGCGGCCGGCGTTCGCATGGGTCCCAGGCCCAGCCGTTTCCGCCATCGCCGTCAACGACGAGGAGCATCTTCCCTTGTGGAAAGACGACCTGCTGGTTGTTTCGCTGGTCGGTCAATCCCTCTTCCGAGTCCGCCGCTACGGGACGGACGTGCAGTATGTCGAAAGGATCGAACTCGGCTATCGGATACGAGACATTACGGTTATGCCGGACGGACGCATAGCCCTGCTGCGCGATGGGGGGTGGGTCTATTTTCTGAGCCGTTCCGCGAGGTACTGCAATGAAGAAGCGCGGAAACAGCGCAATGTGTACTCAGTCAACTGCGATTCCATCGCCGCATCGCCAGCCCTGGACTCACCGGGCGCGGGAGACTCGGGGCCGGCAGTTCCGCCCTTACGCGGAAATCTGGGGAGATACACGGCGGCCGGCGCTCAGTTATTCGGCCAGCACTGCCGCAACTGTCACAACCTGAACGCCGAGCAGCACAGCACCGGGCCTCACGGCGTCGGGCCGCACCTGTTTGGCGTCATCGGGCGGCGAGCGGGCGAGGTCGGAGGCTACCGATTTTCGGCTGCGTTCGATTCGCTGGACGTCGTCTGGACGCAGGACCACATCACGCAGTTTCTCACCGACCCGGAGCAGTTCACTCCAGGCACGTCCATGTCGTCGCATGGCATTGGCGAAGCGGAAGCCCGCGCCATAGCCAACTACATCAGCACCCTCAACGACCTGGAGGAGGTGGTCAGAAATCGCGAACCGGCAGTCCGCTCCGACTTTGACGTATATCTCAGCGAAAACATGCTGGTCTATGCCAGGGAGCCGTGCGCCCGCGCCGACACGGAGGCGATGTTCTTTCTGCACGTCCTCCCCATCAACCCAAATGACCTCCCAGACCATCGCAAGCAGTACGGCTTTGACAACCTGGACTTCGATTTCGAGGGGCACGGCATAAGAATTGCCGGGAGATGTATGGCGACGGTGGCTCTCCCGGGGTATGACATTATCCGCATCAGGACCGGCCAGTACACCATCGGTAAGGGCTGGATCTGGGGAGGAAGCTTCGATGTTGCCGAGCCGGCGGATGAGGGGAAAGCCGCACCGTGAATGGCGGGGGCGAAACAGCGCTGATGGTTTGCACCACATCAGGGACATGGACATGAACATGAACAAGAAGATGACCACGCCGAATGCCGCCGCGCCGATGGGTCGCTGGCGCGTCCTGGCCTACGGGGCCAGGTTAGCCGTGTACATGCTCGCCCGCTTCGATCTCGTCAACCTGATCCACGACGTGATCGAAAGACGACGCCTTCTACTACTTCCAGCCAATCCCCGTCCCGAATATGCGCCACGAAATGCGCCATTACGTCCAAACGACCTTTAACCCCTAACCACTGCTTCTATGGTTGCTTTTCACCTCTCCCGTTTCATCCCCTTTATCCAATGGAGGAACCCATGAAATACCGTCTCTTCTTTCAAAAATTCCCCCTTCGTGCATATCCGTGCCTAATACGGCCTATCGTCTTGTGTGGCATAGCGGTAGCTTCACTGCTAGCCTGTAGCACAATGAAGCCGAGCGAAAAGTCAATGCCACGTCCAACAGTGGTGCCAACAGTCGGGTTGCTTCTGAACGAGCCGGAGGCATTTGTCGGCTATACTTTATTTTCTAAACGCTACAGCAAGACGATTTACCTGATTGATAATCAGGGGCGGGAGGTGCACCGGTGGGAGTTGGCTGATAAGACCCAGTCCGCCAGGTTGCTTGAGAATGGAAATCTGCTGGTTTTTTCCTCACAAGGCGAGCACCCCCCTGTGAGGGAAGTTGACCGGCACGGGAACGCCGTTTGGGAATGCACTCAGGCGCGTCTGCATCATGACTTCCTTAAAATGCCCAACGGGAACGTGCTACTGCTGTCCCGGCAACGTAAAACGCCGGAGGAGGCCATCGCCGCCGGCGCCGACCCGGACTTCATCGACACGGATGGCTTGGTGGTGCCGCATATTATTGAAGTCAACCCCACCGGGCCGGCAAACTGCGAAATCGTCTGGGAATGGTCGGCGTGGGATCATCTGATACAAGACTTTGACTCGAGCAAGGCGAACCATGGGGTCGTGGCAGAGCATCCAGAGTTGATCGACATCAACTTTCGCCTTTCCAGCACGCACTCGGAGGAGAGGAACTGGGCACATAGCAATGGAATGGACTACAACCCGGAGTTGGACCAGATCATCCTGTCGGCGCGCTATTTCAGCGAAGTGTGGATTATCGACCACAGCACCACTAGGGCAGAGGCGTCCAGCCACAGCGGCGGAAGGTCCGGCAAGGGGGGCGATCTGCTGTACCGCTGGGGCAACCCCCGCAGCTATCGCGCCGGAACTCCCGACGATCAGCAACTCTTCTGGCAGCATAATCCCCAATGGATCGCCCCTGGCCTGCCGGGTGCCGGAAACATCCTCATTTTCAACAATGGCCACGAGTTCGGAGATTTCTCGCGTGGCTATTCGTCGGTGGACGAGATTGCTCCGCCGGTGGACGGGGCCAACTATCGGCTAAATCCGCACTCCGCCTACGCGCCGGCAGAACCTGCATGGGTCTACACTGCCGCAACGCCCAGCGACTTCTTCGCAAAATATATCTCAGGAGCGCAACGGCTTCCCAACGGAAACACGTTGATTTGCGACGGTGTCCACGGCACGCTTTTCGAGGTCACGCCGGCTGGGAAAACCGTGTGGAAATATGTCAACCCTTCGACCGCCAAGGGCCCTCTGATTCAAGGCGAGTCGGTGCCGTTGGAACAACAGGGTGATCCGGTCAATCGGTTGTACCGCGCTTACCGGTATGCACCGGACTACCCGGGTCTGCAAGGGCTGGATTTGACCCCGGGTGATCGGATCGAGGTAATGTCAATCAGCGATTATCTGATTCGTCTGACGGGTGGCAGCCCGCCGGTCATCCGATCCGATTGGGATGTGTATCTCGTCGGGAACAGTCTCATCTACAAAAAGGAGCCGTGCATCCCGGAGGACGCTGAACCAACATTCTTCCTCCACCTGGACCCGGTTGACATGAACGACCTCCCCATCCATCGCAAGCAGTACGGCTTCGACAACCTCGACTTTGCTTTCGGGGATCACCGTTCTCCCATCGGGGGAGAAGTCTGCGTAGCGATACGGGAGTTGCCTGGTTACAGCATCGCCGCGATCCGCACCGGGCAGTACGTGCGCGTGGACAGCGGTATTGAAAACCTCTGGAGTGGAGAGATACGCCGATAAGGAGAATAATATGAGCGATACTGCTGACCTCGGCCGGGGAGTGCAAGGGGAACCCTCTCGCAAGAAAAGTGTCCGGTTCCCTGCTTGGACAACAGGCAGGCGGCCCGATCGCTTCACCCTGCTCCTCGCCGCCCTTGCAGTGCTGGGCGCCGTACTCATCCTGGCGCGGCAGGTCACCTATGGGGTGGGGTTGCACGGGGATTGGGTCACCTATATTTCTGTGGCCCGAAGTCTGCTGGCGGGAGAAGGCTTCGTTCAAATTCACGGTTGGCCCTATCTGCACTGGCCGCCGCTGTATCCGATGCTGCTCGCCGCGGCCAGCCTCTTTGCGTTTGACCCCTACGACGTCGCCGGGCCGTTGAATGCCGTCGTCTTCGGCCTGACTCTATTCGTCGCCGGTCAATACTTGCGGCGGCATGTGCAACACCCTTTCCTGGTTATTTGGGCTTGTCTCGCCCTCATGCTGGCAATCCCCTTGACCCGGGTGGCCTCTCACGCAATTTCCGAGGCGCCCTAAGCCGCCTAGATATATTAAAGCACCACAACAAAGACGATTTAGGTAATTTGACCAATTTTGTTATAGGGCCATTTGGTTCTACTGTAACGGCCGATCAATATATAGCTGAATCTCAACATAGATATATAAGAAATAAGGATATAGGAGACTTCCGTATTGCGGATAATGAACCCGCACTAATACCAAAGAACGTGTACGATTCTTTGCCAAAGTTTCATATTCAAGAGAATGATTTGTTGATTACAGTTGTCGGCACTCTTGGCAAAGTTGCTATCGCAACCCATAAGGATACTAAGTTGATTTTTAGTTGTAAGAGTACAATCATTAGAACAAGAGGGATTAACCCATTCTATATTTTGGCATACCTCAATTCCAATACTGGAAAACTATTTTCACTGAGAGGAAAGAGAGGCGCGATTCAAGAAGGGCTGAACTTGACCGATCTAAAAGAGATACAAGTGTAGGACTTACGCATGCTGAGTTAAAAAAGGGTGCAATTCCGTAAAATTTATCACTTTGAGGAGGTGTCAATGCGCCAACCGACGCGTTTGGATTACTGTCAGTATCTGCTTAGCAGTCCCCTCAACTATACCCTGACCCATTTCGCCGACCATAGCGGAGGGTTCAGTCATGATATGATCAACCGCTATCTCGCCGGTGAGCGTATCCCCCCCGCTTGGTGTGGGAACACGTCAAAGCCCCCATCGCGTTGACGCCCAAAGGCGATGTGATCTTTGATGACCCGGTTTTAGACAAGCGACACGCACGCAAGATCGCGTGAGTGCGTCGTCAATATAGCGGCAACGCCCAAGGCGTCATCAATGGCATTGGGGTGGTCACATGTGTCTATGTCAATCCGCAACAGGATCGGTTCTGGCTGATTGACTATCGGATTTATGACCCGCAAGGCGATGGCAAAACCAAATGGGATCCTCTCAAGGACATGCGCTCTGCGTTGGTCTATCAGAAGGGCCTCCCTTTTACCGGGGTCTTGATGGACAGTGGGTATGCGACCAAAACAGTCATGCGACACAGAGAGCAGATGCAAAAAACCTATTCTTGTCCCCTCAAGACGAACCGGCGCGTGGACGAGTAGGCAGGCACAATCCCCTACCAGCGCGTAGATAGCTTAACTTGGACTCAAGCGCAACGCAAACAAGGCAAGCGAATTAAAATCAGAGGGTTTCCCAAAGACCACAAAGTGAAATGATTCCGGGTGGCGTCTTCTGATAGACGCACGGCGTATGTCGTGACCAACGACCATGCTCAAAACGATTCTTCAGGGGTACAACAGGTGTGTCACAGGCGATGGAAAATTGAGCCATTTCACCGCGAAGTCAAACAGGTGACCGGGCTTGAAAAATGTCAATGTCGGTTGGCACGCATGGTACGAAATCATATTGGGTGTGCGATGTTCGTTTGGATTCGACTCGCGCAGGTGGCCTATCAAACAGGACAAACCATTTATCAAGTCAAATACCGGGGGGTGGCTGACTTCTTGAGACAACAACTCAAAGTACCTCATATTCCAATGGAGATTGCGTAAGTCCTATTTGATATTCTGATGGCCAATCCGCCCTTTGCCGGCGACATCAAGGAAAGCCGCCTGCTGCATCAATACGAACTCGGGTTTAAGGCAAACGGCAAGGCGCAAAGCAAAGTCGGGCGCGACATTCTGTTTATTGAGCGCAATCTGGACTTTCTAAAACCCGGCGGGCGCATGGCGATAGTGCTTCCGCAAGGCAGATTTAACAACACAACCGACAAATATATCAGGGCATTTATCGCGGAGCGCGGGCGCATCCTCGCCGTGGTCGGATTACACGGCAACACGTTCAAACCGCACACGGGCACCAAAACCAGCGTGTTGTTTGTGCAGAAATGGGACGATAAACTTTGTCCCAAAGTAGAGGACTACCCCATCTTTTTTGCCGTGAGCGAAAAGGGAGGTAAAGACAACTCCGGCGATTACGTCTATCTCAAAAATGAGAAGGGACAGGACAAGCTGGACAGAAACGGCCATCTGATCGTCGATCATGACTTGCACAACCACGACGGTGAACTGCCCGATGGCATCGCCGAAGCCTTTATCGAATGGGCGAAAGGCGAGGGATTGAGTTTTTGGAGAAATGAAGAATGTGGTTTGGAAACGGATCGCCGCACCGCAGGGCGGAACTTTGTTCGCAACAATCGCAAGCGGGAATTATATGTCGATCCCGATGCCGATATTTCTCGTCTATGCGATGAAATGAACGACATGGAAATGGAGTTTGCAAAATGATCTATATTGACACGGATGTTTTTATACATGCCTATGTCGTTAAGGTAGGAATAATGAGAAGGTACTGTCCCTTCAGATAAAGGAATAAGTATGCAAGTCTCCACTGTCTGGTATCAAGACCTCAATCCTGAGTTTAGGATTGATGCAGAGTACTATCGGAAAGAAGTAATAAGAGTCCCTAACAAAAAGGGTTGACATGGATTTGTGAGAGGCCGATTTTCTTCTCAGCCCAACCCTTACAACGTCCATGCCCGGCATCTTTACCGGGCGAGGAGGGACAAATGTCCAAACCATGGGTGAGCGATGCACTCTGGGAAAAGGGCCACCCCCTTTTGCCGGTTCCCAAGCCTGGACGGTTCCGCTTTCCCGGACGTAAGCGCATTGACGACCGCAAGGCGTTGACCGGCATTCTATTCGTCCTGAAGAGCGGCATCCCGTGGGAGAGGTTGCCCCAAGAGATGGGGTGGGGTTCCGGGATGACCTGCTGGCGTCGTCTGAAGGCATGGCATGACGCCGGCGTGTGGGAGCGGCTTCATCATCTGCTGTTGTCCAAACTGCGAGCGGCCGATGGCCTGGCCGGGTCTCGTGCCTGCGTGGACAGCGCCTGCCTGCGTGCGGTAGGCGCTGGGGGAAAACCCGGCCCCAATCCCACAGACCGCCGCAAGCCCGGGCGTAAGCATCATGTCATGGGATCACCGATGCCAACGGGCTGCCTCTGGCCGCGATTGTGACCGAGGCGAACCGGCCAGATGTGACGCAATGGTTGCCATGGGTGGACGCCGTGCCTGCGGTCAGAGGCAAACGCGGTCGTCCGCGCCGCAGACCCCAACGGCTGTATGCAGACCGTGCCTATGACTCGAGGGCACACCGGAAGGCCCTGCATGCACGCCACATCTGGCCGGTGATCGCCCGACGGGGTGCAGAGCATGGTAGCGGGTTGGGTGTGTACCGGTGGGTCGCTGAGCGGACGCTGGCCTGGCTCCGGCAGTTCGGCAGACTGCGAGTGCGCGACGAGCGCAGAGCGGACATCCATGAGGCGTTCCTCTCCATCGGCTGTTCTCTCATCTGTTTCAGACGCTTGATTTCTTTATGTTAGGGCTTCTAAGTACATTCGGCAAGAAAATCGGCTGAAAGCTTATGGGTCAATGCTCGTCTTATGTCGCTTGGCTACGGTATGCAAAGATGCGAAAGACCTTTTGGGATCAAAAAAGTATAAGTTTTGGCTCGTCGTTAGCGGCATAAATATGACAGATGCCGAGGAGTTTGAGGCCAAAAGAATTTTTGATAATCTGAAAGACCATTTATACAGCGACCTGAAAAGCGTCTTAGGAAAAGAAATGGTAGATGATGTCGAAATCGTACCCTCCCATGTATTTGTCGGCAAATTGCCAACGCAGGCGCCATTTTACCAAATGACGCTCTGAAACCGTCGAATAGGGCGAGAGGTTTAAGCGAATTTGGGGCAATAATCTCGGGGTCTATATGTATCAAAAAAATGGAGCATGTCATGCTGGAGACAACAAGTTATTGGAGGAAATCCGCTTTGAACAGTATCAGAACATTGTGCCATAGAACGTGGCACGGCTTTCGGCCCGTGTTCCGGCTAATCGCGCTCGCCCTATTTGGAGTTCTCGCAGCCGCCTGCTCTGAGGACCCAGCGCTGACGGAGACGGAGGGGCCGGTTCTCACCACTCATCTGTACGCGCTGGAGAGCGAGTCCGTCAGACTCGAAAGTTTCGACGGAAGCGGCGGGGCCATTGAAAGCATAGGTGAGGACCTGCTTGTCGTTACGCCGAAGGGAAGGTTTGCCCTGGTCTTCCCGGACACTTCTGCTGAAAGAGATTGAGGAAGGGTACATACTATTTGCTACCCATCACTATTTCACCGGAGAATGTGTCCGGTTCAGGTTGTCATCCACGACGCTGGTTCGGGAAGGACAGAGGTTGACAGTCCTGCCGGATTGGAGAACGATATTCGATGCGGAGCCATGTTTGGAACAACTTGATGGATGGCAGAATGCAGGCGGGAAGATGCTGACGGATGGAGAAGAACACTTACTCGTAACAATCGGCAACCATAAATATGGACAGCGCCTCATTCCTTCTAACCTGCATATAAGCAAACTCGTTCGCATTGAAATCGAAACGGGAGAATCGGAGATATTTGCCACCGGTATTCGCAACGCACAAGGGCTGGCGCGGGACTCGGAAGGCAACCTCTGGGCGACGGATCACGGGCGGCAAGGGGGGACGAACTGAACCTGGTACGGGAGGGAGCCGATTATGGCTGGCCGCTGGTCTCTTATGGCATTGACTACGGCGGTGTCGCTCTCCGGCTGGTTGAAGACGAGATGGTGGGCCGGCACGACGGCTCCCTGCGGCCGGCGTTCGCATGGGTCCCAAGCATAGCCGTTTCCGCCATCGCCGTCAACGACGAGGAGCATCTTCCCTTGTGGAAAGACGACCTGCTGGTTGCTTCGCTGGCCGGTCAATCCCTCTTCCGAGTCCGCCGCTACGGGACGGACGTGCAGTATGTCGAAAGGATCGAACTCGGCTATCGGATACGAGACATTACGGTTATGCCGGACGGACGCATAGCCCTGCTGCGCGATGGAGGGTGGGTCTATTTTCTGAGCCGTTCCGCGAGGTACTGCAATGAAGAAGCGCGGAAACAGCGCAATGTGTACTCAGTCAACTGCGATTCCATCGCCGCATCGCCAGCCCTGGACTCACCGGGCGCGGGAGACTCGGGGCCGGCAGTTCCGCCCTTACGCGGAAATCTGGGGAGATACACGGCGGCCGGCGCTCAGCTATTCGGCCAGCACTGCCGCAACTGTCACAACCTGAACGCCGAGCAGCACAGCACCGGGCCTCACGGCGCCGGGCCGCACCTGTTTGGCGTCATCGGGCGGCGAGCGGGCGAGGTCGGAGGCTACCGATTTTCGGCTGCGTTCAATTCGCTGGACGTCGTCTGGACGCAGGAACGCATCAAGCAGTTTCTCACTGACCCGGAGCAGTTCGCTCCAGGCACGTCCATGGCGTCGTCTGGCATTGGCGAAGCGGAAGCCCGCGCCATAGCCAACTACATCAGCACCCTCAACGACCTGGAGGAGGTGGTCAGAAATCGCGAACCGGCAGTCCGCTCCGACTTTGACGTATATCTCAGCGAAAACATGCTGGTCTATGCCAGGGAGCCGTGCGCCCGCGCCGACACGGAGGCGATGTTCTTTCTGCACGTCCTCCCCATCAACCCAAATGACCTCCCAGACCATCGCAAGCAGTACGGCTTTGACAACCTGGACTTCGATTTCGAGGGGCACGGCATGAGAATTGCCGGGAGATGTATGGCGACGGTGGCTCTCCCGGGGTATGACATTATCCGCATCAGGACCGGCCAGTACGTGCGCGTGGACAGCGATTTCGATAACCTCTGGGCAACGGAAATCCACTATGAACAGTAATGGGAACGACCTACAAGGCTTCGCACTAAACAATCTGTGGCGCGCCCTGATTGTGCTCTATCAGAACATAAGTACGGGGGCCTTGCCTCCCCGGCTACGCAACGCGCTGTTCGCCCTGTTCATCGGGGGCGTCCTGGCCTACGGGACCGCGTTCGCCTGGTACATGCTCGCCCGCTTCGATCTCATCAACCTTATCTCCAACACGCACGATGACGCCTTCTACTACTTCCAGATCGCCCGCAACCTGGCCGAGGGGAAGTTCTCGACCTTCGATGGCGGCATCACGCGCACCAACGGATACCACCCCCTCTGGCTGTTTCTGATCACGCCGTTCTATTGGGTATTCGACAAGGAAGCCGCGCTGTTCGGCATCAAGGCGTTCGAGATCATGCTCGTTGCCGGCGGCGTAGCCCTCGTCGCCGCAGCCGCCCGGCTGGCGCGCATGCCCTATATTCTGCTGTTCGCCGCGCTGCCGATGCTCTACGACATCCCCATGTTGATTGCAGGAATGGAAGCAGCAGCGGCGCTGTTCATGCTGGGCCTGTTCATTCTGACCGCCTGCCTCTTTGCGCGAAGCCCGGTGCGGTGGCAGTGGCCGTTGGCCGCGGTCACCTTCGCCCTGCCTTGGGTGCGCTTGGAGTACATCGCTATATCGTTGGCGGCGACTGCCGCGCTGTGTCTGATTGAGTGGTCGTGGCAGGAACGAGCGCCTAGCGCGTCACTCGGAGAGCGGGCTCGTTCCGCGCGCTCCGTGAAGGCGGTCGTCCCGTTTCTCGCCGCCGGTGCAGGCATCCTGGTGTATTTCGCCTACAACTGGCTCGTGTTCGGCGGCATCGTGCCGGTGAGTGGCGCGACCAAGCAGGCCCGGTCGCAGGTCAAGTGGGAGCAGGAAGGTGGATACAGCTTGGTGCAGAACTTTCGGGACATATTGCAGATTCCTGTCTTTGACTACGAGTTGCTGGTTGCGCTGGAGGTTTGCGCCTATTTGCTGCTGGTCTGGTGGTTCGCCCGCCGCTCCCGAAGTCGGCAGGACTTACTGCTGTTGGCCTTTCTGGTGGGCGTGTTCAGTTTGGCGGCCGGCCATCTGGCCAAATTCGCACAGACTGTTTTCACGATTCACCCTTCCTTGGGGCCTTGGCCTTGGTATTTTGTCCCGGCGTACCTGATGATGGTGCTGATTGTTCCCGTACGATGTTACGTCGCCATTTACTTCATTCGCCGGTTCATCGGGTCGAAGTCGCAGCATGTGACCAACATCCTGAGTTTGGGCATCGTCCTTACGGGCGCGGCCTTCCTGTTTATCAAGGCCGATTTTGCCGAGCCATTTCAGCGTGTTGAAGCGATTAGTGTCTCAACCAGAACTGACGACAAGTGGATTAAAGCCGTTTCTTACAACGAATGGACTGAAGCTGTTTATGGGGGTACGCAGCTTATGAATCGCGTACTTCCCGAGGACAGCGTGGTCGGGTCGTGGGAGGCCGGCGTCATCGGGTACTTCTCGCGCTTTCCAGTGGTGAACTTGGATGGCCTAGTCAACTCCTACGACTATTTCCACGCGAGATACGCTAGAGACGGATATGCTCCTCTCTATCGAGAATTCGGGATAACTCATTTTGCCGCACTTAAGCACTTTGAAGGTTCACCACTAAATATCCTCAATAGATGGGAACTCCGACTATGGCCCATCGGTCTGCCGGCAGATGAAAATGCCGTCGCCAAGACTTGGGAGAGGATTGAACCCCACTTCGACCATCAGTCGGATAGCATCGGGCTGATCGTGGACGGCCGGCTGGCGCTGGCGTTCGTCAGGAATTGTGCGCCGAACGAGTTGGTAGTGTTGTCTTGGGTTGGCCTAGGAGAGGAAACGGTCGCCAACGACTGGACGCAAACTGGGCCGTGCGTGGACGCGCTCGTGCTGCCCCGCAATGCGCGCCCACCGGTCAGTGTAGAAACAACGGATGCCCCTCTGGGCGATCATCTGGCAAGACTGCTCGGAGACAGCCCGCCGGTAATCCGCTCCGATTGGGATGTGTATCTCGTCGAGAATAGTCTCATCTACAAGAAGGAGCAATGCACCCCGGAGGACGTTGAACCAACATTCTTCCTTCACCTGGACCCGGTTGACATGAACGACCTCCCCATCTATCGCAAGCAGTACGGTTTCGACAACCTGGACTTCGCTTTCAGGGACCACATTGAGGGAAGAGTCTGCGTAGCGAGGCGGGCACTGCCTGATTACGCCATCGCCGTGATCCGCACCGGCCAGTTCACCGGCGAGGGCCTGATCTGGGAGGGCAGTTTCGATGTTGTCGATCCGGCGGATGCCGGGAAAGCCGCGCAATGAACGGCGGGGCGAAACAGCGCTGATGGTTTGCACCACATCAGGGACATGGACATGAACAAGAAGATGACCACGCCGGATGCCGCCGCGCCGATGGGTCGCTGGCGCGTCCTGGCCTACGGGGCCAGGTTAGCCGTGTACATGCTCGCCCGCTTCGATCTCGTCAACCTGATCCACGAAGTGATCGAAAGACGACGCCTGCTACTACTTCCAGCCAATCCCCGTCCCGAATATGCGCCACGAAATGCGCCATTACGTCCAAATGACCTTTAACCCCTAACCACTGCTTCTATGGTTGCTTTTCACCTCTCCCGTTTCATCCCCTTTATCCAATGGAGGAACCCATGAAATACCGTCTCTTCTTTCAAAAATTCCCCCTTCGTGGATATCCGTGCCTAATACGGCCTATCGTCTTGTGTGGCATAGCGGTAGCTTCACTGCTAGCCTGTAGCACGGTGAAGCCGAGCGAAAAGTCAATGCCACGTCCAACAGTGGTGCCAACAGTCGGGTTGCTTCTGAACGAGCCGGAGGCATTTGATGGCTATACTTTACTTAATTAGGACTTACGCAATCACCATTGGAATATGAGGTGCTTTGAGTTGTTGTCTCAAGAAGTCAGCCATCCCCCGGTATTTGACTTGATAAATGGTTTGTCCTGTTTGATAGGCCACCTGCGCGAGTCGAATCCAAACGAACATCGCACACCCAATATGATTTCGTACCATGCGTGCCAACCGACATTGACACTTTTCAAGCCCGGTCACTTGTTTGACTTCGCGGTGAAATGGCTCAATTTTCCATCGCCTGTGACACACCTGTTGTACCCCTGAAGAATCGTTTTGAGCATGGTCGTTCGTTACGACATACGCCGTGCGTCTATCAGAAGACGCCACCCGGAATAATTTCACTTTGTGGTCTTTGGGAAACCCTCTGATTTTAATTGACTTGCCTTGTTTGCGTTGCGCTTGAGTCCAAGTTAAGCTATCTACGCGCTGGTAGGGGATTGTGCCTGCCTACTCGTCCACGCGCCGGTTCGTCTTGAGGGGACAATAATAGGTTTTTTGTATCTGCTCTATGTGTCGCATGACCGTTTTAGTCGCATACCCACTGTCCATCAAGACCCCGGTAAAAGGAAGGCTCTTCTGATAGACCAACGCAGAGAGCATGTCCTTGAGATGATCCAATTTGGTTTTGCCATCGCCTTGCGGGTCATAAATCCGATAGTCAATCAGCCAGAACCGATCCTCTTGCGGATTGACATAGACACATGTGACCACCCCAATGCCGTTGATGACGCCTTGGGCGTTGCCGCTATATTGACGGCGCACTCACGCGATCTTGCGTGCGTGTCGCTTGTCTAAAACCGGGTCATCAAAGATCACATAGCCTTCAGGCGTCAACGCGATGTGGTCTTTGACGTGTTCCCACACCAAGCGGGGCGGGATACGCTCACCGGCGAGATAGCGGTTGATCATATCATGACTGAACCCTTCGCTATGGTCGGCGAAAGGGGTCAGGGTATCGTTGAGGGGACTGCTAAGCAGATACTGACAGTAATCCAAACGCGTCGGGTGGCGCATTGATACCTCCTCAAAGTGATAAATTTTACGGAATTGCACCCTTTTTTAACTCAGCATGCGTAAGTCCTACTTAATAAACGCCGCAGCAAGACGATTTACCTGATTGATAATCAGGGGCGGGAGGTGCACCGGTGGGAACTGGAGGTTAAGACCCTGTTCGCCAAGTTGCTGGAGAATGGAAATCTGCTGACTCTCGACCGTCGACACCCGGACTCCGCCCCGGGGCCCAGTGTGTGGGAAGTTGACCGGAACGGGGACACCCTTTGGGAATGCACTCAGGGCATTCCGCACCATGACTTCCACCATGACTTCCTTAAAATGCCCAACGGGAACGTGCTGCTGCTGTCCCGGCAACGTAAAACGCCGGAGGAGGCCATCGCCGCCGGCGCCAACCCGGAATTCATCGGCGATAAGGGCTTGCTGGCGCCGCATATTGTTGAAGCCCGAATTACCGGGCCGGCAAGCTACGAAATCGTTTGGGAATGGTCGGCGTGGGATCATCTGATTCAAGACTTTGATTCGAGCAAGGCCAATTACGGGGTGGTGGCCGAGCATCCGGAGTTGATTGACCTTAACTTCCGTCTTTCCGAGGTAGCCGGCTGGAGGGACCCGTCGGACTGGATGCACAGCAATGGAATCGACTATAACCCGGAATTGGACCAGATTATGCTGTCGGCTCGTCATTTCAGCGAAGTGTGGATTATCGACCACAGTACCACCCGGGCAGAAGCGGCCGGCCCCAGCGGCGGAAAGAGCGGCAAGGGGGGCGGCCTGCTGTACCGCTGGGGCAACCCGCGGGCCTATCGCGCCGGGACGCCCGCTGACCAGCAACTCTTCTGGCCGCATAACCCGCAATGGATCGCCCCCGGCCGGCCGGGCGCCGGCAACATCCTCATTTTCAACAATGGCGTCGAGTTCACGGATTTCCGGCGCGGTTATTCGTCGGTAGATGAGATTGCTCCGCCGGTGGACGGGGCCAATTACCGGCTGAATCCCGGCCTGGCTTATGCGCCGGCAGAACCCGTATGGACTTATACCGCCCCAACACCCAGCGACTTTTACGCCCCTGTTATCTCAGGGGCGCAACGGTTGCCCAACGGAAACACGCTGATTTGCGATGGGGTGCATGGTACGCTTTTCGAGGTCACGCGGGCCGGCAAAACGGTTTGGAAGTACGTCAACCCGATGACCAGCAACGGCCCTTTGCGTCAAGGCCAGGCGGTGCCGACGGAACAACCAAGCAGTGGTAGAGAAATACTGGCTAATCAGGTGTACCGGGCTTATCGGTATGCGCCGGACTACCCGGGTCTGCAAGGGCTGGATTTGACCCCGGGTGATCGGATCGAGGCAATGTCAATCAGCGATTATCTGATTCATCTGACGGGTGACAACCCGCTGGTCATCCGCTCAGACTGGGATGTGTATCTCGTCGAGAATACTCTCATCTA
The DNA here is from genome assembly GCA_958295785.1 of uncultured Latescibacterota bacterium. GTDB lineage: Bacteria > Latescibacterota > UBA2968 > UBA2968 > UBA2968 > VXRD01. Next base: position 423,277 of record OY282377.1, read on the forward strand.
CAAGAAGGAGCCGTGCATCCCGGAGGACGCTGAACCAAGGTTCTTCCTCCACCTGGACCCGGTTGACAGGAACGACCTCCCCATCTATCGCAAGCAGTACGGCTTCGACAACCTCGACTTTGCTTTCAGGTACCACGGCCTCATCGAGGGAAGAGCCTGCGTAGCGATACGGGAGTTGCCTGATTACGCCATCGCCGCGATCCGCACCGGTCAGTTCACCGGCGAAGGCAGGGTCTGGGAGGGCAACTTCACCTACAACTCTCTGTCCGATAAATCGGAGGCACTACACATGGAGGATCCCCAATGAAGGAGAATGCCCTCCGAAACGCGCGAGTCATTCTGCTACATTTGCCGTGGTTGGCGCTGCTGGGATGGTTCTCCTCTGTCGCGTGGTTCCTGTGCGACGACGCGTTCATCAGCTTCCGCTACGTCCGTAACCTGCTCAAAGGCCACGGCCTGGTGTTCAACCCCGGCGAATATGTCGAGGGCTATTCCAATTTCCTGTGGGTGCTGGAACTGGTCGCCATCTGGTGGGCGCTGGACGTGGCCCCGGAGGACGCGGCGCCGTGGCTGTCGGTCGCCTTTACCGCCGGCACCATCGCCGCGATGATGTGGTGGATCGCACGTCTGCCGTTGCTGTGCCACCGGGGGCTGGTCGCATGGATGACTCAGGGCCTCGTGTGCGCCAGTGCCACCTTCGCGGTGTGGACGTCCGGCGGCGGACTGGAGACGCGGCAGTTCACCTTCTTCATCGTCCTGGCCGTGGTGTGCCTGAGCCTTTACAGAGACAGCCGCCGGGGCCTGCTGGTGGCGTCGTTGAGCCTGGCGGCTGCCGCCTTGACGCGGCCCGAAGGCCCGCTGTTGGCGGCGTTGTGCTTCGGTTGGTTCGTCATCCAGCGGATGGCGGACACCGGGCGTCTCAATCCGGACTGGCGGCGGTTGATCTGTTTGGCAGCGCCCTTTGTCATCCTAGTCGGCGCCCATTTCCTGTGGCGATACTCCTATTACGGCGAATGGCTGCCCAACACCTATTACGCCAAGCATGTGCGGCCGTGGTATGAGTCGGGTTTTCGCTACCTGTGGTCGGCGGTGCTGGAGACCGGGCTGTATCTGCTGATCCCCTTGGCCGCAGTCGCCATGCGGAATCGCTGGCGAGCATCCCAGGACGGGATATGGGCGCTGGCGCTACTCCTGGTCGGCGTCCACATGGCCTATGTGATGCGGATCGGCGGCGACCATTTCGAGTACCGTCCGCTGGACTTCTACTGGTCGCTACTATTGACATCTGCATGACCAAGAGCAGACATTCTCAGAAGCGTTGTTCGGGAGTGTCTTCGGCATCATTTAGGCCATCAAAAAATGGGGGGATACTTGAGGGTTCGAGCACTATTGGGGATGTTTGGCTTCCGCGCGTCCCAAGTTCCACATCCGGTTTGGGCCCTCGTCGTATGCGCGGTCTTCACCGCGGTGGGTGTCGCTGTCCTCGACGACTACGGCGTATCGTGGGACGAGTTTCGTCAGCGCGAAATTGCACTGGAGACGATCAGTTACGTTCTCGGCCAAGACGACGAGCTTATGAGAAATAATCTTAGGAGAGATCACCTTAAGTTTTACGGCACGGCATTCGAGTTGCCGCTCTTGATTGTCGAGCGCGTCCTGGGACTGCAAGACGACACCCGCGCCATCTTACTTAGCCGCCACATCCTGACCCACCTGTTCTTCATAGCGAGTGGATTCTTCTGCTATTTGCTGATACACCGGCTGTTCGGCAGTACGGTCATCGCGCTGTTCGCTATGTTGCTGTTCCTGCTGCATCCTCGACTGTACGCTGAATCCTTCGTCAACACCAAAGACCTGCCCCTGGTCGCTATGTTTATGGTTGCCCTGTTCCTGACTCACCGGGCTTTCAGCAAAGATACCGTGGGTGCGTTCCTGCTGTGCGGCCTGGCCGTCGGCATTCTCATCAACATTCGCATCTTGGGCGTGGTCTTGTTCGCCGCCGTGCCTGCCGTACGCGCTCTGGACTTGCTCTTTGACTCTGGGGGAGTGGGTAGAAAACACGCATTAATCACCGGCAGCGTGTTCGCCCTGGCCGCAATGTTCGCCCTTTACGCTACCCTTCCCTACCTCTGGGCTAACCCCATCGAGCGCACAGTCGAGATGTTCGTCACGCTGTCCCGTCATCCGGTCGCGTTCCCCATACTGTTCCAAGGCGAGTTGATAATGGGAAACGATCTGCCGCCTCATTACATCCCAACTTGGGTCGCCATTACGACCCCGCCCGTCGCGCTCCTGCTGGGCGTTGCCGGAATAATCGCCATCATCCGTCGCGGCTGGGCCAGTCCCCGAGACATGCTGCGCCACGGCAACCTGAAATTTGGCTTCCTGCTAATCGGCTGCCTGATTATGACCTTCATCGCAGTCGTCGTGGTTACTCCCACAATGCGCAGCGGATGGCGAGTGACGTACTTCCTCTACGCGCCGTTTTGCGTGCTGGCAGCGTTCGGGCTGCCTTGTCTGGCCTCTGTCTCGGGGCGTACAGTCGTCCGCGCGGTGGCCTACACCTTCGTGGGAGTGGGTATTCTCATCGTTGTCCTGCAAATGGTTCGGATTCATCCCTATCAGCAAGTATACTTCAATTTCTTGGTGGACCGGGAAACGCCTGGACTCCTCGGCGGCCAATATCCGCTGGAATACTGGGGGACTTCTTACCTGGACGGTCTGCGCTATCTGACGGAGACGTATCCGGACTCACATATACATGTGTGGGGTAGTTTTACAGGGCAATACCTTCGGAATCGTGCGTTTCTTCCAGAGTCAGCCCGGCAGAAAATAGTGATCAAAGGCGAAGGAGAGACCATCGGTGATTTCTACATCACCAACCACTTTAACATCTCCACTCACAGAAGTAAGGAAGCTGTATTTGCTCCTATCGTCCACCGCCGCGAGGTGTACAACAACCCGATCCTGAGCGTTGCCGTCCTTAACCTGTCGGCAGTGGACGATACCACCGCCGACGCCTACCGGCAAATCTACCGGGATGCGGTGACCGGTTCCCCGGTGGCCAGCGGCAGTGGCTTTGACGTGTACCACAACGAATCGGAAAAAACGCTGACTTACGTCAACGAATCCTGTGAACCCAAGGACGTATTCAACCGTTTCGTGCTTTCCCTGATTCCGTTTGACGCGAACAATTTACCGGTATATGTCAAGCAGAAGGGCGGGAATCAGCGCAATCTGTATTTCGACTTTGGCGAGAAGGGTGTAAAGTTTGACGGAAAATGCTTAATGGTCTTTCAGCTCCCTGAGTACCCCATCTTCCAGATTAGTATAGGTCATCGGCTCGGCGGCCAGTACCATTCTTGGGGAAACCTCATCGAATTGAGAGAGATGGAAAGAATAATCGAAAATGCCGGCGATCCGGTTATCCGCGGGAAATTTGACGTGTATCTGGGGGAAAACCTTTTGATTTACTCCAGGGAGCCGTGCGCCCCAGCGGATATTTCGGACAAATTCTTTTTACACTTGATTCCCGCCGACCAGGATGACCTGCCGGACAACCGCCAGCAGTACGAGTTTGACAACCTGGACTTTAACTTCGCCGAAGCCGGCGGAATAGCCGAGGGCAAGTGCATCGCGCGGGTTGTCTTGCCGGACTATCCCATCACCCGAATCCGCACCGGCCAGTACGTGCGCGTGGACAGCGGTTTTGAAAACCTCTGGAGTGGAGAGATACGCCGATAAGGAGAATAATATGAGCGATACTGCTGACCTCGGCCGGGGAGTGCAAGGGGAACCCTCTCACAAGAAAAGTGTCCGGTTCCCTGCTTGGGCGGCAGACAGGCGACCAGATCGCTTCACCCTGGCTCCTCGCCGCCCTTGCAGTGCTGGGCGCCGTACTCATCCTGGCGCGGCAGGTCACCTATGGGGTGGGGTTGAGCGGGGATTGGGTCACCTATATTTCTGTGGCCCGAAGTCTGCTGGCGGGAGAGGGCTTCGTTCAAATTCACGGTTGGCCCTATCTGCACTGGCCGTCGCTGTATCCGATGCTGCTCGCCGCGGCCAGCCTCTTTGCGTTCGACCCCTACGACGTCGCCGGGCCGTTGAATGCCGTCGTCTTCGGCCTGACTCTATTCGTCGCCGGTCAATACTTGCGGCGGCATGTGCAACACCCTTTCCTGGTTATTTGGGCTTGTCTCGCCCTCATGCTGGCAATCCCCTTGACCCGGGTGGCCTCTCACGCAATTTCCGAGGCGCCCTAAGCCGCCTAGATATATTAAAGCACCACAACAAAGACGATTTAGGTAATTTGACCAATTTTGTTATAGGGCCATTTGGTTCTACTGTAACGGCCGATCAATATATAGCTGAATCTCAACATAGATATATAAGAAATAAGGATATAGGAGACTTCCGTATTGCGGATAATGAACCCGCACTAATACCAAAGAACGTGTACGATTCTTTGCCAAAGTTTCATATTCAAGAGAATGATTTGTTGATTACAGTTGTCGGCACTCTTGGCAAAGTTGCTATCGCAACCCATAAGGATACTAAGTTGATTTTTAGTTGTAAGAGTACAATCATTAGAACAAGAGGGATTAACCCATTCTATATTTTGGCATACCTCAATTCCAATACTGGAAAACTATTTTCACTGAGAGGAAAGAGAGGCGCGATTCAAGAAGGGCTGAACTTGACCGATCTAAAAGAGATACAAGTGTTCATTCCATCCAATAGCTTTCAACTAACAATTGAAAAGGCAATAAAAAGAGCTTTTGATGATATTGATGCGTCAAAAACGCTATTTACCCAAGCCCAAACCCTCCTCCTCTCTGAACTCGGCCTCGCCGACTATCAGCCCAAACATCGCCTGACCTTTGTCAGAAACTACTCCGACACCCAGCGAGCCGACCGCATTGATGCTGAATACTTCCAGCCGAAATACGAGGAGATCGTCTGCGCCATCAAAAACTATCCCGGCGGATGGAATACGCTGGGGTAGCTCACTTAAAAGACAATAATTTCAAACCAGAACATAAAACAGAGTACAGATACATCGAACTTGCCAATATCGCAGGCAACGGAGAAATAACCGACTGCATGACAACGCAAGGCCAAGATTTGCCGAGCCGAGCGAGACGCAAGATGTCAACGGGAGATGTGATTGTTTCATCCATAGAAGGTTCATTGGATAGCATCGCCAAAATAAATAAAGAATATGATGAAGCCCTTTGTTCTACTGGTTTCCATGTGATCAAATCGAAGGTGTTTAATTCCGAAACGCTACTCGTGCTGATGAAAAGCATGGTCGGGCAGTTGCAACTCAAGAAAGGGTGTAGTGGTACCATTTTGACTGCCATCAACAAAGATAAATTTGCTCAGGTCGTCTTACCGATAATTAAAAAGAAAAAACAGGCGTGAATCCAGCAACAAGTGACCGAGTCCTTCAATTTGCGGAAGCGATCTAAACACTTGCTCGAATGCGCCAAGCGAGCGGTGGAAATGGCAATTGAACAGGACGAACAAACCGCGATTGACTGGTTGGAAAATGAAAGGAGTTGTAACAAATGATCACTGATATTTACTCAAAACGGCAAAAACGGTTACGCGGTGAATTTCCCGATGTGTACCAGTATGAAGATATACCCAATGAGTTGCGTAACCAGATTATCTAGGACTTACGCATGCTGAGTTAAAAAAGGGTGCAATTCCGTAAAATTTATCACTTTGAGGAGGTGTCAATGGACCGACCGACGCGTTTGGATTACTGTCAGTATCTGCTTAGCAGTCCCCTCAACGATACCCTGACCCATTTCGCCGACCATAGCGAAGGGTTCAGTCATGATATGATCAACCGCTATCTCGCCGGTGATCGTATCCCTCCCCGCTTGGTGTGGGAACACGTCAAAGACCACATCGCGTTGACGCCCAAAGGCTATGTGATCTTTGATGACACGGTTTTAGACAAGCGACACGCACGCAAGATCGCGTTAGTGCGCCGTCAATATAGCGGCAACGCCCAAGGCGTCATCAACGGCATCGGGGTGGTCACATGTGTCTATGTCAATCCGCAACAGGATCGATTCTGGTTGATTGACTATCGGATTTATGACCCGCAAGGCGATGGCAAAACCAAATTGGATCCTCTCAAGGACATGCTCTCTGGGTTGGTCTATCAGAAGCGCCTTCCTTTTACCGGGGTCTTGATGGACAGTTGGTATGCGACTAAAACGGTCATGCTACACATAGAGCAGATGCAAAAAACCTATTACTGTCCCCTCAAGACGAACCGGCGCGTGGACGAGTAGGCAGGCACAATCCCCTACCAGCGCGTAGATAGCTTAACTTGGACGAAAGCGCAACGCAAACAAGGCAAGTCAATTAAAATCAGAGGGTTCCCCAAAGACCACAAAGTGAAATTATTCCGGGTGGCGTCTGCTGCCAGACGCACGGCGTATGTCGTGACTAACGACCATGCTCAAAACGATTCTTCAGGGGTACAACAGGTGTGTCACCAAAGATGGAAAATTGAGCCCTTTCACCGCGAAGTCAAACAGGTGACCGGGCTTGAAAAGTGTCAATGTCGGTTGGCACGCATGGTACGAAATCATATTGGGTGTGCGATGTTCGTTTGGATTCGACTCGCGCAGGTGGCCTATCAAACAGGACAAACCATTTATCAAGTCAAATACCGGGGGGTGGCTGACTTCTTGAGACAACAACTCAAAGCACCTCATATTCCAATGGTGATTGCGTAAGTCCTATTATCTTTATTTTTTTAGATAACTTTGAAGATCAGTTTTCACAGATATTTATTGATGTTCATAAAAAATTGTGCCGTGAGTATGGATGGGAGGAATTGTGCCGTGAGTATGGATGGAAGAAGAGATTGTCGTGGGATGAGAAAATTGGGTATGATTCAATGGCAGGAAAACAGCGGCGAGAAGAATTGAGACAGGAAAAAGAATTGAGACAGTTTTTTGCTTCAGAAAAAAAAACAGAAAGGGTAATTGATGTCATTGAACTTTTATTTCTATATATAGAACAATACAAAGCTGATAGGAATAAGGCAAAAAAAGTAAATGGAGCAATTAAGGAATTAAATATTCGTTTCCGCGAGCATGGCGTGGGGTATCAATATGAATCGGGTCAAATCATAAAGGTTGATTCGCAGTATGTTCATTCTGAGGTGGTGCGTCCTGTATTGAATTTGCTTTCCGACCCGATGTATCAAGGTGCAAATGCGGAATTTCTGAAAGCCCATGATCATTACCGAAAAGGCGACTATGAATCGTGCATAATCGAATGTTCTAAGGCTTTTGAAAGTGTCCTCAAAATTATTTGCGATCATAGAAGGTGGGGATACAACCCAAAAGACACTGCGAAATCTTTACTTGAGATTGTGTATGGCAAAGGATTACTCCCAACACACACAAAGTCATTTTTTAGTGGCGTGAGAAGCGGGTTAGAGCACGGCGTTCCTGTTATTCGCAACAAATACGCAGCGCATGGACAAGGAAACCAGAAAAAGTCTGTGCCGGATTATATGGCTGAAAACATGCTAAATCTTACTGCGTCAAGTATCTTACTTTTGGTAAAAACAAATAAAGCTGTGGCATAAAAATTTTGGCACACCGTACACTTCCCCTAACAAAAGGACACCACCATGAGTTTCACGCGCATTCAGCCCATTCCCAGCACTGAGGAAATCAAGGCGCGGTTGCCCCTGCCCGATGATTTGAAGGCCATCAAAGCGGGGCGAGACGCGGAGATTCGGGCGATTTTTGAGCGCGAGAGCGATAAGTTCTTGCTGATCATCGGCCCGTGCTCGGCGCACAATGTCGATGCGGTGTGCGAATACGTCAACCGCTTGGCGCGATTGCAAGATCAGGTGCGGGACAAACTGGTGCTCGTACCGAGAATTTACACCAACAAACCGCGCACCACCGGCGAGGGCTACAAGGGCATGGCCCATCAGCCGGATCCCAAAGGGACGCCCGATATGGTCATAGGGATCAAGACCATTCGGCAAATGCAGATTCGCGCGTTCCACGAGTCGCACTTAACCGCAGCCGATGAGATGCTCTACCCCTCCAATTTGCCGTACTTGGAAGATTTGCTGAGTTATATTGCCGTGGGCGCGCGGTCCGTTGAAAATCAGAACCACCGCCTGACCATCAGCGGTGTGGATGTGCCCGCGGGCATGAAAAATCCAACGGGTGGGGATTTGGATGTGATGTTCAACGCCATTTACGCGGCGCAAATCCCGCATGTGTTTTTCTACAACGGCTGGGAAGTCGGCACGTCTGGCAACCCGCTGACGCACGCGGTTCTGCGCGGGATGGCGTATCAAGGGCGTAGCATGCCCAATTATCACTACGAGGATTTGATCCGCATTGCCGAACACTATCTCGCGCGCAACTTGGACAATCCAACGCTCATTGTGGATACCAACCACAACAATTCCAACAAGATATTCTCGGAACAGCCGCGCATTGGCCTCGAGGTGATGCGTAGCCGGCAGCATTCCGCGCTCCTCCGCAACACAGTGCGCGGGTTGATGGTCGAAAGCTATTTGCAAGAAGGGTCGCAAAAAGCCGACGAAGGCATATTTGGCAAATCGATCACGGATCCGTGCTTGGGATGGAAAGATACAGAAGTCTTTGTGAAGGAATTGGCAGAGGTGGCTTAGCGGCAAAAACCATCCGCATAAGAACGCAGATGAGAAGCGCGAGTACAACCTCCAATGCCGCGTCCCTCTGTGCCTTTGGATCTGAACGCAATATAGAATGACAACATGAATCAAAGAGAAGTCTTATTTGACAAAGCCCAGCGAAATCCAAATGGATTGCAATTTAGAGCGTTTGAACGCCTCATGCGTCAATGCGGATGGACGCAGCATGGTACTCGCCCGGCGGGTATCGGCTTATTGTTCAACCCAATCGCGCCATGGCCAAGGGCTACCAAGTTCGACAATTTCTCAGACAATATCATCAGGAGACAGAAAATGAAAAATAATACTCAGGACGACTTCAATGGATTCACGGTCGAGATGTTCCCCGATGAGGATGGCGATTATCTCGTGCATTTTGCAGAGTTCCCCAATGTCTCGGCTTTCGGCCCGACACCCGGCGAGGCGTTGGTTGAATTGAAAGCAGCATGGGAATTGATGAAAGAATGTTACCGCGAGGACGGCGATCCCATTCCAAAACCGAACAGGATACCCGAGATTGAAAAATTTGCAGGATAAACGCAGATGAAGAGCGAGCGGAGAATCAATGGATGTATTGGCTAAAAAATTAGACGCGAAATTGCGCGAATGGGAACCGAATGCCGTCGGGCGAGTTGCGGAAATCATCGATCTCGCAGCCCGTGATGCGTTAGATATTGTGCAATCGCGTTCCGTAGAACAGGATGTTTTGGATCTGCTCGATGAATCCACAACCCGATGAGATTGGCTATTATGAACGATCCTCCATTTCAAAATGCGACGATTGCCATTGTGGGCGTGGGGTTGATCGGTGGGTCGCTGGGGTTGGCATTTAAGCGCCTGGGCATTGGGCGCGAGATCATAGGCATCAGCCGCGCCGAAACCCTAACAGAGGCCCGCGCGCTCAACGCGATTGACACGGGCTGTGAATACGCCGCGATGGACCGCGGCATCAAACGGGCCGACCTGGTGTTTTTGTGTTCGCCCATTTCGCGCATTTTGGCGCAACTGCCCGCGGTCATGCGCGCGGCATCGCCGGGGGGCATTGTCACAGACGTGGGCAGCACCAAGGGCGCGATAGTCGCATGTGCAGAACGCGCATCGCGCAAAGGCGTGCATTTTGTGGGCGGGCACCCCATGGCCGGGTCGGAAAAGAGTGGCGTGGGCGCGAGCGATCCCTTTTTGTTTGAAAACGCGCTGTATGTCCTCACGCCAGCGAGCGGTGTGCCCAACGATATTGTCGATGCGCTCGGCGCGCTGGTGCAAAATCTCGGCGCGCGCGTGATGTGCATGGACGCCGAGACGCACGACCGGGTCGCGGCAGCCGTGAGCCATTTGCCGCAACTGATGGCGACCGCCCTCGTCGGCTTGGTGGGCAGGCGCAACGAAGCGGATGGCCTCTCCTTGCAAATGGCCGCGGGTGGGTTCCGGGATTTGACGCGCATTGCGTCTAGCCCTTATGCCATGTGGCGCGACATCTGCGCGACCAATGCCGGCCCCATTCGAGAGGTGATCGATGCGTATCTCGCCGCGCTTGCGGCCCTGCGCGAAAAGGTCGATAGTGAAACACTCGCAGAAAATTTCGACTATGCCAACCGGATTCGCGGGGGCATTCCCAAAGATTCCAAAGGGTTCTTGCATCCGCTTTGCGAAATTTTGCTCGTGGCAGAGGACAAGCCCGGGGTGATCGCCGACGTGGCGTCTCGCCTGTCTGCCGAGGGGATCAACATCGAAGATATCGAAGTGCTAAAAGTCCGCGAGGGCGAAGGCGGGACCATTCGGATGGGGTTTGGTCGAGTGGCAGATGCCGAGCGATGCGTGGCTATTTTGCGCGATGCGGGCTATCAGGCGCGGTTGCGTTAGGCGATGGGAGAGCGGTATGTATGTGGTCAAAGAAGCGCGTGGGCTCGTCGGCGAATGCGATGTGCCGGAGGATCCGGATACCGCGCTGTATTTGCTCGGCACTGCGGCGATGTTGCCGCGTTCAAACTTGACGCTTCACGGCATCTGCGACGGGTGGAAAACCCGCCGCGCACTGGACTTGTTGCGCCGAATAAACGCCCAACTGGACATTCGCGTGACGCGCTCAAAATCCAAAATTCGCACGGTCAACGTCAAAGGCTCTGAACTGCGGCGCACGCGCATGGGCGGCGAACAAACCGCGCTGTTTATACAAGAAGTGCCGTTCCTCGCCGCATTGGGCACGCAGGCCGCGGGTGAAACCGTGATCCGCGATGCCGAGCGGTTGCGCCATGGCGCGTTCGACCGCCTGTCATTGGTCATTCAAAATTTGCGTCAGATGGGCGCGCGAGTCGGCGAAATGCCCGACGGTCTGGTCGTTCAAGGGCCTGTGCGGCTTCAGGGAACAGAGGTCAATGCCGGCGGCGACGCGCGCACGGGACTGGCCTTTGCCCTCTCGGGACTCGCCGCCGAGGGCGAAACGCGCGTGCTCAATCCGGGCGACATGTGTCGAGAATTTGCCGAGTTATTTGCCCGTTTGTCAACCCTTGTCAAAAAGAGGTGAGATCATGAAAATCCTGTTCAAACTCGCGTTGTTTGCGATTGTGCTCATCATGGGCGGCGTGGCGTTTATCCGCTACACGTACAACTGCTCGTGGAAAGAGAGTTTTGACATCGCAGACGAATTTGTCGATGATTTGCTGGGCGGCGGGAGGAAGGGTGAGAAGTGAGATGGAAGGTTAGCCACAACAGGCACAAAATGCGGCTGATTGCTGACTGCTTGGGACTGATGGGCGGGGACTGACCACTGACCACTAACCACTGACCACTACCATGAACATTCGCGCAACAAGCCGAGTACTGGGCGTGATTGGCGACCCGGTGGCGCATTCGTTTTCGCCCGATATGCACAATGCCGCTATCGCCGCATTGGATGTGGACTATTGCTATGTGGCGTTCCATGTGTTGCCCGACCGCATAGCCGAGGCGATCCATGGGATGCGCGGGTTGAATATCCGCGGACTGAATGTGACCATTCCGCACAAGTTGGCGGTGATGGAACACCTGGATCGCATTTCAGAAGAAGCGTCGGCCGTGGGCGCGGTCAATACCATTTCGCATGAAGATGGGGCCTTGGTGGGATACAATACCGATGTGTATGGCATCTTGACGGCCTTGCGCGAGATCGCGGGGCTCAAAACACTGCCCGCGCAATGCGTGGTGCTCGGCGCGGGGGGTGCGGCGCGTGCCGTGACGTACGCGCTGGGCATGCAGGACGCGGTGCAACGAGTGACCCTTTTGAATCGCACGGTAGCGCGGGCCGAGGCTCTGGCAGGGGATATGGAAAAAATCACCGGGAAGACAATCGCTGTGGGGCCGCTGGATGCCGAGACGCAGCGCAGATCATTCGCCGATGCGGGCGCGGTTGTGAATACCACCTCTTTGGGCATGTATCCCAAGGTCAATGCCTCGCCCCTTGTCGATGTGCGCGCAGTGCATCCGGGGTTGGTGCTTTGCGATACCGTGTTCAACCCATTGGAAACGCAGTTGATGCGCGCGTTCAAATCGGTCGGCGCGCCGGCCTTTGGCGGGTTGGATATGCTGGTCTTTCAAGGGGCGCGGTCCTTTGCGATCTGGACGGGTGTCGAACCGCCCACGGATGTGATGAAAAACGCGGTTGTCAAACGGGTGCGCCGTGAAGCATAAGACGCAAAACGAGAGACTCGCGCGCGAGGTGTTGACAGACCGAGAAGCCAAGCGCGCATTTGTGCGGCAGATGTTCGACCGCATTGCCGACAGATACGACTTGCTCAACCATCTCTTGAGCATGGGCATCGATATTTTGTGGCGCAAAAAGGCCATTGACCAGTTGCAACCCGCGCCGCGCTGGCGCATTTTGGACTTGGCCACGGGCACGGGCGATTTGGGGTTTGAAGCGGGCAAACGCGGGGGCGATATTCAGGTGATCGGCGCGGATCTCTCGTTGCCGATGTTGCGCCGAGGCGAAAAAAAGAATGCGTCGCAAACAAATCCAGTCGCTTTTTTGTGTGGGGATGGCGAGTGCCTGCCCTTTGCCGATGGCGCGTTTGACGGGTTGACGATTGGATTTGGCATTCGCAACATGGCGTCGTTGGATGCCGCGCTCGGGGAGATGTGCCGCGTGCTCAAGCCGGGTGGGCGCGTGGCTGTGCTGGAGTTTTCAAGGCCGCGTACCCCTGGGTTTCGCGGGGTGTACAATTTTTATTTCGAGCGCGTCTTGCCCCGCATTGGACATCTAATTTCCCGCGACCCCAATGCGTACCGATATTTGTACGAGTCTGTGATGCGCTTTCCCGAAGGCGGCGATTTCTGTCGGTATATGGCCGATGCGGGCTTTGTCGATGTGCAGACGATTCGGCTGACCTTTGGGATCGCAACCCTCTATTTGGCGTCGAAACCCTAATATGTCTTTGTTTTTGATACAGGCTGTTTTGATTCTCGCGCCCCTATTATTGGGCGCGTCTATTGTGGCCTATTGGCGGTTGCGACGCCATGTGTCCCACGCACAAGCGCCCGTTGTGATTTTTTTGCAAAAACGCTGGCAGGTGCTGTTGATTGTGACGGGCGGCATTGTGTTGTTTCGCGGGGCCGCGATTTCAGAGGGTCTCGTGCCGCAATTATTTGGCTTTTTGCTTTCCCTCGAATTTTTTTACGTCGCTTATGCGACAATCCGCGTCACAATGAGCACGCGCGGCCTGCTGGTGGGCACGCGCTACATGCCATGGCAGCGGTTTTCGGGCTATGTGTGGCTGACAGAGCGCGATTTGGAACTCGTCTCCCAACGCAAGCGATACCGGTTGCGCGTGCCCGCACAAGTAAAAGCCGATGTGCAGAAAGTTTTGGATCTGGATATTTTAAAATAAATGCCTCTGGCAGGAGAGAGGGCTTATGATCAATCCCTTTGTCGAAGAAATCGCATTGCAGGTGTCACACGCGACCAATATGCCCGCCGATGAGGTGAGGGCACTGCTCGAAACGCCGCCGAGGCCCGAAATGGGGGATCGCGCCCTGCCGTGTTTTGCGCTGGCAAAAACCCTTCGCAAAGCCCCCCATCTCATCGCCCGAGAACTGGCTGCACAGATGGCGACGGGAGGGCGCATTTCAGAGGTGCGTCCCACAGGTCCCTATCTCAATTTTTTTCTGTCAAAAACCCATCTCATTGCCGAAACCCTCTGGGCAATTCTCGATCAGGGTGCAGAGTATGGGCGCGGCGATGAAGGCGTTGGCAAGACCGTTGTGATCGATTTTTCGCACCCCAACATCGCCAAGCCCTTTGGCATTCACCACTTGCGATCCACCGTGATCGGCAACGCGCTCCGCAATATTTACCGCGCATTGGGCTACAAAGTCGTGGGCGTGAATCACTTGGGCGATTGGGGGGCGCAATTTGCCAAGCTCATTTTGGCGTGGAATTACTGGGGCGAGGGCGAGTTGACTGCGGATATTACCATTCAGAAATTGTTGGAACTCTACGTCCGCATTCACGAGGAAATCGAAGACAAGCCCGAATTGGAACGCGAAGCCCGCGCGTGGTTTCGCCGCCTCGAAGCCGGGGATGAAGAAGCCGTGCGGATGTGGCGCGTGTGCGTGGAGGCGAGTTTTAAGGAATTTGACCGGGTGTACAAGATGCTGGACATTGGGTTTGAGTCCATCGCGGGCGAGAGTTTTTATCAGGACAAGATGCCTGCGGTTTTGGCGCAGTTGCGGGAACAGGGCTTGTTGACCCAAAGCGAAGGCGCGAGTATTGTGGATTTGGAAGCGTGGGACATGCCCCCGTTTATCGCATTGCGAAGCGACGACGCGACCCTTTACGGCACGCGCGATTTGGCCGCGCTGATGTATCGGTGGAAAACTTATCGCTTTGAAAAACTGCTCTACGTGGTGGATGTCGCGCAATCGCTCCATTTTCGGCAGTTGTTTCAGGTGTTGGAATTGATGAAATGCGATTGGCGCGAAAAATGCGTTCACGTACAATTTGGGCGCCTGCGATTCAAAGATGGCGGCGGGGCATCCACGCGCAGGGGCAACGTGATTTTTTTGGAAGACGTATTGCACCGGGCGATTGAACTGACGCGACAGATCATGGCCGATAAAAATCCCGATTTGCCAAACCGCGAGCAGATCGCCCGGGATGTGGGCATCGGCGCGATTATTTTTGCGGACCTGGATTCCAAGCGCGTGCGCGACATCGCGTTCGATTGGGACGAGGTGCTCAATTTCAATGGCGAAACCGGGCCTTATGTGCAATATACCCACGCGCGGTATTGCAGCGTGTTGCGCCGCTATGCCGGCCCTTTGCCCCCGCGGGATGTGAATTTTGAGTTGTTGAATGAAACAGAGGCCGTTGAGGTCGTCAAATGCCTCGCGCGCTTTCCCGATCAGATTCAAAAGGCTGCGGACGAATACGAACCGGCTGCGATAACCGCGCTGATGGTCGAATTGTGTGTGGTCGCCAATCGGTTTTACAACGCCCACCAAGTCCTTTCCGGTCGCGCGGATTTGACCGCGGCCCGCGTCGCGCTGGTCTATGCGATCAAAACCGTGCTGGCCTCGGGTCTCGCGCTGTTGGGGATGAAGGCGCCAGAGCAGATGTGACGTTTTGTGCGAGGGTACTGTGTTCGATTTTCCCGACAAACCCATCTTTCTCACGGGCTTTATGGCCACTGGGAAAACCAAAGTTGGGCGCATTTTGGCCGCGCGCTTGCAGCGGGCCTTTGTCGATACCGATGACTGGGTGGTCAATGCCGCGGGAAAAACCATTCCGGAAATTTTCGCGCAAGACGGCGAAGCCGCGTTTCGCCAATGGGAGCACCGAGCGATCCGCAAGGCATCGCAGATGGGCCGCGTGATCGTCTCTTTGGGCGGCGGCGCCATCGCGCAACCGCGAAATTGGGACGCGATTCGCAATGCCGGCATCTGTCTGTGCCTTCGCGCTTCTGTCCACACGATTTTTGAACGGGTCAGGCGCAAGCGCGACAAAAGACCCTTGCTGACCGGATTGGATGACGAGGGATTAAAAAAGAAAATTGAAAAGATGCTATTAGACCGCGAACCGTTTTACGCCTGCGCCGATGCGTTTGTAACATCGACCGATGACCGCACGCCCGAAGACACGGCGGCGATGGCACTCAGAGCATTACAGCGCGTTTTTGCATCCGCAGATGAAATGAATTGCGCGGATTGAGCGGATGAAATCCCGTCAGAATCGGGATAAACTTCTGCGAAGTTGTACACCGTTATTCGGGATTAAAGGATTAGGGGTAGCGACGAGCACAAAGAAAGGCGAGAATCTATGAAGACGAGCAACGACAACGCGATGGGGGTCATCAAAACCATCGAGGCATCGGAGTTCAAGGCCAAGTGTCTGAAGTTCCTAGATGAGATTGCTGAAACAGGAGGCGATATTATCATCACAAAAAAAGGGCATCCGGTTTCAAGGCTCGGGCCGTATTGGGAAAAACCAAAGACGCTTTGGGGCATTGACCGCGGAAAATTTGAGATACTCGGTGACATCATTGAGCCGATTGACGTGGAATGGGAAGCCGAAACCGACAAACCTCGGGGCGATGCCAAGTGATTCTACTCGACACGCATGTCCTGCTGTGGCTCAGATTGGGCGATTCGCGATGGCGACATCTTTACGACAAAATCCTGATTCAGACAAGGAAAGGAGCGCGTCACCATGCCATATACCGATTATACGCCCGGGGAAGTCGCATCGCGGGGCGAGAAAATTTACGGGCAACGAATACGCGACAATATCGCGGCGGAGCATCGGGGCAAGTTTGTGGTTATAGACATCGAAACCGGAGAATACGAAATCCACTCGGACGATTTGGTCGCCACGAAACGCCTGCTCGTCAAGCATCCCAATGCGGTCGTTTACGGTCTGCGAATCGGATTTTCCGCCGCGTACCGAATCGGCAAAAATTTCTCCGTGAAAATGCGATGATGAATGGAAAAGTGACATTCAATCGAGAAGCTATCATCGAATTGAAAATGATTGGCTCAAATCGAGAACAAAAAACGGTTGAGGCAACCATTGATACGGGCTTCAATGGGTATCTGACCCTATCGAGCGATACAAAGCGAGTAATCCGCCTTGTATCTCGCATTTTTGGGCGGGCACGGGGGCCGCGCCCCTACGTTTCTATCCTCGCATCTTTATCCGCGTTCATCAGTGGTTGTTTTTGAGAGATTGGAAATTGCAATGGAGACTGTGACTGTGCAGTTGGATGCGCGGAGTTACGACATTTTGATCGGGCGCGATTGCTTGCGCGATTTGGGGCATCTGTACGCGGAACGCGGGTTGGGAAAGACCGCGGCCATTGTCACCAACCCCACGGTTGCCGCGCACCATCTCAAACCCGTTCGGCAGAGTCTTGCGTGTGCTGGCGTGAAGGTCACAGTCATCACCGTGCCCGATGGCGAGCAATACAAAACGCTCGAAACAGCCGCCCAGATCTACGGCGACCTGATCGCGGCGGGGCTGGATCGCCAAGCCTGTATCATTGCACTCGGCGGCGGCGTGGTCGGCGACATGGCCGGGTTTGTCGCGGCAACGTATTTGCGGGGGATCGATTTTGTGCAAGTGCCCACAACGCTCGAAGCGCAGGTCGATGCGAGTGTGGGGGGCAAAACCGCGGTGGATCACGCCTTGGGCAAAAACATGATCGGCGCGTTTCACCAGCCCAAATTGGTATTGATAGACACGGCCACGCTCGAGACTTTGCCCAAACGCGATATACGCGCCGGAATGGCCGAGGTGATCAAACACGGCATCATCCGCGATCCCGGGTTGGTGGCATTCTTGGAAGACCATATCGAGGGCGCGGCAACCCTGAGTCTGCCTGCGGGGCAGATCAACTGGCTGATCGCGCGACAGTGTCGCATCAAAGCCGATGTGGTGGCCGCCGATGAAACCGAGAAGGGCCTGCGCGAAATTTTGAATTACGGGCACACAGTAGGGCACGCCTTGGAGGTGGTGACGCAGTACGCGCATTACAAACACGGCGAGGCCATCGGTTTGGGGATGACCGCGGCCGGACATATCGCCGTGCAAAAGGGGATGTGGTCGCAGGAGGAATTTGATCGGCAAACCGCGCTGATCGCGCGCTTGGGCATGCCCGAATGCGTCCCGGATTTGCAGGTCGATGAGGTGTTGGCGCGGATGGCGAGCGACAAAAAAGCGCGGGGCGGCGTCATCCGCTTTGTGTTGCCCGAGCGGATCGGAAAAATCGCGCCGCGAGACGATGTGACGCGCGCGGAAATCGCATCGGGGATTCGGTACATACAGGCGTTGGGATAGGAGATTCTCATGGGCGAAGACATTGGTCACGAATGCGGGGTGGCGGCCCTGTACTGGCTTGGGCCAAACGGCGAATCGGATGCAGGGGATTTTGAAAACGTGGCGGCGCTCATGCCCGGCATGTTGCTCGACCTGCAAAACAGGGGGCAACTCGCCGCGGGCTATTGCGCGTACCAGCCCGGCCGCGATCACATCTTGCACACGTTCAAAGCCCTGGGCGGCGTCACCGAAGCTTTTCGCATGTCGCATCCCGGCAAACACCAATCCATCCTCAACGAGTACGCCGGGACCGCGGCTATCGGGCATACGCGCTATGCCACCAGCGGCGAAGACGACGTGCGCTACGCCCAGCCCTTTGAGCGGCAGCACGGGCGGATCTGGAAATGGTTTGGCCTGGCGTTCAATGGCAACCTCGCCAACTACACGCAGTTGCG
Organism: uncultured Latescibacterota bacterium; assembly: GCA_958295785.1. Classification (GTDB taxonomy): domain Bacteria; phylum Latescibacterota; class UBA2968; order UBA2968; family UBA2968; genus VXRD01. The sequence goes on from OY282377.1 coordinate 441,731, forward strand.
CGAACGCCTGTTGTCCAAACGCGGGTATCACTTCACCCTCAACACGGATACCGAAATCATCATGCACACCCTGGCCTATCGGTTGCGCGGGGAACATCCCCCGGCCTTGGACGCTGTGATGCGCTCGATTTCCAGGGATTTTGACGGCGCGTACAACATCGCATTTCTCGACGCGCTGGGCCGCATGTTCGTCTCGCGCGATCCCTTGGGCGTGCATCCCATGTGCTGGGGCATCAAGGGCAGGCTCTTTGCCGCGGCGAATGAATCGACCGCGCTCACCAACTTGGGCTTTGGTGACATCGACTGGCTCGAACCCGGGGAAATGGTGATCATCGAAAACGGCAGGCATCGCGTTGCGCGGTACACAGAGGCGAAGAAGAAATCCCGCTGCTTTTTCGAGTGGGTCTATTTTTCCAATGTCGCCAGTGAAATCGACGGACTCAGCGTGTATGCGTCGCGCGCGCAGGCCGGGCGCATCTTGGCGGAAAAGGAGACGCAGAAAATCGACGATCAATGCGTGGTCGTCCCCGTGCCCGACACGGCCAAAGCCGCAGCCGATGCGTATGCCCACCACCTGAACATGCCCTGTATGGAAGGCGTGATCCGCAACCGGTATGTGGGGCGCACCTTCATCCAGCCCAAAACCACGCGCATGCAGAGCGCGAAAAACAAATACACGCCCTTGGCCTCTGTCTTGTCGGGCAAGCGCGTTTTCATGGTGGAGGATTCCATCGTGCGCTCCCTCACGCTTCGCACGTTGGTGCATCAAGTGCGCGACATCGGCGGGGCGACCGAAGTGCATGTGCGCGTGGCGTGTCCGCCCATTGTGGCGCCGTGTTTTTACGGCATTGACATGACGACCTTGAAGGAACTTTTCGCGCCCGAGCACATGCCCGCGCGCTATCGGGGCATCCCCAGCGACCACACGTTTAAAAAAATGGCTATCGAACTCCATGTCGATAGCCTGAAATACCTCTCTGTGCCCGATTTAGGCCCCAGCATTGGGTGCGATACGACGACCCTTTGCACGGGATGCGTCACGGGCAAATATCCCACCTCTTGGGGCAATCGCCTGCTGCGCGCGGCCCGCAAAAACCCCGAAACGGTTGACCGCCTCTACGGCTGATCGCCTCGCCCGCCAAATCGCGCTTCGAGAACGCGCAAGCCCTCGCTGTTTCCCAAAATCGTCAACCGATCACCGGCTTGCAACACGGTATCGCCGCGCGGCACCACCACGCGCCCCGCACGGCGCAACATCGCCACGAGACACCCTTTTGGAAAATCCGTCTCGCGCAATGCGCGACCAATCAGGAATGTAGCCGCGCCTTCGGGATGCAATGTCAACAACAAAAAATCCTCATCGCGCAACAGGGCTTCTTTCAATTTAAGTTCATTTGTGGCCTGCAAAAAGCGAACAAATGTATCCATATCGCGGGGCAATACAATTTCTTTTAATTCAAATTCATTGGTGGCGGCCTGCCATTCTTGCAAAAAAGTTTCATCGTCTGCGCGCTGCGCAATTTGCGCCAAAATCCGCAAATGCAGCGAGGGATCGCCTTCTGGACTGAACAAAAAGAAGATCGCGGTCAACTGCGTCTCCACCTCGTGTTCGGTCAATGGGTCTGTGAACTGGATGTGGATGCCCGGCAGGGATCGCACCAACACCATTTCGCAGTGTTCGATCCCATCAATTCTCAAATGGGGCAAGCCCACGCCGTGCGTCACAGGCGTCGAGCCAATGTGCGTGCGCGCCAGCAATTGCGTTTCGATTTCATCTGCGGTATGCGGCACGCGCGCCGATAGCCATTCCGAGACCTGCCGCACGACATCCTCAAATTCCGCGGGGCTGTCCAGGTCGATAACCAAACTGCGCGCCACGATCTCATCAAAAGGGTCTTCATCGCGCAAGCCCTTCTCCTTCAAAATGCCCCGCAACTCGACATCCAGCCCGCGGTCCTGCTTTTGCCCCCAGCGTCCAAACATGTGATAAATTGCGCCATCCCGCTCGACCTTGTTTCGGGCGAATTTGAAGTACCACAGCGAGCCCAGCGCGAGAAGCCCGGCGGAAAACAGGGATGGCAACCAGCCCATTTCGACGATCAGCACGCAGGAAGCCACCACGCCGAACAACTGCATCCACGGGTACAGGGGCGAACGATACCCCGAATCGTAGGACGCCAACCCGCTTTCGCGCATGACAATCACGGCCAGACACACCAGCGCGAACATCAAGAGTTGAAACGCGCTCGCCAGCTTGGCAATTTTGGTGGGATCGAGAAAAACGAGAATCAAAACTATCGCGCCCATCGTCGCCAACACGCCGTAAACCGGGGATGCCTTGGCATTCAAGTGCTGAAAAAATCTCGGCATCATGTGGTCGCGGCTCATCGCCAGCGGATAGCGAGACGCCGACAACATCCCGGCATTGGCAACAGACGTGAAGGCCAGCAACGCGGCCACAGAGATGATCGCCGCGCCCCAGTCGCCCAACGCGGCTTTGGCCGCCGACGCCGCGGGCGTCAAATCGCCCTTTAGTTGCTCGAGCGGCAAAACCCCGACCATCACGCCCGTGCCCAACGCATAGACCAGCACCGCGGTGATCAGCGAGAAAATCACCCCCAAGGGCAAATTGCGCTCGGGCTGTTTGACTTCCTCGGACAAACTCGCAACCGTTGTCACGCCCACATAACTGATATAGACCAGCCCTGCGGTGGATAAAATGGTCTCGCCATCCACCTCGAACATCGCGGTCAACCGCGCCATCTCGACATTTGGCAGGCCCGTGCCGATAAAACCACTCAGAATGACCAACAAGCCCAGCACCAACCCCATCTGAAACCCGCCGCTTTTCTCTGCGCCCAACAAATTCAACGCCCCCAGTGCGATTGCAATGCCCACCGCCACGGGAATCATGGGCAACTCGGGCACGTAAAGCGCGATATACGCCCCCATGCCCACGAGCGCGAACGAGACTTTTAATATCAGTGCCAACCAGGTGCCAACGCCTCCCAGCGTCCCCATCCAAGGCCCCATGGATCGATCCAAAAAGTAATATATCCCGCCCGCCCGCGGCATGGCCGTTGCCAATTCGACAATGCTAAACATCGCCGGCACGAGCGGAATGGCGGCCACGACATAGGCCAACACAATGGCGGCCCCGGCCTGTTCGGCAGCCAACCCCGGCAACAAAAAGAATCCCGCGCTCAAGGTCGTGCCCGTTGCGATGGCATAAACCCCGAGCAAGCCGATTTCTCGTTTGAGTTTTGCTTTGGTCATTTTTTCAGCCATTGGATGCTCCTTATACCAATTTGCTTTTAAGTTGTCCGTATCCTGCCTCCGCGTGGGTTGCCTTTGATGCCTTCGGCGACCCACTTTTTTTTGACAGCAAAAAAAAGTAGGCGAGCGGGGTACAACTGCCCAGCAGTTCAAAAATGCCGCTCTCAAACGCCGAGGGGCTGGCACAGCGCAAATCGCTTTGCGGGTCGCACAACATGCGTTGGCCTGCGAGGTGGGGTGCAAGAGGGAGGTGGGTTGCGAGACGGCCTTGCGCGCTGTGCGCGATGGCTTTATCGGAGGGTCTTTTGTGATGGTCTGGTTGCAATGGCTTCTTTGAATGACTGCGTAAGGTCAAGGGGATCGCTTGCTGGCAACATAGCGCATCACATGAGGACAACAGCAATTCAATTTGGTATTACCTCTCCCCTTTTTCCACCTCAACCCGAACCGCTCGGGCTTCTGGCGTAAACGCGACAAAAGTGACATCGCCCTCTCGATAAAATGTGCCATCTTCAAATGCGGATCGCGTCAGCGCGTGTGCAATGGGTTTGCCATTTACTGTTATGCCTGCGACCGTCACATCGCGCAATCGCAGCGTGAACGCCGGCACTTGCACGGGCAAATCGAGTGCGATGGCCCGTCCATCTATCGAGACATCGGCCATCTCGCGTGCGATGGCGTAGTTGGTGATCTCGCTGCACTTGCGCCAGCGCGACCACTCGCCATGGGGGTCGCGTTCTGCGAGCCGGCGCACAATGGTCTGAAACGCCCGAAACCCGCGCCGATCATCATTGTGCAAGCCGTAAAATCCCTGCCAATGGCTGATCATCACGCCCGGATCGCCCGCGTCGATCACCTCGGGCAACCGCCCGCCCTGAAGGTCGGATGTGATGTAATAATCGACATTCACCTCGCCATAGCCAGTCCACGATCCAGTTTTGTCACCCGTGGCGGCGATCACCTCGCCCATGGCCTCGCCGCGGTCGGGTTTGGGATACCACACCGGACAATCCACCGGCCCATTGGCCGATACCCGCTTGAACAAATAGGGCGTTGGGTTGCCCGTCACTCGGCGCACGGCATTTTCCGCGCACTTGGCGTAAAAATCAATGGGATTGCCAAACCCGCCCGGACTCGTCACGCCGGCAGGGGTCAACCCCACATTGTGCAAAATCTCGCACGCCAGCGCGATGTAATCCGTCACGCGCTCTTCTTCGTCGGTCGGCAGATTATTCCACCCGTGTTGCTCCCACAAATTCGGATCGATGGGTTGCAGGGTTTCCAGATCCACCACAAAAGTATGCGTGATCATCTCCGGCGTGATGTCGTAGTTCGGCATGATCAATTCCCTGCACATTGCCAGCCACTGCTCTTGTTGCGTGCGCGAAAACATCGGCAGCCCGTGATCGATACGCCCAAGCGCGGCCGGGCACGGCACCACGCTGAATTTGCCTTTGACGTCATTCTCCAGACAAAACGCCGCAAATTCGCGCGTGAACGACTCGGGATGCACCACGGGTACATCTTCCCAGCGATACGCTGTTCCATCCACCACTTGGCGGTCGCGCATCCAGAAATAATTCAAATTGACCAGCACGGTCGAATCGTCAAAAATAATCGACAGCGGCACGCGGTCAAGGGCGTGTTTGTTGATCTCAACTTTCATGCAAAACTCCTTGGTCAGCGGTCAGCGGTAAATCCATCCATCGCTTGGGGCGGATGGGTGGAGGCTGAAAGCTGATTGCTTTTCGCTTTTCGCGGCTCCCGCCTTGAAGATACCACAATTTTACACCGCTTACAAACCCCAATCAAAAAGATAAGACGCAATTTTGTATTTTATGCCTCAACAGGCGGGCACAAGGACCGCTCATTTGCCTTTTGCTTTTTGTATCTTTGGGCGAGCACGGGGGCGTCGCCCCTACACACTGCTCGCTTTTTGTGGCAAAGCCCGCTTCTTGTATCGCCAACAATAATCATTGTTGCAAGAAAAAAATGATCGCGCTATCTTCTCACGCCTTCCGTCTCACGCCTTCTGTCTCACGTCTCACAGGAGAGTCACCATGGCAGCAGAAACGTATGCAGGTGCAGTTTGGGACGCGGAAAACCCGCGCATGCACATTGGCACACAGCGTTTTTCCACATCGGATGAACACCTCGAATTTCTCGCTCGGTGTGGGGTTACAAACATGGCGATCAACGACGCCCGAGAAATCACGCCGGATCCGAGCAGCGGTTGGACCGTGGAAGAACTCGTGGCCAAAAAGGAAAAAGCCGCAAAACACGGCATTGCCGTGGAGATGGTCGCCTTGCCCGTGCAACACCTCAATGTCGATGGCGGCTTTGTGCCCGAGTTTATGCGCGGCAACGTGAAAGCCGGGGAAAGGGAAATCGAAATCGCCTGCGAGATGGTGCGCGCCGCCGCAGATGCGGGCATCCCCGCGCTGAAGTATTTTCTCTGCGAAATGGAGAACCAACGCACGGAGAGCGTCCCGCTCGGGCGCGGGGATGTGCGCTATTCCACTTGGGATTTGTCCAAAGCAGACGCCGATACTCCGCGCTACGCCGAGCCTGTCACAGCGGAACAGAATTGGGAACGCATCACCTTTTTTTTGGAGCGCGTGATTCCGGTTGCCACCGAGTGCAAGGTGCGAATGGCCTGCCACCCGTGCGACCCGTGGTTGCCGCCCGGGTACAAGTGCGTTGATCGCGTGCTCGGGGGGTACGATGGGTTCAAGCATTTTATCGACATTTGCCCAAGCCCGTACCATGGCTTGAACCTGTGCTTGGGTTGCATGGCGGAAAGCGTTGTGGATCCGCGCAACGAGGTCGCGGATATCATTCGCTATTTTGGCGAGCGCAAGAAAATTCACCTCATCCACTTTCGCAACATCACGGGCGGGCGCGACAAATTTCAGGAAGTCTATCCCGACGAAGGCGATATGAACATGTTCGTCCTCATGCGCGCGCTCAAAGAAGTGGGCTATCCGCACATGGTCATCCCCGACCACGCGCCAGGCCACGACGCGCCCGGGCATTTTGAACAGGCATTCGCCTTTCAATTCGGCTTCATCAAAGCCCTGCTTCAGGCGGTTGAGGTCGAGAATTAGCACGGTTACATATTGCGATGCCTATTGGTATAAGACCTAGTTTTTGTTTTTGAACGCATTCTCGTTGACTGTATTGCCCAAGGGGATGGGCACTTTCCCGAACGGGTGGTTATTGAGGCGATCTCCTATGAACTATTCAATTCAAGACATCAGAGCGGCATTGGGAACATGTAGCCGATTGTCGCTGGCGGATTTGCCCACGCCCTTGACCGAGTGTGCGCGGTTGGCAAAAACCTTGGGCGGGCCGCGTCTGTTGGTCAAGCGCGAAGATCAAACCGGCTTGGCATTTGGGGGCAACAAGGTGCGCGAGTTTGAATATTCAGTCGCGCCTGCCGTGGAGGAAGGCTACGATGTGCTGTTGCACGGCGCGGCATCGCAGTCGAATCAATCGCGGTTGACCGCAGCGGTTGCGGCCAAATTGGGCATGAAGGCGGTGATGGTCGGGCGCAAAGACGAGTATGCAACCCCCGTAAATGGCAATTTATTGCTCGCGCATCTGTTCGGCGCGACCGTGCATTTGATCGAGCGCGAAAAGGAAAAAGAAGCCATCCTTGCAAACTTAAAAGCAGAGGGGCACAGGGTCTATAACACGAGCTCGGACGGTTATTACTACCGCAGCGTCTCGTATGTGGATGGGTTTTTGGAATTGTGGGAGCAGGTGCAGGCATTGGATGTACAACCCGATGCGATCTATGTCTGCGCGGGCGTGCATACGCATACCGGGCTCGTGGTTGGCGCGAAAGCATTGGGCGTTGATGTGCGGATTATCGGCATCAGCCCAAGCCCACAGGACGATGCAAAAAAAAATGTGCAACTCGCGGACGTGGCAAATGAAGTGTGCAAAATTCTGGAGTTGGATTTGCATTTTACAGCGTGCGATTTTGAGAGCTACGGCGCGTACGCAGGCCCGGCGTACGGCGTGCTGACGCCCCAAGCGCGAGAAGCCGTCTTGCTCGCCGCACAAACCGAAGGGCTGTTGCTCGATCCGGTTTATGCGGGCAAAACATTTGGCGCGCTGATCGATCACATCCGCACGGGGTGGTATGCCGAGGATCAAACCGCGATCTTCGTGCATACGGGTGGCACGCCTGCATTGTTTGCTTATGGGGATGAATTGATGGCCGGTGACCCGTGACCGCCTAGCCATCCCAAAATCGCGGCATGAGACTGTAGGGGCGGTGCCCCCGTGCTCGCCCGAAAATACAAGATGCGAGGATAGAAACGTAGGGGCGGTGCCCCCGTGCCCGGAAAAAAATAGCCGCCGAGGCTTGGCCCTCAGCGGCTGTTCTTTTACCACTCGTCGCGTGACGCCGATCACGCGCCTTCGACGGCTTTTCTCAGCGCGTCGCCATTGTTTCGCCACCAGGAATGCAGGATTGAAATATCGACCCCGATATTGAAATGCCGCACGCCCATATCGAGATATTCCTTTGCCTCGTCGGACGACATGATCTCTGCGCGGGGGGGAACGCCCATGCTCAGCGCGGTCTTGAAAACCTCATTCCGCGCATCCGACACGCCCGGATCATTGCGCTGCCCCGCCTTGCCAACGCTCATTGAATAATCCGAAGGCCCCCACTGCACCATATCCACGCCCGGAACCGAGAGAATCGCTTCCAAATTTTCCACCGCCTCCTTTTTTTCGATCATCAACACGACAACCGTTTCCCGCATGGCCTTTACGTAATCGGCGCCACCGCCATAGCCCATATACGTGTTGCGCCGCGTGTACACGCTGTAAAGACCGCCATCTTCGGGCGTATCTGGCAGGGTCACGCGCACACAGGTTCTGGCGTCTTCTTCCGTGCGGCAATCGGTGAACAAAATGCTTCCAAACCCGGACCCAATCGCCCGTTGCGCCAAATAGTACTGATGGCTGCGGTCGATCTTAAACATCATGCCCATGTTGTACAACTCGGCCGCGCGGCACAGATTGTCGAGATCGTAGAGGTCAAACGTGCCGTATTCGCCGACGTATTCGACATAGTCGTAAAGCCCCGTATGCCCAATCGCTTCCACAATCGCCGGCCAACTCGAGTGAATGCGCGTGCCAATGGTCGGTTCGCCCGCATCCAATTTTTCTCGAATGATGTTGGGTTTCACAATGCACTCCTTTGGTTTGAGGGTGATGTTCCAAACAATGTCTGAAAAGCCCGCTTTGTGTTGTGCAACACGTCTTCGGGCAGTGTTTTGCCATCCGAAATTTTCACATTATCCGCCAGATGATCCGCGTTGGTCGATCCCACGATGGCCGTACACACCTCCGGATGAGACAGCGCGAAACGCAACGCAAATTCGATCAGGGGCATGTCGCCCGCCAATTCGCGCAACGGCATGCGCTGTGCGCGATCCCACGGACCGCCCATATAAGCACCGTCTGGACGCGCGGCCATGAGATACACCCCGTTGGCAATGGGCCGCTTGATGATCGTCCCGATATGTCGGTCGCGCAAAGTGGGCATCAAATTTTCCGCAGATTCCTGAAACAGCACATTGTAGGTGAACTCTTGCGTATCCAAATCCCACTTTTTCGCGGCCTCAGCCGCTGCGAGTCCATCTGCTGACACGCCGACAAATTTCGTCCACCCCTTGGACTTGGCTTCAAACAGCGCGTCAAACGCCGCGTTCCAATCGCTGTCTTCACTCGGCAATCCGTGAAATTGCACGATATCGATCACATCCATCTTCAGCTTTGATCGGCTCGTATCAATGGTCCGCAAAATGCCTTTGGGCGAATAATCCTTCACGATCTCGCGCTTGCCGCCTTTGATCACTTGATAATCGCCGCACTTGGTGGCGAGGATAAATTCGTCTTGGCGATGGGCGATAAATTTCCCGATCCGCGCTTCGCTGTCGCCATACATGGCAGCGGTATCTATAAATGTGATGCCCAAATCGAGCGCGCGGTTCAGCGCCGCTTCAACCTGCGCGTTGGGCAATGCTGGATTGCCAATTTGCGCTGCGCCAAATCCAATCTCCGATACTTGCAAGCCCGTGTTTCCCAACATCCGAAATTTCATGCCAGCCTCCGGTGCGCCCGTGTGTCTATTTGCGCGAGTCGCAAAAATGTCGTATATATAATACGACCAAATGCCGTTGAAATCACCCAAAAAAACCAATGGGACAAAGCGCATAAGGAGCAGACCATGATCCCTTTGATCAGCAGCCTCGCTTACGGTACGCTCGGCGCGTGTCAACTGCCCCGCACATGGTGGAAAGTGCTCGCGCGCAAGGCAGGCGTTTTGGACGCCGAATATCCCGACTTCAGCGATGGGCTCGACCGCCGAGTTTTCGAAGTGCTCGGTTTGGACCGCGAGACCACCTTGGCCTATTTGCGCGGCGAGATGCCGTCGTACCTGGATTTTGAAGCGTGGATCCTCGATCAAAAAGGCGATGCGTTTTGGCACTTTGAACAGCGAGACGCCATCGTGCGGTGGAATGCGTCTGTCCGCGCACGCCGCCACCGCGCGGCAAAAATTGAGGAAACATACACAGACGCGGGCCTGCCGCAAGATGCGGGCATCACCTCTGCGACCGTGCTCAACAGCCTTCAGGATTGGCAGTTGTTTTGCAAGCGCGATCTTCCTGCACTCGACGGATCGGTCGTGCCGCTCGTCGCCACCATCGACTTTGGGCCCTTGGGCGTGCGGCAACTGCCCCGCACATGGTACAAAATCATCCTCAAGGGAAAGGGAATGCTGCATCCGGCCTACCCTCACATGACGGACAATGGCTTGGACCCGCGCGTGCTTCGGGCTTTGAACCTCGACATTGACGCCACGATGAATTACATCTCCGAGGAGATGCCGTCCTATCTCGATTTTGAAGCCTGGGTGCGCGAACAGTGCGGCGGTCAAATCCCCGCGCAGGCCGTTGAGGAATGGAATGACTATTTGTGCCATCGCATCCACAACGATGCCAAACGCGCAGAGATTCGCGCCACTTTGGGACGGGAATCGCAGAGTACCCACGGCAAACTCGTCAACGACCTGCGCTCTGCGGTCGTGCTCAACCACATCGAAGACTGGCACTTGGCGTATCAGAGCCTCGTCATGTGACCCCTCCTCCGGCCCCTCCCCGCACAGGCGTAGCCTACAGGGGTAGGTCTCAAACAAGGAGAAAGACCATGCCCATCAAACTCGCGGAATTGCCCAATGGCGTGGCACTGACCCAAGTGACCACAGATGGCAAGGAAAAATCCAATATCTATTGCGAATTGCCCTATTGCTCGGCGGATTCGCGCGTCTTTGTCTATGAGCAGAAAAATCCAGATACCGCGCCCAATACCACCGAATACGTCGCCTGTGAATTTGGCACCTGGCAAACCCAGGTGATCGGTCGCGGATTGGGTGGGCCTGGCATGACGCACAAGGGCGTCTTCTTTTATCGGCGCGTTGTGCCCAACAAATGCCAAGAACTCGTGCGCGTGGATTTGGGAACGGGCCACCAGCGCGTGATCTGCGAATTTCCCGAAGCCCTTCAACCGCGCGGTTTGGGCACCCTATCGCCCGATGAACGCTATTACGCGTACGGCGTCACCATCAGCTATCATCCCAAAATGTTTGGCATTGAACTCGTGGATCTCAAAAAAGGGACGCGGGAAATCGTCAACACGGACCCCGATATATGCAACCCGCACACGCAATTTGAACCCACAGAAGGCAAACAAATTATGGTTCAGCACAACCGGGGCTGCGAATTTAAGCCAGATGGCACGCGTGTCAAACTCGTCGGAGACGAAGGCGCCACCGAATATCTCGTCGATATTCCCGGCGGCGAGGTCACGCGCTTGCAGGTCGGCCCGCCCCATACGCCGGGCATTACCGGGCACGAGGCGTGGATCGCGGGCGCGAATGAAATCCTCCTATCTGTTCGCGCGGTTGATGAATACGCCCCGGAAAAGGGCAACCTCGTCAAAGTATCGGCGCGTGAACCCGCAGAACGAATCGGCACGCCGGGGTATCGCTTCAACCACGTTGGCACCTCGCCTTGTGGTCGCTATTTCTTTTGTGACGACTGGCAAGGGGCCAGCAAACTCGTCGTGGGCCATATCCAGACCGGCAAAACCGCAGTTGTATGCGAAGCGCATACATCGATGGGCACGCCCCAAAACACCCACGCGCATCCCTATCTCTCGCCCGACCTCAAATGGCTGGTCTTCAACTCCGACCGGTCGGGCTGCCCGCAAATCCACGTCGCCTCCGTGCCTGTGGATCTCACTGCGCGGTTGAATTAGAGGACTGAGCGAAAACAAAATAGGCGAATGATCCTTGTGGGTTGCCTTTGATGCCTTCTGCGTCAAACGCTCAAATTATTCGCGTTTTCATACTTTTTTTCAACAGCAAAAAAAAGTAGGCAAAAAATGCCGCTCTCATGCGCCGAGAGGCTTGCACAGCGCAAAGCGCTTTTGTAACAGAACGACATGCGTTGGCCTGCGAAGAGAGTTGCAAGAGGGAGGTTGGTTGCGAGACGGCCTTGCGCGCTGTGCGCGATGGGTTTATCTGATGGTCTTTTGGGATGGCCTTGTTGCCATGGCTTCTTTGAATGATTGGGTAACGGCAAGGGGATCGCTTGCTGGCAACATAGCGCATCACATGAGGCCAACTGAAAATCAATTTAGAGTACCTAACAAAAAGAGTTGACATGGATTTATGAGAGGCCGACTTTGAGGCGTTCCTGCGGGTGTTCACTCATCTGTTTCAGACACTTGCTTTCTTTATGTTAGGGCTTCTTAGTATTAGAGGACTGAACGAAAACAAAATAGGCGAATGATCCTTGCGATCATTCGCCTATTCTTTATCCTCGATGCGCGGCTTTTCTGCGCGCACGGATAAACTCGGGGGCTTCGGCGATGCAAGTGCCCAAGATGCCGAGGGAATCGCAGAATGCGCGGAGGCCCGTTTTTTTCAGTTCGGACGCGGTATCGCCCACATGGGGAAAGCCCTGCGCGTCTGGGGTGAGGTGTTCCCAGTTGCGGAAGAGGCGGCCCCAGTCGCTGTTGAGCACATCCTGCATTTTGGTTTTGGCGAGAAACGGATACCAAAAACTGTCGTGGTAGAGCACCGAAGCCAGATAGGCCCACGGCGCGAGGATGGTTTTGAGCGACCATTCAATGGGTTTTTTGAGGGGCCCCCAGTAGATCTTGTGCTGCATTTTAGAGGCAAAAGTCATTTTGTTGTACGGGCCGACAAAGTGCCAATTTTCTTCTGCGGCTTCCACATCGCCGGCAATTTCGATTTGCGCGGGGTCCCCACATCCCAAACCGAGGTCGTGCGCGAGGCGGATGTATTTGATCGACAGCGGATCAAAGCCCATCATTTTGGCGGCGACCGCGTCAATCGCAACCTGATCCGCGCTGGCGAGGATGACGTTTTTGGTATGCGGAATCATACAGCGCGGCCCCGGCCCATCGCCTGCAAACGTGCCATCCATCACGGCAAAGACGCCGCGGTGGATTTTTTGTTGAATCATGAGGAGATCGACCAAGGTCTCGTGAATCACGGGGTGCGTCCAGTGGCGCCGCTCGTTGAGCAGACCGCCAAAGGCATTTTTCATCGCGCCTGTGGTGGTGGTAAAAACGTGGGTTTTGACAGTGGGAAAATGGATGATATTTTCCCCGAGAAAGCGTTTGGGAATCTGAAAGCCCTTGGGATAGACCTCGTTCAGGCAGAGAAATTTTTCGGTCAGATCACCCACGGCATCGCGCACGTTGATCCATTCTTCGCCCTCGTAGAGATGGATATTTTTCAAACCGTGTGCTTCGACAACCGGGAGGTGTTTGTTTTCGCGCTCGCCCAAGTGCGCGTCAATGACCACGGTTCGGTTGTGGCAGCCGTGCATCAGGTTTTGATCGTAGCCATCCCGTTTCATCGCGCGGATAACGCCGTCGAGTTGCCACGGCGTCGTGGAACTGCCGGGGAAAAAAAAGTGCCACGAGATGTTGATCTTGAGCGCGGTTTCCACGTCTTTGGCAATCACCTGTTGGTAATCCGCCAGATTGAGCAGGCGATGGTAGTCTTCAAAAACCGTACGCGGCGCGGTGCGAAGAACGGCGACTTTGCTTTGCATGGGGTCTCCTGACGAATAGGCGAATAGGCGAAACGGGGTAACTGCGTAGCGGTTCATCTGCGGAACGGGGAAGGGGTCGCCAACTCAAAGATGTTTTTCAAACAAGCGATACGCCTGCTCGCGCATGGCATCGGGAAAATCGTGTTCGCAATCGGGGTGGGCCACCATCAGATTTTCCGATGCGCCGTAAAGCGCGTACACGCGGGCCGCGGCACAGGCAACGGCATCCACGCTTTGCCATTTGAAATTGCTATCGCGCAAGGGCGCGGCAATAAAACACGGGCGAGGGGCCAAGGCCGCGATCAAGTCGTGAAAATCAAAGGGAATCTCCCGTAGCCGATGGGCGTACTCCCGCAACTTGGGCATATACCGATCCTGCGTCCAGCCGGTGAGATCGCCGTCTTTGTAATCCAAATAGGAATCCAGCCCGCAACTCGACACCACAACGCCGATGCGCGGCTCGAAAACAGCGGTGTAGATCGAATTGTGCCCGCCCAGCGAATGCCCTATCGCGCCCACGGGGCCGCGCTTGACATAAGGCAGGGTTTCCAACACATCTATCGCGCGCACATTGTCCCAAATCGCCTTCATCGTGCCGCTTTCGTATCCCAAACCAAACACATCGGGCCAATAGTCTGCCAGCATGGGATAGGATGGCGCGAGGGTGACAAAACCGCGCTTTGCCAATTCACTGGCATAACTGCGATTCGGACGGTCGCCCAATCCCACCACGGTTTTGTGCCCCAATACCGCATGCGTGGGGTGCAAACACAAGATGGCCGAGCACGCCTGCCCGTCCAAAGCGCGTTTTGGAACGAGCAAATACGCCCGCGCCCGGTCGCCGGGTTCGGCGGCATACGCGATCAACCGCCGCAGATATGCTCCGCAATCGACTTCCTCGACCACATCCACAGCGAGCGGACACCGCTTCTCGTCGCCCGGCAAAGGGCCCATAATTTCTTGCGCGGCTTCGAGTACGCGCTCGCGCTTTTCCTTCCACGCCGCCACAGACGCGAGGGGTATCGCACGACCGTTTTGATGGATGAGTTGATTCATGGTTGCTCCTCTCTTCGGGCGAACATGGGCTGAACTTGATTTGGTAACGCCATACTGACTCATACCAATTTGATTTTTATTTCTCCGTATCCCGCATTCCATCAGGGATGAATGAGAAACAGACGTTCCGTAGAGATCATGTGTTGCTTGTCTCAAGCGTTTGGTTCTGCCTCCACGTTTGTTGCCTTTGATGCGTTGGCTACGCCTGTGCCTACGGCGTGCGGCGACTTCCTTTTTTTCAACAGCAAAAAAAAGTAAGCAAAAAATGCCGCTCTCAAACGCCGAGGGGTGCTCTGCACAGCGCAAATCGCTTTTGTAACAGGACGACAGGCGTTGGCCTGCCAAGTAGGTTGCAAAATGGATGTGCGTTGCGAGACGGCCTTGCGCGCTGTGCGCGATGGTTTTTTGTGATGGTTTTTTGATGGCATTTTGCCATGGCTTATTTGACGTACTGCGTAACGTCAGGTCCTGTCTATCCTCGTATCTTGACTTTTCGGGCGAGCACGGGGGCATCGCCCCTACACACACGGCTCGCCTGTTGTGGCTAAACTTCCGTCTCGCCTTTCATCCGCGATCCGCCTTTCATCCGTGTTTATCCGTGTTCATCGGTGGTTGCTTTTGCGATGTCGATGTCGAATGCGGCGGCGATGAGTTCGCGGGTGTAGGCGGTTTGTGGATTTGCGAAGATGGCCTCGGTCGGGCCGCGTTCTACGACGATGCCGTCTTTCATTACAATCAAGTCATTGGCAAGGGCGCGGACGACCCGCAAGTCGTGGCTGATGAACAAGTAAGCCAAATCGTGGTCTTTTTGCAAGCGGCGGAGCAAGGCGATGATCTGCGCTTGCACGGTCATGTCCAGCGCGCTCGTGGGTTCGTCCAGCACCACAAACCGGGGGCGCAGCACCATAGCGCGGGCGATGGCGATGCGCTGCCGTTGCCCGCCTGAAAACTCGTGTGGGAACCGATCCATCATATCGGGCGCAAGGCCCACCTCGTCCATAATTTGCGCGACGAGTTCAAGGCGTTTTTCCCCCATGTTGTGGACGCGCAAGCCCTCTGCGATGATGTGAAACACGGACAGGCGCGGACTCAAGGACCCAAACGGGTCTTGAAACACAATTTGCATTTCGCGGCGCAACGGGCGCAGGGCCTTGCTCGACAAGCCGCGCATGTCCCGCCCCTGAAACGCGATTGGGCCTTCGCTGCCCAACAAGCGCAACAGGGCCAGACCCAGGGTCGTTTTGCCGGAACCGGATTCGCCCACGACGCCCGTGGTATGCCCGGCGCGAATGCGGACGGACAGGCCATTGACGGCTTTGATGTGCCCGATGGTGCGGCGCAATATCCCGCGCTGAATGGGGAACCACACTTTCAGATCATCGGCTTTGACCACAACGGGCGCCGCGCCATTTCGCGTTGGGGCCGTGCCCTTTGGCTGTGCGTGTAAGAGCTTGCGCGTGTACTCGTGTTGCGGGTGTGCGAAGATGCGTGCGGTGTCGCCTTCCTCCACAATTTTGCCCTGCGTCATCACATAGACCCGATCCGCCACATGCCGCACAATGGTCAAGTCGTGCGTGATCAGCAGAATCGCCATGCCGAGTTCGTCTTGCAATGCCCGCAGCAAGTTGAGGATGCGCGCCTGAATGGTCACGTCCAGCGCAGTTGTCGGCTCGTCTGCGATGAGCAGGTCCGGGGCATTGGCGAGGGCCATGGCGATCATTACGCGCTGCCGTTGCCCGCCCGAGAGTTGGTGAGGATAGGATTTGAGGCGCGTCTCTGGATCGGGCATCTGCACTTTGTGCAGCAAATTGAGGGTGTGTTCCCGCGCTTGGTCCCGCGTCATTTTGCGGTGCAGCATCAGGGTTTCGCGGATTTGTTTTTCGACTGTGTGCAGCGGGTTTAACGAGGTCATCGGCTCTTGGAAAATCATCCCGATGCGGTCGCCGCGCACTTCTTGCAAGCGCGCTTGAGAGGCGTTGAGCATGTCCTCGCCGTCGAATTGCACGATGCCGTGCGGGTGAAAAGCCTGCGGATAGGGCAGCAGTTGGAGGATGGAGAGTGCGGACACGGATTTGCCGGATCCGGATTCGCCCACCAGCGCGACAGTCTCGCCGTGTTCAATGCGAAACGACACGCCGCGCACGGCTTGAACTGCATGGTCTTTGAGTTGAAAATGCACGCCCAAATTTTGCACTTCGAGCAAGCTCATGCATCCCCCGGTTGCGACATGGTTTTGCGGACATCAAACGCATCGCGCACGGCCTCGCCGATGAACACGAGCAGCGACAACATGATCGCCAGCACGAAAAACCCGGACAGGCCCAGCCACGGTGCCTGCAAATTGCGCTTGCCTTGATTGAGCAATTCGCCCAGCGAGGGCGAAGGCGGCGGAAGGCCAAAGCCCAAAAAATCCAGCGAGGTCAACACTGTCACAGCCCCCACCAGCACAAAGGGCAAAAAGGTCAGGGTTGCCACCATGGCATTGGGCAAAACGTGCCGCCACATAATCGCCAAATCGCCCACGCCCAAAGCGCGGGCCGCGCGAACAAAATCAAAATTGCGCGCCCGCAAAAACTCCGCCCGCACCACGCCTACCAGTCGCATCCACGAAAACAGCAACATAATCGTCAAAAGCGTCCAGAAAGTCGGCGCGATCATGCTGGCGATAATAATGATGATGAACAGGGTGGGCAACCCGCTCCAAATTTCGATGAACCGCTGAAAGATGAGGTCGAGCCACCCGCCGAAATACCCCTGCACCGCGCCTGTTGCAATGCCCACCACCGAACTGAATGCGGTCAGCGCGAGCGCGAACAAGACCGACAAGCGAAAGCCGTAGATCAACCGCGCCACGACATCGCGCGCCTGATCGTCTGTGCCCAGCCAGTTTTGTGCCGAAGGCGGCGCGGGCGCGGGGTGCTCGAGGTCGTAATTGATCGTATCGTATCGAAAGGGCACGGGCGGCCAGATCATCCACCCGTTTTTTTTGATCAAGGCTTTCACAAACGGATCGCGGTACTCGGCTTCGGTTTCAAAATCCCCGCCAAAGACGGTTTCCGGATAGGCCGATAAGACCGGAAAATAAAAGCCCCCCTTGTGGCGCACCAAAAGGGGCTTGTCATTGGCGATAAATTCCGCGGGCAAACTCAGGCCAAACAGGGCGATAAAAAGCCACAGACTATAATAGCCGCGGCGATTCGCCCGAAAATTGTCCAACCGCCGGCGCGTGAGTCGGGAAATCCCAAAGCCCAAAAACCGATCTTCGCTATGCGTTTCTGCTTTCAAAGTCAATCCTCGGATCTACCAATGTGTAGGTCAAATCGCTCACCAACTGCATCACCAATCCCAACAAAGTGAAAAAGTAGAGGGTGGCGAACATCACGGGATAATCGCGGTTGACCGTGGCCTCATAGCCCAACAGGCCCAATCCATCCAGAGAAAAAATGATCTCGGTCAACAAAGACCCCGTGAACAAGATGTTGACAAACGCGCTCGGGAAGCCCGCGATCACAATCAACATCGCATTGCGAAAAACGTGCCCGTACAACACGCGCTGTTCTGCCAAGCCCTTTGCCCGCGCGGTCATGACGTATTGCTTGTTGATCTCGTCCAAAAAGGAGTTTTTCGTCAACAGGGTCAGGCCGGCAAAGCCGCCGATCACCATAGACGCGATGGGCAGGGCCAAGTGCCAAAAATAATCCGCGACCTTGTGAACCAAGCCGAACTGCGCCCATTCGGGAGAGGTGAGGCCGCGCAGGGGAAACCAGTCGAAATAACTGCCGCCGGCAAAGAGCACGATCAGCAAGATGGCGAACATAAACCCCGGCACCGCATTGCCCACCACGATCACGCCGGAGGTCCAGATGTCGAATTTGGACCCATCGCGCACGGCTTTGCGGATGCCCATGGGAATCGAAATCAGGTACACGAGCAAGGTCGTCCACAAGCCGAGTGAAATCGACACGGGCATTTTGTCCAGAACCATATCCACGACGGTTTGATCGCGGTAAAAACTCTCGCCAAAATCAAAGCGCGAATAGCGCGTTATCATTTGCCAAAACCGCTCGTGGGGCGGTTTGTCAAAGCCGTACATTCGCTCCAATTCCGCGATTAAGTTGGGGTCAAGCCCTTGCGCGCCCCGGTACTTGCTCGTCTCGCCCGCGCGTTGCGACAAGGAGAGTTCGCCCCCATCGCCGCCCACGCGCGTGGTCGCATCCACGTCATGGCCTTGAATGCGCGCAAGGGCCTGCTCCACAGGCCCGCCGGGCGCGGCCTGAATGATCAAAAAATTGACCACCATCACGCCGAACAGGGTGGGAAAAAACAACAAAAAGCGTCTGAAAATATAGGAAAGCATGGAGAGTGGAGAGTGATGAGTGGAGAGTGATGAGGATGAATGGAGAGTGATGAGTGGAGAGTGCCCAGCCATCCGGACACTCGTAGGGGCGGTGCCCCCGTGCCCGCCTGCATAGACAGATCAGCGAAGAGACGGAACGGTGTACAACTGGCCGATTCTCTGACTAACTCACCGCTTCCGTCTTGCGTCTTACCGGCGGAGGTGTGTGCAGGGACTGGCCCCTCACTCTCCCTTCAGCACCTCCTCTTTCTCCGCATCTACCCACCACGTATCCGGAAAATACTGCCATGGTTGCGGCATGTACTTGGGGGAAATATCGGGTTTGCCAAATTTGTTCCAATACACCACGCGGTATGCGCGGATGTGCCAGTGCGGGACTACGTAGTGACCCCAGAGGAGGATGCGATCCAGTGCGCGGGTGGTCGCCACAAGGGTTTGTCTGTCCGGGGCATTGATGAGTTGATCCACCAGCGCGTCTATGGCCGGGTTTTTGATGCCCGCGTAGTTGCGCGCGCCGGGTTCGTCGGCTGCGGCGGATGTCCAGTAGTTGCGCTGTTCGTTGCCGGGGCTGAGGGATTGCCCGCGGAGGATGACGATGACGTCAAAATCGTATTCCCGAATGCGGTTTTGGTACTGCGAGGTATCGACAATTTGAATCGCGCCCGCGACGCCCAAGCGTTCCAAGTTTTGGATGTACGGGCCGATGATGCGCTCCCAGGACGGTGAGTTGTTGATCAAGAACTCGATTGACAGGGTTTCGCCAGACGCGGCGTGGGTGAGTTTTCCATCTGTCACTGTCCACCCGGCTTCTTTGAGCATGCGGGCGGCCACGCGCAAGTTTTGGCGGATGTTGCCCGACCCATCTGTTGCGGGTGGCGCGTATTCTGCGGTGAATACTTCCTTGGGGATTTGCCCGCGGAAGGTTTCCAATATTTCGCGTTCCCGGCTTTGGGGCAAGCCGGACGAGGCCAGTTCGGTGTTGGAGAAATAACTCGTGGAGCGCGTGTATTGACCGTAGAACAAATTGGCATTCGTCCATTCAAAATCGAACGCATGGGCCAAGGCGTGCCGCACTTTGGGATCCGCGAATTTGTTGCGCCGCGTGTTGAACCAGAACCCCTGCATCCCGGTGCCGTTCTCGTGCGGGATGAGTTCTTTGATCAATTTGCCCTGGGCCACTGCAGGGATGTCGTACGCCGTCGCCCAGGACTTGGAACTGTTTTGCAGCCGAAAATCAAATTCGCCGCCCTTTTGCGCTTCGGTTGCCACTGTGCTGTCTTTGTAATAATCGTAGTGGATTGCGTCCGGGTTGTGACGCCCCTTGTTCACTGGCAGGTCCGCGCCCCAGTAATTTTCCACGCGGCGATACGTGATTGAGCGTCCGGCGTCGATGGCTTCGATGCGATACGGCCCGCTGCCCAGTGGCGGGTCCAGCGTTGTTTCCTCAAAATTTTTGCCTTCCCAATGGTGTTTGGGCAATATGGACATCTGCCCGACGATGAGGGGCAATTCGCGGTTGTCTGCGCCGCCGAAGGTGAACTTCACTTGTTGCGCGTTAATTTTTTCCACTTGTTTGACGTCCGCGTAGTAATTGCGATAGACCGGGCTGCCTTGGGTTTTGATGGTTTCAAACGTAAAAACCACGTCTTCCGGCACAATGGGCTTGCCGTCGTGCCAGCGCGCGCCCGAGCGCAGGGTGAAGATCGCCCATGAGCGATCCGGCGGGACTTCGACCGATTCCGCGAGCAACCCGTATTCGGAGAACGGCTCGTCCAGCGCGCGGGTTGTCAGGGAATCGTAGATCAAACGCAACCCATAAGCCGACACGCCCTTGAGAATGAATTGATTGAGGGAATCGTACGTGCCATTGGCACTCATTTTCACGCGACCGCCCTTGGGCGCGGCCGGATTGACGTAATCGAAATGCGCGAACTCAGGCCCGTATTTCAAATCGCCATACATCGAGATCGCGTGGCCCTTGTGATATGGCTGATCCGCCAATGGCCCCGCAACAACCGACAAACTCAACACAACCGCGAATAAAATGGATTTCATGTTTCCTCCAATGGTGAAACTGTTAAAGGCAAAGGCCATCAATTTTTCCCTTAGAAGCCCTAACATAAAGAAATCAAGCGTCTGAAATAGATGAGTGAACACCCGCAGGAATGCCTCAAAGGCGGCCTCTCACAAATCCATGTCAACGCTTTTTGTTAGGGACTCTTAGTTCATCAAAATATCCCCACAATATCTCGCGGCGTTTTAGATCGGTATTCGATCTCTGGACGATGTAATAGGTGACGATACCCATGAAGAACAAATTTGTCAGAACGTTCAACAATTCCCCAAGGGTAATTTCCCTGAGCTTTGAATAATCCTGAATGCTTAGATATAGACCAAGAAGAATCCCCACTACAAGAGCGGGGATAATGTAAACTAGGCGTTTGATCATTTTGTTAGGCTGTGATGATTTCGCAACGGCTAATAAATTCATCAATTTTGGGTACCAGATAGTCAAATTCTGTCGTTTTGAATGCGATGTGATCCTTCACCTTTTTCGCACCTACCATTCTCGCCAAGCCCCCAAATGCCTCCTCAAGGAACGAAGAAGGATACCCTTCCGCGCCATCCAAATCGATCAGGATTTCGCGATTATCCGCGTCATCTTCAAACAATGGCATGAGCATATCTTCTCTAAATTCTTCGCCAGAAAAAGGACCATCTGAGCGAAGCCTCGCCCCCGGTGTGTCTGAAAAATCGGTTGCAATTTTAATTGTTGTCATAGCTGGCCTCCAACTATTTAGGATTTTTTGAAATCCCAACAAATTAAGGTGCCCCTGAAACGACGGTTAAGACTGTCTTTGTTATCTGTTTGACAATCGAAAAAGCCTTTGTTTGACAACACTTTTAGAATCCCTAAAAAAAAGAAATCAAGCATCTGAAACAGATGAGTGAACACCCGCAGGAACGCCTCAAAGTCGGCCTCTCACAAATCCATGGCAACGCTTTTTGTTAGGGACTCTAAGCCTCTGCGTCCAACGCATGCTGAAAAGCATCGAGATTGTCCACTTGCACCGCCTCACGAAGCAACTGCTTGAGTTGTTGCAAATCGTCAATGGCCCGAATGCGACCGGCGAACTGACCGGGCGCGTCCGCATCAAAGCGAACCTCCAACACATCGAGAATATCTTCAATGGTGCTTTCTCTAATCCCTTGCTCCCTGCCGCGACGCATCCCCTGTTCAATGCCCTGTTCAATGCCCTGTTCAATGCCCTGTTCAATGCCCTGTTCAATGCCCTGTTCAATGCCCTGTTCAATGCCTCGGTCAATACCTTGTTGGGTAAGGTATTGGGCAAACGATGATTCACGCATAATCGCATCCATAAAACCCTCCTGAGAAATAATACGCCTAACGGTGGACAATTCGTACGATATTCCACCTAAAATAGCCATACCCGCCATCATGTCAACCTTGGTTGAAGCATCCAAGGGCAAGGCTTCCGTCGCCTGAAGACATTGACGCAACCACGCATCCGCAGACACCCCAGACGGAGGTTTCATCAATGGCGCAAACGGAAGCAAGCCCGGATGACCACCCTCGATAATCGCTTGACCATCGATCTCACTCAGACGAATCACCTTGTATTTCACCAGCACCTCATGGCCGGGCAGTTCTTGGATGTAGTATCCCTTATCGCGTCGTCCAGCACCGGGACGCAGGTAGATCACAAAGGAAAAGATCGGCAGGCCATAGCGTTCTATGGCGCGACCAATATAGCCGGCCATGCGATGCGACATCGGAGTGTCCGTGCTGTCCGCGGTTTGAAATTCGCAATGAATCAACGCATCCTCACCCTCAATACGCACGAGAATCAGGCTATCGGCGCGCCGGGATTCCACAGTGGGTTGCTCGGTCTCGAGCACCTCGAGCACCTCGATGTCAGCGCGTCCGAGTGTGAAGCGGATGAAATCGTCCGGGTAGGTTTGAATCAGGTGTTTGGATATCGTATCGTATTCGGCCATAAACGCCACCTCGAAAAAATTGAGGAACAAAAAATGGGGAATAAAAATTACACAATCACGCCATTTTTGACAAGACTTTGTTTGACGCGGCTAAAAGATGAAAAAATAAAAACGTAGGGGCGGTGCCCCCGTGCCCGCCCGAAAAGGCAAGACACAAGGCGAAAGGCAACCCTAGAGGGACAAACATTGGCGGAGCGCAGATAGGGGCGGCGAATGGAGCAGACAGAAAGGACATAGCGGGGGCAGGGTGGTGGTGGGTAATCCGCGCAATCCCCTAATCCGCGACAATCCGCAATCCAGACAGTGGCGTTGCAGAGCCTGTGCCAAAACGCCGTAAGCCAGTGCTAAGAAGCCCTACCATAAAGAAATCAAGCATCTGAAACAGAGGAGTGAACACCCGCAGGTACGCCTCAAAGGCGGCCTCTCACAAATCCATGGCAACGCTTTTTGTTAGGGACTCTTAGACTGTGTATTTGACCTTTTTGGTGTTGTTGAAAAATACTGGGAAGTCCATTTCCCCTATAGGGCTTTTGGGTGCGCGTTCTGAATTCGCCTCTCAATGTAGAAGCAATGAGTTCCGCGCGGCGTGAAAAGTTAGTCGCAGTATCGTATGCGTGCTGGAAGGTATTTTTCATTAACTCGATAAGTGAAAATTTCTTTGCGAGTGTCTGCGAGTCAATGTTTTGAATGTCCGCCTGAATAACTTCCGCGTCATCTTTTTGGCGATTGGCCTCGAGCGTTGCACAGCAATGCTCGTCCAATTCGATCTCGGCGAGAATGTGAAACCCCGCATCGCGGATGCCTATATCCATTCCGCCAGCACCGGAAAACAGGCTGATTGCTTTTTTCAAAGTTGGCCTCCTCACTGCAACACAACCCGTGCGTTGGTCGCCTGAATCGGGCGGTTGTTGGGATGGTGTATGGTGCGGGCGAACTTTTCTATTTGTTCTTTTGACGCGGAAACCGGGTGTTTCATCACCAGCCAGCGGACGCCCTCTGTGCAGGGGGGCGTCGTCAGCGAGCCGTTGAAACGGTAGTAATCGCGGGCAGCAGGCAGCAGGTCCGAAGCGTCAATGGGAGATGAAAAAGTGTGGTTGTCCCCCGCGTGTTGCGGCATTTTCGCCCATGCCTCGGCCAGCGCCGCGTTGGCCTTGCCCTGCGTGAACAAGACCGCGACGACCGCGAGGTTTCCGGCTTTGTCCGCGTGTACGAGGTGCGCTTCCATTGGAAATGATTCGCCGTTGACGTGGTTCTCGCTCGGCGCGTGGAAGTGAAACTGCACGAGGTGGAATGTCTGCCCGTCAACGCCGATGGTGTTGCCCGCCTCGTAGGACACCTGAACGGTGTGGCCGTTGTTCGAGATTTCATCGCCGCCGGCGCGGTAGGCAAATTCGAGGGGTTCCAAGTCCGCCTCGATGAACTCGGTCAAATTGATCGGCGCTTGGTTCTTGCCCGAACACGCGCTGTATTGCGGGGAAAGTTCGGCCCAGTGTTTCGGGCCTTTGTCGCCGGAATAGCCCCAGTGCGGCAGGCCGCCCGAATGCGCGACTGCGAACAAGGCCGCTGTGCCGGCCGCGAGTATCGTTGCTTTCATGCTGTTCATTACACACTCCTCGATGATGTTTTCCGCAAAGACAAATCCGTCCATTGCGCGTCAGTTTTCAGGCGAAACCTCGGGGGTCAACAACGCCTTCACCGCCGCCTCGGTGCGCGTTCCGCGCAGACCCAGCGCGCGGATGACCCCATCTTTGTCGATTAAAAATACAGACGGAATCCCCCACACGCCATAAGATTTTCTGAGGGCCTGTTCCCCGTCTTTGTCAAACACTTGGATGTAGGGCAGTTTTTCCTTTTCCACGAAATTTTGCAATGTCTGCCGATTCCGGTCAAAACTCACGCCCACGACTTCCAACCCCTGATCGCGGTACGTCTCGGCGATTTTCTCGATGGTGGGGAGTTCGTCAATACACGGGCCGCACCACGTCGCCCAAAAGTCGATTAGGATGGCTTTTTTGCCCCGGTAATCCGCGAGGCGAAATGTCGAGCCGTCGAGGCGTTTGGCTTCAATATCGGGCGCCAGATCTCCCACACGCAAAGATGCGCGCTCCTCCATTGACAAATCCGCAAAATAACTCAATTCCCTCTGATCGGTCAGATCGAGCGTATCGGTCTTGGTATAGCGTTTCCCGCCTGAAGAACCGGCACCGGGTATTGGGGTTTTGAAAAAAGAAATGACGATGCGTGCATTGGGCAGGTCGCGCAAGTCAAAATAGCCGTCTTTGTCCGTCAGCGTGCCATAGTCAAAATAGCCGTCTTTGTCCGTCAGCGTGCCATTCGCCAAAGCATTTTGGGCAGCATCGGCGTTGAGGGAATCCAACTCACTGGCATGGACGAGCACATTTGCAACGGGCTGTCTATCGTGAGTCGCAACGCCGGTTATTCGCGCATTGCCCAAGGGTTCAAAATTCAGCGTCACATCGCGGTCTTCAATCGCCAGTCGCCGAGATTGAACAGAGCGATAGATCCTGAACTTGCGCCCATCCCTTTCCATTTCTTCGAGCGTGCCGAAGGAAATCTGATATTCTCCCGGTTGCAGATCGTCCAAGCGATACGCGCCATCTGCATCTGTATGTGTACGGTGGGGACGCATAGACCCACTTGGGCGTTTGTGTGGCAAGGCCATGATTTGAAACTTTTCAGCAGACCCCTTGTGGAGCGACACCACGCCCGAAACCGAATACAAACGCAGACGCTTCACGCGGATGTTGACCGCGCTATCGGCAGGCACTGCGTTTTGACTGACGACGCCGATAGTCGGATGGTTCATCCAAACGAGGCCGCCCTTTTCATCCACGTCGTCCAACGCGAACAAACCCGCCTCGTCCGTGTACGCGTTGCGCTGAAAGGGCATAGATTTTTTTTCGGGATCAACTTCAGGCCCCAGGCCAACGCGCACCCAAGCAATGGGTTGGCCCGCCTCATCGACAACGCGACCGCGCAGCGTCGTCCCCTTGCTCAAGTGCAGATTATATTGGACGCCATTCGGCACCGTTTTCTGCCCCATCACATCCTGCATAAAATCGCGGCGATCAAGATCGAGATGCGTCTGTGCATACCCTTTTGCGGCAACCTCAAAGGTGGTCGGCGATCCCGCAACCCGCCAGGCCTCATACCGCCCGCTGCCATCTGTCACCGCGACTTGGGGCGAGAGACGCTTGTCTTGTGAGGCGTTATCGGAAATCACCACCACCGCATTGGGAATCGGATTTTCGAATGGGTCGAGTACGCGGCCAGAGATGCGGCGCGATTTTTGCAACTGAAGGTCAATGCCTTTGATGCGTGCGCCGGGTTTGGCCTCAACGGGCACGGGGTCAGCGGCATTTAGGGAAGCGATTCGCACGCGGTACGCCCCCGGCGTGACTTCAACGCGGTAGGTCCCCGCTTCATCTGTCGCGGTTCCCGCGTGTACCTCGCCATCGTCGTATTCGACCCATATTCCCATGCTCGGCGCGGTTTGCCCGATCACCCGGCCAGAAATAGAGGCCAAGCTGTCTGTGGGGGGGCGGTACAAGACCTCATCTGAGCGAGAAAAACGCGCGTAAAAAGAGCCGTCCCCTTTTTCGACCATGCCGCAGATGCAGACGAAATCCCCGGGCAAGCCGTGCCTGCGCGTGAATCGCAACCACCTGCCGTCTCGGTACCGCACCAAGCCGCGGGATTCGACATCCTGTTGATCGTCCAGATGCGTGCCGAACCACAAGTCCCCGTTGGCTGTTTGATTCACGTCTCGAAACGCAAAGATGGGCAACCCCTGATGGGCGTTGTAGTGCGTCCAAACCGGGACGTCGTCGCGCGTGGAGGTCCGGCCGTCAAAACTGGAAATCCCGCCCCTGTCCCGCGTGATGGTGCGCCCGATGATCGACCCATGCACGGCCCAGAGCGTGCCTTCTTTGTCGTAGAACAGGTCGTAGGTCTTGCGGCCCTCATGCACATTGGCATTTCGCACGCCCGCAACCGGGGCCCTATCGACGATATGCGAAGTCCATTTGCCATTTTTGTAATGGCTCAACCCGCGCAGCGTTGCAATCCACACGCCGCCATGGGGATCGGGTTCGATGTCGTACACCCGATTGTGGATCAACCCATCCGCCACCGTGTAGTTGTGCCATGTTTTGCCATCAAAGCGCAACACGCCTTTGCCCCCTGCAACGCGGTCATTGCCTCCGCGCTCGGTGATGAGGTCATTCACTTTGCGAATCCAGATGCCGCCATCGCTATCTTCGGCAATGTGGGCGTTGATGCCGACCTCGTGGTCGCCCAAGCCGTTTATGCTGTCCCACAGGTGCCACGTCTTTCCGGTGAAATGGGCGACCACCGGGCGATTTTTGTACCTGCCGACAAACCACACCGAGCCGTCCCGCGCCTGCATAAAGTCGAACAGCGCGTCGAATGCCCCGCCCTCTGGCAAGGTGAATTTTTGCCATGAGTCGCCATCTTGCAAGTACAGCCCGGTTTTGCCGCGCCACCACAGGCGGCCATCGCGCATTTTCATCGGCAGTTCGCGCCGCGCGATGTCGCTGGTATCCGCAACAGCAACGCCGCCTTCAACCGCGATGGGGTCTTGCGGCGGTTGGGCCTTGCCCGCGGTCAAACTGCCAATCGCCATGGACCCGGCAACAAAGACCGCGGCCAGCGCCAGCGCGGACACGCGCCCCACGCGCGGCGTCACCTGCCCGCCCAAAGTGATGACGCGCTCTACCCGCGCCATCACCTGCGCCGTTCGCGCCATGTCCATCCCCAGGGCCATTGTGGGCCGGGGGCGCAACTGGGTTGCCACATTGAGAAGCGCGTTGGCATAAACGTCATAACGCCCGGTCGCGGTGACGGTCCAATCATCGCACACCTGCTCTTGCGCTTCGGACAGCAGGCGAGACGCGCGGTGAAACAGGGGATTGAACCAATAAAACACCATGCCCACCATGGCCACAAGGCGGTACAAACAATCCCACCGCTTCACATGCACCAGTTCGTGAACCAAAATGGACTTCAACAATTCGGGCGATTTGGCTATCGGCGCGGGCAGCACCACCACGGGCTTCAGCGAGCCGATCTGCGTCGGACTTCCGGTCTGATCGCTTAGAGCCAGGACAACGGATCGCCGGATACCCAACTGCTTCTTCAAGACCTGAAAATCGCCCCAAAGCCGTTCGTCATCACAGGGCAACAGGGACTTGCGAAACTTGCGAACCCGCATCAGACAATGGATCAACCGCAGCGACAGAACCAATGACCCGGCAGCATAGACCGCCGCGGCAACACACAAAATCCAGGCCGTCCAATCAACCGCTTTGCCCGAGGCATTGGGCGCGAAAACAACCTCGGCGGGAGACCGCAGTGCAAAGCCATCAGGCCGTTCAAAGACCTGAGACGCAGACACCTGTTGTTGCATCAATTCATCGGATTGCACGAGAGACGCCTCGGGCGCGACAACGGGTTGGACATCGGGCAGCGCGGCATCAGAACGCGGCGCAGGCGAATCCCATTGCAAAGACGGCATCGACAAAGACGCGACCGGAATGACCAGCAACCCGACAAAGCACCAACTCAAAAGCAAACTGCGCTTTGCGGATTGCCGAGTGCCCAACAGCCACACCACAAACAAAACAAGGCCCAGAAACACTGTGGTTTTAACAGTCGCATCGATCAAAAACGCGGCACCGGGTTGCAGTGCATTGACCAGTGTGTCGATCATGACAAACCTCCTTTGGGTTGTTTGAGTTTTTCGCGCAATCGCGCCACTTCGTCCAAATCGATATCTTCTTCTTCGACCAGTCGCGCCAGCAACATTTCGGTCGAACCGCCAAACAGCTTTTGAATAATGTGCTTCATCGCCGACACCTGAATCTGCTGTTGTTCCACCGCGGGCCGATACACATTGGCCCGCCCCTGTTTGCTGCGCGTCACATAGCCCTTGTCTTCCATAATTTGCAAGAGCGTCCGAATTGTCGATCCCTCCAAGCGGTCGGGCAAGTCTGCCTGCATCCGTTCCACAGTCGCCTCGCCTCGATGCCAGAGCACCTGCATCAATTCTGCCTCTCGCGCTGTTAGGCCCTCCTGTCGCGTTCTCGCCATCTCTTTCTCGCTCCTTTCCGTGACGATGATGTCGCGCTAAAAAATTAGCATATCACAAAAAAATAACGGATCGAAAACCCGCTGTCAAGCCCAAAGTGCTAAAAAATTAGCAATATGTACTAGCGCATTGCAAAACGCACAGAAATTGGCTATATTTCAAGGGGTTACTTCCCCTCTTCCCGCAACCACTCGGAGGCATACCATGGCGCACATCCCCGGCGTTCTCGCAGCCGAACTCGTCGGCGGCAACCAGATAGCCCTGTACACGCGCGGCGATAGCCACACCCAAGCCTTTTCCCCGTGGCTGCTCGTTGAAACCCCGGAAGATGCCCAACGGGCCGGGCTTGCGGGCGTTTCAAATTGCGTGCGGCTCAAAGGCGGCGGCGAGTTCCGCACGCGCCTGCACTTCCCCACCTGGTCGCATTTTCTCGAAGCGCGCGACTGCCTCGCCCAAGATGGCATTCCCCACTTTAACTTCAACAATCCCGTGCGGCAACATCTGGCGCTCTCGGGGCAAACCCTGTTTCGCGGCACGCGCTACGGAGACCTCCACCGCTTGCAACTCGACATCGAAACCCTCACCCTCGATCCCACCTCGCCCGATGCGCGGATCATCCTCATCTCCCTGTCCGATTCCCAAGGCTTTGAACTCGCGTTGGGCGATATGCCCGAACCCGAGTTGCTCGAAAACCTCAACAAAGTGATCGGCGACCGCAACCCCGATACCATCGAAGGCCACAATATTTTTGAATTTGACCTGCCCTATCTCGCAGCGCGCGCCCAACGCCACGGCATTGCCCTCACATGGGGGCGCGACGGGTCCGCCTTGCGCGCCGGGCACGGGCAACGCACCTTCAAAGTTGGCCCCCAAACCCCGGCCTTTCGCCCGGCATATATCCACGGGCGGCACATCATCGACACCTTGCAACAGGTGCAGCGTTACGATAGGGGCGGCAAATTGGAACGCTATGGCCTCAAGCAAGTTGTCCACGCGCTCGGCCTCGAGCGGGCCAATCGCACATTTATCGAGGGCAAAGACATTGCCCGCACATGGCGCGCCGACCCGCAACGCCTCATCGACTACGCGCTCGACGATGTGCGCGATGTCAAAGCACTCAGCGAGTTGGTCGTTCCCACTGAATTTTATCAGACGCAGATCTTGCCCTACAATTTCCAAGACGCGGCCCTCAGCGGCCCCGGGGAAAAAATCAACGCCCTCATGGTGGGCGTGTATCTGCGGCGCAACTTGGCCGTTCCCCGACCGCGCCCGCGTCCGGCCGAGGGCTTTAGCGGCGGCTATACGCGCCTGGTGGCGGCCGGCATTTTTAAGCGCGTGGTCAAAGCCGATGTCGAAAGCCTGTATCCGTCGATCATGTCGGCAAAGCAAATCCACCCTGTGACCGACACGGAAAACGCTTTTTTGCCCATGCTCGAGCATCTCACGCAGCGGCGCATTGAGGCCAAAACCCATTTTCACAGCGCGCAGGACGAAACCGAACGCGCCTATTGGAATGGCTTGCAGGGCAGTTACAAAATTCTCATCAATTCTTTTTACGGCTATCTCGCGTACGGGCGGGCGTGTTTTAACGACTATGAGGCCGCGCAAAAAATCACCGAAATCGGGCAGCAAATCGCCCGACAACTCGTGGCGCAGTTGCGCGAAGCCGGCGGCGAAATTATCGAAGTGGATACCGATGGCGCGTATTTTGTCGCGCCGCCCAATGTCAAAACAGCGGCGGAGGAAAACCGACTCATCGAAAAAATCTCGGCCACATTGCCCAAGGGCATTCACCTGTCGCACGACGGTCGCTTCAAAGGCATGATCAGCCTCAAAGCGAAAAACTACATCCTCTTGGATTACAGCGACAAGGTCTCGATAGTGGGCAGCAGCCTGCGAAGCCGACGCGATGAACGCATCTTTCGCCAGTTCATCGCGCAAATCGCGCCCTTGCTCGTCAATGGCGACGCAGAAGCCGCGTCTCGCGCCTACTTGTCCCTCGGGCGCAAGTTGCAAGACGGTGAAATTGATCCCGAAGACTTTTGCCGCTTTGAGCGCGTGACAAAAAAAACCTTTTCCAACCCCAGCCGTCGCCGCCTCGCTATGGCCGCTGTGGGCTGTCGCATTGGCGAAAAAATCGCGGTATATCAGCGGCGGGATGGCTCGCTTGCCCGCACGGAATTTTTTGCCCACGACGAAGACCGCGCCTATTTGCTGCGCCGATTGCACGACATGGCCGAGCGGTTTCGCGTGCTTTTCGACAACGGCGAATTTCGCCGCCTGTTCCCGTTGATCCAACCCGCGCCCCGCGATCAACTCAGCCTTTTTTAAAAAAAAGAGCAAGTCGCAAGACCTGCTCTCTAAGAAGCCCTAACAAAAAGCGTTGCCATGGATTTGTGAGAGGCCGCCTTTGAGGCGTTCCTGCGGGTGTTCACTCCTCTGTTTCAGACGCTTGCTTTCTTTATGTTAGGGCTTCTTAGTGACACTGTTGGCGTCGCCCGCTGTTAGGGTGGGCCTGCCCCTACGGTGACCGGTCTCGTGCGTTGGGACAACTCGAGAGGTGGGGTTGGCGGCCTCCTCCCATCTTACTGTCGGGCGGCGTCTTTCCATTTTTGATAATTCGGCGACAGGGACAGCGCGCCATCCACCTGCGGCACGAGTTCGCCATTTTGCCCTCTCGGATCGCCCCGATTTTCATTCACGAGTGCCAACCGCCCGCGCCACAGGGCCACGCGGGCCGCATAGGCTGGGTCTTTGGACAACTCGCGGCATTCCAGCGGATCGTCATCCAAGTTGAAAAACTGTTCTTCCCCGGTGTGGTGAAACCAGATGTACTTTTCATGCCCGTCCGTGACGTATTGCATGCCGTGTTCTCGGGTATAACACGTCGTATGCTCGCCCTGCACAAACTCGCGCCATCTATCGGCCTGGCCGCGTGCAATGTCCAACAGGGACTGTCCATCCACAGACGCGGGTATATCCACCCCGGCCGCGTGGAGCATGGTGGGCATGACGTCGCGCAACTCTATGGGATGGTCGTACTTCACCCCACGCGCCACGTCGCGCCAGGTATCGGGATATTTGACGACAAACGGAATGCGCGCCGACCCCTGATATGCGTAGGTCTTGCGCCAATGGTGGTGATCGCCCATCATATCGCCGTGATCAGAGGTGAAAATGATCATCGTATTGCGATAGGTGTGCGGATCGTGGCGGTGCAACTCGTAGAGCACGCGCCCGATTTGGTGATCGATAAATGTGATATTGCCGTAGTATCCCGCACGCCCTCGGTGCGTTTCCGCGTCTGTGCGATGCGTGCGCGGTGCGTTGACATCCGCGATCTTGTAGTCAAATTCCGCGGCCCAGTCCCCCACTGCGGCTTTGGGAATATTTTCATTGTCGATGTACATATCCCAATACGCTTGGGGCGGGTCGTAAGGCGAATGCGGGCGCGCAAACGAGAGCCACATGAAAAACGGCTTGGTCGGGTCGCGTTGTTGCAAAAACTTGATCCCCTCGCTCGCGGTCCAATGCGTGGGGTGCAAATGCTCGGGCAAGTGACTCGACCGCGCCATCCACGAGTTCCAATCTATGCTGTGATCGCGATAGCCATACGCGCCCTGTTTGTGCTGCTCAAAAAAGAGGTGGTAATCGCTGATGAAATCGCCCATGCGCCGCCCGCTTTCATCCAACACCATGTGGTGGAACCCGTACAACCTGCGCTGCGGCGCGTGGTGCATCTTGCCCACGGCTTGCGTGTGATAGCCCGCCTTGGCGAGTTCGCCGGGCAAGGTCGCCGGATATTCCAGCGCATCGCCCCCGGTCATGGTCAACCGCCCGTGATGCCATTGATCCATGCCGGTCAAAATCCCCGCACGCGCAGGCGTACACGACGGCACCGATGTATAGGCATGGGGAAAATGCGCCCCCTGTTCGGCCAATTCGTCGAGATACGGCGTTTCCAGCACCGGATGCCCGTCGCATCCCAAACAATCCCCGCGCTGTTGATCCGTTGTGATCAACAACAAATTTGGACGCTCTGGCATGTTCGTCTCCTTCAGTGGTCAGTGGTCAATCGTCAGTGGTCAGTCCGCCCCGCCCAACCCCATTGTCTGAATCGCGGATTGTCGCGGATTAAGGGATGACGCGGATTAAAAACCCACACGCTGTCCGCCCTCCCCTGTGCGTCTCCACCGCGCCGCCCATCGTCATTCCGGCGAAAGTCAGCACGCGCAAGCACGCTGAAGCGGTTTTATTCATTAGGGAAGCCGTGATCCCCCCTTCCTCGTAGGCACAGGCAAAGCCTATAATCGACGTGAAGCACGGCAGGCTTAATCCTCGTTACTGCGCCCACCATGCTGTTTTAACAACGCCAACATTTCAGGGGCACTATCCTCCCTCACCGCTATATCCAAGGGCGTGTGGCCATCGCTGTCCTTTGCATTGACCTTTGCCCCTTTATCCAGCAAGACCTTCGCCACAGCAACGGCATTGCTATCCGCCGCAACATGCAAGGGCGTGTGGCCATCGCTGTCCTTTGCATTGGCCTCTGCCCCATTATCCAGCAAGACCTTCGCCACAGCAACGGCATCCCTATCCGCCGCAACATGCAAGGGCGTTTGGCCATTGCTGTCCTTTGCATTGACCTCTGCCCCTTCTTCCAGCAAGACCTTCGCCACAGCAACGGCATCCCTATACGCCGCATCATGCAAGGGCGTTTGGCCATTGCTGTCCTTTGCATTGACCTCTGCCCCTTCTTCCAGCAAGACCTTCGCCACAGCAACGGCATTCCAATACGCCGCATCATGCAAGGGCGTTTCGCCATCGCTGGTCTTTGCATTGACCTCTGCTCCTTTATCCAGCAAGACCTTCGCCACAGCAACGGTATCCCCTAACGTCGCAGAATGCAAGGGCGTGTGGCCATCGCTGGTCTTTGCATTGACCTCTGCTCCTTTATCCAGCAAGACCTTCACCATAGCAACGGCATCCCCATACGCCGCAGAATGCAAGGGTCTTTTGCCTCCAAAGTTTATTGCATTGACCTCTGCCCCTGTATCCAGCAAGACCTTCGCCACAGCAACGGCATCCCCATACGCCGCAGAATGCAAGGGCGTGCTGCCATTGCTGGTCTTTGCATTGACCTCTGCTCCTGTATCCAGCAAGACCTTCGCCACATCAACGGCATTGCTATCCGCTGCATAATGCAAGGGCGTTTGGCCTTGGTCGTCCTTTGCATTGACCTCTGCCCCTTTTTCTATCAAGACCTTCGCCACATCAACGGCATTCTCACCCGCCGCATCATGCAAGGGCGTGTCGCCATCGCGGTCCTTTGCATTGACCTCTGCCCCTTCTTCCAGCAAGACCTTCGCCACAGCAACGGCATCCCCATACCCCGCATAATGCCAGGGCGTTGCATAATGCAAGGGCGTTCGGTCATCGCGGGTCTTTGCATTGACCTCTGCCCCTTTATCCAGCAAGACCTTCACCATATCAACGGCATTCCTATCCGCCGCATCATGCAAGGACGTGTCGCCATCGCTGTCCTTTGCATTGACCTCTGCTCCTTTATCCAGCAAGACCTTCGCCACAGCAACGGCATTCCCATACGCCGCAGAATGCAAGGGCGTTTTGCCTTGGTCGTCCTTTGCATTGACCTCTGCCCCTTCTTCCAGCAAGACCTTCGCCATATCAACGGCATCCCTATCCGCCGCATAATGCAAGGGCGTTTTGCCTTGGTCGTCCTTTGCATTGACCTCTGCTCCTTTATCCAGCAAGACCTTCACCATAGCAACGTCATTCTCACCCGCCGCATAATGCAAGGGCGTTTCGCCATCGCG
Source organism: uncultured Latescibacterota bacterium (assembly GCA_958295785.1). Classification (GTDB taxonomy): domain Bacteria; phylum Latescibacterota; class UBA2968; order UBA2968; family UBA2968; genus VXRD01. The sequence continues at coordinate 476,582 of OY282377.1, forward strand.
GTCCTTTGCATTGGCCTCTGCCCCTTCTTCCAGCAAGACCTTCGCCACAGCAACGGCATCCCCATACCCCGCATAATGCAAGGGCGTTGCATAATGCAAGGGCGTTCGGCCATCGCTGGTCTTTGCATTGACCTCTGCTCCTTTATCCAGCAAGACCTTCGCCACAGCAACGGCATTCCCATACGCCGCATAATGCAAGGGCGTTTTGCCAGTGCTGTCCTTTGCATTGACCTCTGCCCCTTCTTCCAGCAAGACCTTCGCCATATCAACGGCATCCCTATCCGCCGCATAATGCAAGGGCGTTTTGCCTTGGTCGTCCTTTGCATTGACCTCTGCTCCTTTATCCAGCAAGACCTTCGCCACAGCAACGGCATCCCTATACGCCGCAGAATGCAAGGGCGTTTTGCCATTGCTGGTCTTTGCATTGACCTCTGCTCCTTTATCCAGCAAGACCTTCGCCACAGCAACGGCATCCCCATACCCCGCATAATGCAAGGGCGTGTCGCCCCCCCAATAGTCCTTTGCATTGACCTCTGCTCCTTTATCCAGCAAGACCTTCGCCACAGCAACGGCATCCCTATACGCCGCAGAATGCAAGGGCGTTCGGCCATAGCTGGCCTTTGCATTGACCTCTGCTCCTTTATCCAGCAAGACCTTCGCCACAGCAACGGCATCCCCATACGCCGCAGAATGCAAGGGCGTTTTGCCTTGGTCGTCCTTTGCATTGACCTCTGCCCCTTTATCCAGCAAGACCTTCGCCACAGCAACGGCATCCCCATACGCCGCAGAATGCAAGGACGTGTCGCCATCGCGGTCCTTTGCATTGACCTCTGCCCCTTCTTCCAGCAAGACCTTCGCCACAGCAACGGCATTCCTATCCGCCGCATAATGCAAAGGCGTTCGGTCTTGGTAGTCACTGCGCCTACCATGCTGTTTTAACAACGCCAACATTTCAGGGGCACTGTCCTCCTTCACCGCTATATCCAAGGGCGTTTCGCCTTCTAAGTCTATTGCATTGACCTTTGCCCCTTCTTCCAGCAAGACCTTCGCCACAGCAACGGCATTCCTATCCGCCGCAACATGCAAGGGCGTGTGGCCATCGCTGGTCTTTGCATTGACCTTTGCCCCTTCTTCCAGCAAGACCTTCACCATATCAACGGCATACTCACCCGCCGCAGAATGCAAGGGCGTTTCCGCCGCAACATGCAAGGGCGTGTGGCCATCGCTGGTCTTTGCATTGACCTCTGCCCCTTTTTCCAGCAAGACCTTCACCATATCAACGGCATACTCACCCGCCGCAGAATGCAAGGGCGTTTCCGCCGCAACATGCAAGGGCGTGTGGCCATCGCTGTCCTTTGCATTGACCTCTGCCCCTTTTTCCAGCAAGACCTCCGCCACAGCAACGGCATTCCTATCCGCTGCCTCATGCAAGGGCGTTCGGCCATGGCGGTCCTTTGCATTGACCTCTGCCCCTTTATCCAGCAAGACCTTCGCCATATCAACGGCATCCCTATACGCTGCCTCATGCAAGGGCGTTCGGCCATCGCTGTCCTTTGCATTGACCTCTGCCCCTGTATCCATCAAGACCTTCGCCACAGCAACGGCATTCCTACGCGCCGCATCATGCAAGGGCGTGTGGCCATCGCTGGTCTTTGCATTGACCTCTGCCCCTTTTTCCAGCAAGACCTTCACCATAGCAACGGTATCCCCTAACGCCGCAACATGCAAGGGCGTTTCGCCATCGCGGTCCTTTGCATTGACCTCTGCCCCTGTATCCATCAAGACCTTCGCCACAGCAACGGCATCCCCTAACGCCGCAGAATGCAAGGGCGTTCGGCCATTGCTGTCCTTTCCATTGACCTCTACCCCTTTATCCAGCAAGACCTTCACCATATCAACGGCATTCTCTAACGCCGCAGAATGCAAGGGCGTTTCGCTATAGCTGTCCTTTACTGTGGGTGCCGCGGGGCCGGCTTCTAGTTCTCGAACGACCATCAGATCCGATTCTTCTGCGACGGGTGGAGACACAGGCGCATCATGCAAAGGCGTTTCGCTATAGCTGGTCTTTGCATTGACCTCTGCCCCTTTTTCCATCAAGACCTTCGCCACAGCAACGGCATCCCCTAACGCCGCAGAATGCAAGGGCGTTAGGCCAAAATTGTCCTTTGCATTGACCTCTGCCCCTTTTTCCAGCAAGACCTTCGCCACAGCAACGGCATCCCCTAACGCCGCAGAATGCAAGGGCGTTTCGCCATCGCTGTCCTTTGCATTGACCTCTGCCCCTTCTTCCAGCAAGACCTTCACCTCATCAACGGCATTTCTGCGCGCTGCCTCATGCAAGGGATAACCCAAGACAGAAGTATTGATTACAGCGATCTGGAACACCACCCCAATTTTGACCCACAATTCGAGTGTTTTGATTTCTTTCATATTTTTCAACCATTTAAACATTTTGCCTCCCTTTTGAAAGCGGTCAGTGGTCAGCAGTTAGTGCCTTTGTCATTCTGACGAAAGCCGGCACGCGCAAGCACAACGTAAGTCATCCAGTGCCTTTCGCACGGCGAGGACAAAATGGCGACTGGCTTTCCCCGATCCGCAATTCTTGTATCTTTGGGCGAGCACAGGGGCATCGCCCCTACACGTTCGCCTTTTGTGGTCATAAACCCACAGGAGACGCTGGCGCCGTATCGGTTGAAATGCCCTACACGCTCGGCCTGCGTGCCCCTTCGTGGATCACATCTCGCGTCTTCCCTTTGCCCTCTTAAGTCCCCCACACGGATTTCAGCAGTCGCACCCAGTTCCCGGACAAGACCCGTTCTACATCGGCTTGGGCGTATCCGCGCCGTTCAAAGATGGGCAACAGGTTTTGCAAATCGGCGATGGTGTTGAGATCGCGCGGCGATTGTTCTTGCCCAAACCCGCCATCGAGATCGCTGCCAATGCCCGCGTGGTTGGCGTTGCCCGCGAGTTGGCAGACGTGGTCGATGTGATCGACCACGGTCTCGAGTGTGGCCTGCGTGGTCTGCTCGTAACATGGGATGTCGCGCCGCCACTGCGGATCGAGCATCCACGCATCAAACGCCGCGCCGATCACCCCACCGCGTGCGACAATGGCGCGGATCATATCGTCCGTCAACTGCCGTTGCCCGGGCGTGAGCGCACGGCAATTGTGATGGCTTGCCGCCACCGGGCCGTCGTAATAATCGAGAATCTCCCAAAACGCCTGATCGGTCGTATGGGTCAAATCCACAATAATGCCCGCTGCTTTGAGCGCGTCGAGCAAGGGCTTGCCCCTGTCCAGCAAGCCGCCTTCGGTCCCGGTTCCATGGCAATAGGAACTCACGCCATAATGCGACAGACTCACCATTCGCAGGCCCAAATCGCGCCATTCGGAGACATTCTCGGGATCGAGAATCGGATCCGCGCTTTCCATGGTTAGCACCAGACCGATGGGCGTCTCTGCCGCGGGAGGTGCCGCGATGCAAGCGTCCAAATCCGCAACCGTGTGAATCTGCCGAATGACCCCGCGCCGTTCCATCGCCCGATAAAACGCGAGATGCCCCATCCCAACGCCATAACACTGGGTCTGATCCCACATGCCCGTGCGCGTCCAGCGGTCCTTGTGGTCAATGCGCGACATCACCGTGCCAAACACAATTCCCACATGGCCTTTGTGCAACTCGTAAAATGTGGTCGTACACGACCCAAAGCTGCGCGTGGTCGCGTCCGAATCGTGTACGCGCACGGTTGCCGCGGGTTGCGTGAGGTCGCGGTTGACCTGAATGGCGCAGAAGGCGAGGTCTAAATGGCTGTCGACGATGAACATGGAATATCCTCACAAAAAAGCGCGAATAGACGAATCGCAGGGCGATGCCCCCGTGCTCGCCCGAAAATGTAGGGGCAATGAACTGATTCGCCGATTCGATCACTGCCAAGCCGCGGTGAAAAACCGAATCAAATTTCCATGTGCAAACCCGGCTGTGTCGTCTTCCCCGTACCCGTGTTCGCGCATGAGCGACAAAAAGCGTTGCAAATCGGCGATGGTGTGATAATCCGTAGGCGAAAGCTCCAGCCCAAATCCGCCGTCGAGGTCCGTGCCATAAGCCACATGCGCGGTGCTGCCCGTGAGTTCGCATAAGTGATCGATGTGTTCGAGCACGGCCCGCATCGGGCGGGTCGCCGCGGCATAGTGCGTGCGCGGGTCGCCCCAATGCCACGCAGGAGACAACATCTGCTCGGCAAAGACCAGGCCGATCACGCCCCCGCGGTCCGCAATGGCGCGGATCATATCGTCCGACAAATGTCGCTGCCCCGGCACCAAGGCGCGGCAATTGCAATGGCTGGCATGCACAGGGCCTTTCCAATACGCCAAAATCTGCCAGAAGGTGAGATCCGCCGCATGGGTGAGATCCAGCGCGATATCGGTCTCGGCCAGGGCGTCCATCAGCGCGTACGCCGGGGGATACAACCCGCCCACCGTCCCCGGGCCGTGCCCGTACGTATTCGCGCCAAAATGCGTCAACGACATTGAGATCGGCGACAGACTTGATAAATCGAATTTCTCCGCGCTGTTCCAACGCGCGATAGTAGGCCAGATGAGATTGCCCCCGCGCGTAGGCCACGTCTTGCGTCCGCACCGCATTGTGCGTATTGTCCTGCGGATTTTGCACGCGGCACATAATGGTGGACAGCATGATGCCCACGCGCCCTTTTCGCATCTCGGGCAAACAAACCGTGGGCGTGAACCGCTTGGCCTGTGGCCCCCGCCGCTGTTCCAGCGAATCCGGATGATCGGACAATCCCCCCACCACGCTGTCTTCGCGCTCGCGCAATGTATAGATGGACTGCGTGAGGTCTCGCCGGTAAAACAGCGCGTTATACGCCATGTCGAGATGCCCGTCAATAATCATAAGTTCGCGCATATCCAACACGCCTTCAACGGGTCCATACATTTCCGCGTAACGTACTACGCAAATCGCTCAGGTGCAAGCAAAACATAAAACAAAGCCCTACTCCCAATGTGAAAGTAGGGCTTTTGTGCTGCGGCAAAAAAAGGAACCCAACAGGCGATAGGCCAGCGCCAAAACGCCTGTTTCGAGATAGCAAGTGCAAGGGCCATACACACAGCTAAAATGCCAAAACCTAATCCAATATGTCCAGCCATTGAACGCGCTCAAAACGCGCACCATGTACGCGATATAGCCTATTTCTGACTTGTCCCCGTTACGCCATTGAAAAGCATATCGCGTTTTTCCAGGGCGTCCTTGTCACCCGCAAACACTTGGTCAAAACGTTGACGCACTTGTTCGAGCCCCTGTTCGAGCCCTTGTTCAAGCCCCTGTTCAAGCCCTTGTTGACGCGCTTCTTCAATTTGAAGTTGTCTCGCTTGCTGAAACAAATGATAAAACAACATAAATAGTTCTCCCCATATCGAAAAAATGAATGCCAACAACGCAATGAAACTCACCAAATCACTCATGCTTTGTAGGCTTGGCAACGGATTAAAACCAAATTTCAAAACACTGATGACAACGGCAATGACAGCAAGCAGGTTGTAAAGAATGGCATACCAAACCCCACGCCTTGTTAAATCTGCAAAATCGCGGTTACTTTCCCACATTCGCCCTCCCGTTTGGCCTTTATCCACAAAAGATACGCAGAATTTATTTTGTCAAATCTTCGATCTCATCTTGCACGCGCTTGCGCCATTCGCGCTCGGCCTCGGCTTCTCGTTTCTTTTTTGCCCGCCAGCGATACAGCTTGGGATCCTCTTTGACCCCTTCGATAAACGGTGTGTCTTTGTCTTTGCGCTTGCGCCGTTTCCAATATCGCATAAACGCCCAGCTTAGATAAATCACAGCACCAAAAAAAATCAACAATTGTGGGATCATATAAGAAGCCCTAACATAAAGAAATCAAGACTGCCGGAGCCAGGCCAGCGTCCGCTCAACGACCCACCGGTACACGCCCAACCCGCTGCCATGCTCTGTACCCCGCCGGGCGATCACCGGCGAGATGTGGCGCACACGCAGGGCCTTCCGGCATGCCTTCGAGTCATAGGCACGGTCTGCATACAGCCGTTGGGGTCTGCGGCGCGGACGACCGCGTTTGCCCCTGACCGCAGGCACGGCGTCCACCCATGGCAACCATTGCGTCACATCTGGCCGGTTCGCCCCGGGCACAATCGCGGCCAGAGGTAGCCCGTTGGCATCGGTGATCACATGATGCTTACGCCCGGGCTTGCGGCGGTCTGTGGGATTGGGGCCGGTTTTTTTTTGCCCCCCACCGCACGGAGGGAGGCACTGTCCACACAGGCGCGAGACCCGTCCAGGCCGTCGGCCGCTCGCAGTTTGGACAACAGCAGATGATGAAGCCGCTCCCACACGCCGGCGTCATGCCATGCCTTCAGACGACGCCAGCATGTCATCCCGGAACCCCACCCCATCTCTTGGGGCAAATGCTCCCACGGGATGCCGCTCTTCAGGACGAATAGAATGCCGGTCAACGCCTTGCGGTCATCAATGCGCTTACGTCCGGGAAAGCGGAACCGTCCAGGCTTGGGAACCGGCAAAAGGGGTTGGACCTTTTCCCAGAGTTCATCGCTCACGAGGGGTTTGGTCATCTGTTCCTCCTCGCCCGGTTGCAGATGCCGGGCATGGACATTGTAAGAGGCCGACTTTGAGGCGTTCCTGCGGGTGTTCACTCCTCTGTTTCAGACGCTTGATTTCTTTATGGTAGGGCTTCTAAGTTCCAAAACGATGCGCTCATCATCGCCAGCGCGTCAACCGCGTCAAACTAGGCACCTCGACATCTCGCCCATTGCGGTCGCGCACGCGCACGCGCGCAATCGCCACATCGCTCGTATCTCCTATGCCTTCGACCAAATCTGCCACGCGCAATTCAAAAATGTAATCCGCCGGTGCAATGGCCTGAAATTCGGGCGATGGGCCGTTGCGATTTTGCAACCCCACGCGCGGGCCGCCGATCTGCGCCCAAAAATACATCAGCGCGTCCCGATCGGGATCCGAACTGCCCGTGCCATCTAAGACCACGCGCAGCGTATCGTTAAAATCCAGCACCCGATCCGGCCCCACAACCGCAATGGGCGGGGCTTGCGTGACGGCAATACGCACGCCGGAAGTCACCAAAGTCTCGGATTGACCGTCCCCCAACTCCAAAAACAACTCATACACACCGGGTTCGAGCGGCGCTTGCCACACCACTGTCACCGAATCTTGAAACAGATCGATCAACGTATCCTGCCGACTGGCCGCAAATATGCCCCCGGTTGCAATCCAGCGAAAGTCCAACTCGTCATTATCTGGATCATCTGTCAAGATGGTAATATGCACTTCCTGCCCGCGCCCCACCGAAGGGTCGGCACCGCGGTCTGTCCGCAAATCCAGCAATTTGGGGCTTTGTTGCCGGTCGAGCAAGCTACAGCCACTGAGACAAGAAAGACAAACACAGGCGAAAACCAATGTTAATTTTTGCATGACAAAACCAAGGTCAAATTTTTATCCCAACACTGTTCCAACAATTTAATCAATGTGGATGTTCCACAAATTTGAGGCGTCAGCGGTCAGTGGTCAATGGTCAGGAAACCAAGGGGTAATACCAATTTGCTTTCAAGTTGTCCGTATCCTGCCTGCCATCAGGGAGGAATGAGGAATGAGGAACAGACGTTCCGTAGAGATCATGGGTTGCTTGTCTAAAGCGTTTGGCCCTACAGCGTCGTTTGTTGCCTTCGATGCCTTCGGCGTCAAACGCTCAAATTATTCGCGTTTTCATACTTTTTTCAACAGCAAAAAAAGTAGGCGAGCGGGGTACAACTGCCCCAGCAGTTCAAAAATGCCGCTCTCATGCGCCGAGGGACTGGCACAGCGCAAATCGCTTTTGTAATAGGACGACATGCGTTGGCCTGCAAAGTGGGTTGCAAAATAGAGGTTGGTTGCGAGACGGCCTTGCGCGCTGTGCGCGATGGCTTTGTCTGATGGTCTTTTGGGATGGCCTGGTTGCAATGGCTTCTTTGAATGACTGGGTAAGGTCAAGGGGATCGCTTGCTGGCAACATATCGCATCACATGAGGACAACAGAAAATCAATGCTGATGGCTGATTTTCAAAGGACTGGCTCTGGGGCATGTCTCTACGACTGATGGCGCGGCGAAGCGTTTCCACTCATTTCTTTTGCCACGCCTGCCACACTGCTGCGCCGATGGTCGCGCCTGCAAAGCCCACGCTTATCAGCCCGCAAAACCACAACTGGGCATTTGCGCCAGAGGTTGAAAAATACAGCGCGTGACGCAAACCCGCCATACCATAAGTCAACGGATTTACTGCCATCATCCAAGCCAGCCAGCGAGATGCGCCATCGGGAGGGAACACCGCGCCGGAGAGCACCCACATCGGCAACAAGAACAAACTCATCACCGCGTGAAACCCAGCCGTTGATGTGCTGCGCCACGCAATTGCAAAGCCGAGTGCGGTCAGGGCAATGCCCAGCACAGCCAAAAAAACGAGGGTCAGACCCAAAGACGCGATGCTGATAGGAATGTCCAAAAACGCCAAAAACACCAGAAAGACCGCGCTTTCCAAAAACGCCAATGTGCCCCCGCCCAAGACCTTGCCCATCACCAAGCCGACGCGGGGCACGGGCGCGACCAGCACGGCCTGCATAAACCCCTCGCGCCGGTCTTCAATCACGGAAATGGTGGAAAAAATCGCCGTGAACAACAAAATCAGCAACAAGGTTCCGGGATAAATATATTCCAAATACCCCCCGGAAATCCCCGAGGGCGCGAAAGATTTTTCAAAGCCGGACCCCAAGATCAACCAGAACACCAACGGCTGCCCAATCGCGCCAAACAAGCGATTGCGATCTCGGGCAAAGCGCGTCAATTCCCGCCGCCAAAGCGACACCACGGGCAACCAAAACAACACTACGCCTCCTCCCGGTGAAATCCATGTCCCGTGCGCTGGACAAAAACATCCTCGAGCGTGGGCACGCTCACGGTCATGGCGCGTACATCTTCGCGCAGACGGGGATACAACTCGGCCAATAGCTGCTGTCCATCATTGCATGCAATCCGCACCTGCCCATCGATCACTTGCACGCCGCGGTCCACAGCCGCTTCAATTTGCAATCGCAATGCCTCGGGATCGCGCGCCTCAAGGGTAATCACCTCGCGGCCCACCTCGCGCTTCAAGGCTTCGGGCGTGCCCTCGGCAATTAGACGCCCGCGATCCAAAATGCCAATGCGGTCACACCGCTCGGCCTCTTCCATAAAATGGGTGGTCAGCGCCAGCGTCGTTCCCCATGCGCGGCGCAAAATATCCAAATCGTTCCAAAACCCGCGCCGCGCACCGGGGTCAAGCCCAGCGCATGGCTCGTCAAAAATCAACACTTCCGGGCGATGCAACAAACTCTTGCACAGTTCAACGCGCCGCTGCAAGCCGCCAGACAGCACTTCCACGCGATCCGTTGCGCGATCTGCAAGGGCCATCATGTCCAGTGCTTCTTCAATGCGTTGGGCGAGCGCGTGGCCTTTCAATCCGTAGAGATGGCCTTGATGGCGCAAATTTTCCAACACGGTCAAGCGCGCATCCAAGCTGGGTTGCTGAAAAACCACGCCAATGCGCGCGCGCACCTCACGGGCTTCGGCAACGGCGTTTTTGCCCAACACGCGGATGGTGCCCCGATCAGGCGTTAGCAAAGTACACAACATGCGAAACAGGGTCGTCTTGCCCCCGCCATTGGGGCCCAAAAGCCCGTACATTTCCCCGACCTTCACTTGTAACGCGATGCCGTCTAAGGCCACGCGCTCGCCAAACCGGTGGCTCACATTTTGAACATCTATTGCCGCATGCACATCGACACCTGACCTTTGCCAAAAAGAAAGGTGATAGGTTTTCCTATCACCTCTTGACGCAAGATGCAAAAAGCAATTCGGCTATCAGTCCCCGCTCATCCGCCCAAAGCGATTTATGGACTTACCGCTTGTTTTTCCGACCACAACGGGCGGGCACAGGGGCCGCGCCCTTATGTTTTATCTGTGTTCTTAGAAGCCCTAACAAAAAGAAATCAAGCGTCTGAAACAGAGGAGTGAACACCCGCAGGAACGCCTCAAAGGCGGCCTCTCACAAATCCATGTCAACGCTTTTTGTTAGGGACTCTAAGCCTCTGCGTCCAACGCATGCTGAAAAGCATCGAGATTGTCCACTTGCACCGCCTCACGAAGCAACTGCTTGAGTTGTTGCAAATCGTCAATGGCCCGAATGCGACCGGCGAACTGACCGGGCGCGTCCGCATCAAAGCGAACCTCCAACACATCGAGAATATCTTCAATGGTGCTTTCTCTAATCCCTTGCTCCCTGCCGCGACGCATCCCCTGTTCAATGCCCTGTTCAATGCCCTGTTCAATGCCCTGTTCAATGCCCTGTTCAATGCCCTGTTCAATGCCCTGTTCAATGCCCTGCTCGATCCCGCGGTCAATACCTTGTTGGGTAAGGTATTGGGCAAACGATGATTCACGCATAATCGCATCCATAAAACCCTCCTGAGAAATAATACGCCTAACGGTGGACAATTCGTACGATATTCCACCTAAAATAGCCATACCCGCCATCATGTCAACCTTGGTTGAGGCGTCCAAGGGCAAGGCTTCCGTCGCATGAAGACATTGACGCAACCACGCCTCAGAAGACACACCAGACGGAGGCTTCATCAGCGGCGCAAACGGAAGCAAGCCCGGATGACCACCCGCAATAATCGCTTGACCGTCGATCTCACTCAGACGAATCACCTGATATTCCACGATAACGCGGTGGCCGGGCAGTTCTTGGATGTAGTATCCCTTATCGCGCTGACCCGCACCGGGACGCAGGTAGATCACAAAGGAAAAGATCGGCAGACCATAGCGTTCTATGGCGCGACCGATATAGCCGGCCATGCGATGCGACATCGGAGTGTCCGTGCTGTCCGCGGTTTGAAATTCGCAATGAATCAACGCATCCTCACCCTCAATACGCACGCGAATCAGGCTATCGGCGCGCCGGGCTTCCACAGTGGGTTGCTCGGTCTCGAGCACCTCGAGCACCTCGATGTCAGCGCGTCCGAGTGTGAAGCGGATGAAATCGTCCGGGTAGGTTTGAATCAAGTGTTTGGATATCGTATCGTATTCGGCCATAAACGCCACCTTGAAAAAATTGATGAACAAAAATGGTGAAGAAAAAAATTATACAATCACGTCATTTTTGACAAGACTTTGTTTGACGCGGCTAAAAGATGAAAAAATAAAAACGTAGGGGCGGTGCCCCCGTGCCCGCCCGAAAAGGCAAGACACAAGGCGAAAGGCAACCACAGAGGGACAAATATTGGGAAGCGCAGATAGGGGCGGCGAATGGAGCAGACAGCGAGGACATAGCGGAGGCAGGGGGGTGGTGGGTAATCCGCGCAATCCCCTAATCCGCGACAATCCGCAATCCAGACAGTTGCGTTGCAGAGCCTGTGCCAAAACGCCGTAAGCCAGTGCTAAGAAGCCCTAACATAAAGAAATCAAGCATCTGAAACAGATGAGTGAACACCCGCAGGAACGCCTCAAAGTCGGCCTCTCACAAATCCCTGTCAACGCTTTTTGTTAGGGACTCTTATACCAATTTGCTTTTAAGTTGCCCGTATCCCGCCTCCCATCAGGGAGGAATGAGGAACAGACGTTCCGTAGAGATCATGCGTTGCTTTTCTCAAGCGTTTGGCCCTACAGCATCGTTTGTTGCCTTTGATGCGTTGGCTACGCCTGTGCCTACGGCGTGCGGCGACTTCCTTTTTTTCAACAGCAAAAAAAAGTAGGCGAGCGGGGTACAACTGCCCTAGCAGTTCAAAAATGCCGCTCTCAAACGCCGAGGGGTGCTCTGCACAGCGCAAATCGCTTTTGTAATAGGACGACATGCGCCGGCCTGCGAAGGAAGTTGCAAGAGGGAGGTGGGTTGCGAGACGGCCTTGCGCGCTGTGCGTGATGGGTTTATCTGATGGTCTTTTGGGATGGCCTAGTTGCAATGGCTTCTCTGAATGACTGCGTAAGGTCAAGGGGATCGCTTGCTGGCAACATATCGCATCACATGAGGACAACAGAAAATCAATTTGGTATTATACATCATCTGCGAATGCCTATCGCCTGTTCGGGTGGATCTGCACGCTTAGAAATGCTGATCGCGATCACCCGATCAGTTTGTCGAGGGTGGTAATCAAGCCGACGATGGCCACGGCAAATCCCCCCATCTTGATCGTCATGTGCTGTTCGAGCTCTCGAATCTGAGCGTGTAACTCCGCTATATCCGCCTTGGTTGCAACAGTATCGTCAAACGCATTGCCGACTGTCGTCACCACCGCCTCGGCCTGGGTCTCGTCAAACCCAACTTCTGTAAGCAACTTCACCGCTTTATACGTATCCAATGCCATGAAAAACCCCATAGTTTTTGTTTTTTGGTCTTTTCGGGCGGCGGGAATCACGCCTGTCTATTCGGCCGGGTATGGGGCCGCGTCCCTGCGTTTCATCTTTTGCGTTTATCTGAGGATGCTTGCCTACACAATTTTATCCACCATCATCACGAGCCACAACGCCGGCAGATAAACGAGCGTTGCGCGCATGAGGCGGCGGGCGTGCATATCGGTGCGATACCGCGCAAAGGTCAAACTGGCGTATAACAGGCCCAAGCCGAGGGCGATGGCAACCCCAAAATACGCCACGCCCGCCATGCCCAACAGCGCGGGCATCAGGCTGCACGACAACAAAACCAAAGTGTAGAGCACCACTTGATGGGCGGTTCTGTGGCCTTGCGGATCTTCGACTGGCAACATGCGAAATCCACCCCGCGCGTAATCTTCTCGGTAAAGCCATGCAATGGACAAGAAATGGGGAAATTGCCACAAAAACAAAATGCCGAACAGCGCAAGTGCCTCGCCGCTCAAAACACCCGTCGCGGCTGTCCATCCACCGACTGGGGGCAACGCGCCTGCTATCGCGCCAACGGCGGTATTGTGCGCGGTCTTGGGCTTTAAGGGCGTGTAGAGGAGCAAGTATATCCCCACCGTTAATGCGCCCATTAGCGCGGTCAAATCATTGACCAGCACCCCGAGATAGACAATGCCCATTCCACACAAAATAAGCCCGAACCAACAGGCCATCTCTGGCGCGATGCGCCCCGCAGGCAGGGGGCGGTCAGCCGTGCGCCCCATCAGCCCATCGCGCTCGCGCTCCATAAACTGGTTCAAAACGCCCGTGCCAGAAGCGGTCAAGAAAGTGGCGAACAGGACGTGGAATATAGAAATCGGATCAATCGCCTGTCCAATGCCCAGCACGTAGCCCACAAAAGTGCCCAACACGACCATCGAGCCGATCCGAAACTTGATCAAAATCAAAACATCGCTCACGAGCGTTCTCGCAGGTACCAATTCGGCATTCACGATATACAATCCTGAAAAGGGCGCGACAAGACACGGGGTTTAGAAAACACAACAATACCAGCTTTTACACCATGAGTCAAGCAGAAGAAACGGAAACTCGCGCCCACGCCTTCGCAGGAGATATGCGGTTTACCGCACCATTCTTGCATTGGACAGGGCCTCAATCTCATGCGATAAAAAGCATGCATAGGCGCAGCCTACAGCGCAGCAAGTAATCCCGCCTATCGCTCCGTGGATTTGTCCGGCGAACCCGTGGATGGCCTGATCGACGCACGGCGCGCTCGCTTGGCTCAATCCCATGTGTAATCCGTCTCGCCCGCTTCACATGCAAAAGCCGATTCGATCATGGTCTTCAAATCGCCTTGCGGGGAATAGGCAATCAGGCGTTTGGCTTTGTCGATGGCGTGGTCATACATGTATCGGAGGGGAACTTTGACCGCGAGGGGATCGACCCCTCTTTTTTCTGCGATCAAGCGCGCGCCTTCGGGAAATGGAAAGGGTTCGGGCGCGCCGGCATTGAACGATTCGCCCAGCGCAGAGGCTGACTTCAGGGCGCAAACAAGGCAATGGGCAATGTCGCGGGCGTCCTGCGGTTGATAGAGCCAGGGACGTCCGTCTTCGTCTGTGATGCTGCACGGTTGATTCGGGGACACGGCTTGGGCTTCGATGTCGTGCCAGAGTTCTGTGCCATCGGGCATGTGGAGTTCGGTGCCGGGCCTGCTCTGGCTTTTTTTTAGCGTATTGACCACGCGGGCAACGCTGAATTGGTTGAGGATTTTGGTCTCGGACAAGACGTGGCTGGGGCGCACTATCGAATGGCGCAACCCGGTTTCCCGCGCGGCGCGTTCCGCCATGATCTCGCCGAAATATTTGGACATGGAGTATTCGCTGTCGGGCCGTTTGGGGTGCCACTCATCGACCGGGTGATACGCGCACGGGATGTTTTCGCCGTTGTTGGGAAACACGCCCGACGAACTGGTATAAACGTAGCGTTCGAGGCGGTCCGCAAAAACCTCGCAGGCGCGGGTCACTTGCAGGTTGATCTGGTTGTTGAGTTCAAAATGCGGGCCGACGAGGTTGGCCGTGTGAATGACCGCGTCCACGCCTTTGACGGCATTTACAACATAGTCGAAATCGGTCAGATCGCCTTCGCGCAACTCGATGTCCAAGCCATCGAGGCGGCTGCGTGCGGGATCGCCTGCGAGAATGGTTCCGCGCACTTCATCGTTTTGATCGAGCAACTGCCGCACGAGCCGGCAACCGACCTGCCCGGCAGCACCTGTGACGAGAACTTTCATGAGACCTCCTTTAGATGTACGACGACCTACGACTGATGGGCCGCGGCTGCCCTCTCTCTTCTTCCCTTTTTACTTCTCGCTTGAAGAGGGCCGGGCGGCCACTAACCCCTGACTTCGGGCGGGCACGGGGGCACCGCCCCTACAATGCGTTGGGCGAGATGGGGCACGGTGGCACGGCCGCAGAACGGCGAAATAACGGGCCAAACCGCGGATTTCGGGATCGGCTCGCCAATGAGGGCATGGTCGGGTTCTTGCAACGCAGGGGGCTGAAAACCGCGATGATCAGTCCCTTTGGACAGCAGCATGCCGCGTGGCATTGCGTTGGGCGAGATGGGGCTTAGGCCATTGGTCGTTGCGTTAGGTCCAGTTCCATCTCGTCGCGCGCTGGCGCGAATTCGTGACCTTCTCGAGACGGTTCCCTGAAAGTTATGGCCCAGTAATAATCGTCCAGCGGAACAAAGACGCCGTTCTCCTCTGCCCATTGGCGCATTCTTCGGTAACAAGAATGTTCCCATGACAAAACTTCTACTTTCCAACCTCGTCGGTGCATGCGCTCCAATGTGCTGTGAAACCCTCTGCCCTCGTAATAGCCAGCACCGTCACCGGTCAGCAGTGCCACAATGCCAGGGTCGCCGTTGTAATCCCAACCGTGCTCCAGCATACGCAACTGTAGCCAGCGGTCGGGGATTTCCCGTTCTCCCCGGTCTGGGGCACCTCGATCATATAGCTGGACTTCCACACCTTGATTCTCCAGCCGGTTCCACAATTGGCGCATTTCCGGCGGGACAGAGCCTGCGGCGACTGCTTTTTCCAGTGGACGGTCAGCATGTGCCAAGCGCAGCATATTGTCGAAATTGATACGAACCAAATAGCGGGCACCAGAGGTGCCGTCTCGCTGTGCAGCAATGCGCTGCGCTTCGTTGAAAATATTGGAATTATCCCAATAGACGAATACGCCGCTCATAATGATATCTCCCTCAAAACAGATGATCCACAAACGCATTTCCGATCATATCTTCGACGCCATTGGACGACCACAAGGGCCTTTGGGAGGCAAGACAACAGACGCCGAATGATCACAACGTTGGCAATACGATACCATATTTGAGCACAGCAGGCAAGCCTCTTTGCCGATATAACGCGAACCAAAGGATAGAGAGACTTGCCAAAAAGCGCGTTTAGAGATAGATTGTCCCCTAAACCAAAACACATCTTCAGAAAGGATCGCATCATGCGTATTTTGTACCTCGACCTCGACGCTTTGAATCCCACGCATCTGGGCTGTTATGGGTATCGCCGCAACACATCGCCGACCATAGATAAAATCGCGGCAGAAGGCATTCGTTTCAATCAGGTCTATACCACAGACGCGCCTTGCTTGCCGTCTCGCACGGCGTTTTACTCCGGGCAATTCGGCATTCATTCGGGCGTGGTGGGGCACGGTGGCACGGCCGCAGAACGGCGAAATAATGGGCCAAACCGCGGGTTTCGGGATCGGCTCGCCAATGAGGGCTTGGCCGGGTTCTTGCAGCGCAGGGGGCTGAAAACCGCGATGATCAGCCCGTTTGGACAGCGGCATGCCGCGTGGCATTTTTACGCGGGCTTCAACGAAATTCACAACACGGGCAAAGGCGGCATGGAATCGGCTGAAGACGTGACCCCAGTGGTCGAGAAGTGGTTGCGAGACCATGCCGCGGACGACAACTGGTTTTTGCACATCAATTACTGGGATGTCCACACGCCCTACCGCGCGCCCGCGCATTGCGGCGATCCCTTTGCCAATGACCCCCTGCCCGACTGGTTGACCCCCGAGTTGTTGGAAGAACACAAAAAGCTCGTCGGTCCCCACACGGCGCAGGATATTATGATGTGGCACGACCGGCCCAACCCGCGCTTCCCCCGGCACCCCGGGCGGTTGGACACGATGGATGATTTGCGGCGGATGATCGATGGCTACGATACGGCGATTCGGTATGTCGATGATCAGATTGCCCTGATTGTGGACCTGTTAGAAGCCGAGGGCGTGCTGGGCGACACCGCGATCATTATCAGCGCGGACCACGGCGAAAACATGGGCGAACTCGGCATTTACGGCGAGCACGGCACAGCGGATCAGGCCACCTGCCACATTCCGATGATTGTGAAATGGCCGGGCGGGCAGGCTGGAACAGTTGACGATGGCCTTCATTACAATATTGATTTGGCGCCCACATTGGCCGATCTGTTGGGCGGGCAAAAACAAGCGTTGTGGGATGGCGAAAGCTATGCCCCTGCGATTACCGATGGCAGAGATGCCGGGCGCAGCGAGTTGATCCTAAGCCAGTGCGCGCATGTGTGTCAACGCGCGGTTCGCTTTGGCGATTGGATCTATATTCGCACCTATCACGACGGATATCGCCTCTACCCGCGCGAATTGCTTTTTAATTTGGCAGACGATCCGTGGGAAATGCGCGATGTCGCATCCGAAAATCCAGAGGTGTGCCGCGAGGCGGTCTATCGGTTGATGAATTGGCACGATCACATGATGGAGACCATGCCGCGGCCTTATGACAATGACCCGCTGTGGACGGTCATGCAAGAGGGCGGCCCCATGCACACATGGGGGGCTTTTGAAAATTATTGCGACCGCTTAGAAAAAACCGGGCGCGCAGAAGGTGCTGCGCTGTTGCGCGAAAAATTCGGGGATAAATATCGCCATCCGTAGGCGAGATGGAAGTTTAGGCACAAAAGGCGAGCGGTGTGTGTAGGGGCGATGCCCCCGTGCTCGCCCAAAGATACTTTTGTCTTTCCTTCTTATGTCTCGCGTCTCCCTTTTCGCCTTTTCTGACAACTGACTACTTATGCCCCTGATTCAACTCAAAGACATTTGGAAATCCTACGGCGCTTATGACGTGTTGCGGGGGGTCCGTTGGCAAATTGATCCGGGAGATCGCATCGGGCTTGTCGGCCCCAATGGGTGTGGCAAAACCACGCTGTTTCGGCTCATCACCGAAGAAAGCCCGCCCGATGACGGGCAATTGCACCGGCAGCGCGGTCTCAACATCGGCTTTTTGGCGCAGGAACCCACCTTTGATCCAACGCACAGCGTTATGGGCGCGATGCTCAATGCGTTTGCCGATCTTTTGGCCCTGCAACATCGCCTACTGGCGTTGGAAAAGTCTATGGGCGCGGGCGAAATTTCCGATGCTGTGCTCAATGACTACGGCGATCTCCGAGACCAGTATGAGCATCTGGGCGGGTACGCAACCGAAGCGCGTGCCAAAGCCATTCTCTTTGGGCTGGGATTTCGCCAGACTGATCTAAAATTGCCAACCCGAGTGCTCAGCGGCGGGCAAAAGAACCGCTTGGTGCTTGCCCAATTGCTCGGTCGAGAACCCGATCTCTTGCTCCTCGACGAACCGACCAACCACCTCGATTTGCAAGCTATTGAATGGCTCGAGTCTTTTCTCGCGGATTATGCCAAGGCATTTGTCGTTATTTCGCACGACCGCACCTTCCTCGACCGCACTGTGACCAAAATTGCGGACTTGGAACGCGGCAGGGTTGAACCGTATTCGGGCACGTATTCCTTTTATGTCGCAAAAAAAGCACAGCGCCGCGCCCAGCAGCAAAAAGCCTATCGCGCACAACAAGCGCACATTGAACGAACCGAAGACTATATTCGCCGAAACATCGCCGGGCAAAAAACCAAACAGGCGCAGAGCCGGCGCAAAGCACTTGAAAAACTCGACCGCATAGACAGGGTGACACAACAGCGCGACATCGACCTGTCATTTACCACCACCACGCGGGGAGGCGACCGGGTCTTGCAGGTTGAGAACCTCACGAAAAAATACGACAATCGCCCCCTGTTTTCCGATCTCAATTTCACATTGTGGCGGGGCGACCGCCTCGGCATTTTGGGCCCCAACGGAGCGGGCAAATCCGTGCTTTTGAAAATTCTGATCGGCGAACTCGCGCCCGATGCAGGCCGCGCGATCATGGGCAAGGGGCTCGACATCGGTTATTACGCGCAAACCCGTCAGGACCTCGACCCCAAGTTGAGTGTTCTCGAAGAAATCTGGTCGCTCACGCCCCAGGTGCCAGAAGAGGAGATCAGAACTTTTTTGGGCGCCTTCCTGTTTTCGGGGGATGAGGTCGAGCGCCAGACGGGCGCGCTCAGCGGCGGGGAACAAAGTCGCGTTGCCCTGGCCAAACTCATGCGCGTGCCCCTCAATGTGCTCGTGCTCGACGAACCGACCAACCATCTGGACATTGCATCGCGCAATGTGCTCGAAAGCGCGCTCGAGGCGTTTTCGGGCACGGTGATCGCGGTTTCGCACGATCGGTATTTTCTCAACCGCTTGGTCAATCGCCTGCTGGCGCTCGGCGATGGCAAGTGGCAATTGATAGATGGCAATTACGACGCCTATCAACGCGAGATGCAGGGGGCAGAAATGCCGACCGTGCAAGTTGCGCCCAAAACGCAAACCGACTATCAAAGCCGCAAGCGCGCCATGCGGCATCGGCAAAAACGAGAACGCCGCGCCATCCAATTGGAAGAAGCCATTGCCGCGTTGGAGGAACAGGTCGGTCAACTCGCCGAAGAAATGGCACGCGACGATCTGGCCACGGACTGGCATCGCCTAAGAGAACTGGCGACAGAAAAGGACGCTGTTCAAAAGAAAATAGATCGCTTGTTCGCGGAATGGGAAGTTTTGGAGCGGGAAAAATAAAAAATTCTCCCTCCTCAAGGCGAGGAGGGAGAAGGGATGTGACCCGTGAGTTTTCCAAGTTCTTCAAAATATTGCGTTCAACACCTGCGTACTCACGCGATTCGCCGCATAGGATAACAAATTTGAACGCAAGGAGAAAGGGATTGGCGCCGAGACCCGTGCATTATGCGGCTACATATATCGAGGTTTCGCGGTATCTTGGAGGACGGATGGACGAATCGACAAATTGAGGAGGCTTGTGATGTTGCAGGAATTTCGAGTCGATAATTTTAAGTCTTTGATCAACATTGTATTTAAGCCGCAGGAAATCAATCTGCTACTCGGCAGGAACAATTCCGGGAAAACCAATTTTTGTCAGGCTTTGCAGTTTGTGGGGGCCAGTTCCCTTTTCCCGCTCAATGAGTGTGCCGAACGGGTTGCGGGTGGGCTGTTTGGGATGACCAATTTCGCATTTGATAAATCCGCCATTGATTTTTATGTCCGAGCACAGGTGCCTTATGAAGGGGAAAATTTGGTCTTTGAATATGAACTGACCATTTCGCCGCCGAAGAACCCCATTGGCGAAGCCACTGTCAGGGTTGACGCTGAGCGTTTGATGGCTACGGGTGGCGGGTTTGACAAAACCATTTTGCTCGAAAATATCTCTGGCCCGAGTCGGCTTTTGGATGAGAAAAATTTTATGGACAGAACGGCGAATTATGTTGAAATGACTGTGCCGAGAGATACGACGATGTTGCAATGTCTCTACGATTTGGAAACCAATTCACGGGCCAATCACTTCAAAAGCTATCTGAACAACTGGATTTGTTACGACCTTTCGCCAACTGCAATGAGAGGGTCGGATTTTAAGCCCAATGAAGTTTTTCTCAATAGCAGTGGCGGCAATCTCGCCTCGGTGCTGTATCGGTTGAAGACCAGCGACGAGCGAAATTATCGCAAGTTGCTAAAGGTCATTCAAGAGATCGAACCCAAACTCGATTTGATCAATTTTCAAATTTTTTCGGGTAGCAGGGCCGTGTTTATGTGGTTTGAAGATTCTGATGGACATTCATTGAACGCTGAAAATGCCTCGAACGGAACCCTGCGCTTTTCAGCCCTCGCGTATATTTTTTTGATTCAACCGGCAATGGATTTGCGACCATTGCTCATGATCGAAGAGCCGGAAAACGGCATCTATGTCGGTTTTCTAAAAACACTGCTCGAAATGGCGAGCCAGTCTCCTGCCCGTCCCCAGATCGTTTTTACCTCACACGCGCCTTATTTTGTCGATCTTTTCGACGAGCATTTGGACGGCATTTTTGTGCTCAATCAAGCTGAACATCACACGTCAATTAGGCAACCCAATGTGGATGATATGAAGGTACGCCTTGAACATTTTCCATTGGGAGAGCAACATTTTCGGGAGATGTTGGGATGAAGATCGGGTATTATGTGCAGGGCGATACAGATGAAGCCGTTGTCAAGGGGCTTGCACAACGCTGGTGCCCCGATGCAGAATTGGCAGAAGGACAATTCCGGGGTTCTTCAAGGGAATCTTTCAAGCGGGAGATTGCCAAATCACTTTGGGATTTGAAAGGTCAAGGGTGTGATATTTTGGTTGTACTAACAGATGCAGACGCAAATTCCCCGCGCGTTGTCAAAAGCCGCGGATCAGATAAAGTTCCCACAGACTGTAAGCATTTGACCCTGTTTGGCGTGGCAGATCGAAATATTGAATGCTGGCTGGCGATTGACCGAAACGCGCTCGCTCGTGAACTCGCGTGTCCTGTGGCGGAGATTCCAAGCGATGACCCTTCTCATTTTGTCAAACGGCGTTTTGGGTTGACCAACCGAGATGAAAAACAGGAGGCAAAAGAGCGCGTTCGGGATTATGTCGCACGAGCATCATTGCGATCATGGATTGCAGGATCAAATTCGTTTCGAGATTTCTACAATGATGCCCGCCGTTTAGCCACTCAAACTGGGTGTTCGATTCCAAATGAATGGGATACCCAATAAAGACCGTCATCATCAAAAAAAAAATTGGGCCTGTTCTATATCTCAGAACAGGCCCTGCTTCATTTATGGAAAAATGACAAGTGTTTTTACAAATCTTCGCGCCGTGCGAACATCGCCATCAATTCGGCTTCTGCGGCGACTTTGCCATCGACTGTGGCTTTGCCGTGGCCCTTGCACACATTGCGGCGTCTTTGCCCGATTTCGACTTCGAGTAGCAACTGGTCGCCGGGCACCACCTGCTGTCTGAAACGCGCTTTGTCAATGCCCATAAACAAGGGGATCGAATCGCTCTCTCGTCCATCGCTCATCAAAATCGCAGCCGCTTGCGCGAGGGCCTCGACAATGAGCACGCCCGGCATGAGCGGATTGCCGGGAAAATGGCCTTGGAAAAACGGCTCATTCGCCGACACATTTTTGTACGCGACCAACCGCTCGCCAGGGGTCAACTCGGTAACGCGATCCACCAGCAAAAAAGGATAGCGGTGCGGAAGAATTTTTTGGATGTCCACGGCGTTCAGAATCACGGTGTGCTCCAATGGAAAGCGGTCGGCGTTACGGGGAAAAGGCAAAAGAATGACGATGGGCTGTCTAACCGCTAACGGCTGACGCTTCCTTTGGGCCGGGCGGATGAGCGGGGACTGCCTACTGCCTACTGCCTCACTGACCACTCTCCTTCGCCTTGGCTTCGAGGTCTTTGGTCAGGGCTTCGATAACCCTATCGGTCAAATCGTGTGCCTCTTTCGCATAGGCCAGGGCCGTTGTATTGAGCACAAAATCAAAGCCCTCGTCTTCGGCCACCTGCTTGATGATCTCATTCACCGTTTGAATAATCGGCTCGGACAATTCCGCGGTCTTGCGTGCGAGACTGCCTCTTTGGGGATCGCTGGCTTCTTGCACAAACCGTTGCATTTCCTGTTGTTTTTTTACAATGGCCTGTTGTTCTTCTTGTTTGCGTTTGTCACTCAACAACAGGGATTGGCGTTCGTAAGTTTCCTGCATCTTGGCCAATTCGTTTCGCATGGTGCTGATCTCGCGCCCGAGTTCGTCTTCGTAACGGCTAAATTCCCTCAACGCATCTTGATAGGGTTTGTACTGATCCAAAATTTTTTGCGAATCGATGTACCCCAGCTTGATCTCGGCACCGGCAGAACTGCCCATGCCGACCAGTGCCAGAGACAGCGCGACCAAAAACATGCGACAGCGTGTCATCAAACTCCCTCCAAAAAAATCAGCCCACCTTTCACCGCGGCGGAACTGACGGCTAATGAAACTGCGGACCAAATTGGAAATGCGTCATCATCTGTACCTTTTGCCCGTCGACGTGTCGACGGTCAATGCCCCAGGCAAAGTCAAAGCCCATAATCCCCACCACGGGCGCGACAATCCGAATGCCAAACCCCACGGACCGGCGCAAGTCCGTTAGGCTGATCCGATTCAGATTGTCCCAGGCATTGCCCGCGTCGGCAAAAATCAACCCGTAAAACTGCTGCGGCACAATGGGAATGCTGACCTCGGCATTGAACAACAACTGCGCCACGCCGCCTAGGGGCGTGCCCCTGTCATCGACGGGGCCGATCGACCGGTCCGGATAACCGCGCATCAACGTGCCTTCAAAAATATCGACCCCCCCCGGCGTGTACCTTTCCTGAAAAGGAAGAGGCTCCGGGCCATAGCTGGCGGCAAACCCCAGTTGCGACTTCACGTTGAGGGCGAGGCGCCAGAAAAGCGGAAAGTAAAAACTCGTGACAAAATCGTGCTTGTGAAAGTCGCGGTTGCCACCCAAAAAGCCGCCGGCCAATGAGGGCGAATAGGAAATCACGCTGCCGGAGGTGGGAAAAATCGGCAAGTCGCGGCTGTCGCGCGTCCAATTCGCGCTGATGCTGCTGGTGATGTTGTCGGCGTAGTAGGGATTGCGCGCATCCGTGCTGTCGGCAAAATTGAGAAACGAGACCCGCCTCAAGCTATACCCCCCGGAAATGCGCGAATAATCGGGCCAGCGCAGCCTGCGCCCGAGGCGAAAGGCCCCGCCCTCTGAACGCTGATCAAAATTCGCCGCGCCGTAATTCGTCAGGCGCAGGGTGCTTCTGGACAGGGATCCGGAAATGGTCGTGGGGGTGTTGCGAAACCACGGTTCGGTGAACCCAATGCTAAAGGTTTGGCGCCGCCTGCCAAACTCCCACTGAAAGTCGAGTTGTTGCCCATTGCCCCTAAAATTGGGAATCTGCAACCCGATGGTGCCGATCAGTTTGTCGCGCTCGCTGTATCCCGCGCCAATGGAGGCGGTGCCCGTGGATTTTTCCTCTATTGTGAACACGAGGTCGATTTCGGAGGTCTCTTCAACGGCTTTTGGCTCGGGCAATACATTGGTGAAAAAGTTGAGTTGCATGGCCTCGCGCACGCTGCGTTCCAACAGGGCGCGGCTAAACGTATCGCCCGGGCGCACGCGCAACTCGCGCCGAATCACGCGGTCTTTGGTCTTGGTATTGCCCGTGATCAAAATTTTGCGAATTTTCCACGGATCGTTTTCGACCACGTCAAAATGCACGTCGATGACCCGGTCACCCACCGGCTTTTGTTGCGGAAAAATCTGCGCGCCAATATGCCCGATGTCCATATAGGCATTGTGCAACTGCTCTCGGGATTTTTGCACGCGCTCCTCGTTGTACACCGCGCCCGAATCCACCACGATAAAGTGCAAAAACCCCGCGTCATTGATTTTCTCATTGCCCGCCCACGTCACCGCGCCAAAGCGGTAAATCGGCCCCTCTTCGATGGTGATGTCGAGAAACATATCTTTTTTGTTCGGGCCGTAGGACAGGCTATCGGATATGATCGCCGCGTCCCGGTACCCGTTTTGCCGATAAAAGGCCAACACCTTTTCACAATCGTCCGGATAGGTCTCTTCGTTGAATTTCCCCCCGCCGAACCACCAGCCGTCTTGTTTGGTCTCTTTCATCTGCTTGCGGAGTTGCTTCCCGGCCAGTGCCGCATTGCCGTGGAAGCGGATTTTTTTCAAATTGACCTTTTCGCCCTCGTCAATTTCAAAGATCAACGGCAACTGCCCATCTGCATCCACTTGCGTTTCTCTCACCCCGACTGAGGCGAGCAAATAGCCTTTTTTGCGATAGAGCGCGATCAGCTTGTTGACCGCTCGCTTTTGTTCCCACGCCTGAATCAATTGATTTTCGATCAGCCCCAACTCGCGCTTCAGGGTCTTGTCTTTTACCGCACTATTGCCCCTAAAAGCCACAGTGCCCAAGCGCGGTACGGCCTTTAGGTCGATAATGACAGCCGCGCCGCCCGGCACCTGTTCGATAAAAATCTTGATGTCGGAAAACAGACCGAGTTTGTAAAGATTGCGAATCGCGCGCCCGGCTTCGCCGCCCGCCAGATTTTGCCCCTCGAACAAACCGCTTTGAGACGCGATCAACGACGTCTCGACCCAATCGTTGCCCCGAATGCGGATCTCCCGAATGACAGGCCCTTCTTGCGCG
The DNA here is from genome assembly GCA_958295785.1 of uncultured Latescibacterota bacterium. Taxonomy (GTDB): domain Bacteria; phylum Latescibacterota; class UBA2968; order UBA2968; family UBA2968; genus VXRD01. Next base: position 501,547 of record OY282377.1, read on the forward strand.
TTCGCGGTTTGAATCAAGAGCGCGATCAGGAGCAAAAAACTGTGCGTATAAAATCGTTTCACGTTGCGAATACCCATTAAAACAGATGTGTGTTCCAGTTTGTAAGCCTCAAACGCCCAAAAAAATAAAATGTTCCGAGCGTACACCAAACGACCCGGACGCCTGCCCGGGCCTGTTTGGTATCGACCGCAACTGCGCGATCAAGCCTTGTCCCTGTCCACCACTTTCTTTCGGACGACAGGGTCTCTGCCCGCCACTTGTTCGCCGACAACCTCCCCGGGGTTCGCCTCGCCGAAGTTGGGGGCATTGCCTTTTTTGTCGATTCGCACCGCTGCCTTGGGCGCCGGGTTTTCTTTGGCGAGTGGGTCGCCTTCAAAGGCGAGGTCATTGCCTTTTTTGCTGATCCGCACCTTGCTGCCGTCTGTGAAATGGCCCAGAATGATCTCTTCGGCCAGCGGGTCTTCGACCATTTTTTGAATGGTGCGGCTCAAGTGCCGCGCGCCATACGTCGGATTGTACCCCTTCTCGGCGATCAAACTCTTGGCACCCGGGGTGAGACGCACTTCGATATCGCGCTCTGCAACGCGCGTGCGAATTTTTTCGAGTTCGATATCCACGATCCGAATGATGTCTTTTCGGTCCAGCGCGTTGAAAATCACGGTTTCGTCCAACCGATTGATGAACTCGGGGTTAAAGGTCTTTTTGACCTCTTCGTCGATGCGCTCTTCCATTTTTTCGCGGATTGACTTTTTGCTCGACTGACCAAATCCCAGGCCGCCCGCTTTTTCCAAATCCCGCGTGCCCAAGTTGGACGTCATAATCAAAATCGTATTCTTAAAATTCACTTTGCGCCCAAAACTATCTGTCAGACGGCCTTCGTCCAAGACCTGCAACAGGATATTGAACACATCGGGATGGGCTTTTTCAATTTCGTCGAGCAAGACCACCGAATAGGGACGCCGTCGCACCTTCTCGGTCAGCTGCCCGCCTTCGTCATAGCCCACATATCCAGGGGGCGCGCCGACGAGCCGAGAGACCGCGAATTTTTCCATGTATTCCGACATATCCACGGTCACGAGGGCGTCTTCGTCGTCGAACAAGTAGTGCGCCAAGGCTTGTGCCAGATACGTTTTGCCAATGCCCGTGGGGCCCAGGAACAAAAACGTGCCGATGGGGCGGTTGGGATCTTTGAGGCCCGCGCGCGCGCGCCGAATGGAGCGGCACACGGTTTCGACCGCTTCTTTTTGCCCGATCACCCGCTTTTGCAACTCGGACGCCATGTTGATCAGCTTTTCGGTTTCGGCCTGTGCCAGCCGAAACAGGGGGATGCCGGTCATGCTCGAGATCACTTCGGCGATGTCTTCTTCTGACACTTCGACCACGTCATCTGTCACCTGCATTTCCCACGCATGGCGTTTGGATTCGAGCTTGTCTTTGATCGCGCGCTCTTGATCGCGCAATTGGGCCGCCTCTTCAAATTGCTGATTTTCGGCTGCTCTGTCTTTTTTGCGCGTAATCTCGCCGATGGCAATTTCGAGTTCTTTGATCTCGTCGGGCGGATTGAGGCGGGACAATCGCACCCTGGCCCCGGTTTCGTCGATCACGTCGATGGCTTTGTCCGGCAAGTGCCGGTCGCTGATGTACCGGTCCGCCATTCGCGCTGAGGCTTCAACGGCTTCGGGTGAATACGTCACATTGTGATGCGCTTCATAGCTGTCTTTGAGGCCCCTGAGAATCTCGACGGTCTCATCCACAGACGGGGCATCGACCAAAATCGTTTGGAAGCGCCGCTCGAGCGCGCCGTCCTTTTCGATGTATTTGCGGTATTCGTCCAAGGTGGTCGCGCCGATACACTGCAACTCGCCGCGCGAGAGCGAGGGCTTGAACATATTGGACGCATCGAGCGTGCCCTCTGCGCTGCCCGCGCCTACGATGGTGTGCAACTCGTCGATAAAAATGACCACGTTCTGGCTTTGCTGAAGTTCGTTCATCACGGCTTTGAGCCGCTCTTCAAATTGCCCGCGGTACTTTGTTCCGGCGACAATGCCGCCCATGTCCAGCGTGACCACGCGCTTGTCCAGCAAAATTTGCGGCACGCGCCGCTCCACGATGCGCTGCGCCAATCCCTCGATGATCTGCGTTTTTCCCACGCCGGGCTCGCCCACCAGCACCGGGTTGTTCTTCTTGCGTCTGGCGAGCACCTGCGACACCCGTTCGATTTCTCTATCCCGACCAATGGTGGGGTCCAATTTGCCCCGCCGAGCCAGATCGGTCAAATCGCGCCCGAAATGGTCGAGGAAAGGCGTTTTGCTCTTTCTCCTCTCGCGCCTGCCCGAAGTTCTTCCCTGCAAAACGGCAATCACCTCCTCCTTGGCGGTTTTGTGATCTACGCCGGACGCGAGCAAGATCTGCGCGGCAACGCCGTCTTTGTCCCGCAACAGCGCCAGCAGCAGATGGCTGGTGCCCACGTCTCGGCTCTTCATTTCTTTGGCTTCATTGGCTGCAATTTCGAGAATCTGCTTTGCGCGGGGGGTAAAAGGCACTTCCCCCATCGTCATTGCGCCGCCAGAAGAAGCCACGCAATCTTCGGTTTCTCGCTTGAGACTGTCGAGATTTAATTTCAGATTGATCAGCACCTGCACGGCCGCGTTTTTGCCCTCGCAGATGATGCCGAGCAGCAAGTGCTCGGTGCCGATGTAGTTGTGCCCCAGGCGTGCGGCTTCTTCGCGTGCGAGTTGCATCACCCGCTTTACCTGGTCCGAAAACATGCTGTTCATCAAATACTCCTCTCGTCGAACGGCTTGGAAAACTGTTTGAGTGTTCATGATAACGGGTTGTCGCAAAAAACTCAACCCCGTTTCTTGGGCGATGCTCTGCGCGTTTAGGCAACGAGCCGACCGTCTTCCATTTCGACCACCCTATCGGCGCGGCCGGCCAAATGTCGGTCGTGCGTGACAATCACAAATGTCTGGCTTCGGGATCTGGCCAGGTCCCAAAGCAATGCGTGCAAATCTTCGCTGCGCGCCACATCGAGGTTGCCGGAAGGTTCATCGGCTAATACAACGGCGGGTTGCGTCACCAATGCGCGCGCAACCGCAACGCGCTGCGCTTCTCCGCCGGAGAGTTCGGCAGGCAAATGCGCGAGCCGCTCGGCTAGCCCGACCGCGTGGAGCAATTGTTGCGCTGGGAGGCGCGCTTCACTTGGGGAAAGGCCGGCGATCATTAGGGGCATCATCACATTTTCAAGGGCGGTAAAATCGCGCAATAAGTGGTGAAACTGAAAGACAAACCCGATCTGGCGGTTGCGAAATTTGGCGCGCTCGGCGTCTGAAAGGGCGAAAATATCGACCCCGTCGATGGCGACTGTGCCGGACGAGGGATGGTCTAACCCGCCCATAATGTGCAACAACGTGCTTTTGCCAACCCCGGACGCGCCGACTACCGCCACAATTTCGCCGCGAACAATGCCCAAGTCAACCCCTTTGAGCACCTCGATGTGGGCACCTCCTAGCACGTAGTGCTTGCAAACGCCCGTGGCGCGGAGCAACTCATCCATCGGCGTCACGGCTTTCTTGGGGGCGCATGTGGGGAAACAGAATGACGTCTCGAATGGATGGCGCGTTTGCCAACAACATCACCATCCGGTCGACGCCAATGCCCAACCCGCCGGTCGGCGGCATTCCGTGTTCCATGGCCCTCAGATAATCTTCATCGAGCACTTGGGCCTCTTCGTCGCCGCGGTCGCGCAGGGTTTTTTGATGGGCAAACCGCCGCCGCTGATCAAGTGGATCGTTGAGTTCGGAAAACGCATTGCCCATTTCCCAGCCATGGATAAAAATTTCAAACCGCTCGGTGAGGGTTGCTTCGCTGCGATGGCCCTTGGCGAGGGGCGACACGGCGCGGGGATAGTCAATAATCAAGGTCGGCTGAATCAATTTGGGTTCAACACATGCTTCAAACAGCGCGTTGATCAACACTCCGCGCTCTACACTCGGTTTAATATCAGAACCAAACCGCTTGCACGCGGCCTCCAACTCGGCATCTGAGGCCCGCGCGACGTCTATATCGCTGTATTTTTCGATGGCGTCAAGCATGGAGATGCGCGGCCACGGGGGCGTCAGATCGATTTTTTGCCCTTGGTATTCGAGCGTTGTCGCGCCATTCACCTTTTCGGCCACAAAGACATACAACTCCTCGGCTATTGTCATCATATCGGAATAATCCGCGTACGCCTGATACAGTTCGAGCATGGAAAATTCGGGATTGTGCGTGCGGTCAATGCCCTCGTTGCGAAAATTTTTGCCGATCTCATACACGCGCTCAAGCCCGCCCACGATCAGCCGCTTGAGATACAATTCATCGGAGATCCGCAAATACAGGGGCATGTCCAAAACACGGTGATGCGTGACAAAAGGACGCGCAGACGCGCCGCCGTACAGGGGTTGCAACACCGGCGTTTCGACCTCCAAAAACCCGCGTGCATCCAAAAATTCGCGCATCGCAGAGACGGTGGCACTGCGCTTGCGAAACGCGGCTTGCACATCGGGATTGAGCGCGAGGTCGAGATAGCGGCGGCGATAGCGCAGTTCTTTGTCGCTGAATTGATCGTGGATGACGCGCTCGCCACCGCGGATTTCTTCTTTCGGCACTGGCAGCGGGCGAATGGCTTTGGACAACAGCGCGAGTTCTCGCACTTGCACGGTGATGTGCCCGGTGCGCGTTTTGAAGACCGGGCCGGCTACGCCGATGAAATCCCCGATGTCGAGCAACTGCCACAGGGCAAACGCCTCATCGCCCGCGATGTCGAGCCGGACGTAAATTTGAAAGCGGCCCTTGGCATCCCGCAAATCGGCAAAGGCCGCTTTTCCATGACCGCGCGTGACGATCAACCGCCCCGCCATCCGCACCTGTTCTTCTGACGCGCTCAGAGCATCAAAACGCGCTGCGATGTCCGCAGAGTGGTGCGTGGTCTCAAAGCGATACGGGTAAGGCGCAATGCCCATGTCCCGAATATCGGCGAGTTTCTGCACGCGCTGTTCAATTAACGTTTGTCCCACGACCCGATTCAAGATCAGTACCTCAAGACGTCATGCTGTAACGGTCGTTAAACTATAACCAATATATATTTTTTCGTCAAGCGCGTTGCCGGTTGGCAAAACCCCTCACTGCGTTTAGGCGCGGTCAACGCCCCTACGACAGCAAATACGCGCGGATAAAGGGGTCGAGGTCCCCGTCCATCACGCCCGGAACATCGGAGGTCTCGACGCCTGTGCGCGCGTCTTTGACCATCTGGTAGGGTTGAAAAACGTAATTGCGGATCTGGCTGCCCCATTCGATGCGTTTCTTCGTGCTTTCGAGCGCGGCGCGCTTTTTGTCTTCCTCTTCGCGCAGGTGTTGATACAGCCGCGCCTTGAGAATTTTCAGGGCTGTATTGCGATTCTTGTACTGGGAACGCTCGTTCTGGCATTGCGCCACAATGCCCGTGGGGACGTGGGTAATCCGCACCGCCGAATCGGTCTTGTTGACGTGTTGCCCGCCCGCGCCGCCCGCGCGGTACGTATCCACCTTCAGATCATTGGGATTGATTTCCACCTCGATATCGCCCTCCGCATCGGGATAGACAAACACGGACGCAAACGACGTGTGCCGGCGGCTGTTGGAATCGTAAGGCGAAATCCGCACCAACCTGTGGACGCCGGATTCGGCTTTGAGATAGCCAAACGCATACTCGCCCTTCACCTCGATTGTCGCGCTCTTAATCCCCACAATCTCGCCGGGCAAGGTGTCCAAAACCCGCGTCTGAAACCCGCGCCGCTCGGCCCAGCGCGTGTACATCCGCATCAACATCTGCGCCCAATCCGCGGCTTCCGTGCCCCCTGCGCCCGGGTGGATGGTCAAAATCGCGTCGTGGCGGTCCTCCCGATTGCCCAGCATATATTGCAATTCGAGCGCGTCCAATGCCCGACCCACTGCGGGCAACTCGGCGGCGACTTCGGACAGGGACTCGGCGTCGCCTTCTTCGCACGCGAGTTCAAACAGCACGTCCAAATCCCCGACTTGCCCGTCCAATTCCTCCCAGCGGTCAACCCAGTGCTTTTCGGCATTGCAGGCGTCTATGATCTGTTGTGCGGTTTCCCGGTCATTCCAAAAATTCGGCGTGCCCATCCGCTTTTCTAATTCGGCGATTTTTGCGCGGCGTTGCGCGAGGTCAAAGATGCCTCCCGAGTTTATCCACGCGCACGCGATAATCGGATAGAATGCCTTGTAACTCGCGCTCCTGAATTTCTACGACCATGCTGTGCTCCTCGTCTCTTTGGGCGGGCACGGGGGCACCGCCCCTGCTGTCTATATCGCGGATTGACGCGGATTAACCCCGCATTCCTCGCCCCGCTATGATCTACATCCCTGCGTTATTCGCGCTCTCCAAGCCGTGTTCATCTGCGTTCTTGTGCAGTTGTTTTTTTGGGGGGCGAGCACGGGGGCATCGCCCCTACATACACTGCTCGCCTTTTGTGGCTAATCGCATCTCCCGTCTCCTGCCTTCAATGCCTTCGGCGTCAAACGCTCAAATTATTCGCGTTTTCATACTTTTTTTTAACAGCAAAAAAAAGGAAGCAAAAAATGCCGCTCTCAAACGCCGAGAGGCTTGCACAGCGCAAAGCGCTTTTGTAACAGGAAGACATGCGCTGGCCTGCAAGGTGGGTTGCAAGATGGCTGTGGGTTGCGAGACGGCCTTGCGCGCTGTGCGTGATGGCCTTGTTGCAATGGCTTCTCTGAATGACTGCGGAACGTTAAGGGGATCGCTTGCGGGCAACTTCGCGTCGTGGCCTGTCCCTGCGGTTGATGGGAAAGGGGCGGCCTTCTCACCGCAAATCGATCAGTTCCACGCCGTTGGGCACATGGAATGTAAATTGATCGGCTTTGACCCTTTTGTTTACTTTCAAATCCGACAACACAAATGTCGTCACATCCTCGTGGATATTGCGATATTCCACTTGGCGCACCAGATAGAGGCGTTTGTCGATCCACATGCGAATGGTATGGATGTAAGTATCTTCTTTTTTTCTGGACAAATCGACCACATGACAGGTCTTGCGCTGTACTTTTTTTTCGCCCACATAAACGGGCGTATAACTCTCGTCGTATCCCCCGAGCAAAATGAGATCGAACAGCAACTTTTCGTAGCTGCGGTCATTTTCAATCGCGGAATAATCGCTCACCAGCACTTGGGCATTGGCGGGCGCGTAGTTCCACGCGGTCTTGCCATCGCTCACCACGACCTGCACATCCGAATCCATGCGAAACCGACCGGGCCGCTGAACCAGCAACGTGCCTTTCATCTCTTGATGCTGTTCCATCAAACGCCAGTAGTGTTGCTTGACAAAGTGTGCGGAAAGCGTTTTGAGTTCCGCAAATTTTCTCTGCAACTTCTCCACCACCTCAGAACCTCGCGCATCGGCCTGCACAGACCCCGCGCAAAACACAATCCCGATCATGGCGAGCACGGCACAAAAACACATCCGACGCCCTGCACGTTGCACTTCACACCTCCGCTTCGCGTTCTTTCTTCGCCCGTGCCACTGTGCGCGATATGCCGGCCACCAGCAAGACGAGCAACACAGATAGACAAATATACGACCCAACCATGCCCAAATAGGGCAGCAACAAGGAAGACGACAGCATAAAGCCCAGCCACCCGCCCAATTTCCATGCTGTTGAGGATTGATCCAAATACAGCACGCCTGTCGCGCCACAAAAGAGCACCATAGCTGAAAACAGCGCGACGCTGTACATCGCGAACGGCTTGGCGTCTGCCATCCGAAAACAATGACACCCCCACAGAAATAGCCATAGGATCGGCGCGTAAGCCCCATAGCCCACGCCAAAGAGCAGGTAATAGGATATGTGCGCGCCGATCCACCCGATCAGATTTTGCGCGAGTTCGAGCGGGCGAGTCGAATTGGGCGGATCCTCTGGCGAGTGCGACAACAAGCTCAACGCCATCAACAGCGCGAGCGCGATTGTGCATCCGCCCAAAATTTGAGAAAGCAATCTCGGTCGATTTTTTGACATATCTGGCAATACCTGAGACAAACGTTATCTCGGCGGATCTGGAAGCTAGAGCAAGCTGTGAAACGCGAGGCAGGTGGTGCCTCTGTGCCCGAAAATGCAGGATGCTATCGGCATTCAGCGATTAGCCCCCGCGTATGGGCTGACCGCTTGGGTTTTGGAGCATTTTCGGGCGGGCACGCGGGCACGCCCCTGCGTTTCTATCCTCGCATCTTGCGTCTCCCCTCTCCCCTTTTACCGCTATCTATCGTTCAATCCCCGTGCGATGACCACGGGTTCTCGCGCGCGGAATAATTTGCCTTCGGGCGTGCCGGCTTCCAAGTAGAGAATATAAATACCGGGCTTTAGCAGGTGTCCATTATCTGCGCGACCATCCCAGTTGACAACGCGCTGGTTGCCGCCTTCAACGCTTTCGAGCAACGCGGCCACGCGCCTGCCCGTGCGGGGGGATGGCACCTCGTATTTAATGGCGACTTGCTCGACAAAGGGATTGGGTTCTGCTCATAGGGATACGCCCGCGACCTCGTCGTCAAGGGGTCGCGCCCAATGGGGCTTGGCTGGCGAGATAGTTGTCCCGATCTCCGGCGATGGCGAGATCGATGCGCTCCATGCTCGCTTCGGTCTCTTGCGCCGAATAAAAAACGCTATCGACAAGGGTCGCGGTCGCATCGCGCAAAATGAGGCCATCGCCCCCGTCGTTCAATCGGGGCCAGCGGGTCAGGGATAAAATGGGCACGTCGAGATCGGGATATTGCAGGGCAACGCGGCCCGCATCTTCGGCGACGAGGACATGGCCCAAACCCTCAATAGTCGCGCCCGCTTCAAACTGCCCCGTCGTCCGCACATCGGAAAGCGTCCACCCGGAGAGATGCACCGCGTCTGGCGAACGGTTGTACAACTCGACCCACTCTGCGCCTTGGGCCATCACCTCGCCAATGACGGCCTGACCGGGGGCCATTCCGCCCATCACGGTCCATGTTGCCACGTTATTTGTCGTATCCTGATCGCCTGAGAATAGGAGCTCGGCATGAACAATGTTCTCGCCTGCGGGCGGTTTTGAAATGGGAATTGTGACCCGCGTCGAGTCGCCGGCAGGGAGCATATTTCCCACGAGAGCCTCGGCGCCATCGACCGCGATTTCAAACGGTGCCGCGGTTTCTCGACCGATATTTGTCACGGTTAGGATCACCTCGGCCGATTCGCCCCAGGGGACGCGCACGGGCGATTGTGTGTTTCGCGTCAGCGTCAGATCCCGATCTTTGACGCTGATGCTGTTCACTGCGCCCGGCGTGCCTCCGATCCATTTTGCATCTGTCCAGTTGTCGGGCGCGTCGCCTTTGGTGGCATCGATCTTTTCTTCTGAAACCCCGAGGGCATTGCCGGGTTGATAGGTCGCAGCACCTACGGTATCGCCCGCGGCGGCGATCAGCAAAATGCGTTCGGGATGCACCTTGCTCAGGCCGCTGTGCCCCAGTGTCGCGCTGTCAACCGTCAATTTGAGGGCCGCATCGGGCAGGGCAGGGGATCGTAATGCGTTGAGCGCGTGCCATAGCCCTCATCCATCACCAGGGCATACGCGCCCGGGGCGAGCACCATCGCCTCGCCGACAAGCGCATTGGTCTCATCGTCGTCCCCGATGCGCCATCCCGTCAGATCGACCGCGCGATCACCCGCGTTGAACAATTCGATGTATTCGTCGAAAAACTCGCTTCCCTGTGGCGCGAACATGATCTCGTTGATCACCACCTGTGCATCTGCGGCACCGCCCAGCAAGGATATACACCAAACCAAAGCACATCTAAATTTTATGCTCATACCATTCCCAATCTTCGTCTAACGGCCCATTCAAACACCAGCAAACCCACCAGTACAACCAACGGCCACTGTTGCCCCCACAACGCGATGCGGTGGTGCGTCACAACGGGCTCGGGTGTCAAAATGAGCGAGTCGAGGGCAGCCTTCAGGCCGCTCGGCCTCGCGTATTGCCCGCCGCTGCGCGTGGCGATATCCCCGAGCAATTCGGCGCGCATCCGCACGGTTTCGTATTCCAAGCTGTAGCGTCCCACGGTAAAATGGCCCGTTCCCGTTCCCAAATCGCCGTCATTGACCTGATATTCGTAATCGCCTTGGGGAAAACGCCCCAAATTGCCAGCGTAGCGTCCACCGCCCAAATCGCGCAACGCGACCTCGCGCACGCCCAAACTGTCGGGCACGCGCACTTGAACCCGCGCGCCTGAACGCGGTTGCAACAGGGCGTCAAAAACTTGCGCGTGTACAACGACCGCCTCGCCGCTGCGATAGGCGGTCTTTTCGGTCATCAATTTCAGGCGGGACACATCGTCTCGCGTGACCAGCCAGCGCGTCATATTTTTCCAAAATGCCCGCGCCGCGATATCGGTCTTGCCATCGCCCCACATCATCAGGCCGTGCCGCCAAAAGGTTTGGTAGGCCACCAGCGCGGCCTTGCCCGCTTCCACGCGCCGAAGTGCCAGCATCGGCATGGGGTTGCCATCGGCGCGCTCGGTGGGGTGGTGCGCCAGCACGGTCGCGTTGGAAACCGCGGCGGCAACGCGATTGTAAGACAACAGCGGGGGCAGCGCATCCCATGCCTCGCGGTCGGCCAAGGGGTCGTCTGAAACGCGCAAAATGGGGTGGCGAGATTCGGGAAACGCGAGGGCAAACGCGCCGTCTTGAAAGGTGCTGGACGAGGCCAAAAATCGCACGGGCAAAACATCGGCCAATGCCGAGCGCGCGTACCCGCCCTCAAAAGCCGCATCGCCGCCAATGACCAACAGGCCGCCGCCCTGTTGCACAAAGGAGACGAGCCTTTGCTCGGGCAACCCGGCAAGCGCGGTATAAGGCGCGTTGAGCAGGACCACGACATCGCGGCCATCTAAAGTATTCATCGCGCGTTGCACTTCCCGCGCCCATCCCTTTGATGATGCGCGCACCAGCACCTCGACTTCCATGTTGGCATCGGCTTCCAACACGCGCCGCAAATAGCTCAAATCCGCACTCGGGCTGCCCGCAACCATTAAGATCCGCACGCGACTTTCGAGGACATCCGCCGAAACCACCACGCGGTTGTTGGCCTCTGTGCGCTCGCCTGTCTGCGCGGCTATCGCCACTGAAAACGCATGCCGCCCGGCCCGCTCGGGCATGATCTCAAACTTGAGGGTTTGCTCGCCATCTGATAGGGCGATGGTTTTTGCGGCCACTTCCCCGCCCTGGAAAAGCACGCGCACCTGTTCGCGCACCCGGTCAAATCCAGAGGAAAACACGCGCACCTGCACGACGAGGGGCTTGCCCACATAGCCCAAGGGGTCGATAATTGCCGATGCAATGCCCACGTCTTTGGGCGCGACCGGATCGCCTATCCCGATGGCGATCACCGGCACCCCGATATCCGCGGCTGCGCGCTCGGGACGCCCGCCCAAATTTTGCCCGCCGTCTGAAATGAGCACCACAGCGGCGAGCCCTTCGCCCATGGTTTGGGCGCGCACGCCGTCTAACGCGCCGGCCAAATCGGTCGCCCGCCCGGCCCAAGTGGGTTCTTCGCCTTCGCGCATGGGCGCAAGGACATCGGAAAAGCGAAATTTTGATACCCGTGCGCGATCTCCCAACGCCTGAAGCGCCGGGTGATCCAAAACGGCACTGGCGATTTCAAAACGCGCGGCAGTGCCATCGGCGATTTGCATGCTCTCGCTGTCGTCGATGAGCAGGGCAATGAGCGGCAGCCGTTGCGTGTGCAGTGTCAAAGCGAGAATGGGTTGCATCAAAAGGCCGATCAGCAAAATGAGGGCGGCAGCGCGTATGCCCAACAAATAGCGGTTGATGCCCCGCAGGCGCGAGCGATACATCAGAAAAATGAGATACATCCCCGCGACGCCGGCGCATGCCAGCAGCCAACCATCCGAGACGGAAACCCCAACATCGCGCAACATAGCCCCTCACACCTGCCGGTCGCGCAGGCCGGGAAGCGGCAATCGAGGGGCCGCAGTTAAGTTGCCCCCGGCAACTTCGCCGCGCGCCAGCCGAAACGCGCCCGCGCCCGCGATCATGGCCGCATTGTCTGTACACAAAAAAGCGGGCGGATAAAACGCGCCCATTCCCAGTTTGCCCGCGCCCGCATCGAGCCTTGCGCGCAACGCGCGATTGGCGGCCACCCCGCCGGAGAGCAACACCCGTTCCACCCCTGCCGCACGGGCAGCGCGCAGTGTTTTGTCCACGAGCACGTCTATCACTGCCGCCTGAAAACTCGCCGCAATATCGGCCCGCATCCCCGCGAGGGCTTGCTCGGCGAGGTCGCGGATGCGATAGAGCACAGAGGTTTTTAACCCGCTAAAACTGAAGTCAAACCCCGGATCGTTCATCAACCCGCGCGGAAAATCAAACGCCTCGGGATCCCCCTTTTCCGCAAGGGCCGAGATGGGCGGGCCGCCCATGGTCACCTCGCCTTCGCGCAACACCCCCAGTATTTTCGCCACCTTGTCAAAGGCTTCGCCGGCCGCGTCGTCTCGCGTGCGCCCCCAGCGTTCGTAATGGCCCCATGCCGAGACGCCAATCAACTCGGTATGCCCGCCGGAAACCACCAGCGCCATAAAAGGCGGCAGCAGATCGGGATGGGCCATCGCGCCCGCAAACAGATGGCCTTCAATGTGGTGTATGCCCACCAAGGGCAGGCCCGCGCCGAGAGCGAGCCCTTTGCCCACGGAAACGCCCACCAGCAAACAACCGATCAGCCCGGGGCCTTGGGTCACTGCGATGCCGCCCAAATCGCGCAGTTCCACATTGGCTTCTGAAAGTGCCCGATCCACAACGGGCAACAGGGCGCGGATGTGATTGCGAGACGCCAGTTCGGGCACCACGCCGCCGTAGAGGCTGTGTTCTGTTTGGGAAAAGATCGCGTTGGAACAGATACGCCTATCGACCACCACCGCAGCGGCTGTTTCATCGCAGGAGGTTTCAATGCCCAAAATGGGCTGATTGGCAATGCACGTCATTGGGAAAATAAAAAAAAGAAACCGGTGTTGGAAACGCGCAAACGACACACCGGTCAAAAAAATATTTCGGCGGAGGAATGGATTCCTCCGCCGAAAACAGGGTTACTTGTAGGACTGCGCGATGTTCCGGCCCGTGCTGATTTCGCCGTTGTCAATCCGCAAATTAAACCCGCAACTGGGGTTGCTACACACCCACGCCTTGTAATGGATGGGGGCCCCATCGCGTCCATAATCTGACAGCGGTAGCAACGTACCCTCGTCGCACTTTAAACACTGTGGAAATTGTTCCATAAAAAAACCCTCCTATCCACCGGTTAGTTCCGCTATAACCTCAAAAAACCCTCCCGGCCATCTTGCGGGCCGATTGCGGCCAGGAGACAACTTTTGTGCAGATAATGTAACAAACTTATGCCCAAAGTCAAGGTGTAAGACGCAAGACGCAAGACGAGAATCCGTTCAAGCCCGAAGCAGTCAGGGGTCAGCCCACCCAACCCCACTGTCATACTGAATAAAAGCATACTGACTAACAGCATGTTAGCACATGCTCTAGAGAAAGCCTGAGTCCAGTGACTTTTTGGTTTTTGTGCCTGTTCCGCTGATTTATGGCAAACCACCACAACCTGCCTGAAGATACAAGACAGGAGAAGGCCATCTGTCCCTTGTCTGAATCAGGATTGAAGACTAAGAGATTTTTCAGGATGAAAGGTAGCACTACACTCTACATAGGACTTACGCATGCTGAGTTAAAAAAGGGTGCAATTCCGTAAAATTTATCACTTTGAGGAGGTGTCAATGCGCCACCCGACGCGTTTGGATGACTGTCAGTATCTGCTTAGCCGTCCCCTCAACGATACCCTGCCCCATTTCGCCGACCATAGCGAAGGGTTCAGTCATGATATGATCAACCGCTATCTCGCCGGTGCGCGTATCCCCCCCCGCTTGGTGTGGGAACACGTCAAAGACCACATCGCGCTGACGCCTGAAGGCTATGTGATCTTTGATGACACGGTTTTAGACAAGCGACACGCGCGCAAGATCGCGTGAGTGCGTCGTCAAGAGAGCGGCACCGCCCAAGGCGTCATCAACGGCATCGGGGTGGTCACATGTGTCTATGTCAATCCGCAAGAGGATCGGTTCTGGCTGATTGACTATCGGATTTATGACCCGCAAGGCGATGGCAAAACCAAATTGGATCCTCTCAAGGACATGCTCTCTGCGTGGGTCTATCAGAAGGGCCTCCCTTTTACCGGGGTCTTGATGGACAGTGGGTATGCGACCAAAACGGTCATGTTACACAGAGAGCAGATGCAAAAAACCTATTATTGTCCCCTCAAGACGAACCGGCGCGTGGACGATTCGGCAGGCACAATCCCCTACCAGCGCGTAGATAGCTTAACTTGGACTCAAGCGCAACGCAAACAAGGCAAGCCCATTAAAATCAGAGGGTTTCCCAAAGACCACAAAGTGAAATGATTCCGGGTGGCGTCTTCTGATAGACGCACGGCGTATGTCGTGACCAACGACCATGCTCAAAACGATTCTTCAGGGGTACAACAGGTGTGTCACAGGCGATGGAAAATTGAGCCATTTCACCGCGAAGTCAAACAGGTGACCGGGCTTGAAAAATGTCAATGTCGGTTGGCACGCATGGTACGAAATCATATTGGGTGTGCGATGTTCGTTTGGATTCGACTCGCGCAGGTGGCCTATCAAACAGGACAAACCATTTATCAAGTCAAATACCGGGGGGTGGCTGACTTCTTGAGACAACAACTCAAAGCACCTCATATTCCAATGGAGATTGCGTAAGTCCTACCTCAATAAGACGCTGTATCACAGACCGAGCAACCGCTAAGAATGCGCTCAGGAAATAGGTGAAATCGGGATCGCCTTGTGTTCTCTTCATATCATATATGCAAAGAAAAATTTTGCCTCAGCGAGTTTTTTTGCCTCCTGCATTGTGATCCTCCTATTTTCGTTAAACGGATACTCATGGAAGCATCCCTATGCTATTGAGTACAACGGTGTCTCAGCTTTAAGGCGGACAAAAAGTATCCCAAATAGTTGAGCCTTGATAGCACATGGTCCAAACGTCGCCACTCTCGCTGTTTGCTATGATCACCCAATAGGCTTTGGTCATTGTTCTACCAAGCGTCCTCCATTGGATGGTCTATAGCCCTGTAAAGGGAATTATATACTTATCAACCCTAAGCTTTCTTGTTATATTTATCCAAGTTACAAGTTACGAATGAACAAGGGGGTGTATGATGGCAAAGCAGCTTAGTTTCGTCGCGTTCACACAGAAGTTTGCCACGCCTGAAGCGTGTATTTTGCACCTTGAAAAGATACGCTTTAAGGATGGCGAGTCTTGTCCGCATTGTGGTAGTATGGGAAAAATCTATCGTCGTTCTGATTTGGCGTATCGGTGCTCGGATTGTGGGCGTAATTTTCATATTATTTACGGAACGATGTTTGGCAAGTCTAAAATCAAGATGTTGCCTAAATGGTTCGCCGCAATATGGATTGAAACGAACCACTCAAAAGGTATTTCAAGCGTTCAGTTGGCAAAAATGATCGGTACAACGCAAAAGACCGCTTGGTTTATGCTTCAAAGAATACGAAACGCTTTTGGCAACAAAGACGATGATGATTTTCTGTCTGGTATCGTTGAAATTGATGAAACCTACATCGGTGGCAAAGAAAAGAACAAACATAAATCCAAAAAGTTGAATGCGGGTCGCGGAACAGTAGGTAAATCGGTTGCTTTTGGAATGCGGGAAAAAGGTGAAGATGGTGAGGCAATGGTGGTTCATGTACAGGACGCAAAAGGGGCAACATTACGCGATCAGATGTTGAACCAGGTCTTGGCGGGGGCAACTATTCATGCAGACGAGAACCGCGCATACGGCGCATTGAGGGATGATTACGAAGTGGAACAAATCAATCATTCTGCCGACGAATATGAACGCGATGGTGTCCATACAAACTCCATTGAGAGTTTGTGGGCACTGGTTAAGCGTGTCTATATGGGTATTCATCACCACTGGTCAGACAAACACATGCAAAAGTACCTGAATGCTTGCGTGTTTCGCATCAATCGAAAAAAGGTTGATACCTTAAGTCGTGTTGATGAGATGTTGAATATGGCGATGGGCGCACGGTTGACTTACAAGCAACTTATAGCCAGTGAGGCGGTTGCATGAACAACCTTTATGGCACAGGCGGGCGATATGGAAGTCAACGGGAAATGTTATCCACGCATGCAAATGTGATCCGTTCCTGAAAGACGCGAAGGAAAACGTTTTGAAACGCCAGATGTTAGGGGCAGGCATGCCCAAAATCAGAGGGCGCTTGCATTCAACACCAAAAACCCGTGATTACTTTAACAAGAAGATTGAGGGTTGGAAAGTATATAATTCCCTTTTTTTGCTGTTAAAAAAAAGAAGTCGCCGCACGCCGTAGGCACAGGCGTAGCCAACGCATCGAAGGCAACAAACGATGCTGTAGGGCCAAATGCTTGAGACAAGCAACGCCCGATCTCTACGGAACGTCTGTCCCCAATTCCTCATTCCTCCCTGATGGGAGGCAGGATAAGGACAAATAAAAATCAAATTGGTATAACGACGCAAAAAATTTGACCTTGCCAAAAAAAATTAAACTGTACACTTGAATATGCCTGCTGGAGAATACATCTTATTTGAGGGGGATCAATTCACCATTGAATGGTATTACAAATCAAATGGTAAAAGTCAAGCTCTAACATATTTTAGCTTGGATCGGACAAAAAAGATAAAATTTATCAGGCTTGTTGAGATAATGGGGACCATAGGCGTAATAAGAAGCCCTAACAAAAAGCGTTGACATGGATTTGTGAGAGGCCGCTTTTCTTCTCAGCCCAACCCTTACAACGTACATGCCCGGCATCTTTACCGGGCGAGGAGGGACAAATGTCCAAACCATGGGTGAGCGATGAACTCTGGGAAAAGGTCCACCCCCTTTTGCCGGTTCCCAAGCCGAGACGATTCCGCTTTCCCGGCCGTAAGCGCATTGACGACCGCAAGGCGTTGACCGGCATTCTATTTGTCCTGAAGAGCGGCATCCCGTGGGAGAGGTTGCCCCAAGAGATGGGGTGGGGTTCCGGGATGACCTGCTGGCGTCGTCTGAAGGCATGGCATGACGCCGGCGTGTGGGAGCGGCTTCATCATCTGCTGTTGTCCAAACTGCGAGCGGCCGATGGCCTGGCCGGGTCTCGTGCCTGCGTGGACAGCGCCTGCCTGCGTGCGGTAGGCGCTGGGGGGGAAACCCGGCCCCAATCCCACAGACCGCCGCAAGCTCGGGCGTAAGCATCATGGGATCACCGATGCCAACGGGCTGCCTCTGGCCGCGATTGTGCCCGGGGCGAACCGGCCAGATGTGACGCAATGGTTGCCCTTGGTGGACGCTGTGCCTGCGGTCAGAGGCAAACGCGGTCGTCCGCGCCGCAGACCCCAACGGCTGTATGCAGACCGTGCCTATGACTCGAGGGCACACCGGAAGGCCCTGCGTGCGCGCCACATCTGGCTGGTGATCGCCCGGCGGGGTACAGAGCATGGTAGCGGGTTGGGGGTGTACCGGTGGGTCGTTGAGCGGACGCTGGCCTGGCTCCGTCAGTTCAGCAGCCTGCGGGTGCGCGACGAGCGCAGAGCGGACATCCATGAGGCGTTCCTCTCCATCGGCTGTTCACTCATCTGTTTCAGACGCTTGATTTCTTTATGTTAGGGCTTCTTAGGATCGCACAAATCGGCACGGACGGGCATCAGAATATGGTGCTCGACGGCATCGCACATATCCCAGACGCGCAATGGGTCGCGTGCGCGAAGGGATGCGAGGGCGATACCCTCAATGGCGTCAAAAAGCACGCGGCATTTGGCGCGCACACCCGCGTGTATGACGATTACTGCGAAATGCTCGACGCCGAAGAAATCGATTTGGTCAGCATTTGCCGGCCGCATTATCTCAATGCCGAAGCGTCGATAGCCGTTGCACAACGCGGGATCGACATCGTCAGCGAAAAACCCGTTGCGACCACGTTGGAAGATTTGGACGCGCTCGAAACCGCAGTGAAAAACAACGGCATTCGCCTCACCGCCATGTTTGGCACGCGCCTATCGCCCGCTTTTCGCGCTGCACACCGCGCGGTGCGAGACGGGCTGATCGGCGAACCCATTTTGGCAACCGCCCAAAAATCCTATCGCTTTGGCACGCGCGCTGACTTTTTCAAACAGCGAGAAAATTACGGCGGAACAATCCCCTGGGTCGCCATTCACGCGGTGGATTACACGCGCTGGACAAGCGGGCAAGAATACACACAAGTCGCCGCATTGCACGGCAACCTCGCGCATCCGGACTATCCCGGTTGCGAAGATCACGGGGGGATTCTCTTTCGCTTTGCCAATGGCGGCACGGCCGCGATCCACTTCGATTATTTGCGTCCATCCACAGCCCCCACCCACGGCGATGACCGCCTCCGCATTGCCGGCTCAGAAGGCGTTGTCGAAGTGATCGACAACCGCACACACTTGATCCGCTCGGGCCAAGCCCCCCGCGATTTGCCCTTGGGGATCGAAGAGAACTTTCTCGTCAACCTCTACGGCGAACGCACGGGCCAAGCCCCGCACATCATTGGCCCAAACGAAGCCATCAAAGTGACGCGCATCAGCCTATACGCCCGCGAAGCCGCGGATACAGGGAGGGTGATTGGGCTTTGATCCGTTGGCTTTTCTTTGTGTTTTTGCTTATCAAAATTCTGCGTAATACCAATTTGCTTTCAAGTTGTCCGTATCCTGCCTCCCATCAGGGAGGAATGAGGAATGAGGAACAGACGTTCCGTTGATGCCTTCGGCGTCAAACGCTCAAATTATTCGCGTTTTCATACTTTTTTTTAACAGCAAAAAAAGGGAATTATATACTTGACAACCTAAATCTTCTTGTTAAAGTAATCCCGGGTTTTTGGTGTTGAATGCAAGCGCCCTCTGATTTTCGGCACGCCTGCCCCTAACATCTGGCGTTTCAAAACGTTTTCCTTCGCGTCTTTCAGGAACGGATAACATTTGCATGCGTGGATAAGATTTCCCGTTGACTTCCATATCGCCCGCCTGTGCCATAAAGGTTGTTCATGCAACCCCCTCACTGGCTATAAGTTGCTTGTAAGTCAACCGGGCGCCCATCGCCCTATTCAACATCTCATCAACACGACTTAAGGTATCACCCTTTTTTCGATTGATGCGAAACACGCAAGCATTCAGGTACTTTTGCATGTGTTTGTCTGACCAATGGTGATGAATACCCATATAGACACGCTTAACCAATGCCCACAAACTTTCAATGGAGTTTGTATGGACACCATCGCGTTCATATTCGTCGGCAGAATGATTGATTTGTTCCACTTCGTAATCATCCCTCAATGCGCCGTATGCGCGGTTCTCGTCTGCATGAATAGTTGCGCCCGTCAATACCCGGTTCAACATCTTCTCGTGTAATGTTGCCCCTTTTGCGTCCTGTACATGAACCGCCATTGCCTCACCATCTTCGCCTTTTTCCCGCATTCCGAAAGCAACCGATTGACCTACTGTTCCGCGACCCGCATTCAACTTTTTGGATTTATGTTTGTTCTTTTCTTTCCCACCGATGTAGGTTTCATCAATTTCAACGATACCAGACAGAAAATCATCATCATCACCGTCTTTGTTGCCAAAAGCGTTTCGTATTCTTTGAAGCATAAACCAAGCGGTCTTTTGCGTTGTACCGATCATTTTAGCCAACTGAACGCTTGAAATACCTTTTGAGTGGTTCGTTTCAATCCATATTGCCGCGAACCATTTAGGCAACATCTTGATTTTAGACTTGCCAAACATCGTTCCATAAATAATATGAAAATTACGCCCACAATCCGAGCACCGATACGCCAAATCAGAACGACGATAGATTTTTCCCATACTACCACAATGCGGACAAGACTCGCCATCCTTAAAGCGGATCTTTTCAAGGTGCAAAATACACGCTTCAGGCGTGGCAAACTTCTGTGTGAACGCGACGAAACTAAGCTGCTTTGCCATCATACACCCCCTTGTTAATTCGTAACTTCTATAAATATAACAAGAAAGGTTAGGGTTGGCAAATATATAATTCCCCAAAAAAAGGAAGCAAAAAATGCCGCTCTCATGCGCCGAGAGGCTTGCACAGCGCAAAGCGCTTTTGTAACAGAACGACATGCGCCGGCCTGCAAAGAGAGTTGCAAGAGGGAGGTTGGTTGCGAGATGGCCTTGCGCGCTGTGCGCGATGGCTTTATCGGAGGGTCTTTGGGGATGGCATTTTGCCAGGGCTTATTTGACGTACTGCGTAACGGCAAGAGAATCATTTGCGGGTCGCATATCGCATCACATCAGGTCAACAGAAAATCAATTTATATGACATCAGTTTCTCAGCAACTGATCGCCGCGGTTACTCGCCACAGGGTTCAAAGTTGCCACAGCGCGTTCATAGATGCCGCGCAAAATTTCTTGGGGATTCATTCAAAGAGTCCCATTTGTTTTTTTGGATCATAATTGGTCCAAAGCACTTCCTGTCGCGTGCCTTTGGTCGAGTGAATGGTTTTGCGATGCCCCAAAGTTTCGTGCCATTTTTTTCGCTTAAACAGCGTATCCATGAGTGGATGGGCATAGCCAGAAACCGCGACCCTGCCTTTGCACGCATTGACACACGCCGCAAATTCCCGGTGCTGATCCTCATCCATCTCAAATCTGTAAGCCTTCACATCGCCGTGCGTCGCATGCAAATACGGGGGATCGCAGTAAAACAAGGTCTGCGGACTGTCGTAAAGGCGGATCACATCCATCCGCCGAGCCAACGAGAGACCGCCCCCGACATGCCGGCGCGGCTCGTGTTTTTGCAATTTGCCCAACGGCCAAGCGACGCGGTTTGGGCAAGTCCCGTTCTGGTCTGTCGCGCTTTGATATAAAAGCGTCTGGCACGCTCAACGGCGTCAATGCCATTTTGGGGGGAAGCAGCCAGTCCAAATGCGAAAACTTGCCCCCATACCATCCAAACACAATCCGCCGCCGATGGCTTCGGGCATAAATGACATGGGCACTTTCTTCTGACATGTCATCCAAAAATATCGGCGATGTACCTTTGGCTTTGCTGGACATTTTTTACCTTCTTGCCTTTTCGGGCGGGCACAGGGGCCGCGCCCCTACAATATCTTTGGGCGAGCACGGGGGCATCGCCCCTACGTTTCTATCCTCGCCTCTTGCCTTTGCCTTTCACCTACGTTCATCTACGTTCATCTGGGTTTGCTTTTCGCCTTTCATCCGCGTAATCCGCGCAATCTGCTTAATCCGCGATCCGCCTTGTATCTTGTCTCTTCGGGCGAGCACGGGGGCATCGCCCCTACGTTTCTATCCTCGCCTCTTGCCTTTGCCTTTGCCTTTCACCTACGTTCATCTACGTTTATCTGGGTTTGCTTTTCGCCTTTCATCCGTGTAATCCGCGCAATCCGCGTAATCCGCGATCCGCCTTGTATCTTGCCTTTTCGGGCGGGCACAGGGGCCGCGCCCTTACAATATCTTCGGGCGAGCACGGGGCACCGCCCCTACGTTTCTATCCTCGCCTCTTGCCTTTGCCTTTGCCTTTCACCTACGTTCATCTACGTTTATCTGGGTTTGCTTTTCGCCTTTCATCCGTGTAATCCGCGCGCGCAATCCGCGTAATCCGCGATCCGCCTTGTATCTTGCCTTTTCGGGCGAGCACGGGGGCATCGCCCCTACGTTTCTATTCGCGCCTCTTACCTTTCGCCTTTCCTCCGCGCAATCCGCGCAATCCGTGTAATCCGCGATCCGCTTTTGGGCGGCTGTGCGGGGACTGACCACCGACCACTGATCACTGATCACTGCTTCAAGACCATCGGGTAATCCGTCAGATTTTGCACCCCGTTTTCCGTCACCAGAAACGTATTTTCCAACCGAATGCCGCCGTTGAGGGCTTGGCTGTACGCGCCCGGTTCGCAGGAAAAGACCGTGCCGATTTCAAAAATGCCTTCTCGATCTCGATTGAGGTCGGGCGGTTCGTGGGCGCGAATCCCAACGCCGTGCCCCGCGTGGTGAATCAGGCCGATGTCGGACAGATGGGGATGTTCGCGGATGCGCGCATCAATGGCCTGCCACAGCGCGGTTCCGCGTCCGCCGGGTTTGACCAGATTGGAAACATCCTCCAAAATCGCTTTGAGGTGATCGTACACCGATGCCTGCAAATCCGTGGGGTCGCCCACGGCAAAGGTTCGGCACAGGTCTGACCAATAGCCGCGGTACGTGGTCTGCGCGTCGATGATGTACAATTCCCCATCCTGGATGGCGCGATCTCGGGCAGGCCCGCCCAGTTGCCCGCACTGGTAATCGCCGCCGTGGTGGATCACCTCACCGGCGGACCGCAGCGCGACCTGTTGTCCAGCGGTCAGCACATCCAACTCATTCGCGCCCGGCGCAATGGCGGTTTGCACGCGGTCATAGGCACACAGGTTGATGTCGATGGCCTTTTGCAAGAGCGCGACTTCATCCGCGTCCTTTTTGATTTGTTGCGCCATTAGGAGATCGTCTATGCCGATCCACGCGCTGTCCAAAACATCGGCCACAGTATCGGCGAGCAATTTGGGCATGGCTTCCTGTTGCCAGCCCAAACGCGAAATGCCCCGGCAGCCGCGCAATTTTTGGGCCACAACCGCGTTGAGCAATCGCATGGGATCGGGGTTCATCGTGTAGAGCACATGCGAGGGATAGACCACGCGCTCATCCACAACCGCGTCGCCTTCGTCTGTCGTTGCCGCCAGCCACGATCTCCCATCGGTTTCCAAATAGAGGAGCGATGGAAAATAAAATGCCGGATAGGCCGACAACAACAAGCCGGTCAAATAGTAGATGTCCCGATGGTCTGCGATGATGACCGCGTCAATCCCCTCTGCCGAGAGGGATTCCCGAAAACGCTACTGCCTGCCCGACAGCCTTCCATGGTGAGCATAAGATATGTCCTTTCCCAAAGTACACGACAAAACGCACATCTGCGAATCTGCGAATAGGCAAATCAACGAACCTACCGAACGGGGTACAACGGGTCGCTTTCAGGCCAGTTCATCTGGAAGCACGTCGGGTTTTGGGGTTGTTGGGCGGGGAACTGACCACTGGCGGTCAGGTTGGGCGGGATTACTTGTTGCGCCGCGTTGTAGGCTACGCCTGTGCGTCTATTCGTCTATTCGTCTCGCGCTTTTGTCGCGAGTCCGTTCCGCAAAATTCTGTTGGTGATGCGCCGCGTTTTGTGCATGATAGGGCGTGCGTTTTTGTCGTCAAGTACATTCAACAATAGGAGTGCATCATGTCAGAAAAAAAGGTGCGTGCGTGTGTTGTGGGAATGGGCATTGGCAAGCCCAATGGCCGCGCCCTTGCCGCAAATGCGCGGTGCGAGGTCGTCGCGCTGTGCGATTTGGTGACAGAGAGAATGGAAGACTTTGCCCGCGAATTGCCGGGCGAACAGAAATTTTACACCGATTACAAAGCCATGTGCAAAGACCCGGATATCGACGCGGTTTTTGTGGGCACGCCCAACCAATGGCATGTGCCGGTTGCCCTCGAGGTCGTCAAAAATGACAAGCATGTGATGGTGACCAAGCCCTTGGCGGATTCCGAGCACGCGGCCAAACAACTCGTGGAAGTTGCCGAAGCGTCTGGCGTGGTCAACATGATGTCGCTTTCGACCCGGTTTTCCGGCCCGTGCCAGTACTTGGGCGACCTCGCGCGCAAGGGCTATTTCGGCGATCTCTACTACGCCCGGGCGCGCAGTGTGCGCCGCAGCGGCATTCCCGCGTGGAACCTCGGCTTTATCCAAAAAGGGGGCGGCGCGTTCCGCGATATGGGCGTGCATGTGCTCGACGCGGTGTGGTACTTGCTCGGCATGCCCAAACCCGCCACAGTCACAGGGGTGTGCGGCGCGAAATTCGGCCCGCGCGGTCGCGGCTATTGGGGCTTTCGGGAAGTCCCACAAAGCACGTACGAACAATACGCCTCAGACGATTACGCCGGCGGGTTTATCCGCTTTGAAAATGGCGCGGGTCTTCAGGTCGAGAGCTTTTGGGCATCGCACCAGCCCAACGAGTTGCAGATCGAACTGTTCGGCGACGAGGCCGGCGCGCAGTTCCGCCCGCTCAAACTGTTCAAAACACAAGACGGCGTGCCGCACGATATCAATGTGGATATTCCGCGCCCAACCAAATCGTGGGATCGCATTGCCGGGCACTTTATCGACTGCATCCTCGACAGCGCGCCCTGCGAAGCCCCCCTGCGCCATGGATTTCAAGTGCAACAAATGATGGAAGCCCTGCTCAAAAGCGGCGAAACCGGGCGGGAAATCCACATTGCGTAACAAGGCAAAAAACAACTCCCGATAAACAGAGATAAATCAGATAGGGCATAGGAGGCCATCCCCTATGCCCTCAAGAGCACCTGCAAACGGCGAGGTCGGAGGCGGCGATGTGGACTGGCTGTCCCGACCAGATTGCTGAAGCATTGCTCGAATTTCCTGCGTCATTACCCCAAGACTCGTTTCGTAAAGACATGACCTCCAATCTGAAACCCTACCCCTCCTACAAGCCCTCCAGCGTCGCGTGGCTCGGCGATGTGCCAGCGCATTGGGAGGTGCGGCGGTTGAAGTGGGTCGCATCGTTGAACCCGAGCAAGACCGAAGCGCGTACATTCCTTACAGCAGATACGCCGGTGACGTTTCTCCCCATGGAACGGGTAGGGACAGATGGGGAAATAGATGAGGAAATGGTCTCTGCCTCTGGCGTTTGGAATGGCTTTACTTATTTTCGCCGAGACGATGTTCTTGTTGCCAAAATCACCCCGTGCTTTGAGAATGGCAAGGGCGCGTGTCTCGACGCCTTATCTACGGAAATCGGTTTCGGTTCAACGGAATTTCACGTCCTGCGAGCGGGCTCTTCCATCTCCCCACAGTTTCTGTACCGCCTGACCACCCTTGCACAATTTCGACATTCTGGTGCTGAAGAAATGACGGGGGCGGCCGGTCAACAACGCGTACCGAAGGCATTCGTGGCCAACTACCCACTCCCGATTCCACCCCCCGCCGAGCAAGCCGCCATCGTCCGCTACCTCAACCACACCGACGGGCGCATCGTCCGCTACCTTCGCAGCCGGGAGCGGCTCATCGAGTTGCTCAAGGAGTATCGCCAAGCTGTCATCCACGAATCGGTCACGCGCGGGCTTGACCCGGACGTGCCCCTCAAGCCCTCTGGCGTCGAGTGGCTCGGCGATGTGCCCGCGCATTGGGAAGTGCGGCGGTTGCGACACGCTGTCAATATGCGAGTGAGTAACGTTGATAAACATAGCAAAGACGACGAACTTCCCGTCCGACTTTGCAATTATGTTGACGTATACAAAAACGACCGCATTACCGAGAGTGTGCCGTTTATGCGGGCTACTGCTAAGGCGAACGAAATTGATCGCTTTCGGTTAGAACCCGGCGACGTTCTGATTACCAAAGATTCGGAAGTATGGAACGACATCGGGGTGCCTGCCTTCGTTGAGTATTCGGCCAAAGACTTGGTTTGCGGGTACCATTTGGCCTTGCTTCGTCCCTTGAGAACGGTGCTCAAGGGTGCGTATCTTTTTTATTCTTTACAGAGTTCGGCGATTGCTTATCAGTTCCACATAGCGGCCAACGGGGTAACTCGTTATGGATTGTCTCATCATGCAATCAAATCCGCGCTTTTGCCCATCCCACCCCTCGCCGAGCAAGCCGCTATCGCCGCGTATTTGGACAAACAGACCGCCGCCATTGACGCCGCCATGGCTCGTGCCCGGCGGGAAATCGAATTGTTGAGCGAATACCGCACTCGCCTGATCGCCGATGTGGTCACAGGCCAAGTGGATATTAGGGAGGAACTCCATGCCTAGAAAGTTTGAAGGAACAATTGACGAGTTGAAAGACAAGGTGCAACAAGCTAAAATTTTGGGAAGCTGGAAGGATGACGACAATGGGCAGTATACGTTTCGTAGCGACAAAAAAGGCGTACTGAACTGGTGGGCCTCAACGGGTACTATCAATTTTCAAGGACCATCAGATGCCAAAGCGAGACTTGAAGCTGTGTTTGAGGATTCAGCAGTGGAGAAATCTTCCCCAGTCAAACCGGCTACCCAAGCATCCGAGGATAGCCAAAAACAGATTTTTATCGTCCACGGTCACGACAAAGAAGCCCGAGACCAACTCGAGCTTGCGTTACGCCGTCTCGGACTTGAACCTTTTATCCTGATGAATACCAGTGGCGGCGGAAAGACGATCATTGAGGCACTGGAAGGACAAATTGGGCGTGATTACACATCGGATTTCGGGATAGTCTTGATGACCCCGGACGATTACGGGTACTCCCAAAAGGATGGGGAGCAAAAAGGCGAACCTCGGGCGCGACAGAATGTAATTCTGGAAACTGGGATGCTTCTTTCTTCGCTCACCCGGGAGCGGATGGCTATCATCGTAAAGGGACATCTGGAAATACCTTCGGATATCTCAGGGTTTATTCACTTTTCCTATAACCAATACGTAAAGGAGATTGTTCCCAAACTGTGTCAGAGGCTGAAGGATGCAGGATTTGATATAGATTCGAATCGGATAGCCGATGCGACTCAATAACGAGAGATTCTGGTACTTGTCTAGAGCATTCGGTGTGTTGTTTTCGGAACTTTCAATACAACCGCACGCACCTTACGCCGTTGTTGACGGGTACTTGACTGGCAATCTATGAGGTGAGCCCATATTTCTCCTAACTTACTGAAGATACTACGTTTATTCTACTTGACGGGTACTTGACGGGTACTTGACTGGCAATCTATGAGGCGAGCCCATATTTCTCCTAACTTATTGAAGATACTACATTTATTCTACTTGACGGGTACTTGACTGGCGTTGTCCGTAATGACCGAAATAACTTTCAAAGGTAGCCGCGACATGAACACCACACGCATTGACCAGTTGCGCGGTCAGCCGACGGAGACAGGCGACGCCGGTCGCCACATCCGCGAGCGCGGGTTCGACAAGCAGTACTACTTGGATCTGATCATAGCTTTGGTACGCGAGCATGGGCCGGTCAGCCGCAAAGAGATCGATCAGGTCCTGATACCCAAGTTGCCCGACCGACTGACGGACGCGCAGAAGCGGTCAAGGGTCAGCAATCTCATACAGGCATTGCGTTGCTCCAATCTGATTGTCAACCGAGGCACCCGCGCTCAACCCGCTTGGGAACTCACAGACGCGTACCTAAAGAATAATAGTAAAGAAAATTAAACGGAAAAGGATGACGCATATCTACGTAACCTTTTGTTTTTCCTGTATTTTTTCTTTACTTAATTTCAAGATTTATTGAAATTTTAGTAAAGGATTTAGTAAAGGATTTAATCAATCTGCATCAATTATGCTGGTTGACTGGAGTTAACCCATGACCACCGACACCACTGAACGCGGCATGGAGGAGCGCGTCTGCGCGATGCTGACCCACAGGGCCGACCCGCCGGACGACGCTGATGTGCGGGAACGCCCGGCCGCTTATGAAGCCGGCTGGCTCAACGGCGGCCCCGCCGATTACGACCGCGAGCACTGCGTGGATTTGGCGCAATTGACCGCCTTCCTCAAGGCGACGCAACCGCACCTCGCCGCCGCGCTGTCTTTGGACGCGGACGGCCCGGTGCGCCGCAAGTTCCTCGCCCGCCTGAAAAACGAAGTCGGCAAGCGCGGCATTGTCGAAGTTCTCCGCAACGGCGTCAATCATGGGCCGCACGCCATCGCGCTCTTGTACGGCACCCCCTCGCCGGGCAACCCGCAGGCGGCAGCCCGCTACAAGCAGAACCGCTTTTCGGTCACGCGCCAGTTGCCGTACAGCAACGCCAACACGCGGCTGACCCTCGACCTCGCGCTGTTCATCAACGGCCTGCCGGTGGCGACCTTTGAGTTGAAAAACAGCCTCACCAAACAGACCGCCGCCGATGCCGTCGAGCAATACAAACGCGACCGCGACCCGAAAGAGGAGCTCTTCCGCCTCGGCCGCTGCATGGCCCATTTTGCCGTGGATGACCTCGAGGCACTGTTCTGCACCCACCTCAAAGGCAAGGCGTCTTGGTTCCTGCCGTTCAACAAGGGCTGGAACGACGGCGCAGGCAACCCGCCCAACCCCAACGGCATCAAGACCGATTACTTGTGGCGCGACGTGTTGACCCGGCGGAGCCTGACCGACATTGTGGAAAACTACGCCCTGCTGATAGAATCCACCGCCCCCGAGACCGGGCGCAAGACCAAGACGCAGATCTGGCCGCGCTATCACCAGTTGGACGTGGTTCGGAAACTGTTGGCCGCTGTCGCCGAGCACGGCGTTGGGCAACGCTATCTCATCCAGCACTCGGCCGGCAGCGGCAAGTCCAACTCTATCGCGTGGTTGGCGCACCGGCTCATCGGCTTGGAAAAGGGCGGCAGGCCGGTCTTTGACTCCATCATCGTCGTCACCGACCGCCTCATCTTGGACCGGCAGATCAACGACACCATCCGGCAGTTCGCGCAAGTGGGGGCGACCGTGGGCCACGCCGAAAATGCCGGCGATTTGCGCCGCTTTATCGGCGCGGGCAAAAAAATCATCATCTCCACCGTACAAAAGTTCCCGTTCATCTTGGACGAAATCGACAAAGACCATCAAAGCCGCCGCTTTGCCATCCTCATCGACGAAGCCCACTCCAGCCAAGGCGGGCGCACGGCCTCGGCCATGGCCCGCGTCTTGGGCGACCCCGCCGCGGCTGCGGACGATATGTTTGAGGATCAAATCAACCGCATCATCGAACAGCGGCATCTGCTGCCCAACGCCAGTTATTTCGCCTTCACTGCCACGCCCAAGAACAAGACGCTGGAGTTGTTCGGCACGCCCGAGCCGCAACCCGACGGCGCGATCCAGCATCGGCCCTTCCACAGCTATGCGATGAAACAGGCCATCCAAGAGGGGTTCATCTTGGACGTGCTCGGCCACTACACGCCGGTAACGAGCTACTATCGCCTCGCCAAGACCACAGCCGACGACCCGGAGTTCGACGCCAACAAGGCGCGCAAAAAGCTCATCCGCTATGTGGAAACCCACAACCGGGCCATCCGCCTCAAAGCCGAGATCATCGTCGATCACTTCCACGAGCAGGTGCTGGCCCCGCGCAAAATCGGCGGACAGGCGCGGGCCATGGTCGTCACCGGCGGCATTGAGATGGCGATAGCCTACTATCGCGCCATCCGCGACTATCTCGCCGAGCGCGGCAGCCCGCACAAGGCCATCGTGGCCTTTTCCGGCGAGGTCGAGTCCGGCGGCGAGCGGGTGAGCGATGCGCGGTTGAACGGGTTTCCGCAGAAGCAGATCGAGCACAAAATCAAGCAAGACCCCTATCGGTTCCTCGTCTGTGCGGACATGTTCCAGACCGGCTACGACGAGCCGCTGTTGCACACCATGTACGTCGATAAGGTCCTGTCAGGCATCCGGGCGGTGCAGACCCTTTCGCGCCTCAACCGCGCCCACCCGGCCAAGCGCGATACGTTTGTGCTCGATTTCCACAACGACGCCGACGCCATAAAAGACGCCTTTGCCGCGTACTACCGCACCACCATCTTGGCGGACGAAACCGACCCGGACAAACTTCACGACCTCAAGGCCGCCTTAGACGACCCGCAGGTCTATTCCGCAGAGCAAGTCCACGCGCTGGTGGCGGCGTATTTGAACGGCGACGACCGCGCGGCCCTCGACCCCATCTTGGACGACTGCGTGAACACCTATCGCCGCGACCTCGACGAAGACGGGCAGGTCGATTTCAAGGGCAATGCCAAAGCCTTCACCCGCGCCTACAACTTCCTGTCGCAGGTGTTGCCATACAGGAATGCCGATTGGGAAAAGCTGTCCATTTTTCTGACCTTGCTCATTCCCAAGCTGCCGACGCCCGCGGGCGAGGATATGTCTCTCGGCATTGAGAACACCATCGACATGGACAGCTATCGCGCCGAGAAACAGGCGACCATGCACATCCTCCTGCCCGACGAGGACGCCGAAATTGGGCCGGTGCCCGCGAGCGGCGGCGGGTACCAACCCGAGCCTGAAATGGATCGGCTCTCCAACATTCTGCGGGAATTTAACGACCTGTTCGGCGACATTTCGTGGACCAATGAGGACCGCATCCGCCGGATGATCACCGAGGATGTGCCGCAACTGGTCGAGGCGGACAGTGCCTATCGCAACGCCCGGCAACACGCGGACGCGCAGAACACCCGCATCGAGCACGACCGGGCCTTGGAGAAAGTGATCACCGCCCTGCTCGCCGACGACACCGAACTCTACAAGCAATACTCGGACAACGCAACGTTCAGACGCTGGTTGGGCAATCGCGTGTTTGAACTGACCTACCGGTAGCACCCACACGAGGACACGATGCAAGACAACCCACTCAATCGCATTCCCAACTTTATCTGGGGCATTGCCGACGATGTGCTGCGCGACCTCTATGTGCGCGGCAAGTACCGCGACATCATTTTGCCCATGACGGTGATTCGGCGGCTGGACGCGGTGCTCGAGCCGACCAAGCGCGCCGTTCTCGCCATGCAGACCCGGCTCAACGAGCAGGGCATTGTCGAACAGGAAGCGGCCCTCAAGCAGGCCGCTGGGCACGCCTTTTACAATGCCTCGCGCTTCACCTTGCGCGACCTCCGCGCCCGCGCCAACCGGCAACAACTCCGCGCCGACTTCGAGACCTACTTGGACGGGTTTTCGTCCAATGTGCAGGACATTTTGAAGAACTTCGAGTTTCGCAATCAGATTCCGCGCTTGTCCGACGCCGACGTGCTCGGCGCGCTCCTCGAGAAATTCCTGTCGCCGGAAATCAACCTCAGCCCCTACCCGGTCGAGAACGGCGCGCTCCGGCATCCCGGCTTGGACAACCACGCCATGGGCACCATCTTCGAGGAACTGGTGCGGCGGTTCAACGAGGAGAACAACGAGGAGGCCGGCGAACACTGGACCCCGCGCGACGCGGTCAAGCTGATGGCCAATCTCATCTTCCTGCCGGTGGCCGACGCCATTGAGTCGAGCACCTACCTGCTCTACGACGGCGCGCTCGGCACCGGCGGCATGCTGACCGTGGCCGAGGAAACCCTGCAAGAACTCGCCCGAGCACGCGGCAAGAACGTATCCACGCATCTCTACGGCCAAGAGATCAACGCCGAGACCTACGCGATATGCAAGGCCGATTTGTTGCTCAAGGGCGAGGGCAGCGCGGCGGACAACATCGTCGGCGGGCCGGAACACTCGACCCTCGCCAACGACGCTTTCCCGGCCCACAAGTTCGACTTCATGCTCAGCAATCCGCCCTACGGCAAGAGTTGGAAGAACGACCTCGACCGCTTGGGCGGCAAGCGCGACATAACCGACCCGCGCTTCATCATCGCGCACGATGGCGATCCGGCGTATTCCCTGCTCACCCGCTCCAGCGACGGACAGATGCTGTTCCTCGCCAACATGATCGCCAAGATGAAGCGCGATACCGCGTTGGGCAGCCGCATTGCCGAGGTGCATAACGGCAGTTCCCTGTTCACCGGCGACGCCGGGCAGGGCGAGAGCAACATCCGCCGCTGGATCATCGAAAACGACTATTTGGAGGCCATTGTCGCCCTGCCGCTCAACATGTTCTACAACACCGGCATCGCCACCTATATCTGGGTGCTGACCAACCGCAAGCCCGCGCATCGGCAGGGCAAGGTGCAACTCATCGACGCCACCGAGTGGTTCAGTCCCTTGCGTAAGAATCTCGGCAATAAGAACTGCGCCTTGTCCGAGGCCGACATCCGCCGCGTCTGCGATGCGTTTCTCGCCTTTGAGGAAAGCGGTCACGCGAAGATTTTTCCCAATCGGGCCTTCGGCTACTCTCGCGTAACAATTGAGCGACCCCTGCGCCTCGCTGTCGAACTGTCGCCGGAGCATCTCGAACGGTTCCGCGCTGCCTGTGCGGATGTGGGCGAAGAACCGCTCGCCGAGGCCGTTGAGCGGGCAGCGGTCACCCTCGGCGACGGGCCGCACCGCGACTTCAACCGGTTCGCAGAGGCCGTCGGGCGCGGCATCAACCTGACAGCCAAGCGAAAGAAACTGCTGCAAACGGCGCTGGCGTTCCGCGACGAAGCCGCCGAGCCGGTCGTGAAAAAGACCCACCGACCGGGCAAGACGGAGCCGGATCCGCTTCGCGGCTTGGTCGAACGGCCGGGATGCGTGGTTGAATACGAGCCGGACAGGGCGTTGCGCGATACCGAACAGGTGCCACTGCTCGCCGAGGGCGGCGTCGAGGGCTTCCTGCGCCGCGAGGTGTTGCCCTACGCGCCGGACGCTTGGTACGATCCGAAAAGCGTCAAGGTCGGCTACGAGATCAGCTTCACCCGGCATTTCTACAAGCCGCAACCGCTGCGCTCCCGAAGCGCGATCCGCGCCGACCTCATGGCGTTGGAGCGCGAGAATGAAGCGGTGCTCGCAACGATCGTCGGGGGCCGATAGCAAATGACCTGTGCCCTGAAACCCTACCCTGCCTACAAGCCCTCCGGCGTCGCGTGGCTCGGCACCCACGAGCGCACGGGCAAACGGTGAGATCGGCTGTTCGCATATAGCCAGCATCTCGCCATTCTCAGAGAAGGAACCGAGGTGAACTGATGCCGAGGGGTTGACTTTTTTTTAGACACTCCCTAACTTCTAGAGGCCGTAGCAGATGGAGACGATGGCGTTGACGCGGGCAACGAGGGGTTGTTGGTGGGACTTAAAAAAAGGAGACTGAAAAGGAGAAAAAAATGGATTTGAAGGGGTTGTTCAGCAGATTTCATTTAGAAAAAATCCAGATAGGCCCAAGATGGGCCAAGGCGGAGATCAACTTCGAAAATGATGACCGAGACGCCGCTTGGGAACTGTACGTCGAGATGCTGACCAGAATCGTTACTCAGCCGTTGCCATCTGAAGTGGGGGATGAACAGACGGCTCTGGACAGCGTTTATTCGCTTTTTGAGACCACCCGCGAAATTCTGCGTCGGCGTGGGCGGAATACTATTCAATTCAGCGTGGTTGCCATACCTGTGTTGAATCAAGTGGTGCGGCCTTTTACAGCGAAATGGCATAGAGAATCCTCCTCATGTGCTTTCGAGGACACTGGAAAATGCGAGGAATTTCGCAAAGAATTGGCAACACTACAAAAGAAGTTACGCAACTACAATCGCATGCTGGCAGAGATCGCCCGCGTAGAGGATTTAACCGACTTGGAACCGTTAGGAGAGGAGGAGAATAATGTCGTACCCACCCCAACCCCCAAGACACAAAGTGTTCGTCAGTTTTCACCATGACGATCAGAAATACAAGGACTGGTTTGTCACAGTGATGAAAGGCGATATTGTAGATAAATCGGTCGAAGATGGAGACATTGATGACCGCAATCTCAAAGTCGAAACGATTAGTCAGAAGATCCGCGACGACTTCATTGCCGACGCAACCGTTACTATCGTGCTGATCGGCCCCTGCACTTGGCAACGAAAGCATGTGGACTGGGAAATTGGTTCCAGTTTGAGGGCGACCAAGAGGAACTCCAGATGCGGTTTGTTGGGTATCCGGCTCCCTAATCATCCAGATTTTGGGAGACAAAAATATAAGCCGAGCCTGATACCGCAGAGGCTGGCGGATAATTGCGAAGGGGATGACCCCTACGCATGTATCTACGATTGGCCCGGCCAGCAGGCGACGGATCAGATTCGCCAGTGGATTCACAAGGCATTCCAAAGAAGAAATGGAACGCCGCCCAACAACAGACGGATACAATTTGGACGCAATAGAAGCGGTAATTGTTTAGATGGCTGGAAGGATTAAAACGATTTGCAAGATTCTGAGATGTACAATCTCATGAGGTTTAATAATGACTGACTCGACTCGTACGATTTTGGCGGTCTATGTCGTCTGGCATCCCAACTATTCTGAGGGTTCGAAAATTGCCGAGTTGGTATATGAGCACTTCCGCAACGAGCGACACAAAAACGTCTTGGGGAATGTGGAACTGAGAGTCGTTTTTCGCAGTAGCCCCGCGCCCAATGCGGCACTGCCTCCTGCTATCGACTTGGATGAGGCGGAGACGACAGCGATCATCGTGCTGGCGGAGTCCAAACTTGTAGGAGACTCAGAATGGGTGGATTACATTCACAATCTCGCCGGACGCATCAAAAGCAGAGGACTTGGCTCGTGGTTGTTCCCGGTGACGCTGAAAAAAAAGGGCCTCAATATAAAAATTGACGAACAAGCCCTGCGCTGGGATCGCTGGAAAGTAACCGACGCAGAACGCGACCAACGCCTCATCAGAGAACTCGTATATGCGTTCAGCCTGATGCTCAGGCATTATCTCGAGCACCTCAGACATCCGGAAGAAGACGACAATGACCTTGAGCGTTACTTGAAGAAAGTGCAGATTTTTCTCAGTCATTCAAAACACGACAGCTATGGAGAACGCATCGCCGAGAAGATTCGAGATTGGTTGCACAAGAACAGCGAACTGTTGAGTTTTTTCGACAGGATAGATATTCCCGCAGGAGTACGCTCTCAGAATGTCCTAAACCACCAAGTTAAGGCGAGCGCGGTCATGGCTGTACATACTGATTCCTACTCGTCGCGCGAATGGTGTCGGCGCGAGATCATCGAAGCGAAACACCAGAATGTTCCGATGATTGTGGTCAATTGTATGACAGATATTGACGAGCGCGGCTTTCCGTATATGGGCAACGTACCCATCGTGCGGATGGATCCGAAGGCGACAGATCGCATCGAGGTGGTCATTGGTCGTTTGCTCGACGAAGTGTTCAAAGATTTTCTATGGCAATGCCGCGTCGAACTCGCGGGGCGATCCAACTCGGATACCTTGTTCATGCCGAGACCTCCAGAGTTAATCTCTCTTGCGAACCCGGCGTTAATCTCTTTTGCGAACGCAGAGTTGATTTCTTCTCAGGCCCTGCCGGCTGACACGGAGGTAGCGGCGCCCACGATCGTATATCCCGATCCTCCGTTGGGGGCTGAGGAAGAACAGTTGTTTGAGAAAATTGCGCCGCATGTTCGGTTACTAACCTTGAGCCAGTGGCTCGCGGAGGTGTAGCAATGGCCTATATGCCAACGATTGCTGGCAACACAGTGGCAATCTCGATATCGGAAAGCCCAGACATGTCGGTATTTGGGCTAAGCGACGCGCATCTGCGCGACGCCATGGATAGACTCGCGCTGCATTTGCTCTCGTCCGGTGCTCGCCTCGCCTACGGTGGCGATCTGCGGGCGAACGGATTTACGGAATGGTTGTTTGAACTGGTGAGTCGCTATCGGCGCGAGACGAGTGAAACCCAAATTGGCGTGACCAATTACCTCGCATGGCCACTCCACATAAGTATGGCCACAGACGAACTCAAGGAGATCTCCGACAGTCTTACCGACACCGGAGATTTGGTCTGCCTAGCGCAGAATGGTCGCCGTTTGGACCCGACGACATGGCACAAACGTGCGTTGCATCAGCCAAGCGAGGGGGAATGGGCCACCGGATTGACCGCCATGCGGCGCGTCATGCGTGAGGCGACCCAAGAGAGAGTCGTATTAGGTGGGCGCGTCGCCGGTTACAAAGGCACTATGCCCGGCATTGCGGAGGAAGCCCTGCTGTCGCTCCAGAAACGTCAGCCGCTGTTCCTGTTGGGCGGCTTCGGCGGTTGTACCCGGGATATTGCCGAGACCCTTGGACTGGCCGAGCGTTGGGCAGGCTCCCGCCCGGATTGGCCGGGCCGCCAAAAATTTGCGGCGTTCTCATCCGATTTGAGCAATGGGCTTTCGGAGGATGAAAACGCCACCCTCGCCCGCACACCGCACATAGATCAAGCAACCATATTGGTCATGCGGGGGCTACACCGCCTTGGACTGAGAAAGGAAAAGGAGATGAATCGAGCTAACAGGCACAAAGTATTCGTCAGTTTTCACCACAAGGATCAAGCGTACAAGGACCTGTTCGTCCGCATGATGGGAGACGATATGGTAGATAAATCGGTCGAAGATGGCGATATAGGTGACCTCAATATCAAAACGGAAACTCTTCGCCAGAAAATCCGCGACGAATTCATCGCCGACGCAACCGTTACTATCGTGTTGATTGGCCCTTGCACGTGGCGACGAAAGCATGTGGATTGGGAGATCGGGGCCAGCTTGAGGAAAACGGATAAGAACCCCCGCTGCGGTCTGTTGGGGATTCTGTTGCCCAATCACCCGGATTTTGGGACGGGAAAGTACCATCCTCACCTGATACCGCCGAGACTGGCGGATAACGGCGGAAGAGATGACCCCTACGCCTGCATTTACGATTGGCCCGGCCAGCAGGCGACGGATCGGATTCGCCAATGGATTCACAAGGCATTCCAAAGAAGAGAAGGAACGCCGCCGAATAACAACCGGGTTCAGTTTGGAAACAACAGGAGCGGTGATTGTTCGGCTGGCTGGAAGGATTAGCAGCGCGTGAGGCGTTGAACAATAAATGCAAGAACTCGTTGTGACCGCAGGCTTCAAGAGAATGTGATCATTTGACCAACTTGGAACGGACAGAGAAGGAAAAATAAACAATGAATGAACAAATCAGAAACATCTTCATACCCCACAAGCACGCGGACGACGGGGGACTGAAGGACCTTAAAAGTTTAGTCGAACGACACGGTATGACATGGCGCGATTATTCCATCACAGCGGATAACCCTAACAACGCGCACAACGAAGATTACATAAAAGGGCAGATACTCGCTCCGCGGATACGGCAATCAGGTTGCTTAGTCGTTTATGTGTCAGAGAAAACAAAAAACAGCGACTGGGTAGAATGGGAGATAGAGTACGCGCACAAGCAAGGCAAACGGATTGTCGGAGTATGGGAGCGTGGAGCGCGAGACTGCGAATTGCCCAAAGCTCTTGAACGTTATGGTGA
Source organism: uncultured Latescibacterota bacterium (assembly GCA_958295785.1). Classification (GTDB taxonomy): domain Bacteria; phylum Latescibacterota; class UBA2968; order UBA2968; family UBA2968; genus VXRD01. The sequence continues at coordinate 538,712 of OY282377.1, forward strand.
TGCAGTCGTCGGATGGCATGGGGAAAGTATCATAGACGCAATCAATGGCAAATCCAACACTTGGTACAAGCAAGATGGATCAAACCAGGGCTACCGTAGTATTGAGCGATATTCCTGCCGATGAAGAGGTGAACAGATGCCAACGCTATATTCGTATGTGGTGGCGAGAGACTTCGGCTTTGCCCCGAATCCGTTTTATGGTTTCTGTACGCTAGCTACTTGCAAACCAAGAATACGAAAGGCCGCTCAAGTCGGTGACTGGATAATTGGGACCGGGTCAAAGTCAAAAGGACGAAAACGGCATATCGTCTATGCTATGTGCGTGAACGAAGTAATGTCGTTCAACGAGTACTGGCAAGACCCTCGCTTTCACGAAAAGCGTCCCGATATGTGCGCCAGTATCCGCAAAGCCTTTGGAGACAATATTTACTATCGAGACAATACTTCAAACGAATGGATCCAAATAGATTCTCACCACAGTTATGAATGTGGAAAGCCAAATCTTAAAAACCTGTGTCACGACACAAAGATAGACCGGGTTCTCATCAGCGACGATTTTATCTATTGGGGTGGTAGCGGTCCCCAAATCCCCACATTCTCTGAAATTGATATTTGTAAACGCGGCCCAAGTCACAAGTGTGAGTTTCCCAAAAAAGTAATTGAAGATTGCATCGCATGGTTGCGTCGTTTCAATGAGACGGGCTACTGTGGTACTCCGCTGGAATGGACATAAAGCCTACTATGCCCTCCAATCTGAAACCCTACCCCACCTACAAGCCCTCCGGCGTCGAGTGGCTCGGCGATGTGCCGGCGCATTGGGAGGTGCGGCGGTTGAAGTGGGTCGCATCGTTGAACCCGAGTAAGACCGAAGCGCGTACATTCCTTACAGCAGATACGCCGGTGACGTTTCTCCCCATGGAACGAGTAGGAACAGATGGGGAAATAGATGAGAAAGTGGTCTCTGCCTCTGGCGTTTGGAATGGCTTTACTTATTTTCGACGAGACGATGTTCTTGTTGCCAAAATCACGCCGTGCTTTGAGAATGGCAAGGGCGCGTGTCTCGATGCCCTATCTACAGAAATCGGTTTCGGTTCAACGGAATTTCACGTCCTGCGAGCGGGCTCTTCCATCTCCCCACAGTTTCTGTACCGCCTGACCACCCTTGCACAATTTCGACATTCTGGTGCTGAGGAGATGACGGGTGCGGCCGGTCAACAACGCGTACCACAGGCATTCGTGGCCAACTACCCACTCCCGATTCCACCCCTCGCCGAACAAGCCGCCATCGTCCGCTACCTCGATCACACCGACGGGCGCATCCGCCGCTACCTTCGCAGCCGGGAGCGGCTCATCGAGTTGCTGAAAGAGTATCGGCAGGCCGTTATCCACGAGGCGGTCATGCGCGGGCTTGACCCGGACGTGCCCCTCAAGCCCTCTGGCGTCGAGTGGCTCGGCGATGTGCCGGCGCAGTGGGAAGTGCGGCGGTTGAAGCACTGGGTCGGAATAAATGAGGCGGTGCTACCCGAAACAACAGATCCCGACTTTGATTTTCGTTATCTGGAAATCGGCGCAGTAGGCACTGGTGTACTCGTAGAGGAACCTTCCACCATTCGTTTCGCTCATGCGCCATCGAGGGCTAGGCGCATCGTCAAAAGCGGAGATACCATCATCTCCACAGTGAGGACGTACTTGAAAGCGGTTTGGTTTGCCGAAGAAGTGAACGACGCCTTGATCTGCTCAACGGGCTTTGCTGTTCTTACTCCGCGCCGTGCAACTGCGCCCAAATTCGTGAGTTATGTGGTCCAGAATAACGCATTTACCGACCGCGTAACAGCGGAATCGGTTGGCATTGCGTATCCGGCCATTGCTGAAAGTCGCTTTCGTTCATTTCATGTATGCGTTCCACCCCTCGCCGAGCAAGCCGCTATCGCCGCGTATTTGGACAAACAGACCGCCGCCATCGACGCTGCCATTACTCGTGCCCGTCGGGAAATTGACTTGTTGAGCGAATACCGCACTCGCCTGATCGCCGACGTGGTCACCGGCCAAGTGGATGTGCGCGAGGTGGCTGACTGAGATCTGACTATGCTAGTGCCCCCTCAGCCAAAGATATACCATATTGTTCATCTGGATCGGCTCAAATCCATTATTGCAGACAACTATCTCTGGTGCGACGCGGAGATACTAAAACGCCAACTTCCCGGCACCCCGATTGGCATGAACAACATCAAGCAACGCCGCCTCACGACTCATTTGAGAAGTCATTCAGACCTGTGCGTGGGCGACTGTGTGCCATTCTACTTCTGTCCGCGTTCTGTTATGCTCTAAGAGTCCCTAACAAAAAGCGTTGACATGGATTTGTGAGAGGCCGACTTTGAGGCATTCCTGCGGATGTTCACTCATCTGTTTCAGACGCTTGATTTCTTTATGTTAGTCTAAGTTGGTGAAGAAAGTTTAGCACACTTGGCGTACTCGGCGGTTGGCTGGCTGAAAGCATCCATTATTGATTGGAAGTATTATGGGATCAAGTAGCAATGACTCAATTTCCAACGCAAAGGTAATAAGCATAAGTTGGAAAAATCGGGGTTCACCGTGTAAATTCATTTATTTTCAACGGGATTCTGATTCAAAAGAGGTGCTTCAAGTTCCCCGTTCGGCGTGTGTAACGACGGGGGATATACTCGAATTTGCTGATAATGCTGTTTATGTCCGTTGCGAAAATGGAAAAGCGCGAGTATCTCCGATTTATTCAAAGCCAGATGTGATACAACTCGGTGGATTAACATTACCTGTCCATGTCAAAGAAATTACCGAACCCGAAGAATACCAAGCGTATCGCCATTTGACATTGGAACACTATCGCGGCAAGTCATTATTTGGACGACACGCGCCTCTAGTGATGTGTGCTTTTCATCCGCTTCTTCCGTCTGTCGTCGGCTATATTGAATTGGCGACCGCTTTTTTTGCTTGTAAACCACGTCGCAATCTCTTTGATGTGGCTTGTCAACTCAATGGCGTCAGTTGGCAGCAATGGAATCTCAACATCGCTCGGAATTACATTTCGCTGTTCGTTAGGATTGCCCGTTGTGTAGTTCATCCTGAACTTCGCAGTACAGGGGTTGGACAACTGCTCGTCAAACACGCTGCCGAATTTGCGAAGACGCATTGGCAGAGCGGCGGATGGCAACCTTATGTGCTTGAAATTTCCGCGGATATGCTTCGATATGTCCCTTTCGCCGAAAACGCCGGAATGACTTATATCGGAGAAACAGAAGGAAATATACATCGCATTACCAACGACATCGGTTACCTAATCAAAAACAGGGATAGACTAAAGAATGGAGAAATTTTTTCTGGAGATTGTTGTGGGATTGTTGATGCCAAACTCTCGCAATTTCAGGCATTGCTCAACTCGTATCAGATAGATACAGATATAACAGTTGAACAGGCATTGGCGGACATAAAACGGCAAGCGCAACGCGCAACGCTCAAAGGTCTGTCAAAGCTGAAAGATGTATTGGTCTTTCCAAAGCCAGTCTATGTAAAAGGGTTGCATCCGGACGCATCTAAGTTTATTAAGCGACGTATTTCCGAACTCAATGTCGAGTCCGTTTTTGCATCTGAAAAAAAAATGATGATTCATCACAAGCAAACTCCTAAGCCTATCGAGACATCCATTCAACTCGACAGCGTGGGGGTAGAATTTACCAACCGTGTGCGCCGTACCCAACTCACTCATAAAGTGGAAGATGCGTTTGGTATCTCATTAGATACCCTGACAGAACCGATTTTCAAAGACTTAACCGTTTCCATTGCCCCCGGAACCTTATGGCTCGTCACAGGCGTGTCCGGTACAGGCAAGAGTACATTCCTCACGTTGTTAAACGGAGAACTGTCGCCTAAAACCGGGCACCTTCGTATGCCCCAAAATGCACACATTAGAACGCTTGAACCAATACGTTCTACGAAAGCCCTCATTGAGGTGTTCGGCAAAGGCGATGTTGGTCGGGGGCTTGAGTTGATGAATACTGTCGGTTTGTCTTCAGCATTTCTTTACGTGAAGCCCTTTCAACAGTTGAGCGAAGGACAAAAGTATCGAGCCATGTTAGCTACTCTCTTGGCAGCGGAGAGTAACCTTTGGCTCATTGATGCGTTTTGCGAAAATTTAGACCTGATTGCTACAAATCTTATTGCAAAAAAATTATCTATTTTAGCGCGTGACCGAAGCGCGACTGTCATCGTCACAGCTTCGGACTATACCCGCTTTTTGGAGGCACTTCAACCAGACAACATTCTATTATTTCAAGGGGCAACACAACACAGAATTTTTACATTTGCTGAGTTTCAAACATGGATAAAAAAAACAAACGAAGTCAAAATACGGCTCAAGGAAAGGTAGGGAAGCAAAGTGTTTGAAAGCGAATATTGGCGACAAATATACGCCAACCTTGATCGGATGTCTTCCAGCCGGGACAACTTTTTTCGAGCAATTTGGGAGAAAGAACGCTTGTGCTTTAAGGGTGGAAAAAACTCAGTAGATGAGGTAGATAGACATAGCGCGCAGTTAATTTGTGCTACTCAAATCCAGCGACAATCACTGCTCATTGTTCTGCCTGATGAAGCACCACATCGCATTCCATTAGTATTTGCAACCGCCTTGTTGAAGCAGGCTTTCGATCATATAAATATTCAGTCTCATCCCGTCGTTTATTTTGGTGCAACAGCAAGTATTCGGGACTCTTTGTCCCAAACGTATTGTGGAAATTTTTGCCTCAAGGAGCTTTTTACCCAAACAGACCTAAAGAGAAATACCAACACTAACTTACCGACCCCTGACCTTCAAAACCGTTTGCCTCATATTATTTTTTCTAATACGCCGACAAATCCCGATCAAATCGTTGCTTCTTATCGACCTGCTTGGTGTTTCGTAGATCTCGGCAACGGTGAACGGTTGAAGTGGTTCCCGTCCTGTTTGGAAGCACTTCAGCAAGCCCATGTTCCGGTTATTGCTTGCATTCAAAATCCACTTTCAGATGCGATCCAGCAGTGTCAAGAGGCTGGCTGGCAAATTTTTCGATGGCCATACCCAACATATAGCCAGACAGACAAAAAAAGCACTATCGTTCACCCGGTGGTGATAGAAGGCGAAACGGTTGACGGGTACACTGAGCAGTATTTACAGGTCTATCGCTCTCTTTTTGACCTATCAAAAAAAATAAAAGACAAATTTGCCTCTGACGCGCTGCGAGTCATTCGGCAGTACGCGCAAAATTTGGAACAGTTGAACACGCCCTACGATTTTTACGAAGCGGAGAGTTCGCAGTTTTGGGGAGTCTATTCGCTTTTGGATTCTCAAAAAACAGCTTCATGTTTTGTCGAAAATCTTCAAAGCGAACGACCATCGTTGGGTCAATCTTTGTATGATGCATGTGAAAAGTTAGATCGGCTTCACCAAAGATTCCAATCAGGGGAAGAACCGCCTTTGTGGGATACACTGTGCAACCTTTGCGTTTCTAAACTCAAAAAGAACTGTGTCCGTCTTCTTGTGTTTCCAAGTGAAGCCCGTAAAACCCTGTTTGCCCTTGCCCTACTTGCATACCACGATATTTCGCCAGATGATCTTGCTTCCATCAACGTTTGGCTAATCAGCCTCAAGCAATTTAACCAGTGGCAACGTATGCGTGAACACTATGAACATGGCAAAGCGTATATTGATGACGCTCCTAAAGCTCTCGTTGACAAACTTTGGACCCCGCTTTTGGTCGGTGTCCCTTATCACTCTGCAAGGTATGCCCCTCTGCTGCGTTGTGAGAAGTTGGACGCTTTACTCCACCCGCATCAAGTTAGATTATTCTCATTCTGCATCGATAAATGTAACCAATCGCTCCATACCGAACACCCTGACAATCTACAAGTTTTGTCAGTGCTTGCCCAACAACCTGTCGTAAAGAACTGCAACCCCACATCCTCGCGTGTTGAGGTGGCACCCCATAAAAAAATTAAAGTTGAAAAAATAAAAAAAGGGGCATCCCCAAAAGTACCAGAGATATTCCATGTCCCAAAACGTGTTGATGAAATGGCTTGGCTGATGAAAACGAACGATGATTTTGTTGATGAATCCGTTTTGATAGATGAACCAACTACGGAGATAAAAACAAAAGTAATCAAAGAAACGATAAGTGTTGAAAGGGTGATTCGCGTGACATTTTGCGAAGGGTTGCAGGTGTTGCTTCCTTTGAACGCGACAATACAAGTCGTTTTACAAACGACCCAAAAACGAAAACTGGATGAACGTAGCATTCGCTCACTCCGCGTCGGTGATACAGTTCTGTTCATACAAGGGCAACAGCGGCAGAACCTTTATGAACTCATCGTATCGCGTGTTCACGCCCACCCTTCCTTTGCCCTGTATCTGAACTTGATTCAGAAATGGCAGGATGAAGTGGTTCAGGGTGCGAAGATGTCCGGGTTGACACCAGAAGAAATCTTGAGTCGGATGAGACAACGCGGAAGTCAACTTCAGACACAGCAAGCCATTCGGCTTTGGCTCAACAGAGGTGTTATGGGCCCCAGCGACCCAAAAGACCTTGGGCGAATTGCCGACGTACTTGACCTGTCCTTTGTGAAACAATATCAAAGTCAAATCGTGCGTGCTGCCTCTCGTTTGCGCGGCATCCACAGAGGACTTGCACGCAAGTTGAACAGTTGGCTTCAGCGAGGAGCAGTGGAAGCAACGCCTGAACAGATGAACGAACTTATCGACCCGGATTTAGGCATTGCGTTCAACGACTTTCAAGATGCCTTGCGTCTGCTAACGGTCAAAGAAATCGAACAGGTAGAGGGGCTTTTCTTGACTTCAGACTTAGGGCAGTTATCAGAGGAGATGAACTATGGATAATGGAAATTGGACACCGCGAGAAGAAGCACAAGAAGAGGAAAAATTGGCAACCCATATTGCAGAGCACGTTATAGGTCAGGCTTCGGGTAGGTTAAAAAATGAATGTCTTTTTAACTTGCCACGCGATTGCTACTTTGTCGGAAATCTGCGTTCGGCAGCAGGCGAAAACGATAAAAATGAAAATCGCTCGACACGCGACTGGCGAAACAAATTGGCACCTGTTTCCTTCGGGGCTGAATTTATGGCCTGCCCTCAAGATGATGAATTGGCAATAGGGGTAACCGTTAAATGGTCCTGTTACTATCGCGTATTCCCAACCTACCAACAACAACGTGATTTCCAAATACCTGACGCGGAAACCGACCAACAACCCGCTACTGAACGGATAGCGCAGAAAGACGACGCAAAAAATGTTGAACCTGAAGATGATGCGGAAAGGGCAGCACGATGGGAACTGGAACGCGACCGTCAAGAGGCACAAGCGGAACGCCGCCAGCAACGAGAAAAACGGGATGCGCTTTGCCCACGCTTCAGAAAAATATCGTGTCAAGCGGTAGGGAATGTCCTTTTCCGAAAAGGAACGGATGGCGCATTGGCAATTGACAAATCCAAACTGGAACAGGCATTAGATGCAGAAGTTCAGCGAGCGCGACAGGTTGTCTTGGAAGACCCCGAGCGATTGCGACATATCAGCGGTGATATGGATGGGCAGGTCAATATCCCGGAAACAGCATTGACCTCAGAAATCGAATACAACCGTTTCAAAGAACAACCTGGAAACGAAATTCCGCTTTCATGGGCGTGGGAGGTACAAGGCAACTGTGAAAGCCAGTCAAATGCCGGTGAATCGGGCAACCTGTTTATATCCATCAACTTTACAAACGCTTCTCCCATGCCTGATCGTTCATCAACCCGCGAAAACTTTTTATTCGATACGGCGGTTGAGCTTCGGTTCACAAATGGTCAGATTATCCCCTTTACATTAGAACTCGCTCCTGATGGCTTTCGATATGACCGAAACCTTTGGGGCCGTGGGTTTAACTGCGCCGTTGAAAAGATTTCCGAAACCGAATATCACACGACGCACACACCGCACTATCGCCAGATGCGCTACTTGACAAGCACTGAGCCGGAAGCTCGATTTGAAGCGTTGGCAAATGATCCGATTCCTGTTCTCGAATCAATTCGATCCGCCATGTATGCAAGTCTGAAGCAATGGGATAGTAGTGAAGCGGAATATCGACAACATTTTAGTAGCCAATGGGAGGCTGAATTTAAGAATGAGTTTGATCAGGATAAGGCCCGGTTTAGGGATGAAATTCAGTGCTTTGAACGAGGATTGGAACTTGTTCGCAACAATACCGATATTCGACTTGCATTCCAACTGACCAATGAAGTCTTTAGACGCGCCGGTGAGCATCCATCACCCAATAAAAGTAAGCAAGCGTGGCGACTCTTTCAGATTGTCTTTCTCGTCAACCAAATCTCCGGTATCGCCTCTCTTGTTCAACCTAATAGTTCCGACGCTTTAGAACGTGAAAGGGTGGACATCATTCATTTTTCCACCGGTGGGGGTAAGACGGAAGCCTACTTGGGTGTTCTGGTTTTTCACTGTTTCTTTGATCGGTTGCGTGGAAAATGCGCTGGTGTGACCGCGTGGACACGATTTCCGTTGCGCCTACTCACGCTTCAACAGACGCAGCGGATGGCAGACATCATCGGCACAGCCGAATTGGTGCGTCTTGGACATACAGACCCACGTCTGATCGGAAAAGGCGTCACGGGATTCTCTGTCGGCTATTTTGTCGGTAAGGAAGGAACACCGAATGAGTTGGTAAACGTCAGTCAAGTGCAAAGACCTAAAGGTGAGGAAAGAGTCAACTGGAGTAAGGCACAAGATGAAAAAGAGCGTCAGCGATGGAAGCGCGTTGTCACTTGTCCGTCCTGCCGCACAAATACAGTTCAAGTTGATCTGGATGAACAAAAGGTACGTATCCGTCATCGCTGTAGAAATAAAAACTGTGCGTTTCCCAATGGGTTTCTTCCCATATATGTCATTGACAACGAGATCTATCGTTACTTGCCCTCTGTCATTGTTGGAACGATTGATAAGCTCGCAGGGTTAGGCAATCAGCGTAAATTTTCGCTCATCTTTGGACAGGTGACAGGTTATTGTACCATACATGGGTACTACAAAGGTGCTAAGTGCTGTCAGAAAGATTGCGACAATAGACATCTAAAGGAAAAGGTGCCTAGAGGACTTTCAGGACCGACGCTATTTATTCAGGATGAGTTACATTTGTTGCGCGAAGGGCTCGGTACGTTCAATGCCCATTATGAAACCTTTACACAAGAACTTCTAAGACAGTTTGGACAGACAGAGCCGCTAAAGGTAATCGCATCCTCTGCCACAATTGAAGCCTTTGATAGACAGGTCGAACACCTCTATGGACGAACCAAAGCACAAGCTCGAGTTTTTCCAGCTCCTGGGCCAACTCTTGGAAGTTCTTTTTATGCTCAAACACAGGATTACCCACAACGACTCTTTTTGGGTATTCTCCCACATAATAAGACCATCTTCAACGCGACGCTGGAAATTTTGCAATACTATCATGAAACCCTGCAAACATTGCAGAAACTGCCGAGTGGTGCCCCCAATCCATACAAGGGTCGCGTTCAACCGGGAAGTTCTGCTTGGCAGAAATTGATTGACAATTATGTGACTTCGCTGGCCTATTTCCTTGCGGGGCGTGACCTGAGTTCAATTCACACCGATTTAGAAAACGCTGTCAATACAGGATTGCAACGACAGGGCTATCGACTGCTGGAAATCGCAGAAATGACGGGTAGTACTTCGACTTCAGAAGTGACGCGCATTCTCGAAAAGGTCGAAACTCCGCATCCACCTCCAGGTGAGGCCCCCGACACAATTTTAGCCACGAGTATGATCAGTCACGGCGTAGATGTAAACCGATTTAATGGAATGCTATTTTACGGCATGCCGCGCCAAAACGCCGGATACATTCAGGCTTCCAGCCGTATCGGCCGCCAACACGTTGGCGTGGTGCTAATGTGCCTGCATCCAACGAGAGAACGCGACCAGAGCCACTACGCCTACTTCACAAAATTCCATGAGTTTTTGGGGCAACTCATAGAACCTGTAGCAATTAACCGCTGGTCAAAATTTAGTGTTCAGCGAACCTTGCCTGGATTGTTTATGGGCGTACTGCTACAATATATTGCCAATCGTTCAAGTGAGAACAATCCCAACAAATTTTATATGCTCGATTTTGTCAAAAAGCAAATCATTAGCGACCAATTGTCTGAAAGTGACTTTGTTCCATTACTTGAAGCGGCTTATGGCGTCACGCACCCCAACAATCCGGCAGAAGAAGGGTTTCGATCAGAAATTCGTCGGTACGTTAGACTTTTCTTAGACCAGATCGGCAGTGCCGGAAGCCATGAGTTGTTTGTATCAAACACCTTAATTCCACGTCCCATGCTGAGTCTCCGAGATGTGGATGAAGCCATCGAGATTGAATTGGACGATTGAATCAGAATCGTTTAGGGTGCTTTACTCTGTAAAGCGAAAAAAAGAGGAATTTGATATGAAAATGACGCGCGGGAAACAGCAAATTCTGTTCAATTATTTGCCCGGCAAAACTTTCGATTTTGATAAATCAAATCGCCTGGCCCAAATTACGTCAATTCGGGGAATGCAGAAGACCGACCTCAATGTGGATTTGGTGTTGCAGGCAGTTAAACGGTATGCCTCTGCATGGCAGGAAAATTTAGCAAGGATTTTCCACCGTCTGCATCCAGATCAAGTTGTGTTGCTGGAACCTCAAAAAGTCTATTCGCAGACTTATCCCAAAGTGCTGTGGTGTCAGGAAAAATCGTGTGGCTGTGTTTTCGACTCTTATGCCCAAGTTCAGCTTGATGGTGCCTGTCCAAATTGTAAGAAGAAACGACTGATTCAATTACGTTGGATTAAGGTACATCGTTGTGGACATATCGAACCGCTGACCCCTCCCTATCACTGCCCAAATTGCAATGGTATCAGTGGTCGATTCAGGCTTGATACACGCGGGAGTGAACGTATCAGTGGGTTTCGTTGGATATGCCGCAAATGCAAGAAACCGACACCTCTATTTGGTGGTTATTGTAGCGGATGCAACTGGAAAGAAATGACTGGAGAAACCGAAAAACGCTTACGCCAAATGAATATCGAAGTGCATCGTGCCGGACGTACATACTACCCGCATTACGTTGAACTGCTCAATCAACCTGGATCAGAAATGAATGCGTTTTTGGAAACGGACGATTGGCAGTTGGTCACGGCTGCCTATTTTTTGGAATTGCCTCAGACTCAAGGACAGTCGCTGATGGGCTTTGTCAAACAACGAAGCCAGAGTAATCAAGCACAATTTGAGCTTTCCGAAGCAGAAGAGTCACAACTTCGCGCAATGGGTTACACGGATGAACAAATTGAGCAATATCGGCAGATGCAAGAGAGCTTAAAAGGTAACTGGCAAACAAGCCCTCAGAATCAATCAACAGCGGACATTGGGCAAACCTTAGTTGAGCAAACGGGAGTTTCTGGAGAGATTTGGCGCAACGCTGGACAGGAGATGCTCGAAGCTGTCTTGCCCGCCGAAACGGGGCATAGTACACAAGAATTATTTGGCTTAGACAATCCATCGCCAAATCAACAAACCGCCGGTCAAATCGCTCGGCACATGGGAATTGAACGCCTGACTTTAACCACTGATTTTCCGATGACATTGGCAACATTCGGGTTTAGTCGCGTCGCTTATGAGCCAGACGAATGCAGATTGAACGCCTTCCCTGCCGACGGTGACCATCAAGGCAAATTTCCGATTTTTGTAGATGTTGTACAAGCTGACGCTATCATTGTTCGTTTAGATGCCGAGCGGGTGTGGGGGTGGTTGAAGACCAATGACTTTTCGCCCACGTTACCAAATGCCACAAATCCCGCCGTAGCACGCCAAGCGTATTTTGTCCAGATGTTCAATAACATTCCATTGCGCCAGCGTCTGACGAACGATGAAGCTGAAGCTCGTATGGTTTTCGGACTTTTACATACCATGAGTCACTTATTCGTCCGCCGTGCTTCGCTACTGTGTGGACTCGATAAAACGAGTCTTGCTGAGTATGTGCTTCCGCGTGCCTTGACCTTTGCGATCTACTGCAACCATCGCCATGGAGCGACCATCGGCGCATTGGCATCTCTTTTTGAACAGTCGCTGGCAGAATGGTTAAGTCAGGTCCAGAACGATACCCGCCGTTGCGTCTATGACCCTGTTTGCCATCAGCAACACGGTGGAAATTGCCACGCTTGCACGCATCTCGCTGAAACCAGTTGTCGATTTTTCAATTTGAACTTGGGAAGATGTTTCCTCTTTGGTGGACTGGACGAAGAATTGGGGGACATTAAAGGTTACTTTGACTCCAGCCTGAATGTGAAAGTAAATCAGGGATGATTCGATTGGATTTGCATTTCAAACTGGCTATGAGATGTTAGTCGCTTTGTAATCTAAAAAAATAAAATCCCGCTCGGCATGACCCAGCGGGATTTTGTTTGGCTATATGTAGGGGAATCCAGTGACTTTTTGGTTTTTATGTCCGTTCCGATGATTCGTGGCAAAACGTCAAAACGCGCTTGAACCATTGCAATTGACAGCCGCATTTTATTGGCCTATCTTAACGCGCATTCGCACCGTGTTTTTACACCCCTATTTGTGGAGGGATCGCATGTCCAAAGGTATTCGCAATTTCGTCATCTTTGCCATCGCCATGGCTGTCTCATGGCTGGTCGGCGCGAGCGTGCCGCCAACGTGGACTGTGGAACAGATCGCCTTGGATGTTCACACAGACGACGCCGGCAAATTGTATTACATTTACCGGGAAAAGCCCGCGTACTTTGACGCTGTTTCTTTGGCTAAGGCCCAACTTCATCCAGACAAAATACACGGATCGAGCGAAACGCCGCCGATCAAAGAAGAATTTGTCAAGGAAATGCGCGATGGACAAACCATGTATTCCAAGTTCATCGCCAAACACCACTGGGGCTATTGGTCCCTGTTGCCGGCCGCGGTTGCCGTGATTTTGTGCTGGCTGACCCGCGAACCGGTCACGGCCCTGTTGGGCGGCATTGTGGCTGGCGCGCTCATTTTGACGCGATACGATTTCACGGGCGAGGTGTTGATCCCTTCGTTGTCAACCACGAATGCGGCGACCATCTTGGTGCTCTACTTGTGGCTTTTGGGCGGGTTGATGGGAATTTGGGCGCGCACGGGTGCGGCGCAGGCGTTTGCCGAGTTTATGACCGTGCATTTTGTTCGCGGGCCCAAAAGTGCCAAACTCGTCGCGTGGATGCTCGGCGTCATTTTCTTTCAGGGCGGCACCGTGAGCACGGTGCTGGTCGGCACGACGGTCAAACCCCTTGCGGACAAGGAAAACATCAGCCACGAGGAATTGGCCTACATCGTCGATTCCACGGCTTCGCCCATTGCGTCTCAACTCGCGTTCAATGCCTGGCCCGGCTATGTGCAGGCGTTTATCTTTGTGTCGGGCGTCAGTTTCTTAGCCACCGAAGCCGACCGTCTGATCTTCTTTTTTAAAAGCGTGCCGTTCTGTTTTTACGCCATCTTTGCGGTGCTGGGTACGTTTTTACTCAGCATTGAAAAACCCCTGTTTTTGGGCAAGCAACTCAAAGCTGCCGTCAAACGCTCGCGGGAAACCGGGCAACTCGATGCAGACGGCGCCGATCCCTTGAGCGCGAAGGAATTGCAGGGCAGCAATGTGCCCGAGGGCTACAAACCGCACGTCCTCGAATTTTTCTTGCCCTTGGGCGCGCTCATCGCCATTGCCATCGGGACGTTTATTGTCAACGGATCGCCCAACGTGCTGTGGGCGTTTGGCATCGCGCTCCTGTTGGCCGCGGGCATGGCCCTTGCCAAGGGCATGTCGCTCAAAGACATTGTCGCGGGTTTTCAAGATGGCCTCAAAGGCGTGGTGCTCGGCTCGGTGATTCTCTTGCTCGCCATCACCATTGGCGGCATCAGCAAAGAAACCGGCGGGGGCACGTTTTTGGTCGAGCAACTCGGCAGCAGCATTCCCTACTTCCTCCTCCCGGTCTTGCTCCAACTGTTGACCATGATCATCGCCTTTTCCACGGGCACGAGTTGGGGGACGTACGCGGTGGCGTTCCCGCTGGCAATGCCACTGGCTTGGGCCGTTGCCACGGCAAATGGCCTGTCGCATCCCGAGTTGTTTATGACCCTGTGCTTTGCCACGGTCATCGACGGCAGCGTTTACGGCGACCAGTGCTCGCCCATCTCAGATACCACCGTGCTCAGTTCCATGTGTACGGGCTGTGACCTGATGGACCACGTCAAAACGCAAATCCCTCAAGCCTCTATCGCGGCTGGCCTCGCCGCTATATGCTGGACTGTCATCGCTGTTTTCACGGCTTAAGACGGTTAGCCACAAAAGGCACAGAAGGCAAAAAAGCAACCACCGATGAACGCAGATGGTAGGCCCCCGTGCCCGCCTGTCAGCAATCAGCGGTTAGCGGTCGGCAAAAGGCGCGAGACGCGAGATGTGAGACGCAAGAACGTAGGGGCGTGGCCCAACCGCATCTCGCTTTTGCCCCATCCATTTTGGGCGAGCACGGGGGCATCGCCCTTACACATACTGCGGGCGGGCACAGGGGCACCGCCCCTACGTTTCTATCCTCGCGTCTTTCATGTCAAGCGCTTTCACCCATTCACAACCCGAAGGCTTATGACTCAACAAAAGATTGATCCCGTACAAAAATTTGCCCGCCAAATCCAGCAGGCAGAAGATGATCCCGATGTGCCCAAAATTTATTTTAATGGATTTTTGAGTGCCATGGGCGCAGGTGATGTTGCGGTTACGCTAAAACGCGGTGAAACGCCCGTTGCCGTGCTCAACATGTCGTACACGGTCGCCAAAACACTTGCCGAAAAACTGCGAGAATTGATCGGCAATTTGGAGCGGATCACAGACCACAACATCATGACCACCGATGAAACAACTGCCAAAATGAGTCAATACAATGCCGACCACAACCCATAGACCTGCACGCGAAAAAATTTTGGATTTCAGCCGCTATTCCAAAGGCTGGGATTACGGGGAAGGAAAACCTTTCTCACCGGAAACCATTCGCCGCGCACTTTTGATAAATCGCGTGATCATTGCCAAATGCACGCCGGAAACCGATGCTTTTCCGGGGCCTGATGGGGACATTATGGTTACGGCCTATTGCGATCAATGGTATTGGGAATTTCTCATCAACGCCTCTGGGAGGGTCACTTATGTCGCTGAAAAGGATGATCGTGTCATAGATGAACGCGCGGACCTTTCTTATGACGAGGCACTACATCTCGCCAGGAGGTTGACCAAACAGACATGAAAGTTATACGCATCCTCAACGCCCTCAGATACGACCGCAGAAAACAGCGATTCAACAGCTTGGCCTTCAAGCCCTTTGGAAAACCGCCCGGAATCTCGGTCATCGACACCGCCTGCATTCAAGACATGGGCAATGCACCATGTTCACATATACGACAGTACTATGACCGAATTGCCGGTGACCCTCCTATCTTTTGGCAGTTCCACACCGCTATATTGCCAGACCAGTGCGTAATAGAACAAGAAGACAGTCTCACGGGCGACGTATGTCATTACAACATTCACGGCCTTAACGAGAAACAGGCACGGGAATTTTTTTGAAATACGCAAGCCAACTCCATCGCTTTCAGATTTGTGACCCCACAGGACAAAGACCGCTCAGGCAGAACGACTTCGCATAGCTCTCGCTTTTGCCCATCCATCTTTTTCGATTGACATGGATGAAGTGTGGGCAGAATATACCGCTGATGTTGGCACAAAAAAGGGCGAGAAGGTTGATTACGCCATTTTCAAAGATGGCTCCCCTGCGATTTTGTTTGAATGTAAGACCGCAGGTGTTGATCTTGTTAGCAGTCACGCCAATCAGCTTCATCGATATTTTCAGAATGTTCATGCGGCTCGGTTCGGTGTGCTCACCAATGGTATCGCGTATCGCTTTTTTTGTGATATTGAGAAGCCAAATATAATGGACAGCAAACCGTTCCTTGAGTTTGATCTGTTAGATATTCAAGAACCACTCGTTGAGGAACTGGAGAAATTTACCAAAGCCAAATTTGATGATACCATCTTGGTGAGCGAACTCAAATACACGCGGGAAATCAAACACCTCTTGGCTGCGGAATACGAATCTCCTAAGAAAGAATTTGTGTGTTTCTTCCTCGATAATGTTATTTTTCGCTCAAAAACTAAAAAAGCGATTGAACAATTTACACCCATTACCAAACGGGCCTTCCACGAGTTTGTAAACGAAGCTAAACCCGATAATCCAATAGGCGAAGCTAAATATCAGCCTACCAAAGAAACGACCGTTCAACCACCGCCGCCCGTTATAGATGAACAGGGATGGCAACCACTTTCAGCGTTAAATCCCCCAAAAGACGGCTCAAGGCCAATTAGCATTTCGTTCCCCGACAATTCAACTGTCTCTATCAAATATTGGAGAGACATAATGATAGAGGTTGTGCGTTGGCTTATAGACAACAACATCCTAAACACAAGCCACAGTCCTATTCGGCCAACAAGCCGTGGCCCGCGCTATTCGGTATCTACCAAGCCAATACACTCGAATAACAAAAGCTTTACTGCTCCTTACACAATAGGAACTTTCTATCTTGAGACACATGAGAGTGGCCTAATAATCGTCTCGAAAGTTGAGCACATCATCCAACACTTCGGCCAAGACCCCGCCCAATTCAAAGTTCGATTTCCCTGATGCCATTTCTCATTCGACGCAGATTAAAAAGCAAAGCTGTACAAAATTGATTCATGAAGGGCAAGCTATACGCGCTGATCCCGTTCCCAACGCCCAGTTGACCCACGCACGCAATACCCCATTCACAACCCGAAGGGAGGCAATCAAATGCCGATTGGAATGATGCTGTTTTTGACATTTTTGGTGATCCTGTTCATCCTTGGTTTCATCGTCATCGCTTCGGAGCACAAATCGGAATGAACCGCCAGCGATGAATCGCCTTTCCGCGCAGAACGCGACTTGCCCATTCGCGGCAACGGTCAGCGCGTTATCCGTCTATCGCAACATCGCCATCCCGCGCAACAAAAAACCGCAGGACGTGCTCACGTCCTGCGGTTCGCGTTTTTTTGCCCTTTTCAATTATCCCATTATCCCATCGCCATAGCGGCAATCCTTCCTGCCAATATCGACATAAAACTCCGCATGCCTGTCAACTGACTGCGACTCTGATACGCTCCTGTACCCATTGCTGAACGTTGTGTAAGAACAAGCGCGACTGCATCATATAATCTTTCTTGAATCAATTTGCGACAAAAAATTTCGTACCGTGCGGCATAGCTGGTATTCTCAAATTCTGGCAGGACTGCGAAATGAGGCGAGTAAAAGCGAACCGGAGTCATTGATGCTCGACATTCTTCCAAAACAAAAAAGTAGCCCACAAAAGGCTTCTGTGACTCCGCAAATGCACCTTCCCGAAAAGCTGTGTTCAAGTCCGTAGCATTGCCCAATGCCTCTTCTATCCGATTATTAAAGTTGTTGCCAAAAGAAGGGCCAACTTGTGACTTGAGTTCAATTGCTGCCAGAAGCCGATTTTTACTCATGACCAGCATATCCCAGTTTTTCGTTGGTCGATAAAACCCAGGAAGCGTCCGTTCTCTTCTGCCATCAGTATAGACCATCACCTCATTGATGCCATTATCAACGATCAGTTGCCTTATCATCGCTGTGAAACCATCGAGGTTTTTACCGGCAGTCACACTGGCTCTATTCCCTCTGTCCTTTACTCCGCGTTTCCTTTGGCTTTCAACAGCCCGAAAACGAGATTTCCAAAAATGTTTTACCGCATCGGACATCAGATTCTCGTAGGCATTGATATCGACTGACATTTTACACTCTTCAAGAGAAAATTTCTCGCTGATGATTGCTGATAAGTGTGTGCGTCTCCTTATCAAAACGTTTCAGTGCCTTCTGAAAATAATCTTCATCTATTTCCGTTGTAATGCTATTGCGTCCCGATTGCCAAGCGGCTAAAGCTGTTGTCCCGGACCCGTGAAATGGGTCGAGAACTGTATCCCCTACAAAGCTAAACATCCGAATCAATCTTTTTGCAAGTTCGAGAGGATACGGCGCAGGGTGAGATTTTGTTGAAGCACCTGTTACATCTGTCCAGATTTGATTGAACCACGCTTTGTGATTGATGTCGGAGATGACGCTGAATGCCCTTTCAATAAAAACAGGGCTTCTATATCCTCCGGGTTTGCGCTCCATGAGAATGAACTCAATGTCATTTTTAATGACTGAGTTCGGCTCATAGGGCTTCCCTAAAAAACCCGAACTTTGAGATGATTCAAATTTGGCATTTGAAATTTTGTGCCAAATGATGGGGGCCAAATTGTCAAAACCAATTTTACGACATTGTTCCTGAATAGACGCATGAAGCGGGACAACCGTGTGCCGTCCCTTGTTTTGCCTGCGGGAGATACAGACATCCCCCACGACACATACGAGCCGTCCCCCTGGAACGAGGGCTTCATAACATTGCGTCCAGATTTTGTTTAACTCTTCTAAAAAAATCTCATAATTTTTTGTGCCGCCCAATTGCCCTTTTCGATCAGTATACTTTTTTAAGGTCCAATAAGGTGGAGAGGTTACAACAAGGTGGACACTTTGAGGCTCCACAAAAGACATATCTCTTGCATCTGCGCGATGAAAATGATGAAATGTTGGCAAATTGGGCAAAATGAAATCTATTTGGCGCAATAACGCATCCTGCTTGGCGAGCTTTGGAATTGCAGTCTGCTCGTTCTCAAGTTCTCTCAAAGCATCAGGCGCGAATTTTGTAAGAATATCCTCTTTGGAAAAATTGAGAAATGTTTTCTCTTGAACGATAGTATCCATTGTAACCAAATCCCCCGTTCTTGCACCGAGTTTGGTGCTATTGACCGCTCTTGCATAAACTCCTGCTGCCGAGCAGTCGTCTATGGCTGTTTTGAAAGTGCTCGTTTTGAAGCGTGGAATAGACCTTTCCTCGGGGCTTGTCAATCAAGTTGTTGTCCTTGATATTCCTCTGCAAATCCACATCATTATACGGGCATCGATGGCCCTAGTAGAGCCGTTCCCGGTTGGCCTCGTCCTCGGAGTCGTCGATCTCTTTGGCGTCGGCACCTGCTATCTGGTCTGCTAGCACCTGGCCATAAGTGGGATAGGCCGCACGGTCTATCTGGCCTTCTGGATCCCAAAGACGCGAGCGGATGAGGGCGCGACCGCAGTGCAGGAAGGCTTCCGCCACTGTCACTCGCAACCCGGAAACGGATACGCGATGCCCCCACTTCATCGGCTCCAAGATCTCCGCATCGGTGACTATCTCCGCCTTTCCCTTTACCCGCAGCGTCTCGTTTATCCCCGGCACGAAGAAGATCAACCCCACGCCGGGGTTCTGCACGATGTTCTGGAGCGAGTCCACCTGATTGTTGCCCGGGCGGTCGGGAAGCAGCGTCTTGTCGTCCATGACCTGAACGAACCCGGGCTGGTCGCCTCGAGGCGAGGCGTCGGCCTGCCCCTTGGCGTTGGTCGTGCTCAGAATGCAGAAGGGCGAAAGGGCGATGAAGTTCTGGCAATGCCCGTCCAGATGATCCAACACCTTTTGTGCGGCCCGCGGTGCCGGTGGTTTATAGACGGTCCTCAATTCCGAATGGTTGTTAACGCTCAGGTTGCACATTCCTCGTTGATGTCAAATGTCTCTATCGCGCGATGTTCCCGGCGCAGATGGGTCGCCTTCAATCCAGGCTTCGCCTCCATCGGTCCACACCTCTTTTTTCCAGATCGGCACGGTTTGTTTCAAGCGGTCAATCGCGTAGTGACACGCTTCCAATGACGCTTTGCGATGGGGCGAAGAAACCGCGATCAACACGCTGATCTCTCCAATTTCCAACCGCCCTATGCGGTGCAACATGCCCACGCGATCCACGTCCCACTTGTCTTTGATCTCATCCCCAATTTCGCGCATCTTTTTTTTGGCCATCTCGTTATACGCATCGTAAATGAGATAAGACGTTCCGCGGCCTTTTGTGTTGTCGCGCACCACGCCGGCAAATGTCGTTACGGCGCCGTCCGAATCTGCCAGCACCGCATCGTACAGCGCGTCCGGTTTTATCTCTGCGTTTTGAATTTTATACACGTCATCAGCCATATCAAATTCCTATGTAGCGGTCAGCGGTCAGTCCACCCCGCCGCGTGTGTTTCCTTTGTTTCTGCGAGCACGGGGCCGCACCTGTATTTCATCTGCGTTGATCAGGGGTTAGCCTCCGCTCACGGGGGGGATGAACGCGACCTCGTCTCCCACTCGAAGTTGCACATTGCGATTGACATACACTTGGTTGACCGACACCATCAAACTCGGCGCGAGGTCTGCAAATCGCGCTTGCTCTGATGCGAGGGTGGAGATCAAGTCTGCCACAGTCGCGCCAGGGGCCAGCGTCATTCTTCGATCACTGACCCCCATCAAATCGCGGCAAGACGCGAAAAAGAGTACGGTTATGGTCACGGTGTCACCCCAAATACTTGTCGCAGCCTCGGATTGTCCTGAATGCCCGGCTTGCGCCCGCGTTTGGCAATGGGTTTGCCATTGACCTCTTTCAGGTCCGCAGTAAAATCAATTGGCGACGCGTTGCTGATCGCGTTGCCCACGCCAAAACCCGCAATTGGACATTGCAACCGCACAAATTCTGAAATCCGCTCGGGCGTTAAGCCCCCGCTCACAAAAATGCCCACGTTGTCAAAGCCCGCCCGATCCAGTGCCTCGCGCACGCGGCAGACCAACGCGGGCGTCACCCCGCCCAACTCAGAGGGCGTGTCCAAGCGCACGCCCCACAATCGCCCGGACAGGGCACGCGCCACGCGCACGCTTTCTTCGGCTTCGTCGAGAAACGTATCCACCAGCACAATGCGCCGCACGGAATCGGGCATGTGGGCATCAAACGCTCGGGCAGCAGCGATGGTGTCGCCGTAAATCAACATCAAGGCGTGAGGCATCGTGCCCGATGCCTTCTGCCCGCACAAAGCAGCCCCTGCCGGCGTTGCAAAGCCAGCGCATCCCCCAATGCCCGCGGCGTATTCCATGCGGTCTGACACGGCGGGATGGACGTGCCGCGCGCCAAAGCTGATGATGGGAATCTCGCCCGCGGCTTCCACGCAGGCGCGGGCTGCCGTGGCCCAACCGCTGCCGTGCGCGAGCGTGCCCAACAAAGCCGTTTCAAGCGCGCCAATGGCGCGATAATCCGCATTTAGGCGCAACACCACTTCCTTGCACGTCATCGCTACGCCATCATCCAGTGCCCAAACCCGTGCATCTTTGGGCAATATTTCGCGCAAAATGTCCAACACCTCGCGGATGCCACACAACAGGCCGTGGGCATTGGGAAATACCTCCATCACCACAGAGGGATTGCGACCTTCGGCTTTGAGCACCGCAAGGGTATTCAAAAAATACTGATCAGCGCGAGCAGGGTCGAGAAATGGGATGGGTTGTTTGGCGTCCATGGCGAATCTGCGAATCTGTGGAACGGGGCGCGACTGCGTAGCAGTTCATTGACAGATATAATTTATTCGGGCGGGCACGGGGCACCGCACCTACATTTACGTCCCCCTCCGCGTTCATCGGTGGTTGCTTTTCGCATCCTTCATCGCATCCAAAAATGCGGAGGGCACAGGCACGGTTCCAAGCACGGGGTTGCCCCTGCTGTCGCCGTGGCAATCCGATCCGCCGGTGGGGAGCAGGCCATAGTGTTTTGCCATGGCTGAATAGCGACGCACAGCCGCGGTGTCGTGTTTGGTATGCAGCACTTCTATGCCGTCCAATCCCTGTCCGATCAGATCGGGGATCAGCGCGTCGCGCCGATACAAAATTGGATGGGCCAGGCTGCCTAACCCACCCGCTGCATGAATAATTTCGACCGCCTCGCCGGGCGTCAGTGTGAACTTGGGTTGATACGCGGGTCGGCCATACCCCAAATACTTTTGAAATGCCTGATCGTGTGAAAACACAATGCCTTCTTCAACCAGCACATCGGCGACATGGGGCCGGCCAATCGCGGCATTGCCCGCCCGATGCAGCACTTGGGACATGGTGATTCGCACGCCCAAGCGATTGAGCTTCTCCACGATCTTTTCCGCACGCTTGAACCGCGCCTCCTGAAATTGCTGCAACCACGCGAGCAAATCCGAATGATCGGGATCGACAAAATAGCCCAAGATGTGGACGTCTGTACGCGCTTCTTGCGTGCTCAATTCAATGCCGGGGATCACCTCGACGCCGACCTCTCGCCCCGCGTTTTGGGCCTCTCGCACGCCGGCAACCGAATCGTGATCGGTCAGGCTGATGGCCGACAACCCCACCTCGGCGGCGCGCTGAACAACCTGTGTCGGCGAAAAAGACCCGTCCGATTTTGTGGAATGCAGGTGTAAGTCGATGTATGTGTTGGCGCGATGTGCTGGCATATTGAGTTGATAGGTGGGGTTAAATATACGAAATACGAATCAGTGGAACGGGGTGCAACTGCGTAGCAGTTCATTGACAGATATAATTTATTCGGGCGGGCACAGGGGCCACGCCCCTACGGGTGATGGGGGATGAGATTCGCCGATTCATCCATTCGTTGATGAATTGGGCCTGAAAAACGGTCAGTTGTACCCTGTCCGTCTATTTGTAGGTCAACCCCAGTGCCTGTCGTTTGCCTTCGCGCTGCAATTTTCGCAACTGACCGCGCACCAAATTGCGCTTGATCGCGTTGAAGTGTTCCACGATCAGCACCCCGTTGAGATGGTCGATTTCGTGCTGAAGGGCTTTGGCGACAATGCCATCCAGATCCATTTCAAATTCCCGTCCGTTCCCGTCGAGCGCGCGCACGCCAATCTGCGCGGGACGCCTGACGTCGCCCACAATGCCCGGCAGGCTCAAACACCCTTCTTCGCCGATACACTCGCCTTCTGTCCACAGAATTTCCGGGTTGATAAAGGCCAGCGGTTCGGACAGGGGATCGCGTGGTCGCACATCCAGCACGAGAAGCCGCTCGGTAAACCCCACCTGTTGCGCCGCGAGGCCAACGCCTTCGGCTGCGTACATGGTTGCAAACATATCTTCGATGAGTTGCTGCACCTCATCGGTTATATCGCAAATGAGAGTCGCCTTTTGCCGCAGCACGGGGCAACCAAATTTTTTGATTTCGAGTAAGGCCATACCTGATTGTTCGAGTTAAGGGTCAGTGTTATACCAATTTGCTTTTAAGTTGTCCGTATCCCGCCTCCCATCAGGGAGGAATGAGGAATGGGGAACAGACTTACGTACGAATCATGCGTTGCTCGTCTCAAGCTGAAAATCAATTTATATTCCCATTTGCCAGCCATCCCTTTGCACCAATCGGATGGCATCTCTAACCTTTGGCATGATCAATTCCCAACAACACCTCGTTCAAACTGCCCGTGCGATAGCCCTGAAGATCGAGCGTGACATAGCGATACCCGATGTTTTTGAGCGCGTGGGCAACGGCCTCGTTTGTTCCGCTGTCAAAAAAGCGCGCCAAATCTTCGGGCGGAACCTCGATGCGGGCGATATCCTCGTGGTGGCGAACGCGCACCTGAGCAAAGCCACGCGCTTTCAAAAATTGCTCGGCGCGGTCGATCATCTGCAAGGCTTCGGGCGTTACGGTTGTGCCGTAGGGAATCCGCGATGACAAACACGCTGACGCGGGCATATCCCATGTGGGCAAATGCCATTGTTTTGACAGGGTTCGGACGTCGTCTTTGGTAAATCCCAACTCGACCATTGGGGCGCGAATCCCGCGCGATTCAGCGGCGGCCATGCCCGGGCGATAATCGCCTATGTCGTCTGCGATAGCGCCGTAGAGCAAATACTCGAACTTCCCCGCGCAGTGCGCGATCACCTCGTCCAACTTGTCGGCCAGCGCGCTCTTGCAGTGAAAACACCGATCCGGATCGTTTTTCACGTAATCGGGATTCTCCATCTCTTGCGTATAGACCACCTCGAGTTGAATGCCGATTTGATCGGCCAATGCCCGCGCCTTGTCGAGTTCGCCCATCGCATAACTCGCCGAGACCGCGGTCACAGCCAGCGCGCGGTTGCCCAACACCCGACGCGTTGCTGCCGCGAGAAAGGTGCTGTCAACCCCACCAGAGAATGCCACCACCGCGCTGCCCATGTCTTTGAGCAGGGTGTTGAGCCGCGTCAGTTTTTCATTGGGAGTCGCGTTTACTGTGTCCATTTTCACCTCGCTTTCACTGCGCCGGGAACGACTACGGCATCCACCATCCCGTGCAATACCTTTTTGTCTGCCGGACAAATTGTGGCCTGCAAGCCCGAAAGCACGGCCTCGTTGTCGATTACAAAATAATACGGCTGCAACCGCACCCGACCTTTCAGGGTTTTGATTTGATCGGTTTCATAGTCGTAATAAGGCGCGGAAAATGTCGCGCCATTGTGAAATTCCTGCACGACATGGGGCGTTTGTTCAAACGCACTGAGGGCGTCGCGGATCACGCCTTGCCAATCGCGCTCGGCCATATCGTGCCCAATGGCTACGCCGCGG
Organism: uncultured Latescibacterota bacterium; assembly: GCA_958295785.1. Lineage (GTDB taxonomy): Bacteria > Latescibacterota > UBA2968 > UBA2968 > UBA2968 > VXRD01. The sequence continues at coordinate 563,361 of OY282377.1, forward strand.
CTGCCCCAGGCCAGTTCTGAATAGCCCGAAGGCTTGATGACCAGTTGTCGGTGTTTTTGCCCCAAGCGGCCCAAGGCGTGCCAATCGGAAAAGCACTGCCCGGCAATTTCCAACCCGGCAATAACGCCGTGCGGCGGAACCGGCGCAGGGTCTATAATCCAGGTTTTGGGAAAGGTCTGCTGCAAAAAAGCCACGGAATTTTTCCCCAAGTGCTGTTGCCAAAACCCCGAGAGCAGGGGATGGTGAAACAGGGCCATCATCATTTTTTCTTCGCAATACGCCTTCAAAGGCGGCGTGATTTTGACCAGTCCTTTGCGGACCGCGTACAAGATCAAATCGATTTGGGGCAAGTTTCGCAAATCGAACAACTCGAAAAATCTGTAAATCACATCCAACCGCCGCCGACCACGCGGCCCATTGACAAACAGGCCATCTTCCACAAAAACCACGTCTTCGGGGGCGATGACGTGCGTCTCTAAACCCGCGGCATTCAGGCGACTGCCCAAATGCGCCATCTCGGGCCGATAGGCCGATGCCTCTTCCGAGACCACCACGCCCAAAACCGGCGCGTCTGTGCCGGCAAGGCCCCGGATCATCCGCGCAAACCCGGTGACCATGCCATCTGCCCCGCCGACCATGCGACCGCCGAGTTTGGCATAGCGCGCATTCAGGCTCGCGGTAAATCCAATCCCCCCGGGCACGGAGTCCAATTCCGTGGCGATCATCCCCTGTCGCGTGGGAATCACATCGGGCCGAATCAACAAGGGCACATGGCTTTTGAATCGGCTCATTTGCCCAAACTTGATCACCTCTTCGGATTTGCCCTGGTCCAAATACCGCGCGACCCATGCGGGTTGAATGCCGCGGATGCTCTGCGAATACAAGAGATTGAGTGCCCGGTAAAACCGATAGAGATGCCCGCCCAATGCCTCCAAATGTGCCAAAACCGGCGGCGGCAGCCACCACGGCTCGGGCGACACGCGCCACGAACTGTTCGACTGCGGATGCACGGCGCGCTGTACTTCTGTGTACAATCCGCCCTTGGGCGTTAAGGCGTCAATATAGCGTGCCCGTTCCCGGGCGTCCATCTCGTCAACGGATTTCTCCGCTTCACATAAGCTCATAACAATTCCTTTGTGCGAATCAACGGAATGGCGAATCTACGGAACGCAAAACGGGGTACAACTGCGATAGCAGGTCATCGAAGGGCGTCGGGTTTTGGGTGGTTGAGCGGGGACTGATTGTTGCCTTTTGCCTCCCCAAAATACAAAGAACAGGGAGTCATGCAAGATGCGAATTCCCTGTTCCGGTTCATAGTGATCGCTGATGTGGGCACTTAGCCTTTGCGCTTTGATCGCAGATGCTCGCCGATGAGCGTGCGCTCGGCTTCGGAAAGCGCGGAATCATCGTCTGTTGAACCCGCGTTTTCGTCGGATGCAGATGCGCGGTCAATGGGCAATGGGGCTGTTTTGTCGCGTGCTTCGAGGCTTTGCTGAATCGAGGCCAATTCATCTTGGGCCTCATTGTTCGCCGCGGGTTCTGCCTGCGGTTCGGGTTCTTCGGACAATGCCGCGGGTTCTTCGGACAACGGCATATCGGGCATGCCATCTCGGTGGGCTTCTTCGGCCAGTTCATCTTCCAAATTCAATCGCGCGGCAACAGCCTCATAAACCGATTTGGCGGCCTCTACGCGCTCTTCCAAGCGGCGGAGGGCTTGGCGCAACTCGTCCATTTCAGCCGACGCCTCTTCAATTTCTCGCCGCGCAAAATCGAGAACTCGTTCGTAAACAATATCTTTGGAAGTACCATCTGGCATAACATCTGTCCTTGCAAATTTGTGAAAGCGTGAACAACATCAGGCATTAGAGAGCGAGCAGTTTGGAGGGGTTTTCACTTTCTGCCTGCCTATTGATGCGGGGATAGGGCGACTGCCCCTTTTGTTGCGGGACCTCTTTAACTGAAATGCTCTCTGCGAATTGACGAATGACCTCCTGCCTTTGCAGGTCCTTTCCTCGAGCGTCATTAAGGGATTTTTTTTCATATCAGTTTCCTCCATCTCGCGGGACTGAATACGCGCCTACTTGGTACTCCCGTTTGGAGACAAAACGGAAGCCATCGCTCTTTGTGACAATGGCAAGATTAATTTCTCCGCCTACGGTTGGCAAGGCACTGCTAAATTGCTGGGCCTTGCACATAATCTCAACCAACCAATGCACACATTCAATGGCATTTTGTTCGGAAAAATTTCCCCAATCAGCAGGAAAATAAAGTTAATGCTGGCTCGTATTTGGAAAGCGGTCAAATATAGACTGTCCCTCTGGGCATGTCAAGGCCGAACCACAGTCAGTAATTGGCACCACAGAAATACCTGTTTAGCGAAATCTCAAACGTAATTCACGCCGTACCAGACCCCTGGAATCGGCAGGCATTTTCGCAAGACCTCGCCTGCGCGGCCTCCGGCATTTCGCATCGCGTCTTCGGATCCGTCCCATGTGCCAAAAATCAGGTGCGCCGCTGCGCCGCGGCTTTCGGCCACGATGCGGTCGCCGCCGTAGTGGATGTGATACTCGTCTCCCACTTCCCGAAACACCAACCCACGGGCAGCGTGTTCACCGATCCGCTCGACAAAATAGGGGCGCATTTTTTCGAGCAACCGCGCAAAGTGAACGATCAGGGTCGTGCCGGGCAGGCTGGCGCGTTCAGGGGTCAAACCGCGCGCTTCGAGCATGTTGTGCAATACCGCGTCGAACCCCTTGACGTGCAGGGAGAGGCGTTTCAAATTCTGCGCCCGAATCCATTTGCCCAACGCGCCGACAAGGGCGGATCGCTCGCCTGCATAATCGAGCATAAGCACCTGCCCGTCATCCCGGTCGCGCGCCTGTTGCACCACCCCAAACCCTACGGGGTGATCCCCTTGCCGAATCAGATATGTTTTGGCCGGGCGGTTCTGCACCCATCCATCGATGCCAAACGCGATGTCTGAAGGCGGGCGCAGCCAGCGCACGGGTTCGCGCCGATAAAGGTGTCCAATGGCGTCAACATCTGCCTCAGACGCCGGGGCTATCGCCCAGGCCGCGTCGTCAAAATCGCCCGCACGGTCGCTTGGGACGTGAAACATCCAATCGCGGCCCACGTATCGGCAACCGTACCGGTGGTACATATTGCGATACCCGGATACCATGATATAATCCACGCCGTCTTTGCGGCAATCGCGCAGGGTGTCTCGCAAAAGCGCGGTGGCATATCCCTTGCCCCGGTGCGATTCGAGCGTTGCCACGCCCCCCAATGACGCCACGCGCAGGGTACACCCGAAAATGGATACTTCCCGCCGAATGGTGCCAATGTGCGATACCACCTCGCCGTTTTCCACCACCACGCGCAAATTGCTCGCGTTGTCATCGTTGAATGCGTGCGGCTGAATATCCGCAAGCCCTTCAAAAAACACGTCGCCGAGCAAGGCGCGCAAACGCCCCATCTCGCCTCGGCGCACGCTGCGAATCCCATTTTCCCATGCCGCTTCTGGTTCTCTGGGCATAAGCACTCCAAGAGTTAAACAGAGTGACGTTGCAATGTCGGGCACCCGCGTCCGACAACGATATGACGCTCGTCCAATGCGATGCGGGACAGATCGGCGCGCAGGCTGGCCCTTTCGATGGTGATATTTGTGATCCGCCCCTCGTCATCGATAGAAAACAAAATATCCTCATCCTCGCCATCTATGCCCGCATTCATCGCCCCACCTGTTGCAGGCTCGTCGGACAGGTCAATGGAAAGGGTATCGGTTTCGGGGAAATATTGAAAATGCGACATTATTTTCTCCTTTGCTTTCGCGTGTAATTGCTGTCAAAAAAAGCATTGTGAACCGTTTGCCCATCTGGAAGAACCACAACGCGCAGATACAACTCGCGCTCGGCGACATAAATATACCGCCGGGTATTTCCATTAGGCTCTGTGTGGATGGACTCGTATTCTGTCAGGGCTTCTTCAACATACGTGCGATAGGTTACGGATTCGGGATGGCTTTTCGCAACAGCAGTTTCAAAGTAGGAGGTTGTTTTCATAGCATGGCGCGCTCATTTTATCTATCTTTAGGACTTACGCATGCTGAGTTAAAAAAGGGTGCAATTCCGTAAAATTTATCACTTTGAGGAGGTGTCAATGCGCCACCCGACGCGTTTGGATTCCTGTCAGTATCTGCTTAGCCGTCCCCTCAACGATACCCTGCCCCCTTTCGCCGACCATAGCGAAGGGTTCAGTCATGATATGATCAACCGCTATCTCGCCGGTGAGCGTATCCCATATCCCCCCCCGCTTGGTGTGGGAACACGTCAAAGCCCCCATCGCGTTGACGCCCAAAGGCGATGTGATCTTTGATGACCTGGTTTTAGACAAGCGACACGCGCGCAAGATCGCGTGAGTGCGTCGTCAAGAGAGCGGCAACGCCCAAGGCGTCATCAATGGCATTGGGGTGGTCACATGTGTCTATGTCCATCCGCAAGAGGATCGGTTCTGGCTGATTGACGATCGGATTTATGACCCGCAAGGCGATGGCAAAACCAAATTGGATCATCTCAAGGACATGCGCTCTGTGTGGGTCTATCAGAAGGGCCTCCCTTTTACCGGGGTCTTGATGGACAGTGGGTATGCGACAAAAACGGTCATGTTACACAGAGAGCAGATGCAAAAAACCTATTCTTGTCCCCTCAAGACGAACCGGCGCGTGGACGATTCGGCAGGCACAACCCCCTACCAGCGCGTAGATAGCTTAACTTGGACTCAAGCGGAGCGCAAACAAGGCAAGCCCATTAAAATCAGAGGGTTTCCCAAAGACCACAAAGTGAAATGATTCCGGGGGGCGTCTTCTGATAGACGCACGGCGTATGTCGTGACTAACGACCATGCTCAAAACGATTCTTCAGGGGTACAACAGGTGTGTCACCGACGATGGAAAATTGAGCCATTTCACCGCGAAGTCAAACAAGTGACAGGGCTTAAAAAATGTCAATGTCGGTTGGCACGCATGGTACGAAATCATATTGGGTGTGCGATGTTCGTTTGGATTCGACTCGAGCAGGTGGCCTATCAAACAGGACAAACCATTTATCAAGTCAAATACCGGGGGATGGCTGACTTCTTGAGACAACAACTCAAAGCACCTCATATTCCAATGGAGATTGCGTAAGTCCTACATGATATAATCCACGCCATCTTTGCGGCAATCGCGCAGGGTGTCTCGCAAAAGCGCGGTGGCATATCCCTTGCCCCGGTGCGATTCGAGCGTTGCCACGCCCCCCAATGACGCCACGCGCAGGGTACACCCGAAAATGGATACTTCCCGCCGAATGGTGCCAATGTGCGATACCACCTCGCCGTTTTCCACCACCACGCGCAAATTGCTCGCGTTGTCATCGTTGAATGCGTGCGGCTGAATATCCGCAAGCCCTTCAAAAAACACGTCGCCGAGCAAGGCGCGCAAACGCCCCATCTCGCCTCGGCGCACGCTGCGAATCCCATTTTCCCATGCCGCTTCTGGTTCTCTGGGCATAAGCACTCCAAAGTCGTTATTTCTGCATTGCGCCTTCTCGTTTTCGCGCTTCCATATACGCCCGCAGAACCGCATTCATTTGGGTTTGATACCCTTTGCCGAGTGATTGAAACCAATCGACAACATCGTCGTCCATTCGGAGCGAGATTTGTTTCTTCTTAGTCGGGGGGACGACCCGGAGTTGCGTCAGGTCGCAATCCTCTAAGCAAAGCGTGTTCGGGTCTTCGCGGGCATTGCGCTCAATTTCTTCTTCGGGCATTGCGTGCAATCGGTCCCAATCGGTTTCATCTTCCCCGCTACCCACCGGCACGCCTTGAAACACAGTGATTATACCGTCCGTTTTCTCGTTTTTGACCTTGTCCATTTCGCCTCCTTATGTGTTTGATTCAAACAGTCTTCGTTCTTTTTTGTTCGCCCTGCACACGGAAATGATCCGCCGGGCATGACCGCGCCATGTATAAACAACGGCGATTACATAATTGCCGAGCCTTCCCAGTGCGAGTATCCGGTCTTCGCCGTGTCGCCTGTGGGGCACCTCTACAACTGCTTCCTCAAAGATATTTACAGCGACCCGAAAGTCGTAGCCGTGTTTCTCAATGTTGGCAAGTCGCTTATTATCGTCCCATTCAAATTCCATACATGTGCTGAACTTGATTCAGTAAAAACAAGGTACAAAAAATGGACTCAAAACGCTATTGGTTGTGTATATTGATGCCGAACGACATGTCCACTTTCACAGGAGCATGCATTTATGAAACGGCTCTATCTCGTGCGGCACGCCAAGTCGGATTGGCGTTTTTTCGGGCTGGATGATCTCGATCGGCCCTTGAACAAGCGCGGAAAAAAGGACGCACCGCGCATGGGCAAACATCTGAAACGGGTCTGGCAGGTCAAGCCGGATTGCGTGTTGTGCAGCACGGCCAAGCGCGCGCGATCCACGGTCAAGCGATTGCGTAAAGCACTCGATATTTCCAAAAAACAGATCGCATGGCACGACAGCATTTATTCGGGGCAGAAAAACGAGGTGTTGGATCTGATTCGACAAACCGACAACTGCCATCGGGATGTCATGGTCATTGGACACAACCCAACGATGACCGACTTGGTCAATCAACTCACCGGATCTTTTATTTTTTTTCCGACCTGCGGCGTCGCGGGGATTGATCTGCCCATTGACGATTGGGCAGATGCGAAGTCAGGGACTCTGGTGTTTTTTGAAGTTCCCAAGTCGATTTGACGTGTCTGTCGCGGGTTTGAAACCCGATTGTCACCCAATGGGCGTATCTCGTAGGCCAGTCAGCTTCCGCGTGGGGGTCGGTTCTTTCGAGAATCGGCCCCCGCCACCATTGCGAACTTGTTTTGCTGACTGCTTGGGGGCGGGGCCCCTCTCACTTCTTGCGTCTTACTTTTTTTTTCTCAATACGTATCCGACACGTCGAGCACAGTGCTGTCGTCTGCACTTTTGGTCGTATTGGAATTTTTGATCTTTTCTTGGAGTTTGTCATAAAAGATATCGGCGTCCACCGGAATATCGACCCAGCTATCCGTCCAGGCGGACAGGAGCATGGCGTTTGCCAGTTCCACGCCTTTGATGCCCTCAACGCCCGGCGCGAGGAGGGAGTTGCCCGTGCGAATCGCATCGACCCAGTTTTGCGTGATGCCGCGATGGGATTCGCCGCTTTTGCCCGTGGGAATCTCGCATTTCCAGACTTCGGGACTGCCAAAGCCGCCTTTGTACGTTTTGCAAAATGTGCTGACGGATTGGCGGGTGCGCCAAAAAGTGATTTTTCTATCTTCCATGACGACTTTGCCCCGATCACCGGCGATTTCGAGGCGGTTGCTGCCGGGGGCTTCGCCCGTCGTGGTGATGAACACGCCGGTCGCGCCATTTTCGTATGCCACATACGCGGTGACTTCGTCGTCGACTTCGATGTCGTGGTATTTGCCAAATCCGACAAATGCGCGGCACCGCACCGGCATCCCGCAAATCCATTGCCACAGGTCGAGGTTGTGCGGGCACTGGTTCATCAACACGCCGCCGCCTTCGCCTGCCCATGTGGCGCGCCAACCGCCGGAATCGTAATAACTCTGCGAGCGAAACCAGGTGGTGATGATGTAGTTGGTGCGCTGAATCTCGCCCAACTCGCCCGATGCGATCAGGTCTTTGAGTTTTTGGTGCGCGCCAATGGTGCGCTGGTTGAACATCAGGCCAAACACGCGGTCGCTTTGTTCGGCAACGGCGTTCATTTCTCGGACTTGTTTGGTATAAACGCCCGCGGGTTTTTCAATGAGCACATGCAACCCGCTGTTCATCGCCTGAATGGCCAAGGGCGGATGGAGATAGTGCGGCGTGGCGACAATGACGGCATCTACGGCGCCCGAAGCCATCAGATCGTCCGCGCGGTCAAAGGTGCGGACGTTTTCGCCCAGGGTTTCGCGCGCCCAGTTGATGCGGTCGGGATGAATGTCGCAGACAGCGGTCAGTTCGGCATTTGCAATCTGCCCCGGGTGCAAATAGCGACAATGCCCACTGCCCATGTTGCCAATGCCGATAATGCCGATGCGTACTGTGTCCATAGTATTTCTCCCAAATGGTGTGAAGGTCGCTTTTTGTCGGGCGTCAAGATACAGCGTTGCCATGTGTTCAGCAACAAAAAATCCCGCGATTTTGGGCGGGCAGGGGGGCCACATCCCTACGGTGAACCAGCCTGAAAAACGGCCAGTTGTACCTCGTCCGTCCATTCGTTGAGAAGGGCGGGCACGGGGGCCACGCCCCTGCGATAGCCTTTCATCCGCGATCAATTTTGTTTTTTTCGATATAATCCCAGTTGATATTCATGCCCAATCCCGGGCTTTGGGGAATGTGGACGTATCCCTTGTCGTCCATGGGTTCGCCGTGTTCGCGCAGCCACGGGGCGGGTTCGTCAAAGTCGATGAAGGGATGGAGGAGGCCGCGTTCGTAAAATTCGCCGTTGGACATGGCGCACAAGGCGTGCAAGTTGCCGGGGCCGCCCCCGTGGATTTCGCAGCGCACGCCAAAGGATTCGCACAGGTGAACGGTTTTCATCAGGGGCGTCAGACCGCCCACATCGCCCACGCCGCAGCGGGAAATGTCGCACGCGCCGGCTTTGATCCATTCGGCGCGCACATACATTTTGCCCTCGCAGGTTTCCGGGCCGCAGATCGGCAGATGCGTTTGTTCGCAGAGCCACACATAAGACGACATGCTGTGTTCGTCCATGGGTTCTTCCATCCAGTAATAGTTGAGTTTTTCAAGCCCTTTGGCCAAGGCGAGCGCGGCTTCGCGGTCGTAGTAGTGATAGGGGTCGAGCATGAGCGGCACATCCGGGCCAACGGCTTCGCGCACCGCAGTGCAGGCTTCGAGATCGCGTTTGACACTCGGCGCGCCTTTGTATGGCGGCTGCCAGGTGTGGAGTTTGAACGCGGGATAGCCGCGCTTCACGCACCATTCGGCAAAACGGGCATAATCCTCGGGCGTGCCCAAACCGCCTTCGAGGTCGTCGCCGCACATGGTCGAGGCATACGCGGGCACTTTGTCGCGGTACCCGCCGAGCAATTTGTAAACCGGCTGATTGAGCGCACGCCCGGCCAAGTCCCACAGGGCGAGGTCAACGGACATGATCACTTTGTCGGACAGCGTGCCCAGGTTGAGACGTTGCCGATGGTTGAGGTCGCGCCAGATTTTTTCGCGCATAAAAGGGTCCTCGCCGATCAGCGCGGGTTTGACCACGCCGCGGATCACCTCGGCATTGGTGCCAAACCAGTACCCGCACACATCCGCGTCGGTTGAAATTTTGAGCAGGGTTTGCGCGGCTTCGCGTTTTGGCCCCGGATGCCCGTGTCCGTCGCTGTCGCGCTCGGTGTTGGAAATGTAGGTGAAGCGAATGGTCTCGACATCGGTGATTTTCAAGGGAAACTCCTTTCGGGGTAAGACGGGAGACGGAGAGGCAAAAGCAACCATATAATACCAATTTGATTTTTATTTTTCCGTATCTTGCCTCCCATTAGGGATGGAATTGGGAACAGACGTTCTGTACGGAATCAGGGGTTGCTTGTCTCAAGCATTTGGCCTTACAGCATCGTTTGTTGCCTTCGATGCGTTGGCTACGCCTGTGCCTACGGCGTGCGGCGACTTCCTTTTTTTCAACAGGAAAAAAAGGAAGCAAAAAATGCCGCTCTCAAACGCCGAGAGGCTTGCACAGCGCAAATCGCTTCGTTGCACACACGACATGCGTTGGCCTGCGAAGCAAGTTGCAAGAGGGAGGTTGGTTGCGAGATGGCCTTGCGCGCTGTGCGTGATGGCTTTATCCGATGGTCTTTTGGGATGGCCTTGTTGCAATGGCTTCTCTGAATGACTGCGTAAGGTCAAGGGGATCGCTTGCTGGCAACATAGCGCATCACATGAGGCCAACTGAAAATCAATTTAGAAGCCCTAACAAAAAGCGTTGCCATGGATTTGTGAGAGGCCGCTTTTCTTCTCAGCCCAACCCTTACAACGTCCTTGCCCGGCATCTGCAACCGGGCAAGGAGGGACAAATGTCCAAACCATGGGTGAGCGATGCACTCTGGGAAAAGGGCCACCCCCTTTTGCCGGTTCCCAAGCCTGGACGGTTCCGCTTTCCCGGACGTAAGCGCATTGACGACCGCAAGGCGTTGACCGGCATTCTATTCGTCCTGAAGAGCGGCATCCCGTGGGAGCAGTTGCCCCAAGAGATGGGGTGTGGTTCCGGGATGACCTGCTGGCGTCGTCTGAAGGCATGGCATGACGCCGGCGTGTGGGAGCGGCTTCATCATCTGCTGTTGTCCAAACTGCGAGCGGCCGATGGCCTGGCCGGGTCTCGCGCCTGCGTGGACAGCGCCTCCCTGCGTGCGGTAGGCGCTGGGGGGAAAACCCGGCCCCAATCCCACAGACCGCCGCAAGCCCGGGCGTAAGCATCATGGGATCACCGATGCCAACGGGCTGCCTCTGGCCGCGATTGTGCCCGGGGCGAACCGGCCAGATGTGACGCAATGGTTGCCATGGGTGGACGCTGTGCCTGCGGTCAGAGGCAAACGCGGTCGTCCGCGCCGCAGACCCCAACGGCTGTATGCAGACCGTGCCTATGACTTGAGGGCACACCGGAAGGCCCTGCGTGCGCGCCACATCTGGCCGGTGATCGCCCGGCGGGGTACAGAGCATGGCAGCGGGTTGGGGGTGTACCGGTGGGTCGTTGAGCGGACGCTGGCCTGGCTCCGGCAGTTTGGCAGCCTGCGGGTGCGCAACGAACGCAGAGCGGACATCCATGAGGCGTCCCTCTCTATCGGCTGTTCTCTCATCTGTTTCAGATGCTTGATTTCTTTATGTTAGGGCTTCTTAGACAAAGTGAACGTTCAATCGAGAGTTCCGGGCTTAAATCGAAACGACGCTTACCGAAAAATGATGGCACTTCCGGCTCTATCTATTCAACAAAAAATCGTCGCAGAGATTGAGGCAGAGCAGGCATTGGTGGATGGCAATCGGGAATTGATCGAGCGATTCGAGGAGAAGATACGCGATGCGGTGGGGCGGGTGTGGGGGGAGGATGAAACAAAAGAGAAAAGCCTACCCGAAAGTAGGCTGATGAGTGAATCCATGATGCGAGGATACGCTTAGAATGTCCATTCCCAAGTGCCATTCACGTCAGTTCGATAGACATTCTTTCTTGTATAGCTCAGGTAACGTTGCATCGCCTTGGGGTGAGGAACATTCTCGTGTACTCCGCACTTCGTCGATACCACTGTGTAGTCCGCGTTGCACTTCTTGATGAAGTCGAGATCGGCTCCATTGATACTCCCGTGGTGGCTGGCGTGGAGGATGTCGTCGCAGTAGTTCGGCGTGTTGTCGGCGATCCATTTCAAACTGGCGTCAGAAGCGTCTCCGGTGAACAGGCATTGCCGGTTCCCCATGATCGCCAGGATGACCAAGCAGGCGTCGTGCAATTCTCGCGTGTCGCTCGTCGCGATGCTCTTAGTTGGGCCGATTATTCCGAAACTCACGCCGTCGGTACTCCCCCACGGCTTGTTAAAGCTCTGTTGGCGATATGGCTTGTGGAGTTTGGTGCCTTTTCTTCCGAAGTAGTCAAGGTATCCGTTGAACTCATGCCACTCATCAATAGATACACTATGATCGTTGTAGTAGCGCCGCTTATATGGGCTGTAGATCAGATGGTCAATGGTATAGCCCCTGTTTTTGAGGTAGCCGAGCCCCGAGTAATGGTCTTTATGCTGGTGGGTAATGAAGACGCCACGGAGTCTTTTGTTTGAGGGTAGCAGGCGAGCGTAATCCTCAATGTTGTGACAGTCGATCAGGAACGTTGCGCTTGAAGTCTTGATGACACTCGCGTCCGCACAGCCGACCTCGAGATGGTATAATTTTCCCATGATTCTATTCCTTTCCGAAGACTGCCTGGCTACCGCCTTTGCCCTCGCGGAATTTCAGGTAGGCGATGCCTATTCCGCTCTGGAGCAGGGCGGTGACTATCCCTATCGTTACGGTCCATGACCAATCCCCATCCGAAAAGTAGAAGACCAGCAACGCGGGCATCAGCGCATTGAGGGACGCGATGAGGTAGCAGAGCCACGATTGCCAACTGCGCCAGTTGAAGTAGGGCGGCATTGCCGGATTCACATACATGCCTGAGATATTCTCGAACCCGAGCGGCTTGGCTTCGAGGAACAACTTCCTGTGCTCGTTGATGTAGCGACACACCACCACATAATAAACTCGGGTACGGATTGCGAGACAGTAGATCAGCAAGCCAAGAACGAAACCTGCACCGAGGACAAACATCGCCGCTGGCGTCAGATCAAGGCTTTTATCGACAGAGTATCGATACATGCTGATCGCCGCACCGAGGATTGCAATATGAGCGATAAAGACGAAGCGGCAGATATTCCAGATTTGAGAGTCGTAGTGGCGTAGTTGTATGAAGCACTGGTTAAAATCTCGTTCCAAAAACTTTGTCGCCTCTGCATCGAACTTTGTTGTCTCTCCATTTTTCATAACACACCCTCCATTAAATACGTTCCGTCAATACGAACCAAATCAATAGCTATGATAAAGCGATGTTGGAAGTACGTCAAGTCAATAGTAGGGGATGAAAGGGAAGTTACGGGCGGCTGGGCTGGTATGAAAAAAAAAAATTAAGAGATAGAGACCCATGTCATTGTAACCGCTTATCCGAAAGAGGTTTCCCCATGAAATCCATGTCCTTGCAGATCACCTATCGAAAGGGCAAGCCCTTCGCGGCTTATATTTATCTCGCGTCCAAGCATGGACAGAAAAGTGTACACACGGCGCAGGTGACACAAGACCTCCTCATTGACTACGCCGAGAATGGCACACCTATCGGGATTGAGATCCTCTCTCCTGAAGATGTGCGTATCGATGAAATCCAGCGCGTTTTTGAGCGACTGGGTCTCGATAAACCGGCATCAGCAGAGTTAGAGCCACTCAAGGCGGCCTAACTGTTCTTCACACTGAGCACATCGCCCGCGTATTTGACACGCTGGAACGCGCCTACACCTATCAGATGCTCACCGAGCGCAGTTCGCTGATGCGCGATTTCATCCATGCTGGAGGGGAAGTTACAAGGGCGAGTGTGGGTGTAAGGGAAGCGAAATTTATGCTTCGTTTCAGCGGTCTCGATGCGGTGTCGCTTTCAGAGATGGTGTGCGGAACTTATATCTTCTGGAAGTGCGTCTCTAACACAGATGCCGCCGACTATCTAAAACCAAAAAGGGTCACGGTGCAAATACCGTGACCCTTTTTCCATTTTGCTATGTGCTTTTAGAAGCCCTAACATAAAGAAATTAAGCATCTGAAACAGATGAGTGAACACCCGCAGGAACGCCTCAAAGTCGGCCTCTCACAAATCCATGTCAACTCTTTCTGTTAGGGACTCTTAGTATAACAGGCCACCGGCCACTGATGGTGGCGCGGAGCGGCGAGCGGTGGCCTTTTCGGGTGGGCACGGGGGCACGCCCCTACATTCTATTTTTTCTCGCCGCTTACCTTGAAGGGGCCGGTATGGTGGGGCGGACAGATAACTGACCGCTCAATAAATCGGCCTATACCGCAGGTTCCCGCCTTCTGCGCGTTGTTTTTTGTAATCGGCTTCCAGTGCGTCTCGCAGCCAGTATTGCGGGGCAGACACGTAGCGCGATTGGTGTTTTTGGTTGTCGATCCCGTGTTCGAGCAAGCGGGATTTGAGGTCGCGTTCAACATGGGCCAGGTCCGAATCGCCAGCGCGATTGATGAGTTCGTTGGGATCGCTTTCGAGGTCGTAGAGTTCGGCAGATCCATCGGCGTAGTGCGCGTATTTGTAGCGCGAAGTTCGCACCATCACGCGCCCGCCAATCTCGCAGAATGCGGCATGGCGAATGGTCGTTGTGGGGGTCCTGAACAGCGGGCGCATGTCTGCCCCTTGTAGCGTGTCGGGCGGTTCGGCATCGCAGGCGCGGTAAAACAGGGGCACGAGATCGAGGGTGCTGACAAGGGCGGTTGAACGCCGATGCGCGGGAATATCCGGGCCGCGCATGATGAGGGGCACGTGCGACATGCTCTCGTAAAAAAAGCCTTTGAAGGGCAGGCCGTGATCGCCCAATGCGTCTCCGTGATCGCTGGTAAAAATGACGAGGGTGTCGTCGAACACGCGATGGGATTCGAGCGCGGCGATGATTTTGCCAATGCCTTCGTCGATCAGGCTGATATTGGCGTAGTAGTGTTCGCGCCATTTGCGGTAGTGTTCCGGCGTGGCTTGCGAATAATCCAAGCGAAACATGGAGTTGGCAAGGCTGCCGCGCCCGCGATCTCGTTGCGCGGGCGGTTTGTCGGCGAGTTCTTTCGCCGAGCCGACCGGTTCGGGAATGGGCGCGTCGGCATACATCTCGGCCATGTCTTCGGGGGGATCGTAAGGGTCGTGCGGGCCGGGAAAACTGACCCAAATGGCAAAGGGATTGTCGCCATGGTGCCGGAGCCATTCGGCGGCCTGATCGCCCACAAAACCATCGACGTGAAATTTGCGGTCGCGCGGCGTGATCGACGCGCCCATGTTGTCGTAATAACCGGGCAATGTGGTCGGGTGCGGCCGGTCGAGGCCGTGTGCCGCGAGAAACTGAACGTGGTGGTCGGGCAGATAAACATGCCGTTTGTCTTCGGCCATGATGCGTTCGTCAAACCCCTGAAGCGAATCCCACGGGTGAAAGTGCATTTTGCCAATGGCCGCGGTGCGCCGCCCGGTTTGCGCGAGGATACGCGGCCAGGTCGGCACATGCTCGGGCAGCCCGTTGCCATTGCCGAGCACGCCGGTCACGCTCGGATACTGCCCGCTCATCACAGACGCGCGGCAGGGCACGCACACAGGAGACGGGACAATGCAATGGTCAAAGACCATGCCCTCGCGTGCCAAGCGGTCGAGGTTGGGGGTGTGCATAAAGTCGAGGCCATAACAAGGCAGGCTGTCCCAACGCTGTTGGTCCGTAGTTATCAAAAGGAGATTGCGCGCCATCGGATTGCTCCAAAAGAAGATGGGTTAAAAACGACAAAAAAAGATATGTCGGATGGACAATATCGCGGGCTTGGTCCTTGGCAGCGGGCAGATCGACCCAATGAATGTCACCAACACTCACCGCTCTTTCCTCTCCCATTGATCGATCCGTGCCCATGCCTCGTCGCTCGCCTTGTCCCATTGGTCTAATTCGGATTTGAGTTCAGGCGTCATATCCACAGGGCGAATTAGAATCTCTACGCAGATGCCATTGGGCAAGGGGATATCGTTCTGGGGTACAATCACACCGTCTTTGACAGTCCCAGAAATTGTCCAACGCTCGGCTTCCATAAAAATTCTCCAATACGCAATACATTTCCCGCTCGATTCACCGCATACGATAACAAAATTTCGGCTTTGAATGCAAGGAGAAAGGGATTGTGCCGAGATCCGTGCATTTCCAAATGAACGGGATAAACGATAAAGGCCGTCGTGAAAAAAATAGGGTCTGTTCTATATCTCAGAACAGACCCTATTTTTGGGCTTCGTCCGTCCTAATGCCTGATTATGTCTCGTGCATGGTGCGCTTTGGGTTCGGCTCTGTCGGCTTTGTGCCGCGATATAGATAGATCGTCAAGACTTCTTCATCTGTGAATGTGGGCGCATCTAATGATGACAAATATAGATGTATAGGGGGTGGGTTTCTCTTGCTATTCCATCGCGTTCTCGCTCCTTTTTATGAGGTGGGATAAGATACCTCGAGAAAGGACAAGGACGCGGTGTTTGCAACTCTTTATTCCCATTGAAAGCGGATTGCTAAACCGTGAGAAATTTGGGATAGGTGGTGAGATTTTCGCATCCGTTTTGCGTGACCACGACGAGGTCTTCGATGCGCGTGGCGCCTCGGCCCGGGTAATACAGGCCGGGCTCAACGGTGACGACGTTTCCGGCGCAGAGCGTTTCAGAGACTTTGCCGATGCGGGGGGGTTCGTGGATTTCGAGGCCCAAGCCGTGCCCCGTGCCGTGAAAGAATCCCTGCATGTGGTCGTCTGTGGTGCTGGTTTCGTAGTTGCGGCTGTCGAACAGTTCTGTCAGGGCACGGTGGATGGCTTGGCCGTCTGCGTCTGCGCGAATGCTTTCGAGGACGAAGTTTTGGCCTTCGAGCACCGCGCTGTAGATGTTTTGGAGTTCGGCCGAGGGTTCGCCTTTGACCACTGTGCGGGTGATGTCGGCAAAATAGCCGGTGCGGTTTGAACGCGGAAAAATGTCGATGATGATGGCGCGGTGGGCGCGCAGGGGGCCGCTGCCTTCGTCGTGGGGGTCGCAGGCTTGGTCGCCGCAGGCGACGATGGTGTGACTGGCGGTGCAGTCGCGTTCCATCAGGGTGAATTGAATGTGGCGTTTGACGAGTTCTGAGGTGAGCGGTTCGCCGTTGCGGTAGAGGATGTCGCCGCGAATGTCTGAGGTTCGGATGAGGTTTACGGCCGCGGCCATTGCGGTTTCGGCGTGTTGTTGCACGGTGCGAATGTGGGCGATTTCCGCATCTGTTTTGATCGCGCGCTCGGGCCAAAACGCGCCTTCTGGAAATGCGACGCGGTATCCGCGCTCGCGCAGGTCGTCTGCGATGGCAATGGGAAAGGCGCGGGGGACGTTCAGGCGTTTGATGTTTTTTTCGCTCATGAACTCGTGGAGGATGTCGATTGAAGACGGGGTTTCCGTGTCGCGTTCTTTGGCTTTTTCTTCATAAGCCGATAGGGCGAGGACGTGATCGACACGGGCTTGGGCGCGTGCGCGGTCGCGTTCCAAGTCGGACATGAGCAGGTATTTTTCCGCGCCGATTTGCAAAAAAATAAAGGGATCGGGCGCGAGAAAGCGCGTGGCGTAATACATGTCGGCATCGGTTTCACTGGCGGCGATCACGAGTCGCGCTTCGGTGGGATCGTTCATGGGCTTGTCCTCATTTCGGAATTTTCAGGGAGAGGAAGCGGCGGTTGCCATTGCGGTTGACGGAAAACGCGGCGTTTTTTCCCTTTTTGAGTTTGGATATGGCGCGCTCGAAATCGCGGACGGTTTCGATGTCTTGCCGAAAGGGGATTTGACGCACGGCAAAGACGATGTCGCCTTCTCGAAAGCCGGCTGTGCGTGCGCGGCGCGAAACGCGGGTGACGATCACGCCTTTGGCGTCTGTTTGGATGCCGTATTCGCCTGCGAGCGCCGCGGTGAGGTCGCGGACTGTGAGGCCAATTTCCGAGACCGATGCGTTTTCACTGCCGCCGCTGGCGGGCGCGTCTTCTGCACGGGTGAGTTCTTCGGGCAGGGTTTCGCCCAAGGTGACGCGCACGGTCAGGGTGTTGGTATTGCGCCGCACGCTGAGGGTGACGACATCGCCCGGGTGTTTGCGGGCAACGAGGCTTTGCAGTTGATTGGGGCGGTTGACGGCTCGACCATCTACTTTGAGGATGATGTCGCCGCTTCGCAGGTTGGACTCGGCGGCTGGGGTGTTGGCTAAGACCTCGTTGATGAGCACGCCTTTGGGCCGGTCGAGTCCAAAAGCCTCTGCTGTGCCGGCATCGACATTTGTGAGTTGAATGCCGATATAACCGCGTTTGACTTTGCCGTGGTCGACGATGTCGTTCATCACTTTTTTGGCGAGGTCGATGGGCACGGCAAATCCATAGCCGATGAAGGAGCGGTTGGAGGAGGCAATGGCGGTGTTGACGCCGATGACTTCGCCATTGAGGTTGACGAGCGCGCCACCCGAGTTGCCGGGGTTGATGGCGGCGTCTGTTTGAATGAAGTCTTCGATGCTCAGGCCCTTGCTGTCGCGGATGATGTCGATGTCGCGGCCTATCGCGCTGACAATGCCCGCGGTGACGGTGGATTCGAGGTTGAGGGGCGCGCCAATGGCGAGCACCCATTCGCCAATTTCGACGGCGTCAGACCGCCCGATAGTCGCGGGTTTGAGACGCTTGGCGTCAATTTTGATCACGGCGATGTCGGTGCGCGGATCAGAGCCTACGAGCGCGGCATCGTATTCGCGGTTGTCGCTGAAGGTGACGGTGAGTTGGTCGGCTTCGCCCGCGACGTGGTGGTTGGTGAGAATATAGCCGTCAGCGGTCATGACAATGCCGGATCCCGTGCTTTGCCGATCCGGGATTCTGCCGCGAAATTCGGGAAATTGGAAGAAGGGGATGTCGCGCCGCCGGGACAGGTCGTCTTCATCTGTTTCACGGGTGATGGTGATGGTGACGACCGATGGGGTGACTTCTCGCGCAATGGCTTTGAAGGCGGTGTTATAGGCTTTGAGTTGGGCAATGGCCCGTTGTTCTTCGGCTGTGCGCGCGGCATGGCCCGTCGCGTTGAGGGATGCGAATGACAGGGTTGCAATGAGGGCGATGAGGATGCGGGTTTTCATAAGGCGATTTGCTCCTTGTTCGAGGTGAGAGGCGGGTTTCGCCAGAAAAGACAAACACCGATAACCCTAAAAAAAACAATGTGTGTGCGGATATCCGTTTGCAATTTCGAGGCTTAGACCCACGACCCCGCGCGATAGTTCCGAGAAATTTTGAAGTGCAAAGTGCAAGGCCCGGCACCCCCTAACGGGGCGGGTTAGAGTTTGTATTGGTCAATTTTGCGGTAGAGGGTGCGCTCGGACATGCCGAGGAGTTTTGCGGCGCGCTTGCGGTGGCCGCCGGTTGCGCGCAGGGCATTGGCGATGGCTTCGCGCTCGAGGTCTTTTAAGGGGCGTATGTCGGCTTCTGTGGGCGTTGTTTCCGCGTCTGCTGGCGGTTCGCTTGCGGGGGCTTCTGTGTATTCGACGATTTCCGTGCTTTCGATGGGCGCGTTATAGACGGGGAGGCTCGGTGGATTTTGCAAATTTTGCATGAGATAGGCTTTGAGTTCTTTGACATCGCGGGCGACTTCGAGGATCGCCCAATAGAGCAGGTCGCGGTCGGATTCTGCGGGGGTTTTGCCCGCGTGTACGGGCAGAAAAGAGGGTTCGGGCGACGGGGGCGCGTCGAGATGGGGTGCGAGTTCGGCGGCCGATATCTGGCGGGTTTTGGACAAGACCATGAGGCGTTCGATGAGGTTGATGAGTTCCCGAACATTGCCCGGCCAGTGGTACTGTTGCAGCACCGCCAGCGCGTCGGGCGCAAATTCGATGGGCGGCATGCGGAGTTCGTCGCTCTGTTTTTGGACAAAGTGTCGGGCGATGAGGGGAATGTCTTGGGGCCGGGCGTGCAGGGGGGGCATTTCGATTTCAATGACGCGGAGGCGTTGGTAGAGGTCTTGGCGAAATGCGCCTTGGGAGACGGCGCGTTGCAGGTTGCGATTGGTGGCGGCTATGACGCGGACGTCGACTGGAATCGCGCGGGTGCTGCCTAGGCGGGTGACTTCTTTGGCGTCGAGGACGCGCAACAAGCGCACTTGTGCAGAGGGCGACATTTCGCCGATTTCGTCGAGAAAAACCGTGCCGCGATTGGCGGCTTCAAAGATGCCGTGCCGCTTTGTGCGCGCGTCTGTGAACGCGCCTTTTTCGTGGCCGAAGAGTTCGCTTTCGAGGAGGGTTTCGGGTATGGCGCCACAGTTGACGATCAGAAAGGGTTTGTCGCTGCGCGCGCTTTGCCGATAGATGGCTTCGGCGATGAGATTTTTCCCTGAGCCGCTTTCGCCCGTGATGAGCACGCTGACGGGCGTGGGCGCGATTTGCGCGATGCTTTCGCGGATTTGCAGAATGGCGTCTGAGCGTCCGATGATGGCGGGGGCATCGCGGTCTCGGTTTTGATTCAGTTTGTCGCGCAATTCCGTTGCGTTGAGCGGGAAGGAGAGGAAGGCATCGGGCCCGAGGGCATTGGGCGGTTGCGTGCCGCCTTGCGTGGCGATTACAAAGAGGAGGGTTTTTTCGGGGCGCGCCGTCAAGACTTCGACGAATTGCGCGTCTGCGTCGCGCCATGTGGTTTCGTCTAAGACGAGCAGGTCGAACCGGTTTTCCGCGATCAGTTTTCTGGCCGAACTCGCGCTGTTGGTCCAGACGGTTTGCCAGCCGAGTTCTTCGAGTTCGGCGCGCAGGTCGCGGCCCAATGCGGTGGGTTGGGCGACGATGAGCAGGGCTTCTTTTGGTTTGGTTGACATGGTTTCTAATTTTCTCGCGCACTGTTGTTTTTGAGTTGTTGAATGCGTTTGTCCGCCCCCAAGCCGTAATTGCTGGTCGCGCCGTAGCGGCTTTTGATTTGTTCGAGTTCTCGAATGGCCTGTTCGAGATGGCCCTGTGCGGCGTAACACTCGGCGATTTTCATTTGGGCGGATGCGATCCAAAGGTCGCTGGCTGTTGGGTTGTAGCGCAAGATCAAAAATTCTCGCTGTGCGTCCGTGTAGTCGCCACGGGCGAAATAACTCTCTGCAATGGCGTATTGGATGTTGGCTTTTTCGTGTTCGCCGGTTGCGATTTTGAGCAGAGGGCGGAGTTCGACAATGGCCTGTTGATGGTCGCCTTTGTTGGGCAAATAAATCGTGCCCAAGTCGATGCGGGCTTCGAGGGCGAGGGGGTGTTGCGGGTGTTCGCGGATGAGTTGGCGCGCAAAGTTGACGGCGAGGTCGTAGGCGTGGAGGTTGCCGTAATTTTTTGCGATTTTGTGAAGTATGTCGGGTTTTTCCGCTTGGGGGACGCCCTTTTCAATGGCGTTGCGATATGCGCGTGCAGAGAGGTTGTATTCTTCGTTGCGTTCCCAAAATTCGGCAAATTCGAGGTTGGCACTGGCCCAGTGCGGGCTGTCGGGATAGTTTTTGACAAAGGTGCTGAGCGCTTTGAGATAGGGTTCGTTGTTGCCCGCTTTGTCCGGGCCTTCGCTATAATAGGCGCGGATGATGTGGTAATGCGCGTCACTCCCGGCTTCGGTGGCGGGGTATTTTTTGATGATATCCGCAAAAATTTGCCGCGCTTTTTTGGCATTTTTGATGGCGAGTTGGTATTTGCCTTTTTCCACTTCAAAGCGCGCGAGCCATTCGGGCGCTGTTTTGTAGGTTTTTTTGAATTGGCCCGCGGCTTTGTCGGCTTCCCTGATCCTCCGCAGGCGATAGAGGCTCAACACTTCGCGTGCGGCGAGGGTTTGGGTGCGCGCGGGTTGGGGAACGCGCCGGTAAGCGGCGAGGGCTTCGGCGTATTTTTCCGTTTGAAAGAGCAAGTCCCCCACAGATTGGTCGGCCCGTGTGCGGAGCGGGCTGTCGGGGTATTGTCGGGAAAAATCGCGGAAGGCCGCCATGGCTTCTGACGTGCGGTTGAGGGCGGTCAGGTGTTCGGCGCGCGTGAAGGCGATGCTGTCGGCGTCGGGCGCACGGGGAAATTTGCGTAGGAACAGGCGGGATGTCGCAACGGCCCGGGCGCGTTGGTCGCTGTGAAAATAGGATTGGGCCAAGCGGCGCAATAGGGCGGGCGTCGGGTTGCGATAGCTGAGGCTTTCGTCAATTTCGATGGCGCGTTGGTAGTCGCCGAGGCGGTAATAGCTTTCGGACAAAAGTTCGCGGGCAGACCGCCGCAGGGCGAGCGGTGGGGATATGGCTAAGAGTTCGGAGAATGCTTCTGCGGCGCTGGCGTAGAACTCGCGGTCGAGGAGGATGCGCCCCAGTTGAAAATGCGCGTGTGGGGCCAGGTCGCTTTGGGGATACTCAAAAAGGAAATTTTTGAGGGTGTCTTCGGCTCGCGCGTGTTGTTGTTGCAGGGCTTGACACAAGCCGATGCGATAGGTGGCTTTTTCTTTTTGCGTGGGATTGACGGCCCGGTTTTGAACTTGGAGATAGAGGGCCAAGGCCGAGTCGATATCGGCGTTTGAGAAGTGGGCGTTGGCGATGCGGAGGCGCAGGTCGGTTTGCAGGTCGCTGTTGGGATATGTCGTTTCAAAATCGCGGTACGCGCTCAGGCGGATTAGGGCGCGGAGGGTATCGGGTTGTAAATCGACGGTTGCCGCGTCTATGACGGCGAGGGCGGCGTCATCTGCCCAATCGCTGTCGGGAAATTTTTCCACGATCATTTTGAGGGTTGCCAGGCCCTTGTCGCGCCATTCGTCTGGGGATTTGTTTTCGAGTGTGGCTCTGCGGGCGCGTTTCAAATAGGTGTCGCCCAAAAGATAGGCGGCTTCGGCTGACCGCGAAAGCGCAGTTGTGTCCGATAGCGATGCTTCGAGGTGGACGGTGGCGCGGGTGTAGTATTTTTGCCGATAGAGGGTTTGGCCCAGGGCGAATTGCGCGTGGTTGTCCAACGCGGGCAGGTTGGCGAGCAATTCGATCCAGACGCGGTCGCGGTCGGTTTCAATGCCGTATTCGGTGAGGAGTTGGATGCGGGTTTCGGCGGTTTCGGCGCGCGGGCCGTCGGCGTAATTTTTGAGATAGGCGCGGTATTCTCGCAAGGCGAGGGCGTGTTGCCCGAGTTTTTCAAAGACTCGGGCAAGCCCAAATTGGGCTTCGGCGGCGGCGGGTGCGACCGGGCCGTCGATGAGGGCGCGATAATTTTCGGCTGCCAGATCGTACCAGTGCAGGTCTTCGCAAAGTTGCGCGATGTGCAGGCGCGCATCGGCTTTTTCGCTGGGGGATGGAATGCGCGTTTGGTATGTTTGGTAGGCGGATAGGGCCTTTTGGTGCGATCCGAGTGCGCGCCAGATATCGCCGATGTCGCCGTGGGCTTGGATGCTGACCTCGGCATCGGGAAATTTTTCTTGGAGCTTTTTGAAGGCATCTAGGGCGCTGCGGTAATTTTTTAGATCGGCATACGCGCGGCCATAGCCGAGCAGGGCATGGGCGCGGAAGGGGCTGTTGGGATAGGCTTTGAGAAAAGCGGCGTAGCGGTTGAGGGCTTCGCGGCTTTTGCCGAGTTTGCGTTTTGCATTGGCGCTGCCCAACACGGCTCGTTGGCGGCGGGTGTTGCGCGGCAAGGCGGAGAGCGCTCGGTCATAGATGGCTTCGGCGCGTGCCCAATCGCTTTTGCCCGCGCGCCATGCGGCTGTGATGAGGTGCGAATTTTCAGCGGCGGGCGTTTGGGGAAATCCGTTGCGGAGCTCGCCAAAGACGCGCTCGGCTTCTGAGAGATCGTCTCGTGCGAGGGCAATTTTGCCCATTTCGAGGAGGGCGTCGGGTTTGCGCTTTGTGGGGCCGGAAGATTCGGCGAGGATGCGAAATTGCGCGAGGGCTTCTTCGGTGCGCGATTCGTCGAGCAAGATGCGGCCGAGGTTGAAAGTGGCTTCATTGACCAGCGGGGATTTGGGGTATTGCGCGATGAGTTGGCGCAAGGCCGCGCCCGCATCTGATAGGGCGCCGCCCTCGTGGTAGTTCTCGCCGGCGGATAAGAGGTCTTGGGGGGCGCGTTCAGAAGCGGGATAGGCCGCGTGTACTGCGCGATAGGCTTCGCCGGCTCGGGTGTGTTCTTCGAGACGACTGAGCGCGTCGGCGCGTGCGCGCATGGCGTTGCCCACTTCGAGGTGGTTGGGGTTGCGGTCGATAAATTGCCGAAAGGCTTCGCGCGCGCGGTCGTATTGTTCGGCCTTGGCATACGCTCGACCCAGGCGCAGCATGGCATCGGGCAGGCGTTCACTGGTGGGAAAATTGATGATGAATTGCTTAAATTCCCGCGCTGCGTCGCTATACATGCCGTCGTTAAAAATGCGGATTGCCAGTTCAAAATGCGATTTTTCGTCTTGGGTGCCCTGGGCGCAAAGGCCGGGCAATGCCGAAAGAAAGACCGTGCAAAATCCGATGGTTAAACCGCGTTTCCACGCGCTAAAAAAAAGGGCTGTCATTTGAAAATTCCCGCAAATGTGCATTTTGTCGCGTAGTGCAATGTATTACATTTTGCAGAAGGCGTCAAATTGTAATGGAGAGATAGGGGGATATCGCGTTGGAGATTGTCGAGTATGCAAATGCGAAGATCAATTTGGGGCTGAAAATTCTCGGGCCGCGGCGCGATGGGTTTCACGATATTTTGTCCGTGTTTCAGACGATAGATTTGTGCGACCGGTTGGTGTTTCGGCCCGCGGCGCGGGGGCGGATCGTTTTGGCGTGCGATGATCCAGCGTTGTCTGTGGGCCCCGAAAATTTGGTTCACGAGGCGGTTGTGGCGTTTCGGGATTACACGGGGATGGATCGAGGCGTCGAGATCGCGTTGGAAAAGCGGATCCCCATGGGCGCGGGTTTGGGCGGCGGGAGTTCGGACGCGGCGGCTGTGTTGCGGGTGTTGAACCGCATGTGGGAAGCGGGTCTTTCGCGGCGAGAACTTCGGGATATAGGCGCGACTTTGGGGTCTGATGTGCCGTTCTTTGTGCGAAAAAACGGGACGGCAATTGTTCGGGGGCGCGGCGAGAAATTGCGGTATGTGCCGTGGTCTGCGGATGTGGTTTACGCGCTGGTCTGCCCGGGGTTTGAGGTGCCGACCGGGTGGGCTTATGCGAATTATAGAAAGCCCTTGACAGTATATGGTGATTATGCTAAGTTCCTCAATTCTGTGAATTTTGACGACTTGCCCGTTTCTGATTTGCTGTGTCATATTGAAAATGATTTTCTGCCCTTGGTCGCGCAGACGCATCCGGAAACGCGCGAGATTTTGTCTCGATTGACCGATGCGGGCGCGGTCGTTGCATCTATGTCTGGCAGCGGTTCGACGCTTTACGGCGCGTTTACTTCTCGACCGGTTGCCGAGGCGGTTTGGGCGCGATTTAAGGCCGAGGATTTTCGGGTGTTTTTATGTTGTCCCGCGGTTTGATTGAATGGCTTGCGGGCATTGGAGTGTGCGATTCATGTCTGATCAAATTTTTCTTATCGCAGATGTGCGGACGGAAGTTGGAAAGAAAGTCGCCAAGGATTTGCGCCATCAGGGGCGATTGCCCGCTGTTGTTTACGGGGAGCGCGAAGCGTCTATTGCGTGTTCTGTGGAGAAGCGCGCATTGACGGATTTGTTGCGCGCTCACGGTCGCAACGCCATTATCGCGCTTACAGCGGGCGATAAAAGCCAGAACGCGATTATTAAGGATATCCAGTATCATCCCTTGCACGGCGACATTTTGCACGTGGATTTTCACCGCATTAATTTGGCGCGCAAAATTGTGGTCGAAGTGCCCATTGAGGCACAGGGGGTGCCGATTGGGGTGCGGAATGAAAGTGGGATTTTGGAACACATGTTGCACGGTCTCGAAGTCGAATGCCTGCCCACGGATATTCCCGAGAAAATTGCAGTCGATGTATCGCAGATGGAAATTGGCGATTCGCTGCACGTTTCGGATATTGCACTCGATGGCGATGAGCTGACCCTTGTCACGGATGGCGAGCGCACGATGTTTGCGGTGGTCGCGCCCGCGATTGTCGCCGCTGAAGAAGAAGATGAAGATGAATTGGTCGCCGAAGAAGAAATGCGAGAGCCGGAAGTGATCGAACGCGGCAGGCGCGGCGATGACGAAGAAGGCGATGCGGCGTAGCATGAAGGCGATAGTGGGGTTGGGCAACCCGGGCGAGCGTTATGCACATACGCGGCACAATGTTGGGTTTTGGGTCGTGGATGCGATGGGCGTGGATGTGCAATGGCGCGCATTTGAATTTTGTACGTGGGGCGAGGTTGCAGATGATTTGGTGCTGGTCAAGCCGCTGACGTATATGAACAATAGCGGGTTGGCTGCGGCGCAAATTGCGCGGTGTTTTGGGGTGGCGGTGGGCGATATGCTGGTGGTGGTTGACGATGTGCATTTGGCGGTGGGCCGGTTGCGCTTTCGGCGTGCGGGCAGTCGCGGTGGGCACAATGGGTTGTGGTCGATTGAGCGCGAACTGGGGTCTTCGGATTTTCCGAGGATGCGCGTGGGCATTGGGCAGCCCGCAGAGGCGGATGGGTTGATCGATTACGTGTTGGGTGAATTTACGCCCGAAGAAAGAGATGTGATCGCAGACGCTGTCGACCGAGCGGCCGACGGTGCTTTTTGTTGGGCAACACAGGGCATTGAACTGGCGATGAATCGGTACAATGCGCGTTAATGGGTTGGGAGAATTTTATGGTTTTGGCACCTGTGCTGGGAGCAGTTGGGCTTCTTTGCGCTGGTTTGATTTATCTCTATGTCGCCAGACAAGCCGATGGCACGGACCGCATGCGGGAGATCGCAGCGGATATTCACGAAGGGTCAGTGACATTTTTGAAGCGCGAATACAGCGTGCTCGGGGTTTTTATCGCGGCGGTATTCGCGCTGGTGTTTTGGGGCATCAATTTGGCGACGGCCCTGTCTTTTTTGGGCGGCGCGCTGTGCTCGCTTTGCGCGGGGTTTATCGGCCTGAAGGCGGCGACCAAAGCCAATGTGAGAACCGCTTATGCCGCCAATCGGGATGGACGGGATAAGGCGTTGAATGTCGCTTTTTCCGGCGGGGCCGTGATGGGCCTGGCCGTGGCAAGCCTCGGGCTTTTTGGCGTGGGCTTGCTTTTTTATTATTGCGGCAAACCCAGTCAAGCCGCCGCGATCAATGGGTTTGCCATGGGCGCGAGTTCCATCGCGCTGTTTGCGCGCGTTGGGGGCGGTATTTATACGAAGACCGCGGATGTGGGTGCGGACTTGGTGGGCAAAGTCGAAGCGGGGATTCCGGAAGACGATCCGAGAAATCCGGCGGTTATTGCCGACCATGTGGGCGACAATGTGGGCGATGTGGCCGGCATGGGCGCGGATATTTTTGAGTCTTATGTGGGGTCTATTATTGCGAGCATTGCGATAGCGGCAACGGCCGGCAGCGCGGCGCTGGAAAAATTGGGCGGCGATCAGATCGCGGCGATGCAATACCCGCTGGTCGTGGTGATGATCGGCTTGGTGGCGTCGCTGATCGGCGTGGGGTCCATTCGCGTGTTGCAGTCTTTAAGCCCGGATGCAGCCCTGCGCTACGCCACGTATATTTCCGCTGTTTTGATGCTTATAGGATCTTATTTTGCCGCCGAATGGATGGGGCTGGCGCGCGGCGTTTTTTGGGCGATTCTGTTTGGGTGCGTGGTTGGCATTGCCATCGCGCTGATGACCGAATACTACACGGGTGGGCCGCCTGTAAAACGCATTGCCAATTCTTCGGAGACGGGATCGGCGACCAATATGATCGCCGGCTTGGCGGTGGGGATGGAGAGCACGACATTGCCGGTTTTGGGGATATGCGTCGCCATTGGCGGCGCGTTTCACTTTGCCGGGCTATACGGCATTGGCATTGCCGCTGTGGGGATGTTGTCAACGGTGGGGGTTACGATGGCGGTGGATGCTTATGGCCCGATTGCCGACAATGCCGGGGGGATTTCCGAGATGGCCGAGTTGGGGCCGGAAACGCGCGAAATTACCGACGGGTTAGACGCGCTTGGCAATACGACTGCGGCGATAGGAAAGGGGTTTGCGATAGGGTCTGCCGCGCTGACCGCGCTCGCGCTGTTTTCCGCGTATTCGGCGGCGGTGGGAATAGACTCGATTAACTTGACCAAACCCCTGGTCGTGATCGGGTTGTTCATCGGCGGGGCCGTGCCCTTTTGCGTGGCGGCGTTGACGATGACGAGCGTGGGCAATGCGGCTTTTAAGATGGTCGAAGAAGTGCGCCGCCAGTTCCGCGAAATTCCGGGGTTGATGGAGGGGACGGGCAAACCCGATACGCGCCGATGCGTGGATATCAGCACTGTTGCCGCGTTGCGCGAGATGGTGGCGCCCGGGTTGGTGGCCGTGTTGACGCCCGTGTTGGTCGGGTTTGTTTTGGGCGCAGAGGCTTTGGGTGGGATGCTCGGCGGCGCGACTGTGACGGGCGTTTTGCTGGCGCTGATGATGGCCAATAGCGGGGGGGCTTTGGACAATGCAAAAAAATTGATTGAGGGGGGCAATTTGGGAGGAAAGGGATCTGAGGCGCACAAAGCAGCCGTGGTTGGCGATACGGTTGGCGATCCCTTAAAAGATACGTCCGGGCCTTCGCTGAATATTTTGATCAAGTTGATGTCGGTGGTTTCCCTGATGCTGGCCCCGCTGCTGGCGTGAATGGGATGCCATTTTTTAACCCCGTTCAGAACGCGGGATTCTGAACCGTAATGTCCGAGGGGGATATTTTATGTCACGAGAGTACGAGATGGCCTTGATCGTCGATACGCAACGCCCGAATAAGGAGGTGGATGAGACGGTCACGCGCTACGAGACGCTGCTCGGCGAGCAGGGTGCCGAGGTGGTCAATGTCGACCGCTGGGGGACGCGCAAGTTGGCTTACGAGATTCGCAAGCGGCAACAAGGCGACTACACGTTTTTTCAATTTCGGGCCGATCCGAGCGCGATTGCGGATGTCGATCGGGCGTGTCGATTGGATGAGGCCGTGTTGCGGCATTTGCTTCTTCAGATTGAAATTCCGGCCGCAGTGGCGGAGGACGATGCTGAAGAATCGCCTGAAACTGGTTCTGATATTTCGGAAGAAGAGGAGGACGAGGCATGAACAGAGGTCGGTTGAAAGTGTGCCATATTTGCGAGGGCAACGCGCGGGCGTGCCGGTTTGAAGCGCATCGTTTGGAGGTCGATTACAAAAATGATCGCTTGTTGCGGCGGTTTGTGACGGAGCGCGGCAAAATTGTTCCGCGCCGCATGACGGGCACTTGTGCAAAGGGTCAACGCGCGTTGGTGCGTGCGATTAAGCGCGCGCGCTATCTCGCGCTGATGCCCTATGTGAACGATGCGGTTCGATAGGACAGGGGACAGATGTGATCATGGCAGTTTTGCCGAAACAATAGGAATACGCGATGAAGGTTATTTTGATTTCAGATGTGGATGCGCTGGGCAGTGCCGGCGATGTGGTTGAGGTGAAAGACGGGTATGCGCGAAATTTTTTGCTGCCTCGTTCGGTGGCGTTGATTGCAAACAAGCGCAACATGGTCGTGTATGAGAAGGTGCGCCAACAGCGCGAAGCCCAACACACACGCGAAGCCCGCGAGGCCGAATCGCTGGTGAACACATTGAGCGAGGTTTCGTGCAATGTGGCGGTGACAGCAGGCGAGGGCGACCGCATTTTTGGATCGGTGACGGCCCAACAAATCGCGGCGTCGCTCAAGGATCTGGGGTTCGACATTGATCGCCGAGCCGTAGAACTCGAAGAGCCCATTCGGGCACTGGGTGTCTATGATGTGTCCATTCGCCTTCCCGCAGGGTTTAAGGCGTCTGTGAAGGTGTGGGTGGTTCGGGAGTGATCCACGAAGGGACACGAAGAAAGGCGTGGCTCTGATGATGTGGTGGAGATGGGCGTTTCGCCACAAAAGGCACAAGAGGCGGGAGAGGGAAGGGGAAAGAGGCGAAATGCCATTGGCTTTCGGCTATCAGCCCCTCCCCATCCACCCTTAGACACTTGCGTTGTTCAGTTTATGGACGACGGACTGCTCATGGCTTGTTTTGCTGACTGCTGACTGCTGATAGCTAAGATACAAGAGGTAAAAATTGAAAAACCCCCGTTTTGGTATGCGGGGGTTTTTCGCGTTTGGGCATGAAGATGGACTGATCAGGCGTTTCGGGCGCAGCGGAAGCCGAGGTTGCCCGTGGAACTGTCGGGTGTGTTCGCGCTGCGGGCGGCCACGCGGTATCGGTTGCAATACGAGTCGTGACAGAGGTAGGAGCCGCCGCGCATGCTTTTCGCCTGTCCGATGGGCGGGCCTGTGGGATTGGTGGCTGTGCTGGCGAGGTGAAAGGTGGGGCTAAACCAATCGCTGCACCATTCCCACACATTGCCGGAGATGTTGTAAATGCCGAAATTGTTGGGTGAAAATGCCGTGACGGGCGCAGTGCCGATATAGCCATCGGCTTTGGAATTGCGCTCGGGGAACGCGCCTTGCCATATATTGCACATGTGTTTGCCATTGGGCGTGAGGTCATCGCCCCAGGGGTAGCGCGTGTGCTTTAGGCCGCCCCGTGCGGCAAATTCCCATTCGGCTTCTGTGGGCAGGCGTTTTCCGGCCCAGTTGCAATAGGCAACCGCATCGTTCCAAGAGATGTGGATCGCCGGGTGGTTCCAGCGGGTTTGCACCTTTGTTCCCGGACCTTCGGGGCTGTGCCAGCAAGAGCCTTCAACGGCCCACCACCACGGCGTGTCTATGACGGTTTGGGAGATGCGCGATGCGTTTTCGGGCGATACAAAGAGGTGAAAGACAAAAGACCAGCCAAACATTTCGGCTTCGGTTTTGTACGCGGTTGCGCGGACAAATTTGGCAAATTCGGCGTTGGTGACCGCACACGCATCGAGGTAAAAAGGATTGACTGTGACTTCGCGCATGGGGCCTTCGCCATCTTCGGAAAAGCCTTCGCTGTCATTTGTGCCCATTAGAAAGGTGCCGCCAGACAGGCGAACCATGCCTTTGAGCGAGGTATCGCTTTTGCGTCTGATTTTTTGTTTGCGCGATTTTTTTTTCTTGGAAGCAACGGGTCTGGTCGCACCGCAGCATGGGGAGGCCATAGTGATACTCCTGAAAATGGGTTGATTCGCAATACGGGTTTCAGGGCATGATACGATGTGGCGCGCTGGCTGTCAAGGAGTGGTCAGTTCCCGCCCTGCCACCTCCAAAGGCGTGAGATGTGAGACGTAATACCAAATTGATTTTTATTTGTTCGTATGCTGCCTCCCATCAGGGAGGAATGAGGAACAGACGTTCCGCAGAGACATGCGTTGCTTACCTCAAGCGTTTGGTTCTCAAGCGTCGTTTGTTGCCTTCGATGCGTGCGGCGTCAAACGCTCAAATTATTCGCGTTTTCATCCTTTTTTTCAACAGCAAAAAAAAGTAGGCGAGCGGGGTACAACTGCCTTAGCAGTTCAAAAATGCCGCTCTCATGCGCCGAGGGGGGCTCTGCACAGCGCAAATCGCTTTGCGGGTCGTTGGCCTGCGAGGTGGGTTGCGAGACGGCTGTGGGTTGCGAGATGGCTTTATCGGAGGGTCTTTTGGGATGGTATTTTGCCAGGGCTTATTTGACGTACTGCGTAACGGCAAGAGGATCATTTGCAGGGAACATATCGCATCATATCAGGCCAACATAAAATCAATTTAGAGTCCCTAACAGAAAGCGTTGCCATGGATTTGTGAGAGGCCGCCTTTGAGGCGTACCTGCGGGTGTTCACTCCTCTGTTTCAGACGCTTGCTTTCTTTATGTGAGGGCTTCAAGGCCGTGCCCACTTCTCGGGGCACCTTGGGGGGGAGGGCCCCTGCTTTTTTGAACTGCCCGAACACCTTGCGCGCGGGCTTCCAATTTTGTATTTTGTTCGACACTGGCGGTCCCTTTCTCGACTTGGGCCCCGGGAAGCGGAATATATTGCGTGTTCATTTTTTTGATGTCGCTTTGGGAACGCGTGTGAACCGATCAGCTGACCAAGGACGCGAGGCGAGATTTCGCTTTTCGGATGACAGGTCCCCCTTTCTCGGCCTGTCAGTGGTTTTTCTTCTTGTGGTGAAGCCGTTGTTGGAGCGCGAAGCGCAGCCCTTTGTGCCCTTTCTTTTCTTGTTGGTTATGGCCGTGGTGCTCTGGACGCTCCGCCTTGCCAAGGTGCTCTTTGGGTTGTGTGTGGTTCTCGGATTGTTGGGGTTTGGATTTTCGTTGTGGCTGGATCTGAGGGCCGTTTCAGAGGCCGTATCTGAAGGGGTTG
This sequence comes from uncultured Latescibacterota bacterium, assembly GCA_958295785.1. GTDB lineage: Bacteria > Latescibacterota > UBA2968 > UBA2968 > UBA2968 > VXRD01. The sequence continues at coordinate 595,050 of OY282377.1, forward strand.
CGTTGGCCTTGCTCGGTGTTTATGCCTCGTTTTACGGGATATGTCTCGTGGTTTTTTTGGACCGGATTTTCTCTGAGAAGATGATCGCGGCAGATACCATTCAGGGGGGAATTGCCGTCTCATTTCTCAGCGGGTTGTTGTGGGCGTTTTTCTATCCCATCTTGCTCTTGCTCGACCCCGCTGCGATTTCATTGCCGGTTCACACATCGGGCGAGTTTTCAGAGTTGATTTATTTTTCCTTTGTCAGGCTGACCCCTTTGGGGTACGGAGAGATAACGCCGGTGAGTTGGATGGCGCAAAACCTGACCCTGTTAGAAGCCGTTTGGGGTCAGCCGTATCTGGTGGTGCGGGTTGCTCGCCTGGTGGGCTTGCATTTGAGTGGGGCCGGTCAATCGGATCACAAATAGGAAGGGTTATGACTGACAGATGGCCTGTTGTGTTTGGCGTTTTCTTTAGGGTGCTCTTATTGACGCCTGACGTTTGTGCTCAAAGTGAAAAAGAGCCCGTTGCTAGCTGACCTCATTCCCGCATTTGCAATTCATTGAATTTTGTCCATCCAAAAAATAAAAACGCCCGGTCATTGTGCGACTGGGCGTTATTTTGCTCGAATTGCGTGATCACTGGGTGCTTGGCTTGGTGTCTGTCAATGATGCGGTTGTTGGGGCGTTTGAGGGTTTGGCGAAAAAGTCGGGGATGGCAACAACGGGTTCTCCGAGGGACAGACGCATGCGCGCGTCCTGCATGCAGCATGCGGGTTCGTCGGCGCAGGGCGCGGTGCGATTGTTTGAAGCACGAAGAAAATGGGATGGCAGATTTGGTTTGGCTCTTGTAAGAGTCGGAACAGACCTTATTTTCCGTCCCGTCCCCCTCGGCACAACTATATCGCCCTGCAAGACATAGACATCGTGAGCAATATCAGGAGCATGAACCTCATTCAATACATTCTGAAAACCCCCCTCATAACGCGCCACAGAAGCCGGCACCCTATGAGGTTCATTTGTCTCAAGCGACTCATAGACTTGCCAACCTTATGTTTCAAATCCGCTATCATATCCGCCATTATAGATCGCCTTTCTATTCACCCATCACCATCTCATAAACAAGATCAGATCCCATCATAGATAGACTTCTCGCCCCCATCCGTCAACTTATCCCACAATATCAAAATCTTCCAAGCATCATCCCTCTCATGTCCTAAATCCATCAATCCCTTGACCAAACGCTTCCGCCAATACAAACTTTCCCTCTTCTCTCCATTTTTCTTTGTTACAAATATCTGCTTTCCATCCAACACTGCAAGCACTTTTCTCTGCAAAAGCAACTCTCTAATACGTCCATCCTCATTTCCCTTTTTTCCTTTCACCACCCATTCTAAAACCCGTGACAACAACCCCCCCTTCATCATCCCCTGCATCCCTCCCAACATCCCCCGCTCATCCTTATCGCCTCCATCTGACGCCTCAACAACACCCAATGTCCGTCTCACAATGCACCGCCATTTTCTTATACAACAAAAGGCAATAGACTATCGCCTTTTCACAAAATTTTTGGAGCAGACAGAGCGATTGTCGGGATGGCTTCCTTCTACCCTATAGTGAAAAAACGACCGAAAAATCGAAATTATACAGACTTTACTGCTTATTTTTTTCTGACAGGCACCTCCCGATCATGCCCGTCAGAAAATCCCGATCATGCCCGTCAGAAAATCCCGATCATGCCCGTCAGAAAATCCCGATCATGCCCGTCAGAAAATCCAAAACGCAATGAATCTGACACCTACCATGATACTCAGAAAAACAAATATATCGCCGTTCACTTTCAACAACAGACAGATAACATTTTTGCTTTTTGCATCTCTCGATGAGACAGGGCCTATCTTTGAGACAGGGCCTATCTTTGACGGGTTTGACCGGCGTCAATGGCCGAGGAAATGCACAAGAAAACAAGCTCGACATCATCACTAAAACGCCCAACCAACCCAATCTCGAACACAATCCTTTACCCCAACAACCATTCTTTACCTTCAAGACGATTAGTCCCCACAAAACTTGACGCTCCTTGATCTACACGCTTTAACGGAGATTTCCCATACCGAGTATAACAGGCCACACAAAAATCGTTCCCAAGGGATGCGACTGCAACACGTCCGTCAGCGCGAGGCGCGCCATGCCCTGAACGAGCACCTGCATCTTCAGAGGTTACCCGCGTGGGCAATTCAGGGGGCATGCGATCCGTTTCGATTGCGTTCACGCTCGGTAGGGGATTTGCCATGACATATACTCCTCTCCGAATGCGAGCCGATCTCGCGCGCTGGCGTGAGTCAGAATGGCAGTTGGGGCGCGCTTTGTATGATATGATTTCACGCTGGAAACGCATGGGGCGTTTCGCTATATGGATGGGGTCTTATACCCATTTGATTTTTCTTTGTCCGTCTCCGGCCTCCCATCAGGGAGGCAGGAGAAATGAGGAACAGACGCTCCTCAGAGATCATGCGGTGCTTGTCTCAAGCATTGGGTTCTGCCTCCTCGTTTGTTACTTCCGATGCGTTGGCTACGCCTGTGTCTACGGCGTGCGGCGTCAAACGCTCAAATTATTCGCGTTTTCATCCTTTTTTTTAACAGCAAAAAAAAGGAAGCAAAAAATGCCGCTCTCATACGCCGAGGGGGGCTCTGCACAGCGCAAAGCGCTTTGCGGGTCGCACACCATGCGCGGGCCTGCGAGGTGGGTTGCAAGAGGGAGGTGGGGTGCGAGACGGCCTTGCGCGCTGTGCGCGATGGTTTTATCGGAGGGTCTTTTGGGATGGCCTTTTTGCCATGGCTTTTCTGAATGCCTAGGTAACGTCAAGGGAATCATTAAGAAGCCCTCACATAAAGAAAGCAAGCGTCTGAAACAGAGGAGGGAACACCCGAGGGAGAGGAACGCCTCAAAGTTGGCCTCTCACAAATCCAGGGCAACGCTTTTTGTTAGGGACTCTTAGTATAATTCGCAAATTTCTATGCAGAATACGGACAACTTGAAATCAAATGGGTATAAGAGGGCAGGCCGCCCATCCGCCCCAAAGACGATCGATCACGGATGAAACGGATGAACGCGGATGAAAGGCAATCGTAGCCCCTGTGCCTGCCCAAAATCATTGGGTTGATTGCTGATTGTTTTTTTGCTTGATTTTTGTTTGTTCATCGTTCTATATTAGTTTTCATTCGCCGAGTGAGATTTGAGTTCTAATTAAGAAGGGTTTTCGCATGATAAAAATGGAAGTGGTTGCCGTGCAACTCGAACCGAATAGCAATCATCCGTTGGTTTGGTTGAAAGACAAAGGGCAACAGGTTTTTTTGCCCATTGCGATTGGCAATTTTGAGGCGGCTGCGATTTTTATGTCGCTTTACGACGAGCCGCCGCCGCGTCCGATTACGTATGATTTGTTGCGGTCAATTATCGAGGGGTTCAATGTGCGCGTTGAGCAGGTGGTGATCAATGCGTTAAAAGAGGAAACTTTTTACGCTGAGATCGCGTTTGTCCGCAATGGGAAGACGGTTTGTATTGATTCGCGCCCGAGTGATGCGCTGGCACTGGCGTTGCGCGTTGACGCGCCGATTTTTGTGGCTGACCAAGTTGTTGAGGAAGCCGGTGTGCCGGTGCAGATGCAAGATGATCGAGATTCTGTGGAAGACTATTTGGACCTCGCGGCCATAGAAGAGGATGATCCAGACCAAGTGACGGAGCGGGTTGTCGCGCTTAAGGTGCGTTTGCGGAAGGCTGTCGCGCATGAAGAGTACGAAATCGCCGCCAGGCTTCGAGACGAAATTGGACGGCTTGAGCACGGCATTCAAAAGCGATAGGATTGCGGGAGGTGATTTTGATGACAGAAGTGATAACGGTAATAGCGGTTGGCATTGGCCTTAGCGGGTTGATCTTGAACGGTCAGCGGAATGCCCGCGAGGAGATACGGAACTCCGAAGCACGTCTTCGCAAGGAGATAGGCAACTCAGAGGCGCGTCTTCGCAAGGAAATGCAAAATTTCAAAGCGCAAGTGGATGCGCGGTTTGAGCAAGTGGATGCGCGGTTTGAGCAAGTAGATGCGCGGTTTGAGCAAGTGGATGCGCGGTTTGAGCAAGTGGATGCGCGCTTTGAGAAAATGGATGCACGGTTTGAGAAAATTGAGGGTCGTCTCGGCGTGTTGGAGCGTCAGCAGGCGAAGTTGGAGGGGTTGTTGGAGGGGTTGCGGGAAGCCATATCGGGGCGGGCGTTGTCCGCAAAATAAGGATGGAAAAAAGGCTTGAGCACGGCATTCAAAAGCGATAGGATTGCGGGAGGTGATTTTGATGACAGAAGTGATAACGGTAATAGCGGTTGGCATTGGCCTTAGCGGGTTGATCTTGAACGGTCAGCGGAATGCCCGAGAGGAAATGCGGAATTTAGAGGCGCGTCTTCGCAAGGAGATAGGCAACTCAGAGGCGCGTCTTCGCAAGGAAATGAAAAATTTCAAAGCGCTAGTGGATGCGCGGTTTGAGAAAATGGATGCACGGTTTGAGAAAATTGAGGGTCGTCTCGGCGTGTTGGAGCGTCAGCAGGCGAAGTTGGAGGGGTTGTTGGAGGGGTTGCGGGAAGCCATATCGGGGCGGGCGTTGTCCGCAAAATAAGGACGGAAAAAAGGCTTGACAGTCTGTTTTTCATTGCATATAATTAGCCCATCATCTTTCGAATGTCAGCAGATAGATGAATTTTGCTGATTACACGCCAAACAGAAGGGTTTGATTTTTCCTATACGCATTCTCTTTGTCGCACTTTAGATTGAGAGATTGAAATGTGTTGGGCTGTTTTGGAAGGAGGTTCTCAAGACAAAATGTGAGTTTATTGTTGTCCGTAACCCGTTGTTTCGTAAGGAAATTAAATAAAAAAAATAAATGCTTTGAAGGGAGGGATATTATTGGATGTGAGAAGTTCTTCTCCGCTGCTTCACAAAGGTTACAACCCTCACCCTTTTTGGGTTTTGATCATGCAGGAATGAAGGCAGTGTGAGAATTTGCAGTTTTGCAGTGCATTTAATTCGTTCGTAACAATCATTTGTCGTTTGTTTATCTCCTAATTCAAGGAGGTTGATAATGTTGTACTTTCGTAGAATTTGCCTTTTGGCTACCCTGGTTTTGAGCTTTGGCGCGAGCGATCTTTTCGCCCAAAATACACCGCCACCGGGTATTTCTGTTAAAATCGTGTCTCCCGATAGTCTTACTTGGGTTGGCCCTGACGGTATTAAAGAAGTTATCGTTGATGTTCATAGTGTCAAAATTCGCAGTGGTCTATTCGCCGAGGACCGAGATGATGCGGATTTTGTCAAGTATTTTGGTATTCAACTTCATGTAGATGAAGACGGTGATCGTGAGTACGATCCTTTCGCAGAAGAAGGTACCGTCGATCATATTTATACGGGTGGTACGGCAGCTATAGACGCGGTCAACAACATTCCTGCTGGTGAGAGTGATGGCGGTGGCGATAGGGCGATACTCAAAGATGATCAAGGAAATGTGGCCGCGATGCATACGATAGGTAAGACTAGTGCCGTCGATGCATCTGGTACAGTTACTTGGGGGCCTCCGAATATTGGGAACACCCTCCAAGTAGTCGGAAAAGTACATAAGTATAGTGGCAATGTCCACACTGCCAGATACACCATTACTTTCCGAGATGTGGAAGCCGGCGCGGCCACCATAGCAGGGGCAGAGGGTGTTTTTGTCCGTGTGACAGTGCCAACGAGCGACGTGGACCCAGCGATTAAAGGTTCTGCCACCAACTTAGATGCTGGAGGTGATAATAAGACTTTCAATGTTGACAATAAACGCCCCATACATACTGCTGCAGCTACTTTCGACGAAGTTGGGGTCAGTGCTGATGATGATGGGACGGTTGATATATTCGAGGATAATAATAATACGGGTGCTGATGATAAAAGGAAATTCAAGATCGGCGATGAGATTAAGATGATGGCAGTGGTTAGGACCCCCATAGTTACCGAAGCGGTCAGTGTGGGACTTGGCATGTTTGCTCATGACAGGACCTATCGTACGTGGTATAACACTCGCCCTGACAGTGCATTGGGAGGGGTGAAGATGTTTAAGATTGGCGATGGAGTGGAAGGCGCGATTGATGTCGGTGGCAAAGTTGTTCTGCGCCACACGGTGAAAGTGGGGGAAAACGCTTTTAAGGTCTTTGGGGGAGCTGCTACTGATACTGATGCTACTAAGACCACCGCCCTGATGGATAATCTTAAGTTCAAAGTTGCTGTGTTCTTGGTGGATAGAGCTGGTAATAGGAGTACAGGAAATCCTGACTTGGGACCTTTCTCGGGAACCGGTTCCGACAATATATTGACGGTGGACTCCAAAAAGCCGAAGATTAAGATCGCGTATCCACGTAACCATCCCGACAGCAATCGCTTCACGGGTCTGACCAGCAAAAACTTCGCCGGGTATCGCATGGAGGATGGTGATTCGAGGACGCTGACGGTGAATTTCAAGCCGTTGGAGTTTTCAGTGGATGAAGAGGACACGATTTTTGTTATCGCGAAAGCAGGGGCCAAGACGGATCGGGATACCCTAGCTGCAAATCTGTTTAGCGCTGACGATATCCGTCAAGGTACATCGAAGAAGATTAGTACTATGGGTTCGTTCTTGAAAAACGTGAAATCGAATAATAGCGCGAAGGGCGGGAAGAGAATTGACCTGACCATTGAAGTGCAAGATGAGGTGGGCAACAGAGCTTCGGAGGCCGTTTCTAATGTTTGGCACGATCAGGATGTGCCTAATCCTGTGCGACGATTCCCGAGCATTGCCGCCTTGGGGGAGGATGATCCGACGATCAACCAAGAAACGCGCCATCCGATCCTCCGATTCAATGAAAATCTCGATTCGCTTTCGGTGCGCTTTATTGAGGATACGTTCGATAATCTGCGCAATGCTATTCAGAAGGTTAGCGGTTCCAGTCTGACCATGGCGAACAAAGACATTGATGTGACGGTCGATTCTTCGCTCGCGGATGGTGCAGATTATTGGTTTCAGGTTTTCGCCCGCGACCTTGCAGGCAATGTGCATATCACGGCTGCGGAGAAGTTGACTTATAGTACTAAGTTCGAGAATCCGGTAGCTGACTCGTTTAAGGTTGAGGCAACCATGGGAGACTCTGCGATAGCTGGTTATCAGTTGCCAATCCGGATTACTGCACTCAACGCCGCCCTGACACGCGCGGATGATACAGATCGCGTGGCTGTGACGTATCGCAGTGAAGAGGTGAGGGTGAAGGCCATGATGGCTGATGGCAGTGATGCTAGTTCCGTGGTCATCTTGGGTGCGACAAAAGATGATGATGGTTCTTACGCACTTAACAGTGCTGGCTGGAACGTTGGTACGCGCGTGATTAACGTCAAGTCGGACTCGGTTCGCAATGGCCTCAAAATTGTGGTTGAAGAAACGGCCACGAATACTGTTGATGGTGAGGATGTGACCACAGTGAGGTTCAGCAATAGCTTGGGTGACATTACCATTGATGAAGGCGATATGCGCCAGTTTGTGGTGACGGCTTGGGAAGGCGGTGATGAAGCGGACCTGGTTGCCGGTGATTTCATGATTCAGGTGGTGCCAGCTGACTCGTTGGGCAATCCATCTGTCAAGTATGGTGAAACCCTGACCAACACCAAAAACATTGGTACCCCGGGATTGTTTGATAAGGCGAAGCCGGACAAGTTGACGGGCATTGATATTTTGGTTTCTGCCAACCATCCCAGGGCTGATGTGCCGCAGGGTCCGCAGACTGTGAACCCCGGAGGTACTTCCCTCACTGTTATTGCACCTGATGGAGAAGGCAAAGGTCTGACTATTTCGGTAAGGGTCGCCCCTAGTGCTGAGATAAATCTAATAGGTAGTGCTCCGTATTTGCGCGCTACCGGTTCCGTGACTGTTGACTATTCGGCTGTTGCTCCGACTAAAGCTGATTCGCTCGCGGCAGTGGCCTCTGTGACGGTGATGGATGTTCCGGACGATCAAGGGCACCATGTCGTGGTGACTTTCCCACTTTCAACCGATCACGCTAGGGTAGATGAGTATCGTTTGTATCGCGAGATGGATGTTGGAGACGGTTCAGGCCCGCGCTTTATCGAGTGGGGACCGGCGATTGAGCCATCTGGAGCAGATTCTATTGTGACGGTGTACAGATCTGTGCCGGACGTTATGGCAACTCACTGGGCTATTGAAGCCATTGGCGATAAGCCTTCCAGCCCGACGGTATCTGGTAAGCTGAGTGCCGCAGTTATCGCTTCACCTCGCACGCAGACCGCAGAACCGGTGGCTGCCCTGGATAATATAGCACCAGAAGCCGCGACCGAGGTCATGCTTGAGGACCTTACGGTTTCTTGGACATTGTCGCCCAGCGAAGGTCCAACGGATGCGACTTACACGGATCCTCGGTTTGAGGGAAGCCAAGAACGCCCAATTCCCGGTGTGACGGGATACCAGATTATGGTCGGTCTCAGTGCAGATGCTCTGAACTCTGTTGGCAAGGTTGACGCTGGTGAGTCCAGCTTTACACTGAGCGTAGAGGCGATTACTCCTTTGATTACCGCTGGCGTGATTACCCAAGCGCAACTCACTGAATTGCTCGCCAATGATCTCCTCGGCGTTGTGGTTCGCGTGGACGCGCTCGACCCCTCCAATAGCACTCCGAGTATGACTTTCACAGTTGAAAAAGTGACGCGCAAGGCGTTCATGAATGCAGCTGGTGAACCTGTCTTTATCGTCGATTTGGCGAGCGGCGATTTGACGGTTGACTTTGGTGATTTCATGGCCTTTGCCGCGGTGTTTAATACCAATGATGGCGACGATTCATGGGGTGCTCAGAATGTTCAGGCCGATCTCAACGACGATGGGGAAGTGAACTTCGCCGACTTCATCCTGTTCGTTAGCTCCTATGGCAAGACCGCTCAGGGGCCTTCAACCAAGCCCGTTATTCTGCCTCCCGGCGTGAATGAAAATGCCGAGTTTTCGCTCCGCTTGGGCAGTGAGCGCGTTGTGGTTGGTCAGAACGTGTTTGTGGATGTGTCTCTTGCAAACGTGCAGGCTTTGATGGGGTATGGGTTTGTGCTCAACTACGATGCCGATAAATTCGAATTCGTAGAAGCCGCTCCGGCCACGGAAGACCTGCTCCAAACCACAGGTGGTGAAATCCCGTTGTTCTCCGTGTTGCCTGGAGATGCCGGTCAGGTTTCCATTGCCAACGCAGTGGTCAATGCTTCGGAAATTGCCGGCGGTGGCGACATCGTTCGGTTGACCTTCCGCGTGTTGCAAGAGTTTGAAGAGAACGCTCGGTTTGAAATTGCCGAGGGTCTGGTGTTTGACCCACAGCAACTTTCCAACCCGGCGGTGGTCGCAGGTGTGCTCGATGTTCAGACCACACCCACAGAGTTTGCACTGCTTCAAAATTTCCCCAACCCGTTCAACCCAGAAACGACAATCGGGTATGAACTGGCCGAGTCTGCCGACGTGACGCTTCAGATTTACAATGTCGTGGGTCAGGTCGTGCGGACGTTGATCGCTGCTGAATCGCAATCGGCTGGTCGTTATCAGATGCGTTGGAATGGAATGGATGATCGCGGTGTGCCGGTTTCCAGTGGAGTTTATTTCTACCAGATCTCGGCAGGGGAGTTCCAAACCGTGCGGAAGCTGATGTTGCTCAAGTAATTCGCTTCAGTGTCTGGGAAGTTTCACACCGAGACTTCCCAGACTTTTTTTGCTTTTTTTCGCTTTGAAGGAGTGTGAAAATGTTTTTGAAAAACGGATTGTTGTTGATTATCGCTCTGGCGTTGTTGGCATTTGTAGGCCAAGCTTCTGCTGGCCCCAATGCCAATGCTGTTTTGTCTTTGGACATTGACGCCAGCGATAATAAAATGGATGACGGCAATACATCGAGCACTGTTGCGGGTGCTGGTACCGATGTTGTCGTCGAGGTGTTTATCAGTGGATTGGCAGGTCCTATTGGCGGTGGTGTGTTGTCCTTTAATACGGATCTGCTGACTGTCAAAAGTGTGGCTTTAGGTGCAGGATTTCTTTTGGGTAATACCGCTACAACTGCTAGTATTGGTATTCTACCGCCTGCTGATTTGACCAATGGTCATTTGGCGACTGTTACGTTTACGACTGCTTCTGATGTAACAGGTATGGAGTTCCAAGTTGGTGCCAGTGTGAGTAATTTGGCTGCTGCGAGTGGTGGCACTGATATGCTTACCGCGGCGATGCCCTTGACTTTTAATGCCATGCCGCCTACGACAACGCCTCCGGTTATGATGGGGCAAGCGTTGGACTTGGACATTGGCAACCCCATGTGGAACGATGGCAATACATCGGGTAGTGCTCAGCCCGGTGATGAGGTTTCTGTTGAAGTATTTACCGGTATGGCAGGTCCAATTAGTGGTGCTCAGATAACCTTCTCTCAGGCTATCCAAAGTATGGCCCCTGCTGATGGAATGAGCCTCCTTGGTGAGCAAGATTTTTCAACGGGTAAGGTTAATTTGATTGCAAGGGTCAATGGCGGCGGCATTATTAGTACCACCCTGAACGACGATGGTTATTTGGGAACTTTTAAGTTCGCGCTTGCCAATGTTCCTGCCACAGTTCGTGTTACTGAATTTATTGTGGTTTCTCCTAGTGGAATAAGTGACACACTGGATGTTGCTAATTTGCAGGTGATGTTTACGCAAGTTAGCTTGACAAAGGGTGAGACGACATATCAACCTGGCAGTGGGATGGTTGATGTGACAGCGATGGGTTTTGCTGCGGATGCTGACATTAGCTTTGGTGTTATGCCAGAGGGTGCAGCTATATTATCAGAACCCGAAAGAGGTGTGAGGACGGTGACAGTGACGGGTGCGGGCACTGTTAATGTGACCGTGACAGCCAGCGTTGGCGATCTCTCTACCTCGCTTCCTCTTACATTTGAGATACCGCCGCCAGTGCTTACATACACAAAACCAAACCCTGACAAAATTCCTCGTGGCGGCAGTTCCATGGTTACGGTGACAGCGATGGGTTTTGCTGCGGATGCTGACATTCGCTTTAATGTTATGCCAGAGGATGCACCAGTTACAAAATCCGAGGATGGTGCGACGGCGACGCTGACAGCGACGGATGCGACTACGGTGACAGTGACGGCCACTGATGGCACAACCACCAGCGATCCGGTTTCCATTGAGTTTCAGCGCGCTCCCTATCTTATGCCCTCTGAGACCTTGGCGTTGGTTTATGAAGACAGCAGTACCACAGTGACGGTGACTGCGATGCATTTTCCTGCCGTTATGTTCGTTCCTTCTATAAAGAACTCAGAGGGAGAAGTGACAATCACGCAGGAAGGAAATGTCTATACCTTGACATCGAATGGGCAGGCAACAGTGATGGTGACAGCCACCGATGCTACCAACCCCGATATCTCCGATACCATAGAGATAACGTTCCGAAATGCGCCCAAGCTGATGGCTGATGCAAACATGGTGTTGGTGCATCGTGACAGCAGTGTCAATACTGCCATGGCTACGGTGACAGCGACGGGTTTTCCTGCGGATGCTGAAATTGAATTTAATGTTATGCCAGAGGGTGCAGTTACAAAATCCGAGGATGGTGCGACGGCGACGCTGACAGCGACGGATGCGACTACGGTGACAGTGACGGCCACTGATGGCGAAGTCACAACCTCACCGGTATCCATTGAGTTTCGACTCGATCCTTATCTTGAGGTGGATAAAGTCAGCCCGGTTGTCATTCCGCCTGGTGACTCTGCTGTGGTTAAGGTGACAGCCCTGGATTATCCTGATGGTGCTGAGATCGATTTCGAAGTCGTGGATGCGGACGTAAGAAATACGGCTAACGTTAAACAGGCGGATGCGGGTAATGTACTGACGTTGACCGTTAGTGGTTCTGGTTCGGCTAGGGTGATAGCGATAGCCACCGATGGTACCAAAACGAAAACGGCCACCATTCAGTTTATTCAACCTCCCGAGCTTACGGTATCGGGAACACTTTCAGATAGCCTTATCACCATTCCGTTGGTTGATGGTGAGGCGGGTAGCGTTGAGGGTTCGGTGACAGCCTCGAATTTCCCTGCTGATGCTGCTCTCGAGTTTTCGGCTGAGATACAAACAGAGGATGCGGCTAAGGTTGATACGACATCTTCGGGTGCAGACCTGACCTTGACCGCTAGTGGTTCTGGTTCGGCTACTGTGATGGTGTCGGTCAGTTCTGGCAAATACGAACACCTCACAGCTGACCCAATCACCCTTCGATTTATTCATCCTCGGCTCGTGGCGGATGAAGATAGCCTCATCATTTTGCCTGACAGCACTGCTGTGGCTACGATTACAGCAAAGGATTTTCCTGCTGAGGATGAGGTCAAGTTTGACCTGAGAAAAGAGGCAGACGAGTCGGTTACGGTTGAACAGGCGATCAGTGACCGTAAAGTGGTTTTAACTGCCCAGGGTTCAGGTTCTGCTACTGTGGTGGTGACCGCCAGTTCTGGTGAAGGCGAGAACAGGATAACCGCAGCACCTGATACCATTCGGTTTGATCAACCTGCACCAATTGATCCACCTGATCCACCTGATCCGCCTGGACCTCAACCTGCTCTGATGGCGGATGCAGATGAATACGTGATTCCACCTGATGGCGATGTTATGGCGACGATTACAGCCATAAATTTCCCCAAAGATGCTAAGATTACGTTCAACTTGGTAAAGGTAGATGCAGAGGGGCCAGAAGTTACGATTGATGAGATGGCAAGCCAGGGGAAACTGACGTTGACGGCCAGTGGTTCTGGTACGGCAACTGTCGAAGTGAAGGCAACGGATGGCGCGACCTCTGTTGCAGATACCATTCGGTTTATTCAGCCTTCCCTCATGCTCGTATCAGATGCTGAAGATAAAACTGTGACAGTGATACTCAGTGATACTGAAGGCGAAATCACACAAGTCATGATTCCGCATAATGGTAGTGGTATGGTTATGGTTACAGCAAAGGGTTCTCTTCCTGCCGGTGCTATGGTTGCGTTTGCAGTGACGCCCGAAGATGCTGTTGAGCTGGCGCGGGATGGTGCTACGCTGACGCTTACCTCCAACAGTGAGGCTACTGTGACAGTGACGGCCAGTGCTGCTGAAGGCGAAATCACAGCCGAACCAATCACCGTTCAGTTTATTGAATATCAACCCAGACTTGAGTCGAGTGCAGATTCTGTCGTGATCCCATCTGATGGCAATGTTATGGTTATGGTTACAGCCGTGGATTTCCCTGCTGATGCTGAGATTACGTTCGATGTAGGGGTAGATGCAGACGGTTCGACGAAGGTTGAACATTCGCAGGAAGGTGCAGACCTGACTTTGACCGCTAGTGGTTCTGGTTCGGCTACTGTGATAGTGATGGCCAGTTCTGGTTCTGGTGAAGGTGAGATAACCGCATCTGCTACCATTCAGTTTGTACCGTCTACACCGCCTGGACCTCAACCTGCTCTGATGGCGGATGCAGATGAATACGTGATTCCACCTAATGGCAATGTTATGGCGACGATTACAGCCATGAATTTCCCCGAAGGTGCTAAGATTGCGTTCAACTGGGCAAAGGTAGAGACAGATGGCCCGGAAGTTACGATTGATGAGATGGAAGAAGGTGCAGTCCTGACGTTGACGGCCAGTGGTTCTGGTACGGCAACTGTCGAAGTGATGGCAACGGATGGCGCGACCTCTGTTGCAGATACCATTCGGTTTATTCAGCCTTCTCTCATGCTCGTATCAGATGCTGAAGATAAAACTGTGACAGTGATACTCAGTGATACTGAAGGCGAAATCACACAAGTCATGATTCCGCATAATGGTAGTGGTATGGTTATGGTTACAGCAGAGGGTTCTCTTCCTGCCGGTGCTGTGGTTGCGTTTGCAGTGACGCCCGAAGATGCTGTTGAGCTGGCGCGGGATGGTGCTACGCTGACGCTTACCTCCAACAGTGAGGCTACTGTGACAGTGACGGCCAGTGCTGCTGAAGGCGAAATCGTAGCCGAACCAATCACCGTTCAGTTTATTGAACCTCGACCTAGACTTGAGTCGTTGGTCGGTGACGCAGTCGTGATCCCGCTTAAAGGTAGTGCCGTGGCTATGGTTGCAGCCGTGGATTTCCCTGCTGATGCTGAGATTACGTTCAATGTAAATGTACAGGGAGATGCAGACGGTTCGACGAAGGTTGAACATTCGCAGGAAGGTGCAGACCTGACCTTGACCGCTAGTGGTTCTGGTTCGGCTACTGTGGTGGTGACCGCCAGTTCTGGTGAAGGCGAGATAACCGCATCTGCTACCATTCGGTTTGTTCAAGCAAGGCTTGTGTCGGATTCGGATTCGGATGCAAATGAATATGTGATCCCACCTGATGGCAGTGTTGTAGCTACGGTTACAGCAGAAGGTTTTCCTAATGGGATTACATATAGCTGGGTTCGGGTTGAGACAGATAGCCTGGTTACGATTGATGAGATGGAGGAAGATGCAGTCCTGACGTTGACCGCCAGTGGTTCCGGTGCAGTTACTGTGATGGTGAAGGGCACAGGAGGCGGCATAACTCGTGAAATCATGCTTCAGTTTATTCAACCTCCACTTCCCGATCCTCCTGATCTCAGTGTTGATCGAGAGGTTTCGGATGAAATAGTCTCGCTTCCGCGTGGTGGTATTCCTGCAATTGTTAGGGTTACAGCAGAGAATTTCCCTGCCGATGCTGAGCTTACATTCGAGGTAGATATTGTGGGTGGTGTAGCTACGGTTGAACATTCTGACGATGGTTCTGTACTTACTCTGGAAGTTACTGGTCCTGGTGCGGCGATTGTAAAAGTGATGGTCACTGATGGCACCACAACGGTTGAGAAAATCATTCAGTTTGACGAGCAGGTTGCCGTTGAATTGTCATCTTTTGTCGGCGAGGTGGTTGAAGAGCGCGTGGTGCTCAATTGGGTGACGGCTTCGCAGACCAATAACGCGGGGTTCCGCGTGCTTCGCAGCACAGATCGGGAAAACTACGAGGTGGTCAGTGACTTGATCGCCGGAGCGGGTACGACCGATCAGTTGATGGATTACACGTTTGAAGATGCCAGTCTTCCTGCGGTTGAGCGCGTTTATTACGTGCTCGAGCAGATTGACATCGATGGCACGGTGCATCGTTCCAATCCCGTCGAGGTGATGTTGGGTGCGCGTTTCTTGTTGCCCACGGAATTTTCCTCGTTTGTTTATCCCAATCCGTTTAACCCGAGCACGACCATTTCCTACGATCTGCCTTCTGATGCCGATGTTTCTATCGTCATTTACGATGCGATTGGTCAGGAAATTCGTCAACTCGTTAGTGAGTATCGCGCAGCGGGTCGTTATAGCGTCCGGTGGGATGCCACAGACCATCGGGGCCGCAGCGTTGGTAGCGGCGTTTATATCGCCAAAATCAAGGCGGGTCAGCACACGGCCCTTCAAAAGATGTTGCTTTTGAAGTAAGTTGCTTTTAGGCGATTCAAAAAGGCCATTGGACTTATTGTCCAGTGGCCTTTTTTTGTTGCGATATTGCAAAGGTGAAACTATATTCGGGCGCGTTTTAGGCATACAATGAGCGGAGCGAATAACGGGGCCGGGGGGATGGTCAAAAAAATTAAAACAGCTTCTGCGGTTTTCCTTTTGAAAGGAGATGGCGATGGAGAAGAAAGTGCGAATGGGGTTGATTGGGTGTGGTGGCAATATGAGCGGTCATATTCGGCGATTGATGGCGATGCAAGATGTGGAAATTGTGGCACTGGCCGATCCGAGTGAGGCGAGTTTTGCGCGGTTGTTCGAGCGGGTGCCCCAAGCCGAGCAGTTGCCGAGGTTTGCAGATCACAAGGAGATGCTCGCCAATGTGGAGATGGATGCGACCGAGATTTCGACGCCCCACACCTTGCACTTTGAACAGATTATGGACAGCTTGGGCAAGGGCCTGCATGTGTTGACGGAGAAGCCGATGGTTTGCACGGTGGATCACGCGCGCCAGGTGATGGATAGGGCAGATGAGGTCGACCGCATTTTGATGGTGTCTTATCAGCGGCATTTTGCACCCACCTTTCGGTTTATTCGCAACCAGATTCGGGCCGGCGAACTCGGCGAGGTTCAGTTTATACAGGCGATGCAAGATCAGCATTGGTATGAAAATCAGCAGGGCAAATGGCGGCAGGTTCACGCGCTGTCGGGCGGTGGGCAACTCAATGATTCGGGCAGCCATTTGTTGGATATCGTGCTGTGGATGGTGGATCAGGAACCCGAGCGCGTGTCGGCATTTATGGAGAATTTGGATACGGAGGTGGATGTCAATTCCGCGCTGTCGATCCGGTTTGTCAATGGCGCGTTGGCGAATTTTTCGATTGTGGGCACGGGCCCTGGCCCGGGGATGTGGGAAGATATTACGATTTGGGGCAGCAAGGGCGCGATTTATTCCCGCAATGGCAAGGTGACGTGCAAATACGGCGGCAAAGCCCCTGTCGAGGTCGATGCCGATGGTTTGCCGTCTCGGTTTGTCAGTCCCGATCAAAATTTTGTGGATGCGATTTTGGGGCGCGATGAAGTTCAGGTGCCTCCCGTGTGCGGTTTGCGCGTGATTCAGTTGACAGAGGCAGCTTGGGAATCCGCAGCAAAAGGCGGGCGTCCGGTGCGCGTGAAGCGCGTGAGACGGCGGCGCAACAGGTGAGCGGGCAGTTGACGCGCGTCGCAAAGAATTGGAGGTGGCGATATGAGGGCGTACATTGTATTTGTCGCGTGTTTTTTTTCTGTGAATCTCTTGGCTATTTCGCATGTTCAGGCACAACCCGTGGCTTTGAAACTCGACCATCCAGAGGGGCGCAAGACCCGATACAAGCACAAATTCCGCGTGGAGTATTTCAGCAATTTGGCCGAACAGATCGTGATGCAAAGCGGGTCTATGCGCGTGATCATAGACAATGAGTGGCGCAGCCACGAAGAGGGGGTTGTTCCCGAAGCCGCGCCCGGGAAAGAACTCCCCGAAGGGGTTATGGGCGTTCGCGCACAAATTAAAAAGGGCGCCAGTGCAGCGATTTTTCTGGGCGAAAAGCAAACGTATGAGCAGTATCCCTTTACATTTGACCTGTTCAATGACAAATTTTTTGTCTGGCAGGTGACGCCCGAAGGCAAAGTTCAAAATTTTGAGCCTGAGTTTCCCGCGTTTCGCGTGGAGCGGCAAGATTTGATCACGGATTTTTTTCAAGGGGCGATGCCCGCAGTTTCTTTGATTTTGCCCGATAACCCGGTTGATAAAGGCGATACTTGGACGGGCGAACGCGAATTTTGGCGTCCATTTGCAAGTATGGATATGCTGGGGCGGGATTCGCAAATTAAGTTCAAGAGCACTTACGAAGTGAAAAGCATCAAAAAGAAGAAGGACTATGTGGAAGTGACCGTTGAGGAAGTCAGCGAGGTGGCGTACACGGGGTGGATCGATGTGAGTTTGGCTTCTCTGTATTATGACGGCAAGGGCACCGGCGGCGGTTCGTGGGTGATCGATGCCACGCGCGGGTTGGTGTTGCAACACAAGATGCATATCGACATCAATAAGCCCATCGTGATTAAAGCCGGGCACAAAGACCCCATTGCCAGTATTGTTGCAGAAGTGAAAGTCGATTTGGAACGCAAGTTGGAAAAACTGGAAAAGGAGTAAGCGCACGGCTTGACATCGGTTTTGAGATGTGCTAAACTGTGGAGAAATTTTTGGGATGAGCTATATCCTGCAAATCCCGATCCCGGAAGGAAGGTGCCCGTGATTAACACCAATGATTCTGATCGCCCGAGGAAATCGCCCGAAGATTTTCTTCAGGACTATGTGGATATGCAGCACACGTTTCAGTCCCTGTCGATTATCGATCAAATTTTGATGACGATGGATGAAAGAGATCGGCGGCAGCCCTTGTTGTACCAACTTCGGCGACAACTCCAGGAAGATGAGATCACGTTTGAAGAAGCCAGGCGCACCATTGTCGAGTTGGAAGGCGCGCTGGAAAAAGTGACGGCGCCTGCCAATCGGGTGGGCACGCTGTTGTCGCCAGCGGAGAATGGCGTTGCCTATATTACAGTGGGTGGGTCAGAGTATTATGCCAATGTGGATGCGCGGTTGGATGAACGCGATTTGAAGGTGGGCACGCGGGTGCTGGTCAATGAGGCATTTGCCGTGGTGGGAGAGATGGGCGAGTCCCCCTCGGGAACCGTGGGCAAACTCGCCCATGTGCTCGACGATGGGCGGTTGCTGGTGGGGCAAGACCACGGTTCGCAGTCGCATGTGCTCTTGCGCGGTGCTAAGTTGGAGACCGAATCTTTGAAGGCCGGGGAGGAGGTTCGCATCGATCCCCATTTTCGCGTGGCACTGGAAAAGATGGGGCATTCTGAAGTCGAGGATTTTTATTTGGAGGAAGTTCCCGAACTGCCGTGGGAAAAAATTGGCGGGCACAAAGATGCGATTCAGGCTATTAAAGATACCATTGAGATGCCGGTGTTGCACCCCGAGTTGTTCGAGCGATTTCAGTACAGCACGCCCAAGGGGTTTTTGCTGTATGGCCCGCCGGGGTGCGGCAAGACCCTGATTGGCAAAGCCACGGCCTACAATCTCGAGAAACAGGTGCGGGAAGACGGGTTGAATCTCAAGGCGTGTTTTATGCACATTAAGGGGCCCGAGATTTTGAACATGTGGTTGGGGGAATCCGAACGCAAGGTGCGCGAGATTTTCTCTCAAGCGCGTGAAAAGCGGCGCGAGGGGTTTTTGCCGGTGGTGTTTATCGACGAGGCCGAGTCCGTGTTGGGCACGCGGCGGGCGATTCGGTCGCACAATATTTCCAATACGATTGTGCCCATGTTCTGCTCTGAGATGGATGGGATTGAGTCGTTGCAAGATGTGGTGATTATTTTGACCTCCAATCGCCCGGATTTGATCGATCCGGCGATTTTGCGCCCGGGTCGGATCGACCGCAAGATCAAGGTGAATCGGCCGAGCGAGGATGCCTCCGGCGAGATTTTGGGCATTTATTTGACGCCTGATTTGCCAATCGCCGAGGCGGAGTTGGACGCGCATAATGGCGATGCAAAAGCCGCGGTTGACGATCTCGTGGCGCGTACCATCGCCGAGATATTTGCCAAGCGCGATGATACGCGCTTTTTGGAGGTTACGCTTAGGAGTGGTCGAAAGGATGTGTTGAGCCGCGGGGATTTGTGTAGCGGTGCCATTCTCGAGTCGATTGTGAAGCGCGCCAAAGAGATTGCCATTAAGCGGTCGATTGCCGTAGGCGCGGAAAAGGGGATTGGTTTTGACGATATGCTCGCGGCGGTTGAGACCGAGTATGGGGAAAATGAAATTTTCCCGCCGACGGATAATACAGAAGACTGGTTGAAGTTGCTCGATTACGATCCCGAAAACGTGGTGCGCGCCGTGCCCATTCGCCCGAGGCGATCACAACGCATTCATAGACAGAACGTGATTTGAGAGTGGACTAATCACCGACCATGGACGACTGACGACTATGAGACGTTTATTTGGACTGGAAACGGAATACGGCATTACGATTGACGGCGTTGATAAAGTCGATGTCGTCGAGGAATCGATGCAGTTGATTCGGTGCTATCAACGAGGCGATTTTGTTCCGTTGTGGGATTATCAACTGGAAAACCCCCGCAGGGATGAGCGGGGGTTTGAGGTCGAGAATTTGTTGAATGACGCCGATGAAAAGGTGCATGTGCAACGCGACCGCAAGCGCAAAATTCCGTTTGTGGAATTGAAGAGCGATTTGATTATTTACAATGGCGCGCGGTTTTACAACGATCATACGCACCCAGAGTTTTCCACGGGGGAGTGCTTGGGGTTGTTTGAACTCGTCGCACAGGACAAGGCGGGGGAGCGCGTCGTCGATATTTGCGCGCGCAGGCGCACGGAGATGCTGGACATGGGCACGGTGCGGATGTACAAAAACAATACGGATTTTGAAGGGCATAGCTACGGATGTCACGAAAATTATTTGATGGATCGCGCCGTGCCTTTCGAGCGGATCTTGGCGGGGTTGTTGCCCTTTTTTGCCACGCGGCAGATCTATTGCGGTGCCGGCAAGGTGGGGGTTGAGCGGGAAGACAGAGCGCCGATTTATCAGTTGTCTCAGCGCGCGGAATTTTTTGAAGTGATCGCGAGTGTGGATACGATGCACAAGCGGCCCGTTGTCAATACGCGCGATGAACCGCACGCAGATGCCACGCGCTATCGCCGGTTGCATGTGATTGTGGGCGATGCCAATATGTCGGAATATGTCACAGCGCTCAAGGTGGGGGCAACGGCTCTGGTCATCGATTTGATCGAGGCGGATTGTCTGCCCGATTACCGGCTCGAGAATCCGATTGCGGCGATGAAGAATATCGCTCGCGATCAGACCCATGAGTGGTTGGTGGAAGTCGAGGGGGCGGGCAACCGCTTGGTGCCGGCGGTTGAGATTCAGGATGCCTTTTTGACTTTGGCCCGCCGCGAGTTTGCCGGGCGCGACCAGGAGACGGATTGGGTGTTGTCGGCGTGGGATGATGTGCTGGAAAAATTGCGCCGCGATCCGATGGATTTGGTGGGCACCTGCGATTGGGTGACGAAGAAATGGCTGATTGACCGGTTTTGCGACGAGGAAAATTTGGCGTGGGACAATCCCGACGATTTGTTTTGGATGCAGAGTCAGGATTTGGAATACAGCAATGTGGATCGGGAGTCCGGGTTGTACTATTTGTTGGAGTCCCAAGGGTATATGGTGCGGTTGGTGGGGGATGATGAGATTGCAGCGGCGATGTCGGAACCCCCTTCGGGCACTCGGGCGTATTTTCGGGGGCGCAGTTTGGAAAAGTTCGGGGAACATGTGTCGTCGATCAACTGGGATCGCATCGTGTTCAAGAACAATGGCCGCCAGCACGCGGTGGATATGAAGTCCTTGGTGGATGCAGAGCGCGTGCGGCATTACAATGACGTGTTGGATCAGGCAGAGACGTTGGACGCTTTTTTGCAGGCTTTGCACAAGGTGGAGCGTTCTCTTAAGGAGGCTGGAGATGGATAAGGGCTTGCAGTACGAGAGACGGACAAAACCCGTTGCGCCAGGTGGCCCCGGGCCGGGCGATGATGGCGATGGCGGCCCGGCGCGCCCAAAGGTGGAGCGGCCAGACACACGCGATTTGATGCGGCGCATGCGGCGCGTGGATCCCAATCAGGCGCGGCGTTATCGCCAGCGAACAGGCGAGTAGCCCATGATGGTATCGGGTGGAGATTTTGTCGATTTGCTGCGGCAAACGGGCTATCGGTTTCCGGGCGAGCAGTTGGGCGATGCCGCAGGGGATCGCGCCTTGCCCTTTGAGCCGACGGAGGGCACGACCATTTTGGCATTTCAGTATGCCGATGGGGTGCTCGTTGCAGGTGATCGGCGCGCGACAGCGGGCAATATGGTGCTTTACGACCGCGCGGATAAGGTGATCGATTTGGATGCGTATTCGGTGATGGCGATTTCAGGGTCGCCGGCTGTGGCGTTTGAGATCGCGCGCATTTTGGAGCATGCGTTTCAGTATTATCGCCGCCGGTTACTTCAAGAGATGAGTTTGCCGGCCAAGTTGCGCCGTCTGTCGCTGTTGATCAAAGACAATTTGCCCCTGGCCATGCAGGGCATTGGGGCCGTAATTCCGGTGTTTGCGACGTATGACCGCCGGGATGGGCGCGGCAAAATTTATTTTTACGACGCTTTGGGCGCGCAGTTTGAAAGCGCGGATTTTACGACTACGGGATCGGGTTCGCCTGCGATTCGCGGGGCGATGTACTATCTCAATCGCTGGAGCGGGCGGCGGTTTGCCGAAATGGATCGCGAGACGGCTATCGGGCATGCGTTGCAGCTTTTGGATACGGCGTCTGAATACGATTCGGCCACGGGGCGATACGAGCGGTCCGCCGATATTTTTCCCTCGGTCAAAACCATTACCGCGTCGGGCTTGGCGGAAATTGAGACCGAAGAATTGCGGCGGCTTTACGCGCAATACGTAGATGGGGAGGAGGCGGGACGCGCATGATGTTGTCAGACGAACCGTATCGCTGGGCAGAGGCGGTTGCCAATCGGCGCGAGTATATCGAGGATCAGATTCGTCCGGGCAGCCCGGTGGTGGGCGTGGGATATGAAGGCGGTATTTTGTTGCTGACCCTGTCTCAGAGTCAGCAAAAATTGTTTGAGGTGTACGACCGCATCGGGCTTGCGGGCATTGGGCATTCCACGGATATCGAAAAGCTCCGGCAGGCGGCCATTGATATGGCGCATGCGATTGGGTTTAATTATTCAGAAGACGATGTGACGCTGCGCCAAATTGTGTACTTTGGCCTGGGACCCGCGATGAAGGCGGGTTTTGACGATGTGGTGCGGTCGCCGTTTTTGGCGCGCGTGCTCCTCGCCGAGTTGGATGGGCAAGAAGGCGCGCAGGTGTTTTATACGGTGGATTACGATGGCGCGTTTCATCGGCGCGAAACCTGGGCTGTTGTGGGCGGTGTTGCCGAGGCCGATTTGATGATGGGGCGTGTGTTTTCGGAGTTGGATGCGGAGGCGTTGTCCCTCACCGATGCTGCGGATGTTGCCCTTCGCGCTTGGGCCATGGGGCGATGGGTGGGGACGATGGAGGATGTGCCGGACGATGTCGCGGAGCTCGAGGAGATGGCAGATGGCGTGGATGTGGATGATGTTCTCAAAACCGAGTTGCAAAATTTAGAGGTGGAGGCGGTGGTGCTCGGTCGGTCGCTGGTGGGAAAAAACAAATACCGCAATTTGGATGCCGAGGAAATCGCGCCCGCGCTGGCGCGGTTCAAGGCGGATTGAGAGGCTTCATGAGAGATCGCATTTTTGGTTTGGAGACCGAGTACGGGTGTTTGGCACCCGAGCGCGACGGCTTTGTGAGTCCAGACAACATTTCGGTCAAGGTGAAGGATCACATTTTTTTTTCCGACCGACTCGGGATTGTGGATATCCACTATCGAGGACGAGACGAACCCCCTGGCAATGGGGGTTTTCTCTTGAATGCCGGGCGCGTGTATATCGACATGGGGCATTTGGAATACGCCACGCCCGAATGCGCGGGCCTGTGGGATATCGTGGCGTTTGATCGGGCGGGCGATTTCATTTTGCACCGGGCATTGCAGGCACTCGGCTTGGGCAAGGAAGCCTCGTTTTTGAAGAACAATATCGATCACTATACGGGGGCGACATTTGGCTGTCACGAAAATTATTTGATCCGGCGCAATGTGCCGTTTTCCACGGTGGTGATTCCGGCACTTCTGCCGTTTTTGGTGACGCGCCAAATTTTCTGCGGGGCGGGTCGCGTGGGCAGTTATGACGATAGTTTTTATTATTACGGCCGCGATGTGCGCGATGATGCGGACCGAGAAGACCCCGTGACCTTTCAGATTTCTCAACGCGCGGATCACATTGTAACCGAGATTTATCAATGGATTCAGTTTTCGCGTGCGATTATCAATACGCGGGATGAGCCGCTGGCCGATCACAGCAAGTATCGCCGGTTGCACCTTTTGGTGGGCGATTCGAATATGTCGGAGTACGCCACGGCATTGAAAATTGGCACGACTGCGATGGTGCTCAATCTCTTGGAGCGCAAAATTTTTCCCTACGACCTCGGCTTGGGCGATCCCGTGTGGGCACTCAAAGAGATTTCGCGCGACCCGACCCACAAATGGATTCTGGCGCGGCAAAACGGGCGAACCATTTCGGCCATTGATATCCAGCGCGTCTATTTGGCCTTGGCGCAACGCCATTTGAGCGGTTTGGATGAGGAGTCGGACTGGGTGCTCGATGCGTGGGAGCGCACGCTCGATGATCTGGAATCCGATCCGATGCAATTGTCCGACCGTTTGGACTGGGTGGCGAAAAAGTGGTTGTTGGATGCGTTCCGCGAATCGGAAAATTTGACCTGGAATGATCCGTGGTTGCAGAGTTTGGATTTGGAGTATCACAATATCGATCCCAATCGCGGGTTGTATTTCGATTTGGAGCAACAGGGAAGGATGCAGCGCGTGTTGACCGATGATCAAATTGAGCGGGCGCGGTTGACGCCCCCGATAGATACGCGGGCAAAAGCGCGGGCCGCACTGGTGAAGACGCTGTCGGAAAACCGGATGCGGTACATTGTGGATTGGGATTCGGTGTATTTGGAAAATGAACGCCACTTGAGTTTGCGCGATCCATTTTGCACCTACGACGAAGAAGCCGCAGAGCTTTCTCGAGAGATCAGAGTCGAATCGAGGACAATAGACGCGATGCGTAGAATGCAAGAGGCAAGGCGGGAGAAGTGAGAGGCGAAACGCAACCACATAAGAACGCAGATGGACGCAGATGAAAAGCATGTAGGGGCGCGGCCCCTGTGCCCGCCCGAAGATATAAGAGGCGAGGCAACGTTCACCTGATAGGAGGATTTGCGATGGAACGGATTTTTTGGTGCCTACTTTGTGTTACTATGAGAAGCTAGAAAGAGAGGGGCCAATGCAATCATTCTTGGAAGTAAAGAGTCATCAGCTCAATCAAAAGTTCGCGTGAACGTGTACGGAGTTGAAAAAAAAAGAAAGGAATATGGTAGCCATAGCAATACGAATCTTTAAATAAAAAACCGCCATGTTTCACACAAGCACAGGCGAAGCCAAAGCAGGAGTTCCGTATGTTAAGTCTGGCCTGATGAGATGTAAGCCAAGGTCAATAAACCTGTTTGAAAGAACAATATGGGCAATTGGGTAACTCGTGAAAGGGCAGAGAAATTATTTGCCGAAGCCGGCATAATAGGTCCCTTAAAGAACATAGGGCGTGGCCCCCTACTTTGGATCGGTCTAATTGGCAATATTGCTTCTATTTTTAGTCTTTGGCTTGATATCTTTCCCCAATGGACAATCATCTTTGCCGTTGTTGTTTTTTCCACTGTCATCGCAACCGGATTTTGGCACTATCGCAGCAGGAAGAACCGGGCAGAAGAGCTACTATTTGGTCACATAGAGGCGACAGAACATCTGGTATCTTCTTTCACCTATATGCATCAACTTATTCACGATACGCGCAATTCTTTCTTGCTCCAAAATTTCCAAAACGCTCACAAGAACAATGAAAGCTATGATATATTCTGGGTATCGGTCATTGTGCAAGCAATCAACAATATTCAATATATGACTACAGCAGCTATCGGCATGCCTTGTTATGCCAATCTGATGATCCCTTCGAAAAACGATTCAAACTCATTGGTGTCCTCTTGGTGGTCAGAAAATACCCCTGCTGGCCGAAAAGAGAAATTCCCTCCTACTCAAATACCCATAGGTCACGGGATAGCAGGCAAGGCTTTTGCAGAGATGAAGGTATATGTTGTGGGAAATGTGAGTGAGTTTCTCGGTTTTGTACCAAGAGGTGGAGCCGAACCATTGCCTTATACCAGTGTGATTTCTTGTCCATTTCGGATCCAAGGGAAACCCGCGGGCGTCTTAAATATAGATTGTAAAGTTAAAAACGCATTTGAACCTGAAGAGATTAAGTTTCTGGTTCAAGCTGCTGCCGATACTCTGGCACTGATTTTGCAGGTGCAAGAATACGAGCAGTCTTTATTTTTAGAAATCCACAATCTCCCGCCATCAAGTTCGTAAAAATTGTCCTTTGATGAGCAGTCAATTTGGTATTATATTGTTTCATATTGCAAGTAATACCCGTAAACGCTATCCAAGGAGGTGTTCCAATGAAAAAAGAAGTTTATCCTCTGCCCATAAAAAAGTTGTCTCTTGGTGAGTTGCTGGAAAAAGGTAATGAAGTGGTGCTACAGCAACGTGCGGAAACGGCGAAAAAATTGTCTGATATCTTTGACGCTGCAAAAAAATATGGCTTGGATAAAAAAGAGGCCTCCGCAGGCCAAAAGTAAAGGATGCCTCTGAATAAGGTGGCTATCCAAACCATAGAAATCTCCCAAAGACCTTACAGGTGGTCCTATTGGCGAACGGGATTGGAGACATGTGCGTTATTTGCGACTAAATTTATCGCGCATCGCCATAGATTTTCGCCAGCAAAAAAGCCGGTCACATTGTGATCGGCTTTTTTTATCCCCGTCGGCTTCTGCCTCCTCGGCGTCGGGAATCGTGACGAGAGCCGATGGGCAAGTAGGTGCGGGCGATTTTTTGGCTGGCGCGGTCGAGTTTGGTGAAGTCGGGAATTTTGTAGCGTTTGCGCGTGATGGCGTCTGTGAACACCACTTCGGGAAATGCGTTGAGACTGAGGCTTTGGTCGCCGCGCATTGTGAAACTCATCTGCCCTTCCTCGGTGTTGATATGCCAGATCGCGCCGCCCTGTTTGCTGCTTTCGATGTTGCGAAGGGATTGAATGATGGGGATGTCGTAGCGGGCTTTGAGGCGCGTCTCAAGCAAGGTTCGCGCTCGCGCATTCAATCCGTTGAGCGTGGGCAAAAGCCCGAGTTCGGCGCCGGTTTCGTCTCGGAAACTGATCCACTGATCCGGGGTGGTGAAGGGAAAACAGCGCACCACTTGATCGGCTGTTTGTTCCTCGCCATTGGCAATGAGGAGGAGGCCCGCGCCGTTTTGGCGAATGTCAATGGCGTGCGGAACGAGTTGGTGTTGGGTGACGAGGTTTATGGCGGGGACAAAAGGCGAGACGAGATCGCGCATGGGCATGTCCTTTGTATGGGGCGATGAGGGCGTTGGGAACGGCTACAAAATATGGTTTTCCGCGAGGGCAAATTGCATGTCGCACAGGTGGGCGTAGAGGCCATCGCTGGCGAGCAGTTGGCTGTGTGTGCCGGATTCGACGATTTTGCCGCGGTCGATGACGTAGAGGCTATCGGCGCGGCGCACGGTGGATAGGCGATGGGCTATGGCAAAGGTGGTGCGCCCCGCCATGAGGCGTTCGAGGGCTTTTTGAATGAGCATCTCGGTCTCGGTATCGACGGATGATGTGGCTTCGTCGAGGATGAGGATGCGCGGGTTGTTGAGGATGGCGCGCGCGATAGAGATGCGTTGTTTTTCGCCGCCGGATAAGCGCACGCCCCGTTCGCCAATGCGCGTGTCGTAAGCATCTGGAAAACCGCAGACAAAGTCGTGGGCATTGGCCATCATCGCGGCGTTGATGATGTCGTCTTCGGTGGCGTTGAGTTTGCCATAAGCGATGTTTTCGCGGATGGTGCCGTTGAAGAGGAAGGGCTCTTGCAAGACCATGCCAATTTGACTGCGTAAAGATGCGCGTTGCATATTTTTGAGGTCGCGGCCATCGACGCGCACGCTGCCAGAATCGGGGTCGTAGAAGCGACATATCAGGTTGATCATGGTGGTTTTGCCCGCGCCGCTGGGGCCCACAAGGCCGATGAGTTGCCCCGGTTGGGCGGTGAAAGAGACGTCGCTGAGAACGGGCGGGCCGTGTTCGTACGCAAAGACGACGTTTTGAAATTCCACCTGACCATCCAAGCGCCCAAAGGCCCGGGCATTGGGGGCGTCTTTGATTTCGGGCTGAGTGTCGAGGATTTCAAAAATGCGGCGCGCTGAGGCTGCGGCGCGCACGATGGTGTCGTTGATGCGGGTCAGGCTTTCCACGGGGCCGTAGAAACGGAAGAGATAGCTTTGAAAAGCGAATAGGGTGCCGATGGTGAGGTCGCCCGAGATGATTTGTCGCCCGCCAAAGAGCAGAATGAGGAGAGGCCCCATTGAAATAATCAATCGGGCTAAGGGAAAAAAGGCCACGCGGATTCTGATGAGGGTGATGCTGATGTCGAGGAAGGCTTTGCACTTTTGGGTGAAGCGAGACAGTTCGTGGCCTTCGCGGGCAAAGCACTTGATCACGCGGATGCCCGATAGGTTGTCTTGCAACAAGGCGCTGATGTCGGCAATGCGCTCGCGGGCCATCGTGTAATAGGGCCGCACTTTGTGGTTGTAGAGGAGGATGAGGACGCTGTACATCGGCAGCGGGGCCAAGGTGATGAGGGCGAGTTCAAAGCTGAGACCAAAGAGGATGCTGCCGAAGATCAGGAGGGTTGCTATGTTGAGGAGCACGCGCTCTAAGGTGTCGGTGATGGTGTTTTGCAGGGATTCGACATCTGCTGTGACGCGGGACATGAGTTCGCCGGTGCTGCGGTCGTTGTAAAAACGCAATCCCAAGTGTTGGAGATGATCATAGACTTGCACGCGCAGGCTGAAGAGGATTTCCTGCCCGGCCCGGTTGAGCAAGTAGCGGTTGATGAAGCCAAAAAAGGTGCGAAAAATATAAATGCCCAAGAGGATCAGGGCGTAAAATTGGAGCAGATCGAGGTCGTTTGCGATTCTCGCGTCGAAGAAGTCGTCGCCGATATAACGGCCGTCGCTGAAGTAGGGGGTCAAGATGTTGTCGATGACCTCGCGCATGAGCAAGGGTTGCGCGGCTTCGAGGCCAATGACGACGAGTGTGGCGCTGATGCCGATGATGACGCGCCCGAGGTAGGGGCGAATGTAGGCGATGAGGCGGAGGAAGACGTCCATAAGCGGTGGGGAAATGGGGGCATGGGGGACGGGGCGGGGTATAGCTGCATAGCCGTTCATCAGCGGATGGGGTACAACTGCGATAGCAGGCCATCGAAGTGCGTGGGGTTTTGGGGGGTGTTGGGCAGGGCCTGACCCCTGACTTTTGGGCGGGCACGGGGGCACCGCCCCTACATTTTCGCCTTGTATCTGCGTTCTTATGCGTTGCGTTGTAGGCTTACGCCTGTGCGTCTATTCGTCGACAGGTGAACGATATTACGGGTTGACGATTTGGTCTGTGGATACGACTTCGACGCCCCGTTGTTGCCATTCGGCAACCAGTTGGTCGCCGCGTTCGGGGATGATGGCTTGCGTGGCATCGCGGACGAGTTGGATGGGTGCTGTGTTGCGTTTTAGGAAGCCGTTGATCGCATGGGCGTTGCACACGTCGAGGGCAACGCCGTAGAGGACGATGCGGTCTGGTTTGATGGCGTTGAGCACGGGATCGACCTGGGGATTGGTGAAGACGTCGAAGCGTTGTTTGCGAAAGATGATTTCGCCGGTGTGTTTTTGTACTTGCTCGATGAGATTGACCGAGGGGGTTGGGTCGATCCACAGGGGATTTTGGGGTTGGGTTTCGGGCACTTTTTTTTGCCCCGAGGTGCCTGCGATACAGTGGGGGGGAAAGGTTTCCCGAAAGTCTGGCTGGCCGGAGATTTCGGGGTCGTCCAAGCGGTGGCTGTCAACCGATCCGAAGATGGAGATGCCCCGTTGCCTCGCGTGGTCTGTAAGCCTTTTGAGATTTGGCAAGATCGCTTCTGCGCCGGTAACGTAGAGTTTGCCATCGGGCATGATGAAGTCGTATTGGGTATCGACATCCCAGAATATGACACGGGGCATGATGGCCTCTTTTCCGCAGGAACTCGGGATACGTCGTCATGATAGGGCGTTGGGGAGAAATACGCAACTGTTGATTTCGTGCTACAAAGTCTCGCATTGTTTGATAAAAAAAATCCCCGGTGCGATACGGCAACCGAGGATTTATTGATCAGGCGACAAGGACGAATCCATGTGAACCTCCTGTTTTACGATGCGCGCCAATCCAAGGTGACGAAGTCTTTGTACTGCGTCACCTCCTCTTCGACATGCTGCAATTTGGCTTTGACAATGTCGCCGATAGAGATGATGCCGGCGAGGGTGTTTTCGTCATCCAAGACGGGCATGTGGCGAAAACGGCCTTCTGTCATTTTTGCCATGACGTATTCAATGTCGTGATCCGGGTTGCCCGTGACGATGTTGCGCGTCATGACGTCTTCAACGCGCACAGCACGCAAGTCCGTGTCTTTGTACACTTCGCGCATGAGGTCGCGTTCGGTGATGATGCCCAGCAAGGTGCCGGCGTGATCGTGTGCGATGAGCGCGCCGATTTTGTTTTCGATCAGGGTCGCCAGTGCCAAATACAAGGTGTGGTGTGGTTCAATGGTGATGACGCGAGTGCCTTTTTGGTTGAGGATGTCTTGAATGGTCATGATCGTTCCTCCTGTATGGGGCGGAAAGAAGAGAGAATAAACGATGGCGCCGATCAAAAGTGGTTTGGGGCCTGACTTTTCATCGGGTTAAATTTATCGGTGGCATGGCCCTCCTCCTCTGGGATTGGACAAAAAACGAAGGTAAAGATCATCCCCAAGTTCAGCGAGTTAGAACCTTTTTACCGCAACAAAATTCAAAAAACGGCGGATTTCTGAACGCGCTTTCATCGCGTATCTCATTCATCGTACAGCAAATACTTTTGTCGCGCGGCGGAGAAGTTTGCGAGTTGTTGTGCCCACTGCGTCCAGATTTGTTGTGCGTCATCGCCTCTTAACAGGGCTTCGCGCACGGTGCTCGTGCCCATGGCCCTGTCAAACCGGTCATACCGATTCTTTGGAATTTTGAACTCGGGATATCGCGCGATAAAATGCGCGAGCATTGCGACTTCTGTGCGCGTGGGTCGAAACGCGATGGGGTCTGCCACATCCAAAACTACGGCTTGCACTTCCTCACCTCGAAACAGCCCCTTATCGGGCACAAACGTCATGGGACGAAAACGCACCCCCGGCAGTTGCATCGCGTTCAGGGCGCGGGTCGTTTCGTCTGCATTGACCCAGGGCGCGCCTGCGATCTGAAAGGGCATTTCAGTTCCTATGCCGATGTGCAATGTTCCCAGCGTGCCAATTGTGCCCGTTGCCGCAAAACACACCGCGGATTCGGGCGAGGGGATATTGGGCGAGGGGGCGATCCAATCGCGCTCGACATCTCGCCAGCGCGTCGTGCGTTGGTATCCCGCCATCGGCACGACGGTTAGGGAACACGCCAGCGCGTGCTCTCGATTGAGATAGCGCGCGAGTTCGCCCACTGTGAGGCCATATACGCGCGGCACGGGATATAGCCCGATAAACGACAGCCATTTTTCTTCCGTCACCGGGCCATCCACTGTTCGGCCGCCCAAGGGATTGGGGCGGTCGAGTACGATCACATGCTTATCGCGTTCGGCCGCCGCGGCCATGACTTCGGCCAAGCTCCAGATATAGGTATAGGCTCTGCTTCCCACGTCCTGAATATCGTAGATCAGGACATCGACCGCGTCCAAGGCCGCTGGCTTGGGCCTTTTGCTGCCCCCTCCGTAGAGCGAAAACACCGGCAGATCGTCCAACTGCGTATCGCCGATGCGTTTTCCCGCTTCTTCCCGCGCTTTGATCCCGTGCTCGGGGGCGAACAGCGCGACCAAATTCACCTCTGGATGCTGCTGTAGGGCATGGATCGTCGTCTCGCCTGTTCTCGTGCGCCCGGTGGGGTTGGTGATCAAGCCCACCCGCGCGGCCGCTACGAGATGGGTGTCGCGTTTCAAAAATACATCCACACCCATCTGCACCTGCGGGGCTAGTAAAGCCGGGATGAGGCAGACGATGAGCAAACAGGAAGGTGCGACAAAAATAACCCACAGCAAGAAGTCATCATTCCATTTACCCATTCTCATTTTCGTTTCCTTAAATACAAAAAACGAGCAGTTGCACACATGCGACTGCTCATTGTGTTTGATGAACCCGATTTAATCGCGCTATTGCGCGGCTTTGATATTTCGCGCTTGCTTTTTCCAGTTGCCAAACGCTTTCCAATTGATGGTTTCGCGCTCGCCATTGCAATTCAAAATCCCGGCGTTCAAATATTCTTTGATCCGCTCTTTGACCTGTTGGGGGGGGATATTCAGTTGTGAAGCGGCGATGTCTTCGCCAATGCCAGCCGCCAGCAGTTTTAACAATGCCTTGTCGTCCATCACAAGACTCCTTAACAGAATCGCACAACGCCGCTCTAAAATCAGAGAATTGGACGCGATGTGAATGGTTGGGGAGAAAAAGCGAAGCGCTTGGGAAGGATGGACGCAAAAAGCATTGCGCGAGCCGGTCAAAAAGCAGACCCATAACTCCCTCCCGAAAATGCAATATAGTTATTCTCAACCCATTCGCAAGATAAATTGCGCCATATTGGAGGGGCGCGAGTCAGACCACGGGCAAGGGCGCGTCATCGCCTGTTTCGCGTTGCCAAAGCCGAATGCGGGCCGCCATTTCCCGCACGCGGTCCCGGTGGATGGGATCGTCAAACAAATTGGTTTCTTCAAAGGGGTCGCTGTTCAAATCGAACAACTCGCACTGGTCGCCCGCGCACAAATTGAGCTTCCAGCGGTCGCCTGTCACCACGCAGCGCCAAGGCAAAGTCGCCATCAAATTGATCTGGGGATTGCCCAAGTTGCGGTCGCCAATGCCGTTCCACTCCATGAATGTCGCGTGGGCGCGCAGGTCGGCCTCGCCTCGCAACACATCGGCGCACGCCCGGCCCGGAAGCGATTTGGGGATGGGCTGATCGGCCAGTTCCAAAAGCGTGGCGATCAAATCCGCGTGTCCAAAAACGCCGTTGACGCGCTTTTGCGATTGCGCGAGCCAGGGCACGCGCAAGATCATGGGCACGCGCGCGGATTCTTCGTAAAAGGCGCGCTTTTCCAGCATGGCGTGGTCGCCCGCCATTTCGCCGTGGTCACTGGTCAGGGCGAAGATCGTATTCTCCATCTGCCCCGTTTCTTCCAATGCCCGAACGATGCGGCCCACGGCGTCGTCGATGATTTTTACATTGCCGTAATACTGGGCGCGCAATTTTCGCCAGGATTGCTCTCGGCGCAAGTTTTCGCCCTCGACCGTGTGGTTGAGATAGTGATCGGCGCGTGCGCGGTTAAACAGGGCGTGTCCTTCCGGCTTTTTGAGAAATGCCGGGCCGACCGGCAATGCGTGGGGATCGTACAGGCCATCATAAGGCCCGGTCATGGGCGGGTGCGGCTCGAATGTGCTGAACACGAGCAACCACGGACGGGCTGTGTTTTCCCGAATAAACCGCTCTGAATGATTGGCGACAAATGCAGCCATCTGATATTCGGGTGGCAGTTGGGAACGCTGGCGCGGGGAAAAAATGATTTCCCCGGTCGCGCTGTTGTTTTCGGGCGCGATGCCCTGCGCTTTCATCCAGTCGTAATAACTGCTGAAGGGCAAGCCCGGCCGGGAATACTTGTTGCGGTGGTCGTCTTCGGTGCTGATCCATTCGTCAAACCCGTGTTGTCGCACGGAATCGTCTCCCAGATGCCACTTGCCAAACATGGCTTTGCGGTACGTGTTGGGGAGCATTTCTGCGATAGACGGAATTTCATCGCGCAACTGAACTCGGTTGACCACACACCCATGCGAATGCGGGTACAGGCCGGTCATCAAAGAGCCGCGCGCAGGCGTGCATACGGGTTGCGTCACATACGTGTTTTCAAAAACAAAGCTGCGCTCTGATAGCGCGTCTTGATGCGGCGACTGAATCCAATCGTTGCCGTAACACTTCATGGTATCCGTGCGCTGTTGATCGCTGATGAAGAGCAGAATATTCGGTTGCTTTGGCATGGGGTTACTCCTTTTTGGCGTTTAGATAGTCCGACCCGTTGCAAAACCGCCGCAATAACGAGCAAAATACGCGGTCTTTGATGGGATGTCAAGTTGGATTGAACGCGCATTTTTTTTCGTGGCGCACGCTGAATTTTGGTATGTTATGGAGGTGGGATATTTTTTGAGGAGGGAACTTTGCGCGCGTTGAAAGCATATATTCGATTTGCCGATAGACTAAGCGAGCGCGTTGGCGGCGCGATTGCGTGGTTGACTGCGGTGTTGGTCGCGGTGGTGTGTTACGATGTTTTTACGCGGTACCTGCTCAAAAACAGCTCGGTCGCGGTTCAGGAACTCCAATGGCATCTGTTCGCGCTCATCTTTCTCATCGGCGCGGCGTATTCGCTCAAATACGACAAGCATGTGCGCGTGGATGTGTTTTACAGTCGGTTTTCGCCGCGCAGACAAGCATGGGTCAATTTCATTGGCAGCCTCCTCTTTCTCATCCCCTTTTGCACCATCGTCATCGTCAGTTCGCAGACTTTTGTGGTCAATGCCTTCCGCATCGGGGAAACGTCGCCCGATCCGGGGGGATTGCCCGGCCGATGGGTGCTCAAAGCGGCCATTCCCTTGGGCTTTGTTTTGCTCCTGTTGCAAGGGCTTGCGTTGGCGTGTCGGTCGTTGCTCGCCATCCTCGGACGCCATGAGGAGGTGGATGCATGATCGAAGCCATGCCCTTGATTCTCTTTGGCGTCCTGTTTCTCCTGTTGTTGCTCGGCTTTCCCGTGGCGTTCACCCTCGGCGGCGTCTCTTTTATCCTCGGCTATATCGCGTTTGGGCCTGCTTTTTTCAATCTCTTACCCCTGCGTATCTGGGGCGTGATGACCAATTACGTGTTGATTGCCGTGCCCCTTTTTGTGTTCATGGGCGTGATGCTGGAAAAATCCGGTTTAGCCGAAGACTTGCTCGAAACAATGGCGCTGCTCTTCGGTCACTTGCGCGGGGGATTGGCGCTTTCTGTGGTCGCTGTGGGCGCGATGTTCGGCGCGTCAACCGGGATTGTGGGGGCAACAGTCGTCACGATGGGTTTGCTGAGTTTGCCGACCATGCTCAAACGCGGCTATCGCCCCGAGGTCGCCACGGGCACCATCTCGGCATCGGGCACGCTCGGGCAAATTATTCCGCCGAGCATCGTTTTGGTGCTGTTGGGCAGCGTGCTCAATATTTCTATCGGCGATATGTTCATCGGCGCCGTGTTGCCCGGCGCGGTCTTGGTGGGCCTTTACGCGATCTATCTCATCCTCGTCGCCATTTTTAAGTCCGAGTGGGCGCCTGCAATGCCCGAAGAAGAACTCGCCCAATTTCGCGGCAGGGCAATGGTGCAGCGCGTTTTTAAGGCGTTTGTGCTGCCCTCTCTGCTCGTGGTTGCGGTGCTCGGCTCGATCTTTGCGGGCATTGCGTCTCCGACCGAGGCCGCAGCGGTGGGGGCGTTTGGCGCGACGCTGTTGACGCTGTTGCAAAAGAAATTCTCTTACGCCACCCTCAAATCCGTTATGGCCGACACCACGCATCTCACCTGTATGGTGTTTATTATTTTGGTGGGCGCCACGGCATTTGGCTTGGTGTTTCGCGGCATGCGCGGCGATGTTTATTTGACCGATCTCATCCTTGCGGCCAACATGAGTCCCGGCGGGTTTCTCGCGCTGGTGATGGCGATGATTTTTGTCGCGGGATTTTTTATCGACTTTATCGAAATTACCTTTATTATCGTCCCGGTTGTCGCGCCTATTTTTGGGGCACTGGGGGTCGATCTGTTGTGGGTGGGCATTCTCATCGCCATGAATCTCCAAACCTCTTTTTTGACGCCGCCGTTTGGTTTTTCGCTCTTTTATCTCAAGGGGGTGGCGCCGCCCGAAGTCCGCACGGGCCACATCTACCGCGGCATCGTTCCCTTTATCATCATCCAACTCATCGGCCTTGCCATCGTCATCACCTTTCCCGAAATGGTGACCGAGTTGCCTCGGTATTTGACCGAGTAAAGGAGAGATGGTTTCTGCACAAGGCAGACAAAAGCCCTCCTGTTTTCACAGAAGGGCTTTTTTGCATGTGATGACGACAGGGCGGTCAATCCGTTCAGGCACTCAAGTTCAGATAATAGATTTTCTCGGAAACTTCTGCCCAGCCGTTCATCTTGTTGCGAAATGCGTCAAACGATGCGAACACCTTTTTGCTCATCGCATCGGAGGCGACCACTTCATCCACCACTTCCACCGCGTATTGCCGAAGCGTTTTGAGCACTTGGTCCGGGAATCGCTTCAATGCGACATGGTGATCTTTCGTCAGGGTTTGCAGGTACGCGTTGTTTTTTGCCTCAAATTCCGATAGCACCCACGCATTGGCTCGCGCAGCCGCGGCGCGCACAATTTCTTGCAGGTTTTTGGGCAGGCTGTGATATGCGGATTTGTTGATGAGCAGTTCTAACACCGTGCCCGGTTCGTGCCAGCCGGGATAATAATAGTATTTCGCCGCTTTGTAAAAACCCATTGTAAAATCGTGAAACGGGCCAATCCACTCGGTCGCGTCGATCACGCCTCGTTCGAGATTGGTGAAAATCTCTGCGCCCGCCGACAGCACGGCTGCCCCCCCGGCTTTGGAAATCACTTTGCCGCCCAGGCCCGGCATCCGCATTTTGAGGCCGTGAAAATCGCTCATCGCGTTGATCTCGCGGTTGAACCACCCGCCCATCTGCACGCCGGTGTTGCCAGCGGGCATCGGCAGGAGATCAAATGGCGCGTAGAGTTCTTCCCACAGTGCCAGGCCCCCGCCGCTGGCAATCCACGCATTCATCTGTTGCGCGTTCATGCCAAAGGGCACAGAGGCAAAAAACTGCGTTGCTCGCGCTTTTCCCGCCCAGTAATACGCCGCGCCGTGGCACATTTCTGCGGTTCCCGCGCTGACCGCATCGAAGCCCTCCAGCGGGGGGATCAATTCGCCGCCGCCATAAACCTGTATTTTGAGCTGACCGCCCGACATTTCTTCTGTCCATTTGGCGATGTGATTGGCCGCTTCGCCCAGAATGGGATAATGCGGGGGCCAGGTCGTCACCATTTTCCACGCATACTGTTTGCGCGTTTGCACAGCAGGTGCGGGCGTCTCTTGAGGGGACGCGCATCCGGCCAGCAATGCCGCGCCGCCGGCAAGTCCGGCTTTTTTAATGAAATCACGACGTTTCACTCGTTCCACATAGACCTCCGATGCGAATCAACAAACCAACGAATTGGCGAATAGACGCACAGTAGCATAGCAAGCCATCACACCAATCCCCGCTAGGTGCAAGGACAGGCACGGGGGCCTGTCCCTACGGTTGATGGGGCCGGGCGGACTGACCTCTGACCCTATGCTACCAAAACATGGCGTTCTGATCAGAGAAAAGTCAATCAAAAAATTGAACCTTTGGACATTGTCGGGTGTATGCAATAGGTGAAAACGCATGGCAAATTACGCGACAGTTGGCTTTCTATGCGCCTTAAATACCACACGTTCAGCGATGAAAAACTCATGGCCCGCATCAAGCGGGGCGATGCGGCGGCGTTTGACGAACTCTATGCCCGCTACGGCAAGCGCATGCTCTACTATTTCCATCGCATGCTCGGCGGCGACGAGGAGAAAGCGCAGGATTTTCTCCAGGATTTGTTCCTCAAAATTGTCGAAAAACCCGCTCGGTTTAGGGGTGGCCATGCCTTTGTTGGTTGGCTTTACACGGTTGCCCACAATATGTGCAAAAACGAGTATCGCAAACAGAGCGTGCGCCAAGTCGTGTTTAACGACCCGGATATCGACATGCATTGCGCCCGGTTTGACGGCGTGCATCCCATTGAAAAGGCATGCGATGAACGGGCATTTTTGCACGCGCTGATGGACGAGTTGGACAAGCTCAGCGCGGATCAGCGCACCACCTTTTTGCTGCGGCATCAGGAAAATTGCAGCATTCGAGAGATCAGCCAGATTCTCAACTGCTCTGAAGGCACGATCAAATCGAGGCTTCACTATATTGCGCGAAAACTCGCAGATCGGCTTCAGGCGAGAAACCCCCTGTGCGGATGAGAGGTCGTTATGAAAAAAATTGTGACAACGCCGTTCAAGGCAGAACAACGGGCCGATGAACAGTTTTTGCGCCACGCGCTCGCGGTTCCCGAGGTCGGCGGTCTCGAACCGGATCCGGCGATTCGCAATGGCATTGTCGCCCGTATGGCCGGGAGAAAACGCCGCGGATTCAACGCATGGCGCGCCTTGTCCAATCTGTTTCCCGTGCGCCGCTTGCCCGTGTATCAAACCGCATTTGCCATGGGCATTGTTCTGTTTGCCGTGTTGTGCATCCGCAAAACGCAGTCCAACCCGGCACTCGCACCGCCTCCCGAATCTCCCATCGCCGCGGTCGATACGAGCCAAACCCAACGCGATACCCCCCGCGCTTCATCTATGGATACGCTCGCGCAATACCCGGTTGTCAATATTTTTCGCGCTACCAGTCCGGTGGATAGCCTTTAATCAAAAAAAACAGGGCGCGTCTGCCTGTGCTGTCAGTGCGACAAACAGGCCAGAAACGCGCCCATTCACTATCTCAATCGCCATCTCCGTGTACTTGGATTAATTGCCTGAATTTTTCGAGAAAAATATTAAAACTCCGAGAACGATTTTCTTGAAAATTGAGATACCTGCCGATATTTTTCGCACGGTCGATCTTGGTATGCACATTGATCAACCGCGCCAGTTCTTGCGAGGCATTCCCCAGTTCATCCGGCTTGCGGAACTTTGCCTTATTTTTTGGAACCGCTGCTTTTGGATATGCCCGTTTTATCGCCTCCATGTCGCCGAGCAACCAACTCTCCAGTTCCTGACATACAATTCGCACAGAAAAAGGTTTCTTATATGGTTTCGCTATGTCACATAATTTTTGTTTGAGTACAAAACAATCCCCGCTATCGTTATCTCTCAAAATAACAAAGTGCGGGTTCCCGTAGTTCCATCCCCTCATTTTGTTGGGGATTGACTTTTCTAGATCGCTTTTGCCCTGAAACGACAAACCCATCCAATCTAATCCCCCCACAGAATTGGGCCACAACTTTGGAATGATGACCTTCAAGCATTCCCCCATGGACTCTTCTTCGGTGAAGAGCACGATCATCTTTTTGCTCTTTCTCTGAATCCTGCGAGCATGCCCTGTTCCCACAAATAGCCAGCCTTGTCTCCCGCCTCGAGCTGACCCCTAACGAGCGGATCCGCAGAGAAGGGCATAATTTTCGACACGCCTTCGGCTTTTTCAATCAAGAACAAACTCTCTAGCGGTATGGCATTTAGAAACTGCGGCGAGTGCGTGGAGGCGAATACCTGCCCGCCTCTGTGGGCGTATTCTATAAATTCTTCCGCGAGGATATTCATGAGTTCTGGATACAACTGGTTTTCGGGTTCCTCAACACAGAGAATTTTGTGCGGTTTGGGGTCGTGTAGCAACAGCAAATAGGCAAACATTTTTATTGTGCCATCGGAAATGTTGAAGTCCAAAAAGGGGTCTTTGAAAGTGCTGTCGGCGTAGCGAATGAGCAAACTTCCGTCTTCGCTGGTTTTGGCTTCGACGTTAGATACACCAGGCACTCTTTCGCTCATTTTTTTTAATACCATGTCAAAAGTATCGGGATATTCTTCTTTGAGATGAAAGGCGACCGAAGGCAGATTGTCTCCCGAACTGGAAAGATGAGAGCTTGGGGCGAGATTTTTCTTTCCGCGTGCGCCGTTGATGTGGAAGTTCGAAATATGCCAATTTTCTATCAAATTGCGAAAAGCGTTCGCGGCTTTGAAGCGCTGTAGTTGCCCCAAACTGCTGATAGCCAATACGTCAGGCATAACCGCTTGTTCTTCTCTGGTGAGTTCGATATCTTTATTGAAATCTTCTTCGTTGCTGACGGCAGTGCCTTGCCCTCTAGAAAAATCGATAAAGTGAAAAGGTGCGCCATAGCTGGAAAGCTTGTAGCGCAGTATTTCTCGGCGCACCAGCGGTTTCCCGTTTTCCAAGCCTATTTCCAGCCTATAGGTCGCTAGGCGTTCTCTTTTCGCTATGGTCAAGCGAAATTTGAGTTCTATGACGATGCTTTCAGACAGACCGACGCCACGGGTGATCACTTCCTTAAATCCGTTGAACCCCCCTTCGTTTTGCAAGGCGATGCGGACGTTCTGTGATAAACAGTTCTTCAAAAATGAAAAGACGCGAAACAAGGTGGTTTTGCCGACCCCATTCTTGCCGACAAACACCGCCAATGGAGGCAGTCCCTTTAGGTTAATGTTCTTGAATGCCTTAAAATTTTGGATGTGGATTTCTTCTATGACCATAGCCAATACCCATGCATGAGGGAGCGATGCGGCTGAAAATGGCATAAATGCTATCGTAAGCGGTGTATATGATATTGTCAAGCACAATGTATGACTTGCAATGTGCGGCACTATGACAATTCAAACGTTGCGGAGAGAGGCCGGAGGAGGGCCCCTATTTCGTCTTAAAACAACTTCTCGGATGGCATCACTTGTGGCGCGTCATTTGGGGACTGGCCGTCTGGGTCATTGACCCGAGAACCGCTCGGCGCGGCGACGTAGCTATCGGGCAACAGGGGATCATGTGTCTCTGCCATCCACTCATCCAACCGCTCGCGCAATGCCTTCCGAATCGGTGCCATATCTTCTCGATCAATGATGTTGTGCGCTTCGTCGGGGTCGAACATCAAATCGTATAACATCTCTTGATCGCGCGGCAATTTCTCCCAATTTTGATCCAGCAAAAACGCTTTTGTCGGCGTATCATCCACATTGGGCAACACGAGTTTGTCGCGGCCGTCATATCGCCGGATATACTTGTATCTTTCCGTGCGGATGCTCCGCATGGGTTCATACGCCGCGTGGTAGTTCACCTCTGAAAAAATTTCTTCCCGATGGCGATCCTCTCCGCCATTGACCAGCGGGCACAGGGATTTGCCTTCTACATGGTCGGGTATTTCAATGCCCGCAACGCAATAGGCTGTGGGCAATACGTCCATCAAACTCACCATCGCATTTGCGACTTTCCCGCCTGCAAACCCGCCCGGCCCGCGGATGATCAAATACACGCCAATGCCGTGATCGGTCAGGTTGCACATGTTGCGCGGAAATTGCAACCCGTGATCGGCAAAACAGAACGTCAGGGTATGCTCTGCCAAACCGGTTTCTTCAAGCGCGGCGAGCACTTTTCCGTAGTGGTCGTCCATCACGCGCGCAGACGCTTTATAGTCCGCCATATCTGCTCGCGTCTCGGGCGTATCGGGCAAGGGGCGAGGGGGCAAGCAAAACTGTTCGCGCTCTGCGGGGTGATTTTGCGGGTCGGCTTTGTGAAAGGGCCGGTGCGTCTCATTCAATCCCAAATTTAAGAAAAAGGGTTGTCGCGGCGCGTTGGTCAAAAAATCCACCACCGCACCGGCCGGTTCGATCCGCTTGGGCAAGTTGGGATAATTGGTGTCCAATCCCGAGAGCACGGCGTCATATCCAATCGCATTCAAATTCGGCATCGTGTGTTCCACGCCCGCTGTCGCGGTAAAATAGCCATTGGCCTTAAAAATGCGTGCCGCGTGCCAGTCGCAATTCGACATGGCAAAGCCGCGGTGTGCAAGGCCGAGCATCCCACACGAATGGGGGTACATGCCGGTCAAAAAACTCGCCCTGCTCGGCGAACACGTCGGCGCGGTGGCATAAGCCCGCCGAAACAACACGCCTTCTTCGGCCAGTCGCTGTACATGCGGCGTTGGCACGGCGTGTCCATAAGGTTCGATATGCGTTCCCGTGTTGTGCGAGTGCATAAACAGAATATTGGGTCGATTACCCATGCAGACCTTCCTTGTCGCGTGTCTCATTCATGTATATCTTATGCCTACCCATTGTAATGGATTTGTCACGCCGTTGAAACCAATTTCTAAATGTCTGGTGTCATAAAAATAATGACACCCACGCACACCTGTAAAAAAGAGATTCAAAATGATTCGCCTGCTGATTGCGACCTTCTATATCCTGTCGATCACCCCTTATATTCAGGCTGCCGAATTGATTGCCGGCCCAATGGTTGGACATACCACGACAAATTCTGCCCGCATTTGGGTGGAAACCGATAGCCCTGCAAAAGTACAAATCACGTATTGGATGGCGACAAATAACAAACCGCTTGCAAAGGGCACAGCCAATGCCATGACGGGCAAAGACGCGCCACACACCGCCGTTGTCAAACTCGCTGGGTTGAACCCCAATGCCCAGATACACTACGAAGTGCGGTTGGACAATCGCACAGTGCGCCCGCTCGCGCCGCAGGTATTTTACACTATGCCCAAAAATGACAATGAAGTCAATTTTATGGTGGCATTTGGTTCGTGTATGAACCCGAGCACGGTTCCGTATCAGCCCATTTGGGAAAAGGCTGCCCAATATCGCCCGGCCGCATTTCTCTATATTGGGGACATCAATTATCTGCCCAGCCCAGAAGCGGAATTTGGCGAAGAGGTGGCCCTCGTGCGCGAAGCCATTGCCGTCTATCACCGCGGCGTTCGCCACCTTTCAGGCGTTCGCACCCTGA
Organism: uncultured Latescibacterota bacterium; assembly: GCA_958295785.1. GTDB lineage: Bacteria > Latescibacterota > UBA2968 > UBA2968 > UBA2968 > VXRD01. The sequence continues at coordinate 637,205 of OY282377.1, forward strand.
TGGCGACCACGCCGAGTTATGGCATTTGGGACGACCACGATTACGGCCCCAACAATTCGGATCGCACGTTCAGATGGCGCGAAGAAACGCTCGAGATGTACAAACATTTTTGGGCAAATCCAAGCGCGGGCACGCCCGGTACAAAAGGCATTTTTTACACATTCAAGATCGCCGATGTCGAGTTTTTCATGCTCGACAACCGCTACCACCGCGACCCGGAAGAGGATGAGAATCGGAAAACGATGTTTGGACAACCGCAGTTGGATTGGCTCAAAAACGGCCTCAAAGAGAGCGCGGCCACCTTTAAGGTCATCGTGCAGGGCGGGAGTTCTGTTTTTACCGGGCGGGGTGAACGCTGGTCGAATTGGGGCACGGAACGAGACGATTTTCTCAAATGGATGTTTGGCGAAAAAATTTCAGGGGTCTTTTTTCTCGCAGGCGATTGGCATGTGGGCACCCTGAATCGGCTCCATCGTCCCGATGATGCGTATCCCCTCTACGAATTGCTCAGTTCCAACTCGGGCGTGCGAAAAGAACCCATCGCGCTCAATACATCTCAGGGGCGTGGCGGCCATCATCAATCTGCGGCCAAATTATTCCGAGGGTACAACTTTGGCGCCCTTTGGTTTACGGGTAAAAAAGGCGAACGCAGCGTTGCCCTTCAAATTATAGACGAAAAGGGCACGGTGCAAATCCACCGCCAATTATCCGAGCGAGATCTCATGCCCAAAGCCGAGCAATAGAAAGGGTCTTTTGTCGTTTTTAAGGAGAATCGGATTGTGAAGAGGGTTTTCATCTATTGGGATAATTCCAATATCTTCATCAGCGCGCAAGAAGCCGCTGTTGACCGCGAAGGCGAGGAAACGCGCTCGCGGGTGCGTATTCATTTTCGCAATCTCCTCGCGCTGGCACATGCGGGGCGGTCAATTGAGCGGGCTATCGCCGTTGGCTCCATTCCGCCAGAGTTGCGCCAAGTTTGGAACCGCTTGGAGAACGAAGATGTCGAGGGGCGTTTGTTGGAATGCGGCGCACTGCACGGCAGCGAGGAGGGGGTGGATCAACTTTTGCAAACCTTTATGCTGCGCGATGCAGTCGATTACAACGGCGCGCCGGGGATTGCCGTCCTGCTCACGGGTGACGGCAGCGGATTTGCAGATGGCGTCGGATTTCACGCCGACTTGGATCGCATGCATCGCAGGGGTTGGGCCATAGAAGTGCTGTCGTGGCGTCACAGTTGCAACCGCCGGATGCGCGAATGGGCAGAGCGGAACGGAAAGTTTATCGCGCTGGACGATTTCTACAACAGCATCACGTTCTTGGAAGGTGCCTGGCCGGGCCAGCCCGTTGCCGATCCGCGATACGCAGAGCCATTGCGCCTTGACGCGCGCCCGCAATAGAGCAAAGATCGCCAAACATATCCGCACATGACGCCCCCACTCCCTTATGGATATCCATCCCCTCATTGCCCACTTTCCCATTGCGTTGTTGCTCGTCGGCGTTGCATGCGATGCCATTGGCATTGTCACGCGGCGCGACTTTTTTTCTCAAACGGGCTATCTGCTCTTTTCCCTCGGGGCATTAAGCGCGATTCCCGTCGCGCTCACAGGAGAGCAGGCGGGCGAACTCGCGCGGCATATCGACCGTATTGCCGCGGATTTGGACGACCACGACAGGTTGGGAACCGCCGCGACGCTCCTCGCGGTTGCCCTCGCGCTGGTACGCACGCATTTCACGTTAAAAAAGCAATTCACCGGAAGCATTCGCTATGTGTATCTCGCCTTTGCCTTCGTCACTGCGGGCCTCATCGCGGCGGCGGGATACACGGGCGGGCATCTGGTTTATCGCTACGGAGCGGGCACCGAGCCCGTGACTTCGCAGATCAAAGTGGAAAAACGCATCCCGCAAAGCGACGCGTTTGAAAGCCAATAAGACATGCCCATTTACCTCAAAAATCCGCATAGCATTCTCGCGGTGCTGGAGAAGCGACCGGGGGATGTGATCGAGATTCGGTTGCCATCCACACGCGCGGGGGATGCGTGGAGTGCCGTGCAGGAACGGGCAGAAGCTATGGGTGCGCGTTTGCGTTGCGGGCAGGGGACAGCGCGGCACAATCGGTCGCATGGCGGACGCATTGGCGAGGCTGCGGTTAAAGCGCACCCCGGTTGCGCGCTCGACGCATTATTTGCCTATCGCACGGGCGTGTATGTCGCGCTCGACACGGTTCAGGATCCGCAAAACCTCGGCGCGATTTTTCGCACGGCGGCCTTTTTTGGGGTTCGCGGCATTTTGCTCACCCGAAACCGATCCGCACCGCTGTCGTCTGCGGCTTATGACGTGGCTTCGGGGGGGATAGAATACGTCCCGTTTTCGATTCAGACCAATCTCAGTCGCGCGTTGGAGGTTGCCAAAGACGCGGGGCTTTGGATTCTCGGCACTGCGGAGGACGCGCCAGACGATTTGACCCCCATTTCGGCGGACCGCGCGTGGCTGCTCGTGTTCGGCAACGAGGAGACCGGTATGCGACGCCTCACCCGAGACAAATGCGACGCCATCTGCCGCGTCTCGCGTCGCGGTGCCATCGCGTCTTTGAATGTGTCGGCTACGGCTGCGATTTGCATTCACCATCTCACACAAGGAGTTTCCAATGGCTGATAACAGGCCGAATATTTTGCTCATTATGACCGACCAACAGCGCGGGGATTGCCTGGGCATTGAGGATCATCCCGTGTTGCAAACGCCCAATCTCGATTACATGGCCGCGTCTGGCGTGCGATTTCGCCGTGCGTATTCGGCGTGTCCGGTCTGTGTGCCCGCGCGGCGCACGGTGATCACGGGTCGCAAGCCGAGCAACCACGGCGCGCTCCAAAATGCGTCGGCACCGCTTCCGTGGCCGACTTTGCCGGGGGTGTTGCGCGACGCGGGGTACCGCACGCATCTTTCGGGCAAAGCCCATTGGGGGCCGCCTGCGACCGAGCTCGGCTTTGATACCGCGGAATGGGCAGACAGCCCCATCTCGGGCGTTGACAATGATTATCAAAGGTACGTGCGCGAAAACGGCGCGCCGTGGCACCGCGCTTCCGATGCCCATGGCATGCCCAGCAATGGGTTTCCAGGGCGGCCGTGGCATTTGGACGAGCATCTGCATTTTACCAACTGGTGCGTGCAAAAAGGGCTTGAGTTTATCGACGCGCAAACGGGCGACCAGCCGTGGTTTCTCGCGGTGAATTTTATTCATCCACACCAGCCCGTCACCCCGCCGGCGCATTACTTTGACAAGTATATGGCGATGGATTTGCCCGCGCCTTATGTGGGCGATTGGGCGCGCGTTTTCTATGGCCCCGTGCGCGGGTTGCAACCCGAATGCTGGCGGCTATGCCTCGACCCCCCGGTGATGAAAGCCACGCGCGCCGGGTATTACGGCTGCATTGAGCACATCGACCACCAGATCGCTCGGTTGGTGAGCAACCGCGTGTTGCCCCAAAATACCATTGTCGTTTTCGCGTCTGACCACGGGGAAATGCTCGGCGACCACCAGTGGCTTCGCAAGCGCAATCCCTTTGAACCGTCTGCCCGCGTTCCCCTGCTGATGAAATTTCCCAATCACTTGGGCCTGCCCCAAGCGCGCGTGATCGACCACCCCGTTGAACTGATGGACATGATGCCCACCTTGCTCGACGCGGTCGGCGTTCCGATTCCCGATACGGTGGATGGACAGAGCGCGTTGCCCATCATTCGCGATCCAAACGCGGAATGGCGCGATTATGTCCACGGCGAATGCGCCAATGTGCCCACGTCGAACAGCGGCATGCAATACGTGACGGATGGCAAACGCAAGTACGTATGGTTGCCGGGGCAGGGGCGCGAACTCTTTTTTGATGTTGAAAATGATCCCCGCGAAATGACGAACCTCGCCGACGATCCCGAGTGGGCCGAGGAAATCGCAAGGTGGCGATCCCGGCTCATCGCTGAACTCAACGGTCGGCCCGAGGGCTTTACAGACGGTGAACGTCTCATCGCGCAACCCGGCCCGACTGCGGCCACGCTGCCGGTTTGGGAGGGATAAAGTGTAGCGTGCAGCGTGCAGAGGGGCGATGCCCCCGTGCTCGCCCGCCATTATCCCATGTACGCGCAAGCCCCCGCAACTGGCTCCTGATTAAATTCTTTCAGGGTCAGCCTGCGAGGGCTTGTGTCGTTAGTGACGCTTTCTCATGACCAGCCGGTTAGGGAACCGCGTCAATCCGATAATCGTTGCCCACCCGAGTCACACGAAAGCCGTTCACATTGAGGCTACCAACGCAAATCCGGATACTGCTGAAGGGGATATAGACGAAGCACCCACCGCCGACATTTCTAAACTCTCCACCGCCGATACTACAACTCTGGTTGGGACGTACGACCATCCCCGCACTGCAAGCACCGAGACTACCCGTTGGTGGTGGTGGCGGAGTACTACCGCTCACCGTGACGCGCACGCCGGTTGAGCAGTTGTTGCCGGTATTGCTCTCGCCGCTGACGCTTGCCACGCACGCGCCGTAGTAATACGTGCCAGAACTCGATGGGGCAGTCAGGCTGATCGACTCAGAACTGGTCGCCGAAGCCGACAGCCCGCTCACGTTATCCGTGCCGACTTGCGTATTGCTCGTGGAGATCGTGGAATTAGACGAGCGATAATAGCGCAGGGTCGTCGAGGCCGACCGTCCCGTACCCGAGTTGCGAACCGTGGCACGCAGGGTAAAGGATTGCCCGGTTGTCAGCGTGTTGTCGCTGACCGAAGGCGATTGAACAATCAGATCGGGACGACTACTGCCACCGCCACCGCTGCCACTGCTCACCGTGACGCGCACGCCGGTTGAGCAGTTGTTATTGGAATTGCTCTCGTCGCTGACACTCGCCACACACGCGCCGTAGTAATACGTCCCCGCACTCGAAGGCGCTCTCAGGCTGATCGACTCAGCACTCGTGCCCGAAGCCGACAGCCCGCTCACCGAATCCGTGCCGACTTGCGTATCGCTCGTGGAGATCGACGAATTGGACGAGCGGTAATAGCGCAAGGTCGTCGCGGCAGCCGAACCCGTACCCGAGTTGCGAACCGTGGCACTCAGGGTAAAGGATTGCCCGGTTGTCAGCGTGTTGTCGCTGACCGAAGGCGATTGAACAATCAGATCGGGACGACTACTGCCACCACCGCCGCTACTGATAGACCCTGAAGTATCCAGCGCGATGCCAGTTGGCCTCCTCAATCCTGTGGTGATGAGGTCTTCGACATTGGAGCCATCGAGGTTGGCACGCTGAATCTTATACGTCCACTCGTCCGTCCAGTACATCTTTCCGCGCCCCACATCCAGCGCGATGCCAGTTGGCCTCCTCAATCCTGTGGTGATGAGGTCTTCGACATTAGACCCATCCAGGTTGGCACGCTGAATCTTAGCCGTGATCCTGTCCGTCCAGTACATCTTTCCGCGCCCCACATCCAGCGCGATGCTATTTGGCCTCCTCAATCCTGTGGTGATGAGGTCTTCGACATTGGAGCCATCGAGGTTGGCACGCTGAATCTTATCCGTGCCATCGTCCGTCCAGTACATCTTTCCGCGTCCCACATCCAGCGCGATGCCCTGTGGCCTCCTCAATCCTGTGGTGATGAGGTCTTCGACATTGGAGCCATCGAGGTTGGCACGCTGAATCTTATTCGTCCACTCGTCCGTCCAGTACATCTTTCCGCGCCCCACATCCAGCGCGATGCCAACTGGCCAATCCAATCCTGTGGTGATGAGGTCTTCGACATTAGACCCATCGAGGTTGGCACGCTGAATCTTATCCGTGCCATCGTCCGTCCAGTACATCTTTCCGCGCCCCACATCCAGCGCGATGCCATATGGATCCGACAATCCTATGGTGATGAGGTCTTCGACATTGGAGCCATCGAGGTTGGCACGCTGAATCTTACCCGTGCCCAAGTCCGTCCAGTACATCTTTCCGCGCCCCACATCCAGCGCGATGCCTTCTGGCCTCGACAATCCTGTGGTGATGAGGTCTTCGACATTGGAGCCATCGAGGTTGGCACGCTGAATCTTACCCGTGCCCAAGTCCGTCCAGTACATCTTTCCGCGCCCCACATCCAGCGCGATGCCAACTGGCCTCCTCAATCCTGTGGTGATGAGGTCTTCGACATTAGACCCATCGAGGTTGGCACGCTGAATCTTCTCCTCCGTGCCATTGTCCGTCCAGTACATCTTTCCGCGTCCCACATCCAGCGCGATGCCCCTTGGCTCATCCAATCCTGTGGTGATGAGGTCTTCGACATTAGACCCATCGAGGTTGGCACGCTGAATCTTCTCCTCCGTGCCATTGTCCGTCCAGTACATCTTTCCGCGCCCCACATCCAGCGCGATGCCCCTTGGCTCATCCAATCCTGTGGTGATGAGGTCTTCGACATTAGACCCATCGAGGTTGGCACGCTGAATCTTCTCCGTCCACTCGTCCGTCCAGTACATCTTTCCGCGCCCCACATCCAGCGCGATGCCAGTTGGCCTCCTCAATCCTGTGGTGATGAGGTCTTCGACATTAGACCCATCGAGGTTGGCACGCTGAATCTTATACGTGCTCCAGTCCGTCCAGTACATCTTTCCGCGCCCCACATCCAGCGCGATGCCAAGTGGCCCCACCAATCCTGTGGTGATGAGGTCTTCGACATTAGACCCATCGAAGTTGGCACGCTGAATCTTAGGCGTGGGCCTGCCCTGGTCCGTCCAGTACATCTTGGGCGTACCGCCCCCACTGCCACTGCTCACCGTGACGCGCACGCCATCCGAGCAGTTGTTATCGGAATTGCTCTCGCCGCTGACGCTTGCCACGCATGCGCCGTAGTAATACATGCCCGCACTCGACGGTGCTCTCAGGCTGATCGACTCAGCACTCGTGTTAGAAGCCGAAAGCCCGCTGACTGAATCCTTGCCGACTTCTGTATCACTCGCGGAGATCGTCGAATTGGACGAGCGATAATAGCGCAAGGTCGTCGCGGCAGCCGAACCCGTGCCCGAGTTGCGAACCGTCGCACGCAGGGTGAAGGATTGCCCAGGCGTCAAGGTACTATCGCTGACAGAAGGCGATTCAACGATCAGGTCGGGACGACTACTGCCACCGCCAGGAGGCGATACTGGGCCGTCATAACTGCCGATAAAAATCAGAAAATCAGAAAAGTCTATCGCGCCATCTCTATTCAAATCATACCTAACTTGGTATCTGCCATCCCCGCGCCTTGACCTATACTGCTCTGCAAACGCCATAAAGTCGGAAAAGCCAACCGTGCCATTGCCATCAAAATCCGGCGTCCGGGCAGTCGTCGCATTAAACTCGATTCGGTTTGTCGTGGTGAGCGTGTCGCTCGATGACGAGCTTTCAGAAAGCGTCACCGACGCAATGCCAATGGAAAATTCCCTGCCCGTGACATTGGTCGCTGTGGTGAACTCTGCCCGTGTTAGAAAACCAGAAGACAGCAATGTAACCGGCGGAGTCGCCGCGAAGTCAGTGCCCGTTGAAGCTCGAATTGGCAAGGTAAATGCGCTGTTCTCGGCTTTGTCAAAGGTCAGCAGAGTCGCATCAAAGTCAAAGCCGATTTGCATGCCGACCAAAGCAGTGGTCACGCCGGTTGCGAAAACTTCAATGGCAATTTTGGTGCCCTGTCCAGACACGGTGCCCGAAGTCACGGCATCATTTCGTTGATTGCCCGACCCGCCATTGGGAATCAGATCCAGCGACAGCGTCGCATTGGCATTGGGGCCTGCGGCGATTTTCGCACGCAGGTCAGAACTCGGGGAAGATTCCCCAGTGGTCGCGCCCGCATTAGCATCGGGTTCAGCAGCGACCTGCCTGCCCAAAAAGACCAGCACGGTCAGTGCGGTCATCAACACACCGATTGCCACAATCCGCTTACACATAACTATCTCCTTTGCGTTGGGGGTAGAGGTGTCCATCTCACGAGTAGATGGAGGTCTTGACGAGAGGCAATATAATATATGCGCCTAAAATTAGTAGGACTTACGCATGCTGAGTTAAAAAAGGGTGCAATTCCGTAAAATTTATCACTTTGAGGAGGTGTCAATGCGCCAACCGACGCGTTTGGCTTACTGTCAGTATCTGCTTAGCCGTCCCCTCAACGATACCCTGACCCATTTCGCCGACCACAGCGAAGGGTTCAGTCATGATATGATCAACCGCTATCTCGCCGGTGAGCGTATCCCCCCGCTTGGTGTGGGAACACGTCAAAGACCACATCGCGTTGACGCCCAAAGGCGATGTGATCTTTGATGACACGGTTTTAGACAAGCGCCACGCACGCAAGATCGCGTGAGTGCGTCGTCAATATAGCGGCAACGCCCAAGGCGTCATCAACGGCATCGGGGGGGTCACATGTGTCTATGTCAATCCGCAAGAGGATCGGTTCTGGCTGATTGACTATCGGATTTATGACCCGCAAGGCGATGGCAAAACCAAATTGGATCATCTCAAGGACATGCTCTCTGCGTGGGTCTATCAGAAGGGCCTCCCTTTTACCGGGGTCTTGATGGACAGTTGGTATGCGACCAAAACAGTCATGCGACACAGAGAGCAGATGCAAAAAACCTATTCTTGTCCCCTCAAGACGAACCGGCGCGTGGACGAGTAGGCAGGCACAATCCCCTACCAGCGCGTAGATAGCTTAACTTGGACGAAAGCGCAACGCAAACAAGGCAAGTCAATTAAAATCAGAGGGTTCCCCAAAGACCACAAAGTGAAATTATTCCGGGTGGCGTCTGCTGATAGACGCACGGCGTATGTCGTGACTAACGACCATGCTCAAAACGATTCTTCAGGGGTACAACAGGTGTGTCACCAACGATGGAAAATTGAGCCATTTCACCGCGAAGTCAAACAGGTGACCGGGCTTGAAAAGTGTCAATGCCGGTTGGCACGCATGGTACGAAATCATATTGGGTGTGCGATGTTCGTTTGGATTCGACTCGCGCAGGTGGCCTATCAAACAGGACAAACCATTTATCAAGTCAAATACCGGGGGGTGGCTGACTTCTTGAGACAACAACTCAAAGCACCTCATATTCCAATGGAAATTGCGTAAGTCCTAATTAGGAAAATTAAAAAACCCCAATGCTACAATACAGTGACGCTCGGTTGATTTTCGGATAGACCGATCAAATGCCACAGGCGGCCTGCTTGAAAATTCCGATAATAAAATCGCCCATCCCAATGGGGCGCGATCTGCTTAAAACGCTGCTCGCATTTCCATACCAGCCGGTTAGGGAACCGCGTCAATCCGATAATCGTTGCCCACCCGAGTATCTTTGGGCGAGCACGGGGGCATCGCCCCTACGTTTTCGGGCAGACACGGGGGCGCCGCCCCTACGTTTCTATCCGCGCATCTTTCTTGTCGGGAGGTCTTGATTCCCCCTTCGTTGTAGGCACAGGCGTAGCCTACAAGGAGCGGAGCGAATAACGGGGGGTAGGGGGGTAGGTCCCGATAATTTTAAGATGGCTTCTAAAAGGGTTTTGCCCGTTGGCGCAGATCGTTTCCGGTCATTTCAGCGGGTTTGGGGAGGTTGAGGAGGGCGAGGAGGGTGGGGGCGACATCGCGCAAGGTGCCGCCTTCGCGCAAGGTGCCCTTAAAGGTGGGATCGAATAGCACAAAAGGCACGGGGTTGGTGGTGTGTGCGGTGTGCGGTTCGCCCGTGTGGTAATGGCGCATTTGTTCGGCGTTGCCGTGGTCCGCTGTGATGATGGCTGCGCCGTTTGCGTTTTTAATGGCTTTGAGCACGCGCCCAAGGCAGGTGTCAACCGCGGCGACGGCCTGCACTGCGGCGTCGAGGCGGCCGGTGTGCCCCACCATGTCGGGGTTGGCAAAGTTGCAGATCGCCGCGTGGAAGCGGTTGGATGCAATGGCGTCTGTGAAGCGGCGTGCGATTTCGGGCGCGCTCATTTCGGGTTTGTGATCGTAGGTGGGCACGTCTTTGGGCGATGGGATGAGGATGCGCGCTTCGCCTTCAAAGGGCGTTTCGTTCTGCCCGTTGAAGAAGAAGGTGACGTGCGCGTATTTTTCGGTTTCTGCGATGCGGAGTTGTCGCATGTTCGCCCGCGCGATGATCTCGCCACACAAGTTGGGCATGTTTTGCGAGAGGGATTCCGGCGGATACGCAATGCCGGTGACGGGTAAGCCCGCTTCGTATCGGGTCAGGGTGCTAAAGTGTACTTGGGGTATGACGGCGCGTTCAAAGCCGTGGAAGTCTTTGAGCACAAAGGCACGGGTGATTTGCCGGGGCCTGTCCCCGCGAAAGTTGAAGCAGATGACGCTGTCCCCGTCTCGGATGGTCGAGAGGGGGTTGCCATTGCTGTTGGCTAGTGCAATGGGTTTGATAAATTCGTCTGTTTCGCCCCGAGTGTAGGCGTTTTGGATGGCTGCGATGGGATCGGTTTCGCGGATGCCTTTGCCCTGGGTGAGCAGGTCGTAGGCCAACTGGGTGCGCGCCCAGCGATGGTCGCGGTCCATCGCGTAATACCGCCCGCACAGAGAGGCCACGCGACCGATGCCATGGGTTTTGAACATGGCGAGCAATTCGCGCAAGCGGTGGATGCCGCTTTGGGGGGGCGTGTCGCGGCCATCTGTAAAGGCGTGGACAAAGACGCGATTGGCAGAAAGACCGCGGTCCCCTGCCAGTTTGATCAGGCCCTCGTAGTGCCCGGGCCATGAATGCACGCCGCCGTCAGAGACGAGGCCGATGAGGTGGAGGTTGCGGTTGTTGTTTTTGATGCGGTCTATCGCGGCGATGAGGATTTCGTTTTTGAATAAACTGCCGTCGCGCACGCGGTCGTCTATCTGCGTCATGGCTTGCAGAACCGTGCGCCCTGCGCCCAGGTTGAGATGCCCGACTTCGGAGTTGCCCATCAGGCCATCGGGCAGGCCCACGGCGCGGCCGGAGGTGTCGAGGGTGGTGTGGGCATAATTCGCCCACAAGCGGTCCATAGTTGGGGTTTTCGCAAGGGCCACGGCATTGTGGTCTTTGCGCGGGTTTAGTCCCCAGCCGTCGAGGATGATCAATGCGACAAAGCGTTGGTTGGACATGGTTGGTTGTCAGTCAGGGTGTTGGATGTGGCTTCTCGTTGGGTGCAATATAGCCCAAATCCAAAAGGGCGTCAACAAACCGCTTGTGGACGGGCATTGGGCAAGGGGTTAGTACTTTTGGGCGAGGGGATCTGTGCCGAGGATGTTTGGGTGGGCGATTGCGTTGCGGAGGGCCGCGAAGAGGGGGTGGAGGCTTTCGATATTTTGCGCGAGGGAGCGGATGATGAATAGATCGGGCTTGGGGGAGGCGAAAGAGAGCAAGAGGTCGGGCGGGGTGGGTCGCAATAATGGGATGAGGGTTTGGGAGAGATTTTCGACTAGGTGGGTGAATTTCATCTCGCCGGGCGTCCCTGCGATGAAGAGGTTGAAGACGGCGTTGTAAGGGCCAAACGCGCCCGGGTGCGTGGGCGATACCGCGCTCGGTTCGGAGTGGTAGCGTTCGATGAGGAGCGGGCGTTTGGGCGTGTGAATGGCGATGTGGGATCGGTAACGTGCGTAGGCAAAGTGTTCGCCGTGGGCAACGCGCCCGGCCGTGTGCCCATCTGCGAGGATCAGGCAGGCGTTGGGGGCCAAGTGCCAGTGTTGGTTTTGTTCAAAGATGCTTTGGGCATAGGGAACGACGGGGTCGGGCCACACGATAGCGAGGCCCTGGGATTCGACTGTGCCGATGAGGGTTTGTTTGGACGGGATGCCGTGGGGGTTTTTATAGACTTTGGTCAATGCCTGCGTGCCCAAGTACAGGGCCGCGCGTTTGCCACAGCGCACGCGGAGGATTGGCGCGTCTCCTTCGACCATGCCGCCGCCATAACTGGCGATTATGACCGCGCAATACGTGCCCTGCGTGGCGGGGTTGAGCAATTTGAGCGGTGCAATGGAGCGGCAAGCCGTGAGGACGGAGCGCGTGCCCGTGTGGGTCACTTCGATAGATGAGGGGATTGGGGGCATGATCGCGGCTGAGGTGAGAGGGCGGTTTCGCTGGCGCGGAGGACGTGGTCGATGATTTCATCGCGTCCAACTTTGTTTTTGATGCAGGCAAAGAGCGTGGGGCCATCTCCACGCATTTTTTTTGCGTCTCGTTCCATAACGCCGAGGTCCGCGCCCACGAGGTCCGCGATGTCGGTTTTGTTGATGATGAGCAGGTCCGATTGGGTGATGCCCGGTCCGCCCTTTCGGGGAATTTTGTCGCCTGCGGAGACGTCGATGACGTAGATGGCGTAATCCACGAGTTCTTTGCTGAAGTGCGCGGCTAAGTTGTCGCCGCCGCTTTCGACAAAGAGAAGGTCGATGGCGCAGTCAAAGCGGGTCATTAGGTCTTCGAGGGCGTTGAGATTGAGCGAAATGTCTTCTCGAATGGCGGCATGCGGGCATCCACCGGTTTCAACGCCGATGATGCGGTCGGCTTCGAGGGCTTTGTGATGCAAGAGAAATTCGGCGTCTTCGCGCGTGAAGATGTCGTTGGTGACCACGCCGAGGCTGTATTGGTCGCGCAGGGCTTCGCAGAGCAGGCGAACGAGCGCGGTTTTGCCGGTGCCGACCGGCCCGCCAACGCCGATAGTGAATGCGCGTTGCGAAAAGTCGCGGTTGGCGGAGACCGATTCGCGCAGGGCGAATTTGCCGGGGGATTCAAAGGGAAAATGAGAATGGCCGTGATGGTGGTCGTGCATGAGATGTCCTTTTTAACTTTGAAACAATCGGGAATAGAGATATTCGTGCATGCCTTGGGCGATGTCCCATTGGGGGGCAGAGCGCGAGGCGCGGGTGTGGTCTGCGTTGGCGATGGCGGCGATGGCGGTGATCGCGGTTTTGTGATGGCGTTTTTGCAATCGAGCGGCTTCGAGAGGGCCGATTTGTCCCAAGCGAACCGCCGCGCTGATTTGGTCGCGCAGGAATTGGTACATGAATACCCGACATGTGGGAATGCGTTTGAGGCCAGCGACGCGGCAGGTCGCGCCCAAGACGATGGTGTAGTGGGCAGGCGCGGATTGGGCGAGCAAGGTTTTGTACAGACGCCCCATGGTATCTGAAGCGTACAGGTCGCGCATCAGGCGCAGCAAGTTGCGGCCCTGCACAGCACTGGCGCGGGCAATGGCGGGTGCGGTGATCATGGCGTCGTAAGCGAGCAGGATGTCGGTCAGGTTTGCGGGGATGGGATCGCCGGTGTAGCAGGTGTTGATGAAAGGGATTTCGCTCGTGGCTGTGGTGTGGATGGCGGTTTGGAGGTACGCATCGAGGTCGGCAGGGGTACGCAGCAATCCCATTTGTACGGCGGATTCCAGGCCATTGGAGAATGCGTATCCGCCCGTGGGCAGCGCGCTGTCGGCAAGGGTGAAAAGGTCGAGTAACATGGCGATCAAAACAGGTGGTAGAGTTGCGCCAAGGGCAATTTTGCCGCCGGTTCACAGGTGAGGGTTTCGCCATCAACTGTGACGCGATAGGTTTCTGGGTCGATGTGAATGTTCGGGGTGAGGTCGTTGAGTTTCATGTCTTTTTTGCCGATGTTGCGGCAGTTGGAAACCGCAACCGCGCGTTTGGACAGGTTGTAGGAGGCGACGGTTTCCAAGGACGCATTGGAGACAAAAGCGAGGGAGGTCGGCCCCACGGCATTGCCCTGCGCGCCGAACATGGGGCGCGGGTACACGGGTTGCGGCGTGGGGATGGAGGCGTTTGGGTCGCCCATTTGCGCGTGTGCGATGATGCCGCCTTTGATGACCATTTCGGGTTTCGCGCCGAAGAAGGCGGGTTTCCACAGGACGAGGTCCGCGAGTTTGCCCACTTCAACCGAGCCGATGTGTTCGCTTAGGCCATGTGCGATAGCGGGGTTGATGGTGTATTTGGCGATGTAGCGTTTGACGCGCAAATTATCGCTGTCTGTATCGCCGGATAATGCGCCGCGCTGTTGGCGCATTTTGTGGGCGGTTTGCCAAGTGCGGCAGATAACTTCGCCGATGCGGCCCATCGCTTGGCTGTCGGATGCGATGATCGACAGCGCGCCCAAGTCGTGGAGGATGTCTTCTGCGGCGATGGTTTCCTGCCGAATGCGGCTTTCGGCAAAGGCCACGTCTTCGGGGATGTTTTTGTCGAGGTGGTGGCAGACCATGAGCATGTCGAGGTGCTCGTCGATGGTGTTGATGGTGAAAGGCCGCGTGGGGTTGGTAGAGGATGGCAGGACATTGTCCTCGGCGCATAGGCGCATGATGTCAGGGGCGTGTCCCCCGCCCGCGCCTTCGGTGTGATAGGTGTGAATGGTGCGGTCTTTGAATGCGGCGCGGCTTTGTTCCACAAATCCGGATTCGTTGAGGGTGTCGGTGTGGATGGCGACTTGGATATCGCAGTCTTCGGCAACCGAGAGGCACATGTCGATGGTCGCGGGCGTGGTGCCCCAGTCTTCGTGAAGTTTGAGGCCGCACGCGCCGCCTTGGATTTGTTCGGTCAATCCCTGCGGGAGAGAGGAATTGCCTTTGCCCAAAAAGCCAAAGTTGAGGGGATAGGCGTCGCTCGATTCGAGCATCATGCGGATGTGGTGGGCGCCCGGGGTGCAAGTGGTGGCATTGGTGCCCGTGGCCGGCCCCGTGCCGCCGCCGAGCATGGTGGTGATGCCCGAGGCAATGGCTTCGTCGATTTGCTGTGGGCAGATAAAGTGGATATGCACGTCGAGCGCGCCCGCGGTGAGCAAGTGGCCTTCGCCAGCGATGACTTCGGTGGTGACGCCTACGGTGAGTTTGGGATCGACGCCGGACATGATGTCGGGATTGCCGGCTTTGCCAATGCCTGCGATGCGCCCGTTTTTAATGCCGATGTCGGCTTTGTAGATGCCCGTGTAGTCGATGACCAGGGCGTTGGTGATGACGAGGTCCAATGCCTGGTCTTGCGATACACCGGTGGCTTGGCCCATGCCGTCTCGGAGCACTTTGCCACCGCCAAATTTGCATTCGTCGCCATAGACGGTGTGGTCGCGTTCCACTTGGATGACGAGCTGGGTGTCGCCGAGTTGGACGCGGTCTCCGGTGGTGGGGCCGTATATGCCAGCATAGGCGGTGCGGTCGATTTGATACATTGAGAATCCCTCTGCGAATCAACGGAACGAGGCACACTTGGACGGGCACGGGGGCATCGCCCCTGCGGTTTCCCGTCTCGGGCTGGACGGGGACTGACCACTTGGTGGCCAGGTGGCTGGGGTTCGTCTATTCGTCTATCTATTGAAATCCCCGTTCTCTCGCCTTTTGGAGGGCCTTGGCTTTGTTTTCGTCGAGTTGGCCCGAGATGAGGGCATTGCCGCCATAGACGGTGCGGTTGCCCGCGATGGCGACGAGGGAGACGGTTTTGGTTTCCCCGGGTTCAAAGCGCACGGCAGTGCCGGAGGGAATGTTCAGGCGAAAGCCGTAGGCTTTTTCCCTGTCGAATGAGAGGGCGGGATTGGTTTCAAAAAATGTGTAGTGCGATCCCACCTGTATGGGGCGGTCGCCCGTGTTGGTGACGGAGAGGGCGATGGTTTCCCGGTCTGCGTTGAGGGCGATGGGTTCGGCGAGGGGGGTACCCGCGCCCGGTGTTTCGGAGATGGTGTTGTCCGAGGACCAGGGCGGCTGGGTGCGCGTGAGGCCCGAACCGTACAGGGCGAGGTCAGAGTCGCCTTGAGCGCGGCAGATGGGGTGGTGAACCGTGACGAGTTTGGTGCCGTCGGGAAAGGTGCCTTCCACTTGCACTTCGCCGACCATGGCGGGGACGCCGGGCAAGACGTCGTTTGTGCCGAGCAGTTGCTTGCCTTTGTCCATGAGCACGGCCACAGAGTTTCCGTCGCGGATAAATTCGAGGAGTTGGGCCGCGATGAGGGCTACCGCTTCCGGGTAGTTGAGACGCAAGCCGCGGGCATAGCGTTTTTGGGCGAGGAACCCCGCGTTGTGGAGGAGGAGTTTGTCGATTTCTTTGGGCGATAGGTGCATGGGATATTTCTCAAAACGTGAGGTGCTGTTGGATGTTTTCGTCCGAGAGGTCGTGCGATGGGCCGTGTAGGGCAATGGCGCCGCGGTCCATGATGTAGAAGTAATCGGCGATTTGTCGGGCAAAGTCAAAGTGGTGTTCGACCAAGATGATGGTGAGGTCGCCGCGGGCTTTGAGGCGGCGCAATGCGTTTTCGATGTCGAGAATGATCGAGGGCTGGATGCCTTCGGTGGGTTCGTCGAGGATGAGGATATCCGGGTCTCCGACGAGTGCGCGGGCAATGGCGAGTTGCTGTTGTTGCCCACCGCTGAGGTTGCCGCCCATCTGGTGTTTCAGGTCAACCAATGCCGGAAAGAGGTCGTAGATGGGATTTTCGGGGATTGTTGCGAGGCCATCTGTGCGCGCTTCTAAGCCGATTTGCAAATTTTCGAGGACTGTGAGTTTGGGAAAAATTTCGCGCCCTTGGGGCACGTAACCCAATCCCGCACGAGCCCGCAAGTCCGGCGTCCAATCCGCGGCGCGTTCGCCTTTTATGAAGATATGACCTCGGCGGGGTTGGAGCAAGCCCACAATTGTTTTGATGAGCGTGGTTTTGCCGACGCCATTGCGCCCCATGATGGCGGCGATGCAACCGGTGGCGATGTCCATGTCGATGCCCTGCAAGATGCGGCTTTCGCCGTAATAAACGTGGAGGTCTTGCACTGCGAGCGCGGTGGTCGGGGTGTTCATGTGGGTCTCAGGCGGTTTCGGGGTGTTTGCCCAAATAGCATTCGATGACGCGGGGGTCGTTTTGCACTTGTTCCATCGGGCCTTCGACGAGCACTTTGCCTTCGTGAAGCACTGTGACCGTGCGGGCGATTTGTCGGACAAATTCCATGTTGTGTTCGATGACAATGATGGCGTGGTTCATGGTCAGGCGTTGGAGGATTTCGCCGGTTTTGACGGTTTCTTCGTCTGTCATGCCCGCGGCCGGTTCGTCGATGAGGAAGAGTTCGGGGTCTTGCAAAATGACCATTGCAATTTCGAGCCACTGTTTTTGGCCGTGCGAGAGGGAGGCCGCCGGGGCGTGCAGGTGGTCGGTCAAGCCGGTTTGTTCTGCGACTGCGTGGATGCGGTCGCGGTTTTTGTCGGAGAGGCGAGAGAAAAGCGAAAAGAGGACGTTGCGGTCGGTTTTGAGCGCGAGCATCAAATTTTCGTACACGCTGAGGGAGGTGAAGACAGAGGGGGTTTGAAATTTGCGCCCGACGCCGGCTTTGACGATGGCGTCTTCGCTCATGTGGGTGAGGTCGAATTTGTCGAATCGCGCACTGCCTCGGTCGGGCTTGGTTTTGCCACACAGCACGTCGAGAAAGGTGGTTTTGCCCGCGCCGTTGGGGCCGATGACCACGCGCAGTTCCCGGTCGTGCAAGACAAATTCGCGGATGTCGAGCGCGACAAATCCGTCGAAGGAGACGCGGAGGTTTTGCACGGTGAGGAGGATGGGGTCGAATATCATGTTATTTTTTTCTTTTGAGTTGGGTCAGGCCGATGAGGCCATCTGGAAAAAAGAGCACGACGCCGATGAAGAGCAAGCCCAAAAAGTAGAGCCAAGTGCCGGGGAACGCGCCGGTTAGGAAGCTGTAGAGCAGGTTGACGAGCACTGCGCCGATGATGGGGCCGATCAAGGTGCCGCGCCCGCCAATGGCGACCCAGATCACCATTTCGATAGATGCTTGCACGTCCATGCGCCCGGGGGTGATGATGCCGGTTTGCGGCACGTAGAGCATGCCCCCGAACGCGCCGAACATGCTGGCGATGACAAAGACGAAGACTTTGTAACTGGCGATGCGGTAGCCGATGAAGCGCAGGCGGTGTTCGCTGTCTCGAATGGCGATGAGTACGCGACCGAGTTTGGAGTTGACGATGGCGCGGCACAGAAAATAGGACGCGAATAGCGCGGTAAAGGCGATGGTGTAGAGGCCGCGTTTGGTGGCTGGATCGGCGAGTTCAAAGCCGAGCATGGTTTTGAAATCCGTGAGTCCATTGGTGCCGCCGAGCATGGTTTCGTTTCGCAAGAAGATGAGATAGATGCCCAGGGCGAGGGCTTGCGTGATGATGGCAAAATAGACTCCTTTGAGGCGGCTGCGAAACGCGAGGTAGCCAAAGATGAGGGCGATCAGGGCCGGAACGAGCAGGCCGAGGATGAAGGCGAATGTGAAGGTGTGAAACGGCTCCCAAAACAGGGGCAGTTGTTCTACGCGGTTCCAGACCATGAAGTCGGGCAATGCGCTGCCATAGACGCCTTGGGCGCCGGTTTTGAGGAGCATGTACATGCCGACGGCGTACCCGCCCAAGCAGAAGAAGAAGGCTTGGCAGAGCGAGAGGATGCCGGTATATCCCCAGATGAGATCGATGCCGAGGGCGGCGATGGCAAAGCAGAAGTAACGGCCCCAGAGGTTTAGGGTCGTGTCTGAAATGACCCCTGTTGCATTGAGCACGGGCGCGACAATGCCAAAAATGAGGAATATCAGGATGGGGCGAGCGTAGGTCATGGCGGTGTTTTTACTCATCTTCATGTCTGCCTTTTGCGGGAAAAATGCCTGTGGGACGCAGTTGCAAGAAGAGGATGATGAGGCCCAAGATGAGCACTTTGGCATAGACGGCTTCGGCAAAAGGTTCGATGACTTTGTTGGAGATGCCAATGCCGAGTCCCGCGACAACAGCACCTAAAATTTTGCCTACGCCGCCTACGACGACGACCAAAAACGCATCGACGATATAAGTCTGCCCCATGTTGGGTACGACATTGCCAATCAGGGTCATGGCCCATCCGGCGATGCCGGCGATGCCCGTGCCGACGAAGAAGGCGATGGCGTCCACGCGGCGGGTGGGAATGCCCATGCACGCGCTCATGTCGCGGTTTTGCGTGACGGCGCGCAGGCAGAGGCCAAAGCGAGTTTTGAAGAAGAAGGCGATCAGGGCAATGAGGATGAGGCAGGTGAATCCGATGATGAAGAGGCGGTTGTAGGGCAGGATGACTTGGGGGGCCAATTCAAAGCCGCCGCTGAGTATTTGGGGCAGTTTGACGGCTGTGAGGTCGCCGAATATCGTGCGGGCGAGTTGTATGAGGATGAGGCTGATGCCCCATGTGGCGAGTAGGCTTTCGAGGGGGCGGTTGTAGAGGTGGCGAATGACCGCGGTTTCGATGAGCAAGCCCATGCTGCCTGCGGCGAAAAATGCTATCGGGAGGGACAGGAGGAAAAACAAGTCGATGTAGGCGGCGGGCAAGACGATCAGGCATATATTTTGAACGATAAATGTGAAATACGCCCCGACCATCATAAATTCGCCGTGCGCCATGTTGATGATGCCGATTTGCCCGTAGATGACCGCCAACCCCAGGGCGATCAGGATGAGGATGGATCCCAGGCTGATGCCGACAAAGGTGGTTTGGATGACGACCATGATTTGCTCGAAGGTTTCGAGCCACTGGATGGTTTTGCGAATTTCGCTTTGGACCGCGGGATTGGATTCGGGGATGGCGCCATTGGCGTCGGGTTCGATGCGGGCGCGGAGAAAGGATAGGACGAACGTGTTGTTGCGTTCTTTTAGGGTTTTCGCCGCATTGAGGCGAATGT
Organism: uncultured Latescibacterota bacterium; assembly: GCA_958295785.1. Classification (GTDB taxonomy): domain Bacteria; phylum Latescibacterota; class UBA2968; order UBA2968; family UBA2968; genus VXRD01. The sequence goes on from OY282377.1 coordinate 656,864, forward strand.
CGGGGTTTGGGCTGGTGAGTTCGAGTTTGCCCAAGGCGACATGGATGAGATTTTGAATGTTGCTATCCGGTTCTTTTTTTAAGGCATTGCGTAGGGTGGCAATCGCGGTCACATCTCCGCGATTGCCGAGGGTTTCTGCGGCAATGCGCCGCTTGATGGGGTCGGGATGAAAAATTTCCATGCGGGTGAGATAGGGTTGAATGAGGGCGCGGATGCGGCGATTGCTGTCGATTTCTTCGAAGTCGATCAGGGGGGCGATGAGGGGGTTGCCATCGGCGTTTAGAATGGGCTGGCGTTGGGGATACGCGGTGTAGAGCGGTGCAAAGCTGTCGCCGTAATCGTCTTCTTGGAGGTCGCCGATGACGACGAGTTCGCCATTTTTGAGATAGAGTTCGCCGTTGAAGAGCGCGGTCATGAGGGCGTAATAAGCCAAGTCGTTTTGGTCGGCAATGGCTTTGACCGCGGTCGTGATGCTGTCGCGGTTGCCGCTGACGATGCGCCCGAGTTGCAAGAGGTGATCCGATTGTGCATGGATGGATTGCGCGCCCGAGATGAGGGCAAAAGTGATGATGCAGATGGCGCGCAAAAATTTGTGGCGTTTTGGTTTCATGCGTTTTGAGGTGGGACCTACCCCCTCCTGCGAGCGCGGAAGGGGGATAGGTCAGGTCTCCCGGTTAAACACGCGCAGTTAGAATGAGAATATGGATTCAAAAGCAAGTTGGGTCACTTTTTCGTCGATATTGCGGCGCAGTTCGGCCAGAACGCCCCAGTTGTCGGTGATGCTGTAGCTGGGGCTAAAGGTGATTTCCGTGAACTTGGCCTCGTTGTCCGTGTCTATGCCGCTGTAACGGACCGTGGCGGCGGCTTTGTCAGATACGGCTAAGTTGCCCATCAAAATATAGCCATAGCCTTTGTTGCCTTGGGCACCCCAGTTCGTCAGATAATTGTATTCGGCGGCCAGGATGACAGGGCCTGTGGCATACATGGCCCAAGCATTGATGAGGGATTGGTTAAAGACGCCCCTGTCTTCCCAGAGGTAGGCGACTTTGGCGGTGATGGCTTCAGAGGGGGTCAAAGAGATTTGCGTTTCAAAACCCAAGTCGTCAAAGCTGGTGTCGCTGCCATCCCAGACGCTGGAGACAACAGATCCAAAGAAGCCGATTTTGCCGTTGCCAAAACCCGCGGCGGCGCCGTTTTGATAGCCCCCATAGACGAGGGTTGCAGAATAGGAGTACTGATACAACCCCGTGGGTTCTGCGGTTTCCCAACCCGAGCAACTCAGAAATTTGCCGCCCGTGATGCTGAAGCCATTGGGTGCTTTGTACGTGACAAACGCCTGTTCGAGATCGATAGATCCTCTACTGAGGCTGTCGCTGACGCTGTTGATGTCGGCTTGGGCCGTGATGCCATGGCCGTAATTGTAGAGAAAATCGACTTCAAATTGATCGAAGGACAGGGTATTGTCTTTAGACCCCGTGTCGTAGGTCGACGACATGTCGAAAAAACCCGTCACCGTGAGGTTGTCGGTAATTTTGATTTGTGCAACTGACGGGGTGGCGAGCAATGCCGTGAGCGCGAAAAGCAGCAGCAGTTTTTTCATGTTTTTCTCCTGTTTGATGGGGCCGGACAAGCGCGTTGCCCGGCCGAGTCCCTACGGTTTGAGGGTGTAGGTTCCCATGTAGTTGACGTGATCGCAGTCTTTGTCCGCACTCGTGATGTCGTCCCACGGATCCGGGGCGACGAGGCCGTCTGTTTCATAGACGATTTTGAATTGGCCGTTTTTGCGGATTTCGCCGATCAGCACGGGTTTGTGCAGGTGGTGGTTTTTTGCGTCTATCATGACGGTGCCGCCCGGGCCGTCGAATTTGAGGCCATAGAGCGCGGGCCGCACGGCGTCAACGGCAAAAGAGCCGGCTTTTTCCACTGCGGCTTTCCACAGATAAACCCCCACGTAAGACCACACGATAGGGTCGTCGGTCACGCGCTTGGCCCCTCCGGGTAGCCCTTGCGCCGCGCAGTAATCTTTGAACTTTTTGACAAAGGCGCGATTTTCTGCCGTGGGAATGGATTGGAAGTAGTTCCAAGCGGCGAGATGGCCCACGAGAAATTCCGTGTCCATTGAGCGCAATTCGTCTTCGGCTACGGAAAATGCCATGATGGGGCACATGGCCGAGGTGAGTCCTTGGTTGGCAAATTCTTTGTAGAACGGCACGTTGGAGTCGCCGTTGATGGTGGATAGGACAGCCGCGTCGCCATCTGCGGCAAAGCGTTTGATTTTTTGCACGATGGTCTGGTAGTCCTGATGGTGGAAGGGCGTGTATTCTTCAATGATATTTTTTTCGGGCACGCCTTTGTGCAGCAAGAAAGCGCGAAGGATTTTGTTCGCGGTGCGCGGGAAGACGTAATCCGTGCCGAGCAGGTAAAATTTCTCGTACCCGCCCCCTTCTTCGCTCATCAGATATTCAGCGGCGGGAATGAGTTGCTGATTGGGCGTGGCGCCGGTGTAGATGATGTTGCGCGAACATTCTTCGCCTTCGTACTGAACGGGGTAAAAGAGCAGGCCATTGCTTTCTTCAAAGACCGGCAAAACGGATTTGCGCGAGACAGAAGTCCAGCACCCAAAGGTGATGGCGACTTCCTTTTCCCGCAGGAGTTCTTTGGATTTTTCGGCGAACAAGTCCCAATCGGATGCCGGATCCACGACGATGGGTTCGATTTGTTTGCCGAGCACGCCGCCGCTGGCATTGATTTCTTTAACGGCCATGAGCACGACATCGCGCAAGGAGACCTCGGAGATGGCCATGGTTCCGCTGAGGGAGTGCAGGACGCCGAGTTTGACGGTTTCTCCTGCGTGGTGGTCGGCGTGGACGGAAAGCCCCATCGCGAGCAGCAGGGCAGTGGTGACAAATGATTTCAGCAATTTCATACGTGGGTTCCTCCAGTGTAGGTGTGGTGCTGCGAGTGATGCCCCCTCCTGAAACGGGGCGACTTGTAGGAAGTGGGTCAAAAAACGCACTTCTGCGGGGATGGTCAATCGAGAGCCTCCTTTCATTTGCGGCGAAACAAACGGTTCCCCATTTCGTTGTTCCAACGGCGATACGCGGGTTTGACGGACACAAAATTAGGGTCAAATTATTTCCGCATCATTAAACAGATGTGAATTTGGTATTTCTTTTTTGTTGACGTTACGCGGTGAGGCTATATTTTTTTCTCTGCTCGAAATCCGTTGAAACAATCCTTCAGAAAGGAATTTGTTCATGACTGAACCCCATAATCCTTTGAATACACGCGATACGCTGGCGACACAGGCCGGAGACCTCGCAATTTTTCGGCTGGACAGGCTGGAAGGCGATGGCATTGGGCCGGTGTCGGGTTTGCCGTTTTCCATGCGCGTATTGCTCGAGGCCGCACTGCGTCATCTGGACGGGTATCAGGTGCGCGAGGAAGATGTCAGCGCGTTGGCGAATTGGCACGCGGCCGATCCCGATCCCATCGAGATACCGTTTAAGCCCGCGCGGGTGGTGTTGCAAGATTTTACGGGCGTGCCGTCGCTGGTGGATTTGGCGGCGCTGCGTTCGGCCATGGGGCGCGTGGGCGGCAACCCCAAGCGGATCGAGCCTTTGATTCCGGCAGATCTGGTCGTGGATCATTCGGTGCAGGTCGATAGTTTTGCCAATTCGGATGCGTTGCAAAAAAATGCGGAGATCGAGTTTGAGCGCAATCGGGAACGCTACGAATTTCTGCGCTGGGGGGCGAATGCGTTTGAGCGTTTCAAGGTGGTGCCCCCGCTGACGGGCATCGTGCATCAGGTCAATCTCGAATACTTGGGCAAGGGGGTCATTGCCCGCGATGGCATGGCGTTTCCCGACAGCGTGGTGGGAACGGATTCGCACACCACGATGATCAATGGCCTGGGCGTGTTGGGGTGGGGCGTGGGCGGCATCGAGGCCGAGGCCGTGATGCTCGGGCAGCCGATTTACATGCTCCTGCCCGAGGTGGTCGGGTTCAAATTGCATGGGCAATTGCCCGAAGGCACGACCGCGACAGATTTGACATTGACGGTGGTGCAGATGCTGCGCGAGAAGGGGGTGGTGGGCAAATTTGTCGAGTTTTACGGCACGGGATTGACGGGTATTGGGCTGGCCGACCGCGCGACGATTGCAAATATGGCGCCCGAATACGGCGCGACGATGGGGTTTTTCCCGGTGGATGACGAGACCTTGCGCTATTTGAGGCGCACCGGGCGCGCGGCGCGAGCGGTGGATGTGGTAGAGCGATACGCCAAAGAACAGGGGTTGTTCCGCACAGACGACACGCCCGAACCGCGCTTTACCGATACCCTCGCGCTGGATTTGGGCGCGGTAGAGCCGAGTTTGGCCGGGCCAAAACGCCCGCAGGACCGCATTGCGCTCGGGCAGATGAAGCAGGCGTTTGAAGATGCGTTGCGCGCGCCCGTGGGCAACAGCGGGTTTGGGCTGGCTGAGCGGGAGATCGCAGCGGCGAATGCCGAGATCGGGCACGGCGCGGTGGTGATCGCGGCGATTACGAGTTGCACGAACACGAGCAACCCCTCCGTGATGGTGGCGGCGGGGTTGCTGGCGCGAAAAGCCGTTGAACGCGGGCTGAACGTGCGTGCCCACGTCAAGACGAGCCTCGCGCCCGGATCGCGCGTGGTGTCGGATTATCTCGATCAGGCGGGGTTGACGCCCCATTTGGAACAACTCGGTTTTCACACGGTGGGGTATGGCTGCACGACTTGTATTGGCAACAGCGGCCCGTTGCCCGATCCGGTGGTCGCGGCAATTGATGCGGGCGATCTCGTTGCGGCGTCGGTGTTGAGTGGCAACCGCAATTTTGAGGGGCGCGTGCATCCGCATGTCAAGGCGAATTATCTGGCGTCGCCGCCGCTGGTTGTGGCGTATGCTATCGCCGGGCGGGTGGATGTGGATTTGACCACCGAGCCGCTGGGGCGCGATGCCGATGGCAAGGCCGTTTTTTTGCGCGATATCTGGCCGAGCCAAGACGAGATTGCCGATACGATAGCGCGGGCGCTCAAGCCCGAGATGTTTGGCGCGCGCTACGGCAATGTGTTTGACGGCAATGAGATGTGGAATGCGGTGGCCGGGCAAGATGGGGATCTGTACGAATGGCAAGCGGCGAGCACGTATGTACAAGAACCCCCATTTTTTATGAACCTGTCGCCCGAGTTGGATGCGGTGTCAGATATTGTGGGCGCGCGCGTGCTGGCAAAATTGGGCGATTCGGTGACCACGGATCACATTTCGCCAGCGGGTTCAATCGCGGTGGATAGCCCGGCCGGGCAGTATTTGATTTCAAAGGGTGTTGAACCAAAGGATTTCAATTCCTACGGTTCGCGGCGGGGCAATCACGAGGTGATGATGCGCGGGACATTTGCCAATATTCGCATCCGCAATTTGCTCGCGCCCGGCACAGAGGGCGGCGTGACCATCCACCGGCCTTCGGGCGAGCAGATGAGCATTTTCGACGCGGCGATGCGGTACGTGGATGAGGGCGTGCCGTCTCTTGTGATTGCCGGCGCGGAATACGGCGCGGGGTCGTCGCGCGATTGGGCCGCCAAAGGCCCGGCACTTCAGGGGGTGCGCGCGGTGCTCGTGGAGAGTTTTGAGCGCATTCACCGCAGCAATCTGGTGGGGATGGGGGTGTTGCCCTTGCAGTTTAAGGAGGGCGAAAGCGCCGACTCGCTGGGGTTGAGCGGGCGAGAGGTGTACGATATTGCCGGCCTGAGCGATGATTTGCAGCCCCTGCAAGATGTGACGGTGACGGCGACAGATGATATGGGCAACATCCGATCATTTTCCGCGACAGTGCGTATTGATACGCCCGTGGAGATCGACTACTACCGCAATGGCGGCATTTTGCATACGGTGTTGCGGAATTTTTTGAAAGCGCGAATCGGCGAATCAACCCCCGCCTAGCCGCCATCAATCGTAGGGACAGGCCCCCGTGCCTGTCCGCTTACCCAACCAGGAATGAGGAATTGGAACAGACTTACTTAAAGCGTTTGGTTCTGCCTCCACGTTTGTTGCCTTTGATGCCTTCGGCGTCAAACGCTCAAATTATTCGCGTTTTCATACTTTTTTTCAACAGCAAAAAAAAGTAGGCAAAAAATGCCGCTCTCATGCGCCGAGGGACTGGCACAGCGCAAAACGCTTCGTTGCACACACGACATGCGTTGGCCTGCAAGGTGGGTTGCAAGAGGGAGGTTGGTTGCGAGACAGCCTTGCGCGCTGTGCGCGATGGCTTTATCTGATGGTTTTTTGGGATGGCCTGGTTGCCATGGCTTTTCTGAATGACTGCGGAACGTCAAGGGAATCATTTGCTGGCAACATAGCGCATCACATGAGGACAACAGCTATTCAATTTGGTATAAGAGAGGTGAAAAATGAACAAATGCACGCTTTGTCACAAGGGGCAATACCTGAACGAGCAAGTCGTGTTCAGTTCGCGGCGAGGCGACCAGCTCGTAGTGGTCGAAGGCGTTCCCGCGCTCGTTTGCGATGTGTGTGGTGACCGCGTCATTACCGAAGAGACCGCCCGCGAGATCGAGCGCGTCGCAACGGGTTCCCCTGTTGATTCAGTGCCTTTGTACCGTTTTCCCCAACTCGACTTTGTTCATTCTTAGGGTATGCGCGATATTTTGGAGATCGTGGCAATGGAAACTGTCTTGCATTTTCAGCCCGTGCTTGAATTGAGCGATGAGAAATTTTATGCGTTTTGCCAACTCAACCGCGACCTTTTCATCGAGCGCGATGCTCAGGGGGATATGATTGTGATGCCACCAGCGGGCGGGGAGACGAGCGAGCGCAATGCAGAGATTACGATGCAGTTGCGGATTTGGGCAAAAGGCGATGGCACAGGCGCGAGTTTTGATTCGTCGGGCGGGTTTCGATTGCCTAATGGCGCAGTGCGTTCGCCGGATGCGGCGTGGATTGAATATACGCGGCTCAACGCATTGTCCGCATCAGAGCGGCGCAAGTTTATTCCGCTGTGTCCGGATTTTGCCATCGAATTGCGCTCGGCAAGTGATCCCTTGTCCCCATTGCAGGCGAAGCTGCGGGAGTATCTCGACAATGGCCTGAGTCTGGGATGGTTGATCGATCCGGATACACAGCGCGTTTATGTGTATCGGCCCGGATTGCCCGTCGAAGAATTGGAGAAGCCCTCGCGCATTTCTGGGGATCCCATCTTGCGAGGATTGGAACTGGATTTGGATGAGATTTGGTGACGGAGTCGGTGGGGGCGCGAAAAGATGTACCCGATTTTTTATTTCGCTTTTGGTTTGGGAAAGTCGCCGTTGACGAGATGCTCGCCGCGCATTGTGGGTACCGCGTTGCTCCAGTTGAGTTGTGCTGCGTGGGCAACATCGGCGGCAAAGCCTTTGTCGCAGAGTTCCTGACCGCTGGGGCAGTGGGTCAAAGCGGCGGGTAAGTCGTCGCGCAGGTGGATGAACGCGCCTTCGCATGCCCGCGCTTCGGGTGATTTTTCGCAGGAGAGATAGGATATGATCGCGCCCGCACCCAGGTCGTCTTCCAAGGCCTGGCGCAATGGCCCGTCTGCATCGGGATCGACATAGCGTTCTCCGCAGGATAGGATGGTGATGGCGCGCTCGGTCGTCTGTAAGACGTGGGAAAGCGCGTGGGCAACGGATTGGGCGTTGAGCAACGCGCCCACGAGCAGGATGGGGACGCGACGGGCATACCGAATGCAGGTCGCGCCATTGGGCGAGGCGAGCACAATGCGCGTGTGGGATTCTATGTTGAGATAGGTGAGTGGGGAAAGCGAGAACCGGCCTTTTGCGGGGACATCTTCGCGGCCCACGGCGCACTCGGCGTTGACGCGTTGCGCGTAGGTTGCAGTATCTTCGCCTTTGGCGCGGGGGAAGACAACACCGCCGTTGTGGATGGCGGTAATGGTTGAAGTGGAGAAGTTGAGGGTATCAACTATGACGAGGACATCGCCGCGTTGTGCGGCTTCTCGCGCACCCCGTTGGCCTCTGGCGAGTTGGCAGCGATAGGTCACGAGGCGGATTCCCCGAGAAAATGGGCGTCCTGTTTTTTGCGAAGCATCCACAGCGGGTCGTTGTCTTGGGCACAAATCGCGCTTGCGGTGATCAGGGCGCCCGCGGGAACCTCCCGGCTGAGGGTATTGCCACTCGCCATGTGAAAAGGAAGGGGATTGTCGGGCGCGACAGGCAGGGCAGGGCGCATGAGGTATTCGAGATTTGTGCTGTGATCCGTGCCGATTTGGTCGCCGGTTTTGAGGGGTTCTTTTGCGCGGGCCACAATGTCAAAGCACGGCCGGTAATGGAGCGCGCCCGTGGGCAGGTTTAAGAGGCCCGCGACGAGGGTGGTGATGGGGGTTTCCACGCCGCAGAGGTGATAGGGGCGGTAGATGAGGGCCGTCGTGCCTTTTGCGTTGGAGATGAGTCCTTTGGTGGTGAGGATGCGCCGCGAGTAATCGTTTTCACACGCAACGACGATAAAGACCCCGCCGCCGAGGCCGGGTTCATGTGCTCGGCGCAGGCAGGAGACGCAGTCGATGACGCCGCGCTGCGACAAGATGCCGCCGTCTTCTTTGGGGGCGAGCACTTCCGGGATTTCAACGGTGCGAACAATGGGGGTATGCAGGGTTTCTACATCGGGCACCAGGCCAGTGGCATTGGCGGCGATAGTCAATTCGGTGATGTCGTAGCCGGCAATGGCGCCGCGTTGCCCAAGGGTTTTGCGGCGTTGTGCAACATGAGCCGAGGGGCCTTCGGCTGTTTGGGCCGCAAAGATGCGCTGATCTGGAATGTGGATTTTGCCTTTGGACCAAACAATGGCGTTGGCTTCCGGGTCGTACACGCGATCCGAATCGAGGGATTTGCCGCCGCAGAGGACTTCGAGGCCCAGGTCGCGCGTCCATTGGACGAGGCCCATGAGCAAGCCGTGCTGGTCCCCATCGACAGCGGTATAGACCAGGCCCGCTTCATCTGCGCGGTGTTTGAGGATGGGGCCTACGGTGACGTCGGTTTCTTTGGAGACCATGGCGACGTGTTTGCCGTGTCGGATGGCTTCAAGGCCGTGTTGCGCGCCCGCGCTTGCGATCCCTGTGGATTCCACGATGACGTCGAGGGGCAAGTCCATCATTTGCATGGCATCGGTGAGAATGACGTGTTTGCCCCGTTCTATGGCTTCGGTGGCCTGTTTGCCGGTGTCGGCGATGATCGTTTTGTCAGAATCCAACCCCGCGTGATGGTATGCGTTTTGGGCCGCGTCTGGGTTGGTGTCACAGACCACGGGCACGTCGAGTTGATCGACAACGCGCGATTGCGTGACGAGGGCGGTGGCGTATTGCCCAGTGCCAATGACGCCAACGCGCACGGTGCGGTCAATTTGGGCGAAGAGTTGGTGGTAGATCATGGTCGGTTCCTTGGAGCGAGTGTTTATACCAATTTGATAGGACTTACGCATGCTGAGTTAAAAAAGGGTGCAATTCCGTAAAATTTATCACTTTGAGGAGGTGTCAATGGACCGACCGACGCGTTTGGATTACTGTCAGTATCTGCTTAGCAGTCCCCTCAACGATACCCTGACCCATTTCGCCGACCATAGCGAAGGGTTCAGTCATGATATGATCAACCGCTATCTCGCCGGTGATCGTATCCCGCCCCGCTTGGTGTGGGAACACGTCAAAGACCACATCGCGTTGACGCCTGAAGGCTATGTGATCTTTGATGACACGGTTTTAGACAAGCGACACGCGCGCAAGATCGCGTGAGTGCGCCGTCAATATAGCGGCAACGCCCAAGGCGTCATCAATGGCATCGGGGTGGTCACATGTGTCTATGTCAATCCGCAACAGGATCGGTTCTGGCTGATTGACTATCGGATTTATGACCCGCAAGGCGATGGCAAAACCAAATTGGATCATCTCAAGGACATGCTCTCTGGGTTGGTCTATCAGAAGCGCCTTCCTTTTACCGGGGTCTTGATGGACAGTGGGTATGCGACTAAAACGGTCATGCGACACATAGAGCAGATGCAAAAAACCTATTATTGTCCCCTCAAGACGAACCGGCGCGTGGACGATTCGGCAGGCACAACCCCCTACCAGCGCGTAGATAGCTTAACTTGGACGAAAGCGCAACGCAAACAAGGCAAGTCAATTAAAATCAGAGGGTTTCCCAAAGACCACAAAGTGAAATTATTCCGGGTGGCGTCTGCTGCCAGACGCACGGCGTATGTCGTGACCAACGACCATGCTCAAAACGATTCTTCAGTGGTACAACAGGTGTGTCACCAAAGATGGAAAATTGAGCAATTTCACCGCGAAGTCAAACAGGTAACCGGGCTTGAAAAGTGTCAATGCCGGTTGGCACGCATTGTACGAAATCATATTGGGTGTGCGATGTTCGTTTGGATAAGACTCGAGCAGGTGGCCTATCAAACAGGACAAACCATTTATCAAGTCAAATACCGAGGGCTGGCTGACTTCTTGAGACAACAACTCAAAGCACCTCATATTCCAATGGTGATTGCGTAAGTCCTATTTGATTTTTATTTTTCCGTATCCTGCCTCCCATCAGGGAGGAATGAGGAACAAGCGTTCCGTAGAGATCATGCGTTGCTTGCCTCAAGCGTTTGGTCCTAACTCCTCGTTGGTTGCCTTCGATGCCTTCGGCGACCGACTTTTTTTCACCAGCAAAAAAAAGTAGGCAAAAAATGCCGCTCTCATGCGCCGAGAGGCTTGCACAGCGCAAAGCGCTTTGCGGGTCGCACGACATGCGTTGGCCTGCGAAGGAAGTTGCAAGAGGGAGGGGGGTTGCGAGACGGCCTTGCGCGCTGTGCGCGATGGCTTTATCGGATGGTCTTTTGTGATGGCATTTTTGTGATGGCTTCTTTGAATGACTGCGTAGCAGTTCATCGAAGTGCGTCGGGTTTTGGAGGTGTTGGGCGGGGACTGACTGCTGACCACTTTTTAAATATTTCCCCGTGCTTTGAGCAGAGTGATGATTTGCCGTGCGGCCTGTTGCGGCGTGCTGTCAACAGTGTGAATGACGAGTTCGGGGTTTTCAGGCGGTTCGTACGGGTCGGAGATGCCCGTGAAATTGGGGATTTCACCGGCGCGTGCTTTTTTGTACAGCCCTTTGGGATCGCGTTTTTCACACACCTTGAGGGGCGTGTTGATGAAGACTTCGATGAAGTCGTTGTCAGCCATCAATTCGCGCACGGCATCGCGGTCCGTGCGGTAGGGGCTTACAAAGCTGGAGAGGGTGATCATGCCCGCGTCTGCAAAGAGTTTGCCCACTTCGCCGATGCGACGGATGTTTTCAGCGCGGTCTTCGGCTGAGAAGCCGAGGTTTTTATTGAGGCCGTGGCGGATGTTGTCGCCGTCGAGCACATACGCCATGCGCCCGCGTTCAACCAAGGCGTGTTCAACGGTGAATGCGAGGGTGCTTTTGCCCGAACTGGGCAAGCCGGTGAGCCAGATCAGCACGCCCTTTTGTTTGAGCAGGGCCTCGCGCTGTTCACGCGCCACCTGGCCTTCGTGCCAGACGATATTGGTGGCTTTAACTTCTGCCAAGAGATGCCTCCTGTGTTTGTAAGAAGATGAAAGGGCCTCGAAAGCCCTTAATATCAAAAAATTTCGTTCAGAGCCTGCTCCCTCGATTGAGGGGTAAGGGTTGAAAGATTGACAGAATATATGTATCCCGTTCATCCATGTCAGTCGCAAGATATGGTGGGGCAGAAGCGAGATGCCGTGCCAAGTCGTTTTGCTGATTGCTGACGATGGAGTTGGCCTGCGAAAAAAAAATTGAACACCCCACGCAAGACTTTTCTACAAAATCCACACCCTTTCCCAGTAAAAAAACAAAAGAGGTAAAGAGGTAAAGAGGCAAGACTTAAAAGCGCCGGGCAACTCGAAAACCATGGTTGTAGCGCCGGAGCCCGGTGGTGCTCCTGTTGCGGTAAGCCGAGCGCAGATTCCTGGGTTCGTTGACCCAAGAACCGCCACGCAACACGCGAGAAGAGCAATCGCCACGCTCCCACGCTGAACCGTCACTAGGCATGCCCGGGCGCCTCGACGGGCGCCTCGACATTGCCCACACGGGCCGCTCCCACGCTGAACCGTCACCAGGCGCGCCTAAATAGCTCGTATTCCAACAATCCTGCGTCCATTCCCATACATTCCCGTGAACATCGTACAATCCAAACGCATTTGACGAAAATGAACCCACAGGCACGGTCTTCTTGCGATACATCCCTTTCCTGCCAGAACCATACGTGTAATTTCCATGGTAGTTCGCTTGAGACGTCGAGATCGTCTCACCAAAGTGAAAAGGGGTACTCGTTCCTGCACGCGCCACATACTCCCATTCCGATTCGCTCAACAAACGATAGGATTGACCCGTCTTGGAAGACAACCAAGACACATAAGACCAGGCATCATCCCAACTTACATTGATCACAGGACGACGACCGCGACCCCAACCCATATCACTTGGACGATACCCGTTGCACCCACCCGACGCCACGCACGCATCCCATTCGGCAAACGTTACTTCATACACTCCCACGGCCAACCGATAACCGATCTCAACACGATGCTGAGGCCCTTCATCATTATTACGACCCTCCTCACTTGATGGCGAACCCATCATAAATGAACCTGTTGGCACTTCTACCATCACGGGGCACTCCGAGCAGTCCTTGAATGTCTCGCCTGCTCGCGCTACGCCTGCTCGCGCTATAAGTGTTGCATTTGCCAAACGCTTTTCCAAATCATCCAACACAGACGCATCGGCATCAACCCCACGAATGCGAGACACATAATCAGACGCAGAGCTTAAATTTTCACCCGACAAGGCGGCCTCAAACTGCGACACATACTCATCAACCTGACGCTTGATCTCGGCCTGACGCTTGATCTCGGCTTGACGCGCTGCCTCTTCGGCCTGACGCTTGATCTTGGCCTGACGCGCTGCCTCTTGTGCTTGCCCCAACCGACGCTCCAATTCGACTAACACGGGCGCATCCGAATCCACCAGACGAATACGAGACACATAATCAGATGCAGAGCTTAAATCTCCACCCGCCAAGGCGGCCTTAAACTGAGACACATACTCATCAATCTGACGCCTGATCTTGGCCTGACGCGCTACCTCTTGTGCTTGCCCCAACCGACGCTCCAATTCGACTAACACGGGCGCATCCGAATCCACCAGACGAATACGAGACACATAAGCAGACGCCGAATACAAATCTCCCCGAGACAACGCATCTTCAAACATATCCGCATAACGAGAGATTTGTCTATCTATTGCCTTGACTTCGGCCCGACGGTCTATCTCTCCGATGACCCAATACCCAACCAAGCCGACCACTACAAGCACCACAAACGCACCCAACGCCACCCACACCCCCTTGCCACGTGCCTTCGCTTTCTGACGTTCTTCTCTCTCTTTCTGTTCTCTCTCTTTCTGTTCTCTCTCTTTCTGTTCTCTCTCTTTCTGTTCTCTCTCTTTCTGTTCTCTCTCTTTCTGTTCTCTCTCTTTCTGTTCTCTCTCTTTCTGTTCTCTCTCTTTCTGTTCTCTCTCTTTCTGTTCTCTCTCTTTCTGTTCTCTCTCTTTCTGACGTTCTTCTTCTATCTCGGCACGCCACGCATAGATGGTTTGCGGACGATCCTCCTTATTCACTTGGAGCGCGTGATCTATCGCCGACAGAAAGCCCCGGCTCGCTTGATCCTCGTTGCATCGCTCGGCAATGGGAACCAGTTCATCATTTTCTCTCCTATCTATGGCTTCATCGGGCACCGCGCCCGTCAAGGCGTGATAGCATACCGCACCCAACGCATAGAGATCCGTCCAAGGCCCTTGATCCCCACGGGTCGAATACTGCTCAACAGGCGCGTAGCCCGGCGTCATGATGCGTGTAAAGGCACGGGTCCTGGCCCCTATCGCCTGACGCGCCGCGCCAAAGTCTATCAACACAGGCAAACCATCCTCGGCGCGAATGATGATGTTGGCCGGCTTGATGTCTCGATGAAGGAATTTTGCCCCATGCACGACTTTCAACCCATCTAGCAACGGAAATAGAATCTCCTTGAGTTCGCCTTCAGTCAGCACCCCTTTGCGGTTGAGAAAGTCCAACAAGGTCTCGCCCTCGGCGTATTCCATCACGATATACGCCGTGCCATGCGCTTGAAAAAAGTGTTGCACGCGCACGATGTTCGGATGCTGAAACCGCGCCAAAATTCGGGCTTCGTCGATCAAGCGATCCAATCCCCACTGAAAATTCTCCGTAGCCTGAGACGACTGCGGCACCACAGACAGGTCGCTTTTGCGGGTCGCCAAGTCAGTCGGAAAATACTCTTTGATCGCCACGGGAATATCCAACGCGAGATTCCGGCCGAGATAGGTCATCCCAAACCCGCCGTGCCCGAGAACGCGCTGAAACTCAAAATCCCCAATGCGCGTGCCCTGCGGCAAGGTCAATTTGTGTTGTGCATCGTTCATCGCGTCTCCTTTGGTACCAAGCCCGTCCCCTTGATTATAGGGGTAAGGGTTGAAAGATTGACAGAATATATGTATCCCGTTCATCCATGTCAGTCGCAAAATATGGTGGGGCAGAAGCGAGATGCCGTGCCGAGTGGTTTTGCTGATTGCTGATTGCTGACCACTGACGATGGAGTTGGCCTGCATAAAAAAAATCCCGTGCCTGTTTTTCATTTAGGCCGTGGATAAAAGCACTGCCGATTCCATGATCAGCAGTGCTTTTTGTTTCTCCATTGCGCGTTTGGTCTGTTCATTCAGCCGTGGGATCGAATCCCTCGATGCGCCCTTCTTGAATCTCGATCTCGTCGCGGCGTCTGATTTGCTCAACTTGCCCATCGCGCAAATCGACCACGCGATCAGACACCCCCAGCATCTTGTGATCGTGCGTATTGGTCACAATGGTCACACCGCTTTCGCCCTGCATCTTGAGCAACAATTCGATGATTTCCTGCCCGGTTTTCAAATCCAAGTTTCCGGTTGGCTCATCGGCCAAAATCAAATCTGGGTCATTGGACATGGCCCGGGCGATAGCCACGCGCTGTTGCTGACCGCCCGACAATTCGTAGGGCTTGTGATGCAGGCGGTCGCCGAGGCCCACCAGCGACAATTTGTGCGCGGCCTTTTCCTCGTATTCCCTGCGCGACATGCCCGAAAACACCATGGGCAAAGCCACATTTTCGAGCGCGGTCATGACGGGAATCAAGTTGAACGACTGAAAAATATACCCCACACTGTGGCAGCGCAAATACGCAATTTGCCCTTGGCTCATGTCGCCCATGTTCGCGCCGTTGACCAAGACCGTGCCCTTGGTGGGCGTGTCCAATGCACCGACCATGTTGAACATCGTGGTTTTGCCCGATCCCGAAGGCCCCATGATGGACAAATACTCCCCGCGAATCACATTGAGGTTTACGCCGCGCAGGGCATGCACTTCCTGATCGCCCATCCGATAGGTCTTCCACACCTCTTGGACATTGATAATATAATCCTCATTGCCATTGCCTGCTTGTTGTGCTTGAGCCATGGTGTTCTCCTGTTGCAATAAATCCGCGATTGAAAACCCATATTAGCGAAAACCCTTGGGCGTGTCAAGCGCAAATAAAATTTTGCGTGATTCCCAATGCGGCTTCCCCTATATTCTACCCTCATCCAACCCGGACAACCCCCAACAGAAAGGACGACATCGTGAAACTCGCAGTGTGCAATGAGTTTTTTGAAGGCTGGACAATTGAGCGGGTCTTTGACTACGCAGCGGAAATCGGCTGTGACGGCGTGGAAATCGCGCCCTTTACATTGGCGCCGAGCGCAACGGACATTTCGACCAAACAGCGCGGCGACATTCGCAAAGCCGCAGAAAGAGCCGGGGTTGAAATCGTCGGCCTACACTGGCTGCTCGCAAGCCCGCCGGGGCTGTATCTCACGCATCCGGATGCAACCGTCCGCAGCAAAACAGAGGCGTACATTAAAGCGTTGATCAATTTCTGTGGCGACTTGGGCGGCAGGGTTATGATCCACGGGTCACCTGCACAGCGCAATATCCAAAAAGGTTGGGATCGCGCCGCGTGCTGGCAGTATGCCGTGGATATTTTCGCCAACTGCACCCGTGAAATGGAAAATAACAATGTCACCTATTGCATTGAAGCACTGACGAGCAGAGAGACCAATATTTTGACCTCCATTTCCGAAGCCCTCAAAATGGTCGCCGATGTAGGCCATCCCCATTTCCAGACGATGGTGGATACCAAAGCCGCCGCCGCCGAAAGCAAGCCCCATGTGGATGTGATTGCCGAAGCGGGCAAGGCCATGCGCCATGTACACGTCAATGATCCCAATTTGCGCGGGCCGGGATTTGGCGATTTGCAATTCGCTTCCATTCTCCGCGCCCTCAAAGATCGCCACTACGACGGGTATGTATCTGTCGAAGTTTTCAACTTCAAACCGGATCCGCAAACCATTGCCGCCCGCAGCATCGGCTATCTCAAAGGCATTCTCGAGGGATTGGAAAACTAAAAATTCTTTGACTTGTGCGTGTAAATGCGCTCGGCCACAAATCCTATTTCTTTTTTGATCCGCCGCACGTCATAAACGCTGTCGTATTCATGCCCTGGCTGTTCAAAATGCGACAAATCCACATCATTGCCCCACCAATGGCGCAAAATTTTTGCCACGGGCACTGCGGTCCAGGCCTTGGGACCGGCCGCATTCATGATACGCGCCCCCGGCTTGTGCGGTGCGGTTGCCGCCATGGCAAATGCCCGAACCGCGTCGGGCAAGTCCATGATGGTCAAACTGCCCAACCCCCACTGGCGCGGCGGCGAGAGGGTTCGCAACGGCGGCAACCCGGCATGCGGCACGGACGACAGGCGCAAATTGATCACATCAATGGCGTCATTTTGCCGTGCGTAGTACTTTGTGATCTCCTCCATCAAATATTTCGACAGCCCATAGCCATCGCGGTCCAAACACGGGTGTTCGTCGGGAATGGGCAACACTTGCGGGCGAAAGCCCGGGTTTTGCATCCCCACTGCGGCTATCGAACTCGCCATCACAAATTTTTTGCATCCGCGATCCATCAAATAGCGCGTCAAACAGCGCGTGCCCTCCACGTTGACCATTACCCCATCGCGTTCCGAACAACCGCCCGTAACCGCGGCCAAGTGAACCACCACATCAATCGCCTCGGCATTGAGGTGTTGCAAATCCTCAAAAGACCCAAATTCGCCGCGCACCCAAGGCAAATCCAATTGCGGATTTTTTCGGCTCATACATATCACCCGGTGGCTTTTCGCCATCGAAACTGCCAACGCCCGACCGATAAAACCACTCGCTCCGGTAATCAAAATTGTGCTCACAATCCCTCCTCGTATTTTCAGGCGGGCACGGGGGCACCGCCGAGATAACGTTTGTACCCCTTCGTGTCGTGGACTGCTATCGCAGTTGTATCCCGCCCGTGGATCACATCGTGGGTTAATCGCTGAAAACGCCACTTGCGCCGCGCAAAACATCTGTTACGACCTCGCCCGCTTTCATCACCATTTTCACATGGCGCAAACACGCGATATCTTCGAGTGGATTGCCCGATAGGGCTATCGCGTCTGCGAACATTCCCGCGTGCAGATGCCCGACGCGATCCGCCATGCACAGCATCTCGGCGGTGTTGGTGGTCACGGCCTTGAGCGCGTCTGTTTCCGATACGCCCAAGCCAACGAGTGCGCTCGCTTCGCGCCAGAGTGTTGCATGCGTGCTATCGGTTCCCAAACACACCTTGACGCCTGCGCGAACCGCTTCGGGCAAATGCGTCGCGGTCAATTCGCGTGCGCGTTCAACCCGCTCGCGCCACCAATCCCACGTCCAAGTTGGAAAGGACGCAAACCCGACTTCATCGTCAAAAAACAGTTGCAAATTTGGATCGCTCAAATACGCGCCCGATTTTGCGAACAGCGCGACATCCTCATCGGTCAACAAATTGGCGTGCTCAATGCTGTCGATCCCGGCTTCTAGTGCCCAGCGCAGGGCCGGCCCGCCTATCGCATGCGCGGCCACAGGGATGCCCAAGTCGTGCGATGCGGCAATGGCCGCCTCAATTTCCCGTTTCGAGTACGCGGGCACATCCGTCAGGTCGCCTCGAATATAATCTTCGTACGCATCGCCTTGCCGCACATTGGTAACAAACAACTTCGTCCAATCCGCGCCTCGGGCAAAATTTTCCCGGATTTTCAACGCCAATTCTTCTGCCCCATCCGCGGGAAAACACAAAAAAGGCGCGGTTCCGTGGCTCGGTCTCAATGCCCGCACGCACACCTGCAACCTCGGCCCCACGGCTTCGCCCCGGTCAATCGCCCCTTGAAAAGCCTTTTCAATGCCCGGGCGATCCCCCAAAGTCCGCATGGTCGTCACACCCGATGCCAGATCGCTCCGCAAATTCATCGCACCGCGCAACACAGCCGTTGTCGCGTCCAGATCGAAATGCGCGCTTAGGGGCATCTCGAACCGATTGTTGATCGTGATATGCACATGGGAATCGATCAGCGCGGGCATCACGGTATAGGCCGAGCAATCCACCACCTCGGCGCCTGCGGGCACGGCTATGTCTGCCCCAACATCCGAGACGCGCCCCTCGTTGACGACCACCATCCCCTGCGGTATGGGCGCGCGGTCAGGATGGATGATCAACAGTTTGGATTTAATTACTTTTGGCATCATAGCGAATTGTTTTGTATCATAAGAGCGACCAACGCCGATCCGCCGCGTTGAACAGGAGATACAGCATGCAATTTGGCATCTTTTACGAACATCAAATTCCCCGCCCATGGGCAGCAGGAGACGAGCATCGGCTTTTTAAGGACGCGCTCGAACAAGTCGAAATTGCCGATAGCATTGGCATTGAATACGTTTGGGAAGTCGAGCACCACTTCTTGGAAGAATATTCCCACTCCTCGGCGCCCGAAGTGTTTCTCGCGGCGTGTAGCCAACGCTCGAAAAATATTCGCTTGGGACACGGCATTGTGCTCATGCCCCCCAATTACAACCATCCCGCCCGCGTGGCCGAACGCATTGCAACCCTGGATTTGATCAGCGACGGGCGCGTGGAATGGGGCACGGGCGAATCGGCCTCGCGTGTGGAACTCGAAGGATTCAATGTGCCGCCCGCGCAAAAAAGAGCCATGTGGGCAGAAACCGTGCGAGAGACCGCCAAAATGCTCGTCTCAGAACCGTACCCGGGGTATCGGGGCGCGTTTTTTTCCATGCCCGAACGCAACATCTTGCCCAAACCCCTGCAAAAGCCCCACCCGCCCCTGTGGGTCGCCTGTTCCAGCCGCGAGAGCATTCGCTGGGCCGGCAAACACGGCATTGGCGCGCTTACCTTTGCCTTTATCGAACCGGAAGAAGCCAAATACTGGGTTGATGAATACTATACCGCATTTGAGACCGCATGCGAACCCCTCGGTCAAGCCGTCAACCCCACCATTGCAATGGTCGCCGGGTTTATGTGTCACGAAAATGGGGACATCGCACGCGCACGCGGTCTGGAAGGCTTTCAATTTTTTAGCTATGCCCTGTCCCACTATTACAAGCACGGCACCCATGTGCCGGGTGCTTATGACTTATGGGCAGATTTCCAGCAAAACAAACCCGAACCCAAAGAAAGCGCGCGCTGCATTGGCACGCCGGACGAGATTCGCGCCCATCTCGAAAACATGGAAAAAATCGGAATCGATCAGGTCGTCTTTCTCCAGCAAGCGGGCAACAACAAACACGATCACATCTGCGAATCGCTCGCGTGTTTCGCCCAAAATGTCTTGCCGGATTTCAAAGCGCGACACGAAAAATACGCCGCAGAGAAAGCCGAGCGTCTCGGCCCGGCCATTGAAAGAGCGCATGCCAAAATTCCACCCATTGACACCCCCCGATTTGCACCCTTAGCAGCCTATCCGGTTTTGAAATCATCCGAAGAAGAATAACAGGCCAAAGCCGCATTGTGACGAATCAGCTATCGGCTTTCAGCCCCACCTATCCCAACCGTCGGGTATGATGACCGGCGCGGAGGCCTGTCCCTACAGATGATGGAGACAGGGGGACTGATGACTGACTTGGTCTAGGTTATGCTAACGGGCGTAAAGTGCCCCAAAAACACCATCAGATAAAGCCATCAGGCACAACTTAAAATCAAATTGGTATTACGCGGATGCAAGTCGAGACGTAGTAAAATCAGGGGTCGGTGGCCGGTGATCAGTGGTCAGTCCCTGCCCTGTCACCCCAAAAATCGAGACGTAAGACCGTAGGCGCGGCCCCTGTGCCCGCTCGAAAGCAAATAAAGCCCGGAGTCATTGCGACCCCGGGCTTTTGCTTTGTGGTGCGTCCTGATGATTTGTCGCATCAGCACGCCGATCCAAAGCTGGCGGCGAAGATGAGAAAATCGCCATTGAGATCGCACCGGGCGTCATATCGCTCCTGACCGAGGCGCGATCCGAACTTGCCGGCAAAGGTCTAGAAGTCGGCAAAATTCATCTGCCTATCGCCATCCAAGTCGGGTGAGGGCAATTGTACGTCCAGCGTGTAGGTCAGCGAGGCCCCATCGCCATCGGCGTCCAACGCGCTCAAGGTGTAGGTCGCCTCGGCTGTTGCCTCGAGCGGTGTGCCAGACATGATGAGCGTCTCAGCGATGAAAGGCGAAAGGCTACCATAGAGGGACAAACATTGGGGCGTGCAGATAGGACGGAGAATGGAGCAGACAGAGAGGACATAGTGGAGGCAGAGTGGCGAGGGGTAATCCGCGCAATCCCTAATCCGCGACAATCCGCGATCCATACAGTTGCGTTGCAGAGCCTGTGCCAAACGCCGTAATCCAGTGCTACGCCTCTGCGTCCAACGCACGCTGAAATCCCTCGAGATTGTCCACTTGCACCGCCGTGCGATGCAACTGCTTGAGCCGTTGCAAATCGGCGATAGCCCGAATGCGACCAACAAAGGGATACACAGAGATTGAACCAAAGCGAACCTCCAACGCTTCTTGGATGCTCTCTTGGATGCCCTGTTCAATGCCCTGCTCGATCCCGCGGTCAATACCTTGTTGGGTGAGGTATTGGGCAAACGATGATTCACGCATAATCGCATCCATAAAACCCTCCTGAGAAATAATACGCCTAACGGTGCTCAATTTGTATGCTATCCCACCTAAAATAGCCATACCCGCCATCATGTCAACCTTGGTTGAGGCATCCAAGGGCAGGGCTTCCGTCGCCTGAAGACATTGACGCAACCACGCATCCGCAGACACCCCAGACGGAGGTTTCATCAGCGGCGCAAACGGAAGTAAGCCCGGATGACCATCCTCGATAATCGCTTGACCATCGATCTCACTCAGACGAATCACCTGATATTCCACGACAACGCGGTGGCCGGGCAGTTCTTGGATGTAGTATCCCTTATCGCGTCGTCCAGCACCGGGACGCAGGTAGATCACAAAGGAAAAGATCGGCAGGCCATAGCGTTCTATGGCGCGACCAATATAGCCGGCCATGCGACGCGACATCGGGACGTCCGTGCTGTCCGCGGTTTGAAATTCGCAATGAATCAACGCATCCTCACCCTCAATACGCACGAGAATCAGGCTATCGGCGCGCCGGGCTTCCACAGTGGGTTGCTCGGTTTCGAGCACCTCGAGCACCTCGATGTCAGCGCGTCCGAGTGTGAAGCGGATGAAATCGTCCGGGTAGGTTTGAATCAGGTGTTTGGATATCGTATCGTATTCGGCCATAAACGCCACCTTGAAAAAATTGATGAACAAAAATGGGGAACAAAAATTACACAATCACGCCATTTTTGACAAGACTTTGTTTCACGCGGCTAAAAGATGCGAAAATAAAAACGTAGGGGCGGTGCCCCCGTGCCCGCCCGAAAAGGCAAGATACAAGGCGAAAGGCAACCCTAGAGGGACAAACATTGGCGGAGCGCAGATAGGGCGGAGAATGGAGCAGACAGAGAGGACATAGCGGAGGCAGGGTGGCGGGGGTAATCCGCGCAATCCCCTAATCCGCGACAATCCGCGATCTAGACAAATGGTGTTTTGATTTGATCGGGACCTACCTCAGATTGGTCTAAATGGGACCTATTCTCCAGTCCCCTTTCCTCCCGGGGTTCTCACCTCTTGTATCTTTGGGCGAGCACGGGGGCATCGCCCCTACACACACGCGCCTTTTGTGCCTTTTGTGGCTAAACTTCCATCTCGTCTCTCATCCGCGTTCATCTGTGATTGCCTCTTGCCTCGGCAATCGCCTCACCCACAGCCGCGATGGTATCTTCAATATCGGCCTCGGTGTGTGCGAGCGAAAGAAACATGGGATGGGTCGGATGCAAATAATACCCGCGTGCGAGGCATCCCCGCAACATATTGAGACAGCGCGTGCGGTCGGATTCTGCCATCACGGGACGCGGCATCGGGCCAATGCCAATGAGTCGATAACTCAGCCCGCCCGCTTCGCAAGCCGCGTTGACCCCTTCGATGAGTCGGTTGCCAATTTTCCATTGATACGCAATGCCATCCCGCCGCTGGAGTTCCCGCACCACGACCTCTATGGCGGTCAAACTGAGCGGATCCCCGTGCGCGGTTGCGGTCATCCACGCTTTGCGGCACGCTTTTGACGCCAAAATTTCGCGCTTGCCGGCGATAAAACTCCCGGCATACCCATTGCAACACGCCTTGCCATAAGTCGCCATATCGGGCGTCACCCCATAATATTCACCCGCGCCGCCCATGGCCACGCGAAATCCCACTTTGGTTTCGTCAAACACACAGACCGCGCCGTGTGCGTGCGCCACATCCACGCACCCCTGCAAAAATCCCTCCGGCGGTCCGCCCGCTTGAATCGTTTCCATCACCACACACGCCACCTGATTGTCATGTTGCTTCAAACAGTCTTCGAGGGCGTCTAGATCGCCGTAGGCCACCGCAAGGGTCAACGCGCTGACGGGTTGTGGCACGCCCACATCGCCGGGCCTCGCCCAATCGTGCCAGCCGTGATACCCGCACACAATCACCTTATCGCGTCCGGTATAGGCCCGCGACAGGCGCACGGCCCCAGAAGTCGCCGCGCTGCCCCCGAGAAAAAACCCCACCATCTCGGCGCGTGGGATCACCTCGACGAGCAATTCCGCGACATCCAACTCTTTGGGATGCGCCAGCCCGTACACCGTGCCGCGCGCCATCTGATCCGCGATGGCGTTGCACACGGCCGGGTCGTCATATCCCAGCACAATGGGGCCAAACCCCAAGATATAATCCAAATACGCATTGCCATCCACATCCCAAAACCGCGCGCCCGCAGCGCGTTGGACAAACGCGGGATAGCCCATGCCCGCCATGCCAAAAATATTCTTATGGGGCATGTATCCGCGAACGAGCACCGCGTCATGGCGATTCAACAGGACTTCGGTATTTTTGGACATCTACTGGCCTCCTCATGGATGCGTTTTGCACGCCTATTCCGCTTGCCACCCGTCATTCCTTTCCCTATTTTCTCGAAGTGTCCAGCAGTTGGCAAAACGAGCGGTAAGCCCATACATCGCTTTAGGCGGATGGCCGGGGCTGATTGCATCTTGTATCTTGCATTTTCGGGCGAGCACGGGGGCATCGCCCCTACGTTTTTGCACTCTGCACATAAAAAGGAGAACCTATGCCACGCGAACTCATTGCAGACCGACCGGGTCATACGATCTTGCGCGAATACGATGAAGACCCCCTCGAGCGCGATCAGGTGCGGGCCAAAACGTTGTTTTCAGCCGTAAAACACGGCACCGAGTTTCGGGGATTTCAAGCCAATACGCTCGATGCGTCCGACGTTTTTAGCTGGGAATGGCGCCTGCATTTGCGCGGCAAAAAGCAGGAAGCCGCGTTTCCAAAACGCTTGGGCAATATGTACGTGGCCGAGGTGACGGAAGTGGGATCGGATGTGTCAACGGTTCGGGCAGGGGATCTCATCTTCGGTCACGCCTCTGTGCGAGAGACCCACACGCTTTCGGCTGATCGCGTTGAGAGAGCACCCGAAGGCGTCTCGTGGCAAAGCCTGATGGCGACCGACCCCGCGGGCGTTGCCCTGGGCGGCGTGCGAGATGCCCACATTCGCATTGGGGATCGCGTCGCGGTCTTTGGCTTGGGGGCAATCGGATTGATGGCCGTGCAACTCGCCCGCATCGCAGGCGCGCGCTGGGTTGCGGCCATTGACCCCATTGAAAAGCGATGCCTGATTGCCGAGGCGTACGGCGCGGACCTCGTGTTGGACCCGCGCGAAGCCGATGTGGGCATGGACATTAAACGGGCAACCGAAAAACTCGGCGTGGATGTCGCTATGGAAACCAGCGGGTCTTCCGTTGCCATGACAGACGCGCTGCGCGCAACGCGCTATCAGGGCACGGTTGTCTCCACGGCCTATTACAACGCGCCCATGCAAAGCCTGCATTTGACCGGCGAATGGCATCGCAATCGGATCAGCATTGTGTCCGTGCGCTCCGACAGCGAACCCTGGCTGGATTACGGATGGGGAAAAACGCGGGGCAACAAAGAAGCCTTTGACCTGCTCGCTGAAGGCCGCCTAACCGCCGATGGCCTGATCGATCCCATCGTGCCATTTGACCGCGTTGCCGAAGCCTACATGCAAATGAACGCACACCCGGAAACGGGCATCAAACTCGGCGTTGATCATTCGCTCCATTGAGGACAATGTGAAGAAAGACGAAAAGCAGTACCTCGAAATTTTTTTGTCACCGGTCAGAAAGTGCAAGAGCTACCGACCAAAATTTGGTTTGGTTATGGAAAAGGCTTTGCTCTGCAAGAGTTCAAAACGCTTTACGGTTCAGACCTCTTCTACTCCTGGATCGGTTTGGATACAGACCTGATGTACGCCGCTCACCGGGCAGCGGGTGGAATGACTTCCGTGTATCGTCAGATTGGCATTGGCTGTGAACGACTATTTCGCGCTGTGCTTATCGACACGACTGGTTATGCGAATGCCGAATTTGCCACATGGTCTTATACTGCCCAAACGCGCTCGGGTAAAGCCAAAAAGTTATCTCTGGATGGCAGGTTAGAACTTTCAGAAATCAGGAATCAAAGGGTACTGACCAATGTCGAACAATGGATTACAAAGGGAATTATATACTTATCAACCCTAAGCTTTCTTGTTATATTTATCCAAGTTACAAGTTACGAATGAACAAGGGGGTGTATGATGGCAAAGCAGCTTAGTTTCGTCGCGTTCACACAGAAGTTTGCCACGCCTGAAGCGTGTATTTTGCACCTTGAAAAGATCCGCTTTAAGGATGGCGAGTCTTGTCCGCATTGTGGTAGTATGGGAAAAATCTATCGTCGTTCTGATTTGGCGTATAGGTGCTCGGATTGTGGGCGTAATTTTCATATGATTTACGGAACGATGTTTGGCAAGTCTAAAATCAAGATGTTGCCTAAATGGTTCGCGGCAATATGGATTGAAACGAACCACTCAAAAGGTATTTCAAGCGTTCAGTTGGCTAAAATGATCGGTACAACGCAAAAGACCGCTTGGTTTATGCTTCAAAGAATACGAAACGCTTTTGGCAACAAAGACGGTGATGATGATGATTTTCTGTCTGGTATCGTTGAAATTGATGAAACCTACATCGGTGGCAAAGAAAAGAACAAACATAAATCCAAAAAGTTGAATGCGGGTCGCGGAACAGTAGGTAAATCGGTTGCTTTTGGAATGCGGGAAAAAGGTGAAGATGGTGAGGCAATGGTGGTTCATGTACAGGACGCAAAAGGGGCAACATGACGCGATCAGATGTTGAACCAGGTCTTGACGGGCGCAACTATTCATGCAGACGAGAACCGCGCATACGGCGCATTGAGGGATGATTACGAAGGGGAACAAATCAATCATTCTGCCGACGAATATGAACGCGATGGTGTCCATACAAACGCCATTGAGAGTTTGTGGGCCCTGGTTAAGCGTGTCTATATGGGTATTCATCACCACTGGTCAGACAAACACATGCAAAAGTACCTGAATGCTTGCGTGTTTCGCATCAATCGAAAAAAGGTTGATACCTTAAGTCGTGTTGATGAGATGTTGAATATGGCGATGGGCGCACGGTTGACTTACAAGCAACTTATAGCCAGTGAGGCGGTTGCATGAACAACCTTTATGGCACAGGCGGGCGATATGGAAGTCAACGGGAAATGTTATCCACGCATGCAAATGTGATCCGTTCCTGAAAGACGCGAAGGAAAACGTTTTGAAACGCCAGATGTTAGGGGCAGGCATGCCCAAAATCAGAGGGCGCTTGCATTCAACACCAAAAACCCGTGATTACTTTAACAAGAAGATTGAGGGTTGGAAAGTATATAATTCCCATTACAAACTATTGTGCGGAGTTGGGGGAAGTTTCCGAGCCGACCAACGGTATTGTTTTTGAGGTCCGCCAAGGGTACAAAAGTAAGGATTCTAAACGTCAAAATGCGGACATTGACAACGCAACGGTGGCATGGGCAAATAATTACTTACCTGTGTTTGCCGTTTTTTCTTCGCAAATTGATACGGACATTGTTTTGAGATACCGAAACAATCGCTGCGGCATACTCATCGGTGCGACCAGCGATAATCATAACATCTCCTTGTACGCATTTTGCGATCAGATTTTGGGATATGATTTAGCGGGTTTCTTCAGACGCCACACAACGCGTATAAAAAAAGAAATCCGCGATGTACTCGAAACCCTGCGGAGTGCCGCGTGATGGACGTTAAACTAACACAGCGGTCGGATTACACTTTCAAATACAACGCGCAACTCGGCAGGCATGGCTGGCTGCGTTTGACACCTGCCTATTCGGTCAAGCTGGTTGAGGAGATGATGGATGGCGTCCCAAGGGATGCCTTTATTCTCGATCCCTTTTCCGGTACAGGGACGAGCGGGTTGGTCGCCGCAGAACAGGGATTATCCGCACATTGTCTCGACATAAACCCATTTCTCGTTTGGCTTGGAAATGCCAAATGCCGCAACTACTCACAGGTCGAATTGGAAAGGCTGAAAACGGAAAGCGATAAAGTTCTGGCGGATTGCAAGGAGATTGTGAATCGAGACAACTGGATGCCCCAAATCCACAATATTACGCGGTGGTGGTGCAAACACACCTTGAATGTACTCGCTGCACTTCGCAAAGCTCTGGTCAACCGATTTGGAGACCCCAACAAAGACGGGGTGGCGAACTTGGCCTGGATAGCGTTTTGTCGCTTGGTCATTGAAACGTCTTCGGTAGCATTCAACCATGTGTCCATGTCCTTTCACGACAAAGCGGCGACTTATGAGGTTGAACAAATTGAATCTCTGTACCAAAAGATATTGAACGCAATCGTCGAGAGTGCAGGTGAAGAACTGACCGGTTCCGCGTCGGTGCATTACGAGGATTCGCGGCAACCCGTTTCAATTGATGGGGTGCAATATTCTTATGTTATCACATCTCCGCCGTATCCAAACCGCATCAGTTATATCCGCGAACTTCGTCCCTACATGTACTGGACAAAATTTCTCGATTCGGCCCGGGAAGCAGGTGAGTTGGATT
The DNA here is from genome assembly GCA_958295785.1 of uncultured Latescibacterota bacterium. Classification (GTDB taxonomy): domain Bacteria; phylum Latescibacterota; class UBA2968; order UBA2968; family UBA2968; genus VXRD01. The sequence goes on from OY282377.1 coordinate 684,532, forward strand.
GGAAAGCGATTGGTGGGACCTGGGGGATTGCAACCAGCCGGCTTCAAGATTGGAAATCAAACGGACTCGACCTTCCAGAATCGTTGAAACCTGTTGTTTCCCAAATTTTGGAGAGCAAAAAACAGAACGCCTTGCTGATGGCAAATTATGTTTGGAAATATTTTCACGATATGCACCTGCACCTTCAAAATTTGCAAAAAAGTCTGAAGAAAGGTGCCGTGCTGTCATATATTGTCGGCAATTCCAGTTTCTACGGCGTTCAGGTTCACACGGAAAAGTTGCTTGAAGACTCCTTGAAAAACCTTGGATTCACGAACATAGAAAGCAAGGTCATCCGAAAGCGCAACAGCAAAAGAGAGCTTTTTGAATACTGCGTTTACGCCACTTGGAAGGGAAGCACAAAACGCGAACCACAATACTTTTGTCGCACTAAAGGGCTAGATCGGCAACTCGCGCTTTTTTAAAAACCGCACCTGTCTTTGAGTTCCTCCATGAGACTCGACGACTACCCGGAAACGGATTCTCCGCATATTGACCTATCTGAGCGAGCCAGCGTTGGAAGTCGGGAAATAGATGCTGAGGGCAGGCTTGTCGGCATTGACACGGGTCGCGCCAGCGAGAAGGTCGAACTCAAAAAACGCACGCTCAACAAATTGCCCGTCGCGATCAGCGCATGACCTAAGTTGGGGCGATCACACGGTTTTCTCATGCAAAAAATTCAGGCCATATTGATAGTTTTCTCTTTTCTGTTAGGCGCCTCAGATCTGTTGGCGCGCGAGGGTACTGTGCAGCGCGTTTCGGGCGATCTGGCTTATGTCGCGGGCTTGAACGGTTTGGCGCCCATGTGGGCGAATCTCACGGTGCAGAACGGGCATGGCCGCGGCGCGATGCTCGAAGTCATCAAAGAATTGCCAAAATTGGTCGTGGCAAGGGTCTTGGAAGCCGACAAAACAGCGGTGAAGCCCGGCGATGTGGTGGTGGTGTCGGGCATGCTATCGTCTGGATCGGCGCGAAGAGCCAAGCGGATTGTTCACGCTGTGCGCGTTGATGAGCGGCCAAATCTCGATGGCGTCTTGGACGATCCTGCCTGGTCGCGGGCGAGGCCAATCACGGGATTTGTCCAGCGCGATCCAAACTACTGGATGCCGAGTGCGGAACAAACCGTCGCGCGGATTGTCTATACGGACAAAAGCATCTACTTCGGGTTTGAATGCTTCGTCCCGGACTCTTCTCAATTCGTTGCCAATAACATGCGCCGCGATTCTGAAATTTACGGCGATGACAACGTTCAAATTCTGCTCGACACGTACAATGATCGGCAAAACGGCTTTTTCTTTTTTGTCAACCCCTTGGGCGCGCAAAGCGATTTGATGCTCTCCAACGAGGGGCGAACCTACAACCGCGACTGGGATTGCAATTGGACAGCGCGCACCAAACACCATCCGGACCGCTGGACCGTTGAAATCGAAATCCCGTTTAGCCAACTGCGATTTAAGCAATCGGACGACATCACCTGGGGCATCAACCTGTCGCGCTACAACGCCAAAAAAAATCAGGCGACCCAACTCGTCGTGGGCCAGCAGAGTTCGTCTTCGACCGAGCGGTATCGCATGGCGGACATCGGCGAACTTCAGGGCCTCACACACATTCGCGCCAGGCGGCCAATTCGCATCAAACCCTACGCTTTGCCGGGCGCGACCATCGACGACCGCGCAACGGACCCGGGGGAAAATGCCACCTTTGAAATCGGCGCTGACCTGCGCTATGGCATCACGTCAAACATTTCTCTCGACTTGTCTTACAACACGGATTTCGCGCAAGTAGAAGCGGACCAAGAACAGACCAACCTGACGCAGTTCCGCCTCTTTTTTCCGGAAAAACGCGAGTTCTTCCTCGAAGGTGCCAACCTCTTTCAATTTGGCGAACAGGCGCGCACCAGCGGCAGCGGCACTCGCCCGCCCACCCTGCTGTTTTATTCCCGGCGCATTGGCATTGAGAAAGGCACAAAAATCCCGATTCTCTTCGGCACAAAAATCGCCGGGAAAGAAGGGCGAACGAGCATTGGCGCGCTGAATGTCTCGACCGACGCCAAATCGTTTTTCGACGACGGCGACACTGTGCGCGTGCATCGCACCAACTACTCGGCGATCAGAATGAGACGCGATGTGTTCGCGCGGTCAAATGTGGGCTTTATCGCGGTCAACAAGCAGGTTGACGATCCCATAGACGGATGGAACCGATACAACCGTGCGGGCGGCATTGACTTCAATTATTCCCCCACGCCAAACCTGAACTTTCAAGCCTTTGCAGCGCGGACTTGGGATTCGCAAATTGACGAGGCAGACGACGCGCGATTTTTGGCGATGAACTATCGCGGCACCTTGTATTGGGCGCGCCTCAAATTTCTCGATGTCGAGGACCAATTTGAACCCGCGGTGGGATTTATCAATCGCAGAAGTGGGTTGGACGGTTTCAGGCGTTACGACCTCTACGCGCGCTACCGGCCCCGACCGAACTTCGGCAATATCCGCTACATTTCAATGGGGCCTGAAGCGCAAGTTTTTACGGACCGAGACAACAATGTGAAATACTGGACCGCGGAACTCTCGATTTTTGCGATCTTCAACACGGGCGACTACTGGCGGATCGAAATGACGCGCACGCGGGATGTGGTGGATGAGACGTTTTACCCCTCTGCGCGGCGAGACGACGTGGGCATTCCCCCCGGCACCTATACGTTCACGTCATTTACCACGGGCCCGCGCCCTAGCCGCGCCCGCAAATTGCGCCCCGGCATCACCTTTGAGGCCGGCACGTACTACACGGGAAAACGCTACACCCTGCGGTCGGAAAGTTCTTTTCGCCCCTCTGGTCGATTGACTTTTGAAGCGCAGTATCAGGGCGACTGGATTCGACTGCCCCAAGGCAATTTGAACATTCACACCCTCAGCAACCGCCTTCAGTACTCTTTTTCCACAGACTTTTTCGTCAAACTCTTCGTGCAGTGGAACAACGACAAAGCATTTGCGAGCGCGAATTTTCTCCTCAACTATCGGTACCGCCCCGGCAGCGACATCTTTGTCGTCTTCGACAGTGCTTACGACACCGACACGGGCCTCACCCGGAAAAACCGCTCGGTCCTCGTCAAACTCTCCTATCTCTTGAGCCTGTGATGAATGGGCGAATTTCGTCTATTCGGGCGGGCGCAGGGGCCACGCTCCTGCGATTCGTTGATGAATTAGCTTGAGAACCGGCCAGTTGTACCCCGTTCCGTCTATTCATCTACGCGTTCAACCGCCATCGCAACCGCTTCGCCACCGCCGATGCACAGCGCGGCAATGCCCACGCGCTTGTGCCTGCGTTTGAGCGCGTGGATGAGGGTGACGAGAATGCGCGTGCCGCTCGCGCCGATGGGATGCCCAAGCGCGACTGCGCCGCCGTGGGTATTGAGCTTCTCGGTGGGGATGTTCAGGTCATGTGCCGCCGCCATTGGAACGCAGGCAAAGGCTTCGTTGATTTCAAACAGGTCGATGTCCGAGACGCTGAGTGAGAGTTTGGACAAAAGTTTGGAGATGGCGCCGATGGGCGCGAGCGTGAACCACTCGGGCGCCTGTGCATAAGTGGCATACCCCAAAATTTCGACTTCGGGCGCGAGGTTGCATTGCGTTGCTTTTTCCGCGGATAGGACGATGACAGATGCTGCGCCATCGTTGATGCTCGAGGCATTGCCGGGGGTCACAGACCCATCTTTTGAAAACGCGGGTCGCAGTTGGCGCAATTTGTTTTCGTCAAATCGCAGGGGTTCTTCATCCCGATCTACGGTTGTGATCGCCTTGCCCGATGGTGGTGCTTTTACGGGCGCGATCTCATTGCGAAAGCCGCCTTCTTTGTCGGCGCGAAGTGCTTTTTTGTAGCTGTTTATGGCGTACTCATCTTGGTCTTCGCGCGAAAAATGGTAGCGTTCTGCACATCGGTCCCCGCAAGTGCCCATGTGCAAGTTGTTGTACACATCCCACAGGCCATCGCGGATCGCGGCATCCACGAGTTCGCCCGATCCAAGCCTGTAACCCGCGCGTGCGTTTTCGAGCAAGTAGGGCGCGCGGCTCATGTTTTCCGTGCCCCCTGCGAGGATCAAGTCCGCGTCGCCGCACTGGATGGCCTGCGCCGCGAGCATCGCGGATTTGAGGCCCGAACCGCACACCTTGTTGACGGTTGTCGCGCCCACCGACGCATCGAGACCCGCGCCTATCGCCACTTGACGTGCAATATTTTGGCCCAGCCCCGCGCTGAGGACATTGCCGAAGATCACTTCATCGATATCATCGCCCGATACGCCCGCCTGCACGAGCGAAGCCTCGGCAACAGCACTGCCCAACTGGGGCGCAGGGACCTCGGCAAATCCGCCCATAAATCCCCCAATAGCCGTGCGCTTGCTGCCAGTGATATAAATGCGTTTCATAGTCATTCCTCCCTATCGCGTGCCAGCGACCTCAAGATACATTCAGACCGGGAAATCGGGCAAATTTTTATTTTTTTATCTTACGCACAGAGTCGCACCAGCGTTGCTCGTCTCAAGCGTTTGGTTCTGCCTCCTGGTGGGTTGCCTTCGATGCCTTGGCTACGCCTGTGCCTACGGCGTGCGGCGACCTACTTTTTTTAACAGCAAAAAAAAGTAGGCGAGCGGAGTACAACTGCCCCAGCAGTTCAAAAATGCCGCTCTCATGCGCCGAGAGGCTGGCACAGCGCAAATCGCTTTTGTCGCACTACGACATGCGTTGGCCTGCAAGGTGGGTTGCAAGATGGCTGTTGGTTGCGAGACGGCCTTGCGCGCTGTGCGTGATGGCATGATCTGATGGTTTTTTGCGATGGCCTGGTTGCAATGGCTTCTTTGAATGATGGCGTAACGTCAAGGGAATCATTTGCGGGTCGCATATCGCATCAGGGCAACTGAAAATCAATTTGGTATAAAATGTGTTATTGATGATCTCCTCTACAATACATACGCGAAATTGATTACTCGGATCGATTGATGACACAAAAAAACCGCGCACGGCCTGAAGACTCTGCGCGGCGCGGTTAAAAAAAATGGTGGCTCCCGGCGGAATCGAACCACCGACACAAGGATTTTCAGTCCTCTGCTCTACCTACTGAGCTAGGGAGCCGCCATTATTTTTGAATGTGGAACAAATGTAACAAAGGGGTTGGCGGGTGTCAAGGTGTTAAAGGTGAGGAGTGAGAGGTAAGATGCGAGGATAGAAACGTAGGGGCGATGCCCCCGTGCTCGCCCAAAGATACAAGAAGGGAGAGCCTCCCCATCCGTTCTCCAAAACCATATCACTTTCGATGACCTGCTGTTGTCGTTGTACCCCGTTCCACTGATGACTCGCGCCGCTCATTATAGGCTATGCCTGTGCGTAGAGGGACTGCTACGCAGTTGTACCTCGTCCGCAAATTCGCCGTTGCCCTAAAATCATTTGACAAATCCATGTGGCAAAGGTATAATCTGAAGCCGACCTCTCGGCGCGTCCTTTGTCGCCATATATTCTGGTATCTTTCCCCACCTTTGCGGTTTTTTTCTTTTGATTGCTATTATGGCCCTCGATTCACGACATCTTCAGCGGGAAATTTCAGACGAGCAGTCCCAGCCCGCTGTGACCGTGCGGTCTGTGGGGTTGGGGCTGTTTTTGGTCGTCGCGCTCGATGTCTTGGCGATTTGTGTGCGCTATGTTTTTCACGGTTCTTTAATGACCTATAGCCACATCCCAATGGCGATGCTGATGGTGCTGATGATCCTGATGTTTGGCCTCGCCGCCGTTGCCAAAATGACCGGGTGGGTGCTCTCAAAAGGCGAGTGGCACGCGATTTTGGCAATGGGCATTGTGGGCGCCGCGTTGCCGTGTTTTGGTCTGACGGGCTATTTAATCGGGTACATCACGGCGCCTTATTATTTCGCCACTGAGGAAAATGCGTGGGCAAAGCACTTGTACCCGCATTTGCCCAACTGGTTGTTGCCGAGCAATGAAGGCGATGCTGTCGCGTGGTTTTACGAAGGCTTGCCGCGCGGTGCCAAAATTCCGTGGGGCGTGTGGGTGTTGCCCCTGTTCTGGTGGACGACGATTGTGGCGGCGGCGTTTGTGATGCTGGCGTGTGTGGCCGTTGTTTTTCGCAAACAGTGGGTGCAAAACGAACGCTTGGTCTTTCCCGCAATGGCGCCGTTGATCGACATGGCATCCGGGCCGGGCGATGGCAAGCGGTGGTTGCCCGAGTTCACGCGCAATCGGTTGTTCTGGATCGGATTCGCCATTGCGTTTGGGGTGCTGGCGTGGAATTGCATCAACTACTTTTTGCCGGGGTTTCCGCGCTTTCCCATTTACCGGTCTCGGTGGTACTGGATCGACCGGGCACTGCCCCCGATCAGGGGATACTTTGGCATTTTTACCGTGTTTTTCTCGTATTTTGCCAGCTTGGATGTGCTGTTTTCGATCTGGTTTTTCGATTTGGTGTTCATCTTGGAAGGCGGTCAACTCAGCCAGTGGGGCTATAAAGCCACCACGCCGTATTACCGCACGGGCGTGTATTACTGGCAGACGTTCGGGGCTTTTGTCGTTTTTGTGTCTTCCACATTCTGGGTTGCGAGAAAACACTTGCGCGATGTGCTGATGAAAGCCCTGGGCCGCGATCCCACTGTGGATGACGCCAATGAGTTGATGTCGTATCGCGCTGCTTGTATCGGGTTGCTGGGCAGCATGGCGTATTTGTTCGTCTGGCTGGTGCAAATGAATTTCGATCCCCTGCTTGGGTTTTTGCTCCTGCTGGCCGTGATCTTTGTCTATACGGGGATGGCGAAAATTTTGGCCGATACGGGCATGCCATTTACCAGCACACCGATTGGCGCGTGGGGGATGGTCGAGCCGTTTTTTGGGCGGCGCAATATCCCGCTGGCCACCCTTGCAAATCTCCGGTTTGCGTGGTTGATCGCCGGGCATTTTAAGGGGTTGTTTTTGCCCGCGCTTTCCCATGCCGGGCGCGTCTCTGAGGGCGTTCCCGGAAATCAGCGGCGGCGGTTGATGGGCGCGATTGGCCTGGTGTTTATCGTCAGTTTGTCGTTCAATCTGCTGTTCACCGTGTGGCTGGGTTACGACCAGGGGGCGTACAATTTCAGCAGTTGGGAAATCACGCGCGCCGCCGAACGCCATTTTCAGCGGACGGTTGACGTCATCAAAAAACCCGACGAGCCGCCGTTTTACGAAAAACACCCCGAAGAGGCGGTCTTTTTTGGAATTGGCGGTCTGCTGATGGCCGGGTTGATCTACATGCGCTATCGCTTTGTGTGGTGGCCCCTGCACCCCGTTGGATTGGCGATTTCGGGGGCGTATCTGGCGCGGCGCACCAGCTTTACAACATTTTTGGCGTGGCTCATTAAGTTCGTGATGATGAAAGTGGGTGGGCCAACGGTTTATCGCAAATCCAGACCTTTGTTCATCGGGTTGCTGGTCGGGTATATTCTCGGCGTGATTTTGTCGACGGGTATCGACATGATCTGGTTCCCAGAACGCGGACATGTGGTGCATCGCTATGGATAAATACCGCAATCTCATCTCGCGCGGCCTCGTCGGTTTGGGCATTTTGGTCGCCGCGCTCCTGATCGCCGGCCCCGACCGCGTGAATGTCCATTTGAGTGCGCTGTTGGGCTTGGAAGTGCCCGACGCGGTGCCGCCTGTGCCGGTGCCGCGCGCCGAAGAGGTCAGCGCGAGGGTTTTAGATGCCGTGCGAGAAGATGGCATTCGCGCATTGATGGACGAGTTCACGCGCCACGACTCGCGCGTGGTGGGTTATCCGGGCCATGAAAAAGCCGCGGATTTTATCGCGTCCGAGTTTCGGCGTTTGGGCATGGAAGATGTCGAGGCCGAGACTTATGGCGTGGCCGTGCCCGTCGATCGGGGCGGGAGCTTAACCGTGGCAGAGACCGGCGAGGCGTTTGCCATTCACGGCTTGTGGCCGAATTTGGTCAAGACCTCCACCTTGCCCGCAGGCGGGGTGCGCGGGCATCTCTTGTATGGCGGGGCTGGCGAGGTGTCGGCGTTCAACGGGCGCGAAGTACAAGGCGCGGTGGTGTTGATGGAATTTAATTCGTGGAACAACTGGCTCAATGCCGCGATGCTCGGCGCGCAGCAGATCGTGTTTATCGAACCGGATTCCACTTTTACCGCGCAGGCCGAGACCAAGTTTTTGCAAGTGCCCAACAGCATCGAGCGGTTCTGGATCGACAAGGCGAGCGGGGAAAAGCTCAAAACATTGATCGCTTCAAAGGATGTGGTACGCGTCGCGCTGAACGCGCGCATGGATTGGCAAAAGGCCGAGACGCGGAATATCTTGGGCTGGATTCGCGGAACCGATCCGGCGTTGCGCGAAAAGATCGTGGTGATCAATGCCTATTACGATGCGATGTCCGTCGTGCCCGCGCGCGCGCCGGGCGCGGAAATGGCGTGTGGCATTGTGGGGTTGATGCAGTTGGCCGAATATTTCAGCAAGTACCCGCCCAAACACACGCTTTTGTTTCTCGCCTCTTCGGGCCACCACCTCGGCTTTCGGGGGATATGCGATTTTTTGAGCCGGCATTCGCGGAAGGAAAAGCATTTTGCCGAACTGATGACCGAGCCCCTCGAGCTCCCGCTGTTGATTTCGCTGGATTTGACGAGCCAAACCGACGAGGTGGGGGTTTGGAACAGCACGCGCAATTATTATTACAAGCGGTTCTTCACGCCCTTTGGCAAGTTGTTTGTGCATTATTCAAAGGCGATAGCCGAGCATTTTGGGCTGGATGCCGCGGACGCGCTCATCGACGGGATCCAGCCAAAAGGCGGCATGAATTGGGACATGTACGTTCCGGGGAAAATACTAAAAACAGATGGCGAGGTCGTGCTGGAAGCCGGCACGCCCGCGCTGTCGCTCATTACGGTCAACGACGCGCGTTTCAGGGTGGATACGCCGCTGGACAAGGCCGAGTTCGTGAATTTCAAAAATCTCACCGGGCAGATTCGCACCCTTGCCGGCGTGCTCGATTTGGGGCTCAATTCAGCGGATTTTCTGCCCGATTACAAATTGGATCCCGACGACCGCATGCGCGGGTTGCGGGGGTTTGTACGCACGTTCCCCCGGCGGAGCATTACGCCGGATCGCCCCCGGCCAGGCGCGGTTGCTTCGCTGCGAATGGGCATCGACAAGTCGGTCAAAGGCGTGCGGCGCATCTATTACGACATCGCGGATGAAAATGGCGAGTTTTACATGCCGGGCATCGCCGAGCGCCGCGTGGATGTGAAAGCGTTTTACATGGATCCGCAAACCGGAGAGATTACGTACGCGCCCAACCGCGGGCGGCAGGCGCGCATTTACCGGGGCGAGTTCGACATGGACTGGTGGATTTCCAAGCGCACGCAGATCTTATTCCCGTGTATTACAACGGATTTCTACGACACGGTCGATCCGCGCTATCTCACCAAATTGTCGAGCATCAGCGTGCTCGGCCTGGGCAATACCGCGCCGCAGGAATACGGCTATGCCATTGGCTTTGGCGCGGACGAACCGGTCGGCACGATTTTTACAACGCCGGGCGAACGGATCAAAATTGTGATGCGCGAGCGCGAGATCGGGGTGCGCTATTTGCTGCTGAACGCGAAAAGCGCGGAGAGCGTGGAAATTGCGCGCGGCGAGGGTTTTGCGACCCTGAAGCACGGGGCGTTCACGCGCTCCTCGTTTCAAGCCGCAAAAGACATGTGGACATTGAACGAGGCGCGGATGCGCGAATTGGAGAAATATTCGATAGAGAACCAGCGCATGACCAATTTGCACGCGCAGGCCAAAGAACACCTGGATCTGGCCGAAGAGGCGATGCACGACAAGCAGTGGGATGCGTTTGTCAAGCACACGCGCGCGGGCCTAGGCTTGGAATCGCGCGCCTATCCCGATGTCAAAGACACGCAGAACGACGTGATTCGCGGCGTGATTTTCTTCATGTTGCTGGTGATTCCGTGTGCGTTTTTTATCGAGCGATTGGTTTTCACGTTTTCCGATATCCGCATGCAAATCATCGGCTTTGGCGCGGTTTTTGTCGTGATCTGGATTTTTCTGTCACAAGTGCATCCCGCGTTTGACCTGTCCAATCCCTTTGTGATTTTGCTGGCTTTTGTGATTCTGTCCCTGGCGATTTTTGTGATTTCCATTGTGTCGAGCAGGTTTGGTGACAATATCCGGCAGTTACGCATGGAAGATGTTTTGTTGCACGATACGGACGTGGGGCGACTGAGCGCGTCTGTGGCGGCCTTTCAACTGGGCATCGCCAACCTCAAGAAGCGCAAAATGCGAACCTGCCTGACATTTGTCACGCTGGTCTTGCTGACCTTTACCGTATTGTCCTTTACGTCGATCAAGACCACGCTGTCCTTTTCTCAACTCGCGCTGGATGTGGAAGGCAAATATCCGGGGATGCTGATCCGCAGCCAATTTTGGGGGCCGTTAGAAGACACGGCTTACGACTATGCCAAGATCAATTTTTTCGGCCAAGGCGAAATCGCGCCGCGCAGTTGGTACGTGACGAAAGACATGAAAAAGACGCCCATTGAAACGCCGGACAAATCAACCAAAGTGCTGGGCATTTTGGGCTTGTCGGTCAACGAACCCGCGGTCACGAAGATCGATACATTGCTCAGCCACGGGCGTTGGTTTGAAGCGGGCGAATTTGCGTGTATTTTGCCGGGCAAAATGGCCGAGTTGCTCGACGTGTCGCCCGAAGATGTGGGGCAAAAAAGCGTGCGCTTGTTCGGCAAACAGTTGAAGGTGGTGGGGCTGATCGACGCGGAAAAAATGCGAAATCATCTCGACTTGGACGGCGAAATGTTGAGCCCGGCCGATTTCAAATTGACGGATGAGGAAATCGTTTCCCAGATGAGCCAGCAAGAGAGCCGGGAAAAACAGGGCTTGGAACAGCCGCAACTCGAGAACATGCCGTTTGAGCATATCGACCCCGACGATATTGCCATTATTCCCTATTCGATGTTGCGCGAAGTGGGCAGCCCCCTGCAATCCGTGGCGATTCGCCTGCGCGAAGGCGTGGATGTAGAAGCGCAGATCAAAGAATACGTGTCGCGCTTGTCCGTGGTGTTGTACGCGGGCATTCCCGAGGCCGATGGCAGCATCCGCGCGGCGATTTACAGTTCCCTCGGGTGGGGGCCATTGCCCGGCATGGCGAATTTGTTCGTCCCCATTTTGGTGGCCGCGCTGATTGTGCTCAACACGATGATGGGGTCCGTGTACGAGCGTTTCCGCGAGATCGGCATTTATTCTTCTGTGGGATTGGCGCCCGTACACATCGCGTTTTTGTTCATTGCCGAGGCGTGTGTGTACGCGGTTTTGGGCACGGTTGCCGGGTATTTGTTGGGGCAGGGCGTCGCCAAAATTTTGCTGTGGCAGGGGTGGTTGCAAGGGCTGTCCGTCAATTATTCGGCCTTGTCAACCGTGCTTTCCTCCGCGCTGGTGATGCTGGTGGTGTTGCTGTCCTCGCTCTATCCGGCGCGCCAAGCGTCTATGATGGCCGTGCCCGACGTGACGCGCCGCTGGAAATTGCCCGATCCAGAGGGCAACCGCTGGCATTTTGAGTTTCCATTTACCGTGGGCGGCAAGGACGTGTTTGGCCTGTCGGTGTTTTTGGTCGATTATTTCGAGTCGCACATGGGCGAGTCTATGGGCGCGTTTTACACAGATGGCGCGCGCTTTGGATCCATTGAAACAGAATCGGGACGAGGATATACCATAGACACCATGATCTGGTTGGCGCCTTACGATTTGGGCGTGCGGCAGCAGGTACACTTTGAAGCCATCTCCACGGGCGAACACGATATTTACGCGATGACCCTGACGATAGACAGGCTTTCGGGCGATGCGGCCTCATGGCGGCGGGGCAATCAGGGCTTTATGAACGCGCTCCGCAAACAGTTTTTGATCTGGCGCACGGTCGATCCCGCCTATCGCGTGAAATACACGCAAAAGGGACGGGACTTGCTCGCTGCCCAACCCATCACGGCATAGGAAAATCAATGGCTTTAAGCAATCTATTGAGACGCAACAAAGACACGGAAAAGAAAAATACCCAATTTGAGGAGATCGAAGAGTACCGCGATCTGCTCGACGACCCCGACGAATTTGTCGATGGCTTCAACATGAAGACCATTGTGGGGGCGTTGTTCGTGTCGATAGTGATGGTGCCGGGCAATATCTATCTCGATTTGATGATCGGCGGCTCGATAGGCGCGGCCGCGCAATGGGTGACAATTATTCTGTTTATCGAATTGGCCAAGCGCTCGTTCACAACCCTCAAGCGGCAGGAAGTCTATTTGCTGTTCTACGTGACGAGTTCGCTGGTCAATCGGGAATCCAATGCGTTTGAAGGGCTGTTGTGGCACCAGTATTTTGTGCAGTCGCCCGCAGCCGTGCAATTCGGCATCCAAAAGGCGTTGGGCGAACTGTGGTGGTGGGCGCCGCCTGCAGATTCGGAAGCCCTCGTGGAGCGCACGTTTTTACACGCCGATTGGTTTTGGCCCATTACATTTTTGGTGCTGGGCACCATTATGGGGCGCACCGCGTGGTTTTCCGCCAGCTACGTGTTGTTCCGAATCACGTCCGACTACGAAAAATTGCCCTTTCCCTTTGCCCCGATCAACGCGCACGGGGCCATGGCGCTGGCCGAAGAAAGCAGCGGGGATATTACGTGGCGCTGGCGCATGTTTTCTATCGGTGCTGTCATCGGCGTGGTTTGGGGGATGCTCTATGTCGCCGTGCCCGCGATTTCGGGCGCGTTTATGGAACAACCCGTGCAACTCATCCCCATTCCCTGGGTGGATTTCACGCAGTACACGGGCTATTTTTTGCCGGCCACGCCATTGGGCTTTACCCTGCACTTGGGGCCCATTTTTACCGGCTTTCTCGCCCCCTTCTGGGCGGTGATCGGCACGTTTATCGGCGTGCTCATCCACACGATAGCAAGCCCGCTCTTATACCATTACGGCTATATGCCCCACTGGTTTATGGGCATGGACACCATCCAGACGCACTTTGTGACCGGCATCGATTTCTGGATGAGCTTTGGCATTGGCATTACATTTGCCATTACGGTTATCGGGTTTTATCAGGTGTGGCGGGGCGTGCGAACCGGTCGGATTGAAAAGACGGAAAAGGGATCGTGGGAGACCCCGCCCGGACGAGGCGATTTTAAGATTTGGATCTGCGTGGTGTTGTTTTGTTTGGCGAGCCTGTACACCATCGTCATTTCAAAAATTTTATTTCCGCAGTTGGTCACCGTCACTTTGCTGATCTTTTTCTTTGTGTTTTCCTTTGTGTACACGCCCCTCATTTCATTTGTCAATGCCCGCTTAGACGGGATGGTGGGGCAAAACGTGAGCATTCCCTACATCAAAGAAGCCACCATTTTTCTCAGTGGTTTCAGGGGCATTCAGATCTGGTTTGTCGATTTTGGCTTGGACAACTACGGCGCGGCGGCCCAACGCTTTAGGGAGATCGAGTTGACGGGCACCAGCTTTAGAAGCATTTTGAGGGCCGAAGTGTTTATGGTGCCCCTGGTTTTTGTCACCAGCTTTATGTATTGGTCCTACATCTGGAAACTCGCGCCCATTCCGTCCGATGCCTATCCCTACGTGCAGTTGTTCTGGCCCTTGCGCGCGCTTCAGCGATGCGTGTGGATTACGAGCACCATGCGCGGGGAAGTGGATTACGACCGAGAGGGCATGGTGACGTGGACGCCGGCCAATTTGTCGAATCATGCGTGGTGGTACTGGCGGGTGCGGGCGACAACTGACGATCCAGAAAACGTGCCGCCCAAACAGCGCAGGTATGGCCCTTGGTCACAAACCGCCTATTTTTACACCAATTTTGAAGACACGCAGCCCCCGCCCTATCCGGCAACCACCTTGAGCCGCGCGCCGCCCGATATTTCCGATGCCCTGGCGCAGGGGTTGCCTTCTGCCCCGGAAATCCGCAGCGCGGACCAGGGCGCACACATGAACACGCCCAACCCGGAAATGGTCATTTCCATAGCCATAGACCCGCAAGGGCGGGAATTGTTCTACCAATTCGAAGTCGATCAAGTGCCTTCTTTTGACGGCGCGTTTTTGCAGTCGTCAGACGATCAGCCCATTTTGTTCGAGGCCCTCAAGCCCTGGGTGATCGGCTCTGGCTTTGCCGTTGGGCTCGCGTTCTTCTGCGTTCTTTCCGTGTTTGGGTTGCCCATTTTGCTCATCTTTGGCTATGTGCAGAGTTTGACCAATATTCCGCATGTGGTGATCACGCAGATCATCGGCGCGCTGATCGCCCGCTACTATTTTTGGAAGCGGTTTGGCAAGAAGCAATGGCGCCTGTACGCGACGGTGTTGGCGGTGGGCTTTTCGGTGGGCATGGCGCTCGTGGGCATGGCGTCGGTGTCCATTGCCATGATCCAGAAGTCGGTATCGGTCTTGTTGTTCTGAGCGGTGAAAGGCGGAGATTTATGACGAAATTCCGTTGGTGATCGTTTGTGCCAACGGAATTTTTTTAAGGCTGTTTTAATTCGTTAAACCCATTCCCCAATGCGAAAAGTGAGGGGATGAGGTCTCCTCTCCCCGGCGCGAGGAGGGGGCATATCAGAGGAAATAATGGCTGACGAACATTTTTTGATCACGGGCGCGTTGGGGTGCATCGGCGCGTGGACCGTGCGGAATCTCGTGCGCGAAGATGTGCCAGTCACGGTTTTTGATCTGGCGACAGAGCCGCGCCGGTTGCAGTTGTTGCTGTTGGATGACGAACTCGCGCAGGTGAATTTTGCCGCTGGCGATATTGCGGATTTGCCCGCATTTGAACGGGCTTTGGACGACAATGGAATTACGCACGTCATTCATCTGGCCGGGTTGCAAGTCCCGTTTTGCAAGGCGGACCCGCCCTTGGGCGCGCGCGTCAATGTGGTGGGCACGGTGAATGTTTTCGAAGCGGTGAAACGCCGGAAAGATCGCATGGGCAAAGTGGTCTATGCCAGTTCGGTCGCCGTGTTTGGCGCGCCCGAAGATTACGCGCCCGGACAGGTGATGCGCGATGATTCCGCGCTGATGCCCCACACGCATTACGGCGTGTACAAACAGGCCAATGAAGGCACTGCCCACGTGTATTGGCTGGACGAGGGCGTATCCTCCGTTGGCTTTCGGCCCTACGTGGTCTATGGCGTGGGGCGCGACCAGGGCATGACCTCCACGCCCACGACCGCGATGCTGGCCGCAGCGGCCAATCTGCCCTATCGCATTTCTTATGGCGGGCGCACTGTCTTTCAATACGCCGATGATACGGCGCGGGCGTTTATTCAAGCGGCGCGGGCGGATTACGCGGGCGCGGGCGCGTTTAATTTGGGCGGATTTGCACCGGAGATGCAGGAGGTGAAAGATGCGATTGACCGCGCAGCCCCGCAAGCGGCAGATAAGATCGCGTTTGAAGATATCCAACTGCCATTTCCGCAAGAAGTCGATGGCAGTGGCTTAGAGGCCGCGATAGGCGCGCTGTCTCACACGCCGCTGACCCAAGGCGTGGGCGAGACTGTGGCGCTGTTCCGCGAATTGATCGACGCGGGAAAAATCGATCCCCAAACGTATATTGCCGACCGATTGTGAGGGCTGGATATGGCAGATCAATGCGATGTGTTGATAGCAAATGGCCGGATGATCGACCCGGCAAATGGCGTGGATGCCGTTCGAGATGTCGCGCTGAAAGATGGCAAAGTGTCCGCTGTGGGTCACAATTTGGGCCAAGCTGATGCGGTGATCGACGCCGCGGGATGTCTCGTGGTGCCGGGCCTGATCGATTTGCACACCCATGTGTACAAGGATGTGTCGATGTTTGGGATTGAGGCCGACGAGTTGTGCCCGCGCACGGGCGTGACGACGAGCGTGGATACGGGGACCGCGGGGTGGATCAATTACCGCGGGTTGGAACGCTATGTGATCGAACCCTCTGCAACGCGCATTTTGGCCTATGTCAACCTGTCGGGCGTTGGGTTGCCCTGGCGGCGCGGCGAGATGGTGTATGAAGGCTATGTATCGGCCAGCGAATGCGCCCGCGCGGTTTTGAACCACCCGCAAACCGCATTGGGCGTTAAGGTGCGCCTGTACAGAGGCGTGGGCGGCGACGCGGATTTGCGCGATCTGTTGCAAATCGCGATAGAAGCGGCCAATCGGTGCGAAAAACCCCTGATGGTTCACGTCAGCAATGCCGATGTGCCCCTGCGCGATTTGATCCAACACCTGCGCCCCGGCGATATCGTCACCCATTGTTTTCACGGCACGCAACCCGCGTCCATTATCGACAGCCGAGGAAAGGTAATTTCCGAAGCGTGGGAGGCGCGGGACCGCGGGGTGATTTTTGACATTGGGCACGGATTGGGCAGTTTTAGTTATGACATAGGTCGCGCGGCTATGGAAGATGGGTTTCCGCCCGATACCATCAGCAGCGATATTCATACATTTAATATCGACGGCCCAGTTTACGATTTGCCCACGACGATGTCCAAGTTCTTGAATTTGGGCATGTCGCTCAATGATGTGATTCGCCGCGCGACCCTTGAACCGGCGCAGGTGATCTATCGGGCAGATGATCTCGGGCATTTGGGCGTTGGTGCTGCGGGCGATGTCGCCGTATTGGAATTGGAAACGGGCGCGTTTGCGTTGACCGATTCCATGCAACAGGTGTTGATGGGCGCGCAGCGCTTGGTGTGCCGCGCGTCTGTTCGAGATGGCAAAATTTGGTGGCAGAATCGGGAAAACGCACATGGATAGCCAGGATGAAAACCGGATGTCCGCCAATCCCGTCAATCCCGTTTATGATCGAGGAGGTTGTTTTATGTATCGGCAAAATGAGTTGGTCAATCCATTTGTTCTGCCCGATGTCAATGGTTATATGTGGCTGAAGGGCAACTTGCACGCCCATTCGACAAATTCGGATGGGCGGGTATCGCCGCAAGAGCGCGTGGATGGTTATGTCAATCGGGGCTACGATTATTTGTGTCTGTCCGATCACGACAACATCACGTTTGTCAACACCCTGACCCGGCCTGAAAATTTCACGCTCATTCAGGGGGCTGAATTGCATCCCGACAACCCCTTTGGTGGCGACCGTCACCACTTTGTGGCACTCAATATCGCAGAGGATATGGATGCTCGGTCTATGCCGCCGCAACACGTGATCGATGCGGTAAAAAAACAGGGCGGTTCCGTCTGGTTGGCACACCCGCACTGGAGTGGGATAAATATTTTGCGAGATACAATGCCGCTGACGGGTTTGGCCGGAATCGAAGTCTTCAATACGACCTGTCGGTGCGCCGGGCGTGGCGAATCTGCTGTCCACTGGGATGACTGGATGGATTTGTCGGGCCAATTGTTCCCCGCAATGGCCAATGACGATGCCCACGGGGCCGATTCGGAAGAACGCGATACCTATCAGGGCTGGACAATGGTGCGCGTGAAGGAACGGTCGCCCGCAGCCATTGTTGAAGCATTGGAATTGGGCGCGAGTTATTCGTCAACAGGGCCCATAATTTTCGATATTCAGTTGCGGCGCGCCGAGGAAAAGCGCGTCGTTGAAGCCGCGGTAAAATGCTCACCCGCGCAGCGCATTGCCGCGGTCTTGGATTCGAGAGGAACCGAATACCACGAAGGCGGCAAGTTGTTTGAGACTGCCACATTCAAGTTGCGGCCCAACTCAAAACATGTGCGTTTTGAGATTGTTGCACCAAATGGCAACAAGGCCTGGTCCAATCCCTTTGATCTCACCGCACTTTATTGAAGGACACGATGATGACACTGCCCCCCGAGCAGATCGCACAATACGAGCGCGAGGGATTTCTGATGGTCCGCGGTTTGTTGACCGATGCGGAAATCGAGACTTTTCTCGCCGCTGAACGGGACCCCAAACCCCAGCGCACGTTGGGGCTCAGGCGTTATACGGCCGATCCGCACTGGCGGTATCTGGCGATGCACCCCAAAATTTCGGGGATGGTCGCGCAACTGCTCAATGGGCATCCGCGCATTGTGCAGACGATGTATATGAACAAACAGCCCGATGGGGGCACGGGCGTGGCACTGCATCAAGACGTGCATTATATTCGGAATGAACCCGAGACCTTGATGGCGTGCTGGCTGGCGTTGAGCGACACGGACCGCGACAATGGGGGGCTGTGCGTGGTGCCGCGCAGCCACAAGCGACCCGTGTATGAAACCGCGTTGCCCAAAGACAGCCGCGAACACGCGCATTGGGAGAAGGTCTATCAGATGCGCGGGCCCGATGGACAGGCGTGGGATGAACCCATGCATTCGCACGAGGTGCAGGGGTTGGATTTGGACGAGGTGGTGTATTTGCGCGTGCCAAAGGGCGGCGGGGTGTTTTTTACCGACCGCACGATCCACGGCTCGTTTGCCAATCGGTCAGGGGATCGCCCGCGCCTCGCATTCGCCACGCACTATGTCAAAGATGGCACATGGGTTTATCGGAAGGATATTCAAGAGACGGTGTTGGTGGAAAAATGCGAAAGGCAGTGACCCCAAGACGAGACGTAGGGGCGGTGCCCCCCGTGCCCGCCCAAAATGGCTATGGAGGTGCATGATGAAGAGGTATCCGAAGTTGGATAGGGAAAAGGAGCGGCACGCTGGCATCCCATCCGGGAAGATCGGCGTGCTGTGTAAGGTTGGGGCCGTCGTCATCGCGCTGACCATCGCGGCAGGCGCAGCGCAGGCCGCGGGCAAACTTTCAATTTACCACTGGTTCGAGTACTTCCCCCAAGCACTCCTCGACAAGTTCTCTGCCGAGACCGGGATCGAGGTGACCATAGACACGTACACGTCCAACGAGGCGATGCTGGCGTCGCTCAAGGCGGGTAAACTCGGCACCTATGACGTGGCCGTTCCAAGCGATTATATGGTGCAGATCATGATCCAAGAGGGGATGCTGGACGAGATCGGGCCGGGCGAGTTGACCAACGCCGGCAACATCGAGGCAAAGTGGATGGCGGTGTCTTACGATCCGGGCCGCAAATACTCAATCCCGTACCAATGGGGCTCGACCAGTTTTGCCGTGAATCGCGATGTTTACGCCGGCGACATCAACACCACCGCCATTCTCTTTGACCCGCCCGAAGTCCTGCGCGGCAAGATCAACGTGCTCGACAGTCAGGCCGAGGTCCTGGCGATGGCGTCGCTGCATTTGGGGATTCCGCAGTGCGTCGCCGACCGCGAGAAGTTGGACGCGCTCGACGCGCTTCTTCAGAACGCGAAACAGCATTGGGCCTCTTTTGGGTCGGACACTGCCAAAGATGCTTTGATCTCTGGCACTGCCGCTGCCAGCATGATCTACAACAGTCTCTCTATCCAAGCGCGTGCAGCGGGGGCGAACATCGAGTACGCCTATCCAAAGGAAGGCTACATCGCGTGGATGGATAATGTCGTTCTCCTAAAGCACGCTCCCAACCGCGAGCGTGCTATCGAGTTCATGAATTTCTTGCTGGAGCCGGAGAACATCGCGGCCGTGAGCAACGACGTACGCGCCGCCGCTGGCGTTGAGGGTGTGACCGATCTGCTCAATGCGGAACTGACCTCCTCGCCCGAATACGCGCCCCCGGCAGACGCGCCGCAAGGGACTTTCGTCGCGGTTTGCGATCAAAAAACCCAAGCGGTCTATGACGCGATCTGGGCCCGGCTAAAAAAGGAATAGCCATAAAGGAGTGCCTCTCAACGCACTCGGAGGATATTTTATGAAGCGCGTGATCAAACCCGAAGGCGCGTGCCACATCGAGATCGAAGATGTGCCTTTGCCAGAGATTCGACAAACAGAAGTGCTCATCAAAACGGAACGCACCCTGATCAGCAGAGGGTCTGAGATCTGGCGGCGGTACGTGCGGGAAGAAGCGATTGATCCACAAATTATGGGCTATTCGCTGGCCGGTACTGTTGTGCAGGTGGGCGCGCAGGTCAATGATTTTTCAATGGGAGAACGGGTGGCCGCGCTCGCGCCACACGCCGAGTACGCGGCTGTTGAGGCTGTCCATGCGCGCAACAAACCATCGGTGGTTTCGCTGCCCGATGCGATTACAGCCGAAGCCGCGACTTTTTGGCCCCTGCTGACGAGTTCAGTGTTGTGGATGCGGGAAACCGGGGCGGGTCAGAACGATACGATGGCGATTTTGGGACAGGGATTGGTGGGCAGTTGCTGTATGCAAGTCGCCCGGAACTTACAAAATTGCCGCGTGATTGCGGTCGATGCGTTGTCCCTGCGTTGCGATTTGGCCGCGCAATTGGGCGCAGACGCCGTGGTGAATGCCAGTCAGACCGATCCGATTGCCGCAGTGCGGGAACTCACAGAGGGCCTACGCGCAGATGTCGTGGTCGAAGCAGTGGGCGGACGCGCAGGCGCGAAGGCATTTTTGCAGGCGCAAGATATGGTGCGGCGCGGCGGCTTGTTGCAGGTTATCGGATTGTATGAAGGCGAACCCCTGCCCCTCGATTCGTCAAAAATTCAGGGCAAACGCTTGGTGGGCGGGTATTTGGACAGGGCGCGTCGGCCCCGAGGATCGGATTTGGCCCTTCAGTTGTTGATGGAAGGAAAAATTCAAACCGAGGCGATGGTGACACACCGCTTCGATTTTGAAGACGCCGCAACCGCATTCGATTTGCTGTACACGCGCCTCGACGAAGCGATGGCTGTGGTGTTGGTCTGGAAGGATTGACGCCATCGGGAAGGAATATGAACGGTGAACTTGGAAGCAGGCACAAATGACTGACACGCAGAAAAAAAGAAGATGCATTAAGTCTTTGGCTCATGAGAATCAGGTGTTCTACAACACACAGGATGGCCGCGGGGCACTGCGCGCACTTGATCTGGCTTCCGAGCACCGCTGGATTTACCTTTTCGAGTTGGTTCAGAACGCCCTCGATGCCGGCGCGAAATCAATCGCGCTACGCCTTGCAGAAGAAGATGCCTTGATCTTCCAGCACGACGGAACCAAGGAGATCAATGACGAGGATGTAAAGGGACTCTCAAAAATTTTTCGCTCGACTAAAGGGGCCTTGTCCGTGGGGTTCATGGGAATCGGCTTCAAGAGTATTTTCAGGCGTTTCGGCGAGGTTCGGATTTCAGGATGGGATTGGACCTTTCGCTATGAAGTGAGTCAGGAGCGAGGCGAAAAATTTGGGGATGTGCAACCCGACTTAATTGGGGCGGTAACGCCGATCTGGGATGACACGATTGATATGCCAGAAGCGGACTTCACGACCCGATTTGAGATGCGTCGGCGAATAAATCCTACAGCCGATCTACGATCCGACTTGGCGTCTTTCCTTCCCGCCGATGATGGCACGTCTCTGGCGATCTTAGCTGGGTCTGGCTTGAAACGTCTTGAAGTAGATGGTCAGGTTTGGGAACTCGACACCCATGAGGATCCCGATGGAAGTGTGGAAGCGACTGCTCTCTCCGAAACAGAGAAGCGGCTCTGGCAACTTTTCCCTGTGAAATTCACGCCATCGTCGGAAGCCATAGCCCGCTTCCTTGAGCACCGAAGGATTCGACCTTCCAAAGATGAAAGCAAACAGGTGTACGCCGAGGCTGCCCGGCCACGCCAAGTACTGGGCGTGTTGCTTTTGAACAACGATGGCATGCCTGCACCACCAAAAAGAGGACGAGTCTATGCCACATTGCCCACCGAGGTCATGTTGCCGTTCGGTCTTCATATCAATGCGGACTGGCTACTGAACATCTCGCGGACAGGGCTTATGGAAATTGAGGAAAATGCTTGGCAACGCGGTCTTGTGGACCAGATTGCGGATGTGTTGTCGTGCTTCCTAGGTTGGGTTGCCCGCACATTCTCGGAGACTGATGGGGCCAAGGCGGCTTTTGCCGCGCTCTCACCGCCAACACCCGAGGTAAGCGGTCTTGAAGCACTCCTCGCTAAAGATCGTTGGCTGTCGAGATTGCGGAAGCGACTTGAGGATGCGGCAGTGCTTCCCGTGTGGACCGAGGAGACAGACACCTTGACTTTTGCGAAGCCGATCCAAGTCATCGTTCCACCTGAGCCGCTGGCGGAGGCGTTCAAGCAACACCCGGCATTGCAACCAGCGGTTCTTTTGAACGGATCTGTTCTTGTGCGTGATGTGCTCGGAGAGGGTGCGCGAACATTGCTACGCCGTGCAGGTCTTATAGCGGAGATGTCGCCGCAAGATTTGGAGAACGCTTGGGCGGATGGCTTGGAAAATTGGTGGGAGGTACTGCCTGACGCTGAGACGAAACGCCGCGACTTGCTTTTTCGAGTGTGGGGGGCTGTGTCCAAGCTGATGTCTCAAGGATCTTGGTCGACTATTGATCTTCCATGCGTCCGAACCGTCGATGGGACATGGCGATCCGTGAACGAGGTGGAGTTTTTCAACGAGGCTTTGCCTTCGGAAGGCGAGCCGGGCGGCGGCGAGACGCACCTGCTGATTCAGCCGTTCTTTCCGTATGCGGACCGTCGTTTGCCTGAAAGTTGGATCAATGCACTTCGACAAATGAAACGGAGAAAGGAGTCACTGTCACAGGCTTTGGATTGGGTAGAAGATAACGCCAAAAGTATCTCTCTCCGTGAAGTCATTGAGGACGCTACGACGGCCTTAGCATCCTCGCCGACGCCGGACTGGTCAGTACTCGTCCCGCTTGGACACTGGGCTATGCACAGAAATCGGCCCGATCTACTGACCTATGTGCTTGTGGAATCGGAAACTCATCAGTACGGAACACATGTCAATGAGGCACTCTTGGCAAATCCCTATGTTGAGCGTGGACAATGCCGACGCCACTTGTTTCCAATGAAACCACCCGTTTCCGTAGCTTATTTAGAACAGGATCCTAGGAACGCAGGGCGACATAAGTGGCGTGATTTCTTTGAGAAAGCAGGAGTGCAAGGCGCACTCAAAGTGCAACCTATCGAGAGTCAAGCTGGACGATGGAACAAAGGGCACGTAGCGAAGTTCTTGGGGCTTGATCTCGAAGATATCTACAGATCGAGATCGAATAAAAAAGGCTACAAATTGCTGGACTTCGATATCGAGGAACTTCCCGAACCGGGCGCGTCCAAAGAAGCATGGGCCGCGGTTGCCGCATGGCTTGAGGATGGCCTCAGTGCTTTACATGACAAGGGCAGCAGGAAGTGCGAGTACTTTTTTAGGTATTCACGTTCCAAAACAGGTAAGCGGCAGAGTGCGTGGGTCGCCAAGCTCTCCGAACTCGCCTGGGTTCCTTGCGATGATGGTGAGCTCCGTCGTCCGCGAGATGTGCTTTCAGACTTTGACCCTGTGCGTGAGGGCGTACCAGTAGCAAAACTGTCGCCTGAACTCTTGTCCGTTCTTCAGCAAGAAGGGGTGGCCTTCGGCACAGCGATTCCCGAAGCTACATTGGTTTACAAACTCGCTACGGTGGGGTCGCAACTCGATGCGGAAGAATTGGCGGAGTTGCTTGGAGAGATCCGCGAACAGATTGCAACCGACGAAGACGGGCATGAATCTGAACAGTTTGAACAGGTTGTAAGAAAACTCGCTGTGCCGTCAAGCAGTGGTGAGCGCATTCCGATCAATCGCGTCGTTCAGCGGGTCGGAGGGCAACTCCGTGGCAGGCTTGGTGGCTGGGTTCTCCCATTGGAGCGTATTGACGAAGTGCTATGGGAGGAATTGAAACATCCCGATTTCCCCTATGAGTTTCCAGACACGACAACGGGTGAGCAAGCGTTGGCTTATATCCGGGATGTTTGGGCGCGTGCTCGATCATCCCCCGAGCGGTTGGCAAACGAGGTGCGCGATGTGTTGCCGACTGCGTATGCGTACTGCCTGAAGGATTGCGACGAGGACGATTCTCTGTCCAAGCTGTGGGACGCCGCTGTTTCCTACGCGGCCGTCTTTGCTGAGGGGAAGTGGATCTTTTTGGATGATGCGGAGAACATCTACTTGGATGATCTCGAAGATCGAAGGTTTCTCCCCGAAAATGCCGAGTTGCAAATTGTCACGGGTGGACATCTTGGTAATTCTCTATCTGATCGGATTCGCACCGCGGCCGCGCTTGAGTTGCCATGCCTGTCTTCTGCCATTGAGATGAAATGGAACGAGACAGGCAAGAAGGGTGATCCCGACTGGAGCGACAAGTTTACGCTCATCTGCAAACTTCTTCACTCAGTTCGAGGCGAGCATGTGGATGATGGAGACAAGACAGAAACCGACCAAGCTAAATATTTACGACTTTGCCTGTTCGAAAAAATTGAGCTTTCTGTAAAAATCGAAAAGGGACCATATAAGCCAGTGCCCGTGAACGCTCGCTTGGACAGTGGCGTTCTAAAGATCGCTGGCCGCCCTGTTCAATTTGGAGCAGACGCTACCAAAGAGCTTTTGCGCGACTATTCTTTTCGCCAACGTGGAGACCTGGCCGCTGATCTCACCGGAATGTTGGGAGCAATTGACAACGAGGAGGATTTCCGGCTGGCCGTGGAAAAATTTAGACGATCCTTTGCTCCAGACTTTGAGTTACCGTCGGGAGAATCAGGCCCGGAAAAGCCGGTGGATTTGGGAAATGATCTGGCCAACACTGGAAATGCTAACGAGCCTGGTATGGGAAGTCAGGTAAGCGAAGATGAGCCGATGAATACAAATGGGAAAACAACTCCTGAGAATGGCGATTCCAATAGCGTGGGAGGTTCCTTTACGCGAGATCGTGCCTTTGCTCAACAAAAAGCTTTGAAGAAGAAGTTGGAGGATTCGCTCAAAGGTGAGATCACACCTGATGACGAAGCCGCAGAGACAAGCGAGACAAACCAAGGGACTGAGGCGGGTGGAAGCGAGGGGGGACTGCTTGGGGACGAGATTTACCGCCGAGTTGCCATGCAATACGAAAGAAAACTGAGTCGTGTCCCGAAGCTTGGTGATCCTCGCCAAGAGGGCTGGGATATCCGCAGCGTTGATCTGGAAGGATCGGAACGCCTGATTGAGGTGAAAGGTAAAGGATGTCCTTGGGAGGGAGACGAGGTTGTGGAATTGAGTCGCGCACAAGTACACAAGGCGTTCGAGATGTCAGATGGTCAGGCAACAGGTTCTTGGTACCTCTATGTTGTGGAGCGGATAGACAATAGCAACTATCGAGTGCTACCGATTGAGAATCCAGCACAAGTTTCCGGCAAGTGGATGCTCAGTGGTGGAGCTTGGCGGATGATCGCAAAGGAGTGCCGCTCAATCACACTGGAGGAGGCCAATGATGTATAAGTATGAGATCATTTTTTATTGGCGCGATGAAGACCTCGCTTTTGTGGCGGAAGTGCCGGAACTTTTCGGATGTATGGCGCGTTGCGACGCGAGAGAAGCCGCGCTCAGGCACGTCAATCGCTCTAGATTGACACCGCGAGCGCGTTCGGCGATCCAATACCCAAACCCAAGGGCGAGCGTCTGATGCCGGCGTGAGGCCACATAGTACGGGCGCTTCAAAGACGATTAAATCCAAGAGGTGGGACATGGCATCTGAGCATCTGCACAGTGCGAGCAGCGGCGAGAATGACGGGGATATCGAGATCACCCTTGGGATTGAAGAGGAATTTTTTCTCGTCGATCCCGAATCCCGCGACCTGCTCGCGGACCCGGACATCGGCATTTTCGAGACCTGCGAAAAGAACAGCGGGCCGCACAAGGTCACGCGGGAATTTATCCGCAGCCAGATCGAGACCAACACCCGAGTCTGCGCGTCTATCGCCGACTTGCGCGCCATGCTGTGCGAGACCCGCCGGGTAGCACTCGACGCGGCGGAGCAACACGGGGCCGCGTTGCTGGCTGCCTCGACCCATCCCTTTGCGGAATGGCGGGCGCAACTGACCACCCCCGGGGAACGCTACGAACACTTTGTGGTCATCTTCCAAGAAACCTTGCGCCGGTTCATCATCGGCGGCATGCACATCCACGCGGGTTTTGGGGATCCGGATTCGCGCATCCGGGTTATGACCGCGCTTCGGCGCTATCTTCCCCTGCTCCACGCGCTCTCCACCTCGTCGCCGTTCAACGCCGGGCGCGATACGGGGTTCAAGTCCTACCGCCTAAACCTCATTGGCAGCCTCCCGCGCACCAGCCTGCCCGGCCCGTTGTGGTCGCGCGCAGAATACGACCAACTTTTGACCGACTACCGGCGCATGGATTTTCTCAGGGATGGCAGCGAGTTGTGGTGGGACATCCGCCCGTCTCAATTATATCCGACCATCGAGTTGCGAATCTGCGACATCTGCCCGCGCATTGAGGACGCCGTGTGCGTCGCGGCGCTCTACGCCTCCCTCATTCGCTATCTTTTGCGGCAGGATCGAGAAGGCGCGTTGCCGCCCGAGCCGCACACCGAGATCATCGCCGAAAACCGGTGGATCGCCCAGCGCTATGGCGTGTTTGGCTTCCTCGGCGACACGCGAGACGGCGGGCGGATGGACATCGAAGATTACGCGGGCGAACTCGTGGAGGTATTATCCGGCGACGCCCGTGCGCTCGGTTGCGAGAAAGCGTTGCGCCACGCCTTGTCCATCATCCGCAATGGCAGCGGTGCCGACCGACAAATCGACCATTTCCGCCTCCGTCGTTTGGAAGGCGATACAGACGAGCAGGCCCTGCGTTCTGTGGTCGATTTGGTGATCGCAGAGACTCGGGAGGGAATAGAGGAAACGGGTTGCCAAAGTTCTCATTAAAATTGAAAAGGGGCCCAATTTCATGCCGCCACTTCAACCCGAAACATCTACGCGCAAACGCGGGACGAGCGCGACTGCGACCCTCGCGGCGGGCATCCGCGCACATCATTGGCAGTGGAATAAATCCCCGATCTTCGCCGACGATTGCGCGATTGATATGGTGTCATTTTTCTGGCGTCTCATCGTCAAGAACAAGCCGCTCAACTGGCTCGTGGTTCACAAACTGCTCGGCGCGTTCCATCCGATCCACACCGAGATCATTTTGCGGACGCGCTATGCCGAAGACTGTCTCATGGAGGCGATATCCAAAGGCGTGGGCCAATACGTGATTTTGGGCGCGGGACTCGATACCTTTTCCCTGCGCCACAAAAAACTCGCTGCCCGCGTGCGGATATTCGAATTGGACCATCCCGCGACTCAAGCGATGAAACGGGAGCGCGTGCGCCGCGCCAATGGCGACATCCCGCCCAATTTGGCGTTCGTGCCGATTGACTTTGAGACGGATCGCTTGAACGAAGCTCTTTCCCGCGCGGATTTTGATTCGCAGGATCCCGCCTTCTTTTCCTGGTTGGGGACGACGTATTATCTCACAAAAGACGCAATCAGAGAGACGCTCGGCTGTGTTGCAGACGCCGCTGCGCCTGGCAGTCGCATTGTTTTCGATTACAAACTCCCCAAGCATCTCATCCCCGAACGCGGCTTGCCCCTCGCCGATAATTTGGATCGCTTTGTGGCTCGCCTCGGCGAGCCAATGGTGTCCGAGTTCACGCCCGAGGAATTGAATGGCGAGATGGCGCGCATCGGCTTTGTCGAGATGGAGACCCTCCCGCCCGAGGCGCAAGCGCGCCGCTATTTGAAGAACAGACCTGACGTGGTTGATCCCGCGCCGAATTTTTCCTTCGCGCTATTTGGCGATCCAATACCAGAATCCAAGTGCGAGCCGAGCGGTTGACGCTGGCGTGTTGCAGAATTGCCAAATGGGTCAGAAATTTTCGGAGCATATAGAGTTGTCAGGCATTCAAAATCTGGGATGAAAACAAAGGATTAGCCAAACGCAATACAACATCGGTCAATTCTCTCGCTTTACTCGGGCGAATTAACTTTGGGAGAAACGCAATGGCGCAACCTTACCGATATAGCAACCCACCTGTCGCACAAGCACGCTGTGAGTTTCGCTTTCAACCGGGTCGGAATGGGGACACCCGTCAAAGAAAGCACCTTGAAGCCCGGCTTTATGCGGCCTTTGAAGCCGAGTTTTTGGAGGACGGTATCGGTCATCCCGCCGAGGAGATTATTGCGGAGGCGTTGCGATCTGTGGATGACCAACCCGTTCTCGACTGGTTCATGGCTTTCTGCTCGGATGCAGCATGCCCGTCCTTTGCGGCATCGGTTTTGCGTTGTCTTGGGCGTCAGGAGAATACGGGGACGATTTCATGGCGTGCCGAGATCGTGCGCGGCGGGTTGGCTATGGATGATGTGAAGATTAGAGACGCCGCGGTGCAAGCCGCGGAATCGTGGAGGGACCGGGATATACTCGATATTTTGAGGTTGCATATCGAGCCGGAACCTTGGCTTCGAAACTACATTTTGGACGTCATTGACGACCTACAGGAGTAAGCGATGTTCTTGGCTCGCAAAATCTCACGCGCCAAATGGCCGGCCACGCGGGAATTGTCGGTCAGCGAGATTCCGGCCGACGCCGTAACCGGTGACCTGCGTACCCAAAATAATGCCCTATCCTTCTGGCAGTGTGGCATGGGTTCGGAGGACAGTGTCAATGATGCCGCACTGGCGATAGCCTCAGCAGGAGATCGCGTCGATAAGATCGACATCGTTTGGTTTTCCGATGAAGATCTGCGGGCCGATGGTCAGACGTGGAGAGACACAGAGGGACGAACACCTGTCACAGACTTGGTCGGGCGGCACATTGATGTGGAGGGCCTCAATTACGCACGCCTCGGAAAAATCGCTCGTCGCATTGTTGTTGCAATAGAGGAGAATCGATACCTGCGCCTAACCAAAGCGCGTGTCACCAAACTCCTCGCTACAGCAGTCGGACAAGGGCGTATTGACCTTGACGATCTCCGGGAAGGTGTGCAAAAAGAAGTGCGAAAGTCGCCAACGAAAAAATAGGAGCATGTATGAAGAATGGATTTTTTGTGGGACACGGGTTGGGCAACGATTATATCGTGATGGATCCCAAAGCCCTGACGTTTGAATTGACGCCCGAGCGCGTTGCGAGAATTTGCGACCGCAACTGGGGCGTTGGGAGCGATGGCATTTTGACATTGGAGGATTCGCAAAAAGCGGACTTTGGGTTGCGGATATGGAATCCGGATGGCAGCGAGGCGGAAAAATCGGGCAATGGGTTGCGGATTTTTGCACGGTATTTGCATGCCACGCGCAGAACGCGCAAAACCTCATTCTCGGTCGATACCTTGGGCGGGTTGGTTCACATTGCGTTGCACATCGACGCATGGGGCGATGCCAGCGCGGCGACCGTGGAGATGGGGCAGGCGACCTTTGCCCCCGAGGCATTGCCCTGTTCGCTCGAAGTGGGAGAACTCGTGGAATGCCCGATAGGTGCCGCGGGTGAAGAGATGGTGTTCACGGGGGTGAGCGTGGGCAATCCGCACTGCGTGGTGTTCAAGCCCAAAGGCCAAGCGTGGACGCGCGAGGACTTATTGCGTTTGGGGCCTGCGTTGGAAACGCACGAGATTTTTCTCCGGCGAACCAATGTGCAGTTGGCCGTGCCCACTGGGGCCAACGAGATTTTCATTTTGATTTGGGAACGCGGCGCGGGCGAAACGCAGGCGTCGGGGTCTTCGTCATGTGCTGCGGCAAGTGCTGCGGTGCGCTTGGGATTGGTCGCCTCGCCCGTGACCGTCAAGGCGCCCGGCGGCGCGTTGGAGATCGATGTGGACGACGCATTTCATCTGACGATGGCAGGTCCCGTGGCAGAGGTCGCGCGCGGTAGCCTGAGTCCGTCGTTTGTGCGCGAGATTGGCGCGTTGCCCTGAATTGTTTGCGAAAGGAAAAACGATGTCTTTGGATGCGATGACCGAGGTTTATGAGAAGCAGGGGTTTTTGACGCAGGTCAAGGTGTTTTCAGAACGCGAGATTGGGCAGTTTCGCGCGTCCTTTGACGCATTGGAAACGCGAGAAGGCCGCGAGAAATGCCAGATTGGTTTGCAGGGGCGGCATTTTGACGAGGCATTTATCTGGCGGTTGGCAACCGATGCGCGCGTTTTGGACGTGATTCAGGCCGTGATGGGCGAGGATGTGATGCTGTTGTCAACCCATTTTTTTTGCAAATATCCCGATCCAGAAGCGAAAAAATTTGTCGCATGGCACCAAGACATTACGTATTGGGGGCTTGAACCGCCCATTGCACACACGGCTTGGATCGCCATTGACGACGCGGATGTGGAAAATGGGTGTATGCGCTTTATTCCGGGGTCGCACAAAAATGGGATTGCGACGCACGGCAAGTCCATGCGCGAAGGCAATTTGCTGAGTATCAACCAAGAGATTCCCGATGAATGCGTGGATGACAGCGCGGCGGTCAATATTGTATTAAAAGCCGGGCAGATGTCCGTACACCACGGGCAGTTGTTCCACGCGAGCAATCCCAATCGGTCAACCCGGCGGCGATGCGGCCTGACGGTTCGGTTCATTCCCCCGAATGTCAAACAGGCCCATCTCAATTCACACGATCAGACGTGGCAACCCATTGTCTTGCGCGGCGAAGATCGCTTTGGGCATTTTCCAAAGACAGACATGCCGTTTCCATTAAAAGCAAGTGCCCCACTGGCAAGGCGCGAGAGGTAAGAGGCAAGATGCGAGGATAGGAACGTAGGGGCGGTGCCCCTGTGCCCGCCCGAAAAGGCAAGAGACAAGAAGGCCGCTAGGCTCCAGGCCCTCAAGCGGTCAGCGGTGGGAGCTGATTGCTGATAGCCCCAAACAAAAAGCCCGAGTTCATTGCGAACCCGGGCTCGTGTTTTTTGGATTATCGGAACCAACTGTCCTACCTTCGTTATTCGCTCCGCTCATTTGCCTACGAGAAAGGGGAAATGACTTCTCGCCTCCCCGCGATCATTACTTCAGTTCTCGTTGCGTCAACGCCCGTTTCCACGCATCCAATTTGACCAGGGCTTCTATCGGCGTGAGGTGGGCCACGTCTAAGTCGCGCAATTCAGACAGCATGGGGTGGTCTTTGAGTTCGACCCGCACATCTGATGCCGGGGCAAACAAGGGGATTTGCCCGTTTTCCTGCACGCGGTCAGATGGGGGGGAGAGGTCATTTTGCTCGTTGTAGCGCGATGGCTGTGCGTCGGGGCTGTTTGGTTTTGACTCCGCCGACAAATCGTTTCGCGCTTGCTGGCGTTTTGGCCCCACTGACAGGTCGTTTTGCTCCAGTCGGGTCAAAATCTCCTTTGCCCGCGCGATCATCTCTGCTGGCATGCCGGCCAGACGCGCCACCTCAATGCCGTAGCTGTGATCGCATCCGCCCGGCACTAAGCGGTGCAAAAACGCGATGGCATCGCTCGTCTCGCGCACGGCAACGCTGTAATTCTTCACCCGCGGCAACAAGTCCTCCAATTCCGTCAACTCGTGGTAATGCGTTGCAAATAACGTGCGCGGCCTGAGTTGTTCGGCATTGTGCAAATACTCGGTCATGGCCCAGGCAATGCTCAACCCGTCAAACGTGCTCGTCCCGCGCCCGATCTCGTCCAAAAGCACCAGACTTTTGGGCGTGGCATTGTTCAAAATATTCGCGGCTTCGTTCATTTCCACCAAAAACGTACTTTCGCCCCGGGCGAGGTTGTCGGACGCGCCCACCCGTGTAAAAATGCGATCCACCACGCCGATGCGCGCACTGCGCGCCGGCACAAAACTGCCAATTTGCGCCAACAGCACAATCAGCCCGGCCTGGCGCAAAATCGTGGATTTCCCCGACATATTTGGGCCGGTGATCAGCAAAATTTGATCGGACTCGCCGTCTATCGTCAGGTCATTGGGCACAAAATTGCCGCCCGGCAGCAAGAGCTCGACCGCGGGGTGGCGACCTTCTGCAATGTCGATACGCACGCCCTCGTCCACGCGGGGGCGCGCGTAATCATTGGCAGATGCCACCTCGGCCAACGTGCTCAACACATCTACGGCGGCCACGGCCAATGCGGTGCGCTGCACGGGTTCGACCCACTCGGCCACCTTTTCGCGCAAGTGGGCAAACAAATCGCGCTCGAGGTCTTTGGCGCGCTCGTCTGCACCCAAAATTTTCGCCTCCCAATCCTTCAACTCCGGCGTGATGTACCGCTCGGCATTGACCAGCGTTTGCTTGCGTACAAAATACGCGGGCACCTTGTCCTGATTCGCCTTTGTCACCTCGATATAATAGCCAAACGCCTTGTTGTATCCCACCTTCAAAGACGCGATGCCGGTCTTCTCGCGCTCATCTGCCTGCAAGTTGGCGACCCAATCGCGCCCGCCCGAGGCGATCTCCCGCAATTCGTCTAATTCGCTGTGATAGCCCGTGCGGATGTATCCGCCATCGCTGGTCTGCGCCGGGGGATCGTCTTCGAGCGTTTGGGCGATCAAGTCGATGAGTTGCGTCAGGTCGGGCATGCCGTGATCGCGTGCGCGCACCAGCAAATCCGCCTGAAAAACGCGCAGGGTTTTTCGCAGGGGCACAACCGCTTCCAAGGATCGGCGCAGGGCCACGAGTTCGCGTGGATTCGCCCGATTGCAACAAATTTTGGACATCAACCGCTCGAGATCGCCCACGCGGCGCAGGATTTCTCTCGCATCTTCTCGACACGTCGCCGTTTCGACAAATGCCTGCACGGCGTCCAACCGCGCCTCGATGCGCGGGACATCCACGAGCGGTTGCGACAGCCATGCGCGCAGAATTCGCGCGCCCGGCGGGGTACGCGTTTTGTCCAAAACCCCGAACAGCGTGCCCTCGCGTCGGCCTTCTTGAATGGTGGCAATCAACTCCAAATTGCGTTGCGTCACCAAATCCAGTTCCATGGCCGACTCGGTGCGTTCGCGGGCCAAGCGCGTCATGTGCGACACGGCGCCTTTCTGGTTTTCGCGCAAATAACACAGCACCCCACCCGCAGCGCGGACGCCAACCGTGAGATCGTCGCACCCAAAGCCCTTGAGCGAGGCCACCTTGAAGTGCTCCTTCAAGGTGTCGTACGCATAGCGGTGTTCAAAATGCCAATCCTCTAATTGCGTGAGCAACGCGCCCGGCACTTGCGCGGCGAACTCGGCTTCGTTGTCCTTGGCCCATGACTCGGGCGCCAGCACTTCTGCGGGTGTCATGCGCGACAGTGTTTCCCACAAATCCCCTGCGGCGCGTTCAGACGCCTTGAACATGCCGGTCGATAAATCTGCGGTCGCCATGCCCAGTTGATCGCTGGCGACAAAAATGCCCACGAGATAATTGTTGCGCTTCTGATCGAGCAAATCATCGGACAAGACCGTGCCCGGGGATACGACCTGCACCACTTCGCGGCGCACCACTTTTTTGCCCTTTTGCGGGGGCTCCATCTGCTCGCAAATCGCCACCTTTTTGCCGGCCCTGATGAGTCTCGCCAAATAAGTATCCAGCGCGTGATGCGGCACGCCTGCCAGCGGGATGTTGCTGCTGCCGCGCCCGTTGTTGCGCGCGGTCAATGTCAATCCCAAAAGTTGCGATGCCACGACCGCGTCGTCGTAAAACGTCTCGTAAAAATCGCCCATCCGAAACAGCAAAATCGCATCGGGGTGTTGCTCCTTAAAGCGCGTATACTGCGCCATCGCCGGCGTCAATTTTTGTGTCATAGTATCACCTCATCGTATCTCCGGGCGGGCATGGGAACTATGCCCATATTCTCACCACTTGTATCTTATACCAATTTGCTTTTAAGTTGTCCGTATCCTGCCTCCCATCAGGGATGAATGAGGAATTGGGGACAGACTTACGTAAAGCGTTTGGTTCTGCCTCCGCGTGGATTGTCTTTGATGCCTTCGGCGACCTACTTTTTTTCAACAGCAAAAAAAAGTAGGCAAAAAATGCCGCTCTCATGCGCCGAGGGGCTGGCACAGCGCAAAGTGCTTTTGTAATAGGACGACATGCGTTGGCCTGCGAAGGAAGTTGCAAGAGGGAGGTTGGTTGCACGACGGCCTTGCGCGCTGTGCATGATGGCCTGGTCTGATGGTCTTTTGGGATGGCCTGGTTGCCCTGGCTTCTTTGAATGACTGGGTAACGTCAAGGGAATCATTTGCTGGCAACATAGCGCATCACATGAGGTCAACAGCAATTCAATTTGGTATTACATTCACATTTGTATGGGTGTTGTGCGGAGACTGTCCGTTGACTGCTTGGGGGTTGCGTGTGCGGACAGGCACGGGGGCATTGTCCCTACGGGTGATGGGGACAGAATGGGGCAATGGACTGCGAATCGCTTGGTCGTTGAGGCGAGCACAGAAGCTCGAGCCCTTCTGTTTCTCTCGTTCCCATCTCACCTCTTGTATCTCGGCTATGGCTACTCACCCACCGCTTTTCGATGCGAATAATCAAATAGCAATTGCCATTCGCGCAGTTGAATTTCGCGGCAGAGCGCGTCGTGTGTCGAATGGCGTTCGAGGGCATCGGCGCACAGATCGACATAAGCCGCCGCATCCCAGCGCGACTGCGCGGTCAAAAATTCTGGCGCGTCTGAAACGCCGCTCGCAATACGGGCCGTTGCTCGGCACAACTCGTCAAAAACCGGGTGATCGCCCACTTTGCCAAACCAGTATTTGGAATTGGAAAAATCGGGTTCGCGGCGGTGCATGATGCCGTGCCAATAACTTCCGGTCGGGGTGTGAATGCCTTGGCTGATGGTGTGGGACGCATCCAAAAAGTTGTGGTACAACCACGCGCCGGAAATACAGGCATTTGCCATATCTTCATCCACGACTGCTTTGCCGGCAAAAGCAGACCGCACAGTCAGCGCGTCGAGTTTGCTTTTTGCCGCGGCATTCTCTTTTCCGCCATCCAGCGGATTCAACCGCTTTTCGGAAATCAATTCCGCAAAAACATCGCCATAAGCACTTGCGTCAAAAGACATTGTGTTACTCCTTTTTTAGTTGCGGACGCCTCGCCACAATCAGCTATCAGCGCTCGCCGCTGGGTACGAGGACAGGCACGGGGGCCTGTCCCTACGATTGATGGGGTGGAGGAGGTTGGCCCTGCCCCTGACCACTATTAATCCTAAAAGTTACTTTTAGACATGTAGAAATGTTCGGCGTGCGTCAAGGGTTTTTCGGAGTGGTCAGCAGTCAGTGGTCAGTCTCCGCCCAACCCCTGTCTGAATCAGGATTTTCAGGATGAAAGGCAATCGTAGGGGCGATGCCCCCGTGCCCGCCCGAATGGGCGAATCAACGGATGGGATACAAACAACTGGCGACCCCCCGTTCAAAGGCACAAAAGGCGAGCCGTGTGTGTAGGGGCGATGCCCCCGTGCTCGCCCAAAGATAAGGGCGACGGCATTACAGAAGTAATCCAGTGACTTTTTGGAGGTGGAACAGTGGGGGCTGGTCGCTGATCGCTTTACCCCTTCAAATTCATTGACATTCCCATTGCGAACTCTATCTTCTGAACGGGTCGGCTATCGCAATCACCATCGCTTTAGGCCCTTTGTTTTGCCGACCAATAGGGCTGAGGCGACAACGGGAGATACACACAATGAAATTGGGAATCGTGACGTACCAAATCGCCGCGGACTGGGATGTTCCCACCCTCACCGAAACCTGTGCCAAACTCGGCTACAGCGGGGTTGAACTTCGCACCACGCACGCTCACGGCGTTGAAGCGCACCTCTCGGCGGCACAGCGGCGGGATGTTCGCAAGCAATTTGAAGATGGCGGGGTTGAAATCGCGGGATTGGGCACGGCGTTTGAATTTCATTCGGACGATCCCGGCGTTGTGCGCGAGAATATCCACGGCACTATTGAATACGCCAAACTCGCCGCGGACCTGGGTTGCCCGGGCGTGAAGGTGCGGCCCAATGGCCTGCAAACCGGCAAGGGCATTTCGGTTGAACAAACGCTGGAACAAATCGGCACATCCGTGCGCGAATGCGCGGTTGTAGCGGCTGATCTGGGCGTGCAAATTCGCGTTGAAGTACACGGAAAAGAAACGCAAAAACCCGCGTATATGCGGACCATCATGGATTGCGCGGATCACGACAATGCGTATGTGTGCTGGAACTCGAACTTGGGCGAGGTCGAAGCTGGATCCATCAAAGCCAATTTTGATTTGCTCAAACACAAAATCGGTCTGGTACACATCACCGAATTGTGCAACGCAGCCTATCCCTGGCGCGAGCTTTTCGCCTTGCTCAAAGCCGAGGGCTATGCGGGCTATACACTGGCCGAAATCCCCGGCAGTTCGGATGCCGAGCGACTGCTTCAATATTACAAGGCGTTGTGGGAAGCGTATCAGTAGGAAGAGGTAAGAGAATGTAGGGGCGATGCCCCCGCGCTCGCCTAAAGGTACAAGATGTAAGACGAGCGGTGTGTAGGGGCGTGCCTGTTTCGGTACATCCCCATGTGTATTCCGCCCTTTGGCACAAAAGGCGAGCGGTGTATGTAGGGGCGATGCCCCCGTGCTCGCCCAAAGGTACAAAGACGCGAGACGCAAGAAGGCCGCGCCCGATCACCCAAGGCGATATGTGCTGAACGCTGAAAGCCGAAAGCGGATTGCTTTTCACCTCTTGCCTCTCACCCTTTCAATCGCCATTTGCAAGGCCGCCTCTGCGATGGCGTTGCGAATGGCATCGCGGTCGCCATCAAATTGAAACTGTTCACACGTCACGCCCGTCGCGCTGGCGAGTGCGATATACGCCGTGCCGATGGGTTTTGGGGATTGACCGCGAATCGGGCCGGCGATTCCTGTCTCGGCCAATCCCAAATTCGCGCCGCTCGCTTTTTGTATGCCCACGGCCATGGCGCGGGCGGCTTTCGCGCTCACCGCACCGTACGTGTCTATCGCCTGTTCGTCTATCCCGAGCATTTCGCATTTGGACGCCTTGCTATACGCGACAACCCCGCGCTCGTAATAAGCCGAACTGCCCGGCACCGAGACAATGCGGGCGCTGATCAGCCCTCCAGTCGTGGTTTCTGCAACCGCGATTGTCCAGCCCTGTTCTCGGAGCAAGTTGCCGAGCGCGATTTCCAATGGTTCAGACATGTTTAAAAAAAAGAAAAACTCAGAAGTTGGCTTAAAATTGTCGGGATCTACCCCCCTAACCCCTGTGACTTGCGCCGCAGCGATGCGCCGTGCCTTCCCGACTCAACCGTGGAAGACCTGCACTTGATCGGATGGCTTACCCGCCACGGTTGCTGGATTCAGGGCTCCTTCCCCGAAGAGGATCGGAAAAGTCTGTCCCGTACGCAGGGAACGGGTCTTGGCATTCATATAAGTGGTACTGAACGCCCGCCGGGGCGCCGAGGTCGTGTTGATGCCTGACCGGTGGAGTTGGAAGTTGTGGAGCAGGACGGCCTCTCCTGCCTCGGTCTCCAGATCGATGACGTCCTCGGGGCGGATATACTTGGCTCGGTCTTCCTCAGAGGTGTAGTGCCGCTCGTTGAGGATGCCCAGGTTATTGCTGCCCGGCACAATCTGCATGCACCCGCTGGCCACGGTGGCCGCGTCCAGCCCGGTCCACACCGTGATGATGGGGTTGGTGTCAATGCGCCACCCCGCGCCAATGTCTTGGTGCCAGGGCAAGATGGTGCCGCTTTCGGCGGGTTTGTTCATGAACATGGCGCGAAATACCGAGACGTTTTCGCCGATGTAGCGACGGGTGATCTGGCGGATGAGGGGATGTTGCATATACGCGAGGAAGAGGGGGTCTTGTTCGAGGTCGTCGATGCGCCGATAGTTGAGGGTTGGCTCTTGATTGCCCAGCGTTCGGCTCAGGGGGGCGTCAGGGGTTTTGGGGTTGAGTTGGAAGCGCATGTTGTCGTAGCGCACGCGGGCTAGCATAATATCGTCAATGCGCTGCTGTAGGGCGGCGAGTTTTCCAGGCGACAAAAGATGGCCCAAGCGCAGGTAGCCCTGGGCCATAAACTGGTCGTGGTGCTGGTCGTCGAACGCCGCGAGCGGGGGCATGTGCATGGGATGATCTCCTTGGAATTTGTTTTGGCATCCATCAAATCTACGGATGCCTCATCTTCCGCCCTGATGATTTTTTACTCTGCAAGCACGGCTAGATTTTCCCGCAACTTCAATAGTGTCTCTCGGTATTCGGCCTCGCGTGTGCGTTCTCTTGCCACCACCTCTGCGGGGGCATTGTTCAAAAAGCCCTCGTTGCTCAGTTTTTTTTCCAATCCGATCAGCGCGTTTTCCAATCCGCCGATCTCCTTTTGCAACCGC
Source organism: uncultured Latescibacterota bacterium (assembly GCA_958295785.1). Classification (GTDB taxonomy): domain Bacteria; phylum Latescibacterota; class UBA2968; order UBA2968; family UBA2968; genus VXRD01. The sequence goes on from OY282377.1 coordinate 722,727, forward strand.
TGGCGTTCCACGTTGAGATCGATCACGCCGGCCATGGGCACAAAAATTTCCACGTCGCCAACCACGGCACTCGCAGACGCGGATGGCCGTTCTAAATCCGCGCCAATGGTCAGATTTTCAACCCGGGCCAACGCCGTCACATAGCCCTGCACAGATGTCAAAATCGCCCGCACCGCCTCGGAATCCGTCTTGAGCACCACATCCACGCGCTTGCCCGGCGGCACGCGCATCGCGCCGCGGATTTGGCGCACAGTTCCCACCACATCCTGCATCAGTGCCATGTCGCGCTCGGCCTCGCTGTCAAATCGCGCCTCGTCGCACTTTGGCCAGGGCGCGACCATCAACGCCTCGCCCTCGCGGGGAAATGTTTGCCACAACGCCTCGGAAATAAAGGGCGCGATGGGATGCAACAGGCGCAGCGTGCCCTCGAACGCGACGCACAAAATCGACTGCGCGGTCTGGCGTGCGGTTTGATCGGCGGCATTGAGGCGCGTTTTTGCCATTTCCACATACCAATCGCAAAAAGTGCTCCACACAAAATCGTAGAGGGTGCGCGCCGCTTCGTCAAAGCGATACGCCTCCAATGCCTGTGTGACCTGCAACACCGTGCGGTGGTACGCGCTCAAAATCCACCGGTCAGCCAGATCGGTTATCGACTCGGGCAGGGCCCGCAACGCGGGATCGCGGATATCGCGGTCGGTCAAATTGAGATGCACAAAGCGCGCGGCATTCCAAATTTTGTTGCAAAAATTGCGGCACATCTCCGCGATGGGCGACTGCTGCAACTTATTGTCCTTCACATCCGCGTCGAACCGAATGTCTTGCGAACTGCCGCATTGGTACAACAGCGACAAGCGCGTGGCGTCTGCGCCGTAGCGGTCGATCAATTCGCGCGGATCGATGCCCGTACCCAGGGACTTGCTCATGCGCTTGCCATCGCGCGTTTGCACCGTGGGGTGAACCAGCACGGTCTTAAATGGAATCTCGCCCACAAATTCGACCGCGGTCATGATCATCCGTATTACCCACAAGTACAAAATATCCCGCCCCGTAATCATCAAATCCGTGGGGTGAAACGCCTTCAAATCCTCCGAGTCGTCGGGCCATCCCAAAGTTGCAAAGGGCCACAGCGCCGAGGAAAACCACGTATCGAGCACGTCGGGGTCTTGCGCCAAGTTTTGGCTGCCGCAACGTGTACACCCGTCGGGGGGATCCACGCGCACCATCACCTCGTCGCACGTTTTGCACGTCCACACCGGGATGCGGTGCCCCCACCACAGTTGCCGCGAAATGCACCAGTCGCGGATGTTCTCCAGCCATTCTATCGAGTATTCCCGAAATCGGTCGGGCACATAAGCGATCTGCTTTTCGCGCATCGGGGGCAAAATTAGATCGGCCAACTCGCGCATGGCGACAAACCACTGCTCCATGCACATGGGCTCGATCACCGTGCCACAGCGGTCGTGATGCGGCACCGCGTGGGTATAATCCTCGATTTTTTCCATCAGCCCCAACTGTTCGAGCGCGTTGACCACGGCTTTGCGACACGCATATCGGTCTTGCCCGGCGTACGCGCCCGCCTCATCCGTCATTTTGCCATCCAGCCCGATCACCACCACTTCGGGCAACCCGTGACGTTGCCCAATATCGTAATCATTGGGGTCGTGCGCGGGCGTCACTTTGACTGCGCCACTCCCCATTTCCGGATCTGCATACTCGTCTGCCACAATGGGAATGGGCCGATCCACAAGCGGCAGCATCACCTGTTTGCCCACGGCAGGTTGCCAGCGCGCGTCGGACGGATGCACGGCCACGCCGGTATCGCCGAGCATGGTCTCGGGCCGCGTTGTCGCCACGACCACATCGGGCGCGTCATCTATGCCTCGGTACCGAATATGCCACATGTGGCTGTGGATCTCTTCTTCTTCCACCTCGAGATCGGAAATCACCGTGCCGCACTGCGGGCAGCAGTTCACCACGCGCTTGCCGCGATAGATCCAGCCCCGCTCGTAAAACCGCGCAAATGTTTCCAACACGGCCCGCACATAGCCCTCGTCCATGGTAAATCGCTCGCGCGACCAATCGTAACTACAGCCCAACTCGCGCAATTGTCGCAAAATGGTGCTGCCGTATTTTTCCTGCCACGCCCATATCCGTTTGAGCAATGCCTCGCGCCCCAACTCGCGCCGCGTTTTTTGTTCGGTCTCCCAAATTTCTTGCTCCACCTTCATCTGCGTGCCAATGCCCGCGTGATCCGTGCCGGGCAAACACAGGGTGCGAAACCCCTGCATCCGCTTGTAGCGAATCATCGCATCGTGGATCGCGTGTTGAAGCGCGTGGCCCATGTGCAACTCGCCCGTCACATTGGGCGGCGGGATCGTCACTGTATAGGCTTGCCCTTGCGCGCGAAACTCGGGGCGAAAATATCCCTTTTTGTGCCAAAAGTCATACCAGGTTTTCTCGATGTCTTTTGGGTCGTAGGCACTCGCCAAAGCCGTATTCTTCATCTTTTTTGCTCCTTTTGCCACACTCTAAACCGAATAACTCTTCCACGCCTCGTAGATCGTCTGCGCGGATACTTTTATCACCGCGGTTGCGGGAACGGCCAGCAACATTCCCACTGCGCCGAACAACTGGCTGCCGACGAGCACGGCAAAAATCACGAGCAGGGGATGCAAATTCACACTGCGCGCAACCACCACCGGGGCGATGAAGACATTGTCTATGATCTGCACGATCACAAAGACGATCACCACCGGAACGATCACCCCCGCGCTCAGGGCGGAATACTGCAAGACAGCGGCAATGATACCGGCGACAATGCCAACCACAGGGCCCAAATACGGAATCACATTGGCCAGCCCCGCGAACAGGCCAATCACCAAAAAATGCTCCAACCCGATGAGATAGAGCAGGGAAATGGACAGCAGCGAGACTATCGTTACCGACAACACCATTCCGCGCACATAGCCGCCCAGTTGCACTTCAATGCGGTACACGAGATTTAAGACCAATTCAAAGTAGCGATTCGGCACCAGCTCGATGAGCGTGCGCTTGATCGCTCGCCCCTCGCCCAAAAAGAAAAACAAAACCAGGGGCACGATGATGACATAAGTAACCCCGGACAACACTTGCCCGATCAATCTGGGTATTTGCTTAAAAAAATTGGTGACGATGATCTGAAAACGCGCAGTGATTTCCTCTACGACATCATTGCCTATGAGCATGGGGATCCAGTCTTCGGCCTGAGTCCAAAGGGTTTCCGTATAGGATTTCACCAATGCGAAATAGCCGGGCTTGTAACTGCCAAAGACATGTTGGGTTGCCGACACCAAAATGTCCGACCGGCCAAATCGAACCTTTTGAGTGGGTTCGGAAATGACCGCGTCTGAAACCGATGCCGTGTCGTTCCCCACGAATATCATCGCAATAATGCCATCTCGCCCGCCCGATGAACCGTACACGTTCAAAAGTGCCCGCCGCGTTTCAGCCCCTTGAGGGGAAAAGACCACGCGCAGGGTATCCCGCTCGCCGGGCATCAATTGGATGGGCAACCCCTCTACCTTAAAATCTTCGAGGTCGCTTTCAAAACGATCCATCGCGACAATGACTGCGCCGGGATTTTCCACCACACAGGGCCATGATCCCCGCTCGCCAATGATGTGCTGAACCAAATCTTCTGTGTTGCGCGCGATCATCGGCGCGACCACGACGAGGGGAATGATCACAATGGCAAAAACAGCCATCAAGACAGCGACCACGGCGAGCAGGCGATTTAAGCGGTAGGACTCGAGGAAATCGACCAAAGGCATCAACAGATATGACAGCACAAACGCGAGAAAAAAAGGGGCTAGCGTGCTCCGAATGGTATAGAGCAGCCAACCCACCACCGCTATCAGAACCACAAAAATCACAATACGCAAGATCTGCACAGCCCGCATGCCGCTTGAAGAGGGTTCATTCATTTTTTTTGTCCCGTTTTTGTTGTTTTTCCAGCACATCTCGGGCAGCCTGCAAACCGCGATTGGTGCGGCGCAATCGCTCGGCGATGATTTGCGAAAGTTGAATGGCAATTTTCACGCCCAAGCGCGGTCGCTGTTCCGCCAACTGGCTCAGCGCGTCCCGGGCGAACAATGCCAATCGGGTGTCTTCTTCTGCCACTGCCGCAGCGGTTCGGGGCGCGTCGTCTAACAGCGCGGTTTCGCCAAAAAAAGATCCGGATTCGGATTGGGAAAGCAGCACTTGCCCACGGTCTTTCCCATCTTTCTGACTCACCGCCACGCGCCCTTTCAGCACCACATAGACGCCATCGCCCGCCGCGCCCTGTTCAAAAACCACATCGCCTTCTGAATACGCGCGAATGTCTAGAAGGTGCGCCACCTGTTGCAACTCTCGGCGGTTCAGGTCACGAAAGAGCGGCACCGCGCGCAATGTGAAAAACAAGGGCTTTTCGCGTACCAACCACTGTCTGAAAAGATGCGTGAGCATCATTTTATCCCCCCGCGCGATAGGCCGCAGGTTGTTCTGCGGCCCTCAAGCGATTAAAAAAATCCAGTGCTCTTGGGCGATAGTGCGATGCGATGTGCTGATCAAAAAATGCGCGCAATACGCGCGTCATCTCTGCGCGATCCACGCCTCGCAAAAGCGCGAGGTCGATGCGGTCGGGCTGTCTCACTTGTAGATGCGCCATCAAATTCGCGGTCTCGAAACGCACGCGCATGCCCGCGGCTGCGTGGTTGCCACACAGGGTCCCACCCAAGCCCGGGCTAAACCCCAAATGCCTGCCCGCAAGCCGAGTGCCGCATTGAACGCAGCCGCTCACATGGGGCCGATACCCCGCCGCGCCCGCCGCGCGAATTTGAAAATACCACACCGGCACATCCAATGCCGTCTCGGAAATGCTGCCCACCCATTGCATGGCTTCGAGCGCGATGCTAAACAAAAGCGGGTTGCGGTCCTCGTCTTCGGTAATATGGTCGAGAAATTCGCATATCGCGCTGCCGGCAGCCATGCGCCCGTAGTGTTGCTTGATCGGTTCAAAAGCGTGGGCAATATCGCCTTCGCTCAGGGTTTGCAATGCGCGATTCTCCCGCCGATAAAAGACATAGCGGCCCCAGGTCATGGGTTCGAGACTCGCGCCAAATTTGCTCTTGGGCCGCCGCGCCCCTCTGGCGACGAGACGCAACTTGCCGTACTCGCGGGAAAACAGCACGACGACCTTGCTACTCTCGCTCATGCGAAACCCGCGCAACACCAAGCCATCGGTCTGGCAAATCACGGCTTCTCCAATTCTGTGGGTGGATTGGTGTAAATCATATAAACCGATTCATTCGGATACACCATGCCGTAGCGTTCTCGGGCAATGCGTTCAATTTCGCCCAAATTGTCTTCCAACAGGGCGGCCTCGCGCTCCGAGTCCGCATTTTGCTGGCGAATGGTTGCAATCTCCCGTTTCAGCGCGGCGATCTGTTGCTCGCGCATCACGAGTTGAAAAAATCCGCTGTCTCCTGCAAAGCAAAAATAAACAGAAAGCACCACCGGTGCAAAGATCAGAAATTTGTTCAGGCGGCGCCGGGTACTTCCCGGCAACACCGTACTGTGTCCGCGATAAAATGCGCGCATAAAAAACCTCCAAGTGGTCGGTGGTTAGTCCGCCTAGCCCTTCAGCCGCCCGTGCGTTCCCCAGTCCCCAACGCCCAAGCGGTTAGCAAAACAAGCATTGAGTCCATACATCGCTTTGGGCTGAAAGCTAATTTCCAGCGGTCATTGCCCTTTGCACTACCCTTGCCTCTCCCTTCTCAAAACCACCATATCGTCGCGGTGGATAACCGCCGCGCCATTGGCAATCTCGAGAATTTGGACAATTTCCTGCGTTTTTTTTCCGCAAATACGCCGCACATCATCGGCGCCAAATCGCGTCAAGCCGCGCGCGATCTCAACGCGCTGTTCGGTTTCAACGCCAATGAGTTCGCCCACTTCAAAGCTGCCAATCACGCGAACAATGCCCGAAGGCAACAAACTTTTGCCCCCGTCGGTCAAAGCAGTGGCCGCGCCCTCATCCACCACCACGCTGCCGCGCTTGCGGGAATGCGCCAACCACAGTGCCCTGCTGTTCAAACTGCGATTGTGCGGCACAAAGAGCGTGCCGCAATCTGCGTCGTCCAAAATGTCGCGCAAGCCATTTGCATGCCCATTGGCGATCAGTGCCATCTGCCCGCCTTGTAGCACGGCCTCGGCGGCCCTGAGTTTTGTTCGCATGCCCCCGCGCCCAAGCGCGTTGCCCGAAGCCCCCACTGCTGCGTGGAGTTCTTCGGGCACGCCGCGCACGAACCGAATCAGTTGCGCGTGTGGGTCTTTTGCGGGATCGCAGGAAAACAACCCATCGACATCGGTCAACAACACCAGCATGTCCGCGTCCAAGAGATGCGACACCAGCGCGGAGAGGCGGTCGTTTTCGCCCACAGACAATTGCAATTCTTCCACTGCCACGCTGTCGTTTTCATTGACAACGGGCACCACGCCATACCGAAACAATTGGTCCAAGGTGTTGCGCGCATTCACGTATCGCGTGCGATTGTCCAAATCATCCGACGTCAACAGCACTTGTCCCACCGACATATCATAAGCCTCAAATGCGCGTTTGTAAGCGTCCATCACCAAGCCCTGCCCGACCGCAGCCGTGGCTTGCAACTCGGCCAACCGCCTCGGCCGACGCGCCAATTCCAACCGCCCCATGCCCGCGCCAACCGCCCCCGATGTCACTATCGCCACCTCTACACTGCGATTTCTCAGGTGGGCCACATCGGCGGCCAAGCGATCAATCACGGGGAGATTCAATTCATTGTCGCGCGCCGTTACCACCCGCGTGCCCAGTTTCACCACCACCCGCCGCACATTGGCGAATAGGGCTTTGCGATTTATTTTTTTTCTCATGTCAAATCAATTTCAATTTTGGGACGCACCGGCACCCCGCGTTCGGCGAGATAGGTTTTGACCTCAAAAATGCTGTACTGATGGTAGTGAAAAATGGACGCGGCCAGCGCGGCACTCGCCTTGCCTTTGGACAACACGGCATACATATCCTCCGGGCCGCCCGCGCCGCCAGACGCCACGATGGGCACATCCACGCGCTCGGCGACCATGCTGTTCAATTCGATATCGTATCCCGCTTTTGTCCCATCGGCGTCAATGCTGTTCAAAACCAGTTCGCCCGCGCCGCGATCCACCAGTTCTTCCGCCCATTCGAGGGCGTCTTTGCCGGTAGGGGTGCGCCCGCCATTGATGACCACCTCCCAGCGCGGTTCTGAACTGCAATCGGAAAGCGGTCGCCGAATCGCGTCTATGGACCCCACGATGGCCTGCGACCCAAAACTTTCGGCCCCTTGCGTGATGATCTCTGGCGTGTGTATGGCCGCCGAATTGATCGACGCTTTTTCCGCGCCCCCTTCAATAATGGTGCGAATATCGCGATAGGTGCGAACGCCCCCGCCAACCGTAAAGGGGATGAACACCTCTTCGGACACGCGCCGCACGAGTTCGCCCACGATCTCGCGCTTTTCCGCCGACGCGGTAATATCGTAAAACACCAGTTCGTCGGCGCCTTCTTTGTCGTATCGCCTCGCCAGCGCGATGGGGTCGCCGGCGTCTTTGTCAGCCGAAAACCTGACCCCGCGCACATTGCGCCCGTTTTTCACGTCCAAACACGGAATAATTCGCTTTGCCAACACGCTACACATGCTCCGCAAAATTTTTCAAAATTTTCAGCCCGGCGTCCTGACTTTTTTCCGGGTGAAACTGCACGCCAAAAGCCCGCCCGCTTCCGGCGATTGACGCATAATCGATTCCGTAATCCGTCGTGCCGATCACATCGTCATCGCGCTTGGAGGCCACGTAAAAAGAATGCACAAAATAAAAATACGACCCATCGGGCACGCCGTCCAACAGGGCGGTCTCGCGCTGGATTCGCACTTTGTTCCAGCCAATTTGCGGCACGCGCTGCCCTTTGGGAAAACGCCTCACCCCGCCCGGCAAAATGTCCAACCCTTTGTGCTGCCCCATCTCTTCGCTTTCGGCAAACATCAGTTGCAAGCCCAAACATATTCCCAAAAACGGGCGGCCCTCTGCGATGGCTTTTACAATGGGAGCGATCAATCCCGCTGTTTTCAGATTGTCCATGGCATCGCCAAACGCGCCCACGCCGGGCAACACGACGCGGTCCGCATTGTCGATCTCTTCGGGCCGATGCACAATCGCGGCCTTCGCGCCGATGTGTTCAAATGCTTTTTGAACACTCCGCAAATTCCCCATTCCGTAGTTCACTATCGCGATCATCTCATTCTCCCAGTGCCTTCGATCTCTCTGTGGCAGCCCAAACAGCGTCCATCAACGCGGCGCGCATCCCCCCTTGTTCCAGCGCGTGCAACCCCGCTATCGTCGTTCCGCCCGCCGATGTGACCCGATCTTTCAACCGCGCCGGATGGTCGCCGCTTTCGGCAACCACAAGTGCTGCGCCCAGCACAGTTTGCGTTGCAAGCGTCAGCGCCACGTCTTTGGATAACCCGGAACGCACGCCTCCATCTGCCAACGCGTCGATGATGGCGTATACATACCCAGGCCCGCTGCCCGCAAGCCCGGTCACGGCATCCATCTGCGATTCTGAAACGACCACGGCTGACCCCACAGCGTTGAACAAAGATAGTGCCGAGCGCAGGTGATCGCCGCCCGCATGCGCGCCCGCACACACGCCCGAACCCGCCGCGCCGACTTGCGCGAGCAAATTGGGCATTGCGCGAATGATGGGCAATGGGCCTATGACCGCTTCCAATGCCGCAATCCGCACACCTGCCATAAAAGAGATGATCACCTGATCGCTGTGAAGCAAATCCCGAAATCCCATGACGCTTTGTTCCCACGATTGGGGCTTCACGCCCAACGCCACCACATCTTGATCCCCCACCACCTCGCGCGCGTCGGTTGCAACACACACGCCCAATTCGCGTTTTCTCTGCGCCAACACCTCGGCAATGAGATCGACCGCCGTGATATTTTCGGGCGCGATCTGCCCGGACCGAATCCAACCGGCCATCAGCGCGCCGCCCATGTTGCCCGCGCCAATCACTGCAATTTTTTTGTTTTTCATGTCAGTTGTCAGTCTCTGCCCATTCGCCCAAAAGCGAATCGGGATTTACAGGATTAAAAGATTTTCAAGAGGTCATCGTAGGGGCGCGACCCCTGTGCCCACCCGAAGACGCGAAATGCAATCAACCCGCTTGTTTTGCCGATTGCTCAGATACAAGGCTTACACATACGTCAGCCACTCGTATTTGTCTTCTGTTCGGCCTTCCACTATCGCAAAAAAGGCTTCTTGGAGTTGCTGTGTAATTTTCCCCCGAGAACCGCTGCCGATTTCAATTTGGTCAATCGCGGTGATCGGCGTGATTTCCGCTGCGCTACCCGTAAAAAACACCTCGTCTGCAATGTATAAGGACTCGCGGGGAATCGGTCGCGTCGTTACGGAATAGCCCATGGCGCGGGCGAGGGTAAGCGCCGAATGGCGCGTGATGCCGGGCAAAATGGACGACCCGGTAGAGGGCGTGTAAATTTGCCCATTTTTCACCATGAAGATATTCTCGCCACTGCCTTCGCTCACATACCCCTGCGTGTCTAAGGCAATGCCTTCGGCATAGCCATCGGCTATGGCTTCCATTTTGATCAATTGTGCGTTCATGTAATTCGCGCCCACCTTGGCCAGCGAGGGCATGGTGTTGGGGGCCAAGCGATTCCACGACGCAAACCGAACCGACACGCCTTTTTCCAAAGCCTCTGGCCCCAGGTACTTGCCCCATTCCCACACGGCGATCACCACCTCGACCGGGCAGGGCATCGGATTGACGGCCAATTCGCCAAACCCCCGAAACACCACGGGTCTGATATAACACGCTTGCAAATTGTTCACGCGAATCGTCTCCAAAATGGCGTCTTCCAATTCCACCTGACTAAAGGGAATCTCCATGCGGTAAATTTTGGTCGAATCATACAGCCTGTTGACGTGATCGCGAAGCCTGAAACACGCCGGCCCTTGGGCCGTGTGATAACAGCGCAGGCCTTCAAAAACGCTCGACCCGTAATGCACCACATGAGAGAGGACGTGAATTTTGGCATCGTCCCAATTCACAAACTTCCCATTGAACCAAATTTTATCCGACTGCGGCATGGGCATCAAAAATTCCTTTCTCTAAAAGTTACCGCGTCGCCAATGCGCGGCAAATCCGTTCATATCCGGCGATAGATATGGTTTCGGGACGTGCGTGACCATCGACCTTTGCCGACCTCAGAATTTCTTCATCTACCACATGGGCGAGGGCATTCCGCACCATTTTCCGCCGCTGTTGAAATGCGGCGCGCACCACGCCAAACAAACGCTTTTCATCTGCAATATCATAAGCAGAAGGGGCTTCAAAATCCAGCATTAACACAGACGAATGCACCTTGGGCGCGGGGAAAAAATGCGCGGGCGGCAGATCGAACAACCGCCGCGCTGTGCATCGCACCTGTGTGGCGATAGACAACACGCCATACGTTTTGCTTCCCGGTTGCGCGATCATGCGTTGCCCCACCTCGCGTTGTACTGCAATTACGGCGCGTTTCCAAACCCCGCGCGCATCTGTAATCTGCCCGATGAGCGCGCCCGTGATGTGATAGGGTAAGTTGCCCACCAAAATCGCCTTGTCTCGGGGGGCGACGAGCGCGGGCAAATTGACTCGTCTGACGTCTTCGGATACCAGTTTTAATTGCGAACCGAATTGCGCGGCGAGCAGATCGCACAATTTCTCGTCGATTTCAATGGCGATGACCCGGTCTGCCTGCGCGAGCAAAAAGCCCGTCAGCGCGCCTCGGCCAGGGCCGATTTCTACGACCCAGTCCTCTTTGCCGATTTGTGCGGCTTCCACAATCCGCGCAGCAGACGCGCCATTGGTAAGAAAATGCTGGCCCAAGCTCTTTTTCGGTTTCACGATGGCAATCCAAACAAGGTCTGGGCATTTTGCGTTGTCTGTCGGCACACCGAGTCGAATTTCCCGCGTCCGGCACGCGCCAAGCACTCGGCGACATAGCGCACGTACGCCGGCTCGTTGCGCTTGCCGCGTTTTGGCACTGGCGCGAGAAATGGACAATCGGTCTCCAAAATCAACCGCTCGACGGGCACGCCCAATGCGACTTTTAAGGCGTGCGAATTTTTGAAGGTGACAATGCCGCCAAAACCCAGATGAAAATTGAGATCAACCGCGCGACGGGCTTCCGCCGCGTTCCCGCCAAAACAGTGCATTGCGCCGCCCACTTTCGATCCGCCTTCTGCCTCCAAGATGTCCAACACGCGCGTTTCAGCAGCGCGGCTGTGGATGATCAGCGGCATGCCCATTTCGCACGCCAGACGGATATGCACCCGAAACGCCCGTTCCTGCATCTCGCGCGGCGCGTAATTGCGATAAAAATCCAGCCCGGTTTCCCCGACGGCAACGACCCGGCGACGCGCCAAAAGATCGGGCAATTTTTTGAGGGATGACGCATCCGCCTTTTCAGAATCCGCCGGATGAAACCCCGCCGAGGCAAACACAGTGTCATGGGTTTCGGCCATGGCGATGGCGGCGCGGCTCGTCTCCAAATTGGTGCCCACGTTCACAATTTGCCCCACCCCTGCGGCGCGTGCCCGCACGAGCAATTCGTCCAAATCCCCGCTAAACTGCGGAAACATCAGATGTGCGTGTGAGTCGATGAGCATGCGAAAATCCTGTGGTCGAATGTCTCGGCTTGGGTCGCGCAACCCTCAATGGATGGCCCTTCTGCCCAGTACCCACCTTCTTCTGCTTTGTGAATAACGACCTTGAGTTTCATATTATTCCCTCTTTTTTTTTGACTGCCAAGACCAAGAATCGGCTAATCGTCGGCCTCTGGCCCGCGTTCATAGTGGAGCTTGAGACCCAAGAGATTGGCGGTTGATGCGACGGACTGTTCATTGGTTAGAAACCACTCTCTATTCCCTTGACGACGATTCTGGAAGTTGCCATGGCCAATCGTACGCAAATGATCGTGGATTTTTTTTTCGATTTCCTTTAGATCATTGTCGTTTTCGACCATCCAGATTTGCAGGAGCATTGGCGGCTCTGGCATGGGCGTCGTCTGTTGTCTAACGCGCTCAGAGGCGTCTCTTGCAGACATCCCAATTTTCAGGTATGTCCGATCATCTGTCTCGTCATCTCCTTTTATGACTGGATAGCGGTAGTAGTGGGGATAGGTGTACACGTAAATCCCCGCGACGCCAGACAGATCGGCTTGGCTCTCGGCTTGGCTCGTTTCTCTTTCTACCTTGACATACTCCTGTTCCAAGGCTTGGGGATCATTTGCCCGGCGCTCGCATTCTTCCGCTTGCTTTTCAAGTATCTGGATGGTCTCTTGGGAGAGATACTCATGACCGCGTTTTATGAAACCTCGCAACGAGTCTCTACACTCGATAGCTGTCGTACGACTTGTGGGTAGGACACTGATACCCTCCTCACCCATCTCAATGATCTGTATGAACTTTCTGTAAACTGACGATATATTTGTTTCAAGACCCAATTCTTCTGACATATCGGCGGGGGACTTGTCTTCTTTGGTAAGTCGCCAGACATCACCGAGTCGCTTTTGGTCTTTCTCAAGGGCCTTCCGCACTTCCTCCAGATACTGATCTTTATCCATTGGATTCCTCTTCATCGCGATAACCGCACAAACTCATCTACATAGAGACCTGCTTGTCTGATGATGGCGCGCAATGTGCCTCTATCCAATTCCTTATGGTTGGGAACAACAACCTGAGCAAAAGGATTATCTCGGCGCAAAATCAGATGACTTCCCTGCTGTCGCTTCAGATAAAATCCAACTTTGCCAAGTGCTTTGACGCAGTCTCTCCCTGAAATCCTCGGCAATCTGCTCATACGGTTACGACCAATGCCTCAAAGTGTTCTTCGGGAACTGACAGGCCATCCTCCTCAAGAGAAATGATATATCCTTCGATGGCCTCTTTGATATTGGCGATGGCCTCTCGTTTCGTTTTTCCCTGACTGATGCAACCGCGCAAGCTCGGGCATTCAGCCACCCAATAGCCATCTTCGCCCGGATAAATAACGACTTGTCTCATCGGTTCACCTCTGTTCTGCCTAACGCTCAATAAATTCCAAGGCTTCCCGAAGCGTGACTCTCAGAGAATTGAGCAAGTCTCCTCGCGTTCTCTCTTGACAGTTCACGCCTAGGATTTCTTCAACCCACCCAATCCACCAACCTCCGCGCTGTAGATAGGGTTTGATGTCGAATAGTCTTTGCTCGCCGTTCTCGAATATCACCTCTATCTGGTAATTTTCTATCGGGCGCACCTGTTTAACCTGGGGATTCATGGTTCACGCGCTTAAAAATTTTATTGTAAAAACAATGAGTTATGACCTCTGCAAGTTCGGGTATCCCCCGCGTTCAGTTCCCATATCCATCTTTTGCTGTCTCGAAAAGCATGGGCTGGATCGCGTGGGCGTCTTCCGCATCTCCCATTTCGCAATTTGAGTTTAGCCGCTGAAGCGCGCCGCGATGAAATTCGGGTGCGATCTCAAAACAGATAAAATGCCTGCCGAGCCGTTGTGCGGCAACCGCCGTGGTGCCGCTTCCCGCGAACGGGTCGAGCACCACTTGGCTTTCTTTTGTCGTAAGTTCGATGAGAAATTCGATGAGTTTCAACGGCTTTTGCGCTTCGTGAATTTTGTGTTCGCCCTTTTGGAAACCATAAGCCAAGAGATTGGTCGGATTCGCGCGATGAACCTGACACGCTTTTAGATTCATTGCGCCCACGCCGTGCTCGAGAATATTGTCGGCGAGGGTGCCGCCAATTTTGTAGGGTTTGGTGAACCACGCTATCGGCTCGTAAATAGGAGCGAGGTTGCCCAAACGCCAGCCATCCCACGCTTCGGCTTCGGATTGTAATCCGCGCCGTTCAAAAACAATGCTTACCCGTTGCGCCCTGTGGTGTGCCGATTCCTTTTTCCAAGCGAGGATATCCTTGAGCAAAAAGCCACTGTCTTCAAACGCATTGACGACGCGGTGTATGGTGCGCCGCGCGCCAAAAACAAAGAGGGAAGCCCCGTTTTTCATTTTCGGCAGAACCATTTTAGCCCAACGCTGACACCACTGCTGATATTCTCGTCCGATGTTCCTATCGGCCCGCGACCAGCCATTGATCGGCTTGCCCCGCCGCTTGAATGCGGATTTCCCAACCTGCGCGGGCGACTGCCCCAACAGTGCCGAGTTCGCGTTGTCGTGTAACACATCCCAATCATCCATGCTGATGCCGTAGGGAATATCCGACAAAAAAAGTTCAATGCTGTTGTCCGCCAAGTGGGGAATGTGGTCTCGGCAATCGCCTCGTGTAATTTTGTCGAGGTATTTTTCGTTCATGACCATCACTCCAAGCTGAGAATCCCGTTTTCGGCGACCGATTGAACCTTTTGAATTTTGTTGTCGAGCTTTCTCCACTTTAGCACTTCGTTTATCGCTTCATATCGGGACAGTCTCATAATACGCTCTCTTTCCACAGCGAGGAAAGTGAGAGCTTCCTCTCTTGAGATGAGGATCGCCTCATTTGACGCGAGTTTCTCATCTCGCCATATTCCACCGATTACGCTGTCAAAATCCAAAAGCGTGCGGTTCACTGTCTGCCAGTAGCTAGCTGCATCTCTTGAGGGGTTCATCGCTTCAACCGTTCTAAACACCTCGTGAACCAACGCCACCGCCTTGCTTTGTGTTGTCTCTTGGGCATAACGAACAAGCACGGCCAAATGCGTATATGTCGCAATACAAACGGACCTCACCGTAGCTTGCTGGTATATCTGGCTCGTCCGAGATGGCAATTGGTACACCGGGCAGACAACCATTGCATAGGGTTTTCCGTGCTTCCAACTGTCCATTTCTTGGACCTTGAAATCCTTCTGATTCTTTGCCGTGCGACTCAGTCTAAATGCTTTTGCATCGGCGACAAAACTGTAATTGTCAGTGACGCACTCAACATCCGCCACGTTTGCCCGTTCCCTGAGGACCAGACTCGCAAATCCCATTGCAGTATACGCTTCGTGAATGACAACATCGGTGTACTTGGCGTAAAGTTTCTCTTCGCTGGTATCGTGTCCATAGCACTCTGGAATTGCGCCACACAGACGCAGGTGTCCAAGCAGTGGCTCAATCCCATACGTCCTGATTTCTTGCCGTAGCTCTTGCTCAATCCTCTCAGCATCAACGCCAAAATCGCCACTTAGACGACTGATCTCGTCAATCCAGTGCGTTCGGTTCTTTACCTGCTCTTTGGTGATCAACGCAATTTCCATAGGTCATCTGCTCATACGGCTACGACCAATGCCTCAAAGTGTTCTTCGGGCATCGGGGGTAGGTCACTTCTCGCTTTCGGGCGGGCACAGGGGCCGCGTCCCTACGTTTTTATTATCGCCTCTCAGCGCTGTCACCGCACCTCGGCGCCAGTGCTGATCTCGCCATCGGGTGCGATGAGTGCGAGGTCGCGATCATCGGATGCGGCCAACAGCATGCCTTGGGATTCCACGCCGCGAATGGTCGCGGGTTGCAAATTGGCGACCACCACGATCTGTCGCCCGATGAGCGCGTCTATGGCGTAGTGCTCGGCAATGCCGGCGACGATTTGGCGTTGCTCATCGCCCAAACGGATTTGCAAACGTAGCAAGCGATCCGCGCCTGCCACGCGGTCCGCGGCTTCAATTTTTGCCACGCGCAAATCGAGTTTCTGAAATTCCGAAAAAGAAATCAGGTCTTCTCTCGGTTCTGCTTTTGCCACATCGACCTCCTCGATACGCGGGAATACCGGATCGCCGGGGGCGACCTCGCCATTGGCGTCCAGACCTCCCCATGGTTTCAAATCGTCCAGATGAATATCCTCGGGCGATCCCGTCGCGCCGAGTTGTTGCCAAATCTCCCGCGCTTTTGACGGGATCACCGGAAATAACAAAACGGCCAGTTGCCGCATGGTTTCCAGCAGCGCGTAAATGGTCACTTCGAGCTCGGCCCGTTTGCTCGCGTCCTTCGCCAAATTCCAAGGCGTTTGCACTTCGACAAATCGGTTGGCCTCGCGCACCAATCGCCAAATCGCATCGAGCGCGGCATTGGGATTCATCGCATCGATGGCTTCGCCCACGGCGGCGAGCGTCAAATCGGTTCGCGCTTTCAATGCGCCAAGTGCCGCATGGTTGCGATCTATATTGGGCACAACCCCATCCAAATATCGCGCGGCCATCACCACAGAGCGATTGAGCAAATTGCCCAACTCATTGCCCAACTCGGTATTGTAACGCTGAACAAAAGCCACCTCGCTAAAATCGCTATCTTGCCCCAGGGTCATGGCGCGCACCAAAAAATACCGAAACGCATCTACGCCGTATTTGTCGGCCAAGTCCAAGGGTCGCACCGCATTGCCCAGCGACTTGCCCATTTTTGTCTCATCCACGAGCCAAAAGCCATGCCCCATAATCGTTTCCGGCTGCGGCGCGCCCATCGCCTTGAGCATGGTGGGCCAATACACGCAGTGCGTGGTCAAAATGTCTTTGCCGATCAGATGGCAAGACGCGGGCCACCAGTGTTCAAAGCGCGCAACATCGGCGAGATAGCCCGGCGCCGTGATGTAATTGATCAACGCATCGAACCACACATAGCACACGTAATTTTCGTCAAAGGGAAGCGGAATCCCCCATTCCAAACGCGACTTGGGCCGAGAAATGCACAAATCGCCCAGGGGTTGACGCAAGAACCCGAGAATCTCGTTGCGCCGCTTTTCCGGGCGAATAAAGCGGGGATGCGTCTCGATGTGTTCGATGAGCCAGTCTTGGTATTTGCCCATTCTAAAAAAGTAATTCTTCTCGGATATTTTCACCGTGGGGCGCCCGCAATCCGGACAATTGCCCGCAATCAGATCTTTTTCCGTCCAGAATCGCTCGTCCGGGATGCAATACCAGCCCTCGTAATTGTCGGCATAAATCTCGCCCGCGTCGTAAATGCGCTGCAAAATTTCGGTGACAACGTGCGTGTGCCGCGCCTCGGTGGTGCGGATAAAATCGTCGTTGGAAATATCCAGCACCCGCCACAAATCCCGAAAGCGCCCCACCATCTCGTCGGCATGCGCCTGCGGCGACAAATTGCGTTTTTTGGCGGCCTCATCCACTTTTTGCCCGTGCTCATCCGTGCCGGTGACAAACAGCACCTCATCGCCGGCCAAGCGGTGAAAACGCGCCAGCACGTCGGCCATAATCGTCGTGTACGCATGCCCGATGTGGGGTTCGTCGTTGACGTAATAAATCGGGGTCGTAATGTAAAATGTGCCCATTTTCGCATCCACTCAAAAGGACCGAATCCGTTGCCAAAACGAGATCAGCCCCAGGTTTATATTCACATTGCGGTGGTTCATTTCGCGCAGGGATTCGATCTTTTTCACCGTCGCTGTAAGGTGGTCGAGATCGAAAACCTCTGCCAATCGCCCGACATTGTCCACCTGCGCGGCATTGGCAATCTGGTCGGGCAGCCCGCATTGCAGCAACAGCGCGTCCCGCAGCCAGACCTCCACGCCTTCCAAAATCTCCAATGCCTCTTGCCGGTCGAGTTTTGCCAAGGCTTCAAACGTGCGCTCGTCCTGCCCCCACAGCAGGGCATCCAAAAACCGAAACGCGCGATCCTGCCGGTCTGCAACACGGCCTTCGGTCATGTCCATTGCCCGCCGAAAATCGCCCCCGCAGGTGCGCGCGATGAAATCTGCCGCGGTTTCATCCACGCCCTGTGCCGCCAACGCCGTGCGGATGTCAGCGGGCAACAGCGCGGGAAATTTCACGAACTGACACCGCGACACAATGGTGGGCAACAGCGCGTCTTTGGGGGAGGCGACCAAAATGATCAAGGACCGATCCGGCGGTTCTTCCAGCGTTTTTAACATGGCATTGGCCGCTTCGGCGCGCATCTGTTCGGCGTGCAACACGAGGGCCGTGCGCCAGCCGCCTGCAAACGCGCTGTGGGCGAACTGCCGCTGCATTTGCCGCACGCGATCGATGGCGATGTTCTCGTTGTCGCCGGGCAGGGGATAGCGATAGGGCGATTGCCACACTTCGAGCAGTGCCGCCTGCATGTCGTCCTCTTTCACGCGTCGAGAAAAGGGAAAGAGCAACGTATTATCCGGATGATTGAGATGTGCCACCTTTTGACAGGAGGGACAACGCCCGCAGGCGACTGCACCCTCTGCCCGACAGTGCAATGCCTGCACAAACTCCAAGGCCGCGGCCACTGCGCCCGTGCCAGAAGTGCCCAAAAACAACAGCGCGTGGGGGATGCGGTCTTTTTCGACCCATTCGGCCAAAACCCGAGCCGCTCGCGCCTGTCCAATCACCCGTTTCAACGCAACATCTCCATGATGAAAAGCCGCTGGAACGGAACATTCCAACGGCTTTTGAGTGTCAAACGACCAAAATGATCCGCTATCCATGCACCCGCTCACGAGGGGAATGTACTGCGCGCATCGCCCGTACAACGACGGGCATTGAGAGTGCAGGGGAAAAAGACAACATGGAGCGGCTCCTAAAATCAAAAGTGCATTACAACGCGGGGAAAAATAATATGCCTTATCCAGCCATTTGTCAAGCCCTATCCTGCCTCCCATCAGGGAGGAATGAGGAATAGACGTTCTGTACGGATCATGCGTTGCTTGTCTAAGAAGCCCTAACATAAAGAAATCAAGCGTCTGAAACAGATGAGTGAACAGCCGTAGGAACGCCTCAAAGTCGGCCTCTCACAAATCCATGTCAACGCTTTTTGTTAGGGACTCTAAAACGTTTGGTCCTAACTCCTCGTTTGTTACCTTCGATGCCTTCGGCGACTTCCTTTTTTTCAACAGGAAAAAAAAGTAGGCGAGCGGGGTACAACTGCCCCAGCAGTTCAAAAATGCCGCTCTCATGCGCCGAGGGGTGCTCTGCACAGCGCAAATCGCTTTTGTAATAGGATGACATGCGTTGGCCTGCGAAGGAAGTTGCAAGATGGCTGTTGGTTGCGAGACGGCCTTGCGCGCTGTGCGCGATGGTTTTGTCTGATGGTTTTTTGGGATGGTATTTTTGCCATGGCTTCTTTGAATGACTGCGGAACGTCAAGGGAGATCTCTTGCTGGCAATATATCGCACCAGGTCAATAGAAAATCAATTTAGTATAACGCAGTTGTGCTTTGCTCTGCGTTTTTGCCGTGTATTCTAAAACAGTTGACACTGTGAAAGGTATTTTTTAAGTTTGGCGAAATGAAGTCGGTTGTTTGTACGCGAATTGGGATGCGACAATGCGAATCGGAAACAAGGAATTGGTCGTTATTGGCGACCGCGTTTTGATCAAGCGGGAAGATTTGGAAGAGCGAACCAAAGTCGGGCTTTATTTGCCGCAAACAGTGGTCGAAAAAGAAGACGTGCAGAGCGGTCGCATTTTGGCTACAGGTCCCGGTTTGCCCCTGCCAGAAACACCCGAAGAGGACGAACCCTGGCGCAACGGGCCCAAAGAGCCGCGCTATTTGCCCCTGCAAGTTGAAGAAGGCGATTTTGCCTTGTTTTTGCAAAAGGCCGCGATGGAGATTTCTTTTGCAGGTGAGAAATATCTCATCGTCCCTCAGGCCTCCATTCTCGTTGTGATTCGGGAGTTAGACCCATTGATGGATGAAGAAGAGGGATTGGATGGACTAGAGGATTTAGACGACCTCGGCATATAATCCCGTCTTCCGTTCTGCCCAACACCTGTCATCGGGTGAAAGCACCTGCGCCCGAGACATTCCTTCCCGCCCGGTCAGCGCGATCATATTGCACGATAATCCCCGCCATTTGCAATGCCACCATCGGAAATGCGCTGACCATATCCGCCCCAGCGGCGCGTTTATCTTCGCCGCTTCCAACCACTCCTTTCATTGTGTAGCTGATATTTTCAAGCCCTAACGCGGAAACGGCACGCGCCACCAGCAAGATGCACTTATACCAATTTGATTTTTATTTGTCCGTATCCTGCCTCCCATTAGGGAGGAATGAGGAACAGACGTTCCGTAGGGATCATGCGTCGCTTGTCTAAAACGTTTGGTTCTGCCTCCTTGTGGGTTGCCTTTGATGCCTTCGGCGACCTACTTTTTTTCAACAGCAAAAAAAGTAGGCAAAAAATGCCGCTCTCATGCGCCAAGGGACTTGCACAGCGCAAAGCGCTTTTGTAGTCGCACGACATGCGCTGGCCTGCGAGGTGGGTTGCGAGACGGCCTTGCGCGCTGTGCGTGATGGCTTTGTCTGATGGTCTTTTGGGATGGCATTTTTGCGATGGCTTCTCTGAATGCCTGGGTAAGGTCAAGGAAATCATTTGCGGGTCGCATATCGCATCACATCAGGGCAACAGAAAATCAATTTAGTATTACAGGTGACCGGCGCTATGCGTTCCAAAGTTTACATCGAAACCAGCATCATCGGTTATCTTACGTCGTGGCCGAGTCGTGATTTGATCACAGCGGCAAACCAGCGATTAACCCACGATTGGTGGAACCGATGCCGCGAAAACTTTGATATATTCATTTTGCAATTTGTCATTGACGAAATGTCACCGACGCCGTTGAGACTTTAGCCGATGGGCTTGTCCATCAGGTACCTCTGCCAGAAAGGGCGCGAGTTGATGCCTTGCACATTGCAATTGCAACTGTTCACGGCATAGAATATCTGCTAACTTGGAACTGTACGCATATAGCCAATGCTATACTACGTCCTCAGATCGAGACAAGCTGCCGATCATTCAGTTACGAGCCACCAACAATCTGTACACCCCAAGAACTCATGGAGGGATAACATCATGTGGCGCGATACCATCATAGAAGAAGTTCGCCGCAATCGTCAGGTGTATGCAACGAGATTTCATCACGACATCAAAGCGATCTGCCGCGCCGCCCGCGAGCAACAAAAGAGAAGCAGTCACAAGATCGTTTCATTGCCACCGCGACCTGTCAAAATAGCTGTTAAAATTGGTAGCAGCGAATAATTACTCTGTAAATTAAGTTATCCTAAGTTTTGAATTGTCTGGATAAACGCGTTGATAATGGGTATTCATCTTGTCTCTGGCCTTGGGCAAAGTGAACTGCCAATTCAAGGGGATGCCCTTGGCCTCCCGCTCCTGAAAGAAGGCCAAAACTTCCCGGCGCAGTTCCGCCTGCGTCGCAATGCGCCTATTCAAACATCCTCGCGCCAGAGCCGAAAATTCGATCTCGATCATGTTTAACCAACTCGCCGACTTGGGAGTAAAGCAGAACTCAAACTTCTGCGCGAGGGCAAACGCCTCATCGGCCGGCAAGTAACGATAGAAGGCATGGCGAGTATGCGTATTGAGATTGTCTTGCACCAAGCGGATTTTCTCCGCCTGTGGCCAATGCTGTGTCAGCGCCTGACAAAAGTGGGTGTCTTCCTTCATCGTGCGCCGAGGATAGATTTCGGCAAGCCGTTTGCCGGTTAAAGGCTCAATGGCAGCCAACAGCGCACGCGAGCCGTGTTTGGTATAGGCATCATGTTCTTTGGTCACTTGGCCTGTTGTCAGGGGCAAGGGATCCAGGACTTGTCCGATGAGAAAACAAGGACGTTCATCAAAGCAGACCACAGGAACGTTGGGATCATAAGGTTGGTCATACAGCCAAAGCAAGGCTTCCATGCGTGCGAGAAAGGACGCATCCACTTTGCGGATGCACCAGGTTTTCTTCAAGTGGGGCTTCAATTCGTTTTTTTTAGACTCGTCTTGACATGCGTGTGTGAGAGATGCTCACAATAGCCCAATTCCACGCACTGATCCGCCAAGAGGCGCAACGTCCATCTGCCATGGCCTGCCGGGGGGGTTGAACAGGCCAAGGCGGTGATTTGGGCCCGTTGCTTGCCGGTCATCTCCACCGGGCGTCCTGGCCGCGGGGCATCTTTGAGGCTGTCCAAGCCGAGGGTGCGGTATTTCTTTGCCCAATGACTCAGGGTCTGCCCGGTCATGCCGAGGGTTTGAGCCCCTTGGGTGTAGGTTTTGCCTCGGTCGAGTTCAAGCAAGCCCAAAGCGCGTTTGTAGATTCGGGCTTTTTGGTCTCCTTTGGTGATCAAGGCGGTCAAAGTGTCTCGGTCTGTGGGGGTGAGTTGGACGTGTTGTTTGGGCATGCGAACGCCTCCTTGAAACAATTGAAATTCCAAAGTATTTAATTTACAGAGTAATCAACAGCGGAGTTACGCAATAACGGGATAATTCCATGCCCCAAGCGGTGAACCAAAAGACCATCTTCTCAACGTATCTGAACGAGCTAACCGCTATCGCCCGCCAAGGCGACGCGCGGGAGGAGAGTTTCTATCCGGCACTGGCGGACATGCTCACGGAAACGGCACATGCCACCGGCAAGACGCACGTACACGTCACCACATTGCCCAAGCCCACCGAGGGCGGCAACCCCGACTTCAGGCTCTGGAATGGGGCGGATCGCATCGTCGGCTATGTTGAAGCCAAGAAGCCGACCGAAGAGCGATTGGACCTTGTCGAGAACGCTGAACAACTCATGCGTTATCGCGCCACATTTCCCAATCTCATTCTCACCAACTTTCTCGAGTTCCGCTTGTACCGCAACGGCGAGCGCGTTCAGACGGTCAGCGTGGGGCGCCCCTTTGTGCTCAACGCGCTGGGCACAACGCCGCCGCTGGAAAACCAAGCCGAACTCGCCGCCCTTTTAGACCGCTTTCTCGATTTCGCACTGCCCCCGACATTCACCGCGGAATCCCTCGCCGTTGAACTGGCGAAACGCACGCGCCTCCTCCGCGAGGTGATCGGCGAGCAATTTGAGCGGGAACGCAACGCGCCCGGGAGGCTCTCCGGTTTCTTCGAGGCATTTCAGACGTATCTCATCGGCTCGCTAACGCCGGAGGCGTTTGCCGATCTGTTCGCGCAGACGATAGCCTACGGCCTTTTTGCGGCTCGCACGCGGGCAGGAGAGGGGTTCAACCGCCGCGTCGCGTTCGACAATATCCCGCATACTATCGGCGTGTTGCGCGATCTGTTCCGCTTCATTTCGCTCGACGACTTGCCCGCCCCACTCGCTTGGTGCGTGGATGATCTGGCCGACGTGCTATGCGTGGCAGACGCGCCGGGCATTCTCAACCACTACTACCGAAAGGGCAAGGGTGGCGATCCCATCGTGCATTTTTACGAGACCTTTTTGGCGCAATACGACCCCGACGAGCGCGAGCGGCGAGGGGTTTATTACACGCCGGAGCCGGTCGTTGGGTACATCGTGTGTTCTCTGCATGGCCTTCTCAAGACGGAATTTGACCAGCGCGATGGCCTCGCCTCGGATGGCGTAACGCTACTCGATCCAGCGGCGGGGACGATGACGTTTGTTGCGTGTGCGGCGCAACAGGCGGTCGCCGAGTTCGAAGAGAAATACGGTAGCGGCGGACGGGCGGACTTCATCCGTCGGCATGTTCTCAAGAATTTCTACGCGCTTGAGTTGATGATGGCGCCTTATGCAGTAGGCCATCTCAAGATGAGCTTTTTCTTGGAGGAACTCGGCCACCGCCTCGGCGATGATGAGCGCGTGCCGTTCTATTTGACCAACACGCTCGACATGGCAGAACTGGAGCAGAGCCGGTTGCCCGGCCTGTCCGCATTGGCCGAGGAGTCCCGTTTGGCTGGCGTGGTCAAGAAGCAGACGCCGATTTTGCTCATCCTCGGCAATCCGCCCTATTCCTACGATTCCAGCAACAAGGGCGATTGGATACGGGGATTGATTGAGGACTACAAACGAGTGGATGGCGAGCCATTGGGCGAGAAAAATCCGAAAGGTCTTCAGGATGATTACGTCAAGTTCCTGCGTTTCGCGCAGTGGAAAATTGAGCAGGCAGGTCGCGGCGTCGTTGGGGTGATCACCAATCACAGTTATCTCGACAACCCGACTTTTCGCGGGATGCGCCGCAGTCTGATGCAGACCTTTGACGACATCTACATTCTCGACCTGCACGGCAATTCGCTCAAGCTCGAAACGAGCCCGGACGGTAGCCCCGATCAAAACGTCTTCGACATCCGGCTGGGCGTGGCGATTGCCTTTTTTGTCAAGCGCGGCGACCAACACACGGAAGCCGCCATACATCACGCCGAATGCTACGGGACGAGAGAGAACAAATACACCTATCTGGACGCCCATGACCTCGGCAACACCGATTGGCAAGAGATAAATCCTGCATCGCCGTTCTATCTGTTCGTGCCACATGACGCCGCGTTTGAAGCCAAATATCGCGAGTTCATGGCTGTCCCCGAGATATTCCCGCTCAATAGCGTCGGCATTGTAACCGCTCGTGATCGCTTGACGATTCGCTGGTCCGCGGACGAGGCGTGGGATACGGTGCGTGCGTTTTCGGGGATGGAGCCGGAACTGGCCCGGCAGAGCTACGCACTGAGTAGCGATACGCAAGAGTGGAAAGTGACGCTGGCCCAGAAGGACTTGCGGGATTCCGGCCCGACACGCAAGAATGTGGTTCCGATTCTCTATCGGCCCTTTGACATCCGCCATACCTACTACACGGATCAGTCACGCGGTTTTATCTCCCGCCCTCGTTCCGAGGTCATGCGCCACATGCTGGCCGGGGAGAATCTGGCGTTGCATGTCTGTCGACAGATTGTCAGCGAAACATGGCAGCATTGCTTTGTTACCAATGGCATTACTGAGAGTTGTTGCGTCTCTAACAAGACCAGAGAGCGCGGATATGCCCATCCCCTCTACCTCTATCCCACCGCTGACCGCGACGACCTTTTCGCCCACCACGAGGCGTCCGAACGACAACCGAATCTGAATCCCAAACTGGTCGCAACACTCGCAGAGGCGCATGGTCGCGTGCCATCGCCCGAGGACATTTTCCACTATACCTACGCCATTTTGCATGCCCCAGCCTACCGCGAGCAATACGCCGAATTTTTGCGGATCGACTTTCCGCACATCCCGTTCACATCAGACAGCGCGTTGTTTGCCGAACTCGTCGAACTCGGCGGGCGATTGGTCGATCTGCACTTGCTCACCTCGCCAGAACTCGACCCGCCGACCTGCCGCTTTGAGGGCGATGGCGACGCTCAGGTCGCCCGGACAAAGGCCAAGGGCTTTCGCTATGACTCTGATGGGCAACGCCAGTACATCAACCAAACGCAGTATTTCGGGCCTGTTCCCTCTGAGGTCTATGACTCTCGCATCGGCGGCTACCAAGTCTGCGACAAGTGGTTGAAAGACCGCAAAGATCGCCGTCTCGAACTCGACGACATCCGCACCTACTGCCGACTGGTGACGGCCCTCGGGCTGACGCTCGACATTCAGCAGGCCATTGACAGGGTGTATGCGGGTGTGGAAGATAACTGTGTGCTGGCTGGGGCCGAATGATGGAAAAAACGATCCTATATCTTCGGGCGGGCACGGGGGCACCGCCCCTACGGTTTCACATCTCGATTATCTTCGGGCGGGCACAGGGGCACCGCCCCTACGGTTTCACATCTCGATTTTTGGGTTGGCAGGGTGGACTGATTGCTGACTGCTGACTGCTGATTGCTGACCGCTTGTTTCGCTGCCCACCAAAAGGAATACGATGGCACTTGGGGAACACATTGTTGATCGCGATATACAGACGCATCGAGAAGGCGTGACGGCGCGGGCATTGGTTTTGGGCCTGGCCCTCGCGCTGCTGGTGATAGGGTGGAACACCTATGTCGAATACATCGCCCACACCGCGCGCATGAACATCACGCATTTTCCCATTGCCTTATTCGCGCCTTATGTGGTGTTGACATTGGGCAATGCCCTCGCGCGCCGATGGCAGGCCCGATGGGCATTGACCAGCACCGAAGTGTGGACCATGCTGGCGATGGGCCTGGTGGGCGCGGCTGTTCCCGCGTATGGTTTGACGAGTTATTTTTTGGGCATGATCGCCATTCCGTACTATCTCGCCACGCCGGAGAACCAATGGGGCAGTTATTTTCACCAGTATTTGCCCAACTATTTGATCCCCTCCAATGAGGGCGGGGCCATGCAGTGGTTGTTCGAGGGGATGCCCAGCCCAGACATGCCCATTCCGTGGGGCGTGTGGTTTGTGCCCCTGTTTGGTTGGATGACGTTTATCGCCGCGATTGTGGTGGGGTGTATATGCCTGGCGGTGATGTTGCGAAAGCAATGGGCAGAGCACGAGCGGTTGGCCTATCCCATTTTGCATCCGGCAGGGGACTTGGCCGAAGCAGAGCGCGGCGTGCCCCTTTTGAAGAACAAATTTTTCCTGATCGGCGCGGCCATTCCGTTTCTCATCCTGTCATGGAATATCATCAGTTATTTTTCCCCCGGCTTTCCCCGCATCAGCCTGGGGCCGGGCTGGATGCCCATGGGCGTGTATTTTCCGCGCATCCATGTGCGCTTTAATTTTTACACCGTGGGCTTTGCCTATTTTGCCAACCTCGATGTGCTGTTTTCCATCTGGGTATTTTATTTGTTTTACTGCGTGCAGGTCATGTTTTACAGGCGCGTGGGCATCAACCTGAGCAACAAGGGCAGTGCTGGCGATGCGACCACTTCCCTGCAAGCCGGGGGCGCGTTTGTCGCCATGGTCTTGTTGGGCCTGTGGATGGCGCGGTTGCACATTCGAGATGTGTTCGTCAAAGCGTTTCGCAACGACCGCACCATCGACGATTCGGGCGAAATGCTCTCGTATCGCGCCTGCGCGTTTGGCCTGCTGTTCAGCGTGGTTTTTCTCGTGTTCTGGTTTCATGCCGTGGGCATCAGTTGGGCGGTTGCCATCGCCCTCGCGCTGAGTATTTTTGTCACGTACTTGGGCACGGCGCGGGTCATTGCCGAAACCGGCGTGGTCTATTTCAGCATGCCGATGTCGCCCAATGGCATCTTGAATTTTATCTTTGGCCCCAAATCGTTTGACGGATCGACGCTGACGGCATTGCGCTTGGTCGATTCCGTGCGCTCGCAAAACAAAGCG
The DNA here is from genome assembly GCA_958295785.1 of uncultured Latescibacterota bacterium. Taxonomy (GTDB): domain Bacteria; phylum Latescibacterota; class UBA2968; order UBA2968; family UBA2968; genus VXRD01. The sequence continues at coordinate 749,810 of OY282377.1, forward strand.
ATGTTTATGCCGCCGCTCGTACACGCGGCGCGCATTGCAGATATGGCGGGAAAAAATAAAAAGCGACTCGTTTTGGGCATTGGCCTCACGCTCGCAATAGGCATTGGCGCGGCCATTGCCTATTCGCTGTATTTGGGCTATTTGCACGGCGCGTACAATTTCAACGATTTTCCATTCACGCGCTACCCCCCGCGAACTTATGATGGCTTGGTCAAAGCCCTCAAGGGCGAAGAGAAATGGGAAAGTGAACGGCCCCTGTTCTTGCTGTTGGGCATTGGCATTTTCGCATTGGTAAGCCTCATGCGCTATCGCTTTGCGTGGTGGCCGCTCGCGCCCATCGGCATGGTCGTGCCGCCAACGCATGCCGTGCATTCCATTTTTTCCGTGTTTGTGGCATGGGGCATCAAATCGGTCATTTTACGCATCGGCGGCGTGGATCTCTACCGGCGGTTGCGACCCTTCTTTTTGGGCCTGCTCGTCGGCCACGCGCTCGGCGTGCTCCTCTCGTTTTTCGTGGATCAAATCTATTTTCCCAGACAGGGCCATCACACGCATGCATGGTAGAAAGGCGAAAAACAATCCGCAGGTGAACGCAAAGGATATCGGATGAGAACTGCGCGCAGGGCCGTGTTTTGGGCGATGGGGTTGTCGCTGCTGGCGGTGTTGATTTACGAGGTCGGGATCATCGCCGCGTGGGAGGATGTGCGGCAGATGGGGTGGGGCTATGTGCCTGTTTTGCTCATTGCATTGAGTTGGCATGCGAGCAATGCGTGGGCGTGGGCGATGTGTTTTGATGGGGAGCGACCGGGTTTTTGGGTGCTTCTTCGCACCAAAATTTCCGGAGAAGCCGTTGGCAATGTCACGCCTGCGTCTCATGTGGGCGGCGAGGTGGCCAAGGCGTATATGTTGCGCGGCCAGGTTGCTGTGACGCGGGGCGTGCCGTCTTTGGTCGTCAACAAGACGGTTGAATTGGTGAGTGGCTTGGGTTTCGCGCTCGTTGGCGCGGGGGTGGCCGTGTACATGTTTCCGCTTCCGGTGGAAGTGCAGATCGGATTGGGCGCGGCACTGGTGTTGGGCACGGCGGGGATTGTGGCGGCGTATGTGTCTCAGCGTCAACAGGCGTCTGTGTGGATGCTGAATGTGCTGAAAAAGTTGCGCCTGTCCTTTTTGGAGTCAAAGCGCGAAAAGTTCGAAGAAGTGGATCGCACTATCGCGGCGTTTTACCGGCAAAATCGCATGGGGTTCTGGCTGTGTATGGTGTTGCACGGGTTGAGTTGGATACTGGGCACGTTTGAAATTTACGCGATTCTCCACTTGCTCGGGGAGTCGCAGTGTTTTTTGACCGCGTTTTTGTTGATGTCGTTGTCGCTGGTGATCAATACGGCGTTTTTCTTTATTCCCTCCGGAGTGGGGGTGTTTGAAAGCGGGCATGTGTTTCTTTTTCAGTTGTTGGGGTTGACGCCGGAGTTGGGATTGGGGGTCGCGTTGATTCGGCGCATTCGGCGCATTTTCTGGGTGATTGTGGGGTTTGTTCTGATGGCGGTGAGAACATTTCCCTCCCAACAGCCCATCTCCAAGTGAGAAGGGAGAAGGGAGAAGGCCAGTTGTACTCCGTTTCGCCGATTCGCAGATTCCCCCCGGGCGCGTGCCCGGTTTTTTTTTGCATTTTAGAAATGGCACGGTTTTCGCATATATCAAGGGGGTATTGTGTACCCATTTGTCGGGCCTTGCTATAACTCGTTGTTTAATCCAGACATCATTTTTTTGGGTTGCAAATTTTGCCGTGAAATCGAGGAGGTAGGTGTTGTTAAAATGCAACAGGTGTGTCGTTTTTTCACAGTTGTGCGTGCTCGTGGGCATGGTTTTGGGGGGAGCATCTCATCTGCGTGCAGAAACGTATGATTTGGCGTCGAGTATTGCGCGGGCAATGCAGGTGTATCCCGGGGTGCGCGCAGCGGGCGTCGATGTCGATATCGCACAGACGCAATTGGATCAGGTCAATGCCGCGCGCTTTTTGCCGCAGTTTGAAGTGCGGTCTGTGATCGGCCCGTCGCCCGAAGCCCGGGGCAACGCGCTCGTCGGCGAGACTCGGCTGAGTCGGTTGAGCATTTTCACGCAGACCGAGGCCACTGTTGTACAACCGCTGTTCACATTTGGGCAATTGTCTGGGGCCAAAACGGCCGCGATGGCCGGGATAGCGGCGCGGGAAGCGGGGTTGCGAAAGGCGCGGGGCGATCTCGAGCTTCAAGTTGCCGAGGTGTATTTTGGCCTGCAACTGGCCGATGATCTCGTGGCACTGGCATTGGAGGCCCAACGCGATTTTCAAACCGCACGCGATTTTGTGGCGGAGAAGCTCGAGGAAGACGAGGGCGATTTTACGTATGCCGACTTGGGGCGCATTGACCGATTTGCCTTTGACGTCAGCGAAAAGGTGCATGCCGCGGTCAAAACGAGGGCACTCGCCGAGTCCGCGATGCGCTTGCTTTTGGGGTTGGGCGAAACGGATTCACTTTTGCTTGCCGAGCCGCTGACGCCGGTGGAGGTGGAGATCGAGCCCCTCGCGTTTTATCTGCAACGCGCGGGCGAACGCGAGGATATGCAGCAATTGGACGCCGCCGTGCAAGTGCGCGCATCCCTGGCGCGGGTGGCAAAGGCCGAGCAGTATCCGCAGGTTTTTATCGCGGGCCAATTTAAGTACGGGTACGCGCCGAACCGCGACGATCAAAAAAGTCCGTTTGCCAAAGACGATTTCAATGTGTTGCAAGCGGGCGCGGTGATCGGGATTCGGCAATCCCTGTCGTTTGGGCTCGCATCGGTCAAGACGCGCCAAGCCAATTTGGAACACCGCAAATTGGTGTATCAAAAGCAATTGGCCGAGAAGGGCATGGCCATTGAAATCGAGCAGATTTACCGCGCGTTGGTCGAAGCGCGAAAAAATATGGCGGTTGCCGGCCAGGCGCGGCGGGCGACCCGCCGGTGGTTTGTGTCGGTTCGAGATGGATTTAATGCAGGGCTTGAAGAGGCATCCGAGATGATCGATGCCGCGAAAGAGTACGGTATTATTCGCGCCAAATACTACGAAGCCGTATTCAATTTTAACCGATCCTGGGCGAGATTGCAGCGGGCCATTGGGCGCAGCCTGTTGTAAGGCGCGGGATTTTGAGAAAGGTTGCAAACGCTATGGTGACTAAGGCCGTTATTATTGCCGCTGGCATGGGCAGTCGGTTGCGAGGTTATGGGGCGGATTTGCCCAAGCCGCTGGTGCGCTTGGCCGGCGTGCCATTGCTCAAGCGCGCGATTTTGTCTGCGATGCGCGGGGGCATTTCGGAGTTTGTGGTCGTAGTCGGGTATCGCGGCGATGAGATCGAGCACGCATTGGTCGATGATCCGCAGTTTTCAGACGTGGCGATAGACTGGGTTCACAATGAGGCGTGGAAGCGCGGCAATGGGGGATCCGTGCTGTGCGCGAAAGACTATGTGGATGCGCCGTTTATTCTTTTGATGTCCGATCATCTGTTCGATCCCGAGGTGCTGGTCAAATTGCGGCACCTGCCGGTGGGGCAAGACGAAGCCGTGCTGTGCGTGGATTCGGATCTCGATGGCATTTTTGACATGGAAGACGCCACCAAGGTCGTGATGCAAAATGATCGCGTGGTCAAAATTGGCAAGGAATTGGCCGATTTCAATGCCGTGGATACGGGGATTTTTCTGTGTAGCCCCTTTCTGTTTGCGGCTCTGGCGCAGTCCATTGCGCGGGGCGACGGGTCCTTGTCCGGGGGGATTCGGGTGTTGTGCGAGCGCGGCAGCATGCGAACCGCGGATATCCACGGCGCGTTTTGGCTCGATGTGGATACGCCCGAAGCGCACGTCCACGCCGAGGGCGAGATGGTTCGCAGGCTGGGCAAGCCGACCGATGGCTTTGTTTCGCGGCATTTCAACCGCAAAATTTCCACGCGCATTTCGCGTTTTTTGGTCGATTTGCCCATCACGCCCAATCAGTTGTCGATAGCCACGATGGTGTTGAGTTTTCTGTCCGCGTGGCTGGTGTTTCAGGGCGGGACGAGTTATTTGCACCTCGCGCTGGGCGGGCTGTTGTTTCAGTTTGCGTCGATTGTGGATGGGTGCGATGGCGAGATTGCCAAGTTGAAATTTATGGGGTCTCGCACGGGCGAATGGGTCGATACGCTGGCGGATAATGTGTCGTATCTCGCGTTTTTTGTCGCCGTGCTCGGCGGGATGTACGCCCATACGGGCGATGCGCGTTATCCCATGCTGGGCGGGGTGATGGTTTTTCTCGATGTGTTGGGCGTGTTGCTGATTTTTCTGTATTTGAAGGTGGTGGGTTCGGGCAGTCTGGTGAGTTTTAATATGGCGTTTTCGACCGATGTGCCCGAAAGCGAACGCGGGTGGTTTCACCGCTTTTGTATGTCGATCAAATTTGTGAGCCGCCGCGATTTTTTTGCCGCGCTCTTTTGCACGCTGGCCGTCGCCAATAGCATCGCGGGCATGTATTGGTTTCTCGTTGTCGGTTCTGCCGCGTTGACAGCGGGTATTTTTGGCTTTGGCGGGCAGATGTTGCGCACACATGGCGCATTGCCCGGCCATGTGGATGAGGCGAAATTTGGAGAGAAGGCGGACTGATGGCGGGTGAAAGGCAACACGGTCTGAATCGCGGATTGTCGCGGATTTTGGGATTGCGCGGATTAAAACCCGTCCGCCCATCTGCGCCGCCCCAAGTGGTCAGTGGTCAGCAATCACCCGTAGGGACAGGCCCCCGTGCCTGTCCTCGCATTCGGCGATGGCGCAGCTGGCTGAACACATCACGGGCGTAGCCACATCGCAACAAAGAGCACAACCGCGAACCGTTTCACCGTCCCAATCAGACTGACCGCGTGCGTTTTCGCCCGAATCGCATTACATCAGGACAACAGAAAATCAATTAAGAGTCCCTAACAAAAAGAGTTGACATGGATTTGTGAGAGGCCGACTTTGAGGCGTACCATCGGGTGTTCACTCATCTGTTTCAGACGCTTGCTTTCTTTATGGTAGGGACTCTTAGTACTCTGTAAATTAAGTTATTTTAAGTTTTGAATTGTCTGGATAAACGCGTTGATAATGGGTATTCATCTTGTCTCTGGCCTTGGGCAAAGTGAACTGCCAATTCAAGGGGATACCCTTGGCCTCTCGCTCCTGGAAAAAGGCCAAAACTTCCCGGCGTAGTTCCGCCTGCGTCGCAATGCGCCTATTCAAACATCCTCGCGCCAGAGCCGAAAATTCGATCTCGATCATGTTGAGCCAACTCGCCGACTTGGGGGTAAAGAAGAACTCAAACTTCTGCGCGAGGGCAAACGCCTCATCGGCCGGCAAGTAACGATAGAAGGCATGGCGGGTATGCGTGTTGAGATTGTCTTGCACCAAGCGGATTTTCTCCGCTTGTGGCCAATGCTGTGTCAGGGCCTGACAAAAGTGGGTGTATTCCTTCATCGTGCGCCGGGGATAGATTTCGGCAAGCCGTTTGCCGGTTAAAGGCTCAATGGCGGCCAACAAAGCACACGAGCCGTGTTTGGTATAGGCATCATGTTCTTTGGTCACTTGGCCTGTTGTTAGGGGCAAGGGATCAAGGACTTGTCCGATGAGAAAACAAGGACGTTCATCAAAGCAGACCACAGGAACATTGGGATCATGAGGTTGGTCATACAGCCAAAGCAAGGCTTCCATGCGTGCGAGAAAGGACGCATCCACTTTGCGGATGCACCATGTTCTCTTCAAGTGGGGCTTCAATTCGTTTTTTTGAGACTCGTCTTGACATGCGTGTGTGAGAGATGCTCACAAGAGCCCAATGCCACGCAGTGATCCGCCAAGAGGCGCAACGTCCATCTGCCATGGCCTGCCGGGGGGGTTGAACAGGCCAAGGCGGTGATTTGGGCCCGTTGCTTGCCCGTCATCTCCACCGGGCGTCCTGGCCGCGGGGCATCTTTGAGGCCATCCAAGCCGAGGGTGCGGTATTTCTTTGCCCAATTGCTCAGGGTCTGCCCGGTCATGCCGAGGGTTTGAGCCACTTGGGTGTAGGTTTTGCCTCGGTCAAGTTCAAGCAAGCCCAAAGCGCGTTTGTAGATTCGGGCTTTTTGGTCTCCTTTGGTGATCAAGGCGGTCAAAGTATCTCGGTCTGTGGGGGTGAGTTGGACGTGTTGTTTGGGCATGCGAACGCCTCCTTGAAATAATTGAAATTCCAAAGTATTTAATTTACAGAGTACTTAGTATAAGCAGGAGAGGTTATTCAGTAGGCTGGTGGTTTTAGAATAGGAGATGAAAATGAATGTTCATCGCGTTGAAACGGTTATACGCCAAGATAGAACGGTTGTGCTAAAGGATTTGCCTTTTGGGGTAGGCGAGCGAGTTGCAGTCATTATTTTTTACTGCGCTTCAAAACGCAGTGAGAAAGACCGTTATCCGCTGCGTGGCACGCCCATAAAATACCTCAATCCCACTGAACCCGTGGCGCAGGAAGATTGGAGTATATCAAAATGATTGTGCTCGATACGCATATCTGGGTCTGGTGGGTTCATGGCGACGACCGCCTCACAGGTCAACAAGTGGCTTCGTTGCGACAATATGAATCCCAAGGGCTTGGGGTGAGTGCTATTTCATGCTGGGAAGTGGCGCGATTGGGGGTCTGTTTTTTTGAGACCAGGCGAGTCGCACTACCTTGACTTTGTAAGCAAAAGATACTAAACTTGACAAAAGTTTAATCGGTGCGGATACAATGAGGTGAGGTTATGAATCAGGTGCTTAGGCAAGCGGTTTTGATGTGCGTTTTGATCGGCGCGGCGGTGGCGTCTGAGCAGGGCGATGCGCTGCTCGAGATGGTTAAGAGCCGCGACCGGGCGATTCGGGACATCGTGCGATCAGACACCGGGGGCGATACGCCCGAAGACCGCGCCGCGCTCAAGGCCATTGTCGGCGAGTTGTTCGATTTTGAGACCTTTGGTCGGGAATCATTGGGCCGAGATTGGGCGGCGCGCACAGCAGCGGAGCGCGAGGCGTTCATCGCCGTGAACCGGCAGTTGATCGAGAAAAATTACGCGGATCCCGCGCTTTATACCAAAGCGGAAAAGATCGACTACACGGGTGTGGAGGTCGAAGAGACAAAGGCCATCGTCAAAACGGTGGTGCATTACAAGCGCGAGACGAGCACCATTGACTACAAACTCCACCTCGTTGAGGGCAAGTGGTTGATTTACGATATGGTCATCGACGAGTTGAGCGTTGCGCGGAGCAACCGGTCGCAGTTTCGCCGCGAGATCCGCAAATCCAATTTTGCTGGATTAATGGATAAATTAAAGCAAAAACTGCGCGAAGACGCGTCGGATGAGAAAGGTGGCACTTAATTGGTCGAAACCTATTTTCGCTTTTTGGCGGGGTGGACGTATCGGCACTACAAAGGCATTCTTGTGGTGTCGATTTTGTTGACAGCCTTTTGCAGCATTTTTGTGTACAAATTGGGGCGCAAGCTCGAGACCGATGTCGTCGCGCTGATTCCGGAAAATTATCAGAGCGTGAAAACGCTGGAAGAGATCAAACAGCGCGTGGGGGGCGTGGGCAGTTTGACGGTTTTGGTGCAAAGTCCGGATTTTGAGGCCAACACCCGGTTTGTCGAGGATTTGGCGCGCGAATTGAGGGGCGAGGAGTACGCGCAATACATCAATTTTGTCGATTACAAGAACGACGTGGCATTTTATCGCAAAAACGCGTTGCTGTTTATGGAAACGGACGATTTGGATGAGATGCTCGCGCGCATCGACGATTATATCATTCGGGAAAAGCTGAAGTTGTCCCCGCTGTACATCGCGCTCGACGAAGGCGATACCCCGCTCGATTTTTCGGATATCGAGGCCAAGTATCGGACGTCGGAAAATGGAGACGATACGTATTATACCAATCCGGACCGCACGATCTTGGCGCTGGAGGCACGCGCCGCGGGTACGGTGAGCAATATCGGGTTTGCCAAAGAGATGCAGCAGGTGATTCAAGAGGCGATAGATAAGCTCAATCCGCGGCATTACCACGCCGAGATGGCGATTGAATACGGCGGGCCGTTCAAAAATAAAATTGACGAATACGATACGATTTTGAGCGATGTCCGCTCCACGCTGATATTTGGCGTTTTGGGCATTGTCGCGCTTTTGACGTTTTATTTTCGCCAGCCGTTGGCGGCTTTTTTTGTGGCTCTGCCCCTGGTGATGGGACTGGTTTGGGGCTTTGCCATTACCTATTGGGTCATCGGCAATTTGAACACGATGACGGCTTTTCTGTTTGTGATTTTGTTCGGGCTGGGGATCGATTTTGGCATTCATCTCTTTGCCCGTTATCTCGAAGTTCGCATCCGCGAGAAAAATGTCCGCTCGTCTATCGAGACGATGTTGAGCCAGACCGGACAGGCGATAGTGACAGCGGCGCTGACCACGTCCATTGCGTTCTTTTCCCTGACCTTGACGGATTTCAGGGGGTTTTCCGAATTTGGGTTTATTGTGGGCACGGGCATTTTGATGTCGCTGGTGTCGATGACGACCGTGTTGCCGGCCGTGTTGGTGCTGGCGGACAAAAAATTAAACTGGATTCGCATGCGCCATGTGTGGGGGCACAATTGGAGGGGCAGCAAGGGGCATTTTCCATATCCATTGGCGGTGCTTTTCTGTGCGTTTGTAATCACACTCTATTTGGGGGTGCATTTGCCGGATATCGATTTTGAATACGATTTCACCAATTTGCGCTCCAACCTGCCCGCGTCTGTCAAAGTCAAACAAAAGATGGCGACGATCCCGAAATACAGCAGTGAGTCGCAGTCGTATAGCATTGTGCTGGCCGATAGCAAAGCGGACCTCGATGATATTGTGCTGGCGTTGGAAAAGAAAATGGACGAAGATGATCCGACGCCGACAATTCACAAAGTGAAAACCCTGTGGACAGAGTTGCGCGATCAGGATGAGAAATTGGAGCTCATCGGGGAAATTCGCGCCTTGGTCGATGGCGAAAGCGCGAAATTGATCAAGGGCGAACAAAAGGCAAAGGTCGATTCCCTGCGCGAGTTGCTGGAGGTCAAAAAACTTTCGGTTGAGGATTTGCCGGAAAATTTGCTGAAAAAATTTGAGACCATCGATGGCAGTCAGGCGTACTTCGCGCAAATTGTGCCGAGCGTGCAGTTGCGCGATGGGAAAAACGCGATTGCATTTGCCGAAGATACGCACGAGATTCACACGGAGTCGGGCAAGGTGTTTTACTCGTCGAGTTCCAATATCATTTTTGCCGATATGTTGCGCCTGATGTTGCGCGATAGCCCGCGCGCGATTGTGCTGACGCTGCTGGTCGTGATTCTCATTGTGCTGATTGACTTTCGCAGTTTGCGCGCCTTGCTGATCATCTTTCCCCTGGCCTGCGGCACGGTGTGGATGTGCGGGTCCCTCTATTTGCAGGATGTGAAGCTCAATTTTTACAATATCGTCGCGCTGCCGACCATTATTGGCATGGGGATTGACAATGGGGTGCATCTCTATCACCGCTACCGCGAGGAAGGGCCTGGGTCAATGCCGCTCGTGCTCAAGAGCACTGGGGGCGCGATGCTGATTTCCATGCTGACGACCATGGTGGGCTTTTTGGGCTTGATGACCGCGACTCATCCCGGCCTCAACGCGATTGGGCGGTTGGCGATGATCGGGTTGTTGACGTGTTTTGTGACTGCCGTGCTGGTGCTTCCCGCGATTTTGGAAGTGCTCGAAGGCAACAAGTGGCGGCGGGAAAATGGACAGAACGCGAAATAGGATGCGGCGATGAATTTTTATTTGGGCTTGGGCATCAGCGTGGTCTCTGGGCTGTACACGTCTTTGTGGGGCGCGTTTAAGGACTCGCCCTACGAGGGGTTTAAGCGCGGCACATTTCCCCGAAGCGCGTATTTTCACCTTGCAATTTTTTCCGTCTTGTATTTCGCGCCCCTGCCCTGTCAGGCCGATTTTTTCGCGCTTGGATGGGTGCAGGTCTTTTTTTTGACTATGGGCATTGAGCGGTTTTTGGCCGAGCTTTACAAGGGGTTTTTTCGCACAGAAGATCAGGGCAAGTACTTCGTGCCGTCTCGCATGACGTTTTTCGGGCGGTACGTCGCCAGCGATGTATTGCGCTATGCGGTGGGCTCCGCGCTGGTGCTCGGGGTTTTCGCGGTGCTGCTGATTCCCGCGCCGATGGTGTCGTTCTTGAGCTTTCTCCTGATCGCATATCTCACGGGCTTGCTGGTGTCTCTGGGCGGTGCGTACAAGGACGCGCCCTTCGAGGGTTTTCACGCGCTCAAATTTCAGCGGTCGGGCGTGGTGCTGGCGGTTTGCGCGCCCCTGTTTTACTTTTTGAACGATCCCGCGCATCCCATATCGTTCGGCTTTCTAGTCTATATGAATGGCGGCTTGGAACGCTTTATCGTGGAGTATTACAAAACCTACATCCAACGCACCATGTCGGGCAAGTTCCGCCCGGATTTGCCGCGCATTCAGCAGTATGTGGATACGCGAGAGAAATTCCACTACGCGGCCCTCGCCATCATCGCGGGGTTGATTGGGTTGTACGTGTATGAGGTGGGTGATGGGTGAAAAACAGCTATCCGCCTCGCCCATCCTCGCTACCGTATGTCCGGCGGTCAGTGGCCTGCCCCTGTCACCGGGTACGAGGACAGGCACGGGGGTCTGTCCCTACGATTGATGGGGGACAGAGGGAGACCGACCACTCTCCACTAATTCCATGAACTTTCACAACCACGACGCAGTGATTATCGGAACGGGCTTCGGCGGCAGTGCATGCGCGTATGCGTTGGCGAATGCCGGGATGAGGGTTTTGTTGTTGGAACGCGGCGCGTGGGCAAGGCGAGATGCCGGGGATTGGGATGCCCGCGCCGTGCTGATTGAAAAGAGCTATCAGGGGCTATCGCCGCTTCGCGTCAAGCAATACGAAGACCGCGCGTTTTCAGATGTGGTCGAGAACGAAGTGGTGGGTGGGATGTCCGTCTTTTACGGCGGGGCATCGCTCAGGCTGCGCGAACGAGATTTCGGCGCGTGGCCGATTTCATATTGGGACATGGCGCCGCATTACGATTGTGCCGAACGCCTGTTGGAAGTACACGGCGAGGCGGGTGTGGATCCATGCGAACCGCCGCGAACGGGCGATTATGCGTATCCGCCCATTGAACTCACGCGGCCCGCACAGCGCGTTTGGGATGCCGGGCGCGCCTTGGGGTATCGGCCTTTTCGCATGCCCATGGCGATCAATTTTTCCAATCGGGCGCGCACGCTTTGTATTCGGTGTTTGACCTGCGATGGTTTCCCGTGCCAAATTGAAGCCAAAAACGATCTCACGATGACGTTGCTCAAATTGGCACAGGAGGCCGGGGCCGAGATTTTGACCGGTGTGCAGGTCGCGCATCTCGTTTGCAAACGCGGGCGAGTGCGCGCGGTGGCGTGCGTGAATCGGCAGACGAAAGAGGCGTTTGAAGTGCCCGCGCCCATCGCTATTGTCGCGGCGGGCGCGTTGCAAAGTCCGGCGATTTTGTTGCGGTCGGGACTGCGCCGCTTTCCGCAGGGCGATGTGATCGGGCGTTTTTTGACGCGCCATTGCAATGCGGTGGTGGCGGGTGTGTTTCCCTTTCGCACCAATCCCGAGGGCGCGTTTCACAAGCAGGTGTGCTTTTCCGATTTTTACGAGGATTGCCGAGACTTGGACGGGCGAGCCGTTGGGGTGATTCAGGATATTTACACGCCGCCAGCTATCGCCTTGAAGCACCACGCGCCTTTTGGGCTGAAGCATCTCACGGCGAGGGCCGCTGGTCTGTTGCAAAATTTGTTGTGCATTGCCGAGGATGAGCCGCTGCCCGAAAACCGCGTTACACTGGTCGATGAGAAGGATGCGTGTGGCATCCGGCGGGTGCAAGTCGCGCATCGCTATACGGCGCGGGATTGCGACCGCCGCGATTATCTCATCGCAAAGGGCAAGGAGATTTTGCGCGCGGCGGGCGCGTTTTTTTTTCACACCTACCGCATCGACACCTTTTCCCACGGCGTGGGGTCCGCGCGGATGGGCGATGATGCAGAGACGAGTGTGCTGGACGCGAATGGTCGATTTCGCGGGCTGGATAATTTGTTCATAACCGACGGGAGCGCGTTTCCCACGTCGGGCGGCGTGAACCCGAGTTTGACTATCGCGGCGAATGCGTTGCGGGTGGGGAATTATATTGCGGAGGCGCAGTGTTGATGAAACAGAAATATTATGACGCTTTGCGCGAAAGATAGTCATGAACGATTTGTCATTTCAGAAACCGCGCATCTGCATTTTGGGTTGCGGGCGGATTGGCGCGCTTCACGCGCGGAATTTGCGGGCGCGCGCCGCGTTGTACTTTTGCAGCCGGTCGCGCGGTAGCGCGCAGAAGTTTTATACCGCATTTCACGGGCGCGGCGTTTTTGGCGATCTGAATGCGGTCTTGGCAAGCGAGGTGGATGCGGTGGTGATCGCGTCGCCGCCGGATCAGCACAAGGATCAGGTGGTCGCGCTGGTGGAGGCGGGCAAGGCCGTGCTGGTCGAAAAACCGATGTGCATTTCGCCGGAGGAACTCGCCGAGATCGAGGCTGTATTGGCGCGGGTGGAATCGCCCTTGTTGATGGTCGCGGAGAATTATTATTACAAACCCTCGCTGGCACGGCTCAAGCACCTGATTGCGCGGGGCCACATCGGCGAGGTGCGGTCGGTGTGTGTGAAAAAGCGCACGATGCAGCAGGCGCGGGGGTGGCGCAGTGCGTATGGCGCGTTGCTGGAGGGCGGGATTCATTTTGTCGCGCTGATTTCGGATGTGTTCGACGCTGTGCCGGCACAGGTGGAGGCGGTTTTCCCCGGGTATTCCGGGCGTGGGGCAGAGCGCGAATCCGTGTTGCGGATGGTGTATGACAATGGCGCGTGTGGCGAGTTGCACTACTCATGGCAAACGCGAAGTATGGCAAAAGGCGTGTTTCAGCATTCGCATATTGAAGGCACGCACGGGCGACTCGTTTTTGAGAGCAATGGCCTGTATATTTGCCGGCGCGGGTTTCGGATCGCGTTGCCGGGGCTGAGGGATTTGATGGGGTATCGCGCTATGACGGCTGATTTTCTGGCCTGCCTTCACAACCGCACACGCGGGCCATATTCAAATTTTGCCCGCGCAAAACGCGAGTTGCAGATCGCGTTTGAGGCGTATAGGGATAGCGGATGAAAGACGAGATGTGAGAGAAGGGGAGTCGTAGGGACAGGCCCCCGCGCCTGTCCTCATACCCGGCGGCTGAAAGCTGAAATCTGATTCTAAAAAAATAAAATGGACTTTGATCACTTCATCACACAGATTCGCCGAGACTACGGATATGCCGGGCAGGTCGTACATGTGGAAACCCTGCCCGCGCAAGACGCGCAGTTTGCCGGTGAGGAGTGCGCGTTGCATCCGGCGATAGCCGATGCGTTGAAGCAGCAGGGCATTGATCGGCTCTATACGCATCAGGCCGAAGCCTTGTCTGCACTGCGGCGCGGGGAGGGCGTGGTGGTGGTGACGGCGACGGCGAGCGGCAAGACCCTGTGTTATCAGATTCCGACATTGGAAGCCCTGATGGACGATCCGCAAAGCACCGCGCTGTATCTTTTTCCGACCAAAGCACTGGCACAGGATCAAGCGCGGGGCCTGGCGCGGTTCGGCGAATTGAACGCGCAGTTGAAGTTTTCGTTGGGCACTTACGACGGGGATACGCCATCCAATTTTCGCAAGACATTGCGCGAAGAGGGGCGGGTGATTTTGAGCAATCCCGATATGGTACACGGGGGTGTGTTGCCCAATCATCCGCGCTGGGCGCGTTTTTTTCAGCATTTGCGCCTCGTGGTGTTGGATGAAATCCACGCATATCGCGGGGTGTTTGGCTCGCATGTCGCCAATGTGTTGCGGCGGTTGGTGCGAATTTGCAAGCACTACGGCGCGCATCCGCAATTTGCGTGTTGCTCCGCCACGATAGCAAATCCCAAAGCACACGCCGAAGCGTTGACCGGGCAGGCGATGTCCCTGATCGACCGAGATGGGTCGCCGCGGGGCAAACGCCAGTTTGTGTTCTGGAATCCGCCTTTTTTGTCGGGCGCGACGGGTGAGCGGCGCAGTTCAAATACCGAGGCGCGGTGGTTGTTTTCAAAACTCATTTACAGCCGCGTGCAGACCATTGCGTTTGTGCGGGCGCGCACGTCTGCCGAGGTGCTCTACCGCTATGCACAAGAGGATTTATTGCGGGTAAATCACGCGCTGGCAGGCGCGATTCGGGCGTATCGCGGCGGGTATTTGCCGTCTGAACGCCGGGAAATTGAGCGGCAGTTGTTCGAGGGCGCGCTGTTGGGCGTGGTCAGCACCAACGCGCTGGAATTGGGCATCGATATCGGAAGTCTAAATGCGGCGTTGATCGTGGGATATCCGGGCAGTATTTCCAGCATGTGGCAGCAAGCCGGGCGCGCGGGTCGATTGTCCGAGGCGGCGCTGGTGGTTTTTGTGGCGCACAACGCGCCTATCGATCAATTTTTGATGCGCGACCCGGCCTACTTTTTTGGGCAATCGCCCGAACACGCGACTATCGATCCCGACAATCCGCATCTCGTAGTTGGGCATTTGCGGTGTGCGCTGCGCGAGTTGCCCATCCGCGGCGAAGAGGGCGAGGTGATGGGCGAATTTACGGGCGCGCTGTTGGAGATTTTGTCGGACGAGGGGATGGCGCGTCAGATCGACGGGCAATGGTTTTACAGCCGCGCCGGGTATCCGGCCGCAGAGATGGGCTTACGCAATATCAGCGATGCGACTTATGCGATTATCCACGAGACCGAAGGCGGCCCGCAGGTGATCGGGTCGCTAGATGAGATCAGCGCGTTCTTTCAGGTGCATACGCACGCGGTCTATTTGCACAATGGGCAGACGTATTTTGTGGATCACCTTGACACAGAGCGCAAACTTGCGCGGGTAAGCCAAAAGGCGCTGGACTATTACACGCAGGCGGTTGACGAGACGAGTATTACCGTCAATGATGTGGAGACGTCGGGCGCGTGGCGCGTGAGCGAGGTGTGTTTTGGCGAGGTGTCCGTGTCGTCGCTCGTGACGATGTTCAAGAAAGTGCGGTTCGAGAATCGCGACAGCATTGGGTGGGAAAATATCGACTTGCCCGAACGCACGCTCGATACGGTGGCGTGTTGGATCGCGCCGCCGCAGGATGGCTTGAATCGATGCAGACAATACGGGCGCGTGCCATCAGAAGGCCTGAAGGGGATCGCCAATGTGATGGGCGAGGTGTTGCCCTTGTTTGCGATGTGCGATGTGATGGATATCGGCACCACTGTCGAGAGTTCCAACACGGGACGGCCCACGGCGTTTGTCTATGACCGGCATCCGGGGGGGATTGGGTTTGCCGAAAAGGCGTATGAGATGATCGAAGACGTGGTGATGGCGTGTTGGATGGTGGTGTCGGAATGCGAATGCGACGAGGGATGCCCTTCGTGCGTGGGCGCGCCCTTGCCCCCCGGCGGCAATGGCAATACCCGGGGGGCGATTCCCGACAAGGAGGCCGCGCTCGTTTTGCTGCACGCGATGTTGGAAAAAGAGCCTTATGTGCCCAAACATCCGCGCCCTGAAATAGCTGTTGCAGACGCAGTGACCGGGCGCAGGGGCGCGAAAATTCCCGTGCGGCCTTTGGCGGCAAATGTCGAGGCGAAAATTCGCAAAAAAGTAAAGGGGTTTAGGCGATGACCATGGATGAGCGGTTGAAAAATTATTTGGAGACATGGGTGCCCCGCATAGACGCGGAAATGTATCGGTTTTTGCCCATAGACAAGGAGCCGGTCGATTTTTTGTACGCGCCCATGCGCGATTATCCCCAACGGGGGGGCAAGCGGTTTCGGTCCGCATTGGTGCTGTTGGGCGTTGGCGCGTTTGGCGGCGACCCGATGATGGGGTTGCGAACCGCGGCGGCGTTTGAATTGTTTCAGTCGTTTGCCCTCGTTCACGACGATATCGAGGATGCGTCTTTGATGCGGCGCGGCAAGCCGTGTTTGCATCAGATGCACGGGATTCCATTGAGCATCAATGTGGGCGACGCGCTGTATTCCAAAGTGTTTGAAATTTTGCAGGCCAACCGCGAAATTTTGGGCGATGCGATCACGCTGGATTTGTTGCGCGAAATGATTTGCGGCGCGCAGCGAACGTTTGAGGGGCAGGCTTATGACATTGGGTGGATCGCAGCGGAAGTCATTCCCGATGTGCGCGAGTTTATCGAAATGTTGCGGCGCAAAACCGGATGGTACAGCGGGCGCGGCCCGTGTGTGATGGGCGCGATGATTGCGGGGGCCGATGAGGGTATGAAACGGGCCATAGGCGATTTTGGCGAGGCCATTGCGGTCGCGTTTCAAATCCGCGATGATTTGCTCAATCTCGTGGTCGAAGACGCGGATGAGGCGATGGCCCCTGCGATTACGTCCGGAGGCTATGGCAAGGAGCGCGGCGGCGATATCGCCGAAGGCAAGCGCACGTTGATGGTGATCGATTTGCTCAACCGATGTACGCCCGAGGAAAATCGCCGGGTGCGCGAGATTTTGGACCGCGACCGAGCGACCACATCGCAAGGCGATATCGAGTGGGTGATCGGTTTGATGGATGGGTACGGCGCGATAGAAAAGGCACAACAAATTTGCCATGTACGCGCCGAATCCGCCGAGGCGCGCCTCGCGCATTTGCCGCCTTCGGAATCGCGTGAGGTGCTCAGGGACATGTGTTCGTTTTTGGTGGAACGCGCGTTTTGAATCGGGAAGGAAAGACGGATCGCGGATTAAACAGATTACGCGGATTGCACGAATTAAATACTCTGTAAATTAAGTTATTCTAAGTTTTGAATTGTCTGGATAAACGCGTTGATAATGGGTATTCATCTTGTCTCTGGCCTTGGGCAAAGTGAACTGCCAATTCAAGGGAATGCCCTTGGCCTCCCGCTCCTGAAAGAAGGCCAAAACTTCCCGGCGCAGTTCCGCCTGCGTCGCAATGCGCCTATTCAAACATCCTCGCGCCAGAGCCGAAAATTCGATCTCGATCATGTTTAACCAACTCGCCGACTTGGGAGTAAAGAAGAACTCAAACTTCTGCGCGCGGGCAAACGCCTCATCGGCCGGCAAGTAACGATAGAAGGCATGGCGGGTATGCGTGTTGAGATTGTCTTGCACCAAGCGGATTTTCTCCGCCTGTGGCCAATGCTGTGTCAGGGCCTGACAAAAGTGGGTGTCTTCCTTCATCGTGCGCCGGGGATAGATTTCGGCAAGCCGTTTGCCGGTTAAAGGCTCAATGGCAGCCAACAGCGCACGCGAGCCGTGTTTGGTATAGGCATCATGTTCTTTGGTCACTTGGCCTGTTGTTAGGGGCAAGGGATCCAGGACTTGTCCGATGAGAAAACAGGGACGTTCATCAAAGCAGACCACAGGAACGTTGGGATCATAAGGTTGGTCATACAGCCAAAGCAAGGCTTCCATGCGTGCGAGAAAGGACGCATCCACTTTGCGGATGCACCAGGTTTTCTTCAAGTGGGGCTTCAATTCGTTTTTTTCAGACTCGTTTTAACATGCGTGTGTGAGAGATGCTCACAATAGCCCAATGCCACGCAGTGATCCGCCAAGAGGCGCAACGTCCATCTGCCATGGCCTGCCGGGGGGTTGAACAGGCCAAGGCGGTGATTTGGGCCCGTTGCTTGCCCGTCATCTCCACCGGGCGTCCTGGCCGTGGGGCATCTTTGAGGCCATCCAAGCCGAGGGTGCGGTATTTCTTTGCCCAATTGCTCAGGGTCTGCCCGGTCATGCCGAGGGTTTGAGCCACTTGGGTGTAGGTTTTGCCTCGGTCAAGTTCAAGCAAGCCCAAGGCGCGTTTGTAGATTCGGGCTTTTTGGTCGCCTTTGGTGATCAAGGCGGTCAAAGTATCTCGGTCTGTGGGGGTGAGTTGGACGTGTTGTTTGGGCATGCGAACGCCTCCTTGAAACAATTGAAATTCCAAATTATTTAATTTACGGAGTATTAAAGGCGGATCGCGGATTACACGGATTGCGCGGATTGCACGGATTAAAGGCAAGAGGCAAAAATAAAAATGTAGGGGCGATGCCCTTGTGCTCGCCCGAAAAGGCAAGAGGCGAGGATAGAAACGTAGGGGCGGTGCCCCTGTGCTCGCCCATGTGATGATTCACAGAAAGGAGACATTCGTGAAATTTTTTATCGACACGGCGAATTTGGATGAGATCCGCGAGGCCCAAGCGATGGGCGTGTTGGATGGCGTGACGACAAATCCCTCGTTGATGGCGCAGGAGGAGGGGGAATTTGAGGATATTATCCGTGCAATTTGCGAGATGGTCGACGGCCCGGTCAGCGCAGAGGTGGTGAGCACGGATACCGAGGGCATGATCGCCGAAGCGCGCCACAATGCGGCGATTCACGAGCAGGTGGTGGTGAAAATTCCGATTACGCCGGATGGCCTCAAGGCGATTAAGGCGTGTTCGGACGAGGGGATTCGCGTGAATGTGACGCTGTGTTTTTCCGCAACTCAAGCGCTGATGGCGGCCAAGGCCGGGGCGACCTATATCAGCCCATTCATCGGGCGTTTGGACGATTTGGGGCAAGATGGCATGGAGTTGATTCGGACCGTGCGCCAGATTTACGATCATTATGGCTTTGCAACACAAGTGCTCGCCGCGAGTTTGCGGTCGCCCAAACACGTCGTCGAATGCGCCCTCGCCGGCGCGGATGTGGCGACGCTTCCGCCCGACGTGTTGGGCAAGTTGCTCGCGCATCCCCTAACCGACATCGGCTTGGAACGCTTCCTCAACGATTGGCGCGCATGGCAAGCCGCGAAATCCGGAAGATAGGATTCACCTCGCGGTCATCAGCCACTTATCGGAGATGCTTCAGATGCACGCAAACTACACCGCTTTCCGAAAGGCGTTGCCCGAAATTATGCAGCCTTATGCGGAACGAAAAAATTGTGGACTTTTTTGACACTGCGAGAGATGCGGTTACGCCCGGTGAACATTTTTAGGCGGTGAATTTTCAGTCCAAGAAGTGACGCGGACACCGGTCACGCTTAGCCACGGATTGCTTCTGTACCCTTGGTTGTTCGGCGAGTGTTCAGCGCATTCTTTTTCTACCTTGCACAAATAGGGCGGATGGGGCGGGCGAGGGGTCGCACACTTCGTTGAAGGTGGCGGGCAGGGGTTGGTGGATCACCGCTTGAATGCGCGACCGTTGCAGGGCGACCACATCCGGGTGATCCGCGGCGATGTTGATATTCTCGTCCGGATCGGCGGCGAGGTCGAACAACTCTTCTTTTGTTGGATCGTTCAAACTCACCGTGTAATTCCACTGATCATCGCGCACGGATGCGCGGCCCGTTGCCGGGCCATTGGCAAAACTCGCCCAGCCAATGACGACGTGATCCCGCACAGTATTGACCGCGTCCGTCACCAACGGCCAAATATCCGCGCCATCCACTGCGCCGCACGGAATATCGAGCAAGCCCAGCACAGTGGGCAACAAGTCGTGCGCTTGCACAAAACCGGAAACCCGCTTGCACGCCTCCGGATGGCGCACCATCCAGTTCAACCGCGTGTTGTACGGATGCAGGCGATCCGGCCCTTTGCCAAATTGCCCGTGATCCAAGACTTGCGTGCCGTGATCGGACAGCAACATCACAATGGTATCGTCTTTCAAATCCAACTCGTCGATCCGATTGAGCAGGTGGCCCACCCAGCGATCTACCAGCGTGACCTCGCCAAAATAGAGGGCTTGAATCCGCGCCTTCTCCGCATCGCTCGCCCCCTCGTTTTCATTCCCCGCGCCTGGGGCAATAAAATCCTTTCCTCTCCAGTTGGACAAATATCGATCCGCGTATTCCCGCGGCGGATCCCACGGTTCGTGCGGGTCAAAGGAATCGACCCACAGGAAAAACGGCGCGTTGTCCGCATTTTCGGTCAGCCAATCTGCGGCTCGGCGAAACACCCGAGCGCAACTGTAATCTTCCTCGCGCTGTCGAAATTTTTGGTTGAACAGGTATTGCACCAGCCCGGTGTGCCGGTCCCAGTTGATCGGCTCGCGCACATGCGGGCGCAGCAGGTGTTCGATTGATTCCCGGGTGCCAAACCGCCAGTTGTCGCTCTCTTGCCCGCGGATGAAATCGTAGGTGACAAAGCCGCGCGTGTAGTTCATCGTGGGTTTGAACATGTGATACGTGTCGGCGACCAACCCGGTCAGATACCCATTCGCCAACAGAATTTCGGAGAGGGTATCTTGTTCTGGCGGGATTTTGTGCCACCCCGGCGCGTGATGCCAATGACCGCGCCGGTCGAAATTGTAGCGCCACGGAAAGGTGCGGCGGCCCGTGAACAAACTGCGCCGGGTCTGCAATGTGGGCTGGCATTCCCCGAAAGCCCGTTCAAACACCACGGCCTCGGTTGCAAACGCATCGAGATGGGGCGTTTCGACAAAGCTCAGTTTTTGATTGGGGCCGACGATGTCGGCGCGAAACGTGTCCAAGCAGATACAGATGACGTTCATCACAAACCTCCTATTGATCGCGCTGGACTTCTTCCATCCAGCTTCGGTGTTGCGCCCATGTGCCGCCGGTCGGATATTTTTCGATCACTTGTTGCACGCGGTGGTGGTTGCGGTGGTGGTCGGCAAACAAATCATCGAGGGATTTGCCCCGAATGCACCGGACAGACCACGAGATGAAAACCGACAAAATCAGGTAGAGAGCGATGCCAAAGAAAGTCATTGTGAATCTCCTTTCGATCAAAAATACAAACTGTGCCCTTGCCCGCGGAAGCACAGGGCGTCGATGACAAAGGACGCGCCAGCCGCGGAAAAGTGCCCGACCACGAGGCCGACAAAAACGGGCTTGGCGCGGTTGTAGAGCATCAGGCCGCCGAAGCGTATCAGTAGCACTTTGAGGGCCCAGGCCGCGAACAGGGACAACAGAGTCCACTTCACTTGCCCGACAGAGGCGATAGAAAACCCGATGGGGTGCAGGCGCCACCACGCGAACCGATGGCGACAGTACGTCAGCAAAATGGTGACGAGCGCGCCCAGGGCCAAAAACGCGAAGTGCCCGAAGCGCAGGGTTTCTGCGGCTTTCATTTTCGCCACGACCGTATCGAACGGCACTTGCCCGCCGCGCCGAAAGACCCATTCCCCAAAATTGTACGCGCCCGAAGTGTAGGCCAGTTTGAGAGAAAAATAAAAGGATACCATCAGGCTGAGCACCAGGGCCAAACCCACGGCTGTGAGGTACGCGCCGCGCGGAAATTGCCGCTCGCTGTGGACGCGGGCCGCGTTCGCGCCAAAGGGCATAAACGTGGCAATGGGGTCGCACGCCCATCCGTAGGACAGCGCGAGTCCGGTCATGGTCGCGCCCGTCAAATTCGCCGGGCCGACGAAGTGCATCGCGTACGCCTGCGGCACGAGCGGGCCGCGCACAAAGACCAACCCGCCTTCGATGACGATGCGCGTGAGGCCCAGATAGAGGGTGATGACCGCAAAGAGCAGCAGCAAGGCCACGCCCGGCTGGATCCCGACCCGATGCGCGTCAGCCAGAACAGGATGTATAACGCGCCGAGCGCGATGCCGAGCAGGGCGGTGCGATAGCCCACGATTTCATCGCGGTCTGAGATGCCATTGGCTTTGCCCCAGGCGGTTCGCCACACCCCGCGCAGATGTTCGCGCGCGACCCATATCCCGCCCATCACAACAGCGACAAACGCCCCAAAGCCCTGCCACGCCAATGCGGCTGGGCTGACCGAATACACCTCGGATGTGCCAATGGCAAAGCCCGTGCGGTTGAACAGCGCGACCTCGGCCAGGTTGAACAGGTTGAAAAACCACACGCTGAAAATCACATCCACATTCACAAAATACGTGATGCCCACCAACGGTAGCGATAGATTGGTCGAAATGCCCGGCCAGACCTGCCCGCCTGCGATATTCAATCGAAGGGCCGGGATATTCGGCCAGCCGTCAAAAAAATACCCCGGCACATTCCACGCGATTTTGCCCGCGGCAATGCCAAAGCCGATCCAGAACAATCGGCTCCGCATAAATTTTGGCAACAGGCGATTCTCACTCGCGCCTTCCATCATCATCAGGGGGACATCGACCAGCGGAAAGTTGAGCCGTTCTTTATCGACCCACTGCTTGCGAAATACCGCGATGAGACACGTACAAAGCACCAGCGTTGCGACGATGATCGATCCCCACCAGAACAGGGGCATGACCCACACGCCCCATGGAATATTCGCGCCCGGCGGCAAGCCTTCAAAAAACCACGCCACTTCGCGGCCTTCGCCGGGCACGGCCCACAAGGGCACATGGCTGTGGATGAACTCTGCCCATCCATTTTCGGTCGTGGCAAAATAAAAGGGCGACGCGGATACGGAAATCACATAGCCGGTCACCCCATACGTGGGCACGGATACCGCCGCCAACAGCATCATATAGACCACGCCCAATTCATCGCCCGTCAGGCCGCGTTCGCGCTTTGCGGCTTTCAAGATCGGGTTGAGCACTACGACGACAAAAATGAACAACGCCGCCAATCCCAGGGGAAAATAATTGGTGGTCAAGAGCGTGGATCGCACAATCCATTCGGAAAACGGCGCCAACAGATTCACCGCAACGACGACCAATACCCCAACCGCCAAGGCTTTTGGCGTGAGGACGGGCCGTTGTTCACGCGGCGTTTCCGATGTTTTTGGTTGAAAGGATTGTGCCACGATTGGGGGTCTCAGCATGAGTGGTCAGTGGTCAGTCCCCGCCCATCCGCTCCCTTCAGATAAGATGGCAGTTTATCCACAAAAAACACGAGCGGGGTATAACTGCGGTGTGTGTAGGGGCGATACCCCTGTGCTCGCCCTAAGAGGTGAGAGGGCCGCTCCGCCCTCCATCATTCCGGCGAAAGCATGCCCCTGTATGCTTAAAGCAGGGGCATGAATCCAGTGACTTTTGTCTTTTCCCCTCGCTCGTTCTTATGTGTTCTTATGTGGTTGCTTTTCGCTTCCTAAACCATTTGCCCTTCTCGAATCTCTTGCCCAGAGACCCGCACTGTTTGTCCATTTACGAGTATCAATTTTTCGACCCATTTATCGATCATTGTCATAGCACCGGCTTCGGCGTCTGTTTCGCCTTCTATTGCGTGTAGCCAGCCTTTGCCCGTTTCCGATTGGATGAAGTAAATTTTCCGGCCGTCGCGCAGGGCGATCCGTCCGGCAATGGCAACGCGGTTGTTGTCGCCCACAATGGGAATGCGTTCCACATGGATCACGGGCGATTCCTCGCCCGGTTTGACGGGATACAAAATGTATGTCATCGCGGCTGGGCCATAGCCTTCGATTTTGAAAATCGCCGTTGGAATGGGTTCGCACTGATAGGGCCCGCCGCGGGGAATCCAGCCCTGTACGGTCGGTTCTTCTTGTCCGCTGACAATGCGGGCGTCTATGGGTTTGGTCGCAAGGCCGCGAATGTCCAAGTTGCTCTCGGCTTGCCCGTTTTTTGTGATGACCTGCCGCCCATCTGATAGCACGTCTGCATCATCCGCGTCGAGGTGGAACATGGCTTCATACGTGTGGGACGCATGATCTGAGGGCTTGAGAATGTCCGTGACGATCCAGAACTCGGGTTTGACGAACAAAATTGACCGCGTGTGCGCGACTGTTTGGTCCCGATTCGGGCCATATCCCAAATCGTAGGTCGCGGACGCATAATCGCATTTTTCGTTTGATATCCACGTATGGGGCAGGGGCTTGGATACCACGTAGTCCTCGCGCGATTTCCCGCGCTGGTTTTGCTCCATGCCATCGACCATCACCGTATTGTGTGCGCGGGTTGACAGGACGTACGCACGCCATTGGGACGAGTCGTAGGGATAATTCCCCGGATCGACCACATGCACGCGCCCGTGCGCGTAGAGTACGATGTTCAACTTGTCTTCGTGCTGATGCCCATAGCCAAAGGGCCCGCCGTCGAAAAAGAGGTAGCGATCATCGGGTTGCCATCCCGACCGCATGACAAAATGCCCGGCAAAGGGAAACGCGCACGACAGGGTTTGCGGCTTTGTGCCCTCGGCGCGCGCCGACGCCGCCCATTGAAAATCCGTGCGTTTGGGGAAAAACTTGAACCCGCCGCGCATATAGGGCGCGATGTCTGTTTGACCGCCGTCATTGAGCGCGGGCAAGCGCAAGTCGGGCATGGCCAAATACAGGTCGTAGTGGTACATCCGCTCCAATTTGGCGACGTAATCCGCTGGCACGGGCAAGTCGTTCAACCGTGCGATGGCCAGGGCCATCACAAAATTTCGCAGGCTCACTTGATGGTAGCCGCTCGACAACTCGATCTGCGCGCCGTCGGGATAGACCTGCGCGTCCAATTCTCGATAGAGCGACTGCATCGCAAGTTCGCGCCATTGCGCGGCTTCTTTGAACTCGGGAAACAGCGCGCCGACGTGGTATTGCCCATTGGCCTGCATGGTTTGCCAGTTGCCACTGCGCGGCCATTGTGTGAGATGGCGGGCGTGCTCGACCATGCTTTTTACCATCAAACACACGTCGTCATCGGCGAATGTTTTGGAGGACAAAAAATAGTAAAACGCCGCGGGCCAGGTTTGCCCCATCCGAATCCCACATTCAATCGTGCGCCAGCAATTTGTGCGATCCGTGCCCATCTCGGCGTCGTCTTTCCAAGTATTGCCATCCTCATCCATGGGCACCAGCACCTGTTCTATCCAGTGCCGCATTTGCCGCACAAATGCCTCGGCGTATTTTTCGTCGCCGGTTTTCCAATACGCCTGCCCCAGCGTGACCCAAAACGGATGGCGCGACAATTGCCACGTCCATTCCCGGTAATTGATCGGGTCCAATTCCCAGTTGATCGCGTCTCCAAAGGCTTCTTCCACATCGCTACTCATCAGCGTATTCGCCACGATGCGGTCGGCCTTTGCGAGATCGACGTCTCTGATCGCGCGGTCTCCCACCCTCACCAGTTCGACCTCTGCATCCCTATCTTGTGGCTCTGACCGATTTTGCCAGTCGGAAAACCATTTTGGATTTTTGCGCGTGCGGATGTGTTGGGCAAACGCGCGCCGCGCGCCGGGCCAATCCCGTTCTTCGACCGCCGCTTTGACCGCCGCCATATCTGCACGCGACAAATTGAGTGCGTCAAAAAATGCCGCATCGCTCAACCGTGGTCCCATCATGTCTTCCTCCTTATTCCATCGCTTGACAACGCCATATCCCGCACTACTTTGTATTCTCCGTCAGAAGATAGCGCAATGATGTTGACCCGCCACTGTTTTTTGATGAGGTATCGAGATGGCAAACGCGAGACATGCAAATTGATGATAAAAAAATTCAGCGCGGTTGGATGCGAAATGTATGCGTGCGCCACAGGAAAAAAAACACCCACAAATTCTGGGTGTTTTTTTGATTTTGTATGTGAATCGGGCTATTGGGGGTCGAGATGTGGTTCCAAAATTTTACGTATCTGTAGATGCGATACCGCCTCCCCCCGCCTCCTCGCCCCCCGGGCCCAAGCGGGGTCTACTCAACCAGGGGAACGAACCTGCGCCATGGCCGCCACTCCGTTTTCCTGTCCGCCCGCAGCCGGAACTCGTGGGTGGCGCCGCAGACCTCCGGCGCCGGCGCGTCCCAGCGCAGCACGAAGCCGCCGAGGCTGTCCGGGACCGCGGTGACGACCTCACTGTATGCCACCTTGCCGTTCGCGGCCCGCGTACGGAGTTGCGCGGCGTATTTCCTTCCGGGCGTGATGCCTGCGATCCGGTGGACGAGGATCAGGTCCTCGCGCCCGTACGCCCGCTCTTCGGCGCCGACGCGGAGACCCTCGATGGCGTAGGGGCCGCGGCCGATGAATCCCACGATCTGTCGGGCCTCCTCCGCGGTGAGCGCCGGGCCGGTCATGGTGGTTCCGGGAGCGAACCCCTGCGGGTCCACGAGGTAGCGTTCCATGTCGCGGGGCGTCCAGACCCGGTTCAGGGATCGCAGGGCGTCCGAGAACCCGGCGAAGCCCTCCACTGCGCCCGCGCGCCTGCCGAGCGCGCCCACGAGATGGGGCCCGGCGCGATGGGTTTTCTTGGTCAGGGAGTGGCACTTGGCGCAACGCTGAACGAACAGACGCGAGGCGGGGCAGGTCAGCATGGCGGCGCGATCCTCTTCGATGTGGCGCAACAGTTTGACCCGGCTCGAATCGAGCAGAAGGGCCAGACGGCCGTCCGGCAGGAAGGTCAGGTCGCGGATCCGGTCGCCGACCAGGATCCTCTCGACATACTGGATGACCCGGCCGCGGCGGCGCACCCGGAAGATCGAGTGGCCGCCGGGGATGCCTTCGATGTAAGAGGTTCCGCTCAGCGAGACGATCAGCAGATCGTCGTCCCACAAGGGAAACGCCCGGCGGTCATTCACCACCAGAGCGGAGATTCCCGGCGACGGCACCCAGGCGAAAACGGGCCGCGTGAAGCCGTCGTGCCGACCCCCGCTTCCATCCTCCCGAGCGGGCCATTCCCAATACGGGAGACCGTAGCTGACCTGCGGATAGCCATAGTGCCGGCCGGGTTCGAGCAGGTTGAGTTCGTCGCCGCCGCGCGGCCCGTGTTCGGTGGCCCACAGGTCGCCCGCCGCGTCGCGCGCCAGCCCTTGCGGATTGCGATGCCCGCGCGTCAACGTTTCGGCGGCGCCGGTGCGTATTTCGATGCGGAGGAGTTTACCCAGCTCGACTTCGTCATCCAGAAGTTCGTCATCGCTCGCGCCGTGATGCCCCACTATGACCAGGAGGTGGTCCGGGCCATCCGTCAACATGCGTCCCCCGGCTAATCCCCCGGTGAATCCCGGTCCGAAAGAGTGCCGCGCATCGAAAACCGTCCTCCAGGCGTCTGATACCTCCACCGCCGGCCCGTCTCGAAGCAGCGTCGTGGATGACACCCGGAACAGGAAACGCTCCCCGGTGAAGTAGTGGTGGGAGACGAACAGCTCGAAGTGCCCGGCCGAATGCTCCTTCAGCAGAATGTCCGCCACCCGGACGGAGTGTGAGGGGATTTTGATTCCCGGCCCGCCCATCGGAACCTGGCCATCGAGATACCGATGCGCGCCATCCGTGGTCATGAGGGCGAGTCGGCCTTGCCGCGTGGCGATGAGCAGGTCGCGGCCCAGGACCTCTATCGCGCCGCCCGTCCCGGCGGGCTCGAGCGAGTAGGTCTCGGTCTCCAGCGCATACAGATGGGTTTGCAGGACCTCGGGAGGAGGCTGGGTCTGTAGCGTCTGGGTTTGCAGGACCTCGGGAGGGGGCTGGGCCTGTAGCGTCGCGGTCAGAGCGAACGCCAGCCAGGCCAGAACCGCGATGACCACCGCTGTCCGTAGGCCGCGCCGCCACGGTGACCAGGGCGGCGCCACCGGCGGACCCCTGCGGGAGGGGGAGGGTACTGTTAAAGTGCATATTTTCATTAGTTTACAGAAATAGATGGCGTTGCGGTTCGGTCACTGCGGCCAGCCATCACAGGTAGTGGGCGACGGCTCCGCGGCGGCGGTTCGTCGGTGCCAGTGCTCGCTGTCCACGAGCACGTACTGGCCGGTGCTGATGCGGGTAATATTATTACTCTAGAAACCGAACCAAATGAGGATCCCCAAAATTACGGTCATGCAGATCAGCAGGATGACCGTCCACTTGAACATGCGGGAAAAGCTGTTTTCGATCCTGTCTAGGCCCTCTGACATATCTTTGTGAAATTCGTCAAATTGCTGTCCAAATTGATCGAAGGATTCTTTCATTTCCCCAAAGGACTGCTCCATTCTGTCAAAGGACTGCGTCACTTCGTCAAACTGATCGAACAATGTATCGAGATCGGATCGCTCGCGTCCGGTCAGCACGCGATAGGCCTGGGCACCCTTCTTAAATGCCTCTTCGGCCTCTGGATTGTTCGGGTTGCGGTCGGGATGATGCTTGAGCGCGTAGCGGCGAAACGCCCGCTTGATCGTCTCTTCCGAGGCGTTCTCATCAACGCCCAAAATAAGACGGGCTTGTCGTCGTCTCATAGGTTCACTCGGTGGTCGGTGGTCAGCGGTCAGGAAACCAAGCGGTAATCCCATCCATCGCTTTGGGCGGATGGGGGAGGCTGAAAGCTGAAAGCCGATAATCAAAATAACGCACCTGAAAAGAAAACGCAAGACAGAGCAGAACAATACCCCTGCAATTTTTTTGTTTTTGCCGTGAGAGATGCCTATATTGCACCTCCACATGAAAGATTGAGAGGATAGAAACGTAGGGGCGGTGCCCCCGTGCCCGCCCGAAAAGGCAAGATATAAGGAGGCGATTATGTTTTGCGACATGCAGCGACGGCAATACAGGAAGCAGGGGTTTTTTGTCGTGGATGATGCCGTGGATCCCGATATGTTGCAACCGCTGTTGGCGGCAGTGATGCGCGCCAAGCAAAAGGTGCGTTCGGGGAAAGTGGATTTGTACACCCATCGCTCGGCAGATGGCGAACCCTGGGCCATTCGCGGTTTGTTCGCGCCCGAGATGAACGAGCCGATTTTTGCCGAGTATTTGATGTCTGAACCCGTGATGAAATACGTGCGTCCGTTTTTGGGCACGCGGTTGCAGTTGGGCGGGGCACTCATTTTCACAAATCCCTATCAGGCGGATTACGGGTTTGGTTGGCATCGAGATTTTGGGGGCAATGAACGCGACGGGTCGTATCGGGTGGAAATGAAAATTTTGAAACGCCCGCAGCGGAGTTTGAAATGGCATTTGGCACTGGTGGATGACGAGTGTTTGCAAATTGTGCCGGGCAGTCACAAGCGGTATCGCACGGCCCATGAGCGCAGGTGCTTGTTGGAGGAACGCCACGACGATATTTCGGGTCAATACGCCGTGCCGCTCAAGGCGGGGCAAACCGCGTTTTGGAGTGGCAATTTGATTCACCGCGGGGTGATGAAAAGAGATGTGGAACGATTGACGCTGGCGGGCAGTTGGAGCATGTACGCGCCGGGCGGCGAACCCACCGAGACAGACCCGCGCCTGAAATGGATGCTGGCGGACAATGTGCGCGGATTTTTGCCAAAAGCGATGCGTCCGTTGTACGATCGGTGGCGGGAAGGACAAAAGGCGGATCGCGGATTAAACGGATGACACGGATTACGCGGATGAAAGGCGAAAGAAGTGCAAAGTGCAGAGTGCAAATGACCGCTAAAAATCAGCTATCGGCTATCAGTCCCCGCCCAACCCCAAAAGCGAAAAGCAACCGCATAGGGACGCATAAGAAAGATACAAGGATAGAAACGTAGGGGCGATGCCCCGTGCTCGCCCGAAAAGGCAAGATACAAGGCGGATCGCGGATTAAACGGATTGCGCGGATGAAAGGCAAAGGCAAGAGGCCAGGATAGAAACGTAGGGGCGATGCCCCCGTGCTCGCCCGAAGATACGAGACTTAAGAAGGACTAGGGCATGGTGTGGACGGATGGGCTGACAACTGAAAGCTGTTTTATGAAAATTACCGATGTCGAAGCCATTCACTTGCGGTTGCCCAAAATTGTGGAGGCAGCCGATGGGACGCAGGATTGCCTGATCGTGCGCGTGCAGACCGATGCGGGCATTGTGGGCTTGGGCGAGGTGGTGTCGTGTTCTTATGTGGGCAAAGCGGTGATTGAAGCCCCTCGCTCTGCGCCGTTTCGCCATGGATTGGCGGCGATTGTCACCGGGATGGACGCGCTCGATTTGGATGCGATTCACAATGCGATGATCCAAGGGGTGTCGTGGTACGGCCCAGGCGGTGTGGCGCGGCACGCGATGAGCGGCGTTGATATGGCACTGTGGGATATTCGGGGCAAGGTGGAAGGCAAACCCGTGCGGAAATTGTTGCGGGAAGATGCGGCAGATGCGGTGCCCGCTTATGCGAGTGTGTTGTGGCCCGAGCGTCCGGAATTGGTGCGGGAATCTGCCGAGCAATTTACCGCGCAGGGGTATCGGGCCGTGAAGTACGGTTGGGCGCCGATGGGGCCAGATGCGGCGTTGGACGAGGCACTGGTGGCCGCGGCGAGAGAGGCTTTAGGCCCGGATGTGAATTTGATGGTGGATGCTGGTCGTGCGTGGGATGCCGAAACCGCGCTGGGCCGCGTGGCGAGATTTGAGAAATACAATGTGTTTTGGCTGGAGGAGCCGCTGCATCCCTTTGATGTGAAGGGGTATCGCGACGTGTCGACGCAGTCGTCCATTCCGATAGCAGGGGGTGAGGCGATGACATTGGTGGGCGAATACGCGGATTTGTTGCACAATGGGAAAATTCATTTTGTGCAACCCGATCTGGGGCGCGTGGGCGGTATTACCGGCGCGCTGGCGATTGCGCGTTTGGCAAACGAGACGGGCGCACGGGCCGTGCCGCATGCGTATGGCACCGGCGTGTTGTTGGCCGCGTCAGCGCAATGGGCCGCGGCGAGCGAACAGCCCCTGACAGAATACACGCGAGCACCATCGCCCTTGGCGCGCAATCTGGCGCGGCACGGAATGGCGTTTCGAGATGGCGCGTTGTGTCTGACGGATGACCCCGGACTGGGCATGGCGTTGGATGAAGATGTGGTGGCAAAGTTCAGGGTGTGAGATGAGGCAGTGGTCATACAAATCTACTAATCTACGAATCAGTGAATCGAAAGGCGCAGTGGTTGGGCGGGGACTGACCGCTGATTTTAGGGGTGGTATTAGGGGCAGGCCCCTGTGCTTGCCCTGCCCCCGTGCCCGCTTGAAGCGAGAGGCGACGAACGTTGTAACCGAAAAGAGTTTGCAAATGAAAACAAAAGGCCGAGAATCAGTTTGCGTGCATGTACCCTGTGCAAAGCGAGGAGGAATAACAATGCGGTTTCGGCGATGGTGTCTTGGCGTTTTGATGATGGCGGCACTTGTGGGCTGCCAAACGCTCGATAGTCACGCGGAAACCAAGGTGTACAATTTCAGCGGATTTACCGGGGTGCGCGCCAGTGCCGCTGTCGATGTCGAACTCACACAGGGCGAGGCTTTCAGGGTGGTGGTCGATACTGAGGATGGGGATTTCAGCGGCTTGGAACTCGAGGTGAAAGATGGCTTGCTCATTGCCACGCGACCCGAGAAGCTATGAAAAAATAAGACTTTATCGATCCGGCGCGTGGATGGGCGGCGCGTTGTCGAAATAGATGGCGAATCCGTCCCCACCTACACGGTGCGCGTCACGGCGCCCCGTATTGACCATCTCGGCGCGTCTGTGAGCAGCATTGTAATGGCGGATCGGATCGAAACCCGAAAGTTGGACATCGAGGCTTCTTCCTCGGGTGATATTCGCGCCAAGATCGCGGGCGGCGATGTGTCTGTGGGTGCGAGCAGCAGTGGCGATGTGCATGTGTCGGGAACGTGTGACAAATTGGACATAGACGCGAACAGCAGTGCGGATGTGAGGGCGGACGATCTCACTTGTCAGCAGGGCGTTTTGAAGGCTTCTTCTTCGGGTGATATTCGCGCCAAGATCGCAGGCGGCGATGTGTCTGTGGATGCGAGTAGCAGTGGCGATGTGCATGTGTCGGGAACGTGTGACAAATTGGACATAGACGCGAACAGCAGTGCGGATGTGAGGGCGGACGATCTCACTTGTCAGCAGGGCGTTTTGAAGGCTTCTTCTTCGGGTGATATTCGCGCCAAGATCGCGGGTGGCGATGTGTCTGTGGATGCGGGCAGCGGTGGCGATGTGCATGTGTCGGGAACGTGTGACAAGTTGGACATAGAGGCGAACAGCAGTGCGGATGTGAAGGCGGATAAGCTCACATGCCGGCGGGGCGATTTACAAGCATCCAGCGGTGCGGATATTGTCGTGCGGTTGACCGACACGGTGACGGCCCACGCCAATTCTGGCGGCAATATTGTGGTGCGCGGCGGTGCAACGCCAATTAAGGTAAAAGAAACGAGTGGCGGCGATGTCTCGATCCGAGATTGACTAGCCCGAAGTTCGTCCTTTTAGAAAGGTGGCAGAATGGCTTCTGTAAAAGAGACCTACAAGTTTGACGAATTGACTTGGGCCGAGGTGAATGAGGCCGTGGAGATGGGGAAAATCCCGATTCTTCCAACCGGCGCGGTCGAGCAACACGGGCATCATTTGCCCTTGAAGGTCGATCATCTGTGCGCCAATGCCGTGGCGACAGAAGGCGCGCGTCTCAAACCGGAATACAGCTTGGTGTTGCCGCCTGTGAGTTACGGGTATGTGCATCACGTCATGGATTTTCCCGGCTCGTTGAATATTCACTACGAACACTTTATTCAATACGTGCTGGACATTTGCAAAAGCCTGGCCTATCACGGCTTCAAAAAAATGATTCTCGTCAATGGGCACGGGTCCAATCACAATCTGGTCGAGATGGTCGCACGCCGCACCATTTTAGAAACAGACGCGAGTTGTGCGTTTTGCTCGTGGTGGCAATTGCTCAAGGTGAATCCCGACTTTGACGCAAAATGGCGCGAGAGTGTGTTTCCGGGCGGGTGTTCGCATGCGGGCGAGTTGGAAACGTCGATGTTGCTCTATTTGTCGCCCGAGAGCGTGCGGAAGGATAAAATCAAGAGCGAGATTGCCAAGACCAATAAGCGGAAGTCCAAATTTATCTGGACGGATCTGTTCGCCCGAGGGCCTGTCGGCTTGGTGGAATGGACGAGTCAGTATTCGGATTCGGGCGTGATGGGCGAGGCCGAGAAAGCAACCGCAGAGAAGGGCAAAATTGTGTTTGAAGAGGCGAGCAAAAATCTGGCGCGATTTGTCGAAGAATATTATCATCAAAAAGTTGAGGCACCCACCCAACACCAAGCGCAAGAACCGACATTCCCGTTGTCGTTTACCAGTCATTAGAGGAGGAAAGCATGAAACTCGCGACGTATGTCGTTGGCAACCGAGAAGCCATTGGCGCGGTGGTCGCAGATGGCGCACTGATCGTCGATCTCGCCGCCGCAGATGGCGCGTTGGCGCGGTTGGAGAACCGCGAAGCGCGTCCCTTTTTTTCCGATATGTTGACCCTATTGGAGGCCGGAGCCAAAGGGCTATCTGCGGCAAAGCAGGCGGCGGCAGATGCAGAAAAGCGGTTGAATGGCACGCCCGATGGGAAGATGGGTTTTGCGGTTGACGAGGTCAAATTGCACGCGCCCGTGCCCAATCCGCGCAAGTTGTTTTGCTTGGCGGGCAATTATCAGGATCACATTGAAGAGAGCGGAAATGTGAAGATGCAAATTCAGGACAAGGAAACGCCGCGCGTGTTTATGAAGCCGCCGTCGTCAACGGTGATCGGGCCGGGGGATCACATTTTGATTCCCCCCATTGCGCGAGGGGTCGATTGGGAGGGCGAGTTGGCCGTGGTGATGGGCCAAAAGGCAAAGGGCATAAGGGCCGAAGACGCGCTGGAGTACGTGGCGGGTTATACG
This sequence comes from uncultured Latescibacterota bacterium, assembly GCA_958295785.1. Taxonomy (GTDB): domain Bacteria; phylum Latescibacterota; class UBA2968; order UBA2968; family UBA2968; genus VXRD01. The sequence continues at coordinate 783,362 of OY282377.1, forward strand.
GTGATGAACGATGTGTCCGAGCGCAAGTTGCAAATCAAGCAGCGCACAGACAGCCGACCGAGAGACGAATGGTTCGATTGGCTGAACGGCAAATGGCTGGATACGTTCGCGCCGCAAGGCCCGTGGATGGTCACCGCAGACGAAATCCCCGATCCGCAGACGCTCGACATCAGTACGTATGTGAATGGCGACCGCAAGCAACACAACAACACGGGGCAGATGTTGTATCCGGTGAATAAAATTATCGAATATATTTCGGCGATTATCACACTCGAGCCCGGGGATCTGATCAGCACGGGTACGATTTCGGGCGTGGGCAATACCACGGGGACGTACATGCAACCGGGCGACCGCGTGGAGATCGAGATTTCGGGCATTGGACGGTTGGAAAATCCAGTGGCTGCGAGTGAGAAATAAGATGCAGTGGTCAGTGGTCAGGCCCCATATCTCCACCCCAAGGCAATGTATGTGCTGACCGCTAACCGCTGATTGCTAATACTAAATTGATTTTCTGTTGGCCTGATATGATGCGCTATGTTGCCAGCAAGCGATCCCCTTGCCGTTACGCAGTCATTCAGAGAAGCCATTGCAACCAGGCCATCCCAAAAGACCCTCGGAAAAAGCCATCACGCACAGCGTGCAAGGCCGTCTCGCAACCCACGTTCATAGGGCAACCCACCTTGCAGGCCAGCGCATGTGGTGTGTGTGCAACGAAGTACTTTGCGCTGTGCCAGCCTCTCGGCGCATGAGAGCGGCATTTTTGAACTGCGGGGGCAGTGGGAAGCCATGATGGGCACAACGCCTTGGGCTGGCGACGTGCGCTCAGACTCTAATTACCCAGCGACGCATATTTCTTGGAATGACGCGCAGGAATTTATCCGTCGTCTAAACGAGTGGTCAGGTTCGGATGTCTATCGTTTGCCGAGTGAGGCCGAGTGGGAGTATGCGTGTCGGGCAGGCACGTCGACGCGTTGGTCACATGGGGACGATGTAAGCCAATTGAAGCATTATGCGTGGTTTGGCGGAGTGGTAGAGGGGTGGATGGGTGTGCAGTTGGTGGGGACCAAGCGTGCAAACCCATGGGGATTATATGACATGCACGGGAATGTATGGGAATGGGTGCAGGATTGTTTTAATGATAGCTATTCAGGTGCGCCGAATGACGGTTCAGCGTGGGAACGTGGCGATTGCTCTAAGCTCGTGTTGCGTGGCAGTTCTTGGAGCGGCAGATCCGTGAAACAACTCTCGGTGCTCCGCTGCAGGAGCACCACCGGAGTCCGGGACGACCCTCAATGGTGTTCGAGTTGCCCGGCGTTTTTAGGTCTTGCCTCTTTACCTCTTTACCTCTTTTGTTTTTCTGGGGGGAAAGGGTGTGGATTTTGTAGAGAAGTCTTGCGTGCCCCTGCCGAGGTTCCCCATGCCCAAAAATCCATTCTGTGAATTTGACCGGGTGCTCTCATCCGAGATGAACCCTGAGAAGCGCGTCAGTGGCTTGTTATCGACAACGCGCAATCCGTTCGTGGAATTTGCCGAAAGCGCGCACAAAAAGCGCGTTTTGCCCATGGATGAGATTTTGGCGTCGCACGCCTCGGCAATGGATCGCTTGACAGACGCCTATCGCGCACTCGTCGCCGAATGCGTGGGCGAGGGGCTGTGGCAAGCCAATCGCGAGACCATTGAGATGACCTATCGCACGGCGTCTCGGATCGTGGGCGAGATCGATTGGGAAATGGCCGACGTGGAAGCGTTTTGCACTCACGCCTTGCAAAGCAATGATGCGGCTTTTTTTGTGATCGAACCCCTCGGCCTGTTCTTGTCGGCCTTTTGCAACGCATCGTCCCAAGCGGAAATTTGCCTCGACCTCGCGGGTTGCGATTTGCGCTTGACCCTGATGGGCTATCGCCTTCGCAAAGGCGTCTCGCTCACTATCGCGGGCGATTTGGGCGACCTGACGGGCATTTCGCTGATGGGCGGTCACTTAAAAATCGAGGGCAGTGTGCGCCACTATCTCGGCGCGGGGATGACCGCAGGACGGATCGCAGTGTCGGGCAATGCCGGCAAATCTATCGGCGAGCAAATGACGGGTGGCGAAATCCACATCAGCGGGCGTTTGGGAGGCATAGGCCATGCCCAAGGCGGCGCGGTTTATCACCGTCAACAGATACTCAGAGGAACAGGGATTAAGAGTGGAGAGTGGAGAGTGGAGAGCAGCACCGCCTCTCATCCTACAAATTCTGATTCAAAAGGGCAGAAGGACGGGGACTGACCACTGACCACTGATTTTCGGGCGAGCACGGGGGCATCGCCCCTACGATTGCCGTTCATGCTGAAAATCCCGATCCGCTTTTTGGGGCGGTGGGGCGGACGAACCACTGACCACTGACTTATGAATTTTGACGCCATCATCCAGCGCGTTTGGCCTTCTGTGCGCCAACGCTATTTGTTTCCCGAATTGCCAATGCCAGAAGTGGTTGAAACGGGCGATGGGGATGTGTGCATCCAAATGAAGGACAAAGTGATCCAGTTGAATGCCGCGCGTTTGACCGCCCTCGCAGAGGTGATGGACATAGAAGACGCCACCGCCGCGCTGTTGGATCACGGGGTGGGGCATCACGCGGTTTGTCCGTGGGATTTTGAAACGCACCTAAAGCTGTACGCCGCGCTCAAGCCCGTATTATTGGATGGGGCACGAGTCAAGCAGGTGGTCGAGTATTTCACGGATGTGGTGGTCGATACCCATGCCGTGCGCGAGCGCGAATCAAAGTTGCCCGACGTGTATCGAAATGCGGAATCGAGTGCGGTGACGGACGTGATTCGCGCGTTGTATCAACGCCTTTGGGGCGAAAATTTGGGCGTGGATGACCGCGCCGAAGTCGATAGGCTCGCGCGCATTCCCTATTTGGACGCCTCGCAATGGGGCGACAGCCTCCGGACATTTGCCCAAGTGATCGCCCCGCTGATCGAGCAGACCGAGGAGCAGGGGCGTGGAGGGATGATGGGCGATGTGCAACAGTATTCGGCAGACGAACTCGCGGCGGGATTGGCACAATTTGCCGAGCGGGGGGTTTACGCATTTCGAGAGATGGTGCGCGATTTTAAGGACGAGTTGGAAGACGCGGACGCAATGCCCAACATGGGCCGGGGCAAGGGCGCGGCCTCAGATGCCGATCTGCTGTTTTACATGGCGCGGGCCTCTGCCTTTCGCTTGCCCGTGCAAACCATGCCCATGGAAAAAGTGGGCGGACTGCATCCGCATTCTCATTCGCCGTGGGAAATCGGCAAACCCGTGCAGCATATTGACGTGTGGACGAGTTTTGGGCGCGTCATGCCGGGCATTTCCCAAATGTGGAACTGGCGGGATGGGGAAACGCACGGCAATGGCGATGGCGTACCCGATAGCGTGATCATGGTCGATTCTTCGGGCAGCATGGTCGATCCGTGTCGAGAAATATCCCACGCGGTTTTGGGCGCCGGATGCGCGGCCGATGCGTATTTGCGCCGGGGCAAGCGCGTGGCCGTTTACAATTTTAGCGATGCACGAGCCGGTGGCAAAGAAGTGTTGGATTTTTCGCGCGACCGAAAGCGCGTCTTTTTCGCGCTGTGCCGGTATTTCGGCGGGGGAACCGCGTTGCATCTGCCCGATTTGCAACCGCTTCTCAAAAATCATGCGGATATTTTTTTGATTACAGATATGCAGATTACCAACCTTGATGCCCTGATGCAATTTTTGATGGGCCGCGAAAATCGCGTCACGGCGGTTCATGTGGCACAAAACCGAGACGCCCAGCGGTTTCGCCAACGGGCCGATGCTGCGGATCACATGTGCGTCTATGCGGTTGAGCGCGCAGAGGACATTCCCAATATCGTGCTGTCGGAAGTCGAGGCGCGATTTCACGGGGCGGACTGACCACTAACCACTGATTTTGAACAGGAGTCACCATGAAGCGTTTTTTTGCTGTATGCCTCGCCGCTGGTATGTTGGGTTGCCAAACCGAGGAAAAACCCGAATTTGCAGAAGTTGATTTGGAAAACAAGCACCACGAGCAGAGTTACGCGCTGGGCTTGAATTTGTCCGATCAACTCAAGCAGCAGGGCATGGAGGTCGATATAGATGTGTTTGTGCAGGGGTTCAGAGATGGGTATGTCGGAGAATCCGCGTTGCTGACCTCAGACGAAGCACTCGACGTTCTCATCCAAATGAAGCAAGAGCAACAGGCGCGACACCAAGCGGAGGAAAACAAAATGGCAGAAGAAAACAAAAAAGCCGGCGAGGCGTTCCTCGCGGAAAATCGAAAAAAAGAGGGCGTAATCACCTTGGACAGCGGCCTGCAATACAAGGTGATCAAGGCGGGCGAAGGCCCCGTGCCCAAAAAGACCGATGCAGTGCGGTGCCACTATCGCGGCATCTTGCTCGACGGCACGCAATTCGACAGTTCTTACGACCGCGGCGAGGCGGCGGAGTTTCGCGTGGATCAACTCATTCCCGGCTGGACAGAGGCGTTGCAACTCATGTCCTCGGGATCGAAATGGGAACTTTACATTCCCTCCTATCTGGCTTATGGCGCGCGACGAGCCGGGCAAATTGGCCCAAATTCAACGCTCATTTTTGAGTTGGAATTGATCGAGATCAAATAATTTTCAATCGGGAGGTCGGCATGGAAAGTCCAGCCAAAAAGGCAATTGTGATCGGGATGGATGGGGCGAGCATGGAAATTGTGAAAAATATGGTCGATTGGGGGCACATGCCCAATCTGGCAAAACTGGTCGAGCGCGGCGCGTGGCGACCGATGGTGGGCGTGTTTCCCACCCTCACGCCGCCGGGCTGGACCGCGGTCTCCACGGGGTCGTGGCCGGGCAATCACGAGGTGATGGATTTCAACATCCGCGCACTGGGCGAGCGACTGGATCAAACCGTGTGGGGCATTGACACGGGCCTGTCCAAATCGGAGTATATTTGGAACACCTTTGAGCGGGCGGGGAAGACGCCGATTTTGGTCAAGTGGGAAATGTCTTGGCCGCCCACCGTGACGACCGGGATACAAGTGGAAGGCACGGGGCCCGGCGTGTCCAACCACCATCAAATTGCGGGCTATCACCTGTTTGTGGGGGGCAAGTGGGCGCCGCGGCGATTGGTCGTGCAGCGCGACCCCGAAACGCTGGATCCGAGTGCCCTGCAAACGGTCTCGGAATTTGATCCCGTGACCCTCAAACCCGCCGAGGGGTGGACCGCGCTTCCGGATTCCGAGAAGCCACCGCTCGAGGTCGAAATGGTCATTCAGCCCTTGGCGCGCGGGCGCGAACCGATGAACCGAGGGAAGAACGGCACGCCCAAGGCGTTTTGCGGTTTGATCTATGCTGCGACCGCGCAGGGATATGACCGCGTGCGCGTGTGTCGCAACCGGGACGGGCGTTCCCAAGTGTGCGACCTCGGCGTGGGCGAGTGGAGCGATTGGTGGCTCGACAGCTTTGAAATTGACGGGGAGCAGGTGCGCGGTTACGTGCAGATGAAGTTGATCGCGCTGACCCACAATGCCGATATGTTCGAGTTGTTCACGCCGCAAATTTGGCCGTCCGATGGCTATACCCAACCGGCGTCCATTGCGCGAGAAATCGACGAACACGTCGGCAATTTTTTGCAGAACCCGGCGCGCGATGCCTTGGGCAAAATTGACGATGACACGTATTTTGAATTGCTGGATTTCCACCACCAGCGATTGGCCGATGTCGCGCAGTATTTGACCGGGTCTCGGGATTGGGATTTGTTGATGATCGAAACGCACGCTTCGGATTACACGAGCCACTTCTTTTTGGGACAGGCCGATCCCGCGAGCGGCGCCGAGCAATCGGTGTTGGATCGGTCGCGCGAAGGGGTCTTCCAAACCTATCAGTCCATCGATCGCATGATCGGGCGCATTGTAGATGATATCGCCGATGAGGATACGGTCATTGCCGTGGTGGCAGATCACGGCGGCACGTCCAATCAATTTCCAGCGGTCAATATCCGCAAGGTGCTCGCCGAAACCGGGTTTGTGAAATACGCGGAAAACGGGAAGATCGATTGGCGCCAAACGCGCGCCTGCGACGTGGGGTTGGTGCATATCTTCATCAATTTGGAGGGCCGAGAGCCTGACGGCATTGTTCCTCCCCAAGACTACGAAACCGTGCGCCGAGAGCTGATCGCCGCGCTGATGGAATACAAAGACAAAGCCACCGGACGCCACCCCTTCGCGCTGGCATTGACCCGGGAAAATGCCGAGATGGTCAATTTGTGGGGCGATCTGGTCGGCGATGTGGTCTATGCCCTGCACCCGGAATTTGACGGCGCGCACGGCAAGCAATTGCCCTCCGTGAGCTTTGGCATGGGCGGGCAACATTCGGCATTTGTGATCGCGGGCGCGGGCATTAAGCCATCGGGCATGCTCACAAAACAAGTGCGCTCCATCGACGTTGCCCCCACGATTTGCTATCTCACCGGCGTGCCCATGCCCAAACAGGTCGAAGGCGGCGTGGTCTATGAGGCCCTCAATGACCCGGATTGGCATTTGAAATAAGCGCGGAGGAACGGGGTACAACTGGCCGTTTTTCAGGCTATTTCATAGACGAAAACAAAAAGCCCGAGTTCATTGCGAACCCGGGCTTTTGTCTTGTGGTGCGTAGAGATTGTGCGATCAACAAGGAAAGCGGTCAGACAACCAAAGCAACCGTCTTAGAAGCCCTAACAAAAAGCGTTGCCATGGATTTGTGAGAGGCCGCCTTTAAGGCGTTCCTGCGGGTGTTCACTCCTCTGTTTCAGACGCTTGATTTCTTTATGTTAGGGCTTCTTATTTTTCCTTTGTCACGCTGACCCCTTTGGGGTACGGAGCGATAACGCCGGTGAGTTGGATGGCGCAAAACCTGACCCTGTTGGAAGCCGTTTGGGGTCAGACGTATCTGGTGGTGCGGGTTGCTCGCCTGGTGGGATTGCATTTGAGTGGGGCCGGTCAATCGGATCACAAATAGGAATGGTTATGAATGACAGATGGCATGTTGTGTTTGGCGTTTTCTTTTGGGTGCTCTTATTGACGCCTGACGTTTGTGCTCAAAGTCAAAAAGAGCCCGTCGCTAGCTGACCTCATTCCCGCATTTGCAATTCATTGAATTTTGTCCATCGAAAAAATAAAAACGCCCGGTCATTGTGCGACTGGGCGTTATTTTGCTCGATTTGCGTTATCACTCGGTGCTTGGCTTGGTGTGTGTCAATGATGCGGTTGTTGGGGCGTTTGAGGGTTTGGCGAAAAAGTCGGGGATGGCAACAACGGGTTCTCCGAGGGACAGACGCATGAGCGCGTCCTGCATGCAGCATGCGGGTTCGTCGGCGCAGGGCGCGGTGCGATTGTTTGAAGCACGAAGAAAATGGGAGGGCAGATTTTGGTTTGGCTCTTGTAAGAGTCGGAACAGACCTTATTTTCCGTCCCGTCCCACTCGGCACAACTATATCGCCCTGCAAAACATAGACATAATGAGCAATATCAGGAGCATGAACCTCATTCAATACATTCTGAAAAACCCCCTCATAACGCGCCACAGAAGCCGGCACCCTATGCGGTTCATTTGTACTCAAGCGACTCATAGACTTGCCAACCTTATGTTTCAAATCCGCTATCATATCCGCCATTTTAGATCTCCTTTCTATTCACCAATCACCCATCACCATCTCATAAACAAGATCAGATCACATCATAAATAGACTTCTCGCCCCCATCCGTCAACTTATCCCACAATATCAAAATCTTCCAAGCATCATCCCTCTCATGTCCTAAATCCATCAATCCCTTGACCAAACGCTTCCGCCAATACAAACTTTCCCTCTTCTCTCCATTTTTCTTTGTTACAAATATCCGCTTTCCATCCAACACTGCAAGCACTTTTCTCTGCAAAAGCAACTCTCTAATACGTCCATCCTCATTTCCCTTTTTTCCTTTCACCACCCATTCTAAAACCCGTGACAACAACCCCCCCCTTCATCATCCCCTGCATCCCTCCCAACATCCCCCGCCGCTCGTCCTTATCGCCTCCATCTGACGCCTCAACAACACCCAATGTCTGTCTCACAATGCACCGCCATTTTCTCATACGACAAAAGGCAATAGACTACTATCGCTTTTTCACAAAATTTTCAAATTTTTATCACCAGCACATCTCCACCCCGGGTCGCTTCCTTCTATATACTAGTGAAAAAACGACCGAAAAATCGAAATTATACAGACTTTACTGCTTATTTTTTTCTGACAGGCACCTCCCGATCATGCCCATCAGAAAATCCCGATCATGCCCGTCAAAAAATCCAAATTTCAATGAATCTGACACCTACCATGATACCCAGAATAACAAATATATCGCCGTTCACCTTCAACAACAGACAGATAACATTTTTGCTTTTTGCATCTCTCGATGAGACAGGGCCTATCTTTGAGACAGGGCCTATCTTTGACGGGTTTGACCGGCGTCAATGGCCGAGGAAATGCACAAGAAAACAAGCTCGACATCATCACTAAGAAGCCCTAACAGAAAGAGTTGACATGGATTTGTGAGAGGCCGACTTTGAGGCGTTCCTGCGGGTGTTCACTCCTCTGTTTCAGACGCTTGATTTCTTTATGGTAGGGCTTCTTACATCCTCAATACCAAATATGCGAAAAATGTACACCGACACCGAACATTGTTGTGCCAGATTCAGGTCTGCTCCAAGTCGCGTCTAAAACGATGATCCAATTCTTTGAAGACCTCGTGCCCAACGCCGATACTGAGTCCAAATCCCGAATCGGAGGAACGATCATCTTCAAATGGCGCGGCAACAGTATTGAATCCAATGACTGCCTGAATGAAATTGGCATTGGGCCACGGACCACCGCCTTTATCCGAAAAACAGTTGCTATTTTGGGTATTTTGGGCGACTTTAGAATCTGCTCACAAATCTTCGGTTTTGATCTTCGCGTTGCAAAAATATAAGGATTTATACCTGTGGCAGAAGTATCGACATATCCAACGGAAACCGCTGAAGTTCATCGCGGTCGCGCTGTCACGCCGCGGTGCATTTTGGCGGGCATTTCGATCATCATCCTGACGGTGTTATGGGACGAGTGGACCGCCTACTACATGCGGGGATCCAACATCAGCCGCAGCCATTTTCCCATGGCATTGCTCTTGCCGTTTTTGTCCTTGGCAGTCTTGAACATGCTCGCACGGCTGATCCGGCCTTCTGCCGCGCTTATGCCATCCGAGTTGCGCGTGGTGTTGGGAATGGGGCTGGTCGCTGCGATTGTGCCTTATGATGGCGTGACCGGGCATCTCATCGGCGTTTTGGCCGGGGTGTACTATTTTGCCACGCCCGAAAATGGATGGAATTTTTATTTGCATCACCACATCCCAACGTGGTTGGCGCCCCAAAATGACGCCGGCGCCATGAATTGGTTTTACGAAGGCACGCCCGCAGGGCATGTCCCCGCGCTTGGCGCGTGGGCCACGCCGCTGTTCTGGTGGACGTGTTTTTTGGGCGCTGTGGCGTTTGCCGTTTTCTGCCTCGTCGTCATGTTGCGCCGGCAGTGGGTCGATCACGAGCGGTTGACCTATCCCATCGTCGAGGTGGGCAAACTGTTGACCGAGACGGAAACGGGCGGCAGACTCAGCCGGGTTTTTCGCTCGCCCCTGTTCTGGATCGCGTTTGGCCTTGTGATGCTGATGAAAGTCTGGAACATCGGGGCGTATTTTGCACCGGCTTTTCCGCCCATTCCATTTGAAGGCGGGCAGTTTCGGCTCTATCCCGACTTTCCCCTGCTGATTCGCAGAATCAGTTTTTACGCCATTGGGTTCGGGTATTTTGCGCGGTTGGACGTGCTGTTCAGCGTTTGGGTGTGGGTGTTTTTATCCGGCTTTGAGGTCTTTCTGTTCAACAGATTTGGGTACACGCCGGGCGCGACAGACCGGCAGTGGCAAAGCCCCGCACTGGGTTGGCAAAGCGGGGGCGCGCTCATTTTTTTGGCGATTTGGAGCCTGTGGATGGGCCGCGCTCACCTCGTCAATGTCTGGCGAAAAGCCACGCACGCACGTTGGGAGGGCATAGACGACAGCCGAGAATTGTTGTCGTACCGCACGGCTGTGGTCGGGCTGGCCGTCTCCCTCGCATTTGTCGCCGCGTGGTTATACGCCGCCGGGATGGCACCGTTCGTCATTCTGACGTTTTTGCCGATCTTCCTCTTGACCTTTTTGGGGCTTTCTCGCGTGGTCGCCGAATTGGGCTTGGTCTATGTTTATTATCAGGTGCAACCCTTTGACGCGGTTTTGCAAATCTGGGGCACGCCGACCATTGGCGGGCAAAGCGTGACGACCCTATCGTTTATGCGGGTCTTCAACAGCGCGGGCAAGGGCTATGTCATGCCCGCGATGACGCAGTCGGTCAAGGCGGTTGACGGCGTGGTGAAACCCCGACAAATCGCCTTGATGATGGGGGTGTCCCTGGTCGTGGGCTATGTGGTTTCCATTGCCAATACCCTGTATTTGGGATATGCTTATGGCGCGTACAATTTGGGCAACATGGGACTGAAAAACGCCGCGCCAGGCGCGTTCAACAAGGCGATCAATGCCATTCGCAACCCGATTCCAATGGGCGGCAAAGGCGGCTTGGCCCTGTGGGCCGTCATCGGCGCAATCGCCATGGGCGCGTTCACGCTGGCGCGCTATTGGTTGCCGTGGTGGCCCCTGCATCCGATTGGCTTGGCTATCCAAGGAAACTACGGCGTGACAAAAATCGTGTTTTCAATTGTGATTGTATGGGCCGTCAAATCGCTTCTGATGAGCATAGGCGGCGTGAATCTCTACGAACGCGCCAAGCCCTTTTTTATTGGCTTGATCGCGGCACAGGCGTTCAGCACGGCCCTGGTCTTTGCCATTGACTGCGTGTGGTTCCCCGCACGCGGGCACAATGTGCATAATTACTAATGCGAATTAAGCGTAAAAAGCGGCCGGACAACTGACAACTAATCAAAAACTCGAAACCGCGCGGGCAACGCTGGCATGCCGCTGTCTTGCGTGGTGACAAAACCACCCACGGCATTGGCCTGTTCGGCGCAGGTTTGCATGGCCGCGCCATTGTGCAAATGCAATGCGAATGCCGCCGCAAACGCATCGCCCGCGCCCACGGTATTGACGACCCGTTGTTTTTCCCCTACGGCATGGCAAATCCCCGCGTCGCCGATCACGCGGCACCCATCCGCGCCCAGCGTCAGAATGACGCATTGCAGGTCAAAACGCACGCGGAGCGTCGTCAAAAAAGCATCCACATCTGCAACGCCCCCCACATAATCGCGCAACACCGGCACTTCTTCGTCATTCAACTTCAGCACATCGGCCCGCGCGAGAGATGCGCGCACGATCTCCTCCGCGTGAAAGTGTTGACGGAAATTGACATCGAGCACGCGCAAACACGCAGGCGACGCCGCGTCCAAAAAATTCACAATGGCCTGATGGCTTTGCGGATCGCGTTGATCCAGCGTGCCAAAACAAATGGCGCGAGCAGACCGAGCCAATCGCGCCAATTCTGAGTGCCATGTCATCGCGTCCCAAGCCACATCTTCCACAATTTCATAAGTGGGTTGCCCATCGGTCAGGGTCACGGTTACGCTGCCGGTTGGTCGGTGGGCATGCACTTGCACCGCATCTGTTGCCACGCCGCGGTCGCGCAATATCTCGAGCGCGGCCCTCCCCATCGCATCGTCTCCCACGCAACTGACCAGCGCGGATCGCGCGCCCAAAGCCGCCGCGTGTACGGCAAAATTGGCCGGCGCGCCCCCCAATCGCGCGCCATCGGGAAACACATCCCACAACACGGCGCCGAGCGCGACCACAACAGGAGGTTCGCGGCGCATTACCGCGCAACCTTCACGGCCTTTTTTCCAGCGGCCGAGCGATACGCGGCTTCGGAAAACCGCGCGACTTGCAGCGCGAAATCCGGAGGCGAATACCCCTGACCATTGTTGCGGATCAAATCGAAAAACGCCTGATCTGGGGTCGTCTCTCGAATCCGAGACGGAATATCGAGCGGCGCGTCATTGTGCAAAACCGACTGCACCTGCCAGTTGTGGAGGTGGAACACCAAACAGCCCTTGCTCCCGTGAATGGCGACGCGCTCGTCGTGGCGGGCCGCATTGCCAAACGTGTTCAACGTGCCCGCGCCCCCGCCTTTGAAGCGCGCATTGACCACCATGTTTGTATCCACGGCTTTGCCCGCATTCTCGACAAAGGCCGATACCTCCACGGGTTCTAGTCCGGTCATCCACAACACCGAGGCCACGAGGTGGCTGCCCGTGTCCATGAACATCCCCCCCCCGGACATGTTCGGGGCTAAACGCCAACCGCGGATCTGCCCCCAATTTTGCGTCACGTATCCCACCACCCCGCGCAGTTCCCCGAGTTCCCCTTGCCGAATCAATTCTCGCGCATAAACATAAGGGGCCATGTAATTGCGCTGATAGGCCACCACCAAATACAATTTCAGTTTGTCCGACAAATTGATCAGGGACTTTGTTTGGCGAGACGCGATGGTCAGGGGTTTTTCGATCAGAACGTGCAATCCCTTTTGCAAAGACAATCGGGCGTGTTCGTAATGCAGGGCATGGGGCGAACTGATCAGCATGGCATCGAGGGCTTCGTTTCGCACGAGTTGGCGATAATCCTCGTAAAACGCCATCTCGCTGCCCCATGCTTTCTTCACGCTCGCGGCTTGACTCTCGTCCGAGTCGGCTATGCCGACGATCTCCACGCCGCCATCTGCTTTCAAGCGGGGCAAATGCGCCCGTTGCATGTTGCCGCCGCACCCGATCAAACCGAGTCGAATTTTTTGTTTTGCCATCGCGCAAACCTCCCGGTTGTTGTGAAAAATGCGTTGTGTTCACTAAGCCGCATGTTCGGCTACCATCGTCAATGCCTTCCGGCCTTCCAATCCGGCGATCACCGGAAATGCGCGCGATGAAGCCGCGCCCCGCGCAATATAGCGCACGGTCGGCGGAAAATACGCATAGAGCGCGGTATGCCTGGGATGAGGCGAATGATTGGGCCCTGAACCGTGGACGCACAAGCTGTGAAACAACAGGGCCGTCCCGGCCATGAGGGGCACTTCAACTGCGTGCGACGTATCCAGATTTTTGCGATCTGTCAACGCGGCATCTTGGGGCCGCGCAATATTTCCCCATTTTTGCATGCCCCACTTGTGGCTTTCGGGAATGACCTGAATGCACCCATTTTCCGAATTGGAATCGGTCAGCGCGATGCTCACCGTGACGAGCGCGGGCGGCTCCATGGGCCAATAGGCCGAATCCTGATGAAACCCATGCGATGACCCGTGAAACGCGGGTTTGAGCATCAGGGTGCTGCGAAACAACAACAAATCCGGCCCAATCAAATTTTGCACCACCGGCACGAGCTTGGGATGCGCGGCCAAATTTTTGAACACCTCGGAAAAATCGCGCGTCTGTTCGATTTTTCGCAACACGGGCAAGCCATCTTGCCGTTTGTCCTTTGCGTAAGGTTCGCGCTGAAAATGGCCCGAACGCGCATCGCCCCGCGCGGCCAATTTCGCGGCCAGTCCGTGTAATTTGCGAATCTCTTCTTCGCACGCGACCAACTCGTCTGGCGATACCACGCCTTCAACCGCGAGATAGCCTTGATCAAAAAAAAATGCCTTCTGTTCTTCCTGCGTCATTTTCGCGCCTCCTTTGGAATTGTGGTTTGGAAATCATAACACCATACAAAGACCTATGTCAAGCAAAGAAAAAGGGCGTCGGTGTGAACCGAGGCCCGGAATCGGCGAATCAACGCATGTACAAATCTGCGGAACGGTTGGAGAATTGGGTGGGGTTATTTGCTGCGGGGATAGGGCTAAAGCGCGTGACCGCGCAGCCACTCGCGGCACTGCCCTTGGCTATTTCCCGTCACATTGTACGCAAAAGTATTCATGCGGCGGTCTCGGTGCGACTCGTTCGGCCCGGACCCGTGAATGGTCAACGCGCTGAAAAACACCCCATCGCCCGGTTCCATGGGCACGGGCACGGCATCATCGCGCTGGCGATAGTGACCCGGCAAAAACACGCCAAAACTCGTTTGCGCCCGCTCGTGTTCTTGCAGGCCCCACTCGTGGCTGCCGGGAATAAATTGAATACATCCATTCTCATCGTCTGCGCGGTCAAGGGCGAGTTGGCAATTCACCATCAAAGGCGCGTTGTCGTCTCGTTTCCAATACGCATAATCTTGATGCCACGGAATCGCCGTGCCATCGCGCGCGGCCTTCATCAACAACTTGCTGTGATACAGGGAAATATCCGGCCCGATCAGGGCTTCAATAATATCCAACATCTCATCGCAGCGCAACGCGCGATTCAACCCCTCGCTGACCACTTCGCTGTGCATCAACTGCCGAATGCGCTTGGGCGCGTGTTCATCTTCAAATTCCTCCCATGAAATTCCCACCCCATCGGGCATGGCTTCGGTCATCCGCTCGTGCAAGCCGGCAATCTCGCGGTCGATCTGCGAAATCGCATCGGGCGCGATCAATCTCTGTTTCAACACATACCCATTTTCATCGTAAAACGCATGTTCTGCGGCGGTCAGTCCCATTTGATGTTCCCGTGCTCGCCCAAAGAGATAAGGCGCGTGTGTGTAGGGGCGATGCCCCGTGCTCGCCCAAAGACATCGGTTGATGGACGACGGACTGCGAATGGCTCGTTTTGCTGATAGCTGAGATACAAGCGGTGAGACCGTAGGGGCAGTGCCCGCTCGATATAGATTCAGCCGATAGATTACTGACGCAGTTGTACTCCGCCTTCGGCAATCTACAAATTCTAACGCGCTCTTGCAAAAGCAATTATCGATCCGTTCCAAAAAAAAAGGAACGCAAACGGGATAATTGAGTATATTTAAATTGAATTTGCCAACCGCGTTGCTTGACTATAATACGGCGCGGTATTATTATATATGCGTATTTCGCGCATCCTTTTTCACTGTCTTCTTGGACACCAAAATGAGAAAATATATGAAGATTTTTTTGATTGCGTTGTTCTGTATCTCCGCGATGGGAATTGGCGAAGCGTCTGACTGGACGCATTGGCGCGGCCCGATGCAAAATGGGGCCGCGCCAGAAACCGGCCTCATTTCCACCTGGTCGCTCGATGGCGAAAACTTGATCTGGCAACGCGAGTTCATCGGCAGATCGACCCCGGTCATTGTCAATGGTCGGGTCTATGTGATCGGGCGCACGGGCAAAGGCATCACGCAACAAGAGCACATCGCGTGTTTTGACGCGGAAACCGGGGACCTCTTGTGGGAAAAAAAGTTCAATGTCTGGCACTCGACCATTTCCTTCAACCGCCTCGGGTGGGCAAATTTGGGCGCCGATTCCGAAACAGGCAATATCTACGCCCATCTCGTCAGCGGGTTGTTGATCTGTTTTGACCCGGATGGCAACGCGGTGTGGACGCGGTCTCTGACTGAAGAATTTAACCGATTCTCCGGTTATGGCGGGCGCTTGCACACGCCCGTGGTCGATGGCGACCTCGTCATCATCAGCATGGGCAACCGCGGGTGGGCGGGCAAACCGCCTTCTCATCGGTATTTTGCCCTGAACAAACGCACGGGGCAAGCCGTGTGGATGGCGCGTCCGGGCGGCGGCGGGCAGAAAGATTTGACCATTTACTCGACCCCGGTTGTCGCGGCCATCGACGGGCAGCGCGTGTTGATCGCCGGAAATGGCAATGGCGGCATCTTTGCCTTCAAAGTTGCAACGGGCGAAAAAGTGTGGGGATTTCCATTTAGCCTTCGGGGCATCAACACCTCGCCCGCAGTGGCCGATGGCCGCGTCTATGTCGCGCACAGCGAAGAAAATGTCGATAACACCTCGCTCGGCCGCGTCACCTGCCTCGATGCGCGCACGGGCAAAGAAATCTGGCGGCGAGACGGCATGACCGTGGGCTATGCGTCGCCCGCGGTTCACGATGGCCGCGTCTATGTGATCGACAACTCGGCCAATGTGCATTGTTTGGACGCCGAGACGGGCAAACAATATTGGGAGCAAAACATCGGCACAGTGGGCAAGGGATCGCCCACATGGGCCGATGGCAAACTCTATGTCACAGAAGTCAATGGCGGCGTGCAAATTCTCAAAGCGGGCGATGCGGGTGCAACAGTCCTCGACAAAAAGAAAATCGCCATGCCCGGAGGAGGGCACGCCGAAATCTACGGATCGGTCGCTATCGCCTATCGCCGCATCTATTTTGCAACCGAAGCCGGGCTGTTTTGCTTGGGCGACAAAACCGCGCCGTTTGAACCCGCGCCCTCGGCTTTCACAACGCCCCAACCCGCGCCCGCAGGTGCCAAGCCCGCGTCCATCCTGTCCATCCCCGCCGAAGCCACTTTGCCATCCGGCGAAGCCCTGCCCCTGCGGGCCGTCGCCTACGACGCCAAGGGCGCGGCCCTTGGCGCCCTTGACGCCGAGTGGTCGTTGGATGGCTTGGACGGGCAGATCGCAAACGGCCGGTTCGTGCCATCCAAAGCCAGGCAGGCCGGGTGGATCACCGCCAAGGTGGGCGATTTGACCCGCCAAACCTGGGTGCGCGTGTTGCCCGCGTTGCCGTGGACAGAGGATTTTGAAAACGTGGAAGTCGGCAAAAATCCCTTGCACTGGGTCTGGGCGGGCAGCGGGTTTCGGGTCGAAGAAAAAGACGGCAACAACGTGCTGGCAAAACCGCCGGCGGCACGCGGCTTGGATCGCTCAAATCTTTATGTGGCGCAACACACGCTCTCGGGATACACCATTCAAGCCGACCTGATGGGCACGCAAAACAAGCGGCGACGCCCGGACATGGGCCTCATCGCCCACCGCTACATCCTCGACCTTCAGGGCATTCATCAACGCCTCGAAATTCGGTCGTGGTCATCGGATTTGCGAATGGCAAAACGCATTGACTTTGCGTGGGAGATGGGCACTTGGTACACCGCAAAAATGAAAGTTGATATCAAAGGCGACAAAGCCATCATCCGGGGCAAGGTGTGGAAAACGGGCGATCCCGAACCGAATGCGTGGAGCATCGAAGCCGAAGACCCCCTGCCGATACGCGAAGGTAGCCCCGGCCTGTACGGATATTCTCCGGCGGTGATTTATTACGACAATGTGAAAGTGTGGTAAAACCAACCTATCCCCTAACCCCCGTCTCGGGCCGGGGGAGCGGTCATCATTCAACCCCTTACAAACAAAGGAACAAAATGAAACTGAAAGCACTTGTAATCGGGTGCGTCAGCATGATCGCCTCGTCAGTCGTTGCCGAAGAGGCCATGTGGGGGTTCACCCCCGAGCGAAACTTGGTGTCAGATGCAAAAAATCTGCCCACGAGTTGGAATGTGGAAACCGGCGAAAACATCGTTTGGAAAGCAGACCTCGGTGCCCAATCCTACGCGGGGCCCATCAAAATCGGGGGCAAAATTTTCATGGGCACGAACAACCAAATCGCACGCAATCCCAAAATCAAGGGCGACAAAGGCGTGATCATGGCCTTTCGGGAATCCGATGGCAAATTCCTCTGGCAAGCCGCCCATCCCAAATTGCCCGCGGGCCGCGTGAACGACTGGCCGCAGCAGGGCGTTTGCTCCACGCCGTATATTCGCGGCGACCGAATGTATTACATCTCCAACCAATGCCGCGTGGTGTGCGCGGACACCGAGGGTTTTTTAGATGGGGAAAATGACGGCCCATTCACCGCAGAAGACGACACGAGCGCGATTGGCGTGGATATTGTATGGGAATACGACATGATGGAAGAACTGGACGTTTTCCCGCACAATTTGGCGGTGTGTTCGCCCGTGGCCGCCGGCAATCTCCTTTTTGTCATCACCGCCAATGGCGTGGATGAAGGCCATATCGCCATCCCCTCGCCCCTCGCGCCCAGCTTTATTGCCGTTGATCTCAACACCGGCGATTTGGTTTGGGAAAAAGCCTATCCCGGCGAACACATCTTGCACGGGCAATGGGCCAATCCCGCGTATGGCATTATCGCGGGCAAACCCCAAGTGATATGCCCCGGCGGCGATGGCTGGGTTTATGCGATGGAACCCGAAACCGGCGACCTGATCTGGAAATTCGATTGCAACCCCCAAGACGTCGTGTGGAAGTTGGGCGGGCGCGGCACGCGCAATGCGATTGTTGCCACGCCCGTCATTTATGACGACAAGGTCTTCATCGGCGTTGGGCAAGACCCCGAACACGGCGAAGGCGTCGGGCACTTGTGGGCCATCGACGCAACGGGCAAAGGCGATGTCACCGAAACCCATGCCGCGTGGCACTTTGGCGACGAAAATTTCAACCGCACCATTTCGACCGTCGCCATCCGCGATGGCCTGCTCTACGCCGCAGACCTCAGTGGTTTTGTCTATTGCCTCGACGTCAAGACTGGCACACAGCACTGGAAATACGACACTTATGCCGCGATCTGGGGGTCGCCCTTTGTCGCCGATAGCAAAGTCTATATCGGAGACGAAGACGGCGATGTGGCGATTTTGAAAGCCGGAACGCAATTTGAACTCATCGCCGAGATCAACATGGGCAGCGCGGTCTATACCACGCCCATCGCCAAAGACGGCATGCTCTACATCGGCACGCGCAACACGTTGTACGCGATAAAAAAAGAATAGACGAAGGGTAGGGGCGTGGCCCTCGTGCGCCCAAAATCAGTGGTCAGTCCCCGCCCATCCCATTGAAGCCTACCCGGTGGGATAGCGTGTGAAATCTCAGCTTGTTCTCTGAATTGCAAGAATCCGCGGTCGTCGGGGTTTATTCGCGTAGCGGTCAACCCACATGGAGAACAGAATCATGCCCCGATGCGCCGGTATATTGCCTCCGACCACACCCCGTCAGACCGCTTGGAGAATAGCACCATGCTCACGCACCTCAAATTGTGCAAATACCGAGGTTTTGAATCGTATGAACTCGCCGACCTCGCCCGTGTGAATCTGCTCGTCGGCAAGAACAACTGCGGCAAAACTTCCATTCTCGAGGCCGTACACTTTCTGGTCTCGAAAGGCGATCCATCTGTTCTCGCACAAGTAGCCCAGCGGCGCGGCGAGGATAGTATTCGCTACGATGAGGATGTAAGACACGGACAAAAAACGCCCGCTGGGCCAAATATTTCGCACTTTTTTTTGGGACACCATTTCGAACTTGGCGTGGGTTTTAGTCTTTCTTCTGATGCAGGTCGGGTTTCAGTGAAAATTGTTACAGGCAATAATTCCGAGAGGCAGACTTCGTTTTTCGAGGATCAGGATGGGGCCAGTCAGCCCTTTGGCCTCAGCATTGAGAGCAACCTCATCGATAGCGATAGGCTTCCCGTTTTTCCCGTCTCTGAAAATGGCGTGCTAGTACTCGAGAATCAATTGCGCTTTATACGGTCCGAGATTTGGCCTAAACTTCCCCCTATCGAGTTCATCGCCCCCGATTTTCTCAATTTCAATGCCATGCGATCTATATGGGATCAGGTTCTAATGACAGGCCGTGAATCCGAGGTCATCAACGCCTTGAATATTTTGGAGGAGGATCTGCAATCCATTCACTTTCTCACAGGTGACCCTAGGCTAACATCGAGATCAGCCGGTATCTTGCTGGGATTTCGCGGCGATGCCCGGCGCGTGCCTATCGGTAGCTATGGCGATGGCATGCGCCGTCTCCTCGCGCTCTCGCTTTCTCTTGTACAATCCGCAAATGGCTTCTTGCTGATCGATGAGATCGACACGGGTTTGCACTGGACCGCGATGGAAGATATGTGGCGGCTGATCATCCACACGGCGCGGCAATCCTCAATACAGGTCTTTGCCACAACCCACAGCTACGATTGCATCCGAGGGCTCGCCGCTCTCATCGAATCCAAACCCGATCTGGCCTCGGATGTTTCAATTCAGAAAATCGAGACCTCATTGGAAAAGGCCGTGAGTCTCAACGCCGAGAGAATACAGGTGGCTGTCTCACAAGATATCGAGGTTCGGTAATGGCAGGATCGAGCGCGCGTTCTCGCGCCTTCACGTTGAGGGCACTGATGACAGCCACGCAATACGGCACCTGCTCATCAGGCACGGAATTGACTACGACCAGCAACCATGGCCAGATCATTTCCCGCGCATTGATGAGATAGGCAACAAAGATGAACTGCTCAAAGGAGTCGAAACCGCCGTATCCCTGAGTAATGGACGATCAGTCGGCTTTGTATTGGATGCCAACACTTCGCGCCAAAGCCGATGGGATGCAATGGCGACGCGACTCCGAAATGTCGAATTGCGTGTACCGAGAGACATCCCAACCGAGGGGTTCGTCGGCGAGTCCATGAGGTACCGCGCTCGAGTGGGTGTGTGGCTTATGCCCGACAACCGGCGAGAGGGCATGTTGGAACACTTTCTCGAGACCCTCGTCAGCGAGGATGATCCGCTATTTCCACACGCCCAACAGTCAACGGAACAAGCGAAAACACTGGGAGCAAGATACACCAAAAACGAGAAACCGAAGGCCGTGCTTCACACTTGGCTCGCGTGGCAGAAGAATCCGGGCTTGCCTTATGGCTCGGCCATCCGAGCGCGGTATTTGGATCACGACAGTGAGGTAGCCGAGCGTTTTGTCGCTTGGTTTCGCCGTGTGTTCCAAATTGCCGACAGCGCGTAACCACTCGGCGAATCAACGGTTAGCAGTCAGCAATCAGTACAGGCATTGCCTTGGGGCGGATGGGCGGGGCTGACCACTGACCACCAACCACCAACCACCGATCACCGATCACTGATTTTGGGGTTGGGCGGGGAACTCTCCACGCTCCCCTGATTCACTGAAAGGGCTTTACAACGATGGAAATTCTCACGACACCCATCGCCGACAAGGTCAAAGCAGCGCACGAGGTCCTCAATGCCCATGTGCGCGACATGGTCGCATGGCATTTTGATCCCAACACGGGTTGTCCATTTTGGCTGGACTTTGCGCGGGGCTTGGGCTTTGATCCGCGTCGGGAAATCGGCGGATACGGCGATTTGAAGCTCCTCGGGCATTTCCAAGACGAATGGTTGCGCGGCGGGCCCGTGCGCCGATGGATTCCCAAGGGGAGCGAGGGAGAACGCACGTACGTCTTTGAAACGGGTGGCTCGACCGGCGTACCCAAATACCGGATCAGCCAAAACGATTTTCAAATTGACTACAAAATGTTCAGCGACCACCTTTCTGAAGAAACATTTCCCAAGGGGGCGGATTGGTTGATGCTGGGGCCGACGGGCCCTCGGCGCTTGCGTTTGGCTGTCGAATACCTGTGCCAGATTCGCGGGGGAATTTGTTTTCTCGTCGATCTCGATCCCCGATGGGTCAACAAACTGATCAAGCGCGGCGCGTTCCACGAATTGGAACTCTACAAAGCCCACGTCATCGACCAAGCCCTCACCGTTTTGCGCGCCAACGACAATGTGAAATGCATGTTCACAACCCCCAAACTCCTCGAGGAATTGTGCGAAAAAATATCCCTGCAAAAAGCCGGCATCAGCGGCATCTTTTGCGGCGGCACAGAGATGGACGCGCAATTCAACCGCTTTGCCCGAGAAGAATTGATTCCCGGCATCGATTTTGTTCCCACCTACGGCAACACGCTCATGGGCTTGGCCTATTCCAAGCCCCTCGAACCGGAAGACAACTACGCCATTACCTACTACCCGCCCGCGCCCCGCGCATTTATCGAACTGGTTGATCCGAACAATCCCGACGCGACGGTCGACTACGACGAAGTGGGTCGCGTGATGCTCACGACCCTCACCCGAGAATTTTTCATGCCCCGGTTTCTCGAACGCGACGAAGCCGAACGCGCCAAACCCATCGAAGCCTATCCTTGGGACGGCGTGCGAAACCTCGGCCTGTTCTCCGAGTTGCAGGAATCCGTGGTCGTCGGGGTTTATTAAAGCGGGTGCTGATATGCGACACACAGTGCGAATTTTGATCGTTGGTCTGTTGGTTTGTGCGACTCCCCTCATGGCTCAGGAGTGGGGAGACGTGTCCGATGAAGTTTTGGGCATGACCGCCATTCCCGAAGACCCCGAAGCCGATGCCGCAATTCTGTTCGACAAAAGCACCATCGCCATCACCTTGCGAGTGGCAGAACATCTCCCTCCCCGTTGCGGGGATTCGTTTTAAGACCGCTTCTAAGGCAAGCCCACTTCGCGGCAGAAGGTCGAGAATGGCAGAACGCGCGTGTTGGTTGTTTCATTGCCAAAATCCTTTGCCCCCAGATGCACTTGGTAAAACCGCGAAATATCCGTCCGTTCTCTGAAATACCTGCATGCGGGCGAAGCATTTCGCTCGCCACTCTTGCACTCGACAGCAAATTCCGCGCGTCCATCGCGGAGAACGACAAAATCTACCTCGCGCTTGTCGGTATCGCGAATAAAGCGCAATTCCATGTCATACCCTTCCGTATCTTCGACATAGTGGCAGTACTTCAGCAGGTGTCCCGCCACCATGTTCTCGAACCGAGCCCCTCGGTCTGATATGCGCGACCAGTCCCAGAAATACAACTTTTTCTCTTTGCGGACAGCCCTTATGCGCTTCGCTCCAAACGGCGGAATGCGATAGCACAAGTACAGCCTTTCAAAGATCGCAAGCCAGCGTTCGACGGTTATGAAAGCCACTTGCAGGAGTTTGCTGAGGCTGTTGATCGAAAGAGGGGAACCCACGCATGCGGGCAGGTGAGACAGCAGCAGATCCAACATGGACACCTCCCGCACATGCTCCAAGTCGCGGAGATCTTCATAGATAACTCGTGCGGAATGCTCGCGCAGCCAGCGGCGATGAAAGCGTGCCTCTCCCCTGAGAAAAGGTTCGGGAAAACCGCCGAACCTGAGCAATTGAGCCACGAGCGCGTCATCGGCCTCCCGACTGCATTCCGTCATCGTGAACGGGTGAAGCCGGTAGTAGTGATACCGTCCCTGCAAAGAGTCACCGCCTTTGCGATAGTAGTCCAGCCTGGCCGAACCCGTGACGATGAAAGAAACGGATGTTCTGTTCTTATCGAACAATCCCTTCATCAGATTGCGCCACTGTGCGTACTTGTGAATTTCGTCAAAAATGACGCGAGTTTGTCCGGGGGGAAGGCGTCCCGCCAAAATATCCCCGCGGTCAGCCAGCACATCCCAGTTCATGTATGCCGGTGACGATTCATTTTGACCTCGCCCCAGTAGCGCGATGGCGAGGGTTGTTTTTCCAACTTGGCGTGGACCGCCGATGAATACCATCCTGTCCGCGAGATCCTCTTCAATACCATTTTCGATATAGCGAGATTCCATGTTTGACCACCTTTCCAATTGGATCATGAGTATTTTAGACCGAACTCTAAAATACTCACGCGCCTTTTAGAGTCAATGAAAAACGCGCTTGCTTTTGCGGTGAAGAAAAGCGACTTTAACCTGCCTCCAAGCAGTCGTGCAAAGGATAAAAAGCCATGATTCACATACCCATTTTGCGCGCGGGAAAACCCTATGCCAGTCTGAGCGTTCAGGAAGTCGCGCACATCCAAACGCGGCAGCCATTCGTCCGGGTCAGTCAGGCAAACCGGGGGTTGGTCGCAAAAGACTTAAATGCAGGGGCCGCGAACAAACGCGCGCTGGACAAATTGAGCGTTTCCGAACTCGTGGATATAACCCGCCGGGCCGCACGCTTGTTTGCAAACGCGGATTTGCCCCTTGGCGATTGCGTCCAAACGCCCGAAGACTACGTGCGGCAAGTGTCTGGCACAACGGGCATGCCCGAAGCCCTCTGCCGCGCAAACACGGCAAAAATTCAGCGCGCAGGCGATGAAATCGAACCCATTTTGGGTGGCCTAACGCGCGGCTTAAACCTCTCGGTGCTCGACGGGGGGTGGTGCGATCAAAAGGGTCGTTTCCTCAGTTATATCTGTCAGACCGATGCCCTAGGCGCGATCTTGCCGAGCAATTCGCCCGGGGTACACGCGCTGTGGCTGCCCGCCATCCCGCTCAAAGTGCCCTTGGTTTTGAAACCTGGGCGCGAAGAACCATGGACGCCCTTCCGCATTGCACAGGCATTTATCAAAGCCGGGTGCCCGCCCGAAGCCTTTGGGTTTTATCCCACGGACCACGGCGGCGCGACCGAAATCCTATTGCGCTGCGGGCGCGCCATGCTCTTTGGCGGCGGGGCGACGGTCGCCCCGTGGCAAAACGACCCCCGCGTGGAAATCCACGGGCCGGGCCAGAGCAAAATCATCATCGGCGAAGACGAGATAGACCGCTGGGAAGACCACCTCGACCTCATCGCGTCCTCTATCGCCGCAAACGGCGGGCGTTCCTGCATCAATGCGTCGGGCGTGTGGGTGCCCGCGCATGGGCGAGAAATTGCCGAAGCACTCGCCGAGCGACTGGCAACAATCCTCGCCCGGCCCTTAGGCGATCCCGATGCTCAAATCGCCGCCTTTACCAACCCCGCGTTCGCAGAGCAAATATCAGGCGCCATAGACATCCACCTCAAAACCCCGGGCGGGGAAGACCTCACGGAAAAATTGCGCGGCGACCGGCTCGTGGAAATCCGCGGCTTGAAATTCTTAAACCCCACTGTTATCTGGTGCGAGGATGCGGAACATCCCTTGGCGAATACCGAATACCTGTTCCCCTTTGCGAGCGTGGTGGAAGTGCCGCAAGCGGAAATTTTGAACGCCATCGGGCCGAGCCTCGTGGTGACTGCGTTGACAGAAGACAGCGCGTTGATCGACGACTTGCTCGCGTCCCCCCATGTCGAACGCCTCAATGTGGGCGCCATCCCCACGCATCAACTCTCGTGGGATCAGCCCCATGAAGGCAATTTGTTTGAACACCTGTACCGCCAGCGCGCCCTACAATGGGCCAGGCGGGCCGGATAGAGAAAGAGCGTCTCGCTTTGCACACTCGCGCATCAACGCCCTTTGACTTTCACCCCACAACCCGCGTGATATTTGGCGAGGGAACACTCGCGCAACTCGGGCAACGCGCCGCAGAACTGCGCGGCAACCGCGTCTTGCTCGTCACGGACCCGGGCATTGTGCGCGCCGGGCTTGTCGAGCGCGCCCTCGAGTCGCTCCAAAGCGCGTCCCTCGAGTTTTGCGTGTTCGACGGCGTGGGTGAAAGTCCGACCACGCAACACGTCTCAGCGGGCGTGGCGTTTGCAAAAGCGCGGGGCAACATCGACTGCATCATCGGCTTGGGCGGGGGCAGCGCGATGGACTGCGCCAAAGGCATCAACTTCATCCTCACCAACGGCGGGCAGATGGCGGATTACCGCGGCATGGGCCATGCGACCAAACCCATGTTGCCGTCTATCGGCATCCCCACCACCGCGGGGACTGGAAGCGAGGCGCAATCCTACGCCCTGATCTCCGATGCAAAGACCCATGAAAAAATGGCGTGTGGGGACCTCAAAGCGCGGTTCAAAACCGTCATCCTCGATCCGTCCCTCACCGAAAGCGCGCCGCGACCCGTGGTTGCGGCAACCGGCATAGACGCCATGGCCCACGCCATTGAAAGCTATGTCTGCACGCAGCGCAACCCGATCTCGCAAATGTTCGCGCAAAAAGCGTGGCGCCTGCTCTCTCGCGGGTTTGAGCGCGTGCTCACCCATCCGTCTGACAGCGAGGCGAGAAGTTGCATGACGCTGGGGGCGCACTTTGCCGGGGTAGCCATTGAAAATGCCATGTTGGGCGCGGCTCACGCAGGCGCCAATCCCCTAACCGCGCATTTCGGCATCGTCCATGGCGTCGCAGTGGGGCTTATGCTGCCAGCGGTCATTCGATTCAATGGGGAAACCCAAAGCGCGTGCTATCGCGGCTTATGCGCGAATGTCGATGCGCTCGTCCAAAAAATCATTTCCCTAAAAGAACGCGCCGATCTCCCGTCCCGCCTGCGCGACCTCGACGTAGAGCGCGACAGCCTTCCAACGCTGGCAAAAAATGCAACAGAACAATGGACGGGCGCGTTTAATCCGAGACCCGTCGATGAAAATGACTATCTGTTCCTTTACGAATCGGTGTACTAAGAGTCCCTAACAGAAAGCGTTGCCATGGATTTGTGAGAGGCCGCCTTTGAGGCGTACCTGCGGGTGTTCACTCCTCTGTTTCAGACGCTTGATTTCTTTATGTTAGGGCTTCTAACGTATAAAGGATGTAGCAGGTGCGGAGGACGCAGGGGGTGGGGTTAATCCGTGCAATCCCTAAATCCGCGACAATCCGCGATTCAGACAAGGGACTGACCGCTTGATGGCGGGAATGGGTGACGAACCACTTGACAGAGCGAGAGATATTGCAGATTATTTATTGATGTTACGCAGTTTGTCCAATTCAAGCTGTAAGACGTGTTCTGCTTGTGGCGTGGTAAAAGTTGCCCCTGCGTGAACGGGTCTTTGTTTGCGACTGTGGCTATGAAACTGACCGAGATTTGAACGCGGCCCCAAACATTCATCGGGTTGGGATGTCAACCCTTGCAGGCGAAGATGTCAGATGGCTTGTTGCTTTTGCCGCACTCTTTGTTGATCGCACAATCTCCTTAGAAGTCCCTTTGCTTCAGCAAGGGGAGTTCGTCACTTGGTGGTATCCACATGGCAGAATACGATACGATTTCCAAACATTTGATTCAAACCTACCCTGCCGATTTCGTCCGCTTCACCCTCGGACGAGCCGATGTCGAAATCCGCGCAATCCTCTCGCGCCATTGATGAAGCGTCCTGCGGGGATGACTTCTGAGGAATGGTTGCGTCAGTGCATTCGCAGGACCGATGCCGTGTCGTTGGCGCAGGCAGAAAAGGCTAACTTTTTGGGCGGCTTGGCTGTATTAAGTGGGTTGGCGTATGATCCAAACACTATCACGAGTATCATTTCTCAGGAGGGTCTTATGGACGCGATTATGCGTGAATCATCGTTTGCCCAATACCTCAAGGAACAGGGTGTTAAACAAGGCGTTGAACAAGGCGTTGAACAGGGCATTGAACAGGGCATTGAACAGGGCATTGAACAGGGCATTGAACAGGGCATTGAACAGGGCATTGAACAGGGCATTGAGCAAGGCATTCAAGAGAGCATCCGAGAAGCGTTGGCGGTTCGCTTTGATGCGGGTGTGGCCGGCCAGTTCGCTGATCGCATTGCGGTCATCGACGATTTGCAACGGCTCAAGCAGTTGCTTCATGTAGCAGTGCAAGTCAATAATCTGGCGGCATTTCAGCGCGTGTTGGATGCGGAGGCCTGACGCGATTTCCCGCTGAATGACAATCCGAGGAATGGTTGCGTCAGTGCATTCGCAGGACCGATGCCGTGTCGTTGGCGCAGGCAGAAAAGGCTAACTTTTTGGGCGGCTTGGCTGTATTAAGAAGCCCTAACATAAAGAAATCAAGCGTCTGAAACAGATGAGTGAACAGCCGATGGAGAGGAACGCCGCATGGATGTCCGCTCTGCGTTCGTCGCGCACCCGCAGGTTGCCAAACTGCCGGAGCCAGGCCAGCGTCCGCTCAACGACCCACCGGTACACGCCCAACCCGCTGCCATGCTCTGTACCCCGCCGGGCGATCACCGGCCAGATGTGGCGCGCACGCAGGGCCTTCCGGTGTGCCCTCGAGTCATAGGCACGGTCTGCATACAGCCGTTGGGGTCTGCGGCGCGGACGACCGCGTTTGCCTCTGACCGCAGGCACGGCGTCCACCCATGGCAACCATTGCGTCACATCTGGCCGGTGCGCCCCGGGCACAATCGCGGCCAGAGGCAGCCCATTGGCATCGGTGATCCCATGATGCTTACGCCCGGGCTTGCGGCGGTCTGTGGGATTGGGGCCGGTTTTTTTTTCCGCCCCCCACCGCACGGAGGGAGGCACTGTCCACACAGGCGCGAGACCCGTCTAGGCCATCGGCCGCTCGCAGTTTGGACAACAGCAGATGATGAAGCCGCTCCCACACGCCTGCGTCATGCCATGCCTTCAGACGACGCCAGCAGGTCATCCCGGAACCCCACCCCATCTCTTGGGGCAACTGCTCCCACGGGATGCCGCTCTTCAGGACGAATAGAATGCCGGTCAACGCCTTGCGGTCATCAATGCGCTTACGTCCGGGAAAGCGGAATCGTCTCGGCTTGGGAACCGGCAAAAGGGGGTGGACCTTTTCCCAGAGTTCATCGCTCACGAGTGGTTTGGTCATTTGTTCCTCCTCGCCCGGTTGCAGATGCCGGGCATGTACGTTGTAAGGGTTGGGCTGAGAAGAAAAGCGGCCTCTCACAAATCCATGGCAACGCTTTTTGTTAGGGCTTCTAAATGAACGCCTATAAACTGCTAGCGCAGTTTTACCCCGTCCCGCGCTTTTTGTCGTGTCTTCTAATTTTTTGCTCGTTGTTTGTCGTTCCTCTTCGCGCAGAAGAATGGACGCGATTTCGCGGAGATGCACAATCCACAGGGGTTGCGAATGCCGCCTTGCCAAAGGACATGTCGGTTTTATGGACCGCACAAATCGAAATCGGCATTGAATCCACAGCCGCGATCTGGCAAAACGCGGTCTATGTGGGCGGGTTGGACGAAAAGCTCTATGCTATTGATTTTGACAGCGGCGTGCTGATGTGGACCTATTCTGCAACGGGCGAGATCAAAGCATCGCCATTGGTATTGGGCAACGCCGTATTCTTCGGCGATGGCAATGGCGTCTTTCACGCGGTCGATGCCCAAACGGGCAACGCCGTGTGGACCTTTCAAACAGATGGGGAGATCATCTCATCGGCCAATGCAACCGCAGATCGCATCCTGTTTGGATCTTATGATCAGTTCTTGTATTGCCTCGCGCCAAAGGACGGGGCTTTGCTGTGGCAGGTCGAAACAGACGGTTATGTTCACGGCATGCCGGCTATCGCACAGGCGCGTACCCTCATCGCGGGCTGCGATGGCCTCTTGCGCGTTATCGACATTGCTAGCGGGAAAGAACAATCGCAAATCGCACTCAATGCTTATGTGGGCGCCAGCGCGGCGGTTCGCAATGCCCGCGCTTATGTGGGCACGTATGGCAGTCGCGTTTTGTGCATTGACCTAAGCGCGAAAAAAATCGCATGGCAATACGAACACCCGCAGCGCAAATTTCCCTATTACGCGTCGCCGGCCCTCACCGCTGATCTGCTCGTCGTTGCAGGGCGCGACAAAATGGTTCACGCGCTAAATCCCGATACGGGCGATGTCGTGTGGACCCACGTCTCCCGATCCCGATTTGAAGCCTCTCCCGTCATTGCAGACAGCCGCGTTTTTGTGGGCACAACGGGCGGAAAACTCATCGCATTAAATCTCCAAACCGGCGAACCCGAATGGGAATTTGTCACCGGCTCGGGCTTTGTGGCCTCGCCGAGTGTGGCGCGCGCGCGGCTGATTATTGGCACCACAGATGGCACCTTGTATTGTTTCGAAAAGGAAAAAAAATGAGCGAGCAAATCCAAATTCCAGAGCCGGCAACCACCCGCAAGGCGTGGAAGGAAACAGACGTGGGCAGCGTCTTTGTGTCCAATTATCCGCCCTATTCTTTTTGGCGCGATGAAAACACGGCGCGAATCAAAGCGATGTTGCACACCTCTGACCCCGCGGACAAAGACATTCCCTTGGGCCTGTACATGCACATCCCATTTTGTCGCAAACGGTGCAAATTCTGTTATTTTCGCGTCTATACCGGGCGCAACAGTTCTGAAATTCAAACGTATTTGGATGCCCTGGGCAAAGAAGTCGAAACGTACAGCACCTTGCCGCGCATTGCAGGTCGGAAATTGCACTTCATCTATTTCGGCGGTGGCACGCCGTCTTATATCAGCGTCAAACACCTGCGGGCCTTAGTCGCCCGGGTCAAAACCGCTATGCCATGGGACGATGCCGAAGAAGTGGCCTTTGAATGCGAACCGGGCACCTTGTCGCAATCCAAAGTCGAGGCCATCCGCGAAATCGGCGTCACGCGCTTGAGCTTGGGGTTGGAAAATTTGAACGACGACATCTTGCGAGAGAACGGTCGCGCACACGTCAGCAAAGAAATTTACGCGGTCATGCCCTGGGTCAAAGCGCAGCAATTTCCACAGGTCAACGTCGATCTGATCGCGGGGATGGTCGGGGAAACCCGCGAAACGTGGCGAGATACGGTGCAGCGCACCATTGACCTCGACGCGGACAGCGTGACCATCTACCAAATGGAACTGCCCTTCAACACCACGTATTCCCAAGCGATCCGCGGGGGCAATGGCGTGCCGGTCGCAGACTGGGAAACCAAGCGAGAATGGCACAATTACGCCATCGAACAATTCGCCGCAGCGGGCTATGAAACCTCCAGCGCGTACACCCTAACCAAAAAAGGTCGCCCAAACAAATTCATCTATCGGGATGCCCTGTGGCGCAGCGCGGATCTCATCGGCACGGGCGTGGCGTCATTTTCCCACGCGGGCGGCATGCATTTCCAAAACCAGACGCATTGGGATCCGTACCTCAAAGCCGCAGGCCAAGGACAATTGCCGATCAACCGATCTTTTGTACCCACCGAAGAAGAGCGGTTGGTTAGAGAAATGATCTTGCAACTCAAACTCGGGCGGATCGAAACCGCATATTTTCAAAACAAATTTGGCGTGGATATCCTAAAGCGATTTGGCGAGACCTATCGCGAACTCCGCGATGCCGAGATGTTGTCTTTCGATTCGCAGAGCATCACCCTGAGCCGACAAGGGCTGTTGCGCGTGGATCAGTTGCTCCCCGAATTTTATCACAAAAAGTATCGCAACTCGCGCTACACCTAAAAGGTATCCCCATGGCCGAATACGATGCGATTTCCAAACGCCTGATTCAAACCTGCCCAGACGACTTTGTCCGATTCACACTTGGACGAGATGACGTCGAGGTCGACGATATTCTCGAAACCGAGCAACCCACGGTCGAAATGCACCGAACCGATAGCCTGATTCTCGTGCGGATCGATGGCGAGGAGGCCTTGGTTCACACGGAATTTCAAACCACCGACAGCACGGATACGCCCATGCCGATCCGCATGGCAGGCTATAAAATCCGAATCATTGAGCAGTATGGCCTGCCGGTCTATTCCTTTGTGATCTACTTGCGACCCAATGCCGGGCGACGCGATAAAGGACGCTTTATCCAAAGGTTGCCCGGCCATCGCTTCTTTGTGCAATACAAGGTGATTCGGTTGAGTGAAATTGAGGGGCAAGATATTGTCGCGGGCGGTCATCATGGCCTGCTACCGTTCGCGCCATTGATGAAGCGTCCTGCGGGAATGGCTTCAGAGGAATGGTTGCGTCAGTGTATCCGCAGGACCGATGATGTGTCGTTGGATCATGCAACCAAGGTTGACTTTTTGGGTGGGTTGGCATTATTGAGTGGGTTGGTGTACGAACCAAGCACCATCACGAGTATCATTTCCCAGGAGGGTCTTATGGACGCGATTATGCGCGAATCATCATTTGCCCAGTACCTAAAGGAACAGGGCGTTAAACAGGGGGTCAGAGAACGTGCGGTTGAAGATATCCTCGACGTGTTGGAGGTTCGCTTTGATGCGGTCTCAGCACATCCCTTTGCTGCTCCCATTGCCGCGATTGACGATTTGCAGCGGCTCAAGCAGTTGCTTCGCTCGGCAGTGCAAGTGGATAATCTGGAGGCATTTCAGCATCTGTTGGATGCCGAGGAGTGACGCGCTATTGAATTTGGGCGAACACGGGGCACCCGCCCCGACACTGCTCCCTCGTCCTTCGTGTCCCTTTTTATTTTTTCTGGATCCCTCACATCTCGTATCTTGGAGTGCATCATGACATACCGGCATTACCTATTCCTCGCCATTGCAATTTGCTTCCCGTTCCATCTCGCACATGCCGACTGGCCCCAGTGGCTTGGGCCTGACCGAACCGGGATTTCATCCGAAACGGGTCTGTTGACGACTTGGGCCGCAGACGGGCCGCCCGTTGTTTGGGAAAGAGAACTCGGAGAGGGTTTTTCCGGGATCTCAGTCGCAGATGGGCGGGTCTATACCATGTTCTCGGACCGGGAAAGCGAATTTGCCATTTGCCTCGACGAAGCAACCGGCGCGGAAATCTGGCGGTTTAGAACCGGAGGCAAATTCCATGAACGCCAAGGCGGGAATGGCCCTCGGTCTCAACCCACTGTGGATGAGAATCGGGTCTTTGTGCTCGGCGCGACGGGTGTGTTGTACGCCCTCAATGCCAGCGATGGCAAACAACTGTGGCAGGTCAACCTGCGCGACGATTTGGGTAGCCGCATACCCAAATTCGGTTTTTCGGCCTCGCCCCTTGTGGAAAACGATCTGTTGCTCTTGGAAACGGGCGCGCGGCGCGGCACATTTCTCGCGTTGGACAAAACAACTGGCGCGGTCAAATGGGCGTCTCAAAACGACATCGTATCCTATTCCTCGCCCATCGCCACGGCCATCGCAGGCATCCGCCAAGTGGTTTTTGTATCGGGCGAAGCCGCTGTTGGCCTCTCGCCGATCAATGGCGCGCTCTACTGGCGGTTCCCCTGGGAAACCCAGTACGATCTGAATATTGCCACGCCCATTGTTGTGCCCCCAAATCGCATCTTCATTTCCTCGGGCTATGACCACGGCGCGGCCCTCTTGCAAATCGAACAACGGGGCGAGGGCCTGAACGTCACAAAAGTGTGGGAAAGCCGCGTCATGAAAAACCATTTCGGCACGTCCATCCTGCTCGGCGACTACATCTACGGGTTTGACAATGCGATCTTAAAATGTATCCACGCAAACACTGGCGAACAGCAGTGGCGACGCCGAGGGTATGGCAAGGGATCGCTCATCTACGCGGATGGGCATTTGATCATCTTGAGCGACAAAGGCAAACTCGCACTGATCGAGGCATCGCCCGAAGGCTTCCGCGAAAAAGCCAACGCGCAAGTCCTGTCCGGCACCTGCTGGACCGCGCCCACACTCGCCAACGGCAAATTGTTCATACGCGACATGCACAAAATCGCGTGCCTGAATGTCTCGGGTAAAAAATAAAATGAGCTATCGGCTATCAGCCCCTGCCGCCCCCCCGAAAGACGACTCGTTTTGCGGACGGCGGGCTTGCACGGACAGGCACGGGGCCTGTCCCCACGGGTAATGGAGTCGGGCGGACGGACCACCAACAACGAATCACAAGGACATTCCCATGCATTTTCGATACCTTTTCATTTTTGTCTGCATGCTGTGCCTTCCGACAAACCTCATCTTTGCACAGAATACAGAAGAAACCTCGGATCCAGAAGGCGAATTGCCCGTCTATGCGGGTGAGGAGATCGTGGTCACGGAAAGCAAGGAAAAAGTCCCCACGGTCAGCACGGTGGCGACCAAAATCCCAGTGCCCATCCGATTGACCCCGGCCAGCATCGGCGTGGTCAATCACGGCTTGTTCGAGCATCAAAGCGGCGTGGTCTTGGGAGACGCGCTGCGAAACATCAGCGGCGTCAACATCCAAACCGTATTTGGCGTCACGGATTTCTTCATCATTCGCGGGTTCGATTCGCTCTCCAGCGGCTTGGTGCTTACCGATGGCGCGTCTGAGCCAGAAGCCACATTTTACCACCTCTACAACTTGGAGCGCGTGGAAGTGCTCAAGGGGCCGGGCGCGTTTTTATACGGGGGCAATCCCCTGTCTGGATCGGTCAACTTGAGCCGCAAACAACCCCTTTTCGCAAACGCCCTTCAAGTGACGGGTTCTTACGGCCCTTACGCCACGGGGCGCGGCACCATAGACGGCAACTGGGCAAATTTGGAACGCGGCCTCGCCATGCGCGTCAATGCCCTGCGCCAGGTCTCCAACGGGTACCGAGACGACAAAAACAGCGGCTTGTGGGCGATCAACCCCTCAGCGACCTGGCGGCCCAATGACAACACGACCGCAACCGTCAATTTTGAATACGTCACGAGCAAATACAAACCGGACTCGGGCCTGCCCATTGTCAACGGCAGCGTGGCCGAAGTGCCGCGCACCCGGTCGTATCAATCGCCCTTTGATACGTCCGATCAAAAAATTTACCGCGCCCGAGTCGATATTCAATCTCGCCTCTCGCGGCGCGTCACCCTGCGCGACAAACTCTATTATACCGATTTCTCATGGGTATCGGATGGCACCTTGTTCAGCGGCGTTTTCCCCAATGCCCAAGGCGGTTTGGACATCCTCCGCTCGCTCGTCCTATTAGATGACCGTCAAAAAGTATTGGGCAATCAGGCCGAACTTTTGTTCACGTTCTCAACGGGCCGCGTTGAACACACCCTGCTCGCAGGGCTGGAACTGATGCAGTGGAAAGACAAATTTACCTTAGACGTGGCCGCGTTGCCCAACATTGACGTATCCAACCCTGCGGAAACCGCGAGCCACCCTTTTTATCTCATTCCGGGCCAGTCCCAAGGCGCGGATTCCAAAAGCCTGGTCATCGCGCCTTATATGGTGGATCGCATGGCCTTTTCAGAGCGCGTTCAGGCATTTATCGGCGCGCGCTACGACCGCATTGATTACGACGACCCCCGCACGGATACGGCGCGTGACTACGACCAAATCAGTCCCATGGCCGGGTTGGTCTTTTCACCTGCCGAAGACCTCTCGCTTTACGCCAATGTGGGCAAAGCCTTTGCCCCGCCCTCGAGCCAAGTGCCGGGCCCTCGGCAGACCGAAGAAAGCGCGCAAATTGAAGCGGGCGCGAAAAAATACCTCATGGACAACCGCCTGCACGCATCTCTCGCGTTTTACAATTTGACCAAAAACAACATCGCCATTCCCGACGCCACAGGCGTCACCAAACAAGAAGGCGATCAGCGGTCTCGCGGTGTCGAATTCGAAGTGATGATGCGCCCAGTAGAAAACTGGCACACCTTTTTGTCCTACGCATTTTCCAATGCCACGCTCACCCGGTTTGCCGAAATGGTTCCCGTGTTCACGCAAACGGGCGTGGTATTTCAACGCGCAGATCGCTCGGGAAACGCGCCGCCCTTTTCCCCGCGCCACATTCTCAACATCTGGACAGCCATAGGATTTGATAACGGCTTGGAATTTGGGCTTGGCGCGCGCTGCGTTACCCGCCAGTTCATCGCCGCAGACAATCAATACCAAATCGGATCGGTATTGACATGGGACGCCTCGGCATCGCAGACATATAGGCAACTGACCTTTCGCATCAACGCCAAAAATTTGACCAATCGAAAGTACGAAACGCGCGGATTTGGCGCCGCCTCAATCATTCCCGCGGACCCGTTTGGCCTGTACTGCGCGTTTGAAATCGACCTTTGAAGTTGGCTGTTCCGGCTATTAGCCCCTGTCGCTTCACCACTGACCGCTGTTCGGACAGACACGGGGGCCTGTCCCTACAACTGATGGGACAGGCGGACTGATGATCGGTCACAGGCTACCGACCACTGACCACTTGTTATGTTGACCGCTGTTCGGACAGGCACGGGGGCCTGTCCCTACGGGTTGATAGGGGGCCACCTTCTCACTTCTCCCGTCTCACCTCTTACTTGTATCTTGCCTTTTCGGGCGAGCACAGGGGCATCGCCCCTACACACACTGCGCGCCTTTGTGGCTAAACTTCCATCTTTTTTTATGTATTCAAAAAACGAAATCACATATAGAGACGCCCTGTGCGACTTGCAATTAAAGCGATTGCGAAACCTGATGTCTGCCGTCCTGGCGGACAATGCGTTTTACCGCGAAAAGCTCACTCTGGCGGGCATTCGACGGGCCGAGGACATTCAAACGCTCGCGGATTACCGATTGCTGCCCTTCACCACCAAAGCGGAGTTATCGGCTGATCAAACCGCGCATCCCCCCTACGGCAGCAACACGACGTTCTCGCTGGATCGCTATATTCGCGTCCATCAAACATCGGGTACCACAGGGGCGCCCTTGTGTTGGCTGGACACGGAAGAAAGTTGGGACTGGTTTGCGCGTTGCTGGACAAAGGTGTATCGCGGGGCGGGCGTGACCGCAAATGACAACCTGTTTTTTGCCTTTTCGTTTGGCCCGTTTATCGGATTCTGGACCGCCCTCGAAGCCGCCCGTTCTATCGGCGCAATGGCGATCTCGGGCGGGGCCATGTCCTCCATTCAACGCCTGCAAGCGATTCGAGATCACGGGGCCACCGTGCTCATCTCCACGCCCACCTATGCCCTGCACCTAGCAGAGGTGGCCCGCGCCGAAGGCATTGACATCGCGCGGGGAAGCATTCAGACCACCATTCACGCGGGCGAACCCGGCGCGGGATTGCCCGCCACCAAAGCGCGCATTGAGCAGGCATGGGGCGCGCGCTGTTACGACCATGCAGGGGCCACAGAAGTCGGCGCGTGGGGGTTTGAATGCGTGCATCAAAATGGCCTGCACGTCAACGAAGCCGAATTTATTTGCGAAGTGATCGACCCGGATACGGGCAAACGAACATGCGAAGGCGAACTCGTGCTCACCAATTTGGGCCGCATTGGCATGCCCGTCATCCGCTATCGCACCGGGGATCGCGTCAAGTTGAACCCCGAACCCTGCGCTTGTGGCTCCATTTTCTCGCGTCTGATAGGCGGCGTGATCGGGCGCATCGACGATGCCGTGATCATCCGAGGCGTGAATGTCTATCCCAGCGCGATTGAAAATATCGTTCGGGGATTTCCCGAAGTCGCCGAATTTGCCGTGGATATTTATCGCCAACGCGAGATGGACGACATGGAAATCCGATTGGAACTCAATGGTGGGGCATCACATGCCATCGTCGATGCCATCGCCAAAGAAGTGCGCCATATCTTGGGCATCCGCGCCGGCGTTCAAACCGTGCCGCCCAACACCCTCCCGCGCTTCGAACTCAAAGCGCGGCGCTTCAATGATCACCGACATCTAAGCAACCACAGATAAAGCCAAAGTCGTAGGTGAATATCTGAGGCTGACATCGCTGTTGAGGGTCGGGTCATTGTAGCGTTGAAGGTTGCAATGACCCGATCCATCGAGCGCGACGGCTCAACTCTCTGAGAGCAACGGGTATTTCTACCGGATCGATTTTGGCACGTCTCGTTTTGGTATCAAACGCCTGGTCTTTTGACTATTCGCATCATCCTTGTTCATCTGTGGTTCCAATTGCATGAGGAAGCGTTTCTATGATCTCGACGCACTACGATGTCATTGTCATTGGCGGCGGGCCTGCCGGAAGCACGACGGCGGCTCTGGTGGCAGAATACGGCCACCGCGTGTTGCTGCTGGAACGAGAGGCATTTCCCCGGTTTCAAATTGGCGAATCCCTCATGCCCGGAACCTATTGGTCGTTCAAACGCCTGGGCATGCTCGACAAGCTCAAAAAAAGTGCCTTTGTCAAAAAATACAGCGTGCAATTTTTTGGCAGTTCGGGCAAAGGCTCTGCGCCCTTTTACTTTTTCAAACACGATTCCCACGAAAGCTCCATCACCTATCAGGTGTTGCGAAGCGAATTTGATCTGATGATGCTG
The DNA here is from genome assembly GCA_958295785.1 of uncultured Latescibacterota bacterium. Classification (GTDB taxonomy): domain Bacteria; phylum Latescibacterota; class UBA2968; order UBA2968; family UBA2968; genus VXRD01. Next base: position 820,884 of record OY282377.1, read on the forward strand.
GACAATGCCCGCGAGAAAGGCGCCGAAGTTGTGCAGGGCACGAGCGTACATCAGGTGCATTTCAAAGGCGACAGGGCAACGGGCGTACAGATCAAAAATCGCAACGGCCAGCGCAAAGACGTATTCGCCCGCGTGATAGTCGATGCCACGGGCCGAAGCGCGCTCATCTCGAGAAAGCTGAAAACCAAAACCGTCGAGCCAAAGCTCAAAAAAGCCTCCATTTTCACGCACTTCAAAGGCGGGGTGCGCGACAAAGGCATCGACGAGGGCGCGACCCTGATTTTGCATACCCAAGACAAGGACTCGTGGTTTTGGTATATCCCCCTGCCAGACGATGTGGTCAGCGTGGGCGTTGTCGGCGGCTTGGACACCCTGCTCCAAAAACGCAGTGGAACGCCCCATGAAATTTTTGACGAAGAATTGGAAAAGTGCCCGCCCATGCGCGAACGGCTCGCGTCTGCCAACCCGTTATTCCCCCTGAAAGTCACGCAGGATTTCTCGTACCGATCCCGCGCTGCCGCGGGCGAGGGATGGGTCTTGGTCGGCGATGCTTTCGGTTTCATCGATCCGGTCTATTCCTCGGGCGTGTTCCTCGCGCTCAAATCGGGCGAAATGGCCGCAGATGCCATTCACGAAGCCATTGAAAAGCGCGATTTCTCAGCCGAACAACTCGGCAAATGGGCACCGGAATTTCTCCCGGGCATGGAAGCGATTCGCAAACTGGTCTATGCGTTTTATTCCAAAAATTTCAGTTTTGCCAAATTCTTAAACGCGCATCCCGAATGTATCGACGGCGTGATCAACATCTTAAAAGGCAATGTCTATCGCGAGGACGTCACCCCCATTTTTGAACCCATGGGGCGCATGTGCGACCTGCCCGAAGATGTGGAGCACTATGCCGATGCGTGATGAACAAGGATCATACCTGCCCGTACGGGCGGTGGTTGGGCGGGTTTGAGAAGCGGGAAATACTGCGCCGAGCGGTTAGTTATCTGCGGTTTCAACCACAGCAACACCCTGCAGGCCCTTGTCGTCAACTCCGTTTTCTCACACCCCTTCGCTATGTCGTCTCCCATGCGAATTGCCTATATTGCCGCCGGTGCTGCGGGCATGTATTGCGGCAGTTGTCTCCACGATAACGCGCTGGCTGTTGCCCTTCAACGCAAAGGGATCGACTTTGCCCTCGTCCCGACGTACACCCCCTTGCGAACCGACGAACCGGGCGCGAGCATCGAACAGGTGTTTTACGGCGGGATAAACGTCTATCTCCAGCAAAAACTGGGCATCTTTCGGCACACGCCCTCGTTCATCGACCGGTTATTCAACAGCCCAACCCTGCTCGCCCGCCTCGCCCGGTTCGGTGGCACAACCCGCGCAGAAGACCTCGGCGCGCTCACCGTATCGGTCTTAGAAGGGGAAACCGGCGCGCAAAAAAAAGAACTCGCAAAACTCGTGCGCTGGTTAAAAGAGGACTTCCAGCCGGACTTAGTACACCTGACCAATTCCATGTTTTTGGGCATGGGCAGAGAAATGAAACGCGAACTCGGCGTTCCGATTTTGTGTTCCCTGCAAGGCGAAGACATTTTTCTCGAAGGCTTGACAGAACCGCACAAATCAGCCGCACGCGACCTGCTCCAACAACGCGCCAAAGACGCCGATGGCTTTGTCGCAACGTGCAATTATTACGCCGACTTTATGGCCGATTATCTCAACGTGTCGCGCAACCGCATCTCTGTCGCGCGCTTGGGCATCAAATTGGACGGGCACGGAGAACGCGATACAGAGCCACCTCCCTCGCCCTTCACCATCGGTTATCTCGCCCGAATCTGTCCGGAAAAAGGGTTGCACATTCTCGCCGATGCGTTTCACCGATTGACCGAACAGGTCGGCTCGAAAAATGTCAAACTCAGCGTCGCGGGTTACTTGGGCAAACGAGACGCGGCGTACTTTCAGCAAGTGCGCGAACAAATCGCATCATGGGGCTTGTCCGATGCTTTTGATTATCGCGGCGAAGTCAGCCGCGCAGAAAAAATCGCCTTCCTCAACAGCATCCACGTCTTGTCTGTCCCAACGCCTTACGAAGAACCCAAAGGGCTGTTTCTCCTTGAAGCCCTGGCCAACGGCGTTCCCGTCGTCCAGCCCCGGCACGGCATTTTTCCAGAATGGATCAAAGAAACGGGCGGGGGCATATTGGTCAAACCCCACTCATCAGAGGCATTGGCCGCCGGCCTGTTGCGGATGATGAACGACCCTAAAGGCCGAGAGGCGATGGGACAAAGAGGCAAACGCGCCGTGCATCAACACTTTAGCGACAACGACATGGCAGAAGCGATGCTGGACGTCTATCGGCGGTATGTCAGTCCGCCCCACCCCCTGCCCCAAGCGGTCAGCGGTAAAAGCGAGATGGAAGTTTAACCACAAAAGGCGAGCAGTATGTGTAGGGGCGATGCCCCCGTGCTCGCCCAAAGATACAAGAGGCGAGTTTTCATCATTCTGACGAAAGCATGCCCCTGTATGCTTAAAGCAGGGGTCAGAATCCAGTGATTTTTCTTTTTTTTTTCAGGAGGATTTACATGCCGACTTCATCTTCTGGACTTACGTGGTTGATTTTTGCATTTTTGACCGTTGCATCGTGGGGTTTGTACGGCATTTTTTTGCACGCCGGGCAAACCGCTATGGGCGATCCGGAAAATGGACGCTACAAAGCCTTTCTCTTCGTGGGCATTGCCTATTTGTTGACCGCCGTCATCGGGTCTCTGATCGTGCTGACGATCAACGGATCGGACTGGTCATTTCCGACAAAGGGCCTCACATGGTCATTGCTGGCGGGCATTGTGGGGTCGATTGGCGCGTTTGGCGTTCTCCTCGCGTTTGGCGCGAAAGGCACGCCGCCCGTGGTCATGTCCATTGTCTTTGGGGGCGCGCCCATCGTCACTGCCATCGTTTCCCTCATCCTGCATCCGCCAGCCGGGGGATGGGGCAGTTTGAACTGGCAATTTATGCTCGGCATTGTCCTTGCCGCTCTCGGCGGTTGTTTGGTGACATTGTTCAAGCCCTCATCGTGACCGAAACCATGCCCAGTGAATTTCACACCACCCGCCGAGTTGCGTTCTCCGATACAGACATGGCCGGGATTGTACACTTTTCCCGGTTCTTTGTCTTTATGGAAGCGGCCGAGCACGCATTTTTGCGCACGTTGGGCACGAGTGTTTCAACAGCGTGGAACGGGAACAAAATCGGATGGCCCCGCTTGGAAGCGACCTGCACCTATCTCAGTCCGGCTGTCTTTGAAGACGTGTTGGACATTCACCTGAAGGTGATCCGCAAAGGCACAAAATCCCTGACCTATCGGTTTGAATTTTCTCGCGGTGAAACACCCATTGCCCACGGCAAATTGAGCGTGGTCTGTTGTATCTGCAATCCCGGGGAAAAAATCAGGTCCATACCCATCCCGGATTTCATTGCCGATCAGATTCGAGAAGCAACCACATAAGAATGCAAAAGACGGATCGCGGATTAAACGGATTGCGCGGATGAGAGGCAAAGGCAAGAGGCGAGGATAGAAACGTAGGGGCGATGCCCCCGTGCTCGCCCGAATAGACGAAATCAATGGAACGTAGGGGCGATGCCTCCGTGCCCGCCCGAAGGGATCGCACGCACATAGGGCAACTCGAGGCAGGAGGGCGAAATGGCACTCAAAGTCGAGGCACTTTCCAAACATTTTGGCGATGTAAACGTTCTGCGGGACATCTCTTTTGAAATGGCGCGGGGGCAGTCGCTGAGTATTATGGGCCCTTCGGGATCGGGCAAGAGCACGTTGTTGCACATGCTGGGCACGCTGGATCGGCCATCGTCTGGGCTGATCGAAATCGGCGGGCAAAATCCCTTCGCGTTGCCCGAACTCGCACTCGCGCAATTCAGAAATCAGGGCATTGGATTCGTGTTTCAAGAACACCATCTCTTGCCGCAATACTCGGTTGTGGAAAACGTCTTGATCCCAACGCTGGCATTTGGCAAAACGAGCAGCGATGCGCGAGATCGCGCCCGAGATCTCATTGACCGCGTGGGCCTGTTGCATCGCATCGACCATCGGCCGAGCGAATTATCGGGCGGCGAGCGTCAGCGCACAGCCGTTGCGCGCGCCCTCATCAACCGCCCGGCATTGCTCTTGTGCGACGAACCCACCGGCAGTTTGGATGGCGTGCGCGCAGAAGAAATCGCGGACCTGATCTTTGAATTGCACCGCGAGGAAAACAACATCTCGATTTGCGCCACGCACAGCACGGCACTCGCCCATCGCTTTGAGCGACAATTTGAACTGCGGGGGGGAACGTGCTTCGAAGCCTGACCTACTTCTGGCGAATCAATCTGGCAGTCGCGCTCGGCATCGCCATCGCCACAGCGGTTTTGACCGGCGCGCTGATCGTGGGCGATTCCGTGCGCGGCAGCCTGAAGGACCTGTCCCTGAGTCGCTTGGGCAAAATTGACCACGCGCTCGTCAACGAGCGATTTTTCCGCGCGAGTCTCGCACGCGATCTCAAAAGCGATCTCGACGAACGCTTTGCCGATGTGGTCCCGGCCATCAGCCTGCGCGGAACCGCGATACACGCCAACGCATACACCCGCGCATCTCGCGTTCAAATTCAGGGCATTGACAACCGCTTTGCAAATCTGTTTGATCACCCCTTGCCCGAACTGGAACGCAAGGCCGCATTCCCACCCGTTGTCATCAACGAATCCCTCCAGCGCGAACTCAACGCGCAAATCGGCGATCCCATTCTCCTGTCGTTTGAACAAGTCGGCAACAGTCACCGCGAATCCCTATTTGGTCGCGCGTCAGATGCGGTGCAAACCATCCGCTTGACCCTCGCCGCCGCGTTGCCCGACAAGGGCATGGGACGCTTTGGCCTCCACACCCATCAGACCGTCCCGCGCAACGCCTACCTCGCGCTGCCCGTCTTGCAACGCGCACTGGGGCAAACCGACCGCGTCAACGCCTTGCTGGTCGCGGGCGCGCCCGATGCAGACCTTCAAACCGCACTTTCCCGAATCGCAACCCCGGACGATCTCGGCCTGGTCGTCCGCCGTGCAACCGATTACTTCTCTATCGAAAGCACGCAGTTCATCCTCAAAGCACACACCGCAGAAGCCATTCAAACACTCGCTACCGAACTCAACGCGCCCTCTGTGTCCATCCTCACCTACCTCGCCAACACCGCGCAAATCGGCACGCGGGAACTGCCCTATTCCACGATCTCCGCGATAGATGCTGGACACCTCGGTTCTTTTGACCTCATAGATGGATCATTGCAACTCGGCGACAATGGCATTTTGCTCAACGCCTGGGCAGCCGAAGATTTGCAAGCGCGGGTCGGCGATGAGGTCAAAATTGCCTATTACGAAGTCGCGCCCGGGGAAAAATTTCTCACTCGCTGGGCCACATTCCAACTCAAAGGCATTGTCGCAATGACGGGATTGGGCGCAGACGAGACCCTGTCGCCCGACTATCCGGGCCTGGGCGATGCCACCGACATGGCCGATTGGGAAGCCCCGTTCCCCATTGACCTAACGCGCGTTCGCCCCCGGGATGAAAATTATTGGGACACCTATCGAGACGCGCCCAAAGCCTTTGTCTCTGCCGCGACCGGGCAGCGATTGTGGAAAAGCCGATTCGGCGCGTTCACCGGCATCCGCATCGGCCCCATCGACGGGCAAAGTCTTGAAACAACGCTTGGGCAATTTCTGGATCGCTTGCCCAATGCCATCGCGCCCGAATCCGTTGGCCTCGCGTTTCAGCCCGTCAAGCAACAGGGCATTGCCGCGGCGGCGGGCGCGACGGATTTCAGCGGGTTGTTCATCGGCTTCAGCCAATTCCTCATCATATCCGCAGCCCTGCTCGTGGGCTTGTTATTTCGCCTGAGCGTGGAACAGCGCGGCAGAGAAGTTGGCCTGCGGATGGTGTCGGGCTACACGGCAAAAAAAATCCGTCGACAGTTCAGCCGCGAGGGTCTCGCCTTGGCCTGTGTGGGCGGGATATTGGGACTTGCGGGCGGGGTCGCGTACGCGCATCTCATCATGGTCGGCCTGCGAACGCATTGGGTCGGCGCGGTTGGCACGTCTGAGCTCGCGCTTCACATCCACGCACAGAGTTTGCTGTTGGGCTATGCGATTTCACTCGCTGTCATTTTATCGACAATCTGGCTCACGCTCCGCCGTTTGGGCGGCATTGCCATTCGCGCATTGTTGTCGGGCATCACCGAAGCCGCGCGTGCAAAACCGCGCACCAGATGGTACGCGCTGATCAGCCTCGCGCTCGCCGCGGTCGCGCTCACGGGCGCGGTCATGGTGGGGCCATCAGAGGGCGCAACCTTGTTTTTTGCCAGCGGCGCGCTGTGGATGGTTTCTGGCCTGTGCTTTTTGTCGCTCCATCTCAGGCGCGGGCCTCGTGTGCTCGGCGCAGGTGCGGTTGGCATGGGCATTCAAAACAGCGGGCGACAACCCGTGCGGAGTTTGCTGTGCGCCTCGCTCATCGGATGCGCGTGTTTTGTCCTCGTTGCAACCGGTGCGAACAGGCGCACGGACCTCGCGCAAAACATCGCCCGTGACAAAGCCTCGGGCACGGGTGGCTTTGCCCTCATCGCCGAAACAGATGTGCCGGTTTATCACGACTTTCATTCCAAAGACGGGCAATTTGAACTCGGGTTTTCGCAAGCAGAAGCAGAACGCTTGGATCGGACGCGGATCATCCCCCTGCGCGTTTTGCCCGGCGAAGACGCGAGTTGCCTCAACCTGTACCGCCCCGAAAGCCCGCGCATTTTGGGCGTTCCCGAATCCCTGATCCAGCGCGGCGGCTTTGCCTTTCAGCAGACCCTTGACGAAATGGAAAACCCCTGGGCCGCGTTGTCTCAAGACTTGGGCGCAGGGGTGATTCCGGCTGTCGGCGATTACAATTCCGCCATGTGGATTTTGCACAAACAATTGGGCGGTGATATCGCAGTGCAAAACGAGGCGGGCGAAGAAGTGAAATTGAGATTGGTGGGCTTGTTAAAAACGAGCATTTTTCAAAGCGAATTGTTGATTTCCGAGAGCCATTTCTTGCAACACTTTCCCGGGCAAAGTGGATACCGCGCCTTTCTCATCGAAACGCAACACCCCGTTGAACTCACCGCGCTCCTCGAAAACCGCTTAAAAGACATCGGCTTGGACGCCACGCCAACCGCGCAAAAACTCGCCCATTTTCAGGCCGTTGAAAACACCTATCTTTCCACCTTTCAAACCCTGGGCGGCTTGGGCTTGCTCTTGGGCACGCTCGGCTTGGGCATCGTCCTGTTGCGAAATGTTATTGAAAGGCGCGGCGAATTGGCGGTTCTGCGCGCCTTTGGCTTTCGCCGCGCCGCGCTCTCGCGCATGCTCCTTGCGGAAAACGGCTTCTTGATGCTCGTCGGCCTCGTCATCGGAAGCCTGGCCGCGCTCATCGCCGTCGCGCCCCATGTCATCGCGTACGGCGCGTTGGTCCCTTGGGCATCCCTCGGCCTCACCCTCGGCATCATCTACGCCACCGGCCTCATCGCCAGCGCAATCGCCGTCTCCTTCGCCCTGCGCGCCCCGCTACTACCCGCGTTGAAGCGGGAAATTTGACGCGCCCTTTCCCCATTGACGTCCGGTGACGCAAAAACATGCCCCCGCCTGTACGTCAACAGACGGGGGGTTCTCTGTTGTACCTTGCGAGAAATCACAATGAGCCGTATCCATCCAACCCATCAAATCGGTTTCATTTGTTGGGCAAGTGCTAATACTAATAGGACTTACGCAATCCCCATTGGAATATGAGGTGCTTTGAGTTGTTGTCTCAAGAAGTCAGCCATCCCCCGGTATTTGACTTGATAAATGTGTTTGTCCTGTTTGATAGGCCACCTGCGCGAGTCGAATCCAAACGAACATCGCACACCCAATATGATTTCGTACCATGCGTGCCAACCGACATGGACCCTTTTCAAGCCCGGTCACTTGTTTGACTTCGCGGTGAAATTGCTCAATTTTCCATCGTTGGTGACACACCTGTTGTACCCCTGAAGAATCGTTTTGAGCATGGTCGTTGGTTACGACATACGCCGTGCGTCTGGCAGCAGACGCCACCCGGAATAATTTCACTTTGTGGTCTTTGGGGACCCCTCTGATTTTAATTGGCTTGCCTTGTTTGCGTTGCGCTTTCGTCCAAGTTAAGCTATCTACGCGCTGGTAGGGGGTTGTGCCTGCCGAATCGTCCACGCGCCGGTTCGTCTTGAGGGGACAAGAATAGGTTTTTTGCATCTGCTCTCTGTGTCGCATGACTGTTTTGGTCGCATACCCACTGTCCATCAAGACCCCGGTAAAAGGGAGGCCCTTCTGATAGACCAACGCAGAGCGCATGTCCTTGAGAGGATCCCATTTGGTTTTGCCATCGCCTTGCGGGTCATAAATCCGATAGTCAATCAGCCAGAACCGATCCTGTTGCGGATTGACATAGACACATGTGACCACCCCAATGCCATTGATGACGCCTTGGGCGTTGCCGCTCTCTTGACGACGCACTCACGCGATCTTGCGCGCGTGTCGCTTGTCTAAAACCGTGTCATCAAAGATCACATAGCCTTCAGGCGTCAGCGCGATGTGGTCTTTGACGTGTTCCCACACCAAGCGGGGGGGATACGATCACCGGCGAGATAGCGGTTGATCATATCATGACTGAACCCTTCGCTATGGTCGGCGAAAGGGGTCAGGGTATCGTTGAGGGGACTGCTAAGCAGATACTGACAGTAATCCAAACGCGTCGGTTGGCGCATTGACACCTCCTCAAAGTGATAAATTTTACGGAATTGCACCCTTTTTTATCTCAGCATGCGTAAGTCCTAACTAAATTGATTTTCTGTTGCCCTGATGCGATGCACTATGTTGCCAGCAAATGCTTCCTTTGACGTTACGCAGTCATTCAGAGAAGCCATGGCAAAATGCCATCCCAAAAGACCATCAGATAAAACCATCACGCACAGCGCGCAAGTCCATCTCGCAACCCACCTCCCTTTTGCAACCCACCTTGCAGGCCAGCGCATGTCGTACTACTACAAAAGCGCTTTGCGCTGTGCCAGCCTCTCGGCGCATGAGAGCGGCATTTTTTGCCTACTTTTTTTTGCTGTTGAAAAAAAGTAGGTCGCCGAAGGCATCGAAGGCAACAAACGATGCTGTAGGACCAAACGCTTGAGACAAGCAATGCATGATCTCTACGGAACGTCTGTTCCTCATTTCTCATTCATCCCTTTGGTATAACAACTCCTCAGTCGTTTGATTTACTTTTTCAGCACGAGTTCATAACACGCCGCTTCCCGATCATTTCGCACGAGCAAATAAGGCGCGGCAAACGCGGGGCTGTTCCACGTATGGCTACTCAAAGCCGGAAAGCGCGCGCGTTCGCGGTATCCGAGCGGCGACGCATCCACGAGCGCGACCTCGCCGGATTCGGCCTGAATGAGCAACAGATCGCCCACGAGAATGAGTTGCCCGTGTCCATAGCGACCCCGCTTCCATGCGCGTTGCTCATCGCTGAGATCCAAACAGGTCAGAACGCCATCGTCCAGCCCGTAAATATATCCGTCTTTGTGAACCACATTGGCAAACTTGGCTTTGAGGCGCGGGCTTTTCCATATCCGATTCGCGGTCCATTCCCCTCCATTGCTTTGGGCAACTTGAATCAACGCGCTCCCAACGCCATATCCCGTTGACACAAAGACCCTGTCCCCGGACAAGGGAATGGGCTGCGCCACATGTTGCGTCATCCCGCCGGTCCAGGGATAGGCCCATAGCAACGCGCCAGACATGGGATCGTGGCCCGCAACCTGCCCATGGTTAAAAATGAGCACCTGATCCATCCCCGCAATCGCGGCCACACTCGGGGAACTGTGACCGGCTCTTGCGCGCCCACCGCCCCAAATAACGGCCCCGGTCTCGCGGTGATAGGCCATCAGCGATTGATCGTTTTGACCCCCCGGACTCACGATCACCTTCTCGCCCACCACCAGGGGCGAACCGCTCATGCCCCATTCCTTCACGCGCGCGCCGGTTTCTTTTACGGTATCGCGCGACCAAATTTCTCGGCCCGTGTCCAAATCGAGACACGCGAGTATCCCGGTCGCGCCAAACGCATAAACGCGATTTTTCGACACCGTGGGCGTGGCCCTCGGGCCAATGCCTGCTATCGCGGTTTCATAACGCGCCCGTACCCGGTGACGCCATTTTTCTTTTCCGGTCAACACATCGTAGCATACCACGGTTTCGTCTTCGCCCTGCTGTTCCTGCGTCAATGCGGATCGTCCCACAACGGCAAACGATGACCACGCCTCCCCAACCGGCACGCGCCAGAGGAGCTTGGGCGGATTTTGAATCCAATCAGATGCCAGTTCAGTGCCCCTTAAAATGCCATTGCGATCAGGCCCTAAAAACTGAGGATAGTCCATTTCGGGTTCGCCAGAAAATTTTCCCACCCCAGACACCGACGCAACAGAAGACCAACGCCACGCCACATGGGGCGCCAAATCACCCGTAAAACCGCGCAGTTGAACCAATGAAACGGTCAGGCCGATCAGGAGTGCCAGAACGCCCAATCCCCACAATCGGATTTTACCCCTTATTCGGGAAAACGCAAAGAACCAGAGACAGAGCAACATGAAACCGACCGCACAGATGAGGATTGTCGGCATCACCTGCATCTGGCGATTCGGCCTGTCGGGAATCCAGATCATCGACAATCCAATAATCATCAACGCGCCGATCAAAACAGCCGGCCACCAGCGAATGGATTTTGGAATGGGCACAGTAGCGTCCTTTGTGTAAAGTGGAGAGTCCCCCGCCCCTCACTGCCCCACCGCGTGAGTTGCCTTCGATGCCTTCGGCGACCTACTTTTTTTCAACAGCAAAAAAAAGTAGGCAAAAAATGCCGCTCTCATGCGCCGAGAGGCTGGCACAGCGCAAATCGCTTTTGTAACAGAACGACATGCGCCGGCCTGCCAAGTGGGTTGCAAGATGGCTGTTAGTTGCGAGACAGCCTTGCGCGCTGTGCGCGATGGTTTTGTCTGATGGTCTTTTGGGATGGCCTGGTTGCAATGGCTTCTCTGAATGACTGCGTAAGGTCAAGGGGATCGCTTGCTGGCAACATATCGCATCACATCAGGCCAACTGAAAATTAATTTAGTATAAGCGTGCATGACTGCGTTCTGACCGCTGACCGCTTTACACCGCGTACGCGATGGATCCATCCGCTCGCAGGGGGGTATGGACTCTGGTCAAGGGCGCGAAGGGCGCGCCCGGGATTTTGGCGTGGTCGAGTTCAACGCCAATGCCAGGGGCTTCGGGAAGGGGAATATATCCGCCTTCGCGTTTGTGCGCGCATTTGTACACCGCGTTGTGCTCGCGTTCGTCGTTTTTGGAATATTCCTGCGTGATGAAGTTGGGAATGCTGGCGTCGAGGTGAACCGATGCGGCGGTGCCCAAGGGGCTGAGAAAATTGTGCGTGACCACCGCGCAGTGATAGGATTCGGCTATGGCGGCGATTTTTTTGCAGTGGGTCAGGCCGCCTGCCAACGCCACATCTGGGCGCACATATTGCGGGCCGCCGCGTTCCAAGAGTTCGCGAAATTCCCATATCGTGGTAAAACGCTCGCCATTGCCCAAGGGAACGGGCATGCGTTTGGCAATGTCTGCTTGGGTGGTGATGGTGTCGATCTGAATGGGGTCTTCCATAAAGTAAAGGTGATAGGGTGTCAAAGCGTTGCCCAAAGCAACGGCGACCATCGGGGTGAGCTTGCGGTGGACTTCCACGATGAGATCCACATCGGGGCCGGCGCCTTCGCGGGTAGCGGCGACAATTTCGACGGCGTTTTGAATGAGGCGCGATTGCGCTTGATTTTGATACCCGCCCGTAAGCGGATCGAATTTGATCGCGGTAAAACCCTCGGCAACCGCTGCTTTGGCATTGTCGTACATCGCTTCCGGCGTGGGGCCGCCAGCGAGCAGGTGCAAGCGGATTTTGTCGCGGCAGTTGCCGCCGAGCAATTCCCAGACGGGCACTTGAAAGTGTTTGCCTTTGATGTCGTAGAGGGCAATGTCGATGGCACTGACCGCGCCGCAAAGCGTTGTGCCGCGAAAGGGCGCCATGCGGTAGAGGTGTTGCCAATGGTGTTCGATACGCAGCGGATTTTGTCCGATGAGGTATTCTTTGAAGATGGCAACCACGCGCTCGACAGCTTCGGGATAGCCCCAACAAGCCGAGGTGCCAATGCCAGAGATGCCGCTGTCTGTGGTGAGACGCACGACATAGCTGTTGCCGAGGAGGAAGTGTTCGAGTTGGTCAATTTTCATTTTGATCTCCCAAGGTGACAGGGCACGTATGGACGAATAGGCGAACCCCAAAGTCAGTGGTCAGTCCGCCCCCACGCCAAACCAGTACAAACAATGGAGACGAATCGCAGCCCCCGTGCCCGCCCAATGGTGAACTAGCCTGAGCACTGGGAACGAGCAGTTGTACCCCGTTGCGGCGTTGTGGAATTTGCCCGTGCGTTGAGGGCTACATTTTTTATTTTACGAGATGAAGTCGCAATAAGCAATCAAATACGAGGAGGGCGAGATGCCAAATTTGCGGTTTGCAGCGAAAAAGGAACGGCGGGTGGCACTGGTTACGGGCGGGGCACGGGGCATTGGCGGGGCAACGGCCCTGCGAATTGCAGCGGAAGGGCGCGATGTCGCGATTGCCGATGTGTTGGCAAATGAGGGCGCAGAGATGGTCGCAAAAATTGAAGCGGTGGGACAGCGCGGCCTGTTCGTCAAGACCGATGTGACGGATGAGGCCGCGGTTCAGGCGTGTGTGGCGCGAACAGTGGAGATGTTTGGGCGGCTGGATATTTTGGTGTGTTGCGCCGGCATTTTGGGATGGGAGAAGCCGTTTTTTGAGCAACCTGTGGCGCAGTTTGACCGGGTGATGCGGATCAATGTGTACGGCGTTTATCACTTTCATCAGGCCGCAATTCCCCACATGCTCAACGGAGGGTGGGGCCGCTGTGTGACAATCACATCGGGGGCGCGCAATGGCAGTCCGAATCAGGTGCCGTATTCCGTGTCCAAAGGCGCGGTGTATTCCTTCATCGGCGCGTTGGGCAATGCCTATTGCAAAGCGGGGGTGTTTGTCAATGGCGTGGAACCCGGGCGCGCGTTGACAGAGATGGTCGTGCCGAGGTTTTCGCCCGCGTATATCGCCAATCCACCCGGTCAGGCGATGGGGCGATATTCCGATCCGGAGGAGGTCGCCGAGGTGATTGAGTTCTTGTGTTCCGAGCGCAACACCTATACGACGGGCTCGGTGTGGAGCGTGAAGGGCGGGAGGGGATAGGGAAGACGAGAGGGAATCCACGAAGGGACACTCAACTCGCCGTTGCCCCTACAAAGCACTGTGCCATGCGTTGAGGCGGGCGAGGAGGTCGTTGGTCAACTCGGGTTTATCGCCTGCGATGTCGGTGGTTTCGTTGGGATCGATATCGAGATTGGACAGGTGAATTTCGTTTTTGTCGAGCAGGAGTTTGTAGCGGTTGTGCTGAATGGCGCGGGTTTCGCCTTTTTGTCCGCGCGTCCAAAAGAGGTCGGCGTGCGGCGAGGGCGCGTTGTCGGCGATCATGGGCAAAATGTCCATACCGTCGAGTTGGTAGGCTTCGGGGTCGCTACCTGCGGCGGTGAGCATGGTGGGGAAGATGTCCATGCCAATGCCAATTTCGTCGATGGTCTTGCCGCCCTGAACGCGGGCAGGCCAACTCATCAGCGTGGGGACGCGGATGCCGCCTTCCCAAAGCGTGCCTTTGTGCCCGCGCAGGCCACCTGTGTCGCCGCCGGGAAAGGGAAGGGCTGTGCCATCGGTCCAATTGCGCGGCTCACGCGAAGGGCCGTGGTCGGGCTGAAAAAAGATGCAGGTGTTGTCAAAGAGGTCTAAGCGTTCGAGTTCGTCGAGGATTTTGCCCAAGGCGTCGTCCATCACCGCGAGCATGGCGGCCATGAGTTGCCGAGCGCGCGACAAGTGGGCAAAGCGTTCCATATACGCTTCGGGCGCGTGCATGGGATAGTGGGGCGTGTTAAAGGGGATGTACATAAAAAACGGACGCCCATCGCTTTTGGCTTTGTGGATGTGTTCAATGGCTTTGTCGCGCATGAGATCGACGAAATATTCGCCGTTGCGATACACTTCCCGGCCATCTTCCCAAAGATCGTGGCGCGCCTGTTGGCCCGAGGTCAGTGCCCAATAGAACGTGTGGGAGTAGTAGTCGATACAGCCGTTTGTGAAGCCAAACCAGTGGTCAAAGCCGTGGTTGTGCGGCAAAAAAGGTTCGCGGTTGCCCAGGTGCCATTTGCCCGACATATAGGTCTGATAGCCCAATTTTTTGAGCGCGCGGGGAATGGTGGGCAAATCCGGCGACAGGCCAGCGGCATTGACGCCCACATTGCCGGGAATGCCCGCGGCAATGGGATATCGCCCGGTGAGAATGCCGCACCGCCCGGCCGAACAGATCGGCGCGTTGGAATACCATCGGGTGAGTTTTGCACCCCGAGCCGCGATGCGGTCAAAATTGGGCGTTTGAAAATCGGTCGCGCCCATGCATGAGAGATCGCGGTGCCCGTGATCGTCGCTCATAAAGACGATGAAGTTGGGTTTGTCGGACATGGGCGTTCCTTTCTTCGGGCGGGCACAGGGCCGCGCTCCTGAAATGGGGTACAATTAGCCGTGGACATCGAAGTGCGTAGGGTTTGGGGGTGGTTGAGCGGAGACTGACCACTGACCACTTGGCGGCCAGGCCGGGGGCATCTGCTCGTCTATTCCAGATCGAGCGCGGCCGAGTTGATGCAATAGCGCAGGCCCGTAGGGGCCGGGCCATCGTCGAAGATGTGCCCGAGGTGGGCATCGCAACGGGCGCAGGTAACTTCAATGCGGCGCATGCCAAAACTCAGGTCTTCGTGCTGGTTGATGCGGGCGGGGTCAATGGCGTCAAAAAAGCTGGGCCATCCGCAGTGCGAGTCGAATTTTTGGTTTGAGCGAAAGAGTTCCGCATGGCAACACACACAGCGGTACACGCCTTCATCGCGGCAGTCCCAATACATGCCGGTGAAGGCGCGTTCCGTGCCTTTTTGACGACAGACATAATACTGTTCGGACGTGAGTTGGGCGCGCCATTCTGCGTCTGTTTTGGTGATTTTTTTCTCTGACATAAGTCATCCTCTTGTTTCACGTTGCGAGAACACCTCGCAAAATGCGTTCAATGGCAGCATCGGCAAGGGCCTGCATTTCTCTATCGGTGCGATCCTGAATGGGATGGGCGACAAAGACGCGGGCCGGATCAAATCCCAGCGCAACCGACTGGGCATCGGCGGCGTCGCGGAAGGGTTCGGATGCGACAAAGACGGTGGGAATGCCGCGCGCTTCCAAATGGGTCGTATCGTGCACACTGCACGTTGTGCAAGACCCTCAATCGGCCAGGCCTTCGACGACCACGTCGCATTCGGCGGCGATTTGCTGCTGGAGTGCGATGGGCGCCGGGCGCGTGAACGTGGGTTTGACATAGCGGTTGACCGCATAGTTGCGCCGGGTCAAATGCGATGCGATGCGGTCGAGGAACACGTCGCCCCGGCTTTTGGAAATATCCAACAGTCCAATGGTCAATCCGTCCAGCGACCGGGGGCGTTTGACCCGTTCTCGGTGCGCCGATTTTTGTTCGGAAGTGGGATCGAGCAATTCGCTCATGGCACAATCTCCTTTGTGATGGGTTGGCTGCCGCCCCAACTGCTGATGATGGCAGAAAATAATCCCGCGTCTCCTCCTGCGCGAACAATGTGCAATGCGTTGTCTCGAAATTTGGGCATGGTTTCCTTTTCCTTTGTTCTCTCTTTTGAAATGCCTTCTGCAATGCCGCCCGCGCCTGCGATCAGTCCCGCAATCGGGATTTGGAGATATCGATTTAAGGTGTTGCGGAACCGGGCTTTTGACCATCCCGCGTCTGCATAGCGGCGGGTGTGTTCTGGCGAGATGACCAGCACGGGCGGCGGGCTGTTTGCGTGTTTGGGATGGCCGTCGGCTTTGAGGCAGGCGGCGAAAGACCGGCAAAGCGCGTCTGGATCTCGAGACGCTTGATCCATGACGGGGGTGACGCCGCTGCCTGCAAATAGCGTGACTGTGGATGCTTCGGGCGAAAATCCCCGTTCAACCGCGAGGGATTCCCAGGGCGAATCGCCTTCGCGTTCGGCAAAGCAAAAGGTGTATTTGCCCGGGTTGCCGAGCATGGCGCGATCAATGCCGCCGGGAACGCCGCCGCCGATGTTGCGAATCACGAGTTGCAGGGCGCGCCCGATAGTCGCATTGGCGCGGTTGCCCTGCCCGAGCGCGTTGATCCGCGCGTTCATGCCAATGTTGCGCGCAATCGGCCCATTGACCACAATCATCGGACCTGCAAAAAACGTGGTGGCGAGGAGGCCGTGCATGCCAAAGGCTTCTGCGAGGGCGGCTTCGACTGCGGCGAGCACCACGGGCAGGTATTCGGGTTTGCACCCGGCCAGGACCGCGTTGATGGCGACTTTTTCGACCGTACACGCGCTGTAATTGGGCGGTGTCATTCCCACCCCTTCATCGGGCGAGCGGGTCGTTCCCGTCAGCATGTGCAAAATGCGTTCTTCAGTGGGCGGCACCACGGGCAGGCCATCGGTCCAACCGCGTTCAAAACACGCTTCGATTTCGTCTTCAAGCGCGCCGATAGCAATGCGCCGGGCCGCGAGTTTGGTTTTGCCAAATTGGATGGCGAGTTTTTCGGGCACACCCGGTTCCGCGCTTTTCGATCCGCATCCGGGCAGAGAGCTGGGCAAGCTCGCGCCGAGATGCGTGCAGGCAGAGACGGATTCCCACTCGCCGCGATGCCAGCCAATGGCCCGCGCCACTTCTTTCCCATTTTCAAACCGCAACAGGGTTGGAACGGTTTCGATACCGAGCCGATAAGAATGTGCCAAACTCGTGTCGTCAATCACCGTTGCAATCCCGCTGGGAAATTCGGGGTTGTCCTGCGTGTAAACCGCGAGCGCACTGGTCCGCTTTCCAAGTTGCCTGAGCACGGAGACAATGCGCGTGCAGGTCGGGCAGTCCTGTTTCACCACTGCAATTAAGCCATCGGGTCGTGTGCTCATGTGTTCTTCTCCTGACTGCATTTCGGTAATTTAAGCTGTGTCGCATTTTCCGCAAAGGCAAAAGTACAGCGCACGCCAGCGTTTTACTCAACCGTGGGTTGTGGACTCGAAAACCCGTCATTACCTCCTTGACAAATGCGAAATATATCATTACTCAAAATACCGATGATTTTACAAAAGGGCTTGAAAGATCATCCATGAAAAACGCGGAGCGCGAGGGTGATTAATTACGGCGAAGGGTTGCAATGGGAGCTGCGCTGGCCTGCGAGGTTGGCTACATAATCGCTGTGGGTTGCGAGACGGCCTTGCGCGCTGTGCGCGATGGGTTTATCGGAGGGTCTTTTGGGATGGCCTGGTTGCCATGGCTTCTCTGAATGACTGCATAACGTCAAGGGGATCATTGGCAGGTCGCATTCGCATCACATTAGGACAACAGCTATTCAATTTGGTATTACCCGATGGCACTTCCACAATCGCAACCCGAACCCACGCGCCCGCGGCGCATTGCGATCCGCGCTGTTCTCCTCGGCGCGGCGACCGCTGCAGGGCTCAACATTTACAGCGATTACACGGGCATGATCTTGGGGTCTGCCTCGCTGGTCAAATCGCAACTGTCCATGGCCATGCTCTTGCCCTTTGTCGCATGGCTGGCGATCAATCTCGCGCTCAAACTCGCATGGCCGCGCATGGCTTTGTCCAGCGCAGAGCTTTTGGTTATCTATAGCATGTCGTGGATCGTGGGCACGGTCTCGGCAAGTGGGTGGACGACCTATTGGGGCGGCGTTGTCAGCACCCCGTTTTACTATGCCTCGCCCGAAAACCGATGGGAAGAAATCCTCTTTGATATTTTGCCCTGGTGGTGTTTGCCCCAAGCGACGCCCGAAATAATCCGCACGTACTACGAGGGCCTTCCCGATGGCGCGGGCATCCCTTGGCGCGGGTGGCTGGCGTCTTTGCACTGGTGGTTTGCGGTATCTATCGCCCTCGTTGTTGCCGGCTTGTGCCTCGCGGTCATTTTTCAAAAACAATGGGAAGAAAACGAGCGGCTCACGTTTCCGCTCGCCGCGTTTCCCATTGCCCTGACCGAGGGCTTTGACGAACCTGGCCGCGTCATTCCCGGCATTTTTTGCAACAAGCTCTTTTGGGCGGGTTTCTTTGTGGTTTTCGGGGTTTTTGCCTGGAACATCCTCGGGTATTTCGCCATCAGCTTGCCGCGCATTGGCATTTACGACGGTTATCTGACCAAAGAAGTGCCCATCGCACGCGACTTTCCATCGTTCTACTTGCGTATCTTGCCGCCCGTTGTGGGCCTGACCTACTTGTGCAATCTCGACATTCTCTTCAGTTTCTGGGCGTTTCGCCTCATCGCCATTGTCAAAGAAGGGGTGATGTCCCGCACGGGCTTTAATGTCGGGCTTTCCGGGCAACAGGCCGAAGCGGGTGAGGTCCTCATTTTGGAATCTCACGGCGCGTTCATCTTTCTCGCGCTGTGGGCGATCTGGGTCGCACGCGGCCATTTGCGCCATGTTCTCCGCGCAGCACTTACGGGCCGTGCAGATGACGGTCTCATCGCCTATCGCTTTGCCCTGCTCGGCTTTCTCGCGGCAACGCTCTTTGTTTTTGGCTGGTTCGTGGCTTTGGGGCTGTCGCCCCTGCTCGCCCTCTTTCACCTCTTTCTGCTCTACGCCGCCTATTTCACCATTGCCAAATACACCGCAGCCAGCGGTTTTTCCTATCTCTTTCCCGTGGGCGGCAAGGGGGGCGAGATTGTCGAAATTTTCACGGGAACCGCAACGCTTACGCAACAAAACGCGGTTGCGCTGGGCATTATCAATTCCAGCGCGTTTTTTGGCAATTCGCGCATTCCCGCGTGGCCCGCGCTGCCCCATCACCTCAAACTCTTGGGCAATGACTTCCGCCGCCGCTGGGTTTTTTGGACCGTCCTGTTGGCCTTTGCCGCGGGTTTCTTCGGCTCGTGCCTGTTCATCATCTATTTGGGCTATCATTACGCGGGTCAAAACCTCGGCCTGTCGGGTTTTAGCGGCTCGAATATTCGCACGTATGACCGCATGGTTTCCGCCATTGTCGGCGCGGACAAAACGGTTTTTGACCCCGGCAAAATAGGGGTCTGGGTTTTTGGCCTCGCGCAAGCTGGCCTGCTCATGCTCCTTCGCAATCGCGTCCCGTGGTGGCCCTTGCACCCGCTCGGATTGGCCTTTCAGCGCATGCAAGGCTCGCGCATCTATGCGTTCAGCATCTTTCTCACATGGGCGTCCAAACTCATTATTTTGCGGATTGGCGGCATCGCGCTCTATCGGCGGTGTGTCCCGTTGTTCTTTGGCTTGGTGATCGGTTATGTGGTCGGCGTTGGCGTTTCCTCTGTCGTCGATTTCACCTTTTTCCCCGAGGACGGTCATTCTGTTCACGGCTGGTGAATGGCCTTTCAAATCGGCGTTTTGGGTATGTGAGCTTGCCTTTTATCCGCGTAATCCGTTTAATCCGTGATCTTCGTTCATCTTCGTTCATCCGCGCTGATATTCGCTTTGCCCATTGTGGGACGCGCCTGTGCTGTGGTTGCTTCTCGCGCTTCATCCTCGTATCTTCGGGAGGCCCCGGGCCCTTTCGCGTCTTTCGCAGTCCCATCTCGCATTTTACTCCCGCAACAACTCGGGCAAGCGCGTTTGCGGATTGATGCAAATGGCGCGTTCGCCATTCAAAAGCGCGATCAAATCCGCGCCCAAAAATTCGTATCGCCAACCGGTGTGCAATGGATTCTCAATTTCACTTTTTGAATTGTAAATGAGTGCTCTGACCTCTGCACGCGATGCCACCATTGCAATGTCGATTCCCCGTGACAAACACCGACCGCGCAAAAAAGCCAAGGCGAGATCGAGACGCGCTTCGTCAACGGGGTTGGGCCGTGTAGGCCGCGAGATGGGCGGGCAATTTTGAATGTCTATCGCCGCGCCGCGCCGCGCGATCTCCAAAAGGATTCTGCCGTAGTAATTTGCGGTTGCTCTCCCAATGCCCCGCAATTTCTTCAAAGCCTGAATGGATTGGGGTTTGCGCTTGGCAATTTGCACGATCACATCATCCATTAGCACGCGGTTTTTGGGGCGGTCGATCTGTCGCGCTTTTTTTTCTCGCCAGGTCGCTAGGTCGCGCACAATGCCCATCTCGCGTCTCGAAAGCCGCCCCGTGCCTTTTACGCGCATATATTGCTCTTCGGGCACGCGGTCATCGTACAATTTGGCGACATCGTATTGACGGAGTTCATCCGCCAAATAGCTTTCCCGGCCGCGTTGCTGAATCTCGGCGAGGAGATGCTCGCGCAACGCGGGCAAAAATCGCGCATCATCCAAGGCATACGCGCGTTGGTTATCCGATAGGGGCCGCCGCAACCAGTCCGTGCGCGTCTCGGTTTTGGTCAACTGAATATTGAGACAGATACGCAACAAATTGTTCAGCGACAGGGTTGACCCCAATCCCACAAATCCCGCGGCGCAGCGCGTGTCAAAGATATTGCAGGGCACAGCACCTGTGATTCGCCGTAAAATCCAGAGATCTTGCTGTGCATCGTGTAGAATTTTCACGGTATCGCGGGCGGAGAGCAACGCGCCCAACCGGGACAGGTCGGGCAATGCGACCGCATCGATCAGGTGACAATCGTCCGCGGCAAATCCCACTTGCACAATGCCCAACTGCGGATAATAGGTTTGCTCCCAGACAAATTCCGTGTCTATGCCCACACAGGGCGCGTCCAAGGCGCGGTTGACCAGTGCTTTCAGCGCGTCGGGCGTATCGATCATCGTCATAAAAAATTTTCCTGATTGGCGTGTTCAGATGGGACTTTGAACTTATGGCATCCCACACCGAAAATCAAGCATCGCAGTTCACTGTTGCACTTATCGAGGAGGTTTTATGAACCATCGACAACTCGGCAAAGACGGCCCCGATGTTCCGGTCATTGGCTTGGGCGCGTGGCCCATTGGCGGCGGTATGGGTGACTTGGACCATAGCGATTGCATCGCCACCGTGCGTGCGGCCATCGACAGCGGCATGACCCTGCTTGACACGGCCCAAGCCTATCGCACGAGCGAAGCCACATTGGGCAGGGCACTCAAAGACGGCTATCGCGAGCGGTGCTTTCTCGCCACAAAAGTCAGCCGGCAATATTCTCGCAAAGACATTGAGCACGCCATTGAAAACAGCCTGCGTGCCCTCGATGTCGATTGTGTTGACCTGTATCAAATTCACAGTTGGAACCCGCAATATCCCATTGAGGAAAGCATGGAAACGATGGCGCGGTTGCAAGAACAGGGCAAAACGCGCTTCATCGGGGTTTCCAACTTCAACGCCGCGCAAATGCAACAGGCGTATGACATGGCCCCGTTTCACGCCAATCAGCCGCGCTACAACATGTTTGACCGCGCCATTGAAGCCGAAGACATGGGCTTTTGCAAGCGCACCGGCATTGGCATTCTCGCCCACAGCCCTTTGGGCAAAGGCTTGCTCACGGGCAAATACGCGCCCGACCACGTCTTTCCCGAGGACGACGAACGCGCCCGTTCCCCCCGTTTCCAAGGCGAACTCTTCGCCCGGTATCTCGCAGTCGCAGATCAATTGCAGTCTGTCGCCGCTGAAAAAAATATCACGCTGGTGCAACTCGCCATTGCTTGGCTTTTGCGCCGAGAGGAAGTGACTTGCGTGCTCGTTGGCGCGAAAAATCCCGACCAAGTCAAAGAACACGTCGGCGCGGCAGAGGTCGAATTTGCGGATGGCGAATTGGAACGCATCGAAAATATTTTGCAAGAGGCGGAAAGTATCCGCAGATGAACGCGGATGAGTGGCGGGAGAATAGCATCTCCCATCTCACGGAGGTTTATTGTGATTATCGATCCCCATCTTCACGTCTGGAGCGATGACGAGGAGACCTATCAATATGGCCCCAGTCGCCCCAACCAGCCGGGTTCGGTCGAACTTCTGTTTGATACGATGGCAGAAGCAGGGGTCGAAAAAGCCGTTATCGTTCAACCCATACACTATCTTTTTGACAATCGCTACGTCGCCGATTGTCTCAAGCGGTATCCCGATAAACTCGCGGCGCAAGCACTCGTCGATCCCACATTGCCCGATGCAGCAGATGAACTGGCGCGGTTGCACAAAAAAGAGGGCTTTGGCGGGATGCGTATTCACCTTTCGCGTTACGGCGATCCATCCGGTCTCGCCGCACGCGACAAAGACGCGCTTTGGGCATGTGCTCGGGATCTCGGTCTGTGTTTCAACTTGTTTGGCAATGCCTCGGATCATCCGGCCATCGAACCCATCATTGCGCGATTTCCCGAGGTCAATGTCGTGGTCGATCACATTGCGGGCATTCCCGCTGACGAACCCGATCCCAAGCCCTTGCTCACCAATTTGCTCAACTGGGTGCAATATCCCAATGTCCATATCAAAATTTCCAATGTGGGGCAGCGATCCAACGAACCCTATCCGCACCGCGATACCTATGATATGATCAAACGCATTTACGATGTCTATGGCGCGGAACGCCTGATGTGGGGCACGGATTTTCCCCATGTGCTCAAAGGCTGCGGGTACAGGGAATCGCTCGATTTGATCCGCAACCACATGTTCTTCACCGCCGCGGACCTCGAATGGATTCTGTGTAAAACGATATGCAAACTCTGGTCATTTGATGAGCGGGGATAGAAAAAAAAGAGCCATAACATAAATGTTATGGCTATGACCCCTCCTCCGGCACCTCCCCACAACGGGGGGAGTCCTTATGCCCCCATTCCTCTGGCTAAAATCCGATCTACAGTATCGATGGCTTGGGCGATGCAGTCGGGAATTGCCGAGCCGCGGTAGGCACTGCCGGTCACGTATAGATTGCCCACTTGTTCGGCGAGGTGCTCTATTTGATCCACGCGGTCCTTATGCCCCACATCGAATTGGGGGCGTCCCTCGCGCCAGCGAAAAATGCGTGTGAACAGCGGCTCGGCTGTCAGGCCCATCAAGTCTTTCAATTCTTCACGCGACTGGGCAATCAGGGTTTCGTCGTCCAGATCGACCAATTCCTCTCGCCCCGCGCCCCCCACAAATGTACGCACCAAAACGCCATCGGCGGGCGCGCGGTAATTCAATTTTGTCGAAACCCAAGTGCAGGCCGTGATCCGACGGCCCTCGCGCCGTGGCGACAAAAATCCAAAGCCCTCAAAATCGTGTTGCGATGCGACATCGGACTTGCGGTATGCCAATGAAATAGTGGCCGTTGAAACATAGCGAATCTCGCGCAGCGCGTGGCTCAACTCGGGCGCGAAACCAGCCACCAGGTCCGCGGTGACATACGCGGGCGTCGCCAGAACCACAGCGTCTGTCTCAATCACCTGATCGCCTGCGACCACTTCAAAGCCATCATCCACTTTTCGCACAGACGCAACGGCAACGCCTTTGCGTAAATCCCCATCCAAACGGGTGGTCAAGGTATCGACCATTTCGCCCAGCCCGCCGATCAATGTTTGAAACGCGGCGGATGCAGACGGGCGTTTTTTTTTCATCGCACGCACGCCTTTGATCAAGCTGCCATAGCGTTGCTCCAGCGCGACGTACATGGGAAACGCGCTTTGCATGCTCAACCGCGCTGCATCCGCGCTGTGAATGCCCGCCAGCATGGCCCCGCCAACTCGGACAGCCTCTTCGCCCAATCGCCTGCGAATAAAACTGGCGAGACTTTCATCGCCCTCGTCTTTCCGCCGGGGAATCAAGAGATCCAGACCCATTCGGAGTTTTCCAAAGGGCGAAAACAGGGGCGATGTCACGAGGGGCCAGAATTTGGAAGGCACGAGCGAAAAATCTTCCGGAAAGGGCACGAGTTTTCCGTTTTGCACCAAAAACGTGCGCTGGCGTTCGCGATTTGTGGGGATCAACCGCTCGCCCAATCCCAGGTCTTTGCACAACTGAATGCCCGCGGGTTTTTGCGCGAGCAACAGATCGGGGCCGCCTTCGATCAAAAATCCATCCACGGATTGCGTGGCAATTTGCCCGCCCCAGCGATCCTCGCGCTCCAGCAAGGCGTACTGGATTTCACGGCCCAATTCTTTTGATTTTTTTTTAAGATAAAAAGCGGTTGCAAGCCCGGCGATGCCGCCGCCAATAATTGTTAGGTGCATATTAAAGACCACGGAGGACGCGAAGAAAGGCGATCACGGATTCAGCATAAGGCGCGGATTACGCGGATTAAATCACCGCTTCCACGGCATCGGCGATAGCTTCGATAAATAGGGGATCGCTATTCATCATCTCGGTGCGCGCGAGGTGGATATCGCATTCTCGTGCAATTTTTTGGCAACCGATGTCGATATCGTAAAGGACTTCGACGTGATCGCATACAAAACCAATCGGCGCAACGAGGACATGGCGATAATTGCCATCGGCCAGTGCGGGAATGACGTCTTCGATCTGCGGGCCGAGCCAGGGTTCGCCCGTGTTGGCGGCACTTTGATAGGCAAACATCCAATCAACTGGCCCCAGTTGTTCGGCGATAGCATGGGCGTTGCGTTTTAATTCCTCGTCGTAGGGGTCGCCCATTTGTAGCAACCGGGCGGGTAAGCTGTGCGCGGAAAATACGATCTTTGCTTTTTGCCGCACGTCTTCGGGAAATTGCGTCAATCCCGCTTTGACGTTTGCCACTTGTGCATTGATCAAGCGGGGTTGGTCGCACCAGGAATTGACGCACGCAAACGCAGTCGCACTGTCCGCCCCTTGCTGTGCTTCGCGCACTGCGCTGTGATAACGCCCAATGCTCATGCGCGAATAGTGCGGCGCCATCACCAGGGCGACGGCTTTTTCAATGCCATCTGCCTGCATTTTCGCCACGGCATCTGCAATGCGCGGTTGCCAGTGGCGCATCCCAATATACGTCTTTGCATTGCGCCCGCGCTTCTTCAACGCTGTCTCGACATTCCCGGCTTGCTCAAAGGTGCGGTCATTCAGGGGAGACTTGCCGCCGATTTGCGCGTAGCGGTTGCGAAATTCCGCCACAAATTCCGGCGACATGGGCCTGCCCCCGCGGATATCGCTCAAATAGGCCGGCATATCGTCCAGCGAATCCGGGCTGCCGTAGGCCATGATCAGGACGCCAATGGGTTTTTCGTTCATAAGACCATTCATCGCTTGGTGTATTCATGCACAAAGTCGATCAATTTTCGCACGTTTTCCACGGGGGTGCGCGGCAAAATCCCGTGACCCAAATTAAAAATATGCCCGCGCCTGCCCTGCACGGAATCGAGCACGCGCCGCGCCTGCCGCTCGACCTCTTCAAAAGGCGCGAACAACACCACCGGGTCCAAGTTGCCCTGTATGCCCACGTCGCTGCCCAAGCGATCCCACGCGACATTGAGGTCGATGCGCCAATCGACGCCAATGACATCGCCGCCGGCTTCTTTTATTAATTCAAGGATCCCAGCGGTGCCCGTGCCAAAGTGGATCAGCGGGGCGTCTGTATTTTGTTTGACTATCGCAAGGGCCTTTTGCGAATGGGGCAAGACGTATTCGCGGTAATCGGCGGGACTCAACGCGCCGACCCAACTGTCAAAGACCTGCAAGGCTTGGGCACCCGCGTTGGCTTGCGCGATCAGGGAATCGGCGATAGCCGAGGCCATGAGATCCATCAGGCGATGCCATTGTTTTGGATCGCCGTACATCAGACCCTTGGCGATTTCGTAATTGCGCGACGAACCGCCTTCTATCGCATAGCAGACCAGGGTGAAGGGCGCGCCCGCAAAGCCGATGAGGGGCACGCGGCCCTCGAGTTCTGCGATGGTCGTCCGAATGGCGTCGCCAGTGTAGGGCATGGCTTCTTCGGCGGGTTTTACAGTCAGCGCATCGATGTCTGCCCGCGTGCGAATGGGGTTGTGAATGACCGGCCCCGCGCCTTTGACGTAGTCCAGTTCCAACCCCATGGCTTCGAGGATGGGCAACAAATCTTGAAAAATAATCGCCGCATCCACGTCGTAGGCGTTCACCGGTTGCATGGTAATCGCAGCGGCCACCTCGGGCGTTTTTACCATCTCGAGAAAAGGGTAGCGATTGCGATACGTCCAATACGCCTTCATATACCGCCCGGCCTGGCGCATGAACCACACGGGCGTGGCATCTACGGATTCCCTGCGACACGCTTTCAAAAAACGATCTGACACGCGCTATATCCTTTCATCTTCCAATAATGAACCCATTGGGATCGACTTCTTCGCGCAAAACGCGCAACTCTTCTTTTTCAGGCGGCACGGTTTCTGCGACATGGGCAACTTGACCCAATTCAAACTCGGTGTTTTCCCGCACTTGTTCAACCGTCACGCCGGGGTGCAAACTTTCGACCTGCATGCGACAGATCTTTTCTTCAAAAGACATCACCGCGAGATCCGTAATTACGCGATAGGGCCCTCCGCCTTTGGGCAAGCCCGCGGCTTCTCGCGCGCCCGGCCCGGTGAGATAACCGGGCGTGGTCAAAAAATCCACCTTTTCCACAAAGCGCCGACGGTCGTGTTGCGTGATGACCAGGGTGCGCCAGCAAAAACTCGCAAAATCATTGCCGCCGCCACTGCCCGGAAAACGCACGCTCGGTTTTTGGTAATCGCCAATGACTGTGGAATTTAAGTTGCCGTACGCGTCGATTTGAGCACCGCCCAAGAAGGCATAATCCATCACACCGCGCTGACAGGCTTCCATAATATCGCACATGCTGGTCGCCATCAGGGCGCGATGCGTGGTGCGCGAATCGCCCACGGAAATGGGCATGGCGGGCAACACGGGTGCCAACCCGCCCGCTTCAAACGCCACCAACAACTCCGGCGCATGCGTCTTTTGCGCCAGCATCGCCGCCGCACACGGCGCGCCCGTGCCAACGCCAACAGTCGCGCCATCTTCCAACAACCGAGACGCCACACAAATCATCAGTTCCATTGCGTTGTACATAGCTTTCAGCTTTCAGCGGTTAGCGGTCAGGCCGCCCCACGGCCCTTCAAGTAATACCAATTTGATTTTTATTTCTCCGTATCCCGCATCCCATCAGGGATAAATGAGGAATGGGGAACAGACTTACGTAAAGCGTTTGGCCCTACAGCATCGTTTGTTGCCTTTGATGCCTTCGGCGACTTCCTTTTTTTCAGCAGCAAAAAAAGGAAGCAAAAAATGCCGCTCTCATGCGCCGAGGGGTGCTCTGCACAGCGCAAAGCACTTTTGTAATAGGACGACATGCGCTGGCCTGCGAAGGAAGTTGCAAGATGGCTGTTGGTTGCGAGACGGCCTTGCGCGCTGTGCGCGATGGCATGATCGGATGGTCTTTTGGGATGGCATTTTTGCAATGGCTTCTCTGAATGAATGCGTAACGGCAAGGGAATCAATGGCTGGCAACATAGCGCATCACATGAGGACAACTGAAAATCAATTTAGTATTAGGGGGGTAGGTCCCGATAATTTTAAGACTGCTTCTCAGTGGTCAACCCCCATTTTCCAGCCTTTGCAATTCTGTCAGACGAGCTTCTCCACCGCAGATTTGTAGATAGGTTTCAAAACAATCCACGCCATACAGGTATTTGTCCAAAAATGCGCGATATGTGTCGGTATCCCGCTCGGCGGCCAGCCACGCCTTGAGGTGCGCTTCGTCTGAAAAGTATTCGCCGGCCATGTTGCCGGGATACGACCCCCAGGGGACATGGCACACGGCATTGACGCAAAACGCGGGGATCACCGTCGCATTGGGTTCGCGGCGGATCTCATCGGTGCTCACAACGCGCTCGGCACTCACAATCACATGTTTGGACGCGCGGGACAAATCCCAATCGGCCACGGTAATGCCCCGAATGCGACAATTGCCGTGCGCGTCGCTCTCGTGGACGTGAATCAGTGCCACATCGGGATACAGCGCGGGCACGGCGATCAGGGGTTTGCCCGTAAAGGGACATGCGATTGTTTTGGCGGCACTCTCTTTGAACGTATCGGTGCCCAACATGCTGCGAATCGGCATAAAAGGCACGCCCGTTGCAGCGGCCCGAAACCGACAGGCCAGCGCGTAATTCGACCACTCACACACTGCGACCTCGCCGCTCTCCATCAACCGCCGCGCCCGTGCGGACAATCCGCGCGCTTCCAATCCCACAATATAAGCCGCATCCACCCGCGACAAAATCCGCTTTCCACTGCGCGTGCCCGCGGCTAAAATCTGAAAATCGTGTGTGGTGGTATGGCCGGCAAATCCCAAGTCCGCGCGCTCCTGCCGCACAATCTCGTGCAACAGTGCCGTGGCGATGCGGTTGCCGCCGAATCCGCCAGACGCCACATAGTCCCCGTCGTGGACAAACTGGGCAATGGCATCGGATACAGACATCAACTTATTGGTCAACGCGCCCTTTTTGTGCCGAAAAAACGCCCGTGCAACGTCGGGGTCGGGATCGGTGAACAGGGGGCCTCGGCCGGTGTTTTCAGAGTTTGTCATCATTTTGCAGTCTCTTTGGGCGAGTACAGAGACATCGCCCCTATACATTACAACGCGGTCCAGCCGCCATCTACCAGCAGGGTATGTCCCGTAATGAGATCGGCAGCCGGGCTGGCCAAAAACACCACGGCGCCCACCACGTCTTCGGGTTGTCCAACGCGCCCGAGGGGAATGCGAGAAAGCATGTCTTCGCGCAACTGGGCATTGTCAAATGTCGATTGTGTCAACGGGGTCAAAATAAATGTCGGCCCCACGGCGTTGACCGCTATCCGATGGGGCGCCCACTCCACGGCCAACACGCGCGTCAGATTGACGACACCGGCTTTGCTCGAACAATACGCCGCGCGTTTGTAATAGCCCACCACCCCATTTTGAGACGCGATATTGACAATTTTCCCACCGCCCGTTTCGATCATGGATCGCGCCACGCGCTGCGTCATAAAAAACAGCCCTTTTAAGTTCACGTCCAGCACCCCATCCCAATCGGCTTCTGTGACGTCGAGCGCGTCTTTTGGGATATTGACGCCCGCATTGTTCACCAGCACGTCAATCCGCCCGTACGCATCCAAAACTCGGCTGACCGCCGCGTCAATATCCGCGAGATTCGGCAGTTGCAAGGCCAATGGCAATGCCCTGTGTCCCAAATGTTCTATCGCTTCGCACACCCTGTCCAACGCGCCGATCTTGTGCGGCACTTCGCACACGGCCACATCGGCCCCCGCCTCGGCCACTGCCAGCGCAATGGCCCGCCCAATGCCCGAACCACCGCCCGTGACCAAGGCCACTTTACCATCCAATCGCATGCTGGGCAAAACCATCGTGAAACTCCTTAAAGGCGGGTGAGACGTAAGACGTGAGAGGTGAAATGCAATTAGCTTTCAGCTAAGAATCCACATCCCGCGCCGATATGCCTTTTACGTCTCGCCGCTCCTGTAAGAAATGTGCTTTTCCGTATGTCGGCAAGAGCCATCGCTTTTGCCGCGGAAATTTTTACATCCCCAGAATTGACCGTAAGGCCCTCGCCGCTGAACCATGTCTGCGCCACAGGCCGGGCACAGGGGTAGCCATGAGTCGCAGGCCGGATCGAGACATACCTTGAAGCGGTCAACGCGCCGCATGGGGTTGTCGCACTGTTGGCATCCGTTTTCGGCGTGTTTGCACAGGGGGTAATGGTTACATCCGTAAAACACCCCGGATTTTCCCCGTCTGGCGACGAGGGTACCCGTCTCGCACGCCACACAACGGATGAGATCGGCAGACGCCTGCGCCAAAGGGGTCTCAAATTCATTGCGTTCCACGGGATAGTTGTCGTCCAACAACTCGGTCACAAACTCGGAAGCCGCTGCCATATCCACGATCAAATACACGCGCTGTTTGGCGCGGGTCAGGGCAACGTAAAACAACCGGCGTTCTTCTGCATGCGGAAAATCATCTGGCGCGGGCAACAGGGCTTCGAGCAGGGGATGGGAAATTTTCTGCGAGGGAAATCCGTATTTGCCGCGCCCAAGACCCAATACGACGACGTAATCGGCTTCCAACCCCTTCGCGCCGTGAACCGTGTTCGACTCAATGGACAGGGTGGGGTATTGCTTCTGCAACGCCGTCATCTCAGCCGCATCTGGCAAATTAAAATGAAATCTGCCGAGCAAATAGACCGAACAGCCTTCTTTCGCCCGTGCGGCGACATGTGTCAACACGCGGTGCAGGCGATCATCACAATCCGACTCGTGCGGCTTCGCCTGACGCAATAAAGAGACCGCGGGGCGTTTGACGGTCGCGTGCGTGGTCAAAGACTTTTTGACCTGCGTCGGATTTTCGAGCACAAACCGCGAGGCAATGTCGCAGATGCTGTTGTTGAACCGAAAGGTTTTTTCCAGGACGGTGATTTTGGTCGGCCCAAATTTTGCCTCAAATGCCGTTGTGAACCGAATGTCGCTGCCCGTAAAGCGATAAATGGACTGCCAATCGTCGCCCACGCAAAACAGCGAACACGCATCGGCAGATTTTTTTAGCGCGTTGACGAGGCGGGCGCGCGGGTCGGAGATGTCCTGAAATTCATCGACCAAAATATATCGCCAGTGGGGGACAAAGCGACCCGTTTCTACGTATTCGATAGCTCTGCCGATCATGTCGTCAAAGTCGATGTGTCGGTTTTTGGCGAGGAACTTTTGATATGCCTCATAGATCGGCATCAAAATTTTCAGGGCGTGCCGAAGTTGATCGGAATCGATATTCCGAAGTTGATCCGGGCCGAGCAAACTGTTTTTGTACCGCCGCAACAAATTCGCGAGCAATTGGGTCAACGCGCCAACCTCGCCAAATTCCCGCAGCGTATCCAGCATCTCATCCGGCGATATGGGATCAAATGCGACGCCGGCCCGCGTCAATTTTTCCTCCAGGCCCGCGAGCAAGTTGCCTTCGGTATGTTCGTAGTAATGGGTTTCGATCAGGCGCGTCCCGTGCTTTTTGTGCAGGTCGCGCTTCCAGGCAATGTCGCGGTGATACTTCTTTTTATCGACAAAAGGCGCGGTATTGCCATCGCGGTCAATGCCCAAGTGCTCGATGTAGATACCGTGCTCGGGCAAATAAAAATCGGGCTGGTATTGCCGAAATTTCAGCCCGCGCGTCGCGTGCTCGTAATCGGCTTCGTATCGATATGCGACGCCGAGTTTGAACAGGTGATTGGCGATCAAACACTCGCCCAGGCTTTTGACCATTTCCCCCTTGAGGGTGCGAATCTCATTTGCAAGAATATGCTCGAAGTACTCGCCTTTGGTTTCAAAATCAAAGGGATTGACCACTTGGTACAGGTAATAACCGAAATAATCGAGAACCAATTGTTTGTACCTCGGCCTCGCCAACATCTCCTTGAACCACTGATCGACGTGCTTGTTCAGCAACGCGCCGTCTTGCGCCAAAGGCGAGATCGAGGGCCGCGCGTTTTCGACTGACGCGATGATGTCCATGCCCAATTTGTGGAACGTACTGGCAACAATGCCTTTTTCGCCCACGCGCTCGTCCAAGCGTTCCTGCATTTCTCGCGCTGCCTTGTTTGCAAATGCCAGCATGAGAATCTGATCGGGTGTGGCCTGCCCGCTTTTGATCAAAAAGCCCGCCCGCGCCACCATTGTACTGGTCTTGCCCGTGCCCGCGCCGGCCAGCACCAAATTATTGTCTTCGTCTATCACACACGCATCGCGCTGGCTCTCGATTAAAGGGTTGCTCTCCACCCGATCAAAATAGGCTGAAAATCGCGCTTTGAGGCGGTTGGCGTATTGGGCGCGAAAATTTTCCACCTCCCGATCTGTCCAGTGCGCGATCTCTTGCACGAGCAAAAAATCCGCATGGATGGCGCGATCTAAGCAACTCGCGGCCGGCACGTTGCGAAATTGATGGAGCGTTTCCCGCGCCAGTGCTTTGGCCTTCAGATAGCGGGACTGCCGCAGATACCCCATGTCCAGCAATTTGTCGAGCTTTTCGGCGCACCGGCGCACCGCAGGCGCGAGTTTTTGATCGTCTTGCAACCAATGCCGGTAATCCCGCAACCAGTCGAAAAATCCCGCCACCTCTGAGTCGCGCAATCCTTTGAGTTGTTGCGCCCCGCGATCCGTTTGCAATGCCAATTCTGAAAACAGCCGCCCGCGATGCCATGCTGTTGCTCGCGTCAGATTTTCAATGAACACTTTGCAGGGGGCGGCGTTTCCCTTTTTCAAAATCAGGCCATCGGATGAAATTGAAAGGATCGCCTTCCTCGCGCCCAAGAGACGCGGGAGCCAGTGTGGGGTTAGGATTTTGTTTTGGATGGTATTCATACATATAAACAAAGAAAAAGCCCCCTTACTCCGGAGACTTTTCTTTTAAAAAAAATGAGTGCCCAACGGCATTTAAGGATCTATCTCGTCGAACCCATTCACAACCCGACCAATCAACCCATACGCCACGGCCTCATCGGGACTCATCCAGTAATCTCGATCCGTGTCTTCCTGCACTTTTTCGAGTGGCTGGCCGGTCTCTCGGGCATACATCTCGTTGATCTTTTGCTTGATCTTCAACACTTCCTCGGCCGTGCGCCGCACGTCTTCGGCCGCGCCTTGAAATTGCATCGAGGGTTGGTGAATCATAATGCGCGAATTTGGCAGGGCCAACCGATCTTCTTTTTTTGCGGCCAGCATAATCACCGTCGCCGCACTGGCCGACAGGCCCGCGCTGATAATTTTTACTTCGGGCCGTATAAACCGAATCATATCGTAAATCGCAAACCCGTCATGCACGCTGCCACCGGGTGAATTGATAAAAATTTTGATCGGCTTTTCCGGGGCTTCATGATCTAAAAACAGCAACTGACCTGTTACTTTGGCGGTCAGTCTATGATCCACGGAATCGGAAATTAAAATCGTGCGGGCGTCCATCAATCCCTTGCCCCAAAATGCAGTACCGTTTTCAGACGCCTCTTCTTCCTCTTCGTTTTCTTCTTCGAAGAGCACCTCGGCCTCACAAATCATCTCGTCCTCCAAAAATAAATGCGACCACAGCATCATAAAAGCAACCGCGAGTGAACGATTCAATTTATCCCATATTCCCATTCAAGTCAAGGGGTTTGCCGTCGATTGGGCCAGCGCGTCTTCCGGCTTGGGGATGTTCACAAACCATGCGGCGAGGGCAATGAGCAACACGGGCGGGGCCAGCGCGTAAAACGCGGGGGCATAAGTGCCCGCAGAGCTAAAAGTATCCGCAATAAACCAGGGGCCGATTGCGGACGCCAAAACCGCAAACACCTGTGCGGCCCCCTGAATTTTGCCCAGATGAAGGCGGCCAAAAATATCTGCCCAAGCCGTAAAAAAAATCACGGAAACCACGCCACCCGAAAAACCGAGCAGGCCCGCGTGTCCCAGAACTTGCCACGCGGTGTCGAGGTGGGGAAACGCGAGCAAGTAAATGCCAACCGCCAGCATCGCAACGGTCATCAGCCTGCCCAAAGACCAATAGCGCGCGGCCCAACCCGCCAGAAAATTCCCCAATAACCCGGTCGCCATGAACGCGGCCATCGCGTTTTGAAACGCGGTTTCATCAAACCCGAGTTCGCCCAATATCGACTGATTGAACAGCATCACCCCTGCGATGATCAAATTGTAGAGCGCGCTACCGATGGCAAACACCCAAAAAGCCGGGGTCAACAGTGCTTGGACGAGGGTAAATCCAATCACCGGGTCAGGCACTTTGTCATCTTCGACAAGCTCTGTATCCAGCCCCACGGATTCGGGGTCGCGCCTGACAAATAGCGGGGACAGACCCGCGACGATCAGCAAAATCCATCCCATGCCCGACCACATCACCCGCCAACCGCGGTTGAGAACCACATCGCCAGCAACGACAATGGCCACGGCAAAGCCCACGCTCATCAGAACGGCAAAAATGCCCATGGCAATGCTCAAGCGGCGCACGAACCATTTGCCAACAATAGTCAGGCTGACCACAGACAGCGCGCTTTGCCCTATGCCGCGCATAAAAATGAGCAGAAAAAGCAGGATGCCAAAACTCGCCACATGGCTAAATTGCAATACCAACGCGCTTAGCACAAAGAGCACCGCTGTCACGACAGCGCGCACCCCAAAGCGATCGATGGCGATGCCGCAGATCACATTGAACAACGCCCCACCGATAGTCGCCCAAAAATTCATCTTCGCAAACACGAGTCGGGAAAGGCCCAAATCCGCGATCAAAGGCTCTGTGATCAAGCCAATGCCAACACTTCTGCCCGGCAGCGTTGCGACCATTGCGATAGCCGCAAAAACCAAATTCACCCAGCCGTAATAAAAGGGAATGCGCGCGGGCCATGCATTGCCAAAAATATTTTTGAACATCAATGCCCCCATGTGAAAATCGCCTCTAAACACAAAATCAAAAAGCTCCAACAAGCCGTTCATTTTGTCGGAGCTTTTGCTAATTGAAAAGGGGTTTAATCTGGTAAAGCAATCCTACCTCTAAAATTGTAAAACCTCTGCATGAGATGCTGAACATAGACTGGCGGGACAACGGCAATCCGATCTATACCCCCCTTTGCGATTGCTCGATAAATGCTTAAAGTTGCAATGCCAAAGACATTTTTGAAATCCATATACAAATCGGGCAGAACGCGATCACTGTTTGCAATCGACGCTTCTTGGAGATGGTGGTACCTTTCGTTTTGGTTGCTCTTTACATTTCTGAACAAACTCGAATTGAGATTGCTTCTATCGCGAATATTCTCTTCCTCGTAAATTTCACACAAAAAAATCTGGGCAAGTTCGTTTTGTGGCTTTTGAGGGCCTGTAACCCGCGATACATAATCCCATTCTAAATCACACGCAGGATTCATCACCATTGCCAAGTTATGTTCAATAATATTGAATGTTATTTCCAAATCCCCTAGCGGAGCTTGGACAGGCACATCTGCCACAAATTCATGTACACCAAACAATATCTCACCTTGGATCAGGGCGCGATCTTTCGGGGAAGGTTCATATTCAAATGACACGTCATATCCTCAACCGTCAAAAACCAATTCTGGTCGAGGAATGGCTTTCCCGACTTTGGCTATTTGGGGGGCTAACCCTTGGTTCTTCAACTGGAACTGGGCAGGTGGTGGCGATTGCAAATGAAATTGAAAAATATCTGCCAAGGTCTCCAAAGCCTCTTTTAAGCCTTGTGCTGGCAAACCCGATATGAGCAGATGACACAAGAATCTTTGGATGACTTCAGGCGTCTCTCCCTCTTGCTCATTGGAAAAGTTGATCTCTTGCCCCAGCGCCCCCACTGTACCACTCAACTTCCAATATCCCTTTTCATCTCGCCCTTCATTTGGGCCCAAGGGCATCTCTGAGCTTATTTGAAAGCGTCCACCGGAAGAGGTTTCCCGCCGTGCGATTAAAGAAATTAAGGATTGCAGGGATTGCATCAAATTCACTCCTTTCTTCGGTATAACAGTCTGTATCTATCAAATACTGCACTTGGTCATCTCTGTAAATTAGACCGTGTCTAAGTCTTACCTTTGACGTTTCTTTTTTATTAATATCAAATTCTGCTTCAGAATGGATACGGGATGGCGCAATCTGAAGATTGGTGTCGCCAAGCAACCCAATAAGAGCGGGATTCAGCAATTCTGCCCACTCCGTCCCATCCAAACCGATTTTCTCTCGGTCAATTATATCGATGTATCTAAGTCCGATTCTGGTGTAAAAATTGGGTTTGTATTCTTCCTCCAATGCGCGAGCAACGAGATTCATTGCCTCGCTGAAATTTTCCCAACTTTTGTAGCCATTGTCAGTAAGCGCGATAAAACCCTGAGTCAGATTGACGTGTTTTTCTTTGTTTTCAGATGTAAACCTGTGATTTGGCCCTTCGGAAATTTTAAGAGAACCGATATTTGAAAGTTGCTCTGCTATGCCCGCGATTTCCGCTGGAAAATATGCGTTTTCTTTCTCGTAATAGGGGTATTGCGACCTGATCCGATCTTGAAAATTAGATGGCAATTCGCTTGCAATTCTCAAAATCTCAGGAAATCGCAACTGACAAACAACCTTCTGTAAGGGATTGTTTGCGAATATTATTCTGTCGGATTCGGGAAAGGCCATATCGCACATCGTTATTTTTTTGAGGGTCAATGAACAAAAATGATACGGGCAAAACCCTGGGCGTCAAGCATTTTTTTGACGCTTTGCCCACCAAATGGGTTTCCGCTATCTATCCTTGTCAAAACACGCCTTGAGCTT
Organism: uncultured Latescibacterota bacterium; assembly: GCA_958295785.1. Taxonomy (GTDB): domain Bacteria; phylum Latescibacterota; class UBA2968; order UBA2968; family UBA2968; genus VXRD01. The sequence continues at coordinate 857,355 of OY282377.1, forward strand.
TGCCAGTCCTTCTTCTGCGACCGCGACAGGGCCCTTTGCCCAATAGGTCGGGTTGAACAACTCCAAAGACAAGTATCCCGCGTTTTCAAGCCCGGCCACGATTTTGGGCCAAGGTGCCAGTCCATCGCCCGGATAGACCCGGTCCGCGTCTGTTAGGGCGGCGCGTTGGGGCAGGGCTGGATAATCATTGACATGCACCAAGCCCAATTTGCCCGGCCCCAGGTGTTCCAATCCGTGAAAATGCCCGCTGCCTTTGTACATGTGATAGATATCAGCCAAAAGCACGGTGTCTGGTCGCCCGCATTCAGCGGCTACGAACAATGCTTCGCCCAAGGTGCCCAGGGTTTGTGCAATGCCCCAAAACTCCAGCAGGGGTTTGGCCTGAAATTCGGCGACCACGTCTATCAATTCGGCATACCGCCGCGCCACGGAAAACAGATCGACCTTGCGGTTTTGAACCCCATAAGGCGGCGCGGCCACATAATCACAGTGGAGCGCGTCTGCCATTTCAAAACAGCGACGGGCTTCTTCAATCCCCTTGGCACGCGGCGCATCTTCGGGCACTGCCCACTCGAAAAACGCAATCAAATTGACAATTTGAATTTTCCTATCGGCGGCTTTGTCGCGTATATCGATCAGCGCACCGCCCGCAGAAACCCAGTCGTCAATTTCTTTCACCCACAGTTCAACGCCCTCGTACCCCGCATCGGCCGCAATGTCAATGGCATTGACCGCGGAAACCTCGGCGTTGCGAATTGTGCTGGTGTTCAAACAATAAGAAAATCCCATGGATTGCGCTCCTTTATATACTCGGCAACGGCGCGGTGTCGCCGGTTTCGCGTTGCCATGAACGGATCGTCGCCGCCATGTTGCGAATGCGGTCTCGGTGTTCGGGCGCGTCAAACAGATTGATTTCCTCAAATGGATCGGCATTGAGGTCGAACAATTCGCACTGATCGCCGGCGCACAAATTCAGCTTATAGCGGTCGCCGGTCACCACACATCGCCACGGCAGCGTGGCGATGAGATCGATGTCGGGATTGCCCAAATTGCGGTCGCCGATCCCATTCCATTCCATAAACGCCCTGTGATCTTTCAAATCGCGTTCCCCGGTCAACGCACCGGCCGCGCTCTCGCCCTGACAGGCATCTGGAATCGGCACGTCGGCCAAAGCCAAAAGCGTGGGAAGCAAATCCGCATGCCCAAACACGCCATCGATCCGCTTTTGCTCTGCGTTCAACCACGGCACGGACAACAACAATGGCACGCGGGCCGACTCCTCGTAAAATGCCCGCTTTTCCCACATGCGATGATCGCCGGCCATCTCGCCGTGGTCACTCGTAAATGCAAAAATCGTGTTCTCCATCTGCCCGGTTTCCGCAAGTGCCCGCACCATTTTGCCAATGGCGTCATCCACAATTTTCACATTGCCCAAATACTGCGCCCGCAACTTGCGCCAGTTCTCATCTCGCGTCATGTCGGTGGCGACAACCCGCGCATCGGTGGTGTTGCGATAAAACGCTGATCGCACGCGGTTGAACAGGGAATGACCTTCTGGATGTTTCAAAAATGTCGGCCCCACCGGGAGTTCTTCGGGGTCGTACAAGCCGTCATAAGGCCCTCGGTACGGCGGGTGCGGCTCAAATGTGCTGGCGACGAGCAGCCACGGTCGCCCTGCATTTTCCCGAATAAACCGCGCTGACTCCTGGCCCACATAAGCCCCGATTTGCGCGGATGCGGGCATGGTGGCGCGTTGTTGCGGCGTGAACCGGCCGGGCACGTCCGGCGCAAAGCCCCGATCCGATAGCCACTGGTGATAGCCGCCCCCATCGGCAATGCTGCACCACTCGTCAAACCCGTGCTGACAATTTCCATCATCCCCCAAATGCCACTTGCCCACATAGCCCTTGCGATAGGTGGCGGGCATCATTTCGGCGATAGACGAGGTCTCTCGTCTCAGCGGGATGCCATTGACCACACACCCATGGGCATGCGGATAAAGCCCGGTCATTAGCGACCCCCGCGACGGCGTGCAAACCGCCTGCGTCACATAGGCATTTTCAAAAACAAAACTGCGTGCTGCCAGCGCGTTTTGATGCGGCGATTGAATCCACGCATTGCCATAACACGCCATCGTATCCGTGCGCTGCTGATCGGTAATGACAACGACGATGTTGGGTTGATGTGACATTGTGTTCTCCAAAAAAGACAGATAAAATGAATCACTTAGAAGTTGTCTTAAAACGAAAGATGACCCCTCCCCCGGCTCCTCCCTGCAACGGGGAGGGGAGATGTTCTATCCCCTTTTCTTTTTAGGGATGAATGAGGAATGAGGAATAGACGTTCCGTAGAGATCATGCGTTGCTCGTCTCAAGCGTTTGGTTCTGCCTCCATGTGGGTTGCCTTCGATGCCTTCGGCGACCTACTTTTTTTTAACAGCAAAAAAAAGTAGGCAAAAAATGCCGCTCTCATGCGCCGAGAGGCTGGCACAGCGCAAATCGTTTTTCTGGTAGTACGGCATGCGCTGGCCTGCAAGGTGGGTTGCAAGAGGGAGAGAGGTTGCGAGACGGCCTTGCGCGCTGTGCGTGATGGCTTTATCGGAGGGTCTTTTGAGATGGTATTTTTCCAATCGCTTATCTGAATGACTGTGTAACTTCAAGGGAATCAGTTGTTGGTAGCATATCGCATCAGGTCAACAAAAAATCAATTTAGTATTAGGGGGATAGATCCCGATAATTTTAAGATGGCTTTTCAGCATTGCCGTTCAAAATGCCTGCCCTGTTTGGATGCTTGCCATTGGGCCTCGGTGTCGATCTCTGCGCCGGGGTCGCCCTGTTCGGTCATCCACCGGTCGAGTTCGGCAGACAGGCGTTCTTTTGCCGCTGCATGGGCGGGGTCATCGGCCAGATTGGTCAGTTCGCAGGGATCGTCATCCATGCGATACAATTGCTCGGCCGGGCGATGCAGGTAGCGGTTCACCACAAAGCGCGTGTGTTCGTTGAACGTCGTATCCACCACCCAAGTCGGCCAGTATTGGTGCCATTTGTTTGCCCCCATCAAATGCTTTTCGATATAAATTGCCTCGGGCGCGAGATTGCGGATGTAGTGATGCGTGCCATCCGTCACCGCGCGGATCGGATAGGGCGGGCCTTCGGGGATGTTGTTGTGCATAAAATAGGCGTGTTCCCGATGCGCGTCTGCATCGCCCAAAAGCACGGGGAGAAAACTCGATCCATCGAAATCTATCGCCTGTGGATCGCCGCCCGCAGCGCGAATAAGCGTGGGGGTGACATCTTCGTATTGGATGATCGCATCCGTATGGCCCGGCGAAACCCTGCCCGGCCAGCGGACCACAAACCCCGTGTGGATGCCCGTGTTCCAATTCGTCCACTTGCAGCCGGGAAACTGAGACCCCTGTTCGGACGTGAAAATCACTATCGTGTTGTCTGCCTGACCGCTCTGCGCCAGCACGTCGAGAATGTCGCCGACCTCCCGATCCAGCACTTCGATCTCTGCGAGGTACTTGGCGTAATCACTGCGCGTCTCGGGCGTGTCGGCCATATAGGGCGGCAACTTCAGCGCGTCGAGATCAAAATGCTCGGCATTGCCCAAGGTCCACGGCGCGTGCGGTTCAAAAAGCCCGACCACGAGACAAAAGGGCGCGTCTGGATTTTGCCCCACAAATGCGCGAATCCCCTCAACGCCGAACTCGGGATTGGGATGCACGCACCCGCCCTCAATGCCCGGCACATTTTCAAAGGGAAAACTGCGATGGGGGCCGACGTGCTTCTTGCCGCACAGGCCCACCCGATAACCGAGGTCGCCGAGGTAGTGCGGGAGGCTTTTGGTGCCCGGACGCGCGGCAGAGTGGTTCCAGCACGCCCCGTTGCGGACCGGATGCAAGCCCGTGTAGAGCGCGGTGCGGCAGGGGTTGCACATCGCCATGGGCAAATACGCCCGATTAAAAACCAATCCCTCGCGTGCGAGGCGGTCGATATTGGGCGTTTTGACATTTTGCCCGCCGTACAGGGACAAATCGTTGTAGGTCGCATCATCTGCGATTGCGATCAAGATATTCGGTTTCACAATCCCCCCTTTGCGAGGCCCAAGCGGATCGACAATTCTGATGGCGCGTGAATCGCGCGCAATTTTTCGACCATCAACTGCTGCAGGCGGGATAGCGTTTCGAGTTCTCGATCTGCGAGATCGCGTTCCTGTTTGGGATCCGATGGCGCGTGGTACAACCGCGTTTTGTGTTTTTCGGGATGGCGCGCGGGCGTCAATTTGCACCTGAGCACATCGGCATCCCAATCGAATTGATTGCGGTTGGCAATGATGCTCGAATACGCATACACGGGCGGGTTGGATTCATCCACGCCCTGCAACAGCGCGTATTCGCCATCTGCAATATTGCATGTCCCCGCAAACTGGCCGTACAAAATCGCATCTCGGCCCGGCGCGCGTTCATCCCGAAGATATGGCATCAGGCTTTGACCGTGCAGGCGCGCCCCTTTGGGCACATCCAAGTCCATCGCGTCCAACACCGTTGGAAAATAGTCTATCGGTTGCACAAATTGTTTGGGGCGCGTGCCGTGCCCCCATTCGGGATGCCAGACAATTAGGGGAATGCGCGCAATCTCATCCCACAACACCCAGTTTTTCCCGGTGCGCCCGTGGTCCCCATTGTGCGTTCCGTGATCAGACGCGAGAATCACCATTGTCTCGGCCATCAATCCCATGTTCTCGACCTGATCGAGAAAATGACCGACCCATCGATCCACCATCGTGATTTCACCCGCGTAAATCGCCTGCACGCGCTTCAACTCCGCTTCTGTCAAATTGCCCGCCACCCAATCGTAAGGCGCGACCGGATACTCATCGACCGCCTCGTCGGAATTGTCGTACAACGCGACGTAATGACGCGGCGGGTCCCATGGCTCGTGGGGATCAAACGAATCGATCATCAAAAAGAAATCCCGATCCGCATTGTGTTGAACCCACCGCACGGCCCGCGAAAACAACTGCGGCGAAAACCAGTCGCGCTCTTCTCTGCGGAGATACTGTACATTTCGAAAGTGCGGCTGATCGGGTTTGTTGTGCGGGGGATAATCCAATGTCCGATTTTCAAAGGCGATGTCCCCATCGGTGACATACCGGTCGCGCTCCTGCCCGCGCACGATATCAAATCCGGAAAAGGGCCGCCAATAGCCACTGCCCAGGTTGCTCGTCCAGTGGTGATACACATCCGTAAAAAAGTAGGACACCTTCCCCGCCGCGTGTACGGTGCCGCCCAGGGTCACATCGTCAGGCTCTAGACCGCCCCATCCGCGCCACGGAAATTCGTATCGCCCGGTGGCGATATCGCGTCGGCAAGGTAGCGTGGGATACGACGCCAAATACGCATTGTCAAAAACCGCGGCCCGCTCGGCGAACCGGTCGATATTCGGCGTGTGAATCCACGCATTGCCATAGCATCCCGCGTGATCTCGCCGCCATGTGTCCAGCACAATTAAAATGACATTCACAACAACCTCCTGTCTGAATCGCGGATGGTCGCGGATTGAGAAACTGTCTTAAAACCCACATCTCCGCATCTTGTATCTTTGGGCGAGCACAGGGGCATCGCCCCTACATTTCCATCCTCGCATCTTACCTGCGATGCCCAATCCGCGTCATCCGTTTAATTTTAATCCGCGATCAAGGCAACGAATAATATCGCACGCAACGGACAAGTGTCAAGATGTTTGGGCTTGCGCTTTGGGTGGAAATGTGGAAAATTACTTTTGAACGGTTGTACGCATAGGCGGGGGTGCTACAACCATGTGCTGATCCCTGCTCAAATTCGCAGGGGCAGACTCTGACAGGGGTTGGTGAGGTGTAGCGAGCAATCTGTGAATAGACGGAGGAAACGCGCATGGACACGGATTACAGTGCTTCAATTTTGGAGGGCTTGGGCGAGGGTATTGTGGCGTTTGACAAAACGCATCGGGTCGTGATGGTCAATGGGCATCTGATCACATTGATGGGTTGGGACGAGCAGACCGTTTACGGGGCATTGCCCGAGCAGTTGTTTGCCCAACGGCCCGAACTGTTGCGGACTTTGAACCAGGGGTTGAAAAAAAAAGAATTGGCGTCAGACACAGATCTGGTACATCACAATGCCGACGGGGGGTTGCAGCACCTGCGCGTGAGCACGTCGTTTTTGGATGCCGAGACGCGGACTGGGCTGGTGCTGGTCGTGCGCGATGTCTCGCAAATGAAGCGGATGGAATGGGAGATTTTTCAAATTGAGAAAATGACCGCGCTGGGCCGGTTGGCCGCTTCGGTTGCCCATGAAGTTCGCAACCCGCTGGGGGCGATAGACATTCAATTGCAGTTGTTGGCAGAAGACCTCGGCACGTTGACGAACACTGCAAAAGCGCGTCTTTTGGGACGGCTCAACATTGCCCAAACAGAGATGAAACGCCTCGACCGCATCGTGCATAATTTTTTGCGTTTCTCGCGCACGCCCAAACTCCATTTGCGAGATATGTCGCTCAACGACATCGTTCGCCATGTCTTTGAATTGGTCTCTCCCGAAGCACGCGAGCGCGAAATCGCATTGCGTCTGGAACTTTCCGAAAACTTGCCCGTGATAAATGGGGACGAAGATCAACTCGGTCAGGCCGTGCTCAATATTGTGGTGAATGCCTTTCAGTCTATGGGCGACGGCGGCGACTTGATCGCCCGAACGCAACCGGAAGCGGCGCAGGTTTGTCTGACGTTGATGGACACGGGATGCGGGATTCCCGAAGGAGAAGTGGATCGCATTTTCGAGTTTTATTTCACGACCAAAGACGAAGGCACCGGGTTGGGATTGTCCATTGCCCAGCGCATCATTTATCAGCACGGCGGGCACATCGACGTGGAGAGCAGCCCCGGACAGGGCACGACCTTTTGGATATATTTGCCCGTGCCCGACGCGCAAACAGAGGAACGGGTATAGCCAGTCGTACACCGCTTGAGGCAACTTATGAACGCCAGTGAAATTCGGATTTTAATTGCAGACGACGAATACTACATCTGCGAAGGACTGCGGGAGGCCCTGGTCAAAAACGGCTATCGCGTCGACGTGGCCTACGACGGTCACAAGGCAAAAACCCTGATGGAAACCCGGGCTTATGACGCCGCGATCATTGACCTCAAAATGCCGGGCCAAGACGGACTCGCACTTTTGAAATGGGTGCGCGAAGCCAATCTCGACATCGGCATCATCGTCATCACGGCTTACGGCGAAGTGGAAACCGCTGTCGAGGCCATGCGGCGCGGGGCTTATGATTATTTGACCAAGCCCGTGGCCCTGAAGCGATTGCACTTGTCCTTAGAGCGATTGCTGGACCACCAAGCCCTTGTCGCTGAAAACCGCGCCTTGCGCGCACGGCTGGATTCCAATGGGGGCAATAGCGAAATCGTACACAGAAGCGCGGTTATGGAACACGTCTGCGACACCATCGGCCAAGCGGCCATGACCGACGTGCCCGTGCTGATCACCGGGGAAACCGGCACGGGAAAAGAACTCGTGGCGCGCGCGATACACCGGGCCAGCGCGCGGCGAAACGCGCCGCTGGTGGCGATGAACTGCGGGGCATTCGCCGAAACATTATTTGGTAGCGAGTTGTTCGGATATATCAAAGGCGCGTTCACGGGCGCGACAGCGGACAAGGCGGGGCATTTTGCAGCCGCGGAAGGCGGCACGCTTTTCTTCGACGAAGTGGGCGAAATCCCCTTGCCCAATCAGGTCGATCTCCTTCGCGTCTTGGAAGAAAAAGCCTATCGCCCGGTGGGCAGCACCAAAACGGTGAGCGCAGATGTGCGAACCATTTTTGTCACCAATCGCGATCTCGAGCGAGAAGTGGCAAACGGGCGATTCAGAGAAGACTTGTACTATCGCATCAATGTCGTGCCCATTCGGTTGCCGCCGCTTCGAGCGCGCGTTGAAGACATCCCCCTCTTGATCGACGTGTTTTTTGAAAACCTCTGCGTGTTGCACCACAAACCGCGCAAGGAATTGACGCCCGAAGCCATGGACAGAGTGCTGGCCTATTTCTGGCCCGGCAATGTGCGCGAATTGAAAAACACCATCGAGCGCGTGGTCGTAACCTGCGCGGATCAAAAGGTCGATGTCGATCATCTGCCTTCTCGCGTGCGCGATGCACGAGATGCGACAGACACCATCACAATCCAACTCGGCTCATCGCTTGCAGAAGCAGAACGCGCCCTCATCGAAAAGACGCTCGCCCAAGGCCCTGCAAATCGCAAAGAGGCCGCGGCGATGTTGGGGATCAGCGTCCGCGCGTTGCAATACAAGATCAAGGCGTACAATCTGTCCGAAAAAATGCAAAAAGCGAATTTGCCACAAAAAGCACCAAAAGCACGAGCGGGGGACAACTGGCGATAGCCCGTTCAAAACAAAAAAAGATGCGAAAATAGAAACGTAGGGGCGCGGCCCCCGTGCCCGCCCAAAGATACGAGATTAGGACTTACGCAATCTCCATTGGAATATGAGGTGCTTTGAGTTGTTGTCTCAAGAAGTCAGCTAGCCCTCGGTATTTGACTTGATAAATGGTTTGTCCTATTTGATAGGCCACCTGCGCGAGTCGAATCCAAACGAACATCGCACACCCAATATGATTTCGTACCATGCGTGCCAACCGACATGGACCCTTTTCAAGCCCGGTCACTTGTTTGACTTCGCGGTGAAATTGCTCAATTTTCCATCGCCTGTGACCCCCCTGTTGTACCCCTGAAGAATCGTTTTGAGCATGGTCGTTGGTCACGACCTACGCCGTGCGTCTATCAGCAGACGCCACCCGGAATAATTTCACTTTGTGGTCTTTGGGGACCCCTCTGATTTTAATGGGCTTGCCTTGTTTGCGTTGCGCTTTCGTCCAAGTTAAGCTATCTACGCGCTGGTAGGGGATTGTGCCTGCCTACTCGTCCACGCGCCGGTTCGTCTTGAGGGGACAATAATAGGTTTTTTGCATCTGCTCTCTGTGTAACATGACCGTTTTAGTCGCATACCAACTGTCCATCAAGACCCCGGTAAAAGGAAGGCGCTTCTGATAGACCCACGCAGAGAGCATGTCCTTGAGAGGATCCAATTTGGTTTTGCCATCGCCTTGCGGGTCATAAATCCGATCGTCAATCAGCCAGAACCGATCCTGTTGCGGATTGACATAGACACATGTGACCACCCCAATGCCATTGATGACGCCTTGGGCGTTGCCGCTATATTGACGACGCACTCACGCGATCTTGCGTGCGTGTCGCTTGTCTAAAACCGGGTCATCAAAGATCACATAGCCTTCAGGCGTCAACGCGATGTGGTCTTTGACGTGTTCCCACACCAAGCGGGGCGGGATACGATCACCGGCGAGATAGCGGTTGATCATATCATGACTGAACCCTTCGCTATGGTCGGCGAAATGGGTCAGGGTATCGTTGAGGGGACGGCTAAGCAGATACTGACAGGAATCCAAACGCGTCGGGTGGCGCATTGACACCTCCTCAAAGTGATAAATTTTACGGAATTGCACCCTTTTTTAACTCAGCATGCGTAAGTCCTAGAGATAAAAAAAAGAAACAGAAGGGCGCAAGTTTCTGTGCTCATCCAACCCGGCCACCAAACAGTTCGCGGCGTCCGTTGCCGCATCACCCATAGGGACAGGGCTTCGGCTTGGGCATCGTAACTGAGCAGGCGTCCGTTGCCCCATCACCCGTAGGGACAGGGCCATGTATCTACATCCTCTACGTCTGGTAGCGCGTTGCCGCATCACCCGTAGGGACAGGCCCCCGTGCCTGTCCGCACACGCACCCCTAAGCAGTCAGCGGGCAGTCTCCGCACAACCCACAAAACTATCGCAGTTGTACATCGTTCTGTAGATTCGCAGATTGGCAATTCGTTCTAAAACGCAATTTTTGCATTTTGGCGATACGTGCGATGCAATTTTTGCATACAACAGGGCGGGAAAAATGGGAGTGTGGATATAGCCCCATGACCTATTTGTATTCTAAACAAGAGGTTACGACATTTAATCACATCTTGGCACTCGTATTGCTTATATGTTGCACTGCGTTTGTCGCGGTTTGGCGATGTTTTGGAGACGCCTCGTTTTAACCCTTGTTTTTACAAACTTTAATGCGTCATCCGCCACCGCGCAATCCGCGTCTTGAGGCTTAAAGGTGCAAATTCTGCGTTTTTTGCATGGGGGCCATGTGATTCCAACACCTCACACAACACTTGAAGACGATGCGTTTCATTTCGAGATTTCGCTTCTCGTACCCAATTTGCAATCGACAGATCGCATGGGCGCCATCAAAGAACTGGTGGATCGGCTCTACGGTTGCCGCAAAGTGGTCGATAGTCTGAGGTTCTTGCAAACGATTTTGGATCGCGAAGATCAGATCAGCACGGTTTTGGGCCGAGGTGTTGCCCTGCCCCATGCGCGCTGTCGTTCCGTTGCACAGCCCAGTGTGGCGTTGGGCATTTCGCAAACAGGCGTTGCCTTTCCTCCAGATGCAGAACCCGTTTATGTAATATGCATGGTGGCAATACCCGATGCGGTGCCCGTGCCCTATCTGTCTGTGTTGAGCAATTTGGCCCTGCTATTCAAAAATTCTGATGTGCGGGCGGGGTTGATGGCCTGCCACACATCGGTGAGCATGTATCAGTTTATGACCGAACACCTCGCGCAATTCTCGGCACCCCATTCTGTTTGATAGCATCTCCCCATCTTTTTTAGGAGGTTTCCCTTGCCTGGAATTATGATTCAAGACAGTGAATCTCTGGATCTGTATCTGCGAGACATTGCCTCGTCTGAACCCCTTTCGAGCGCAGAAGAAATTGCACTGGCAAAGAAAATCCATAAAGGCTGTCAGAGATCCAGAGACAAACTCGTTGCATCCAATCTCCGCTTTGTGGTGAGCGTGGCCCGCGAATATCAAAACCACGGCGTGCCCTTGGCCGATTTGATCAGCGCGGGCAATATGGGCCTGATGACGGCTGCCGAGCGATTTGATGGCACGCGCGGCTTTAAGTTTATTTCCTATGCGGTGTGGTGGATCCGTCAGGCGATTCACCAGAGTTTGGCGCAGGATTCGCGGGTCGTGCGGCTGCCCATCAACCGCATTGATTTGCTGCACAACATTTCAAAAGTGTCGCGCGAATTGCGGCAAGCGAGCGAGACCGAACCCGAACCCGAAACAGTCGCCGAAGAACTCGGCGTGTCGGTCGAAATGGTGCAAGATACGCTCCTGCGTGCGCGCGATGTCTGGTCTCTGGATGCGTCTTTCCGCGAAGAGGACGACCACAGCCTGTTGCATGTGTTGCCCGACGCAACACAGAAAGCACCCGACGAGGAAGTCGTGGAAAATTCGGTGCGCGAACAGGTCAAAGACGTGCTCACCTCTTTGGATGACCGCGAGACCGAGGTGTTGCGCCTGTACTTTGGGCTGGGCGGCGAAGAGCCGCTCACGCTGGAAGAGATCGGGGTTCGCTTCAATTTGACCCGAGAGCGCGTGCGGCAAATCAAGGAAAAAGCACTCCGCAGATTGCGCCATCCGCGCCGTCGCTCGCAACTCGAGCCCTTGCTGGAAATGACCTGATTTTTCGAGAATTGAAGAAGAGCACCTTCGGGTGCTCTTTTTTTGGCTTGACAGGGGACAAATCCAAAAATATACTGTATCTGTTCGTTTTGAGGTGATAACTTGGATGGAGGTCGAGATGAAACGCCTGATGATATTCCTCCTTTTTGCGTTCGCAACGCAGGGATGCAGCGATCGTTTGTCGGATATGCAAAACCACTTGGCGGGCACATGGATCTTGCAAAATCGCCAGTTGCACGATGGCACTGTGTTGCGCGAACCGCAGATCAAAGGGGTGCTTTTTTGGCAGCCAATCAGTTCTCGCAAAGCCCATATCGCGCTCAATCTGCTCGAAGATTTGAAGGATGGCGCGCCCCGGCGATTTAATTATGCCGCCAGCACCTATGAAATTTCCACATCGGCCATTACGCGGGCCAGGTATGTACTGGTGCGCCAGGGCTATCGCTCGTCTGCGGAAGCCCCGATGTCGGTCTATCCCAAAGACAAAAAGGTGAAGGGCAAAATTACGGTTGAGGGCGACAAAATCGAGATCGCACACGACGACCGGCAATGGGTTTTTGAAGGCAATACCCTGACGACCTCATACAACGGGACCTGGGTCGATACCTGGACGCGGGTTCAATAGGATGGGATGCGGATCAAAAAGAGCGCGGCGATGCCGCGCTTTTTTTTGCCCAATGTGGCGATTCTTAATTTCGGTGAAACACCCGTGAAACCTGCCCGAAATATAAGAAGCGTAAGTTTGCCCATCATTTTTGTGCTGTTTCACGATTAAAATACAGGTGAGAACAATGGATGAAGGCAGCCGAGAATACGTGTTGAACGCCGCGTCAGAACACGGGGTCAAATTTATCCGGCTCTGGTTCACCGACATCTTAGGACTCTTAAAAAGCGTGGCAATTCCCGTTGAGCAACTCGACGAGGCACTCACCGAAGGCATTGGGTTTGACGGGTCGTCCGTAGAGGGCTTTGCGCGCATTGACGAAAGCGATATGATCGCCATGCCCGACCCCAATACCTTTCAGGTGCTGCCTTTTCGCCCGCGGGAAGAAGGCACGGTGGCGCGGATGTTTTGCGACATTCGTCAGCCAGGCGGGAAACCCTATCGGGGCGACCCGCGTTGGGTGCTGAAAAAAAATCTGAAACGCGCAGGCGATTTGGGCTTTGCGTTTTACGTGAGTCCAGAGATGGAATTTTTCTATTTTCAAAAGCCCGAAGCCCCGCTCAAAGGCTTAGACGAAGGCGGGTATTTTGACCTGACGCCTTTGGACGTGGCGAGTGATTTGCGCCGGGATACCGTGCTGACGCTAGAGAAGATGGGCATTGAAGTGGCGTCCAGCCATCACGAAGACGCGCCCAGCCAGCACGAAATCGACTTGCTCTATACAGACGCGCTGACAATGGCCGACAATGCGATGACCTATCGCTTGGTGGTGAAAGAGATCGCCGTAAAACACGGGGTTTGGGCAACGTTTATGCCCAAGCCGGTTTTTGGCGTCAACGGCAATGGCATGCACGCGAATATGTCCCTGTTTCAGGGCGAAAACAATGCGTTTTACGACGGGCAAAATGAGTATCACCTGTCGGAGACAGCCCGATATTTTATTGCCGGCCTCCTCGCCCATGCCTGTGAAATGACCTTAGTGACCAATCAGTGGGTCAATTCCTACAAGCGATTGGTGCCGGGGTATGAAGCCCCGCTGTACACGACGTGGTCCGCGGTCAACCGCTCGGACCTGGTGCGCGTGCCCGCCTATTCGCCGGGAAAGGCGAGTACAACGCGAGTCGAATACCGGTCGCCCGATCCGGCCTGCAATCCCTATTTGGCATTTGCAATTATGCTGGCCGCCGGATTAGAAGGCATTGAAAAACGCTATCCATTGCCCCCGCCCATGGAAAAAAATGTCGCCGAAATGTCCACCACCGAGCGCGAAAAAGCGGGCATTCAAACCCTGCCCCTGGATCTGTCACAGGCCATTGAACGCGCCGAGCACAGCGACCTGCTCCGCAATGCCTTGGGCGATCACGTCTTTGGAAAATTCATCGCCAACAAAAAGATCGAATGGGCCAATTACAGGGCACAGGTGACCGGTTACGAACTGGATCAGTACCTCAAAATCCTGTAACCCGCGCCCCTACGTTTCTATCCTCGCATCTTTCTCAACGGACACAGCCATGCCCAAAAAGCGCAGACCCTGCCCACGCGGCTTGTACGACGGTTGCCCGATTCCCCGGGAATTGTGCAGCGAAGATCACATGCGCACAGGCCAATGGCATTGCCTAAAGTTCTTGCGCGAGTTTGAATGGTTTGTGTTTGGCACCGAGGAGAAAGACGGCACGCCTGCGCCGCTTGTTGCTGCGGCGGAGGAAGAAATTGTATCGCTGGAAGATTTGATGCGCGTGCTGGAAGGGAGGGATGGGGAATGATTGACCAAAAGCGCGCAGGATATTACAACAGCCGGGCGTTGTCGTTGAGATGACAACACCCGGTATTTTTGGAGTTATATTGAGGTTACAACTGCGTAGCAGTTCATCGGCGAATCGATCTATATGCCCGGGCCTTATCCCTATGTTACGGTGCGTGTACGGCTTTGTAAATGTCGAGAATCGGCACTTGTTTTTCACGCGCAATGCGTGCGCAGTCGTCGTATTCGGGCGCGACGCGTTGTTTGCCGCCGATAGTGGCTATTTTGACGCGGACCGGGCCAAAGGGCGTTTGGAGGGTGTCTGAACGCCGTTCGAGCAGGTGACGCTGAACGGGCAGGCGGCGAATGCCGAGGGTGGTGGTTTCCAAAAAGATGAGTTCAGCGAGTTCGGTTTCTTTGTTTGGGTCGGCCAGAACCGTGAGTTGAATGCCTGGGCGGCCTTTTTTCATGATAACGGGGGTGAGAAAGGCGTCGCGCGCGCCGGCTTCAAACAAGCGGTCCATGAGATACCCGTAAATTTCCGGGGACATGTCGTCGATGTTCGTCTCCAACAGAATGGGCGCGTCGGTCTGCGGCGTTGCGACGAGTTCGCCAATTTCCACGCGCAGGAGATTGGGCACCTGTTTGACCTCGCGCGTGCCCGCGCCATACCCCGTGCTTTCGGTGCAAAGCTGAACAGGTTCGCCAATGCCCGATGCGAGTGCCGTGAGGAGGGCGGCACCCGTGGGCGTGACGAGTTCATGGGGAATGTCTGTGCGTTCGGTGGGAAAGCCCTTTGTCATTTCTACAACTGCGGGCACGGGGACGGGCATGGCGCCGTGCGATCCCCGGGTTTGGCCCGAGCCAAACCGGAATTTGGAGGCATAGACCGCTTCAATGCCGAGGAGTTCCAGACCGACAACAGTGCCGACAACATCGACAATGGCATCCACTGCGCCCACTTCGTGGAAGTGAACCGCGTCAATGGTCGTGCCGTGAACTTTGGCTTCGGCTTCGGCGAGTTTTTGAAAAACGCGCCCGGCGCTTTTCTTGGCCGAGGGCGATATCGAACTGCTGTCGATGATTTCGAGGACGTGCTTCAAGTGGCGGTGAACGTGGCCTTCCCGTGCGTGGACATCGACTTTCGTGCCGGCGATGCCGTGTTTTTCAACCCGCCGTCGAGAAATGCCAAACTCGCGCACGGAGAGTTTGTCGAGTTCGGATTTTAACGCCAAAAAAGAAAGACCCGCATCCACGAGCGCGCCCAAGATCATGTCGCCGCTGATACCGGCAAAACAGTCGAAATAGGCCACTTTCATACCTCAATTTCCCCTTCGACAAAATCGGTCGGCATCCGTCACTCTGCTACTGTTGGTACTGTGGGCAAGGCGGCGGTGACAATTGAACCATTCGCGCGACCTAAGAGCGCGAAATGCTGATCGCGCTGCCGGCGAAAATGCGCCATGTATTTTGCGGGAACCGGGCGACCTGTGGGGCGGTTGATCGCCCGCGTGGGATTGGTCAGTTTGTATTTGCCATTGACTGTGGCGTAAAAGTTGAAGTGCAGATGAGGGCCTGTGGCGCGACCCGTCGCACCCACATAACCGATGGTCTGTTTTTGTTTTACGCGCTGCCCCCGTTTCAGGCCCCGAGCATATCTGCTCAAGTGACCATAGCCGGTTTTATAGCCATTGTTGTGCTCGACCTCGATGTAGTGGCCGAGCGGGCCTTTGCGTCCTACAAAAGAAACCGTACCATCGGCAATGGCCCAAACCTTTGTGCCGGTGGGCGCGGCATAGTCCACGCCGTGATGGGGAATATATCTTTTGAGAATGGGATGAAACCGGCGGCTGGCATATTTGGAACTGATGCGGGTAAAGTTCAGCGGCTTGCGTAGGAAAAGCCCTTGCAGGGATCGGCCATCCGAGTCGTAATAACCGTCTTTGCTATCGGGATCGATATAGAGAACGGCTTGAAAAGACTCTTTGCCGCCTTTGTATTGGGCCGAGAGAATATCGCCGTAACGCACAAAGGCACCGGATTTGCCGTAGAGTTTTTCAACGACAAAACCAAACTCGTCGCCTTTTCTGCAATCGTTGTAAAAGTCGATATAATATTCAAAAATGTATTCGAGTTTGTCGCACAGAAACGCGGGATTTTCTCCTGTTTCGCGGAGCGCGTTCCAGATGGTATCTTTCACGCGCCCAAATACCACAATGGCTTCTCGGCGCAACGGCAGATTCTCCTGCCGAGCTTTGAGCACGCCATCTATCCGCTCGACAACAAAGCGCGTTTCACGGTCGCCCCGCTTGGTGTATTCGAGATGCTGAATGGCAGATTGGCTGTCGATCACCAGTGCATAGCGATCCCCTTGCCGAACCACATTCGGGTTGAATGACGCACGCGGAATGCCCTTGCGTAGCGCGCCGATAAGTTGTCGAACTTCGGTGCGCGAAATGCCTTCGCGTATGAAGGTATCCGTGAGGTTTTCGTTTCGCGCGATATATCCCGAGATTTTGGTGCCTTCGGCTTTTTGAGCGGCAAATGGCAGGATGAGTTCTGCATCAACCGAAGCGGAAACTTTTTTTTTCAATTCCACGACGGGTTTATATTCTGTAGCCTCGTTGCCCAGGCCAAAAAGCACGCTGACGCCTATCAGCGTAAGAAAAAAGAACCATCGGCGCGGCTTGCGCGGTTTGCGCGGCTTGCGTTGCTTGCGCGGCTTGCCCTGCTCGGAGGCTGAGGGGAGACTGCTGTAATCGTACATCTGCATGGGGGAGGGACCCTTTGGAAAAAAATTGTTCCCGTCTGAATGTGCGTCAAACAGTAAGCCATCTCGCCATATCCGTCAACAGCATTATATTGGGGTTGCAACATCGGGCATATCTATATGTTGTAATCTGGCACGGGCGTAGCCCACAATCGTGGGGGCGTGGCCCCTGTGCCCGCCCAATCCAATGTAAGTTTTATCGCGTATTGTGAATCCGAACAGAGGATATAAAATGGCTAACAAAAAAATTGAACTGAAAGGCTTGTTTCCCGAAGAATTGGCGCAGCAGGTGTCCAACATGGGATTGGAGAAATACAGAACCCGGCAATTGATCGACTGGCTTTACAACAAAGGCGTCACGGATTTTGAGTCGATGACGAATTTGTCCAAGGCCGTGCGTGTGCGGTTGGATGCACAATTCAAACTCTTGAAATTGAATCGCATTGGGCAAATTGAATCCGCGTCAAAAGACACCGAGAAGTTCTTGTTTGAACTGCCCGATAAGCGGCGCGTGGAAAGCGTTTTGATGCGGGATGGCAAACGCCGAACCCTGTGCGTATCGTCACAAGTGGGGTGCCCGCTCGATTGCCAGTTTTGCGCGACCGCACGCATGGGCTTGCTCCGCAATCTGACAGCGGCTGAGATCGTTGAGCAAGTCTTGTACGCACAGCGATTTTTGCGCGCAAGAGGCGATGAACTGACCCATGTGGTCATGATGGGAATGGGCGAACCCCTGCTGAATTTCGATCAGGTGATTCGGGCCATCCGACTGATCAATCTGGATTACGGCGCCGCCGTGGGCATCCGCCGCATTACCCTATCAACCGTCGGGCATGTGCCGGGCATTGCAAAACTCGCCCGCGAAAAACTCAAAATTGGACTGGCTGTATCGCTCAACGCAACGACCGATGTGCAGCGATCCCAAATTATGCCGATCAACCACAAGTGGCCTATTGCCGAACTCCTATCCGCCGTGCGGGCGTACTGCGATCAGATCCGGCGATGGGCAACATTTGAATACGTGTTGTTACACGGCTTTAACGACATGCCCGAAGACGCACGCAGATTGATTGACCTCGTGCGCGACATGCCATGCAAGATCAATGTCATCCCCTGGAATCCCATTGAAGACGCCCCCTTTCAACGCCCTCCTCAAAGCGCGATAGATCGATTCGTCAACATTTTGACCCAAGCGCAATTAACCGCAACCGTGCGCTACAGCAAGGGAGATGACATTGCAGCCGGATGCGGGCAGTTGTATCAGGAAATGGTCAGTGGTCAGTAGCCATACCAAATTGATTTTAAGTTGTCCGTATTCTGCCTCCCATCAGGGAGGAATGAGGAACAGACGTTCCGTAGAGATTCTGCGTTGCTCGTCTCAAGCGTTTGGTTCTGCCTCCATGTTGATTGCCTCCGATGCCTTCGGCGACCGACTTTTTTTCAACAGCAAAAAAAGTAGGCAAAAAATGCCGCTCTCAGACGCCGAGAGGCTGGCACAGCGCAAATCGCTTTTGTAACAGCACATGCGCTGGCCTGCAAAGTGGGTTGCAAGATGGCTGTGGGTTGCGAGACGGCCTTGCGCGCTGTGCGCGATGGCATGATCTGATGGTCTTTTGTGATGGCTTTGTTGCAATGGCTTTTCTGAATGACTGCGGAACGTCAAGGGAATCATTTGCTGGCAATATATCGCACCACATTAAGACAATAGCTGTTCAATTTGGTATCAGTGGTCAGTCCCTACCCATACGCCAACCCCGTCGTTACTCCGTCGCACGCGCAAGCACAGGCGTAGCCAAAGCCGGAGTCCAGTGTTTGGTTTTTCCCTATGAGATATTGGTTGACTTTGCGCTCAAATTTGCGATTTTTTTCGACGTAACGCCGCGGTGCTCTCGCACGGCATTGTCAAAACACAGCGCGTGCCTCCCGCGGAAATCGCCCGTGCTATTCGCCAAAAAAGAAACGTAGAACGGAGTCCTGAACAACATACTTATTCGCTGGAGAATGAATGATGCGCTCGAAAAAAACCACAGATGCCGTAGAAATTCTGCACAGACGCTATGTTGCGGGCGACCCGGAGATGGAAGCCTTGCTCAAAACGGAACGGATAAACGCAGAGATCGCCGCTCAACTTTATCACCTTAGAACCGCGTCTGGCCTGTCGCAACAGGAATTGGCTGACCAGACCGGCATGCCCGTCTCGGTCATTGATAGCCTTGAAAACGCCGACTACTAAGGGCACGCATTGGCCGTATTCCGTCAAATCGTCGCCATGCTGAACAAACGGAGCCAAATTTCTTCTGACGCCCGGCGAGAAACCGCCTCGTCTCGATAACGATTCCGCAAAAAAATTAAAGCCCTTCTGCAAAAACAGGAGGGCTTTTTCTGTTCGGATCTGTTCGGATAAAGAAACGCCTCGTCATCCTCTTTCAGTTGAAAAATGCAATTTTAGCCAACAAGCCGAGTGCGATTACCACTCCGCCCGAATCTACGCAACCGTACGTCCCATTCGGTTTTCTAAAAAAAATCCGCCCTGCCGATATTTTTCGCAGAGCGGATTCTCGATCTTTGGCATCATCCCTTGCCATCTTGAAAGATGGCCGTGGACCTATCCCCCCGGCCCCTTTCCTTTAAGAAAAGGGGAGCATAGCTTTCTTTATGGCTTGTATCAAGGGCTATTTTTGATGGCCTTGACCGAGCGCATAAGGCCATCAAAACCCCCGCACACTCCCCCTCGCCAAACCGATCCGCTTCCCCCCTTCCTCGCAGGAAGGGGGGTTAGGGGGGTAGGTCCCATCCTGCCGCAGAGTCGGCGGTGGAGAGGATGGGATTGCACGGGCGGAGACTGGCTACTGACTGCTAACCGCTACGGGCTAGCACAGGGGCCACGCTCCTACCTTTTCATCTCTCGCCTTTGGGATAGGTAGAGCGGAGAACGCAGAGGGGCGGAAGGTGTGGGGTTAATCCGCGTAATCTTTTAATCCGCGCAAATCCGCGATTCAGACAAGGGGGTTGGTGGCGAGGAGCGGGGACGAACCGCTTGACAAAGCGCGAGGTATTGCAGATTATTTTCTGACGTTACGCACAGAGCAGCACAGGCGTTGCCTAACCGCCGAGAGCCTGATCGATCCGGTCGTGCCATTTGACCGCGTCGAAGCCTATATGCAAATGAACGAACACCCCAAAATAGGCATCAAACTCGGCGTTGACCATTCTGAATAATATGGCGGACTACAAATTCACCGCGTACTTTGAACGAGAAGTACTGCGTAAACGCCCCTATTTAAAAAAGGAGTGGTGCATCTATGCCATTGAAAATGCTGTTCGTTCAGAACCTCAAGAACACAATAGATTTCGATTTTGGGCCCCAATTGCCGATTTTGGTGGCCGCTACTTGAGGGTCATTACACTCGAAGACAAAGTTACAATTCACAATGCTTTTCCAGATCGAGGTTTCAGACCATGAGACTCAATTACTACCCGGAAACGGATTCCCTGTATATTGACCTGTCAGAGCGCGTCAGCGCGGAAAGTTGGGAAATATCGGAAGGGGTTGTCCTCGACTACGATGCGGAGGGCAGGCTCGTTGGCATTGACATCGATCACGCCAGCGAGAAGGTCGAACTAAAAAAACTCACACTCAACCAATTGCCCAGCGCGCTCGAAATGATCAGCGCGTGATCTCCTTGCGGCACAACGCAGAGGGGGCATGGGTTTTTAATCTGCGCCATCCGTTT
Source organism: uncultured Latescibacterota bacterium (assembly GCA_958295785.1). GTDB lineage: Bacteria > Latescibacterota > UBA2968 > UBA2968 > UBA2968 > VXRD01. Next base: position 877,907 of record OY282377.1, read on the forward strand.
CCTCCGCGATCCGCCTTGTATCTTCGGGCGAGCACGGGGGCATCGCCCGCCCCTACGTTTCTATCCTCGCATCTCGCCTTTCCTCCGTGTAATCTGCGCTATCCGTGTAATCCGCGATCCACCTTTCGCTTTTCAGACGGCCCCAGGTGCTACGCCTCTGTCCTCTCTACGCTTTGTTCTCTGCTCTACTCTCGCCTTTCCTCCGTGTAATCCGCGCCATCTGCTTAATCCGTGATCCGCTTTTACTCTTGAACTATTTTTACATCTGTATTATACTCGGACTTACCACGTAACGACATATCGCCCCTCCTCTCCCCATTTTTATAGGAGGCGTTTTTTCATGGAACAGTTTGTTATTGAAGGTGGGCATCCGCTGTCTGGCACAGTGGTTCCGGCGGGCAACAAAAATGCGACACAACCGCTTTTGGCTGCGACCTTGTTGACAGAAGAACCCGTGGTGCTCAAAAACGTGCCACAGATTGGCGACATCGCCGTTATTGTCGAAATTCTGCGCGACTTGGGCGCGGACGTTCGCAACACGGGCGATCACGAACTCGCGGTTTGCACCAAAGGCGTCAACAAATCCGCATTGCGCGCAGACCTGTGCCGAAAAGTGCGCGGCAGTTTTATGTTTGCCGGCCCCCTGTTGGGCCGCTTTGGGCAAGCGACCATTCCGCGACCTGGGGGCGACCGCATTGGCCGGCGGCGCGTGGATACCCACTTGATCGCACTCGAAGAACTCGGCGTGCGCTTCCACACCAACCACATCTACGATTTTCAGGCGCCCAGAGGTCTCGTTGGCGCGGACATTTTTTTGGACGAGCGCAGTGTCACCGGCACGGAAAACGCCGTGATGGCCGCCGTGCTCGCCCGAGGCACGACCATTTTGTGCAACGTGGCTTCAGAGCCTCATGTGCAGGAATTGTGTTTTATGCTCAACGCAATGGGTGCTCAAATTTCGGGCATTGGCACCAATGAAATGGTAATTGAAGGCGTGTCCAAACTCAGCGGAACGACGCACACAATTGGGCCAGATTACATGGAAGTCGGCAGTTTTATCGGCCTGGCCGGGGCCACCAACAGCGAACTCCGCATCGCCAATGCCGCGCCCAAAAACATGCGTAAGACCTTGATGGTGTTTCGACAATTGGGCCTCGAAGTCGAGGTCGATAGACGAGATATTGTGGTGCCGCCCTTTCAAAAGTTGGAAATTGTGCCCGATGTGGGCGATGCGATTCCGCGCATTGACAATGACCCGTGGCCGGGTTTTCCGCCCGATTTGATGAGCATTGCCATTGTCGTCGCCACGCAGGCGCGGGGCACGGTGCTGTTTTTTGAAAAAATGTTCGAACAGCGCATGTACTGGCTCGACCGCCTCATTGATATGGGCGCGAAAATCGTCATTTGCGATCCGCATCGCGCCGTGGTGGTGGGGCCGTCTAAACTCTATGGCGAGCATCTGACGAGTCCCGACATTCGGGCGGGTATGGCGCTGATCATCGCGGCTTTGTGCGCCCATGGGCAAAGCGTGATCAGGAATATCGAACAGATCGACCGCGGATACGAACAGATCGATACGCGCTTGCGGGATTTGGGTGCACGCATTCAGCGGGTGACGGTGGAAGATGGATAACGCAGATGCACGCACGGGCGCGCTGGAAATTGTGCGCCGGTTGCAGGCGCGGGGGTTTCGCGCGCTGTGGGCCGGCGGATGCGTGCGCGACATGGCGATGGGGCAGCCGCCCCGCGATTACGATATTGCCACAAATGCCGATCTCCAACAGGTGATCGGCATTTTTCCACATGCACAAGTAGTCGGCGCGCATTTCGGGGTGGCGCTTGTGCGGTTGGGCCACCACATCTATGAGGTGGCGCGCTTTCGCCGGGATTTGGGATATTCAGACGGTCGGCATCCCGATGGGGTGGTGTTTGTAGATGCAGAAGAGGATGCCCTGCGGCGCGATTTTACCATTAACGGCATGTTTTACGATCCCATAGCCGATGAGGTGCTCGACTATGTCGGTGGACAGGCCGATATAAAAAAAAAGGTGATCCGCACCATTGGCGATCCGCACGCCCGGTTTTGTGAAGACCGCTTGCGGATGTTGCGCGCCGTGCGCTTTGCGTGCCGGTACCACTGGCCCATTGAGGACGAAACGCGAAGGGCCATTGGAGAATTGAGCCACAGTATTGACGCCATCAGTTGCGAGCGCGTCCGCGATGAACTCGTCAAAATCCTGACCGAAGGAGGCGCGCCTTTGGGGGTGTGTTGGCTGATCGATCTGGGGTTGATGGCTGTTTTTTTGCCCGAAGTGGTCGCTATGGATGGCGTGCCGCAACCGCCTCAATTTCATCCCGAAGGCGATGTGCTGACCCACACCCTGATCATGTTGGGCCTGCTACACAATCCGTCTCCGGAATTGGCGATGGGCGTTTTGTTGCACGACATAGGCAAGCCCCCGACCTATCAGGTGCGCGACCGCATTCGGTTTGACAACCACACAAAAGTTGGGCGCGAGATGACCGAGGCCATTTGCAAGCGCCTGCGCTTCTCTTGTGAACAGACAAAGCATATCGCGGCATTGGTGGCCGATCACCACAAATTCATGCATGTGCAGGACATGCGCCCGAGCAAATTGAAGCGTTTTTTACGCGCGGCCCGGTTTGAAGACCACATGGAGTTGCACCGCGTGGATTGTCTGTCCTGCCACGGCGATTTGGGCAATTACACCTTTTGCAAGACCGCGCTCGAAACCCTGCCGCCAGAACAAATCCGCCCTCTTCCCCTGATCAACGGTCACGACCTGATCGCGATGGGGCACACCCCCGGCCCTGCGTTTAAGCAGGTGTTGCGGGCGGTTGAAGATGCCCAATTAGAAGGCCGCGTGACGAGCCGCGCCGCCGCATTGGAATTGGCAAAACAACGCTTTGAATCGCTTTCGCATCCGGAACCGTTTGTCCGTTAAGTTGTTAAAAAAATGCACGGTGTTCGGCTATCTATTACCCCCTATTCCCCAAGGAGATGACACATGGCGAACCGATGGTTTATCGCGTATTGCGCGGGCCTGATGCTGATGGCGATTGGGGCAGTGCCTGCTTGGGCGACAACCGTGAAGACCTTTGCTTTTGAGGAAATGTGCGAAACCGCGCAGACCATTGTGCATGTCAGATGCCTCGCGCGCAAAAACGCCATCTTTCCCAAGCGCAAGGGCATTTTTACCCAAACGCGATTTCGCGTTCTGGAAGTGGTGAAAGGACAGGCCGATTCGGAAATGGTGCTGGTGTTGCCCGGCGGCGAATGGGAAGGCCGACGCACGTATGTGCCCGGGATACCGCAATTTGCGGCCGACAAAGAGACCGTGCTCTTTCTTTCAAAAACCGATAATTTTGGCTCTCCATGGCCGGTCGGATTGGGGCAGGGATGTTATCAGGTGCAAGTGGATGAAGGCGAAATTCGCCGCGTGAGGCTCAGGCAAGGGCACACTCCTTTGCCGCCGGATGTGCGTGTCAAACCCGCGACAACATCGCACATAGACATGGCATTGCGCGATTTTTTGGCTTCTGTGCGCGAAGTGCTCGATCTGCCGAAAAACGATTCACCATCTAAACAGTGACAAGGAGTATTTTTATGACCCTACATTTCGACATTCGAGACCTGTTTCGCTGTGTGCGGTTGGGTTGGTCTGGCAAAAAGATCTGGATTGGACTGCTGGGGCTGATCGCGGCATGGGCCGGTTATTCGGCTTTGTTGCTCATCGCGCATCTTCGCACGGGCAGTTCGGTCGGTGAAGTGTGGCAACGCTATGGGCTGTTTCCCGGCGCAAGAGCCGGAGAATTTGATCTGTTGGGCACGGGGTTGCACCTTTTGGGCATGGTGATCGTCCTTGCAGTGGTGTTTGTAACGACCAGCATGATGTGCAAAATCACTTTTCAGCAACTTCGCGGAGATGATTTTTATTCGGTTGGCGACGCGTGGCAATTTGCAAAAGCCCACTGGCAAGCCGTGTTGTTCGGCCCGCTGACATTGCTTGCCCTGTTTGCCCTGTTTGCTATCGGCGGCATGGTGATCGGGGCGATAGCCGGGTGGATTCCCGTCGCGGGCGAATTTCTGTTTGCCCTGTGCTTCATCCCCATCTTTTTTGCCGCATTGTTGGCCGTGTTTATCGGCGTGGTCTTTGTGGTCGCGTCGGTTATGTCGCCGGCCATTGTGGGCACTGTGGAGGACGATATATTAGAGGTCGTGATCCAATCGTTTTCACTGACGTGGTCGCAACCCTGGCGGTTGGTTTTGTATTTGGTGTGGATCATTTTTGCCGCGTGGGTCGGCCTGATGTTGTTGGGCGCGTTGGCCACGGCTACTGTTGGCCTCATCCTTTGGGCGTGCGGTTTGTTTATGGGCGCCAAATTGGACCATCTCTTCTACGTGGCATCGCACTATCTCTTGTACCAGCCCGCGAAATGGGACCAGTTGCTCGCCATTTTTTCCGTGCTGGGCACGCCGTCGGGCGCAGAGATCTGGAGCGGTGGTATTTTGGGCGCGATGCTCGTCGCGATTAACGGGATCGTCATATCTTATGTGCAAGCGACTTATGCTTCGGGATTGTGTTTGATGTACGTGGTTTTGCGGCATCGCAAAGACAATGCAAATCTGCTCGAATGGGACGATGAAATTGAAGAGGAGGCCAGCCATCATAAGGATTCCGAAACGGCGTAAGCCAACCGCTTTTATCGATGGCAGCGCGTTGTTGCGCGAGGTGGCAACCCATGCGCGGTTGGCCGAAGGGGCCGAGGGCGTGCGCCGCATTTTGCGAACGGTCTTTGTGTCTCGGCAAATTCCCATTCGCAATATTGCACAGCAGGTGGGCCTCCCCGTTCCCGTGGTCGCCGCCGTGCGGGGCGAATTAGAAAAAAGAGGCATTTTGACGCGAAAAGGCGGGGTCTCGCTCTCCGATGAGGGCCTGAGTGTGGTGCAATCCGAACTGGGGTTTTCGTGCCGCAAACGCTTTGCGCGACCAAGCGCGCCGCCCACGCCTGCGGTTTTGGACGACGTGCGCGAACGCCTTGCCGAGATCGCCGCAGACCGCCCAAAGGTCAATGTCAAACTGGATCAATCCCACGCAACGCCCGAAACCGTTCTCAAGCGCGCCGTGTACTTGTACGAACACGACGCCCTCGAAGGCCGAAACGCGCTCATCCTCGGCGACGACGACCTGACCTCGGTGGCCGTGGGCTTGCTCGCGCAACACTTGGAAATCGCGCTCGGGCAAGTGGTGGTGCTGGAATGCGACTGGCGGCTCATTGAGTTTCTCAACGCGGTCACCCAACGAGAAGGCTTGTCGGACATTGCGGTCATGGCTCGGGATTTGCGCGAAGACCTGCCAGCGACCTTGTGCGGGCAAATGGACGTGTTCGTTACGGACCCGCCCTATACCTTGCCCGGTCTGGCATTATTCGTCTCTCGCGGGGCCGCCGCACTCGCGCCCGAAGTGGGCAAACAGGGGTTTGTCAGCTTTGGACGCCGCCCGCCCGCTGAAACCGCACAGGCCATGGCCTCGTTGATCCAGATGGGCTTCGCGCCCGTGGAAATCGTACCGAAATTTAACGAATACGTCGGCGCGCAAGTGTTGGGCGGGGTCAGCCAGATGATACACCTCATTTCCACCGGGAAGCCACAGCCGCTCGTGACGGGCACGTATCGCGGCGCGTTGTACACGGCGGATTGCAAAAGGCGGCGACAAAGTGATCGGGCACCCTATTGACCTATCGCACGGCGGGTATTTGCGCGATGTGTTTTTGCGCGCCGACAAACGGGCATGGTGTTATTTCCCGCCCTTTCTCTGTGCGTTTAGCCTCGCGCCCCATCGGGTTGTGCGCGTCTGTGAACTCGCCGGGTGTACGTGTTTGTTCGTCCAGCGTCCAACGGGGATCGACTTGCTCCTGCCGCCCATTCCCTGTGATGTCGATGCGTTGAATCGGGTTGAAAAAAAATTGGCGGATCACCAGCGGGGACGCCTGCCGAGAATTTTGTGGGTCGATGCCCGCGATGCCCAGTTTTTAGACCCCCAACGCTTTGCACTGCGCGACAAAGACGCCGAATATATTTACGACCCGTCTCAAATCGCTTCGGTCAAAGGACGCCTGTTTCGAGATGTTCGCAAGCGCGTGCGCCGGTTTAAACGCGCCCATCTGTCGCGCTTTCGCCCCCTCAATGCCCGCGACATACCCCATTGCATCGCACTGTTGAAACACTGGCGGCGACGGCAAGGCAGGCGGCACCCCTTTTTGTTGGACTGGGGATATACGCAAGCCGCACTCGATCAATTTCACTGTTGGTCAAAAGAGATGTTGCGGGGATGGTGTGTGGAAATAGATGGGCAGGTCGAGGCGTTCGCGCTAACAGGCGATATGCAGCCCGATTTGGCGCACTTTTTTGTTGCCAAGGCCAATCCCGATTTGCCCGACCTCTCGTATTTTTTGCGCTGGCGGGTCTATGGCGCGTTGGCCGCGTATCGCCGCGTCAATGACGCCGGCGACTTGGGCCTAGCGGGTCTGCGTCAATTCAAACAAAAATTTCGACCCGTGGAGCAGTGGCGGGTTTTTTCCGCAGACCCCCTGTGAGGCATGCATGAACCAATTGCTCGCATTCGCGGTTTTGAGTCTGTGTTTGTGTGGTTGCGAGACCACCTCGTCCTCTTCTTATTTTTACTACGAGGTGGTGCATTCCCCAACGCAAGTCACCACCGGCGATTCCGTGCGGATAGAGACCAAAGATGGCGCGACATTTCAAGGGATCGCATTGCGGTCAACCGCAGAAGAGATCGTCGTAACCACAGAGAGACAGGGCAGGATTCGCGTGCTTTGGCGCGACATTCGCAAACTCGAGCGCGTCGTCAAAGCCAAGGCAAAAGAATAGGGCGCATCCCACACGCGCCCACAAAACGAAACCCATTGCAGAGCAATGGGTTATTTTTTTTGAAAACAGCGGTCAGCGCATATCGCCTTGGGGTGATCGGGCGAGCACGGGGGCATCGCCCCTACATTCTCTTTCACACCAGCACGCGATCCACCTCGTCGAACCAAGTGTTGGCAACGCAGAGGCCATATTCTCTTTTTCCACCCGTGGCGAGGGGGCCTGTAAGGTGGGTATATCGCCGCGTGCCTCTGGCGTTTTCGGGAATATGGTCGGTGTTCAAAAAATGCAGGGCAAGGCCCGCGCGTTCCCGATCTGTGGTATTTGCGTGCGTGCTGTGCGCGATGCCAAAATTGAAAAAGACCGCACCTCCGGCGGGCAATTCGATGGGGATGGCTCTCTCTTCGGGCACAGTGCAGTGAATGTGGTGGTCGCTGTTGGGATCGCGGTCGTGGGTATATTTTTCGCGATGGCTACCGGGAACAATGTGCAAGGTGCCGTTGGCAATATTCGCATCGTGAAGGGCCACCCACATCCCAACGCCTTTGGCCGGGTCGCTCACTTTGAAATAGGCGTTGTCCTGATGCCAGTCCGTGCCAATGCCCTGTTTGCCGGGTTTGAGAAAGATCTGATCGAGGTAGAACACAAAGGGGGAACCGATGAGTTGTTCGACAAGCGCGATGACTTTGGGGTGAAAGTGCAGGGCGCGGTAAAACGCGCTCTTGGGCGTGATGGGACAAATCTGCAAGTTGATTTGCGTTTGCGAATGGGTTTGCCCATCGCCATCAGTCGCCACATTGCGGAGAAGCCCGTCGCGCTTGAAGCGGTCGAGTTCCCCGCGCATCGCACGCACTTCCCGGCTCGTGAACAGGTCGGGCACAACCGCGTAGCCCCACTTGCGAAAGCAGTCAATTTGTTCTTGCGTAAAAGCCATGGTTTCCCTCGGAAAGACGCACGTCAAAAAATTTTAGATGTATCGTTTCAAGCGACCTGTCGTTCACACTCGGCAAAGATGAAATCCAAAATGCCATAGATTTTGTTCGGGGCACTAATGGCGTACGAAACGAGATGTTTGGTGAACGTGTCCCGTTCCAACTTGCCAAACTCCCAGACGAGCCCTGTTGGCACAATGCCATAAATCACCGCTTGTTCATCGTCATTTATTTTTTGACAAGCGATCATCTCTGCAAGACATTGCGCCCATCCCTTGGTGAAGTCCTCTCGCTTTGCTTCGGCAACTGCCAAAAAGGGTTTGTCGATCAGTTTATCCGTAACGCTTTCGATCACAGCAGAGACCAAGTAATCAGGTTCGCCATACAACTCCCTATCGCAAACCAAAGGCTGATGCGACCAGAGTTTTAATTTTCGATGGCGCTTCCACACTTGATGCAGAAAGGGAAAAATAAAGCACTCTCGCAAAAAGGCTTCACTCTCATCTACCGATCTCATTTCCAGCGAAAAATTCAGATTTTCAAGAAACAGATCTGGAAGTTCGAGTTCCACTTCAGGTAGAAATTTCTCTTGCCTGATTTTGAGAGGATACTTGTCGATGACTTGCGCGATGGTTTGAAAATTACTGAATGCCATGTTCTGTTTTCCATAAGTACTGAACGTTAAAACGCGGGCGGATGGTCAAGTGGCACTTACCGCAATCCCAACTGCTTTTTTATGTGCCCAACCAATTTTTCGTCGATCTCGGAATGTCTTGGAACAGGTTGCCTCCGTCCCGTTTCAGGATTGAGATAAATATCATGTCTTGCACCGTGCCTCAGCAGAACACATCTCTCTTTTGTGAGTTGATCGCGATCTCTTTGATTGCGTATTCTTTGGGCACATCATCCATCGCCATTAAGAGATAGGCATCTTTCAGGTTTTCTTCCAATTCCCGAAGGGTCTTTCCCTGCGTCATTATTTTTGGGTGTTCGAGGAGTTTGCCGAGCCAAAATTTGTCCGATTTCCAGTAGATCATCGTCATTTTAGATTTCATAGTCGCACCTTTGATTTGGCGATGTGTTTAAGCGGCGATCTGCATACGGAAAACACGCCGCTATGGAACCGCATTGGATTATCCACTTTGCCTATTGTTACGGTCCAATTCATTTTTGAAAATACCAAAGAATGGTCTCCAGTCAAGCGGGTTCAATACAGTGCTCGTGAAATGCGAGTTCGCCCGCAAAGTGACAACTCACCTGGTGCCCCGGTTCGATTTCTCTGAGCCGGGGCACTTCTGTTTTGCATTTGTCCTGTGCGTAGAGACAGCGCGTGTGAAATTTGCACCCGCGGGGGGCATCCGCGGGATCGGGCACATCGCCTTCGATGGGGATGCGCTGGCGTCGATCATCCGGGTCGGCAATGGGAACCGCGGACAACAGGGCCGCGGTGTAGGGATGCAGGGGATTTTGATAGAGCCGCTCGGAGGTGGTGATTTCGATGATCTGACCGAGATACATCACGGCGACGCGGTCGGAAATGTGTTCCACAACGCTGAGGTCGTGCGCGATGAACAAATACGTCAGGCCAAAGGCTTCTTGGAGGTCTTCGAGGAGGTTGATGACCTGCGCCTGTACGGACACATCGAGGGCAGAGACCGGTTCGTCGGCAATGACGAGCTTGGGATTGAGCGCGAGGGCGCGGGCAATGCCGATGCGCTGGCGTTGACCGCCCGAAAACGCATGGGGGTATCGCCGCAGGTGATCCGGACGCAATCCCACGCGGATGAGCAATTGCTCGGTGCGGTCTTCGAGTTCGGCCCCGGACGCGACTCGGTTGATGACGAGGGGTTCGGCCACAATGTCGAAAACCGTCATGCGCGGGTTGAGCGATGAGAAGGGGTCTTGGAAGATGTATTGCAATTCGCGCCTCAGGTTGCGTATCTGCGCTTTCCCCAAGCCGCGCAGGTCAATGCGCTCGCCGTTGTGGTGGAAGACGATCTCCCCATCCGAAGGCTCTATCAGGCGAATGATCGACCGCCCCGCCGTGGTCTTGCCGCATCCGGATTCGCCCACCAAACCGAGGGTTTCCCCGCGATACAGCGTCAGGTCGATCCCATCCACGGCTTTGACATAGCCCACGACTCGTCGCCAAATGCCTTTTTTGATCGGAAAATGGGTTTTGAGTTGCGTCACTTCGAGAAGGGGTTGCGCGTTTGTTTTTTCCATGATGTCTTGTCCAAAAGATAAGTGCATTGACCACTGATTTCGGGCACGGGGGCCTGGCCCCTACGTTTCTATCCTCGCATCTTGCATTTTCGGGCGAGCACGGGGGCATCGCCCCTACGATGCGTTTCGCATCTTGCATTTTGTTTTTTACGTCTCCCGCTTTTCTAACCAGCAACTGACATGATGGCCCGATTCGATTTCGAGGAGTTGCGGTGTTTCGCGGCACTGGCGCGTGGCATGCGGGCAACGCGGCGCAAAGGCACAGCCCTGTGGGATTTCAAAGGGATCGGGAATCGCGCCCTCAATGGGCACGAGCCGGCGTTTGTGACCCACTTGCGGAATGGAGTTGAGCAAGCCCTTGGTATAGGGATGGCGCGGGTTTTTGAAAATGGTGCGCGTGTCGGAATATTCGACGATTTTGCCCAAATACATCACCGCGACATAGTCGGCCATGCTGGCGACCACGCCCAAGTCGTGCGTGATGAGCATAATCGCCATGCCAATGTCGGATTGGAGTTGGCGCATCAGGTCCAAAATTTGGGATTGCACCGTCACATCGAGCGCCGTGGTGGGTTCGTCGGCGATGAGCAAGTTGGGATTGCACGAGAGGGCCATCGCGATCATCGCGCGTTGTCGCATCCCGCCCGAAAGTTCGTGGGGATAGGCGTCAACCTGACGGTCGGGACGCGGCAGGCGCACCTTGTTGAGCGCGTCAATGGCGCGTTCGCGGGCCTCGGTTTTGTCCGCGTTTTGGTGCAGCCGAATGGCTTCGCCGATCTGATTGCCCACCGTGTGTACAGGGCTGAGAGAAGTCATTGGCTCTTGGAAAATCATGGCGATGTCATTGCCGCGAATCCCCCGCATCTGCGCGCCTTTGGGATTGAGTTGCGTCAGGTCAATGGGATCGCTGTCGGGATTTTTGCGAAAGAGAATCTGCCCGTTTTCGATTTTGCCCGGCGGGCTGGGGATGAGGCGCATGGTCGAAAATGCCGTGATGCTTTTGCCGCACCCGGATTCGCCCACCACGCCCAGGGTCTTTTGCGGCACAATAGACAGGGACACGCCATCAACCGCACGCACGATTCCATCGTCCGTATAAAAATAGGTTTTGAGGTCGCGGATGTCCAAAAGCGGTTGTGTCATGGGAAGTCCTCAAACGATCCGCGCTATCTGCTCGAATACGGATCCGCAGCATCGCGCAAACCATCCCCGAGAAAATTGAACGCGAGCACCGCGATGATGATGCAAACGCCGGGCAAAAGCAGCCAGGGATACAGGCTGAGGGAGTGAATATTCATCGCATCGGACAAGAGCAAGCCCCACGAGGTCATGGGCGGTTTGATGCCCAAGCCGAGAAAACTCAACGTGCTTTCGCCCAAAATAAAGCCCGGAATCGCCAGGGTCGCAATGACGATGATGTGGCTGAACATCGACGGGAGCAAGTGCCGAAAAATGACGCGCCTATCTTTGGCACCGGCCACGCGGGCCGCCAGCACGAAATCGGCTTCGCGGATGGACAGGGTCTTGCCGCGGATTTCCCGGGCAAGGCCGCCCCAACCCACGAGCGCGAGCACAGTGACAATGCCCATAAAAACGAGATGAGATGGCCACTCTGGGGGCAATATCGCGCTGAGGGCCATGAGAATGGGAATAGATGGAAACGCGAAAATCAGCTCGATGACGCGCTGGATGAGATTATCGACATGGCCGCCGTAATAGCCCGAGATCACGCCCAAGGCAGAGCCGAGGGTGAGGCTGATGAACACCGCGAGCAGGCCAATGGTGAGGGAGACGCGCCCGCCCACGATAATGCGCGAGAGCATGTCGCGCCCAAACCGGTCCGTGCCCAAGAGAAACATCGGGTTGCCCTTGCCCGTGCCCAACAAGTGAATATCCGTGCGAAACAAGCCGTAAAACGTGTATTCCGCCCCGCGCGCAAAGGGGTACACCGGGTAGCGCACCGCGGCGTCTTCCGTATAGGTTTTGATGCCGGTTTGCCGGTCAAACGCCTTTTTGATCCCATAGACAAAGGGCCAGTGGATGCCGTCTTCAGAAAAGATGTGAACGCGCTGTGCGGGCAGATGCACGTAGTTGTAATAGCGATGCGCCGGATCGTGCGGCGCCAAAAACTCGCCCAAAAAAACACAGACATAGAGAAAGAGCACCACACAACCCCCCGCGACACCTGCGCGGTGTTTTTTGAACCGCCGCCAGATCAACTCGCGCTGGGAATAGGTGGCGGTGGTTGTGGTTTCTTCCACACTGGCGTCAGGCGGTGTTTGAACAGCACTACTCATAGCGAATCCTCGGATCGAGCCAGGCCAAAAGAATATCCGCCAACAAATTGCCGACGAGCAAAAACGTGGCGGACAAGAGCAGGAATGCACCCGCCAAATACATGTCTTGCGAGGTGAGCGCGGTCAGAAAAATGGGGCCGGCCGTTGGCAAGCCGAGCACAATGCCGGTCACAACCGCGCCCGAGAGCAATCCGGGCAACTCGAGACCGAGGCGGCTGACCAACGGGTTGATGGCAATGCGGACGCCGTATTTGACGATGACTTTGCCTTCCTTGAGGCCCTTGGCGCGCCCGGTTTGAATGTGTTGTTGACCGAGAATATCGAGCAAGTTGCCGCGCATAATGCGGATGACGCCCGCCGTGCTGCCCGTGCCGATAACGAGAATGGGCACCCATATATGCTTGAGCAAATCGACAACTTTCGCCCACGACCACGCCGCGCCGATGTATTCGGGCGAGAGGAGGCCCCCGACCGATTCGGCTTCAAAAACCGAGACTTGGATGAACATAATGACCAGTGCCAGCAAAAAATTGGGGGTGGCAAGGCCGATGAATCCGAGAAAGGTAAAGCCGTAATCGCCAATGGAATATTGCCGCGTGGCCGAGTATATACCAATGGGAATGGCGATGATCCACGTAAAAATTAAGGTGGAGAGCGTCAGCGTCAATGTGAGGCCCAAGCGTTCGACCAACAACTCCATCACGTCCATTTCGTACGTGAACGACTGCCCAAAATCGCCTTTGCTGATGATTTTCCAGATCCAGCGCACGTATTGCACATAGATCGGATCGTTGAGGCCATAGCGTTCGCGCAGGGCGTCGATTTGCGCCATCGCGCTTTCGGATCCCAGTTCGCCCTGCTCGGCCAATTCCGCGAGGCGAGACGTGAGCATATCGCCCGGCGGCGCTTGAATCACTGCAAAGCTGACCATTGAAATCAGGATCAGTGTGGGGATCATGTGCAACAATCGGCGAATGATGTAGTTGATCATAGTGGTAAAAAAAGTAAGACGCAAAAGGCAAGGTGGAAGTTTAGCCACAAAAAACACGAGCGGGGTACAACAGGCACAAAAGGCGAGCGGTGTGTAGGGGCGGTGCCCCTGTGCTCGCCCCAAAATGCAAGCGGTCAGCGAAACATATCCCAGGGTAGGACTTACGCATGCTGAGTTAAAAAAGGGTGCAATTCCGTAAAATTTATCACTTTGGAGGTGTCAATGCGCCACCCGACGCGTTTGGATTACTGTCAGTATCTGCTTAGCAGTCCCCTCAACGATACCCTGACCCCTTTCGCCGATCATAGCGAAGGGTTCAGTCATGATATGCTCAACCGCTATCTCGCCGGTGCGCGTATCCCACCCCGCTTGGTGTGGGAACACGTCAAAGACCACATCGCGTTGACGACCAAAGGCTATGTGATCTTTGATGACCCGGTTTTAGACAAGCGACACGCACGCAAGATCGCGTGAGTGCGTCGTCAATATAGCGGCAACGCCCAAGGCGTCATCAACGGCATCGGGGGGGTCACATGTGTCTATGTCAATCCGCAACAGGATCGGTTCTGGCTGATTGACGATCGGATTTATGACCCGCAAGGCGATGGCAAAACCAAATTGGATCCTCTCAAGGACATGCTCTCTGGGTTGGTCTATCAGAAGGGCCTCCCTTTTACCGGGGTCTTGATGGACAGTTGGTATGCGACCAAAACAGTCATGCGACACATAGAGCAGATGCAAAAAACCTATTCTTGTCCCCTCAAGACGAACCGGCGCGTGGACGATTCGGCAGGCACAACCCCCTACCAGCGCGTAGATAGCTTAACTTGGACTCAAGCGCAACGCAAACAAGGCAAGCCCATTAAAATCAGAGGGGTCCCCAAAGACCACAAAGTGAAATTATTCCGGGGGGCGTCTTCTGATAGACGCACGGCGTATGTCGTGACCAACGACCATGCTCAAAACGATTCTTCAGGGGTACAACAGGTGTGTCACCAAAGATGGAAAATTGAGCCATTTCACCGCGAAGTCAAACAAGTGACCGGGCTTGAAAAGTGTCAATGCCGGTTGGCACGCATGGTACGAAATCATATTGGGTGTGCGATGTTCGTTTGGATAAGACTCGCGCAGGTGGCCTATCAAACAGGACAAACCATTTATCAAGTCAAATACCGGGGGGTGGCTGACTTCTTGAGACAACAACTCAAAGCACCTCATATTCCAATGGAGATTGCGTAAGTCCTACCAGGGGTGGATTGGTGGGGGCCGATAGCTACCCGCTACTCCCTCACAAAAATCTGCTCGTGGAACACGGGGCGGCCCCAGCCGCGATGTACGTCTGCGGCGCTGCCTTGAAACGGGACATTGCCCAGTCGCGTGCTGGCGCCCCAGATAGAATAGGCAGATCCGACGACGATAACGGGCACATTGTCGGTGTGGAGGTCGCGCACTTTTGTCATTTCTCGATGTACGGCGATGGGATCGACCGTTGTCAATACTTTTTTGACGCGCTCTGTGGCTTCGCGCAACCACGCGGGGCCTTCTTTGGACGCATTGCGGTGCCAAAAGGGCACGGTGGGTGCCATAATCGCCCAGTCGTTGAGGCGGCCCAAGGGATCGGCCGGGCCTTCGAGGCCCCAGTGGTGGATGTCAAATTCCCCGTTGAGGCGGCGCGGCCATACAATGTCGCGCAGGGAAATGTTCAAATTGGCTTTGATGCCAATGCCGCGCCAGTGTTCGGATACGAGTTCGGAAACATCCACGCCGACGCCGGGAATGACGTCGATATTGAGTTCAAAACGCGACCCGTCCGCAAGTTCGCGCCAACCATCGCCGTCTGTGTCGCGGTAGCCGGCTTTGTCGAGGAGGTCTCGGGATATGTCGGGATCAAATGTGGCGTATTTGCGAAAGGCCGCTTCAGCGTAATGCGGGTTCGAAGGTGCAAAAGAGTACCCCGATGGATCGAGCAGGCCGTGATAGACGATCTGGTTGATCTCTTCGCGGTTGATCGCGTGCGACATGGCAACGCGCACATCGCGGTTGCGAAAGGCTTCGCGCAGCGCGGGTTTGGGCGTGTCCCAGTTGAGATAGTACGCTGGCCCCCGGTCTGGCCCGGTGATCCGCAATTTGAATTTGCCCTTTGTTTCTTCGGCGCGCAACGTGGGAAACATGTTGATGCGGGAGTAGCGCCCAAACAGGTCGAGTTCGCCATTGACAAATTTGAGCAAAATAACCTGCGGGTCTTGAATAATCGCAAATTCGAGGCGATCCACATAAGGCAACTGATTGCCCGCTGTATCCACCTTCCAATAATAGGGATTGCGCTCGTAAACAATGCGCTGACCGCGAAACCATTCCACGGGCACCCACGCAGACAAGCGCGGCATGCCGGGTTTCATGATGAGCATGGCATTCGTGGCTTTTTCCCGAAACTCCTCATAGCTCGCTTCGGGATTGTACCGCGGATGCAAGTGCGACAAGTGGTGTTTGGGCTGTGCAATCACATCTGAACACAGCGCGTTCAAGACGCGGCCGAGGGGTTTTGACGACGAGACTTTCAAGGTGTGGTCGTCGATCTTCTCCAAGTCAATCGGCTTGCTGTCCACCACCCATACAGAAGGGGGAACGGGCTGGTTGTGCGGCCGGGCATTGTCGTCAAAGGTCATGTCGTAGTACCAAAACAAGATGTCGTCAACCGTAAATGGCACGCCATCTGACCATTTGATTCCCCTGCGGATTTTGAAAATCGCGGTTCGGCCCTCGTCTCGAAATTCAAAATTTTCCGCGAGGTTGTGTACAATGCTGTCGGGCAAGGGCCGCGAAAATCCCATCAGGTTTTCGCTCAGGGTTTTATTCGCGCCCGCTGTTTGAATGATGTCGCCCGTGAGCGCGCGGCGCAAGATGCCCCCATACTGTCCGATGGTGTCCATGGGCACGACAACGAGCGGATTTTCCGGCAGGCGTTCAGATACGGATGGGAGTTTCCCGCTTTTGACTTTTTCCGCGAGGACGGGGGCTTCGCCAAAGGTGCGGTTGATCAGGATGGCGGGATCGAGGCGTTTGGGCGCGCGCGATTCGCGGATCACGGCGTTGGATTGCACGGCGTCACCCGCTTTTGCACGCTGCCCCGGATCGGGCGCGAGACAACCGAAAAAAGAGAAGAAAATCGAAAAATAGATGCGTTTCATAAGATTGCAATTTAAGGACGCGGCTTTGTTCATGCGAGTGTTTTCTACGCCTTGACGAATCGGCTGTTCTGAAAGTATATTGTCTGTATGATTTCCGACGAGATGAGAAAACGCATTGCCTCGCTCAATCGCCGCGATTTGAAACACAAAGACGAGATCGAGGTTTCCGAATCCGAGCAGCGGTCAAAACCCGACCGACCGCCGGTTGCAACGGGTCGAGAAAAACGCGGCAACGCAGCGACTTCATTCAGCACGCCCGACCGCCGCGATTTGCGCGTGATGGCGACCGCGTCCGATGCGCGATTGCGCCTCGCGCTCCATGAAGTGGTACAGGGCGAAGAAATCCAGACGCCTGGGGGCGCCTTTCTGCGAATCGATCAGACCATTCGAGAAGTCCTGCACGGCGGCGGGCGGGCATTTGGCGAGCGATACGCGCGTGCGATCAGCGCGTTGCATGCGGGCAATGTCCCTTGGGATCGCTACGATACCTTCCATCCCCTCATTGACGCCCATGCCCGAGATGTGATTTGCGTGGATATCGAAACCACGGGATTGACCGCGGGCACGCCCCTGTTTTTGATCGGCGTGTTGGGTCATTTCAATGGCGAATTGCGCGTCGTGCAATTGCTGGCGCGAGATTATACCGAAGAAGCCGCGCTATTGGCGCACTTCGCCGCGTTGTTGGATGCGTCAAGCGTGGTGGTGAGCTTTAACGGCAAGTCTTACGATTTGCCCTATATCCGCGACCGGTGTTTGTTTTTCGGCGTGCCCTTCCGCCTGCAACAAGCGCATATTGATATGTTGCATGTGGCGCGGCGTTTGTGGGGATGGCGATTGCCCAATTGCAAATTGCAGACATTGGAACAATATATTTGCCGCCGAATCCGGCGCGGCGATATTCCAGGTGCCGAGATTCCCGAGGCGTACCACCGCTTTGTGCAGACGGGAAATGCCGTGCAAATGCGCGATATTTTGTACCACAACGCGCTCGACTTGCTGACGACAACAGAGGTGTTGTTGTTCGCGCTGGAAGGCCGAGGGGGGAAAAAGTAAGAGGCAAGGCAGGAGAGACAATCACAAGAGACAATCACAAGAGACAATCACAAGAGACAATCACAAGAGACAATCACATAAGAACGCGGATAAACACGGAGGCAAGGCGAGAAGCGAGACATTCGCCCACCGTCATTCCGGCGAACGCAAAGCACAACGTTAGAAGAAAAATAAAGCCAGCGATCAGAATACACGACAAAAAGCGCGGATAAACGGACGGGGTGACAACAGGCCGATTCTCAGAAGTTGTCTTAAAACGAAAGCATCTTTGGGTGAGCACGGGGGCATCGCCCCTACGTTTCTATCCTCGCATCTTGTATCTTTCTTTTTAGAAGTTGTCTTAAAAATCCTAACAGCCATTGAATAGTCACAAAAACATTCGCTTTTGGCAGGTCAAAACCTCCTATACTGCCAAGATAGGGGTGCTTTATTCCCCCCTTCCTCGCAGGAAGGGGGTTAGGGGTAGGTCCCGATAATTTTAAGATAGATTCTTAGTCCTTCGTGGATCTCCTTACGTCTCTCCCTCCAACAAAGCATTAAATGTCTCGCTCGGGCGCATCGCTGACGTCATTTTTTCGGGGTCTGGAAGATAATAACCGCCCATATCAACGGCTGATCCTTGCGCGGCATTGAGTTCATCTATGATCGTTGTTTCGCATGCTTCAAGTTCTTGCGCCAATCGGGCAAATCGCGCTTGAAGGGCATCGTCTTTGTGTTGCGCGGCCAATGCTTGTGCCCAATACAGCGCGAGGTAAAAATGGCTTCCGCGATTGTCCAACTCGTGTACCACGCGCGAAGGCGACTTTCCGTTGTTCAAAAACTCGCGCGTTGCCCCATTCAGCGCATCGGCCAAAATTTTGATCCGCTCATCGTCCGTCTTGTGTCCCAAGTCTTCCAGCGACGCGGCAAGGGCCAAAAATTCCCCGAGCGAATCCCACCGCAAATGCCCTTCCTCCACAAATTGCTGAACGTGTTTGGGGGCCGATCCGCCCGCGCCGGTTTCAAAGAGGCTTCCCCCGGCCAAAAGCGGCACAATGGAAAGCGTCTTCGCGCTGGTGCCCAATTCGAGAATGGGAAACAGATCCGTGAGATAATCGCGCAACACATTGCCCGTGATCGAGATGGTATCTTTGCCATCGCGTGCGCGTTCCAAAGTCAGGCGCATCGCTTTTGTCGGCGACATAACTTGAATGTCCAAACCGCTCGTATCGAGGGCTTCCAAATACGCATGGACTTTGTCCATCAAATTTTTGTCGTGCGCCCTGTGTTCATCCAACCAGAAAATCGCCGGTGCGCCCGTTATCCGTGCGCGATTGACCGCGAGTTTGACCCAATCGCGTATCGGCAGGTCCTTTGTCTGACACGCGCGCCAGATATCCCCTTTCTCAACCTCGTGCGCGAGCAAGACCCGACCGCGTGCATCGACAACGCGAACCTGTCCAGGGCTTGGCATTTCAAACGTTTTATCGTGCGACCCGTATTCCTCTGCCTTTTGCGCCATCAACCCCACATTGGACACATTGCCCATCGTGGTTACGTCAAACGCCCCGTGTTCTTTGTGAAACGCAATCACCTCTTGATACACCCGCGCATAACACCGATCCGGGATGGTGAACTTGGTATCGCAAGGCGCGCCATCCGGCCCCCACATGCGCCCGGATTCGCGGATCGCAGTCGGCATGGATGCGTCTATAATCACATCGCTGGGCACATGCAAATTGGTGATCCCCCGGTCCGAGTTGACCATCGCGAGTGCTGGACGATGTGCATAACAAGCGTGGATATCCGCTTCGATTTCCGCGCGCAACGCATCGGGCAGGCGTTCGATTTTTGCATACACCTCCCCAATGCCATTGTTCGGGTCAATGCCGAGTTCGGCAAACGCAGCATCGCGTTTGTCAAACACATCTTTGTAATAAACGGAAACCGCATGCCCAAAAAGAATCGGATCGGAGACTTTCATCATCGTGGCTTTGAGGTGCAGAGAAAACAACACCCCTTTGGTTTTCGCATCTTCGAGTTGTGCCTCGTAAAACGCGCGCAACGCCCGACAGCGCATCACCATTGCATCCACGATTTCCCCGGTCTGAACGGGTATCCCCTCTTTGAGAACCGCGGTCTTTCCATCGCCATTCACAAATTCAATTTTGAGCGTTCCCGCTTCTGCGATCACGACGGATTGTTCACTGCTGTAAAAATCCCCGTCGCGCATATACGCCACATGGGATTTTGAATCCGAACACCAGTCGCCCATCGGGTGAGGATTGTTTTTGGCGTATTCCTTGACCGCCATTGCCACCCTGCGATCCGAGTTCCCCTCGCGCAAAACCGGGTTCACCGCACTGCCCAAAACCTTGGCATATCGGTCCTTTATTTCGCATTCTGCGCTGGTTTTGGGTTCTTCGATATAGTCCGGAATATCGTATCCTTTGTCCTGCAATTCTTTGATTGTAGCGGTCAACTGCGGCACCGAAGCACTGATATTGGGCAGTTTGATAATATTCGCCACCGGCGTTTTTGCCAGTTCTCCCAACGCCGCTAAATCATCGGGTTGCCTCTGGCTCTCCGTCAAATTTTCTGGAAAATTCGCAATGATTCTGCCCGCGAGCGAAATATCTTTTGTCTCAACTTCAATCCCTGCGGATTCCGCGAACACTTTGATAATTGGTAGCAAAGAGCACGTTGCCAATGCGGGGGCTTCATCCGTTTTTGTATAGACGAGTGTCATAGTATTCCCTGAATTTTTGAGGTGACAGATATTTTGAAGGCCGTATTATACCAGCATGAGAACGGGTACGTCAAGCGGATAAAATCAGTGGTCGGTGGTCAGTCCACCCCGCAGCCCCAAAGGCGATCCGCAGATGGGGGAACTTGACCGCCGGGCGGGAAGCGGCTATTTTGGGCATGACACGTTCCTTGAGAGGTAGCCCATTGTCCCCCATTGCTCAGGCCCGTTCATAGATGGATCCGTAGTGCCCCGTGCCCGCCCGAAGATGCGAGATGCGAAAGGTATTTCATTCCAAAACCCGACCCGGAGGTCGATATGCGTATGTTTGTCGTAGCATGTGTTTTGATGGTGTTTCAATTCGGTGCCGCAAGGGCGCAGAATGAAGCGGCGTTTGGCATCGCCGTTGAACCCGAGGTGGCGCGCGTTGGCGAGGCGGTAACGGTTTGGATCGATGTCACCCTGTCAGGCGATTGGCATATCTATTCGACAACCCTGCCGCCGGGCGGGCCTATCCCCACGGAAATTTCCCTATCGGGCGCGGGGTTTCGGCAAGTTGGGCAGGCTATTCAGCCCGAGCCGATAGTGGAACGCGATCCAAATTTTGACATGGATGTGGAATACTACCACACGTCGGTGCGATTTGGGTTGCGGGCCGAGGTGG
The DNA here is from genome assembly GCA_958295785.1 of uncultured Latescibacterota bacterium. Lineage (GTDB taxonomy): Bacteria > Latescibacterota > UBA2968 > UBA2968 > UBA2968 > VXRD01. The sequence continues at coordinate 898,893 of OY282377.1, forward strand.
GGGAAAGCGCGCCGGGCAAGAAAATCCTGTCGGGCGATATAACCTACATGCTTTGCAATGCCACTCAGTGTTTGCCGCCCGAGACGCACGTTTTTGAAGTCCCCGTGACTGTGGAAGCCGGGCCTGCGCGGGCCTCGTATGTGTTTTCCGCCGTTGCCGCGTCTGAGGTGCCTTTGGATGGCACGGGTAGCGTGGCCGATGTGGGGCGTGCGATCACACAGGGATTGGGCGCGTTTTTGTACCTGTCTTTGTCGATGGGATTTTTGGCCCTGCTCACGCCGTGCGTGTTTCCGATGATTCCGATTACCGTGTCGTTTTTCACCAAGCAGGAAACGCAGAGCCGGGGCGAATCTATCGCCAAATCGCTGGCCTATTGCGGGGGCATTATTTTTACTTTTACCGGGCTGGGGATGGTGTTGGCCGCGACCTTGGGCGCGTCTGGTGCCGCGCAATTTGCCGCCAATCCCTGGATCAATTTGTCGATCACCGCAATTTTTGTGGCGTTCGCGCTGGCCCTGTTTGGCCTGTTTGAAATCCGACTGCCCTACGGCCTGCTCAATAAACTGAACAGCGTTCAGGGCGGAAGCTACGGCGCGATTTTGATCATGGGATTCACGTTTTCGCTCACCTCATTTACGTGTACCGCGCCCTTTGTCGGCACGCTGCTCGTGCTCACATCGCAGGGCACATGGGCGTGGCCCATTTTGGGCATGCTCGCATTTTCGACTGCGTTTGCCGCTCCGTTTTTCTTTTTGTCACTTTTTCCGCAAACGCTTTCTTCGCTGCCCCAAAGCGGCGGTTGGCTAAATTCCGTGAAGGTGGTGATGGGGTTTTTGGAATTGGCCGCTGCGTTGAAATTTTTGAGCAATGTCGATCTCGTCTGGCAGTGGGGCATTCTTTCGCGCGAGGTGTTTATCGCGGGCTGGATCGCCATCTTTTTGCTGTGTGGCCTCTATTTGCTCGGCAAAATCCGCTTGTCCCACGATTCCCCACTCGATGCGATTGGCCCCCTGCGTCTGTTGGCGAGCAGTGGTTGTCTGGCTTTTGGGCTGTATTTGATGACGGGTCTTTTTGGCGCGCCCTTGGGCGAATGGGACGCATTTTTCCCGCCTTATGGAAGCTATGGCGAAATTGCGAAGATCAGGAGCGGCGAACCCGAACTGACTTGGCGCGATGATTACGAAGCCGCTTTGACAGAAGCACAGACCGCGGGCAAACCCGTGTTTATCGACTTTACGGGATATGCGTGTACCAATTGCCGCTGGATGGAGGCCAATATTTTTCCCGAAAAGGAGGTGCATGCTTTGCTAAAACAGTTTGTGCGGGTTCAGCTATACACAGATGGCCTAGGAGAGAAATACAAGCGCAACCGCGATTTGCAAGAAGCGCGGTTCGGCACGGTGGCCCTGCCTTTGTACGCCATTCTGTCGCCAGATGGCAAAGAGATCGCCCATTTTCCGGGGATGACCCGCGATGTGGATATGTTCGTCCGCTTTTTGAAACAGGGCATTGACCCGCCGCTTCGGGCAAGCCGGAGGTGAACGGCAACCACAGGCGAGATGGAAGTTTAGCCACAAAAGGCACAAAAGGCGCGTGTGTGTAGGGGCGATGCCCCCGTGCTCGCCCAAAGATACGAGAAGCAGTGGTCAGGGATCAGCAAAACAAATCGCTTTCGGAGATGGAGCGGCGGGGGCTGAAAGCCGATTCGCATTTCGCATCTTGCCTTTTCGGGTCCGTGAACTGCTATCGCAGTTGTACCCCGCCCGTGGATCGTCTCTCTCTCCTCACTTCTCAAAACGACTCTTGACCTAAAAAAAACAATGGCCTATCTTAAGGCTGTCTTCTGAAGAAAATTCGTTGACCCCCCCGAGTCAGAAAGGTGACTCCGATTCCCCATCGGATATTCTCTGTCATCTGATGTTGCATTTCTTTTCTCAACTCCCCGTATCATTCCTTGCTTGAATGCTATCATTGCTGCAAAAGCAAACTCGCCATTTTTGGTTTTTGACACAAAAAACCCGGGGGCGAGACGCGCTCAACGCAGCCGGATTCGATGTGGAATCGTCTCTCCCCGGCTGTGTGAGTTGCCCGCTCCCGGGCTGATTTTAAGCGGTCAGCAGTCAGCGGTCGGCTTTCCCTGCAATGGATCGGCGGGTCGCTGAATGTGGATCGCTTTTTTATTTGTGGTAGTTTTCACCTCTGATAATCGTGAAGGCGCGATAGAGTTGCTCCAGCAAGATAACGCGCGACAATTCGTGCGGAAAGGTCATGGGCGAAAGCGACAACCGCCAGTCTGCACGCGACAATACCCGAGGGGCAAGCCCAAAAGGGCCGCCAATGAGAAAGGCGATACGGCTTTGGCTTTGCACGCGCAAGTCGGTCAAGCTCTTGGCCAGGGTTTCGGAACTGCACAATTTGCCGGCGGGATCCAGGGCAACGACCACTGCATTTGGGCGCAATGCGCGCAAGAGGCGATGGCCTTCTTCTTCTTTTATTGCGGACGCACGGGCGTTTTTACCGCTTCGCGCTTCGCGCACTTCAATTTCGTCATATACGGCGTAGTGTTTCAGCCGTTTGATGTAATTTTGCGCCGCGTCTCGATAACAGGCATCTTTGATCTTGCCGACTGTGAACAGGGTGATTTGCATGTTTTTACGATACGCAGATTTAATGCGTTTTACAAGAAACTTGTTCACGGCCCGAAAAATCGGTATAATAACACGTACAAAAACGCACTCACCACCCCCATTTTACGCGGAAATTGAACGCATGCTTTCCCGGCTTTTGATATTGTCGATCATTTTCACGCTGTGCGGATCGAGCCGCGCCGAGTTGTATATGCCGGTAGAGGATATCCAGCGCGGCATGAAAGGCGTTGGGCGCACGGTCTTTCAAGGCACGCGCATCGACACCTTTGGCGTTGAGGTTTTGGGGGTTTTACGCAATGTGTTTGGCCCCAAAAGCGATATGATTCTCGCTCGGCTGTCCGGCGGGCCTTTGGCGCGAACCGGGGTCATTGCCGGCATGAGTGGCAGCCCGGTGTATATCGAGGGGAAATTGGTCGGCGCAGTGGGTTATAGCATTGGGGCGTTTGCCGAAGAGCCAATAGCGGGCATCACGCCAATTGGCGAGATGATGACAGTGCTCCAGCGTGCGTCTGTGGATACCCTATCGCGTGCAACTTATGGATCTGCGCCGTGGGATAGACAAATCGCCGGCGTGCGCGGAGGGGTGCTAAAACCCGTGACCATACCGCTGATGCTTTCGGGATTTGCCCCTCAAATCGCAGAGGAATTTCACGCCGAGTTGGCAAAATACGGTTTGTTGCCCGTGCAGGGCGGCGGTGGGACGGATCCCTCCTCGGCTGCGGGGGCATTTGAACCGGGCGCGCCTTTGGGCGTGCAACTGGTTCGGGGCGACCTCAGCATCACGGGCATTGGCACGTTGACCCACCGCGTGGGCAACCGCGTGGTCGGGTTTGGGCATCCCATGCTGTTTGGCGGGCGCACGGCAATGGCAATGACGGGCGCGTTTATCCACGAGGTGGTCTCCAGCCAGTTGCTGTCCTTTAAGCTGGGCACGGCCTCTCGGCCTCTCGGTGTGATTGTGCAAGACCGCGCGCCGGGCATTGCCGGGGTGGTCGGGTCTGAAGCGGAAATGATGCCCGTGCGGATCTCTATCACCTCGCCCGGTCACAACGCTGCGTTTAATATGGAGATCTTTCGCCACCGCGAACTGGGGCCTTTGTTGGTGCGGATGGCCGTGGCAACCGCCCTTATCTCTGCGGAAAAACTGACCGGCGAAACCACGGTTGTCGGGCAGTTGACATTGCACATGCCCCTGCGCGACCGCGTGGTGATCAAAAACAAATACGCGGGCGTGCAGGGGCTTGGGCTGGCGGTGCTGGGGTTGACGCAACCCCTGGCGCAGGTGATTCAAAATCCCTTTGTCGAAGCCAATATCGACTCGGCGGTGTTTCAGTTATCGGTTGAGGAACGCACCCAAAGCGCGCGCATTGAGGGGTTGAGATTGGATCGCTCGCACTACGATCCGGGCGATACCGTGCGGGCTTCTGTCGCGCTGGCGCCGTTATTGGGCGAGCGCGAGGTTGTAGAGATCGTCTTGCCGATTCCCGAGTTTATGCTGCCAGGGCGTTTGATGTTGCAAGTTGTGAACGAGCGCGCGCAGCGGTTGCAAGACGTGAAAAGTACATCTTACCAACCCAAAACACTGGATGAACTGATCAATTTGATCAAAAAACCGGGGCGCAATGACGCGCTCGTCGCGCGCTTTGTGGCGTCGCGGCCCGGTGTGACAATGGGCGGACGCGCCATTGCGGGATTGCCCGCGTCGGTTATGTCTGCCCTGTCCTTGGCGCGCGGTTCAGAGGTCGTGCAAAAGTCTCAGCAGTCGGTCTATGGTCAAACCCGCTTGATGACGGACTATGTTTTGACTGGAAGCCAGATGGCGATTTTGGATGTGGGCAAAGATGGCGGTGCCATTTTTTTGGACGGGAGAGGTTCGGGTGAACAAAAGCGATAACAGGCTGACGAACAGCATTTCAGCACATGCGCGGAATGACCGCCTTGTAGGAGGCGTGATGATTCTGCTACTTTCTCTATTTCTCGCAACAATGGCCGAGGCCGTGTCGCCCCATATTTGGCGAGAGGATTCACAGGCGGCTTTCCAAAAAGGAGAGCCCAACGGGGTGTCGCTCACGCACGAGGGCGCGGTCACGCTGGCACCGGCCCACAAACGGGTCGCAGATACGGGTGAAGATTTTGTGTGGGCACTATCTGTGGGGGCGGATAAAACCCTGTATATCGGCACCGGCAATGAAGGGCGCGTTTACGCGCTCAAACCCGGCGGCGAACAAGCGGAACTGTTATTCGATTCCCCCGAGGTTCACATTTTCAGCCTCGCTGTCGGTTCAGATGGCGCGGTCTATGCGGGCACATCGCCGGGCGGGCTGATTTATCGCATCGCCTCTGGCAAAGACCCCACTGAATTTTGCCGGACAGGTGATCGCCATGTGTTTGCATTGGTCGCACGTCCGGGCGGTGGATTATACGCGGGCACAGGGGGCGACCGAGGGCGCGTGTTGAACATTGACCATCGGGGGCAGGCCACTGCGCTATACGCGAGCAAAGACCCCAATGTGGTATCGCTCGCGCTGGGCGCGTCTGGCGAGGTGTATGCCGGCACAGATAACAGCGGACTGGTGTATCGAGTCCGCGAAAAAGGCGGCGCAGATGTGCTTTACGATGCCAGCGAGAAAGAGATTCATTCCCTCGGCGTGGGCCCCGACGGCACAATTTACGCGACTGCGATGGCGCGAAGCGGTCGGCCCGAGGCCAATGGTCGAGAAAAAAAAGGCGCGGAGCAACAGGGCGCGACCCTGTACGCGATTCGGCCTTCGGGTTTGGCAACGCCGCTTTGGAAAACCGATGACCCGATGTTGTTGGATGCCGTGGTGGATGCCAATGGCGCGGTGAACGTGGCGACGGGAAAACGCGGGCATGTGTATCGGGTCTGGCCCGATGGCAAAGCCACCCTGCTCGCGGTCCTCAAAGATGTCAATCCCTGGGTTATGATTGGCAAAAACGCATTGTGGATTGGGTGCAGCGGGTCCGGCGAGATTTACCGCCTAAAAAACGGGTTTGTCAAAGAGGGACAACTCGTGTCTGAACCCCGCGATTTTGGGCAGGTGTCGCACTGGGGCCGCGTGTGGTGGCAAAACGACGCGCCGCCGAAAACCTCGGTCGCGGTTCAAACCAGATCGGGCAACAGCGCAGAACCCGACGATACGTGGAGCGCGTGGTCAGAGCCGATGACCACATCGGGCGAACCCATTGCCAGCCGCGCGGGGCGGTTTTTGCAATACCGGTTGATTTTGAAAACGCAATCGGAAAATGCCACGCCTCGGCTGCGCGCCATCAAATTCGCGGGCTTGCAAGACAATGTTCCGCCCAGAATACTGCATATCAATGCCGCGGCGGCCCTGTTTGACGACGAGGGCGAAAACAGCGTCAATATGGGAAAAGGCGTGTGGAAAGTCGATTGGATTGCCGGCGATGACAACGGCGATGCTTTGATTTACGCGCTGTATTTCAGAAGTATTGGCGAATCCCACTGGCGGCTGTTGGAAGACGAGTTGCAAACATCGCACTTTTTTTGGCAGACCGAAGCCGTGCCCGATGGGAGGGTTGAAGTGAAGGTCGTCGCATCGGACCGGTTGGACAATCCCGCCGAACAGGCATTGACAGCGCAGGCGGTCAGCGTGCCCTTTGACATCGATAATTCGGCCCCCACCGTGCAGTTGCGCGAGGTCTCGCAAGTTGGCAAAAACGCGACCGTCACCGGTTCGATTGCAGACGTTGCGACTGCGATTCGCAAGGCCGCGTATTCGCTCAATTCAGACGATTGGCAAGTGGTTTTTCCAGCGGATCAAATTTTTGACTCGCCGACAGAGACCCTGAATTTTTCCATTCGGAATTTGAAACCCGGGTCTTATACGCTCGTTGTAAAAGCCGAAGATGCACTGGGCAATGTGGGGGTTGGAAAAACCGTTTTTGAGGTGAAATAGCGGTGAGCGGGCGCGAAGCCGAAATTGCGTATCGATTGACGGGATTGCCTTTTGTCACCTTAAAACTGGCGCAAACGCTGGATGGCAATATCGCCACCTGCAAAGGCGATTCAAAGTGGATCACATCCAAAGAATCGCGGGTGCATGGGCATCAACTGCGCGCAGAGGCAGACGCGATTCTGGTCGGGCGCGGCACTGTAATGGCCGATGACCCCGAGTTGTCCGTGCGATATGTCAAGGGATGCAGCCCGACAAAGATCGTTTTGGACACGCGGTTGACCATCCCATTGACCGCGAAAATTTTTGGCGGCGCGGCACTAATTTTGGTAGCCTCAGAAGGCGCGTGCAAAGAGCGGGTACAGGCGCGAGAAAACAGAGGCGCGGAGGTCTGGCAGTTGCCAGCGGGTCAAGTAAATTTGAAGATGGTCTTGCAAAGGGCCGTGCGGGCCGGGTTGCGCCGGGTTTTGATCGAAGGCGGCAGTCGCGTTGCGGCATCGGCATTGCGCCTGGGATTGGTCGATCAATTGGCCGTGTTTGTGGCCCCCAAAATTTTGGGCGCGGGATTGCGGTCTATCGGGCACTTGGGCATTGATTCGATAGGCGATGCAATCGCGCTGGAAGAGGTGAAAGTCGAATCTATCGGCGATGATTTTCTGTTCACTGCGCGGGTAAAGTCATCATGTTCACGGGTATAGTAGAAGAAGTGGGAACGATTCGGCGCGTTGAAGCGCGTGCGGGGTATCGGCGCACGACAATTGCCGCGCAACAGGTGCTCGGTGGCATAAAGACGGGCGACAGCATTGCCATTGACGGCGCGTGTCACACGGTTGTGCAGTTCGATGCGCGCACCTTTGCGGTCGAGTCGGTGGCGGAAACCCTGCGGCGAACCACATTGGGCGATAGCCGCATGGGCAGTCGCGTCAATCTGGAGCGATCCTTGAAACTCGGCGACCGCCTCGACGGGCATCTCGTCGCCGGGCATGTCGATGGGGTTGGTCGCGTGAAGCGCCGCGTGGAATCCGCGGCTCAGGTCGCGTTTGAATTTGAAGTGCCGCGCGATTTGGCCCCCTATATCGCCGAGAAAGGCTCGGTCGCGGTTGACGGAATCAGCCTGACCGTGGTTTCCGTTACAGCGTGTACCTTTTCTATCGCGGCAATCCCGCACACGCTGGCTGTTACGACATTGTCGGAGAAATATCCGGGCGATAGGGTCAATCTCGAAGTGGATATGATCGCGCGCTATTTGGAGCGGTTGGTGCAGGTAAAGGGCAGGCCGTATAGACGTTTGGAAGCCCCACTCACAGAAGGGTGCGTCCAGTCGATGATGCGCGACCCGTCATTTACATGAGAAAGATGTATGGGCAAAAGAGTCGCAAAAATTGAAAACGCGCTCGAAGATATTCGCGCGGGCAAAATCGTCATTGTGGTCGATGACGAAGACCGGGAAAACGAAGGCGATTTCATTATGGCGGCGGAAAAGGCGACCGCCCAAGCCATCAATTTTATGGCGCGCTATGGGCGTGGGTTGATCTGCTTGCCCGCAACGCCCGACCGCCTCAAAGATCTCGACTTGGATATGATGGTCAATACCAACACCGCGCTACACGGCACCCCGTTCACCGTGAGCATCGACGCGCTCTACGGCGTGAGCACGGGCATTTCGGCACAGGATCGCGCGGAAACCATTCGGCAATTTGTCGATCCCCAATCGCGGCCCGAAAGTTTTGGTCGCCCCGGTCACATCTTTCCATTGCGCGCCATGCCCGGTGGGGTTTTGCGCCGCGCGGGGCACACCGAAGCAGCGGTCGATCTCGCACGGCTGGCTGGCCTATCTCCCGTCGGCGTGTTGTGCGAAATACTAAATGAAGACGGCACCATGGCCCGCTTGCCGCAACTTTTGGAATTTGCCGCGCAATTCGATTTGAACGTGGTGACGATTCACGACTTGATCGCCTATCGCCGCCGTTCCGAAAAACTCGTGCGCTGTGTGGAGCAAGTGGATTTGCCCACGCGATTCGGCGCGTTTCAGTTGCACCTCTACGAAAGCGATGTAGATGACCGGGAGCATGTGGCATTGGTCAAGGGCGATCTCTCTAACGGCACGCCCGTGTTGGTGCGGATGCACTCGGAGTGTTTGACCGGCGATGCCTTGGGGTCATTGCGCTGCGATTGCGAGAAGAATTTGCACTCGGCCCTCGAGATGATTGAAGACGCAGGCCGCGGCGCGTTGGTGTACATGCGACAGGAAGGCCGGGGAATCGGGTTGCGGGCAAAATTGCACGCCTACAAATTGCAGGAAGATGGCTACGATACCGTGGAGGCCAATTTGAAACTCGGGTTTAAAATGGACGAACGCGATTATGGCATTGGCGCGCAAATTTTGTCGGATTTGGGGATCCGCAAGGTCAAACTCATCACCAACAACCCATCGAAGCGCGTGGGGTTAGAGGCTTATGGAATCGAGATCGTGGATCGCGTTCCGGTCGCCATTCAGGTCAACAGGTGGAATTTGACCTACATGCGAACCAAACGGGAAAAAATGGGACATCTGTTTCGAGAAGGCGATCTGCAAGTGCGCGAGGAAGGAGACCGCGATGCCCAAAATTTATGAGGGACAATTGTCCGCCCAAGGCAAGCGATTCGGCATTGTGGTGGGCCGGTTCAATGCGTTTATCGGCAAGGAATTGCTCGGCGGCGCGCTCGACTGCATTGCGCGACACGGCGGCGATACAGACGCCGTGGAGGTGGTGTGGGTGCCGGGCAGTTTTGAAATTCCGATGATGGCGCGCAAGATGGCGCGAAGCGGTCGGTATGACGCACTGATTTGCTTGGGCACTGTGATCAGGGGTAGCACGCCGCATTTTGACTACGTGTGCAGCGAAGCCGCAAAAGGCGTGGCGGCTGTGGGATGCGAAACCGGCGTGCCCGCGATGTTTGGAATTTTGACCACCGATACCATTGAACAGGCCATAGAGCGGGCCGGCACAAAAGCCGGCAACAAGGGTTGGGAAGCCGCCTTAGGCGCGATTGAAATGGTCAATGTCGCCGCTACATGGGAGGAAGGGTAATGATCAAATCCCGGCGCAAAGCGCGTCAGGCGGCCTTGCAGGCATTGTATTGGACCGCGAGTTCTGGCGATTCCGTGCGGCAGACCGCGCATACCATGTGCATCCGCACGCGCCTTTCGGCCTCGTCTTCGGATTTTGCGATGAATTTGGCCGAAACAGCCTGGGCACATCGCGAGGAACTCGACGCATCTATCGCGCCCGTATTGGAAAATTGGTCGTTGGATCGGGTCTCGCGCATCGACCATATCGTGCTTTGGATCGCCCTTGCGGAAATGCGCTATTTCGAAGATATTCCCTACAAAGTCTCCATTGACGAGGCCATCGAACTCGCCAAGCAATTTAGCGAAGCCAAAGCGGCCGGCTTTATCAATGGCATTTTGGACGCCCTGTCCAAAGAGCATCTCATGCCCGCGGAACAAGCCAATGGATAGTTTTGGACGCATCGCGATTTTTTCAGATGTACACGGAAACTTAGAGGCCCTGCAAACCGTGCAAAAAAAAATCGCAGAAGCGAATGTGGATCGGATGATTTGTTTGGGCGATACGGTCGGCTACGGAGCAGACCCCAACACCTGCCTCGAGGGCGTGCGCGCCGCGTCTGACTTTGTCTTGGCGGGCAATCACGATTGGGCGGTCGTCGGCTTGGAGGATCTGGCGTATTTCAATCCGATTGCGCGAGAGGCTGTCGAGTGGACTGCGCGGGTGATAAGCGAGGAAAACGCCGCGTTGTTGCGCGCTTACAAACCCACTCGAGAGGAAGGCGGTTGCTGTTATGCCCACGCCACGCCCCTCAATCCCGCTGAGTGGGGCTATTTGTTCGATCCGGACGAAGGCTCTTACGCGCTGGCGTACACGAATTTTGCGATGTGTTTTGTCGGGCATTCCCACCGCGCCTTTGTGTGTTCGGCGTCTCGAAAAACCACGCTGCTGCGCGAGGGAAGCGTGCGGTTGGCCGATGACGACCGCTACCTCGTCAATGTGGGCAGCGTGGGGCAACCCCGCGATGGCGATGCGCGGGCGGCCTTTGCCGTGTGGGACAGGGAAAAAGGGAACATTGAGTTGCACCGCGTGTCTTACGATGTGGCGGCGGCACAAGCCAAAATTTTGGCCGCGGGCCTTCCGCCCATTTTGGCCGAGCGCATTGAGGTGGGGATGTGAGGGAGTCGTCAGTCCACCCTGCCCCTAAACCAATCCCATCAGGATGAACAGCGATGAATTTTCTCACAAAAATTTTCGGCAACAAACACGACCGCGACGTCAAAAAGATGCAGCCGGTTGTGGATGAAATCAACCAATACTACGAAGAATACGCCGGTTTGTCTGACGGGGCATTGAAAGAGAAGACAACGGCGTTTCGCACGCGCATTGCAGAAGCCACAGCCGATGCCCAAAAGCATTTGGCCGCGCTCAGAGAAGAATTGGCCGCGTTGCAACGAGACGAAGACCGCACCGAGCAGTTGGAAGATATCGCCGAGGTCGAAGCCGAAATCAAGGAGATCGAGCGCGAGGTGCTCGATGAGATTCACCCACAAGCGTTTGCGGTTTTTAAGGAAACGTGCCGCCGCTTCAAGGAACGGGGCAAGTCGTGGGATCGCGCAGGCGATCAAATTGTGTGGCACGAGATTCCCTACGACGTGCAATTGATCGGCGCGACCGTGTTGCATCAGGGCAAAATCGCCGAGATGGCCACAGGCGAGGGCAAAACCCTGGCCGCGGGCCTGGCCTTGTACTTGAATGGCCTGCTCGGGCGCGGCGTGCATCTGGTCACGGTCAATTCCTATCTGGCCAAGCGCGACGCCATGTGGCTGGGGCCTGTGTACTTGTCCCTCGGTCTCACGGTTGGGGTGATCCAGGACCGCGCATTGGGCGTGGAGGGTTTTATCATGGAAGAGGATGGCGCAGATGGCTATCGCATGCGCGATTGCGACCACAAAGAAGCCTGCCAGATGGATATTGTCTATGGCACGAAGGACCAGTTTGGGTTTGATTATCTGTACGACAACATGGCGATTCACCCCGACGATTTGATCCAGCGCGAGCACTATTTTGCGATTATCGACGAGGTGGATAGCATTTTGATCGACGAGGCGCGCACGCCGTTGATCATTTCAGGCCCCGTGCCCGAATCCACGTCGCATCGGTACGAAGAAAGGCGTCCCCTAGTCGAAAAATTGGTGCGGGCGCAAACCCGCGTGATCAGTGATATTTTGAAGCGCGCAGAAGAAGAACTCGAGTCGGGCGATGAATACGCGGGCGGCGTGTTGTTGTTGCAGGTGCAGCGCGGCATGCCCAAGAACAAACGCTTTATGAAGCGGCTTCAGGAAGAGGGCGTCAAACGCTTGGTGCAGCGCGTGGAGGCCGATTACATCCGCGACAAGCGCACCGGGGAATTGGACGAAGACCTCTATTTTAGCATCGACGAAAAGAGCCACATCATCGACCTGACGGAAAAGGGCCGCGATGAAATCAGCCGCAAGCCAGACGATTTCGTGTTGCCCGATCTCGATGAAGTCCTGCGGAATATCGCACAAAATACATCGCTCTCAGACGCGGAAAGAGACGCATTGCAAGAAGCCGCCTATCGGGATTACGGCGAAAAGAACGAGTCCATCCACAGCGTGCGAAAATTGTTGCAGGCGTATTCGCTCTACGAAAAGGACGTGCAGTATATGATCGAAGAGGGCAAGGTGATCATCGTGGATGAATTTACCGGACGACCCCAGCCCGGCCGCCGGTTTGCCGATGGTTTGCATCAGGCCCTCGAAGCCAAAGAAAAGGTGAAGGTGGAACGCGACACGCAGACTGTTGCGACCATTACATTGCAAAATTATTTCAGGCTCTATGACCGCTTGGCGGGCATGACGGGCACTGCCGAGACCGAGTCCGAAGAATTTCACCAAATTTACAAACTCGACGTGGTGGCGATTCCAACGCACGAGCCGGTGCGCCGCATTGACTCCAATGACTGGATCTACCGCACAAAACGCGAAAAATACAATGCCGTGATCGATGAAATTACGCGCTTAAATGAACAAAAGTTGCCGGTTTTGGTGGGCACGATTTCCGTTGAAACATCCGAACTCATTTCGCGGGTGCTCTCGCGCAAAAAAATCAAACACCAAGTGCTCAATGCGCGGCAAAACGCGCAAGAAGCGCAGATCATCGCGCAGGCCGGGCAACCGGGCGCGGTGACCATAGCGACCAACATGGCCGGGCGCGGCACGGATATCAAACTCGGCGAGGGCGTGGTCAAAGCCCCCGAAGGGCATCGGTGCGCGTTGATTGCCAATTCGAATAACGGCCAACCCCCGTGCCCATACATAGAGGAATACGGGTGTCGGGACGAAGTCCCGTGTGGGTTGAATATTATCGGCACGGAACGACACGAATCGAGGCGCATTGACCGGCAGTTGCGCGGCAGGGCAGGGCGGCAGGGCGATCCGGGCAGTTCGCGGTTTTTCATTTCCTTGGAAGACGATTTGATGCGCTTGTTCGGCTCTGAGCGCATTGCCCGCGTGATGGACCGCTTGGGCGCCGAAGAAGACGAGGTGATCGAACACGGATGGGTGACAAAGTCTATCGAAACCGCGCAAAAGCGCGTGGAAGCGCGCAATTTTGAATTTCGGAAGCAGGTGCTGGATTACGACGACGTGATGAATCAGCAGCGCGAAGTGATTTACGACAGGCGCAGGCACGCATTGGAAGAAGAAGATATTTCGGCGATGATCAGCGAAATGATCGACGATACGGTCGATGCCCTGTTCGAGATTCACGTCCCGGCAGACGCGCATCCGGAAGATTGGAACTTCGATGGCTTGCTAAACGATTTGCGCCATGTGTTTTTGCAAGCCCCGGTGATTTCCGACGAGGAGTTGACCACCTTGCGCGAATCCGGGTTGCGCGACCGCGTGTTGCACGGGATCCGAGAAGCCTATGACCGCCGCGAGCGGGTGATCGGCGAAAACCGCATGCGGCAGATTGAGCGCATGATCTATTTGAGCGTTTTCGATGAAAAGTGGAAAGAACACCTCCGCGAGATGGACGATCTCAAAGAGGGTATTGGCCTGCGCGGTTACGGGCAAAAGAATCCATTGATCGAATACAAGCGCGAAGGCTATGAGATGTTTGTCGCGCTGCTCGAAGACATCAACCGCGAGACATTGCGCTTGCTCTTCCGCATTTCCGTTGAAGAAACCCCCGCACCATCGTGCACTCGGCAGCCCGTCCGCCTGTCGTTGGAACACCGCGATGCAACGGGAATGGGCTTTGCCGGCATGCCCGAGCCTGATTCCGATGAATTGACCGCCAACTCTTCAGAAGGTGGGGCAGCCAAAAAACAGCCGGTGCGAGTCCAAAAAAAGGTGGGGCGCAACGAACTCTGCCCGTGCGGTAGCAAAAAGAAGTACAAGCATTGCCACGGAAGACTTTGAACGACAAAAAACAATAGGACACATCTTGAACGAGCGTAGCACACTGTTGGCTTCTGTCGCTGACACTATCGAGGACTACCGGGCGGGCGAGATTGTCCAACCGACGCCAGATCATGTCGACCAGTGGGTATGTCAGTTTGACAAGACTGTACAGGTTCCCTTACTGCGTGAAATGGACTATGTGCTCAAAAGGACCTACTTCTCGAACTCTGATGTAAACCGATTTTTTACAAAACTTGTTGAAAATAAGCAACTTGCTAGTGACAATCCGCACGATTTTTGGCACGATGCAACAATGCTCGATATCCAGAGTCGGGGACATAGCCAAACGGAAATCAGAGAATTGTTCGGGGAAGCACTCAATGGAAAGTACGGACTGAACATTGACAAATGCGGTTCAATAGGTGGAGCCTTTATCTATTTGGATGATGCACTTTTCACTGGCGGACGCATTGGTGCAGACCTTTCGAATTGGATAGAGAAGGGACCAAAGAAAGCCACGTTGCATATCGTTGTTATTGCGACCCACAGTTTTGGAGAGTGGAAGTGCAAAGAGCGTCTTCGTAACGTTGCTAGTGAGGCGGAGAAGGATATTGACCTTCACATTTGGGTTGCTATTCGTTTTGAGAACAGGAAATTCTATCGCCGCATATCCGAAGTGCTTTGGCCAATAGAACTTCCCGATGAGAACGAAGTACAAAACTACGTACAAAGTGAAACGAAATTTCCGTTTGAACCACGTCAGCTTGGTGGAAGGTTAAGGAACGATATATTTTTTTCGGAAAATGGGCGTCAACGACTCGAGCGAGAACTCTTATTGGCGGGAGTAAGGATCCGATCATTTTGCGCCGATCCGAGCCCAGCGATGCGACCTCTTGGATTTGGCCCATTTGGCCTCGGGTTTGGTTCGATGATCGTGACATTCAGAAATTGCCCCAATAATTGTCCACTCGCGCTTTGGTGGGGCGATCCCAAGGCCCCTTCTCATCATCCCCTCAGCCTGTGGTACCCACTTTTGCCACGCAAGACATATAGCCATGATCCAAGTTTCGACGACATCAACTTCTGGCAATCGCCATAACGGACAGACGCGAACCTACGACCGCGCTACCAGTATTGTGTTTCTCAAAACAAGAGAAGCTTTCGGCGGATTGTCCAATATGGCTGGTGGTTTTCCCTTGTGTGTGAACGGTATCTACATTCGCACATCCGAGGCTCTGTATCAAGCCTGTCGTTTTCCGCACTTACCTGCCGTGCAAAGGGCAATTATTGAACAAAGAAGCCCAATGACAGCCAAGATGAAGAGCAGAAAGCATCAACGGCAGTCGCGCCCGGATTGGGACTTGGTTCGAGTCAAGATCATGCGTTGGTGTTTGCGGGTGAAGCTTACACAGAACTGGGGTGCGTTCGGCGATCTCCTGCTGGAGACTGGCGATCAACCGATCGTTGAGCAATCCCGGAAGGATGGTTTCTGGGGTGCTGAACCTGTGGACAAACGCACCCTTGTTGGCGTGAATGCGCTTGGGCGGTTGCTGATGGAACTGAGAGAGGTTGTCAAAATTGAAGGCAAGGAATCGTTCTTTTGGGTAGAGCCACTCGATATTGTGGATTTTTTGCTCAACGGGCATCCCATTGAGACAGTCGTTGCGCCAGATGATAGGGCAGTTGCGATGATCGCAAAGTCCACAGAACATCTGTCTTATGCTGATACCCGAAAAACGATAGGAGTACAACCATCACTTTTTAATCCGTCAGTAGTTGAGGAACTCTCGCCACCCGAATATGTAGGCAAAAAATAAAAAATGGGGAGATGTGCATTATGAAATCGCGTGAAAATTTGCTGGATGAGGCGCGTCAAAATATTCCGGAAATGACTGTGCGGGAAGTCCACGATTATTTGGAACAGGGCCGCGATCCCGTCTTGCTCGACGTGCGCGGTCTGGATGAATGGGAGCGCGGGCACTTAAAAGGGGCTGTCCATATTCCGCGCGGCGAATTGGAGCATCGGGCGGCATCGGCATTGCCCGACAAGTCGTGCGAGGTCATTGTGATTTGCGCGGGCGGCGTGCGGTCCCTTTTGGCCGGTGAGACTTTGAAAGCCATGGGATACGAAAAGGTGATTTCGATGGAAGGCGGATACGGCGATTGGGAAGACGCCCTCCTGCCGGCTGAAATTCCACCCCCTCCTGAAGAAACAGATGCACGGGAAAATCCCGAACTGCTCAAAGCGCAAATCGCCCACATGGAAAAAATGTTGGCAGGAAAAAAAAGCAAGTTGGCGGATATTGAATAAGAGGGAAGATGCGAGCTTAAAAATGTAGGGGCGGTGCCCCCGTGCTCGCCCGAAAATACAAGATACAAGATGTAACCACAAAAAACACGAGCGGGGTACAACGAGCGACAGCCCCTTCAAAGGCACATTGTGGCGAAACTCCCGTCTCTTGTCTTACATTTCACTATTTCCTCTTGCGTCCATTTGGGCGAGTTTGTATATTTTGCTTTCGCCTTTGGCACTCTGCACAACGGAGTGCCAAATTACCTTTAACCCCATGTTGTTCAAGGAGGTTTTTAGATGAATGTACGTCCGCTTTCCGACCGCATTTTGGTGCGGCGGGTGGAGGCCGATGAGCAAGTGCAGGGGGGAATTATCATCCCCGATACGGCCAAAGAAACGCCTCAGCAAGCCGAGGTGATCGCCGTTGGTCCGGGCAAGTGCAACGAACAGGGCGATGTGATCGCGCTGACAGTGAAGCCCGGTGAAAAGGTCTTGATCGGCAAATACGCCGGCACGGAAATCGAAATTGACGGCGATGAGTTTGTGATCGTGAACGAAGACGACGTGTTGGGCATTATCCAATAACGCGACTGGAGAAGGAGATTGACATTATGGCAAAGCAAATTGCTTATGGTATAGATGCACGCGAGCGCGTCCTCAATGGGGTCACGCTTTTGAACAAGGCCGTGAAAGCCACCCTGGGGCCTGCCGGGCGAAATGTGGTTTTGGCCAAGTCGTGGGGGTCGCCCACAGTGACAAAAGATGGCGTGAGCGTTGCCAAAGAAATTGAACTCGAAGACGCTTACGAAAATATGGGCGTGCAGATGGTCAAGGAAGTCGCTTCCAAGACTTCTGACGTCGCAGGCGATGGCACGACCACTGCCACTGTGCTGGCCGAAGCGATTTTCCGCGAGGGTTTGCGAAATGTCACCGCAGGTGCCAACCCGATGGATCTCAAGCGCGGCCTTGATGTGGCAGTCAAAGCCGTGGTCAGCGCGTTGGAAAGCCAGAGCCAGCCGGTGAAAGACCGCATGTCTATCGCACAGGTGGGAACGATTTCCGCCAACAGCGACAGCGACATTGGCGAGATTATAGCCGATGCCATGGACAAAGTGGGCAAAGATGGCACGATTACGGTCGAAGAGGCCCAGAGCATCGAGACCACGCTGGATGTGGTCGAAGGCATGCAGTTTGACCGCGGCTATCTGTCGCCCTATTTTGTGACGGATCAAGAGAATATGGAAGCCGTGCTGGAGGATGTGCTGATCCTGATTCACGAGGCGAAGTTGTCCAACATGAAAGACTTGTTGCCTTTGCTCGAAAAAGTCGCCGGGGCGGGCAGGCCGCTTTTGGTGATCGCCGAGGATGTCGAAGGAGAAGCCTTGGCCACATTTGTGGTCAACAAAGTGCGCGGCACACTCGCGGCCTGTGCGGTAAAAGCGCCGGGATACGGCGACCGCCGCAAAGAGATGTTGGGCGATATCGCCGTGCTGACAGGCGGGCGCGTGATCACGGAAGACCTCGGCATTAAGCTCGAAAATGTCCAGGTCGGCGACCTCGGTCAGGCCAAGCGCGTGGTGATCGACAAAGACAACACCACGATTGTCGAAGGCGCGGGTACGGTCGCCGATATCCAAGGGCGCACGAGTCAGATTCGCCGGCAAATCGAAGATACGACCTCCGATTACGACCGCGAAAAACTCGAAGAGCGGTTGGCAAAATTGGCCGGCGGCGTGGCCGTGATCAATGTGGGTGCAGCAACCGAAACCGAGATGAAAGAAAAGAAAGCCCGGGTCGAAGATGCCCTTCATTCCGTGCGCGCTGCGGTTGAAGAAGGTATTGTGCCCGGCGGTGGTGTGGCACTGATTCGCAGCATTGGCGCGTTGAACGAGACGCAAGTGCAGGGCGATCAAAAAACGGGCGTGGATATTATGCGCCGCGCATTGCAAGCACCGATGCGTCAAATTGCCGATAATGCCGGTTTGGAAGGCAGCTTGGTCGTGCAAGAGGTGAGCGAAGGCGAAGGGGCTTTTGGGTTTAACGCCCGCACCGAGCAGTATGAAGACTTGGTCGATGCCGGCGTGATCGATCCGACAAAGGTGGTGCGTACCGCTATCGAAAACGCAGCGTCTATCGCCGGGTTGTTGTTGACGACCGAAGCCCTGGTGACGGATATGCCAGAAGAGAATCAAAACGTTGCCCACGACGATCACGGGCACATGCACTAAATCGCGTGCTTGGCATGATCCACGAGGGGTTGACCACCGGTCAGCCCCTTTTTGTGTTTGGTTGAATTTATGCGGAATTTTGTCTATATTATGAGCACCAAAGCAAATCTCAGCGCGTATTTGTCGATCACCCCATCAATGAAAGGATAGTATGGCAAAAACAAAAACTCAGGTTGACGAACCCCAAGCCGCGACAGCAAAACGTCCGGCAAAAAAGCGTGCGACCAAAAAGCCGGCAAAGAAACAGCGCGCAACCCAAACGACAGAGGAGACGGACGACGCCACATCCTCTGCACCGCGCACAGCGAAAAAGTCTGCAAAAAAACCGGTGAAGAAGCCTGCGAAGAAACAACGGGCGACTACAAAAAAAGAGGAGACGGACGACGCCACATCCTCTGCACCGCGCACAGCGAAAAAGTCTGCAAAAAAACCGGTGAAGAAGCCTGCGAAGAAACAACGGGCGACTACAAAAAAAGAGGAGACGGACGACGCCACATCCTCTGCGCCACGCACAGCGAAAAAACGCACTACCAAAAAGCCAGCCAAGAAGCCTGCGAAGAAACAGCGGGCGACCTCAAAAAAAGAGGAGACGGACGACGCCACATCCTCTGCGCCGCGCACAGCGAAAAAGCGGTCAACCAAAGAGCCAGCGAAAAAAGCCAAAAAGCCGGCGAAAAAGGCCAAGAAGCCCGCCGCAACAGAAGCGCGTGCAGAGACGACGCCACCCAAACCGACCGAGGCAGAGGAAAAGATCGAAGCAACGGCTTCTGCGGATCGAGATGAAAACAAAGTTGAAACTACGGCTTCTATTGATCAAGCTCAAAACAAGGTCGGAACAGCGGCTTCTGCGGATCGAGATGAAAACAAGGTTGAAACAACGGCTTCTATTAATCGAGCGCGAAAAGCAGAACCGGCCGGACAAACGCCTCAAGAGCAGCCTGAGAGCACAGAAGAAATGCAGTGGGGGCGGCGTTCCAAGCGGTCAGGGCCTATTGGCTGGGAAGGTCGCGCAGGCGTCAGCACACCCGTTCAATCCACTCGGCGGGCGGACGCGCAGGCAGACGCACCAGCCGTTGAAACCCCCGTTGAACCAGAGCCAAAAGCACCGCCGACTCGCACGACCCAAGGACGCAATCGCAACGAACAAAACGATCGGGATACACAGCGGCCTTCAAGCAGTCGCAGTAGGAATGAGAAGAAGCCCGACGGGGTTTCGCGCAAACTCGCAGAAATTTTGGCGCAATCGTGGACAGAAGACAAAACCCGTCGCTTTCTCAGCGAGGGCTTTCTGAGCAGTTTGTCCGCCGAGTTGGTCGATAATGAAAAACAGGCATCCCTCCCAGACGCCGAGGCACTCAAAAAACCCTTGGAGATGATCCGCAAGGTTTTGGCCGATGAGTGCATGGTTGCAGACGATGTGACAGATTTGATGTTGCTCGACATGGTGATGAATGCCCTGTCCGACCGCATTGCCGTGTGTCGGCTACAGGCCGAGTCGAACTCGCTGGCAGATATTGACGTGATTTTAGAATTGCGCTACAAAGCGGACCGGCGATTGATCGAAGCCGTGAATGCCCTGAAGAATGCGTGAGGTGGTCGTTCTCGACCCTGTTAAAAGCCCCGTTTGACTTTTGTCGGACGGGGCTTTTGTGCGACTGTTCGGTGAAAAGGTTCACCAGCAGCATAGAGCCAGAATCATTACTAACGCATCTGCATCTTCCAAGGCGGGCGGATACCCACGCGGACACCCGTGCTGAAGATGCCATACGCTCGGATGCGTATTTTGCTTATGCGAGGAGGTCGTGTGAAAATTTTACTGACGGGTTTTGAACCCTGGGCCAAGTGGCCGACAAATCCATCAGGCGTTGTGGCCGAGTCTTTGAATGGCACTTCGATAGGTGGATGCGAAATCGTTTCAACCGCGTTGCCGGTGATTCGCGGCGATGATATTGCCAAAGTCGCTTCGCTTATCGCCGAGCACGAACCCGTAGCGGTGGTGTCTTTGGGGTTGCACGGTTCTGCGTCTGCGTTACATGTCGAGCGCGTTGGCATAAATTTGAAAGTGATAGACGATGTCGATTATCCCATTGTTGACGGAGGGCCCGATGCTTATTTTGCCACCTTGCCGACTCGGCTTATGGTTCGGCGCATGCGCGAGGTCAATGTGCCGGCCCGGTTGACGTATTCGGCAGGCACATTTTTGTGCAATCACATCATGTATTCCGCGCTGCACCTGATCGCCGAAAACGAGCGCGATACGCCTGCGGGGTTTATCCATGTGCCGCCCACGCCTGAACTCGTGGTCAAACAGGGCGCGCCCCAACCGAGCATGGCGTTGGAAACGATTCGAAGAGGTGTGACAGCCGGGATCATGGCCGTCGCAGAAAGTTTAACATAAACGCCACAGTACGCGATAAAACGCATAGCCCCCAACAAGCGGAACGGCGGGGTTCGTATATTCTGCATAAACGCTTCTATTGGAGGGCATCATGTCCAAAATCAGAATGGGGATCATTGGATGCGGTGCAATTGCACAGGTGCAACACATGCCAAATCTGGCAATTTTGCACGCGCTTTATGACGTGACGTGGGTGTGTGATATTTCGCAGGGATTGGCGAGATGGCTGGCAGAGGTTTTCAATGTGCCGAATTATACGATGCACCCGCACGAGTTGTTGAACGCGCCCGATGTCGATGCGGTGATGTTGTGCCATGCCGACCCCAAAACCGAACTGGCCGTGGCGGCCTTTGCGGCGGGCAAGCACGTCTTTATTGAAAAGCCGATGTGTTATTCACTTGAGGAAGTCGATGCGATATGCACTGCAAAAAAGGACGCGGGCACAGTGGGGCAGGTGGGCTATATGAAGGTCTATGACCCGGCGTTTGAAATGGCACAGCAAGAGGTGGGAGATGCGGGGGATGTGCGTTTTGTACAGGTGAATCATTTGCACCCCAATAACGCTTTGCATTTGAAACAGTTTGACTTGACCTATTTTGACGATGTGCCGCCCGAAGCTGTAGCAGCGCGACAGGCAGCGCGACAGACCGCATTAAAACAGGCTGTAGGTAAGGTGTCGGATGACGTTGTGCGGGCGTTTTTTACCCTGTCGGGCAGTATGATTCACGACCTTTACGGTCTGCGCGTCATGCTGGGCAATCCAACGGAGGTGGTCAGCGCCGAAGTGTGGCAAAGCGGGCGGGCAATGACGGCGATCCTGCACTATCCATCAGATGCGCGATGTGTCGCCACATGGATCGATTTGCCCGAACTCTGGCATTTTAAGGAGACCTTAGAAATCTACAAAGACGCCAAACGCATCATCCTATCGTATCCCACGGGCTTTTCACGCGGCATCCTGTCAACGCTCAAGGTACAGGAAATCCACGCCAACGGCTCTCACGGCACGCGCAGTCCCGCAATTGATTGGGAAAGCCCTTTTGTGCGGGAACTCCGCCACTTCCACGCCTGTATCACACATGGCGAGCCATGCCGCACGCCCGTAGAGGATGCGCGACACGACATCGCCCTCATCATCGCCATAACGCAGGCGTATAGCGAATCAGTGAATTAGCGCATCGACGGAACGAGGTACAACGGGTCGCCTCTCAGGCCAGTTCATCAGTTAATCGAAGCACGCAATGGTTGGGCGGATGGGGTGGACTGACCATCGACCACTGACCACTTGGGAGCGGTGGATGGGCGGGGTGGGCTGAAAGCTGATCACTAAAAGCCGATTTCTAAACTGTGAGCAATTTGGGATAGGCGATTAGATTTTCTAAGAAGCCCTAACATAAAGAAAGTAAGCGTCTGAAACAGATGAGAGAACAGCCGATGGAGAGGAACGCCTCATGGATGTCCGCTCTGCGCTCGTCGCGCACCCGCAGTCTGCGGAACTGCCGGAGCCAGGCCAGCGTCCGCTCAACGACCCAGCGGTACACGCCCAACCCGCTGCCATGCTCTGTACCCCGCCGGGCGATCACCGGCGAGATGTGGCGTGCGCGCAGGGCCTTCCGGTGTGCCCTCGAGTCATAGGCACGGTCTGCATACAGCCGTTGGGGTCTGAGGCGCGGACGACCGCGTTTGCCCCTGACCGCAGGCACAGCGTCCACCAAGGGCAACAATTGCGTCACATCATGCCGGTTCGCCTCAGTCACAATCGCGGCCAGAGGCACCCCGTTGGCATCGGTGATCACATGATGCTTACTCCCGGGCTTGCGGCGGTCTGTGGGATTGGGGCCGGTTTTTCCCCCCAGCGCCTACCGCACGCAGGGAGGCGCTGTCCACGCAGGCACGAGACCAATCCAGGCCGTCGGCCGCTCGCAGTTTGGACAACAGCAGATGATGAAGCCGCTCCCACACGCCGGCGTCATGCCATTCCTTCAGACGACGCCAGCAGGTCATCCCGGAACCACACCCCATCTCTTGGGGCAATCTCTCCCACGGGATGCCGCTCTTCAGGACGAATAGAATGCCGGTCAACGCCTTGCGGTCGTCAATGCGCTTACGGCCGGGAAAGCGGAATCGTCTCGGCTTGGGAACCGGCAAAAGGGGTTGGACCTTTTCCCAGAGTTCATCGCTCACCAATGGTTTGGACATTTGTCTCTCCTCGCCCGATAAAGATGCCGGGCATGTACGTTGTAAGGGTTGGGCTGAGAAGAAAGTCGGCCTCTCACAAATCCATGTCAACCCTTTTTGTTAGGGACTCTAAGGCGAGGGCCTGATTGACACGGGCACGTTCTCATTTCAAGATTCGTCTTCTAACACCTCAAGGAGCCTTCGAACTTTCCTCAGAGGCTCTTTTTTTTACAACCGGAGGAGCACCGCAAGCGCGGCCTTCCCTTCTTCAGTAGCCAATAAAGTTTTCAGTTCCCCGAGTTGTTGTGTGGTGAGCACATTCGCCATGTTGCTTATGAGATCGTTCAAACTGGGGTCGTATCCATGACAAATGACAGTTGTTTCAGCACTGGCATTCACATCCAAAAGTGCGTCTGCCGAAATCTAATGCAGTCGCGATAGCGGATAGCGTATCGGTTCGGGGCACTTTTGTCTCTGCTTCAATTCGGGATACGGTCGCTTGGTCAATGCGGGCGGCTTTTGCCAAGTTAATCTGAGACCAATTTTTTTCGCGTCGTAAATCTCGTATTTTTTTTCCTATTGTAGGCATACAAAAAAATAAAAAAAAATTACTTGCTTTAAGTTGAGACCCGAAATTCAGGATCGTCCCGACATGCCCGTGTTACCCCAAGTGCGAGGTGAGATCGGTTTTCACGAGGTGAGCTTTGCGTATCATGAAGGTCAGCCTGTTTTGCACCACATTGACCTGCATATCCCGGCACAAACGACCATTGCATTGGTCGGCAGGAGCGGATCGGGCAAATCGACTTTGGCAAAACTCATTCCGCGATTTTACGATCCGCAAGAGGGCTATGTGTCTTTCGATGGGCACGATATACCCATGCGAGATGTTCAAGATGCGACACGGGCGGCGTACATCCACGACTTTATCGCATCGTTGCCCGATGGCTATGAAACATTGGTGGGCGAACAGGGGGCGCAGATGTCGGAGGGACAGAAACAGCGCGTTGCACTGGCGCGTGTGCTGTTGATGGACACGCCGATTCTGATTTTGGATGAACCCACCGCCGCCTTGGATATGGAATCGGAGTATCACATCCAAGAGGCATTGAAAACCGTGCGACAAGGCAGAACCACGCTTATCATCGCGCATCGGCTTTCCACCATTCAAACCGCAGATGAAATTGTGGTTTTGGATGAGGGACAGATCGCAGAGCAGGGCACGCACGAGTGGTTGGCTATGCAAGATGGGGTATATGCACACTTGAACAAAAAAACAGCAGGTATATGATGTGAATTTGGCTTCGGGGCTGTAACATTCATTCTTTTTGAAAGGAGAAACACAATGAAAATCAGAAAATTGTACAAACCTCAACGGGTGGGCAATTCGGAAAGCGTTATTGCCTATTCTGGCGAGGAAGTTGATCCTGATGAACAGGCTGATGCTGAGGAGGCTGTTTATATTGACTTTATAGTATCATCTGCCGATACGACGGACAGCCAAAGTCCTGGTAGTCCTGCTTGGGCGGATAGCATGGAAAGGCATGCGCCAGGTTTGGAGGATGCTCCTAGCCCAATTGAATTTCTCGTTGGACCTGCTCTAGCTGGTGGAAGAGTTGCTGGTGCGGGGGCAAGGGTGGTAGCTAGAACTATTGCAAGAGAGTCAGCAGAGGAAGCCGCAGTAACAACTGGTCAAGAAGTAGGTGGATCATTCTGGGATAAAATTGTTGAATTTTTTACCAGTGATTAAATACTCTGTAAATTAAATAATCTGGAATTTCAATTGTTTCAAGGAGGCGTTCTCATGCCCAAACAACACGTCCAACTCACCCCCACAGACCGAGACACTTTGACCGCCTTGATCACCAAAGGCGACCAAAAAGCCCGAAGCTACAAACGCGCCTTGGGCTTGCTTGAACTCAACCGAGGCAAAACCTACACTCAAGTGGCTCAAACCCTCGGCCTGACCGGGCAGACCCTGAGTCATTGGGCAAAGAAATACCGCACCCTCGGCTTGGATGGCCTCAAAGATACCCCACGGCCAGGACGTCCGGTGGAGATGACGGGCAAGCAACGGGCCCAAATCACCGCCTTGGCCTGTTCAACCCCCCGGCAGGCCATGGCAGGTGGACGTTGCGCCTCTTGGCGGATCACTGCGTGGCATTGGGCTATTGTGAGCATCTCTCACACACGCATGTCAAGACGAGTCTCAAAAAAACGAATTGAAGCCCCACTTAAAGAAAACATGGTGCATCCGCAAAGTGGATGCGCCCTTTCTCGCACGCATCGTTACTTGCCAGCCGATGAGGCGTTTGCCCTCGCGCAGAAGTTTGAGTTCTTCTTTACTCCCAAGTCGGCGAGTTGGCTTAACATGATCGAGATTGAGTTTTCGGCTCTGGCGCGAGGAGGTTTGAATAGGCGCATCGCGACGCAGGCGGAACTGCGCCGGGAAGTTTTGGCCTTTTTCCAGGACCGAGAGGCCAAGGGCATTCCCTTGAATTGGCAGTTCACTTTGCCCAAGGGGAGAGACAAGATGAATGCCCATTATCAACGCATTTATCCAGACAATTCAAAACTTAAAATAATTTAATTTACAGAGTATTAAACCTCCAATGCAATAGCTGTTTATAGCATGTGTGAATCCATGGCGAAGTTGTGCCTATTTTAGTTGAAATAGATGAGGCTCCGATGTAAATTGGATACAGCAATTTCAACCCGAAGTCAAATTCTGCATCCAATTTAACTTGGAGCCTTTTCTACTTCAATAGGACTTACGCAATCACCATTGGAATATGAGGTGCTTTGAGTTGTTGTCTCAAGAAGTCAGCCAGCCCTCGGTATTTGACTTGATAAATGGTTTGTCCTGTTTGATAGGCCACCTGCGCGAGTCTTATCCAAACGAACATCGCACACCCAATATGATTTCGTACAATGCGTGCCAACCGGCATTGACACTTTTCAAGCCCGGTCACCTGTTTGACTTCGCGGTGAAATGGCTCAATTTTCCATCTTTGGTGACACACCTGTTGTACCCCTGAAGAATCGTTTTGAGCATGGTCGTTCGTCACGACATACGCCGTGCGTCTGGCAGCAGACGCCACCCGGAATAATTTCACTTTGTGGTCTTTGGGGAACCCTCTGATTTTAATGGGCTTGCCTTGTTTGCGTTGCGCTTTCGTCCAAGTTAAGCTATCTACGCGCTGGTAGGGGATTGTGCCTGCCTACTCGTCCACGCGCCGGTTCGTCTTGAGGGGACAAGAATAGGTTTTTTGCATCTGCTCTATGTGTCGCATGACCGTTTTAGTCGCATACCCACTGTCCATCAAGACCCCGGTAAAAGGAAGGCGCTTCTGATAGACCAACCCAGAGAGCATGTCCTTGAGAGGATCCCATTTGGTTTTGCCATCGCCTTGCGGGTCATAAATCCGATAGTCAATCAGCCAGAACCGATCCTGTTGCGGATGGACATAGACACATGTGACCACCCCGATGCCATTGATGACGCCTTGGGCGTTGCCGCTATATTGACGGCGCACTAACGCGATCTTGCGTGCGTGTCGCTTGTCTAAAACCGTGTCATCAAAGATCACATAGCCTTCAGGCGTCAACGCGATGTGGTCTTTGACGTGTTCCCACACCAAGCGGGGGGGGATACGATCACCGGCGAGATAGCGGTTGATCATATCATGACTGAACCCTTCGCTATGGTCGGCGAAATGGGTCAGGGTATCGTTGAGGGGACTGCTAAGCAGATACTGACAGTAATCCAAACGCGTCGGTCGGTCCATTGACACCTCCTCAAAGTGATTCATTTTACGGAATTGCACCCTTTTTTAACTCAGCATGCGTAAGTCCTATTCAAATATCTTCTTCTATTTTTTTGCAAAAATGAATCTGAAATCTATATTAAATGACTTTCGCGTTTCAAATGAAAAACCTGAGATCTTTGGGAGGTCCGCCGATGGCATTTGGCAATCTCCTTGGCCGCCTTGGGTCCCCCTTAGTCTGATAATTTTAACGCTATTATTGGGACAGTGCGCTCTAAGATTTCCCACATTACTTGTTTATCTCGTTCAGATTTCACCCTTCTTTGAAAGATTTTTAACTCAATTTTCACCGTCTTATATTTATCTTTTTGGCAAACCATTATGCCTAATTTGGTCTTATTTGACTAGCTTTCTTGTCATCTGGGGGATTATTTCAGCGAGATACAATCTTTCACTGCAAGATTTAACACTAACTGGATATCGTTTGAGGAATTATTTGGTATTAGGCAGTGTCATTGGGGTGCTAAAAGCTACAGTGATAACACTTCCTTTCTTACTTATTTTTCCAAAAAATATGATTAGTCCATATTACCCTAGTGAAGCGTTTCGGTGGAAACCTGAAGTTTTTATTTTTACACTTTTATTAACAGTTATTATTGGCCCTTTTGTGGAAGAATTATTATTTCGTGGGATGCTGTATTCTTCTTTACGAAAAAAAATAAATAGCGCAGGAAGTGTGTTATTATCATCTATTGTTTTTGGTGTACTTCATTTTCAGTTCAGTGGAATACCTACTACTTTTTCTTCCATAATTACAGCAGTAATTTTCGAAATGACTGGCTCCTTAGTATTGTGTTGGAGTATCCATGCTGTTGGAAATTTGACGATTCACTTCTATAATGCATATATTTTTTATTTTATTTATAATGAGCTATGGATTCATTTGAAGTAAATTTATTGGGTATAAAGTTGCAGAAGAAGTCAACAACGGATTAATCGATACCGCTTGTAAAAGCCAATAGCTGTTCAAGCCAAAAAGTTGATACCCCGAGATATATTCAAACATGGTTTAAAAATGATAACGATCAAAGTTGCCATTATCGACAGCGGCATAGACGCATCGCATTCAGGGGTGGGGGATATTGTGAGTGGGGTTCAGATCCGGATGGGTGAAGATGGCGAGGTGGTAGTGTCAGATGATTATTCCGATTGTGCGGGGCACGGCACGGCTTGTGCCGGGATTATTCGGAAGAAGGTGCCGGACGCGGCATTGTATGGCGTGCGGATTTTTGACGACTCGTTGATGGCGGATGGCCGGGCGTTGATCGCGGCGATTCAGTGGTGCATGGACAACGCGATGGAAGTAGTGAATTTGAGCTTGGGCACAACGGATGTGACGTTTAAGCGACCGCTTCAAGCCGTGTGTCGCAAGGCGGTTGATGCGGGCGCGATTCTCGTGGCGGCCGAGAGCAATGACGGGCGCGAGAGTTACCCCGCGATATTTCCCGAAGTGATTGGGGTGACGGGGGGTGCGATTCACGTCCGAGACGGATTTTACTATCGCAAGGGTCAGCGCGTCGAATGCGTGGCACGAGGCGATGAGCAGCGCGGTGCTGGCTGAATGGAAAATACATTATGACCGGGGGCAATAGCTTTGCCGCGCCGCATATCGCGGGCATTGTGGCACGCTTGTTGCGACAGCATCCAAATTCTTCTGTTCAAAAAATTCGGTTATTGTTACGAGAAAGAGCCATAAGAGAAATGCCGAAGAACCAGAATACGGCAAAGTCCAGTCGTCAGACACGCCAAAAAGTTTTTCAAGCGGATTATTCCTGGATCAAAAAGGCCGCGCTGTATCCGTATAACAAAGAGATGCACAGCTTGGTGCGCTATCGCGAGATGCTCGATTTTGAGATCGTTGGCGTCGGCGATCCGCTCGGCAAGGGAATGGGGGGCAAAGATGCGGGCAAAGTGATTGACGCGCCGGTTGCCAATCTGCGTATCAGCCCAAATATCCGCCGTGCAATGGCAGATGCGGATACGCTCATCTTGGGCTATGTGGATCAACTCTCCCGCGTTCGCAAGCGCGATTTGCTTAGAGAACATGTCGCATTGGCACTGGATGAGGGATGCCATGTGTTCAGTTTTCAGGCTCTCGATCCAACCGTTTACGGCGATCTGTATGACTTGGCGGACAAAAAGGGCTTGCGCTTGGCCTATCCCCATGTGCCCCGATCAGAACTCGCACAGGCGATTCAAAATTTCAAGGCACTCCCGCCCGTGGATGTGCCCGTGCTCGCGGTGATGGGCACGAGTTCGCAACAGGGCAAGTTCACCCTGCAACTCGCGTTGCGGTCTCGGTTAAAAAAAGAAGGATATAAGGTTGGACAAATCGGCACCGAGCACCATGCGCGATTATTTGGCATGGATGCCGTCTTTCCAATGGGATATGCTTCGCCTCTCAAGCTGCCATTTCAACAGTACGCGCCGTATTTGGATTACAAGATGCGAGCGGTTTGCCAGCACAGCCGGCCCGACATCATCCTGACAGGCTCTCAATTGGGTACGATTCCTTATGATATCCAAGAACACAGCACGCATTGTCTGTCTTCATTGGCATTTTTGCTGGGCGTGAAGCCGGATGCCTGCATTTTGGTGGTCAACAGCATCGATGCGAAAGCGTACATCCGCGATACGATAGATGGGATACGCGCCTTTTGCAAAGCACCGACCCTGTTGCTGGCGATGGGCGACCGCGAAAAGCAAATCCGAACCGCTTATGGTCGTAGCTTGATCGCGCCCAAAAAGATGGCGCGATACGAAATTGATCGCCACCTGAAAACATTGGAAGACACGTTTCAACTGCCTGCGATTGAGATTTTGTCCGAGAGGGGGCAACAGCGTCTCGTTGAAACCGTGATACAGTATTTCTCAGACGCATAGGAGGGTTTATGTCTATTGAACATCGGGTCAAACAGGTCATTATTCGCACCTTGTCTCTTGAAGTTGACCCGCAAGAAATAGACGATGAAGACGCGCTGTTTGGCGGTGGTTTGGGTCTCAATTCAATGGCGACGATTGAACTCGTCGTGGCCTTGGAAAAAGAATTTGGTCTTGAAGTGCCCGATGAAGATTTGCGTGTGGAACTGTTCGAGAGCGTGAAAACAATGGCCGATTATGTTCGCTCCGCACGCGAAGGCGCGACTGCCACCTGTTAGATATAGATAAGCCAGCAAAAAATTCTTCCAACAAAAAAAGCCGACGTTTGCACGTCGGCTTTTTTTGTTTTGAGCGAAAGGCAACCACATAAGAACGCAGATGAGAAGCGAGGGCATAGTGAACAGTGCCCAAATTATGCCGCGCTTCGGTTTCGCCTCGCTTTTGCCTCTCGGCGGTTGTGCCACTCAACCACGATGGGCGAGGCCACAAAAGCGGATGAGTACGTACCCACCACAATGCCGATGAGCAGGGCAATTGCAAAGTCGCGGATCACTTCGCCGCCCAGGAAAATCAGCGAGAGAACCACCAGCATGGTCGTGCCCGACGTGAGCACAGTGCGGTTGAGACATTCGTTGATGGCGCGGTTGATCACCGTGCCAAACGCATCGCGGCGATACAATTTGAGATCTTCTCGAATGCGGTCATAGACCACAATGGTATCGTTGAGGGAATACCCCACAATGGTGAGCAAGGCCGCCACAATGGCCAGGGAAATTTCCCGATCCAGAATGGAGAAAATCCCCAGCGTGATCATCACATCGTGGAACAGGGCGATCACGGCGGCAACTCCAAACTCGATCTGCCTGAAGCGCCACCACACGTACACAATGATGAGGATCATCGAAACGAGAATGGCATAGACCGCATTGGTTTTGAGTTCCTCGCCAATTTTGGGGCCAACCGCTTCTTGGCGGCGCAACCACTCGGTCGCATCTTGAATATTGCCGGCAAAATCGGATTTGAGCCTGGTTTTGATGGCATCGGCGATGGTCGTGCCTTCGGCCTCTTCTTCCACGCGAATGAGAATGTCGTTGGGCGACCCAAACTCTTTGATTTCGCTGTTTCGCAAATCCACGCTGCGATCCCCAACGCGCACATCGCCCAATGACTGGCGGATGTCGCCCACAGAAGCCGCGGGTTCAAAGTGCAATTCGAGCAACGTGCCACCGGCAAAATCGATGCCCAGATTGTACCCTCCTTTGACAAAGGTGGATCCCAAACCGATGAAAATGAAAACGATAGACAAAACAAACGCGCTGTGCCGCAGGCCGAGAAAGTTGATATTGGTATCGCCAAAAACGCGCAATCTGCCGATGTTCAGGCTGGGGTTGATCTGACGCGCGATGATCGTGTCGTAAATGGTGCGCGTGACAAAGATCGCGGTGAACATCGACGCGATGATCCCGATCATCAGGGTCAGCGCAAATCCTTTGATGGGGCCGGTGCCGTATTGATAGAGCACAATGGCCGTGATGATGGTGGTTACATTGGCATCGACAATGGTCTGAACCGCCCGCGTATACCCATTCTCTATCGCCGCGCGCACGGTTTTGCCCGCGCGCAATTCCTCGCGGATGCGCTCGAGAATCAGCACATTGGCATCTACGGCCATACCGATAGTCAAAATAATCCCCGCAATGCCGGGCAGGGTCAGCGTGCCTTGGAAAGCCGCGAGAATCGCCATGACAAAGACCAAATTGAGCACGAGTGCGAGGTCCGCAACCAGGCCCGAAAAGCCGTAGTAAATGACCATAAAGACGATCACGATGATCAGGCCAATGGCGGCTGCATTTCTGCCTTGTTCAATTGAATCGCGCCCAAGCGAAGGCCCCACCGTGCGGTCTTCCACGATTTGGACATCGGCCGGCAACGCGCCCGCGCGCAAGACAATGGCGAGGTCTTTGGCCTCTTCAATGTTGCCCGTGCCTTCAATAATGCCCGACCCTTGGCTGATTTTGGAGCGAATTGTGGGCGCGGAATAGACCTGATCGTCGAGAATGATCGCCATGCGTTCCTCCACATTCGCCCCCGTGACCCGCCCAAAGAGGCGCACGCCCTGGCTGGTGGTCGTAAAATTGACAATGGGTTGACCCGCATTTTCAAAAGATTGACCGGTGGTGACAGACGCATCCGAGAGAATTTCGCCCGTCATTTCCACGCGCCTTTTGACGTAGTAAAGCGCGCGATAGAGTTGCCCATCGCCCATTTCTTCAACCTTGGATCCCCAGAGAAATTGGGCATCGGGCGGCGTGAGCTTTTGCACGCCCGGACGAGAGAGAATGTCTCGCACCGTCAAAATATTGTCTTCCAAAACCACGAGGTCTCGCCCATACGAGCGAACATAGCGCGAAAGGGATGGGGTGTCGGCGGCGGTTTGACCCAAGAGCGGGTCGTCGTCGGTTTTTGTGCTGTCAGCGGGGGCTTGTGCCGCCAGATACGTGTCTATTTTTTCGATCATCCCCACGCGGCCTTCGTCGGATTCGAGAATCTTAAATTCGAGCCGCGCGGTTTTGCCGATCAGGCCCTTGGCGCGTTCAATGTCTTGCACGCCCGGCAATTCGACCACAATGCGCCAATCGCCTTCGCGGTGAATGATGGGCTCGGAAACGCCAAATTGGTCGATGCGGTTGCGGATAACTTCGAGGGCGCGTGCGACAACATCGGTTTTTTCATCGTCTGAAAGATTGGATTGATCCACTTCAAGGACGAGGTGGATGCCCCCTTGCAAGTCCAACCCCAAGTTAATGGCCTGTTGCTTGACGCGCTCTCGACGGTCCAAATTTTCCGGCGGCGCGTAATAAAATTGGTACGTGGGATAAAGATAAAAAAGCGCGAGCACAATGGTCGCACCTATCGCCAACAAACGCCAGCTTTCTCGGGTCATTGCAAAAAGAACTCCGTTTGGGGTTATCGGTCGCGCTCAACCACATGTTGAACGGCCAAAACAAGCGCGTCTCGCGCGCAAGAAGTGTGCAGGACATTCAGATTTTTGAGTGCGGATTGGGCATAAGAACGCGCCTCTTCTCGCGCGGCTTCAACGCCCCGATAGCGTTGGACAAAGCGCGTGACTTCTCGCCAATCCCCGTCGGTTTCCAAGCCGTTGAGCACTTTGGTGCGAATGCGCGTTGCTTCGCCATTTTCGCAGTTTGCCAGCGCGCGAATGAGGGGCAAGGTCAATTTTTTTTCTCGCAAATCGTTTCCCGTGGGCTTGCCCAGATCGTTTGTATTGCCGATCAGGTCGAGCACGTCGTCTGTAATCTGGTAGGCCACGCCGATTTTGCTGCCGAAAGACGCCATACGCACGACTTGGTCGGGTGATCCGTTGCCCAAAAGCGCGCCCAATTCGCAAGATAGCGCGAGCAGGGATGCGGTTTTTTTGTTGATCATGCGAAAGTAGTGCGACGCCTCACCCGATGTGGATGTTTCGCCCTCGAGAATTTCACCTTCGACAATGCGCTGAATCGCGTGGGTCGCGGCGTTCATCACCGGCAAAGAATTGAGCCCAACGAGCACTTGCATCGATTTGGCAAAGAGAAAATCGCCCATCAAAATGGCCGTGCGATTGCCCCATTGCAGATGCAGGCCATTGCAACCCCGACGCGTTTCCGCATTGTCGATCACATCGTCGTGAACGAGCGATGCCGTCTGGATGATTTCAACGCCCACAGCAGCATCGATCACCGCGTCTGAACACTCGCCCACGGCCTGCGCCGTCAATAATGCGAGGGCCGGTCGGAATCGCCTGCCCCGATTTTTGACGACGTGATAGGCCATTTCTTGAATGCCATAGACATCAGAGGCCATCATCACTTCTTCGAGACGCGCTTCAAAACGCGCGATCTGATATTGGATAGGCGCGAAAATTTGATCTAACATAGCGGATAACAGGGTGAGAGATTTATGGGACCTATCCCCCTTTCTAAAAGGCATAGGGGAAATCAGGTCTCCCGCCTCGTGGAGGGGGCATCATTCATTTCAAACCGCTTTTAAGGCGTGAGAAATTAACAAAAAAGGTCGGAAAAGTCAATACAATCAGATTTGCTTGCGGGCGAGTACTGCGCGGGGATGCCCGCACAGGTCGGCATAGGTGGCGGTGTGGGTCAGGCCGATGTGTCGCCGGATCAGTTGGGCAACGGCATCGGCTTGGTCGTGGCCGATTTCCAAGCCCAACAGCCCGTCCCGTGCGAGCAAAGGAATGCTGCGGGGAATGATTTTGCGATAAAAACTCAGGCCATCGCTACCCCCATCCAAGGCGAGGCGCGGATCAAAAGCGCGAACCTCGGGTTGGAGCGCGTCGATAGCACTGCGGGGGATATAGGGAGGGTTGGAAAGAATGGCGTGAAAGTGCTTGGGTTTTGCAAAGGGCGCGAGGAGATCGGTTTGAACAAAAGAAATGCGGTCGGAAACGCCATTGAGGCGGGCGTTTCGGCGGGCGAGGCAAAGCGCGCCGTGCGATATATCCGCGCCGATCACATGAGACGCTGGCCGTTCTTTTGCCAGAGCAATGGCGATAATCCCCGACCCCGTGCCAATGTCGAGAATGCGGGGGTTTGGGCAGTCTGTTAAGTGGTCAATGGCAACTTCAACCAGGGTCTCTGTTTCCGGGCGGGGAATGAGGGCATCGGGCGAGGTGTAAAAGGGAAGGCCGTAAAATTCGGTGTTGCCCAAGAGGTGTTGCAGGGGAATGCGATTGGCGCGGCGAAAAATCATGCTGCGAAAGGTCGCGCACTGTGCCACCGCAAGCGGCTGACGCGCCCGCAAGTGCAGTTCTGAACGCGAGCATTGAAGCACATGGGCGAGCACCCATTCGGCATCCACCCGTGGGCTGGAAACACCCGCTTGGCCGAGGATACCGCTGGCCCAGGTCAGAATATGGCGAATAGAGGAGGGCATGGAATAGACGGAAGGGGGACAATTGACCGTTGAACGGGCTTGAAAGGCAATACCTCATTCTCAGGCCAGTTCATCGGCGAATCATCCATCCCTAAAGGCGAGAAACGAAGCGTAAGGGATCCTCTGTGTCCGCCCGAATGGGCGAATGGACGGACGGGTTATACCAATTTGATTTTCTGTTGACCTAATGCGATATGCGACCCGCGAATGATTCTCTTGACATTCCGCAGTCATTCAGAGAAGCCATTACAAACAGGCCATCCCAAAAGACCATCAGATAAAGCCATCACGCACAGCGCGCAAGGCCGTCTCGCAACCAACAGCCATCTGGCAACCCACCTTGCAGGCCAACGCATGTCGTCCTATTACAAAAGCGATTTGCGCTGTGCAAGCCTCTCGGCGTTTGAGAGCGGCATTTTTTGCTTCCTTTTTTTTGCTGTTGAAAAAAAGTAGGTCGCCGAAGGCATCAAAGGCAACCCACAAGAAGGCAGAACCAAACGCTTGAGACAAGCAATGCATGATCTCTACGGAACATCTGTTCCTCATTCCTCATTCCTCCCTGATGGGAGGCAGAATACGGACAACTAAAAATCAATTTGGTATTACAACTGCGATAGCAGTTCATGGACAGATGGATGATCGAAAGGATTTGGAGCGGGATCAGAACGCGAGTTCTCTGACTCGGTGCTCGGTGGAGGGGAAGACCCTTTCAAACTTTAGACCGCCCCCGTGAACTTTTCCGTTTGGTCGGACAGGCGGAGGGCGTCGATGAGTTCTGCGATATCCCCGTCGAGGATATTTTCGAGCCTGTGCAGGGTGAGTTTGATGCGGTGGTCGGTCACGCGCCCTTGGGGGAAATTGTACGTGCGAATTTTCGCGCTTCGGTCTCCGCTGCCGATCTGCGAGCGGCGGTCCGCTGCGGTTTTGGCCCGTTGTTCCCGAATGGCCTGATCGAACAGGCGTGACCGCAAGACCTTGAGTGCTTTGGCCCGGTTTTTGTGCTGAGATTTTTCGTCCTGACACGTCACGACAAGGCCAGAGGGGATGTGGGTAATCCGCACGGCTGAATCGGTGGTGTTGACGCTTTGTCCGCCGGGGCCTGACGAGCGGAAAACGTCAATTTTAAGGTCGTTGGGATCGATGTCTATATCGACCTCTTCGGCTTCGGGCAAAACCGCGACCGTCGCCGTGGAGGTGTGAATGCGCCCACTCGATTCGGTTTCCGGGACGCGCTGCACGCGGTGTACGCCACTTTCGTACTTCAGCCTGCCGTAGATGCCATTGCCAGCGACCGAAAAGATGACCTCTTTGTACCCGCCAATGCCCGTGGAATTTGAACTGAGGATTTCACAGCGTCCACCCGCGT
This sequence comes from uncultured Latescibacterota bacterium, assembly GCA_958295785.1. GTDB lineage: Bacteria > Latescibacterota > UBA2968 > UBA2968 > UBA2968 > VXRD01. The sequence goes on from OY282377.1 coordinate 935,082, forward strand.
TTTCCGCATAGCGCGAATACATGCGGTGGAGGTCCGCAGCAAAAAGGGCGGCCTCATCGCCGCCTGCGCCCGCGCGTATTTCCACGATGGTGTCTTTGCCATCGTTGGGGTCTTTGGGGATCAAGAGTTGTTTGAGCTTTGCAGACAGATCGGCTTCCCGCCGCGCGAGGTCCTCTTTTTCCATCTGCGCCATGTCTATAAGTTCGGCATCATCGGACGTGCGGATGATGTCATTGGCATCTGTCAAGTCGGCGCGCACTTTGGTATAGGCGCGATGGGTTGTGACGATTTCTTCGAGATCGCGGTATTCCTTGCTGAGTTTGCGAACGCGGTTCGGATCCGTGGCGACTTCGGGCCGCGCCATTTCTTCGCCGAGTTTGCGATACCGGGTCTCGATATTTTCGAGTTGTTCAAACATGACAAATCCGAGGGGTTACTCGTCTTCCGGGTTCTTAAGACCGTACCGGCGGCGATAGCGCTCGACCATCCCCGCGGTATCGACCAGCATCATTTTGCCCGTGAAAAACGGATGGGTGGCCGAACTGATTTCGACTTTGATCAGCGGATAGGTGTTGCCATCCTCCCATTGGATGGTTTCTTCAGACGTGCGCGTCGAGCGCGTTTTGACCCGAAATGGGGGATTCGCGCTGGCGTCTTCAAAAATCACGTCGCGGTATTCTGGATGAATCTCGGGTTTCATTGTTTTGTCCTCGTTCTAAAGAAAATGGGCGGTATTGCCCGCGAAACATATCAAAATGTAGCCAAAGAATCAAGTCGCCTTCAAAGCACCGGCTCGCTCATCGCATCGAGGAAGTCTTCATTGGTTTTGTTTTCTTTGGCGCGTTCCGTGAAAAATTCCATTGCTTCCAAGGGTTGCATCTGATTGAGCAATTTCCGCAACACCCAAACCCGGTTGAGTTCTTTGCTGTTCAGCAAGAGTTCTTCTTTCCGCGTGCTGGACATGGACACGTCAATGGCTGGAAAAACGCGGCGGTTGGAAAGCCTGCGGTCGAGCTTGAGTTCCATGTTGCCCGTGCCCTTAAACTCTTCGAAGATCACCTCGTCCATGCGGCTTCCGGTTTCCACGAGGGCGGTCGCCAAAATGGTCAGGCTACCCCCATCCTCGATATTGCGCGCCGCGCCGAAAAATCGCTTCGGCCACTGCATGGCCGTCGCGTCCAAGCCGCCGGTGAGAATGCGCCCACTGTGGGGGGCAACCGTGTTATACGCCCGCGCCAAGCGGGTGATGCTGTCGAGCAAAATCACCACATCCTGCTGGTGCTCGACCAATCGCTTGGCTTTTTCGAGCACGATGTCGGAAACTTGCACATGCCGGGTCGGAGGTTCGTCAAAAGTCGAACTGACGACTTCGCCCTCAACCGACCGGGTCATGTCTGTGACTTCTTCGGGACGCTCGTCAATGAGGAGCACGATGAGCGCGATTTCCGGATGGTTTGTGGTAATGGCATTGGCGATTTTTTGCAAGAGCATGGTTTTGCCCGTAAACGGGGGCGCGACAATCATGCCGCGTTGCCCTTTGCCTATGGGCGTGAGGAGGTTCATGATGCGCGTGGAAAGGTCTTGCGGGTCGTACTCGAGATCGATGCGTTCTTGGGGATGGAGCGGCGTGAGATTGTCGAACAAAATTTTTTGCTTCGCGGTTTCCGGATCTTCAAAATTGATGGCTTCAACGCGGATGAGGGCGAAGTATTTTTCGTCGCCTCTTGGCGGGCGAATATGCCCCGAGATGGTGTCGCCGTTTCGCAGGTTGAAGCGTTTGATCTGCGAGTGCCCCACATAGATGTCGTCCGAGCCGGGCAAATAATTGTACTTCGGCGATCTGAGGAAACCGAATCCGTCTTCGAGAACGTCGAGCACGCCTTGTGCAAAGATACGCCCGCTTTTCGCGGTTTGGCTCTGGAGAATCGAGAAGATGAGCTCTTGCTTCCGCAGGCCGCTCGAGCCGGGAATACGGAGTGTTTGCGCGTATTTGTTGAGTTCGGGAATGCTGAGTTCTTGCAACGCAAACATGTTCAGTTTTTCTTCGATCACTGCCATTTTGTGAAATTCCTAATGGGATGGAAAGCGGAGGAGAAGCGCGGCATGCGAAAAAGCACCCTACAGAGCGTGGGCGTGGATTGAGCTTGCGATGGGTGATGGGGATATTGAGAAGGGTGCTGAAAAGCGGAAGTTGCTGAAACGAGAAAGGAGGAGAGTGGGATGCGGAGCAGTCGTGCGAGGAAATGCGTTTTGGAGTTGGCCTAAACCTAAGACAAACAATGTGGCTTGTCAATAAAAAACACGGAAAGTTGGCTATCAGCTATCAGCTATCAGCCCCGCCCATCTACCCGGCCCGCGGATGGCGGGCACAGGGGCCGCGCCCCTGCGTTTCTATCCTCGTATCTCACCGCTTGCCGCTTACCGATTTTACGGTTTCCCAATGGCGCGAATCAAGGAGTGAGTAATGTGTTCAATCGTTTCGGCATCTGTAATTTTATCGCCATCTTTCCGCACGTAAAAGGCATCGACAGCGCGGTCTGCTCGCGTGCCAATGCGCGCTGTGTAAATATCGAGGTCGAGTTCGGACAATGTCCGCGCGATGGTGTACAGCAACCCCGTGGCATCTCGCGCATTGATGTCGATGACGGTATAACGTGCGGAAACGTCATTTTCAAATGTGATTTTAGGAGCAATGGGAATGGCGGGCCGCCGCCGCAAAGCCCACCGCTGGCTGTAGCGGTCAAACAAATCGGATACGCGCACTTTTTGTTGAAAAACATCCGTCAGGGTTTGCTGAATGCGCGCTTGTAACGTGGCGTGATCGTCCGAATCATCCCCCCGAGTGACTTGGAAAATGTCGATGACCGTGCCATCTCTGCGCGTATACGCCTGTGCATTGAAAATGTTGATGTCCCGAGTGGCCAGCACCCCGCAAATTTCAGACAGGCGAAAGGGTTGGTCGCGCGTGCAAACGGTGATTTCCGAAAATGTCCCGCTGCGTTGGATGCAAACCGCGACCAGAGATGATGCCATCGCTTCGATGAGGTTCAAATGCTGTGCGATTTCTTCCGGGCCGTTTTGTTCGGGATAGCGCGGCGGCATGTTGTTGAGGTGTTCAACGAGGGTTTGGCGGGAGATGCGCGTTTCCAGCGCCGCGAGAACTTCCCGAATATCTCGTTGTTTGGGTTGCTCGCGGTCGGGGTGTGTGCTCCGCGTGAGGGCATCAAAAGTTTTTTCGTACAACTCGCGCAAGAGGTGGCTTTTCCACGCGGTCCATGCGGTGTGCATGGCCGCAGACAGGTCCGCATAAGTGAGGACATAGAGCATCCGCAAAACATCGGGGTGTGAAAATCGGCTGGCAAATTCGCGGATCATGCGCTGGTCAGACAGGTCGCGCCGCTGCGAAATGCTCGACATGGTGAGATGCTCTCGCACGAGAAACACAACGGTTTGAATATGCTCGTCGGGCAAACGCAGGCGGTTGAGGAAGTTGCGGGCCATCTCTGCCCCCACAACACTGTGATCTTCGCCGCGCACGGATTTTCCCACGTCGTGCATCAACAGCGCGAGATAGAGGAGTTCCTTTCTCGAAATTTCATTGTACACGCGCCTGAGATGCTGCGAGCTATCGGGCAAAACAGGCGACCGCGCGAGGTCATCGAGACGCTCTACGGCGACTAAGGTGTGTTCGTCTGCCGTGTAGATGTGATAGCGGTTGTATTGCACCAAACATGTCAGGCTGTCAAATTCGGGCACATAAGTGCCCAAAACATCGAGTTCGTGCATGGTGCGCCAAGCCGTGCCAATGCCGCCGGGCGCGCGCAGAATGTCGAGAAAAACGCGCCGGGCGCACGCAGAAGACCGAAACGCGTCGTCGATGAGATGGAGGTGGTCTTTGATCGCTTGTTTGACCGCTTCATTGAGGGAAACGCCAAACTGCTGTGCATTGAGGAAAAGGGAGAGGAGGCGATGGGGCGCGTCATCGAAAAAATGGCGTCGCTTTTTGGGCAGGGCAATATGCGAGTGGTGCAGCACAGAGCCGTCGTCGAGTTGGCGGCGCACGAGCAGGCCCACGGCCCGATCGGCAGACGATTGGCCCTTGAGGCGTTCGCAGATCAAGTCGCTGAGGTGTTTGATGGCACGCGCATGCGTGTAATAGTCGCGCATCAAGTTTTCCACGCCCAATTCGTTGTCGCGGTCTTGGTAGCCCAGGTTTTTGGCGATAATGGGCTGGAGATCGTGCTCGAGCACATCGAAGTGTTGGTCCGTGTGAAAGTGCAACTCGTTGCGGATGCACAGCAAAAAATTATATGCACGGATATAAGTCTGATAATTTCTGCGCGTGAGTACCTGGCTTTCTCGCAACCCCTCGGGCGGGCGAAGGCCGCGCCGCGCCATTAAAAACCAACCCGCCGCGTGAACATCGCGCAAGCCCCCGGGACTTTCTTTCACATTGGGTTCGAGGAGTTGGGTCGAAAATTTGGATCGGCTGTGGCGCTGCGTGCGTTCCCGCATTTTTTGATTGACAAAATCGCGCGCGCGTCTGCCGAAAAACCGCCGGGCGAGCGCGTCTCGCAGTTGGCGTTCCAACGCGACACTGCCCGCGAGATGGCGCGTTTCGAGCATGGACGTCAGGGAATCGGTATTGTCTTGCGCCGCGATGATGCAATCGGACAGGGTGCGCGTGCTGTACCCCACTTCAAACCGCAAATCCCACAGGGTGTGGAGAATGGTTCGCGTGATGGGATCCCTTTCATTGACTTTTTTGCGAAAGAGAAACAACAGGTCGATATCCGAGTGGGGATTGAGCGCGCCCCGGCCATATCCCCCCTGTGCGAGCACGGCAAATCCACTCGGCGCGCCGCGTTCTTCAACGGCTTCGGCATAGAGCGCGCCGATGAGGGTATCTACGCGCTTTGTCAACTCGGCAACCACCTCACTGCCAGACGCCCCCCTGCGGTGGTCTGCGTAAATACTTTTCCAAGTGGTGTCGAGATAGGCGCGCAAGCGCGACAGGCGTTCGCCTGTCCATGCATGTGGTGGGCACGTTTTTTTTCGGGCGAGCAAATCGCGTTGTAGGTTGGACATGGGCAATCCTCGTAGAAATGGCGACAACGCCGCCTTCTGTGTCAATTCCAATTTGGGCATCGCACGGAATGACCAAACGCTCGACCTGGCAATCACACAGCCTTGCGCGGATTAAGTACTCTGTAAATTAAGTTATTCTAAGTTTTGAATTGTCTGGATAAACGCGTTGATAATGGGTATTCATCTTGTCTCTGGCCTTGGGCAAAGTGAACTGCCAATTCAAGGGGATGCCCTTGGCCTCCCGCTCCTGAAAGAAGGCCAAAACTTCCCGGCGCAGTTCCGCCTGCGTCGCGATGCGCCTATTCAAACATCCTCGCGCCAGAGCCGAAAATTCGATCTCGATCATGTTGAGCCAACTCGCCGACTTGGGAGTAAAGAAGAACTCAAACTTCTGCGCGAGGGCAAACGCCTCATCGGCCGGCAAGTAACGATAGAAGGCATGGCGGGTATGCGTATTGAGATTGTCTTGCACCAAGCGGATTTTCTCCGCTTGTGGCCAATGCTGTGTCAGCGCCTGACAAAAGTGGGTGTATTCCTTCATCGTGCGCCGGGGATAGATTTCGGCAAGCCGTTTGCCGGTTAAAGGCTCAATGGCAGCCAACAGCGCACGCGAGCCGTGTTTGGTATAGGCATCATGTTCTTTGGTCACTTGGCCTGTTGTCAGGGGCAAGGGATCCAGGACTTGTCCGATGAGAAAACAAGGACGTTCATCAAAGCAGACCACAGGAACGTTGGGATCATAAGGTTGGTCATACAGCCAAAGCAAGGCTTCCATGCGTGCGAGAAAGGACGCATCCACTTTGCTGATACACCAGGTTTTCTTCAAGTGGGGCTTCAATTCGTTTTTTTTAGAATCGTCTTGACATGCGTGTGTGAGAGATGCTCACAATAGCCCAATTCCACGCACTGATCCGCCAAGAGGCGCAACGTCCATCTGCCATGGCCTGCCGGGGGGTTGAACAGGCCAAGGCGGTGATTTGGGCCCGTTGCTTGCCGGTCATCTCCACCGGGCGTCCTGGCCGCGGGGCATCTTTGAGGCCATCCAAGCCGAGGGTGCGGTATTTCTTTGCCCAATTGCTCAGGGTCTGTCCGGTCATGCCGAGGGTTTGAGCCACTTGGGTGTAGGTTTTGCCTCGGTCAAGTTCAAGCAAGCCCAAGGCGCGTTTGTAGATTCGGGCTTTTTGGTCGCCTTTGGTGATCAAGGCGGTCAAAGTATCTCGGTCTGTGGGGGTGAGTTGGACGTGTTGTTTGGGCATGCGAACGCCTCCTTGAAACAATTGAAATTCCAAATTATTTAATTTACGGAGTATTAAGAAGCCCTAACATAAAGAAATCAAGCGTCTGAAACAGATGAGTGAACACCCCCAGGAACGCCTCAAAGTCGGCCTCTCACAAATCCATGTCAACTCTTTTTGTTAGGGACTCTAAAACCCACACCACAACATGGTTGCGATGTCGTTTGGCAATACAACGTCGTGTTTCCGCTCAAAGGCCGCAATGCCTCCGTGCTGGCGATGCAACATTGCGGCGATGTCTATGCCCATATTCTTGGCGACGACCAGGTCCGCTTTGGCCTTTTTCCAACTGCCCCGCTGTAACCGAGTCACGCCGCGACTGTAATAAACCACGCCGCGATTGTAATGGGCTTCGGCATCATTTGGATTGAGGGCTATCGCAACGTCAAAGTCTCGTATCGCACGGTCAAATTCCCCTTTTTCGTAGTAAGTACTGCCGCGATTGACATAGACATTGGCATCCCTGGGGTTGAGTGCTATCGCTTTGTTGAAGTCTTGTATTGCGCGGTCGCGTTTTTGTTTGAAGCTATAAGCGACACCGCGATTGGTGTAGGCTACGACAAAATCGGGCTTCAATGCGATGGCCTTATTGTAATTTTGTACGGCGCGGTTGAAGTCGCCTTTGAAGGCATAAGCAACGCCGCGGTTGTAATGGGCTTCGACAATATTGGGGTTCAGTTTGATGGCCTTATTGTAGTCTCGTATCGCCCGGCTATGGTCGTTTTTGAAACCGTAAGCATTGCCGCGATTGGAATAGGCCAAGGCAAATTTGGGCTTCAATGCGATGGCCTTATTGAAATCTCGTATCGCGCGGTCAAAGTCGCCTATGTCGTTGTAAGCATTGCCGCGGTTGTTATAGGCATCGGCGAAATTGGGTTTGTGTGCGATAGCATGCGAATAGGCCTCTTCTGCGGCTTCCGCGCGTATCAACATAATAAAAAAGTTGCCCGTTTGTAGCCTAAGACTCGCCAACTGTTCTTTTCGAACTCGTTGATCAGGGGCGGATTTTGCCCGATAGGCGACAATTTTGTCCACGACTTTTCGGATTCCGGTCTCTACATTTTGCCACCCTTTGCTCTCGGGGTGCCATTTGTCAATCGGCTTGTCTCTGTTGGGGAGAGCTTCGACGCGGCTGAGTTGAGGGCGTTGCCAATCGCAAGCCTCGAGGATAATCGGGATGATGCTCATGTCGCTGTCCGCATTCAGAGCTTCGGTCAATTCCCTGTTGCAGTTCTCGGCGGCAAGGCTATCGGCGGAGACGAGGTAAAGCAAAATATCCGCTTCAGCGAGATTGTTGGAAATGGCTTCCCGCCATCTGTCGCCTGGAAGCATTTCGTTGTCGTGCCAGATCGCGATCTCGCCTTGTCGCGCCGTGGCGGCGAGGCGTGCTTTCAACGCCTCCTTCGCCGCTGTATCCGAATGTGCGTAGGTCGTGAAAATTTTGAGTGATTCGCCCATGTTTTTCTCCTGTTGTCTGAATCGCGGATTGTCGCGGATTAACCCCACACTGCAACCGCTATGTCCTCCGTACCACCTGTACATTTTAAGGTCGCAGAGGGGCTAAAACTTTTGATGCTGTCACATGCCCCAAATGTCGATTTCAACCCCGTTGCTAGACGCCCGGCGGCAGTGAAAAATTTTGTCATCCCAACGCCTGTTTTTACGGCGGTCAAAAATCACCAAATGGCCCGCCTCGGCTGCACAGCGATCCATGTACCCTGCGGTCTGCTCCAAACCCTCGGCGATGGTCTGCTCTAAGTTCTTGTAGAGAATTTTGCATTCGATCACGACTGTAAGCGTCTGATCGCCCTGCGGCCAGACGATCAACAGATCTGTGCGCCCCCGACCTAAGCCATACTCGCGCTCGATGCGCCCGCCACTGTTCACGATGCGTTGAAGAAATGCTTGAAGCAGCAACTGCGGGCCAGCCTCCTGATACTCGAACCGCTTCACCCAATGCTCTGAGTGCTCGCGAAAGAAGGTTTGGAATGCGGTCAGCAACCCGACCACATCCAAGCTGCCATTGGCATGGATGTACCAGGCTGTTTCCCAATCGAACTCCTCTTGGATCACCCACGTCAATTCACGCGGGACGACTTCGGCGTAAATCGGATTGGCGATACGCAAGGGGCGATCTTGAGCCACGAGCCCGAGATCGCGCACATACTCCAGATCTCGGTCCCTGAAATGGCGTTCCCCGCCCCCGCTCAAGATCGGCTCGACAATGCGCCGCACGCGGTCTTCCTTGAGCTTGTCGGCTAATTGGTCGAGGTGTGTCTCGCGGCGCAGGATGAGTTGTTCTTGGGCTTCGCGGATGGCGTCCGTGGTGATCGGGAGGTTCTTATCTTTCGCGGCGGTGCTATAGAAGCAGGTCTCGTCTGCCAGCGCGTTGACCAGCCAGGGCTGGCCTTGAGTCTGGTTCCAGATCATGGCCAGCGCGTCAAGGGTGAACGCCTGCCCAGTCTCCTCGGTGTGCTGGTTGAGCAGGGCATGCGCTTCATCCCGCGAAAAGTCGCCCAAGCGCAGGGACCGCGCCTTGATGTTGAACGCGCTACCGCCAGCAATTGACGTGTTCGCCGAACTGGAATGGATGCGGTAATCGCGCACATCGCGCACACCGCACAACACCACACTTTGCGGAAAACTCGCCGGGCGTCGGTCGTAGCCAGCTCGCAACTGTCGCAGCACGGATAGGAGCGTGTCGCCAATCAGCGCGTCTATCTCGTCGATGAGCAACACCAGCGGTTTCGGAGCGGCCTCGGCCCAGCGCGTCAATGCCTCGCCCAAAGCCCCCGGCCCGAACTCGGCAAAGATACTGGCCCAGGTCTTAGGCAAAAATTCATCGCCCATAGAACGCGCCCGGGACGCAAATTCGCCCAGAATGACACGCATCGCCTGCTCTACATTTTCACGCATCGCTTGGGCGCCCTCAATGTTGACATATATACAGCGGTAGCTATCTTCGGCGTTGAGCAAGTCGCGCAGGGCCAGCAGGGCAGAGGTCTTGCCCGTCTGCCGAGGCGCGTGCAGGACAAAGTAGCGTTTGGTGTGGATGAGCCTGCGAATCTCGGCGAGGTTCAACCGTTCCAGTGGCGGGATGCAGTAGTGATCCGCAGAGACCACCGGCCCGCTCGTGTTGAAGAAGCGCATGGCTTATGTCTCCTTTATCAAAACAGCCCGTAAAACCCCGTTCCTTCAGGGCGGGGATATGGTGTTGATCGCACAATCTCCGCTGGACGGGGGGGTTGTGAGAGCCGCCCTTTGCTTCAGCAAGGGGAGTTCGTCACGCCATACATACTGGCCTCAGGTTGATCCAAGGTTCATCTTCCGACACATCGACCAGTGCGGGGCCATCGAATTTCGCGGGCGACAAAATCGCCAGAAAGACCAAATTTTCATCGCCTGCATTATACGTGCCATGCACCACATCCATTGGAATATGCGCGGCATCGCCCGGCCCGAGGCGTTGCGACGTCTTATCCACCCACTGCTCGGCTTGTCCCGCGATCACGTAAATGATCTCTTCCATACGCGGATGGCGATGAAATTTGTGCGCTTTGCCCGGCGGCATCGTCACCCGCACCAGCAGGAGATGTTCCGCTTGGGTCAAGCCCTCCCGACTGATCCACTCGTGCGGTCCCCACGGCAGTTCCTCCACCTGCACATCGTCCCGCGCAATAAACCTCAGCACATCGGACATGGGTATCTCCTTGGGGAATGGGATGGGGCGTCAGTCCAGACGCCATATTGCTCACAAGAACGCGACAAAACCCGCCTGTGTAAAATCGCGGTCATGGCCGGCCATACAGGTAGTGTTTGTAGTTCTTAGCACCGTCAGTTGGCACATCGTCCCAGGTTCCTTTTGGCGCGGATTTGTGAATTTTTTCAAATTTGTGACGACAATGCCCGCGTAAGAGCACGGGATCATGCCTGTGGCAATTGCTCGGTGCTGATGTCGATCTCCGCGATCAATCGCGCCAGGTCGGTTTCCACTTCTGTTTGCACATCGGCATAGGCCGGATCGCCGTACACGCTGATCATCTCTTGCGGGTCTTTTTTTAGATCGAACAAATCGCGCTCGCCCGTGCGGTGGACTGCCAGCGTGTATTTTTGCGTGCGGACGCCGTAGTGCTTGGTCGGCCCATCCCAATACGCATAAAAAGCCGACTGCCGCCAATCGGCTGGCGTCTCTCCTTCGCACAGGCCGCGAAAACTGCGGCCCTGCATCCGCGCATCGGGTTCTAATCCCGCAAAATCGAGATAGGTCGGGCCAAAATCGACATTCACCACGATATCCTCGTTCACCGAACCGGGGGCTATCGCCTTTGGATAGCGCGTAATGTAGGGCATTTGAAGCGACTCCTCCAAGATCAACCGCTTGTCAAAATAACTGTGCTCGCCCAAAAACATGCCTTGATCGGACGTATAGACCACTATCGTATTTTCCGTCAGTCCCTCGGCATCCAAATAATCCAACAACCGCCCCACGCCTTCGTCTATCGCCGCGATGCAGCGCAAATAATCCTTCACGTATTTCTGATAGGCCGCGCAGATCTTCTCCGCATCGCCCATCCCCGCGGTATCCAAGCGACCCGTGGGCCATTCTTTTCCGCGCACGCCCTCGTCCATGCGCTCGGCCTGTGAGAGCATGGTTCGGTGGTGATTTTGCAACGCGGTGGACACTTTGTTGAATGGCTCGTAAAGATTGGACGGCTCGGGCAAATCCCCTTCGGTGAATAAATCCGCGTGGCGCGGCGCGTATTCCCACAGGCCATGCGGGGCTTTGTGATGGCACAACATCAAAAAGGGTTTGTGCGGATCGCGCGCTTGCAACCAGTTCAGCGACAGGTCGGTAATGATATCCGTGGCATAGCCCGCGTACTGCGTTGGCTCGCCATTGCGCGTGAAAGACGGGTCAAAATAAGCCCCCTGCCCCGGCAGCACTTCCCAGTAATCGAAGCCCTCGGGTTCAGATCCCAAATGCCACTTGCCCGCAATGCCCGTTTGGTACCCCGATGCCTGCAACTGCCGCACAAAATTGGGGTGATCGTCTGCCAGCGGTTGATTCAAGCGCAACACACCGTTTTTATGGCTGTATTGCCCGGTGATAATGCTCGCCCGGCTCGGCGAACACAGCGCGTTGTTGCAGATGCAGTTGTCAAACCGCATGCCCTCTCGCGCAATGCGGTCGATATTCGGCGTCTCCACCACCTCGTTCAGCCAGCCGTTGTAGGATCCGATGGCGTTCACGGTGTGGTCGTCGGACATGATGTAGAGAATATTGGGACGTGGATCGGACATGAAATACCTCCGGTGGTAAGTGAAGCGATTTCTATTCCCCTACGGTCATCAACACCTGAGCGATGACGGATGTTATACCAATTTGATTTTTATTTTTCCTTATTCCGCATCCCATCAGGGAGGAATGAGGAACAGATGTTCTGTAAGGATCATGGGTTGCTTGTCTCAAGCATTTGGTCCTACAGCGTCGTTTGTTGCCTTTGATGCCTTCGGCGACCAACTTTTTTTAACAGAAATAGGACTTACGCAATCACCATTGGAATATGAGGTGCTTTGAGTTGTTGTCTCAAGAAGTCAGCCATCCCCCGGTATTTGACTTGATAAATGGTTTGTCCTGTTTGATAGGCCACCTGCTCGAGTCTTATCCAAACGAACATCGCACACCCAATATGATTTCGTACAATGCGTGCCAACCGGCATTGACACTTTTCAAGCCCGGTCACCTGTTTGACTTCGCGGTGAAATTGCTCAATTTTCCATCTTTGGTGACACACCTGTTGTACCCCTGAAGAATCGTTTTGAGCATGGTCGTTAGTCACGACATACGCCGTGCGTCTGGCAGCAGACGCCACCCGGAATAATTTCACTTTGTGGTCTTTGGGGAACCCTCTGATTTTAATTGACTTGCCTTGTTTGCGTTGCGCTTTCGTCCAAGTTAAGCTATCTACGCGCTGGTAGGGGGTTGTGCCTGCCGAATCGTCCACGCGCCGGTTCGTCTTGAGGGGACAATAATAGGTTTTTTGCATCTGCTCTATGTGTCGCATGACCGTTTTAGTCGCATACCCACTGTCCATCAAGACCCCGGTAAAAGGAAGGCGCTTCTGATAGACCCACGCAGAGAGCATGTCCTTGAGATGATCCAATTTGGTTTTGCCATCGCCTTGCGGGTCATAAATCCGATAGTCAATCAACCAGAATCGATCCTGTTGCGGATTGACATAGACACATGTGACCACCCCGATGCCGTTGATGACGCCTTGGGCGTTGCCGCTATATTGACGGCGCACTAACGCGATCTTGCGTGCGTGTCGCTTGTCTAAAACCGGGTCATCAAAGATCACATAGCCTTCAGGCGTCAACGCGATGGGGGCTTTGACGTGTTCCCACACCAAGCGGGGCGGGATACGCTCACCGGCGAGATAGCGGTTGATCCTATCATGACTGAACCCTTCGCTATGGTCGGCGAAATGGGTCAGGGTATAGTTGAGGGGACTGCTAAGCAGATACTGACAGTAATCCAAACGCGTCGGTCGGTCCATTGACACCTCCTCAAAGTGATAAATTTTACGGAATTGCACCCTTTTTTAACTCAGCATGCGTAAGTCCTAAGAAAAAAAAAGTAAGCAAAAAATGCCGCTCTCAAACGCCGAGAGGCTTGCACAGCGCAAAACGCTTTTGTAACAGAACGACATGCGTTGGCCTGCAAAGTGGTTGCAAGAGGGAGGTTGGTTGCGAGACAGCCTTGCGCGCTGTGCGTGATGGCTTTGTCTGATGGTCTTTTGGGATGGCCTGGTTGTAATGGCTTCTCTGAATGCGTAAGGTCAAGAGGATCATTTGCGGGCAACATATCGCATCAGATCAGGGCAACAGAAAATCAATTTAGTATTACGCAGTCCGTCAGATCAACGTTTCGCTTTGGCCCTAATGGTTTGTATCAATGCCGTCGTATCAACCCTAAAAGCGTCAAAGTTCTAGAGAGTTGATAAGATGATCGAGGTAAGAGCGCAACTCTTCTTGGTTCATATCAAAATCCGCCAAAAAAATCTAATCTCGTTCAGAATCGCTCCATCAATCCTGCAAATCCCGATCTATTTCGGGAAAGGGATTATGCCACTGCCAGCCGGTTTTGCCGGTTTTGCGGTAATGCTCCAAGCGACGGATGGTGATTTCAGCGAAGATAGGGTCAATGTCAAAGGTATAAACTTTCCGATGAGACAACTCTCCGGCCATTAAAGCCGTTCCAGAATGGGCAAAAAAGTCAACCATAAGGTCTCCTGCTTTGCAACTTGATTGCGCGATTCGCCGAATCGCTTTTAGGGGTTTTTGGGCATAGCAACCTGGGACGTTTTCTTTCATTCGGTAGAACACTTGCTGGACATCGACCCAAACATTACCGGGGCGTATGGTTTCCGATTTGCTTCTCTCGAGATTCTCTGTCACGCGGCCATTTACTTTTTTGTGATATCCTTTGAGGATTTTGGGAATATCCGTATAGATGACCGTGAAATCGGGATTGCCTTTGACGTAGTGAAGCAGTTCTTGCCGAGCCCACATCCAGTTTTTCTGTATGCCATAGCCGCGCTGATTGCGTAGCGTTATGAAATTTTTGGGGCTAAAATCCCGAAACGCCCTCATCGAGAGCATAAAGTCTGGAAGAGGCTGGAAATCGTCTTTATAATCAGCACCGATCCAGACGTACAGGTGGGTATTTGGCTTGGAGATTTGAAGCGCATTGGCGATCCACTTTTTGGTAAAGTCGAGATATGAGGCGAGATTAACTTTTGAGAGGGTGGTCGTATTTGCATTTCCAACTCTCATGTTGTAGGGGGGGTCATTGATGATTAACCCCGTCTTTTCACCTCCCATGATGCGATTGACATCCGCCCGATTCGCCGCGTCGAGGACCCCGACCCTGTGACCGCTTATTGGATCTTCCCAAATATCCCCAGGTCGAAGTCGGCAATAAGCGCGTAGGCGTTCCAGGAGTTTGACATCTGCATCAAGTCTCTTGAGTTGTTCAGTCGTTTTCCCTTTTTTTTGGGGGAATTATATACTTGACAACCCTAAATCATCTTGTTAAAGTAATCACGGGTTTTTGGTGTTGAATGCAAGCGCCCTCTGATTTTCGGCACGCCTGCCCCTAACATCTGGCGTTTCAAAACGTTTTCCTTCGCGTCTTTCAGGAACGGATCACATTTGCATGCGTGGATAACATTTCCCGTTGACTTCCATATCGCCCGCCTGTGCCATAAAGGTTGTTCATGCAACCCCCTCACTGGCTATAAGTTGCTTGTAAGTCAACCGGGCGCCCATCGCCCTATTCAACATCTCATCAACACGACTTAAGGTATCACCCTTTTTTCGATTGATGCGAAACACGCAAGCATTCAGGTACTTTTGCATGTGTTTGTCTGACCCGTGGTGATGAATACCCATATAGACACGCTTAACCAATGCCCACAAACTCTCAATGGCGTTCGTATGGACACCATCGCGTTCATATTCGTCGGCAGAATGATTGATTTGTTCCCCTTCGTAATCATCCCTCAATGCGCCGTATGCGCGGTTCTCGTCTGCATGAATAGTTGCGCCCGTCAAGACCTGGTTCAACATCTGATCGTGTCATGTGGCCCCTTTTGCATCCTGTACATGAACC
Organism: uncultured Latescibacterota bacterium; assembly: GCA_958295785.1. GTDB lineage: Bacteria > Latescibacterota > UBA2968 > UBA2968 > UBA2968 > VXRD01. The sequence continues at coordinate 950,142 of OY282377.1, forward strand.
GCCATTGCCTCACCATCTTCCCCTTTTTCCCGCATTCCGAAAGCAACCGATTTACCTACTGTTCCGCGACCAGCATTCAACTTTTTGGATTTATGTTTGTTCTTTTCTTTGCCACCGATGTAGGTTTCATCAATTTCAACGATACCAGACAGAAAACCATCATCATCATCGTCTTTGTTGCCAAAAGCGTTTCGTATTCTTTGAAGCATAAACCAAGCGGTCTTTTGCGTTGTACCGATCATTTTAGCCAACTGAACGCTTGAAATACCTTTTGAGTGGTTCGTTTCAATCCATATTGCCGCGAACCATTTAGGCAACATCTTGATTTTTGACGCGCCAAACATCGTTCCGTAAATCATATGAAAATTACGCCCACAATCCGAGCACCGATACGCCAAATCAGAACGACGATAGATTTTTCCCATACTACCACAATGCGGACAATACGCGCCATCCTTAAAGCGTATCTTTTCAAGGTGCAAAATACACGCTTCAGGCGTGGCAAACTTCTGTGTGAACGCGACGAAACTAAGCTGCTTTGCCATCATACACCCCCTTGTTAATTCGTAACTTCTATAAATATAACAAGAATGTTTAGGGTTGGCAAGTATATAATTCCCTTTTTTTTTAACCGGGCTGAACACCATCAATGGGAAAAAGCGTTGCTTGTTGCGATTGGTTCATTTGATCCATCCAAGGCCCTCATTCAATTTCGCCACGGCGATGGCGTCCTCTTCTCGGCAGGAGTAAAACAAGTACAACGCGCCATCCGATTTGAACAGGTATGAGTCATGCACGACTTCGCCTTCCCAATCTTCCTCGGCGCGGATGATGTCTTCGGGGGGATAACTCGTTTGCCAAGTCTGCCAGTTGCCCGCGCTCAAATTCACTGTTGAACGCACGATGTATTCGGGCACTTCCCATTTGCGACTGTAAAACGCTTCCAGTGTCTCGCCATCTTCCATGACCCGCACAGCACCGTGCCGCATGCCCAAGCCCCCATTGGGCAAGTGATCGCCGGCCAGCCCGGCCGCGATGAGGTCTTTTTCAATGGGCGATGTTTCCGCGCACACCCACAGGGGATTGTGGGGATGCCAACCCGGGGGTAAATCCCAGGGATGAGCGGGATCGGCGGGTCGCAAAAAATATCCGCGCTGCCCAAAACCGTACCACGCTCCCCTGTATTGAAATACGCGGAGATAATTCCGATCTGCAAATATCAGCCGCTTCAGGCCACGGCCCGGTTCGCCGCCCACGCGATTGAAATTCAGGCCGTATTTCGAGGTCGCCACAAATGATCGCTGGCTCGCGTTGCTCTTTCCGTGAACGATCATGATGAAGTGCTGGTTTTCGTCATCCACGATCACTTCGGGGGATGAGACATGCCCGGTCAATACGACGCCATCTACCGCGTCAATCGTCTCGGCATCGCCCAATCGCAGGTCGAATACACCGCGCCCGGGAAAGCGCGGATCATCCAATCTGCCGGCATTGAAAATTGTCCAATCAGGTGAATCCACGCGCTTGGACCATGCCATGTGAATGCTCGTCCCGTGGTGCGATGCAAAGTAGAGATAATACCTCGCCTGCGGATGCGCCCGATCTGCTGCGGGCACCCAGTCGGGTATCCCAACCAGGGTGGGAAACATCGCGTCGCCCCGAAACCGCGAGCGATTGGGATCTGCTCCAATGCCGAGCCGCCGCACGTCGTACCCATCCACTATCGGTTTGCCATGCAATTTCTCAATGCGATAAGTCGCTTTTGCCATATCTTCCTCCGTCAAAATAACGCCCGAACGCTAAGGTCTTCGATGCAACGCAATGCCACCGTCGGGGAAACGCTCGTCAAAGGTGTAGATGACGCTCGCGCCATCCGTCCGAGCGGCTACCTATATCATCGCATCTGCAACAGATACCCTGCCAGATGGTCGGCACTTATACAACCCCTCCAACACGAATCTCTCGTCTATCGCATAGGTGGAAATGTTGTCCATCTGAACCAGGGCAATGAGCCGATCAACCACAATTTCTCTGGCAACCCGATACTGATTTCTCAAAACGTATGCCGTTTCAGTCAGTACAATATCGGTAATCTGAAGGTCGTCAACTCGATGTATAATTCGGGCTGCTTCCATCGCAGTTTCTGGAGGCTGGCCTGTCAGATATCGAACAACGACACTTGTGTCCAAGAATCTACTCAATTTCCTCTCCCTTCTTTTTTATTTTCATTGATCGGCTTCTTCTTCAATGGCCTTTGCCCAGGCGTTCTCCTTTATTTTTTCCCAATCCCTATCATCAAATGCGTTGTCTTCCGTTGCGTACTCGGCGGCTGCCCTTCAGGGATTTGTCGTGCTCTGGCGGGATGAATTGAATTTCTATGCGGTTAGACACCAAGCGTTGCAACGCGATCCAACCGGGTCTTATGCCCAGTTGTTCACGCAGTTCCTTTTCGATGACGATCTCGCCTTTGTCTCCAACTTTGCAAGCCAAAACCACCCTCCTCTCGGATTACAAAAAAGCGGCTTTCAATAAAAAAGCCGCTTTGCGTCTTTGATTTGTGGTGCCGAAGGTGGGACTCGAACCCACACGGCCTTGCGGCCACTGGATTTTGAGTCCAGCGCGTCTACCAATTCCACCACTTCGGCACCTGAAGTTCTGTGGTCAACAATATGTCAAACCCAGCGTTGTGTGTCAAGGATTTTTGAGGGGATCCGTGTCGGCGCGTGGCGGGCCGATGATTTCATTGTAGATGATGGCTTTGCGAACCGTAGCGGGTTCAAAATCGAGTTTCAGGCGGCGTTTGCGTTTGGGACGGATGACGCCCTGCGTTTGAGATGCGCGTACAAATGGGGTTTGGCCTTCGGTATAAGACGAGTCGTCAGAGACCGGGCGTTTGCCGCGAATCGCGTGAAATTCCGGCCCTGTGTCGGTCTCGTCAACGGGGCGTTTGCCCTGCACCTCCCGAAACTCAGGCCCTGTATCTGCTTCGGAAACCGGGCGTTTGCCCTGCACCTCTCGAAATTCTGAAGGCGATTTTGGCGCGGGTTCGGGTTCTGGCTCGGAGGAACCGAAGAGCATATCCCATTCAGAGAGGTCGATCTCTTTGTCGTCAAAGGGATCGTTGGCGGCCACGTCTCGAGACGGGGGCTTGCGCTGGAGTTTGGATTCATCGGGTTCGCGTTCCCCGCGCAGCTTTTTGAGCAACGACGACAAGAGACCGAAGAGCGCGAACGCGATGATGGCGATGATTTCTTTTTCCATGGTTAGGTGTTCTCCTCCTCTTCAGTCTCGCCGGCAATGCCTTCGCGCATTTGCGTGTCGGCTTCGATGTTTCGCATGCGGTAGTAGTCCATAATGCCGAGGTTGCCGCTGCGGAAGGCGTCGGACATGGCGCGGGGCACTTCGGCTTCGGCTTCGACCACTGTGGCGCGCATTTCTTGCTCGCGTGCGACGGCCATGGCGCGGCGTTCTTCGGCGCGTGCCTGTGCGATGTTTTTGTCGGCTTCGGCCTGATCCGTTTGGAGTTTCGCACCGATGTTGTCGCCCACATCCACATCGGCGATGTCGATAGAGAGTATTTCGTAGGCCGTGCCCGAGTCGAGGCCCTTGTCGAGCACGGTTTTGGAAATCAGATCGGGATTTTCGAGCACGTCTTTGTGGGTTTCCGAGGAGCCGATGGTGGTGACAATGCCCTCGCCCACGCGCGCCATAATGGTTTCTTCGCCCGCGCCGCCGACCAAGCGTTCTATGTTGGCGCGCACGGTGACGCGAGACGTGGCTTTGACCTGTATGCCATCTTTGGCAACGGCGGTGACCATAGGGGTGGAAATGACTTTGGGATTGACGCTGACCTGCACGGCTTCGAGCACATTGCGCCCGGCCAGGTCAATGGCGGCGGCGCGTTCGCGCGTGAGACCAATCCCCGCTTTGTCTGCGGCGATGAGGGCGTTGACGACATTTTCAACGTGGCCGCCTGCCAAATAGTGGGCTTCGAGAAATGCAGTGGGAATTTCGAGGCCGGCTTTGGTCGCGTTGATTTGCGAGCCTAAGATGGTGCGCGGAGGCACGCGGCGCAAGCGCATGCCAATGAGTTCGCCAATGCCGATACGCACGCGCGCGGCAAGGGCGGAAATCCAGAGGCCGACCGGAATAAAGTAAAAGAAAAGCGAGAACACGAGGATAATGGCAATGACTGAGAAGAGAAGGAAAATGGCGTCCATAAAAAGCTCCTTAAAAATGGGCGTGGTCCGACAGCCTTGGGATTTACGTGTCTTCCGCCTGTCGCACGATCACGCGGCTGCCTTCAACTTCGACAACGGTGATGGGCGTGTCTTTGGCGAGATAGTCGCCCTCGGTGGATACGCTGATGCGGCGGTTCTTGAACAAGCCCGTGCCTCCGGGGCGCAGGTCGGTAAATGCCGTGCCCGACGCGCCCAAAAGGTCGCTGTAGGGTGCGGCGACATATCCTTCAGAGGCTTTTTCTTCGGTATCGAGCACCAGACGGCGCCACATCCTGGAGTCGGGCAGGGAACGCAAAATGAGAAGGCCGAGGACACCGGTGAGAATGATAGCCATGAACAGGGGCGTGAGCACGGTGCTGATGTCGTCCCATGTCCAGAGTTCAAAGCGGCCCATCAGGCTCAAGAACAGGCTGGTCAAGATCAGAAGGCCGCCGGGGATGGCGAGCAAACCAAAACCCATGACGAAGAACAGGTCGATGAAAATGAGCGCGATGCCGAGGAGGAAGATGAGAATTTCAGTCCAATTGGCCAGGTTGATGAGCAGGTGACTGCCAAAAAACAAACCCAGACAAATTAAGCCGATGCTGCCCCCAATGCCCCAGCCCGGGCTTTGGATTTCAAAGAGCAGGCCGAGAAAGCCCAAGGTCATGAGCAACGACGCCAGATAGGGATGGGTGAGATAGCGCACGGCTTGTTCGGCCCAATTGGTCGATTGGTGGATGATGCTGGCTTGCACGAGGTCGTAGTATTTGAGCACGGCGATGAGTTTTTCCGATTCGTTTTTTTCCGCGATTTTGTGTTCGGCAATGCCGTGTTCCACGGCTTCTTCTGTGGTGAGGGTGAGCAATTTGCCCTTGGGGGCCAAATCTTCGATATCGACGTCTTCGTCGACCATTGCCTCGGCCAATTTGGAGGAGCGGCCGGTTTTTTCGGCTGTGGCTTTCATTTCGTTGCGAAAGTAAGAGATAATTTTTTCGCTGGCTTTGTTGCCCTGCATGTCGACGGCTGTGGCCGCGCCTATGGTGCCGCCTTCGGTCATGATGATATGGTCGGTTGCCAAAGAGATGAGCGCGCCGGCAGATATAGCGCGGGGATTGATAAAGGCGATGGTTTTGACGTCGCTGTAGAGGATGGCGTCTCGGATGTCGAGGGCCGCGTCGAGGGCGCCGCCGGGCGTGTCGATTTCGAATATGACAGCGGCGGCCCCCCCGCTTTCTGCTTCGTCCATCACGCGGATGACAAAAGCGGCGACGCCGCCTTCAATGGTGCCGCTGATTTTGGCGACGTGTACTTCCGCGGCCCGAGCGGGCGAGCCGAGCGCGAGGCTGAGAACAAAGAGTGTCAATACGGATTTCACGGCGGAATCTCCCATGCGTATATTTTCATATACCTTATATCGAGGCGGTTGTCAATCATTATTGATACCCGATGCCAAACATTTTTGCGGTTTGACAAGTGCCTTAGAGATGGCTTGGCGATCAGAGGAAAAACAAAAAGCACCTGTGACAAATCGCAATGTCGCAAGTGCTTTTTTGTTTTTTGGTAGCGGCAGAGGGACTCGAACCCCCGACCCATGGATTATGATTCCACTGCTCTCCCAACTGAGCTATGCCGCCACTTGATGTCAGGACAAACAATAATACGGGAAAACGCTTCTGGTGTCAAGCATTCACAAAGCATTATGATCCAGCGTTGTCCGCTCCGAATCCCTCGCATTGTGCTTCAAGCCGCTTCCGCTTTCATTTGGGTTCTTTGAAAATGAGAAGCACCTTCGGCGCGAGGCAGGGCCGCTCTCTTTGGTTGTCCAATAAGGATTGAAAATTTTTTGATCGAGGTCAACCAAATTTAGAGTCCCTAACAAAAAGAAATCAAGCGTCTGAAACAGATGAGTGAACACCCGCAGGAACGCCTCAAAGGCGGCCTCTCACAAATCCATGGCAACGCTTTTTGTTAGGGACTCTTAGTGCAGATGCGTGATCGGGCGAAGGTTAATTCACCGGTTCGAGCACCTCTTTGCCGCCCATATAAGGTCGCAAGACTTGGGGGATGGTGACGCTGCCATCGCTGTTTTGGCACTGTTCAACGATTGCGGGAATGATGCGGCTGGTCGCCAGGCCCGAGGCGTTGAGGGTGTGGACAAATTCGTTTTTGCCGGTTTCTGTGCGTTTGAATCGGATGCGCCCGCGTCTGGCCTGATAGTCGCCTGCATTGGAGGCGGAGCTGACTTCTTTGTATTCGCCCATGCTCGGAATCCAGATTTCAATGTCGTAGGTTTTGACCATAGACGCGCTGACATCTCGCGCGGCGAGCATGGAGACGCGGTGGTGCAAGCCGAGGGCCTGCACGAGTTTTTCGGCTTTGCCGATGAGTTCTTCGAGCGCGTCTTCGGCGTTTTCGGGGCGGGTAAATTGGAACATTTCGATTTTGTTGAACTGATGACCGCGAATCATGCCTCGCTCCTGCGTGCGGTAACTGCCCGCTTCCCTGCGATAACAGGGCGTGTACGCAAAGAATTTTTTGGGCAAGTCCGCTTCTAAAAGGATCTCGTCTCGGTAAAAGTTGATCAATGCGGTTTCAGAGGTGGGCAAGAGAAATTGCACTTTGTCGCCACCGGTTTTGAGGTGAAACACATCGTCGGCAAATTTGGGAAATTGCCCGGCGGCAAAACCACAGGCTTCGTTGAGAATGTGGGGGGGCAAGACAAATTCGTAGCCGTCGTTGATGTGGCTGTCGATAAAAAAGTTGAGCAAGGCCCATTCGAGGCGCGCGCCGTCGCCGATGTAGAGCCAGAATCCCGTGCCCCCCATTTTGACGCCGCGCTCGTAGTCGATCAGGCGAAGGTCGGTCACGAGGTCAACGTGATCTTTGGCGTGGAAATCGGGCGCGGGTTTTTCGCCCCAAGTGCGGATCACGCGGTTGTTTTCTTTTCCTCCGGGCGGCACGTCGTCTGCCGGGATGTTGGGGAGGCCTTCGAGAAATGCGCGGATGCGTCGCTCGGTTTCCGCCAATTCGGTTTCGAGGGTTTTGATGCGGGCAGAGACGGCGCGCATTTCCCGTTGAACAGGGGCGATGTCTTCTCCGGCTTTTTTTCGGGCGGGAATCCGTGCGGAGACCCTGTTGCGTTTTTCGCGCAGTTGCCCGACTTCTGCGATGTGTGCGCGGCGTTTTGCGTCCCAGGCGAGCAGGTCTGTAAAGTCTATGTCGTCCATGCGTTTTTTTAGGGCACGGGCGACGCGTTCGGGGGTTTGGCGAATGAGGTTGATGTCGAGCATAAATCAGTACTCCAAAAAAGAGGGTGTCAGATTGACCCCCCGCAGGGGCAAGGGTGGAATGATGGCGCGAAAAGTAAAAAAATGTGCCAATGTGTCGGACGCGATGGGGTCATTTTAACCAAAATTTTCAATACCCACCCCATGGGTTTTGAAAACAAAGAGTGAGGATTTTGCAATAAGCCTTGTGAAATCAGTCATTAAAAGGAAAAAAATAAAAAGAGAACAGAAGTGGCATTTGGTTTGCTATACATAGATGGCGATATTGAAACTGTCACCAACCCACATGAGGAGGGATCACATGGCACCTATCGAGTTGGAAAAACGCGACCAGATGGCTTATTTGGCTCTGTATTATGCCATTCGCGGCGATGTTGACCGGTCTGAAAAAATTCGCGCAACATTGCGTCTCATAAACGCAACGCACAAACGGGTTCACATTGCCGCTCGGCAATTTGTCCCGGTTGTGTAAAACCAATGGTCGACGTTGGTCAAACCCACCTATATCTCGAGGATATGGGTGGGTTTTTTGTTGGGGGTTGGGCACGCAGGGCATAAGGCCAGTTGTGAGGTTCGCACCGCGAATTTTAAGATACGCGCCTTTAATCCCAATCCGATATAGACTCGTAGGTGTCATCTGTCGATGGCTTTGGATCGCGTGGATGATGCCAACCCCTCACATAATCCATCCTCATTTCCCCTTTCAGGAGGGTTGGGGGGTCAACCGGCGATGAGTCCTTTTTGTTGCAGTGCGCGTTGTGCTTTTGCAAAGCCATCGGTGGCTGTGTGGTTTCTGCCCCATGCGACGAGTTCTGCCATGCCGCGTTGAAAGTCAACCCTGGGTTGAAAGCCCAGTGTTTTTTTGATAAGCGAAATATCGGCTGTGCCGTGGCGCGTGTCGCCGTGGCGATAGTTGCCGGTGATGTGCGGGGCGAGGTGTTCGAGGCCGAGAACTTTGGACAAGGTCAGGGCGACGCGTTCGATAGATGTGCCAATCCCGCTGCCGATGTTGAAGGCGCGGTAATCGCCATCGGATTTTTCCATGGCGAGCAGGTTGGCCTGCACCACGTCGCGGACCGAGACGAAATCGCGCGATTGTTTGCCGTCTTCGTAGATCACGGGGCGTTTGCCGTTTTTGAGGCGGCTCATGAATATCGCGCTGACGCCTGTGTAGGGATTGGAAAGCGATTGTCGCGGGCCATAGATGTTGAAGCAGCGCAGGGCGATAGATGGGATTTTGTACGCGCGGCCGATGTTGAGCACCATGTCTTCTTGGTGCATTTTGGTTTGTGCATAAATGGCATAGCAGACGCGCTGTGCGTCTTCGGGGATTGGCACGGGCGACATGTCTTTGCCGCATAAAGAACACTGGTGTTCCCACTGCGCCTTTCCGAGTTGGGCGTCTGGCCGCAGGTCCGGGTGCTGTGTGCCGTGTTCCGCGCAGGTGTAAAGCCCTTCGCCATAGCTGGTTTGCGACGCCGCGACAATGAGTTTTTCCACGCTGTGGTGGTGGTTGGCGAGGATGTCGAGCAAGTTCGCCGTGCCCCCGGTGTTGACGTCCACGTATTTTTTGATCTCGTATTGCGATTGCCCCATGCCGACCGCAGCGGCTTTGTGGAAGACAATTTCAATGCCCGCGAGTGCTTTTTTGAGCGCATCGCGGTCACGTATGTCGGCGTGGATAAATTCGGCATGGGGGTTGGCGTACTCCGGCACTGCGCCGTGGGGGTGTACTTGTGGATCGAGGTTGTCGAAGATGCGAACGCGATGCCCGCGTTGTACGAGTTCATCGACGAGGTGGGAACCGACAAATCCCATCCCGCCGGTGACGAGAATGTTTTTCGGCGACATAGATGGCTATTCCAAAGTTTTGCGGATGTTGAATTTTTCGTTGGGCCGAGGGCCTCGGGTGAACATGTCGGCGAGCAGGCCCGTGCAGACGAATTGCACGCCGATCACAGTGAGGAAGACGCCGAGCATCAGCAGGGGGTAGCGGTATTGAATGGTGCCGGTTTGCAACCAGAGCGATGCGATGAAGATGTTGATCAGCATTCCCAAGATGCCAAAGATGAGGCCCACCGTGCCGAACAAGTGGAGCGGGCGGCTCATGTATTTGCCGATGTACATGACGGTGAGCAGGTCGAAAAAACCCTTGAACAGGCGCCCCCAACCGTATTTGGTGACGCCAAATTGCCGGGGGTGATGCCGCACCGGAATTTCGCCGATGCGGTAGCCTTCCATGTGGGCGAGCACCGGGATGTAGCGATGGAGTTCGCCGAAAACGCGCACGTCTTTGACGACTTCGTTGCGATAGGCTTTGAGGCCGCAATTAAAGTCGTGAATGTCGATGCCCGAGACGCAACCGGTGACCCAGTTGAAAAATTTGGAGGGCAGGGTTTTGCCCAAGGGGTCGAAGCGTTTTTTTTTCCAGCCCGAGACGAGGTCGTAGCCCTCTTCGAGTTTGTCCAGCAGGTTGGGGATTTCCGCCGGGTCGTCTTGCAGGTCCGCGTCCATAGTGATGACATAGGTGCCGCGTGCGCGTTGAAAGCCCGCGGTATACGCCGCGGCTTTGCCAAAGTTGCGCCGAAATTGGATGACCTTCACCTGGGGATGGGCAGCGTGCAGTTCTTGGAGGACGTTGATCGAACCGTCGGTGCTGCCGTCGTCGATGAAGAGGACTTCGTAGGTCAGGGCTTGTTTGGCGAGCGCGTTTTGGATTTGCTGCATGAGCGGGCGCAGGCTTTCTCGCTCGTTGAGCAGGGGTATGACGAGGGTGAGGTCAAGCATGGGACGAGACGTGTTTGAGGTTGAAAGCGGCGGGTCAAGACAAAGATAGCAAAGTGCGGTTTTTTTGACAAATCCGAATGGGGCGTCACTTGAATGACAAGACGTAGGTGTCGGGGTTGGGGATGACGTGGATGACTTCAAAGCGGTCAGCGCGTGCCTGAATCGCGGGAACGAGAAATTCGGGCGTGGATCGGAATCCGATTTGGTCAACGACGACGATGTCGATGCCGTTTTTTTCAAAGTCGGCGATGATCTGATCAGGGGCTTTCCAGGGGTACCCCGCGGTTTTGCGGTTGGCAACCGCGTTCATCAAAAAGGGTTTGCGGCAGGCGATTTTGACGTGTGGATCCGTGTTGTTCTTGATCCATTCCCCGGCGGCGAAGTAGTTGCCCCAGTTGGGTGGAAACCGCCCGATGCGGTCGGCGAGGTCGTGGGTCGCAAAGAGGTTTGAGGCGAGGAGAAAAAGACAAAAGAATACGGGGCCAGCGCGAGAGGCGGATTTCTTCAGGGTTTTGGCGAGCAGGCCGAGGAGTTCGGCAACGCTGGCGAGCGCGGCGCAGAACAACATGGGAATGGCCGGGACGAGGAAGCGCACATCTGCCCACACTTGCGGCCAGAGCATGTGGAGGCCTAAATAGCAGGTGAGATAGACGGCCAATAGGTGGCGTCTCATCAGGCCAGTGACCAAGGCGTAGAGGATCAAGCCGGAAAAGACGAGGCCGATAAAAACATTTGCTTCGCCAAAAGAGGGGACGAAAATTTGGGGGATGACGTGTAGGCCATAGCTTTCAAAATTGGCACTGATGCGTTCGATCAGCGTGGGGAATGTGAGAGGCCCTTCTTCCGGGCGATAGGGGTTGATGCTGAACAGTTGGCGGATGTAGTCGTTGCCGCCGAGTGTTGCAGTGCGGATTTGCCACGGAAGGGCGAGCAGAAAACTCCCGCCCGCGATGATGCCCGCTTCTTTCCATTTTTTGTGCAAAAGAAAAAAAAGCACGCCCGTGCCGACGAGAAGGATGCCCGCGCTGCGAATGTAGTACGCGGCGATGATGGCGAGTGTTGCGAGGCCGAGTTGGGCACTGGGCGACTCGGCGTTGTGTGCGCGATGCAACAACAGGAGGGCCAAGAGGGAAAATGTCAGGAAGGGGATTTCGGACATGACTTGGTGCGAAAAATTCAACAGCGGAGGCGAGACCAGGCACAACGCGCTCACGCCCAGGGCCAAGGGCAAGCCGGCAAAGCAACGGATGAGGCGATAGGTGAGGGGGATTGAGATGGCGTAGAGGATGAGCACGAGCCCTTTGAGTGCGATGAGATTTCCCGGAAAGGCGATTTCAACGAGGGCGAGGAGAAGCGGAAAGCCAAAGGGATATTTGGTATGTGGAACGGGATCGCCGCCGCCAATGGTTTCCACAAGCCCGCGTCCATCCGCGAGGGAGCGACCCAGGTTGATGAAGTTGGCGTTGTCGCCACTGAGGGAGAGGTTGGCGTCAAAAAGAAGCAGGCCCATGAGCAACCCGCACAGGCCGAGCGCGGGCAAAAAATAGGGTTTGCTTTCGCATCGCGTCAGGTCAAAAGTCCGTCTTGAGACACGAGGGACTGGGGCTGCTGATGGCGTTGTTTGACGGCGCGTGCGGCGTTTTTTTGCCATTGGTTTTCTCGTAAAAAATAAGATGTATCCGCAGATGACGCCTAAGAACGCAACACCTGTAGGGACAGGCCCCAGTGCCTGTCCGAAGCGATAAGCAACCACAGGCATGTCCCGTAGTGCATAAATGCGGGAGCGTTAGATGACGCCTAAGAACGCAACACCTGTAGGGACAGGCCCCAGTGCCTGTCCGAAGCGATAAGCAACCACAGGCCATGTCCCGTAGTGCATAAATGCGGGAGCGTTCAGGGGCACCCGCTAGCGTATTGAGATACGAGAGTATGGGCTTGTTGGATATACTGTTGTGGCTGTCTCTCGTAAGAGGTATATTGCGCGAGGTGGTTTGAATGCCGCTCTATCTCTATTTAGATGTCTATGCGTCCGGATCCGTGCCTTTGGGCTGGCGGCCCGTTCGAGGTGGGACTGTCAAATATCCGGTTCGCAATCGCGCTGTGCTGTTTGTGTTGAGAACCTTGCGGGCGGGCAGATGGCAAAAGGTTATCAAAAAAGGTAATTCGGGCGAAATCCATTATTTTGAACACGAATCCGGTGCTGTTGCTGGTGTGAAATTTTTTTGGTGAATGTATGAAAGCGCGTCCTCGCATTCTGCTCTCAGATTCCAATGGCAATTCCACGGCGGCATTGGCGTCGTTTGCATTTTTGAATCTGGGCCTTGTGCAGTCCTTGAACAGTGGTGCGTTGAATCCTTCTGAGGCGATTCAATGTTTTTATCACGCGGACAACTGTCTCTATGTTCGCGAGCATTTCCAAAGCCGAGCAGCCGATGCCATTATGAGCCGCGGGGTGCAGTTGCCAGATTTGTTCGAGCATCTGCCGCCCGAAGAAGCGCAGCGCGCGTTTTTTTGCGAATTGGAAGAGATGCGGGCATTGTGCTTGCAACTTTTGGAGGAGGAACGGGCGCTAGTCGTTTAATGCCAATTGGATTGGCAATCCACCCCAAGCAATGGATGGACTTACCGCTTATTTTCCCGACTGCTAACCGCTGAGAGCCAAGATACAAGACGGGTGAAGAGGTGCTATTGGGCACCTCTTTTTATTTGGCAATTTTTTGAAAAAAGGCTTCGTACTGCGACGCCACGAGGCGGTAGTCGCATTTGGCTAAGACGTTTTCGCGTGCTCTGATGCCTATTTCCGGATCGACAGGGGTGCTGGTAAGGTGCAGGATTTGGTCCGCAAAAGCGTCTGTGTCGTAGCGCGGAATGAGATAGCCGCTTTTTCCGTGGGCGATGACTTCGCGCAGCGATGGGAGATCGAATGCGACGATGTTGCGCCCTAGTGCCATCGCGCCCAACAGCGAATGCGGGATGAGGTTAAAGGTGGTGGTGATCACGACGCATCGCGCTCGGGCTTGACAATCGGGCATTTCGTTTTGCGGGAGGGCGCGCGTGGAGACATTGGGATAGTTGGCGGGGTCAATTTCGGGATTGACGCCCAAAAACTCAAAATGCACTTCGGGGTCTCGTTCATAGACTTTTGCCATGATGGGTTCGAGGTATTCCCAGCCCATGATGTCGCGCGAGGCAAAGTGATTGCCCACGCATAAGACGCGCTTGGGATCGGGCTCTTCTTCTCGGAGGGTGAAAATGTCGGGATCGACCGGGCAATACATGACCGCCGAATCCATGTTGTGGTGTTCCATGAGGTATTCGCGGCCCCATTCGCACACGCTGATTTGGTGGGCGAATTTGTACACAGTGTGTGCAAATCGCACGATTGAGGGCACCCACCAATGCGTGAGCACAATGGGAATGCGCGGGCGGAGCTTTTTCCATTTGTACAGCAGGGCGTAGCCCACATCCTGCGTTGAGCCGACCCAGATGAGGTCGGGGTTGCGCGGCCATTCGCGTTTGACGCCTTCGGCTATCGGTGCCATTTCTTCTTTCCAGCGTCCAATGCCTTCGGTGAGGTAGATTTCATGGCCGCGGGCGATCCATTCGCGCAACAAACTTTCCTGAACGCCTTCGTGACAGGCGTAAACCTGAATTTTCATCGCAAAATTCTCCGTTCTTTATTTTTTTGAGAGCAATTGAATATAGGGTTTTGATGGGGAAAGGTCAAATAACGCATCATTTCTTTTTCCCTTGAAAAGATGCTTGTGGCGTGCATGAAATTGTTGGAGAACGAAAGATCCTTGGATGCCGTTTTTAGTCGCGGACACATACAAAAAAATAAGGTGCCAGTTGTCGCGGGCACCTTTTCTTTTTTTGATCCACAACTCTCTAAAGCGACGTACTGTCAGACAAAATGAGAGGGATTAGCCTATTGAGGTGTTGTTCTCGGGTAAATGTCTTGCGGTATCGATTGATGGATGCTCGACTCATCGCGTAGAACTCGTCCGGATCTCGAATGTAAAATTCGATCACGCGGGCAATTTCTTCAGGCCGACTGAAATGCAATGGTCTGTCCGGTCATGGGGGGAGGCAGTGATCCGATTAAAATTGTCTCTGACAAAGTTTATTACTCTGTAAATTAAGTTATTCTAAGTTTTGAATTGTCTGGATAAACGCGTTGATAATGGGTATTCATCTTGTCTCTGGCCTTGGGCAAAGTGAACTGCCAATTCAAGGGGATACCCTTGGCCTCCCGCTCCTGAAAGAAGGCCAAAACTTCCCGGCGCAGTTCCGCCTGCGTCGCGATGCGCCTATTCAAACATCCTCGCGCCAGAGCCGAAAATTCGATCTCGATCATGTTGAGCCAACTCGCCGACTTGGGAGTAAAGAAGAACTCAAACTTCTGCGCGAGGGCAAACGCCTCATCGGCCGGCAAGTAACGATAGAAGGCATGGCGGGTATGCGTATTGAGATTGTCTTGCACCAAGCGGATTTTCTCCGCTTGTGGCCAATGCTGTGTCAGCGCCTGACAAAAGTGGGTGTATTCCTTCATCGTGCGCCGGGGATAGATTTCGGCAAGCCGTTTGCCGGTTAAAGGCTCAATGGCAGCCAACAGCGCACGCGAGCCGTGTTTGGTATAGGCATCATGTTCTTTGGTCACTTGGCCTGTTGTCAGGGGCAAGGGATCAAGGACTTGTCCGATGAGAAAACAAGGACGTTCATCAAAGCAGACCACAGGAACGTTGGGATCATAAGGTTGGTCATACAGCCAAAGCAAGGCTTCCATGCGTGCGAGAAAGGACGCATCCACTTTGCGGATGCACCAGGTTTTCTTCAAGTGGGGCTTCAATTCGTTTTTTTGAGACTCGTCTTGACATGCGTGTGTGAGAGATGCTCACAAGAGCCCAATGCCACGCAGTGATCCGCCAAGAGGCGCAACGTCCATCTGCCATGGCCTGCCGGGGGGGTTGAACAGGCCAAGGCGGTGATTTGGGCCCGTTGCTTGCCGGTCATCTCCACCGGGCGTCCTGGCCGCGGGGCATCTTTGAGGCTGTCCAAGCCGAGGGTGCGGTATTTCTTTGCCCAATTGCTCAGGGTCTGTCCGGTCATGCCGAGGGTTTGAGCCACTTGGGTGTAGGTTTTGCCTCGGTCAAGTTCAAGCAAGCCCAAGGCGCGTTTGTAGATTCGGGCTTTTTGGTCGCCTTTGGTGATCAAGGCGGTCAAAGTATCTCGGTCTGTGGGGGTGAGTTGGACGTGTTGTTTGGGCATGCGAACGCCTCCTTGAAACAATTGAAATTCCAAATTATTTAATTTACGGAGTATTTATTCCTTAGGACTTACGCATGCTGAGTTAAAAAAGGGTGCAATTCCGTAAAATTTATCACTTTGAGGAGGTGTCAATGGACCGACCGACGCGTTTGGATTACTGTCAGTATCTGCTTAGCAGTCCCCTCAACTATACCCTAACCCATTTCGCCGACCATAGCGAAGGGTTCAGTCATGATATGATCAACCGCTATCTCGCCGGTGATCGTATCCCCCCCCGCTTGGTGTGGGAACACGTCAAAGACCACATCGCGTTGACGCCCAAAGGCTATGTGATCTTTGATGACACGGTTTTAGACAAGCGACACGCACGCAAGATCGCGTGAGTGCGCCGTCAATATAGCGGCAACGCCCAAGGCGTCATCAACGGCATCGGGGTGGTCACATGTGTCTATGTCAATCCGCAAGAGGATCGGTTCTGGCTGATTGACTATCGGATTTATGACCCGCAAGGCGATGGCAAAACCAAATGGGATCATCTCAAGGACATGCTCTCTGGGTTGGTCTATCAGAAGCGCCTTCCTTTTACTGGGGTCTTGATGGACAGTTGGTATGCGACTAAAACGGTCATGCGACACATAGAGCAGATGCAAAAAACCTATTATTGTCCCCTCAAGACGAACCGGCGCGTGGACTATGAGGCAGGCACAATCCCCTACCAGCGCGTAGATAGCTTAACTTGGACGAAAGCGCAACGCAAACAAGGCAAGTCAATTAAAATCAGAGGGTTCCCCAAAGACCACAAAGTGAAATTATTCCGGGTGGCGTCTGCTGATAGACGCACGGCGTATGTCGTGACTAACGACCATGCTCAAAACGATTCTTCAGGGGTACAACAGGTGTGTCACCAAAGATGGAAAATTGAGCCATTTCACCGCGAAGTCAAACAAGTGACCGGGCTTGAAAAGTGTCAATGCCGGTTGGCACGCATTGTACGAAATCATATTGGGTGTGCGATGTTCGTTTGGATTCGACTCGCGCAGGTGGCCTATCAAACAGGACAAACCATTTATCAAGTCAAATACCGGGGGCTGGCTGACTTCTTGAGACAACAACTCAAAGCACCTCATATTCCAATGGTGATTGCGTAAGTCCTATTCCTTTGATTTACTGATCTTTCATCGAGATCATATCTAGGCGCGTGTGCGCGTAGTACGATTCTGCGGTATAAGATAGGGGGGGCATTTTTTAGGCTTATCCGATTGCATAACTTGAGCCGATTGGGTATTTTGTCAGTGTGTTGTCTCAACTGGTCTGAAGTGTCGTGGATTTGGGATATTTTGGTGAGCGACACTTTTTTTTTATTACAAAAATCGCATGATATTTAAGGCGACTGAATATAGGGTTTTGATGGGGAAAGGTCAAATGCGTGAACTTAGACCTCAAAAGGACATAGTATGAGTGCCCGGCTGGCGGTTGTCATTGTCAACTACAATACGCGGGACTGGCTTCAGCAGTGCTTGCACTCGGTCTATGCACAGGATATGGGCGAGGAACTGGAAATCGTTGTGGTTGACAGTGCCTCAACCGACGATTCGGTTGATATGGTGCGGCGTGAGTTTCCCGACTGTACGCTTATTGCTTCAGAAGAAAATCTCGGCTTTGGCCGCGGCAACAACCTCGGCGCAGCCCGGAGTTCAGCTCCGATTTTGCTCTTTCTCAACCCCGATACGCATGTGACCGCCGGGGCACTGGTTGAACTGTTGCACTTTATGGAGCAGAATCCCCATTGTGGGGCAGTTGGTGGGCAAATCTACGATGAGAAGGGGCAACAGGAACTTTCAGCGGGAACGTGGCCGACGCTTTTGAGCCTCATTTTAGACCGCGTGCCGGTGCGCTTTCACGTATTCCGCAGGCATCTGGAACCCTTGGGTCACCACTATTACCATTACGAAAAACAACGCGAGGTTGGCTGGGTGACCGGGGCCTATTTGTGGATTCGCCGCGATCTGTTTGAGCGGTTGGAGGGGTTTGATCCCGCAATTTTCATGTACTACGAAGACGTAGAACTCTGTTATCGCCTGTGGGCGGCCGGGTCGCGGGTCTGTTATTATCCCGGCGCGTCAATCATCCACTATCGCAACAAAGGACCCATTCGCCAGCGGCACCGCAGGCTTTTGATGCTTGGGGGTTTGCGCCAGTTTGCACGCAAGCATTACGCTTGGGGCCGCCATGGGACCACGCGCTGGGTTGCAGAGTTGTTGTATTTCTTCAATCGGTGGGGCAATAAATGATGCGCGAATGCTTTGTTTTTTTCTATCTCTATTTGACCGCGTGGATGATGGTTTTGATTTTTCGGATCGGGGTTTTGCGTTCCGCGATGAGCAGGCCAATGCCGGCGCCCACCACAAAGATCGCGCTGGCGAGACGCGGGCAAAAAGGGATCATTTATTCGGTCAGCAATGTTGCGATGTCGTTAGGGTCCCAAAGGTAGAGGCGTGGATCGCGGTGGTTTTTGAGCGCGGGGGTAAATCCCGATTTGGACGCGATGAGGTAGAAGGGCTGGCTGGCGTGGAGGTTTTGCGCGCGTTGTTTGAGGGCATTCAGAACGCCTGTGCCAACGGGATGAGAGGTCCATTTGCATTCGACAAAGAGGGTTTGGCGCGTTTCGCGGTTGAGGGCGACGAGATCGATTTCGCTTTGTCTGTCCCACCAGCGGCCGATTCTGTGAAAGCAGAAAGGCGCGCGGTTTTGCCGGTTGAGTTTGAGCAAGAGTTCTCGCGTGATGTTTTCAAACGCAAAGCCCATAAATTCCGACACGTAAGTATCGAGGCGATTGAGAAAATACGAAAAGTTGCCCGATTCGTAAATGCTCAACTGCCGGTAGATGAAACGCATCCAAAAAGTGATAAAAGGGTCGCGGATTTTATAGCGACTTTTTTTTGGGCGCCAAGCTCGCTCGGTAATGGGCACTTCGCGTTCGATCAGATCGAACAGGTCGGATAATTCGCGCAGGTATTTGGACAAGCTGGTGGCCGGCAGACCCGCAGGGCCGGCGATTTCGGACAGCCGGGTTTTGCCCGTGGCAATGGCCTCGAGAATTGCCAAATAGGTATGCGCCGTGCCCCCAAATTCGGAAAGGATGATGTCGCGCATTTCATTGCGAAAAGGGGCAAAAGGCGTGAACAGCGCGCGGTGTAGAATTTGACGGATGGGCGTGCCGCCCAGTCCCAGACTCTCAATAATTTCGTAATAGCGGGGCATGCCGCCGAAGATGCCGTAGAGGGTGAGGATGTCTTCTGGCGATTGAAAGCCGAGGTCCGCGGCGAGTTGATAGATGGCTTCGAGGGGCAATGGGCGAAGGTCCATTGCTCGCGTGAGGCGACCGTAGAGGGGTTCTTTGGCATCTTGGAAGACTTTTTTCATCAAACCCACCACAGAACCAATGGCGATGAGATGGATTTTGGATCGTTTGTGCCAGTCGTCCCACACGCCTTGCAGGATGGAATAAACAGAGGGATCCACGGCGAGAAAGTTTTGAAACTCATTGAAGACGACGACCGAGGGCCGCTGCTGCGTTTCCACGAAGAGAAAAACAAAAAAATCCTTCCAGTTCGCAAAAATTGGCGCGTGGGCGATTCGCGATTTGAGCGCGGCTGAAAATTCGGACAGGAGGGCGTTTGGAGGGCGTTTTTCGACAAAGAAGTAGAGGCCGCGATTTTGAAGGTGCTGGCGCACGAGTTCTGTTTTTCCCACGCGGCGGCGGCCGAAGATCGCGGTGAATTGAGCGAATTGCTCCGATCTTTGGGTCAGATCTTGAAGGAGTGCCAGTTCGGTTTCTCTGTTGTAGAATTTCATTATTATTCTCCCAATAATTATTCTGATAAGCATAATATCGGAAACGCGGGCAAATGTCAAGGTGTGGGAGGCTGACCACTAACTACTGCTTCGGATCGTGCCTGACCGCGTGGATAACGGTTTTGATTTCGCGGATCAGGGTTTTGCGTTCCGCCAGGAGCAGGCCAACGCCGTAGCCCAACACAAAGATCGCGCCGCCAGCGATGACGCCCATTGAAGTTGATAATGTGTCGCGCCATGCGGCTGTTGCAACGTGCAGGCCAGTGCCGAGGGCTGCGGCAATGAGCGGTGGCGCGAAGGTTTTGCCGATGGGCAAATCCACATGCGGGCGCGCCAAGACGAGGGCATAGATGAGGCCGACAACGGCCGTGGCATTGAGGCTGATGGCAATGCCCGTTATGCCCATGATGCGCCCGAGCAAGGGGGCGAGAATGAGGAGCGCGAGGGCTTGAGCCGATGCGAATTTCGCAATGGTTTTGGGATTGCCGATGCTGTAGAACAGGGCGTGGATATCGTCGAGCACGGGGCGACAAAGGGAGTAGATGATGAGCCATTGGAGCAATGGCGCGGCGGGCGTCCATTCGGGTCTGAAGAGCAAGATCCAGCGGTTGGATTCGAGCGCGAGCACCAATGAGATGGGAACGGTGGTGCGAAGGATGAGGCGCAGGGCGCGGCGGTACGTTGCCGAGAGTTGGTCGCGCCTGTTTTGATAGCGCGCGTACACCGCGCCGGTAATCCGCACGATGACCAGGGTGATGGCGCCTGTGGGTATTTGGGCAAAATTGTGTGCGGTGTCGTATATTCCGCGCAGGTGCAACCCGAAGAACACGCTGATGATGAGTTTGTCGTAGTGGTGGGCGAATACCTTGGGGATGCCGCCGACCCAGAACCACAGGCCGTAGCGGATCATGCGGCGTGCGGCGTCTCGGTTGAAGGTGTGCAATAGGTTCAGAGGCGGGGGATGGCGCAGCCAGACGACCGAACAGTAGAAGAGGATGTAGGTGACGCTGTATGGAAAAAACCCGAGGATCAACGCCCATTTGCCGTATCCGAGGTACGCGAGGCCAAGGCCGACCAGGGATGCGAGCACGGTTCCGCCCGCGTGTGCAAAGGCCAGTCGGCCAAATGCGAGGTCGCGCTGGAGTTGCACTTCGGCGGTGAGGGCGGCTGTTCTGAGCAAGTCGAATATCCCCAATACGGCGAGGGCCAGGGCGACTTTGTGATAGGTTTTGCTGACGTTGTGCGCCGCGTGGGGTTCTGCGTTGCCGAGGTAGGTATTGAATGTGCGGGTGAGTTCAAGCACTTGGTCCGCGTAAAATGCCAGTGCCAAAGCGAGGATCGCGCTGATGCTGCCCGAACAGACGCTGAGCACAAAATGCGTGGGGGCGAGTTCGTGGACGCGGTCGTGTTCGTGCAACAGCGCGTAGTGCAAGCCAAAGTCGCGGATGGCAATGGCGAGGGCGAGGAGGGAATAGGCCGTGCCGACGGCGCCAAAATCTTCGGGGACGAGGAGTTGATAGAGAAAGAGGAGGACGACAAAGTTGATGATCCGCGCGGGATAGGTGCTCCCGAAGGTTTGAATCGCGCCCCGCACAATGCGCTGAACGGCCGTGGCCGAGTGCCCGCCCTGCGCCTCATTTGGCATTGTCGGTTGCTCCCTGGGGTTTGCGAATGCACAGCGCGATGGCGGCGATGAAGATGGCAACGCCGCCGAGGGTGATCCATCGCGCAATGGCGAGGATGGGGTCGCGGTAGGTGAGTTCCACGATGTGTTCGCCAGGCGCGAGCGCGACAGCGGTCCACAGATAATTGGCGCGGATGAGCGGCTTGGGTTCGCCGTTGACGGTGGCGTGCCAGTTGGGGTGGTGGTTTTGCGAGATGACGAGTATGCGCGCGCCCGACGCCTGTGTTTTGAGTTTGAGGTAGCCTTGGCGTTCGTCATAAACGAGGCGTTCAACTGTGCCCGCATTGGTCGCGTGGGGATCGCCTGCGATGCCGGGGTCTTGTTCGATTAGGACTGTTCGCGTCGGGCGGGTATTTGGATCGCGCAATTTTTGGAGGATCGCATCTTCATCGGGGATGATTTCGTATTGGGGCGCGAGATAAAACCACGGGAGTGCCTGGAGGTTGCGATAGATATGCAGTCCCTGCCTGCCGGCAACTTTTTGAAATTGGACGGTGCTGAGTTCGGATGACGCGACAATGTATTTGGCGTTGAGCAAGTTGAGAATTGCAGGCGTGTTGAGGGCATCTGATTTGAGAATGTTGTCATAACGCCTGATGGTATAGTCGTTAAATCCCGTGACGATGTCGATGCTGGGCAAGGGCATGGCCTTGCGGTTGGGAAGCGCGAGCACGCGGAAGAGGCTGTCGTCTCGTTTTAGGAAAGCAACCGCATCTGCGTTGACGCGCTCTTCGGGGGGAAAGCGATTGGGATTGGCATACGCGAGAAAGAGTTTGTCGATGCGCCATGTGTCGATGAGAACGACGGTCAGGATGATGAGGGCAAAGGTGTGAAGGGGGAGTTTGTTTTGCACGCGGCGGTACGAGATAGCGGTGAGCACGCCGACAAAGAGCGCGGCGAGCAAAGCCCCCGTTCCCACCTGCGACAGATTCGCCTGTGCGACTTGCTGACGAACAGCGGGCATGTCTGTCCACATGATATTTTGCCACGCGGACAAGAGCGCGGCGGGGGCAAAGGCAAACAAAAGGAGGAGCGCGGTGCATATCCCCCCCGCGATTCCAATCCTTTTGGCCGCTTCGGGCGCGAAGTCGCCGGTTGTGAGACGGTGGACGCCATAAGCGCCGAGCACGCACAGGGCAAAGGCAAAGAGGAAGGCGATCATGCCGGGCGCGCGCAGGACTTTGACCCCCGGCAGGAAATGGTAACAGAGCTTGTGCATGGGCGTGTGTGGGCCAAGCGCGTAGGCAACCGCGAGCACAAAAAGGCCGATCAGAAATGCGATGTGCGATTGTCGGCGGATGCGCGATAGGGCGATGATGGCAAAAAAGAGCGGGACAATGCCGACGTATTCCGAGTTGATTTTGAAGGGATTGCGGCCCCAGTATTGATGGGTCTCTGTGTCAAAGCCGCCAAATTCGGGGATGACGAGGGCGAAAATTTCTTCGGGATGGAGCGACCACGATGCGGCAAATTCATAACCGGCGGCGTCGGATTTTCGCGCCTGAACAGCGCGTTTTGACGATGTTTGGGTGTTCCAGTATTGCGGGAACAGACCCTCCGCGCCTATGGCGAGGCCCAGGCAGATCGCGCCTGCGGATAGGAGGGTTTGATACAGCGCGGTCTCGGTCTTTCGCGTTGCGCGATAGTGCGAGATGAGTTTGTAGAGAAACAGCAGGCCGAGTGCCCACAGGGCGAAGTAGGCCATTTGGAGGTGCGGACTGTAGATCGCGATGCCGACCGCGCCGCCGAGGATCAAAAAGTAGATGACGCGGCGCGTGTCCATGCCTTTGCCCAATGCCCAATACATGAGCGGGAAGAGGCCGATGACCGTCATTTTCGCATAGTGACCGGCGAGCGAGAACGCGAGAAACGCGGGCGCAGACGCATAAGCGGCCCCTGCGATGAGTGCGGCGAGCGGATGCAGGCCCAGGTTGCGGACGCAGAGAAATGTGAAATAGCCCGCGGTGAACATGGCAAAGACATAGCGCCAGCCAAAATAGCGGTGCTCGCTCGTGAAGAGGTCAATGACAACGAGGGGATAATACTGCGGCCGGAGCGCGGCAGATTCCGGCGTGCCGCCCAGGAATCGGCTCCAGTTGGCGGGACGCAATTTGCCGAGGGCTTCGGCAAAGGGTTCATTGCCTCTGTGAAATTCTGTCCCGGTGTCGCTGCCGAGGATCATATCGCCCGTGAAGATGAAGTGATAGAAATAGCCCGCCGCGAGCAGGGCAAAGAAGACCACGGGCACCCAAGCGCGAGACAGGAAGGCGGCGATACTGACTTTGGGCTTTTCGGCACCTGCGCCATAAGTGCGTTTTGGCCGCGGGGATCGGCGGGAAGCAGGCATAGTTTATATCCACGTTTGAGGTTGTTGTGCAAGGACGCGCTCGCCGAGAGGTCCAAAGTAGCACCGGCTCGTTGTAAAAAAGGGATCTAACAAGTCGTCCTCATTCGGCATTAGCACAGAGTGTACCCAAGCGTTCATCATATTTGGATGGTTAATTTGTACTGACCTGTCAACGAGATCGTTCCACCACTTTTCTCGCGCCAACCGGAGCCGTTTCGCGTTGAGGTTCAAAATCTCAATGGTGCGGATCACGCGGATAGGGGACATGCCCTCTGACCTACATGCTTCCTCATCTACTTCGATCCGGCCATCGTGAAGGATCTTTGTAAGCGATGGCAACGCGGGCAACTTCCGAGGATCTAAAAAAACCGTGTCATTGCGGTCGCCCTTCGCTTGACCACAACTCATATTATATCTTATCGGCTTAAGGTACCTGTCCTCATCGCGGCTTTTTTCAGAGGAAGCAAACACGGATGAAGTTCCGCCTTTGCAGCAAGCGATCAAGTTGGTAATGTCGATCTCTCTTGATGCTCCGTGCTGTGGATCGCTTCGCGGGATAACGTGTTCAATCTGATAATCTAGCTCTGTAAGCTCAATCTCGCAGTAGGCGCAAAGGCCGTGTTGGTTTTGGGTGAGAGTGTCTCTGAGTTCTCGGTACGACGCGCCCGAATTGTGAGAACGAAAGTCCTCCCAGTTCGCAGTGCTACCCACAGCATTGAGGTATTCGGCGAGGCCGGAAGTTGGGCTGTTCAAGGCGCGAATGGTCTTCATTGCGATTTCGCCATCTGTTTGAACAGCTCGCGCTGCTTGATTTCGAGTTTGGCCCTGTTGAGGGCGGGATCGTGGGGAGACATACGTTCGAGGTTCTTCCGCAAAGCCAAGGCTTCTTCGGACTTCCACTGCCCTTCTCTGATTAGATGCCGATATTGATTCAACGCTTTTGTGAACTCATTCTCGGGCGGTCGCTCATCTACCCCCATCACCACGGACAGAACATCGCCTGCCTCGGCGCCATAAGTTGCCCCAGACGCTGTCCCGGCCGCAATGCAGTCGGCATCTCGATACAGTTCCACAATGCGCTGTGGCTCGACTGTGGTCAATACCTGTGGGCTGTGGGTAGAGACGATGAATTGCGTATTCGGGAAGGTCCGCCGCAGGTCGTCCAAGACGCGCTGTTGCCAAGCCGGGTGCAAGTGGAGTTCGATCTCGTCGATCAGCACAACCGCTTTGGATTCGAGGGGGTTGTCCAAATAGGGATTGCCCTGTGCCATTCGCCGCGCGATGTCTGCCGCCAGTGCCAGCACGATGCGATAGCCACCGCTCAACTGGTTGAGCGCGAGGTTCTCTACCCGTCCATTGGATTTCACGGATACGACGAAACGGGTCGGATTCAACTCGAACCGCGGATCGGATACTTCCGGGAGCATGGACGAGATCGCTCGGCGAACCGCGGATAAATCCTTTAGCTGATAATCGAAATCTCGTCTCACTTTTTGCGCCCTCAGTTCCTCGTCCTCTTTGGCATAGAACCAAGTGAAGAGAGCCTCAAAATTCGCCTGAGCGGACAATGCCCCCTCCAGCGCGGCTAAACGGGAAAATTTGCGAATATGCCTGGGATCACCTGGCACCTCCGGCATACTTGAGGCCGTGCGGTCCGTATCGTAAAAGGCGACTATCGGCATCTCGTTTTGACTCGTGGGGTCGTACTCATCCATATTTTTTCGTCTGAACGCCAACAGAACCTGCTTTTGCTTCTTCGACTGCTCGTCCGCCCAATCATCCCCTCGCCATTCCCATGTAAATTCTCCATCTCTATCGATTCTGGAGACGCAGATTCGCGGCGGCCCCGCGCCCTCGCGCCAATCCTCCTCGCAAGAATCAAGGGTCGATTTATCGAGAAAACCTCCCATCATATCCCCTAAGCCAATCGCAATCGCGTTCAAAACGCTCGTCTTGCCGTATCCATTGGCCCCGTGAAAGACCGTCAGCGATGGGTCGAGCGGCAGGTCGAGTTTTTCAATGGCGCGATAATTTTCAATTTTTACAGATTTCAATTTCACGAGCGACCTCCTGTGTCTTGCGTTAGGCGATCAAAAAGCGCGATGTGATTGGTACCCTCCCCCACTTGACCGAGATTTATACATCAAACCATGTGTTGCGTCAAGTGCTGTACGAATTTACGGAACGGGGGACTGACCACCGGCCACTGACCGCTATTCGGGCGGACACAGGGGCCGCGTCCCTACGATTCGTCTATTCGTCTATTTGTCTATTTGCATTACTTGTCGCGCAGAATATACGGCGAGGAGCGTCAGGCCGATCACGACGAGGATGAGCGCGAAGGTCATGGTTGGACTGAGCATGTTTGTGCGGAGGGCATTGACCCACCACATGTCGATCAGGTCGTAATTTTCCAACGATGCGGAGACAAAACGCTCTGTGCCGGAGGGGATGGTGTAGTGGAGCGACTGCCCGGTGAAGAGGCGATAGATTGCCGAGGCGAATTGGTAGTAGCCGCCGAGAATGGGCGATAGGTATGGGGAGAACAGCAGGTCGCCCATTTGATGGGGCGCGAAGATCATGGCGCCGATCTTTTTCTTTTCAACAAAGTGGGTAAAAAGATGGGGGTTCATCAGCGCGGCGGGAAGTTGGACGAAGAAGCCGAGAATGGCGAGGCGACGAATCCATTTGATATTGGCGAGGACACCGAGCGGGAGCATACAAAAGGGAATGATGGGAAGCAAATAACGCGGCCCCCACGACGAGCCGGCGTGCCAATCGATCATGGGCAAAAGAAAGACAAATAGCATCAGGATGAGGCCGAGAAAGAGACGGGCGTCGTTTGGGTGCGATGATCTGAATTTCAAATAGGCGATGGGAAAGAGACAGATTAGGGGCAAAAAGAAGATGAGACCGCGCCCTGTGCTGAATATCAAGCCGTAAAAAGCAGTGACAAATTGCGTGAACAGAAAGGTGAAATAGCCCCCTTTTTGGGCGAGCGCGTCGAGGTGATAGCCGGTTGAAAAAATGTTGCCATAGCGCAGGTGATTGTGGTACGCGATCAGGAGACAGGTTGCGGCGATGGGTGCTAAAAAGACGCCGACGCGATGGGTGGCCCATTTGTTGCGGCGCAGATAAAGGAGCAGGACGGGCAACAGGACGACCATGTACAATTTGGTGAGGATCGCAATCCCAAACCCCATACCCGCGAGGAGGGGCGAGGGCTTGCGTTTGGTAAGGCCATAGATTGAGATGAGCAAGCCCAGTCCGACAAGGGATTCTGAAAAGCCATATCCCGCGTAGGGAAAGACCATTGTACCGAATGCAAAAGCACCTGTGAGCCATCTGGTTTTTGAGGGCGCGTAATCATAAGATCGAATGACACAAAAAAAGACGATTACCCACAATGCGGAGATGATCACATTGGCCATGGAGGTGGTGAACATGGTGAGGTAGTCCGCGGGGATGTGGGGAAAGATATTGGCAAAGAGGAGGCCAACGGCGTAGAAAGGCGTTTCTACGAGGGACATGCCAAGCCCGTATTTGGAATATCGGCGCCCAGAAGATGTGACCGCATCGTAGGTGCGTTGCATTTCGGGCATGGCGAAGATTTCATCGGCGATGATGAGGTCGCCATCGCGCACGAGGCTTTGCGCGGTGAGGTAGTGCCAAAATCCATCGCCGCCGTAATGCCCGCCTGCGGTTAGTGCGTAGATGCAGATTAGAAAGAGGAAGAGATGGGTTGTCGTGGGTTGATTGGTCATTTTTTTTGCGTTAAAACAACGTACAAGCCCGTAGGGGCAATGCCCCTGTGCCCGGCTGTCAGCCATTGGCGACTTTGAGGTAGATGCGTTCTTGGTTTTCTGCGGTGCGGTCCCAGGTGAATTGCTCGGCCCATTTGCGACCGGCGCGTCCCAAGCGGTGGCGCAGGGGGGCGTCGTTGAGCAGGCGTTTCATGGCACGGGCGAGTGCATGGGGATTTTCTGGGGGAACGAGGAGGCCGGTTTTGTCGGGGCGAATGGCGTCTGCCAAGCCGGGGATTTTTGTGCCAATGACGGCTTTGGATGCGGCGCCTGCTTCAATGGCGACAATGCCCCAGCCCTCGTAGCGCGAGGGGATGCAGACAAAGAGGGCGTTGCCGATGAGGTCGTTTTTTTTTTCGGGTGTGACAGGGCCGGTCAATTCGAGGCGGTTTGCGATGTCGAGCTCCTCGGCCATCGCTCGCAATTCGCGCAGGCGTTGGGGCGTCCCTTTGCCCGCGAGGACGAGGCGGGTGTCCGCACCTGCTTTGGCAAAGGCGGACAGGAGTATGTCGATGCCTTTGTTGTGGGTATCCAGGCGGCCAAAATACAGGATGTAGTCTCGTTCCCCCCAGGGCGCGTCAAAGCAGATTTGATCAACACCGGTGTACACGAGGTAAAATTGCGTGTTGTTTTCATTCGCCGGCAGGCGTTCTTGAAGCTGATGCCTTGCCGAAGGTGAGATTGTTAGGATGTGGGGATGCAGGCGAAGGGCGCGGCGTTCGGCTTTGCGGGCGATGTGGCCGAGCAAGGGATATTTTTTAATGGCGTGATCGCCCATGAAATGGAAAAATTCGAGGAGGCCATCGCGCCTGTGTTTGGCAGAGACGCAAAGCGGGGCAAAGGCCGAGAATTGATGTACCCAGAGGTCGGCGCGGGTGCGGGCGATCTCTCGAGAGGCCAGGCAGGCAAAGCTCAGGCGACTTGCGAGATACGAGCGGTCTGATCCCACGCGGCGGATGTGTACGCCGTCTCTGATTTCTTCTTTGGGGGCGTTGGGATACGCGCCTGTCAAAATGGTGATCTGGTGTTTGTGCGATAGGCGACGGGATATTTCCCAGGTGCGAAACGCGCCGCCGCCGCCGCACCAGGGGTTGTTGATGTCGTCGTATATAGTGTGTAAGATGTTCATGTTAGACGCGATCTAAAGACTTCCCTTGGTCGAGGGCACGCCGCTGATGCGATGGTCGAGGGCGACGGCCTGTCGCAGGGATCGGGCGACGGCTTTGAAGATGGCTTCCATGCCGTGATGGGCGTTGGTGCCGCGCAGGAGGTCAATGTGCAGGTTCAAACGGGCATTGTGGGCGAATGCCGTAAAAAATTCGAGGCCGAGTGCGGTGGGAAACGCGCCGATGCGTTCTTCGGCAAAGGTGGCGCGATAGATGATGCAAGCGCGTCCAGAGAGATCGACCACAGCGCGGGCGAGGGCCTCGTCCATCGGCACATAAGCCGAACCGAATCGCGCAATGCCGGTTTTGTCGCCCAGCGCGTCAGATAAGGCACGGCCCAAGCAGATGCCGACATCTTCGACCGTGTGGTGGGCGT
The DNA here is from genome assembly GCA_958295785.1 of uncultured Latescibacterota bacterium. Taxonomy (GTDB): domain Bacteria; phylum Latescibacterota; class UBA2968; order UBA2968; family UBA2968; genus VXRD01. The sequence goes on from OY282377.1 coordinate 978,938, forward strand.
CGACTTCGAGGTCGCCTTTGCAGGTGATCTCGAGGTCGAGCAAGGCGTGGCGGGCGAGGGCCGTGAGCATGTGGTCGAAAAAGCCGATGCCCGTGTGGATGTTGGAATCGCCTTGCCCGTCGAGGGTAAGCGACAGGTCAATGGCGGTTTCAGAGGTTTCGCGCTGGATGTGCGCGGTGCGTGAAGGCATGGCAAAGCCCTTTGTCTAAACGGGTTCGGGGAGCGTGCGGTCGATCTGGTCGCGTTTGTATCCAAAGCCGGGGCCTTCCACTGTGGCGAGGTCGATATGGCCGTTGCGGCGGCGATACAGGCCGGGGTGTACCGCGGCTTCGGGCAGGGAGGCATCCGGGTAAAATTGCATGGCATTGGTTTCAAAGCCCATTACGGTACCGGCGTGTGCGGTGAGGAGGGCGTGGGGAATTTGGGCGAGCATGGGATTGGTGAGGTCTTGCACCATGAGCGTCATGCCGTGTGCGCGCGCCCAACAAAGCGAGAGCAAGGCGCCGGTTTGGGTTTTGCAGGTTTTGAGCGCGACGCCAGTCCAACCGAGTTGCCGCCCGAGGCGCACAACGCGCCAATCGTGCGCGCTTTCGTCCATGAACAGGGGTTTGCGCGCCGAGATGCTGTGGACCGGGAGGGGGTTGTCGGCCAATTCGTAATCAAAGGGTTGCTCCACGTAGAGGATCATTTGAAAGATGCGCGGGTGATCGAGCATGAGGCGGTCGAGGATGTCGATGACGTAATCGACTTCTCGCACCGTGCAATTGAAATCCGTACACAGCCACAGGGCATTGTGCGCGAGTGCAATTTGCCCCACGCGGACGATGCGGTCGTAATCCCATCCGGGTTCTTGCCCGGTGAGTTTGATTTTGAGGCAGGTGATCCCGTCTCGCCGAATCCAGTCGGGCAGAATGACGGGATAGCCGTCGTCGGGTTCGTCGCCCGTACGCTCGGCATTGTCAAGGAGGTCATTGCCCCCGACCGCGTGCCATGCGGGCAAGCGGGTTGGACGCGGGTGAACGAGGTAGTCTGTGGGATAGCGACCGCGAAAGTCGCAATTTATGTCGTCAGCGGGTTCGAGATAATGCGCGAGGTCCGCGTTCATGAAGTCCGCATTGTACGTGGCGTAGATGTCGATACCGTGGCACATACCGTAGGCATCGTGGAGCGCGAGGTCAAAGGCCGAGGCGCAGACGAGCGCGGCCAAGCGGGGCATGTCTCCTGCGCGCTGTTCGGCGTTGAAATCCGACAAGAGGTTTGGCAGAACGGTCTCTTGGAAAGCGTGGCCGATTTCCAGCGGATGGCCTGTGTGGTCGATATCTGCCCAGGCGCGGGCGATTTTGAGGCAGAAATTTTTCATCGCCGTTTCTCGAATCGCATAAGTGAGGTGCGCGGCAGGCCATGCCCAAGGCGCGCTCAACGGCGTTTCACCCCAGCCGGAGGCCGCGTTTCCTTTCCTGTCTTCAACATCCAGGCGAACCCTTACGCAGGTGACGCTGTCGAGTTGTTCGTTGCCAAACCGGTAGGGCATGCGCGTTTGCACGGGGAGGAAATAGACGGTGGTGGATTTGATTCTTACGTCTGTTGGTTTTGACATGTGAGTGTCTCGTTTGAAAGTGCAGAGTAGGGGCGCGGCCCCGACGCGTTGACCGATGATGGCGATTCAACTTTCTTTTACTGTCTTTTCGAGCGCGTCCAAAAAGCGGTTGTTTTCTTTTTGTGTGCCGATACATACGCGCAGGGCATGGCCGAGCATGGGGTAGGAGGTGACATTGCGGATGAGCACGCCTCGTTCGATCAAGCCCTCGAAAACAGCGTCTGGGTCCGCGACTTCAAAGAGAATGAGATTGGCGTGTGAGGGATAGGGCGTGACGCCGTCTATTTGCGCGAGGGCTTGAAAGACGCGCTCGCGTTCGGAACAGATAAAGGCAATGCGTTTGGCGATGAGGGGTTTTTGGTTGAGGATGGTCAGGGCCGCTGTGTGCGAGAAGATGTTGATGTCAAAGGGGATTTTGCCTTTGATGATTTCGTCTCGCAAGTCCGGATGGGCGATGAGGTAGCCGATGCGGATGCCCGCCGCGCCGTAGGCTTTGGACAGGGTTTTGAGCACGATGAGATTGGAATGTTTGGGCAAGAGATCCACGGCGGTTTGGTCGTAAAATTCGCCATACGCCTCATCGACCATGACCAAGGCGTTTGTGCTGGACAAGAGGTCGTCGAGGTCGCGGTTTGAGATGGCGCACCCCGTGGGGTTGTTGGGCGAGCACAGGATGATCAGGCGCGCGTTTTTTTGGTTCGCAACGCGGCACAAGGCGGGCAGGTCAAAGCCATAGTCCGAGGTGAGGGGGACTTCGAGGATGCGACCGCCAAATATCCCGGCGTAGAGGCCGTACAGAGAAAATGAGGGCGAGGGGATGACAACGCAGGCACCGGGCGCAGAGACGACGCCTATCACGAGTTGCACCAATGTGTTCGAGCCGTTGCAAACGATGAGCCCGCGAGCGTCAACGCCGACGTGATCAGCGAGTGCTTGGACGAGGTCCATTTGCATGGGTTCGGGATAGCGCGACCAGGGTTTGTTGCGAACCGCGTGCAGGATTTCGTCTTTCACGCTGTCGGGCACGTCAAACGGGCTTTCGTTTTGATTGAGCTTGATCGGGCAATCAAACGCGGTCAGGTGATAGCCACGCAAGGCGCGGACTTCGGGTTTGATGTTGTGGAGATAGGTCATGTTGGGAGTTGTCCGTTGTCAGCCCGCCCGACCCCCATCACCCGTAGGGACAGGCCCCCGTGCCTGTCCTGAAAACAAGCGGTTAGCGGGGTAGGTCCCCTATTCTCTGTCTGATGGCGTTGGCGTGGGCGTCGAGGCCCTCGGCTTCGGCCATGTCGATGATGTGGCCTGCGGTTTTTTGCAGGCGTTGGTCGGTGTATTGCAAGATGCTCATGGTTTTGGTGAAGGTGTCAACGCCAACGGATGACGCGAACCGCGCCGTGCCGGCGGTGGGGAGAATGTGATTGGTGCCGGCGTAGTAGTCGCCCACGGGTTCAGACGATGCCGCGCCCAGAAAGACGGCGCCGGCATGGCGAACCGATTGCACGAGTGCCCAGGGATCGGCGACGATGAGTTCGAGGTGCTCGGGCGCGATGCGATTGGCGAGGGCTATACCCTCGGCGAGATCGTTGACGATGACGATTGCGCCAAAGCGGTTGAGCGCGTTTTTGATGGCCTCGCGGTGCGTGAGGTCAGCGGCTTGCGCGGCAACTTCACCGGCGATTTGAGACGCGAGTTCCGCGCAGGGCGTGATGCAGACCACCGCTTCAAAGCCGCTGCCGTGTTCGGCTTGTGAGAGCAGGTCCGCGGCGACATACTTGGCGTTTGCGGTCTCGTCGGCGAGTACGACGATTTCGCTGGGGCCGGCGACCATGTCGATGTCAACGGTTCCAAAAACGAGTTTTTTGGCAATTTGAAGATAGGGGTTGCCGGGGCCGACGAGTTTGTCAACCGGGGGTATGGTTTGGGTGCCGTAGGCGAGTGCGCCCACGGCCTGCGCGCCGAAGACTTTGTAGATTTCGCGTATCCCCAGGCTGTGGGCCGTTGCTAGTACGGTGGGGTGAACCGCGCCATTTGCCTGGGGGGGCGTTGCGATGCAGAGTTGCGGAACGCCTGCGATTTGCGCGGGGATGGCGGCCATGAGCAGGGTTGAAAACAGCGGCGCACTCGCGCCGGGAATGAGCAGGGCAACGCGGTTGAGCGGGAGGACGCGCTTGCCGAGCACAACCCCGTCGCCATCTTCGATGAACCACGAGTTTTGCCGTTGTGCCTCGTGAAATTTGCGGATATTTGCCGCGGCGGCGGCGATGATTTCGAGGAATTTGGGATCGGCGTTGTCATAAGCCGTTTTGATTTCGGATTCGGGCACGCGCATGTCGGCAGATGTCATGTCAATGCCGTCAAATTTTTTTGTATAGGCGAGCAGGGCGCGGTCGCCGTGTTCTTTTACAGCGGCGACGATCTCGTGCGCGGTTGCTTCTTGCGCGGCTGAAAAATCGGGAGTGCGCGAGAGAATGGCGTCGAGCTTTGCGCTGCCGGGCGCGTTTTTGATGATTTCGATCACAGTCATGTCACTCGTTCTATTTGTCGCCTTCTTCACTATCCAATGATTTTTTTGTCGGCATACAGGGCGTCAATCCGTTCTCAGATCGCAGGCATTCGTTTGATGGTCGTTACCTAAAAGTCCAACTCGGCCTGCGAGTTTAGCGTCTCGATGCGATTCCGTATCAGTTTGCAATAATCAGAGTTTATCTCAAAAGCGAGACACTGCCGTTTGTGCTTGAGACAGGCTTCGATAGTTGTGCCTGATCCCGCAAAAGGATCTAGCACAATGCCATTTTTTGGACAACTGGATTTGACCATCCTCTCGATTATTTTTACCGGTTTCTGAGTAGGGTGATTTTCGCGCTCTTTGTGTAATCTGTGCAATCGAGCAACGCGCCACACATCTTTCGGATTGTAACCCATTTCCAACCATTTTTTGCCTACGAATATGGAACGGGTACGCGTTTTTTTGGTTTCGCAGTCGTAGGGAATTCGCACAGCATCTAGATCAAAGTAATACTTCTTTGACTTGGCAAAGAATCCGATGGTGTCGTGTACGGATGAGAATCGCCTCGTCGTCCCGCCCATACTGGGAACTTTGCGATCCCAGATGATTTCGTTGACCATCATCATCCGCGTTTTGATAAACGAAAATATCTCCGGCGAAAATCGCCAAGTGGTGAAAATGTACAAACTGCCAGTTTCTTTGAGCTTTGGCACTGCCGCCTCAATCCATGCTTGAGTCCACTTCAGAAACGCTTGAGCGTGCATCATATCAGACTCATTGCCAAAGTCTTTGCCCAAGCCATACGGCGGATCAGCAATAACCAAATCCACAGAATCATCGTCAATACGGTCAACGCCGTCCAAGAAATCCTCATTGAAAAGTGTGTAATTCACCGTAGCACAATGCTCCTTGACTGCGTTTGCAAAAGTTCTAAAAATTCATCGCGCATCCGCTTCTTCTGGCGGAGCATGATAAGCTTGGAGTTTGTCGTTGCGCTTCGTGAAATTTGGGATTGGCGTTGTCATAGGCCGTTTTGATTTCGGATTCGGGCACGCGCATGTCAGCAGATGTCATGTCAATGCCGTCAAATTTTTTTGTATAGGCGAGCAGGGCGCGGTCGCCGTGTTCTTTTATATCGGCGAAGATCTCTCGCGCGGTTGCTTCTTGCTCGGATGAAAAATCAGGGGTGCGCGAGAGAATGGCGTCGAGCTTTGCGCTACCGGGTGTGCCTTGTTCAGATGATTGCGATTATGCTATTCCTCAGCGGTCTATCCGTCAGGTATCATTTTTTTCCACGCGGCTAAGTCGGCCTCTAAGTTGGGGTCGAGTTCAATGGCCTTTTTGATGTGATAGCGTGCCTTGTCCGGATCGGGTAGAAACTTGGCCATGATTTTCCCCAAAGCCGCATGCGCGGTAGCTTGATTGTCTTCTAATTGCAACGATTGTTCGAGATAGGCTGTTGCTTGTTGGTAGTCCTTGTCATCTAAGGCGATTACTGCCAAGTTAAAATAAGCCAAAAAGGACGGATGGATTTGGGTTGTCAGCGTGAAAATTTTCGTTGCCGCTTCCTTTTTTTGGCGGTTGTAGAGCAGCATGATGCCGATGTCGTTATAGGCATTGGACATACCTACAACGGCCTCAGTGGACAAATAGGCGGCTTGTTGCACACCTGAATTGAGAACGAACAGAGCCAAGTCGGTCAAGCCCAAGTCAAACAAACTCTTCGCGGTCGCCCACGGAATCAAGTGCCAATTGTTTCTCTTTTTTTTCGGGAATTATATACTTGACAACCTAAATTTTCTTGTTTCGGATCGCCCATTCCCGTTCACTGTCAAGCGTCCACCTATCACAAAACGCCTCAACCTGCTCGGGAAGTGGTCGCCCTGTTTCATCCTTGTAAATCGCGTGGTAAGCCCTATTGGAATTGAACGGAGGATCAAGGGAGATAAGATCAACGCTTGATGCCCTCATTTCCTGTTGCATGATGGTCATACAATCGCCAGAATAAAGTTTGTTCATGCAACCGCCTCACTTGCTACAAGTTGCTTGTAAGTCAACCGTGCGCCCATCGCCATATTCAACATATCATCAACCCGACTTAAGGTATCAACCTTTTTTCGATTGATGCGAAACACGCAAGCATTCAGGTACTTTTGCATGTGTTTGTCTGACCCGTGGTGATGAATACCCATATAGACACGCTTAACCAGTGCCCACAAACTCTCAATGGAGTTTGTATGGACCCCATCGCGTTCATATTCGTCGGCAGAATGATTGATTTGTTCCACTTCGTAATCATCCCTCAATGCGCCGTATGCGCTGTTCTCGTCTGCATGAATAGTTGCGCCCGTCAAGACCCGGTTCAACATCTTCTCGTGTCATGTTGCCCCTTTTGCGTCCTGCACATGAACCGCCATTGCCTCACCATCTTCACCTTTTTCCCGCATTCCGAAAGCAACCGATTTACCTACTGTTCCGCGACCAGCATTCAACTTTTTGGATTTATGTTTGTTCTTTTCTTTCCCACCGATGTAGGTTTCATCAATTTCAACGATACCAGACAGAAAATCATCATCATCATCTTTGTTGCCAAAAGCGTTTCGTATTCTTTGAAGCATAAACCAAGCGGTCTTTTGCGTTGTACCGATCATTTTTGCCAACTGAACGCTTGAAATACCTTTTGAGTGGTTCGTTTCAATCCATATTGCGGCGAACCATTTAGGCAACATCTTGATTTTAGACTTGCCAAACATCGTTCCATAAATAATATGAAAATTACGCCCACAATCCGAGCACCTATACGCCAAATCAGAACGACGATAGATTTTTCCCATACTACCACAATGCGGACAAGACTCGCCATCCTTAAAGCGTATCTTTTCAAGGTGCAAAATACACGCTTCAGGCGTGGCAAACTTCTGTGTGAACGCGACGAAACTAAGCTGCTTTGCCATCATAACCCCCTTGTTAATTCGTAACTTGTAACTTGTAACTTGTATAAATATAACAAGAAAGTTTAGGTTGTCAAGTATATAATTCCCTTTTTTTCTTTGTGTTATATGGTTCCAAGACATTTCGCGTTGATCGTCCCATCTGCCGGTATATCTCCGCTTGGATGAGATGGGCCAGCTTTGATTGCGGCACTTGTGCTATCGCCTGTCTGGTGGTTTGCAGACTCTGGTCAAGGTTGCCCGATTGGAGGGTGGAACTGGCTGTCGCCAGCAGGGAATCGACGCAATGCGGGTTTGACGAGAGGCGTTCTTGCAGGAGTGTCTGACCTTGTTGCCATGCCGCGTCATCCCTTTTTTTAAGAATCCTGACCGTTGGATGGTCGTATCCGGTAAACGACGGTTCGCTGTCATCATCTTTAAATGCGATGCTTCCCAGGGCGGGATAGTGCCGAAAGCGTTGGACGAGATCAAAGCCCAACTCGCCGGCCATCAACGCAAAATAAAAAGTCGCGCAGCCCGGCACCAATTCGGGTGCGGCAGTGAACTGTTGGTAGCGATTGGCGTCTATGATGACCAGATACTCCAGATTGTGCAGGCGGCTTTGGAGATATTGGAGTTCGACTTGGCAGGTCATGAATCCGCGCAGGGAAAAGAGCGTCCCGGTGTTGATGATATTGATGGCGTATTTTTTGGAATCGATCAGCTCACGCATGGAGAACCCGCCCCGTTCGACGCCGATCCGACTCGTGACCGGAATGTGGTTGTCTATCCAGCGTGCGGCTTGGATGCGACTGTCTTCCCGGGTGTAGAGACTGGCAAACGCAACGCCGTACATGGTGCTGTAAATGAACACCGCGCTACAAATTGCGATGCCCAATCTCCGCACCCAAACAAACCGCGGGACACGGACGAGCCAAACGCAAAAGTCTGCGGTCAAGAGGGCGAAGAAGGGCAGCAGGGGCAGGAGATACCGGATGGGCTTGGTATGCAAACCGCCAATCAAGGCAAAATAAATCCCGACCCAAAGCAGAATCAGTCCTTTGTGATGATCGACTTTCCAAAGGCCATAGGATAATCCAAAGAGAAAGAGGACGGTCAGGGGCCAACCTACGCCCAAAGGCCACAGATGGGTCCAGTGATAGAGGTAAGGCGTGGTGTGTACATCCACCAAGTTCCAAGTTGTGAGGAGCTCGCCTCGGGCGACTTTCATCGAAAACTCCAGAGAGATGGCAGTATATTGAAAAAGCAGGTCATAGTTGGTCACGAGATACGGCTGGAGCGCGAGCAACACAACCACCGCTGTCAGCCCTGCCAGATAGATAGGGGGTGCGAAGATGGCCTTGAGTTGCCGCTCGCGAATGACATAGCCGACCAGCAAGACGAGGCCCATGGATAGGCCCATCAGGCGCACGGACGCACAGAGTCCTATCAGGATGCCCGTCGAGATGAACCACCGCCAATCGGGTCGTTCCAGTGAACGCAACAGGACGTACAGGCCAGCGACTGTCAGCAGAGTGAACGCGCTATCCACGGTCAAAAAATGAGATAGTTGGATCGCGATTGGGGCTGTGGCGACGACACAAACAGCCAATAGGCCCGTCCATTCACCAAACCACCGGACGCCCAATAACCAAACCAGATACAGCGTGAAACAGGAAATCAGTGCTGATAGCCCGCGAGCGGTGAAATAGATGTAGCGCGTCCTATCGGGCGATTGCTGGTTTTCAAAGTCCCACCCGAAGACGATCCGATTCAATTCCAAGACGCCTCGCAAGAGATAGGCGGGCAACAGGCCGTACGCGGTGAGCTTGGGGGCGAAGGGATCGAGGGGACCCAAAGCGGCTTGTATGACGGTGGTCTCATCCGGATGAAAATGGTAAAACGCCGTGCTGTTCTCGGATTGTCCGGATCCGTTCAGCACAAACGAACTGTCCCCTCGCGTCAATCCCACAAAGCGCAGCGAACAGCCCAAGATGAGGCATAGGATGATGCAGAGGGTAGGAAGTTTGATGTGCAGTCTGTTTTTCATTCAATAAATCACTTTGTTCAAGGGATATTCGATGATGCCTTCGGCGCCCAGTTTTTTGAGTTTGGGGATGATGTCGCGCACGACGCGCTCATCGACGATGACTTCGATTGCAACCCAATTTTTGTCGAGCAAATTGGCGACGGTGGGGTTGTTGAGCGCGGGCAAGTTTTCCACGATGCGTGCGAGGTCCGTGCGGCGCACGTTCATTTTGAGGCCGACTTTGTCTTCGGCGTTGAACGCGCCAATGAGGAGGGTGGCGATGTTGCGCGCTTTTTCGCGCTTCCACGCATCGACCCACGTCTGTTTGTTGGCGATCAGCCTGGGCGCGGTTTCAAACATGGTTTCGACAACGCGCAATTTGTTGGCGCGCAAAGACGAGCCCGTTTCGGTGATTTCGGCAATGGCATCGACCAACCCGGGCACGCGGACTTTGGCCTCGGTGGATCCCCACGAGTATTCGACTTCGGCAGTGATGCCCCGGTCTTTGAGGTAATTGCGCGTGGCTGTGACCAGTTCGGTGGCAACGCGCTTGCCCTGCAAGTCTCGAATGGTTTGGATGGCGGAGTTTTCGGGCACTGCAATGACCCAGCGTGCGGGTTGCGATGTGGTTTTGCTGTAGGCAAATTCGGCAATTTCGACCACCTCGGCTTCGTTTTCGCGGATCCAGTCGATGCCGGTCAGGCCAATGTCGAGCACGCCGCGCTCGACATAGTGTGCAATTTCTTGGGCGCGCAAAAACAGGCCCTCGAGTTCGAGGTCGTCAATGACGGGCGTGTACGAGCGAGGGCTGGTGCGAATGCGGTAGCCGGCTTTGGCAAATAAATTGAGTGTGGATTCTTGAAGACTGCCAGAGGGAAGTCCGATTTTTAATACGGGCATAGGGGATTGACTCCTCGGCGAATCAGCGGAGCGGGGTACAATTGGCCGTTTATCAGCAGTCAGCAAAACAAGCGGTAAGACCATCTCACTTTCATGAAAGATACGATTTTTTGTCTTTTGGGGGAAATTTAATACTCCGTAAATTAAATAATTTGGAATTTCAATTGTTTCAAGGAGGCGTTCGCATGCCCAAACAACACGTCCAACTCACCCCCACAGACCGAGATACTTTGACCGCCTTGATCACCAAAGGCGACCAAAAAGCCCGAATCTACAAACGCGCCTTGGGCTTGCTTGAACTTGACCGAGGCAAAACCTACACCCAAGTGGCTCAAACCCTCGGCATGACCGGGCAGACCCTGAGCAATTGGGCAAAGAAATACCGCACCCTCGGCTTGGATGGCCTCAAAGATGCCCCGCGGCCGGGACGCCCGGTGGAGATGACGGGCAAGCAACGGGCCCAAATCACCGCCTTGGCCTGTTCAACCCCCCCGGCAGGCCATGGCAGATGGACGTTGCGCCTCTTGGCGGATCAGTGCGTGGCATTGGGCTATTGTGAGCATCTCTCACATACGCATGTCAAGACGATTCTAAAAAAAACGAATTGAAGCCCCACTTGAAGAAAACCTGGTGCATCAGCAAAGTGGATGCGTCCTTTCTCGCACGCATGGAAGCCTTGCTTTGGCTGTATGACCAACCTTATGATCCCAACGTTCCTGTGGTCTGCTTTGATGAACGTCCTTGTTTTCTCATCGGACAAGTCCTGGATCCCTTGCCCCTAACAACAGGCCAAGTGACCAAAGAACATGATGCCTATACCAAACACGGTTCGTGTGCTTTGTTGGCCGCCATTGAGCCTTTAACCGGCAAACGGCTTGCCGAAATCTATCCTCGGCGCACGATGAAGGAAGACACCCACTTTTGTCAGGCCCTGACACAGCATTGGCCACAGGCGGAGAAAATCCGCTTGGTGCAAGACAATCTCAATACGCATACTCGCCATGCCTTCTATCGTTACTTGCCGGCCGATGAGGCGTTTGCCCTCGCGCAGAAGTTTGAGTTCTTCTTTACTCCCAAGTCGGCGAGTTGGCTCAACATGATCGAGATCGAATTTTCGGCTCTGGCGCGAGGATGTTTGAATAGGCGCATTGCGACGCAGGCGGAACTACGCCGGGAAGTTTTGGCCTTCTTTCAGGAGCGGGAGGCCAAGGGCATCCCCTTGAATTGGCAGTTCACTTTGCCCAAGGCCAGAGACAAGATGAATACCCATTATCAACGCGTTTATCCAGACAATTCAAAACTTAGTATAACTTAATTTACAGAGTATTTAATCTATGGGCGTGTTTGTTGACAAATGACAAGGTGAAACGTAAGTTACCCTAAAGGAGTGATGTTTGGTTCTGGGCAATGTTTATCACGCGGGAGTTTGACGCGATGGCAAAGGCACATCTCGTTGGTTTGATTACCGATACACACGATAATAAACACGCGATTGAGAAGGCGGTCGCACTTTTTAAGGCACGCGATGTGGGGTTGGTGTTGCACGGGGGCGATTATATCGCGCCGTTTAATGCGCGTTGGATGGCCGATTTGGGCGTGCCCTTTGTCGGGGTTTTTGGCAATAATGATGGCGAGAAGTTCGGTTTGCGGGCGTTTTTTGAGGCTCTGGGTCCGATTCACCGCGCTCCTTATGTACACGAGTGGGAGGGCAAGCGCGTTTTGATGTTGCACGAGCCGGATGAAGTGGATGCCCTGGCGCGGAGTGGGGCTTATGATGTGATTTTTTACGGGCATACGCATGAGATCGATGTGCGAAAAGGCGAGACGCTGGTGGTCAATCCCGGCGAAGCCGGCGGCTGGACAACGGGCAGAGAGACAGTGGGCATTCTCGATTTACATGCGATGGCGGTGGAGATTGTGGATTTGTGAAGAGGCAGGTAAAATGAAAGTTTATCCACAAAAAGCACGAGCGAGGTGTGTAGGGGCGATGCGGTGTAGGTCGTTCCTGCGGTCAGGTCAGAGATTGCTCGCCCGTATGTGTAGGGGCGATGCCCCCGTACTCGCCCAAAGAAAGGATGAGGCCGTTGGCTGAGGGAACGAAAAATAGGGGTGCGAGTCGCAAAGCGATGCGCGAGCGTATTGATGGCGTTGTGGGGTTGATGCCCCGAGAGCCGGGTGTGTACATCATGAAGGGCGAGGACGGACAGATTATTTACATCGGCAAGGCCAAGGTGTTGCGCGGCCGGGTGCAGCAGTATTTTCGGCCCCAGGCCAATGATGGGCGGCGGCAGTTTCGGGCGTTGGTTCGCAGTGTGCGCGATTTGGAGTACATTGTGACGGATACGGAATTGGAAGCCTTGATTTTGGAAGCCAATTTGATCAAGACCCACAAACCGCGTTACAACATCAGCCTGAAGGACGATAAAAAGTATCCCTATATCCGCATTACAAAAGAGCGATTTCCCCGTATTGTGGTGACGCGCGAGGTGGTCAAAGACGGGTCGCGCTATTTGGGGCCTTATACCGATGTGAAGGCGATGCGGCGCATGCTGGAGACCATGCATCGCTTGTTTCGGATCCGGAGTTGCCATTACGATTTGCCAAAGGCCAATGTGCGGGTGTGTCTCGATTACGAGATCAAGCGGTGCGACGGGCCGTGCGAGGGGTTGATCGTCGCCGAGGCGTATCAAAAGATCGTAGATGAGGCCGTGTTGTTTCTCACCGGGCGACACAGGCAGGTGATGACCGTGCTCGAAGAGCGGATGAATCGGGCGGCGACGGCGTTGAAATACGAAGAGGCCGCGATTTACCGCGACCGCATTCGGGCGTTGGAACAGGCGGCGAGCCGGCAAAAGGTGGTGTCGAACGATTTGACGGATTGGGATGCGATAGCGATAGCGCGAGAAGACGACGAGGCGTGTGGGGTGGTGATGGAGGTGCGCGATGGGCGGTTGATCGGGCGGCAGAATTACTTTATCGGCGGGGTGCTCGATGCGTCTGAAGAAGAGGTGGTGTCGGCATTTGTGCAGTTGTTTTACGCAACCGCCACATTTGTGCCCAAAGAAATCTGTTTGCCGTGCGATATTGAGGATCGCGAGACCGTGCTCGACTGGCTTTCCGAACGGGCAAAGGCCGGGGTTGAGATTCGCCTGCCGCAGCGGGGCGATAAGTTTCGGCTGATGAAGATGGCCGAGAACAATGCGCGGTTGCTGTTGGCGGAGCGGCGGTTGAAACGCGAGAACCGGCGGTCACAAGCGCCGGCCGCGGTGCTGTCCCTCCAGCGCGATTTGCGTATGGAGAAAGCACCGCGGTGGATTGAGGCGGTGGATATTTCAAATATTCAGGGGGCGGATTCCGTGGCATCGCTGGTGTGTTTTGTCGATGGCAGGGCGCGAAAGCGCGAGTACCGGCATTTTAAGATTACGGGCATTGAAGGCCCCAATGATTTTGCGATGATGCAGCAGGTGGTGACGCGGCGGTTTAAGCGGCTGATGGAAGAGGGCAAGTCGTTTCCGGATTTGCTGTTGGTCGATGGGGGAAAGGGACAGCTTTCGAGCGCGGTTGAGGCATTGCAGGCGTTGGGCATTGCGGATCAACCGGTGGTTGGCTTGGCCAAGCGGTTGGAGGAGGTGTTTTTGCCGGGGCTGTCCAACGCGCAGAATATTCCCAAAACGTCTTCGTCCTTGAAGTTGTTGCAGATGTTGCGCGATGAGTCGCATCGGTTTGCGATAGCCTATCACCGCAAGTTGCTCCAAAAGCGCACGTTGACCTCGGAATTGGATGATATTCCCGGCGTGGGGCCGTCGCGGCGAAAGGCGTTGTTGAAACACTTTGGTTCTGTCAAGCGCGTGCGCGAGGCGGCAGTCGAGGATGTGGCACAGGTGAATGGCGTGAGTCTCAAACTCGCAACGGCGATTTGCGAGGGATTGCGTGGAGGAAAGATGGATCGCGGATTAAACGGATTGCGCGGATTGCGCGGATGAAAGGCGAAAACCAACCCCACAAAAACGTAGGGGCGCGGCCCCTGTGCCCGCCCGAAAATGCAAGATACAAGATGTAAGTTTAGCCACAAAAAACACGAGCGGGGTACAACTGGCGACAGCCCGTTCAAAGGCACAGAAGGCGAGCGGAGTGTGTAGGGGCGATGCCCCCGTGCTCGCCCGAAAGTGCAAAGTGCAGTGGATAAGACCTACAAAGGGGCGTGAACGTCACTCCTGCGAACGCAGAAGTCACAGAGCAAACGGAGCGATAAATACACACATCACAGGCGGGGCCTACAACGCGCGGAGCGAGTAACGGGGTAGGTCCCAAAAAAATTAAAACAGCTTTTAACATCCCTCCAATTACAAAAGCCGACGTTTGTGCGTCGGCTTTTTTCAGTTGATCTGTCGGTGCGAGTTGTACACTGCTCGCCGCGAATAGGCAGCGTTGACCATTGGCAGGGTTTGGATTATCATGGATTTATGTCAAAAATGATTCTTATGCCGACACAATCAGAACAGAGGCCGGAAATCGCGCCTGAATTGCAGGGGGCGTTGCAGCGGTTTCTCGATTACGCGATGCTCGAACGCGGGTTGTCGGACAATACGGCGCAGGCGTATCGCCGCGATTTGATCAGGTATTTGACGCTGTTGACCGAGGTGGGCGTCCGCGTGCCCGATGCGATTTCTCAAGCGGATGTGTCCGCGCTTTTGAAGTTGCTCGCCGAACTGGGGTTGGAGGCATCGAGTGTGGCGCGCAATTTGACGGCGGTGCGGATGTTTCATCGGTTTTTGTTGGCAGAGGACCTGGCACAGCGCGATCCGACCGAGCATTTGCGTCCGCCCAAGTTGGGGCGCAAGTTGCCATCGGTGCTCAATGTGTATGAGATCGAGCGGTTGATGCTGGCCCCCGATGTGGAAACGCCGCTAGGGTTGCGCGACCGCGCGCTGTTGGAGATGCTTTACGGGGCGGGTTTGCGCGTGTCGGAATTGATCGGATTGGCGCGAACGGATTTGCTGTTTGACGTGGAGGTGATTCGGGTGATGGGCAAGGGCAACCGCGAGCGGGTGGTGCCAATAGGGTCAGAGGGGATCGAGTGGGTGACGGCGTATCTGGACGATGTTCGCCCCGGGCTGGTCAAGCCCCATACTGGGCAGGAGGTGTTTTTGAATTTTCGAGGTGCTAGATTTTCGCGGATGGGCGTATGGAAGTTGTTGCGGCAATACGTTGCCTTGGCGGGTTTGGAGAAGAAGGCGAGTCCGCATACGCTGCGGCATTCTTTTGCCACGCATCTTCTGGAAGGCGGGGCGGATTTGCGGGCGGTTCAGGAGATGTTGGGGCATGCGAATATATCGACGACTCAGATTTATACGCACGTTGACCGCGAGTATTTGAAGGAAGTGCATCGGATGTTTCATCCGAGGGCATGAGGTCGTGCAAAGCGATAATATTAAATTGATTTTCTGTTGCCCTGATGCGATATGTTGCTCAGCAAGAGATCTCCTTTGACGTTCCGCAGTCATTCAAAGAAGCCATTGCAACCAGCCATCCCAAAAGACCCTCCGATAAAGCCATCGCGCACAGCGTGCAAGGCCGTCTCGCAACCAACCTCCCTCTTGCAACTTCCTTCGCAGGCCAGCGCATGTCGTTCTGTTACAAAAGCGATTTGCGCTGTGCAGAGCACCCCTCGGCGTATGAGAGCGGCATTTTTTGCCTACTTTTTTTTGCTGTTGAAAAAAAGTGGGGCGCCGAAGGCATCAAAGGCAACCCACATGGAGGCAGAGCCAAACGCTTGAGACCAGCAACACAGGATCTCTACGGAACGTCTGTTCCCCATTCCTCATTCCTCCCTGATGGGAGGCAGGATACGAAAAAATAAAAATCAAATTGGTATAAGCCGTTATACGAGCGCACCTTCGAAGCCATCGAGAGGCTGGTTTTTTGGTCAATCCAATTGAACAAGGACGCAATCGGCTTTCACATCTCGACTTTAAGGAGAAAGGGATTGCGCCGCGCCCCGTGTATTGTGCGGTTGCATATATTGAAGTCTCGCGCTATTTTGGAGAGCGAATTGGGCGGAGCGGCGGATGGACGAATCAGTGCCGCACGATTGAATCGCGACCCCAGTTTTCCCTTCGTGTCCTTTGTGGATAGAACCAGGAGAGTGTCGCAATGGATGAAGTCAAATTGCCACCGCATTTGGATCGTTTGACCGATCCGGATTTGGATCTCAGGCGCGTTCAAGGTATGGTGCGCGTGGGAGACGAGAGCTTGTTCGCAATATTGAGCGGGGGCCTGTTCAAGTTGATGGCAGATGGCGATGTGCTTGAATACCTGTTCGATTCTGTAGATCGCATAAGGCCGGGCGATGAATATTGCGCGTTGGTCGAATCCGAAGACGCGATTTGGCGGGTCGATTTGGCTGGCGACAAGGCGCGGTTGCTCGATCTGCCAAAAGGCACGGTTTCGCACGATGTCAAGTGGCGCGCGCAGGGGTTGATGGTGGCCGCCTTGGTGGATCGCCGTCCGTCCGTTGACCCCAGCGCGCCCTATTTTTATCCGGCACCGCGGAGGGAGATAACCCTGTGTCGATATGCGTCAACCGAGGGGTGGCGCGATCTCGCCCAAGTGCCAGAGGGATGCGGCGGGTTGAGCATGTGCCGAAACGGCCGCCGAATCGCGTGGCGCGAACCCCTCAATGCCGTACCCGAAGAAGCGCAACGCGGGGAGTTTTACGGATTCGATGTGGACGCGGACGAAGTGCGGCAATTGACCGAGGGCGCGGGCAAAGCGGGTCGCATAACAATGGCAGCGGACGGATCGGGCTATCTCTACGAAGCCAATCACGAAGCCCAATATCCCATTACCACGCACACGGACGTGTGGTGGGCGTCATGGGATGGCAACGCGCGGACGAATCTCACGAAAGGCGGGCGGTGTGTTGCGCGATTTGGCTGGGGGCATCGGGAAAAAACCGCGTGGGTGTCATTTGTGGAAGGGTTGAAAATCCGCACAGAAGTCCTAACTTTGGATGGCGCGACCGAACGGATGTTTGGCGATCTGAACGCGGTATCGGATGTGGTTTGGATGCGCGATGGGCGGGCTGTTTTTGAAACCGAAGACCGCGAGCGATTCCCCGCAATATGGACGGGCTATCGCCGCGTGCCCTTGCCCCAGCCGGAAAATTGCGATGACTTGCGCGTGTTGGAACTCGCGTGGGAAGCCCCGGATGGTGTGGCGATAGAAGGCGTGCTCTACGAAGCCAATGGCGCGACCGACCCCGCGCCCTTGCTCGTGTCGGCGCACGGAGGCCCGGCCGCGCCCGTGGAAAATGTGCGGAGCGAGGCGGCGCGCTATCGCTCTATGCTCCGCGCGGGCTACCGGGTTTTTCGCCCGGCATTTCGCGGGTCTTTGGGGTTTGGAGACGATTTCGCACGGGGCAATATCGGTTGCCAAGGGCGGGCAGATCTCGAGGATATTATTTTCGGCGTGGATTGTTTGATCGCAAAGGGCATCGCAACAAACGATCAGGTGGGCATTTTCGGGGGGTCTTACGGGGGATATCTGACCTTGCAGGCCCTGGCATCGACGGATCGCTTTTGCGCGGGTGTCGCGCTGTACGGTTTTATCGACATCCGCCGCATGACGCTCGAAACGGGCGATTTTACCTATGAGACCGAATATTTTCACCCGATCTCGTGGCCGATTACAGAACGCACGCGCACAAGCGATGTGTTTCCCAAGTTGGGCGCGATTCGCACGCCGCTTTTGCTGCTGCACGGTGACCGCGACCCGATTTGCCCCCTGTCGGAATCCAAAGTGACCTATCGCGCCTTAGAGGCATTGGGCGTGCCGGTGGGCCTCGTGGTCTATCCCGGCGAGGGGCATGGGTTTCGCAACGCCACAACCCGACGCGACAGTGCGCGGCGGACGCTGGCGTGGTTTTTGAAGTATTTGCCACCCTAAACCCCCTGTGCGTGCGTTAGAAGCAGGGCAGAGGGCAACCGACTCCAAGCGGTCAGCAAACTCGAGGTGGCGCGGTAGGGGCGGATAGCTGCCCCGCGTGTTGGTTTGACACGTATCGCAAAAGGAGATCGCGATGAAAAAAATTTTATCCGTTGGGCTGATTGGCGCGGGCAGTATTGCGCGGGGGCATGTGCGCGGCATTGAGGCCAATGACAATATCGCGCTGGCTGCGGTGATGGATATTGACCGCAGGCGGGCGTTGGCCCTCGCCAACGCACACAATGCCCGCGCGTACGAGAAATTGGACGATTTATTGAATGATCCCCAGGTGGATGCGGTACACGTCTGTTCGATCCACAACGCACACGCCGAGCAGGTGATCGCTGCTGCGCGTGCGGGAAAACATGTGCTGGTCGAAAAACCAATGGCCCTGTCTGTGGTCGAATGCGACCGCATGATTGCCGCGTGTGAAGCGGCCGGCGTCGCGTTGATGGTCGGGCAAGTGATGCGGCACTTTCCCGTAAATCTAAAGGCAAAGGCCGTGATTCGGGATGGCGCGATTGGCGAGGTTGGGCACATCATCCGCAGGCGATACAGCAATTTTGATCCACCCGACCGGTCGTGGTATCTCGACTTGGAACTGGGCGGCGTTTGCGTGCTGTATTGCTTTGGCCCGCACGAGTACGATATTTTGCCTTGGTATCTCGATTCTCCAGTTGTCAAAGTTTATGCACAGGGCAGTGAAAGCGCGCAGCGGTACGCGGGACAAAAAGATTCGTATTCGACCATTATGAATCACCAAAATGGCGCGGTGAGTGTGTTGACACAAACAGTAGTGACGCATACGGGCGCGCACGACACGCATATTGTAGGCAGCAAAGGATCGATTTGGATGACCAATCAGAAATTGACGGTCAATGGCGAAGACGTGTTCTTGGATGAAACATCGCAGGTGGGGATGCCCCGTCAGATCGGCGAATTTGCAGATTGTTGTCTCGATGGGAAAGTGCCCGATGCCCATGGCCGGTCCGTGCGGCATACAATGGCCGTGATTGAAGCGGCAAAACGCAGCGCAGAGCGCGGGGAACCGGTGATGGTATCGGAATTTGATGAGTAGGGGCGACAGTGGCGCGTGCAACCCGTCCCGTGCTCCAAGCAGTCAGAGGTCGGCAAAACAAGGCACTCGTAGGGACAGGCCCCCGTGCCTGTCCGCGCACTCGGCGCAGTCAGTCAAACAGGAGAACACCATGAATCGACCCAATGTCATTGTCATCATGAGCGATCAGATGAAGGCCACGGCCAGCCATTTGTACGGCAGCGCGTTTTGCCAAACGCCATCGTTGGAGCGGATGGCGAATGAGGGCGTGTTGTTCAAGCACGCGGTGACGCCCCATCCCCTGTGCGTGCCGTGCCGCGTGTCGTTTTGGACGTCGCAATTTCCGCACGCGCACGGGGGGCGGCGCAACCAGACGCCGATGCCGGGAGACGCGCTCCATGCGTTTAAGCTGTGGAAAGCCGCGGGCTATCGGTGTGGGCTAATCGGGAAAAACCACTGTTTTGAGCAGCAAAGCGATCGCGACTTGTTCGACGTGTGGTGCGAGATTTCGCACGGGGGGTTGCCCCGCGATGCCGCGACAAAGGGTATGGACTGGTTTCGGCCCATCGCGTCTGTCCATGCGGCGCACGCGGTGCGAAAAAATATGCCGGAGATCAGCCCGCGGTTTTCATACTCGGTCAGCGATTTCCCGCTCGAGGATTATTCGACTGGGCTTGTGGCCGGCCAAACCGTGCGGTTTTTGGAGCAATTTGGCGATGATCCATTCGCGCTGTGGGTGTCCATTCCCGATCCGCACACGCCTTATGAGTGTCCTGAATCCTATGCGATAGCCCCCGACGATGTGGCGATGCCGCCGTGGCGCGCAGACGAATACACCGATGGCACGGCGCCCGAGCGCAACCGGGTTTTGCACGCCATGCTCGGCGTGGCGGATGATCCCGTTGAACACGTCAAGGGTTGCGTGGGCGTATATCACGGGATGGTGCGGTTCTTGGACGATGGCGTGGGGCAGATTTTAGACGCGCTGGACCGCCTCCATTTGCGCGAAAATACCATTGTGATTTTTTGCTCTGATCACGGCGATTTCTCGGGCGAACACGCACAGGTTTCCAAAGGGGGCGCGTTTTACGACTGCTTGACGCGCGTGCCCCTCATCGCGTCGTGGCCGGGGCATATCCCACAGGGCGCGGTGGATGAGAGTTGCGTCAATTTGATCGATATCGTGCCGACGGTTTTGCAGTTGCAGGGCCTCGACATCCCGCGTGCCATGCACGGAGAGGGCTTGCCCACCGTGACGGACATGGCGCCGAGAGACGCGGCTTTTTCGGAATACGGCGCGGGTGGCCCGGCATTTACGATGGCGGATTTGGAACAGCTCGAGAAACCCTGGGGGCGAAAGACCATTGGACAGTCTTTGCAATGGCGCGAGGCCGAAGGCCGCCGCAAAATGGTGCGGACAACCGCGTGGAAATACGTACACGACCCCATGGGGGATCGGGATGAGATGTACGATCTGGTGAACGATCCGTGGGAATTGCACAATGTGGCGGGCAATCCCGATCACCGCGATGTGCTCGCCGAATTGCAACTCAAACTCGCGGATTGGAGCATCGACACAGAGGACGCAAAACCCGTTCCCCTGCCGGCGTAAAACGATTGGATAGGTCGGCAAAGGAGTTGTGAATATGCCGCTGGAAAACCTGCTGACATTGGTCGAAAAGCTCCGCGAGCGCGTGGACGATCACGGCTCTGCGCTCAGACAAAACGAAATGCTGACCCGCTACGCGCTGATCGATCCCTTGTTGCGCGAACTCGGTTGGGACACCGAAGACCCGGATGTGGTGATACCCGAATACAAGCCCGGTAGCGGCTCTGCGGATTACGCCCTTCTCAACGATGGCAAACCGGTGATGATCCTGGAAGCCAAAAAGTTGGATACGCCCCTACAAGACGTGGTCGAACAGGGCATCAAATACTGCATGATGCAGGGGACGAACTATTTGGCGTTGACCGATGGCAGGCGGTGGGAAATCTACGAAACCCACAAACCCGTTCCCATAGACGACAAGCGGGTTGTCGCATTTGACTTGAAGGACCAATCAGCGACTGAAGTCTGCCTGAAGGCGTTGGCCCTGTGGCGGCCCAGCGTCATTTCAGGCCGCATTCAGGCGGGACAAACGCCAGTCTTCGATCTGACTGATGATCCGCCAAGCACAACTGCACCTCAGCCAATCCAAGAAACAAGCGTTCTATCACCGCCTACTGAAAATCAGCCACCGCTGTTCGTTGAAGAGCAGGGATGGCAACCACTTTCAGCGTTGAATCCTCAAATAGGCGATTCACAGCCAACTGAAATTTTGTTTCCCGACCAAAAAAAAGTCACAATCAAAACATGGAAAGCGGTGTTAGTTGAGGTTGCGCGTTGGCTGATAAAGAAAGGCGACCTGAACGAAAACCACTGCCCTATTAGATTTGGGCGTACTAATTACTTGGTAGATACCTCTCCCAAGCACTCAACTGGCAAGGAGTTTTGGGGGTCTGAAAAAATAGAATCCTTATAGGACTTACGCAATCACCATTGGAATATGAGGTGCTTTGAGTTGTTGTCTCAAGAAGTCAGCCAGCCCTCGGTATTTGACTTGATAAATGGTTTGTCCTGTTTGATAGGCCACCTGCTCGAGTCTTATCCAAACTAACATCGCACACCCAATATGATTTCGTACCATGCGTGCCAACCGACATTGACACTTTTCAAGCCCGGTCACTTGTTTGACTTCGCGGTGAAATGGCTCAATTTTCCATCTTTGGTGACACACCTGTTGTACCCCTGAAGAATCGTTTTGAGCATGGTCGTTCGTCACGACATACGCCGTGCGTCTATCAGCAGACGCCACCCGGAATAATTTCACTTTGTGGTCTTTGGGGAACCCTCTGATTTTAATTGACTTGCCTTGTTTGCGTTGCGCTTTCGTCCAAGTTAAGCTATCTACGCGCTGGTAGGGGATTGTGCCTGCCTCATAGTCCACGCGCCGGTTCGTCTTGAGGGGACAATAATAGGTTTTTTGCATCTGCTCTATGTGTCGCATGACCGTTTTAGTCGCATACCCACTGTCCATCAAGACCCCGGTAAAAGGAAGGCGCTTCTGATAGACCAACCCAGAGAGCATGTCCTTGAGATGATCCAATTTGGTTTTGCCATCGCCTTGCGGGTCATAAATCCGATAGTCAATCAGCCAGAACCGATCCTGTTGCGGATTGACATAGACACATGTGACCACCCCGATGCCGTTGATGACGCCTTGGGCGTTGCCGCTATATTGACGACGCACTAACGCGATCTTGCGTGCGTGTCGCTTGTCTAAAACCGTGTCATCAAAGATCACATAGCCTTTGGGCGTCAACGCGATGTGGTCTTTGACGTGTTCCCACACCAAGCGGGGCGGGATACGATCACCGGCGAGATAGCGGTTGATCATATCATGACTGAACCCTTCGCTATGGTCGGCGAAATGGGTCAGGGTATCGTTGAGGGGACTGCTAAGCAGATACTGACAGTAATCCAAACGCGTCGGTTGGCGCATTGACACCTCCTCAAAGTGATTCATTTTACGGAATTGCACCCTTTTTTAACTCAGCATGCGTAAGTCCTATCCTTATATGTTGAAACAGATCACAATACCTCAAGGAAGGTCGAGGGGGCTAGGCACATCATCGAGTACGTCGATTGTGACCCCACCCAATTCAAAGTCCGCTTTCCCTGAGTGCTGACAACGGGGCGACAGGTCAGGCACGGGGCCTGACCCTACGAGTGATGGGGGTTGGGCGGGCTGACAATTGACCACAGGATCCGCGTTTTTCGTAGTTTGTTTTCATTGACCACTGACCACTGCCTCTATGGCTCTATCGTCCAACCTACAACCCGAACCCGCACCCGATACCATCACGTTGCGATCCATCGTGTTGGGGCTTGCGACCATTGCCGTCGCCACGTGGTATATGACCTATTTTGCCGGGAATTTGGTCAAGAGCTATTTGCCCGTGGCCGCGCTGATTCCCTTTGTGCTGTGGGTGGGCATCAACATCGGGCTAAATCGCTTCGCGCCCCGCTTTGCCCTGTCCCGCATCGAATTGCTCACCATTTTCTCGATGATGTGGATCGTGGGCAATTTGCCCGCGGTGGGCTGGGGGTTTTACGCGGTCAGCCTAATTCCAGCGCCCGAGTTTTACGCATCGCCGGAAAATCGCCTGCGCGACGTGGTCATTCCCTTTTTGCCCGACTGGCTCTTTTTGGATGCGAACCGCCCGGATGTGCGGGCCGTGTACACCGGGCGGCATCGCGGCGAACCCGTGCCGTGGCTGCTGTGGGTGAGGCCCTTTTTGTGGTGGTTTGTCGGCTGTATCAGCGCGGTCATGGCCGGCTTTTTCGGCAGCGTGCTCTTCTTCAAGCAGTGGCAGGAAAGAGAGCGGTTGGTCTTTCCCATGTCCGAATTTCCCGTGGCCCTGCTCGAAGGCGCGGATGAAGGCCGCACGCCCGCGGTGTTTCGGGATAAAATTTTTTGGATCGGGTTCTGGTGCGTGGCCGGCGTAATATGTTGGAATATCATCGGGTATTTTCAACTGAGTTTGCCGCGCATTACAGTTTTTGATCAATATCGCACCAAAGCGGTGGATTTGGGCCTGTATTTTCCGCCGTATTATTTGCGCGTGCAACCGCTGATCATGGGCTTGGCCTATCTGTGTCCGGTCGATATTTTGTTCAGCGTGTGGTTTTACAATGCGGTCAATATTTTCAAGGTGGGCATGCTCAATCGCACGGGCTTCACTGTGGGGTTGGCCGGGCAACCGGCCAAGGCCGGCGAGATCGCCATGCTCGAGATGCACGGCGCGCTGGCCTGTCTGGTGCTGTGGTCCGTGTGGGTGGCGCGCCACCACCTCAAAGAGACCGTCCAAAAAGCTCTCAACCGCATCCGCGCAATGGACGATGGCGCGCCCGTGACGTATCGCACGGCATGGGTGGGCCTGGGCGTGGCAACCGCGGGCATCGGGGGCTGGATGTTGTCCGCGGGCGTGGGATTTTGGGCCATGGCTGGGCAACTCGCGCTGATGTTCATGTGCTATTTCGGCATTGCAAAATACGCGGCAGCGACCGGATTTACCTTTCTCAATCCCGCAGGGGGCAAAGGCGTGTCCCTCATCCACTCGCTGATCGGCACATCGACACTCTCGCCCGCGTCGCAGTCGATGCTGATCTTGTTCAATCGCAATGTGTTTTTGGGCGATTCGAGCCGCACGACGTGTTTGGCCGCGGTGCCGCATATTTTTCGCATGTTTGGCAACGCGCTGCGCCGGCATCCGTGGCTTTGGGGGATGGTGCCGCTGGCCTATTTGATCGGATATGTGAGCGCGGGCGGGTTTTATTTGTTTCGCTGTTATGATGAAGGCGGGTTGAACGGCCTGTTGGTGTCGTGGCCGATAGACGCGCTGGTGTCGCGGGTGGCCTATATCGAGGGCAGCAAGCTGTCGGTGTTCGACACGCAAAAGCTCGGCGTGTGGTTGTTTGGCTTTGCCGAGGCCGGGGTTTTGACCTATTTGCGCTCGCAGTTTGCGTGGTGGCCCTTTCATCCGGTCGCCATTGCCTTCCCGCCCGGGCGATATGCGTTTTGCCTGCTGATCGTGTGGGTCGTCAAGGTGGTCATCCTGCGATTCGGCGGGGTGCATCTCTACAGGCGATCCCTGCCGTTTTGGTACGGCGCGATAGTCGGGTATTTGTTCGGCATTTCCCTGTCGAGCGTCGTGGATGCGATCTGGTTTCCAGATGGCGGGCATTTTGTGCACGGTTGGTAATCGGGAGGATTAGATGTCAGACATAACGAAATTATACGGCAGTGCGGCGCTGCATCCCGCGACAGATGTGGTCGCCGCGTCTTATGGCACATGGACCTTGACCTATACGGCGGGCGAAAAAGGCGTTGCGCCGGGCGGGACGATCCGGATGTACACGGATGCGGATTCGGACCGCGCAACCCCGCAGGTGGATGACCCCGCAGGCGCGGATTATTTGACACTTGATGCGCCCAAAGAAGCGCGGATCGGGGTTTTGGTGCAAAGTGTGATGTCGCTTTTGCTGACCGTGAACGGACGCGCATTGGCCCCTGGCGAGCAGGTCTCTGTGACCTACGGCGATACGAGCCGCGGCGGCCCCGGGTTTCGGGCGCAGACCTTTGCCGAAGCGCGGCACTACTTTTGGGTGGGCGTCGATGCGGGCGATGGCAAAGCCATCACATTGCCCGATCCCCCTGCGCTGCGAATCATCGGCGGCGAGGCCGCATCGCTGACGATCAACGCGCCGTCCATTGTCGCATTGGGCGAGCCGTTTCGCATTCAGGTCAAGGCGGAAGACGCCTGGGGCAATCCCGCCATCGCGTATCGCGGGGAGGTCGCGCTTTCGGGCCGCGATGTGCGCGTGCCGGAAATTGTGACCTTTGATCGCGCGGACGGGGGCGTGCGCTGGATCGAGGGGGGCATCGCGCAGGCCGAGGGGATTTGTCGCCTCCAAGCCACGGATGGCGCGTTGACCGCGCAGAGCAACCCGATAGATTGCCGCAAGACCGCGCCGGACCTGATGCTCTATTGGGGGGATTCGCACGGCGGGCAGGTGGCGATGGCAGAGAAGATTCCCGATTTTTTTAGGTATGCGCGCGACGTGGCGGGCATCCACTTTGCGGGGTACCAGCGCAATGACCACGTCTTGAGCACGCGCGATTGGATGTTGCAACAAGAAGCCGAACGCACCTATCACCAGCCCGGGCGGTTTGTCGCGTTGCCGGGCTTTGAATGGTCCGCACAAACCGCGCGCGGCGGGCATCACAACGTGTATTTTCGGCGGCACGATCAACCCATCCGCCGGTCGGGTCACGAGGGTCTGGCAGACAAATCGGACGCGGATACGGATTTGACTCATATTACAGCGGTCTATGAAGCGTATCGCGGCACCGATACCGTGATTACCGCGCATGTGGGCGGAGAGCATTCCGATTTGCAATACCACGATCCCCACCTGGAGCCCGCAGTGGAAATCACCTCGGATCACGGCACCTTTGAGTGGATTTTGCAAGAGATGTTTGCGCGCGATTATCGCATGGGATTTTTCGGCGGAAGCGACAGCCACAACGGGCGCCCGGGCGGGGACGCGCCGGGCTTTCAGCATAGGCGCTACGCCAAGTCCGGATTGGCCGCGGTGTACGCGCCGGAGTTGACCCTTGAAAGCGTGTTGGCAGCGTACAAAGCGCGGCGCATTTACGCCACCACGGGCGCGCGAATTTTGCTCTATACCGATTGCGAAGGGCACGGGATGGGCGAGGAATTTACGACGCGAAACGCGCCGCGCATCTCGGCTTTTGTGGCGGGCACGGCGCCGTTTGAGTCCGTGGAATTATACCGCGGGTTGGAAAGCATTTACAGCCATCCGATTCGCTCCCCCAAAGACCGCTATCGCGTGCGCGTGATGTGGGAGGGCGCCAGTCGCAAGAGCAGTTATTCCGGCGTGATATGGGAGGGAAAATTACAGGTGTCGGGCCGCGCCATCAACGGGGTCAAGCAGATTCGGTTTGACAGCCCGCGCTCGCATGTTTTTGACGTTGCGGATCACGGCCTGCGCTGGTATTCGGTGACGTGTGGGTATCGCAGTGGCATCATTTTGGACCTGCCGGGCGATGGCGATGTTGATATCGAATTGGCGGTGAACACCTCGGTGATTACCGGCCCCTTGTTCGGGGATCAGGGCATCAAGCCGCCGCGGCGCATGTCCTACGCGCCCGCTGAAAAGGTGGGCTTTCACATTGGATCGCGCGATTTGGAACGCGGCGCAGTGAGCGTGGAACTCGGCTCATTGAACCGCCGCGTGACCGTGGATTTCGCGCCCGAAGCACGGCCCGCGGGCGAGGTCGCGTTTGACTTTGTCGATGAAAACGCACAGCCGGGCATCAATCCTTACTATGTTCGCGTGGTGCAAACCGATATGGAAATGGCTTGGAGCAGTCCCATTTTTGTGGATTGCGTCGGGGAATGAGAAGCAGTGGTTAGTGGTCAGTCCCCACCCAACAGCCCCAAAACCCGACGCACTTCGTTGATGAATTGCTACGCAGTTGTACCCCCTTCCGTTGATTCGGACAGGCACGGGGGCCTGTCCCTACAATTTTCATGCGTAGGTGAACGGGCCTGAAAAACGGCTAGTTGTACCCCGTTCCGCCGATTTGCTTTTAAGGAGGTTTGATATGGATGTGACGCGCATTTCCGCGTGTAGTTTTCCCTTGCGGGAAAGGGGTTTGGACGAGACGTTTCGCGTGATTGCCGAAGCGGGGTTTGACAAAATTGACCTGTTGGGGCGCGTGCCGCATTTTTCCGTCACGGATCCGGATTACGACATGGACGCCTTGGGCCGGGCGTGCGACAAATACGGCGTTGCACTGGCAAATATCGGGTCGTACTGCGGGCGGGATTTTGTCGCCGATTCCGAGGATGTCCGCCGCGCCGCGATAGACGAATTGAAAAAGACGCTGGACGTGGGCAAAGCGTTTGGGGCAAAGTCCATTCGCATTGTGCCCGGCGATGGCAAACGCGCATCCATAGACGCGCTGTTGCCCCAGTTCCGAGACGCAGCGGAATACGCCGAGAAACTGGGCATTTACATGGGCATTGAGAACCACGGCAGCGAAATTTCGGGCGATCCAGCCGCATGTCGGGAACTGTGCGAAAAGGTCGGGTCGAAATATTTTGGGATTTTGTACGAGCCGTGCAATTTGATGGCCGCGGGGACAGACTACAAATCCGCTTTTGACGTGTTCAAAGATCACATCGTGCATGTGCATATCAAAGATGGCGATTACAACTCGGAAGGCCAATGGGAACGCTGCATGCTCGGCGATGGCATCATCGATTATCGCTGGGTGTGGAACCAGGTGGAAGCCCTGGGCTATGACCGCGATTACGCACTCGAATTTGAGGTCGGGCATATCGAACCCGTGGAAACCGGCTATCGCAAGTGGTACGAGACGTGGGAAAAAGCGAGCGCGGGTTAAAGGCAGTGGTCGGTGGCTGATGTAGCAGGTGGAAAGGAACAGGGATGGAGGGCAAGGCGGGGACTTCACGAAAGGAGATAGAAATGAATCGCATCAATCGCGCAGTTGAACTGCTGTCACGAGATCAACCCATTTATTACACGGGCGCGCATACCGGGCATGTGCTCACCTTTGAGCAGGGCGAGAAAGACGCCGCAACTTGGGCGGATTACATCAATGTGGGCATGGAACACGGTGCTTTTAATTTGGCCGGGCTGGACGAGTACATGCGCGGGTTGGTCGCAGGAGGGCCGACAAACAGCGGGCACAGGACGCCGGCCGTCATTGTCGAAGCCCCAGTGGAGGGCGCGTCTGAACAGATCGTGCGCTACAATGCGTGGCAATTTCGCCAAATTCTCGCGCGCGGTGTACACGGCATTTTGCTCTGTCAGGCCGAATCCGCGGATGCGGTGCGCGCCTTTGTCGAATCGTGTCGCTATCCCATCAACAAAATCGGCGTTGGGCGCGGCTTGGGCACGGGTAGCCGAGGCGTGGGGTCCGAATCCCATGCCGCAGCGATATGGGGCGTCAGCCGGGACGAGTACGTCCAAAAAGCCGATCCCTATCCCCTGAACCCAGATGGCGAATTGCTGTTGGGTCTCAAGATCGAGAATGTGCGCGGCGCGTCCAATATTGAACAAATCCTCAAAGTACCCGGCATTGGGTTTGCCGAAATGGGCCCTGGGGATTTGAGCATGTCCCTGGGCTATTTGCACCGCCCAACGCCCTTTTCGCCCGAGATGCAGGAGATTCGGGATCGCGTCAAAGCCGCGTGTGCGGAAAATGGCATTGCGTTTCTCGAGGGGGCCAGCCCGGAAACAGTTGCATCAAAAATCGACGAGGGCGTGCGCGTCATTTCGGGCGGCAGGGAAGAAACCGCGCGGATCGGGCGCGAGCATTCGGGGCGTAGCATGCCGGTTTAAGGGCAAAAAGCGCGAATAGACGAACCCCGTCCTGCTCCATTCCCAAGTGGTCAGCGGTCAGCAAAACAAGCACGTAGCGGGGAAGCGGCGGGGGCTGAAAGCTGATTGCCGATAGTATCTCGCCTCTCCCGTCTTATACCAATTTGATTTTAAGTTGTCTGTATCCTGCCTCCCATTAGGGAGGAATGAGGAATGAGGAATGAGGAACAGACGTTCCGTAGAGATCATGCGTTGCTCGTCTCAAGCATTTGGTCCTACAGCATCGTTTGTTGCCTTTGATGCCTTCGGCGACTTACTTTTTTTCAACAGCAAAAAAAAGTAAGCAAAAAATGCCGCTCTCATGCGCCGAGAGGCTTGCACAGCGCAAAGCGCTTTTGTAGTAGCACGACAGGCTTTGGCCTGCAAGGTGGGTTGCAAGATGGATGTTGGTTGCGAGATGGACTTGCGCGCTGTGCGCGATGGCTTTATCGGAGGGTCTTTTGGGATGGCATTTTTGCGATGGCTTTTCTGAATGACTGCGTAACGGCAAGGGAATCATTTGTGGGTAACATATCGCATCACATTAGGTCAACAGCTATTCAATTTGGTCTTACGTCTTACCTTTTTCCAAACGCCTCTTGAAGATACGCCAGATCGAGTTCGGGATAGAGGGGGAAACGCGCGAGGAGGGTGGCGATTTTTTTTTGGGCATTTTCGAGGACGCCATCTTTGACTTTGTATTTGATCTTGCTGAACTGACCCGCGCTTTTGCCGCGGGTGAATTTCAAGGGCCGCGCTTGGGTCAGAACATCGCCCATGATAGTGCCGATTTCGCACATTTCTCCTGCTCCCATGCCAAGGGTCGTCAGCGCGGGCGTGCCCACTCTGAGGCCGCTGGTGTACCACGGGCCGTTGGGATCAAAGGGAATGGTATTTTTGTTGAGGGTCATGCCAGCTTCGCGCAGCAGGGCCTCGGCTTGGCGACCTGTGAGATTGAAGGGCGTGACGTCGATCTGGATCAGGTGATTGTCCGTGCCGCCGGTGAGCACCGTAAGCCCCGCGTTGAGGCACGCTTGCGCGAGTGTATGGGCATTTTCGACAATTTTGCCCGCATACGCCTGAAATTCAGGGGTGCTGGCTTCGCGCAATGCGATGGCCTTGGCCGCCATCACATGGGGCAAAGGCCCGCCGAGCACCATGGGGCAGCCTTTATCGACCTGATCGGCAAATTCCTCAATGCACAACACCATGCCCCCTCTGGGGCCGCGCAGGGTTTTGTGGGTGGTGGTGGTGATGACATGGGCATGGGCAACGGGGTCAAAGTCGTCGCTGAAAACTTTGCCGGCAACAAGCCCGGCAAAATGCGCCATATCGACCATCAAAACAGCCCCCACCTCGTCGGCGATTTCCCGGAAGATGCGAAAGTTCATTTTGCGCGGATACGCGCTGTAACCCGCCAAGAGAATCAAAGGGTGGATGGCTTTGGCCCGATCGCGGATGGCGTCGTAGTCGAGCAAACCCGATGCTTTGTCAACCGTGTATGCATGCGCGTCAAACATCCGCCCGGAAACATTGATGCGATAGCCGTGCGTGAGGTGCCCGCCCGAAGAGAGATCGAGGCCCAAGAGCTTTTGATTGCCCAATTGCCTGCGAAGCGCGGCCCATGCTTTATCGGAGAGATCAAAGGGCGATTTTTGACCCGCATTTTTCAGCGCGACATCTTGAACGCGCGCCGAGAGGATGGCCCAAAACGCGACCAGATTGGCGTCTGCGCCCGAATGGGGTTGCAGGTATGCGTGATCCGCGCCAAAGAGATCGCAGGCCAGTTTTGCGGCCAGGCTCTCAATGGCATCGACATTGTCACAGCCGGCGTAAAACCGGTGGTCGGGAATGCCCTCGGCGTATTTGTCGGTCAGCAAATTGCCCATCGCCAGTTGCGCGGCCAAAGAACAATAATTTTCGCTGGCAATCATTTTGAGATTGGCGCGCTGGTCCGCCAATTCGGCCACGATGTTTTTTGCAACATCGGGAGATACAGACGCGACTTGCTCCAGCGCGGCCAAATAGGCGACAAAGCCGGGGTTTGGGGTGGGATTTTGAGACAGGTACTCGGCAAGGGGACTGGTGGACACTGGTTTTCTCCTCGTGTGATCCAGATACAAAAATAGCCCGAGCTACAAAGCCCAGGCGAGCGGCTATCGGATTGGAGGGGCCGCGCTTCCCCGTGGTCAATTCCACGTTCATTCGCCAGTCGCGCAGGCCACTGTGAAAACCAATATACAGAATCGCGGATCAAAGTCAACGGGTATCAGCGGTCAGCACATACATTGCCTTGGGGTGGATGGATGGGACTGACCACTGACCACTAATACCAATTTGATTTTTATTTGTCCGTATCCTCCCTCCCATCAGGGAGGAATGAGGAATGAGGAACAGGCGTTCCGTAGAGATCATGCGTTGCTCGTCTCAAGCGTTTGGCCTTACAGCATCGGTTGTTGCCTTCGATGCCTTCGGCGACCTACTTTTTTTCAACAGCAAAAAAAAGTAGGCAAAAAATGCCGCTCTCAAACGCCGAGGGGTGCTCTGCACAGCGCAAATCGCTTTTGTAATAGCCCGCCATGCGCTGGCCTGCAAGGTGAGTTGCAAGAGGGAGGTTGGTTGCGAGACGGCCTTGTGCGCTGTGCGCGATGGATTTATCTGATGGTCTTTTGGGAAGGCATTTTTGCAATGGCTTCTTTGAATGCCTGGGTAACGTCAAGGGAATCATTCGCGGGGGTGGAAAAAACGCCAGCCCCACAAGATGAGGGGATAGCTCAACACAAAGATGAAACGTGCGCCAATCCCCTGTGCGGAAGTGTCGTGCAGATGGCCGGATAAGGCGACAAAAACGATGATTGCCGTGACGCATATTTTGCCCAAACGCGCGTATTCGTAGGGGACAGGATAAAACCGGCGCACAGTGAGAAAGAGCAAAACCACCATCAAAACGTGTGCGATGAGGGTGCTATACGCGGCGGCGACAAATCCGAACGCGGGCAAGCAGATAACATTGATCGCGACATTGACACACGCGCCCGTGCCCACAATAAACGGCAGGGACCCGGCGCGTCCTTTGGCATACACGCCCGCGGTGAGGATGATGTAAACCCCGTAAAAGAAAAAGGCCAGCCCCACCAACGGGACGACCTGCACGCCTTTGAGATAGGTTTGGGCATTGCCGCCGGCAATTAGGACGATGATCTCGCGTGCAAACGCGCCCAAAATCAAGCAGGCAAAAATTCCGAACAGCGCGAAATACGTGGTGATATGCGCGCACATGCGCTGGGTTTCATCGTGCGGTTTGTCTTCGGTTTCATCTTCATCGAGCACCGCGGGCGCCCAGGCTGTGCGAAACGCTTTGACCAAAAAAAAAATCGGCAGGCCGAGTTTGTACGTGATGCCGTAAATGCCCAAGTCTTCGAGTCCGAGGAAAAAGCGAATCAGGAAGCGGTCGGACAAGCCGATGACGAGGACAGAAAGGGCCGATGGTACAAACGGCAGGCCAAAGTGCAACAAGTCGCGCAAGGAAAAAGAAGAAAAAGTGGGGCGAATCACGCGCAACCCCACGGGAAACATCACAATGAGCGCGAACAGAGAACTGATGAGATTGGCTTCAAAAACCGCGATTGGACCGCGCCCGAGATAGGCGATAAAATAAACCGTGAGACCGAGTTGCAATGTGTGTTGCACAACCCGCACAATCGCGTAGTGAAGCGACCGCTGACGCGCACGGCACACGGTGAACAGGGGTTCTGACAGCGCGTCCAAAAGGATAATGCCGGCCATCAACGCGAAGAACGCGCTGTATGTCGCGCTGCCCAACAGATGATGTGCGAGACTTTCGGCACTGGCCCAAATTACACTCGACAGGACGCCCCCCGTGGCGAGCAGCACCCAAAATGCCGAACTGAACGCGGTGCGGTGTTTGCGAAGATCGGTTTTGCCGGACAAGAGGCGTATCAGCGCGGGATTGAGGCCGAGGGAATAAACCACCGAGCTAAATCCGATAAATGCAAATGCCAGAGACAAAATGCCATTGTCCGCGGACCCGAGATGCCGCGCATAAACCGGCACGAGCAACACAGATACCGCACGCCCGAGCAAATCGCCCATGCCGTAAATAGCCGTGTGTTGCGCGAGGGATTTGATTCGAGAAAACATAGTTAAAGGCGTAAGATGGAAGTTTAGCCACAAAAGGCGAGTGCGTGTAGGGGCGATGCCCCCGTGCTCGCCCAAAGATACAAGACGGATAAAAAAAACTCATTCAACAACCGTGCCGTATTCATTGGGAATCGGGCCAGTGTAAGTCCATGTTTCCCAAGGCGTCTCCCGATGCGATTCTCGGACGATGGTTCGGATTTCTGAAACGAGGTCGGGATGACCGGCTGCGAGATCGTTTTGCTCGCCGATATCCGTTGCCAAATCGTAGAGTTCAACGCGCCCCTTGGGGTCGGTATGGCCTTTGGGCAAGTACGCTTTCCAATCGCCCATGCGAACCGCACTGACGCCGCGCCGCGCCCAATAGAGAAATTCGTGGGCGGGTTGGTCATCTCGGCCCATGAGCGCGGGCACCATCGAGATGCCATCCACGGGTTCGGGAATGGGAACATCGGCCAATTCGCAGAACGTGGGCAGCATGTCTTGAAACCCCGACGGATGCGCGCTATGGGTACCGGATGGGATCGTTCCCGGCCACCGTGCCACAAAGGGCACGCGGATGCCGCCTTCATACAGGCTGCCCTTTTTCTCGCGCAGTGGGCCGGCGGCGTTGAAGTGTGCGAGCGTGTTGCCAACACCATGGGGGCCATTGTCGCTCGTAAAAATCACGAGGGTGTCTTCGGCAATGCCGAGATCGTCCAGCATGTCCAAAAGCGCGCCGATGTCGCGGTCCATGCGCGTGATCATCGCCGCCTGCGTTTTCTGATCTTCCGTCCAGGGCCTGTCTTTGTAAATGTCGAGCGATGGAATTTCAAACCGGGTGTGGGGAATGGTGTACGCCAAGTACAGAAAAAACGGATTGGATTGCCGGTCGCGCACAAATTGCAATGCCTCGGTGGTGAGCAAGTCGTGGGAATACGAGTCGCCGTAGAGCATGATTTTTTGATCGTTTCGCCACAGGTGCTGCGGATAATACGTATGGGCTTCGCGCTGGCAGTTGTACCCAAAGAAGTGATCGAATCCCTGATTGTTGGGATCGCCTTCCGAGCCGGGATACCCCAGTCCCCATTTGCCGATGCAAGCGGTGGCATACCCGGCCTCTCTGAGCAATTTGGCGACCGTCTGCGTGTCGCATGGAATGGGGACATTGCCCTCGATGGGCAAAGCGCGATTGTCGCGCACATAACAATGGCCCGTGTGCAACCCGGTCATCAGCACGCACCGCGAGGGCGCGCAAACCGAAGACCCGGCATAGTGATCCGTGAAGCGAATGCCTTCTGCTGCGATGCGGTCGATATTGGGCGTGTAGATCAATTCCTGACCAAAACACCCCAAATCGCCATACCCGAGATCGTCCGAGAGGATGTAGATGATGTTGGGCAGGGAATTTTCAGACATGGATGTTGACCTCTTGTTCGGGAAAAAATCGGATGTCTTCCGGAGTAATATGCGAATACCTGCGGGTGATATCGGCTTTGCTACGGCCCCCGTCCAGCGAGATTCGCGTGTCTTTTACCGGGGGCTTGCCGGCCATATCAGCGGGTCGGTCACAATTCGGTCTCGCCAGATTGCATTCTTTGTCATTGCGCGTCTCCTCTCTTCAATTCTTCCATAACCCTGCGGGTGATTTCCGCGATGAGATCATCTTGTGAAGTTTGGGCAGTGGGCGCGCCGCCCGCGCTCAACGTGCGAATTGTGGGAATGCCGCTGTCAGATGCGGGTTGCGTTGCGGGCGCGTCCGGAATATCGCAGGCCGGGTTTGGGCCGCGCAGGCCCATGCGGTCGCGGATGGCGACCAATTTGGACACCTGTTCGGCATTGAGTTCGTTGTAACCGCCGAGTTGTTTTGCCACAAAAAGGATTTTTGCAAAATGCTCTAAGGTTTCCATTTTGTAATAGGCGTTCATCACATCCACGCCGATAGTGGTCGCGCCGTGATTTTCGAGCAAATACGCGTCGTAGTCCTTGACGTATTGCCGGATGGGTTCCGAGATTTCAGGCCCGCCCGGCGTGCCGTATTCCGCAATGGGTATGGCGCCGAGCGCGATCACCACTTCGGGCAACACACAAGCGGTGAGGGGCACGCCTGCGACCGCGAAACCCGTCGCGGTTGGCGGATGCGCGTGAACCACGGCGCGCACATCGGGACGCTGGCAATACAAAAAAATGTGCATGCCAATTTCAGAAGACGGACGCCTTTGACCGCTGACGAGCGCGCCATCCATATCCACAAGACAGAGGTCTTCCAGCTTGAGAAAGCCTTTGGACATGCCCGTCGGCGTAGTGAGAATGCGATCTTCTTCAATGCGACAAGAGATATTGCCGTCGTTGGAAGCGACAAAGCCGCGCCCGTACACGCGGCGACCGGCTTCGACAATGTCGATTTTGGCTCGATGGAGATTCATTGGGAAAGTCCTGAAAAGCAACCACAGATGAACACGGATAAACGCGGATGAAAGCGGGGGGCGGGGCGAACTGACTACTGCTTTTGGGGTTGGGTGCGAAGACAAGCACGGGGGCCTGTCCCTGCGATTGATGGGGCCGGGCGAGGGAACTGACCACTGACACCTACCCCAACCAATCAATCCCATCGACAACGCCGACGATCACAGAGCGCACGGCGGGCAATTCCACGTTGAGGACAAGAGCCGCGGCAACGCCTTGGCGAAGCACGAGGACGGTCTCGCCGCGCCCAACGCCTACGGAATCCACCGCGAGTGCAGACGCGCCATCATCTTTGCTATCGGGCGTGATGGGCTGCACGACCATGAGTTTCGCGCCGTTGTAATCGCTGTGTTTAATGGTCGAGGTGACACTGCCGAGCACGCGCGCCAAGAACATCGCGTAGCCTCCTGTTGCCAACGCATCACGCATTGACCCGATCCACAATGCCGACAACAGCGGCATCAATCGGGCCGTATTTATCGGGCAGGGCATTGGGGGCTTCCCGCGAGCCGACCCAGTAAATGATTTCGCCATCGCTGGCATTGACCACATCAACAGCCACAAAAGCATCCCCGTTCTGCGCGTGCTCATGGTCGATGGGTTCAACGATGAGCAACCGAAATCCGTTGAGCGCGGCGTCTTTGCGCGTTGCCCAAATTTTGCCGATAACGCGACCGAGAAACATATTTTCCTCGCGCGATGCGGGTCTATACAATTCGGAAATAGTCGATGAGGGCGCAACGGCGTTGGCGGGTAAATGTGCGGGCAGAGGTGCAGCCCTCGCCGGTGGGCGTGGCAATGGAGAACGAGGTATAACCTTCGCCCCCCGCGCCCAATCCCGCAGAAGACGCGCCGTTTTTGACGAAGATCGCACACTTGCAGCGACGCGCCATGACGGTCATATTCTCCACATTTTTAGAGTGCATGACCGCTGTGTGGCGATACCCCTGTTCGGCGCGAATCGCCCAGTCAATTGCCGTGTGAACATCGGGCGTGCGAACAATGGGGATGAACGGCATCATCTGCTCGTGTTGCACAAAGTCGTGCTCGTTATCGACCTCGCCGATCAAAAGCTCTGTGTCCGGCGACACATTGAGGTCAATGTGGGCGGCGAGCACATGGGCACTGCGCCCGACCAACTCGCGGTTGAGCGACCAATCGCCCTTCGCGTCGCGGGGAAACGCAATTTTCGTCAGCGCATCGATCTGATTGCGGTCGAGCACCACGCAGTTGTTCGCGCTCAAGTGGCGCGTCAGTTCGTCGGCAACCGGTTGCACCACAAAAATTTCTTTTTCCCCAATGCAGAGAATATTGTTGTCAAAACCGCCGCCTTCAACAATGCCGAGCGCGGCCTTTTCGATATCCGCGGTCTCATCCACCACCACCGGGGGATTGCCCGGCCCGGCGGCAATCACGCGCTTGGGGGCCTGCATCGCCGCCTTGACAACGCCGCCGCCGCCTGTGACGAGGACGAGATCCACACTCGGATGCACAAAAAGGGCTTGCGCGGTTTCGATACTCGGTTCGCGCACCGCAACGAGCAAATTAGGCGGCCCCCCCGCACCTGTGATGGCGCGGTTGAGCATTTGCAGACCCAGTAGCGAAACGTTTTTCGCGCTCGGATGCGGGGCAAAAATCGCGCTGTTGCCCGCTGCGATCAGGCTGATGGTATTGTTGACTATCGTGGGTACCGGATGCGTGGATGGCGTGACTGCTGCAACCACCCCAAAGGGCGCCATCTCAACAACCGTCAGGCCATTGTCGCCCGTCCAAGCGATGGGGTGCAGGTCTTCGACCCCGGGCGTGTGCTGTGCCACGACCTCGAACTTGCGAATTTTGTGCGGCACTTTGCCCATGCCGGTTTCTTCCACGGTTTTTTGCGCGAGGCCCTTTGAATGTGCCAGGGATTCGCGGCGAATCGCAGCGATGATGCCGCGGCGCTGGTCCAAGCTCATGGCTTCAAGGCCGCGTTGCGCTTCCACCGCAGCGGCAATGGCGTCTTCGAGGTCGTCGAAGATTCCCTCGTCGCCCTTGCCCTCGCAACGCGCAGGCGGCGCAACAACCGCAGGCGCCGCGTCTTCGGTCACGAGATTACGCACCACCTGCTCGACCACCGATTGGATTTGCATTTCGTCTAAGTTCATAAGCCTACTCGCATGACAATCCTCTGGCGAATATATTGAAATGTCGTTCAGTTTGCTTTGCCATAGCGCGCCGCCTTTCAGCTTGTTTTGCTGACCCCTGACCGCTATTTCCGATAAATCGCTTCGCCTTCAATTTCTGCCGCGTCGATGATGGCGACGATGACCGCGTCAACTGGGCGATTTTCAGTCGCGCTCGTCATGCGCGCAGAACTCCCGCTGCAACAGAGCACGACTTCTCCATCGCCTGCCCCCACGGCATCTACGGCCACCACAAAACTCGCTTTGGGTTCGAGCGAGGGCAAGTCGAGGGTCTGGACAATTTGGAGCTTAAAACCGTCCAACCCGCTGTCTTTTTGGGTGGCAACCACGGTTCCCACCACTTTGCCGAGGGTCATGGTTTAATCGTCTGAAGACGCGCCAATGGGCAGAATTTTTTCCAGACTGCCGTGCGGTCTTGGAATGA
Organism: uncultured Latescibacterota bacterium; assembly: GCA_958295785.1. Taxonomy (GTDB): domain Bacteria; phylum Latescibacterota; class UBA2968; order UBA2968; family UBA2968; genus VXRD01. The sequence continues at coordinate 1,017,171 of OY282377.1, forward strand.
CGTGAACGGAAACGAGTTCGCCAATTTTGCCAGCCGCGGCTGCGCCAGCTTCGGTCGCAGCTTTGACCGCTGCCACATCGCCGCGCACCATCGCGGTGACATATCCCGCGCCAATGCGCTCCCAATTGACAAATTGGACATTGGCGGCTTTGACCATCGCGTCCGCCGCTTCGATCATCGCGACGAGACCTTTGGTTTCGATCATGCCGAGAGCTTCACCCATGTTGCAATTCCTCCTGTGAAAAGATCACTGTGTCTGAAAAACAACCGCATCTACTTGCGGATCGAGATTTGGAATGACGTGAACGGCCACGAGGTCGCCAACCCGTTCAGCGGCACGGGTGCCCGCTTCAAGGGCCGCACAAACCGCCCCCACATCGCCGCGCACGAGCGTGGTCGTATATCCCGCGCCGATTTTTTCGTATCTTTCAATGGCGACATTCGCGGTCTTGACCATCGCATCGGCCGCTTCCGTCGTGCCAATAACGCCGAGTGTTTCGATCATGCCAAGAGCTGAAGCCATGGTCAAATCCAGTTGCATTATTTTAATCCTCGCTCCCCACGTTTCTATCCTTGTATCTTCGGGCGAGCACGGGGGTCTCGCCCCTACGTTTCTATCCTTGCATTTTCGGGCAAGCACGGGGCCTCGCCCCTACGTTTGACTTTTTGTTTCGTTAGTGCATCCCGGTCTGTCGCCATGAATTGATCTGTTCTTCGAGTCCAATGCGGAACTCGCTTATTGTTTTCCCATTTTTCTCTGTTTCCAATTTTCCGACGATCCGTGCGACCTCGGGCGCTGATCGATTCAATTCATCGGCGAGGATCGCCAATTTCGCTTTTGGAATATCCCGTGACCGCACATTGGGATCTCCCGAAAAGGTCTGTTCAATAGACAACAGCCTCTGATTCAAGGCATTGGCAGGCATGCCAAATTCAATGGCGTAGGCTTCGGAATTTCTTTGGACGGTGTCCCACAACCAACTTTCCGGAGAGGAGATACCGGGAAGGAAAATCGGCTCTATGCTGTGACCGTATTGCGTAGCAATGCTTTGCAAGGCGGGCGCGTGGGCGCGTGCATCTCCGTCTAACACAAAGACAAAGCCGGCCAGTGCCTCGATCTTCCCGAGTGTGTGGATGTGCGCTTTAAATTCATCGCTTCCCGTATCTCTTCCAATGCGGAAATCGTCGTGGCGCGTACCGATTTTGTGGTTCAACACATCCAACGCGCCGAGGATCACCCCCTCGGCGACCTCGTCTTCGCAGAGAATGGAAAGCCGATCTGTGGACTGCCCGTACAGGGCCTTTAGAAAAATATCTCGATAGGCGGGCAGACGCGCTACATCCAAGGTCTGTGCATCTCGTTCAAAAAAAAGCCTGGCCTCAGGGGGGACGCTATCCAACACGACAGGGCTGTGAGAAGTCACAATGATCTGCAAATCGTTCCGCAGGGCAATGCGCTGGAGTTCCAACATGATCTGCTGTTGCGTGTAGGGATGGAGCCCGGCTTCTACTTCGTCAATGAGAATCAGCGCGCCCTTCAGGTTGGATATGTCCTTGGAGATGCGTAAGATAGATCTTTCTCCCGCAGACATGTGAAACTCCGAGTATTTCACCGCCTGGTGCCCTTCGATGCCCGCAAAGAGCAAGTCGCGGTTTTTTGCGCGAATCAACGAGACATCGCGGTAGCGTTGCGGTAGAATGCGGTGGGCGAAAAGCAATCGTTCCGCGGTGATTTCCTCGGCATCAAACTGCCTTCGGCTCAGTTGCAGAATGCCTCTCACTTCAGAAGGGTTGGTCAAGTTGGCCAAGGTGCGGAGATAGAGTGCTCTTTCGGGTTGCCCCACACCCTTGCGTCCCATGAAGTTTTTCCCCCAGGACTTTCTCCTTTTCCATTCCATGGCATACCGCTTGCCTCCGGCCAGATAGTAGAACTCGAGGGAAGTTTCGCCCCTTATATCCGAGAGCGCGCCGTCGCGCGTGTCGGTAAAACTGGGGAACAAAGTGGCGGGCGTAAAAGCGCGCAAACTGCGGTCTTTCGGTTTGTAGGCTGCGGCGCAGGCAAAGAGAACAGTCGATTTGCCACACCCGTTCGGACCGGCGAGCACGGAAACCGGGTACTCAAAAGGCACCCGCAAGCCCCTAATGCCGCGCAAATTGTTGAGGCGAACTTCGTCGAGGAAATCGTTTTGCTGGGCTTTTTTGCTCCGAAGCGAATCCCATACCGCCACCAAACTCTTGGTCATCATGGACATTTTTACTGCCTCCCAACGGAGGTCATAAGCTTCTGTGTCAAAATATACACCGTATCGCCGCACACGAGATCCGCGGCATTGGCATCGTCTGTATCCAGATGGAGTTCGGGCAAATAGCTGTCGTCAATTTTGAGGCGCACATTTTCATACGTAACGCCTTTCTCGCCGCGCACGCACACGTGCACGGATTCTCGTCCCTCAAAGCCGTAGCGCGTTACGTCCTCTGGGCGCAGGTGAATGTGGCGCGCCGCGCGAATGGCCGCATCGAGCGTGACCGCGCCCTTGGGGCCGATAAACGTGACGGACTCGGCATCTGCGAGATCGCCCGAATCGCGCACGGGCGGGTCAACGCCGAGAAAAATCGCGTCTGTTCGGGCGAGTTCGACCTGATTGTAGGAGCGGCTGGGCCCTAGGATACGCACGCGCTCAATTGCACGCAACCGAGGGCCAACCACGGAAATGACTTCCTCGGCGGCAAACGCGCCGGGTTGATAGAGATCGCGGTAGGGCGTTAGCGCGTGCCTCGGGCCAAATAGAATTTCGAGCGTTTCATCATCCACATGGGCATGGCGGGCCGATACCCCAACCGAAATGGGAATCCCTTCGCCATCTCCGCCGCGGATCTGGCGCGCTACTTCTCGCGCAATGCGGTCAACAGCATTGCTTTCCACGCTGTTTTGCCCGAAAGCACAAAGGCCGCAGTCCTCGCAGGCAGAGGCATTTTTTGGCATTGGAATCATGGCGAAATTCCCGGATCAAACCCCGTTCACAAGGGGCGAAAAATAGCCCATTACTTCTGCAAAGTCAAGGGGTTTCAAAGCTGTGATGCTTGACAATCACCGCGCTTTGAACCAAATTCAGACAATCGACGAATCGGCGCACAGGCATAGCGTACAACGCAGCGCAGCAAGTAATCGCACGCTTCAATCGCGAGATGAACGGCTATCGCAGTTGTGCCCCGTTCCGCTGATTCTCCGAACCATTGCCTATTTCATCCGACCTTCCGAGAATAGCCCTTGCCGCTCCATCTCCTCACGCGCATCGCACTGTTTTTTTGTGCGGTCAGCCCCGCGCTGGGCGCCTCGCCCGATCTGCCTTTGAACCATCCCGCGTATCCCCTGTTGGATCGCATGGATGCGCGAGGGTGGGTCGCCGTGTCCGATACGCGACCCCTGACCCGAATGCAGGTTGCGCGGTTGCTCTCTGCGGTGTCGCATCAGCCGATGTCCGCAGCCGAGCGCGGCCTCGTCAAGCGGTACCTCGCCGAGTTGGCCGGGCACGCGGCCTTTGCACGCGAACCCCGCTGGGCATGGCGCGATTCGGTGGCCGCCATCATCCTCGAGCCTCTCTTGCGACAACGGATCATCGTGCGCAGGGGCGATGGGTTTGTCACCGAGACCGCGTCTCAGACCTATCTCGGCGGCACTGTGCGCGGGCGGTTGCACACCTTGGGATTTTACGCGCGGCATTGCGAAGCCCGCGAGTGGAGCACGCAACCGCGCCTGACCCGCGAAGATGTGCTCGCCCAACCCATTGAAGACGCGCAACTCAAAGGCAACAAAGCGGATTTCCGCGAAAGCGCGTTTCAACTCGCATGGGCAAATTCATGGGTGCGTCTCGACGCGGGCAAGGGCAGTCTGAATTGGGGCCCCGGGCGCACGGGAAATTTGTTGCTCTCCAACCGCACGCCGTCTTACGGCCTGTTGCGATTGCACGCATCCTACCGCCGGTTGCACTACACGCATGTCGCCGCGTCACTGCGGGCGCGAGAGGGGTTGATCGACACCGCGCGCCGGTGGATCGACAACGGGCATGTGCGAATTTTTCTGCGCCCAAAGCGACTGGCCGCGCACCGCTTGGAGATCGCGTTTTCAAAGCTACGCATTGGGTTGCACGAGGCCGTGGTGTACGGCGACCGAGGCTTTGAACCGCTCTACGTTTTGCCCGTGACCGTGTTTGCCGGCGCGCAAAACCACTTGGGAAACCGCGATAATCTGGTGATCGGCGGCGATATATCGCTACGCCCTCGCCCGGGGTTGGAACTCTACGGCGCGTGGTTTTTAGACGATATGGTAAAATTCGATCCCAGCGCGTTCGCCAATCAATTTGCCCTACAACTGGGCGCGTTCTGGGTCGATCCCCTGGGCCTGCGCGACACGGATGTGCGCGCCGAATACGCCCGCGTCGAGCCGTATGTGTACGCCCACAATTTTGACATCAACACGTTTGAACACCGCGATGCCCTGTTGGGCTATCCAACAGGGCCAAATGCGGACCGCTGGTTTGGGCAAGTGACACACCGGTTTTCCCCATCGCTCCAAGCATCCCTCGCGTTTGAACGCGAACGGCAGGGCGAAAATCCCGTCAACCCAGATGGCACAGTGGTCAACGTGGGGGGCAATGCCCAACTGGGGCGGCGATTAGAAGACGCACAGACGCGGGCCTTTATGTCGGGCGATGTGGAGACGCGCACAAAAATCGATGTCCGCATCGAATACGCGCCGGTGAGGCATTGGATTTTGCAAGTGGGATATACGCGGCAAGCGGGCAAAAATATCATCCTGCCCAGCGGACGCGGCAACGCGGTGGGCCACGAGTGGGTGGCGACGGTGGATGTAAATTTTTATTGACCGATGTTACGCAGTTAAGCCCATCGCAAAAATGCCATCGCAAAAGACCCTCCGATAAAGCCATAATTTTACCGAACTTTGTCGCAGTTGTGTGGAAAAATACCAAAATGACCCATCGCCAGGGCCTATATCTCATCCTCGCCCTAACCTTGCTCTTGCGCGTGGGGTTTGGGTTGACGCAGTCCGATTTGCCCCATGCGTCTGACGAGCGGCATTGGGATGGCCTGGGGAAAGCGTATCTCGCGCTGGGGATTTTGCATCCCGATACCGGAATGTATCGTCCGCCGTTATACGGCTTATTTCTCGCGGGCATCTATCAGGTGTTCGGGCACGCGCCTGCCATCGTGCGGATCGCGCAAGCGGTTATCGGCACAATGACCTGTTGGCTCATCTACATGCTCGGATGCAAAATGGGCCGGGGCAATGCGCGGGTCGGGCTTGTGGCCGCGGGCTTGTTTGCCATCTATCCCCTGTTCGTGTTTTTTTCCGCCGTGCTCATGGCCGAAACCCTGCTGGTATTTTTGACCACCGCCAGCGTTGTGTGTTGCGTTCGGTTTTGGCAACAAAGCACATACACGCGGGCCATATTATTTGGCATCGCCGTGGGCTTATCCGCGCTGTGCAAGCCGGTTTTATTGCCCTGGTTGCCCGCGATACTCTGCGTTTGGGCGTGGAAATCTCACCGGCCCCGCGTACAAAAAGCCGCACGCATCGCGGTTGTGATCGGATCAGTCAGCGCGGTCATTTTACCATGGACCACGCGCAACTACGCGCTGTCCGGCGAGATAGTGCCCATCTCCGCCAATTTGGGGATCAACTTGCTCGTGGGCGCGCATCCCCAAGGGCGCGGCTATTACGACAATAAGATCGACTATTTGGCGCACTATCGCACATTGGCCGATACGTCTCACGCCGCAGTGGCCGACCGCAAAGTGGCGGGCATTGTCTTGGGCTGGATCGCGGACAATCCCCTGCACCACCTGCGCTTGGGCATCGACAAACTGTTCTATTTCTGGTGCCCCTGGGTACCGGGCGAATCTCCATTACGCACTGCGGTCGCCGCGCTGTCCTGCGGCCCGGTGTTGTTACTCGGCCTCGTGGGTGCGTATTGGCAACGCCGCACGCCCGAAGGCATGATGCTCGTTTTGCTGGTGATTTGCATGTCCGCCCTGCACATGGTATTTTTTTCCCACACGCGCTTTCGGTTGCCTGTGGATGCGGTCTTGTGCGCGCCTGCGGCCTGGGTGTTGGTGCGATGGATCTATCGGATGGGAAAACCTCATGACTGCTGAAGCGACCCGCTATCATCCGCGCCACGCGCCGCTGGTATGGGGCGTTTGTGCCTTGCAAGTCGTATTGATCGCCGCGCCCTTTTTCATCTCGGCAATCCTCCCGGTGGTCTGCGTGTTGACCCTGGTCTCCGCAGTCGCGCTGTTCGGGTCGATCACCCTGTCCGTGCTCTATCTGTGCTTTGTGGCCGCGGTCGTGCCCTCGTGGTTTTACGCAGATTATCTCCTCTTGCCGCTGGATTTTAAGTTCTACGAGGGACTTTTCGCGCTCGTGATGGGCATGGCCTGCCTCACTCATTTGTCCGAAGGCCGATGGAACTGGCGGCGGCACACCGCGTTGGATCGACCGATATGCGCGTTGCTCGCGCTGGTGGTTTTGTCGTGCGTGCTCGGCCTGATATACGGGCAATCGGTTTCTCAAATGCTGCGCGATGCGCGCTATCCCCTGTACTACGCGCTGTTTTTCGCGGTGACGTGGTTTTTCGATGTGCGCCGCTTCGCCACCTTTTTGTACCTGTTTGTGGTCATCGCCGCCATAGTCGGCATTGAGTATTTGGTCGAGTTTTTTCTTTTTGTGAATACGGATATTGCGGGCGGTTTTGTGCGGGTTGCGCGCCTCGAGGGCATTGTATTGCCCATGGGCATCCTCATGATTGCGGCCATTTTATCGTTTGAACCGCGCGTGTACAAACGGGCATGGGCCTGCGTCGCCATGCTGCCTATCGGCTTGGCGTTGATTTTGACAGTGGGGCGCAGTATGTGGATTTCCCTATTTGTGGGGCTGATCGCTTTGGGCGGGTTGGTCGCGCTGGACAAGCGCGCATCGGGCCGACGCGTGTCGCGGTTTGTCGTCGTATCTGCGATTCCCCTGCTGCTGCTAACAATGGGCTATGTTTTTCAGCAACAGACGCGCACGGCTTTCAGCGATGTGGCCCGCGACCGCGTGACGCAAAGCACGGAAGCCATAACAGGGCGGTTACTGCCCTATGGCAAGGCGCTGGAAAAAATTCGCCAACACCCCTTGCTCGGCGGTGGGCACGGCCAAACCGTGACGTTCCTATCCACCTTCCCAATGACCGAGGTGATAACCGTGGGCTCGGTTGACAATGTGTATTTGACCATTGGCATGCGAATGGGCCTCATCGGCATAGCCGCGTTCTTGTGGGTCTATGTCACGGCCCTGCGGTGTGCGTATCGCTTGTTCCAGCGCAGTGCCCATGCCCGCACGCGCTTGTTTTGCGCGGCGTTTATCGCCATCTATTCCGCCCTGCTCGTCCACGGCCTGGCCGATGCCACGCTCTTTGTCAATCGGTTGATCTTTATTCACGCGACATTTTTGGGCCTCGTCGCACGCCTATTCGCCAAGGAGAAAAACCATGCCTGAACGCGCCACAGCCATTGTGGTCAATTGGAATGCCGGGGCGCATCTGTCGCGGTGTGTCGCGGCATTGATCGATCAACGCGGGATCGATCTCGACATCGTCGTGGTCGATAATGCCTCGTCGGACAACAGTCTAAAGGCCCTGAACGTTTATGGCGACCGCGTGCGCGTGGTGCAAACGGGCGAAAACCTGGGCTTTGGGCGCGCGATCAACCGGGGGTTGGCGGTTTCGGATGGCGCGATAGTCATTGCCCTCAACCCGGATGTGGTGTTGCGCCCCAATGCGGTCGATGCGATAGTCGAATTTTTAAACGCGCATACCGATGTGGGCATGGTCGGCCCGCGCTTGAAAGATGCAGAGGGTCGCGTCATTGCCTCGTGCGGCGACGCGCCCAAGCTCGCAGGTGAAATTGGGCGCAAATTCCTATTGCACAAGCTATTTCCCATGCTTAACTTTCGCCGCCGATGGCCCGCCAAATCCGAAGCCGTGGACTGGGTCACCGGGGCGTGTTTTGCCGTGCAACGCCGCGCCATCGCCGCTGTCAATGGGTTGGACGAGGCCATTTTTATGTATTACGAAGATGTCGATCTGGGCCTGCGGATCCAACGCGCGGGTTGGCGAGTGGTGTATTTGCCCGAAGCCGAAGGTATGCACATCGGCGGCGAGAGTTCCAAACAGGCGTTGACGCGCATGCTGGTGGTCAGCGAGGCGTCTTATGCCTATTTTATTCGCAAACACCTGGGGCAATGGGCAGCGCGCCTGCTCCTCGTGTTGCGCCCCATCGAAATGATGTTGCGCGCCGCGCTTTGGGGCGGCGTGTTTTTGCTCATCCGCAGCCGTCGCCTTGAGGCGCGCGGGCGGTTGCGGGCTTATTGGTTTGTACTAACTCACGGTGCTGTGGAGGAAGGCTTATGATTCCCATTTTTCGTCCCTGCTTTGACGAGGCAGAAGTCGAGGCCGTGCGCGAGGTGTTGCTGTCCGGCTGGGTTGGCCCCGGGCAAAAGGTCGAAGAACTCGAAACGCGATTTGCCCAGTACGTGGGGGCAAAACACGCGGTTTCCGTCAATTCGTGCTCTGCCGCGCTCCTGTTGGCTTTGAAAACTCTAAATGTGGCAGGCGGCGAGGTGATTACCACGTCCATGACCTTTGTATCGACCAACCACGCGATTTTGCAAAATGGCGCCACGCCCGTGTTTTGCGATATCGATCCCGAAACCCTGAACATCGATCCAAAAGCGATTGAAACGCGCATCACACCGCGCACCCGCGCGATTATGGTCGTGCATTTTGCCGGGCACCCCTGCGATATGGACGCGATCTTAGCCATTGCAAATTCGCGCGGGATTCCCGTCGTGGAAGACGCCGCACACGCCAGCGGGGCGCGCTACAAAGACCACATAATCGGCGGGGTTGGCACAGTGACGTGTTTTAGCTTTGACGCGCGCAAGAATTTATCGACCTGTGACGGTGGCATGTTGACCACCAACGATGCGGACTTGGCCGCGCATGCGTGCAAATTGCGCTGGCTGGGCATTTCCCGCGGCACTTATGATCGGTTTCGAAAAAACGGCACAGAGCGGCGATGGGAATACGAGGTGGGCGAACTCAGTTCTAAATGCTATATGAACGATCTCAACGCGGCTATCGGCCTGGTGCAGTTGGGCAAGTTGGAATCCGCCAATGCCCAACGCCGAGAGATTTTTTTGCATTACAAACGCGCTTTTGACGCGCTCGACTGGCTGCAAACGCCCACGGAACAAGCGGATGTTCGCAGCGCGATGCACGCCTATGTGGCGCGCACGCCCCAGCGCGATGGCCTCATCGATCACTTGGCGCAGCGCGGCATAGACGCGGGCGTTCACTACAAGCCCTGCCATCTTTTTGACGTGTATCGGCCCTATCGCACGGCTCTGCCCGTCACCGATTCGGTATGGCCCCATCTGATAACCCTGCCCATGTTTCCGAGCATGACCGGGGGCGAAATCGAGCAAGTCGTCGATGCGGTGCGCGATTTCAACCCATAGACGAATAGACGCGAAGCAGGGGTCAGCAAAACCAGCGGTAAGCCCATACCTCGCTTTGGGTGGATGGGCGAGGGCTAACCACTAACCGCTGACTTTTGACTGGGCGGGGGCTGAAAGCTGATTACATTTCCCGTCTCCCGTCTCACCTCCTTTTCCCAAGGTGTGCTTTGACGCCCGTTATTTTATTTTTCTTTTCTGCGATTTTGGCGGTTTTGTTTGCGGCCCTCGCACGCCTGATTGCAAAACGCACGCGCCGTTTTGGCGTGCCCGTCTCCACTTTGGGCGGTCCAGCTTTGCTGGCCGCTCTTTTTTGTGGCTTCTCTTTCACACCACTCCCATTGGGGCTCATCGCAGGCGCGCTTGGCATGGCACTGATCGGATTTTTGGACGACTGGCGTCCTTTCGCCCCCCTGCACAAATTCGCGCTGACCCTCGCGGTTGCCGGCATGGCCGCAGGCCTGGGGCCGCGCATCCATCTCACCGATATTGTCTGGATCGATGGCGCACTGACCGCGCTGTGGATGGTGTGGATGTGCCATGCGTTCAATGTGTTGGACATGGCAGATGGCCTGTCCGCGGGCATTGGGGCCATCGCTTCCCTGAGTTTGTGGCTGGTGGGCGCGGGCGATTGGGTGTTGGTGATAGCTGGCGCACTCATGGGCTATTTGGCGCACAATATCCATCCCGCGCGCCTCTATATGGGCGATGCAGGAAGCCTGTTGTTCGGCTTTTTGTTGAGTGGCATGGGCATTGCGGTCGCCAATGAGGTGGGAAATATCGCCGGCGTCATCGGCCCTTTGATCGCGCTGGGCGTTCCAACATTCGAGGCATTGTTTATCAGCGCGATTCGATTTGCCAAAGGCCGATCCATTGTGCGGGCGAGCCGCGATCACGTCGCCCAGCGGTTGGTGCAATACGGCCTGTCGGTGCGCTTTGCCGTGGCCCTGATGTGGTGGGCGGGCCTCGTCGTGGGCGCGTTGGGCCTTGCGGTCGCGCTGGGGTATTGGATCGGTTTGCTCGGGGTTTTGTGTCTCGCGGTCGGCGCGTGGCAAGGGCTGGCCCGCGTGGATATGGAAGGCGATGGGTGCGATGGACACACGGTTGGATTGTTCGAGAAAAACTGGTTGATCCACCGCATCATGCGGCAGGCGATGGGAGAGGTGAAGGGGCTGGTGAACGGGCGATTGCTCGACGCGGGATGCGGTAGCAAGCCATATATCGGCATCTTTGAGGGGCGCGTGCAACACTACATCGGCATAGAGAAAAGTCGCGGGCGATACGAACGGGCCGATGCGTGGGGCGATGTGCTGGCCCTTCCGTTTCGGGACCGCGCCTTCGATACCGCGTTGTGCAATCAAGTTTTAGAACACGTTCCCGAGCCGCAAATGGCAATGGATGAACTGGCGCGCGTGTTGCGTCCCGGGGGCTATCTCATTGTCACGGCGCCGCATATTTGGGGCTTGCACGAAGTCCCGCACGATTATTTTCGCTTTACGCCCTACGGCTTGCGCCATCTCGCGGAACGGGCGGGTCTCGCCATCTGCAAAACCCACGCGCTCGCGGGATTTTGGGTCACGGCCGGGGCGCGCTTCTGCTATTATTTGGCGCGGTTTGACCGCGGGCCTCTCATCCCTTTTGTGCGAATTGGATTTTTCCTCATCCAACTCGGCGCGCTGTTTTTAGATCGCTTGCACCGCGTGGAGAGCGATGCGTGGAATTTTCTGCTCATCGCACAAAAGCGAGGGTAATGCGAATCGACAAATCAGCAAAACGGAGCACCGCCCCTGCGTTTGGCCTGATGTGATATGCGACCCGCAAATGATTCTCTTGACCTTACGCTGTCATTCAAAAAAGCCATTGCAAAAATGCCATCCCAAAAGACCATCGGATAAAGCCATCACGCACAGCGCACAAGGCCGTCTCGCAACCCACAGCCATCTTGCAACCCACTTTGCAGGCCAGCGCATGTCGTCCTGTTACAAAAGCGATTTGCGTTGTGCCAGCCTCTCGGCGCATGAGAGCGGCATTTTTGAACTGCTGGGGCAGTTGTACCCCGCTCGCCTACTTTTTTTTTTTGTTGAAAAAAAGTAGGTCGCCGAAGGCATCGAAGGCAACAAACGAGGAGTTAGGACCAAACGCTTGAGACGAGCAACCCATGATCTCTATGGAACGCCTGTTCCTCATTCCTCCCTGATAGGAGGCAGGATTGTGATGCCATGACGAACAAATCGGAAACCGCGGCCATCGCGCTGGTCATCGCCTTTGCTTTTGGCCTCCGCTATCTCCAATTAAACATCGGCTTGCCCTATTTGTATTTTTGGGACGAACCACTCACGGCCGGCAATGCCCTTCAGATGCTGAAAACCGGGGATTACAACCCCCACTTTTTCAAGTACGGCTCGCTGATGATTTATTTGAACCTCTTGGTCGATAAACTCCACTGCGTCTATCTCTCCCTCACAGGCGCGTTGCAAGGCGTGGAAAATATCCACATCGGCACGGGTTGGCATTGGGCGATTTCCCATCCGAGCTTTTATTTTTCCAACCGCTTTTTAACCGCTGCAATGGGCACTGCAACGGTCTTTGTCACCTATCTAATGGGCAGGCTGATATGCAGCACATGGACGGGTATCGCATCGGCCTTTTTCCTCGCGGTTCTCCCGGTGCATATCGCGCATTCGGGCTTTGTAACCGTGGATGCGCCGGTCGCCTTGTTTGTCGCCCTGACCGCGCTGTTTTCCATTTTGTTCATTCACCGCCAAAAAAGAATCTATTTCATTTTGAGTCTGATCTGCGTCGGGTTTGCCGCAGCGACAAAATACAATTCGGGTCTGGCAATTTTGCTCCCCATCGCTTCGCTGATTTGGATGTCCTATAAACGCAAAATCGCACGCCAAAAATTTTATTGGCTGGCGATTCCAACCCTCCCCGCGCTCACCTTCCTGTGCGCGATGCCCTACGCAATCCTCGATTTCCCCAACTTCCTCAAAGACGTTTTGCATCAAATGATCTACTACAAAGTGACGGGGCACCCCGGGGCGACGATTGCGCCCGGATGGGAGCACCTCGGGTTTCAGATGCGCGAATTTTACCAAAATATCGGGTTGGCAGGCGCGATCTTCTTTCTGCTCGGGCTGGCCGGGATATTCTCCCGGCCCTCATGGTTTCTAATTTTGTTGTTCCCCACAGCCTATCTCTTGTTTATGAGTAGCATGACCGTCAACTTTCACCGCAACTTTATCCAAATCTACCCCTTCATCGCTGTCTGTGTGGGCCTTGCTTTTTTTTGTCTGCATGTGGCTTTGAAGCGTTTGCGGTTCAGGCGAAAAAAACGGGCGATAATCTGTATCGTCGCCGCCCTCTTCTTGTTGCCCCGCGCCTATGACGCCTATCAGACGGGCCGGGCGTTGCACGCCAGCCGAGACACGAGAAGCGCGGTCATAGACGCACTCAACGCGATGGAGAACGCGAAAAAAGTCATCTTCGCCAAAGAACTGCGGGTTCACGCGCAAGACCTCAACAGATTAAAATGCGACTACGCCATCCACCCCATCGAGATGATGGGCGCGGCACAACACGAGGACAGCACGATTTACGTTCTGCCATCCAAAATCTCGCAGATTTACGATTACCACCGCGCAGAAATCGCCGTCAAACAAGCCATCATCGACGACATTCACCGCGAGCACATCCTCCAATACGTCAAAAATCCCTACATTGAACAGGATCTCGGCGTGGATTATATCAAACAAAACGCCGCGACCATGCTCGATGTTTTCTCCACGAGCCCCACCTTGATCATCGCCAATTTCATGCCGCGCACCCCTTTGCACCCCGGGGTTATCGCACTGGACACCTGCACGCGCTCGCCCACGGGCACGCAAATCAACATCCGCAACACCGCCACGCTCCGCGAAGGTTCTATCGCCACCCCGGCTTACGAGTTAAAACCCGGCGCATACCTATTTTCCATGCGCGCCAAAAAACCCGCAGTTCCAGAAAGATCACAGAACTTCGCGTTTGGGGAATACGAAGTGGCGATCACTGTCAAACGCCCGTCTGCATTCCCCAACCGCGCCCGCATCAGGGTTTCAATCTTCGCGGACGAGATTCTCTTAAAGCAACGCATCTTTGACCCAACAGAAACGTTTAAGCAAATGGACACCTCGTTTTCGCTCCCAAAAAGTCAGCGCGTTGCCGTAAAAATCGAAAACATCAACAACGCGCCCGACCATCCTTCCCCTGCGGAAACGACGATCAAAGAACTGAAAATTTTGGCTCTGTGAAAACGAAATGCGCGAGAATGACATCGGACAGGCACGGGCGTTATGTCAGTTGTCAGTTCGCACAGCTCAAATTTCGAAAAGGCGGGAGAGGGGAGATGTAAGAAGCCCCGCCCAACCCCAGTCCCCCAAGCGGTCAGCGGATAGCAGTCAGCAAAACAAGCAATCAGCGGGATTGGGCGGGGGCTGATCGCTGATCGCCAAAAGCTAATTGTATTTTCGGGCGAGCACGGGGGCATCGCCCCTACACACACTCGCCTTTTGTGGCTAAACTTCCATCTCGCTTCTCCCGCTGTTGTCAAAAATCACACCTGTGCAAAATTGCCACACATTTCATTTTTCTTTTTTAATCACATCCCACTAAAATTCAACAACTTAAAAAAGTTGGGCACAATGGCACGCCTTTTGCCTAATATATGGGTACACCGAAAACCTCAACGGGACACGCACGATGAAAACCATTTTCCTCACATTGCTGCTGGGCATCGCGTTGCAAGGTTGCACCACCTATGCCCACTTTTCGGGTGACATTCGCACCAGCCTTCGCACGCGCAATTACGACGAAGCCCGCGCCCAGATCGCCAAAGCAAAAAAAGGGGGGAATCAACTGCTCTACCTCCTCGAAAATGGCCTCCTCGCCCACTACGAGGGTCGCTACGCCGTGTCCAACCGGTATTTCGCAGACGCGGAGCGGCTCTCGGACAAACTCTATACCCGCTCTATTTCCCGAGAGGCCGCCGCATTTTTGACCAACGACGCCATCCGCAAATATCGAGGCGACAGCTTTGAAATGGTCGCCATCCACTACTATCGGGCGTTGAATTACTGGTATTTGGGCCTGCCTGAAGACGCGCTTGTCGAATGCCGCAAAGCCAATTTGAAACTCGACCAATACGCCATTCACAACGGGCAGGCGAGTTACAAAAACGACGCCTTCATCCACTACATCACCGGGCTGTTTTACGAAACCACCGGCGAACTCAATGACGCATACATTTCCTATCAACACGCGCGAGACGCCTATTCGCACTACGAAAAAACGTTCAACATCATCCCGCCGCAAGCTGTCTCGGAAGACCTCGAACACATGACCGCGGTGCTCGACGGAGAGGGAACAGACACGCGCCTCGTCTCGTTCAATGGCATGCCTTATGTGAAGCCCGCGGGCAATGGCGAACTCGTCATTTTTTTGGAAATCGGCTTCATCCCCCGCAAAGTGGAGGAGGAAATCGATCTGCCCCTTTACGAAGAGGACATCAAACGCAGCGAGGAGGTCAAAAGAGTCGCCACCGACATTTCGCGCCGCCGTCACCGCGTGCGTCCAGTTGGCGATGTCGAATATTGGTTGCGCGTGGTCCTGCCCAAATACGAAGTCGTTGCCCCGCGCACGCATCGCGTTCACATCCGCGCAGGCGACCGCGTCGTCCAAACGCAGATCGCCCAAAACTACGCCGCCATTGCAAAAGCATCTCTCAAAGACAACTATCCGAAAATTATGGTCAGAACCATTGCCCGAGGGTTCGTCAAATACCTGGCCTACCGCGAGGCGAACCAAAAAGATAAAGTCCTCGGCTTTTTCACCAACTTGCTCAATGTCGCCACCGAAATCGCGGACACGCGCAGTTGGGTCTCCCTCCCGCACAATATTCAGATCGGGCGTCTCAAATTGCCGCCGGGCACGCACGCCATCACCCTCGACGCCCTCGACGCCAACGGCCGGATCATCGAAACCGAGACCTTCAGCACTGTCGAAATCCACCCCGGCCAGCGCACGTTTTTGAACCACAGGGTCTATCAATGATACGCACAATCCACATCGTCTTGAGAGGGATATTTTCCACCTCAATCCACAAGGAGGGACGCATGAACGTTTCACGTCAGTACCCGTTGCTGGTTGCCCTTTTCGGCCTGTTGGTCGTTTCAACGGCGAGCGCGGAGCAATCGGACTTGCCGCCCACGCGGGGCATTGTCGTCAACCTCGTCGAATGGGACGGCGGGGAATTGCCCGCGGTGTATGAACGCACTGCCCAGCTTCCCTTTACCCGTGAGGACGTGTTGCAACTGGTGCAAAGCGATTTTGAACCCGCGCAAATCGCGCTGATGATTTCCGAGCGGCGGTACGCGGGCGATGCGTCTGCCGAAGGGCTGATCGCGCTGAAGAGAGCCGGTTTCGCGCCCGTCGTCATCCAGGCCATTTCCAAACACGCGCTCGCGCCCAACCAGTCGCTCAACTTCACGGTCTATCTGACCTTTGACGGCGGTTCCCAACCCGCGCGCCATCGCTTTCTCTACGTCATCATTCCCGACGGCGAGATAGAGCGCGTCTTCACCGCTGATTTGAACACCGTGCTCGCCGGGCAGTGGCAACGGGACGTGTTGATCGATGCGACCGATCCCTTGCTGCCGAGAAAAATCCGGCGCGTCACCTTTTCGGGCACCGTGCCCCTCAAAACGCACGGCGACAAAACCGTTCGGATTTTCACCTCCTCGCGCCCGGGCATCCACCGGATCGACGAGATACCCCAAACGGACCTCGCCCGCGTGCAAACGTATGCCATGAACTATCCCGTCAGTTCGTCCATTCAAGACTGCCGCGCCTATATTCGCTACAGGCAGGACGTGATGTTGCCCGACAAATGGCACATGAATGACGCGCGCATGGAATGCGAGTGGCGGTGATTCAGCAGTCAGTCCGCCCAACCCCCATCACCCGTAGGGACAGGCCAGCGATCAGATGTCCACAAAGGCGATGCAGAACCAACCCCCATCACCCGTAGGGACAGGCCCCCGTGCCTGTCCTCGTGACCGCCAAACGCTACCCCACTTTTCAACAAGGAGACCCCCCATGAAATTCACCATTTGGACCGCCATTGCCCTGCTCGGCATCGCAACCGGATGCGCTGGGCCCAGGGCCTTCACCAAAGGGACGTACGAAGATCCCAAGACTATCGCCTTGCTCGACGACCGGTTCAACGAAAACGACATGCAACTCATCGCAAAAAAAGTCGTCAATTCGATCCTCCAAGCACCTTTGAAAGGGGAGCAACCCGCCATCATGATCGGCAAAATGCGGAATCGCACCACCGAACACATCGACATGGTGGCCCTGTCTGACAAAATCAAAACCGCATTGATCCAGAGCGGCAAAGTGCGCTTTGTCGATGTGACCAACCGCCGAGACATCGCCTCGGAATACGAGTATCAGCAGTCTGGCTATGTGGATCCCGCGCAGGCAAAAGCACCGGGCAAACAGACCGGGTCAGACATGATCTTGACCGGCACACTCAGCGCGAACGTGCAGGAAGTCGGCAAGGAAAAGCTGGTGTACTACAAAGCCACGTTTCAACTGACGGACTTGGTCACGTCTGAAATCATCTGGACAGACGAAAAGGAAATCCGCAAAGCCTACAAGAAGCGCAGCATTGGGTTGTAGTCAGGTAAGATGCGAGGATAGAAACGCAGGGGCGATGCCCCCGTGCTCGCCCGAAACACAAATCAAAAGTCTGCTACCCGAGCGGGCACAGGCTTGGCACACACCGCCATTTCGGAAAGGAGCAACACCATGAAACGCATGCTTTTCACACTCGCTATCGCCCTGCTGTTGACGGGCGGAGCCAACGCGCAAACGGGTCGTACCGACGGCACAGAAGAAAGCGAATTTGGCAAGGGGGGATATCCCTTCGGTGAATCGCGCCATCGCTTCTATCTCAACACGGCCTTTGGCTCTGGCTTTTTCGACAAAACGGACCTCAACAACACGCGCACGGGTTTTCTCTACGGCGCGGAACTCGGCGTTGAAATGGACGAGTGGATCGGCATTCAAGCGGGATATACCTATCTCTCTGACCGAGAAATGTCCATCATCAGCCTCGGCTCGCGCTTTGCGTATGTGTTTGACCCGTTTGTGTACCACGTCTCGCTCAACGCCGGGCTGTACGCGCCCAAACAGGGCGACCGCAACTTCGGCCTGGCCCCAGGCGCGGGCATCGACATCATCCTGCACGAAAGGGTGCGTATCGGACTCGACTACAAGCACGACTTCGTCTTCTCCGACAACCGCACCACAAACATCGACCGCGTCTATGCGGGCCTCAAATTCTTCTTTTGAGACCTACCCCCATAGGCAATGCTGATAGCGAATAAAAAGCCCCATCTGAAATCGCTTATGCGACCTCGGATGGGGCGATGTTTTGATGGCTCACAGGCGAACAGCAACCGCTACACCATCCGCGTTCATCCGCGGTTGCTTTTCCTACCCAAACACCTCACCCGCCACAAACGCCATGCCCAGCGAGGCGGCGAAATCGCCCTCTATCGCCCATTCAAATCGCGTTGAAATGGCCTGGGGATCAAAGGGATTTTTGAGATAGATCGGCCACGCGCTATCCTCAAAGCCCTCGATTACCCACGCCATATACTGGTCGCGGAAAGAGGCCTCGGCAAGGCCCCCGCCGATCACCACGAGGCCAGGATCGAACAGCCGCACCCAATCGGCGATGGCATAACCGAGAATCGATGCCTGCTCAAAAAAAAGCGATAGAGCGAGCGGATCGCCTCGTTCCGCGTAATCGCGGAGTTGATACGCCTTTTCCTCTATTGGCGCGGAAAAGGCATTAAGCGTGTGCGCTTGCCATTTGTTTTTTGCCAATTCAATGCCCAATCGGCGGCGCAACGCCATCAGGGAAACCCATGTCTCCGCGCAACCCTTCAGACCGCACGAGCAATCTGGCAATGCGCCATTGGCTTCCCGAAACGGCACAGACGCATGGCCCACCTCCAGGGCGAGGCCGTTCGCGCCTTCGTAAATCTGTCCGCCGGGCAAAACCAACCCCCCGCCTAGGCCCGTGCCGGGCGCGATGAGCAACAAGCCATCATCGCTATCTGGTCGGGCCGCGTATTCCCCGGCCGCCGCGGCATTGCCGTCATTGGTCATGTACACGGGCACGCCCACACGCGCAGAAAATGCGTCTGGGATATTCACACCCACCCAATCGGCGCCCAAGTTGGCCTGCACCCGAACGATGCCTCCACTGCTCGGCGCGGGAATGTCCAACCCAATCCCCGCAATATCAGACCGCCTTTGCCCGGCTCGCTTTGTCAGCAAAAACAGGGCTTCCTCGAGTTGGTCAAACGTCGCCGCATACCCCTCTTTGACGCGACTGGGCACTTCCACCATTTCGCCCAACCGATTGCCAGACGCATCTATGAGGATGGATTTCACACTCGTCCCGCCGACGTCCAACCCCGCAAAACAGCGCGTTTCATTTTTTTTCATAACGCCCTTTCTATCGCCGGGTCATGACGAACAACTGGCGCGTCCCATCGCTGGAAATTGATGGAAAGAGCACTTGATCGCTCGTGCGATTCCAACAGGGCGCGGGATCGCTCCGCAAATCGCCCGATATCCATTCGCGCTGATCGTATCGCTCGGTTCGCGCCCAGGCCCCATCGCCCATGCGATACATCGCATAAACCGTTCCGCCCTTTGGCCCCGAACCATTGACGATCCATTGCCCATCGGGCGAAAACGCATTGTCGCCGCCGGGGTCTGGAAAAACAGACCGATCCCCCAGGGCGCGTACAATCCTCTGCTGATCCGTGTCGTACACCACCAAATCATCTGCATTGTGCCCGAGAATCTCGTGGCCTTCCAACCACTCGGGATGACCGCCAATAAACACTTTCTGGATCGTCAAATCACTGCCATCGGGATTCACTGTAAACGGCACGTTGAGCCGTTCTGCACGTTTGTTGAAATTGCCCCGCGCGTAAAAATAAATCCGATCATCGTCCCGATTCCACAGGGTATGGTTGATAAACATCGGCTTGTTTTCAACCCCCGGATGATAATCCCTCAGAGCATCCCGCAGTTGGGCAAAAGACGCGATCAGGTCTTTTGCGCCCGTACGCACATCGACTTTGAAAATCCCATCGTCCTCTGGATGCGCCACATCCTCGGTCCAATCCGCCGCGCCGAGATAGCCCGTCACCAAGCGCAACCGCGCCATGCGCGCGTAATTCAATCCCAAAAAATACCCGCCATTTTGCGCCACACCACTGTTGCCAAACGGCGTATCTTCATACCGATACTCGCGGATTCTCTCGTCCTTTGAAATATCGAACAGCACGGTAAAAACCCTCTGCGTCTCGGGGTCGCGTTCGTTGAAAAAGAACTGCGTCTCAGGCGAATCGGGATTCCAATAGAACATCGTCCCCTGCTGCGGATTCCACCCATGCGACTGATCGACCACGCGGATCGCATAGTCATTTTTCACATCGATCAAAATCACATCCGCGGCCTCCCCAGGGCCGGGCATGTGATCCTGAAAATCGTTCCGCAACGCGACAATATAGCGACCACTTCGATTCCAAGGAATGGTCTGCGATTGGCCTATGTACCCAAAAAAATGGTGCTTGGGGCCATGCGTAATTTGCTCAACCGCAAGATCGAATAAATCTGTCATTTTGATCCTCTGCTTCGGGCGAGCACGGGGGCATCGCCCCTACGGTTATCTTTGGGCGAGCACGGGGGCATCGTCTCTACACTTCGGGCGGGGACTGTCCACTGACTATTCAAATCCCAATCGCGTACCCATCGCGCCGCGGGTCTGCGCCGCCCATCAGCGCGCTGGTTTCGCCATCGATCACAATCCCTTGCGCGCCCCCGCAAACCGGCGAGTAATCGGGCAGCACCTTCACATCGTGTCCGCGCGCCATCAGCGCGTGCCGAACAGATCGCGGCATGCGCTTTTCTATCGACACCTGCGTGCCCGCGCCTTCAATGCGGAACCGCGGGGCTTCTATCGCCGCCTGTATGTTCATGTTGTAATCCAGTACATGGGTCAAAAATTGCACCGACGTCTGTTGAATCCCCCAACTGCCCGGCGTGCCCAGCGCGGAAAAGAGCGCGCCCTCGTGAAACGCCAAAAGCGGCGACAAGCACATATCCAATTTTTTGTGCGGCGCAATGCAGTTTGGGCTGTGCGGAACGAGATCGCCCCACCGAATAAAATTGTTCAAAAACATGCCCGTATCGCCCATGATCATCCCGGATCCAAACCCCGACCCCAAACTCTGCGTAATCGCCACGGCATTGCCATCGGCATCAACTACGTCGAAATGCGTGGTGCATTCATTGAGCCAGGCCGCGGGATCCCCCGGTGCAATTTCGCCCGGCAATTTGGTCTCGGGATACCACTCCCCCCGATGCACGCCCGCGCGGTCGCCAATCAGCTTTCGGCGTTCTGCCGCATACCCCTTGCACAGCAGGCCCTGGATCGGGGGACGCGCTGTTGCTGCGTATTCTATCCGATCCGCATTGCCCAAGCGCACGGCTTCGATGAACACATGAAGGGCGAGTTCCGAGTGGTGGCCCATCTCGGCGAGGTCGTAGCCCTCCAGCATATTGAGCGTTTCGAGAATCTGAAACCCCGCGCTCGGCGGCGGCGGGCACAGCACCTCATAGCCCCGATAGGTCGTGGCGATGGGATCGACCCATTCGGGTTCAAACGCCGCCAAATCGCGCTCGGACAACCACCCGCCTTGGGCCCGAACCCACGCCGCCATTTCACGGGCGAGATCCCCGCGGTAAAACACCTCTGCGCCCCCTTCCGAGACCCGCCGAAACGTGTGCGCGAGGTCCTTTTGAACGAGCAATTCGCCCGGCAGCGGCGGATGGCCACGCGATAAAATCACGCGCGCGGCATCCTCGTTCAGCCGCCCGCCGCTGTTGCCCATAAACGCGCTGTTCTTCACGGTCAGAGCATAGCCCCGCTCTGCCAGTTCAATCGCGGGCGCGAAAACTTTTGCAGGCGGCATTGTGCCGCAGCGTTCCAACAGCGCCAACCAACCCCCACACGCGCCCGGCGTCAGGCACGACCGCGGCCCGGCGTCTTTGTCCGTCACCTTGTCGAACAACTCGGCACGCGCTTCATAAGGCGTCCGCCCGCAGTAATCCAGCATGTGCACGCGGTCGGTCTTCGCGTCGTATAGCATCGCATAGCCCACGCCCGCGATACCAGACATATAGGGTTCAACCACATTGAGCGCGGCGGCAACCGTGACCGCAGCGTCAAACGCATTGCCCCCCTCGAGCAAGATCCGCACGCCTGACAGCGCGGCCAGCGGATGCGCGCAAGCCACCATCCCGCGCGTGCCCGTCACTGTGGGCCTGTGTGTTATACCATGTGATGAAAAAGCCATAGTAGATTCCGGATAAAAGGATGAATAGACGCCCCGCCCAATGCCCCATCCACCCGTAGAGGGACAGGCCCCATGCCCGTCCGAAGATACAAGACGCGAGAGGCCCCCCCAACAGCTCAAAAATCGACGACCCAATCTAAGTCCGACAGGCAAAATTGACAACCCCAGAGTCCAACGACCCATCGGAGAATTGATTGCCCCATTCACTGCAACCGAGTATATTGCCCGCGCTCAATCCCGTTCATCTCCCAATTCCCAATTTCCCAATTGTTCCGAGAGAGGGATTTTATGGACCCCGTACAACTCACGCGAGAATTTGTCTCCTTCAACTCGGCCAGCTATTTGAGCAATGTCGATTGTTCAAATGCAATGGCAAAAAAGATGCGCGAAGCCGGCCTGAGTGTTGAACGCATTCCCTACACAGACCCCAACGGCGTTCCCAAACTGAACCTCGTCGGCAAAAAAGGACGCGGCACTGAGGGGCTTGCCCTGATGGGACACAACGACGTGGTGCCCGCCGAAGGTTGGGCGTGGGATCCCTTTCAAGTCGTCCAAAAGGGATCGAAAATCTACGGCCGCGGCGTCGCAGATATGAAAGGCTCGGTCGCGTGCATGATCGCCACAGCGAGTCGTTTTTCCGAAAGCGAACTCGCGCATCCCATCTATGTGGTCGTCACCGCAGACGAGGAAATCAACTGCGGAGGCGCCGCAGTCGTGGCCAAAAAATCAGAGGTTTTGAAAACGTCCAACGCGCGCTACGGCATTATTGGCGAGCCGACCCTGCTCGAGGTGGTACACGCGCACAAAGGCTCGGTCAAAATCAGCGTTACCGCCAAGGGCAAAGCCGCGCACAGCAGCACGGGCGAAGGCGTCAATGCCAATCACCAAATGATTCCATTTCTCAACGATGTGCTCGCCATAGACCGCGAACTCCAAACCGACGCAAAATACCTCAACAACGCCTTCACCCCCCCGCACGCCACGCTCAACACGGTCATTCACGGAGGCGAACAAGCGTCGAACATCACCACGCCAGAAGCCGGGGCAACCGTCAACATGCGCCCCATGCCCGGGCAAAATTTCGATCCCCTGCTCGATAAAATCAGATCCCTCGCGCAAACCCACGATGTCCACCTCGAGATATACGACGACCTATTTCCACTCGCCACGCCCGTGGATTCCCGCATCGTGCGCGAAGCCCTCAGCGTCACGCAAACGCAAACGCCCAAAACCGTGGCTTATGGCACGGATGGCATGATCTTCGGCAAAACCATGGAACTCGTCGTCCTCGGCCCCGGCAACATCCAACAGGCGCACACCATCGACGAGTGGATCGAAATCGATCAACTCCACCGCGCGGTGGATACTTTCTCGGAAATGGTGCGCCGGTTTTGTACTTAGCATTTGACGACCCGTTGGGATTCCCATGCAGAATTTGCCAATCCACATCGACAATCTGATCCACGCCAGATCCGTGGAAGACAACCGCCGGGAGTTCAAGGCGACTTGGAATGACGCCGTAAAAGAATCGGTTGTTCGGAGCGTGTGTGCATTTGCGAATGACTTGCTCAACCTGAACGGCGGGTACATCATCTTGGGCATTGACACAGATGAACGCGGCCTCCCCATCCTGCCGCCGCGCGGCCTCGGGCATCGCGATCTCGACCGGATTCAAAGAGCGATACACGGGCAGTGCAATTGCATTGATCCCATGTACCAACCGCTCGTGTTCCCCGAAACATACTGCGATAAAACCATCCTGATTATATGGGCACCCGGCGGCGATAACCGGCCCTATCAAGCCCCGAAACGCGGACGCGGTGGCGAACGGGAATTTTATGTGCGGCAAGGCTCCAGCACGGTTGAAGCGCGGGGGGAAATACGCACGCAACTCATCGCGCAAACCGCGCGAATACCGTTCGACGACCGCCGCAACCTGCGCGCCACAGTTGATGCCATCTCTCCGACGGCGGTTCGCCGATTCCTTTCCCATGTACAAAGCGACCTGATACCGCCCGAAACAAACATCGCAGACAGCGACCTCTATCGGCGAATGCGAATTGTGGTCCAGATCAATGATCACTTTGCCCCGCGCAATGTAGCCCTGCTGTTTTTCAGCGAGACCCCGGAGCGTTTCTTTTCCTGCGCGCAAATCGAGATCGTGCAATTTGCGGACCACGCAGGCGGCGATTTGATTGCCGAGCGGACGATTACGGGACCGCTCAACGATCAGGTTAGCCACACCTTAGCCCACCTCAATTCGCTCACCGATGTCATTCTAAAAAAACAACCGCGAAAGGCCGAAGTAGCGCGCACGGTCGCCTATCCCTACGAGGCGATAGAGGAAGCGGTCGTCAACGCCGTGTACCATCGTTCTTATGATAACCTGCTCGAGCCCACAAAAATATATGTGTATCCGGATCGCATGGAAATAATCAGTTATCCGGGCCCCCTTCACGGCATTGAGGCACGCCATTTCGCGCCAGGCAGTGTCGTGCCCCCTGTACCTGCGCGAAATCGGCGGATAGGCGAATTTTTGAAAGAATTGAGACTGGCCGAAGGCCGCGGAACCGGGTTGCCCAAAATTCGCCGGCGCATGGCTGAAAACGGGTCGCCAGAACCCCAATTCGACTACGATGAGGGGCGGACGTATTTTCGCGTCACCCTGCTCGCCCATCCGCGCCACAGGGCGATCCACGCGGTGCGAGAAAGCGCGTTGCTGTGGTCAACCGGCGCGCGGCGCGCGGCACTGTCACACTTGAAGATGGCTTTTGAGGCCCAGCCCAATTCAGGCGCGTTGGCGAGCCAACTCATAAACTATCTGCTGACGACCAATGACCTTGAAACTGCACAGCGCGTTCTGACGCAATTTGATGCACAACCCGCAAAAACCGAAACCGCCCAACCTTATTTGGTATATGCCGAAGCATTGATCGACAAAAACCAACCGAAAAAAGCGCGTCAAATTTTAGATCTGATACCAGCGTCCGAACTATCAGAGGATAGCCCGTCGATTGAAACGATATACTGGCGATTCGATCCGCGAGATATGAGGGTGACTGAGCTATCGGAGAACCGCCTGTCGATAGAAACCCTGCGTAAGCGGTTGCGGAATGAGTGATAAATTCACACCAGAAAAAAACGGCCCCGCGATAGAGAAATCGCGGGGCCGTTCTCATGGGCGATCTATATAGCACGCGCTCACTGCCAAGCACCTGACCCACCTGCAATTGACGTCACAAAATGCACCTCGCTATTGGGCGGCACTTGCGTTCGCAAGCCTTCCTCGGTGACAACGCCATCAATGGCGACCGCCAGCCCCGGTGCAATCCGGTAATTTTCGTAAACCACCCGATCTTTGATACCGGGAAATTGCGCGTCCAAATTTTCGATCACCTCGCGCAGGGTTTGGCCTTCGACGATCACTTTTTCCCGGCCATCGGTCAATTTACGCATCAGCGAAGGAATCCACACTTCGGGCATGTTCAAAACTCCTGTTTTGAGGATCAGTTGTCAGTCAGCGGTCAGTCCACCCCGCCATCCCTAAAATCGAGATGTGAAACCGTAGGGGCGGTGCCTCTGTGCCCGCCCGAAGATATGAGAAGCGGTCAGTGGTCAGTCCACCCCGCCATCCCTAAAATCGAGATGTGAAACCGTAGGGGCGGTGCCTCTGTGCCCGCCCGAAGATATGAGAAGCGGTCAGTGGTCAGTCCACCCCGCCATCCCTAAAATCGAGATGTGAAACCGTAGGGGCGGTGCCTCTGTGCCCGCCCGAAGATATGAGAAGCGGTCAGCAAAACAAGCCGCCATTAGGGGTGGAGCGGCGGGGGCTGAAAGCTGAAAGCTGATTTTCAACCCACGCCATTCCCGCCATTTTTCTGCCACAGGGCACGCAACACGCGCGGGGGCGACATGGGCAACTCGGTCAGGCGCAGGCCAACCGCGTCGTAAATGGCATTGGCAACCGCTGGGGTGGGGGGCACAATCGGCACCTCGCCCACGCCGCGCACGCCGTAAGGGTGTCCGGGATTGGGCACTTCGACGATATGCGCCTCGATCATGGGCAAATCCAGACAGGTTGGCATGCGGTAATCCAACAAGCTGTCGTTCCGCAAAATGCCGTCGTTGTCATAGACGTACTCTTCGTTGAGTGCCCAACCTATCGCCTGCGCCACCCCGCCCTGCATCTGCCCTTCCACATAAGGCGGATAAATCGCTTTGCCCGCATCTTGGAAAATAGACGCGCGCAAAATATCGACTTTGCCCGTTTCCGGATCGACTTCCACATCCACTATCGACACCGCGTACGCGCCGCCAACGCCCGTGGGTTTTGCCGTGGCCTGCCCCATCACGGGGCCGCCCGTGGAATCGAGCCGCGCCGCCAAGTCCTTAAAGGTGATCGATTTCGACGGATCGGACTTGGACCGGAACACGCCTTGGTCGAACTCGATATCGTCCTCTGAAATCTCCCACATGATTGCCGCGCGCGCCATCATCTGCTCTTTGATGTCTTGCGCGCACTTGTACGCGGCCCAACCCGTTGCAAATGTCGTGCGCGACCCGCCGGTCACGCCCGTATAGCCTATCGAATCCGTATCGCCGACCTGCGGGCGGATCTGCTGTTCTGAAATGCCCAGGGCTTCGGCCATCTGCATGGCGACCGACGTGCGCGTGCCCCCAATATCGGTCGATCCTTCCACCAAATTGATCGTGCCATCGTCATTCACGCTCGCAGCCGCGCTCGAAACGCCGCCCCCATTGCCCCAAAAGCCAGACGCCACACCGCGCCCGCGATATTTGCCATTGAGCGCGGTCTGATAGTGGTCGGAAGTGACCGCCGCACGCACGCATTCCTCGTGCCCAACGCGCTTGTTCACCGGGCCATCGGCGCGGCGCGTGCCTTCTTTTGCCGAATTGTCCAGCCGAAAGGCCAGCGGATCGAGATCCAATTTCTCGGCCAATTCATCCACCACTGTTTCGACGGCAAAAGCCGCATTGGTCGTGCCCGGCGCGCGATAGGCCGATGTCGAGGGTTTGTTGACCACCACGTCATACCCATCCACCGAGACGTGCGGGATGACATAAGGCGCCAGCATATTGCGCGCCCCCGCGCCCACAGGGCTTCCGGAAAAGGCCCCGGACTCATAGACGAGTTCGCTTTCAGCGGCGACGAGTTTGCCGTCTTGGGTCGCGCCCATTTTCACGCGAATCCACGATCCCGACGTGGGGCCCGTGGCTTGCAAGACCTCGGTGCGGGTCATGATCATTTTTATCGGATGCCCGGTTTTCCGCGACAACAGCGCGGCGATGGGTTCCAAATACGCCTTGATCTTGCCCCCAAAGCCCCCGCCAATTTCCAGGGGGACGACCTTGATTTGCGACACCGGAATGCCCAAAATTTTTGCGGTCTGATCCCGCACCCCAAACGCGCCTTGGTTGCTGCACCAAATCGTCACCATCCCATCGGCATTCCACAAGACCGTGGCGTTTTGCGGTTCGATATAGCCCTGATGCACCATATCCGTGCGAAATTCGCGCTCGACAATCACATCGGCCTCGGCAAACCCCTGCGCGACATCGCCCAATTCCGTGCGAAAATGAGACGCGACATTGCTGAAGGTATCGCTCTTTTCGCCCATCGAGTTGGTTCTTTGATCCTCGTGTACCAGCGGCGCGCCATCCTCCATCGCTTCCAGCACGTCCAGCACATGGGGCAACACCTCGTATTCGACATCGATCAAATCCAAGGCTTCTTCGGCAATGTGGACATTGGTCGCCGCCACTGCCGCGACCGGATATCCCTGATAGAGCACCTTTTCGCGCGCCAGCACCGCCGCGCACAGGTCTTTAATCCGCACCACCTCTTCGCCCAAATCGGCCAACTGCTCTTCGGCATTTTGTGCCAAATCTTGGCCCGTGACCACAGCGCGCACGCCGTCGAGGGCTTCGGCCTTGCGCGTATCGAGGGACTTGATCCGCGCGTGTGCGTGCGGGCTCCGCAAGACTTTGGCATAGAGCATATCGGGCAAATTGAGATCCGTGCCGTAAATCGCCCTGCCTGTCACCTTATCCGCGCCATCGTGTCGCACGGGCCGCGAACCCACGACCTTGTAGTCCACAATGCCCAGATAATCTTCCCGTTGTGTCGCCATTTTTCCTCCTTGAAGTTTGAGTGTGTCAAAAACACCAGAAACACCTGCCTAAGCAACCTGCCTCGCCTTGACAGCTTTGGCCAAATCGTAAGTGGATTGCAAATTCATCCAAAGCCTGGCCGACGTTCCCAAAGTTTCGGCAAGATCGCCTCGAATAAACGCATTGAGTCGCGCTCTGGTCCAGCCGTTTTTTTTTGCAAACGCCATCTGGCTCATCCCCATGGGCTCGAGAAATTCCTCGATAAGCATCTCGCCCGGATGAAAGGGATTGTTAGGTTCTCGCACCATTGTTCTTACCTTTCGCTCAATCGTAATCACGAATTGCATGGCGTTGTTTCTCCGAGCGTCTTTGAGGACAAGGTACCTCTATCAGTTTCGCGGCATGAGAAATTCTGGAGACAGGTATTTATCCGGCGTCTGCCCCTCTGTTGGCAAGTAAATGATACAAGTTTCTACGGGTAATTCAGACAAGTATTTGCACATCAGCGGCCCGATGTCTTTCCAGTTCAACCCGCCCAACCCACACCCCAACGCGGGCAGGGCGACCGATTGGATTTCCTCTTTTTCACAGTTTTTGACCAGCCACTGAAGACCTTGCACAATGCCGTCAATGGGAGATTTGTTTCTCCAGTCTCGTTTGGTGGGAAACAGCAGAAACCAGCGTTCTCCATTTGTGGAAGCAAGGGATTCTGGATCATCAGATAGTGCCCTTTCAATATTACTCCCGCGCTTGTATAAAACGGGCTTGCCCATCTTCAAGGTTTTTTTTTGGCACGCATCCTGGTAGATCACATAAACATCGGGAAACTGATATTTTGCTCGTGAAGCCAATCCCTTGCCCATTACACCGACAGTATTGACGCTGATCGTGAGTGTTTGTGCCTGTGAAAAGAACATGTCGCCCTTGGCCAGATGAATTTTGTCGCTCAATTTTTTCAGGTAATTGGGCAGGAAAAACATAAAGGGCTGAACGACAACCGGGACGCGCTCAGAACGCGCCGCTACTTCCCGTTTTACATCTTCTGTTGCCACATAAATGCACATAATTTTGTCCACTTCAATATGGGAAGGAACGAGAATCTCCGCCATGATCTTGCGTTTGGAATCGTCGTAATCATTCCAGTATTCGCGTTCGAAAACCCCTTCATCCAAATAATTTAGGCCATCGGAATCCGCGTTGTAGAACTGCGTGCGTTGATGCGCGGCATTGCCATCTGCGAGAAAAGCACCGGGGCGATCCATAATATTTGAATTGATTTGCAACACTGCGATGTTTTTGGTCGTTTTTTCACAAATGACGCGATACAACATGGGATTGCGAGCTTGAACATAGAAATTCGCGTATTCCCACAATGAGACGCCTGCCGGTGCGTGTTTTTCTTTTCGCCTACAAATAATCTCGTAGTCGTAAATTTTCGTGGACGGTATATTTTTCGCATTGAGTTGGCTATGTGAAAATATTCCGCGATTCACAATGGAATGAATATTGTCCTTATGCGTGATGTAATAGAAATATTGGGGTCTTTTCATGTCAGAGGTCCTTTGCTTTCATCTCGCTTATGCAAAATAACTACCACGGGGAATTTACTTCTATGGGAGAGGCTTGGGGATGGCGCGTGCCGACTATCGGTTTCCAAACATCAGCCAAATATGCTCCTACACCATTGAGGTAATCCTTCTGTACTACCGCCCAAGTTACGTAAAGATCTAGATATTCGTATTCTTGTATTTCCGGATCATTCCGGTGTTCAGCTATGCGTTCCTTGATATTCCCTTGACCAATGTACACAACCGAGGGATTTGGCCCCCCGTGCCAAATAATATAAACCCCATGGGGTTCATTGTCGAAATGCTCGTGATCCAAATTTACGAAATTGAGTTTGCACCAGACATTGCCATAGCACTGTGTCCAGTCTAGGCGCAGTGCTTGTGCGTGTCTATTCTGTATGCTCATTGTCCACTCCTGAAAGCTGTTGTGGTTCGTCAGTACCTTGCAAAATTTGATCGGGTTGCGATTCTTCCGGAACCGAAAAGTAACTTGCTAGCACCTTCTCGCAAATATCCTTAATACGCTGGAACACCTTTCGAGTCTCCTCATCAGTCGCATTTTGACCAACCATGTCACACACCTGTTTCTGGGCGTTGATCGCCTCGGAAATCCTCTGCCTATAGGACCTAACAAGGATTTCGGTTCTCGCTTGCGGCGACAAGTTGGTGAGAAGTTGACCAAAAATAAAGAATGTTTCATCAATGGCGTTACCTACTCGCACCATTTCACTGACTGGAGCGAGAAGAAAATAATTGCCTGGTGCCATTTCTTTTGAAAGGTAATCACGTAACTCGATACATTTTAATTCCAGATCACTAATAATTTTTTGGAAGCGTGCGATCAATGCCTTTTGATCCTCGGCAGGTGGAGATGTCTGACGGGGCGTACTCTGATAGGCAGTCGTAAGTTCCGGCATAATGGCATCGAGATTGACTCGAAAGGTATCGAATTGCGTGGCGAAATCTTCAAGTCGTTTTTGGGCATCAAAACTGAAGAGACGCGAAACATAATATGACAGGCGTCGCGAAGTCACTTTGGCGATCATGACGCCTATCATTGCCAGTCCCATGAGAACTTCGGCGCAAATGAGGGCCTTGGAAAAGCCCATCGGATGCATGTCGCCGTACCCCAAAGAAGAGATCGTGATAATACTAAAGTATATGCCTGTGAAAAATGTAATGTCGGAAAGCGGCTTGAAATTTTGCCCAATGCCGTGACCCATTGGGGTGAGTAGGGTATAAAAAATTCCAAAGACAATGACCGCCAAAACGAAGCCCAAAATATACCAGATCATGCCGACCTCTTCGACGAGGAAGGTGAGTACTCTTTGGCTAAGTCTTGAAACAGTTTGCGTGATTTTAGACAAAACGACCTCTCTTCACTTCCCTTCTGCCAATCCCCAGATAGTCCGCAATATGGAGTTCATCTATGTCAAAAATAATCCAGAAAAATCGCCCTGTCCAGTCTTAATTATTCCTCGCCCAATCGCGCTGTCCAAGCGGTTAGCGGTCAGCAAAGCAAATCGCCGAGGGGGCGCGGCGGGGCTGACCGCTGAAAGCCGATGGCTGATAGCCCCTTATTCCCCGCTGATCCGAATGCCCGACAGGGTCTCGATGGCTTTGGACACGGCTGAAAAATCGAGTTCGCCTGCGCCCAAGTTGCTCGCCGCAGCGTACAATTGATAGGCCACAGCACCCAGAGGCACGGGCATATTCAGGGCGCGCCCCATCTCCACGCCAATGCCAATGTCCTTTTTCATCAAATCGAGCATAAACCCCGGCGCGTATTGGCCTTTGAGCAAAAAGTCTGCAACGCGCGACTGAAAAGCCGATGAATTGCCCGAACTCACGCCGATCACCTGCCGCATCACGTCTGCATCTGCGCCGGCCTTCACGCCTAGGGCGAGGGCTTCTGAAATCGCCACCATAGTGATCCCGCCGAGCAACTGATTGACAATTTTCACGGTTTGCCCCACGCCAACACCGCCCACATGAAAAACATTCTCCCTGTTGCCCATCGCGTCAAAAAGGCCCTCACAGCGATCAAAATCGTCCTTTTCCCCGCCCGCAATAATGGTCAAGGTGCCGTTTATGGCCCCGATATCGCCGCCGCTGACCGGCGCGTCCATCACGCGAACCCCTTTTTGCGATGCACGCGCTGCCACCTCCCGAACGGTCAGGGGGGAAATCGTGCTCATATCCACGATGAGATCGCCCTCAGAAGCCCCCTCCAAAACGCCCTGGTCTCCCAAAATGACTTCGCGCACCTCGGGATCAGCCGTCACAATCGCAATGACGATATCCGCGGCCTCGCCCACGGCCCGCGACGAGGGCACAAAAGTCGCCCCCGCGCGTTCCATCTCGGTCACAACAGCGTCTTTGCGCGCGTAAAATGTCACGTCAAAACCGGCCTTCAGCAAGTTGTGACACATCGGCTTGCCCATAATCCCCAGCCCGATAAATCCAATTTTATCCATCGAACGACTCCTTGTAAAAATGCCCTCAAATCAACCGGCGGCTCGCGCAACCGATTCGATCTCCATATTGCGAAATTGCAAATCGCACAACTCGCGATAAAGCCCCTCTTGTGCAAACAGATCCCAATGGTTGCCGCACTGCACAACCTCGCCTTTGTCCAGCACCAGAATCCGATCCGCATGTTGCACAGTGGATAGCCGATGCGCGATGATAAACGTCGTGCGCCCCGCCATCAACCGCTCCAATGCCTGTTGCACCTGTGCTTCTGAAGCCGAGTCCAGCGATGAAGTGGCTTCGTCGAGCAACAAAATCGGCGCGTCTTTCAGCAATGCCCGCGCAATGGCAATGCGCTGCCGCTGTCCCCCGCTCAATTTGACGCCCTTTTCCCCGACCAGCGCGCTGTATCCGTGCGGCAGTTCCGCGATAAAATCGTGGGCATTCGCATCTCGAGCCGCCTGTTTGACCTCGCCATCGGTCGCGTCCAATCGCCCGTATCGGATATTTTCACCGACAGATATGCCAAACAGATCGACATTTTGGGATACGAGCGCGATGTGTTCGCGCAGGGAGCGCGTTTGCACAGCGCGCACATCCAGGCCATCCACGCGCACACAGCCAGAAGTCGCATCGTAAAATCTCGGAATCAGATTCATCAACGTGGTCTTTCCCGCGCCGCTCGTCCCCACGAGTGCAATGGTCTGCCCGGGCGGGGTTTCAAACGAAATCCCCTTGAGCACAGGTCGGTCAGGCTGATATGCAAACCACACATTTTCAAACGCCACGGCGCCGCGCACATCTCGAAGCGGATGGGCACGAGCACTATCGGCAATTTCCGGTGGGGTGTCGAGCAATTCAAAAATGCGTTCAGACGCGCCCACCGCAGAATTTAAGGATCCATAGATGCGCGTCAGGCCCATCACAGATCGAGAGATATTCAGGGCGTAAAAAATAAACGCCACCAGATCCCCGGCCGAGAGGCGGTTGGCCAGCACTTCTGTGCCCCCGTACCAAAAAATCACCACCAGAGCCAGCAAAAAAAGAAACGCGATGCACGCAAAAAATATCGCCTCCATCACTATCAGGTATCGCCTCGTCTGAAACAGGTCTTCTGCGGCCTCGGCATACCGATGCACTTCGAAAACTTCGCGCACAAACGCCTTGACGACCCGCACAATCGACAGGGTTTCTTCGGCAATGGCGGTCGTCTCGGCCAACTGGTCCTGCACGGTTCGGGACAGTTTTCGGATGCGCCGCCCAAAATAAAACGCACCCACAGCAGCGACGGGCGCGACAGCAAACACCACCAGACTCAACCGCCAATTGAGAACCACCATAGCCGCAACAGAGCCCACAGTTGAAATCGCCGTCAAAAAAACCTGCGAAACAACCCGAGTCGCCGCATTTCTGATGGCCCCAACATCATTGGTCAGGCGCGACAGGAGGTCACCCAACTTGTAATCGGTATAAAAGCGAAGCCCCAAACCATGCAGATGCGCGTAAACCCTCTTACGCAGATCCGTCACCACGCGCACGCCCACCCATAACGTGTAGTAATGGCTGCCCATGTGCAACAGTACCTGAAGCACAAAGAGCGCCAGCATGCCGAGCGCGATCAAGTCCAACTGTTGTCGATCCCCTTGCACAAACACGGAATCCAACAGGGAGCGCAAGCCCAGTGGAATCAGCAACCACACCCCTGTTGACAACGCGGTAAAAACCACGCCCAGAACGAGGCGCAACGCATAAGGCCGCACAAAAACAAAAATTCGCTTCCACGCCTGCCACAATGCCATGGGGGAATGGTTTTGATTTTTTGTGATATTCATAGCAGTGGTCAGTCCGCCTTTTGTATCTTTGGGCGAGCACGGGGGCATCGCCCCTACGTTTCTATCCTCGCATCTTTCTTATGCGTTCATCTACGTTCATCTGGTTTTGCTTTTCGCCTTTAATCCGTGCAATCCGCGCAATCTGCTTAATCCGCGATCCATCTTTTCTCATCTGATCTGTCGCCTCGACATCCACTTGCCCATCTGCCGAGATCGCCACGCCGTAATCTGCGCGTGCATAAGATAGCGATACCCGTTCCTGTTTGACATCTTCCAGCACCCGTTTGGAATCGCGTTCAAAGGGCGAGCCATAGCCGCCGCCGCCCGGAATACGCAATGTTACGCTTTGCCCGGGTTGGAGTTCGTAACGCCCTTTGGGCGGCAGGCGTGTGCCATCCGACAAAAAGAGTTCGCCGCACCTTCCATCGCGCCCGCCCAAAAAGCCGCGCGGCGCATAGTGGGTGCGGTCGTACATGCACGAATGCAGGGCGGGATGATCGGAATCAATCGACAAAACCATCTCTTGCCCCAAGCCCCCGCGAAAAGTGCCCGCGCCCCCAGAATCGAGGATCAAGGCGCGCTTGTGCATAATCACCGGCGAGACAGACTCAATGGCTTCGGCGGGCACCCCCCTGATCCCACTGGGAAAAGCCGTCGCGGAAATGCCATCGTCATTGGGCCGCGCGCCCATGCCGCCGGCGGAAAAAAAGATGTACGCAAAGCGTTCGCCATTGCGGTCTATGCCCTCCAACTGCGTGTTCCAAAGGCCGGCCGACCCATCGGCGATCACGCGGTCGGGAATCGCTTGAGACAGCGCGCCAAACAGGGGTTGCGACAGAAAATGCCCGACCAAGTGCCGCGCGCCCACCGCGCATGGAAATTGCGCGTTGAGGATACACCCCTCCGGCGCGGTGACGGCAATGGGCCGAAAACTGCCCTCATTGTTGGGAATGTGCGGGCTGATCGCGCATTTGAGGGGATAGGTCGTATAGGCGTGCGTGTAGTTGTACACCACATTGATCCCGCGTCCGACCTGGGGCGATGTGCCCGTATAATCCACGATCAGACTGTCGTCTTCCACAGTGATTTTTGCGCGAATAATCAGCGGGGCGTCGTACCCGTCGAGTGCCACCTCGTCTTCATACACCCCATTTGCAATCTCCGAAATCGCCGCGCGGGTCGCCGCTTCCGAGCGGTCCAAAATTCGCGCCGATAGCTCCTCCAAATCCGAGAGATCGCAATCCTCGAGTGCCTGAATCAGCTTGACCGCGCCCACGTCATTGCCGGCCTGCTGTGCGTAGAGATCGCCCACGACCTGATCGGGCACGCGCACATTGGCCCGCACTATCGCGATCAAATCGCGGTTGATCTCGCCTTCGCTGAACAATTTCACTATCGGGATATTCAAACCCTCTTCATACACCTGTCGCGCCCCCGCGCCCAGGGTGCGCCCGCCGATATCCATTGCGTGGCAGGTGTTGGCAAACCACCCCACGCCCACGCCCCGAAAAAAAACCGGCGTGACAACGGTGATATCGTGCAAATGCCCGGACCCCAACCACGGGTCATTGGTGAGCAAACTGTCGCCCGGTTTGAGGGTATCAATCGGATGTTGTTTGACAAAATGCCGCACGCAATTCGCCATCGTATTGATATGACCAGGCGTTCCGGTCACGGCTTGGGCGAGCATATTGCCCGCGCGGTCAAACACCCCCGCAGACAGATCGCCTGCTTCGCGCACCACTGTGGTAAAAGAAGCGTGCATCAAAGCCGCGGCTTGTTCATTGACAATGGAGATGAGCCTGTTCCACAGGACTTCCAATTCAACCGCATCAATCGCGCGTCCCGTCATGTGCCCTCCCTGCCGAGAATGAGATTGCCCATGGCATCCACGCGCAACACCCAGCCGGGCGGCACGACTGTGGTGGATTCGACTTCTTCGACGATGACAGGCCCTTTCAAAACCATCCCTCCCTCAAGGGTTTGCCGCTTGTGAACCGCAACTTCCCGCGCGCCGCGATCAAACACAACCACGCGCCGTTCCGCAGGCGGATGGTCGGATTTTGCAATGGGCACCGCATCGCAAATCTCGGGTTTCGCGCCCGAAACCGTGACGCGCCAATGGATGGCTTCAACGGGCACGCCCTCGCATAGCCGACCGTATATTTTGCGATAGCACGCATCGAAAGCCTCTTGGAGTATCGCATCGGATTCTTCGGTGAGTGTGCCCAATGGCACGGGCACGCCGATCTCGTGCCCTTGTCCCACATAGCGCGCGTCAGCCGTTCGCACGGTGCGAATCTCAGATTCAGCGACCCCGGCTTCTCGCACGAGCGCGCGGCCCTCGCCTTCCATCTCGGCATAGAGCGCGTTCACGATGTCGAAATCCAACCCGCTGATGCGCGACACAAAACTCCGCACATAATCAAACGCGATGGGCGCGAGCATCAAGCCAAAAGCCGACCCCACGCCCGCGGCCGGCGGCACGATCACCCGGTCAATGCCCAAGCGCGTCGCGACGCCGCATGCGTGGACAGGGCCTGCCCCCCCGGTTGCAACGAGCGCGTATCCATTCAAATCGACCCCGCGCTCTGCGGCGTGAACGCGCGCGGCATTGGCCATGTTCTCATTCACCAAATCGCAAATGCCCTGCGCGGCGCGCATGCGATCCAGCCCCGCGGATCGGGCAAATTCATCGACCGCCTGCGCGGCCCGATCGATATCCAAATCCATCTGCCCGCCCAAAAAATACGCGGCATTCAAATAGCCCAGCAAGAGATCCGCGTCTGTCACCGTGGGCAAGCGTCCGCCCCGCGCATAACACGCGGGCCCGGGTTCGGCCCCCGCGCTTTCGGGCCCTACCGCGGGCAGGCCGAGTTCACCCTTATGTGCAATGCTGCCCCCCCCCGCGCCAATCTCGATCATATCGAGCACGGGCACGAGCAGGGGCAACCCACTGCCGCGCTTAAAGCGATAAACCCGCGCCACCTCGGATTCGGTCGTAATGGGAAACGCGCCGTTGTCGCTCAAAATGGCCTTGGCCGTCGTGCCGCCCATGTCAAACGCGAGCACCCGTCGGTATCCGGCCCGGTTGCCATAATGCGCCGCGGCGAGCGCGCCTCCGCACGGCCCGGATTCCACGAGGCGCACGGGAAATTCCGCAGCCGTCTGCACAGCACACGACCCGCCGTTTGAGAGCATAATGTGCAGCGGCGCCGCAATGCCGAGTGCTTTTAATCCCCGCGCCAAGCGCGCGAGATATTTTTCGACCAAGGGCTGTACATAAGCATTGGCCACAGTGGTGGATGTGCGCTCAAACTCCCGCAACTCGGCGGCGACCCTGTGCGAAACCGAAATTGCGACATCGGGCAACTCGCGGCGCACAATTTCTGCGGCGCGCTGCTCGTGGTCGGGATTGACATAAGCGTGCAAAAAGACAATGGCAACCGCATGCACTTGGGCTCGGCGCAACACCTCGCATGCACTGACCACGTCCTCTTCGTTTAATGGCAGCATCACCTCGCCGCGTGCGTACACCCGCTCGCGCACCTCGAGGCGCAACCGCCTTTCCACCAGGGGTTCGGGCAATTTGAGGAACAAATCGTAGATATCGTATCGACCCTCGCGTCCAATTTCCAGCGCGTCTCGAAAACCCGCTGTGGTAATCAGCCCGGTCTTCGCGCCATCGCGCTCGATCAGCGCGTTTGTCACCAGCGTCGTGCCGTGAACCGCTCGGGAAATCGCTCCGGGCGGCACATCTTTGAGCACCTCTTTTACGCCCTCTAATACCCCCACCGACGGGTCGGGATATTGCGTCAGCACCTTCGCCACGGACAATGCCCCCGACACGCGGTCTCGCAACACGACATCTGTGAACGTGCCTCCAATATCTATTGCCAGCGTCTTGTCGCTCATCGCAAAATGCCCCAAACAAAAAATAAGCGCGTCTGCCCAACCAATCCCGCCGGAAAGCGCGAGACAGGGGTAGGGCAGACCGCTTGACCTTTCGCTCCTCGTATTTTTGGGCGGGCCGCGCCCCTACATTCATCGATGTCCATCTCTCATGCGGATTCGCCTTACCCGATAGGCTGCCCGAATTTCTCGGCAAATGCGATAAAATCGTCAAAGCCGACTTGCCCATCGCCATCGAGATCGTAGCGCGGATCGAATTGTTCATCATCCGATGACGTGCCAAACGCCCTCGCAAACAAAATAAAATCGTCGAAGTCAACTTGCCCATCGCCATTAAAATCGGGATTGGAAACTCTGCCCGTGCCAGACAAGCCAATTTCGAGCGTATCGGACGCCGACACAATCCGCAACATACCCTGATGATCCCCCGCCATACCCGGCGCGAATCGAACGCGAATGGCGTGCGTGTCTCCCGCGTTCAGCGTATCGGGCAACGGTATATCGGGCGAGTCGGGCACGAGTGCTTGGGCAAATCCATTGCCCGAAATCAGCACGTTCGAAATGATCTGCGCGATATTTCCATCGTTGGAAACCGTCACGGTTTGCAAGCTGTCTTCGCCCACCCCGACCGTCCCAAAATCGAGCTCGTCGTAATCTACCCGAGGTAGCGATTGAATGCCGCGCCCGGAAAGCGGAATCAGGTATGTCGTATCCCCAGTAGCGATCCGCAGCGTATCGCGTATCGCCCCCCGCACGCGCGGATTGAAGTTCACCTCTATCGCCGCGCTATCGCTACCGGCCACAGTGAGGGGCAACGCCACATCGGTCACAAAATTGCTATCGGAACGCGCAAAATCAATCGCGTTGATACGCAGGGCATCCGCGTTGGGATTGGTCACAGTGACAGATTGTGACGAGTCTTGCCCCACAAAAACATCGCCAAACGCGAGCGAATCGGGCATGACCCGCACGATGTCCGTCACAGAAGCCCGAACTTGAACCACAACGGGCGTCGGGTCGTCGGTATTAGAGGTAATCGTCAAAGTGCCAGAAAAAGGACCAACATCAGTCGCCGTATAGGTCACGCGCACAGGCATCCCATGGCCGCTGGGGTCCAACCAGTTGCCGACGATACGCGGTCTGTTCGTCATTGCCGGCGTGTCCGACGAAGCAGCCACAAAACCGGCCAGGCGGTCGCTCATGTTAAAAACGCGCACCGAATCTTGCACTGTTGTGCCCAAGCGCACAGTGCCAAAATCGATCAGCCGAGGAACGGCGTCGAGGCCATTGGCGCCAATGCGCTTTGCGCTGATCGCATCGCGTTCCCCGCGATAGCCGCGCAAAACCACATCGCCTATCGAAATCAGAGCTTGCACATCGGATTGTCCTTTGAGGGGCCGCACACTGATTTCAGCCAAATCCAAATAACTGGGGGTATGTACCAGCGCGCCAAATCCCATCCCCACAATTTCCGCGCCGGTGCGCGTTTTGTGAATGGGCAAAACCCCGCCGCCTGCGCGATCCCGCGCCCAGCGCAAATCCACGTCATTCCGATTGTACTTCAAAACGATCCGATACCCGCCCAACCGCTTGAGCCCGCGCGCAAAAATTTTCAACTCCTCGCCCTCGCCCTGAATCCGCACAGCCGCCTCGCCATTGGCACCGGAAACCACATCTACTCGGTCGAGATACGCGAGGTCAACCCCGCCGCCGAGTACATCGGCCAGCAAAAAAGCGTCGTCTGCATCCACAACCCCATCGCGGTCCAAATCGTACTTGCTCGATCTGAGCGTTTGCCCAAACCGAGTGATCAACGGGTCAAAATCGCCGTAATCCACCGTGCCATTGGTATCGAAATCGGCGATAACGCGCGTCAATCCCGCGTCGCCCTCCTCTCGCACGTGCGCCATAACGTGTACGCGGATATTTTCGCGTTTTTTTCGATTCGTCTGGACATTGATATAACCCCAAAAAACGCCGAGTTGCATAGGGGTGACCGTCAATTTGATCTCTTGCATCCTACGTGCGCTCAAGCCGTTGGTCGAATCGGTCAGCACCCCTATGCTTCTAGGGGTAACGGCTATTTCCGATCCCGATGTGGTCAACTCAAACGAGAGTTTGCGCGTCGTGCCGGGCGGCACTTTTTGCGTATCAAAGGTATTCTTAATCGAAAAGGTGTCCGGGACTGTTTTGCCAAGTGCGAGATGACCCAAATCAAAAATTCGGCGCGAAACGAGCACATCTTCCAGCGCGACCTTGCTGATGTTGCCACTGGCGATCTCATTGCGTTCGCCGTGGTAGTTGTGGTTGAGCAGATCATACCGAGTGCCGCGCAAATGCGCGGATTCAATGTCAACGCCCGTTGCATCGCCCTTAAAGATCACTTTTGCGATCAATTCCGGCGGATCAATCTCCTGATTGCCCAATGTCAATCCGACGATCTCCACGCCATCAACTGTGCGGCGCACCGGCAACAGCCCAATGCCTATTAGATCGTGTACCTTGCTGAGGGAAACCCCTTCGGGCAAGGAAAAGACAATGCGATACCCTCCAATGCGATTAATATCTGTTAAATAGATCAAATAACCATTGCCATCTGGATCGAGGCGCAACTTTGCCTGGGGGTTTTTCCCCTCACGAGTTTTCAAAGACGCCTCGGAGGCGTCGTCTGAAAACACATCGGCAAATAAGAACGCATCTTCGCCATCCACCTCGCCATCATTGTTCAAATCCAGCGCGGGGTCTATCGCCGCTTGGGGGGGTTGCCTGAATTGGGCCATCAACCGCGAGAAATCGGCAAAATCGACCGCGCCATTGCCGTCAAAATCGGCCGATACCGGTATCGGTATCGGTATCCGTTGCGCCCATGCCGTTCCCGCACTCAAAAAACAAAAACCAATCACGAAAAAAAACAGGCTATTTCGCATCGAAACCATACCTCCGTAGATTGTTAAAACACTTTTCGATAACCTACACGACATCAGAATTAGGACTTACGCAATCACCATTGGAATATGAGGTGCTTTGAGTTGTTGTCTCAAGAAGTCAGCCAGCCCTCGGTATTTGACTTGATAAATGGTTTGTCCTGTTTGATAGGCCACCTGCTCGAGTCGAATCCAAACTAACATCGCACACCCAATATGATTTCGTACAATGCGTGCCAACCGGCATTGACACTTTTCAAGCCCGGTCACTTGTTTGACTTCGCGGTGAAATTGCTCAATTTTCCATCTTTGGTGACACACCTGTTGTACCACTGAAGAATCGTTTTGAGCATGGTCGTTGGTCACGACATACGCCGTGCGTCTGGCAGCAGACGCCACCCGGAATAATTTCACTTTGTGGTCTTTGGGAAACCCTCTGATTTTAATGGACTTGCCTTGTTTGCGCTCCTCTTGAGTCCAAGTTAAGCTATCTACGCGCTGGTAGGGGATTGTGCCTGCCGAATCGTCCACGCGCCGGTTCGTCTTGAGGGGACAATAATAGGTTTTTTGCATCTGCTCTATGTGTAGCATGACCGTTTTGGTCGCATACCAACTGTCCATCAAGACCCCGGTAAAAGGAAGGTCCTTCTGATAGACCAACCCAGAGAGCATGTCCTTGAGATGATCCAATTTGGTTTTGCCATCGCCTTGCGGGTCATAAATCCGATAGTCAATCAACCAGAACCGATCCTCTTGCGGATTGACATAGACACAGGTGACCACCCCAATGCCGTTGATGACGCCTTGGGCGTTGCCGCTATATTGACGGCGCACTAACGCGATCTTGCGTGCGTGTCGCTTGTCTAAAACCGTGTCATCAAAGATCACATAGCCTTTGGGCGTCAACGCGATGTGGTCTTTGACGTGTTCCCACACCAAGCGGGGTGGGATACGATCACCGGCGAGATAGCGGTTGATCATATCATGACTGAACCCTTCGCTATGGTCGGCGAAATGGGTCAGGGTATAGTTGAGGGGACTGCTAAGCAGATACTGACAGTAATCCAAACGCGTCGGTTGGCGCATTGATACCTCCTCAAAGTGATAAATTTTACGGAATTGCACCCTTTTTTAACTCAGCATGCGTAAGTCCTAAGAATATAACAAAGAACCCGTCCCATATCAACACATCTCCCACAAAATTGACCTTGACAAGCCACAGCCCTTTGCGTAGGTTTAGCATTGAAACGAGCGGGAATAGCTCAGCTGGCTAGAGCATCTGCTTGCCATGCAGAAGGTCGCGGGTTCGAATCCCGTTTCCCGCTCCATTTTTTAACCCGTTAAATTAACGGGTTTTTTTTATGGAGCAAACCGCTTGTCCCCTGCCCTTGTCCGAGAAATCGTCGACCTACGCCTGCCCGATCTCGCGCTTTGGGCGCCTGGCCCGCACATGCTCACCCCGGCGGTTCGCCGAGTTTTGCAAACCTATCAGACGACCTATTCCCACCGATCCGCTGCATTCAAAGCCTGCTATCAAAAAGCCGCGGACCTGCTGCGCGAAGTCTTTCACATCCCCCCCGGCTTTACCCCGCTCATCTTTGGTCACACCGGTAGCTACAACTGGGAAATGGTCGCCGCCAACACCCCGCGCAATTGTACGACATTGGGCATGGACATCGGCGCGTTTTCCAAAAAATGGGCACAAGTGTTCCAAAGTCGCGGGCGTCAAATCGATGTCTTAAAAGCCAACTGGGGCGAAGGTATCTCCGACCAAACATGGGCGGATGCGATTTCCAAATCCTACGGCTTGGCCCTTCTGACCCACAACGAAACCTCCACAGGCGTGATGTTGCCCATCCAAGAAATGTGCGACGCGGTGCGACGCATATCCCCCCAAACCCTGATCGCCATTGACGCCGTGAGCATCGCTGGCGCGGCAAACACACCGATTAAAACCCTGCGCCCGGACTACTATTTTTGGAGCCTGCAAAAAGACTTTGCGTGCCCGACTATCGGCTCTGTGATGGTCGTATCTGACCGCGCCTTTGACATGGCCGCCAACACCCCAGAACGCGGGTATGTCCTCGACCTCATCGAATGGTGTGCGCGTGCGGAAACGGCCCAAACCCCGATGACCGTCGCGGACCTGACCTTGCAATGCCTGATCGC
Organism: uncultured Latescibacterota bacterium; assembly: GCA_958295785.1. Classification (GTDB taxonomy): domain Bacteria; phylum Latescibacterota; class UBA2968; order UBA2968; family UBA2968; genus VXRD01. The sequence continues at coordinate 1,060,242 of OY282377.1, forward strand.
GCGCCTCGAAGAAATGAAGCGCGAAGGCGACCAACGCTTCAAACGCCATCGCAACCTCGCCGCCATGCACCGCGAGTGGGCCGCCGCGCACGGCTTGCGCCTCATCGCCCAACCGGGATACGAGAGCCTGACCGTGAGTGCCATCCGTTTGCCCCGCCATATTTCGGGTTCGGATTTCGTCGCCAAAGCACGGGCATTGCTCAACGTGCAACTCGGCGCGGGGTATGGCGAGACCGTGGCCCGCGCCTTTCGCATTGCGGCGATGGGGCACACGTCTGAACGCGATATGCAGCGCGTGCTCGAGGGCCTCTCGCTCCTGCTCGCCAACTGGTCACAACTCGAGTAATGCGAGATCGCGTTGATATTGGCCTCATGTGATGCCCTCTGCTGACATCAATTGCGAATGATTACACGAATGGCGAATTGGGGGCATGGGCATTCCCAATTCTCAATTCCCAATGACATGCCCTCTCTGTCATCCCTGATGGGATGACAGATATGGACAACTTAAAGCAAATTGGTATAACGCCATGCCTTCTCCCACGTCCATGATCTGCCCGAGTTGCGGCTACCTCATCAACACCGACGAGAAACGTTGCCCGCACTGCGGCACCTATCAGCCCAACCTTTGGGGCCTCGGCCCCGCGCTGAACCGGCTGTTCGGCGGTCGCATCGACGTCCTCACTTTGATTCCCACCGCGTGTATCGCGCTTTACGCCATCAGCCTGTTGCTCGACCTCAATGCCGCGTTGTCGATGGGCAGAGGGCTTTTCGGCATGCTCAGCCCGGGGCAACGCCCCTTGGTCGTGCTCGGCATGACATATCGCGATGCGCCGTGGTGGAGCGTGCTGACCGCCACTTACCTGCATGGCAGCCTCCTCCACATCTTGTTCAACGTGATGTGGATTCGGCAACTCGGCCCGGACGTGGGGCATCTCTTTGGGCCCGCGCGCTATTTTATTATTTACACGGTCGCAGGGGTTGTCGGTTTTATCCTCTCCAACCTCGTTTCCGGCTATCCCACAGTCGGCGCGTCAGGCGCGATTTTCGGACTCTTTGCCGCGCTCATCGTGCATGGTCGCAACCAAAAAACGCATATCGCCGCGCTCATGACGCGGCAGATGTGGCAATGGGCCATTCTGCTCTTTGTGATGGGATTTCTCATGAGCGGCGTCAACAACTGGGCACACCTCGGCGGTTTTATCGGCGGTTGGCTCGCCGCGCAAGCCCTCATCTCCAACGCGCAATACCGCGAAGGCCGCATCACCATCCTCGTCGCCCTGCTTTGCCTCGCGCTCACCCTCCTCGGCTTCATCCTCTCTATCGCAACGCACTTTCCCCTGCTCCTGCCCTGACACCTCTTGGAACGCAGAGGTGGTTCAATCTCTCCGTGCAATCTTATTCGGGGATGAGGGTCAAAAAACACGACACCTCGCGCAAACTCAACAAAGAAGTGTTGATCACAAATTTTGAACCACCCAAATTAGAACGCGAAGCCACAACAGCAGAACAACTCAAAATCCTCGAAGGCAGTCGCCCTTATGGAATCGACGCCTCCTGAAACATTTCTCCCTTCCTCCATCCTCTCTCCAATCCTCGCGTTCATCCTCTCTTTTTCATCAACCTCACATCCACGGGTTCGGGCAGCCATGAAGCGGCGATGCCCAAGTCGCTGTGAATGACCTGTGCCGCGTTATAGCCCGGCAACCCGGTCACATTGCCGCCGGGGTGGCAGCACGATCCGCAAAGATACAGCCCGTCAAAACAGCCGCGATAGTGCCCCGCGCCGGGAAAGGGGCGATGGTATCCCACTTGCCCGTGTGTCAACGCGCCGATGAGCAAATCGCCTTGCCGCATATTGGGCAATGCGCGTTCGACATCCAAGGGACTGCGGACAAACGAATCGATGGTGCAATTCCGCAAATTGGGCGCGTACTCCGTCCACATCGCCAGCATATCCCGACCAACCGCATCGCGTTGGCGATCCCAATTTGCGGCATCGCCCGCCAGCGCGAAGGGCAGTTTCTGCCACATAAAAGCCGCGTGCTTTCCCGGCGGGGCCTGCGTCTCGTCAAAGCGCGTCGGGCACGCGCCCCACATCACTGTCGGCGGAATCGTTCCCTTTTCGTGGTGCGCCACAATGTCCAAAAACTGATCCGCACGCTCCAGTCCCAAAATGACCATCAGCGCGTCCTCGAGGTCCGGATGATCTCGCGCTGCGCGGTAATGCGGGGCTTCGTCCAAATTCACATGCAGCGCGAACAGCGGCGCCAGCACATTGTACTGAAATTTCTCGACCCGATTCCGCCATGGTATAGGCAAGACCTCGCGGTTGATCAAATCGAGAAATGTCTGATGCGGATTCAACCCGGAAACCACTATCGGCGCGTTGATGAACTCGCCCCCTGCGGTCTCCACGCCCACAACGCGCTTGCCTTCCACCACAACGCGCTTTGGCTCGGTTTGCAACCGCATGTCGCCGCCCAAATCGCCTATCGCAGACGCCAATGCATGCGCCAGCCCCGCTGACCCGCCTCTGCACATCTGCGCCTTTCCCTCGCTCGCCAACAGCGCAGGGATGTGGTGCCCAAACCCGGTAGCGCGCAAATCGACCTCGCGCAACCCATTGAAAAACAGCAACCCCGCCCGAATGACCGGATGCTCAAACTCCCGATTCACAAACTCGAGGGGCGAAAGCGCGCCGACCTCGAGCAACAGCCTGCCCTCTCGGGTCTGCGACAAAATTTTGCGCCGCAACCCGTGCGGCAAGGGCGGCGCCTGCGCCTCTGCGGACAGGATATTGCCTACAATGGGCACAAACGCATCGCGCCACTGCCGAAGCGCGCGTGCATCCCGTTTGCTGAAGCGCGCAAAACTGTCTTCGGTGCGATCAAAATCCTTCCACCATTTCAGCACCTCGCCATTTTTGAGCACGAGGGCGACATTGAGTTCGGGTTCGATATACTGCGCGCCATAGCGTTCGAGGTCCAAATCGTCAAACCACGGCATGTGCGTGATGCCGCGGTGAAAAAAAGAATGCGTATTGTGCAAAAAACCCGGATAGCGGGGGTCTTCAACCGTGGCCAGCCCGCCTCCGGGAGTGTGTGATCGGTCGAGACAAACCACCTTCAGCCCCGCGCGACACAAATAAGCCTGCAAAATCAAGCTGTTGTGCCCCGCGCCGAGCACAATCGCGTCATATTCTGTTTTAACACGCATGGCGATTACCAATAGCGTTCCACATGTACCTGCCCGGGGTCTCTGCGCTTGTGCTCCTTAAAGCCTTCTGAAACCAGAATCTTCGTCATGTCTTCGCACATATAGGGATTGCCGCAGACAAACACATGCGTGTCTTCCGGCGTTGGATGCCCATCCCAAACCTCGTCGAGCGGGCCATCTGTCCACAAATTTTGCACATAGCCCGTATGCCCGCTCCACCCCACATGCTCATTTGCCGGGCGGCTGATTTGGGGGATGTACGTAAAATTGGCGCACAAATCCTGCATGGTCTCCAATTCCGCTCGATACCCCAAATCCCACGAATGCCGTGCGCCGTGCAGCACGACAAAGCGTCGCTCCGTGTTCTCGCGCAAGTACGTCCGCAACATGCTCATATACGGCGCCAATCCCGTGCCGGTTGCCACCATCACGACATTTTTGTTTGGCGGCACATCTTGCAACGTGAACATCCCCGTGATCTTCGGCCCCAACCACAGGCGGTCGCCGATCTCCAGCGCGAACAACATGGGCGTCAACGCGCCTGAGCGCACCAGCGTGATATAAAATTCGAGGTATTCTGTCGCCACCGAAGAAGAGGCGATGGAATACGCCCGCCGAATCAACCCTTTGCGCGGCTCTACAAAATCCTCAACCGGATCTGAAAATTCGGTTCGCGTCGCGTCGTGCGGCAACCCGATCACGGCAAATTGCCCGGCCTCAAACACCGGCAATTCCCATCCATCGGGCGTCACGCGGAGAATAATCAAATCCGGCGTCACTTCGAGACGCTGCGTCACAACGGCATTGAGTTCGTCCTGCGGCAAATCCATCCTCCTTTCACAATTCAACAGAACTGGCATAATACGTAACAGACGCCCCCGGGTTGAGGGCCACCACTTGCGTCTTGGGCGACAGAAATGAGACCGCGTTTGAAAACGCATCGATATCCGCGGGCTGGCCTAGGGGTTCGCCATAATGACATGGAATGACGACCTCCGGTCGAATAAAACTGGCCGCCCGCGCCGCTTCTCGAATGCCCATCGTGTATTTCCCGCCCACGGGCAAAATCGCGATCTGAGGCCCATACATTTGCCCGATCAACTGCATGTCGCTAAACACGGTGGTATCGGACGTGTCGTAAACCGAGATGCCATTGTCAAACGCCATGACCATGCCGCAAACCGCGCCATCGGGGCGAAAATACTGATCATCGGGTGCGTCTCCCAGATCCAACGCGGGCGACATCGAAAGCGAGTGAAACGCCTGCGTGGCCGTAATGCGCGCGCCCTGCACTTCCACTGTACCCCCCGGGTTGATCGGAATGGCATTGCGCCCGATTTCAAAGCCGTGTTTCGCCGCCACCAAACACAGTTCAAAATTGCCGACAAATGTGGCCCCGGTCTTTTGACACAGGCGCAGCGAATCGCCGATGTGATCGCCGTGCCCGTGACTGGCAACCACCACATCGGCGCGCTGCACATCTGCCACCGAAAGATCGCAAGTGGGATTCTCGTCGAGCCACGGATCGAAAAAGAACACCTCGCCCGAATCGGGTTGCAACCGAAAAGACGCATGTCCCAACAACGCAATGGTAATAGATGCCATGAGATACTCCTAAATTTTTGAAGTGATGGGCAAACCCTTCGGGCGGGCACAGGGGCCGCGCCCCTACGATTTCCTTTCATCCGCGTTTATCTGTGGTTGCTTTTCGCCTTTTTACCGCTTGCGCCTTCTCTTATTCGTCGCGGGGCTTTGTGCGATGATTTTCTCGCAGGCCGCGCGCGTTAGGGACGTCGCATCCACATCTTTTGGAATGCGGTAATTTTTCCCATCGCGTTTGATATAAGGGCCGTAGCGCCCCGCGAGGACCTGAATGCCGTCAAAATCGTGGATGACGTGTTGCGACTGTCTGCCGCCTGCGCCGCGTTGCATGAGTTTTTCGAGCGTTGCGCGATCCAATGACGCCGCATCCAGTCCCTTGGGAATTTTGTAATTTTTGCCATCTTTGCGGATATACGGCCCATACCGCCCATTGAGCACTTGAAAATCGCCAAACGCTTGAATCACACTGCGCGCTTTGCGATCTTTTTCCTGCGCCGCAATTTCTAGCGCGCGAGAAAGCGTCATTGCAAACAGGTCTTCGCCCTTGGGGACGGAAAAAAAATCGCGCCCCATTCGCACATAGGGACCGTATCGACCGACATTGACCTCCACTTCGTCACCCGCGTCATTTTGGCCGAGCTTTCGGGGCAACGCAAAACACTTGAGGGCATCGGCCAATTCAATGTCAAAGATACTCTGGTTCGGCGGCACAGACGCGAACAAGGGCTTCTCCTCTTCCTCTGCGGTACCGATCTGAATGTAGGGGCCGTATTTGCCAAAGCGCACGCTCACCTCGCGTCCGGACTTGGGATCTGTGCCCAACTTGCGCCCGATTTTATCCACCGATTTTTTGTCTTCCACCCGCTCGTTAAACGGCGGATAAAACGCTTTTAACATCGCCTTCCACGAATTTTTTCCCTGGGCGATCTCGTCAAAATCCCCCTCGAGGTGCGACGTAAAACCCAAATCGACAATATCGGGAAAATGCGCGATCAAAAAATCGTTGACCACCTCGCCGATGTCCGTGGGCGCGAGTTTCTTATCCGGCGTGCGCGCCACATACTCCCGGCTTTGAATGGTCGAAATCGTCGGCGAATAGGTCGAGGGGCGTCCAATGCCCTCGCTTTCGAGTTTCTTCACCAGCGACGCCTCGGTATAGCGCGGGGGCGGTTTGGTGAACAACTGCTCCAAATGCAACTTTTTCAAATTGAGCACCTGTCCCTTTTTTACCGCGGGCAAAATCACGTCTTTGTCGCTGATCGCCGCCTCGGGATCATCCGACCCCTCGGTATAGGCTTTCAAAAATCCCGGGAACAAAACGCGCTGGCCCTTCGCCTCAAAAAGCAATTCCCCGGATTCCCCGGCCCGAATGCGGATGGTCGTATAGGCGATGCGCGCATCGGCCATCTGCGTCGCCAACGTGCGCTTCCAAATCAAATCGTACAGTCGAAACTGCCGCGCCTCGAGATGTTTTTGGACGCGCGTGGGTTTGATCGACAAATCCGCCGGGCGAATCGCCTCGTGCGCCTCTTGCGCGCCCTTGGTTTTATTGGCAAAGCGGCGCGGTCGCGCAATGGTGTAATCCGGGCCAAATTCCCGCTCGATCACCTCTTTGGCCTGTTTGACCGCTTGGTCGGCCAGATTCACCGAATCCGTCCGCATATACGTAATCAAACCGCCGGTATAGCCGGGAATTTCAAAATTGCCCTCGTAGAGTTGTTGGGCAACGCGCATGGTTTGCGACACGGAAAACCCCAACTTGCGAGACGCCTCTTGTTGCAGCGTTGAGGTCGTGAACGGCGGCACGGGTGATCGCTTGCCCTCGCGCTCGCCCACCTCGGCCACCACAAATTGCCCCTTCAACGCACTCGCTTCAATGGCCTTGGCTTGGGCTTCGTTTTTCACCGCCGCTTTTTTGTTGTTTTGCCGCGTCAATTCCGCCTGAAACGCGGGATCCCGAAAATCGGACTTGATCTTCCAATATTCTTCTGGCTTAAACGCTCGAATCTCCCGCTCGCGATCCACGATAATCCGCACCGCAACGCTCTGCACGCGCCCGGCCGACAGCCCGCCCTTGACCTTTCGCCACAACAAAGGCGAAAGCCGATAGCCCACGGCGCGATCCAAAACGCGCCGCGCCTGTTGTGCATCGACCAAATTTTGATCTATGGTGCGCGGGTTTTTAAGCGCGTGCAAAATCGCCGAGCGGGTAATCTCGTGAAAAACAATGCGCTTGATGGGCTGATTCTCAATCCCGAGCGCGGCAATCAGATGCCATGAAATGGACTCTCCTTCGCGGTCTTCGTCCGTCGCCAGATAAACGGTCGTGTCTCTCCCAATCTCTTTTTTCAGCGCCCGAATCACCTCGCGCTTGTCTTGCGACACCTCGTATTGGGGATCGAAACTCTCTGCGTCAAAGCCCAATTCACGCGCGGGCAAATCGCGCACATGCCCCATCGAAGCGGCGACCTTGTAGTCTTTGCCCACAAACCGCGAAATCGTGCGCGCCTTGGCAGGGGATTCGACAATAATCAAATTTTTCGCCATCGAAAATATCCTCCGTAAGCAGTAATACCAATTTGCTTTTAAGTTGTCCGTATCCTGCCTCCCATCAGGGAGGAATGAGGAACAGACGTTCCATAGCACTCAGGCGTTGCTTGTCTCAAGCGTTTGGTCCTAATTCCTCGTGGGTTGCCTTCGATGCGTTGGCTACGCCTGTGCCTACGGCGTGCGGCGACCGACTTTTTTTCAACAGCAAAAAAAAGGAAGCAAAAAATGCCGCTTTCATGCGCCGAGGGGTGCTCTGCACAGCGCAAATCGCTTTTGGAATAGGACGACATGCGTTGGCCTGCGAAGAGAGTTGCAAGATGGCTGTGGGTTGCGAGACGGCCTTGCGCGCTGTGCGCGATGGCTTTATCCGATGGTCTTTGGGGATGGCATTTTTGCCATGGCTTCTTTGAATGACTGCGTAACGTCAAGGGAATCATTTTCGGGCGGGCACGGGGGCACCGCCCCTACGTTTCTATCCTCGCGTCTTCCCTGTGTATTGGCACAAAAATTTTTCGACTTTGCTCCGCTCAGAATGACAAAGCCCTATCTCACAAAACCCATTCAAGCCATACAGCGTAAAAAAATACGCGCCCCCATAGCAAATGTCAAGGTCGCGCCCCGCGGCTCGTGTGCGAGGATTGTGCAATGATCATCTCGGCAGCCATCGCCAGCAACGCCATCCCCAACACCCAACGCCAAAGCTCTCGACCGTGCCTTTGGGACAAAATCACCGCCTTCAAATCGGCATCGGCATCCACAACGCGCAAGCGGTCTTTGCCAAACAATGCCTTGAGGCGCGCCATCGGCACGGGGGTCAAATCGGGTTCGCGCTCATCGACCTGCACGGCAAAGCGATCCGAAAGCCGCTCGCGTGCAAAAATCTCCCACAGGCCCGGCACATCCACCGCGCCCACCGGCCACGCGGATTGCAAGCCGCGTTGTTGCGGCCAAATCGTTTTCGGCTCTCGGCCCGGCGCGCGCAAAACCGCTTCTGACGCATCCCCATCCCGAACATCTCGACGCACCACTTGCCCGACGCGATAGTCGGAACGCCCAAACGCGCCTGCGGCCAAATATCCGCTTAGGCGATGCACAAAGGGCACAAAAAAGCCGGACAGGGGCGCGTCATTCCATCCCAAATTCGCGCTGACCGAGGACGCGAACAGCGCGACTCGACCCTTGCCCTTGCGCGATTCGAGAAGCGCGGGCGCGCCCGATGTAAAGGACAACACGGGATATACATCTCGCCCGGGCCTTATCCGATACAAAACAAAAAAACGCGGGCTTTGAAACGCGCCTTTGAGTTCGAGGCTCGATAGCATGGGATGATCGGGCAACACCGCTTGCAACGCCTGATAGGCCCCGGCCCTGGCGCCGCGTGCGCCGAGCAAGGTGGCCGGGCAAAGTGCGGGCAACACGCGGTCATTGTAATGCCGGATATCGACCTGATCCCCCAAAAAGATCGCCAGCCCCATCCCGCGCGAAACCCGGTTTTGCAACGCGGCAATCGCGCCCTCTGAAAACCGAGCGACATTGCACAAAAAAACCACATCCACACCATCCAACGCCTGCTCTGAGATGTGGTCTGGTTTCATCTGCACCATCTCGGTAGAGACAACATCCAACGCCTGCGCGAGATAATACGCCTCATCCGGCGCGTCTGCAACGAGCAACACGCGCACTTGCTCCGGCACGCGCAACACGGTCACGCGCTGGTTGTCCGCCTCGAGATCGTCTTCTCCAATCTCCACGCGCAGGGCCACATCCCCGCCCGTTTCCGGCACAAACGGCGCGTGCAATTTTCGACGCCCCTCCGCAGGCACATGGGCAATGTGCTGTGCTACGCGCCGATCATCCAAAAATATCTGCACGGGCACACCGCCGCGATGGGTCGCGCCGTAATTGATCAGTTCAACCGCCAACGTGCTCGAACGCCCGACCTGCGGCGCGCTGACCTTGACCTGCCCAATGCCGATATTGGCAACTTGCGAGGGCCGCTCGGCAATGATGTACACGGACACGCCATCCAAATCCGCCAACGTATCGGGCAAACTCGCCCAGCCATTGGCCGCGCAATCCGTGACGCAATACAACTCGCGATTGGGCATCTGCGACTCGGTCAAATGCGACAGTGCCAGTTTCACGCCCGCCTCAAAATCCGTGCTGCCAAACCCGGGTTGCAACGCATTTAGATGCAAGCGCAACCGCGCTGGCGAAACCACATCGACCTCCTCAACCCCTTCGTCAACCAATGCCAGACGCACCTCGTCGCGCTCGTCGAACATCGCCAACAACGCCTGCACCCTACGCAACGCGCGCTCAAACGCCATCCCCTCGGCCGTGCGGTATTGCATGCTCAGTGAACGGTCGAGCAAAATAACCGCCGCCGTGCCCGCATCGCCCACCTGCCCGCTGCCCCCGCTCAAAGTTGGGCGCGCAAACGCCAACACCAGCAACACAATGAGCAGGGTTCGCAAAATGAGCAACAACAGTTGCTTCACTTTTATCCGTCGCATGCGGTCGTGCTGAAGGGCCTGTAGCAACACTACATTTGAAAACGATACTGTAACCGTGCGCCGTCGATTCAGCAAATGGATCACAAGCGGCAACAGCGCGGCCCACAAGCCGTATAGCAGCGTTGGATTTGTGAATGAAAGACCGAACATTGGAAGGCAGTGGTCAGGGGTCAGTCCCCACCCAGCCACGAGGCGCGGATGGCTCGAAGGATGCAACAGACATAGCGGATGCGGGGTTGTGGGGTTAATCCGCGCAATCCCCTAATCCGCGACAATCCGCAATCCAGACAAATGGGCGCGGTGAAAACAAAAAAACCTGCTTCACAGCAAAGCAGGTGATAAAATAAAATGTGCGACATCCATCAGTATTTCTCGTCTTCTGATTCAATAATCGCCAGGGCCTCTTCGCGATCTCGAATATCGATCAAACGCTGTCTAAAATCTTCGCCTTTGAGCACCCTTGAGATGCGTGCCAAGGCTTTGATATGCGGCCCTGACACATCCACTGGCGAGACCAAAAGAAAAAAAATGTAGGTCTTTTTGTCATCTAAAGAATCGAAATTGATGCCCTCTGATTTGATGCCCAAAACGCCCCCCACGGATGTGGCGTATTCCGACTTTCCGTGGGGTATGGCGATCCCGTGTCCGACGCCTGTGCTCATAATTTCTTCGCGGTACAACACCGCCTCGAGCACCTTATCGCGGTCGGTAATTTTGTCCCCGACTTCGAGGGCATCGACGAGCTCTTCGAGAATTTCCCGCTTGGTTTGCCCTTTCAGCCCAACAATAACCGATTTGCCCGACAAAATCTCCATCAATGTCATGAATGCCCTTCCTTCAAGCCTTACGATGATGTGCGAGCGTCCTGCCCGTAGTGACAATCGGGAAAATAAAACGCCCTTTCAATGAAGTCAAGAAAATTAAGGGATATAATTAGAAATAGGACTTACGCATGCTGAGTTAAAAAAGGGTGCAATTCCGTAAAATTTATCACTGCGTTTGGATTACTGTCAGTATCTGCTTAGCAGTCCCCTCAACGATACCCTGACCCATTTCGCCGACCATAGCGAAGGGTTCAGTCATGATAGGATCAACCGCTATCTCGCCGGTGATCGTATCCCCCCCCGCTTGGTGTGGGAACACGTCAAAGACCACATCGCGCTGACGCCTAAAGGCTATGTGATCTTTGATGACACGGTTTTAGACAAGCGACACGCACGCAAGATCGCGTGAGTGCGTCGTCAATAGAGCGGCAACGCCCAAGGCGTCATCAATGGCATCGGGGTGGTCACATGTGTCTATGTCAATCCGCAAGAGGATCGGTTCTGGCTGATTGACGATCGGATTTATGACCCGCAAGGCGATGGCAAAACCAAATGGGATCCTCTCAAGGACATGCTCTCTGCGTTGGTCTATCAGAAGGGCCTCCCTTTTACCGGGGTCTTGATGGACAGTGGGTATGCGACCAAAACAGTCATGCTACACATAGAGCAGATGCAAAAAACCTATTCTTGTCCCCTCAAGACGAACCGGCGCGTGGACGAGTAGGCAGGCACAACCCCCTACCAGCGCGTAGATAGCTTAACTTGGACGAAAGCGGATCGCAAACAAGGCAAGCCTAAAATCAGAGGGGTCCCCAAAGACCACAAAGTGAAATTATTCCGGGTGGCGTCTTCTGATAGACGCACGGCGTATGTCGTGACCAACGACCATGCTCAAAACGATTCTTCAGGGGTACAACAGGTGTGTCACCAACGATGGAAAATTGAGCCATTTCACCGCGAAGTCAAACAAGTGACCGGGCTTGAAAAGTGTCAATGTCGGTTGGCACGCATGGTACGAAATCATATTGGGTGTGCGATGTTCGTTTGGATTCGACTCGCGCAGGTGGCCTATCAAACAGGACAAACCATTTATCAAGTCAAATACCGAGGGCTGGCTGACTTCTTGAGACAACAACTCAAAGCACCTCATATTCCAATGGAAATTGCGTAAGTCCTATTAGAAACTGTCTTAAAACGAAATATGATCTCACTCCCTCGTAGGCACAGGCGTCGCCTACAACGAGCAGAGCGAGTCACGGGGTAGGGGGGTAGGTCACGCTAATATTAAAACAACTTCTTAGAAGCCACAAAAGCCCATTGAGAAATTCGGCAAAAGTCATTAACGTTCATGCAAAGCAACCCAAAACCCCAATAGGCGTATAATGATTGACTTCCCCCTTTCAAGACTGCCCTACGAGAAAGACAAAAGAATATCTCCCTTCTTGGATTTTTGGGCGAGCACGGGGGCATCGCCCCTACACACTCGCCTCTTGCGTCTCCCGTTGCGGGGAGGGGTTACACCATCCACACAAAAGGATTGTCTCATGTTTCGCATCCTCTGTTCGGCCCTGCTCATCACTTGTCTCGCAAGCGCGGGCGACGCGCAGAACCGCGACCTGCGCGACATCATCCACCGCTTGAAAGCCGATTTGCCCACCGCGTCCGATTCATCGGCGACTTATGCGCGGATGGGCCTGCTCTATTTGCGCCTCGAAGAAGCCGACAGCGCGGAGACGGCCTTTCAAAACGCCATTGCCCTGCGCCCCGATCTCGCCATTGCCCACACGGGCCTCGGGCGCGTGTATTACGACCTGCAAAACAAACCCGAGCGCGCACTTTCGCACTTTGAAAAAGCGGTCGCAAGCGACACCACAGACGCCGATGCCCACGACCGCCTCGTCAAAACCCTGCTCGCGCTTGAACAAACGGGCGGCCGTGCGCGCAAAACAGCGTCGCAAACCATTGCGCGATTTCCCGACTTGGCCTCGCCCTATTTGCTGCTCGCCCGCGCACATCGAGAAGAAGGCAGCACGCACCGAGTCGCGCTTTACTACTACAAAAAATACCTGCAACGCAACCCCGAAGACCGCGAAGCCGCATACCAATTTGCGTTCGCGCTCTACAAGGCCAAAGCGCACCGCGATCTCGAAGACCTCACCTCGCGCATGCGAGACCCGCGCGCCCTGCCATTGCTCGCCCAAGCCCTCATCCATAGGCGCGACCACGAAGGCGCGTTGGCGGCGTTTCAACGCTATATCCAGACCCTGCCGAAAGAAGAACACCCCCTGTATGACGACATCTCGTACATCGGCTCAAAAGCCGAAAGCCGCGCGTACCGCCTCGCATCTGCCTCTGATGACCCCGCGCAGCGCGAACGCTTTCTCGCGCGGTTCTGGCTGCAAAAAGACCCCTTCAAAACCTCGGGGGGCGCGTTGCGTCGGGCAGAACACTATCGCCGCGTGTGGCATGCGCGAACCCATTTTGGCAAAAAATGGCCGTGGGATCGCAGGGGCGAAATTTTCATCCGATACGGCGAACCCGACTACATCTCGACCTCTCGCCAACTCAATGCCGTTGTGCCCCTCGCTGTGCAGCGCGTGCAAGAACAACGGGCGTATGCGATTTACGGCGAGGCCGGCGTTGAGGCCAATTTCGTCGGCCCGGTCTATCCCATTCGCACGATAGAGGCGGGCGGCGTGGGCCACGCATTGACGGGCAATTTGGGATTTGCCGACTATCGCCCGGTCACCACGAGCAGCGGGTGGTCATCTGTGCCGTGGGAAGTGTGGATTTACAAAAACCTCGGCAATGGCGCGGAGTTCACATTTACCGATGAATTTTTGGGCGGAAATTACGATTTTGCCCCCGTGCCATCGCTGACCTCCGCAGATCTCGCCCGGGCCGAATCTTCTGGCCGCTCGTACATGAGCGTTATTCAACGCCTCAACGAATTTAACCCCGCCACGCTCGCCCAATCCCTGGCCGCAACCGAACCCGAATTGTACAGCATTGAAGCCCTCGAACCCTTGGACTTTTACTTTGACGCCCTCACCTTTCGCGGGCCGGAAAACAAAACAGAGTTGCAGGTCGTATTCGGCCTGCCCTTAGACAATGTGGCCCTGCGTACGGATCCGGATACCACAGTGGTGGTGGAACGCCGCACCGCGCTCATCTTTCCCCGTGCGCTCGATTTTCAAAACACCAAACACGCCTTGGCCATCGACATTACAGACGCCACGCGCGACCGCGGTTTGCAAGCCCTAAGCGCCGTGCGCCACTTTGCCGACCCCGGCGAATACGAATTGGCCGTTGAAGCGTGGCGGCAAAATACCAACCGCGTGGGCGCGTATCGCCAGCCCAATTTGCAACTGCCCGCGTACCGCGACAAGACCCGCCTGATGATGAGCGATATTCAGATCGCGTCTCGCATCGTTGAAGCCAGCCGCGCGCCCGACACCTCTTTTGTGCGCGGCGACCTCTACATTCAGCCGCAGCCCTCGGCATCCTTCATCCCCGGCATGTCCATGTTCGTCTATTTTGAAATCTACAACCTCAAACCCGATGAATTTGGGCAGACGCGCTACACCATTTCCTACGAAGTGCAAAAACGCCGGGAAACGGGTTTTGCCCTGATCTCTCTGCTCGCCAAATTGGGCAAAAAAAATGCCGAAGCCGTTGGCCTCAGCTTTGAGCAAGTGGGAACCGATCCCGACGAAAACACCTACCTCGAAATGCCCCTTTCCAACCTCGCGCCCGGCCGCTACGCCCTCAAACTCACCATCACAGACAAAAACGCGGATCAGCAGAAAAAAAAAGACGCTGTCTTCTTCATCGCGGGCACTCGGTGATTCGCGATCCACGGGCGGTGTATAACTGCGATTCGGGCGGGCACGGGGGCCACGCCCCTACGTTTTATCTGCGTTCATCTGCGTTCATCTGTGGTTGCGTTTTGCGAATCCGGATGGCAAAGGCTTTCCGCGGATTTTCCACAGTGATAAGGTGAATGTCGGCATCGGTAAAATTTGCTTTTTTCATCAGCGGGATGAATTGGTCAAAAATGGCATTATACGGCTTAAAAGGGCGGTTGCCATGTCGGAAGGAATTGCCATCGTGGGAAAGCAAAACCCGGTGCAAAACCCCAAACCGTCTCAAAGCGCGCAGCACATCGAGGTGGTGCATCAGCGTTTTGTCGCCAATGCCATCCAGCCCAATCCACGCGCCCGCCCGCGCAACCGGGGGCAAGTCCGCCGAATCTTTGACGTGTTGCGCGTGTGCCCAAACCCACGCGCTCGGATGCACGCCCCTCTCTTCGAGCATTGCAACCTGTTCAACCGCTGCATCCGTGCTACCACTCGTATGGGAGACAATCGTCAACCCGGTCTTGAGATGCGTCTTGCCCGCGGCCCAAATGAGTTTCGCGTCAATGTCAGACGGCATGCCGGGGTCAACGCCAATTTTGATAAACCCAGGCCGAATATCTGTCCCATCAATCCCATGTTCCCACTCGTCAATCCAGCGTTGGGCAATTTGATCGACTGTCTCGTGAAAGGCGTGTTCGGGCACATAGCGATCATGGGCCGCGCCATAATACCCGGTATTGGTGAGCATTTGCATGCCGGTTGCTTGCGAAATGCGCCGAAGCAAATCCACGCGCCGTCCAAAATACGCCCCTGTGCATTCGCAGATCGTCTGCACGCCAAACACCTTTAGCATCTTGAGATAGGGAATCGCGGTGGCGAATAATTTTTCCTCGTCGTATCGCGCTATGCGGCTCGGCTGTCCACCAAAAATGGACATGATGTGTTCGTGCGGCAGCGTGAATCCCATGTGTTCGGGCGCAATCGGCCCTGTCACGGTCATCACCTGTGGCTCTGACGCAACCGCCGATGGCATGAGGATCAACGCGCTCGCGGAGATAAGGCCGTGTTGGATAAATGTTCTTCGCGTCATGATTCAGTCGTTATACCAAATTGCTTTTAAGTTGTTCGTATTCTGCCTCCCATCAGGGATGAATGGGGAATTGGGGAACAGACTTACGTAAAGCGTTTGGTTCTGCCTCCATGTGGGTTGCCTTTGATGCCTTCGGCGACCGACTTTTTTTCAACAGCAAAAAAAGTAGGCAAAAAATGCCGCTCTCATGCGCCGAGGGGCTGGCACAGCGCAAAGCGCTTTGCGGGTCGCACGACATGCGTTGGCCTGCAAGGTGGGTTGCAAGATGAATGTGCGTTGCGAGATGGACTTGCGCGCTGTGCGTGATGGCTTTGTCTGACGGTCTTTTGGGATGGCCTGGTTGCAATGGCTTCTCTGAATGACTGCGTAACGGCAAGGGATCGCTCCAAGTGGTCAGTGCAACCTCCGGCGATCAAAAATTATGCACATTATGCCCCTGATGTGGGAACCACAAACAATCCACCACAAAAACCAACCCCGTGCTGACCGCCTGCGCTGCCAGCAAACCGATAAAAAACGGCTTCCCTTTCTCATACACCTGCACGCCCCCCATCCGCATCACAACCCCCTTGATCGCCCACGCAATAAAAACCGAAAACACCGTCTTACTCACCCCGTAATTTCCCTGCATTGCCAAGCCAATCGGATGCAGCGGCCACGCCGGTGCCCAATAGCGAATCAGGGTCAAAACCGCCATCAGACCTGCACCAATGCCTGCCCACATCACGCGCCCATCGCCGCCGAGACTTAGGGGATTGCGGATCGCCTTTATCGCAAAATCAAATGCGCGAGGCCCAACGTGTACGAGGCCCATATTTCCCAAATTATACGCCCCGTATTCGTAACTCAAGTAGAGCGTATTCGCTATCGAAATCACAAATCCCACTGTGAGCGACGCCCAAATCACCCCCGTAATCCGCCGGGGTTTCACCGTCTTATCCACGGCCTTCACCGCTTGGGAAAACGACGGCATCAAAAAACCCTTCCCAATATCGGGAAAAAAATTAAACACCCGCATAAACGCCAGCGCGACAATGCTCGATATCCCCATCACGGAAGCCGACCCAAATGCCTGCACCACCGCATCATTGGGCTCCAACCGATAATACGCATAGACCAACCCCAGCTCGGAAACCGCCCGCGCAAGTCCCAAAAACAACAACATCGCCAGAACCAAAAACACCACTGCAACCCACAAGACCATCCCCGTAGCGACCAGCCAGCACATAGCAAACAACAGTGAAAGCCCCAGCCCAAAAACAGCCGTGCGATAGGACAACAACTCTGTGCGATCATCCACATCACAACTCGGATCCCACGCCTTTTGCCACACCGCCTTCAAATGTGCCCGCGCCATCCACAACCCCCATACCGCGAGAAAAATGAGTGCGCCCATACTCTGCCAATTCAACACCTCATTTTCCCAATGCAAATTCGACGCCCCCAGCGGATACCCCAAAATATTTGAGACATAAATCTGAAACGCCGTCAAAACGATAAAAAACCACACGCTGAACAACACATCCAACCGCGCAAAATAGCCAAAACCTATCGCATAAAAACTGAGGCGAAATGGCAGCGCGGGAAAATCGGGAAAAGCCCGCCAGTTCATTCCCTCAATGGAAATATGCGGAAAACCCGGCGAAAAATAAGACCCGATATTCCACAGTTTCAACGCCATCACAAGCCCAAACGCAAGCCAGAACAACGGCGAACGCAGCGTCTTTTCCAATCTGCCATCGGGTTCTGTCTCCGTCAACATCCCCCCCACTTCCACGAGGGGATAGGCCAACCGCTCGTATTCTACCCACTGCTTCCGCAAAATCACCACCACGCTGAACACCGCAAATCCCATCGCGCCCAAAAAACACATCCACCAGAAAATCGGCGCGACCCACACGCGCCATGGGAATGTCCCCTTTCCACCCTCGTAAAACCGCGTCATCTCTCCGCCGGCATTGGTCGGCACCAGCCAATTTGGAATGTGTTCGAGCAAATACGTGGTCCAGCCGTTTTCCGCGGATGCAAAATAATAAGGCGCGGCCACCACACCGATCAAATGCCCACTGATCCCGTCGTAAGACACCGAAATCCCCACCAACCCCGACGCCATCACCACCGACAATTCCGACCGCGTCAATGCCCAGACCGACCGCCGGTAATTTGCCAGCAAATTGCACACGCACAAAATCAAAAACGGATAGAAAAGTGCCACCGGAAAATGGCTGCGGCTGATGTTCGATCCCGCCGTATAATAGGGCATCCACTCATTCCACAACACGCTCACCAATATCATGCCAACCGATGCAACCGCCGTGCGATATGTGCGTAAGCCGCTGCCAATCGGCGCTCGTGTTGGCGTATTTTGAGTCGCTTTTGCCATTGTGTCTTGCATTTTCGGGCGAGCACGGGGGCATCGCCCCTACATTCTCTTGTGTCTTTGGGCGAGTACGGGGACATCGCCCCTACATTCTTTTGTCTCTTTGGGCGAGCACGGGGGCATCGCCCCTACGTTTCTATCCTCGTAGGTACGGGCGTCGCCTACAACGAGCGGAGCGTGTAACGAGAGGGGCTGATAGCGGATAGCTGACCGCTATTTTCAAAAAAGCCCGGTTTCTCATTCGAGTCCGGGCTTATTGTCAAGCATGGTCAGCTTGGTTTTCATGGCCTTGTCCGATACATCGCGGTGAACTCAGAACCCCGCCTGAAGCGTCAGTCGGTTGACACTGTCAAACACGCCAAAATCGGTGTACGCATAGTCCACGCGCAAATCCACACCGCCGAGGTCGCGCCCGAGGCCAACGCCGAGCGAAATCCCTTGCTCATCGGTCGGCATTGCGTAGCCTGCGCGCAAAGACAGCATCTGCATGATCGTGTAATCGATGCCGATCTTGATTTGCTCGGAAAAATCGCGCGGGCGCTCGGTATCCAGCGACAAAATCATGGAATGGGCTTTCTTATCCAGCGACGTGAAATCGATCAGATCCATCGCCAAACCCATGCGGAACGTCAGCGGGAGTTCAAAACTCTCCTCGCTATACTTGTTTTCCTGCGAGAAATTGCGCGTATTCAGCGCCAGCGTCAGGCTCTTAAAGCCGGTCCAGTAGAGCACGCCAAAATCGACAATGGTCGAACGCTCGTCAAATTTTTTCGTCACCGGGGCCGTGCCCTCAACGCCCACGGGGACATTGCCGAGCGATTGTTTGGCAATGCGGATATTGCCGCCCACGGAAAAGCGGTCCGTAATCGCGCGGGCGTAGCCGAGGCCGATAACCCAAGCGGACGGGCTATACGTGCCCACATCGAGGAAGCCCTGATCGTTGTCTGCGCGGATGGTGCGTTCAAAATCGCCGTAATCAACAGCGACTATCGACAAGCCGAAAACGCCCCAATTGGTACGCAACCCGACACTGCCCATGTTGTAAGTCACGTCCGCGATCCACTTGACCTGCCCGGTAGCCAAGTGAAACTTGCGGTCGAGATAGGCCATGGTCGCGGGGTTGTAAAACATCGCGGTTGACCCCACCTTCATGGCGGAATACGCATCGCCCATGCCGGCGGCGCGGGCATCGGGCGACACACTCAAAAATTTAAAGCCCGTCTGTGCGCGGCGCTCGCGCGGAATATCCTGCCCGGGATCGGGCAAAGCCTCATCGTCTGGATCCGGCGTGACATCTTGTGCGCGAACAGCTGTCAAACTCAGCAAACAGGTGCAGCACAGCGTCAGTGAAAATGTGAGAAATTTTTTGGTCATTGAAATACCCCATTGGTTGGAACGCAGATGAACGCGGATTATATCCCTCCCCCGGCCCCTCTCCGCAACGGGGTTAGGGGGATAGGTCCCGAGAAAATTGAAGATAGCCTCTAACGAATAATGGCGAATTTTTTGATCACCTTTTCGCCGGTTTGAAGGTCTTTGATCACGGCAAAATAAATGCCGCTGGCGAGCACCTGATTCGACTCGGTGGTCAGGTTCCAGAACTCGTCCCCCGTGCCATCTGTGTGTTCGATAGTGAAAATCGCCTCGCCCAATTCGCTGAAAATCTGGATCGTGCATTCCCCCGGAATCTCAAAAAACGCCAGCTTGTCCTGCTGATCCGGGAATCGGATATTTTGATCTGCTTCCAGCACGTAGGGATTGGGCACAACGCGCACATCGGCCAGCGTGTTGCCGGGCGGGCGCTTCAAAAACGCGGGATCGTACGTCTGCGTGTAATACCGGCTGCTTTTCATCACACTGCCCGTCGGCGTCATCCCCGTGGCGTTGTTGTTCACCTGCCCCACGGATTGGATGTAGTAAAAATAACTGATGCCGCGCACCACGTCCGTGTCTTCGTATTCGCGGGCCTCTGCCCCCAGCGTGGCGATCAAATCGTATTCCCACAGGTCTTGCACGCTGCTTTCAAACAAATTGCGCGTGCGCCAAATCTCGAACCCCGTGTGATTGGCATTGGAGAAGGTCTCCCATGAAAGCACAATTTGATCGGAACCCGATTGCACTCTGAACACACTGGGCGGCAGCGGCGGATGCGGAATCGCATAGCCGGATTCCCAGTTCGCCGTGGCCCTGCGGATCATCTGATAGATGGAATCTCGAGTGCCCAGTGCCCAGCGGTTCTTCGTGTGGGTCTGTCCATTGTGTGTGATGGGCAGGGTATCGTCATAATTCGAATTTTTGTACGCCCTGCCCACGGCGACGCACACATCCCGATTCAGTCCGTGTACACCTTCAATCCAGACCATCTTGACGCTTTCGCCCGGCGCCAGCGTGTAGGGGCCAAAGGCAAACCACGGCACCATGCCCCCACTTCTCATGCGATCCACATTGACTTGGGCCGCCATGCGTTCGTACCACGATTCCGAATCAAATGGCCCGGCAGGCTCTAACGGGGCTGAACGGTCGGCCTCGTGCGGGAAAAAGTGTCCATTTTCGCCCGGGTTGCCGTACTCGGCATAGCTCAAGTCCGGGTGCATAAAATGGTACGTGTCTTTCATCTGTTCGGCATCGCCAAACGCGGGGTTGGTGATCGGCTCGCCGCCCCGGTGAAAGCCCGTACTTCTGGGCTGGCGCGGATCATTGTCATCATTTGTCGGACTCGTATCGGCGTGCAAAATCGCGCGGGTCAGCATATACGCCCCGCCGAGCCGCCCGATGGAATCGCCATCGGCAATGCGATAAACACTGCTTCGGCGACCATCGCGCCAAATCGGACCTCCAATTCTGTTCAGAAACGAGACATTGGTGCCATTGCCTATCCAGCCGAGGGTTGCGCGTATGCCTTCCCATTTGCCCAACGGTTCCATGCCATCGCCCACGTAATCCCACATCGTGCCCGACACCCCCGCGCCCGTCACTCCGCGAGGCCCATTGAGGTGTTCTTTGGCCGCAAAGGACAACATCATCTCATTCGCGGTTTGATCGGGCAATTCGATCTCGTCATCCTCATCGACATTGCCCGTATTCGTCCACGTCATTTCCCTGATGTGGTAGTCATCGTGGTAGGGATTGGAAAATCCGTAAATTTTCTCTTCCCACGTAATCCCCACAGTGGTATGGGCCCCGCGCGTAATCATGCGATCTGACGGAATGGAAGGATCGACGCGGGTGAGCACGGTGGGCCGGGGAAAAGATTGAAACCCATCGACAAACACCTCGGGCTTTGGAAACTTGCCGACCAGTTCCATGGGCAGGGCAAAATGCTCTCCCAGGTCAAAGACGCGCGGCCCTGCACGCGCGACCTTAAACGGCCAGGAAGCGCCATTTTCATCCGTAAAATCGCGCACGCCAATATAATGGCGCGACCGCACATGCGAACCGCCCTCTCGAAAGTAAATGCCCGGCCAATACTTGACCAAACCGCGAAATTGGGGCTGGTTAATCGAAGGCTCTGCTCCGGTTGACGAATACCGGTAGTGATACTCACCCACATCCATCCACGCCAAGTCGGCCTGCGCCCGCACCTCAGTCGGTTGACCGCAAAACGCCAACAACGCGAGCGCGGCCCAGGGCGAGGATTTCAACAGTCTATTCATTGCGCTTTCTCCTTTGACGACCCCTCCTTCGGCCCCCTCCCCGTTGCGAATGAGCGGAGCGAATAACGGGGTTAGAGGGAGGGGTCCTTGTGGTTGCTTTAGAACGAGAACCGCAAGCCCAGGTTGATGCGGCGCGGATTTAAGAACCAGACAAAGTCGTTGTTGGGCATGTCGATGTACAACTTGTTGTCCAGCACCTCATCGACAAAGTCCGGATTGGCCTGCGACCATGACCCGTTTTGGTATTCGCGGTACTGCTCGGTTTCCTGCACGTACCACAAAACGCGGCGGTCTGGTTCGAGGCCCATGGGCAAGCCCGCCGTGATTTCCGCGTCGCCGGGCAAGCCATTGGCGGGCAACTCGCCGGCTGCACTGACGATTTCAATGGGCACAAATTGCGTGCCGTAATCTCGGAAACTGCCGGGCGCGTCATTGCCGGGAATGTACTGATAGGGCGGGTTGAACTCGCCGAATGTATCTTCCGGCAAATGCAGGGATGTCAGATACGCCTCCCAGTCGCGGTCGCTGCCCGCGGGATCGGCAGCGTTTCGATTGAGATGCTTGAGATTGAACACATTGGTGATGTCCAAAAAGAACATCGACCTGACGCCCATCATTTTGAACTGCTTGGTCAGGCGCAAGTCCATGGTCCGAGAACTCTTGTACTGGATGTTGTTCGTCAAACCGGCAATGGCCCCGCCTTCCGGGCCATACCAGTTGAAGTATTGCCCGACGCGCCAACTGCCCACAAAAGACATATCCCACTTGCCGAAGGGATAAAATCCCGAAACATCCGGGCCGAAGTCGCGCGGCGTGTAAAATTCCAGTGCCAACCTGCCAAAGGGCCTGCTGACGGGCCGGTTCTGGTAGTGCCGCGTTGAGGTCGCATCGAAATTGGACTGCGACAAGCGATTCTCAAACCTCTCGTCCCGGCCGTAGTTGCCGCCCTTGGTCTGCATATACGTATAGTTGACAAACCCGCCAAACCACTTGCCCCTGCGCTTTCGCAAGGTGATTTCAAACCCCCGAATGTCGTCGTAGTTGAGGGGTTCAAAAAGGCGGTAAGACACGGTTTGGTCCAGATTGGTGTAGCGCACGTCATTCGTCTGGTCGTCGTTGGCCTTGTAATAGCCGCTCAAGCGCAGCAAGTACCGGTCGAACAAATTCTGCTCGAAGCCGAGTTCGTAATTGATCGTGCGCGGCATCGGATGATTGGGGTTGCCGATCCGCGAGACCGCGCCCGTGTTGACCTCATCTACGAGGAAGAGATTGTGCGGGTTCAACATCTGGCGGAAATGCCCGTAGTTGAAAAACAACTTGCTGTCCGCGGTGACCGGGAACGAGATGCCCAAGCGCGGGCTTAAGTACGACAGGGTCTTAACAGGTGCCTGTTCGAGGGCGCCTTCGAGATTTTCCTTGCCGATTTTCGCCCCAAACGCACTGGAGAAATTTTCGTACACCCACCATTCGCCACCCCCATTCCAGCGATCCCAACGCACCCCCAAGTTTGCGATCATCGCATTGAACTCGAGCTTGGTCTGCAAATAGGCCGCAAACTGTCTCGGCGTGCGTTGCCAGACGTATTTCGGCGCCGCGTTGTTTTTGAAGAACGGCTCTGATCTTTCGTGATTGACGTCGTAATCGCTGGCGATCAATTCCAAACCCGCCTTGAACTGCGCCACTTGATTGCGCTGGCTCGTAATGTCAAAGCGCGTCGTCCAAGTCGTGATTTCGGAATTATCGCGGCTATTGGCCCAGTGACCCCCAAAATACATGCCGTCGACAAAAACCTCATTCTTGATAAAATACTCATCCGGGGCAGCCGTCAACCCGATGTGGTTCTGCGTGATCTCCGAAACCTGTTGAGTGGGATTGGGCGCGGGAAAATCCGGATTGCGCGGAATGGTCTTTTCGACAGCGGTCAGGTCGCGCTCTGGATATTTTTCGGACAAGTAATCCGAATTCATTCTTTGAACGCGCAATTCGTAAAACGTTCTCGGGCTCAACACATGCGAAAAGCTGAGGCCGATGTTGTTGCGCTGGATTTGAAGCGTGTTGTGGAGGTGATTCGCCCAAATTGCATCGTAGCTCCCGACCCCCATTTCCTGATTGCCGCGCCACATATTGGGAAAGCCATTCTGGTTCGGATTCAACCCGAACTCTTCACCCGCCATCGCCTCGACGCTCAACTTCATGTTGGTGCGAATATCAGACGTGACCTTTACGCGGCCCCAGTCGTTTTCGTACTGATCGATTGACCGAGGGATCATATACGCCCTGCGCTCGCGCTTGCCAGACGCAAAGAACCGCAACCCGCCGAGTTTGTCGCTCACTCCTGGAACCAAGGGGCCGCCAAAGCCCAAGTCGATATCGAAATCCGCATTGCGAACTTCCAAATCCTTGCGCCGATACCACTCGAACAACTCGGTAATCACCGCATCATCCACTTGCAATTCGCCGACCGGCAAGGTCGATTCATCTGCGCCCGTGTCTTTCACACCCACGCCGTGATACGGATCGGTCGCCGAATTCGCCCAGTTTCTCACGATGGTATTCCACCCGGGCCAGTGCGAGTACTGTTGCCGCGTGTACACATCCCACGGACTTTCGGGCGAATGCGTCCCCACGTTCTTCACAGCGGGATCTGTAAATGGACGCCAATAATAGCCATTGGGATGGTTCGGCAACGGGCCAAAATAATCGCGCTGTGCGCCGCTGTATCGCAACAACACATCGCCGTTGTAGCGTCGCTTGTCGCCTTCTTTGGTCACGATATTGACCAGGCCAGAACGCACATTGCCGTATTCGGCATTGAACCCGCCCGACTGTACGCTCATTTCCTTGATCGACGTATAACTCACCGTGGAATACGGCTCGTTCTCGCGACCATCGCGCATCGACATACCGTCAACCGAAAAGGCGATCTCATTCAAATCGCTGCCCCGAATCGACAGGTCGCCATTGTTAGAGGCCAGCACCCCGGCCTCTAAGCGCACGACTTCGTTCACGCTGGTCAGGGGCAGGGTTTCGACATCCGCCGCCGAGATGTTGGCGACATTGGCCGAAATATCGGGCTGCACCACAGGGGGTTCGGCAATGACCGTGATCTCGGCCAACTGAATGGTCGCTTCCACGAGCCCAAATTCGCCCGAGAAATTCACGGTGGTGGTCAAGTCGATAAAGACCCGCACATTGGCCTGAGTCGCCTTGTGATACCCCACCATACTCGCACTGACCGCATAAGACCCCGGCGGCACATTGAGAACAAAATAATTGCCATCGGCATCGGTGACAGCGCCCAATGTGGTACCTGCAATCACCACATTGGCTCCGGGCAAGGTCTCTCCGGTGGATTTATCCACGACCTTCCCGGCGATTTTGCCGGTCGATCCGGCAAAGACAGCACTGGCTGAAAACGCCGCCAGTGCCATTGACAAAAACAAAAAAAGACTTGCTCGCCTCATAGACTTCCTCCTGTGGTGAAAGGGAACAAATGAACTGCACGAGGGGGGCGAATGAGATACTCGGAATTGGGGAGACAAGCCCCTGCAAAACACGCCGGACAAATTAAGAAAAAATAAAATAAAAGCAACATCGTTGTTTCGCGGTCAAAGGCGAATAGAAGAATAGAAGGGGCGCGGCCCCCGTGCCAGTCCAAAGCGATGGATGGGCTAACCGCTTCTCATATCTTCGGGCGGGCACAGAGGCACCGCCCCTGCGGTTTCACATCTCGATTTTTGGGTTGGCGGGGTGGTCGGCCCCCTAAACCCGATAGACAATAGCCCCATTGGATTTCGGGCGATGGAGCGGGCACTCGACAGGGCACGACCTGTTGCAGGGGTATTGACCTTCCAATGCCGTCCAAACGCGCGCTACGGCGCGGTCGAGGGTGGTGTGAAAGCGATCTCGGCCAATGGCTTCGAGCCTGTCCGCACGGTCGAGCGCATCTACAATCTGTTTTTTTGTGCGTGCAAACAGCACTTCAACGCCGGCCTCGTGCAGCCGCTGCACCACGCGAACCAGCATGTCTTCGCCCGTTGCGTCGATCTCATTCATCCCCTCGGCATCCACAATCACATAGCGCAACACGGGATCGCCGATCCGCTCCAAGATGGCGTCTTCAAACGCGCCCGCGCTGCCAAAATACAGCGAGCCGTCAAATCGCATGGTGGCGATGGCATCGCACAATTCCAAGTCGTGTTCGACCGCGTCTCGAAACGCGCCATCGGGGTGCCGGGCGAGAAAGGCCACGCGCGGTTTCATGGTGCGGTAGAGGTACAGCGCGAGGGACAGGGTCGCGCCGATCAAAATGCCCTTGTCGAGGTGGGGCGCGAAAATGAGGGTCAGCGCGAAGGACGAGAGGGCGACGATGCCATCGTGCTTGTGAATCCGCCACGCGCGCACAATGGGCTTGACGTGCAACAGCCCGGCCACAGACACCATGACAATCGCCGCCAAGGTGGCCAAGGGCATGTGGTACAAGAGTGGGGTGAAGAACAGCAACAACAGGATCACCACCAGCCCGGCGATGACAGACGCAAATCCGGTTTGACCGCCTGCGCGCAAGGTGACTGTGGAGCGGACAAACGAGCCGGAAACCGGAAAACTCTGAAAAAAGCTGCCGGCGATATTGCTCAGGCCCTGCGCGAGCAATTCCCGATTGGCGTCAATGCGCTGGCGCGTCTGCGCGGCAATGGCTTTGGCAATGGAAATGGTTTCCAAATATCCAATGAGCGCGATGGTGAGGGCCGCGCCAAACAGGGTCGGCACCACGCCCCAGTCGATGTTTGGCATGGCAAAGGTGGGAATGCCTTGGGGGATGTTGCCCACGACCTTGCCTCCGTAATCGCGCTCAAATCCGATGAGCCACGAAACCCCGGTTGTGAGGATCGCGACGATCAGCACATTGGGAATTTGCGGGTTGACGCGCCGCAAAACAAATAACAACACAATCGCCGACAACCCCATGACCAAGGTGGGCATGTGAAACCCCGCTGAGATCACATCCCACATGTGGATCACGCGCTCGTAATGCGCCCCCCCGCGTTCTGCGGTGACGCCGAACAATTTGTCGATTTGCGACGTGCCGATGATGAGGGCCGCGGCATTGGTGAACCCGAGCACCACGGGATGGGCGAGAAAGTTCACCAAAACGCCCAAGCGCAACACACCCAGCCCAAATTGCAACAGCCCAACCATCAGGGCCAACAAAATGGCGTAGGCGATATACGCTTCTTCGCCAACGGACAGTTGCCCCAATTCAGAGGCGACCATCAACGCCACGAGCGCGACCGGGCCCGTGGAGAGTTGGCGCGACGAGCCAAATAGCGCGCTGACCACAATGGGCACAAAGGATGCGTAAAAGCCGTAATAGGGCGGCATCTCGGCCAGTTGTGCATTGGCCATCGCCTGCGGGATCAACACCAGCGACACGGTGATCCCCGCCATCATATCGGCACGCAAAACGCGCCCGTCTTTGAGTTCGCCAATCCAGTCGAGAAAAGGCAGATACCGACGAAGGAGGGCCATGGGTTTTCAAATCCGTTTCATTTTGAGCATTTCGGGCAGGCACAAGGGCTACCTTGGGCTCTCACATCTCGTATCTTAACAATCATGCGATCATTCGTCAACATGTCCTGAAAATAAGCCTAAGAGTCCCTAACAAAAAGCGTTGCCCTGGATTTGTGAGAGGCCAACTTTGAGGCGTTCCTCTCCCTCGGGTGTTCACTCCTCTGTTTCAGACGCTTGCTTTCTTTATGTGAGGGCTTCTTAATGATTCCCTTGCCGTTACCTAGGCATTCAGAAAAGCCATGGCAAAAAGGCCATCCCAAAAGACCCTCCGATAAAACCATCGCGCACAGCGCGCAAGGCCATCTCGCAACCCACCTCCCTCTTGCACCCCACCTCGCAGGCCAGCGCATGGTGTGCGACCCGCAAAGCGATTTGCGCTGTGCAGAGCCCCCCTCGGCGCATGAGAGCGGCATTTTTTGCTTCCTTTTTTTGCTGTTGAAAAAAAGGAGGTCGCCGCACGCCGTAGGCACAGGCGTAGCCAACGCATCGGAAGTAACAAACGAGGGGGCAGAACCCAACGCTTGAGACAAGCACCGCATGATCTCTGAGGAGCGTCTGTTCCCCATTTCTCCGGCCTCCCTGATGGGAGGCAGGAGACGGACAAAGAAAAATCAAATGGGTATAAGACCCCATCAATATAGCGAAACGCCCCATGCGTTTCCAGCGTGAAATCATATCATACAAAGCGCGCCCCAACTGCCATTCTGCCTCACGCCAGCGCGCGAGATCGGCTCGCATTCGGAGAGGAGTCTATGTCATGGCAAATCCCCTAACGAGCGTGAACGCAATCGAAACGGATCGCATGCCCCCTGAATTGCCCACGCGGGTAACCTCTGAAGATGCAGGTGCTCGTTCAGGGCATGGCGCGCCGTGCGCTGACGGACGTGTTGCAGTCGCATCCCTTGGGAACGATTTTTGTGTGGCCTGTTATACTCGGTATGGGAAATCTCCGTTAAAGCGTGTAGATCAAGGAGCGTCAAGTTTTGTGGGGAATAATCGTCTTGAAGGTAAAGAATTGTTGTTGGGGTAAAGGATTGTGTTTGAGATGGGGTGGGTTGGGCGTTTTAGTGATGATGTCGAGCTTGTTTTCTTGTGCATTTCCTCGGCCATTGACGCCGGTCAAACCCGTCAAAGATAGGCCCTGTCTCAAAGATAGGCCCTGTCTCATCGAGAGATGCAAAAAGCAAAAATGTTATCTGTCTGTTGTTGAAAGTGAACGGCGATATATTTGTTTTTTTAGGTATCATGGTAGGTGTCAGATTCATTGAAATTTGGATTTTTTGACGGGCATGATCGGGATTTTCTGATGGGCATGATCGGGAGGTGCCTGTCAGAAAAAAATAAGCAGTAAAGTCTGTATAATTTCGATTTTTCGGTCGTTTTTTCACTAGTATATAGAAGGAAGCGACCCGGGGTGGAGATGTGCTGGTGATAAAAATTTGAAAATTTTGTGAAAAAGCGATAGTAGTCTATTGCCTTTTGTCGTATGAGAAAATGGCGGTGCATTGTGAGACAGACATTGGGTGTTGTTGAGGCGTCAGATGGAGGCGATAAGGACGAGCGGCGGGGGATGTTGGGAGGGATGCAGGGGATGATGAAGGGGGGGTTGTTGTCACGGGTTTTAGATTTGGTGGTGAAAGGAAAAAAGGGAAATGAGGATGGACGTATTAGAGAGTTGCTTTTACAGAGAAAAGTGCTTGCAGTGTTGGATGGAAAGCAGATATTTGTAACAAATAGGACTTACGCAATCACCATTGGAATATGAGGTGCTTTGAGTTGTTGTCTCAAGAAGTCAGCCACCCCCCGGTATTTGACTTGATAAATGGTTTGTCCTGTTTGATAGGCCACCTGCGCGAGTCTTATCCAAACTAACATCGCACACCCAATATGATTTCGTACCATGCGTGCCAACCGGCATTGACACTTTTCAAGCCCGGTCACCTGTTTGACTTCGCGGTGAAATGGCTCAATTTTCCATCTTTGGTGACACACCTGTTGTACCACTGAAGAATCGTTTTGAGCCTGGTCGTTCGTCACGACATACGCCGTGCGTCTGGCAGCAGACGCCACCCGGAATCATTTCACTTTGTGGTCTTTGGGGAACCCTCTGATTTTAATTGACTTGCCTTGTTTGCGTTGCGCTTTCGTCCAAGTTAAGCTATCTACGCGCTGGTAGGGGATTGTGCCTGCCGAATCGTCCACGCGCCGGTTCGTCTTGAGGGGACAGTAATAGGTTTTTTGCATCTGCTCTATGTGTAGCATGACCGTTTTAGTCGCATACCAACTGTCCATCAAGACCCCGGTAAAAGGAAGGCGCTTCTGATAGACCAACCCAGAGAGCATGTCCTTGAGATGATCCAATTTGGTTTTGCCATCGCCTTGCGGATCATAAATCCGATAGTCAATCAGCCAGAACCGATCCTCTTGCGGATTGACATAGACACATGTGACCACCCCGATGCCGTTGATGACGCCTTGGGCGTTGCCGCTATATTGACGGCGCACTAACGCGATCTTGCGAGCGTGTCGCTTGTCTAAAACCGTGTCATCAAAGATCACATAGCCTTTGGGCGTCAACGCGATGTGGTCTTTGACGTGTTCCCACACCAAGCGGGGCGGGATACGCTCACCGGCGAGATAGCGGTTGATCATATCATGACTGAACCCTTCGCTATGGTCGGCGAAATGGGTCAGGGTATAGTTGAGGGGACTGCTAAGCAGATACTGACAGTAATCCAAACGCGTCGGTCGGTCCATTGACACCTCCTCAAAGTGATAAATTTTACGGAATTGCACCCTTTTTTAACTCAGCATGCGTAAGTCCTAACAAAGAAAAATGGAGAGAAGAGGGAAAGTTTGTATTGGCGGAAGCGTTTGGTCAAGGGATTGATGGATTTAGGACATGAGAGAGATGATGCTTGGAAGATTTTGATATTGTGGGATAAGTTGACGGATGGGGACGAGAAGTCTATTTATGATGTGATCTGATCTTGTTTATGAGATGGTGATTGGTGATTGGTGAATAGAAAGGAGATCTATAATGGCGGATATGATAGCGGATTTGAAACATAAGGTTGGCAAGTCTATTAGTCGCTTGAGACAAATGAACCTCATAGGGTGCCGGCTTCTGTGGCGCGTTATGAGGGGAGTTTTCAGAGGGTATTGAATGAGGTTCATGCTCCTGATATTGCTCATGATGTCTATGTTTTGCAGGGCGATATCGTTGTGCCGAGTGGGACGGGACGGAAAATAAGGTCTGTTCCGACTCTTACAAGAGCCAAACCAAATCTGCCATCCCATTTTCTTCGTGCTTCAAACAATCGCACCGCCCCCTGCGCCGACGAACCCGCATGCTGCATGCAGGACGCGCGCATGCGTCTGTCCCTCGGAGAACCCGTTGTTGCCCTCCCCGACTTTTTCGCCAAACCCTCAAACGCCCCAACAACCGCATCATTGACAGACACCAAGCCAAGCACCGAGTGATAACGCAAATCGAGCAAAAAAACGCCCAGTCGCACAATGACCGGGCGTTTTTATTTTTTTGATGGACAAAATTCAATGAATTGCAAATGCGGGAATTAGGTCAGCTAGCAACGGGCTCTTTTTCACTTTGAGCACAAACGTCAGGCGTCAATAAGAGCACCCAAAAGAAAACGCCAAACACAACAGGCCATCTGTCATTCATAACCCTTCCTATTTGTGATCCGATTGACCGGCCCCACTCAAAGGCAATCCCACCAGGCGAGCAACCCGCACCACCAGATACGTCTGACCCCAAACGGCTTCCAACAGGGTCAGGTTTTGCGCCATCCAACTCACCGGCGTTATCTCTCCGTACCCCAAAGGGGTCAGCGTGACAAAGGAAAAATAAATCAACTCTGAAAACTCGCCCGATGTGTGAACGGGCAATGAAATCGCAGCGGGGTCGAGCAAGAGCAAGATGGGATAGAAAAACGCCCACAACAACCCGCTGAGAAATGAGACGGCAATTCCCCCCTGAATGGTATCTGCCGCGATCATCTTCTCAGAGAAAATCCGGTCCAAAAAACCACAAGACATATCCCGTAAAACGAGGCATAAACACCGAGCAAGGCCAACGCAACCCCTTCAGATACGGCCTCTGAAACGGCCCTCAGATCCAGCCACAACGAAAATCCAAACCCCAACAATCCGAGAACCACACACAACCCAAAGAGCACCTTGGCAAGGCCAAGCGGCCAGAGCACCACGGCCATAACCAACAAAAAAAGAAAGGGCACAAAGGACTGCGCTTCGCGCGCCAACAACGGCTTCACCACAAGAAGAAAAACCACTGACAGGCCGAGAAAGGGGGACCTGTCATCCGAAAAGCGAAATCTCGCCTCGCGTCCTTGGTCAGCTGATCGGTTCACACTCGTTCCCAAAGCGACATCAAAAAAATGAACACGCAATATATTCCGCTTCCCGGGGCCCAAGTCGAGAAAGGGACCGCCAGTGTCGAACAAAATACAAAATTGGAAGCCCGCGCGCGCAATGTGTTCGGGCAGTTCAAAAAAGCAGGGGCCCTCGCCCCCAAGGTGCCCCGAGAAGTGGGCACGGCCTTGAAGCCCTAACATAAAGAAAGCAAGCGTCTGAAACAGAGGAGTGAACACCCGCAGGTACGCCTCAAAGGCGGCCTCTCACAAATCCATGGCAACGCTTTCTGTTAGGGACTCTAAAAATAAAACGCGGTCAGAATCGGGATGGGCAGGATTGGCAGTCAGCCTCTTCGGGCGGGCACAAAGGCCGCGCCTCTCGCGCTTCGCTAAGCTGCTCAACGCAAACAGAAAGTGCAAGGAGAACGTCTGCCATCCTTAAAAACGCTACACAGAATCTCAATTTGTATTATATTGTAAGCGCGTTCGCGTTTTGCAAAACCACCCCCAAAACAAAGGGAGCGTTGTATGTATGCTAAGTTTTCTCTGTTGGCCTTGCTGATAGGGCCATTTGTGGCCGGTTCTGTGTTCGCACAGGAAATCGCAGAACCGGAATCGCCAAATTGGCTGTTGGCGCAATTAAGCGCGTTTGAAGAACACATGGGCGCGGCGGCCAGTTTCTTGTTCTCCGTGTTTTTCTATGATTTTGGTCTGGGGATTCCCCTGATTATCGTCGTGTTGGTGGGCGGCGGGATTTACTATTCCTTCTTCTTTGGATGGATTTCCCTGCGCGGGTTCAAGCATTCGATAGACGTGATTCGCGGGCGGTACGACAATCCCGATGATCCGGGGGAAATTTCGCACTTTAAGGCACTGACCAGCGCGCTTTCCGCGACCATTGGCCTCGGCAACATCGGGGGCGTTGCCGTTGCGGTTGGCACAGGGGGGCCAGGCGCGGTTTTCTGGATGATTGTCACCGCGCTATTTGGCATGTCCTCCAAACTGGCGTCGTGTACGCTGGCCGTGATGTATCGCAAAATCCATCCCGACGGCCGCGTGGCGGGCGGCCCGATGTACTATCTCGAAGAAGGCTTGGGTCAAAAAGGGCTTGCCGGCTTGGGGCGCACATTGGCCGTCGTGTTTGCCCTCCTCACCTTGGGCGGCGCGTTTGGCGGGGGCAATATGTTTCAGGCCAACCAGACCGTTGAAATCCTCGGCACGGTTTTCCCCGTTTTCACGGAACAAGGCGCGAAGTGGATTCTCGGCATTGTGCTCGCCGCGTTTGTAGCCATTGTCATCATCGGCGGCATCAAGCGCATCGGCAATGTCACGTCGCGCATCGTGCCCTTTATGTGTGGGCTGTACGTCATTACCTCTGTTCTGATTATTCTCACGCATATCGCCGACGTGCCGGGGCTGATTGCCGAGATCGTCCGCCAGGCATTTACCCCACAGGCAGCCTTTGGCGGTGCGCTTGGGGTGCTCATCATCGGCGTGCGCCGTGCGGCCTTTTCCAATGAAGCTGGGTTGGGGTCCGCGGCCTTTGCCCACGCTGCGGCCAAAACAGATGAACCCGCCCGCGAGGGCATGGTCGCCATGATCGGGCCTTTTATCGATACGATTATTATTTGTTTGATGACGGCGTTGGTCTGCATGATCACCGGGGTATATGACGATCCGGAATTTGCGGGCAAGGGCGTGTCCATGACCAGCGCGGCATTCGAGACCTTTATCCCGGGCGCGAGTTACGTGTTGGCGGGCGTCGTCATGCTCTTTGCGTATTCCACGATGATTTCGTGGTCCTACTACGGCGAGCGCGCCTGGGAGTATTTGTTCGGAATGGGATCCGTTTTGGTTTATCGCATCATCTTTGTGGTGTTTGTGGTGATCGGCTCTGTGAACGCCCTGACAAATGTGCTCAATTTTTCCGACGCCATGATTCTGGGCATGGCCTTTCCCAACATCATCGGCGGCATCATCCTAAGCCCGCAGATCAAAGCCACGCTCAATGAATACTGGCAACGGTTGCGTTCTGGCGAGATGAAGACGTACAAATAGTCAAATTGTTCGGCGAGACAAACGGGTTTACCCTCACAGGTGAACCCGTTTTTTGTCATGAAAATCAACTTTCGGCCTCTGTCCATCCACCAGTGGCCCTGCTTCGGACAGGCACGGGGGCCTGTCCCTGCGGGTGATGGGGCAGGGTGGGGTAATGGACTCATGTCTCCCCCTCGGATTACGACAATGAATACTTCTCCAATCGCCGTCATCGGCGCGGGCATTGTCGGGTCGTCTATCGCATTTCACCTCGCCCAACGCGGCGCGAACGTGAGTGTGATCGATGCGGGTACACCCGGCGAGCAACGGGCAACAGCGATTCAACCGGCGACTTATGTCTCCTTTGCGTGGATGAATGCGCGCGACAAAAACCCGAGGCATTACCACCTGTTCAACCGGTGGTCGCTGGACATGTGGGCGCGATTTGTGCAGCGGTTGGGCATATCCCAAAGCGCGACATGGGGCGGTGAATTGCGGTGGGCTTCTACGGAGGAGGGCGCGAAGGAATTGGCCGAGCGCGTGGGCACTTTGCAGGCGTGGGGCTATCCCATCCGCCTGTTGGATGGCGAGGCGATGAAAGCGATGGAGCCAGGGTTGACTCCCGGCGTGGTCACAGCGGCCTCCTACGCGGATGGGGATGGACACGCAGACACGGGGACAGTTGTGGGCGCGTGTGTGGAGCGGTTGGCGGAATGGGGCGCGGACCTGCGTTTTGACACGCGCGTTGTAGGACTGGCGAAGTCGGGATCGCGTATCGCGGCGGTCGCGACGGACCAAGGCGAGGTGCCCTGCGATGCGGTGGTGCTCGCAGGCGGCGCAGATACCGCGCATCTCGCGGCAATGGCGGGTTTGGATGTGCCCATGTATCACACGTATGGATGCACGATTTTGACCGATCCCGTGCCTCCGATTTTTGAAACCGCGGCTGTGGTGCATTCCCCGCGCGATAGCCCGCCGCAGACCAATATCAGGCAGTTGCCCAACGGTGCGGTGATGCTGCACGGCGGCGCACACGGGCGCGTGTATGACGGCGGTTCACTGGGGCGGACGGATGGCGAAGTGCAGCGCGTTGTGGATGCGGTCGCGCGGTTTTTGCCGGCCGTTGAAGGCGTGCCCATACGCGAGGTGCGGCGCGGGCGGCGTCCCATTCCAAAAGACGGGCATCCCATTCTCGGCTTTTCCGAACGGGTGCCCAATTTGTACCTGTCCGTCACCCACAGCGGCGTAACGCTCGCGCCCTTGATTGGCGAATGTGCGGCCATTGAAATTTTGGATGACGCTCGGATAGATTTTTTAACGCCCTATCGCCTCGCGCGGTTTGGATGATCGGCCATGCAACCCCCCATGACTATCGAACCCGTGCCCATTGCCGCACGCGGGCAATTTCGCGCACTGGCCGAGGCGTATTGGCGCGAGGTGATGCCCCATGCATCGGTGTGTCAATCGCAAAAGGCATGCGATGCGTTTTGCGAGGAAATATTTACTTGGGCGGGCGGCAATCGGCATCCCCATTGGGCACTGATAGAGGGACAGCCGATTGGGTTTGTGTCTTTTGAAATTGAAGGCGGGCGTGCTCGTGTTCACGACTTTTACATTTCCTCGGAACACAGGCGCAGAGGGTATGGGGCAAAAATTGTGGACTGGCTATTTGCCCATTTCGACGAGAAGGGCATCCGGCAATTAGACCTCAATGTGCGCCGAGACAATCCAAACGCGCTGTCTTTTTGGATGGCGCAGGGCTTTGGCATCGCGGGCTATGGCATGCGAATGTACCGCAACCCCGAAACGCACGCGGCTTACAAAGGCGTCTTGTCTTCGGATTTTGTGGAATGATCTTACACCGACTTTAGGTAGCGGTCACGCTTCGAACGGAAAGGCGTCATATATCGATTCCGCAAGCGTGTAAATATCGTCATAATCATACTCTCGACCAATTTTTGGCGTCCAGTACCGGCCGTGTGCAAGCCAGTGTCTATACTTGAAAACACGCTCCAAGGTTGCAATAACAGATGGGGAGACATTTGAATGCAGTTGCCACAAGGAAAAAATATCCATTAGCGACACACGTTGCCCCTTCTCCAGATGTACTTCTCGAAAGGCCCTTGACAGAGGGTCTCTTCGTCTTTTATAGCAACGCAGTAGAAAGTCCATGCGGAAAGCCGCTTCTAAAGCCGCCAAGATGCTCATGGATGTACTCCGCGCGTGTTCTTCGAGAACAGAGGCCATCTCTCGTGCCAATGCCTGCGGCGTATAACCGACAAATCGGTCGGTCAAGCGCGCGTTGCGAACAGAAAAGTAGTTTCTCACGGATGCTTCGACGTCACTGTAATATCGATTGATTTGGGCAAGTTGGAGGTGCTCGCCGGAAAATGTGATTCTTTGACCGTTAGGCATTTGCGACTTCCATAATTGCAGAAAGAAAGGCCTCCTCTTCGAGTTCGATGTACTTGATGTTCGGAGGTCGAGTCAATATTTTCCATGTCCACTCCTCCACAGGAGGTATCGGATCATCCGCTACTGCGATGGGGAACTCTTGAACGATGACGCGGACGGCAGAAGCTGTTTTCGGAACGAGAACGAACTTGACTGTGCCATGCGGCCCATGCATGTCCACGCGACCTTTGGCACCGATCAGGTTGGTACCGATGGGATCGAAGTGAACTTTGACAGCACCGATCAGCACCTCGAGCGACGCCACTTCATAGGTTCCGATGTACTCCTCGTTGATTTGCTTTGTGGTCCACGCAATATGTACCTTGTCTTGTTCGATGTATTTCCGAAGAAATCCTTTGACCAACTGGTAGAATTTATCGAGGTGATGAATCCAATTGTCGCGTTCTTGGATGCAGTCAGTTGACGGCTTGGCCTTGGCGACCTGTTGGTTCACAAACTCGTCAAAAGATATATCGGCCATTGCGATTCTCCTTCCCATTCCTTCCCCTGTGCAACAAAAAAACATGGATACACGCGATGCCCAGGATTGGTCGAATCCCGTCTATCCCGTCTATCCATGTTTGAATCGGAAAACGCGGGTTATTTTTTGAGTGTCTTTCTCAACTCGACAATGGATTGTTCCAACTGTTTCATCGCCTCGCCTGCGGTTGTCCAATCCCATTTTTGAAGCGATGCGCGCACGCGCTGGAATTGGCGGTCTGCTTCTCGTGCCAAATCCCCCGCGTTGCGAATGGCGGGTTGTTCTAGCGTCTCATCAGACATTTGTTCGGCGCTCGAAGTGCCGAGGGTTTGACCTGCGCCCGTGCCGAACAATTCATTGAGGGCTTCGGCAAAGGTGGGGCGCATAATGACCTGCCCGCCATACGCCACGATCACTTGCTTGAGTTCGGGAATGGCCGTGCTCTGCTGGAGTTGGCGCGGTGCTTGTCCCTGCTGGCGTTGGGGTTGCCCGCCGCCTTCGCCTTCAAAACCCTGTTGTTGCAATTGCTCGGCTTCCTGACGGGCTTGCAAATAAATGGGTTCAACGTACAGGAAGGAGGTTTCGATAGGCACGGCTAAAAGATTGCCGCGAATGACTTCAGAACCGCGTTGTCCCCACAACGTGAGTTGGCTCGAAATGTCGGGTTGCTGATCGATGCGGGCCTCGAGTTGCATCGGGCCGAAGATGAGTTTTTCCTTCGGCAGCAAATAGACCAGCAAATCGCCGTAGTTATCCCCGTCGCATCGGGCGGCCAACCAGCCGATCATGTTGTCCTTTTTGGCCGGGGTAAAGGGCACGAGCAGCAGAAATTCCTCGCGTTGTTCCCCCGGCAATTTGACGATGATATAATACGGTTCCATCGGCTGTGCGCGGTCGCTGTAAATCTCATTGGGGATTTCCCACAGGTCTTCCTGATTGTAAAACACCTGCACATCCTGCATGTGGTATTCCCGATACATCGTGGCTTGAATGCGGAAGAGATCGACCGGATACCGCACATGGGCGCGCAAATCTGTGGGCATGGTATCTATCGGCTTGAACAGGTTGGGGAATATCGCGGCGTACGCGGCAATGATGGGCTCGTCTTCGGCTTGGTAAAAGGTGACAGAACCGTGGTACGCATCCACCACGACTTTGACCGCATTGCGGATGTAGTTGATCTGCGACCGCCCCATGCGCTTGGAATAGGGGTACATGTTGGTGGTGGTATAAGCGTCGATGATCCAGTACAACTTGCCTTCAGAGACCACGAGATAGGGATCGGAATCAAAAAAGAGGAAGGGCGCGACCTCGCGGGCGCGCTGCACGATCTGCCTGTGGAACATGATCTTGCTCTCGGCTTGCATGTAGCTGCTCAAGAGCAAATTGGGATCCGTCATGCGAAGGGCAAAGGCCATGCGTTTGACAAAGCTACCCATGGGCACGCCCCCGTTGCCCTCGTACGTGGTGAACGCATTGCCGTCGCGTCGGGGATAGTCAAATTCGTCTGCGCTGGTCTTGACGACCACATTGCCGTAGGTGCGCTCGCCGTAGTAGATTTCCGGGCGGGAAATTTGCAATTCTGCCGCGTCTGACACCGGGGGAATGTCTTTGATCATAAACGCGGGCAAGCCCTCGGGGGTGACGTGCGTGACCGGGCTCATCGCAACGCCGTATCCGTGCGTGTATTGCAGGCGTTCATTGACCCAGTTGCGCGCTTGAGCGGGCAGGCGATTCGTGTCGAGTTCGCGGCCCGACAGCATCACTTGGCGATACACGCCGCCAACCGTGTAGCGGTCCACATCCACGCTCGGAAAAATATAATAGGGGCGAATCTCCTGAACTTGTTGATAGGTTTGCACCATCGGGCGCTCGTCCCAAATGCGGATGTTGCGAATGGTGAGGGGGTTGGCAGCAATATCGGCTGCCGTGAGATTTTCAGAGGCTTCAAAGGGCTTTTCCACAATGCGGTCAAGTGTGTAAGCCTTTCGCGTGGCTTCGATGTTGTGCTTGATATACGGGCCTTCGCGCTGCAACTCGGTGGGATCGACAACAATTTTTTGCACAATGACCCCAGGAATATTGCCCAGCCCAATGGTGCCGATCAGAAAGACGCCAAGGCCGATGAGCAGGGGCCGCGCCTCGCGCGTTTTGATATTCCGCAACAGCATAACACCCGTTGCGACAAATGCGATGATGAGCAGCCAATAAACCCAAATTTGCACATTGACATCGACAAAGCCCGCGCCAAAAAGGACATTGCCCTGAGAATAGAGCAGGCCGTAGATTTTGAGGCGGTAATTGATCGCGGAATACAGCAAGAACATCGCGCCCAAAACCGACAAATGCGCCACCGGGCGCGGCATCAGTTGAATGCGCTCCTGAATGCGGATGCCGCCCGTGGCCAGGTAAATAACCCCCGCGGCCAAGGCCGATACGACCACCGTGCCGATGAGAAAGCCGATGGTAAATTGGTAAAAGGGCAATGCAAAAACATAAAAGCCGACATCGCGGTCAAAAATGGGATCCGTCGCGCCAAATGATCCGCCGTACCAATAGCGCAACACAGTGGGCCATTGCGAAGAGCCGACATTCCCCATAATGAGGACGAGCACCGCCGCGATTAACACATAGCCGGTGTTGGAGCGCAACAGATTTGCACCGGGGATTTCCCCTTCGAGCAATGACGCATCTGTTTCCAGCGCGTGGCGCGTGAATCGGCCCACGTAATAGAGATTGGTGCCAATGACCAAAGCGGCGAGCAACCCGTAAAACACGCCGGACAGGAACCGCGCTTTGAGGGTGGTCCAGAAAACATCCTGAAACGCGAGGCTCGAGAACCACAACCAGTCCGTGTAATAGGACGACAACCACGCGAACCCGACGACAATGACAAATATTGCGGGGATCAAAAACTTGCGTTGCATAAACATACCCTCTGCGAAAAAGGTGATCTGACGAAACAAAGAACTTCGGCCTGCACAAGAAAACAAAAAAACAACGATTTGTCACTAAAATAAAACGGGCAAGACGGATCGCGGATTAAACGGATGGCGCGGATGGCGCGGAGGAAAGGCGGATCGCGGATTAAACGGATTGCACAGATGGCGCGGAGGAAAGGCGAAAACCAACCCCACAAAAACGCGGATGGAAGATGCAAAAATAAAAACGTAGGGGCGGTGCCTCCGTGCCCGTTCGAAAAGACAAGATACAAGATGGAAGAAGTGAGAAGGCCACCCGGCCCCGGCCCCCCACGCGCCGCGGTCGTGTTCAAACGCGAGTAAATACGTTCTCCTTGCATGTAAAGCACAACGTGAGTAAAATATCAACAGCGACTGCCATTTGTCCTGTCTGAAGCCATTTTTTTTCAGTTTATGATTTTTTAGGGCGGTTTCAGAAACCAGTACAGGTGAACAAATAGGCAGAAAATTGCAACCATTAAAATCGCAAATTCAGGCTGATATAGATGAATCTGAAAACGACAAAAAGAGCTTTGAGTATAAAGATTCGTTCCTCAACTCGATTCAAAAACTCGAAGATCTGTGGCAAAAATCCGCATGATATTTTTTTATCGCGTTTTACTGGGAACGCCCGTTTGACAATTGACCACCCACTCTAAAGGGAGATTGCTATGAGCAACACCGCCACGATACACACGCGTGCATGGGCAGGCGATGACGCGCTGACACTCACTTTTCCCAAAGGCTGGATCGTTGAGACTTATGGCCCTGTGGAATGCCCTCGAGTGACCGAGGCGCAGATTCAAACCGCCTTTGAAAACCCGATTGGATCGCCGCGCATTGCAGAACTCGCCAAAAAAAAAAACAGCGCGGCGATTGTGGTTGATGACCTGAGCCGTCCCACACCTGCGGCGGAACTCATCCCATACCTCCTCAAAGAACTCGTTGCGGCGGGCATCCCCAAACGCCAGATTCGCTTTGTCGTTGGCGGAGGGTCTCATCGACCGCTGACGCGAGACGAAATCGACAAAAAGGTGGGAGCCGATGTTGCCCGCGCTTATGACGTGACGAGTCACAATTTTATGAGTGGGGACCTACGTGCATTGGGCAGTCTGGACAGCGGCCTTCCCATCTACATCGACCGAGTCGTCGCAGAAGCCGATGTCAAACTCTGCATTGGCGGCCTGTATCCCCACGGCGCCGTGGGCTTTGGCGGCGGCGCCAAGCTCATCCTGCCGGGGGTTTCCGGCTTTGCCACCATGTTCTATTTTCACACCTTTTACAAGGGGCGAGGGCACGCCATCATCGAACGCCAAGGCGATGAACCCGACAATCGGGACGCCGCCGAAGCGGTTGCCAAAGTGCTCGGCCTCGACGCGGTGGTCAATGTGACCCTCAATCGCAAACGCGAGATCAGCGGCGTTTTTGTGGGCGACTTCATCCAAGCGCAGCGCGCCGGCGCCCGATTCGCCTTGGAAACTTACAGCACGCAAGCACCCGAAACAGAACCCGACCTCGTCATCGCCAACTGCTATCCGCTCGACTACGACCCCATTCAAACCGTCAAGGCACTCTGGCCACTGCGGCGGTTCAAAAACGCGTACAAAGTCGCCATCAATCCAGCCACCGATGGGATATGCCACCACGGGTTGTTCGACCGCATGGACTACGCGCAATTTTGCAAACTGAGAGCCAACCAACCGCAACGCGAACTCCCCGAGCCAAAGATCGAAGGGCCGCGCCAGACCCTGATGTGGTCCGAACACTTTCCAGTTGACGATTTTTACAAACGCAATCCAGATGGCGTTCTCTTCCGCGATTGGGACGCGCTCCTCAATCAACTGATCGCAAAACTGCCCGCCAATGCCCGAGTCGCTGTCTTTCCAAATGCGGCCATTCAAATTCCAGCGCGATGAAGAGAATGCAACCACAGATGAACGCGGAGTGCAAAGTGCAGAGTAGAGAGTGCAGAGTCGTACTGCCTCTAATCCTGAAAATCCTCTAGGTTGTGTTGACATTTTGTTAGAAATATCGGCAGTGGATGCTTCGTTTATACCCCCTTCGACAGTGGCAGGTTTTGCATTGGTGCCAGTTTCAATTTGAACGGATTTAGGGGGACTCGGGTGGGCGACGATTATCGGATTGACGCGGTTCCTTAATCGGCTGGTAATGCAAATAAAGATAGGACTTACGCATGCTGAGTTAAAAAAGGGTGCAATTCCGTAAAATTTATCACTTTGAGGAGGTATCAATGCGCCACCCGACGCGTTTGGATTACTGTCAGTATCTGCTTAGCAGTCCCCTCAACTATACGCTGACCCATTTCGCCGACCATAGCGAAGGGTTCAGTCATGATATGATCAACCGCTATCTCGCCGGTGCGCGTATCCCACCCCGCTTGGTGTGGGAACACGTCAAAGACCACATCGCGTTGACGCCTGAAGGCTATGTGATCTTTGATGACCCGGTTTTAGACAAGCGACACGCACGCAAGATCGCGTTAGTGCGCCGTCAATATAGCGGCAACGCCCAAGGCGTCATCAATGGCATTGGGGTGGTCACATGTGTCTATGTCAATCCGCAACAGGATCGGTTCTGGCTGATTGACTATCGGATTTATGACCCGCAAGGCGATGGCAAAACCAAATTGGATCATCTCAAGGACATGCTCTCTGGGTTGGTCTATCAGAAGGACCTTCCTTTTACCGGGGTCTTGATGGACAGTTGGTATGCGACCAAAACGGTCATGCGACACATAGAGCAGATGCAAAAAACCTATTATTGTCCCCTCAAGACGAACCGGCGCGTGGACGATTCGGCAGGCACAATCCCCTACCAGCGCGTAGATAGCTTAACTTGGACTCAAGCGGAGCGCAAACAAGGCAAGTCCATTAAAATCAGAGGGTTTCCCAAAGACCACAAAGTGAAATTATTCCGGGTGGCGTCTGCTGCCAGACGCACGGCGTATGTCGTGACCAACGACCATGCTCAAAACGATTCTTCAGTGGTACAAAAGGTGTGTCACCGGCGATGGAAAATTGAGCAATTTCACCGCGAAGTCAAACAAGTGACCGGGCTTGAAAAGTGTCAATGTCGGTTGGCACGCATTGTACGAAATCATATTGGGTGTGCGATGTTAGTTTGGATAAGACTCGAGCAGGTGGCCTATCAAACAGGACAAACCATTTATCAAGTCAAATACCGAGGGCTGGCTGACTTCTTGAGACAACAACTCAAAGCACCTCATATTCCAATGGTGATTGCGTAAGTCCTATAAAGAGTTGAAACCATCGCGTCCTTGTCCGTATCTTAACCTCGCCTGTTTGGAAACCTACGTTACCGGCTGGAAGGTACTGGGCGGAAAATCTGCATATCTTCCAGCCGGCCAAATGCTAGGGTCTCGGTATCCGAAAGGACCGAGTTTTAATGAGATTTTCAAGCAGGTAGCCTGTGGTATTTGGTCGGCCTATCCGAAAATCAACCGCGTGTCGCTGTATTGTGGCATTCGGTTTTTTGTTTTGTTTTTTTTTCGCAGGTTATATATTCCCTCTCGTCAATACATCCATCTACTCGTGAGATGGCCCCCTGTATCCCCAACGCAAAGGAGATAGCTATGCGTAGTAAACGGATTGTGGCAATGGGCTTGTTGATGACCGCACTGACCGTGCTGGTCTTTGTGGGTGATCAGGCCGCTGCTGAGCCCGATGTCAATGCGGGCGCGACCACTGGGGAATCTTCCCCGAGTTCTGAACGGCGTGCAAAAGTTGCCGCTGGCCCCAATGCCAATGCTGTTCTGTCTTTGGATATTGACGCTAGTGGGAATAAAATGGATGACGGTAATACATCGGGTACTATTGGTGCTGGTACCGATACCGTTGTCGTCGAGGTGTTTATCAGTGGATTGGCAGGTCCTATTAACGGTGGTTTGTTGTCCTTTGATACGGATATGCTGACTGTCAA
This sequence comes from uncultured Latescibacterota bacterium, assembly GCA_958295785.1. Taxonomy (GTDB): domain Bacteria; phylum Latescibacterota; class UBA2968; order UBA2968; family UBA2968; genus VXRD01. Next base: position 1,103,793 of record OY282377.1, read on the forward strand.
AAGTGTGGCTGTAGGTAAAGGATTACTTTTGGATGATCCCGCTACAACTGCTAGTATTAGTATTGGTATTATCCCTGCTGATAGCTTGACCAATGGTCATTTTGCGACTGTTACGTTTATGACTGATTCTGATGTAACAGGTATGGAGTTCAAAGTTGGTGCTAGTGTGAAGGGTTTGGCTGCTGCTAGTGGTGGAAGAGACACGCTTATCGCGGAGATGCCCTTGACTTTTAATGCGCCTACTACAGGTGCCGCTGGCCCCAATGCCAATGCTGTTCTGTCTTTGGATATTGACGCTAGTGGGAATAAAATGGATGACGGTAATACATCGGGCACTGTTGCGGGTTCTGGTACCGATGTTGTCGTTGAGGTGTTTATCAGTGGATTGGCAGGTCCTATTAGCGGTGGTGTGTTGTCCTTTGATACGGATATGCTGACTGTCAAAAGTGTGGCTGTAGGTAAAGGATTTCTTTTTGGTAATACCGATACAACTGCTAGTATTGGTATTATCCCTGCTGATAGCTTGACCAATGGTCATTTTGCGACTGTTACGTTTATGACTGCTTCTGATGTAACAGGTATGGAGTTCCAAGTTGGTGCCAGTGTGAGTAATTTGGCTGCTGCTAGTGGTGAAACTGACATGCTTACCGCGGAGATGCCCTTGACTTTTAATGCGCCTACTACCGGTGCCGCTGGCCCCAATGCCAATGCTGTTCTGTCTTTGGATATTGACGATAGTGGGAATAAAATGGATGACGGTAATACATCGGGTACTATTGGTGCTGGTACCGATGTTGTCGTCGAGGTGTTTATCAGTAGATTGGCAGGTCCTATTAGCGGTGGTGTGTTGTCCTTTGATACGGATATGCTGACTGTCAAAAGTGTGGCTGTAGGTGCAGGAACTCTTTTGGGTACCGCTACAACTGCTAATATTAGTATTGATATTATCCCTGCTGCTGACTTGACCAATGATCATTTGGCGACTGTTACGTTTATGACTGCTTCTGATGTAACAGGTATGGAGTTCAAAGTTGGTGCCAGTGTGAGTAATTTGGCTGCTGCTAGTGGTGGAAGAGACACGCTTATCGCGGCGATACCCTTGACTTTTAATACCCCCACGCCCGATTTTGATGGCGATGGCACGGTTGGCTTTTCCGACTTTTTGGCGGTTGCAGGGCAATATGGAACGCGGAAAGGGGATGGCATATACCAAGCCAGGTATGATTTGAATAGCGATGGCGCGATAGACGTTTCTGATATTCTGATTTTTGCCGGCAGTTTTGGCGGCCCAGTATCGCCTCCTGGCGGGGGCGGTGTCAGTAGTAGTCCCGACCTGATTGTTGAATCGCCTTCGGTCAACGATAGTACCTTGACGACCGGGCAATCCTTCACCCTGCGTGCCACGGTTCGCAACTCGGGTACGGGACGGTCGGCCTCAACGACCTTGCGCTATTACCGTTCGTCCAATTCGACGATCAACACGAGTGGTGATACGGAAGTCGGCACAGATAGCGTGAGTGGTCTGTCGGCTTCGGGCACGAGTGCTGAGTCGATCAGTCTGACTGCCCCATCGAGTGCGGGGACGTATTACTACGGCGCGTGCGTGGCGAGCGTCAGCGAGGAGAGCAATACAAACAACAACTGCTCAACCGGCGTGCGCGTCACGGTGAGCAGTGGCAGCGGTGGTGGCAGTAGTCGTCCCGATCTGATTGTTGAATCGCCTTCGGTCAGCGATAGTACCTTGACGACCGGGCAATCCTTCACCCTGCGTGCCACGGTTCGCAACTCGGGTACGGGACGGTCGGCCTCAACGACCCTGCGCTATTATCGCTCGGCCAATCCGACGATCACCGCGCTCGATACGGAAGTCGGCACGGATTCGATCAGCGGTCTGTCGGCTTCGGCGACCAGTGCTGAGTCGATCAGTCTGACTGCCCCATCGAGTGCGGGGATGTATTACTACGGCGCGTGCGTGGCGAACGTCAGCGGGGAGAGCGATACCCGCAACAACTGCTCGGATGGCGTGCGCGTCACGGTGAGCAGTGGTGGCGGGGGGTAGCTTCGGTGCTTGCAGTGTGGGGATGGTCGTGCGTCCCAACCAGAGTTGTAGGATCAGCGGTGGAGAGTTTAGAAACATCGGCGGTGGGTGCTTCGTCTATACCCCCTTCGGCAGTGGCAGGTTTTGCACTAACAGCTTCAATTTGAATGGATTTAGGGGGACTCGGGTGGGCGACGATTATCGGATTGACGCAGTTCCCTAACCGGCTGGTCATGAGAAAGCGTCACTAACGACACAAGCCCTCGCATACGGACCCTGAAGGGATTTAATCAGGAGCCAGTTGCGGGGGCTTTTTGTGATCGGGCGGGCGCGTATGATAATCGGGGGATAGACGCGCTGAATGGCTGTTGTCAATTCCGACAGATGGCAAGCCGTGATGTTCTTCTGAAGACCTATTGCGTTGTTTTGATTCGCCCATGTGATGCAGAAAGGTGCTCAATAGGTGGCTTGTTTCTCTATCGTCTGTAACCCTCAAGGGCGATGGGCACGATAATGGGAATACCAAAAGCCAAAATGACGCCCATAAACCAATAAAACATGGTGTCCATTCGAAGGTGGTTGGGGGCGGGGACCGACAACTGACAACCGAATTTCCCTTTTTTCTCCGCGCAGGGCATGCTATATTGGGCGCGGATTCGAGAATGTGATCATCTTCAAAAACAAGCGAGAGAGCAGGTGGCGAAAGGACTGGGGGAGATCCTTTGCGATCCCTTGTTTTCTCGCGCTATTGGAGGGCATAACCATGCTGACGCGAGAACAAATCGACTTTTACCACGAAAATGGGTATCTCAAATGCGAGGCACTCTTTACCCCTGAAGAAACCGCCGAACTCGGCTCGGAAATGGTTCGTATCATCGAAAACTGGGGCAATGAGACCATTGGCTGGCGAGGCCCATGGCGGAATCGATATTTGCCCGAAGACGAACGCCTCAACACCAAAGCGGTTTTTATGCACAATCCGCAATTTTACTCCGCGACATGGGGGCGCGTCATCTTTCACGAGCGGCTGGTGGGTTGCGTTGAAGACCTCATCCACGACACAGTGCAGTGGCATCACACTGTGCTCCACGCCAAACCGCCCGAACTCGGCACGCCGTTTCCCATGCATCAGGACTACCCTTTTTACCCGCACGACGGCCCGAATTTTGTCGATTGCCTGCTCCACCTCGACGACACGCCAATGGAAAGCGGGTGCTTGCGCGTGGTGCCCGGTAGCCACAAAAATGGCCCGCTCGTTCACGTCTTGGGCCCAGATACGTCTCCGCATCTGCCGCCGGAGGCCTATCATCCCGATCACATCGACTCCGTCATGGTGCCAGCAAAAGCGGGGGACGTCATCTTCTTTAGCTATCAGGCCATTCACTGGTCGGATTGCAACCGCACCGCCCAATGGCGAAAATCCGTGCGCTTTGGCTATCACAGCGCGAAGATGCAACCCGTGGGCCGCGCAGAAGACGACCCCTATCGCATTGACCCCAGCAATATTTTGGAACGCAAAGCCAGCACCATTGTGTCTGGCTTTAAAACGAATGACGCCAATTAAAGGATATGGCGATGGACAAACCCAACATCATCATCGTCCTGGCAGACGACATGGGCTATGGCGATTCCAGCGCGTACGGGGGCTGGATCGACACGCCTGCGATGGAACTGATGGCGCGCGAGGGTCTCAAATTCACGGATTTTCACGCCAGCGGGGTCGTGTGTAGTCCCACGCGCGCAGGGTTGCTTACCGGCCGCTATCAACAGCGCGCAGGCGTGCCCAATGTGATCAATGCCGACCCCAACCACGCGGACCACTATTTGGGATTGCATCCCTCTGAACGCACCTTTCCCAAATTGCTCAAGGAAGCCGGTTATACGTCCGCGATCTTTGGCAAATGGCACTTGGGTTACGACAAAAAATTCAATCCCATGCACCACGGATTTGATCGCTTTCGCGGATATGTCAGCGGCAATATCGACTATATTTCGCACTACGACCGCATGGAAATCTACGACTGGTGGGAGGGCCTCGAACACGTAGAAGAAGAGGGCTATACCACGCATCTCATCACGCAACATTCGGTGCAATTCATCAAAGATCACAAAGACGTGCCCTTTTGCCTGTACGTTGCCCACGAAGCCGTACACACGCCGTTGCAAGGGCCTGAGGATCCCGCGATTCGCGGTCCAAAAAAAGAAAACTTTCACCCCGACGATCCCGCGGCGACCTATTGCGAAATGATGAAAGCCATGGACGACAGCTTGGGCGAAATTATGGGCGCGGTTCGAGACGCGGGCATTGCGGAAAACACCCTCGTCTTCTTTTTTTCGGACAACGGGGGCACGCGCCAAAACCCCGAGTCCAACGCGCCTTTGCGCGGGCACAAGGGCACGGTTTGGGAAGGAGGGCATCGGGTGCCGGCCATTGCGTGGTGGCCTGGCACCATCGCGCCCAACCGCGTTGCGGACGAACTCGCCATCAGCCTGGATCTCTGTCCCACCATGTGCGACATGGCCGGCGTCTCTGCGCCCGACGGTCACTTTGACGGCATCGGCCTCAACGCGCTTCTCAGGGGCGAGGGTGAACCGCGTCCTCGACACTTGTTTTGGAATGGCCTCGCCATGCGCGACGACACCTACAAGTTGGTCATCGACAACGACACACCGCGCCTGTTCGATCTCTCGCAAGACCTTTCGGAAAGCGAGGACCTCGCATCGCAACACCCCGACCGCACGCGGGCCATGTGCCGCGCCATTGAGGCGTGGAAACGAGACGTGGCCGCGTCTTGAAAGGAAGTTATACCAAGGGACTGATATGAAAACCTATCCTAAAAAGTTGTCTTAAAACGAAATATGACCCCCGCAACGGAGCGGGGAGACGTTATTCCCCTTCCCCTTAGAAAGACGCGAGGATAGAGACGTAGGGGCGCGGCCCCCGTGCCCGCCCGAAAAGGCAAGGATAGAAACGTAGGGGCGGTGCCTCCGTGCCCGCCCACAAGGGATATAGGTTCCGATAATTTTAATAGCCTCTAAGAGGAGATTACTTCCATAATCCGAGAGCTTCACGCTGAGACGTAACGGGGTTATTTTTTAGAGAGTGGGTTTATGTTTGGATTACACGCGCTGGATTTTGCTTCACTCGCAATTTATTTGATCGGCATTATGGTCGCTGGGGTTTGGGTCGCGCGAAAAATAAAAAACACGGGCGACTACTTTATGGGCGGGCGTAGCTTTGGCAAGGCATTTATGATCATGCACGCCTTTGGCACGGGCACGCATACGGATCAGGCGGTCACGGTTGCGGGCGCGTCCTACAAATTGGGCATGGCCGGGATATGGTACCAGTGGCTCTATTTGTTCGCCACGCCGTTTTACTGGCTCATCGCGCCAATTTGGCGCAGGTTGCGCTACCTCACCATTGCCGACTTTTTTGAGGATCGATTCAGCAAATCCCTGGGCTATTTCTACGCGCTGTATGGCTTGCTCTATTTTGCCATCCAAATCGGCATCATGCTCTTGGGCACGGGTAAAACCGCGAGTGCGATGACCGGCGGCGCGATTTCGCCCGAACTCGCTATCGGCGTCATGACCGTCCTCTTTCTCTCCTACGGCCTTTTGGGCGGCTTGCCCGCGGCCATCATCACGGACTTTATTCAGGGCATCTTCATCATCGTCCTCTCTTTTCTCCTCGTCCCGTATGTCATCGACGGCGTCGGCGGTTTTACGGGCCTCCACCAACAAGTGCCCATTGAAAAATTCAGCCTCAAAGCACCCGGCGATCCCCCGCTCGGCTACGACCGCATCACGCCGTTTTTCATCGTGATGGTCGTGATCAACGCCCTCGTCGGCATCATTGCCCAACCCCATCACATGGAAATTGGCGGCGCGGGCAAAACCGAGCGCGAAGCCCGCGTGGGGTTCACCTACGGCAACATGATCAAACGCCTCTGCACCGTGGCATGGGCATTTACCGGCGTGGCTTGTATTGCCCTCTATCCGGATATCGACGACCCGGAACACGCTTTTGGGCTGGCCTCGCGCGACCTCTTGCCCATCGGTCTCATCGGCGTGATGCTCGCCTCCATGATCGCGGCGGTCATGTCCACCTGCGATTCGTTTATGGTCGATGGCGCGGCCCTTTTTGTCGAAAACTTTTACAAACCCCTCTTCAAATCCAACGCCGAAGACAAACACTACCTCGCTACGGGGCGCATCGTGGCCCTTGTGCTGGTCGTCTTTGGCATTGTGATCGCGCTCTATTTCACGTCTGTCGTCGCGATCATCCGCCTCTCGTGGTCGCTGGTGGCGTTCTTTGGCATTGCGTTTTGGGGGGGCATTCTCTGGCGAAGGTGCAACGCGCCCGGCGCCTGGGCAGGGCTGATCGTCTCGGCTTTGTTATTCGCCATTTCCGGCGAAGAAATCATCCATTGGGAAAGCCTGGGCATCGCCATTTCCGGCCTCGGATGGGAATTGCCCCATCGCTATGTGCTCTACATCACCGGTGGATTTGCCGCGCTCATCATCGCGAGCATCAGCACCAAACCGCAAGACCCCCAACGCCTCGACCGCTTTTACACCTTGCTCCACACGCCCGTCGGACAAGAACACAAATTGCGCGAGGCGGGCATTAAAGTTGTGTTGGAATAGCGGAAAAAGGGAAGATGCGAGGAGAGGAACGTAGGGGCGGTGCCCCCGTGCCCGCCCAAAGATACAAGAGCGGTGTGTGTAGGGGCGGTGCCCCCGTGCTCGCCCGAAAATGCAAGATACAAGAGCAGTGTGTGTAGGGGCGATGCCCCCGTGCTCGCCCGAAGATAGGAGTCATCTATGTTTGATCTCGAAATTCGCAAACCATCCAAAGAAACCGTCGTCGGTTTTATCGTCGCCTGGATCTGCGTGATCGGCATTGTGTTGCTCACGATGGTCCTCGTCCGCATCGGTGCATAGAGGCATTTCCCATGATTCGAAAATACCGTTCCGAAGACATAGAAGCCCTCAAGGAAATCACCGTGATTTGCTTTGATGGGGTGTCCATTGACCAAAATATGGAAAAAAAATTCGGTCAATTTGCCGACACGGATTGGAAAGCGCGCAAAGCCAAGCACATCGACGCGGATGTTGCGGCCAATGCCGATGGCATCTTCGTTTGCGAAGACAATGGCAATGTGGTGGGCTACATCACCACGCGCATCGACCCCGAAAGCAAAATAGGCGGCATTCCCAACCTCGCCATCTTGCCCGAATATCGGGGCCAAGGTCTCGGCAAGGCGTTGATGAAAGCCGCCTTTGATTACTTTGAGGAACGGGGAATGGTCGTCGCCAAAATCGAAACGCTCGACCAAAATCCCATCGGTCAAAACTTTTATCCGCGCTCGGGCTTCACCCAAGTCGCCCGACAAATCCACTACGCAATGCCATTGGCAGATCGCAAAGTGTAGAGAAGCGAAATGAGATCAACTTTCGGCTTTCAGCCTTCACCCATCCGCCCAAAGCGATGTATGGGCTTACCGCTTGTGCCTTTTGTGGCAAATTGAAAATCATGAACCTATCCATCCCCAAATCGCGCCTCCTGATCGCCTGCACAATGGCCTGTTTGCTCGCGCCATCTGTCGCATGGCCGCGCGAAGCGAAATCGCCCCCAAAAGCCGCCCTGTTGTCCATTCTCTTGCCCGGCTTGGGCGAGCGGTACGCAGGCGGGCGAAAATCCGCGAAGTTTTTCTTGTTTACTGAAGGCGTGTTTTGGACGGGCTTGTTCGCGTTTCAAAAACTCAACACCACGCGGGAAAACACGTTCCGCGCTTATGCGGCCACCCGCGCCGGTGCCACCGCGGGCAAAAGGCCCAATTCCCATTACGACCGTCTGTCTGCGTACGACAGCATTTACGACTACAATGCCCGGTTGCAATACGTCGAGGGCGCGTCATCTATGCCCTTGCCGGAAACGCCCGACAATTTTTGGGAGTGGGATTCACAGGCGTCGCGCCAACACTTTCGCACCTTGCGGAGCAAAGCCACTTGGGCGCGCACGCGCGGTTTTCTCTTTGCGGGCGCGCTGATCTTCAACCGCTTTGCCAGCGCGTTAAACGCCGCCAATATCGCTTCAAAAACCCGCGCCACAACAACGGTTGCCACCAATTCCCGAGGCGACTTGCAGGTGCAGTTGCGCTTTCGTTGGTAAGAGGCGAAATAATCCACTAAGGGCACAAAGGAAAAGGAAGCCCCATCGCTTCCAGCGTGGTGAGTACGTAACCTTAGCGAGAACTTATGAAAACGATTCAAATGGAAATTGACGAGGCTCTATGGGTTGAAGTTGAGCGTGCGATCAGGGCGCGGGGTACAACCCGATCCAAATTTATTTGCAATGCGCTCCGGTTGGTTCTCAGAGATTCGCATGTACCAGCTTTAGAAAAAACGCATCGCGAAGGGTATCAAAAACGCCCTACATCAGAAGGTGAATTTGACGCTTGGGAAACAGAACGTGTTTGGGGTGATCGATGAACCGAGGAGATATCTATTGGTACACCTTTAAGCAACCAGATAAGCACCGTCCTGTATTAATCCTCACCCGTCCCTCTGCTATACCTTATCTGACATCTCTTACAGCACCGCTTCGTCCTTCACCACTTCCCCGTCGAGCAGATGCACAATGCGTTTGCCATAGCCCGCCCATCTTTCCGAATGCGTCACCTGCACAATGGTCGTGCCTTCGCCGTGCAACTGCGTGAACAAATTCATCACTTGTTCGCCCTGAGTCGAATTTAGGTTTCCCGTTGGTTCATCGGCCAGGATCAAACGCGGTTTGATCACCACGGCACGCGCAATGCCCACGCGCTGCTGTTCGCCCCCAGACAGTTGGTGGGGAAACAGGTCTTTTTTCGATGTGAGATCAAATTCGTCCAGCATTGCATTGACCCGCTCTGCGCGTTCCTCTCCCTTGACTTTTTTATATAACAACGGCGTTTCAATGTTGCCAGACACGCTCAGGTCGTCGATCAGGTGGTAGCTTTGAAACACGAAGCCAATGTTGTTTTTGTGACACTCCGACCGGTCGCGTTCGCGCATTTTATGCACGGCTTGAGCGTCAAAAAAGTATTCTCCTTTGTTCGCCGCGTCCAGCATGCCCATAATGTGTAACAAAGTGGATTTGCCCGATCCAGACGGCCCCATGATGGAGACAAATTCCCCAGATGCAATTTCCAAGTCAATGCCCTGCAAGACAACCGTTCGGATAAAACGCGACGAATACCACTTTTGAATCCCCTTCATTTGAATCATATCAAACCTCCTTTTTTGGACGATCACAGGGGGTTGTCCCTACGTTTTTTGGACGATCACAGAAGCCATTCCCCTGCGATGGCTTTTCATCTGCGGATCATCTGGATGGGCGGGATTGCACGCTGTGTTGTAGGCTACGCCTGTGCGTCTGTTCGTCGTTTCACTTTCAGCGCGCTGGGAGCGATCTCAATTTTTGTGGGGGTCTCACACACGGGTTCGCCATCGGCAAATACCCACATGGGATCATCAGACGCAATTTGCAAGGTTTTGGTTTGCGCGATATGCACCGCGGGATGACCGATATGTGCGCCGGAATACGCACGCGATAACAGTCGCAAGACCCGCCAGCGCGGCATATCTGTCACCGCGCACACATTGAGCACGCCGTCGGAGATCGATGCGTGCGGTACAATTTTGACTCCGCTCCCGTAAAAGGGCGCGTTGGCCGTTGCCGTCAGCAGAATACGCCCTTCAAAAACGCCAAAGTCGCCAGTCAGACGCACCCTTGAAGCGCGATATCCGACCAGCGTTTGCAAAATTGCCAGCCCATAAGCCATCGTCCCGCCCCATCGCAAAGCCCGCTCGCGCACCCGTTGTGCGACTGCGGTGTCGAATCCCAAACTCGCAACGGTCGCAAAAAACCGGTCGTCGATTTTCCCCAAATCCATTGCCCGCACCGCGCCATGCACCAGCGTATTGACGATGCCGTTCACATCTTTGGGCAAGGCCAATGCCCGCGCCAAATCATTCCCGCGACCACAGGGCACGATGCCCAAAACAGCGTCTGAATGCGCGAGGCCATTGATCACTTCATGAACGGTTCCATCCCCGCCACACGCTGCCACTTGTCGCGCCCCCCGCGCCAATACCTTGCGCGTTAGCCGCTCGCAATCCCCCGATGCTTTCGATACCATCAGGTCGGCTCCCACCCCTCGCCGATGCAACAAACCCACAACCCGCTCGCCAACGCGCTCTGCCCGGCCGCGCCCCGAAATGGGATTTGCGATAATCATCCAATGGGTTGACATAAGGCGGTAAGAGGTAAGATGCGGATCGCGGATTAAGCAGATTGCGCGGATGAAAGGCGAGAGGCAACTACGGATGAGAGGCAGGTAGGAGCGCGGCCCTCGTGTCCGCCCGAAGACAAAACGCGAGGGTAAATGAGCGGATGTTGGGCGTGTCGCTTTCGTCACTGGCAACGATATAGATGCCGAATGACACGGCGTGGACTAGTCCTTCTCCTCGCCTTCGCCGAGAAGGTCGGGGGAGGAGATTGGACGGACGTCAATTTCGATTGGATTGAGGGCTACAATCTGTTGCTGGTCGGCTGTTGCGCCTAGGTCTTCCAAGCGTCGCGCTTGCACGAGGACTCGTCTCTCAAGCGACCCGACACTATCGTTGTAGCAAGTCACGGCTTTATGCAATGCCTTGCCGACCTCGCCGATATGACCGCCGTAGGTCCGAATGCGACCATAGAGTTCCCCAGCGGCTTGGGCGATCTTTTCGGCATTTTCCTGCACCGTGGCCTGCTGCCAGCCGATGGCGATGGTGCGAAGCAACGCGATGAGCAGGCCGGGCGTTGCAATGAGGACGCGGTGTTGCTTCCAAGCGTCGTCCCATACGCCCGCCTTGGCACGCTCGGCAGCGTCGAGGATGGCGTCGTGTGGAACATACATCACGGCAAAGTCGAATGACTTGGGAATTGAATTTGTGTACTCACGGCCTGAGAGTTCCTTGGCGCGTGCGGCAAGCGCATCGGCATGGCGTCGGAAGTGCTTCTTTTGCTGTTGAGGATCTTCTGTCTCGAACGCGTCGAGGTAGGCGTCCATCGGGGCCTTGGCGTCAACCACGATCCGCTTGTCGCCGGGAATCGTGACCACCATATCGGGACGGCTTCGGTTTGTCCCTATCGCAGCCTGCTCTATGAACTCGACATGCTCGATCATGCCCGCGGCTTCAACGACCCGACGCAGTTGCTGTTCTCCCCAGTCGCCGCGTTCGCGCGTTGAGCGCAGAGCACGGTGCAATTGGCTAGTTTCGCTGCGGAGTTGGACGATTTCCCGCCGCGCTTGTTCAACGGCATTCTGCACCCGGACGTAAGCCCCCTCGCGAGCTTTTTCGATTTCGCCGACGCGCTTTTGCAATTTTTCGAGCGTTTCGCCAACCGGTTTAACGAGATTATCCACAGCGATCTGGCGGGATTCGAGATCCTTGTCCGACAACTCGCGCTGGCGTTTGAAATCTTCCTGTGCCTGCTTGCGAAATTCCTCGCTCGTGGTCTGTACAACCTGTGACGCGATGCCCTTGAAATGCGTGTCGAGTTGTTCGCGCATCTCCTTGCGTTCGCGTTCGAGTTGCTCCTGCGTCCGCTTCATCTCTTCTCGCCTCGTCTGATCCTCAGCACGCACCTTGGCGAGCTCTTGAGTGGTGGTCGAGAGTTTATCGCTGACCTCAGCCAAGTATTGCTGGACTTCGTCTCGCTGGCTGGTGCGTTCTTCGAGCGCGGTGTTCCGTTCGGCGAGTTGAACCTGTAGTTTCCGCAACTCGTCTGCGTCTGCCCCAGTGCTGTACTTCTTTGCGACGATAAAGGTTGCACCGAACCACCCGGCGACGAGCCCGACGATGAGTGCGACAACGATCTCCATGAGAAAACTCCTTATGGTATTTTATTTTAGAGGACAAAAAATAGTAAAACGCCGCGGGCCAGGTTTGCCCCATCCGGATCCCACATTCAATCGTGCGCCAGCAATTTGTGCGATCCGTGCCCATCTCGGCGTCGTCTTTCCAAGTATTGCCATCCTCATCCATGGGCACCAGCACCTGTTCGATCCAGTGCCGCATTTGCCGCACAAATGCCTCGGCGTATTTTTCATCGCCGGTTTTCCAATACGCCTGCCCCAGCGTGACCCAAAACGGATGGCGCGACAATTGCCACGTCCATTCCCGGTAATTGATCGGGTCCAATTCCCAGTTGATCGCGTCTCCAAAGGCTTCTTCCACATCGCTACTCATCAGCGTATTCGCCACGATGCGGTCGGCCTTTGCGAGATCGACGTCTCTGATCGCGCGGTCTCCCACCCTCACCAATTCGACCTCTGCATCCCTATCTTGTGGCTCTGACCGATTTTGCCAGTCGGAAAACCATTTTGGATTTTTGCGCGTGCGGATGTGTTGGGCAAACGCGCGCCGCGCGCCGGGCCAATCCCGTTCTTCGACCGCCGCTTTGACCGCCGCCATATCTGCACGCGACAAATTGAGTGCGTCAAAAAATGCCGCATCGCTCAACCGTGGTCCCATCATGTCTTCCTCCTTATTCCATCGCTTGACAACGCCATATCCCGCACTACTTTGTATTCTCCGTCAGAAGATAGCGCAATGATGTTGACCCGCCACTGTTTTTTGATGAGGTATCGAGATGGCAAACGCGAGACATGCAAATTGATGATAAAAAAATTCAGCGCGGTTGGATGCGAAATATATGCGTGCGCCACAGAAAAAAAAACACCCACAAATTCTGGGTGTTTTTTTGATTTTGTATGTGAATCGGGCTATTGGGGGTCGAGATGTGGTTCCAAAATTTTACGTATCTGTAGATGCGATACCGCCTCCCCCCGCCTCCTCGCCCCCCGGGCCCAAGCGGGGTCTACTCAACCAGGGGAACGAACCTGCGCCATGGCCGCCACTCCGTTTTCCTGTCCGCCCGCAGCCGGAACTCGTGGGTGGCGCAGACCTCCGGCGCCGGCGCGTCCCAGCGCAGCACGAAGCCGCCGAGGCTGTCCGGGACCGCGGTGACGACCTCACTGTATGCCACCTTGCCGTTCGCGGCCCGCGTACGGAGTTGCGCGGCGTATTTCCTTCCGGGCGTGATGCCTGCGATCCGGTGGACGAGGATCCGGCCCCCGCGCCCGTCCGTCCGCTCTTCGGCGCCGACGCGGAGACCCTCGATGGCGTAGGGGCCGCCGCCGATGAGTCCCACGATCTGCCGGGCCTCCTCCGCGGTGAGTGCCGGGCCGGTCATGGTGGTTCCGGGAGCGAACCCCTGCGGGTCCACGAGGTAGCGTTCCATGTCGCGGGGCGTCCAGACCCGGTTCAGGGATCGCAGGGCGTCCGAGAACCCGGCGAAGCCCTCCACTGCGCCCGTGCGCCTGCCGAGCGCGCCCACGAGATGGGGCCCGGCGCGATGGGTTTTCTTGGTCAGGGAGTGGCACTTGGCGCAACGCTGAACGAACAGACGCGAGGCGGGGCAGGTCAGCATGGCGGCGCGATCCTCGTCGATGTGGCGCAACAGTTTGACCCGGCTCGAATCGAGCAGGAGGGCCAGACGGCCGTCCGGCAGGAAGGTCAGGTCGCGGATCCGGTCGCCGACCAGGATCCTCTCGACATACTGGATGACCCGGCCGCGGCGGCGCACCCGGAAGATCGAGTGGCCGCCGGGGATGCCTTCGATGTAAGACGTTCCGCTCAGCGAGGCGATCAGCAGATCGTCGTCCCACAAGGGAAACGCCCGGCGGTCATTCACCACCAGAGCGGAGATTCCCGGCGACGGTACCCAGGCGAAAACGGGCCGCGTGAAACCGTCGTGCCGACCCTCCCTTCCGTACCAAGCGGACCTGTCCGTATACGGGAGACCGTAGCTGACCTGCGGATAGCCATAGTGCCGACCGGGTTCGAGCAGGTTGAGTTCGTCGCCGCCGTGCGGCCCGTGTTCGGCGGCCCACAGGTCGCCCGCCGCGTCGCGCGCCAGCCCTTGCGGATTGCGATGCCCGCGCGTCAGCGTTTCGGCGGCGCCGGTGCGTATTTCGATGCGGAGGAGTTTACCCAGATCGCCTTCGTCTTCCAGAAGTTCACTATCGCCCGCGCCGTGATGCCCCACTATGACCAAGAGGTGGTCCGGGCCATCTGTCAACATGCGTCCCCCGGCTTCATGCCCGGCGAATCCCGGTCGGAAAGAGGGCCGCGCATCGAAAACCGTCCTCCAGGCATCTGACAACTCCACATCCTGCCCGTCTCGAAGTAGCGTCGTGGATGACACCCGGAACAGGAAACGCTCCCCGGTGAAGTAGTGGTGGGAGACGAACAGTTCGAAGCGCCCGGGCGAATGCTCCTTCAGCAGAATGTCCGCCACCCGGGCGCGGCCTGAGGGAATTTCGATGCCTGCCTCGCCCATCGGAACCTGGCCGTCGAGATACCGCAACGCGCCGTCCGGGGTCATGAGGGCGAGTCGGCCTCGCGGCGTGACGATGAGCAGGTCGCGGCCCAGGACCTCTATCGCGCCGCCCGCCCCGGCGAACGGCTCGAGCGAGTAGGTCTCGGTCTCCAGCGCATACAGATGGGTTTGCAGGACCTCGGGAGGAGGCTGGGCCTGTAGCGTCGCGGTCAGAGCGAACGCCAGCCAGGCCAGAACCGCGATGACCACCGCTGTCCGTAGGCCGCGCCGCCACGGTGACCAGGGCGGCGCTACCGGCGGACCCCTGCGGGGGGGGAGGGGTACTGTTAAAGTGCATATTTTCATTAGTTTACAGAAATAGATGGCGTTGCGGTTCGGTCACTGCGGCCAGCCATCACAGGTAGTGGGCGACGGCTCCGCGGCGGTTCGTCGGTGCCAGTGCTCGCTGTCCACGAGCACGTACTGGCCGGTGCTGATGCGGGTAATATTATTACTCTAGAAACCGAACCAAATGAGGATCCCCAAAATTACGGTCATGCAGATCAGCAGGATGACCGTCCACTTGAACATGCGGGAAAAGCTGTTTTCGATCCTGTCTAGGCCCTCTGACATATCTTTGTGAAATTCGTCAAATTGCTGTCCAAATTGATCGAAGGATTCTTTCATTTCCCCAAAGGACTGCTCCATTCTGTCAAAGGACTGCGTCACTTCGTCAAACTGATCGAACAATATAACGCACCTAAAAAGAAAACGCAAGACAGAGCAGAACAATACCCCTGCAATTTTTTTGTTTTTGCCGCGAGAGATGCCTATATTGCACCTCTACATGAAAGATGCGAGGATAGAAATGTAGGGGCGGCGCCCCCGTGCCCGCCCGAAAAGGCAAGATATAAGGAGGCGATTATGTTTTGCGACATGCAGCGACGGCAATACAGGAAGCAGGGGTTTTTTGTCGTGGATGATGCCGTGGATCCCGATATGTTGCAACCGCTGTTGGCGGCAGTGATGCGCGCCAAGCAAAAGGTGCGTTCGGGGAAAGTGGATTTGTACACCCATCGCTCGGCAGATGGCGAACCCTGGGCCATTCGCGGTTTGTTCGCGCCCGAGATGAACGAGCCGATTTTTGCCGAGTATTTGATGTCTGAACCCGTGATGAAATACGTGCGTCCGTTTTTGGGCACGCGGTTGCAGTTGGGCGGGGCACTCATTTTCACAAATCCCTATCAGGCGGATTACGGGTTTGGTTGGCATCGAGATTTTGGGGGCAATGAACGCGACGGGTCGTATCGGGTGGAAATGAAAATTTTGAAACGCCCGCAGCGGAGTTTGAAATGGCATTTGGCACTGGTGGATGACGAGTGTTTGCAAATTGTGCCGGGCAGTCACAAGCGGTATCGCACGGCCCACGAGCGCAGGTGCTTGTTGGAGGAACGCCACGACGATATTTCGGGTCAATACGCCGTGCCGCTCAAGGCGGGGCAAACCGCGTTTTGGAGTGGCAATTTGATTCACCGCGGGGTGATGAAAAGAGATGTGGAACGATTGACGCTGGCGGGCAGTTGGAGCATGTACGCGCCGGGCGGCGAACCCACCGAGACAGACCCGCGCCTGAAATGGATGCTGGCGGACAATGTGCGCGGATTTTTGCCAAAAGCGATGCGTCCGTTGTACGATCGGTGGCGGGAAGGACAAAAGGCGGATCGCGGATTAAACGGATGACACGGATTACGCGGATGAAAGGCGAAAGAAGTGCAAAGTGCAGAGTGCAAATGACCGCTAAAAATCAGCTATCGGCTATCAGTCCCCGCCCAACCCCAAAAGCGAAAAGCAACCGCATAGGGACGCATAAGAAAGATACAAGGATAGAAACGTAGGGGCGATGCCCCGTGCTCGCCCGAAAAGGCAAGATACAAGGCGGATCGCGGATTAAACGGATTGCGCGGATGAAAGGCAAAGGCAAGAGGCCAGGATAGAAACGTAGGGGCGATGCCCCCGCGCTCGCCCGAAGATATGAGACTTAAGAAGCCCTACCATAAAGAAATCAAGCGTCTGAAACAGATGAGTGAACACCCGCAGGAACGCCTCAAAGTCGGCCTCTCACAAATCCATGTCAACGCTTTTTGTTAGGGACTCTTAGAAGCTACAGAACATATTGTTCTGCGGGGACGATGGGAAAAATGCGGTTGAGCCGTTTTATGTTTTCAAATAGGCAATAATACAATACAAAGTTAATTCATAATGATTGGTATTACCTTGTCGAAACCGATACTATCCCAGCGACTCGGCGATCTGCGAGTGGAAATCCATCATCTTCCCACACGGAATTGGCGACGCCCAATTTTGGGATGATTCGGTTGCAGCCAAGGCGTGGGTTTCCACCGAATCATCGATCTATTTTGGCAAGTCCTGATCCTTCATCTTGTCCTTGACCAGCCATTCGACGATTTTTGGGTGAATCAGTTGCAACCATGGCAATGCGCGGAGTTTCCACGGGATCACGAGTTCGCGCTTTTGTTTTTTCATGGCGTTCAAAATGGCCTCGCAACACTTATTGACGGAAATCGCCTCTTTGTTGTGTCGCGGGGAGGACGTGCGTTGCGGCCCGCCATCTTTGCCCAAGGCGTGCTGTCGCAAATCCGTTCCCCGAAGCCAGTGCGGCAAGACCGTCAACACGTGTACGTCATTGACTTCCATTTGCAGGGCTTTCAAAAAACCCAACACAGCGTGTTTGGATGCGGTATATCCCGTGTGCAGGGGCACGCCGATTTTGCCTTGCACAGACGCAATGCCCACCAGCATGCCCTTGGACGCTTTCAGGTATGGCAATGCCGCATGCGCGCAATAGACCAGGCCGAGATAATTGGTCGCCATCAACGTGCGAAACACGCCCATATCTTCCACCTCGTCAAACCGCGCCCACATGCTGATCCCGGCATTGGCGATCAAAAAATCGATGCGGTCAAATTCCGCTATGGCCGCATCGATCAATTGCGCGCAATTTTCGGCCTGTGTGACATCGCCGGCCACCGCGACCACGCGCACGCCGCATGAGCGACATTGAGCCGCTGTCTCGTCGAGCATCGCCTTGCGCCGCGCAAACAGCGCCAAGTGCGTGCCCCGTTTTGCCAGTGCCAGTGCCAACGCGGCCCCCAGCCCGGAAGACGCGCCCGTAATAATTGCAACTTTATTGCGAAACATCGCGCCTTTCTATATTAAAGGTTCAACTTGCCTCGTGCGACCAAGTGCTCGAGGGCGCGTTCAAAGCTGACGAGGCGGCGGATGAGGCCATTGTAGCGGGAATGCGTGTCTCGGGGATAGATCGCACCGAGGGCCTCATAGAGTGCGCGTTCTGGATGGTCGGGCAGTCCCGGCGCATGGGGAATCTCCAAACCGGCCGCGCGCAAACGCGGCGCGCCAATGGCGACGAGCAGGGCTTCGACGGTCATCTCGCCGCGTTGCAATGCTTCAACGCCCGATAGGACGAGATCTGCGCCGGGCAGATTTTCCAGCACTTTGTTCATCGCACCTCCATCGCGCGCGCCGCTTTTTGCACCTTCTCGCGGAAGGACGCGGCGTCAATCGCGGGATAGCGCACGAGATCCCGCGCAATGGCGGTAAAAAGCGCGGTCAGGCGCGTCGGGTCGATCAACCGTTCACGGCGCATGGCTTCCACATCGCGCAGGTCCTGATCATGCCCGCGCTCAATTTTGGCGAGTGCCTGCGCGTAGAAGTCGTAATGAAAAAAATCGATCGGCCCGCACCGCTCGATGAACGTACTGCGCGCCTGCCAGTTGGGAAGAGGGGGGATAAAGTCGTCGGGTGCCGCCAGTTCGACATTGATATTCAAGGCATTTTTCGCACGGGCGATAGCCTCGAAAACACCTGCGGGTTCAGGCGCGAGCTTGAGGTCGATGTCCATCGTGGTCATCCGCCATCCGAGTAGCACCGCCGAACTTCCCCCGACGAGATAAATTCGGCCTTTGCCTCGCGCTTCTGCACCGAGATACCGCATGAATTTTCGCACTTTTGCGACATTGGTCATTTCCCGCATGGCGGTGTCCATTTTCCAAAATCAGTGATTAGTGGTCAGTGGTTAGTCCTCGCCCATCCGCTGATTCGTCTTCAATTTCCAAACGCGCCGTTGCCAATGGCAAAGATGTTGTTGGGATCCATTGCTTTTTTGAGTTGCCGCAAGACCGCGATGCTGTTTTCGCTTTGAATTTGCGGCAGAAAGTCCCTGCGGAGTTTGCCCACGCCGTGGTGGTGCGATAGGGATCCGCCGTGGTCCAAAATTTCTTGGCGCAAGGCGCGCTCGATCTCGTGATAAACGCCCACGGCATCTGCAAGCCCCTGCCCGCAAAAGCCCATCGTAAAATAGATGCACACGCCCGTGTGGTAGGTCTGCGTCACGCGATAGGCCAGATAGGGTTTGCCCGGGATGCCGTGTTTGTTGTGCAATGCGGACAAGGTCTTTGCCACCGCGCCGATGACCTCGTGAATATTCGTCCACGGCACCGAGGTCTCAAAGGTCTCGCCCAAGATGTGAAACTGGCTGAAAAAATCGCGGATATACGCAATGCCAAACGTCAGCATATACCCGCGCTTGCCATTGCTCGCGCCGCCCGAAATCCCGCCGTACTTTTTCGCCAACCTGAAAATCGTCTTGGCCTGCTGCCCGACCTCGTCTTTGTTGCCCTCCATCGCAATCGTACACGCCACCACCCGCTTTGGATCAAAGCCCTTGAGCTTAAACAGGAAGAAACGCTGAATCCCCTGCGCGACCTTTTTGAATCCCTTGGCCGCGGGCTTCAATGCCTGTCCAAAGCGAAATTCCGTGTTGTTCAGCAGGCGAATGCTCGCGGGAATTTGTCCGGTCTGCCGCAGTGCTTTGAGATAATCCACGCCCTGTTCAAATGACGGAAATACCAATGAGCCAAATTGCTGCGCCTCGGGCTGTTTGTGGATTTTGATAATCGCTTGGGTGATGATCCCCAAATTGCCCTCGCTGCCAAATAAAAAGGATCGGGGTTGCACGCCGGTCGAATTGCGCGGCGTGGCGTGGCGCGTCTCCACCTCGCCGGTGGGCGTCACCAACTTGGCTTCGAGCACGATATCTTCAATATTGCCGTAGCGATTCTTTTTCATGCCGCTGGCATTCGTCGAAATCCAACCGCCCAGGGTCGAAAACTCCAAGCTGTCTGGATCGTGTCCGGATGTGTATCCCCGCGCATTGAGCGCGTGCTCCAACTGCTTGCCGGAAATGCCCGCTTCCACGCACGCCTGCAAATTCGCTTCGTCCAACCACACCACGCGATTCATGCGCCGCATATCCACCGATGCGACCAGCCGCGTCTCTGAGGGCGGAACGACCAGCGCGCCGCTCACATTCGTCCCCCCGCCGTAGGGCACGAGCACCGCGTTGTGGGCATTTGCAAGGTGGATAATCTGTTGCACATCTGCCTCGCCCTCTGGGAACAGCACCACATCGACCAAGCGTTCCGGGGGGCGATGGTACAAAATTTGGTACACCTCATCCACGCTCAACTGCCCGTGGCTGTGCGTCAACCGCAGGTGGTCTTCCTGCGACGCGCAATCCTCTGAAAGCACCTCGCGCACCGCATCTAAAAAACCCGCGTTTGCAATGGGCGCGGGCAAGTCGCGGTGTTCGACCTCCTGTCCCATATCTTCGGGGCGGATCGGCAGATCGAGCACCTCTTCGACAAAGGGGAGAAAATAGGGCATCTGATAGCCGCACAGCGGATACCGCGTGCCGGTCACATGCACGGTTCGGTCATCGTCAAATTCAAACCGCGTATCCGCATAGCCCCACTTATGGGCAAATTGCTCGTCCTTTGATCGATCAAAAAAATCGCCTTCGCGGGCAAAAACGCGCCGTCTGCAAATGTGCAAAAATGCCAGTGCCAAAAATGCGATAAGCGTCAATTCAATCATTGTTCATATCCCCGTTAAAACGACAATCGCACGAGAGTGACAACTTCGCGCACGAACTTGTCAAAAGAAGAACACCGCCGCGCGTTCTCCAAATCGACCCGACTCGCAAAGGCCGCTTGGTCAAGGGTCTCTCGGTAGGCCGAACCCGGTGGCTTATGGCGCGAGAGCCAACCTTTTGCATTGCGATGCGCTCGGCGTCTTCGGGCGCGGCGAGGTCGGCGGGGAGACCTCTGCAACCCGCTAGCGATTCGGCAGCCGCCACAAACCATGACTCGAACTCGCTTTTTGCAATGACGACCGAAATGCGTCTATCCGGTCGGCAATTTTTCGCTCGCACAACGACTTTTGGCCCCAACTGCGCGGGACAATCACCGTCCGCATCAAACAGCACGATAATCCCGTCTGTGGGAGATGTGCGTCTTGCGGCGAACTCGACAGCTCTTTCGAGCTCGCCCTGCTTGAGCAACTTGTTCTTGGATATGCGGATCGGAGGCGCCACCTCAATATCGTAAATCTGCAATTTTTCGTACAGAACCCGCCGCAGCAAGACTGGCACGGCTTTGGCATCCCCGTGGCCTTCAACTATGGCGATCAGTTTCATGAAACCGGCTCGAACAGCGTGAGTTGGGGATCGGGCTTGAGTTGATCCATGCGGAGGAGTTCGCCTGCTGTGTAGAGGTGATCGCCCAAAGCCGACCTGCCAGCTTCGTCCAAAGGGCCGATCTCGGTATTGCCATCTTCGGAAATGACGGCCAAAATCTCGCTATGGCGTATGGACACATCGTCGAGCAAATCCGGGCTGTGGCTGGTGATAAGCACTTGGTTGTGAGTGCTCGAATCTCGCAGGCCATCTGTCAAAACGCCGGCAGCGGCCGGATGCAGGGTGCTCTCCGGCTCCTCAATCGCAATCAGCCTGTCCCGGCTCGTCGGCACTTGGAACAGGGCCACGAGCACGCCCAACGCTCTTAGCGTGCCATCTGACATGTTGGTGGCGAGGAATCGCCACGGGTACTGCGCGCCCTTAACGGCCTGCTTAAATTCGAGAATCTCCCGAGGCCCAACGGCCTTGGGATTCACGGCCACGATACCCGGCGCGACCTGTGCGAGATATTCCTCCACCCGACCCTTTAGGCCGGGCGAACGGTCGATCATCTTGGCGAGAACACTGGACAGATTCGATCCGTCTCTGTTGAGCAGGTCGCCGGGATCGGGCGGTTGAGGCTCGCGGATGCTATCGGGATTTAAGTTGTAAAAACCCATTGAACTGAGGGCGTCGTAGAGCGGGCGGAATGCGTCTATGCCAGAGACATGGACCAAAAAGAGGCGGTCCTTGGGAACCGCGGGCGCAGGCTGAAAACTGACGTGCTCGAGTTCGCCGTCCTTTATCCGGTAGCAGGCCGTGCCATCCGCCCTCGAGCGTATCTCGCACTCCTCTTGGGCCACCACATAAGCCCCGCGTTTGGCCCCAATGCTGAATGCGTAATGCCCGAATTGGCCGCCGTGCAACTGAAACTCAATCCGAATTGCAAAGTGCGTGGGATGCCCACTCGACCACCTCCGCACCTCGTTGATGCCGCCTCGGTCGCGCAGCGCGTGATCCAATGAATGGCGCAGCGAATCCGCGATGAACCGCAGTGAATCGACAAAATTGCTCTTGCCGCACCCGTTCGGGCCGACGAGGATCGACAGGGGGCCGAGGCGCACATCGCAAGCGCCGATGCTTTTGTAATTGCGTAGAACGACGCGCGTCACCAACTTGGGATCTGACAGGGGCTTTGATTTCATAAAAGGAAGGGGAAGGCGTACGGGGCTTGCTCGTCCGGCTGGTTTTAGGATTCTTCCGGGTTGAGCAACGTGGCAATATGCACGGCTTGAAACAGCGCGGCGGCTTCGGCCTGAATCCGCAACGACCGTCTTTTGGGCAGCAGGGCCGTTTCGCCGAGCATGGGCGGCGAGACCCACACATCGACTTGGCCCGGATTGATATCGATATTGCCCTTTGGGCATTTGGGCCACAGCGCGTGCAGGCCGCGGTAGGCAATGGGCACGATCACCACGTCTTGGGGCAATTGTGCAAAGACCCCGTGCTGAAGCGGAAATTGCTGAATGGCAAAGGCCGCGGTCGTCGCCATGGGGTAAATAACGCCTGGTCGCTCGGTCAAGGCGTGGGCCACGCGCTGCGTGGTATGCCCCGCGGCATGGGATCGCTCGAGCATCACATAGCCGTCCACGGTTTCCAAAACCCGGTCGAAAACCTCGGACGACATGCCAAATTGCGTGATCTGTTTCGATCCAATTTTGATGCCCGAACGCGCCAGCCCGGTGCGCGCCAAAATCACGCACGGTTCGGGTTTGTCCCACCCCATCGCGTTCAAAAACGCGCGGGTCTGCAAGACCTCGTACAAAACCGGGTGGTCGAACAAACTCTGATGCGTGGGCAAAAAGATGATTCGCCGATTTTCTCCATTCGCCCGCAGCGCGTGCATAACGGCGTCAAACTGGGGGTCGATAAACACATCGACCCGAATGTCGAAAATAGCCAGCGTGCGATGCCCCCAATCGAGCCAGGCGCGCCACCCGGCTTCGCGGCGGCGAATGGGATCGGCTTCTTTGTGCAACAATTTCTTTTTTTTTTGTCCGGTCTTGAGCGAAGCCGCCAGCCATTTGGCAAAACGCATCCCGCGTTGCAGTTTTGAAAATTGCCCCCGACGACCGACATGGGGATAGTCCAAAAATCGTCCCCGCGCCGTATCCGCGAGCAAGGCGGGCATTTCCAAGCGCGAAATTTTTTGCGACGTGCGGTTGATCTGCGCGTTGACAGCACCGATGAGTTTGACGGAGAGATCGATCATATCCCGCGTCAAATAGCTGTACTCCTGCCCGTACCAATACAACTTGGGCCGCAGCTTGGTGGGGTCTTCCTGATGGGCGTGCAAAAACTCGATCAACAGCGCCTTGATGCGCGCCACATCGCCAGCAATCGCATTCAAATTGGACTCGGGGCGCGCGCCGCGCAACCGCGCCAAAGCTATGTCGGCATCGACGATAACCTTCCACACCGACACGCCGAACCAGCCAAAATTCGTCAGATAATTGTAGCGCGTTGAAAGCAAGCCCCCCGCGGCGATCAAATTGAGCGTGCGCTGTGCCACGTCGCGCAACAAATCGCGCAAGCAGCCTTCGACGCGCTCGCCATCTATGTCGCAGACATAGACCTCGTCCCAACGCGCGTCTTCATCGACGACAACATCGCCGAGCACCTCGGCGACTGCGCGTGCGTGCGACATCGGCACCTGCGTAATACGCACCTGCGCGAGGGCCTCTTCCACGGCTTCGGGCGCGTGCAACTCTTCCTCGGCCAGTGCTTTCAAATACAGGGATTGATACAATTTCAAAAAATCCCGCGCATCGCCATGGCCCCGCGCGACAAATTGCCGCACAAGTTGCAAATACATCCGGCTGCCCGCGTGGTATTGCGGAAGCAGATCGGCAAATGGGCGATACGCCTCGGTCAATCGCGCATTGCGAATCTCGGGCAGGCCGCGAAAAATCGCATCCACAATTTGAGCGCGAAATTGCAATGCCTTCAGATCCATTGCCCCGCGCTGGGTTTTCGGCCAGACGAGCGCGCCCGGGTCGAGGTCGTCAAAATAGCCATCGTGCCTGATGGCTTCGAGCATGACCTGGACGGATTGGTCGTAAATCGCCAACATCTGATCGGGGTCGTCGAGCAGGATTTCGTGCAGCGGGCGAGGGTCTGATTTGTCGCGGGTCAGCATATCGATCAACTTCCTTTTGCCACATCTGTTTTGAGCACATGGCGTTGCAAGCCGGGGATGTGGATCTCTTTGAGGTAAGTGGGCCAATTGATGCGCGTGACATCGCAATTAAAAATTTGTTTGTCTTCTGCGTCCATGCCGTTGAACAGGCGGGTCGTGTTGTCGTTTTGAAACACGCAATCGAGAAACGTATAAGAGGTATAAATATCGGCGAGCGACAGGGTATTTTCCAATGTGGCATTTAAGATGGACAGGTGGCGTTTCTGCTTTGAAACGTCGATGATCGGCACGCGGTTGAGTGCCCATTGCGCCATTTTGAGGGGCAACTGGTAGCGATAGCGCAACTTGCGGCGGAATTGCGGCAGCGTGGGATAGGTCCACGGCCCCACTGCGATGGGGTTGCCCTGCCGGTCTCGCATGGGATTTTTTCCAAAATACTCGCAAACATATTGCACGGTCTCGCCCACGGTCACGGGATTACTCGCGCCTGTGGTGACGTGATAAACCTTCAAATCGGACGCTGTTTTGATCGCGGGCAAAACCCCGATGATCACATTGACGATAATATCCACGGGAATAATGTCTAAAATCGTTTCTGGACGCGCGGGGAAATCCGTCAGTCTCCCCTTGCCGTAATGGATAATGATCGGGTCCGCCACTTTTAGCCCCTCCAGCCAGCCGGGCTCGGGGTCGGACAAACTGCTCTCAATAATTGAGGGACGGACGATCGCAGTTGGCAAATTCCCCCGCATCTTGGCGATCACCTGCTCGCCCATCGCCTTGGTCAAAGAATAACTGTCGCACCAGCCCAATTCGCGCCCGCGCTGTATGCCCCGCGCCACCATGCGTTCTCGCACCCAGCGTTGGCGCAACGCCTCCATCTGGTGTTCGCGCCTGTGCGCGGTCACGCGCTTGCCCCGGTCCTTTTTGTCGAGCAAGCGCGTAAATTCGGCGAATCGCTCGGGGCGACGAGACGCGGCCTCTGTTTTGCGGCCATAGGCCAAAATGCTTTCGATCTCCGAATCCAAATTGTAATTGGGCGCACGGCCATTGCCCATCAGGTGCGCCACGGTTTGATCGGGTATGGGCGCGTCTTCGGAAATGACCCCCTTTTGCCGCCCGTTGACATAAGCGGTTGAAACGTGTACGAGCACGGCATCGCGGCACGCCTTGGCAAATTCGACAATCCGCATCACGCCCAAGGTATTTTGAGCCAGTGCCAGATCCAGCGGTTCGTCGAAAACCACCGTGGCCGCGCTGTTGATCACGATATCGACTTCGCGGGTCAACCGCCCGTAAGTTTCCGCGTCCATGCCCAGGCGATCTTTTGCCAAATCGCTCGGCACAGCCACGAGTTTTTCGCGCATCACATCGCCAAATTGATCGCCGAGTTCTGCGCGCAATCGCGCAAACGCATTGGATTGTAAAATTTCGCGCTCGAGGCGGTCATCGACACTGACGGGCTTGCCCGCCCCTCGGCTTCGCGGGCGCACCATGAGATAGATGCGCCCCACATCCGGCGCATGGCGGAGAATTTTTTCCACCGTGCCCTTGCCCAAAAAACCCGTTGCACCCGTGATAAAAAGCACCTTGCGGCTCAAAAATGGAATGACGACGCTCATAAAAAGCTCCGGCAATGGGGAATGGAGAACGAAAAACCGCGTCAAAAAGTGCCCTAATTAAAGGCGTCCATTGGGCATGTGTCAACCCCTTTCTCGCACGCGGCTCACATGCGCGAACCCCTTCCAAAAATGGGGTTGACAAAAAAAAGAGCAAATCCTATCTTGTCCATCTTCAAGCGCGATACGCGCCGCATTTTCACGCGGATTTTAACAACTATGGAACGCACCTTGCTCATCGTCAAACCCGATGCAGTTGCACAAAATGTCATCGGCGAAATCATCCGCCGGTTGGAAGCAAAGAATTTTCGGGTTGCCGAACTGAAAATGACGCGCCTCACGCGCGAACAAGCCGCCGAGTTTTACGTGGTGCATCGCCAACGGCCTTTTTACAATGACCTGCTCAATTTTATGACCTCCGGCCCCTGCGTGCCGATGGTCCTCGAGCGCGAAAACGCCGTCTCATTTTTGCGCGAAACCATTGGCAGCACCAATCCCGCAGAAGCCGCCGAAGGCACCATCCGCAAAGACTTTGCCACCGACATTCAGAACAACGCGGTCCACGCCTCGGATTCGCGGGAAAACGCGGCTGGGGAAGTGGCGTTCTTTTTTGCCTAAATGCGGGGGTTGACAATACCCGTTACTTTTTATTTTTTTTGAGAATTAAAATGGCAACGACACCACAAAACAAAAACTACCTCGACCTGGCAATTGAGGAGGGCCGCGCCGAAATCACCGGCGAGGGCCGCAACGAGCGCGTCCGCTATATCGCCGCCGACCACTCTGAACGCTGGGCCGACCCAGAGGAGAAAGTCCGCGCCGAGTTGTGGGCGGAACTTATCTACAAATACAAATACCCGCCGGAGCGCATCGGCTTTGAGGTCAGCGTTCCCAGACGGACGCCAAATGACCGTGCGGACCTTGTCATTTTTGCCGATAAAGAGTTGAAAGAGCCTTATTTTGTTATCGAATGCAAACGCCCCGACCTGTCCGATGCTGCCTTTGAGCAGTCCATTGAACAAGCCTGCGGCAACCGCGCCAGCTTGGGCGCGAAGTATTGTGGTGCAGTCGCTGGGCGAACCCGCCGCTTCTTGCGCTTCGACAAATTCCCGTCCTTAGAGCGCGAACGCAACCATCTCTCTGACATCCCCACGCGCTACGGTCACCCACCTGAATGGCGTTTCTTAAAAAAACATCCAGAGAAGGACTTAACCGCTGTTCCCCGCGAAGAACTGCGTGCCGCCATCCGCAAGTGCCATCAAACCCTTTGGGAAGGCGGACGCCGCAGCCCCATCGCAGCGTTTGGCGAATTTTCCAAACTGGTCTTTATCAAACACCGCGATGAAAAAAATTTGGATCTGTTAGACGATCAACCGTATGCCTTCCAACGTCGAGATGGCGAGACCGCCGAGGAACTCGCCGCACGCATCAACCAACTCTACGACGCCGAGCAACGAAATGAACCGGATGTATTTATTGATCCCATCAATGTTGACCCGCTCATCATGGCGCAATGCGTGGAACACTTGGAGGGCATTTCCCTTGACCGCACGGAATTGGACACCAAAGGCGTCGCGTTTGAAGAGTTTATGGGCAGCTTTTTCAAAGGCGATTTCGGGCAGTATTTCACGCCCCGCGAGTTGATTGCCTTCGCCGTTGCCGTGCTCGATCCAGAACGGACGGACTTCATCCTCGATCCCGCCTGCGGCTCCGGCGGCTTCCTGCTCTACGCGCTCGACCATGTGCGCCGCAAGGCCGATAAGGTGCAAACGCCCGGTACGATCCCGCATTTTACCTACTGGCACGATTTCGCCGAAAAGAACCTGTTTGGCCTTGAAGTGAACGAAGAACTGGCCCGCGTCGCCAAGATGAACATGATTATCCACGACGATGGACATACTAACATTGTCGGTCACGATGCGCTGGATTTTCCCCAAAATATTCAGGCGAAAAACAACGGCCTTGCTGATGGCAAATTCGATCTTATTCTCACCAACCCGCCTTTTGGCTCGGTCATCAGACGTACGGAAAAAGGGGATGGGTATCTGGATCAGTTCGAGCTACAGCACTACCTCGGCAGAAATTATCCCGATTCCACCAAAACAACCGGAAATATGGCAAAAAGTAGCATCAAAGCTATGACACGCGCCAGCATCAAGACGGAAATTCTATTCTTGGAGCGCATCCACTCTTTTCTCAAGCCCGGTGGTCGCGCTGCTGTGGTTTTGCCTGATGGCATTCTCACCAACTCCTCGTTGCAAGGCGTGCGCCATTGGTTGCTCAACCACTTTCAACTGCTGGCAGTAATCAGTCTGCCGCAATTTGCCTTTCAGCACTATGATGCGGGGGTGAAGGCCAGTATTGTCTTTCTCCGCCGCCTTAAAGACGGTGAAAACGTTTCCAATGATGATCCTATTTTTATGGCTCTGGCAGAGAACATCGGCTACGACGCTACCGGGCGCAAAACCTTCGATGTGAAGGTTGAGAGGGAAACGCCCCACAAAGAGAGGGTTGAGCGGCATAGTTGCGATTTGTTTGACTACCGTGTTACCTACAAGTGGAGCCGGGCCGGCTCCGGCGAGGGTCACTGGAGCGAATGGAACCGCGAAATCATCCCCGATACCGGCTTGGTGGCCCAGTGGCGGGAGTTCAGCAAGGACCCAACACCTTTTTTTTGAAAAGCCCCGCTGAACTTGGCAAGGCGCAATGCTTTGCAGTGAAGCGGGGCGAAGTCAATGATCGGATTGACCCATACTTTCACAAACCACATTTTCGTAAACTCATAAAAAAAATAAAGGCTGTTGGCAGCAAACCTTTGGGCTTGCTTATCCAATATTCTAAAGAAGTATGGGACAAGTCAGACGGATGCTTTACAGAAGCATTCCCCTATATCGAAATTTCCGGAGTTGGGTTAGGAACAAATGAATACAAAGTGTCAGAGAGACCTCTTTCTGAAGCCCCAAGTAGAGCACGCCAAGTAGTGCGTACTGGCGATATTTTGGTTTCTCTGACCCGGCCACATCGCGGTGCTATTACTCAGGTGTTACCTGAGCATGATGGGGCAATAGCTTCAACCGGGTTTGCCGTTGTGAGACAAGTGGATTCCTCGAAAATAGACCGTGATTATTTGTGGTTGTGCCTTGCTTCTCGATTTGGTTGCGATCAAATGCTAATGAGAAGCAGTGGAGGAAGTTACCCTGCGATAACAAAGGATGAACTCTCTAGTGTTCTAATTCCCTCTATTACACTTGAAGGTCAACGGGACATTATCGCTGTAATGAATGCGGCACGGGCGGAGCGAAAGGCAAAATTAGCAAAGGCCGATGCGTTACTGGTCGGGATTGACGATTTCCTGCTTGATACGCTGAACATTACGTCGCCACCTG
Source organism: uncultured Latescibacterota bacterium (assembly GCA_958295785.1). Lineage (GTDB taxonomy): Bacteria > Latescibacterota > UBA2968 > UBA2968 > UBA2968 > VXRD01. The sequence goes on from OY282377.1 coordinate 1,133,012, forward strand.
AAGATCATCGTCGCGTGTTTGCTGTTCGTAGTCAAGTCGCCCGTAAGCGTTTCGACCCTTACTTTCATTCGCCCAATTTTGCGCGAATAAAAAAAATGCTTTCACAGACACGGTGCGAACCATTGGGAGATATAGCGGCATTTTCAAAAGAAACTTGGAATCCCCGAGATCACGATCAGTTGACATTCCGGTATATTGAAATCAGCACAGTCAGTCCGCAGACAGGCGAAGCTCATTGGAACGATGTTTTAACGTCAGAAGCCCCAAGCCGAGCGCAAATGAAGGTTAGAGCAAACGATATCATCGTTAGCTTGACCCGCCCCCATCACGGTTCTATTGCTTACCTTGGTTCGGAGTTTGAAGGCTGTATCGCATCCACGGGATTTGCCGTAATTCGCAATGTAGCAGAACACGTTCGACGCGATTACCTATGGTGCGTCTTGAGAGCGCAGTTTTGCCTTTATCAGATGCTCCAGCGGACAAGCGGCGGCAATTATCCTGCCATCATCCAATCAGAGCTATCGAAAATCCTCGTACCTGTACCCGGCGAGAAAATTCAGAATCGTATCACCTCCGAAGTTCGCCATCGCCGCGAAACTGCCCGTCGCCTGCGCGATGAGGCCGAGAACGGTTGGCAAGCGGCCAAGCGTTGGTTTGAGGAACAGTTGTTGGGGAGTACCTCGCCATGATTTTTGAATTTCTCCTCACCTGTGGAGTAACGCCAGAAACCGATATAAGACAGGCACTAACCGGTTCACTTGCCGAAGCCTTGGAGAACTCTCAAAATGAGTTTGACGAGGACGCAGTAAATGACTGGATCCAACTGCGACACGAGCGGGCTAGAGGCATTTCTGTTGATGATGAAGAGACTGTTCAACATAGAATAATCGGCTTCTCTGTTGAACTGCCAGAAGAAATTGTACCTAACGAGGAGATAATTAAAAACTTCATTAAGAATCTGTCCGATTCGGAGTTTCACATAGTAAAATTCGAGGATCCGTTACTCCAGACCAAGCTAGCCGAGCGTGCCAAAGAGATATTCGATCTGGAAATGAAGTTGCGCCGTGTATTGTCGATTATCTACCTACCTGCTTACCAAAGTGAAGATCCATACAACCTGCTACGAGATGAGAAAACCAAGACAATAACTCTAAAATTGCAACAAAACCAGGTTGCATTGTTGGGTGGTTATAGCGACGTTGCGACACCGCCGCCTACAACATCGCCTGACGCCACGGCGCGATATGCGCTTTTGCGGTTGGGGGTTGGGACTGACCACCGCCCACCGCTCCACTGACAACTAACATGAAAATTGACCTCCGAGACATACGCGAAGGCGAAACCGAATTTGCGTTTGAAGAAACGCCCGCGGATCTGCACCTGACCGGTGAAGACGCCCATGTTGAAGGCGCGATCAACACCCGCCTCGTCGTGTACAAATTCGGCACGTCCCTCTCGGCCAAAGGGCAAACCACCTGTCTGGCGCGCCCGGAATGCGCCCGTTGTCTGGACCCCCTCGCATTTCCCGTCGACGTCTCCTACACATTCGTCTTCCAAAAGGGGCGCCCGCACCTGATGGACGACGATGACGACGAAACCCTGATCTGGCTCGACGAAGAACCCGGGGAAATCGACTTGGGCAATGAGATAAAAGACTACATCTTGCTCGAACTGCCCATGATTCCAACATGCGCGGCATCGCCCTCTGGCCCTTGCGAACGCTATGATCAAGACCCCCATGAATTGTTGGAACACCAACGCGAAACAGAGCCAGACCCGCGTTGGGAAGCCCTGCGTGCCCTCAAGGGGTGAAGCTATCGGAGGCAATATGCTTAAAAATTTCACTTTGGATTTTTGGATCGATGATGGCTGGTATGTTGGGAAACTCCGCGAAGTTCCCGGCGTATTCAGCCGAGGAAAAGGCTCAAAAGAATTGAAAACCAATATCAAAGACGCTTGCGGTCTTATGATCGCTGACGACCAACCGCTGACCGCTAACCCCTGATAGCTCCAAAAAGGAACTCCCATGGCCAATCCCAAACGAAAAAGTTCGCGTTCCCGCACCGGTAAACGGCGTGCCAACTGGAAGTTGCGCCAACCCACGTTCAACGAATGCCCCAACTGCGGGCAGCAAAAAATACCCCATCGGGTCTGCGGCAACTGCGGGTATTACAACGGGCGCGAAGTGATCGAAACCGACGGTTTTTAATGCGTTCTGACCCGTAGATACTTCGGTTTCACCCATCTTCAGATTTGCTTATGGAAAAACCATTTACAGCCACGATCACCGGGGTTGGGCACTACGTTCCCGAACGACGGCTGACCAATGCGGACCTCGAAAAAATGGTCGATACATCCGACGAGTGGATCACGTCTCGCACGGGCATTGAAGAACGCCGCATCCTCGGCGAGGAATTGGGCACATCTTATATGGCCCTCAAATCACTGGAATCCATTCTGCACGCCAAAGGACTCAATGCGCGAGACCTCGACCTGATCATCGTTGCGACCATCACCCCGGACATGTTCTTTCCGTCAACCGCCTGTTTGGTGCAAGACGAAATCGGCGCCACAAAGGCTTGGGCTTTCGATCTGTCGGCGGCTTGTAGCGGTTTTGTGTACGCGCTGGTGGTGGGGGCGCAATTTATTGAAACGGGCGTTCACAAGCGCGTGGTCGTCATCGGCGCCGACAAGATGAGTTGCATTACGGATTACGCGGACCGCGAGACCTGCGTGCTCTTTGGCGATGGCGCGGGTGCGGTGTTGCTCGAACCGGGCGAACCGAGTTTGGGGCTGAAGGATTTCATCCTCCATGCCGACGGCAGCGGCGTGGCCTATTTGCGGCAGCCCGCGGGCGGTAGCCTGCATCCGGCGTCTCGCAAAACCGTTGAAAAAAAAATGCACTACGTCTATCAGGACGGGCGCGAGGTTTTCAAATTTGCCGTTTCCAAAATGGCCGAAGTCTCCGCTCAGATTCTCGAACGCAATGGGCTCGTGGGCAAAGACATCGCGCTTTTTGTGCCGCATCAGGCGAACAAGCGCATCATCGACGCATGTGTCAAACGCACGGATTTGCCCAAAGACCGCGTGGTGCTCAACATCGACCGCTACGCCAACACCTCGGCCGCCACCATTCCCATTGGCCTGTCCGAAGCCGCCGAACAGGGCCGAGTCAATCGCGGCGACCATGTGTTGCTCGCCAGTGCCGGTGCGGGATATACCTGGGGCAGTGCCCTGCTTACATGGGCTTATTAGATGGGCAAAACAGCTTTCCTATTTCCGGGACAAGGGTCGCAATTTGTCGGCATGGGGTACGACCTGTACAGGGCATCGGCAGAAGCGCGCAAAATTTTTGACCTCGCCGACGAGGTGCTCGACAATGACATCAAATCGTTTTGCTTCAACGGCCCTGCCGAATCCCTCAAACAAACCGCAGTCACACAGCCGGCCATTTTTGCCCACAGCATGGCCGCCCTTGAAGTGCTCAAACGCCGGGGCGTGCAACCCGACCTCGTCGCGGGGCACAGCGTTGGCGAACTCGCCGCGCTCGTTGCCGCGGGGGTGATGCGCGTGGAAGACGGTTTTCGGGTGGTCAGTGTTCGCGGGCATGCCATGCAAGTGGCGGGCAAAATCCGGCCCGGCGCGATGGCTGCTGTACTCGGCCTTGAAGACGACATCGCGATCCGGCTTTGCGATGATCTCAGCGCATCGGGGCATGTCACAACCGCCAATTTCAACTGCCCGGGGCAGGTGGTCTTGTCCGGCGAGGAAAACGCCGTTGAGAAAGCACTCGAAAAAGCCAGCGCACTAGGGGCGAAACGCGCTTTGCGCCTGCCCGTGAGTGGCGCGTTTCACTCGGCCTTGATGCAGCCGGCCATCGCAGTGCTGACCGATATCCTCGACGATGTGCCATTTGCCCGTGCGCGAATCCCCGTGATTCCCAATGTCACGGCCAACCCCACACGCGATCCCGACCTGCTCAAAAATCTGTTGATCGAGCAAGTCATTTCGCCTGTGCGCTGGACCGAATCCATGCAACGCCTCGCCGCAAAAGGCGTAACCCATGCCCTCGAAGTGGGGCCGGGCACTGTGCTCACGGGCCTTATGCGCCGCATTGACCGCAGTGTTGTCGTCCGCGAAGCCGGCACATGGGAAGCCATTGAAAAAGCGGGAGACGCAAAAGGTGAGACGTAAGACGGGAGACGCAAAAAAGCCACCCGACACCGCCCCAAGGCAATGTATGGGCTTACCGCTCGTTTTGCTGACCACTGACCACTGACCATTATGAATCGACTCACAGACAAAACGGCCCTCGTAACCGGCGGGTCTCGCGGCATTGGCGAGGCCATTGCCCTGCGCCTTGCACGCGAGGGGGCCAATGTCGCCTTGTGCGCCAGCCAAAGCACAGAAGCCGCCGAAGTTGTGGCTGAAAAAATTCGCGCACAGGGCCGCGAGGCCATCGCGCGGCAAACCGATGTGTCCAACGCCGAGGCCGTGGATGTGCTGGTCAAAACCGTCCTCGACGCGTGGGGCAAAATCGATGTGCTCGTCAACAATGCGGGCGTCACGCGCGACAATTTGTTGATGCGGATGAAAGAAGACGAGTGGGATGCGGTGCTCGGCGTCAACCTCAAAGGCGCGTATCAGTGCATCAAAGCCGTTGCGCGCCCGATGATGAAAGCGCGAACCGGGCGCGTCATCAATATCTCATCGGTCGTGGGCCTGACGGGCAATGCCGGGCAGGTCAATTACGCCGCATCCAAATCCGGGCTTATCGGCCTGACCAAATCGGTTGCCAGAGAATTGGCGAGCCGCAATATTACGGTCAACGCGGTCGCGCCCGGGTTTATCCCCACGGACATGACCGACAAAATCAACGCAACAATGCGCGAGCAATTGTTCGCGCAAATTCCACTGGGCAAACTCGGCAGTCCCGAAGATATCGCGGCTGCCGTGACCTTTCTCGCCTCAGACGACGCGGCCTATATCACCGGGCAGGTCCTCGTTGTGGATGGCGGAATGGCAATGTAATCACCGCTTTATTTTTTTAGGAGGCTCACATGGCTGATGATATTCAACAAAAAGTCACCGATCTGATCGTCGATCAACTCGGCGTCGATGCCGACAGCGTCCATCCAGACGCCCATTTTATCGACGATTTGGGCGCAGACTCGCTCGACACGGTCGAACTGGTTATGGCTTTTGAAGAAGAATTTGACATGGAAATCCCGGACGAAGACGCCGAAAAGCTCGAAACGGTCGGCGATGCCATGAAGTATTTGGCAGAACATCTGGGTTAATTTGGAACTGGCGGCTCGTCCTGTTATCCAACGGGAACGGGTCTCAAGCCGCCAGGAGGTCATTCGTGGACAGACAACGCAGGGTGGTCATCACCGGCATGGGCACGCTCGCGCCCAATGGCAACACCACAAAGACCTATTGGGACGCCTTGTGCAACGGGCAAACCGGCGTTGGCCCCATCACAAAATTTGACGCTTCTGATTTCCGCGTGCGCTTTGCCGCCGAAGTCAAAGACTTCGATCCCTCGCGCTACGGCGTGGACCGCCGAAGTGCGCGGCGCATGGATCTCTTCACGCAATACGCCATTGCCGCGGCTGTGCAAGCCGTTGAAAACGCCGGTCTCGACCTCGGCGCCGAACGGGCCGACCGCGTCGGGGTCGTTTTTGGCTCCGGCATTGGGGGTATCCGAACCTTTGAAGATCAGCACGACGCGTATCGCAATGGGGGGCCGCGCCGCATCAGCCCGCTTTTTGTGCCGATGATGATCCCGGACATGTCCGCGGGGCAGGTGTCCATTCACTTGGGGGCCAAGGGCCCCAACTACACCATCGTCACCGCCTGCGCGTCGGCCGCCCATGCCATTGGCAATGCGGCCCGGGAAATTTGGGACGACGAGGCCGATGTCATGATCACCGGCGGGGCCGAAGCCGCCATTACCCCGATGGCCGTGGGGGGGTTTGCCTCGGCGCGAACGCTTTCAACGCGCAACGACGCCCCAGAACGCGCCAGCAGGCCCTTTGATGCGGACCGCGATGGGTTTGTCATTGGCGAAGGCGCGGGCGGTTTGGTCTTGGAAGAACTCGGGCGTGCAAAACAGCGCGGGGCTACAATCTACGCCGAAGTGGTGGGCGCGGGGTATACCGGCGACGCGCATCACATCACGGATATGGCGCCCGGCGGCGAGGGCGGCGCGCGCGCCCTCAGACGCGCTATGCGCCAAGCGCGGGTCAATCCGGAGAATGTGTCTTATATCAACGCGCACGGCACCTCCACGCCCGTGGGCGATCCGGGAGAAACCGCGGCCATCAAAGCCGTTTTTGGGGACCACGCGAAAAAAATCGCCGTCAGTTCCACAAAGTCCATGACCGGACACTTATTGGGCGCGTCCGGCGCGATAGAAACCATTGCGGCCACTTTGGCGATTTACCACAGCGTGGCACCGCCCACCATCAATTACGAAACACCCGACCCAGAATGCGACCTCGATTACGTGCCCAACCATGCGCGGGAAATGCCCGTCGACATTGCCATCAACAATTCCTTTGGCTTTGGCGGTCACAACGCCGTCCTCATCCTACGCAAGTTTGACAACTGACGAGGCCGCCGTGTTACGCGAACTGAGAGGGAGAAGTTTTATCCGACTTGGAACCGTCTTGCAAACGATCAGACGCTGGTCCATTGGCGACAGAGCGCGTTCTCAAGAAGAACTGCAAAGCACACTCGGTTATACTTTTTCCAATACCGCTTTGCTCGAACAAGCCCTCAAACACCGGTCTTATGTGTACGTGAACCGGGAAGGCGGCAATGCTTCCAATGAACGCCTGGAGTTTTTGGGCGATGCCGTGCTCGACCTCGTTGTGACGGAACATCTCTACAATCGATTCAAAAACAAAAGAGAAGGCGAACTCACGCAAATCAAGTCGCTGCTCGTCAGCAAGGTGATCCTCGCCGAAAAAGGGCGCAACATCCGCCTCGGCGAATACCTCTATTTGAGCAAAGAAGAAATCGCCTCGGGCGGGCGGCAACGCGCGTCGATCATCGGCGATGCGTTTGAGGCCCTCTTGGGCGCGATTTACCTCGATGGCGGCTTCGATGCTGCCCGCGCCTTTGTCGAGCGCGCGATTCTAGCCGATGTCGAAGAAATTTTAGCCGATGGCAATTACCTCAACTTCAAGAGCCTGCTTCTCGAACACGCGCAGAGCATGGGACAAGGGCATCCGCGCTATTTGTCCATCTCTGAAGAGGGGCCAGATCATCGAAAAATGTTTTCTATTGAAGTGACCATTCAGGGCGACCGATTGGGCGAAGGCCAAGGGCACAGCAAAAAGGAAGCCCAACAGATGGCCGCAAAAGACGCGCTCAAACACTTGGGCTTACACTAACGTGACACATCGCAACCCCCCGATATGGCGTTTCCTAAATACCGCGTATGGAAACGCCTTTTTTAATATGGCCGCAGATGAGGCCCTCGTGCGCGCCGTTGCCAAGGGCGCGCGGCCCGCATTTCGCGTTTACGGGTGGCAACCGCCCGCGGTCTCGTTTGGGTATGCACAGCGCGTCAGGCGCGAGGTGGATGCCCAAAAAGTTCGCGCGTGCGGCATCGACATCGTCCGCCGGGCAACGGGTGGGCGCGCGGTGTTGCACTGGAACGAATTGACGTACAGCGTTGTTTGCGCGGCCGACGACCCCGCAATGGGGGGCAACATTAGCGAAGCCTATCGCAAAATCAGCGCGGGTCTGCTCGCGGGTGTTCGCGCGCTTGGCGTTGACGCGACCTTTGAATCCCGCCGCCACACACAGCCCTCGCCGCGCGGCAAAACCCTCACCGCGCCCTGTTTTACCAGCACGGCGCAATACGAAGTCGCGTTCGAGGGCCGCAAACTCATCGGTAGCGCGCAGCAACGCATCGGCGCCACGCTCTTGCAACACGGCTCCCTCTTGCTCGGCGCAGAGCACAAGCGCATTGCGGACCTCCTGCCCGACGACAAACCCGGCCTGCAAAAACGCTTCCGGCGCGAACTCGACCGCCACACCATTTCGCTTTCAGAAGCCCTTGCAGACACCGTTGATTTTGACGCTGCGGCCGCCGCCATCCAGCAGGGCATCCAAGATACGTTTAACATTCACCTGATTGAAGCGACACTCAGCCAACCCGAACGCGCCGAAACCCAACGCCTCATCGCCGAGAAATACGCGACAGAGGAATGGAATTACAAGTATTAGTCCCTTTGTTTAGAGGAAATTTGTCGTGAACCCAAATGCCGAAATAACAGCGTGCAGTCCGCTACCCATTGAGGACGAAAATTTTAATCCCAATGCACAGTTGCCCTACGGATGTTCGCCGCAACACATCCAACTCGCGATAGCTGAAGTTGTGCATCGAAACCAATACCACACGGGGATTCCAAAACTGCCAACTTGGGAATCACAACGCGGCTCATTTCAAAATAATCCCGGTGTCTCTCGATCCCAATGGATGAGACACCTACGGCCTCTGCGGCTGCAATGGTGGATCCCGATCCCATAAATGGATCGACAACGACACCTTCGCCGAGCGGAAGCGCGGCATATACGATCTGGCGGAGAAACGATTGCGGCTTGAGACTGGGATGATCGGCAATATCGCGTTCCCTTCGAGGTGTTCGTTCACTCATCACCACATCGCCAAACGGCGCGCCATCTGGCCGCCTTCTCAGCCCGCCCGTTTGAAATTCCCTCAAACAGGTGCTCACCGTCATCTTTGGGGGCATCGGCTTTCGCAGGATGCCCCATGGTTCGTGACACCCTCTCAGCATAGACGATACCTCGGTAAATTCCCTTTCGGCATTCTTAGGGCGATCTCCGCCGCGCAATGTTCGCACAAGCCGAATCAATTGGCCTCGAAACTCCAAGCCGCCCTCAACCAGTGCCGACAAAACCAACTGCGAGAGAAACGCATTGGTTGCAATAAATACATGGCCCCCTGGCCTCAGCACATTGACCACCAGCCGGGCCCACTCGCCAAAAAATCGCCTTAAAATCTCGCGTTCTCTCTGACTTAACGCCGTAAATCGCGGCAAAGGAGCGCGTTTATGACCGTCAAATGAGGGCGGAAGGCGCCAGATACCTCCATTGTTATTCTTTCTTTTTTGAAGTTGCTCCAAATCGTATTCTTTAACACCATAAGGAGGGTCGGTTACGACTGCGTGGATGCTATTTTGCGGTATCCGCCTGAACCAGTCAAAACAATCTGCCCGCAAGATCAAAGATCGCCCTACGCGCTCTGATCTGTAATCCAGTTCTAATTTTTCAATGGCTTTCATCCCGAGAACACCCCTTGCGGTAAAAACACCAATCCGCTTATTCTGAAAATCATTTCCGGCTTTCCTTCCGAGCGAGATATTCTGTAATTGCTTCTCGGATCAGTTCGGCCTTGGGCTTGCCCTCGGCATCTGACACCTTCTCGAGCGTTTCGAGTTGGGATATCGTCAAATAACAATTAAACGGGATTTTCCTTTCGAAAATTTTGCGCGACATATTGTTATCTCCTGATTGAGAACAAAGATCCGATTGACACACAAAAATATAAGATACATGTTGCAATATGTCAATTTGTTGGACAACGCCTCATCGCTGAGAAATACGCGACAGGGGAATGGAATTACAAATAGGACTTACGCAATTTCCATTGGAATATCAGGCACTTTGAGTTGTTGTCTCAAGAAGTCAGCCACCCCCCGGTATTTGACTTGATAAATGGTTTGTCCTGTTTGATAGGCCACCTGCGCGAGTCTTATCCAAACGAACATCGCACACCCAATATGATTTCGTACCATGCGTGCCAACCGGCATTGACACTTTTCAAGCCCGGTCACCTGTTTGACTTCGCGGTGAAATTGCTCAATTTTCCATCTTTGGTGACACACCTGTTGTACCCCTGAAGAATCGTTTTGAGCATGGTCGTTGGTCACGACATACGCCGTGCGTCTATCAGAAGACGCCACCCGGAATAATTTCACTTTGTGGTCTTTGGGAAACCCTCTGATTTTAATGGGCTTGCCTTGTTTGCGATCCGCTTGAGTCCAAGTTAAGCTATCTACGCGCTGGTAGGGGGTTGTGCCTGCCTACTCGTCCACGCGCCGGTTCGTCTTGAGGGGACAATAATAGGTTTTTTGCATCTGCTCTCTGTGTCGCATGACCGTTTTGGTCGCATACCAACTGTCCATCAAGACCCCGGTAAAAGGGAGGCCCTTCTGATAGACCCACGCAGAGAGCATGTCCTTGAGAGGATCCCATTTGGTTTTGCCATCGCCTTGCGGGTCATAAATCCGATAATCAATCAGCCAGAACCGATCCTGTTGCGGATTGACATAGACACATGTGACCACCCCAATGCCATTGATGACGCCTTGGGCGTTGCCGCTATATTGACGGCGCACTAACGCGATCTTGCGTGCGTGTCGCTTGTCTAAAACCGTGTCATCAAAGATCACATAGCCTTTAGGCGTCAGCGCGATGTGGTCTTTGACGTGTTCCCACACCAAGCGGGGTGGGATACGCTCACCGGCGAGATAGCGGTTGATCATATCATGACTGAACCCTTCGCTATGGTCGGCGAAATGGGTCAAGGTATCGTTGAGGGGACTGCTAAGCAGATACTGACAGTAATCCAAACGCGTCGGTTGGCGCATTGACACCTCCTCAAAGTGATAAATTTTACGGAATTGCACCCTTTTTTAACTCAGCATGCGTAAGTCCTAACAAATATTAGTCCGCGGTTATTGGAGGCATCGCAATGCCAAATTTTACTGAAAGAGAACTGTTGCAGATCATTGAGTCCGGCGAATCTGACCGCGTGGAGTTCAAAGAGTCTTTGTCCGGCGACGCCGCCACGCGCATCAGGGAAGCCATTTGCGCCTTTGCCAACGATTTGCCCGACCACCGAGTGCCCGGCCTGGTTTTTGTGGGCGTGAAGAACGACGGAACAATGGGCAATTTGTCGGTTAAAGATCGGTTGCTCCAGCAGTTGGCCGACATGAAAACCGATGGCAATATCTTGCCACCCCCTTCGTTGACCGTGGAAAAGCGGGTGCTGAGGGGCAGAGACGTTGCGGTCATTTCCGTGCAGCCATCCGACTCGCCGCCAGTTCGCTTCAAAGGTGCTATCCACGTTCGCACAGGTCCGTGCCCTCCCAACCACAAGCGAGGAGCGAATCGTAAGGGCGAATTTCCATATCTGTCCACTTATGTCAAAGGAGTATAACGCAATGAACTTGGAACAACTGATTCCGCTGTCGAAGGTCTATTCCTCAGAAGAGGAGTTCTCAGACGATTTTGCGGACAATCTTGACGCGCTCAACGTGGGCATGTTTGAAGACGTGGAAAGGGAAGCTAACGTTGGATCGCGCAGAGCAGACATCGTTGCTGTTGGCGAAAATGGCACCCTCGTCGTCGAAAACCAGTTCGGCAACGCGGATTGGGATCACTGGGGAAGACTTGAAGCTTACGCACGATTGAAGGAGGCCACGGTGGCTGTCCTAGTGGCTGAGAATTTTGAGGAACTCATGATTACCACATGTAACCTACGGAATGAAGATAGCGAGATTGACTGGTATCTCATTCAGGCACAAGTTAATTCACACGAGGAGTTGTCCTTCCATCACCTTGCTCGGCCGGCGAGAGATATCCAAGTTGAGAGGAGGTCTGACATTGAACACAGCGAATTTTGGACACCGATTCGCCGAGATGGACTATTTAAGGGAAAGCCTGTCCCTGTCATTCACGAACGTTTCATTCAGAAACGCGTTCGTAGCGTAGTTCTGAGCCTCACACTTAACAATCGCAAGTGTCATATTCAAATGTCATTTCAGGGAGCTAACAGAGTTGAACGCCGGAACGCAATCCTGGAGTTGTTTTCAAAATCGGAATACGAGTACTACTGCAGTGAATCGTCGCAATTTGTATCGGTTATATTCCCTGTTCTTAATAAGGGCAAGGAAGACCGCGAGGATTGGGACGAGATGCGCGAGAAATTAGTCGCCATGGGCACCGACATCTACACCAAAATTAAGGAATCTGACGTGTAGTGGAGGGATAACTATGCTTCCAACAATTAGAGGCGTGTATCGCGACGGTAAAATTGAACTCGCGTTGTCTCCGCCGAGAACTTCGGGCAACCCGGGGTGGTTGATTACCGCAACCCCAATTTGGCGGACGCGATGAAAACGCTCGGCTATGTTCAGCGTTTTGGCGTGGGCATCTCAATCGCCAAACGGCAGTTGGCAACCGCGGGACATCCTGACCCCGAATTTGATATTTCCGATCATTTTGTGCGCGTGACGATCAAACAGCGCGAAACTGGAAGGATACCAAAATGACGGTTCCCGTTTTGACTTTCTTCAACAACAAAAGCGGTGTTGGCAAAACTTCGCTGGTCTATCATCTGGCGTGGATGCTGTCCGACATCGGTTATCGGGTGCTCGCATGTGACTTGGACCCACAGGCAAATCTCACCGCCGCATTTTTAGATGAAGATCGGTTGGAACAGCTTTGGGATGAGGGCGTGACTACAACGAGTAAAACCATCATGCAATGCGTTCAACCCCTGATGAAAGTCGGCGACATCCAACCCCCGGCGCTCGCGGAAATCGCGCCCACATTGAGCCTGATTCCCGGCGATTTGGCCCTGGCTGGTTTTGAAGATACCCTATCGGCAGAGTGGCCCAACGCATTGGGATCCAGCGATCTGTACCGTCCGTTCCGCATCCTAACCGCATTTTCGACCGCCATGCAAAATGGCGCGAAGCAGATGGACGCTTCGATTATCCTGGCCGATGTCGGCCCCAATCTCGGCGCCATCAACCGGTCGGCATTGATAGCAACCGATTACATCATCGTTCCGTTGGGTGCAGACCTGTTTTCCCTTCAGGGCCTGCGTAACCTCGGCCCAACTCTGAATCGGTGGCGAGGGGATTGGAAGAAGCGAAAGGACAACTGGACACAACCGGAGTTTCCCTTGCCGGATGGGGAGATGAAACCCTTCGGCTATGTGGTGCAACAGCACGGCGTGCGCTTGAACCGGCCAGTTAGGGCGTATGACAAGTGGGTGAATCGGATGCCGGAAGAATACGCCCGAAACCTGCTCGAGGATACCAAAGGCCCTTACCCTCCAACGCCGGCCCAAGATGAAAAACACGCCTTTGCCACCGTTAAGCACTATCGCAGCCTGGTGCCCATGGCGCAAGAAGCACGTAAGCCCATCTTTCACCTCACCACGGCCGACGGCGCGATTGGCAGTCACGCTGCGGCGGCTATGGGGGCGCGTGCGGATTTCGCGGTTTTGGCTCAAAAGATCGTGGACAAGATGGGCGAGGTGGCGGGATGGCAATGAGGACCTGTGCCATGCAATCCGCGACTTGGGTTTCGCATCCCTTGCGCGAAGAGCCCGTGGCGAAATCGGTCGCGCTCGTGGTCATCATCGTGGGTGTTGCGCTGATTGTGGGCGCGAGTTTTCAAAGCCGTGCGTTCGCGCTCGTCGCGCTCGTGTTGCTCGTGGTTGCGATGGCCCGGTATTTTTTTTCAACCCGCTATGTGCTCGACGAGACGGGCGTTGGCATTTCGCACTGGGGCGTAAATCGTCACTATGCGTGGACGAATTTTCACCGCGTTGCACGCCATCCCAACGGCGTCTTCTTGGGCGCGTTTGCCAAACCGCATCGCCTCGACACCTTTCGCGGGCAATTCCTGCGCGCGAAAAATCCCGATGAGATTTACCATGTGGCCCAACAATACATCATTGACCCGGCTTAAAAAGTACTGCGCGCACGCCTTTGCGGTCTCCCCGCCGGAAAGTGCCATTGACGAAGACGATGAGGCCCTCGCGGAAAAAGTCGCGGCTTTTATCGCGGGTCGCAAACTCACGGTGCCGGCCATTATGGTACTTGAAACCGGGCGGCCCTTGAATTACATTGGCAGTCAGCTTTTGACCTTTTTGTCGCCCTTTGTCTCCATCATCTTTTCCACAACGGCTGAATTTGATCGCTTCACGCGCTTTCTCGAAAAGCGGGAAAGCATCCCCTGTCTCATTCGCCACATTGAAACCCTGGAAAACAAACGCCATGGATAAACTCGACGTCGTCATTGCCACCGATTGCGGCAGCACCACGACCAAAGCCATTTTGATCGAAAAAAAAGACGAGGTCTATCGCCAGACCTATCGCGGCGAAGCCCCCACTACAGTGGAAGCGCCTTACGAAGACGTCACGCGCGGGGTGCTCAATGCGATTCAAGAAGTGGAAGAACTCTCGGGCAGGCAGATTCTCGACGGCGAAACCATCATCGCCCCAGCAGATGGAAACCGCGGCGTGGATATCTACATTTCCACCAGCAGCGCGGGGGGCGGCTTGCAGATGATGGTCGCAGGCGTCATTAAGGCCATGACCGGCGAAAGCGCGCAGCGGTGCGCGCTCGGCGCAGGCGCGATAGTCATGGACGTGCTCGCGTCGAATGACGGGCGGCAACCCCACGAAAAAATTGAGCGCATTCGCCAGTTGCGCCCCGATATGGTGCTCTTGTCCGGCGGCACGGACGGGGGCACGATCTCGCATGTTGTCGAACTCGCCGAATTTATCGCCGCAGCCGATCCCAAACCCCGGTTTGGATCGGGGTATCAACTGCCCGTCATTTACGCGGGCAATCGAGATGCGGCTCCTGAAATCGAACGCACCCTGGGCCACAAAACCGCCCTGACCATCGCGGAAAACATCCGCCCCAAGCTCGAAGCGGAAAACCTAGGGCCCGCGCGCCATGTGATCCACGATCTCTTTCTCGAACACGTCATGGCACAAGCGCCCGGGTATCGCAAGCTCATCGCCATGACAGACGCGCCCATCATGCCCACGCCCGGCGCGGTTGGCCTGATGATGCAAACCGCGTCCAAACGGCAGAATATCAATGTTGTGGGCGTGGATATCGGCGGTGCCACCACCGATGTTTTCAGCGTTTTTGACGGAATTTTCAACCGCACGGTATCGGCCAATCTCGGCATGTCCTACAGCGTGTCCAACGTGCTCGCCGAAGCCGGCCTCGATTCTGTGATGCGCTGGTTGCCCTTTCGCTTGGACGAAGCCGATTTGCGCGACCGCATCAAAAACAAAATGATCCGCCCGACCACGATTCCGCACCTGCTCGAAGAATTGCAAGTCGAACAGGCCATTGCCCGCGAAGCCCTGCGCTTGGCCTTTGTCCAGCACCGCGCACTGGCCGTGGGCCTCAAAGGCGTGCAAGCCGAGCGCACCCTGTCCGACGTGTTTGACCAATCCAGCGGCGGGGAAAGCCTCATCAAAATGCGCGCCCTCGACCTCCTCGTGGGCAGCGGCGGGGTCTTGTCGCACGCGCCGCGCCGCGTGCAAACCGCCGCCATGCTCATCGACGCGTTTCAGCCCGAGGGCATCACGCGCCTGGCTGTTGACAGCATTTTCATGATGCCGCACTTGGGCGTGCTCTCATCCGTGGATGAACGCGCCGCCACGCAGGTCTTTGAACGCGACTGCCTCATTTACCTCGGCACCTGCATCGCGCCCATCGGGCAGGGCAAACTCGGCGCGGCCTGTGCCCAATACGAAATCGACCTGCCCAGCGGCGCGCAATCCGGCGCGCTCAACACGGGCGACCTGCTGCACTTTTCACTCGAAGCGGACGAGGAAGCACGCCTCACCCTGCGGCCCGAACGCCACATAGACGCGGGCGCAGGGCCGGGCCGAGAACTAACCACCGCGGTCAAAGGCGGCGCGGCCGGGCTGATCCTCGACGGCCGCGGACGCCCCTTGGTCTTTGCCGAAGACCGCACCCAACGCGCGGATCAACTGCGCCAATGGAGCGAGGTTCTCGACCATTATCCCAAAAATTGAGAAATCAGTGGTCAGTTACTCCGCCCTATCTCCATCAACAGTAGGGACAGGCCGACGACCAAACGGGAATGGGTTTTCGGATCACTCTATCCCCATCAACCATAGGGACAGGCCGCTCGGGGCCGCGGCACATTCGAACATTATTCCCCTCAACCGTAGGGACAGGCCCCCGTGCCTGTCCTTGCCCCAACCCCAAGTGGTCAGTGGTTACCCCCCCAAATGTGCGGAACGGAGTACAACGGCGTAGCAGTTGAGCGGGTCTGAGCAATGGGTAACAACGACCTGTTGTCTCCTGTTCGTCGATTCGTCGATATGCGTGTTAAAAAAAAATTAACAGGACTTTTGAACCAAAAATGTTTATCTTCGTTCGCCCGCTACCAAAAGCGAGGCTACAAATGTCCATAGCATTCAAAAATTCGCCCGTCAGCGAAATCGCCAAATCCCCAAAAAAAGACGCATGGCACACACACCGGGCTTATAGGCACCGAATTGAAATGCTGTGCAGCGAGGCCGCGCTCAATTTAAAGGCATTAGATTTATGGCACATGCATACACCCCCGGCCTTCGCGTGACGCGGCAGGCTCGGCTTCAACGCCAGCGGCAACTGCCCCTCAAGGGCGAGGTCGCGGTGGCGCAGGGCGATAAGGTGACGCGCGATCAGGTCGTTGCGCGCACGGACTTGCCCGGCAATGTCACCACCCTCAATCTGGTCAACATCTTGAGTTGCACGCCCGAGGAATTGCCCAATTACATGCTCAAGCGCGAAGGCGATGCGGTCGAAGTTGGCGAACCCATTGCAGAGACGCGGCCCTTCATCAAATGGTTCAAAACCACGGTCAAAGCACCGATCAGCGGCACGCTCGAAAACATCTCCAAAATCACCGGACAAGTCCTGTTCCGCGCGCCGCCGCGACCCGTTCAGGTGATGGCCTATATCGACGGCAGCGTGGTCAATGTTTTGCCCAACGAAGGCGTCATCGTCGAAACCACAGGCGTTTTTGTGCAGGGCATCTTTGGCGTGGGCGGCGAAACATGGGGGCCCCTGCACGTCATCTCCAGCGGGCCGGATGAGATCCTAAGCGCGGATCAACTCGACGCCGAGTGCGCGGGCAAAATCGTAGTGGGGGGCAATTTGCTGACCCGCGAGGTGATCGACAAAGCGCGGGAAACCGGCGCGGTTGGCATCATTGGGGGGGGGATCCGAGACGCGGATTTGCGCGACCTGCTCGGCTACGACTTGGGCGTCGCCATCACCGGCACCGAGGATATTGGCCTCAGCGTCATTGTCACCGAGGGCTTTGGCCCCATTGCCATGGCGCGCAAAACCTTCGACATTCTGCGGGAAAACAACGGCAAAGAGACCTCTATCTCGGGGGCCACGCAGATCCGCGCAGGCGTGTTGCGGCCCGAAATCATCATTCCAGAAGCCGACGCGGCCCATCGCGCCGAAGAAGGTGATCAGTTGGGCCTCGTTGAAGGGGCGCACTTGCGGGCGATTCGCGCACCGCATTTTGGTCGCGTGGGCAAAGTCGCGGCCCTGCCGCCCGAGTTGCAGATGGTCGAATCCGAAACCCGCGTGCGCGTGCTCGAAGTCGAATTTGAAAATGGCGACCGCGCCATTGTGCCCCGCGCCAATGTCGAGCTCATCGAAGAATAACCCACCCGATAGGGAGATAGCCTCATGCGATATTGTTTTCTTTTTTTAGCCCTGCTGTTTGGCGCGGCACCCATACACGCGCAACAACCCACAGGGGTTGAAGCGATAGACACCCCCAACGATTCGGGCGGCAGCATCACCGTCACATGGGCCCGCGCAGAACTGCCCGATGGGGCGGTCTATAAACTCGCAGTCGGCGAATCGGAACATGGGCCTTTTCATCCCATCAACCGCAGCGAGGTCAATTTGCAATCCACGGACCCCGGCACCTTTGGGCACGGCGACGAAACGCACCACAGGGTCTTTGCCAAAATCACCGAATATGCCGACCTCGCGGATCCGTCAAACCGGCTCCCCATTGAAAACGGCAAAACCTATTATGTGCGGGTCAACGCGCAACTCCCTTCCGGCGAGACATTGCCCTTTGCCATCGCGTCTGCAACCGCGTCTGAAAACTTCTTCAACTGGAGCAAGGGCAACAATTTTGTCATCGGCACTGTTTTTTCGCTCATCATTTTGGGCGGCATCATCCTCGCCCAAAAGCGCGACCTTTTCATTCGGCGCATCGCCGGCCTCGAAGCCTTGGACGAAGCCCTGGGCCGCGCCACTGAAATGGGCAAACCCGTGCTCTTTGCACACGGATTGCATCCCATGGGCAGTGTTTCCACCATTGCGGCGATCAACGTGCTCTCTCGCGTGGCCAATCGCACCGCTGAATTTAATACCGAATTGCGCGTGGCGAATAACGATCCCATCGTGATGGCCGTGAGCCGAGAGGTCGTCAAGGAATCCTATCTCAATGCCGGGCGGCCCGACGCGTATTCCGAGGACATGGTCTTTATGGTTGCCACCGAGCAATTTAGTTATGCCGCCGCGCTCGACGGCATGATGGTGCGCGACCGACCCGCCACCAATATTCTGATGGGCTATTTCTACGCCGAATCCCTGCTTTTGGCCGAAACCGGCGCGTCTATCGGGGCGATTCAGATCGCGGGCACGGATTCCTATACCCAACTGCCCTTTTTCATCACCACCTGCGACTACACCTTGATGGGCGAAGAACTCTACGCCGCGAGTGCGTATCTCTCCCGCGAACCCAAGTTGCTCGGCAGCCTCAAGGGGCAGGACATCGGCAAAGCCGTGCTCTTGATCGCCATGATCTTGGGTACGCTGTTGGCGACCGTCTTTGACTTCGACACCCTCACGCACGTTTTCTCGGCGGATTAACAGGAGTCTCACATGCTTTTTTTAAGACGTACACTCCCGCTGATCATCGCCTTTGTCATGGGCGTCATCGGCATTCTGTGTTTTTACATCCCACACAGCGCAGCGGAAAGCCTCGAATTGGAATTGACCAAGTGGGACCGCATTGTCGCGGCGTTCGCGCTGGTGCTGGGCATCTACAGCTTGATGCGCTTGCACTGGACGCGCGTGAGACGGCAGAACCCCGGGTGGGGATACAGTTTTCTCGTGTTCGTGGGCTTTGCGATCATGACCCTGTTTGCGATTTACAACGACGGACAGGGGCCGCTCAATCCCCAAGAAATCGACACAGGCCCCTTTGTGTGGATGTACAACAATGTGCAAGTGCCCGCGGACGCCACCATGTTCTCCATCCTCGCGTTTTTCATCGCATCGGCGGCGTATCGCACCTTTCGCGCACGCACGCCCGAAGCGGCCATTCTGCTCGTATCGGCCATCATCGTCATGATAGGGCGCGTGCCCATTGGCGCGGCCATTTACCATGCATTGCCCGACCTCGCCCAATGGATGATGGACGTGCCCAACTTGGCGGCCAAGCGCGGCATCTTGCTCGGCGTCAGCTTGGGCGCGGTCGCAACGGCCTTGCGGATCATCTTTGGCATTGAACGCTCTTATCTCGGCGGAGGCGAAGAATGAAAGCCTTTTTGCTCAACCTCGACCGTCGCGTCATCTTCGTGTTTGTCGCGCTCGGCATTGTCATTCCCTCGCTGGCGCCGGTGCGTATGCCCATCCCCATCACCAAAGACGTGCAGGCGATTTACGACACCATTGAAGATGTGGGCGCGAAAAATGGCACGGTGCTCATTTCGTTCGACTATGGCCCCAGCGCCAAGCCCGAAGTGCAACCCATGGCGCTTTCGGTGTTGCGCCATTGTTTTCGCAATCAAATCAAAGTGATCGGCATGTCGCACATTCCGACCTCTGTGGGGCTTGCCCAACGAGCATTCGAAACCGCCGCGAAAGAATACGGCGCGCAATACGGCGAGGATTACACGTTCTTGGGGTTCAAGCCGGGCGGTGGCTCTTTGGTCATCAACATGGGCAGCGACTTTCACGGCGCGTTCCAAAAAGACCTGCGAGGCAGCGACACAGCCGAATTATCCGTGACAAAAAACATCAGGGGCTTGGCGGATTTCGCCTATGTGATCTGCTTGGCATCGGGCAACACCCCCGACGGCCTGTGGATCCCCTACGGGCAGGAACGCTACAAATTCAAATTTGGCCTCGGTTGCACAGCGGTGATGGCGCCCGATCAATATCCCTATTTGCAATCGGGCCAAATGAACGGCATGATGGGCGGCTTGGCCGGCGCTGCCGAATACGAAACCCTGATTAACGCATCGGGCAAAGCCACCGCGGGCATGGGCGCGCAATCTTTTGTGCATCTCATCATCATTTGCTTCATCGTCTTGGGCAATGTGATGTTTTTCCTCTATGGTCGGCAGAAAGGCGGTGCCCAGTGAATCGCGATCATCTTGTTTTTTTTCTCTTTTTGCTCGTCTTTGCCGCAGTCAATATTTACCTCTTTGCATCGGGCAGCCTGCCCGCGAACATGACCGGCTTGGGCACGTTTATCGCGGCGGGCATTACCCTGTCGCTCTACAGCTTTTTGTACAAAGACAATCCCCTCTTCAAATTTGCCGAAAACCTCTACGTGGGCGTCGCGGCCGCATACACGCTCAATCAGGTGTGGTACACCGTGCTCCTGCCCGACGTCATCACGCCCATCTCGGAACTCGATGGCGAAAGCATGAACAATTTGTGGTTGCTCGTGCCCACCATGCTCGGGTTCTTTATGCTCACGCAACTCTCTGCGGCAAAATACAGTTGGCTCAGCCGCATTGCGTTTGCGTTTGTCGTGGGCTTGGGATCCGGCCTCGCCATTCCGCGCACCATCGCGGCCAATTTGCTCGCCCAAATGCAGCCGACGATGCAGGCCATCACGCCCGATTTTGCGGGCGTCAATCTGTTTATTATTCTGGTCGGCGTCGTTGCGGTGCTCGTCTATTTCTTCTATTCTGTCGAACACACCGGCGCGGTCGGTGTGGCTTCCAAAATTGGCATCTATTTTTTGATGATCTCGTTTGGCGCGTCCTTTGGCTACACCATCATGGCGCGTCTTTCCCTGCTGATCGGGCGCGTCGGATTTTTGCTCGAAGAGTGGCTCGTGCTCCAACTGCCTTTGTTTTGACGGAGCGATCCGCAGTGGGCAAAACGAGTGACCGCGCGTTCAAAAAACCGGGAACGTTCAACACCTCCAAGAAGTTCATAAAGCATTGTACATGCCCAATTCTGTGCTGACAGTAGATACCCTCCAAACGCATTTTCATACAGACAGCGGAACGGCTCGGGCCGTAGATGGTGTATCGTTCACACTCAACGCGGGCGAAACCTTTGGGCTCGTGGGTGAATCGGGGTGCGGCAAGAGCGTTACTTCCCTGTCCATCATGCGATTGGTGCCCCATTCTGGCCGCATTGAAGGTGGGCGTATTTTTTTTCTGAACCGCGATCTGTTGTCCATTTCAGACGCTGAAATGCGCGATGTGCGCGGCAATGAGATTGCGATGATTTTTCAAGAACCCATGACCAGCCTCAACCCGGTGTACACCTGCGGGTTTCAAGTGGATGAAGCCGTGCGCCGGCATCGGGGGCTTTCGGAAAAAGAAGCGCGTCAAAAAACAGTGGAAATGCTGCACTTGGTGGGCCTACCCGATCCCGAGCAGCGGGCAAACGAATACCCGCACCAGTTGTCCGGCGGGCAACGCCAGCGCGTGATGATCGCCATGGCCCTCTCGTGCAATCCCAAAGTGCTGATCGCCGACGAACCCACCACCGCGCTCGATGTCACCATTCAGGCCCAAATCCTCGACCTGTTGCGCGATTTGCAACGCCAACTCGGCATGGCGGTTTTGCTCATCACACACGACTTGGGCGTCATTGCCGAAGTTGCCGATCAGGTGGCGGTGATGTACGCCGGCAAAATTGTGGAAATAGGGCCGGTCGATGCGATCTTTC
Organism: uncultured Latescibacterota bacterium; assembly: GCA_958295785.1. Taxonomy (GTDB): domain Bacteria; phylum Latescibacterota; class UBA2968; order UBA2968; family UBA2968; genus VXRD01. The sequence continues at coordinate 1,154,855 of OY282377.1, forward strand.
ACCACCCGATGCACCCCTACACCCGAGGGTTGCTCGCATCCGTGCCCCGCTTGGACATGGTGCGCGACCGCCTCAAAACCATTCCGGGCCATGTGCCCGAAGCCACGCGCTTTGCATCCGGGTGTCGCTTTGCGGATCGGTGCGAAAGTGCCGATGCGATTTGCCGAGAAGCCATCCCGCCATTGGAAACGGTGGCTGGCGATCACCAAACCGCGTGTTGGATGGCGTAAGGGAGGCAAGGGTGTTATTCGGGAATGTAGGGGCGCGGCCCCCGTGCCCGCCCGAAGGCGAAAAGCAACCACATGGGAACGCACACGGGCGGCGGGTTGGGCGGTAACTGACTACTAATCATGCTTCTTCAAGTTCAAAATCTAAAAAAATACTACCCCATTTCCCAGGGACTCTTTGGTCGCTCAACGCGGCAGGTCAAAGCGGTGGATGGCGTGAGTTTTGATATTTCTCCAGGCGAGACCCTCGGCTTGGTGGGCGAATCCGGATGCGGAAAAACCACGGTCGGTCGGGCGATTTCGCGCTTGATCGACGCGACCGCTGGCGCGGTTCGGTTTCGGGATACCGATGTGCTCGCGCTGAAAAAAAAGCAACTCCGCGCGTTGCGCCGGCACATGCAAATGATCTTTCAGGACCCTTATGGATCGCTCAACCCGCGCCTCACCGTTGGCGGCATTCTTTCGGAACCCCTGAAAATCCACAAAAAAAAAGATCGGGTCGCCGATCTGCTCAACACCGTGGGCTTATCGCCCGATGTGGCCCGACGCTATCCCCACGAATTTTCCGGAGGTCAGCGGCAGCGCATTGGCATTGCTCGGGCATTGGCCGTCAAACCGCAATTCATTGTGGCGGACGAACCCGTGTCCGCGCTCGACGTGTCCATCCAAGCGCAAATTGTCAACTTGCTTCAGGACTTGCAAGCGCAGTTTGGCCTGGCCTATCTCTTCATCGCCCACGACTTGAGCGTGGTCAAACACATCTCGAATCGCGTGGCGGTCATGTATTTGGGCCGCATTGTCGAATTGGCCGAGAGCCAAAAATTGTACGACAACCCGCAGCACCCCTATACGCGCGCCTTGCTCTCGTCCATTCCCGTGCCCGACCCGCGCGTCAAACGACCGCGCATCGTTTTGTCGGGGGACGTGCCCAGTCCGATCAACAGGCCATCGGGCTGTCCGTTTCACCCGCGTTGCCCCGAAGCCGTACGCGATTGTGCGCGGGAGATGCCCGCGCTTTTGGAGATCGAATCGGGTCACAGCGTGGCGTGTCTTTTGAGGCATCATGAGCCGACTTTCACCCCACCCATTGTAAAGGAGTAACGGTCTTGAAAACTTTTTTGTTGGTCCTGTGTCTCATCGGTCTTAGTCCTCTCGCAACACTTGCACAACCCCCGTCTTTAGGCCCCGCCAAAGCCATTGGGGTCGATCTCGCCAATACCCCGCTGAACCTCCCGTCTCCGGATCAAAAGTCCTATACGTATTGGACCCCCGAAACTGCCGATGGCTTTTTTCCATCGCTTTTGGGGTTGCGAACCTCTGGCTCCAAAGTGATTCGCACCCGATATTTCAATATCTATTTTTCGACCGCAGAAAAAACCGCGCGCCATATTGCCGATTTTTGCGATGAGACCCTGTCCAATCTCATGCGGCACTACCCCACCTTTGTGGATCGCATCGCGCCCATTCACGTCGTGGTTGACGATCAGGCGGATTTTTTGGGCAATGCCTTTGCCATATACAGCGCGAATTACATCCACTTTTGGACCAATCCCATCGACTGGGAAATCCGCGGCAGCAGCGACTGGGTTCGCAATGTTTTTGTGCATGAACTCACGCACATCGTCACGTTGAAAGCCGCGCACAAGGGATTGCCATTTCAAATTGGCCTGATCAACACCTCCCGCGCCAATGAAAATCCCGATTTCAGCTTTACACTCGGCTTGTATCACCTCGCGGTCAGTTCGGGTTTTGCCGAGGGCATTGCCCAGTGGGAAGCCACGCAATACGGCGACGACCATTGGGACACGCACCGCGATATGCTCTTGCGTATGGCATCGCTCGAAAGCGATTTGTTGTCGCTGTCGGACATGGGGCAACTCGGCGGCAAGGGCAATTTCTATGGCGAGATGGTGTACAACCAGGGATATGCCATGCTCAACTACATCGGCGACCGGTTTGGCCCCGGCGCGGTCAGGCAAATTTTTGAACACAAGCCCATCGTCAATTTCAACTCATCGCTCAAAAAGGCCACGGGCGTCTCGGCCAAGCAACTCTACCGGGATTGGACCGCGCATATCGGGGAACAATACCGCGCGGTTCAAAGCGACATTGAGCGAGCCGGCGAGCGCGAAGGCGAATTGATCGCGGATCTGGGCAGTTTGGATTATCACCCGGTCTATTCTCCCGATGGCACGAAGATCGGCTTCATCTCCAATGATGACAGCGACTATTTCATCACCGAACTCAAAGTGATGGACCTATCTACCAAAAAAGTGACGAAAATCGCGGACCGCGTGGATAATCGCTTTGTGTGGACCGCCAGCGGCGACAGCCTGATGTACATCAAAGCCATTGGGTCGCGTTGGGACATTTTCACATACAACTTAAAAACGAAAAAAGAGAGCCGCGTCACAGTGGGCCTGCGCGGCAAAGACCCCACCCTCTCGCCCGATGGCAAGCAAATCGCCTTTGTGACCATGCGAGATGGCACGGCCAATATCGGCCTCGTCAATACCGATGGCACGGATGTGCGATTCCTCACGCGCAACAACGACGCCACGCAGTACTTCGGCCCCAAGTGGTCGCCCGACGGCAAGCATCTGATCTTCAGCGTGTTCCGCACGGGCGAGGACAGGGACATTGCCATCATCGACACAGATGCCACGACGTGGAAACGGGAAAAGGGCAGGCGTTCAAAAGAAAAACGAGAAGTTGAAACCCAACGGGACAGTCTCCAACAAGCGATGGCCGACAGCATCGCGGCATTTCCCGATAGTATGGCGTATGCGAACAACGCCAATTTCAGATCGGTTGTGCATTCCGAGGCCGACGAGCGCGATCCGGTGTGGTTGCCCGATGGCAGTGGGTTTGTCTTCAGTTCGGACCGCACGGGCATTTTCAATCTCTACACGCACGACCTGGCAAGCGGCGAACAAAAGCAACTGACCCATGTTGTCGGCGGCGCGTTTTTGCCCACCCTGTCGCCCGACGCCAGCGACGCGATCTACGTGGGCTATCGCGCCGCGAATTACAACCTCTATCGCATTCCCTTGTCCGAAGGCGTTGCGGTTGCCGCACCCGAGGGCATTGAACGCGATTACGCCGCGATTTACACCGGCAAATCCCTCGCCGATCTCCACGACATCGGGCGCTATTCCCCGCGCCTCGTCTCTTATGGCATCACGCCCATCGCATTGCTGGGGCCCACATTTATCGGCAACCGATTTGGCCTGGATCAACTCAGCGCGGGCTTTCAATGGGCCTGGGGTGATCTGCTCGGCAGTGACGTTTTTGTTTCCACCGCGCTGATCGGCAAGAACTTCAAACGGCAGCAAGATTTCAACTCGGAATTTGCCTTTTTTTACCGAAACAGCCTGACTCCCATTTTGTCTGAACAAAGCGCGTACATCCCGCGCATCTTTTTTGGGGGCAGCCGGCAAACCATCAACAGCATTGTGGATTTGGGCGCGGTGCAAACCGTGCGCGATACCATGAGCGGCACATTGGTCTCCCAAAACAGCGAGGGGCAACAGGTGCTGATCCCCAATGTCACGCAGTACTTAAACCTCACGGTGACGGAAGAAGACGATTTTAAGGATGTTTTCTCGGATTTTACCGTGGGCGCGGAAATGGGGATTGGGCGCGGGCACGCGGTCAGCCTGGCTTATGGCTATCGCAAGTACGCGGAAAACCTCCACGCGGTTCAGGTCGTCCACGACAGCACGCGCGTTTTTCAGACCAACTTGGAGACCGGCACTGTTTCAGACATCACGGATCAGATTCCCAACTCGGATTATGGATCGGAGAGAACCGTTCTCGACGATTTTCTCTACAAAGACCTCAATTTTTTCAAAAGCCACGAATGGATGGCGGGGTGGAACTATCTCACCCTTAAACCCGCGACGGATCTCTTCATCAATCCCTCGGGCGGTCGCGCGTTGACCTTCCGCTATCGGCGCATCAATGCGACCGTGTCGGATTCCCTTGCCCGCACGCCCGACGCCGACGAGGATTTTGTGCCCGACCCCATTGGCGACGACTTGTCGCCCGCTTATTTTCGAGATGACAAAGCCAATGTCAGTTTTAACGAATACATCGCGTCCTACAACGAATTTATCCCGCTCGTCGGCAGATCCACGCTCGCGGTCCAAGTCTTTGGCGCCTACAAAGATGGCTATGTCAAAGAAGTACAACAAGACGGGGGCACCTATGAGGGTGTGTTCTATTATCCCCTGCGCTATTATCTCGGGGGGTTGGGCACATTGCGCGGGTATCCGTATTTTACGATCTCGGGCGGCAAAGCCCTCTTTGGTCGCGCCACGCTGACGCTGCCCATCTTTAAGCACGTCGGCGCGGAACTCCCCCCCTTCTTTTTTGACAAAATCTACGCCACGCTCTTTTTTGAATTTGGCGGCACGTCCAATGCCGCGACTTTGGGCGATCTTTTCGACGTGGATGACGCGCGATATGACGGGCGGTGGGACAAAATCAAAAGTTCTTTTTTGACGGATTACGGCGCCGAGTTGCGCTTCCAGATGTTTTCGCATTACCGCTTGCCCGTGTTCGGCTATCTCATTTTCGCCCGCCCCACCAAACGCGAAGTGCCCTCCCGCAATGACCCATCTGTTCTCGAGGAAGTCGGCGGGTACCGCATCTATTTTGGCTTGGCGTTGTAAGGCGAATGGACGGATGAATCCCGTCTGTCCATTCCTCGTTTATTGACTGAAGATAACCAATGTAGGACTTACGCATGCTGAGTTAAAAAAGGGTGCAATTCCGTAAAATTTATCACTTTGAGGAGGTGTCAATGCGCCAACCGACGCGTTTGGATTCCTGTCAGTATCTGCTTAGCAGTCCCCTCAACGATACCCTGCCCCCTTTCGCCGACCATAGCGAAGGGTTCAGTCATGATAGGATCAACCGCTATCTCGCCGGTGATCGTATCCCACCCCGCTTGGTGTGGGAACATGTCAAAGCCCCCATCGCGCTGACGCCTGAAGGCGATGTGATCTTTGATGACACGGTTTTAGACAAGCGACACGCGCGCAAGATCGCGTGAGTGCGTCGTCAAGAGAGCGGCACCGCCCAAGGCGTCATCAACGGCATCGGGGTGGTCACATGTGTCTATGTCAATCCGCAACAGGATCGGTTCTGGCTGATTGACTATCGGATTTATGACCCGCAAGGCGATGGCAAAACCAAATTGGATCATCTCAAGGACATGCTCTCTGCGTGGGTCTATCAGAAGGGCCTTCCTTTTACCGGGGTCTTGATGGACAGTGGGTATGCGACCAAAACAGTCATGCGACACAGAGAGCAGATGCAAAAAACCTATTATTGTCCTCTCAAGACGAACCGGCGCGTGGACGATTCGGCAGGCACAACCCCCTACCAGCGCGTAGATAGCTTAACTTGGACGAAAGCGCAACGCAAACAAGGCAAGCGAATTAAAATCAGAGGGTTCCCCAAAGACCACAAAGTGAAATGATTCCGGGGGGCGTCTTCTGATAGACGCACGGCGTATGTCGTAACTAACGACCATGCTCAAAACGATTCTTCAGTGGTACAACAGGTGTGTCACCAACGATGGAAAATTGAGCAATTTCACCGCGAAGTCAAACAGGTGACCGGGCTTGAAAAGTGTCCATGTCGGTTGGCACGCATGGTACGAAATCATATTGGGTGTGCGATGTTCGTTTGGATTCGACTCGCGCAGGTGGCCTATCAAACAGGACAAACCATTTATCAAGTCAAATACCGAGGGCTAGCTGACTTCTTGAGACAACAACTCAAAGCACCTCATATTCCAATGGAGATTGCGTAAGTCCTACAATGAATAGATTCTCACTCAATGAAAAAAGAAATTTACTCTTGTACGGGGCCATCTATGTGGGCATATTTCTAGGTCATCTATTCTATACTGTTGGCGTCGACGGCATCTGTATTTTGAGCGATTCTGGCGTATATTATGTGTTTTCGCGTTTGCCCTTGACCGACAGCCAATTCTGGGGATCGGCCCGTCCCCCAGTTATTTTGTTTTTTTATAAATTATTTGGAGGCTATGATTACGGATCTTGGGACTGGACTTGGAGCAATATTTATGTGGATGATGCCACATTATTGTACGGGCAGACATTTGTCAGCATAGCCGCTTTCTCATTTTTGGCGGTTGCATGTGCGAAGACAGCCCGAACTTCCAAGGGACGACTCATCTTGTTTGCGTTTCCATTGTTGTTTAGCCTGACTCCCCTGGTGGCCAAGTGGAATCTCGTAGCATTAAGTGAATCCTTCACCTTTTCCCTGTTTGCCGTTTTCGTCGCGCTATGGATTTTTTATTTTTTGACCAAGCGTCCATCTTGGCTGGTGGGAATTGCCATAGTAGCCCTGCTTTGGGGTGGGGTGCGTGATACAAACGCTTATTTGTTGATCATGATCGCGGGTGTCATCATGATCGTCACGATCGCGGGTGTTTTGCGAAAAAATGAGGTGGGGAGGCGCGCCACCCGAGTTTCTCTCGTTCCTCTGACTGCACTCTGTATCTGGTTCGGCGGCGTATTCGCGCTGTCGAACTTCTCCTCGGAACGAGGAGACCGCTGGGTGTTTCCCTTTTACAATAGCGTGGGACAGCGCATCCTGCCCGTTCCCGAATATGTTTCATATTTTGCGGACCACGGTATGCCGATAAGTCCAGCACTTCTGGAGCGAACGGGAAAATGGGCCAGCGATGATGACTCGGCATTTTATAGCGATCCTCGTTTGGAGGAATTCCGTGTTTGGACCGCCAACCACGGCAAAATGACCTACATCAAATTCCTGATGTCTCATCTCGTCTATTCGGTGACGGCACCCGGCCTTGATTTTCAAAAGAATTTTCTCAATGAGGTGGCCTATGTGGTTTATTTTCATCCAGCGATTCCGCCCCCCATTCCTCTCGTTATGCCCCCCAGACTTTCGGTAGCCATGTTGTACCTACTCCTCGTTAGTTATGGGGTGACAGCCCTCCTCACGTTCATCCTTTATTGGCGCAGATGGTTACATGAATCCCCTTACCTAGCAGTTCCTCTGGTTATGGTCCTGTTATCGGTTCCACACGCTTGGCTGGCCTATCACGGCGATCCAATGGAAATCGTGAGACACAGCTTGACTGCTGTTATACAGTTCTTGTTGGGGTTTGTGTTGTTGTGGCTTAATATTATGGACGCCAAAACGCATAGACACAGCATACGACAAGCGGAACAGGATACATGACAACAGTTCATCTATGGTCAAGATTCAACTGCCTAGCAGTTCATTAAAGGTCTCCGTGGCTTGGGGTGGTGGTGGGGACTGACCGCTTGGGATTGGGTCAAGGACAGGCACGGGGGCCTGTCCCTACGGTTGATGGATGCAAGGCGGGGACTAACCACTGACTACTGACCACTTCTCATATCTTCGGGCGGGCACAGAGGCACCGCCCCTACGGTCTCACATCTCGATTTTAAGGGTGGACTGACCACTGACCACTGACCACTCTCCACTTTCCACTTTCCACTGCCTTATGCCGCATCTCATCCGCGCGATGCGCCCGCACGAATGGCTCAAAAATGTCTTTGTGTTGGCCGCTCTCGTTTTTGCCAAACGCATTTTTGAACCCGACGACCTGTTGCGAAGCGGGCTGGCCTTTGTGTGTTTTTGTCTGATTTCCAGCACCGCGTATTTGTTTAACGACATTCGAGATCGGGCATCCGACCGCCAACATCCCCAAAAGTGCCATCGCTCCATCGCCTCCGGCGCTTTGAGCGTCCAAGTCGCGGTCATCGCCGCGGTTGTGCTCGCGGTTGTCGCCCTGAGTGGCGGATTTTACGCGCATCCCCATTTTGGCATTGTGCTCCTCATCTATGCGGTCGTGAACATCGCCTATACCCTGTATCTCAAACACGTCGTCATTCTCGATGTTATGGCCATCGCCACGGGGTTTCTGTTGCGCGCCATCGGCGGGGCAGTCGCCATTCAGGTCTCCATTTCCTCGTGGTTCATCCTCTGCACTTTGCTCTTGGCCCTGTTTTTGTGCTTTGCCAAACGCCGGCAAGAACGCGCTTTGCTCAAGGGCGAGGCGCGCAATCACCGCCGCGTCCTCGAAAATTATTCCACGCAATTTCTCGATCAAGCCATCGCCATTGTCACAGCGGGCGCGCTCGTGTCCTACGCGCTTTATACCATGTCGCCCGAGGTGATGGAAAAACTCGACAGCGACCACCTCAACCTCACCATTCCCTTTGTGATCTACGGGATGTTGCGCTATCTCTATCTCATGTACACACAAAGCGAGGGCGGCAATCCCGCATCCACTGTGTTGGGCGACGCGCCGCTGTTGATCGTCTGCACACTGTGGTTGCTAACCCTCGGCGTGCTGATCTACTTTTAGACGTACATTGCGATTTGTTATGCTGCCTGGCCGATTCCCCTAGGGATCGGCTTTTGTTTTGCCCTGCACGCGGGCGTTGTGCAAAGGCGTTGGATTGCATATTTTAACCCCGATTTGATGTGAAGTTTTCATTCTTTTCCGCGAGGAGTTGCACATGGCAAAACGACCGAATATCTTGCTGATTATGAACGACGATATGGGCTATTCCGATATCGGGTGTTACGGGGGCGAAATTCACACGCCCAATTTGGACAGGCTGGCGGGCAATGGGTTGCGGTTCACGCAGTTTTACAACACGGCGCGGTGTTGCCCCACGCGGGCGTCGCTGCTGACCGGGTTGCACCCGCACCAAGCTAGCGTGGGGCACATGATGGATGATCGGGAGTACGAGGGGTATCGCGGCGATTTGAATTTTCAAAGTGTGACCATTGCCGAGGTGCTCAAGACCGCGGGCTATGCGACCTATATGAGCGGCAAGTGGCATATTACGCGGCATGCGGACGCAGAAGGCCCCAAACACAGTTGGCCCTGCCAGCGCGGGTTTGATCGCTTTTTTGGCATCATTACCGGCGCGGCCAATTATTGGAAGCCGCAAACCCTGACGCGGGACAACGCGCAAATTTCGGTGGATGAGTTCCCCGAGGATTTCTTTTTGACCGATGCCATCAGCGATCACGCGGCGGATTATATCCGAGCGCATGCGCGGGCAAATGGGGATCAGCCCTTCTTTTTGTACACGGCCTATACCGCGCCGCACTGGCCCTTGCACGCGCACGAGGAAGATATTGCAAAATACAACGGGCGATTCGCCGCTGGATGGGATAAATTGCGCGAGGCGCGGTTGGCGCGGATGCGCGAGATGGGCATTTTGAAACCCGAATGGGGATTGAGCGACCGCGATCCCTCGCAAGTGCCGTGGGAAGACGCCGAGCACAAGGCGTGGCAGCAGCGGCGCATGGAGGTTTATGCCGCGCAGGTTGATCGCATGGATCAAGGCATTGGGCGCATTGTACACGCGCTTGAAGAGAGCGGACAACTGGACAACACCCTGATCGTCTTTTTGGCCGATAATGGGGGCTGTGCCGAGGAGTTGGGAAACAGGATGCGGAGAAGCGCGATAGCCCCTGCAACCACGCGCAATGGTCGCGCGGTGCAACGCGGCAATGATCCCAATGTGATGCCGGGCGACGAGACCACGTATCAGAGCTACGGCGTGCCGTGGGCAAATGTGTCAAACACGCCTTTCCGCCTGTACAAACACTGGGTTCACGAAGGCGGGATTTCAACGCCTTTTATTGTGCATTGGCCCGATCGCATCGCGGATACGGGCGCGTTGCGCGAGCAACCCGGTCAACTGACCGATGTGATGGCAATGTGTCTCGATGTGGCCGGCGCCGAGTATCCCGAGACGCATGATGGACATGATATTTTGCCGCTGGAAGGCACATCACTCACGCCGATTTTCGACAATCGGGACAATGGCAAACCCTATCTGATTTGGGAACACGAGGGCAATGGCGCAGTTCGCAAGGGCAAGTGGAAACTGGTAAAACGCTATCCGGGCGATTGGGAACTTTACGACATTGAAGCCGACCGATCAGAACTCGACGATCTGGCACAGGAGCACCCCGATGTGGTGGCCGAACTCGCGGCGATTTACGACGCTTGGGCCGAGCGGTGTGGCGTTGAGCCGTGGGACAATATCCTCGCTAAGCGGGGGTGAAAAGGCAAAGCGGCCCCTGTGCCCCCATGTGGTTTTATCGCGCCGTAAAGCGATTCCTGGGGTGAAAAGGTAAATGTAGGGGCGCGGGCCCCCTGTGCCCGCCCGAAGATACAAGAGGAATGAGGAACAGACGTTCCGTAGAGATAAGGCGTTGCTTGTCTCAAGCGTTTGGTTCTGCCTTCGCGTGGGTTGCCTTCGATGCGTTGGCTACGCCTGTGCCTACGGCGTGCGGCGACCTACTTTTTTTCAACAGCAAAAAAAAGGAAGCAAAAAATGCCGCTCTCATACGCCGAGGGGCTTGCACAGCGCAAATCGCTTTTGTAACAGCAAGACATGCGTTGGCCTGCGAGGTGGGTTGCGAGATGGACTTGCGCGCTGTGCGTGATGGCATGATCTGATGGTCTTTTGGGATGGCATTTTTGCAATGGCTTTTTTGAATGACTGCGTAATGTCAAGGGAATCATTTCTCGACCGGGCTGGTAGCTCAAACTGTCCCTACGCCTGATGGGGCAGGTGTGTAGGACGTTTTCCCTTTCGCGCTTTTCGCGTATTTCGTAGTGGTTCCTGTCCCTACTAACGGATACGAGGACAGGCACGGGGGCCTGTCCCTACGACTGACCACTGACCACTGACCGCTGACCACCATGACCCGCTCCCAAACCATTGGCCTTATCCTTGGCCCTGTCCTGTTCCTGCTCATCCTCCTCTTGCCCAGTGATCTGAGCTCCTCTGCGCGTTTGGCTCTCGCGCTGACCGCGCTGACCGTTATCTTCTGGACGTTTGAACCCGTTCCCATTTCCTATACGGCCATTTTTGTCCTCACGCTCTTTCCGCTTCTGGCTATTCTGCCCTTTGAAACCGCTTTTCAGGGCTTTTCCGGCAAAGCCGTGTGGCTCGTTTTTGCGGGCATGGCTTTGAGCTTGGGCATCACGGAAACGCCCCTGGGTGCGCGACTGGCCCAGTATGTGATCGGTCGCGTAGATAGGTATGGGCAACTCGTCTTTGGCCTCAATGTCCTCGGCGTGGCTATGGCGTTGCTGATTCCCTCTGCGGTGGTGCGCGTCCTCATCCTGATGCCAATGGTCGTTTCCCTGCTCAAAACCCTGGGGGAAGCCCCCGGATCAAGGGTCAGTGCCGGCCTCGTTCTCTCCCTGACTTGCGCCACCTATTACAGCGGCACGGGCATTCTGACGGCTAGCGTGCCCAATTTGGTCATTCTCGGCGTTCTCGAATCGCGCGATATTTCAGTCTATTGGAGTATGTGGGCGTATTATCTCTTTCCCGTCATCGGCCTGTTGCGCGTGGGCCTGCTCTACGGCCTTATATGGTTGCTGTTTCGCCCTGCGCGACAACCCGATTTTTCGATCCCACGCACTATCGCCGATGTGCCCGTGCGGATCACCTGTGCGGAAAAAAAGGTGCTCGGCATTCTCATTGCGGGGGTTGTTATGTGGACGACAGACGCGATGCACGGCATTCATCCGGTCTATATCGGCCTGGGCCTCGTGCTCCTCTGCTATCTGCCCGGCTGGGGGCCTTTGCCTTTTGACGCCATAAAAAAAGTCAATTTTCCCCTGCTCATCTTCATTTCTTCGATCTTTGCCATAGGCCACGCGCTCGAACAGTCTGGGATCAACCGCGCGCTCGCGTCCGCGTTCATCCCCTATCTCCAAACCCTCGAAACCCCGGTTGCCCAACTCGCGCTCATGGCCTGTTTGGCTGTGCCATTTGATTTTTTGATGGATACCGCTGCGGTCGGCGGGGTGCTCGCCCCGTTTTTGCTCGACCTCGGCCCACAATTCGGCCTGTCGCCCCTGCCCATCGCGCTCAGTCTGGCAATTGGCACGGGCGTGGTTTTTATCCCCTACCAGAGCGCGCCATTTATTGTCGCCTACGGCTTTCGCTATGCCCGAATGGGACAATTTGTGCTCGTCATGTCCCTGATTTCCGCGCTCACGCTCGCGGTGCTGCTTCCCCTGACCCTGCTCTACTGGCGGGTGATTGGGTTTATCTAGAAAAGTAGTATTCCGTTCAAGAGTTGCTAACTAAAAAAATGTGTTTATATTTCGCTTTGAAAACAAGCATCCATAGAAATATTGCTGTCTCTCGAAAGGAGTGAACAATGCAAATCTACGAAGACCTGGGCGTCGTGCCCGTGATCAACGCCGCGGGTTATCAGACGCTCATCGGCGGGTCGCGGGTCGGTCCTGAGGTGCAGACGGCCATGGACGCGGCGAACCGCTATTTTGCAGACATGGAAGACCTGCTGAAAAAAACCGGGGCGATCATCGCGGACCTGCTCGGCACAGAAGCCGCGCTGGTCACGCCCGGATGCGCGGCAGCCCTGGCCCTTGGCTCGGCGGCGTGCATGTCCGGCAATGATCCGGCGAAAATGGAACAACTGCCGGATACCACGGGCGTGAAGCACCGCATTTTGATTCAGAAAAAACAGCGGTATCACTACGACCGCGTGTTGACCATTTTCGGGGCCAAGCTCGTCGAAGTCGGCGATGAAAACGGCACGACCGCAGCCCAACTCGAAGCCGCCATTTCAGACGAGACCGCGGCCATTCACTATTTCGCGCCCGGGGGGCAGGATGGCGTTTTGTCCGCCCAAGACGTGATCCGCATCGCGCATGCCAATGGCGTCCCGGTCATTGTCGATGCGGCGAGTCAGGTTTATCCGCTCGAGGTCATGCGCCGGTATCCCGACATGGGCGCAGACTTGATCGGGTACGGCGCGAAATACATCGGCGCGTGTCATTCCACGGGCATTTTGTGCGGGCGCGCGGACCTGATTGACGCGGCTTATTTGCATTCGTTCATCGGCTATGAGACCTGCCCCTACGACACCCTGGGCCGACCGCTCAAAGTTGATCGCCAAGAAGTGATCGCCGTTGTCGTGGCATTGCGCGCGTGGTTCAGCGCAGACCACCAAGCGCGCTTGGCGTCGTACAAGCGCGAAGCGGAATCTCTTCTCGCAGACTTGGCGGACATTCCCCACATTGCGACCGCGTTTGCAACAGACGAGCGCAGCCTGAGCAATGGCGTGCAAATTACAGTGGATGAGGCCGCGCTGGGCAAAACCGCAGTGCAAATCATCGAAGAACTCAAGCGGGGCAATCCATCCGTGTGGGTGCGCGGCAGCGAAAATGCGTTTCGCGTTGCCGTGACCAATCTCGTAGAAGACGACCGCGAAATCGTGGCATCTCGCCTGCGCGATGTGTTGACGAACTGACCTCGCGCTTATAGTAAACCACCAAGTGGTCAGTGGTCAGCCCCCGCACAACAACCCCAAAACCCGGCGCACTTCGTTGGTTCGCTGATGAACGGCCTGAGAGACAGCCAGTTGTGCCCCGATTCGCCGATTCGTACATAGGAGAGCACCATGAACAAACGCGATTTTCTGAAAACAGCCGGCATTGCCGCCGCGGCCACTGCGGTGATCGCGCCTGCGGTGATCGCGCAATCCAAATCCCCCATCCGCTGGCGCCTGCAAACATACTCCGGTAGTTCGCTAGCAGAACATGTGGTCAAGCCGGCGATTGACTCGTTCAACAAGATCGCCAATGGCGAAATGGCGATTGAGCTGTACACTGCGGATCAACTCGTGCCCACATCCGAACTGTTCCACGCGCTGCAAAAGGGCGCGCTCGACGCGGTGCAAAGCGACGACGATTCGATGGCTTCGCCCGCGGATGTGGCGGTGTTCGGCGGGTATTTCCCGTTCGCCACGCGCTATAGCCTCGATGTGCCGGTGCTGTTCAACCAGTACGGTCTGAAGGATATTTGGGAAGAAGCCTACGGCGAGATCGATGGCGTGACGTGGTTGAGCGCGGGGTCGTGGGATCCCTGCCATTTCAATACGGTTGATCCCATCCGCAGTTTGGACGATCTCAAGGGCAAGCGCGTGTTCACCTTTCCGACCGCGGGCAAGTTCCTGTCGCGTTTCGGCGTCATTCCAGTCACCCTGCCGTGGGACGAAGTCAAAGACGCGGTGCGGAACGGCGCGTTGGACGGCCTGGCTTGGTCGGGCATTACCGAGGCTTATACCGTCGGCTGGGCGGATGTGACCCAGTACTTTTTGACCAACAATATTTCCGGCGCGTGGTGCGGCTCGTTTTTCGCCAACACGGATTCGTGGAACGCGTTGCCCGATCACTTGCGGGAATTGTTCCGCGTTTGCATGGACAGTTCGCACTATTACCGCCAGCACTGGTACTGGGGCGGCGAAGCACGCCAGCGCGTCATGGGGGCGAAACTCGAACTCACGTCCATCCCAGACGCGGAATGGCAACAGGTGGAAGACGAAGCCCTCAAATTCTGGGACGAGATCGCCCAGACCAGCCCACGCGCGGCGCGAGTCATCGAGATCTTCAAGGCGTACAACGCAACCATAGCAAAAGCCGGCCGGCCCTATCGCTGAACCCAACGGCTTTTTGAGAAGCGATAGACAGGGCACAACTGACCGTTGTACCCCATTGCTCAGAAGTTGTCTTAAAATTATTGGGACCTATCCCCCTACCTCGTGACTCGCTCCGCGCGTTACGCAGTCATTCAGAAAAGCCATTGCAAAATGCCATCCCAAAAGACCATCGGATAAAGCCATCGCGCACAGCGCGCAAGGCCGTCTCGCAACCCACCTCCATTTTGCAAACCCACCTTGCAGGCCAACACATGTTGTGCTACCTGCAAAGCGCTTTGCGCTGTGCCAGCCTCTCGGCGCATGAGAGCGGCATTTTTTGCCTACTTTTTTTTGCTGTTGAAAAAAAGTAGGTCGCCGCACGCCGTAGGCACAGGCGTAGCCAACGCATCGAAGGCAACAAACGCGGAGGCAGAACCAAACGCTTTACGTAAATCTGTCCCCAATTCCTCATTCCTCCCTGATGGGAGGCAGGATACGGACAACTTGAAAGCAAATTGGTATAACGTCTCCCGTTGCGGAGAGGGGCCGGGGGAGGGACAAAAAAACGCCATCGGCAAATCGCTGATGGCGTTTGTGTTTATTGGGCGCGGGCGGTCCGATCGCTTAATCTGCGACGGCAAACGCGGCTTCTTTTTTCGTGGTTTCGCCAGAGGTCAAATCCGTGATCGCCACGCGCACGATGTGATGACCCAAACCACACGCCATCAGATCCAGCGCGACATAAGTCGCTTCGGAAGAACGCAGACCCGATTGCTTGAAATCTATGGCGATCTCCTCGTCCTTGTCCCGGGTGACCGTCTTGATCAGGTGAGAAATCAGCGCGCCGAGCACGTCTTTTTTCTCCGAGCGAATGGAATATTCCACGCGGTATTGCGTCTGCCCAAACGCATTCTGTTTCAAGTTGTAAATCTCGTAATACACAAATATGGGGCGATCTCTCGGATAGGTCTTCGTCGGCATGGGGATGACCGCCACCTGCCCTTTGCGGAACTTGCTGTGCGCGTTGGTCTCGGAAATCTCCCACGCCAGTTCTAGGTCGCTGATCTGAAGGCGCGTTTGGGGATATGTCTCGATCTCCATTTCTTGGCGGTAGCGTCCCTGCCCTGTGGAAAGCAAATCGCGGATGGCGGTTTCCAATCTGTATGGACTGGGGGGCACATTGAGGCGAATCACATCCGGGACAAACGCGCCTTTGACAGCGGTGACATTGCCCGTCGTTTTGAAGTGCAAGGGGCCGCGGTGGCGATAAATCCCCCCGGTTTGTGTGTTGATCAGCGCGATGGTGCGCTCCACAGAGAGGCGGGTCTCATCCGCTTTGGCAAAGTAATATCCCAACCCGTAGGGCACGCCGAGATAGACTTCGCACGCGGTTTTTTGATTCTCTCCCTGAAAGTCCGCAGTGGTATAATAAAATTCGGATGGGGCTTTGTTTTTTGGGGGTCGATAATAGTCGGGTGTTTTTGCGGCGGCTTGTTCGGCGACGGTTCTCGGGTTGTAGCGATTGAGGACAGCGGCTTGTCTTAAGGGGATCATATCGCCGGGCGGCGCGGGTGCGTACTCATAGACGCCTGTTCCGCGTTCATCGGTGAAGGTCATGTCGAGGCCATCGCCGATATGGACATACACCCAATTCTCCCACGCCACCGTTGAGGCGTTTTCCGATGCGGTCACAGGTCGAAAAATGTCTGTCCGCGATTGGCGTGCAGAACCGGTTGAGGTACTGAACAATTCTGCGGAATAGCCTTGAAACTCGGATATGTTCCCGCGCAGGCTCCGCACTGGATAAACAGGGCCCACATACGTAGCTCCCAATGGCGCGATTAAAGGCGGCGGCTCAAAGGGATTACTGCGCGGTGGTCCCGATTTGTCGAACTCCTTGGGATGGACTTTGGTGCCATAGATCGACAACGCCAATCGCTCTTTGATTTTTTGCACCGCCAAGCTCTGGTCAAAATTCAATTCATCGGACCGAGAACGATAGTCCGGCTCGCCAAATCGAATATAGACCTCTCCGCGTCTGTCCCACGGCACTTGACCCGCAGAAAAATAATGCCGCGCATACCACACACGCCAATAGTGTTCGATCCGACGTTCATTCTCGGCGGTCGTAATATCCGGATCGCGTAAGTTCCAAAAGCGCTGTAAGAACCCTTGGCGTTGGTCAATGGGCATCTCGTCAAACGCGGCGCGTTCGGCACGGGAGGCGACAAAGCCGATGTCGTCATACAGCGTTTTCTCATCCGGATCAAGGGCGGCTAAATACCGATCAAAATACCCCTCCGCACGGGATATGTTCCCCAATTTCAGATACGAGTATGCCAACACGGGCAACACATCTGTCGCGCTGGGATACCGAGTCACAAATCCCCCCAAGGTCTCGGTGATTTTCTGATAATTCCCCATCTGAAAATAAAACTCAGCCGACAGCCTGTGGCCTTCGCCATCCTCTGACACAAGCGCGAGATAGCGGTCGTAATAAGTGGCCGCCTTCTCCATATCCAACCCCACCTTTTCATACCATTCGGCCAGTTGCAGATACGCAGGCGCGTAGGTCGAATCCATCGCTATGACGCGCTGCAAAGCGCGTTTTGCCAATACATTTTTCTGCTCAATGTAAAATCGCGCCAGATTGATCTGTGCTTCGATATAGGCCGGGTCAATTCGCAATGCCCTGCGAAAATAGTTGGGTGCGTTGTATTTGTGGTGTGTCTTGGAGTACATAAAAATCAGCCCCATACCCGTGTACGCGGCCGCAGACTTGGCGTATTGCATCCCCTTGCGGAATGCCCCCTCCGCTCGCTTCATATCCCCCGCTGAAAAATAGGCGTCCCCCAATTTGACCCACAAGTTCCCATCTTTCGGCGCGTGCCTGATCGCCGCTTCGAGTTGGCGAAGGGAATCCGGGGCAACCGCCTCCGCGCGTGAACCGACTGCCAAGAGGCATGCCAAAAGCATGAGAATGGAATGCACGGAGCTCATGGCCTATTTGTCCTGGAGAATACGGATTTGTCGGGCAGAGCGATTTCTCGAAATTTTTGAATCATAGAGACGCCGGAGAAAGTCGTAAAGAACCAACTCTTGTGCGCTTTGTTCTGAACGCAAAAGACGATTCGCAATCGTCACGCAACGCCCCAGCCGGGATACTTATCGGGATCGGCGAATACCTGCCCCAGATCGAGAAACCCTCTGGCGCCGCGTTTGCCATATTCAAACGGATCGCGCGTGGCCTCCATCCATCGGTGGAGGCGTTCCTCCATCTCTTCGAGCGCGGGGCGAGCCTCGGCAGCATCCGCGAGATTGACCATCTCCAAGGGATCGGCAGACCGATCAAACAGCCAGGGACCGCGCTCGTTGGCATACCAGCGCGCATACGTGTAGGACTCGGTGCGAACCCCGCGCCAGCGGCCCACCCACCCCTCGCGGTTGGGCCACCCGTGCGCCATGTTTTGGAGATAAACCGATTCCGATCCCCCGGGCGCGTGTTCCGCATCTGTGGGCGCGTCACGGCCTCGCCAAACGCCGGATATATCGCGGCCTTGAAGCCCTTCGGGCAGGGGCACATCGCACGCGCCGAGCAACGTGGGCACCAGATCTATCGCGCCGAAAAATGCGCGGCTTCGCACCCCCGCCGGTATTGCGTCCGGCCAGCGCACGATAAATGGGACGTGAATGGACTCCTCATAAGGCGTTGCCTTTGACGCGCGCATCGACTCGTGCAACCAGTGGTCACTCGGCTTGCCATACCCGTGGCTGGACAGGTGATCCCCGTGATCAGACGTGTAACACACTATCGTATTGTCGCGGATGCCGAAGCGATTCAGCGCGTCCAAAAGCCGCGCCATTTGGGCATCCAACCCCGTGCAACAGCCGTAGTAATCGGCAATTTCTCGGCGTGCAAAATCCACCATCTGCGGCGGCACATTGTCCGGCACATCCACATCTGCGGGATTGTAAATCGCGTGCTCTGGCGGATATTGCGCGTAGGGCCAATGCGGCGGCCGCCACGACACAAACAGCGCGAAGGGGTCATCGGGTCGCGCATCCAAATGCCGCGCCATAAACCGAATTGCCAAATCCGTCTCCACCTCTGGCGCCCAACCGTCAAAAAACGTCGGCCCCGATTCATTCTCGTAATAACTGCGGTCAAAATACCCCCTGCCACCGTGCAGCGCGGCCAGATAATCCAGCCCATAGCGATCCGCTTCTGCATAAGGCCCTTTGCCCAAGTGAAACGTGCCCACATGCCCCGTGCCATAGCCGCGTTCGCGCAACGCCCCCGGCAGCGTTGGAATATCCCTGCGCGGGCGGTATTCATTGTCGATCACGAGATTTTGCCAGCCGTATCGCCCCGTCAACAAAATCGCCCGATACGGAGAACACAGCGGGTGGTTGGAAAACATATTGTCGCACGCCATCCCCTCGCCCGCGAGCCTGTCCAATGCGGGCGTCTGAACAACGCGATTCCCATTTGCCCCCAGCGCACTATACCGCTGCTGGTCTGAAAAAACGAATAGAATATTTGGACGCTGTTTCATGTTCATCACTCCAAAAAGACGGATCGCGGATTAAACGGATTACGCAGATTACGCGGATGAGAGGCGAAAAGCAAGGAATAGTAATGTAGGGGGGGACGGACTACTGAATATTAACTTTCAGCCCCTACCCATCTGCCCCAAGGCGATGTATGGGCTAGCGGATTAAACGGATTACGCAGATTACGCGGATAAGAGGCGAAAAGCAAGGAATAGTAATACCAATTTGATTTTCTGTTGCCCTGGTGTAATGCGATATGTTGCCAGCAAATGATTCCCTTGACGTTCCTCAGTCATTCAAAGAATCCATCACAACAAGTGCCATCCCAAAAGACCCTCCGATAAACCCATCACGCACAGCGCGCAAGGCCGTCTCGCAACCCACATACATTTTGCAACTCTCTTTGCAGGCCAACGCATGTTGTGCGACCCGCAAAGCGATTTGCGCTGTGCCAGCCCCTCGGCGCATGAGAGCGGCATTTTTTGCCTACTTTTTTTGCTGTTAAAAAAAAGGGAATTATATACTTGCCAACCCTCAATCATCTTGTTAAAGTAATCACGGGTTTTTGGTGTTGAATGCAAGCGACCTCTGATTTTGGGCATGCCTGCCCCTAACATCTAACGTTTCAAAACGTTTTCCTTCGCGTCTTTCAGGAACGGATAACCTTTGCATGCGTGGATAAGATTTCCCGTTGACTGCCATATCGCCCGCCTGTGCCATAAAGGTTGTTCATGCAACCCCCTCACTGGCTATAAGTTGCTTGTAAGTCAACCGGGCGCCCATCGCCCTATTCAACATCTCATCAACACGACTTAAGGTATCACCCTTTTTTCGAGTGATGCGAAACACGCAAGCATTCAGGTCCTTTTGCATGTGTTTGTCTGACCAATGGTGATGAATACCCATATAGACACGCTTAACCCGTGCCCACAAACTCTCAATGGCGTTCGTATGGACACCATCGCGTTCATATTCGTCGGCAGAATGATTGATTTGTTCCACTTCGTAATCATCCCTCAATGCGCCGTATGCGCGGTTCTCGTCTGCATGAATAGTTGCGCCCGTCAAGACCTGGTTCAACATCTGATCGTGTCATGTTGCCCCTTTTGCATCCTGTACATGAACCGCCATTGCCTCACCATCTTCACCTTTTTCCCGCATTCCGAAAGCAACCGATTTACCTACTGTTCCGCGACCCGCATTCAACTTTTTGGATTTATGTTTGTTCTTTTCTTTCCCACCGATGTAGGTTTCATCAATTTCAACGATACCAGACAGAAAACCATCATCATCATCGTCTTTGTTGCCAAAAGCGTTTCGTATTCTTTGAAGCATAAACCAAGCGGTCTTTTGCGTTGTACCGATCATTTTAGCCAACTGAACGCTTGAAATACCTTTTGAGGGGTTCGTTTCAATCCATATTGCCGCGAACCATTTAGGCAACATCTTGATTTTTGACGCGCCAAACATCGTTCCGTAAATCATATGAAAATTACGCCCACAATCCGAGCACCTATACGCCAAATCAGAACGACGATAGATTTTTCCCATACTACCACAGTGCGGACAAGACGCGCCATCCTTAAAGCGTATCTTTTCAAGGTGCAAAATACACGCTTCAGGCGTGGCAAACTTCTGTGTGAACGCGACGAAACTAAGCTGCTTTGCCATCATACACCCCCTTGTTCATTCGTAACTTCTATAAATATAACAAGAAAGGTTAGGGTTGGCAAATATATAATTCCCCAAAAAAAAGTAGGTCGCCGAAGGCATCGAAGGCAACCCACGAGGCGTTAGGACCAAACGCTTGAGACAAGCAACGCCTGAGTGCTACGGAACGTCTGTTCCTCATTCCTCATTCATTCTTGATGGGAGGCAGGATACAAAAAATAAAAATCAAATTTGTGGCTAAACTCACATCTTATTCTCCCGTCTCGCCACTGCTGAAACCGCTTCAATGGTCGCATCGATCACGTCATCGGTATGCGCGGTGGATAAAAACCATGCCCCGCGCTCGAGGGCGCGCACGCCTCGATAGAGAAGTGCTTCCGTGAATGCGATATATTGCTCGCGGTCAGCTTGAAGCGCGTTGCGATAATCGGTCACGGGCGCGTGGACGCCAAATCCGACGTGGAAAATCTGCGGAAAGCCCGCAACCCGCGCTTGGATATTCGCGTCGCGCAGTGCCCGGCGGATGCCCTCCATGAGTCGCGTTCCCCGTTCGTGCAACACGTCGAACGTCTCCTGTTGTTTCAACGCGGTCAGCGTGGCAACCACCGCGGCCATAGACGCGGGTTGGGCATTGTACGTGCCCCCGTGCATCACATCTTGGACGAACAGATCCATCAAATCCCCGCGACCGGCCAAACACGACACCGGAAACCCATTGGCGATAGCCTTGCCAAACACCGCCAGATCAGGCGTCACGCCAAAATATTGCTGCGCGCCGCCGGGCGCCACGCGAAACCCGGTGATCACCTCGTCAAAAATGAGCACTGTTCCCGCATTGGAACAAACCTCCCGAACGCCTTCCAAATAGCCCTCGGTCGGAAAAATCACACTGGTATTGCACATCACAGGCTCCATAATCACCGCGGCGACATCGCCCCGTTTCAGACGCGCGGACAGAAGATCCAGATCGTTCCAGACGAGCACCTCAGTGCGCTCGTCCGCCACTTGCCCCGCGCTGCCGGGAACGGGCATGGGTGTGTCAACAGGCCCGTACTGATCGGGCGAGGGCGCGACCGACCACAGCACATTGTCGAACCAACCGTGGTAATGCCCCTCAAATTTGACCGCAACAGATCGGCCCGTGGCCGCACGCGCCAAGCGCAGGGCCGCTTGCACCGCTTCGCTGCCCGCGCTGCTAAATCGCACCCGATCCGCGCACGGCACCATCTCGCAAACCAATCGGGCGGCTACTTGCTCAACCGCGGTTTGCCCGGCAAAGAGGATGCCCGACTCGAGTTGTTCTCGAACCGCAGACAAGACCGATTGGGGATTGTGACCGAGAATCATCGGCCCCATGCCCAAATAATAATCGATCAACCGGTTGCCATCCACGTCGTAGAGGTAGGGGCCTTCGCCGCGTTCAAACACCAGCGGCGTGGGACGCATCCCCAGCCGAAAATTGCTGTTCACACCGCCCGGCAAATAGCGCGCGGCTTCGGCGATCAAGTGCTTGGATTTTTCAAACCTCTCCATCAACGCTCTCCTCGCTATTCCTCTCAAAAATTGCCGTGGCAATTAGCACCGTTTCAGCCACAGCATTGCGGAGATCCCGTTGGAGTTCGCGAACGCGACGGGCGTAGCCAATGAGCCGTTCGCGCTGTTCTCCTTTTTTGGGCATGGGCAGAAGGAATTCATTTTCAAAAATGGATTCTCTGATTTCCGGCTGGACAGCCGTTATCGCCAGATAATAAACCTGTTTCCGAAACATTTCCGACGTGAAAATGCTCCACAAGAGGAGTGCCTCTTCACGGGTTTCAGGTCGAATCGCAATAAACCCTGTCGTGACCAAGTGTCCGTCAAACTCAGGAGGCACAATGACGGCAGTTCCCCTGGATGAAATGTTCTTGGCGAACAAAACATCGTTGGTCTGCACCTGCAACCGCGCCCGCGTGGGCAGGTTTTCGAAATAATCCTCGCGGTAATTGACGATTGCCCCTTCTCGGGTCACGTCTCCGATCTCAAAATATCGAAAAATTTCGCCCATGCACGCGCTCCCTTCTCGCGCGGTCAACTTTGGCACAATATGAAACTCGCGCCCGGTTAGCATATCCACGCGCCCTTCCGCCGCACGCGCTTGCAAATCAGCCCGCGTTCTCGCCAAATCCGGCGCGTAGTGAAACGCATCCAACCTCTTGGGATTGAGTTTGTCCGCGGGAACGACAAAAGTCTGGAAAGGACACCCCAAATTTTCATTTTGAACCGTGTTGGGTTCAAAAATCTCTATGCTCTCCCCATCTCTCCGCCAGTGATTCCAGACCTCTGTCAGCCGCGGTATGTTATTCCTCTCAGGCGTATAACGCTGATAGTCGTCATGGCCCACATTGTTGAGAATCGCCATGAACACCGCGCCCTGTGCATCTTTCTCATTTTCGCGTTTCACAAGGTGAATGATGGATGTTTGCACCCCGGCTTGCGCGGGCAAAAAAGTATTGAACGGCAAAGCGATGACCTGGCGTATGATAAAGTTTTCCAAAATATAATCTCGGTATCTCTGGCTGCTCTCGCCATTGAGAACGGTGTTGTCGATAACCGTGAGCAACTCACCGCCATTGTTGAGAAGGTGGCAATACCGCTCGAGAAACAAAACATTGGATTTCGTACTGCTCTTGCGCTTCCCAGTATTGGTAAGGGCGATTTCGTATTGGTCCAGCATCCGCCTCTCGTCGTCATTTTTGCGTTGGTACGAGATGCTGAATGGCGGGTTGGTCAGCACGACGTCAAATTTGCGACGCGCGTCAATCAAAAGGTGTTGCAGTTCTTTGACCTCTTTAGTCCTCTCTAGCGACAGGCCGGTGGGAGGCTGAAGATCGCCATCAAGGGTATCGGCCACAAATACCGTGCTGCCCCCATCTCCGTGCAAATACATATTGAGGCGTGCGATGCGCGCGATCTTATCTGCCTTGTCAATACCGTACAGATGTTCGATATAAAGCCGTTTCTTGAGCGCGTTTTTTTCCGTATTGGTCAGGTCATTGCGGGCATCAATGGCGTGGACGAGTTTCGCCATGGCTTCAATGAGAAATCCCCCACTCCCGCAACAGCCATCGAGAACGACCGGCAATTCGTCGCCGCGCACCCGGAGGTCGGCCGCTTGGCTCATATACTTCACGACGCTTCTCGGCGTAAAAAACTGACCGAGCTCTCGCCCGCGAACGGTCGCATTCAAAAATGTTTCGAACATCCGTCCGTTGAGGTCTTCGTCAATGCCGTGTAGGTCGTAATGCTCCAATTTCTCCACGATCTGCTGAATGGTATCCGCGCTCAAATTCAACGGCTCTTCTTCGTCAAAAATGCGCTTCTTCTCGCCGATCCCAATTTTCTGTTCCAAATCATCCCGAACATTCTTGAAAAGAATCTCCCCCAAGGGATTCGCGCTTATGCCGCGACTGGTTTGGTCTTGAATCCACGCCGATGAAAAATTGAAGTCTCGCGCCTGTGGCACAGTGCCATCGGCAACTATCGCGGCGATTCGATTGTCTTCACGCAATTTGATGAACATTAACTTGGCAAACTCGTAGAACGCATCTGTAGGGCCCAATGCCTCCTTCTTCCGTATGATGTTGTGGCAATCGCCAAACACGCGGATGAGGTCGTTCAGGTCGGGCCGGTCAAATAAAAATACGTCCCGAGGGGCGCGGACGACATCTGCGGCGCCGCAAGTGAGCAAAGAGCGCAGTTGGACAAATTTTGCGTTGTCCTCCTCAAAGTCGCAAAACGACAGGTGGAGTTTGGGCGCATCTCTATCCCAATGCCACAAAACCGAGGTGAGGCCATTCGTCGCGACGACATACTGGACTGGGTTGTTATCGTACCGCTGATTCAGCATCAGCGCGTATCCGCTGACCTGATAGTGGTAGTCCTCGGGGGGTTCACCGGGCGATTTCGCGTCAATGATGATGGCGGGGTCGCCTTGCCCGTCGAGGAGCACGTAGTCGGGCCTGTACTGTTCTTTGCCGCGGCCACGCGGTATGGCAATTCTCTCCAACGAATCTTTGCGCCGGATGCGATTATCCGGATAATTCAGCTTGGACAGTAGCCTTTCGATGACCAAGGCTTCGACATCGGCCTCTGAATCGAGGTCCGCGCGTTCGCAAAACATGTTTCTCATCGTCTTCGTCTCCTCTTTCTATTGAGGGGTTTTATTGCGATGACCGTCTTCGAGTTCCATAGATCGCACGCGCGTGGAAACGTCTTCGAGGAGGGCGCGGTTGGTGGCGATGAGATCGGCGACAATGCCGGTGAGGAACATCTGGAACCCGGCGAGCAAGAGGATGGCCGCGAGGATGAGCGATTGAATGTGGCGTTCGCCCTCGTCAGTAAAAAAGAAAAAATAGAGAAAGCGGAGACCGATCAGCGTGCCCACCGCGAAAACGGCTGCGCCAAATGCGGAAAAAATTCGCAGGGCTTTGTAGCGCGCGTACGTCCGCAGGCTGATCATGCCCGACTTAAACACGAACTCCCCCGGATTGGCGAACAGGCGCGACTCGCGCGTTTTGGGATTGGTGCGAATGGGCACGATTTCAATGGCGAGGCGGCCTTGCCCGGCTTGTATGACGTGCTCGGCGGTGTGATCGAAATCCGTGAACATCGACAAATGCAGGGCCGCGTCCCGGGAAAATGCGCGAAAACCACTGGCGACATCGGGCACCTCGACATCGGCGAGGCGGCTTATCACGCGGCTGCCAACCCCCTGAAGCCATCGCTTAAAAAAAGAAAAGTGGCCGATGCCACCCGTTTGGCGATCCCCAATGACGATGTGGGCGCGTTTTTCGAGAATGGGTTGCACGAGCGCGGCAATGTCCGCCCCGCAGTACTGGTTGTCGCCATCTGTGTTGACGATGATGTCCGCGCCGAGTTTGAGGCAGGTGTCGAAGCCCGTTTTGAATGCGTGCCCCAAACCGCGATTTTTGGGGAATGTGACGATGTGATCCACGCCGAGTTCGCGGGCGACTTCAGACGTGCGATCATCCGAACCGTCGTCAATGACCAAGACCTCGACCTCGTCAATGCCGGGAACTTCGCGCGGAATGTCGGCGACCGTCGCGGGCAGGGTTTCTTCTTCGTTGAGGCACGGGATTTGGACGATGAGTTTCATGTGATTTTTGTGCTTTTTGTGGGGATCCGCGAATTGATTTTGGTCAATCGCCAAAAATCGCGGCTGACGCAGCTGCGGCTTTTTCCGTTCTCTCTTCATCGGACAAATCGCCCATCGCCTTGTAAAAAGCCTCGTCGTAATTGCGGGTTTTGATCACCACGGGCATCGGCACCGCATGCCCAAACACGAGGGCCTGTTGTTTGGAATCGAGACTCGCCAACACACTTCGCAAGCCATTGGCATTGGACACGCCCGTGAGCACGCCTTGGATATCTTTTTCGTCGTTGAGCAAGGCCGTGATCTTGGTGCCGAGTTGCGAGAGCACTTCCTCGTCAATGCCCGAGGGGCGTTGGTCAACGACGAGGAGGGAGACATAGTACTTCCGCATTTCTCGGGCGATGGTGCCGAAAATGGTCTGTTTTGCCGTGGCCGGGTTGAGAAACTTGTGGGCTTCTTCGATGGTGATGACCAGGGGCCGGGGTTGGTCTTCGGGATTTTGAGATGCGTAGAATTTTTCGCTCTTCGTGACGTACTGCTCGTGAATGCGCCGCGAGAGAATATTCGCCACGAGCAAATAGGCGAGCATGCTGGTCTGCCGCCCAAATTCGAGCACGATGTGAATGCCGCGGTCGATGTAATCCATCATCGTATCCACGGCATCGGCGCCGTCGAGGCGATTGACCATAAAGGGAAAATTGTCGATGCGCTTGAGCTTGCGATGCAATGCGGACAGCGAGCTTTTGTTCGCGCCGATATCCTCGGCGAATTGCTCGACATCCGGGCCATCCACCGACAGCAACTGCCGCAACCAGCGGTTTTTGTACATCGCATAGACGAGATAGGCCGATTCGGCTGCCGTGGGATTGAGTTGCAACTCGTCTTGCAGTGCGATCACATCCTCGACCGCGATTTGATCGTAGGCGATGTACACCTCGTGGTCCGGCTGAATCCCGCGCTGTCGGGACGATTCCGGATCCAGAGAAAACAGGGCCACCTGATTGCCGAACAACTGCTTGAGGCCCTTGACAAAACTGCTGCCTTGCCCGCCGCCCTCTTTCATCGCGCGAAACCCGTACTCGTTGTGCATGTCAAAAATGAGATTGACGGCCTTCTCGTTCTTGATCAGGCCGCACAGCACCAAGCGCGTGAGAAAGGATTTGCCCGTGCCGGTCTTGCCAAAAATGCCATTGCTGCGCTCGACAAAGCGATTGAGATTGATGCACACCGGCGTGTCCATATCCAACGGCGTGCCCAGGTTGAAAAACCGGTCGTCCTTGTCCTCGCTGCCAAACACGCGCGACACATCTTCTTCGTCGGCCTCCACGACTTTGGAAAAATGACTCGGAATGGTCTTGACCGGACGCGGCTCATCCACGATTTCCTCGCCCTGTTCGAGCATGAGCATGGGCCGCAGCGCGACCGTGACGTACGTGCTCGACCCATTGAGCACGCTGTGCAACAACTGGTCGCCATCGCGGGGCGGATAGAGCAAAATGTCGGGATTGGTGGCATCGAGGGTCAAATCGGTGATCATCGAGAAGAACTGATTTTTATACCCCTCGATCACCACGAACTTGCCGGCTTTGACGTCCTCAACGCTGCGGTTGGGGTTGAGCTTCATCTCGACCCCCTCGGTCAATGACCCGCGCGTGACAACGCCAATTTCGCCAATGGTCTGAATATTGGGCGACCCGTTGAGATTGTTCCAGAGATCGTTCATGGGAAAGTAGGGGTCAGTGGTGGGGGCTAATTGCTTCTTGTACTTTGGGCGAGCACGGGGGCATCGCCCCTACACACACGGCGCGCCTTTTGTGGCTAAACTTCCATCTCGCCTTATTGCGAAACGCGCCTCATAATCGAACTGAGGCGGTCGTAGTCGTCGCGGATGAGGCGGCACAGGTCTTTGCCAATGCCCACCAGATAGGGCATGTCAAACGCACGCGCGGCCCAGGCATTTCGCACCGAGGCGATGATGAGATCGTCCGCGGGCAGACGATTGCCATTGCCGCACAAAATGCTGCGGAGAAAATCGCCGCTGTTGGTCAGGGCTTTGATCTCGGATTCCGAGCAGGGAAACACAAAACTGTGGATGCCGGGCGGCTGCGGGGGCAAGACCTGTTGCGGGCCTTTGTCGTCGCCATAGCCGATGATCACCGCCTCGAACTCGGTCTTGAGCAGTTCGAAAATTTGCGGCTGTTCTTCGCGCAACTGTTGCTCGGTCAGGCCATAGGCCGTCGCGCGGCGGTTGGGTTCAATCGAGTGCGTACACACGTTGAACACCAAGCCATACACGGGCAATGCGCCGAGGGTTTTGACAAAGGACCCGAAGGGCGGCGCGCCATTGAGCTCGCGGCTTTCAGACGTGAATTGCGACGTGGAACTTTCCACGATTTCGCCGATAAATTCGCTGAGATCGAGTTGCGCGAGTGACATAGAAACCTCTATTGTGAAAAGCAGTAGTCAGTGGTCAGTCCGCCCATTCGCTCCGTTGCCCCACATGCGTGCCCCGCCCGACTATCCGTCCGCCCGTGCGTTCCCTTCCTCGCCCCGATCCGCCATGTGCGCTATACCCAATCCCCAACCCGTGCCTGTCCTTGCACCCAGCGACTAAACCACCCCTGCCATCGGTATTTGTCCGCCAAAGACACGTTCTTTTGCTATGGCAACATACGCCTTGGAGATATCCACCCCGATGAACCTTCGATTGTGCTTCAGGGCCATTTTGCCCGTCGTGCCACTGCCGCACATGGGATCGAAGACGAGATCGCCGGGATTTGTCCAAGACAAGATATGATCCTCCGCCAACTTTTCGGGAAAGACCGCGGGATGGTCAAAGGCAATTTTGTCGGTTGTCGTGCCGCCATAACCCACCGCATAAGGCCAGATATTTGTACGGGTCTTTTCTTTTTTGAGTTCCTTGAGCACCTTTTTGTTCACGCCATCGGCGCCCTTGTTGTGTGTCAGCATTTCCATGCCGTGTCTGACCGTTTCAACTTTTAAGGGATTAAATGTGTTCGGTTTGCCCCGCGACAACACAAACATAAACTCATAGCAGTTCGTGTAGGCATTGCTCCGCATAAAAGGCGTGTTCTTCTTTTGGTAGATCATGACATCGTGCATAAGAAAACCCATGTCCTGAAAGAACAAGCCCTGCCTAAAACTGGTTAGGGTTCGTCCGCCGTTGATTTTGTCCCCAACGACCCAGACGACGACGCCTCCCTCTTTTGTCACCCTGTATAGATGCTTTGCGATATTCTCAAAGTCAAACGAATAGCCTTTGTAATTTCGCAAATTATCATAGGGCGGCGACGTCACGGTCAAGTCTATGGATTTCTCATCCATACGAGACATAAACGCGACACAATCATCGACAAAAAATCCTTCTTCCATCATTTCTTCCTGCCTTGTATCTAAAACTCACATTCGCGCCTCTGACGATTGCGGCAACCTTTCCGCGTCGAGTTACCAGTTGCCGAAGGTTTTGACCGCACTGCCATAGACAACGATCGTTTTGTTGTGGTGCTGTCTCTCTTGGATATTGCCCCACAAGAGTTCCATAACGGGTATTTTGTTGATGTTAAAACGCACTTCTCGATAGTGTTGGGGGCTGTCATTTCTCATTTCGAGTTCCCCGACATTTCTGCCATTATACCTAAACAATACCTTCTGCTCAGGCGGGTTGCCTCTTGAATTTTCAACAGTGAAGCACTCGCCCATGATATGAACCACATCCCTATTCAAAAAAACGTGATAATTATCCTCATGCAAAGCCGTAAGATAGTTGACTTCACCACCGTTAAAAAAGGCTTTCATCAGAAATGCACGCAACAATGCTTTGCGCTGAAACCGATCTTTGAGTTCGCGCATCGGGGTTCGCAGAAGTTCCTTTGATGCCTCTTTGCTATTCTCATAGTCCTCATAGCGCGGCGGAAAAGTATCAATACAATGGATCAACAAAGAACCGATACCGTTCAAGGCTTGAAATCCATCATCGGTCTCAAACCTCGATCTTCGATAGAGAAATACTTGCCACTTCTTTTGCCCAGACTTGACGGAATGGGCATCGCCAGAAGGGTCAATGACGTCCTTCTTTGCTTTTTTGTCATTGCGGTAATCGTTATCTAATCCGAGAAGAAGTGCGAACCGAAGCGCGTCTGCGTGCCCTTGTTGTCGGTAGGTACGCGCTTGCTGAGGAGAAGATGCGCGTCTGCGAGCCATTAGTTTGTATCCTTCCATATCAACAACTCGTGTGATTTCTTCACATGCGAACCTTTGTTGTTTTGCATGCGATTTTTTCCAATTCTCGTATCGCCCTGACCAAATGTGTACTGCCACTGCGGCGTCTCGATATGAAAATCCGAATACCAGTTGCGGATGGTGTCGCAGTCGTTGTAGGACAGGATAAATCCGCCCTGATGTGAGAGAAGCAGATCTCGGAGTTTTTCATGTGGGAAACCGACATGATGGATCGGGAAGTTGCGGTGCGGATACATGCCGACAAATGTTTTTCCATCTTCGAGGTAGTAAGGCGGATCGCAATACAGAAAATCGCCTCTATGCGACGGAATCGAATCCTCAAAACTCGCGCATTGCACGGACATGCTGTTTGCGTGAAAGCATTTCACCTTTTCGAGCATTCTCGCATAGCGATTTTCATTGAGATAAATATCCGAAGGCCATCCGAGAAAATGGGGGCCATAAGATGTGTTGGAATTGAAATAATAGTGTGCGGCGAGATCGCGGGGACCGAGCGTTTCCCCGTCCTTCCAATGGGCGGCGAGTTTGTCCTTCACCTTTTTGAACGTGACGCGATTGGGAAAAAATTGTTCCAAGCGATTGTAGAGCGCGTCCCTCTCTCGCAACTGAATGTCCCAGTACGTGCATAAAATGTCGAATACATCATAGGCGATCACTTCGATACCCAATTCTCGGGCGCATGCAACTTCAACCGAACCGCCCCCTAAGAATGGCGACACCAATCGACTCAGTCCTTTCGGCAAACGCTCTACGACATAGCCCACAGCGAGGCTTTTCCCGCCGGCATAGCGCAGGGGCGAACCGAGATAGCGTTTGTAGTCCTGCTTTCCACCGCTCTTTAGAGAATGGAGAAATCTCTCTTTGTGTGAAAGGGAGAGACGCATATCATCAAACGAAAACAAAGTGGGTACCCGTGTTCCATCGACAGGTGAAACCGCAAAATTTTCTTTCATGGATGTTCTCCTCGTTCCCGGTGAGGACAAATTGTGCCGCCTATAGTGGGATTCGCTTATACGGCCGCAGCCATCTTTTTCAGTTGTTTGAGCGATTGTTCAATTTTCACGTCGTTTTTGACAAAGGCGTCTTTTAGAAATTTGAAGAATATGTCGCGGTCGGCCCCGCGCACAATGGCGCGCTCGTGGGATTCGGACAACACCACGGGATAGCCCCGCCCTTTATCGACTTGATCGACAATGGTGGCATGGACGAGGTCGAGCAACTCGCGGTCGCGGGCAACCCATTCGGGAATTTCCACGCGCCCGATTTCCCAACCCGTGTGGACGTAAAAAAAGCAGATATGGTGCGGGCCGTAGTCGTCGAGGATTTTGGACGCGCTTCGGTACACCCCACTGCGCTCACCGCGCTTGAGCTTGCGGGCGTATAGCATATCGTCTGTCACGCCGGCAATGGGTTCGCAGGGAATGGGCGCGGGCGGTTCGGCATCGGCATCAAAATTGAGGAGATGCTGCGCTTCGGCGGCTTTCCATGGGCACCGGTCGCAGTTGGGCGGCTGTTCCGGACACAGGCCCACGCGCAGGGCATTGAGCACATCCGCACTGCCGGGATCGGAAATATAGCCCGCAATGGGCACGCGCAATTCGCGCAACCGTTGCAAACTGGCGAGTGTGGTCTTGAGGATTTCCCGGCGAAAATCGTAGGGTTTGCCCTCGAGCATCCACAAAATCAAGGTCCCGTCTGTCAGCCCTGCGATGGTTCGCCCCTCTGCGTGCGCCTGAGCGGCCAGGGCCACGACCTTTTCCAATTCCATTGCATTGCGCCGCATCCCCACCACCTCGCGGGTGACAGTGCTGCGCTTGCCCGCCCACTCTTGATAGAGATCGTCCTCATCGTAAAACAGCGTGGGTTCACTGCTCAACACGGGCCGCTCTCCGCTGCCGTAATGGATGACGACATAGCCGATATTGATGAGAAAACAATTGGCGATCTCGTGCCGATCCGGGAAAATTTGAGACCCATCTGCGGCGATCACGGTGAGTTCTTTGGGCCGGTCGGGCTTTGGACAGGTCTCGGTAATCGGCCCGCCCGGTTGGGCCACCAGCCAAGACGTGCGGCTGCGTGCAATTTTAACGCTCAGGCTTTCCCACGCATCTTCCCAGCGATCCATTTCGGAACACGCCAGATCGATGCGGGTGTAAAAGTCGTCTTGCAGGGTTCGGGCATCGACAGCCATCTGGTCGATCTGGCGTTTGAGCAAACCGTAATTGAGCATTATGAGGCTCCTGTGCAGTGGGTCAGCGGTCAGCGGTCAGAGGCAAAATGCGAGGATAGAAACGTAGGGGCGGTGCCCCCGTGCCCGCCCGAACCCCCGACCCCAAGCGGTCAGCCCATCTATCGCTTTGGGCGGATGGAGGGAGGCTAAAAGCTGATAGTTGACCGCCGATAGCTTCACACAATTGATTCGTAAAAAAATTGCCGACCGCCGCCGGACACGCTGCCATCGCGCACGCGGCACACGAGACCCATTTTCTGAAGGGCGTTGAGCCGGTTGCACGCGATATTGATGTTTTTCCTCAAGGCGTGGGCGAACTCGGACGACGTCCCTTTCTTGCGGGTCAGCACCACGTCCAGGGCTTCTCGAATGGGCGTTTTGAGCACGCCGATCACATGGATGTCGCCATCGTCGTCTTTGAAAAGCGCGGCCAAGTTTCGCAACTTGAGCACGGCCTCGAGGGTTTCGCGCACGGAATCGTTGGCGTTTTGGATAAAGGCAAAGCGATGCCCGAGCTCGCCGCTGCCGATTCGCATGAGGAGTTTGGAAAGCAATTCGTCGGCGCAGGAGATATCGATGAAAGAGACGTTGGCAAAGTCGAGCGGCGTAACCGCATCGTCATCGGCGGTTTGCATAAATGCCATGAGCCGATTGAGCAGGTCTTCACCTCGGTCGCGGCCACTCAATATGCCCGTGGGTGTCTCAAAAACAAAGGGAGGGGTTTGTTCAGGCATGCATCGTTCCTCAAAATTCGGTCGAGATGATGTTTGTGGGGATGGGCGGGGGAACGATGGGGAGAAGGGGGGAAGTGGTCGGTGGTCAGTCCGTTCAACTCGCCAACCCCCAAGCGGTTGGCGGTTAGCAGTCGGCGGTCAGTAAAACACGTTGCCTTGCGGACGGGGAAAAGACAAAAGTCACTGGATTCTGACCCCTGCTTTAAGCATACAGGGGCATGCTTTCGTCAGAATGACGGGGGCGGATGTCTTGCGTCTGCCATCTTATACCAATTTGATTTTAAGTTGTCCGTATCCTGCCTCCCATCAGGGAGGAATGAGGAATTGGGGACAGACTTACGTAAAGCGTTTGGTTCTGCCTCCACGTTGGTTGCCTTCGATGCGTTGGCTACGCCTGTGCCTACGGCGTGCGGCGACTTCCTTTTTTTCAACAGGAAAAAAAAGGAAGCAAAAAATGCCGCTCTCAGACGCCGAGGGGCTAGCACAGCGCAAAGCACTTTGCGGGTCGCCCAACATGCGTTGGCCTGCAAGGTGGGTTGCAAGATGGCTGTGGGTTGCGAGACGGCCTTGCGCGCTGTGCGCGATGGCATGATCTGATGGTCTTTTGGAATGGCATTTTTGCTATGGCTTCTTTGAATGACTGCGTAAGGTCAAGGGGATCGCTTGCTGGCAACATAGCGCATCACATGAGGACAACAGATATTCAATTTGGTATTACGTCTCACTTGTCTTTAATTGAATACAGTTAAGTTGTCGGAAATTAGGCGTTATGAAATGATATGTCAAGTATTTTTTCAGCGTGCGTGGGAAAATGCGAGGATGCTTGCAAATACCGCATGGGTGCGATATATTAAGCCCATCGCTCCTACAAAGCACGGGCCGACCATTGCGCCAGCACACACAAAGGCTTGACGTCCTCTGCTGATAGCGCGTAGCTGAACAAAGGTTTGACCATGATCCCTCCTGCATCCAAAGACCAAATGCCCGTTTGGCGCGGCGATGGCAAAGTCTTGCAGGTCAATGAAATTTTCTACTCTATCGAAGGCGAGGGCCTGCGCGTGGGGCAACCCACGACATTTGTCAGGCTTGCGCGGTGCAATTTGCGCTGTTTTTTTTGCGATACAGAGTTCGATTCTTTTCGGGAAATGACCCTCGCGCAAATTGTCAAAAAAGTCGAGCGGTACTCGGCAACGTGGGTGTGCTTGACCGGGGGCGAACCGCTCGGGCAAAATATCGCGCCGCTTTGTCGGGCGTTGGTGCGGGCGGGTTTTCGGTTGCACATTGAAACAAATGGAACGATTGATCCGGATCCGGTTTTGTGCGATCTCATTGAACACTGGACTGTATCGCCCAAACGCCGAAAAATTGCCGAGGGCCTGACGCATATCACCGAACTCAAATACGTGGTGGGCCAGGCGTTCCACGAGGACGTGGTCGATGAACACCGCGCAAAATACATCTACTTGCAACCCGAATCGAGCAAGCCCCAATATATTCACAAGGCATTGGACATTTTGACGCGGCATCCCAACTGGCGGTTGTCGTGTCGCATTCACAAAATATTGCACTTGCCATAAGGAGAAGGGCACATGATCAAACTGGGCATGATCGGATGTGGGGGCATGGGAGGGGCGCACATGCGGCGGTTTCACACCTTGCGCCATCGCGTCTCATTGGCCGCTGCCGTCGATGTGGTGCGGGAACGCGCAGAAAGCGTGGCGCAACACTTTCCCGGCGCCATCGCGGCCACGGATTACCGCGAGATTTTGGGATCGGTTGACGCGGTATTGCTCGCGTTGCCCCATCACTTGCACTTTTCCGTGGGGCAAGCGTGCTTGGACGCGGGCGTTCACGTCTTGCTCGAAAAGCCCATGGCCAATTACGAAGTGGCGTGCAAAGAACTGATAGAAGCCTCGGAAAAATCGGGCAAAGTGCTGATGATCGCGTACTGCATGCGCTTTCATCCCTTGGTCCAACGCTTGAAAGCCCTGTTGGACGCCCAGGCGTATGGCGATGTGTTTCAGGTGTCGATCTGGACCGAGCA
Source organism: uncultured Latescibacterota bacterium (assembly GCA_958295785.1). GTDB lineage: Bacteria > Latescibacterota > UBA2968 > UBA2968 > UBA2968 > VXRD01. The sequence continues at coordinate 1,190,259 of OY282377.1, forward strand.
ACTCACGCGCTACCCGCCGGACCACTGGGCGTCGAGCAAAGAGCGATTGGGCGGCGGGCAGTTGTTCAGCCACGGATGTCACTATATCGACTTGTTGCTCTGGTTTTTGGGCCGACCCGTGCGGGGCATGCACATGGGCACGAATTTCGGCACGCCTTGGATGGAGCGCGAAGGCACGAGCAATGTGACCATTGAATTTGAAAATGGCCGCTTGGGCTACCACTTTGGCACCTGGGGCGCGCGGGGCACTCGCTTGCGGTATTCGATTCACGCGCATTGCACCGAGGGGTTGCTCGACGCCAATCTCTCGGGCGGCAAACTCGTGCATATTATGCGCGGCAGCGAAGAGGTGTTGCTCGAAGCCGAATCCGGCAAACACACGGAAAACGAGATGGCCCATTTTCTCGATTGCATTGAAACCGGGCAGCCCCCGCTGACGGATGGCGGGAGCAGTTTGCAGGGCTTGCGCGTGATCTGGCGGTTGTATGACGCCGAGCAGGCAGGACATATCGCAGATTTGACGGGCTTGGGGCTGGAAGACGTTTGATAAATTTTGAAAATTCAGGGAATTGAGAGGGCGTTTTTCGTCTGCTGTTGTCCGCTCAACAGGGGAATTTTCGCTTGACACTCCGTTCTTCTTATGATAGATTTGTCCCAACTTTGGCAGGTCTTATTTTTTTCTCATTGCTAAGGGGTGGTTGCGGCGAAACGGCGAACCGAACAGTTTCAGGATTTCACATTTTGCGCGCTGGCAATTCCTGAGCGCGGTTTTTTTTAGCCGAAAATTAGGCCATGCGTTTGCAACCCCCAACTTTGTTGGAGGTGATCGTATCAATAGAGGTTCAAGAGGTCGGGATACCAGGCGGGAACTCGGCCCGCGCGTGAATCGGCAGATTCGCATTCCGCAGATTCGCTTGATCGGCGAAACGGGCGATCAAGTGGGCATCGTAGAAACGAACCAAGCTCTGACCATAGCCCAACGGGCAGGGCTCGATTTAGTTGAAGTCGCGCCCCATGCACGCCCTCCGGTGTGCCGAATTATGGACTACGGCAAATACCGGTATGAGCGAGGAAAAAAAGCGAGAAAAAATCGTCAGAGTACCGCGCAGTTGAAAGAAATTCGGATGCGCGTTCGGATCAGCGATCACGATTATCAATTCAAGCTCAGGCACGCCGAGCGATTTTTGACCCAGCGCCACAAAGTGCGGGTCGCCATTGAGTTTTTTGGCCGAGAAAATGCACACCGCGATCTGGGCCGCCACTTATTGCAGCGGATCGAAAAAGATTTGCAAAACGTCGGGCAGATCGAAACGCGCCCCCGCGACGAGGGGCGAAAGCTGGTGATGATTTTCGCGCCCAAATCTCAGTCGTAGCCCGTGTCACCCGAGTTCCCATAAGGAGTTTGTCGTGCCCAAAATGAAAACCCACAGCGGTGCCAAAAAGCGGTTCAAAAAGCGCGGTTCTGGCAAAATCAGCCGCAGCAAGGCCACCGCAGCGCACAACCTGACCAAAAAGACGAGCAAGCGCAAAAGAGGCCTTCGTAAGACAGCCTATATCCACGCCTCTGACAATGGCCGCGTCAATCGCCTGCTGGCGTCCTAACAAGGGTCAAAAAAATCGAGAATTGAAACGATGACAGAGTGCCGCGCGTTTGTCAATGCTGACAACATTGACAGTCGCCATTCTCGTATCTGTTTTTGCTGATTTCGTAGCGGTGCTTGGCTATTTGTTTCAAATCAGCGGCACGCTGACACAAATCGCAGTCAGCGTTTCAAAAATCCAATAGGTAAGGTCAATCAATTGTTCACTGGAGATCGACATGCCGAGAGCGACCAACAGCCCTGCTTCCAGACGCAGGCGAAAAAAAATTCTGAAACAGGCCAAGGGCTATCGGGGAGGGCGTAGCAAACTGCTCCGCACAGCCAGCAATGCCGTAGATAGAGCGTTGCAATACGCCTATCGAGATCGCAGGCAAAAAAAGAGAAATTTCAGGGCGTTGTGGATCGCGCGCATCAATGCCGCAGCCCGGCAACACGGATTGACTTACAGTCGGTTCATGGCGGGCTTAAAGCGCGAGGGTATTGACCTCAACCGCAAAGTATTGGCCAATCTGGCCGTCACAGATGCCCAAGCCTTTGCCGCCTTGGCCGAGCGGATTAAGCAAAACGCATGAGCATCTCATGGGGAAAACAAAGCGAAATCCGGGCGCAGTTCGGGTTTCGCTTTTTGCATGCGGATCGCGGGCTTGACTTTCGGCTAAGATGGTATTAAATTGGATTTGTATTCGATAGTTTTTGATCGTTTCCAAGGAGCAGATATGGACCCCAACACCCGTGTAGCAAACGACGCCGAAAATGTACAGGCCGTCGAAGAAGTGAACGATGTCGAAGAAGCGGATGGCACCGAAGAAGTGAATGACGCCGCAGAAGTCAGCGTAGATGTTGCCGAAGATGCAGACGGTAACGCAGGGGCAGACGACGTTGAAGATGCAGACGCCGCAGACGAAGACGTGACCGACGAGTCTAGCGACGAAGATGCGGAGGACGACGAAACGGCTGATGACGTCGAAGACGCAGATGACGCGGACGAAGAGGAGGATACCGGCGAAGAGATCGGCGAGGACGAGATCGAAGAGGTCGAGGTCGAAGACGCAAGTGACGCCGAACCCCTGAGCGAAGGTGTTGAACGCCTCATTGTTTTGGCAGAACGCGCCGTTGTCACCAACGAGAATTTGAAGCGCGAAAATGTCGAGTTGCGGCAACAAAATCAGGCATTGCAATCAGATGTATCGCGCCTCGAAGAGGAACTGGTGGACCTGAGTCGTAACCGCGACAAGTTGCAAGAGATTTACAACGACAACGTGTTTCTGATCGACAACAAGACGGAAATCCTGAGCAAGGTCAAGGCCGTCGAGGCCGTGTTGGAGCGTCTCGATGCGCTCAATTCCGAGAGAAATGAGTGATGTCTGGTTTGTCCGACGTGCGCGTTCAGATATTTGGGTCAAAATACCGCATTGTCAGCGATGCCGATCCCGAGCACATCCGCGAGGTGGCGAGTTATATCGATCAGAAAATGCGCGAAGTGGCCCATTCGCTTTCCCTTCGCACGCACTCGAAGATCGCTGTCTTGACCGCTGTGAACTTGGCGGATGAGCTTTTTAAGATCCAGGAAGAAGGCCGCCGGATAGATCAAATTTCACGAGAAAAAGCCGAACAACTCGCAGATTCGGTCAATCGCACCATGCGGATGTGAGGCAAAAACTCACCGCGCAATGAACCCCGCCGCGTTTGTCCTTCAAATTGGGCACAAGCGCGGTGGGGATTTCTTTTGTTGTTTTATTTTTTGGAAAGGAGAAGGCCATGGAACCAGTATTTGTGATCGCGCTGTCCACCGGGCTTTTGGCACTCGGATTTGTTTTGGGATGGGTCATCAGCAACAGAACGGCCCAAAGCAGGCTTGATCGCGCCGAAGCCTCGGTCGAGCAAATGTTGGAAGACGCTCGAAAAGAAGCGGAAACCGAAAAACGCACCGCGCTCTTAGAAGCCAGAGACCTGATCCATCAAGAGCGCGTGCAAGCCGCAGAGGCACTCGAAGACCGAAAAAAGAAAATGGAGGGCAAAGAAGAGGTGTTGAATCACCAGTCGCACGAATTGAATCGGCGTGCGGATTTGCTCAACCAAAAATTTGGACAAGTAGAGGAATTGGAACAGCAACTCGTACAGCAACAGGACGAGATTTCGGTCAAAGAACTGGAATTGAAAGCGATGTTGGAGGCGCAAAACACGCGATTAGAACGCATTGCAGCCCTGACCCGGCAACAGGCCAAACGCGAGTTGATAGAAAATATGGAGATCGAAGCCCAGCGCGAAGCGGCCTGGCGCGTCAAGGAAATTCGGGAAGAGGCGCAAGCCAAGGCCCATGAAGAAGCCCGAGAAATTATCGCCAGTGCAATTCAAAGGCTCGCGGTCAATTACACGGTCGAATCCACAGTGACCAAGGTCGGGTTGCCCGCCGAAGACATGAAAGGCCGCATTATCGGGCGCGAGGGACGTAATATCCGGTCTTTTGAGATGTGTACCGGCGTGGATATTATTGTCGATGACACCCCCAAAGCCGTGATGTTGTCCGGGTTTGACCCGGTTCGCCGCGCAGTTGCCAAAATCGCTTTGGACCAACTTATCATTGACGGCCGCATTCACCCGGGGCGCATTGAAGAGGTGGTTGAAAAGTGCGAAGAAAACATGCACGACTTGATCCGCCAAGCGGGCGAAGAGGCTGTTTTTAATATGGGCGTGCCCGGCCTGCACGACCGCCTGATCGAATGTCTTGGGCGATTGCAGTTTCAGTCGAGCTATGGGCAAAATGTGTTGAACCACAGCAAAGAGGTGGCTTTTTTGGCCGGGATGATGGCAACGCACTTGGGGTTGGACGCGCAACTTGCCAAACGCGCTGGGCTGTTGCACGATATCGGCAAGAGCCTCAACCACGAATTTGAAGGCACACACGGGCAAAACGGCGCGGATTTGGCAAAAAAATACGGCGAAGACGAAACCGTGATCAACGCAATTGAAGTCCTGCACAACGAAGCAGAACCCGCCTCGCCAATTGCCGTGCTGGTCGAATCCGCAGACGCCATTTCCAAGGCGCGTCCGGGCGCGCGGCGCGCGGTGCTGGAAAATTACGTGCGCCGATTGGAAAACCTCGAGCAAACCGCCCAAAAAATTGAGGGGGTCGATGAGGTCTATGTCGTTCAAGCGGGCCAAGAGGTCCGCGTGATCGCCAACAGCGATCTGATCAGCGATGAAGACATCCAACGCTTGGCGGCCAAAATCACCGACCGCTTGACGGAAATCATGACGTATCCGGGGCAAGTCAGAGTGACCGTCATCCGCGAGATCCGCGAGATCAATTTCGCGCGATGAGCTATCGGCGAATCTTCCAATCCCGTAAATCCTGATTCAGACCGGGGTTGGGCGTTGACCACCTGCCACTGAATTTTGCAGACAACAAAGTTTTGTGTATATTCACAACGGTCATTTGTCGTACACACCTGAGAATCAACCGAGTGGAGCGCGCGTGAAAATTTTGTTTGTAGGCGATGTTTACGGCAGGCCCGGGCGACGGGTTGCCGCGTATTGGATTCCGCGGCTGATCGAGCAACACGCCGTTGATTTCTGCGTTGTCAATGGCGAAAATGCCGCTGGCGGATTTGGGATTACTGAAAAAATTGGAAAAAAACTCCATACTTATGGGGCAGACGCGATCACGATGGGCGATCATGTTTGGGACCAAAAAGATTCGGTTGACTACATTCAAAAGGGCGACCGAATTTTGCGCGCGGCCAATTTTCCCAAAGCGGTCAAGGGCATAGGGGCTGCGGTTTATCCAGCGCGCAATGGGGCTTCTGTCGGGGTGATGAGCTTGCTCGGTCGAACCTACATGAAAATGACCTTGGAATGTCCCTTCCGAACAGGGGAATCCGCCGCGGCAAAATTGCGCGCAAAAACCCCGATAGTTCTCGTGGATTTCCACGCGGAGGCGACTTCGGAAAAAATTGCGTTTGGGCACTTTATAGATGGCAAAGTCAGCGCGGTTTTGGGCACGCATACCCACGTTCAAACCGCCGATGAAGAGATTTTGCCTCGCGGAACCGCGTATATGACCGATGTGGGCATGACCGGGCCGCACGATTCGGTGATCGGCTCGAAAAAAGGCCCTGCGATTTTCCGATTTATCAACCAGATGCCCGTGCGCTTCGCGCCAGCCACCGGCAGGATAAAACTCTGCGGCGTGCTGCTCGATGTGGATGAACGCTCTGGACGCACGCGGCACATTGAGCGGTTGCGTCTCGATTTGGAGGAGGAATAAGGTGGAACGCCCGCATTCGGTATCGGAAGTGACGCAAGCCATCAAGCAAACCCTCGAGATGGAATTTCCGCCCATGTGGGTCCTCGGCGAACTGACCTCGTTTTCGCAACCCGCGTCTGGGCACCGCTATTTCACGCTTTCAGACAGCGACAGCCAGTTGCGTTGCGTGATGTGGCGGTCGCGTCCCATCACTGGACTTCATCCCGAATCGGGCATGTCCGTGTTGGCGCAGGGCCAGTTGACGGTGTACGAACGCCGGGGCGAGTACCAGTTTAATGTGTTCCAACTCTTTCCCGCAGGCGCGGGGCAACAGCAAATCGCCTTTGAAGAATTGAAGAAGAAATTGGCAGACGAGGGCCTGTTTGACGAAGACCGAAAACATTCCCTGCCCGAATATCCCCGCAGCATTGGGGTTGTCACCTCGCAAACAGGCGCGGCTTTTCGGGATATTTTGGACGTGTTGAAGCGGCGGTTTGCCGGCGTTCGCATTGTGTTGCGACCCGCACGGGTGCAGGGGGATAGCGCGCCCGAAGAAATTGCACAGGGCATTGCGGACCTCAATGCATGGGGCGAAGTCGATGTTCTCATCGTCGGGCGCGGCGGGGGTTCGGCAGAGGATTTGGCTGCGTTTAATGACGAGCAAGTGGTGCGGGCCATTGCAAATTCCGAAATTCCCATCATTTCAGCCGTTGGGCACGAGATCGATATCTCGCTTGCGGACCTCGCGGCGGATGTGCGCGCGCCAACGCCTTCTGCTGCTGCGGAACTCGCGGTGCGCGATGTCGTGGCGGTGCGCGAACAAATCGGGCGGCTCACCCTGCGTGCGCGAGACGCCATGCAGCGGTTGCTAGACGAGAACGCAGATCTGCTGGAATCCTATGAAGACAGCTATGGCATGCGGCGGATGTCCGATTTGATAGATCAAAACGCACAGCACCTCGACGAATTGCACAGCGATTTATACATGCTTACGCGCCGATTGTTGGAAAACCGATGGGCAGATTACCGTCGCCTCACGGGCAAACTCGGCTCGCTCGGCCCGTTATCGGTGCTCAACCGAGGCTTTGGCATCATCCAGCGCGAAGACGGTTCGATAGTATCCGATGCGCGTGTCTTAACACCCGAAGAACGCCTGTCCATCAAGTTTGCAAAAGGCGAGGCGATCTGTCGGGTTGAGAAGGTGGAAAGCAACCACACAAGAACGGGGATGAAAGATGCGAGGCTAGAAACGTAGGGGCGCGGTCCCCGTGCCCGCCCAATTCACACAGGTGACAATTCAATGGCACAAGAGAAAACGGAACCCCCCACATTTGAAGCGGCGTTGAAGCAATTGAAAACCGCTGTTGATCGGTTAGAAGAAGGCACGTTGCCCTTGTCCGAAGCCCTGCAAGTGTTTGAGGATGGGCTAACCGCATCCAATCGTTGCCGCAGTTTGCTCGAAGACGCCCGGCAACGGGTTGACGTGTTGTTGCGCGACAGCAATGGCGAATTTGAACGGGTGCCGCTGGATTTTGACGACGAAGAATTTGGAGACGAATGAAGCCCATCGGTCTGTTTTCCAACCCGACCCAGCCGGGCATGGGCGTTGCGGTCGATCAATTGGCACAGCGCGTCCACCAGCGGGGCATCGAGGTGCTGATCGCCGACAATTTGCGGCGAATTTGCAAGTCCGACGCGCGTTGGTTTTGCCCGGTCGATGAATTGCCCAGCCGCGCGGGTCTGATCGTGGCGATGGGCGGCGATGGCACGTTGTTGCGCGCCGCAGACCTGGTGCATCCGCATGGTACGCCCATTTTAGGGGTGAATTTGGGGCGGTTGGGGTTTTTGTCCGGCGCAGAACCCTGGGAATTGGACGATGGCCTAGACAGGTTGTTGGGCGGCGATTACGCGATTGAAGAGCGCATTGCCCTGCACGCGCAAACGCGCACGCAAAAAGCGTTTGCCCTCAACGAAGTGGTTATCGAACGCAGTGTAACGGCGCGATTGGTGCAAGTCGTGATGCGCGTTGGCGATGCGCCCGTGAGTTCTTTTTACGGCAATGGGTTGATCATGGCAACGCCCACGGGATCCACGGGCTACTCCTTGTCGTCGGGCGGCCCGATTGTCCATCCAAATTTGTCCGTGCTGGTCGCCACGCCTATATGCCCGCACTCCCTTTCTCTGCGCCCGATGGTGATGCCCGGCGATCAGTCTGTGACCATTCAGGTGGTGGCCGAGCAATCCGATGAAATCATGCTATCTACCGATGGGCGCAGCGTGTGTTCGCTCGGGGTTGGCGAGTCTGTCACGGTGCAGCGAGCACCCCATCCCGTGCGCTTTATCAACATGCAGGGGTTGACGTTTTACGATTTGTTGCAGCGCAAATTGGACTGGAGCCTCGACCGCCGAGATGCGTGAAGGAGTCGCGTTGTGTTGTGTCGATTGCATGTGATCAACTACGCCCTGATCGACGATCTCAAAGTCGAATTTGGCAAAGGGCTAAACATCATTACCGGTGAAACCGGCGCGGGAAAATCCATTCTGATAGGCGCCTTGGGCCTGGTGCTGGGCATGCGGGCGAGTCCCGATGTGATCCGCACGGGCGAAAAAAAATGCACGGTCGAAGTCATTTTTCAACTGTATGCCAACCACCCGGTGCTCGCACTTTTAGGCGCGATGGGCATTGACGCAGACGGGGGCGAGTTGATTGTGCGCCGCGACGTGTTGGCAGAAGGCCGCAGCCGGTGCTATGCCAATGGTTTGGCGATTCCAGTGCGCGTTCTTCGAGACCTAGGCCGCACGCTGGTCGATTTGCACGGGCAACACGACCACCAATCCCTGCTCAATACGGACCTGCATCTGGACTTTTTGGACGGGTTTGGCGGCTTGCAATTCGCACGCGCACAGGTCAAAAAAATGTACGAACAGGTGGTGGCGTTGCAAAATCGGCTGATCGAAAAAACCGCGGTTGCCCAACGCCAGCGCGAACGCCGCGAGTTGTTGGAATTTCAGATCGCAGAAATCCGTTCGGCAAAGCCAGAACCCGATGAAGACGCGCGCTTAGAACGCGAACAATCCGTGCTTTCGCATGCAGAACGCCTGATCGAGATCGCCGTTCAAATTGAGCATGTGCTCTACGAAGACGATCAATCCGTGGCCGATCAACTCGGCGAAGGCGCGCACCTCTTGGACGAGGCCGCGCAAATGGATGCGAGTTTGGAGCCAATCGCCGAAGAACTCAATGGATTGCGCTATGGCGCGGAGGAATTGGCCCGCGCCTTTGGCGATTATGCCAATCGCGTGGAGCACAATCCCGAGCGGTTGATGGAAGTCGCGGATCGGTTGGAAACCCTAAACGCCCTAAAAAAAAAGTACGGGGGCGATCTCTCGCGGGTGATCGCGTACCGCAAAAAAGCAGAAGAGGAATTGGCACTGTCTGACGAACTCGAAGCCTCTTTAGAGGATATTCAGGTCAAAATTGACGACGCCAGGCGGGCGTTTGCGGCCTGTTGTAAAAAACTTTCAAGCGGACGCCACAAAGCGGCCGGCAAATTGTCCAAAGCCATTATCCGCGCATTGCGCGAATTGGGCATGCCAGACGTGCAGTTTGACGTGCAACTCGAGCGGCGCGCTGATCCGCAGGGGGTGATCGCATGCGATGGACAGCGGTTTGAAGCCGGGCCGCGCGGGATAGAGCGCGGCGAGTTTTTCATTTCCACAAATCCGGGGGAAGCAGTTCGCCCCCTAGTCAAAGTGGCATCGGGCGGCGAAATTTCGCGCATTATGCTGGCGATGAAGACCGTGTTGGCGCGTACCGATTCGGTGCAAGTGCTGATTTTTGACGAAATCGACATCGGCATTTCCGGGCGCATTGCCGAGGTGGTGGGCAAAAAATTGCGCGACCTGTCGGCGGCCTATCAAACCATTTCCATTACGCATTTGCCGCAAATCGCAAAAATGGCCGACCTGCATTTTGCGGTGCGAAAAGAAGTGGTTGAGCAGCGCACGGTCACGCGGGTCGTTCCGCTCGATGAAGAAGCGCGTGCAGGCGAACTCGCACTGATGATGGGCGGCGAGGAAATTTCCGACCTGACGATGCAACACGCGCGGGAGATGTTGCGAGAAAGGGACCTTTCATGACCACTCTTCTGGCTTTTTTGAGTGAAAATACACGGGGATTTGTGGTGCTTGTGGGCATTTTATTTTTTTTGATCTTGTTGATTCAATGGACCGCATGGCTTTTTAATTGGGGACGTTTTCAGCATTTACAGACTGATAAAGATGTTGGTACTCTAAAATTACGCTATATGATTGTTGAATTTTTTGCGGGAATTGTCAACGATTTCAGGCATTTGCTCGCGATTGCGTTAACATTGGTTTTTGCTGGTGCGATTGTAGCTGTATTTTTGATTGCTCACCAAAACAGATATAGCATTGAGATATTTAAGGAGGGGCTACAGATTGTAGTCGCCACCTTGGGTGGTCTGATTGGTTCGGTGGTCGGTTACTATTTTGGCGAATCTGCTGCCAGTAGAACCAGAGAAAATCAAACAGGTATAACGAGCGACAATCGAGAAGAAGAGCCAATTATACCAGCGAGAGAACTTCCTAGCTCTAAGAATGGGGATTCTCAGGCAAAAAACGATCAAACGAGCGATGATAATTCCCGCTGAATTTGAAAAAAATCAAAGGAGTGCTTCGATGAAACTAAAAGATGTGTGGGTGATGAAAGATGTGTGGGTGAAAGATAGCCCTTTTGATCCTGATGACCGCGATAAAATTGTACAGTATAAAACAAGCACTGATAAAACACTTTACAAAGTATACATTTATCTCGATGGGCTTGGCCTTCCTTTTATCAAAAGAATCACGTATTATCTGCACCCTACCTTTCAAGTTCAGCGCCGTAGTTTAAAACGAAGCCTGTCGAATCCAAACTGTAAGTTGGCAATTTGGGTATGGGGCAAATTCAGAGTAAGGGCGATCGTTGAAGACAAAAAAGGCAATATTTACGAAATTTCTCATTATTTGGACTTTGATAGTTACTTTGATCCCAAAAAATTTGAGGCCAATAAGCTCAGATCACAGGCAATTTGATAACCATAGGAGCGCGGTGTGAAACTGAAATTTCCCGACGAACTGCGAGATATCGAAGAAAAAGTGAACCTGGGGCAACGGCTTTCTGCCGAAGATGGCACGCGCCTTTACGAAACGCCGGATCTCAATGCCGTGGGGTATTTGGCGAATATTGTGCGCGAACGCGCCTGTGGCAACGCGGCGTGGTACGTCCGCAATCAGCACATCAATTATACCAATGTGTGCAACAAGCTGTGTCGGTTTTGCTCTTTTTACGTGAAGCCCAAAGACGCGCGGGGCTATGTGCTGTCGCCCGAAGATATCCAAAAGCGCGTGTTGCAATACATCCACCTGCCCATTTCCGAAATCCACATGGTCGCGGGCGTCAATCCCAAACTCCCCTATTCGTATTATCTCGACATCGTGCGTGCGGTCAAAGACGCGCGTCCCGATGTGGCGGTCAAAGCGTTCACGGCTATCGAGTGGGTGCAAATTGCGCGCATTGCCAAAAAGCCACTGAAGGAGGTGATGGTCGAATTAAAAGCGGCCGGCGTGTCGTCCATTCCCGGCGGGGGCGCGGAAGTGTTTAGCGACCGCGTGCAAGAAGATTTGTTTTGGACCAAGGCGGATTCCGAACAATGGCTCAGTGTGGCGCGCACGGCGCACGAAGTTGGCTTGCACACCAATGCGACCATGCTGTATGGGCATATCGAAAACCCGCAAGAACGCATCCATCACCTCGTGCGATTGCGCGAATTGCAAGACGAGACCGGCGGCTTTTTGACGTACATCCCCCTTTCCTTTCACCCCGAGCGCACGGAGTTGACGCATTTGCCCGGCCCCACGGGCATTGCGGATTTGCGAGAGATCGCAGTCGGGCGCTTGATGCTGGACAATTTCCCGCACATCAAAACCTTTTGGATTATGAATACCATCGAGATTTCACAGATGGCGTTGTGGTATGGCGCGGACGATATCGACGGCACCATCCAAGAATACGAAATTACGCGCCGTTCCTACAGCGAGACGCGGCAAGTGCTCACGCGCAAGCAACTCGTCGCGCGCATTGTCGAAGCCGGGCGCGACCCGGTCGAGCGCGACAATCTCTACCGAGTGTTATCCACCGACCGAGAGATCGAAGGGGAAACGCCCATTGGAATCGCAGATAAACTTCCCGCGATTTCACAACAACTTCCATAGCGAATCGAAGCGCGTAGTGAAATGGAGCGGAACGGGATGACTCGCTACGCCTGTGCGTCCATTCATCCATTAATTTTTGGACAACTTCTAAACATTTTCTCTCCTGCCCTTTTTTTGAGGTGCGCGATGGCTGTTGCAAACAAAAAAAAAACGCGGTGGACGTACGAAGATTATCTCGCGCTCACCCCGCCAGACAGTTCTGGCTTTGAAATTTTAAGGGGGGAATTTACAGTGGCTCCTGCACCGATACCGAGGCATCAATGGGCTTGCGATGAACTGACGAGTTTGCTGCGCCTCTTTGTCAAACAAAAAGACCTAGGGCGCGTTTTTAGTTCGCCCATAGATGTTATTTTGGGCAGGCACACCCAGGCCGAAAACGTCGTCCAGCCCGACATCCTATTCGTTGCAAAAGCCCGCTTGGATACGATCACCGAAACCAATATTTGGGGCGCGCCCGATTTGATGGTCGAAGTCCTGTCGGTTTCAAGCGTGCATAGAGACCGGGTCGATAAAAAGAGAATCTACGCCGAATTTGGCGTGCGGGAATACTGGATTGTCGATATCCAAAAAAAACGATTAGAGGCGTTTGATTTAACCGGTGATGTGCCCGTGCTTCAAGCGATTGCGGCGGGATCAGATGTGTTTGAGCCAAACTTGTTTCCGGGATTGAAAATCCCACTCTCTGAACTTTGGTATCCCGAAAGGAAAGAGGTATGATCGACGATATTGCCGAAAAGATCTATCGCGACGAACGCATTTCCAAAGCCGATGCCCTGCGCTTGTTTGCCCATCCCAATGTGGTCGAATTGGGCGCATTGGCCGATGTGGTTCGGCGGCGGAAATGGCCCGCAGACCGCGTGACGTACAATATCGGGCGCAATATCAATTACACGAATGTGTGCTGGGTGAAGTGCGATTTTTGCGCCTTTTATCGCCCGCCGGGTTCTGGCGAAGGCTATCTCTTGCCCAAAGAACAGATTTTCCGAAAAATTGACGACCTCATCGCCGTGGGCGGCAATGCGCCAAAAGGCAGCGAGATTTTGATGCAAGGGGGCTTGAATCCCAAACTGCGCGTGGATTATTACGAAGACCTCTTTTCCGACATTCGCAGCCGCTATCCGCAAGTTCATCAGCATTGCCTATCCGCCACCGAGATCATTTATATCGCGCATATATCGCGCCTGTCCCTCGAAGACTGCATTCGCCGATTGCGCGATGCCGGGTTGGATTCCATCCCGGGCGCGGGCGCGGAAATACTGTCCGACCAAGTGCGCGACATCATCGGCTTTCGCAAAGACCGCGTCCGCGAATGGCTCGCCGTACACCGCATTGCCCACGAATTGGGCATGCACACCTCGGCGACCATGATGTATGGGCACGTGGAAACCATTGAACAGCGCATTGAACACTTGGCGCACATCCGCAAATTGCAGGACGAGACTGGCGGGTTCACCGCATTTATCGCGTGGAATTTCCAGCCAGATGACACGGCTCTCGGCGCGGACAGTGCGCGGTGGAACGGCGCGAAGACGAGCGGATTTGACTATTTGCGAACCATCGCCATCTCGCGCCTGTTTTTGGACAATGTCAAAAGTTTTCAGGCATCGTGGGTGACGCAGGGCGCCAAGATCGCACAGGTCAGCCTAAAATACGGCGTAAACGATTTCGGCAGCACGATGATGGAAGAAAACGTGGTCAGCGCGGCGGGCACGAGCCACGCGGACGCGATGACGCTTCGGGAAATGCAGCGACTCATCCGAGACGCGGGATACGCGCCCATCAGGCGAAATACGCGGTATGAAATTGTGAATTAAAGGAGTGGCACATGGCTGTGCGTTTGGGCGTGGTGTCCTACTTAAACACGCGACCCTTGGTCGAGGCGTTCCGCACGGGCGCGATAGATTGCGATTTTGAATTGCACTGCGATGTGCCATCGAGATGCGCCGAGCGATTGCACACAGGAGAAACCGACGTGGCCCTCATTCCCGCTATCGAAATTGCGCGCGGCAGAGAAGCCTATCGGATAGTGCCACAGGTCGGCATTGTGTCAAATGGCGCGGTTGGCAGCGTGTTCATCGCCCTAAACACAGAACCCGAAAAAATTGAAACGCTGGCTCTAGACAGCGGCTCGCGCACCTCTGTGGCCCTGGCGCAGATCGTCTTGGCGCGGCAATTTGGCTCTCGCCCCGAGGTGTTTTTTCACCCGCCGGATATCGACGCGATGCTCAAACGGGCGGATGCGGCATTGCTGATCGGCGATCCCGCGCTGGAATTGCGCCACCATCGCGTCTTGGACCTGGGCGAAATTTGGACGCAGATGACCGGCCTGCCGTTTGTTTATGCCTGTTGGACCGGGCGAGACGGCGCGTTGACGCCAGATGATGTTGCCAAACTCGTCGAAGCCAAGGAAAAGGGCCGGCGCGCAATTTCCCAAATCGCCGAGGACTACGCCGCGCAGACTTGCACGATGCCGCCCGATTTTTACGCGCACTATCTCACCCACAATATCCGCTACGATTTGGGCGATGCCGAACTAGAGGGGTTGAAGCAGTTTTACGCTTATAGCGTGGAACTCAGGGTGATCGACTCGGTGCCACCTCTCCGGTTCTACGGCTGAAAGGGGATTTTGCGATGGCGCGAAAATGCGAAAGACCGATTCGCGTGGGCGTGGTTGGCGTTGGGCGCGGGCGATCATTTATGCGCGTAGCGGCGACCACGGGCATGGAATTGGTGGCGATTTGCGATACGTGGGAAGCGCGTTTGGCCGCCGAGGGCAAAGCATTGGGGGTAGCGACCTACGCGGACTATCGCGCATTTTTGGAACACGAGATGGACGCGGTAGTACTCGCCAATTACTTTCACGAACACGCGGCCTTTGCCATCGAAGCGTTGAACGCGGGCAAACACGTCATGAGCGAAACCGCGGCCTGCCACACCTTGGGCGAAGGCGTGGCCCTTGCGCGAACTGTCGAGCGCAACGGCAAAATTTATATGTTCGCCGAAAATTATCCCTATATGGCGTACAATCAAGAGATGAGGCGGCGCTACCAAAAAGGGCATGTGGGCGAGTTCAAATACGGCGAGGGCGAATACGTGCATCCCGATCCCCCAGACGTAAAACTCGGGCGCAGTTGTGGGCGCGATCACTGGCGCAACTGGATCCCCGCCACGTATTATTGCACGCATTCCATCGCGCCGGTGATGTTCATTACAGACACGCGCCCGGTAAAGGTCAACGGCTTTGTCATTCCCTACGATTTTGGCGATCCGAGCAAAACCCTGCACATGAGCCGCGCAGACACCGCGGCGGTGATTATTTGCCGCATGGACAATGACGCAGTGATGAAATCCCTGCACGGCGCACTGCGCGGGCACGGCAATTATGTCAGAATCCACGGCAACAAAGGCGTGATGGAAAATAGCCGGCACGGCGACAAACAGCGGTTGCGCGTGTGGCGAGAGCCATGGGAAAAGCGCGGGGATGAACCCGTAGAGATCGTCTATAAACCGAATTTTCCAACGCACCACGAGCGGGCAACGCGCGCCGGGCACGGCGGAGGCGATTTTTTTACGAGCCACCATTTCGCGGAGGCGATTCGCACGGGCATACCCCCCTATCTGGACGTGTATCGCGGGATCGACATGAGCATTGCCGGCATTCAGGCGTGGCGATCCGCGCTCGGCGATTCCGCGCCTGTGGATGTGCCCGATTTTCGCGACGAGGCGGTCCGCAAAAAATACGAATGCGATGATTGGTCGCCCGATCCCGCACGCAAAAAACAAGGGCAACCGCCGAGCAGCATTTTGGGCGAGATCGAACCGTCTGACCGAGCCAAAGCACTGGCAAAAGAGATCTGGGCGAGCAAGGGCTATTTTGGAGAATGACATGATCGAAACAGCGCAAGTGGCACTGGCGATTTACGGCGCGTTGCTGATCGCGGGGGGCATCATCGGAAAGGTGAAGGCCGGGAGTTCTGCCTCTTTGTTTGCGGGCGCGGTCTGCGGCACTATCGCACTGGTCGGCTTCTGGCAAAGCCTGCGCGATCCCGCGGTCGGGTTTTTGACCGGCGGCCTCGTGGGGTTGTTGCTCACGGGCATTTTTATGAACCGCTATATCCGCACGCGCAAATTTATGCCCGCGGGCTTGGTGCTATTGCTCAGTCTTTTGGTGGGCATTTTGACGATGGTGGCGAGGCAGGAATACATGTACAAACGCGACCTGCCAGCGGGGGAATTGACAAAAAAAGGGCCGGGAACACTGTCCAGATAGATCGGTTCTTTCCCAGTAGCAAGATGTGAACCGTCAAGGAAACGCTGGCGTTGCATGAGCGCGTGTTCCGTTGCGAATGCGGATATGAGGCTGACCGAGCCTTGAACGCGGCCATCAACTGCAGGCGGAGACGTCAGATGGCTTGTCGCTTGAGCCGCAATCTGTGTCGATAGCACAATCTCCGCGTTGCGCTTGTTTTAGGATGTGTCTGTGCGTTTTTGGAGGTGCGATGAAAGCGTCGGTTTATTTGGGACCCGAGCGCGTTGAATTGCGCGATATCGAAGTACCGCAGCCGGGCGATAGCGAGGCGCTCATCAAAGTGGCGCGCGCGGGCCTGTGCGGCACGGATTTGCATATTTATCAGGGGCACATGGATCAGCGCGTGCAAATTCCGCTGGTGATGGGGCACGAGATGTGCGGCGAAATTGTGGAGGTTGCAAAAGACGCCGCGTTCAAAGTGGGGGACCGCGTGGTGGTCGAACCCACGGTGGCCTGCGGCGCGTGTGCGGCCTGCCGGCGGGGGCATCGGCACGTTTGCCAGAATCTGAATTTTTTGGGGATCGATTCGGCGGGCGCGTTTCAGGCTTTTTGGAATGCACCGCTCAATCGCCTGCACCGCGTGCCCGACGCCTTAGATGACGACGCGGGCGCGCTGATCGAACCGCTGGCCGTGGCCGTACACGATGTTCGGCGCGCAAAAGTGGAATTGGGCGACCGCGCGGTTGTCATTGGCGGCGGCCCGATTGGGATACTCGTTGCGATGGCCGCCCGATTGGACGGCGCCGAGGTGGTGGTCGCCGAAGTGAATCCCTTCCGCTTGGCAAAAGCAGAGGCGTTGGGCTTTGCGGTTGTGAACCCCTTGCAAACCGATCTCACTGCGTACACAGAGGATTGGACCGATGGCGCGGGCGCGGACCTCGTGTTTGAAGTGAGCGGCAGCGCGCCCGGCGCAGAGGTCATGACCGCGTTGGCCCGCGTGCGCGGAACCATTGTGCTGGTGGGCG
The DNA here is from genome assembly GCA_958295785.1 of uncultured Latescibacterota bacterium. Taxonomy (GTDB): domain Bacteria; phylum Latescibacterota; class UBA2968; order UBA2968; family UBA2968; genus VXRD01. The sequence continues at coordinate 1,207,656 of OY282377.1, forward strand.
TACACGCCGAGCCGCCGCCTGTGGATTTGCAGCGTTTTTTTTGGCGGGAATTGCATCTGGTGGCCTGCCGCGTCTATGAACCCATCGATTTTGAACGCGCCATTCGCTTGGCCGCGTCCGGCGCAGTCGAAGTCAAAGCTCTGGTGACCAACACGCTGCCGCTGGACGATGCGGCAAAGGGGTTTGAACAGATGGCAACAGGTGGCGAGGTCGTGAAGGTGCTGTTGGATTGTCAGGCGTGAAAAGGCGAAAAGCAACCCCATAAGAACACCGATAAACACGGAGGAAAAGTCATGGAGGAGTCATCTTGGGCATTTTAGATCAATTTGATCTGAGCGGAAAAACCGCACTCGTAACCGGATGCAGGCGCGGGATTGGTCGCGCATTTGCACGGGGCTTGGCCGAGGCGGGCGCGGATATCGTGGGCGTGAGCGCATCGCTGGCGTCGGGCAGTGCGGTGGAAAAAGAGGTCGCGGCACTGGGGCGCGGGTTTCGGCCCTACGCATGTGATTTTTCTGATCGGGACGCATTGTACGCGTTTATCGCACAAGTGAAAGCAGAAGTCGATCAGATCGATATTTTGATCAACAACGCGGGCACAATTTTGCGCGAGGCAGCAGTCGATCATCCCGACGAATATTGGGACAAAGTGATCGAAGTCAATTTGAACGCGCAATTTGTTCTCGCACGCGAGTTTGGCAAAGAGATGGTGGCGCGCGGGCGCGGAAAAATTGTTTTCACGGCGTCTTTGCTGAGTTTTCACGGCGGGGTTACCGTGCCGGGCTATGCCGCTGCCAAAGGCGGGATTGCGACCTTGACAATGACCCTTTCAAATGAGTGGGCGAGCGAGGGGGTGAATGTCAATGCCATAGCGCCGGGCTATATTGCGACGGACAATACCGAAGCCCTGCGCGGTGATCCCGTGCGGTCCGAGCAAATTTTGGCGCGCATTCCACAGGGGCGATGGGGGCAACCCGACGACTTAAAAGGCGCGTGTGTGTTTTTGTGTTCGGACGCGGCCAATTACGTCAACGGCGCGATTTTGACAGTGGATGGCGGTTGGATGGGGCGATAAAACAACGCTTTAAGCGGAGGGGTGCGATGGAATACAGGCCGTTTGGGAGGACGGGGTTGGAAGTTTCGGCGATTGGATTTGGGTGTTGGGAACTCGGCGGAAGTTATGGGCATTTTGACGAAGGAGAAGTGATCGCGGCCATTCACAAAGCTATGGATCTGGGGATCAATTGTTTTGATACCGCCGAGGGCTATGGAATGGGCAAATCCGAAGCCCTGCTCGCACGCGGCTTGGGAACTCGGCGCAAGGATGTGATCGCGGTGACCAAGGTCGGCATTGGCTATAAGGATTCCGGTCGAGAGAAAGACCGCGACAGCCGCAAAGGGCGAATCACGGCGTCTGTGGAAAACAGTTTACGGTTTTTGAAGACCGATTATATCGACGTGTATTTGATTCACTGGCCCGACCGGCACACGCCTTTTGACGAGACCATGCGCGCGATGGACGATCTGGTTCAGCAGGGCAAAGTGCGTTTTGTGGGGGTGTCGAATTTCAGGGCCGAAGAGATCGATGCGTGCATGAACACGCGCCGGGTGGATGTGGGGCAATACGGCTATCACATGTTTGATCGGCGCATGGAAAGAGATGTTTTTCCCCATTGCGAAACGCACGGCATTGGGATGATGGGCTATGGGTCGCTCGCGCATGGGTTGTTGACTGGCGCGTTTGACAAACACACGGCATTTGACGCACGAGATTGGCGATCTAAAGGCGGGTTGTTCAACATGCCTTTGTTCACGGAAGAAAATTTTCCGCGCAATTTGAAGGTGGTGGAAGCACTCAAACAGATGGCCGCAGACCGCGGCACAGCAGTGCATCACTTGGCACTGGCGTGGGTGTTGTCCAACCCCGTGATCAGCACCGCGCTGGTGGGCGTGCGGAAGCCCGAAGAGGTGGTGTCAAACATGGGGGCATTGGAATTGACCTTGTCCGAAGACGACAAGCGCGCCATTGATGCGGTATTTGAACAATACGAGGTGGATCTGCGCCCGGATATTTGGGTGGAGTGAAACGATGGCATGCAAAAAACCAAGCGCGAAGTTCATTTCTCTCCTTGACATATCCAAGCACACTTGGCTATAATAGAACAAGCCAAACAAACGGCCTCCTAACCCAACTGCTCTCGCAGAGTGCGCGGGTATGGAGATCACAAACGCCAACTTTTATAGGGAGAAATTCATGGCGCAAGCATCAACAGCAGTGCAAGAACGGTGGAACAAGGCTCAAATTATCAGCGAGGTCGCAGAGAGCACCGGCCTCAGCAAGAAAGATGTGGGCAATGTTTTCGATGAATTGGGAACCGCCATTCACCGGCATATCCAAGCAGATTCTGTGGGCGAATTTGTGTTGCCAGGCCTGCTCAAGATCCAAAAGATCAAAAAGAAAGCCCGCAAGGAACGACCGGGCGTCAATCCTTTCACGGGCAAAGCCATCACCATCGCCGCCAAACCCGCTTCGTGGGGCGTCAAAATTTCAGCCCTCAAAAAGCTGAGAGACATGGTCGAGTAATCGCCGCGCTGAAGGAATGGATCTACAAAACCCCAGCCGTTTAAGGTTGGGGTTTTTTCTGTTCAAAACGCACAGCGGGTTATATATTTTGCGAGATGAAAGTTTAGCCACAAAAGGCGAGGAGTGTGTGTAGGGGCGATGCCCCCGTGCTCGCCCAAAGAGATAAGATGCCCCTCCTCTCAGTGAAGGATACCGATACGATGAGCAAAGAAGAACGCACCAAACCAAAATTGCGCGAGCGACTCTGGACTGCCTTACGCGCCAAAACACTGACGGGCATTGCGGTTTTGGTGCCCATTGTGCTTACATTTCTCGTGTTGCGTACGGTTTTTCAATGGATTGACGGCCTCGCGCAACCGTTTATTCGCCAAGTTTTTCAAACCCAAGGCGACGTGCCGGGCCTGGGCATTGTCTTGACTTTGTTGCTCATCTGGCTGGCCGGGATGGTCGCTGGCAATGTGATCGGACGGCGCATTATTGGGCGCGGTCACGAATTTTTGAGCCGCCTGCCGATCCTGGGCAATATCTATGGGCCGGTAAAACAGTTTATCGAACAGATCGTCGCGCCTTCGCTCGATTCAGAGCAAGCACAAAAAACCGGGTTCCGGCAGGTGGTGCTCGTGGAATACCCTTCAGAAGGACTTTGGATAGTCGGGTTCTCCACCGGCGAAATCCAATTCGACGCCAAAGGCAACACGGGGCGGTGCGTTTTTATTCCCACGTCGCCAAATCCCCTAACCGGTTGGATGGTCATTCTTCCGCCCGAAAAAGTCAGGGAAACCGCGCTCACAGTCGAGGCCGCCTTCCAACTGGTCGTTTCTGCGGGCATTGTCATTCCCAAAGAATTGCGCGATCTGGGGGCTTATGATCCAAAATCTTCCGTTTCGCTTAAACTGGACAAAACACAGTGAAATACTTAACTTCAAAAGCGCGAACAGAAAGCGACAATCCCATCGCCAAGGAGGCGAAATGCAACGGTGTATAAAGAGAATATTCGCGATTGTATTGGTGGCCTTGGCAGGCGCGATCACCACGACCGAAGCCGTAGAAGTCATTCTCAAATCGGGGCGCGTCGTGCGCGGCGAGTTGATTCGAGAAACCGCGACTTCAATTACGCTTCAACTGTCTTCCAGTCGAATCGAAATTTCCAAGTTGAGCATCAAAACGATTGACGGACGCTCCCCGTTTGAATCGCGTAGACCGGGGGCGGCAGTGTCTTCAGGCGTTCAAAACAAGCCCGAAGTGCGGATTTCCGCAGGCGGTTTTCTGATGGGAGATACCCGAGACAAAAACGCGCCTGTACACAAGGTGCATCTCGATGCTTATTGGATTGACACACGCGAAGTGACCAACGCGCAGTACCGCGAATTTGTGGCGGCCAGCAAGCGCGCCGCACCCCGATATTGGCAGGACGCCAAATACAACAAACCCGATCAACCCGTCGTGGGGGTTTCATGGGAAGACGCGGATGCGTATTGTGCCTGGAAAGGCAAACGCCTGCCCACCGAAGCCGAATGGGAGCGCGCCGCGCGGGGCGCACACAGCCGCCTTTACCCCTGGGGCGACCGGTTTGACGCCACGCGAACCAATACCCGCGAAGCTCGAACCCGCCGCCCGCTTCCCGTGGGCACTTTCCCCGAGGGTGCCAGCAACGAGGGCTTGCTCGACATGTCGGGCAACGTGTGGGAATGGTGTTGGGATTGGTTTGACGAAAGCTATTACCGCGTGTCTCCGCTTCGCAATCCCACGGGGCCAGAGACCGGAAAAAAGCGCGTCATCCGGGGCGGAGGCTGGAGCGCGCCGCAGATTCACATGGCGAAACGCCGAGGGGAAAAGCCCGATAAAACCTATCCCTCTCTGGGCTTTCGATGCGCCCGATCAGATGCCAAAAACGATCCGCAGATGGACGCATTAAAATAACGTAGAGGCGATGCTCCCGTACCCGTCCGATGCGGCGAGAAGTGACCGCAATTAAATGCAGATTCAGGGGTGGCGCGGCGGGGGCTGATTGCCGACCGCTGATTGCTGACCGCTGATTGCTGACCGCTGATTGCTGACCGCTGATTTTCCCTAACGTAGGGGCGATGCCCCCGTGCTCGCCCGAACAGGCAAGATACAAGATATACAGACGGAACGCTCGGGCGGGAATGAACACGGACAATCCGCTTCAACAACAAGAGAAAGGCGCCTTATCGGGTAAGGTCGCCCTGGTAGGATCGATAACGCAATTGGAATGGCGTTCAGACATGCAAGCCAAGCGCAAACTGCCCATCGGCATTCAGACCTTCCGCGAGATTCGCGAGCAGAACCACTACTACGTCGATAAGACCGCCTATATTCGGCGGTTGGTGGACGAAGGCAAGCATTACTTCCTGTCCCGCCCGCGTCGGTTCGGCAAGAGCCTGCTGATTGATACCCTCAAGGAACTGTTCGAGGGCAATGAGCCGCTGTTCCGGGGGTTGGTCATCCACGAATGCTGGGACTGGTCGATGCGCTATCCCGTTGTGCGGTTGAGCTTCGGCGGCGGCAACTTCAAGGTGCCGGGTTACCTGCACACAAACCTGATGGCGCAGTTGGACGCCGTCGAACGCCGGACCCAAGTCGTTTCCGAATACGCCACAGGGTCTGAGCGTTTCGCCCATCTGCTGGAAGCGTTGCACGATCGGACCGGGCAGCCTGTCGCGGTGCTGGTGGACGAATACGACAAGCCCATTCTCGATGCGCTGGACGTGCCAGAGGTCGCCCGGGACAACCGCGACTTTCTGCGCGGCGTCTATGCAGTCATCAAGGACAGCGATGCCCACGTCAAGTTCACCCTTCTGACAGGTGTGAGCAAGTTCTCCAAGGTCAGCCTGTTCTCCGGCCTCAACAATCTCACGGACATCACCCTGTCGCCGCGCTACTCGGCCCTGTGCGGCTATACGGACGCGGACCTAGATACGGTGTTCGCGCCAGAACTCCCCGGCCTGGACCGGGACGACATCCGCCGCTGGTACAATGGCTATAGCTGGCTGGGCGAAGAGAAAGTTTACAACCCCTTCGACATCCTCTTGCTGTTCTTCAACCGCAAGTTCGGTGCCTACTGGTTCGAGACTGGCACGCCGACGTTTCTGATCGATACGCTGGTGGCACGTGCGGTCGGCGCGCTCTCTCTCGATGGCATGCTCGGCAGCGACGCGTTGCTGTCCACTTTCGATGTGGACCACATCGCCACCGAGGCATTGCTGTTCCAGACTGGCTACCTGACCATCCAAGGGGAAGAAGACCGCGACGGGAGGACGCGCTACCGGCTGGGCTACCCCAATCGGGAGGTGCGGCAGAGCCTCAACGAAAGCCTGCTGAACCGCTTGGCAGACAATCCTGCGCTCGTGGTTGAGCACGATGCCAGGCTATACGACCTGTTGCGGATCAACGATTTCGCCGGCTTGGAGGCGCAATTCAAGGCGTTCTTCGCCGGTATCCCCTACCAATGGCACACGAAAAACAACATCGCCGACTACGAGGGCTATTACGCCAGCGTGTTCTATTCTTGCTTCGCGTCGCTGGGACTGGACATCACGGTGGAGGACAGCAGCCATCACGGTCGCTTGGACATGGCGGTGGTCTTCAACGCTCATGTGTATCTGTTCGAGTTCAAGGTGGTCGAGCATGCCTCGGCGGGTGCTGGACTGGCGCAACTGCGTGCTCGGGGCTATGCGGACAAATATCGCGGGTTGGGCTATCCAATTCATCTGATCGGTGTGGCGTTCAGCAAGGCGACTCGCAACGTGGCGGCCTTTGAGGTGGCGCGTGTGTGATCGGCCATTGCTTTCTCTGTAAAGAGGAGCAGAACCCGTCGCTCAAGGTCGAGAATGACGAGGATTTGTTCGAGTTGGATTGCGGAAGAAAGATGGATCGCGGATGAAACGGATGACGCGGATTGCGCGGATGAAAGGCGAAAACCAACCCCACAAAAACGTAGGGGCGCGGCCCCTGTGCCCGCCCGAAAAGGCGAGATACAAGATTGCAGACAGAACGCTCAGACGGGAATGAACACGGGCAATCCGCTTCAACAACAAGAGAAAGGCGCCTTATCGGGTAAGGTCGCCCTGGTAGGATCGATAACGCAATTGGAATGGCGTTCAGACATGCAAGCCAAGCGCAAACTGCCCATCGGCATTCAGACCTTCCGCGAGATTCGCGAGCAGAACCACTACTACGTCGATAAGACCGCCTACATTCGGCGGTTGGTGGACGAAGGCAAGCATTACTTCCTGTCCCGCCCGCGTCGGTTCGGCAAGAGCCTGCTGATTGATACCCTCAAGGAACTGTTCGAGGGCAATGAGCCGCTGTTCCGGGGGTTGGTCATCCACGAATGCTGGGACTGGTCGATGCGCTATCCCGTTGTGCGGCTCGACTTCAGTAGCGGCGACTATCGGGTGCCGGACCACCTACGCGAGGACGCCATGGCCCAATTAGACGCCATTGAAGGCGAAACAGGAGTGGTCGCCCGCTACGCCTCCGCGCCGCTTCGCTTCCGCCACTTGCTGAGGGAACTGCACCTACAGGCCGGGCAGCGCGTGACCGTCTTGGTGGACGAATACGACAAACCGATCTTGGACGCGCTGGACGCGCCGGACCTCGCCCGCGCCAACCGCGACTTTCTGCGCGGACTGTATTCGACGATCAAGTTCGCCGACGCGCATGTCAAGTTCACCCTTCTGACAGGTGTGAGCAAGTTCTCCAAGGTCAGCCTGTTCTCCGGCCTCAACAATCTCACGGACATCACCCTGTCGCCGCGCTACTCGGCCCTGTGCGGCTATACGGACGCGGACCTAGACACGGTGTTCGCGCCAGAACTCCCCGGCTTGGACCGGGACGACATCCGCCGCTGGTACAATGGCTATAGCTGGCTGGGCGAAGAGAAAGTTTACAACCCCTTCGACATCCTCTTGCTGTTCTTCAACCGCAAGTTCGGTGCCTACTGGTTCGAGACTGGCACGCCGACGTTTCTGATCGATACGCTGGTGGCGCGTGCGGTCGGCGCGCTCTCTCTCGATGGCATGCTCGGCAGCGACGCGTTGCTGTCCACCTTCGATGTGGACCACATCGCCACCGAGGCATTGCTGTTCCAGACTGGCTACCTGACCATCCAAAAGGAAGAAGACCGCGCTGGGCAAATGTTCTACCGGCTGGGCTACCCCAATCGGGAGGTGCGGCAGAGCCTCAACGAAAGCCTGCTGAACCGCTTGGCAGACAATCCTGCGCTCGTGGTTGAGCACGATGCCAGGCTATACGACCTGTTGCGGATCAACGACTTCGCCGGCTTGGAGGCGCAATTCAAGGCGTTCTTCGCCGGTATCCCCTACCAATGGCACACGAAAAACAACATCGCCGACTACGAGGGCTATTACGCCAGCGTGTTCTATTCTTGCTTCGCGTCGCTGGGGTTGGACATCACGGTGGAGGACAGCAGCCATCACGGTCGCTTGGACATGGCGGTGGTCTTCAACGCTCATGTGTATCTGTTCGAGTTCAAGGTGGTTGAGCATGCCTCGGCGGGTGCTGGACTGGCGCAACTGCGTGCTCGGGGCTATGCGGACAAATATCGCGGGTTGGGCTATCCAATTCACCTGATCGGTGTGGCGTTCAGCAAGGCGACTCGCAACGTGGCGGCCTTTGAGGTGGCGCGTGTGTGATCGGCCATTGCTTTCTCTGTAAAGAGGAGCAGAACCCGTCGCTCAAGGTCGAGAATGACGAGGATTTGTTCGAGTTGGATTGCGGAAGAAAGATGGATCGCGGATGAAACGGATGACGCGGATTGCGCGGATGAAAGGCGAAAACCAACCCCACAAAAACGTAGGGGCGCGGCCCCTGTGCCCGCCCGAAAAGGCGAGATACAAGATTGCAGACAGAACGCTCGGGCGGGAATGAACACGGGCAAAATATGACTGCTAAAAGCGGAAGCCCTGCTTGAGTATCTGAAGCAGAACCCTGAAGTTTGCGCCAAACCAACATACGAGAAACCCCAAACCCCATCTGGGCGTCTAATTCTCGCAATGAATTTGGAAGACCACATGTTTGATCTTTTGCCTCGGGTTGAGGCTTATATCCAAAGAGAACGCCTGATCGCGCCGGGGGATGGGGTGGTCGTTGCCCTGTCTGGCGGGCCGGACTCTATGACCTTATTTGACCTGCTCTGCCGCCTCGGCTCCACATGGCGACTCACGCTTTATGTCGCGCATCTCAACCATCGGCTTCGCCCCAATGCCGACGGGGATGCGGCATTTGTCAAACAAATTGCCCAAAACTATCCGGTTTATGTCAAAGCGGAAGATGTCACGCAGCGGGCAAAAGAGGATAAGCAATCGCTTGAGGAAGCCGCACGCGATGCGCGACGGGCATTTCTCGATGCGATAAGGCGGAAAACCGGTGCGAATCGCATCGCGCTCGGTCACACGAAAAGCGACCAAGCAGAAACCGTGCTCTTGCGCCTTGTTCGCGGTGCAGGGCTGACCGGATTGGGGGGGATGCGCCCCATTTCCCAAGGGTGCTGGGTTCGCCCTTTGCTCCCATTTTCTCGGTCGGAAATTGAGGATTACGTACGCGCCCGCCAGTTGCAGGTGCAGCGCGATGAGACAAATCGCGATCCCAAATTTTTACGCAATCGCATTCGCGCAGATTTGATTCCCCATTTGCAAAAGATGTACAACCCGCAAATCGAAGGCATTCTCGCGCGTGTTGCAACCCTGTTGCAAAATGACGACGCCCATCTCGAAAACCTTGCACAACAAGCGTTTTCAGAAGCCATCTTGTACCGCGATAAGCGAAAAATTATCCTTGATATTGGGCGTTTTTTCGGTTATCATATATCGCTCCGGCGTCGCCTGATTCGGCTGGCACTTTTTGCCCTGCGGGCCAGTGCAGACGCCGTTTGTTTCCGCGTTGTCGAACGCATTCTCGACATTTCTCCCGCGCACAGCGTTCACATAACGCCAAAAATTTCAGCTCATCGCGCAGGCGACACGCTCATTCTTGCCCATCCAACTCGGGCGTATTGCTTTTCGGTCAAACCAGGTGTTGCCCTCGATATCAACGGCAAATTCTCTGTGAACATCATAAACCACGTCAACCCAGCCTGCTTGCAAAACACAGCGGATCACACCGCCTTCTTTGATTTGGACCAACTTCCCAGCGATGCGTTGCACCTCCGTTCACCTTGGCCCGGCGACTGGTTTTACCCGTTTGGCATGCAGGGAAAAAAAATGGTGAGTCGGCTGCTCGGCGACAGCAAAATTCCCCGGCCCTTGCGCGGCGAAATGCCCCTGCTGGTCAGCGGCGCGACCATTTTGTGGGTCGTTGGCCTGAGACGGGCGCAAATCGCCCCGATCACGCCGGCGACTCGGCGCGTGCTCAAAGCAACTTTTAGCGGTGGCCTGCTATCGCTTATCACAAAACGGAAAAGAGGCATTCATGGCCGATCCCAAAGACAGGGACTCGAAACCGGATGAAGAAACCCCTTCGTCCGACGAGACGCCCGATCGCAATTCCAAACATCCCAAAGACGACGCGCCTGCGAAAGAAAAAGATCCCCGGCCAAATTTTTCAGTGCTCAAGCGGGATGATGCCGACAGCAAGGGAAAGGCGGAGAATGACAAGCGGCCCCGGTGGCGGCGCATCTCAAAACCCCTGGCTTTCTGGGTCTTTTTCCTCCTCGTCGCCATTTTTGCGTCCAAATTCTTTGGCAGCGACCCTTCAAGCGATGTCGTGCTCAGTTACAAAGAGTACAGAGATTATCTCGAAGCGGGAAAAATCCAGAGCGCGATTGTGATTGACAACGAATTTCACGGACACCTCGTCGCGGAAGAATTTACCCCTCCGGGTCGCAGACAACAGCATGCGTTTCAAGATTTTGTCGTCAACCTGGGCGTCGTCGATGCCGAGACCCAGTCCCGCGAAGAATGGCTCAAACACGGCGTTGACTTTCGCTTTCAAAAGCCGTCCAACTGGCTCAACATCTTTTTTAATTTTCTCCCTTGGTTGCTGTTTATCGGGCTTTGGGTTTTTATCTTGCGCCAGATGCAAGGCGGGCCTAAGGGCGCGTTCAGCTTTGGCAAGAGCAAGGCCAAGCTCGTCTCGGAAGATAAAACCCAAATCACATTCAAAGACGTTGCAGGGGCCGAAGAAGCCAAGCAAGAATTGCAGGAAATCATCGAGTTTTTGAAAGACCCGCGCAAATTTCAACGCCTGGGCGGGCGCATTCCAAAAGGCGTGCTCTTGGTTGGGCCGCCGGGCACGGGCAAAACGCACATGGCGCGCGCTGTTGCGGGCGAAGCGGACGTGCCCTTCTTTTTGATGAGCGGCTCGGACTTTGTCGAAATGTTTGTCGGCGTGGGGGCCTCGCGGGTGCGCGATCTCTTTGAACAGGGAAAAAATCACGCGCCGTGCATTATTTTTATCGACGAGATAGACGCCGTGGGCAGGCACAGGGGCGCGGGCATTGGTGGCGGGCACGACGAGCGCGAGCAAACCCTCAATCAACTCCTCGTCGAAATGGATGGATTCGAGTCCAAAGAGGGCCTCATCCTCATCGCGGCCACCAACCGCCCGGACGTGCTCGACCCCGCGCTGTTGCGCCCCGGGCGGTTTGACCGCCAAGTGGTGGTGGATCGCCCGGACGTGCGCGGGCGCGAGGGCATTTTGAAGGTCCACACCCGCAATACGCCCCTCTCTGACGACGTCAATTTGCAGGTGCTCGCGCGCGGAACGCCCGGTTTGTCGGGCGCGGACCTCGCCAATTTGGTCAACGAAGCCGCGCTCTTGGCGTCGAGAAATGACCGAGACCGCGTGGCCATGGACGATTTTGAAAATGCCAAAGACAAGGTCATGATGGGCGCAGAGCGGCGCAGCCTGGTCATTTCCGACAAGGAAAAACGCCTCACGTCCTATCACGAAATTGGTCACGCGCTGATTGCCAAACTCATTCCAGAATGCGACCCCCTGCACAAAGTGACCATTATTCCGCGCGGGCGCGCGCTCGGCGTCACGCACACCTTGCCCATTGACGAACGCCACACCTATCCCCAAAGTTATTGCGAGGCGGTCTTGGCGTACGCGCTCGGCGGCAGGATTGCCGAAAAGCTCGTCTTTGGCGAGATCACGACCGGAGGGCAACAAGACTACCGCACGGTCACCAATATCGCCCGGCAGATGGTTTGCGACTGGGGCATGAGTTCAAAACTCGGGCCCATTGCTTACGGGCAGGAAAATGACGCCATTTTTCTCGGACGCGAAATGGCACAGCGGCGCGATCACAGCGACAGAGTTGCCGAAATGATCGACGAGGAGATCAAAAGTTTTGTGCTCAAAGCCGAGTCTCGCGCCGAACGATTGCTCAGTGACAACATTGACAAAGTTCACACCTTGGCCGAAGCATTGCTCGAGTTTGAAACCCTCGACGATGTGCAACTCGATCAATTATTGGCGGGCGAAGAACTCGAAAAACCAGCGCCAAACGGGCGGGCCAAACCGCCGGAAGTTCCAAAAGATCGAGGCGCCGAAGAACGAGGCGCGACAGAGACGCCATCCGCCAAAAAAGAACACCTGTCAGAACTCGGCACAACGGACGCCACCCCAAAAGAAAAACAGCCATCGGACGCCTGATTTTCTCCCTCTCAAAGAGATGGCAACCCACTGCCATCTCTTTTTTTTCTCATGAGACACATCCGTCCCCTTTACCAACTTTCCTGTTGCGGCGTGTCCCGCTCTATCGGTCATCGCACGCTCGTGATGGGCGTGCTCAATGTCACGCCGGACTCGTTCTCGGATGGTGGCCTTCATTTTGAGCCGGGCAAAGCGATTGAACACGCGCTCGCATCGGTCGAAGCCGGTGCTGACATCATCGACATTGGGGGCGAATCATCGCGCCCGGCCGGGCCTTATGGCAAAGGGGCGGCCCCTGTTTCTGCAAAAGAAGAACTAACTCGCACCCTGCCCATTATCGAGGCGATAGCGCGGCAAATCGACATCCCCATCTCGATAGATACGACCAAAGCCGAAGTCGCGCGGCAGGCCATCGACAGCGGCGCGACAATTGTCAACGACATCAGCGCGATGCGGTTTGACGCCTGTATGGGCGACTTGATCGCAGGCACGGGAGCCGCGATCGTTTTGATGCACATGCAAGGCACGCCCGCGACCATGCAGCAAAATCCCATTTACGACGATGTGGTTGCCGATGTGCTCGCGTTTTTGCGGGCGCGAATCGACAAGGCGCGGGCAATGGGCATTGCCCGATCTCAGATTGTGATCGATCCGGGGTTGGGGTTTGGCAAAAGATACGCGCACAATCTCGCGATCCTCGCCCGGCTGTCCGAATTTCACACCCTGGGGTATCCCATTCTCATTGGGCCATCGCGCAAGCAATTCACCGCGCCGCAAAGCCGCCCTGACTCTCGCCTATCGGGCAGCATTGCCGCCGTCACCATTGGCGCCCTCGCAGGCGTACACATCGCAAGGGTTCACGATGTCGCAGAAACCGCCCAAGCGCTGACCCTATCTGACGGCATCTGCTCACATGGATGCCAAAGCCCGTAGATTTTCAGCAATGCCCACAATTCAATTCCAACCTCTCCAAATGCCAATGACATACATTTTTTTTTCCCGATGGCTGTGTCGCATCGGGTTTCTGTTTCTCGTTTTGGGCCTTCCCAAAGCCCACGCCCGCCCCATGACGCTCGAAGAGAGTTTGCAGCACGCGCTATCGCACAATGCAGACCTGCAAATCGCCCGTGAAGACCTGCACAAATCACGCCTCCAACTCCGCCAGGGCCTGGCCGATTTTTTCCCCCAATTTGATATCACCTTGCAGTACACGCGCAACCATTTGCTGCCCACGTTTTTTTTTGATACGCCAGCAGGCCAACAACAATTTACCGTGGGCGCGCACAACAACCTCAGCGGCGCGGTCGGCATTCGACAACCTCTTTTCAGCGGAGGGAAATCGTTCGCAGGCCTGCGTATTGCGCGTCTGTTCGAGGCATTTTCAATGGAAAGGGCGCGCGCGGTGCGGCAGGAAGTACACACACAGGTCGAAACGGCTTTTTACGATCTGCTGCTGACTTGGGAACTCGTGCGCGTCAACAAATTGTCCGTGGCGCGTGCGCGTGCAAATTTTAGGCGAGTGGAAAAGTTGCGCGAGGCCGGGCGCGTGTCGGATTACGATTTGTTGCGCGCACAGGTGCAGGTGGCCGAATTGCGGACGGATTCCATACGCTCGGAAAATGCGCGTGTATTGGCGGCACTTTCGTTCAAAAATCAGATCGGGCTCGCTCCGGGCGAAACCATCGCGCCGCAAGGGACTTTTCGCCGAGAAACCGATCTTTTGTCCCGCGGCACCGAGGCGGAACTGATCGACCTCGCCACGCGCATGCGTCCCCTTGCGCGGCAGCGCCGCCTCGAGGTCGAAATGCGCCAAAGCGCGGAGACCGTTGCCCAATCGGAATCGCGCCCGACCTTGGATTTGATTGTCAATGGACAATGGCAGGCGCAAAAAAACGAATTTGATTTTGCCAAGGGCGATTTTCGCCAGAGTTGGTTTTCGGGCGTCACGCTCAAAATCCCCATCTTCGATGGCTTTCGCACCCGTGCAAAGGTTGCCCAAGCCCGCACAGACACGCGGCGTGCCGAGTTGGCGCGAAAACAGACCGAGCGCGACGTGCGGTTCACTCTCGTGCAAGCGCGGCGCAATGTCCTCGAAATTCTCGCGAGAAAAAGGGCGCAGATGCAGGCCGTTGACCTCGCCCGGCAGGGCCTGAAAATCGCCGAATCGCGGTATGAAAATGGCGTGGGGACGCAACTCGAAGTCATTGACGGGCAACTCACCTTGCGGCGCGCCGAAGCCGAACTCGCGCGTGCAAAACGCGATTTTGCGGTTGCCCTCGTGCATTTAGAGCGCGGCGCGGGCATTTTGGGCGAGCCGAACATTTCAAAGGATAAACCATGAAACTGCACGGGCTTTTGATACCCTGCCTGTTGATATTGACCCATCTCGGCTGTGGCGACGATTCTGCCGCGCAAAAGACATTGGTGGCCGAGCGCGCCACCAATGTCTCTACAGTCGCGATCAAACCCGATTCGCTCGTCCAATACAGTCGCCTCTCGGCCGCGGTGAATGCCTGGCGCGATGTGACCATCAGCGCCCTTGAAGCGGGCGTGGTCATCGCCATTTACAAAGAGGTGGGCGATGGGGTCAAACGCGGCGATGTTCTCGCACAACTCAATCTGGAACTTTTAGAAGCCGCATTTATCGAAGCCGAAGCCAATCTCAAATTTCAGACCTACAATTACGACCGCAGTCAAAAACTCTTCTCGGAGGGGTCCATTTCCGAACGGGCGCATTTTGCCGCAGAATACGATTTTCACCGCGCCAAATCAGCGGCGCAAACCCTCGCGCATCGCCTCTCTTACGGGCGCATTCGCACGCCTTTTTCAGGGCGTATTGCCAAGCGGTATGTCTCGCAGGGGCAACGCATTGTGCAGGGCGGGCCAGCATTTCGGCTGGTGCAAACCGACAGCCTGCGCGTTGCGGCTTGGGTGGCCGAAAGCGAAATTGTCGATTTTGGTACAGGCAACCGCGTCACCCTTATTTTAGACGCCCTGCCACGCGAGACATTTGCAGGTGCCATCGCGCAGGTTGGCCCTGCCGCAGAAACGGACCAAAGGGTTTTTTCGATAGAGGTCCACATGCCCAACCCAACGGGCCGCATCCGCCCCGGTATGATCGGCAGCCTCAAAGCCGTGCGGCGCGTCCACCGCAATGTCATTGTCATTCCCCGCGAAGCCGTTCTCGAACGCGAAACGGGGCCCGTGGCCTTTGTCGTTGAAGGCAATACCGCGCGGTTGCGACCGCTCATTCTGGGCGCGTCGGAAGCCGGGCGCGTGGTCGTCCAACAGGGGGTGTCCTTCGGCGATCAACTCGTCGTCAAAGGAGGGCGAGACCTCATCGATGGCGACCGCGTGGTCATCACAGATGGAGAACTGAGCCGATGAAGATTACCGCTTACGCGCTCAAACACCGCATGACCGTGTACGTTTTTGTCGGCATCTCGATCATCTCGGGCACTTTGGCCTATTTGTCGCTGCCCCGCGAGGCATCGCCCGATATCGCCATTCCCGTTATCATTGTCCGCACGCCGTATATCGGCGCGTCGCCGCAGGATGTCGAAAACCTCGTCACCCGCCCTATCGAAAAAGAGCTTCAAGCCATAGAGAACGTCAAAGTGATCCGCTCGGCTTCGGTGGAAGGCGCCTCGTCGATCACGGTCGAATTTCATCCCAATGTCGATATTGACGATGCGTTTCAGCGCGTCAAAGACAAGGTCGATTTGGCCAAGCCAGAATTGCCCAATGACGCAGACGATTCCGCTGTTTTTGAAATCAACTTTTCCAATATCCCCATGATGCTGGTCGCATTGTCGGGAGATTACGGGCTCGTTCGCATAAAAAAAATCGCCGAAGACCTCGCCGATCAAATCGAAACCATTCCCGGCATCCTCGAAGTGCGCGTGACGGGTGGGCTCGAACGCGAGGTCAAAGTCGATGTGGATCCCGACCGCCTCATTGCGTACAAACTCGCCATCCAAGACGTGATCGACGCCATTCGGCGCGAAAATTTGACCCTGCCCGGCGGCAGCGTGGATATGGGCGCGTACAAATACACCGTGCGCGTGCCCGGCGAACTCGAAACCGTTTCCCAAATTGGCGACTTGCCCATCAAAGAGGGGCACGCGGTCTATATCCGCGATGTGGCCGAGGTCGTCTATGGGTTTAAGGACCGCGCAAATTACGCCCGACTCAACGAGAAACCCAGCGTGAGCCTCGAAATTGTCAAGCGCAGCGGTGAAAATTTGATCGCCATAGCCGATCACATCAAAGCCATGCTCGATGACCTGACGCCCACCCTGCCCACGGGTACGCGGGTCACCATTTTGGGCGATCAATCCGAAGACATTCGCATGATGGTCAAAGACCTCGAAAACAATATTGTCTCCGGCTTGATCCTCGTCATTTTGGTGCTCTTTTTCTTTTTGGGTGTTCGCAATGCCTTTTTTGTCGGCATCGCCATTCCCCTTTCCATGCTCATCTCTTTTGTCGCGATTTCACTGATGGGCCTGACCCTCAATATGATCGTGTTGTTCAGCCTGATCCTCGCCTTGGGCATGCTCGTCGATAATGCCATCGTCATTGTCGAAAACATCTATCGCCACCGGCAGGAAGGGCAATCTCATATCCGGGGCGCACTAGAGGGCACGGGCGAAGTCGCTTGGCCCGTGGCGACCTCAACGCTGACGACCTTATGCGCGTTTGCCCCCATGATTTTCTGGCCCGGCATCATGGGTGAATTTATGAAATATTTGCCCATCACCTTGATCATCACCCTGTTTTCATCTCTTTTCGTGGGCCTCGTCATCAACCCCACATTTTGCGCGTCTTTTATGACATTGCGCGACTCTGTTGAAAGACCCGTTCAGCAGCGCGTCCTCAACGCCTATCGGCGTCACCTCGAAACCGCGCTCCATTACCCTGCGCGAACCCTTTTGGGGGCCACAACCACCCTCATTCTCGTGGTTGTGGCGTACATTTTTTTGGGCCGAGGCATTGAATTTTTCCCCGAAACTGAACCCAATACCGCCTATATTGACGTGCGTGCCCCGTCGGGCACAAATCTCGAAACATCGGATGGGCTGGCGCGCCAGATCGAATCCATTCTCGCCGATATGCCCGATGTCGAAACCTATGTCGCCAATGTGGGCGTGTCGGGTGGGAATGATTTTGCCGGCGGCGAAGGCGTTTCCCACGCCAGTCGCATTTCCATCGACTTTGTCGACGAAAGCCTGCGCCGACAATCCTCGTTTGACGCCATTGAGGAGATTCGCGGCAAACTCCAAGCTCTGACCGGCGCCGAAATTGAATTGACCAAAGAACGCGCAGGCCCTCCGGTGGGCGCGCCCATCAGCGTTGAGATCTCCGGCGAGAACTTCGAGGTTTTGGGACAATTGTCCGCACGCATCAAGCGCGTTGTGGCCGACGTGCCCGGCGTGGTTGATCTCAAAGATGATTACGACCACGGGCGCCCCGAAATCCGCATCGTTGTCGACCGCGAAGCCGCGGCAATAGCGGGCCTCAATACGCGCCTGATCGCCTCTACGGTGCGCTCGGCCATTTACGGCACAGAAGCCTCTGAATATCGGATGGGCGAAGATGAATACGACATCCGGGTGCGCTTCAAGCCCGACAAGCGCAATACCCTTTCGGACCTCGCTCGCATCGCCATTGAAAAAGACGGCGCCATCACGCCCCTCAGCGCGGTTGCGCGCATAGAGACAGGCGGGGGGTTTGGCAGCATTCGGCGCAAGGATCTCAAGCGCGTGATCGCCGTCGAAGGCAAAGTTCAAGACCGCACCTCGGATGCGGCGATGCGCGATGTGCAAGCCGCCCTGTCCGATTTTCCCTTGCCACCGGGCTATCAAATCGGCTATGCGGGTGAAAATGAAGAACAGCAAAAAGCCATCGCCTTCCTTTCCAAAGCCTTTCTCGTGGCCTTGGCCGGCATCGCGCTGATTTTGATTACGCAATTCAATTCCCTGACCCTGCCCTTTGCCATTCTCACATCCGTTGTTTTGTCTTTGATCGGCGTGCTGATTGGCCTGATCGCCACGCAAACGCCTTTTGGGATTCTCATGACCGGCATTGGCGTGATCAGCCTTGCGGGCGTGGTGGTCAACAACGCCATAGTTTTGATCGACTATACCTTGCAGTCGCGCCAGCGCGGGCTTTCGGCGCGCGAGGCCATTATCCGCGCAGGCGTCGTCCGCTTTCGACCCGTCATTCTCACGGCCATGACCACCATTCTCGGCTTGTTGCCCCTTGCCACGGGCATTAGTTTTGACTTTTTTACTTTTTCGTGGGAAATTGGGGGGCGCAGCAGCCAGTGGTGGGGGCCAATGGGCGTGGCCGTCATTTTTGGTCTCGCATTTGCCACCGCCCTCACCTTGGTCGTCGTGCCGGTGTTGATCAGCCTGATCTGGCGGTGGTTTGGCACGCCGGAAATTGAATCGACAGCCCACGGCAGCGCCTATCGCCACACTGCCGCGGATTGATTTTGGAAAGGAAAAAGAGATGGATCTCAAACCGTTGCACGGTCGCGTAACAGGTCATGTTGTCTTCACAGATGATCTCTTAACGTTCAACTCTACGGATGCTACGCAAAAAAATATATCTTTAGATACCCCACTTTTTCACTTACAATTCAATTTGCCCTTGCCATCTGGACATTGGCCGATTGTCCTTGAAGGTTTTCATGACGGTTCATGGATCGCATATTTTGAGGAAGATCAACGTATCATTTCCGGGAGTAACGACAACTGGAAGGAAACCCTGCATGATCTCGTGGTAAACTCCGTTGACGAACTTCAGACAATTCGGGAATACGGAGACAATATTACGCCATACCTGAAGAATCGGCGCAATTTTTTGGAGAAAATTTTCGGTTATGAATCTCAAAGAACACCGTAGAAGGGTTCTCGGAAAGCTCAATTTTAAGGAACGCAAAGGTACAAAGCACGAGCGATGGGTGCTCGAAGACGCAGATACCGGCAGGTTGTGTGTGACGACTCATGTAAGCCGCAGTAACCGAGATATTGGCGAGGGGCTGATGAGGGCAATCTGCGCTCAACTCCATGTCTCAAATACCATCAAATTGCAACCTGTACAATGTCCAAAGAAGCATATTACAAACATTTAATCGAAACGGATATCGCTTAAACCGTTAAGGCATGGAGATACCCATGTTGCTTCGCATCTTTCTCATCGCCCTGATCGTCATCCTCGCGTTGCGTTTTGTTGGTCGCTTGTTTCGCGCGATGTTGATGCGCCCGTCCGTGCGGGTCTCTGATAAGAAAAAGCCGTCGCCCGACATTGACGAGTCGCAAATTCAAGACGCGGATTTCAAAGACCTTTAGCTCATCGGACAACTTCAAACATGCAACGCGCGCGCAAAATATCGCCCGCTCAAGTGCTCAGTGCGGTCAAAAAAGGCGCGGCGTCTTCCCTGTATTATTTTTACGGACAGGAAGACTTCCAGCGCGATCAGCTTCTCAATGCCCTCATTGAAGCTCTGGTCGAACCCGAAGCACGCCCCTTCAACCTCGACATTTATCGGGCCGAAGAGGTCGAGATTTCGCAGGTCATTTCGCAGGTCCTCACCTTTCCCCTGATGGCGCCGCGCCGTTTGGTCGCCCTCAAAAATGCGGACCGTTTGCCCGATGCGGCCACGCCCGAACTCTTGCCCCTCATTGCATCCCCCCCCGAAACAACGACATTGATCGTCACGGCGACCAAACCCGATGGGCGCAAAAAACTATATGCCGAACTGCGAAAACGCGCGGTTGCCATCGAGTTTCGCCCGCCCTACGACAGTGAAATCCCGGCGTGGATTCAGACGCACGTCAAAACCCTGGGCAGACAAATCGCGCCCGATGCGGCGCATCTGCTCCACATGAGCATTGGATCAAATCTGCGCGAGTTGGACAGCGAAATCGAAAAGCTCTTTGTCGCGACATCTGCCAATCCCATCGCGCGCGAACACGTCTCGGAAGTGATCGACAACACGCGGGGGGTCACGGTTTTTGAACTCGCCGACGCGCTCGGCCACCGGCAGTTGGGCAAGGCGCAGGCCATGATTGGACGCCTCCGCGAGCAAGGCGAACACCCGGCCGGCACGGTTGCCCTGCTCGTCCGTCACTTTGCGATTTTGCGGCGCGCACACTGGGTATCGGGCCAACGCCTGTCCAGAAGTGCTGTGGCGTCGCGTCTCAAAGTGCCCGCGTTTTTTGCCAAAAACTATCTCGACCAGGCCCGCAATTTTGACGATCAAACCCTCTGGCAGGCCCACGAGGCCCTTCTCGACGCAGACAACCGCCTCAAGTCCAGCGGCGGCCCACCGCACGAAATTCTCGCCCACCTGGCGTACTGCATCTGCCGCGCATCCCCTTGACAATCCGATACAAACTTGGTAGTTTAACGCATTCTCAGGCACATCAAACCCAATTCGAAAGGAGTCTCAAAGTGGGAAGTCCATTGAATATTACAGATGAGAATTTCCAGTCAGAAGTCGTCAATTCCGATATTCCGGTGCTGGTGGATTTTTGGGCAACATGGTGCGGCCCGTGCCGGATGATTGCCCCGAGCATTGAAGAACTCGCTCGGGAATACGACGGTCGCGTGAAAGTTTGCAAAGTGGATGTGGACCATGCCCAGCAGACCGCGCAGGGCTTTGGCATTCGCAGCATCCCCACCTTGCTCATTTTTAAGGATGGCAAACAGGCCGATCAACTGATCGGCGCCGTCCCCAAACGCGCGATAGAAGACAAGCTCAAAGCCGTCCTTTCCTGATACAAAACATCGAGATCGCAAACAAAAACCCCGGCGTCATCATTTGATGATACCGGGGTTTTTGTTTGTGACTTCGGCTATCAGCCCCGCATAGCCGCCACTAATACCAAATTGAATATCTGTTGACCTGATGTGATGCGATATGTTGCCAGCAAATGATTCCCTTGACGTTACGCAGTCATTCAGAGAAGCCATTGCAACCAGGCCATCCCAAAAGACCCTCCGATAAAGCCATCGCGCACAGCGCGCAAGGCCGTCTCGCACCCCATGTTCATTTGGCAACCCACCTCGCAGGCCAGCGCATGTCGTGTGTGCAACGAAGCGGTTTGCGCTGTGCCAGCCTCTCGGCGCATGAGAGCGGCATTTTTTGCTTCCTTTTTTTTGCTGTTGAAAAAAGTCGGTCGCCGAAGGCATCGGAGGCAACCCACAAGGAGGCAGAACCAAACGCTTGAGACGAGCAACTCATGTATCAGTGCGTAACATCAGTTAATAAAGCTGAAAGCGAAATGTTGATAGCTGATTTTCACCGGCCACTTGGGGCTTGAGGTTGGGCGGACTGACTCCTGCCCCCCGCCTTCCTCACATCCCCCAAATATCGATCTCGACATCACTCTCCGACGCTCGGCGATCCCGGAACACCTTGTCCGCCCAACGCCTGCCCTCGCGCCGATCAAAGACCACCAGATGACCCGCCTCTGCATCGCAGCGATCCATGTACTCGGCGGTCTGTGCCAAACCCTCGGTGATAGTCTGTTCCAAGCTTTTGTGAAGCACTTTGCACTCGATCACGAATTTGCGCGTCTGTTCGCCCTGCGGCCAGACGATAAGGAGATCGGTTCGCATCTTGCCCAGGCCATACTCGCGTTCAATGCGTCCGCCGCTGTTCACGATGCGCTGGAGAAATGCCTGTAGCAATAACTGGGGCCCGGCCTCTCGATATGCGAATCGTTTCACCCAATGCTCTGAGTGTTCGCGGAAGAACGTTTGGAACGCGGTCAGCAACTCGACCACATCCAAACTGCCATCCGCATGGACATACCAGGCTGTTTCCTGATCGAACTCCTCTTGGATCACCCAGGTCAATTCGCGCGGCACGACTTCGGCGTAGATCGGATTGGCGATACGCAGAGGGCGATCTTGAACCACGAGACCGAGATCCCGCACATACTCCAAATCGCGATTCGTGAAATGGCGTTCCTCGCCCCCACTCAAGAGGGGCTCGACAATGCGCCGCACGCGCTCCTCTTTGAGTTTGTCGGTCAACTGTTCCAAATGCGTTTCGCGGCGCAGGATGAGTTGCTCTTTCGCCTCAATGATGGCAGAAGCAGTGACCGAATCGCGCCGATCCGCGGCCCCATCGCGGAAGCAGGTTTGATCCGCCAAAGCGTTGACCAGCCACGGCTGACCTTGGGTCTGCGTCCAGATCATCTCCAATGCCTCGGACGTGAATGCCTGACCCGTCTCTTCGGTGTGTTGCCCGAGCAGAGCACGCACCTCATCTTGCGAGAAATCTCCCAGACGCAGCGATTGCGCTTTGATGTTGAACGGACTGCCCCCGGCGATGATGGCATTGGTTGAACTCGAATGGATGCGGTAATCGCGCACATCGCGCACCCCGCACAGTATCACACTTTGCGGAAAATGTTTTGGACGCTGGTCGTAGCCGGCCCGCAACTGACGCAACACGGATAGGAGCGAGTCGCCGATCAGCGCGTCTATCTCGTCGATGAGCAGCACCAGCGGCTTGGGATCGGCTTTGGCCCAGCGCGTCAACGCCGCATGCAGAGCAGCACCCGGTCCGACCTCGGCGAGAATACCGGGCCAGACCTCGTTCAAAAATTCGTCGTCCAGTGTCAAACTCGCTCGAAGTGCCAACGTGGCCAGAATGGTACGCATGACCTGTTCGACATCTTCGCGCATGGCTTGCCCGCCCTCGACATTGACATACACACAGCGATATGCCCCTTCGGCGTTGAGCAAGTCGCACAGTGCCAGCAGGGCCGAGGTCTTGCCCGTTTGCCGGGGCGCGTGCAGGACGAAGTACTTCTCGTCCCGGATAAGTGCCAGCACCGCGTCTAAGTCCAAGCGTTCCAACGGCGGGACACAGTAGTGTCTGTCCGGCTTAATGGGGCCAGCGGTGTTGAAAAAGCGCATGGTTCAAGTCTTCAGTTCAGTGGTCAGTCCCCGCCTCCGACACGGAATCTACTCATAGCGCAGCGATTCGACGGGATTGGCAAGGGCAACTTTGATGGCTTGATAGCTGACGGTGATAAAGGCGATGATTAGGGAGAGGATACCGGCGAAGACGAAGACGTGCCAACTGAGCGACGTGTGGTACGCAAAGTCATTGAGCCATCCGGTCGTGAAGTGGTAGGCCAGAGGCGCGGTCAGTGCAAAGGCAATGGCGACCAGTTTGATAAATTCTTTGGACAGCAGGAGCACCAAGTTGGGGATGGACGCGCCCAAAACTTTTCGGATGCCGATTTCTTTGGTGCGTTGTTCGGCTGTGAAAGACGCGAGCCCAAACAGGCCCAGGCAAGAAATGAAAATGGCGAGGATGGCAAAAAAAGTCGCCAGCGTGCCCATAGTGCTTTCGTTTCGATACATGCTTTCAAATTGTTCGTCTTGAAAAGAAAACTCGAACGGGCTGTTGGGATTGAATTTTTTGAATGCCCTTTCCATCCCGGCAATGGCCTCGGCAGTTTGTCCCGCAGCAATACGCACGAACAAAAATTCGGTGCGTGCGGGATCCAGCCGAATGATAAGCGGTTCAATGGCGGTGTATAGAGATTGAAAATGGAAATTTTTGACCACGCCGATAATCTGGCCTTCGCGCCCAAATCTGAGGCGAGTGCCGACCGGATTTTCCATGCCCATCACCCGGGCCATTTCTTCGTTCACGATGAAATTGGTGGCATCGCCGGCAAAATCTCTGGAAAATTCGCGCCCGTGTACTGTCTCCATTTGCAGGGTTTTGACCACATCGTAGTTGGCGTGTAACCTGTGAAAAATGTGTTCTGAATTGGGGTCTCTGCCTTCCCACATGGCATTTGTGCCCGTGCTGGTCACCCTGAGCGGGTTGTGCCCGGTGCTGGTCACGCCCACAATGCCCGGTTGTTGCAAAAGTTCTCGCCTAAAAGCATCATACTGTTTTTTTGCTGCGCCTTCCAAACGCATATAGATCAAATTGTCGCGTTCGATGCCCAGATTTTTGTTTCGCATATACGCGATCTGTTCGTAAACCGTCAGCGTGCCGATGATGAGCAAAATGGAAAGACCAAATTGGAACACCACCAGAACCCGACGCAACTGGTTTGAACCGGACCCGGGCGTAAAAGAACCGCGCAACGCGACGACCGGATTAAAACTGGACAGGTAAAATGCGGGATAGCTTCCGGCGAGCAAACCCGTTGCGATAGCAATGCCGAAGAAAATGAGCAAAATCTCGACGCTGAAGAGATCTATCGTGAGGGTTTGACCAATCAAGCCGCTAAACGGCGGCAAAACCGAAATGACGATGACCAGAGCCAGGAGCGCTGAGATCACGGTCATCACGAGAGATTCGCCCATAAACTGCCCGATCAGAATCGCCTTGTGGGCACCCACGGCTTTGCGAATCCCGATTTCCTGGGCGCGCTGCGTGGATCGCGCTGTCGATAGGTTCATAAAATTGATGCTGGCAATGGCGATGATGAACGCGGCCACGACAATGAACATCTGCACATAGTCTATCCGCCCGCCGACCAATTTGCCATTCCTGTAGTCGGAATAAAGATGGATATCTCGATAGGGTTGTAAAAACGCATCGCTCGTGACGGTTTTGTCATTCTCTTTGATGATATTTTTGATTTTGTCATTGAATTGATCGATATCCACATCTTTTTGCAGTTGAACGTATAGCCGCAGGTGGTTCGCGGTCCACTGTTCGAGCCAGGGTTTGTCGGCGCGATAAGACGCCATTGGCAAAATAAAGTCATATCTCTGCGTCGAATTTATAGGCATGTTTTCAAACACGGCTGTGACCTTAAAGCTTTTGTTGTCGTATTTTAACAGCGCGTGCGAATTGTTCACCACAAAAACCTGCCCCAGCGCGGCGTTTCGCCAATCCGCTCCAAAATATTTCTCGGCCAGTTGCGCCGAGATGGCGATGTTGTTCGGCTCGGCTATCGCCGTTTCGGGGTTGCCCAAGAGGATGGGGAAGGTGAACACCTGAAAAAAAGCCGCATCCGCGTGCTGACCGCGCTCCCGAAACGTTTGTTTTTCGTGCGTCAAAAGCATGGGTTGGTTCCATGTTACGAGCACGGTCTCGGTCACTTCTGGATATCGATCTTGCAGCAATTTGGCACTCGGCGCGGGGATAGAAGACAATGTCGAAATTTTGTTCTTGCCGCGATGGTTTCTCATCAGGCGGTAGATTCGGTCGCCTTCGGTGTGGAATTGATCGTAGCTGAGTTCGTGCGCGATCCACATAAAAATTAAAAAGCTACAGGCCAAGCCCACGCAGAGGCCCGCGATGTTGATCGCGGAATGGGTTTTTTGATGCCAGAAATTGCGGATCGCTATTTTGAGATAGTTTTTGAACACGGGATGCTCCTGTTTGCGGTCAAACGGTGAAAGGACAGATTTTTGTCCAACATCTGTTCTAAGATAAAAAACTTTGGACGCCTGGGCAATATTCTCAAAGAACGCCGCAGGACTTGCTATTTATGCCAATCGTGTCGATATTCTGATACATCCATTGGATCAAAAAACTTACCGATGACCCATCGTGCCAGCGCTGGGTCGATTTCTTGGAATTGTGATCGGACGATTTCCCAGACGCGCTCTGAGGCTTGGGCTGGCGTGGTATCATTTACCCCGCAGATTTCGCGCCAGAATTTCTCTACAAAAAAGTACTGGCGTAAGTTAGGCCGCTGTGTTTGACATGCTCCATGCTGAGGGTTGCAAAACAATGGCAGACAAAAAGTATTCATCGATCACATCGCCGCAAACGCGCTTGGCGTTTGACGAAGAAAAAACTGTTCGGCGCGAAGACGATATCGCCGTGCGATGCGTGCAATGCGGGAAGCGATTTGCCCAACCGCGCTGGTACGTTGAAAAGGGCACGCGCTCGCAGTTTTGCAACAATGCGTGCAGATCCAAATGGGAGTCTGACGAGGCTTTTGAACTCGTGCTTGAAGGCCGCCCCGAATATCGCGGGGGCAATTGGAAAACGCAGGCGAATTTGGCGCGGGAACGCGACGGGTTTTGTTGCGCGGCGTGTGGGCTAACAGAAGACGCGCTCGGGCGGCAGATGGATGTCCACCACAAAATTCCGTATCGGCTTTTCGATTCGCCAAAAGAGGCCAATCAACTGGGCAATCTGATCAGCTTATGCCCGTCGTGCCACCAAAAGATGGAAAGCGCGGGACGGGCAGATATGCCGCTGTTTGATCGCGTCAAACACAAAAGTCAATCTTAGAGGCATCGTCCCTACGTTTCTATCCTCGCATCTTACCTTTTCCGCCTCACACCAGTGCGTTTTGTTCGCCGAAGACGCGCTCGCACACTCGACCAACGCGCTCTTTGTAGCTTTCGGGCGCGAAGATGTAGAATTTCCACAGGTGGTCGTATTGGTCTTCAACGGCTTTGACGTCAAAGGGCGGATTGTCGGGCGGGTCGTTTAGGCGGGTCAGGCCATGGCGGGTGACAACGCGCACGCGCGCTTCTTTGATGGCCGAAATGTCGGGGCAATAGAGGATGACCTGATCGGGGTTGAGGGTCACGGCGTCGGCGATCTCGCGTTCCATTCGCTGGCGGGATTCGGCGGATCGGTTGTATTTTGCGATCAATTCATCGCGCCCTCGGCGGCCCACTTCGGCGGTTGAGATCGCGTACGCGCGTTTGAGCAGGCGCCGGTCGCAAACGCCATTGATCAAGCGGGCGATGCGCGGGTCTTTGTACCCGAGCAAGTGGCGAAACAGAGCCTCATCGGTCAGGGTGTAGAGGTCGGTTTCAACGAGCCCGTGTTCGGTGGCGAGTTCAACGGCTTTGGCGATCATCGCGCCCGATGCGACTTTGGCGTGGTGATAATAAACGCGCTCGGTGAGGAAATAGCGCAAGCGGAGCAGGTGCAACAGTTCGGTGCGCGTGCTCAGGCGGGTCAGATCAATGGCGAGGGTGTTATCGACAAGCATAAAGGTGCTGAAAATTCGGTCGTCATAATCCTGGCGCAAGCCCGCAAAATAAGCGTCGCGGCGCAAGTAGTCGAGCAGGTCCGCGTCGATGGTGCTGGACACAATTTGCCGCATCCACGCCGGTGAAAACGATTTGTCTGTGAGCAGGGAAACAACCGCATCGCGCAGGCCCGAAGCGTCGAGGGCTTGTGCGATTTCCGTTTGCGATAGGAAGTGCTCGATGCGGTCAGCCGTGTCGTGACGGGGAAAGAGTTTGCGCTCGTCTTCAAACGTGTGCCCAAAGGGCAAGTGCGAGATGTCGTGAACCAGCGCGGCGAGGGCAACCGCGTGGCCCTGTTCGGGTTCGATGTGCGCGCCGTTTTGCCGCAAGACGTGGAGGATGCGCCGCGCCATGGCAGTCGTCCCCAGCGAGTGTTCAAATCGCGTGTGCATGCAACCCGGATAAACGAGATACGCCGATCCGGTTTGGCGCACCCCGCGCAGGCGTTGCATTTGCCGCGTGTCCATGACCCGGCGTTCGGATTCATGGAAGAAAAGGTCGCCGTGAACGGGATCGCGGATGATCATGGTGCATGCTCCTGATTGTGTTTCTAGGCGGACGCGATGTGCGAATTGTCCATTGACAGTTAGCGGATAGGGTAATATTTTACAATTTGAGATATATGGGACCTACCCCCTAACTCCTCCCTACGAGACGCGATGGGAGAACATCTCCCTCCCCGTTTCGGGGAGAGACAGGGGAAGGGTCATTATTTTTCACGTCTTTGAGGAGATCCAATGGCCGACGCATATACGCCGACAAAAGAAGACAAGTTTTCATTTGGGTTGTGGACCGTGGGCAACCCCGGACGCGATCCCTTTGGCGACCCCACGCGCAATCCGCTCGCGCCCGAACGGATTGTGCAGCGGTTGAGCGAACTGGGCGCGTGGGGCATCAACCTGCACGACAATGACCTCGTGCCGATTGACGCCACGCAGCAACAGCGCGATAAAATTGTGCGCGATTTCAAAAACGCGCTGGAAAATTACGGCATGGTGGTGCCAATGGCAACCACCAATACATTTTCCCATCCCGTGTTTAAGGACGGGGGATTTACATCCAACGATCCCAAAGTTCGCGCGTATGGCTTGCAAAAAATTATGCAGGCCATCGATTTGGGCGTGGAGTTGGGCGCCGCGACCTATGTGTTTTGGGGCGGGCGAGAAGGCGCGGAGTGCAATGTGGGCAAAGACCCCATCGAAGCCCTCAAACGCTATCGCGATGGGTTAAATTATCTGTGCGAGTACGCGCGCGACCAAAAATACGATTTGAAATTCGCGCTCGAGGCCAAGCCCAATGAACCGCGCGCCGATATGTATTTCCCGACCACCGGGCACTATCTGGCTTTTATCGAAACGCTGGATCACCCCGAGATGGTGGGGGTCAATCCAGAAGTGGCACACGAACACATGGCCGGGTTAAATTTCCATCACGGCGTGGCGCAAGCACTCGAAGCGGGCAAACTGTTCCACATCGACTTAAACGACCAGCGTTTTGGACGCTACGACCAGGATTTTCGGTTTGGCTCAGAGGATTACAAAAGCGCGTTTTTGCTCGTGCGCTTGCTGGAAAACAACGGGTATGCGGGGCCAAAACACTTCGACGCCCACGCATTTCGCACCGAAGACGAAGATGGCGTATGGGATTTTGCCGCAGGGTGTATGCGGACGTACAATATCTTGCGGGAAAAAGCCGCGCAATTTGAAGCAGATGCGGAAATTCAGGGGATTTTGCAAGACGTGGAGAACCGGAACCCCGAGTATGAGCAGCATCTGGGCAAATACAGCCGGGAAAAGGCACGAGTACTCAAACGCACCCCATTTGACATTGACGCGATGGGGCGCGTTGGGCTTGGCTATGAGCGGTTGGATCAGTTGCTGGCCGAAGTGCTGTTGGGCGTGCGGTGTTGCTGAGGGGTTAGCGGGCAGCGA
Organism: uncultured Latescibacterota bacterium; assembly: GCA_958295785.1. Classification (GTDB taxonomy): domain Bacteria; phylum Latescibacterota; class UBA2968; order UBA2968; family UBA2968; genus VXRD01. Next base: position 1,236,819 of record OY282377.1, read on the forward strand.
TAAAGCCTGTGTTGAAACGGTGTTATTCAGTAGGCGAGAGGGGAGACGCGAGACGCAAGTCTTCGTCATAACGTAAGTAATCCAGTGACTTTTTGGTTTTCATGCTCGCGGTCAGCGCATGCCCATGCCCATCATCGAGCTCGATCCACCGCCAGAACTGCTCGACCCCCTGCCGCGACCACTGCTGCTTCTGCCCTTCGAACTGCTCGAGCGGGTGTAATAGCGCGCCTTGAGGATTTTGTCGGGCAAGAGGTCCGAGGTGATGTCCCGGCTTTGGGCGTCGAGTTCCCAGTAATTGTCGATTTTGTATCGCTTGCCGTGTTCGTCCGCGATTTCGAGGGTTGGCGGTTCGTCGCCTTTGAGCGCGTCTCGTCCGAGAATGCGGAAGGTGTATTCCCCATCGTCGGTATCGACCGTCCACTCGCTGCCCGTGCCTTTGGAGACGACGGAGCGAATCGCACGGATGGTCGGGACAAAGTAGATGGCTTTGAGTTCGGCTTCGAGCACCTTGCGCGAGGCCGAGTCGAGTTCTTTGGGATTTTCAATGATGCCGATTTCGTGCCCCACTTCATCCATCAAGCTGACGAAGTGATCGGGATTGCTTCTTGGAAACGCACGCGCAACGCGATCAACATGCTCTGTCTCGCCGTGGATGAGGGCTTCAATTTTCTTGCCATTTTTCTGTAGCGAAACAGCGGTGGGATCGAGGTTCATGGTTTTCTCCTTGGGGAAGCGGTGGAGCGGCGGGGGTTGATTGCTAAAATACCATCACATTTCCATTCTGTCAAAAGACAAACGCGGGAGTTGCACCGATGTATGAGACCGTCTTGTTGTTTGGCCCTCCCGGTGCCGGAAAAGGCACATGGGGAAGCGTGTTAAAACAAATTCCGGATTTGTTTCACTTTTCCAGTGGCGATATGCTCAGGGCGCTGGACCTCAACAGCCAGCCGGGGGAAATGGCGTTGGCGAGCATTCGCAAAGGCGAATTGGTGCCCGACGAGTTTGTCGTGGGCCTGTGGCGCGAGCACATGCAGCGTCTGGTCGAGTTTGGCACGTTTAAGCCACAGCAACACACCTTGGTTTTGGATGGCATCCCGCGCACGCTCGCCCAAGCGCGCATGGCCGATGCGAGTTTGAATGTCAAATTGATCATCTTGTTGGATTGCCCGGATCGGGAAGTGCTGATCCAGCGGCTTTTCGGGCGCGCGCTCATCGCGTACCGGGTCGATGATGCAAATGAAGAGATCATTCGCAAGCGGTTTGAAGTTTATGACCGCCAGACGGTCGATGTGCTAAAGCACTACCCCGGTACGATAGTGCAACAGATCGATGTCTCGCAACCATCACCCAAAATTTTGAGGGATATCGGCCAGGCACTGGTCGATTTTTTGCATCCATGAACGCGCGATTTTCCCGCGCGCTCTGCATTGTGAATCCGCGGGCAGGCGTGCGCCGCGTGCGCTCGCGCGTGATTGCCGCGTGCGAAAAAGCCGGGCTGAATTTTGCCATTAAAGACACGCAATACCCGGGGCACGCCACGCAGTTGGCTGCCAGCGCGTCTGAGAATGGCTTTGATTTGGTGGTTGCCATTGGCGGCGATGGCACGATCAACGAGGTGGGCCGCGCGTTGGTCGGCACGGAAACGCCCTTGGGCGTGGTGCCCGCCGGGTCGGGCAATGCGTTTGCACGCGAGTTGAAATTGTCTCGAGATCCGGGCAAGGCGTGCGAGGCGTTTGTTCGCCCACGGTTTCGCAAAATAGACGCGGGGCGCGTGGGCGATACCCTGTTTTTCGCCACGGCCGGCATTGGCTTGGATGCCGAGGTGGCTCGTCGGTATGCCCATCGCACGGGCCGCCGGGGCTTCTTGCTCTATGTCCTGCTCACCGCGCGATGTCTGCTCTCATTTCAGCCCGAGAGGTTGCGGTTGAAATTGGATTCTAAACGGGAAATCAAACGCTGTCCCCTGTTCGTCGCCATCGCCAATATGTCGCAGTACGGCGGCGGCGCAGTCATCGCTCCCCAAGCCGTGCCGGATGATGGGAAACTCGATGTGTGCGTGTTCACCCATCCGGGCTGGATTCGCCTGGCGCTGAATACCTATCGGCTTTTTAACAACACGTTTGGCCGCATGCCCGGCGTGGAGATGTTTCGGGCAAAAAAAATTTGTATTGCGCGTCAAAAATGCGATTGGTTTCAATTCGATGGCGAAGTGGCAAAAGGCCCGAAAGAACTCACATTTGAAATTATGCCCAAGGCACTGACGGTGGTTGTGCCGGAGACGAGCGGAAGAGGGAGAGCGGCAAAGCAACCACAGATAAACGCAGATGAACGAGGATGAAAGGCAGGTAGGGACAGGCCCCCGTGCCTGTCCGAAGACGCGAAAAGCAATCAGCCCCTTGCCCATCCGCCCAAAACGATGTATAGGCTCAACGTTCGTTTTGCTAACCGCTGAAAGCTCATATTCACCATGGAGGAACACCATGAGTTACCTGACTGCCGAGCAGATTGCACAGTTTGAAGAAGAAGGCTATCTGGTGGTGGAAGGCGTGTTGGACCCGGAAGGCGTGTTGGACCCGGTGATCGATGAGTACACGGAGGTGCTCGACGCGCTGGTGCGCGATTTGTACGCGCGAGAGGAAATTTCGTCTTTGTTTGAGGACTTGGATTTTGCCGAGCGATTCATCGCGGTTTGCATTGAGACGGGCGATGTCCACAAACAGTATTTCGATTTTTCGCTGCCGTTCCAAAATGTGCAGGCCGATACGCCGTTCTGGACGGGTCAGGCCGTTCTGAATGCGTTCACGGCAGAGCCGTTGCTCGATTGTGTGGAATCGCTCATCGGCGAAGAGATTTACTCGAATCCCGTGCAACATGTGCGAATCAAACCGCCCGAGCATATCTTGCCCAAGAATCAGTTTGGGAATCCGATTTTGGGCGAGACCATCTGGCACCAGGATCAGGGCGTGGTCGTGCCAGAAGCAGACGAGACAAAGATGCTGACGGTGTGGTTTGCACTCGAAGATGTGGCTATTGAACAAGGCCCGCTCAAGGTCGTGCCCGGCAGCCACAAACACGGGCTTTTGACGCACTGCTCGTCGTATTTTGGCAACGGCCCACGAACAGCGGGCGGGCGGCAAATCCCCGAATCCCTGTTTGAAGCGGAACGCATGATACCGCTGCCGGTCAAACGGGGAGATGTCATTTTTCTGCCCAAGCGCACGGTTCACGGGTCATTGCCCAATGTGAGCGACAAGATTCGCTGGAGTTTTGATCTGCGCTACAATCCCATTGGTCAGCCGACCGGCCGCGAGGCATTTCCGGGCTTTGTGGCACGCAGTCGGAAATATCCCCAGTGCGAGTTGAGAGATGCAACGGTGTGGACGCGCATGTGGTTGGACACCCGAGAGGAGATGTCGCTGGTCAATCAAGGTGGGCAGACCGAGGTCGCGTTTGGTCGCTGGCGCGAAGGCCACCCGGATTGCGCGTAACGAATAGCCGGAGCGGGGTACAACTGAGGAGGAAAATATGGTCGGTTTTGGCGTTATTGGGCTGGGCATGGGGCGCAACAGAGCGCGGTTGATCAAAGAGACAGAAGGCGCGGAGTTGAAGGTGGTGTGCGATCTGCACGCCGATTTGGCCGAGGAAGTTGCGCGGGAATTGGAAGCGGATTGCACGGTGGATATGGCGCAGGTGTTTGCGCGGGACGATGTGGATGTGGTGATGGTGATGACGCCGAGTGGCAAACACGCAGCCGTGGGCATTGAAGCGGCAAAGGCGGGCAAGCATGTGATTACGACCAAGCCCATGGACGTGAGCACCGAAGCGTGTGATCGGCTGATTGCGGCGTGTGAAGATGCAGGCGTATTGTGCGGCGTGGATTATCAAAGCCGGTACGTGGATGGCAATGTCAAAGTGGCGACCGCGATTCGGGAAGGTTGGCTGGGGAAGATGATTTTGGGCGAGGTGCGTTTTAAGTGGTTTCGGTCGGACGATTATTTTACGCACGATGTCGGTTGGCGCGGCACATGGGCGATAGATGGAGGCGGTTCGCTGGCCAATCAGGGCGCGCATCTGCTCGATGTATTGAGTTGGTTCATGGGCAACCCCGCGTCTGTGTACGGCGAAATTGACATTGTGAACCACGAGATCGAGACCGAAGATATCGGGCTGGCGATCCTGAATTTTGAGAGCGGGGCAAAAGGCACGATTTTGGGCACGACGACCTTTCCTCAAAGCGCGTATTTCAGCGCGGAGGTCCACGGGTCAGAAGGCGGCGTTTTGCTACACGATGTTCTAAATGGCGAGATGACTGTGTACGGCGATGGGCTTCAGGAGAAGCTCGACAGCGTGGAGAATCGCGTTCACAGCATTGTGGAAGACGTGGTCAATGCCGTGACAAAAGGCACGCCCCTCGCCGTAGATGGACGCGAAGGCCGCCGCACCGTCGCCCTGCTCGAAGCGGTCTATCGATCTGCGCGAGAAGGCAAGCCATTGAAGTGCAAATGAAAGATGCGAAAATAAAAACGTAGGTGCCCCGTGCCCGCCCGAAAAGGCAAGATACAAGGCGGATTACCTTCCGGATCATTTCCATGCTAAAATACGAATCACTGCTAAAAAAGCTGAACGAACAAACAGAAGCCATTTTGCCCAGTCAGGTGATGGACACGCGCCGGGAAGATTGCGGCGGGTTTGTCAGCGATGGCGTTGCCGGTCCGTCAAATGTGAGCGCGGTGACGACGCTGGGGTATGCCTATCTTTTGGAGGGCGGGCGATATTATCGGAGCGAAGAAATTTTGGCGCGCATTCTCGCGGGCGCGGCTTTTGCCCGAAATTTCCGCCGGGAGAGTGGGTGTTATGACTTGGTGACAACCAATTTCGATTCGTCGCCAGACACCGGATTTATCGTCAAGGCAATCGCGCCCGTGGTTCGGGCCGCGCGCAAAGCCGAAGATGAGGGCGCGGGGCAGATTGCCGACGCGCTCGGCGAGATGATTCAAACGGGCGTTCCGGGTATGATCGCGGGCGGGTTTCACACGCCCAATCACCGGTGGGTGCTGGTCGCCGCGCTTTCGCTCGCGCTGGAATTATTTCCCGATTTGGATGGGAAGGACGCGATAGAAAGCTATCTCGCCGAAACGATAGATATGAACGCCGATGGCGAATACATCGAGCGCAGCGCGGGCGCGTATAACGCGATCTGCAATCGCGCGCTGAGGTTGGCCGCTGACGCGCTCGACCAGCCCGAACTGTTAGAACCCGTGCGGAAAAATCTCGATCTGTCCTATCACATGTTACACGCAGACGGAACGGTCGTGACGAGTTTTTCGCGCAGGCAAGATTTTGGCACGCGCGTTGTGCTCGTAAATATGGTCGATAGCTATTACGACATGGCGCGGCGAGACTGCAATGGATTTTACGCGGCGGTGGCAGATTGGTTGTACGCCATATCCCCGGGCGGGTTGCCGTGGACGCTGGAGCCGTTTTTGACCCATCCCGAATGGCGCGTGGATGACTTGCAACGCGAGCCTTTGCCCGAGTCCTATGCAAAGGTGTATCCCACGGCGCGCTTGTGGCGCGTGCGACGCGGAAAAACGAGCGCGACAGCAGGCGCGGGTATCACCTCGCCATTTGGCGTCAAATATGGGAAAGTGGAATTGGCGTCGGTGAATTTGTGCGCGAGTTATTTTGCCATTGCACAATTTGCCGGCGAGACCTTTGAGGCAACGGATGGCAAAATTGTCATGACGCATGTGAGCCAAAGTTTGGATGGCAGCAGGCCAGGGTATGATTTGCCCTTGGGCCGTGCGGTTGCGTTTGAGGCATTTTACGAGGTGCGGAAAGAGCGTGCGGTGTACGCTTTGCCACCGCTGGCGACCACCATGGAAATTGAGGAGGTGGCAGGTGGGTTTGATCTGCATGTGAAAGTGGCGGGTTACGACCGCGTGCCATTTCAAATTGCGTGCGATTTTGTTCCGGGTGGGGAACTGGATTTTGACAGCGGAATTGTGCGCGGGCAAGCGGGCGAGGTCGCCTTTCTCAAGTCGGGATACGCGACCTATCACATGGGCAACGATGCGATTTCCATTGGGCCGGGCGCGTATGCCCACCGCTTTTGGCAGTTGCGAGGCAGCGAGTCTGCGCCCACCGCCTTCCGCGTGTTGATGACGTTTATGACGCCTGTGGATCGCGTTCTGAGAATCAGATGCGGAACGTGGTCCACAGCAGAAGATCGAATCGTTTAGACCGCGTATGGACACGGGCGAGATAATGTTTTATTTTGTCAGACGATCTCGTACAACCTCAAACCTTCTTAACTTTGGAGATGACCCATGAATGACGGCCCGACCACCCCAGTACGTTCTGCCCCCGAAGAGTTCCATTGGGGTATTTCCTATTTGCGCGAAGACATCCAAGACCTGCGCGACCAGGTTCGACCGGTGCATCAGCGGATGGACAATCTCAACGAATCGCTGACTGATCGTTTCGACGCGCTCAATCAGCGCATCAACAAGTTCAATGAGTCGCTGATCCTCCGTCTTAACGAGACCAATCAGCGCATTGACGAGACCAATCAGCGCATTGACGAGACCAATCAGCGCATCGACAAGGTCTATGAGTCTTTGCTCCTTCGCATTGACGAGACCAACAAGCGCATTGATGAGACCAATAACCGTATGGACAGGCTCAGGGAGTCGCTCAATGCACGCATTGACGAGACCAATAACCGTATGGACAGGCTCAGGGAGTCGCTCAATGCGCGCATGGATGAGACCAACAAGCGCATTGATGAGACCAACAAGCGCATTGACGAGGTCAACAAGCGCATGGATAGACACTTTCGTTGGCTCATGGCGACGTTGTTGACCTTGGCCGCTATCATCATCGCGGTTATCAAGCTGTGAAGCCGTGCGACTTACACACTGATCGCTCGTCTATATACTATCAACCACAAGGAGAAAAGCCGTGAGCAATCGAAAAAAAAGTGCAGTCGCGCTCTTGTGCGCGATTTTCGCATGGAGCGTTCCAGCAACCCCTATGGCCGAGGAAACGCTCTTTGTCAATGGCGTCGTCTGGACGGGAGATCCGACACAACTCCGAGCCGAAGCGGTACTCGTGCGCGATGGGCGGATTCACTATGTCGGGACGAGTGAGGAAGCCACAAGGCGTGCTGACAACAGTGCCCGCACCATGGACCTCAAGGGCAAGATGCTCATCCCCGGCTTTGTGGAAACCCACTCGCATCCCGCGGTGGCCGGCCTGCTCAATTCCAAGTTGCAGGTCATCGGCACACAGACAGTCGCCGATGTGCAGGCCGCGCTAAAGGCTTATGCAGACGCGCATCCCGACGAGAAGGTTTTGTTTGGATTCGGTTTTCCGAGTGCCCTCAACACCGCCCTCAACGCCGCCGGCGTGAAAGGCCCCTACCGCGGGGATTTGGACGCCATCGTCTCTGACCGGCCGGTCATGCTCATCGCGCTTGACGCACACAGCGCTTGGGTGAACAGCAAGGCGTTGGAAGTGGCCGGCATCGCCAAGGACACGCCCGATCCGCTGCCCGGCGTCCATTACTACCAGCGCGACAAGAACGGCGATCCCACGGGCTGGATGGTGGAAGGCAATGCGTTTTGGCCCTTGGTGCCGCTCTTTGGCATCGGATCGGAGGAAGATTTCCGCGCCGCCTTTTCCGACATGTTGCCGAACTATTCGGCCATGGGGATCACCACTGTGTTCGACGCGGGCATTCCCGGCGGCGACACCTTGTTGCGAAACGCGCTCAAAGCTCTCACGCGCATGGAACGCGAGGGGCAACTGTCCGTGCGCTTTCGCGCCAGTTCATATCTCAACGGCCCAACCGAGGAAGGCGCGGACATGGCGCGGCGCGTTGCCCAAATTCGCCGAGAGTTCGCCTCTGACCTCATCGATCTGCACACGGTGAAAATTCCCAACGACGGCACGATAGAAGGAGAAACCGCCGCGGTTCTCACGCCTTACGCCGCCGGTGGTAGCGGTGCTGTTCTGCTGTCCGGAGAACCGTTTTTCCAATTTCTCTCCGCGCTGCGAAAAGCCAATTTGGACGCGCACATTCACGCCATTGGCGACCGCACGTTGCGCGTGACACTAGACGCGGTGGCCGCGGCCCGCGCTACCGTGCCCGAATCGAACAGCCGCGTCACCGTTGCCCACGCCATGCTCGCCGCGCCCGAAGATTTGCACCGCCTGAAATCGTTGGATGTCATGATCCAAACCACGCCCCATTGGGCGCACGACCTGAGCGGAACATTGGCACTCTATTCGCATTTGCTCGATGAACAACGCGGCGCCAATGTCATGCTGTTGAAAGACGTGTGGGATGCGGCGCCGCTCGTTGCCTTCGGCGCCGATTACCCGGCCACGGGCCTGCCTTTCCCGCAAACATCGCCGCTTTTCGGCATCGAGATCGGGCACACGCGCCTCGCGCCGGGCGCGGCAGAGGGCACGCCTTTGCCGCCTGCGGATCAGCGAATGGCACTTGAGGACATGCTTATGGGCTATACGGTCAACGGCGCCCGCCAACTGCGCCTCGAGGAAGAAGTTGGCGTCATCGCGCCCGGCAAACAGGCCGATCTGGTGGTGATAGAACGCGATCTGTTTCGCGAGCCGCCGCATCGCATCCACGCCATTCAAGTCGATCTGACCATGCTGGCGGGGCGCATCGTCTTTACGCGCGATGGGGCCGGGTGGCAGATCGGGGACTGATAGCTGAAACAAGCAAGACATTGGAGGACGATATGAGCGAAAAATTGGCTCTTTATGGCGGAAAGAAAACGCGGACGACGCCCTTTTCCACGCGTGCGCCGTTTGGAAAAAAGGAAGAGGAATTGTTGCTGAACGCCGTGCGAAGTCAAAATTTGTTTGGCAAGAGCGGCGCGTATGTCGCGGAGTTTGAACGGCAATTTGCCGAATTTTACGGAGTGGGCTATGCACAGAGTTCAACGAGTGGCACGGCGGCCATTCACCTCGCGGTGGGGGTTGTCGATCCCGAACCGGGGGACGAGATCATCACCGCGCCGATCACGGATCCGGGCAGTGTGATGCCGATTTTGATTCAAAACGCCGTGCCCGTGTTTGCCGATGTCGATCCCCTCACGATGAACATGACGCCCGAATCCATTGAAGCCAATATTACGGATCGCACGCGCGCGATCATTCTCGTGCATTTGTTCGGTCGCCCCTGCAATATTGAAGAAGTGGTGAAAATTGCGGAAAAACACCATCTGACGCTGATCGAAGATTGCAGCCAGTGCCACGCCACCAAATACAAGGGTCGCTATGTGGGCACGTTTGGGCACATGGGTTGCTTTAGCCTGCAACAGTCCAAACACATGACCACGGGCGATGGGGGAATGACGCTTGCCCATGACGGAGAAACCCATGTCCGCCTCAATCTGTTTTCCGACAAGGGATGGGACTACAAATATATGGGCGAGCGCGATCACGCTTTTGTGGCCCCCAACTATCGCATGACCGAGATGCAGGGCGCGGTTGGGCTGGCGCAGTTGGAAAAGGTGCGCGGCGTGGTTGAGCGACGCCGTGAATTGGGCGCGTTGCTGTGCGATCTGATCGCCGATGCGCCTGGGATTACAGCCATTCCGCCTGAAAATGACCGCGAGGTTTCGTGGTGGAATTTCGTCTTTCACGTTACGGGTCACGATCCCGACGAATTTTGCAAAGCCGTGCGGGCCGAGGGCGTGTCGATGGGGGCGCATTATATCAAAGACCCGATTTTTATGCGCGGAAATTACTTGACCGAAAAACGCACGTATGGCAACAGCGGTTTTCCCTTTCACCACGGCGTGACGAGCCGCGAATACAACTACGTTCCCGAAATCGTTCCGGGGGCCGTAGAGGCATTGCGTAGCGTGGTTGTGTGGGGCTTGCACGAACACCTGGACGAAAACGACATCCGCGATGTGGCAGCCGCGATAGTCAAAGTCGCAAAGGGGTTGGGCAAATAGACGAACCCTGCCCGTCCATTGCAACCAGGCCATCCCAAAAGGCGAAAAGCAACCAAAAATAAAAAAATGTAGGGCGTTGCCCCGTGTCCGAATAAACGAAAAAATCAGTGGTCAGTGATCCCAGCCACACCCAAAACCACTGCGTTCTACGATGACTTGCCATCACATACTGACTTAAACCATGTCAGCAAAGGAATTTCAAATGCACGCATTTCGCAGCCATCCGTCTTGTTTTCACAGTATCTTCGCGGGGATACTCTGGGCTTTGATTTTTGCCGCGTGTGGGAGCACACCGCCATCGGGCAGTGCAGGGCCTGATCCCGACCCGGAACCGGTACCGGGAGGCCCCGGGCGAATTGCGTATTTGAGGCAGAATCCGCAAACGGAAAGTTATCACCTCCACATTGTCGATCCCGACGGGCAAAATGTCGTCAACCTCAATCCCATAGACGATTTGGCCGCGTATTCCGGGCAGTCGTGGTCGCCCGATGGCACGCAACTCGCCTTTGCGTCTAATCGCAGCGGCGATGCCAATTTCAATATTTTTCTCATGAATGCCGATGGGAGCAATATCCGCAGCGTGGTTGAAAGTGCAAGTGGCGATTTTGCGTCGTCGTGGTCGCCCGATGGGCAAAAAATTCTCTTTCAAACAAAGCGTGCGGGCAGGCCATTGCAAAGCGGAGAGACCTCTTGGGATTGGAATATTTTTGTGATCAATATTGACGGTTCGGGCGAACGGGCATTGATCCACACGGATATGGAAGAGGAACTGCCCGTGTGGTCGCCCGATGGGTCTAAATTCGCCTATCAGGCCGGACACCCCGGGCTCGGGGTCGATATTTACGTCGCCAATGCCGATGGCACGGGCGCGATGCGCTTGACCGATGGTAGCGGCGCGGTGCATCAGGCCCCTGCGTGGTCGCCCGATGGGACGCAGATCGCGTTTGAATCCAACCGCCACCAACCCCCGGCATTGGGCAGCAGAACACCCCGGGCGCAGTACGAGATTTACGCGATAGATCGAGACGGTTCAAACCTGCGGCGGCTCACAATTTCCCAACCCACCGAGGCAACGCGCTTTCCAACGTGGTCGCCCGATGGGACGCAAGTGGCGTTTGAATTTCACAATTTTGGAACGAATTTAATCCAGGGATTTTCGACCCTCATGGTGATGAATGTCGATGGGTCAAATGCCTATCCCATTCCCAATATCCCGATCAACGCGCGATTCCCGCGCTGGTCGCCCGTACCGTAATCCCCACATTTAGACGCACAGGCATAGCCTACAACGAGCGTAGCGAGTAATAGACGAATCCCGTCCCTCCATCCAACCCCTGCGTGCCTCAATTTGTAGTGAAATGAAAAAAAGGATACATGCGCCATGCGCTTTTTCAACACTGCCGGTCCAGTCAAGCCCGAAAGGCACTACTGCATTCCGCCACTCGAACGCCTCGACATAGACGACGTGCTCGCACTCGTGCGGGACGAGAAATACTTCGTGATGCACGCGCCTCGGCAGACGGGCAAAACCTCTGCGCTGTTGGCACTGCGCGATCTGCTCAACGCCGAGGGCACCTACCGCTGTGTGTACGTCAATGTGGAAGCCGCCCAAGCCATGCGCGAAGATGTCGAACGGGCGACACAGGTCATTTTGGGGCAACTGGCCTCTTGGTCGCGTTCCTTGGGCGACGGGTTTCTCGACGGGGTTTGGTTCGACATTTTGACCGAGTATGGGCCGGGGGCTTTCGGCGAGGCGTTGACGCGCTGGGCCGAGGCGACTGCGAAACCCTTGGTGCTGCTGATCGACGAAATAGACGCGCTGCTCGGCGATGTGCTCCTGGCGGTGCTGCGTCAACTCAGAGCGGGCTATGTCCGTCGTCCGGGAAGTTTTCCGCAAAGCGTGGTGCTGTGTGGGGTGCGCGATGTGCGCGATTACCGGATCCGGTCGCGTGCCGAAAACGCCGTTATCGCCGGTGGCAGTGCGTTTAACATCAAAGCGAGATCGCTGCGTTTGGGCGACTTTTCTCGGTCTGAGGTGCTCGCCTTGCTCGGTCAGCACACCGAGGAAACGGGACAAGGGTTCACCGCAGACGCGCAGGAGACAATCTGGACGCAGACGCAAGGGCAACCGTGGCTGGTCAACGCGCTGGCAGACGAGACTTGTTTCGGTGGCGAAGGCGCGAAAGATCGCCAGCGTCTGATCACCGCCGAGGCCATTCTCGAAGCCCGCGAGCAACTCATCTTGCGCCGAGAGACACACTTGGATCAGTTGGTTGACAAGTTGCAGGAAGACCGCGTGCGGCGCATCGTCGAGCCCTTGCTCAGCGGCGGCGAAGACCGAGACTTCTCTGCCGGGGACCTCGAGTATATCCGCGATCTGGGGTTGGTCGCCAAAGACGAGCCCCTCCGCATTGCCAACCCGATCTACGCCGAGGTCGTCCCCCGCGAACTGACCTACGCCGCACAGGCCGGCCTTGTGGAGGACGCGGCCTGGTACGTCACTGCCGATGGTGGCTTGGATGTGGTTGAACTGCTGACCGCGTTTCAGACCTTCTTCCGCGAGCACTCAGAGCATTGGGTCGAGCGATTCCAGTACAAGGGAGCCGCCCGCAACTGTTGCTTCAAGCGTTTTTGCAACGGATCGTGAACAGCGGCGGGCGCATTGAGCGGGAGTATGGCTTGGGTCGGAGGCGCACCGATCTGCTCATCATCTGGCCGCAGGGCGAGCGGACGCGCAAATTCGTAATCGAGTGCAAAATTCTCCGCAAGAGCTTGGAGCAGACCATCGCCGAGGGGTTGGAACAGACCGCCGAGTACATGGATCGCTGCGATGCAGAGGCGGGTCATCTGGTGGTTTTTGACCGGCGTGCAGACAGGCTTTGGGGCGACAAGGTGTTCCATACCCGACAGGCGTTGGATAGTGGCGTCGAGATCGACATTTGGGGCATGTGACGGCCTCTGGGTCTGTCGTTCATTTTAACGTTTTCCCAATATCCCGATCAACGCGCGCTTCCCTCGCTGGTCGCCCGTGCCGCAATCCCCACATTTAGAAAGGCTATCCCAATGACGACAAAAACCGATGTAGAAGGCGCGTCCATCTCTTGTACCCCCCCCCCAAATTTGCAGTGCCGCAATAAGATATGACGAAAGGCGGACGGTATGAACGCACGGGCAATACCTACTCGCCTCATTGTATCTGGCCTTCAGGTGCTGGTGGTGGCGGTGCCTTTGATATTTACGTCGACCATTCACGAATACGGCACGCCCAAACTGATTTTTGCCGAAGTGCTGATTGTTGCACTCGCCTCTTTGTGGCTACTGGGCATGGTTTTAGATGGCAAAGTGGCGATAGTCGATACGCCGTTGCACCTTATGCTTTTGGGGTTGTTGGCAGTCGGTTTGGCTTCGCTGTTTTGGGCGCGTAATATCGATCAAGGCCTGGACATTTTCTTTCGACAGGTCTGTTTTTTTTTGCTCGCTGTTTTGGTGTTGCACACTGTGCGAAGCTCTGATCACATCAAAAAAATTACGGGTGCAATGGCGTTGACGGGCGGGGTTGTCGCGCTGATTGGCATGTTGCAATACAATGAGATTTACAGTATCGGATCGCCGCGGTATTTGCCCATATCCACCATTGGCAATGTCAACTTTGTGGCGCAATATTACAATGCGATTTTTCCAATTGCGATAGCCGTGTTCTTTGTTGCCCGCAGATTGTGGGCACGGGTGGGCATTGGTGTCGCGTGTTTTGCGATGGTCTGTCATTTGATGGTATTGGGCAGCCGGGGCGGCTGGCTGGGTGCTGTCTTCAGCCTGTCTTTGCTGGCGGGTGTCGCATGGTTGCGACGCTTCCTGACCGAACGCCGAGTGGCGGATTTTGTCATCCCTTTGGTGATTATCGCGTGCGTGAAATGGGTTGTCGATTTCGGGCAATCGGGCGCGCCCGCATTGGAACGCGATCATCAGGTGAAGCATTTGATCGCCAAACACTGGATGGGGATGAGGAATCGGAGCGAAGACGCCATTCGGTTGGCAGATTATTCCAGTTTTCAGCGCGTAAATTTGTGGATAGATACGATAGACCTCATTTTTGATCGGCCTTTCTTAGGGGTGGGTTTGGGCAATTACGAGTTTTCGATTCCCAAATTTATGAGCCGAGAGAGCTTGGTGGTGAAAGATCAGATGGAAAAAATGAATGAACGCGACTTGATGGCGTTTACTGTCCACAATGAATATTTGGAAGTGTGGGCGGAAACCGGACTGATCGGCCTGCTGATTTTTGGCGTTTTGTTGTTGCAAATTGGGTGGATACTGGTCGATCTGGTGCGGCGTTATCTCCGGGGAGAGATGTCTTTTTTGCCCGTGGGATTTGCGGCTTCTTTTCTCGCGACGCTCACGCATGCTTTTTTCAGTAGCAATTTTCAACAACCGGCTTCTGCCGTGCATTTTTGGATCGCGGTGGGGTTGGTGTGGTCCTTACATCTCAGTGTGCAACGACAGACACCCGTGCGGCTTTTCGCCATCGCGTCCCGCAAGGTGGCGGTTGGCATGGTGGTTTTGAGCGGCGCAATATTGATTTTCGCGCTCGCGATGAGCACGCGAACTATCGCCGGTGAGGTGTATTATCAAAGGGGGAGACAGGCGTTGCAACAAAAGAAGTATGCGGTTGCCGAAGCCTGGTACCGAGAAGCGGTAGCGCATCGCCCAACGCGATATTACCGCACCCGTCAGGCATTGGGAATGGTGCTTTACAACCGAGAGAAATGGGATGAAGCCATCGAGGTCTTTCGGCAAAGTCTCATTGATTTTCCCGATAATGCGCGGGTACATCACCTGTTGGGACAGGCACTTGCCAAAACGGGCCCCGACTCTGCGGCCGTTGTGCATGCCCAACGAGCAGTCGCGCTCAACCCGATGAAGGCGGAGTTCCACACTGGATTGGGCGAAGTGTTCTTGCACTTTGGGCGCAGTGCAGAGGCTATCGAAGTTGCAGAGCGAGCACTGGCGTTGGACCCCACTGACGTCGCATCGCTGCATTTGTCGGGTAGGTTGCACGCAAAAGCGGGAAATTTGGAAGAGGCCGAACGATCTTATCGCCGCGCTTTGCAGATATCATCCGACGATACCGCTGTGTTGAACAGCCTTGCGGTGGTTTATGCGAAACAGGGAAATTTTGAAGGCGCGCGCGATATTCTCGACCATGCATTGTCGAAGGCACCCGACAATACGGACTATCTGTTTAATTATGCAGTCGTTCAGATTGGACGAGGAGATTACCAGGGCGCGTTAAAAACGCTGGATCAAGTGCTGAGTCAGGTGCCGGATTATGCGCGTGCTTATCAAGTGCGAGGGGAGGTATTGTCCAAGCTGGGCCGAGAAGACGCCGCGCAGCAAGAAAAGGAAAAAGCGCGGCAGTTAGCCCCAAACGATCCGCAACTCATGCAGATTTTGAAGGAGATGGAGTGAGGAGCCTTCAGCTTTCAGCCCCCGCCGCACCACCGCAGGCAACTCGTTTTGCCGAACGCTGAGAGCTAAGAAGTTGTCTTAAAACGAAATATGACCCCTCTCCCGGCCCCTCCTCGAGACGGGGAAACTTGATCCGATCATTTTCGTAGGAACGATCATAACATCTTCGGGCGGGCACGGGGGCACCGCCCCTACGTTTCTATCCTCGCATCTTTCCTCGTAGGTACAGGCGTAGCCTACAATGGGCGGAGCGAGTAACAGGGGCCGGGATAGGTCCTATAAACGAAGCATCGTTAGCCGATCACTTTTCAGGAGGCACTTATGAGACGACCAACAGATGCAGAACGGCGCGAGTGGGAAGACAATGGGGTGCTGTTTTTGGAGGATGCGATTGGCGGAGAAGACTTGGCGCGGTTGCAAGCGGCATTTGATCGCTGTGCGGGCCAGGCCAAGCGCGAGTGGTTGGAGGGTATTGCAACAGGCACGCGCCCGGCCGCGCATTTTGATATTCCCAATCCATTGGAAGAAGACGATGTGTTCATCGACTTGATCGATTACCCGGGTTGGTACGGGTTTTTGATGGATTTTGCAGACGAAGATTTGATTTTGCTGGGGCCGCAGGTGCGAACCTTGCCTGTGTCGCCCATCAGTTATGTGGGCTGGCATCCGGATGTGCCGCATACGACGCCATTGCACATGAAAGTGCAGATTTACATTGAAGATGTGCAGGCCGATGGCGGTGCGTTTGGGTATGTGCCGGGCAGCCATAAACCCGACGCTGGCCCGTGTCCGTTGGTTCGTCCGCTCAATGCGATGCCGGGGCACGAGGTGTATCCGGGCAAGGCGGGCGATGCCGTGTTGTTCAATTCTTACGGCTGGCATACGTCGATGGTCAATCGCACGCTGAAGCCGCGCAAGTCCATTATTCTCATTTACGAAAAATGGAGCAAAGACCGCGTGCCGACCGACCAATTTGCCGCGATAACCGACCGATGTATGACGCCGGACAGGAGGCGGTTGTTTAGTTTGGATGCGCGGTAGAGGCAGTGGCCGGTGGTCAATCCCGCCCCACCACCCACAAAAGCGAATGAAAAGATTTTCGGATTGGATTCTGCGGGAATCCAAAAATAAAAGCCCCGACGATACAAAAATCGCCGGGGCTTTTGTTTTATCGAATGGGACTGACCGCTGACCGCCAATTATTTTTGAACCCCTGTGCATTGGGCGGTGTCCATTCCCCACAGGTGAGCACTTTTTTGTTTTCCCATCTCCCGTCTTGTATCTTTGGGCGAGCACGGGGGCATCGCCCCTACACACACCGCTCGCCTTTTGTGCCTTTGAACGGGCTGGCGCTCGTGGTATCCCGCTCGTGTTTTTTTTCTAAACTGACCGCTGACCGCTGATTGGAGCCCCATCCCTTGACACCATCGGACGCCATGTTGATGCAGCGGATTGTGTCGCGGGACGAGGCGGCGTTTTCGCTATTGTTTGCGCGCTATCAGGCGCGAGTGACCGAACTGATGCGTTGGATGATGTGCGATGCGGGCGCGGCGGATGATTTGACACAGGAGGTTTTTCTCCGCGTTTGGAATCGGGCCGAGCAATGGTCGGGACACGGGTCATTTCGCGGATGGCTGTTTCGCATTGCGAGAAATCTCGCGCTGAACCAGTTGCGGAGCAAAAATCGCCGCCGCGAGCAACCCTTGCACATGCCATCGCTTCACGATGAAGAAGACGAAGAACGCCCCGTTCCGGGGTGGATGATCGACCGAGCCGCGCTTGGCCCCGATGTGGTGTTGGAACGCGCAGAACAGCGGCGCATGTTGCAGCAGTTGATCGACGCGTTGCCCGAGGAAAAACGCGAGGTGTTCCAGATGGTGTACGAAGATGAGGTCCCCCTCAGAGAGGCTGCCAAACGCCTGGCAATTCCAGAAGGCACGGCAAAATCGCGCCTGTTTCACGCGCGCAAGCAACTCGCAAAAGCGTGGGGCGAGAGGTGAAAAGCAGTGGTCAGTCCCCACCCAAAAAATCGAAACAAGGGAACGCAGAGGCGATGCCCCTGTGCTCGCCCTGTAACACAAACAGGAGGAATTTGATATGGGTCTTGCAGTGAAAGCACCGTGGCATAAAATTTCGTGGGATGCGTTTGTGCAAAAGGAACTGCCCGAGTTGCTGGCAGATAAGGTGTCGCTGGCGGATTATCGCGTGGTGGCGAAGGATGAATACACCTGCGAATTGCATCTCGCGGCTCAAGGTGGTGCAACGGTGGTGTACAAAAATATCCCGCAGCCCGACGACTATGGGCGGTTTAAGGTGGATGGGTTTTTTCGCACAGTGGTTCCCGTGCCGACAGAGGTGGATTTGGCGCGGGCTGAAATTCGGTGCGTGGGCGAGCAATTGCGCGATTGTCTCGCACAGCGGTTGGACGGGATGCCCGAGATGCTCGAAGACAGCATTCAAACGTGGATGCCGTTGGGCGATTGGATGCACGCATTTTTTACCCGCGAACCCACGTCTCAGTTTTTGCAGGCGACCAATTGGCAGGATATGCACGTTCACTTGCGGCGGGTGACGTTGATCCCCATTCTCGATCAAGCCGAGGGGTTGGCAAATGGGTATCATCCGTCTCACGACGGGCGCGTTTGCCCCTATTGCACGCCCGAAGGCCCAAATATCGCGCGGATTTTGGAGGTGGCGCAGGGGGCGACCATCCGCGATGGCAAGTTGGTGATCGAAGACGACGCGCCCGAAAAGCGCGTGGGCATTGGCGCGTCAGTCACGCCGTTTATGGAACACAATGACACCAATCGCGCTTTGATGGGGGTGAACATGACGCGCCAGTGGATCGGCGCGCCAGGGCCCGATATGCCGCGCGATGAGCAAGGCGCGTGGTGTGCCTATCACGCGCAATACGATGGCAAAGCCCTGGAATCCGAACCCGCGCTGGTGCAAACCGGGTGCGAACCGCGCGATCCGCATTTTTGGACGGGCTACAATTTGCTCACCGCGTTTATGGCGTGGAACGGGGACGCGCACGAAGACGCGCTTGTGATAAGCGAATCCGCGGCCAATCGGATGATGCTGCCCAACCGCGTTGCGCCGGGCGACAAGCTCAGCAATCGGCACGGGTTTAAGGGCGTGGTGTCGCGCATTGTGCCCGATGATGCGATGCCCACCATGTCGGATGGCACGCCTGTGGAACTCATTATGAGCGTGTGCGGGTTGCCCTCGCGCCTCAATTTCGGGCAGGTGCGCGAAGCCGTGATGGGGCGCGTTGCCAAGGCCAAGGGCGAGCCGGTGATCGTCCCCATCTTTGCCGCGCCAAAAGACGATGCGATCCGCGCCGAGTTGAAGCGATACGGCCTGTCGGAAGACGGCATGGACGCGCTGCGTCTCAATGGCGAACCCCTGTTGCGCCGCACGACAGTGGGATGGGTGTATTGGGGACGCACATCTCATTTGGCTGCGGATAAAATTCACATGGGAGTCGCGCCCGAGCAGCGCGGTCAAGAAGTGGGCGAAGCGGAGTTTTTGGCCCTGCGAGAAGCCGGTGCTTTTGGGGTGATCGGCGATTTGTTCAATACGTGCTCGGCCATGCGAGACGATGCCGATACTTTGGCAGAGCGCGTGGCCGCAGGGCCTGTTGTCCCCGTTGCGCCATCTCCCGCGTTTGAAGATTTGGTCAGGCGTTTGGCGCGAGGAGGCGTGGAGGTCGCGTTGGGCAAATACGGTGCCGAGTGTTCATTGAAACGCGGCGGCGATATCGCGCTTGCGCGTGCGGTGCCGCATCCGTGGTTGTCCGGGCATTCCCTGACCCATGTGGGCAAAGACGCGCCCCGAGTTTTGCAAGAGGCCAATGACCGCTTGGCGGAGATGATCGCAAAGGGCGCGCCCGAGGTGCTGATCCAGCGCGGGCACAAAACCCTGTGCGAGCGCGTTGGCGATTTTTGCGATTGGCCGCAGTCGCGCTTTCACGCGAATGTGTTATTCAGCGGGCGTTCGGTGGCCGTGCCGGGCGCGAAATTGCGATACGATCAAGTCGGCATTCCCGAAGACATGGCGTGGACCTTGTTTGGCCCTTTTGCCGCGCGTGCGGTGGGGGTCGAAGAAGTCGAGATGCGGTCCAAAAAAGCAACCGCGGCGTTGGATGCGGCTATGGCCGAGTTGTGGGGGGTTGTGCTTCGCAAGCCCGCGGTTTCGCCTACCGCGTTTGTGGCGTGTCGTCCGGTGCGCGTGGCAGGCGATGCGATCTGCGTGTGCGTGGCACTTTGCAAGCTGATGAATCTGGATTTTGATGGGGACCAAGTGGCGATTTTTGTGCCTTTGACCGAAGAGGGCCAGCGGTCGGCAGGCGATCACCTGTCCACCATTGCCCACTTGAAGCGCGATCCGGGGCTGATTGCACGCGAGAAAGTACATCCGACGCACGACGCGCTGTTTGGGCTCGCGCTTATGAGTATGACCTCCGAGGGCATGCGGGAAATTGAGGCGACAGTGGGCACGCAGATCGAGCGAAAGGGGTCGTTTGTCGATAAGCGACAAGTGATGGCCTATCTGGCAGACGCGATGGCACGCGGGGGGGCGAAAGCCGCGCTCGACACGGCAATGCGGTTGCAAGACCTGGGCTTTGAGGCCGCACGCAAAACGGGCGCGTCGATGAGCGCGTTTATCGGTTCATCGCTCGCTTGGCCCGATCCCCCCGCGGGCGATGAACCCGATGCCTGGCGCGATTACCCCGACGAGGTGTCGGCTGTGTTGGCGCAGTTCCGCACCTATGACGACGATGAACTCGGCGTGCCCGTGCTTTTGGTCGAAAGCGGCGCGCGCGGAAACTGGCAGCAACTCAGGCTCTATGTGGCGGCTCAGGGCATCACGCCCAACGCGCAGGGTGGGTTCACGCCCGTGAAGCGCGGTTTTCGAGAAGGGCTGACGCCAGAGGAGATTTTTGCACGGGCCATTGGCGCGCGCTGGGGATTGGCCAATGCCCTTGCCGAGATGCTGGCGATTCAGAGCGATTTGGAAATGCAGAGCGCGCCCGGCGGCTATGGGGTTTTGGCGCGTGCCCGGCGCTCAGAAACGCCCGGCGTGGTCTTTGCCCGCGCCGCGCAAAAAAACGAATGCGATCCCCTGACCGATGAGTACAGCCGGTTGTTTGTGGGGCATCCGCCGCCTACAAAGGACTGAGCAGGAGCAGGCTCTCCTATATCCCCAGCCAGCGATTTAAGATGTCTAATAGCGGGGCGAAATCGCCGTTGTCGGCCATTGTCTCCTGTGCATCGGCGAGGGCTTTGGCGTCCAATCGCTCGTTGCCGCATACGCGGTTGTAGGTGCAGTAATCGCATTCCCGATCTTTTTGAATGTGGAAAAAGCCGCCATTGCCCACCAGTTCGAACAAGGGCCGCAACACATCGGCGAGGATTTCGGGTGCGGGCGGCGCGTCTGAAAGCCGACGCCCGTGTTCTCTATCGCCGGGAAAAACATAGCCCGATGTTTGCACGCGACCGAGTTCGTTTTGTCGCTTTCGGACCGCATCCAAGGCATAGGCATACAAGGCCCATTGCAGATGCGTGCCGCGTTTGAGCAAATCCCGTTCGTCGTATTGCGCCATGGATCCCGTTTTGTAATCCCAAATCGCAAAGCCATTTTCCACGCGATCTACGCGGTCAATGTACCCTTGGAGGCGAAATTTCACGTCTTCTGACAGTTCGAGCGTGACGGGTGCTGCGCTGTTCAGGCCGCCCGATTCGCCAAATCCAAAACTCACTTCAAAGCCGATGGGGTCGGCATCTTTTTGATCGGATTCGACGGCCAAAAACACCTGCGCGGCTTGCGAGAGGCGTTTGATGTCGGCGCGATACGCGGCTTGATGTTCAACCGGGTGGCTTTTTTTGTAAGCCTCAATTTCCCGTTCGAGGAGGGTTTGAATCAATGCGCCGTGTTGTTCGCGGTCGGGCCGGTCGCCGCGTGCTTTCAGGGTTTGCATAAATTTGTGAAACAAGCGGTGCAGCAACGCGCCATAAGCCAGGGGATTGAGCCAGCGCGTAGGGTCGGCTTCGGGTTCTTCAATGGGCCGAATGCCGAGCACGTAAGTCAAAAAATACCGGTAGGGACACCGCGCCAGCGTCTCCAACCTCGAGGCTGAAAAAATGTCCTGTCGTGCTGTAATCGCCAGTTCGGGCGTGGGCTTGCCAAGCCAGCCATCGCACGTTGTCAATCCGGCCCATTCGCGTGCCTGTCGCGCCTTTTGTCCAGAAACGAGATGGGGGAATGCGCGGTTGACAATGGCTGTATAATCGGCAAAGGGATAATGCGACAGCAAAAGGTCTGTATCATCCAATGCCTGCGCCGAGTCTTCGGGAAAAGCCTGGGCAAGGGGGATGGGGTCAATCGCCATTTGTTCGGCTGCGTGCTGAAAAAGCGCGGCCGGATAACGCTCTCGCCCATCGGACAAACTGCGCCGACACGACAACAATGTCACTTTGCCGGGTGCCATGCCCGACATGCGAAACAGATGATACACTTGCTCGGCGGGCCGCGTGCGGCGCAATTCCAATTCATTCGATACCCCCGAACGCTCGTTGTCTAACAAGAGCGGGTCTTCTGTTGCACCGCCGGGAAACGTGCCCTCGTCCATGCCCACCACGTAAATATGCGGTCGATAGGTATATCCGGCCCGCGAAAGTGGCGCGATGGCGAGATGCCCGGGTTTGGTTGCTTCGGCTCTGAAAGACAGATTGGCGGTGCATTCGGCCAAGCGATTCGCCAATCGGCGCACGGGCGCTTTGCGGCGCACGGATCGGGCCACATGGCGCAGGCGATCCGAAATCGCGGCGAGCACCTCATCGTCTTCGGCTTTTGCAAACTGCGCGAGAAATTGCAGCCCCGCATCCACCAACGCGCCGAGCGATACATTTGACCCGCGGGGGATCAAATCGAATAAGCGTTCCAGTTCTTCGGCAACGGCTTCGATTTCGCCGACCGTTACATGTGCAACGGCGTCCGCATCTTCTCGCGTCCGAATGTCGGCTTTCAGTTTGTTTAGGGCATTGGAGTAATTCGCGTACTCGCCGCCAATGCGTGCGCTTTGAATGACGGTCGCCATTGGATTTTCAGACGCGATCAGCCCCGCGCGGCACATCGCGATCAGGTCATCCGCAGGGCGTCCCGCGCCCAGCCAGCGATAAAAGCTCACCAATGCCCGACCCGTTTGGGTTGTCGCAACCGGTATGCCTTCGGCGAATGTGGCGCGCAGCCCAACTCGTTGAACCGCATCGCACAACAGGCTCAAGTACGGCGTTTCCGAGGTATAGACGATTTCGACAGCATCCAGCGGTATGGATTTTGACCGTATCTCGCGCAACACAGTCCGAATTTCCGTTTCTGTGCCCACGGCTTCGCACAACCGAATCTGAGCCGCGTCTGCGGGCTGCAATCTCGGTGTTCCCCCCGCGCCAATATCGCCTTTAACATTGGGGAGGGGTACTTCGGCAAAACGCATGGCTGCGCTGTGCGGCGGCGCACCTGCTCGCTTTCGCCCGATGCGCCAGATACGCCCCTGTGCTCGCTTTTGCACATACAAAAACGCCAACTTCGGCAAGGGCGTTTCGTCCAGGATCGCGTGGTGGATATGTCGGGTCAATGGTTTGAGATGCGTCAATGCGTGCCGATACAACACCGCGTTGTCGTAGAGATGATCGCGTTCAAAAGCCGCGCAATACGCCCGATACAGATGTTGCAACAATTGGTGCCGCCCGCCTTCTCCAGAAAGCGAATCGGGTTCCAAACCCGCCGCGCGCAATACGCGCAGGGTTCGCAAAAACGGTCGGGTGAGCGCGGCGGCCTGTTGCGAAAAGTAATCATCATCCACACCGCGCACGGCACGGGGAATCATTTCGTCCAGCCAGAACAAATCCGCATCTCGGGCAAGGGGAGAATATCCCTTTGCGACGAGCAACGCGCCCGCGTCCTTTTCGGCCAGACTGCGCGGCGTCTCGATTTGCAAGTTCATCCACGAATGCCCCGCAGCCGCAAGCCCCATCGCCAGATTGTGCCCTATGCTCATCGCGGGGACGATCAAGACTTTGCCCTCAATCGGATGCGCGTCGCAAAACGCCTTCAGTTGTGCGAGGTGATAGTGCATGAAAAAAATCCTTTTGCTAACTGCTGACCCTGCTTTTCGTATCATCGGGCGGGCACGGGGGCCACGCCCCTACATGATCATCTGCGTCCATACTATCATTCACACCGCAAGGTGACAACGGGATTTGTGCGGGCGGCTTTCCACGCCTGCGCGCTCACGGTCAACAGCGCGATTCCAAACGCCAGCAGGCCGCCCAGCACAAAGGCCGCGGCACTCAGTTCGATTCGATAGGCAAAATGCTGCAACCATCGCGCCATCGCCATGTAAATAACCGGCCAAGCGATCAGATTTGCCACCCCGACCAGAGTTACAAATTCCCACGACAACATCGCCACCACCTGCCAAACAGACGCGCCCATCACCTTGCGGATTCCGATCTCTTTTGTCCGCTGCTCTGCGGTAAATGCCGCCAACCCAAACAGCCCCAAACACGCCACAAAAATTGCGATGACAAATGCCGCGCTGAATATTTGCCCAACGCGCTGATCGTCCCGATACCAGCGTTCCAAGCGGTCGGTTGCAAACGCGATCTCGGGCGCGCGATTCGGAAGGAACTGCGCCCATGCGCGCTCTAAAAACGCCATGGTCTCGGCTTGCGGCTGAATCCGCATGGAAAGGTGACTCAGCCGATACCACGCCGCCGTGATGACCAGCGGCTCGATAGGCTCGTACAGATGCCGAAAGTGAAAGTCCTTTACGATGCCGATTACGCGGCCTTTGCGAACGTGGGATGTCAGCACCTTTCCCACCGGGTCTGTCCAACCAAATACCGCCGCCGCCGTTTCGTTTAAGACGAACAACTCGCCCGGTTTGCCCCGTCTTTCCGATGCCCGTTCCGCGTACGCCCGGTCGTAATTTCGCCCGGCCAATAGGGGAATGTCATAGCAATCCAAAAACGCTTCGTCCGCGCCAAAGACCCGCACTTCAACGCCTCGGGCCGGATCGCCTTCCGGAAAAAACCACTCGCGGTGGGGCCAGCTATGTCCCGGCAAATCAGAGGTTGCCGACGCGGTTAAGACATTCGGATGTTGGGAAAAAGCCGCTCGCACCCGGAGATACTGCTTTTGCAACTGCCCGCCGTCGCGCAGGTGTCGATTGTGTTGGAATATCGACGCCACCACGACCTCATCTTTGTTGAACCCCAGGTCCTTTTCTCGAATCAAGCGCATCTGATCGGAGACGATGATGGTGCCGATAACCAGCGCAATTGAAATCGCAAATTGCAACACCACCAGGCCTTTTCGCACGCGGGCCTGACCCGGCCCGGCTTTGATAGCTCCGCCTTTCAAGACAGTTGCTGGCTGGAACGCAGAGAGATAGATGGCCGGATAGGTTCCCGATAACAGCCCGACAAACAGGGCGATTCCCGCGACCCAAACCGTCGCGCCGAGATCCAACGTCAGGTCTTCCCGCACAAAAGCACTGAACATGGGCAACGCGAGATACGCCACGCCGAGGGCCACAACTGCGGCGAGGAGGGATAACAGCAGGGATTCGCCCAAAAATCGCGCCATCAGATCCCCGCGATGCGCGCCGACCACTTTTCGCATTCCCACTTCTTTGGCTCGGTTGGCCGAGCGGGCCGTGGATAGGTTCATAAAGTTGATGCACGCGATGAGCAAGATGAAGGCCCCCACCAAGCCGAGCAGATAAATTTGTCGGATGTCTTTGTATGGCCTCCCGGAATCGCCCACAAACCCCGGCATATCGGCTTTGGAATACAGGTGCATGCGCGTTATGGGATGCAAATAATAGCGCGCGGTCTCGGTTTCATCTTCTGCGATTTCCGCGTATCGCTCGACCAATCCCGGCAGTTTTTGGGCGACGATTTCGGGATTTGCCCCGGGTTTGAGGCGCGAATACGTATTTGCCGGGCGCGAATACGAGGGCGGCAACCAATGATCCCACGACCTGCGCTGCCGAACGCCTTGTGGCATGGTGGCTGTGATAAAATCGTACTGAAAGCGCGAGTTGCGAGGGGCTTCCCGAATCACGCCTGCGATCTGATATTCGCCGCCAAACAGATTGTGGTCAACCGAGATCACGTTGCCCATCGGATCGTCATGCCCAAAAAACTTTCGCGCAACAGGTGCTGTCACCACCACAGAGAACGGCTTTAGCAACGCGGTTTGGGGGTCGCCTGCCAACACCTCGATTCCGAAAAACGCAAACACGTTGGGATCGGTCAGCCAAAACATCTGTGGCGATGCCATTTCCCGGTATTTCACCCAGCGCATACCGCTCCAAAACCGGACCGCGTCTTCCACCTCGGGAAATTCTTCGGGCAACACGGCGGCCAGTGGGCCCTGTTGTGTGGTATGCCACGCAAGCCGGCCGTTTGCGTGCCGGATTTGCTTCATGACCCGATAGGTGCGCGCCGCTTCTGGCCGAAACCGGTCATAGCTCAACTCGTGGCGGATATAAACCACGAGCAGAATCGCGCACGCCATGCCAAGCGCCAATCCCAAGAGGTTGATCGCGGAATAAATCGGATGCCGCAGCGCGTTTCGCCCGGTAATGGCGAGGTAATTTTTCCCGAGCACGGCTATTTGTTTCATGAGATTCCCATTAATACTAAATTGATTTTCTGTTGACCTGATGCGATATGCTATGTTGCCAGCAAGCGATTCCTTTGACCTTCCGCAGTCATTCAGATAAACCATGGCAACCAGGCCATCCCAAAAGACCATCAGATCATGCCATCACGCACAGCGCGCAAGGCCGTCTCGCAACCCACCTCCCTCTTGAAACCCCCCTTGCAGGCCAGCGCATGTCGTAGTGCGACAAAAGCGCTTTGAGCTGTGCAAGCCTCTCGGCGCATGAGAGCGGCATTTTTTGCCTACTTTTTTTTGCTGTTGAAAAAAAGTCGGTCGCCGCACGCCGTAGGCACAGGCGTAGCCAACGCATCGAAGGCAACCCACGAAGAGTTAGGACCAAACGCTTGAGACAAGCAACGCATGAGTGCTACGGAACGTCTGTTCCTCATTCCTCCCTGATGGGAGGCAAGATACGGACAAATAAAAATCAAATTGGTATAAGCTGGCATTTCCATTTCTTTTATCATACTCAGGGTTTTCCATTTCTTCAAGGATTTTTTGATTTTCGCACCAATCCCAGATCGCCGTGCGGGTTTTGAGTTGCGACGCATTTGGGTTCGCTTTATTGTTTTGGCGTACCCTGTCTCCCCAAGTGTGCGGTACAACTGGCAATAGCAGTTCATTGAAGCGCGTAGTGGTTTTGAGATGGTTGGACAGGGTTCGCTAGGAACGGGCCTGAAAAACGGCCAGTTGTACCCCTCCTCCGTTGATTCGTAGAATTGTTCACCGAGTTGAATTGAATGGGAGAATCGCTATGGATGCGTCAATTAACGTCGGCTCTGAGGACCGGGTGGGGATGGACGAGCGGCATATTTATCCGCGCTACATGGGATTTCGGCCCGCAGATGGTCAGGTGTGCGAGGTGAATCCGCCCAGGTTTAGTTGGCCGTTTGATCCCAATATTATTCCCCAAGGCCCGCTGCCGGCAAACCGGAGGTTCAGGTTGATGATTGGGCGCACGCCCGATTTGAAAGATCCGGTCGTGGATGTGAAGCGGACGCCGTACAATTTTTACAACGCGCTTCCGGTCTTGAGGCCCGGGCGCGAGTGGTTCTGGCGCGTGATTTACGATGCGGGAACATCTCGAGAACACGCGAGCGCGGCGAGGCGTTTTGAACTTCTGTCCGATGCAGTCGCATGGGATCGCACGGCGATAGAACGCGCGGTGAGCGGGCATCCGAGGGTCATTTTCACGCCTGAGAATCTGCACGCGCTGCGAGCACTTCAAGACAAAGATGTGGAATGTGCGGAGATTGCGAGGCAGGCGATCCGCCTTGCGGACGAGACCCTGAAGGCAGACTGGTTTGCGAATTTTCCGGCATCTGATGCAGAGGTCGGGCCGCTTGCATTGCCGCATATCTATCCCGAATACGCGCAGTTGCTTACGAATATGGCTTTTGCGTATATGCTCACGGGCGATGAAAAGTACCTGGGGATGAAAAGCCGATTGTTGACGATGGCGCGTTATCAACCCGGGGGATATTCCTCGCCCGAAGGCTTTGGGAAGGGCGGAAAATTCTGTACGAAAATCACGGAGTTTATGGGCATCTGCTTCGATTGGCTATACCCCGTTCTTTCCGGCGATGAGCGCGAGGCGATCATTCACGCGCTGGACTGGCGAATCGCGCATACCATGAATGACTATTCCTGGTTGCACAAAGGCGAAGTTCGCGCAAAGGGCATTGCCGTGGCGCCGACTTCTCATGCGTGGGAAAATATCACTTGGACGCTGTCCGGCGCGCTGGCCGTTGCCGAGCATTCGCACGCTGCGCGGCAATTTTTGGAACTCGGCCTGCACTATATCACGGGCGTGGGCACTGGGTTTGGCCCGGACGAGGGATGGAACGAGGGCGTCTCTTACAGCACTTGGAAGTTCGGTTCTTTGGTCGCCACTTCGCTCTATGTCGCGATGACCATTCCCGACCTTCACTTGGAACGCAATCCGTTTTACCGGGGAATGGGGACGTTTCTCTTGAATTTGGCACCCGTGGGCGTTGTGCGTCCCGCGTGGGGCGACATTGCGTTTCAGTATCGCTATCACGAGCGCGGGCAGCACGCCTACCGCAGAAAGTTGGCCTATTTGACCGGCGATGGGCGCGTGTTGGCGGCGTGGGAAGAGTGGAAACGGGTGTTGGCAACGGGCGAGGTGCAACCCCTGAACTTGGGAGAACCGAATATCACCGAGATCGCGGATTACCCCCGCCCGTGGATCGAATACGCGCTGAAACACTTCTTTGCCGAGCCCAAGGCGGCATCCAAACATCCGCGCACGCATTTCTTGCCGGTTGCCGGCTGGGCGATGGGCCATTCAGAGCCGCCGGAGAAACTCGAGTCGTTCCGCCGGGGCGTGGGGTTCGCGTTCACTTGCCGACCGCGTGGGGGGTATAGCCACAGCCACAGGAGCAATGGCGGGTTCGAGTTGTTTGCTTATGGCAAGACCATTGCCACGGGCGGGGGCAAGCGGAGCAACCGGGATCGCGTGTCGCGGTCGAGCCAGTCGCACAATGTGGTGTTGATCAACGGCGAGGGGCAAAGCGAGGTGCCCGGTTCGGCCGGGTTGCCAAACGCGGGGCGCGTTGTGGGATGGAAAGAGGCGCGGGAAATGGTTTACGTGTGCGGCGATGTGCGAAATGCCTATCTCGAACAGGCCAATCTCGCGCGGTTTTACCGGCATTTCTTGTTCGCAAGAGACCGTTACTTTGTCGTGTTTGACGATCTCGCGCTTGCATCGGGGACCGCGGTGTTTTCATGGCTGTATCACATTCAACCCGATGTGCCGGTGGCGATAGCGGAATCCGGTTTCGCGTATGCCATCGAGGATGTGCAGGTGCAGGTGCATCACTTCGGAGAGACCGGGCCGCTGAAGGTGGAGAATATGCGCGGCGAAAAAGCGTATCGCAATCCCATCACCGGAGCGGATTTGTACGGTGAAATTGAAGCCAAGGTGAAACATTCCAAAACAGAGGAAATTTGGAATGGCACGCCGCAGGTCCACAACAATCTCTGGTTATCGACCAAGCCGCGCCGCGAAGCCAAATTTCTCGCGGTGATTGTGCCGCATCGGGAAGGCGAGGCCACGCCGCGCGTGCGAAAGATTGCGCCAAATGTGATCGGCGTGTCTCTGCGAGAAGGGATGGAAGATGTGATCGCCTTTGGAAAATCGCGGGAAGGCGCGTTTGCGACCATTGATTACAAAGCCATGCGTGCGGCGGATTGATCGCGATTGAGAATATCTGCAATGCTGTCGAGATAGGCTTTGAGGGACAATCCGTGGCTTTTTGCCAAAATTTCTAAAGTATGAACCCGCGTGCGTTCGCCCTTTTCAATCCTTCTCACCTGACGCTCTGAAAGCCCTGCAATATCGGTTTGTCTGAGGTTGTATTTTTTTCGCAATGCGGCAACTGCCTCCCCAAACCGGCTGTCATATACCAGTCTTTCTCGATCCTGTTTTTTTTGCCATGCAACATCCTTGGCGTAGCGAATAGCATCTAGATCAATATGCACATCCACCTCTGGCCAAGCGATATAACTGCCCTCACTGGAAATGCAAAATAAAGCGCGTTGCGCGATTGGAACGCGCTTAAGTGCGGGCAGTTCTTCAAAGTCAATTCTAAACAACGCATGGTCACAGGCCATGACAAGGAGCGCGTTATCAATAACCTGTGCAGTGGCAATCAGTTGGTCTGGACACCCCAGGCTCCAAGCCATTAACACGCGCTTTGGTACGTCTTTGTTAGAGTGTACGAGAATCTGGCGGCTCATTCTCAATTTTGCCTCATGAAGTATCTGGGGTAGGAATTGGGCGTTGTCATTTTCGCGGACAAAAA
Organism: uncultured Latescibacterota bacterium; assembly: GCA_958295785.1. Classification (GTDB taxonomy): domain Bacteria; phylum Latescibacterota; class UBA2968; order UBA2968; family UBA2968; genus VXRD01. The sequence goes on from OY282377.1 coordinate 1,266,844, forward strand.
GGGTTCGGAGGCGATGGTGCTGATTTGCAACACGTACAAATTTAGATACAGCGGGAAGGCCGGAAATTGAAGAGAGGACAAAAATATCTCGATATTTTATTTTTTTTAAATCCGGTTCCCGAAAAACGTCGAAGGAACTTGGAATGATGTCATCGCTATATGGGTCCTGCGCCCAAACAGTTATTTCCGCAGTCTTTGGCATGTTTAGCTCCTAGTCGTTACTTTGGTTTCCCACTCGACGTAAAGCGCGTCTCGGTGTTGAAGCACCCGATTTAAGATATCTCTCTGCTCTTTGCCCGAAGGCCCTCCTCCGCCACGGGGAAATTTCACCTTGAAGACCAATTCGCGTTCTGTACAGATACCGAAAAAAACGCGAATCTCCCATTTGTCGGGTTTGCGCGCATGAAAATGAGGCGGTTCGTGATCCGATGAATGGAACCACAGGTCTATACCCGCCAAGCGAAAGCAATCCAATTTCCCCAAAATATCGCTCCTATTGGTTTGAAGAAATGTATTCAAAACCAGCCAATAAATCAATACCGTAAATTCAAAAAATGTCCGATGTAGCGCGGGGTTGTGGCGAAATGTCATGACCCTGTTTTTTTTGGAACGGGTTACAACTGCGTCAACAGTTCATTGAGGTTCGCAGTGGTTGAGGGGTAGGTTGGGGACTGACCACTGATCACCCATGTGGTTGAAATATCTATTTTTTTAGTTTTCGATAAAATTTTGATTCACAATAAGTTATGAAAATTTTAGCGCGAATTTTAGCGCGGGTAAGGGCGGTGTGTTGAAACCTTTGAGTGCAAGGCGTGTATCTAAGACGTAACAAAGGAGGGCGTGGTGCTGATCGCCCAGCCGTGAAACTTTGTAAATGCACAATGCGTTTAAGGGATGTATCCACTCATGACTAGCCCTGACTGATACCCCCTGCTTAAACCCGTAGAGCCTGCACTGGAACGCTTTAATCCACTGAGCAAGCTCTGTCAGGCGAGGCGTAACCCTTGTCAGTACCTGCTTTGGGAGGGAAGATCATGGTCGCAAAATTGGAAATGCCGATGACGACAACCCGCGCCGAGCCGGGCGAAGGTTTTCGCTGTGCTGCTGGGCATGACCGCACGCACGGAAAAAGAACCATGTCCTTGAATGACGCTGGCCGGGAACGAAAAGAATGGGTGGGAGATACAATGGAAGATATGAAAACAGAAACGCGGGGCGCGGGCGATGCTTCGATTCAGAGCTATCTGAGGGAACTCCGCAAGTATCCGCCATTGAGCCGAGAAGAAGAAGAACAAACCCTGTGCAAAGCAAAAAAAGGCGACCGAGCGGCGACCGACAAGATCATCACGTCAAACTTGCGTTTTGTCGTTAGCGTTGCACTCGAGTATCAGGGCCGGGGCGTGCCCCTCGCCGATTTGATCGCCGAGGGCAATATCGGGCTGATGGAAGCCCTCAAGCGATTTGATGAAAAACGCGGGTTTAAGTTCATCAGCTATGCCGTTTGGTGGATTCGGCAGGGCATTCTCAACGCGCTCAAGCGCACATCAGCCGTGGCGATGCCCGCAAATCGCCAGGAAGATATGGATCGCATGGCGCGTCGCTGGGGGCAGATGAGCCAAGAGTTGGGCCGCGTGCCCACGCTGGACGAAGTCGCCAGCGATATGCAGATCAGCCTCAAGCGCGCAGAGCGGGCCTTGCGCTGTGTGCGCCCAGATCTGTCGCTCTCGATGCCCATAGACGCGGAAGGCGAGCAGTCGCTCATAAATTTGATCGAGGCCGAAGCAGAAGATCCCGATCAACTGGTTATGGCACGCGATCAGGCCGAACGGGTGTCTCGGTCTCTCGCCGCGCTTAAACAGCGCGAGGCCGATGTCATCCGCGCCTATTTTGGGCTCGATGGCGATGAGCGCAGGAACCTGAGCGAAATTGGTCGCTCTTTGGGCCTAACCCGAGAACGCATTCGCCAGATTCGCAACCGCGCGCTGTTCAAGCTCCAGCGATATTTTCGGCGCGAAGTGCCGGGGGGAAAAGTGGAGGATTTGGTCTGATAGACACATAGATGGCCTCGCCCGGCTCAAAGAGAGAAGGGAGAAGGCCACCCAACAGCCCAACCCCTGCGCGTTTCGATGAACTGCTGAGGCAGTTGTACCCCGTTCCACTGATTCGTAGATGAACTGGCCTGAGAAGCGGCCAGTTGTATCCCGCTGCGTAGATTCTTAGAGGCGGTCATGGTTTTGCCCTGGCCGCCTTTACTGTTTCATCGCAGGCTTTGAAAAGGGTTGATTTATTTTTTTCGCATCGTAGATTTAAAAAGCTGTTTTAAGATTATCGGGACCCTACCCCCTAACCATCCTTCCTTCTTCAGCATATACTTGGAGGTGGTTGTATGGACAAATTACACAATCAACCCAATGCACAAGTGTTCGATATGTTTTGTAGCATTGGCGGCTTGACCTACGGGTTGCAGCGGGCTGGCATCTCGGTCAACGCGGGGCTGGACATTGATGGTTCGTGCCGTTTCGCCTACGAAAAAAACTGCGAGGCGACTTTTGTTGAAGCGGATATTCGGGAAATCTCTTTTGCGGATGTTGCAACCTATTTTAGTGATGCGGAATATCGCGTACTGGTCGGCTGCGCGCCTTGTCAGCCGTTCTCCAGCCATACGAAATTGAGGTCTTATCAAGCGGATGCGAGATGGAATCTGATCGATGAATTTCTGCGAGTAATCCTCGAGGGTCGGCCGGAGATCGTTTCAATGGAAAATGTGCCCCAACTCATGGATAAACCCATTTACGATAAATTTAAGCGCGAGTTGACCGATGTGGGGTATCAAATTTCCGATGGCGTTCTATCCTGTGCCCAGTTCGGCGTTCCGCAAAGTCGCTCCCGTTTGGTTATGCTGGCGTCTTTGTTGGGACAGATTGATATGCCGAACCCCACAACCCATAGCCACCCAACAGTAAGACAGGTAATCGGGCACTTAGAGCATCTCGAGCAGGGGCAATCAAGCGCGACCGATCCCCTGCATGTTTGCTCTCGATTAGCACCGATCAACCTAAAACGCATCAGAGCGTCAAAGCCTGGGGGGAGTTGGCGCGATTGGCCGGCGGAATTATTGCCCAATTGCTACAAAAAGGCCAGCGGCTCGACCTATGGAAGCGTCTATGGCCGTATGCAGTGGGACAAGCCCGCGCCGACGCTGACCACGCAGTTCTATCGCTATGGCACCGGACGTTATGGCCATCCCGAACAAGACAGGGCCTTGAGCTTTCGGGAAGGCGCGATCCTCCAAACCTTTCCCGAAGAATATCAGTTTATCGCACCGGGCGAGAAAGCGTCCTTCTCGAAAATTGGCCGTCAAATCGGCAACGCGGTTCCGCCATCTTTGGGGATTGCGATTGGCAAAACGATTATAGACCATCTGCGAAAGAGGGAAAAGAATGCCTAAAGAATACACTTTGGACATTGACCTGAATGTGCTCAACCATTTGGGACTGAACCTGTATAGCAACGTCCCCGCTGTGTTGGCCGAACTGATCGCCAACGCTTGGGATGCCGATGCCGCTCGGGTGGATGTATCTGTAAAAGGACAGGATGAGGGTAAGCAGATCGTCATTCAGGACAATGGTTGCGGGATGAATGACGCCGATTTGCGCGACAAATTTTTGGTCGTTGGGTATCAACGCAGAACAAAAGAAAGTGGGGATCTTACGCCGGGTAAGGGACGACCCGTTATGGGGCGAAAGGGCATCGGCAAGTTGTCTGTCTTGTCTATTGCGAGAAAAGTCCAAGTCTTCACGAAAAAAGAAAATGCCGCCCCTCTTGCAATTGAGTTAGAGGTCGCAGAAATCCAGAAAGCCATAGAAACAAAACAGAAATATCATCCTCCCGCCATCTCTGTGCCGGAGGCAATCGATCTTGGGCATTCTGGCACGGCAATCGTTCTGTCTGATCTCAAGAAACGGGTGAACGCATCGCTGGATCGATATTTGCGCCAGCGCGTGGCACGCCGCTTTTCGGTTATTGGCGATGGCTTTCAAGTGCTCGTCAATGGCAGCGAGATAACGCTAATGGACAGGAATTATTTCGGAAAACTGGAATACGCATTGGTCTATGGCGACGTCGACAAGTCTAAATTTAAGCACGATAAGAAATATGTCGTTCCACGTCCGGAAAATACAATAGATGAGCAAAAGCGACATGCTGTGCGCGGCTGGATTGGCTTGGTCAAAAAATCGGGATCATTGCAAGAGGAAGAGGGCGCAGATAATCTGAACAAAATATCCATTCTCGCCCGAGGAAAGGTGGCATTGGAAGACATCTTGGATTCATACCGAGAGGGTGGGCTATATACAAAGTACATCATCGGCGAATTGGAGGCGGACTTCTTGGACTTAACCGAGCAAGAGGACATTGCCACGTCCAGCAGGCAGGATTTTATCCAGAGCGACGAGCGATTTGTGCAACTGCGAAAATTTGTCGAACAGGAACTGAAATATTTGGCAAGAGAACGGAGAAAACTGAAGAATGAAGAAGGGGCGAAGAAAGCCTGTGAAATCCCCGCGATTGAGGAGTGGTACGAGTCGTTGAAGGGAGATACGAAAACCGCGGCCAAAGAATTATTCGGCAGAATTAACCAAATCGCAACCGACGATGAACACAGAAAGACGCTGTATAAACACGGCGTATTGGCGTTTGAGCATTTGCATCACAAGGAAAAATTAAGCGAATTGGAACAACTTGAGATCAACAATCTCGAGGCTGCCGTAAAGCTCTTTTCCGAGTTGGACGATATAGAAGCATCGTGGTATTACCAAATCACCGAAGGCCGCTTGGATGTCATTAAAAAGTTATCTGCTGATATTGACGAGGATGTGCTGGAAAAGATCATCCAACAGCATATTTACAACCATCTCTGGTTGCTGGACCCATCGTGGGATAGGGCGACGGAAACGCCCACCTTAGAGCGGTCTGTTACGACCAGCTTTGATAAAATTTCCGATAAATTGAGCAAGGAAGAAAAGCAGGGGCGTCTGGATATTCGATACAAGAAAACGTCGGGCAAGCATGTGATTATTGAACTGAAAAGAGGGTCCGTTAGAACTTCAGGCCCACGTCTCATGGAGCAAGTCGATAAGTATATACAGGCATTGGATAAACAGTTAAGTGAAGCTAATGTGGATGAGCCTACTATTGAAGCGGTTTGTCTAGTAGGGAGAAAACTCAGTGATTGGGAAACGCCCAAAAGGCAACGAGAGTCAGAAAGATCTTTGAAAGAAAAACATATCCGCGTGATTACCTATCAGCAACTCATCCGCGATGCAGAAGCGAGCTACCAACAGTACCTCGAAAAGAGCAAAGACACAGGTCGCATCCGACAACTGATAAATGAGATTGAAACTTATGATGGCCCTCCATCCTAAATAAAAACACGCCCTGATTTCTCTATCCTTCCCTCCATCCACGCCAAAGGAGTTCCCCATGCCGACCCTCGACTTCAAAGGCAAGCAACATATCTACGCCCACCATCTCACGGTGCCTTACCGCCCCATTGAAGCGGACGCAAGCCGATCTTGCAACCCGTGCGACACTGACGATAACCTCGTCATCCACGGCGACAACCTCCACGCCCTCAAAGCACTGCTACCCCGCTACGCCAACCGCGTCAAGTGCATCTACATTGACCCGCCGTACAACACGGGCAACGAGAAATGGGTCTATAACGACAACGTGAACAGCCCGCTCATGCAACAGTGGCTCGCGGAGAACGGCCCCGTTGACAACGAAGACTTGGAACGCCACGACAAGTGGCTCTGCATGATGTGGCCTCGCCTACACCTACTCAAAGAGTTGCTGGCAGACGACGGGGTTATCTTTGTGTCCATCGACGACAACGAACAGCACCATTTGCGGATGCTGATGGACGAGATTTTTGGAGAGGAGAACTTTTTTGCAAGTCTCACACGAAGAGCGATGCACACGGTTCGCAATTCTAGTAAAGACTTCAATCTGAATGCCGATTACGTCTTGGCCTACGCACGGAATAAGGCGTGGCACGGCAAAGACAAGAGCCGATATATTCGATACATTTCTGATAAGTCCTCAAATTATCCATACGACGCCCACGATGGGCGCGGTAAATACAAACTGGACCCGCTCCACGCAAGGAACTACTACAAACCATACACCTTTACATTTTCAAATGGCACTGAATGGTCGCCGCCGTCTGGCAGCTATCCCCGCTATTCGCAGGATAGGTTGCGTCAGATGGAGATTGATGGTCGCCTTGATTTTTCTGGCAATGAACCAAGAGCTAAGCGGTACTTGGCAGAGGTTCAAGAAGGGCAACCCCCAGATGCTGTCCTTTCGCCAGAGATAGTGGGATTCAATTTAGAAGGAACCCGCACGCTCAGCACGATCTTCGGACAGGGTGGAGTGTTCCCGCAACCTAAACCGGTAAAACTCGTCCAGTTCTTATTGGAAATACTACGCAACAAGGACGCCCTCGTCCTCGACTCCTTCGCTGGCTCCGGCACCACCGCCCACGCCGTGCTCGGCCTCAACAAAGAAGATGGCGGCAACCGCAAGTTCATCCTCGTCGAGTGCGAGGACTACACCGACACCATCACCGCCGAGCGCGTGCGCCGCGTTATCAACGGCGTCCCCGACGCGCGCGACGAATCGTTGCGCGAGGGCCTCGGTGGCTCGTTCACCTACTGCACCTTGGGCAAACCGATTGAGATAGAGGGGATGCTCACCGGCGAGGCATTGCCGCCCTACGAATCGCTCGCCGCCCACTTGCTCTATACGACCTCCGGCGTCTCGGTCGGCGCCAGTGAATTAGAGCCGAAAAACGCTGATGGCCTCTTTCACAGCGACGACAAAACCAACTACTACATGCTCTATAAGCCCGACCTCGACTATCTATGCAGCAACGAGTCCATGCTGGACTTGGAACGGGCAGAGCGCATCGACGCCCACAGTCGTCAAGGCGGCAAAAAGGCGATAGTCTATGCAGCGGGCAAATACATGCCCCAGCGCGTGCTCACCGAGATGGGCATCACATTTTGCCAACTCCCCAACGCCCTGTACGACCGATAGGGAGGTCAACATGCTCGAATTGAAAATGTATCAACTCAACGTCCTCGATCATTTTAGCCGCTATTTGGACGCCCTCAAAGAAGCGCGAAATGCGTCGGAGACCGCGCTGGAGGCGTTGAAACAGGCAGGCGTTGATAGTCCCGATGAGATTCGCAACTACCCGCAAAAGGCGTGGCAAAAGCTGAAGGACAGCGGCTATGTCGCGGAAGAATACGTCAGCCGCACGGACGATGCGAACCGGCCGATTCCGCACCTCTGCTTCAAAGTGCCCACGGGCGGCGGCAAAACCTTTCTCGCCACCGCCGCTTTGGAACGCCTCCACCGGCAGACCGGGCTGACCTTGTGGATCGTGCCGAGCAAGGCCATCTACGCCCAAACCAAAGCCGCCTTGTGGAATCGGGAACATCCCTATCGCCAAATGCTGGAGCGGGCGAGCGGTGGTCGCGTCAAAATGCTGGAAAAGGACGACCCGTTCAACCGCGACGACATCGCCAACTACCTGTGCGTGATGCTTCTGATGCTACCGGCGGCAAACCGGCGAAAGAGCCGAGAGTTTCTGCGTATGTTTCGGGATTCAGGGCGTTATCCGAGCTTTTTCCCCGACGATGACGATGTCTTCGGCGACGCCTGCATGATGCACGCCTATCCCGATCTCGAATGCCATTCTCAAGGCGGCGCGATCAAACACAGCCTATTCAACGTGTTCAAAATCCTGCGTCCGGTGGTCGTTCTCGACGAAGCGCACAAGGCTTACGGCGCGAAAAAGCGGGAGGCCAGCGAGGAATTTGCCCGCTCCATCAGCCGCCTCAACCCGCGCCTCGTCATCGAACTCTCGGCGACTCCGAACCGAGGCATCAGCAACCTGCTCGTGGATATCGAAGGCCCGGACCTCAAAAAAGAGGAAATGATCAAGTTGCCCGTGCAGGTGACATCATTTCCCAATGCCGAGTGGCAATTGACCCTGAGCCAAGCGGTCGATGAACTCGAGCGTCTCCAAACAGAGGCCGCCGCACTCGAACACAGCACGAGTCGCTATATCCGCCCCATCGCCGTTGTGCGCGTCGAGAGAACGGGCAAAAACCAGCGCGATGGCGAGCGCGTTCACGCCGAGGATGTGCGGGAATATCTCGCGCAAAACCTCGGCGTGCCCGCAGACGCGATTCGCGTCAAATCCGCTGAAAACGACGAACTCGGCCGCGAAAACCTGCTCTCCGAATTGTCGCAAGTCCGGTGGATCATCACCAAATCGGCCCTGATGGAGGGGTGGGATTGCCCGTTTGCCTATCTATTGGTGATGTTGGACAACACGCAGGCGCAGCGGGCCATTACCCAACTCGTGGGCCGGGTGATGCGGCAGCCACACGCGCAACGCACCGACCGAGAAGCCCTGAATCAGTGCTATGTCTATTGCAACAACACCGACGTCGGCACTGTGGTCGAGCAGGTCAAAAATGGCTTGGAAGCCGAAGGACTGACCGGCTTGGGCGACGAAGTGATGGGCGCATCGCAAGCCCGGCAACCGGGCGAAGTGCAACGGCAAACCGTGCAACGCCGTGCGCCCTTTCGCAATCGGGATATCTTTTTGCCGCTGGTGCTCCACAAGAACGGCAACCGTTGGGTTCAACTCAATTACCAAGCGCACATCCTGCCGCATATCAACTGGTCGGCCATTGAACCGCCCGACCCGCGAGCATCTGCCCCGGATGGCGTTATACGGCAATCGGCAGTGGTCGATGTCGGTCGCACACCGCCCATTTACCGCGCCGACAAAGAGCTGTACATCGACAAAGCGTTTCATGTAACCGACTTTGCCCGCCGCCTATCCGATATTGCCCCGAATCAGTGGCACGCCGCCCGCATTGCCCGCCGCCTGAGCGAACGGCTCAAAGCAGGCGGCGAAACCGACGCGGATATCTATGACCGCCGCTCGTATCTGGCCCACCTCTTGCGGGAGCATGTCAAAAAGGAAGTGGAAAAGCAGGCCGAGCAACTCTTTCGCCAAAAACTGCACAACCGAGAAATCCGCTTTGATTTGGAGACGGATCAACCCAATTTTCGCATGTTGGAACACTGCGAAATACAGGTGCGATCCGACGATAGACCGCTCCTAAAAAGGTATGGCGAGCCTTTGCAGTTGAGCCTGTTTGAACCGCTGTACGAGCGGTATTTCGACTCTGAATTGGAAAAGAAATTTGCCTATTACCTCGACGAGCAAAAGGCACTGCACTGGTGGCATCGGGTGGCGGTGCGTCAACAGGGCGAGTACTATGTGCAGGGCTGGAAACAGGAGCGCATTTATCCCGACTTTGTCGCCATGGCCGGCGAGATTGCCGGAGTGCCGCAACTGCTGATCTTCGAGACCAAGGGCGAACACCTGTGCGGCAACCCGGACACCGAGTACAAGGAGAAAGTATTGCAAACGCTCGAAGGCGCGTTCAACACCGCCGGCGCGATGAAGGTGTGCGAGGGGTCGGCCCAAAGCATCTTTCAGTTGGTATTCAGCGAACGCGAATTTGCGGAAATATCGGCGCGGCTGAACGGTCAATATTAGAAGCAGTGGTCAGTGGTCAGTCCCCGCCCAACCCCTGCGCGTTTCGATGAACTGCTGAGGCAGTTGTACCCCGTTCCACTGATTCGCAGATGAATTGGCCTGAAAAGCGGCCAGTTGTATCCCGCTCCGTAGATTCTTAGAGGCGGTCATGGTTTTGCCATGGCCGCCTTTACTGTTTCATCGCAGGCTTTGAAAAGGGTTGATTTATTTTTTTTGCATCGTAGATTTAAGCGATTTCGAGATGTATTCTATTTTTACTGTTATGCTGTTACGCTATCAATGGCCCGACCATGACCCGATTACTCGCATTACTCGGCGGGCAACTCGCCGCGTTCTTCATCCAGATTTTCCAGATGTTCCGCTATTTCATCCAGTGCATGGCTGAAATGTGGCGCGTCTATCTGTATCGACACCAAATTATCGCACAATGTTATGCCATTGGCGTTGGGTCGTTGCCCCTGGTCTGTCTGATTTCGGCTTTTAGTGGCATGGCGGTCGCCATTCAGACCGCGTACCAGATGGAAGCTTATGTGCCCGACTATATGGTTGGCGCGCTGATCGTGCGTTCTGTGATCCTCGTGCTATCGCCCATTTTGATGGGGCTCGTGCTCGCGGGCCGGGTGGGCGCGGGCATCGCATCGGAGCTCGGCACCATGAAAGTTTCAGAGCAAGTCGATGCGCTCACGTCTCTGGCGGTTGACCCCGTGGGTTATCTCATGTTGCCTCGGGTGATCGCGGGCTTGATCATGATTCCGATTCTCGTGATTTATTCTTTTCTCGTCTCTATCGCGTGCGGGTTTGTCATGTCAATCATCAAAATGAACATTACGCCCACGGATTTGATCAAAGGCATGAAACTCTATTTTGAGAACTACGATGTTTTTGTCGGGTTGGTCAAATCGGCTGTTTACGGCGGTCTGCTGACGTTTATGGGGGCCTATATGGGCCTTTGCACGCAAGGGGGCGCGCAGGGCGTTGGGCGATCTGCCACCGCAGCGGTCGTGGTCTCTTCCGCGCTCGTTCTCATTCTCGACTATTTTCTCACCCACGCGCTGTTGTACTGATTATGAAAACAAAAACGGCCATCGAGTTTGTCGGGGTGTTTAAGTCTTTTGAAGCACAACCCGTGCTGAAGGGGTTGAACCTCCAAATACCCTGGTCTGGGATCACGACCATTCTGGGGCCGAGTGGATGCGGCAAAAGCGTGACCTTGAAGCATGTGATCGGCATTGAACAGGCCGATAGGGGCAAAGTCGTTGTGGATGGGTGGGACATGGCGCGCATTCGCCGCGGCGAATTGATCGCATTGCGTAAGCGCATCGGGGTTCTCTTTCAATCATCGGCCCTTTTTGATTCCATGACGGTCATGGAAAATGTGGCTTTTGGATTGCGAATGCACACCAAGATGACCGAAGAGGAAATCGCAGAGCGCGTGCATGTCTGCCTCGACGCGGTGCGATTGGCGGGCACTGAGGCCAAGATGCCCGTCGAGTTGTCCGGCGGGATGCGAAAACGCGCGGCACTCGCGCGGGCCATTGCGATGCAACCCGATTTTATTCTGTACGATGAACCCACAACGGGGCTGGATCCCAATACATCTAGTGTTGTGGGCGACTATATCCTCAAATTGCAATCGGAACTCAACGTGACCTCTGTGGTCGTCACACACGATATGCCCCTTGCCCGGCGCGTTTCAGACCGAGTGGCCCTGCTCTACGATGGCGAGGCGGTCGTACAGGGGCCTGTCGACGAGGTCGAGGCTTCCAAAAACGAAATTTTTGAACTTTTTATCGAAGGCAGGTTGGGCTAGCATGAGAAATCGCGAGCAGGAAATCCTTCTGGGCGCAGTTGTATTTTTCGCCGCCGTTATTTTGGTGATTGGCACGGTGTGGCTTTCCGAGCGGTATGCCGGTGCCGCAGGCGGCTATCGCATCCATGTCAAGTTCGACAGTGTGCCGGGCCTTCAAGTGGGCAATCCCGTGACGTTTCGCGGGGTGCGGGTGGGCAAGGTGCTGTCTATTTTTTTAGATGAAGGCAGACCCATTGTCGCGCTCGGGTTTGCCGATGTGGCCGATTTGCCCGTCGATTCGCGTTTTCTGCTCAAATCCGATGGCTTGCTTGGCGGGCAGATGATCGAGGTGCAGTTGGGGCAGTCGGATCGGCATCTCGCAGATGGCGCGGTTGTACACGGCATTTCCGATGCGGGCATCGATGCGATGATGGCCCAAGGCGAGCAGACGATTGAAACATTGCGCGGGGCAATTGACAGCATGGCCAGCGCGGACAATCTCGCGCATCTAAAAAGCATTCTCGCGCGTGTGGATACCACCACCCGGCATTTGAACCAACTGTTGGGCGACCCGCAATTCGACGCGATGATCGACAGCTTGGCATTGGCGACGGGCGATGCGCGTGGCCTGATGCGAGACAATCGCAAAAATTTGACCCTTGCCGTGACCGAGTTGACCGAGACCTTGGCGCGCATCGCGCGGATTTCGGCGCAGATGGAAACGACATCGGTTGCCATGCAACATACATTTGCCAATCTCGATACCATTTCCGCGCAAATACGCGATGGACGCGGCACGGTTGGGCGGTTGGTTCACGACGATGCGGTGTACGAGCATCTGGATCGCACGCTGACGTCTGTGGATAGCCTGGTGTCAGACATTAGGCGGAATCCCAAACGCTATTTCAGTTTTAGTGTTTTTTGAGGAGTTCACCGATGATGAGATGGATTTTGCTTTTGTTCGTCGCCATGACAGTGACAGTCTCGGCGACTGATCTGGCGTGGTTGCATTGGCAAAACAACGACGCGATTCCCTTTGGCGGGTTTGTTGCCGAGATGCGGGCGGTCAAAGCCATTGCGGGGAAAGACGGTGCGAAACCGCGCCTCGTTTACGGTGACCGGCAAGGCGTGATTCACATGTTGGAATTGCAAGAGGGACGCTTTCGGGAAGTGTGGATCAGTCCCGCGCTGAGGTCGGCGATAGCAGAGGTGTTTGTTTTGGATATCGATGTGGATGACGAACTCGAGATCGTAGCCTATACCGAGTCCGGGGATATCGCGTTTTACCGCGTCAGCGACTTTCGGCAGATATGGCGAAGCACTGACGATGAATTTGCCTCTGTTTCGGCTATGGTCATTGAAAACATCGACGACGATCCCCAACTCGAGTTGGTGTTTTGCGGCGAGGATGTGGCAGACACGCGGAATTATCGGCCGCCGGGCGGGTCGCGCGATAACCCCGATCAGGAGCGCGCATCGCAAGTCGGTCGCCTGTTTGTGTTCGATTGCAAAAATCTGTTTTTGGAATGGCGCAGCGAGCAAGGGCTGTGGGGCGGGAGTATGGCTGTGGGCGATCTCGACGACGATGGCGAGCTCGAAATCGCGCTCAATACGGGTTTTGTCATCGACGCCACCTATCAGCGCGTCGAGTGGGAATACCGCGGTGGCTTTGGCGAAAAGGTCGGGTACGCGGACCTCGATGGCGATGGCATCCCCGAATTGATCGGCGAATATCACAACGCGACGAGGCCGCATCGATTCATTCGCATTTTTGATGTGGATCTGCAATCCGAAAGTTTTCTCAGTTCTGGAAGATAAGAGTTGACGCCCTTTGGCAAAATGGGTAAATTGGCTTTCCAACGGAAAGCACTGCGGTCGGAGCGTAGCGCAGCTCGGTAGCGCACCATCTTGGGGTGATGGGGGTCGCTGGTTCAAATCCAGTCGCTCCGACCATAAAACAAAGGGGGTTATGCGATGAGGCATAACCCCCTTGTTTTGTACTTGCCAAAACGGGGATCATCTCTTAGATAAATGTACAGTGTAATCGCGATCTATTCCCCAATCCTCAAAAGGAGATTTGTGCCATGTTAGATACGTTTTCAAGCGACATAACCGCTACGACTCAATTGCGGTTCGCGGCTATCTTCACGTTTATGGATATCGACTATATCCAGACAGTGGTCAAACGCGCGGTTCTGTCACACAAGAAGGCGTCGAAAGAAGCGCGGGGGTTGTTCGAGTCCGCAGTGAACAAACCAGGGCTGGTGAAAGTGTCCCGGTTTCCCAATCAGCCCGCGAAGGCACCGCCGCCTTTTCTCGTAGAACCCGTTTTGAGGGCCGTGATTCGGTCGGACAAGTTGGCGGGTGCGGTTCTAAAAATCTGGGCCGAGTCCCACGAAGCACTCGGCGAAGTGGTCGTGAAGCATTTGGGCAACTTGGCCATGCCGGCCGAGTATCCCGATTTTTTGGAGAATCGATTCCGAAGTTCGTGGTTTAGCGATGCATGGACGCGCGAGCGGGATAAAATTCTCGAACAACACAGTGCGTTTAAGAAAGATGATGTCGCCCTGATGCTGTGCTATGTGTCGGGTAAAATCCCCGGGCCTCGGGAAAGCGCGAAAAACGAAGTGCTGTCGCGTTGCCTCAAATATATGCGGGCATTGCCGGCCAATGCGCCGGAATGGGAACGGGGGATTCCAGATTTTGTCGCAGAGCTCAACGCCATCAGAGAGGTGAAATCAACGCAGCGCAATCAAGCGGCTGATATTGACGCCGCGATAGCCGAGATCAAGGATGCGTTTTCAGTGGCGTTGGCATTTTTTCAGCGGGATGCTACGTCTTGGTCCGTGGCGCATCTCGATCCCGACGCCGACCTGGTAGAGGTGCTTCAAGAGATAACGGATTTGCAGTCGTTGCTGGCTGAGTATCAACCGATTTCCGGCATGGCTTCTGTTTTGAGCGAAGAGCGGGTGAGAAGGCAGAAGCGGGAGGGGTTGGAGAATCGCATCTTGCCGATTATGGATCGCATAGACCAACTGATGTGCGGCGATCCCGAATCAGGTGAGGACCCACTGCTGGCAGAATTGCGGGGAAAGAAAGAACAACCGCCGGAGGATGAAAAGCGAGCAGATCAGCCCGGTGACGCCCAAGTTGCCGAACAGACGGATGAAAGTCGTGCGTTTTCCGATGAGGATTACGAAGCGCTGCAATCGGAAAACCAACACCTCGAACGCGAGATCAAATCGCTACGAGACAAGTTGCGCGAGATTCAAAATGAGATGGAGAGCTGGCGCGTGGCCTATATTGAGGCGGCGAGCAAGGCGAAGGCAAGCGCGGAAGAAGATGAAAATTTGTCCATTGAGAACGTGCATGACGTTGTGGAACTCGCCAAAGAAAAGTACGACGACAGGCTTTTATTTCAACTCAATGCGAAGTCGCAGGTCGAAGACAATCCCTTCAGGCATCCCAAAGCCGTGTGGGACGCGCTGACATGGCTGGCGACCACGTATTACGAGTACCGCAAGGGCGAGCGCGAGTTGCCGAACATCGATCAGTCGGTGCGCGAAGCCTGTAAGTGGTGGTACAGAGGCCACCAGAGCAATATGACGATGAACAAGTACAAAGACTGGTACACCACCAAAGTCAATGGGCAGGTTTGCTGGCTGCATACGCATATCGGCACGGGGCGCAATAAAAATGCGCGTTTCACCATTCGGATCGGCTTTGACTGGGACAAGAACAGCGACCGCGTGATCGTCGGTTTCATCGGTCAACACCAACAGACGGATGCGACGTGAGGCAGTGGAGGGTGATCAGTCCCCCTCCACCCCCGGAAAGGCGAAGAGCGAGAGGTAATACCAATTTGCTCTCAAGTTGTCCGTATCCTGCCTCCCCATCAGGGATGAATGAGGCACAGGCGTTCCGTAGAGATCATGGGTTGCTCGTCTCAAGCGTTTGGCCCTATAGCATCGTTTGTTGCCTTTGATGCGTTGGCTACGCCTGTGCCTACGGCGTGCGGCGACCGACTTTTTTTCAACAGCAAAAAAAAGTAGGCAAAAAATGCCGCTCTCATGCGCCGAGGGGCTTGCACAGCGCAAATCGCTTTTGTAACAGAACGACATGCGTTGGCCTGCAAAGAGAGTTGCAAGAGGGAGGTTGGTTGCGAGACAGCCTTGCGCGCTGTGCGCGATGGTTTTGTCTGATGGCCTTTTGGGATGGCATTTTTGCAATGGCTTCTTTGAATGACTGCGTAAGGTCAAGGAGATCGCTTGCTGGCAACATGTCGCATTACATCAGGGCAACAGAAAATCAATTGAATATAACAGGTAAAAACATAAGGACATGGCCCTACATCTCATCTGCGGGTCTCACTTCTCTCTCACACCTTGAACAAAAAGTGAATCACATCGCCGTCCCTCACTTCTGCGTCTTTTCCCTTGACCATCAATTTGCCTGCGGCTTTCACCTTTTGCTCATCGCCCAATGCGATCAAATCTTCGTAGCGCGTCACTTCTGCCCGAATAAATCCCCGCTCGATATCCCCGTGAATCGCGCCGCCCGCCTGCGGTGCTAATGTCCTTTTGCGAATCGTCCAAGCGCGCACCTCGTCTTTGCCCACAGTAAAAAACGAAATCAACCCCAGCGTCTCGTAACACAACAAAGTCAGCCGATCCAGCGCGGGTTGTTCAATGCCGAGATCAGCGAGAAACGCCGTGCGTGCCTCATCGTCGAGCAGTGAAATTTCTTCCTCAATTTGGGCAGAAATCGCAATCCATTCAAATCCACAATCGGCAAAATCACCCGCAAAATCATCCACAATCCCATCATCGCCGATCTGATCTTCGCCCGCGTTCAGCACCACAATCACCGCCTTGGTCGTCAAAAAGGGATAACTCGAAGTCAATTTCACTTCTTCTGCCGTGCGTTCAAACTGGCGCAGGGGTTTTGCCGCCTCCAAATGCGCCTGCATCCGCGTCATCAAATCCGTCTCTCGCGCCGCGCGCTGTCTGTCTTTTGCACGCTGTTCTTTTGCCAACCGCTCCAATCGCTTTTCCACAAAAATCAGATCGGCCAACAACAACTCGTCCCAAAACGCCTGCACATCGCGTTTGGCATTTACATTGCCCGCAATGTGAAAAACCGTATCGTCTTCAAACACGCGCGCGAGCAGGCAAATCACATCCACCCGCTCCAGACCTTGAAAAACCGGGATATTGCGATCCGCCTGTATGTCCAAATCGGGCAACAACACAAAGTCCATCTGCGCGGGCACTGCGCGGTCAGGGCCATACATTTCCACCAACCGGTCAAATCGCGCATCGCGTACCTTTGCCCGCCCCATTTCGCTTGCGGCCTGCCCGGTCAACAACCGAAACAGCGTCTTTTTTCCCCCTTGGGGCAACCCCACAAGACCCAATTTCATCGCGGCAACACTCCTTTTTTTAACCACAAAATTCATTGACGAATGCAAAATAAGGCTCTAATATACACGAGACACCGCGGAGAAACCCGACATCCTCATCAGGAGATCACCATGAAAACCGTCGAACTCGGCAGCACCGGCATCGCAGTCTCTCAACTCAGTTTTGGCACCGGCACCAACGGCTGGGGCGGGCGTTCCAACCAGACGCACTTGGGCAGGCGCGAACTGGTTGACCTGCTCATCTATGGCTTTGAACGGGGCATCACATTTTGGGACAGCGCGGATCAATACGGCAGCCATCCCCATATCGCAGACGCACTGGAATACATCGACCGCGATCAGCTCGTCATCACATCCAAAATCCGCGCCACAACCGCCAGCGAAGCCGCGCGCGATATGGAGCGCGTTTTGCGCGAACTGAACACCGATTATATCGACATCGTTCTCATGCACTGCATGACCGATGTGGACTGGCCCACTTCATATCGGGGGGTCATGGACGTTCTCGCGCACAAAAAGCAACAAGGCATCATTCGCGCACACGGTGTTTCCTGCCACGATATCGATGCCTTCCAACAAGCCGCCCTCACCCCATGGGTCGATGTTGTTTTGGCGCGCATCAACTACGCTGGCAAAAACATGGACGGCCCTCCCGAACAGGTCATCCCCATCCTCGAAGAAATGGACGCCAACGACATCGGGGTTTACGGCATGAAAGTGGTGGGCCACGGCGACCTGCCCGCACGCGACGCCATCCACTACGTCCTCGACATCCCGGCCATTGACGCCATCACCATTGGCATGATGAACCGCCGCGAAATCGACGACAACATCGGCTATGTCGAAGCGCACAGCACCGTGTTACAACCCGCTTAGTGCAACGGTCAGTGGTTAGCCCCAGCCCATCCGCCCTTCAAATTGAGAATGTAGGGGCGTGGCCCCTGTGCCCGAAGAGAACAGCGAGAAGGTAGTCCCAAGCCCCTAACCTCTAAATGGAAAAACGGGTTGCAAAAGTGCGGGGGATTTTATATATTGACTTCCGCTTTTGGTCGTTTACAACATTCATTCATGAAAGGGGTGATCCAGGCATGCCTGGTGTCCTCGTACGCGATGACGAGCCGTTTGAAAGAGCACTCAAGCGGTTCAAAAAAGCCTGCGAAAAAGCCGGTGTTATTTCCGACATGAAGAAAAACCAGCACTTTGAAAAACCGAGTGAACGTCGGAAACGCAAAATTGCCGCTGCAAAACGCAAGCGGATCAAATTGGACCAACAATACACCCGCTAAGTCCTTCGCAATTTTCAGATTGAGCGATAATCACCTAGGGCGGTTATCGCTTTTTTTTCTATGACTATCATCGATCCCATTCTCGCACTCGGCCTCTTTTATCTGGCTCGAAAAGGCTGGCAAACCGGGCTGGTGCAAAGTCTGATCGGGCTGATCAGCGTGGTTTTGGCCTACGGATGCGCCCTCGCTTATGGCGAAGCTTTAGCGCGTGCCCTGTTCGATTCGACAGGCGACCTCGGCGAGGGGGCCGCGCTGATCGGGTTTCTCGCGGTGGGTTTGGCTGTCTTGATAGCCTGCTATCTGATTGGTCAGGCCATCCACGGCGTCTTACAGGCATCTCCCTTGGGCGCGATAGACGCCATTGGCGGCGGTGTTTTGGGCCTGGCACAAGGGATATTGATCATCGGCTTGCTCACCTTGTTTTTGCGCGCAAACCCCTTCCATAGCCGCGTGCCCGAACTGATTGACGAATCCGCCTTGGGGCCGCCGTTGCAAAAAGCGGCCCGGGTCATTGCCGATGGCGTGCAGGCCATGTATCCCAATGTAAAAACCATGCTCGAAAAACTGGGCATTCAGACCGCTTCACAAGCACCGCCATTGATTGAAAAGCTGAACAAAGAAGCCCGCGACACGCGGGTCAAGATCAACGAACTGCTCGATGAATCCGGTGGTCAGTAGTCAACCCCCGCCCCGCCCACAGCCCCAAGCGATCAGCAATCAGCAGTCAGCAAAACAAGTCGCCTTCAGCGCGGGGCGGGCGGCCCTCTTATCTCTTGTATCTCCGCACAGGGGCCACGCTCCTACGCTCGCCTTGTATCTTGCCTTTTCGGGCGGGCACCGCTCCTACGCTCGCCTTTCATCTGCGCTTGCTTTCCCGCTGTTTTCTCAAATCGTCAGCGTCACATAATCCTTTTTTACTATCTCTTTTTCGTAGGTATAGGACTGCGTCTCGAGAAGTTCTCGCGTCTCGGGCGAAAGTCGCGCCAGCACAGAATCGGGAAATTCGTGGAGTTGGCGATGATACTGCGGGCGGTACCGCAAAATCAAAAATCGCCGATCCCGATCTTTGGGTTGCCACGCCAGTGCCCCGTGCGTCATCAACTCGGTCATCACGACAATATCGCCCGCCTTTGCCGTCACATTCGTCACGCCCAGGGGCACATCTCTTTCAAGCCAGCCATCGTTGAACACATCTGAAGGCCGCTTAAAATCGCTCTTGTGCGACCCCGGTAGCAACAGCAACCCGCCATCTCCGGGCAATACGTCTGTCAGATAAACAAACACCACCAGATCATCGCAATAAATTTTCCCGTCATCACAGCTATACCGGCAACTATACGGCCCAAAATTCTCGCGCGAACAATGCAAGCGATGCGCCGGGTCTTTGACCGTGTTGATCCGCACATCGCCGCTGTTGAGGCGCGGGCGTCGCCCCGATACCTCCAACACAATGGGCCAAAATGAACGGTGAAAGGTCAACGCCTCCAATGCCTTGTCAAACGCAAAGGCGTATTTGTAGTGCGACCGATTTTTGTCAAAGTGCGACATCGAACGCCCAAATGCTTCGGACAATTCGTCTTGCGCGGCGTTCACATACCGATCCACGGCCTCTTGCGCGGCTTTCAACTCTGCGCGACTCAGTGCTTGTTCCAGGTGCAAATACCCCATCACATCGAACAAATATCGTTGTGCATCTGTCATCATAGTGCCTCCAAAGAAGTAAGAAGTAAGGCATGTGCTGAAGCGGTGTTATTCAGTCGATGCCTTCGGCGACCTACTTTTTTTCACCAGCAAAAAAAAGTAGGCGAGCGGGGTACAACTGCCCCAGCAGTTCAAAAATGCCGCTCTCATGCGCCGAGGGGCTGGCACAGCGCAAACCGCTTCGTTGCACACACGACATGCGTTGGCCTGCGAAGGAGGTTGCAAGAGGGAGGTTGGTTGCGAGACGGCCTTGCACGCTGTGCGTGATGGCTTTATCGGAGGGTCTTTTGGGATGGCCTGGTTGCAATGGCTTCTCTGAATGCCTGGGCAACGTCAAGGGAATCATTTGCAGGTAGCATATCGCATCAGGTCAACAGAAAATCAATTTAGTATTATTCAGTAGATAAAAGGCCGCCCAACCCCTCCCCCGTCTTGTATCTTGCCTTTTCGGGCGGGCACGGGGGCACCGCCCCTACGTTTCTATCCTCGCGCCGTTCATCCCCGTTCATCCCCGTTTATCTGTGGTTGCTTTCGCCGCCAAATTGCCAAAATCGGCAAGCTGTCCTGTATTTTGATGCGTGCATTGCAAGGTGCTGTTTCGGCTTCTCCCGTGCCGATGTGATAGACGCGAACCGCATTGCTGCCGGGTGATAGTTCAAGGGTACTGAGATCGAGCGTGTCTTTGTCTGGCAGCACAAGCGCGAGGGTGCGATGGGCATTGTTGAGGGATAGGATGCGGTTGTTTTCCCGAATGTGTTCTGCGGGATCTGTAAAGATCGCGGGGTGAACCGGACTCATGAGAAGCGTGTTTAGGCAGCGCAAGGTGTGAAAAGGGGCGCGTGGATTGCAAAGCGAGTTGAGCAACCCGTGTGCGGCATCCATTGTGCGGTCAAAGTCGATGAGTGGCTCGACAAAAAGGCGCGAGCCCGACAGTTGGGCGATGGCAAATACGGCTTCGGCAATTCGGCGGGCATTGGCGCAATCGCTCTGCGCGTCCAACACAAGCGACAGATCGATGTGACCGATATTCGAGTATGCGCGCAGGGCTTGGACGCATGTCCACGGCGATGCGTTGGCGGGCATGCGGCAGAGCACGCGCTGAAGGTGAACATCGGCACTTTGAAGGGTCGCATTGAGACCTTCGAGTTCGTCGAGGTGATAACCCATTCGGGTTCGCAAGTGTTGTTTGCCATCCACGCGCTCGTCTGCGATGATGGGACAAAGCGAGAGTTCCGCGCGTCCCGCACAGGCGTTGAGCACCGCGCAAATATCGCCTGATGGCAAGACACGCCCCGGAAGTTGGATTTCCCAGTGTTGCACCAACTCGCGGTTGGCTTTGATGAGGTCGGGCAATGACGCGATGTGCGGTTCGAGAAATGTGGCAATGGGCACGACCCCTTCGGCGCGCAGCATTTCCAAGCGCGCACGCTGCAAGGGATCGCATACGTCGCGCCAGGGAAAACGCACGAAGTTGACGCCGAGTTCTGTGCAGGCCAAGAAATGCAGGTCATTACGCACTTTTTGACGCACAGCCGAGGGATAGGCGATGGGAATTTCTACAATGGGCGCGATGGGATGGTGAAGCGTGAGTCCTATCCGAGAACACAGGCTGGCCGATGTGCAGGTGATGAGGCGTTCGCGGGCGGGGCGTTCTGTCTCGCCCCGCGTGCGGACAAAGTGGACATCGGCGCGGTCCGAGAATACGCGAAGGAGGTAAAACCCCAACTTGCCCGCGTCATCTCGCCCCTGTTCGGGCGGCGGCGCGCTCGCGTATAAATGACCGAATCCCGGGCGCGTGAACGACACAGAAGGCGCGATAAAATAGCGCGTGTTGCCGATCTGATCGTAAAAAGGATGGTGAACATGCGCCGCAAAGAGCAGTTCGACATTGTATTTTTCAATCGATGCGATCAGGCGGTCTCGCGCAGGCGGGTTGATTGTATCGTAGTGTCCCAACCCCGGCTCATTTTTGTCCCACAAATAGAGGGGCAAATGAAAAAAGAGAAACAAACGCTGGTGTTTATGCCGCGCCAACTCGGATTCAAACCACCGCCATTGCTCGTCCGCTTCGGCCATTTTTGAATTGAAAATCTGCGAATTGAGCACGATAAAATGGCAATCGCCCCGATCAAAACCATACCATGCCGGTCCGAAAAATTCATTGAAAAGCGCGTGCGATTCTACGATTGCTTTGCGGGTGGGCATCGTGGGATCCGGCTTGTCGCCCACATCGTGATTGCCGGCAACATGGTGCGGATCAATCTCGTAGGCGTGCAACTGATCGCGTGCCTCTGCCATCGCGCGGTTGAAATCCGGCGTTTCGGGATATTCTTGGACGAGGTCGCCCATGTGAATGACAAAATCGGCCCGAACAGCCGCGACCTGTTGCAACGCGACAGCGATGCGCCGAGTCTGCTTGCGGCGGGATTCAAACTCGAGCGTGCGTTCACCAACGTCAAGCATGTAGTGCGTATCCGCGATCACAACGCATTCAAATCGCGCTGGCGGAAGGTGGGTTTTGTCGAGCATGAGACAGAAGTTGGGGGAACGAAAAATCAGCGGGTATAAGGACAAGCACGGGGGACGGTCCTTAAAGGCTGTCTTAAAATTATCGGGCCCTACCCCCCTCTCCGCTCGTTGTAGGCTGCGCCTGTGCCTACGAGGAAGGGGGAATCGAGACCTTCCCACAAGAAAAGATACTCTCTTAAAGGTCAAGGGGTTTGAGAGGTGATGCGATAGAATTTTTCGCCCTCAAAATCTTGGTCGTGCCGCAACATCCCCCAGATCGAATGGAGCAACTTTCGCATCACGGCAACGATGGCTTGTAAGGGCTTTTTGCCTCTGGCAATGAGTTTGTCATAGAAGGCTTTGACATGGACTTCATGCCTGCAGGCCACCCACGCAGGCATATAGAGGGCATGTCGGAGGTACTTATTCCCGGTTTTTGAGATGCGTCTGGGCGGATTTGCTGTGCCCGATTGTTTCGGTTTCGGGTCAAGCCCTGCGTGTGCGACCCATTGGGACGGTTTCATATCTTGTGGCAGGAGTGCCAGTTCGGCCAAGATCCGCAAGGCACTGGTTTGTGCGATACCCCGGACAGAGCAGAGGCGTTGATAAGCGCGCTTGAGGGTCAAGTCCTGCTCGACCAAGTCAAGGGCTTGGGCTTGCAGGTACTGGATTCGGCGTTTGAGGTGTCGAATATGCACCTGAATATCGCGTGCGATGAGGTGTGTGCTGCGGATGTGGTAGCCCTGTGCGTGGGCTCGGTTGCGCTCGCGGATGATCGCTTGTTTGAGTTGCTCCATCCGGCGTGTCAGGGCTTGCAGTTGCAGGACATGCTCGCTCGGGGGTTGCCAAGCCACAAAGGGCATGCGCTGGGCATAATCGAGGATCAACAACGCATCCATCGCGTCTGTCTTCGCCCGTTGCATGCGGGCTTGCGCGTAATTGTGCATCGCTTTGGGATTGACGACCATGACGTGCGTGCGGCGATGATGATGCAAGGCCAAAGCCACCTCCAGGCTGTAAAGCCCGGTGGCTTCAAGGCAGACACAGACCGTCCGTCCGCCCTTGGTGAGCCACTTCAGCAAACGCTTGTGTGCCTCGGGATCGTTGTCAAAGGTCGCTTGCTTGACGGCTTGCCCAGCGCTTGACAGGGCAACGCGCAACGCACGGGCACTGACATCAATGCCTGCAAAAGAGGGGTGGGATTTCGACATCGCGGCCTCCTGTGATGAGGGGGTTCTAAGGGATACGGGCTTCGCTCGAGTCCCGACCTTTTCACGCCAAGCCTACCGACCTTGTCTATGCAGCCTCAATGGACTTAGATACTCTTCGGTATCGACCCGGCGGTCGGGGGGCCTATCTTTTCTACAAGGTCATCGCCTTCAAGGAGGATCGGCCTTCCCCGAGCCGGGCATTAAGATGCCTTGTCTCGATACGACGGTGCAACACCTAATTAACCCTTTCTCGCAAGATACAAGGGAGGGGCCGGGGGAGGGGTCATATTTGGGGACGGGTTGGTTTTCACTGACGGGGCACAGGGGCCGCGCCCCTCCATTCCCTTCCCACGCATCTCAATCCCGATCCGCCTTCCACTCCGCGATTTTTTCCTCGGTTTTGCGGCGCAATTCCCTGCCCTTGTCCGGGGTAGGGTCTTTGACCACGCCGTAAATCTGGCGGCCTTCGTGATCTTCGGGCAAATATTCCGTAATGGGCATGCCTTCGGGGGTGACAAAGAGCAAGCAGTGGCAGTATTTGAAAATTTTCATTTCGTCACAGGCGCAAACCCATTCGCGGCTGCGCTCGAGCTCGGCCTTTTTGTCCGGATAAAAATTGCAGGGACAAAGCGGGCGGCCCACTTCATCGATGTGCTGTGCAAGCCCATTGATGACCGTGTCGGCGATCTCTCGGGTCGGATGCGGCGATGTCCCGGTTTTTTCCCAGTACTTTTCCGTATAAATCTGCATCCTCTTGAGGCTTTTTTCTGTGGGTTCTGACATGGATTCCTCCAGTAGTAAGTTGTTAAAAGCGAAAATACGCGAAAAACACAGACGCAACCGCTGAAAGCCGAACTCCTGCCAAGTGGCCGCGCTGTCCCCGTTGAAGCCCACCTTCCGCACAGGATCCTGGCTACTGGTGCCGAAAGCCCACGGGTCGGATGCGGCGGATGTCCCGTCGATGTCCACATTCCAGTCGGCATAGATGCTAGAGCATCTCTCTGCGATGTTCAGACCCATTTTTCGCCGTCGTAAATCAACGTGCCCTTTTCGTAAATCGCCCCTGTTTTTTCGTCCAACTCGTATTTCATCAACTGCCCCATGGACAGGTGGTTAAACACCTCTTTGGGGTCGCCGTATTTTTCCAACAATTTTTCAATTGGGCCTTCAAACTGATAGGTTCGGCGTTTGGGCCGTTCGCGCGCCCTGCGCTCGGTTTCTTCCTTGCTCAAAATGGGCAACCGCTCGGCCGCAGGGCCCAAGCGACTGGCGTATTCCTGTTGCCTGCGGTACTTATCGTGCCGTTTTTCGACCTCGTCTTTGGCTTCCTCCTGCTCTTTGACATTGAGCAGGTCTTCTGCCCGTTCCGCCCACTTTTCCCGTTCGCGCTCGCGCACGTCATCGCGGCCCACTTTCCGCATAATATCGCGCAGTGAATCACTCATCTTTCAAATCCTCCAAGGCCAGAAAAATTTGAGTTGTAAGACCAAGAGGGTAAAAAAATAACGCGCCCGATGCTGTTTGTCAAAAGGTAATTCCCTTTTGACAGAGTTGACGCAGGCCGTTTTTCCAATTACTTTAAGCCCTATCAATATGCCCACCCCATGCGAAAGGAAATATATGTCCAATTTTGAACGGCTCGTCGATCTCATGGCGCGTTTGAGATCGCCATCGGGTTGCCCGTGGGACAAAGAACAAACGCCGCAAAGCCTAAAACCCTATTTGGTCGAAGAAGTGTATGAAGTCCTCGAAGCCATTGACCGCAATGACGATAGCGAAATCGTAGAGGAACTGGGCGACGTGTTGTTGCAAATCGTCTTTCACGCGCAAATTGCTCGCGAAGAAAACCGATTTACCATAGACGACGTGGCCGCCGCGATTGCCGACAAACTCGTTCGCCGCCATCCCCATGTGTTTGGCGATGCAAAAGCCGATACACCCGACGAAGTACTCAAAAACTGGGAAACCATCAAAGCCGGGGAAAAACCCGACAAAAGGGCGTCTTTGCTCGACGGCGTGCCGCGCCATCTGCCCGCGCTGTTGCGGGCGCGCAATCTTCAGGAGAGAGTTGCGCGGGTGGGATTTGAGTGGGACCACATTTCGGATGTGGTTCAAAAAGTGCGGGAAGAAACAGAAGAGTTGATGCAAGCGCGAGAACTGGGCACGCAGGAACAGATTTTGGAAGAATTTGGGGACTTGCTATTTGCCTTGGCGAATCTCGCGCGATTTCTCCAAATATGCCCGGAAGATGCCCTCACGCAGACGAACAGAAAATTTCAAACGCGCTTTCGGTACATCGAAACCGAACTGGGCAAACAGGGCAAAACGCCGGACGGAGCCACCCTCGAGGAAATGGACATTCTGTGGGAAGCGGCAAAACAGGCAGATCAGCCGCAAAAATCGTAGTGTGCAGACAGGGCCAAAACCGGGATGGGCGAGGCTTCCCAATCGTCAACCCAACAAATAATGCTGTCGCAGGTCGTGCAATCGAATTTTTCGCGCTCGAAATCGCTGCTTCGCAACACGGCGTGCGCTCGGATGGGAAGTTCATCGCGCGACAGGACATAGTGGGGAAATGCCTCTTGGGATTTGAGCACCTCAAATCCCAACTTTTCGTAAATCCGGATGAACAACTCCCGGACATTGGTGACATTTCGCACAGCCGGATAGGTCAAAAGCGGCTCCGGATTGCTATTGCCCAATTGTTTGCCAATGACGTCGAGCGCGCTTTGGGGAATCGCAATCGCTTTTGCATTTTCGCGTTCCATTTCTGATTCGATCCGCTTCAGGGCCAATTCCGCGGCCTCTTTGGAATCGCTGATGGATTTGCGAACGCGCTTGCCATCTTTATCGTAATAACCGATCCACCATTTTTTTCCTCGCTGATAAAGCCAGGCCATGGATGACGCTCCTGCCACAAAACCCGATGTGTCTTACAGTGACTGCATGAGCCACAAATTGTCCTTCAAATAATAATCTGAGCCACACTTTTAGGCAATAAAAAAGGCGGGCGCGAGAGCCTGCCTTTTGGTTTTGCAAATGAACGTGCCATTCATTGTTGCGGAGAGGGGCCGGGGGAGGGGTCATATTTTCGTCTTAAAACAACTTCTGATGATTCGCCAATTCGCTTCACCGAAGTTTTCCCCACGCGGTTGCTGCTGCGTGGATATCTTGAATTGCCAGGCCACTGAAATACGCGATGCCCCCCTGCCCGCGCAGGTGTTCCAACTGTCCCAATGCCGCGTGCCCGATAGTCGAGATCTGACCCGCTGAATTTTTTGCCCAACGGGGCGTCTCATCCATATCGCGCAATGCGAGAAATTCGCCCGACAAGCGCACTTGCTCTGCGTGATCTGCCACCACAAAGCGCCGCTTTAACAATTCCGGTTGCAATTGTGTTGAGCGTCTATCGCCTCCTATCACGGAGATATGCACATGGTCTTCTGCATTGTTCAAGATGGGTTCGGGCGTTGGCACGCAGGTAAAAATGGCGTCTGCCCCATCAATACAGGTTGCGATGTCTTCAACCATATCCAAGCCGCACTGAATATCCGGCGCGACCGATGTTGCAAATGCAGCGCGTTTTTCGGGCGTTCTGCTCGTCGCGCGCATGCGTTTTGGCCCGAGTGCCACGTCAATGCACCGGGCCAATGCCTGTGCAACGCGCCCGGTGCCCAAAATCGCCGCGGTGTGTATCGGCGTTTTTGCCAGATATTTCGCGCCCAACGCGCCCGCTGCGCCCGTTCGCATGTCGGTGATGTGTTCGGCATCTAAGACGATGCGATCGCGCCCGCGCACATCGGTCAACTCGATCACAGCTATTCTCTCGCCCAACCGTCCGGTATTGACATCCGAGAGCTCTTCAATAACCTTTTGCCCCTGAAAATTCCATTTCCACCAGCCCGGCATCACCAGACGAAAAACGTCCCGATTTCCCTCGCGCCCCATTTCCTCATTGCGCGGCGGATTGACCATTTTCCCCAGGCCGTAAAGCCGAAACGCCTCGTCGCAACTGTCCACAAAATCCCGTGCGGTCATCACCGAAGCGATTTCTTCACCTGAAATATGACGGGTGTCCATCACACCAAATTCCCTTCTGCGCGGCTGTGCCTGCCCACAATGGCAATGGCCTGCTCCATGCCCACGCACAGATTGCCGCTGATCAAATTGTAATCGCTCGCGCCGCTTTCTTCGATGCCCTTCCATTGCGTCTGCGTTTCCCCATCGTCTGCACACCGGTTGCCTTGGATGATCGAATGGGTCAAATCGTGTACGCGGATGCCGGGGTATTTTCCCGCCTCTGCCCGAGAATTGCCCAGCAACAGATTGCCCGTCATCACCTGCTCCTCCCCTCTGTTTGCATCGATGCCACACATCCCATTGTACGAACACACATTGTTGGACGCGATGTTGTGGTGATCTCCGCCATTGGCGACGCCGCCAATCCCGTGTTGCCCGTTTTCGGAAAACACGCTGTCGCTACACACCGAATGATGCACCCGCGCACAGAAGTAATACCCATCGCCTCCATTGCCCTTCCCGATGTTGTGCGACCACACGCTGCGCGCCAATCCGGTGCCGGGATGAAACCCGTGCCCGCGACACCCGTGCGCTTGGCAGTGCGCCACTTGTGCATCGCAACCGCGCTGAATCCCAAACCCATCGCTCGGCCATCCAAATACCGAACAATTCAGAATACGCACGCGCTCACACGCGACAATGTGCATCGCCGAATACGTAAAATCCCACCACGCGCCTTCGTAGCTTTCCGGCCCTTTGAGGGTCAAATCTCGGATTTCGATATCCGTTTCACCCTCTGCCCAGATGCCGGGAAACAGATTCACCAGCCGCGCGTTGCGACTCGCCGACAAGTCCCGATTAAATGGCGTGTTCATCCACACGCACTCGCCCTCAACGCGCTCGACCTCGCCGTGCGTCCCCCACCATCCCCTGTGGTCGTCGTCACACACGCCAATCCCTTCGCCCACGCGAAAAGGCGGTTCGGTCTTGCAGGTCAATACCCGCTCGCCTTTGCGAATATCGCACGCCAAAGGGGCGACTTGCAAGGGCCGAATCGTCAGCACTGTCGCCGGCCCATCGCCGATCAGGCTCACCCGGCTAGGTACGTACAGCGTCTTACGCAACAGATAGGTGCCCGCTGGAATGCGAACCCTGCCACCGCTTTTGGGCAAGGATGCTATCGCATCTTCCAACCCACAGGTCATGGATTCTGCATTGAAAAATTCCGTTGCATTCACCTCATTTGTCGGCATGTTCGTTCCTCAACAGATCGGTTTACGACTCGCCGCGAACCGAATCCAGGTACAAGGTGTCGGGACATATATCTCGTCCACGCGGCCAAACAACGGTTCCATCCACGGCTTTTGCTTTCTCGAAGTATCTTTTGTTTCGCAGTTCTTGAAACACACCGAAATTCAATAAGTTAGAACAGTCGTAGCGTCTATGCTCTCCGTTGTCAAAAAGCAATCTCAGCTTATATCCCTCTATTGCCGTGACGCTCGATATTCTCGGATTCATCGCTTCACCTCAAAGGATCAATTTTGTCAACGTAATCCTCAAAATGCATGAGTGGTATTTTTTTCTAAAAATCGGATAAACGCTCGCCCCAACTCCGTTACTTCTAGATACTGAAATAAACTAGGATCTCCGCGGCTGACCCGATCAGTATAAAGGAGGGCCTTTGAAATTAAATCTTGAACGAGAAAAAGATAGTCTTCAGTTGGGAGATCATAGTGACTCGGCTGGCGATGCTTGGCGTTGGAACGCTCGTCGATTCCGGCCCGAAAATGTTCGCTTAAAATGCGTACTTGGACATCTGACAGTGACAACAACAGATCCAAAAAGCGATCATCGAAAGGTGTGCTTTTGGCATGTTGCAAGCGACCTGCTACGACTGCGGCTAATTTTTTTCGCTTCTCCTCTGCTCTGGTCTTGACGGCGCGTATCAGAACATCCTCCAAGAAATCGACAAATTCTTCGCTTCGAATATACGCCATGTCGATCTTGTTACATTCAACGACTTGGAGTGTGTCCGCCAAAGTTTTCACAAAATTTTCGAGACGCTCCTGTTTGAGACGGGCACGCAGGTCAAAAACAGCTTCGTTTAGGAATGTTCCAATGGATGGGATTGCACCGAAGATGCTGCGAATCACCGATTCAGTTGATTTTGCGACATGGGTTTTTGTGGGCAAGGCGATAGTCGTTACTCCGCGACTGCGATCTCGTACTTCAGCGGCTTGCAGGCGATCTAGAAATTGATCGAGATCGCCATTGCACTCTTCCCAGATTTTTTGCCTCGTCTGACGAATCTCTTCAACAATCGGATCGCGGTTCATATTAACCCTCCGGGAGATTCCAAGAGTTCTGCGGGTGTAACAATGATAGGCGTATGGCGATATAACTCCGATTACGGCACGACCTCGAAAGCGAGTTCGCGTCGAAAATTGGCCTCGGGACGAAGACGCAAAAGACGAAGGGTGCCCGCTCGTAGGCCAAGTTTCACGAGCTTTGCGACTGGCCTGTTACCGTCCGGTGCGAGACACCCCAAATGGCCCAATACGATCACTGCCTTTCATGCATTTTCCAAAAAAACTGTGACGCCCATATCGGCGTATTTCTCGCGCGTGTCGGGCGTGCGGTTGCGGTGGCATACGGCGACGCCCGTGCCTTGCAGAGACTTGCACAAATACGCGATGGTATCATCTACGGATTTCAACCAGTGTTGCGGATGCGCCTCGATGTTCACGGACAAGTCTGTCGGGCCTATCGACAGACAATCCACGCCCGGTTTTGCGAGCAGGTGCCCGCGCGTGGCCGCCTCGACCGATTCGATCTGCAACCACAAAACCCCAAAGCTGTTCCACCAATCCGCGTATTCCTCGGTGCTCTTGTCTTCTGCGCCGCGCCGATGCGCCCCGCCAAAACTGCGCCCACCCGCAGGGGGATAATAAAAATAGTGCAAGGCGTCATCGACCGTGTCTTCGGTCTCGGTCTGCGGGATCTCGATCCCACACGGCCCCAAATCGAGATAATTGCCGATCAAATAGGCGTTGCGCGTGTGTTTGATCCGAAACTGCACGAACACATCGCGCTCTGCGGCCATATCGCAAAACGCGGCGACGCGCTCTTCGCTCAACGGCGTGTGCTGGCTGTCGATAGACACGAAGTCGTAATCGTCTCGATCCATAATCTCGTCAAACCGATCCGCAGGGGTGTTCGGCGCCATGGACACGCCGATGATGCGTTCCCCATTGCGGTATTTTTGCTTCAAGCCAATTGCTCGTTCAAACATGAAAATCTCCTGTAAAAAAAGATGGCAGGATAAGGGCGAGCACGGGGGCATCGCCCCTACGATTCATCTATTCGGGCGAGCACAGAGGCATCGCCCCTACGATTCGTCTATTCAGGCGAGCACGGGGGCACCGCCCCTACCTCCGCGTCATCCGTTTAATCCGCGATCTGCCTTTGGGGTGGCAGGACAGGGGCTGACCATTAACCACTAACCACTTGTTTTTACTCGCCGCGGAGTTGATCTGCATTTTCGCGAACCTTGACAAATGCGCGTGTCATATCTCGCATTTGGGTCTCGGATGCCATCAAGGCAGTCTGGCTGATCGACAGTCGTTCTTTGCAGTATTGCTCGGCTTTTGGCAGGTGCAATGTGCGATAATCCTGTGTGTCTGTCCACGCAAAGGGCGTGTAATCGCCGGCGTTCCAATCCGCTTGAAAAACCGAATGTTTGTACACGGGCTCGCCGTATCCCGTGCTTATTGGCACGCCCTCGGCGCGCATCGCTTTGACAAACGCATCGCGGGGAACGCCCTCAAAGGCTTCGGCGATATATCGCGCGCCATATACATGCCAGTTGACGCGGGTCGCGTCTTCTGACCGGCGAATCGGCTCAATGCCCTCGATGTCCGACAAGGTGCGCGTCAACATCGCCCCATTTTGTTCTCTGATTTCCGTGTGCTCGGGAATGCGTTTCAACTGGCACGACAAGACCGCAGCGACAAACTCCGTCATTCGGTGATTGCCGCCCCATTGCCGAGACGCATCCATAAGGCCATACCGCGGCCGCCCGACATTGACCGCGCAGGATATCGCATCGGCCAGGGCCTCGTCATTGGTCAGCGCAATGCCGCCATCGCCCCCGGTCATGTTTTTGCTCTGCTGAAATGAAAACCCCGACGCCAAGCCCCAACTGCCCAGGCCGCGATCCCGATAGGTCGATCCCCACCCGTGCGCCGCGTCTTCCAAAATGGCGAGATCGTGCTGGTCGGCAATGTCCAACAACCGCTGGAGATCGCACGCCAACCCCCCATAATGCACGGGCATTATCGCCTTTGTGCGATCCGTAATCAGGTTCTCGACTTGCGCCACGTCGAGATTGTTGGTGTCGGGGTCTATATCGCAAAAAACAACCGTGGCCCCCGCTTTGAGAATCCCCGTACACGTCCCGATAAACGTGTAGGCACTCGTAATGACCTCATCGCCGATGCCAATGCCCGCAGCGCGGCAAATCATTTCCAGCGCCACAGTGCCCCCCGTACACGCGATCCCGTATTTCGCGTCTTGAAATGCGGCGAACGTCTCTTCAAATTCCCGACACTTCGCGGCATTGTTCCAAGACCGACTCTCCAGCACCTCGACGAGTGCATCTTTTTCGGTTGCATCGTACATGGGCCAGGGGATATTCACGTTTTCCTTCACCTCGGGTTCGCCACCCAAAAGTGCCAATGTCGCCATCTCGTCCTCCTTGGATCGCGTCTGTTGAAAATATTTGCATAGCAGATATACGAATCTACGCAGCGGGGTACAACTGATCTAATCTATTCGGGCGGGCATGGGAACACCACCCCTACGTTTCATTTTTTGAACACGGGGCCCGCTCCTCTGCGATTGCCTTTCATCCTGAAAATCCCGATTCGATTTTTGGGCGGTGGGGTGGACTGACCACTGATTCTTTTTACGCCTGTTGCAAACATTCAGACAACAGCTCGAGTGCCGCACGGGCGAAGGCTTCCATGTTGTCGCCCCGGTTCTCGTTGCCGGTCGCTATCGCAATGGCCCGCTCTGTGTTTGGCCCTGCAACGCCGATGCACGTATGGCCGGGCGGGTCGCCATACCGATTGCCCGTTGGACCTGCGGCACCGGTTTCGCCAATGCCCCAATCTGCCCCCAAACGCTTGCGCGTAGCGCGTGCGAGATGCAGGGCATGGGGCTTGGTGGCAGAACGCGCCTCTTGCATGGCCGTATCCGAAACCCCCATCAAAATTTGTTTGGCATCGCCCGTATAACACGCGCCGCCGCCCTTGAAATACGCCGAAGCCCCCGGCACGGCCAAGAGTGCCGCCGAAAGCAGTCCGCCAGACGAGGACTCTGCCACCGCCACGGTCTGCCCTTTTTCTTTGAGCAACGCCCCTACCTCTGTTGCCATCGTCTTAAAATCCGCCATATCGCACCTCTTTGTTTGGGTCATTGAAATTCATGCTTTTGCTTTTCTCTCGCGCATCGGGGCCTCGATTTGCAATGCGACAATATCCGCGTCGTGATATTGC
This sequence comes from uncultured Latescibacterota bacterium, assembly GCA_958295785.1. Classification (GTDB taxonomy): domain Bacteria; phylum Latescibacterota; class UBA2968; order UBA2968; family UBA2968; genus VXRD01. The sequence continues at coordinate 1,299,991 of OY282377.1, forward strand.
TGGTGGCGCACAGACAAGGCGAAGTGCCGCAGCAATCGTAGCGAGATTTCGTGCTCGAGCGGTGCATCGGTGGTCTGTTCCGTGAGGAGAGTCATGCGATCCTCGATATTCCCGTCGCCAGTTGCCGCGATAAATTCCAGAAATGCGGTGCGCTCATCGCTGCGCGCGATCAACAGCAGGCGTTTTGCCACTCGTTCGCCCTCATCTTGCTGGATGAGGAGCAAGATGGTCTCTTCGGCAGCGAGGCACAGCCGATCCGCCATTTCCGCATTCCAACCCCTGCGGGCGACAAATTTTTCCAAGAATACCCTGATCCGGGGCAACGCATCCACCGTTAGTTCGGTCTCGATGCGCTGTGGCCGCGGCCCCATCAGTTCCATGAACAGGGTCAGCAGAATCGCCGTAAGCCCCCCGGCCGTCATGCCATTGCCGAGCAAAGCGTTCCACCATTCGCTTATGTAGTCCGCGAAAATGACCTGATTTTGGAAGCCCACGCCAACCCAGAACGCGATCCCGGCCACGGTCGCTTTGCGGTAATCCACGCCATCTTGAACCACGATTCGCATGCCCAGCACAAAGAGCAGGGCAAACAGCACAGTCAAATAGGCCGCGGCCACAGGATTGGGAATTGCCAAGATCAGGGCGGCCACTTTGGGCAAAAAGGCCGTCGCCACAAAGACCGCGCCGATGCACACACCCACGCCGCGCGTAGCAACGCCGGTGAGTTCTGTGATGGCAACGCCGGACGAGTAGGTGGTGTTGGGCACAGTGCCCACGAGGCCACACAGCAGGTTGCCCAGGCCATCTGCGGTGACCGCGCCTTGCACAGCGCGAAAGTCCAGCGCACGGTTTGCGCGCCAAGAGACCCTTTGAATGGCGATGGCATCGCCGATTGTTTCGATAGCCCCGACCATTGTCACAAAAATGAAGGCGGGCAGGAGCGACCAGAAAACAGGGCCAAAGCCGAGGTCAAAGCCCGGCCAACCGCCGCCTTTGGGAATGCCAATCCACGACGCGTCAATAACGCTCTGGACGTCGTACAGGCCAAAGAACGAAGCCGCAATGCACCCCGCGACAAGCCCGATGAGGAGCACCCAAAGACGCCACACGCCCGAAACCCGAAGCACGAGCACCACGATGACGAACAGGGTTGTACTGGCAATAGCAAGCGCGGCAACAGGCGGCGTGCCTTCGGGCACATCGGTCAACATGTCAAAAACAATGGGCATAACGGTCACGGAGATCAGCATGATCACGGTGCCGGCCACGGTGGGCGTGATGATCCGTCGCAGCAGGGAAAGGCGCGCCGAAAACGCGAATTGGAACAGGGACGAGATGACGACGAGGGTTGCCAGCATCGCCGGCCCCCCATCGGCAAGCGCGGTGACGCAGACCGCGATGAACGCGGGCGACGTGCCCATCAGGAGGATATAGCCCGCGCCGATACGCCACACGCGCCCGACTTGTATCACCGTGGTCAGGCCACAGACGACCAGTGCCCCAAAGACCGCCCAAGACAAATATATCTCGCTCTCGCCTGCGGCCCGCACCACGATGACGGGTATGAGCACAACGGGCGCGATGGTGAGCATCGCGGCCTGAAACCCGAGTGCAAAGGTGATGGTGTGCGGCAGTCGTTCGTCGAGTTCGTAGAGGATGGGTTGCTCGAGGCGGCTGGATTCGGATGGCATGGCGGAAATCCTTTCTACGAATCTACGGAATGGGGTACAACGGGCCGTTTTTATTGAGGGCGAGCACAGGGGCATCGCCCCTACATCCGCGTCATCCGCGTCATCCGTTTAATCCGTGATCTGCCTTTGGAGTGGCTGGGCGGGGACTGACCACCGACCACCGATTTTGGGTTTGTTTGGGTCATTGAAATTCATGCTTTTGCTTTTCTCTCGCGCATCGGGGCCTCGATTTGCAACGCGACAATATCCGCGTCGTGATATTGCTGGTGACGCACAGACGAGGCGAAGTGCCGCAGCAATCGCAGCGAGATTTCGTGCTCGAGCGGTGCATCGGTGGTCTGTTCCGTGAGGAGAGTCATGCGATCTTCGATATTCCCGTCGCCAGTTGCCGCGATAAATTCCAGAGATGCGGTGCGCTCATCGCTGCGCGCGATCAACAGCAGGCGTTTTGCCACTCGTTCGCCCTCATCTTGCTGGATGAGGAGCAAGATGGTCTCTTCGGCAGCGAGGCACAGCCGATCCGCCATTTCCGCATTCCAACCCCTGCGGGCGGCAAATTTTTCCAAGAATACCCTGATCCGGGGCAACGCATTCACCGTTAGTTCGGTCTCGATGCGCTGTGGCCGCGGCCCCATCAGTTCCATGAACAGGGTCAGCAGAATCGCCGTAAGCCCCCCGGCCGTCATGCCATTGCCGAGCAAAGCGTTCCACCATTCGCTCATGTAGTCCGCGAAAATGACCTGATTTTGGAAGCCCACGCCAACCCAGAACGCGATCCCGGCCACGGTCGCTTTGCGATAATCCACGCCATCTTGAACCACGATTCGCATGCCCAGCACAAAGAGCAGGGCCAATAGCACAGTCAAATAGGCCGCAGCCACGGGATTGGGAATTGCCAAGATCAGGGCGGCCACTTTGGGCAAAAAGGCCGCGGCCACAAAGACCGCGCCGATGCACACACCCACGCCGCGCGCCGCAACGCCGGTGAGTTCCGTAATGGCAACGCTGGACGAGTAGGTGGTGTTGGGCACAGTGCCCACGAGGCCAGACAGCAGGTTGCCCAGGCCATCTGCGGTGATCGCGCCTTGCACAGCGCGAAAGTCCAGCGCCCGGTCTGCGCGCCAAGAGACCCTTTGAATGGCGATAGCATCGCCGACTGTTTCGATAGCCCCGACCATTGTCACAAAAATGAAAGCGGGCAAGAGCGACCAGAAAACAGGGCCAAAGCCGAGGTCAAAGCCCGGCCAACCGTTGCCTTTGGGAATGCCAATCCACGACGCTTCGATAACGCGCTCGATATCGTACAAGCCAAAGAACGAAGCCGCAATGCACCCCGCGACGATCCCGATGAAGGGCACCCAAAGACGCCACACGCCCGAAACCCGAAGCACGAGCACCACGATGACGAACAGGGTTGTAATGGCACTGGCAGGCGCGGCAACAGGCGGCATGCCTTCGGGCACGTCTGTCAACATGTCAAAAACAATGGGCATAACGGTCACGGAGATCAGCATGATCACGGTGCCGGCCACGGTGGGCGTGATGATCCGTCGCAACAGGGAGAGGCGCGCCGAAAGCGCGAATTGGAACAGGGACGAGATGGCGACGAGGGTTGCCAGCATCGCCGGCCCCCCATCGGCAAGCGCGGTGACGCAGACCGCGATGAACGTGCCCGACGTACCCATCAGGAGGATGTAGCCGGCGCCGATACGCCACACGCGCACGGCTTGTATCACCGTGGTCAGGCCGCTGACGACCAGCACCCCAAAGACCGCCCAAGACAAATATATCTCGCTCGCGCCTGCGGCCCGCACCACGATGACGGGTATGAGCACAACGGGCGCGATGGTGAGCATCGCAGCCTGAAACCCGAGTGCAAAGGTGATGCTGTGCGGCGGTCGTTCGTCGGGTTCGTAGAGGATGGGTTGCTCGCGGCGGCTGGATTCAGATGGCATGGCGGAAATCCTTTCTGCGAATCTACGGAATGGGGTACAACGAGCCGTTTTTGTGGTTTTGGGGGTTGGGTGGGGACTGAGCACCGACCCCTGATTCGGGCGAGCACGGGGGCATCGCCCCTACATCCGCGTCATCCGCGTCATTCGTTTAATCCGTGATCTGCCTTTGGAGTGGCTGGACTGACCCCTGATTCGGGCGAGCACGGGGGCATCGCCCCTACAATGTGTTAGGCGGGCTCGTCTATTCGCCGTGTATTCTAAAAATTACAAAAAGAAAGTCAAGCTCGGCATCAGGGCACCTCGGTGCCTTCGCTGAGGATGGCGAGATACTGGTCATAGACGAACAAGCGATCTCGGCGTTTGCCCGTGATCTCACGCGCAACGCCGCGTTCGACGAGCCATTCCATCGCCGAAGATGCGGCGGGAAAGGAGAGTGCCGTGCGCTTGCGTATCTCAGCCAGGGACAAAATCGGCTGCGCCTTCAGTGCTTCGTGGACGCGCAAGATCGAACCGACGCGACGGCCATTTTGTCGCTCAATACCTGCGCGGTCAGACGCGAACATGGCCGACAGGCGATGGGATGTGGCGACGGCCCCCTCTGCTGTCACCCGCACGCCTTCAAAAAAGAAAGCGAGCCATGCCTCCCAATCGCCGGTGCGGCGCACATGCGTCAGCAGGTCGTAGTAAGTGCTCCTGTTTTGCTTGAAATAAAGGCTCAGATACAGAAGCGGTTCTCGCAACATGTTAGTCTGACACAACTGGAACGCGATGAGCAACCTTCCCACACGTCCATTGCCGTCGAGAAAGGGGTGGATGGTCTCAAATTGCACATGGGCAAGCCCCGCTCGAATGAGGGCGGGCAACCCGTCGTCGCGGGCGTGGAGAAAGCGTTCAAATGCAGCCATGCAACTGGGCACCGCGGCGTGTGGCGGCGGCACGAAGACGGCATTGCCGGGCCGAGAACCTCCGATCCAGTTTTGCAAGCGGCGGAACTCGCCGGGCATTTTGCCGTTGCCCCGGCCGCTGGACAACAGCACATTGTGAATTTCGCGGATCAGCCGATTGCACAAGGGGAAGCCATCTGTTAGACGTTGCAGGCCATGCGCCAGTGCCGCCACATAGTTGGAGACTTCGACGACATCATCGAGCGGAACCCCGGGCACTTCCTTCAACTCGTAGAGCAAGAGATCAGCCAACGACGACTGCGCGCCCTCGATCTGAGAGGAAAGCACGGCCTCCTTGCGTATGCATGTGGAGAGAAAAAGCGTTTGGTCTGACAGAAGCACCGAGACGCTGTCGAGCCGACCAAGCGCGAGTGCCGCCGATTCGAACGCCTGCTGAAGCGTGCCATCTAAAACGAGGGGCGGATCTGGCGGTAGCGGTGCCGGCACAAAGGCGCGAACCCGCTCGCCACTCGTGCTCGAGATCTCGTATCTGCCGATTTCTCCGCGCTGCATACCAAACAACTCCTATTAAAGTTTTTTTAATAGCGGATTTTGCTATTAAAAGTTCACAACTGAAAATTTAATAACTCATGCCTTGTCATGCAAACATTGAGGGGAGGCCAAACGCAAGCTATTCTCAGTGCGGGTAAAGTTGATCCCACAGCCTATATACGTAGGACACCGCAGTGCATCGGCAAATCGACGAATCAACGAACCTACAGAACGGGGTACAACCGGCCGTTTTTCAGGCCCGTTCATCTGCGAAGGGCGTCGGGTTGTGGGGTTGTTGGGTGGGGACTGACCACTGCTTCGGGCGAGCACGGGGGCATCGCCCCTACAATGTGTTAGGTGGGGCGGGCGTCGATTCGTCTATTACTCGCTATGCTGCGTTGTAGGCTACGCCTGTGCGCGTTTTTTTATCCGCGCTTGCCAACTCGAGACGATTTCGCCAATGGTATCGTCGAGCGATTTGGTAATGGTCCAGTGGGGATAGTGCGCTTTCATTTTGCGGAGGTCGCTGTAATAGCAGATGTGATCGCCTTCGCGGTGCTGGTCGGAATAGGTGTGGCGCATTTTTTTTCCGGAATACCGAGCGGCAATGTCAAACGCTTCCAGAATGGAACAACTGTTGTCTTTTCCGCCGCCCAAGTTATAGACTTCGCCGCATCGGGGGAATTGGACAAACGCCCACATGAAACGGGCCACATCGCAGGCGTGAATATTGTCGCGCACTTGCTTGCCTTTGTACCCAAACACCGTGTACGTGCGACCCTCCAGATTGCATTTGACCAGATAGCTCAAAAAGCCGTGCAACGCCACGCCGCTGTGATGAGGGCCGGTGAGGCATCCGCCGCGCAAGCAACAGGTGGGCATGCCAAAATAGCGGCCGTATTCCTGCACCACAATATCGGCTGCCACTTTGGACGCGCCAAAAAGCGAGTGCTTGGACTGATCGATGGTAAGGGTTTCCGGGATGCCGCGTTCGTACGCGGGGTCGTCGTAATCGTAACGGGTGTCCAATTCCCTCAGGGCAATGCGGTTGGGCGCGTCGCCATAGACCTTGTTGGTGGACATGTGGATGAAGGGCGATTCGGGGCAGGCTTGACGCGCGGCTTCGAGCAGGTTGAGCGTGCCGACGGCGTTGATGTCAAAATCGTCAAAGGGAATGCGAGCGGCGAGGTCGTGGGAGGGTTGTGCGGCGGTGTGGATGATCGCGGTGGGGCGAATTTGAAACAGGAGATCGCAAATGCCCTGGCGGTCGCGGATGTCGATTTCGTGGTGGTGGAAGGAGGATAAGACCGCACTCAGGCGTTTCTGATTCCAGCGCGTGTCCCCACTGGGGCCAAAAAAAACAGCGCGTTGATTGTTGTCAATACCGTGTACGACATAGCCCTGTTCGGCAAAATAGATGCAGACTTCTGACCCAATGAGGCCCGATGAACCGGTAACGAGGAGGGTTTTCATGAGGTAAGATGTAAGTTTAGCCACAAAAAGGCGAGCGGTGTGTAGGGGCGATGCCCCCGTGCTCGCCCAAAGGCAATGTATGTACTGACCGCTTTCACAACTTGAGTTTTGCAATATTTTCGCGTATGTCAGCGGCTGATTTTTGTAGGGCGGCGATCTCTTCTGTGGTGAGGCCAATTTCGATGATGCTCTCAACGCCCGCGGCGCCGAGTTTGACGGGCACGCCGACAAAAAGATCGCGGATGCCGTATTGCCCGGTGAGGTACGCGGCGCAGGGCAAGATGCGTTTTTTGTCGCGGGCAATGGCTACGACCATTTCGGCAACCGCCGATGCCGGGGCGTAGTAGGCACTGCCCGTTTTGAGGTGCGAGACGATTTCCGCGCCGCCATCTCGCGTCCTCTGTACAATGGCGTCGATGGTGGCACTGTCGAGCAATTCGGCGAGGGGAATGCCCGCAACAGAAGAATAGCGCGGCAGTGGCACCATTGAATCGCCGTGTCCGCCGAGCACAAAGGCGGTGACGTCTTCGACTGAAACCTCGAGTGCCTCGGCGATGAAAAAGCGAAACCGCGCCGAATCGAGAATACCGGCCATGCCGACCACGCGATGGGGCGGAAAGCCGGTGTTTTTGAATGCCACATAGGTCATGACATCGAGCGGATTGGAGACGACAATGACGATGGCATTGGGGGCTACGCGCCGAACATCACGAGAGATCGCGCCGACGATATCCGCATTAGTGGCCTGCAAATCATCGCGGCTCATGCCGGGTTTGCGCGCCAGGCCAGCGGTGATCACCACGAGGTCGCATCCCGAAAGGGCACTGGGATCGTTGCTGCCGATCAAGCGGGTGTCAAAGCGTTCGACAGGCGCGGATTCTGCCATATCCAGGCCCTTGCCCTGCGGCATGCCCTCGGCCACATCGAGGAGCACGACCTCGCGGGCCAATTCTCTTTCGGCAATGCGCTGTGCAGAAGTCGCGCCCACATTGCCCGCGCCGACGATCCCAATTTTGTTCATAGATGATTCTCAACTATTCGCGTAAACGCTGACCTTTTTGCGCTTTTTGTCGAGGTGCTCAAATTGGACGCGGCCATCGATGAGCGAATACAATGTGTCGTCCCGACCCATGCCGACATTGTTGCCGGGGTGAATTTTTGTGCCGCGTTGCCGCATGATGATTGTGCCGGCAGAGATGATTTGACCGCCGTAGGCTTTTACGCCCAGGCGTTTTCCCTGACTGTCTCTGCCGTTTCTCGAACTGCCAACCCCTTTTTTGTGTGCCATGGTAAAGTCTCCTTAATTATGGCGATTAACTATCAGCCCTCGCTCATCTATGCAGGACGCGAAGGACACGAAGAAGATGAGAGGCGGGAAGCAAGACGACCACACTTATCCTGTCTTGTCTCTTTGGGTGGGCACAGGCCCCGCATAACAACCCCAGAACCCGACGCACTTCGACGAATTGCTACGCAGTTGTACATCGTTATCTGATTGGTATTAGACGATCTTTAATATGCTGTTGCCTGCTGTTTGTTTTATAACCATAACCTGTGTTGCGATACGCTGCTTTAGAAGTTCAACATGTGAGATCACCCCCACGCTTTTGTTGTCCTGACGCAATCCTTCAAGGGATCCAATAGCGATATCAAGCACTTCTGAATCCAGACTGCCAAAACCTTCATCAATAAAAAGCGATTCAATACGGACATTTCTGCTTGCCAATTCAGAAAGGCCAAGGGCAAGTGCGAGACTGGCAAGAAAGCTTTCGCCGCCAGAAAGGCTGGCCATGGGGCGTGTGACTCCCCCTTGGTGCAAATCTTCAATTTCAAGTCGGAGTTCTTGTTCCGTACGCCTTTCTCTTTGAATGCGGTAACGGTCATTCAACCGAATCAGATGTCGGTTGGCATGACGAATGAGGATGTCCAGAGAAATACTTTGTACATATTTGCGAAACTTTGCGCCATCGTGCGATCCGATCATCAAACGCAAACGTTCCCATAAGTCGGATTCTTTTTGTATTTTTTCCAATGATTTTTGTTTTGCGATGCGTTTTCTACGGTTCTTGTTGTCCGCATCAAGTTGATTCTGCCAAGTTGTAAGATCTTTGATGAGTGTGTCCCGAAGATCTTGTAATTCTTTATGTTTTGACTTGAACGTTTCTGCTTCATTCCTTTCGGGCGTTTTAGCTACTCGAAGTTTTTTGATCTGATCTTTGGCAATCCGTAGGCGGGTAGTTAGATCGCTTTCTCTTTTTTTTACCTCTGTTTCGATTGATTCAATGTGGTCGGCTTTTGCTTGCTCTAATTTCGCAACGCGCAGATCATCTATATCTTGAAAATCGGATGCGTCCAAGGCCGATACGAGGCGTTCTTGAATTTTTTTTAGTGATTTTTGGGCATCTTTTGTGTCCTGTAGTCGGGTTTTAAGTACATTTTCACAGATTTCTAATGAATGCTTTTTTGATTCCCAATCCTGCTCTGCTTCTTCTATACTGAGACATTTAGACACATCATCCTTTATGTCAACATTTTCTGTTTCATAATTTTTGAGTTGTCCAAAAGCAAGAGTCAGTTTCTCAAGCAAGGTATGTGCGTTGTTTTCATCTTCTCGCGCTTTTTCAATCTCTTGCGTTGCTTTGTCGCAGTTATCCCGATGTGTTTTATACGCCTTTTCTCGGTCTTGAAAAGATTTTAGCGTTTCTTCCTCTTTCCCGTCCTTTAACCATCTGTGAGGTTCCAAAACATGAAAGCTGTCAAGAAGCTCTGCTTTGAATTGCATCCAATCTCGATATTCTTTTTTGGTAATATATTGTTGAGATGTGAATTTCTCGCGAGCATCATAGAGAACTGAAACACGCTTGTTTGTGCTGTTGCACGTTTCCTCTGCTTTGGCTACTGCCGCTTTAAGGTCTTCAAATGGGAAACTCGGCTCTTGCCCTCCTGCACAAGGATGTTCAGTTGCACCACAAAGCGGACATGGTTCACCTTTTACAAGAGAAGCGCGATGTGTGGCGAAGTTCTCAATCAAAAGGGCTTTTTGTAAATGATCTTTACGAAGATGGAGATCTTTCTTGGCACGAGTGTGTTCAGCTTTAGCCATTTTATGTTCTTCTGAAAGTTTTTCTGCAATTGTATTGAGGTTTGTTTTTAGATATTCTTCTGTTGTGTTTTCAAGTGGCAACAGCTCTATCGCGCCGGATACCAATACTGATGTTATGTCACATATCTGTTTCCATTCCCGCTTGAGCATTACACGTTTGGCTTTTAAGTCCGTAAGATTAGTTGCTAGGTCTGCGATGTGATCTGAAAGGAGAGCATCTCTGTGATGAATTTCCAGCCAGTCTTTTTCCTTTTGAAGTGTTTCGTCGGATTTATACGCACGGGCTTTGGCCTCTTGGATTGTCGATTTTTGTTTGTCGATTTCATTTTTTAAGGTTCGATAATAGTTCAATTCTGCCTGCTGGAATTGTTCATACACTTTCTTTTTTTTGATTTGTTCTTCTTGTTTTTTTTCTTCACTGCTTCTTGCTGTTTCTTCTGCATTTTGAAGGAGAATAAGATCCTGCCAAAAAGGTGCCGTCTCTCGGTGTCTTTTGAGAAGTTGCAATTGGAGTTCGGCGGTTTTGCGGTCTTTTTTTAAAACTGCTAAATCATCCGTTATTTTGTGTTTTTCTTTTAGTGCCGATTCGAGTTCATCAATTTTTCCAGCAATTTTTGATTTTCTTTTTAGTTCTTTTTCAAGGACATGTTTTTCTTTTTGCGTCTTGGTGATTTGATTTTCTATTTCTTCGCGCTTTGAATCTGTAAGGATTTCAATTTGTTCAAGTGCTTGCTGTAGAAGTATCAACTTCTGCTTACGCTCGTTCGCTTCTATGTGGGCAAGTTTGCTCAGGTCTGCATAGATGGCTGTTCCAGTGAGGCATTCTAAAAGCTCTGCACGTTTATTTGCGTCAGCTTTTAAGAACTGGGCAAACTCCCCTTGTGGGAGCATAACACTTCTTATGAAACGGTCATAATCAAGTCCTATTAGATTGACAATCAACTTATCAGACTGACCCAAAGTCTGTGTGAGCGGCTTATCATCCATATCATATACATAGCGTTTTGGAGACTGAATCTTGCCATTTGCTTTGCCCCTTGCGCGTCTCAGTTGCCAAACGGCTCTATACTTGCCCTTGGGAACTTCAAATTCGACTTCGGCATAGCATTCACCACAGCGGCGGCTCATCATGTCTACAGGATTTTTCTTGGTGCCATAACGAGCAGCACGACCATAAAGGGCGAGGGTAATGGCATCAAGCAAAGTTGACTTGCCAGCACCTGTTTGTCCAGTAATCGCAAACAGGCCAGCGGTTGACAAGGGTTCAACGGTCAGGTCAATGACGTGTTTGCCGCGTAAAGAGTTCAGGTTATCGAGAATGATGCGTTGGATTTTCATGTGTTCACTCCTTCTATCTCATAGCGTTCAAGCAACTGTGCAAAAGCAATTTTAAGGGACTGTTTATCTTTTGCATTCAAGCCGGTTTCTTCTTTTAGCCGGTGTTCAAATATTTGTGTGGGATTGTCGAGAAGTGCTTCGATGGGTTCGTCACCTGAGATTTCCTCATCGCCCAGGTCTGATGGCGCACTTTCCCGTAGCACTTTTAACACTTTAAAATCTCGCTCAACTACTAAACTCTGCACTGCTTCATTGATATCTTGACCAAAGCCCGCATCTTTGACAACAACCTCAACCCATGTTTCAAGTGTGCCAGTGTCCGGATTAAAACTGCTGATGGCTTCTAGCAAATCGTGAAAGGATGTGCGAATTTGGGCCAATCTGCGAAATACGGGCACAGGGATCAATCTGCACGCTTTTAAGGTACTACCTGCAAAATCAAGCATTTGAATGGCTTTGTTGTCATTTGCTTCGCTAAAGCTCAGTGCGATAGGAGAGCCGGAATAACATACGCGGTTAGATGGTCTTTGTGGCCGGTGCAGATGTCCCAGGGCAACATAAGAAAATATATTGGGAAATATGTCTGCACCAACTGCCCCAAGGCCACCAATATGGATATCTCTTTCACTGTCCGATTTTGAGGTCCCTATGACAGTAAGGTGTCCTGTTGCCAATATCGGTACACCTTTTTGATACCATTCGGCTGCTGCTTCAGCAGTCTCTTCATAACGCTGTTTGATGCCAGCAATGAGTGCATGGCGGATATCTTTTGCATCCTGACCCGCGTAGCCTTTTCTCAGATCTCCATCTCTCAAAAAGGGAATGGTCGCGATGACGAGGCGTGAATTTTCAGATGAAGGCAGAACAACAAGGCGAGATTCTGGATCGGTAGGTAAGAAACCTACAACATGAGCGCCAAGTGTCTGCAATACTTGGCGCGGTGCTTCTAATTGTAATGGAGAATCGTGGTTACCGGCAGTGATGATGAGCGAACAACGACAGTTTTTGTAAAGCAGAGAAACGAAATCGTAATATCGAGACTGTGCAGATTGTGGGGGATTGGCAGAGTCGAAAACATCGCCTGCAATGACCAGTACATCAACCGCATGTTCGCCAATGATTTTGAGTAGCCAGTTGAGGAACAACTCGTGTTCTTCATCTCGCGATTGATCATTTAAGGTTTTCCCCAAATGCCAATCGGCAGTGTGCAAGACGCGAAAGGTATTATCAGGTTTTTTGGAATCCGTCATGGTTTTCCCTTTTTTTTGGCAATTCTTGAATTAACTGAGGGGTGTGCATAATTCGGGTGTTGTGCCACAATGAGTTACACAACGCATTGATTTTCCAAAGAGAATATTGAGAAATATATCAACCATCCTCAATGTCGCAAATTTTGATCACTTTCATAACGTATTGATTGAACTTTTGTTGTGGGAAATTGTATTTATGCACCCCCTCACCTATATAGCAGGTTCTTCCGTCTCTCCTGCCTTTACAATTTTTTCGATCTGAAGCTCGGTATAGGGTTGCCGATGCCCTTTTTTTCGCCGGTAATTTTTGCGGCGTTTCATCTTAAAAACGATGATTTTGTCTGCGCGCCCATGTCCTTTGACGCGGGCTTCGACGGCGACCCCTTCAACTTGGGGCGTGCCCACTTGGATTTCATCGCCGCCACCCACGAGCAAGACATCGGACAAGGTGAGGGACGATCCTTCTTCGGCATCGAGCCGCGCCACGCGGATATTCTCGCCCTCTCGCACCTTGTATTGGCTGCCGGCGATATCGACCACTGCATACATATAAAACCTCCAAAACAATTTTTGTTTTGACAAACAGACTTCCCGACCCGGCTGTGGATCGGGAAGCCAAAGCGTGCCAAATCTATCTGAAGCATCGCTTTATGTCAAGTTTGAACTTCGTTTGTCACATCGATTTTCCGCTTTCTGGAAAAGATGCGATAATCTTCTTCGCGCAAATCCTCAGCCGATTCGACATCGAGCCACACGCGGGTGGATTTGCGGATGGCTTTGAGGCGTTCGCGGCGATTTTCCAGCAAATAAAAACCGAGCGTGGGATGAACTCGAACCGTGAGCCTGCGTTCGAGCGATGCTGCACGCGAGCGTTTGAGCCAGCGTTCAATGCACGCGAGCACGGTTTCCCGGCTGGGGATATGCCCGGTGCCGCGGCATTGCGGGCAGGGTTCGGAATAGGTGGACATCAAACTGGGGCGCACCCGTTGCCGGGTCATTTCCATCAGGCCAAACTCGGTGATGCGCGAATGCCGAATTTTGGATCGGTCGCGGCGAATGGCTTGGCGCATTTCCTCTTCCACGAGTTTGCGATCCCGCGCCGTGTTCATGTCGATAAAATCCACGACCACGAGGCCGCCCATATCGCGCAACCGAAGTTGGCGGGCGACTTCTCGGGCCGCTTCCAGATTGGTTTTGAGCACGGTTTCATCCTGTTTGGCACCCCGCTTGCCCACGCTGCGCCCGCTGTTGACATCGATGGCGACCAAGGCTTCGGTCGGGTCGATGACCAGAGATCCCCCGCCTTTGAACCACACCTTGCGCTCGGCGAGTTTTTCAATTTCGGCCTCAATGCCAAACGCGTCGAAAATCGGGCGCGTGTCGCCGTAGTATTCAACGGTCTTTCGCAATTCGGGCGAGACCCCTTTGAGGTAGGCGTGGACGCGCTTGTATTCGCGTTTTGAATCCACGACCAAGCGGTGGACGTCTTCGGTGAACAAATCGCGAATAAGGCTGGAGGTCATGCCCATTTCTTTGTAGAGCAATTTGGGGCCGCGGCTTTTTTTGCTCTGTTTTTGAAGGCGTTTCCAAGTGGTCAAAAGTTGCTTGAGGTCGCGCCTGAGTTCTCGGTCGCCTTTGCCGCCGGCTTCGGTACGCACAATCAGGCCAAAGCCCTCGGATTTGAGATTGTGACCGAGGTCCCTAAGCCGCCGCCTTTCATTTCGGTTGGTAATTTTGCGCGACACGCCCACTTGCCCGCCATTGGGCACGAGCACCATAAACCGCCCGGCCAGAGATGGCTCGGCAGAAATGCGCGGGCCTTTGGTGCTGATGGATTCTTTTTTCATCTGCACGATGAGTTCTTGGCCTTTTTTTAACACCTCGTCAATGGATGCGAAGGGTTTGCCATTGGCCTGAAATTTTCTCTCTCCGCGCATTTCCGAATCCGGTTCGACCATTGAGCCGAGGGATCCTGGCATGTCTGAAATGTGCAAAAAGCCCGCTTTTTCTTGCCCAATATCGACAAAGGCGGCCTGCATGCTGGGCAGAACAGCGGTGACGATCCCCTGATAGATATCGCCGACCATGCGTTCTTTTTCAGCGCGTTCAACGAGAATTTCAGCGAGCCGACCATCTTCGAGGATGGCGATTCTCGATTCGTGTGAAGCGACATTGATGATGATTTCGGTTTTCAATTTTACATCCTTTGGACGAATAGACGAATAAACGGAACGGGGTACACGTTCATCTACCCTGCACGTTGCACTTCATTTTGAAATCACGCGGCGGGGGAAGATCGTGATTTCTTCGACAATGACGCGGTCTGGCATTTGCGCGACCATGACGGCGGCGGCGGCAATGTCTTCGGGCAAAAGGGCCGCGGCGCGTTTGGCATCCGAGACCGGGTTGGGGCGATGCGCCAAGATGGGGGTATCGACTTCGCCGGGATAAATGCAGCAAGCGCGAATGCCCTGGTCGCGGAACTCGGCATTGATGGATTGGGTGAGGGCGGCCATGCCAAATTTGGACGCGCTATACGCCGCGCCGCTGATCATCCCCGCTCTTTTGCCAGCCATAGACGAAATGTTGATGACCAAGCCGTCGCGTTGCGTTTTCATCTGCGGCAACACAGCGCGAAAAGCGTGAAACGCGCCCGTGAGATTGATCGCCAAGACGCGCTCCCAGTCTCGGTCCGATATGTCGCTCAGGTGGCGTTTTTTCGTGTTGATGCCCGCGTTGTTCACCAGAATGTCGATGCGACCAAACGCATCTACCGCTTGCTTGGCGAGCGATTGCACGGCCTGAGGGTCCGCGACATCGGTGGCGCGAATTTCGACTCGGGCATCGCCGCATTGTCCCGCGATTTCTTCGAGGGGTTCAACGCGCCGACCCGCCAAGGCGAGGTTGTAGCCCGCTTTGGCATACGCAAGGGCAATGCTCGCGCCAATGCCGGTGCCCGCGCCGGTAATTATGGCGGTTTTGGACATATAATTGCTCCTCGTTCTCAAAAAATATTGTCGTTTTTGGCATAGTGGGGCCAATAAATATCGACATATTATGCCAAAAAAACCAGAAAAAAAGTCTCAGATGCTTCGAGCTATTTGCGTATATTATGCGCGTTGGACGATCAAAACAAGGAGTGAGAGCGATGATTGAAATGGACGATGCCATTCGCATTGTGTTGGAAAACACGCAGACCATTGACAAAACCCGCGTTGGGTTGGGCGATGTGTTGGGGCGCGTGCTGTCTGAAGATGTGCGTTCAGATATCGACATGCCGCCCTTTGACAAGGCCCTGATGGATGGGTACGCGCTTCGGGGCGCGGCTATCGCATCGGCGTCTCAAGAGGCACCGGTCGCGCTCGATGTGATCGAGGAGATTCCCGCGGGCAATGTGCCGCAAAAGCGCGTAGAGGGTGGGCAGGCATCTCGGATAATGACGGGTGCTCCCGTGCCAGAGGGCGCGGATACGGTGGCGATGGTGGAGGATACCGAAGCGGATGCAGATCCCGAGAAGGTGCGGGTGCTTGCCGCCACGGAAACCGGGAGGAATATCGCCCGGCTCGGCGAAGATGTGCGGGTCGATCAGGTGGTCTTGCAGGCCAACGCGGTTATACGCCCGCCCGAAGTGGGCATTCTCGCCGCTGTGGGCCATGTCGATATCGCGGTCTATCGCCAACCCGTGGTGGGCGTTGTGGCGACGGGCAGCGAAGTGGTTGAACCGCAGCACAAACCCAAACCCGGGCAAATTCGGAACAGCAATGGGTATTCGATGGTGGCGCAGGTCTTGCGGGCAGGGGCGCAAGCGCGTTATTTGGGCATTGTGGAAGACGATGTCGATGCGCTGATTCACACTATCGGCGAGGGGTTGGAGACCTGCGATGTGGTCGCGCTGTCGGGCGGTGTTTCCGCAGGCGATTGCGATCTGGTGCAAGATGGCATGCGGGATTTGGGCGTCGAGGTGTTGTTTGACCGCATTCGCATGAAGCCCGGCAAACCCCTGACATTTGGCGTTAAAGGTGCCAAGCAGGTTTTTGGTTTGCCCGGCAATCCGGTGTCTTCTGTGGTGGGCTTGGAATTGCTCATGCGCCCCGCGATTAGAAAAATGCAGGGAATGACGGACGTGCATCTCCCCATAGTCCGCACCGCGCTCAGTGCCGATTTTCGGCAAACGCCCGGGCGAAAACAATTCGTGCCCGCGCACAGCGTTCAGGGCAAAAACGGCGCGTGGGAAAGCACATGGGTGGGGCACCACGGGTCAGCCGATCTGTTTTCAATGGCCCGCGCAAACAGCTTGTTTGTGGTCAATGCCGAATTGGCCCATGTAAAAGCTGGCGAGGAATTGGATCTCATTTTGTTGGAGCGGTGGTAAAAGGCAGGTGCAAACCCGCGTGTCTGACCGAGGATATGTTGAATTTGCTTGACACTGAATAGACACCTTGTTAAATTCTCAGCACTTCGGGAAGATGAACGTCTCGAATTGTTTTGCAAATGAAAATTTGGGGTAGTAGCTCAGTTTGGTTAGAGTACTGGCCTGTCACGCCAGTGGTCGCGGGTTCGAGTCCCGTCTGCCCCGCCAATTGACCGGAAAGCTCGACGCAATTACACGTGTCGAGCTTTTTGGCGTGTACTGCTAAAATTTTGCAACCATCACACAGGCGTAGCGCGTACGAACGCGGATAAAAGGCGAGCGGCCAAGTGGCGAGACATCTGCCAGGGACGCGCCTCAAGTAATTGCGCTGTCTGTCGGTGGTTGCTTTTGATCGTTGAGGCCAAAGGAGTTATGTCCGTTGAGAGATTGTACAATCGCATGAAAAATTCGCCGCCATTTAAGGACTTGGCGCGAAAATTAGCATCCGGGGATCAAGAGGTGGCAATGCGCGGAGGCGCGGGGTCCCTGTCGGCATTTGCCATCGCGGGAATTGAAGAGGCCGTGCCCGGCCCGGTGGTGGTCGTGTGCGCGGATGAAGAGCGCGCCGAGGCGTTGCGAAATGATTTGGAGCGACTGGTCGAAGATGTGGGGTATTTCCCGAGCTGGGATGTGGCGCATTGGGATGGGCGTTCGCCGCATTTGGACGGGGTGGGATTGCGGATGGAAGCATTGGATCAGTTGCACCGAGGGGCAGGTGGCATCGTGGTCGCACCGATTGAAGCCCTGATGGGACACACCTTGTCCCCGGACTTGTTTGACTTGAGCGTGAAGACGATTCGTTTGGATCGGGAAATCTCGCCTTTGGCCTTGGCGGATCATCTGGTGGAAATCGGATATGAGCGCGTGACCACTGTGGAAGGGGTGGGGCAATTTGGAATGCGCGGTGGCATTTTGGATTTCTGTTCGTTTGGCAGCGCGCATCCGGTGCGACTGGAGTTTTGGGGTGACGAGGTGTCGGCGATCCGCGCGTTTGATTTGAGTACCCAACGGTCTGTGGCGCGGTTGGAGGAAACGCGGATTTTGCCTTGCCGAGAAAGTGTGCTCCCGCTGACAATGTCGGATATCTATTTGGAAAATTTAGAAAATGCAGAGCGCGATTTGGGCATTGCATTGCCCACCGTGCGGGAGATGCTGGAACGCGAAGGGGTTTTTGAGGGGCAAGAGCACTACCTCAGCGTGTTGTATGGCGCGCGCACGGGGTTGTTGGATTACGTGCCCGAAGGGTGCTGGATCGTCTTAGATGACCCCGATGGCATTGCCGCAGCAGCGGATGATGCCTGGGCCGCGTGCGAGCAAATCGCACAGCGAAAAAAGAAGCGACGAGGGGAAACAGAACCCTTGCCAACGCGGTGTGTGCTCCGAGAACCAAAGGATGTGCTTCACCGCTTGGAACAAATGCCTCGGGTGTTGAATCGCGCCTTGGGCGGCGTGTCTGAAGATGCGGTGGATTTGGGTGGGCAAAGCGGGCAGCACTACGAGGGCCATGTGCCCGTGTTGAAGGAGGATGTGCGAAAGTATTGGATGGATGGGTATGAGGTTGTCATTCTGTGTGAAAGCGTTGGACAGCAGGCGCGTTTGGAAGAAATTTTGGAAGACAGCGCCGATGTGGTCTCGATTTACGTAGGCGTGCTACAATCCGGATTTGCGTACCGCCCCGGCAAGGTCTTTTTGGTCAATGACCATGAAATTTACAGCCGCGTGCGTCGGCGCCGGCGGTATCGCCGCTTTCAAGATGCGTCGCCGATCAAAACGGTGGCAGCACTTCAGCGCGGCGATTTTGTCGTGCATGTGGATCACGGCATCGGGCGGTTTGAAGGGGTGGAGCGGATTGAGATGGGCCGTTTGGCCAGCGATTGTCTCGCCCTTGGGTATCGGAATGGAGATCGGGTTTTTGTGCCGGTGGATCAGATGAACCGCGTGCAGAAGTATTCCGGGCGAGATGGCGTAGCACCTGTATTGAGCAAATTGGGCACGGTGGCATGGGAGCGGTTGAAAGAAAGGACGCGCAAAGCCATTTTCAAAATGGCGGCAGAGCTCGTGGCTTTGTACGCCGAGCGCAAAGCGCGACCAGGCACGGCATTTTCGCCCGATGGCGCGGAGATGAAGGCAATAGAAGCGTCGTTTCCCTTTCGTGAAACCCGAGATCAACAGGCGGCGATAGAGGCCGTGCGCCAAGATATGGAATCGCGGTCCGCGATGGATCGGTTGATTTGTGGCGACGTGGGGTATGGCAAAACAGAAGTGGCGATTCGCGGGGCATTTAAGGCGATTTTGGATGGCAAACAAGTGGCGGTTTTGGCCCCCACCACCATTTTGGCGCAGCAGCACTTTCGCACATTTTCCGAACGGTTTGCCGAATTTCCCGTGCATGTCGCGGTCATGAGCCGGTTTCGCACGCGGGCCGAGCAACAACGCACCCTCGAGCGGATGGAGAATGGCAGCGTGGATATCGTGGTGGGCACGCATCGGTTGTTGTCTAAGGATGTCGCCTTCAAATCCTTGGGGCTTTTGGTCATAGACGAAGAACACCGCTTTGGGGTGCGGCACAAAGAGCGATTAAAAGAGATGCGGCGGTTGGTGGATGTGTTGACACTTACCGCGACGCCGATTCCGCGCACCTTGCACATGTCGCTGATGGGCGCGCGCGATATGTCGGTGATTCAAACCCCGCCCAAAGATCGCTTGCCCATTCAGACCGAAGTCCTGGCATTTGAAGAGGAGCGCATTGCCGAGGCGATTTTGCGAGAAGTGGATCGAGGCGGGCAGATCTACTTTGTTCACAATCGCATTCAGTCCATGCAGGCGATGATGGGCTTTCTCCATCGCTTGGTGCCCGAAGTGCGTTTGGGGATGGGGCACGGGCAAATGCCCGAGCGACAACTCGAAAAAGTGATGATGGACTTTTTCGAGCACAAGTACGATGTTCTGGTCTCGACCATGATCGTGGAGTCTGGGCTGGACATTCCCAATGTGAACACGCTGATCGTGAACCGGGCGGATCGATTGGGATTGGCGCAGTTGTACCAGTTGCGCGGCCGGGTCGGTCGGTCGAATAAGCGGGCGTACGCGTATTTGTTCGTGCCGTCGCGGCAAGCCCTTAGAAAAGCGGCTGTGAGACGATTGCGCGCCATTGAGGAATTTTCGGATTTGGGGTCGGGATTTCACATTTCAATGCGCGATATGGAAATTCGAGGCACCGGCAATGTATTGGGGGCGCAGCAGCACGGCCATATTGCGGCCGTGGGATTCGATTTGTACACGCGGTTGTTGGACGAGGCCGTGCGGCAGATCAAGGGCGATGAGACCGAACCCGCGATTGAGCCAGAGGTACAGGTGTCGATCTCGTCGTACATTCCGGACGATTATATTTCAGATGCGGATCAAAAAATGCAGTTCTATCAGCGTTTGGGCGAGATGCGCCGAACAGTGGAGGTGTTGGCAATTGAAGAAGAACTCGCGGATCGCTTTGGGCCTTTGCCCGAACCCACCGCCGCATTGTTGGACGTTTTACAGGTCAAACTTTTGGCGCGCCAACTTCGGTTGTCTCAGTTGCACATTGGAGAGGTGATGACGATGACTTTGTCCCCTGAAAAAATGCTGACGCGGCAGGAGATCGAGCGGATGGTGACCCAGTCGCCACTGCCCCTACAATTCGCGCTGGGAGACCCGCCAAAAATCGAGGTCGCGCTGATCGGCAAGGGCCCCCAGTCGCGCTTAGAATCGGCGAAAAATGTATTGCAAAGCCTTCAATCCAGCCCGTAAAATCCCGCCTCTTCAGGGCGGGGATGCAAGGGCTTTAGCCTTTGACAGACTCGGCATTGAGACTTAAATTTGTGGTGTCTATGGGCGTTTCGGATGGACGCCCGGAGGCCACGCCCCTACGATTGCCTTTCATCCGCGTTCATCTGCGGATCGCCTTTGGGGCGGTTGGGGCGAAACTTTATTTTTTGATGGTTAGAGCCATGACCGCCATGGGAGAGCGCGTTTTGAAACGGGCGGGATGTTTGAAAATTGGCCTGATTGGCCTGATTGTTTTTGGGGGATGCAAGGTCCCGCCAAAAGGCACTGCGGTGGCACAGGTGGGGGACAGCTACCTGACCCGCGAGGCATTGGAGCGGCGGATTCCCGCCTCGTTTGCCGGCACACTGTCGGTTGCGGAAAAACGCGGGTTGGTCGAAAATTGGGTTGAGGAAGAGTTGCTCTATCGAGAGGCATTGCGGCAAAAGCTCGATAGAGATCCCGAATTGTCGGAGCGCATCGATCGCGCGGTGAGGCAATTGTTGGCGGGCGAGTTGATAGCACGCCTACCTGTGCGCGATGCCGACGTCTTACAGGACGAAATTCTCGCCTATTACGAAGCGCGTCAAACAGATTTTGAGCGCGATCAGCCCGAACTGAGGGCGCGGCACATCGTCGTAAAAGACGAGCAGGCAATGAATCAGGCTTGGGAGCGACTGAGAAAGGGCGCGTTTTTTGGGCAATTGGCTGGTGAAGTTTCCATTGATCTGTCGGCTACAAAAGGCGGCGATTTGGGATATTTTACCGAAGACATGGTTCATCCCTCTTTTTGGTCCGCATGTCAAAACGTCAAATTGGGGCATCGGGTGCGCGTTTCAACCGAATTGGGCTACCACATCATCGAAGTGCTGGATCGGCGCGAAGCGGGTTCCATCCGCGATTTGTCCGATGTGCGCGGCGAGATTCAACAGCGCATTTTGACCGAGCGAAGACGCGAGCAACGGGCGAAGTTGTTGACCGAGCTCAAGGCGCGAATGGAATGGTCAATGGATTTGGAGAAGATCGAGTAGTGGGGTTGGGTTGCCCTTTCGCTTCTTGTATCTTTGGGCGAGCACGGGGGCATCGCCCCTACAATATCTTTGGGCGAGCACGGGGGCGTCGCCCCTACGTTTCTAATCCCTCGCTTCCCGCCTTTCCTCCGCGCCATCCGTATAATCCGCGATCCGCCTTGTATCTTTCCTTTTCGGGCGAGCACGGGGGCATCGCCCCTACAATATCTTTGGGCGAGCACAGGGGCATCGCCCCTACACACACTGCTCGCCTTTTCGCCTTTCCTCCGCGCCATCCGTGTAATCCGCGATCCGTCTTGTATCTTTCCTTTTCGGGCGAGCACGGGGGCCGCGCCCCTACAATATCTTTGGGCGAGCACGGGGGCATCGCCCCTACACACACTGCTCGCCTTTTCGCCTTTCCTCCGCGCCATCCGTATAATCCGTGTAATCCGCGATCCGCCTTTCCCGATTAAAGATCATTTCACAGAGAACATTTCCGCGGCGAATCTTACAAACTGAGGATGATCGCCGAGGGCGTGAACCAGGTTTCTTGCGTTCTGAGCCGCAGGAGCGGAGTTCCGCGCAAATACTGCATCCATCTCCTTCTGCAGCACCGGTCCGCAAAGCAAGTTTGCGACACCAAGCCCATACTCCACATCCGGACCGGGTTCGCCAGCGTCTATCGCACATTCTTTCAGGACGCTTACAATCTCCTGTGGCGTGTCCC
The DNA here is from genome assembly GCA_958295785.1 of uncultured Latescibacterota bacterium. Lineage (GTDB taxonomy): Bacteria > Latescibacterota > UBA2968 > UBA2968 > UBA2968 > VXRD01. The sequence goes on from OY282377.1 coordinate 1,322,186, forward strand.
AGAACTGGGCGAGATAGAAGGCCATAGCAGACAAGCGGGCCGAAGCCTGTGAGGTGTATTGACCAGGAATAACAGTAAAGCAGTTATCCTTGAGGGTGCCACAGCGAATAACATCCCGATGCGGCACCGCTGTCATGCTGTCCGAACTGATGTCCGCGCTGCTGGCAAACAGCACATTGTCGAGCCGTGCAACCTCTTGAATGTTCTGATACGCTCCCCAATTTCTCTCTGCAGTGGAATTTCTCCAGTAACCATCTGCCTGCCAGAGCAGATGGCCATCGTTCCATATGTCCCAAGAGCGGGATGTCGGAGAGTTTATATGATCAATCTCAGCATATCTATAACTATTACCCGTGACAGTGACAAATAAGGTGCCGCTTTCTCCGCGCAATCTCTCTATATCTTTCTCTGTCTCAAAAGGAGTAGCGTGCGGCACATGCACTACCCGGGTTCTCCTGCGCAGTGACTCGTACTCACTGGAGGTGAATCGTCGCAGACCCCAGTTTCCGTCACTGGTAGCCCAACCACTCAAAGAAAACGAAAGTGACTCCTCGGGTATACCCATACCAATCAATACCCTCCGCATCTCTCTTCCATGCGAATCAAGAAAGTCACCGACTAACAGGGTATCCTTGAATCCTCCCTGTTGCCTGATTGCCCCGCTATTGAGATCATAGACACTGGCACGAGGAATTCCATAAGATGTGCTGAAAAGTGTATTGTACCTCGCATTAATACTCTGTAAATTAAATACTTTGGAATTTCAATTATTTCAAGGAGGCGTTCGCATGCCCAAACAACACGTCCAACTCACCCCCACAGACCGAGATACTTTGACCGCCTTGATCACCAAAGGAGACCAAAAAGCCCGAATCTACAAACGCGCCTTGGGCTTGCTTGAACTTGACCGAGGCAAAACCTACACCCAAGGGGCTCAAACCCTCGGCATGACCGGGCAGACCCTGAGCAATTGGGCAAAGAAATACCGCACCCTCGGCTTGGATGGCCTCAAAGATGCCCCGCGGCCAGGACGCCCGGTGGAGATGACCGGCAAGCAACGGGCCCAAATCACCGCCTTGGCCTGTTCAACCCCCCCGGCAGGCCATGGCAGATGGACGTTGCGCCTCTTGGCGGATCACTGCGTGGCATTGGGCTATTGTGAGCATCTCTCACACACGCATGTCAAGACGATTCTAAAAAAAACGAATTGAAGCCCCACTTGAAGAGAACATGGTGCATCCGCAAAGTGGATGCGTCCTTTCTCGCACGCATGGAAGCCTTGCTTTGGCTGTATGACCAACCTCATGATCCCAATGTTCCTGTGGTCTGCTTTGATGAACGTCCTTGTTTTCTCATCGGACAAGTCCTTGATCCCTTGCCCCTAACAACAGGCCAAGTGACCAAAGAACATTATGCCTATACCAAACACGGCTCGTGTGCTTTGTTGGCCGCCATTGAGCCTTTAACCGGCAAACGGCTTGCCGAAATCTATCCCCGGCGCACGATGAAGGAATACACCCACTTTTGTCAGGCCATGACACAGCATTGGCCACAAGCGGAGAAAATCCGCTTGGTGCAAGACAATCTCAACACGCATACCCGCCATGCCTTCTATCGTTACTTGCCGGCCGATGAGGCGTTTGCCCTCGCGCAGAAGTTTGAGTTCTTCTTTACTCCCAAGGCGGCGAGTTGGCTCAACATGATCGAGATCGAATTTTCGGCTCTGGCGCGAGGATGTTTGAATAGGCGCATTGCGACAAAGGCGGAACTGCGCCGAGAAGTTTTGGCCTTCTTTCAGGAGCGGGAGGCCAAGGGCATCCCCTTGAATTGGCAGTTCACTTTGCCCAAGGCCAGAGACAAGATGAATACCCATTATCAACGCGTTTATCCAGACAATTCAAAACTTAGGATAACTTAATTTACAGAGTAATTAATCCTAATCAGGGACTCTTTGTCCAATGGAAGGTCATTCGGACCGCAGCCGCCGTCCCGCAGGATGAAGCCCGGCATAATCAGCAATACCACTAACGAATATATACGCATCTACTGCTCCTTTCTTTGATCCGCCTTGTATCTTTGGGCGAGCACGGGGGCGTCGCCCCTACGTTCCTAATCCCCCGCTTTTCGCCTTTCCTTCGCGCCATCCGTATAATCCGCGATCCGTCTTGTATCTTTCCTTTTCGGGCGAGCACGGGGGCATCGCCCCTACAATATCTTTTGGCGAGCACGGGGGCATCGCCCCTACGTTTCTAATCCCTCGCTTCCCGCCTTTCCTCCGCGCCATCCGTATAATCCGCGATCCGTCTTGTATCTTTCCTTTTCGGGCGAGCACGGGGGCATCGCCCCTACACACACTGCTCGCCTTTTCGCCTTTTCGCCTTTCCTCCGCGCCATCCGTATAATCCGCGATCCGCCTTGTATCTTTCCTTTTCGGGCGAGCACGGGGGCGTCGCCCCTACGTTCCTATCCTCGCATCTTTCTTATGCTTTCACCTACCTTCATCTACGTTCATCTGGGTTTGCTTTTCGCCTTTCCTCCGTGTAATCCGCGCAATCCGCTTAATCCGCGATCCGCCTTTCTTATGCGGATACGCAATCCCACGCTGTCAGCCCCAACAACTTCTCGCCCAATGCGGTCAATTTCGCGGGCTTTTGCGTTTTGTGCTCCCAATCCCTCGGATCGCCCGGCCAGCGCGGCGTGGGCCTGCACGCTCGCCAGGCCTGCACGCGCTCTTGCCGTTCGGCCTCACTGCGTCCCTCTGCGGGCGACATCGCAATGTATTGCGCCAAGCGGGGCCTGTCCGAGCGGTTGTGTCCATTGCCGTGCGCCAGCAACCGATGCCAAATCAACAAATCCCCGGCTTTGCCCGGAATGGATTTCACTTCCAAACCATCCAAATTTGGACGCCGCGGATCGCGATCCGCCGGTTGGGTCTCGACCCAGTCTTTAAAAAGATTGTGGAACCCCGGCACGCACTGAAACCCGCCTTGGTCCGCCGATGTATCCGTCAAATACAACACCCCTTGCACGCCAAACGGCACGTTGGGCACAGACGTATCCGTATCCCAGTGGATCATCCCTTCATTTTGCCAATCGGGTTTATCCGGGCGCGAAGGCGGTTTCATATTCGCGCGATCCAGCGACACCCACAATTTTTCCGTGCCCCAAATCTCGGAAAACGCCCGATGCACGCGGGGATACTGTCGGTTATTCCACAGGGCTTGGTGCTGATAAATTTCCACCATCCCGGACGCCGCAATCATCGAACACGGGTTGCCTCGCGTATAGGGTTTGTACTTATACCAATCCTCTGGATCCCGGGGATCCATATCCAAAAACTCCCAAACCGCCCCCACTATCGCATCCAGATTTTCCTGCGGCACGGCGTTGTGAATCACCACGTACCCGTTTTCGTGCCAAAAGTCCCAATCCCGCTGACTCAAAACCGACATTGCTGTTCTCCTTTTCCAAAGTTAAAAAATAGCAAACCGCCCCGGTCCTGTTGCGGCTTGTCGAAATCAAACCCCAACCCACAATCTAACCAGCCTGTCTCGTCGCGTCCAAGAGGTCCGGGAGGTCGGTCTGGATGATGTCCCAGATAACCGTGAATCACGCGGTTTCGCGTTCCTATGATGCTGCGCCATTGGATACCCGGATACGCCTCGCGTACCTCATTTGGAACATGAGTTGCCGCCTCGCCGATGAGTTCCAAATTGCGTAGAATTGCATCGTAGGTACGATCATCGGCGAGGAACGCATCGTGGTCCATTCCCTCTGTGTAGGACAGAATTTTTTCGCCAAAGTTGATCATGTCCCGAATGTAGAAATCCCAGGTTCGTCCGCCAGAGTCCGCATCAAACATGGACAGCCTCCCGGTCGATATGGGGACGTAGTTCTGCCCGCAGTGCCTTGTCAGTGACCAAGTCAACTTGGCGGTTCAGCAGGTCTTCGATGTAGAACTGCACGCCAAAATATCGCTTGGAGGTCGCCGGGCCGTCGAAACGCACCAGAATGTCAACATCGCTGTCTGCGGCGGCTTGGTCGCGGGCGAAAGAGCCAAAGAGGGCGAGTTCCGCAATGCCAAAGCGTTGCGACAGGGTCGCCTTGTGTGCTCTTAGGCGTGTCAATACCTCATCTCTGTCCATTGCAACTCCTTTTTATTTTTCCGTTGTCCATTGTCACAAAGCAGTATAACCACCCCGGCCGGCTCCGCGCTACTGTTTTCTTGGCGGGCGCGAGTTTGGGTTTTGCACGAAAAAAGGCCATGAGGTTTGTTTCCTCACGACCTTTTGTGATATTTTTGGTGACCCCGAGGGGAGTCGAACCCCCGTCTCCAGAGTGAGAGTCTGGTGTCCTAGGCCACTGAACGACGGGGTCACCCAAATGCGATGGCGAAGAACCTAACAAAGTCCGATCATTTTGTCAAGTTCGTCTCAAGGGCTTCATAGACCAGCGGCTGAAAATGTCGCGTGACATTGCCCGACCCGCGCAGTTGCGTCCACACCATTGAAATCATCTCGTTTTGCGGATCGATCCAGAAATGGGTTTTGGCAATGCCCGACCAATAGTACGTCCCATTGTTGTCCATCCATTCGGTCTCGGTTTCATCGACAATGACGGCGAACCCATAGCCAAAGCCGTCGCTCTTGCGCTGGCGGTGGCGATAGGGCGCGGTCTCGGGCAGGTGGTTGGCGGTCATGAGGTGGACGGTTTCGGGTTTCAAGATGCGCGTGCCGTACAATTCCCCGCCATTGTGCAACATCTGGGCAAAGCGGAGATAATCGCGTGCGGTGCTCACCAATCCACCGCCGCCGGACGCCCACGCGCCTCGCCGCGTATTGCTCTGCATGTTGCGCGGTTCGAGTTTGCCATCCCTTTTTCGATAAAGCGTTGCCAAGCGGTGGCGCTTTTCTTCTGGCACGTAAAAACCCGTGTCGAACATGTCCAAAGGCGCGAAAATGCGTTGCGAGAAAAATTCCCCCAAGGACATGCCCGAGGCGACCTCGACCACGCGTCCGAGGATATCGGTGGAGACGCTGTAAACCCAGCGGGTGCCGGGCTGAAAACGCAGGGGCAACCGCGCGACCTTTCGGGCAAATGCGGCGTTTGATTGGGACGAAAACAGGTTTGCAGCGCGGTAGAGCGTATCCACAGGCGTTTGCCCAAAACTGCCATAGGTCAGTCCAGAGGTGTGCGAGAGCAAGTCCGCGAGGGTTATCGCGCGCGCAAGCGGCACGAGAATGGGATTTTGCGATCCGCCACCTGCATAGACTTTTGTTTTTGCAAATTCCGGGATAAATTTGGACACGGGATCGTCCAATTTGAGTTTGCCGTCTTCGCAGAGCATCATGATCGCGACGCTGGTGATGGGCTTGGTCATGGAATAGATGCGAAACAGGGCGTCCTCGGTCATGGGTTTGGACGATGCGAGGTCGCTAAAACCCGCGGTTTGGAGATGGACAATTTTGCCTTTTCTGGCAATGAGCGTCAGAATGCCCGCGAATTTCCCCGAATCGACCAGAGCCTGCATTGCCGGTTGGATTTTCCCCAGGCGTTCTGCGGACACCCCCACTTCTGCGGGGTCGGCATGGGGAATTTCTGTGGCGAAGATGGGATGGTATAACAGACAAACAGCGAGCAACGTGTTTTGCAAAAAGCGCGTCATGTGATCTTCTCCTGACAAAATAAAGAGGCGACAGTGCGAGGGGTCACCTCCTCGAAAAATGAACACTTACCGATACACATCGCGGCGGTGGCCTATTTCCATGACGAGTACAACGAGAATATCATCTCGAATTTCGCAAATAATGCGATATGCACCGACGCGGATTCTATAGCGGTCGGGAAATCTTTTGCGTTTGATACACCTAGATGGGCGAGGTTCTGTTCCCAAGGCATCAATATGGGGTTGGATTCGGTGTTGAACCTGGGAGGATAATTTTAAGAATTGTCTGCGTGAACGGCGCGTGAAGTTGATTGTGTAAGCTACAATCCGATTTCTTTTTTGATTTTTTTCCATGGAATGGGTTGTTTCCCTGTTCGTTCCATTTCTTTCAATGCATGATCGGCTGCTCGGTTATCGATCACATCTTCCAAAAATTGAAAAATTTCTTCCTCCGGGATACCCTGTTTTCGCGCTTTATCAACCGCACTTTCAAATGCTTCCCAAAGTTCTCTTTGTACGTTTTCTGGCTTCTTGGCGATTGTCGGACAGGATAGGGGTACATCAATGCAAATCGAAGCGGTCATCGCGAGAGAATGCTACAAAGTCATTCCATTAAGTCCGGCGGCCTGAACCGCCTCCCACACATCCTTTAAGCACGATGGCCTCGTTCAATTTTGAAGTCACACATCAAAAAAGGGTTACACCGTTGCGATGCAACCCTTTTTCCGCGTCTGGTGCGGACGCCAGGATTCGAACCCGGAACCGTCTGATCCGTAGTCAGGTGCTCTATCCAGTTGAGCTACGTCCGCAAAAATCAGGTCTTGAGCACCTTGCAATGCAACATGCAAGGCCACCAAAGATAGCAAAAGCGCGAAACATGTCAAGCGCAAAGGCGATTTTGGGTTGCTCTCGGAGGGGGAATGTATGATTATGGATAAAGTGCAACGTGCAGATAGGGAGTTGATTATGAACATCCAAACCCAACTCATCCACGCAGGTGAGGAAACCAAAGCACACGATGGCGCAGTCGCGTTGCCCGTGTTTCAGAGTGCCACGTTTGAACATCGCGGGGATACACCTTACGACGAGATCAAATACGCACGCCTGAACAACACCCCCAATCACAGGGTTTTGCACGAGAAATTGGCGCGGATTGCAGGCGGGGAAGCGGCATTGGTCACGGCGTCTGGGATGGCGGCGATCACCACCGCGCTGCTGACCGTGCTGAAAAAGGGCGATCACCTGTTGGCGCAAAACTGTCTCTACGGCGGAACGCACTCCTTTTTGACGCACGACATCGGTGACTTTGGCATCGATGTGGATTTTGTTCCGGGCAATGAACCGGAGGCGTGGGAGAAGCTCATGCGTCCCGAAACGCGGGCCATTTACGTGGAGACCATGAGCAATCCCCTACTCGAAGTCGCCGATCTCCCGGGCGTTGTCGCGTTTGCCCGCGCCCATGGACTCGTTTCGCTGATCGACAACACCTTTGCGTCGCCCGTGAATTTTCGGCCCTTGGAACTGGGCTTTGACCTGTCGTTGCACAGTTGCACAAAATATTTGAATGGGCATTCGGATATCGTGGCGGGTTGTGTGATTGGCGCGTGCGATTGGGTGACTCGGATAAGGCACCGTTTGAATCTCATGGGCGGGTGTTTGGATCCGCACGCCTGTTTTCTGCTGTTGCGCGGGATGAAAACCCTGTGGCTGCGCGTGCAAAAGCAAAATGAAAACGCGCGGGCATTGGCCTCGTTTTTGGCCGCGCATCCGGCGGTGTTGCGCGTGAATTACCCGGGGTTGTCCTGCCATCCGCAACGCGAGCGGGCAAACGCGCTGTTTGACGGGTGTGGCGGGGTGTTGAGTTTCGAGGTGCGGGGCGATAGCCGCATCGCTGACCGCGTGATCGCGCGATTGCAACTGCCCATTTCCGCGCCGAGCCTGGGCGGGGTCGAAACCCTGATCACGCGCCCCGTTCAAACATCCCATGCGGGATTGAGCACCGAGGAGCGAGAAGCCGCGGGGATTTCCGATGGGTTGATTCGCGTGGCAGTCGGCATTGAAGCCGCAGCGGACTTGTGCGCGGATTTTGAGCGGGCTTTACGAGGTGTTTAGTGCGAATCGACGAATCAGCGGAGCGGGCAACTGGCCGGTGAACGGGCTTGAGAGGCAGTCCGTTGTACCCCATTGCTCAGGCCAGTTCATCTCCGGCACGGAGTACAACTACAGCAACAGTCTATCGAAGCATGTAGTGAGTTGAAAAAAAAAAGGCTAAACAATATGAATGTTCGAGCCAAAATTGGAATGCTCAAGGCCATGCCGAAAAAGTGGGATGTCGCGGAAAATTGGGCCTTGTTTGAACGACAATTTGAGGCGCACGCGGGCGATGTGGATGTGTTTGTCACGCCGGAATGTTTTTTGGATGGGTACGCGGTGACAGAGGCCGATTGGACCGCGGCGCGCTTTGCCCAAGTGGCACAGGATGTGCGCGAGAGCGGGTACATTCGGCAGGTGTGCGAAATGGCGCGTGCATCCCAAACGCATGTGGTTTTTGGATTTACCGAAAAACGGACGGAGTGTTTTTACAACGCGGCCATTTTGGTGAACCGCGCTGGAAAAATTGTGGGGACTTACTACAAGACGCATTTGCAGGCGCACGATCACCGCTTTGCAAGAGGGAACGCCCTGCCCGTGTTTGACTTGGATGTCGGAACGGTCGGGATGGTAATTTGTGCGGATCGCCGATGGCCCGAGTCGATTCGCACGCTGCGCCTGAAGGGCGCGAAAATCTGTTTGATGCCGACTTATGGCATGTGGCACGAAGACAATGAGTGGTGGATGCGGACGCGGTCTTACGAAAATCAGATGTTTGTGTGTTTTACGCATCCCAATGTGGCGTTGATCACGGATCCGCGCGGCAAGGTGGCGGCAAAATTGCAATCGAACGTGCCCGATGTGTTGATCCACGAGGTCGATCTAAAAGATGTATCAGACGAAAATCATCTGAACAATCGACGCCCCGAACTCTATGGGGTCATCGCCGAGGTGGATCACAAATCGCGGCAACCCGAATTTTTGTCTCCGAGATATGGAGGGCAGTGAACTGTGTATCGCATTGGACTGATTGGCAACCGGGCGCATCAGAATGTTTATGGCCCGATTTGGCAAGAGCGAGATGATTGTGAGATTGTGGCCGCAGCCGAGCATCAGGTGGAAAAGGGCAGGGCACTGTCTCGGCTCTACGGCCTTGAGGTGGCGCGGGAATACGACGCGGTTCTGGAAAACCCGACTGTGGATATCGCGTCTATTTGCACGGATTTTTATCTCAAGCGCACCCTGATCAAAAAGGCACTATCATGCGGCAAGCATGTGCTGGTTGACAAAGCGATTGCGCGAACCGTCGTCGAAGCCAGAGAAATTGCCGATGCTGTCGCGCGTGCATCCAGCAAGGTGGCACTGGCGTATCCCACGCGGTTTTCCCCGCCGATGCTGAGACTCAAAAAGGCCCTTGACCAGAGAGAATACGGATGTATTTCAGCGTATGCCCACAACAGCGTGAAGCAATTTGCCGGCGATCTGATGGAATATGTGAGCTATCCGACGCCGGCCGTGCAAAATGGCGGGGGTGAGTTGATGAATTTGGGCAGCCATGCCGTGGACAATTTGCTCTGGCTTTTTGGGATGCCAAACCGGGTGAGTTGTCAGGTGCAAAATGTGTACTTTGAGGAATACAGGCCATTCGGCACAGAAGATATCGCCACGCTCTGGTGCGAATATCCCCATTTTACGGCGACGCTGACAGTGGGACGGTCGAAGGCGAACCGCGAAGATGCCATGTTCGATTGTGTCAATCTAACGGGCGAGGGCGCGTGGGTCCAGGTGGATCGCTTCGGTTATGCTGTCAATGGCGCGGCGGTCGATATACCGCAAATCAAAGCCACCGGCGCGGCTGGGTGTGTCGCGCATCTCATCGACTGTATTGAACGCGACGCCGCGCCCGTGACCAGCGCGGAAAATGGCCTGTCCGTCGCCCTGCTGACGACGGCGGCCTATCAAGCCGCGCATACAGGCAAAGCGGTCGCATTGCCCTTGCAAGACGAACGCCATCCCCTCATTGATGCAGCGGATCATGTGATTGATCGTTTTCTGGATTGAGATATGCGAATCAACGGAACGAGGTACACATCTACGAAGCGGTAGGGTGGCCTTTTGGGGCGGGCACGGGGGCGCCGCCCCTGCGTTTCTATTGGGCGGGATTCTTCTATTCGCGTTTTTTGTCGTGTATTCTGACTGGAGGAACACCATGAGCACGTATCGCGCTGTTATCGTGGGCTTGACGGGCATTGGCGCCAGCCGCCCCAGTGAAACCGAGGGGCCGGTATTTGGCGCGATGCCGGCATCGCACGCAGCGGCGTATCACAAGCACTCACAGACGGAAGTGGTCGGCGTGTGCGATTTGCGCGCCGAGGCTTTGGATGCGTTTCGCAATCAGTGGGGCGATGTTTGGCCGCAGGTGAATACATACACCGATTACCGGGAGATGTTCGACAAAGAGCAGCCCGATTTGGTCAGCGTTGTGACGTCTGACCACGCGCACGCCGATATAAGCGTGGCAGCGGCCGAGGGGAGCGCGCAGGCAATTTTGTGTGAAAAGCCCATTGCGACAACCCTGCCCGACGCGGATCGCATGATCGAAGCCGCAGAAGCAAATAATACGCTGCTTTCGATAGAACACACGCGCCGCTGGTACCCGAGTTATCTCCAAGCGCGGGAGATGATTCGCTCGGGCGAGTTGGGCGCGTTGCGAACGATTGTGTGCGAGCAATTTGGCCCGCGTGCGATGATGTTTCGCAATGGCACGCACATGATCGACATGATGTGCTTTTTCGCAGAGGCGCGTCCCGCGTGGCTGGTGGGCGATCTGGAGCCCGGGTTTGAGCATTTCACAGAGTACATGGGAGATGGCGGGCACGACCCGGCGACCGATCCGTTTGCCTCGGCCTATATCCATTTTGACAATGGCGTGCGCGCATTTTACAACTGCCGCAAGATGGCGTTTAATGGGTCGCAATTTTCCCTGACGTGTGAAAAGGGGCGAATTGAGATTTCGGATCAAAAATTTGAAGTGATTACACAGCGGGAAGCGCGCTGGTGGTCGCACGCCGAGGTGCCGACAGACCCGTATATGGCAATTCGGCAAAGCGGCGCAGTTGCAGAACTGATCCGCGTTTTGGAACGCGGCGGCACGCTCGTTTCCCCCGGGCGCGAGGCGCGAAAGACTCTGCAAATTATGCTGGGCATCTTGGACTCGCACCACGCCGGCAATGTGCGCGTCGATGTGTAGCAACAGTGGTCAGCAGTTAGTTCCCGCACAGCCGCCTCAAGGCAATGGTTAGGTGCAAAGACAGGCACAGGGGCCTGTCCCTACGATTGCGCTTTTCGCGCTTTTCGCGTCTTTCGTAGTCCCCTCTCACGCCCGCCACAATCTCGGCACTGAAACCGGCTTTTCCGTGACCGGCCAGTATTCCGGTGGCGCGTCTTCCCAATGGGGCACAGTGCGCGCATCGCGATCAAAAATGATCTCGCCCTTGCGAAGCGTCAGCCGACAGACCACGCGCTGAGCCGCATCAATGCGCGCATAGCCGCAATCCTCAAACGAAAAATGTCCCGTTTCGAGCGCGAGTACTGCAACATCGGCCTCTGCACCTACGGATAGCGCGCCCAACTCTGGGCGACCTATCGCCTGCGCGGGCGTTGCGGTCGATCTGTAAATCACTTCTTTGAGCGGCATGCCCATCGCCAGACATTTCGACATTGTATCTTGCATGCTGAACACGGGGCCTGCGATGTTGCCCATGTGCAGGTCCGTGCTGATGGAATCGGGCGCGAAGCCATGGGCAATGGCCCGCGCGCCGTTGCGGAACCAGAAACTCCCGGCGCCGTGCCCCAAGTCGAACCAGATGCCGCGTTCTCTGGCCTCAAACATGTATGGCTCGACCTGTCCATCGCCATCCACCACGGGAAATTGCCGCGCGTACACATGGGTGTGAATATCGCCCGGGCGGAGTTTTTCCAGAATGAGCGTCGGGTACGGGCGTTCGGGCGGGCGCGGCCAAAAGTCAACCATGACGGGCATGCTACATGCGTCTCCCGCTTCAACGGCTTTTTCCACGGATTCCCACGGCGGGTGCATCGCGTCAAACGGCGCGCTCGTCCAATAATGCGCGGTCTTGATCCCCACCACCACGTCCTCGTGTTCGCGCGCCGCACGCGCCGCACTTGCCACGTCAAAGTTCCGAATATCCTGCTCGGGCGCGCCCATCCCGGGGGCAGAGATATTGATGTATGCCAGCACTCGGGTTTTCGCCCGCGCCATCGCGGTTTGGCGAAAATGGTCGATTTCCTCGCAACCGGCCGTGCCCGTATCCACGCACGTCGTCACGCCAGACAATGGAAAATGGGCATCGGGATTGAGGCTGGCATCAAAAAGCCCCTCGCCGGGTGCGCGGGTAAAATAAGCGTGGACGTGGATATCGATCAACCCGGGCGTCGCGATCAACCCGGACACATCCACGACATGGGCGGCGTTTTCCACGGGGATATTCGCTTCCACCGCTGCAATTTTCCCATCCCCAATTCCGAGGTCGCGCAATCCATCCACCCCATTGACCGGGTCAATCACCCGCCCGCCTTTCAGCAACAAGTCAAACTGTGTGTCAGCCATCGTTCACCTCCAAGTAAAAAATACGGGATGCTTGCGTATTACAGCGCCGCAGTCGTATATTAAACGGGCACGGCGCGGAACGGGGTACAACTGCGACAGCAGTTCATCTGTTCGGGCGGGCACAGGGGCCACGCCCCTACATTCTCACGTCTCGATTTTGACGAGGGGCCGGCACAGGGTTTTGCCGCGTTCTGAAAGGGTGTTGTAAATGGCGCGGGGCATTTCGCCATCTTGCTGGGGCCGGCGAAACCACGGGGCGTAGTAGCCCACGCTGGTCATTATGCGGATCTCCCGAGACGTATTGGCCGTGCCCCCGTGCCAGCAGCGAACATCTCGAAAAATGGCCGAATGGGTCGGCGCGCAGGCGATGGCGTGCTTCATCCAGTCGGGTTCTTCTTCCAAACTGGGAATGGGATGGCGCGAGCGGTGGGTGCCGCGAATAAAGCGAGTCGCGCCGTTTTCCGCGCTAAAATCGATCATGGGAAAGTTGACCACGACAAAAGGCGTCGGCACGTCCATGATCGTAACGCGTTGCTCTGGGTCGTTGATCACGTCTGACATGTCGCGGTGGAGTTTCTGGATTTTTGCACCGGGCAGGGAATAATCACCGCCCGCGCCACTGCATACGAATAGAGGGCTGTTGAAAATCGCTTCAACTATCGGGAGAATGGTGGGCAGGTCGACGAGCATGGCCCATTCGGGATGGTGAATCTGCGAGCCAAAGGAATAACGCGCAAAGCCCCGGTTGGCGTTCTCGCGTGAAATGGCGGCAGTTTGCTGTGCGACAACGCGATGCGCGCCCGCTTTGAGATAGGCGAACTGGTCATCGGCCAGCGCGTTGGCAACAACGACAAATCCATCGCGGTGAAAAAGCGCGGTTGCGCGGTCGGGTTGCGAGGGGTCAACGAGATCGAGGTCGAGCATGGGAACTCCTCGGCGAATCAACGGAACGGGGTACAACTGCGACAGCAGTTCATCAGCGAATTGACCAACAGTTCATCTGTTCGGCGGGCACAGGGGCCACGCCCCTACATTCTCACGTCTCGATTTTATTCCCGTTGCTTTTATCCCGATCATCCTTTAATCCTGCAAATCCCGATTCAGACAGATAAGGGGCGGGGGCTGACAACGCTCCACCCTCCACTAACCACTGATTTTTTGAGGAGGAGGTTGTGATTGTGCAAAAGGATATTTTGGAAGACGCTTATGGCCCGGGCGAATACGATCCCGCGCTTTACGAGTATGCCCGCATCGCCGAATGCGTCAATGGCTTTGAAAACGTGCGCGACACACACCTTGCCCAATTTCACGCGCAGGGGTTTTTGGCGATTCAACATGCCTATTCCACCGCGCAGGTCGCGGCGGCTATGGCCGCGGTCAAGGCATTGATCGCGGGGGACAATCGCGCGTTTCGAGGCGTTCAATTCGAGCGCGGGATCGCGCAAGAGGTGAAGCGATCAGCCGGGCATGCGCGCGAAATGCTCGTGCGAAAACTCACGCGATTCGTCGGACTCGATCCGCGTTTGGACGTGTTTGGCGAAGACCCGCGTCTGTTGGATATTTTGACGCGCATCATGGGCGAACCGCCCGCATTATTCGCCAACCAAGCGATGCTAAAACCGCCCGGCATTGGGCGGGAAAAGCCCTGGCATCAGGATCACGCCTATTTCAACCTGCCCATGCACACCTGCATCGTGAGCGCGTGGGTGGCTCTCGATCCCGCGGATCCGGAAAACGGGTGTATGCACGTCATCCCCGAAAGCCACCGCGATGGCCCTGTGGTGCATTTCAAAAGACGCGATTGGCAGATTTGCGACACCGATGTTGCGCGCCATCGCATTGCCGCCGTGGCCCTGCAACCCGGCGGGGTCTTGCTCTGGCACGGTCGATTGCACCACGGCTCGCCGGCCAACCGATCCAACCGCCGCCGCAGGGCCTTGCAACTGCACTATATTCCCGCGTCTGTCGAAACCATTGCCACAGAAGAACGGCTCGCGGTTTATGGCAGCGAGGGCAAGGATGTGGTGTGTTGAGGGGCCGCCGCTTCTTAGAAGCAGGCCCTCGCGCTTGTCCTCGTACCCAGCGGTGGGGGCTGATAGCTAATTTCCTCCCACCTTGAACGCCGCTTCTTTGGGGCGTATGGACTCGCCGCCGATCACGGCGATTCGCATGGCGTTGTACCCATCTTCATGCGTGACGCTGAACGGGGTGTCGGCGATGCAGTGGGCGACGAAATCCGCGAGTTCGTTTTTGTAGGATTCGCCAAATCGGGTGACGAACACGGGTGCGGCCGGGCCGTAGTCGCGCAAGGTGATGGTTTCTTTGTGGATGATGCCATTGCGACCATAGGCTTCGACTTCGACCGCGAGCGGGTTTTCCTGAAAGTGGCCGACGTGAATCACCCCTTGATCGCCATAGACCCAAGTGGCGTTGCGGTATCCCGCGACGTGATTGCGGCTGACCGTGACTTGGCCGATCAAGCGCCCGGGAAACCACATCTGCAAAAACGCATCGTCGTAATCTTCCCGAACTGTGCTGATGGTGCTGTTGTAAATATTGGAGCCATACGCGGCCACGTATTCGGGCATGCGGCCACCGAGTAGCCAGAGGATTTCGTCGCAGTTGTGAACGGCCATGTCGCTGAGCAATCCCGCGCTGTTGTAACCCTCGGGCGGTGGAATCGGGTCTTCGAGAATCGAGACGATTTTGAAAATTTTGCCAATGGCGTTTTGGTCAATCAGTTCTTTGACTTTGAGCAGCGGGGGGTCAAAGCGGCGCATAAAAGCCAGCATCAGCGCGTTTTTGTGCGCGGCATCGCGGTTGAGGTCCGCGACAAATGCTTCGGCAGATGCGAGCGAATCGGTCAGTGGTTTTTCCAAGAGCACGCGACAACCCGCGTCGATGAGGGTTCGCGCATCGCGTTCATGGTCTTCGGTGCGCGAGGCGATAAACGCCGCGTCAATGAGGTTCGCCGCCGCGAGGTCAAACACATTCTTGAAAGCGCGAATTTCGCCTTCCCGATCAACCTGAAGTGCGGCGGCAACGCGCACAGCCGTGTCGGCATAAGTGTCCGCCACCGCCACGAGTTCGCACTGCCCGGTCTCGCGGGCGAGTTCTTGAATATGCCGAGCGTGAAATACGCCAATGCGCCCCACGCCAACCACAGCCATGCGGATGGGTTTTTTCATGTTGGGATTCCTTTGTTTTTGCATGATGACCCCTCCCCCGGCCCCTCCCCGAAACGGAGAGGGGAGACGTTATTCCCCTTTCCTCGTAGGCACAGGCTTAACCTACAACGAGCGGAGCGAGTAACGGGGGTAGGGGATAGGTCCCAAAATCAATCAATAGCCACGCCGAAATCCTGTCAACCCTATTTTGGAGATAAAAAATGAAAGTCGCTGCAATTTTTGGCGAGTGCAAAGGCGGCGTGATCGACGTGCCAGAGCCGAAGCCAAAAGACAACTGGGTGCTGGTCAAAGTTCACGCCGCGCCGATGTGTACCGAGTACAAGGGCTTTGTGGGCGGCAGGGCGACGACCTCGTTGGGGCACGAAGCCGCCGGTGAAGTGGTCGCGGTTGCCCAACCCGTGCGCGTGGCGGTGGGCGACCGCGTGGCGGTGATGCCGCAATATCCGTGTGGCGTCTGTGCCCTGTGCATCCGTGGCGATTACATCCATTGCCAGCACAATGTCGCGTTTGACAAATTTACGGGTGGCGCCGAGGGCCGAGCCACGATGGCGCAATATCTGTTGAAGCCGGACTGGTTGTTGCCCAAACTGCCGGATGGCGTTTCCTACGCACACGGGGGGATGGCCTGTTGCGGGTTAGGCCCCACTTTTGGCGCGGCGCAACGCATGGGCATAGGGGCGTTTGATACGTTTATGGTGACGGGCTTAGGGCCTGTGGGCCTTGGGGGCGTGATCAATGGCAAACACCGAGGCGCGCGCGTGATCGCCGTGGATATCAATCCCTATCGGCGCGAGAAAGCGTGCGAGTTGGGCGCGGACGAGGTGATCGATCCCTCGGATGAGCACGCCTTGCAACAAATTATGGACTTGACGGATGGCGTTGGCGTGGATGCGGCAGTGGATTGTTCGGGCGCAGTGCCCGCGCATCGGCTGTGCATTGACGCGGTGAGACGGCGCGGGCAGGTGGCCTTTGTCGGCGAATGCGGGGAAGACACGCCCTTGCATGTCAGCCGGGATATGATCCGCAAAGGGATTACACTCGTCGGATCCTGGCATTACAATTTGCAAGACGTGCCCAAACTGATGCAGGTGGTACGCGCAAATGCAGACAGATTGGACCGGCTGATTTCACACACGTTTTCGCTGGACGACGTTCAAAAAGCCTGGGAATTGCAAGCCACAGGCGCGTGTGCAAAGGTCGTTTTGAAACCCTGGGGATAAAGCAACCACAGATGAAAGGCGAGATGGGAACGAGAGAAACAGAAGGGCGCAAGCTTCTGTGCTCATCCAACCGGGCCACCAAACAGTTAGCGGTTCGCAGTCCGTTGCCCATTCTGCCTCCATCATTTGTAGGGACAGGCCTCCGTGCCCGACCAATAGCTGTCCCCATAATCCGTAGGGACAGGCCCCCGTGCCCGATAAATAGCCATCTGTCCCCTGCCTCCATCATTCGTAGGGACAGGCCCCCGTGCCTGTCCTCGCACCCAGCGGCGGGACTGATAGCTGAAAGTTGATTGCATCTTGTATCTTCGGGCGAGCACAGGGGCATCGCCCCTACCCACACTGCGGGCGAGCACGGGGGTATCACCCCTACACACACCACTTTTGGGGAATAAATTCTATGCTCAAATGTGCAATTATCGGCGTGAGTGGTGGACGCGCACGCGGGTTGGCTGAAGCGTATCAGTATGTCACGCATGGAAAACTCGCCGCGGTTTCCACGCGCACAAAAGAAAGTTTGCACGCATTCGGCGATGCGTTTGGCGTGGATAGGCGGTATGTGGATTATCGGGAGATGTTTGAAAAAGAAAAGCCGGATCTCGTCCATGTCAACACCCCGCCGAGCGTGCGATTGGAGATTTTCGCCGCGGCAGAGGCCGCAGGCGTTCCCGCAGTGCTGGTGGAGAAGCCCATAGCGATCCAAGGCGAGGATTGGCGTGCGATTAGGGATTTTGCCGCAACCGCGAAAACCAAAATCGCGGTGAATCACCAACTCCATTTTCACCCGCGCAGACAGCAGTTGCAAAATATCGTCCGCGAGGGAAAGATCGGCGATGTGCGATTTATTGAAGCGAGTTGTGGCATGAATCTGGCGTATCAGGGCACGCACGCCTTGCAGGCGATAGGCGCGTTTCATCCAGATGGCGTGCCGATCAAAGTGATGGGCCAAGTCTCTGGCGCGGATGGCTTGGCGGATACGCCCAAAAAGCATTTCGCACCCGACCAGTGCATCGGCGCGATAGAATACGCCGATGGCCTGCGCGCCCAACTCATTTCAGGGCCCTTTGCCCCGCGCGTGAAAAATGAAGATCGCACCAATGTCCACAAGCGGGTCGCGGTGTACGGCACGCACGGGTTTGTGCATTGGACGATGTGGTCTTGGGAGGTGGGTATTGACGGACGGGTTGAGCGGGGCACGCACGAATATCCCGGTGAAGATATTTTGGGTCAGGCCGCGATGACCGATGCGATGCTCGCATGGGTTGGAAATGATGCAAAAATTCATCCCTTGAATCTCGATCTGGCCCTGCGCGATTTCAATATTATTTTGGGGATTTATACGAGTGCGTTGACCCATCGCCCCGTGGATTTGCCCTGCGAACCCGCAGATGGCTTGATCGACGCGTTGCGCGCTCGCTTGCAATAGCGAATCGAAGTACGCAGTGGTTTTGGGAGTTGGGCGGGGACTGACCACTTGGTGGCCGGGTTGGTCGGGATTCGTCTATTACTCGCTCCGCTGCACAAAGGCCACGCCCCTACGTTTTTGTCCTCGCATTTTCGGGCGGGCACAGGGGCATCGCCCCTACGTTTCTATCCTCGTGTCTCCCCTTTGGAAAGGAATCCCCATGTGCGGTCGATATGTTTATGCTGCCCAGCGCGATGAGAACCGGCGCGCATTTCCGCAATTTGTTTTTCCAGACGAGATGCCCAAGCGATACAATATTGCGCCAGGGCAAAATATTACCGCGATAGCCAACACCCATGAGCCGCGTGCAGACACCTTCAAATGGGGGCTGATTCCGGCGTGGGCAAAAGACCACAAAATCGGCAACCGCCTCATCAATGCGCGGGGAGAAACCCTCGCGGAAAAACCCTCGTTTCGCGCGGCGTACAAAAAACAGCGATGCCTCATTCCCGCAACGGGATTTTACGAATGGCGGCGCAACGGCAGAACCAAAACGCCCATGCACATCGCGTTCAAATCCGGCGCGCCCTTTGCCTTTGCCGGCCTTTGGGACGTGTGGCACGCGCCCACCGGAGAACGCATCCAATCCTGCACCATTATCACAACCGAACCCAACGACCTGATGGCAGCCATTCACAACCGCATGCCCGTCATCCTCCCGGCAGATGCGTATGACGCTTGGCTCGCCCCAGAAGAACGCACAGACTTGCGGGAACTCCTCGTTCCATACACGGCGAGAGAGATGATCGCACATCCGGTTTCGACCCTTGTCAACAGCCCGAGAAACGACACCCCCGATTGTCTGAAACCCTCGCTACCGCCCGAACAGGGCGCCTTGTTTTGACCGTAAAATCGAGACGTGAGAGCGCAGGGGCGGTGCCCCTGTGCCCGCCCGAATCATTCAATGAGGTCAGTTGATTCGTAGATGAACTGGCCTCAGAAGCGGCCAGTTGTACCCCGTTCCGTAGATGTGCGTTTTCTCGCGCAATGTACTTTTCCCTTTCATCTTTCAACCGATTCCTTTGGAGCGCATCATGACCATTGTCGATACCCATTGCCACATTGGCCTGCACAAATACGAACCCGTGGAATCCCTGCTCTACCACATGAACACATCCAAAGTCGATAAAGCCGTTTTCATCCAATACGCGGGAAACGCGGATAATCAGTATATGATCGACAGCATGGCCGCGCATCCGGGCAAATTTCAAGCGGCCATGATCGTTGCCCCAACAGACGATGGCACGGCCATGCGCGCATGGGCAGAGCAGGGCATCGTGGGCATTCGCCTGCCGGCAAACAGCCGCGCCGATAGTTCCGATCCGCTCGCACAATGGCGCACCGCAGCAGAGCTCGACCTCGTCGTCAGCGCGCCGAGCAATCCCCAAAGCCTCTTGAGCGATGAATTTGCAGAGGTGATCAAAAAATTTCCAAACCTGTCCATTGTGATCGAACACCTCGCGGGCATTGGCGAAGGCCAACAGCCGCCCTATCACATGTTCAAAAAAATCCTCGCACTCGCCGAACAGCCCAACCTGTCCATCAAACTCCCCGGATTCGGCGAAATTTGTCCCGTGCCCTTGCCCTTTGACCCCATCCCCCCACTCGCCGATATGGCTATCGAAGCCTTTGGCCCGCAGCGCGTCATGTGGGGCAGCGATTACCCGCCCGTGAGCAGGCGCGAAGGCTATGACAACGCCCTCCGCGTGCCGATAGATTACCTCAGCGGATTCAGCGCAGACGACAGGGAATGGATATTTGGAAAAACCGCCCTGAAAATCTGGCGGTTTTGATCTCGCACGAGACACAGGCAAAGCCTATAACCTTGCATCTGAGCGTGAACTTTGCTATGTCTTTTTCATGGAATGGGATTTAAAAAAAATATGTCCAAAAAAAAACGCGGTATCAGCTTTTTACGGGTTGTCCGAGTTTTTGATGGTCCAATATTGAAATTCATTGATGACCGATGGTATTGTCGATGGTTTAGAATACAATGTCGTTTACACCATTCGAGATAATCGCTATCGAATCATTTCTTGCAGAAGGGCAAATCGACAGAAAAAATATCGTGCGATACACTCGGGGCCAACTTCCTGAAGACACCGAATCTGATATTCGGATGGTCAGACACCCAAAACAAAAAGCGTCGGCTTAAATAGCTGACGCTTTTATTTTTTTCAACTGCAACAAGTAGTTATTCTGCCTCCAGCACCTCTGGATCCAGCGCATACCAAAACACCTCGCCAGATTCGATGAGGCCATGTATGCGATCATCTCGGCGCAAGCCAGCGACAGCGGCATAAGACCTTCTCCCGGTGAACTGGGTCAAAAACCGGGCATTGCGAAGGGCACGTGTGGTATCCCTGCCATTGACAGTGAAGGAAATTTCCACGGCGATATAGCACTTTTTGCCATCCTGATCTGTGGCCTCTATCATCAGGTCGGCGCGGCGGAAACTTCTCAACTCGTTTGTGGGAATGCCAGACATGTCGACGCGGGCAACCAAAGCACCGAGATCGTCTTGGGTAAGGGTTTTGGTCCGTTTGAGGCCCATATCTTCGGCAATGAGGGAAGCCTCTCGAATAGCGGCGTTCCGGGCGTGAGCACCTTTGAGAGTGCCGATATCATCTTGGATAGTCTTCACTCTAACTTTGAGTACGCCAACATCTTCTTTTAGAACCTGGACGTCTTCTTTTAGAACCTGGACGTCTTCTTTTAGAACCTGGACGTCTTCTTTTAGAACCTGGACGTCTTCTTTTAGAACCTGGACGTCTTCTTTTAGAACCTGGACGTCTTCTTTTAGAACCTGGACGTCTTCTTTTAGAACCTGGACATCTTCTTTTAGAACCTGGACATCTTCTTTTAGAACCTGGACATCTTCTTTTAGAACCTGGACATCTTCTTTTAGAACCTGGACATCTTTTTGGATAGAATCCACTCTAATTTCGAGAGCGTCAAAACGCCTTTTTGTGGCTTCGACAAACTTGTTCACCTCGGCGACAAAGCTGTTCATCTCAGCGACGAACTGGGTGAACTTTTCTGGTAATTCTATCAGTTCGTGCGTCAGTAGCCTGGCACGCAGGGCGTCAACCCAATCGGGATTTTCGTCCAGTACATGAAGCAAATCTTCTATGGTATGGATGGTGGTCATATCGTTTTCTCAATGATCGTTTTCTCTATCGTCCAACCAGTGACCGTGACAAAAGACTGCCTCCCTGTGGCAGACCAAGTCTTGTCTCGGGCGGTTTCGCGCATCCGACAACCGATTGAATCACCGTTCTGTTGGACGAAAAAAACCACATCTCAATGGCATCTAAAGTGCGATCCCATAACGGATGATTCATTCAGGTCTTTGGACGATTGACTGAGACTCGCTTTTTGCACTTTCGCATCATTGGGAAGTTGCATTAACTTACCGCATTGGTCCGAGCATTTGCCCGTTTCAGGCGGTTTGTCTGTTGCGGGGATTATTCCTCGTATTCGGGAAATGCGGGGGCGAGCATGAACGCGCAATCCTCGTGACATTTGCCGCAATAGGGCACCATAGCGCGGAACTTCTTATTCGCCTCTTTGACATTTCCCGCCTTGGCTGCCGAAGCGACCCCCAACGCCAGGGTTTGAGAGGCTTGGTTGTAAATCGTGTATTTCTCCTCGTGTTCTGGCGGATAGAGATCGATCACCGCTTTCAACGCCTCCTGAATCCGCTTGGCTTCATCGGCAACCCCGTCAACTGTTTCGTTTTTCAGCGCGACCATAATTCGGTCCGTGCTCAACTTGATCGCGCGCATTTTCGCACGCCTTATGGGCAACTGATTGTCCGACTGTTCCTTGCCACAGCCGGCGATTGCCGCCATCATCACACCCAGTACGACAGATCCCAGAGCCATCCATCTCACATAGCGCATTGCATCCTCCTCGTTATCTGTTTCGCAGGAACCAAACCGAAGGTCATGATACACCTTTCCGAACGCAAAATCAAGTTCTCCCAGAGGGCTTGTTTGGCCCTCCCAACACTTTTCGCAACCCTTCCTGAACCCGCCGATTTTGATTGATCTGGCGCACGCCCGCCTGAATCATAAACCGCGAAAGCCGATCCTTTTTCGCCCGCATCCAGCGGTTGAGCGGCGGGTACGCGTACATCAAAAAACCCGACAAACAGATCGCCAGCGTCACACACGCGGCGATATCCGTGTAGATATAGGCGTAGCTATACCCCGCAAAAATGGACCCGGTGTGCAAATCCAGCATCACGGAACGAAAATCGTCTGACCGCACCATCACCAGCGAGGTAATAGACATCAGGACCAACAAAATCATGCCGATCATCCCGGCCCAATAGTGTATCTTGCGGTTGTACTTAAACACGGTATTGATGACCGTGCGATCTTCCACCAGATACTCAAAGCCCGACAAGCGTTCCATCTGCGCTTCGAGCAACTCGTTGCGATGAGCCATCTCCTCGCGGCGCAGCATCATATCGACCAACCCGCCAATCTGCTCGGCCACCTCGTGCAGAAACCCCTCATCGTCTTTTGTAAAATACCCCGGGGCGGCTTTCTTGTTCAGGAGTTCTATCACGCCTATTGGCTCTTTGCGCCTGTTGCGGAGCGGATATGCCAAAATGGTATGCGTTTCATACCCATTCGCATTGGAAAACAAGGGGTCTTTTGACGCATCCATCACATTTCTCACATCGCCGCTGCTAAACACCTGCCCTGTGATTCCCCTATCGCTCGGCATCCTGATCCGCGTGTCCTTGTCGGAACCTGCCCGCGCGGTGCCGGCGGGCGATCCAACATGCGTGTAAAGCTCGTCCGTCAGGCGATTGTGAAAAAAAATCGAACATCGATCTGCCTCCAAATACGTGGATATTTCACGCGCAATGCCATTGATCAACCGCTCCTGATTCGACGTTGCATTCATGAGCCGACTGATCGCCAACAGCGATTCCAAACGCTCGACGCGGGCGGTGAGATCTCGAGAAAACGCATCCTCTTGTGCCATACCTTCAACCTTGAATACGAGCCACTGATGAACACCGATTTAGACGATCACGCAACGCTTCAATATACAAAAGTTTCGGCGAAACACAAATGGACAAAATAAAAGTAGTCAGTCGCCTCTCACCAACTCCGCCGTGCCCCACAGGCTCGGATCGTAAGACACGGGCAAAATTTCCTCTGCGGTCCAAACTTGCCGCCCCAACTTTTTGTCGCGGAGCAAATAGGTAAATCCGAGCCGATTGTTCTCATCGGGGTCAAACCCCGTCATGGCAACCTCTGGAATACGCGCCTCCAGCCGATATCCGGTTTTGAACACCTTTGAAGCCACTTCTAAACGGTCGGGATCGCACAGGCGGGGATGCGCCCTTGCCCGTCGCAACCGAAACAGCCTGCCCCCGGCCTTCTCCGTTCCATTGCCCGGCCAAAAAGAAAAATGATGACAATAGCGGCTGCCGCGGGACGCGCTACGCACATCGCGCGTATCGATCCACACTTGAAAACCATCGCCGCGCAAGGGTTGCCGAACATTGGGCGCACGCCCCCCCGCGCCTTTCACATCAACGGCGAAAAACAACCCATTATCGCGCCATGCCATATACACATCGGCAAAGGGAGTTTTCCCCTCTACACCCGTCAAATCGGGCACCAAATACGCGGTATCCCAGTCGTTGATCTCGCCGTCGATCACCGGGGCATCTGCGCGAAACACGCAGGGAAATGCCGCGTGAAAAAATGCGCGGTTGGGAATCCCGATATTCATTTCGATCTCCTATTTTGAAACCATTTGCGAGTCGATCCAAAAAGGATGCGAAGGACACGGAGGGCCACGCCCCTATGTCTTGATTTTGGAGTGGATGGGTGGGGACTGACCACTGATTTTGGGATTGGGCGGGGCGCAACGGCGATAGCAGTTCATCGACAGATTGACTATCCGTCTATTCGGGCGAGCACTTTTCCGCTATCTTTGGGAAGTGGCAAGGTTTTTTGACTCTGACGTTCATACCCTACGGTCAGCGCGTGCTCGCCTTGACAAAAGCGACCGTAGAATCGCTGTTTGGCTTTGGGTTATTTCAAATACAAACCGGCAAGCCCTAACAACATCGCAATAAAAATACCAATAAGCCATTGTCTCGTTGCTCGCAATTCCCTGAACTGATTGTCCATATCCCTTTTCAAATCGCCAAATTGTTTACTCATGTCCCCTTTCAAGTCGTCAAATCGTTTATCTACATCCCCCTTCAAGTCGTCAAATTGTTTATCCACATCCCGTTTCAAGTCGTCAAATCGTTTATCTACATCCCCTTTCAAATCGCCAAACTGTTTATTGACACTTTCAAACCGCTTGTTCATATCCCGTTTCAAGTCGTCAAACCGGTTGTCCATGTCCCGTTTCAAGTCGTCGAATCGGTTGTTCATATCCTCAAACCGGCCGTTCGTACTCTCTTTCAAGTCGTCGAACCGGTTGTCCATGTCCCGTTTCAAGTCGTCAAACCGGTTGTCCATGTCCCGTTTCAAGCCGTCGAACCGGTTGTTCATATCCTCAAACCGGCCGTTCGTACTCTCTTTCAAATCCTCAAACCGCTTGTCCAACTGATCGAGAAACCCGCCCAAATAGCCCTGCTGTTTCGTTGTTTCGCTTTGAAAAAACTTCGCCCAGTTTTCAAACACAGTTGGCGATTTTTTTTCTTTTTCATTGCTCATGTTCATCTCCTTTTGTTTTGTAAAACCAACACAGACGCCCGGAAACAATGCACTATTTCGGGCTTATATCGACAAAAAGATCGCGCTATTTTTTTACTGGCCCTCGTCAGCATCTTCGTCAGCGAGTTGTCGCTGGGCGAGATCGCGGTCGAGCAAGAACAACCCGTTGCCTTCTGTGCCGACCAGTTTGAGCGTGTCGATGAGTTCCTTGACCGAGGCTTCTTCTTCGACTTGCTCGACAATAAACCACTGGAGAAAGGTATGGGTGGCGTGATCGCGTTCGGACAGGGCGAGATCCGTGATGTCGTAGATGCTTTGAGAAACTTTTTGTTCTTGGGCAAGGGTGTCTTCAAACACTTCCAAAGGGCTGTCCCATTTCTGTTTGGGTGCCTCAATGCCGCGCAAGCGGATATCGGCTTCGCGGTCGTCGAGAAAATCGTAAATTTTCATGCCATGCGCGAGTTCCTCTTGGGCTTGAACGCGCATCCAGTGTGCGAACCCATTGAGGTTTTGCGTGAGAAAATACGCCGACATCGCCAGATAGCTATACGCGGAATAGTATTCCATGTTGAGCTGATCGTTGAGGGCAGCAGCGGTTTTGGAGTTGATCATGATGCTCTCCTTTTGTGGGGTGAGAAAGTGGTATCCAAATGCAAGAGAAGTATAGCAAAAATATGGGCTTTGTCAATCGCTTAAAATAATTGCTTGATTATCATAATGTTTAGAAAAGGGACCACGCTATCGTCAGGACATTTTTTTATTGATTCTTTTTGCGAATTTGCGTAAAACTGTATCGGCATTTCCAAGCTTTGACCGCCCCAGCGCGGTACTCTGAAGCCACCTGACAGGAGGTTTGTTATGATTCCCGAAAAGGTCCTCGCGGCCTTAAACGAGCAACTCAATTTTGAATTTCATTCGGCATTTCACTACCTCGCCATGGAGACCTATTTTCACGGGGCCAATCTGCACGGATTTGCCGAATATATGCGCGAGCAATACAAAGAGGAACGGCAGCACGCGCTCAGGATCGTGGATTATATCAATGCGCGAAATTGCCGGGTCAGGCTCGCGCAGATCGCCGAACCGCCGTCTGAATGGGCGTCGCCGCTGGAGGTTTTTCAAGACGCTTATCGGCAAGAGCAAAAATCCAGCGGGATGATCAACGATTTGGTCGATCTCGCACTGGATGAGCGCGACCATGCAACGGATATTTTTTTGAAATGGTTTATCGAAAAACAAGTGGAGGAAGAGGCGCAGGTCGGCAGTATCGTGCAGAAGTTAAAACTGGTGGGCGATGACACGTACGGCTTGTTTTTGCTGGATCGAGATATGGGGTAAGAGCGAGACGGGAGACGCAAGAGGCGAGAGGCGAAAAGCAACCACATAAGAACGCGGATGAAAGGCGAGATAGAGTGCAACGTGCGAGAACTTAGGGGCGCGGCCCCTGTGCCCGCCCAAAGTAATACGCCACATGAGAAGTGCCCTCAGATACGCATTGAGGGCACTTTTTTTGACATCAGTTGAGATGAATACGTTGCGTATCATCATGTATTTGAGGCAGAAAGAGAAACGGTTTTTCTGCAAAGGTGTCGCATTCTTCGCGCGAAGGCACAATGCCTGCGTCCTCACAATCTTCGAGAAATTCCAGATGTTCCTGCGCCTGGGCAAGGCTGTCGCTCAAATGGCAAAAATCATCCACTGGAAGCACCAGTGTTGTCGACGCGTAATTGACCGTCATGTGCGACGCCTCAACAGCACCCTGCTCGATCTGGCGGTGCATCTCAAAAATTGACCGGCACAATTTTGCAAAGCAAGTGCGGCACATGCCGATATTGACATAGCCATAAAAGAGATACAGATGGCCCTCTTTCCAGCGATAGACACAAATCGGTTGTGTGCCTTCGGTATTGTTCACCAAAATTTGTGCGTTGTTCACGGTAGGGTCCTCCAAATACTCTGTGATTGGGTTGTGGGTAGATTGGGCGGAAGGGATTTTGTGATACGCGTTGCCCAGAGAGTGCCATTAGGAGTGTCCAGACAAAAATGTCAGATGTACAGCAATACGCATGCACCACTGCTCGCCAAAATGAGCGTTTTGGTTGTCATGGCAAATGCTCTTCGCAGACAGTTTTCCAGATGGCGTAGCGTTACTGGGCACGCCATAAAAAACAGAACCAACTGATGATGACGATGATGGTAAGGGTTGAGAAAATTGCGATTATCCCCCAGACACCCGGCGGCGTATCGGGCAGAGAGAGGGCAATGGGCGGGCCGGGAATCGCGGCTGACGCTTGAAATACGGCTTTGAAAGTGGTATTGTCCCACCTCGTGATTTGCACTTGAAGCGGGGTATTGGGCTTTGTCGTTAGGGTGGCTGTTGGTGCGAATGCCGTTCCCTTCATAGAGACGGATTCGCCCTCCAAGGTGCCAATGGAAACCCGCTTGTAATTTGGAAAGCCTTTGCCCAAAAATTTTGCGGCGAGTTGCATGCCTTTTCGCGGATTGCAAGGCACTGCACACGTCACTATTACCCGATAGGGGCCAACGGATTGCTCGGCGATAACAACGGGCGGCGCGGTTTGTGTGCCGTAATTGTAAATGCCTTCAATTGTGGAGAACACCGCGATGGCAAAATACGCCAGCGTGAGAATGAAGGACACCGTCGCGCCGCGCAACCTTTGTGCGGGGTTTGGCTTTGCGCGTACCACCCATAAGTACGCGCCGGCCAAAATTGAAAACGACAGGGCCAGGCCCAAAATACACCAGATGATTTTGGTTGCGAGGCCGCCGAAATACCCAAAATGCAGGGGATCGACCAAGTCTGTGATAAAGGGAATGACCGCGAGATCCGCGCTGTGTTGTATGGCGATAACTTCGCCGCTAAATGGGTGCAACAGCACTTTGTTGGCGCGGTCTCTGACGAGAGGATTGCCCGCTTGTCCATCCAAATAGACCGGCGCGCCAATGCGGTTGGGCATCCGCAGGGATCGGACGGTCAGGCCGGGAAATGCCGCTTGGGCGCGTTTTGCGTATTCGTTGGGCGCGTGCAACGCGGGCTGCGCGCCGTAATTGCCGAGCGAAGTTTTATCGACTTGTGGCAAGGGCGGTGGCAACAGTGCTCTGTAATTGTCTGCGGCTTGAAAACACACTTCCACAAAGTAGAACACCCCCGTGGCCGCGATCAGCAACACAAAGAGAAAAACCCATATCCCCGTGGTTTTGTGCAGGTCTGACCAGCGCCTGCGCGGCCCTTTGTCTGTACGCAACGCGAACCATTGACCGCGCCAGCCTTTGTAAAAACAGATCCCAGACAGCCCGGATACGAGCAACGCAAATGCGGTGAGGGTGACGAGGGTGATGCCGCGCGTGCCGTCGAAAAAACGACGGTGAAAGGATCGGAAGAACCGTTGCACATTGAAAAAACTGGTATGCCCTTTCAGCATGCCGGTATGGGGATCGAGATAGACTTTGCGCGTTTGTCCATTTGTGAAGGAGACATAAGCCAAGGCGGCAAACCCATCGCCGACTGGCGCGTACATGCCCAACACGCGCTCATCGGGAAATTTCGCGATCAATGTTTCGTACATCGCGGTCCAATTGTAAGGCGCGTCGCGGGTTTCGGCGCGCATGGCGGGGTTGAGCAACCCATCTATTTCATGGGATAGGGTGGCAAATGATCCGGAAAAGCAGACCACAAAAAGCAACAAGCCAATATTTAGCCCCAAACAACCGTGCAGGCGAAAGAGCATCTTGCGCCAATTCATTTTGGAACCCCGATAAATCGCGGCTGAACGCATCGTTTTTGGCGCGATCAGAATTGATAGCGAACGGTCGTATCAAAACTTCTCGGCGTGCCTCTAAACCCGCCGATGCGACCGCCATAACCCCCGGGAAAGTATTCTGTGTTGAAAAGGTTGTGCAAGTTGATGGCGATGTTGAATCGGTCATATCGCATAAAAACAGCGCCATTGGCGACAAAGTACGCGGGCAAGTTGTCGCCCTTCGCGCGGGTGGTGCGCTCGCTGAGATAATTGCCTCCCAAAGCAAAACCCAACTGGATAGCGCGAGAGGGCGGCATATCGTAGCGAGACCAAAAACCGATGGCGTTTTTGGGATTGTTTGGATTGGCTTGACCGATGTTGGATGGGTGGGTGTCTTTGGTGATTTCGGCTTTCAGGCTGTGTGCAAAACTGCCGTGTACGCGCCAGCGATCTGTAATGAGGCCCGCGATGTCCAGTTCAAAACCCCGGCTTTGAATTTCGCCGACCTGAACCCTGCGATCCGGCATGTCTTCGGGCGGGTTGGAATCGCGGAGAATGACATTTTCCTTGGCGATGTGATAAAGCGCGAGGGTGGTGTGAAAACGGTTGTCTAAGAATGTCGATTTCGCACCGCCTTCTATTGTCCAACTGTTTTCCGGATTAAAAGGGCCGCCGTATCGGTCGGGATCAAATGTGTAGCTGGAACTGACGGGTTCAAAGCCCTCGCTATAGCTCAAATAGGTCGAGATTGACGGGATGGGTTTGAACACGGCCCCGCCGCGCAACGACCAATGGGTGTCACCGGCCCGGTTATTCGATCCGCTTTCGGCTTTGTCTTCAAAGGTGTCATAACGCAACCCGAGCAGCACATTGAGCTTTTTGCCAAAGTCAATTTGGTCTTGAAAATAAAACCCAAAGGCCGAGATGCGGTTGTCGAGGCGCGTGGTCAACTGGGAAATGCCCCGCGGAATATCTGCCCCGTAATAGGAATATTTGAGGGGGCCGTTTTCTGGCGCGAAAACGGGATTAAAGATATTGATGTTGGGCACCGGCCCACCCCGGCTGGAATCTCGTGCGGTCGCAAAGCGGTAAAGACCTTCTGTGAGGGTGTATTCCACGCCCGAAAGCACCGTGTGCTCAATCCATGCGGCATTGAGATTGTAAATCAGATTTGCGTTGGCTGTTCGCTGTTGTTTTTCGCGGTATTGATCGCGAAATTCGCGCAACATGGTTTCGCCATCGGCGAGCAGGCCCCGAGGTTCGTGGTATTCCTGCCGCCGTTGGTTGGTTAAATAACTGGCTGAGGCGTCAATTTTTAGGCGATCTGAAAACCGATGATCTGCGCGCAGGCGATAGGTATAGGCTTCAATGCTGATAAAATCGTCGGGTTCGTTGACCGTGTAATCCAGGGGAAGACCGACGAGTTCGCCGTTGAAAAACGGCACGCCCCGATTGCGGTGGCCCTTGTTCAGTTCGTCAAACCATTCGCCGCTTATCGTAAAGGACGTGCGGTCTGTGGGCAACCATGTGAAGGCCCCGTCAAAAAATGAGTGAATGAATTGCTCGTGTTGGCGGAATCCATCATCATTGGCATGGCCGGCGTTGATCAGGTAGAGCAGTTTGCCAAAACCGGGCGTTGTGGATAAGGGGCCTGTAAAAGAAAAGTTGGCCTGAGATTTGGAATAAGAACCCAGGGTGAATTTGAGTTCGTTTTTTCGCCGCGCACTGGGTTGTTTGGTGAGGACGTTGATAAATCCACCGGGGCGCGATTGCCCATAGAGCGCGCCCGCGGGGCCTTTGACCACTTCGATGCGCGCCACATTGTCCAATCGCATTCTGTTAAAAAATCCATGCACTTGATTGAGGCCGTTTTGCTTGACCGCGCCGTCTCCTGTGGTGCGAAAGCCGCGCATGTTAAAGTCGAGATATTCGCTGAAGGGATTGACGCCGCTCACATTTTGCAGCACATCGGTGAGGTACGTCAGCCCTTGGTCTTCGACGAGGTCGCCATTGATGATTTGCACGGATTGGGGCAAGTCGCGCAAGGCGGTGTTGGTGCGCGTCGCCGTGGTGCGGTCCGAGGCATACCCCTCTTCCACGACTGTGATTTCATCGAGGATGTACGGGGTGTCTTCCATGAGGGTGATCGCGATGGCGGGCACTTGGTTTGACGCGACAGACACCGGTTGTTCAACGGTTTTGTAACCGAGGTAACTCGCGGTGAGGACATAGTCTCCGCGCGGCACATTGGGAATCACAAAATGCCCTTGCCGATCTGTAACGGCACCCAGGCGCGTGTTTTTCAGCGCGATGCTCGCGCCGGGCAGGGGGGCGTCGTTGGGGTCAGAAACCCGTCCGCGAACCGCATGGGGTTGCGCGAGGGCAGGCGTTGCAGAAACCGCAAAAATGGCGAGCAACAAACTGGATGCCAAAAAGAAACGAGAGAGGGTTGACACGTTTGAATCCTCCGTGATGATCAATTGTTGGGATTGAAACTGAACGTGGGACAATTTCATTTTTCGTTTGGAGATATGTTGCATGCGATTTATTTTTAGAACACGTTGCACCTCCTTTGGGTGTGGCTCTATGCCATCGGTTTTCTGCTTGACGGGCGATAACCGATGGCATTTTTCATTTTTGGCCGCGCTACAAGGATCGCAGAAACGCGATGAGGGCGTCTCGGTCGGCTTTGGACAGGTTGCGGACGGCCTCGCGCGATTTCGCGCCTTCGCCCCCGTGGAACATAATGGCTTCGAGCAGGGTTGCGGCGCGACCATCGTGCAAATAGGCCGGGACCCCGTTGACGGTCTCCGTTAAGCCAATGCCCCACAGCGGCGGCGTTTTCCACTCGCGGCCCGTGGCTTCGAAGTCCGGGCGGTGATCGGCCAAGGCGTCGCCCATGTCGTGGAGCAACAAATCCGCGTACGGGTGGATGGTTTGATTGGACAGGGACGCGATGCTGTGATTGCCGGTTTGAAAGGTGGGCGTGTGGCAAGCGGCGCACCCGGTCGATTCAAAGAGGGCTTCGCCGCGCAGGGCTTGCGGGTCGTCCCAATCGCGGCGGGCGGGCACGGCCAGGGTTTGGATGTAAAATGCGGTGACGTCCAGTGTTGTTTGGCCGATTTCTGGATCGTCGTCCCGGCCGTCATATTGGGGTTGTCCCCAAACCGATTCCTGTGGAAAATAGGGGTTGGTCACGCCCATGTCCTCGTTGTACGCGCCGGCGGTTTGTTGCAAAATATCGGGATTGTTGGCTTTTAGGCCAAAGCGCCCGAGTTCTCTTTGCCCGGTTCGGAAATTGTACGCGTAATTGGGCCGTCCAGAGATGCCATCGCCATCTGCATCTGAGGGATCGGCCAAGGCGAGAAGATCGGACTCGGCAATGGCTTCGAGCAAGCCGCGTCCAAACACGGGTGGGGCCATGCGCGCCGATAAAAGAACGCCCGCGGGCAGGGGTTGATAGGGCGTGACGATGGTGTAAATCGGGTGTTTTAAGCGAACCTCTGTGCCATCGGCCATGGTTTCCACGGTTTCAAAAAAATCGACGCGAACCCGCGCTTCGGGAGCCACGCCAAAATTTGCGCGGTCGCCGAGTTGCGTGCCAAAACCGGGAACGGGCGCAGGGCCGCCGTGCGCGGTGAACCCGGGAATGCTGACGCGCATGAGCATCGAGCCGACAAAGGGCGGTTCAGAACCAAACGCGCCGCGCCCGCGCCCATCGCGCAAATGGCATCCAATGCAAGACGTGTGGCTAAACACCGGCCCAACGCCTGCGTTCACGTCTGCCGGTGGGGTGACAAAGACTTGTTCAAACGCGGCATCGCCCGCAAAAAATTTGTCGCGTTCGTCGGGCGAAAGCGTCGGAATCGGCATTTCAAACGCTTGGCTGGAGGCGTCAAAAACAGTAGCATCCCCCCCGGACAAGGCTTTGTCCGGCGTGGGCACTGGGGCAATGGGATTGCCCTTGCCGCAGGCAAAACAACACAGGGCAAGGGCGTAGAAAATTTGACAAGTGATTTTCATAACAACAAACTCTTGAACAAGTCCTCTGTCCCTCTTCAGAAAAACAAGCGGTTAGCCCATACATCGCCTTGGGGTGAGTGGGCGGGGGCTGATCGCATCTTACTACTCTGCCAGCACCAGCGGCAAAATATCGCCTTCGAGCGTTCGTTGCACGGTGGCAATGGCCTGTTGGGCCGCGGTGATTTGCGGGCCATCCGTGGTCAGGGCGTCTCGAAATGGAAAGGAAATTTTGCCAATTTCCTCAATGGCCGTCTGAATCTCAGCTTGAAATCGCTGGTCGAGCGCGGGGTTTTTGCTTTTGACAAATTCGTCGAGCCCCACGGCTTCCACATTGTATCCGCCCGTATAAACATTTTGAATGCTGCGGATGTTGTCTTGAAAATCGAGGAGCGAATTGAAGCTGAATTGCGATTCCACCAAGCGCGTATCCCGTTCGGTAAAGGGATCGGCGATTTTGCCATTTCCGACTTCGTCGGCAATGCCCACCATGCCGTTGACCATTTCCTGCACGGCGGCTGTTTGCGTGGTGTAGGTGTTGCTCCCCGCGCCGGCATTGACCACTTGTGCGCGGAAATTCTCGCCCGATGCGATCCAACTCGTGTACAGCGACCCCGCCGCATCTCGGAGCAATTCCGATGTGGCGATCAGATAATCGTATTGGCGCGGGGTGAACGCATCGATGGTTTTGATGCCGCCCTCGTCAAAGAGCAAAAATTCAATGGTGTGAAATCCCTTGAGCGCGTTGTCGAGGTTATCGACCGAGGACTTGGTGAGGGGCGTGTCGCTCGCCAAGACGGCTTCGAGGTCTGCGCGGTTGACCGGCCATGTGTCCAGCGCGGGATCAAAGCCATTAAAATCGACGGGGCCAAACAAAAAGCCCTCGCTCTTTTCCCACGGAGACCGCGAAGCCACCCATTTTGCGCGGGCAGTCGATAGCGTGGCGGGCGATGGATTGTCTTTGAGATTTTGCACCGCAGTGAGGAGTTCCGATGCGACAACGGAAAGGTCTTTGTAGGTCGGGATAACCGTTTTATCGGCAAAATCGGTCAAAATCGGAGAAAAATTGTACCCGGGGTCGGGTTCTGGCGCGACGGGGCTTGCATCCTTGCTGTTGCATGCAGAAAGTGAAAGGGCAAAGATGATGCCGAGTAGAAAGTTGATGCGTTTCACGGTTTACCTCCAAAAATTAGAATTGAAAACCGAGTGCGAAACTCGCGGTGTTTTCGCCGTTGAAATTTGCGGCGCCCAACCGGCGCATGGCATAGTCGCCTTTGAGGACGACCGCATGGCCCATGGTGTAGTTGAGGCCAAGCGTGTACACCCGGCGGTTAAAGCGCGGGTTGTCGAAAAAATTGGGGGGTGTTTCGGCCATGGTGTCGTAGGCGTCATAGCGAAAAAACAGGTGGCATTGATCCTCCTTGCGCGAGGTGAAAAAGGGCAGGATATCGTAACCGACTTCGGCGTACAAGGCATACGCGGCGCTGGCAACCGGCGTTCTCAACACGTCGAGGTTGTTGGACAAGGTGCGGTTGCGCTGGCTGACTAGGGCCGCGTTTTGCAAATGACCGTAGAGGTACATGCCCTGTGCGCGAAAGCGGTTGTATCGCAGCACGGCGTGGGCATCGAAAATGGAGACGTGGGCATCCGCGTCTTTCATGTCGGGTTTGGGACGGTTGTCCGCGCTGTTGCCGCGATAGCCCGATACGCCGAGCGCGAGACCATCGGCGAGGTGAAAGTCCAACCGCGCCGCAAGGGCCATGTTGGATGCGCGCACGTCTTCAAAGCGCGTTTGGTGCCCGCCCACAATCCAGTGTTGCGAACTAAAGCCCGTGGCGTCTAAGCCGTTGACGAGTTGGACTCGGTAGCGCAAGCGATGGATCTCGCCGTTGATTTCAATGCCGGTTTCGTGCCAGATCGCGGGCATAACAGCAGTCTCCGATTCGGGGCGGCGGGTGCCGAAAAAGTCCGTGGGGTGATATTGCTCTGTGGTGAGGCCCACCCCGACGTAGAAATGGCCCAAGCGGATGTTGAAGGCGTCGCCAAATTCGCGCTCGATGTAGAGTTCTTCGAGGATGACTTCCCCGCCTTTTTCCACTTCGGTTTCGTATTCGCCAAATTCCTCGTATTCGATTTCGAGGGCGCCGCCCGTGCCGCCGTGCTCGATTTCCACTTCGGCTTCGAGTTCAACGCCGCGCAGCAGATGGGTTTCCAATTCGAGGGACAGACGCGCAATGTCGATGGTGGCGCGGCTATCGGGCGGTGAACCCGTTGGGCCGCTCTTTTGGTCGGGGCCGTAATCGAAATGCGAGTAGATGAGTTCGCCGTATCCCGCGAGTTTGAATTTGGACGCATCGGCTGCAATGCTCACCGGCAACGCGAGCGCGAGACAGATGCTGCAAAAGAAAACTTTATCCATAAACCTCCCTCAGAGTGATTGACAAAAAATAAACGGGTGTTATATTGTGCTTTGCAAGCGCGGAGAGACACACGCTCTCTAGCGCGTGCGTGCGGGTGATCGGCGATGGCCGGGCAAGTCAGAGCCGATCACTCTTTTTTGTCATTTGTTTTGCTAATAAAACAATCGCCCAAATCATAAAACAGATGTTGCATCTTGTCAACAATTTTTTGCGAAAAGCGATCAGGGATGAAAGACGCGAGACGAAACGCAGGGAGTGGATCGCGCCTCTCCTGTCTTAAAAGGGTTGAATTTTCGGCATAAGTACTTATTTTATTTGGACGATCATAAAGCAAAGGGGGTAAAAATGTCGAATGGACTGAAGGTCGCGGTGATCGGGGCGAGTGGCATTGGGCAGCACCACGCGCGATGGCACCATTTGTCGGGGTCGCAAGTGGTGGCGTTTGCGGGCACGTCGGAAGAATCGCGTGCAAAAACCCGATCCCTCTTGCAGGCGGATTTTGGCTTTGATGGCCGTGCGTACACCGATGTGGCCCACATGCTCAAAGCCGAACAACCCGACGTGGTCGATGTGTCGAGCCCGCCGCATTTGCACAAAGACCACGCGATCATGGCATTGCAAAGCGGATGCCATGTGGTGTGTGAAAAACCCCTGTGTTGGGACGAGGATAAAAGTTTGGACGCGATTTTGGCCGATGGACAAGCCGTGGTCAATGCGGCTGATCAGGCGGGGAAATCCCTGGCGATGTCTGCCCAATATTCCGCGGCAATTCCGATTTATCGCCAGCTTTACGCACGGGTCAGGGGCGCGTGGGATCGCGTTGAATCGCTCGAGATGGTCATGGAGTCAAAGGGGCGCAGGGGGCCGAAGGCGCGAGAAGAGATCTGGATCGATCTGGCCTCCCATCCCCTGAGTTTGGTCTTTGGTTTTTTGCCCGATGGGGAAATTGACTGGGCGAGCGCGTCGTGTGCGATAGGCGAGCGGGAAAATCGCGCGCGGTTTGACGTGCTTATGCCCAAAGGCCGATGCGCGGTGCAATTCGTGTTGCGCGATAGAGACGATGGCGTTCCCATCCGCCAATTTGGCGTCAATGGCTTTTTGGTCAACTGGGAGGGATTTGCCGACGAGGAGGGGATTTATCGCGCACGCCTCTCCGGCGATGGCGAGACCGCGACTTGCCCGGATTTTATGCACATTTTAATTGACGAGTTTGGCAAGCATATCTGCGGCAAAGGCGGGCGCGTCATCGTTCCCGCCGCAGACGCCTTGAAAAATTTGCAGGCTCAAGTTGCATTGCTCAAGCGCGCGGAGTGGCCCGCATGAGCACTGCGGCAGACATCGGGGTGGTGGTGACGACGCACAATTACGGGCACTATCTTTCGGCGTGTTTGGAATCGGTGTTGTCGCAAACGCTTCTACCGCGCCGCGTGGTGGTAATCGACGATGCCAGCGAAGACAATACCGCTGACATCGCCGCGACGTTTCCCAAGGTCGAGTATTGCCGCGTGGATTTTCGCAATGGCAATCGCGCGCGAAATTTTGGGTTCTTGAAGGCGTCAATGCCTTTGGTCGCGTTTTTTGATGCCGACAATGTGATGATGCCGCGCTTTTTAGAAGTGCTTTGCGCCGCGTTGCAACGGGTTCCAAACGCGGCGTTTGCCTACGCTGATCGCATCGCTTTTGCCAATAAGGATCCGCGGCAGGGCAAACGCCAAGTCTCCGGCCCGTTTGACATCCCGCGTTTGAAAGCCGGCAATTACATCGACCTCGCCGCGCTGATTCGATCCGACAAATTTCCCGGATTCGATCCCTCTGTCCGCCGATATCAGGATTGGGAGTTGTGGCTGAATATCGCGCTTGAGCACGGGGGATTCGGGCAGTACGTACCCGAGCCATTGTTTTATTATCGGATACACCCGCACAGCGTCAGCCACCGAGAAGACCGCGATAAGGCCATGTGGCGCGTCCGAAAAAAATACCATCTCGGCTGGGGCGCGATCCCTCTGTTGCGCCATTCTTTCAAACTCTATCAATTCGTCCGAAAGACAAAGACTTTGCTCAACGGACAAATAAAAATCAAATTGGTATAACACCACTTCAGCACATGCTTTGCCCTTCGCGCCTCCCGCCTTGACACGGCGAGAAGCAAGCGTTAATTTTTTGACGTGTTGTTGTACACCACGCGCAGGCAAAACGGTGGAGGTTATCATGTCATTCGATATTGCGACAATTGCAAATGCCGATTACATCGACGCCATGTATGAAAAATTCAAAACGGATCCCAATCTGCTCGATAGACAATGGCAGGCATTTTTTGCGGGTTTTGAGTTGGGGGCGCAG
Source organism: uncultured Latescibacterota bacterium (assembly GCA_958295785.1). GTDB lineage: Bacteria > Latescibacterota > UBA2968 > UBA2968 > UBA2968 > VXRD01. The sequence goes on from OY282377.1 coordinate 1,359,690, forward strand.
CGCGATGGCGCGCCGGATACATCGGACGAAAGCGCGGATGAGCGAGAGGCCATGGCCTTTCTCGATGCCTATGGCACCTTGGAGGAATATACCCGCACGGATTTGACCCGGCAGCAAGGCGCGATGGCCTTGGTCAATGCCTATCGCACATGGGGGCACATGATCGCCGACATCGCGCCGATGAGTTACACGCGCCCGCCCTATCCCCTGTTGGAATTGGCTGAATACGGCTTTACAGAAGACGATTTGGATCAAAACGTCGGCAATGGCGGATTTCTCGGCCCCACAGACAGTACGCTGCGCGACCTCGTCGCCAAGCTCAGGCAAACCTATTGCAGTTCCGTGGCCGTGGAATACACCGAGATTCCCTATAAGAGCCAACACGAGTGGTTGGAACAGCGCATGGAGCCGATCCTCAATCGCCCCAAATTCAGCGCGGAGCAATGCCGCGCGCTCTTGAGGCAACTCATTGAAGCGCGGGAGTTCGAGCAATTTTTGCACACCAAATACATTGGGCGAAAGCGGTTCTCCATTGAAGGCGGCGAGGCCCTCATCCCGATGCTGCACGCGCTCATCGAGACCGGCGCCGCGCTCAATGTCGGCGAAATTGTGATGGGGATGGCGCATCGCGGCAGGCTCAATGTGCTCACGCATGTGATGCACAAACCATACGCGGAAATTTTCAGCGAGTTTGAGGGCGTTGAAGTGGATCGCAGCGAGGGCTCGGGCGATGTGAAATACCACATGGGATACGCCCACGAATACATCACGCGCGATGGCCGCGAAGTGCATTTGGGATTGACGCCCAACCCGAGTCACCTCGAATTGGTCAACCCCGTGATCGAGGGGATCGTTTGCACCAAGCAAGAGACCAAAGGCGACATTCAGCACGAGCACATCGTCCCCTTGATCATCCACGGCGACGCCGCATTTGCCGGGCAGGGCATTGTGCCCGAAACAATATGCCTGTCCCATTTAGATGGCTACGACAATGGGGGCACGATCCACATTGTGGTCAACAACCAACTCGGCTTTACGGCCCTGCCGCGCGAATCGCGCTTTACCTCGTATCCAACAGACGTCGCCAAAATCGTCAAAATGCCCATTTTTCACGTCAATGGCGACGACCCCGAAGCCGTGGTTCACACGGCGCGCCTGGCGATGGCCTATCGCCAAGCCGTGAAAAACGATGTGATCATCGACCTGTGGTGTTACCGCCGATACGGCCACAACGAATCCGACGATCCCTCTTTTACCCAACCCCTGCAATACGCCGAAATCGCCGCGCATCCAACGGTCGTGGATCTGTACGCCAAACGCCTCATCGAGCAAAACGTCGCAACAGAAGACGACGTTGCGGCCATGAAACGCACGGTGCGGGAAAAACTCGACGCCGGCTTGGTCGCGGCCAAGACCCAGACTATCGAACAACCGCGCGGGCCCACATTTGGCGGCGCGTGGCAGGGGTATGACAAGGCGGGTACAGACCGCTTCGCGAAAACCGCGGTGCCCAAGGCGCGTTTGATCGACATTGCCCAAAAGGCGACCACCGTGCCCGAGGGCTTTCAGGCGTACCGCAAATTGGCGCGCCAACTCGATTACCGCATGCAGATGGTCGACGGCAAAGTGCCCATGGACTGGGGGTGCGCCGAGATGCTCGCGTTTGGCAGCCTGCTCGTCGAGGGCTACCCCGTGCGATTGGCCGGGCAGGATTCCCAGCGCGGCACGTTTAGCCATCGGCAAGCCGTGTGGCACGACATCAAAACCGGATCGCTCTATTCCCCGCTGAACCATCTGTCGGACGATCAAGCCGGGTTCAGGGTGTACAATACCATGCTTTCGGAATTGGCCGTGCTGGGCTTTGAGTTTGGCGTGAGCTATGCCAACCCCAACAAACTGACGATTTGGGAAGCGCAGTTTGGCGATTTTGTCAATGGCGCGCAGGCCATTATCGATCAGTTTATTTCCAGTTCAGAGGCCAAATGGGAAAAGATGAGCGGCTTGGTGATGCTGTTGCCGCACGGGTTTGAAGGGCAGGGGCCTGAGCATTCGAGCGCGCGCTTAGAGCGGTTTCAAGCGCTGTGCGCCGAAGACAACATGCAAGTGGGTTGCCCCACGCTACCCGCGCAGTATTTTCACCTGTTGCGCCGGCAGATGCTTCGCAAGTTTCGCAAGCCCCTCATTTTGATGATGCCCAAGAGTTTGTTGCGGCACAAAGAATCGACCTCCGCGCTCGAGGATTTGTCCTTCGGCGCGTTTTACCCGGTTTTGGACGACCCCGCCCAACCGGATCCCAACCGGGTTGAGCGCGTTGTTTTCTGCACGGGGAAGGTCTTTTTCGACCTCAAAGATGGGCGCGATCAAAAGGGCGATGATCGGCTCGCGCTGGTGCGAATTGAGGAACACTATCCGTTTCCGTGGGATGACGTGGAAACTGTGCTCAACAAATACCGCGATGCGGATGTTTTCTGGGGGCAAGAAGAGCCGCAAAACATGGGCAGTTGGGATTTTATGGAGCCAAAACTCCGCAAATTGCTCAATGGCAAAAAACCCGTGCGCTATCTCGGGCGGAAGCCCACCGCCGCAACGGCTACGGGCATTCAATCCGTGCATCTGACCGAACAGCGCGAGATCGTGGAAACTGCGCTGGATTTCTCTTAGAAGCAGTCTCAAAACAAAATAAAACCCTTCCCCCACCGCCCTGCCTCCGCCCTATCTGCGCTCCGCCAATGTTTGTCCCTCTAGGGTTGCCTTTCGCCTTGTATCTTGCCTTTTTGGGCGGGCACGGAGGCACCGCCCCTACGTTTTATTTTCGCATCTTTGTCCAACAAAGTCTTGTCAAAAATGGCGTGATTGTATCATTTTTTTGTTCACCATTTTTTTCTTCACATCAATTTTTTCAAGGTGGCGTTTATGGCCGAATACGATACGATATCCAAACACCTGATTCAAACCTACCCGGACGATTTCATCCGCTTCACACTCGGACGCGCTGACATTGAGGTGCTCGAGGTGCTCGAAACCGAGCAACCCACTGTGGAATCCCGGCGCGCCGATAGCCTGATTCTCGTGCGTATTGAGGGTGAGGATGCGTTGATTCATTGCGAATTTCAAACCGCGGACAGCACGGACGTCCCGATGTCGCGTCGCATGGCCGGCTATATTGGTCGCGCCATAGAACGCTATGGTCTGCCGATCTTTTCCTTTGTGAATCTACCTGCGTCCCGGTGCTGGACGACGCGATAAGGGATACTACATCCAAGAACTGCCCGGCCATGAGGTGCTGGTGAAATACAAGGTGATTCGTCTGAGTGAGATCGACGGTCAAGCGATTATCGAGGGCGGTCATCCGGGCTTGCTTCCGTTTGCGCCCTTGATGAAACCTCCGTCTGGGGTGTCTGCGGATGCGTGGTTGCGTCAATGTCTTCATGCGACGGAAGCCTTGCCCTTGGACGCTTCAACCAAGGTTGACATGATGGCGGGTATGGCTATTTTAGGTGGGATATCGTATGAGTTGTCCACCGTTAGGCGTATTATTTCTCAGAAGGGTTTTATGGATGCGATTATGCGTGAATCATCGTTTGCCCAATACCTTACCCAACAAGGTATTGACCGCGGCATTGAACAGGGCATTGAACAGGGTCTGGAGCGCGGAAGCAGAGAAAGCACCATTGAAGCTATTTTCGATGTGTTGGAGGTTCGCTTTGATGCGGACGCGCCCGGTCAGTTCGCCGCCCGCATTGCGGCTATCGCCGATTTGCAACAACTCAAGCAGTTGCTTCGTGAGGCGGTGCAAGTGAACAATCTCGAGGGATTTCAGCGTGCGTTGGACGCAGAGGCGTAGCACTGGATTACGGCGTTTTGGCACAGGCTCTGCAACGCCACTGTCTGGATCGCGGATTGTCGCGGATTAGGGGATTGCGCGGATTACCCCCGCCCCCCTGCCTCCGCTATGTCCTTTCTGTCTGCTCCATTCGCCTCCCTATCTGCGCTCCGCCAATGTTTGTCCCTCTATGGTTGTCTTTCGCCTTTCATCCACGTCAAACAAAGTCTTGTCAAAAAATGGCGTGATTGTATAATTTTTTTTGTTAAGAGGCTGTTTTAAGCTCATCGGGACCTACCCTCTCACCATTACTCGCTTCGCTCCGTTATAGGCTAACGCCTGTGCCTACGAGAAAAAAAAAGAACATCTCCCCCCGTGAGGGATCCCAAATGACATCCTACTACGGTCGCTTGTTGCCCCTGCTGGCATGCGGCTTCGCCCTGTTGCTCGGCACCGCCTCGTCCGCCCCGGCGCAATCAACGACCGACTACGACGATAATGACAACGGCCTGATTGATGTCACAACGCTGGCGCAACTGAACGCCATACGCTGGGATCTCAATGGCGACGGCTCTTTGGACACCGGGACCACCACTGCCGATACTATGGCATATCAAGCCGCCTTTCCCAACGCCGCCACGGGCATGGGTTGCCCTAGCAGTGGTTGCGCCGGCTACGAACTGCGCGCGAACTTGGACTTTGACACGACCGGAGACGACGACATAGCCGACGCCCCCTATGCCAACTGGGCGGCGATAGGACCCTCATACCCCAACCCTTACACATCCGAATTTAAGGGCAACAACCATACCATATCCAACCTGACAATCAGCGGCGTAACGACCTTCGACAGGATGGGCTTGTTCGGGCAGTTATCCTTCACCGCTGCCATCAGCGGCGTGGGATTGGTGGATGTGAACATAAATGCTATGGTGCCACACGGTACCCACATAGGCGCGCTGGTCGGCTGGAACCGCGGAGGAACGGTGCATTCCAGCTACGCCACCGGCTCCATCTCGGTCACCTCCGCCAGACCGAATTGGGGCAACCTCCATCTCGGCGGCTTGGTGGGAACGAACGATCCGGGAACAATTGCGGCGAGTTGGTCGAGCGTCGATGTCTCCGCATCGGGGGAGCAAACCATCGAGGCGGGCGGACTGGTGGGTAGGTTTATAGGCGAAAGCACAGGCGACGCATCCATAATTGCATCTTATGCCACCGGCTCGGTGTCAGCCACAGCCAGCCCATCCCTTATAGACTACAGGGGGGCATTTGCGGGCGGGCTAGTGGGCATAACATCAGGCACTTTGGAAATAGCGCGCATAACTGCATCCTACGCCACAGGGCATGTGTCGGCGTCCAGCACCAGAACCGGGAATCCTGGCGGAGTGTTTGTCAATGGCCTGATAGGACATCGCAACCTCACCACAGTCACGGCTAGCTACTGGGACACCGGGACGACCAGCATCGCCGACGACTCAGACCTCACCCCCCCAGAAGGCAAGACCACGAGCGAACTGCAATCCGTCACATCGTACACCGGCATCTACGCGAACTGGAATGTGGATGTGGACGGGACGACGGGCAACGACGATCCGTGGACCTTTGGCAAGTCGGATCAGTATCCGGTTTTGAAGTATGTCGGTATGGACACCACCGCGCAGTATAGCGCACAGCCGCAGGGCGTGCCGACAGGTGTGACGGTGACGGCTTTGGTGGACACGCTGGCGGTGAATTGGACTGCGGCGAGCAATGCGGATGGGTACAAGGTGCAGTGGAAATCTGGCACACAGAATTATCCCACATCCGATCAGCAGGCCAGCACGCATGGGCAGACCACTATCTCCGGCGGGAGCACCACGACCTATAAGATCCCCGGCCTGACGGCAGGAACGACCTACACGGTGCGGGTGATCGCCACCAAGACAGGTGGATCCGATAGTGCCCCTTCCGCGGAGCAGACCGGCGTTCCAAAAAATACCCCCCCGGGCATGCCGATGGGTGTGATGGTGACAGCTCAGGTGGTCGCGTTGCGCGTCACTTGGACCGCGGGTGCCAACGCGGATGGGTATAAGGTACAGTGGAAATCCGGAGGGCAGGCATACGACGCGGTAGCCCGCGAGTACGCGGTGGTCGGCAGGGACACGACCATCACCGGCCTGACCGCAGGGACGATCTACACGGTGCGGGTGATCGCCACGCGAAACAACGCCGATGACGGGTCGGCCTCGTCCGAAGAGACGGGGACGCCCTTGGCACTTCCGACGTTGAGCATCGGCACGCCGAGCGTGGCGGAGGGTGCGGCCGGCGCGACGGCGACGCTAAGTTTTGCAGTCACACTGAGCCATGCGAGCCAGCACGAGGTGACGGTGGCCTACGCAGACGCGGGCACGGGCAGTGCGACTTCGGGGACAGACTACACCGCGCTTGCCGCCGGGACGCTGACCTTCTCGCCCGGCGCGACGAGCCAGTCCCTCGCCGTTTCGGTCACCGGCGATGACACGGATGAGCCGGACGAGACGGTGGTGGTGACGTTGAGCAACCCGACCAACGCGACGCTGGGCACGGCGAACGGCACGGGGACGATCACCGATGACGATCCGGCGGTGGCAACCTTGGTTTTGTCGCCAGCGTCGATTTCGGAAAATGGCGGCGTGACGACGGTCACGGCGACCCTCTCGACTCCTGAGAGCGCGGCAGTGACGATCACCGTGTCGGCGATGGCGGTGGCACCTTCGGTATCGGGGGATTTCACGCTGTCGAGCGCGACAACGCTGACCATCGCGGCGGGGCAGACGACGAGCATGGGCACCGTGACGATCCGCGCCAACGACAATGCTGTGGTCGCGGCGACCAAGTCGGTGACGGTCTCGGGCACGACCGACGACACGCCCGATATCGTGGCGGCCCCGTCCGATGTGACGCTGATGATCACCGATGACGACGCGCCGCAGATGACGCTGGCCTTGTCTCCGCAGTCGATCTCAGAGAACGGCGGCGTGACGACGGTCACAGCGACGCTGGATCGTCCCGCGAGTGCGGCAGTGACGATCACCGTGTCGGCGATGGCGGTGGCACCTTCGGTATCGGGGGATTTCACGCTGTCGAGCGCGACAACGCTGACCATCGCGGCGGGGCAGACGACGAGCATGGGCACCGTGACGATCCGCGCCAACGACAATGCTGTGGTCGCGGCGCCTAAGTCGGTGACGGTCTCGGGCACGGCCGACGACACGCCCGATATCGTGGCGGCCCCGTCCGATGTGACGCTGATGATCACCGATGACGACGCGCCGCAGATGACGCTGGCCTTGTCTCCGCAGTCGATCTCAGAGAACGGCGGCGTGACGACGGTCACAGCGACGCTGGATCGTCCCGCGAGTGCGGCAGTGACGATCACCGTGTCGGCGATGGCGGTGGCACCTTCGGTATCGGGGGATTTCACGCTGTCGAGCGCGACAACGCTGACTATCGCGGCGGGGCAGACGACGAGCCTGGGCACCGTGACGATCCGCGCCAACGACAATGCTGTGGTCGCGGCGACCAAGTCGGTGACGGTCTCGGGCACGGCCGACGACACGCCCGATATCGTGGCGGCCCCGTCCGATGTGACGCTGATGATCACCGATGATGACGCGCCGCAGATGACGCTGGCCTTGTCTCCGCAGTCGATCTCAGAGAACGGCGGCGTGACGACGGTCACAGCGACGCTGGATCGTCCCGCGAGTGCGGCAGTGACGATCACCGTGTCGGCGATGGCGGTGGCACCTTCGGTATCGGGGGATTTCACGCTGTCGAGCGCGACAACGCTGACTATCGCGGCGGGGCAGACGACGAGCATGGGCACCGTAACGATCCGCGCCAACGACAATGCTGTGGTCGCGGCGCCTAAGTCGGTGACGGTCTCGGGCACGGCCGACGACACGCCCGATATCGTGGCGGCCCCGTCCGATGTGACGCTGATGATCACCGATGACGACGCGCCGCAGGTAACGCTGGCCTTGTCTCCGCAGTCGATCTCAGAGAACGGCGGCGTGACGACGGTCACGGCGACGCTGGATCGTCCCGCGAGTGCGGCAGTGACGATCACCGTGTCGGCGATGGCGGTGCCGCCTTCGGTATCGGGGGATTTCACGCTGTCGAGCGCGACAACGTTGACCATCGCGGCGGGGCAGACGACGAGCATGGGCACCGTGACGATCCGCGCCAACGACAATGCTGTGGTCGCGGCGACCAAGTCGGTGACGGTCTCGGGCACGACCGACGACACGCCCGATATCGTGGCGGCCCCGTCCGATGTGACGCTGACCATTACCGATGATGACATCGCCGGGAACATCCCCGCTGACGATCCGGATGTGGCAACTTCAGTCCCGTCATTCACGGATGCCGTGGATTTTCAACGCTACCAACAGGGCACGCCCATCACCCCAGTGATATTCCCAACAGTGACCGACGGCGACGGAAAACTGACCTACTCGTTGCCCGATCTCCCGCCCGGCCTAACCTACACGGCACCGGGGGATGAGGACAAACACAGCGGCATCCTGTCCGGCACCCCAACCGAGCCACAGGCCAAGACGCGCTACAACCTGACCGTGACAGACGAAGACCAAGACGAGGGATCCGCATCCTTCTTCATCGTCATAGATAGGGATTTGTTGCCTTCGTTTGGCGACACGACCATCGCCGCGCAGGTCTATGTGCAGAATCGAGAAATCGAGACCCTGACCCTGCCGCGAGCCACCGGGGGCGATAGCGCATTGGCCTACGCGCTGACGCCCGATCTGCCCGCTGGCCTGACCTTTGACGCCGAGACGTTCGGGGTATCTGGCACACCGATCAAGGCGATGGGAGAAATGACCTATACGCTGACCGCAACAGATAAAGATGGCGATGCGGCGACATTCGCGTTCACCGTCGCGGTCATGGCGGACTTGATGCCGACATTTGGCGATACGAGCATTGCCGCACAACGCTATACCATAGGCATAGCTGTCAACCTGATCTTGCCCGAAGCAACCGGTGGCGATGGCTCCCTCGCCTATTTCATATTCCCGTACCTACCGGATGCCCTGAGTTTCGACCCGACCACGCGCACCCTTTCCGGCACACCGCTCGAGGCGATAGCCGAGGCGACCTACACCTTGAGCGCGCTGGACGCCGATGGCGACATCGTCTCTCTGATCTTCGCCATGGAAGTGCGCTTGCCCTCGCCCGATTTCGACGGCAATGGTCAAGTCAATTTCGCGGACTTCATCGGCTTTGTCGGCAAGTATGGGACGCGGCTCGGTGAAGACGGATATGACGCCCGCTACGATCTCAATGGCGATGGCGTAATTGGGGCTGACGATTTCTGGATCTTCGACGCCGCCTTTGGCTCGGCGGGCTGATCGCCGACCACCGAACGCTGGAGATTTCTCCAAATAGCCCGTAAAACCCCGCGCCTTTCAGGGCGGGCACAGGGGCCGCGCCCCTACGATTGGATCGCGGGTTTGGGCTGGGGCTGGTCACTGACCACTATTTCCCCACCTTTCATTTTTATTTTTTACCTCTTAGGGAGGCACGCACATGCCCATTGATGTGGTTTTGCCCGAATTGGGCGAGTCTGTCACCAGTGCCATTTTGGTCGAGTGGTTGAAATCGGATGGCGAGGCCGTAACTGTTGATGAACCCATTGCGGTGATCGAAACGGATAAAGCCGATGTGGAATTGCCCGCGCCTTCGTCTGGCGTGTTGCACACCGTGAGGGCCGATGGCGACACCATTGAGATCGGCGAGACTATCGCCACTATCGCAGAAGATGGCGCGCCAACGGTCAGTCGGGAATCGCGCCAGCCTGTGGACGAGGCCACGGCTCCTGTCGCAGACGCGCCCGACCGTGCCGATCCGTCGCCTGCACAAACTGAGGATTTAAGCCCGGCCGTGCGCCGACTGGTGACAGAGCACAACCTCGATCCCGCAACCATAGAAGGCACGGGAAAAGGCGGGCGATTGACAAAAGCAGATGTACTCGCCCATCTCGATTCAGCGGCGTCTGCCCCTGTCCCCGAAGTTCCTGAATCCGTTGTCCCTAAATCCGAAGTCCCCGAACCTGTCCCTGCGGCTTTGCGTGGGGGTGAACGGCGCGAGCCAATGAGCCAAATTCGCACGCGCATTGCCCAGCGTCTGGTCTCGGCACAGCAGACCGCGGCTATGTTGACCACGTTTAACGAGGTCGATATGAGTGGTATTTTCGAGTTGCGCGGCAAATACAAAGAGCCCTTTGCAGAGGTACACGGCGTTTCTTTGGGCTTGATGTCCTTTTTTGTGCGCGCCTGCGTCATTGCCTTGGGGGATTTTCCCGACGTGAACGCCAGTGTAGATGGTTCCGATATTGTCTATCGCGATTACGTCAACATGGGCATTGCGGTGGGTACGGACCGCGGCGTCGTGGTGCCGGTTTTGAAATCGGCAGAGCGCATGTCTTTTGCGACCATCGAATCCGAGATCAAGCGCGTGGCCCTCTCGGCGCGAGAAGGCAAGTTGGGGTTGGATGAATTGAGCGGGGGCACATTTACAATTACCAATGGCGGCGTGTTTGGATCCCTGTTGTCAACCCCCATTCTCACGCCGCCGCAGACGGGTATTTTGGGCATGCACGCCATTCAAAACCGGCCCATTGCCGTGGGCGATGAGGTGGTTGTTCGGCCCATGATGTATCTCGCCTTGACCTATGATCACCGCCTGATCGACGGCCAAACTTCGGTCACATTCCTCGTGCGCGTCAAAAACCTGCTTGAAGACCCCGCACGCATGATGTTGGAGGTGTGAAGACGGGGAGAAGGAAGATGGGAGAAGGAAGACGGGAGAATAGAAACGTAGGGGCGATGCCCCCGTGCTCGCCCAAAGACGGGAGAGGGAACGCACACGGGTGGCGGAGCGGATGGGCGGACTGACCACTGACCACTGACCACTATGACAAACACGACATTCGATCTCATCGTTATCGGCGCAGGGCCGGGGGGATATGTCGCTGCGATTCGCGCGGCGCAACTGGGCATGCGCGTGGCGTGTGTGGAAAAACGCGCATTGGGAGGCACATGCCTCAATGTGGGCTGTATCCCGAGCAAAGCCCTGCTGGAATCGAGCGAGTTGTTTCACCGCGCAAAGACCGCGTTGGGTGTTCACGGTGTAAAGGTCCAGGGTGTGGAACTCGATTTGGCCGGCATGATGAAGCGCAAGTCCGATATTGTTCGCAAAATGACGGGCGGGATTCGCGGCCTGTTTCGCAAGCACAATGTGACGCATATCGCGGGCATGGCGCGATTGGCGGGCGATGGCAAGGTCGATGTTGAAGGTGAGATGTATACGGCAACGCGAATTTTGATCGCAACGGGCAGTTCTGAGATCGAATTGCCCAATTTGCCTTTTGATGGCGTGCATGTAATCGGGTCAACCGAGGCGTTGTCGCTAGACGAGGTGCCCAAAAAAATGATCGTCATTGGCGCGGGCGCGATTGGCCTCGAGTTGGGGTCCGTGTGGCACCGCTTGGGGGCAGAGGTGCATGTGGTCGAATTTCTCGATGGCATCGCGCCGACAATGGATCGCGAATTGTCCCATGCGCTGCAAAAAGTGCTGGCAAAACAGGGGCTGACGTTTGCGTTGAAAACGCGGGCCGAAGCGGCTGAGGTTTGCGATGGCAAAGTGGCTGTGACACGCGCGCAGGGCGGCGAGACGACTGTTGAGACGTGTGATCGCTTGCTGGTCGCCGTGGGCAGAAAACCCAATACCGAGGGTTTGAGAGGCGAAGAGGTGGGCTTGGCTATGGATGATAGGGGCCGCGTTTTGGTCAATGAAGCGTTTGAGACCAATTTGCCCGGCGTCTATGCCATTGGCGATGTGATCCCCGGCCCGATGCTGGCGCACAAAGCAGAAGAAGAGGGGATTGCAGCGGTAGAACGCATGGCGGGAAAGGCCGGACATGTCAATTACGACACCATTCCCAATGTGATATACACGCATCCAGAACTGGCATCGGTGGGCCTTACAGAAGAACAGGTCAAGGCGCGGGAGATGCCCTATAAGGTGGGCAAATTCCCACTGATTGCCAATGCCCGCGCCCACGCCCTCAATGCGACAGACGGACTGGTGAAGATCATCGCGCACGAAAAGACGGACCGCGTTTTGGGCATTCACATCTTGGCGGCCCACGCCTCCGATATGCTCGCAGAAGGCGTGCTGGCAATGGAATTTTCCGCCAGCGCAGAGGATATTGCCCGCACCATGCACGCGCACCCCACGCTTTCCGAAACCCTGAAAGAAGCCGCGCTCAACGTGTCACAAGAGGCGATTCACATTTGAGGGATGGATGGGAAAGACCCGATCACCTGTTGAATCATGCCCCTTGTATCTTTGGGCGAGCAATCTCCGACCTGACCGCAGGAACGACCTACACCGCAGAGGATAGTCATGCATCGCACCTTGTCGGGTATTTTGGAAGAAATGACGATTGACGACGTGCGGTCGCTCGCGCCCAATGTCGCGGTGATCCCCATTGGCTCCACCGAACCGCACGGGCCTGCGTTGCCTTATGGCACAGACAGTTTTCAGGTGGAATACGTGGCGTATAGCAGCACGCGAAAAGCCAATGAATGGGGCGGGCGCGTGGTGTGTTTGCCCACGCAACGGGTGAGTTTGAACAACAATTTTCGCGCTTTTCCGTTTGCGTGCCGAATGCAGGTGCCCACGTTTATGAATTTGCTGACCGATCTGGTCTCGATGTGCCGCGCGGAAAATGTACACCGCATTGTGTTCATCAATGGTCACGGCGGCAATCCCGACGTCATTCGCGCCGTGCAGCGCGATTTGGCCGCACAGGATGGCTTGTTTACGTGTTTGATCGGCACGGGGTCTTGTGCGTCTGCGGAAGCGCGGGCAGTTTGGGAAAATCGCAGCGATCACGCGGGCGAAGAAGAAACCTCTCAGGTGATGTTTTTGCGCCCCGAACTCGTGCGTGAAAATCGGATCGCCAACAACCCACCGCAGCGCCCCAAGTTGAAGACCTTGCGGGAATTTCAGGTGGATTTTGTGCGCCCGTGGCACCTGTATTTGCCCACATCTGCCGGCGGCGATGCGCGAAAAGCCTCGAAAAAAAAGGGCGAAACCGTCTTAAATTCAGCGGTGGAAGGAATGGCGCGATTGCTCGTTGAACTCTCTCAGGCAGAAAATTCAGAGACGTTTCCCTATTGACCCTAGCCCCATTGCAGAGCGCAAAGCCCCAAAACACGAGAGGTATTGCAATGATTGACGCACATCTGCATCTGACGCACAACGGCAGATCAGTGGAAGAGACCATCGCGCATATCGAGACTATCGGCGCAGAAAAAGCCGTGATATTGCCCATCGAAGATGGCGATGGTGAGTTTGGGTGGATGACCGAAGATGTGGTTGCAGCATACGCGCAATATCCCCATCGCATCATCCCATTTTGCCATGTGGATGTGACGCGCGAAGATGCCGTGGGCGAACTCGAAAAACGCGCCGATAGGGGGATTTTTAAGGGATATGGGGAACAAAAACAGCATGTGCGGCTGGACGATCCGCGGTTGGCGCGGGTCTTGGCGATTTGCAATGATTTGCATTGGCCGGTGACGTGGCATTTTCAAGAAGGTGAGCGCGGGTATAATGGGGGCATTGAACACCTCGAAGTGTTGCTGAAAAAATTTCCAAATGTTCGATTCATCGGCCATGCCCAATCGTGGTGGGCGCACATCAGCGCGGATGTGCCTGCGCCCTCAGAAACCCTATATCCGACAGGCCCCGTAAAACCCGGCGGCTTAATAGATCGGCTGTTGGTCGATTACGACAACATATTCGCGGATTTATCGGCGGGATCGGGTTTGGGTGGCCTGACGCGGGATGAGGATTTTGCCGCGGAATTTTTGGCGCGTCACAGCCAGAAGCTGATGTTTGCCACGGATTGTCCGTGCGGGGATGGCAAAGGCGCAGGCACCAGCCGCGGCTCGTGTTTCGCGCAACTGAGCTTGCCAGTTCTCGAGCGGATGGTTGCCCCTGACGCATTGGAGGACATCTTGCACAATAATGCGGTGAGGATTTTGAATTTGTAAGGCGAATCGCGGATGAAACGGATGAAAGGCAAAAGGCGAGAGGTTGGATCTCTCGCCTTTTACTTTTTGCGTCTTACTTTTTGTATCTATGGGCGGGCACAGGGGTACCGCCCCTACGTTTCTATCCTCACATCTTACTTTCCAACCACCGCTCGCATGGCATTGCCCATTTCTGCGGGGCTTTCGCAGACGTGGATGCCTGCATCTCGAAGGGCTGCCATTTTATCGGCGGCAGAGCCTTGCCCGCCCGAGATAATTGCGCCGGCATGCCCCATGCGGCGGCCGGGGGGTGCGGTTTGGCCTGCGATAAAACTGACCACGGGTTTGTCGAAGTGTTCTTTGACATACGCAGCGGCTTCTTCTTCGGCAGTGCCGCCGATTTCTCCAATCATGATAACGGCGTCTGTGTCCGGGTCATTTTGAAAGAGTCTGAGGCAGTCCGTAAAGGTCGTGCCGATGATCGGATCCCCGCCAATGCCCACGCACGACGATTGTCCAAAACCGGCATCTGTGAGTTGCGAGACCGCTTCATACGTGAGCGTGCCACTGCGCGAAATCACGCCAACGCGACCTTCGCGGTGAATCGCGCCGGGCATAATGCCGATTTTGCACTTGCCCGGCGAAATCAGCCCCGGACAATTCGGGCCGATCAAGCGCGTGTGTTTATCGACCAAATAGTGTTTGACCTCGAGCATGTCCAAGACCGGGATGTTCTCGGAAATGCACACGACCAAGGGCAAGCCCGCCTCGGCGGCCTCCATAATGGTATCGGCGGCAAACGGCGCGGGAACAAAATTGGCCGATGCCGTGGCACCTGTTTGTGCCACCGCTTCAGAGACAGTGTCAAAAACCGGTACGCCATCCGCGCTTTCACCACCCTTGCCCGCGTTGACCACGCCGACGACCTGAGTGCCGTATTCCATCATTTGTTGCAAATGAAACCGCGCTTCGCCCCCCATTGCCCTGCTGCTGGAAAAGGTCTGGACGATCACGCGGGTGTCGCTGTCAATGAGAATGCTCATAAAAGTTGTTCCTCGTAGGTTAAAGGTGATGGATGCCAAACGCAAGACACAAGACAGATTGGCCCTCTTGTATCTTGCCTTTTCGGGCGAGCACGGGGGCATCGCCCCTACGTTTCTCTCCTCGCATCTTGTATCTTACCTCTCTCCCTCATAGACATTCAATATCTTCGGCGTCATCGGGCACTGCGACGCTGTCGGGAAGGGTGGGCTGAATGGCACGGCCCCAGCGGGTGATCACGCCCATATCCCGGTCAATATGCGCGCTTTCTTCAAGGACATAATCGGGGTCCCAGTGTTCGTAAATGCGGGATAGCAGGCGGTTGCGAACGCCTTCACAATTGGGATCGCTGCCCAGGTCGCGCAGTTCATCTGGGTCGTCTTCGAGGTTGTAGAGCACAGGGGGCGTGTTGTCGTGGTAGGTGTAACACTTCCAAGGGCCCGTGCGGATCATACGCGAGGGAATGCCCTCTTGCCCCAAGTGTTCGCTGAATGTTTCGTTGGGATGATCGCCTGCACCGCGCCCCGTGAGCAGGGGCCAGAGCGAGTGTCCGTGAATGCCGCGCAGGGGATCGCCACCTGCCATGTCGAGCAACGTGGGGCCAATATCCACCAGATTGCATATCTGATCGCTGTGGGTATTCGGGGCGATAGCGCCGGGCAGGCTTGCGATGAGGGGAACGCCGACTGATCCCTCGTAATAACTGCTTTTCCACCAGCAGCCGTGTTCTCCGGCCATTTCGCCGTGGTCTGAGCAATAAATGACCAGCGTGTTGCGGTCGAGACCGGTTTCGCGCAGGGTTTGAAGAATGTGTCCGATTTGCTGGTCGAGATATTCGCACATGCCAAAATACGCCGCCCGTGCAACGCGGACGCGCTCCTCGTCGAGCGGCGGATACAAGCCGCGCAGTTGTTTGAACTTGCGGATGGCCGCGGGTTCGCCGGGCGCGTGTTGGGGAATATCCACGCGCGCATAGTAATAATCAAACAGGTCTTTGTGCGCGATGAAGGGACAGTGCGGCAACAAAAATCCCGCGACAGCCGCAAAGGGGCGTGCGCCGGGATTTTCTGCTTTCTGGCGCAGATACGCGCTGGTCTCGTCCGCGACCATCTCGTCAAAAACGTGATACGAGCCATACCCCCGGCCAGCAATTTCCACAGCCGTGCGGTTTTGTCCAGTGGTTGCCGTTGAAATGCTTTTGAAAAGGGGCGCGCCTTTCTGGGGTGCGCCAGGATGCGTTGCGCCGTATTCGCCCAGGGGTCGATTTTCAAAGCCGTGCCGCTGGTCGTGCCCGTTGAAGTGCATCCGCCCAATCAGCGATGTTTCATACCCGGCCAACCCCATTGCATGCGCCCAAGTGGGAATGCCCGAGTGCAAGAGGTGATTGTTGGTCCACACACGATTGGCAGAGGGCGTGCGGCAGGTCATAAACGACATGCGGCTGGGCACGCAAACAGGCGACGCGCAATACGCGCCGGTCAAGCGCACCCCCTCTGCTGCCAAGCGGTCGAGATGGGGCGTTCGCACCAGTGGATCTCCATACGCCCCAATGTGATATTTGCTGTGTTGATCCGAGATCATCAGGAGAACATTGTAGGGTTCGGTTATCTCGTTGCTCATTTTGATTTTTCTCCTTCACATTGCAGTGAGTATGAACGGCGAAAGCAGGGGCGCCGTGCCCACCTGAAAGCGATCAGCCATCGGTCAGTCCGCCCCAAGACAGTTGAGTTGTTCGATTTATGGACTGCGGATTGCTGATCGCTTGTTTTTCGCCTCCAACTACTGAAGTGGCGAGAAGGATGTGGCGGTCATCGTTTCGGAAATGACTTCCGACACAATGGGGCCATGGGCCTCGGTTTGTGCTCTGGCTTCGATCCATTCGGGGTCTGCGCGAAACGATGCCCACGCGCGCTCCATCGCCGTTTCGCTCTCGTATTGGCAAATATAGACGATTTCATTCGCATCAGTTTTTCGCCAAAAACCCGTCACCTCAATGCCGTGACGCGCAAACAAGCCAAACGTAATATTTTCAAATCGGCTGAGAATGTCGGGCATTTTCCCCTCGGGAATGCGGTAGGTACGCAGTTCGTAAATCATGGTGCCTCCTAAAAAAGTGGATGGTATTTTGTGTTTTCAAAAATAATAATGACTATATTCCAGCGTCAAGCACTGAAATGAGCGGCACAGACGAATCTGCCGCTCGCCTGTTCGGGCGGGCACGGGGACGGCATCCCCGCGATGAACTGCCACTTGGAGGGTTGGCAAAATGGTTGGAATGTTGCAAATCATCGCGTATTTGTTGGCGTTTTATTTTGTTGTGAAAGGGATTGAGATTTTGCAGATCGCGCTTGCATCTCAACGAGTGCAACGGGGCGGTATTATTGCAGCTATCGCATTTGTTCACCTGCAAGACCAACAAGCGATGTCCGTGTCTAATAACCTCAACTAATTGGAGGCGTTTATGGAAATTCTCGGTTCGATCTTCATCGCAACCGTCTGGTCTGGGCATCCCGTGGGGTTTGACCTGTTGACAGATGGCGACCGGCAGTTTGTGGCATTTTACGATGCCGACCGCAAAATGACCGTGGGGACGCGCCCTCTCGATAGAGAAACGTGGACATTTGCCCAGCCCGAAGGGGTCTGGCTGGAAAATCGCGGACGCCTGTCGTCCGAGGTCGGATGGGACAGCCACAATTCACTGACCATGGCCATTGACGACGAGGGTCACATCCATCTGTGCGGGAATATGCATGTGGATCCGCTGATTTATTTTCGCACCACGCGCCCGCGCGATATAACGAGTTTTGAACGCATTCCCGCTATGGTGAAAAAAAATGAGGATCGCTGCACCTATCCCGTGTTTATGCGCGGTCCAAATCGGGAATTGATTTTCCGATTTCGAGACGGCAAAAGTGGCAATGGCGTGGATTTTTACAATGTGTACGATGCCGAAACCAAAACGTGGCGGCGTTTGCACCACGCGCCCCTGTTAGATGGCTTAGACCGCATGAATGCCTACGCCCGCATGCCCGAAAAAGGCCCCGATGGCAGGTATCACATGATCTGGATGTGGCGCGATACCCCGGACTGCGCGACCAATCACAGCATTTCCTACGCCCGCAGCCGCGATCTCATCGCCTGGGAAACCGGAGCCGGCCAGGCGCTCAATTTGCCGATTGCCCTAGAAAGCGGCGCGGTTGTCGATCCCGTGCCCCCGGGCGGTGGGATGATCAACATGACGCAGTCCTTGGGCTTTGACGATCAAAAACGCGCGGTGATCAGCTATCACAAACACGACGAAAACGGATACACGCAAGCCTATTGCGCGCGGTTGGAAAATGGCGAATGGATATTTTACAAAGTGAGCAATTGGACCTACCGGTGGGAATTTGGCGGCGGCGGCTCAATCGGCGCAGAGATCCGCTTGGGCGGCGTACAAGCCGAAGCCGATGGCGGGCTGAGTCTGCGTTATTGGCACGCAAAAGAAGGGCAGGGGATTTGGAAATTGCATCCCAAAACCCTGCGTGTGATCGGCACATATCCACCGCCAAAAAATCAGATCCCCGATGAATTGGAACAAGTGACCTCGGATTATCCGGGCATGGTCGTCAACCTGCGCGGCGCACGCGGCTCTGGAACGCGGCCCGGCGAGCAATACCTCTTGCGCTGGGAAACACTGGATCGCAACCGGGACAGACCGAGGGAAAGAATCCCCCCGCCGAGTGATTTGAAACTCTATATTCTGCAAGACAACTAAAAACGCGCCCCGGTGATTTTGTCATCGGGGCGTGATTCACATTGAATTGTCGATTGGTGAATGAAAAAAAATCAACGTAGAGGAGGCCGCCGTCCAACGCGTCGCCGCTGAGTGCGACGCCCGCGGCTTACGCGGCGTCGTTCGCAACCCGTTCGCAGACACCCGGGCCAAAAGCTAGGATTTACGGGATTTTTTTATCCGCCATAAAAAAAGACCACTTCCCGCGTGGCTTTGCCGCTGCCGACCTCGTCCTGCACGGTGATTTCCACCACATTCACCCCCGGTTTGGCCTTTTTTAGATCGAGTTCCACGTATTCGCGTGTGGCTTCATCTGCTCCCACCTGCTCGTAACTCACCGAGACTTGGGGTTTTTGTTGCCGCAAGAGGGCGCGGATGCCCGAGGAAATTACGCCTGCGAGGCCCACAGAGGCGCGTGGGTTGAATTGCACGCGGTACTGCACTTTGTACCGGGTTTGCCCAAAGGCGTCGCGCTGCAAGTTGTAGATTTCAAAATAGGCAAACACCCGACTGCCCGGGGGATAGCTTCGGGAGGCCATGGGGGATACGTAGATGTCTCGCTTTTGCAAACGCGCATTCGCGCCTGTCTCTGTGATCGCAGACGCCAATTGAATGCCGCTGATCTTCACGCCTTGTGCGGCAAAATCCGAAACAGTGAGCTCCTGTTTATACGCCCCCACGCGGCCCGACAGGTCATCTTTCAACTGCACTTGAAGTTGATATTTCTCGCCAGGCGAGACCTCCAAGCGCATCACGTCGGGAATAAACACGCCTCGGGTTGTGGGAAATCCGCGGCTGTTTTGGTAGGACAACACCTCTTGAGCGCGGTAGATATTTTCGTGGCTCATATCCGCTAGGGCCAGAGTAGCTTGGGTGTGAATGAGATAATCCCGGTCCCCCTTGCCCACGGTCACCTCCGCCGGTGGCACGCCGTAATACACCTCCACAACGGTCTTGCCATCTGTGCCGCGAAAATCCGCCACATCGTAAAAAAAATGCAGCGCGTCTTTGCCCGCGCCCGGCCGATAATAGTCGGGCACCACCGAGACGGACTGCTGATAGATCACCCCCGGCGCGTATTCCATCAGGCGCGCTGTGCTGGCAATGCGATTGTCGCTTTGCGGCAACGGCGGCAGGGGCGCGAAATCAAAATGCCCGTTGCCCACTTCGTCGGTGAACGTAAATTCCACGCCGCCTTGCAATTGCGTAAATGTCCACGTTTCCCAGGGCACGGTCTCGTATTCGCGGTCGGACGTCACCGGGCCGTAATTCAAAAACCGTTGCTCTGTGCGCGGCCCCACGGATACGTCAAACGGGCTGGAGTCGACGAGGTCCGGCACCTGAAATTGAAATCCCAAATTCTCTGCCTCTTCCCCTGGATTCAGGGCCAAATTGGCGTCGTCTTCCCCGGCATCTGTGCCAAACACCCCTTCGTTTCTGGGCGTGATATTGCCCTCAAACGGCGCGCGCTGGCTGCGAATGGGAAAGACCGGGCCCGTGAACGTGTAATAGGTCGCTGCCGGGCCCCAAATATCGGCGGCCATGCGGTTGCGGACGGCTTCCACTTCGGGCGTTAAGACCAGGGCGCGCTGGCTGGAGCGGGAGCGATAATCGGGTTCGCCATACCGAATATAGACCTCGCCCCTGCGATCCCAGGGGCTGATTTTTTTCGAGAAAAACATACGCGCATACCACACGCGCCGGTAATGTTCAATGACGCGCTCGTTGACCGGCGTCAAAATATCCGGATCGCGCCGCTGCCAAAACCGGCGCACATACGCCCGCTTTTCCGCCGCGTCGGAAAGGCCCTGAAATTCGCGCCACTCCTTTTCCGATGCCGCCAGGGAAATATCGGTATAATAGGCGCGTTCGCTTTCCCCTATCCGTTGCAAATAGCGTTCAAAATAATCCAGAGCCAATTCGGGTTTTTCGTGAAAAAAATAGCCCAACGCCGCCAGCGGCAGCAACCGGGGGGCTGGATCGCGCTCGGCGATATAGGGGATAATGTGCGCCGCAATCAGGTCGTATTGCTCGGCCTGTACGCAGGCCAGCCCAAAATAATACAGGCCCTCTGGGTCGTCCTGCGCCACTTGAATATATTTCAAATAGTACGCCACGGCCTTTTGATGGTCTTCCCGAAACCGCTGGTACAATTCCCCGAGCAGCCGGTATGCAGGCGCGTAAGTGGAATCGAGTTTGGCGGCGCGCTTGGCCTCGCCAATGGCTTTGCGAAAATTGCTGAACGCGGCCATGCCCGAGGCCGGGCGCTCCGCGTAAACCAACCCCAAGCCCACATACGCTTCTGCCAAATTTCGATCCAAATTTTTGGCCGCCTTAAACGCGGCACTCGCCTTGTCAAAATCCCGCTGTTTCAGATACGCATAACCCAAGCGCGACCGGAGATGGGCGTCATTGGGAAAGGCTTCGACCAAGCGAGAAAACGCCGCAACAGCCGCATCTGCCCGCCCTTCTGCGAGATGCGTTTGTCCGATGCTCAACAGAGAATCCCGCTGATCCGCCGCTACCCGCTGCCAACACAGGAAACAGAGCAGTGTGGAGAAAACACAGATTCGAGACCATTTCATTGGAAAACTCCTGTTTCGTGACCCATCCCCCGGCCCCTCCTCGATTCGGGGAGGGACGTGTTTCCCATACATTTAGGCATCGCGTGCCATGACTTCCCTGCTTAATTTGTCGGATATTTCGTAGGGACAACCCCGACATTTGATGCGTTGAATGTGGCGCATCAACGATATTTCCCCGGCCGTAGACGGGACAACCCCCTGTGGTTGTCCCGTCCTCGCGGATGTTTCTTCCCTCACAGAATCACATGTTCCCCGCCAGTAGTCAATCGTCCGTGATCCCAGGGCACAATCCAATCCTCGGCAATTTCCATCCCAAACCCCGGCGCGTCAGATGGCACGACATAGCCATCTTTGGGCACGGGCACGCCCGGCAAGCGCGCAACTTCTTCAAGTGGTACGCCCACGGGGGTGCTCAAGTGGAACTCGCACAGGGTGCATTCGGGCATGGCGTAGCAAAAATGCTGTCCGTACGCGGAATTGCAACCGCCGTGTGGGCTGCTCTTGATGCCCGCGGCTTCGGCGATGTGGTGAATTTTCACGGCTTCGGTCATTCCCCCGCACCAGTGCAAATCCGGTTGTACGACATCGACACAGCGGTTTTCCACGAGTTGGCGGAATGGAATCCGCGTGTGGTGATCTTCTCCGGTTGCGATGGGGATCCACGTCATGGCTTTTCGCAGTTGAATGTGTCCCTCCAGGTCTTCTGGAAACAGGGGTTCTTCCATCCAGCGCAATTCGTAGGGCCTGAGCCGCTCTGCCAGGCGAATGGCAAATTCCACGTCGTAGGCCATGACCGGATTGATCATCAACTCGGCGTCTTTGCCGACTGTGTCGCGGGCTTGGGCGACTTTGTCCTCCATGATGTTGATGCCCGCGAGGCCCTGTTCGCAATGTACGGGGTTGGTGATTTTAAATGCCTCAAACCCGAGTTCCATCGACCAGTCGAGGTCATCGCCCGTGCAATAGCACCGGATTTTCTCGCGCGATGGCCCGCCGAGCAATCTGTAAACCGGTTGGCCGAGCAATTTGCCCTTCAAATCCCACAGGGCGAGATCGATGGCACTTTGCGCGCAGGCCGACAGGCCCAAGGACCCATGCCGTTTGGACGCCCGCCACATCATGTCATTGAGATGTTCGGTGGCAAAACAATCGCGGCCTTCCAACAGGGGCGCGTAGAACGCGTCGATCAAGGCCGCGACGGGTTCGCCAAATCCCGTTCTGCCAAGGCCCCATGTGCCGTCCTCAGCGGTGATTTTAACCCACACCGCCCTGCCGCCGATGCCGGGGGATTTGCTCGGTATGGAGGGCGGAAATTCCGGGTATTTATTCATCGGCAGGCCAATCGGCGAGGACTGTCGCCAACTCGCCCGGCGCGCAGGTGTGGTCGGCTTTTGCTGTGGAATGTTGACATTTACCGCTTCAATGGATTTGATTTTCATAGTCCCTCCTATTTGTGACACGCGCAACTCATGCGTTGATCATGTAGCCAAAAATCAAAAAAGTAACCCCGGCCCCCGCAATTCCACCCGCCAAAATCTGGGACACCGAGTGAACGCGCAACGCGAATCGCGCCCACGAAACCAATCCAGCGGGTAAAACCGCCAACCACCCTCCGTATAAGGCGATCACAGCCGCACAGGCGGCCCAAAGCCCCATGGCGTGCAAGCTGATTTTCCAATGCGCGGTGACGACAAGCGCGATGACGCTCAAGACTGCCACACACAGCATTAGGGCGTTCAACGCCTGCGGCGCGTCCAACAGATACAGGACGCCAACGCCCAGCCAAGCACTTGCTGCGAACAAGCAAAGGGGACGCGGTCGGTCCGCACGATCCGGGATGAACACCTCGCTGATCTCGCCCCGCCGCAACATGTGCAACACAATGCACAGGGGAACGAACGCGCCGAACACAAAGACGACCAACGCCGCGGTCCAAACACCCGATCCAGCCGCCTTGGCAGACACCAACACAATGACAATCGCCAAGACAAACATCGGGTTCAAAACCTGAGAAACGCGCTGTGCGAATTTTTGTTTCACGATTTCTCCCGCACCAACATGCGATGCCTTGCATTGACAGACGCCCCTTTTGTGAGTATATATGCCAATGGCGTATCAAACCACAATTATTTTTAACGCCCTTTTAGATGGTGCTTACCTTAAGGACTCCGTATGGCTAAAAAACCCACACAAACCAAAGGATCCGTAGCCGAAACCTCTCCGAATCTCGTGGCAGAGCGCGTTGAGCAACTCAAAGCCTTGTTTCCAGAGGCTATCAGCGAGGGCAAGGTCGATTTTGAAAAGCTCCGCCAATCTCTGGCCGCGATTGTAGATGACCAGCCCGAGCGGTATTCCTTTACTTGGGCAAAAAAAAAAGACGCGATCCGACTTTTGCAAACCCCGAGCCGTGCGACTTTGGTTCCGGCACGGGGCGAATCCGTCAACTTTGACACGACTCAAAATCTCTTTCTCGAGGGCGATAACCTCGAAATCCTCAAACTACTGTACAAATCTTATGCCCGTCGCGTGAAGATGATCTACATAGACCCGCCGTACAACACGGGGGGCGACTTCGTATATCCCGACAATTTCGCCGATCCGCTGGACACCTATCTCAAGCTCACGGGCCAGAAAGACGACAATGGCAATCACCTCTCTAGCAACTCGGAGACCAACGGTCGCCATCATTCGGCATGGCTTAATATGATGTATCCCCGCCTTTTTGTCGCCCGTCAGTTGCTCTGTGAAGAAGGGCTGATATTCGTATCCATTGACGATCAGGAACAGGCAAATTTACAACTGTTGATGAATGAAATTTTTGGTGAGGAAAACCGCGTTGCGATTATTAGTTGGGAAAAGAGATATACGCGAAGCAATAACGCGCGCATGTTCACCTCTGTAAAAGACAGTATCGTCGTGTATAGAAAAAACGCAGCACTGGATTATCTCAGAGAAGACAGAACCGAAAAATCGGATTCCATATACAGCAATCCCGATGGCGATCCTCGCGGGAAGTGGACGAGTGTCTCTTATGTCAATCCCGCGACAAAAGAGAAAAGGCCCAATCTCGTCTATGCAATCGAAAACCCCATTACCGGCGAAAAAGTAGCGCATCCCACCCATGCGTGGAAATACGAGAAAGCGCAATACCAGCGTCATGTAACAGAAAATCGCCTTTACTGGGGAAAGGATGGGGGTTTTAAGTATCCCCGGTTCAAAAAATTTCTATCCGAAGTGAGCGCGGGGATGGTTCCCGTCGATTTGTGGCATCATAAGGAGTCCGGCACCACAGATGAGGGAAGCAAGGAACTAGAGGCCCTGATCGGCAAAAATATCTTTGACAATCCAAAGCCTTCCCGTCTGATTAAACGGATGGCTAAAATCGCTACTGAGCCGGATTCAGATGATATTATTTTGGACTTTTTTTCTGGCTCGGGCACGACCGCTCAAGCCGTGCTCGAACTCAACCGCGAAGACGGCGGCAACCGGCGGTTCATCATGGTACAACTGCCAGAGAAAACCAAAGAGAAGTCGCCTGCCAAGCAAGCCGGTTTTGACACCATTGCCGACATTGGCAAAGCGCGCGTTCGCCGCGTTATTGACAGGATGAACGAAAAGAAAAATGGCGAACTCCCACTCAAAGGCCTCACGACCTTTGAGGATTTGGGCTTCAAGGTTTTCAAACTGGTCGAGAGCAACTTTCGCCAATGGACCGGGGTGGAAGAGCGAGATATCGAGAAATACCTCGAGACGATGGAACTGTTCATCGATCCGATCCTGTCGGGTTGGGATGCGGAAAATGTGCGCTACGAAGTTGCCCTTAAGGAGGGCTATAGCCTCAATGCCGAGAGTGAGGAACTCACCGGCATCAAGCCCAATACTGTCCACCGCGTCACAGATAAGAAAAAAGACCAGTTCTTCTATATTTCCCTCGATTCCAAATTTGATCTCCAAACCGTCAAGGCGTTGGAACGCGAACAGGGATTGGCGCGGGACGATCTGATCGTCGTCCGCGATGTTGCCCTCACGGACTCATTGGCGAACAATATCTTGCAGTACTGCCGGCTCAAAACCTTATAGGCTCCATGATGAAATTTAAGTTTGACCCCAATCAAACATACCAAGTCCAAGCAGTTGAGGCAACCGTGGATCTCCTGCTGGGTCAGCCCCGCATTGAGGCCGCAGTGCCGTTCCAACTCGGCACGCGCTCGGCGGTGGGCAATCGGCTCGATCTTACAGAGGCGGAACTGCACAAAAACGTGCTGCGCGTCCAAGCCCGCAACCAAATTGCCCCAGATCAAACCCTCAAGTACATTGAAGCGGAAATCGAGACCGCAAGCGGAAGCCGCACAGCACGCTTTCCCAATTTCTCCATTGAGATGGAGACCGGTACGGGCAAAACTTATGTTTATTTACGCACCATTTTGGAACTCCACAAGCACTATGGCCTGTGCAAATTCATCGTAGTGGTGCCGTCTGTGGCTGTGCGCGAGGGGGTGCTCAAAACCCTGAATATTACCCAGGATCACTTTGCCCGTTGCTACGGCAACCCGGTTCTGCACTACTATCCGTACGATTCTGCGAATCTGTCACAAGTGCGCCAGTTTGCCCTGTCCGATGCCATTGAGGTCATGGTTATGACCATTGATTCGTTCAACAAGGCCGCCAATGTCATCCGCCAGAGCTTGGATCGGCTTCAGGGCGAAGTCCCGCTCCATCTCGTTCAGACAGTTCGTGCCATCCTCATTTTGGACGAGCCTCAAAATATGGAGAGCGAGAAGAGCATCTCGGCCATCGCGTCTCTCGATCCCTTGTTCGCCCTGCGCTACAGCGCGACCCACCGCAATCCCTACACGCTCATCAACCGCCTCACGCCCTACGAGGCGTATCGCCAAGGGCTGGTCAAGCGCATTGAGGTACACGCTGTGGTCGCGGAAAACGACGCCAACCAAGTCTTTATTCGGGTAGAGGACATCCAGACTCGAAAACGCACCCTGACAGCGCGGTTGGTCGTGCATAGGCTTATGAGTAGTGGGACCGTCAGGGAGGCGGAGGTCACGGTCAAACCCGGAGATTCGCTGGAACAGAAGACCCGCCGCCCCGAATACCAGGGGTTTGAAATTGACGAAATCAACTTCGGCCTGGGCTTTGTGCGCTTTGCCAACAATGTCGAGTTGCAGTTGGGCACGGAGCAAGGCACGGACAAAGAAGCCATCTTCAAAGCGCAAATTTACCACACCATTGAGGAGCATTTCAGAAAACAGGATCTCCTCAAGGCGCGGGGCATCAAGGTGCTCTCGCTTTTTTTTGTTGATCGGGTCAGCAACTACGCCGAAGAATGCGGCATTATCCGCCAGATATTCAACCGGTCTTTTACCGAACTCAAAGCGCGTTATCCCGATTGGCGTGATGTCGCGCCGGAGGATGTGCAAGCGGGGTATTTTGCACAGAAGCGGCGCAAAGGAGGAGGCGTGGAGATGTTGGACTCGCACTCGGGCGAAACCAAGGCGGACGAGGAGGCTTATGATTTGATCATGAAGGACAAGGAATCCCTGCTCTCGTTTCCAGAGGCGGGTGACGATGAGGAAGTCAGGCGCAAAAAGCAGGTGAGCTTCATTTTCTCTCATTCGGCCCTGCGCGAGGGGTGGGACAATCCCAATATTTTTCAGATCTGTACCTTGAATCAGTCCGTTTCAAAGGTTAGGAAACGCCAAGAGGTCGGCCGTGGCGTGCGCTTGGCTGTGGATCAAACCGGCGAGCGAATCCGCGATGAGCAGGTCAATATCCTCACCGTGATAGCCAATGAGAGTTATCGCCGGTACGTCGAAACCCTCCAGAGCGAGATTGCTTTTGAATATCGAGAAGAAATCGAGGCCCGTTTTGGTAAATCCCTGACGGATTTGAGCGCGGAGGAACGGAGCGAGGTCGAGGAGGAATATGGCCAAGGGATTCTGCCGCCCCCGCCTCGGCGAGCCGGTGCATCCAAGGCCGAGTTGCAAAAGGCACGGGTGTTGAATCCCGAGTTTGAAGCACTGTGGACGCGGATCAAGCAGAAAACCCGCTACGCCATTGTCATAGATACCGAGAGGCTTTTATCCGAGGTCGTGACCGAGATCGATAAAGTTCGCATTTCGGCACCGCGCCTAACCATCGCCAAAGCGGCTGTGCATGCGGATGATCAGGCCAGTGCGTTTGAAGCGATTCAAACGAGTGCTGTCAAGACCGTGGCCCATCTCAAGGGCCGTTTTCCACTGCCCAATCTCATTGACTTGATGGGGAATCTGCTGGCGTACACCTCTTCAACTATCCCGCTCACACGCCGCGTATTGCTCGAAATTCTTCGCCGCGTCGAGAATCGACAGGCCGCTGTGGAAAACCCGCAAGAGTTCGCCAGCGTGGTCGTTGCCACCATAAAAGAAAAGTTGGCGGATCATCTCGTACACGGCATTCGCTACGAAAAGATCGACGAGTGGTACGAGATGTCCCAAATTTTAGATGGGGAAGAGATCGAATTGTTCAGCAAATACACGCAGCGCAGTACAAAAGCTCCTTATGACCTCATTCCCTGCGATTCAGATGTGGAGCGTCAATTCGTCACGGAGTTGGAGGGCCGGGACGACGTGAAACTCTACGTCAAATTGCCGGCATGGTTCACGGTGCCCACGCCCATAGGCGATTACAACCCGGATTGGGCCGTGGTTATCGCAGATGAAGATGGCCAAGACACGCTCTACATGGTCGCCGAAACCAAATCCACTACCAACCTCGACGCCCTTCGCCCAGACGAGCGACGCAAAATCTACTGTGGGGCCGCCCATTTTGGCTCTACCCAACCTCCAATTGCCCAAGATGGCGCGCTCGATGGCATCAACTACAAAGTTGTCACTTCTGCCAGCGAACTGCCGTAGCCCTAACCATCCATACGATAACGAGGTGTCATGTGGACAAGACCGAATTTGTTGCCAACACCAATTCCTATTAGGACTTACGCATGCTGAGTTAAAAAAGGGGAATTATATACAAAGTGGCCGTGGGGTTTGGATAGGAAGCGAGCTAAAAAAACCATTGACAAAGTATATTATACTATTATATCTTTTTTGTTAACAGTCAAGCGGTACTTGTTATGTCGGGTATCTGCTGAATACAATAGTCAGTATGTAAGGTCAGATTTGAGTCGGAAGGTTACAAGTCACTGACTGAGTCGTTGCTCTGTCTGCTTGTCTTGTTAAAACTTAAAACAATTCTGCCTTGTTTCTTTAGTATAATGGGATAAAGAAACAAGGCAGGTCTTTTAGGCTTGTTGGAACTATCTATGATAGGAGAACAATATGAAAAAGAAAAAAGGAAGGAAACCATTACGGAATGAAGAGTCGAAAGATGATGGGCAAAGTTCTGAACAGTGGCCTGAACAGTTCCCTTATACAGTGGAGCAACTTGTCAAAGCGGTTGTGACACCGATCAAGTCAAAGGAAGCAAAAAAGAGACTCGGAATGTCCTAACTAACTTTTTACTCTACTATCAGGTCTTGATAGCGAAGTCTTTTATTGTTCATATTTTCGACACACAATTTCATTTGGTCAAGTGTGTCTTTGGATCGCATATTTTGTCTCCCTACAAATTCGGAAACATATTTGTTAAGATGTTTTGCGCTCATTTTGTGATAGACGCCATAATGTCCTCGTTTCAGGATAGACCAAAACGATTCTATGCCGTTTGTATGGGCTTGTAAGCGCACGTATTCTCCAACGCTATGTTTTACGGATTTGTGGTTAAAGTCTGTTAGATGGTTATATACGGTGGCTTCGTCGGTATATACAGTTGATTCACTTTCTACATTGTCAGCAATGAAGTCTTGCAAGGTGGTAGAATTTACTTTTTCAACAACCTTTGCTGATACTTTTTTGGTTTTGCGATCTTTTATGCCGGCGACGGCAATTTTTCCAACGGTCCCGCGTCCTGCTTTCAGTTTTTTGGAAGCGTGTTTGTTGCCTTCTTTACCGCCTATATAAGTTTCGTCAACTTCAACAGGGCCTTTGAAAAGTGTATCTTCAATTGGATTTTCTAATAGGGCTATTCGTATTCTATGTGCGAGATGCCATGCGGTTTTTTGTGTGATATTCAAGTCTCTGTGCAGTTTCATGGAAGAAATACCTTTAAGACTTGTGGACATAAGATAAATGCCAATAGCCCACACCTGATAGCCCAGTTTTGAACTTTCCATAACTGTTCCGAGTCTGACGGAAAAGCGTCTATCGCAATCACGACAACGATGTGGTCTGACTTTATCAGACGTTCTTTCATTCACATTTAGAGAGCCGCAACGCGGACAGGCTATGCCGTCAGGCCATCGGGTTTTGATAAACCATTTTTCTCCTGTGTGATCATCGGGAAATTTTTTGAACAACTCAATGAGTGAGATGCCTTTTCTGAAGTGCTTGCCTGGTGCATTTTGTGCCATTGTATTACCCCTAAAAGTTAGTCCTAAAAGATACTGTGAAATTCGATGTAAAATGTTGTTATTATTGCTATTTACATATCGGAAATATATGTAAAAAATGCTTAAAAGTCAATGTTTTTTTTGCGTTTTTAGCGTGAATTGCAAGTATTTGATTGCATATAGAGAGAACTATGTGCAATTCCCGGTGCCGTCAGACAAAAAGAAAAAGGGCATGTGGTGAAAGCCATGTGTCCTTTCATTATCTTAGGAGCGAGTGTATTATGTCGTTGAATTGTAAGAATCGGACTGTTTTTGAGGGCGATAATTTGGATGTGTTGCGTGGTTTGAACAGTGCGAGTGTTGATTTGGTGTATTTGGATCCGCCGTTCAACAGCAATCGGAATTATAGTGCGCCTATTGGGAGCGAAGTTGCGGGTGCGAGTTTCAAGGATGCGTGGACGCTTGATGATATTGACGAGGCGTGGCTGGGCATCATCGCAGAGCAATACCCTGCGGTGTATGCGATTTGTCAAACGGCGGAGCTTGCCCATAGTCAGGGGATGAAGTCGTATTTGGCATTTATGGCAATTCGTATTATGGAGTTGCACCGGGTTATGAGGGATACTGGGAGTATTTATTTGCATGTGGATCCAACGGCAAGCCACTATTTGAAACTGATTATGGATGCTGTCTTTGGGAGAGATAATTTCAGGAATGAAATTGTATAGCGGTGAAAAGGCGAAAAGCAACCACAGATAAACGCGGTGAACGCGGATGAAAGGTACGTAGGGACGTAAAGTCTTGTTTTTACGCCCTTTGTCTTAGCCTCCCTACTTGACCTTGCAAATTGCCATTTTGTGACTATATTGGTTTGTAGAGAGATGAAAAGTCTCTGTGCTCAAGGCTGAAGAAATAGGCGAGCACCCGTTCCCAAAATAGGAGGTTACAATGAAAAAAATGACGCTGGCTTCAATGGATATCGCGGAACACAAGCGCGAGGATCTCAAGAGGATATTTCCAGAAGTCTTTTCTGAGGAGCGCATTGACTTTGACCAACTCAAGCGCGTTTTGGGCGATTGGGTAGCCTCTGATGCGGAACGCTTTGGTTTGAACTGGCCGGGCAAGGCCGAGTGTATGAAAATCATTCAAAAGCCGAGTAGTGCCACGTTGAAGCCCCTGCGGGATGAATCCGTCCATTTCGACGCGACGGAAAACCTGTTCATTGAAGGCGAAAACCTGGAGGTGCTCAAGCTGTTGCAGAGGGCGTACTTCGGCAAAGTCAAAATGATCTCCATTGACCCGCCCTACAACACGGGCAAGGAGTTCATCTATCCCGATAAGTATTGTGAGGAACTGAAAACGTATCTGGCCTACACCGGACAGGTCGATGGAGATGGGCGCAAGTTCTCGACGAATGTAGATACCGATGGTCGCTATCATTCGCGTTGGTTGAATATGATGTATCCGCGCCTCTATATCGCCCGCAATTTGCTACGCGAAGACGGGGTGATTTTTGTCAATATAGACGACAATGAGGTTCACCATCTGCGGATGGTCATGGATTTGATTTTTGGGGAGGAGAATTTTGTTGGCAATATCGCTTGGAAAAAAACCAGTGGGGATAACAAACCGTCTTTTGCTTTCACGCATGACAACATTGTTATCTACGGAAAAACGAGCAATCAATTGCCGCGAGTTAGGCTTACTGGTCCTCAAAGATTGCAATATAAGAATCCCGATAACGATCCGCGTGGTGATTGGGCACAGACCGATTATCGAAGTCGATGGACGAAGAACGAACGACCCAATCTCTACTACGCGATAACTCAACCCAACACCAAGGAAAAAATTTTTCCAGATACTCATACCAAATCTACAAGGGTTTGGGGATGTGAAAAAAACGTTCATAAGGAAAATGAACGCAACGGACTTGTTTGGTGGGGAAAGGATGGTTTAGCTAAAGAACCAAAGAGAAAACGGTTTTTATTCGATCATCGCGGTGTAAATACGCGCAGCGTTTGGGATGATGCGGGAACCAATGATTCCGCGAGTGGAGAGTTAGCGGAACTTTTTCCCGAATGCCGGTCGATCTTTGACAATCCCAAACCGATTTCTCTACTAAAAAAGATTATCTCCATCGCATCGGATAAAAGCTACATTGTCCTTGACTTTTTCGCCGGCTCGGCCACCACGGCCCACGCTGTCATGCAACTCAACGCCGAAGACGGGGGCAAGCGCAAATACATCTGCGTGCAACTTCCCGAGCCGACGAACGAAAAGTCGGAAGCCCATAAAGCGGGCTATGAAACGATTGCCGATATTGCCAAAGAACGCATCCGCCGTGCAGCGGCGAAAATTGAGGACGAGTTAAACGGTCAACTCGACCTGAATGGCAATGGTCAACTCGATCTCGGCTTCAAGGCATTCAAACTCGACTCGTCCAACTTCAGGATATGGGATGGCGATGTCGAAGATACAGACGCCCTCATCGAGCAACTTGAACTTCAGGTTGACCGCATTGACAAGGAGGGCAGTGCCGAGGATATTCTGTATGAAATTCTCCTGAATGCGGGACTCCCTCTGACAGCCAAAATTGAAAAGCAGGTCGTGGAAGAGAAAGAGGTGTTTTCCATCGCGGATGGCGAGATTAGGGTGTGCCTTGAACGTGAACTTACGACCGAGCTTTTCGACGCGCTTGCCAAGGCCAGTCCGTCGCAGGTCATCTGCTTGGACGAGGCTTTTTATCTCAACGACGAACTCAAAGTCAATGCGGGCGTGATTTTCAAATTCTATGCAACCGCCAACGAAACCGAGATGGTGTTTAAGACCATTTAGACTGAAAGCAAAAAATGAAACTCAAATTCGATCCGTCATTGGACTATCAGCGCGATGCAATTGACGCCATTGTAGGCGTGTTCGACGGACAGCCCATCGCGCAGACCGACTTTGCGTTGCACCTCGCCACTGAATTTTTTCAGTCTGAACTCGGCGTGGCAAATTACTTCGCACTCAGCGACGACGCGATCCTCGCCAATGTCCACAGGATACAGGATGCCAACGGTATTGAGAAAGTGCCCGCGCTTCAGGGACGGGCATTTTCCATTGAGATGGAGACGGGCACCGGTAAGACCTACGTTTATCTCCGCACAATTTTCGAGTTGAACAAGGCTTACGGCTTTGTGAAATTTATCATTGTAGTGCCCAGCGTCGCCATCCGCGAGACCGTGCTCAAGAGCATTGAGATGACTCGGGCGCATCTCAGCACGTTCTACGACAATGAGCCATTTGATTACTTCGTCTATGATTCCAAAAGACTCGGGCGCGTGCGGCAATTCGCCACGAGCAATCAAATCCAGATTATGATCATCAACATTCAGTCCTTTCAGAAGGATATTGCCGACAAATCACTTGCGGACATGACGGAAGACGAATCAAAAAAACTCAATGTCATCAACCGCGAAAACGACCGCATGTCCGGCCGCCGCCCCATTGAGTTCATCCAAGGGACAAACCCCATCGTCATTATTGACGAGCCGCAGAGTGTGGATAATACGCCCAAATCGAAGCGGGCGATTGCCAACCTAAATCCGGCGGCCACATTGCGTTACAGTGCCACGCATCGCAACCCCTACAATCTCCTGTACAAACTCGACCCGATTAAGGCTTATGACATGCGTTTGGTAAAGCGCATCGAGGTCGCCTCCGTGCGTTCGGATGACAGTTTCAACGAGGCTTATGTCAAGTTGCTGAAGACCGATAACACGAAGGGCATCAAGGCGCAGGTAGAAATTCACAAGGAGGGTGCGAAAAGCCCAAGAGCCACCAAAATTTGGGTCAAGCTGGGCGATGATTTGTATATCAAATCCGGCCGACGAGAAATTTATCGACAGGGGTATATCGTTCAAGGGATTGATTGCACGCCGACCGTGGAACATGTCAAGTTCACGGGCGGACACATGTTGGAAATCGAGCAGGAAGTCGGGGGCATAGGCGACGAGATCATGCAGGCTCAGATCTATGAGACGGTCGAGCGACACCTGCAAAAGGAGCGTACTCTGATGGGAAAAGGCATCAAAGTGCTCTCGCTTTTTTTTGTTGACCGAGTGTCGAATTACCGCATATACAACGCCGATGGCACGATGGGCATCGGCAAAATTGGACAATGGTTTGAGGATGCCTACCGGGAACTGACGGCCAGACCGGCTTACAGGACATTCGCCTTTCAAGACCTCTCCAAAATCCACAACGGCTACTTCTCTCTGGACAAGCAGGGCAGGATTAAGGATACGCGGGGCAATACGAAGACGGACGAAGATACCTATAACCTGATCATGAAGGAAAAGGAACGCCTGCTCGATCCCCAGGAACCGCTTCGTTTTATCTTTTCGCACTCGGCGTTGCGAGAGGGGTGGGACAATCCCAATGTCTTTCAAATTTGTACGCTCAACGAGACGCACTCCTTTGAAAAAAAGCGTCAGGAAATCGGTCGAGGACTGCGTTTGCCGGTGAATCAGAACGGCGAGCGCATTCGCGACGAAGCCGTCAACAGGCTGACTGTGATCGCCAATGAATCCTATGAGGAATTTGCCAGTACCCTGCAATCGGAGTTTGAAGAAGAGTTCGGGATTCGCTTTGGCGTGGTCGAGAAGATCGCCTTCGCCAAATTGGTTCGGGCAGGACGTGAGATTGGCCAGGAGACGTCGGCCAGAATCTGGACAGAGTTGGTCGCCAACGGGTATCTGAATGCACAGGGTAAAATTCTAGACAAGTTCGATCCAAGGGCATCGCATTTTCGGCTTTTGATAGCTGACGAGTTCGAGGACCTAGTGCCTGAGATTATCGACGTGATGAACCAGAAGGTCTTCAAAAACCGCATGGTGAATGCCCACGAGCGCAGAGAGCTTGAATTTAGAAAGGAAGTGTACCTCAGCGAGGACTTTAGGGCACTTTGGGACAAAATTAAGCACCGCACGCGCTATCGCTTGGCGTTTGCTACCGACGAACTGATTGCCAAAGCCATTGCACGCATCAAAAAACTCAACCCCATCAAGCCGCCTGAAATCGCGACGACTATCGTCGAGGTCGGTATTTCGGCGACGGGCATTTCGGCTGATAGGCAACTTGCAACGCACCACCGAGATATTCATCCCGTCGCCATATTGCCGGATATTCTGACTTTTCTCCAGAAGGAGACCGAGCTCACGCGCCACGCCCTCGTCAAAATACTGAAACTGTCGGGACGCCTGAGTGAGTTTGGGCGCAATCCACAAGTTTTTATGATGGCGGTGGCAAAAGAGATTGCTCGGGCCATGCGCGATCTGACGCTCGCAGGCATTCAATATAAAAAGATCGAAGGCCAGTACTGGGAGATGAATCGCATTGAAAAGGAGGCGGCAGAGGGCATCGTCCGCTATCTGCACAACTTGTATCAGGTCCAGAGCGCGGACAAGACCCTTTTCAACGCCGTAGAGTACGAATCCGAGGTGGAGCGGCGATTTGCACGAGACTTGGATACGCATGAAAACGTCAGGCTGTTCCTGAAACTCCCTTCATGGTTCACGATAGACACGCCCATTGGGCCGTACAATC
This sequence comes from uncultured Latescibacterota bacterium, assembly GCA_958295785.1. GTDB lineage: Bacteria > Latescibacterota > UBA2968 > UBA2968 > UBA2968 > VXRD01. The sequence continues at coordinate 1,395,028 of OY282377.1, forward strand.
CCGACTGGGCTTTTGTCACCGAGCGCGATGAGAAGCTCTATTTTGTGCGCGAGACCAAGAGCACACTCGATTTTGAGGATCGCAGGCTTGGGGAAAATTGGAAAATTGCTTGTGGACAAGGGCACTTCAGAGAACTCGGCGTCGATTACGACGTGGTGACAGCACTTGATCAGGTCGGGATGTAGAGCAAAACAAGTCGTCAGTTGTCAGTCCCCACTGCCCCACCGCCTCGCAAGCGCGTGCGTACAACGTAAAAATGCTCGACGGCGCGTTGATTCAGATGATGTACGAATTTGTTGGCGCGACATTGCAACGCCATCGCCTTGCATTTTTCCCTGCGCCGCACCCCGAAGAGTTTCAAAACATTCCGGACATTTACCTCGAAGATGCGATTTATGCCGACGTGGTCGCCAAGAACATCGTTCCGTTCCCCGTGCGTTTCGACTATCATGCTCAAGACGATCAGCAGGATTTGGACCATCCCAAGTCCCATCTGACGCTCGGTCAATACGAGCACTGCCGCATCCCGATGACGGCCCCATGACGCCGTTTTGGTTTATTGATTTCATTCTCAGGAATTTCTATCACACTGCATTTCGACGATTTGCTGACACACTTCCTCCCCGTGGCGATCCATTTGCTGAGTCTATACGCTTTGCGGAACGGGAAGTAATTCACATTGTCATTCTCCGACATTGATTGGGGATACACGGGGCCTAGTAATACTAAGCGATGGTTTCCGCGTAAACATGATACATTGTTGTTTTATGTGAAGTCTGAAATTGCTATTTTTAATAGGGATGCCGTGCGTGTGCCATACAAAAAACTGAATGTGCAACACAGAAAAACCGGCGGAGGTGGTATTGGAGGGAATTGACACCAGAGAATGTTGATGTGTTTCGGAAAAGGGGTAAAGTGATTGAAGATTGGTGGGTTGATATTAGTCCTGCGGGACGTATCCACCAAGAGCGTTGTGGTTATCCTACTCAGAAGCCATTGGCGTTACTGGAGCGCATTATCAAGGCAAGTAGTGTAGAGGGTGATGTTGTGTTGGATCCGTTTTGTGGTTGCGCGACGACGTGTGTTGCGGCGGAGAGGTTGGGTCGTGATTGGGTGGGCATAGATTTGAGTCCGTTGGCGAGTACGTTGGTGAGACAGCGTTTGGAGCGTGCGTCAGATGAGGGTGCATTGTTCAAGGGTGGATTGCCTGATGTCATAGTGCGTGAGGATATTCCTTGCCGTACGGATATAGAGGCGTTGCCTGATTACAGGAGTCACAAGCATGTGCTGTATGGCGAGCAGAAGGGAACGTGTGGTGGATGTGGTATTCACTTTCCGTTTCGTAATATGACGGTGGATCATATCATTCCTCAGTCTAAGGGGGGTGGAAATCATAAGGGGAATTTGCAACTATTGTGCGGGGCGTGTAATAGCCAGAAAGGGGCGGGAACGCAAGCAGAACTGATGGCAAAGTTGCGGAGATTGAAACTTGTTGCGTAGGTAAAGTCAGCATGGGGTCGGTGATAGCAACCGGCCCCAATAGTGGAAGAGATGCTGTGGTGTGTATCGCCATAGGTATTTTTTTGTGTGTGTAGAAAAAGATGGTGAAATGGGTAAAAAAATGCCTGAGAAGTGGTCAAAGTTTTCTTTTTTTTCGGTGTATATAGATGTAGATGGAATACGGCGATCCTCACGGGGTACAAATACATAGCCATTGGTTGGCAACACCATACAAAAAATAATATGTCACAAAAATAAAGCCAGCAGGCCCCCTCAAAGACGTGCTGGCTTCATTTTCAATAGGAGATAGCTATGTTACAAAAAATAAGTTTGAACCCCATTAAGTTGGAAAGAACCGGTGAGTATGTTCATCCTCGGTACTCCTATTATATTGAAAAAAAAGGAAACAAGTCTGTACTGTATGAAAAACTCGATGGAAAAAAGGGGCTGAGGAAAGTACGAAATAGGCATTTTAGAACGGTTATTCATCATGGATTTAAAAAGGATATATCGTTATGGATAGAGATAGCGGCTTATGGAAGGTGGCAACAGTACATTGGTTTGGGTTTGCCAGAAAAGCGTTTTTACCAAGAACGTATTTTCGGCTGGCCTACAAAATACAGTGTGGTATGTAGCAATAACATTTTTACACTATACAAAGGGAAAAAAGTGCATTTGTCGGGCTTGTCTTCTGAAGCAGAGGCCATAATGTATGCGTGGAAAGATGTCATAGGATTTCCTCTGGGACACTGCAATTTGGGACAAGGTAAGATTTCATGGGATGCAAGAAATTTAAGCCAAATTACTCTTGCAAAAATAAAGATTGAATGGCCTCATTGAAAAGGACGCAATCCCAAGAAAAAAGAAATAATCAAATGGTTGTTGGGGGCGTTGTTGTGGTCGTTGTTATGTTTGTTATTGGGGATGCTGATAACAAAAATGTTTGGTTGTTAAAGCCAAAACTGCTTGACCTATTCCACCAAATGATTTGTGAGGGGTTGATAGGTATGGATCAACGCTGTGTTAGGAAAACACAATGGCACAATTAACTTTGTCCGATCATCGGGAGAGGCCAGAAATTTCGAGGCACTTTCAGCAGGGAGTTTGAAAGCAGGTCATGGATCTCTTGTAGAATTAGTTGTGACTATCCAATGAAACAATAAATGTATGGCTTGTAAGGGGATGTAGGTAGGGAATGGGTATTGTGTTAGGTGAAGTGGAGATAGGCCAAGGATCGTGTAAGTAGCCGATTGTATTGTACGTAACAGGAAATTTCCGGCCACTTTGTATATAATTCCCTAAAAAAGGGTGCAATTCCGTAAAATTTATCACTTTGAGGAGGTGTCAATGCGCCACCCGACGCGTTTGGATGACTGTCAGTATCTGCTTAGCTGTCCCCTCAACGATACCCTGACCCCTTTCGCCGACCATAGCGAAGGGTTCAGTCATGATAGGATCAACCGCTATCTCGCCGGTGCGCGTATCCCTCCCCGCTTGGTGTGGGAACACGTCAAAGCCCCCATCGCGCTGACGCCTGAAGGCGATGTGATCTTTGATGACCCGGTTTTAGACAAGCGACACGCACGCAAGATCGCGTGAGTGCGCCGTCAATAGAGCGGCAACGCCCAAGGCGTCATCAACGGCATCGGGGTGGTCACATGTGTCTATGTCCATCCGCAAGAGGATCGGTTCTGGCTGATTGACGATCGGATTTATGATCCGCAAGGCGATGGCAAAACCAAATGGGATCCTCTCAAGGACATGCTCTCTGCGTGGGTCTATCAGAAGGGCCTCCCTTTTACCGGGGTCTTGATGGACAGTTGGTATGCGACCAAAACAGTCATGCGACACAGAGAGCAGATGCAAAAAACCTATTCTTGTCCCCTCAAGACGAACCGGCGCGTGGACGATTCGGCAGGCACAACCCCCTACCAGCGCGTAGATAGCTTAACTTGGACTCAAGCGGAGCGCAAACAAGGCAAGCCCATTAAAATCAGAGGGGTCCCCAAAGACCACAAAGTGAAATGATTCCGGGGGGCGTCTTCTGATAGACGCACGGCGTATGTCGTAACCAACGACCATGCTCAAAACGATTCTTCAGGGGTACAACAGGTGTGTCACAGGCGATGGAAAATTGAGCCCTTTCACCGCGAAGTCAAACAAGTGACCGGGCTTGAAAAGGGTCCATGTCGGTTGGCACGCATGGTACGAAATCATATTGGGTGTGCGATGTTCGTTTGGATTCGACTCGCGCAGGTGGCCTATCAAACAGGACAAACCATTTATCAAGTCAAATACCGAGGGCTGGCTGACTTCTTGAGACAACAACTCAAAGCACCTCATATTCCAATGGAAATTGCGTAAGTCCTATATAAGCAAGTTCAAGGCTTGGGATATGTCAAACTCTTCATCAAAGAGTACATTCCAGGAGGCAGGATTCAATGGTAGCCTATCCTTTCCGTCTCTGGTGATAGACCACGAACCTAAAATGACCGCTAATGAGCCACGCAGATGATCTAATGTTCTCGCCCGAGGCTTTGAAAACACAAAACCCTCACCAAATCTCACCGATCCTTTTCGCGCTTCATCTTTTGGTAGCGCGTCACTTGGCTTTTCTTTTTCAGAAATGCCACCACAATGAGCACCACAAAGATACCGACAGCCAATAGGCTTCCCACCTCTTTTTGTGGATGATCCACCCACCACGCCAGGGCGATCACCGCCCCAACGGATATGCCCGCCATCACGATCTCGCGCCCCATCTCCTCGCCTTTCAAAAATGTGATTTCCTGCACCCCGTCTCAAGCCATCGCTGCACGCCTAAAATACGCTCTCGGCCAATCGCAGTCCACTTGTAAAAAGACTGATATGCTTGTTCTTTTTGCACAAAAGTAATACTATCTTATGATCGCTTTTCTCATTATCTTAAAACCAGCGGTAGCGCGCAAGGATATGATCCCGATTCGAGGATGGAGGGGCTGATCGCTTCTCGTATTTTCGGGCGGGCACGGGGGCATCGCCCCTACGTTTCTATCCTCGGATCTCCCATCTCACCTTCTTATGCTCTTAACCATCACCACCACACACACGCCAGCGACAGACCTGGGATATTTGTTGCACAAGCATCCCGCGCGGGCGCAGAGTTTTGACTTGTCTTTTGGGCGGGCGCATGTGTTTTATCCCGAAGCCGCGCAGGAGCGATGCACGGCGGCCATGTTGCTCGACCTCGACGCCATTGGCCTCAAACGCCATCGCAAAGCACTTGTGGATTACGTCACGGACCGTCCTTATGTCGCGTCTTCCTTCACCAGCGTTGCCATCGCCCGCGTATTTGGCACGGCACTCAAAGGCCAATGCGCGCATCGCCCTGATCTCGTGACGCGGCCCATTCCCCTGCGCGCAAAAATCCACGTTCTGCCGTGTCGCGGAGGCGATCAATTGCTCTGCGACTTGTTCCAGCCCTTGGGCTATGCGGTGACAGCCAAAGCGCACCGTCTCGATGAAAAATTTTCAGAATGGGGGCACAGCCCGTATTACACTGTGGCACTCGAAGCGCGCATCCCCCTCAAAGACCTGCTCACGCATCTCTACGTACTCATCCCCGTGCTCGACAACGACAAGCACTATTTTGTCAGCCAGTCCGAAATAGACACGTTGATGCGGCGCGGCAAGGGGTGGTTGTCGGACCATCCCAAACGCGACCTCATCGTGGATCGGTACCTCAAACACCAGCGCACCCTCACCAGAGAAGCCTTTCGCCTTATGGACGACATCCCCTTAGAGCGCGGCATTGCCGACAGTGAACTCGTCGTGGAGAACAACCTGCGCCTAAACCAGCAGCGGTACCGGGCCGCATCTGAAGCCCTGGAAAAGAGCGGCGCGCAAAGCATTTTGGACTTGGGTTGCGGGGAGGGTCGCTTCGCGCAGATCTTGTCGGACCATCCCCAATTCACAAAAATCCTCGGCATGGAAGTCTCGCATCGCGCCTTGAGCCGCGCAAAAGAACGCCGCGACCGGTTGCCGCCCGTGCAGCGCGACCGCATTGAACTCATCCACGGATCCCTGTTCTACCGCGACGCCCGCCTCGAAGGTTATGACGCCGCCGTGCTCTTGGAAGTCATCGAACACCTCGCGCTTTCTCGGTTGCCCGTTTTTAACCGCGTGGTCTTTGAATATGCCCGTCCAAACACCGTTATCGTCACCACCCCGAACGCCGAGTTCAACGTGCGCTGGGCATCATTGCCGGGCGGGCGATTTCGGCATCCGGATCATCGGTTCGAGTGGTCGCGCAAACAATTTCAAAATTGGGCACGCGGCGTCGCGGAAAAATTCAATTACCGCACAACATTCAAACCCATCGGCCCTGTCGATCCCGAAGTGGGCCCGCCCACACAAATGGCCGTATTCACCGATCAGGCGGTGACCGGTGACCGGTGACCACCGACCAACCATGTCCAAACCCATTCACATCTCAATCCCGGAAATCGCCCTCGTCGTGCTCATCGGCGCGTCTGGGTCTGGCAAATCCACCTTTGCCAAAACCCACTTCAAACCGACCGAAGTCCTCTCATCCGATTTCTTTCGCGGACTCATCAGCGACGACGAAACCGACCAGACCGTTACCAAAGAGGCATTTGAAGCCCTGCACGACATAGCTACCAAACGCCTCGCCAATTACAAACTCACGGTAATCGACGCCACCAGCGTTCAAGAAAGCGCGCGCAACCCCCTCGTCGCATTGGCAAAACAACAGCACGTCTTCCCCATTGCCATTGTCTTGGACATGCCCGAAGCCCTGTGCCGCCAGCGCAACAAATATCGCCCTGACCGCAATTTTGGCGGGCATGTGATCGGACACCAATGCCACCAGTTGCGCCGCTCATTCAAACGCCTCAAGCGCGAAGGATTTCGGCGCATCTACACCCTGCGCTCTGAAGATGAAGTCCAGCGCGTGTGCGTCACCCGAGAAAAGGTTTGGTCGAATCGCAAGGACGAGTGCGGGCCGTTTGACATTATCGGCGACGTACACGGCTGTTATGACGAATTGATAACGCTGTTGGACAAACTCGGTTACGATATCCGGCCCGACCAGATCGTGCCGCCGGGGCGCAAAGCCATCTTTTTGGGCGATCTCGTCGACCGCGGCCCCAAAATACCCCATGTGCTCGACCTCGTAATGAGCATGGTCAAGGGCAACACCGCCCTGTGCATCCCCGGCAATCACGACGCCCGCTTGGTGCGCGCCCTTCGCGGCAAAAGGGTCAGGCCCACGTATGGCCTTTCCGAATCACTGGCGCAGATCGATGCGCGGGATCGCAAACGCTATGCCGATTTCCTCGATGGTCTCGTCAGCCATTACGTGCTCGACGATGGCAACCTCGTTGTCGCACACGCCGGGATGACAGAAGAAATGGCCGGGCGCACCTCAGGCGCGGTTCGCGCCTTTGCCCTGTATGGCGAAACCACGGGCGAGACCGACGAGTTTGGCCTGCCCATTCGCCTCAACTGGGCCGCCGGGTATCGCGGCGCGGCCACAGTGGTTTATGGGCACACACCCGTGCCCCGTGCGGAATGGCTCAACGACACGATCAACCTCGACACGGGTTGCGTCTTTGGCGGCGCGCTTACGGCCCTGCGCTATCCAGAAAAAAAATGCGTTTCCGTGCCATCGGTCAAAATGTATGCCAAACCCGCGCGGCCCCTCATTCCCGCAACCCATCGGTCGGCGCAACAAACGCACGACGACATGCTCGACATCGACGATGTGATCGGCAAACGCGCCGTGGATACTTTTCTCATCCCGCGCATCACCATCCGCGAAGAACACGCCACAGCGGCCTTGGAGGTGATGAGCCGCTATGCCCTCGATCCCAAATGGCTGATCTACCTGCCGCCGACCATGTCCCCGTCAAAAACGAGTTCGCGCCCCGGGGTTTTGGAACACCCGGACGAAGCGTTCACATACTACCGAGAAAACGGTCTCGCGCAAGTGATTTGCGAGGAAAAGCACATGGGATCCCGCGCCGTGGTCATCCTCTGCAAAAACGGCGAGATTGCCCGCGAACGCTTTGGCCTTTCCGAACCGGCATTGGGCGCGTGTTATACGCGCACCGGGCGCGCCTTTTTCGACGATTCAGACCTCGAGACCGCTTTTTTTACCCGCCTCCAAAACGCCATCTCCAAAGCCGATCTCTGGAATGCCCTCGACACCGACTGGATCGCTTTGGATTGCGAACTGATGCCATGGTCGGCCCGCGCACAGCAACTCTTGCAGGAGCAATACGCAGCGGTGGGCGCGGCTGCCCGTGCGTCGCTCAACGCGACTTTGGACGCGCTCAACGCCGCCGCTGCCAACGGGATCGACGTCGCCCATCACCTCGCCGAATACGGGGCGCGTTCTCGGCGCGTTGACCGGTATATCGAAGCGTACCGCGCGTATTGCTGGCCCGTGCGCGGTCTCGACGATCTCAAACTCGCGCCCTTTCACATCCTCGCCACAGAAGGCGCGGTTCACCGCGACCGGGCACACACATGGCACATGGAAACCCTCGCAAAACTCTGCCTTGCGGATCCCGATCTTCTCCACGCCACGCCCTACCGCATCGTCGATCTCAACGACGCGCAGAGTTGCCACAACGCCACGACATGGTGGGAACAAATCACGTCGCAGGGCCGCGAGGGCATGGTTGTCAAGCCGATCCATTTCATCGCGCGCAACAAAAAAGGCCGGCTGATTCAGCCCGCCATCAAGTGCCGAGGGCGCGAATACCTCCGCATCATCTACGGCCCGGAATACACCACCTCGCAAAATCTCGCAAAATTGCGTCAGCGCAATGTCAAAACCAAGCAATCCCTCGCCCTGCGCGAATTTGCCCTGGGCCTCGAAGCCCTCAATCGCTTTGTTCAAAACGAACCCCTACGCCGCATTCACGAATGCGTTTTCGGCGTCCTCGCGCTCGAAAGCGAACCCGTGGATCCGCGGTTGTAAATGCTCCAAAGAGATGAAACGGTGAAAACACTGATTAAAAAAAAATATCCTTATCGAGCGGCTGGACAGACCTGGATCATTCCAGAATTTCACCTGTCTAAGTTGCCAGATGGAACAATCGCCGTCCTCGAAGAGGAGATCAACCGCATTCACTACGCAATTGCCAACGAAATCTGTGGCGATGAAAATGGTTTGTCAAAAGACGAATTGGAGTTTTTGTGTGACATGACCCAAACCTCATTTTCGGAAATTGCAGACTATTTGGGCATTCATCAAAGCACGCTAACCCAATGGCGGACAGCAGGCCAAATTCCCAAAAATGTCAGGGGATTGGTGCTGAAAAAATGGTTTTGGTTTAAACTTTTTGGACAGAAATTGGGCCGACGAAAAATATCTATTTCCCAATTCCGAGATGAAGTTAGATTTCTTTCATTTGCAAAAGCAGAAGCTATCCAAAGAAATTTGGCTGAACATGTCGAAAAAATGAATGCCTAAGAAATTGACCATCAACTTAAACCGTCGAGCTTTGGCTCGCTTTAAAAAAGGAACATGCCATGCCAAACCGTCCCAATATCCTCTTCATCATCACGGACCAGCAATACGCAGGCGCGATGTCTTGCGCGGGCAATCCCGACGTTTATACCCCGAATATGGATCGCCTCGCGCAAACCGGCACGCGCTTTACCCGCGCCTATTGCACGCATCCCCTGTGCGGGCCTCAGCGCGCGAGTTTGATGACGGGCGTCTATCCGCATCAAAACGGCGCGACGAGCAATGGCACGCCGATCAAGCCCGAATACACAGGCCAAACCCTCGGCAATTTCCTCGCCGAAGCGGGCTATGATTGCGCCCTTTCGGGCAAATGGCATGTGCCCGGCACCACGCCCGAAGAAAGCGGTTTCGAAGTGATCTGCGGTAGCCGGGACGACGAAGTGCCGGTGCGCGCCATTGAATTTATGAAACGCGCCCGCGACAACCCCTTTTTCCTGTTCGCGTCATTTCTCAATCCGCACGACGTCTGCCAAGTGGCCCGCAGCCAACCCCTGCCGCAAGGTCCGGTGCCAGAACCCGCCACAGTTGAAGAATGCCCGAACTTGCCCGCGAATTTCGCCATCCCACCCTATTCGCCCGACATCTTGCAAATGTTGCGGCAGGTCAACCGCAGGGTCTATCCCACTATCGAATACACCGAAGATGACTGGCGTCGCCTCCGCTTCCTCTATTATCGCCTGTGCGAAAAAGTCGATGCCGAAATCGGCGTTCTGCTCAACGGCTTGCGCGACTTGGGCCTTGAAGAAAACACCTATATCGTCTTCACTTCGGACCACGGCGACGGGCACGGCGCGCACAATTGGAACCAAAAAACCAGCCTTTATGAAGAAGTTATCAACATCCCCTTCATCATCAGCCACACGGGCGCCACAAAGGGCGGTTATGTTGACGATACCCACCTCGTCTCGTTGGGCCTCGACCTTTTGCCCACCTTGTGCGAGGTCGGCGGCGCGCGCGTTCCCGACGGTCTTGAAGGCATGAGCTTGCGGTCGCTCGCCGAGGGCAATGCGCCGAGTGCGTGGCGCGATGATCTCGTGGTTGAAACCATCATCGACATTGGCTCAGGCCCAGGCGGCGGGGGTGCTGCGCGCGCCGTGCTCACGGATCGCTACAAATACAGCGCGTATCCCATGGGCCGCTACCGCGAGCAACTCGTCGATCTCCAGAACGATCCCGGGGAAATGGTCAACCTCGCCGTCAATGCGCGTTTCAAAAATGAACGCGACGACCATCGCCGCCGCCTGCGCGCATGGTGCGAAAAAACTGGGGACGAATTTTTGAAACTGTGTGCGGGATAAAGAAGCGATCAGCACGGGCGTTGCCGACCACTGACCGCTGACCACTGATTTTAGAGGAGCTCCAACATGGCTGATAATCTGCTCAAAGACAAACTTTCCAACGGCGAAGTTGCCATTGGGCCATTCGTCAACCTCAGTTCTGGCGCGCTCATCGAGATCGCGGCTTATAGCGGGTTTGATTTTGTCATTCTCGATACAGAACACGGGCCGCTCGACATTCTCACCTGCGAAGACCTCTGCCGCGTTGCCCACGGGGTCGAGATCACGCCCATTGTGCGCGTGCGAGAAAACGATCCCGCGCAAATCCTGCGCGCTTTGGATATCGGCGCAGGCGGCGTGCAAGTGCCGCAAATCTGCAACAAAGCCGATGCCGATGCCGTGGTGCGGGCGGCCAAGTATGCGCCGCTGGGCATGCGGGGCGTCTCGCCCTATACCCGTGCGGCCCGTTATTTTGCCGATGGCGCGGCTATTTTTGAACGCCTCAATGCTTCATCGATGGTGCTCATTCACATTGAGGGCGTGGAAGGGCTTGAAAACCTCGAAGAAATCATCTCTGTGCCGGGTCTCGATGTCGTCTTCTTGGGGCCTTACGACCTGTCGCAATCATTGGGCATACCCGGCCAAGTCCACGATCCGCGCGTGGTGGATCGCATGCGCGAAGCCGCAAAATTGATCAACCAAGCCGGGCTCACGGTCGGCACATTTGCCGATTCCCCCGAGGCCGCAAAGCGTTGGATCGATGCCGGTGTGGGTTACATATCGCTTTCCGTGGATACGGGTATCTACCTCTATGGCTGTCGTCAAATGCTTCGCGGCCTGCGCGAATAATAACGCAAAACGAGTCACCGCTCCTTGCGAAGCACCCTCGTTTTTTTCCGCGCTGAACGCGGTTTCCTGATGTTGTGCTCCGCGTGTAGCCCCCCATAGATGAAAAAAGGAGACACCGTTTGGTATCTCCTTTTTTTATGACCTATTCATCGTCATCGGTTGACAGGGGCAAGTCTTCTTGCCTCAAAACGCGGCGGCGGGGCCGGCTAAATTGCTGTGGGGCGCGTTCGAGACGTTCTTGAACTTGTACGGTATAACGCGCTGTCGGTACGGCCTCGAGTCGTGCGGGATGAATTGGCTCGCCCGATTCTTCGCAGAAGCCATAAGTTCGGTTTTCAATTTTTTGCAGGGCATTGTCAATTTCAGCCAATTCGTTCCGCTCGTGACTGCCCAAGGTCGTCATCAATTCCAGCGACGACGCATTGCCGGCCGCATCGAGTGGATCCGCGGCGATATTGCCTCTAATTTCGTCGAGATCTTCGTCTTGACTGAGCACTTGTTTGAGCAACTCGCGCCTCCGCTCAATCAGAAGTTTTCGATAAAACTCGAGCTTTTTTTTTCTCAAAGGTCTATGCTTTGCCATTGCCTGCTGGCTCCCTTTGGGTTATTTGCTCAGGTGAAGAGGCAGTTCCCGTCCTGTTCGACATCACAGCAACTCGATTCCTCTCGAACGATAGATGTTCTCAAAATCGCGGAGATTGAACGTGAGCATCGCGTCTATGCGGACATTGGTGTCGTCGAGGATTGCACAGAGCACTGAATCCACGAGGCTCATCGCGTTGCGCCGCGTTTTGGCCCGTGTAAGCGCGTTCTCGTAGGCGTCGAGTCGATATGGGGAATCGTTGAGCAATGCGATATGAGGGCCGCGAAGGATGCTCTCGAACCGCGCAATCGTTGCCGGCCTCCGCGCAAACCGCGTGTTGATGGTCTCGTACAGGATTGACCACGGTATGACGGGAGAGAGGATTTCAAGCCATTCTCGTTTTTCGACGGCATCGGCGTGATAGCGGTCTCTCGGGTTGAAGAGCGGAAAGAAAAAGCCCGAGTCCACCAGAACTTTAGAAGGCGTGGTCATCGACATCGGCCTCGTCGTATTCCTCGTGCAGTCCGTAACCCACCCAAGGCGCGCTCTTGCGGCGACCAACGAGGAAGCGTCCCCGTATGTTTTTTTTCTTCGGATAGACGATATATATCCGCGAGCGTTTGTCCAGCGCGACCGCGTCCTCTATCTCTGCCTTGAGGGATTCACACAGGGCTTCTCCGTCATGAGAAAACCAAAAACACGCCACACTACTGCCGCATTCTTTTGCATTTTGATCATCGAGCCATGCGTACAGGCCTTCGTAATCGCCTCGCACACCGAGATCAAAAGACAGCCAAATTAATTTTTTCACGCGCTTATCCTCTGGGCTTTTGGGTTGCGATGTAAAAGTGAAACAATTTATGGAAGTAGAAAAACAATGTCAAGTTTATGGGGAAAATGGATCGCGCTATCCCCGAAGTGCGATCAAAAAATCTTCTGCGGAAAGCGCGTTGGGCACGTCAGCGGGGGTTAGACCGCCTTTGCGGGCGATGCCCAAGCCATAACGCATATTTTCGAGCTCCTCGATGCTGTGGGCGTCTGTGTTGATCGGAATTTGCACGCCTTTCTGCCGAGCGTAATTTAGCAATCGCCAGTCCATATCCAAGCGGGCGGGATTGGCATTGATCTCTATCGCGGTGCGCGCCTCGGCAGCGGCGTCGATAACGGCCCTCATATTGACCGGATAGCCCTCGCGCGAGAGCAGCAACCGACCCGTGGGATGCCCCAAAATATCGACATTCGGATTTTGAACCGCGCACATCAACCGCTCGGTGGCCTCTTTTTCGGTCATTGAAAACTTCGAATGCACGGATGCGACCACCAGATCAAATTCGGCCAAAAACGCATCATCAAAATCCAACCGCCCATCGCTCAAAATATCGACCTCGATCCCCTTCAACACCCGAATGCCCGCCACCGCATCGTCAACGCGGTCGATCTCGTCCCACTGCGAACGCACGCGGTCTTCGGTCAGTCCATGGGCATAGGCGGCGGCCTTGCTGTGATCGCAAATGCCAATATAGGTATAGCCCAATGCTTTAGCGGCCCGCGCCATGGCCTCAACGCCGTGCCGCCCATCGCTATATGTCGTGTGTACGTGAAGCGTGCCCTTGAGGTCGGCTCGCGCGACCAACTCGGGCAATGGGCCTCGTGCGGCGCGCTCGATCTCGCCGTTGCCCTCGCGCAATTCCGGCGGAATATCATGCAGCCCCAGCGCGGCAAATAATGCTTTTTCGTCGGGGCAAATCGCGTTTTCATTCCCGCGAAACAACCCGTATTCGTCGAGCTTCATCCCCCGGTCTTTTGCCCGTTGCCGCATCGCGGTATTGTGTTCTTTGTTGCCTGTAAAATGGTGCAACGCACAGGGAAAGGCCGCATCCTCCGCGATCCGCAACTCTGCGCGCATGCCCGAATCCAACCCCGCGCTCACTTTGGTTTTGCCGCGCTTTGTCACCTCTGCCACACCGGGACAATGGACAAATGCCTCGGCGAGGGCTTCCCCATCTTTCGCGCTTGCGACGATAACGACATCCTCGCTCGTCTCCGCGCATCGGCGCACGCTGCCCGCGATAGTCACGCGCGTCACCCCCGGTTGCTCGGACAGGTACGCGCGCAATGCCTCGGCTTCGGTTTGTGCGGTGTGGCACAGGAATCGCCCGCGTTGTCGTTGCAAGAAAGACACGCCGCGCAGGATGTTTTGGGCCGTTTTCTTGCCAAAGCCGCGCAGTTTTTCGATTTCGCCGGCCGCGCACGCCTTAGCGAGTGCATCCACGTCGGCAATGCCGAGTTGTTCGTAAATAGACCGCACGCGCTTCGCGCCCAGGCCGGGCACTTCAATCATCTCGAGCACCCCCTCGGGCAGCGCGGCGCGCAACTCGTCCATCCCCGGTAACGCGCCCGTTTCGATCAGCGTTGCGATATTTTCCGCCATCTTGCCGCCAATGCCGCGCACCGATTCCAATTCGCCGCGCGTGCTCAAATCCGCAGCGGGTTCTCGCAACAGGTCAATTTGTCGCGCCGCATGGGTGTACGACCGAATGCGAAACGCATTTTCGCCGTTCAATTCCATCAGCGTGGTCATCTCTGTCAGCGCGTTTGCAATGTCTTTGTTGGTCATTCAAAACCACCCGTGAAATGTAGTGGACATTTGGGGATCAGCACGTATTTTAACGCGCAAGGCGCGGTCAGCAAAACAAGCGATCAAGGGGAATGGGCAGGGGCTGACCGCTGATCGCTTGCACACACCAATATAGACAGAGAAAGGCAGCGCGTCAATGAACCGGAAATTAAAAATTGCAGTCGTCGGATTGGGGCGCATCGGCTGGCGGTTTCACTTTCAGCAGGTGCTCACCTCCGATCAATTTGAACTCACCGCAGTGGTCGATTCCCTGCCTGACCGATTGGCCGAGGCCCGCGCAGCAGCGGGTTGTGAAACCCTGATGGATTTTGACGATCTGTGGTCGAGGCCCTCGCCCGATGGGGTCGTCATTGCCACGCCGACCACCTTGCACGAGAGCATGGCGATTCGCGCCCTTGAGCGAGGTTGTCACGTCATTCTCGAAAAGCCGATGACCACGTCCATTGCGTCGGCAGACAGGATGATCGCCCAGGCGCGAAAATGCGACCGCCATATTTTTCTCTATCAACCCCATCGCCTCACCCCGGAAACGCAAACCGCACGCGAGGTGATTCAAAGCGGGTTGCTGGGGCCTGTGTATGCGATTCACCGGGGCGTTTATCGCTATGTGCGCCGCAATGACTGGCAGAGTTTGCGAAAAAACGGCGGGGGCATGCTCAACAACTACGGCGCGCACTACATCGACCAACTCATCTATCTCTCGGACGATTCGCACGTTGCAGAAATCGATTGCAAACTCTGGGCTATCGCCACTCGGGGAGACGCCGACGACGTGGTCAAAGCGTGGATCAAAAAAGAATCCGGACAACTCTTAGACGTGCAGATCAATCAGGCATCGGCTTATGACATGCCCACATGGCATATTTGCGGGCAATACGGCACGGCCATTCGCACGGGCGATGCGTTCAAGGTGCGGTATTACGACCCGGCAGAAGCATTGCCGCTTTCCGTTATCGAAGGCGCCGCGCCCGACCGCAGTTATGACAACCGAGACCGATTGCCATGGCGGGAAAAGGAGTTTCCCATTACGCGAGACAAACAGCGCGATTTTTACGCCAATATCTACGATGTGATTGTCAACGGTGTCGCGCCCTATATTCGCATTGAGGAATCGCGCGAACTCATGCGCGTGATGGATTTGTGCCGGCAATGCAATCGGGATTTTGTGGATTAGCAGCGCAGTGAACCCCAAACAAAGGATGTGCGATGAAATTGTCACTCACTTCTGTCATGCTTCCCCGATGGGATTTGGAAACCACATTTGCAAAACTCGCAGCACACGGGTACGAGGGCATTGAACTCCGCTGTCGGTACAATCCCGAAGACCCCAACGCTGAATTGTCCAACTGGGGCCGGCATCTCACCGACGTCAGCCCGGACAATATTTTGGACAAAGCGGCGCAGATCCGCGACCTCTCGGAACAAACCGGGGTGCGCGTGTGCGCCCTCGCGCCGAATTTTACGTGCGATCAGACCGAGACCATCGACAAAATTTTCAAAGGCGCGCTCGCCATCGATCCCGACAATCCCCCGCTCATTCGCATTGGCGCGCAGCGGCACGACCGATCCCGACCCTATTTGCCGCAATTCTTGGGCGCACGCACGGGCTTTGCCCATTTGGTTGAACGGGCGCGCGATTGCGGGGTCAAGATCATCTACGAGATTCACGTTGGCACCATCGCGGTAAGCGCGTCTCGCGCCATTGAACTCCTGAAAAATTTGGATCCCAATCACATCGGCGCCATATTCGACGTGCCCAACATGATCCGCGTTGGGCTTGAAGACAGCAAAATGGGCCTCGAATTGCTCGGCCCGTACCTCGCGCATGTACACATCGGCAATGCCACGCCCGTGCAAACCCAACGCGACGCCACCGGAAGCATGCACTGGCAATGGGATTTTTGCGACCTGCGAGAAGGCATGGCCGATATTCCCCAAATCATCCAAGACCTCAAGGACGTGGGCTATCAGGGCTACATCTCGCTTGAAGAATTTGGCCCGGGCGACGACGAAGAGAAGATCAGTAGCGAAGGCGCGTATTTGAAAACCCTCATATCAGGTGAGATGTAATACCAGTTTGATTTTTAGTTGTCCGTATCCTGCCTGCCATCAGGGATGAATGAGGAATGGGGAACAGACGTTCCGTAAGGATCATGCGTTGCTCGTCTCAAGCGTTTGGTTCTGCCTCCTTGTGGGTTGCCTTCGATGCGTTGGCTACGCCTGTGCCTACGGCGTGCGGCGACTTCCTTTTTTTTGCTGTTAAAAAAAGGAAGCAAAAAATGCCGCTCTCAAACGCCGAGGGGTGCTCTGCACAGCGCAAATCGCTTTTGTAATAGGACGACATGCGTTGGCCTGCGAGGTGGGTTGCAAGATGGCTGTCGGTTGCGAGACGGCCTTGCGCGCTGTGCGCGATGGCATGATCTGATGGTCTTTTGGGATGGCCTGGTTGCCATGGCTTCTCTGAATGACTGCGTAACGGCAAGAGGATCAATGGCGGGTCGCAGATCGCATCACATCAGGCCAATAGCAAATCAATTTGGTATTACATTTCCCCTCTTACGTCTTGTATCTTTGGGCGAGCACGGGGGCATCGCCCCTACGTTTCTATCCTCGCATCTTACCTCATCTAAAGGAGATACTATGCCCGAACTCGAAACGCGACGCTTGGGTCGCACGGAACTCACACCCAAAGCCATTGGCCTCGGCTGTGCTTTTCTCGGCAGTCCGCAGCGCGTCTCTGACGACATAGGCATTGCCACAGTGCGCGAGGCCATTGACAGGGGGATCAATTTTATCGACACGTCTGCCGCGTATGGCAGGGGCGAGAGCGAACGCCGCGTGGGCCTCGCGCTTCAAGATGGATACCGGGAAAAAGTCTATCTTCAGACCAAGGCCGGCACGCATCCAGATCTGCGGCACAACTATTCGGCAAAAGCCATTCGCTGGACCGTTGAGAACAGCCTGAGACAACTCAAAACCGACTATCTCGACGCGGTGCTCATCCACGATCCGCAGGATATTGACGAAGCTTACGCGCCGGGATACGCTTCGGACGAACTCCTCGAGATGAAGGACGAGGGCCTGATCGGACACACGGGCCTTGGTTGCCGCGCGCACGATTTTCACCGCCGCGCCATTGAGACTGGGCATTGCGATATTGTCATCGCGTTTCTCGACTACACCCTGCTCAGTCAGACCGCGGGCGAGACGACCATTCCGCTCGCGCTTGAACGCGATGTGGGCCTCATCCTCGCCAGTGTGCAGGGCATGGGCGTGCTCGCCGGGCCAAAGCCCGATTTTGAACTGACAAACCGCCGGTACCCGGGGCAAGCAGACCGCGCCCTTGCAATGTGGACGTGGTGCAATGAGCGCGGCATCAGCATTCGCCGCCTGGCCCTGCAATTTTGCCTTGCCGCGCCCTTAAATGGCAATGGCATGCTCTTGGTAGGCCCTGCATCCCCCCGCGAACTCGACGAAGTCCTCACAGATGCCACCGCCGATGTTGACCGCGACCTCTGGCAGGCGTTTGAACGAGAATTTGGCGTTGGGATTACACCAACGAAGAAGCTGTCTTAAAATGAAATATGACCTCTTGTATCTTTGGGCGAGCACGGGGGCATCGCCCCTACGTTTGTATCCTCGCATCTTTCTCTTTAGGGTAGGTCCCGATAAAATTAAAACAGCTTCTGAAGGAGCATTGGCATGAAAAAAATTCTCATCACAGGCATGAGCGGGTTGATTGGGGGCGTGGTTCGCAGGCAACTCGCAGGCAAGTACGCGCTTCGCGCACTCAATCGGCGCGCTGTTGCGGGCGTGGAATGCCATCGTGCGGATATTTCGGATTTTGACGCGATTCGCCCGGCGTTTGAGGGCATTGACACAGTGGTTCATTTGGCCGCGGCGATCAAAAGCGATTTTGAGGGCTTTGTCGCGCACAATATCGCGGGCACGTATCACGTTTTTGAAGCATCCCGTCGCGCCGGGGTCAAGCGCGTGATCTTTGCCAGCAGCGGATCCGTCACGGCCGGGTGGGAAAACGACCCGCCCTACGACGCGATTGTGCAAGGTCGATACGCGGACGTGCCCGAAACATGGGAGAAATTTTCCCACAAAACGCCCACGCGCCCGCGCGGCATCTACGGCTGCACCAAGGTGTGGGGCGAAGCCCTTGCGCGGCACTATGCCGACAGCACGCCGCTCTCTGCGATTTGCCTTCGCATTGGCAGGGTCAATGCCGAAGATCGGCCCCAAGAGGCGCGCGGTTATTCCGTGTGGTGCAGCCAAAACACCATCGCACGCCTGATCGAATCGTGCATCGAGGCCCCTGGCGATCTCAAATTCGACATTTTTTACGCGGTCTCGAACAACACGTACAGCTATCGGGACATGACGCACGCGCGCGATGTGCTCGGTTTTGAACCCGAAGGCCATGCGGAGGATTATCGGTGAGGTATAACACTGTTTTTTTTGACGGATATGGCACGTTGTTCGACAAGACGTTTGACGCCCTGTACGAGACTTGTCAGATCATCGTTGACGATCTCCAACTCCCCGCGACCAAAGAGGCGTTTCTCCATCAGTGGGACCGCTACTTTTTCCCCCTGTTGCACGCAGGCGATTTCGTGCCCTTTTGGGACGCACACATTCTCAGCCTGCAAAAGGTGTTCGCCGACCTCCGCGTGCAGGCCAATGCCGAAAATTACGTCTTTGACCTGTTTGACGCCTTTGGCCGCGTGCCCGCGTTTTGCGATGTCAAACCCACTCTGGCCGCGCTTTCCCATGTGCAAACCGGCGTTATCTCCAACGCGGATCACGGACACCTTACAGCGGCATTGCACGCCAACAGCCTGCACTTCGAGGTCGTGGTGAGTTCGGAATCCGCACGTTGCTACAAACCCCATCCCGAGATTTTCGCAACCGCACTCAAAACACGCGCCGCGGCCCCGGCACAAACCCTGTACGTCGGCGATTCACAAGACGACGACATCATCGGCGCGAAACGCGCAGGCATCCCCATCGCTTGGCTCAACCGCACGGGCACAACCCGCAACGCCCATATTCCGGTGCCGGACTACGAGATCAACAGCCTGCCCGAACTGCTCGATATCGTGGAAGGAAAAGCAACCGCATAAGAACGCGGATGAAAGAGAAGGCAATGCCAAAAGACAGGAATAAAACGCTTTTCTACGCTTTGATCGCGCTATATGGCGTCCTCATCTTGAGTACGTTTCGTCAGTATGGCATCACCATTGATGAACCCCCGCTAGTGGCTTATGGACAAGCCGTATTTGACTGGTACTTTGGTGCGGATAAAATCGCAGACTTTTTTGTGAAAGACGAAAGCCTTGAATTATACGGCGTCTTGTTTAACCTCATCGCTTACAGTGCATCTCAAATCCTTCCCTTTGACATTTATGACGCGCACCATCTCGTCAACGCAGTCGTGGGGCTGATAGGCATTGTGCTCGTTTACAAAATCGGCACAACGCTGGGCACATCATCCACAGGCTTGCTCGCAGCAGTTCTTCTTTTGCTCATCCCCCGTTATTACGGGCACGCCTTTAACAATCCCAAAGATATCCCTTTTGCGATATGTTATGCGTGGAGTCTCTATCATCAAATACGCGGTTTGTCCGAAATCCCCCATCTCTCCCATAAAAGAATCATCTTCACGGGGTTGAGCATTGGGGCGGCTTTGGGAATGCGCGTTGGTGGATTGATCCTTTTTGCCTATCTCGGTTTATTTTGGACACTGGCTTATTTTTTTTACGCGATGAGAACGCGCATCAAAATCGCGCACCTCAAAATGTATGCGATTCAACTGGGTTGCGTCATCGGGATTGCCTGGATCACCATGCTCGCGTTTTGGCCTCGCGCACAGCAGGATCCCTTGACCTATCCATTTTATGCCTTGCGTTATTTTTCCCATTTTACGCATCACAACACCACATTTTTTGATGGACAAATCATACAAAGTGTTGATGTCCCGCGATATTACGCTTTGCAATGGATTGCGATGATCGTGCCCGAAATCCACATGATCTGTCTCGGTGCGGGCCTGTACTATCTCGTTTGTCATTTCAAAAAACGCACGATATCACATCGCCATCTGCAATGGGTGCTCATCGCCTTTGCCGTTGCTTTTCCACTTGCTTACGTTGTCGCGATCCGTGCCCCACTTTACGATGGCTTTCGCCATTTCTTATTTCTTTTTCCGCCGCTGGCAGTCTTATGCGCGGGGGGGTTGGAACGCGCAATCCGACACCTTTCCCATCGCTTTCGCATCGTCTATATCATACCCGTTTTGCTCGCTGGCCTCACGCTTTATGACATGATTCGCCTACACCCCAATGAGTATGTGTATTTCAATCGAATTTATGCCGGCGGTCTGTTCAAGGCGGCACAAAAGTATCAAACCGACTATTGGGAAAATACCTACAAACAGGGCATTGCTTGGCTGGATAGGCACTACGCCACGCTCTCGAAAGCGGGTGCTGACACGGGGTTAGTCAGCAGTTCTAAACTTCGCATTGGTGCGGGAAGCAAAAATGCACAATACATGCTCGATAAAGCGCGATATGTGTTCAACCCCGTGCCAGAACACATCGATGTGTATTTGAGCACGACCCGCGACAACCGCCACAAGTTGGTTCCCGGAGAGATCCTTCACACAGTCGAGAGAGACCGAGTGCCTCTTTTTTATGTCATCCGCCCGGACAGCAGTTATGATACAGATCCATTCTTCATCCACCCTGCCATTCGATACGGAAAATTAGCATGGAAATACATCAGAGAAAAAAATTATCCGGGCGCATGTGAGGCTTACAAAAATGCCATCCAACACGTCCCAAAGGCTCCGGTGCTACATAAAAACATAGGTTTTGTTTATCTCAAATTAAAAGAATACGAAAAAGCCCGAGAACATCTCGAGCGGGCACTTGTCCTTGCCCCCGGATACATTGATGCGTATCGCCATTTGGCCGAGGCGTATCACGCCCTCAATCAATATGATGAAGCATTGGCTACCTATCGCAAACTTCCGACTCACACGCCAGGATTTTCAGACATCCAGTTTAACATAGGCATTCTCTCGCTCAGACAATTGCAATTTGAATCTGCAATTGAGGCATTTGAAAAGGTGCTTCAATACAAGTCCGCAGATCACGAAGCTCATCTGGGTCTCGCTGTGGCCTATGAACGCAGCAATCGCATTTTGAAAGCAATTGACGCCTATCGCAATGTCCTGAAATACAAAGGTGCTGATCCCGAAATCAGCGCGAAAATACAAGCCCTTCAGAATACACGACAAAAAGCGCGGAGCGGGGTACAACTGCGATAGCAGTTCATAGACGCACAGGCGTAGCTTACAACGCAGCGTAGCGAGTAATTCCGCCCGGCCCGACCACCAAGTGGTCGGTGGTCAGCCCCCGGCCTGCCACCCCAAAAGCGAATCGGGATTTTCAGGCTGCAAGGTAATCGCAGGGGCGCGGCCCTCGTACCCGCCCGAAGCGAACAGCAACCGCATAAGAACGCGGATTGGAGAGGTAGAGCGCCGGGATCCAGTGCCACGGCGGATTTCTTTTAGACGGTCAAAGGAAAAGGAATGGAGAAAGGGAAGCGAACAGGCAGGACGCGGCAGGCGCGACAACGGGCAGGGCGAAAAGCCGCGCAGACACCGCACCATAAACCGCAACGCCGCAAATTTCTGATGCTGCCCCCCGATCTGCACGCGCTTCGCCTCAAACGCGACCTCCTCGGCATCGCGTTGCTCTTTGCCGGCGTGCTCGTCCTGTACGCCGCCTCTACGCCGCGCACCGTGATGCTGGAGGACGACGGCCTGTTCATCACCACCGCAACCTTTGCCGGCGTCGCACACCCGCCCGGATATCCCCTGTACATCCTGATCGGCTATCTCGCCTCGCTGGTTCCGTTTGGCAGCGTGGCTTGGCGGGTGCATGCGTTGAGCGGGCTGATGGGCGCGATCACCTGCGCCTGCATCGCCTACCTCGTGGTGCGCCGCACCGGCAATCGGCCCGCCGCGTACCTGGCCGGCGCGGCCCTCGCGGTCTCCGAGCATTTTTGGTCGCAGGCGATCATCGCCGACGTGTACACCACCAATACCGCGGTGGTGTTCCTAACGCTGGCCCTCATACAGGAAGCGGCTGCGAAACGGCGTGCGCGGCTGTGGGGCGCGGTTGCGGCAGTGTACGGCCTGGGCATGGGCAATCACTATCCGCTGTTGATCCTGGCCAGCCCCCTCTTCCTCGCCTACGTCATTGGGGCGAGAGGGGATTTCTGGCGCAGGGTTCACTATCTGCTTCCCATGGTGGTACTCCCTGTGGCCGCGCTCTACGGCTGGATGGTGTGGCGTTCTCTCCAGCCATTGCCGGTCAATTTCTTCGGGCCCATTCAGTCGTGGGGCGAGTTTCTCACCTTCATTGACCGCAGCATCTACGGGCACATCGACCAGAACGTCAACGCCGGCATTTCCGACAAGTTGTTATATGCCAAGCATTTTGCGACGCAGGCACTGTTGCAGTTCGGCATCGCGGGCGGCCTCGTCGCGCTGTGGGGCGCGTTCTCGCAGTATCGAACTGGCTGGCGTCTCGGGCTCTTGTGTGAGGCACTCGCATTTGCCGCCAGCAGTTTCCTGCTCATCGCCATGCTCGGCTTCAACTACGAACCCATTGGAATCTACACCTTCCGGCCGTATCCGCTGGTCGCGTACTGCATTTTCGCGCTCTGGATGGGCTATGGCCTGCACGCATTGATGCAAGGCGTGCGCGACTGGCGCGAGCCGATGCTTCCGGCGATCTATGCCGCATGCGCGCTCGCAGTGGCGGCCCTCGGTGTCTATAACGGGAAACGCAACTACCGGCCGCACGACCGGTTCGCAGAGGAGCAGGCGCAGGCCATGCTCGACATTGCCGAGAAGGATACTGCCTTTGTGCTGTTTGCAGATCCGTACGTTGGCCCGATGACCTATCTCCACTACGTGAAAGGACGGCGTCCAAACCTTCGGTTGCTGGAGTATCACGGCTTGGTCTTCAGCGATCGGGTCGCGCATCCGTTGACGACGCCGGAACAAAAGACCGCCGCGTGGGCCGAATTTCTTCGGGATGCAGAGCAACCGGTGTATTCCATGTGGTTCGGCCCGGCCTTCTCGGCGGCGGGACTCGCTCATCTCGGATTTTTTGTCGAAGTCAATAAGACCGTCGGATCGGGACGAATCCAGATCAGGGGCAACGACAAGGCCAAGGAGTACTTCGGGAAACTGATCGCGATGCCGCAACCGGAAGACCCGCCGAGTGCCGTGCATCGCAATGAAATGCTGAGAGCCTACGGAGAATATCTGGGTCTCGCGCAAGTGAATGTGCAATCCGCGATGATCGATTACATCGCCGATATACTGCCGCTGGCAAAACGCAATTACTGGTCGCTGATGGGCATGTGCAAGGCCCTTGCGAGCCAGGAAGGCGACCGGCTCTTAGGGCTGGCGGAAACCTATCTACAAAGAGCCGTGCAACTTGCAGGCGATGACCGCGGCAAAGAGGCCCGGGCGACAGAGTTCTTCGTGGCAGGACAGATCGCACAGCGGAGGGGAAATACCAGCAGGGCGAGGGCCTTGTTCCGCGAGTCCTTGCGGATCGATAGGGCCCCATCCAACCCAGCTCATCAGGCACTCAAAGAGATGCAGTCCCCCGAAAGCAGATTGCGAGAGACAATCCCGGAGCGAGAAGCGACCACATAAGAACGCATAAGAACGCGGATTGGGGATTGTAGGTGGCGAAGGATGCAGTGCGGATGACGTAGCGGGTGCAGAGGTGTGGGGTTCATCCGCGTATCTTGCCTTTGCTTTTCATCCGCGTAATCCGCGCAATCTGCTTAATCCGCGCTCCGCCTTTCATCCCTGTTTATTTGCGTTCATCTGTGGTTGCTTCTCTCTTTTCACGGAGCAGATATTGCACGAGCACCTTTCGCCTTGTGGGTGCGATTTCGAGTTTGGGCATGGGCGTTGCGTATTTTTTGAGATAGGCTTGCAACCGGGCATTGTCTTTGGCATACGCGGGGGGATCGATCAGAAATGCTTCTAGCGATTCGGGCGTCCACTTGCTTTGTAAGTCCTCTAAACGCGGTGCCTGAGCACTGCCAGAGCCATTGATTCCATGACATCTCGCACAGCCCGATTCGATAAATACCGTCTTGCCATCGGGAGGCGCGGAGCAGGTCAGCAGGAGGATTATTGCCCCCGCAACACCGCAGAGGGCAATGGCGAATTGGCATTTCATATAAAAATCAAATGGGTATGACCATTCTCGGCTTTGACCTTGACACGCAAAAAGGCGATTCCGATATTGGACGCCGAGGAGATTTGTCGGACGAGACACAATACAATTTGGAGCACGCCATGGCTAACGAAAAAAGGATCGCGGCAATTGTGACCTCGTATTTTCCCCGGTCACATGCCGATGTGATTGTGACGAAATTTTTGAAGGGGTTTCCAACGGATGACGGGTTGCTGCCGCCAGAAGTGGATGTGGTGTCGATGTATCTGGATCAGGTGCATTTCAGAGACGATATCGGATGCGCGATAGCAGAGGAATTTGGCGTGCAGATGTATGGCAGTATTACTCAGGCTCTGACGTTGGGAGGGAAAGAATTAGCGGTGGATGGCGTGTTGCTGATCGGCGAACACGGCGATTATGCGTGGAACGAGAAAGAACAACACATGTATCCGCGCAAGTATTTTTTTGAGCAAATCTGCGGGGTGTTTGCCTCGTCCGGGCGGTCGGTGCCGGTGTTTAACGACAAGCATCTCTCGTACAACTGGCGCGATGCCAAGTGGATGTACGACCGCGCATGCGAACTCGAGGTGCCGTTTATGGCCGGGTCGTCCGTGCCGCTGGCGTGGCGCGAGCCGTGGATTGAATATGCGTTGGATACGGATATTGAAATGGCGATGTCCGTGGCGTATAGCGGGCTGGATTCCTATGGGTTCCACGCGCTGGAGACCCTGCAATGCATGGTGGAGCGGCGCGCTGGCGGCGAGACCGGGATTGTGGCGGTGCAGTGCTTGGAGGGCGATGCTGTTTGGGCGTCTGATGCGTGGGATCGCGATCTCTGTGCGGCGGCAGTGGCGCACATTGAGGCGAAAGAAGACGGCGATGTGCGCGAACACTGCCAGAATCCGGCCCTCTTTTTGTTGGAATATGCGGATGGCTTGCAGGCCGCGACGTTGATGTTGAATGGGTACACGCAAGGGTTTGGCTTTGCTGCGCGGCGCAATGGACAGGTTGAGGGCATGCGCGTTTTGTTGCCCGATAGCCCGCATCCGCATTTCAGTTATTTGAGTTTGAATATTCAGCAGATGTTTTTGACGGGCCGACCGCCGTATCCGGTTGAGCGCACGCTTTTGGTCTCTGGCGTGCTGGAGGCGTTGTTGGATTCGCGGTATCAAGGGCACGAGCGGATTGAGACGCCGCATTTGCAGGTGACCTATCAATCGTATCGAGAGATGCCGATTCGCCCGGTGAATCCCGATCCCGTGGGCGCGAGCCTGGCGCCCTTTGAATGATTAGCCACAGAAGCATGCCCTGTGATGATTCTACACGGGGCACAAAAGGCGAGTGCAAAGGGCGTAAATGTAGGGGCGGTGCCCCTGTGCCCGCCCGAAGATACGAGAGGTGATGGTGCTCAAGTGCGTTGAAAATCCTGAGCGCGAGCGGGGGTATGCGATTGAATTTGAGACCGAGGAATTTACGGCCCTGTACGCGGTGACGGAACAGCCGATTTTTGCCACAGTCTCGATTTCTTATGTGCCTCGAGAATTGTGCGTGGAACAGATGTCGCTCAAAGCGTATTTGGGATCGTTTCGCAATGAGAAGGTGTCTTGCGAGGGCGCGATCAATCAGATCGCTGACGATTTTGTACGGACTTGCGATCCATTGACGCTAAACGTGACAGGTGATTTTACCGTGCGCGGGGGCATCAAGACGCGCATCACCGTGGCGTGCGAGCGCGAGGATGGGGCATGAGTTCGGCCGATCTTTTAGAAGCATTCGACAACCCCAATCCCGAACGGCATTACGAGATCGAATTTACATTTGCCGAGTTCACGTCGTTATGTCCCAAAACGGGCCAGCCCGATTTTGCGACGATTGCGATTCGGTACGTGCCCGGCCCGCGCTGCGTGGAATTGCGCTCGCTGAAACACTATTTCTGGTCGTTTCGCAATCGGGGCATTTACATGGAGCCCGTGACCAACGAGATTTTGAACGATCTGGTGGCCCTGTGCGACCCTGTGGAAATGCAGGTGATCAGCCGATTCAATATCCGAGGCGGCATCGATCACAAAATTGTGGCGCGCTACAAGCGGGAAGAGGATGCGTCGAACAAAAAGGAGGAATCACCATGAACGCGGACTTTGAGAAAGCAGCAGGGAAAGATCCAACAAAACAGACTGACGATGCCGAGGAGATCGAGGGCCTTAGCGACAAGGCCGACGCCTCGTGGAAAGGCTATCCAATAGATACACTGCTGATTCGGAATGAGAGTCGCACGGTTCACGATGTTCTGCGAAGGATCGGGCAGGGCAATTACATCATGGATCCGGAATTTCAAAGAGATTTTATCTGGCCCGGAGACAAGCAGAGCAAACTCATTGAGTCTGTGCTGATGCGGATTCCCCTGCCGGTTTTCTATTTGGCAGAGGACGACCAAGGGCGAATGGTGGTCGTAGATGGATTGCAACGTCTTTTGACTTTCAAGCGTTTCGTCGATGGCGAGTTGTGCTTGTCGCTTCCAGGTCAAGATGAACTGCACAACAAGGGATTCGACGATCTATCGCCCAAGTTGCAAAACCGTGTAGAAGATTGCAATTTGATCTTCTACATTATGGACGCCAAGGTACCAGATCGGGCCCGTTTGGACATATTCGAGCGCGTAAATGGCGGCGTTCCACTTACCCGTCAGCAGATGCGTAATAGCTTGTACATGGGCGAGGCGACCCGTTTTCTCAAGACCGAGGCGCGAACAGATATTTTTTTAGACGCGACAGGACGCAGCTTGAATACAAAGACGATGCGCGACCGCGAGTTTGTCAACCGGTTTTGCGCTTTCCAATTTCTCGATCTTGATGAATACAAGGGAAATATGGACGATTTCCTCGCACGGGCACTGAGAGAGATGAACGCCATGCAACCGGGGAATTTATCGCGCCTGTCCAATGAGTTTCGCAGGAGCCTCACGAATAACTACGCAGTTTTTGGCAGACATGCTTTCAGAAAGCATTATGAAAGACAGGGACGGCGGAGTGTGCTCAATGCTTCGCTTTGGGATGTGATGTCGACCGGGTTATCGCGCTATCCGAAGCATCTCGTTGAATCCCGCGCTGAAATGCTCAGAAAGGGGTTCTATCAATTGATGGCCGACGCGGATTTTATGGATAGCATTACTTATGGTACCAATGGCGCACTAAAGATCAGATCCAGGTTTCAGATTGCAGATGGCCTATTTCAGGAGGTGTTCGGTGCTTACTCAGATTGATTTGCGGTATTTTAAGTGCTTTGAATTGTTGCATCTTCCCTTGCGTCCGCTGACGTTGTTATCCGGCCCTAATGCTTCGGGCAAATCCTCCGTGCTTCAGTCGCTGGCATTGTTGCATCAGACGATGCGCGGAGACGAATGGTCAACGCGCCTTATGCTCAATGGGACGGCTGTTCGGCTCGGAACGGTGTTGGATATTGTGGATAAAGTGCATGGTCGGCATACCTGCGAGATTGGGCTGATCGATGAGGAGACAGCGTATCGCTGGACATTCACGGGCGAGCGTTGGGAGATGTCCATGGCGGTTGAGCGCGTGGTTGCAGGCGATGAGGTTTTGAACAAGACCGGTCAACTTCGCTACTTGCTTCCGCCCGACACAACCCTCTCATTGGTCGAGCGCGTGCGGGATCTCACCTATCTCACGGCAGAGAGAATAGGTCCCCGAGAGATTTACGACATTGAAGACCCACAGATTGCGCCGGTCGTGGGACCGGCTGGTGAACACGCGGTGAGCGTGTTGTATTCCAGACGCGACGAATACGTCCGCGATGAACTCGTATTGCCCGATGTGCCTGCCACACGCCTGCGACAAGTGGAGGCGAGAATGCGTACCTTTTTCCCAGGCTGTGGTTTGACAGTGCAGCAGGTGCCTCAGGCAAATGCCGTGACATTGGGATTTCGCACATCCGACGATGTGGACTTCCATCGTCCCATCCATGCGGGATTTGGAATCACGCAGATTTTGCCCATTGTTATTGCATCGCTGTCGGCGCGTCGAGATGATCTTTTGCTGATCGAAAACCCCGAAGTTCACCTCCATCCGGCCGGGCAGGCATTGATGGGACAATTTTTGGCGGAGGTCGCACGAGCAGGTGTTCAGGTCATTTTGGAAACGCACAGCGATCACGTTTTGAATGGCATTCGGCGTGCTGTCAAGGCGGAACAACTACCGGCAGAGCAAGTGTCGATCCACTTTTTTAAGCCGCGGTCAGTTGATGGCGCGCAGGTGGTAAGTCCCATTCTGGATAGTACGGGTAATATCGATGCGTGGCCGGACGGTTTCTTCGACCAGTTCGATAAAGACATGAACCATTTCGCGGGATGGGACTAACAGTGGAACTCCTTACAAACGATCTTTCAATCCACGGGCAATTTCACAATCTGCACATGTTCCGAGACGCGCTTAGACGACTCATGGCGATCCGAAATGTCGCCAAGCAGTACGGGCGCGAAATATACAGTCATAGAAACATGCGCGGGGCCGAGGTCATGCGCGGAGTATATATGAAGCAAGCGATCCAAAGGCTAGCCAGAAATGAGCGACTGGCCGTGCTGCAGTGGCTAATACAGCATGGGCCGTTTTGGGAGGATAAGCATAGCTCTGATGATTATCTCGAATGCAGTGGAGACATTGTTACGGATACTGCTGTCGGAGAAGCGGCATATCGCTGTTTGGGTGGGATTGAAACCCATCTCGTGAGCCTGATTCCATCGTCGTGGGATTTTTCTCCCGCTGTCGTGAAGTGGTTGAGAAATGAGGTTGCGTTCAGGCAGATTGAAGTTGTCAATTACCGAGCGGCTGCTGAACTGGAAAACGCGCTCAAGGCTACTCCTGTCGAGATCGCATCGTGGAAAGCATTGGCAGACGAGGCGAGGGTTCGCTGCACGCACTTGACATTTTCCACAGACTGCTTTGACCCACTCAATGGACATCCTTTTGCTCTTACTGTTGCTCAAAATATACTCCGTCGTCTTGAGGTATTGGAGCGGTTAAAATGCTGCTTTGATGCAGAGGGAAAATGTACCCCTGATGGGCACGAACTCTTAGGGGATTACTTCGCCGGAAAACGGGCGTGGTTTTCCGACTCGTCGCCCACAGAGAAGCGCGATTTCCGAAAAAAACTGACCTTTCCGCATCCAACTGGCGGTGGTAAGCCGTTGTTTTGTCCCTGGCACGGAAAGGTGAGTAATACTCCCCCCATCCGCATTCATTTTTCTTGGCCCGTAACATCAGATGATCCACTTTATGTCGTGTATGTGGGGCCGAAGATTACGCGGCGTTAGTAGCGCGTTTCAGAATACCCGACAAAAAGCGCGAATAGACGAATAGACGGATCCTGCCCTCCTCAACCACTGCGTGCTTCAACAGTTGATGCAGTTGTACACCGTTCCGCAGATTATTCGCTTCGCTCATTGTAGGCTATGCCTGTGCGCGTTTTTGTCGTTCAAATTTAGAATGCCATCTTTGTCCATTTCAAGCGGACTTTGAGTTCGTTCAGTTGACTCCAAGGGAGATGGCCTTCGTGTTGAAGCCTGCCGACGACAATACCCGGGGCAATGCCCTGAGCGGCAGCGAATGCACAAACCGCCTCCTTTTCGCACGGACCATTTGCAACAAATCGCGCCCATTCTCGCTTCGGCACCAACTTGTTTGCTGCCCATTCATCCGCTTCCGATTCGCGGTCTGTGATCTCGCCCTGCTTTGTGCCATCGATAAATACGTTTTTCTTACTGTGCAAAAGAATATGTGCGGCCTCGTGGAACAGGCTAAACCACAAATGGTCGTCTGTCTTGTAGCGTGCGCTCAACTGGATTATGGCCTTCCGGGGAGAAAGCCACCACGCCGCACCGCTAAGGGCTGTTTTCGGCAGCGGCTTGATCAGAGCCAAGGCAACGCCAGATCGATTGCAGAGTTGTCGGGCGTCAGGTAGCCCTTTCTCTACTTTTTCCCGCGTCAGTCCGCGAATTTCCTGCAATGCCTGCTTAAAGCGCGTCTCATTGTAGTCGGCGCAATCCCGCTGTTCACTGTCGAGTTCTCCGAGCCGAAGCCATGTTGCCAATGCAATGTTATCACTTTCAAAACTCGGCGAATGTCGATACGCCACATTCGCCAAGCGATACTTCATTTGCCAAGCCTTAAATGAACCGACGCCGAAAAATGAGAGCAATCCGCAGACGGTTTCCTCCTTTGACTTCGGCTTTTGAAGGATGCCCCGCTTCACGAGTTCCTCAACCGGAAATTTCTTTGACCACGCCGCGGATTTGGTTGCCTCCACGGCCTCGGCTTTCCGGGCGTGATGGAGCCGGTAGTCGGCCTCAATGCCGAGCCACAAACGCGCATCGACGTCCAGCACCTTTTCGAACAGAAGTGCTGTCGCCGGCTCGAGGGAGGCTTTTCCCGAGATGATCTCGCTGATCAACTTCGGAGAGCGCCCGCACCGTCGAGCGAACTCGGCTTGGGAGATGCCTTGCGCGTCCAATCGTTCCTCCAAAACCCAACCCGGTGGAACCGCGTAGTCCGGCTGGTACTGATTGATCGCCATTTTTTTCTCCTTGTTCAATGGTAGTCGATCACTTCAACGATGGTGATTGCACTCACCTTTTTCGCGTCTATCCCTCCGTCGTCTTTGCGTGGAAGGAAATCGCGATTGGGCTTAAAAATCAGTCGATAGGGGTGGACGAGATCGACGGCATATTGCCCGTCGCGAGTTCCTTGAAGTTGATGCCTCCGATCGGGTGGCGTCGTGGGCACCTGCTCTAATGTTTTGGCGGCTTTTAGGGTGGCGAGGCGGATCATAATCGCCTTCGCCATGCGGGGACTATACGTCCTATGAAGTGCTTTGGACGAGTTGAATATTCTTTTGATTTTCCGTGTCTGAAAGGCGATATCCAATGTCCTCTCTCCTTGTGATCACCTTTTTTCGTTACCTGATAGGTAATATATTATTTCATTTTATCAAAAATGCAAGGAGAATCTGACAGCAGGCGTGCCGCTGTCTTGCTGTCGGTGCAAAAAGTCTTTTGCCGGACGATAAAACCTGCTGTATTTTCGATTGTAGTACTTGCCGTGACGCAATGATTTCAATTTTTTTGGAGGTTATCCATGAAGTTGTTAAAGAAATTGTGCGAATGTTCGGGGGTGCCTGGGCGCGAGGGGCGGTTGCGCGAAATTGTGCGGCGGGAACTCGAGCCGATAACAGACGAATTGCGCGTGGATGGGATGGGCAATTTGATCGCGAAGAAGAAGGCGAGCGATGGTGAGAATCCCAAAAAGCTGATGCTGGCCGCGCACATGGACGAGATCGGTTTTGTGGTGTCGCACATCGACAAGCGGGGGTTTTTGCGCTTGGTGCCTTTGGGCGGGCACGATCCGCGCAATATGGTGGCGCAGCGGGTGACGGTTGCCGGCGTTGAAAAGGATTACACGGGCCTGCTCTATCCCAGCGTGAAGCCCCCGCATATTCAGACGGATGCGGAACGCAATAAGAAGTTGAGCGTGGATGATTTTGTGGTGGATTTGTACATGCCGGGCGATGCGGTCAAAGAGGCGGTTGAACTCGGCGCGATGGTGACGTTGCAACGCGCATTTGCCGAGATCGGCGATGGCGTGAGTTGCAAGGCAATGGACAATCGCTTGGCGGTGTACGTGATGATCGAGGCGATGAAGCGGGCAAAATCGTTTGCGTTTGAGACCTATCCCGTGGCCACGGTGCAGGAAGAGGTCGGCTTGCGCGGCGCGATGGCGAGCGCGTTTGGGGTGGATCCAGATGTGGGTGTGGCATTGGATATTACGCTGGCCGCCGATATGCCGGGCATACCCGCGCACGAACAGGTGACGCGCTTGGGAAAGGGGACCGCGATCAAAATTCAGGATTCGAGTTCCATTTCACATCCGGGGTTGGTGTCGCACATGAAGGCCCTGGCAGAGGCGCGAAATATCGAATACCAGATGGAGATTTTGCCTCGAGGCGGCACAGATGCAGGGGGCATACAGCGCGTTCGGGCCGGGGTGCCCGTGATTACGCTGTCCATCCCCACGCGGTATGTGCATACCTCCATTGAATTGGCGGACAAGGGCGATATCGAGGCATCGATTCAACTGCTGACCGCTTTTATGGAAGAAGGGCACCGCGCCGATTTGGATTGGGTCTAAACTGAAGCCCGCACGCTGGAGAGATCGCGTTATGGAAATCAATCGTCCCGGAGATACGACCAAATCCTTGGTCAGCCGCTTGTTCACGGCTCAGACCTCGAAACCGAAGAATCTGAAGCCCGTGCAAACAGGGACACTGAGTCCCTTTCAGCGGGTGTTGCTGGTTACAGATGGCACGGTGACGCAGGTGTTGGAGGCGTATATGGGCGAGCGCGTGGATATTGTTCTCTTGGACCAATGGGATCGCCTGTTGCCCGCGGACCATCCATGGCTGGAAGCCGGTTCGGGCGAACCCGCGATTGACCGGCGGGTGCTGTTGAAGGGAAATGACACCGGCCAAATCTATGTCTATGCGGCCTCTACCCTCGTCCAGCAACGCCTGCCCGAAGATGTGCAGGTGGCCTTGGGCAAGCCTGGGGCGGGCCTGGGGCGCGTGTTGGCGCACAACCAGATGGAGACCTACCGAGATCGCCTCTGGTGCGGCATAGAGAGGGTCGACCAGAAGTCCGAGGCCGGTCGCTATTTGGCTGCCGAGTTTCTGTTGAGCCGGACCTACCGCATTTTCGCCCGGGGGCGACCGTTGATGCTGATCACCGAGAAATTTCCCCTGCCTCCCATCTCTTCGCCTCGGGAACAGTTGTAAGCAAAACTTGGAGATTTCATCCCTATCTCTCATGCTCCAGCAATCATCCCGGCCTTACAATAACGACTCACAAAACATCCCGTCACGCCAATAGCAGAATCGTCCCAATCCTTCTTGCGGTTTAACAAACAGGTGCAGAAATGTTCAATTTTCGATCTGAATTTGAGAGGATTTTTAGCGCGCACAATATCACTTACGATGTCAAAGGAATTATAACGACGAATAGAAAAATTTACGCGCTCGGCACGGATTCCAAAGTTCTGAGCACTGTTTTAGGTGACATCACCAGTGCTTCTTCCATCGCGTTGCGGAGGGACTCTTTGGCGCCGACGTGATAGAAATGCGCCTTTGTCGCCGTGGGATAGTCGGAGAAATGCGTTGTCAGGTGTTCATTGGTGCGGTATTTGTTTTGCTTCCAAGTCGAGTAAGCAAACCGCGCCTTTAATTTTTTGACTTCTCGCGCCAACCCGTCGGCATCTCTGTCGCCCCATCGATTGTAATAATCCGCATGTCTGTCATTGTACGGTGGGTCGAGATAGACGAAATCCGAATCTTCAATTTGGCGGAGTGTATCGCGCCAATCCCGAACCGCGAAGTGCCAATCTTTCCCCTCGATCCGCTCGCCTGCCCAAGCGACTTGATTGCATATCTTGGTGATATAGGCTTGGGCAAATCTTTCGGGCTTCCTGCAAAAAGGGACGTTGAATTTGCCCTGTGCGTTGAATCGCATCATGCCGTTAAAACACGCCCTGTTCAAAAAGAGAAAGTCGAAGGGCGAATGATGGGCATTAAAACGCTCGCGCAGGTCATAGTAGTGCGCTTGACCTTTTTCTTTGAGCACTTGGCCTTCTCGCGCCAAAAAGCAACGCAGATCGTAGGGGTTCATCTCGCCCGTTTGTATTGCGCGATAAAAGTGGATGATGTGTTCATTCGCATCCGCGAGCAAGGCTCTCTCTGGGTTGACATTGAGAACCACAACGCCCGATCCCAAAAAGGGTTCAACCCATCGCCCGCGGCCATCCCATTTCACATGATTGAGAATAAATGACACCAGCTTTGTTTTGATGCCCTGAATTTTGAGGGGGGGTGCCTTTACACGGTTCGCGTGCTCATTCATTTTTCTCTCCTCGTGTCTTTGGGCGAGCACGGGGGCATCGCCCCTGCGTTTCTATCCTCGCATCTCGGCTGTCCTGCCTCGCCTTGTATTCGACAACAACTTCCCGCACAACCAGCCAATCTCTGCCAAATTTCGCTGCCTCAATTTTTCCCTGACGTATCGACAGGCGCGTGTGCTGGATTCTGTAGCCTCTCGAGTGGTCATAAGTTCTTGCGAAGGCCCTGTCTTGTCTATAAAAAATTGACAAAGATCGGCGTTTATATCTGTTTATATTCCCCAAAGAATACAGTCAATCATTTGATGATGTCAAGGATCGTTTCCACCGCTTGCTTCCTACTCGTTTGCGCTCAATTCGCATTATTAGCGCGTGGGTTTGTCGTGAAAAAGGAATGAGAGCAGGGTGAAGCGGCGTCCCTGGGTGACGGGCTGGACTTCGTGGAGGAAGGAACTGGAAAACGCGATGGCATCGCCTGCGCGGGGGCGATAGCGATGGGGGCCAAATTCGGGAAAGACGAGGTGCCCGCCTTCGTAATCGTCGTTGAGGTTGAGCGTGAGGGCAAAGCGGCGGTGGGCGGTTGCGGGGCTGAGGTTGTCGCGGTGGGCGCGAAAGAAGCCGCCGCTGGACGAGTCGTAACAGGCGATTTTGAAACCCTCGAATCTCGTGGCTTTATAGTGGAAGGCGCGTTGGATTTCGGGCATGATGCGGCGGCCCACCGTGGTGGTCAGCAATCTCAAGAGTTTGGCGTCGGCGACCTGATGGTCTCGGCGCTTTTTGTTTTGGGGGTCAATGATGTCGCGCCGCGCACCGGCACGGGAGCGTTCAACGCCGGTTTCTCGATGGCCTTTTGCAGCCCAAATATTGATGAGAGCATGGCAGATATCGCGCGTGAGAACATTGGGAATGAGGAGCACGGGCGCGTGGATGCCGATGTCTATGGCCCGATGAGCAGGCAGGCTTTTGAACGCCTTGTAAAGCTGATCGATGGCGTCTATATGCTGGATCGCAGCCAGGACACGCAGGTTGGCGTCGAGTGCATAAGCGGCGAAGTCTCCGCTGAGGCGATAGGCTTTGCCCACGGCATTGTCTTTGTCAATGAAGACGGGGGCGTTGGCGTTTTCGATAGCGGATGGGCTGATGAGGAAGATGTCGATCTCGGCAGGGGGATACAAATTTTCCAAAAACCGTGTTGTTTTGGCGAAAATCAAAAGGGTTGGGCGGCCCCCTGCGCGGGCGTAAAAGCGCGTTTGCGGGCCGTCTGCTGCGGGCAGGACAAAGTCGGGGGCGCGTTCACCCCGGGCGAGCAGGTTCATGGTCATGACCTCTGTTGTGACGGAGAAAGTTGCACGGCGATCATGCCGGCGAACATCAAAACGCAACCGATGAGTTCGCGCGGTGTGAGGGATTCATTCAGAATGAGCCAGCCCGCGAGCACGGCGAAAACGGATTCCAAGCTCAAGATGATGGCGGCATGGGTTTCGGGCGCGTGGCGTTGGGCGAAAATTTGCAGGGTAAAACCAATTCCTATCGAAAACAGACCGCTGTAGGCAATTGGAAATGCAGCGCGTTGGAAATTGGCGAGCGCGAGGGTTGAACTGCTATCGCAGTTGTACACCGCTTCTACAAAGGGAACGGCGATCAAACTGCAAAGACCGCAAACAGCGAATTGCAGGACCGCGAGGTGGAAAGCGTCGTGTTTTGCTGCAACGCGCCCAACCGCCAAGATATGGGCGGCCCATAAAAACGCGCTGACAAAGACCAGAAAATCCCCCGGTGCAAAGTTCCAGGTTTCTCGAACGCTGAGTAAATACAGACCGATTGAGGCCAGCGGGGCGACGATCCAAACGCGGCGGTCAATGGGCAATCCGACAAAAAATCCGAGCAGAGGTACGATAATCACATACAGACCGGTGATAAATCCGGTTTTGCCCGCGGTTGTGTACACAATGCCCGTCTGTTGAAAGGACGACGCGCCAAAGAGGATAACGCCGAGCAAGGCACCGGTTTTGAGCGTGTGGCAAAACGGCGCAATGCGCGATCTCTTGTAGGCGAGGGGCACGAGCAGCATTGCGCCCAACAAAAACCGCGCCGCATTAAAAGCATAAGGGCTTAGGTGATCCATGCCCGCGCGCTGTGCCACAAAAGTCGTTCCCCATATCCCGGCGGTCAGGAGGAGGAGGGCGTCGGCTTTGTACGTGCGATGGGTCATAATGGCCTTGTTTGTTGTCTGGATCATTGCCATCTTAGGCAAAGGGGCGAAAATTAAAAAGGTGAAAATTTTCGAGGTTGATATGGATCGGCATTCACATTGGCTTTGTCTCTGCGCTGTTCTCGTGTGGGCAGGGTGTCTCGCGCCAGACACTGGGCAGGACGTGACCTCTCTGTCCTGTGTTCAAAAAGCGCGAGAAGTACCTTTGACTCGCGCCCCCCTTGAGATCGATCCCGGCATTCTCCAGAACCGTGCGTTTAACGAAGCCCCGATGTTGGCGGACCAAGTCAAACGGGGCGAACTCCCGCCCGTGTCTGAACGCCTGCCCGACAATCCCCTCGTCGTTGTGCCCATTGAAGCGATCGGTACCTATGGCGGCGCGTTGCGGCGCGCGCTCACAGGCGATATCGTGCAAACTCCTGGCCCGAATAAAACCCTCAACGAAAATCTGATGGGCTATGAACGCCCTTTCCCAAACAGCATCCGGCACAACTTGGCCGAGGGTTTTGCCTACGCGGACAGCGGCAGGGTCGCGGTGTTCAAAATTCGCAGGGGCGTCAAATGGTCGGACGGGCATCCGTTCACTGTCGATGATATTCTCTTTTGGTATAGCGACATGACCTTTGACGACAACGCCCGTCAAAATCCCTTTCCACCCGCGGGATGGATGGTGGATGGCAAACCGATGCGGTTAAAAAAAATTGACGCACATACCCTCGAAATCTCCTCTCCCAAACCCCTAGGGCGCGTGCTCTATGAACTCAGCCGGGAATTGGTCGCCGCGCCCAGACACGTTCTTTTGCCCCTGCACCCCAGATACAATCCCAAAGCCGATTACCAAGCCTTTCGCCGCGCCACCACCAGCGCGCAGATGCTCATGCAGCCCGGCATGCCCCGCATCTCTGCATGGGTGCCCGTGGAATGGATCCGCGGGCAGCGCATTGTTTATGAACGCAATCCCTACTACTGGAAAGTCGATACCGCGGGCAATCAACTTCCCTATGCGGACCGCATCGTCTTCAACGTCATTCAGGATCCCCAAGTGATCCTCCTCAAATTCATCAATGGTGAACTCGACTTGATCGGGCGTTATACGCGCATCGACATGTTTCCCACGCTCAAAGCCGAGGAGAAGAAGGGGAAATTCAAAATTCGCATTACCGGCCCCAACAGGGGGCCGGCCTATCACCTCAACTGGGACGCGCCCAGGCCCGCCTTGCGCGAGGCGTTTCGCAACAAAAGCGTCCGAATCGCGCTTTCGCACGCGGTGAACCGCGAGGAAATCAACGAGATTGTTTTTCACGGGTTGCTCGAGCCCTCGGGCTATTCTTTTGGGCCGATCAGCCCCTACTTTTCTGCGGAGGCGTACGCGAAATACGCGGAGTACGATCCCGACAAGGCCAGACGCCTGCTTGACCGAGAGGGCTATGGCGATAGCGATGGCGACGGCATCCGCGAACTTCGGGACGGTTCTCGGTTTGAACTCACCATTGATTTTGTCCACCCCGGCGGCATGTTCAACGGCCAGCCGGTCTCGGAACTGGTCGCGGATCACTGGCGAGATGTGGGGATTAAGGTCAATCTCAATGGGGCATTGCGCGATATCATCGTGCCGCGTCGGTACAACAGCGAATACGATGTCCACTATTGGGGCCTAGAAGGGCCGAACGATCCCTTGACCTATTCTATCGGTTGGGCCGTTCTGGCTAAAAACGTGCCCTATTGGCACCAGAATGCCTGGGACGAAGGCCCGAACTGGTTGCACGAGGCCACCCGATACGTGCGATTGGCAATGACCACTGTCGATACCGCAAAACTCCGCGCGTACATGATTCGGGTGCGCGATCTCCACACGGAAAACGTTCCGATCATCACCATTGGTTCCGCGTACCACGTTTGGGGGGCCAATATCCGCTTGGGCAATGTGCCATATCAAAACGTGGCCGACAACGCCTTTCTGGGCTGGAGCCGACCGGTGTTTCACGAACAGATTTTTGTGAAGAGATGAGCCGTCCTCTTAGAAGCATTTTCGGGCGAGCACGGGGGCATGGCCCCTAAGTTTCTATCTTTGCATCTCGTGTCTTTGGGCGAGCACGGGGGGTTATACCAATATGTTGCCAGCCAGCGATCCCCTTGACCTTACGCAGTCATTCAGAAAAGCCATAGCAAAAATGCCATCACAAAAAACCCTCCGATAAAACCATCGCGCACAGCGCGCAAGGCCGTCTCGCAACCCACATCCATCTTGCAACTTCCTTCGCAGGCCGGCGCATGTCGTACTGCTACAAAAGCGTTTTGCGCTGTGCCAGCCTCTCGGCGTTTGAGAGCGGCATTTTTTGCCTACTTTTTTTTGCTGTTGAAAAAAAGTAGGTCGCCGCACGCCGTAGGCACAGGCGTAGCCAACGCATCGAAGGCAACCCATGTGGAGGCAGAACCAAACGCTTTACGTAAGTCTGTCCCCAATTCCTCATTCCTCCCTGATGGGAGGCAGGATACGGACAACTTAAAAGCAAATTGGTATTAGGGGGGTAGGTCCCAATAATTTTAAGACAACTTCTTAGCTTGATGCGGACGGGGAATCACGTCTCCCCTTCTTTCTAAAAAAAACATTTCAAAAAATTTGCCGCGCGGATAGCGGCACGGTCGGGTGGCAGGTCCCCGCCAAAGGCGTGGTGCAGGGTGACGTAGCCTGTGTACTCGATGGCGTGCAGGCCGTCAAAGACGCGCTGAAAGTCAATGCCGCCCGGTTCATCGAGCGGTCGCAAGGTGGAGTGAACCGCGCCGCGCACCCATGTGGTCATGGGCATGTCGCCGCTGGGGTCTGGAACGTGATTTTGCAAATAGACGTTAAAGAGATGGGGCGCGAAGCGTTTGAGGGTTTCCGGGCCGTAGTCTTCGCCGCACAGGGCCAAATTCGCTGGTTCGTAAATGAGGCCAAAATTGGGTCGGTTAATCCTTTGCAGCGCGTGGAGCGATCCCGCGACGGTTTCAAAGAGGCTTTGGGTATGCGATTGATGCGCCAAGCGGATCCCGCGCTCGGCGGCTTCATCGGCAGCGCGCTGGGCATTTGCGATGTCGGCATCGGTTTTGATGCAGACGCGCAAGAGGTCGCAGGCGAGGGCGTCGGCCAAGTCGAGGTGTGGGGTAATATGGCGCAAGCTGTCCGGGCCATTGGGGCCGTTTTCGGGGATGGCAAAATCGCCCGTTGCCATCGAGACGACGAGGTCGTGTTTTTTTATCAGGCGTTGCACCTCGCGGATGCGTTCGGTGGGGCTGTGCGTGCCCACGCCCGATGCGCGCATGCAAAGTGCTTTGTACCCCGCGTTTTGGGCAATTGCCGCGAGTTCGGGCAGGGCGATAGTCAAATTGCGTTTGTTGCGAAAACTTTCGGCAACGCGGACGGAAAGCGAGAGTTGCATATCGACCTCCGGATCAGAAATTTTTGAACCCATCCCCTGCTCGGTCCGTGCCTGCGAGGAAGGGAGATTTTCCCCACCCTTGCGCGAAGGGCCGAGGGATGGATCGCCGTTCATTTTTAGACGGTTAGCATGTATGCGGGATTTTCGCGCTGCTGTCAACGCCCGAATGCGGCGTGGAAATTTCGATTTGCAAATGGCGGATTTTTTCATATTCTTCACAAGTCCGTGTGTTATGTGTTTCCCATTGTGATGGAAGGCGGCGTGTTATGATCGAAATGCGCGTTGAGGATTTGAGTCGAGATCATTCGAGGCAAGGCATGGTGTGGTTGCGGAGCGTTGAGGGCAGGGTGATGGTGCCCATTGAAATTGGTCAGACCGAATATCTATCTATTTGTGCAGAACTGGCTGGCGAAACAAGGCAACGCCCGCTCGCGCACGATTTGTTGCAAGCCGTGTTGCTGTATTTTGATGCCGCGGTTGAAAAGGTGCAGATCGTCGATTTGCAAGACCATGTTTTTTATGCCGAACTCGTCCTCTCTGTTGGGGATACGCAGGTGCGGTTCGACGCCCGCCCCAGCGATAGCATTGCGCTGGCTCTCAAGTTTGACGCGCCCATCTATATGGATGCCAAAATTATTCAGCAGGTGGGGTTCAAGATTCACCGCACGGAACAGGGGTACGAACTCCGGCGGTTGCAACCCCCGGCCGTCGGTCTCGTGAAGACAGAGGCCGCTTCGGACATCGTGCAAGCAACAGAGCTCCCCATACAAGGCGTCGATTCGCAGGGGCGGGATATCGATCCCGATGAATTGCTCGAGGTGTTGAAAGACGAGATGAATAAGGCGGTTGAGGAAGAGCGGTATGAAGATGCGGGGATGATCCGGGATGAAATCGAGCGGATAGAGGCGAGAGACGCGAAGTGAGATCCACGAAGGACGCGAAGAAGGATGCGAGGATAGAACGGATCGCGGATTAAGCGGATGGCGCGGATGAAAGGCGAGCGGTGTGTGTAGGGGCGATGCCCCCGTGCTCGCCCGAAAAGGCAAGAGACAAGGCGAAAAGCAACCACCGGGAAATCCCAATGATAGGGGTAGCGATACAAGGCGCGGGCAATGTTGCAACCGAACACATCAAAGCCTATCAGAACAATCCCCATACCCAAATTGTGGGCATTGGCAGTCGCACATTGGAAAGCGCGCGCCAAAAAGCCGTCGCCTGTGGCGTGGATTGTGAAGTATTCGATTCTTATGACCGCCTGCTCGACCGCGCTGACGTGAATCTCGTGTCGATCTGCACGCCGCCGGATTTGCACGCCGCAGAAACCATTGCAGCAGCCCAGGCCGGGAAGCATGTTTTGATTGAAAAACCCGTGGCCGTGAATGCAGACGAACTCCACGCCATGGACGCGGCGGTTCAAAAAGCTGGCGTGAAAACCGTGGTGAGCTTTGTCCTGCGGTGGAATCCAATGGTGCTGTCCATCAAACGGGCTGTTGAAAAGGGGTGGGTCGGGCAGCCACTTTTGGTGCAGGCCGATTACTGGCATGGGCCAACCCATCAGCATCCCAAAAAATTTGAACGCCCCACTTGGAATCCCATGACCGCAGGCGCCCTTGTTCACGGGGGTTGTCACGCGATAGATGCGGCGCGGTTTGTGCTGGATAACGATCCCATCGTGCAAGTGTCGGGCGTCTCTGCCCGCAAGAGCAGCCATCTTGAAACCTATCTCGCAACCACTGTGGCCGCGGTTCAGTTTGCGCGGGGCACTGCGGGGAAAATTTCCGGATCAACCGAATTTTTCATGCCTTATGTGTTTAATCTGGAAGTCTTCGGCGACGAAGGCGTGATCCGCAACAATCGGTTTTACACAAAGCAGATTGCCGGCCAACGCGACTTGGCCGATATTCCAACCGTGTTGCCAGACAGCGGCGCGGTGTCGCACCACCCTTTCCAAGAGATGATCGACCATTTCATCGACTGCATTTTGACCGACGCGGAATCCCACGACAATCTGGCCGCAGCGGTCAATACCCATCTCGCGTGTTTTGCCGCCGAAGCATCCGCACGAGATCGGGGCGTGCCCATTTACTTGGCATAGGTCGAAACGCCACTCAGGAGAGCAGTATGGCTGTCGATCAAACGCTCAAAATAGGACTCGTCGGCTGTGGGGGGTTGGGGGCGCGGCACGCTTGCCATGTAGATGGCATGGCAGGCGCGGAACTGGTGGCGGTTTGCGATCGCGCACGGGATTCGGCAGCGGCACTATCCCATCGACTCGCGTCTCAACCGGCCGTATATGACGATCACCGCGCCATGTTGGCCGCGCAATCTCTGGACGCCGTGCTGGCGGTAACGCCCAATTTTGTACACTGCCCTATCGCAATAGACGCCGCCACAGCAGGCGCGCATGTGTTTTGCGAAAAACCCATGGCCCTGACGGTTGAAGATTGCAACGCGATGATCGATGCGGCGGATAAGGCCGGCGTTTTTTTGATGATCGGATATGTGCGGCGTTTTCAAAATGCCTACCGCGCGATGAAACGCTTGATCGATGACGGGCAAATAGGCGAGGTGCGTATGGCGCATGCCGTGCGTTTGGGCACAGGGCCGCCCGGGGGCGCAGAGGGATGGCAGTTGCAACGGGAGAAATACGGCGGGCTTTTTTCCATGTACAGCCACGAGTTGGATCAACTCACATGGATGGCGGGCGAGGTGCGCGCGGTTCAGGCTGTGATGCGATACGACGAGGCATCTACCAATACGGTGGAGGAGAGTATTTTTGTCAATTTGGAATTTTGTTCGGGCGCTATCGGGTCTTTGAGCAGCAGCCGAATTTATCCGGGTGGGAGCTACGAATTGGGCGTGGCGGGCACAGCAGGGGCCGTGAAAATTACCAGCGGAACCGGCACGCACCTAACACTCAGCCGCGCGGGCGAAAAACCCGAGCACCTGACGTTTGAGCGAAACAACGGCCTGCTGGACGAGATGGCTTATTTTTTTGCTTGCATCCGAACAGGCGAACGCCCGCAGTCCAACGGCATAGATGGCCGGCACACCATCGCCATTTCCCTCGCGGCCCACGAATCCGCACGCACGGGTCACAAAGTGGAAGTCACTGAGAGGTGAGAAAGATGGCAAAGTTCAACCCCATCATCCAAATCTTCCCAATAAATGGCAACCCCCCCCCGGTTCGATTGACCAGTTGGCGCGTTGTTCATCGGTTGCCATAGATAACCAATTTAGCCAATGCACGTCGTCCAACCGGAGACGCATTTCTCGTCCATCGCTTAATGAGATGCACAGGAGGCCATTGTCAAACCGCACGCCTGTTGCGCTGGCTTTTTATCGAGAGAAGTAAGCATTCCAAGCCTCCTCTAACTGTTCTAAATTGTTGTGGGTAAGTTTCACGATTTGGTTTAATTCCGCTTGGTGATAGCCGCGATTGTACGCAACAGATACGGGTTGTAGCCAGATTTTCGCTACTTTTTCAGCTCTGAGGAGTAGAAGCGAAATTTATATCCGTTGATGGTGATTGTGGGCATGTGTTCGACCTTGAGAGCGATGTGTTGTTCGAAAAATACGCGATTTGCGGTCGTGAATCAACTGGGAAAAATTTATCTCTAAAAATTTTGATCTCGTATAGAGGGGCAGATGGCAAAGTTTGAGCAGGTACGCGCACTGACATTCGATTTGTTCGGTACGATTTTGGACTTGGGCGGCAGCCTGACGCCGTTTATTGACGAGATGCTCCGCGAGAAAGGCGCCGATACAACCGCAGCAGCG
Organism: uncultured Latescibacterota bacterium; assembly: GCA_958295785.1. GTDB lineage: Bacteria > Latescibacterota > UBA2968 > UBA2968 > UBA2968 > VXRD01. The sequence goes on from OY282377.1 coordinate 1,439,059, forward strand.
TTCTGGCAGCAATGGCGCTATCGGCAGCGGCTGGAGCAATTTCAGGACACGATCATGATGCTCGGGCACGGGGGCTATTTGGAGACCGTGCGGCGGGCTTATGTGTATGTGCTGGCGCTGAACAAAATCGAAATGTCCAACGAGGAAGTGGAGACATTTTTAGCATGCTGGCGAGAACTGAAGCCTTTTCCCGAAGTCAGAGCCGGGCTGGAAAAATTGCGAGCGCGGTATCAACTCGTCGGTCTGTCCAACGGGGATCCTGCCTTTCTCGATCACTTGGCAAAAAATCAAATTCAGTGGGATTTTGACCGCGTCATTTCCGTGACCGCGATGGGCGCGTTCAAGCCGCATCCGGCGGTGTATCGCCGCGCCGCGCAAATCCTGGGGCTGGAAGTGGGCGAGTGTATGATGGTCTCGGCCAATTCGTTTGACGTGGTGGGCGCCCGCGCGTGCGGTTTTCGCGGTGCATACATCAACCGCTATGACTTGCCCTATGAAGACTCGCCCTATCGCGCCGATATAACAGTCGCAGATTTCACAGAACTGGCCGAGGCTATCGCATAAGCCGCGGCGAGAGAACATCCCGTTTTCGCGTTTTCATGCACGAAGAGAAAACAGTGCTAAAACCATTGAGACCACGATTGATGAACGAGGTAATATGCAATTACTGGAGCCGCTCCAGTTGCCAACACCACGACGCGCATTTGTAGCTATTACGGCTTTCCGATTTGTCACAAGCGAAATTGTTCATTTTTTGAGTCACACATAACATAAAAACACGTCTTCAATCTTGAATAAGATCCTTACCGCTATGCAGGATGTTGGCTTGAGTAAAAAAACGCGAGGAGGGATTGCTCTTTCCAAGGCGGGAAGGTCACTTGCGAAGGGACTTGGAGGATATGAAGCAGGTTTTCGCGCTGCGGTACACTGTCTATATGCTTGGAAATGGATTTGGGATCGGAATACTCAGATTGCTTCACCATCATGGAGCTATCGCCAGGTGTTAAAACAGATATTGAACTCTGGATCTACAGGTATTGACTCAGATGAAATTGTGTTACGGGTAGTCTCAGCCGCTGAAAACAAATTCAATACTGTGAAAGTTTCCTTTAGCCGGTCGAGCGTGAGTGGTGTGACCATGTGGCTTGAATCTCAAGCATTGCCTCTTATTACAAAAAAAGGACATCGCATGATTCTCCAAAATTCTTTGACACCTATGGCAGACGCGATGCGCCTTCATTTGGCTGCATTATGCGCTTGCTATCGCGGCGATGCGCCTTTGGATGGCAACAACATACAATTGCTGTGGGAGTCTTTTTTAATCCGCACAGATGACTTGGTTGGTCTGGTGTTGGATTTCACACGCGATAGTGACGAATTTCTGTTGACACTGGCGACACCTAATCGCGTGATTTTCAGGGGATCAGAAGACCCATTTATCGAATGGCTGGTTAGGTCGGCCTAAAAAACGGAAACAGGAGCCTTTCCCACACATCGTTTTGGACATGCACTTGCTGTGAACTTTACCGTACAACAAAACACTTCAGTTGCCCAACGAGATCGCATAAAGGTTGTGAACATAGGTGGGCCTCTAGATAATTTTATTTCGCCCCGCAGCCAAAGTCCGGATTTTAGACATGTCGACCTGAATCAAGGGCCAAATACCATCGTTGCGAATATCAATGAAGTGGATTTGGGCACCATTTTCGGAAGCCAAGTGCGATTTCTGCGCGCATCAAATGTTCCTTTCGTCGAAGTTCCATCAGGGGCCTTTGTCGAGCCAAGTGCTTTTATCTGGCAAGCGCGCAGCCTTCAAGTGAGGAGAATTGTCATAACTACGGGGCTTTTTAGCGAACAGCCGATAAGTGACGCACTCAGTGAGGCGGGTTTCTCAGTGAGGCGAAGGGTCATCAACCAACGAATATTCATCACTGCGAGACTTTAATTTTTTGGAGGTCTGATATGCCAGTCCCACAAATCATCCACCAGATAGACGAGGTGATCAGAGATATGCACAAACCTCGGCAAATAAAGATCAAAAGCTTACAGACGCTCGCTATGACCTGCTGGCGCGAGGTCGTTCCAGAGTATGGCACAAAGACCTTCGCAGAACTCAAATTCGATGAAATACAAAAACGTTGGTCAATGGTGCGGGATGAAGTTGAGAAATACGAGACCAAAGACCAAATTTTGTATGTTCTCGACTGGCCTGCTTCCAGTGGCAATTTCTATTGGTTGAAATAACTGTCGTTAGAGCCAAAGAGAAATGCTTTTCCAAAGCGGACTCAGTGAAGAACACGACAACAAAATAGGACTTACGCATGCTGAGTTAAAAAAGGGTGCAATTCCGTAAAATTTATCACTTTGAGGAGGTGTCAATGCGCCACCCGACGCGTTTGGATGACTGTCAGTATCTGCTTAGCCGTCCCCTCAACGATACCCTGACCCCTTTCGCCGACCCTAGCGAAGGGTTCAGTCATGATATGATCAACCGCTATCTCGCCGGTGCGCGTATCCCCCCCCGCTTGGTGTGGGAACACGTCAAAGACCACATCGCGCTGACGCCTGAAGGCGATGTGATCTTTGATGACCCGGTTTTAGACAAGCGACACGCACGCAAGATCGCGTGAGTGCGTCGTCAATAGAGCGGCAACGCCCAAGGCGTCATCAACGGCATCGGGGGGGTCACATGTGTCTATGTCCATCCGCAAGAGGATCGGTTCTGGCTGATTGACGATCGGATTTATGATCCGCAAGGCGATGGCAAAACCAAATGGGATCCTCTCAAGGACATGCTCTCTGCGTGGGTCTATCAGAAGGGCCTCCCTTTTACCGGGGTCTTGATGGACAGTGGGTATGCGACCAAAACAGTCATGCGACACAGAGAGCAGATGCAAAAAACCTATTATTGTCCCCTCAAGACGAACCGGCGCGTGGACGATTCGGCAGGCACAACCCCCTACCAGCGCGTAGATAGCTTAACTTGGACGAAAGCGCAACGCAAACAAGGCAAGCTAATTAAAATCAGAGGGGTCCCCAAAGACCACAAAGTGAAATGATTCCGGGTGGCGTCTTCTGATAGACGCACGGCGTATGTCGTGACCAACGACCATGCTCAAAACGATTCTTCAGGGGTACAACAGGTGTGTCACCAAAGATGGAAAATTGAGCCCTTTCACCGCGAAGTCAAACAGGTGACCGGGCTTGAAAAGGGTCCATGTCGGTTGGCACGCATGGTACGAAATCATATTGGGTGTGCGATGTTCGTTTGGATTCGACTCGCGCAGGTGGCCTATCAAACAGGACAAACCATTTATCAAGTCAAATACCGCGGGGTGGCTGACTTCTTGAGACAACAACTCAAAGCACCTCATATTCCAATGGAAATTGCGTAAGTCCTAAAAGAATTAAATCCCATGGTGCAGACCGACGCAAAGCGGTACTCTGTTTCCTCTCGAACAGTCCGCCAAATCTATCGAGATAAGCTCTCCACTGGTCAGTTTACAAGACAGTCGTCCCCACCGAACCGTCGAATTTCTGGCGAAATTGGGACAACTTGCAGCGGAATTTTCAAAGGGCTTGGTGATTATTCTTGATGAACTTCAGCAACTGCTCGGCCCCCTTGATGCACGCTCCATCGTCCAATTCCGAGAATTTGTCTGGGGTATGCGTACTGAGCGTTCATCCTGTGGCCTGATTCTAGTGATGGACTCACTGCTTGAAGCGAGATTGGCACGCTGGGCTGCTGACATTCTTCATCGAATTCGTGAAAATGGCCCCGCGCTACAGTTGACCAATATTTACACTCGCGAGTTTCCATCATGGCTATGGAATCAATTAACTAATAAAGGAAAACTGTCTTTCCAATCAAAGGCATTGACGGATAATGTTCTTTCGTCTCTCGGTCAACTTGTTGAGCGGCCCGACCTTGCCAATGGGCCGCGCACCGTTGTTGAGGTCTTTTCCCGAGCAACAATTCACTATCAAAAAACAGGCTCAAGCTACGATATATCCCACCTCGTTGACGATGTTCATCAAGGCCAATTTCGTTACTTCGGAGAAGGAGCGACGATACAAAATGTCCTAACCCAAATCCTGTCGGACGAGTGGATTTCCCAAGATAATGGACGTAGGACACTGGTAAAAACGCTCGTGGCTTTTCCCCAGGGATGTTCTCGCGAAACACTTCAATACCACATCCCTGACAAAAAACAACTTGAGACTGCAAGGTCGGAGTTGTTCGGCCCATTGCTCGTTGAACTTTCTGAAGGTTTAGCCTTGGAACCATTGCAACAGGTTCGTCGGACTCGCACCAATTGGGAACAAATTCTGTCGCACTGCTGTGAGACCTTGCCTGCGCTTGATGCTTTAGCCACACGCGCTCCAGATATGATTTATCGGGTTCTCATTCCAAGGCTTTTTCCGAAGGGAACTCCTACTTCGCCTGCGTGGGAACAGCTTTCTGACGAGTCGAGTGCTGTATTGACAGGTTGGCATGTACTTCGAGGAACGTTTGACGATGCTTACCCACAAAGAGAAGTTGCTCTGTGCATAACAGACAAAGAACCGGAATCGTGGCCGCAGGATATGGATGTTTGCATTGCGTTCGTGTGTGATGCCAGTACAGACTCCGATATTACCCCTACAGCGGAATTGCTGGACATAAATGAAGGCTGTTTCATTTTCATGAGGTTGCCGATATTAAGAGTCCCTAACAAAAAGCGTTGCCATGGATTTGTGAGAGGCCGCTTTTCTTCTCAGCCCAACCCTTACAACGTCCATGCCCGGCCTCTTTATCGGGCGAGGAGGAACAGATGACCAACCCCCTCGTGAGCGATGCACTCTGGGAAAAGGGCCACCCCCTTTTGCCGGTTCCCAAGCCTGGACGATTCCGCTTTCCCGGCCGTAAGCGCATTGATGACCGCAAGGCATTGACCGGCATTCTATTCGTCCTGAAGAGCGGCATCCCGTGGGAGAGGTTGCCCCAAGAGAGGGGGTGGGGTTCCGGGATGACCTGCTGGCGTCGTCTGAAGGAGTGGCATGACGCAGGCGTGTGGGAGCGGCTTCATCATCTGCTGTTGTCCAAACTGCGAGCGGCCGATGGCCTGGACGGGTCTCGCGCCTGTGTGGACAGTGCCTCCCTCCGTGCGGTGGGGGGCGGAAAAAAAACCGGCCCCAATCCCACAGACCGCCGCAAGCCCGGGCGTAAGCATCATGGGATCACCGATGCCAACGGGCTACCTCTGGCCGCGATTGTGACCGAGGCGAACCGGCCAGATGTGACGCAATGGTTGCCCTTGGTGGACGCTGTGCCTGCGGTCAGGGGCAAACGCGGTCGTCCGCGCCGCAGACCCCAACGGCTGTATGCAGACCGTGCCTATGACTCGAAGGCATGCCGGAAGGCGCTGCGTGCGCGCCACATCTGGCCGGTGATCGCCCGGCGGGGTGCAGCGCATGGCAGCGGGTTGGGGGTGTACCGGTGGGGCGTTGAGCGGACGCTGGCCTGGCTCCGGCAGTTCCGCAGCCTGCGGGTGCGCGACGAACGCAGAGCGGACATCCATGAGGCGTCCCTCTCCATCGGCTGTTCTCTCATCTGTTTCAGATGCTTGATTTCTTTATGTTAGGGCTTCTTAAACCAACCCGATTGACCATCCGCCGCATGACGGAACAGGCCATCGCGCAATTCAATGCACCGCGCTTTGATACGTGCGTGGACATGCTCGATCAGATCAAGGGCCTGACCGGCCTGGAGAGTGTCTCGCAAACGATGGCTACCTTGCAAACGCTTGCAAAGGGATATCGATCTTGGGATCAATTCGACTACCCAGCGGCCCTGGAGCATCTGAAAAGCTTGAAGAAAGATAAGCGGGTGCCCGAGTGGGGATTGAAAAAAAATTGGAGATGTACAAGGCTTTTTTGTACCGCGTTATCAAATTCAAGTACGGCGTCGAGCGGGCCGTGGATTTGTGGAACAGTGCGGAGAAACGCAAAGCCGAGGGGCGTTTCGACGATGCCATCGCGCGTCTGTATCGGTTGATGGAATATATCGCACAAGTGCAACTCTTCAACAATCATCGCGGCTTGGAAACCCGTGATCTCGATGTGAAATTGCTGCCCGAATCCCTGCGCCCACAGTACGAAAAAAAAGTTGGACGGTCCGGCAAAATCGAACTGCCGCTGTATGAAAGCTATGCGTTGTTGAAGCATTTGGGCGATGACTTGGGGGGGGGTGTTCACAAATGAGTATGACGGGAAGGGCGACCTCAAAAAAGTGCTGGGGCTGAGAAATCAGTCTATTCTCGCACATGGCTTTGGGCCGGTCTCTCAAGAAGGATGTGGAACAGCACGGGATTATGTCCGTCAGTTTATGGATCAGGCATTTCAGGACTGGGAGCAGAAAGCCGCAGAAGCGGTATTTCCGAGACTGCAATTCACATCAGTAACTGAAAGTTTGGCATTGGGAGGTCAACCGGGTTGATTGGGCAAGTGCCGACGCGATAGAAGTCCGTCTGCGACCCAAAAAAAAAAAGGTTGTCATAATGACGCAATGGGGTTATATTGATTTAAGCTATCGAACATTAGGCGCGTTACCTGATCCAATTCTGGGTCGCAAATTTGTAACGGCCTGTCTCGAAAGCAATTATCCGAATACCATTTCAGTCGTCAGCGCGATTTTGAGGGGCATCTGCCTGTCAAAGTGGCCTGAGTCGCACAAGGGCCTCATACGAACTGCGGCCCAATAAGTTAGAAAGGAGTGATTTGGAAGTACTACCCGCCTACTGGGGTATTGAAACCCTCTCGGGTTCAGAATTGAAAACAACGCCGTCTGGATAATTTGGAAGTACTACCCGCCTACTGGGGTATTGAAACCAACTCAACAACATCAACAGTATCAAACGTTTCAAGCACATTTGGAAGTACTACCCGCCTACTGGGGTATTGAAACGTTTCGCGCCAGAGTCTCTGCCCCATGCCCGCGCGACTATTTGGAAGTACTACCCGCCTACTGGGGTATTGAAACCTTCAAGGGTGACATCGGGTTGAATATGTGCCCGCTTTGATTTGGAAGTACTACCCGCCTACTGGGGTATTGAAACGTATCGCTCCACACTCTCCCAGCATCGGTAGTCGAAGTTATTTGGAAGTACTACCCGCCTACTGGGGTATTGAAACAAAACAAACGCGAGACTGCCGTTTTTTTCGGTAATTGTTGCCATTTGGAAGTACTACCCGCCTACTGGGGTATTGAAACCAAAGGTGACCAAACAGCACGGCGAAACACACAGCAAGAAATTTGGAAGTACTACCCGCCTACTGGGGTATTGAAACCCCCTTCAGTCTGAAAATATCGAACCCTTTCCCATTTCCCATTTGGAAGTACTACCCGCCTACTGGGGTATTGAAACTTGGCAAATACGGCTATCAAAGTTGTAAAATTTAACAGTGATTTGGAAGTACTACCCGCCTACTGGGGTATTGAAACTGTAATCTGAACAATCTTGACAAACAGTGAAAAGTTGGCGATTTGGAAGTACTACCCGCCTACTGGGGTATTGAAACGGAGACGCCATAAACACCTTGAGTGCCGTGACATAATTTATTTGGAAGTACTACCCGCCTACTGGGGTATTGAAACATCCTGTCTGGTTTGCTGTTTCATATTTTCTCCCTTAGTATTTGGAAGTACTACCCGCCTACTGGGGTATTGAAACGTGTAAGGCAGGGGCAAACCGTTTTGTCGAAACCAATTTTCAGATTTGGAAGTACTACCCGCCTACTGGGGTATTGAAACTCTTTGCGTGTTGTGACAACAACGACAAACGCATGCTGATTTGGAAGTACTACCCGCCTACTGGGGTATTGAAACTCCATACGCCGGCGAGTTTTTTCATCCACATCCCCCTGAATTTGGAAGTACTACCCGCCTACTGGGGTATTGAAACCGGAGAAGAAAAAGACGAGAATCAGTTTGAGCAAAGAATTTGGAAGTACTACCCGCCTACTGGGGTATTGAAACTCACTAACATAATTCTCAACTCCCCGCGCAACAGCTCGCAAGTAAAATTTGGAAGTACTACCCGCCTACTGGGGTATTGAAACCACTCCCTTTTTGACTTCATTTCACTCTCATTTCACCTTAGATTTGGAAGTACTACCCGCCTACTGGGGTATTGAAACGCGGCAACTCGCCATCCTCATAACGCTCAAGAATGCACGCGAATTTGGAAGTACTACCCGCCTACTGGGGTATTGAAACCCAATTTCCACAGGGCAAAGCTCATCAAAACCCATCATGGATTTGGAAGTACTACCCGCCTACTGGGGTATTGAAACTTTCTAAGCGAGGGTATCTTGCGGGTTTCAGCGGCACCCGAATTTGGAAGTACTACCCGCCTACTGGGGTATTGAAACTAATGAGTGTAACGCTCGAGTCGTCCTTTGCCCTATCGGATTTGGAAGTACTACCCGCCTACTGGGGTATTGAAACCCAATTTCCACAGGGCAAAGCTCATCAAAACCCATCATGGATTTGGAAGTACTACCCGCCTACTGGGGTATTGAAACTTTCTAAGCGAGGGTATCTTGCGGGTTTCAGCGGCACCCGAATTTGGAAGTACTACCCGCCTACTGGGGTATTGAAACCCAAACCCGCCCGTCTTTGGTCTCGATTTTCATGCTCACATTTGGAAGTACTACCCGCCTACTGGGGTATTGAAACTTGATTGGGGGTTGTTGTAATCTATGTCCCACTCGACAACATTTGGAAGTACTACCCGCCTACTGGGGTATTGAAACTGCCCGTCGGGGTAGGCAATGGCGACAACGTAGCCACTGAAATCAATTTGGAAGTACTACCCGCCTACTGGGGTATTGAAACAGATCGATTCCGTCGTGCATGCGGATATTCTCGGGAAATTTGGAAGTACTACCCGCCTACTGGGGTATTGAAACCAACCGTGTTGCCCGGCATGTGGAACTCGACGATCGCATTTGGAAGTACTACCCGCCTACTGGGGTATTGAAACTTTGCAACAAAACGGCGAAATTCACGCATTGCAAAGGGATTTGGAAGTACTACCCGCCTACTGGGGTATTGAAACCCCCTCGGAAAGCGGGCCGTGGCTGTTCTTGTCTCGGTCAATTTGGAAGTACTACCCGCCTACTGGGGTATTGAAACTTTTTTGGTGCTGACAATCAGCGACCTAACAAGCGTTTTACATTTGGAAGTACTACCCGCCTACTGGGGTATTGAAACCTCATCTATTCGCGTCAATGAAATGTTGTTGTACTCATTTGGAAGTACTACCCGCCTACTGGGGTATTGAAACTGATTTCATTTTCAGCGAGGACCTCGACGCTCCACAGCCGATTTGGAAGTACTACCCGCCTACTGGGGTATTGAAACTCCATGAGAACCTGTTGAGCTTTTTGGAGATGTTCTATATTTGGAAGTACTACCCGCCTACTGGGGTATTGAAACAAATCTACTTGGACTTCAGGCGTTTGGGCTGACAAACTAATTTGGAAGTACTACCCGCCTACTGGGGTATTGAAACTACCGTAGCGGCCATTATATTCTCCTGTTATTTAGATCCAATTTGGAAGTACTACCCGCCTACTGGGGTATTGAAACCCGGTGATGCGTGAGCATCTGCTCTTTCTGATCTGATGGATTTGGAAGTACTACCCGCCTACTGGGGTATTGAAACGAACTTCTGTGCGCGTGATTGCGCTGTCTATCTGACTTGTATTTGGAAGTACTACCCGCCTACTGGGGTATTGAAACCCATTATCGGGCATCTTATCATAAACTGGAATGAAAAATTTGGAAGTACTACCCGCCTACTGGGGTATTGAAACTCAGTGTGGGGGCCGCCCCAGATATTCGGGCCGACAATCTTATTTGGAAGTACTACCCGCCTACTGGGGTATTGAAACCCCCAAGCATCTCCCCCTTGCTTGGGGGCTTTCTTTTTCATAGGACTTACGCAATCTCCATTGGAATATGAGGCACTTTGAGTTGTTGTCTCAAGAAGTCAGCCAGCCCTCGGTATTTGACTTGATAAATGGTTTGTCCTGTTTGATAGGCCACCTGCGCGAGTCGAATCCAAACGAACATCGCACACCCAATATGATTTCGTACCATGCGTGCCAACCGACATGGACCCTTTTCAAGCCCGGTCACCTGTTTGACTTCGCGGTGAAAGGGCTCAATTTTCCATCGTTGGTGACACACCTGTTGTACCCCTGAAGAATCGTTTTGAGCATGGTCGTTGGTTACGACATACGCCGTGCGTCTATCAGAAGACGCCACCTGGAATCATTTCACTTTGTGGTCTTTGGGAAACCCTCTGATTTTAATGGACTTGCCTTGTTTGCGTTGCGCTTGAGTCCAAGTTAAGCTATCTACGCGCTGGTAGGGGGTTGTGCCTGCCGAATCGTCCACGCGCCGGTTCGTCTTGAGGGGACAAGAATAGGTTTTTTGCATCTGCTCTCTGTGTAACATGACCGTTTTGGTCGCATACCCACTGTCCATCAAGACCCCGGTAAAAGGGAGGCCCTTCTGATAGACCCACGCAGAGAGCATGTCCTTGAGATGATCCCATTTGGTTTTGCCATCGCCTTGCGGGTCATAAATCCGATAGTCAATCAGCCAGAACCGATCCTGTTGCGGATGGACATAGACACATGTGACCCCCCCGATGCCATTGATGACGCCTTGGGCGTTGCCGCTATATTGACGACGCACTCACGCGATCTTGCGCGCGTGTCGCTTGTCTAAAACCGGGTCATCAAAGATCACATCGCCTTCAGGCGTCAGCGCGATGTGGTCTTTGACGTGTTCCCACACCAAGCGAGGGGGGATACGCTCACCGGCGAGATAGCGGTTGATCATATCATGACTGAACCCTTCGCTATGGTCGGCGAAAGGGGTCAGGGTATCGTTGAGGGGACTGCTAAGCAGATACTGACAGTCATCCAAACGCGTCGGTTGGCGCATTGACACCTCCTCAAAGTGATAAATTTTACGGAATTGCACCCTTTTTTAACTCAGCATGCGTAAGTCCTAAATTATCAAAAAGGCGTACGCTCGGATTGGTTGAATACAGCACAACGTCAAGGAGAAAAAGAAATCGTCATGCCCAAGGCAGAGATGTATGAATCATTGTTCGGTCAAATGAGTACAGCAGCGGGTGACAGTTTCATCAAAAAACTGGGGCCGTTCGTTGAGGCAAAGAGAAAGCCAAAATCATTTTCGCTTCGTCTGACGATGCACCCTGCCGAAGTTGCTCTTATTGATTATTTGAAGGGACTTTCCGGATATCAATCCGTTCCTGTCAATGCCGCTGTGGAATTTCTACGACATCGGGGTTATGTACAGGCAGAAACGGAAGAAATTGTCAAAATTCTTGTCGCAAGAGAATGCCTGACAAGTGATTCTAATGGGGATATCCGATTCATTCCGAACACAGAGATTGAACGCGATCTCTTGCGAAAAAAAATCGTTGAGATCAACCGGGAACTCTGCCGCCTTGAGGTAACGGATGATCCCGATTTTCTTTTTCAAGGGGCATCCATAGCCAATTTACAGGCACACCTCAACCTTCTTGAAGCACGCTTGAAAGAACAAATTGAAGAACAGATGAAAGAACTGGAGAATAGGGTTACTTCGCTTCACAACCTGATAGGAATAGTACGTGCGTCCACTGTCCCCCAAAATTGGGCAACTTCAAAGTTGAGCACGCATCTAACAGGCGTAGCGACTAAGCTTCGCCAAACTCAAGAGCCCCTACTAAAAACTTTACGCAAGGAGTTGAAACGGGTTGAGAAAGAACTCGATCTCTCATCTAGTCCTAAAGATGTGCGGTGGGCTATTGTCCAGAAGGAAAAGAGGGGATCATTTTCTCGATCCTTTCAGAAGTTACAGGATCGTGTGACACGATTTGAAACGCGCGTGAAAGCACTCACTTTTTCGGAAGTACTAAACAGCCAACTTTGCTCAACTGATGCACTATGTGCAAAGGTATCCGAGACAGAACCTGCTCTGATAAAGGCTTTAAGTCAATTGATTGATGAATTTCAAGAGCGATTTGCCACCGAATTCATGGGGCCCCTTGTTCGCGTCAAGCGAGTTTTCAAAGAAATTAGGAGCAGTACAATCCGATGTCCAAGGACCTCTCTATCGCCGCGCCGCGCAAATCCTAGGGCTGGAAGTGGGCGAGTGGATGATGGTCTCGGCCAATTCGTTTGACGTAGTGGGCGCCCGCGCGTGCGGTTTTCGCGGTGCATACATCAACCGCTATGACTTGCCCTATGAAGACTCGCCCTATCGCGCCGATATAACAATCGCAGATTTCACAGAACTGGCCGAGGCTATCGCATCATCCCCCGACTCCATCTGACAAAGAAACCCAATGTGTTGTTTATTCTCGCGGATGATTTGGGTTGGCGCGATACATCGGTGTATGGCAGCGCGTTTTGCGAAACGCCAAATATCGACGCCTTGGCCGAGCGCGGGATGAGGTTTGACAATGCCTATGCCGCCAATCCCCTGTGTTCGCCGACGCGCGCGGGCATCCCAAACAGATGATAATGAAAACACCCCCCGAAATTCATCATGGCCCAAAAGCGCAGATTTCCCGCCGTGAAAGAGGGCGAATCACTATGGCTACCCATTCCGATCTCACCTTCATCACGAATGAAAGCGGGCAAAACCTCCTCGAGCGATTCAAGGTGTTGATCAAAGACACCGAGTTTTTTGACGTCCTTGTCGGCTACTTCTACACCAGCGGCTTCCACGCGCTCTATCATTCGCTGGAAAAAACGAACAAAATCAGAATCCTCATCGGTATCAGCACCAATAGGCAGACGCTCAACCTGATTGAACAGGTGCGCCAGCCAGAGCTTCGGTTTTCTCATGCGGAGACAAAGGAGCAATTTTCCGACCTGCTTGTCGGAGAAATGGAAAACGCCGAAGACAGCGCAAAAGTCGAAGAAGGAGTGGCGAAGTTTCTGGCGTGGCTGAAAAGCGGAAAGCTAAAAATTAAAGCATATCCAACGGAAAATATCCACGCCAAGCTCTACATCATGTCTTTCGACGAGGGCGACCGCGATGTCGGTCGCGTTATCACCGGATCGAGCAACTTCACGCAGTCTGGCTTGGTAAATAATCTCGAGTTCAATGTAGAACTCAAGACGCGCTCGGATTACGACTTCGCCAAGCAGAAGTTTGAATATCTCTGGGAAAATGCCGTTGATGTACAAGATAAATACATTGAGACCATTGAGAAAAATACATGGCTCAACAACACCATTACTCCTTGCGATCTCTATCTCAAGTTTCTCTATGAATACTTCAAGGACGAACTCCTTCAAACCGATGAAGTGATCTCCAAAGACGTTCCAACGGGGTTTAAGCGGCTGGAATATCAGGAGCAGGCCGTCCTGAACGCAAAGAAAATTCTCGAAGAGTACGGCGGGGTCTTCATTTCGGATGTCGTGGGGCTTGGGAAAACTTATGTGTCCGCCATGCTGGCGAATCAACTAGACGGCAGGACGCTTGTGCTAGCACCCCCCGTGTTACTGGACCCAGCCAATCCCGGCTCTTGGCCCAATGTCTTTTCCGATTTCAATTTACGCGCTGACTGCGAATCGCTCGGCAAGCTGGATCAACTGCTCGCACGCAAAGACACGGGAAAATACAAAAACGTATTTATAGACGAGGCGCACCGCTTTAGGACGGAAACGAATGTCACCTACGAAAAACTCGCCCAAATCTGCCGCGGCAAAAGAGTCGCCTTGATTACAGCGACCCCGCTCAACAACGCGCCGAAGGATATTTTAAGTCAGATCAAATTGTTTCAAAATGCAAAGAAGAGCACGGTCCCAAATGTGCCCGACCTCGAATCGTTCTTTGGAGATCTGGATCGGAAAATCAAAAAATTAGACAGACAAAGCAACCGCATTGAATACATGCGAACCATCAAAGACAACGCGCTCACCATCCGCGAAAAGGTTCTGAAATACCTGATGGTGCGACGCACTAGAAAAGAGATCGAAACCCACTTTGCCGACGATCTGCACGAGCGGGGATTTCGGTTTCCAGAGGTGGCAGATCCCAAGCCCATATTCTATCAACTCAACGAGAAAGAGAACAAAATTTTCAACGAGACTGTTGCGCTCATCGCGCAACAACTGAAATACGCCCGCTATATGCCCATGATCTATTACGAAGGCGTGGAGCAACCGGGCCAACTCGGAATACAATCCCAAAAGAACTTGAGTGGATTCATGAAAATTTTGCTCATCAAGCGGCTGGAAAGCAGCTTTCACGCCTTCCGCAACACAGTGGATCGTTTTGTTTCCAACCACGAACTGTTCTTTGAAGCACTGGTAAGGGGGAAGGTCTATGTCAGTAAAGACAACATCGGCAAAATTTTTGAACTCATGGACAAAGGTGATGATGAAGCTATTCGGGAACTCGTCGATAGCAATGGGGCAAAGGAATATCCGGCAGGGGATTTTAGCGACGAACTGCAAGAGGACCTCGCGAGGGACCTGAAAATTCTCGAGAAGATACAGGGCTTGTGGCGCGGCGTAAAACGCGACCCGAAACTCCTCTCCTTTGTCGATCTTCTGTCAACCCGCTCTGTTTTAAAAAAAAATAAACTGATCGTCTTTACCGAGTCCCAAGAAACCGCGGACTACCTCGCCGAGTGCTTGGAGGACGAATTTCCCGGTGAAGTCATCGCCTTTACTGGTGCATCGAACGCGAGCACGCGGAAAAGCGTCATTGAAAACTTTGACGCCCGCTTTTCCAAAGACGAGTACAGAATCCTCATTGCGACGGAGGTGTTGTCGGAAGGCGTGAATCTGCACCGCTCCAATGTCGTCATCAACTACGACATTCCGTGGAATCCCACGCGGCTCATGCAACGCGTCGGGCGCATCAACCGCGTGGATACGCAGTTTAAAAAAATTTATAGCTTCAACTTTTTTCCGACCGAGCAATCCAATGATCAGATAAAACTCGAGGAAGCCGCAGAGGCAAAGATACAGGCGTTCATTGCGCTTTTGGGGGCCGACGCCCGACTCTTGACCAAAGGCGAGGACATTGAGTCGCATGAGCTTTTCAACCGTCTTGTGTCGAAAGATATTATGACCGGGGAAGACGGGGAAGAGATCAGCGAATTGAAGTATTTGCAAGTCATCAGAGATATTCGCGATAAGGCCCCGGATTTGTTTGAGAAAGTGAAGCGTCTTCCCAAGAAAGCGCGGACCGCGAGAAAACAGGCCGATAGGGAAAATCAGTTGCTGACCTATTTCAGACAGGGAAAGCTGCAAAAGTTTTTTCTCGCCGGGCAAGGCGAGGCCAAAGAGATCGACTTTATGAGCGCGGCGCGGCGGCTGGAAGCCGATGCAAATGTGCCGCGCGAAAATCTACCGCCCGACTTCTACGATAAACTGGCGCAGAACAAACGGGCCTTCGCCGACGCGACGACCGAGGAAAATATCGCGTTCAGAGCACAGCGCGGCGGCAGAGACAGTACAAGAGATGTGATCAAAATCCTCAAGGCATTGAGAGATTTGCGGCAATACACCGAGGATCAGGAAGCGTATTTCAAACGGGTCGTGAATCGCTTTGAAGAAGGTGCTTTGCCCAAGCAGACGGCGAGTACTGTGCATCAGGTGCTGCGAGAAGAACTCAAAACCGGCAAGCCCAATCCGCTTAAAGTGCTGGCCCTGTTGAAAAACAATATCCCGGATGAATTGCTGGAAAGCCACATTGCCGAAAGTGCTGCCCACGCGGTCGGGCCGCGCGAAGTCATTTTATCCAACTACATGGTGGGGGAATAATGGACGAGATTGCCGCACAAAAATTGGTACAAAAAACGCTGGAAGCCCCGTTCGACAAAGATCGCTTTGTCTATTTGGTGAAAAATATCCTCAACCGCGTTGAAGATGCCCCTTTCACCTATCAGGGCAAGTCCATCTTTGCCGGCTTTGCCGATTCCATCAAACTTTGCGAGCGCGTCGGCAAATACCGCGATCCAAACGACTCGGACAAGCACATCGACATTCTCATCGTCCATTTGCAGAAAGGGACCTCGCTGGAACGCGCCCGGACGATGCAGAGGAACTATGTTGCAAAGTACCTCAACGGAAGTCGTGGCGATGTGTTAAGAGACGCGGCACTGGTGGCGTTTGTCGCGCCCAATTCCGATGACTGGCGTTTCTCCTTCGTCAAGATGGAGTACAGGTTCGACGAAACGGGCAAGATCAGGGAAGAACTTACGCCCGCCCGCCGTTGCTCGTTTCTGGTCGGTACAAACGAACACAGCCACACGGCGCAAAGTTGCCTCTTGCCAGTTTTGAGCGGCGATGAAGCCGACCCTACACTCAAAGACTTGGAAGACATTTTTAGCGTTGAGCGCGTCACCAAGGAATTTTTTGAAAAGTACCGCGACCTTTTTTTAGACCTCGAGGAAGCACTCGGCGCTATCGTCGAACGAGACGCCGAGGTCAAAGCCGACTTCGAGGCAAAAGGGGTGAATACCGTTGACTTTGCCAAAAAGCTCTTGGGACAAATTGTCTTTCTGTATTTTTTGCAAAAGAAGGGCTGGTTTGGCGTGGCACGCGGCGGGGAATGGGGGGCTGGGTCCAAACACTTTTTGCGCGAGCTTTTTGAGAAAAAGCACGGCGACTACGACAATTTCTTTAACGATATTTTGGAGCCGCTTTTCTACGAAGCCCTGCGGCTGGAGCGCACCGACGATTACTACAGCCGCTTTAACTGCCGGATTCCGTTTCTGAACGGCGGCTTGTTCGATCCTTTGGGCGACTACGATTGGGTGAACACGGACATTTTGCTTCCCAATGAACTTTTTTCAAACACGTACCATACCAAAGAAGGCGACAGCGGCAACGGCGTTTTAGATATTTTTGACCGCTACAACTTCACTGTTAAAGAAGACGAGCCATTGGAAAAAGAGGTCGCTGTTGACCCGGAGATGCTCGGCAAGGTCTTTGAGAATCTATTGGAGATCAAAGACCGCAAATCCCAAGGCACCTACTACACCCCGCGCGAGATCGTCCACTATATGTGTCGGGAAAGTTTGACCCACTACTTGGCGGCAGAACTCGATGGCAGGGTAAAAAAAGACGAAATTGAGACCCTGCTCAAATACGGCGAGGCCGTTGTGGAGAACGACAGCCGCGTGATCGGCGAAGGCCGCGAGACACAACGCTACGCCTTCAGACTTCCCCAAGATGTGCGCGAACACGCCGCTCTCATCGACGAGAAACTCGACACCCTCCGCGTTTGCGACCCGGCTGTTGGTTCTGGGGCGTTTGTCGTCGGCATGATGAATGAAGTCGTCAGGACGCGAAACGCGCTTGCGACGTACTTGGACGACGCCAAAGAACGCACGCCCTACCATTTCAAACGCCACGCCATTCAGAACTGCTTGTATGGCGTGGATATTGAGCCAAGTGCCGTGGAAATCGCCAAGCTCCGCCTGTGGCTTTCGCTAATTGTCGATGAGGAAAAACGCGAGGCGATCCAGCCCTTGCCGAACTTGGATTACAAAATCGTTCGGGGCGACGCGCTTTTAGGCGTTGAGAAGAATCTTTTCAACAACCACTTTGTTAGAGAACTCGAAAGACTCAAGCCTTTGTACTTCAACGAAATTAGTGTCAGCAAAAAGGAGGGCTACAAAAAACAGATTGACGACCTCATCGGCAAAATTACCAATGGACGTACAGAATTTGATTTTGAAGTGTACTTTTCAGAGGTTTTCCACAAAAAGAAAGGGTTTGACGTGGTGATCGGCAATCCGCCGTACATTCAGTTGCAAAAAGACAGCGGCAAACTCAGGAGGCTCTACAAGGACGCTGGTTTCACCACTTTCACGACCACCGGCGACATCTACCAACTGTTCTACGAAAAAGGTTGTCAACTGCTCACGCCACAGCGCGGCTTGATCGCTTATATCACGTCCAACAGTTGGCTAAAGGCGCAATACGGCAGATCCACGCGCCGCTATTTCGTCGAGCAACACACGCCGTTGCAACTGTTGGAAATAGGTAAGGATGTTTTTGAAAATGCCATCGTTGACACCAACATTCTGATAGCGCGTAGCGGCAAAAGCGATGCGATCTGCAAGGCGGTGGATATGGATCGCCTGCCCGATAAAGCCTTCCCGCCGGAGGAGAATCTTTGGGGGCAGTTGCGTCCGCGAGAGGAGAGGCCGTGGAGTGCGCTGTCCGCCATTGAGCAGTCCATTATGGATAAGATGGAGGCCATTGGAACGCCGCTGAAAGAGTGGAATGTGTCTATCAATTATGGCATCAAGACAGGCTACAATGACGCCTTCATTATTGACGATGAGACCAAAGAGGCGTTGGTCGCCGCAGACCCGAACTCCGCCGACATTATCAAGCCCGTGTTGCGCGGGCGAGACATTCAGCGATACCAAGCGCAATGGGCGGGACTGTGGCTGATTGATACACATAACGGATATGACGATGTTTCCGCCATCAACATTGAGGACTACCCGGCCATCAAAAATCACTTGGATAAGTTCTATCCGAACTTGGAAAAGCGGTATGACAAAGGCAAGACGCCCTACAATCTACGCAACTGCGCTTATCACGAAGATTTTGAAAAAGAAAAGCTGGTTTGGATGGATCTGACAGAACACGGAAGATTTGCGTATGATGCGGAGGGAATGTTCTGCGTAAATACGGCTTTTATGATGTCTGGGCAAGCAATCAAGTACCTATGCGCGATACTTAACTCTCGGCTGATCACTTGGTTTATGGGGAACACGGCACTCAATTCTGGCATGGGAGTAACTAGATGGATTCGCAGTTCGGTTGAAACCATCCCCATCCCCAAAATATCCGCCGATAGGGATGATCTCATCGCAACCATTGTCGATTATATCATCTACCTCAAGAAGCAGTCCTCTACGGACAGCCTGATGGTCAAGTATTTTGAGCAAATAATCGACGGACTGGTTTATGAAATCTACCTGACCGATGAACTGCATCGCGCTGGCAAGTACTTCTTCAAACCATTACGGGACGAGCAGTTGCCCTCTATTGAGGAAATCACCGGCGATAAAATGTCCGCACTCCGCGCCATCTTCGAGCGACTATTTGACAGAAAACGTCCCGTGCGGAAGAACCTTTTCTTTTTCGACAGTTTGGAGATCATCCGCACCATTGAGGGTAAAGAGGAACTGAAAGTCCAACATCGGCCCGAACGCGACCCCCTACTGGCATTAGCAGGCACGTTGACCTGCGATGTCACAGACATTGGCGAAAGACACGACGAGTATATCGGGCAAGCGTTGGTAAAAGAAATGCGAGGCGTTGATAATGAATGAGGTATTTGTAGATACGTCGGGATGGGTCAACTTTTGGGAATTATATACTTGAAAACCTAAATCTTCTTGTTAAAGTAATCACGGGTTTTTGGTGTTGAATGCAAGCGCCCTCTGATTTTCGGCATGCCTGCCCCTAACATCTGGCGTTTCAAAACGTTTTCCTTCGAGTCTTTCAGGAACGGATAACATTTGCATGCGTGGATAAGATTTCCCGTTGACTTCCATATCGCCCGCCTGTGCCATAAAATTGGAATAATTTACCACTAACAGAAAAAAAAGAAAAACAAACTGAACTCGAGGCTAAAGTTCAACAGGTTTTACGATCCCCCTGACAAGGGCATAGGCAAAGGGATTTGTCCCTACAAGAAAGGAATTGATATGCACATTCAAGACTTGATTCTACTTGCTATTGGAAGTGAGCCAGAAAAATTTCTACGGGGTAGAACGACCCTACAAAAAAAGCTCTATTTCCTTTCGGTCTTGAAAGATGTTGATCTGGGTTTTCGTCCACACTACTATGGGCCTTATAGTAGCTGGGTTGCGGAAAATCTGGATATTCTCGTGAGTTGTGGTTTCCTCAATGAAGTGACGGAGACTTTTTCATCAGACCAAAATCTCTTTGGTGAAATCCGTCGTCATACCTATTTTCTCACTCCTCATGGCAACATCATCATGAATGACATCCGGAATGTGAAGGAATACCCAAGTTGGAATGAGGAACTTAAAAGAATAAATGAACAACCCTTGGCGAATGATTTTAACAAACTCTCGATTGCCTCAAAGGTCCATTATATTATTAAGGTGAAAGAGAGTGCCACACCGGAACAGATTCGACAAACTGCACAAAAATATGGTTGGCAAATCTCCGATTCGGATATTGAAGAAGTATCTTCATTTCTTCAAGACCGTTCACTTATATCTGTCACAAATAAAGCTTGACTTGCGCTCTATGTTAATCCGCGCAATCCGTTTAATCCGCGATCCAGACAAATGTACAGAGGACGTGGATTGGGAATCACAGGTGGTGCGAAGCGTGCAGTGGGTAAGAAGGATGAAGCGGGTGTGGAGGGGGGGGGTTTTAATCCGTGCAATCCGCGTAATCCGCGCAAATCCGCGATTCAGACAACTGTGCAGATGACGTGGATTGGGGCATATAGGTGGTACAAAGGACATAGCGGAGGTGGAAGGGGTGGGAGGTAATCCGCGCAATCCGTGCAATCCGCGTAATCCGTTTAATCCGCGATTCAGACAACTGACCCCTTTTTTAGGAGACGCATCGTGATCAAACTCGTCTGTTTAACATTGCCTTACGCAAAGTTTTCGCTTGAACGCGGGATTGAAGGGGTTGCCCGTGCGGGCTATTCTTACGTGGGTTTGGGTTGGTCGCACATGGGCGAAGATACCTTGGGTTTTGATCCCGATGGCCCGCTTGTGCATCGCGCAAAGGCGTTGTGCGAGGATGCGGGATTGACACCCCTTGTAATTGGCCGCGGCCCGATTTCGGCAACGCATAATGTGCAGCAACTCGTCCAGCGCATTGATGTGTGCCGAGCACTTGGCGCGGAAGCGATTCAGATGGCCGGCGCGGGCGGCTATCGGCGTTTTCCGTGCGAACCCCTCGCGCCCGACGTGTTTCAAGCGGCTCACGAGACTTTTGTGAGCGACATGAAAACAGCGGGAACGCATGCGCGGGACAAAGGTATTATCTTGGCCCTCAAACCGCACACGGGCAATACGGCAACTGCAAAACACTTGGCGCGGCTGTTGCCGGAAATTGATCGGCCTTCCGTGCGGGCGTGTTACGATCCGGGAAATGTCCGTTATTACGAAGGCGTTTCTCCCGAAGATGATTTTCCGCACATTGCAAGCCAAACCTATAAATTGATTGCCAAAGATCACAGGGGCTCTAGGGCAGAAAACAATTTCCCCATTCCCGGCGGAGGCGATGTGGATTTTGAGCGCGTCTTTGCCACGGCATTTGAAGCGGGTTTTGACGGCCCGGTGGTGGTCGAGCGCGTTGATGGTACGGGCGGCAATTTCACTGCCGAAGAAATCGACAGGCGCATCCAACAAGCACGCGAAAATGTGGTCAAACTGCTGACACACGCGGGCTTTTCCCAAAAAAATGATGATTCTTTTTCTTTTCCTCCCCGCAAAGAGGCTGGAGATTGAAGCTGAGAGCAGGGACCGCACAGAATTAAAAAAAGGAAAACGATGACGTTAAACGAATTGCGCGGCAAAACAGTGGCCTTGGCCTCGTCGGGTGGGTTGGACAGTTGCACCGTGACGAAATGGTTGGCGGATCGCGGCGTGCAGGTGGTCAGCCTGACCGCGGATATCGGGCAGCCCGATGAGGTGAATATCGACGATGTTCGCAAACGCATGCTGGCCTGTGGCGCGAAAGAAGCCGCGTTGATCGACCTCAAAACCGATCTGGCAGACGCGGGCATTGCCATGCTGATTGGGCAAACGCGCTACGAAGGCGGATATTGGAACACGACGGGCATGGCGCGCTATATCACCACGCGGGGGTTGTTGGACGAAATGAACCGCCGCAACATCGAGGTGCTCGCACACGGCGCGACGGGCCGCGGCAACGACCAAGTGCGCTTTCAACTCGTCGCCAATATGTGCCAGCCGGGCGTTGCGGTCTATGCCCCTTGGCGCGATCAGGCGTTTCTCGACATGTTTGGCGGGCGGAAGGAGATGATCGACTTTTGCAATGCGTACAATTTGCCGATTACCGCGACATACCAAAAACCCTATTCTACGGACGCCAACTTTTTGGGCCTCACGCACGAGGCGGGCAAACTCGAATCCTTGGATGTCGCCGCCGATTTTATCGAACCGGGCATGGGCGTATTGCCCCATCGGGCGCCGGACAAACCCGAATTGTTTAGCGTCAAACTCAACGCGGGACGCCCGGTGCAACTCAATGGCGCGGCTGTCGATGCGGTGATGGCGATCTTAAAAGCCAATGAAATCGGCGGGCGCAACGGCGTGGGCATTGGCATCCACACGGTGGAAAACCGCTTTGTGGGCATCAAATCGCGCGGCGTGTACGAAAGCCCGGGCATGTGCTTGCTCGGCGCGTGTTACGAGTTTTTGATCCAACAGGTTTTGGACCGAAGGGCGCGAAAGTTTTACGACTCGATTTCCGCCTCCCTCGCCGAACAAATCTATCAGGGCTATTACTGCGATTTGGCGACGCAAATGATGCGCGGCGCGCTCGCGCCCGTGGCGAAATTGCTGACGGGCACCATAACAGTCGCCGCCTATAAAGGCACGGTCTTGTTCCACTCCTCGCAAGACGTGCCGCACTCTCTGTATTCCGAAGAAACCGCCTCAATGGAAGATGTGGGCGATTACGACCACCGCGATTCCGAAGGCTTTTTGAACGTACTCGGCGTAGGCGCGAAAGCCCAACACGCGGCGGGACAGATCGCAATGGAAAAATAAAAATCAGCCATCAACCCCACCGTTGGGTGCCTGTCCATACGGGTGATGGGGAGATGGCCGGACTGACCGCTGACGCTTGGACGGATAGGCGGGGCGACATCTTGGATTGAACGCCAAAAAACAAAAAACGCGACCTTTGTGGTCGCGTTTCTTTTTTACTTTCCCACCGATCCAAAATACACGGCAAAGTGTTCAACGCCGTCGAGTTTGAGTGCTCGATTCAATTCGTCATCGTTAAATGCCGCGCTGGTACACGTGCGGCAATTCACGGCCATCGCGCCCAGATACAAATTTTGCCCCACATGGCCGGCGTCCAAGTGAATGTAGCGATACCCCCTATCGCCATAGCGCCAGGTCATACGCGCGCCCACCGCTGTCCAGATCAAAGTGGCGGCGCTCGTCTGGATCAGTTCCGGTTGCAATGTGGCATTTGCAATTCGATCCCCAATTTCCTCGGAACGCTCCATCGCGCCCAAGGCGTGTCCCAGTGCCAAATACCGATACAACCCTCGATCCAGGCCCTGTACATTGTTGACCACCACATAAGTCTCAAATGCGTGACGCGCGCCCGCCGATGGCACAGTGCGAAACGTCTCGCCCTGCGCGACCTCCTTCACGCCCTGCGTTGCCCAAAGCAAATACGCCAATTCGTCCAAACGCATCGGCTCATCGAAAAACACCCGCTCGCTCGCGCGTTCGTCAATGGCCCGGCGCAAATCCATTTCCGCGGTCTCGATCTGATCGGGATTGGGCAACGCCACGGTCTCGCCTCGATGCGGCAACTCGGGCATCGGCGGCGGTTCTCTGCGCGCCTGTCCGGTCGGCTCCAAATTCTTAAATTGCGTGCGCCGCATAAATTCCTGTCCTGCTTGCGTGCGGCGTTTGCGTTTTGCCATTCAATCGCCTCCTCCGTATTGCTTGTTTTGCTGACTGCCAACCTATCGGGCGGGCACGAGGGCACCGCCCCTACGAGGGTGTTCGGATGGGGTGGACTGACCGCTGACCACTCATCACGCTCCACTGATTTTGGGTCCGGGTTCGTCTATTCGTCCATCTGCGCTTTGGTCGCCACGGCACGCACAGCCGCGATGCCTAACCGGTCTTCGAGTTGTTTGAAATACAAACTGCGCGGGCGCACCTTCTGCCCGTGCGATTCCCAATAGCCCGCCGCACGCGCGTGCCGCCCGTCGCGCTTCTCGCCGATGCAACCGATGGCGTAATTCTGCGAGGTCGGCGGCTTCTGCACCACAAAACTCTCTGCCTCGCAATTCCACAACACCTTTTGAGCACCCGCCCAACCGTGTCCCGTGCCCGAGCTTTGCCTGTCCTGCACATTGATGGCATTGCCGTTGACGATCACATTGTCAAACAGGGTACAAACGGACCAGCGGTGATGCGGCCCGGTGTCGGAATGCGCGATGTCTGCCACGCAATCGACAAACGCATTTGGCCCCGGCACCCGTGCGTGTAGCACGTAATCGTGCCGGCCCCGTCGGGTATAACAGCGTTGCACCAGCGACAATTGCCCGTGAATGGGAAACGAATACCGCCGAGAACCCGTAATGATCGACACGGGATCCAAACACTGGCAATCCTGCACGGTCATCCACTTGGCGTGCGCGCCAACCGTCACACACGCATACCCAAAGTGAACCGAAGTCACATTGCGCGCCCACGCATTTTGCACCTGCGAAAACGCGACAAAATTCCAAGCGTGGTCTTCATCGACAAACTCGCCCTCGCGCCGGCGGTCTTTTAATTGCGGATCAAATTCCGACACGCCGCGCAAGTGCTCGATGCCCACCTGTTCGATCCGCCCGGGATATTCGTATTTGTAAATCCACCCGCCGCCGTATTCGCGTTCAAACGCATTGCCCATCGGCGCGTCAATCGCCATTTGATTGCCAGTGATCCCGGTCACCACGCGGTCAAATCGCAAATCGTAAGTTCCCGGTCGCCATTGTTGAACTCCGGGATGGGCCATCTCGATGCGGTCCATCCCAATCGCGGCAATCCACTTTTCAGTGCTCGGACGATGCACGATCACCGCGTCGCCCACTTCAAAACGAGACGCATCCGCGACCTCAAACGTCCTTGCTCCCACCGCAACGTATTCATCGACCATCGCCTGTCGCGTTCCGTCAATCTCTCGCGGACCTCGCCCCCGGCCTGCAAACGCGATCAATGTGCGCTGTCCTTTCCCGGTTGCGATCAACACGGTGCCCTCCTCGCCCGCGCCCTCTCCGCGCAATACTACGCCACTCGCCCGGACGTGTAGCGTGCCGCCAACCCGATACTCGCCGCGCTTGAGCAACAGTGCCCCGCGAAATCCATCGGCGTCCAGCGCGCGCTCAGACACGGCGTCAATCGCCGCTTGCAACCGCTCGGTATCATCTCCTTCTGCCCGCGGGTGAACCGCCATCACCACCGGCACATCTGGCAGCGCGACACCGCCGCCCATATAGCCGCAATGCGAAAAATCTGGAATCGCGTTTCCCTGTTCATCTGGCGCGTACACCAGCCGCCCATCGGATCCCGGATACACCAACTTGCTGTAATTCCCCTCGGCTCGCACAGTGCCGACGCACACCAAGACCATCGCCAATACGCCCATAAATCCGACAAAATAAATCACAACGACCTCCTTGAAATACGACCCCTTCCCGCCATTTCTCGCTGGCGAGAGGGTTAGAGAGATATGGCCTCGTATCGCGGCAGCGCGTTGAGAAAACGATAGGAATTTTTCGCTCTATCAATCGCGCAACAATAATGTTGCAACCCGTTTGTGACAACGAGATACGCGGCCTGCACCACCGCATTGTATCGCCCAATTTGATCGAACGCCTGTTGCACAATTTTGACCTCGGGCGCCTTGCATTCCCCCATCAGCAGGGCCTTCCCAGTTGCATCGTACACGAGCACATCGACGCGACACTGCATCTTTTGAAACACAAATCCCTTTTCAATGGCCGTGCGCCCCTGCGGAAACCCCAAGCCCTCGATCAAATACCGCACAAAATTCTGCCGCACCCATTCCTCGGGCGTCAACACCACGTACTTCTGCCGCAGGGTATCCAAAATCATCTCGCACCCATCGCGGTTCACAATGTCAAACGCGGGCGAAATTGGGAAATTCAATATTTGCATCATAGGCCAAATCTCGCCTTTCTTCGTGCCCGTCCTTAGTGGATCTCACTCTCGCAACGCCACAACCGGCGCGACCACAGCGGCTCTGCGGGCGGGCAACAGCGCGAACGCCAAACACAGTGCCACAGATGCCAGCGAGATCAAAGCAAAGTCAACCGCCAGCATCTTGACGGGCAATGCCTGAATAATGTAAATCTGACTGGGCAACTTGATCCATTCAAACGTCTGTTGCGACCAGCACAGGACATACCCCATCGCATTGCCCAAAACGACCCCGGTCAGGCCAATGCCCAAGCCCTCGAGGGTGAACACCTTGCCAATCGCACGCGGGGTCGCGCCCAGTGCTTTCAAAATCCCAATATCGCGCTGTCGCTCGACTGCGCTCATGGTCAAAATACTCGCGATATTAAACCCGGCCACCATCACGATCAGGCACAGCACCAAAAAACCAAACCATTTTTCCAAGCGAATAGACGCATACAAATTGCGATGCGTGTCTATCCACGTCACGATGTCGTAATCCGACCCAACGCCGAGGGCGGGCGCGACGAGCCGCGCTTCAAAGGGCGCGACGAGCCGAATCTGAATGCCCGAGATTTGGTTTTGCCAGCCCAAATCGCGTTGTGCGGCTTCGAGCGATACAAAAGTTAGCGCAGCGTCCAACTCGTCCAACCCCGTGTGGAAAATACCCGTCACCAGATATGGCCACACCTGCGGCTGTTGCCCCATCAAAACCTCTTTGGGCACCAAACCCAGCATAATCTCCGAGCCGACCATTGCGCCGAGCCGGTCGGCGAGCGTGCGCCCAATCGCTATGCCATACACTTTGGCGCGTTTTGCCGAGGGCGAGGGGATGGATTGAACGCTCAGGTCGAGTTTGCCGCCCCACAAGTACGCGTCTATGTCGGTCATGTTTGCCAACTGCGATGCCTCTATCCCCCGCACTGCGATGCCGACTTGGATCAAATCGCCGCCGGGTGGCCGCCGAAGCGCGAAGCCCTCGGCCGCGACAAAGGGTGCAGCGGCGCGCACGGCGGGCAATGCCGCCAGTTGTTCGATTTGCACGCGATTGGGCGACATCGGCTGGGCATGGGGTTTTTGCACCACCACATGCGGGCTAACGCGCAACAGGCTGTCCCACAACAAGGCCGAAAAGCCGTTGAAAACCGAGAGAACGATCACCAAGGCCGCAACCCCAATGGTCACGCCTGCGATAGCAATGGCCGCGGTCAACGACACCTGACGCTGTGCGCGCATGGCGCGTAGATGCCTGCGTGCGATAAAAAATTCGTAGCCCATAGCAGAATACACGACAAAAAGCGCGAATAGACGAATCAACGCACAGGCTCTACAACGCAACGCATCGAGTAATTTCATCCCCGCCCGAATCTGCGGTTAGCAGTCAACGGTTGGCTGTTGATGGCAGAATTTACTCGGGTTCAAAGAAGGCGTCAAAACCCCGACTTAAAAGGTGTTTTTTTAAGGCGCGAATCCCCTGTCCACAATTGCCCGCTGATGTGTAGCGTGAGGGCGACATGGGGCGCGTCTGCTTCGTCTATATCTTTGCATAATTCAACCGCTTTCTTTCGGCTTGAATGCGTAATCAAGTCTTCTTTCAAGATCGTTATTCGGCGCAGCAAAAGATAGAGAAATTTCACGCCTTCTTCTTCTGACAGTTTGCTAAATTGTTCGATCTTTTCCTTGTGTTTAAACAACTCGACAATCACAGACTCGCCCACAAAAAAAGCGCGAGATGAGCTCGTGATTGTTTGAGCAAATTTTGACTCGCGCTTCAAAAGTGCAGAAAACAGAATGTTGGTATCCAAGACAACGGGTTTGTCGGCGGGCAATTAAGATTCCTTGAACAAATGTTTGACTTGAAGCCAAGCACGCTGCTTAATTTTTTTTGTTAAGCTCTCCGCGCTGTCTTCTGTGAGTTGACTCTGGCTTCGCATTGCTTCTAATTCGAGATAGTCAAGCAGTTTTATGAGGGAATCTCGATTTGTCGCCTGACGAGAGATCCGAATGACGATATCTCCCCGGTCTATTGTAATTTCATAAGCCAAGCTCATGGTCTCAACTCCTGATCAATGGACTTAGAAGTTGTGTAAACATATCCAACAACACCTGAACTGTCAAGTAAGGCCGTGCTTTTGGGCCCTTTATTTTTCCATGCCCTACTTGATAGGCGGGACAGAGCTTGCGTTGTTGAATAACGACTTTCCTGTTAATGAGGAACAGACATTCCGTAGAGACATGCGTTGCTCGTCTCAAGCGTTTGGTTCTAAAGCATCGTTTGTTGCCTTCGATGCGTTGGCTACGCCTGTGCCTACGGCGTGCGGCGACCTCCTTTTTTTCAACAGCAAAAAAAGGAAGCAAAAAATGCCGCTCTCAAACGCCGAGGGGCTGGCACAGCGCAAATCGCTTTGCGGGTCGCACAACATGCGTTGGCCTGCGAAGGAAGTTGCAAGAGGGAGGTTGGTTGCGAGATGGACTTGCGCGCTGTGCGTGATGGTTTTGTCTGATGGTCTTTTGTGATGGCATTTTGCAATGGCTTCTCTGAATGACTGGGTAAGGTCAAGGGGATCGCTTGCTGGTAACATAGCGCATCACATGAGGACAACAGCAATTCAATTTGGTATTACACCCGCAGAGTCTGCCCTTGAGTGCTTTTACACAGGGGTCTGCCTGCGGTTGCGTCTCGCTTTACTCATACCTGATGGCCTCAACGGGATCCAGCCCTGCGGCGCGTTTTGCGGGCCAGCGGGTGAATGCGAGGCAGAGCAACAATGCCAGTGCCGAGATGAGGATGAAATCCAGTGCGTTCATAGTCACGGGCAGGGCATTGATGAAATAGATGTCGCCGGAAAGTGAAATCGGGGCGTAGAGCTTTTGGATGCCGCACAAGCCCCCGCCCAACACATTGCCAAATAGGATCCCGGCAACGCCGACCAGCAACCCTTCTCGGGAGAAAATTTGCGCGATGCTTTTGGGCGCCGCGCCCATGGCCTTCAAAATGCCAATTTCGCGCCTGCGCTCATTCACTGCCAGCGTCAAAATGCTGATGACGTTGAATCCCGCGACCACCACAATCAGGCTCAACACCACAAAACTCGCCCATTTTTGCAACCAGATCCACGCATACAAATTGCCCTGTGCATACATCCAAGATGTGGGAAACATATCGGGATGCGCCGGCCTTAACACCTCGCGCAACTCAGCGCTGACGCGATTGGCCTCAAACGCATTGACCAAGCGCGCTTGAATGCCCGTTGCCAGATCGCCCCACTGCAAATCCCGTTGTGCAGCCGCGAGGGGCACATAGACCAGCGCGGCGTCAAATTCGTAAAAACCCGTTTCAAAAATACCCGTGACCACATATTGCCGAAGCGGGGGCATAAGGCCCGTGCTCACCTCTTTGGGCGCGACCAACAAGCGAATTTTTGACCCCACCGAGGCGCCCAATTTTTCGGCGAGTATTTTGCCGATCACCATCCCGAAAACACCGCCTTCCAGGCGCGTCAATCCCAGTGTGCCCGCGGTTATATGATGGCCGATGGCGTTCACCATGCCCGCATTGTCCACCCCCCGCACCAGCACGCCCGATGTAACCGCTCCCACGCTTTTGACCCTTCGCAACACATAGCCTTCTGTTTCTATCACGGGATTGGCTTTGACCACCTCGGGGTGTTCTTCGAGCAAGTGGACGATGGTTGCGTAATTTTCAATGCGCTCGCTGTATGGCCGGCGCACGGTCACATGGGGATTCATGTCCACCTGACGATCAAAAATCATATCTGCGTACCCATTCATCACAGACAGGGTAATGACCAGCACGGCTACACCTAGGCCGACGCCCACAATGGCAATCGCCGAAGTAAATCCCATTTGACGCCCCATGCTGCACAAATGCCGTCTCACAATGATCCATTCATATCCCATCTGCGGCCTCCATCACAGGTCAGCCCCGTTCCCAACTCGCCTCTCGCCTTTTCGGGCGAGCACGGGGGCATCGCCCCTACGTTTCTATTTTTGCATCTTGTATGCCCTGTTCAAAACTGCGCGGTGCAAAGCACAACTCCCATCGGGCTTTTGAAATGTCAAATGCCCGGTTTTCGCCCAGGCGTCTCACTTGCGCCACTTGCAGGGGAAATTTGGGCATCAATTTTTCGCCCAGTCCAACCAGGGGCCGGGCGACAAATAAGGGAATGTGAACTTTTAACACCAAACGCCCCGCTGTGTGCGCCAATACATCGATCATATCGCAATAGGTCATCGGTTTGGGGCCAGCGAGGGTATAGGCCCGGCCAATCGCCATGGCTCGCCAGAGGGCATCCCGAGCGGCTGCCGCCACATCCGCCACATAAACGGGTTGCACCAAATTGTTTCCTGCCCCCAAAATGGGCATCAGGCGGTGGCGATTCAAAAACGCATATAATCTCGAAATATTGCGATCATCTCCAGGTCCGTAAATCATGGACGGGCGCAACAGGGTATAATCCAAGCCAGAGGTGACAACCGTCTCTTCCCCCGCGATGACCGCATCCACACTCGCATCATCGATCTTTGAAAACCGCCTCGTTGAACTGAAAAACACCGCGCGTATGATACCCGCTTTGCGACAGGCATCCACAATTTGGGGGGCAAACCGAATGTGTGCCACGCTGATCACTGAGGTGCATCCAGCGAGCGCGTCGACAAAAGACTCGGGCCGTTCCAAATCGCCCGTGTGAAACGAAACACCGTCCAATCCGTTCACCGAGGAATTGCGCCGCACCAAACAGCGCACGCGCTCGCCTGCCTTCACGAGGGCATCCAAGACAAATTTGCCCGTATAGCCAGTTGCTCCGGTGAGAAAAATCATAAGATCTGTAGTTAGTGGTTGGTGGTTAGTCCGCGATACATGGCATTGATGTCTAAAAGCATTTTTTTGTGGGAAAAATGCGTACGTGCATATTGTTGGGCTGCGCGGCCCAGGCCCTTGCGAAGCCGGGCATCGGAGAGGAGATGGCTCACCGCCGAACACAGGGCATCCACATCATTGGGCGGCAACAGCATGCCGGTTTTGCCATCTTGTACGATCTCGGGCACGCCGCCGACGCGCGTGGCCACCACGGGTATGCCGGCCGCCATCGCTTCCATCACGCCTATGCCCGCGCCTTCAAAATCCGAACACGACACAAAAACATCCAAGTCCTTCAAAAATGCGCGCTTGTCCCGGCATATCCCGCCAAATACAACCGGATTGCCCAAGGACTTGGACAGCCGGTGCAGAGCCTCTGCCTCCATCCCATCGCCGGCAATGTCAAAAGAGACATCGGCATGGGTCTCGCGCAAGCGATGCGCCATGCACACGAACAAATCCAGACGCTTGATCGGATAGAACATCGCCAACGTCCCCACGCGGCGACCTCCTCCGCGCTCGCCAGAGGCAAAAAAATCCACATCGATGCCATTGGCGATCACCTGAAAATCTGCGGATGATCCGAGGCGATAGGCTAACAGCCGTTGCTTCAGCGCGTCGCTCACGCAGATAAACCGATCCGTCATGTGCGCGACCACGCGCTCTGCGCTGGTATAAAGCCAACTCTTCAGCTTGGAAAAATACCCCTCTAACACATCGCCGTGATACGTGTGTACAATCGCGGGCACGCCGGCCAAATGCGCCGCGAGACGCCCCAAAATGCCCGCCTTGGACAAATGCGTATGCGCGATATGCACCCGTTCGCGGCGCATCAGACGGTACAAATGCCAAATCGCCTTGAGGTCATTGATCGGATGGGGCGCGCGGCGCAGGGAAGAAATGAGATACAGGCGCGCATTGAGCGCGCGGGCGTCTGCCATTAAATCCCCTTCGTTCTTTTCGGGCATGCCCGACACCAGCACGATGCGATACTGTTTTGGATCTAATCCGCCAATGCACGTCAAAACGCTTTGCGGCGCGCCCCCCACGGCGAGGCGCGTAATCACAACCATGAGCCCGATTCGCTGATCCGTTGTTCTATTCATCTGTTCAAAACCGAAAAAATCGCAAGACCGCACGCGCGCCCAAGCGGCGGCGGCGTTGAATTGCGCGGCGTTTTTTTAGGGTTGCGGGCAACAATTTCAAAAAGTCGATATGCGCCGCCACAAACACGGGCAACCGACGGGGGATTCGCACCGCAATGCCGACCCAGTGCAGCAACTCGTTCAACAGCAGGCAGGGCAGCAGGACGGCCCCTTCGAGCAACGACGCATTTTTTGCGATCACCAAATACCGATTTTTCCAAATATGGCGTTGCACAGACGCGGGCTTGCTCAGGGTGCGAACCATGCCGCCTTGGGATCCCGACCCCAAATGGCGCGCCATTGCCTCGGGCGCGAACACACATTGCCACCCGCGCAATTGTGCGCGCCATGCCAGATCCACGTCTTCCCAATACAAAACAAAATCCTCGTCAAAAAACGAGTTGCCTTCGCGGATGTCATTCAGCATGTCTCGGCGGCAGAAAAGCGCGGCGCCACTGCCGGCAAACACAAACGCCCTATCAGTTGTATTTC
This sequence comes from uncultured Latescibacterota bacterium, assembly GCA_958295785.1. Classification (GTDB taxonomy): domain Bacteria; phylum Latescibacterota; class UBA2968; order UBA2968; family UBA2968; genus VXRD01. Next base: position 1,471,599 of record OY282377.1, read on the forward strand.
GGCTGTTGACCACTTTTAACCACGGCTGCAACCACAGCCCCACATAGTCGATCTGATCCGTCTCGGCCTTGTAAATGCGCGCGGCCACGGACCCGATATCCCGCTCCTGTTCAATCGCTTGCCGGGCGCGACACAAAAAATCCCGATCCAAAAACACATCGGTGTTTAGAATCAGGATGTAATCGCTCGTCGTGTGGCGAATGCCCAGATTGTACCCCCGAGCAAACCCCTCATTCTTTGATCGCACAATCAGTTGCACGCTTGGATACCGCGCCCGAATCAAGGCAACGGATTCATCGGTCGAGGCATTGTCTATGACCACCACTTCATCGGGCCGTTGCGTTTGGGCAAAAACAGCGTCCAGACAGCGACCGATAAATGCCGCTCCATTCCAGTTGACAATGACCACGGCAACCTGTGTCACCCAAAGACCTTCGCATAAGGGGTTGAATCTGTCGAAACACGGGCGAAATATGGCGAAAACCCAGCCAAAAGTCAACCCGTTTGCAACCCCCGTCGCGCTTGACGGGCTATATCATGGGCGTTATTTTTTGTTGCCCATCAACGCAACGGAGTATCTTTGGGCGAGCACGGGGGCATCGCCCCTACGTTTTTATTTTCGCATCTTTCATCCCCATTCATCGGTGATTCATCTGTGATTGCTTCCAACGAAGGCACTGTCATCCGCCATCACCTCGGACACTATGCCGTCCAAACCGCGGACCGCGTGGTCGTGTGCGCCCTGTCCAGTCGCCTGCGAAAACAACTCGAATATCCCCAAGCCGCGCCGGGGTCGCGCCGCCAGCGCGTGCAGTCGGTCAGGCGGGTGCGCGTCATCGATCCGGTGGCTGTGGGAGACCGCGTGATTTTCAATGATGGCGAGGACAACACGGGTATGATCCGCGAGGTGTGCCCGAGGCGCAACAAAGTCTCTCGGCGCGCATCGGGCGGGTCGCAAAAAGAACAACTCTTGGCCGCCAATGTCGATCAAATTGTCCCCATCGTTTCCGCGAGGGAACCCGATCCCGACTGGCACCTGCTCGACCGCATGCTGGGCATTGCCGAATGGCAACGCATCCCCGCGGCCGTGTGCTTGAACAAACTCGACCTCGCCGATGAAACATGGGCGCATCGGGTCATGCAATCCTACGAGGCGATGGGGTATCCGGTGGTCTATACGAGCATTGTTTCCGGTGCGGGCAAAGACGCATTTTTCAACCTGCTTTGCGGGCGCACCACCCTCTTCATGGGGCCTTCGGGCGTCGGAAAATCGAGTCTGCTCAACTATTTGCAACCCGGACTGCACCTGCGTACAGGCCCCATCAGCAAAGCCACAGGAGAGGGCACGCACACAACGACCCACACCGAATTGGTCGCGCTCGACAAAGGCGGGTTTGTCGGCGACATGCCCGGCGTGCGCGAGTTTTACCTCTACGACATCCCGCCCGAAGACATCCCCTTGCTCTTTCGAGACTTTCATCCGCATCTCGCCGCCTGTCGCTTTCGAGATTGCAGCCACATTCACGAACCCAACTGCGCGGTCAAAGCCGCCCGCAATGCCGGCAAAATCGCGCCCCAACGCTACGAGAGCTATCTGAAACTGCGAGAAAGACCCTAACCCCCACGCCATAAAACAGCAAAGCCCCGACTCAAAATGAACCGGGGCTTTTATATTTTGAAAAACTAAGAAGCCCTACCATAAAGAAATCAAGCGTCTGAAACAGATGCGTGAACACCCGCAGGAACGCCTCAAAGTCGGCCTCTCACAAATCCATGTCAACGCTTTTTGTTAGGGACTCTAACTCAATCATCGGGTTTTGGTATTTCGGGTACATCATCTGATTGAAAGTACAAAATAAAATCTCGCAAACGGGTTTTGGCTTCATCTATGTGTTGCCTAATCTCACTCAGTTCCTCATCGTTGATACGTCGAGCCGACAAATTCTTTCGATTGCGTTCCAAGACTGCAATGCTTATAGGGCCATCCACGCCGCCGGGATTGCAATCAACAACGTGTTCCAATGCCCAAGCGGTTGCAAAAACCCCTTCCCGAACATTGGGTTGTCTGCCATCTGCCCAGAAGACATTTCTCATAAACGCCAAAAATGGATCCGTGATATTTTGACCACTTCCCATTGAGCAATACCAAATTCTATCCGCAGTTTTCATTTCAGGTTGAAAATCGTATATCGCAAATTCGCACAAACAGGGTTTTCCTTTTACGAGATAAGCCACAAGGGCACCGTACTGCCCCTCAGATGCCCCGGTTGAAGCAAAGTCTTGTCTGCCATTTGCACACAAAACTTTGGCGATTTGCATGGGGGTACCCTGGAATTTTTTGCTATTCCATGCCTCAGAAACGACTTCCGCGAATCGTTGACCAAGACCTAATTGCCCAGTTCCCGCTATGATAATACGGTCATCTATAATGCTGATTTTCTCGGATGGTTGCTCAATTGTTCTTTCTCGTCCAGTGCTGAAGGTGGATGAACTGTCTGCACCTATCACCACCCCATCACTGCAAAGCATCCCTACAATAGCAGTCATCATCTATCCTTAAAAACGCTATTTACCTTCATTTCTGGATAAGCGGCATAAACCGCCGAAACGACCTGAGAAAATGAGAGCGGAAATATCCAATCCACAATTTTTTGCAAAAATTGCCAGACTTCTCGAGGGATATTTTCAACAATTTGCTCAACGCGAATCAATCCGACGCTTGTGCAGGAATACACACACCACCTACAGCCACTGGGCATGTCGATATTCACCAGTCCCTCTTGGGCTAAAATTTCTGCATCCCCATATATATCAGCATTGAAGGGGCCGTAATTATAAGGCTCAAAGTGGTAGCAATTTTCCATTTTATCGGGGAAAGATTCCCCCAATAAAAACAGCGTTTTTTGCAACTGCACCGGCGTAAGGGCTTTGCCCTGTGCAGCACCCAACGCCAGCAAAGTCCAGTATTTTCTATCCATTTCGCACCCCCATGATAGTTGGCAAAAAAGAATGGGCTATACGTATATACTCAAATTTCTCATATTTGCAAGCAAGCAAGAGAAAAAACACGCGACAAAAACAGCGACAAAAACGCCTCGGCACGGACGCGCATCACGCAATCGACAGGCGTTCCAAGGCGCCCTTTTGAGGGCGCGTCTCGTCGATCTGCCACCACTTGGCCCAACGTCAGATCGCCCGATGTTTCCACATCGACATATACCGTCTCCACATCTAGCAATTCGGGTGCGATAGCCGCGCCTACGGCGAGGGGATCGTGCAAATACACCATTGGCTCTCGCCCGATTTGGCGACAGCGAGCGAGCATGTTCCGCGTGGCATCCACGACAAATTGAGACCGCGCGGTATTCAAGGGCGCGATGCGTTCCTCGATTTGCTCTTTCGAGACTTTCATCCGCATCTCGCCGCCTGTCGCTTTCGAGATTGCAGCCACATTCACGAACCCAACTGCGCGGTCAAAGCCGCCCGCAATGCCGGCAAAATCGCGCCCCAACGCTACGAGAGCTATCTGAAACTGCGAGAAAGACCCTAACCCCCACGCCGTAAAACAGCAAAGCCCCGACTCAAAATGAACCGGGGCTTTTGCGCGTAAAAAAATGGGAATTATATACAATAGTGCCAGTGCCAAAATTCACCAAACCTTATTGTCTAATTTTTGACAACAAAAATACTTTTCTGTCAAGAAATTCTCATTATATTCCACCTGTCAAACGTTTTTGCAGACCTAATATGTCGGGTGGCCTGCTGAATACAAAAGCCAACAACACCAGTTGACGGGTAGCTCCCTGATACTTGGCGAATAAGTAGGAACATTCTCGCATCTCTCTGCGAAACGTTTGACACTGCCCGACACCCTTAAAAGGGTGATAAGGAATAATGTCTAGTTCACATTTAAGGCTGAGAAAAAACTGGCAAAAACTCAGTGGACACCGCGCCCTCGTAGCCGAACAAGATTTTGCTGGCTTGTTTAATGAACTTCTGGTAGATACAAATTACACCATTATATTTAGACCTAGAGACTTTGCGAATATCTATTACGCCTATCCAGTGTTAGATAGGGACAAAGAACAGATATACCACCCGGAAATAGAGTATCGACACGGATTTGTTCCCGATTTCTCTATTACCAACAAAATAACAGGTAAGCGAATTTATGTCGAATTGAAAAGACAAGATGGATGGGTAGAAGGTAAACCTAGAAGGGCAGGGAGAGGCAATGCACATGAAAGATTATGTAAATACTTCACTCCAGGGTTAATGAAAATTTTACGAAAAAAAAGTGGGATACAAGATATACTTCCATTTTGGATCGTGTTTAGAGGAGACATAACAAGAGACCCTTGTCGGGTTAGAGAAGTAACTTGCTGGTTCGATGAATACACCAATAACTTCTTTTTTTGGCGCGATAATGATCCCGATTTATTATGTCTGCATTTCATCGAGCATATTGCTCCTCATCTCGATTAACGACATCAAGCCCACGGGAATCAGACCCCTCCATTCTATTTCTGGCAAATAGCTCTAATTGTCCCACATCTCGATTAACGACATCGAGTTCCCAAGAATCAAAATCTCGATTAACGACATCGAGTCCCCAAGAATCAAATCCTTCCTTTTTATTTCTGGCAAATAGCTCTATACGAGATTGATAAGGAAACATACGTATTATACTTTGAGCAACTTCAACGGGCTTTTCACTGTGATCCTTTCGAGGAATTTCGATCAATTGTTTGACGTTTCTCGCCCCTCTTGGTGTAGGTATCCGACCCCGTTTGAACAGAAGGCATAACTCGCAATAAGACAGTGTATAGTGTCCGGGGTTATGATTCATTTTGTTCCACACAAAAGCAACAGTCTTGTATTCAAATCCCCAAGCGATACCTAATTCAACAGCTTGTGCCAGATGTGGATTAGTAGTCCACAAAAACAACAAAGAATCATCTTTTGCAATTTGTTGTACTGGTAACTTCTTTAACTCATCCGTGGGAACAGTGGGATACTTGAATGACGCAGAACTGATAAAAATTCTTTTTTTCCAATTATGATTTCTCTCTCCTGTTCCACTCTTATCAAACTGTAACTTTCCGCTGTAGTACCATGGCGGGTCAGCATAAAGAATATCGTATTGCCTATTCGGCAACGGTGGAAACATACTGTCCATCCAGTTGGTTTGTGTTCTATCTATCACTTCTTCGTTATAAACCGAATAGCTTGTAATTGCAGAGTCAGACACAGATTTATCCGTTGCAAAATCTCTAGTGTGTTTCCTGCCAGTTTCAGCGCTCATTTCCGCCTTCCCTTATATCGTTTCACATACTCCCACTTGGGCTAAATTTTTGAATCGCGGTAGCAATTTTCCATTTTATCGGGGAAAGATTCCCCCAATAAAAACAGCGTTTTTTGCAACTGCACCGGCGTAAGGGCTTTGCCCTGTGCAGCACCCAACGCCAGCAAAGTCCAGTATTTTCTGTCCATTTTGCACCCCCATGATAGTTGGCAAAAAAGAATGGGCTATACATACTCAAATTTCTCATATTTGCAAGCAAGCAAGAGAAAAAATACGCGACAAAAACAGCGACAAAAACGCCTCGGCACGGACGCGCATCACGCAATCGACAGGCGTTCCAAGGCGCCCTTTTGAGGGCGCGTCTCGTCGATCTGCCACCACTTGGCCCAACGTCAGATCGCCCGATGTTTCCACATCGACATATACCGTCTCCACATCCAGCAATTCGGGTGCGATAGCCGCGCCTACGGCGAGGGGATCGTGCAAATACACCATTGGCTCTCGCCCGATTTGGCGACAGCGAGCGAGCATGTTCCGCGTGGCATCCACGACAAATTGAGACCGCGCGGTATTCAAGGGCGCGATGCGTTCCTCGATATCCGATTCGCGCAACATCACTTGATGGGTCGCGTCTAAGGGCGCGATCACGAGGGCGGCCCCCGAATGAATGACCCGTCGCGCGGCGTGGGGATCGGCATAAAAATTGAACTCTGCCACGGGGGTCACATTCCCTGGTTCGGCAATCGCGCCCCCCATCACAATCACCTGCTTGGCCTTTTGAAGCACCCCGGGCCCGCGCTGCTCGGCCAGTGCCAAATTCGTCAGCGGGCCAACGGCGATCACCACCACCTCGCCCGGTTGCTCAGACAGGGTTTGCACCAAAAAATCAACCGCATGCACGCCCCGACCCGCCTGCTGGTTCGCATTGGGCTCTGGCAACGCGGCCCGCCCCATTCCGGTTTTTCCGTGGACTTCGGTTGCAAACACGGGATCGCGTTTTAAGGGACGATCTGCGCCTGCAAAAATCGGTATCTCCGCCTGTCCCAACAAGTGGAGCACCCCACGCGCATTGCGCGTACCCACATCCAAAGGCACATTGCCACTCACCGTACAAATCCCCATCACATCCAACTCCGATGAACCCAACGCCAGCATCATCGCCAGCGCGTCATCCACGCCGGGGTCCGTATCCAAAATTACGGGTTGTTTGGTCAAAAGCCGCTCCTCGGTTTGGTGGGCAGTGGGCAGTAAAACATGCAACTGTATTGCTTTTCGCCTCTCGCCTAAATCCCATACAGCGGTTCGTATTTTGCCCTCAAGTGCCGCATCAAGGGTTCATAGCTCAGGGGCTTTCCCGTTATCACTTTCACCAGATCGGATGCCCGATAGCGCTGGCCTTGCGAATAGATCTTTTTTGTCAGCCAATTTTTCAGGGGTTCAAAATTGCCTTCGGCAAATTGGGCATTCAAATCGCCCACATCTTCGCGTGCCTGCTCGAAAAACTGCGCCGCGTACAAATTGCCCAGCGCGTAGGTTGGAAAGTACCCGATGCCGCCCCCACTCCAGTGAATATCTTGCAAACAGCCCATCGCATCGCTTGGGGGAGTCAGGCCCAGATAGTTTTCAAACGTCTCATTCCAAACCCCCGGCACATCTCCCGCTTTTAACCCGCCATCGATCAGGGCCTGTTCAATTTCAAAACGCAGCATAATGTGCAAATTGTACGTGGCCTCATCGGCTTCCACGCGGATAAACGACGGCGCGACCGCATTGACTGCCGCATAAAAATCGCCTTCGAGAATCCCGCACAGCGCGTCTGGAAATGCGTCTTGCACCGCGATAAAAAAGTATGTCCAAAACCCTTGACTGCGCCCGACAAAATTCTCCCACATGCGCGATTGGGACTCGTGAATGCCCAGCGAAACCGACTCGCCCATCGGCGTGCCGCAATGCGCCGCGTTCAATCCCTGATCGTAAATGCCGTGCCCGGCTTCGTGCAGCGTTCCGAAAAATGCCTCGGAAAAAAAGCGCGGATTATACCGCGTGGTCAAGCGCGTGTCCCCCGGCCCAATGCCGCTGCAAAACGGATGCGTGGTTATGTCCAACCGGCCGCGGTCAAAATCAAAACCGATCTGCGCCGCCGCCAATTTGCCAACCGCTTCCTGCCGATCAATGGGATACTCGCGCCTTAAAAGGGCTTCATCGGGTTTTTTGCCCGACTCGGCTATCGCGCCCACCAGTTCGACCAATTCGCCGCGCAAGCCCGAAAAGACCCGCGTCAAATTTTCAGTGGTCTCCCCAGGCTCGTAATCGTCCAACAGCGCGTCATAAGCGGGCGCGCCCGTGCCCAATGCAGCGGCTTCGCGGCGTTTTAAGGCGAGAATTTTTTGCAGATGGGGTTGAAACGCCGCGAAATCCGACTTTTCGCGCGCCTCGCGCCACACCTGTTGCGCCAGCGTGGTCACTCGTGCGCGTTCTTCAACGAGTGACTTGGGCAATTTGATCGCCCGCTCATAGCCCCTGCGAATTTCGCGCACATTGACCGCCGCTTCGGAATGCGGTTCGGCTAATAGATCGCCATCTTCGATCTCTGCGAGCCACTCGCCGATTTGCGGCGCGGTTGCGCGCTCGTGCATCATGCCCACCAACAAGGCGAGTTGCTCCGCGCGATGCGCGGCGCCGCCCTTGGGCATGTACGTGCGCTCGTCCCACCCCAACACGCCGGCGCATGATCCCAACAGGGCGATCTGCTTCACTTCTGCAATCAACTGCTGATACGCGGATTTGACATCGGCCATTTTGCTTCCTCGTGGTGATTTTTCATTGCGACATACAACGCGGTAAATCTATATAGGCGAGACGGGAGATGCAAGAGGGAAGACGCGAGGATAGAAACGCAGGGGCGGCGCCCCCGTGCCCGCCCGAAGAGCAAAACGCATTTTTCACAAGACAGACCCGCGTCTGTTGTTTATATTCATTTACCTCCGATTCGGAGAGGGGAGATGTGCTCCGATCATTTTCGTAGGGATGGGCGCAACATAGAGTACGCAGATGAATAAACGTCACAGGAGAACACTCAATGCAATTTTTACGCAACCTATATCGGGCAATATCAAATGGCGAGATGTTGAAGTCTTGTTGCAAGCCTTGGGAGCCGTTCTGAGTGAACGCGCAGGGTCGAGAGTTGGCGTGTCGCTCAATGATCGCGTGGCTGTGTTTCATCGTCCACATCCGAGTCCAAGTATGGATAAGGGGGCGGTGAGAGATTTGCGAAAATTTCTCGAAAATGCAGGGGTTATGCCATGATTGAATACAAGGGGTATCTCGGGGTGGTTGCGTTTGATCCGGAAATTGACGCATTTCACGGGACAGTGGTCAATACGCAGGATGTGATTTCGTTCTACGGGTCATCTGTAACGGAACTGAGGGAAGAGATGCAAAAGTCGGTTGAGGAATACCTCGCGTTTTGCCGAGAGCAAGGCAAGAAGCCGGAGGCCCCATCTTCGCCGAGTCGAACAGTGCAGAATCATGGGCGAGGAGATTTTGACATCGGTATCGCAAACATATTGGATTCATTCAACCAACTTTCAGAAATGGAAAAACGCGAACTCGCTTCTGAGATCATGCGATGGACGGCGAGGCGAGATTGTTCACCTGTTACCATTGAACTCGACAACAAAAAATAAGGAGGGGTCGATGTCTTTGTTTTCTCTTGAAGGGCGCGTCGCCATTGTGACTGGGGCGGGGCGCGGGATTGGACGCGGCATTGCAGAGGGCTTGGCGGCACAGGGCGCGAAAGTGGTGTGTGCGGCGCGCACGCGGTCTCAACTGGACGAAGTGGTGGTGGCGATTGGCGATGCAGGCGGAGACGCGATGGCCTGCGAAATGGACATGAAAAATTTGGATTCCGTGCGCGGCGGCGTGGATGCTGCGCTCGACCAATACGGGCAAATCGACATTCTGGTCAACAACGCGGGGATGAATATCCGCGAGCCGTTTGAGGACGTGACCGAAGCGCACTACGACGAGATCATGGCCGTCAACTTGAAGGGCCTCTACTTTTTGACGCAGGCCGTGGCAAAGCACATGATTTCGCGCAAGCAGGGCAAGATCATCCACATCGGCTCTTTGACGACGGGCGCGTCTTTGTCGCAAACCTCGGTGTATACAGCCACCAAGGGCGCGGTGGGGCAACTCGCAAAATCCCAAGCTCTGGAACTGGGGCCGCACAATATTCAGGTGAACGCCATTTGCCCGGGCTTTGTGCTCACACCGCTGACCGAGAAGGTGTGGGCCGATCCCACCATGCGCGCCTGGGGCGAGTCGCGCTTGCCCGCGAAGCGGTTGGCAACGCCCAAAGACATGGCGGGCACGGCCGCATTTCTCGCGGCCCCCGCATCGGATTACGTCACCGGGCAATCCATTTACGTGGATGGCGGATTCATGGCGGGCGAGGCCTGGCCCTTGCCCGACTAACGGAGGAAAGCAATGGCGCGATACGGCGTGCAACAAGCGGATTTCTGTGGGGAAATGCTTTACGTGTTGCGGGATTTGGCGGCCAAACAAGAGGCCCGAGTTTTGCCATCGGTGGGCAACAATTGCATCGCGTACCAAATGGGCGATGGGGCGGTCGATCTGATCTTTTCACCGCCCGATCCCAACGCGCTCGAGGGCCGCGCCAGTGGATACGGCATTCCGATTTTGTTCCCGTGGCCAAACCGCATTGCCGAGGGCAAATTTTCGTTTGACGGCAACGCGTACCAACTCGCAACACCCGCGCCGGGCGAACACGCCTCGCACGGCTATGTTCACGAGCGGCCCTGGCAAGTGATCGACTCTGGCGCGTCAGAAGGCGCGTGGATAACGAGCCGCTTCCAATCGGCAAATTTCCCAGAAATTGATGAACCCTTCCCCTTTCCCTTTGAGGCCCGAGTGACGTATCGGCTGAAGGACGGGGTATTATGCCTCGAATTTGAAGGCGTCAATGTGGGCGATGGGGATATGCCCGTGGGCCTGGGCATCCACCCGTATTTTCCTTTGCCATTGACGGAAAATGGCGACCGCGATGCGTGTACCGTCCGCATGCCCGCCGCGACGTATTGGCCCTTGCGCGGCGATCCGATTCCAACCGGGGCGGTTTTGCCCGTTGACGGCACGGTGTATGACGTGCGAAAAGCGACGCCTTTGAAGGATCGGTTTTACGACAATGTCTGGTCCGGCGTGCAGTTGACCCATGGATGGAGCCGGTGCGAATATGTGGACCCAACCGCCGAGGTCCTGATTGCAATGGAAGCCGATGATGCGTTCCGAGAACTCGTCCTCTACGCGCCCGATTCCCGGCCCGTTGTGTGCTTTGAACCCTATACCTGCGTGACCAACGCCTTCAATTTGCAAAATCGGGGTATCGATGCGGGGCTGAGACGCCTGAAACCCGGTGAAAAACTGACAGGCGTGATGCGGATTATCGGCAAGGTGTTGGATGAAGCGAAAAGCAACCAAACAGAGATAAAAGGCGCGGTGGCCCCTGCACTTTGCACCTCCTTCATTTGGAATCATCGACAATGACCGACCGCTTAGAACGACAACTCGCGTTTCTCCTCGAAGTCGATAAACTCAAGCAGATTTTTCGGCAGACCTATTTGCTCGATGAGACGCGCAAGGAAAACGACGCCGAACACTCGTGGCATTTTGCGATGTTTGCGATCATTCTCGCAGAATACGCGCCCGAGCCGGTGGATATGCTCAAAGTGCTCAAAATGGCCCTGGTGCATGACCTCGTGGAGATCGATGCCGGAGACACCTTTCTCTACGACGAAGCGGGGCAGGCCGATAAGGCCGAGCGCGAGGCAAAAGCCGCGGCCCGCATTTTTGCCCTGTTGCCCAAAGGACAAGGCGGGGCATTGCGCGCACTGTGGGAGGAATTTGAAGCCAAGGAGACGCCCGAGGCGAAATTTGCGGGGGCGATGGACCGAATCCAACCCTTTTTGCACAATTGCCACACTTGTGGTCGCGCATGGCAAGAGCACGGGATTGCGGCTGATCGCGTGTTGCAAAGCAACAGCCACATTGCCATTGGCGCCCCTGTGCTGTGGGATCGCGTGCGGGAACTGGTTGATCAGATGGTCGCTGAGGGATATATTTCCGAGAAATAGGGGAAGGGCGCGTGACGCGAGAATCGCACCGCCCAGAGACCGTTTGCCAAATGCCGAAAAAATCCGGGAAAAATTTAATTTTGTCGCCCAACAGGAGGAAACATGAGCCAGACATTGAAGGATTTGTTGAACAACAGTTTTGAACGCCATGCCGAGCGCACGGCTGTTCGCGTGTTGCGCCAGGCCGAGTTGCCCGGCGAAAAGGGCTTGCGGTATGTGCCGTTGACGTATCGGCAAGTGAAAGAGCAGCGCGACCGCTTGGCATCGGGGTTGGCGCGATTGGGGTTGGAAAAGGGCCAGCGTCTCGGGCTTTTGACCGATGGGGGGCTGGAGTCTGTGTTGGTCTTTCTCGCGTGCGATATGCTCGGCTTGACCGCGGTGCCTATATGCAACAAGCTGCCCGACGATTTGTTGGTCCACAACATCAACCACTCGGGCATTGTGTATTTGTTTGCAGATGCAAAAAGTTTGGAACAGGTCGTGCGCGTGCGCGAGCAACTGGACGCCCCGCCCCAAGTGGTGCTTACAGAAGGCCAAGCCGATGGCGCGACCTCATTTTTTGAATTGGCTCAAAAAGGCGCGACCTCGCCGCCGCCAGATGTGGCAATTGACCCGGATGACGAGTCGAAAATTGTCTATACCTCGGGATCGTCTGGCTTGCCCAAGGGCGTGATTCAAACGCATCGCAACCTCGTGGGCAATGTCCAATCCGTGTGGGATACGATCAGCAACCGCGATGCGTTGATTTTTTTCAAATCCGCGCCCGATTATCACACCATGGGCATTTTGAATATTTACTACCCCTTGGCAAAGGGCTGGACCTTGGATCTCGCGCGGTCGCCGGATCGCGTGCTGGTGGATATTCGCCATTCCGAACCCCAGGGGTTTTTGACCGTGCCGCTGATTTTGGACAAGGTATTTGGCAATGTGCGAAAAGAAATTGAAGCGGGTGGGATAAAAGGCAAATTGATCGCGCGCTCCGTGCGGGCCAAACAGCGCGTTGCACGCGGCGAAGCGTCGGTCATCGATCACCTCGTCAATGCCACGCTGGGAAAAAAAGTGGTCGGGCAAATTAAAGAGCGGCTCGCGCAACGCGTGGGTTCTCGCCTCGAATTGCTCATCGTCGGCTCGGCAAAGGCCGATCCCGAAGCCCTCGACTTTTTTCAAGACGTGCTCGATATCGTCTCATTAGAAGGCTATGGCGTTACCGAGTGCAGCCCGCTGATTGCGGGCAATACGATCAGGGGACACAAGACCGGCAGCGTCGGACAGCCATTGCAAGAGGTCAAGATCGTGACCGAGACGGGCGAGGAAATTGCCCACGGCGATCCAAAAACCGAATCCTATCGCGGCAGCGGCGATGGCATCGGCGAGTTGTGGGTACACGGCGACCACGTTATGACCGGGTATTTGGACGATCCCGAGCGCACGGCTGAAGTGCTCACAGCCGACGAGGCGGGCAAAGTGTGGTATCGCACGGGCGATTTGTTCAGCATGGACGACGAGGGCTTTTTGACCTTTCAGGGGCGTTTGGGCCGGCAGTTCAAGCTCAAAAATGGCGAGTTTGTCAATCCAGAGCGGTTGGAACGCATTTTTGCCCGAGTCCCCCTCATCGAGCACGTTCTAATCTGCGGCGACCAGACCCGCACATTCCCCCTGCCCGTCGTCACTGTGAATGCAGAAGAGGCGGCCTTGCAAACGGATATTCCCGACTTGCCCACACATGACGAGGAAGCCCTGCGCCGCCACCCCGCAATTGCCGAGCGCATTCGCCAGCAGTTGTTAAAAGAAGCCGCAGCGGCTGGCCTGCCCGGGTACGAGCGTCCGCAAAAAGTGCTGGTCTTGCCCACGCAGTTGAGCGAAGAGATGGGCACCCTCACGCGGGGATTGAAAAAAGTCGTGCCCAGAAAAATCACATCGCTTTTTGGAAAAGAAATCGCCGAAGTGTATGATGCGTAAGCCGGAGGTTGCGATGCCAATTTTGAATCCCGATGATTTGCGGCGCATTGGCCGCGAGGTTTTTGAACGGGTGGGCGCGACGCCCAAAGAGGCCCGCACAGTGTCCGATTTGCTGGTGGCGTCCAATCTCGCGGGTCACGATTCGCACGGCGTGGTGCGTATTTCGCAATACGTGTCGGCGGTTGCGCGCGGTCAAATTCAACTCGGCACCACAGTGGAAATCGAGCGCGAAACCGATGCGACCGCCGCGGTGAACGGGCATTGGGGATTCGGGCATGTGACGGCAACAGAAGCCATGCACATCGCCATTGAAAAGGCGCGCAAAAGTGCCGTTGGGATTGTCACCGTGCAGCAGTGCAATCACATCGGGCGGTTGGGGGGCTATCCCGCTATCGCCGCGGATGAAAACATGGTCGGGTTGATGTGCAACAACGGTCACGGCGCCGACCTGTCGATGGCGCCGTGGGGCGGTCTTGGGCGCGTTTTGCCCGCGAACTGTTTGGCCGTTGCCGTTCCCTCAGATCGCGCGTTTCCCATCGCGCTGGATTTGACAGCCGCCACAGCGGCAGGTGGGAAGATGCGGGTGGCCTTGGCCCGAGGCGAGCGCGTTCCCAAAGACTGGCTGATCGACGCCGAAGGCAAGCCCACGACCAATCCCGCCGATTATGTACACGGCAATGCCGCGCTGACGCCTTTTGGCGGTCACAAAGGCTATGGCTTGGCATTTGTTTTTGATATTTTGTCCGGCGCCCTGTCGCCCGCCGGTTGCACCCGAGAAAATTCACCCGTGACGGGCAATGCCCTATTTGTGCAGGCCATTCGCATCGATGCCTTCCTGCCTATCGCCGATTTTAAGGCCGAAGTGGGGCGGTTTATCGACTATGTAAAATCGGCAAAAACAGCACCGGGTTTTGACGACATCCTCGTGCCGGGCGAGCGATCCTGGCGCACAGCACGCACGCGCGAAGCAGAGGGGGTTTCCATAGAAGAGACGACATGGGAACAGATTTGCGAGACCGCGAAAAAGTTTAATGTGACTGTTTAGGAGTGGTCAGGCCCCGCCTAATACCAAAAGCGAAAAACAACCACAGATGAACGAGGAATGAGGAACAGACTTACGTAAAGCGTTTGGCCCTACCGCATCGTTTGTTGCCTTTGATGCGTTGGCTACGCCTGTGCCTACGGCGTGCGGCGACCGACTTTTTTCAACAGCAAAAAAAAGGAGGCAAAAAATGCCGCTCTCATGCGCCGAGAGGCTGGCACAGCGCAAATCGCTTTGCGGGTAGCACGACATGCGTTGGCCTGCGAGGTGGGTTGCAAGATGGCTGTGGGTTGCGAGACGGCCTTGCGCGCTGTGCGTGATGGCTTTATCCGATGGTCTTTTGTGATGGCATTTTTGCAATGGGTCCTCTGAATGCCTGGGTAACGTCAAGGGAATCATTGGCGGGTCGCAGATCGCATCACATGAGGCCAACTGAAAGTCAATTTGGTCTTACCTCTTGTATCTTGTCTTTTCGGGCGGGCACGGGGGCACCGCCCCTACATACACCGCTCGCCTTTTGTGCCTTTGAACGGGCTGTCGCTCCCTACGTTTCTATCCTCGCATCTTACTTCTTACCGCTTTCATGTTCTCTTTCTCTCCCAACGATTTTCTCGCCTGCAATGGCACGCGCATTGGGGCCGAGCATTTGCACGGTCGCATGCAGAGTCTGCGCGATTTGATTGAACCCGTGCTCATTGAACAGCATCCGGATCTCATCGCTATTGTCTCGCCCATCTACGCAAGCGTTGGGTTTCGCCCCAATCCCAATCGCCCGAGGGATCACGCCTGTCTCTATTTTGTGGATCGCGCACTGAAAAAGAGTCCGTTTCCCCGGCTGCCGCAACTGGGCATCTATCTGCATCACAGTTCGCTCGCTATCGGCTTTTATTCGGGCTGGTGGACATCTGAAGCCATGCGCGTTGCGATAGCAGACCGCAAGAAGTTTCGCGGTTTGGTGCCGCGCAAGGGCTATCGCTGTTTTGCCGGCGACATCATCGTCGAATCCCCCGGACGCTCTGTGCTGTGGTCGCCGTCCAAACTCGAGGGCGTTGATCGCTCCTTATTTGTCGGCAGCATTCTCGCGCCTGAAGACGCCGCGCGTCCCACCCTTGTTGACGATATCCACGAGGTGCTCGCGGATCTCTACGCGCTCTATGCCGCGTTTACAGAAGCCCGCGGTCACGCTGCTGAACGCGGCATCGCCTACGTGCCCGACCCCGCAGAAAATGGCGTGGTCAAAGACGCGCTCGCGCCTGCCGAGGCCGAGCTTTTATGCGACCTGCACCGGTTTATCGCGCTGAAAAATTTTCACATTGAACCGGGGATGTTGTTCAACCTCTACCTCTGTCTCAAAACCAAACCCTTTCTCATTCTCGCGGGCATATCCGGAACCGGGAAAAGCACGGTCATTCGCCTCATCGCCGAAGCCCTCAATGGCCTCGACAACGGGCGCGCCAAAGGGTATCGCCTCATTCCCGTGCGCCCAGATTGGAACGATGTGCGCGATTTGCTCGGGTTTGAAAATTTGCTCACGGGCGCATTTCGCCCCGGCGCTTTGCTTCAGGCCCTGCGCGAAGCACAAGCCGCCCCCGGGCGTCCCTATTTCGTGTGTTTGGACGAGATGAATCTCGCCCGCGTGGAGCACTATTTTGCCGACTTTTTGAGCATCATGGAAACGGCCAGACGCACGCCTGATGGCGCGTGGACGACGGATCCGATTGCACTCGCGCACGGGCGCGAGTGCCTGCCGGCCGACGACTTGGGCGACCTGCCCGCGCAGTTGCCGATTCCGCCCAATTTTTTTGTCGCGGGCACGGTCAATATGGACGAGACCACGTATGCGTTTAGCCCCAAAGTGCTCGACCGCGCAAATACCGTGGCTTTTGACCGGGTTGAACTCGCGCTATCGGACGCCGATCCCGCCGCGCAAATTGACTCGACCGCCCTGCGCGATCTGGGATCGGCCCTGATCGACCGTCCCTATCGCCAGTTGGAAGACATTCGCCAGCGCAATGAAGTCATCGCTTGGAACAACCCCTTGGAGGAACTCAATGCGATCCTCGCCGAAGAAGACTTGCACTTTGGCTATCGCATTCGCGACGAAATTCTCATCTACATGGCGTATGCCCTCGACCTCATCGACGGGCTGCCCTCACGCGCGCCCGCGTTCGCGCCCAACGACGCTTTTGACTATCAAATTCTGCAAAAAATTTTGCCGCGTCTGTCCGGCGCGGGCGATGAACTCGCAGCGTTGCTCGACCACCTCATCGCATTTTGCGATCCCACCTATCCCCGCGCAGCGCAAAAGCTCCAGCGCGTGAAACGCCGCCTCGACCGCACGGGGTTTGTCAGTTTTTGGTAAAAAAAGGCTTTATAGAATGATCTATAAAGCCTTTCACTATTCTCATTTTTTTAGAAAACGGCCTATTCGCCAGCGGCTATCAGAATATCTCGGTACGTCCTCTCACTTATCCTCGCCCCTCGCAATCTCAGTTGATTGAGCCGAGATGTAACTTCGGAAATCAATCCACGACTCTTCGCCGCAATCAGCAAACCGCCACTGCCCATAATCGGTATGTTGAGACGCTGGGCAATTTCTCTCACC
Organism: uncultured Latescibacterota bacterium; assembly: GCA_958295785.1. GTDB lineage: Bacteria > Latescibacterota > UBA2968 > UBA2968 > UBA2968 > VXRD01. The sequence continues at coordinate 1,488,662 of OY282377.1, forward strand.
CGTCGATCGTCGCTCAATAAAAAATCTGGTTCGTATTCAGATGTGAGTTGTACAATTGAAGCATCGGCAGAATCAATATTGTACTCGGTTCGCCCTGCCAACCATTCTCGTTGCTTGAGGGGTTGTTGCACGATATTTTGATCCTTCTGGACTTCATCAGCACCTGGGCGACCAGCACTTTTCAAAACGACTTCCTCATGAATATCTGGCGCGATCAGAATAGAATCGAAAACTTCCGTCAATATTTTTCGCGCACCCCCCGAAGCTCATACTCAAAACTTTCGGAAGAATAATCAATCGCGGGCACATGGCGATCATTCATGAGGTCCAGAAAATCGTGCCGGGACAGGTCGAGCAACTCTGCCCCTTTTCCCGCACTGATTTTCCCTGTCCGCACCAAATCCAAAACGGTTGCCTGCGTGGCTTCTTTTGTCGCCTTCTGGGCGCCGCCGAGTCTTTCGACGAGTGACTCGGGCAACCTGATCGTCAATTCTTTTGTCTCATCCGCCACAGTTATCTCCTTTGTTCGTACCACCGCACATTGCCCGTTGACATGCCGCTTGCTGCGATGTCCAGTTTGCCGTTGCCGTTGAGATCGACGACGGCCATTTGCCCCATGCCAATGTGGTCGTCGATTTGCGAGACGCGCCATGTGTTCGCGTCTAAATTCTCTGCGCGATAGATGTTGAGGGCCGTGCCCGGGCCATTGTAGCCCGCGAGGACTTCCATGGCGTTGTCGTCGTCTATGTCGCCGCACCACAGGGAATGCCCGCGGTTGAGTTTGTCGCTGATCACATGCCGTTCCCACGCGCCTGTGCGAATGTCGCCCGCGGCTTTGTACCACACCAGTTCATGGCCGTGCCACGGCTCAATTGACAGCACCTCATTGACGCCATCCCCATCTATATCTGCGGCATAAGTCTCGCTGCTTTCGCGGGGGCTGATGGTCCACCGCTGCCAATGGTCCGCGAATCCGTCCCCTCGGGGTGGCTCGAACCAGAGCAGGCCACTGCGTGCGCCGAGCAACAAATCCGGACGCCCATCGCCATCCACATCGCACACGCTCAGGCCGTGGTTGAGTTTGATATGCCCATCGAGCAACCGCTTTTCCCATGTCTGATGCACTGGATCGCGCGGCACGCGATAGCACCACAATGCGCCGGGCGCGTCAAAATCGTTGAGATGGCTCCCTTGCCCTTGCAAGGTTGCGACCAATAGCAGGGGTTGGCCGTTGACATTCACCATTGCAATGCGGTGCAAATAGGGCACCCAGTCGATGAAATGTTGCGTCCAAACATCCCCGCGTTCAGGGGCTTGAAACCAGTGCAAATACTCGGATGGCATGCGTTGCCTGCGCCCAAAGCCGCTCCCTGCAATCACATCGTTTTGCCCGTTGCCCGTTGCGTCGCACACGGCCAGTGCGATGGTGCCGGGATGCGCTTCTGAAATGACCCGCTTCGCAAAATCCGGCCCTTCGTATAGGGCGATCATCGAAATCCCCGTGGAGCCCACCACAATATCGAGATGCCCGTTGCCCGTCACATCGGCAACCGCCATGCCATACGCGCTGCGAATATTGTCGTCAATCTCGTGCATTTTGAACATGGTTTGCCCCTTGCCGCGCGATTGAGTCGTCTTGTCGCCGCTCAATATACCGCTTGTTCAGGGCAAAATCAAATGCAGATCGCCAAACTCGTGCCACAAATACCGCTCGTTGAGCGCGGCTTGGTATGTCAGCTTGAGGTGATCCAACCCGGCCAATGCTTGCAGCATGGACAGATGGGTCGCGGTCGGTTCGTGCATGCCGGTGAGCAAGCCATCTACAATCCGCATGGGTCGGTCCGGAGAAATCACCAATGTCGTCCACCCTTCACCCGCAGAGACCCGCCCGATTTTATCGGCAACGGTCTCGAGCGCGCGCACCACTGTTGTGCCAACGGCGATGATCCGTCCGCCATTTTTTTTCGCGTTATTTATCGCCCGCGCTGTTTCGCCCGGCACGCGGTAATATTCCTCATAAGGCGGTTCATCGGCTTCGAGGCTCGCCACGCCCGTGTGCAAAATCAGCGGCGCGATCTGAACGCCTTTTGCGACCAATTTTGTGATGACTTCAGGCGTGAATGCGCGGCCAGCCGAGGGCATCTCCGCGCTGCCTGCTTCGGTGGCATAGACGGTCTGATAATAGTCAATGGGCCAGTCGTTTTGCACATAGCCATACCGAATGGGCAAGCCGTAAATATCCAGATAGGCGTCCAAATCGCAAGGCAGGTTCACGGTGGCAACCCACAAACGCACATCGGCGTTGGGATCAGGCCGCAATTCCGGGCGATAAGGCGCGTGCAGTTGTGCGGCCCCACCGCCGGGCAATGCAAAGACCGCGCCCGCCTGAGCATGCGAAAAAGGCCGCGTTGCCCCGCTATCGGGCTGACGCACTTCAACTGCCCACATCTCGGCGGGCAATTGCGTTGACAAATGCAACCTGAGTTCCAAACCATCAGACCGAACAGCGGGCAGGGACGCTTTGCGCGTGCCACTGGTGTTGATCACCACCACATCGCCTGCGCGCAGCACCTCGGGCACATCGCGGAAGACGAGGTGTGCAATCGCATTGTCGCGCCGCCGCGAAACCATCAACCGAACCTCGTCCCGCCTGAGTCCACGCGCTTCGGGCGGTTCGCCTGCTTCCAAATTGGGCGGCAGATCAAAGGTCAGAGAATCCAGCTTTGAATCCATCATTGTGATGGGCAATACTGTATTTTGCATGGGGAAATTCCTTTCTTCCGTCTTGTATCTTCGGACAGGCACAGGGGCCTGTCCCTACGGCTGATGGGGACGGGGAGGCAGGATACGGACAACAGAAAATCAAATTGGTATTACATTATTCCCGCGCAGCATAGCGTCCACTGGGATAATGGCTGTCCAAAAGTTTGACAAATCCCGGCACGCTCGTCTCGGGCAAGGGACGGTCGCCGATGTCTTCTGCGGGAAATGCCTGCTGGTGCATTTGCGTTCGCATATCCCCCGGATCTACCCAGTAGATACGCCAGTTGGGGTGTTCTGCTGCCAACACGTTTGAAAGCTGTTCAAACGCCGCTTTGGAAGATCCGTATCCGCCCCAACCGGGATACGCCTCGCGTGCGGCATCGCTGGTGATATTGATGATGCACGCGCCGGGGTTTAGCGCGTGGCGAACCGCTTGCAGAACGCCCAAGGGCGCGATCACATTGGCGCGATAAACCGTTGCCAAAACGTCGAGCGGATAGTCGAGCAATGCGGGCTGAGGACTCGGCCCCAACATGCCCGCATTGTTGATCACCGCATCCAATCCCCCCATCTCATGCGCGGCGCGGGCCAGTGCCTCCCGGTGTTCGGCGTCTGTCACGTCTCCGGCAATGGCGATGACTTTTGTCCAGTTGACCAATTCGTTATGCGCGTTTTCGAGTGCTTCCGCGCCTCTTGCGTTGATGACCAACCGCCAGTTCTGCTGTGCGAGTTCTCGCGCAAGGGCCAAACCCAATCCCCGAGACGCGCCGGTAATCAATGCTGTTCGCGTTGCCATGTTGAACCCTCCTGTAAAGGTTGAAAGCGATTGTGGTGAAAATTTACGGAAAAAAAAGCCCTCTGCATCGAACAGAGGGCGGGTTTGAAACCATGTCTTTAGGACATGTTGACACTTGAGATATGTTTGTTATTCTGTGTGTATGTTAAAATTTACCCTACCTGCGAAATAGTGGCCTAAAATTCTCGCTTTTATTCGGGAAGGGGGCCGTATCGCAGGATGGTTTCTCGGTTTGAGAAACTGGCTGTGAGTTATCGAGGCGTTCTCTGTTTTGCGGTTGCTCTCATCACAGAAAAACAAAATGTCAACACGACCTAATCTCCATCACAATATCTATAAGCTCTATGTCCACAAATCCCTGCGATGGATGTTGCTCATGATGCCCGTGCTCATTCCGTTTTTTTTAGGAAAACGGGCTCGACCTGCAAGACATTTTGATCTTGCAAGCGGCGTTTTCGGCATCGCTGATTGCGCTTGAAGTGCCATCGGGATATGTCGCCGATGTGATCGGTCGCAAATTTACGCTCATCATCGGCAGCGCGATAGGGGCGGTTGCATTTGTACTGTATGCAACTGCGTACGCGTTTTACGAATTTTTGCTCGTTGAAATATTGCTCGGCGCGGGTGGCAGTTTGATTTCTGGCGCGGACAATGCGTTGCTTTACGACACCTTGCTCGAACTCGAAAGAGAAGAGGACTATCAAAAGTACGCTGGCAGACTGGGGGCGGTCGGCAATTTTTCCGAAAGCATAGCCGCGATCATTGGCGGGGAACTGGCATTGATCAGCTTGCGTACGCCGCTCTATGTGCAAGCCGCGCTCACAATACTCACCGTGCCGATAGCTTTGACGCTGGTCGAGCCAAAGCGCCACAGAATCGCCAATCGAGAGAGCAGTTGGAGAAGTATCCTCAAAATCGTGCGCTACGCGCTACACGGGCACGCCGAGATCAAATGGCTGATCGTCTATTCGTCGCTCGTGGGGCTATCGACCTTTGTCATGGTCTGGTTCATACAGCCCTCCTTTCAAGGGGTCGATCTGCCCCTGCGGTATTTTGGCATTGCCTGGGCGGTTTTGAATTTTTCAGTCGGGCTCTTTTCGATGATGGCGTATCGCATCGAGGGCGTGCTCGGTCGGCGGTGGTCGTTGGTTTCGCTCATTTTTTTGTCGTCGGCAGCCTATTTGCTTTTGAGCCACTTTCATGTGCTGTGGGCTCTGTCGATTTTGTTTGTCTTTAACTTGGTGCGCGGCATTAACGGTCCCGTGCTCACGGATTATATCAATCGTTTGGTGCATTCGGAAATTCGCGCGACCGTGCTCTCGGTCAAAAACCTCGTTGGTCGCTTGATGTTCGTGCTCATCGGCCCTGTGATCGGCTGGATCAATGACACGTATTCGCTGGGCGCGGCCCTGTTTGTGTCGGGTGTTGCTTTTTTGTTTGCCGGCGTGCTGTCGCTCTTGTGCTTGTATCGGAATGAGGTGTTGTGATACCAATTTGCTTTTAAGTTGTCCGTATCCTGCCTCCCATCAGGGAGGAATGAGGAATGAGGAATGAGGAACAGGCATTCCGTAGAGATCATGCGTTGCTTGTCTCAAGCGTTTGGCCCTACAGCATCGTTTGTTGCCTTCGATGCGTTGGCTACGCCTGTGCCTACGGCGTGCGGCGACTTCCTTTTTTTCAACAGCAAAAAAAAGGAAGCAAAAAATGCCGCTCTCAAACGCCGAGGGGTGCTCTGCACAGCGCAAATCGCTTTTGTAACAGGACGACATGCGTTGGCCTGCAAGGTGGGTTGCAAGATGGCTGTGGGTTGCGAGACGGCCTTGCGCGCTGTGCGCGATGGCTTTATCGGAGGGTTTTTTGGGATGGCCTTGTTGCCATGGCTTCTCTGAATGATTGGGTAACGTCAAGGGAGATCGCTTGCTGGCAACATATCGCATCACATGAGGCCAAGTGAAAATTAAGATGCGAGTATAGAACCGTAGGGCGATGCCCCTGTGCTCGCCCGAAGGTGAGAGGCTGACGAGATGAATCGGGCGTTGGTGCCTGATGGGTGCGAACACTTTGCCGTGTATTTGGAAGCAAAAACAAAGCAAAAACGGGTTGCGAGATTTTTTCACAGCCCGTTTTATTTTGCCCACTGGCGCCAGGTGTTTGAAGACAATAGAAAATACAATTACGACCTCTAAAGCCCGTCTTATATGGCTTGACGCTTATCCCCCCTTTGGTTATTCTATCTGTAACGCTATCAAAGCATGAGCGGCCGTTGTGGCAGTTGGGTGAAGAAGAAGTGAAAAGTTGGAAAAAATCGGGTGATGACCCCCCCCTTTGGTGTGTGGATCGGTTTGTGCGTGGGTTGTGGGCGTGAGTTGGGAGTAGGAGGGGTCGCTTTGTTGTGGAAGAAGAGAAACAAGCGCGTGCATGGGCATGGCCTGCGCGCATTGCAGATACGCCTGAGAATAGAGCCAGGGCTGTTCTAAGAGTCCCTAACAGAAAGCGTTGCCATGGCTTTGTGAGCGGCCGCCTTTGAGGCGTTCCTGCGGGTGTTCACTCCTCTGTTTCAGACGCTTGATTTCTTTAGGTTAGGGCTTCTAAGAGGAGGACGCCATGCCCCATTGCTCGTATTCCATGCGCTAGGACAAAAGACGATAGACTATCGCTTTCAACAAAATTTTTGGAGCAGACAGAGCGATTGTCGGGATGGCTTCCTTCTACCCTATAGGAAAAAAACGACCGAAAAATCGAAAATATACAGACTTTACTGCTTTTTTTTTTCTGACAGGCCCCTCCCGATCCTGCCCGTCAGAAAATCCAAAACTCGTGGACAGCGCCTGCCTGCGTGCGGTAGGTGCTGGGGGGAAAAACCGGCCCCAATCCCACAGACCGCCGCAAGCCCGGGCGTAAGCATCATGGGATCACCGATGCCAACGGGGTGCCTTTGGCCGCGATTGTGCCCGGGGCGCACCGGCCAGATGTGACGCAATGGTTGCCCTTGGTGGACGCTGTGCCTGCGGTCAGAGGCAAACGCGGTCGTTCGCGTCGCAGACCCCAACGGCTGTATGCGGCGCGTGCCTATGACTCGAAGGCATGCCGGAAGGCCCTGCGTGCATGCCACATCTGGCCGGTGATCGCCCGGCGGGGTGCAGCGCATGGCAGCGGGTTGGGTGTGTACCGGTGGGTCGTTGAGCGGACGCTGGCCTGGCTCCTGCAGTTCGGCAGCCTGCGGGTGCGCGACGAACGCAGAGCGGACATCCATGCGGCGTTCCTCTCCATCGGCTGTTCTCTCATCTGTTTCAGATGCTTGATTTCTTTATGTTAGGGCTTCTAAGTCTTTTCGCTGGCTTATTGGCCTCATGTTTATCGCATGGGTTTCAACGATTACCACGATCTTGCTGAATGTCGATTGACCACCCGCCAAAAAGCCATCCACAGATGGGAACCGGGGCCGAATTTGACCCCGGCTTTCTTTGTGTTAAAAAGGCGGATCGCGGATGAAACAGATTGCGCGGATTGTGCGGATGAAAGGCGAAAAGCAAAAGCAACCCCAGAAGAACGCAGATGAACGCGGATTGGAGTTTGCAGGTAGAGCGGAGGATGTAGCAGGTGGGAAGGCCGTAGCGAGGTAATCCGCGTCATCCTTTAATCCGTTTAATCCGCGATTCAGACAAAGGAGACAGCCATGAACCGTTGCACCATCCCAACCAAACTGACCCCCTGCATTTTCGCGTTGCTCTGCCTCGCGTCTATCGCACAGGCTTCTTCGCCACCCGCAGAGGACAATGTGCATTTTTGCCAAGTTCTCGATTACGAAGACATGCGAGCACGCGATAGCCTCTACGCCGCACGCAAGCAGGCACTTAACCTGAACGTTGGCGAACCTCGCACGGTGCGGATGATCTACTTCTTGCCCAATGACCGGCCATTTCGCCAAGAAGTGGTCGATTCGATGAAAACGACGATCCGTCAGATTCAGACTTTTTTCCGCGATCAGATGCGCGCAAATGGATACGGGGACATGACCTTCCGCTTTGAAACCGACGCAGGGGGCAACCCGATGGTTCATCGCGTAGATGGTCAATACTCCAATAGCCACTATCTTGACAACACAGTTGGCACTGTACTTGACGAGGTTGGACAGGCGTTTGATCGCTCGCTGAACGTTTATCTTATCGTCGTTGACAATAGTATAGATAGAATTGGTACTAGTGATGGCAGGCAGTGGGGAGGAGTGGGCTATGGCGGTAGAAATGGTGGCTATGGGGTGGTTCCAGGCGGATTTAGCTTTTATACAGCAGCACATGAACTTGGACATGCCTTTGGCTTGCAGCACGATTTCCACAGTGGTACGTACATTATGTCGTATGGTTCGGGTCCGTATCTGTTATCGGCGTGCCATGCCGAATTTTTGTCCGTGCATCCCTACTTCAATCTCTCTATACCAGATGGAGATACACCGCCGCCAACAGTCGAACTCATTTCATCGCCTCTATATCCGGCAGGCTCAAAAAACGTTTCTGTCCGATTCAGAGCGAGCGACCCAGATGGGCTTCACCAAGTGCTCCTATTCGTTAGAAAAAAAGAACCACACAGCGCCGCCGGATTTCTTGAAGTGAAGGCGTGTCGGGGATTGAATGGCGAAAGAGATGCTGTGGTTCAATTCGATTATGATGGCGTTGTTCCGTCTGATGGCAAGACGAGTCTTTTGAATCTCGACGATTACTGGATTACTCTCGGGGCAGTTGACATTTTTGGAAATGTGGGGTGGAGTACAGGAGAGGATCTAACTTGCGGGAACTGTCCTATAACGCTGGCAAAAATCTCTGGCGATAACCAGCGAGGAGCATCAGGGGAAGCACTGACGAACCCGTTTGTCGTTGAAGTGAGGGATAAAAACGGTGTTGGGCTCGCTGGTTTTCCGGTTAGATTTACCGTCACCGCAGGCGATGGAAAACTCAGCGGGCGGTTCAGTGGTGAGAACGCAACAACCGATGCCAATGGCAGGGCGCAAAGCACATTGACGCTTGGAGACTATTCGGGCACAAACACTGTTGAGGCATCTGTCGCTGGCCGTAAGGTGGCCTTCAGTGCCGTGGGGGTTGGAACGCCTACGCCGCCGATTGGGAGCGATTATCAGACATGGCATTTACCCGAAGGGGCAATCGCTCGCTTGGGAAAAGGAAGAATTGAGGAAGTCGCGTTTTCGCCTGATGGTTCACTTCTCGCTGTGGCAAGTCGCATTGGCATTTGGCTTTATGACGCGGCGACCTCTCGTGAACTCGCGCTACTCACTGGGCATACGAGTGAGGTCACTTCAGTTTCGTTTTCGCCCGATGGTAGCACCCTCGCATCAGGGTCAAGAGATGCCACGGTCAAGTTGTGGGATGTGGCAACGAGACGGAACATCGCCACGCTCACGGGGCATAGGCATTATGTCAGTTCAGTTTCGTTTTCGCCCGATGGTAGCACCCTCGCATCAGGGTCATGGGATTACGCGGTCAAGTTGTGGGATGTGGCAACGAGACGGAACATCGCCACGCTTACAGGGCATACGAGGCTTGTCAGTTCAGTTTCGTTTTCGCCCGATGGCAACACCCTCGCATCAGGGTCATCGGATTACGCGGTCAAGTTGTGGGATGTGGCAACGAGACGGAACATCGCCACGCTTACAGGGCATACGAGTGAGGTCACTTCAGTTTCGTTTTCGCCCGATGGTTCAACGCTTGCATCAGGGTCATGGGATGATAACACGGTCAAGTTGTGGGATGTGGCAACGAGACAGAACACCGCCACGCTCGAGGGACATTCGCGTCGGGTCTATTCAGTTTCGTTTTCGCCCGATGGTAGCACCCTCGCATCAGGGTCAGATGATGGCACGGTCAAGTTGTGGGATGTGGCAACGAGACAGAACACCGCCACGCTTGAGGGGCATACGAGTGGGGTCTATTCAGTTTCGTTTTCGCCCGATGGTTCAACGCTTGCATCAGGGTCAAGAGATAACACGGTCAAACTGTGGGATGTGGCAACGAAGAGCTGGTACTTCTTTACACATACAGGGGTCGCCAGAATAGTTTCGTTTTCGCCCGATGGTTCAACGCTTGCATCTGGGTCAGGTGATAACACGGTCAAGTTGTGGGATGTGGCAACGAGACAGAACATCGCCACGCTTGAGGGACATTCGCGTCGGGTCGAATCAGTATCGTTTTCGCCCGATGGTTCAACGCTTGCATCTGGGTCATGGGATAAAACGGTCAAGTTGTGGGATGTGGCAACGAGACAAAACATCGCCACGCTTGAGGGACATTCGAATTCGGTCGAATCAGTTTCGTTTTCGCCCGATGGTTCAACGCTTGCATCTGGGTCATGGGATAAAACGGTCAAGTTGTGGGATGTGGCAACGAGACAAAACATCGCCACGCTCGAGGCGCATACGAGTAGTGTCATTTCAGTATCGTTTTCGCCCGATGGTTCAACGCTTGCATCTGGGTCAGGTGATAACACGGTCAAGTTGTGGGATGTGGCAACGAGACAAAACATCGCCACGCTTGAGGCGCATAGGGATATTGTCATTTCAGTATCGTTTTCGCCCGATGGTTCAACGCTCGCATCAGGGTCATCGGATAACACGGTCAAGTTGTGGGATGTGGCAACGAGACGGAACATCGCCACGCTCGAGGCGCATACGAGTAGTGTCAGTTCAGTTTCGTTTTCGCCCGATGGCAGCATCCTCGCTTCAGGGGCATGGTGGGATGACACGGTCAAGTTGTGGGATGTGGCAACGAGACGGAACATCGCCACGCTCAGGGGGCATAGGGGTTGGGTCAGATCAGTTTCGTTTTCGCCCGATGGCAGCACCCTCGCATCAGGGTCAACGGATTACACGGTTCTGCTGTGGGATATGTCGCCGTATATCACGCCGCTCACCTCCTTTTCACTTTCTCTGGATGGAGATGGCGCAGCGGGCGATCAAGCGGTGACAACGCTCAAGGTTTCGCCCGGGCCGGTTGCGACCATTCAGGTCTTTGGCAAAGGGATTCGGCAGGCCACCGGCATTTCTGCGCGTTTTGAATACGATTCAGCGCAGGTGGCTTACGAGGGCTTTGACGCGGGCGGTCTTTTGCCAAATGCACAGGTGCTTGCCGTGCCTTCAACGAATCCAACGGCTGTCGAGATCAATCTCGTCTCTTTTGGCGGGCAAGCCACAGCCGATAGGGGCATGGTGGGCACTCTTCGCTTTCGCAAAATGAGCGCGTTTTCCGGCACGACGCTTCGGTTGGTGCGCGCCGAACTCGGCCGAGGAACGCAACGCGAGCGCGTGACGTTTGTCGATACCCACATCACCTTACAACCCGCGGCCGCGGCACTGACGCCCGACTTCAATGGCGATGGCAGAGTTGATTCTGCCGACTTTGTGTTGTTCACCGCGCAATTCGGATTGCGTCAAGGCGACCCGGGATACGATGCGTGGTACGATCTGGATGGCGATGGCACCATTGGCTTCGGCGATTTCCTGATGTTCGGCAGTGCCTTTGGTCGGGAAGGGTCATAGCCGCGCCACCGGACACGCGATAGCCTCTACGCCGCACGCGATAAAAAGCGATTTGTTGACGCTCTTTTGGCGTTGAATATATTGTTTTGAAGCACTCTGCGCTGGTGGTCAAAAAAGCTGGCACAGCGCAAATCGCTTTTGTAGTAGTACGCCATGCGTTGGCCTGCAAGGTGGGTTGCAAGATGGCTGTGGGTTGCGAGACGGCCTTGCGCGCTGTGCGCGATGGCTTTATCGGAGGGTCTTTTGGGATGGCATTTTTGCAATGGCTTCTCTGAATGATTGGGTAACGTCAAGGGAGATCGCTTGCTGGCAACATATCGCATCACATGAGGCCAAGTGAAAATTAAGATGCGCGTATAGAACCGTAGGGCGATGCCCCTGTGCTCGCCCGAAGGTGAGAGGCTGACGAGATGAATCGGGCGTTGGTGCCTGATGGGTGCGAACACTTTGCCGTGTATTTGGAAGCAAAAAACAAAGCAAAAACGGGCTGCGAGATTTTTTCACAGCCCGTTTTATTTTGCCCCCTGGCGCCAGGTGTTTGAAGACAATAGAAAATACAATTACGACCTCTAAAGCCCGTCTTAGATGGCTTGACGCTTATCCCCCCTTTGGTTATTCTATCTGTAACGCTATCAAAGCATGAGCGGCCGTTGTGGCAGTGGGGTGAAGAAGAAGTGAAAAATTGGAAAAAATCGGGTGATGCCCCCCCCTTTGGTGTGTGGATCGGTTTGTGATAGGACTTACGCAATCACCATTGGAATATGAGGTGCTTTGAGTTGTTGTCTCAAGAAGTCAGCCAGCCCTCGGTATTTGACTTGATAAATGGTTTGTCCTGTTTGATAGGCCACCTGCTCGAGTCTTATCCAAACTAACATCGCACACCCAATATGATTTCGTACAATGCGTGCCAACCGACATTGACACTTTTCAAGCCCGGTCACTTGTTTGACTTCGCGGTGAAATTGCTCAATTTTCCATCTTTGGTGACACACCTGTTGTACCACTGAAGAATCGTTTTGAGCATGGTCGTTGGTCACGACATACGCCGTGCGTCTGGCAGCAGACGCCACCCGGAATAATTTCACTTTGTGGTCTTTGGGAAACCCTCTGATTTTAATGGACTTGCCTTGTTTGCGCTCCGCTTGAGTCCAAGTTAAGCTATCTACGCGCTGGTAGGGGATTGTGCCTGCCGAATCGTCCACGCGCCGGTTCGTCTTGAGGGGACAATAATAGGTTTTTTGCATCTGCTCTATGTGTAGCATGACCGTTTTGGTCGCATACCAACTGTCCATCAAGACCCCGGTAAAAGGAAGGTCCTTCTGATAGACCAACCCAGAGAGCATGTCCTTGAGAGGATCCAATTTGGTTTTGCCATCGCCTTGCGGGTCATAAATCCGATAGTCAATCAGCCAGAACCGATCCTGTTGCGGATTGACATAGACACATGTGACCACCCCGATGCCATTGATGACGCCTTGGGCGTTGCCGCTATATTGACGGCGCACTCACGCGATCTTGCGTGCGTGTCGCTTGTCTAAAACCGTGTCATCAAAGATCACATAGCCTTCAGGCGTCAACGCGATGTGGTCTTTGACGTGTTCCCACACCAAGCGGGGCGGGATACGATCACCGGCGAGATAGCGGTTGATCATATCATGACTGAACCCTTCGCTATGGTCGGCGAAATGGGTCAGGGTATCGTTGAGGGGACTGCTAAGCAGATACTGACAGTCATCCAAACGCGTCGGTTGGCGCATTGACACCTCCTCAAAGTGATAAATTTTACGGAATTGCACCCTTTTTTAACTCAGCATGCGTAAGTCCTATGTGAGTGGGTTGTGGGCGTGAGTTGGGAGTAGGAGGGGTCGCTTTGTTGTGGAAGAAGAGAAACAAGCGCGTGCATGGGCATGGCCTGCGCGCATTGCAGATACGCCTGAGAATAGAGCGCGGGTTGTTCTTAGAGTCCCTAACAGAAAGCGTTGCCATGGCTTTGTGAGCGGCCGCCTTTGAGGCGTTCCTGCGGGTGTTCACTCCTCTGTTTCAGACGCTTGATTTCTTTAGGTTAGGGCTTCTAAGAGGAGGACGCCATGCCCCATTGCTCGTATTCCATGCGCTAGGACAAAAGACGATAGACTATCGCTTTCAACAAAATTTTTGGAGCAGACAGAGCGATTGTCGGGATGGCTTCCTTCTACCCTATAGGAAAAAAACGACCGAAAAATCGAAAATATACAGACTTTACTGCTTTTTTTTTTCTGACAGGCCCCTCCCGATCCTGCCCGTCAGAAAATCCAAAACTCGTGGACAGCGCCTGCCTGCGTGCGGTAGGTGCTGGGGGGAAAAACCGGCCCCAATCCCACAGACCGCCGCAAGCCCGGGCGTAAGCATCATGGGATCACCGATGCCAACGGGCTGCCTTTGGCCGCGATTGTGCCCGGGGCGAACCGGCCAAATGTGACGCAATGGTTGCCATGGGTGGACGCTGTGCCTGCGGTCAGAGGCAAACGCGGTCGTCCGCGTCGCAGACCCCAACGGCTGTATAGCGGCGCGTGCCTATGACTCGGAGGCGTGCCGGAAGGCCCTGCGTGCGCGCCACATCTGGCCGGTGATCGCCCGGCGGGGTACAGCGCATGGCAGCGGGTTGGGGGTGTACCGGTGGGTCGTTGAGCGGACGCTGGCCTGGCTCCGGCAGTTTGGCAGCCTGCGGGTGCGCGACGAACGCAGAGCGGACATCCATGAGGCGTTCCTCTCCATCGGCTGTTCACGCATCTGTTTCAGACGCTTGATTTCTTTATGTTAGGGCTTCTAAGTCTTTTCGCTGGCTTATTGGCCTCATGTTTATCGCATGGGTTTCAACGATTACCACGATCTTGCTGAATGTCGATTGACCACCCGCCAAAAAGCCATCCACAGATGGGAACCGGGGCCGAATTTGACCCCGGTCTTCTTTGTGTTAAAAAGGCGGATCGCGGATGAAACAGATTGCGCGGATTGCACGGATGAAAGGCGAAAGGCAAAAGCAACCCCAGAAGAACGCAGATGAACGCGGATTGGAGTTTGCAGGTAGAGCGGAGGATGTAGCAGGTGGGAAGGCCGTAGCGAGGTAATCCGCGTCATCCTTTAATCCGTTTAATCCGCGATTCAGACAAAGGAGACAGCCATGAACCGTTGCACCATCCCAACCAAACTGACCCCCTGCATTTTCGCGTTGCTCTGCCTCGCGTCTATCGCACAGGCTTCTTCGCCACCCGCAGAGGACAATGTGCATTTTTGCCAAGTTCTCGATTACGAAGACATGCGCGCACGCGATAGCCTCTACGCCGCACGCAAGCAGGCGTTTAATCTGAACGTTGGCGAACCTCGCACGGTGCGGATGATCTACTTCTTGCCCAATGACCGGCCGTTTCGCCAAGAAGTGGTCGATTCGATGAAAACGAAGATCCGTCAGGTTCAGACTTTTTTCCGCGATCAGATGCGCGCAAATGGATACGGGGACATGACCTTCCGCTTTGAAACCGACGCAGGGGGCAACCCGATGGTTCATCGCGTAGATGGTCAATACTCCGATAGCCACTATCTTGACGACACAGTTGGCACTGTACGTGACGAGGTTGAACAGGCGTTTGATCTCTCGGCGAACGTCTATCTCATCGTCTTTGACAATAGTATAGATGCAATTGGTTTTAGTGATGGAACTCAGGCGGGTGGATTTGCTTATTCGGGGGGAAGAAATAGCGGTCATGCGTATGTTCCAGGCGGATTTAGCTTTTTTATAGCCGCGCATGAACTTGGACATACCTTTGACTTGGGTCACGATTGGAGGGATCGGAGGTATATCATGTCGTATGGCGGGGCAGATAAAGAACGAGCACGGTTATCAGCGTGTGCTGCCGAGTTTTTGGCCGTGCATCCCTACTTCAATCCGGATATTCCAGATGAAGAGACACCGCCACCAACCCTCGAGCGCATTTCATCGCTTTCATATCCGCCAGGATCAACAAGTGTCCCTGTCCAACTCAAAGTCCATGATCCTGATGGGCTTCATCAAGTGTGGTTATGGGTTGGAGGGGGATTAAAGATGTGCCAGGGATTAAACGGCGAACAAGATGCCATCGTTCAATTCGATTATGATGGCGTTATTCCATCTGTTGAAGACCCTTATGGCTCGGGCACAAGCCTTTCTAATCCTCCTGTGCATAATCTTTATATCCGTGTAGTTGATACTGGCGGAAATGTTAGTTCATGGGTGGATGGAGATTTTCCCCTGTGGAACACTGAAAATGAACGCAATATTATCGCCACGCTTGAGGGGCATACGAGTGATGTCGGTTCAGTTTCGTTTTCGCCCGATGGTTCAACGCTTGCATCTGGGTCAAGAGATAACACGGTCAAGTTGTGGGATGTGGCAACGAGACAAAACATCGCCACGCTTGAGGGGCATACGAGTGAGGTCTGGTCAGTTTCGTTTTCGCCCGATGGTTCAACGCTTGCATCTGGGTCTCATGATAACACGGTCAAGCTGTGGGATGTGGCAACGAGACAGAACATCGCCACGCTCACGGGGCATAGGAATAATGTCATTTCAGTTTCGTTTTCGCCCGATGGTTCAACGCTTGCATCTGGGGGGGGATGGGGGGATAACACGGTCAAGTTGTGGGATGTGGCAACGAGACAAAACATCGCCACGCTTGAGGCGACGAGTCCGTTCGGTTCAGTATCGTTTTCGCCCGATGGTTCAACGCTTGCATCTGGGTCTCATGATAACACGGTCAAGCTGTGGGATGTGGCAACGAGACAAAACATCGCCACGCTTGAAGGGCATAGGAATTATGTCAATTCAGTTTCGTTTTCGCCCGATGGTTCAACGCTCGCTTCAGGGTCAAGTGATCGCACGGTCAAGCTGTGGGATGTGGCAACGAGACAGAACATCGCCACGCTTGAAGGGCATACGTATTGGGTCACTTCAGTTTCGTTTTCGCCCGATGGCAGCACCCTCGCATCAGGGTCATGGGATAAAACGATCAAGCTGTGGGATATGGCGACAAGGCGCAATATTGAGACCCTTTACGGTAAGGGTGAGATCACTTCCCTGGCATTTTCACCCGACGGGAATATTCTCGCATCCGGATCATGGAAAACCTCCAATGACAATGCCCAGGTGGTACTGTGGGATATGCAGGCAATCCTGCAATCGCAACCTCAAGCCTTGGTGAAAATCTCAGGCGATAACCAGCAAGGCGTGTCAGGTGAAGCACTGACGAATCCGTTTGTCGTTGAAGTGCGAAATAAAAACGGGGTTGGGCTCGCTGGTTTTCCGGTTAGATTTACCGTCACCGCAGGCGATGGAAAACTCAGCGGGCGGTTCAGTGGTGAGAACGCAACAACCGATGCCAATGGCAGGGCGCAAAGCACATTGACGCTTGGAGACTATTCGGGCACAAACACTGTTGAGGCGGCATCTGTCGCTGGCCTTAAGGTGGCCTTCAGTGCCGTGGGGGTTGGAACGCCTACGCCGCCGATTGGGAGCGATTATCAGACATGGCATTTACCCGAAGGGGCAATCGCTCGCTTGGGAAAAGGAACAATGCGGGAAGTCGCGTTTTCGCCTGATGGTTCACTTCTCGCTGTGGCAAGTAGCTTTGGCATTTGGCTTTATGACGCGGCGACCTCTCGTGAACTCGCGCTACTCCTTGGGCATACGAGTGATGTCAATTCAGTTTCGTTTTCGCCCGATGGCAGAATCCTCGCATCAGGGTCTTATGATCACACGGTCAAGTTGTGGGATGTGGCAACGAGACGGAACATCGCCACGCTCGAGGCGCATAGGGGTAGTGTCGGTTCAGTTTCGTTTTCGCCCGATGGTTCAACGCTTGCATCTGGGGGGGGATGGGGGGATAACACGGTCAAGTTGTGGGATGTGGCAACGAGACAAAACATCGCCACGCTTACAGGGCATACGAGTGAGGTCAATTCAGTTTCGTTTTCGCCCGATGGTTCAACGCTTGCATCTGGGTCTTATGATCACACGGTCAAGTTGTGGGATGTGGCAACGAGACGGAACATCGCTACGCTTGAGGGGCATACGAGTGAGGTCAATTCAGTTTCGTTTTCGCCCGATGGTTCAACGCTTGCATCTGGGTCATCGGATAACACGGTCAAGTTGTGGGATGTGGCAACGAGACGGAACATCGCCACGCTTGAGGGGCATAGGAATAATGTCACTTCAGTTTCGTTTTCGCCCGATGGTAGCACCCTCGCATCTGGGTCATGGGATTACGCGGTCAAGTTGTGGGATGTGGCAACGAGACGGAACATCGCCACGCTTGAGGGGCGTTCGCTTGGGGTCATTTCAGTTTCGTTTTCGCCCGATGGTTCAACGCTTGCATCAGGGTCATGGGATAACACGGTCAAACTGTGGGATGTGGCAACGAAGAGCTGGAACTTCTTTACACATACAGGGGTCGTCGAAAAAGTTTCGTTTTCGCCCGATGGTAGCACCCTCGCATCAGGGTCTTATGATGGCATCAAGTTGTGGGATGTGGCAACGAGACGGAACATCGCCACGCTCGAGGGGCGTTCGAGTGATGTCAATTCAGTTTCGTTTTCGCCCGATGGCAGCACCCTCGCATCAGGGTCTTATGATGGCAGGGTCAAGTTGTGGGATGTGGCAACGAGACAAAACATCGCCACGCTTGAGGGGCATTCGCTTTGGGTCATTTCAGTTTCGTTTTCGCCCGATGGCAGCACCCTCGCATCAGGGTCAAGAGATAACACGGTCAAGTTGTGGGATGTGGCAACGAGACAAAACATCGCCACGCTTGAGGGGCATAGGAATTATGTCTATTCAGTTTCGTTTTCGCCCGATGGTTCAACGCTCGCATCAGGGTCAAGTGATCGCACGGTCAAGTTGTGGGATGTGGCAACGAGACGGAACATCGCCACGCTTGAAGGGCATACGAGTGCTGTCAGTTCAGTTTCGTTTTCGCCCGATGGCAGCACCCTCGCATCAGGGTCATGGGATCACACGGTCAAGTTGTGGAATGTGGCAACGAGACAAAACATCGCCACGCTCAGGGGGCATAGGGGTTGGGTCGAATCAGTTTCGTTTTCGCCCGATGGTAGCACCCTCGCATCAGGGTCATGGGATTACGCGGTCAAGTTGTGGGATGTGGCAACGAGACGGAACATCGCCACGCTCAGGGGGCATAGGGGTATTGTCATTTCAGTTTCGTTTTCGCCCGATGGCAGCACCCTCGCATCAGGGGCAAGAGATAACACGGTTCTGCTGTGGGATATGTCGCCGTATATCACGCCGCTCACCTCCTTTTCACTTTCTCTGGATGGAGATGGCGCAGCGGGCGATCAAGCGGTGACAACGCTCGATGTTTCGCCCGGGCCGGTTGCGACCATTCAGGTCTTTGGCAAAGGGATTCGGCAGGCCACCGGCATTTCTGCGCGTTTTGAATACGATTCAGCGCAGGTGGCTTACGAGGGCTTTGACGCGGGCGGTCTTTTGCCCAATGTACAGGTGCTTGCCGTGTCTTCAACAAATCCAACGGCTGTCGAGATCGATCTCGTCTCTTTTGGCGGACAAGCCACAGCCGATAGGGGCCTGGTGGGCAATGTTCGCTTTCGCAGAATGAGCGCGTTTTCCGGCACAACGCTTCGGTTGGTGCGCGCCGAACTCGGCCGAGGAACGCAACGCGAGCGCGTGATGTTTGCCAATACCCACATCACCTTACAACCCGCGGCCGCGGCACTGACGCCCGACTTCAATGGCGATGGCAGAGTTGATTCTGCCGACTTTGTGTTGTTCACCGCGCAATACGGATTGCGTCAAGGCGACCCGGGATACGATGCGTGGTACGATCTGGATGGCGATGGCACCATTGGCTTCGGCGATTTCCTGATGTTCGGCAGTGCCTTTGGTCGGGAAGGGTCATAGCCGCGCCACCGGACACGCGATAGCCTCTACGCCGCACGCCATAAAAAGCGGTTTGTTGACGCTCTTTTGGCGTTGAATATATTGTTTTGAAGCACTCTGCGCTGGTGGTCAAAAAAGCTGGCACAGCGCAAATCGCTTTTGTAGTAGTACGCCATGCGTTGGCCTGCAAGGTGGGTTGCAAGAGGGAGGTGGGTTGCGAGACGGCCTTGCGCGCTGTGCGTGATGGCTTTATCGGAGGGTCTTTTGGGATGGCATTTTTGCAATGGCTTCTCTGAATGATTGGGTAACGTCAAGGGAGATCGCTTGCTGGCAACATATCGCATCACATGAGGCCAAGTGAAAATTAAGATGCGAGTATAGAACCGTAGGGCGATGCCCCTGTGCTCGCCCGAAGGTGAGAGGCTGACGAGATGAATCGGGCGTTGGTGCCGGATGGGTGCGAACACTTTGCCGTGTATTTGGAAGCAAAAAACAAAGCAAAAACGGGCTGCGAGATTTTTTCACAGCCCGTTTTATTTTGCCCACTGGCGCCAGGTGTTTGAAGACAATAGAAAATACAATTACGACCTCTAAAGCCCGTCTTATATGGCTTGACGCTTATCCCCCCTTTGGTTATTCTATCTGTAACGCTATCAAAGCATGAGCGGCCGTTGTGGCAGTTGGGTGAAGAAGAAGTGAAAAATTGGAAAAAATCGGGTGATGAACCCCCCTTTGGTGTGTGGATCGGTTTGTGAGTGGGTTGTGGGCGTGAGTTGGGAGTAGGAGGGGTCGCTTTGTTGTGGAAGAAGAGAAACAAGCGCGTGCATGGGCATGGCCTGCGCGCATTGCAGATACGCCTGAGAATAGAGCGCGGGCTGTTCTTAGAGTCCCTAACAGAAAGCGTTGCCATGGATTTGTGAGAGGCCGCCTTTGAGGCGTACCTGCGGGTGTTCACTCCTCTGTTTCAGACGCTTGATTTTTTTATGTTAGGGCTTCTAAGAGGAGGACGCCATGCCCCATTGCTCGTATTCCATGCGCTAGGACAAAAGACGATAGACTATCGCTTTCAACAAAATTTTTGGAGCAGACAGAGCGATTGTCGGGATGGCTTCCTTCTATATACTAGTGAAAAAACGACCGAAAAATCGAAAATATACAGACTTTACTGCTTTTTTTTTTCTGACAGGCCCCTCCCGATCCTGCCCGTCAGAAAATCCAAAACGCAATGAATCTGACATCTACCATGCTATTTAGAGTCCCTAACAAAAAGCGTTGCCATGGCTTTGTGAGAGGCCGCCTTTGAGGCGTACCTGCGGGTGTTCACTCCTCTGTTTCAGACGCTTGATTTCTTTTTGTCAGGGCTTCTTAGTATTACGCATAAGAACGCAGATGAAAGTCTGATCGCGGATGAAACGGATTGCGTGGATGAAAGGCAGGTTGGGGCGATGCCCCGTGCCCGGTCAAAGAGACGAGATGAAAGTTTAGCCACAAAAGGCACGAGCGGGGTACAACTGGCGACAGCCCGTTCAAAGGCACAAAAGGCGAATGTGTGTAGGGGCGATGCCCCCGTGCTCGCCCAAAGATACAAAAAGCAGTGGTCAGTCCCCCGTCCATCCACCACAAAAATCGAGACGTGAAAATGTAGGAGCGCGTTCCCCTTGATGGCGTCAGGCAAGGGCAGTTGTGTGTCCGTCAAAAAAGGCGAGGAGAAATCATGCGTCAATACGATGTGTATGGGTTGGGCAACGCGCTGGTGGACATTCAGTATCGGGTCGCGCCATCGTTTTTTGAGGCGATGGGGATCGACAAGGGGGTGATGACGCTGATTGGCGAAGCCCGCCAGCGCGCGTTGATCCAGGCGTTGGGCGGCCGGGAAATGGCGCGGTCGTCGGGCGGTTCAGCGGCCAATGCGATGATCGCGTTGGTCAATTGCGGGGGAAAGGGGTATTGCGGATGCAAGGTAGCAAAAGATGCGGATGGCGATTTTTATCTGCGCGATCTGCGCGCTGCGGGCGTGGCGTCCAATCCGTCCAATCGCGGGGAGGGGATTACGGGCAAGTGTTTGGTGATGATTACAGCGGATGCGGATCGCACGATGAATACATTTTTGGGAATTACGAGCACGTTTGGCCCCGATCAGGTTGAGGAATCGGTGATCGCCGCCAGCCAATTCATTTACATCGAAGGCTATTTGGTCGCAACCGAAGATGGTTTTGAAGCGGCGCGGGTGGCGCAACAGGTCGCACAAGAGCGCGGCACAAAGGTCGCGCTGACCCTGAGCGATCCGTCTGTTGTGGCGGCGTTTAAGGATCGAATGGTCGCGTTGGTCGATGCGGGGGTGGATATGTTGTTTTGCAATGAAGACGAGGCCGCGATGTTCGCCGATGCCGAGACCACAGAAGCGGCTTTTGAGGTGCTGAGTGGTCGGGTCGCGCGTTTGGCCCTCACGCGCGGCGCGACTGGCGCGTGGGTCTGCGATGGCAGAGATGTGTTGCACGCGCCGGGATTTGAGGTGGAAGCCGTGGATACCAATGGCGCGGGCGATGCGTTTGCCGGCGCGTATTTGTTCGCCATCACCCACGGCTATGACGCGGCGCGGGCGGCGCGGCTTGCGACTTGTGTTTCCTCGCAGGTGGTCGCCAAATACGGCCCGCGCTTTGAACGAAAATTGAATGCGGCAGACATCGCCCACCTATTGGATTTATGAGCGTGTTGGGGCTGGCGCGGACGCGATAAATATTCCTTGACAAGATCGTTTGTGCGTTATTTTTTTTCGCGGACGCGATAAATATTCCTTGACAAGATCGTTTGTGTGTTATTTTTTTTCGCGGACGCGATAAATATTCCTTAAATTTTCCTTGACAAGATCGTTTGTGCGTTATTCTTTTTCGCGGACGCGATAAATATTCCTTAAATTTTCCTTGACAAGATCGTTTGTGCGTTATTCTTTTTCATTAGCTTAATAAACCAATTCAGATGTTTTTATTTTAGCGTTGCGATTCACAAAATTTTGAATTTCTTTTTCGCGCTCCAAAAGCATTTTGAGGAAGAAAAAAATGCTTGCATTGTACACATTCGGCATTATTCTACTCGTCCTTTTTTAATCCCAAATCCAAGGAGGTACCTTTGAAAAAATTGTCGTTGATTTTGTTCGCCGGGATTTTCTCAGTCGCATCTTGTGTCGATGCCCGGGATACGGGCATGTGGGCCGTTGGCGGTCTGGTGAGTTACCACCAGCCAACCGGCTCTTTGAACGGTTGGTACGCGGGCGATTTGAAGTTCGGCGTGAATGTGAGTTATGTGATTTCGCCACGCCTGACCACAGAGATTGAATACCACTACTCGAAGTTGGGCAGATCAAATCTTCCCGGTCGCACGTTCACATATCGCGAGGGGCGTCAGGTTCCAAGCCCGGATGCCGATTCGGAGATGACGTGGAACAGCGTGTCCTCGAATTGGCTGTGGTTTTTTCGGGAAAATGCCGAGACGATGTCCGACCGGAAATGGTCGCCGTATTTGGGCTTGGGGCTTGGGTTTTACAACTATAGCCATAAAGTCAGAGGTTTGATCTATCCATCCCAAGGCCGTATCCCCAATGAATTGAGCGGTTCGTCAACGGGCAATGTGCGCGTGGTTCTCGTGTATAATGGCAGCCCGGATCTGGATGCACAAACGATGACCGAAGAGCAAAGGAGCAACATTGGGCAGGTGGTCAACGGGGAGGTGTTGTTGTGGGGATTACCGCCTACGGAGGATACGCGCACCGCGTGGACCATTCCCATCAGTGCTGGTGTTGAAGGATCGATGGGAGCGTCTTACGGGATTGATTTTCGCGTGCGTTACAATTTGATCTTCGGCGAGATCAATCCCTTGACAGCATGGGGATTGAATAAGGCGTTTCCGATGGGGACATTGGATGCCGGCGTGAGTTTCAAATACTATTTCGATTAAATGAACCGCAGTGGTTGAATTTTCACTCACAACCTTTTTCATGGAGGGTCGTATATGGGCAAACGATTCTTGTTTTGTTGGATCTTGTTGGGCGCGTTGCTGATCTATACGGGATTGGCGCGGGCGGGCACGACGGGTAAAATCAGCGGGAAGGTCGCGGAGGTTACGGGTGACCCGCTTCCCGGCGCCAATGTGGTGATCGATATCGACGGCGTGAAACGCGCCGGGATCACCGACGAGAAGGGGGAATACTTCATCATCAATATCCCGCCTGGGACTTACGATATCGAAACCGTGATGATGGGATATTCAAAGTCTGTTCGCACGGGCGTGGTGATCAATGTCGATCATACCACGACGGTGAACTTTGAGATGCAGGAAGAAGCACTTCAACTCGGCGAGATGATCGTCGTTGCCGAGCGGCCGCCAGTGGAGCACGACAAGACCGAGAGCAAGTCGGTCATCACGGCAGAAGAGATCGAGGCGTTGCCCATTGTGCGCGAAATGTCGGATTTTGTGGAGTTGCAGGCGGGTGTGACGCCGGATGAAGAAGAGAGCGTTCGCGGCGGCAACTTCTGGGAAACGGCGTATATGGTGGATGGCGTGCGCGTGGTGAACAATGACGCGCGCGCCGGGTTTACGCGCTTTCAAGGCGTGAACACCAGCGCGGTGCAAGAACTGACCGTGTTGAGCGGCGGGATGAACGCGGAGTACGGCAATGCCGGGTCCGTGGTTTCGGTGGTGACCAAAGAAGGCGGTCAGAAATACACGGGCAGGGGCGAATACCGCATCACGCCGCCGGGGCAGAAGCACTGGGGCGCAAACGTGTACGAGGCGCCCGTGCATCGCGGCAGAATGCAGTGGGGCAACAGCGAGTGGGAAAACTTGCAAGCGTGGTTCCCCGGCCCCGATGGGACTTTGGGGCACAGCAACGAGACGGGGGAAATTACCGATGCCCAATTTGCCGCTGACGACATGCAGCGCAAGGTTCACGTCCGCCAAGACTACACGGGCGTGTGGGGCGGGCGCGGCGAGGCCATGCTCGGCGGGCCGATCAGGAGGCGGATGGGCTTCACGTTGACGTCTTCGATGAATCGCAATCCGTCATCATTGCCCGCGCCGACGGCGACCTCGCTGTTCAACAACCGCACGAACTTGAAGTTGACCTATCGCCCGGGCAGCAATATCAAATTCAATTACGGCTCGCTGTTCAATCAGCGGGCGCGCTACAACGCGGGCGTTATTCGGCGCATCGAGCAGGGGTCGCGCAAGAATATGAACTCTTCGGGCCGCAACCTCTTTGTCCCCTCAGAATACTCGGGGGCGGGCAAGTTGCGGACGCGCGATTTTATGAATTATGCGTCATTGACGCACACCTTGTCTGCGCGCACGTTTTACGAAATTCGCGTGTCGTATTCGCGCACATCCGAGGTGAATACGGAATTGCCGGTCAACACGGATCAGCCCTATGTGGAGCCGGGCATTGGCAGTGAATCGGGTTGGTACTACATCGGTCGCCCGGTGGTGAACTGGACGGATTCCAGGCGGGATCGCCTCCAGATCAAGTTCGACTATTCGAGCCAAGTGACCAAGGGGCACTTCATCAAAACCGGGTTGGACTTGTTGTTTTTCGACAACTGGGGCTTTTCCCGCAACAAGAACGACTTTCGGGGCCTGATCGACAGGTATTACAGCCAGTTCAACAACCCCGGCGTGGGGGTGATGCCGCGCCAGTACTCGATCTACTTTCAAGACAAGATGGAGTTCGAGGGCATTGTGGTGAACGTGGGGTTGCGCGGGTTGCGCTGGAGCCCGAACACCGAGATGCCGCAGGCGGAACATTTTATGCCGCTGTACAAGTATCACGATCCCACAAAGGTCGAGAATATCCCGACCTATCGCCCGCAGGCCGTTCAGGTCTTGTCGCCGCGCGTGGGGGTGTCGCATCCGATTACAGAGAGCAGCGCGATGCACTTCACGTTTGGCAAGTTCGAGCAGATCGAGCAGTTCTGGTGGATTTTCTCACACAGCTATCGCACGGAAGACGATTTTATTGATATGAACCAGAATGGGCGGATCGACGAGTCTGAGTTGTACAATTCGCAGGATGTCGTGGATGCCGGGCAGTGGGGATGGCCGAAGATCAGGCCATTGGTGACCACGAGCTTTGAGGTGGGTGCAGACTGGAACTTCATCACGGATTACACGGCGGGCCTGACCGCGTATTACAAGCAGCAGGTCAACCGGCGCAGCGGTGGCAATTACCAAGTTCAGTCTCAGGGGTTGCAGCACAACCGCTCGGTGGCGGCATCGGGGCAGACGAACAACCGGGACACGCGCGGCTTTGAGTTGTCGCTCAAGAAGAAATTCAACCACATGACCGCGTTCACGATTGCGTACAATGTGCAGTGGGTCGAAAATGGCAACTCGGGCGTGCGCGGCGCGCACTATATCAATCCGGACAGGCTGGCGACCAAGAACCCGTCCAATTTTGGCAACTACGCGGGTTACATCGACAACGATGGCAATTTCCTGTCGCACTATTGGTATGAGTGGACCGCGGATTCCAATGGCGATGGCGATTTTGCCGGCGAAGAAGGCGTCGCTGGGCCGGGGATCGTCAATGGCAATGACACGGGCGAAGAGTTCCCCAGGCCAATGGACGGGATTACGCGCTTTCAACGGGCGCAAGCATTTGGCAGCCAAGCGCGCAATCAACTCGAACTGGTCGAAGATGGCGTCGGGCGCAACAACTGGTCGTTGGATCAAGAACACAGCTTGCTCAACTGGGATGGCAAAGGCGCCTCGACCTGGTTGCAGCGCAACAACCAGTCTCAAGAGTTTCGCCCGGCCAATTTGAACCGCACCAACTTCGGCACGGTGACGTTTATGTTTTCGTC
This sequence comes from uncultured Latescibacterota bacterium, assembly GCA_958295785.1. Lineage (GTDB taxonomy): Bacteria > Latescibacterota > UBA2968 > UBA2968 > UBA2968 > VXRD01. The sequence goes on from OY282377.1 coordinate 1,514,539, forward strand.
TCCCAAGGCGTTTGGCCCGCGCTTTGTGGGCTTTCGCCCCTTTGAGAATTTGCGTCTCAATGTGGTGTATCGCCTGTTCACCGGGCGCAGGTTTTTCTATTCGCCGCCGGAAAAGGGCGGTGAAGGGTTTTACAACGGGCCGATTCACACGCGCACGGATCTCAATTTTGAGAAGACGTTTAATTTCAACAGGCGCGCGAGCATGACGATCTTTTTTGAATCGTTCAACCTGTTCAACCAGAAAGACCCGCACATCAGCTATCGCGTGGATAATCAGTTGGTGGAAGTGGGCGCCGAGTACGTGGAATGGGGCGTGATTTACACGCCGTTGCCGGACAACCCCGAATACATCTCTTACGGCGATGTGGGGGATTATTTGCGATTCCAGGATTCGCCTCGCGAGTTCCACTTTGGTTTGCGGATGAAATTTTAGGCATCAGGCCCTATTTAATGGAGGAGCGAACTTATGCAACGGATTTGGAAGCGATTTGTACGGGTGTTGCTCGCGTTTGTGGTGCTGTGGGGGGCGTCTGAATTGTGGATGGTGATCGATGCCGATGCACAGCAGCGCACGCGCCGCCGCACGACCAATCGCGCGAAACTCTGGTTGTCGATGCGGAACAATGGCACGCTGGGGCACTCGCTGGATGGCGGCGATATTTTCGGCCCTGAAGTGGGCATGTCCTATCCCGGGCGGTGGACCTCCACGTATCGGGCGGGCATTGTGAACCGGGTGAATCGGCAGGACAATTCGCGGGGCAATGGCATGTGGGTGATGGCGCGCACAGACGACGGGCGCAAGTTCGTCTCGCTGGGCGGGCCGCGCAAGCCATCGGCAGATATTTTCCCAATTCAGCACCATCCGCGCAACAATGTCGAGAGCATCGCGCCGATTTGGCGGTCCGTGTGGCGGTCTGGCGGTCGTCCGTTTAATCTGTTCAATTACGGGCAAAATGCCGCGCTTTACTGGCCGCGCATGCGGAATATGAAGATCAAGAGCCACTTTGTGAATGGCGAGGCCGTGGAATATCAGTTCGATGTCAGCACTTATGGGGGCTTGGGGCAACGGGGTTTTCCACCGGGTCCCGACAAAGTGGAACCGATGGATTATTACAACTGGGGCTTTGGGTACTATCCCCTGAACAAAGAGGCGTTTAGAGAGATGTTGGTGTCGTCGTATAACACGCCGCGTGCGGGGTTGAACCAGATGCGGTCGAATGGGGTCAGTCCCAATAATCTGCGGTTGTCGCCCGAGTTGTTCAGCGAGAATTTGCTGGTGACGGGTTGGGCACAGGCGTCGGGCATTACAGTAAAGCGATTGGTGCATGCCTATTCCACGCCGGGCACGGATAACGATGTGATGATTTCTGTGCCGACGCCCAATGGCGGCCAGTCGTCGATTGTGACGCGGGGCGACTACGATGACTTTTTGATTACGGAGATCGAGTTTTGGAACAATGGCGATACCGATGGCGACGGCCAAGCCAATGCCGGATATCCCAAGCAACTCGACGAAGTTTATATCGTGGTCAAAAACGGCTTCATCGCCAGCAAGGCCGGCGCAGAGTGGGTGCCTGCTGGCGGGTCGAACTCGAATGCGTGGGATTTTGTTCAGCCCTCCACGCAAGACGATTACTGGCGTTATACGCAGGCGGAAAATTACGACCATCCGGAATACGCCCGCAATTATCGAGGCGCGCCGATGCACCTGACGTATGTGTATGACGGCGATGCGGTTGCGCGCCTGTGGAATGACTTGGGCGAACCCTATACCCGTTCTCGCGCACAGCACCAATACGTTTCGACCTCCAATATCTTGGATGGCACGCTGTTGTCGCCGCAGTATATCGGGATGTTGCCCATAGCCACGGGCAAGGCGGATCATCCGTTTAACGCGCTGGACAAAGGTCAGGGGTACGCGTTGCCGCAAGGCCCGCAACCCCATGCGGTGTTCCGGTGGCGCATGTATTCTTCGGCACTGGGCGATGACCCGCACGGGGGCACGCACGGCGATAGCCAGTTGTTCGATTATTACAGCGATGCCACCGGCGTGCTCAGCGACGACGAGACCGACCGCTTGGTGCAACGCCACGACAATGACGAATTGGGCGCGTGGGTCGATGCACAGGTTTATGGCCCTTACACGCTGGGGCCTGGGGCCAAGGCCAAAGTGGTGGTTGCGTACGTGGCGGGAATGGCGTCCAACTCGGCCAAGTATCGCGCAGACACCGAGAACTATGCGCGTCCCTACGAGTGGAACTGGCAACAACAGAGCTTGGTCGATGAATTGGAATTGGGGCTCGAAGCGATTTACGCGCACGCCAATGAAGCGCAAAAACTGTACGACCTGGGATTTGACGGGGTCAATCAACCGCCCGATGTGAAGGTCAATGGGGTCACGAATTTGAACTCCAATATCGAACTGAATTGGTCGGGCATTGCCGATACGGCGATTGATCCGGACTTGGGGCGGCCCGATGTGGTGGGGTATCGCATCTATCGGTCCGATTTTATGCGGGGTGGGCCATGGAGGTTGCTGGCGACTGTTCCCAAGGCCGTGGGCCCCGAGGGCGAACGGCAGTTGCCCGCGGGCGCGCCTGCTGGCGTTACTTTTCTCAATGAGCCGTGGGCCGAAGGTCAGGAGCAACCCGCAGAGGCCGAAGTCGATGGCCCCTTCCGCTGGGGTACGTACACGTTTATCGATCCGGAGCCGGACCCGGGTTTTATTCACCACTATTCGATCCGCGCTTACGACGAACAGGGTTTGGAAACCGGGCACTCGGACGAGCGCAATCAGTACTTGTTCCCGGCCGATGGCATTGTGCCGCGGTTGACATCTGCCTTGCTCAACGATCAAAACGAAGACATGGCGTTGCCCATTCGCGTGGTGCCCAATCCGTGGGTGCAGGGCCGGGACGAGCACAGCTATGGCGCGCCGCGCATTCGTTGGATCAATGTGCCGAGCCGGTGTACGCTGTATATTTACACCCTCAGCGGGGACTTGGCATGGCGTCAGACCTTTGATACGCTCGACCCGCAGCGGGGCAACCCGGTGGCGCGCGCAGAGATCGAATGGGATACGCATACAGTGGGCTTGAATGCCAATACGCGCGGTCGTCTCAATGCCGGTACTTATATTTGGGCGATAGAGTCGCACCATCCCGCGAGTATGGGGCAGATCCAAAAGGGTCTGTTTGTCATTATCAATTAATCAATAAGCGAGGAGCATAGAATGAAACGATTGATTTGGATGGCGGCTATCGCGCTGTTTCTCGGCCCTTACAACAGCACTGTGGCACAGGAAACCCAGCCCCTCACGAGTGAGACCGAGGACCTCGAGCCCGTGTTTGGGGACGGGCATTATCGCTCGGAAGGCGATAGGGGCAACCGCATTGCGCGCAGTGGGTTCACGCTTTTGAAATTGTCTGCATCGGCGCGCTTGGCGGGCATGGCCGATGCCAATGTGGGCACGTCGCGCGATATTCACGCGATTTTCCAAAATGCCGCCGGGTTGGTGCATATTGACCGCATCGGGTATGTGGCGTCTTACAACCAGTGGTTGGTGGGCACGCGGATGGGGGCCGCGGGTTTGGCCTATCGCATTCCCGTGGGGGTTGTGGGCCTCTCTATTCGCTCGTTCACCTATCCGGATGTGGAAGAGACCACGCCCTTGCAACCCGATGGCACGGGGAATAATATCGAGCTCGGGGATTTTGCTGTCGGGTTGTCATTTGCCAAGCAGTTGACCGACAAGTTTTCCCTGGGGTTTCGCTTGCAATACGCGCGGTCGCAACTTCACGATGTCACCAGTGTGAGTTCCACGACATTTGACATTGGCACCATTTTTTACACGGGCTTTAGGAGTTTGCGCGTGGGCATGACCATCAGCAACTTGGGCGGCAATGTGGAAGTGTTGACCGAAGACTATCGCCTGCCGTTTTTCTACAACTTGGCCCTTGCGATGGAATTGGTCGGGAAGGAAGGCGATCCGATGTACCTGACCGCTGCGTATGAGCATGTGTTCTACCGCGATTACGGGGAGCGCGATCACATCGGCGGCGAGTTGTGGTTGCAGAATATTTTGGCCCTTCGCGCCGGTTACAAGTTCCGCTACGATGTGGAGAGTTGGAGCGTGGGCGCGGGCGTGAATTTGAATGTGAGCGAAGACCGCGAGTTGAGCGTGGATGTTTCGTATAGCGACATCGGCGGAAAGATCCAAGAGCGACCGTTGCGTTTGACCCTTTCGGGGACGTTCTAAATCAGGGGTCCGTCCTCGCCCACCCCCACGGCCCAAGGGCCGGGGGAGGGGACATAAACCACTGAAAGCCAAACAGGAGGAATTACAATGCGGAAGGTTTTATTTTTGGGTCTCATGGGTCTGTTGGGCGCGATGGGGTGTAGCCGCGACATTCCGGTTCAGCCTGCCGAAGAGTGGCGCGGGAGCTATCGGTTGATCTCTGGCACGCGGGATGGCAGCGCGATTGACGTTGCCAGTCCGCCTCATGGCACGCCTCGGCATGTGATTTTCACGGCGGCGGCCTCGGATTACGGCACGCTTGTGTTTGTGTACAATCCACCGTTGACCGCGCCGCCCATGGCGTCGGTGACATATCAGAAGACCGTGCGGCACTATTCGCGCACGGCACAGGGCACGCGCGACCAACTTCGCATTGAATATGCCCAAAACAATGTGGAGCGCATCCGCTTGGCCTTGGGCGCGTTTTATCTTTGGGAGGCAGGGCCTAGGTTGCCGCTGGTCGGTGAAAATGGCAATAATTTGGGCCCTCTGACGCGGATTAGGCCGCCAAATGCGTCCGAGGCACTGAACGAGCCGAATACGTTGGTGCGCCTGCTGACCGACGCCGATACCAATGGCAATGTGACGGTGTTGGGCAATGGGAATGTTCGCATTACCATAACCAACGCTCAAAGGCCGGACAATCAGTCGTTTGAAAATCGCCACAACCGAACCGCGCTTTATTTTCAAAGCCCGTGGCCGTGGGAAGATTCTCGTCCGTATCGCATGACGATGTGGGTGCAAGATGGGCAAGGCGTGCGCTATGCCGTGTACGCGCCGCCGGCTGAGGTCGTTGCGGAATTGGAGCCTCCGGCATCGCCGCCTTCTGGCACCTGGCCGTTGATAGACGCCCACCTCAATGGCACCTGGATGGATCCCGAGGCGCCCTTTCCGAGCATTCCATCCGCGCTCGACTTGCAGTGGACGCCCGTTTTGGAGCGGCGCAGCCCTCGCCACCGCAAGCCCCCTGGCCATGTGTCTGCCGCTGGCGCGCTCGATCCCATGATCGAGAATGGCGTGATCATCGAAGATGGGTTGGTGGAGATCGCGTTTAGCACGCCGCTCGAGTTTGCCACGCATGCAGATGAAGCCCGGTTTTTCAACCGGCGTGCGGGGTACGTGATTCAAAATGGGTTGCCCGTGCTGACGGGTACGCTGCGCGGCGGGTCGCCGGATGGGATGAGCCTGACTTATGTGGAAGCGGACGATGTCTCGTTTAGCAAAGCGGGCGATATTTTGACGGTCAATCTGACGCAGGGTGGCGGGTCTTATACTTTGGAGTATCAGCAAGCCCCGCTGAATCCCCAAGAACTGGCGGGCTTTGGGGTTGACTCGATTGTCGTGAAGCCCATTCCGGCGGATTTGTTTTAAAGGGTATTGCACGATAAGGTGTTATTGTGTATATTAAAAATGGTAATCACTTAAGGCCGTTTCCTTCGGGAAACTTTTCGAGGAGGTTCGCTATGGTGTTTCGCGTTGCACTGGCTGTGTTGTGCTGTGGTGCTTTGCTTGCAGGGGCGGCTGATGCCGGCAAATTGAAGTTGCCCTATGCGGAGGCGGGATTGAGCAAAGAGCAAGCCGCGGCGTATTTGTTGGAACGCTTTGCCTTTGGCCCTCGGCCGGGCGAAGTGGAGAAAGTGGCCAAGATGGGGCCCGAGAAGTGGTTGGCGCAGCAGTTGGCGGGCAATTTGCCGGACGAAGAGCTCGACAAACGCCTGAAAGCATTTCCCGCGCTGGAAATGACGCTGACGAAAATGAACGCGGTCTATGTGCAAAATGGGCAGCTCCGCAATAGGATGAAAAGAGAAGGGGTGCTGGATCCCGCGAACACGCCGCGCAAAGAGATGAATGAAAAGATGCAGGCGTATCGCGAGAAACACGGGTTGCGCCCTTATGGCATGATTTCCAATCAGGAACTCCGCGGGCAAAAAGTGATGCGGGCGGTTTACAGCGAAAATCAACTCGCCGAAGTGCTCACGGGTTTCTGGTTTAACCACTTCAATGTGACGACGCGCGATGGCGGCGCGCGGCCTCGCGTGCTTTCCTATGAACGCGATGCGATTCGCCCAAATGTGCTGGGCGAGTTTCGCACCATTTTGGGCACCACGGCAAAACATCCCGCGATGTTGTACTATCTGGACAACGCGCAGTCGCGCATGGCGCCCCCTCCGCCAAAGAATCAGCCCAAAGTGGCAAAATCCGAAGGCGATGGCGAGATGGGCATGGATGGCGGGATGGGCATGGATGGCGGGATGGACGGTGGGATGATGGCTGGCGAGAGCATGGCAAAGGCCCCCGCGCCTGCACAGGCGAAAGCCCCTGCGAGACCCAAACGCAAATACGGGTTGAACGAGAACTACGCCCGCGAATTGATGGAGTTGCACACGCTGGGCGTGGATGGCGGCTATACGCAGAAAGATGTCACCGAAGTTGCGCGCGTGTTGACCGGCTGGGGCACAATGCCCTACAGGAATCAGCGCAAAAATGTCGAGAAGCAAATTGCAAACGGGAATAAAAACCTCATTCGAGACGGGGAATTTCTGTTTCGCAAGGCGTGGCACGATTCAAAATCCAAAGTGGTCTTGGGTGAAGAATTTCCGGCAGGGGGTGGCATAGAAGAAGGCGAGCGCGTCTTGGATATGCTGGTCGCACACCCGTCAACAGCGCGTTTTATTTCCACCAAGTTGGCGCGGCGATTTGTCAACGATGAACCGCCAGCGGGTTTGGTCGATGCGATGGCCGAAACATTTTCCCAAACCAATGGGGATTTGGCCGCGGTGATGGCCACTTTGGCGCAATCGCGGGCATTTTGGGCCGAGGCCAAAACGCGCAGCAAGATGAAATCGCCGTTTGAATTGGCGGTATCTTCTCTCCGCGCATTGGAAGCCGATGTGAAAAATCCACAGCCGCTGATGCGCTGGTTTGATCGCATGGGCGAACCGCTTTACGGCTATGTGCCGCCCACGGGTTATCCCGACTATGCCGAGTCGTGGACAAATTCGGGCACGCTGGTCGCGCGCATGAACTTTGGCATTCACCTGGCCACGGGGCGCATTAACGGGATCGTGCTGAAGCGATTGCCCAAAGATAGAGATTGGGATTCCACGGAACGGGCCTTGGCGGTTTACGGCAAGTTGTTGTTGCCGGCGCAAGATACGAGTGCCATTGCCGCCGAGATCAAAGGCGTGATCCCCAAAGACGCGGCACGCAAAGATATTCAGGTGGTCAGTATGTTGATCGGGTCGCCGGAATTTCAATACCGATAGAAGTCGATTCTCACAAAGGAGGTTGTTATGGAATGGACGCGAAGGGCATTTATGAAGGGCAGTGGGCTGGCGTTGTTTTCCATGTCGTTTGGCGGTACGCCGCTGTTTTTGAGCCGCGCTGCCGATGCTGCAAATAATCCGCTGGCGCACAGCCGCCGCAAAGTGCTGGTGACGATTTTTCAGCGCGGCGCGATGGATGGTTTGATGGCGGTGACGCCGTTTAACGATCCCGCGCTCGCCGAGGCGCGCCCCAATTTGTTTATGCGCTTGAACGATGCGAAAAATGAGCTGACGGATTTGGATGGTCGCTTTGCACTTCATCCCGCGTTTGCAGATTTGGCCCCTCTGTACAAGGAGGGGCGCATGGCCGTTGTTCACGGCGTTGGCTCTCCCAATAAGACGCGGTCGCATTTTGATGCCCAAGATTATATGGAGACGGGCACGCCGGGGATGAAAGGCACGCGGTCGGGGTGGCTCAACCGCGCAGTGGGCCTGCTCGGGCACGAGGGCACGCCGTTTCGATCTGTGGCGTTGACCAAAGCATTGCCGCGCGCATTTTACGGCGATATGCCCGCACTCGCGGTGGATGATTTGCGATCCTTTGGCATTCAGATGCCGGGCAATCACCAGGTTGCCGAACAGCTCGAGGAAGGGTTTGAGCACATGTACGCCCGAAGTGCCAAACGGCTGGTTCAGCGGGTGAGCAATGAAAGTTTTGAAGCCATCGAGATGTTGGAAAAAACGAATTTGAGAAATTACAAACCCGCCAATGGCGCGAAGTATCCCACGACGGCAACGGGCAATCTTACGGCATTGGGCCGCAGGATGCAGCAAATTGCCATGCTCATTAAGTCCGATGTGGGCCTCGAGGTTGCCTTCACCGAGACGGGCGGCTGGGATACGCATGTGCAACAGGGCACGACAACGGGTTCTTTCTCGAATAAGGCCACGGAACTGTCGCAGGCCATTGCGGCTTTCTGGACGGATCTGGGCACGCATCAAGACGATGTGGTGCTGATGACCATGACCGAATTTGGCCGCACAGTACACCAGAACGGTTCGCTCGGAACGGATCACGGTCGCGGGTCGTGTTTGTTTGTGCTGGGCAATGAAGTGGACGGTGGCAAAGTCCACGGCACAGTGCCAGAAAAACTGGTGAAAGACGCGCTCGAAGATCGGCGCGATTTGCCCGTGACGACAGATTTCCGATCTGTGTTTGCCGATGTGGCTGGAAAGCATCTGCATATTGATCGGGCAAAGGATAGCGCGATGTTCCCCGGTTGGAAGGGCGAGCGGTTTAAGGTGATGGCGTAAAGGCGCGATCCTTTCTCCCAGATGTCAAAAAAACTCGGGTGCTTTTTGGGCACTCGAGTTTTTTGCGTTTGCGGGCCGGTTGATTGTGCAAGCCCTATCCCATCGCGTCGACGCGTTGGCATTTCTCGTTGAGCCGCTGTTCGGCATCAACACCGCGCATTTGGTGGGTGTGTCGGGCGATGCGAGGGGCCACGATGAGATAGCCCCGGGCATTTGGCCCTCTGCTTTTGGTGGTCCCATCGAGGGCTGTTTTGAGGTCGGCGATGTCGCCGCGCCAAGCTAGGAGGGCATGGCGGAGTTCATTGCGGATTTCGAGATGGTCTGCGTGGTCGTAGAGGTCGTTTTGTTCTTTGGGATCGTTTATGCGGTCAAACAGACGCCCTTCGTCTTCTTCAAAAAAGTAGGAGAGTTTCCAGCGTTTGGTGGCAAGGGCGCATGATTTATACAGGGTGGCAACGGCGCATTGCCGGGGGGATTGTTCCCCTTGGCTCAACGGTGTGAACAGGTCAAATCCCTGCATGGAAGGGCATTCTGTGCCAGCGGCTGCGAGGAATGTGGTGGGGATGTCGTTCCACAAGGCGAAGTCGCGTGTTTCTCCTTGCGGAAGGGTGCCGGGCATGCTCATCATAAAGGGCACGCGCCAAGATTCATCGTAAACATTGTGTTTGTCATTAAAGCCGTGATCAAAAAACTGTTGCCCGTGATCCGATGTGAAAATGATCAGGGTATTTTCTCGTAGATTATTCCGATCGAGGCAGTTCAAAATGCGACCGAGCAGGGCATCGCAGTACGCGGCAAACGCATAGTAGAGGCGTCTCAATTCCATGATGGTGTCGCGATATTGCGGATCGTAGATGCGGCCAATGGCTTCGCGCCAATAGCCCACATCGGTTGGGTCTTCTCCCGAATGGCATTCGTTTGTAGATTTGATGCCGAGCAGGCGTTTGGTGTGCAGGGGTTGGTTTTGCTCTTCGCCTGCGGTGTAATTCAGTTCGGGCAGGTTGTCGCAGTCCTCGTAGAAGGTGAGCCAATCGCCCGGTGGACATTCGGGAGGATGAGGGGCGGGAAATGAGCAGAAGGCAAAAAAGGGGCCGGAATTGCTTTTGACGACTTTGTCGATTTGTTCAATGGTTTGTTTCGCAAAAAAAGTATCGAGAAAATGTTCTTCCGGCACGGGCGTGGGTTGTGTGTGGCAGTCTTGCGGGGTGAACCCGTGTTGTGCGATATATTGTTTGTATTCGTCGTTGCCTATCGCGATGTCAAAGGTATCGGGCGTTTGCCCAAAGTGCTGTTTGCCCACCATGATGTTGGTATAACCCCGTTCTTTGAGCAGGTCGGGCAACGTGGGAAAATGCGTGAGGCGGGTCATGCCATTTTCCCACACGCCGTGAATGGGCGTGTGCAGGCCGGTGATGAGGCTGCTGCGGGCAGGGCTACATACCGGCGAAGAGGTGTGTCCCTGCGTGAACATCACGCCTTCGGCTGCGAGGCGGTCTGCATGCGGGGAATGCGCGAACGGACTGCCCATGCAGTTGAGCGTGTCCCAGCGCTGGGTGTCTGTGGTGATGAGCAAGAGGTTGGGTCTATGGGGCATGGTGACGCTCCGAAAGGGTTGATATGTCACTTTTAACAGTTGAAGATAAAGCCTTTTTGCGGAAAATGGGTATCTCATTCGGCGCGATGTGTTGCGCCCGGATCAGATTCAGCAGGCAGTGGATGCGCTTTGGCATTATATTGACGCGGATCGCGGGGATCCATCGACATGGATCCATGCCGGGCCGCGAAGCCCGGATTGTGGTGCTCATCCAGCGATTCGCGCCACGCTTTACGAAACAGCTTTGTTTGCGATGTGCCGCGAACTCGCCGGCGATTTGTGTATCCGAGTGGCAGTGATGAGTGGGCGATCAAGTTGCCACATTTGAGCCACCGCACGTTCAAGGTGGTGATTTACGGGTACAGTTACAACTGGATTCGGAATGGGTTTTATCTAAAAAATTTAGATGATGACGCGATTGCGGATTTGACCGATATTGAAATGCAACTTATAGCCGTTCATCACCAAAAAAGATGGGATCAGGTCTCCCCGTCGCGGGGAGGGGGCATCATTCGTTTTCAAACAGATTTTAAGAATAGGAGGTCGCTATGGTCATGCGCGTTGGAAGATGGATGTTGGGCGTTGTGTTGATCCCGCTTGTGGGCAGTGTGTGTGCTCAAGAAGCAGATCAGACGCCGCCTACCCTCGAGAATGTGGCGTATGGCCCGTATGAACGCAATGTGTTGGATTTTTGGCGGGCAGAGTCAGACGCGCCATCGCCCGTTCTGATTTATATTCACGGGGGCGGGTTCCGCAGTGGCGATAAAACGGGTATTCGCGGCAATGCGATTGTTGACGCTTGTTTGGAAAAGGGCGTTTCGTTTGCGGCGATTAATTACCGGTTCCGATCCGTTGCGCCCATACAAGATATTTTGCGCGATGCCGCGCGGGCCGTTCAGTTTATCCGATACCATGCCATCGCGTGGCATGTCGATCCCAAACGCCTGGCTTCTTATGGCGGTTCTGCCGGCGCGGGGACTTCGCTGTGGCTGGCATTTCACGACGATTTGGCCGATCCCAACAGTGAAGATCCCGTGCTTCGCCAATCTTCGCGCCTCGTGGCTGCGGGTTCGCGCAATGGACAGTTTTCCTACGATACTACGCAATGGGAGTCTGTGCTCGGGGTGCCTATTGAAAAATTTTATTCCCGCGATGCCGCGTTTTACGGCTTGGAGAAATACAGTGATGTCGAGACCGAAAAGGGCCGACAAATTCGGGCCGATGTGGATATGCGCGGGTTGATTACAAAAGACGATCCCCCGGTGTTTTTGTTTTGCAGTCAAAAGGGCGGCGCGCCTCAAAATCGCAATCATTTCGTTCACCATCCCAAACACGCCATTGCGATCAAGGCGCGGTGCGATGAAATGGGCGTTGAGGCGGCGTTGTATTTGTCGAAGATGGGATCGCCACCGCCGGGCGGGGTCAGGCGGGCGATGTTGGCTTTCTTTTTTCGGCATTTGAACGTAAAATAAAAGGAGGTCGCTGTGGCTTATGAGGTCTTGACAGACGCGCAGGCCGCGCATTTTGTCGCGCAGGGGTATGTGAAGTTGGAGGGGTGTTTTGAGAAGGCGGAGATTCAGGACTGGCTGGATTTGGCTTATGCGCGCTTGGGATATGATCGAGATGATCCGAGTACATGGGAAGCAGATCGCATTCACATGCCGTCGATGAATCGGCGGGCCGTTGCCGAGTTCGCGCCCAAAGCGTGGGGCGGGATTTGCGATGTGATGGGCGGCATAGAGCGCGTTCAGGGCGAACCCTCGTGGGGAGATGGGTTTATCATTAACTTTCACAAAGATGCCGATGATCCCTGGCTTCCGTCTGCAAAACGCGGGGGGTGGCACAAGGATGGGAATTTCTTTCGGCACTTCTTGGACAGCCCCGAACAAGGGCTGTTGACAGTGGTCGTTTGGGACGATGTGTTGCCAAATAGCGGCGGTACATATCTCGCGCCAGAGTCAATACCCAAGGTTGCGAGATATTTGTACGACCATCCCGAAGGCTTAGAACCCGGCGCATTTGGAAAACAGATCGAAGGGTGTGAGGGCTTTGTCGAGGCGACGGGCAAGGCGGGCGATGTATATCTCATTCATCCGTATATGTTGCACGCTGCCGCGCCCAATCCGTCGGGCCGCCCGCGATTTATCACCAATCCGCCGGTGGCGTTCAAAGAGCCGATGAATTTCAACCGCGAGGATCCCGAGGATTTTTCGCTGGTCGAAAAGGTCGTGCTGAACGCGCTGGGCGTGGAGCGGTTGGATTACCAAATCACGGGCGAGCGCGAGCAGTATTACACCGAGTTTCGCCGCGAGCGAGAGCGGATGCTGGAGGAACAAAAAGCGCGTTTGGCTGCATTGGCTGGTGTGTAATCCGATTCGCTAATTCGTTGATTCGCTGATTCGTCAAGGAGGTTGCAATGGATGCGAGATGTTTGGATTATTGTGTCACCGAAGAAGAGCGGTTGAAGTTTGAGCGCGATGGGTTTTTTGTGCTCGAAGATGTGCTGCCCGAGGATTTGGTGGATGAATTGATTCCGGTGGTGGATCGGGTGGATGGCGCGTATCGCAAGCGCGAGGGGATGGGATCAGATGTGCGGGCCAATATGCTGGATTTTATCGGTCGAGACGATCTGTTTTTGGAATTGCTCGATTGGTACAAGACATTTCCCAAAGTGTGGGGCCTGCTGAATTGGAATATCCAGCTCTACCACACTCACATGATTGTGACGCCGCCGGCCGGCCCTGACAAATCGCTTGAGAAAGACGGGCCGGGGCTTGGATTTCATCAGGATAGCGGTCGCCTCAATCTCGATATCGAGACGAATCCGCGTCCGAGGATTTCGTTGAAGGTGGCGTTCTTTTTGACCGATGCCTCGCAACCTGGTCGCGGGAATTTTGTCGCAGTGCCCGGTTCGCATTTGATCAATGCGTTTCCCGGCGAGAGTCGCCAGGATATGCCCGAACGCGGGATGCAAGTCTGTGTGCCCAAAGGCGGCGCGGTTGTTTTTGATCGGCGCATCTGGCATTCGAGCAGCGCCAATTATTGGCACGAGCCGAGGCGCACCTTGTTTTACGGTTATAGCTATCGCTGGCTGCGCCCGCGCGACAATATGACGGTGGATCACTTTATGGCGCGTTGCGATCCCATTCGCAGGCAGTTGCTCGGCGCGAGCCCCTCGGGCGGGTTTGGCTATACGTCGCCCAAGCCCGAAGACGTGCCCCTGAAAGCGTGGATCGAAACGCATTTGGGCGCAGAAGCCATAGCGGCTTAGGCTTTGATCGGTTCCCGACCCTCTGGCGAGATGTGAGGCAGGCTGACTGCTTATGGCGTCGTTTGTAGGCCATCGGCGAGGGTAGCGGAAGGCGCAACATCAGATTTTCAGAATGGGCTTTTGTGGAGTTCGAGATAGTCTGCCGCCGCTTCTTCAATTGGAGCCGTCGTATGACAGACAGACCCAATATCATTTTTATTTTGACCGATCAGCATCGGTTGTCGGGCGTGGGGGCGTATGGTGAGACCCCGTGCCGGACGCCGAATATTGATCGCATGGCAGCAGAAGGCGTGTTGTTTGAAAATGCCTATACCGTGTATCCGGTGTGTAGTCCGGCGCGGGGCACGTTGCAAACCGGGGTGTATCCGCATACGCACGGCATCACGTCCAATATCCACGAGGTGGGGTGCAGCATCCACGAGTTGGAGGATCGCGCCGAACTTTTGCCGCGGCGCCTGCAAGCGGCGGGCTATGGCACGGGATATACGGGAAAGTGGCATCTCGGCTCGGAAAAAACCCATGCGTTTCAGGGGGCAAACAGGCCGTCCTTGCCTTCGCGCATCGGGTATGAGGGGCAGGATTTTGCCGGGCACGGCGGCGCGGGTTCGAGCTATGCGGGCTACCGGGAATGGGCGCGGGCAAAGGGCTACGCGCCGGGGGTGAAACCCTGGGCAGAATCCACGCGGATGATCCGCAAGGGGGTTGGCGAGTTGACCGTGCCCACAGAGGCGACTGTGCCGGCGTATTTGGTCGATCAGGTGATCGAGATGATCGGGTCGTTTCAACAGCGCGATGTGCCGTATTTCATCAGTTTGAATTTCTGGGGGCCGCACGGGCCGTATCACGCCACAGGCGAATTTCTCGACTGGTATCGGGAGGTGGAGATCCCGCCGTGGGCAAATTGCGATTGGCCTTCGCGGGCCATTCCCGGCCCGCATCACCTGAAAATTCACTGGGACAGGGAAAATTTGACGTGGGATGATTGGGCGATGGGCATTCGCTATTACTATGCGCGGGTGTCGATGATCGACAGTCAGATTGGGCGACTGTGCGATGGGTTGAGGGCGAGCGGGGAGTTGGAGAATACAGTGCTGATTTTTACCGCGGATCACGGCGAGACCCTGGGCAGCCATGGGGGCTTGCTGGATAAGGGATGGCATCATTTTGAAGAGACGCACCGCATCCCGATGGTTATCCGGCTGCCGGATTATGCGGGCACACGCATACCCGAGTTCGCGTCTCTGGTCGATATGTATCCCACGATTTTGGATTTGGCCGGCGGGCAGTACCGGCAAGACGCGATTCACGGGCGGTCTTTGTTGCCGCTCATTCGCGGGGAGGCAACCGATTGGCGCGACGCGGTCGTCACCGAGTTTTTGGGCTTGGGCAATGTCGCCACGTCGATGAAAACGCTGCGGATGGGGCATCTGAAATACGGGTGCAATTTGACAGGACAGGACGAGTTGTACGATCTGCAACGCGATCCCCACGAGATGCACAATGTGATCGCCGACCCCGAATACGCCGATGACTTGGCGCGGTTGAAGGCGCGGTTGAAGCAGTGGATGGCGGAGACAAATGACCCTGCGTTGCGGATGTATCGCTGGCGCGAGCGCGAGGCGATAGGATAGGGATGCGATAGATGGATCTTGACACATCTACGCTTATCCGTTATGTTTTTTCTTACATTTGCTCCTTGGCAGTACGTCTTGCTCCCCTCATATAGCGAGGGCAATCACGAGTGAGACCGATCCCTTGGAGCTTTTTTTTTGGAGAGTCATAATGATAAAGGCGGCGATTTTAATTGACGGTGGATCTTGCCATCTGTAAGGCACGAATAGATACTTTGAACCCGGAGGCTGTTGTAAGAGCAATCTCACAATGAGTCCGCGGTCACTTGGAACAGTAAAATAGAGACTATCAAGTTCTAAATTTCTTCCAACTTCTGTATCGTTGCTTTTACTGCGATGCTTTGCCATACACTGATAAAGGACATAAGCCGATAAAGCATCCCATCAATTACGCCGAGTCTAATGTGGCGACCTTCCGCGCTCTGCTCTACGATGCAATCCGAAAGCAACCTAATTTTGCCCTGAGACTTGGAAAAGTCATGAAACCCAAGGATAGCTCTTGGATTATGAAGCCAAAGCCACAACAACATCTCCTGAATGGCGATATTGGGGTATCCGATCTTAAAGATTCAGACTTTGCACCTAACTTGCGCCAGAAGGGCGTCGATATGCGTATCGGTCTGGACATCGCTGCGATCACACTGAAGAAACAGGCCAACGCTATTATCCTCGTCTCTGGTGACAGCGACTTTGTGCCGGCGGCCAAACTTGCCCGACGTGAAGGGGTCAGGTTTATTCTCGATCCTCTCTGGCAAAACGTATCTTCTGATCTTCTCGAACATATTGACAGGCTGAGAAGCGGATTTTACAATCCACAGCGCGATATACCGGCCTTGGATACTGAAAATTGAACACTGGAGGAGGTATGGACGAGAAAAAGGACTGGCGCGATTGCGGGGTGCGCGTGGTGACGGGGGATCGGTTGGATTTTAATACGCCACAAACGCCGGGGATGACGCGCGCAGCGGCGGTCAATCGCGCAAGCGCAGGGGCCTTGAAGCTCTGGGCAGGGACGGTTGAGATTCATCCCAACGCAAAGACCGGGGCGCACCATCACGGGGCATTGGAGAGCGTGATTTACGTGGTGCGCGGCAAGGCGCGCATGCGCTGGGGCGAGCAATTGGAGTATGTGGCAGAAGCAGGGCCGGGTGATTTTATTTACGTGCCGCCCTACGTGCCGCATCAAGAGATCAATGCCAGCGCAGATGAACCTTTGGAATGCGTGTTGGTACGCAGCGATCAAGAGCCTGTGGTGGTCAATCTGGATATTCCGGTTGTCGAGGAACCCGAAGAAGTGTATTGGGTCGATCCGATCCACCCCAATCCGAAAGGCGGATCGGGACGCCGACCATCGTAGGGGCGGCGCCCCCGTGCCCGCCCGAAGCGAACAACAACGGATACGGATTTTTACATTTATCGCCTCATTGACGGGCTGTATTGGAAATTGTGCGATAGGAGTGTTTTCGATGAATAAGCCGAATATTATCTTGATGATGTGCGATGATTTGGGATATGGCGATGTGGGGTTTAATGGGAATGCGGTGATCCAGACGCCGAATTTGGATCGTCTGGCGAGCAATGGCATTCGGTTCACGCGGTTTTACGCGGGCGGGCCGGTGTGTTCGCCAACGCGGGGGACGTGTCTGACCGGGCGGCATTATTTTCGATACGGCATCACGCATGCCAACCGCGGGCACTTGCCTACGCAGGAGATCACACTGGCGCGGATGTTGAAATCCCTCGGCTATGCCACCGGGCATTTTGGCAAATGGCATCTGGGCACGCTGGATGCGAATTATTCGGGCAAGGCCAACCGCGATCCCGCGCGCAATTACGCGCCGCCGTGGGCACGCGATTACGATGAATCTTTTGCGACGGAATACGCGGTGCCAACGTGGGATCCGACGCGAGACATCGACCAAAAGACCGGGGAGCGATTGGATCGGGCGTGGGCGTCGCCGTATTACGAAAATGGCGAATTGGCAACGGAGAATTTGGCGGGGTGCGATTCGCGGGTGTTGATGGATCGGGCACTCCCGTTTGTCGAAAAGGCCGTGGAAAATGGCGCGCCGTTTTTTGCGACGGTGTGGTTTCACGCGCCGCACGCCCCGGTGGTCGCCGGGCCGGCATATCGGGCGAGGTACGCGGGATACAGCGAGGACGAGCAGCATTATTACGGCTGTGTCACGGCGGTGGATGATCAGGTGGGGCGGTTGTATCGGACGCTGGAGGCATTGGGCGTGGCGCAGAATACGATGATTTGGTTTTGTTCGGACAATGGGCCCGAAGGCAGGACGGGTGCAGATGGTCGGCATCGGGGTTCCACGGGCGGCTTGCGCGGGCGAAAGCGATCTTTGTTTGACGGCGGCGTGGGCGTGCCCGCGCTGTTGCACTGGCCGGGGTTTGCCGCGCCCGGGCGCGTGGTGGATATGCCGTGCAGCACGCTGGATTATTTTCCCACGATAGCCGAGGTGATGGGCTACGAGATGCTGGATGATCGCCCGATTGATGGGGCGAGTTTGCTACCGGCAATAGCGGGCGAGATGACCGAGCGTCCGATGCCCATTCCGTATCGGTTTATCAGCCAAAAGGCATCGATGTTTGACGCGCCGACCATTGCGATGATCGACAATCGGTACAAGTGTTTGACCAATCTGTCGCGCGATGGCCGCGAGGATTTGTGCTTTGATATGCTTGCAGATCGCGCCGAGACCACCAATTTGGCGGCGCAACAGCGCGAGCGGCTCGGGCAGACGCGAGAAACCCTGCGCGAATGGCTGCGTTCCTGCGAACACAGCCACAACGGCGGGGACTACGCCGAACCGTTTGAACCCGTGGCGCCGTTTGAAGTCGTAACCGGCGATTGGCCTTAAAGGGGAGAATCCATCAGCAATTAGCCCCACCATTCCTCCACTGACCGCTAACCGCTTGGGGGCTTGGGAATGGGCGGATGGACCACTGCTCACTTGGAAGACTGAGGTTAGGCCAACTGAAAAAAATAACGAGATAAATTGCTTGCATCTCAATCAAAATGTGCTAAATTTTGTACTGGCGGGTGGTCTTAAGACCTGTGTCATGCGGCGCAGTCAGCGAGTACGCTGAACCCGTCATCATTTTTGTACCCTCATGGGAATTTTTTGATGCCAACCCCCGCATAGTGTCCCTGGTCTGATCGATGAAGATAGGGCTCTATCCGCTTGAAATATTCATAGCGATGTTCAAAGTGATTCGTCGCGTGCCATTCTTCGCCAAACTCTCTGAATTGACGATAGACATTATAGGCGCACAGGTCTGGTACCTGCAACAGATTGTTTTCGTGTGACGAAATAAATAACAGCCCTTCGACAATCTGATTGACTTGTACAAAATCAGTCCCTTTTTCTAAATACCGCACGCTTTTGGCAACAAAGACGATGATGATGATGGTTTTCTGTCTGGTATCGTTGAAATTGATGAAACCTACATCGGTGGGAAAGAAAAGAACAAACATAAATCCAAAAAGTTGAATGCGGGTCGCGGAACAGGAGGTAAATCGGTTGCTTTTGGAATGCGGGAAAAAGGGGAAGATGGTGAGGCAATGGCGGTTCATGTACAGGATGCAAAAGGGGCCACATGACACGATCAGATGTTGAACCGGGTATTGACGGGCGCAACTATTCATGCAGACGAGAACCGCGCATACGGCGCGTTGAGGGATGATTACGAAGGGGAACAAATCAATCATTCTGCCGACGAATATGAACGCGATGGTGTCCATACGAACGCCATTGAGAGTTTGTGGGCATTGGTTAAGCGTGTCTATATGGGTATTCATCACCATTGGTCAGACAAACACATGCAAAAGTACCTGAATGCTTGCGTGTTTCGCATCAATCGAAAAAAGGGTGATACCTTAAGTCGTGTTGATGAGATGTTGAATAGGGCGATGGGCGCCCGGTTGACTTACAAGCAACTTATAGCCAGTGAGGGGGTTGCATGAACAACCTTTATGGCACAGGCGGGCGATATGGAAGTCAACGGGAAATGTTATCCACGCATGCAAATGTTATCCGTTCCTGAAAGACGCGAAGGAAAACGTTTTGAAACGTTAGATGTTAGGGGCAGGCATGCCGAAAATCAGAGGACGCTTGCATTCAACACCAAAAACCCGTGATTACTTTAACAAGAAGATTTAGGTTGTCAAGTATATAATTCCCCTTGCTTTGGCTGTATGACCAACCTCATGATCCCAATGTTCCTGTGGTCTGCTTTGATGAACGTCCCTGTTTTCTCATCGGACAAGTCCTGGATCCCTTGCCCCTGACAACAGGCCAAGTGACCAAAGAACATGATGCCTATACCAAACACGGCTCGTGTGCGCTGTTGGCCGCCATTGAGCCTTTAACCGGCAAACGGCTTGCCGAAATCTATCCTCGGCGCACGATGAAGGAAGACACCCACTTTTGTCAGGCGCTGACACAGCATTGGCCACAAGCGGAGAAAATCCGCTTGGTGCAAGACAATCTCAACACGCATACCCGCCATGCCTTCTATCGTTACTTGCCGGCCGATGAGGCGTTTGCCCGCGCGCAGAAGTTTGAGTTCTTCTTTACTCCCAAGTCGGCGAGTTGGTTGAACATGATCGAGATCGAATTTTCGGCTCTGGCGCGAGGATGTTTGAATAGGCGCATTGCGACGCAGGCGGAACTGCGCCGGGAAGTTTTGGCCTTCTTTCAGGAGCGGGAGGCCAAGGGCATCCCCTTGAATTGGCAGTTCACTTTGCCCAAGGGGAGAGACAAGATGAATACCCATTATCAACGCGTTTATCCAGACAATTCAAAACTTAGAATAACTTAATTTACAGAGTATTTAGGTTGTCAAGTATATAATTCCCTAAATTTTTTTGTACGATGGCTACCCAACTGCTTATTTGTCTTGTTCTGTCGAAATAGAAGCAGTATAATTTACAAAAATTCCATAGTCTTATTGGGCCATCTAAGAGTCCCTAACAAAAAGCGTTGACATGGATTTGTGAGAGGCCGCCTTTGAGGCGTACCTGCGGGTGTTCACTCCTCTGTTTCAGATGCTTGATTTCTTTATGGTAGGGCTTCTTAGCACTGGCTTACGGCGTTTTGGCACAGGCTCTGCAACGCCACTGTCTGGATCGCGGATTGTCGCGGATTAGGGGATTGCGCGGATTACCCCCCCCTCCTGCCTCCGCTCTGTCCTCTCTGTCTGCTCCATTCTCCGTCCTCTATCTGCACGCCCCAATGTTTGTCCCTCTGTGGTTGCCTTTTCGGGCGGGCACGGGGGCACCGCCCCTACGTTTTTATTTTCGCATCTTTGTCCAACAAAGTCTTGTCAAAAATGGCGTGATTGTGTAATTTTTGTTCCCCATTTTTTTTCATCAATTTTTTCAAGGTGGCGTTTATGGCCGAATACGATACGATATCCAAACACCTGATTCAAACCTACCCGGACGATTTCATCCGCTTCACACTCGGACGCGCTGACATCGAGGTGCTCGAGGTGCTCGAAACCGAGCAACCCACTGTGGAAGCCCGGCGCGCCGATAGCCTGATTCTCGTGCGTATTGAGGGTGAGGATGCGTTGATTCATTGCGAATTTCAAACCGCGGACAGCACGGACACTCCGATGTCGCATCGCATGGCCGGCTATATCGGTCGCGCCATAGAACGCTATGGCCTGCCGATCTTTTCCTTTGTGATCTACCTGCGTCCCGGTGCTGGACGACGCGATAAGGGATACTACATCCAAGAACTGCCCGGCCACCGCGTTGTCGTGGAATATCAGGTGATTCGTCTGAGTGAGATCGATGGTCAAGCGATTATCGAGGGTGGTCATCCGGGCTTGCTTCCGTTTGCGCCATTGATGAAGCCTCCGTCTGGCGTGTCTGCGGATGCGTGGTTGCGTCAATGTCTTCAAGCGACGGAAGCCTTGCCCTTGGACGCTTCAACCAAGGTTGACATGATGGCGGGTATGGCTATTTTAGGTGGGATATCGTATGAATTGTCCACCGTTAGGCGTATTATTTCTCAGGAGGGTTTTATGGATGCGATTATGCGTGAATCATCGTTTGCCCAATACCTTACGCAACAAGGTATTGACCGCGGCATTGAACAGGGGATTGAACAGGGGATTGAACAGGGGATTGAACAGGGGATTGAACAGGGGATTGAACAGGGGATGCGTCGCGGCAGGGAGCAAGGGATTGAACAGGGTCTGGAGCGCGGGATTAGAGAAAGCACCATTGAAGCTATTTTCGATGTGTTGGAGGTTCGCTTTGATGCGGACGCGCCCGGTCAGTTCGCCGGTCGCATTCGGGCCATTGACGATTTGCAACAACTCAAGCAGTTGCATCGTGCGGCGGTGCAAGTGGACAATCTCGATGCTTTTCAGCATGCGTTGGACGCAGAGGCTTAGAGTCCCTAACAAAAAGCGTTGACCTGGATTTGTGAGAGGCCGCCTTTGAGGCGTTCCTGCGGGTGTTCACTCCTCTGTTTCAGACGCTTGATTTCTTTATGTTAGGGCTTCTAAGAAGCTATCTTAAAACGAAAGATGACTCCTCCCCAGTGCGGATCATGGGGCGCACCATTTCATTAGGGAGTTATATACTTTCCAACCCTCAATCATCTTGTTAAAGTAATCACGGGTTTTTGGTGTTGAATGCAAGCGTCCTCTGATTTTGGGCATGCCTGCCCCTAACATCTAACGTTTCAAAACGTTTTCCTTCGCGTCTTTCAGGAACGGATAACATTTGCATGCGTGGATAACATTTCCCGTTGACTTCCATATCGCCCGCCTGTGCCATAAAGGTTGTTCATGCACCCCCCTCACTGGCTATAAGTTGCTTGTAAGTCAACCGGGCGCCCATCGCCCTATTCAACATCTCATCAACACGACTTAAGGTATCACCCTTTTTTCGATTGATGCGAAACACGCAAGCATTCAGGTACTTTTGCATGTGTTTGTCTGACCAATGGTGATGAATACCCATATAGACACGCTTAACCCGTGCCCACAAACTCTCAATGGCGTTCGTATGGACACCATCGCGTTCATATTCGTCGGCACAATGATTGATTTGTTCCCCTTCGTAATCATCCCTCAACGCGCCGTATGCGCGGTTCTCGTCTGCATGAATAGTTGCGCCCGTCAAGACCTGGTTCAACATCTTCTCGTGTCATGTTGCCCCTTTTGCGTCCTGTACATGAACCGCCATTGCCTCACCATCTTCCCCTTTTTCCCGCATTCCGAAAGCAACCGATTTACCTCCTGTTCCGCGACCCGCATTCAACTTTTTGGATTTATGTTTGTTCTTTTTTTTGCCACCGATGTAGGTTTCATCAATTTCAACGATACCAGACAGAAAATCATCATCATCACCGTCTTTGTTGCCAAAAGCGTTTCGTATTCTTTGAAGCATAAACCAAGCGGTCTTTTGCGTTGTACCGATCATTTTAGCCAACTGAACGCTTGAAATACCTTTTGAGGGGTTCGTTTCAATCCATATTGCCGCGAACCATTTAGGCAACATCTTGATTTTAGACTTGCCAAACATCGTTCCGTAAATCATATGAAAATTACGCCCACAATCCGAGCACCTATACGCCAAATCAGAACGACGATAGATTTTTCCCATACTACCACAATGCGGACAAGACGCGCCATCCTTAAAGCGTATCTTTTCAAGGTGCAAAATACACGCTTCAGGCGTGGCAAACTTCTGTGTGAACGCGACGAAACTAAGCTGCTTTGCCATCATAACCCCCTTGTTAATTCGTAACTTGGATAAATATAACAAGAAAGGTTAGGGTTGGCAAGTATATAATTCCCTTTGTTTTATATCAGTGCATATTTGGAAAAGAATAGGGAAGAGTATTATGATCGTTTGCTTGCTGTTTCACGGGATGGAGATTGGACGGGTTGGTGTGAATTTTTTTTGACGGCGGTGAGGATTGATGGAGAGGAAAATTTGAAGAAGGTCGTGGATATTGTAGCCCTTTATGAGAATATGAAAGATAAGATTGTCTCGTTGACAAAATCTGTGTATGCAATTAAGGTATTGGATTGGATTTTTAAGTACCCAGTTTTTAGTGTTGCTGATTTTATTAAGAGGTCAGGGGTTCCTAGTTTCGGGACGGGGATGAGGTTGCTAAAAGGATTTAGAGAGAAGGGTATTTTAGATGTTTTAGTGGAAGGTGGACGTGGAAAAACGTCTATATTGAAGTTTTCTGAATTGCTTAGGGTTGTTGAGAAAGCCGGGTAAAGGTATTCACTTTTGTTCAAAAGTGAATACCTTTGTGATAAGTTATTCAAAAGTGAATACCTTTAAGCAATTTTGATGTTTTACAGGGTTGTTTTATAGTACCGTCACTTTGGTATATAATTCCCAAATAATTCAATGCGCTCAAAAACGAGCCGATACGCCAGAGAACTGGGGGGTTGAGGCTGGTTATACTTTTGAGACATTGCTTTCTTATCGACAACAGCAGCAATAATGACGATATCATAGTCTTGCAAAATGTCATAGAACTTATCCGTAAACTCCCGTAATTCTGTGTCGGAAATTCTAAAAGGCATGCGATATCGTCTTTCGCGCTCTTTGGGGATTCGCAGCCAGTTGGATTTGATTTCAACATCAACAGTTCCGAAGTAGGTCTTCTTCAAAGCCAATATATCCGTGTTGATGGCTTTCCAATCTTTTGTGTGAATCCCAACAGCACACAGGACAAAATACTGCGACGAACTTTCGTATTCCCGTTCCCCACTTTCATCCAGATAAAAGAGATACATGTTTCAACAACCTTTCCCAGGTGAAGATGGTTATTTGTTCCGGTGAAAAAATACAAAAAATTTTGAAAATAGAAACTGTGAAATGCGTAGAGTCAAATTGGGAGTTGGGACTAGGACTGACAACTGACAAGTAAAAATGGAGCACCTTATGTTTGGAGAAATCAAAAATCAAAGCGGCGAAAAATTGGATTATGCGTTTCATCAGGGGAATGCCGCGAGCAACCGCATCGCGGTTTTGGGGCACGGGGTAACGGGCAACAAGGACAGGCCGCTCGTGACGGCATTGGCACACGCGCTGGCGGCTGAGGGGATCCATGCCCTGCGGTTCTCGTACGCTGGCAACGGGGATTCGGAAGGGCGGTTTGAGGACGCGACCATTTCCAAAGAGGTGGCTGATCTGGGCGCCGTGCTGGACGCGCTGGATGGCTATGCGGTTTGCTATGCCGGGCACAGCATGGGAGCCGCCGTGGGGGTGTTGCGGGCGAGTGCAGATCCGCGCATTCGATCTCTAATTTCGCTGGCGGGCATGGTGGATACAAAGGGCTTTGCACAGCGCGAGTTCGGCGCGGTGACGCCCGATGCGGGATATATGTGGGATGATCCCGCGTGTCCATTGTCCCAAGCGTATATGGATGATTTGACGGCGATAGGCACGGTGGCGGATCGCGCGGCGCGGATTTCGGTGCCGTGGTTGCTCGTGCATGGCACAAAGGACGATGTGGTGCCGATTGAAGATTCCCAAGCCATTTTTGAAAAGGCCAACGCGCCAAAAGAACTGGTGGTGCTGCAAGGGGCAGATCACGTATTCGGCAATGACGCAACCCCTGCTGTGATCCAGGCCGTTCTCGCGTGGGTAAAGGATATACCGTAGATGAATTGGAAATTGATAAGAGAGGGCGTATATGCCGACCATTGGAACGCCGCTTTCGCCAATGGCGATCAAAGTGCTGATGTGTGGCGCGGGCGAATTGGGCAAGGAGGTGGTGATCGAACTTCAGCGGTATGGCGTTGAGGTGATTGCCGTGGACCGCTATGCCCATGCGCCGGCCATGCAGGTGGCGCATCGGTCGCATGTGATCGACATGCTAGATGGCGACGCGCTGCGCGAGGTGATCGAAAAAGAACAGCCCGATTTGATCGTGCCCGAAATTGAGGCCATTGCCACAGAGACACTCGTCGCATTGGAGGACGAGGGATTTACCGTGATTCCAACAGCGCGGGCCGCGCAATTGACGATGAACCGAGCGGGCATCCGCCGGTTGGCCGCCGAGGAATTGGGGCTGAAAACATCGCCGTATCGGTTTGCGTCCCATTTGGATGAATACCGCGCAGCAGTTGAGGCCATTGGGGCGCCGTGCGTGGTCAAGCCGATTATGAGTTCGTCCGGCAAAGGGCAAAGCACGGTGCGGGATGTGGCCGATGCAGAGCGGGCGTGGGCAGAGGCGCGGGAAGGCGCGCGCGGCGGATCAGATGCGGTGATTGTGGAGGGCTTTGTGGATTTTGACTATGAAATGACCCTGCTGACCTTGCGCCACGCAGGGGGCACGAGTTTTTGCGCGCCTATCGGACATCGGCAGGTGGATGGCGACTATCGCGCGTCATGGCAGCCGCAACCCATGCGCGCATCCGTGCTCGCAGAGGCCCATCGGATGGGCAAGGCGATTGCCGACGCGCTGGGCGGGCGCGGCATTTTTGGGGTGGAGTTGTTTGTCAGGGGCGATGATGTTTATTTTAGCGAGGTGTCGCCGCGGCCGCACGATACGGGTTTGGTGACGATGATTTCGCAAGACCTGTCGGAATTTGCCCTGCACGCACGCGCCATTTTGGGCTTGCCCATTCCCAATATCAAACACCGCGGCCCGTCGGCTTCGCATGTGATTTTGGCAAAGGGGCACTCGCAACAGGTGCAATACGGCAATTTGGGCGCGGCACTTTCAGCCCCCGATACGCAGATTCGGTTGTTCGGCAAACCCGAGGTGCAAGGCGAGCGGCGCATGGGGGTTGTGGTCGCAGGCGGAAAATCGCTCGCAGAGGCGCGGCAAAAAGCGCGGGCAGGTGCGAACGCGGTGACGGTTTCGCTGTGAGAGGCTGTTGATCTGTGAATGGAAACTGCCGGGCTAATTGCTCGGCAGTTTTTGTTTACGTTATGATCAGGTCGGCGATGGCGGCTTCGTTGAGCGCGATGCCTAGCCCGGGGGTTTCAGTGAGGGTGATATGGCCGTTTTCGAGTGGCAGGGGGTCGGCGAGGAGGCCATTGCCAAAAGGCCCATGCGCGAACCCGCTGGGGCATTCCGAGATGAAAAAATTGGGCGTGGCCGCGCCGATGTGCAGGCCCGCCAAGAGGTGGATGGGGGTGCTGGTGCTGACGTGGGACGCCCACGAGACGCCAAAGACATCGCATAGTTGTGCGATCCGCAGGGTTTCGGAAATGCCACCTGCACGGCACACATCGGGCAAGAGGAGGTCGCATTCTCGGTTGAGCAATCGGTCGCGCACCACATAGCGGTTGCAATCTGTTTCGCCAACGGCAATGCGAATGCCGGTCGATTGCGCGAGTGTGCGATACCCCCGATGGTCTTCGGGCAGGAGGGCGTCTTCAAACCATTCGACATTGCCCAAGCCTTCGAGGAACCGGGCAAAGCGCAGGGCGTCTTTGAGGTCGAACCCGCCGTGCGCGTCAACGAGGAGTTTGCCGCGATCCCCCACGGCGTCAGATAGTTGGCGGACGAGGTGCATTTGTTCGGAGACTGCGCCTCGACCACAGGATGTTTTGACGACCGAGAAGCCTTCGTTTAAGACGTTTTCAATGCCCCGGCGACGCGATTCAAGGGTTTGCCCGGGCGTGCCCGAGGAATAGACCGGGATTTGCAACCGGTACGCGCCGCCGAGCAGGCGCCATATCGGTTCGCCGCAGTGTTTGCCGAGCGCGTCCCAAAGGGCGATGTCGATGCCCGCGATGGCTTCGAGGGTGAAGCCCTGCGTGTGCGAGCGCAGGCGCATGGCGGAAAACATGCGATCCCACAAGACGGCGATAGCCCGCGCGTCCTCGCCGATGAGGAGCGGTGTCAAGAGGTCTTCCACGATGGTTTTGACGACCCGAGGCGCGACCGGGGCGTGCGCTTCGCCAATGCCTTCGATGCCGCTGTCTGTTTGCACGCGAATCAGGGCGGTTGAGCGGGCTGCGGGATAGACGCAGAGGTGGCGCGTATCTGCGCGGCCGGGAAAGGATTGCGCGCTTTGGGACGCAACTTGCGGAAATTTTAATCCGGCGGTATCTTCATACCGCGTCGCACCTCGTTGCCGGGCCGTGGAGAGAATGTCGCAGGTGATGGCGGCGATTTTCATTTTTCCCTCCTGTGGATTAAAGCTATTTTTTTAGCCCTCGCCGATCCGCCTTGTATCTCGCCTTTTCGGGCGAGCACGGGGGCATCGCCCCTACGTTTCTATTCTGGCCTCTTGCCTTTGCCTTTCATCCGCGCAATCCGCGCAATCCGTTTCATCCGCGATCCGTCTTTCTTCGTGTCTGTGAACTGCTATCGCAGTTGTACCCCGCCCGTGTCCTTCGTGGTTCTCTCGTCTTTCACCTGCGGTCACGTCTCCCGCCTCAAAGCCGACTCGAGGTCCGTGTGGGCAAAGGAAAAGGATGTCTTTTCGAGGCGTGTGGAAATCACGCGGGTGCTGGCGAGCAAGAGGGCATCGGCCATTTCGCCCAGTGCGAGTCTAGCGGCAAAAGCGGGCAGTGGGAAAATCGCGGGGCGAGACAGGACGCGGGCCAGGGTTTTGGTAAATTCGCGGTTGGTCACAGGCGTTGGCGACACGGCATTGATCGCGCCGCTGATGGACTCGTTGTCCAGTGCGAACAGGAACACAGAAACCAAGTCGTCAAGGGTGATCCAACTCATATACTGATTGCCCGACCCGATGGTGCCGCCCAATCCCAATTTGAAGGGCAAGCGCATTTTGGCAAGTGCCCCTCCGTTGCGCGACAGGACAATGCCAATGCGCGGGTGAACCGTTCGGATGCCCGCTTCTGCGGCGGGCAGGGCCGCCCGTTCCCACGCCACAGAGACCTCGGCGAGAAAGCCATCTCCGGGCGCGCTGTCTTCGGTGAGGAGTTCGTCCTCGCGGTTGCCGTAATAGCCAATGGCCGAAGCGGAGATGAACACTTTTGGCGGAGAAGACACAGACGCGAGTGTTTGCGCGAGCAATGCGGTGCCTTGGATGCGGCTGTCGCGGATGCGCGCCTTTTGCGCTGCGGTCCAACGCCGAGCGGCGATGTTTTCACCGGCCAGATGTATGACCGCATCAATGTCCGTGAGCCGCGAGGAATCGAGGGCGTTTGCAGCCGGATCCCAAGTGATTTCACTGTCGCTTTGGGCATTGCGCCGCGTCAGGGACAAAACGCGATCCCCGCGCGCGCTCAATGCGGTTTTGAGTGCCGCGCCAATAAGGCCAGATGCACCGGATATCAGGGTGTTCATTTTCATCTCCCGATCTAAAACTCCATCTTTGCTAATACTGAGCCATCAATTCGTCCAGCGTGTGTACAACTCGGTATTCTACCGGCGACTCCCCTACTTTCAGCGCTGAAAAGTGTGTCCGCCCACACTCGATTTTGGCTCGTTCGACATTGCGGAGATCGTTGAGGAACGCTGTGCTTTTCGTTTCTGCGACAAAGTAAAGCCGCTCGCCATTGCTGTCTTCTATGAGCACGGCCCAATCCGGGGTGTAGCTTCCCAATGGGGTAGGCACTTGGAACCCCCTCGGCAACTTGGCGTACACTTTGACAGCGATATTTTGTTCCAATTGCTTGGCAAAAGCCGCTTCGTTGGCAGAGTCATAGATGACCTGTTTATAGGCCGATTTTTGAGAGTCAAGCATATTTTTTAAGTATCCGGTCAGTTCCTCGCTCATGAACAATTCCTGTGCGTAGTAGGCGTCGGCCCCCAACCGCTGATATTTGATACCATCTACCAACGCCAGACGCTTGCGGCGATTGATGACCTCGGACGCGAGTTCAATAAACTTTTGGGGATTGATGCCAAAATCGTCCAGCCGTCCACTGTCCGACAAAATGCGTTGGATGCTCCGTCGGGTTAATTGCGTCCGATTTTGAAGTTCGGTAAGCACATCGGGAAGATCTCTCTTGTCGTCAACCAAATTTACCGCCGCACCCTGCTCTCGCAGTTCGGCTTGTACCCCGGCTTCCTCAATCCGTATATCCGCCGTGTTCCACTGGAGCCTAGCACGCGGTATTGGAGGCGCGTCTCCGAGTGTCTCGGAACACTTTTTGAGCAAGTCCTCATTGTCGAATTTGATGCGGTAAGTCGTCTTGTACTTGACGCGATCCCAAAGGGCTTTGAATTCTTCGCTGTTCAGCACCGCTTCTCGTGGATACGCTCGGCGGCGTTCATTGCGGTCTTTGATCACAAGCCGGGCATTGGCTTTACGCAGCACCTCGATTATCGCCTCGCGCATGGGTTCAAATTGGTCGGGCAAGTCAAAACTGCCATCGTCCAAAGTCAAAGCATCCACAATTTTTTGATCTGCGTCGATATAACCCCGCGCCTTGAAATAGTCCCACAGCGCCTGCGACTGTTCCATGCCCAAATACCCGGTTTGGTCGTCTTCCCCACGAACTTGGATCGACGCAAATTGATGCGGTTCCACAGTACCAAAGCGGATGCCGGTCTCCTCTTCAATTTCGCGCTGGAGGTTATCGGCAAAATCTTCATAGCTCTCCCTTGCGATGACGGTCAGGGTGTTGACCTCAAAACCGCGCTGTCGTTGACCTTCTTGGTTGACGCACAAGCGCAGACCACGCCCGATGGTCTGACGCCGTTCCCTTTCGGTTTGAATATCTCGGAGTACGCAGATTTGGAACACATTGGGATTATCCCAACCCTCGCGCAAAGCGGAGTGCGAGAAAATGAATTTGAGCGGCTCTGCGAAACTGAGCAATTTCTCTTTGTCCCGCATAATCAGGCTGTAAGCGCGTTCGGCATTGTCCTGGTTGGTTTGGTTGTTCTCTGCTGTGTCGGTCCATCTGCCTCGCCTGTCGATAGAGAAATAGCCATTATGGACTCGTTCAGTTGTCTCGGTTAAGTCGGCGACTCCCTCAAAGAGCGCGCGATAGTCCGGGTTGTTGGCTGCGCGTCGGTATTCCTCTTCAAAAATGCGTGCGTACGCCCCCTTGATGGCGTTGCCGTCTTCGTCATAATCCCGATAATACGCCACTTTATCTATGAAAAAGAGGGTCAGCACCTTGATCCCTTCTTTGTGGAGCCACTTCTCTTTTTGTAGATGTTCGTGGATGGTTCTGCGAATCATTTCCCGCTGTACAATCGTATTTTCGACATCGCCGTAGGCTTCTCCTTCGCGTAGCCCATGCTCAGTGCCAGGCACGCGCAACTCCAAATATTCGTTGCCTCGCCCAACCCGAATTTCCCCGATGTGATAGTTGCGGTAAATTGCGTGTCGCGTTTTGCGTTCTAGAGAATCGCCATCTTGAACAGTTGTAATTCGACGCCTCACCGAACCGCCCTGCGTTTTGATATTGAGTTCGACTTGGGCACTGATGACACCGCGCTGCCGTCTCGTTGCAACCAAGCGCATGTATGGCCTATTGTAATCGTCCATAATCGTGCCGGTTGCCACTTCGATCTGCTTGACCAACTTGCGTTCGTAAGCATCGACTGCGTTGAGGCGATAGACCATGTGGTGCAGGTCGATGTGTGTCGCTGAATAGCGCAATGTGCAAAGCGGATTCATCGCCTCAAGTGCTTCTTTGCCGCGCCCTGCCAACCCGCCATCCACGCTTTGTGGTTCATCGACAATCAGGATCGGATGGGTGGCGCGAACCAAGTCAATGGGTTTCTCCCCCCCTGTTTTTTCGTTTTCTTGATAAATGCTGTTGATATTCCGCTTGTTGATGGCCCCGACCGTTATCACCATGATCTGAATTTGCGGACTCGTGGCAAAGTTGCGAACCTGGCCCAACTTGGTTGAGTCGTAAATAAAATGATCGAAAGGCATGCCCGAATAGAGGGCGTGGAAGTGGTCACTCATCATATCGAGCGATTTGTTGACGCCTTCCTTAATGGCGATTGACGGCACGACAATGGCGAACTTTGTGAAGCCATACCGCTTGTTCAATTCAAATATCGTCCGCAGATAGACGTAGGTCTTGCCGGTGCCGGTCTCCATCTCTACGCTAAAATCGCGGGAATTTAGCACCGCCGAAGGGAGCAAACCGTTCCGAAGTTGGATGTCTTGCAAGTTCGCCAGAAGTGCGTCTTTTGGCAAAGTCAGCCGGTTGCCAACACCCAAGTCGTTTTCTGCAAAGCCGAGTTGGACCTGGTCGGTCAAGGCGTGCGAGACTGTAAATTCATTGCGGCATGCCTCTTGCCCGTGGAACAGGTCGCAAACTGCTTCAATGGCTTCTATTTGATAATCCAGATCGGGTTCAAATTGGAATTTCATCGATGCTCCCTATAAACTGCGTACGTCTTTGATGCCGCACTGCCGCAAAATTTCGGTCAGGTTGATTTTGGCAACGTCATCTGCAAAAGCATCATCTCGGAAAATGACCCCTGTATCGTCTGTATTCTCCAGTTGCCCGTACAACGCCGCAATGCCAAGAGCGAGTTCCTCGACGTCGGATTGGTCAATTTGTTCGGCAAGGCAGACGATGAGCACGCCTCCGTCAACGACATTGACCTGCTTTCCGGCAATGTCGCGTTTTTCAATCGGAATACACAGGTCAAGCCCAAACTTGAGCAACAACTCGTACAGGAGATCCTCCTCGCTTCGGTCTTCTTTGATATGCGCGACGTTGTCGAGTAGCCGTTGCTTAAAATTCTCGCGGTTTAGCTCCCAGGGTCGAATATTAGAACTGTCGAGCTTAAAAACGCGGAAGCCGAGGTCGCCGGCGAGTAGCGGATTCTCGGCCTTGATCTTGGCCGCTGTGCGGCGAAGACGCTCTTTTGTCAACTCGGCAAGGTTGCGCGGCTTGCCTATTTTATCGCAATAGGCGGCGGCAATTTTCTGGTCTTTATCTGCCGGATCAAGCGTAAGAGGCAGCTCTACCAATATATGTCTTCTATCCCCACTGTCGGCCAAATTCTGTTCAAGGACTGCCTGAGCGGTCGTTCCAGAGCCGGCAAAGAAGTCCAGTACGATAGCGTCAGACGGTTCGTGAGTACCAAGTTGAATGAACCTTTGGATGAGGGACACTGGCTTTGGATTGTCAAACGCGGATTCTCCCATCAGTTTTTTGGTTGCTCTTGTTGCGTTTGTGGTCGTGTCGACATCATCCCACCATGTTTTGGCTACCCGACCTCGTTGTTCAGCCTGGCTCAGAAAACGCTTGCGCTGCGGCCCGGCATCGCCATTTACACCAAAAACGATGCGGTTATCGGCCATTAGTTGCTCAAAAACCTTTTGCTCATTCTTCCAACTATTTCCAGGATTGGGACGATAGACCTCGCCAGTGTTAGGATTGGCAATACGATACATTTGATTGGGACGTTCACCGCCGACTTGAAATGGATCGGCTTTCCATGGGCCACGCGGATCATTATCGGGGTTAGAAAATCCCTCTCCGTCCTCTCGTAGGCGAAAGTGCATGCGATTCTCTACAAAATAATCGCGGTTGCGTGCGTAGATGAGGTTATAGGTATGTGAGACCGAAATCAGAGCCGTGTTCGTTACGGATTTGGTTGAGTTCCACATCACACACCCCAACAAATTGTCTGCGCCGAAGATCTCGTCAATGCACGACCGGAGATTGTGGACTTCTTTGTCAGATATAGAAACAACCAGGATGCCATCATTCCGCAGCATATTGCGGGCAATTTTCAAACGCGGGTACATCATATTCAGCCATTTGGTATGGAATCGACCTGACGCATCGGTGTTGGACGAGAGTTTTTGACCGTTGCCGTCGAGTTGACCGGTAATTTTGAGATAATTCTTGATGTTGTCCTCGTAGTTGTCGGGATAGATGAAATCCTTGCCGGTGTTGTAGGGCGGGTCAATGTAAATCAACTTCACTTTGCCGTAGTAGCTCTTTTGCAGCAACTTCAGCACTTCGAGGTTGTCGCCTTCAATCATCAGATTTTGCGTCGTGTCCCAATCGAGGCTCTCTTCTCGGCAGGGATGCAACGTCCCCGTACTGGGCATGAGCGCGAGCCTGCGGGCCCGCCCCTTGCCATGCCAGTTCAGGCCGTATTTTTCATCGCCTTCGTCAACCGCGTCGCCGAGCAGTTGTCGCAACCTCGCAAAGTCAATTTTCCCCTCGGCGAATGCCTCTGGAAATAGCGTTTTCAGTTGCGCGATGTTCTCGGCAATGAGGTCTGCCGAGCGGGTTTCGGGATCGGCGGTCGTGAACTTATTCATCGGTGGCCTCCAATGACGATTATTGCGGTTAATCCTACGGGATGATAAAGGCAGGTGCTGACCCCTATCCATAAAGCATCAAATAGATGATCGCGCCGGTGAGGGAAACAAAGACCCAACTCGGCCAAACCCATCGGGCCAGGCGGCGGTGGCGATCAAATTCGCCCTTCAATGCGCGATAGACGAGCGCGGCGATAAAGGGCACATTGACAGCGGCCAAGATGATATGCGGGATGAGGATGGCAAAGTAGATCGGGCGCGTCCAATCGCGGTGCGGATAGGGCACAGAGCCGACCTGAAAGTGGTAAATCAGGTATGAGGTCAAAAAGAGAGCCGATAAGATCAACGCGGCGATCATACATTTTTGGTGCGTCTTGACGGCGCCGCGTTTGATAGCGATAAATCCCAACATGAGAAAAATGGTGCAACACCCATTGAGACAGGCGTTTATCGCGGGCAAGTCTGTGACGGACATGGCGTTGGAATCCCTGGATCTGAGGTGGTCAAAAAACAATAAAAGGCAGGACGCAGCGAATCCACTCATGACGAACTTACTCAATTATCTCAAAATTTTCAAGTGTAGATATTTTTAATCGCATCACATCAGGCCAATATCAATCAATTTGGTATTACATCTACCCTCTATTGACATTATCTTTTTTTTGATTTATTTTCCCACACATTTTTTAACCCATCAACGCGGGGGATAACAATGGCAGAGGCGGGAAATGCGTGGTTGACGCCCAAAGAGATCGGGGATCGGTTGGGCGCGCGAAAAGCCAAAGAAGTGCAAGAAGATTTGCTCTATGGACGCCGAACGCGGCGCGAAATATTGGATCTGGTGATGGCAGCGGTGGGGTGCAACGAATTTTCGGCGGAAGATTTTTTGCGCGAAATTGTGAAGTGATTGAAAGGTAGGGGCGCGGCCCCTATGTTACGGGATACTCGATAAGGCAGCGCGCCATGTCTGAAATTTATCAATCCGATTATCTGGTCATTGGCAGTGGGATTGCCGGCCTTTCATTTGCCCTTCAAGCGGCAGAGACAGGGTCTGTCACCCTGATCACAAAAAAAGAATTTCGGGAATCCAATACCAATTACGCGCAGGGCGGGATTGCGTCTGTCTTGCATCCGACCGATTCGTTTGATCTTCACCGGCGAGACACCATTCGGGCCGGCGCGGGGTTGTGCCGCGAAGACGTGGTGGATATGGTGGTGCGCGCAGGCCCCAAAATGGTCGAGGCCCTCATCGCATGGGGGGCCGCGTTCACGCGGTCGGGAACCGATCTCGCGCTCGGGCGCGAGGGCGGGCACTCAAAAAATCGCATCGTGTACGCTGCGGACCTGACTGGACGAGAGATAGAACGCGCATTGACCGCAGCCGCAGAAGCGCGTCCCAATATCGCGGTGTATGAACACCACATGGCGATTGATCTCATCGCGGCAGAAAAAAAAAGTCACTGCTGGGGCGTTTACGCCTTGGACACCTCAACCGCACAGGTAAAGCCCTTTTTGGCAAAATACACGTTGTTGTGCAGCGGCGGGTGTGGTCGCATTTATCTGCACTCGACCAACCCGGCCATTGCAACCGGCGATGGGATCGCCATGGCCTATCGCGCAGGCGCGAGCGTGGGCAATTTGGAATTTATGCAGTTTCACCCCACCACGCTTTGCCACAGCGAGGCCAATTCCTTTTTGATTTCCGAAGCCGTGCGCGGGCATGGCGGCATTTTGGTAGATCGCACCGGGCGGGCTTTCATGGCCGATTATCACGCGATGGGCGAACTCGCGCCTCGAGATGTGGTCGCGCGGGCAATGGATAGCGAGTTAAAAAAAACCGGCGATTCCTGTGTGTTTCTCGACATTACCCATTGCCCGAGCGCGGAATTGCAGGCGCGTTTTCCCACCATTTACGCGCGGTGCCTGCAATTTGGCATTGATATGGCGTGCGATCCCATCCCGGTTGTGCCGGCCGCGCACTACATGTGTGGCGGGGTTTTCACGGATACGTGGGGGCGCACCGCCATCGAACGGCTCTACGCCTCGGGCGAGGTGGCCTGCACCGGATTGCACGGCGCGAATCGCTTGGCGAGCAACTCGCTTTTGGAAGCCTTGGTGTTTTCCCAGCGCGCGTTTTCCCACATCCAACATGATGCCGATGCGAGGCGCGATTTTCCCGACATTCCCGCGTGGCGAGACGCCGATGGGTTCAACAAAGAAAAATGGGCTTTGCTGTCACGCGCCCGGCGCGAAGTGCAGGCGCTGATGTGGGATGACGTGGGCATTGTGAGATCGGATTTTCGGTTGAAGCGCGCGGCCTGTCGCATTGACGCGATTGTGCGGGAAGTCGAAGCCTTTTACAACCGCTCGCAAGTGACCGAGGCCCTGCTGGAACTCCGCAACCTGACGACCGTCGCCGCGCTGACCGTGCGCTGCGCCCTGTCCCGCCGCGAAAGCCGCGGCCTGCACCACACGCTCGACTGCCCCCAAATGGTCGAATCCGCAAGAGACACGGTGATCCACGAAGGCGTTGGGCGTTGGGCGGACTGACCGGCGAGCACGGGGGCATCGCCCCTACACAGTGGATAAACTTCCATTTCACCTTACGGAGTCCCCATGCCCACCGGCATCGCCATCCTCGATTTTGGCGGGCAGTACGCCCACTTGATTGCCAATCGGATTCGCCGATTGCGGGTTTATGCCGAAATTTTCCCGCCGCATGTCGATCCGTCGGCATTGCGCGGGGTTTCGGGCGTGATCTTGTCGGGTGGCCCTGCGAGTGTGTACGATCCGGACCAGCCCGCGTTCAACGCCGAATTGTTGGCGATGCCCGTGCCCATTCTCGGCCTCTGTTATGGGCATCAGTTGTTGTGCATGCACTTGGGCGGCGAGGTCGTTGCGGGCGATGTGCGAGAATACGGGGCCGCCACATTGAAAATTGTGGGCGGGTCGGACTTATTCGCCGGGCTTGGCGACGCGCAGGAAGTTTGGATGAGCCACGGCGATGTGGTCGCAACATTGCCCGATGGGTTTGAAATTTTGGGGGCAACCGAAGATTGTCCTTTGGCGGCGATTGGCAGTGCCCAGCGTCAAATCTACGGCTTGCAATTTCACCCGGAAGTGGCGCACACGCCGTGCGGGCTGGGTATTTTCGACAATTTTTTGACACTCTGCAACGCGCCCCGAACTTGGACGATGGGCAATTACGCAGACGTGCTGATGGAGGACATGCGCGCACAAGTGGGCGAGCGCAATGTGTTTTTGCTCGTGTCCGGCGGCGTGGATTCGTCGGTGGCTTTTGTGTTGTTCAACAAAGCACTCGGCGCAGACCGCGTGCTGGGATTGCACATCGACAACGGGTTTATGCGCGAGGGCGAGACCACGGCGGTCAAAACTTTTCTCGAAAAAGAAGGGTTTGACAATCTGATGGTCAAAGATGCCAGCGATGATTTTTTGATGAACACAGAGGGGTTGACCGACCCAGAAGCCAAGCGCGAGGCCATTGGGCGAACCTTTTTGGCGGTCAAGGACAAAGTGATGGCGACATTGCACCTCAATGCAGGGGACTGGGTGTTGGCGCAGGGCACGCTCTATCCGGATACCATCGAATCCGGAGGCACGGAACACGCCGCGTTGATCAAGACGCACCACAATCGCATCGGCCTCATCGACGAATTGATCGCACAGGGCAAGGTGGTCGAGCCTTTGGCGCAATTGTACAAAGACGAGGTGCGCGAACTCGGGCGCGAGTTGGGGTTGCCCGATCCCCTCGTGTGGCGGCATCCATTCCCCGGCCCTGGCCTGGCCGTGCGCTGTTTGTGTTCGGACGGTCGAGATCCGGGAGACGAGATCGCAAGCGCAGAGCAGGCCGCGTCGGCTATCGCGTCTGAGGCGGGTTTGCAACTGCGAATTTTGCCCGTCAAAAGCGTGGGCGTTCAAGGCGATTTCCGCACGTACTCACATCCCGCGCTCGTTTGGGGCCGTGCCGATTGGCGCGTTCTCGAAGATGTCTCCACGCGGATCACCAACGGCGTACCGGGCATCAACCGCGTGGTGTATTTGATCGCGCCAGACGCGCCGCCCAAAACGCGCCTCAAACGCGCCTTCTTGACCCGGCAAAGGCTCGATCTGTTGCGTCAGGCCGATGCCATCGCCATGCGCGCACTCGACCGTGCGGGTCTCATGGCCGCCGTATCTCAGATGCCTACTGTCTTGGCGCCGTTGACCGCAGATGGGCAGAACGAGATCGCGATTTTGCGCCCGATTTCGACCCCCGATTTTATGACCGCGCGTTTCGCCCCTTTGCCCCGCGCTTTGGTGCGCGAGATCGCCGCCGAGATATGGAAGTTGCCGGGCATTGCAGCCGCGTGTTACGACATCACGCACAAACCCCCGGGCACAGTGGAATGGGAGTAGAACATGTTGACGCACATCGACCAACAGGGCAATGTGAAGATGGTGGATGTCACGGATAAAGCCGTGACAGACCGCGCGGCCACGGCGTCGGGAAAAATCTCAATGCAGCCCGAAACCCTGCGTCTCATCACCGGCGGACAAGTGCCCAAAGGCAATGTCTTGGAAACAGCGCGCATTGCCGGGGCGATGGCCGCCAAACGCGCGTCTGACCTCATTCCAATGTGCCACCCCTTGGGCATTACGGGCATTGACCTGCGCTTTGAGATCGAAAATGCGAGCATTGTGGCGACGGCGATGGTGCGCGTGCCCGGGCGCACGGGTGTCGAGATGGAAGCCCTGACCGCGGTCAGCGTGGCCCTATTGACGATTTACGACATGTGCAAAGCCGTTGACCGCAGCATGGTCATCGGCGAGATATGTCTGTTGCACAAAAGCGGCGGGCAAAGTGGAACTTATGTCCGCGGCGGCTCCAATTCGCAGTGAGCCTTGCCAATAGAGAATTTATGGTTCTGGACACGCACAAAGCAGTGAAGATGCTGACAGAAGTCGGGTTTGATGAACCCCAAGCCGAGGCCGCAGTGACAACGGTCGGCAATGCGTTTGACGACAGCGTTGCAACAAAAACCGATATAGCGGAAGTGCGCGCCGAGATGCGGGAACTCGAACAGCGCATGATGATCGAGATGGGCGGATTTATCGCCGCGGCCGTCGGCCTGATCACCGGCCTCAACACACTGATTGGCTAATGGAGCAGAAGTCTATGGGTAATCGCGCTCAAAATCGAATCACTTTGACGCTTGAAGGCCAAAAAATCCCGGGCGAACAATTTGTCGCGGGGATTAACGCCCTGTTCAAACTCATCAATGCGGTTTCCGGTGAGGTGATGGATGGAGCTATTGACTGGGTGGTATCGGTTGAACCCGGCAGTGTTGTCGTCCATTTTGACCCCGAATCTATGTCCGCAGATCATGTCCCAAAGGCGATAGAGGCCATTTCGGATGGCTTGGCGCGTCTCGAGAATGGACGGGAAAATCGGCCTCGTTATTTCAATGACGATGCCTTGCGATCTGCCAAATCTTTGGCAGACTTGGCAAAAGTTGGGGGTGACAATCGCAATTGCGTGCGTATTGATTTCCCCAAGCGAAGACAAACGCTCTCAAAATGCACGGTCGCAACAGTAGATGCAATGTTTCGCGTCTATCGCACGACGCTGGGTTCTGTAGAAGGCTATTTGCAGACCGTCACGAGCCGAAGGAAGGATCAATTCAATATTTACGACCGATTGACAGACCACCCTGTAAAGTGTTTTTTTTCTCGGGAATTAAAACGGGAAGTCCTGAAGGCATTTGACAAGCGCGTGCAGGCTTATGGAATGGTGAATTACAGGAAAGATGGAAAGCCTTATAGCATCATTGTAGAAAATTTTAAGGTTTTTCCTCCGTCAGATGAACGTCCCTCTTTTTCTGACATTATCGGCCTCTACAAAAAACTATGAATGAAACGATTCAATTGCGGTACTGGGATTCGGCAGTTTTTCTCGGTCTGCTCAACGCCGAGACAAACAGAGTGCGCGCTTGCCAGGGTGTCATTGAGGCAGCACAGCGCAATGAAGTCCATATTGTCACTTCAGCTATCACACTAATTGAAGTGATAAAATTGAGAGGGGAACAGCCGGTCGGTGGTGAACACGAAGATACGATTCGGAAATTTTTTGAACAGGAATTTATCATCATTCGTCCAGTTGATACGTCAATAGGGTTGGCAGCCAGGAAATTGATATAGATATATACTCACCTCAAACCAAAAGATTCCATCCATGTCGCTACGGCGGTTGAGTATCAAGTGGCGTCTTTGGACACATTTGATGAAGATCTAATACGGCTAAACGGAAAAATTGGCGACCCCGGTCTGCGAATCGGTCCTCCGGATTTACCTTATCAACCCAAGTTGCCCGGCGTGTGACACTTCAAACGCCCCCAAAATTGCCGCCTTCTCTCAAGCCTTTCCCTTTCTCGCCGTGAATGGGTCTGGACAGCGACACGTTTTGAACTGCTCCGAGCCTTTCGCAGTTCCGCCTGCCTTTTTAATTCCGCTATCCCCTCAAGAGGCTTGACATTGCCCTTGGGCTTTTTTACATTTTCGCCGCCATTGTATGCGCCCATAGCTCAACTGGTAGAGCAACTGACTCTTAATCAGTAGGTTCGGGGTTCGATTCCCTGTGGGCGCATTTTTTTATTGCCCAAAATATTATGCACGACACGGGAGATTTGTCCGAATGTCCGATACACACAAGGGGCTCATCGCGCCCCACGGCGGTTTGGCTGAGCCGGTCAATCGCACGGTTGCAGATGTGGAGCCCTTTTTGACCGAGGCGTGCGAATTGCCGCGCGTTTTGGTCAGCGATGCAGATTTGTCCTCGGTCTATCGCTTTGGCGATGGCGGGTTGAGCCCGCTTACCGGGCCGATGGACGCACAGACCTATTACCGGGTGTTGGATGAAGCGGCCATTGAAGTCGATGGCACGCGCTATGCGTGGACCATTCCCATCTCATTGCCCGTGCGCGCCGATGTCGCCAAAACCCTCTCTGTGGGGCAACGCGTCGCGTTGGAAAACACGGCTGGCGACATTGTGGGCGCGCTGGATATCAGCGACGTTTTTCAATGGGATAAAACCACGTACCTCGAGCGCGTTTATTTGACCGAGCGCACGGATCATCCGGGCGCGGATATGGTTTTGAATGGCGATGCCGACAAGACCCATCTTTTGGGCGGCGAGATTCAGGTGTTGCCCCAACCGCGCAATCCGCATTTTGGACAATACGTGCTCAGTCCGCGAGAGGTCAGGCCCTTGTTGGCGCGAAAAGGCTGGGCGCGCGTTGTGGCTTTTCAAACGCGCAATGCCCTGCACCGGGCGCACGAATACGCGCTGGTCTATGGCTTGGAAACCCTGTTGCGCCGGGGATACAACGCCGGGGCGTGCCTAAACCCGCTGGTGGGCGAAACCAAATCGGACGATGTGCCCGCCGAGATTCGCATGCAAACCTACGAAGCCCTGATCGCAGAACGGGGATTGGGCAAAGGCGATAGCGATGTGGCATTGTGGCAAAATCGCGGGGAATCCGTCTCGGATCGGGTGATCTTATTGGGCTTGGATATCAAGATGTTTTACGCCGGCCCCAAAGAAGCCGTGATGCACGCGATCTACCGGCAGAACTTTGGATTTACAGACATCATCATCGGCCGCAAACACGCAGACGCGCCCTATCGCGATGGCAGCGCGATTTGGGGCGATTTCGACGCCCAAGACATTTTTGATCACCTCAATGGCGACCTGCAAATCCAGCCTGTGAACGTGGGGTTTGCAGCCTATTACGAATCCATTGGCCGCGTGGATCTGATGGAACACCACGCCGATGAAACGCCGGTGTTTATCTCCGGCTCGCAAGTGCGCGAGACCCTCGGCAATGGCGCGCAAGTCGATCCCCGAATCATGCGCCCGAGCACATCCAAAATTTTGAGCAGAGCGATGATGGGAAAAGTATAAAGTGCAAAGTGCGGTTGGGCGGGCTGACCGCTGACCACCCATGGTCTCCCCGCCCCCTATCAGTCGTAGGGATAGGCCCCTGTGCCTGTCCTCGTACCCGGCGGGAGAGACGGGTTATACCAAAATGAGGAATGGGGAACAGACGTTCCGTAGGGATCATGCTTGTCTCAAGCGTTTGGTCCTACAGCATCGTTTGTTGCCTTTGATGCGTTGGCTACGCCTGTGCCTACGGCGTGCGGCGACCGACTTTTTTTTAACAGCAAAAAAAGTAGGCGAGCGGGGTACAACTGCCTTAGCAGTTCAAAAATGCCGCTCTCATGCGCCGAGGGGCTGGCACAGCGCAAATCGCTTTACAGGTCGCACAACATGCGTTGGCCTGCAAGGTGGGTTGCAAAATGGATGTGGGTTGCGAGACGGCCTTGCGCGCTGTGCGCGATGGCATGATCTGATGGTTTTTTGGGATGGCCTTGTTGCAATGGCTTCTCTGAATGACTGGGTAAGGTCAAGGGGATCGCTTGCGGGCAACATATCGCATCATATCAGGGCAACAGAAAATCAATTTGGTATTAGAACAGACCACCGGTCACTGACAACTGACCGATAAAAACGTCTGAGATACTGCGTCTCAGGCGTTTTTTTTGCCTGTGCGTCAAATGCCCTAATCCCCGATCTCATGTGGTTGCTTTCGCTTTGGGCGGGCGCCGGCCCTCACCTCTACATTCTCTTCATGCACGCGGCAAAAACGCCATCACCGCCGGTTTGGGGGGGGAGCAGTTGGAGATGGGGACGGGTGATGCGAAAGTGCGGGTGATCGGTCAAAAAGGCTTCGACGAGGTGCTCGTTTTCTTCCGGTTCAAGGGTGCAGGTGCTGTACACGAGGACGCCGCCGGGGGATACGAAATGGGCAGCGCGGTTGAGGAGGGCGCGTTGCAAGCGTGCAAGGCCGGGAATATCCGATTCTCGACGATGCCAGCGCAGGTCGGGATGGTGGCTGAGGATGCCCAGCGCGGAACAGGGCGCATCTACGAGGACGCGGTCAAATAAGCGGTTGAGGGCCAAACAGCGCGCATCGGTTGCGAGGGGGTGAACGCAGGTGATCCCGAGCCGCTGTACATTTTGTTCGAGGGTTTTGAGGCGGGATGGATAGCGGTCTGCGGCGAGGATAAAACCCCGATTTTCCATGCGTTCGGCCATGCCCGTGGATTTGCCGCCGGGCGCGCTGCACAAATCGAGAATGGTCTCGCCGGGTTGTGGATCGAGCAGGGGAACGACCTTTGCCGCGCCCGCGCCTTGCACGCTGAACAGGCCATTGCAATACGCGCGGGTCTGAAAGAGATGGCCCGCATGGGATACGGCGAGGAGATGGGGGCCGGCAAATTGCGCGTCAATCCCTTCGGCGGCGAGTTGTTCGCGCAACGCATTGGGCGATGTTCGCAACGCATTGGGGCGGAGGGTGATGGCGGGTTGGGCGTTGTCGCATTTACACAAGGCGCGCGTTTCAGCCAGACCATACCGTTTGACCCAGCGCGCGATGAGCCACTGCGGATGGGATGTGGTGATGGCGAGGTGTTGGATGGGGGCGATTGCGGGATCGGGAAAGGCAATGGGTTTGCGGTTTTCAGCCACGCCGCGCAAGACCGCATTGACCAGTTTGGCAACGCGCACGCCGAGGCGTTGACGGGCGAGGGTGACGGATTCCGAGACGACCGCATAAGACGGCACGCGGTCGAGGTGCTGGAGTTGGTACACGCCCAGGCGCAGGAGATTGCGTAATTTGGCGTGTTGTTTGGACAGGGGTTTTGCGAGATAGGGCGCGAGGATGTGATCCAGGCGTGCCCGATAGGTCAGCGTGCCCATTACGAGGTGTTGCAGCAAATTGCCATCGCGATTGCTCAGAGATGCACGCTGTGCGGCGAGCAGGCGGGCCGCATAAGCCCCTCGCTCAACGCGGCAGAGGATGTCCAGCGCGATATGTCGCGGGTTTTTGGACGCGGCAGCCAATTTGTTCTATCCCTCGCGTCTTCGGTACGGCGCAATATCAGCGGAAGGCGTCTCGGATGTTGTGCTTACCGCTGGCGTTGATACCCAAGATGACGCTGAATGGGCTAACGCGGCGCGTTTTGGCGGCTAAGTTTTTGCAATCGACGAATTGGAGCGAAACGATCATGGGGTTCTACTTTCCGCTAAACGCCACCTTGTCAAAAACCAATGTGGGGGTCTGCATGCTGGAATAGGCATTGGGATCATTGCCCACGGCAACGAGATTTTGCAGCAGGTCGAGGAAATTGCCGGCGATGTTCATTTCGGATACGGCCCCTGTTTTTTTGCCGTTGGCAATGCGAAAGCCGCGGAAGCCGTAGGAAAAATCGCCGGTCGTGGCATCGGCATTGCCGCCGAGCCATGACGTGACGTGAAAGCCGTCTGCAACGTCTGCGATCAGGGCGTTGAGGTCTTTGTCGCCGGGGGCAAAGACGAGGTTGGACGATGTGCCCATCGTGGGTTGCCAGCCGAGTTTGCGCCCGTAATACGTGTCGATGTAATACGTTTGCAAAACGCCCTGATCGATGATGGGCACGCGCTTTGCCGAAATGCCTTCGCCGTCGTAATGCCGAGACGCAGGGCCGCGCACCTGTAGGGGATCGTCTGTCACTGTGAGGAGCGAACTGGCGATTTGCGCGTCTTTTTTCGCCGCGAGAAAAGAGCGGTTCTGTTGGATGCTGCGCGCTTGCAACGCGCCCCACACTGTGCCGATCAACCGCCCACCGGCTTCGGGATCGACCACCAGCGTCGCCCGCGTGCTCGGCACTTTTTCACTGCCCAACCGGGAAAGGGCGCGGTCGAGGCCCTCGCGTGCAACGGCTTCGGGATCGGGCAAATCCGACAGGTGCCGCGCCCACACATACCGGTGATCTTCCGGCCGCCCATGCGCGCCCTCTTTGAGCGTCACACTCGCGCCATACCCAACTGAAGTGCCGCGCTGTATCCCCCGAAATCCATTTGAACTCGCCCGAGCCGAAGTGCGCCAGCCATAGTACACATCGGCGGTCGCGCTGACCACGCGGCTGTCTGTGTGGGTGATGGCGTCCATTGTTTTGAGCCAGTCCATGCACGCTTCTCGGGGCAAATCGCGGATGGTGGGGTCGTCCGATTGGAGGTCGATATCCGGGCGGTTTTCATACAGCGCGGGGTCTGGAATCGTGCGATAGGGATCCTCGGCCAAGTGCCGCGTGAGTGCCACCG
Organism: uncultured Latescibacterota bacterium; assembly: GCA_958295785.1. Classification (GTDB taxonomy): domain Bacteria; phylum Latescibacterota; class UBA2968; order UBA2968; family UBA2968; genus VXRD01. Next base: position 1,559,307 of record OY282377.1, read on the forward strand.
CGTCTTCGACAAATCGAGCAATAGAATCTGGACGCAGATCTGTGGTCTGATGGGTCGAATAGCGTCCATCCACATAAAGCTGAATGCTCAGGCCGCGACTGGCACTTTGTTGCACTTGCTCAATATTGCCATCGCGGTACGAGTATTCGGTGCTGTTTTCATCGCGCACTCGGGCCACCGCATCATTTGCCCCGGCTTTTCGCGCCTGATCAACAGCCTGTTCAGCGCGTCTGAGAAGTTCATTTTTCATATTGTCCTCCTAAAATTCAAAAGCATCCGCAGATGACGCAGATGAGAAGCTAGTACCAAATTGATTTCAAGTTGTCCGTATCCTGCCTCCCATCAGGGAGGAATGAGGAATGGGGAACAGAAGTTACGTAGGGATCATGCTTGTCTAAAGCGTTTGGCCCTACAGCATCGTTTGTTGCCTTCAATGCGTTGGCTACGCCTGTGCCTACGGCGTGCGGCGACCGACTTTTTTTCAACAGCAAAAAAAAGTAGGCAAAAAATGCCGCTCTCATGCGCCGAGGGGCTTGCACAGCGCAAATCGTTTTTGTAGCAGTACGATATGCGTTGGCCTGCAAGGTGGGTTGCAAGATGAATGTGGGTTGCGAGATGGACTTGCGCGCTGTGCGCGATGGTTTTGTCTGATGGTCTTTTGGGATGGCATTTTTGCAATGGCTTCTTTGAATGACTGCGTAACGTCAAGGGGATCAATGGCTGGTAGCATATCGCATCACATTAGGTCAATAGAAAATCAAATTGGTGTAAGGGGCTGGGATTGACGGCAGTTAGCGGTCAACGGTCAGAACTTCAGCAGCGGTTGCGTCTCCTGTCTTACGGCTTACAATTTTAATAATCATAGGACAGCGAAATATTCCAGCGGCGGGGGAGGCCGAGGAATACGCGGGCCGTGCCTGCGTCGTGTGCGTTGCCGTCATCGGCATCGGATACGTAGCGCGCGTCAAACAAATTGAAAACGTGCAACTGCAACTTCACTTTGCCTTTGCCAAACGCATTGCCGGGCAAGGTGTAACCCGCGTGCAAATCCACCAAATTGTAGTCCGGGAGTTTCCACGACTGTTTTCGGTCATCGGCATCGGTGCGATTGGCGGGATCGAATTTGGCGTAGTGATCCATAAATCGCCGCAGACCCAGCGTGGCGTAAAGGCCGCGCACCGGAAAAACCGCGCCGCTCAGGGCGAGGGTTTTTTGCGCCGCGTCGCCCACCTTCAGCCCTTTGGCATAAACTTGAAATTCGTGGACATCGGCGGGATCCTCTTCGGGTGAAAACGCGACATTCGCATCGTTGAGCCATTCCCAGTTGCCCAGCGACACCATGCCGCGCACCTCAAACATGGGATGGACGCGCGCTTTCAGGTCAAACTCCACGCCTTTGTGCAGGGCGTCAATGCCGTTGAGCAAAAAGCGAAAGCTCTGATCGAGTCTTTCGCTGTAAATGCTCTTGGGCCAGGAACGGTCTCTCCATCGGGTGTAATAGAGGTTTGCGTTTCCACTCACCGCGCCGCGCTTGAGATACCCTGCGCCCAACTCAAAAGAAGCGACTTTTTCGTTGAACGTGGGGTCGTACAAGCTGTTGTCGTAGTGATACACGGCATCGAATTTGGGCGCGGTGGAAAGCCACCCCGCGTTGGCATACAGATTGACTGAACGCGTCGCGTTGTAATTGCCGCCCACTTTGACGGTATAGCCCGCGAAGTTTTTCCAACTCGTCTGATCCCATTGCCCATTGACCTTGGCGCGGAAATAGTCGATGCGCTTGTAACCCGTTACGGATCCCGATGTGCTCAAAAATGCCGTCACCGCGTTAAACCGCCCTTCGAGTTGGGCAAACCCGCCGCCCCAGCGCGTGAGCCCATCGTTGTGATAAGACACTTTGTCGCCCAGGCGTTTGACGGATGTCGCGGCGTTGTTGTCCCACGCAAAGACGTAGTAATCCGCGCCGAGCAAATTGCGAACTTCGCGCCAGTGTCCGCCTTTGTAATGGCGCAAATCTATGCCAAAAGCGAGTGTGTAGGTGTTGTTCACCCGGTATTCACCCGTGCCCAAATACCCATACCAAGCGTGTTGGTTGACCGAGTTGCGGATGAGGGTTTTTGCCGCGATCTCATCGCCGCCCACTTCGCCTGCGCCCACGAGGTCCGGGTGGGCTTCCGACGCGGTTTGGGTGTTCAACGCATCGGCGACGCGACGCCAGTTGATGCTGCCGCCGGGCATCGCGCCCGGGTTGCTGCCCAAACGCCCTGTGCCGCCGCCTTTCCCGCGCGAAACGTAAAATACATTGGACAAAATGAACGCCTCGTGGGGCGTCCAGTACCAGTTCAAATTGACTTGGGGTTTGTGATAATAATTCTCGCGCTCCATGATGATCCCGCTGTCGCGTGCATTGTGCATCCCGCCGTTGTAATACACGCGGTAGGACGAAAACGGCGAGTGGCCCCAGTTGGGATTGTACTGAACGCCGTAGTTTTTCGCGCCCGTCACATCTAGGCCCAAGGATCGGGCGTAATCGGCATCGAAAGTTGCGATAGATTGCTTGTACAGGCGGTGCCCGTGGCGTTGGGGCGCGCCGATGACGAACAGGTCGATTTTGTGCGTTTCGGAGGCCGTAAAGCTCAACGCGCCAAAATAAGACCACGCCGTCGTCCACGTCTGATCGATCGGGCCATCGCCGTTTTTGCGCGCAATGCCCAGCGTGAGCGCGGTTTTGTCGTTCATCAGGCCAGAGGAAAAATGGACTGTGGTTTTGTAAAAGGCGTCGTTCCCCACCTCCTGTTTGATCTTAAACCCGCGCTGTGAACGGGCGATGTCGGTGACGATATTCAACGTGCCGCCCACCGAGGCGATAGCCAAATTTGACGCCCCCAAGCCGCGTTGCACCTGAATGGACGACGCGGCATCGCTCAACCCGTCCCAGTTCGACCAATAGACCCACCCGTTTTCCATGTCGTTGACCGGCACGCCGTTGACCATTACGGCGACATTGCGCTGGTCAAACCCCCGCACATTGATGCGCGCATCCCCAGCGCCGCCGCCTTGCTCGGTGGCATAGACCCCAGGCGTGTCATTGAGGATCAGCGGCAAATCGCGCGACCCGAGTTTGCGGTCCATATCGGCTTTGGGCACGTCCGAAAATGCGACGGGTGTCTCTCGCAGTTTCGCCCGCTCGGCAACCACGATGACTTCTTTGCCCCGAAACGCTTCGGGCACGAGTTTCACAACCACCTCGGCGGCACTGTCTTTTACGACAATGGGGTTGCGATGTGTTTTGTAGCCCACAAACCGGACGACCATCGTGTGGCTGCCCGCGCTGATATTGGCGATCTCAAATTTCCCATCGAGATCGGCAGTCGCTCCGCGCCCGGCCTCTTCCAAATAGACATTCGCAAACGGCAGCGATTCCCCGGTCTCGGCATCGCGCACACGGCCCGACAATGCGGCGGCAAATGCGGTTGAATAGCCAAAAAACAACAGCGACAACGCGATAACAACGCGCTTCATAAACACCTCCCGATGGGATGAATCATGGACTGCTTGGACGAAAGGGGCCTGGCGTTCCCGTACATCAGCGGCGTCCGGCGGGTCGGCCCTGTGGGTCAGCATCGCGCAGACGCGCTCCTCCATGCCGCGTTCAGTGGTGTCGGTGGTCATGGGGTAGCTCCAGTCAACCAGCATAATTGATGCGGATTGATTAAATCCTTTACTAAATCCTTTAATAGATTTTCCGAAATGTCCAAAATCTATTAAAGAGTAAAAGTGTTGTAAAACAGATACTTGCGGAGATTTGACAGATGTGATCCAACGCCTACCGTCCCCTTTTCCTTTAATTTTATTTATCAAATATCTCTTCCGGTTGCGCTTTCGCGAGTATCCATGCAGATTGGGCACGCGTACCTCGATTGACGATTTGGCCGGAGCGACGCAATGCCTGCATTAAATTCTGGACCTGCCACCGCTTCTGCGCGTCCGTCAGTCGGTCGGGCAACTTGGGTATCAGGGCCTGATCGATCTCTTTGCGGCTGACAGGCCCATGCTCGCGCACCAAAGCTATGATCAGATCCAAGTAGTACTGCTTGTCGAACCCGCGCTCGCGGATGTGGCGGCCAGCCTCGCCCGTCGCCTTGGCGACCAATCCGGCGACCATCAGGTTCGGGTAACGGCCTTCGACAAGACCCTCGGCCTTCATAAGGCGATGCTCTTGTCGGCTGATAGGCAGTCCCTTTTGCACGCGGTCGAGGAGTATGGCGCGGTTGAGATCTAAGTCGGTCCGTTCCATCAAGAGGCGGGTGTAACGCTCGTCGAGGATGCAGCCGTGGAGGCTCACGGTCACGCGGCTCGTCTCCATCTCGGTCAAGTCGTAGTCCGGCAGTGGGAAGGAACGCTTCCTCTGCGTGTCGAACATGCGCTTGATGCCACCGCCTTGCGTGTCAATCAGGTTCAATTCGACCATCGCACGCGCCAAGAACGGGTTGCGGTAGATAGCTTGGGGAGCGTCCTGCCGGATGACCGTTGCGACATCGCCGGGCAAAAAATCACCGACGTTGGTCAGCGAGATGCGGTCGGGGAACTCAACGACGACGATCCGTCCTCGGAGGCGATAGTCTTGGTGAGCGATGCTGTTGTGCAGGGCCTCGCGGATCACCCACGGGTCGTACTGGGTGAACTCCTGATCAATATGCTCGCAATCCAATTCGCGGTTGTGGGCATCCTTGAGCACCCAAGAGATTTGTGCCACTGCTGGCACCAGCAGAGCCGACGCTTCAGGCTGTCCGAGCAACAGCAACGCGGCATTTGTCAGCGTGCCCTGCTGCAGCACCCGCGCCTTGTTGAGAAAGGTCGTGTCGTCCCATCCCTTGACTTCGGTTGCCCGCGCCGGATGTCTGACGACGAACTGCTCGCGTGCTTTAGCTATGGCTTCAGGGGCGAGGTCGTGGAGACTCGCTTGTTCACACACTTCCGCGGACCAGTCGCTCCCATGCGTCCAAATCGCCCGCGCTTTCTCGGGATGATTGCTGAGTTTGGTCTTGCTGGTACCGACCCGAATGTACGCTGTCCCGTAAAAGTTGACCGGCTGATCCCGCGCCGGAGCGACCTCAAAGACGACGACCCGCCCGGCTGGGTGATCGACGATAAGTAGCTCGAATCCCGTATTGGGATGCAGGCCCGCCGCGAGCCACGGCAGCAGGTCTTGATTGCCCTTCGCTTTTGTGTCATAGGGATCGAAATTCGTGCCGACGACCTCGTGTGTCTCGTCGTCAATTCCGAAGATCAGATAGCCCGACCCTTGACCAGCGAGGCAGGCCGAGTTCGCAAGCGCGGACAGATATTCTCCGAGTTGCTTGGGTTCGCAACGATTGCGCTTGAACTCCAACCATTCCATCTCTGTCGGCTGACCGCGCAACTGGTCAATGCGTGTGATGTTCATGTGAAAGTTATTTCGGTCATTACGGACAACGCCAGTCAAGTACCCGTCAACAACGGCATCCGGCGGGTCGGCCCGGTGGGTCAGCATCGCGCAGACGCGCTCCTCCAAGCCGCGTTCAGTGGTGTCAATGGTCATGGTTGTTCTCCTCTTGCTGTCAATCATACCAGTTACGCCTGACTTCAAGGGATGGTATATCTTTGGCTGAAGGGGCACCGGCATCGTCAAATCGCAGTCAACACCTCGGCGAACTCATCCGGCTTTGACCAGCGCGACACGGTGGACACCGATTCGACCAGACGGAAGTCCGCCGCTACCCAGACATCGGCAGTGTCGTCAAAAAGGGAAACGAAATGCAGTGCTTCAGCACCCGTTGCGAGATGATACAGATCGTGCCAAGCGGCCAGTACGTGCTCGGTAACTTTATGCGCCGAGGATCGATTCCCTGTGCTCAACACATAGACCAGAGCACTGCGCTCGCCGGTGCGAACGCAGAAATCTATGGTCCAATCGCGCCCTGAGCGACCGACCAACTTTTCGGAGCGGTCAAAGGACAATGCGCGTTCGGTCAGGTAGGCACCTACTTCATCGGTGATTGATTCGAAGGCGCGGGTTCGGAACGTGAACCACAGGTCAGAGACCCGCAGGGCCGCTTGCGCCACGCGCGTAACCGCCTCGGCCAATGAGTCGCCGGGCCGACACCGCGCTTGAAGCATACCGCGATAGAACGCGACCCCGTGCGTAACACAGGTGTCTTCGATGAGGCGGTTCTGCTTGGGAGAACGGCGTAGCGACAGCGACTGCATCCAAAGCCAGCCCGTGGTCTCGGCGAAGTCGGTTACGGTTATCATATCGCCATCGACCGCACAGAACAGGTCGATATTGTCGCCATCGGGATACAAATACGGCGTGCGAATCCGGTAATAGTCGCCGTGCTCAGTGCATGTGAACAACGCGCCGATTTCGTTCTGCATAGCTCTATGGTTCATTGGAACATCTCCCCTGCCCGCAACGGCGGGTTCATTCTGCCATCGTGTTTAATACCCGCTTCCCCACAAAACTGCTTCCATACGGCCGCGGGGTCCAAAACCGACGCGGTGATGTCATTCGGAAGATAGGCTTCCTTATCCCGATACCGTTCGGACCACCGATGCTTATGCTTTTCGCCCACTTGGTCGCACTGTGGATTGTGATGGTCTTTACCCATACATAGCCCGTAGATACGCCCCTCTGTTCGCAAAATGAGAGCATAGGTGAGCGTGCCTGCCAACGGATTATATCGGCCTTGGACAAAGAGCGGTCAGCCCGCCGCCGATTCGACTTTGGCCCGGAAAACCCGCGCCGGAGAGTGGCCCTCGTCTTCGTTCCAGACGATGTTGCCCGATATTTGCTTTTTGTCGGCCATGATAGCGGCGAACTCGGCATCAGTCAGTGGCATATTCGGCCCTCGCGGTTTTGTGTCGCATCCGTCCGACAGGCAAACCGGCCACCTCGCGCACATCCACTTGGCCGGTGACCACGTCGGCGATCAGGCGAGTGCGGTATTCGCTCAACAAGTCGATTTCCCGCTGGGCACGAGTAATGGCGGCGTCGATGGCGGCGGTCTGTTTGTCCAAATACGCGGCGATAGCGGCTTGTTCGGCGAGGGGGGGAACGCATACATGAAATGAACGAAAGCGACTTTCAGCAATGGCCGGATACGCAATGCCAACCGATTCCGCTGTCACGCGGTCGGTAAATGCGTTATTCTGGACCACATAACTCACGAATTTGGGCGCAGTTGCACGGCGCGGAGTAAGAACAGCAAAGCCCGTTGAGCAGATCAAGGCGTCGTTCACTTCTTCGGCAAACCAAACCGCTTTCAAGTACGTCCTCACTGTGGAGATGATGGTATCTCCGCTTTTGACGATGCGCCTAGCCCTCGATGGCGCATGAGCGAAACGAATGGTGGAAGGTTCCTCTACGAGTACACCAGTGCCTACTGCGCCGATTTCCAGATAACGAAAATCAAAGTCGGGGTCTGTTGTTTCGGGTAGCACCGCCTCATTTATTTTGATCCAGTGCTTCAACCGCCGCACCTCCCAATGCGCCGGCACATCGCCGAGCCACTCGACGCCAGAGGGCTTGAGGGGCACGTCCGGGTCAAGCCCGCGCGTGACCACCTCATGGACGACGGCCTGCCGATACTCCTTGAGCAACTCGATGAGCCGCTCCCGGCTACGGAGGTAGCGGACGATGCGCCCGTCGGTGTGATCGAGATAGCGGACGATGGCGGCTTGTTCGGCGAGGGGGGGGATGGGGATCCTCAAGGAACCGAACTTTTCCACCGTGAAATGGGCTATCGTTGCCTTGTTGTTGATGGCGTCAAACCAGCCTGCTCGTGAAATGGAACTCATCACATACAGAAGATAATCATTCCGGCCTGTTCCCAATGCCCTGACCCGGTGAAGGGCGTTTTGAATGATATATCCGGGCGACACTTTTTCAACCAGACCGCACCGGCCCCCTTCGCCGCCTTCACAGACGAGGAGGTCGCCAGCCCTGATGCCAAACTGTTCCATTTCGTAGAGACTCGCCCACATCGTCGGAACATCTGTTGTACGCACAGAAAACCACTGGACATGTTGTGCTTTCAGATAAGGCACTTCTATGTCTTTTGGACTATGTGGAAAGTTCTGCAACATCTTGCCTAACTGAATAGAGTAATGTCGCTTGACCGCAGCAACGTCCCAATGCGCGGGCACATCACCGAGCCACTCGACGCCGGAGGGCTTGTAGGAGGAGTAGGGTTTCAGGTCGGCGGTCATTGGGGATGCTTCCATTCAAATTGAACGTCGAGGTCGCTCAGCATGGCATAGGTATCTTGATAACGGACGCCAAACTGATGGCAGACATTGGGGAGCGGTACCCTTTTTTCCCCGCTGGATCAAATACTTCATGGGTGACGACCACGGCATCATGGACGCTTGCATAGGCCGCAAGCCATCCATCGGCCCCTTTTGCAAACTCCGCTTTGGCGGCATTAAGGAACTGAGGATTCTGCTGAACCCAGTTCATCATTTTTCCGAAAACGGCGACAACCGAGGGATCCGCTGACGATACAAACAACCCGACCGGTGCCTGTTTGACCCAATGGACCAGTTCGGGGGGATCGATTATTTCACCGCGCACCCGGTCGATGCTTAGCACTTGACCTGCGCGGCAATAATAGCTCAAGCAGTCCCAAAATCCCGGACATAGATTAGGCGCGTAAGGCCCATGGTGAGATGCCGTGAAAACATTGGCATCGAGCACGCGCAGAGGTTGATGTCAGTTCATCACCACTGAATACCCATCTTATTGGTTAGGTTTTCAAAGCTGGTCCCTTTTAGTCCGGTGAGCGCGTACGCCTCGCGATAGGACAAGCGACCCGCCTTGGTTGCACGAATCACGACGGCGGCAAACTTGGGGCCGATGCGCCATTTGGGAAGATTCCAAAAAACGCCGCCTGAGTTTCGTTGTTGTTGGTCTTCCCGATAAGCGCGATAAAATTGATTAAAGGCGTCTCGATTGACCAAATCGACGTCCAAAGCGCGCCGGGTAGCCACAATAGAACTGACCTTGAAGTGACGAGCAATCGCTTGATATGGATCGGCAGACGACTTAGCCGTGGGCCAAAAAGCGCGTAAGTCCGCCTCGGGGACCAGAAATTCAGCCGCCGCTTTGTTGCAGAACTGTTCGATAGCATGGTGTCCTGGATCGAGGTTGACGAATTTGGATAAACCGGATTTCCCAACAAAAAGATGCGCCAACTCGTGCGCCAATGTAAATATCTGAGCCGCTTTGAAGTCGGCCCCATTGACGAAAATGAGCGGGGCATACGCATCTACGAGGGCAAAACCTTGGAACTCGTCCGGGTTCAGTTTGCGGTGCGTATTGTTGCCCACAATGCCGTTGAAAATCACCAGCACGCCAGCCGCTTCAGCCCGATCCTGCATAAGGCCCAGCGCATGGGTCCAAGAACCTTCCACCGCCGCCCAACCGTCGGCGAGTCCTAGCAACTCGCGCATCGCCGCCGACACTTGCAAGGGCAATTCAAGCCCATAAGCCCCGATGTAGGCCAGCGGCTCAGCGCCGTTTTCAATGAGTTCGTCGCGCATCCAAGACTGGCGCCGTTGCATGAGATAGATGGTCTCGAGCAAGTCGGGACTTGGATGCGGGAGCGGGCCATCGCGCCGCGTCCTGAAATCCGCTATTGGAAGGTGCTCGGCAGGCGGCTCGGTCAAGTACAGAAAGCCGAGGGGCGTATGGGTGCAATGAGCGAGTTGGTCTGCTTGGGCAATGCTGATTTGTCCGGAGCGTTCCCACGCCAACACGCGCTCTTGGCGGACCTTTACTTTTCGCGCCAATTCATCCAAGCTCATGCCCGCGCGTTCTCGCGCCCACTGCAACACGGCTGGCTGCAAGGTTATTTGCAAGCGTCGGCTCGTCATGGTTCAGGTTATCCTTTATATACTCTTCGTTGTGCGCGTTGTTAGGGTTATCCGCTGTGATGGAATAGACGAATATGGCACCGTGCCGCTGGCGGGGCCGATATAGTTTTGGCTATTTCACAACTCGCCGGGTCTGAGATGAGAACCTCGCGGCCCGCCTATTAAAATTTTTGAAATAGCGGATTGCGTTATTAAAAGTTCGCGCTGAAAGTTTAATAACGGATGTTACGCAATGCGGATTTCCCGCCCGGTTTCGCCGCTTTTGAGCAGGGCTTCCATCATTTGTTGCACTTGAAATCCGTGGCGCAGGGGGGCTTCGCAGGGCGCACTGTCGAGGATGCAGTCGATAAAGTGCCCGGCAATGCGATCCCACGATTTGGTTGGGCGCGGAATATCCACGTTGATATCGTGCGGCACGCCGTCTTGTGTTTTGAACAGTTTGAGCGGGCGGAACTGCGCGCCGGCCTCGTCGCCGAACAGTTCGATCTGCAACTCGTTGGGCTGGTGCGATGCCCAAAAGCTCTCGACCTGAAGACCCGCGCCATTTTCAAAGCGGATAAACCCGCCGGCGTAATCGTCTGAGGCGTATTGTTCGTACGTGCTTTGTGGGACTTCCCGAAAGCCCCAATAGCCGCGACCGCGCGGGCCGAATTTCGCGCCGCACACCCCTGTGACTGTGGCGGGTTTGGGCATGCCGAGCAAGTACCACACCGCGTCGAGCACATGCACGCCCATATCGCGGAACGCGCCGCCCCCTTTTTGGATAAAGCCGAGGTTCCACGCGGGAATGCCGCTGCGGCGCACGCTGCGCGCCCGGGCGTAGTAGAGATCGCCGAAATAGCCCTTGCGCGCGAGGTCGCCCAAGTACTGACATTGGCCGGAAAACCGGGTCGAAAGCGACATCATGTTGACCACGCCAGACGCTTCGGCAACTTCCACGAGTTGTTTGGCCGCGCGCTCGGAATCCGCCAAGGGCTTGGTCACCATCACATGCTTGTCATTTTTGACGACCTCGAGGGCAACCGGCACGTGCCATTGGTTGGGCGTGCCCACAAAAACCGCGTCGATATCCGGGTCTTTGCACATGGCTTTGTAATCGGTGTAAAATTTCTGTTCGCCCGGCAATTCGCGGGCAAAGTCTTCCATTCTCTCTGTCACCAAATCGCACAGCGCGACAACCTCGCACCGCGCATTTGCGGCAAGGGCACTGCCATTGGGCTTGCCAATGCCCATTCCCACAACACACGCACGCACTTTTTTTTCTGACATAATGCACTCCTATTGTTGAATGTACTTGACGACAAAAACGCACGCCCTATCATGCACAAAACGCGGCGCGTCACCAACAGAATTTTGTGGATAGGTTCGTTGATTTGCCTATTCGCAGATTCGCAGATGTGCGTTTTGTCGTGTACTTTGGGAAAGGACATATCTTATGCTTACCCTGGAAGGCTGTCGCGGCAGGCAGCAGCGTTTTCGGGAATCCCTCTCGGCAGAGGGGATTGACGCGGCCATCATCGCAGACCATCGGGACATCTACTATTTGACCGGCTTGTTGTTGTCGGCCTATCCGGCATTTTATTTTCCATCGCTCCTCTATTTGGAAACCGATGGGAGATCGTGGCTGGCTGCACCGACAGACGAAGGCGACGCGGTTGTGGATGAGCGCGTGGTCTATCCCTCGCATGTGCTCTACACGATGAACCCCGATCCCATGCGATTGCTCAACGCGGTTGTGGCCCAAAAATTGCGCGGCTGCCGGGGCGTTTCGCGTTTGGGCTGGCAGCAGGAAGCCATGCCCAAATTGCTCGCCGATACTGTGGCCGATGTTTTGGGCAGCGCGTGGATCGGCATAGACGATCTCCTAATGGCGCAACAAATCAAAAAGGACGCGGATGAAGTCGCGCTCTTGCAAAAGGCCATCGACATCAACCTGTGTGCCTATGACCGCGTGCAAACCGCCATTGCGCCGGGCGCGAATGAGTTGGATGTGCTGACCGCGGGACAACAGGTCGCGCTGCGGTCCGCCGGTGAGGTGATCCACCACGGCGGCGATTACCAGTGCGGGCAACTGGGCGGGCCTGCCCGAGATCGCGCCATCCAGGATGGGGAATTGTACATCATCGACGCGCAGACCACGTACCGCGGCTATTGGTCAGACCTGTGCCGAACCTTTGCCGTGGGCGACCCCACGGATTTGCAGGCATCGGTGTACGATCACCTCAAAGCGATTTTGGAGGATGTTTCCAATCTGGTCAAACCCGGCGGACGCGGAACCGCGCTGTGGCAGGCCATTGATGCGCGCATCCGCGAACATCCCCATCTGTCCGACATCGGCCTGATTCACCACGCGGGGCACGGCGTTGGGATTCGCGCCCACGAACCGCCCGACCTCAATCGAGATCGAGAAGGCATTTTTGAAATCGGCACGGTCTTTTCCTGCGAACCGGGCGCGTACAGCCAAGCCCTCAACGGCGGCATTCGGTTGGAAAATACGTTTCTGGTGACGGAAAACGGGGTGCAAAATCTGACGGATTACCCGATGGTCTTGAAGCGATAAAAGGCATCCGCATAAGAAAGGCGGATCGCGGATTACACGGATTGCGCGGATTGCACGGAGGAAAGGCGGATCGCGGATTAAGCAGATTGCGCGGAGGAAAGGCGAAAAGCAAACCCAGATGAACGCAGATGAACGTAGGTGAAAGGCAAAGGCAAGAGGCGAGGATAGAAACGTAGGGGCGGTGCCCCCGTGCTCGCCCAAAGATATTGTAGGGGCGCGGCCCCTGTGCCCGCCCGAAAAGGCAAGAAGGTAAAAAATGTCCAGCAAAGCCAAAGGTACATCGCCGATATTTTTGGATGACATGTCAGAAGAAAGTGCCCATGTCATTTATGCCCGAAGCCATCGGCGGCGGCTTGTGTTTGGATGGTATGGGGGCAAGTTTTCGCATTTGGACTGGCTGCTTCCCCTGCTTCCAAAGTGCCATCACTATTGCGAGCCCTTTGCCGGATCGGGCGCAGTACTGCTGAATCGGGTACCCTCCCCCGTTGAAACCTACAACGACATTGACGGTGAAGTCGTGAACTTTTTTCGCGTATTGCGCGACCAACACGAAGAACTGATCCGAGCCATCACTTTGACGCCGTTTTCTCGGGAAGAATACCATCGTGCGATCTATGCGACCCAAAATGGCATTGACGCCGTTGAGCGTGCCAGACGCTTTTATATCAAAGCGCGACAGACCAGAACGGGACTTGCCCAAACCGCGTCGCTTGGCCGTTGGGCAAATTGCAAAAACACGAGCCGCGCCGGCATGTCGGGGGCGGTCTCTCGTTGGCTCGGCGGGGTGAACGCACTTGAGGACATTGCACAACGCTTGCTACGGGTTCAGATCGATAACCGACCCGCAATGGATGTGATCCGCCTTTACGACAGTCCGCAGACCTTGTTTTACTGCGATCCCCCGTATTTGCATGCGACGCGCGGCGATGTGAAGGCTTACAGATTTGAGATGGATGAGGATCAGCACCGGGAATTTGCGGCGTGTGTCAATGCGTGCAAAGGCAGGGTCGCGGTTTCTGGCTATGCCCATCCACTCATGGATACGCTGTTTAAGCGAAAAAAATGGCACGAAACTTTGGGGCATCGCAAAACCATTCACTCGACCAAAGGCACGCGACAGGAAGTGCTTTGGACCAATTATGATCCAAAAAAACAAATGGGACTCTTTGAATGAATCCCCAAGAAATTTTGCGCGGCATCTATGAACGCGCTGTGGCAACTTTGAACACTACTGTTATTCCCGATCCCGTAATACGGGAGAGAGTTGACTATGTTTGCCGATGTATGAGCAATCGTGCTGGGGCACGCTTGCTCATGTCTTGTTTGCTTGGCAAGCTCGACAAGCCCGGTGTCGATCCGCGCAAACCATATACTGAGATCGGCGGTGCAGACAGCTTTTCTGGTCGCACCTATGACGAGAGATTTTTGACCAAGTTCATCAACGAACATCGCTTGCCTGTCAACATCACTACAGCATTTCTCACGCCGACATTGAGAAATATAGATCATCCGTTGACCACGGATCGCGAACTGATAGGTCGACCTCGTGAGTTATACAAAAAGACGCTTGAACTTCTCGCAGACGTATTTGAGCAAAAAATTGCCGCTGACGTACTGTTTGTAGAAACGGTACGTGTCTTGCTACTGTTACGCGATGAAAAACTAGCACGCATGAATTCATTGCTAAAGGCATTAAAGCGAACTGGAGGAGCTTTACCTTTATCGTCAGAGGCTATTGTTACGCTGATAAGTCAACATCTTGCCTGTAAAAACGCAAGTCGCTTACCGGTTTTGGTCGTATCGGCTGCCTACCGAGCGGCGGGGAAATGCCTTTCTGAAAGAATGTTGCCGCTAAATCCACACAATGCCGCTGACTTGCAAACCGGATCATTGGGTGATGTGGAAATTTGCTTGGTAGGCGAAGGTGCTGTTGTCACCGCATACGAAATGAAGATGAAGCGCGTGACACAAGATGATATTGACGCAGCGGTAGTTAAATTATCCAAAGCATCAAACAAAATTCATAACTATCTCTTTGTGACGACGGATGTTATTGACCCTAATGTAATCGAATATGCGGCGACGTTCTATGAAAAGACCGATGGAACCGAAATTGCCATTCTCGACTGTATGGGATTCTTGAGACATTTTTTGCATTTGTTCCATCGCATCCGTATGAACTATCTCAATGCTTATCAGACATTGGTTTTGAATGAACCGGATTCGGCTGTTAGCCAAACGCTCAAAGAGGTGTTTTTGGCTCTGCGACACGCCGCTGAAAGTGGCGAGTAACCGCGGCGATCAGTTGCTGAGAAATTGGTATTACGCAGAATTTTGATAAGCGAAAACACAAAGAAAAGCCAACGGATCAAAGCCCAATTACCCTCCCTGTATCCGCGGCTTCGCGGGCGTATAGGCTGATGCGCGTCACTTTGATGGCTTCGTTTGGGCCAATGATGTGCGGGGCTTGGCCCGTGCGTTCGCCGTAGAGGTTGACGAGAAAGTTCTCTTCGATCCCCAAGGGCAAATCGCGGGGGGCTTGGCCCGAGCGGATCAAGTGTGCGCGGTTGTCGATCACTTCGACAACGCCTTCTGAGCCGGCAATGCGGAGGCGGTCATCGCCGTGGGTGGGGGCTGTGGATGGACGCAAATAATCGAAGTGGATCGCGGCCGTGCCGCCATTGGCAAAGCGAAAGAGAATCCCCCCGTGATCTTCGCAACCCGGATAGTCCGGATGCGCGAGGTTGCCGTGCAATGCGGCGACTTGTGTGTATTCTTGCCCGCTTGTCCAGCGCGTGTAATCCACCGCGTGAATGGCGACCCAGGGGATTGTTCCGCCGTAATTTTCTCGCTGTTTGAAAAAGTCAGCGCGCGTGCCAAAGCGATAGGATTTTTGGGCGGTTGCCAAAATGGGTTCGCCGATCAGCCCGTCTCGCACCGCGCGGTGTGCAGCGCGAAAAGCGGGCGATAGGCGCGTGCCAAACATGGCGGTGAGGCGAATGCCGTTGTTTTTCACTGCGGTTTCGAGCGCGTCCAAATCTTCCAATGTGGTCGCAACGGGTTTTTCGCTGACGATGTCGATCCCGCGTTGTGCAACGGCTATCGACGCTTCGGCATTGAGATAATGCGGCCGGCAAATGCTGACCAAATCGATTTCTTCGGCGTCGAGCATTTCGCGGTAATCGTCATACACGCGGGTGTGCGCGCCAAATGCCGCGTGCTTTTTGACGCCATTGAGGGTATCGCCCTCGCATCCCTTCGCGCACGCGACCCATTGCGCGTCTGGGATATGTGCGATGCCGTCGAGCACCATATTCTGATGCCCGTCCGTGCCGATTTGTGCGATCCTAAGTGCCATTGTGTTCCTTTCCGATGGGTGTTCTGATAGCCATTTATGAAGAATAAATCACGAACATCGAAAAATGAACAGGGAAAAGTGGAATGGCTATCCAAAGCGATGGATGGGCTGACCGCTTCCAAAGGAGGGGCGAGTGAAAGCAGCGCACGTTGTCGCGCATCGGCAGATCGAGATGTTTGAAGCCGATGAGCCAGAGGTTGAAGATTTTCCAAATGGATCGATCAAAGTGAAGACACACATGACCGCGATTTGCGGATCGGATTCCCCTCGGTTTGTCTTGAAACATCCGCCCGAAGCGTATCCCATGAATATCGGAATTTCGATTCACGAGTGTATTGGAACGGTGGTGGCGTCATCGTCAAACAGGTTTACGCCCGGGGATTTTGTGCAGGCGCGTCCCACAGCGGGCATTGGGGGGTTGGCCGAGTATTATATTTCCAATGAAAATGTCGGCGTGCATCTCGTGGATTTTGACCCCCGCGATGAAATGTTGATGTCTCAGCCCTTGGGCACGGTGATTTGGGCGTGCCGCAAATTGGGCAATCTCATCAACCGAGACGCCGTAGTGGTGGGGCAAGGGCCAATGGGATTGTTGATGACGCACATGTTGAGTAACTTGGGGGCGAGGACTGCGGTCGCCGTGGATACCGTGGATTTTCGCCTCAACGCCGCTAAAAAAATGCGCGCAACCCATGTGCTCAATCCCAACCGAGACGATGTGGTGGCAGGGGTCAAAGAAATTACGCAGGGGCGCATGGCCGATTTGGTGGTGGAAATGGTGGGACACAATCAGGAGACGGTGAACCTGTGCCTGCATTTGACCAAGCGTTTGGGCACTGTGCTGGCATTTGGCGTGCCCGATGACGATGTGTACGCGTTTCACTACCGCGACTTTTTTCGAAAAAACGTGACGCTGATCGGCTCTGTAGGGCCAGATTCGCTGAATGATTATCCCCTTGCGATGGACATGATCGCACAGCGGCGCATCGATGTTTCTCCCTTGATCACACACCACTTGCCATTTACAGACGTGCAAAAGGGGTTCGAATTGTTCGTCGATCATCGAGACGAGGCGATTAAGGTGGTGTTGGATTACGAGCAGTGAATTAACCACTCATCCGGAGGTTTTTATGCAAATGACACAAGCTCAGAAGCGACAGTTTTATCGAGATGGCTATGTGCTCGTGCGAGGGGCCGTGCCAAAGTTGATGGCCGATCAAGCGCGGCGAGCCATTAACCGGCACATGGGGGTTCGCACCATAGCACCGGGGCGAAACCCGGGGTTGAACGAGCAGCCCGTGATCGCCGATTTGTTCAACAAATCGCCGCTGTGGGGGCTGTGCGAATCGGTTGTGGGCAAGGGGAAATTGATCGCGCCGCGGGCGGGCAATGTGAAGCTCAATTTTCCCGATGCCGAAGAACGCCCCCTCACGCACGGGCACCTGGATTTGGGCGGCAAGTTGAAGGATGGGTTGTTGAGCCGCGGCATGACCTTGTTGGTGGTGGTGTTGGTTCGCGGTGTGCCCCGGCCGTTTATGGGCAATTTCTGTTTTTGGCCCGGATCGCATCGCGTTTATGAAGCGGCGTTTCAACAAGACCCCGATTACGTGGCAACCGCAAAGGCCAATCGCCGGATTCCCGATGTCGATTTGCCCCACGATCCGATCCAATTTACGGGCGAAGCGGGCGATGCGGTGATCTGCCATCACCAGATGTATCACAATGCGGGGCCAAACCATTCGCCCGATATCCGCTATGCCGTGATTTTCAGGCCCAGGCATATCCGCGCCAGCGAAAACGGCACGGCTACGATGGCCGATATTTGGCGCGAGTTTGAAGGGTTGCGCGAGATTCGGGAAGCGGCAATGGCGGTTTAGGTGTTTGTTTTTGCGTATCCAATCCCCTGTTCTCCAATGCAGAGCAGGGGATTTTTTGGCGTTGACACATGCTATTCTGTCGTCTATTATGCGTGGCCTTTTGACATTCTTTCGGGAGATTTGCAATGCAGACGAAGGTGTTTGGCAGAACCGGGTTGAACGTGCCCATTGTCGGGTTTGGCACGGCGTTTCTCGGGCGCGTCATGGGCGCAGATGGCAGATTGTCTGCGCGGATTGACGAAGACGCAGGTGCGGAGAATGTGGTGGTTGCGATTGAGGCCGGATGCACGTTGATCGATACGGCGCCGCTCTACGGGCGCACCGCGAGTGAAAAAATCATCGGGCGCGTGTTGCGCGAGCGGCCCGATTTAGCCGCAAAATGCACGGTGACGACAAAAGTGGGCAATTTGCCAGATGGGCACGATTATTCTTATGACGGGGTGATGCGGCAAGTCCAAGACAGTCGAGCGCGCTTGGGGGTCGATGCGTTTGACGTGCTGTACATTCACGATCCAATGGATTTTCCCATGCAACAGGTCATGGCAAAAAACGGCGCGCTCGGCGCACTGCGAAAATTGCAGGCCGAGGGCGTGTTGCGCTTTGTGGGCATTGCGGCCAATGACCCCGAGTCCAATGGCCCCTATATTGAAACGGGCGAGTTCGACGCGGCCGTGGTGCCGGATGCGTGGAGCCTGTTGAATCGCACCGCAGACGCGCTCATTTTCCCCAGTGCGGCAAAACACGATGTAGGGATCGCCCTTGCAACGCCGCTCGAGCGCGGTTTGCTGGCAACGGGTCCCATACCCGGGCGGTCGTACGCGAATCGCAATTTCAGCCGGGCCGTGTTGGATCACGTCGGCAAAATCCAAGCCCTGTGCGCGGATTGCGGCATCCCACTGGTGGCCGCGTCTTTGCAGTGGTGTACGCGGCATCCCCTGATTGCGACCACCCTTTGCGGCGGGCGCGACAAAGCCGAGACCCTCCAAAATGCCGCAGCAGGCGCGGTCGAAATCCCCGAAGCATTCTGGGACGATCTGCAACCGCTGGTCAAAGACTGGCAACAGGAGCATGTGGTGAAGGTGGGGAAAAGCAACCGCGGATAAACGCGGATCGCGGATTAAGCAGATTGCGCGGATTACACGGATGAAAGGCGAAAAGCAAACCCAGATGAACGTAGATGAAAACAGATGAAAACATAAGAAAGATGCGAAAATAAAAACGTAGGGGCGATGCCCCCGTGCTCGCCCGAAAATGCAAGATACAAGATATATCGTAACCTTTCTGTGCCAGAAATTGGGAAATTTAATTGACGTTACGCAGTATGTACGCAGTATGTCAGACGCTAATCGCTTTTTTCACTGATTTCCAAAAGGAGAAAATCATGACGGATCGGGAAATTTTGAAGGCATTGGAGAAATTCGATACGCCATCCATTACCAATGTGGTGGCGACGTATCCGAACAACCCGCTGTGTTTGGGCCTTTACAATCCCTGGACGGAGAATTGGTACACGGATCAGACGATCAAGTGCATGTATCCCGAACTCGGCGCGCGGTGCGGATATGCGGTGACGTGTACTTTTGGCTTGCCAGATGCGGGGTTTAAGCGGTTGTCGTTTATGGATGTGGCCGAAGCGTTGGATGCCTCGCCAAAGCCGACCATCCTCGCGCTGGCGCAAAAGTTCCCGCCCGAAATTGCGGGCAAGGTCGGGCTTGCGGGCGGCAATATGACGACCACGATGCAGGCGTTGGGCTGCGTGGGTTGCGTGTCGAATGGGCCGTCGAGAGACATCGATGAAATCCGCCCGATGGCATTTCAGTATTTGTTGACGGGCATCTCGCCCGGGCACGGGGATCAGGCCGTGCAAGCGGTGAATGTGCCGGTGTCGATTTGCGGCATGGATGTCGCGCCCGGCGAGATCATCCACATGGATGAAAATGGCGCGGTCAAATTTCCCGCAGATCGAATGGCCGAGGTGTTGGCAAATGTCGAGCAGTTGATCGCGGGGGAAGAAGCCCTGCAAGCGCGGGTGAAAAAGGCGACCAATATCGCCGAACTCCGCGCGGCCTATCGCGGCGAAGCGTATGGCGACGACAAGGAGAAATAGATGGAAAAAGTCAAAGCTGGCATTATCGGATTTGGGCGCGTGGCCGGCGGTCATCTGAAAACCATGCGCGAGACCGGGTTGTACGATGTGGTGGGGGTGTGCGATATTACGGCGTCCAGACGGGAAGCCGCAATGGCCGAGGGCCTGTGCGCGACCGATGATCTCGATGCGTTTCTCGCATGGGATATCGAATTGGTGTTGATCGCCACGCATTCGGCGGCGCATTATGCCGACGCGCTGAAGGTGGCCGCGGCAAAAAAGCACATGCTGATCGAAAAGCCCATGGCCTTGACCGGGCCCCAGGCCGAGGAAATGGTGCAAGCGGCGAAAGACAATGGCGTGATGCTGACGATGCACCACAACCGGCATTACGACCGCGATTATTGTCTGGTGAAACGCGCGGTTTTGGACGGGGCAATAGGCGAGGTGGTCGCCCTTGAAAATCGCACGATGGGCGCGCGCCCTGCGGTGGGGTTTGGCGTGGCCGACTACGACCAGCAATGGCGCGTGACCGCATCGGCGGGCGGGGGCACGTTGCTGGATTTTGGGCCACACTGGGTCGAGCAAATTCTCGATTTGATGGCGGGCTATCGCATCGTCTCGGTCTTTGCCGATGTGCGGCATACCAAATGGGGGGACGCAGACGATTTGTTCGACATTGTCATGGTGTTTGACAATGGCGTTCGCGCACGCGCTGCCAAGGCCGATATTTCCCATTACGCGCTGCCGTACAAATGGATCGTGCTGGGCACGGAAGCCACGCTCGTGTGTGCGCGTGGAGGCGCGGGCGAAGTCACCATTTACAGTGAAAATTCACGAGAAGTCCGCACCGATGCAGTGCCGCGCGAAAATCTGCACGCGAATATCGCCCGGCACCTGCGCGAGGGCGAAGACTTGATCATCACCGCCGAACACGGCTTGCGCGTGATGCAGGTCTTGCACGCGGCCCGCACATCTGGCGCGTCCGGCAAAAGCGTGGATGTGGCGATTTGATGCGCGAAAGGGGAAAACGGCGATGGGTTTTGATCGCATGATGCACGCGCCCAAAAGCCATTAAAACAACGTATCTTGCCTTTTCGGGCGAGCACAGGGGCCTATCCCTACGTTTCCATCTTCGCATCTTTCCTCGAAGGCACAGGCGGAGCGAATAACGGGGGCCGGGGGGATAGGTTTCATGAACAACGCACAACACCCCATCAATGCCCTGCCCAATGGGTATCGGCTCCAGGAATACGAACTGGTGCGCGTGCTCGGGTTTGGGGGGTTTGGGATGACGTATTTGGGGTATGACCACCACTTGGACAAACCCGTGGCGATCAAGGAATATCTGCCTTCGGATATCGCCATCCGCACGGTTGGCAACAGCGTTGTGCCGCAGGCGAGCGAGTTTCAAGGCGATTTTTCGTGGGGACTGGATCGCTTTTTGGACGAAGCGCGCACGTTAGCTCGATTTGACCATCGCCATCTGGTCAAAGTGTATCGCTTTTTTGAAGCGCACAACACGGCTTATATCGTGATGGAATACGTTGAGGGCGAGCCCCTGTCGGCGTATCTCAACCGCAAAGGGGTGCTGACCGAGGCGGAACTCAAGGCGATTCTGCATCCGATCCTCGACGGCTTGGAGGTGGTGCATCGTGCGGATTTTTTGCATCGAGACATCAAGCCTGGCAACATCGTCATTCGAGACGAGGACCACTCGCCCGTGTTGATAGACTTTGGCGCGGCGCGTCAAGCGGTTGGTGCCAAGAGCCGTTCGGTGACATCTATTGTGACGCCGGGGTACGCGCCTATTGAGCAGTATGAAAGCCGAGGTGATCAAGGGCCTTGGACAGATATTTATGCGTTGGGGTGCTTGTGCTATCGCGCCTTGACCGATGATGTGCCGGTTCCAGCAATGGACAGGGTGCGCCGCGATCCGCTGATTCCTATTTCGGATCGGTGCAAAAGCGGTGCGAGCCAGGAATTTCTCGCCGCAATCGATCACGCGTTGCAAGTGGATGAAACTGCCCGGCCGCAAAGCGTGTCCGCATGGCGCGCCGAGTTGGGCGACGCGCCTGTTGTTGCCCCACCTGTTGAGGCAAAGTTAGAAGCGCGGGTTGATGATGCGCCGCCAGTTCCCGAGACGGAAATCTCGCCACCGCCTGATACTCAATGTCCTGAGCCTGCGCGGTCTCAAGATGCTGTGCCTAAGTCGGTTGATGATCCCGAACAGCAAGATAAGGAACGCAAGAAAGATCGCCTTGTGTGGATCATCTTGGGCGTGACTGTGCTCTGGTTTATGATTTCCTGTCTTTCCTCGTAGGCACAGGCGTCGCCTACAATGAGCGGAGCGAATAACGGGGCCGGAGGGATAGGGCTCGCTGAGTGCTAACGACTGACCGCTTTGGGCGGCCTGCTCGTGCTCGCGCTTGGTTTGATGACGATGATCACGGCGCGATCCCTTAGCTTTCGCCGCAGTTCATTCCCTGGAAAGTTTAGATGAAACGCAGAGTTTATACGGATACGTCAGTCATAGGCGGCTGTCTCGATGTCGAATTTGAAAAGGCTTCGCGGCAGTTGATAGACACATTCAAGACAGGCAAGGCTACGCTCGTCTTGTCCAACTTGACGTTGTTGGAGATGCAAGCGGCACCGGCAACCGTGCGTGCCGTGCTTGAAGAAGTGGCCGAAGCCAATCGGGAGTACATTGATGTGACCGAAGAGGCAAACACACTTGCCCAGCACTACATTGATTCGGGCGTGATCGGTGTTGCAAATCAAGTAGATGCCCAGCACATTGCAATTGCTACGGTCAGTCGTGTGGATGTGTTGGTGAGTTGGAATTTCAGACACATCGTGAACCTACAACGTATCCGCGGTTACAACTCGGTGAATTTGCGTGCGGGTTATCCCCTGCTTGAGATTAGAACACCCGCGGAGGTAATCAACTATGACGAGGAATGAGAAATCCTTCGATGCCGTGTGTATGATGCGCCAAATCAGGGACGCCCTGAGCAAGCAATTCAAGGGATTGACTTTCGAGGAACAGAAACA
The DNA here is from genome assembly GCA_958295785.1 of uncultured Latescibacterota bacterium. Lineage (GTDB taxonomy): Bacteria > Latescibacterota > UBA2968 > UBA2968 > UBA2968 > VXRD01. The sequence continues at coordinate 1,582,157 of OY282377.1, forward strand.
GTACATTGACAAACACATCTGCGGCAAAGTGATACAGGTGCAGCCTCAAGACCCTCCTAAACCATGAAAGGCGCGAGAGGGGCCGGGGGATAGGTACCAATGGCAGGAGACACACAAACATGAAAAAACCAAATATCATCTTCATTTTGCTGGACGATTACGGATGGGCAGATGCGGCGTGTTATGGGAGTGCGTTTTACGAAACGCCCAATGTGGATCGGTTGTGCGCCGAGGGGGTGCGGTTCACGGATGCGTACGCGTCGTGCCCGGTGTGTTCGCCAACGCGCGCGAGTGTGATGAGCGGAAAATATCCCGCGCGGGTTGGGGTGACGAATTTCATCGACTGGGGCGGCAAAAACCATCCCAATCGCGGCAAGTTGATCGACGTGCCCTATTTGAAGTATCTGCCCCGCGAGGAACGCGCGATTGCACGCGCCCTCGAGGAGGGGGGATATGCCACTTGGCACGTTGGCAAATGGCATTTGGGCGGGCCCGGGTTTTATCCGCAAGACCACGGATTCGAAGTGAATGTGGGCGGGTGTGAATTAGGATCGCCCGGGCGCGGCGGTTATTTTAGCCCCTGGACGATTCCCGCATTGGCAGATGTGGAGGTGCCCGACGGCACGTATTTGACGGATTATTTGACCGACCAGGTCGTGGATTTGATCGAGAACCGCGATGATCGGCCTTTCTTCCTAAACCTGTGGTACTACACCGTGCATACGCCCATTCAGGCGAAACAGGAGAAGATCGAGAAGTACGAAGCGAAGGCAAAAGCACTCGGCTTGGATCAAATCGATCCCTTTGAAGCGGGCGACTTTTTCCCCGGCGAACACAAAAAGGGCCAACGCATCACGCGGCGAAAGGTGCAGTCCGATCCGGTGTACGCGGCGATGATCGAGAGCATGGATGAAAATGTGGGGCGCGTTTTGGACGCGCTGGACAAAGCGGGCATTGCCGACGAGACCGCGATTTTTTTGACCTCGGACAATGGCGGGTTGGCGACAAGTGAAGGCTCGCCAACGTGCAACGCGCCGCTTTCCGAAGGCAAGGGCTGGATGTACGAAGGGGGAACGCGAGAGCCGTTGATCGTCAAATGGCCGGGCGTGACCCGTGCGGGGACCGTGTGCGACACACCCGTGACCAGCACGGATTTTTACCCGACCATGCTGGAAATGGCCGGCCTCGATCCAATCCCGGAACAGCATTGCGATGGCATCAGCCTCGCGCCGTTGCTCAAGGGGGGCAACTTGGCGCGAGACGCGATTTACTGGCATTTTCCACATTACGGCAATCAGGGCGGCACGCCCGGATCTTCTGTCCGTGCGGGCGATTACAAATTGATCGAATTTTTTGAATCCGGACATGTGGAGTTGTACGATCTGCGATCCGATATCGGCGAAGAAAACGACTTGTCCGATCAACTGCCCGAAGTGCGAGACGGGTTAAGGGGGCTTTTGAAAACATGGCAAACGGAGATCGAAGCCAAAATTCCTCGAGAGAATCCCGAGTTTGAACCCTGGCAAGAGCGTCCCGTCTGGGAAACGCGGAGGGGAAAGTAGCAATCAGCGATCAGCTAACCACTAACCACCAAAAGGAGATATATCATGGCCGATTGTATGAAAGTTGCCGTCGTGACTGGCGGGCACCGTTTTGACGTGCCGAATTTTCACGGGTTGTTCCGCAATCTCGAAGGCGTGGATGCGTATATCCAGCCGTTGGAGGATTTTGCATCGGCGCAAGAACAGGCACGCGATTTTTACGACGTGGCCGTGTTTTACAACATGCACAAGGAAGGGCCTGCGGATGAGAACCGCCCCGGATGGATGGGGCGACCGCGAACCGCATTGGAATCATGGCTGGCAACGGGCAAGGGGGTCGTGTTGTTGCACCACGCGATTTTGGCCTTTCCGGATTGGGATCCATGGGTGCAGATGGCCGGTGTGGTTGCGCGGTCATTTGAATCGTTTAGCCACGATGAGATCATGGGAATTGGCGTCTCGGATGGGGATCATCCCATTGTGCAGGGCCTGTCCGATTGGGAGATGGTCGATGAGACATACCTGATGGGCGAGCCGGATTCAGATAGCCATGTGCTGTTGACGACCACTCACCCGCAGTGCATGAAGGCGATAGGCTGGACGCGGCACTACGAGAATACGCGAGTGTTTTGCCTGCAAAGCGGGCACGACAATCAGACGTGGCAAGATGACAATTTTCAAACCGTGCTGTTGCGGGGCATTCAGTGGGTCAGCGGGAGGCTTTGAATCCGCAGATGGCACACAAGATGGACGAATAGACGAATCGCAGGGGCAGTGCCCCCGTGCCCGCCCGTTTCGCACATTTGCCAAAAGGAGGGTCAAAATGGCCGATACACGAGTGGAAGGAGAAGTCGTTGATGGCGTTGCTCGGGATGAAAAGGGCGAGTGGCAGCCGGCAAACCGCCCGGAACCCGCGCCGATTTTTGCGTGGCCGCCGCGCCCTGTTGAATCGCTGAAGTGGATGTTTGGTTTTCCGGGGTATTTGTGGCCCTGGAATGTGATTTACATGCTCATTGCCATTGGCACTTGGTTGTATCTGCAACCCGCGCTCGAGCGTTGTGCAACGTTTCAGGTGGATTGGATTGCCGAGATGTACGTGCGGAATACGGCGATGCTGGTGGTCATTGCGGGCGCGTGGCATGTGTGGTTCTACAAGTTCAAAGCGCAGGGCACGCGGTATAAATACACGTCGAAATGGCTCGCCACCTCAAACCGCAAATTTCTTTGGGGCAGTCAGTTGCGGGACAATATTTTTTGGAGTTGCGCGAGTGGGGGCACGATTTGGACCGCTTATGAAGTGGTTTCCATGTGGGCGTATGCCAATGATCTGATCCCATACATAGATTGGCGGACAGAGCCGGTTTATTTTGTGGTGTTGCTGTGCGGCATTCAGTTTTGGCGGCTCTTCCATTTTTATTGGGTTCACCGCCTGACCCATTGGAAACCCCTGTACAAGTCCGCCCACTACTTGCACCACAAGAACATCAATATCGGGCCGTGGTCCGGGCTGGCGATGCACCCGATAGAGCACTTGTTGTATTTTAGCTGCATCCTGATTCACTGGATCGTGCCCTCCCATCCGATTCACCTGTTGATGAATGCCCAACACGCGGCATTTACGCCCGCGCAAGGTCACGTCGGGTTTGACAAAATCGAGGTGAAAGGCAGTGCCAAAATGCCCGCGGCGTCGTTTTTTCACCAGTTGCACCACCGCTATTTTGAGTGCAATTACGGGGAGAACGATTTTCCGTTCGATTACTGGTTCGGCACATTTCACGACGGGTCGGCAGAAGCGCACGCCAGCATGCGCGATAAACGCAGGGCCGTGCATCGGATTTGAAAATGCAACAGCAGTCATGCCAATTTGATTTTTATTTCCTTGTCTCAAGCGTTTGGTCCTACAGCATCGTTTGTTGCCTTCGATGCGTTGGCTACGCCTGTGCCTACGGCGTGCGGCGACCTACTTTTTTTCAACAGCAAAAAAGGAAGCAAAAAATGCCGCTCTCATGCGCCGAGGGGCTGGCACAGCGCAAATCGCTTCGTTGCACATACCACATGCGTTGGCCTGCAAGGTGGGTTGCAAGATGGCTGTGGGTTGCGAGACGGCCTTGCGCGCTGTGCGTGATGGCATGGATCTGATGGTCTTTTGGGATGGCATTTTTGCAATGGCTTCTCTGAATGACGGCGTAACGTCAAGGGAATCATTTGCGGGTCGCATATCGCATCACGTCAGGTCAACGTCCATCCGTGTTCATCGGTGGTTGCTTTTTTGAGGAATGCCCATGTCCACACCCCCCCGATTTGCCATGCGCGGGATTCGCAAAAGTTTTGGCGCGACAGTCGCGCTCGACGGGGTCAATTTCGCGGTTTCAAGCGGGGAAATCCACGCCCTCATCGGCGAAAATGGCGCGGGCAAAAGCACCTTGATGAAAGTGCTTTCGGGGGCTTTGCAGCCAGAGGCGGGCGAGATGCGCGTTGATAATGTGCCCTTCGCGCCGGCCAATCCGATGCACGCGCGGCAGCAGGGCGTCGCCATGGTCTATCAGGAACTCTCCCTCGCGCCTCACCTCACGGTTGCGGAAAATGTGCGATTGGGCATGGAAATCACCCGGCGCGGCGTGTTGCAAAAATCAACCATGCGTGCTCTGGTTCAAAATGCCCTCTCGGAACTCGACCACGCCGATATTGACCCCAACGCGCGGGTGGGCATGTTGCCCATCGCCGAACAGCAGATCGTGGAAATCGCCCGCGCCCTGGCGGTTCAATGCCGCGTCCTCGTCCTCGACGAACCCACCAGCAGCCTCACGCGCGCAGATGCGGCCCGCTTGTTTCGCGCCATGAAACGCCTGAAAAAGCGCGGCTTGGCTATCGTCTTTATTTCGCACGCCTTGGAAGAAGTCAAAGAAATTGCGGATCGCTTCACGGTTTTGCGAGACGGAAAAACCACGGGCAGCGGCGCGGTTGCCCGCACGCCGATCTCGGACCTCGTCCGCCTCATGGTCGGGCGGCAAATTGACGAATTTTTCCCGCGATCCCATCGCGTGCCGGGCGATCCCCTTCTCGATCTGTCGGCCCTATCGGCTGACCCTTTGCCACACAGCGCGTCTCTCGTGCTCTGTCGCGGGGAGGTCTTGGGCATTGGCGGCCTCATCGGCGCGGGGCGCACGGAACTGTTGCGCGCCCTGTTTGGCCTGTCGCCCATTCGCAAAGGCCATATCGCGTTCGCGCATCACACGGGTTGGGCGCGGCCCGATCAACGCCTCGCGCAGGGCATGGGATTGCTCGGCGAAGACCGCAAAGACGAGGGCTTGGCCCAAGCGATGAGCGTGGCCGACAACCTCGCGCTTTCGCGCTTGCCGAGGGGCATTGTCATGCCAAAAAAATTGCACGCCATTGCCCGACAGTGGATCACACGCCTCAACATCCGCACATCCGGCCCCTCGCAACCCGTTGCAGCCCTTTCCGGCGGCAACCAGCAAAAAGTCGCGCTTGCCCGCCTGCTCCACTGCGATGTGGATTGCCTGCTTTTGGACGAACCCACGCGCGGCATCGACATTGCCAGCAAAGCCGATATTTATCGCTTGATCGACCAACTCGCCACCGCGGGCAAAGCCCTCCTCCTCGTCAGCAGTTATATCCCCGAACTCCTCGGCGTGTGCGACCGCATCGCCATCATGCGCCGCGGTCACTTGGGCACACCGCGTCCGGTTGACCAGTGCAGCGAACACAGCCTCATGCTCGAAGCCACCGCGCAGGGGGTTGCCGCGTGACGCCTCTCTCGCGCTTTGCCCCCTTGCTCGGCCTCTTTGCGGTCTATGGCCTGTTCGCCCTGATCGGCCCGGACAGTTTTAGCAGCGGGCGCACCCTTGAAACCATTGCGCGTCAAACCGCCATTGTCGGCACTGCCGCGCTGGGCATGACCCTGGTCATCATCGCCGGGGGCATCGACCTGTCCGTGGGGTCGATCATCGCCCTCGCCACTGTGACCATTGCCGCGTCTCTGCAAGCGGGCGCGTCTCCCATGAGCGCGTCTCTCATCGGCATCTTCACCGGCGCGCTGTGCGGTTTTGTCAACGGCCTGATCATCACGCGGTTTCGCGTGGTGCCCTTTATCGTCACACTGGGCACGCTTTTGATCGTGCGCGGGATGGCCAAGGGCCTGGCCCGCGAACAAAAAATCGACGCGCCCCTCACCTATCTCATCGACCTGCTCGCGGCATTGCCGCGCGGCGCGTGGTGGTTGCTCCCGCCCGGCGTGTGGATGCTCGTCCTCCTCGCCCTGCTCACCGGCGGCTTCCTCGCCTATACCCGCACGGGCAAACACATCGTCGCCATTGGCTCAAACGAAAACGCGGCGCGGTTGTGTGGCGTTCGCGTGGAAGCCCTCAAAGTGCTCGTCTATACCCTTGCGGGAACATCCGCGGGCCTTGCCGGTCTCCTTCAGTTTTCGCGCCTCACAGTCGGCGATCCCACCGTTGCGGTTGGCCTTGAACTCGACGTGATCGCCGCCGTGGTCATCGGCGGCGGCAGCCTCTCGGGCGGCGAAGGCTCGGTGCTCGGCAGCGTGGTCGGCGCGCTGATCATGACCGTTATTCGCGCGGGCTGTTCGCAAATGGGCCTACCGAATTGGGTGCAAGAAATCGTCACGGGCGCGATTATCGTCATCGCCGTGGCGGTCGATAGGTTGAGGCAGAAGTAAATCCCAATAGGAGATCAAAAAATGAAAAGAGAAAACGATACCGCCTTCCAGATGGGCGCGTCAAACCTGCGCTTTGGGAGGGGGACAACGCGCGAGGTCGGCATGGACCTGGTCGATATGGGGATCGAGCGCGTGCTCGTCATCACGGATCCCAACCTCGTCAACTTGCCTCCGGTGCAAACGGCGCGGGAAGCCTTAGAGGCCGAAGGCATTGCATACCATGTATTTGATCGCGTGCGCGTGGAACCCACAGATATCTCGTTCAAAGAGGCCATTGGAGTCGCCACAGAAGGCCAGTACGAAGGCTATGTCGCGATTGGCGGCGGATCGTCTATGGACACGGCCAAAGCCGCCAATTTGTTTGCCACCTATCCCGACGATTTTTTCGCGTATATCAACGCGCCTATCGGGCGGGGCAAACCCGTGCCGGGCCCGGTCAAACCCCTCATTGCCATCCCCACCACCGCCGGCACGGGCAGCGAGACCACGGGGGTCGCGATTATGGACCTCTCGGATCGCCACGTCAAAACCGGCATTGCCCACCGGCATCTCAAGCCCGACCTCGCGATTGTCGATCCCGAAAACACGCGCACCATGCCCTCTGCAATCGCAGCGGCCACTGGCCTCGACGTGCTGTGCCACGCCTTGGAGTCGTTCACCGCCCTACCCTATACCGAGCGTCCCATGCCCCAACGACCGATTGAACGGCCCGCGTATCAAGGCAGCAATCCCATTTCCGACATGTGGGCGCTCAAAGCCATTGAGATGACCGCGCAATACCTGCCCCGCGCGGTTCGCAACCCCAATGATGACGAGGCCCGCGCACAGATGCTCCTCGCCGCATCGCTCGCGGGCATCGGCTTTGGCAATGCCGGCGTTCACCTCTGCCACGGCATGTCCTATCCGGTGTCGGGCATGGTGCGCGATTTCAAGCCCGAAGGCATGATCACGGACCACGCAATCATCCCCCACGGCATGTCAGTGGTGCTCACCGCGCCATCTGTCTTTCGCTTCACCGCGGCCGCGTGCCCGGATCGCCACCTGCACGCCGCGCAACTCATGGGCGCGCCTATCGCCGATGCGTCGCCCGAGCGAGCGGGACACATTCTCGCGGATCAGATCGTAAGCCTGATGAAGCAACTCGAAGTGCCCAATGGGCTTTCTGCCATTGGCTTTGCCGAAAGCGATATTCCCGCGCTCGTCGAGGGCACGCTTCCCCAACACCGCGTGACCAAACTCTCTCCGCGGCCCGCAGACGCCGAGGACTTGGCGCGCCTGTTCAAAGATGCGATGGTTGCGTGGTGAGGCGCGACCGTGCGATTCCCATTGCTGTTTTTTGTGTGACGCCTTATGATGGAAGCGCGGGGGATAGCGCGGCCCATGTGGTCAGTGGTCAGCCCTCCCTTGAACCGGGATTATTTGCACTTTGCCCTCTCCACTGCTTCTAACGCATTTATTTGGAGGATTTATCGTGGACGCGAAATTGATTTGGCTGTTTGCTTTTGTGGGGCTGTACTGGGCGTATTGTCTGTTTTGGGGGTTTCGAGGGGCGATTTCTTCGCGCACCTCGACCGACTACTTCGTGGCTGGGCGCACCATTGGGATTTGGGTCTTTGTTTTGGCGGCGACGGCCACGAGTTTTTCCGGCTGGACCTTTGTGGGGCATCCCGGCAAAATTCTCATCGACGGCCTGCCCTACGCATTCGCCTCGTTCTACGCCCTCACCATTCCCTTTACGGGCGTGCTCTTTTTGCGCCGGCAATGGGTCGTGGGCCGTGCGTTTGAACACATCACCCCCGGCGAAATGTACACCGAATACTACGGCGGCAATGCCATGCGCTTGCTCACCGTGCTCGTCGCGTTCTTGTTTTCCGTGCCGTATCTCGGCGTGCAACTGCGCGCATCGGGCGACTTGTTTCACGTCTTGACCGATGGGCTGATCGGCATTGAAGTGGGCATGTTTGCCCTCTCGGCCATTGTGATGATCTACGTCGCATCTGGCGGCCTGCGATCCGTGGCGTATGTCGATTGCGCGCAGTGCATCTTGCTCGCGCTCGGCATTGTCATCTTGGGCGGCATTGCCATCAGCTTTGCAGGCGGATGGGGCGGGTTCACAGATGGCCTTGCCGATTACGTCAAACGAGACCTGGCAGCGGGGCAAAAACTCACGCCTGACGGGTACTCGAACATCGTGGCGATGCCCGGCGCCATCCAAGCCGTGTCTTCGGGGGCAGACGCGCAGGGCAGCGTGTGGACCGGCATGATGTGCTTGACGTACATGTTCGCGCTGATGGGCATTCAATCTTCACCCGCCTTTTCCATGTGGTGCTTTTCCAACAAAACCAGCGAACCCTTCCGCTGGCAGCAAGTGGTGGCGTCTTCCGTGATCATCGGCATCATCCTCTTCACCTTCACCATCTTTCAGGGCTTGGGCGGCAATATCCTCGTTGCAAACGGGGTGTTTGAATCTGCGAATGACAAAAACCTCGTGCCGCAACTCATCAACCTGCTCACCGATGCCGCGCCTTGGCTCGTCGGCCTGCTCGCGGTGTGCGCCCTTGCGGCGATGCAATCCACCGGCGCCGCGTACATGTCCACCTTTTCGGGCATGGTAACGCGCGATTTGTACAAGCACTATGTCGCGCCAGACGCGTCGGATCGGGTGCAAAAGCTCTGCGGGCGCATTTTTGTCATTGTCGTAACTGTGGTCGCGCTGTTTGTCGCGGCGCAATTCACCGGCGCCATTGTCATGCTCGGCGGGCTTGCGGTGGCCTACGGCTTTCAGATGTACCCGGCCCTGATGGGCGTGTGCTACTTTTCGTGGCTGACGCGCAAGGGCGTGGTGTGGGGCTTGGTTGCCGGGCTGATCGCCGTGACCCTGACGGACCGCACTGTGGCCGTGTTTGGCCTGCCGTGGGGCGCGTTTCCCCTCACCATTCACAGCGCGGGTTGGGGCATTTTTGCCAATTTGATCGTGGCCCTGCTCGTGTCGAAGTTCGGCGCGGAGAACACGGGCGGGCGCGCGCGCCGGGAAAAACACCACGCCTTCATCCAAGCGGTTTCCGGCCTGACTGACGATCAAAAAAAATGGGTGACACCGGCGTGGATTCTCGCGGTCTTGTGGTTTCTCGTTGGGTTCGGCCCGTTCGCCACGGTTGGCAACACCCTGTTTTCCAATCCCAATGCCCCGGGCACATGGGTGCCGTTTGGGCTACCCTCGCTGTGGGTGTGGCAATTCCTCATGCTGCTCTTTGGCATTTTCGTCATGTGGATGCTCGCCTTCAAAGTCGGCCTCTCCAAACCCGTTCCCATCGAAAAGGTGTCTGCGCAGCGCAAAGCGTTTTTTGAAAAATAAAGGAGATCGTGACATGGCAACGCATCGCCTGCCTCTGAAAATGGACAGAACAACCCTGTCCACAGGCTCGCTTTCCGACACGTCGGAAGAACGGGCATACTGGCTCGCACAACCGCCCCGTGAACGCCTGAAACAAATCGAAATTCTCCGCCGGATCAACTATGGAACTCGAGCTACCAGACGACTTCAAAGAGTTCTTGGCATTGCTCAACGAACAGGGCGTTGAATATCTTTTGATCGGTGGCTATGCCGTGGGGTACCACGGGGTTTTAACAGTTGCGTATAATCGTATAGTATCACCCAACGATTATATACGAAAGGCGCGATATGGAACAAGGCATTGTCAAAATTGGTCGTGCGGCTGAGATTTTAGGTCTTTCTCGGCAGACGCTTTTCAAGTGGGCGTCGTCGGGGGAGATGTTGCCGGCGCGGAAGTCGCATGGCGGTACGCGGTATGATGCGATGTCTGATATTTTAGGTGTGAAGTCGGGTGATATGCCGACGGTGTGTTATGCGCGTGTTTCAAGTCATGATCAAAAAGCGGACTTGGAGCGCGAGCAGGCCGCCCTGGAAGCGTATTGTGCGGCGAAAGGTTGGCAGTGGCATCCGATAAAGGACTTCGGAATCGGGCATTACCTACCTATCGCAAGAAAGGCTTGCATGCGTTGCTGGAGAGGGTTCTTCGTCGGCGAATGAAGCGTTTGGTGCTGACACACAAAGACAGATTGTTGCGATTCGGTGGGGAGTTAATCTTTGCGTTGTGCGAGTTGCAAGGCATTGAGATTGTGATGATACACCGGGGCGAGCAACCTATTTTTGAAGAAGAATGGGCTCAGGATGTTTTGGAAATCATCACGGTATTTCGTGCTCGGTTGTATAGTGCAAGGAGTCGCAAGAACAAGCAGATATTAGACTGTTTAGAAGAAGCGACACAACGGCAAGTGACGGAATCGGCGAAGCAGTTGACTTTGAAAAATAGGATAGTCGGATGGTGAAGACGCACAAAATCGCATTGAAGGCGACATGCGAGCAGGCGAAGTTGTTGAGTCAGCATTGTGGGTATGCTCGTGTGGCGTACAATCACGGCTTGGCGTCTTTCAAGGCGGGATTGGAAGCGGACGAATGGAAGTCGCTCTATACCCTGAAGCGTGAGTTCAATGCGGTAAAGAAAGCGGAGTATGATTGGCGTGCCGAGTTGAGTCAGTATGCGTCGAAGAATGCGATTCACCATTTGGATCGTGCGATTAAGAACTGGAAAAATAAGAAGTTGTCGGCTGGGTTTTCGAAGTATCACAAGCGCCAATATGGTCAAAGTTATCAAGCGGACAATGGCAAAGGTACGGTCAAGGTGTCTGAGAATGCGGTTCGGTTGCCGAAGATCGGTTGGGTCAAGATGCGGGAATCGTTGCGCTTTGAGGGTGAGATTGTTCAGGCGACAATCACCAAGTCGTATGGTCGTTGGTATGTCTGCCTAACTGTGGAAACAGGCGAGGACTTGCCAGAGAAGCGCGAGGGTGAGACGATAGGGATAGATATGGGTATCAAGACGTTGGCGACGTATTCTGATGGAACGACGGTTGAGAACCCGAAAGGGTCAATGGATCATCAGTATCGTAAGTTGGGTCGTGTGGATAAGGCGATAGCGCGTTCTAAGAAGGTTCATGGCAAGACGAACAATAGCAAGCGTAGGCAAAAGCAGTATGAACAGAGACAGCGTATTTATGGTCGCATAGCGAACATTCGTGACGATGTTCACCACAAGGCCACATCTGCTTTGGTAAAGGCGAGGTCCGTTGGCAAGGTGATTGTTGAGTCGCTCAATGTGGCGGGTATGCGTCGGAATAAGCATTTGTCTCGTGCGTTTCACCGGGCAGGTCTTTCTGGCTTTCTGCGGATGCTGGAATACAAGTGCGGTTGGCACGGCGTTGTTTTTGAGAAGGCGGATAGATGGTTTGCCAGTACCAAGACATGTTCCGGTTGTGGAGAGAAGAAAGTGGCTATGGATTTGTCGCAACGCGAGTATGTCTGTATGGCTTGCGGGCTTGTGATTGACCGGGATTTGAACGCGGCGAAGAACTTAGCGCAGTATGATCAGCAGGACGCGGCAAGCTCTGCCGAGTCAAAAAACGGACGTGGAGGCGCGATAAGCCCTGCTGGTACAGAGGCAGAACCGATGAAGCGTCTATTGGAATCTCTACCGCAACAGTTGTCGCACGCTTTTGCCTAATATGAGATAGTATGCGATAAGATGCGGTTTGATACGATTTTAAGGAGCGGTACCCACGCGCCACCAATGATCTGGATATTTGGATTGCCGTCCATCCCCAAAATGCCGAACGACTGGTCGCCACCTTACAAGCGTTTGGATTCCCCGCATCTGACCTTTATGCAAATAGGACTTACGCAATCACCATTGGAATATGAGGTGCTTTGAGTTGTTGTCTCAAGAAGTCAGCCACCCCCCGGTATTTGACTTGATAAATGGTTTGTCCTGTTTGATAGGCCACCTGCGCGAGTCTTATCCAAACTAACATCGCACACCCAATATGATTTCGTACCATGCGTGCCAACCGACATTGACACTTTTCAAGCCCGGTTACCTGTTTGACTTCGCGGTGAAATGGCTCAATTTTCCATCTTTGGTGACACACCTGTTGTACCCCTGAAGAATCGTTTTGAGCATGGTCGTTAGTCACGACATACGCCGTGCGTCTGGCAGCAGACGCCACCCGGAATAATTTCACTTTGTGGTCTTTGGGGAACCCTCTGATTTTAATTGACTTGCCTTGTTTGCGTTGCGCTTTCGTCCAAGTTAAGCTATCTACGCGCTGGTAGGGGATTGTGCCTGCCTACTCGTCCACGCGCCGGTTCGTCTTGAGGGGACAATAATAGGTTTTTTGCATCTGCTCTATGTGTCGCATGACCGTTTTGGTCGCATACCCACTGTCCATCAAGACCCCGGTAAAAGGAAGGCGCTTCTGATAGACCAACGCAGAGAGCATGTCCTTGAGAGGATCCCATTTGGTTTTGCCATCGCCTTGCGGGTCATAAATCCGATAGTCAATCAGCCAGAACCGATCCTGTTGCGGATTGACATAGACACATGTGACCACCCCAATGCCATTGATGACGCCTTGGGCGTTGCCGCTATATTGACGGCGCACTCACGCGATCTTGCGCGCGTGTCGCTTGTCTAAAACCGGGTCATCAAAGATCACATAGCCTTTGGGCGTCAACGCGATGGGGGCTTTGACGTGTTCCCACACCAAGCGGGGGGGGATACGATCACCGGCGAGATAGCGGTTGATCATATCATGACTGAACCCTTCGCTATGGTCGGCGAAAGGGGTCAGGGTATCGTTGAGGGGACTGCTAAGCAGATACTGACAGTAATCCAAACGCGTCGGTTGGCGCATTGATACCTCCTCAAAGTGATAAATTTTACGGAATTGCACCCTTTTTTAACTCAGCATGCGTAAGTTCTAGCAAATATTTTTTTCAATGAAGAAGACATCGTCAGAATGGGGGTTCCTCCAATGCGTATTGCGATTATTCCATCTATTTCGGGCGTTGATTTTGAGACTTGCTATGCAGAACGCATCGTGGATACCATCGATGAAATTCAAATTTCCATCATCAGCCTTGAACACTTGAAGGCGAACAAAAAAGCCAGCGGAAGATTCAAAGACCTCGACGACTTAGAACACCTTCCATGATTCCCCAACCCCAAACAAAAAACGCCATCGGCAAACCGCTGATGGCGTTTCTGCTATTTCCATTGCTACCCCTACGACCGCGATGAATGAGGAACAGACGTTCCATAGAGATCATGCATTGCTTGTCTAAAGCGTTTGGTCCTAACTCCTCGTTGGTTGCCTCCGATGCGTTGGCTACGCCTGTGCCTACGGCGTGCGGCGTCAAACGCTCAAATTATTCGCGTTTTCATACTTTTTTTCAACAGCAAAAAAAAGTAGGCGAGCGGGGTACAACTGCCTTAGCAGTTCAAAAATGCCGCTCTCATGCGCCGAGGGGTGCTCTGCACAGCGCAAATCGCTTTTGTAGTAGCACGACATGCGTTGGCCTGCAAGGTGGGTTGCAAGATGGATGTTGGTTGCGAGACGGCCTTGCGCGCTGTGCGTGATGGCTTTATCGGAGGGTCTTTTGGGATAGCATTTTGCGATGGCTTATTTGACGTACTGCGTAACGGCATTTGCAGGGAGCATATCGCATCACATTAGGTCAACAGAAAATCAATTTGGTATGGCATTTGGTCGGTCTATCCGAAAATCAACCGCGTGTCGCTGTATTGTGGCATTCGATTTTTTTGTTTTTTTATTTTCGGCAGGTTATATATTGCCTCTCGTCAAGACCGCCATCTGCTCGTGAGATGGCCCCCTGTATCCCCAACGCAAAGGAGATAGCTATGCGTAAACGGATTGTGGCAATGGGCTTGTTGATGACCGCACTGACCGTGCTGGTCTTTTTGGGCTATCAGGCCGCTGCTGAGCCCGATGCCAATGCGGGCGCGACCCCTGGGGAATCTGCCCCGAGTTCTGACCTGCGTGCGAAAATTGCCGAGGCGCGCGATGCGGGGTTGCACGGCCTGCTCGCCGAGGGCGAGGCAGAAGCCTGGCGTTCGGATGACGCGATACAGCGTGCAAAAGTTGCCGCAGGCCCCAATGCCAATGCGCGTCTGTCGCTGGATCTGATTCCCAATGGCGGGTCGGGCAATCAACGAAATGATGCCGTGACCTCGGGCACCGTGTCTGGACAGGGCACCAAAATTGCCATTGAAGTTTTCGCAACCGGCGTGACCACCTCATTGACCGGCATGCGAATCCGCTTTGACTTTGATGCGTCTGTGCTGACCTATGTCAAAGCCGAGAACAGCGCATTTACCTTTCCAATTCGAGCTTCAACGGGCACTGACTTCGCGGCGCTTTCCCCGGTTACATTGCCATCATCAGGTTTTCTAACACGGGCAGAGTTCACCACAGTGACCGATGTCACGGGCAGGGAATTTTCCATTGGTATTGCGTCGGTAACGCTTTCTGAAAACGCGGGTTCAAGCGATGTGATCACCACGACAAACCGAATCGCGTTTAATGCGACGACTGCCCCGACGCCGGATTTTGATGGCAATGGGGCGGTTGATTTTTTCGACTTTTTGGCGTTTGTAGGGCAGTATGACACCCGGCAAGGGGATGGCAGATACCAAGTTAAGTATGATTTGAATAGCGATGGCGCGATAGACTTTCAGGATTTTCTGATTTTTGTCAGCAGTTATGACAGTTCGTCTCCCGACCTGATTGTTGAATTGCCTTCTGTCAGAGATAGTACCTTGACGCCTGGGCAAACCTTCACCCTAAGTGCCACCGTTCGCAACTCGGGCACGGGACAGTCGGCCGCGACGACCTTGCGCTATTACCGCTCGTCCGACGCGACGATTTCGACCGGCGATACGGCTGTTGGCACGGATAGTGTGAGCGAGCTTGCGGCTTCGGGCACCAGTGCCAAGTCCATTAGTCTGAAAACGCCATTGAGTTCTGGCACGTATTACTACGGCGCGTGCGTCGAAAGCGTCAGTGGCGAGAGCAATACGAACAACAACTGCTCGGATGGCGTGCGCGTCACGGTGAGCCGCAGCAACATCGGGGGCAGCAACAACCCAGACTTGATTGTTGAATCGCCTTCGGTCAGCGATAGTACCTTGACGCCTGGGCAAACCTTCACCCTAAGCGCCACCGTTCGCAACTCGGGCACGGGACAGTCGGCCGCGACGACCTTGCGCTATTACCGCTCAACCGACGCGACGATTTCGACCGGCGATACGGCTGTTGGCACGGATGCGGTGAGCGGGCTTTCGGCTTCTAACACGAGTGCTGAGTCGATCAGCCTGAGAGCACCTTCGAGTGCGGGGACGTATTACTACGGCGCGTGCGTGGCAAGCGTCAGTAGCGAGAGCAATACCGATAACAACTGCTCGGCTGGCGTGCGCGTCACGGTGAGCAGTGGCAGCGGGGGCAGCAACAACCCGGACTTGATTGTTCAATCGCCTTCGGTCAGCGACAACACGCTGACGACAGGGCAGTCCCTTACTCTGAGCGCGACGGTTCGCAACCAAGGCACGGCCACGGCTGCGGCGACAACGTTGCGCTATTACCGCTCAACCGACGCGACGATTTCCAAAGACGACACGGCTGTTGGCACAGATGATGCGATCAGCGGGCTGGCGGCGTCTGGTACCAGTGCTCAGTCAAGTAGCGTAACCGCGCCGTCGAGTGCGGGGACGTATTACTACGGCGCGTGCGTGGATGCGGTAATCAACGAGACCGACACGAACAACAACTGCTCGGCTGGCGTGCGCGTCACGGTGAGCAGTGGTGGTGTGGGCGGCATCTGTGGGCGAACCACACAGGTGCGCGCTGCTATTTTGGAACAAATCGCAGGCGTTACCGATTGCGCGCAGGTCACGAAAACGCATCTGACCGGGCTAAGGGATACGCTGAATATCAGAGGAAAAGGGCTGACCGCGTTGCAGACCGCTGATTTCAATGATTTATCCAACCTGCGCGTCTTGCGCTTGGGTAGCAACCGCCTGACCGCGTTGCCCGATGATATATTCCTTGGCCTGTCTAATTTGCAAGACCTCCAACTTGGAGGCAATCTCCTGAACAGTCTGAACGCGGATGTGTTTTCAAATTTGTCCAACTTGAGAAAGCTGGACTTGGGTGGCAATCGTTTGAACCGTCTGCCCAATGGCGTGTTCTCGAACCTGTCCAACTTGCAAGTGTGCTTTCTCCACCTTAATCAACTCAGCAGTCTGCCCGATAGCGTGTTCTCTGGCCTATCCCGTTTGGAAGGGCTGAATTTGGAAGCCAACCCAGGCGCGCCGTTTCCATTGACCCTGAGTTTGGAACGCACGGACAATGCAAATTTACTCGCGCCCAGCCCGGCAACGGTGCAACTCAAAGTCGATAAAGGCGCGCCGTTTGCCATGTCCATCAGCCTGTCTGTCACGGGCGGCAGCCTGTCGCAAAGCACGGGGACAATCGCCGCGGGCAGCACCGAGAGCAGAGGCATCACCGTGAGGCAGAGCGGGGGCAACTTGGTTCGGGTGGGGGTGCGGTCCGTGTCTGAGGTGCCAGAGGATTACAAGGGCCTGCAAATCTCCCAACCGAACCGGATCGTTTCGCTCAGCCTGTTCGCAACGTCCTCTGATTTGGTTGTCGAATCGCCTTCGGTCAGCGATAGTACCTTGACGCCTGGGCAATCTTTCATCCTACGCGCCACCGTTCGCAACTCGGGCAACTCGGGCACGGGTTCGGTTGCCGCGACGACGTTGCGCTATTACCGCTCAACCGACGCGACGATTTCCAAAGACGATACGGAAGTGGGCACAGATGCGATCAGCGGGCTTTCGGCGTCGGCGACGAGTGCTCAGTCAAGTAGCGTAACCGCGCCTTTGACAGCGGGCACGTATTATTACGGCGCGTGCGTGGATGCGATAATCAACGAGACCGAGATAGGCAACAACTGCTCAACCGGGGTGCAGGTGACAGTGGGGACCCCGGACTTGGTGGTTGAATCGCCTTCGGTGGATAATACCACGCCGACGCCGAGTCAGTCCCTTACTCTAAGCGCGACGGTTCGCAATCAAGGCACGGCCACGGCGGCCGCGACGACGTTGCGCTATTACCGCTCGTCCGACGCGACGATTTCCAAAGACGACACGGCTGTTGGCACAGATGATGTGGGCGGGCTTTCGGCTTCTAACACGAGTGCTGAGTCGGTCAGTTTGACCGCGCCGTCGAGTTCTGGCACGTATTATTACGGCGCGTGTGTGGATGCGATAATCAACGAGACCGACACGAACAACAACTGCTCGGCTGGCGTGCGCGTCACGGTGAGCCGCAGTGGCAGCGGGGGCAGCAACAACCCGGACTTGATCGTTCAATCGCCTTCGGTGGATAATACCACGCCGACGACAGGGCAGTCCTTTACTCTAAGCGCGACGGTTCGCAACCAAGGCACGGCGGCGGCTACCGCGACGACGTTGCGCTATTACCGCTCGTCCGACGCGACGATTTCGACCAGCGATACGGCTGTTGGCACGGATGATGTGGGCGGGCTTTCGGCTTCTAACACGAGTGTTGAGTCGGTCAGTCTGACCGCGCCGTCGAGTGCGGGCACGTATTACTACGGCGCGTGTGTCGAAAGCGTCAGTGGCGAGACCAACACGAACAACAACTGCTCAACCTGGGTGCAGGTGACAGTGGGGGCCCCGGACTTGGTGGTTGAATCGCCTTCGGTGGATAATACCACGCCGACGCCGAGTCAGTCCCTTACTCTAAGCGCGACGGTTCGCAATCAAGGCACGGCGGCGGCTACCGCGACAACGTTGCGCTATTACCGCTCGTCCGACGCGACGATTTCGACCAGCGATACGGCTGTTGGCACGGATGATGTGGGCGGGCTTTCGGCTTCTAACACGAGTGTTGAGTCGGTCAGTTTGACCGCGCCGTCGAGTTCTGGCACGTATTATTACGGCGCGTGTGTGGATGCGATAATCAACGAGAGCGACACGAATAACAACTGCTCAACCGGGGTGCAGGTGATAGTGGGGGCCCCGGACTTGGTGGTTCAATCGCCTTCGGTGGATAATACCGCGCCGACGACAGGGCAGTCCCTTACTCTAAGCGCGACGGTTCGCAACCAAGGCACGGCCACGGCTGCCGCGACGACGTTGCGCTATTACCGCTCGTCCGACGCGACGATTTCGACCAGCGATACGGCTGTTGGCACGGATGATGTGGGCGGGCTTTCGGCTTCTAACACGAGTGCTGAGTCGGTCAGTTTGACCGCGCCGTCGAGTTCTGGCACGTATTATTACGGCGCGTGTGTCGAAAGCGTCAGCGGCGAGACCAACACGAACAACAACTGCTCCACCGGGGTACAGGTGAAGGTCGGGGCCCCGGACTTGGTGGTTGAATCGCCTTCGGTGGATAATACCACGCCGACGCCGAGTCAGTCCCTTACTCTAAGCGCGACGGTTCGCAACCAAGGCACGGGGGCGGCTTCGGCGACAACGTTGCGCTATTACCGCTCGTCCGACGCGACGATTTCCAAAGACGACACGGCTGTTGGCACAGATGATGCGATCAGCGGGCTTGCGGCGTCGGCGACGAGTGCCCAGTCAAGTAGCATAACCGCGCCTTTGACAGCGGGCACGTATTACTACGGCGCGTGTGTGGATGCGATAATCAACGAGAGCGACACGAACAACAACTGCTCAACCGGGGTGCAGGTGACAGTGGGGGCCCCGGACTTGGTGGTTGAATCGCCTTCGGTGGATAATACCGCGCCGACGCCGAGTCAGTCCTTTACTCTAAGCGCGACGGTTCGCAACCAAGGCACGGGGGCGGCTTCGGCGACAACGTTGCGCTATTACCGCTCGTCCGACGCGACGATTTCCAAAGACGACACGGCTGTTGGCACAGATGATGCGATCAGCGGGCTTTCGGCGTCGGCGACGAGTGCTCAGTCAAGTAGCGTAACCGCGCCTTTGACAGCGGGCACGTATTATTACGGCGCGTGTGTGGATGCGATAATCAACGAGAGCGACACGAACAACAACTGCTCGACCGGGGTGCAGGTGACAGTGGGGGCCCCGGACTTGGTGGTTGAATCGCCTTCGGTGGATAATACCGCGCCGACGACAGGGCAGTCCCTTACTCTAAGCGCGACGGTTCGCAATCAAGGTACGGCGGCGGCTGCCGCGACGACGTTGCGCTATTACCGCTCGTCCGACGCGACGATTTCCAAAGACGATACGGAAGTGGGCACAGATGATGCGATCAGCGGGCTTGCGGCGTCGGCGACGAGTGCTCAGTCAAGTAGCGTAACCGCGCCTTCAATAGCGGACACGTATTATTATGGCGCATGTGTGGATGCGATAATCAACGAGAGCGACACGAACAACAACTGCTCAACCGGGGTACAGGTGACAGTGGGGGCCCCGGACTTGGTGGTTGAATCGCCTTCGGTGAATAATACCACGCCGACGACAGGGCAGTCCTTTACTCTAAGCGCGACGGTTCGCAATCAAGGTACGGCGGCGGCTACCGCGACGACGTTGCGCTATTACCGCTCGTCCGACGCGACGATTTCCAAAGACGATACGGCTGTTGGCACGGATGATGTGGGCGGGCTTTCGGCTTCTAACACGAGTGTTGAGTCGGTCAGTTTGACCGCGCCGAGTGCGGGCACGTATTACTATGGCGCGTGCGTCGAAAGCGTCAGCGGCGAGACCAACACGAACAACAACTGCTCAACCGGGGTGCAGGTGACAGTGGGGGCCCCGGACTTGGTGGTTGAATCGCCTTCGGTGGATAATACCACGCCGACGCCGAGTCAGTCCCTTACTCTGAGCGCGACGGTTCGCAACCAAGGCACGGCGGCGGCTACCGCGACGACGTTGCGCTATTACCGCTCGTCCGACGCGACGATTTCGACCAGCGATACGGCTGTTGGCACGGATGATGTGGGCGGGCTTTCGGCTTCTAACACGAGTGTTGAGTCGGTCAGTTTGACCGCGCCGTCGAGTTCTGGCACGTATTATTACGGCGCATGCGTCGAAAGCGTCAGCGGCGAGAGCGACACGAACAACAACTGCTCAACCGGCGTACAGGTGAAGGTGGGGAGGCCGGACTTGGTGGTTGAATCGCCTTCGGTGGATAATACCACGCCGACGCCGAGTCAGTCCCTTACTCTAAGCGCGACGGTTCGCAACCAAGGCACGGGGGCGGCTTCGGCGACAACGTTGCGCTATTACCGCTCGTCCGACGCGACGATTTCGACCAGCGATACGGCTGTTGGCACGGATGATGTGGGCGGGCTTTCGGCTTCTAACACGAGTGTTGGGTCGGTCAGTTTGACCGCGCCGTCGAGTTCTGGCACGTATTACTACGGCGCGTGTGTCGAAAGCGTCAGCGGCGAGACCGACACGAACAACAACTGCTCAACCGGGGTACAGGTGAAGGTGGGGGCCCCGGACTTGGTGGTTGAATCGCCTTCGGTGGATAATACCACGCCGCCGACAGGGCAGTCCCTTACTCTGAGCGCGACGGTTCGCAACCAAGGCACGGCGGCGGCTGCCGCGACGACGTTGCGCTATTACCGCTCGTCCGACGCGACGATTTCGACCGGCGATACGGAAGTGGGCACGGCGGCGGCGATAAGCGGGCTTTCGGCTTCTGGCACGAGTGATGAGTCGGTCAGTTTGACCGCGCCGTCGAGTGCGGGCACGTATTACTACGGCGCGTGTGTCGAAAGCGTCAGTGGCGAGACCGACACGAGCAACAACTGCTCCAGTGCTGTAACCGTCACGGTTCTGCCGTATCCGAAGATGTACTGGACGGACTCTGGCACGAATAAGATTCAGCGTGCCAACCTCGATGGCTCCAATGTCGAAGACCTCATCACCACAGGATTGGCAAGTCCAATTGGCATCGCACTGGATGTGGGGCGCGGAAAGATGTATTGGACGGACCAGGGCACGGATAAGATTCAGCGTGCCAACCTCGATGGCTCCAATGTCGAAGACCTCATCACCACAGGATTGTCGAGGCCAGAAGGCTTCGCGCTGGATGTGGTGGGCGGAAAGATGTACTGGACGGACAACTGGACGGATAAGATTCAGCGTGCCAACCTCGATGGGTCTAATGTCGAAGACCTCATCACCACAGGATTGGGGCATCCAAAAGACATCGCGCTGGATGTGGTGGGCGGAAAGATGTACTGGACGGAATACTCTGTCACGGATAAGATTCAGCGTGCCAACCTCGATGGCTCCAATGTCGAAGACCTCATCACCACAGGATTGTCGGTGATAAGAGGCATCGCGCTGGATGTGGTGGGCGGAAAGATGTACTGGGTGAACTATGGCACGAAAAAGATTAAGCGTGCCAACCTCGATGGCTCCAATGTCGAAGACCTCATCACCACAGGATTGGCAAGTCCGTATGGCATCGCACTGGATGTGGTGGGCGGAAAGATGTACTGGACGGACTCGGGCTATGGCAAGGAAAATATTCGGCGTGCCAACCTCGATGGCTCTAATGTCGAAGACCTCATCACCACAGGATTGGAGGATCCAATTGGCATCGCGCTGGATACGCGGTAGTGGCAGTAGTCGTCCCGACCTGATCGTTGAATCGCCTTCGGTCAGCGACAACACGCTGACGACCAGGCAATCTTTCACCCTGCGTGCCACGGTTCGCAACTCGGGTACGGGTTCGGTTGCCGCGACGACCTTGCGCTATTATCGCTCGTCCAATTCCACGATCTCCACGAGCGATACGCAAGTGGGCACGGATTCGGTCAGCGGATTGACGCGGTTCCCTAAATCGCCCACAGGTCATCGTGAAATGAAACGCCAAAACCCGGCCCATCATTCGGCGCGATGTTGCCATCTGTGACTCGCGGCTGATCGCGCACCCACGTCATCCACGGGCGACCGCTTTCTGCCAAGGGATCGGGGTCGAGCGCGACTATCGCGTGCAGTGCCCACACCTCGCCGCCGCGGTGGGGACAGACCGATACATTGTAGCGTTTTGCCAAGGCGTAAATTTTGACCAACTCGGTCAGGCCGCCGCACCAGCACACATCGGGCTGGTAAATCGCGTGCAAGCCCCGTTGCATCAGGGCTTCAAACCCCCGCGCGGTGTATTCGTGCTCGCCGCTCGCAATGGGGATGGGGCTTTCGCGCATCAGCCGTTCATAGCCGTCAAAATCCTCGGGCAAAAGCGGTTCTTCCAACCACGTCAGGTCGAACGCGACCAACCGCTCGGCAGCGCGCAACGCGCCTTCCACATCCCACCTCATGGACGCATCGCACATCACTTGAATATCGGGCCCCGTGACCGTTCGGATATCGCCGAACAAATCGGCGATGGCATCCAATTCCGCGTGGGCATCCATCGCGCCAATGCCAAACTTGACAGCCTTATACCCCTGCGCGAGGGCTTCCTCAAGTCCGTTTCGCCCGCCCGTGCGATACGAGGGCACGGCCTTGTTCGCGCCGCCGAGCACTTCCACGAGGGGCTTGTTCGCGCGCTTGCCCCGCAAATCCCACAAGGCCAAATCCACGCCGCTTTGCGCCATCATCGCAATGCCCTTGTACCCATACGCCGCGGTATGGCGATACATCGCGTCCCACAATCCCTCGACATCATCGGCACGGGCGCCGATGAGGACTTCGCGCAACGCGGTCTCGACAACGTGAATGCCCGCTGCACCGCCGCCGCCAACGCCGTATCCGGATAGGCCATCGTCGGTATCGACCCGCACCAAAATTTGTCCGAGACTTCTGCGCCATCCCTGCGGCGCGCGGTCCGCATCGGGTTGCGTTGCGCGGAGTTGTGTGATGATCATATCCGATCTCCTTTCCTTTTTTTTGTCTACAACAAGGGGCAAGTCAGGGTTAGTATGCGATAGCCGTTCGTCAAAGTGCCTCGGGTTTTGGGGCTATTGGACGGGGAATGACCACTGACTTTCGGGCGGGCACGGGGGCACCGCCCTTACGATTCGTTGGGTGAAATTCATCTATTCGCGCTTTTTATCGCGTATTCTGCTGAAAAATATAGGGATATGACGTTGCGAAAGCCAACGCCGCTTACTGGCCTTGATATGCGATCTGATTCCGCGTATATTTATCAAAGACGACGGATTCGCCAAATTCCCGGAGGAATGAAATGGGCAAAACGATCAGACGTGCGCCAGATGGAAAGATAGAGAGGCGCACGCCCGATGAAATGTTGCGCGATGCCGTGGTGGGCGATACGGACTTGCCCGGCAAGGGCAAACCGCTCGACTTAAAAGCGTATTTCCAACCCGATGCGGAACACCGCATGGCGGGCAAAATTCTGCGCGACAACAACGCGCTTCCCCCGCAACTGCAAGAGCGCAAAGACGCGGAAGAACACCTCGCAAAAGCCGAAGCACACCTGCACAGCGCAAGCGAAAAAATCGCACCTTTGCGAAAAGCAATTCGCCCCCTCGCTCAGACGCTCATGCAGACCTTTTCCCACAGCGCGGAAATGCGCGAAGCACTCGGCCTAAACGCCCTGCCCGAAGATTTTCACCCGTCTTCAAAAACGCCGCCCGCCCGCGATACTGATCTCCTTTTGGTCATTGAAAACTACGGCCAGTTGTGCAAGCGACACAACGCGCTCGTGGACAATCTGACCGCCCGTTGCCTCGAAAACCTGCGTCTTGCCCGCGAAAATATCGAAGCCAGCAAAAAGCGGCAGTTGATCAACCGCTCGCTTTTGCCGCCTTACGCGCCTATCGCCACTGTGGATATCGAAGCGCGGCGCGAAGACATCCAAAAGCGTTTTGCCCGCTTGCCCGAACTTTCGCCGGATTGGAAATCGCATCTGAAAACGTGGCAACGGTTTCGCCGCCCCTCTCTGTGGCAGCGCGTTTTCCGGTCTGCGCGATTCACTCTTTCACGGGCCGGGAGATGCGGGCGGACTGACGACTGAAAATCATTTTTCCGCTTCGGGCGAGCACGGGGGCATCGCCCCTACGTTTTTATTTTTGCATCTTTCTTCGTGTCCTTAGTGGATTATATTCCTATGCCCATCCTCATTCTCGCCACCCGCAATCGGGGCAAGCGCGGGGAAATTCAAGCCCTGCTCGGCGCTGATATCCATGTGCAATCCCTCGACGATTTTCCAAACGCGCCTGATACAATTGAGGATGGCGACACCTTTGAAGCCAACGCCAGCAAAAAAGCCCGCGAAATCGCCGAGTACACGGGCTTGCCGGCTTTGGCCGATGACTCGGGCCTCGTGGTCGATGCCTTAGATGGCGCGCCCGGCATATACTCTGCGCGTTATGCCGGGCAACATGCCACCGATGAGGACAACAACCGCAAACTCATCGCAAACCTGCGCGGCATTCCCGAAAACCATCGCACCGCGCGCTTTTGCTGTGCGATAGCCCTTGCCGCGCCCGATGGCCGCGTGCAGACCGCTCAGGCGACTTGGGAGGGGCGCATCCTCACGTCGCCCCGAGGCAACAACGGCTTTGGGTACGACCCCCTGTTTTACGTGCCCACGCACAACTGCACCGCTGCCGAACTGCCCTCCCAAACAAAAAATCGCCTCAGCCATCGGGGCCAGGCCCTACGCGCCATCTTGCCCCGCATTCTCGATCTTTTCCGCGCATAGCATTGCGTCCATCCCATGAGCGATTCCAATATCCCTCCGTCCCAACCCAAGTGGCACCAGAAAACCGGGTTCGTGCTCCTCCTCATCGCGGCGTGTATCGTCATTGCCATTATCCTCATCCTCTATATCCGCGGCATTGACCCCGTCATTACGGGATTTTACCTCTTCAAATAATCCAGATGCACATAGCCCAAAAAAACCTCAGCCAGGGCTGAGGTTTTTGCCATTCGTCAAAATTTTATTTTCGGCGGTCTCGATACCGCCCAATTCGCCGGATCAAAATCCACACCAAGCCAGCGAGTGCGACGTATTGCACCAAATCCCAGATCCAGCCCTGCCAGCCCAAAATCTCCGGCCAGAGCGCGCCAATGCACAAAATGATAAATGCGTCTTCCACGATCAGCCACAGTGGTCGTTCGTTCATAGTCATAACCCAATGGATGAAGTTCCCACCCTCTCATTGAGGTAGGAATAAACGCGATAATTGCGATACACCAACTTCACGTAATTGCGGGTCTCTTTATAGGGAATGCGCTCCACAAATTCATCGAAATCGCGCCTCGTCAAACGCTTTGCCCACCGCTTGGCAACCTCTGGGCCCGCATTGTACGCCGAGAGTGCCAAGCCGAGTTGCCTGCGCTCGTCTTGCTGAAATGTTTTCAGGTGATCGGCAAGATGCACGCCGCCCAACCAAATCGACATATTGGGTTCAAAGAGATCCGCAATTGAAAAATTTTTGAGCTTCACGCGGCGGGCCATCTTCTGTCCGGTCTCTGGCATCACCTGCATCAACCCGCGCGCGCCCGCCCGAGAAACCGCCTCGGCGTGAAACGCGCTTTCCTGCCGCATGATGGCAATGACGAGATGGGGATCCAGATCTATCTTTCGCGCTGTCCGATTGATCTCGCCCCAAAAATAAATGGGATACAACTGCCGAAACGAGGATAGCGTCATGGGCACCCCCAGTCCGCGCTGCAACATCGCGATTTGACTGGACACCCGAAAAGCCTTGTGCATGGCGCGCACGCGCTCATAACGCAACAGCAGGCCCTCCAGCGCGAACACATCGCGTGCGTGAATGCGCCGGGCGCGGTCGTATTCGCGCTCTGCATTGCGATACAAGCCAAGTGCCGCGAGCGCGTCGCCTTTATACACATGGGCGGATGGCTCGTATATCTGCCCGGCAAGAGGGGTTGCGCTAGGGCGTGAGGCATCGAATAAAACATCGTCTGTTTTGCCCAAAACCGCACGGGCGCGCGCCGAGTAATAAGACAGGGGGAACCCTTCGGTTGCGCGTTCCATCCAGACTTCGGCCTCTGCTTTTTGTCCCAACGCCTGATAGCACTTGCCCGCCCAGTAATGGCCCTGATCGCGCAGGTGGTTTTCAGATGCCTGGCGCGCCGCGTGCAAAAAGGCCCTGCCCGCCGCTGCGTATTGCCGGGTCTGATACAGCGCGAACCCCGCACGCCACGCCGCACGGTCGGCATAAGCACTTGTGGGATGTGATTTTGCCAGTTCCAAAAACAACGCGCGCGCATCGCGGTGCCGCCCGCGCCGCTCGTAGGCCATGCCCGCCTGCCAGAGGGCTTCGTCTGCGTCCGGCAAATCCGGAAAGAGACGCGCAAACTCGACAAACCGCACAATCGCCGCCAAATCGCGCCCGCGTTTGATGGCGCATCGCCCCAGGTGAAACAGCGCTTCGGGCACGTTATACACTTTGTACGCGCGTTCAAACGCGCTTTCGGCCATGAGATATTTTCCGCGTCGATAATACACATGGCCCAGTTCGCATTGCGCTTTGCCCTGCCAGGCGACATCGTCGGATTTTGCGACCACGCGGTACAACAAATCAGCCGCCTGTTGATAATTTGCAACATGCATATAGGCCACGCCCGCGTAAAATAAGTCCTCAACTTCGCGTAAATCGCGGAGCTTTGCCAGGATAGCGGGAACGCCCGGATGCGTGGGATGAGTTTCGATCAACCGCAATGCCGCCTCACGCGCAGCAACAGAATCTTCCAACGCGGCCCATGCCGCAGTTAGACCGGCCAGCGCGTCTCCTTCGCGTGCGCCCTTGCCGATAAGTGTCTGATAATAGGCGACCGCCCCTTCTGCATTGCCCTGTGCCAGCGCGCCCCGAGCGGCATCGAGCGCGGCCTGATCGCGGAGCAAACTCTCCGGTTCCATGTGCAAAATTTTCGCGTAATGGCTTTCGGCCTTTGCGGCTTGCCCCATTGCTTCGGCACATTGCCCCATCCAAAACGCGATATAATCGCCAAGCACTTGACCCGCGTCTTCCAAAGCCTGAAAAATTGCCAGCGCGTCTGCGTGCTCGCCCGTGTTCATCAAACAAATCGCGCGCTGCAACTGGGTGTTGCGAACATCCCCAGCGTCGAGGGCGTCGTCATCCAACTCCTCGAGAACAGACAATGCTTTGGCAAAATTTTGCCGCGCAATCAGTTTTTCAACCCGCAAAATAGGCTCGGATCGCTCTCCTGTGCCCAATTGCCCCGCTATCACAAACGCGGCGAAACAAGGAAACACAAACAGCGCGACCCGCCCCCACGGGAGCGCGAATCCGCTTTTGAACACGGTTGTGATGGACACTTTTGACATAACCAAACTGTATGTAGCTATCGGCCTTCAGCCTCTACCCATCCGTCCGAAGGTTGCTGACCACTGACCGATGCTTCTAAAGTTGCACATCGCGTTTTGAATGACAAAAACAACAAAACTTTAGTAGATAACCCGCGCAAAGTCAAGACACAAAAAGTTGCACGCCGCGCTTTCACAATTTATCTTTGTTTGGGGATCGTGCGATCAGGATGGATAGAATGAAAGGATTGAGAAAATGAAAAATTTTATGGGGAGGGGTGCCTAAATGAAAGCACTCATTCTCGCAGCCGGCAAAGGCGAGCGTTTTTTTCCGTTTAATGTGTTTCGCCCCAAGCCCATGTTCCCCATCTGCAACCGCCCGTTGATTGCGTGGACAGTCTCGCGCTTGATCGACGCCAAGATCACCGACATCGGCATTGTGGTGGGGCATCGCGGGGGCCGGGCGCGCAATTACTTTGGCAAGGGTCAAGGCTTTGGCTGTCAAATCACCTACATTGAACAGCCGCAACCCAAAGGCACCGCCCATGCCGTGGGGTTGGCGTCCGATTTTATCGGCAACGACGATGTGCTCGTCATTTTTGGCGACATCTTTTTTGGCCCCGATGCCATCCCTCGCCTGTTGGACGTGTTCAATGCCACAACTGCTTCTGGCGTCGCGGGCGTGGTCCATGTCGATGATCTCGCTGCTCATATCCGCGCCCATGTCGAACAAGACCAGCGCGTGTCGTCCTATACGTACAAACCCCGCGGCGGAGCGGGCCGCGCCTTGGCCGGCCTCTATGTTTTCAAAAACGAGACCCTGCCCGATTTGGACAACACCGCCGATTTTGTCCCGCGAACGCAATATGGCATCTTTCCGCCCGAAGGCCGGGAAATTTGCGACATCATCCCCTTGCTCTACCGAGAAAATCGCGCGCTCATCGCAACCGATTTGCCCGGCCCATGGTTTGACATGGATCTGCCATGGCATCCGAAAAACGTCACGCGCTTGGCCCTTGCCGAAATGGCCGAGGCCCTGTCCGAATCGGTCATCGCGCCCACGGCCACCATCGATCCCACAGCCCGCGTTTGCGGCCCCATCGCAGTCGGCGAAAACACCACCATTGACAGAAATACCTCCATTGAAGGGCCAGTATGGATCGGAAAAAACGCGCAGATATTGGAAGGCTCGCGCATCGCATCGCACACGGTGATCGGCGACCACTGCAAAATTGGCCCTTTTGCCAAACTATCGGGCACAGTCGATGCCAACTGCCACATCACCTATTTGGGCGAATTGAGCGGCATCATGCTCGAAGAAGGCCGCGTGACCCACCAGATTCAACTCTCGGGCATTTTTGGCGAACGCGCAGAAATAGGCGCGGGCACACAAGTGGGCACCCTGCGCTTTGACGACGCGGAAATCGAGGTCGAAGTGCAGGGCATCCGCCGAAAAGCTCCCGGATTTACCGGCGTGTTGTTCGGGGATTACTCGCGCACGGGCATTGGCGCGATGATCATGCCCGGGCGCATTGTTGGCCCATGCGCGATGGTGGGGCCAGGCGTTGTCCTGACAAAAAACGCGCCCCCGTACAAGGCCGTGCTCGTCGAGCAGCAACTCGCCGAAATTGACTGGTTGCCCAATATTTACGACCGTTGACATTCGGGATGAACAGGTGTATGGTTTCTCAAAGCATCGACGGCGCGACATGGCTTTTTTGAGGACGCTTGCAATGGATAAATCGCTTTTCCACATTGAGATGAAAGGGGCCGGTGTTTGTCCGCAGACGACCCCGCTAAAATCATTGGTCAATTTCCTAACAAATCTGGAAGCGACAATTTTGGAAACCGCCAAGGCTCAAAATGTCGATACAAAAGCGGGTGAGGCACCTTTGAGTTTGGTAGAAATCGCAACGGGTAGCAACAGACTTGGGCTCGCTGTTTCCCCCTTGTTTGTCCCCGTTATTGCCCAAATCACGCGCGCGATCAACACGCAAAATTTCTCAACCATTCCCGACAGAGCGCATCAATCGCTATACGGAATTTCCGAGCAGGCAAAAAGCGAAAATTGGGAAGTGCATTTTGTAGAGGACAAATCTCAGGCGATTGAGATTGCAACCATTTCAAATGAACGGCCCATTCCAAATCCCACATCTCCTTATGTTAAAGGCACTTCTACCATTTTTGGAAAATGTATCAGGGTAGGTGGGGCAGAGCCAAAAGTCGATATCAGATTGCCAAACCGGTCGAGACTTTTGCATGTCAAAGTGACCGAGGAGATGGCGAGAAGCCTTGCGAGGAGTTTGTACGACGCGATTGCAATGACAGGTGAAGCGACGTGGGAAAGAGAGACGTGGTTTATCGTAAATTTCAAAGCGACCTCTGTTGTCAACATCCAAAGCGGATCGCCGCTGCAAGCATTTGAGGAACTCGGTGAGGTGGTCGGGGAAAAATGGAAGGGTATCGACGTCAATCGATTTGTGGAAGAACTGAGATCCGGAAAGGGAGGATTGTGATCTGCCTCGACACACAACCCGTTCTCTGGGGGATTCAGGCATTTGCCTCTCAAGGCCAGGAACCGATGTGGGCTTTTTTTTTCCTGCCAGACCTCGATTCCATCGCATTGAACTTGTTTAATCCCATGCAAGGAAGCACAAAATGGCGAAGATAGAAGGCTTTAGTGTAAAAAATTTCAAGTCGCTCAAGGATATTACACTGGGCCGTCTTTGGAACCAACAAAACAACGAACCGCTCACCCCTATGACGGCGGTCATCGGCAAAAACGGCACGGGAAAAAGTGCCCTATTTGATGCGTTTGGGTTCCTCGCCGACGCCCTCAAGTCCGGCGTGGAGGAGGCCTGCGACGCACGCGGGCGTGGCGGCTTTGAGAGAATGCGGGCCCAAGGACAAACAGGCCCTATCGGGTTCGAAGTGTATTATAGAGAACACGAAAACGCCTGGCCCATTACCTACAAGATCGCCATTGAGACGGATCAATTCGGACGGCCCTATATGTTGCGAGAAGTAATGATCGAAGATCGGGGGAACGAGATGTCATCTTTTTTTCTTTATTTACTCGCAGGAGGGGGCCTTGCGTGGAAGGGAAACCAAGCAGTTGGTCAAGTTGATGAAGCAGCCGAAGGTTTCAAGCTATCCGATTTGATAAGTTCACTAGAAGAAGGGAAAGAATTTAGCGACGCCGAACCCATTGAATTGGAAGATCGCCGCAAGCTGGGCATTGCCACGCTCGGCGCCTTGAAACAACACCCGCGCATCGCCTCTTTTCGCCGCTTCATCGAAGGCTGGTATCTCAGCTACTTCACCCCAGACGCGGCGCGTAGCCTGCCGTTGGCCGGCCCCCAGCAACGCCTCAATGTCCACGGCGACAACATCGGCAATGTCGTGCAATTCATGGAGCGCGAACATCCCCGGCGTTTTCGCGCCATTCTAAAAAGGATCGCCGATAAAATCCCGGGCATAGACAAAATCGACACGGAAAGAACCAGCGACGGCCGGTTGCTGCTCCGCTTCAACGACAAAGGCTTTCAGGCACCCTTTTACGCGCAGCAGGTATCCGACGGGACGCTCAAGGTATTTGCCTACCTCTTGTTGCTCGAAGACCCAACCCCGCCCGCGTTTCTCTGTATTGAGGAACCGGAGAACGGCCTGTATCACAAACTCTTGGAGACCCTCGCCGACGAATTTCGAGAACACGCCAGCGGACGCCGGGGCGGTTCGCAAATTTTTATTACCACGCATCAGCCATACCTTGTCGATGCGTTAGATCCGAGAGAAGTCTGGATTTTGGAAAAGGGCGCGGATGGCTTTTCGACCATCCGGCGGGCGAGCGACGACCCCATTGTGAACAACATGGTCGAGGCGGGATTGCCGTTGGGCGGGCTCTGGTACAGCGATTATCTCGACGCGAGGTGATGGGATGCACTTTGTGATACTCGTCGAAGATCAGTCCGGCAAAAAGGCCCTCGACATCTTGATGCCGAAGATCTACGGCAATCAACATACAGCCAGGGTTCGCAGTTACCGGGGCATTGGTCGCATTCCAAAAAATCTCAAAAGTAGCACGGATGCGAGCAAACGTCTTTTGCTCGACCAACTTCCCAAGTTACTCAGGGGGTATGGGAAAACATTTGCCAACTACCCCGTCAACTATCCAGCAGCGGTGATTGTGGTTTGCGACTTGGACGACAAGTGTCTAAAAACATTTCGCCGAGAACTCTTCACCGTCTTGAATGCGTGCAAACCCAAGCCAGAGACCCGGTTTTGTATTGCCATAGAAGAAGGGGAAGCGTGGTTGCTCGGCGACATCCCCGCGATCAAGGCAGCGTATCCACAGGCCGAGGACGGTGTACTGAATCGCTATCAAAACGACTCGATTTGCGGCACCTGGGAACGGCTGGCCGACGCGGTATTTGTCGGCGGCTCAAATGCGCTGAAAAACAAGGGGGCTGTAGGCAGAGAAAAATCAGCGTGGGCAGAGAAAATCGCGCCGCAGATGAATGTCGATAACAACGCATCGCCCAGTTTCCGCTACTTTCGGGAAAAGATTCGAGAACTGACCCGTAGTTTTTCCACGTAAATGGCAACTATCTGTCGCTATCAGCCCCTCCCCATCCGCTTACTGACCCTCGATCCCATGCCAGACCTCGATCCCATCGCATTGAACGAACGCCAGCGCGCGGCTGTCACCGCGCCGATGGGCCCTGTGCTCGTCCTCGCCGGGCCGGGCACGGGCAAAACGCGCGTGTTGACCGAGCGCATCGCGCATCTGATCGCGCATCGCGGCGTTGGGCCAGAAAACATCTTGGCACTCACATTTACCAACAAAGCCGCCGCAGAAATGCAAAGCCGCTTGGCCCGCGCTATGGGCAAAGCCGTTGCAGAGGCCGTCACCGCGGGGACATTTCACCGGTTCTGCGTTGACATATTGCGCCAGCATCGAGAAACCGCCGGCCTGCCGCGGCATTTTGGCATTGCGGATGAAGACCTCCAGCGCACGCTCATCTATCGCGCATTTCCGCGTCTCAATCCCAACGAAAGCAACTTGAACAATGCGATGCAAAACGTGAACCGCCTGAAATGGCAACGGCGGTACAAACCGCACGTTCCGATGAAAAAAGGGGATGCGGACCTGCTCGACAAGTATGAAGCCGAACTGTCAACAAACCGCTTGATCGACTTTGACGACCTCATCTTTCGCGCACACGATTTGCTCCATGCACACCGCGAGATATTGTCGGCGTACCGCGCGCAATTTCAACACCTTCTCGTCGATGAATTTCAAGACACGGACCCGGTGCAATACGCGCTGGTCTGCCTCTTGGGCGCGGCCCATCGCAGCGTCTTTGTGGTGGCAGACGACGAGCAATCCATCTACGGCTGGCGGCACGCCACGCCCGAACACATCGCGCAATTTCAACGCGACTTTCCCAAAAGCCGCCCGCCCATTCTCTTGGAGGAAAACTACCGATCCTCTGCGGAAATTCTGCGCTTGGCACGCCTGTTCATCGCCCACAACGACGCCTTGTTTGAACGCGCGATCAGAACCCAAAAATCGGGCCGCCGCGTGCGGGGCATGGCATTTGACACCTTTTTGGAAGAGGGCGAATTTATTGCCGGCGACATCTGGGACCGCATCCGCGAAACGCCCGACCTGATGCACCGCGACATGGCCGTGCTCTATCCGCAACACGCCATTGGCAACGAACTCGAGCGCATCTTTATGCGCGCCAATGTCCCCTGCCAGATGGCGCATCGCAGGGGCTTGTTCGACCAACCCGTGATCCGCCGCGCCCTGTCTGTGTTGCGCTACGCGCTGGACGGGGCGAATGACGCGAGCCTGGAATTGTTCTTGCGGCGCGAACTCGAAGCGGTCGATCCCAAACTCTATCCGGCCGTGCGGGGGTTTCAAAAACGCAGTGCTATCGGCAGTTTCAAACAGGCGGCTTTTCTCTATCCGCGCACGGTCGAACCGGCAGAAGGCATTGAAGTCGAACGCGCCCTGGGGCTGGCAGGCGTGGTACACAACGCCGTGCAAAAAGGCGCGGTCGCATCCCTGCCCCATCTGGTGGACGACATTCTCGACCAACTGAACACCTCGGAATTGCCATCGCTGAAAAACCACCTCCACCACATCGTCGATCCGCTCGCGTTTCCGGGCATTGACGCCGCGCTCGACCGCGTGTTGCCCCTGTGGCGTGCGGGCGGCACCTTGTATGTCGCGTGCAAAGACGAGGTGACGCGCCACCTGCTCACCACGCTGATCCGCGATGCACTCGCGCGCCCGGGCCTCACCATCCGCGAGGCCGCGCCCGGTAGCCGATTGGAACTGTTGCCAGACACGCTCATTTTGTCTTTTGACGAAGACCCGCCCAAAACGCCCGGTCACTTCTTGCACTTGGGCACATCGCACAGTGCCATGCTCATCGCCCTCAAATTGTGCCAAGCGATCCACTGCGCGGACCTGCCGCCCTATCTGCCGGAATACACAACTTGCGCGCTGGAAACCACGAGCGGAGATCCCGACCACGCGCAAATCGAGGCCATTGCCGCGGTGCGCGTGCGCGATGGCCGCGTTGCCGAAACATTTTATTCGCCCGTGCGATTGCGAGAAACCGAGGGCACAACCCCCACATTTCAGGAAATCTACCTCGCGTTTCAATCCTTTGTCGGCATCGACATCATGATCGCGCACAACGGGTATGCGTTTGCCTTTCAGGTCTTGCACCGCGAGGCCCGGCGCAATGCCCGCTCGCGCATGTCCAATCCCACCATTGACACCTTGCCCATGGCGCGGAGCTATGGCGCGCCCTCGGCCCGGGATCTGCAATCCCTTTGCGATCAGTACGGCATCGCGCCCGAGGCAAACGCGCCGCCCGCCCTCGCGCAGGCCCTCGCGCTCTATCGCGCATTTGAAGCGATGAAACGAGAACGCGCATCTCGCTATCGGCGCATGACCCACGAACGCCTGTTGGATCAAGTCGCTTTGGGCATGCTTTTTTGCCAACGCCGCGCACGGGGTCAAAAATTCTCTCTCGAAGAACACCTGCATTTTAACTTGGGGGCGCAGCGTTTGATGGGGCCGGCCAATTTGTGCATTCGCAACCTCGTCCAGCAATTTCCCCGGTTGGACGCGGACCGGTTGCGCGGCCAGGCGCGGATGCTGCTCGGCGAAGATCCGCGTCCCGAAGTCCTCGCCCTGCATGCGCCGGATCAAATTCAACGCTTTCGAGACCTGTGCCAACGCCACGGCACAGCCGCGCCCTCTCTGCAAGAAGGCATTCGCAACTTGCTCGATTTTGCGGACCTCTACAAAGTCGAATTGGACACCCTCGACCGCGATGCCGTGCATCTGCTCACCTTGCACGCGGCAAAAGGGCTCGAATTTCACGAGGTCTATATCTGCGGCTTGGAAGACCGCATCTTGCCCAATGCGCGCGCCCTCAACAGCGCGGACATGGCCGAGCAGCGCAGGCTCTTGTACGTGGGCATGACCCGCGCAATGGACCGCCTCACCCTCTCCTGCGTGCGCCAACGCCCGGGCCGAAACATGACGCCGTCCAGATTTTGGGACGAACTCGCCTTAGAACGCGAGTAGATGCACCGACGCGGGATGTGGTAGGGTAAATGCGTCTATACGGGATGACACCACTTTAGCTGCGTTTATCTGTGTTCATCTTTTCGCCTCATAGACTTGGACAAAGCGCAGGAAGTCGCCGAAGCCAACGCGCCCATCGGCGTTGAGGTCGAAGCGCGGGTCAGCCGTGTCAAAGGCATGGGCGAACATCAGAAAATCGCGGAAGTCGAGGCGGCCATCGGCATTGAAGTCGGTGGTTTTTTTATGGCTTGCAGATGCTGTGATCGCCGAATCGAAAGCAATGGCGAGTTCGCGGATTCGGTGATTTCCCGCGTCTGCGATGAGCAGGGTGCCCGTGGGGCTGATCGCCAACCCGCGCGGCGCGTTGAGGCTCACCGCGAGGCCCCCGCCCGATTCGAGGTCGCGTTGTCCCAAACCCGTGCCGCCCACGCTTTGGATCAAGCCGTTGTTCAGGTCGAGCAAGCGAATGCGGTGGTTGCCCGTATCCGCGATGAAAAGATACCCGCGCCCATCGACTGCAATGCCCTGCGGTCGGTTGAGCCGCGCCCATAGACCCGCTTCCCCATCGCCGGAAAATCCGCTCGTGCCCGTTCCCGCAAGGGTGGTGATGTTGCCCGTGGGATCAATTTTGCGGATGCGGTGGTTGTCCGTATCCGCGATATAGACATTGTTTTGCGCGTCTATGGCAATGGCACTCGGGCGGTTTAGGCGGGCCTGTGTGCCCGCGCCGCCATCGCCGGCAAATATCCCCTGATCGGGGGCGCCGCTGCCGGCAAAGGTGGTGATGTTGCCCGTGGGATCGACTTTGCGGATGCGGTGGTTGTCCGTGTCTGCAATGTAAATGCTGCCGCCTCGATCAACGGCGAGACCCGTGGGGCCTCTGAGGTTGGCATTGGATGCCCGCCCTCCGTCGCCGCCAAACTGACCGATGCCCGTGCCTGCAAGGGGGGCCAGCGCGCCGTTGCGTATTTCGCGCACCACATGGCCTTGGGTTTCGGTGATGACCAACGCATTGCCCTTGAAGGCCAAGCCATAAGGCGCGGCGAGCCCAGCCTCTTGCCCTGTGCCCGCGAGGGTTTGGATCGCGCCGGTTTCCACGCCGATGCGGCGAATGCGGTTGTTGCCCGTATCGGCGATGTAAATATTGCCCAAGGTATCGACCGAGACGCCTTGCGGATTTTGGAGGAGTGCGTCTGTTGCCGCGCCGCCATCGCCGGCAAATCCGCCGGTTTCATCCCCAGAACCGGCGATGGTGCGTATGGTCAGGGCGTCTTCTGCAAAGGGTTGGATGAGTTCAAGTTCAACGCGGCCGGGCGCGAGCCCCTGGCTTTCCGCGACAATGACAACGCGGCCGGGGTCTTGCCCTGCGCGATAACGCGATGTCGCAACCCCGTCGCGCACTGCAATTGAATCTGCGCCTACTTGCTCTGAATTTGGCGAGGGGATGATCAAGCCGCTGCCGGTTTCAATGCGGAATCGCACGGCGCGACCGCTGGCAACCACGGGCCTGTTTTCGCGGGTGAGAATCCGCGCGGTCAGTTCGGTCTCAGAGATGCCATTGCCCAATAAGTGGGTCGCGTCTGCGGTTAAGAGCACGCGCGCTGCCGGGCGTGGCACCTGCTCGGTGATGTCGATGATGCGATTGACCGATAAATCGTCTGTATCGCCGCGAAATTGCTGCACGATGCCACTAGGCCAGCGCAGGGAAAGCACCGAGACGCGCTCGGCATTGCCTATGCCGAACCACGCGATAGGCGCGTCTTGAGATAAGAAGGACGCGCCGCCGGAAATTTCGCGCATGGCGCGGCGGTTGTCGCCATAGCTCATTTCAATGCGCGTGCCAATGGCGTCTGCGCTGCTTTGCGTGCCGCGCAGGCGAATGCCAAGCCAATTGCCATCGGCCTCGCGGTTGCGATACAGAACATCCGGGCCATTTTGCACCGCGATGTACAAATCCAACTTGCCATCGGCGTTGAAATCGGCAAGCGCGAGGCCCCTGCTGTCCGCGCTGAGGCCGAGGCCCAATGTATCGGCCATTTCTGCAAATTCCTGCCCGCCTCGATTTTTGTAATACAAATTGGGTTGCCCGCTGTTGGTGACATAGAGGTCGAGGAATCCATCGTTGTCAAAATCGCCCCAGGCCGCGCCTCTGCCGCGCCCATCGTGGTCGAGGCCCATGTCCGGGGCGCGATCTGTGAACTTGCCGCTGTCATTGACATACAATCTGTTGTTCGCGCCAAAGTAGGGGATGAACAAATCGAGATCGCCATCGTTGTCAAAATCGCCCCAGGCCGCGCCAAAACTCGGCCCGGCATCGGTTGGGCTGAAGTTGTTTTCGACGGCCGCGAAATGGCCGCCATCATTGCGAAAGAGGCGGTTGGGGCCGCTGTTTGCCAAAAAGAGATCCGGATCGCCATCGTTGTCAAAATCGCCCCAAGCCGGCTGAATCCCGCTTTCCACATCGCCGAGGCCCAAGGTGTCGGCGCGCTCGACAAAGCCATTGCCATTGTTCTGGTAAAACCGGTTCGCGCCAAAATTGGCGACGTAGAGATCCAGGTCCCCATCGCGGTCGTAATCCGCCCAGGCCGCGCCGTATCCGTCGCCGGGATCGGCAACACCCATGGCCGGGGCGATGTCGGTAAAACGCTCGCCATCATTGCGATACAACCGGTTGGGTTCGCCGAAATTGGTGACGTAGAGATCCAGGTCCCCGTCGCGATCCACATCGCCCCATATTCCCGCGCTTCCGTCGCCGGGGTCGTCAACGCCCATGATCGGGGCGATGTCGGTAAATCCCGCGCCATCGTTGCGATACAACCGGTTGGGTTCGTTGCTGCGGACGAGGTAGAGGTCGAGATCTCCGTCCTGGTCGTAATCCGCCCATGCCGCGCCAAATCCCGCGCCGGAGTCACCCAACCCCCCATTGGACGACACATCGGAAAATCCGCCGGTTTGGGCGCGTTGCCCAATGCCCTGCAATTGGATCGCGGTCTCGGCGTTTGCGGGCGCGTTGCTAAAAATGGTGAGCGATGCGCGTTGCAGGGCTTCGGCCGTCGGGCGAAACGCAATGCGAAAGTCCCGGCTTTGTCCCGAGGCAATCCGCAAGGTGTCGGTGTGTTCAACGACAAATTGCGAGTCGGTCGTCGCGGCATGGGAAACGACCAGCACGCCCGCGCCCAAGTTGGAAATGCGTACGGACATGGATTGCGATTGCCCAATGGGCGTGGGATCAAAAACCAAGATATCGGATGGAAAAAGTCCGATGGCAGCGGCTTCTCCCACCCCCTGCACGCGGACTGTGGCAGAAGGTGTACGCGGATCATCGGTGGTCAGGGTAATCACCCCCTCGGCGCGCCCCTCGCGCGTGGGGTTAAATACGAGTTCAATTTCAGCCATTTGTGCGATGCCCACATCTATGGGCAAGGCAGACAGGACGCGAAACGCGGCGTTATTGGAAACAACAGGGTCGATGCGAACGGGCAAATTGCCGCGGTTTTCAACGGACAGACCGCGCACAGCGGGATCGCCAATGCTGACCCTGTCAAAGTCGATATCCGCGGCAGCGGCGCGGAAAAGGGGCATGCGAAACCCCGGGTCGCGCAATTTGCGGATGCGGTTGTTGGCGATAAAAATGAGGTCGCCATCGCCGTCGATCAACACGCGCGTGGGGTGTTGCAAATCGGACAGGAGGCCGAGTGCCCCATCAGAACCCGCGCCCGACATGCCCGTTCCAGCAAGGGGCAACACAACGCCGGTTTCCGATTCGATGATGCGGATGCGGTTGTTGCCCGTATCGCCGATGTAAATATTGCCGCGTTGATCAACAGCAACGCCCGACGGGTTGAAAAACAACGCGCTTGTCGCGGCCCCGCCATCGCCTTTGTCGCGGTCGCCCAAGCGCGTTTCTTCAGGAGTCGCCTCCCGCCCGCCCACCGTGTTGATAACGACGGCAACGGTCGTGTCTTGCGCCACGCGGCTGATCCTGCGGACGCGCCCGTTGTCGGCATCGGCAATCAACAGATCGCCATTGCCCGCGAGGGCGAGTTGCCCAGGGGTCAATCCCGCTTGGTGCGCCAGCCCCCCATCCTGAATACTGGACGCCCGAGCACTGCCATTGCCCGCGACTGTACCGACGGTATTGTTTCTCAGATTGAGTTGCCGCACGCGGTTGTTGCCCGGTCCACTTGGATCGCCCCCATCTGAAATCAACAGCGCGGCATCGCCCAACATCGCCAGCGCGACAATGTCGTGGAACGTGGCTTCCAAAGCGGGCACGCCATCGTTGAACCCTCCTTCGCCGGTGCCTGCCACTGTGGCGATGATACCCGAGGGATCGACGCGCCGCACGCGGCGATTTTGCGCGTCACTCGCGCCTCCGCTGCTGAAATAGATATTGCCCGCGCTGTCAATCGCAATGCCTTGGGGCGCGTTGAGCATGGCGCGTGTGCCCGGACCGCCATCGCCCGAGAACCCAGGTTCGCCCGTGCCCGCGACAGTCGTGATGATGCCCGTCGTTGCATCGACCCGCCGAATGCGGTGGTTGTCCGTATCCGCGATGTAGAGGTTGCCCCGCGCATCTAAGGCAATGCCGAGCGGCCGGTTGAGCATCACATCCGTTGCCGGCACATTGTCGCCGTCTTCCAAACCCCCCCCGGCGATGGTGACTATCGCGCCCGGTGCTTGGGCAAAAACGCGCGTTGCCAATCCCGAAATCAGGAGGCATAAAAGAAAAATGTAGATATGGCGCATGGTTGAAGAATCAGTGGTTAGTGGTCGGCGGTCAGTCCCATCCATCCTACTCGTCCAAGCGTTTCAGGATGAACACGCCGCTTTGCCCGGCACCTAATGGCGAAAAGGCATGCCATGCCAATTCCGGGCGTTGCGTGGGGTAGGGGAAAACATCCAGCTTGGCGATGACCGCATAGCGTGCGGCGAACTGTTTCACAAGCTCCTCGGACAGCCCGCCAAAGCCGATGATCCAGTCCGGCGTGTTCTCCTCAATATAGAGCGGGGCTTGCAACGCCGCCACCTTTTCCCTTGGCAGCAGCGTGTTCTCGTCCAAGAAACAGCAAAACCGCACATGGTCGCCTGCGTAGAATATCAGCACATCGCGATCCGCGTAACTTGGCACATACACCAAGTCATCCTTTTCGGCATTTTGCAGCAGGTAGTTGGAAACCGCGGATATGGAATCGCGGTACGGACGATGCACTTCGCGGATGAATTGGAACAAGTGCATGCCGAAGGTGGCTTTGCCGGTGAACACATTTTTCAGGTTGAAAGGCGCCGCGCCGATGCTGGAGAACAACAACGCACAGAGCACCGCCGCGCCTGCGACGACATGCTTGCGCCATACCCATTCGACGAACAGCCCTTTCATCGCCAGCAGCAGGGGCAACGCGCCCATCGCGATGATTTTTCCCGTTGCGACCCGTGGAAAATCGCTATCGGGGGGTTGGGGCGGAGAAGCCCGGCGTCGATTTCGTCGCCGCGCGGGCCGAGATGAACCGGTCCAAGCGAGCAACATCACACCTGCGAACCACAGGAAAACCGGCCAGGAAATCCAGTCCGCGGTGAACAGTTCCCGAATGTATGCCCACATTTTCCAAAGAAAAAGGGCAAGGGGGGATAAATCGCCGCGATACGGCTCGGCTTGGGCGCCAAAATCCAGAAAACCACTGCGCTCGCCGCCGAGGACGCCGAGCCAAGCCAAGTAGAACGCACCCACAGCGACGACTCCCGCGCCACAGAGCGCGAACAACCCCCACTCTCGCCGCGAGGTCGCACGACCGCGAAAGAAAATATGATATGCGGCCAACGAAAGCATCGTCGCCGCGCCGCCGGCGTAGTGATTGAAAAACGACAGCGCGGCCACGATTGCGGCGGCGGGGAGATATGCCGGATTTTTGCTTTGCCAGTAGCGTTCGTACAAATAGTAGAGGAGAAACAGCGCGAACACCATCATCGAAAAGTAGCGGGACTGGCGGAAGTACAGCAACAACTGCGCGGACCAAGCGGCGAATGTGAAGATGAAGAACACCAAGCGCGGGTGGGATGGCAGGTGCTGGCGCAGCAACAAATAGAAGACGCCGAGTGTTGCGATGCCGATGATCGCGTGGACGATGCGCGCGCCGGTTTCGTCAATCCCGAAGATGGCGAACCCCGCCGCGTTGAGCGCGTACATCAACGGCGGCCATACGCCGCGCAAGTCCTCGTTGAGCATGGTATGCCCCATCAAATTGCGCCCGTCCCAGCCGGTGATGTCGCCCTGTTGCAGCAGGATCTCGCCGTGAACAGCGGTGGGGCCCTCGTCGTGCCACAGCGCGGCGTAGTCGAGGTTGACCAAGCACAGGTACGCGGCGATCAGGAATACCCCTGCGGTGGCCAGGGTGTAGAACTTGGAAACGTTGGGGTTGGAAGTGTTCATGGTCGCTGTTGGTTGCCTTTGATGCGTTGGCTACGCCTGTGCCTACGGCGTGCGGCGACTTCCTTTTTTTCAGCAGCAAAAAAAAGGAAGCAAAAAATGCCGCTCTCAGGCGCCGAGGGGTGCTCTGCACAGCGCAAATCGCTTTTGTAATAGGACGACATGCGTTGGCCTGCGAAGAGAGTTAAAAAATAAAGGTTGGTTGCGAGACGGCCTTGTGCGCTGTGCGTGATGGTTTTGTCTGATGGTCTTTTGGGATGGCATTTTGCCATGGCTTCTCTGAATGACTGCGGAACGTCAGCGCAATCCGTTTAATCCGTGATCGCTTTTTCCCGCCGCATCACTTCCCGATTGACCCGCACATCCTCGAGCGTCGGATCGAGAGACAAGGCCCGGTCCAAACTCGCCAGCGCGTCCTCAATTTTGCCCAAGTGGTAGAGCGCGATGCCCAGGCCAGAGTGCGCCGCCGCGTTGTCCGGGTTTGTTTCAATGAGTCGGCGATAGTGTTCCAACGCCTCGTCGTAATGCTGGCGCTTGAGTTGCAACAAGGCCAAGTTTTGAAGCGCGATGGCATAGCGCGGATCCAGGTTCAGGACGTGGCGCAAGTGTTTCTCCGCGTCATCGAATTTGCCTTGCGCCATGAGCGCGACGCCAGCGTCGGCATGTGCCCTGATTTGTGGCATGCCTTTGCGGTTGATGAGGGCCTCTTCAAAGGTCGGGTCAATGGCGAGCGCGCGGTCAATGCTTTGCAGTGCCTCGTCTGTCCGCCCCATGTAGTAGAGCGCGATGCCTAGGCCAGAGTGCGCCGCCGCGCTGCGGGGGTTGATCTCGATGAGCCGGCGATAAGCAGCCACCGCTTCTTCGTGGCGTTGCTTCCTAACCAGCACCGACCCCAGGTTCTGGCGCGCGCTTTCATCGCGGGGATCGAGTTTTAGGGCGTGGCGCAAGTGTTCCTCTGCCTCGTCCAACTGCCCTGCCCCACTGAGCGCGGTGCCCAGGTTGTAGTGGGCTATCGGCGCGGTTGGATTGTGCGCGATGACGTGGCTCCAGAAGGTCACTTTGTCCCGATAGATGCCCGATTGCCGCCAAGTCAGCGTTCCCAAGACGACCAACGCGACTGCAGCGATCGTGCGTGCGATTTTTTGCCGCGCGCACCTGCTCGCCCCGTACGCCGCCGCGCCGATGACGACGAGCAGCACCCCAATGCCGGCCAAGTACTGGTACCGGTCCGCGACAAAGGAGAACTGCATGTACCCGTAATCCACAAATCCGAGCACGGGCGACAAGGTGACCGCAAAGAACAGCATGCCGGCAAGCGGCCCTCGTCCGATCCTGTCTCGAAAAAAATAGAGCAGTGCCGCAACGGCCCCAGTTGCAACAAGATACGCCCACGCCAGCGGGTCGGCAACGCTGACTTCCCAGTGGGGGTAAATGATCGCCAGTTCG
Source organism: uncultured Latescibacterota bacterium (assembly GCA_958295785.1). Classification (GTDB taxonomy): domain Bacteria; phylum Latescibacterota; class UBA2968; order UBA2968; family UBA2968; genus VXRD01. The sequence continues at coordinate 1,625,068 of OY282377.1, forward strand.
GTCGGCCACAGCAATTTGCCGGCGTAAAACCACAGGATACGCGCCGCGATGAGCACCCGCTCAATGGCCGAGTACCCGAAGGAGATGACTTCATTGGATTGGTAAAACGATGCGTCCGCGATGGCGATGAACAGCCCCACCGCAAAGAAGGGCACGAGCCGAAACAAGTCGGCACCAGTCGTGCGGCCCTGCTTCCACCAGTGATAGATCAAGAGGGCAACCGGCAGCGTGACCGCGATGGATTTGCACAGCATCCCCAGCGCGAACAGGAACAGGGCGAGGAAGTAGCGTCTCGGTCTGCGTTCCGCCACAAAGCGAATATAGGCGGAGAATGCGCCGAGATAGAACAGGGTAGAGAGCAGGTCTTTGCGCTCGATCACCCATGCGACGGATTCGACATGCAGGGGATGGACTGCGAACGCGGCGGCGATGATCCACGCGCCGGGCACGACCAACCTCGCCAGCAAGTGCCACAGCAGCAGCGTATTGACCAAGTGCAGCAGAACGTTGACAATGTGATACCCCGCTGGGTCGAACCCCCACAACTTGTGCTCCAGCCAAAAGGTTGAATAGACCAGCGGCCAGTAGTGCCCCTCCCACATCTTCATATCGCCCGGTGAGAACCAGAGTTGCCACAGGCCGGACAGCTCTCGAATCGGCGGGGCTTCGGTTATGACGCGGTCGTCCCAAACAAAGCCGCCCCACAGCATGGCCGGCAAATAGCTGACGCCCACAAACAGGCCGAGCGCGAGGATGCCCAGCGCGTCCCGCCGCGTCAGTGTGCGCGATTCGCGGCGCGGTTGATGCCGGCGCGTCTTTGCGTTTTTTCGATCCGCCAGCCTGCGCTCCCGCCGCGACGCATGAACGCTTTGCTCGGTGGACGATCTGTTGCGCGTCCTGTTTGCATGCGTTCTTTTCGCCATTTTACTTCCTTGAGAAAAAGGGCGTATTCAATTATTGCCCGCGTTGTCGCAAGATCTCCCGCACCGCGTCGCGGTTGGTCCGTATGTCCTCGCGCATTGGGTCTAGGGTCAACGCTCGCTCCAAAGCATTGAGCGACTCGTCGGGTCTGCCCAAGAAGTACAGCGCAGTGGCAACGCCGTGGTGGGCACTCGGATTGCGGGGACTGACTTCGACGAGGCGGCGATAGAGATCGAGTGCTTCGCCGTAGCGTTGTCGCATGACCTGTAGCGCGGCCAGATTTTGAAGGGCGTATACGGAGCCGTATACGGAGCGGGGATCGAGTGCCAGAGCGCGACTCAGCGGGCCCTCGGCCTCGTCTATCCGGTCTAGCTTGATCAGCGCGGCCCCGACGTTGGAGTGTTCACGGGCGTCGTTCGGGGCCTGTTTTAAGGCGATGCGAAAGGCGGCGAGGGCTTCTTCCCAACGATTCTGCTTGGTCAATGCCTCGCCCAGATTGCGATGGGCTTGTCGCGCCGTGGGGTTGTGTGCAATGATGTGACTGAAAAAGGTTACACCATCTCTGTAGATGCCCGCCTGCCGCCAAGTCAGAGTTCCCAGGACGACCAGTATTGCCGCCGCGGCGCATGCTGCCCCCTTTCGCCATCCCTCCGGCCAGCGGCCCGCACTGTGCGTCGCTGCGCCTACGAGCACCGCCATCACTCCGATACCGGCCAGATATTGGTAGCGGTCCGCGACAAAGGAGAACTGCATGTAGCCAAAGTCCACAAAGCCGAGCACCGGCGACAATGTGACCGCGAAGAACAGCGCGCCGGCCAGCGGCCCTCGCCCGATCCGATGCCGAAAGCGGTAGAGTGCCGCGACCCCTGCGAAAGCGGTTATGACATAGCCCCACGCCAGCGGATCTGCAATGTTCACCTCCCAATGGGGATAAATGACGGCCAAGTTCGCCGGCCAGAGCAGTTTGCCCGCGTAAAACCACAGGGCGTGCGCTGCGATGAGCACCCGCTCGGCCATTGAGTAGTCGAGGGCAAGGGGTTCCCTGGACTGGTAGAATATTGTGTCCGCCACCGCGGCGATCAGCCCCACTGCGAAGAACGGCATCAGCCGGAGCAGATCCGCGCCGGTCGTGCGGCCATGTTGCCACCAATGATAGATCAACAGCGCAACGGGCAGAGTGACCGCGATGGACTTGCACAGCATCCCCAGCGCGAATAGGAATAGGGCGAGGAAATAGCGTCTCGGTCTGCGTTCCGCCACAAAGCGGATATAGGCGGAGAAGGCGGCGAGATAGAACAGGGCCGAGAGCAGGTCCTTGCGCTCGATTACCCAAGCCACGGATTCGACATGCAGGGGATGGATGGCGAACACCGCCGCGACGATCCACGCGCCGGGCACGGTTAGACGCGCCACCAGACGCCAAAGAAGCAAGGTGTTGACGAGGTGTAGCAGAACATTGACGATATGATAGCCGGTCGGGGCATAGCCCCACAGTTTGTGCTCTAACCAAAAGGTCGTATAGACCAGCGGCCAGTAGTGCGCCTCGTTCTCGATCTCCGCAGGCGAGAACCAGACGCGCCACAGGCCGTCCATGTCTCGGACCGCGCGGGCCTCGGTGAAGACGCGGTCATCCCAGACAAAACCGGCGAAGAACGCGGGGAAGTAGCTGCCCACCAGTAGCAGGCCGAGCGCGAGGATGCCCAGCGCGTCCTGCCGCGTCAGTGTGCGCGATTCGCGGCGCGGTTGATGCCGTCGCGTCTTTGCGTTTTTTCGATCCGCCCGCCTGCGCTCCCGCCGCGACGCATGAACGCTTTGCTCGGTGGACGATCTGTTGCGCGTCCTGTTTGCATGCGTTCTTTTCGCCATTTTACTTCCTTGAGAAAAAGGGCGTATTCAATTATTGCCCGCGTTGCCGCAAGATCTCCCGCACCTCGTCGCGGTTGGTCCGTATGTCCTCGCGCATCGGGTCTAGGGTCAACGCTCGCTCCAAAGCATTGAGCGACTCGTCGGGTCTGCCCAAGAAGTACAGCGCGGTGCCAACGCCGTGGTGGGCACTCGGATTGCGGGGACTGACTTCGACGAGGCGGCGATAGAGATCGAGTGCTTCGCCGTAGCGTTGTCGCATGACCTGTAGCGCGGCCAGGTTTTGGAGGGCGTACACCGAGCGGGGATCGAGTGCCAGAGCGCGACTCAGGGGTCCCTCGGCCTCGTCTATCCGGTCTAGCTTGATCAGCGCGGCCCCGACGTTGGAGTGTTCGCGGGCGTCGTTCGGGGCCTGTTTTAAGGCGATGCGAAAGGCGGCGAGGGCTTCTTCCCAACGCTTCTGCTTGGTCAATGCCTCGCCCAGATTGCGATGGGCTTCTCGCGCCGTGGGGTTGTGTGCAATGATGTGACTGAAAAAGGTTACACCATCTCTGTAGATGCCCGCCTGCCGCCAAGTTAGAGTTCCCAGGACGATCAGTATTGCCGCCGCGGCGCATGCTGCCCCCTTTTGCCATCCCTTCGGCCAGCGGCCCGCACTGTGCGTCGCTGCGCCTACGAGCACCGCCATCACTCCGATACCGGCCAGATATTGGTAGCGGTCCGCGACAAAGGAGAACTGCATGTAGCCAAAGTCCACAAAGCCGAGCACCGGCGACAATGTGACCGCGAAGAACAGCGCGCCGGCCAGTGGCCCTCGCCCGATCCGATGCCGAAAGCGATAGAGTGCCGCGACCCCTGCAAAAGCGGTTATGACATAGCCCCACGCCAGCGGATCTGCAACGTTCACCTCCCAATGGGGATAAATGACGGCCAAGTTCGCCGGCCAGAGCAGTTTGCCCGCGTAAAACCACAGGGCGTGCGCTGCGATGAGCACCCGCTCGGCCATTGAGTAGCCGAGGGCAAGGGGTTCCCTAGATATGGAGAATGCCACGTCTGCGACTGCGGCGATTAGCCCCACTGCGAAGAACGGCACCAGCCGGAGCAGATCCGCGCCGGTCATGCGCCCATGCTGCCACCAATGATAGATCAACAGCGCAGCGGGTAGCGTGACCGCGATGGACTTGCACAGCATCCCCAGCGCGAACAGGAATAGGGCGAGGAAATAGCGTCCCGGTCTGCGTTCCGCCACAAAGCGGATATAGGCGGAGAAGGCGGCGAGATAGAACAGGGCCGAGAGCAGGTCCTTGCGCTCAATTACCCAAGCCACGGATTCGACATGCAGGGGATGGACTGCGAACACCGCCGCGACGATCCACGCGCCGGGCACGGTTAGACGCGCAACCAGACGCCAAAGAAGCAAGGTGTTGATGAGGTGCAACAGAACATTGACGATATGGTAGCCGGTCGGGGCATAGCCCCACAACTTGTGCTCTAACCAGAAGGTCGTATAGACCAGCGGCCAGTAGTGCGCCTCGTTTTCGATCTCCGCAGGCGAGAAATAGATGCGCCACAGGCCGTCTATGTCTCGGACCGCGCGGGCCTCGGTGAAGACGCGGTCATCCCAGACAAAACCGGCGAAGAACGCGGGGAAATAGCTGCCCACCAGTAGCAGGCCGAGCGCGAGGATGCCCAGCGCGTCCCACCGCGTCAGTGTGCGCGATTCACGGCGCGGTTGATGCGGTCGCGTCTTTGCGTTTTTTCGATCCGCCCGCCTGCGCTCGCGCCGCGCCGCACGTCTATTTTGACGCGAGTTGCTGCTGCGCGTCCCTCTTCTCGCATTCAAGGTCGCTCCCTTGTAGCTTAACCGTCAATTGAAGGATGAGAGGATTTTTAGGCTGAGAGTCAGTACGTCTCTGCGCGGGCGAGCACGGGGGCATCGCCCCTACCACACCGCTCGCCTTTTGCGCGGCGGTTTCGCCGGGGTTACTTGCTACGTTGCGTTGTAGGCGACGCCTGTGCGTCTATTCGCCGGCTCGCCCCAGAAATGTCAGCGCGGATTCGCGCATAGCCCGCACTGTTTTTAGTGTCGGATCCAGCGCGAGTGCCCGGTTGAAGCTTTGAAGGGATTCTTCGTACCGATTCAGGTGAAAGAGGGCGTCGCCCATGCCGGCATAGGGCAAGGCGTTCCCGGAATCTATCTGGATTGCGGTGCGATAAAATTCGAGCGATTCCTCGAATCGCCTTTGCCGCCTGAGTGCCTCCGCCAAGTTTTGAAGGACAACCATCTGTCGCGGATCCAGTTCCAAGGCGTGGCGTAGCCATTCCTCCGCCTCGTCAAACCGGCCCAAGCGTACGAGCGCGACGCCGGCGTTGACACGCGCCTTGACATCGTCCGGGTCTTGTTCTGCGGCGATGCGAGAAGCGGTCAGTGCTTTCTCCGGGCGTTGCGCGGCAAGCAGCGCGCGACCGAGATTCTGGTATGCCCCGCGGGCCGTGGGATTGTGCGAAACGATGTGGGAGAAGAAGGTCACCTCGTCCCGGTAGATGCCCGCCTGCCGCCAAGTTAGAGTTCCCAGGACGATCAGCATTGCCGCCGCGGCGCATGTTGCCCCCTTTCGCCATCCCTCCGGCAAGCGGCTCGCCCCGTGCGTCGCTGCGCCCACGAGCACTGCCATCACCCCAATGCCTGCCAGATATTGGTAGCGGTCCGCGACAAAGGAGAACTGCATGTAGCCAAAGTCCACAAAGCCGAGCACCGGCGACAATGTGACCGCGAAGAACAGCGCGCCGGCCAGCGGCCCTCGCCCGATCCGATGCCGAAAGCGGTAGAGTGCCGCGACCCCTGCGAAAGCGGTTATGACATAGCCCCACGCCAGCGGATCTGCAATGTTCACCTCCCAATGGGGATAAATGACGGCCAAGTTCGCCGGCCAGAGCAGTTTGCCCGCGTAAAACCACAGGGCGTGCGCTGCGATGAGCACCCGCTCGGCCATTGAGTAGTCGAGGGCAAGGGGTTCCCTGGACTGGTAGAATATTGTGTCCGCCACCGCGGCGATCAGCCCCACTGCGAAGAACGGCATCAGCCGGAGCAGATCCGCGCCGGTCGTGCGGCCATGTTGCCACCAATGATAGATCAACAGCGCAACGGGCAGAGTGACCGCGATGGACTTGCACAGCATCCCCAGCGCGAATAGGAATAGGGCGAGGAAATAGCGTCTCGGTCTGCGTTCCGCCACAAAGCGGATATAGGCGGAGAAGGCGGCGAGATAGAACAGGGCCGAGAGCAGGTCCTTGCGCTCAATTACCCAAGCCACGGATTCGACATGCAGGGGATGGACTGCGAACACCGCCGCGACGATCCACGCGCCGGGCACGGTTAGACGCGCCACCAGACGCCAAAGAAGCAAGGTGTTGACGAGGTGCAACAGAACATTGACGATATGGTAGCCGGTCGGGGCATAGCCCCACAACTTGTGCTCTAACCAGAAGGTCGTATAGACCAGCGGCCAGTAGTGCCCCTCGCGCTCGATATCCGCGGGTGAAAAATAGATGCGCCACAGGCCAGACCAATCCCGAACCGCGGCCTCGGTGATGATCTCGTCGTCCCAGACAAAACCGGCGAAGAACGCGGGGAAGTAGCTGCCCAGCAGCAGCAGGCCGAGCGCGAGGATGCCCAGCGCGTCCCGCCGCGTCAGTGTGCGCGATTCACGGCGCGGTTGATGCGGTTGCGTCTTTGCGTTTTTTCGGGCCGCCCGCCTGCGCTCGCGCCGCGAGGCACGTCTATGTTGACGCGAGTTGCTGTTGCGCGTCCCTCTTCTCAGGGAGGAATGAGGAATGGGGAAAAGACGTTCCGTAGAGATCATGCGTTGCTCGTCTCAAGTATTTGGTCCTACAGCATCGTTGGTTGCCTTCGATGCGTTGGCTACGCCTGTGCCTACGGCGTGCGGCGTCAAACGCTCAAATTATTCGCGTTTTCATCCTTTTTTTCAACAGCAAAAAAATGGGAATTATATACTTGCCAACCCTAAATTTTCTTGTTATATTTATCCAAGTTACGAATTAACAAGGGGGTGTATGATGGCAAAGCCGCTTAGTTTCGTCGCGTTCACACAGAAGTTTGCCACGCCTGAAGCGTGTATTTTGCACCTTGAAAAGATACGCTTTAAGGATGGCGCGTCTTGTCCGCATTGTGGTAGTATGGGAAAAATCTATCGTCGTTCTGATTTGGCGTATAGGTGCTCGGATTGTGGGCGTAATTTTCATATTATTTACGGAACGATGTTTGGCAAGTCTAAAATCAAGATGTTGCCTAAATGGTTCGCGGCAATATGGATTGAAACGAACCCCTCAAAAGGTATTTCAAGCGTTCAGTTGGCTAAAATGATCGGTACAACGCAAAAGACCGCTTGGTTTATGCTTCAAAGAATACGAAACGCTTTTGGCAACAAAGACGATGATGATGATGATGATTTTCTGTCTGGTATCGTTGAAATTGATGAAACCTACATCGGTGGCAAAGAAAAGAACAAACATAAATCCAAAAAGTTGAATGCGGGTCGCGGAACAGGAGGTCAATCGGTTGCTTTCGGAATGCGGGAAAAGGGGATGATGGTGAGGCAATGGCGGTTCATGTACAGGATGCAAAAGGGGCAACATGACACGATCAGATGTTGAACCAGGTCTTGACGGGCGCAACTATTCATGCAGACGAGAACCGCGCATACGGCGCATTGAGGGATGATTACGAAGGGGAACAAATCAATCCTTCTGCCGACGAATATGAACGCGATGGGGTCCATACGAACGCCATTGAGAGTTTGTGGGCACGGGTTAAGCGTGTCTATATGGGTATTCATCACCATTGGTCAGACAAACACATGCAAAAGGACCTGAATGCTTGCGTGTTTCGCATCAATCGAAAAAAGGGTGATACCTTAAGTCGTGTTGATGAGATGTTGAATAGGGCGATGGGCGCCCGGTTGACTTACAAGCAACTTATAGCCAGTGAGGCGGTTGCATGAACAACCTTTATGGCACAGGCGGGCGATATGGAAGTCAACGGGAAATGTTATCCACGCATGCAAATGTTATCCGTTCCTGAAAGACGCGAAGGAAAACGTTTTGAAACGTTAGATGTTAGGGGCAGGCATGCCCAAAATCAGAGGGCGCTTGCATTCAACACCAAAAACCCGTGATTACTTTAACAAGAAGATTTAGGTTGTCAAGTATATAATTCCCAAAAAAAAAGACAGGTCGTGGAGTTTGGCGATTTTCAAACGCCATCTCATCTCGCAGATGAGATTTGCCATTGCCTGCTTGCCGAGGGCGTGCGTCCCAAGAGTGTCGTTGAACCGACGTGCGGGATAGGGGGGTTTCTTATCAGTGCGATGGCCGCTTTTGAGCATGCGCGGAAATTTTTGGGCATTGAGATTAACCGGGCATATCTGCGGGTTCTCGAACAAAAACTGCGACAGGCAGACCGCAAGCGGGTGGAACTGAGACATGCGGATTTTTTTCAACTCGATTGGGAGGATATTTTGACCCACCTGCCTGAACCCATTCTCGTGCTCGGCAATCCGCCGTGGGTGACCAATTCGGTTTTGGGGCGCATTCGGGGATCGAATTTGCCCATCAAAAATAATTTTCAAGGCCACAGGGGATTCGATGCCATAACCGGAAAATCCAATTTCGACATATCCGAGTGGATGCTCATTCACCTGCTGGATAAATTGCAACACAGGCGCGCTGTATTGGCGATGCTGTGCAAGACTGCGGTTGCGAGAAAAGTGTTGAAACATATATGGACTCGGGATTTCAGCATCTCGGATCCCCGGTTATACACCGTGGATGCCAAGGCGCATTTCAATGTGTCTGCGCCCGCCTGCCTGCTGGTGTGTCGGGCGGGCCCGCCTGCTGAGGCCAAGGCGTGCGGTGTTTTCAGCGGCGTTTCGATCGAGCCTTTGGCAAATAAAGATTTCTCAGTGTTGTCAAAAAACCTTGCAACAACGCGGTGTCTGATAATGTGCAAATTCCTTCAACTTCACGCTTGTCCCCAAAAAAAGCACCATAAATGACATGATTGTCCCCGTATAAACTCATCGTAACGATGCCGTTCTCTGGGCGCCATTCCAATCCAATCCCTCCGTCTTCAGACCACATGATGTCGGGCATCGGAACATTGCGAGGCATCTGTTTCAACAAAGAAAGCGTCTCCGCGTATGCCGAATCAGGGACAGGATCAATCTCGTTATTCGAAGCATAAGCTTCCATAGCCTCTTGGCGAATCCCCGCCATTTGTGCATTGAGCCAGAAGGAATGCTGATCAACGACTGGAACCTCCTCAATCACAGCCCTACTACCAGTCTCTGGAATCCCGTACTCCTGAGTTTGCAACCCATAGTGAGGCGATGATGGAAGCGCGTGAGGGCTGATCTCGGTGTTCCGCTCCACTTGGGTTTGAGGCCACGGCCTAAGCGCGTTCATGATTTTCGCTCCCATATTTGTGTTTGGATGTCTTCCGTGAACATACGGACGAATTTTTCGCGGATCCGATCACGCGCCCACTTAAACCACTCAGGCATTGCATGTTCCGCGTTCTGTGGAAAGCCACGCATTGTGAAATCGGTTTGCAACGTTTGCCTTTGGTCAGATACTCTGACGCGATTACCTATGGTCAGGTACAATCGGCTGTGTAAATCCCCAATGGGAAATGATGCCTGCAACATCATCGATTCGGCGCCAGACCAAAATGAATCCGATGATTGAGAATCCATAAACAGGTTGTAAATTTTTCCCATGTCCTCGAGGTTATTCCATACGACCTCTTCTATGGGAGGTCGCACGAAATCGAGTTTCTGGTCCAGGGTTTCCATAGTGTCCCCATGCGAGTTTGAGATACGTTTTCAACTTAAAATGTAGCGACGCCTGAGTTCAGACTGCGGTTTCACCAAATGCCACGCGCCCAAAATTTAGTATAAGATCACTGCCTCCGCCAGACCCACCGCTTTGCCATGATGAAGTTCATCACCGTACCACAGGCCACGCCGCCGAGCAGCGCGATCAGCCACGGCGTGCCCATCCAGTGGAGTCCTACCGAAGTCCCCCAGTTTACCACTGCGCCGGTCATCTGGCAGGCGACATAGCGTATCCAGCCGAGGATCATGGGCGCGGCACCGCGATGTTGCACATCGCCGAACGTCAGTCGGTTGTTCAAGAGGTAGTTCTGCGTCATGCTGAAGAGGATGGGCAATGGCCGGGCGAGCGCGAAGGACAGGCCGATCATCCCGTGCAGGACATAGGTCAACAGCGCGTCTGTTGCCATGCCGAGCGCGCCCACGCCGCCAAAGCTGATCCACTGCTTGGGCACGCGCCCGCCGAGCGCGTTTTGCGTGATCGAAACCAGCCGTTCCCATAGATTTGCGCGCATTGCCCTTGGCCCTATTTCACGGGAAAATCAAAATACGTGTCTGGATGCGGTTCGTTGCGAAGGGTGTAATGCCACCACTCTTTGTCGTAATTGACAAACCCGTGTTTTTCCATCGCGGTTTTCAGCAACAGGCGGTTGTTTTTTTTCTTTTCCGCAATGCGCGGATCCGCGGTGTTGGACAGGGTATCGAAATAATCGAACGGCGTTCCCATGTCCAGCTCTGTGCCATCGGAGGTTCGGGCCAATGTCAAATCCAATGTGCTGCCCCGACTGTGCCCGGACCGATCCGCAATATACCCCTTTTCGATCAACCGCGCTTTGTCCTCATTCGGATAATATTCCGCTTTGGTTTTTTGATCGCCCACATCCCGCACCCAGCGCACGAAGTGATCCACGGCCCGCTGTGGGCGGTAGCAATCGAAAATTTTGAGCGTGTATCCCCGTTGCTGCACGTCTCGTTGCACATGTGCCAAAGCCGCGCTCGCCTGCGCCGAGAGCACGCAAAACGGCTTTTCGTAGCCATCCACTTTTGTGCCGAGAAAATTGTTGTCCGAATAATACCGAATCTCAAACAGCGCGGCCGGAAGTGCCTCATTCACCACGACAAAATCCTCTGGCATGGCTTCCCGATTTGCCATGCTCCCACAGCCGACCAACACCACAATCACCGCAGACGAGAAGAACTTTCTTTTCATCGACCTCCACCTTTCAAAAAATCACCCGCCAAGCGCGTGTTCAACAACCTGCTTCAAACACTCGCGCTCGTTCAAAAAATAAACCCCATCCGCTTTCCAGTCACGCGCAGAACGCCCGCTGTCGCCAATCTCTGCGGCCGGCGTAACGGACAACACATAAGCGCGCAATCGCAAATTCGGGTCGTCGTCTCGCACCCGCTTTTCGACCTCGGCGATCTCGCGGTGCAACAACACTTTTCGGCGTTCTCTTTCGCCAAACCGGCTCAATCCCTTTGGATCGAGAAACAAAACGTGCTGGAGAACATCGTCTTTCAACCAGACGATGAAATCCGGGTAATAACCGAAATCATCAAAAAACGACACGCCCCTGCCCCGCGTCAGATTGCGGATCAAAAACAACTCCTTGCCTTGCAAACAGGGATCGCGCTTCCGGGCGAGTGCCTCCAGTCCTTCGACAACGCGCTTCTCGTTCGCGTCTAAGGGAACGGGTTGAACCGCGATGACGCGATCTTTTTCCGCATAGAGCAGGGGGCGATAGGCGTGGGCGTTTGATTGCATCGCGCCGATCTTCAACTCGCGGTACCAGTATTTCAAATCCGCCCACCGGCCTTCCCTGATCGCGTGCGCCAGATCGCTCGCATCTTTGACCAACTGATCCTCGGTCGCATCCACGGACAGTTCGTAGGTCGCGGCATTGTTCGGATCGTCCGCATTCAAGGTGACGACCTCGATCTCGCCGTGTTCCCACCGCCTGCGCTGCCTGCGGTAAAACACATCGGCGTATTCTGTGATCAGATCGACGGCAATATCCTCTAAGTCGCGCACCTGCTTGAACGCCGTAGCGTTTAGCCTATCCTGCGGCAGATAGAGTTCGTACCACGCATCGCTTTGCAGCAGGTGTTCTATGGTCCCCCGCGCAATGACCAGATTTTGCCAGCCCTTTTGCCGCTTGCGCCGCAGCACGCGCTCGTAAATGCGAACCGCGTTGAAAAACGCAGCGTAGGGCGCGAGGCTAACCGCGTGTTTTGTCGTTTCCCCTTGGGCCGCGTTGCCAACGGATGCGACGGATTGAAGCCGCGAGTACAGATCCCGCACCACAACCGGGCGGTCGTCATCGTTCGGCCCGGGTAAAATGGGACGTTCATCGGAAAGGTCGTATTGCCGATCTTCCCTGAGACGGATCAACTTCAAATCCGTCTTCACGGCAAAATTCCAAGTGGTGGGCAAGCGAAAGGTCTCTTGCTCAATGCCCATCCCCTCTTTTGCGAGCAAATCCCGAAACGTCTGCATGTAGTTGGCGCGCAGTCCAAAGATGTACAGCTTTTCTAATTCTGCCAACTCCGCGCTGTTCCCGGGCGGCACCACCCCGGTTTCCCGGTGCCGCTTCAAGCTCATGTCGTGGCCCTTGAGGCGCACGCCGCGCCCGAACATCTGGATGATCTCCGGGCCTTCGCGCACCCCGACGTGCATCAACCCCATTGTGCTCACGCGCCACGAGTTCCACCCGGCAATAAAACGCCGCGCGCCAATGACGATGTTCACGGGCGAATCCGGGCGATCCACATGGGCGAACAACCGCGTTGCAAAGCCCATCTCTCGCTCGACGTCAAAATCCGGGTTGGGATTCTCCACGAGCAACCCGTAGAGCTTGGCCGAATCCCCGACATTGACCACGCCGAAGGGATCGTTGTCTGCGGTGCGAAGGTGCAACTCGCCCTCGCCAGCGGTCAGATAGGCCACAGACAACCGCCCCGGCCCGTGGAACAAGGTCTCGCAGAGATCCGCGTACAGGTCTTCCCCGCGCGGCAGATGGGAAAACCGGCCGGCAAAATAATCGCGGCCCGCGTCGTCTATCAAGCCCGATTGCCCGGCCAACAAGCGGTCGATCAGGGGCCTCACCTCTTCGGCGTGGGACAGCACATAGCCGAGAAAATTCAGGATGCGGACCACGTCGGAACGGGTCGCTCGATCCGCCTTGCTCGATCCGATCACGGTCTTGCCCAAGAACACCCACAGGGGCTTGGCAGGGTTAAACGCCTTCCACAACGCGCCCTTGTCCCGATAGATGCGGCACTGCTGGTAAAAGGTCAGCAAGCAACCGAGCAAGTACATGTCGCTGTTCTCATCCTGTACCCCGCCCGGCAAGTTCAAGATGGCGTAGTCTTTGCCGTATCCGTCCGCGTAGAACCGGCGGTACGCGTAGTCGAACAGCAGGCACTTGCCATAAGCGTTGAGCAGATCGTCATCCCGCCCCGCCACTTGGTTGAAGGTCGCAGAATATTCAAACGCAAAGCCCCCGCTCGCCAATTCCCGGCGGCGTTCGCGCCAGACCTTGCCGGACGCGCCCAGGTGCCCTTCGTCGACCAGCACCAAATTGTCGTCGCCAAAATCCGCCACGGCAACGCGCTTTACCCCCTTTTTCTCCGCCAACTTGTTCAAGTCGATAATCTCGACCGGCGCGAACAAATCAGAACGCGCATCGCTGGAAAACAGCCGCGCCCGCAGCCCGCTTTGTCGCATCTCGCGCTCGTGCTGCATGGACATTTGCTCGTTTGGCGTGACCAGTACGATGTTGTTTAACCGCCTGCCCGCGCGATTGAGATAGTGCCGGTATTGCAAGATGTGGGCGTGCATGAGGAGCGTCTTGCCGGATCCGGTCGCGCTTTGGAAGGCGAGGGTGTGCAGGTCGTCTAATTCGTAATCCGGCATGCCCCAGGTCGGGAGATGCATGGCCTTTTCCCGGTTCAGGTCCGCGCACAGGGCCTCGGGGTCGTCGAAATACCGACGCAAGTAGTGTTCGGTGAACAACAGGGCGAGGTATTGGTGGGGTTTCCAGGTGCGCCCGTGTTCTTCTGTGATTCGCAACCTGTTGCTGTGCGCCGCGATATTGGCGTCGTATTCGGCGAATTGATCTGCGGGCACTCGGGCGTGGTCCGGATGCGGGTACAGGGATTGGGCATAGTCGCTCTCGCGGCCCGAGGCGCGTTCTCCATAGCGCGTTCTCTCGAGCATTGCGCCCAGGTCGTCATACCCAAACTCTCGGCATATAAAGCGATGGAGCGCGAGACGGGTTTGGAGCGGCGCGGTTCCCCTGCGGCGTTGGCGCGCTGGCATTACGATTCTCCCATGAACATCAGGTCCCGAAAAACGGGTTCAATGGTCTCGGCAGTCCAAGGCGCGCCCGGCTCTCGCATGGCGTTTAGGGTGTGGTCGCCATTGGCGTAAATGACATCCAGCGATTCGGCGAATTGATCGCGGTTGCGGTCGAACCAAGCGTCTAATGCGGCGTGATCCACTTTGTCCAAATCGCGCCAGAGGATCAGGCAGTCGCGGCCCTCGGCATCTGTGCCCATAATTGCGAGCACGCCATCGATCCGCCGGTGAGATGCCACGCGCAGGCCGATCAAAAAGTTGAAGGTCTCGGGCAAATCGACACAAACTTCGCTACGCACCCCATCGCGCACGACCGAGAGCGTGTACGCAAACGGATTGGCAAACGCCTTGCCCAGCAAAGACGCGCTGCCGGCAGTTTCCACGCCGAGCATGTAGCGCAACCGGTAATCCTCGGCCAGCGCGGTATTTCCGGCCAGCAAATCCTTTTGGGCGTCCGATGGCGGCGCGATGTCCAAACTGTCCATCGCATCTTCGTAGGATTCCAATCGGATGTATTTGAACACCTGCGTAACCCCATTGCGCGACACCGGCTCGCCGTCCTTCCAATTCGATGAATAGACGACCTTTTTCATGCGCGGCAACAACACGGTGTCGAAATGGTGGCCGAGTTCCACGAGCATGTATTTGCGCCGCCCCCCATCCTCGCGGTTGAGATTGACGACCGCGTGCCCGGTGGTGCCAGAGCCGGCGAAGAAATCGAGAACCAAGTTGTCGGTCTCCGGCGCGGCGGCGGCAACGAGTTCCTCGTATAGCGAAACCGGATGGCAATAAGGAAACGATAGACCGAGTTTATCTACATCGCTTTTTCCTCTTCCCGAGTCACTAATCACGGAAGACATTTGGCGTTTGCTGTTAGCGGTCAGAAATACCTTTCTCGTTGGCTGAATAGTCTCGTCTTTCCCGAAAATGATTTCGTCATTCTGAATCAGTTGTTGTAGCGTTTCAGGAGTACGAGACCAACCATAGGGAGGAACAGGGCACGGTTTCTTGGTTACAGGATGAATGAGTGGCTCATAGAATTTGGGATCCGTTCGCCGCTCAGGTGCCCCCATCGCTACGCCTCGAAAAACATTTCCATTATCATCAATGAACCGATAAGCCCGTTCTCCGCCTGTGAAAGCTCTTTGCCTCACAATCCACCTGTTGAACTCCCGTCTGACTTGTTCGCCAACTCCGCCGTGCTTGTGGATGAGGGATTGGGCTTTAGCGAGAATGATACGGATGTTCACAGGACGTATAAAGACAGCAGACTCACTCCATGTTCTCCACAGGACGTACTCATGCTGAGTTGCTATTCTCTTGCGTCCCAGCATGGGATTCTTTTTGTTCCAAACAACTGTTCCACCGTCCGGTATGTTCATGTCAGTCAATAACAGATGCAACACCTCGTACTCATTTTCATCAATGTGGCACAGGAAATGTCCTTTCTCATTCAGCAACGCGATCCCGGCTTCCACGCGATTGTGCATCATTGTAAGCCAACTCGAATGCTGGTACCCGTTTTTGTACATAAAGCCGCTCGTTTGGGTATTGTATGGCGGATCGATGTGAACGCACTGCACTTGCCCCTGATACCGCGCTTGCAACAGGTTCAACGCCTGAAAGTTTTCGCCGTGAATGAGCAGGCCGTCCAACTGGTCGTCTAACGGGCCAGCATCGGAAAGCGCGGCCAACAGGCGGTCCGTGAACGCGCGGTCAAAGTGCCGCGTGTCCAGCACGAGATAGGGGTTGGCCTTGAGGAACGCGATGCTCGGCGGATCGGTCCAAGTTGTGTTGCCATTGGTCAGGTCTCCCTCGATCTCGGCGGCGGCGAACAACGCGACCCATTCCGCGCACTGCGCTGTGTTGGCGGCGATCTCTGCGTACAGCGCGTCTGGAACGCGGTCCAATGTCACGCACCAATGGGTCTCGAGCGCGAACTTCTTTTTGAGATAGAGTTGTTTTTGAAACGCCTCCAACTGCGCCAAGAAGTCGATGATCTTGCAGCCGATGAAGCGCACCGCACGCACGCGCGCCAGTGCCCGATCCAGCCGCAGAATGTCGCCTTGCTCCAGATCGTCCAAGTTCAGTACTTCCGAGTTCAAGTACAAATCCAACTCGCGGCGCAAAAACCCGCCCAAATCCCTGTGGATGAAATAGTCAAAACTGTTCTTGGCCGTATAACGCTCGACGTGCTTTGCCAGCACCGTGCGCTCGCCATTGGCATCTGTGGGCGCGGGTGCGGCCAGCAAAGGCAGCCAGTCCGGCATCGCCTTGAGGATGCGCGCAACTATCGCCTCGTTGATCCGCCCCTGTTGTTTGATCCCATTGCCGGCCCATTGCTTCTTTTCGCGCTCTGTTAGGGGCCGATGCGCGAAGCGCACGACCAAATCGCCCTCCTCAACCGCAATGGCGCGTGTGCCCCCTGCGAGCGCGAACCGCCGCTGTTTGCCGGCCGGTTCCGCGATGGTGTCCTTCTCGTTATCCGCCGTTGCGATCTCGAAACGCACGCGCTTTTTCGCGTCGCCCGCCCCCACTGTGAACGCATAGGCCGCGTAGTTCTCGGTCGTTTTGACGTAATACTGCTCTGCGTTTGCCCAGTGCAACTTGACTTCCTCGCCATCGTAGGGGATCAGATAGGCCGCGCGCCCCCCGCTTGCATAACGCCGTTGCGAGATGAAATCGCCCTCGGCGTAATACCGGGCGAAGAAATGGGTGAGATGATTGTACACATCGGCCTCGGTTGCCGCATCGACCTGTTCGTCATCGTCCTTCCGCATTTCCGCGAGCCGCTTGTACAACTCTTGGACCAAGGGCGAGGTGTCTGGATCGATCCGCAACTTTTGGGCCGTTTTGCGGGCGTCATCCAAGTCTCTTTCGAGCGCGGCCAGTTCCTCCTCGCTGGTGAGATTCAACTTGGTCTTGACCTGCGGCAACAAATCCTCGTCGAGAAACGCCGCGATCTCGCCGGCCTTCAAGTTCATGATTCGGTACAATCCAAAGTCCAAATCGCCGCGGTCGAGTTGAAACATCTCGCGCAACAACGCCCGCAACCGGTCGAGCTTTCCACCCGCCCCCGGCGCAGGTTGCACTTTGTTTGGTTGAGATGAGGTCATGTTCGTCATGCGTTTTCTCAATATGCTGTTGTTTTTCTGATCGGCTTCTGTGGTTGTCGCCGCGGGCTGTGGTACCGGATTGCATCCGCAATAGGCCCGAGCCGTGCTGGGCCGGAAAACATCCCGTTGTCCATGATTCTCTGAAGTTCATCAATTTCCATTGTTGCTAGGAACTTAAAAACCCTCGGGATGGCACTGGCGCGAGACTTGGACGCCGGTTCGGGAATGTCGTAAATCTGGCAAAATTCTCTAAGATCGCCAAATGCGGGCAAAAAACATTTGTCCTCAAATTTTTTCGCAAGCGCAATGACTGCGGATTCCCGCTCCGCAGAAAGTTCCATTTTCGCCACGTATTCCGGTGCGGTCACTTTTGCTTTCCTTTTTTTGGTTTTGCCGTTGCGCCATTGGGCAAGGCTTTGCTCGGCTTGGTGCTTTTGAGTGGATGGTCTGAACGCATCTCATGTAGAGATTGTTCAACCCGCTCAAACCCATAGCGGTGAACCATCAAACGCAGGGTGTCTTTGAGTTTCGCTTCGGTCATAACCCATCCCTTTCATTATTCAAGAGCAAGCCTTTTGATGCTTGTTCACGAGATAGGCAGCGAAGGACGCGCAGGCCCCAAACATGAACATGGCCTCGTCCAATTCGACATCCGGTGAGTCTTTATCAAGCAGGGCATGCCGAATCCCTTGTTCGTCGCTTGTATAGCCATACAGCTTAGAGAACGCTTCTTTGAGTGCCGGGTGCTTGATCAAACCGGCTTTCTCGAGGGCGTTTAGCGCGGGACCAAGGGTTTTTGATTTTGGATCATTTGGATCAATTTGGCGAGCAACGGATTCAACCGCGTGGATGCTGTTTCCAACCGAAGCGGCAAATTGCCCTGCGTTTATGTGCGCTGCAGCTTGGCGCAAGTGCTCCGCCGCACCTTCCATACCGCCTGCGCTGATCGTTTCGATAGCTTCCCGCGTTGCCTTACCTTGCGCTTGGTTACTGCACGGAATGAACTGATAAGGATGGCGCGACATATCCAAGTAGTAAGCAGCAGCGCATTTTTCAAACGATTCCCTGATATGGTCTGCGAATGCGGCTCCGTTACTATCGAATGCGGCTCCGTACTCACTATCGTTTGCTATGTACTCAATGAGATCAAGCACGACATTAAAATCATTTTTCAGAATCAGTTCCTTGAAATACTGCCATACAGTCTCATAATGAGTATCAATTTCATCTTCAGGTTTTTGCCACAACTTGCCCAAGACACGCTCGATAAACCGCGCCTCATTTTTGGTGAAGTAAGGATGTCTCATGGGGTTATATGAGCTGAGTGAAAGAAGCAATTTTCGAGTTTCATTCCATATCTCTCGCCTTAGAGCATCTGAAAGTTCTTCATGTTGCATCGGCTTGGGCAGAGGCGCATAGTCGTGGCGTTGCGAGAAGGTTGAGCCATCGGCGAAATTATTTTTTTTCTTTGGCATCATGTCCTCCAAATATTTTGTTGGGTGTCGAATCTATATCTTGCGGTACCTGTTGATTGCCTCATCAATTGTCTCGGTTTTGATGCCGCCTTGTCGATGCACTTCAGAGCGGATGGACTTGACATCTTTGCAGAGTTGTTCTTTCCAGCCGAATTTCTCGTGTAATTTTAAGAAGGCCGAAATCGCTGCCTGCAAATCTCCGTCATAGTCATCTTTGACGACCTCCCACAGGTGTTGTCCAAGACCTCTGGGCAAATCTATGGAAATCATGATGAACCTCATTTCTGGTAGGTCAAGCGACCATTGTTTGCGTAGCGACACGGCGTCGCCCTTTGCGAAATGGTGAACAAAACATTACACAAGTCATTATACTCAGTCAACGGCGAATCGTCAAGTAGGCGTTGCGATGAGAGGATAAACCGCGAGGGGTTTGCCGCCATGCATGTGCTACATGACTTACCACTTGTCAGACCAAACGCAATTTGGTAACATAGCGATATTTGGGGCGATATTGTTTGCAAACGCGCAATGGCGTAATCCAGAGCATAACAATGGCGAGAAGGAAAAAGACGAACAACTCGCGCAGGAGTAGGCCGACTTCGCGGCGGGAGCGGCGGCGGGTGTCCTCGGAGGAGCGAGCGTCATGGCGCGAACTAACTCGGCGGGATGTTTTGGGCATCCTCGCGCTCGGTTTGTCGGTGGGCGTTTGTTATTTGCCGGCTGTGTTGTGGGGCGGGTTTGTGTGGGATGATCGGGTGTTCACCGAGGCCGAGCCTGTACGAGATGGGGTTGGCGGCCTGTGGCGGATCTGGTTCTCGCCGAGCGACATCACGAGCGAGGGGCACTATTGGCCGTTGACTTATACGAGTTTTTGGATTGAGCACGAGTTGTGGGGGTTCGACCCGACTGGGTATCACATCGTCAATGTGGTGCTACATCTCGCCAACACTCTGCTGTTGTGGTGCTTGCTGGCGCGGTTGGTCGTGCCCGGCGCGTGGGTCATTGCCGCGGTGTTTGCGGTGCATCCCTTGCACGTCGAATCTGTGGCGTGGGTGATCGAGCGCAAGGACGTGCTTTCGGGGGTGTTCTATCTGACCGCGTTTTTGACTTATGTTCGCTTTGTGGCGTCAAAG
The DNA here is from genome assembly GCA_958295785.1 of uncultured Latescibacterota bacterium. GTDB lineage: Bacteria > Latescibacterota > UBA2968 > UBA2968 > UBA2968 > VXRD01. The sequence goes on from OY282377.1 coordinate 1,644,850, forward strand.
GCGGGATGGCGTCACTACTTTCTCGCACTCGCGCTGTTTGTACTCGGGATGTTGTGCAAGTCCATTGTCGTTACGCTGCCGGTGGCGTTGTTGATCTATCATTGGTGGCAACATGGTCGCATAATCGGCGCGGATGTGCTTGGGCTGCTGCCGTTCTTCGCAGTGGGGTTGGGCATTGTGATCGCGGATATGTCCTACTACGAGGAGGATATTGCGATTGGTTATTCGCCACTCGAGCGGGTGCTCATTGCAGCGCGTGCCCTGTGGTTTTACGCAGGGAAATTGCTGTGCCCGGTCGGGCTGGCGGTCATCTATCCCCATTGGGAAATTGGGGTTGCAGACCCGATAGCGTGGGGCTATGTCGCAGCCGGTTTTGCGGTGGTCGCGGCACTTTATCGCTTTCGGCATCGGATCGGGCGCGGGCCACTTGCCGGCGCGCTGTTCTTTGCGGTGACATTGTCGCCCGTGCTCGGGTTGATCGACTACGGATACATGCAGTTTTCCTTTGTTGCGGATCGCTATCAGTATTTGGCCGGCATCGGCGTGTTGGCGGTCGTTGTCAGCGCGGCGGTGCATTATGCGGGCAGGCTACCGGGCGCGTGGCAACGGGTCATCCCCATCATCGCACTGGGAACCCTGGGAATCCTGGGGACGCTAACTTGGCGTCACGCAAGCATTTATCGGGATGAGTTGACGTTCTTCAACCACATCATCGCGCACAACCCCACAGCGCGAAACGCGCACCTCAATCTGGGCAAGGCCCTGTTCGAGTCCGGGCGCAGGGAAGACGGCCTCGCTGCCATCCAAACCGCGGTGGCACAACGGCCCACCTCCTTCAAGGCACATCTCAGCGCGGGGCTGATGCTCATGCACTTGTCGCGTTTCGACGAGGCCGAGCGACACTTGCGTCGGGCCGTGGAACTCGATCCCAACCACCGAGACGCGCACTACAGCGCGGGCATGGTGCTTTCAAGGATGGACCGCATTGACGAGGCAGAACAACACTACCTCCGCACTGTGGAAATCGATCCGTCCCATTTTGAAGCACTGACCAACCTCGGTGCCCTGCTCATAAGCGCGAGCCGGTTCGAGGACGCAGCACACCACTTGCGCCGCGCCTTGCACATCAACCCGCGCGATTCAAAAGCCCTTCACAACTTGGCGTTGGCGCAACTGCGGCAAAAACATTACGCCGAAGCCCTCGCCCTCTATCGGCGCGTCGTCGCACTTATGCCCCGCAATGCACGGGCTTATGCGGACATGGGCATCGCGCTCTACTATTTGGGCCGCGCTGCGGAAGCATTAGAGAGCCTCAACCGCGCGCTGTCTCTCGACCCCACGCTCGAAGACGCACGGGCCAACCGCGATGCAATACAGCAGGCAAAAACACGCAGATGAACGCAAGGGAAATAGCATGGCAAAAAGCAAACGGACAAACAGACTGCGCCGCAGGCAGCAATCTCGACCGCGCTCGGTGTGGGATGTCGCGTTGCATTTGCAGACGCCCGATGAACCGGTGTGGAAATACCTGTGGGTCGTGCTCGCGTTGGCGTTTGCGGCGCGGGCGACTGTCGCGTTGGCGGGCGATTTCATGCTGCATCCCGACGAGATCATGCAATACTTGGAGCCGGCGCATCGGTTGGTTTTTGGCAATGGCGTTATCTACTGGGAATTTTTCTACGGCGCCCGCTCATGGCTGGTGCCCGGCTCGGTCGCTGGCGTGCTCGCGCTGTTCAAGGGGGTCGGCCTCGGCGCGCCGGGCTGGTATGTCGGTGGGGTCGAGTTGATGTTTTGCGCGGTTTCTCTGCTGATTCCGGGGGGGATGTACTTTTTGGCGCGCCGGCACTTCGGCGAAATTGCGGCGCGGGTCGCGCTGATCGCCGGTGCGTTTTGGTACGAATTGGTCGGTTTTGCCCACAAGCCGATGACCGAGTTCATTGCGACCGCCTTGTTGATGGCGTTGCTCGCCCTGTGCGTGCGTCCGTTAAAACCGAGGATCGCGTGGTTGGTGGCCTTGCTCGCGGTGCTGGCAGCGGCGATACGGATGCAGTACGCGCCGCTCGCGCTCGCGGTGCTCGGCCTGTATTTTTTTCGTTTGGGAAAGGGATCGAGAATGCGACTCGCGGTCGCTGTGGTCGCGTTCTTCCTCGCGGTCGGGGTATTCGACGCGGCGACGTGGGACGCCGGCTTGTTTCACTCGTATTTTACCAATATCCATTTCAACCTCGCGCTCGAGGATGCGCGTTCAGGCAGCAGCCCGGCGTATCAGTTCCTCTCGTGGCTTTTGTTCGCCAGCGGGGGGCTTTTCCCGCTGTGCGTTGCGCCGGCCCTGCGCGATCTGCGCCGCTATGGGTTCTCGCTCGCGCTCATCGCCTTGGTTCTGATCATCCATTCCGCCGAAGCCCACAAAGAGTACCGCTTTGTCTTTGTCGTCATTCCGCTCTATTTGCTCATCGGCGCGGATGTCGTGGCGCGACTCGCCGGGCGCGTGGGCAAGCCGATTTGGACGTACGGATTGGCCGGTGCCGCGTTTGCGGCGGTTTCCCTGGCCGGAATTTTGAACGCCTTGCCCAAGCAGGACGAAGCGTACCGGCTGATTTACGCGCCCGAGAAAGTGCCCGTCCGGTTCATCCGCAACCAAGACCCCGGTTTCGCCGCGTACCGCTATCTGGCCAGCGCGCCCAATGTCGTCGCCGTGTGGCATGTGGATCGGGCGTATTTCGACCTTCCAGGCTATTATTATTTGCATCGCAAAATACCGTTTTACGACGCCGCCACCGGGCCGAATAGCAACATACAAAAGGATGTGGCAACGCTCCACGCCTCGGTCAGCCACCTCGTATCCGAGGCCCCAAACCTCGCCGCGCCCGGCTATGTGGTGGAGAAGGCGTTTGGCGATCTCCGCATTTTGCGCCGTGCGGAAAACGCATCCCCAGTCCGGCAATGGCAAAACTTCACCCCGACCCTGACCGGCGATCTCGCCGATCAGATCATGCGGCGGATGGGGCCCGATGTTCCATCTCCCCCGGTCAATAACAATATCCGTTTTGTCGCGCAGGAATGAGGGACGCGGTATGACGTTGGACATCAAAGTATATCCCAAAGCGCGGCACAACAGCATTGAGGTTCAGGGCGCGCGCGTCACAGTGCGCGTTGCGGCTGCGCCCGAGGGCGGCAAGGCCAATGACGCAGTGGTGGCATTATTGGCGAAGCGACTCGAGATCGGCAAAGGCAGGGTGCGGATAGTGCGGGGGCACAAGGCGCGAAACAAGCGGCTGTGCATCGCTGGCCTGACTGCGGAACGGGTCTTCGCGCATCTGGCGGCGAAGTAGCGTTTGACGATTCGCGCCTGACCGACCCCCAAAAGCCCTCGCATAGCTTGGCCCCTAATCAATCCCTTCAGGGTCCGTATGCGAGGGCTTGTGTCGTTAGTGACGCTTTCTCATGACCAACCGGTTAGGGAACCGCGTCAATCCGATAATCGTTGCCCACCCGAGTCACACGAAAGCCGTTCACATTGAGGCTACCAACGCAAATCCGGATACTGCTGAAGGGGATATAGACGAAGCACCCACCGCCGACATTTCTAAACTCTCCACCGCCGATACTACAACTCTGGTTGGGACGTACGACCATCCCCGCACTGCAAGCACCGAGACTACCCGTTGGTGGTGGCGGAGTACTACCGCTCACCGTGACGCGCACGCCGGTTGAGCAGTTGTTGCCGGTATTGCTCTCGCCGCTGACGCTTGCCACGCACGCGCCGTAGTAATACGTGCCAGAACTCGATGGGGCAGTCAGGCTGATCGACTCAGAACTGGTCGCCGAAGCCGCAAGCCCGCTGACCGAATCCGTGCCGACTTCTGTATCGCTTGTCGAGATCGTCGAATTTGACGAGCGGTAATAGCGCAGGGTCGTCGAGGCTGACCGTCCCGTACCCGAGTTGCGAACGGTCGCTCTCAGGGTGAAAGATTGCCCGGTTGTCAGCGTGTTGTCGCTGACCGAAGGCGATTGAACAATCAGATCGGGACGACTACTGCCACCACCACCGCTGCCACTGCTCACCGTGACGCGCACGCCGGTTGAGCAGTTGTTATTGGCATTGCTCTCGCCGCTGACGCTTGCCACGCACGCGCCGTAGTAATACGTCCCCGCACTCGAAGGCGCTCTCAGGCTGATCGACTCAGCACTGGTCGCCGAAGCCGACAGCCCACTCACGCTATCCGTGCCGACTTCTGTATCGCTTGTCGAGATCGTGGAATTGGACGAACGGTAATAGCGCAGGGTCGTCGAGGCTGACCGTCCCGTACCCGAGTTGCGAACCGTGGCACGCAGGGTAAAGGATTGCCCGGTTGTCAGCGTGTTGTCGCTGACCGAAGGCGATTGAACAATCAGATCGGGACGACTACTGCCACCGCCGCCACCACTACTGATAGACCCTGAAGTATCCAGCGCGATGCCATACAGCCACTCCAATCCTGTGGTGACGAGGTCTTCAACATTGGAGCCATTGAGGTTGGCACGCTGAATCTTTCTCGTGCCCCTGTCCGTCCAGTACATCTTTCCGCGCCCCACATCCAGCGCGATGCCATATGGCCCCGACAATCCTGTGGTGATGAGATCTTCGACATTAGACCCATCCAGGTTGGCACGCTGAATCTTATCCGTGCCCCTGTCCGTCCAGTACATCTTTCCGCGCCCCACATCCAGCGCGATGCCAGTTGGCACCGACAATCCTTCTCGCCTGGTGATGAGGTCTTCGACATTGGACCCATCGAGGTTGGCACGCTGAATCTTAGCCGTGAGCCAGTTCGTCCAGTACATCTTTCCGCGCCCCACATCCAGCGCGATGCCATCTGGCCTCCTCAATCCTGTGGTGATGAGGTCTTCGACATTGGACCCATCGAGGTTGGCACGCTGAATCTTATCCGTGCCATAGTTCGTCCAGTACATCTTTCCGCGCCCCACATCCAGCGCGATGCCATATGGCCTCGACAATCCTGTGGTGATGAGGTCTTCGACATTGGACCCATCGAGGTTGGCACGCTGAATCTTATCCGTGCCATTGTCCGTCCAGTACATCTTTCCGCGCCCCACATCCAGCGCGATGCCATACGGCCCCGACAATCCTTCTCGCCTGGTGATGAGGTCTTCGACATTGGACCCATCGAGGTTGGCACGCTGAATCTTATCCCTGAAACCGTCCGTCCAGTACATCTTGGGCGTACCGCCCCCGCTGCCACTGTTCACCGTGACGCGCCCCCCATCCGAGCAGTTGTTATCGGAATTGCTCTCCCCGCTGACGCTTGCCACGCACGCGCCGTAGTAATACGTCCCCGCACTCGATGGGGCAGTCAGACTGATTGACTCAGCACTCGTGCCCGAAGCCGAAAGCCCGCTGACCGAATCCGTGCCGACTTCCGTATCACTCGCGGAGATCGTCGAATTGGACGAGCGGTAATAGCGCAAGGTCGTCGCGGCAGCCGAACCCGTGCCCGAGTTGCGAACTGTGGCGCGTAGGGTGAAGGTTTGCCCAGGCGTCAAGGTACTATCGCTGACAGAAGGCGATTCAACGATCAGGTCGGGACGACTACTGCCACCGCCAGGAGGCGATACTGGGCCGTCATAACTGCCGATAAAAATCAGAAAATCAGAAAAGTCTATCGCGCCATCTCTATTCAAATCATACCTAACTTGGTATCTGCCATCCCCACGCCTTGACCTATACTGCTCTGCAAACGCCATAAAGTCGGAAAAGCCAACCGTGCCATTGCCATCAAAATCCGGCGTCCGGGCAGTCGTCGCATTAAACTCGATTCGGTTTGTCGTGGTGAGCATGTCGCTCGATGACGAGCTTTCAGAAAGCGTCACCGACGCAATACCAATGGAAAATTCCCTGCCCGTGACATTGGTCGCTGTGGTGAACTCTGCCCGTGTTAGAAAACCAGAAGACAGCAATGTAACCGGCGGAGTCGCCGCGAAGTCAGTGCCCGTTGAAGCTCGAATTGGCAAGGTAAATGCGCTGTTCTCGGCTTTGTCAAAGGTCAGCAGAGTCGCATCAAAGTCAAAGCCGATTTGCATGCCGACCAAAGCAGTGGTCACGCCGGTTGCGAAAACTTCAATGGCAATTTTGGTGCCCTGTCCAGACACGGTGCCCGAGGTCACGGCATCATTTCGTTGATTGCCCGACCCGCCATTGGGAATCAAATCCAGCGACAGACGCGCATTGGCATTGGGGCCAGCGGCAACTTTTGCACGCTGTATCGCGTCATCCGAACGCCAGGCTTCTGCCTCGTCCTCGGCGAGCAGGCCGTGCAACCCCGCATCGCGCGCCTCGGCAATTTTCGCACGCAGGTCAGAACTCGGGGCAGATTCCCCAGGGGTCGCACCGGCAGTGACATCGGGTGAAGCAACGGCCTGATAGCCCACAAAGACCAGCACGGTCAATGCGGTCATCAACAAGCCCATTGCCACAATCCGTTTACTACGCATAGCTATCTCCTTTGCGTTGGGAATACAGGTGTCCATCTCACGAGTAGATGGAGGTCTTGACGAGAGGGAATATATAACCTGCCGAAAATAAAAAACATAGGACTTACGCATGCTGAGTTAAAAAAGGGTGCAATTCCGTAAAATTTATCACTTTGAGGAGGTGTCAATGCGCCACCCGACGCGTTTGGATTCCTGTCAGTATCTGCTTAGCCGTCCCCTCAACGATACCCTGACCCCTTTCGCCGACCATAGCGAAGGGTTCAGTCATGATAGGATCAACCGCTATCTCGCCGGTGAGCGTATCCCACCCCGCTTGGTGTGGGAACACGTCAAAGACCACATCGCGCTGACGCCTGAAGGCGATGTGATCTTTGATGACCCGGTTTTAGACAAGCGACACGCGCGCAAGATCGCGTGAGTGCGTCGTCAATAGAGCGGCAACGCCCAAGGCGTCATCAATGGCATCGGGGTGGTCACATGTGTCTATGTCCATCCGCAACAGGATCGGTTCTGGCTGATTGACTATCGGATTTATGACCCGCAAGGCGATGGCAAAACCAAATTGGATCATCTCAAGGACATGCGCTCTGTGTTGGTCTATCAGAAGTGCCTCCCTTTTACCGGGGTCTTGATGGACAGTGGGTATGCGACCAAAACGGTCATGCGACACATAGAGCAGATGCAAAAAACCTATTATTGTCCTCTCAAGACGAACCGGCGCGTGGACCATTCGGCAGGCACAACCCCCTACCAGCGCGTAGATAGCTTAACTTGGACTCAAGCGCAACGCAAACAAGGCAAGCCAATTAAAATCAGAGGGTTTCCCAAAGACCACAAAGTGAAATGATTCCGGGTGGCGTCTTCTGATAGACGCACGGCGTAGGTCGTGACCAACGACCATGCTCAAAACGATTCTTCAGGGGTACAACAGGTGTGTCACCAAAGATGGAAAATTGAGCCATTTCACCGCGAAGTCAAACAGGTGACCGGGCTTGAAAAGTGTCCATGTCGGTTGGCACGCATGGTACGAAATCATATTGGGTGTGCGATGTTCGTTTGGATTCGACTCGCGCAGGTGGCCTATCAAACAGGACAAACCATTTATCAAGTCAAATACCGAGGGCTGGCTGACTTCTTGAGACAACAACTCAAAGCACCTCATATTCCAATGGAGATTGCGTAAGTCCTACAAAAATAGTACTTACGCATGCTGAGTTAAAAAAGGGTGCAACTCCATAAAATGAATCGCCTTGAGGAGGTGTCAATGGACCGACCGACGCGTTTGGATTACTGTCAGTATCTGCTTAGCAGTCCCCTCAACGATACCCTGACCCATTTCGCCGACCATAGCGAGGCGATGTGATCTTTGATGACACGGTTTTAGACAAGCGACACGCACGCAAGATCGCGTTAGTGCGCTGTCAATATAGCGGCAACGCCCAAGGCGTCATCAACGGCATCGGGACAGTATCACTCACAACCAAACCACTCATCAACAAATCCACAACAGGGATATTCTCCTGGGAAACAGTATCATCCACCGCATACAAAATCATAGTTGAACAAAAACCCAACATCACAATAAGAAGCCCTAACATAAAGAAATCAAGCATCTGAAACAGATGAGAGAACAGCCGATAGAGAGGAACGCCTCATGGATGTCCGCTCTGCGTTCGTCGCGCACCCGCAGGCTGCCAAACTGCCGGAGCCAGGCCAGCGTCCGCTCAACGACCCACCGGTACACGCCCAACCCGCTGCCATGCTCTGTACCCCGCCGGGCGATCACCGGCCAGATGTGGCATGCACGCAGGGCCTTCCGGCACGCCTCCGAGTCATAGGCACGCGCCGCATACAGCCGTTGGGGTCTGCGGCGCGAACGACCGCGTTTGCCTCTAACCGCAGGCACGGCGTCCACCCATGGCAACTATTGCGTCACATCTGGCCGGTTCGCCCCGGTCACAATCGCGGCCAAAGGCAGCCCGTTGGCATCGGTGATCCCATGATGCTTACGCCCGGGCTTGCGGCGGTCTGTGGGATTGGGGCCGGGTTTTCCCCCCAGCGCCTACCGCACGCAGGGAGGCGCTGTCCACGCAGGCACGAGACCCGTCCAGGCCATCGGCCGCTCGCAGTTTGGACAACAGCAGATGATGAAGCCGCTCCCACACGCCGGCGTCATGCCATGCCTTCAGACGACGCCAGCAGGTCATCCCGGAACCCCACCCCATCTCTTGGGGCAACCTCTCCCACGGGATGCCGCTCTTCAGGACGAATAGAATGCCGGTCAACGCCTTGCGGTCGTCAATGCGCTTACGGCCAGGAAAGCGGAACCGTCCAGGCTTGGGAACCGGCAAAAGGGGGGCCCTTTTCCCAGAGTTCATCGCTCGCGAGGGGGTTGGACATTTGTCCCTCCTCGCCCGGTAAAAATGCCGGGCATGGACGTTGTAAGGGTTGGGCTGAGAAGAAAAGCGGCCTCTCACAAATCCATGGCAACGCTTTTTGTTAGGGACTCTAAATATCATGGTAGATGTCAGATTCATTGCGTTTTGGATTTTCTGACGGGCAGGATCGGGAGGGGCCTGTCAGAAAAAAAAAGCAGTAAAGTCTGTATATTTTCGATTATTCGGTCGTTTTTTTCCTGGTATACAGAAGGAAGCGAAACCGGAAAGAGATCTGTCTGTTCCAAAAATTTTGTGAAAAAGCGATAGTCTATCGTCTTTTGTCCTAGCGCATGGAATACGAGCAATGGGGCATGGCGTCCTCCTCTTAGAAGCCCTAACAGAAAGAAATCAAGCGTCTGAAACAGAGGAGTGAACACCCGCAGGTACGCCGCAAAGGCGGCCTCTCACAAAGCCATGGCAACGCTTTCTGTTAGAGACTCTAAGAACAGCCCTGGCTCTATTCTCAGGCGTATCTGCAATGCGCGCAGGCCATGCCCATGCACGCGCTTGTTTCTCTTCTTCCACAACAAAGCGACCCCTTCTACTCCCAACTCACGCCCACAACCCACGCACAAACCGATCCACACACCAAAGGGGGGGGGCATCACCCGATTTTTTCCAACTTTTCACTTCTTCTTCACCCAACTGCCACAACGGCCGCTCATGCTTTGATAGCGTTACAGATAGAATAACCAAATGGGGGATAAGCGTCAAGCCATATAAGACGGGCTTTAGAGGTCGTAATTGTATGTTTTATGGTCTTCAAACACCTGGCGCCAGTGGGCAAAATAAAACGGGCTGTGAAAAAATCTCGCAGCCCGTTTTTGCTTTGTTTTTTGCTTCCAAATACACGGCAAAGTGTTCGCCCCCATCAGGCACCAACGCCCGATTCATCTCGTCATCCTCTCACCTTCGGGCGAGCACAGGGGCATCGCCCTACGGTTCTATACTCGCATCTTAATTTTCACTTGGCCTCATGTGATGCGATAGGTTGCCAGCAAGCTTTCCCCTTGACGTTACCCAATCATTCAAAGAAGCCATGGCAACAAGGCCATCCCAAAAAACCCTCCGATAAAGCCATCGCGCACAGCGCGCAAGGCCGTCTCGCAACCCACCTCCCTCTTGCAATTCCCTTCGCAGGCCAACGCATGTCGTCCTGTTACAAAAGCGATTTGCGCTGTGCAGAGCACCCCTCGGCGTTTGAGAGCGGCATTTTTTGCTTCCTTACTTCAGCCCGACCCTGACCGGCGATCTCGCCGATCAGATCATGCGGCGGATGGGGCCCGATGTTCCATCTCCCCCGGTCAATAACAATATCCGCTTTGTCGCGCGGGAATAAGGGACGCGGTATGACGTTGGACATCAAAGTATATCCCAAAGCGCGGCGCAACAGCATTGAGGTTCAGGGCGCGCGTCACAGTGCGCGTTGCGGCTGCGCCCGAGGGCGGCAAGGCCAATGACGCAGTGGTGGCATTATTGGCGAAGCGACTCGAGATCGGCAAAGGCAAGGTGCGGATAGTGCGGGGGCACAAGGCGCGAAACAAGCGGCTGTGCATCGCTGGCCTGACTGCGGAACAGGTCTTCGCGCATCTGTCGGCGAAGTAGCGTTTGACAATTCGCGCCTGACCGACCCCAAAAAGCCCTCGCATAGCTTGGCCCCTAATCAATCCCTTCAGGGTCCGTATGCGAGGGCTTGTGTCGTTAGTGACGCTTTCTCATGACCAGCCGGTTAGGGAACCGCGTCAATCCGATAATCGTTGCCCACCCGAGTCCCCCTAAATCCGTTCAAATTGAAACCACCAGTGCAAAGCGTGCCACTGCCGAAGGGGGTATAAACGAAGCACCCACTGCCGATATTTCTAAACTCTCCACCGCTGATCCTACAACTCTGGTTGGGACGCACGACCATCCCCACACTGCAAGCACCGAGACTACCCGTTGGTGGTGGTGGCGGAGTACTACTGCTCACCGTGACGCGCACGCCGGTTGAGCAGTTGTTGCCGGTATTGCTCTCGCCGCTGACGCTTGCCACGCACGCGCCGTAGTAATACGTCCCCGCACTCGAAGGCGCTCTCAGGCTGATCGACTCAGCACTGGTCGCCGAAGCCGACAGCCCACTCACGCTATCCGTGCCGACTTGCGTATCGCTTGTCGAGATCGTGGAATTAGACGAGCGGTAATAGCGCAGGGTCGTCGAGGCCGACCGTCCCGTACCCGAGTTGCGAACCGTCGCACGCAGGGTAAAGGATTGCCCGGTTGTCAGCGTGTTGTCGCTGACCGAAGGCGATTGAACAATCAGATCGGGACGACTACTGCCACCACCACCGCTGCCACTGCTCACCGTGACGCGCACGCCGGTTGAGCAGTTGTTATTGGCATTGCTCTCGCCGCTGACGCTTGCCACGCACGCGCCGTAGTAATACGTCCCCGCACTCGAAGGCGCTCTCAGGCTGATCGACTCAGAACTGGTCGCCGAAGCCGAAAGCCCGCTGACCGAATCCGTGCCGACTTCTGTATCACTCGTGGAGATCGTCGAATTGGACGAGCGATAATAGCGCAAGGTCGTCGCGGCAGCCGAACCCGTGCCCGAGTTGCGAACTGTGGCACGCAAGGTGAAGGATTGCCCGGTTGTCAGCGTATTGTCGCTGACCGAAGGCGATTGAACAATCAGATCGGGACGACTACTGCCACCACCGATCACTGTAACCCCTCTGGCCTGAAGGGCTGGAATATGCGTATTGATCGATGTGGCACTCAGCGGGTTACTCTGCACAAAAACAGAATCCACGTCTCCAATGCCCAATCCCCTATTTGCCACCAAGGGCGAGAGATCCGAGATGCTGTTGTTGTAAAGATACAGCTTTTCCAGACTGGTCAATCCGGATAGCGCAGATATATTCGAGATGCTGTTGGAGGAAAGATACAGCCTTTCCAGACTGGTCAATCCGGATAGCGCAGATATATCCGAGATGCTGTTGTTGTAAAGATTCAGCGTTTCCAGACGGGTCAATCCGGATAGCGCAGATATATTCGAGATGCTGTTGGAGGAAAGCCACAGCGTTTTCAGACTGGTCAATCCGGATAGCGCAGATATATTCGAGATGCTGTTGTTGTGAAGCCACAGCCATTCCAGACTGGTCAATCCGGATAGCGCAGATATATTCGAGATGCTGTTGTTGAAAAGAGACAGCAATTCCAGACTGGTCAATCCGGATAGCGCAGATATATCCGAGATGCTGGTGTTGTAAAGATACAGCCTTTCCAGACTGGTCAATCCGGATAGCGCAGATATATCCGAGATGCTGTTGTAGTCAAGAGCCAGCCATTCCAGACTGGTCAATCCGGATAGCGCAGATATATCCGAGATGCTGTTGAAGGAAAGCCACAGCGTTTTCAGACGGGTCAATCCGGATAGCGCAGATATATTCGAGATGCTGTTGTTGGAAAGATTCAGCGTTTCCAGACGGGTCAATCCGGATAGCGCAGATATATCCGAGATGCTGGTGTTGTAAAGATACAGCCATTCCAGACTGGTCAATCCGGATAGTGCAGATATATCCGAGATGCTGTTGCCGGCAAGAACCAGCAATTCCAGACGGGTCAATCCGGATAGCGCAGATATATTCGAGATGCTGTTGTTGCCAAGAGACAGCGTATCCAGACGGGTCAATCCGGATAGCGCAGATATATTCGAGATGCTGTTGTTGTAAAGAGACAGATATGTTAGGCTGGTTGCAAACTCAAGCCCGGTCAGATCGCGAATGTCTGAGCTCACTGCTCTAAGGCGGGTTAAGGTCGCCATCTCCGATCTGGTGATCGGCGCGCCGGGTGCCTTGCCCAAACTGTCCGCAATCACAGCGCGCAGGTTGGCGTCTGAAATGTCAACGGTTATATTTCCGCCGCCAGGAGGCGATACTGGCCCGCCATAACTGCCGACAAAACTCAGAAAATCAGAAAAGTCTATCGCGCCATCGCCATTCAAATCATACCTAACTTGGTATCTGCCATCCCCGCGCCTTGACCTATACTTCTCTGCAAACGCCATAAAGTCGGAAAAGCCAACCGTGCCATTGCCATCAAAATCCGGCGTCCGGGCAGTCGTCGCATTAAACTCGATTCGGTTTGTCGTGGTGAGCATGTCGCTCGATGACGAGCTTTCAGAAAGCGTCACCGACGCAATACCAATGGAAAATTCCCTGCCCGTGACATTGGTCGCTGTGGTGAACTCTGCCCGTGTTAGAAAACCAGATGATGGCAATGTAACCGGCGGAGTCGCCGCGAAGTCTGTGCCCGTCGGTGATGGCAGGTTAAAGGCAAACGCGCTGTTCTCGGCTTTGACAAAGGTCAGCAGAGTCGCATCAAAGTCAAAGCCGATTTGCATGCCGACCAAAGAGGTGGTCACGCCGGTTGCGAAAACTTCAATGGCAATGGTCGTGCCCCGTCCAGACACGGTGCCCGAGGTCACGGCATCATTTCGTTGATTGCCCGACCCGCCATTGGGAATCAGGTCAAGCGACAGACGCGCATTGGCATTGGGGCCAGCGGCAACTTTTGCGCGCTGTGCCATGTCATCCAAACGCTCTGCTTCTGCCTCGTCCTCGGCGATCCGTTCAAGCATCTGCCGCGCTTTTTCCTCGTCCTCGGCGAGCAGGGCGTGCAACCGCGCATCGCGTGCCTCGGCAATTTTCGCACGCAGGTCAGAACTCGGGGAAGATTCCCCAGGGGTCGCGCCCGCATTGGCATCGGGCTCAGCAGCGGCCTGATCGCCCACAAAGACCAGCACGGTCAGTGCGGTCATCAACAAGCCCATTGCCACAATCCGCTTACACATAGCTATCTCCTTTGCATTGGGAATACAGGGGGCCATCTCACGAGTAGATGGCGGTCTTGACGAGAGACAATATATAACCTGCCGAAAAAAACAAAACAAAAAAACCGAATGCCACAATACAGTGACGCTCGGTTGATTTTTGGATAGACCGATCAAATGCCACAGGCGGCCTGTTTGAAAATCCCGGTGAAAAAATCGCCCATTCCAAGGTGGCGAAGGATATGCTGTGAAAATCAATGCCGCTCACTGGGCTTGATATGCGATTTAATTCCGCGTATATTTACTGCGAATGACTGACCCACCCAAATTTCCGGAGGAATGCCATGGGCAAACCCCTGTATGCGATTTTTGATGGTCGCGTGTTGTGTCCTGATGGATGTTCGTTGCGAGACGGCCTTGCGCGCTGTGCGTGATGGCTTTATCGGAGGGTCTTTTGGGATGCTCTTGTTGCAATGGCTTATCTGAAGACTGCGTATCGTCAATTAGGAGCCCGATCTATGGATCGATTTATCGACACGACAATGAAGCCCGTCTCTGACTTTGTGTCGGCATTCATCTTTGCCAGCGTGCCCGTGTTCGGCGCGGATATGCCACTCATCGTCTTGTGGATGGTCGCGGGCGGGGTGTTCTTCACGGGCTATTTGCGCTTTGTCAACATCCGCGGCTTTGCCCGAGCACTCCGCATCGTGTCGGGCCGATACAAAGAACCGGGCGATCCGGGGGAAATCTCGCAATTTCAGGCCCTCACCACTGCCGTGTCGGGAACCGTGGGCGTGGGCAATATCGCCAATGTCGCGGTGGCGATCTCTATCGGCGGGCCCGGCGCGACGTTTTGGATGATCGTCGCGGGCCTGCTCGGCATGTCCACCAAATTTGCTGAATGCACGCTCGGCGTGCGCTACCGCAGGGACAATCCCGACGGGTCGGTCTCGGGCGGGCCGATGTACTACTTGGAGCGCGGTTTGACGGACCTGCACTGGCCGAGGCTCGGCAAAGTGCTCGGGATTTTCTACGCGGGGAGCATCGTCATCGGCTGCATTGGCATTGGCAACATGTTCCAGTCCAACCAAGCCACCGCGATCTTCCTCAACGTGGCAAACATCGGCTTCTTGTCCGACAATGCGTGGCTGTTCGGCGTCGCGCTGGCGGTTCTCGTGGGCGCGGTCATTGTCGGCGGGATCAAGTCTATCGCCAACACCACGTCGAAGTTGGTGCCGACGATGGCATTGCTCTACATCGCAATGGCACTGGTGGTTATCGGGCTCAACGCGGACCGCTTGCCCGGCGCATTGGTGGCGATCTGGAACGGCGCGTTCTCCCCCGAGGGCATAGCGGGCGGCGCGCTGGGCGTGCTCATCCACGGCTTTCGCCGCGCGGTGTTTTCCAACGAAGCCGGGCTGGGCAGCGCGGCTATTGCACACGCCACGGCACAGACGCCAAAACCCGTGAGCGAGGGATATGTCGCATTGCTGGAGCCGTTTATCGACACCGTGGTGATCTGCACCATGACGGCGCTGGTCATCGTCACCACAGTGTACGAACCCGCGCTTGCCGGCAGCGATGTGAGCGGGATTGAATTGACCACGCGGGCGTTCGCCTCAACGCTTTCATGGTCGCCTGTGCCCTTGGCCCTCGCGGCCTTGCTGTTCGCGTATTCCACGATGATCGCATGGGCTTACTACGGCCTCAAGGCGTTCACCTACATCGCCGGCGAGGGCCGCGCGAAAGACCTCGGATTCAATATCTTTTTTTGTGCGTTCGTGGTGATCGGCTCGAGCGTCAACCTCGGCACGCTGATCGACCTGTCGGACGCGCTGATCTTCACGGTCGCCATCCCCAACTTGTTGGGGCTGTACTTCCTCGCGCCGGTGGTGAAACGAGACCTGGACAATTACGCGCCCTAAACGCGGTCAATGGAGGGGCGAAAAATCATGGGCAATCGGGATTCACTTTTCAGCGATGGCGGGCTTTCGCCCCAGTTGATCGCCGACTTGCGGCGGCTAAACCCTTGGTGGGCGGGCGATCCCATGCCCCTGCAACCGAAGACGCGCCGCCACTTGGTCGCGCAGATACGCCATCGTTTGGACGCGGAAATCGCGCCGATAGTCGCGGTGCGCGGCCCTCGCCAAGTGGGCAAGACGACCGCACAGTTTCAAATCATTGCGGATTTGCTCGACGAAGGCGTGCCTTCTGTGAACATCCTCCGGGTCCAGTGCGATGAATTGCCTTTGCTGCAAAGAATGGACGAACCCATTCTCGCCATCTCCGACTGGTTTGAGCGACAGATCGCCAAAAAGCACTTGAACGCACTGGCGCGAGACGGACAAAAGGCATATCTCTTTTTTGACGAGGTGCAGAATCTTCAGAACTGGGCGCCGCAACTCAAGTTTCTCGTGGACAATGCCTCGGTCAAGGCCGCGGTCACGGGAAGTTCCGCGCTGCGAATTGAAATGGGGCGGGACAGCTTGGCCGGGCGCGTCAGCACAGTTGAGGCCGGGGGGCTTTCGCTGACCGAAATCGGCGCGTTGCGCGCGTTGGACGCGCCGAAGCCATTTCTGCCGGACAACGGCCTGAGTTTTCTGATCGACAAGGATTTTTGGCGGGCACTGCGCGCTTACGGACAGGAGAACGCGGCATTTTTGAAAGAAGCGTTTCGGCATTTTTCAGATCGGGGTGGGTATCCGATAGTCCACAAACAGCGGGATGTCGAATGGGCTTTGCTCGCGGACCAGTTGAACGAAACCGTGATCGAGCGCGTTATCCAACACGACCTCCGCGTGGGCAGGCGCGGGCGAAAACGAGATGCCCAACTGCTCGAAGAACTCTTCCGCTTGGCGTGTCGCTACGCCGGGCAGGCGCCGTCGGTTTTAACGCTCGCAGACGAGGTCCGCCAAGCCCTCGGCGCGAATATCGGCAGCCAGCGCGTGACGCATTATTTGAAATTTCTCAGCGAGACGCTTTTGCTCCGCCTCATTCCGCCGCTCGAGATACGGCTCAAAAGAAAGCGCGGGAGTTCCAAACTCTGTCTGGTCGATCACGGCTTGCGCGCCAGTTGGCTGCAAAAACATATCCCCTTAACGCCCGAAGCCCTCGCCAAACGCCCCGAATTGACCCCCTTGGCCGGGCATCTCGCCGAGAGTATTTTTGGCTCGGTCGCCTCGACCATTCACGGCTTGGACCTTGCCCACTTTCCCGGACGCGGAATGGATCGCGAAGTGGATTTTGTTTTGACTATCGGCGCACAACGCCTGCCCGTGGAAATCAAATATCAGCGCAGGATAGACCCCCTGCGGGATACGCTGGGCCTTCGGTCATTTCTCGAAAAATCGGTGAACAACGCCTCTTTTGGCTTGCTGATCGTGCAGGACAATGCCGGGGATGTTGACGACCCGCGCATCGTGAGCCTGCCGCTTTCAACCTTTATGCTTCTCAGATGAGAGGAGTTTGTCATGACCATTCAGGAGCAGTTGCACTACGCGCAGGTGAACGACGAAACCCTGAGTTTTCTCAAGGCGATAGGCGTGGACTATCTGACCATCAACCCGTCGATGGACATGCGCGATGGCAAAGACCGCCGTGCGTACTGGGAGAAGATGCGCGATCTCGCAGACACACACGGCTTGATTTTGCAAAATGCCGCCAGCGCGTGCTGGGATGAAGTGACCTTGGCACTGGAAGACCGAGACGCGAAAATTGACGCCTGGTGCATGTTCATTCGCAACTTGGGCGAGGCGGGCATCCCCACTTTGGGATACAATTTTAAGCCAATAGGGAATTTTCGCACGGAATCGGCGACAGGGCGCGGGGGCGTCAAATACAGCACGTTTGATTACGGCGAATGGGCGCAGGCTCGTATTTACAATCCCGACAAAGCGATCTCTGAAGCGGGCATGTGGGAAAATATCGAATACTTTTTGAAGCGCGTGGTGCCCGTGGCCGAGGAATACGGCGTGACGATGGCATTGCACCCCGACGATCCGCCCATCCCCGAACCCATGGGCGGGGCCGCGCGTATCGTGTCGACGCTTGCCCACTATCACCGCATCTTTGACCTCGCTCGCAGCGAGCGCAATGCCATGCTGTTTTGCCAGGGCTGTGTGGCTGAAATGGGCGAGGATGTTTGCGAAGCGATCCGCGATATTGGCGGCAAGGGCAAAATTGTGTACGTGCATTTTCGGGACATTCAGGGCACGCCGAGAAGTTTTCGCGAGGTGTTTATCGACGAGGGGCAAAACGACATGCACCGAGCCATGCAAACGTACAAAGCAGTGGGTTTTAACGGGCCGTTTATGATGGATCACACCCCCAAATTCTGGCAATCGGGCACGGAATGGGCGGGTCGCGCCTTTGCCGTGGGGTATATGCGCGCGCTGATCCAAGCGGTTTATGGCGGCGAGATGTAAAAGGCAGGTGGCGCGAAAGGGCACGGAGTTCGCGTCCATCCAAAGATACGAGAAGTGAGGCCGTAGGGTCAGGCCCCTGTGCCTGACCCGAAAAAAACCACAGCACGAGGAGATCGCGATGAAAAAAACAGCAGCGCAATTCGAGGTCGTCAAGGTTGCCATGATCGGCGCGGGGGGGCGGGCGCGCAGTGTACACTATCCCTCGCTGCGAGATATGGCAGATGTGGCGATGGTGGCCGTGTGCGAATTGAATGAAACGCGCATGAATCAAGTGGCCGCAGAATACGACATCCCCGCGCAATACACCGATTACGCGGCGATGATCGAACGGGAAAAACCGGATGTGGTCTATGCGATTATGCCGCCGCATCACGTCTATGACCTGGCGGCAAATATCATGGAGATGGGCGTTCATCTCGTCATTGAAAAACCGCCTGCGGTCACGACCGAACAGGCCAAACAGATGGCATTGCTGGCAAAAAAAAACCGCGTGATCACGGGCGTGACATTCCAAAGGCGGTTCGCGCCCGTGATTCGCACGGGGAAAGCGATCTGTGAGAAAAACGGGCCGATTCACAGCGCGGCGGCGTATTTTTACAAAAATGAGGTGGGCGGGCAGCCGATTTACAAGGGTGCGATGGAAAAGCTGACCTGCGATGGCATTCACGCGGTGGATACCCTGCGGTATTTGTGCGGGGGCGAAGTGGAAAGCGTGGCGAGCGACGTGCGGCGATTGGATGCCACATTTAGGAATATGCACACGGCATTGGTGCGCTTTTCGTCTGGGGCTACGGGCGTGTTGCAAAATTGTTATCTGATGGGGCGGCGCATGTTCACGGTGGAAGTGCATTCGGCGGGCGTGTCGATGTTCGGCGATCCCGAAGAGGGCGGGCAGGTCTTTGCCGATGGCCAGGTCGAACCCGTGCGCGTGCTCGATCCCTGGGCACAGTGCAAGAGCCATGAGCCACATGTGGCTTTTGGCGCGTATGCCATCAACCGCCATTTTATCGACTGCATCAAAACGGGCAAACAGCCGGAAACAAATTTTGAAGACGCGGCAAAGTCTATGGCATTGGTGGATGCGATTTACGATTCGCAAATATAGCGGCAGGGAGACGCAATACCAATTTGCTTTTTATTTGTCCGTATCCTGCCTCCCATCAGGGAGGAATGAGGAATGAGGAATGAGGAATGAGGAATGAGGAATGGGGAACAGACGTTCCGTAGCACTCATGCGTTGCTTGTCTCAAGCGTTTGGTCCTACAGCATCGTTGGTTGCCTTTGATGCGTTGGCTACGCCTGTGCCTACGGCGTGCGGCGACCGACTTTTTTTCAACAGCAAAAAAAAGGAGGCGAGCGGGGTACAACTGCCCAGCAGTTCAAAAATGCCGCTCTCAAACGCCGAGAGGCTTGCACAGCGCAAATCGCTTTGCGGGTCGCACAACATGCGTTGGCCTGCGAGGTGGGTTGCAAGAGGGGGGTTGGTTGCGAGACGGCCTTGCGCGCTGTGCGCGATGGCATGATCTGATGGTCTTTTGGGATGGTATTTTGCCAGGGCTTATTTGACGTACTACGTAAGGTCAAGGGGATCGCTTGCTGGCAACATAGCACATCACATGAGGACAACAGCTATTCAATAAAGATGCGAGGATAGAAACGTAGGGGCGGTGCCCCCGTGCCCGCCCGAAAATGCAAGATAGAAGATAAAAGACAATAAGGGCGTAGGCCCTGCGAGGTGTAAGGCGCGAGACGCAGCGGGGTTGGGTGGTCGTCTCCCGTTTGCCATTTGCCATCTCCCTGCTTTTCCCGTAGATACGACAACTCCCCGACGGTTTTGAACTGTCGGGGAGTTTTTATGTGGTGTGTCTGAAACGGGAGACGCAAGACGTAAGGTGGCAGAGGGTGGTCGTCTCCCGTTTGTCGTCTGCCGTCTCCCTGATGTTAGACCAAATCCGCTGTGGTGTAATGGCGTTTGAGCCGGTTCAGTAGGAACCATTGAAGCAGGGCAAAGCACACAATGAGCAGCGGCACTTCGCCGATCAACATCAAGTCCGGATACAGGAGACGCATCGCACTCATGGCCCCGATGATGATGAGAGCCAAAATCAAGACCACAAGTTGCCGAGCACTATCCCACCTGAGTTGCAGTGTTCTGCGATCTTCATGCAAGTGATATTTGACTTGCACCCACTGAAACAGCGGTGTCAGAACCATTCCCCATCCGAGCGGACAAAGGACGCCGAGAAAAACACCGCCTTCGGATGCAAACCCGATCTTTGCACCCGCCAACGCGCCCAACACACTCAACAACAAGGCAGATGCGAGAAAAAAGGAAACATTTTGCACCAGCAAACTGCAATACCGAATCCACATCTGTTGGTTGCGAGAGAGCGGATAAACATACCCTCTTTTCAGTGAAAAGGAGGAAGCGGGCATCAAAAGATACATCATCAGACCAAAAAATACCGAGAAGGAAATACAAAGGGCTGTTTTTGATTTCAATTGGTCAAAATGAAATGCCGCTCGATAGATCGTTTTCAATACCGCATCAAAATCGTACTGAAACACATTCAGCCCAAACGTCATGACAATGAACCACATGGGTATTATTAAAGCCGCATAAAACACGGAAGACAGCCAGTTACCTGCTCTCCAGCCACAATTTTCATACTGACCCGCACGCAGCCAATTGACAATGCCTGTGCCGATGTGGTCGAGATGCCATATCTCGGTACTCGACTTTCGCATCTTAGAGATATTCTTTTTTCTCCTCTCTCGGGTGGGCAAATAATGGGCCGCGTGCAAAGAGAAAAACAGCGCGAATGGCTTCATCCGAAACGCCTTCTGATTAAATACCGAATAAAACGCCCAAACTGCGATGGCGAATGCAATGACCGCCAGTGCCAATGTCTGTTGCTGTCCAAACGCGAGCAATGCTTGCCAATGCCAAGCCAATGCCAGTCCCAAAGCCAAGAGGATGCCCCTGTACGCAACCCCCACGCCGAAGCGATGGGCGGTCACATCCCAACCCCCGGCTATGGCAAATCCCAAGCCGTAAAGCCCCAAATTGAGGCAAAAGATCGCCGGCCACGTCACATTCCCCGAAGCGGAAATGAGCAGTGCTGTCCACACTGAGACGGAAATCAGCCCGACACTTGCGGCCCAGGCCATCAGACGCCTGCGAAAATGCGGCAGGGACCAGGTGAACATCCGATATTGGTTTTCCCCCACCAGATTGCCCATGGCATAGGCCCAAAACCCGATAGGCCCGAAGAGAAGAATGACATAGAGCCGATCTGTAAAGGAATTGGAAAACAAGTCCATGTTCGGGGCCAAAATCAGGAACGGAGAGATTCCCAATGCAATCCAGAGATAAACCGGACTTCGCAACAGCCTAAAAAACGGAGAAATATCCATTACGCGCCCTCCCGAATCAAAATGGGGAACAATTGGTCCAAACTCAGCGCGCGACTGGCAACTTCCGCCCGATACGCCTGCCCGAACAGGTCGGGATTGCCCGAGGTTTGATCGACAATCAAATGCGCCTGCGCGCCATTGACGGTTTGCGACAAGACAAAAGGTTCGGCAAACCGCTGTGGCAATCCGCTTCCCGTGACGGTCCACGCCGCATAAGTTTGGCGCAAATCGTCCAGCGATCTATTGGTTTTGACCACGCCTTTGTCCAAACACACCACCCAATCCACAATTTTTTCAATATCTCGCAAAACGTGCGACGAAATGACAATGGTATTTTCGTCCTCGGCCAAAAGTTCCATCAAAAATTTCAACATGGTCTCTCGTGCAATGGGATCCAGACCGCTGAGGGGTTCATCCAAAATCAGCAATTCGGGATGGTGGCACACCGCCAAAATAATGCCCAATTTCTGCACATTGCCCGAAGACAGCGCGCCCACGCGCGCCGAGGTTTCCAACTCGAGTTCGCGCAGCAAACGCGCTTCCAACTCGCGATCCCAAATCGCGTAAAACGATGCCACATAGCGCAAATGTTGCTCGACGGTCATCCATTCAAAAAAGCGATTCTCTTGATGCACCACGCCAAGACGCGACAATTCGTCTGCGCCCAACTGATCGCACGCGCGCCCCAGGGTTTTACACATTCCCTCGGTGGGCAAATACAAGCCGATCATGTGGCGGATCAAGGTCGTCTTGCCGCCCCGCCATTGCGCCCGACCAAGCCGATCACCCGACGCGCCTCAAGGGACAGGGTCACGGCATTGAGCGCGACCGCGTCATCGAATTTTTTGGTCAAAGACGCCGCTTCAAACACAGGTGAAAAAATCACACCTTACCTCCTTCCAACGAATCCAATATGGATGTAAAAAGATCTACGACTTCCGCCCGATCAACCCCCAATTGTCGAACCATGGTTGCCAACTGTGTTATTTGTGGTTTGAGTTGTGCCAATTTTTCGGCGTGTATCACCTGCGCCTGCAAGGGTTTTACCGTCAAGGGCCTGCCGCGTCGCCGCTCGACCAACCCCTCTGCCTCCAGCAAGCTATAAGCCTTGCTCACGGTCATGGGATTGAGGCCGAGTTGCGCCGACAATGCGCGCGTGGAGGGAAGCGCGTCCCCCTGCGCGAGCAACCCGCTGACCACATGAAACTTCACTTGGTCGATAATCTGCCGAAAAACCGGAATGCCATTGTGATGGTCTATCGAGATCAACATAAGCCACTTCCTTCCCCAATGTGAATTACTGTATTACTAATATAATACACTTGGTCGCGTTACGCAAGTTTTTTTTTAAAAAATTTTAAGGGCTTATGTCTGAACGACACAAGCCCTTTGTGTTGCCTGAGTTGAACTTTGTTTTTTACGTTTTCAACTCGTCCGAAACGCCCTTTGAACGCAAGCCAGCGAGGGTGCCATCAACAATATGTTTCGCAGTCTCGCCTTGGTCATGACATGTCAAGAGCGCGTGAGTCATACAAGTTCCTTTGTTTTTTTTGTGGCACCGCGTGAACAAAACTCGCCGGAGATCAGCTTTGGCAACAGCGTATCGCGCATGGCGGCGAGGGTGCGATTCTCGGCAGTGTTCAACCGTATTCGCTCATCCCAATTTAGTGCAAAGGTACCAAAGGCATCAACCATCACAGTCGGCGGCTCCAATGTAGGTAGCGTTTCAAACTGTCGCTTGTTGATAGCACCGAACACCGTTCCCGTGTGCTCGTATTGTTGGATTTCCCTTTGCAGGGCATTGACCGCGTAGTAGGTGAATGAACGGCAACCCGACTTATGCCGCAGGGCTGCCAAACCCCGGCCGATGCAACACTTTTCCCACGCCATGTTGATTGTGCCAACGGGAGCGCGGACGCTGACCAGTGTGTCGTCGGGTTCGGCGATACGGGCCGGTGCCGTGCAATATCGACGGTTGGTGGGGTAGCGAAAGTCGAAATCAGCGGAGCCTTGAAAGAAGGACATGCCATCGCCCTCCTCGTTGTAAGTGCTACCCGGTGGCGATTGTCCCATCGTTAGATTGAAACATTCGCCCACCGTGCCAACTGCCCACCCTTCCGGCACCGCTCCCAATTCCGAGTCCACGAGCCGATCCGGGAACAGGTCGTAGAGTTCGGCGGGCATGCCGGGCAAGGACTCGCCGCGCCGCCAGCGGCCTTCAATTTTGGCGCGCACCGGCTCGAAATTGATGAACCACGCTTTGAAGAGGGCGCGCGCCATTTCTTCGAGCGTTTCGTTCATTCGCCGGTTCAACGCGATCTTGTCGTCCAGCGTGCCGAGAATGTGGGCGATGCGCCGTTGCTCGGGGAGCGGAGGGATTGGAACGATGAGATGCTCTAACGAATTTATGGGGACGCGCTGCCTGCCGGATGTTCCCGTCATCTGAGTGATGGCATAGTTGCGGACTTTATCCCATCGCGTCAGATAGTAGGCAAAATCGTTATCGGTAACTTCGGGACGGCCTCGGATAACGATAAACTCAGTGGAACCGTGCGCGGCTTCAGTCGCATCTTTCGCATGGTACCGGGCAATTTTGCCGTTCTCCAAACAAGGGGTAATACGCGCCATCAAAGTGTCGCCATTCTGGAATCTGGATCCCCCGCTTCGAAACGTGCGCTGTTCAGATGGATACACGCTCCGTGTATCCGCGCTGATGTCGGCCATACTGACAAAAGAATAGGCTACGCCACGTTCGAGACGAACTGTTGGGTTGAGTAGCACCGCTTCGTTAAATGGCAGATGGCGCCATCCGTCCGCTATATCCCGTTTATATGTCACTTTTTCTCCAAAATTCGGCTTGCAGTGATAGCAGTAGGCAACGTATGATATGCGACCCCACTTGGCAACAAAAAGGGCTTGTGCCTAAGCGACACAAACCCTTTCTTTGTGGAGCCATCCAGCGGATTCGAACCGCCGACCTCCTGATTACGAATCAGGTGCTCTACCAGTTGAGCTAGGATGGCTCTAAAATGTTGAAAGACCGACAAATGACAGAATATACGGCTCATTTTGTGCAACCAAAAATACACAAAGCCCTAAACCCTGTCAAGTAAGAAGCGGTTTTAACTTGATCGGGCCCTACCCCCCGTTGCGGGGAGGGGTCGTATTTCGTTTTAAGACAGCTTCTAAGGAATCCAAAATAGGAGGCTCCAATGAAATTTGTCGTTGCGGTCGATTGTGAAGGCGTGGCCTGTGGCGTGGGATCGCCGGGCGCGTCGCTCAATGAATCCCGGAATTTGGCTTTCGCGCAGTTGCAGGCCACGCGAGAGGCAGACGCAGCAGTTCGGGGCTTGTTTGACGCGGGGGCAAAACAGGTGATTGTGTGGGACAATCACAACGGGAGTTTGAATCTCGATTACGACCTGTTGGACGAGCGGTGCGACATCGCGCTCGGCGTGGGATTTGAACACCGGTTTCCCGGCATGGATGAATCGTTTGATGGGGTCGCGCTGGTGGGCTATCACGCGATGGATAACACAGTAGATGGGGTGATGTGCCACACGTTTAGTTCGGCCACGTATCAATGGATCGAGATCAATGGACGAGAAGTGGGCGAAATGGCAATCGATGCAGCCGTTGCGGGTGAACGGGGGGTGCCTGTCATTTTTGTATCTAGCGATGACAAGGGCACTGCCGAAGCCGAGCAATTTTTCCCCGGCGTTGTCACGGTCACGACCAAGCAGGGAATGGGATGGAATTGCGCGGTGAGCAAACACCCCCGGCGCGTGGTGCGCGAGATTTGCGAAATGGTTCAACAAGCCGTGGCAAAGCGCGAGGCGATCAAACCCTTTGCATTTTCATCGCCCCTGACCATGGAGGTGCGCTATAAACGCCTTGAAGCCGCGCAGTCAGCCAGTCGCGGATTTCAAAGAGCAGAGCGCGTGGATGCCTATACGGTGCGGCGAACCATGCAGTCCATTTGTGATTATTATTGACTGACGTTACGCACATATCAGCTAGATTGAAGGAGGAACACGCCATGTTGCATCGCTTAAAAACGCTTCTGCCCGCGGGGCTGATCGCCTTGTATGCCTTTGCACAATGCGGTCAACCCGCGCCTGTACCTGCGCCATCGCCGCCCAAATACACCGGCGATCTTCCAGCATTGCAGGCGCGCGGCGCGTTGCGCGTGATCGTCCGCCCGGACCTGATCGCCTATATGCCCCGCAATGCGGAACAGGTGACGCTGGACTACGACATCGCCCGCGGCTTGGCCGATGCACTCAAGTTGAAACTCGAGAGTGTAACGGTCAAAAATTACGCCGAGATGATGGAGAAATTGCTCGGAGGCGAGGGCGATATCGTGGCCGCCAGCCTGACGATTACGCCAGAGCGCGTGAAGCGTGCGGCGTTTTCCGTGCCGTATCTCTACGTGGATGAATACCTGATTACAGCATCTCGTGACAGCCTGCCCGAGACCATAGCCGATCTCGCTGGTATGGATATCCATGTGCGACAGTCCAGTTCGTTTTACCAAACCCTGGTCGATATCCAGCAGCAGGTGCCATCTTTGCACATCCACGCCGTACCGGAAACGCTCAATGTCGAAGACCTGATGGAAGGGGTTGCGCGCGGCAAATACGCAGCGACCGTATCCGATGCCCATATCTGGCACACCTTGTCCAACTATTACGACAACTTGGTCACGCCGCTGGTGCTGGCCGAAAATCGCCCGCTCGCCCTGATGATGCGGCCCGGCGATGTGAAGCTCAAAGCAAAGGTGGATGAGTACCTGCTCGCGCATCATTTCACGCGCTATCGGCAACAGACATTTACCGACGACCTGAGCGGCCTGAAAAAACGCCGTCGGTTGCGGATGATCACGCGCAACAATGCCATGACGTATTTTATTCACCGAGGGCGCCAGGTGGGGTTCGAATACGAGTTGATGAAAAAGTTCGCCGCGCAGCACGACTTGCGCCTCGAAATCGTCATTCCGGACAGCCACGCCGAACTGTTCTCGTATTTGAACGCGGGCAAGGGCGATGTCGTGGCCGTGGCAATGACCATCACCCCTGAACGACAAGCGCGAGTCGCATTTACGCGGCCCTATAACGAGGTGGATGAACTGGTGGTGGTGCATGCGGATCGAGATTCGATAATTAGTCTTGGGGATTTGGCCGGGCGGACGGTGCATGTGCGCGCCAGTTCTTCGTTTTATTCCACGCTGACCGCGTTGCAAGATTCCATCGAGGGCCTCGAAATCGCGCTGGTTCCCGACGATATCGAAACCGAAGATATTTTGGCCAGGGTGGAAGATGGCACGTATGACATCGCGATGTGCGACTCCAATTTGCTCGATGTGGAACGCGCTTATGGCCGCCGCATCAAAGCCGCTTTCAGCATCAAGCCCACGGCATTGGGCTGGGCCGTGCGAAAGGGCAACGCCGAATTGCTGGCCGCGCTCGACCAATACATAGCGAAAGAAAAGGGCGGTTTGTTTTTTAACATGATGAAAAAGCGGTATTTTAAGAACAAACGCGCGGTCTTCAGAGCCAAGGATTCCCTGCGGGTCGATTTGGGCGGGCAGTTGTCGCCTTATGATGACCTCGTCAAAAAATACGCCAATCAATACGGGCAGGACTGGCGGTTGATCACCGCGCAGATGTACCAGGAATCCAAATTCGATCCCAAAGCCGTCAGTTGGGTCGGCGCGCAGGGCCTGATGCAGGTGATGCCGAGGACGGGGCGGCAGTTGGGATTTGTCAATCTCCAGGATCCGCGTGAAAGCATCCATGCTGGCGTGAAGTACATGCATCAACTCATCAACAGGTTCGATCCCAAGTTGCCGATGGACGTGCGGATTCGCTTCGCGCTGGCTTCGTACAATGTCGGCTACGGCCATCTGCTCGACGCCCGCCGCTTGGCGCGGGAAAAGGGATGGGATGCCAACCGCTGGTTCGGCAATGTGGAACGGGCCATGCGCCTGCTCTCCCAACCGGCCTACTACAAACGGGCGCGATACGGCTTTTGCCGCGGCGGCCAACCCGTACACTACGTGGAAAATATCCAGAGTTTTTACGACGCCTATGTCGAAATCCTGAGCGCGGCGATACCTGCAACGCGCCCCCTCGGCGCGGGCCTCGTCGGATACCCACCCGCTACAACCCATCGCTGAGTCCACGCTGTGGATAAAAAGTGGCATTGCCGATCACTTGGGCGGCGACCTTCTCGCGTCTTCAGGCCACTAACTACTACTTCTGAACCAATTTCTCAAACTGAGAAGTCATTTTTTCCGCGAATCCATCCCCTTGCCGCACGATCATAAACGCGGCCAAGCCGCGGGCTTCTGCAAACGCAAATCCCTTTTCCGGCCCCATCACGTTGATCGCCGTGGCCAAGCCATCGGCGTAGAGGCAACTTTGATGCACCACCGATACAGACGCCAAGCCATGCGTGATCGGCTGGCCTGTGCGCGGGTCAAGGGTATGCGAATACCGCACCCCGTCGCGTTCAAAATAATTGTGGTAATCGCCCGATGTCGCCATAGACATATTGTCCAGAGCCAGTGCTTTTTGAAGTCTGCCGTATTCCGCTGGCCTCGCAATGCCAACCCGCCAGCGTTGGCCGAGGTGATTGCGTCCCTTCGTCCGCAACTCGCCGCCGATTTCGACAAAATAGCGATTGATGCCCAAACTGTCCAGATAGGTCGCCACGCGGTCCACGCCAAAGCCCTTGGCTATCGCAGACAAATCGCAATAAACCCCGGCGCTCTCTTTTTTGATTGCAGACGCAGACAGATCGACTTGAACCTTTTCGTGGCCCACCCGCGCTTTGCACGCCGCTATCGAGTCGGGCGGTGGCACGCGGTCGGGGATGGCGTTGGGACCAAAGCCCCACAAATTGACCAATGGCCCCACCGTGACGTCAAACGCGCCATTGGACCAAGTGCTGATTTTTTGGGCAATGCTCAAAACACGTGCAAAGTCCGGCGAGACGCCAACCCAGTCTGTTGAGCGCGAGCGGTTAAAGCGGCTGATCTCGGAATCCTCGCGATACGTGGACATCTGGCGGTTCACCTCGTCCAATCGCGCATGGATCGCTCGGTGCAATACCTCTGCGTCTAACGCCATATCTTCGCGCGCGATCTTCACTTGAAACGTCGTCCCCATCGTCGGGCCAGAAATCGTTATCAGACGTTGCGGCTCACCACACCCGGCAAGGAGAACAGACAGCAATATCGGAAACACCCATCTCATCGCGCATCTCGCAAAAGAAAAGCGGAGGCCGGCACATCGGCACTCCGCCATTTGTATTTCGCAGGTGGCAAACGCTTAACCGCCAAAATCGTCGAACAAAACGTTCTCGGGTTCCACGCCCAAATCGTCCAGCATGTTCAGGCAGGCCGTGAGCATCATCGGAGGGCCGCAAATATAATATTCGCAATCTTCGGGCGCGGGGTGGTCTTTCAAATACTCATCGTAGAGCACTTGGTGAATAAACCCGGTCAGGCCCGTCCAGTTGTCTTCTGGCATGGGATCGGACAGCGCGACATGCCATGTAAAGTTGTCGAAATCGCGCTGCAACCCGTCGAAATCATCCACGTAAAACATCTCGTTCAAACTGCGCGCGCCATACCAGAAGGTGATTTTGCGATCTGTGCCAATGCGTTTGAACTGGTCAAAAATATGCGACCGCATCGGCGCCATTCCCGCGCCGCCGCCAATGAAAATCATCTCCGCGTCTGTCTCTTTGGCAAAAAACTCGCCATAAGGCCCCGAAATGGTCACGTCATCGCCGGGTTTCAAATCGAATGTCCAAGACGACATCTTGCCCGGCGGAATGCCCGTTGTGCCAGGCGGGGGAGACGCCACGCGGATGTTGAGCATGATGATCCCTTTTTCCTCGGGGTAATTCGCCATGGAATACGCGCGAAAAACCGGTTCGTCCACCGTGGAAATATTGTCCCACACATTGAAGTGATCCCAGGTGCTGCGAAACCGATCTTCGCCATCGGCGGCTTTGATATCGAAGCCGCGGTAGTCAACTGTGTGCGGCGGGCATTCGATCTGGATAAATCCCCCTGCGCGAAACCCCACATCTTCGCCCGGGGGCAGTTCGAGCACCAATTCCTTGATAAATGTGGCGACATTGTAATTGGAATGCACCGTGCACTGCCACTTCTTCACGCTAAACACCTCGGCGGGCACTTCGATATTCATGTCGCCCTTTACGGTCACCTGACACGAGAGGCGGCATCCCTCCCGCGCTTCTTTGCGGTTGATGTGCGAACGCTCGGTCAGCAAAATATCGCCGCCCCCTTCGCGGATCGCCACCTTGCACTGACCACATGTGCCGCCGCCACCGCACGCAGAAGACACAAAAATTTTGTTGTCGGCCAAGGTGTTGAGCAATTTGCCGCCCACGGGCACCGCGATGCTGCTGTCGGGATCGTCATTGATCACAATGCGCGCCTGACCCGCCGCGACCAACCGCGATCTGGCAGCGAGAATGATCGCCACGAGTGCCAGCACAATGGTCGTGAACATCCCCACACCGAGTAGAATCAGCTTGACGTCGTCCATACCCTCTCCCCGTTGCTAAAGTTGAATCCCGGAAAAAAGCATAAAGGCCATTGCCATCAACCCCACGGTCATAAACGTAATGCCCAACCCGCGCAAGGCCGGCGGCACATTGCTGTATTTCATCTTTTCGCGCACCCCGGCCAGCCCGACAATGGCGAGTGCCCAACCCGCGCCACTGCCCAGGCCAAACACCACGCTCTCGGGAAAATTGAAATCGCGCTCGACCATCAGCAGTGACCCGCCCAAGATCGCGCAGTTCACCGTGATCAGGGGCAAAAATATGCCCAAGGCGTTGTACAGACTGGGAACGTATTTGTCCAGCACCATTTCCAAAATTTGTATCATCGCGGCGATCACGCCGATGTACGTGACCAAGCCCAAAAACGTCAGATCGCCATCAAAACCGGCCCAGGCCAGCGCGCCTTCGGTCAGCACATGGTTAAAAATCAGATTGTTGATCGGCACGGTGATCGTCTGCACCACAATGACCGCAATGCCCAGCCCAACCGCCGTTGTCACCTGCTTGGAAACGGCGAGATACGTACACATGCCCAAAAAGAAAGCAAGGGCCATGTTTTCCACAAAAACGGCTTTGACAAACAAGCTGATATAGTGTTCGAGCATTTTAGTCCTCTTCCACTTGTTCGGGTTTCCAAGCGCGCACGATCCAGATAAAGAAACCGATTAAGAAAAACGCACTCGGCGACAACAACATCAAGCCATTGGGCGTGTACCAGCCCCCTTCGGTGACGAGGTGCAAAACATCGACCCCCAAAATTTTGCCCGACCCCAAGAGTTCGCGGAAAAACCCCACCGCAATCAGAATCGTACTGTAGCCCAAGCCATTGCCCACGCCGTCTAACAAACTGTGCATGGGCGGGTTTTTCGACGCGAACCCCTCGGCGCGCCCCATGATGATGCAGTTGGTAATGATCAACCCGACAAAAATGGACAACTGCTTGGAGATGCTGTAGGCAAACGCCTGAATAAACTGATCGGCGATGATCACGAGCGCGGCGATGATGGTCATTTGAACGAGGATGCGGACGCTCGACGGAATGTGATTTCTGATCGCGCTGACCGACACATTGGAAAGTGCCAGCACAAAAATGACCGCCAACGACATCACGACAGACGTTTCCAGCTTGGTGGTCACTGCGAGCGCGGAACAAACCCCGAGCACCTGTCGCCCGATGGGATTGTCGTCAAAAACAGGCGTGAACAACAGGCTCTTGGCTTCTTTCGCCGTCAGCGGCGGCGACGAAGGTGCTTCTATGGCGCGTTCTTCGCGTTCGATCACTTCAGCCACGACCCCCTCCTTGTTTTAGCGTTTTTAAGAATGGACCGTATCCCTCCTCGCCCAACCAATAATTGATCATGTTGTGTACTCCGCGCGTGGTAATGGTCGCGCCCGATAGGCCATCGACTTGATATTGTGCTTTTGCACTTTTGGGATCGACCTGCCCTTTGATCACGGAAAGCACCACATTGCCCGCGTCGTCAAACGCCCGTTTGCCCGGCCACAACGCCTTCCATCGGGCATTATCGACCTCGCCCCCCAAGCCCGGGGTTTCGCCGTGTTCGTAAAACGCGATGCCCCGAATGCTTTTTAAGTCGTTGCCCAAAGACACAAACCCGTAGAGCGTGGACCACAGGCCATACCCGTAAATGGGCAAAATAACGCGCTGCAATTTGTCGCCTTCCATCACCTGATACACGAAAATGTATTGCGGGCGGTTGCGGATATTGGCAATGTCTTCGCCCGGATCGACAGGCCGCCCAAACGCGGGGTCAACGGCCATCTTTTTTATTTCATACGTCCCCACGCGAATCCCTTCCGGGTAGTCTTCGGGGTTCAAAATCTGACCCGTGTCCAATTGGATCAGCAAGGGCACGACCTTGTTTTCGTAAACGGCCTGCACGTCAACAGACGGATCGTACAGCCCACCTGCGACCAAAATATTTTTTATCATGTCGAGGCGTTTGTTTTCCTTTTGGATCTCATCGAGCGACACCGCGGCCAACGACACGAAGAACGAACAGACCAGACACAGGGCAACCGCAACAAAGATCGTTTTTTTGATGCTGTCATTTTGCACGGGCGAGTCTCCTCTTGATATTGCGGTTGATGAACACGCGGTCGATGATGGGCGCGAACACATTGCCGAACAAAATCGCCAGCATAATGCCTTCGGGATAGGCCGGGTTGGTCACGCGGATCAACACGGTCATCACGCCGATCAACGCGCCGTACACCCACTTGCCGCCGCGCGTTGCGGTCGCGCTGACCGGATCGGTTGCCATAAATACCGTGCCAAATGCAAACCCGCCGATGACAAAATGCCACGCCGGAGACACGTTGAACATCGGGTTGGTCGCGCTGCCGACCCAGTTGAAAAACAACGCGGACCCCACCATCCCGAGTGTGACGCCGGCCATGATTTGCCACGAACCCACGCGGGTCAAAATCAACACGGCCGCGCCGAGCAAACAGCAAAGCGTGGAGGTCTCACCCATCGATCCGGGGATCAGGCCCACAAACGACTCCCACCACGTATAGGAAAAATCCATCTGTTGCGGATCGGCATACGCGGCCAGCGGCGTGGCCTGACTGTAGCCATCGACAGCCACCCAAACCGCATCGCCCGAAATTTGCGCGGGATAGGCAAAATAGAGAAATGCGCGGCCCGTCAGCGCGGGATTGAGGAAATTCATCCCCACGCCGCCGAAAATCTCTTTGCCGATGACCACGCCGAAAATGATGCCGAGCGCGACTTGCCACAGGGGAATCAGCGGCGGCAATGTCAGCGGAAACAGCGTGCTGGTCACGAGAAAGCCCTCGTTGATCTCGTGTTTGCGAATCGTGGCAAACACGGCTTCGCACAGGCCGCCCGCGGCCACGGTCATCAGTTGCACGGGCACAAAATAGATCGCGCCTATCGCAAAACAACTCAGCACGTCATTGGGTTGGAACGACAAGCCCAAGGCGTGGGCGATCCAAATATGCCAATCGCCCGTGCCCATTGCGCCGATATTTTGATAGGCCAGGCTCGCTTGCAGGCCCGTATTGTACAGGGCCATCAAAATGCACGGTTGCAACGACAGCACCACCGTAATCATCATCCGCTTCAAGTCCATGCCATCGCGCACATGGGCATCGGCACGGGTCACTTCGCCGGGGGTATAGAGGAATGTATCGCCGGCCTCGTAAAACGGATACAGTTTCTCGAGCTTGCCACCTTCTTCAAAATGCTCGGCCTGTTTGTCGAGTAAATCGCGTAGGGGCTTCACTATCCTTCCTTTTCAATCTCGGTGAGGTTTTCGCGCAAAATGGGTCCAAAATCCATCTTGGACGAGCACGAAAACGTACACAATGCCAGGTCTTCCTCGTCCAATTCCAGAATGCCCAGGTTTTCGGCGTCGTCGAGGTCGCGGGTCACGAGTGCCCGAATCAAAAAATTGGGCAAAATATCCATGGGCATCACGTCGTCGTAATTGCCGTGCGGCACGAGGGCGCGATGGCTGCCATTCGTCGAGGTGGTCAATTTGAGGCGTTGGCCGAAAAACAATTTGGACAGGGCCAAATTCTTGATGGTGAAAAAATCCAGCCCGAGCGTGAGCCAGCCCAAAAACGCGCGTTTGTTGCCTTCCTCAAGTGCCGTAATCTGTTGGTGATACCGCCCCAAAAACGCGCGGGCTTCGTCTGCTTTGCGCCCGGAGAGCACAGAGCCGCTGATGACGCGATTTTCGACATTGTCGAGTTCGCCCGAGGTCAGATCCTCGAGGGACGCGCCCAGGCGCGTGCGGATCAATCGGGGGTGTTTCACCGTGGGGCCGCCCAAAGACACCACGCGCTCGGTCATAATCCGCCCAGTTGAGAACAGATGCCCCCATGCGATCACATCCTGAAGCCCGATGTGCCAGACTGTTTTGTTGCGATGCACGGGGTCCAAAAAGTGGATGTGCGTCCCCACCAAGCCGGCCGGATGCGGCCCGGAAAACTCTTCGACTTGCACGCGGTCAGAATTGACTTCGGGCAATGCCAACTCGGGGGACTTGCACACAAAAACCGTCCCATCTATGAGTTTTGAGACGATCTCCAAGCCCAGTGCAAAATGTTTTTCTCGCCCTGCCGTGACCCGCGCCATGTCGGCTGCCAAGGGGTTGGTGTCCATGGCATTGACAAAAATGGATCGCGCCTCTGTCGCCGGGTCAGCCACTTTGCCAAATGGCCGCGCCCTCAGGGCCGTCCACTGCCCCGAATCCACGAGTTGTTTTTTCACCGCCTCCGGAGCCAGATGCCCAATCGCATCTTCCGAATGAGCTTCAAAGGTGACCTCATCGCTGCCATCCAAGCGAATTGCCACAGACAAAAACGCGCGTTTTGCACCCCGATGAATGGCGACCACTTCGCCCGCGCCGGGCGACGTATATTGCACGCCCGCCATTTTTTTGTCCGTGAACAACACATCGCCGAGTTTGACGCGATCCCCCACTTGCGCCACCATTGTGGGCCGCATGCCCACGTAATCTTCACCCAAGAGGGCCACCGTCTGAACGGGCTTGCCGTTTTGCACCGCCGATTGATCGGGCACGCCATCAAGGGGCAGATCGAGCCCCTTTTTAATTGTTGTCAATCCCATATCGCCTCAATTTCCCTATAAAAAAAGCAACCACCCCTGTCGGTACAATCGGCCTTTGAGAAGGCGCGAG
This sequence comes from uncultured Latescibacterota bacterium, assembly GCA_958295785.1. Classification (GTDB taxonomy): domain Bacteria; phylum Latescibacterota; class UBA2968; order UBA2968; family UBA2968; genus VXRD01. The sequence continues at coordinate 1,679,729 of OY282377.1, forward strand.
ACAGACAGCGCAGTTGCATTGTGTTGGGACAATCAACACCTACATAGAGAGGAAACAAGTCCATTTCAATCCAAAAAAGAACAGACGCCAGCGCGAAACTGACGCGATATGTCGGTCAAAATTCCAATGGAGAACCAACCCTCCCGCTACGGAAATAATTTAGTACAAGCCCTTTTAATTGTCAAGAAAAACGATTGGGATTTACGCAAGGCTTGTGGGGATAGCATAGCACTTTGCGTTTTTGAATCATCGCCTTACGCATCCATTCCTAATTGGAGCACCGCGCAATACAACTGCTCGACCCGTTGCAAATCTCCAATGAGCACAATAACGGCGGCGAGGGCATCAAGCGATTCTTCCGATGGCATTCATCTCCACATGCATCTCATTCACCGCATCAACCAGTTCCTGCCTTTGGCGTACAGCCCGTTCCAGTTCCTGCCACCTAGCGAACTGATCGAGAACGGCGTCGAGGCGGTCTGTGTGTTTCAAGGCATTTGCCAAAATTGTTGGCGTTACGCCGTTGAGGTTTGCGCGAACACAGCATGTAGCCACCATGAGGTCATCGCCACCCAACCGGGCGAGGTCTTTGGCGAGAAGTTCGCTGTAATCGTTGTTGATATCCACCACATCAGCATCGCCATGGCTTATCGCGGCGGCGTTGCCAAACACGAGGTAGTGCTGTTCGAACAGCCACCCGATGCGGGCCTCGATGCGCTCCACCAAGTTTGCCAAAGAAATCGTCAACCAGCATTCCAAGGTAGCGTCGAACACCTCCCGCCACAACTTTCCTGCTGCATTGAATCGCTCGTGCGGTTTCGAACATAACCAGTCCATGCCCGCGATGCCAACGGTAAGCAGGAACGACGAGGGGGCAAAAGCATCACTATCCCGCGTTTGCAACCAATGCTGGGTACGTCGCCGTTGCTCGGCCAGTAAATCCCACGACTGCCGCCAGCGTTCAGATGGTTTTTGTGTATTCGCCAGCAAATAGGCGCAACAGGATGCAGGAAGGCCCGATGTACTGTCGAAAATGGACTCAACCTCGAAGCCTGGATCCCGGTTAGCCAACAGGACATCCAGTCGCCGGAGGAGTTCTACGTCATCACCTGTTCCCTTGCCCCTTGAGCGGCGGCCCATCAGTTCCATCATAGCTAGTGCCCCAAGGCGCGGCGGAGGGGATTCGCCATCCGGCAACGCCTCGCCGCCTGTGGTCGGCGTGGCGGGAAGTTCCACCAACGCTGCTATATCAGCACTGACAACCCCTGCCTTCGAAAGACCTGCGACGATCCACGAGATTAGATCACTCTGCCGAAGATCCCTCGCATGAGGTTGATAGGCTCGCTGTCCGCGCTCGTCTCGCACTTTCATCAAGAGCCACTGAGGGCCGAGGAAACGCCCGTCCGCCCGCGCCATAACAATGCCGCCGAGTTTCTCTATCCAAGTTGAAAGGATGGCCCTCACCTCGTCAGGTTCAGGCAATCCATCTGTGTCGAACTCTCCTGTCCGATGCGCTTTTTCCCATAGCCACTGACAATGATCCTCAGCGGTTTCCAACAGAAGAAAAGCCAATAAACTGCGATTCCAATGCCGCCCGTCCTCACTGCATGACGGCGCAACTGCCAGCGCGGCTTCGATCTTTTCGCGGTCGTGCAAAATAGTTGAGTGCCTTAAAACTTGGCGTATGGGATGCGGAAATCGAAAACGGTCCAAACAGCCAAGAACATTGGCTATGTCAACCTCCAAGAGGTTGGGAGCGATATCCAATTCGTCGAAATGCCCTGGATAATGATCTTGCTTTCGCCAAAGGTCGTCCAAGGGACAGCCAGTTCGCCACTCCTCAACTCGTTGTTCAAAGGCGTTGCTGTCCAGATAGTCATAGACGCCCTTACCCGGAGCCTTGTTGATTTTGTCAACCACCGCCTCAAGGTCCGAAAACGGCGCCGCGTTGTGCATCTTACTGGTGGTCTCAGAATACTCGGTGTGGTTATCAAGTAGATTATCGCGCATTGCACTCCCTCCAATGCTTGGCTACCAATCAATCCGAGCTCTAGTGCATTCGCGCCAATATCGTCAAAATGAGGATCAAGGACGAGAATGTGTCTCATTGCTACATTAACGGCCTTCTCGAACGCGACCAACCCCAGTATCCGGCCGTTGTGGTGTTCTAGACGTCTATGGTAGACGGCAGAACGCTCGGGAAAAAAGAATATGTCCTTATTCCTTTTTTCCCTTCCAAACTCAATTGATGGCCACAATAACTGTGGGGCGGTTGGCGGCTCAGGAAGATAGGTGCTTGGCGGCTCATGGTGCCGGCGCGTTGGTGGCAGTATTTCGTTGCTCATTGTCGGAGGGCCGTGGGGTCAAATCGTCATTTGGGTCGTGTGGTCATCGGTTTAGCCAACCAACGTGCGAGGGGTTTGGCACTGTCCCATAAATCTTCGAGATGACCGATAACCGGTTCAGGATCTGGCAGACCAACAATCATGCCAGCACGCTCGCCTATCGTATGAAGGGAATTTCCAGAGAGCCAAACCTTCTCGTCGACCACCAAAAACCGATCATGTAAATCGGGTACTTTGCCGCCGAGGACGCGGATCTCAGGCTTCGTGGAATAGCTTTTGAAGGTCTTTTTTAGTACTCTTTGCAATTCTTTGCCAGCACTGATGTTTTCGTCAACGCGACCCTTCCCTTTGAGACATTCTGTAGATGTCAGAATCCTGAGTTGTACGCCCTGCCACTGGATAGCATGACCAAAGGCGAGCAGTTCCCGGCCAGCGAAGTAAGGATCCGCGATGAGCACGGATCCGCATGCCGCCCCAATTTTGTCGCGAATGTATTGCGCCGCGTCTGTTGGCGAATCGTGAAACCAATGTTGTTCAGCGGCGGCCTGCCGGCGTGATCGCCGGTACTCGGCCTGTACTAGCCGCGAACCGACATCGACATTTTGGCGATCTTTGCCGACAACCATATCCCTTTCCTTTTCCTTTTCGGAGACATCATACGAATATGCGGGGCGCTGCCCACTCGCCGGTACATGTACCCTCTTCCGACGCCGTTGTAATGCCGCTTCAATACGGACCCTCCTTACGATTGGAGTGGGCTCGAGCCAATAGAGCAACCCATAGTCAGGATGCGTAATCGCACATCCTTCGCGGTTAATTTTCTCTGGAAACTCGAGAACAGCTATCGCATCGTTATCGAATTTGTGGATAACCGGCGTCATCCGTCCACGCAAACACTCGTTGACGATCTCCATTCGCAATCCGCTGAGGCATTGCCCCTGGCGGGCGACGAGCTTGTAAGCCACTGTTTCAGCCGATCCAGTGTTCGGCTTTTCGAGATGGGTTTTCTGAATGGACCGGAACAGAGGATTCGGACCGATCAGGCACATCGCCCCTTGGTATTCGTAGTAGGCATCTACCAAATCGAAAAGGAGCCACTCCTTCAACTTAATACGGTTCTTGTCCTCCTGAATGAGATCTTTGATCTTCCGTGGTAGCTCTTTTTTGGCATAGAGAAAGTGGGCGCGTGATCCCTGAACCCATTCAGGCGCGAAATCCAGCTTGTTCGACGCAACGAGATGCGGCCAAGCGGGTTCGTCCACGAACGGGCCACCCAACAGTTTCGCCCCATCTCCGGGCGTCGGCGTATAGGGGTCTGCGGGGAGAGACAGATCGCCGCGAATGGCGCGTTTGTACCAATCAATGGCGTCCGTCACAGTTAAGGCAAAACGGCGATAATGCAGATATAAACGTCCTCTGTTTTGTGCTCGAAAGAGTTGCTCTTCACTACTCGCGGTTTCTGGAAACTCGCTGGGGCGTAGTTCTACCATCCCAAACAGCAGGTGCCGAACCTTGTCGTTGCGAAACCAAGCTAAGTGGATGACCGCTTGGCGATAACCGGTCCATTTGCAGGAAATAGGGGCCATTTTTGGAATCCTTTTGAGAGTAAAAACGTGCGTCCGTTTTATCTGGACACACGCTCGCCATTTTTTTGTCCGTGAACAACACATCGCCGAGTTTGACGCGATCCCCCACGTCAACGCTTTCTGTTAGGGACTCTAAGCCTCTGCGTCCAACGCATGCTGAAAAGCATCGAGATTGTCCACTTGCACCGCCGCACGATGCAACTGCTTGAGCCGTTGCAAATCGTCAATGGCCCGAATGCGACCGGCGAACTGACCGGGCGCGTCTGCATCAAAGCGAACCTCCAACACATCGAGAATATCTTCAATGGTGCTTTCTCTAATCCCTTCCTCCCTGCCCTGTTCAATGCCTCGGTCAATACCTTGTTGGGTAAGGTATTGAGCAAATGATGATTCACGCATAATCGCATCCATAAAACCCTCCTGAGAAATAATACGCCTAACGGTGGACAATTCATAAGATATCCCACCTAAAATAGCCATACCCGCCATCATGTCAACCTTGGTTGAAGCGTCCAAGGGCAAGGCTTCCGTCGCATGAAGACATTGACGCAACCACGCATCCACAGACACGCCAGACGGAGGTTTCATCAATGGCGCAAACGGAAGCAAGCCCGGATGACCGCCCTCGATAATCGCTTGACCATCGATTTCACTCAGACGAATCACCTGATATTCCACGACAACGCGGTGGCCGGGCAGTTCTTGGATGTAGTATCCCTTATCGCGTCGTCCAGCACCGGGACGCAGGTAGATCACAAAGGAAAAGATCGGCAGACCATAGCGTTCTATGGCGCGACCAATATAGCCGGCCATGCGACGCGACATCGGAGTGTCCGTGCTATCCGCGGTTTGAAATTCGCAATGAATCAACGCATCCTCGCCCTCAATACGCACGCGAATCAGGCTATCGGCGCGCCGGGCTTCCACAGTGGGTTGCTCGGTCTCGAGCACCTCGAGCACCTCGATGTCAGCGCGTCCGAGTGTGAAGCGGATGAAATCGTCCGGGTAGGTTTGAATCAGGTGTTTGGATATCGTATCGTATTCGGCCATAAACGCCACCTTGAAAAAATTGATGAAAAAAAATGATACAATCACGCCATTTTTGACAAGACTTTGTTTGACAAAGATGCGAAAATAAAGGGAATTATATACTTGCCAACCCTAAGCTTTCTTGTTATATAGGACTTACGCATGCTGAGTTAAAAAAGGGTGCAATTCCGTAAAATGTATCACTTTGAGGAGGTGTCAATGCGCCAACCGACGCGTTTGGATTACTGTCAGTATCTGCTTAGCCGTCCCCTCAACTATACCCTGACCCCTTTCGCCGACCATAGCGAAGGGTTCAGTCATGATATGATCAACCGCTATCTCGCCGGTGAGCGTATCCCCCCCCCCGCTCGGTGTGGGAACACGTCAAAGACCACATCGCGCTGACGCCTAAAGGCTATGTGATCTTTGATGACACGGTTTTAGACAAGCGACACGCACGCAAGATCGCGTGAGTGCGTCGTCAATAGAGCGGCACCGCCCAAGGCGTCATCAATGGCATTGGGGTGGTCACATGTGTCTATGTCCATCCGCAACAGGATCGGTTCTGGCTGATTGACTATCGGATTTATGACCCGCAAGGCGATGGCAAAACCAAATTGGATCATCTCAAGGACATGCTCTCTGCGTTGGTCTATCAGAAGGGCCTTCCTTTTACCGGGGTCTTGATGGACAGTGGGTATGCGACCAAAACCGGTCATGTTACACAGAGAGCAGATGCAAAAAACCTATTATTGTCCCCTCAAGACGAACCGACGCGTGGACGATTCGGCAGGCACAACCCCCTACCAGCGCGTAGATAGCTTAACTTGGACTCAAGCGGAGCGCAAACAAGGCAAGCCAATTAAAATCAGAGGGTTCCCCAAAGACCACAAAGTGAAATTATTCCGGGTGGCGTCTGCTGCCAGACGCACGGCGTATGTCGTGACCAACGACCATGCTCAAAACGATTCTTCAGTGGTACAACAGGTGTGTCACCAAAGATGGAAAATTGAGCCCTTTCACCGCGAAGTCAAACAAGTGACCGGGCTTGAAAAGTGTCAATGTCGGTTGGCACGCATGGTACGAAATCATATTGGGTGTGCGATGTTCGTTTGGATAAGACTCGCGCAGGTGGCCTATCAAACAGGACAAACCATTTATCAAGTCAAATACAGGGGGGTGGCTGACTTCTTGAGACAACAACTCAAAGCACCTCATATTCCAATGGTGATTGCGTAAGTCCTATTTCATTTATTGGTTTTCTCCTTCTGTGTCTACCAGGTTTTCGATTGTCGGCGCGGCAATGCTCGCTTTCGCAGCATGTACGCTATTCATAATTTTTGTTTGGTTAGATGGATAATTACAAGATGTAAAAAATACTGAAAAAATGAGATCAATTACCTCTAAGGGTGCTGTTTGCACGGCCTATGCCTGCAATGATCGCATCTAATCAAAAAGATCATTTCGCAGAGAACATCGCTGTGGCAAACTCTGTGAACTTGGGATGATCGCCAAGCGCATGCACTAAATTCCGCACGCTCCGTGCCGCGGGAGAGGGACTTTGCATAAATGCTGCGTCCATCTCTTTCTACAGCACCGGTCCGCAAAGCAAATTTGCAACACCAAGCCCATACTCCACATCCGGGCCCGGTTCTCCGGCATCTATTGCACACTCCTTCAGGACACTTACCACTTTCTGTGGAGTGTTCCATTCAGGGAATTGGAAGAGATAGAATGCCATGGCTGAGAGGCGGGCGGAGGCGGGCGAGGTATACTGCTCAGGAATAATCGTAAGACAAGCATCTTTGAGAGTGCCGCAACGAATAACTCTTCGCTCTGGCTCCACCGTTGTGCTGTCCGAACCGATACCCGCACTACTGGCAAAAATCACATTATCGAGCCGCGCGATCTCCAGGTTGTTCTGGTAAAGTTTCCAATTTTTCTCTGCACTGGAGGTTGCTCCATATGCACCACCCGCCTGCCAGAACAGATGATTGTCGTTCCACAAGTCCCAAGGACGGGATGTCGGGGAGACGATGTCAGTATCGTCATATATACTATTGCCCGCGGCAAGAATAAACAAGATGCCGTTCTCTCCGCGCAACCTCTCCACATCCAGCTCTGTTTTAAAGGGAATACCAAGCGGTACATGCACCACCCGGGTTTTCCGACGCAATGATTCGTGTCTGCCGGAGGTGAGATATCGCAGTCCTGCGTTTTCTCCGCTAATAAAAGAACCCCAAATACCCAAAGAAAACGAGAGCGAGGTCTCCGGGATGCCCATATAGACCAGCACTTCCTTCATGATTTCTCCGTGTTGACTTTCTGGATCATCACCGACCAGCAGAGTATCTCTGAACCCTCCCTGCTACCTGATTGCCAAAGTGTTGAGGATGTATATGCTTTCATCCGATTGTCCGCTGTTGTACCTCCCGTTGATTCTGATTAAGGATTCTTTGGTCAGCGGAACATCATTTGGACCGCAGCCGCCATCCCGCAGGATGAAGCACGGCATGATTAACAATACTACCAACTAATACAGTCGCATCTTTCAGATCCTTTCTGTATGGTCGCTGAATTTTCGGAGGCTTTCAAAGGATTACGAAGTCTTGACCCGCAGCAGTGAAGCCTTTATTCACCTATCTATGAGTCCTCTCTGGCTCAAGCGACTCGCTTAACGGACAGGGTTAAGATGGCTTCTGAGAAACGGTCAGTTGTACCCCGCTCCGTCTATTCACCCACTATCCCCTTCGATCACTCCAAATATTATCCGCGTCAATGGGTTCTTCTGTGCGAACAACGCCTTGATCGTCAATGCCCAAAACCGGAAGTTCCGCGTGGTAATTGGAATACGGCCCCCACATAACGGCGAGTTGCTCGGGTGTCATCCCCGCAATGCTCGGCTGATCCCAATACTGTTTGGGGCGCGCCACTTCTTCTGCGGTGCCCTGGCGGGCCGAGGTTCTGCTCGTGTATTTGTACAGAATGGATCGGCGTTGGTGCGCTGCACGCCAGGGCAAGGTGCCGTGCGTTTGCGCCCCATCCATAAAAAAGAGCACATCGCCCGCTTGCATCGCGGGTTGAACGAGCACATCCATGTCGCTTTTGAAGTATTTGAGATCTTCGGGCATAATGTATTTGGATTTGTGCGATCCGGGCACGGCGACAAACCCGCCATCGCCTGCATTGACATCTGACAATTGCCATGAAACAGTGACGCCGCCGCAATACATTTCGCCATTTTGGTTGCGATACGCCACATGAGGTTTGTGGCGATCTCCGGATCCGTGTAGCCGAAGGCCCGCCACGCCCTTGACATGGCCGATGAGCTCGGGGCCGTGATCCAAGCGAAAGCCCGGCCCGCACATGTCGTTGAGACGCGACACGATCTGGGGATGGACGAGCATTTTTCTGAACGGATCGGAATGCGGCGCGGGCATTTTCAGAAAATAGGGATGCTGGTTGCTGGTTCTCACAACCGCATCGGCCCGCACATCCGGTCTTCCGGGCAGGTCGTCAGCATCCCCGATTTTTAGAATTTTCCGCGTGTAATAATCAATGGCCTCGTTCGCTGTTGCGACCTCATCGGGGCCGAGCACTTGCGGCACGACGAGGTGCCCGGTGAGGTCCCAGAAGTATCTCTCTTTTGCATCCATAACAGAATCCTTACGAATTTACGCCGGTGCCCAAGCCTGCGGCGCAATGCCTTCAATGTGCGTTTTGACATCGACAACCGCGGGTTTGCCCGAAGCCAGGGCCTGCTCCAACGCGCTCGACAGTTCGCTCGGGCGATGAACTGCAATGCCAAAACAATCCATAGATTGCGCGATTTTTGCAAAATCCGCATCCGTGAGGATCCAGAGTTCGTCAGAGCCGGGGGTCTGCCCGCCATAAGTTCGCTCGTTGATGCCCTTTTCTTGGTTTAGGGAGCGATTGTTGTTGACAATGGTCACTGTGGGAATGTCGTATCGCAGGGCCGTGTCCAGTTCGGTGAGGTGATACCATATCCCGCCATCGCCGGTGAAGCAGATCACCGGGCGGTCGGGTTCGGCGCATTTGGCGCCGATTGCCGCGGGAAGCCCCCAGCCGAGGGACCCAGCGCAGCGGATGAACCGCTGATCCGGGTGTTTGAGATCCATCATCGTGCCCGTCCATATCCCCGAGTGGCCCGTGTCAGAGACGAGGATGGCGTCGGAAGGCAGGATGTCGGTGAGTTCTTTGCACAGGCGTTCCGGGCGCGTGGGCAGGTCGTCTGAGTTGGCGAGCGGTTCGACTTCGGCGCGCCATTCGCGCACCAATGCTTGGACGCGGCTGACCCATTCGGCGCGTTCGGCAACCGGGGCCGCATGGTCGATCATTTTTCGCAGGGATGCCCGCACATCGCCTTGCAGGCCGAGCGCGAGGGGAAATGACCGACCGAGTTCCGCGGGGTTGATATCGAGTTGGATAACGGGCGTGCCTTTGGGCGGGATTTTCCACTCATTGGTGACTTGCCCACCGGTGTGGCTACCGATGAAAAACACGAGGTCCGCTTCGCAGACGGCCTTGTTCGCGCAGGCCCGCGAGTAGTGCCCGCAAACCCCAATGGCGAGCGGATGGTCATACTGGAAGGTCTCTTTGGCGTTGAGAGAGGTGGCAACCGGGATGGACAATTTCTCCGCGAGTTCCACGAGTTCGGCGCCTGCCTGAGAATAGGTGACACCGCCGCCGGCAATGATGACGGGGCGTTTGGCGCGGGCGAGCAATTGGATGGCTTCCCGCACGCGCGACAGTTCTGGCTCTGGGCGAAAGGGCGGAACCTGTGTGAATTGTTCTTCGATGATGACGTCTAAGTCCGCTTCGGCTTCTGCGATGTTTTGCCCGATAAATCCCTCAAAGTCCAGATGAACCGGGCCGGGCGTGCCCGAGATGGCTTCTCGAAATGCCTGACGCAGGAAATACGGCAGTTGTTCGAGCGCGTTCACGTTGACACTGTATTTGGTGACCGCGCCAAAAGGGCCCTTGTGATCGACTTCTTGATAGGCGTGCCGGTGCTGGTTGATCTGGGTCTGGCGTCCGGTGATGGCGATCACGGGCGCGCACGCGAGATAGGCGTCTTGCAGGCCCGCCGCGAGATTGGCCGCGCCGACCGATTGGGCCATGCAAATGCCGGGGCCTCGGCCGATGCGGGCGTACGCATCGGCCATGTACGCAGCGGCTTTTTCGCCGTGTGTCATAATGCGTTTGATGCCCAAATTTTCCATTTCATACAGCGCTTTGGGCGCGATGACGGGCATAAAAAAAACGTGGCTAATGCCATATCCCTTAAAGGTTTCGGCGATGAACCGCCCGCCGGTCATTTTGGGCATGGTGTTCTCCTTATTGGGTTTGCGTTGAGACAGTCGGGAAACCCCGTCGGTACGTGGATGTCGCTGTAATGAACTGCAAAAACATCCGAAATTCAAGAAAAAAACAGTTTGTAAAGACAGGTTACGCAACCTCTAAAAAAAGGCCCGCCGCTTGCAGCAACAAGCGACAGGCCCGAAGTCAACACGGGGTAGCAACTCAATTCGCCGACATTCGCAACAAAACGATCAGCGTTTGAATCAGCAACCCGCCCAGCACGACAAACATTGTGATCTGAATGCCGATTATCCAGCGCAATGTTGCCCGTATGTCTTGAATGTCTGCACGCTGGTCGTCCATGCGCCTGTTCATGTCCGTGCGTTGGTCGTCCATGCGCCTGTTCATCTGCGCCAATTCGCCGCGCAACTCGGCTAAACCTACGCGCTTGTCCAATTCTTGATCCGTCATTTGTTTTCAATCCTTGTCTTGTTTCTATCCGCTATTCTCACTGCCAAATAAGAGTGAGGATCGCATTACCCCTTTCGATAGGGTAGCAGAACGCGGCGCACGATCAGGGCGAACACGCCCGCGCTGGCTATGGCGACGACCATTGGCGTGGATGACGCGCTGAACAACAGGCCAAACAGGGTGACGAATAACCCCGCAGTACACATCTGTATAAATCCCATCAGCGCGGACGCAAGCCCGGCTTTTTCCGGATAGGGCACAATCGCGCCGGCCATCGCTTGTGGGCGCACCATCCCGCCGCCCAAGGTGAACAAACACATTGGGACGACAATGCTCAGGACAGAAAATACCCCGGCCAATTTGAGGCCCATCATCAGCAAACCCGCGCCCGCTGCGATCAGGCTGCCGACCTGAATGATGCGCGCGCTGCCGAGGGGGTCGCTGAGGCGGGCAGACAAAAACGCGCCGACCATGAGTCCCACGGCGACCGCGCCAAAACAAAAGCCGTAGCGTTGGGGCGAGACTTGCAACTCGGTGATCAAGACAAAAGATGAATTTGTGATAAAGGCAAACATGCCCCAAAACAAAATGGCGACCATCATCGTGTGCCCCAAGTACTGGCGGTTGCCCAAGAGGTCGCGGTAATTCTCGCGCATGCGTGCGGGGTTCAAGGCCGTGGAATCGATCATCTGATTGGTCTCGGGCACGGACCAAAAATAACCAAAAAAAAATAGACCGCCCAAGGCACTCAATACGACAAAGACGGATTGCCATCCAAAATGGGCCTGCAAAAATCCGCCGATTACGGGGGCGAGAATGGGGGCCAGCGCAATGGCAGTCGCCATATAGGCCATAATTCGGGCCGCATGGGTTTTGCCGTATATGTCGCGCACCACAGCGCGGCTTACAGATGGCCCGCTACCCCCGGCAAATCCCTGCACCACGCGCGCCACGATGAGCGCGCCCACCGTTGGCGCGAACAAACAGCCCAGGCCCGCAAGCGCGTAACAGGCCAGGCCAACGAGCAAAATGGGGCGGCGACCAAATCGGTCAGACAGCGGACCAAACACGAGTTGCGCCGCGCCCAGTGCCATCAAAAACAGGGTGACAGCGGGCTGGATGCTGGTGGGATGGGTTTGAAACTCCTCGACCATTGCCGGCATCGAGGGCAAGAACATGTCGATAGACAACGGGGGAAGGCCAGACAACCCGGTGAGCAAGATGGGAATGAGGATGCGAGAAGTTGGAGATTGCGGTTCTGTTGCCTTCATCACATGCCCCAAATGTCGATCTCAATCCCGCTATCCGACGCCCGGCGATCCCGAAACACCTTATCTTTCCAACGCCGGCCTTCGCGCCGATCAAAAATCACCAGATGGCCCGCCTCCGCATCGCAGCGATCCATATACGCGGCGGTCTGTTCCAAACCCTCGGCGATGGTCTGATCCAAAGTCTTGTGCAGAATTTTACACTCGATCACAAATTTGCGCGTACCCTCGTCCTGCGGCCAGACGATGAGCAGATCGGTACGCAGACGGCCCAGCCCATACTCGCGTTCTATCCGCCCGCCACTGTTCACGATCCGCTGGAGGAATGCCTGAAGCAATAACTGTGGCCCTGCCTCTTGATACGCGAATCGCTTCACCCAATGCTCGGAGTGTTCTCGGAAAAAGGTTTGGAACTCGGTCAGCAACTCGACCACATCCAAACTGCCATCCGCATGGACGTACCGAGTTGTTTCTCGATCAAACTCCCCTTGGACCACCCAAGTCAATTCACGCGGCACAACCTCGGCGTAGATCGGATTGGCAATGCGGTACGGCGAATCCCGAGCCACGAGACCGAGGTCCTGTACATACTCCAAATCGCGGTCGATGAAACGGCGTTCCTCGCCCCCGCTCAAAATCGGCTCGATAATGCGTTGCACGCGGGCTTCCTTGAGCTTGTCCGCCAACTGGTCGAGGTGCGTCTCTCGGCGCAGGATGAGTTGTTCTTGGGCTTCGCGGATGGCGTCTGCGGTGACGGGCAGACTGCGGTCCCGGCCAGCCTCGTTCTTAAAGCAGGCTTCGTACGCCAGGGCATTGACGAGCCACGGCTGGCCTTGGGTCTGCGTCCAAATCGTCTCCGGTGCGTCGGGGTTGAACACCTGACCCGTCTCCTCGGTGTGTTGTGCGAGCAACGTTTGCATCTCGTCCTGCGAAAAGTCGCCCAATCGCAGGGACTCCGCACGGATATTAAACGCGCTGCCGCCAGCAATGACCGCGTTCTCTGCGGTGGATTGGATGCGGTAATCGCGCACATCGCGCACCCCACACAACACGATGCTCTGCGGAAAATGCTCCGGGCGCTGGTCGTAGCCTGCCCGCAACTGCCGCAACACGGCCAGGAGCGTATCGCCGATGAGCGAGTCGATCTCGTCGATGAGCAACACCAGCGGTTTCGGGGTCGCTTCGGCCCAGCGCGTCAATGCCTCGCCCATGGCACCTGACCCGTACTTCGTCAAGATGCCGAACCAGACCCCATCCAAAAACTCGTCGCCCAGTGCGCGCGCCCGAGACGCCAACGCGCCCAAGATGACCTGCAACGCCCGTTCCACATCTTCGCGCATGGCTTGGGCACCCTCGATATTGACGTACACGCAACGGTAGCTATTCTCTCGGTTGAGCAGGTCGCGCAGAGCCAGCAGGGCAGAGGTCTTGCCCGTTTGCCTAGGCGCGTGCAGGACGAAGTAGCGTTTGTCGCGGATGAGCCTGCGAATCTCGGCGAGGTCCAGCCGTTCCAAGGGCGGGATGCAGTAGTGGTCTTCAGCCACCACGGGGCCGGTGGTGTTGAAAAAGCGCATGGTTCAAGTCTCCTTCCGCTCCTTCAAATCGTATATTATCGCATCCTAAGGTGCGGCGAATTGATTGACGCTTCCATGACCTTGCGTGGTCTTCCCCCACACGCATCGAGTTGGGATTCATCGTTTTTCGTCATTCTCAAACCGCGCTTACTGTCTGGGCTTCAATTTGATCCCAATCGATCTTTCGTCCAAGCCCCGGGGTCTGGGGTACGTACATATAACCGTCCTTGACTTCGGTCGTGTCTTCAATCAAACCGGCAAAGGCCGCGGAAATAGCCCTGTCTGTGCCCGTAGGCGGCCACGCCGCAACTTCCCACCAGTCGTCGTTCCGAATTGCCGCCACGACATGGGGGCTTCCCCCATGGCAGTTCAGCCCAAACATCTCGGCCAGATTAGCCAACTTCATCTGTCCCGTAATGCCCAGTCCCGTTTGACGCACCATGTCGATTGCACCGGCCGTCAGATAAGGCACGGCGAGATAGGGATTTCCATGAATCGACTCCAACGCCATCACAGGCAGATCAATCGCATCTGACAGCCGCTTCAGCCCATTGAGGTCAAACTCTTGTAGGGGTTCTTCGATCCACAAATAACCCAACTCTTCCAGCCTGCGCCCGACCACAATCGCTTCTTCCACTGAATACTGCTGAACCGGATCGTGCATCAGCACCATCTCGTCGCCAACCAAATTCCGGAGGTCTTTTGCAAGCGCGAGATTGGTCTGCACCCCTAGCATCGCGTGATCTTTGAAGCCCTTAAACCCCTCGTCAACAGCCCGTTGCGCTGACTTTAGCGTATCCTCATAAGGTATGCCCGTTTCCGTGAGGTAGGCCGGGACGCGATTCCGAAATCCCCCGAGCAACTTGTGGACGGGCAATTGGGCATGAAGGCCCGCGAGGTCCCAAAGAAGCGAATCAATCAGGGCGAGCGGGGCCGTGGATGGCATGTGAAAATACCGGCGGGCCATCCACATTTTGTGCCATAGATACTCGCGATCCAGCGCGTTGCTGCCTATGAGTTCCGGCGTCCACTGAACCTTGAACGTGCGCGCCATCCATTCGATATCTTCCTTCCCCCATCCCATTGAAAAAACACCGCAAGTTTCCAAATTCGCATCTGTGCGGATGCGGAGCAGACACAGATACGCCGGGCGCTTTGCCAGTCGAATCCCCTCGCCTTTGAAAAGTTCGTGACCAAACCGCACTTTGTGAGCGTCGGGATATTCCCGCATGGTTCGCAGCGGTCGCCATTCCGGCGTCACGGGTTCGCTTTCCAGTATCTGAAAATCAATCGCTTCAATTCTCATTTCTCTATTCTCTGTTGTGGGCGCTTACGGGCTCTTTGGCTAAATCAGGGACATGAGAACCCAGATGATGAGGATGGCGACAAAGGGCGAAATGTCCAAGCCGCCCATGTCGGGCAACAAGCGGCGAATGGGTTCGAGAACCGGGTCTGTGACGGCGCATATCAGTCTGAGGAGCGGATTGTGTGGATTGGGATTCACCCAAGAAATGATCGCCCGCACGATGATGATATAGCCGTAAATTTTAAGCAGACTTGCGAGAAAAAACATGAAGAGCACCTTTCGCTATGCGGTTTCAGAAGTCGATGCCCTAAATTATCGGTTTGCCCGATAAAAGCAATGAAAAAGCCGGGGCAATGTCGGCGTTGCACAGTTCGAAAAATTGTGATATTCTGCCCTGTCCTCAAGGCACTCACGCACGCGGCGAGGTGGGGGCTTTGCACTTTGGTCGAGGAATTTCCAATGCGTTCTGCCATTTTTTGTCTCTGCTTTTTGCCCCTGCAAGTGCTGGCAAATTCACCGCCGTATCAAAAGATCGCCGATGTTTCGCTTGCAGGTTCGCTTTCCCTCTAGCACTATCGCCTCGCCAATGGCCTTCACGTTGCGATAGTTGAAGACGATTCGCATTCAAGACGCTTTGGCGGGGGCGGATACAAAAGAAAAAATAAGGGTTTTTGATATCCAAACCCCGATAGAATAGCAAAATAGTTTCTTTGATCTCTTGACGTTGCGTTTGAAGTTGGGTATGTTTTCCATACAGCGGGTTGCCTCGCGTTTCTGTTTATTTTTCCCTCCCGATAAATAGAGCGCTCAGTTGGCAACCCGCTTTTTTGTTGACATGGCTATTTTGGCATCTTATCTTGACCGCGCAGTTCGCAATACCGAGCTTTCGAGGGGATCGGGAGGGACCCCTCGAAAGTTTTTTTTGCGTTTTGTCGAAAAAAATAGCGCGCATTCCACGCGATTGTCACTTGAAAGAAGCGCGGTCGTAACACCGCTTGGGTATTTTCGCAACCCATATCGAGCGATTCATCACTGAAGAAAAAGGAGGCGATATGCGTACCGAATGCGTCGATCCGCGTTATGAATTGAATCCCAATGAAACGCATTGGATTTACAGCGCGGATGCTGTGCGGTCTTTGCTCGGGTTTATTGAGCGCGGAGAAAAAGACGAAGCCAAGCGCGTTTTGCAAGCGCGGCGATTTCCGCTCGGCTGGCAGTCCAATAAGTGAGGATGAGGCAGGAAGGGCAATGCAGATCAACTCCCCGGCGCGGGAGTTTTTTTTGTACAAAAAAAGAGACGCTGGTCGGGAGGGAGTAACCAACGCCTCAAAGGGATGTTGCCCGGTGACGTACTCCCCGATCTGGTTGCAAAAAACAAAAAAACGGCGCTGACTCAGCCGGGGTATAGGAGTCAACGCCGATATTTTGCGACTCGCTTTGTCGCATAGTGTTTTTACGTTTCAAATGTGGGGAAAGTTCCCCTGCGCGCTTTCTTTTTTTTTCGTTCTGATGTATATTGTCGCGCTTTCCAAAAAGTTGCGAGAAGGATATAAGGATATGATGTTGCGCGAACAAAAATTAGAACGCTGGGGCCTGTGGCTCGGCCCGGTGCTCGGGCTGGGATTCGCGGTTTTTGGCGATCTCGATCCGGGGCAGCCCGAAGTGACCCTGACCGCAGGGGTGGCTTGCTGGATGGCGATTTGGTGGATGACAGAGGCCGTGCCCCTCGCTGCCACCGCGCTGTTGCCCGTGGTGCTGTTTCCCCTGCTGGGAATTATGGGCGGCAAAGAGGTCGCGCCGCTTTATTTTAACCACATCATTTTCTTGTTCGTCGGCGGTTTTATGGTGGCATTGGCTATGCAGCGTTGGAATTTGCACCGGCGAATCGCCCTGCGTCTGCTCCTCGTTTTTGGCGGTTGTCCGCGCTGCATCCTGACGGGATTCATGCTGGCAACCGCGTTTTTGTCCATGTGGATTTCCAACACGGCCACAACGATGATGATGGTGCCCATTGCCATGGCCATCGTGACCAAGATGGAAGATCGGGGAATGGCGCAGCGCGCTTTTGGCACTGCCGTGTTTTTGGGCGTGGCTTATGCGGCTTCTATCGGGGGATTTGCAACGCTCGTGGGCACGCCGCCCAATTTGTCTTTTGCGCGGATTTTAGCCATCCATTTTCCCCAAGCACCCGAGATTTCGTTTGCGACTTGGTTTGCGTTCGCGTTGCCCTTGTCGTGCGTGATGCTCCTTTGTGCATGGGCCGTGTTGTGCGTGGCGTTTGGCATCCGCGGGCGCGGCGAGGACATCGACTTGACTGCGGTGCAGACGCAATACGCCGAGTTGGGGCCGATGTCGTTTGCCGAAAAAATCGTGCTGGCCGATTTTGTATTGCTGGCATTTTTTTGGCTGTCGCGCCGCCCGGTTCAAATTGGCGATTGGACCCTGCCGGGCTGGTCGCAGCTTTTTGAATCCGCCGAGTTGATGACCGATGGATCGGTCGCCATGGCGATGGCCCTGATTTTATTTGTCGTGCCCGCGCGAGATGGCACGGGCACGCGCGTGATGAATTGGCAAACGGCTGGCAATTTGCCTTGGCATATCGTGTTGCTGATCGGCGGTGGGTTCGCGCTGGCGAGTGGGTTTATCTCGTCGGGCTTGTCGCTTTGGTGCGCGCAGCAGTTGGAAAGTTTGGGCAGCGTACATCCGCTGTTCTTGGTCGGTGGCTTGTGCGTGATGATGACCTTTTTGACCGAACTCACATCGAACACCGCGACCGCAGAAATGTTTCTCCCGGTTTTGGCATCGTTGGCCGTTGCTGTACACGCCAATCCCTTGTTGCTGATGATTCCCGCGACCTTGTCGTGTTCATGTGCGTTTATGTTGCCCGTGGCGACCCCGCCCAATGCGATTGTGTTTGGCACAGAGCGCGTGTCTATGCGCGATATGGCGCGCGCGGGCATCGTGTTGAATGTGGTTGGGGCCGTGCTGATTACCCTTGCGATAGCGACCATTGGCCGCGTGGTGCTGGACATCGACCTCGGCGCGATACCCGACTGGGCGAAAATCCATTAGAGCGGCGAAAAAGCAACCACAGCTAAACACGGATAAGGGCGGATGAAATGCGAGAAATGATCGGGCGGCGAGGGCTAAAAGCTGATAGCCAATAGCTTGTATCAATCCGCAACGTGCGGCAGGAAGTCTCCATCGCGCGTGAGGTCTTGCGCCCGAACCATGCGCGCATAGAGTCCCCCGCGGGCGATGAGGGTGTCGTGATCGCCGGTTTCGACTATGCGGCCTTCGTCGAGCACCACAACGGCGTGCGAGCGGCGCACAGTGGAAAGGCGGTGGGCAATGACGAGGGTGGTGCGATTTTGCGTGAGGCGGGAAAGGGCTTCTTGAATCAGGGCTTCGGTTTCGACATCAACCGAGGATGTGGCTTCGTCCAAGATGAGGATGGGCGCGTCTTTGAGGAGGGCGCGGGCAATGGAGAGACGCTGTTTTTGACCGCCGGACAGGCGCACGCCGCGTTCTCCAATCACCGTGTCATAGCCTTGCGGCAGGTCGCGGATAAACGCATGGGCATTGGCGGCGCCTGCGGCTTCTCGCACTGCGCGCTCGGACGCATCCGGGCGGCCAAAGATCAGATTTTCATAGACCGTGCCGTGAAAGAGGAAAACGTCTTGCAGGACCGAGGCGATGTTTTCGCGCACATAAGCGATGGGCAGGTCGCGCAGGTCATGCCCGCCAATGCGAACCGCGCCCTTTTGTGGATCGTAAAACCGGGGCAAGAGATTGGCGAGGGTGGATTTGCCCGCGCCCGTGGGGCCTACCAACGCGAAAATATCTCCTTCGCCGATGAAAATGTCGATGTCGCGCAAGACGGGTGTGGCGGGGTCATAGCCAAAGGTGAGTCCGTCAATGTGAACATCCCAAGTAATGGTTTTGGGCGCGACAACCCGAGGCGCGTCTGTAATTTCCGGGCGGATAGCGAGCAGTTGAAAAACGCGGTTGGTGCTCACGGCGGCTTTTTGAAGCACGTCATTAAATGACGCCAACTGCAAAAAGGGCTGGTAGATATGCGCCATATAAACGATGAATACGAACAGATCGGCCACCGAGATGCGGTCGTCGAGGGCCATATTGCCCCCGCTCCATATCACGCACACAATGCCCAATCCACCTGTGGCTTCGATAATTCCGGCGGGCAAGAGCGAGATCGTGTTGGCCTTGATCAAGCGGTCGTGAAATTTCGCGCTGCGGTCGGCCACATGCCGGGCGCATTCGCGCTCGCGGGCAAAGGATTTGATCACCGCAATGCCCGATAAATTATCTTGCACCAGAGCCGCGAGTTCGGAAAGCCGCTCGCGCACCGCATGCCACATGGCGCGCACTTTGGACACATAGCGGTACACGAGAAATGCGGCGGGCGGAATGGGCAAGATGGCAATGAGGGCGAGTTCTGGATTGAGATAAAAAAGCACGCTGATCATGGAGATGGGGATGACCGTGGCAAGCGCGGTTTCGGGGATGCCGTGCGCGATAAAATCCTCAATGGCTTCGATGTCGTTGATGGATCGCGCCATCAAATTGCCGGTGCGCTGGCGGTTAAAAAAGCTGTGGGACAAATTTTGTAGGTGAGCGTACACCCGCGTCATCAATGCGTGCATCACGCGATAGGCCGTGACGTGGGAAAAGAAGCCATACCCATACCGCGAGACGCCGCGCAGCAGATAAACCCCAAAAAGCAGGATGCTGATCCACACGAGGTCCCCCACGGGCTGCGCCTCGGTGAGCCACTGGATGAGTTTTCGGATGAGCAATGGCGGGATCAGATTGGCCGCTGCAAAGATCAATCCGCAGGCAATTGAACAGGCCATAAAAAGGCGGCGGCCCTCGAGCAGGTCGTAGATTTGTTTGATAAAGGTCATAGAGCGATGGGGTTTGAGGGGCATTATTTTTTCGGTTCAAACCTATTGTTTGGTCTCAGAGAAGTCAAGCGAATAGAAAGACGTGACTCTGCACTCGTATCTTCGGACAGGCACGGGGGCCTGTCCCTACGGCTGATGGGGACGGGTCACTATCTACTGACCCCTGATGATTTTGGGATGGGGGCTCACCACTCACCACTCGTATCTTCGGACAGGCGCGGGGGCACGCCCCTACATTCTTTTCACTCTCCACTTTGCACTTCAAACTGGGCGATCAACTATGGCGATCAAAACGGAAAAAGAATTGATGGATCAAATGACAACCCCATCTCCCGAAGTCGTCGAGGCGGCGTCAAAATTGGATGGGCCCGTGATGATTTTGGGCATTGCGGGAAAGATGGGGCCGAGTTTGGCAGAGTTGCTGCTGCGCGCTGGTGCAGAGCGCGTGATCGGGGTGTCGCGGTTTTCCAATTCCGCAGATCGCGAGGCGATGGAAGCGCGGGGCATTGCGACCCTCAAATGCGATTTGCTGGACGATGAAGGCTTGGCGCGATTGCCGCAGGTGCCCTATCTCTATTTGCTGGCCGGGCACAAGTTTGGGGCAACGGGCAACGCGCCTTTGACCTGGGCGATGAATGCGGTTTTGCCCGCAAAAGTCATGCAACGGTTTCCAGATTCGCGCATTGTTTATGTATCTTCTGGCAATGTCTATGCCTTTGCTTCGGCGACGGGTTCCGGGGCAAAAGAGGGGGATGCTGTCGATCCGATAGGCGAATACGCCATGTCTCGGCTGGGCGGCGAACGGCTCGCCGAATTTTATTGCAGAGAAAATGGAACGCCACTCACAATTGTGCGTTTGTTTTACGCGACCGAGTTGCGCTATGGCATCATTTTGGACATTGCCGAAAAAATAAAATCCGAGACGCCCATCGATTTGGCGATGGGGCATGTCAACCAGATCTGGCAAGGCGATGCCAATGCGTATTTGGCGCAGATGTTCCCGCTTTGTGCATCTCCCGCACGGGTGATCAACATGACGGGCAGCGAGGTGTTGTCCGTGCGCGATTTGGCGTTGCAACTGGGCGAGCAACTCGGCATCGATCCCATCTTTGAAGGCGAAGAGCGCGAGACGGCCCTGTTGGGCGATGCGGGCTTGCTGATCAAGAAACTGGGCGCGCCGCGCGTTTCCATCCAACAAATCGTCTCTTGGGTCGCGCACTGGGTTATGGCCGATGGCCGCACATGGGGCAAGCCGACAAAATACGAGTCGAGAACAGGCGCGTTTTGAAAGGTGAATACGAGAAGTGAGTATCCGCAGATGCAATGTAGGGGCGCACGGCTCTCGTGTCCGCCCGAAGAATGGAGTGCAACATGATACGAGCAGGAATTTCCGAAGTGAATATCACCCCGCCCGTGGGGGTTTCGATGTGTGGATTTGCCGCGCGCAAGGGACCATCGGAGGCGATCCACGACGAGTTGTTTGCCCGAGCATTGGTGCTGGACAATGGCGAAACGCAGGTCGCCATTGTAGGGGCCGATGTGATCAGTTTCGCGCCAGATCTGGTCAATCGGATTCGGGGGTTGGTCGAACAGGCTGTTGGGATTTCGGGGGATTGCGTTTTGCTCAATGGATCGCATTCCCATTCTGGCCCTACAGTGATGGCGTTTCGCTGCATGGGCGACCGCGATGCCGCGTATGAAGATGTGTTGTGTCGCAAGGTGGCCGGGGCCATTGCAATGGCGGCGAAGGGTTTGGCACCCGCATCGCTTTCGCAGGGGCGCGCGCCTGTGCGTATTGGACACAACCGCCGAGAGATGCGAGCCGGACGCATTGTGCTGGGGCATCATCCCAAAGGCCCCGAAGCACCATGGGTTGATGTGTTGCGCGTGGATGCCGCAGATGGCACGCCGCTAGCTGTCGTGTTTGCAACTGCGGCGCATCCCGTGAATTTGAACGCGCTGTCGATCAGCGCGGAATTTCCGGGCTATGCCGCGCAATTTGTGCGAGACAATTTGGCAATGCCCTTGTTTTTGCAAGGGTGCTGTGGCGACATCAATTGTTCGCCAAAGGACGGGACATTTGAGGGAAGCGCGTTGTTGGGCACGCGCTTGGGGGCGGCAACCCTGACCGCTGCGTTGCATGCCGAGCGTTTGGAAAGCGATGTGTTGGCGGTGAACAATCGGGTCGTAGAATTGCCGCTGATGTTGCCGAAGGTCGATGAAGCCGAGCATGCCCTTGCAGACGCCGAGGCGCGTTTGAAACGCACACGCGAGGATCAAAACACGACGCCCTATCAACTCCGCCAACAATGCGAGGGCATGGTCGGGTGGGCAAAAGATTATGTGAAGGCCGCGCGAACAGGCGGCAATCCAACAGAGCCATTTGCCATTCAGATTATACACATTGGCAATTTGGCGGTGGTGGGTTATCCGGGCGAGATGTTCGTCGATTATCAGTTATTTTTGGAAGATGCATGCGACAAAACCCTCGCACTGGCCTATACCAATGGGTGCATTGGGTATGTCCCAACCGCCGATGCGTATGCGGTTGGCGGCTACGAAGTCGAACAGGCGTTTAAGTATTACGGCACATTGATGATCGGGCCTGAATGTGAAGACATCATCAAAACGACGACGATTGAGATGCTGAAAGAAAAGGCTTAAAAAATGTCTATATATTGTATATTGTATGACAACGTGCGCGATACAACATATAGATCTCGCCAAATGCTGAAACCGCAGAAAATATTTGACAGGTCGTTTGCATGTTAACTCATGCCAACCGCTAACCCCCTCCCCTTATAGCTGGAGAACACAATGCGTAAAAAAGTTATCCCCGCGATGTTGGTCGCGCTGATGCCCATTTTGGGATACGCACAATCCAATGTCGATATCGATTTTGACGATAACGGCGTCGTTGATTTCCGCGATTTTTTGGCCTTTGTCAGAGCTTATGGCTCAAATCAAGCGCGGTATGACTTGCATCGAGATGGCATGGTTGATTTCAAAGATTATCTCATTTTCGTGGATGTTTATGGCCGCCAAGATACGTCTGTGGTCGAACCGGTTGCCGAGCAAGTCGATGAGCGAGAAGCTCTGGCTCAGGTGGGGTTTTTTGCACTTTCGACTCCGAACAGCCACCCAAACGATTTGGCGATTGACCCGCGAGGATATGTATGGTTCACGGATATGGGCGCCAATGCGATTGGCCGATTAGACCCGCGCACGGGAGCGTTTCAAAGCATTTCTTTGAGCACGCCGGGCGCGCGACCACACAGCATTGTCCTCGGCAACAGGGGCCGCGTGTGGTTTTCAGAAATTGTCGCCAACCGCATCGGTCGCCTAGATACCTTCTCCGATGAAGTTCAGACATTCACAATTCCAACGCCGGGCAGTCGGCCTACGAGTTTGAGATTTGACGCTCATGGGATGCTTTGGTTTATTGAAAGCCACGCTGATCAAATTGGGCGGCTGGATCCCGCCACCGAGAGGATTGACGAATTTTCGATCAGTGAACAAGACGTCGATCTTTCTGGGCTTCAAATTGATGAAGACGGACAGATATGGTTCGTCGATCGCGCACGAGATCAACTGGGTAGGCTGAATCCCGCCAACGGACGAGTGACGATCTTTTCGCTTCCCGATAGCAGTCTTGAACTTGGGCAAATGGGATTGGATTCGGATGGTCGGGTGTGGTTCACGGATGCGAATTTGAGAAGGCTGGGCATGTTTGATCCCGCCAATGAACAGACGCGCTTTTTTCTTTTGCCCGAAAAAATGAGGTCCCCTTCTGTTTTGCACGTCGATTTGAATGATCGCGTCTGGATTGGTGACCGACTGTTGAAATGGCTGGTTAGCTTTGATTTTCAAGATCCAAAGTTCACGGTTTACGAATTGTCCGATGAGGGAATTATGACCGAAAATTTGCGCGTTGATCGCACGGGTGTTGTCTGGTTCGTCGATTCAGCCGGGAATCGGATTGGACGTATCGAAACGCCGAATTTTTGACCTTTACCATTTATCGCTAGACGGAGGGTTTTATGGCTATCATTACTTTTGATACCCACGCCTTTGTGCAGGAACTGACCAAAGCCGGGATGCCGGAAGAACAGGCCGAGGTGCTGGCGCGTTCTCAAGCGACGTTGATTGACGAAAAACTGGCGACCAAACAGGATTTGAAAGAACTGGAATTGAGGTTGAAGCGCGACATACAGGAATTGACACGCGATATGAAAGAATTGGAAGCCAACCTGACACGCGATATGAAAGAATTGGAAGCCAACCTGACACGCGATATGAAAGAACTGGAAGCCAACCTGAAACGCGATATGAAAGAATTAGAGACGCGATTGACACGCGATATACAGGAACTGAAACGCGATATGCAGGAAATGGAAGCCAGGCTGAAACGCGATATGAAAGAATTGGAAGTCAATCTCAAACGCGACATGAAAGAATTGGAGATGCGGTTGACACGCGATATGCAGGAGATGGAATTGCGTCTGAAGCACGACTTGACCGTGCGTCTCGGCTCGATGATGGTGGTTGCTATCGGCGTGGTCGCCGCTCTGGTGAAACTTCTGTAAGGATGATCCTATCTAAGCGGTTGTGCTTGCCCGATGTAAGTAGATGCAATTGATCTGTCGTATTGTGCTGATGTTTATTTACCTTCCGAAAGGAGGAGATGATGGTTGCCATGACTTTTGATACCCATGCCTTTGTCAAGGAACTCACGCAAGCCGGGATGCCGGAAGAACAGGCCGAGGTGCTGGCGCGTTCTCAAGCGATGTTGATTGATGAAAAATTGGCGACCAAACAGGATTTGAAAGAACTGGAATTGAGGTTGAAGCGCGACATACAGGAACTGAAACGCGATATGAAAGAATTGGAAGCCAACTTGACACGCGATATAAAAGAATTGGAGATGCGCTTGACACGCGATATGAAAGAACTGGAACTGCGTCTGAAGCACGACTTGACCGTGCGTCTCGGCTCGATGATGGTGGTTGCTATCGGCGTAGTCGCCGCTTTGGTGAAACTTCTGTGAAGATGATTATATCTAAGCGGTTGTGCTTGCCCGATGCAAGTAGATGCAATTGATCTGTCGTATTGTACTGATGTTTATTTATCACCGAAAGGAGGAGATGATGGCTACAATGACTTTTGATACCCATGCCTTTGTCAAGGAACTCACGCAAGCCGGGATGCCTGAAGAACAGGCCGAGGTGCTGGCGCGTTCTCAAGCGATGTTGATTGATGAAAAACTGGCGACCAAACAGGATTTGAAAGAATTGGAGATGCGCTTGACACGCGATATGAAAGAACTGGAATTGCGTCTGAAGCACGACTTGACCGTGCGTCTCGGCTCGATGATGGTGGTTGCTATCGGCGTAGTCGCCGCTTTGGTGAAACTTCTGTGAGGATGATCCTATCTAAGCGGTTGTGCTTGCCCGATACAAGCAGATGCAATTGATCTGTCGTATTGTGCTGATGTTCATTTACCTTCCGAAAGGAGGAGATGATGGTTGCCATGACTTTTGATACCCATGCCTTTGTCAAGGAACTCACGCAAGCCGGGATGCCTGAAGAACAGGCCGAGGTGCTGGCGCGTTCTCAAGCGACGTTGATTGACGAAAAATTGGCGACCAAACAGGATTTGAAAGAACTGGAATTGAGGTTGAAGCGCGACATACAGGAACTGAAACGCGATATGAAAGAATTGGAAGCCAACTTGACACGCGATATGCAGGAGATGGAATTGCGTCTGAAGCACGACTTGACCGTGCGTCTCGGCTCGATGATGGTGGTTGCTATCGGCGTAGTCGCCGCTCTGGTGAAACTTCTGTAAGGATGATCCTATCTAAGCGGTTGTGCTTGCCCGATGTAAGTAGATGCAATTGATCTGTCGTAACGCGGATGTTTATTTATCGCCGAAAGGAGGAGATGATGGTTGCCATGACTTTTGATACCCATGCCTTTGTCAAAGAACTGACAAAGGCCGGGATGCCTGAAGAACAGGCCGAGGTGCTGGCGCGTTCTCAAGCGACGTTGATTGACGAAAAATTGGCGACCAAACAGGATTTGAAAGAACTGGAATTGAGGTTGAAGCGCGATATACAGGAATTGAGACGCGATATGAAAGAATTGGAAGCCAACCTGAAACGCGATATGAAAGAATTGGAAGCCAACCTGAAACGCGATATGAAAGAATTGGAGACGCGCTTGACACGCGATATGCAGGAAATGGAAGCTAGGCTGAAACGCGATATGAAAGAATTGGAAGTCAACTTGAAACGCGATATGAAAGAATTGGAGATGCGCTTGACACGCGACATGCAGGAGATGGAATTGCGCCTGAAGCACGACTTGACCGTGCGTCTCGGCTCGATGATGGTGGTTGCTATCGGCGTGGTCGCCGCTCTGGTGAAACTTCTGTAAGGATGATCCTATCTAAGCGGTTGTGCTTGCCCGATGTAAGTATGATCTGTCGTAACGCGGATGTTTATTTATCGCCGAAAGGAGGAGATGATGGTTGCCATGACTTTTGATACCCATGCCTTTGTCAAAGAACTGACAAAGGCCGGGATGCCGGAAGAACAGGCCGAGGTGCTGGCGCGTTCTCAAGCGACGTTGATTGATGAAAAACTGGCGACCAAACAGGATTTGAAAGAACTGGAATTGAGGTTGAAGCGCGATATACAGGAATTGAAACGCGATATGAAAGAATTGGAAGCCAACCTGACACGCGATATGAAGGAACTGAAACGCGATATGAAAGAACTGGAGACGCGATTGGTACGCGATATGCAGGAAATGGAAGCTAGGCTGAAACGCGATATGAAAGAATTGGAAGTCAACTTGAAACGCGATATGAAAGAATTGGAAGCCAACTTGAAACGCGATATGAAAGAATTGGAGATGCGCTTGACACGCGACATGCAGGAGATGGAATTGCGCCTGAAGCACGACTTGACCGTGCGTCTCGGCTCGATGATGGTGGTTGCTATCGGCGTGGTCGCCGCTTTGGTGAAACTTTTGTAAGGATGATTATATCTAAGCGGTTGTGCTTGCCCGATGTAAGTATGATCTGTCGTAACGCGGATGTTTATTTATCGCCGAAAGGAGGAGATGATGGTTGCCATGACTTTTGATACCCATGCCTTTGTCAAAGAACTGACAAAGGCCGGGATGCCGGAAGAACAGGCCGAGGTGCTGGCGCGTTCTCAAGCGACGTTGATTGATGAAAAACTGGCGACCAAACAGGATTTGAAAGAACTGGAATTGAGGTTGAAGCGCGATATGAAAGAATTGGAAGCCAACTTGAAACGCGATATGCAGGAACTGAAACGCGATATGAAAGAATTGGAAGCCAACTTGAAACGCGATATGAAAGAATTGGAAGCCAACTTGAAACGCGATATGAAAGAATTGGAAGCCAACTTGAAACGCGATATGAAAGAATTGGAGATGCGCTTGACACGCGACATGCAGGAGATGGAATTGCGCCTGAAGCACGACTTGACCGTGCGTCTCGGCTCGATGATGGTGGTTGCTATCGGCGTGGTCGCCGCTTTGGTGAAACTTTTGTAAGGATGATTATATCTAAGCGGTTGTGCTTGCCCGATGTAAGTAGATGCAATTGATCTGTCGTAACGCGGATGTTTATTTATCGCCGAAAGGAGGAGATGATGGTTGCCATGACTTTTGATACCCATGCCTTTGTCAAGGAACTGACAAAGGCCGGGATGCCTGAAGAACAGGCCGAGGTGCTGGCGCGTTCTCAAGCGACGTTGATTGACGAAAAACTGGCGACCAAACAGGATTTGAAAGAACTGGAATTGAGGTTGACACGCGATATACAGGAATTGAAACGCGATATGCAGGAAATGGAAGCCAATTTGAAACGCGATATGAAAGAATTGGAGATGCGCTTGACACGCGATATGCAGGAACTGAAACGCGATATGAAAGAATTGGAAGCCAACTTGAAACGCGATATGAAAGAATTGGAGATGCGCTTGACACGCGACATGCAGGAGATGGAATTGCGCCTGAAGCACGACTTGACCGTGCGTCTCGGCTCGATGATGGTGGTTGCTATCGGCGTAGTCGCCGCTCTGGTGAAACTTCTGTAAGGATGATCCTATCTAAGCGGTTGTGCTTGCCCGATGTAAGTATGATCTGTCGTAACGCGGATGTTTATTTATCGCCGAAAGGAGGAGATGATGGTTGCCATGACTTTTGATACCCATGCCTTTGTCAAAGAACTGACAAAGGCCGGGATGCCGGAAGAACAGGCCGAGGTGCTGGCGCGTTCTCAAGCGACGTTGATTGATGAAAAACTGGCGACCAAACAGGATTTGAAAGAACTGGAATTGAGGTTGAAGCGCGATATGAAAGAATTGGAAGCCAACTTGAAACGCGATATGCAGGAACTGAAACGCGATATGAAAGAATTGGAAGCCAACTTGAAACGCGATATGCAGGAACTGAAACGCGATATGAAAGAATTGGAAGCCAACTTGAAACGCGATATGAAAGAATTGGAAGCCAACTTGAAACGCGATATGAAAGAATTGGAGATGCGCTTGACACGCGACATGCAGGAGATGGAATTGCGCCTGAAGCACGACTTGACCGTGCGTCTCGGCTCGATGATGGTGGTTGCTATCGGCGTGGTCGCCGCTTTGGTGAAACTTTTGTAAGGATGATTATATCTAAGCGGTTGTGCTTGCCCGATGTAAGTATGATCTGTCGTAACGCGGATGTTTATTTATCGCCGAAAGGAGGAGATGATGGTTGCCATGACTTTTGATACCCATGCCTTTGTCAAAGAACTGACAAAGGCCGGGATGCCTGAAGAACAGGCCGAGGTGCTGGCGCGTTCTCAAGCGACGTTGATTGACGAAAAACTGGCGACCAAACAGGATTTGAAAGAACTGGAATTGAGGTTGACACGCGATATACAGGAATTGAAACGCGATATGCAGGAAATGGAAGCCAATTTGAAACGCGATATGAAAGAATTGGAGATGCGCTTGACACGCGATATGCAGGAACTGAAACGCGATATGCAGGAGATGGAACTGCGCCTGAAGCACGACTTGACCGTGCGTCTCGGCTCGATGATGGTGGTTGCTATCGGCGTGGTCGCCGCTTTGGTGAAACTTCTGTAAGGATGATTATATCTAAGCGGTTGTGCTTGCCCGATGTAAGTAGATGCAATTGATCTGTCGTAACGCGGATGTTTATTTATCGCCGAAAGGAGGAGATGATGGTTGCCATGACTTTTGATACCCATGCCTTTGTCAAAGAACTGACAAAGGCCGGGATGCCTGAAGAACAGGCCGAGGTGCTGGCGCGTTCTCAAGCGACGTTGATTGACGAAAAATTGGCGACCAAACAGGATTTGAAAGAACTGGAATTGAGGTTGAAGCGCGATATGAAAGAATTGGAAGCCAACTTGAAACGCGATATGCAGGAACTGAAACGCGATATGAAAGAATTGGAAGCCAACTTGAAACGCGATATGAAAGAATTGGAAGCCAATTTGAAACGCGATATGAAAGAATTGGAGATGCGCTTGACACGCGATATGAAAGAACTGGAATTGCGTCTGAAGCACGACTTGACCGTGCGTCTCGGCTCGATGATGGTGGTTGCTATCGGCGTGGTCGCCGCTTTGGTGAAACTTTTGTAAGGGGAATTATATACTTGCCAACCCTAACCTTTCTTGTTATATTTATCCAAGTTACGAATGAACAAGGGGGTGTATGATGGCAAAGCAGCTTAGTTTCGTCGCGTTCACACAGAAGTTTGCCACGCCTGAAGCGTGTATTTTGCACCTTGAAAAGATCCGCTTTAAGGATGGCGAGTCTTGTCCGCATTGTGGTAGTATGGGAAAAATCTATCGTCGTTCTGATTTGGCGTATCGGTGCTCGGATTGTGGGCGTAATTTTCATATGATTTACGGAACGATGTTTGGCGCGTCAAAAATCAAGATGTTGCCTAAATGGTTCGCGGCAATATGGATTGAAACGAACCCCTCAAAAGGTATTTCAAGCGTTCAGTTGGCTAAAATGATCGGTACAACGCAAAAGACCGCTTGGTTTATGCTTCAAAGAATACGAAACGCTTTTGGCAACAAAGACGATGATGATGATGATTTTCTGTCTGGTATCGTTGAAATTGATGAAACCTCCATCGGTGGGAAAGAAAAGAACAAACATAAATCCAAAAAGTTGAATGCGGGTCGCGGAACAGTAGGTAAATCGGTTGCTTTCGGAATGCGGGAAAAAGGGGAAGATGGTGAGGCAATGGCGGTTCATGTACAGGACGCAAAAGGGGCAACATGACACGAGAAGATGTTGAACCGGGTATTGACGGGCGCAACTATTCATGCAGACGAGAACCGCGCATACGGCGCGTTGAGGGATGATTACGAAGTGGAACAAATCAATCATTCTGCCGACGAATATGAACGCGATGGTGTCCATACGAACGCCATTGAGAGTTTGTGGGCACGGGTTAAGCGTGTCTATATGGGTATTCATCACCACGGGTCAGACAAACACATGCAAAAGGACCTGAATGCTTGCGTGTTTCGCATCAATCGAAAAAAGGGTGATACCTTAAGTCGTGTTGATGAGATGTTGAATATGGCGATGGGCGCCCGGTTGACTTACAAGCAACTTATAGCCAGTGAGGGGGTTGCATGAACAACCTTTATGGCACAGGCGGGCGATATGGAAGTCAACGGGAAATGTTATCCACGCATGCAAAGGTTATCCGTTCCTGAAAGACGCGAAGGAAAACGTTTTGAAACGTTAGATGTTAGGGGCAGGCATGCCCAAAATCAGAGGGCGCTTGCATTCAACACCAAAAACCCGTGATTACTTTAACAAGAAGATTTAGGTTGTCAAGTATATAATTCCCTTTGTAAGGATGATTATATCTAAGCGGTTGTGCTTGCCCGATGTAAGTATGATCTGTCGTAACGCGGATGTTTATTTATCGCCGAAAGGAGGAGATGATGGTTGCCATGACTTTTGATACCCATGCCTTTGTCAAAGAACTGACAAAGGCCGGGATGCCTGAAGAACAGGCCGAGGTGCTGGCGCGATCTCAAGCGACGTTGATTGACGAAAAATTGGCGACCAAACAGGATTTGAAAGAACTGGAATTGAGGTTGACACGCGATATACAGGAATTGAAACGCGATATGCAGGAAATGGAAGCCAATTTGAAACGCGATATGAAAGAATTGGAGATGCGCTTGACACGCGATATGCAGGAACTGAAACGCGATATGAAAGAATTGGAAGTCAACTTGAAACGCGATATGCAGGAGATGGAACTGCGCCTGAAGCACGACTTGACCGTGCGTCTCGGCTCGATGATGGTGGTTGCTATCGGCGTGGTCGCCGCTCTGGTGAAACTTCTGTAAGGATGATCCTATCTAAGCGGTTGTGCTTGTCCGATACAAGCAGATGCAATCGATCTGTCGTATTGTGCAGATGTTTATTTATCACCGAAAGGAGGAGATGATGGTTGCCATGACTTTTGATACCCATGCCTTTGTCAAGGAACTGACAAAGGCCGGGATGCCGGAAGAACAGGCCGAGGTGCTGGCGCGTTCTCAAGCGACGTTGATTGACGAAAAACTGGCGACCAAACAGGATTTGAAAGAACTGGAATTGAGGTTGAAGCGCGATATGAAAGAATTGGAGATGCGCTTGACACGCGATATGCAGGAACTGAAACGCGATATGAAAGAATTGGAAGCCAACTTGAAACGCGATATGAAAGAATTAGAGATGCGCTTGAAACGCGATATGCAGGAGATGGAACTGCGCCTGAAGCACGACTTGACCGTGCGTCTCGGCTCGATGATGGTGGTTGCTATCGGCGTGGTCGCCGCTCTGGTGAAACTTCTGTAAGGATGATCCTATCTAAGCGGTTGTGCTTGTCCGATACAAGCAGATGCAATCGATCTGTCGTATTGTGCAGATGTTTATTTATCACCGAAAGGAGGAGATGATGGTTGCCATGACTTTTGATACCCATGCCTTTGTCAAGGAACTGACAAAGGCCGGGATGCCTGAAGAACAGGCCGAGGTGCTGGCGCGTTCTCAAGCGACGTTGATTGACGAAAAATTGGCGACCAAACAGGATTTGAAAGAACTGGAATTGCGTCTGAAG
The DNA here is from genome assembly GCA_958295785.1 of uncultured Latescibacterota bacterium. Taxonomy (GTDB): domain Bacteria; phylum Latescibacterota; class UBA2968; order UBA2968; family UBA2968; genus VXRD01. Next base: position 1,711,759 of record OY282377.1, read on the forward strand.
CGCGATATGAAAGAATTAGAGATGCGATTGACACGCGATATGAAAGAACTGGAATTGCGTCTGAAGCACGACTTGACCGTGCGTCTCGGCTCGATGATGGTGGTTGCTATCGGCGTAGTCGCCGCTTTGGTGAAACTTCTGTAAGGATGATTATATCTAAGCGGTTGTGCTTGCCCGATGTAAGAGTCCCTAACAGAAAGCGTTGCCATGGATTTGTGAGAGGCCGCCTTTGCGGCGTTCCTGCGGGTGTTCACTCCTCTGTTTCAGACGCTTGATTTCTTTCTGTTAGGGCTTCTAAGAGGAGGACGCCATGACCCATTGCTCGTATTCCATGCGCTAGGACAAAAGACGATAGACTATCGCTTTTTCACAAAATTTTCAAATTTTTATCACAAGCACATCTCCACCCCGGGTCGCTTCCTTCTACCCTATAGGAAAAAAACGACCGAAAAATCGAAAATATACAGACTTTACTGCTTTTTTTTTTCTGACAGGCCCCTCCCGATCATGCCCGTCAGAAAATCCAGATCTCAATGAATCTGACATCTACCATGCTATTTAGAGTCCCTAACAAAAAGCGTTGCCATGGATTTGTGAGAGGCCGCTTTTCTTCTCAGCCCAACCCTTACAACGTCCATGCCCGGCATCTTTACCGGGCGAGGAGGGACAAATGTCCAACCCCCTCGTGAGCGATGCACTCTGGGAAAAGGGGCCCCCCTTTTGCCGGTTCCCAAGCCTGGACGGTTCCGCTTTCCTGGCCGTAAGCGCATTGACGACCGCAAGGCATTGACCGGCATTCTATTCGTCCTGAAGAGCGGCATCCCGTGGGAGCAGTTGCCCCAAGAGATGGGGTGGGGTTCCGGGATGACCTGCTGGCGTCGTCTGAAGGCATGGCATGACGCAGGCGTGTGGGAGCGGCTTCATCATCTGCTGTTGTCCAAACTGCGCGAGGCCGATGGCCTGGACGGGTCTCGTGCCTGCGTGGACAGTGCCTGCCTGCGTGCGGTAGGCGCTGGGGGGAAAAACCGGCCCCAATCCCACAGACCGCCGCAAGCCCGGGCGTAAGCATCATGGGATCACCGATGCCAACGGGTTGCCTCTGGCCGCGATTGTGCCCGGGGCGCACCGGCCAGATGTGACGCAATGGTTGCCATGGGTGGACGCCGTGCCTGCGGTCAGGGGCAAACGCGGTCGTTCGCGCCGCAGACCCCAACGGCTGTATGCGGCGCGTGCCTATGACTCGAAGGCGTGCCGGAAGGCCCTGCGTGCGCGCCACATCTGGCCGGTGATCGCCCGGCGGGGTACAGCGCATGACAGCGGGTTGGGCGTGTACCGGTGGGTCGTTGAGCGAACGCTGGCCTGGCTCCGGCAGTTTGGCAGCCTGCGGGTGCGCGACGAGCGCAGAGCGGACATCCATGCGGCGTTCCTCTCCATCGGCTGTTCACTCCTCTGTTTCAGACGCTTGATTTCTTTATGTTAGGGCTTCTAAGTATGATCTGTCGTAACGCGGATGTTTATTTATCGCCGAAAGGAGGAGATGATGGTTGCCATGACTTTTGATACCCATGCCTTTGTCAAAGAACTGACAAAGGCCGGGATGCCTGAAGAACAGGCCGAGGTGCTGGCGCGTTCTCAAGCGACGTTGATTGACGAAAAATTGGCGACCAAACAGGATTTGAAAGAACTGGAATTGAGGTTGAAACGCGATATACAGGAACTGAAACGCGATATGAAAGAACTGGAGACGCGATTGGTACGCGATATGCAGGAAATGGAAGCTAGGCTGAAACGCGATATGAAAGAATTGGAGATGCGGTTGACACGCGACATGCAGGAGATGGAATTGCGTCTGAAGCACGATTTGACCGTGCGTCTCGGCTCGATGATGGTGGTTGCTATCGGCGTGGTCGCCGCTTTGGTGAAACTTTTGTAAGGATGATTATATCTAAGCGGTTGTGCTTGCCCGATGTAAGTATGATCTGTCGTAACGCGGATGTTTATTTATCGCCGAAAGGAGGAGATGATGGTTGCCATGACTTTTGATACCCATGCCTTTGTCAAAGAACTGACAAAGGCCGGGATGCCTGAAGAACAGGCCGAGGTGCTGGCGCGATCTCAAGCGACGTTGATTGACGAAAAACTGGCGACCAAACAGGATTTGAAAGAACTGGAATTGAGGTTGAAACGCGATATGAAAGAATTGGAAGTCAATTTGAAACGCGATATGAAAGAATTGGAGATGCGCTTGACACGCGATATGAAAGAACTGGAATTGCGTCTGAAGCACGACTTGACCGTGCGTCTCGGCTCGATGATGGTGGTTGCTATCGGCGTAGTCGCCGCTTTGGTGAAACTCCTGTGAGGATGACCCTATCTAAGCGGTTGTGCCTTTCGCGTCTTTCGCGCTTTTCGCAGTCTTTGACGAGTGAGCATGATCATACCACATCTGCATGGGGGGTTTATTCAGAGCAAAGCAGCCCGGTATTATTGGGGTGTTTTTTGAAAAAGCGTTGACACACCGGAAGGGCGGCCTTACTATGTTTGAGGGTTGAAATGCGGGTGCGGTGCGTGTTGCTATTCGGGACGATATTTATGAAATATTGCAATGTCATTTTTTGTTTTGTTCTGATCGGATCGCTGATTTTGCCCTGTGATGCGGATCACCTGGTGCTGATGTCGCCGCATTCAGATGAGATCCAAAACGAGTTTGAATCGGCATTTGTCGCGTTTTATCAAAAAGCCACCGGACGCGATGTGCAGGTCGAATGGCTCGATATCGGCGGGGGCACGAGTTCGATTTTGCGCTATATCAAATCGGAGTTTGGGCGGTCGCCCGAGGGCATTGGAATCGATATCTTTTGGGGGGGAGGCACTGCGCCTTATGTCGATTTGTCCGAGCGCGGGCTTTGTCACGCCTATCGGTTGCCCGATGCCCTGCTCCAACGGTTGCCCGCTCAAGTCGGCGGCGTTCCGCTTTGCGATTCGGCCTATCGCTGGTACGGTACAACGCTATCTGGCTTTGGCATTGTTTACAATCGGCGCGTGCTCGAAATTTTGAATTTGCCCATCCCTAAAACATGGGCAGACTTGGGCGCGCCGGAATTGTTTTCGTGGGTCGGTTCGGGCGACCCGCGCAAGAGCGGCAGCGTTCACATGGCGTATGAATTGATTTTGCAGGCGTATGGATGGGAAAAGGGCTGGGAAGTGATGACCACGATGGGGGCGAATGTGCGAAATTTTGGGGCGAGTGGCTCTTACGCGCCCAAGGAAGTGGCGGTGGGCGAAGTGGCTTACGGTCTGTCTATCGATTTTTACGCATGGGCGCAAGCCGCAGAGGTGGGCGATGACTATGTGGGCTTTGTGATGCCCGACAATTTGACCATTGTCAATCCCGATGGCATTGCCATCTTAAAAGGCGCGCCCAATTTGGAGGTGGCGCAGGCGTTTTTGGAATTTGTCATGTCCGATGCCGGGCAAAAGCTCTGGTTTTTGAAAAAGGGATCGCCGGGCGGTCCCGTGAATAAACAATTGAATCGCTTCACCGTGTTGCCCGATCTGTACACGCGCTATCGAGACGATGCCGCCGTGAAGCTCAATCCCTTTGAATGGCGTTCCGACTTGATATACGACGCGGAACGAGGCAGCGGACGGTGGCGCGTATTGAACGATTTGATCGGCGTGATGATCATTGACTCGCATCGGGCATTGCAGGCCGCATGGAAGGACGCGATGAAAGATGGCGTATCAAAAGAAGAACGCAGGGCACTGGCCGCTGTACCCGTGTCAGAGGACGAAGCATTGGCATTGGCACAGGCGTGGGACGATGCCGAAGTACGCAATCGCACAATGGCTGCATGGACGGACTTTGCCCGCGCTAAATACGGCACGCACGATATGCCTTGGTCTGTGCGCTTTATCAACGCGATGACCCTGATTTTCCCCTTGGGCATTGCCGCGTGTGTGGTGGCCTATTTGTGGCGTTTGCAAGTGCGATGAAAACAGCTAGTGGCCTGATCACTTTTCAAAGAGCAAAACATGTTTGGGATCGAGCTAAAAAATGTGACGCGGCGGTTTGACAATGTTCTGGCATTGGATCGCGTCGATCTAAAGATCAACGCGGGGGAGTTCTTTTGTTTGTTGGGCCCCTCTGGGTGCGGCAAGACCACACTGTTACGCATTTTGGCGGGGTTTGATCAGCCCGAAAACGGACGGGTGTTTTTTGGCGAACGCGATGTCACCGCAGTGCCTCCGCACGAGCGCGACACGGGCATGGTGTTTCAAAACTACGCGCTGTGGCCCCACATGACGGTTTGGAAAAATGTGGAATACGGCCTCACCATGCGGAACATGGCGCGACACGAGCGCGACCAAAAAGTGAAACGCGCCCTGGAAATGGTGCAGATGAGCGGCTATGCCGAGCGGTCGCCCAATCAACTTTCGGGCGGGCAACAACAGCGCGTGGCACTGGCGCGGGCGCTGGTCATCGAACCGGGGGTTGTGCTCTTGGACGAACCTTTGTCCAACTTGGATGCGCGATTGCGATTGGAAATGCGCGAGCAGTTGCAGGACTTGCAACGCGCCTTGGGCGTGACGATGGTCTATGTGACACACGATCAAAAAGAAGCCTTGGCAATGGGGGATCGCATTGCGGTGATGCAAATGGGCGAGGTGGCGCAAATCGGCGCGCCGCGGGCGGTTTATACACAGCCTGCCACGCGCTTTGTCGCGGATTTTATCGGCGAGATCAATTTGATTTCCGGCGAGATAAAATCCGTGAATCCCGAGGTGGTCGCAACAGATGTGGGAGAAATCCGCGGGCACGCGGGATATGAGAACGCGCAGGTGGGGGATCGCGCGCTGTGTGCCATTCGCCCCGAGGCACTGGATTTTCTGTTGGGTGAACCCAATGCAACGGACAATGTGATTTCCGGGCGCGTGCGACAGACAACTTATTTGGGCGAGGTCGAGCAATTTTTGGTCGAATTGGCAACTGGCAGCCAGATCAAGCTGATGAAATACGGCGCGACCGCACGGGGCGCGCAACCCGGCGATGAGGTGCGATTGCGGTTTTCGCAACAGCGCGTCATTGTGTTGCGCGATGGCGAGGAGGATCGCGATGAAGCGGTTTGATCTCAATTGGCCCACCCTCATTTTTCTTTTGGGGCTGATCGCGTTTTTCGCCCTGTTTTTGTTTTATCCCCTGTGGTATGCCTTTGTGCAATCGCTGGTGGTCGATGGCCGGCTCACGTTTGCGTTTTACGAATTGATGGTCACGAGTCCGGTTTATCAGGAGGCCATTCTCAACAGTTTTCGGCTGGGCATGATCACGACCATTGCGACCACCTTGCTCAGTTTGCCCCTGGCGTTTTTGCTGGTGCGATACGATTTTGCCGGCAAAGGGTTTGTCAATGGCCTGATTTTGGTGCCGATGGTCTTGCCCCCGTTTGTCGGGGCCATTGGCATGAAGCAGATGTTTGCGCGTTTTGGCTCGATCAATTTGCTGCTTATGGATTTGGGCCTCATCGATCAACCCGTGGATTGGTTTGGCGGCGGCGGGTTTGTGGGCGTGGTGATTTTGGAAGTCCTGCATCTCTATCCCATTATGTATCTCAATGTGGCCGCTGCACTTGCCAATGTCGATCCGAGTTTGGAAGACGCGGCGCGCAACATGGGCAGCAGCGGGTTTCGCCTGTTTCGCACGGTGACCTTTCCGCTGATGTTGCCGGGCTATTTCGCCGGGGCAATTATCGTTTTTATTTGGGCGTTCACCGATTTGGGCACGCCGCTCATTTTTAATTATCGGCAGGTGGTGGCGGTCGAGATTTTCAATTCCATCGAAGATATCAACGAAAATCCCATGGCTTACGCGCTCGTGGTCTTCGTGTTGTTGCTGACGGTCTTTTTCTTTTATCTGTCCAAAGCCACCTTGGGCAATCGCCGCTACGAGATGATTGCGCGCGGGGCTGTCACTTCGGGGTCGCGGCCAGCGTCTCGGGGGATGACGCTGTTGATTTACGCCGCGATGCTGTCGCTGACGGGCATTGCGATGATCCCGCATGTGAGCGTGTTTTTGACGTCTATTGCCGAGCGGTGGTTTATGACCGTGTTGCCCCAAGAGACGACCGGGCGATTTTACGCGATGGTTTTTGAACACCCGATGTCCCTGTCGAGTATTGAGATGAGCTTGATGTTGAGTGTGTTGAGCACGACATTGGATATCGGGCTGGGCATTGCCATTGCCTATTTGCTCACGCGCACCCGCATCCCGTACAAAGGCGTTTTGGATGCGGTGGCGATGTTGCCCTTGGCCCTGCCCGGCTTGGTGCTGGCGTTCGGGTATCTGGCCGGGTATTCGGGCACGTTTTTGGATGCGCGGCACTATCCCGTCCCGCTGCTGGTCATTGCCTACGCGGTGCGGCGTTTGCCCTATATGGTGCGCGCGGCGTACGCGGGATTGCAGCAGACGAGCATCACGCTGGAAGAAGCGGCGCGAAATTTGGGGGCTTCGCGGCTTCGCACGCTGTTGCAAATTACATTTCCGCTGATTTTAGCCAATCTGGTGGCCGGCGGCATTTTGTGTTTTGCCTTTGCCATGCTCGAAGTGAGCGACAGTTTGATTTTGGCCCTCAAAGACGAGTACTATCCGATTACCAAAGCGATTTACGCGCTGATGGGCCGCATTGCAGACGGCGCGTTTTTAGCCAGCGCGATGGGCGTTTTCGGCATGGTGTTGTTGATTGTGGGTTTGTTTTTGGCCGGGCGATTTTTGGGCCGGCGCATGGGCGAATTGTTCCGCGCATAAGAGGGACGATCCACGAAGGGCACGTAAGATGTAAGAGGAGAGACGCGAGAGGCCGCCCAACCGTCATTCTGACGAAAGTCAGAATCCTTTGATACACAAATAAAAAGCCGCCACGTAATGTGACGGCTTTTTTATTTTCTGTTGCATCTCTATTTGGGATGTGACTTCTGCCACACGGGTTTCACTTTTTCGATGACCTCGGCATCGGTCGGGCTGGACGCGACAATGGCTGTAAATTCTTCGGCTTCAACCCCGAGTTCCTCCAGGAACTTTTTGTCGGCCGGTCACGGATAGATGTAGTCGCCGATGCAGCCCCGCAATTTGGCGCGGGCCTTGTCTGTGATGCGCGGAAGCCAGGGCATGTCGCCCATGTAAAGCTGGCGGCTGCGCGGTCTAAAATCGACAGCAGAACTGAGTTTGTCCATTGCTCATTCCTCCTCTCTCGTGGTATGGGATTCAACGGGTATCAGAACTTAGCGATTTTGCCGGCGAATGGCAAGTTAGAAAGTGACGGAATGAGTGTATGTGCTCAACATGGTGTCGCCGTATTTCTTTTGACGAGAAAGGATGAGGCCGGAAAGGGATTCGGGAAGGGGTGTTTGAGAGGCGTGTTGCACGAGGATGCGCGCATTGGGCGCGAGGATGGGGGTTGTTGCGAGGCGGGTGAGCACGGCGCGAGACAAGGGGTGACCGTCTAATTGTTTGGGGTAGGGGGGATCGAGGTAGATGATGTCAAAGCGGGCATGCGACCGTGCGAGTTGGGGCAAAAGGGCTTGGGCAGAACGCGCGAAAAGCTCAATGCGGCCATCGAGATGCCAATGGTCTATAAGCTGTGCGATGAAGCGGTTGCAGCGGCGATTCGGTTCATTGATGACCACCCGCGCGCCGCGACTACAAGCTTCGAGGCCGATTTGCCCAGAGCATGCAAAGAGGTCGAGAAAAGATTTGCCAGAGAGGGTTTCGCCAAGAGAGGAGAACGCGGCTTTTTTGACAAAATCAGAGGTGACGCGGGCATTGCCGTACTTTTTGTTGGCAAAAGAGATGCGGCGGCCCTTAAATTCGCCGGCGATGATACGCATAACCAGTCCCTCAAGTACAAAGAACAGGGCCTGCGATGCGTTTCAACACAGGCCCTAAACGCCTCCATCAGAGTGCAACACCACCCCGGCTTTTTTAATTCCCATAGCGGAAGCGCACTTCGCGTTCAACGCGCTTGCCGCTGACCTGATCGGTTACGATAACCTCGAGGGCGTTGACGCCGGGTTTGACTTTGTTGAGCACAATTTCCACGTATTCGCGCTCGTCTGCGTCGCGCCCGGAGAGTTCGTTGGTAATTGCCACTTGGGTTTTGCTCGTTCTGAAAATGGCGCGCAACCCCGTGGCCACTGCGCCAAACACGCCCACGGAGGGCATAGAACTAGAGCGAATGCGGTATTCGGTTTTGTACCGGGTTTGTCCAAATGCGTCTTTGGTCAGGTTGTAGATTTCAAAATACGCATAGACATTTTGCGTTTCGGCATAGCTGCGCGTGGGAATGGGGATGATCCACACGTCTTCTTTTTGAAATTTCGCCACGCCTTCATCCGCGATATTTGAGGCCAGTTGAATTTCGCTGACTTGGAGTTCTGGAATTTGGTAGTCTCTAACTTCGAGTTCTTGCCGATAGAGGCCAGTGCGCCCAGAAATGAGGTCTTTCATCTGCACTTGAAGTTCGTATTTGCCGGGCGGCACTTGTGTCTTGACGATTTCGGGGACAAAAGAACCCTGTTCGGTCATGACTTGCACGCCGCGATACAAGAACGCATCGGAGGTGCGATAGATGGATGTGTGGCCTTCATTTGCCAGCGCGACAGCCAATTGGACGTGGATGAAACTCGAATCGGCTTCTTGCTCTATTTCGACCTGTCCGGGCGGAATGCCGTAGTAAATCTCGAGATTGGTTTGCCCATCGGCGCCGCGGAAGTGCGCCAAGTCGTAGTAAAAATTGAGCACGTCGCCGGGCAGGCCGGGGCGATAAAAGTCCGGGGAAGTCGATACGGCTTGTTGATAGATGACCTCGGGCGTGTGTTCGGTCATGCGGGCGATATAGGAAATGGCTTCGGCGTCTTCGATGGTGGCTTCGGGCAAAGGGGCAAAGTCGTAGCGGCCATTGCCCCATTCGTCGGTGAATGTGATCTCTATGCCGCCGTTGAGTTGAATATAAGTCCATGTTTCCCACGGCACAGTGTCGATTTCATTGCCAATGGTAATCGGCGAGTACCGGCCAAATTGCAAGCGGGTATTGAGTTGACCTGTTTGCTCGTCCAAGACGCTCTCGATGCTGCCATCGCGCTCAAACGGATTGCGCTCAAAGCCGAGTTTGGCCCCCTCGCCCTCGCCGCTTTCGACCTCGGGAAGTTCGCCTGTAATTTCTTCGGCGACGCTCGAATCTTCGGGCCGCGAAAAATCTTCACTTTGATCACCCGGGCCGCTCGATTCAAAGAGCGATCCGGTTTCGCGGTTGGCGCGAATGGGAAAGACCGGGCCTGTGAAGGTAAAAAAAGCCGCTTCAGGGCCGTAGATGTCAACGGCCATCTGCGTTCGCACGCGCTCGACTTCGGCGGTTTGGACAAAGTTGCGGTCGTTGGAGCGCGAGCGATAATCGGGTTCGCCATACCGAATATAAACCGTGCCGCGCTGATCCCACGGATAGACATTGGACGAGAAATAGGTGCGCGCATACCATGTGCGCCGGTAGTGCTCGATGACGCGCTCGTTGATTTTGGTGAGAATGTCGGGGTCGCGCCGCGCCCAGAATTGCTCGCGGTATGCCTGCTGCTCGGCCCCCGGCGCAGTGGCGCGGTATTCTTCGAGTTCTACGCCCGAGGCAACATAGGCGATATGGGTGTAGTGTGCGCGTTCGCTGCCTTCGATGTTGGCGAGGTAACGCTCGAAATATTCCAGGGCTTTTTGCGCGTCGTCATTGTAAAAATGACTCTGGGCGACAATGGGCAAGAGTTGAACGACGTCGGTATGCGTGGCGAGATAGGGGGCGATGTATTCGAGAATTTTGTCAAAATTTTTGGCTTGCACACAGGCCAAACCGAAATAATACAGGCCCTCGGGATTGTCGGGTTCGAGCGCCACGTATTTTTGGTAATACTGCATGGCTTTGTCGTGGTCTTCTTGAAACCGCTCATAGACTTCGCCGAGCAGGCGATAGGCAGGGCCGTACTCGGGATCGATTTTGGTGGCGCGCTTGGCTTCGGCAATGGCCCTGCGAAAATTGTAATAAGATTGCAACCCGCGCGTGGGCGATTCGGCATACGTAAGGCCGAGCCCCACGTAGGCTTCAACGAGTTTTTTATCCAACTTTTTGGCGGCCTGAAATGCCTCCTCAGCCGCCTTAAATTCCTTCCGGTTGAGATAGATATACCCGAGTTGCGAATGCACATGGGCGTCTTCGGGAAAAACTTCTAAGATGTGCTGAAGGCTTGTCACGGCCTCGTTGATTTCCCCCGCATCGATCTGGCGTTGGCTCAGGGCAAACATCGTATTGCGGAAGGTTTTGTCTTGAGGGGGGGTTTCATTTTCTTCGGCAAAAACCGGCAGCGCGATGCAACAGGCCAAGGCGACCATCCAGAACCGCAGTGCAATTTTCATAACATTCTCCTGATGGGCAAACGACCGGAAAAGACATCTTGGACATTCGTCCAATTATATTGTCTCACAACCTCTTTGTCAATGATTTCCAATCAATTCAAACTCTGTGCGTCAAACTACGTTGGTGACGCCTGACAGAAAGGGTAAGTTCCGGTTTTTGGGGTTCTGCACTTGACCGCAAGAGAGAAAGAGTCTTATGTTGAAGCAAAGGCGGATCGCGGATGAAACGGATGGCGCAGATTGCGCGGATGAAAGGCGAAAAGCAGGGGCAGTCCTCCCCCAATAGCCGCAAAATCCCACGCATTTCGATGAACTGCTGTTGCGGTTGCACCCGTTTTGCTGATTCGCGTACTGTGATCAAAGAGATAGTTGGGTCTGTCAACATTTTGGAGGTGATATATGCGGTGTCGATTTTGTTGGGTTGTCGCGTTTTGGGGGCTGATTTTTCAAGGGCTTTTCGCAAATGCGAGGGCGGAATGGGATTTGTCTGGGCTGATGGGCACAATAACGGTTGGGCAAGCGCAATGGCAACGCTTGGATATGCAGCCCGGCATACGCCTGGGCGAACTGGAAGTCGTTTTTGATCTGGAGCTTTTTTTAGATCCCGAGGGGCGCGTTCGGAACAGCGGATGGGATTTCTCGACCCGTCGAAAAGGCGTTGAGAGCGCGTTGCGAAAAATTCACTATCTGCGCTACGGGCGTCCCAATGACCGCAGTCGGCGGTTGTATTTGCAGGCGGGGGCAATGGAAGGGGTCACGTTGGGATCCGGGCTGTTGATGCGGAACTACCGCAATACGCACGGCGCGCCGGGGGTAAAACGCATGGGCTTGGATGTGCAAATTCGCAATTTTTGGGGCGACAAAATGACGGTGCGAACCCTAGTCGGCGATGTGGGCGAGGTGTTGGATTTTGAAGACTCCGGGCCGCTCGTGGGGGGGCGCGTGGAATTTTATCCCCTGCCGCAATTGGATGTGGGCATAACAGCGGTTGCCGATATCGATCAACTGCGCGGCCTGCCCGATTCGATCCGCGCAGCGAACCCGCGCGATGCGTTTGCCGCCGCGAGTGTCGATGTGGCCTATCCCTTTGTCGATAAGCAGCATCTCCGCGCAGAGGTCTATGCGGGCATTGGGCGAATTTTGGATGGGGAAAGCGGCACGGGCATCAGTTTGCCCGGCGTGATGGTCGAAGTGGGCATGTTGCGATTGCGGGCCGAATACCAATGGACGCAGGGGCATTTTCAGCACGGGCATTTTGACGCGCTCTACGATGTCAACCGCGCAGTGGTCGATCCAAACACGGGCAGCATCACCACGCGCGAAGCCACCTTGCAGGCCGCGTCCATGCGCGGGATATTTGGCGAGGCATTTTTGACTATTTACCGCACCTTGTTGGCGAGTGGGTCGTATCAGTATTTGACTGGCGAGGTCAGCAACGCGCAAATTGTGGAAGGCCGCGTGGGATTCGCGCCCGAATTTTTGACGCGACTCCACAAAGTGTCGCGCGCCGAGGGGTATTTTGAAAAGCGCGTGCGGGGCAGTGACCTGGGAAAATTGCTCGATGCCACGCCCGATACGCGCTTTGGGTATCTCGTGGTTTTAGAACCCGTTGCCAATGTGGGGATGGTGTGGGATGTCGAATTTACATATCGACCAGACGGCGCGGGCGGGGTTGAGCGTCAGCGGACATTGAATATTCAGATCAAAATGGATCTGTAAAGGAGATCCAGCATTTAGAAGTGGATTGGGATAGAAATTTAGAAGCCTTCAAACGCGCTCAGATCCACAATGCCATCGGGCAGGGCGGCGATGTGCTGCGCCAGGGCGAGGCGCGATTGGCGAAGCGCGGGGTCATCGGCCATGATGAGCACGTCTTCAAAGAAGCGGTTGATGGGATCGCGCAATTCAGCCATGACTTGAATTAACGCGGCGAGTTTGTCGCTGGCCGCGTCCATTGCGTTGCGCGCGGCTAAATAGGCATTGTGCAAGGCGCGGGAGGCTTCTTCTGAATCGACATCGGGCGCGAGGGGATGGTGCTCGGACAGGGCGCGCACAATGCGCTTGCACCGCGCGTGGGCGTGCAGCGTGTCGAGCCAGTGCTCGGACTGAATTTGCGCGCTAAACGCGCTGGCGATCCGCTGGATTTGATAGGGATCATCCAATCGCGCCGCAATCGCAGCCGAGATCGCATCGTGGCGCAGGCCCTCGTCTCGCAACGCCACCTCGAGACGGCGGATGATGTAGTCAAACGCTTCGTCGAGGGCATCGCCTTTGACCGCGATGGGCAAGTGATACGCCGCGGCTGCAAGACCCTCGCGCAGCGAAAAGTGGATTTTGTGACCGATCAGCGTTGAAAGCAAGCCCAAGGCGTCGCGCCTGAGACCGTAGGGATCCGCATTGGATCGGGGTTTGATGCCCGCGCCAAACAGACCGGCCAGGCTGTCCAAGCGGTCGGCTATCGAAACGGCCAGTCCGGGGCGCGTTTGCGGCGGGGAATCGCCCGGAAAGCGCGGGTGGTAATGGTCTTCTATGGCGCGGGCCACGGCGTCTGTTTCCCCAGAAGACAGGGCGTAGTACCGACCCATAATGCCTTGCAGGGATGTCATTTCCACCACCATGCTGGTCGCCAGGTCCGCTTTGCACAATTTGGCCGCGCGCAGGGCCGCGTTTTTGTCTTCTTCCCCGAGCGCGAACGCGGCGGCCAAGTCGTTGACCAATTTTTCAACGCGGCGGGTTTTGTCGCGCATAGAGCCGAGTTTTTCCTGAAAAATGAGGGTGTCGAGACGGGGCAGAAAGTCCGCGAGTTTTTTGTTTGTGTCGTCGTTGTAAAAAAATTCGGCATCGGCATAGCGCGCGCGAATGACGTTTTCATTGCCTTTGACCACGCGGTCGGGCGCGCCGGGCGCGCCGTTGGACACGGTGATAAAGTGGGGTTTGAGGTCGCCCCGTTCGTCGAGCACCGGAAAATACCGCTGGTGCTTTTTCATGACGGAGATGAGCACTTCGCGGGGCAGGGACAAGCGCGCTTTTTCAAAGTGACCGCACAGCGCGTGCGGGGCTTCCACGAGGTCGGTCACTTCGTCGAGCAGGTCCGGGTCGTCGGGCACATTGCCGCCGATTTCTCGGGCGCGTGCCTCAACTTGCCGTCGGATGGCGTCGCGCCGCTTGTCGCGGTTGACCACAATGCCAGAGTCTTGCATTTGCGCGTGATAATCGGACGCAGAGGCGATTGCGATTTCGGGCGACGCAAGGGGGCGCAGCCCGCGGCTGGTGCGACCGGCCCTTGCGCGTGCATAATCAAATGGGATGACCCTATCGCCGAACAGGGCGACGATCCAGCGCAGGGGACGCGGGTACGCCACCCCATCGGAATGCCAGCGCATGGTTTTTCCAAAGCTGAGTTTGGCGATGATCTCGGGCAGCAGTTCAGAGAGCATGTCTTGCGTTTTGCGTCCGTATCGGGTGATGCCCGCCCAAACATAGTCGTCTCGCCGTTCCACGTCAGACAGGTCAATGCCCTGCCCTCGGGCAAATCCCTCGAGTGCGCGGGTGGGGTTGCCCGCCGCGTCGTACGCAATGCGAATGGCCGGCCCGCGCGCTTGCCTAATGGCATCCGGTTGCCGGCCCAGCAGATTTTTGACAATGGCGTATTGCCTGCGCGGCGTGCCGCTGACTTCGATGCTGTCGTACGTGAGATTGGCCGCGGCGAGGTGTTCGGGCAGCAATTTTTGAAGTTGTGCTATCGCGCTTGTCACATCGGCGGGCGGCAGTTCTTCAGTGCCGAGTTCGAGCAAGAGATCGGCCGCATCGACTTCGGGCAGGTCGCCGGCTTTGATAGCCCGCGATTCGGATTTTTCTGGCTCTAAAAGGGGATGCCCCAGATCTTCGCGCTGTTTGACAAAGGCTTCGGCCACACGGCGGGAGAGATCGCGCATTCGGGCGAAAAAACGGGCGCGCTCCGTCACGCCTATCGCGCCGCGCGTGTCCAGCAAATTAAAGGTGTGCGAACAGCGAATGACGTAATCGTGCGCGGGAATGACGAGGTCGCGGTCGAGGGCGGCCTGGGCTTCGGCCACAAAAATGTCGTACATGGATTTGAGTCGGTTGACATCCGCCCAGTAGAACTCGTAGTTGCAATATTCGATTTCCTGTTTTTTGAGGATGTCGCCATACGTCACCGTGTCGTTCCACTGCAATTGCCAGACTTCATCCACGCCTTGCAGATACATGGCAATGCGTTCGAGGCCGTAGGTGATTTCAACGGCAACCGGGTCGAGTTGCATGCCGCCGGCCTGCTGGAAATAGGTAAATTGCGTGATTTCCAAGCCGTCCAGCCACACTTCCCACCCCAAGCCCCACGCCCCGAGCGCGGGCGATTCCCAGTTGTCTTCCACAAAGCGGATGTCGTGCGCTTTGCAGTCGAGCCCCAAAGCCGCAAGGCTGTCGAGATACAGTTCTTGGGGGTTGCCGGGGTCGGGTTTGAGGATGACTTGATACTGCGTGTGCATTTGCATGCGATTGGGGTTTTCACCAAAGCGCCCATCGTCGGGCCGATAAGAGGGTTCGGCGTATGCCACGTTCCACGGCTCCGGGCCGAGCACGCGCAAAACAGTGGCGGCGTTCATCGTGCCCGCGCCCACTTTTTCGCTGTAAGGCTGCCAGATGATGCAGCCCTTATCGGCCCAAAATCGCTCGAGGCGCGCAATCAGGTCTTGGAAATTCGGTGCATTGCTCACGGTTGGTTCCTCGGTTGGGATAACTGACAACTGCGAAAGGCGCGAAATCGGAATGTAGAGACATGCCCCCGTGCCTGTCCTCTCGGGATAATACCCTGATTTCCCATTTCTGTCAATTGGCATCCTGCACATTTGCGTGGTCGGCATCGCGGGGTGTGTTTTCCCCTTGCAAAAGTCCGTTTTACCGCCTATATTTTTTTGCAATGAAAACGCGAATCGCATACCAAACGCTCCCTCATGGGGCGTTTTTTTTTGCACGGGAGGCAAACGATGGATGGTCTGTATCACATCATTGAGGCGCAGCAATTTAGCCGGGAGGTGATGAAGGGGATTTTTGGCCTCACGCGCGAGATGGAGCAGGTGGTCAGCCGCTACGGGTCGAATATCTTGAATCGGCGGATTATGGCCACCTTGTTTTACGAACCGAGCACGCGCACGCGGTTGTCTTTTGAAGCGTCGATGTATCGCTTGGGCGGCCAGGTGATCACCACGGAAAGCGCGCGGGAGTTTTCCTCGGCGGCAAAGGGCGAAACCCTCGAAGATACGATCCGCATTGTCGAGGGATACGCCGATGTGATCGTGTTGCGCCACTACGAGAGCGGCTCGGCACGGCGCGCAGCAGATGTGGCGGCTGTGCCCATTCTCAATGCGGGGGACGGGCCGGGCCAACACCCCACGCAGGCGCTTTTGGATGTGTACACGATTCAGAAAGAGATCGGCAGGTTGGATGGGATTCGAGTGGCATTGGTCGGCGATCTCGCCAATGGCCGCACTGCGCGGTCCCTTGCCTATTTGTTGACCAAATACGAGGATGTGAAACTGTATTTTATCGCGCCAGACATGGTGCGGATGAAAGACGATATCAAAGCGTATTTGGCAGAACACGGGGTCGCGTTTGTAGAAGAAGAAGACCTGATGAAGATCATGCCCGAGGTGGACGTGGTGTACCAAACGCGCATCCAGCGCGAGCGGTTTGGCGACCGCATCGCAGACTATGAAAAGGTTCGGGGAAAATACATTATCGACCCGGCGGCGATGGCGGTGCTGTCGGACAAGGCGATAGTGATGCACCCCTTGCCCCGCGTGGATGAGATCGATCAGGCGGTGGATAAAGACCCCCGCGCCGCGTATTTTCGCCAAGCGCACAACGGCGTTTACATTCGCATGGCCCTGTTGCAGATGGTGTTGGAGGCGTGATGTGCGATTGGAATGGGGTTATCAAGGGCTCGTCCTTGGGTTTGCGTTTCAGGATGTGTTGCGTTATACTTCTATGTGATTGAACGGCGCAGTGAATTTCGAGGAGGTGCGACATGGCAGAGACACGGATGGCCGAGGTTGAAACGCGGCGAAAAACCGCCGTGATCGATTGCGATGTTCACGTCACCATGAAATCGGGTGACGTGTGGTTTCGATATCTGCCGAAAGCATGGCACGAGTATCACCGAACCATTGGCGGATACGGGCGAATGGGGTCGGCGTATCCCCGCGCCGTGCCCCATGCCGCGCGCCACGATGCATGGCCGCCATCCGGGCCGCCGGGGTCGAATTTGGCATTTTTGCGCGCGCAATTGCTGGACGAGTGGGAGATGGACTACGGCATCCTGACGCCTTTGATCGGCGTGGGCGGGCAACAGAATTTGGCTTATGCAGCGGCGATGGGACGCGCCGTGAACGATTGGCAAGCCGACGCGTGGCTCAGGCGCGAGCCTCGGTTGCGCGGGTCCGTTGTTGTGCCTTATGAAGACAGCGACTTGGCCGCCGCAGAAATTGACCGAGTGGGCGATCACCCGGGCTTTGTTCAGGTGCTTCTCATGGTGCGTACGATGGAGCCTTTGGGCAGGCGCAAATACTGGAAGATATACGAGGCCGCGGTGCGCAATGGGTTGCCCATTGCGATTCATTTTGGCGGCACGGGCGCAGGGCCCATCACGGGCGCGGGCAAGCCATCGCATTATATTGAAGATCACGGGGGAATGCCCGCGGCATTTCAGGCGCAGGTGACGAGTTTGGTGTATGAAGGCGTGTTTGGGCAATTTCCAGATTTGAAGGTGGTGTTGATCGAAGGCGGTTTTGCGTGGATGCCCGCGTTGATGTGGCGGCTGGATCGCTGTTACCGGCAGTTGAAAATGGAGTTGCCGCATCTGAAACGCCTGCCGTCGGACTATATTCGCGCTCATTTCTGGATCAGCACGCAGCCGATGGAAGAACCCCCACAGCGCGAATACTTTTTTGAGATGATGGATCATCTCGATATGAACGACCGCTTGATGTTCGCCACGGATTATCCCCACTGGGATTTTGACGCGCCCGACGTGGCCCTGCCTTCTGGCATGGACAAGGCCGTGCGCCGCGATATTCTGGCGGAGAACGCACGGGCGTTGTACAAGTTGGCGTGACGCGAGGCATGCCCGTGCCCGATAAACGCAGGTCATGACATTGTGATCGCAATGCCTCGCGGCGTATGGCGATATGGATGCGATCTGCGATGATTGATGCGTTTATTTACCGCGAGTAAATTGACATGGCGAAACACATTATCGGAACAGTGGATGAAATCCCGCCGGGCGAGCGGAAATTGGTGACGCTTGAAGGCCGAGAAATCGGCATATTTAATATCCGCGGCGAATTTTACGCCCTTCGCAATCGCTGTCCGCATCAAGGCGGCGCGCTGTGCAAGGGGCGGGTATCGGGCTTTGTGACGGCAAAGGTGCCGGGAGAATACGAGTACACGCGCAAGGGCGAAATTTTGCGCTGCCCGTGGCACGGATGGGAATACGATATTAAAACGGGTCAGTCCTGGGTCGATCCCGCCAGCGTGCGCGTGCGGAGCTATGAGGTGGAAGTCGCTCCCGGCACAAAAATAGAGGGCGCGGAAGATATGGCCGGGTTGATGAAAGGGCCTTATGTGGCAGAGACATATCCGGTGACGGTGGAGAAGACATATCTCCTTGTCGAAATATGAACATCTCGGTAGAACGACTTTGGGCAGATGGCCGGGGACTAACCACTATTCGGGCGGGCACGGGGGCACCGCCCCTACATTCTCTCCTCACTTCTCTAAGGAGTTCCCATGCGCGTGGGCATTATTTCTTTTTTGCACGAGTCGAATACATTTATCGACGCGCCGACGACTTTGGACGCTTTTCAGCGGGATGGGATTTTTACGGGGCGGGCGATGTATGATCACTATTCGGGCGGGCATCACGAAGTCAGTGGCTTTTTGGAGGGCTTGATGGCGGCAGGCATCGATGCACTGCCGATTTTTCATGCGGGCACAACGCCGTCTGGGCGCATTGCCAAAGCGACTTGTGACGCATTGATGGCGCAGATGTTTGAGCAGGTGGCAGCGGCCGGCGAAGTGGATGGGTACCTCGTCGCGCCTCACGGGGCAAATTCGGGAGCGGGCGATGATTACCGCGATTTGGATGGGTACTGGCTGTCGCGGTTGCGCGCACGGGTTGGGCCGCAAAAGCCGATGATTTGCACCCTCGATCCCCACGCCAATTTGTCCCCGCGCATGGTTGCCGCGTGCGATGCCACCATTGCCTATCGCTCGAACCCCCATCTGGATCAGAAACAGCGCGGATTGGAAGCCGCGTCGCTGATGGCGCGCACATTGAACGGCGAAGTCAAACCCACGCAAGCCGGCGCGTTTCCCCCTATCGGCATCAATATCGAGCGGCAATTGACCTCTGCGCCGCCGTGTTTGCCGATGTGCGAATTGGCAGATGAGATGCTGCGGGAACCGGGGGTGTTGTCGAACAGCATTCTGCTCGGATTCCCATACTCCGATGTCGAAGAGATGGGATCGGCTTTTGTGGTGGTGACAGATGATGATCCAGCCCGCGCGCAAGTGCTGGCAAATCGGCTGGCGGATTATTTGTACGCCCATCGCGCGGAATTTGTGGGCGAATACATCGCGATTCCCGACGCTGTCGATAGGGCGATGGCGCGAAAAGGTCCGGTTTGTTTGCTCGACATGGGCGACAATGTGGGCGGCGGATCGGCCGGCGACGGGATGGCGATTGCCCGCGAATTGCACGGGCGAGGGACTGCGCCGAGCTTTGTGTGTGTGTTCGATCCGGAATCGCAACAGCGCGCCCGAGACGCGGGGGTTGGCTGTCGCATTGCGTTGCGTATCGGCGGCAAGACAGACGAGTTGCACGGCGCGGCCTTAGACGCCGAGGTGCGCGTGCGCAGCCTGCACGATGGGAAATTCAGAGAGTCCGAAGTGCGTCACGGCGGGCGAACATCTTTTGATATGGGGCCCACCGCGGTTGTGGAGACGGATACCCAACTCGCGATCAGCCTGACGTCGCGGCGCGTGGTGCCCGTGAGTTTGGGGCTGATGACGAGTTGCGGCCTCAACCCCTCGGCGTTTCAGGTGATCGTCGCCAAAGGCGTCCACGCCCCGGTTGCGGCATACCAACCCGTGTGTACCGCGTTGATCCGAGTAGATACGCCCGGCGCGACCGCAGCGGATATGCGAAATTTCGACTACCAATTTCGGCGCACGCCCATGTATCCATTTGAAGAGATTGAGGAGCGCGACTTTGAAAATTCTATTGACCAATGACGACAGTTTGGATTCGCCTTTGTTTTGGTTTGCAGGGGATTATTTTCAGGCGATGGGACAGGTGACAGCGGTGGTGCCTGCGGCAGAGCAGAGTTGGAAAGGCAAGGCGATGACGCGGTTGGGCGCGTTGCATCTGGAGCCTCTGGATGGATTTGCATGTGCGACTTACGCGCTTTCGGGAACGCCTGCGGATTGCGCGAATTTTGGCATTTACCACCTGTTTGACAGCAAACCCGATCTGGTGATTTCGGGCATTAACATGGGCAGCAATGCGGGCTTGGGATTCGCGCTTTCATCGGGCACAATTGGCGCAGCCCTGGAAGCCAATATCGCGGGCGTGCCGGCAGTGGCATTGTCACAGGTGTTGCCCGGGCCCGTGTTTCGGCACTGGATTGAACACCGCGCCCTGCAACCCGATGTGCAGGACAGGCTGTTGAAAAATTGCCGCGCAATGTTGCACCGCGTGTTTGCGTTTTTGAACGCACGGGCAGATTTTTTGTCTGACCCGATAACGTGGAATGTGAACCTGCCCTGCGAACTGGCCGCCGACTGGCAGGTCGTGCCAACCGCGCTCGGGCATACGTTTTACACCTCGTGTTTCAAGCCATCGGAAAATGGGTATTGTCACAACATCGATCAGCCCGAAGTGGAAGAGCGCAAAGGCACAGATGGCACGGCGTTGCGCGAAGGGCATGTGAGCGTCACGCGATTGGATATTCGCACGTTGGGATAAAAAAAATATCCTCAGAAGCTATCTTAAGACGAAATAGGACTCCTTCCCGCAACGGGGAGGGGAGATGTTCTGCCCCTGCTTTTCATCCGCGTAATCCGCGCAATCTGTTAATCCGCGATCCGCCTTGTATCTTGCCTTTTCAGGCGAGCACAGAGGCACCGCCCCTACGGTTTCACATCTCGATTTTGCGTGTGGTCGTGCGGGGGCTGATCGCTGACCACTTTATCACCAGAGGAGATTGCCATGGGCGATTTTGAGGGTGTCGTACCTGCGATAGCGACGCCGATGGACCGAGAAGGACGGTTTAATGAACGGGTGTTTCGCAAAATTGTCGCGTTCAATATTCAGGCCGGCGTACACGGGTTTTGGGTCGCAGGAGGCACGGGCGAAAGCGTGTTGTTGGACGACGGGGAAAACAAACAGATCGCATCTGCGATTGTGGATCAAGCGCGTGGCCGGGCAAAGGTCATTATGCATGTGGGCGCGCCGACAACGGATCGCGCTGCGCGATTGGCCGAGCACGCGGCTCGCGCAGGTGCAGACGCGCTTTGTTGCGTGCCGCCGTTTTTTTATCGCCGCGATGACGACGATATTGCCGAGCACTATCGGATTGTGGCCGGCGCGGCCGATTTGCCGTTGTTTGTGTACAATTTGCCGGGGGCAACAGGTGTGGAAATCACGCCGAGGATGATGGCAAAAATTCAGGACCGCGTGCCGCAACTGACGGGTCTCAAGCATTCGGCCCTGACGTTTGCCAATGTGCAGACCTTTGCACAGATGGAACTGTCGTGTTTTATCGGCAATCACCGCTTGATGTTGCCGGCCATGACCATTGGCGCGTGTGGGTGCGTGGATGGCCCTCTGAATGTGTTGCCCGAATTGTGGGTGGCAATTTGGACCGCGTATCGCGCAGGCGATTTGCAGGCCGCAGAAGCCGCACAAGAAAAAGCCACGCATGCTTATGACGCTTTGAGCGCGTCCGGTGGGTTTCACTCGGTGATCAAAGCGGCGTTGAGCGCGCGCTTGGGCATTGACTGCGGCGACCCAAGGCCCCCGGGCAAACCCGTCAGCGATGCACAGCGCGCCCAGATTGAAGAGACGATGGCAAAGTTGGTTTAGAAGGCGAGATGGAAGTTTAGCCACAAAAGGCGAGCCGTGTGTGTAGGGGCGATGCCCCGTGCTCGCCTAAAGATACAAGAGGCGGGATAGAAACGCAGGGGCAGGCCCCCGCGCCTGTCCTTTGTGCCCGCTCAATCCGACAGAGGGAAAAGCGTTTCGAATACCTCGTCTGTGCGGTTTCGCCAACTCGCCCAGCCCGCGCCGTCGTTGATTTCGCCGCCTGTAAATGTGTATCCTCTTTTGTGCAACAGCCGGGCAAAGGACGCCGTGCTTTTGCCCAAATCATTTCCCTCCATTGGGCTTCGCAAATCGTATTTTCCCCAGTCCAAATAAATTTTTATGGGCCATTGGGTTGACGCCGCAAAGACCAACCCGGCATCGTTGGCCTCGGCGGTCTGATCCCACGACATGGATTGGATGGCGAGTTTGCCAAATATTTCCGGATGTGTAAAGGTCGCGTAAAAAGCCATAAACCCGCCGTAAATGGCACCCGTATTTGCCCGGCCCTCGCGGCGCTTGATCGCGCGATACGTCTGTTCGATATAAGGCACGATTTCATCGGTAAAAACCCGCATGTAAGCATCGCGCTTTTCCCCCACATACTCGGAATATCCACCGCCAAAAAGAGACGGAACAAAAACCACAATGACGGGACGCACGCGCGTGCCAATAATATTGTCCAGCGAAACATCCACTTTCCCGACCGACCAGTGTCGGCGCGCCGCGTGAACGTAAACAACGGGATACGGTTCACTGCTTTGGGCATAGTCCGCAGGCAGGTAAATCTCCAATTTGCGAGGCCCCCGAATCGCCGCGCTCTCAAAACTCAGGGAATCAATTTTGCCGCGAACTCCGTCTCGCGGCTTTTTCAGATGATCGGGAAACTGCCAGCGCGGCATCCCAAACCATGAGGCGCGACCAAAAAAGAGCGAGCGAATTTGTCGCGGGTTGTGCGGGTCCGGAACAGACCGCTGTAAGTTGAGCGTATAGTGATAGGTGATGCGGGCGTCCGCTTCGAGGTGGGCCGTATAATAGAACAAATCCGTCCCTTCAACGCGGCGCATGGGCTGATCGAATCGCCGCCCGGTGTGATCGCCCGTTACGCTCACGTCGTTCGCGTCGCCGCGATACACGAAATGCGCGAGATGATCGCCTTCCAAAATCGGAAAGGTCTTTTGTTGCGCCATAAACGAGTCGATCCGCGCTTTCTTATCTGTGGCTCGATTGACTTCTGCGACAACTCGCGCAAACCGCGAGTTCGCTATCGTCCCCTCCCGCTTGCCCGTTGCCGCTGCGATTCCGGGTATGACTTCAACGCAGGCGATTTCCGACATGCTGCGCGCGTAAAACCTGCCATTGGCAAAGCTGGCGTGTGACCATGCGATATCGTCAAAAAGTGCCAACCGAGCGGTTTCCCGATACCCGTCCCCCGAAGCCCGTGCGACCGCCAATTTGCCGTCTTTTGTCGCAATGACGAGATGATCGTCCACGACAATGGGCAACCCATCGCCCGGCGCGCGCGATTGCCACAAGCGTTCTCCCGTGTCCGCGCTGATGCAAGTGAGAATGCGGCGGTTATAGCCAAACAGCAGGCCCTCGTTAAAAACCGCGTCTATGTACGTCCTTCGGATGTGGCGCGTGCGCCAAATTTCCGCAACCGCAAAGGTGTCGCCCTCTGCCCGCACGCCCACCAGCATCCCGCCGTTCTTCACAAAATATCGGCCTTCGCCAACCGCGACCGGATGCCCGCTCGTGTTGACCGCGCCGGTATGCCCGCGATGGGCGAATTGCCAGAGCACGTCGCCGGTTTCAGGCGATAGCCCCGCGAGAGAGGTGTTGCCGAGAAAAACCAAGTGTTTGCGATTGCCAACCGCGAACAGGCCCGGCGATTGGTAATCGACCGCATCGGCAAGGGCCGACCAGATCAAATCGCCGGATTCGGGATCAAACGCCGACATGGCATGCCTACCCCCTGTTTGCACAATCAGGCGATTGTCGCATAAAATTGGCGATGAAGTAAATCCCCAGAACGGTGCTTTGGCCCCATAGTCCGCAACGAGATCGACCGCCCAGAGTTTTTCGCCCGTCTTCGCATCGAGCGCGAACAGGTTGCCCCGAGGGCCTAGGGCGATGACCTTGTCTTCGGTCAAAACAGGCGTTGACAAGGGGCCGCTTTGCGAGCCGTAATGCCCCAAATACGCGGCGCCGATCTTGTATTTCCATCGCTCTGCCCCGTCTTCGGCATTGAGCCCAATGACATAATCAAAAATCTCGTCGGAAAACATCGTCACAGCCAGGTCGCCGCGCACAGAAACGGGCGAATATCCCGCGCCGAGCGGCTTTTTCCAAACGACCTTCAGCGCGTAGGGCTGATCGTCCGGAAAGACGCCCGCATCGTCAACCCGAAAATTTCGATTGCGCCCGCCCCAATTCGGCCAGTCTGTTTCCGCAACTGTCGCTTGAGACAAGCAGAAAATCAGAAGCAGTATCTTTATTTGGAGGTGCATAATTTTCTCGATTAGGAGAGTGGAGAGCGGCTGGGCGGACTAACCCCTAACCACTGCCTTTCGCCTCTCACTTTTGCCGCCAGATTTCCCATACGAGGTGCGAGAGTTCGGGAACGATGAGTTTTTCCATTGCCAGGCGCACTGCGCCAGACGAGCCGGGCATACAGAAGATCATGGTGTCTTTGTACACGCCTGCAACAGCGCGCGAGAGCATGGCCCCCGAGCCGATGTCTTCCCATGAGAGAAAGCGAAAGACTTCGCCAAAGCCGTCGAGGCGTTTTTCGAGCAGGCCCGTGACGGCTTCATAGGTGGTGTCGCGTGCGGCAATGCCCGTGCCCCCATTGGTGAGAATGACGTGGCATTCGCCCGCTTCGGCGATTTGTTTGATCAGGTTGCGAATCTGCGCGGCATCGTCTTTGACCACGCGATAAAAAGCGATTTTGTGACCGGCGGCTTCAACCAATTCGCCGATGATTTTGCCGCTTTTGTCATCGGCTTTGGTGCGCGTGTCGCTGATGGTGAGCACCGCACAAGTGACGGGGTCTTTGGCCTGCTCAATGTGGTCTGCATAAGGCATGGGAACTCCTCGGTGTAAAAGCGCGTTTGGGATTGTCGATTGATCAATGATGGTTCATGGCGCGTTTCTCAGGAAAGACCCATTGCAATCAGGTTGTCATAGCTGATTTTGAGGCTGTCGAAGGGGTCGCGGTCGTAACAGCGGTCTTGTTCCACGATGTACCAGCGCGTGCCGGATTCGCGGCCCGCTTCAAAAATGGCGGGCCAATTGAGATTGCCTTCGCCGACTTCGGCAAAGCGCGTTTCCCGGCCTTCCACGGCCATGTCTTTGACGTGGACGAGGTCGATGCGGCTCTTGGCTTTGCGGATCCATTCGGCGGGATCTGCGCCCCCTGCCTGCACCCAATAGACGTCAATTTCGAGTTGTACCGCTTTGGGATCCGATTCCCGCAAGATGATCTCGAGGGCCGTGCGGTTGCCGAATTTTTGAAATTCAAAGTTGTGATTGTGATACGCGAACGTCAGGCCCGCGTCCGCGAGTTTGCGTCCCACTTCTGAAGCGTCTTTGGCAAAGCGAACATACCCGGCTTCGCCCTCTTCCCGATAGGATTGCGGCAGGCTGCCTATCGCGGGATAGTTGCATCCCCAAAGGAGATGTTCGTCAATCACGGCTTGCGCGTTGTCGCGCATGCGGTCAAAGCCCGTGTGCGTGGCGCAAATTTCAACGCCATGGTCATCGGCAATTTGTTTGAGTTCTGCCGGAGCAATCGGGCCAAAACCCGACACCTGCATGGCGTCGTACCCCATGGCTTTGACTTTTCTGATGGATTCGGCAATGCCCGCCGGGGTTTTCGTAAAATCGCGCACCGTGTACATTTGCGCGGCGATCGCGGTTTTGGGCATGATGTTCTCCTTTCTGAATGCGTTAAAAGCTGTGTGGCGTCTCCTTTCTCTAAACATAATACAGACATGCCGCGGAATCCAGAATT
Organism: uncultured Latescibacterota bacterium; assembly: GCA_958295785.1. Lineage (GTDB taxonomy): Bacteria > Latescibacterota > UBA2968 > UBA2968 > UBA2968 > VXRD01. The sequence goes on from OY282377.1 coordinate 1,737,379, forward strand.
TTGTATCTGGGCTTTTTTCTGGCTTGTTGCGCGGGGAACGTTTATTTTACAACCGCAAATGGCGATCTGTTCATCACTTTTTGGAGCAATTATGGCAACTGCGAAAACGTTGATCAAAAAGCAAAAGGGGCGCAATGACGCGCTGTTGAACCAAACGCATTTTCTCGGGCGAGAAATCGCTTCTGATGTGTTGGCACTGCATCTCGATATTGCCACAACCGAGACGCTCGGCGAGACGGAAGACCGCGCGTTGACCGCGTTACAAATCGAAGGCGCGCGCACGGCGATTCGGGCGCTGGCGTCTCTGGCCGAGATCGGGGAATTGGATCACTTGGGCGGCGGGTTGGAACTGATCCCCGGCTTGTTGATGACCCTTGCGATTGTGGATTACGAGCAGCGCGCTTACACCATCGAACACGCGCACACGAGCATCGGGTATTATTCGGCTCTGGCCGCGTTTGGATTTGTCGAGGCCGACCGCGTGGTCGAAACCTTTCGGCGCGGGCTGGATTTTCCAGGGCATGTGGCGTGGTTGCCTGGAGGGACGCAACTCAACGGCGGGCGTCTGGGCGTCATGATCCCGACGGCTGCGGGCTTGGCATTGGGCAAAAGAGCCTTGTGCGACCAGGCGTGGGTCATTGCCCATTGCGGGGATGCGGGATGGATTTCGGGGCAGGCGCTCAATGGGTTTAATGCCGCGTCTGTCCACGGCGCGCCGATTACTTATGTGATGCACCGCAACGGCATTCAGTTGTCCGGCAGCACGGCAAGCATTATGGATGTGGATCCCCGAAGCGTCATTGCCGCACTCGGCATTGAGGTGTTGGAAATCGCATCGCTCCACGACAATGCCGCGCTCTATGCGGCGTATCGAGAGGGCTATGGCCTCGCGCAACAGGGCAAGCCGAGTTTGATTTATCCCACCGGATTTTCGGGCGAAGATGTGACGCTGAAGACCTTTGGCGAACGCTATGGCCTCGCAGACGCCGTAGAGGCGTTTGCCGCACGCCACGATGTGCCGATAGACAAACCCGTGTGGATCCCGGGGTCCTTGATGAGTTTCCGCGATACAGAGCCGATGCTGGAATGTCTGTTTTTGGTCAATGCGTTGCCCGGCGGCGAGAATCACCACGACGGGAGCATGCAGGGTCGCAATGCCGCAGAGGTGCTCAACGGCGCGATGTTTCAACCCACAGCAGAACAAGGCCATGCTCTTGCAACCCTGCAAAACAGGGGCACGCGCACTGTCATCACAAAAGCCAGACCCGCCCCCGGAAGCGCGAATCTGGCAATGTCCGATGAAAAAGCCGCAACAGTCGAATTGCCGACCGAGAAAGCGAGTCCGCGCGATGGCGCGGCCGCGGCATACACCTTGCTGGCCGAGACGCATCCCGACCGCGTGTTTGTGGTGAGTTGCGATCTCGACCCCTCGACAAAATTGTCGCCTGCGCGGGCGCATCTGTCAGACGATCACCAGTTCGAGATGAGCATCGAGGAACAAGCCGCTGCGCTGATGGCAAATGGCTTGGCGATGAGTTCCGATGAACCGCAGCTCAATGTGGTCTCGACCTTTGCCGCGTTTTTTGAAGGGATCGCCCGCGAAGGCTTTGACATGTGGCAGTATCAGCGCAATTTGAATGGGATCAACGAGGGGCTCAACGTGGTGTTTCACCTCTCGCATGTGGGCGCGTGTACCGGGCGCGATCACTTCTCGGGGTGGGGCCTCGATTGGATCAACGTGGGCCTGACGTATTTGCCCTATTTGCACCGGTTTTACGCCCCTGCCGATGCGCGCGTGGCCTTTTTGGCGGTGAAAGACATGGCCGCGCACTACGGCGGACACATCATTGGCATCCCGCGCGATTCGGGTTTGCCCATTTTGCAAGCGCAGGATGGATCAGGCCCCCTGTGGCATCCGAGTCAGGCATGGGAGGCGATAACGGCCTATCGCAAATACGCGGGGGCAAAGCACGCGATTTTGGCTTTTGGCGCGCCGGCCTTTTTGGCCTCAGAGGCTGCGGAGACCCTCGCGGCGTCCGGCATTTCAACAGATGTGTATGTCGTCAACGGGTTGCCCCTGCCCGACGGCGCGTTGGACAATGTGCTGAAAAATTACGCGGGCGTGGCGACCGTTGAAGATGGAAAGATCGGAACGTGCGAAACGGGCCTGCGCGGATTCGCGGGGCTGGTGAGCACGGCATGCACTGGCATTGCCCACGCGCATGTGGGGATTACGGATCCGCGCATCGCGCCATCGGAAGGACTCGAAAAAACCTGGGCCCACTTCGGCATTACCGCAGAGGCGTTGGTTGAGGTGGTTGAGGAGATGAGGCGGGAGGCGTAAGGCGAAACTACGAAAAGCGCGAAAAGACGCGAAAATGCTTGGCTCCGGTGCTCATCCGAAAATAAAAGCATCCCCTTAATCCGCGATCCAACAATAACAGCCCTTTTTCTATCGGAGAAATCCGCGGGAAAAAGGGCTGTTGGTTTGTGCAGGCGATCAATCAGAGCCATCACCCGGCCAATGCGCGCATGGTTTCCACGCATCGGGTCAGCGCGGGCACGGGATTTTCGACATCGGCTTCGTATTCGATGACAGCCATGCCGTCAAAGCCGGTCTTTTCCAGGCCTGCGACAAAGGCCGGCAGATCGAGCGTGCCTTCGCCGACGACCGTGTCGTGCCACTGACCGTTGGGGTCAAAGACGAAATCTTTGTAGTGGACGCCGTAGATCTGCCCGGCGAAATCTGTCGTCCATTTGACGGGGTTGCCCTGGCGAGGGCCAATTTGCAAGGCCCAGGCCGTGTCGATGCACAGGCCGATTTCGGGCGCGCCCAGGCCGATCAGGTGTTTGAGAACCCCGGGTTGTCCGCCAAAGTGATACCCACCGTGACAGTGAATGCCCACGCGAATGCCGTATTCCCGGCTCCAGGCGCGCACCTGTGTGATGGCTTTGGGGTAGGATTCGAGTTGAAAATGGCAGGAGATGTGTTTGGCGCCGGCAAGGGCCGCGCACTCGAAAAAGCTCTTTTCACTGGGGTCGCCCGTGAAGGTTTGCACGCCGATAGAGATGACGGAAACCCCCGCGTCGTTGTAGGTTTTGACGATCTCTCGCCAGCTATCGGGGTCTCTGAAATTGGCGTGAACTTGGCAGACTTCGATTTTGTCCAAGCCGATGTCTCTGACTTTTTGGGCCACGTCGGCATTGTCTTTGAAGTGGCGAAAACAAAAACTTTGGACGCCGTAATCCAGGGCTGCGCTCATGAATAACTCCTTGGGTTGGGTGTGGTGTTGGCGGCGATTACGCAATCCCGCCGGCTGTTTCCAATTTTTTGAACAGATCCGCGAAAAACGAGGTTGTCATTGGGAATCTGCAAGCGGGCGAGCACGGGGGCATCGCCCCTACATTTGTTTTCGTTCGCGTCATGTGTCTGGATCGCGGATTAAGGGATTGCGCGGATTGCACCCGCTGTGTCCTCTGTGTTCATCCCTGCTTACATCACGCGGAGATCCGCCTTCAAAAAATCTTCAATAACCCGTGCTTCCCAATCTGGATAAGCGTCGGAATCAGCATCAAATTTTTTCCAAGCCCGATTCAAAAGACCCACGGGGGAATCTTGTTCATTGCTAAACATTTGGGGAGAAGATTCAACCAGCATATCGTCAATGGTCTGCTGTAGTTCAGGCAGAAATATTTCCTCATAGTATCGAAAATAATCTTCGATAATCCCCATAGTCTGAGCAATTTTCTCCCATTCTCCTTCTAGTTTATCGGCTTCAGCGTTGTCTCCCATTCTCCTAACCCGATCAGCAAGCAGTCGAACCCTCAAAAAAGTGACTGGGTGAGAACAGTGTGCCAATTTATTGACTGGTACCTCAAACGCCTGTCGTCCATCCATTCTAAGATACATAGAAAAGGCCCTGAGAAAAGCAGGGCCACCAATGGAGAATCCAACAGCGTCGCAAAATATCTCTTGTATCCACGCATACCAAGTTTCAACAATAGTAACCCGCTTTGTTTCCTCATGTTGCGCTTGGAGGTCATTGCGTTGCACATTGGGTTCAAGAAGATCTGAGATAGTTGTTTGGAAATCCCGCGTCAGATCGTCCATCTCTAATTCGTGACAGGAATATAGAAGATGGCCGTATTCGTGAAAAAAGAGCGGAAGATAAAGAAGGCCGTGTTGGGCTGAAGATGGCATAAAGTAAATAGATGGTTTTATAGGAAAGATGCTAAATTCTTCGTCGCTGAGAGCAACGGGAATCTGCTCGGTGCTGGGACTGGATGCGTGGAGCCAACGCAGTATTTTCAGGCAGAGGCGATCCGAAGGCCGTGTACGCAGAATAGGGCTAACCCATCGCTGGTTGAACAGGCGAAATTCTCTTGTGACGGTCTGTGTCTCACTCAGAATATCGGATAGAATATCTCGTTGCCGAAGGTCGATATCTCGAAGATTTTGCATCACTTTTTGGTATAGGTCGTCGCATTTTTCAACTGCCCATGCATAGTAGGGCGTGAGTTCATCCGTAAGCGTCTTCGAGTTGGCGGGAAGAATTTTTTTGAGTCTGTCGATCTCCCGAAGCAAATCAGCGTTGTTTTGTCGGAGGATGTGGAACAATTATATCTCTCCTAGCAACCGCGTTGCATCACTGTTGACCTGTTCCTCGAGCAGGTCGCGAAATGCCGCCAATACTTTCAGGACTTCGCGGCTGTCTCCGGGGCGTTCCGAATAAAACAATTGCCTAATCTGAGAAAGAGGATGTTCGAGAAATGGGGAACGAGATTGACCGCGATCTCGTTTTGCATGGACGTAATTTTCCGCCAGATGACGCAGTCGGGCATCCACACCCAAGACAGGCTTTCGATGTCCATATTCGATGTCCTGAACGATCTTGTCCAGTTTCTGAAAAAAAGCCACAAGGGTTTCCCGCGCCTGTTCTGCGGCTTTTTTTCGGCTCGTATCGGGATAACCTCTGTCAGTCAACTTGCGGTGAATGGACAGGGTGTTAATCGCCGACAAGAGTTCCTGACTTTGTTGGAAACTCTGAATATCCAACCAATGTGTGCTCATCGCTTTTCCTCCTGAAATACACGTCTGTGAGTGCTAATGGGCACAAATGTCTTTACCGGAATCCTTTTCGTTTCGCCGGTAACAACGCTTTAAAAGCTTGAGGCGATCTCTTTTGTAACCTATTTAATTTTCGGCTAATGAGTTTTCTTGTCTCTTTATCTTGTTCTTCTATCAGCATCATCAGCAATAGTATCCTCGCTTGTTCTTTTTTTGAAAGATCAACAAGTTTGTCAAGAATACCATCTATATTCTCTTTGATCTCGCTTGGATTCAGAAAACGACGTATTGACCAAGACAACACAACAGCCATGTAAATGTCATCGTGAGAGTTGGAAGTAACTAACTGTTTGAGTATCGTTTTTATGTGACGTTCCAAAAAAGCACTGTTAAAAGAGAGCTCGGCTAAAATCAGGACTGCAAAGTCACTGATAATGTTAGGGATGTCAGAACTCGAGGAGGTTATGATCTTTTGAAATCTCTCATGAAATCTCGGCGCGTGGTTAATAGCATTTTTTATGCCGTCAATATGCCTTTGAGTTGGTGAGTGCCAACCAGCTTGTAATAATCTTCCACCAAGAAGTTTATCGAGGATCACTGATAGCGTTTCATTCTTGTATGAATAAATCCCGTCTAATAAATCTTGATTTATTTCTCGCCTCAGACCAATATAAAAGAAGGAAACCTCACTCCAAAGGCTGTCAAAATAGGTTCTAACAATCAAATCGTTTAAATCTTGAATATCTCCTCTATTTTCATAAATGTAGAATGCGACAAAGTAATCCAAAAAGGACCTGTGCTTGAAATTCACTTTCTCTCGTTGATCCAGAATGCCTGCTCTTTCTATTTCCTGCACAAAATCTTTGAATTCTTCTGCACTCCATCCATACTGATTCGCGTAGGAATCGAGAAAATGTTTGAAATCTTCGTTAGGAATTTCCAGCCTGTTTTTGTTCCGAAATTCACAATAGGCAAGCTCACCGAGAAATTTCTTTTTCATTATGTATTCAAATAAAACTTTGATGCCCTTTTCCTCATCCTCCCGGCCAAGTGCCCTATCAAAAAACCTATCATATAATTCGGTTACTGAGGCAGGAATTTCCTTATGTATTTCAACCAACTCGATAAGCAACATTAGCGAAAGCGGTACAAGGAGGATTTGAGACTGGATTTTCTCAAGACCATCTCTCATAGTGTTCAAAACTTTGTTATCACTTATCACTTTAGAGAAAAGTTGTAATGCTTGATTGAATTCAAATGGTAGCAATTCATATTTCTTATATTTTTCTGGCAATGTGTTGATAATATCAATTTTCCGACTTGTGAGTATGTACGAACAATTTGTTGCCTCAGAAAATTTATCTAACTTACTGATGAGAGTTTGCCGGTTCTCAGATTCAATTTCATCCAATCCATCAACCATCATTACATTTACATCAAAGCGACTAGCGACTTTTTCGGACTCAAAATATGCTTTCAGAAAACATTCTGCTGATTCTGATTCCAGTAACTTCCGTGCAGAAACAAAAACAGGTACAGTAGGACTTACGCATGCTGAGTTAAAAAAGGGTGCAATTCCGTAAAATTTATCACTTTGAGGAGGTGTCAATGCGCCAACCGACGCGTTTGGATTACTGTCAGTATCTGCTTAGCAGTCCCCTCAACTATACGCTGACCCATTTCGCCGACCATAGCGAAGGGTTCAGTCATGATATGATCAACCGCTATCTCGCCGGTGATCGTATCCCACCCCGCTTGGTGTGGGAACACGTCAAAGACCACATCGCGTTGACGCCTGAAGGCTATGTGATCTTTGATGACACGGTTTTAGACAAGCGACACGCACGCAAGATCGCGTTAGTGCGCCGTCAATATAGCGGCAACGCCCAAGGCGTCATCAATGGCATCGGGGTGGTCACATGTGTCTATGTCCATCCGCAACAGGATCGGTTCTGGCTGATTGACTATCGGATTTATGACCCGCAAGGCGATGGCAAAACCAAATGGGATCATCTCAAGGACATGCTCTCTGGGTTGGTCTATCAGAAGGACCTTCCTTTTACCGGGGTCTTGATGGACAGTTGGTATGCGACCAAAACGGTCATGCGACACATAGAGCAGATGCAAAAAACCTATTCTTGTCCCCTCAAGACGAACCGGCGCGTGGACTATGAGGCAGGCACAATCCCCTACCAGCGCGTAGATAGCTTAACTTGGACGAAAGCGGAGCGCAAACAAGGCAAGTCCATTAAAATCAGAGGGTTTCCCAAAGACCACAAAGTGAAATTATTCCGGGTGGCGTCTGCTGCCAGACGCACGGCGTATGTCGTGACCAACGACCATGCTCAAAACGATTCTTCAGTGGTACAAAAGGTGTGTCACCAAAGATGGAAAATTGAGCCATTTCACCGCGAAGTCAAACAAGTGACCGGGCTTGAAAAGTGTCAATGTCGGTTGGCACGCATTGTACGAAATCATATTGGGTGTGCGATGTTAGTTTGGATAAGACTCGAGCAGGTGGCCTATCAAACAGGACAAACCATTTATCAAGTCAAATACCGAGGGCTGGCTGACTTCTTGAGACAACAACTCAAAGCACCTCATATTCCAATGGGGATTGCGTAAGTCCTATACAGGTATTTTTTGCTTAGATTTTCCAAGTTTTTTTGATAATAGAGGGTATGCTTTTTTATACATTTCTATTGCCAATTTAGCCATAGCTCCTGTTTTACCAGTGCCCGGATCACCTAATAAAATCAGCTTTCTTTCTCGCTTGCATAGTTCACCAAGTCGCAAGAAAGGAAGTTTTTTTTGTTTCCAAACTTTTCTTATTATTTTTTTGTCAAAATTGTCAAAACTGAGCGTCATAACTAAGGGTTCAACAAAATAGTCAGATAAATTTTTACCTGATTTTTCCAGCCAATGGTTTCTTTCCAGTTCTTGGATTTTCTTTTCCATAAAATCAATAACCCGCCCTTCAAAAAAAATCAGAGGATAAAACTCGGTAAAATTGTCAATAAGCCAATTTATATCGAAGACCTCAATTTCCGACGCTAGCTCTTTTGTCAGCCTTTTTCGACCTTGACTACTAAATTCGCCTGCTAATACAACAAAAACCTTGGAAACTGATAAATTTTTAAGTGATGATTTCATTTCAGCGGGATGCGCCAGGGCTTGTTCACTCTGACTTTTAATTTCTTCTAGTCTTTTCTTAGCCCCCTTAGACAGTTCATTTTTAACACTACCTTTTAAGCTGTCCACATCTCCAAGCGTTCGGCCTTTTATATTTCCGCGCTTAACCACAACACCAATAACCTCTTGGGTAAAATTATCGGTTTTAACGATGACTAAATCTTTACCCAATTCATTTGGACCGTGGGTAATTTCAACGACGTAATTAGGTTCCATAGCTTGGAACAATTCTTTTAGATACTCATGTAAAGTAGTTTCCGGATACTCCATGATGATCTGGCGACGTTGGTCTCTATTTAGTGTTTTTGCTTTATTTTGCCAGTCCATTTTGCCACTCCTCTCTTTAGATCATGCCTACTGATGTAGGACTTACGCAATCACCATTGGAATATGAGGTGCTTTGAGTTGTTGTCTCAAGAAGTCAGCCAGCCCTCGGTATTTGACTTGATAAATGGTTTGTCCTGTTTGATAGGCCACTTGCTCGAGTCTTATCCAAACTAACATCGCACACCCAATATGATTTCGTACCATGCGTGCCAACCGACATTGACACTTTTCAAGCCCGGTCACTTGTTTGACTTCGCGGTGAAATGGCTCAATTTTCCATCTTTGGTGACACACCTGTTGTACCACTGAAGAATCGTTTTGAGCATGGTCGTTGGTCACGACATACGCCGTGCGTCTATCAGCAGACGCCACCCGGAATCATTTCACTTTGTGGTCTTTGGGGAACCCTCTGATTTTAATTGACTTGCCTTGTTTGCGTTGCGCTTTCGTCCAAGTTAAGCTATCTACGCGCTGGTAGGGGATTGTGCCTGCCGAATCGTCCACGCGCCGGTTCGTCTTGAGGGGACAATAATAGGTTTTTTGCATCTGCTCTATGTGTAGCATGACCGTTTTGGTCGCATACCAACTGTCCATCAAGACCCCGGTAAAAGGAAGGTCCTTCTGATAGACCAACCCAGAGAGCATGTCCTTGAGATGATCCAATTTGGTTTTGCCATCGCCTTGCGGGTCATAAATCCGATAGTCAATCAGCCAGAACCGATCCTCTTGCGGATTGACATAGACACATGTGACCACCCCGATGCCGTTGATGACGCCTTGGGCGTTGCCGCTATATTGACGGCGCACTCACGCGATCTTGCGTGCGTGTCGCTTGTCTAAAACCGTGTCATCAAAGATCACATAGCCTTCAGGCGTCAACGCGATGTGGTCTTTGACGTGTTCCCACACCAAGCGGGGCGGGATACGATCACCGGCGAGATAGCGGTTGATCATATCATGACTGAACCCTTCGCTATGGTCGGCGAAATGGGTCAGCGTATAGTTGAGGGGACTGCTAAGCAGATACTGACAGTAATCCAAACGCGTCGGTTGGCGCATTGACACCTCCTCAAAGTGATAAATTTTACGGAATTGCACCCTTTTTTAACTCAGCATGCGTAAGTCCTATGATGTAAGAAATACACAACACATTAAAGAAGATAACACCCTGTCCTTCCCTCCACAATGGCAATTTTCGCTAGTGATTGCTCCGCGTCGCATCTCCTTGTCTGGATCGCGGATTGTCGCGGATTAAGGGATTACGCGGATTAAAAACCCACAGCCCCGCACCCGCTATGTCCTTCGTACCTTCTGCACGCTTCGCCCCTACCTGTGCCGCCTTAATCCGCGTCATCTGTGTAATCCGAGCAAATCCGCGATCCAGACAGTTACCCGCTATTCCGTGCCCGCCGCTTCCGGTTGGTGACTAATTTAGTAACGCCGGCATATACGGCGTCTCGTTCTCCGGTTGTGAGACCTAAGGCATTGAACACGGCGTCGTCAATTTGCCGACGTTCCGGCGATGGCGTCAGCACATCCCAATCCGATGACGCGAATAGCTTCGCATCCAACACCGGCAACAGATTCGGGTTCACTACTGCAATGTTAGCAGTCTCGTAAGTCTGAATTTCTAACACTCCTAAGCCAAAGTTTGTCCGTGCTTCGGTGTTAAGCATCAATTGGAAAAGGGTTGCATTTAACGCGGCGCATAGCAGTAGCGCATCTCCACAAAAAGATATTACCTGAAAATTGTCACTAAGGAACGAACTGTCTAACATAAGAAAAGTCCTTGCTGTCGTATCGACCAACTTGTTCATCCCTAGATACACACCGTCTCGCTCGCCCAAGTCATACCACCGAGGACGCGATGATACGCTCCGCCGTTGGTGATACCCCTGTGCCTCGCCCCATTGAATATACGCCAATGCTCCTGTGCCATCCAAATCCTCCTCATCCTCATGGCACATAAACAACCGCCGCGGCAGTCCTGCCGGGTCGATGGCGATGCGGCGCGATTCCTGCGGCGTGGTCATCACCGGTCGGTAGAACTCCAGCGCAATATCCCATTCCTCGATGACTTCCGGCGTTAAAAAAAAGAAATCGTTGGCACCGGTCTTGATACCAAACTTGACCGTGGCAATATCGCCCAAGCGAACCAACTTGTCGGCGCACTTGTTCAGAATGGCGTGATAGATGTCCGGGGCACGCAGATACTTGCCGCCCCATTTGTCGCCCACAAACCTGCGCCCGCTGGTGCCCGCCGCTCTCAGTTCCGCCCGGCATTTGAAGATTTCCCGACGCTGACCGCCTTCGGCAACGGCGGCTTCAAAGGATTCCAGCAGATGTACGAACCGGGTGGCGTCGTCGTCATTGGCGGTAGCCTTGCGGATGAAGCTGATGATGGTGTTGATGTCCGCTGTAGAAAACTGCCGCTCGACAGCACTTTCGTAGATGGCTTGTACATGGGCGTTTTTCAGCAGATATTCTTGGAGTTTCGCGCCGTAGCCGACATCCAGCCAGCTATTGGAGCAGACGAAAACGTGTATCCCGCCATCGCGCAGCAGTTGCAGGCCGCGTGCGTAGAAGTAGCAGTACAGGTCAGAACGGGCAGTCGCGGCGTCGGGATAGAGGGCGAGCAGAACGGGTTTGTCCGGGCCGATTTGCTCTTGGCGCACATACGGCGGGTTGCCTATCACGACATCGAACCCATCGGCGACACCGAACATGTACTCGGGATCGAACCAATCGGCGGTGGCGTTTTGGTCGTAGGGATCCCAATGCGTGATCTTATTGGCATCATCTTCGGGAAGGCCGGCGGCGTTGAGTTCTTCTGCCAATGCACGGCGCAACTTCGTGTCCTCATCTCTGCACGCGAGTTTTTTCGGGCGCGTGGTCGCGTGAAAATGCCGCTCGCGGTTTTCCGTCAGTTGCGTTTTCAGCCCCTCAATCTGCTGGCGGAACAAGTCCAGTTGATCCGCAGCTTTGAGGGCTATCAGCGTATTCGCCGCTACAAAGCGCGTCTCCAAATTCGGCAGCGGCTTGATGCCGTAGTTGGACGCGGTCGCGTCCGGTTCTTGCTCGATGGCGAGGGAGATGAAAAATCGTAGCTTGGCGATCTGCGTGGCTATCGTCTGAATATCCACGCCGAAAATGCTGTTTTGGATCAGGTACAACTTGCGCCCAAAGTCGCCCGAATACCGCTCGAAGGTGTCGCTGATCGCCAGCAACTCGGCATCGCGTTCTCGTGGGTCTTTCGTATCAAACGCCGCGTCCGCCTTGGCTCGGGCGCGTTCCTTTTGCAACTGCTCCCAGCGGCTGTTGTCCGGGTCGAGCCGCCGTAACGCCAAGGTGAGTTTGTGCAACATGCCCATTGGAAACGCGCCCGAGCCGACGGCCGGGTCGAGCACCCTGATCTCCGCAATCGCCCGCACAATGCCCTCGGTTTCATCTGCCTCAAACAGTTCATTGGCGTCGTTGAACGCATCCGCGTAGTCCAACAAATAGCGCAACCGATCTTGCCAAAACCCTGTATCGCCATCACTTGGCACGCACGCCTGAGCCAATGCCGCAACCAATGCCTCATCCACCATATAATCCACCACAGCGCGCGGCGTGTAGTAAGAGCCGGTCTGCTTGCGGGCAGTGTCGCGGGTTTCGGGGTTGTACGCGGCGAGGAGATTCTCGAACACCTTGCCGAGAAGCTCCGGGTCGAGCGCGACTTCTTGCTCAACGGGCGTGTTTTCCTCCACTGTGAACTTGTAGCGATTGAACAGGGGGATCAGTCCATCGTCGTCAAAGAACAGGCGATTGAGAAGGCTCAACTTGTGGCAGTGGACATCGGAAAAACAGTCAATGCGCCAACCGCCGTAGCGGGTAGCTTCCTCGCTGTCCAGACAATCGAACAAGCCGCCGTTGATGAAGGGCGTTTGGCGGAACAAGGCCAAAAGCGCGTCGGGATCGCGCATCTCTTTCTTGTAGCGATAGCGGGAAAAGTCGCGGTGGGTGGTGTTTTTTACTTGACTGAAACCGCGCTTGTCGATCTCGGTGTTTAAGGTGGCAAAAAACAGATTTTGCAACACGGTGCGATAGTAGGAATCGCCCGCGTCTTGGTCGTAATCCATCAGCAACGGCTTGATCTGTTCCTCGATGAACAGGGCGTCGGTGATGAGTCTCTTTTCCTTGATGAACCACACAAACAGCAGGCGGGTGATGAAGCGGATGACGTGTTCTTCGGGGTGCAGAGTTCGCGCTTCGCCGGTCGGGAACCGCGCCTCGTTGACCGCACGCTCAAACCATTTGTACAAATCTTGGTAGAACCGCCGGTTGAGTTCCTCAGTGTCCAGCGCGTTCAGCCAAGCGTCCAACAGGCCATCAAAGTTGCGCGGCTTTTCGTGGTCCGTCATCCACTGCAAGCGTTGCAACAGCGACAAGTCGGACAAGATGTCCAAGTGGGCGCGATGCGGATTTTTGGGATCGATCTCCCGGATCAGCGACACATGGCCGAGCACATCGCGGTGGGGATCGCGCTTGTGTTCGCGGCGGTGAACAAAGGATAGGGTCAGGTGGTCGGTAGCGGTCTTGAACAGCGCCACAGTCGGCATTGGAAATCGCTTGTTGAGCTCGCGGGTAAATGTGGCGTATTGGCCGCGTGGGTAGGACGCGCCGTTTAGCTCAACAGCGGCAAAGAGGAAGCTACGCGCATTGCCCGCGTCAAAATCGCCTGTGTCGAACAGCGTGCTGTGCGCCGCGATTTCAGCATCGGTCACCTGAAAGAGAATCCGCACGGATTGGACGTTATTGCGGAATGCCTGTTCGGTCTGCGTGTTCTCGTTTGGCGCGGGGAATTGAGAGATAAAATCATCCACCCTGCCCGAGAGGTCTAAGGTGCGTTCGCTCTCATAACCGAGGACGCCAAGCAGATGTTTGGCCGCCCCTGTGAACTCTGCGTTGGGCAACGCGGTCAAGGCATCCCCAATTCGCGCTTTGATGTTGTCGTCGTTCATTTGTTTGTCCTGTGCTATTCGCCTCTTACTCTTCATTCCTTGCCAAGCGCATTTCGATTTTCCGTAAAATCGCATCTACAGTCTCTGCGGGCAAAGGGCATATCAATGTTGCATTTCTCGCCCGCCAATCCATGCTTTTGACCTGATCGGCCAGAATAACACCTGTCACCTCCAGTCCCGCAGGAAGGGCGACCTCAAAGGGATATCCCTTTACTCAATTGGTGATTGGGCATAGAATCGCCAAAAGGGTCTTGTGGTTATAGGTTTCCGGTGAAAGCACAACGGCGGGCCGATGACCGGCTTGCTCATGCCCCGCTTGCGGATTGAAGTTAATCCAAACTACATCGCCGCGCTGTGGGATGTACTCGGTTGACTTCACCATACTTCACCGCCTACCACAGGGCCAGTATCTACTTCGCCGTGCAAGTTTTCCTCGGTCACTTGGGCTAAAAGGTCGTCCAACTTCAAACTGGGCGCAATCACAGGCGCAATGACCAACTCCGCACCGCGAAGCGACAATTCGACAGGTGAATTGGGTTCAATCCCAATCTGGGAAGCGAGCGATTGGGGAATGCGTAGGGCCAAACCATCGCCCCATTGTTGCACGCGGGTTTCCATATCTTCCTCCTTCAAAATTACAATTCGGGTTGTTTGATCACCAACCATGTTACCAATTCAAAATCGCCGGCAGAACGCGCAGATCGAACTGGCAGTCTAACATCGCGCGAGCCGCGAAGGCCCAATTGTCGGATTTGCGTCGATTTGTTCGCCCCGCTGATGTGGGCGATCACCGCGTTCATCAACGGGTCGTAAGCCGCCATGTCCTTGCCGTTTTGGGTCTCGCTGTCAAACTGGTCGCACAGCTTTTGCAAGGGCTCGGTCTTTCCTATCGCCGCCCGTTCAAACAATTCGAGCACCTGTTTGGCACTGGCACAGCCATAGCGAATATCGCCGCTGTCGCGCACATATACCGCGTAGTATGGATGCACCGGGCTGGCGGCTTTTTCCCGCTTGTCCGCGCTGGCGTCGCGCTGGCGCAATAAAAATATCGCGCCCGGCCGTGCGGTGTCGCCATCTCCATCCGTTACGGCATAAACCCCATTGGGCGCGGCCTCCAATTCCGCCTTGTTTTTCTCTAAATACCCCAACAATTGGGCAAAGAAGTAATCGAAGGTGAAATCGCTCATGACCACGCTGTCGGATAAGGCGTCGAAGTCCAGAACCTCTTCGCGCAATTTTTTCAATTGCTCGTCGCGGAAATTGATCTCCCGTTGCGCCGCTTCTTCGTTCAGCGGGTCATCGTCGCCGCTGGCCGCCGCATCCGCCAAGGCCATGCGCGCTTCAACGCGGTTTCGCAGGCGCAAATAAACATCCATATCCCGCGTGGGCCAATAGTTGATCATCTGCACGGATGGGTTGCGGTTGCCAATGCGGTCAACGCGCCCGAACCGCTGGATGAGGCGCACGGGATTCCAGTGAATGTCGTAGTTGAGCACGGTGTCGCAGTCCTGCAAATTCTGCCCTTCCGAGATGCAATCCGTGGCGATCAGCAGGTCAATTTCAGCGGTGTCGTCCACTGCCCTGCGGTTGCGCGCGACAGGGGCGAAGTGGGTGAGGATGGCGTTGAAGTTGTTGTCGCCAAACGCGGTGTGCGTTTCGTCGCCCGAGACCATCGCGATGTGGATGCCCAGTTCGCGGGCCAGCCCGGTCAAATTATCGTACAAATATCGCGCCGTGTCCTTAAACGTGGTGAACACCAACAACTTGCGGTTGGTCTTGGCGGCCTTGTTCCGAAGGTGTTCCACAATCGCTTTGAGCTTGCCGTCTCGTTGCGGCGTGATGGTCGCGACCTTTTTCCAGACCGAGGTCAGGATTGCGCGGTCTCTCAACAAGTCCTTTTTCCACGCACGCAAGTCCAATTCGCGCAGGTGATAGGGCGTGCGCGCCCGATTGACCAAAAATTCCTCGTCGTCTTCGTCATCGTCCGGCAAAATATCGGCTCGGGCATCCCGCGCGGTCAAGCGGTCTATTTTTTGAACCATATCGTCAATTTTGCCAACGGTGCGTTCGAGGGTTTTCGCAAGCGAATGCGCGGAACTCTCCAGACGTTTGAGCAAGTTCGTCCGCATCATGCCGATGAGAAACCGCTCGCGGTCTGCCTGATTGAACCGCAGGTGTTTCTTTTCTTCGGCCAGGCGTTTCTTGGCCTCTTCACCGATCGCGTATGCAGATGGCCGGTAGATGGACAAGGCGAATTGCCCGATTTGATCGGCCAACGCCCGATAGGAAAATTCGCCCCTCAGATCGGTTGGCGGATAGCAATTTTCCGGCGGCCAATGCGCGGGGAATTTTCCGATTCGGTCCATTTCCTCGGCGTAAAACATTTCGATCTGCCGCCGCGACCGGGCGATAGAGACGCCGCCGAGCAACGCAAAAAAATCAGCCCCCAGCGTCGCCAACAACTCGGCCTTGTCTTTTTGTTTCGCCGCGTTGGTCTCCCAGGCCTTAAACGCCTTTTGCGCCTGTGTGAGCAACGCGCCGATATGCCCGATGCCCAAACTGCTTTGGAACGCGTCCTCGCGCTTTTCGGTCATCAGATAGATTTGATTGCGGAGGTCGATCAGCGAGGTGTTGACCGGCGTTGCCGAAAGCATGAGCACCTTTGTTTGCGTGCCTTCCCGGATCACCTCTTCCAACAACCGCGAGTACCGGCTGTGGCGAATCTCGCCGTCATCGCCCCGGCGCGGCTTGGTGTCGTTGCGGAAATTGTGCGATTCGTCGATGACCACCATATCGAAATTGCGCCAGTTGAAATTTGCCAGATCGATATCGCCTGCGCGCCCCCTGTTGCGGGACAAGTCCGTGTGCGACAGCAGGGTGTAGCCAAAGCGATCCGCGGGGAAGGGATTGTGAATGTGGGCATTGGCCACGGGATATAACGCCCAGTTTTCGCGCAACTTTTTGGGGCACAAGACCAGCACGCGCTCGTTTCGCAACTCGAAGAACTTGATGACAGCCAGCGCGGTGTACGTCTTGCCCAAGCCCACGCTATCGGCCAAGATGCAGCCGTTGTGCCGCAACAAGCGGGCGATCGCGCTTTTGGCCCCGTCCTTTTGGAAGCCGTACAGCGCGTTCCAAATTTGGGTGTCGTAAAGATGCGTATCCGCGAGTTGGCTTTCCCGGTCTCGCCTTTCTTCGATGTCTGCGCGGAACAATTCGTAGAGCGTTTTGTAATAGATAAATTCCGGCGCGTAATTTTTGCCGATGCGGTTCAGCGCGGCCAACACGTCCTTTTTGACATCCACAGTCAACGCCTCGGCCGCCCACAGGTCGTCAAACCACGCCCTCAGTTCCGCGCACACGTCCGCATCTCGGGTCGCCAAGTTGATTTCCACATTTGCACGCGCCCCAACGCCCAAGCCGCTGCGGGTAAAGTTGGAACTGCCGACTATGGCTGCGCCGCCGGTGGCCGATTCGGCGAGGTACATTTTGCCGTGCAGAAAATTGGATTGGCCGATAGAGCGGATTTTGACCCCTTTTCGGCGCACCCATTGGGCGCATTGCCGTGCGAGATATTTTTGCAACAATGCGCGATTCGGCGCGAGCCCGCCTTCGGTCAGGTCAAAGGATTTTTCTTTTTTTTCACCGGGATCCACCTCGCCGACCGATGCCGGATCCCCAAAGAGAAAGCGCACGTCCCCCACGCCGCGCAATTCGCTTTGCAGCGCCTCATACCCGTAAATGGTAAAGTACGCCGATACCAAGCGGAATACCTGCGCGGCGGGCAGGTGTTCGCGCAAATAATCGACGACCGCAACGCGGCGATTGTCCAGAATGTGTTTGTCTTTTTGCATTTGCACCCCTGCGGTTGGCAATCTCTACGGTCGCATGAAGTTCGAGAAGAAGTCGTTGCCTTTGTCATCTACGACGATGAAGGCGGGGAAATTTTCGACCTCAATGCGCCAGATCGCTTCCATGCCGAGTTCGGGATAGGCTTGGCATTCGACTTTGCGAATGGCGTCTTTGGCGAGGCGAGCGGCGGGGCCACCGATAGAGCCGAGGTAAAAACCGCCGTGTTTTTTGCACGCCTCTGTCACCTGGCGCGAGCGGTTGCCCTTGGCCAGCATGACCATGCTGCCGCCCGCGGCTTGGAAGGACTCGACATAGCCGTCCATGCGCCCCGCGGTTGTGGGGCCAAAAGAACCCGATGCGTAGCCCGCCGGCGTTTTGGCCGGGCCTGCGTAGTACACACACAGGTCTTTGAAATACTGCGGAAGCCCTTCGCCGCGGTCCAAGCCTTCTTGCAGTTTGGCATGGGCAATGTCACGGGCGACGATCAGCGATCCCGAAAGGGACAAGCGCGTGCTGACCGGGTATTTGCCGAGGGTTTCGCGCACCTCGTCCATGGATTGGTCGAGATCGATTTTGACCACATCGCTGCCCAGGGCTGCTTCGTCAATTTCGGGCAGGTACTTTGCCGGATCGCTTTCCAAGGCTTCGAGAAAGATGCCCTCGCGCGTGATCTTCGCCAAGATCTGTCGGTCCGCAGAGCACGATACGGCAATGCCCACCGGGCACGATGCGCCGTGGCGCGGCAGGCGAATCACGCGCACGTCATGGCAGAAGTATTTGCCGCCAAATTGCGCGCCAATGCCGAGTTGATGGCTCATTTCGAGGACTTGCTTTTCCAGGTCGAGATCGCGGAAAGCGCGGCCGTATTCATCGCCCTGTGTGGGCAGGGTGTCGAGGTATCGGGCACTGGCGAGTTTGGCTGTTTTGAGCGTGTATTCCGCGGAGGTGCCGCCAATGACGAGGGCGAGGTGATAGGGCGGGCAGGCCGCAGTGCCGAGTTCGCGCAGGCGTTGGTCGATAAAGTCGCGCAAACGCTCGGGATTGAGCAGGGCTTTGGTTTCTTGAAAGAGCAGACTCTTGTTGGCCGATCCCCCGCCTTTGGCCATGAACATGAATTTGTACGCATCCCCCTGCGCCGCGTAAATCTCGATTTGTGCGGGCAGGTTGGTTTTGGTATTGGCCTCTTGAAACATGTCCAGCGGCGCCAGTTGGCTATAGCGCAAATTCGTTTCCCGAAAGGCCGCGGCAATGCCGCACGAGAGCGCGGCTTCGTCGCCGCCATCTGTCCACACGCGATGGCCCTTTTTGCCCATCACAATGACCGTGCCCGTGTCCTGACACATGGGCAAAACGCCCCCGGCCGCGATATTGGCATTTTTGAGCATTTCAATGGCGACAAACCGGTCGTTGTCAGACGCTTCGGGGTCCTCGAGAATTTTGGTCAGTTGTTGCAAATGCGCGGGGCGAAGCAGGTGCGCGCTGTCCCGAATGGCGCGGTCGGCCAGCATGGTCAACCCCTCGGGTTCGACTTTGAGGATCTCTCCGCCCTCGAGTTTGCCCGTTGAAACCCAATCGGTCGTCAAAAGCTGGTAGGGCGTTTCATCTTCGCCGAGCGCGATCATTTCGCGGTGTTGATAGTCCATGGTGTCCTTTCTGTTGAAGGTTGCGGCTGCGATCCCTAATCCGTCAGCCACGCGAGGTCAAAGCGAGCCACGGTGACGTATCGCGTGTCGTTTTGCCGCGTGAAGATCTGGTTCTCGTAGATGCAGCAGAGCGTGCCATCGGCTGTTTGGGCCAGGTCCGAATAGCTCGACGGGCCCGGTTCGAGAATTTTGGAGACCGGCCAGGTGCGGCAATGGTCCGCGCTCATTTTGACAGTGAGGCGTTTGCGGTCGCAAGCAACGTTGCCGGGCCGGGTCAATTCGCGTTCGAGATTGTCCGGATTGGCAAAAATGATGTTGCCATTGTGCAGCTTGATCAGGCTGCCCATGCACACGGGTTCGAGCAAAGCGTTGTCAAATCTGAGCTTTGACCAACGGGTCGCGCCATCGGGGCTGGTGGCGATGAGGCGACGGTGGCGTTTGGATTCCGTGCGGATATTGAACAAAACGCGCCCATCGCCGAGTTCAACCGGAAGCGTCTCGCTCGGGTTGATGTACTCGCCTTCTGTCCGCACGACAATGTCGCCGCGCTGCCATGTCTGCGCGTGGTCGTCGCTGTATATCCCGGCGACTGCGGAGGGCCGATGCCCGAGTTTGCCCGCGCCAAATTCCGTGCCGCTGCCGTCCGACATCCACAAAGGCACGATGAGGCGGCCGTTTTGGAGTTGAATGCCGTGCCCGGGCCCGGTGGCAATGACGCGCCAAGGGTACTGTTCGCGGAAGGGGATGAACACGTCTGTGATTTCAACCGGGTCAGACCAACTGGTGCCATCGTCTTTGCTGCACATGTAAAAGACGCGGGCGTAGTTGTGGCAATAAAGGGCGTGAACCGCGCCGTCTTTGCGGTCGGAGATCATAACGAAATTGCCGATGGGGCCTTCGCCGTACATGTCGCAGCGGGCAACAACGCGAAGCGGCGTCCAAGTCTGCCCGCCATCCGCGCTGCGTCTCATTACCACGTCATTGCCATCCCAGTCCCCGCCCCTGCCGCGCCTGGCCTCGGCTGTGGCGAGCAGGACGTTATTTTGCGTACACAAAATACCCGGCACGCGATAGATGTGATACCCGTGTGTGCGGCCTTCAAAGAGGTGGGTTTTGTCGATCATGTGACGCTCCTTTTTGTCGCGCATGTCTATCGGGGAATTGTATATTATAGCACAATGAAACGATGGTGCAAGAAAAAGCACTGCTGTGAAAATGAGGTTTCACTATGTTTGCAATACCCAAAGATGCAGAGGCGCAGTTTGATGAACGCGGGTATTTTGTCGTTCGCCAGATTATTGACGCGGATGCCGCGCAGGCCGTGCGATCTGAAATTGCGCGGATTATCGCCGAAGATGCAGCGGGGTTTCAGTTGGACAGGAGCCGCATTGATGGCGCGGAATTGGATGGCGCAGATGCGGTGCGCGCGGTGCGAGATGGCAATTTTCTGAGTGACGTGCTTTGGAACCGCTGGTTGACCTCAGAGCGTGTGGTGGCTCTCCAGCGGCGGTTTGTGGGGGACGACGTTCGGATTCAAGGGACGCGATTTTTCACCAAACCCGCGCGCGTGGGCGAAGGCACGCCCTGGCATCAGGATATATGGCTGTGGGCGAGAGACCCTCGCGATAGCACGCGCAAATACAAAACGCGCCACCTGAGTTGCTGGGTGGCGCTGGACGATGTGGATTTGGAAAATGGGTGTTTGCACATGGTGCCGGGCATTCACAAGGGTGAAGTCATTGAACACATCCAATACGCGGACGGGGTTCACGCAGAAATCCCCCGCGACTTGGCGACAGAGGTCATACCCGAACCCGTTCCCCTGCATGCGGGCGACGCGGTGGTCTGGCATGCAAAAATGTGGCACATGAGTCCGCCCAACCCGAGCGAACGCACGCGCTGGGGCGGCGTGATGGTGACTTTGCCCGCTGAAATGGCCGAAGGCGCGGGGCAAGCCGACCGCCCATTCCTCATCGCAAACGGCAAGGCGTGTGATCGACCTAATCAGTCCCAAAGGCGATCCGCAGATGGACGCAGATGAACTGGCTTGAGCAACGAGGTACAACGGGCTGCCTCTCATACTAAATTTTTTGTTGACCTGATGTGATGCGATATACGACCCGCAAATGATTCCCTTGCCGTTATGCAGTCATTCAGAAAAGCCATTGCAACAAGGCCATCACAAGAAACCATCGGAAAAAGCGATCACGCACAGCGCGCAAGGCCGTCTCGCAACCCACATCCATCTTGCAACCCACCTTGCAGGCCAGCGCATGTCGTCCTATTACAAAAGCGATTTGCGCTGTGCAGAGCACCCCTCGGCGTTTGAGAGCGGCATTTTTTGCTTCCTTTTTTTTGCTATTAAAAAAAAGGATGAAAACGCGAATAATTTGAGCGTTTGACGCCGCACGCCGTAGGCACAGGCGTAGCCAACGCATCAAAGGCAACCCACGAGGAGTTAGGACCAAACGCTTGAGACAAGCAACGCCTGAGTGCTACGGAACATCTGTTGATTCTGACGGGGATGCTTGACATGAAATCCAAAAACCGCTATTTTTAGCTATACCGAATGCAAAAAGGATTGAATATGACCGCAACCCATCACACATTTCCACAACTGAGAAAGGGTCCTGCCCGGGCGACAGGTTATCTGACACCGGGCAGTGCTATTGGAAGGATATGTATATCCGCTGTGAAAATGCGCGTGGGGTGTTGTTTGTCTTAAGCGATGTACCGTTGTATGACACACCGCCCGGCGTTTGTCGCGGCGGTTTTTTTGTTGATGGGAATAGCGATCAGCCATCCCTACCGCCGGGTGCGAGGACAGGCACAGGGGCCTGTCCCTACGACTGATGGGGCAAAAGGTTGGGACTGGTCACCGATCACTTGATGGCTGATAAAATTTGCACGCTACACTCTACACTGCTTCAAGGAGTTTTTCATGTTTGAAAAAGTGGCGACACAGGTGAGTTTCCCGAAAGAGGAAGAAAAAGTGCTCGCTTTTTGGGATGAAATCAACGCCTTTGAAAAATCGCTCGAAATCCGAAAAGGTTGCGCGGAATACGTTTTTTACGATGGGCCGCCGTTTGCAACGGGGTTGCCGCACTACGGGCACTTGCTGGCCGGCACGATCAAAGACGTGATCCCGCGCTATCAAACGATGAACGGCAAATACGTGGATCGCGCCTTTGGGTGGGACTGTCACGGATTGCCCGTGGAATACGAACTCAGCCAGGAATTGGGCTTGAACAACAAGCGCGAGATCGAAGAATACGGCATTGCGGCGTACAACGAGGCGTGCCGGGGGATCGTTTTGCGATATACGGGCGAGTGGCGGCAATTTGTCAAGCGCATCGGGCGCTGGGTCGATTTTGAAAACGGCTATCGCACGATGGACCGCGACTACATGGAATCGATCTGGTGGGTGTTCAAACGGCTTTGGGACAAGGGCTTGATCTACGAAGGGCACAAAATTTTGCCCTATTGCCCCAAAGATGCCACGCCCCTGTCCAATTTTGAAGCCAATTTGGGATATGAGGAGGTGCAGGATCCGGCCATCACTGTGGCATTCAAGCTCGAGGGCGAACAGGAGATGTATGCGCTGGCTTGGACCACAACGCCGTGGACATTGCCGTCCAATTTGGCCCTGACCGTACACGAGGACGTGGATTACGTCTATGTCCAAGATGGGCATGTCACCTACGTTCTCGCCGAAGCGCGGTTGGACACCTATTATCCCGACGGCAGACCCGAAATCGTCAAGGCGGTCAAGGGCAAGGACCTGCTCGGCATGCAGTACGAACCGCTTTTTCCCTATTTTGAAAATCTGCGAGACCAAGGCGCGTTTCGCATCATCACCGCGGACTTTGTCACCACCGGAGACGGCACCGGGATTGTCCACACCGCGCCTGGGTTTGGCGAAGACGACGCCGAGGCCGGGCGGGCACACGGCGTTCCTTCTGTCTGCCCGATAGACGCCGAGTGCCGGTTCACCGCCGAGGTGGGCGACTACGAAACCCGCTTTGTCAAGGACTGTGACGCCGACATTGTGAAACGCCTAAAAGGAGAAGGCAAACTCGTTCACCAGACCACGCATCACCACAGCTATCCCCACTGCTGGCGGTGTGAGTCGCCCCTCATTTACAGGGCCATCTCCACTTGGTTTGTCGATATCGAAAAGATCAAAGACAAAATGCTCCGCGCAAACGCGCAAATCCACTGGGTGCCCGAACACCTCAAAGACGGGCGTTTTGGCAACTGGCTGGAAGGCGCGCGGGATTGGGCGGTTTCCCGCAATCGGTATTGGGGTTGTCCGCTTCCCCTGTGGCGAAACGAGGAGACCGGCGAGACCCTGTGCATTGGCTCGATTGGCGAACTCGAAGCGCGCACCGGGGGTAAGTTTGACGACATCCACAAACACTTTATGGACCCCGTGATCATCGAAGGCGAAACCGGCCCCTTGACCCGCGTGCCCGAAGTGCTCGACTGCTGGTTTGAAAGCGGCGCGATGCCCTATGCCCAACGGCATTACCCGTTTGAGAACAAAGCCTGGTTGGACGCGCATTTCCCGGCGGATTTTATCGCCGAGGGGTTGGACCAAACGCGCGGCTGGTTTTACACCCTCGTCGTGCTCGGCGCGGCGCTGTTCGACCGTCCCGCGTTTAAAAATGTCGTGGTCAATGGCATGATTTTGACCGAAGATGGGCGCAAAATGTCCAAGCGATTGAAAAATTACGCCGATCCCATGCACGTTATGAACACGTATGGCGCGGACGCCTTGCGCCTCAACATGTTGTCTTCCCCTGTGGTGCGCGGCGAAGACCTCGTCTTTTCGGAAAAGGGCGTTCAAAAAACGATGCGGAGCGTGATTCTGCCCCTGTGGCATGCGTATAGCTTTCTCGTCACGTATGCGCGCATCGACAACTGGCAACCCGCTTCTGAACGGTCAGATCATCCGCTCGACCGCTGGATTCGCGCCCGCTTAAATCACCTGGTGCGCGATATTCGCAATGGCTTGGATCGCTGTTATTTGCAGACCGCGGCCACGCGATTTGCGACCTTTATCGACGATATGACCAACTGGTATATCCGGCGCAGCCGGCGGCGGTTTTGGAAGAGCGAGCGCGATGGCGATAAACGCGCGGCTTATGCGACCCTCTACCATGTGCTGTTGACCACGGTCAAGGCCCTCGCCCCGTTCGCGCCTTTTGTCACAGAGACCATCTATCGGAATTTGCGGTCGTCCGAGATGCCCCTCTCCGTTCATCTGTGCGATTATCCCGACGTGATCGAAGCGGATCTGAATGAAAAACTCGAGCAGCAGATGGCGCGCACGCGAACCGCAGTCGGCTTGGGCAGGTATTTGCGGAGCCAAGCCCATGCCAAGACCCGGCAGCCGTTGCGCCAAGCCATTCTCGTGTCGTTGCACGACGACGTGCGCGCAGACCTCATGGCATTGCGAGATATTGTCGCAGACGAACTGAATGTGAAACATGTGGAGATTCGCGCCGACGAAGAGGAGGTCGTCACCCTCTCGGCAAAAGCCAATTTCAGGGTGCTGGGGCCGCGCTTGGGCAAAAACATGAACGCCGTTGCCGGACAAATTGCCCGCCTCGGTTTTGAGGAAATCCAATCCCTACGCGAAGGCAACGCGCTCGCATTGGAATTGGAAGGCGCGGAGCCTTTCGCACTCGCGGCGGACGATATTCTCATTCAACGAAAGGAAAAAGAGGGGATGGCCGTGGCCAATGAGGGCGATATTACGGTGGCACTGGATTTGAACCGGGATGAAAAGTTGGTGCGCGAAGGCCAAGCGCGGGAGATCGTCCACGCCATTCAAAACATCCGCAAGGAGAAGGGATTGGATGTTGCGGATCGGATCCGCGTGACGTATCGCGTGGCCGATGACTTGGCCCCAGCGTTCGATCAGTTCCGGGATTACATCATGGGCGAGACGCTCTGCACGGCGTTGGATCGCGCAGGCGAGGTGGGAGGAGATGCCATTGACCTCGACGGGCATGCCGCGACATTTCACATTGAAAAAACGCGCGCAATGTCTCGGTTTGCGCGCGCGAAAGCAGACCTGTGATTTCTGTCGTGTTTAATCGGCAAACCACTCGCAGAGAACTTTCCGGAAACGATTAAACGATTCGTCTTTGCACGACTCTAAACCGACCTTTTGGGCGAGACGGACAAACAGCGAAGACGAACGCTTTTTGTTTGTCTGACGCAATACGGCCTCCAATAACTCCTTGGGCCGGGTCGGCTTGTTCTCATTCGCATTCCAGTATGCTTTTTGCCGACCTATTTTTTTGATTGTGTTCCAATCTGCGTTCAGCAATTTTGGAACATGTAGAGATTGATTCCACACCCAAATTTCGAGTTCGGGGTTGAGCACAATAACTGCACTTCGTCCTTTCCAGCCATTTTCATCCAAATCAAATTGGATCTTTTTTTTAATTTTTGCGACATCCAACGGGCTACCGCCCCATTCTGCATCGATCAGTACAAGGGCGTGGCTATACTGCTTTGCAAATGGTGCGAGGAAATTCCCCGCGTCGTGATAAACCCCGGGGTCATGACGCGGGTGCGAAAAAATTTCCGCTTGTATCTGGCGAATCCCAAGAGATTGCCACCGATGCCTTAAAAGGGTCGCAACAGTTTGTTTTTGTTGGGTATCCGCTGTCAATACAATCAACGGTTTCGGTTCGTGAAACGTTGCTTTCATCCCAAAACTCCCGCCGCGTAGAGCGTCCCGATGTCGATATTTCCTCGCCAATCCCTTAGCTTCGGATGTTCGTTGCCAAGTGCGATGGAAGTCGCGCCCGAAGGATTTTTTTTAAAGCAGAGAATTTGTTCAGGCTTGGCTAGACCAACGATCAGGGGCGAATGCGTTGCAATGAGAATTTGTCCATCGTAAACCGACGAGAGCGACTCAAAAACCCCTTCTATGGCGCGGGGATGGGTGCCGTTTTCAGCCTCCTCAATCGCGTATATTTCCCGGTTGTGCGGCAGGTAAGCCAACAGGGTTAACGCCAACAAACGCAAGGTCCCATCGGACAACAGCCACGAGGGGATTGGGTTTTTTAGACGAGCATAACGCATTGTGAGATAGAGATTGCGATCTTCTGCTCTTTCGACGATATTGACGGTCTCAATGTCGGGTAAAACAGTGCGAATATGTTCGAGCCAATCGCAAAACGCGGTTGGATGATCCCTGCGAAACTCGCGCAAAACAAGCGGTAAATTTGAACCATCCACGCGGAATGAACGCGAAGTCGATGGGCTTGATGGGCGGCGCATCGCAGCAGTGTTGAGGGCTAAAATGTGAATCCCTTCCATCAACAAATTTCGCGTCCACAGGGCAATGGGGAAACGGTCGTGATCTTCGGGAAGGTTGGACAGTGCTGCACGCCTTGGGCCAATTCGGAAAGAACTCGTCCATTTGCCCCTTTCAGAATAAAAGTGGTCGTTACCCCTTTCCGTTTTGCCGATGATTTTTTTCCAGCCCCTATCTGCTCGTTTGGTCATAATGCTATTTGGTTGCACCGGTTCGACGGGAAACAGTGTGAGAGAACGCCTCGGCTGTCGAACTCGAGGTTCCGGACAAAGCCAAAGAGATTCTTCAATGATCGCCAATTCATCGCTTCCCTCTGCCTTCCCCAAAGCGATTTCATATCGCACGACGCGGTATTGACCGTTTCGCGTTTTATTTTTTAGTGAATCTGGGACAGAAAGTTCAACAGCGACTTCAAAGCGGTCGCCTTGTTGGTTAAAAAAAAGTTCTTCCACTCGGCTTGCGCGTCCGCTGTGCCCTTCTTGTGCCAGAATCGCATTGTCCAACCCCATGGTCAAAAAATCTCGGATCAGCCCAAGCACGTCGAGAAATGTACTCTTTCCAGATGCGTTCGGTCCCACGAGAACATGAAACGGGTATAGGGGTTGACTGACATAAGCCAAGCAACGGTAATTCAATGCCTCAACGAGCCGAATCATTTTCATTTTCTCCTGCTTTTGTACAACCCCAAAATACCCACAGCGATCAATATGACCGCTGCGGGGCCCGCCCTATCTAGCCCCAACCAGAAGCCTTCTTTCCACGCGACACTCTCGGTGCCAAACAGGTCATCCACGATCACGACCTGTTGCTTGTTCTTGGTAAAAATCTGTGCGCCATCCACGACCCACTTTGTGCCCACACCGAGCGCGAGGACAAATGCGATTGCGCTGATGATCTTCCACATGGCTCACTCCGAGAATATCAGTTGTCTTGGAAATGCCCTTGTCCATTGCAGTCGAAATATCAAATTAACCACGGGAATTTGCGAAGGGCAGGCACGGGGGCATCGCCCCTACGTTTTTATGGGGTTGGTTTTCGCCTTTCATCCGCGCAATCCGCGTCATCCGTTTCATCCGCGATCCATCTTCCCTCTCACCTTTAATAAAACACATGCAGTTGCAGCGCGTAGCGCGATGAGCGAAGCCCGCTGCCCATCGTATTTCTCCGGGCCAAAATTGTACGTACCTTCGACCTTGAGGGCATTGGAGGGCCGCACGACGCCATACAGCGCGGCCTGCATTGGAAACACCCGCCGCTTGGCGTCTGGGGAAACATGAGACCGCGCCATTTGCCCGCGCACATCCGCACCCAACAGCAACAGGCCATCGGCAAACGCGGTCTTGCCCGGCAAAACGTAATTGGGCGCGAGCACCCCCACGCCATCCATCGAATACTGCCCCAACTCATCCCGCTGCGCCCCGCCCTGCGTGCTGACGTGGCAGTTGATGCAGCGATTGCCCGTTAGCAATGCAAATTGCGACAGTGCCTCGGCTTGTCCCATCCATCCGATACCGAATAGGATCACCCATCCCAACACGCGAAAATACGTTGTCATACTTTTATTCCTTCTTGCCATTCATCGGGAAATTCGTCACGCATCCCCATTCAACAAACGCTGAAATTCATCCAGTTTATCCACTTGCACCGCCGCACGAAGCAACCACTTGAGCCGTTGCAAATCGTCAATCGCGGCGATGGGAGCAGCAAAGGGATGTGCAGGGATCAGACCAAAGCGAACCTCCAACACTTCGAGGATATCTTCAATCGCACGTTCTCTGACCCCTCGCTCAATGCCCTGCTCAATGCCCTGCTCAATGCCCTGTTCAATGCCCTGCTCAATGCCCTGCTCAATGCCCTGCTCAATGCCCTGTTCAATGCCCTGCTCAATGCCCTGCTCAATGCCCTGCTCAATGCCCTGTTCAATACCCTGCTCAATGCCCTGCTCAATGCCCTGTTCCTTGAGGTATTGGGCAAAGGATGATTCACGCATAATCGCGTCCATAAGACCCTCCTGGGAAATGATACTCGTGATGGTGCTTGGTTCGTACACCAAGCCACTCAATAATGCCAACCCGCCCAAAAAGTCAACCTTGGTTGCATGATCCAACGACACATCATCGGTCCTGCGGATACACTGACGCAACCATTCCTCTGAAGCCATTCCCGCAGGACGCTTCATCAATGGCGCAAACGGTAGCAGGCCATGATGACCGCCCGCGACAATATCTTGCCCCTCAATTTCACTCAACCGAATCACCTTGTATTGCACAAAGAAGCGATGGCCGGGCAACCTTTGGATAAAGCGTCCTTTATCGCGTCGCCCGGCATTGGGTCGCAAGTAGATCACAAAGGAATAGACCGGCAGGCCATACTGCTCAATGATTCGGATTTTATAGCCTGCCATGCGGATCGGCATGGGCGTATCCGTGCTGTCGGTGGTTTGAAATTCCGTGTGAACCAAGGCCTCCTCGCCATCGATCCGCACGAGAATCAAGCTGTCTGTTCGGTGCATTTCGACCTTGGGTTGTTCGGTTTCGAGGATTGCGCGGACCTCGATGTCGTCTCGTCCAAGTGCAAAATGGACGATGTCTTTCGGATAAGTTTGAATCAGGCGTTTGGAAATCGCATCGTATTCGGCCATGGGGATACCTCGGTGCAATGACATGCGCGTGCGACGGAATGACGGCGGGCGAGTGTCTTGCGTCTTGTATCTTTGGGCGAGCACGGGGGCATCGCCCCTACACACTTCTTGTATCTTCCGGCAGACACGTCCGCACCGTATTCGGCGTAATTGGGCGCGATCAGGGACGCGGCCCCGGCAACATCGGGCGTTTGTCGCACGAGCATGGTGTG
Organism: uncultured Latescibacterota bacterium; assembly: GCA_958295785.1. GTDB lineage: Bacteria > Latescibacterota > UBA2968 > UBA2968 > UBA2968 > VXRD01. The sequence continues at coordinate 1,766,656 of OY282377.1, forward strand.
ATCGTCATACCGCATGCCAATGGATGGCTGAAAATGCCCCACGCGCAACGCGGGCCAGTTGTAATTGGGCTGATAAATCGCCGACGCGGTCCACGCCCGTTGCCCATCGTATTTCTCCGGGCCAAAATTGTACGTACCTTCAACCTTGAGGGCATTGGAGGGCCGCACGACGCCATACAGCGCGGCTTGCATTGGAAACACCCGCCGCTCGGCGTCTGGGGAAACATGAGACCGCGCCATTTGCCCGCGCACATCCGCACCCAACAGCAACAGGCCATCGGCAAACGCGGTCTTGCCCGGCAAAACGTAATTGGGCGCGAGCACCCCCACGCCATCCATCGAATACTGCCCCAACTCATCCCGCTGCGCCCCGCCCTGCGTGCTGACGTGGCAGTTGATGCAGCGATTGCCCGTTAGCAATGCAAATTGCGACAGTGCCTCGGCCTGTCCCATCCATCCGATACCGAATAGGATCGCCCATCCCAACACGCGAAAATACGTTGTCATACTTTTATTCCTTCTTGCCATTCATCGGGAAATTCGTCACGCATCCCCATTCAACAAACGCTGAAATTCATCCAGTTTATCCACTTGCACCGCCGCACGAAGCAACCACTTGAGCCGTTGCAAATCGTCAATCGCGGCGATGGGAGCAGCAAAGGGATGTGCAGGGATCAGACCAAAGCGAACCTCCAACACTTCGAGGATATCTTCAATCGCACGTTCTCTGACCCCTCGCTCAATGCCCTGCTCAATGCCCTGTTCCTTGAGGTATTGGGCAAAGGATGATTCACGCATAATCGCGTCCATAAGACCCTCCTGGGAAATGATACTCGTGATGGTGCTTGGCTCGTACACCAAGCCACTCAATAATGCCAACCCACCTAAAAAGTCAACCTTGGTTGCATGATCCAATGACACATCATCGGTCCTGCGGATACACTGACGCAACCATTCCTCTGAAGCCATTCCCGCAGGACGCTTCATCAATGGCGCAAACGGTAGCAGGCCATGATGACCGCCCGCGACAATATCTTGCCCCTCAATTTCACTCAACCGAATCACCTTGTATTGCACAAAGAAGCGATGGCCGGGCAACCTTTGGATAAAGCGTCCTTTATCGCGTCGCCCGGCATTGGGTCGCAAGTAGATCACAAAGGAATAGACCGGCAGGCCATACTGCTCAATGATTCGGATTTTATAGCCTGCCATGCGGATCGGCATGGGCGTATCCGTGCTGTCGGTGGTTTGAAATTCCGTGTGAACCAAGGCCTCCTCGCCATCGATCCGCACGAGAATCAAGCTGTCTGTTCGGTGCATTTCGACCTTGGGTTGTTCGGTTTCGAGGATTGCGCGGACCTCGATGTCGTCTCGTCCAAGTGTAAAATAGACGATGTCTTTCGGATAAGTTTGAATCAGGCGTTTGGAAATCGCATCGTATTCGGCCATGGGGATACCTCGGTTTGCGTAGCGTCTATAAAATAAGCCCGTGGCGTATGGACGAACCTACAGAAAAAAAAACAAAAGTCACTGGATTACTTACGTTGTGCTTGCGCGTGCGACGGAATGACGGCGGGCGAGTGTCTTGCGTCTTGTATCTTCGGGCGAGCACGGGGCCAGGCCCTACTGTTGCTTTTCCTCCGAGAACTCTGCACTCTTTGCGTCGTCTGTGTTTTCTGCACCCTCCGCCCTCCCTGCGCCGCCCAATCCGCGTAATCCATTTAATCCGCGATTCAGACAGCTTCAATCAGCGCAAGATCGGTCACAACGTCAATTTGGTTGAACCCGCACGGCTCGGCTTCTTCTTCCAATTGGGGCCAGAAGTATTCGTAGCCCTCGGCTATTGCATCCAACTCGACCCAGGTTCGCCAAAGCAAACCGGCGTCAGAGTGATGGAGCCACGTACAGCCGAGATCATACAGCCCTTGCTTTACCGCTTCCGCTTCCGAATTGCCATCAATTGTTGTCCAAAACCATCTACCCATCGTTCGAATCGATTCACGGGCTTCATCCTTGAATATATACGGATGTCTCTCCGGAAGATAATCATCAATGTGTATCAAAGCCATCTTTTGGAATTGATTACCACTCACATCACTGCCACCGTCGCTGAGTGTCATAGTTGCTCTAACAAGAGTTTCCAAGTTGCCGCCGAGCAACGAAAAGTAACCATCCGTGGGATTCGTCGTAATGATACGCTCCGGGTCGCCGCCAACGGCGATGTTGTACCTTTGTGCGACCAACTTCCGAATCCCATATAGGAGGTCGTAGATATTTTGCAGTCGGCCGCGGATGTCGCTGGAAAGCCGAAGGCCAAAGTTGAGCACGAGAGACGAGGACAACGAGTCGTTAAACTTTGAAAAATCATTGCAGAGACCTGAAAGAGCACGCAGGTCAACCCCCTCACCGGACACGGCTTGGCGAAGCACGTATTCCAAGGCGTGTCGAAAGTTGTTTTCCGCAACTTGGATGTCGATGCGATCAACTTTCGACACGATATAATCAACCTTGCGTTCAATGCGATCCACCGTCTCTTGGAGACGATCCATTTTTCTGTGCAGGCCGGCAACTTGTCTGGCAATGTACACGGAAACGCCCAGAGTCAGAAATGAACAGATGAGATTGGCCCCGGCCAAGCCAGCAGTCAAGCCCGATGCACTCGTGTTCATCGCGTTGGCAGGCAGTTCTCCGCTGTCTGCCGGCAGGTATCGGATGTTCTGCGGATTCATAATCGGCCCGTCCTGACCGAGCACTTGATACGCGAGCCTTCCAGACTGCCCAGGCCCCAGTTTGTCAAACGGAACAGTGTTCATCATCGTCTCCTCCCATTAGGGTGAACCGCGTTTGAGTTCGTTCACAAAACGAACGATTTCACCTGGGTCATGAGAACACAATCGCGGTTTTGTGTCGCCATACATCCACGTGCCCATACCGAGCGCGAGGACAAATGCGATTGCGCTGATGATCTTCCACATGGCTCACTCCGAGAATATCAGTTGTCTTGGAAATGCCCTTGTCCATTGCAGTCGAAATCTCAAATTAACCACGGGAATTTGCGAAGGGCGAGCACGGGGGCATCGCCCCTACACACACTCGCCTTTTGTGCCTTTGAACGGGTTGTCGCCAGTTGTGGCTAAACTTCCATCTCGCCTTTCTTTGGGCAGGCACGGGGGCATCGCCCCTACGTTTTTGTGGGGTTGGTTTTCGCCTTTCATCCGCGCAATCCGCGTCATCCGTTTCATCCGCGATCCATCTTCCCTCTCACCTTTAATAAAACACATGCAGTTGCAGCGCGTAGCGCGATGAGCGAAAGGTCTCGGTATCGAGCACGCGGTATTCGGGGCGCAACTCGATTTGCGGCGTCAAAAACATCTGGATGCCCAACACGGCTTGCCGCGTGGTCAAATCGAGACGGTTTTCTGCGGTGCGGATCACAGTGCCGCGTTCCCCGCGCGCAAACAAAAGCAAGCCGGGCCTTGCTTGAAAAGAGACATCGACCGAAGCGGTTTTTGTCTCGCGTGTGCCATCCTTGTCGGACAAGGCGTATTCGACCATAACCGCGACCTTGTCCTGCATCCCCACCCCGGCAAAAAGGTTCGTCAGCAGAAAATCGCCATTTTTAAGCCATGACCCACCGAGATAAAAATTGATCTTCTGCTCGACCCAGCGCGGCCACAACACCACGCGCCCCAAAAAGGACGGTTTATCGCGGTCTGCGATCAAAGAGACCGGTGTGCCGCTGGCGTCTCGCACGGTGTTTTCGGCGAGGGCGTGGGCGCGATAAATCCCCGCGGTCAGGGACAGCCACAACTTTTTGTAATAATGCACTTCCGCGCCGTATTCGGCATAATTGGGCGCGATCAGGGACGCGGCCCCGGCAACATCGGGCGTTTGTCGCACGAGCATGGTGTGATCGTCATACCGCATGCCAATGGACGGCTGAAACTGCCCCACGCGCAACGCGGGCCAGTTGTAATTGGGCTGATAAATCGCCGACGCGGTCCACGCCCGTTGCCCATCGTATTTCTCCGGGCCAAAATTGTACGTACCTTCAACCTTGAGGGCATTGGAGGGCCGCACGACGCCATACAGCGCGGCTTGCATTGGAAACACCCGCCGCTCGGCGTCTGGGGAAACATGAGACCGCGCCATTTGCCCGCGCACATCCGCACCCAACAGCAACAGGCCATCGGCAAACGCGGTCTTGCCCGGCAAAACGTAATTGGGCGCGAGCACCCCCACGCCATCCATCGAATACTGCCCCAACTCATCCCGCTGCGCCCCGCCCTGCGTGCTGACGTGGCAGTTGATGCAGCGATTGCCCGTTAGCAATGCAAATTGCGACAGTGCCTCGGCCTGTCCCATCCATCCGATACCGAATAGGATCGCCCATCCCAACACGCGAAAATACGTTGTCATACTTTTATTCCTTCTTGCCATTCATCGGGAAATTCGTCACGCATCCCCATTCAACAAACGCTGAAATTCATCCAGTTTATCCACTTGCACCGCCGCACGAAGCAACCACTTGAGCCGTTGCAAATCGTCAATCGCGGCGATGGGAGCAGCAAAGGGATGTGCAGGGATCAGACCAAAGCGAACCTCTAACACTTCGAGGATATCTTCAATCGCACGTTCTCTGACCCCTCGCTCAATGCCCTGCTCAATGCCCTGCTCAATGCCCTGTTCAATACCCTGCTCAATGCCCTGTTCAATGCCCTGTTCCTTGAGGTATTGGGCAAAGGATGATTCACGCATAATCGCGTCCATAAGACCCTCCTGGGAAATGATACTCGTGATGGTGCTTGGCTCGTACACCAAGCCACTCAATAATGCCAACCCACCTAAAAAGTCAACCTTGGTTGCATGATCCAACGACACATCATCGGTTCTGCGGATACACTGACGCAACCATTCCTCTGAAGCCATTCCCGCAGGACGCTTCATCAATGGCGCAAACGGTAGCAGGCCATGATGACCGCCCGCGACAATATCTTGCCCCTCAATTTCACTCAACCGAATCACCTTGTATTGCACAAAGAAGCGATGGCCGGGCAACCTTTGGATAAAGCGTCCTTTATCGCGTCGCCCGGCATTGGGTCGCAAGTAGATCACAAAGGAATAGACCGGCAGGCCATACTGCTCAATGATTCGGATTTTATAGCCTGCCATGCGGATCGGCATGGGCGTATCCGTGCTGTCGGTGGTTTGAAATTCCGTGTGAACCAAGGCCTCCTCGCCATCGATCCACACGAGAATCAAGCTGTCTGTTCGGTGCATTTCGACCTTGGGTTGTTCGGTTTCGAGGATTGCGCGGACCTCGATGTCGTCTCGTCCAAGTGCAAAATGGACGATGTCTTTCGGATAAGTTTGAATCAGGCGTTTGGAAATCGCATCGTATTCGGCCATGGGGATACCTCGGTGCAATGACATGCGCGTGCGACGGAATGACGGCGGGCGAGTGTCTTGCGTCTTGTATCTTCGGGCGAGCACGGTGGCATCGCCCCTACACACCTCTTGTATCTTCCGGCAGACACGGTGGCATCGCCCCTAGTTTTGCTTTTCATCCGAGAACTCTGCACTCTTTGCGTCGTCTGTGTTCTCTGCACCCTCTGCCCTCCCTGCGCCGCCCAATCCGCGTAATCCGCGTAATCCGTTTAATCCGCGATTCAGACAGTTTCAATCAACGCAAGATCGGTCACAACGTCAATTTGGTTGAACCCGCACGGCGTAGCTTCTTCTTCCAATTGGGGCCAGAAGTATCCGTAGCCCTCGGCTATTGCATCCAACTCGACCCAGGTTCGCCAAAGCAAACCGGCGTCAGAGTGATGGAGCCACTTACAGCCGAGATCACACAGCCCTTGCTTTACCGCTTCCGCTTCCGAATTGCCATCAATTGTTGTCCAAATCCATCTACCCATCGTTCGAATCGATTCACGGGCTTCATCCTTGAATATATACGGATGTCTCTCCGGAAGATAATCATCAATGTGTATCAAAGCCATCTTTTGGAATTGATTACCACCATTATTATCACTGAGTGTCATAGTTGCTCTAACAAGAGTCTCCAAGTTGCCGCCGCGCAACGAAAAGTAACCATCCGTGGGATTCGTCGTAATGATACGTTCCGGGTCGCCGCCAACGGCCATGTTGTACCTTTGTGCGACCAACTTCCTTCTTGCCATTCATCGGGAAATTCGTCACGCATCCCCATTCAACAAACGCTGAAATTCATCCAGTTTATCCACTTGCACCGCCGCACGAAGCAACCACTTGAGCCGTTGCAAATCGTCAATCGCGGCGATGGGAACAGCAAAGGGATGTGCAGGGATCAGACCAAAGCGAACCTCCAACACTTCGAGGATATCTTCAATCGCACGTTCTCTGACCCCTCGCTCAATGCCCTGCTCAATGCCCTGCTCAATGCCCTGTTCAATGCCCTGTTCAATGCCCTGTTCAATGCCCTGTTCAATGCCCTGCTCAATGCCCTGTTCAATGCCCTGTTCAATGCCCTGTTCAATGCCCTGTTCAATGCCCTGCTCAATGCCCTGCTCAATGCCCTGTTCCTTGAGGTATTGGGCAAAGGATGATTCACGCATAATCGCGTCCATAAGACCCTCCTGGGAAATGATACTCGTGATGGTGCTTGGCTCGTACACCAAGCCACTCAATAATGCCAACCCACCTAAAAAGTCAACCTTGGTTGCATGATCCAATGACACATCATCGGTCCTGCGGATACACTGACGCAACCATTCCTCTGAAGCCATTCCCGCAGGACGCTTCATCAATGGCGCAAACGGTAGCAGGCCATGATGACCGCCCGCGACAATATCTTGCCCCTCAATTTCACTCAACCGAATCACCTTGTATTGCACAAAGAAGCGATGGCCGGGCAACCTTTGGATAAAGCGTCCTTTATCGCGTCGCCCGGCATTGGGTCGCAAGTAGATCACAAAGGAATAGACCGGCAGGCCATACTGCTCAATGATTCGGATTTTATAGCCTGCCATGCGGATCGGCATGGGCGTATCCGTGCTGTCGGTGGTTTGAAATTCCGTGTGAACCAAGGCCTCCTCGCCATCGATCCGCACGAGAATCAAGCTGTCTGTTCGGTGCATTTCGACCTTGGGTTGTTCGGTTTCGAGGATTGCGCGGACCTCGATGTCGTCTCGTCCAAGTGTAAAATAGACGATGTCTTTCGGATAAGTTTGAATCAGGCGTTTGGAAATCGCATCGTATTCGGCCATGGGGATACCTCGGTGCAATGACAGGCGCGTGCGACGGAATGACAGCGGGCGAGTGTCTTGCGTCTTGTATCTTCGGGCGAGCACGGGGCCAGGCCCTACTGTTGCTTTTCCTCCGAGAACTCTGCACTCTTTGCGTCGTCTGTGTTTTCTGCACCCTCTGCCCTCCCTGCGCCGCCCAATCCGCGTAATCCGCGTAATCCGTTTAATCCGCGATTCAGACAGTTTCAATCAACGCAAGATCGGTCACAACGTCAATTTGGTTGAACCCGCACGGCGTAGCTTCTTCTTTCAATTGGGGCCAGAAATATTCGTAGCCCTTGGCTATTGCATCCAACTCGGCCCCGGTCCGAAAAAGCAAACCGGCGTCAGAGTGATGGAGCCACGCACAGCCGAGATCAGACAGCCCTTTCTCTGTGGCTTCAATATCTTCATTCTCAAATATCTCGTCATGAGGCTCCGGAAGACAATCATCAAAGTCTATCAATCCCATCTTTTTTTTGCTTTGCTCAGAGAGTAAAGAAGCACTGCGTTTTGTAATCCGCTTTTTGTCTATCAATTTGATTTGCACAGGAGAGAGTGTCGTAGTTGCGCTAACGAGAATATCCAAGTTGCCGCCGAGTTTCGAAAAGTAATCATCTGTGGGGTTCGTCGTAATAATGCGCTCCGGGTCGCCGCCAACGGCCATGTTGTACCTTTGTGCGACCAACTTCCGAACCCCATATAGGAGGTAGTAGATCTCTTGCAGTCGGCCTCGGATATCGCTGGAAAGCCGAAGGCCAAAGTTGAGCACGAGAGACGAGGACAACGAGTCGTTAAACTTTTTAATGTCATCCCTGAGACCTGTAAGAACACGCAGGTCAACCCCCTCACTGGACACGGCTTGGCGAAGCACGTATTCCAAGGCGTGTCGCAAGTTGTTTTCAGCGACTTGGACGTCGATGCGGTCAACTTTCGACACGATATAATCAACCTTGCGTTCAATGCGATCCACCGTCTCTTGGAGACGATCCATTTTTCTGTGCAGGCCGGCAACTTGTCTGGCAATGTACACGGAAACGCCCAGAGTCAGAAATGAACAGATGAGATTGGCCCCGGCCAAGCCAGCAGTCAAGCCCGATGCACTCGTGTTCATCGCGTTGGCAGGCAGTTCTCCGCTGTCTGCCGGCAGGTATCGGATGTTCTGCGGATTCATAATCGGCCCGTCCTGACCGAGCACTTGATACGCGAGCCTTCCAGACTGCCCAGGCCCCAGTTTGTCAAACGGAACAGTGTTCATCATCGTCTCCTCCCATTAGGGTGAACCGCGTTTGAGTTCGTTCACAAAACGAACGATTTCACCTGGGTCATGAGAACACAATCGCGGTTTTGTGTCCATTATGTTTTCCCCTGATTTGGTTCGACGAGTGCTACGCGATGGTCTTTTTGCGATTCCTCGTAAAAGATCATCACGTCCAAATCTGGCACTTCTGCTGGCGCGAAGTACCACGTCGCAATGAGTTTCTCGCCCTCTACGGCCAGCACCTTCAGATCAAAAAACACCTCTTGGCTTGAGAATTTGTGCTTGACCTCGTCGCGCACTTGCTTCAGGTCGGCTGGAAAGGATGCGCCGCACTTGGGTACGGTGAGTTCGACAGGCACGAGAAAAGGCATTTGTTGGTTGAAGGTCGGCAACCCGTGTATTGGCGCGAGGACATCAAGGTAATATTGCAACAACTTATTGGTCTTGCGATCAACGACAATTTGTTTTGTCAGCGCACGGACGAGCGCGAGCGCAAAGCGCACCAGATGGTTGACCTGTTGACCATTCAAGGTCAGGCTGGTTCCCGCTTTGGAATCCGAGAGGGCCAATGTGTCTCCAGAGACACAGAAGCTGTTTCTATGCACGACCTCATTGCGATACGGCATCAGTTGGCAAAAGAGGGCCTTCGCGTAGTCGTAAAGGTACGGTTGGTTTTTGAACGGGTCGGAGAGATGGAGATTGGATGCTTGCGTCAGAATTTTCACTTTGTCCGAAAAACTCCAAGGCACCTTTGAGATGTTCCCCAATTTATGATTCTCTTCGAGTATCCATTCAAAGATCATGTCCAGCGTCTTGAAAGATGCAACGAACGTGAGGGGCATCATGGCGTTCAGGAGACTTGGATCAAGAAAAAAATATTCATCAAAAGTTTGCTCGAACGAAGTCTTCTGCTCGCCGCTCGTAATCCTGATCGCTACATCGCGTTTGCTCCTGAACATTTCATAGCGATTTTCCAGAAAATTGAGCAGCCAGACCTCATACTCCAACTTGTTCAAAAGCCTTCTCCGAGCTGTACTTTGGAGATTCGCCTTTGCTTCTCGTTGAAGTTTCGATCTGATTTGTGAGATGCGTTTGACAACCGCTGGCGCGTACAGATGCTCGCCACAACGCAGACAAACTTCCGCCTGAACTTTCACGAGCTCAGAAAGATCGCCACTTTGCAAAATCTTCTCGACTTCCTTTTTCTTCATCGCCGCGCCACCACATACCGGACATTTATCAAACGACGCCATCACGGTCTCCTTAGAGGATTGGTTGTCAAAACGTCTGCCCGTCGCCGGGTTCATTGCCGCCGAAGGTCACTTCTGTGCCCGTGAGGTCGCGCAAAAAAATTTGCAGGCGGATGATATGCACATTGCCCGCGCCCATCCGCATGTTCAGGCCCGCTATAACTTCGGGCGTCAGAAAATCGAGGTTTTGCTCCAAAAAGGCGACCCCGTCGAGATAGTCTTCAAACGCGGCTTCAAATTCTTCGGTGTGCAACCTGAGCAAATACGGATTCTCCGGGCGCATGGCGTGCAAGACAGCTAAAATGGCGTGCAGGCGCGCGGTCATGTTGTGGATAAATTGCCGCGACCAATAGACCGGGATCGCGTTTTGCGTGACCTCCGCCGTGACCCCGCCGTATTCCGCGAAAAAGACATCGATAGATGTAAAAGCCCCGTTGATCGCGGCGATATAGGCGTTGGCCTCTGCCGCAGTCACACGGTCAAAAGTCAGTTCAGCGGGCGGCTCGGAAACGGGCGTTGTGGGGTTTGACGCACCACACCCGATGCACAGCCATGCAAAACACAAAATCCATGGTTTCATAAGGTCTCCTTCGCGCCCACATCCCGGCCCATATAAATCAAACGCCGTTTTTGGTATCTCTCGGTATTTTTCAAAAGGCGCGCGATTTCGTTGTCCGACAAGATGCGGCGCGGTTTGGCGGGCACGCCGGCTATGAGCGTGCGCGGCGCGATTTCAGCACCTTCCAAGACCAGGGCATGGGCGGCCACCAGCGCGGATTCGCCCACCACTGCGCCTGTCAACACGGTCGCCCCCATCCCGATAGTCACGCCGGGTTTGATGCGACACCCGTGCAAAATCGCGCTGTGTCCAACGGTCACATTTTCGCCCACGTCACAGGGATAGCCCGGGTCCGTATGCACCACGGTGCCATCTTGGATATTCGATCCCTCGTGGATCACAATGGGTTCCACGTCGCCCCGAATCACGGCATTGAACCAGATGCTCACCCCCGCGCTGATCACCACGTCGCCAATCACAACCGCGCCGGGGGCAAGATAGGCCGATGGATCGATGCGCGGGGTTTTGTCTTTGTAAGGCAAAATCGTCATGGTGTTATCCCCTAATCAGCCTCGACAGGACCGAGCGTAAAGGTCTTGCCGCTTTGCGTGGCTTTCGCGCCTGTCACCAGCCCGGTCACAAAACCGAAAATGCCAAAAATGGCGGCGGCCCAGATCATCGTCTTTTTGACATCGGCATTGACCTGCCATGCGGCGAGTGCGCCGGTCACTGCGCCCGTGGCCGCGCCTCCGATTCCGGATAAAATCGCCCGTTCCATGGCAACCGAACCGCGTTGACCAAAAAATCGCACGGTGCGAATGTCGGATACAGCCACCTTTTGAACTTGCAAATCCGTTTCGATCAAGATGCGATGATCTTCGTAAACGGGCAAAAACTCGCCTTTGATTTGCTTGCCATTTTTTAGGGTGAGCATGCCGGGAAAGCGCGTTTCCACGCGAAAGCGCGCCCTGCGTTCTTCAAAAGAAATGGCGTCTTCGGTGTATTGCGGATAGGCCGCATCGCTTTGAGACGTGTCTGCAAGGGTGTACTCGCCCTTGAGGATTTCATCGAAATGCTCGATGTAGTCCCGCAACCGGCGCAAGTCGTTTTCACTTTTCAGATTGACCAACCGCGTTTCGATGCGCGGGCCGGAGCGGTATTGAATTTTAATCGCGAGTTTGCCATTGTCTCGCTTCATAAATTCGGCAAATTGAAATCCCGATACGCCCAGCCGCAAGACCGACAGATCTATTTTTTGCGAATACACGGTCGCGCCTTGAAACAGGGCGTAGCGGTTGCTCTCTTCCAAATCAATTTGGGCACCCACCCGAGGGCTCAACACGATGCGCGTGCCGGATACGCGGCGCACATCCACAATTCCCCAGGCATCTTCGTCCAAGCGGTCAATCCCGCGCTCGGCCTGCGGTTCCGCATCGCGCTCCGCTGCCTGCATAGGGCACACGGAGAACAACAACATGCACATCGCGGTGATGATGGAAATTGATTTTTTGATCATGAAATTCTCCTGTAAAAAATGGATGAAACGGGAAAAAGACAAAAGTCACTGGCCTCCGGCGTTGGAGTGACGAAAATTTACACATTACGTCTTGTATCTTTGGGCGAGCATGGGGGCATCGCCCCTACCACACCGTTTGTGGCTAAACTCCCATCTCTCCTCACCTATTCCCCGCGAATCGCCGCGGATATGCCTTCTAAAATGTACGGGCGGTATTTGCGAAATCGCAGGCGGGGGTGAAAAAAGGTGCCCTCGGGGTCTGAGGTGCCGGGCACGGATACCATGCAGGTGAGATCCACGCTGGACAAGGTGGCTTCGCCCCAAAACCATTCCGCGATCTGTTTGGCCGTGCGGTTGGGCCTGGCGTTTTCAATGGCAATTTCCTCATCCAACGGAAAAAACAGTGCCCCATCTCCCAAGGCGGACACTTCTTTTTGATATGCGAGTGCTGCTTCGGTGAGTTGCCCGGGTTCTGAGATGACAATGCCCGTGACACACGCGATATCGCGTTTGGACACGATGTCGCTAAACAGGGTGCGAATGCGATTTTGCAGGCCCCCGTATTCGTCCAAGAGATGGGACGCCCGGGGGTTCACGCCCGCTTGCAACAGCCCCAGCGTATTGTAGCGGAGGCACTCGGATACAAAATCGCCTTCATTGTCAAACAGCCCAACGCCAATGAGGTGATCGCCATCTATCGCATTGAGCTGTGTGAGCCCAGACCTCGCCTCGTGCTGGAGCAAATCGTAAAAACGCCGCACATCCCGCTCGTGAAAACGCTTCATCCACACGCCTTTCCATCAGTTAGCAAATGCCGACCCGCTTCAATTTGCCGCAAAACAGCATTGCGGCCTGTGCCGCCGTCCAGATTGCGCGCCTCGGTGCTCGCCTCGGGCGACAAAACCGCTCGCACATCGGTATCGAACGCCTCGGATGCGGCGCGCAGGGTTTCCATGTCCAATGCGTGCAATTTTTGCCCGCGCGCCAGTGCCGTTCTGACGAGTTTTCCCACAATGCGATGGCACATGCGAAAGGGCACGCCTTTGCGCGCGAGATAGTCGGCCAGATCCGTGGCTAAAATCGCGCTGTCCAGCGCGTCTGCCATGCGTTTGCCGTTGATTTTCATGGACTGCCACGCGCCGGCAAACACGGACAGGGAAATATGCACGGTGTCCGCCGTGTCAAAAACGGGTTCTTTGTCCTCCTGCATATCCTTGGCGTACGTCAGGGGAATGGCCTTCATCACGGTGAGCAACGACATCAAATTGCCGTACACGCGCCCGGTCTTGCCGCGCACCAGTTCCAGCGAATCCGGGTTTTTCTTTTGCGGCATCATGCTCGATCCCGTGCTGAAGGCGTCGGCCAATTCGACAAATCCAAATTCCGAAGACGACCAGACGATCAAATCCTCGCAAAACCGGCTCAAGTGCCCCATCAAAATTGCGGCTGCGGACAGATATTCCAAAAAATAATCCCGGTCGCTCACCGCGTCGATGCTGTTTTCCGCGATACGGTCAAAGCCCAATTCCGCGCGCAAAAATTCTCGGTCGAGCGGGTACGCGCTTCCGGCCAGCGCGCCCGCGCCCAAGGGCATGGCATTTGCGCGTTTCCAGCAGTCTTCAAAGCGCGTGCGGTCGCGCGCCAGCATCCAGAACAGGGCCATTGCATAGTGCGAAAACCGGATCGGTTGGGCCTGTTGCACATGCGTATATCCCGGCATGATCACATCGAGATGGCTCTCGGCAACATCCAGCACCACCGCCATGACGCGCTCGATCTGCGCGATGGCGTCGGCGATAGCCTCGCGCAAAAACAGCCGCTCGTCAAGGGCGACTTGATCGTTGCGGCTGCGGCCCGTATGAATTTTCGCGCCCGCGTCGCCGACCAATTCGATCAACCGCTTTTCCACCGCCATGTGGATGTCTTCGAGATCATCGGTCAGTGGCAGCGCGCCCGCGTCGATCTCCCGCTCCACGCGATTGAGACCCGCGAGTACCCGTTCCCGTTCCTGTTTTGTCAAAATGCCCATTCGGGCCAATGCGCGGGTTTGTGCGCGGCTGCCTTCGATATCCATTTTGTACAGCCGCTTGTCAAAGCCGATGGAAGCGTTGAACTTTTCCATCAGTTTTTCGGTTGATCCCGCGAATCGCCCGCTCCAGGGTTTTTCGGATAATTTGTTCATAGTTGTCAGTTCCTACCTATGAACGTATCTGAACAGCGACACGTTGAAAACCGCTCCGCGTATTTCGCAGTGGTCAATCCGCCCCGTTTATCCGCTTTACGGATCGCAATGAATCTCGTGCCCATCGCCCGGGAACCAAAGAATATCGACAAAGACGCCCAGGGAAACGCCTGCGATATAGCCCATGATCATCCCCAAAAAAAAGGGCGCGTAGTGCCGGTAGCGTTCCAGGCCGCCCAATTTCATAATGATGGTCTTCACGCCCCAGATCAGAAATAGGCTGAAGGAATTGTCCTGCATTTCGACCATGCCGCAAATTGTAAATCCGATGGGATGGATCGGAAAGCCCGGGAAGCGATACCGCAGGTAGTAGAGCACGGCAGTAAAAATGCCCCCAATGCCCAAAAATAGGAAGCGCGGCCAGTCGGTGAACAGCGCGTCTGACTGAAGCCTGGATACGGCCAAGCGGCTGAAACCCGCGCCATTGAGAGAGCCAATGCCCTTAAATGTGGTGCGTCCAAAGTTGGCACTGCCAATGCCGTAGTAGCCCTGATAGACGACGAACCCGACGACCGCGGCTATGCCGAGCAGGCAGCCGATCAGAACAGTGGGTGCCACGGCCTTGCGGCTGCGCTTTGCCATGGCCATGCTCAAGCGCGGAATGTGGGCCATTTGCGTGGTGGCGAAGGTTTTCCCATCCGCGACGAGGCTCATCGTAAGGGTCAAAATGGAGGCGCCCGCAGCCCCCATATTTCCGACCCCAAAGGCGTGCCATGTAAACCCCTGCGCGGTGAGGGGCACGCGAAGATAGACGAGACCGCTTTCCACAACAATGCGGGACATGCCGACAAAAAGGACGAGCATGGCAAAGGACCAGCCGAGAACCGGCCCCGGCCCCATGCCTGCGCGCAACAGCCAGAGAAAAACGAACCCGCAACACGCGAGCAAGAGGCCGACTGCCGTGCGATAGGACATGATCTCTTCCGAGTCGTCAATGCTTTCGTCGCGCAGAACAGCTTTGCGAAAGATGTCTCGAAAATGAGACCGCGCGATATAAAATCCCCAGCCGACAAAAACGATCATCCCGCCAAAGGTCATCCAACCGATAGCGGGATGGCTCGAGCTCCACGGATCGTTCGCGCCCAAATCCAAGCCAAAGCGATTGAAAAGCCCGACCACGCAGATCTGAACGACGTGGAAAAACCACAAGCTAAACAGAACTTCCAGCTTGGTGAAGTAGCCCAAGCAAAAGGTGAGCAGCACAAAGGTGGTGACAATGCTCGGAAAGCCCGGCGCGACCGAAATCACATGCCGGCCGTATCGCCCGGCCAAAAACGGAAACATCGGCAAATTGACGCTGAACCAAGTGAACACATTCCACGCAATGATGGCAAAGGTCAGGCCAAATCCCCATTGAAACAGGCGGTTGCCCACGAGCGTTCTCAGCGTGCCCGTTGTGCCAGAGACCCCGGTGAGTTCCAAAAGCGCGGTCGCCACCGGGAAAGACAGCCGCTCGTATTCCATCCACTGCTTGCGGAGCAACACGCTGAGGCACAGGTGAATCGTCAAAATGCCCGCGATCAACATGCCCCACCAGAAAAGCACAGAGAACCACTCGCCCCAAGGGAAGGCTGTACCGGGCACTTGTCCCTCGTAAAACCCGCGCACCGCATCGCGGTTGGTGATGGTTGTCCAACTCGGCATGTGGGGCAGGAGGAGTTCGTCAAACCGGTTTTCGGGCGATGCGTAGTACGCGGGCATGGTCAGCATTTGGAGGAACCACACCGTGAGCCACTCGCCCTGCATGGTGGATGCCACAAAGCCGATGCAGCAAATCGCGAGCAATTCCGTTGGGGAAAACCCAATGCCGCGCCGCTCGAGAAAGGCGTTCAGAATCAGCAGGCCCACAAAAGGGATGAGCATCGCCATCGACAGATGCGAATGGTCCGCCCGCGTGGAGTTGAGGACAAAGCTGGTGTACGTGGGCCACAAGGGCATGAACACGCCCATCCCCAATCCGATCAAGAGGGATCGCTTGGTGATGAGAGACGCCCCCTCGGTTGTATCCGGTTTTAAGGCTTGCGATTTTGGTTGTGCAGACATAGGGAGTGAGGGAATGGGCGAATCTACGAATGGAGTACAACTGGCCGTTGGACGGGATAGTTCACGCCTTAATCAGGAGAGCCACGCCCCTGCGATTGCCTTGCTTCGCGTCCTTCTGCGTTTATCTGCGGATGGCCTTTGCGTGGGCACGGGGGCGCCTACGGGCTCATGTCTCGATTTTGGGTTGGCTGGGTGGAGACTGACCCCTGACCACTACGAAAGACGCGAAAGGGAAAACCGATGGGGATTGGCTCCTGACCCCTGCTTTTTGTATCATCGGGCGGGCACGGGGGCACCGCCCCTACGGTGTTATACTAAATTGATTTTCAGTTGGCCTGATGCGATATGTTGCCATCAAACGATCCCCTTGACCTTACGCAGTCATTCAAAGAAGCCATTGCAACCAGGCCATCCCAAAAGACCATCAGACAAAGCCATCGCGCACAGCGCGCAAGGCCGTCTCGCAACCAACCTCCCTCTTGCAACCCACCTTGCAGGCCAACGCATGTTGTGTATGCAACGAAGCGCTTTGCGCTGTGCCAGCCTCTCGGCGCATGAGAGCGGCATTTTTTGCTTCCTTTTTTTGCTGTTGAAAAAAAGGAAGTCGCCGCACGCCGTAGGCACAGGCGTAGCCAACGCATCAAAGGCAACAAACGACGCTTGAGAACCAAACGCTTGAGACAAGCAACGCATGATCCGTACAAAAGTTTGTTCCTCATTCATCCCTGATGGGAGGCAGGATACGGAAAAATAAAAATCAAATGGGTATTATGTCTCGATTTTGGGTTGGCTGGGTGGAGACTGACCCCTGCTTTTATCATCGGGCGGGCACGGGGGCACCGCCCCTACGGTCTCACATTTCGATTATTCATTGACCGCTTGCAGCAGCGCGTGGATGTAGCCGTAAGTATAGGCAAAGCCGACCTGCGCGGCTTCGGGGCCGGATATGCCCGGAACGTGATCGGGCATGATCATGTATTCGTAGCCGACTTCTTTGAACGCACGCAGGGCCTTGAGCATATCTACATCGCCCTCGTCTGGGAAAACTTCGACAAAGTTGCGGAGGCCGCCTTTGATGTTGCGGAAGTGGACGTTGAAAATTTTCTTGCGCGATCCAAAATACCGGATCACGTCATAGATTTCTTCGGCTGGATTTTCAAGGCTTTCGGCCATGCAACCCAGGCAGAAGTTCAGTCCGTTGTACGGGCTGTCGTAGAGGGCGATGAATTTCTTGAAGCCATCCACCATGCCGAGCACGCGCGCGACCCCCCGATACGTCGTGCCGTATCCAATGCCCGGGTCAGAGGGGTGACAGGCCATCTGAATTTTGTATTCTTCGGCCACGGGGATGATGCACTGCAGCCAGTGGTCGATGCGTTCCCACATCTCGTCCTCGTCTGCGGGCCCGCCTTCAAACGCGGCCGTGGATTGGTCCAATTTGTCGTATTCAAACGACGACAACCTCGCGTGCCCGCGCCCGTATCGCGGTTCTGTGCGAAGATGCCCCAAGAGGGTGATGTTGTAATTGAGGCCGCGCAGGCCCGCTTCTGCGGCCATTCTGACTGTTTCGCACATGCGGTCAATGGCGCGGTCTCGGGCGTCGCTAGGCCCCAGGAAAATCGCGCCGGCTTCATTTTTGAACGCGCTTTGAGACCCCAGGGGAATGTGAATCATTTCGAGATTGATGCCGTAGTTGTCGAAGCGGTCGCGCAGGGATTTGATCGTATCTGCGCGCCATTCCGCCCACGGCCCGGCAGGCGTTTGATCCACGTTAAACACGCCGAGTTGTGCGAGAACCTCGATGTCGGTTTCGGTTCGACAACGGGTCTGTGTGCCGATGTACATGCTGACCTCCAATGTGTGGTGTTGGATAACGGATGTTACGTACAGCTTGGCACTCGCGTTGTTTGTCTAAAGCGTTTGTTGCCTTCATTTACGCAGTGCGTCGGGTTTTTGGCTGTTGTGCGGGGACTGACCACTGACCACTAACCACTGGTTTTAGAGCGGTATTGCTCGCATCAATTCCATGGAAGCGGAACGTCCAATCGCGCGCTGACTTGGCGCGCGTTTTCCCGTTCCATTTCGCCATAGCGGATGCCCTCGGCGCGGTGGAGGGCCATGCGTTCTTCCTCTATGGCGCCGGGCAAAAGCGCGCGATCACATCCCGGCATGGGGTCGTAGGTCTTGCGAACGTCTCGAACCATGCGATCTGATTCAGCGCGGAAGACCGCGTCGGGAATCGCGGTGTCAATGTGAATCGCAATGACGCACCCACCCGCGCCCGATGCGCGCCATTTCTCCTTTGTGGCGTGGGAGGACGGAAGGCTGACGCCGGCCAATCCACCGCCGATGAGCGCGGCGACAGCCGTATATCCGATGCTTTTGAAAAATGCGGCCGGGATCATTTCGAGCAGGGCGTCAAACGCTGCCCCCCGCTGGTAATCGGCCAGGATGCAGGTCGCCGCGTCGAGAACGACCGGCGGCTCATCGCCCGAGGGAAAGGCAAAGCATATCGGCGGATTGCCAAAATACCCGAGTTGCCGCTCTCTGCCATCTCTTTCCGCATTGCCGTGTTGCCTGCCCTGAACGCAAAATCCAATACATCCGGCGTCGGAACACATCCGCGCGTAGTGGCCTGCGGATCCAATATGGCCGACGTGCCGCGCCAAGCCCATGCCCATGCCGAGTTCTTTGGCTTTGCGAATCGCGTGTTCTGCCGCGCGCACCATTGGGAGGTAGCCGAGCGTGCCATCGCCATCAATGACGCTACACGTCGGGGTTTCGCGCAGCACCCGGATGTTGGGACGCGGGTTGATGTGCCCGTTTTCAAAACTCTTGCAATAGCCGTTGACGGTTCGCGTGCCGTGGCTGCGAACACCGCGCAGGTCGCTGTTGACGAGGAGGCGAGCGATAAGCCCAGCGTGATCCGCATCGAGGCCGGCCTTTTCAAAGCAAGCCGCGGCAAAGTCCAAAAGGCGATCTTCACGGACGCGGACAAATGATTCAGGCGGTCGGTTCATGGGTGCAATCCAGAGATAAAAAAATGAAAGTTGCTCGGCCTCAAGACCAGACATAAACCTCGGGATCGTCCTCTGACATGCCGATGAACGAGGCGAGTACGACGCGAGGCGTGGATCCGATGACGAAGGGAACTTCGTGGATCGTCTCGGAATAAAAAAAGTAGAGATCCCCCGGGGCGAGGTGGATCTGCGCGCGCGCAATGCCCTGCTGATCCGCGTATTCCCGAAACCGCTTCGCGTCGAGATGGCATTGAAACTCGGGCGACATGGGGGCTTTGTACAAGACGCCTTCGCCGCTGTCGCCTCGGTCTTCGCTGTTCTGAAAGCAGAGCACCCCCGCGAATTGATGGTCGAATCGAGAGACGGAAAAGTCGTAGCGTTTGGACCGCTTGGACACGGAATCGTAGTGCGGGTAGTGGCCCAATCCCTCGTAGTAGGTTCTGAAAATCGCGGGGCCGTAAAGCCGACCGTCTGGCTCTCGCGCCGTCATAACCCGTTTGTGCGGAAGCATTTTGGCGAGCGCGCCGCAAAGCGTCTGTACGGGATCGCCATACCCGTCAAACAGGGACGCAAAGAGGTCATGGGTCTGCCGCGCATGTGCGTAGAAGGCGTCTGGATCGCGCCCGAGATGGCCCAGGCTCGTGCCGATGTCAACGCGCTGGAGACGGCCCTTTTTGCGCGGGTCGTAGAGGAGACCGCGGGTGTAGAACCGCTCGACGAGTGCCGCGCAGTGATCCGCGGGAAATGCGCGGCGCACAATCACGGCGGGAATTTCGCTCGCCCTCATCGCATCGAACGGCCGGGGGATTTGTGCGAGAATCGCGTCAACAGTGCCTTCAACAGGCCGCCAAGTTCCTGTTCGCGCCATTGTTTCTCCTTTTTTAATCCACCGAGCGCAAAGGCTCTGAAATCGCGTCGAGCTTTTCCTCGTCCAGTTCCATTCCCAACCCCGGCCCTTTGGGCACGATCAGATAGCCCTTTTCATACTGCACGCGCTCTTTGACCACATCGCTCTCGTAGAGCAATCCACCTGTGGGATCGCCCGGATAATCGAGATTTTCCACGACCGAGCCAAACATGGCCTGCGCGGCCACGCCAATTGAAAGTTCCTGCGTCGTTCCCACCAGACACGACAGGCCAGCGGCGTCGGCGACTTGTGCAATGTGCAGCGCGTTTGTGAATCCACCCGCGCCCGACAGGCTGATGTTGAAGATATCCACATACCGATGTCGGGCAAATTGATAGGCTTGATTCAGTGAACTGACGTGCTCGCTGATGGGCAAGTCAATTCGCTTGCGTACCTCGTACTGGCCCTCGAGGTCTTTTCGGTCAGACACGGACTCCAAGAGAATGGGCGCGTAGTACTTCAACAGGACCTCGAGTGCTTGGACGACCCGTTTCCATTTGTGTACGCCGCTGAAGTCGAGGGATTTCAAGACAAATCGATCTCCCCAGTTCGATTTCACGCCATCCAAAAATATCTCGTCTGCTTCCAGATTGCCCCCGTGATACAGCCGAAACAGGTCATGGCCCTCTTTCATGCGGCGATCAACGCGCCCGATATTCTCCTCGGCGTCTTTCCGAGAATAGTTCCTGAAAATCGGGTAGCAAACGCGCAATTTGTCTCTTAGCGAGCCGCCAAATACGCCCGCAACCGACTGGTTTTGGATTTTGCCGATCAAATCGAAAAGGCCGATCTCGAATCCCGTTCGAATTGCCCCACCCATTCGCAGGCGAGACCGGGCCGCAAGGACAATGGCGCGCCACGCGCGGGGATCCTTTCCGACGAGCAAAGACTCGTACGCGCGCTTGACATCATTGAGATCGTACATAACCCCCCAGTCGCCCACATCGGACATTTCGCCCAAGCCGATCAGCCCCTGATCGGTATGCAGACGGAGAATGACGTGACGAGACACAGCCCCGGTTTCGCGTCTGGATGCAACCGGGGTCAAATCAACGCCCGTGATTTTCATAACCATTCCTCCTTTTGCCAATCCCAGTTCGCCAGATCTGATCGATCCCAAAATAAGGCACTTTACCGGCGATATCAAGTATAAAGACGGCATCTACGGGCGTTGGGCATTCGGGAAATTTGCGCGTTTTTTTAGCGTGGATTTTCTGCTGTATTTGAAATATCTTACAGGGTGTCCAAAAGCACGCTGGCGATGTTATGAGATCGTAGGGACAGGCCCTCGTGCCCGTCCTATCACCGCGTCCAAAAATGCGATGGCAGAGTGGATAATGGAGGATTTTTATGCAGCGACGGGTTCCTTTTGAGGGGTTGAAAGAGATGTTTTTTCGCACCTTGGCGAAGGCGGGGTTGTCAGAGGCGAGGGCGGAATTGTGCGGGCGATTGTTTGCCGAGAATCAGCGCGATGGCGTGTATTCCCACGGGTTGAACCGATTTCCCGGATGGGTGGCAAAGTTGCGCGCGGGGCGATTGGATGGGCGGGCCGAGCCCGTGCGCGTGAAGGCTTTGGGCGTGGTGGAGCAATGGGATGGCAAGATGGGGATTGGGCTGGTGAATGCCCATTTTGCGATGGGACGCGCCATCGAGATCGCAAAAGAACGCGGCATGGGATGCGTGGGGTTGCGGAACACCAATCACTGGATGCGCGCAGGTGCCTATGGTTTGCAGGCCGCCGACGCGGGATGTATTGGGATGTGCTGGACGAATACGACCCCGCTGATGCCCCCGTGGGGCGCGACGCAGAAGCGAATTGGAAACAATCCCATGACTATGGCGATTCCAAGAAAAGAGGGACATATCTTGCTGGATATGGCGATGAGCCAGTATTCCAATGGCAAGTTGGAGGTGTTGCAAGCGCGCGGCGAGGCGCTACCCATAGCAGGGGGATTTGATGCTGAGGGCAATTTGACGTGCGATCCCGGCGCGATTCTCGAGTCAAAACGCGCCCTGCCCATTGGCTACTGGAAAGGATCGGCACTGGCGATTGTGCTCGATGTGTTGACCGCGCTGTTGTCGGGCGGTCAGGCAACGCACGAGATCGGCGCGCAGGGCGATGAATACGCCGTGTCGCAGACCTATATTGCGATAGATGTGACGTCACTTGTCGGGCAGGAGGTGCGCGAAGGCATTGTCAATGGCGTGGTGGATGACGTACACGGCGTTCAGGCCGCACGCTATCCCGGCGAGGGCATGTTGCAAACGCGGCGCGAGAGTTTGGAGAAAGGAGTGCTGGTAGATGCGGATCAGTGGAGAGAATTGGTAGAGATGGCGGGATAATGTCAATGACGCAAAAGAATGCGGAGTTTCCGTTCTGCAATGCGAGGGGATCGATTGAATTGTAGCAGGCGATCCGTCGCCCGACCTTTTGGCGTGAGTGGGGGAATGTGTCCAGTTTCCCGCACTTCAAAATGATCGTCCCAAACATCTCGACGAGGATTGAACAACGGCGTGATGCGCCCCGTTTGTGGATCAATGGATGCTATGTCGCTTCCCTTGTACTTGTTGCAGAGTGAACACGAGAGCGCGAGGTTGTCAGAGATCGTTTGTCCGCCGGGTTTTTGGGCAATGATGTGATCGATTTCGTGTGTGGCAAATGAAAATGATTGCGGAATAAGACAGTATTCGCACAGTTCTCGAGCGCGCTGAGTGACGTGGCTACGCAGGTTGAAGGGTATAGGATGGATTCATTTTGTTTTCAGCTTTAAGGCCGCGTTTGCTTTGGCTAACCGAACGATGTGCTCGAGGTATTCATAATGCGCCCATTCTCTTTCTTCTTCCGGCTGCAATCCCTCTGCGCGGTTTTTCTTTAGCAGTGCGTCAATCCGTTTTTGCAATTCGTCTGATGGACGGAGATTGATAATTTCCTCGGCAGAGGGAAAAGCGACCAGCGTTTCCAATATCTTCGAGACATCTTCAAACGTGGCAGGCGTGGTTGCATCCAGTTTGCGGAGGCCGAGTTCAATGATTTGCGGCAACTGATCTTGGCGACTCTGCAAACGCACGGCCAGATCGTCGGGAACGTCCATTGTGATTTCCATGGTGACCTCTTGGTTTGTGGCGCGGCATTTCCCATAAAATAGTCAATCATGCGCGTTTTTCAAGGATGAACTTTTCCAAAGGAGGATTTTATGTCCAAAACCCTGTTGCCAATGACCAATGCCGACGGCTTGCCCGTTGTGCCAATGTCTGAAGAGCAGAAGTACCTGTTTGACCTGAAGGGATGGATCTGTTTGCCCGGCTTGTTGCGCGGGGAAGAACTCGAACCCGTGCGCGAACACCAGAGGGCGTTTTTGTATGCACGCGATTCCCTCCCGCCCGATGCGCGTGACAATCACGGCGGCGCGTCTCAGATTCTTTTGGATCACCCGGCGGTGGTGGGCGTGTTGAACGAGATCATTTCGCATCAGGCATTGGCAACCGAAGCCTGTTACGGATTTCGGTTTGACCACACGTACACGAGCCATCGGCGGGCCGGGCACGACAATTTTCGGCCCCACGGCGGGGGTGGCTTTTTCAATTTTTGCGGCAACTCGCACATTTACCAGATGCAGCCGGGGAAAATTCACGCGGGACTGATTCGCGTGGTCTGGGAGTTGAATGAGGTGAGAAAGGGCGATGGCGGCACGATGTTTTTGTCGGGCAGTCACAAGGCGGCGTTTCCGCGGCCCGAAACCCTAAGTGGACGCGAGAGCGATTTGTGGGAAACGTACTCCTGCCCAGCGGGATCCGCGGTGATTTTCACCGAAGCCCTGTGCCATACGGGGACGCGATGGGTGAATGAGGATCTGGATAGGCTGAGTTTGTTCACCTGCTACAACACCGTGAACGCAAAATGGGGCAAAGGTTGCCCGCGGCCCGAGGTGATCGCCGCGATGCCGCCCAAGCGACAAACCCTGTTCCGCGGCGTTTGGCACGGCATGCGCGCGGTGCCAAATGTGAATAAGTATTACGACGAAGCGAATATCGGGCGGTATGGATAAACAACGATAGGAGGAAGGCATGAACGTGTTGATTACATCGGGAGAGACGGCTTTGGCTCGGGCACTGGCAGCGGCGTTGTCGGGCGAGCACGAGGTTGTGTTGACCGATGTTGTAGAGGTGGAGACGGATCGCGATTTTGTCACATGTGAACTCGGGCACGAGGGCGAGACAGAAGCACTGGTGGATGGGATGGATGCGATTGTGCATCTCGCGGAATTGCCCGAGGCATTGAAAAGCGATGAGCGGGAAATGGATTTTCAGACGCGGTGTACGTATAACCTCATGTACGCGGCGCGGGAAAAGAACGTGCCGCATGTGGTGTATGTCAGTTCGCTGCACTTGTTCGCGTCTTGCGATCCCAACTATCAGGTGACAGAAGTGTGGGCGCCGCGGCCTTCAACAGAGGCGGGGCCTTTGGCGCGGTATTTGGGCGAATTTACGTGTCGCGAGTTTGCGCGCGAGCACTCGGTGCGCGTGACGTGTTTGCGCTTTGGCGACGTGGATGGCGATGGCACCATGGCGTTGACCGTGGCAGATGCGGTAAAGGCCATTGGGCGGGTTCTGGCGACAGACGGGCCGATGTGGCAGGTGTTGCATGTGCAGTCCGATGTCCCGCATGCGCGGTTTCCGATAGATCGTGCGATGAGTGTGTTGAAACTATAGACAATACACAGTCATTCAGAGAAGCCATAGCAACCAGGCCATCCCAAAAGACCATCAGATCATGCCATCACGCACAGCGCGCAAGGCCGTCTCGCAACGCACAGCGATTATGTAGCCAACCTCGCAGGCCAACGCATGTTGTGCGACCCGCAAAGCGATTTGCGCTGTGCAAGCCTCTCGGCGCATGAGAGCGGCATTTTTGAACTGCTGGGGCAGTTGTACCCCGCTCGCTTCCTTTTTTTGCTGCTGAAAAAAAGGAAGTCGCCGCACGCCGTAGGCACAGGCGTAGCCAACGCATCAAAGGCAACAAACGATGCTGTAGGGCCAAACGCTTGAGACGAGCAAGGCATGATCTCTTTGGTATTAGGGGTTAGATGGATGGGTTCGTCTATTCGCACTTTTTGACGTGTATTCTGGAGGTGGATATGAAAGTTGTCATTTACGGCAGCAATGGCATGTTGGGGCCGCATGTGGTCAGGGCATTGGAAGGGCATGTGGATTTGCGGCTGACGGATTTGGCGGCGTTTGAGACGCCGCACGAGATGATGCCGGTGGATGTGGCGGATGCAGACGCGGTGATGCACGCGGCAAAGGGCATGGATGCGATCATCAATTTGTCGGTCTTGCGCCCGCATCGCAAGATCGCGTTTGACGTGAATGCAATGGGGTGTTACAACATCATGCGCGCAGCAGTCGCGCACGGGATTCGGCGGGTGATCAATACCGGGCCGCATTTTACCGTGCAGGGCGCGCCCTACGAGGCGTGGGATTACGGCATTGGCCCGGATGTGCCGCCCAAGCCGAGTACGAATTTGTACGCGCTGTCCAAGGGCTTGGGCCAAGAGGTCTGCCGAATTTTTTCAACGCATTGCGATGTGTATGTGTTGTGCTATTTGTTCTACATTTTTTGCGATCACAACGATTTGTCAAACGCGCATCAGAATCGCTCGTTTCTCGTGACGTGGCGCGATGCGGCGGCGGCGTTTTTGCCGGGGTTGACGATTGATCTGACGACCCTGCCATCGCGCTGCGAGGTGTTCAATATCTTTGCGGATCGACCGCACGGACAGTTTTCAAATGAAAAGGCAAAGCGCGTTTTGGGCTGGCAACCGCAGGATGGCTTGGAACACACCTATCTGAAAGAACAGACCAATTGGACCACTCACCTTGGAAATCCGCGATGAACCGTTTACGCACTCGATTTTTTTATTTTTTTCAGATCGCTCTTATCATTCTACTTGTCATTCTACTTGTTTTATTGGCGGGAATTTTTTTGATGGTCATGGTTCGGGAAGATGTCGAGAAATGTATTTTTGAACTTCTCGGTTTATCTTCAAAACCCGAAGTCCTGAAATTTATCGGCATCGGTATGGGCGGCGTCTTGGTCGCCTTGCAAGCTCTGATGTCCTACAAGCGTGCTAAGGCGATGGAGGATACCGCAAAAGCACATGCCGACGCCGTGTTGAACACCGAGCAGGGGTTGCGGCAGGAACGCCTGAAAAATGCCATTGAACACTTGGGGCACGAAAAGGACTCTGTGCGCTTGGGAGGTGCCTACGAACTTTTCCATTTGGCAGAAGATACCCAAGAGTTGCGCCAAACCGTGCTCGACATTCTCTGCGCCTATATCCGCCAGACCACAGGTGAAAGCGCGTATCGCAAAACACATCGGTCAAAGCCCTCGGAGGAAGTCCAAAGCCTGTTGACCCTGCTGTTTGTGCAAGAGCAAGACGTTTTCAAAGATCTCCGCATCAACTTGCAGGGAAGCTACCTGAACGGTGCCAATCTCAGAAAAGCGCGTTTAGAAAAGGCTGTTTTGACCATGGCCCACCTGAAAGGATCGAATCTTCGGAAGGCGCACTTGCAAGAGGCTGATTTTCTTGAGGCACATTTGCAAGGGGCTGATCTCGGCAAGGCGAATCTACGGGTAGCTCGTCTTAGAAAGGCGTGCCTACAAGGGGCTGATTTTCATAAGGTCCGCCTATACGGAGCTGATCTTTTCGAGGCATGCCTACAAGGTGCCAATCTTTATCAGGCCCAATTGCAAGGTGCCTATTTATTTGGAGCGCAACTACAAGGGGTTGGTCGTATATGGAAGGCCGGCGACACATTTGAGGAAAGAATCAGGGAATCAATTGGCGCAGCAACGTATCTATCGGAAGTGCATTTCGAGGGTGGATTGAGCTCCAAACAGGTGGATGACATCGTCGAAGGCTTGCCTGATGAAAAAGCAAAAGTATTGCGAGAGAAACTGGAACACCACATTGACAAGCCGCCAAGCTCTCAACTGCTCATCATCGGTGCCATTACCGGAACCTACTCTAAAGAAGAAGCCGAAAAGTGGATCGCTGAATACCAAGAAGCTATGTCAGCGGTACCAACGCAGAATGAAAATACTTGAAAGGAGAAACACAATGGAACTGCACGAACTCGTCCTTGAAATGAAGCAAACGGATTTCAGCCGGTGGAAAGGCATTTACGAAACTTGGCAACGCCGCAAAGCAACGTACAGCGCACAAATCCACCAACGCGATCCCGCAGACGCATTGCGCGTGCAACCCGTTTATTGATGTGGTTGAAAATCCCCTCAAATCTCTTGCCGATTACAGTTACTTTGTCGCTGAAACCTTGAAACGCCTAGGTTTTGATATGCCCATTCTGAACTGGCTGACACGAGATGAAGATATACGCGCCGCTGCTCGCGTTCCCTATCGCTTGTTGGAAGAAGTGCTCGACTTTTCCACTGGCGACTTCGGTGCGGGCAATATGTTGATCCATGGCGACAATCTGGACGCGCTCAAGGCGTTGTTGCCGTTTTACGCCGGGCGCGTGAAGTGCATCTATATTGATCCGCCGTACAATACACGCTCGGCTTTTGAACATTACGACGACAATCTCGAACACGCGCAGTGGCTGGCGATGATGTGGCCGCGCCTCGAACTGTTGCGGGAGATGCTCGCCGAGGACGGGTCCATTTGGGTGTCCGTTGATGATGATGAAGGACACTACTTAAAGGTTGCTATGGATGAGATATTTGGGCGGAGTAATTTTGTGGCGAATGTCATTTGGCAAAAAAACACACTCGCGCCAATGATGCGCGGTGGTTCAGCGACAACCATGACTATATAATTGTCCATGCAAAAAACAAAGACGAATGGAAACTCAATCTATTACCTCGTAGCGAAGAACAGGATAGCGGATTTTCCAACCCCGACGATGATCCCCGAGGACCTTGGGCTTCACAGCCCATACAAGTGAAAACCCCGAGTCAAAAGTATATTTATTCAATTCAAAATCTGGCCGGTAAAGAGTTTTGGCCTCCCAAAGGAAGGAGTTGGCAGTTTTCCAAGGAGCGTTTCGACGAATTGGTGGCGGATGATCGTATATGGTTTGGAAAAACTGGAACAAACGTTCCCAGAATCAAGAAATTTCTTTCGGAGGTGCAAAGCGGCATTACACCAGTGACAATATGGCCTCACCAAGAAGTCGGTCACAACCAAGACGCAAAGCAAGAGGTCAAGGCATTTAATCCCGGTGATGTCTTCAGCACGCCCAAGCCCGAACGCCTACTCCATCGCATCCTCCACATCGCCACCACCCCCGGCGATCTCGTCCTCGATTCCTTCCTCGGCTCTGGCACAACGGCGGCGGTCGCGCACAAGATGGGGCGGCGTTACATCGGCATTGAGTTGGGCGAGCACGCGGTCACGCATTGCGTCCCGCGCTTGAACAAAGTCATCGAAGGCGAGCAGGGCGGCATCTCCAAAAGCGTCAACTGGCAGGGCGGCGGCGGGTTTCGCTTCTATCGCCTCGGCCCGCCCGTGTGAAGAGGACGGGCAAATTCGGTCGGACATTCGCTTTCCCTTGCTCGGCCTGCACGATGGTCGCGCCTATGCCCTGCTCTACAACGGCAACTTAGGCGACAAGCACCCCGGCAATGGCAATGTGCTGACGCGATCCACGCTGGCGTGCATCCGTGTGGAAATCGCCAAAGCGCGTCCCGGCTTCAATGGCCCGCTGACAATCTATGGCGAGCAATCGCGCTTGACGCCGCAGGCCCTCAACCACGAGGCGATCACCTTCAAGCAAGTTCCCTACGATGTGCAAGTGCGAGACTGATCATGCAACTCAAGCAATACCAAACCGATACCCTGTCTGTGCTGCGCCACTTCTTTGAGGACGCGCGCGGGCTTACCGACAAATTGGTGGCAATGGGCTTTGAGGAAGAAGACGCCTGCGAAAATATCGAACCAATCCAACGCGAGTTCGACATGCAGGGCAATTTGTTCGGCCCTCGCCCTGATCAGAAACCCGTATTCAAACACGCAGTCACCGCGACGCCGGGAGTTTTGTACGCGCTACAAGAGATCACCTCCGAGGGGTTGCTGGTGCGCGAAATGACCGAAGGCACAGTCGAAATCGCCATCGCCGGTTGGATCAATGCAGATGCGGAAAAGGCGATCTGCACGACCTTGCCCGAACAAGCGCAAAAAGAGTTCACCCACGCGGTTGCAAAATACCGCGTTAGAGTTGAAGAACAAATATCACCCGCCGCACGAGGGCAGGTATTCGCAGTCCCGCGTCTGATGTCAGGCGTGCAAGACACACTGGAATTTGCCGACACAGACACCTTCATGGAGTTCCACGATTGGTCTTTATGCGATCACCCGGCAAAGCTGGACGAGCGCGAGTTCGCCATCCGCGAGACCGCACGCAGTTTCGAGATCGACCTTGACGGCAACCGCATCACCTACCAGTTTGCAAGTGAAAATGTGCAGTTGGCATTGGATGTGGATATCGAAGGCTGGACAGCCGAGGCCCTCGTCTTGTGGCTTGACCAACAAGTGCGGCAAATGGATATTCACCAGCGCGACATGCTCAAGTGGCTACGTGCCTTGGTCGGCCACTTGATAGACACACGCGGCCTAGACATCGCCGCACTGATGCGCTGCAAATTTATCTTGGCGCGCAAGGTACGCGAGAAAATTGACGACATTCGCCAGCGGGAACGCAACCGAGTTTATCAGCGTTATCTCTTCGCGCCCCATGCAAAAGTCTCGGTTTCCTTTGACCACGCCTTTGTGTTTCGGGATGGCATGTATGCTGATCAACGCCGCTATCGAGGACGCTGGAAACCGAACAAGCACTTCCTCGGCCCAGACCACATGCCCGCCTTTGACGGTGCCGAAGATGGCGAAGAAGTCCAATGCGCCCAAACCATTGACAACCTGCCCGCCGTGAAGTACTGGATCCGCAATGTCGCGCGCCATCCAAACTCGTTCTGCCTGCCCACTGCGACGGACAAATTCTATCCCGACTTTGTCGCCTCGCTGAACGACGGTCGCCTACTCGTCATCGAATACAAAGGCGCGCACATCGCCGAAGGCTCTGACACAGCGGAAAAGCGAACCATTGGCGCGTTGTGGGAGCGAGAAAGCAAGGGCAAGGGCCTGTTTCTCATCGCGGAAAAATCGGTTGATGGGCAGGATGTGCGACAGCAGTTGTTGGAAAAAGTAACGAAATAGGACCTCTCCCTCGGCCCCGCCAGGAAGGGGGTTAGGGGGTGCGAAGAACGCAACAGGTGGGAAGGACATAGCGGGTGTGGGATGTGGGGGTTTTAATCCTGTAAATCCCCAAATCCTACCCCTTGTCTTATAGATTATCCAAAGCATGGGGTGTGCGTTTTTAGAAGGTGCGATAATCGAAACATAAAAAGGAAATATTGACAATGAATGTGGGATTATATAAATTGTCTTTGGAGCGTCTGTCGCAGTTGCTGTGGCCGACAGGTGACACATTGAAGGACTCGGAGGTGCGACATGGTCATTACCCCTGAAAATATCGGGCAACGCTTGCGTTTTGCACGCGAAAGTCGGCAGATCACACAAGAGGCCGCCAGCACAGTGCTCGGCTTACAGCGTTCCGCGATCAGCCTCATGGAATCCGGGCAGCGTCAGGTCTCCACGCTCGAACTGACCCGTCTTGCGGATCTATACGGTCAGCCGGTTGAATGGTTTGTCAATCCGAACATCCCGGTCAAACCGGAAGACCCGGTCGTCGCGCTCTTTCGCGCCGCGCCGGGCCTGCAAGGTGAGATCGTCCAAAAACAGGCGTCGCATTGCCTGCGCTTGCTCAGAGAAGGGGCATTGTTGCGGCGGCTGATTGGCCGCAAGGCCGTTGTCTCTCTGCCGCGTTACGATTTGTCATCTCCGCGATCAGTGGGGCAGGCCATTGACCAGGGCCAACTCGTCGCCGAACAGGAACGGCGGCGTCTCGGTTTGGGCAAAGCACCCGTGCGAGAAGTCCCCGAAATGTTAGCTCACCAAAATATATGGACCGCGGCTTTGTCTCTGCCGGATGAAATCTCGGGCCTCTTTCTGAGCAGCCCCGACTTCGGCATGGCAATTTTGGCAAACCTCACCCAAGCACCCGTGCGGCGACGGTTTTCTTATGCCCACGAACACGGTCACGCGCTTATGGACCGCGATGAGTTCGCGACGGTTACGAGCACCCACAACGCCAAGACGAGGACCGAACAGCGAGCCAATGCCTTTGCCGCCGCTTTTCTCATGCCCGAAGAGGGCGTGCGAGATTTTCTGTACAACTTGGGCAAGGGCAGAGGAACGCGCCGCGAAGAAGCCGCGATGGATGCCGTCACCGAAGAGGGCATTCGGGGGGCATTGCGAAACCCGGCGCGTTCGCAATATGTGACCTATGTAGATGTGGCACTGTTGGCCCGGCATTTTGGCGTGAGCTATGCAGCGGCGGTCTGGCGCCTGCGCGGCTTGAATTTTGCAAGTGCCGACCAAACCCAAACGCTTCTCGACCAGACCCATGACGCCAATCGGTATCTGTGGGCTATAAAGGCGTTCTCCCATGCTGGCTTCAAACCTACTGGAGCAGGTGTCGATGCCTCCAAAGGCGAATCCCCTGCCGAAGCGCATCGGGACAGCGAGTTGAATTGGCAGGTTTTGTCGCTGGCCATGGAAGCGCGGTGGCGCGGAGAGATTTCGCAGGGCCGTCTGCTCGAGGTGGGGCGGCTGTTGGATATCAAGGACGAGACGATCCTCGATTTGGTCAATTGAGGCACATTGGATGCAGCGACAAAGCGCGATACCGATTGTTCTCGATGCGTCGGTCCTGCTGAATTTTGTGAAGATTGGTCGGATCGAGTTGCTCGGCCAGATCGGTACAGTGGTCGTACTGCTCGACCAAGTTTTTGATGAGGTGCGGCGTCCTGATCAAAGGAAGGCGGTTGAAGATGCCGTGGCGGCAGGCATCCTTGATTTACAAAGTGTTCGCAATACAGTGGAGGTCGCTCTATTCGCCGATCTTCGCGCAGATGGACGGCTTGGCGCAGGCGAATGTGCTGTCTTGGCCGTTGCCCTCACTCGAGGTTGGGTCGCTGGACTTCAGGACAAAAGAGCGTGCGTTGAAGGGCAACGCCGATGCAAAGACCTAGCACTCTGCCAGACAGAGGATTTGGTTTTGGAACTGATCCAGACAGGACATCTAACCCTCAAAGAAGCCGACGGTTTTCTCATTGAGTGGGCGGTAAAGCACCGCTTCAAATCCAAGCTCACCAGTTTTCGCAAGAGGTATCCACCCACCTAAACAGAAAGAGAGGCAACAATGGCAAGACAACACGTTGACCACAGCGATATCGTTCGGTTTGCCCAAGATAAGGTGAACCTACCTAAGGATAAGGCATCCGGGTATCGCGCTCAAGCACGCCGACTCCGAGAGAGGCTTGACAGCTATCTTTCTGAGCACCCAGACTTTAGCCTAAAAAAAATTCTCATGGCGGGCAGCTTGGCGAAAGGCACGCCCCTGCGTTCTCTCAACGATATCGATATGGCCTGCTACATCAGTGGCGCAGATACTCCGCAAGAGGTGGGAGACCTGTTGGAATATCTCGCTGAGAGGCTACGAACGGCATTTCCGAACTTCAAATCCGATCAAGTGACGCCACAAACGTACAGTGTAACCGTGTCGTTTCGAGGATCAGGGCTTGATGTTGATGTTGTGCCTATTCTCTATGATGGCGACCCGGATTGGTACGGTAATCTCGTCAGTCAAGATGATGGATCATTTTTAGAGACTAACATCGCCTTTCATTTGGAGTTCATACGCAAACGAAAGAAAGAGCAGGAAAGACATTTTGCCCAGGTTGCACGGTTGCTCAAATTTTGGGTCAAAAATGTCAAACGAGAGCGTGAGGATTTTCGGTTCAAATCTTTCATGGTTGAGTTAATACTGGCTCATCTGTGTGATCGGGGAGATGACTTCGCCGATTATCCCGAAGCACTTCAGCATTTTTTTACTTATGTTGCTCGTAGCAACCTACGGGAAAGAATCGTATTTGACGACTACTATGATCCATCTGAGGTCGGTTCATTTTCTGAACCTATTCAGATCATTGATCCGGTAAATCAAGCGAATAACGTCAGCAAGCTCTACACCAATTCTCAGGCTGAGGCTATAGTCGATGCTGCTCTCGATGCGGGCGACGCTATAGATGCAACACTCAGAGCACCTACAAAGGGCGAGACCGTTTACTACTGGCAGAAGGTCTTCGGACCTTCCTTTTCAATGTGAGGATAACAATGAGCTACAGCCATACGATTTCTGAAACGACGACCTTTACTTTAACCCACGCTAGACACATAGCGGCGAAGGTCGCCACCGATTTGAAACGGATGCAGCGGTTTTACGGAAACCTTAGCGATACTCGTATCGCAGATTATGAAATTGAAGCCATTGCACTGTTAAAGGCCGGCTATCTCGGAACGGTGGCCTATGGATTTCGCCGTAACGGCAACTGGATTGAGCCGACGCTGAAATATACGGCGCAGGAACTTGCAGAGGGATCGGCATCTGACGACCCGGGACGAATTCGACCTGGTGCCAATATTGATGGTGCCACTTTTTCTAGTTATCTCACCTACAGCTCAAATTGGGACGATCTATCGGACTCTGAAAAGGAGAATTTTAAAAAAAGCCTCCCGTTTCGACGGAGTGGTGCATCCGAACCCGGTGTGAGCGGATACTTCAGCACCGATCTGGTGTACTCGGCCGGTGGTCAAGCACTGAACCGCGCAAGTGTAAGGAGCTATTGATGGTCAATATACCTGCTATCGACGACCTCTTTGAACATCGTCTCACTTACCCGGATGTCGATATTCGCGAGCGACTCGCACGCCTTGTTGGCTTGGATGACCATAAAACACGACTGACGAAGATACTTAGTCTGTTGATCAACCCAAGTGGGCTAGAGGTATGGGCAAAGAAATATCACCCTAGTGCTGGTGAATTAGTGAACACATTTCTTAGACGCCCTCCCCTTGTCGTGCTTGCCGGCGACGTTGGTTCCGGTAAGACAGAACTTGCTGAAACGATTGGAGACGCCGTTGCTCAACAGGAGAAAATTGACATAACACTCTTTCCCTTGAGCCTCTCGACTCGTGGACAAGGCCGGGTGGGCGAGATGACGCAACTTCTGTCTGCGGCGTTTGATCGCACTATCTCGGAGGCGAGCAAGCTAAAAGGTACATGCGGCCGGTCATGTGGCGCGGTTATTCTTTTGGTAGATGAGGCTGATGCGCTGGCACAATCGCGGGAGGCCGCTCAGATGCACCACGAGGATCGGGCTGGTGTGAATGCTTTCATTCGGGGTATAGACCGCCTTGCAAATAGAAGTCTCCCCGTTGCGGTCATTATGTGTACTAAGAGTCCCTAACAAAAAGCGTTGACATGGATTTGTGAGAGGCCGACTTCGAGGCGTTCCTGCGGGTGTTCACTCATCTGTTTCAGACGCTTGATTTCTTTATGTTAGGGCTTCTAACAGGCTCGGCGCACTTGATCCGGCTGTGCGGCGGCGAGCAGCGGATATTTTGACCTTTGCGCGGCCCGATGAGAAGCAACGATATGCAGTGCTCAAGTCACCCCTCAATCAGCTTGGATTCTCAAGATCGCAGATCCAAGACGTTGTAGAGGCTACCGGTGAACGGAAAGAGTATGACTACGGGTTCACATTCTCCGATCTGACGCAACGCCTACTGCCTATGATCGTGCTAGACGCATACCCAAATGAAAAAGTTGATCCGACCCGTGCGTTGGAGATTGCACGGAAAATAGTTCCAACAGAACCTTTTCAGGAGAATAACCAATGACTGACTGGTCTCTTTCGCAGATTCTGGGAACCCTGAACGATACCATCCAGTGTCGTTTGGATGGTGCTCGCAAAGGTCTTAGTCATCCTGGTACCAAAGGCGATGCAAGCGAAAATATATGGCTGGAACTATTCCAAACGTATTTGCCCAAGCGTTATCAAGTTGCAAAAGCCCATGTGGTCGATAGCAAAGGTAACTTTAGCGAACAAATCGATGTTGTAGTATTCGATAGGCAATACTCGCCATTTATTTTTTTTTATGAAGGCCAAAAAATAATCCCCGCGGAAAGTGTTTATGCCGTATTCGAGGTCAAACAGTCGATCAACGCCTGTCATATCCGCTATGCTCAGGATAAGGTGGCAAGTGTACGGCGTCTTCATCGTACGAGCTTGTCGATTCCACATGCAGGCGGCGAATTTAAAGAGAAGACTCTCATTCCTATTTACGGAGGATTACTAACGTTTGAAAGCGACTGGAAAAACCCTGCTTTAGGAAAGTCCTTATTAAAAGCTCTCAAGACTGAACAAGAGGGAGATAAACACCTCGATTTAGGTTGCGTTGCGGCGCATGGGTATTTCAGTTTTGAGAAAGATGAGGGATATAAAATCAACGAACAAAGAAAGCCTACGACAGCGTTTTTATTTTGGCTAATTTCACAACTTCAGTCCCGCGGTACCGTCCCAATGATTGACGTTCAAGCTTATGCGGAATGGTTAACTAAATAATCGGGGTCACCGTGTATAATAGGTTCTTTTTTCAAAAATGGAACGACGGAGACAAACAGTAACCCAATGAAGATATAGGTGCTTGCTTTAATACTCTGTAAATTAAGTTATTCTAAGTTTTGAATTGTCTGGATAAACGCGTTGATAATGGGTATTCATCTTGTCTCTGGCCTTGGGCAAAGTGAACTGCCAATTCAAGGGGATACCCTTGGCCTCCCGCTCCTGAAAGAAGGCCAAAACTTCCCGGCGCAGTTCCGCCTGCGTCGCGATGCGCCTATTCAAACATCCTCGCGCCAGAGCCGAAAATTCGATCTCGATCATGTTGAGCCAACTCGCCGACTTGGGAGTAAAGAAGAACTCAAACTTCTGCGCGAGGGCAAACGCCTCATCGGCCGGCAAGTAACGATAGAAGGCATGGCGGGTATGCGTATTGAGATTGTCTTGCACCAAGCGGATTTTCTCCGCTTGTGGCCAATGCTGTGTCAGCGCCTGACAAAAGTGGGTGTATTCCTTCATCGTGCGCCGGGGATAGATTTCGGCAAGCCGTTTGCCGGTTAAAGGCTCAATGGCAGCCAACAGCGCACGCGAGCCGTGTTTGGTATAGGCATCATGTTCTTTGGTCACTTGGCCTGTTGTCAGGGGCAAGGGATCCAGGACTTGTCCGATGAGAAAACAAGGACGTTCATCAAAGCAGACCACAGGAACGTTGGGATCATAAGGTTGGTCATACAGCCAAAGCAAGGCTTCCATGCGTGCGAGAAAGGACGCATCCACTTTGCGGATGCACCAGGTTTTCTTCAAGTGGGGCTTCAATTCGTTTTTTTGAGACTCGTCTTGACATGCGTGTGTGAGAGATGCTCACAAGAGCCCAATGCCACGCAGTGATCCGCCAAGAGGCGCAACGTCCATCTGCCATGGCCTGCCGGGGGGGTTGAACAGGCCAAGGCGGTGATTTGGGCCCGTTGCTTGCCGGTCATCTCCACCGGGCGTCCTGGCCGCGGGGCATCTTTGAGGCCATCCAAGCCGAGGGTGCGGTATTTCTTTGCCCAATTGCTCAGGGTCTGTCCGGTCATGCCGAGGGTTTGAGCCACTTGGGTGTAGGTTTTGCCTCGGTCAAGTTCAAGCAAGCCCAAGGCGCGTTTGTAGATTCGGGCTTTTTGGTCGCCTTTGGTGATCAAGGCGGTCAAAGTATCTCGGTCTGTGGGGGTGAGTTGGACGTGTTGTTTGGGCATGCGAACGCCTCCTTGAAACAATTGAAATTCCAAATTATTTAATTTACGGAGTATTTAACTATGCAACGTCACTGGCTGAAATCGCTTGATTTCCTTTCAAGTGAGGTATGGAGGTCTTTTTATGACATCCCGTAGTACGACGCATACAAATGGAGCATTTTTGTGGCGTATCTCATCTTAATCAAACACGCGATGCCCCAAATTGACGAGACAAAATCCGCCTCGGACTGGCAACTCTCTGAGCGCGGGCGGGCAAGTTGTCGCCATCTCGCCGAGGCGTTGTGTCCGTATAAGCCAGACCTTTTTGTCACGAGCGAAGAACCCAAAGCGCGAGAAACAGGTCAACTATCCGCCGAACACCTACGGATTCCATGGTCACCTGTTCCCAATCTTCATGAACACGACCGCAAAGGCGTTCCTTTCACGCGCCGGGAAATCTGGCATGCCGCGCTAAAAACCTTCTTTGCCCGCCCCGACGACCTGATCTTTGGCAATGAAACGGCAAATCAGGCGCGTCTTCGGTTCAGCCGAGCGGTTGAGACAGTTGTGGAAACGCATCCTCACAAAACCATTGCCATCGCCACACACGGCACGGTCATCTCTTTATTCGTCGCGGAGAAAACTCGGACAAATGGCTTCGACCTCTGGCAACGATTGGACTTGCCCTCTTATGTGGTGCTCGACCTGCCGGACTACGGACTGAATACCATTGTAGAACGGGTTGGTTAAAGGAGAAACACCCAGGCGTCCAAAAGGTGGGGTGATCGGATGGGGCTGAAGGTATTACTCTGAAAAAGCGAAAGTCCCTGGAAAATCCCAGGGCCACCCCGCTCAATAAAGAAAGGAAAAATACTATGCAACTGGTAGAAATAGGGAGAAAGGCCTGGGTTTTTCGAGATCCGACTATTACCTATGAGATCCAGCAAAAACTCGATCGAGCATTGGATACCTGGGAAGCGGGTCATGTTGAAAGTGCGAAAAAAATGCTTCGCGCCATCATCGAGGAGTGTCCCAATCACATTGATGCGTGCCATCATTTATCGCTTATCTACGAAGAGCAAGGTAGAAAATTGGAGGCTTACGTTTTCTGCCAAACTGCTGTCAGCATTGGGCTACAAGCGATTCCAAAAAAATTCAAGTGGGAGCAATCAATAGTCACATGGGGGCTGTTGAATAATCGTCCATTCCTGAGAGCGTACCATAATCTTGGCTTGTGGCATTTCCATAACGATAGGTACGACGATGCAATTGAGATTTTTGAGAGACTCCTATTTGTTAATCCAGACGACAATCAGAGGGTCAGATATCTGTTGCCGATCTGTTGGTTTGAAAAAGGCGAATTATCGGCAATTCTCGATCTTTGCCGCCAATATTCGAATGATCTTGCTCCCGCAATTCTCTACTCTCAGGCATTGGCATTTGCACTCCTTGGGCGAGACGAGGATGCGCGAGCGGTGCTGAAGAATTGTGTCCTTGAACTGCCGTTGGTTGGCAAGGAGCTTTTGAAGAAGATACATCCCAAGCCGAAATTCCAGATGGACGGTTATATTACTCTTGGAGGCCATGATCAAGCTTATGAATATTGGAGATGTTTTGGCAAATACTGGTCAGATTCGGAATCCGCAATGAAACTTTTGAGACAGGCAATGAAACGGTGAATCGCGAGGGCGAAACGCATCCTCGCAAAACCATCGCCATCGCCGCCACACACGGCGCGATCATCTCTTTCTTTATAGAAAGATGTGAGTCTCCAAAAACGAAAACCCGACCACCTGAAGGAGTCGGGTTTTTTTGCGTGATTTTTCGCATGTCTCTCGCTAAATTTCATATTCGGCATCTGGGCATCTGCGTGAAATTCGGGAGATGAGTACGTGTTCGCCAAACATCTCAAAACGGTTGTTATGGTTGCCACCCGATCCTTGGACGACAAGGGGTGGGTCATTGTCGGGGGTTATGGGTTGCGCTTGTTGCGCGTGGTGTTTCTGCTTTCTCTGTGGCGCGTCTTGTTGCCCGAAACCGGTGAAGTCTCGGGCATGACGCGCGATGCCGTGCTCACTTATACCCTGATTGCCGAAGTCTTTGCCGGGCAGATTTCCGTGCGCACGGGTCTCGATAACGCGCTTTGGCACGGGGATATAGCCAATCGCTTCTTGCGCCCGGTGGGCATCTACGGGCAATTTATCGCAGAGATGTTTGGCACTGGCCTGCCCAATCTGGTCATGTTCTCTTTGCCCCTCTTTTGCATGGCCCCTCTTTTGGGCGTCGATCCACTTCCGGAAGGTGGGGTCGCCGGCGGTTTGTTTTTGTGCAGCCTGATTTTGGGCATTGCCATTGGCGCGGCGTTTGACTTCATTTTTGCGAGCCTCATGGTCTTGTTGGAGCAAAACGTTTACGCGCTGATGCAAATTCGAGATGCCATCAGCGTGTTGTTGTCCGGCGCGATCATTCCCCTCGCGCTGATGCCATGGGGCATTGGGAATGTCCTCGTTTACTTGCCCTTTGCGTCGCTGGCCTCCGCGCCCTTGCGGATTTATACGGGCACGGGCGATCCCGCGTTCCTCATCGGCCTTCAGGCCGTTTGGGCCATAGTCCTGTGGCCCGTTGCACACCGGCTTTGGAACGCCAATCGAGAACGCTTGGTCTCTCACGGGGGGTAGCGCGGTGAACACCTTGACCAAACTGATCGCCCGATGGCGCGTGCAGGCGTATTTGGACTTTATGTGGATGACGCGGGATTTTCGGTTTTTTTTTATCAATATCGTCTCGGACATCATCCTCAATCTCGCGGGCGTCGCGGCGGTGTTTCTCTTGGCCGAACGGTTTCAGGGCATTGGCCCCTGGTCGCGCGATCAGATTGTCTTCCTGCTCGGTTATGCCGCCCTAGTGCGCGGTCTGTTGGACATGGGATTTAGCTACAATGTCCTCCACATCAGCCGCCGCATTGGGCGCGGGCAGATGGATCACCTCCTCGTGCAACCTCAGCCTTTGTGGATGGGTCTTTTGGCAGAGGGGTTTATGCCTTTTTCCGGATCGTGGTCCCTGATCGCCGGCATGGGCATTACGGCTTGGGCCATCCATCAACTCGGCATGGCGTTGACCGCGTCTTGGTGGCTCATTTTTTTCTGCAATCTCGTGGCCTCCTGCGCGATTGTACTCGCATTTTCTTTCGCGTGGGGCAGTTTGGCATTTTGGGCACCGGTTGCCGCCGAGGAAATCAGCAGCCGTGCGGTCAATTTTATGTACCAACTCAAATCTTTTCCACTCGATGGTTTAAGCGCGTTCATGCTCGCCAATATGCTCACCGTCTTGCCCGTGGGGTTTGTCGCGTGGTATCCCTGCCGGCAATTGCTCGGCATTGCCCCGTCGCACTTGTGGCACACGCCGCTCGTCGCCATGGTCTTTTCGCTCATCGCGTGGGTCGCGTTCAAAAAAGGCATGCAACACTATGAACAAACCGGGTCGCAACGCTACCTCGGCTGGGGACATCGCAGTTAAACTCAGCGAGGTCGATAAAATTTTTTACCAACGCCAGCGGTCGGAAAAAATCCAAGACGTTTTCAAAAACCTGTTTCGCCCGAACATCCGAGAAATTCGCGCCTTGCAAAAGGTCGATCTCCGCATTCGCCGCGGCGAAATCGTGGCTTATGCCGGCCCCAATGGCGCGGGAAAATCCACCACCGTCAAATTGCTTTCCAGCGTTTTGGCGCCCACATCTGGAAGCGTTCAATGCCTGGGCATGAATCCCATGAAAGACCGCGTGCAGTACGTCAAGCGCATCGGCGTGGTTTTTGGGCAGCGCACCGAATTGTGGTGGGACCAGCCCGTGGCCGCCAGCTTTGAATGGAAGCGCGTGGTGTGGGAGATTCCCCGCGCCCGCTATGACGCCATGCTCGGCTTTGTCAAAGATCTGCTCGGCATCGGCGAATTTTTCAACAGCCTGGCGCGGCAACTCAGCCTGGGGCAAAAAATGCGCGCAGACCTCGCGCTGATGCTCATGCACGAACCGGAAATCCTCTTTTTAGACGAACCCACCATTGGCGTCGATGTGCTCGCCAAACGCAACATTCTCGACTTTATCAAAAACCTCAACCGGGAAAAAGGCGTCACGGTTATGATCACCAGTCATGACATGGACGAACTCGAGCAACTCGCCGGGCGCATCGTGATGATCGACAAAGGCCGCATCGCCTTTGACGGAGATTTTCGACAACTGCGCCGGCAATTCGGCGACCGCCGCCACCTCACTATCGAAACCGCCAGTACGTCTCCGCCGCGCATCTCGGGCGTTCAATTCATCGGCAGCAAAGGCAACCGCCACCACTTCACATTCGACGCCGCACAAACGCCCATTCCCACCCTGCTCGCTCAGGTGCAAACCCGGATTCACGACATTGAAACCCACCGCATGCCGATTGATGATGTGATTGCAGATATGTATGAACACTGGGATGCGAATCGGGAAGGTGTGCGGGAATAGTGCGGAAATTGTAGCAACGATAGCCGAATAGCCGAATAGCCGAATCCCATCCAAAGACGCACAACGAACCGTAGGGGCGGCGCCCCCGTGCCCGCCCGAATGGTGGTCAGTGGTCAGTCCCCGTTCAGCCACCCAAGGCGATGCCTGTACTGATTGCTGACCGCTGATAAAAGGCAATCGTAGGGGCGGTGCCCCCGTGCCCGCCCGAATGGACGGATGGGAGGAACAGACGTTCCGTAGAGATCATGCGTTGCTTGTCTCAAGCGTTTGGTTCTGTCTCCATGTGGGTTGCCTTCGATGCGTTGGCTACGCCTGTGCCTACGGCGTGCGGCGACCGACTTTTTTTTAGCAGCAAAAAAAGGAAGCAAAAAATGCCGCTCTCAAACGCCGAGAGACTGGCACAGCGCAAATCGCTTTTGTAATGGGACGACATGCGTTGGCCTGCGAAGGAAGTTGCAAGAGGGAGGTTGGTTGCGAGACGGCCTCGCTGTGCGCGATGGCTTTGTTGCAATGGCTTTTTTGACGTCCTGCGTAACGGCAAGAGGATCATTTGCGGGTTGCAGATCGCATCAGGAAACAGAAAATCAATTTGGTTTTACTGTGAATTTTTGGTAGGGATTTTGCCGAGGAGAGGTTTTATGGGTGGGCACGCATCTGTGCTATGCGTGCCCATTTTTGCGGTTTACTCGACGGATTTGACGATTTCGATT
The DNA here is from genome assembly GCA_958295785.1 of uncultured Latescibacterota bacterium. Taxonomy (GTDB): domain Bacteria; phylum Latescibacterota; class UBA2968; order UBA2968; family UBA2968; genus VXRD01. The sequence goes on from OY282377.1 coordinate 1,808,748, forward strand.
TTGACTTTGGCAACGCCTTCAGCGACCATGTCCAGCTTTTTGGCCGCGCCGAGGGAGAGGTCGAGGATGCGACCGCCAACGAATGGCCCGCGGTCATTGACTTTGACGACAACGGATTTGCCATTGCCCAAGTGCGTGACGCGGATGATGGTGCCGAGGGGCAACTCGCGGTGGGCAGCGGACAGGCCGTTCATGTCAAAAATCTCGCCGCTGGCCGTTGGGCGACCGTGAAATTTGTTCGCGTAATAGGAGCTAAAGCCAATCTGTTCGGCTTGCACGGGCTTGGAGGCTTTGGCTTTGGATTTGGGGGCGGCTGTGTTTGCGATGGGTTTGGCGCGGTAGCGCGGGTGCGACTTGCAACCCCATGTGCAGGCAATCGCGCACAGGGCGATGCAGAGCAGAAGGAAAATTTTAGGCAGGGGGGTGCATGTTGCCGATGAGATCGGAGATGCGGTCGATTTGGTGCGTCTTGCAGTAGTTGGCAATGCCATTGAGAACCTCCAAAGCGGCGAAAGGGTGTACAAAAGTGGTGGTGCCCACCTGAATGGCGGACGCGCCCGCGACGAGAAATTCGATGGCGTCTCGCGCCGTGGCGATGCCGCCCATGCCGATGACCGGGACAGAGACCCGATTGGCAACTTTCCAGACCATCGCAAGGGCGACGGGTTTGATCGCGGGGCCGGACAAACCGCCCGTGATATTTCCCAAAATCGGGCGGCGCGCGTCAATGTCAATCGCCATGCCCAGCAGGGTGTTGATGAGGGCAATGCCATCGGCACCGCCTTCTTCAACCGCAGCGGCAATGGCGGCAATATCGGTTACGTTGGGGGTGAGTTTGACGATGATGGGCAATTGCGAGACGGCTTTGACCACGCGCGTGACATTGTGGGCGGCGCGCTCGGAGCAACCAAAGAGCATGCCGCCATCTTTCATGTTGGGCGATGAGATATTGAGTTCGAGCGCGGCAATGCCTTCGAGATCGTTGAATCGGGCGGCCATGTCGGCAAATTCTAGATCTGACGTGCCCGCAATGCTGACGATGCACGCGGTGTTGAGCGCGGTCAGGGGAGGAATTTTTTCAGCTATAAATGCGTCAATGCCCGGATTGGTCAGGCCAATGGCGTTGAGCATGCCAGCGGGCGTTTCAACCGTGCGCGGCGGCGGATTGCCCGCTCGGGGATGGCGCGTGATGGTTTTGGTGACCAAACCGCCGATTTTGCCCAAATCAAAGAGACACGCATATTCGGCGCCGTGCCCAAAGGTGCCCGAAGCCATCATGACGGGATTCCTAAGTATAAGCCCTTCGGCGATTTTTGTCGAGAGATCGGGGTGTTCAATCGTCATATCAGCCTTCTTCTCGCAAAGCCTCCAACTCGCCGAGCCATCTTCCGAAATGTTCGCATTTCAATCGCAAAGTAGGCAATCCGATTTTCGCGGCCACAATGGGACCTGCGGATGCCTTTGATCCCTCGTATTCTGGTATTTCCTGGATAATTCGTTTTGATGGGGCGGTGTTGTTTCCATCGTTGATGCGTTCTGGTGAATCAAATTTGGAGGCCATTTCTTCAAGTCTCTGTATTTCAGATCTGCGGTCATAAAACTGCGATTCGAGTTTCTGAGGATCGGACAACAATAACGCCTCAAATTCGTGAACTTGAAAATAGGGAATGAACCGCCTCCGCAGATCGGAAATATCATCGCGGAGTGCGTCCTCTAAAATTTTGACACGTCGATAGGGATCGAGGGGCCGCATAGTATCTCCGTGGCTGGGAAAATCTGCTGGCAAACCGTACAGGTCAAACATAGTTGTAAAACGTGCGTCCGGATTTTGGTCATCTCTTATCCAAGCATGGATGTCTTTCTTCACCTTCGCATAACTGCTGATACCTCCGCGATGTTTGATGCCGCGTTTACGGCTCGTCATAACACACCGGGCGTCCGCCCAGATACACAACTTCGCCAGATGCGGGCGTAGGGTCTGGTTCACAAACGTCTCTTCGGTCTGTCCTTCGACGATGAAATGTAGCCTGATGGACATTAGGGCCGCCCTCCGAGCACATTCTTTTCCCACAACTCGGAAAGCGAATAGTCGTCGAGCCATTCTCCGAGAGCCTCGTCGTCCAGCCGTCTGAAGGCGGAACTGCGGTCTTCGCGTTCGACAATGACGATATCCTCTGGCTCAAAGCAATCGACGAGCGGCATGGATTGCGTAGCGACGATGACCTGTATTTTGGTCGATACGGCGCGTATCAGACCTCCGACAATGTTGATGGCGTAGGGGTGCAGTCCAAGTTCTGGTTCGTCCAGAATCAAAACATCCGGCAAGTCTTGCTCGGGTTGAAGGAGAAGGGCAATAAGGGCGATGACCCGCAACATGCCATCCGACGCCTGCGACACGCCGAACACCTGATCGCTGTTTCGCTCGCGCCAGTTCAAAAGAAGGCTATTGTAGTGCGGTTCCAGTTCAAAGTCGGAAAAGAAAGGCAGGATTAGGCGGATGGTATCTACAATCCGCTGGTAGCACCTGCCGTCGCTCTCCCGCAAGCGAAACAAAACGGGCGCGATATTGGCTGCATCTTCCTTCAGCCATCGGTTGTCGTCTATATACCACTTGCCGCGGATGCGGGCGGTGTCCGACGTGTTGTGGAATTGATATACGACGATTTTCTGTAGGATGTTTCGAATGACGCGGGCTGTCCTATCCTCGGCGGCCATCGCGAGGAGTTGCGGCGCGCGGTGTCCGGGATCCGTTTCCGTCCACGGCGCGACAGTATTGTAGCTTTTGCTGGAGAATCGGTATCGTTCGTCAGCGAAAATCAACGAGTCTCCCGCTGCAAAAAACAACCGGAACGCGTACTGATTCTCGCCGGCATCGGTACGAAGCGTCAGTTCGGCCTCGATCTCTCGGGTCTTGGCTGGGCCGTCGTGCAAAAGCGTGCTGGCGCCGCCTTGTTGACTGACGTAAAGCGGGAAATTGTCCGGGTCTGCCAAGGCCCAACTCAACATGCGAAAGAAGGAGATGAAGTTGGACTTGCCCGCGCCGTTGGGGCCAATGAGTGCGGTTAAAGAACGAGGATCGAAATTCTCCAACGCTTGAATGGTTTTGAACCCCTTGAGGGTTATTGCGTCCAGCTTGTTTCTCATGGTCTATCTCCTTGCCCTCTTCCACACACACCTTCGCCTAAGCGCGTCGCGTCTTTCCCTATTGGTCTCAAAGATACTCGACAGGCCCCATCATCTCAATTCCTCTTCACCAAACAATTTCATGGGCGTTGACGACCGGGCCTTCGAGGCAGACGTAGCGATAGCGGCGGTCTTCGGTTGGGTATGTTTTGTATTCGACCGCACAGCCGACGCACGCGCCAAAGCCGCAGGCCATGTGGTTTTCGAGCGCGGCAAAGCACGGCGCGTTTAATTCGGCGGCAATTGCGGCGACGCGGGCCATCATGCGATGCGGGCCACAGGTGAGGAGGGTCGTGTGATTTGGCATCGCGTGTTCGGCAATGCGCTCAGTGACCAAACCGCGCTGCCCCGCGCTGCCGTCGTCCGTCGTGATGTAAAGGGGCAGATCAGGGGGCAAAAGCGCGGACATATCGGGCAGGCGTGCGGCAGTTGCCGCGCCCATCAAGTAGATCATATCGGATAGGCGGTCGGGATGTTCCCAGGCCAAAAATGCGAGGGGGACCAGCCCGACGCCGCCAGCGACCAAAAGCACGCGCTTGGATTTGGGGAGATCAAAGGGATTGCCCAAGGGGCCGATAATATCGCGCGAATCGCCACACCGCGCAGCGGATAATCGCGCGGTGCCAGTACCGATCACGTCGTAGATCAGGTCGAGCCAGCCCGCAGTGCGATCCGCGCGCAAGACGCTGAAAGGGCGGCGGAGAAAGGGCGACAGCCCCGAATCGGTCAGGATTTGCAGGAATTGCGCGGGGCCACAGGCGGTTGCGAGCCGAGGGGCATACAAGCGCATCAGATAAATGTCCTGCGCGATGGGTTCATTGTGTTGAACAACGGCAACTTCGCGGATGAAGTTTGGGATGGCGGGCATCATTCCTCGGGCGGTTCAAAATAGATGGATATGTCATGCCACATATCGCGGGGTACATCTTCGTGGATACCGGGTTCAAATTTGTATTGGGTTGCGACCTCGATGGCGGCGCTGTGAAATAATTCGGGACCCGAAAGCACTTGGACTTTGCCCACGTTGCCGTCTTTTGAGACCAGCAAACGCAACATGACCATAGCGGGTTTCCCCTCGGCTCTTGCGGCTTCGGGATATTCGGGTTCGATTTCATCGATCAACTGGGGCTCTTGATCCGCGTCCGTGGCCTCCATCACACCGCCCCCGATGATCACATTGGGTTTGAACGCGGGCTTTGGCTGGATGAGCGTTTGCGTTCTCGGCGCGGTTGTATCGGACGGTGAGACTGCGGTGGTATCCGCCATCGTTGTATCGGACGGTGAGGCGGTGGTATCCGCCAGGGTCGAATCCGCGGGCATTGGTTTGTGTGGGTTGAGAAAGTCGCCCTCGAGTTTGTCGGTTGCAATTTTGCCGTACTGCGTGAGGGGGTAGCGTTCCCGCACTTGTTCGTACAGGGTCTTTGCCTGATCGAGTTGATCCAGATCGTTTTCGTAGGTCCATGCGAGGGCAAACAGGGCCTGCGGGGCAAAGACGCTGTGGGGATAGTCGTCCGCAATTTGGCGATAGAGGGTTATGGCCTCTTCGGCTGTCGCGCCTTCTGCGATGAGGTTTTCGGCTTCCAAAAAACGCGCTTCTGCCAGTGCGTCATCGGCGTGCGTTTGATTGAGGCGGGCGCGGGCTTCAAGGGCATAAGGCGTGTGGGGGTGCTGATCGATGAGCAATTGAAATTGTTCGCGGGCTGCGGTTTCGTTTTTTAAGCTGTCGGCATAAACAAGCCCAATGGCATACCGCGCTTTGGGCGCGAGATCAGAACTGTCGGACAGGCCCAAGACGCGCTGATAAATGCCCATGGCCGAATCGGGTTCGCCGAGGTTAAAGAGATACAGTTCTGCCAAATTAAAAAGCGGCGCCAATGCTTTTTGGGAATCTTGGACGCTGTCGGCCTGCTTGCGATAGCGTTCGAGTGCTCGGAGGTCTTTTTGGCGTTGCAAAGCCAATGCCCCGGCGTCTGAACCGCGATCTTCGCGCACGGCTTTCTCGAACAGTTCTTTGGCTTTTTCCAGATCTTTGCGCTCTTTTTGCTCGATGAGGCCCAAGCGATAAAAAGCCGCCGCGCTGTATTCGCTGCGGGGATATTTTTTCGCAATCGCGCTGTAAATTTCTTCTGCTGTTTCGTGTTGGCCTTTCCGGTGGTGGACATGGGCCTGTTTGAGTTGGGTTTCGGCTTCGTAAATGCGGAGGCGTTTGATTTTTAGGATTTGTCGGTATGCGTCTAATGCCTTGTCAAATTCGCGTTGCCGCTCGAGGGTCTCGCCAATTTTGACGCGCGTTTCAAAATTCGTCTTGGTGTCGGGTTTGGATTGCAGCACGTTTTGATACGCTTCTAAGGCTTCGTCATATCGGCCCAATTCGAGCAAATTATTGCCCACGCCCTGCCAGGCCTTGGCGCGCAATTTGTGTTTTTTATCGAGTGTTTTGAGGAGGGCGCGATAGGATGCAATGGCGTCTTCTCTGTTGTCCTGAGCGGCTTCCATTTCCGCCAAGGCCAGATTTGCCAAGCCGTACAACTCGGCATCGGCTTTTGCGTCAAACAGGGAAAACGCTGCCCGCGCGTCTGGGATGCGGTTCACGGCCCACAGGGAAAGCCCTTGCCAATAGCGCGACTCTGGGATCAGTTCGCTTTGCGGGAAATTCTTTTGCAATTCTTGAAACTTGGTCAGTGCCTCGGCGTAATCCTCGCGCCAATAAGACGCCTTGCCGATGAGCAACAAACTGTCGTCGAACCACTTGCTCTTCGGGTAGTATGTGAGCACGATAGACGCTTTGACAATGACCCGTTGGTAAAGCGCGCGATAGGTCGCAGGGGTAATGCGGCTGCCGGGGGTTTCGGATTCCACGCGCTTCTGATCGGCGATCAGGTACTTTTGTTTGGCATTGTAAAACGTGTTGTAATACACGCTTTTACAAGACGCCAGACAGAAGAAGCAAAGCGATGCAATGTAGAGAAGACGAGACATAAAAAAGTGGTCAGTGGTTGGTCTCCGCCCATCCGCCTCAAAAGCGAAGAACGCATCGCAGGGGCGCGGCCCTCGTGCCCGCCCGTAGATTCGCTGATTCGCCTATTGTCTTGTGCTGCGGTGAAATTCTTGTAGCGAACGAATGCGAATGGCACTGTTGTTTTTTAGCGATTGGATGCCGGCAACCGCGGCAACCGCGCCGGATAGGGTGGTCGTATAGGGCAGGCCGTATTGAACCGCGGCCCTGCGAATTTCGGGGTCCGCGGCCTGCGATTGATCGCCTGCGGGCGTGTTGATCATCAGAGAAATGTCGCCATTTTTGATCGCATCGAGAATATTGGGCCGCCCCTCCTGGATTTTGAGGATCGGGCCGCAAACAATGCCGCGGGTGTTGAGAAAGGCGTGCGTTCCCCGCGTGGCAACCAAGCGGAAGCCCATCTCGGATAGGTGCTGGGCAATGGGCACGAGGGCTTCTTTGTCGCGGTCGTTGACGCTCAAAAATACCGTTCCCGCTTGGGGCAAGCGCACGCCCGCGCCGAGTTGGGCTTTTTGGAAACTGAGGCCAAAGTCCGTGTCTATGCCCATGACTTCGCCGGTCGATTTCATTTCCGGGCCGAGCACAGTGTCAACGCCGGGAAATTTGTTGAAGGGCAAGACGGCTTCTTTGACGGCGATGTGATCGATGGGCACTTCGCGGGTAAAGCCCTGCTCCTCAAGCGTGCGCCCGACCATTGCGCGGGCCGCGACTTTGGCCAGGGGCACGCCAATGGCTTTGCTGACAAAAGGCACGGTGCGCGAGGCGCGCGGATTGACTTCGATGATGAATACGTCCTCGTCTTGAATGGCAAATTGAATATTCATCAGGCCAACCACATTGAGCGCGCGGGCCAAAGCGTGCGTGTGGCGTCTCAATTCATCGCGGTTGGCATCGGAAATGCGATACGGCGGCAAAACGCACGCGCTATCGCCCGAGTGAATGCCCGCGCTTTCGATGTGTTGCATCATGCCGCCAATGACAACAGCGGTGGGATCGGCGACTGCATCGACATCAAATTCGTGCGCGTCTTCCAAAAACCGGTCGATGAGAACGGGATGCTCGGGCGATGCTTCGATGGCATTGTGCATATAGGCGATGAGGGCTTCGCGGTCATACACAATGGCCATGGCGCGACCGCCGAGCACATACGAGGGGCGCACGAGAATGGGGTAGCCGATGTGTTCGGCAATGGCGATGGCTTCATCGGTATTGACTGCCGTGCCGTTTTCGGGTTGGCGAATGCCCAGGTCTTTGATGAGGGCGCCAAATCGCTTGCGGTCTTCGGCGAGGTCGATGGCTTCGGGCGACGTGCCGGCGATCTCGAGGCCGCCGCGCTCGAGGTCGCGTGCGAGATTGAGCGGCGTTTGCCCGCCGAACTGAACGATGACCCCGTCGGGTTGTTCGACATCGGCAATGCCGAGCACATCTTCGGCGGTGAGGGGTTCAAAATAGAGTTTGTCAGAGGTGTCGTAATCCGTGGAAACGGTTTCCGGATTGGAGTTGACCATAATGGTTTCAAAACCGTCCTCTTTGAGGGCATAAGCGGCGTGGCAACAACAATAGTCGAACTCGATGCCCTGCCCAATGCGATTGGGGCCGCCGCCTAATATCATGATTTTTTTTCTGTTGGAGCGCACGGCCTCGGTTTCCGCCTCGTACGTGGAATAGTGATACGGGGTATAGGCTTCAAATTCCGCCGCACAGGTATCGACTGTTTTGAAAACCGGCATGACCCCGAGTTCTTTTCGCAAAGTGCGTATGGTCCACGCATCTGTGCGCCACAAATGCGCGAGTTGCGGGTCGGAAAACCCGTGGCGTTTGGCTTTGAGCAAATCGGCGCGGGAGATGCGCGCCCGCAAATCGTCGAGGGTGTGCTGTTTGGTCATGGCGCGTCCATCAGGGCGGCGAGTTCTTTTTCCACTTCCACGATCCGCCGCATGTTGTCGAGAAACCAGGGGTCAATTTGGGTCGCGTCAAAAATTTCCCGCACGGACAAGCCCGCGTCATAAGCCGCTTTGAGATAGGCCAACCGTTGCGAATTGGGTTCTCGCAGGCCGCGCTCGAGGGCCTCGCGCGAAAGGGTGTTCGGGGGGATGTCTTTGCCGTCCGCGCCAAAACCCGCGCGCCCTATTTCGAGGGACCGCATCCCCTTTTGCAGGGCTTCCACAAATGTCCGGCCAATGGCCATGGTTTCGCCCACAGATTTCATTTGCGTGCCCAACAGGTCCGCGGTTTGGGGAAATTTTTCAAAGGTCCAGCGCGGGATTTTGACGACGCAATAGTCGATGGTGGGTTCAAACGAGGCCGGGGTTTCGCGCGTGATGTCGTTTTGGATTTCGTCGAGGGTGTAGCCAATGGCGAGTTTGGCCGCGATTTTGGCAATGGGAAAACCCGTGGCTTTCGAGGCCAGGGCAGAACTGCGGGACACGCGCGGGTTCATTTCAATGACCGCGCGCCGCCCCGTGTTGGGATCGACCGCGAACTGGATATTGGAGCCGCCGGTTTCCACGCCAATTTCCCGGATGCAGGCAATGGCGTCATCGCGCATGGCCTGATATTCTTTGTCGCTGAGGGTTTGCGCTGGCGCCACGGTGATGGAATCGCCCGTGTGAACGCCCATCGGATCGAAGTTTTCGATAGAGCAGATGATGACGACATTGTCGTTTTGATCGCGCATGACTTCCAGTTCAAATTCTTTCCAGCCGATGATCGATTCTTCCACGAGAATCTCACTCGTGGGCGACAAGGCGAGTCCATGGGCCGCGGCGTGTCTAAATTCCTCGATATTGTACGCAGTGCCCGCGCCCGTGCCCCCCAAGGTGTAGGACGGGCGGATGATGGCCGGAAAGCCGATGTGGGATGCGATGTCGAGGGCTTCTTTGAGGGTGTAGGCAAATCGGCCTTTGGGAAAGTCGAGGCCAATTTTGCCCATGGCCTTTTGAAAGGCTTCGCGGTTTTCCGCCTTTTCAATGGCGTGTGGCTTCGCGCCGATCATCTCCACGCCGAATTTTTCGAGCGTACCCCGCTCGTGCAATGCCATCGCGGTGTTGAGGCCCGTTTGCCCGCCCAGCGTGGGGAGCAGTGCGTCCGGGCGTTCTTTTTCGATGATCGCCTCGCAGACCTCGGGGGTGACGGGCTCGATATACGTTTGATCCGCCATTTCGGGATCGGTCATGATGGTGGCCGGGTTGCTGTTGACCAACACGACTGCGTAGCCCTCTTCTCTGAGGGCTTTGCACGCTTGCGTGCCCGAATAATCAAATTCACAGGCTTGCCCAATCACAATGGGGCCAGAGCCGATGAGCATGATTTTATGGAGATCGTTTCGTTTGGGCATATTAGCAGCGGTAAAAGGCAAGATGGGAGGAGAGAAACGTAGGGGCAGTGCCCCGTGCCCGCCCGAAAAGGCAAGATACAAGCGGTCGGCGGTCAGGCGAACAGCAACCAGTAGATCGACAAAAGGGCGGCGATCAAAAAAACAAAAAAGCCAACTTTGATGAGGCGGTACATGAGATCGACGGGGATGCGCGTGTAAAAAGGCGACGGCATGGGGGGGTGGATCGGCGAATCGGGAAATCGAGCGCGCTCGATGCGTGCGACCAAGCTGGGGTCGCACTCGGCGATAGCCCCCAAGATCACGCGCTTGCTGCGCGCGGCCCGCTCGGCGATGGGATTGCTCAATTGCTCCTCTTCGGGAAGCAGAGGCTCGGTCTCCAACGGACTATCGCCATCTTGCTCTTGGCGGCTCTCGATGAGGCTGATCAACCGCGCATGGGCGAGTTTTTCCGCCAGCATTTTCATGCGTTTTCTGTCGTGGACATGCGTTTGGATCACCCCGATACAAGTGTCGATAAACCGGTCGAGATTTTCCAAAATTTCATCGTCGCTCAGGCCGAGGAGATAGGACTCTTCAATGGCTTCTTCGATAAATTCGTTGGATCGCATCACATGAGGGGGTTGGGGTGAACAGCGAGATCGAGTTGTTGATCTATACGGCTGCGAACGCGATGCGTGGCAGCGGCGAAATTGTCGATGATGTCGCTGGCGATCAGGCTCATCTGTCCGGTCTTTTCCGCTGCGATGTCGCCGGCCAGGCCGTGAAGATAAACGGCTGTGCAGGCGGCTGTTGAAACGTCGAGGCCCTGCCCGATCAGCGCGGCCACGAGACCCGTGAGCACATCCCCTGCGCCGCCGGTCGCCATCCCCGCGTTGCCCGTCGGGTTGATGTGCGTTTCACCTCTTGGGGTTGCGACAATGGTCGGCGCGCCCTTGAGCACGATGGTCGCGCGGACCCGTGCGGCAAATTCAGCGGCGATAGCAATGGGATTGCGCCGAATCTCGGCGATGCTCCATTGGGTCAGGCGCGCAAATTCGCCCCAATGTGGCGTGAGTACTAAGGGCATCTCGCAAGCGCGAATGGCATTGAGGTCGCCGGCTAGAGCGTTGATCGCATCGGCATCTATGACCGCGGGACAGACGAGATCGCGCACGAGGCGGCGGATGAGTTCAACGGTTTCTCGATGCGTGCCCAAGCCCGGCCCTATCGCTGCGCTATTGGCACGGCGGAATTGGCGTTGAATCTCGCCGCGAGCGCGAAGGGACAAGCACCGCGCTCGTTTGACTTCGGGAAGCGGATGGGTCATGGCCTCGGTGACTTTGATTTCGAGAATGTCGTTGAGGCTTTGGGGAATGCCGATAGTGACCGTGCCCGCGCCCCCTATGAGTGCTGCGCATGCCGCGAGCGCGGCCGCGCCTGTAAGCCCGACGGACCCGGCCAGAATATAGACCCTGCCGCAATCGCCTTTGTGGGCGTCGGCTGATCGCTGAGGGAACAACCGCGCGCAGCGGCGATTGTCTATCAAGTAGGTGCTGACGCGCTCGTGTTCGATGGTTGAAGCGGGTATGCCAATGTCGATCAGGTGCAACTGCCCGCAGCGGGCGCGGCCGGGAAAAAAGAAATGTCCAATGCGCGGCCAGGCAAATGTGACCGTGCATGTTGCAGCCGCGCACGGGCCGTCAATTTGGCCCGTATCCGCATTGAGGCCCGAAGGCACATCCACCGCGACAATGGGACATGTTGCGCGGTTGAGCGCGTTGATGAGATCCGCATACACCCCCCGCGCCGCGCCGCGCGTGCCCGTGCCCAAAAGCGCGTCCACCGCGGCATCTGCACGGGCGAGTGCGGTTTGCACTGTTGCGATGCGATTGACCGGTTGCGCGATGTTTGCGGGCAGGCGGTCGAGATTGATTTTGGCATCGCCTTTGATTTGGCTTGCAGAGGTCGCCAAGAACACCTGAACGATTGCGCCGCGTTGGGCCGCGTGTCGCGCAATGACAAACCCGTCGCCCCCGTTGTTGCCCTTGCCGCACAGCACCACGAGATGGCGATTTTGAAACCCGCCCAACAGGTCTTCTACGACTTGGGCCGCGCCTTGCCCGGCGGCTTCCATGAGATCGATGCTCGGCGCGCCGCCATCAATTGCCCGACGGTCGATAGAAGCCATTTGGGAGTTGGTGAGAAGTGCGATCATACCATTTGGAGCGCGAGGTCAATGGGCGTTTTCGGAACCTCTAACGATGTAAAAATACGGGAACGGCACGGGCAAAGCAAACCCTTTTTGGCGAAAGAGCCACAAAAGAGATGCGTGCGATTTGTCCTTTTCAGTGTTCCCCTGCCCCATCAATCGCAGGGACAAGCCCCCGTGTCTGTCCTCGCCCCAATCCCAAAACCCGACGCACTCCGTCGATTCGCGCTTAACTGCCACAAACCGCTTGACATAGATGGGGTGCTTGTCTATACTTTTGGGCGATATGGTGGGGTGCGAGAGCGGTTGAATCGGGCGGTCTTGAAAACCGTTGACCTTCGCGGGTCCGTGGGTTCGAATCCCACCCCCACCGCCAACAAATTGCTTCTTTAATTTGTCGATAGCGGAGAGGTGCTGGAGTGGCCGAACAGGGCAGATTGCTAATCTGTTGTAGGAGTTTAAGCTTCTACCGAGGGTTCGAATCCCTCCCTCTCCGCCAATAATATTTGGGGATGTGTTTTTGATGTCCGACATGGTTTTGCGATTCGCGCCATCTCCCACAGGTGGGTTTCATGTGGGCAATGCGCGAACGGCGATTTTCAATTATCTCTACGCGAAACACCACAGCGCAAAATTGTCGTTGCGCGTTGAAGATACGGATCGCGAGCGATATACGGAATCGTCACTTCAAACGATTTTAGACGGTTTGAACTGGCTCGGCGTCGAGTTTGACGGCGAGCCAGTCTTTCAATCGCATCGCGCCCAAGCGCACAAACGCGCAGCAGAGCGTCTGCTGGCAACCGGCCATGCGTATTACGGGTACGAAACGCCCGAAGAACTCGCCGCCATGCAAAAGCAGGCCCAGGCCGAGAAGCGGCGCGTGCGCTACAACCGGGATTTGACCCCGGAACAGCAGGCGGCTTACGAAGCCGAGGGGCGTCCAAGGGTCGTGCGGTTTAAGGTGCCCGCAGGCGAAACCGCATGGCATGATCGCATTCGCGGGGTGCAGCGTTGGCGCAATGCCGAGATCGAAGATTTCGTGTTGCTCCGCCCCGATGGGTCGCCGGTTTACAACCTCGCGGTGGTGGTTGATGATCGCGATATGGGCGTCAACATGGTGTTGCGGTCTGCGGATCATCTGTCGAATACGCCCAAGCAGATCATGCTGTTTCGGGCACTTTCATGGGCGGTGCCCGAATACGGACATTCAACCCTGATTTTAGGCCCCGATGGCAGCAAGTTGTCAAAGCGCCACGGCGCCACCCCCATTGCGGAATACCGCGCGCGAGGGGTTTTGTCAGATGCGATGTTCAATTACCTCGCGCTGTTGGGATGGTCGCCCGGCGATGCGCGCGAAGTGTTTGCGCGAGATGAATTGATCGCGGCGTTTTCGGTTGACGGATTGCTCAAAAGAGACGCGGTTTTTGACGAAAAAAAATTGATCTGGCTCAATGGCGAGCACATGCGTCTCCGCCCGGTTGATGAGGTATTAGACGACGCCATACCGATTTGGATCGCCGAGGGGTGGCTCACAGAAGCAGAGGTTTGTGAGCGACGGGATGCGCTGACGAGAATTGTCAAAATGTTGCAGCCGCGCTTGCACACGCTTCAAGACCTGAAACACACCGGATATTTTTTTGTCGATCCGGAAAATTATGATCCAAAAGCCGCAAAAAAACACTGGAAGGCCGATACGCCAATGCGCGTTCAGATGATGATTGACCGCTTGCGGGATTTGGATGCGTTCGGCGAAAGCGATGTGGAAGGCGCGACGCGCTCGCTGGCCGGCGAACTCGGCATGTCCGCGTCCAAACTCATTCACCCAACGCGCCTCGCGCTTTGCGGCGTTGGATTTGGCCCGGGGTTGTTTGAATTGATGGCTGTGCTCGGGCGCGAAGCCTGCGTTCGCCGCCTGAAAAAGGCACTGAAAATTTTGAGTTTCTGATTTCCTGCCCCCTCGTCTAATGGCAAGACATGCGGCTCTGGACCGTAGAATCGGGGTTCGAATCCCTGGGGGGCAACCACACCACCCGTCAATCGCACGAGAAGGCCGCAAATCAATATTCGCGGCCTTTTTTTGGAGGATTCCAATGATTTACGACATGCGAACCTACGACCTGAATCCCGGCGCATTGCAAGCCTACATGGATGCGGTGCGAGAGGTGGCATTGCCACTCCGCGAAGAACACGGCATCAAACTCGCCGGATGGTATTATACCGACATTGGCAAATTGAACCGCGTCGTTCACATTTGGGCCTATCGCGATTACACCCACTTTGACCGTGCGCGGCAGGCCGTGCGCCGCGATCCGCGATGGACAGACGAATATCTCCCGCGCATCAAAGGGCTCGTCGTGCGACAGCGAGATCAAATCATGCTCGCCGCCGATTTTTTTGAATCGCGCATCCCCACCCTTTCGGAAAACCCGTAATGGTTCACGCCACATCAACCTGACAACTCGGGATAGGAGACCTGTATGAGCACTGAACAAATCATCTTTCGGGACGCATTTGACGGCACACTCGACAGCGGTTGGTCGTGGCTGCGCGAGCGACCCGATGATTGGCGCGTGCAGAATGGGGGCTTGGAAATTTGCGTGCGTCCAGGCGTCAAAGACACCGTGCAAAATGCCCTGCTCAGACCCGCGCCAGACCGCGGCAAAGGCGATTATGCCATTGAAGTCACCATCGCCAACCACACCCATCCGACGCAACAATACGAACAAGCGGGCATTACGTGGTATCACAATGGCGAACCCGTTTTCAAAGAAGTCAAAGAACTCATCGATGGCGACCTCTACATCATTCCCGGGAAAAAACCCGTGCGGACCCAAAGCGTCCGCCTGCGCCTCGTCGTCACGGCCAGCACTTGGGAAGCGCAGTATCGCGCCGAGGGCGAATCCGCATTTCAAACCGCGTCTCAGGGCGACCTTCCCCCGCCGGGCGATGATCAAGTCAGTATCCAATGCTACAACGGCCCGGAAGAAGGCAACCACTGGATACGCTTTTCAGACTTTTGCATCAAATGCCTGTAAGCGTACAAAAACGAGCCGTTCACGCAGATTGGGTGTCTTCAATAACTGACGTTAAACCCAGATTATCACCTGCGTTGCTTGTCTAAAGTGTTTGGTTCTCAAGCGTCGTTTGTTGCCTTCGATGCGTTGGCTACGTCTGTGCCTACGGCGTGCGGCGACTTCCTTTTTTTCAACAGCAAAAAAAGGAAGCGAGCGGGGTACAACTGCCCTAGCAGTTCAAAAATGCCGCTCTCAAACGCCGAGGGGTGCTCTGCACAGCGCAAATCGCTTTTGTAACAGAACGACATGCGTTGGCCTGCAAGGTGGGTTGCCCAATGAACGTGGGTTGCAAGACGGCCTTGCGCGCTGTGCGTGATGGCTTTATCTGATGGCCTTTTGGGATGGCATTTTTGCAATGGCTTCTTTGAATGACTGGGTAAGGTCAAGGGGATCAATCACTGGCAACATATCGCATCAGGCCACTAGAAAATCAATTTAGTATTAGAGATAGCTCAATGCCCAATTTTTTTCGACAAAACAAGGCCGGATTTCGCCGCGCAGTTGTGCTGGGCTTGGATGGCATGCCGCACAGCCTGTTGCAGCGTTTGATAGCCGAGGGCGTGATGCCCAATTTTCAGGGGTTGATCGCAAAGGGATCCGCGATGTCTATGACCTCGGTCGTGCCTACGGTATCTTCCACTGCATGGGCGTCGATTGCGACGGGTTGCAACCCCGGCAAGCACGGGATTTTTGGGTTTATCGACCGCGTGCCCCAAACGCATGAAATGTTTATCCCCTCTTCGAGAACCTTGAAAGCCGAGACCTGGGTCGATCTCTTCAGCGGCATGGGGCGGCGGGTTTTTTCGATGGGCGTGCCGACCACATTCCCCCCTCGCCCGGTCAATGGCGTCTTGATTTCGGGCTTTTTAGCCCCCAATTTGAACGGTGCGACCTATCCGGCTTCGGTCGCTTCAGAACTGGCATCTATGGGGTATTTGATCGATATCGACGCATGGCAAGCGCGGGAGAACCGCGAGAAATTTCTCGACGAGATTTTCTACGCGCTCGACCGGCGCGCAGAGGCGATGTTCAAATATTACGCCCGTGAAGCGTGGGATCTGTTCATCGCGCATTTTATGGATACGGACCGCTTGCACCACTTTCTGTGGGGCGATGTCGAGCGCGGCGATGAGCAATACACCGCTTGGTTCAACAAATTTTACGCCCGCGTGGATGAAATCATCGGGGAATTGAGTTCGCGGTTGTACAGCGACACGCTGTTCATGATTGTGTCGGATCACGGGTTTTGCACCTTACAGCGCGAGGTGCATTTGAATTTTTGGCTGCAACAGGCGGGTTTGTTGTCTTTTGCATCGCCTGAACCCAAGCAGTTGCGCCACCTATCGCCGCAAACCCGGTGTTATTCTTTGTTGCCTGGGCGATTTTACGTCAATGTAAAAGGCAGAGAGCGCGAAGGTCGGGTGCAAGCTGGGGCTGAATACGAGCAGGTCAGACGCGATGTGGCGGCCGGGCTGATGGAAATTCGCGATCCCGATGGCGGGGCGCAAGTCATTGCGCGCGTGCTGATGCGCGAAGAGGCTTTCCGTGGCGACGACCTCGATGCGGCGCCCGATTTGATAGCCGTACCTGCGCGGGGCTATGACCTGAAGGGCGGTTTTGACAAGCGCGTTTTGCTCGAACCCAGTCCCGTGAATGGCACGCATACTTTTGACGATGCGTTGTGGTTTGTCAACGCGCCCGGTCTGGCGTGCGAAGACGCGACAGTGATGGATGTTTTGCCAACGATGATGAATTTGTTGGAACTGGCCTGTCCCGATGGAATGGATGGTCGCATTGTATGGGGAACTTTGTGAAACGCTTTGTTTTTTTGTGCGCGCTCGTCTCGTTTTGGGCCACCACACGCGCAGACGACCAACACGCACTCGACACGAGCGAGGAAGGAATGGAAGCGATTTCAGAAGCCCTGGGGGTCACATGCAAATACTGCCATCCGTCTGAGACCGAGGCCGGAGAACGCGATTACAAAGCACCATCCCCGCGCAAAGAAACCGCGCTTTATATGAATCACCACTTTGTCGGTCGCCTCGTCACGACAGCGGGAGAACCGATTGATTGCGCCTATTGTCACAAGGGCGCGGCGCGTTTTGTGGTGCGCGATACCAGCGCGGACAAACCCTCGCGGTTGGCGGGCATGGCGCGCGGGGAAATTGTGGCGATGATGAAAGCCATGCAGACCGCATTGGGGGTCAAGGCGTGCGACTATTGCCATGTGCGAAGGCGCGACGGCCGGCTCGATCCGGTCATGCCCACGCCCAATAAGGTTGCCGCGCGCATGATGATGGAGCAGTTCACAGATCGCTTGTTGGATATTCAGACGGGCAAACCCGCAACCTGTCAGACCTGCCACGCGGGCAAAGCGAAGTTTTTGGAAAGGCGGGAGAAGTAATACCAAGTTGTCCGTATCCTGCCTCCCATCAGGGAGGAATGAGGAACAGACGTTCTGTAGAGATCATGCGTTGTTTGTCTCAAGCGTTTGGCCCTACCGCATCGTTTGTTGCCTTCGATGCGTTGGCTACGCCTGTGCCTACGGCGTGCGGCGACCGACTTTTTTTCAACAGCAAAAAAAAGGAAGCAAAAAATGCCGCTCTCATGCGCCGAGGGGCTGGCATAGCGCAAATCGCTTTTGTAACAGCACGACATGCGCTGGCCTGCCAAGTGGGTTGCATCATGGATGTGGGTTGCGAGACGGCCTTGCGCGCTGTGCGTGATGGTTTTGTCTGATGGTCTTTTGGGATGGTCTCGTTGCAATGGCTTTTTTGAATGACTGCGGAACGTCAGGGGCATCGCCCCTATGTTTCTATCCTCACCTCTTACTTTTTTCCCCTTGCCTTTCCCTTTCCGTCAGTGCCTTAAAATATTCGGCGACCCGAGCGCGGTATTGTTCGGGGATTTCGTCTGTCTTACCCGCGGAAAAATCGGCTTTTCGCGCTCGAATCAAATCTGACAATTCCTCGACAGACAGGGTCAGGGGTTTGATCGCGCGGTCGAAAATCAGATCGTATTGCGGCAACACCCCATCGCGGTAATAATCGCGGCCAATGCCGGCCAGATCTTCGCGGATGCCGGTCAGGCGTTGGCGAATACCCAAGTCATCGGGCAACAGGGACTCGGCCTCGCGCACGCGATCCATCCAATCCCGGAACCCGCCCTCGGCAAATCGGCGCAGGGCATCGGGGGTTTGCGGCCCCCAGCCAAATCGCTCAGTTGATGGCGGCATCGCGTCCTCCAAGCGTTCTTTGGCGCGCTCGAGGGCCTCCAAATCGTCTCGCACCAAAAATTGGGCGACCCCATCGAGGGCTTCGGCGGCCTGATCGAGTTTGTCTGCCACAGCGCGCTCGCGTTCTGCGGATGCCTCCCACGCGCCCAACCACACCAAGCGTTCGCCTGCTTGCATCTCTTCAAAAATCCCCTCCCGGCTCGTCTCGCGCAGCCAATCATTGAGCTTTCGCGCCATCAGCCCCTGGCTTTCCGCTGATTTTTCCGCCAGCGCGCTCGCGTCCGCCATCATCTTGCGGAACTGCTCGATCACCTCTTGTTTGTCGCGGATCATCTCGCTCATCTCGCGCTCGGAATCGGCCAAAGATCGCCTCTCGCGCTGTGCCTTTCGCGCCTGTGCGACCAAGCCGCGCTGTTGGGCGCGCAAACTGTCCATCGTTTGTTGCAACATTTTCACGCGCTCGCGTGCGGCCCCGCGCGATAAGTTGCCCAACTGCTCGCGCACATCGCGCAAGGCGTCTAAGGCGCGATTGCCCGAGGCCCTTGCCCGTTGCAACTGATCGCGCGCCAGATCTTGCGCGCTGCGGCCCATCTGCCTGCGCGCGCCCTCCAACTGCGCGCGTGCCCGGCGCGCCTGTTGCGCGTCCACATCGCCCGAGGCGATCTCGCCGGTGACCGCGTCGAGGGCGTCCATGGTTTGACGCTGGCTCTCGCGCAACTGCGCCAAGCGGCGTTTGGCTTCTTCGCGCTCCAGTTTTTCCAT
The DNA here is from genome assembly GCA_958295785.1 of uncultured Latescibacterota bacterium. Classification (GTDB taxonomy): domain Bacteria; phylum Latescibacterota; class UBA2968; order UBA2968; family UBA2968; genus VXRD01. The sequence continues at coordinate 1,827,546 of OY282377.1, forward strand.
TTCCGAAATCAACTGCGCCACGTCTTCGTTGATCGCCTCTTGCCGGCGCGTCAATTCCTCAATTTTGTTTTTTGCCGCTGCGGTCTCGGCGAGTTGTTGTTGCAGGGTAGAGGCTTCTTCTCGAAAATCGCGCCGCCGCGCCAATTCCAAGCCATCCAAGCCGCGTTGCTGGGCATCGCGTCCGGTGCCGCGCTGTTGCCTTTGCGCGACCTCGGCCTCTGCGGGCTGCATCTGCAAGATGTGCCGGTAAGCGCGTTGTGCATGCCCCAAGGCCCGCGCCAACGCCGCATCCGGATCGCCAAACGCCGCGTCTGCCAGCGCGGTCAGCACGCCTATAAACTCGGCGTTCAACGCCTCTGTGGCGTTTCGAGTCGCATCCTGAACGCTTTGTTGCGCTTCGATAATCGCTTGCTTTTGTGCATCAAACGCCTCCTCCGCCATGCCCGGTGCGCGTTTTCGCAAATTCCAGATCGCGATGATCACCTGCTTTTGGCCTTGGGATCCACCCTGTTGCCCACGCGCCCTCTGCTCGCCCTCGTTGCTGATGGCTTGGCGATAGCGGCGTTCAAAAGGTCGAATTTCCAAAAAATAGGGATCGCCCGCGGTCTCGACCGCAGATCGCCCGGGCTTGCCATCTTCTGCCCAGACCATCCACATCACAAAATCGCCCGCCGCGAGATGCAGGTCTTCCAATGACAGGAGATGCTCGCCCTCGGCGCTTTCCACGCGCTTTGCCTCTTTTTTGAGGGATATCCGCACCGGCGCGCGGCCTGCCGCTTCGTATTGCAAGCCGTAATCCGCGATCCCGTAATCGTCTTTGATCGAAAACCCAAACGCCACTTCCTCGATGGCTGTGGCTTCGTCATCCCCCTTTGGAAAGCGGATGCGGATGCGCGGCGGGTGATCGGCTTTGCCCGCAATTTTATACGCGCGCGCCATCTCGTTTTGCTCGCCTTCTGCATCTTGCAACGCCACTTCGTAAGTATCGTTTTTTGTAATGGACAGCGTACCTTCCCACACCGCGTCGCCCGTGTTTTTCAATGCCAATTCCTCGCCGTCACCCAAAATTAGCGATGCCTTCTCCAACGCCTTATTCACTGTCACTTGCACGACCACCTCGCTGCCTTGGGGCGCGGCAATGTCGCCGCCGAAAAGCACTTCGCGGTCTGCCATTTCCAAGTAATCGGGATAGCGATACAAGAGCGAAATCGACACGACCTCGGGCGGGGTCCACACGGAAAGCCGATACACATTGGAGCGATGCGCCCCAACCTGCACCTGATATTCCGTATCCGCGTACAAATCGCGCAACTGGTGGGCAAACACATCGCCCGTCTTTCCAGGCAGCAGCGGCGCAGTCTGCCAGTCGCCCCCTGCGGTTCGCCACTGGATCGCTTTGCTCGCGTTCGTCAGTTCGGTCGTCACCCAAACCATCTGGCGCGCGCCGCGCCGCACACGCGCATCGCCCGGCTCCACGACGTAGGGCAAAGGCAGCACGGGCACGGAAAACAGCCGCCGCGCCACATCGCCCGCATCGACCAGCCACACTGCTGCGATTAAAACGACCGCGCCCAACGCCCAAACCCCCACAGCCGCGTATCGCACGCGCTTCAAAACGCGCCCATCGATCACGGGCGCCTCGATTGCGGACAATGCGCGCACTTGTTCAAACACCTGCTCGGTCATCCACTCGGAAACCGGCGCGGACTGGTGCAGGGACACACTGCTTACGATCAGGTCTTCGAGTTCGGGATGGTGTGCGTCGAGAAACAGCGCGATTTGCTGCCGATCAATCCCCTTCCGCATATACAGCCACTTGTAAGCCGCGCCAGCGACCAAAACGAGAAAGGCCAGAATCGGCACTATCGCGGGCACGCGCTCGACAAATGCCACCGCCGCACACACGCCGATCAGCAAGCCCAAAAACACCACGCCAAAGATCAGGCGGCCGCGCAACCGCCGCCGGCGATCAAATTGCGCGGCCACGTCGCGGATGGCGTGTTCCAATTTTAGGGGTAGAAATGGCGTCATTTTGAAAGTCCTTTAGAAGCTGTTTTTGGTTTATGGGACCTACCCGCCCTAACCCCGTTATTCATTTTAAGACAGCCTCTGCCGAGATGCAAAACCATGTTCCAGCAAGACCAAGGCGAACAACAGCGCGATGGCCCAGCGGCCGTATTCGTAGGGCAGGGAATTGCGCGATTCGGTTGTCGCGTGTCCACCATCGTTTAACGCGGGCGCGTCGCACAGGCGAATCTCAAATTCCGCGGGCGTGATCCGCGTCAGGTCGCTCTCCCTGTCCGAGACATTCACCGCTGCGATTTGCCCATCCCATTGGTATATGCCGGGCGCGTGGAATCGTGCGGGATCGCCCGATGCTTTTGGCCCTGCGATCTGCCGCGTTTCATCCGGGGCCGCATCCCCCACCTGATACGCTGTTTTGACCGTTTGCTCGCCCACCAGATAGCGCAAGGTCTCGTGCAGCAGGGGCACAAACCGGGGCGTTCGCGCGAGATTTGATCGATCCAGCCCCATCCCGCCGGCCCAGACGAGAATGCGGCCTGCGCCCAACCGGCCTTCGACCATAGCGGGCATTTCATTGTCGTATTTTGCCAGCACCACTGTCGCGCTGTCTGCGGCGATGAGGTGGTAATTGTCATAGCGCACGGATGAAAAATCATTGAACCGCGCCCCCCGAAACGGATGAAAAATATCGTGATCCAATTTGACCCAGGCGAGTTCGGCATACCCACCCGCGCGCAATCCCAAAATCCGAATATTGGCGCGTGAGAGCAAGGCATTTACAGAAGCGATATCCGCATCTGTGCGGAGCGGCAAAAACAGAGATCCGCCCCGTTCGACATATTCTGCGAGTTCGCGTGCAAAAGTCGCAGTCACCTCTTCGGCGATGACAACCGCACCTGTGCCGCGCGCAGACCAATCCAACCGCAGGTCTGATCCCTCGGGCAACGCGGCTTTGAGCATAAAGCGCGTCGGCTCTGCGGCCTGCCATACTTGTATGCGATGTTGCGGTTGGGCCGTCCAAGCGAAAAACCGGCGATCATCGCGGGCCAAGCCATCGCCGGTTGCAAGCGCGACAGACCCGTGCGTTTCCCCTGGTGCGGGAATGGAAAACCCCACCTGAGTCGCATTGCCCGGCAACACCGCCACCTCGTGCGTTTTCGCTGTTTTCCCATTGACCGCGAGTTGCACGGTAAGCGCGGTTTGTCCAGACCGGTTTCGCACCCGGGCGCGCACTCGCAGGGCATCGTTTTTGATCGCACGCACCGCGAGCGCGTCTATTGACGCATTGGACGCATGGGCACCCCCCACATCCACGGCATTGAGCGCGATTGTGCCCGGCAATCGCCATCCCGCATCGGACAGACCACTCGCCTGAAAATCGCTGATCACATGCACCACGCGCCGCACCTGCGCGGTATCGGCTGCAAAAATGTGTTCAACCGCCTGAAGTGCCGACGCGTAATCCGTGTGTGCCCATGTCGCGTCTGCCTCGTCAATGGCGCGGCGGATGAGGGTCACATCGCCCGAGATCGGCACAGTGCCCAAAGGCCGGTGTGCAAATCGCACAAACCCGACCCTGTCCCCAGGCGCGACCGCATCCAACGCGGCATGCGCCTGCGTTTTGGCGCGTGCCCACACCCCATCATACGCCATGCTCATCGAAACGTCTAGCGCGATCACATGGTCTGTCGCCCCCCAAGGCGATGCGTCGGCGCGCAATATCACCTCGCGGAAGGGGCGGGCAAACGCCAGTGCCAGCACCGCCAACATTGCCATTCGCAACACCATCAGCAAGATGTGTTGCACGCGCCTGCGCTCGATCACTTCGCGCTCGACATCGGGCACGAACATCAGGCTGCTAAAGCGCGCGGTCTCGCGCTCGGGGCGGCGAATGCGATGGATGAGATAGGGCAGGCCAATCAGCGCGATGCCCAGTGCAAACAGCGGCGCCAACAAGCCCATCAGGCACCTCCTCGCGCCCGCCTGCGCGACGCGATCAGCCCGCGGTTGCGCCGATCCGAGAACCGATGCAACGCCTCGTCCAAAGGTTGGGAACACACAAATTCTTCAATGTCGATTTCAGACGCCAAACACGCTTCGCGGATGCCCTCAAAATGGCGCGTGCGATTTTCCAAATAGGTCTCGCGCACCGCCTCGGGCACGGCGTATTGCTCGCGCCCGCCCTCGGCTTCGACCAGTGTGACCGCCCGATCAAAGGGAAAGGTCTGCTCGGCCGGGTCGCTCACTTGCAGCACCAGCACGTCGTGACGCTGTGCCCGCAGGGAACGCAAGTGCAAAATCATCTCGTCCGCTGGATGCAACAAATCCCCGATCAACACCACCATGCCGCGCGCGGGCAACACCTCGCCCATCGCGCGCAACGCGCCCGCGGTATCGGTTGACGCGCCCGCGGGTCTTGCATCGTCTATCGCCGTCAAAATGCGGTGGCGTTGCCCGTCTTTTCGCCGCGCGGGCACATGGGTTATCAATTCCCGGTGATACGCGGCAAAGCCCACAGTATCGCCCTGATTTGCGGCCAGCATCACCACGCATGCGGCCAACATCTGTGCATAGCGAAACTTGTCCACGCTTCCCGATCCGTAATCCATAGACGCGCTGCAATCCAACAAAACCGTGCATCGCATATCGCGCTCGTCCTGAAATTGCTTGACTTGCAGGCGGTCGCTTCGCCCGTAGAGCCGCCAATCGACCAAGCGCGAATCATCGCCCTGTGCGTAGGGCCGGTATTGGGCAAACTCGACCGCCGCGCCATTTTGCATGCTGCGATGCGCCCCCCCGCGCAACCCGGCGATAACCGTGCGCGCCAAAAGTTCCAAATCCGCAATGCGCGCGAGTTCTGCGGGATCGATGTACGTGTAAAAATTTTGCATATTGGTATTAGGGGGATATGGACTCTGGTTTACGACATCGTGCTACGCCAAATCCGCTTGGGGCGGTTGGATGGTTGTCAGCAACCGATCAATAATATTTTCGGCTGTGACGCGGTCGGCTTCGGCTCTAAAATTCGTCAAAATGCGGTGGCGCAACACATCGGGCGCGACTGCGCGAATATCGCCAAACGAAACGTGGTATCGCCCGCGCAGGAGTGCCCGCGCCTTGGCCCCCAGCAACAGGCTTTGCGTGCCGCGCGTGCCCGCGCCCCAACTGACCCAATCCCGCACAAAATCCGGCGCAGCATCGCTCGGGCGACTCGCCTGCACCAGTTGCACGGCATAACGCGCCACGGGATCGACCACGGGCACGATGCCCACCAATTTGGCGAAATCGAGCATATCCGCGCCCGTGAACACCGGCGCGACGTCTGCGATTTCAGCCTCGCGCGTCACCACGGCCAATTCCTCGTCTTCAGTCAGATAATCGATCCGCACATTCATCATAAACCGGTCGAGTTGCGCTTCGGGCAGGGGATACGTGCCTTCTAATTCAATGGGATTTTGGGTTGCCAGCACGTAAAACGGTTGTTTGAGCGGTCGCGTTTTCCCGCCGACTGTCACCTGTTTTTCCTCCATCGCCTCCAACAGCGCGGCCTGCGTTTTGGGCGGCGTGCGATTGATTTCATCGGCGAGCAAGATCTGTGTAAAAACAGGCCCCGCAACAAAGCGCAAGGCGCGGCGTCCGCCAACGCGGTCTTCGTCGATGATCTCTGTGCCCGTGATGTCAGACGGCATCAAATCGGGCGTGAATTGAACGCGCTTAAAATCCAGATCCAAAATTTTTGCTATCGTGCGTACCAACAGCGTCTTCGCCAACCCCGGTGCGCCGGTCAGCAAACAATGACCGCCGCTGAACAACGCGATCAACAGCGTTTCAATCACATCATCTTGCCCGACAATCACCTTGCGAATCTGTTCGACCATGCGCGTGCGGCCCTCGCGCAACCGGGCAATGGCGTCGGCTTCATTGTGTCTCATGTTTTACCTTTTGTCTATTTGGGCGGGCACGGGGGCGCCGCCCCTACGTTTTACGCTATGATCAATGCGTCATGGCATATACGACGATGTTGATCCCCATCGGATAGGCTTTGGGCGCGGAGAAATGGCGGAAGTACTCGTAATTTTCGCCTTCGCGCTCCCAGCCATCGCCCAAATCCGTATTGTGCATCACCACGGCCATCAACCGCCCGTCGCGATCAAAAATGCCCTTGCAACGCGCGTCAGAACCGTATTCGACATACCGCCCGGCCCAGCCCTCATACGTCTCACCCGTCGATTGCCAGTCCCAAAAAGCGCCCAGGCCCGGCACTTGCGGCACCTCTTTGATGTCAAATACAATGTGGAACAACTCGTGATCGAGCGGAATATCCACCATGGGAAATTCATCGGGCGGCAACACTTGGGCAATCTCGTATTCCCAATTTCGCCACGCATCATCGCCCCAAAAATCATCCACGAGCAAAAACCCCCCGCGCAACAAATAATCGCGCAGCCCGTCTTGCTCGGACGCGCTGAGGGCCATGCGCCCCACTTCGAGCATGTAAATAAAGGGGTATTTGAACACCTCGGGATCATCCAAGCGCACGACCACATGCTGAAACCGCCCATCTTTTGTGCGATTGACATTGAGGGTCGTAATTTGCGACAATCGCAGGGAAAAATTCACATCGGACTCGGGATAATCCACGGCCCAACTGCCCCGTCGCCGCCGCCCCCAATCGCCATCGCCGGCGTAATTAGAATATTCGATGCGGCAAAACGTAAAGCTATTGCTCGGGAAAATATCGCGTGCCATCCGATCAATTGGCCCGCGCCGCCGCCCGCGTTGTGCATCGAGATCCCACTCGGGCAGCAACAGCATCAGCAAACACAGCCACCAAACCCGTTTCATTGTGCCTCCACCAATTGCAACAACATTTCTTGCGCGGCCCAAAAATGCGGCGCGGTTTCCAACAGGGACAACACCTCGGCCTTTGCGGCTGTCACCGCGCCCTTTTTCGCCAGAGCCTTTGCCAGATTGAGGCGGTGATCCGCCCGTGCCGGGGCGTCCAAATAAATCAGCCGACGCCAATCGGCAATGGCGGCATCCCAATCCGATAGCATCGCGTGCGCCTCGGCTCTTCGCGCTATCATCTCGACCTGAAAAGGACGCACGGCCAAGGCGCGGGTCAACACATCGCGCGCACTTGTCCAATCCTCGTCCTGCACGTAAAACGCGCTCAACGCCAGACATGCGTCCTGCGGCGCGGTTACATCCCATTCGACCAATTGTTTCAGTGCTTCGCGCTGCCACATGGGGTCGCCGCGCGCGATGCTCGCATCTGCCCATTGTCGCAGCGGCGCGTCTGCTGCTGCATAGTCGGGATACAAGGCGTGGGCTTCGAAAAAAAACCGCTCGGCATCATCCCAGTTTTTCGCTGCAACGGCGCGTTCTCCCGCCTCCAATTTCTGGCGAAATGCCGAATCTACAACGCGCAGGGGCGCGCAGCGATTGCCCAGATGTTCCATAAACCGCTCGTCTATCGCCCGGGCAGAAACGCCGCTCGCCCCTATCAATGCCTCGACCGCCGGCATGCCACCGCCGATGCGGTTGAGGGCTGTGAGCAGCGCGTCAAAGCCGTAGCGCGCGGTGTAAAACGCGACAAATTCGCCCGATGCAAAATATCCAAACATCAGGTGTGCGGCGGTTTTGGGCTGGCTGAACAACCGCGCGAGATCGCCCACGCCCGGAAACCCATCGCCATCCAAAATGGACTGAAATTTAGGACTCAGCTTTTGCCCCCAAGACGCATCTTTTTGCGTTTCTTCGTACACGGAAATCCCCTCTGACAACCAGCGCGGCAGGCGATTGCCGGTCTTTTGCAGGGTAATCACATGCACGAACTCGTGCCACAACACCTGTTGCCAGTTCATCGTGCCGGGCGGACGCGCGCGCGGCGAGTCCATTGTCACCAATTGTCCAAAACAAATTCCCAAGTGCCCGGCATTGCCCGGCAGGCCGACCGACCGCACCATAAACACGTCGTGATCGTCGAACACCTGCACCACCACGGGCGCGTGCAATTCGATATTGTATTTTCGCTGATAGCGCGATGCCGCGTCGTCGAGGAGTGTCAACAACGCGTCGGAGAACCCCGCGGCTTCACGCTCGGGCAATTGCAATTTGAAAAGCCCGTGCGATAGGGTGACAAAACCGTCAATCGCATCGGCGGCTTCGAGCAGATTATACGCCCGCACGCTGTATGGATCGGCGGCAAAAACCCGCTCCAACTCGCGCCGCGCGTCGGCGTCTTTGCCCAAGCGCAATAAGTTATATGCCAAGAGCAGGCGCGCCTCGACATCGTCTGCGTCAATTTTCAATGCGCGTTCTTGAAAAGCGCGGCCTTCTTCAAAGCGATATTGCCGGGACGCAATGCGCCCGGGAATGCGAAACGCGCCAGAAAAATAACGGTTGAACGCCAATGCGCGATCCTGCGCTTCTCGCATGGTCGTTTCATCGTCCAACAAAAAAAACGCCGCCGCCTTTAGCCCCAAGGCTTCCAAGTGGTTCGGGTTGACGGATAGCATCGCATCCAACACATTGAGCGCGGCGCGTGCCTCGTTGCGATCCAAAAATTGCTCGGCCTGCAACTGGCGCGCTTTTGGATGGTTGGGATTGAGCGCGAGGAGGCGCGCCATCACTTCTGCGGCGCGCTCATCGCCCGAATGATAATAGCACCGCATCAACCCGACCATGGCATCCTGATTTTCGGGCTGCAATGCGAGCGCGGCTCTGTATTTGTCAGCGGCCATATCAAACGCGCGTTTGCCCAGTGCGAGATCGCCCGCGGCAACGAGCACGGGCGCGCTGTTGGGAAATGCCTGGGCCATCAAATTGTAAAAGCGCAGGATGGATTTGGGATCCTCGCCCTTTAATTCGCGCAACCGCGCAACCGCGAGCAAATCGTCAATGTCCCTGCGATAGGCCGACGACAAGCGCACCTGTTGCTCGGTGTGGATCAGCGCGTTGTCATAATCGGTCAGGCGCCCGCGCCCGCGATACAATTCGGCCAATCGCACGGTCACATCTGGCGTACTGACCGCCTCTTCCAAAACCGCGATGGCTTCGTCAACGCGGCCCGTCAATGCCAACAATTCGGCGTAATCCAGCCGCGCTGACCGCGAGAGATAGAGCCTGTGCGCGAGCACTTCAACCGCCTCGGCATAATCTCCGCGTTGCCAGAACACGCGATAATCCGCCTCCTGCGCGCAAAGGTTTTGCCCGCTGAGGAGAAGCGCGGCGATTAGATATGTGATTTTGCGGACATTCATAGGTCAGTAGCCAGTCCCAAAAAACGCGAGATGCAAGAGTGTTCCGTATTCCGCCTGCCATCAGGGATGAATAATGCGTCCCAAGACCCACTTTGGCGCGAATATCCCGTGCGTTCTGTTTGAGTTGGTCGCCTACCACAGCCCCGTTCTTCTCGGTAGCAATGAGCCGCTGGTTCGACGATTTTCTGTTCGCGTTGCGCGATCTTCTCTGCATCTGTCATGGCGAGTCTCCTTGTGGGAAGTGGGTAAGATGACTCAAACCGATGAGTCGGAGAAGATGCGTACATGAACCCCCCCTGCGCCTGGAATTGAACGGGTGATTACATGAACCCCTATGAACTGCTAGCGCAGTTTTACCCCGGTCCGCCTGCGCTTGGAATTGAACGGGTGATTACATGAACCCCTCGGCCTCGAAGGGCGAGAACGTGCGTGTTAATTGAGGTTTGACTCAGCGGGTTGCTGATCAAATAAACATAATCGCCACTCCCCAACCCTGTATTTGCCACCAATGGCTGTATATCTGAGATGTTGTTGTCGCTAAGCTTCAGCGTTGTCAGGTTGGTTAAGTTCGACAGCGCCGAGATATCTGAGATGTTGCTATCGCTAAGCTCTAGCGTTGTCAGGTTGGTTAAGTTCGACAGCACCGAGATATCCGAGAGGTTGGTGTTGTAAAGATTCAGGTCTGTCAGGCTGGTTAAGTTCGACAGCACCGAGATATCCGAGATGTTGCTACCGCTAAGCAACAGCGTTGTCAGGTTGGTTAAGTTCGACAGCGCCGAGATATCTGAGATGTTGCTATCGCTAAGCTCTAGCGTTGTCAGGTTGGTTAAGTTCGACAGCACCGAGATATCCGAGAGGTTGGTGTTGTAAAGATTCAGGTCTGTCAGGCTGGTTAAGTTCGACAGCACCGAGATATCCGAGATGTTGCTACCGCTAAGCAACAGCGTTGTCAGGTTGGTTAAGTTCGACAGCGCCGAGATATCTGAGATGTTGCTATCGCTAAGCTCTAGCGTTGTCAGGTTGGTTAAGTTCGACAGCACCGAGATATCCGAGAGGTTGGTGTTGTAAAGATTCAGGTCTGTCAGGCTGGCTAAGTTCGACAGCGCCGAGATATCTGAGATGTTGCTATCGCTAAGCTCTAGCGTTGTCAGGTTGGTTAAGTTCGACAGCACCGAGATATCCGAGAGGTTGGTGTTGTAAAGATTCAGGTCTGTCAGGCTGGTTAAGTTCGACAGCACCGAGATATCTGAATCGCTAAGCTCTAGCGTTGTCAGGTTGGTTAAGTTCGACAGCACCGAGATATCCGAGAGGTTGGTGTTGTAAAGATTCAGGTCTGTCAGGCTGGTTAAGTTCGACAGCACCGAGATATCTGAGATGTTGCTACCGCTAAGCAACAGCGTTGTCAGGCTGGTTAAGTTCGACAGCACCGAGATATCCGAGAGGTTGGTGTTGTAAAGATTCAGGTCTGTCAGGCTGGTTAAGTTCGACAGCACCGAGATATCCGAGATGTTGCTACCGCTAAGCAACAGCGTTGTCAGGCTGGTTAAGTTCGACAGCACCGAGATATCCGAGAGGTTGCTACCGCTAAGCAACAGCGTTGTCAGGCTGGTTAAGTTCGACAGCGCCGAGATATCCGAGAGGTTGGTGTAGGCAAGCACCAGCGTTGTCAGGCTGGTTAAGTTCGACAGCGCCGAGATATCTGAGATGTAGTTGTTGGTAAGCTCCAGCGTTGTCAAGCCGGTTGCATACTCCAACCCGGTCAAATCGCTGATATTTGAGCTCAGTGCTTCAAGTATCGTCAAGGTCGCCATCTCAGCCGTGGTGATCGTCGCGCCGCTCGACTTGCCCAAGCTGTCTTCAATCACCGCACGCAGGTTGGCGTCAGGGATGTTCACGGCTTGCGCCTTTGTCAGTTGCAGGATGAGGATCAGGAGTGATGCGGCGATAGCGAACAGGGCGAACATGCGAAGTGCAATGGTGTACATAACGAGGTTCCTCCAAATTGAAAAATAAAAAAAAATACCGCGTGTCATACTGTTATGCTGATCAGCGGGGGTGCCTTCCCTACGTTTTACGCTATTATCAATGCGTCAGGGCGAGTCTCCTTGTTGGATGTTGGGTTGAACCTCTTAATTTTTCCAATAATATGACTCAAACCGATATTCAAATCAAGGCCGAATTTTGCTATGTCAGTTAATCAGCGGTCATCTGCGCCATCTGCGGATCGCCTTTGGGGTGGTTGGGCGACTGACCCCTAATCACTGCCTTTCGCCTTTGCGTTTCGCCGCGTCTGTGCGTACCTTTGCCCCATGAACGCATTTCAAAAAACCGCGATAGCGACCCTTGTTGCCATTCTCGTCCTCATTGGCGTGGGCAGTCTCGTGCGCGTTTCGGGCGCGGGCTTGGGGTGTCCCGATTGGCCCAAGTGCTGGGGCTGTTGGTTTCCGCCATCGGGCGTTGATGAAATTGACAAAAATTATCTGTCGGAACGCGGGCTGAACATCGCTGACTTCAACGCGGTCAAAATGTGGATCGAATACATCAACCGGCTCATTGGCATGTTCATCGGCGTTTTGGTCATCGCCACCTTTTTGCGCGCAATCCCGTATCGCAGAACACATCCCGCCATCTTTTTTGGATCGCTCGCGGCGGTCTTGCTCGTCGGCTTTGAAGGCTGGCTCGGCGGGCAGGTCGTCAAATCCGGTCTCAAACCCGGGGTTATTACCCTGCACATGGCCGGCGCGATGGTGCTCTTGTGCCTGTTGCTCTACGTCACTTTTCGCGCGGTTGACATCCGCCTGCCCGACACCTTGCCCCTTCCCAACGCGCTCGCTCGGCTTTCGGGGTTGCTCTTTGCCGCGATATGTATTCAAATGCTGCTCGGCACGCAGGTGCGCGAAGCCATTGATCCCTATATCAAAAACAGCGGCGGGGTCTCTCGCAGCGCGTGGATAGCCAACGTCGGTCTGTTCGATCACATCCACCGCTCGTTCACTTGGGGGGTGGGTGCAATTGCCGCCTATCTCGTCTATATCATCCGCAAGCACGGCATCGGCGGCGTGCTCAAAGCAACTTGTTATCTCGCACTGGCACTCGTGCTTTGTCAAGCGGCCTCGGGCATTGCCTTGGCGTATGGTGGCTTGCCCCGTGTTTTTCAGGTGCTCCACCTCGTCAATTCGGCGTTGCTTATTTGCGCGGCCTACGCGCTGTGGCTCATTCTCAGAACCGCAACCCTCAACATCAGGAGGTCTTTGTGAAAATTTCCGTGTGGCACCGCGAACTCTCGGATTCCTATCTCCGCTTTGTCACCCAACTCGGCGCGGACTGCATCGACTTTGGGCGCGATGAGGATTTTCCCGGCGTTGCAGAACAGGGGTATCCCGACTTGGACGCGCTCATCAAAATCAAGAAAAAATTCCAATCGTGGGGCCTGGGGATCAACCGCGTTACCCTGCCCGATCTGTCGGAAAAATTTATGACCGATCAACCCGGCGGGGAAAAAGAACTCGAAAATACGTGTCAGGCCCTGCGCGTCTTTGCCGAAGCGGGCGTGCCCATTGCCCGCCAACGCTTTTGGGGCGACACGTTTAACGAACTCATGTTTCGCTATTCATCCGAACACCGGGGCGGGTACCGCTCGCGCGGCGAGAGTCGGGCATTGACCCGTCCCGTGCCCGAAACGCCCGATTACGACGCCCTGCAAAACTGGTGGCAGCACTTTTGCACGGTCTATGAACACCTCGTGCCCATTGCCGAAGAGACCGGGATCAAGCTCGCCATCCACCCGTCTGACACGCCCAACCCAGACACGCCACTGGGCGGCTTGGGTTTTCATCGGGTCATCGACGCGTTCCCGAGCCGGCAAGTGGGCTATCTCTACTGCTGTGGCACGCGCGCCGAAGCGGGCGGATCCCCGCTCGTGCTCGATGAAATCAACAACTACGGTCGCAAAGGCCGCATCTTTATGGTGCATTTTCGCAATGTGCGCGGCTCCCTGGCCACGGCGTGCGGTTTTGAAGAAACCCTGCTCGACGATGGCGATATGAACATGTTTAAGCTGTTGCTCGAACTCGAGCGCGTGGGATTTGACGGCTGCCTCAATCCCGACCACATTCCCCCGCTCGAAGGCGATCATCCCCCACTCACCGGGGGCTTGGCCTACTCTGTGGGCTACATCAAAGCCCTGTTCGCGGCGTTGGCGGCCCTGCCGTAATTCGCCTTCTTGACAATGCCAAAGGGATTTGATATATTTTGAGTCAGGTGCCGAAGTGATGGAACTGGTAGACGTGCGGCGTTCAGGGCGCCGTGGGCTTAGGCCCGTGTGGGTTCGAATCCCACCTTCGGCACCATAAATACAGAATACCACACACAGATAAAGGGTTATGCCAAGCGGGCGTAACCCTTTCTTTTTAGATCGGAATTTTAAGATGGATCATCTCAAGGACATGCTCTCTGTGTGGGTCTATCAGAAGGGCCTTCCTTTTACCGGGGTCTTGATGGACAGTGGGTATGCGACCAAAACGGTCATGTTACACAGAGAGCAGATGCAAAAAACCTATTCTTGTCCCCTCAAGACGAACCGGCGCGTGGACGATTCGGCAGGCACAATCCCCTACCAGCGCGTAGATAGCTTAACTTGGACTCAAGCGCAACGCAAACAAGGCAAGCCCATTAAAATCAGAGGGTTTCCCAAAGACCACAAAGTGAAATGATTCCGGGGGGCGTCTGCTGATAGACGCACGGTGTATGGCGTGACCAACGACCATGCTCAAAACGATTCTTCAGGGGTACAACAGGTGTGTCACAGGCGATGGAAAATTGACCCCTTTCACCGCGAAGTCAAACAGGTGACCGGGCTTGAAAAGTGTCCATGTCGGTTGGCACGCATGGTACGAAATCATATTGGGTGTGCGATGTGGGTTTGGATTCGACTTGAGCAGGTGGCCTATCAAACAGGACAAACCATTTATCAAGTCAAATACCGGGGGGTGGCTGACTTCTTGAGACAACAACTCAAAGCACCTGATATTCCAATGGTGATTGCGTAAGTCCTAAAAATAATCATAAAATAAAATTATCCTCTACAATGCTGCATGCCATCCTTTGGGCAGAACATCGCCAGCAAAACGAACGAGTGTATCATCTAAATTTTTCTCGACTACAATGTTGGCAATGGCTTGACGACTTGGGTCATGGGCGACAAATTGAACCTCGGTAGGCCAATCGTGTTCATCGTTGTTCGTCACCTCGAACAATAGCCATTCGTTTGGATATTTGTCGAAATACGGCGCGATCAAGCTATCTAAATCGAGAATCATAGCACCTCCTAAAAGCAAATAAAAATTGTCTGTTAGAAAAATAAAGCTAGAATTTCACGCGGCGTCAAAAAAAAAAGAAAGGAGCAAAAGATGTCCAGCATAGATGTGAAACAAATCGGATGGCGCGCGGAAAGCAAAACCGGCGTTGTTGCAGCGGGTGGGGCGGGTGCTGTTGCGGCGGGCATTGAAATTTTGAACCGAGGCGGCAATGCCGCCGATGCCGCCGCCGCAACCATTTTCGCGCTTAACGTCACGGACCACGGGGCTTGTTCCATTGGCGGGGAAGTTCCCCTCCTCATTTACAGTGCTGAAACCCGCGAGGTCAAAGCCTTGAGCGGACAGGGCCGCGCGCCGCGTTCTCGAGAAGCCATTGACTGGTATCTGAAAAACGGCATCCCAGGCGATGGCGATATGAAAATGGCGCCCGTTCCCGCTGTTGTTGATCTGTGCATCACAGTGCTCAAGCGATACGGCAACATGTCGTTTGAAGAAATCATCGCCCCCGCGCTTGCCTTGCTCGATAGCGGCAAAGACGACTGGCATCCCCGTCTCGCCATCACATTGCGTAAACTCATCGCAGAAGAACGCCTCACCTCGGGCAGCCGCGAAGAAAAACTGCAAGCCGCCGCGGACCGCTTTTACGGACGCAACGCATATCGCAACGATATTGCCGAAGCACTCGAAGCTTTTTACATCCAAAAAGGGGGCTTTCTCCGCCGGGAAGACCTCGCCGCGCACGTCACCACCATTGAAGACCCGGTCACGGTCTCCTATCGCGGATACACGGTTTGCAAATGCGGGCCGTGGACGCAAGGGCCGTATCTGTGCCAGGCTTTGCGCTTGCTCGAAAAATTCGACCTCAAAGCCACGCGCCACCTCTCTGCCGATTACATCCACGTCGTCACCGAAGCCATCAAACTCGCCATGGCCGACCGGGATGCGTATTATGCGGACCCGGAATTTTCAGGCGTGCCCTTGGGCGCGTTGCTCTCTGATGCGTACACGGACATGCGCGCGCCCCTCATCGACATGCAGACCGCGTCTTTGGAAGCGCGGCCAGGCGATCCGTATCGGATGCAGCCCATCAAACCGGGCGGTGTTTTTCGCCCCGGCACGGGCGGGACCACAACCTGCGTCGTGGCGGACCGCTGGGGCAATCTCATCGCGGCGACGCCCAGTGCCAATGTACACCGCCCCACAATGGATGGCGGTAGCACGGGCGTCACTTATGGCAATCGCCTGCGCAGCCTCAACACCACATTGGGGCATCCCAACTGCATTGCGCCGGGCAAACGCCCGCGCATCACCCTAACGCCTACCATGGTGCTCAAAAACGGGCATCCCATTCTCGGCATCAGCGTTGCGGGGGGCGACCTGCAAGATCAAACCACCTTGAATTTGTTGCTCGATTTTATCGAATTTGACATCGTGCCGGAAGAAGCCGTGACCGCGCCCCGTTTTGCCACAGCCCACCACCAAAATTCATTCGATCCCAATCCCGTCCGCGAGCAAACTTTCAAACGGGCCGGCGCATTGACCCTCAACCAGACCATAGACCGAAATGTGCAAGACGAACTCGCCAGACGCGGGCATCAAATTGAAGCCACGTCGTCCACCATCGCCTCGCCCGTCATGGTGTACATCAATCGGGAACAAGGCGTGTATTGCGCCGCAGGCGATCCAAAAGCACGCCGTCACGCTGCGGGGTTAGGAACTGCGTGATGGCTTTGTCTGATGGTATTGTGATGGCATTTTTGCGATGGCTTATCTGAATACTGCGTAACATCAGTTTTAAGACAACTTCTAAAATCGCTCGCCTCTCTATTGAAAGCACGCGCTCCCATGAGCCAACGCCCCGGAAAATCCACGCCACCCGCGCAGCGTTTGATCGCGCTGATCTGTTTTTTTGTGTCGGGATTTGCCGGGCTCGTGTACGAAGTCGCGTGGATCCGGCAGACCGCGCTCTTGTTTGGCTCGACCACGTTTGCGATCAGCGCGGTTTTGGCGGTCTTTTTTTTGGGCCTCGCCATTGGCGCGTATCTGTTTGGACGCATTGGGCAACGCACTGACCGACCGCTCATCCTCTTTGCACATATCGAAATCGGTCTCGGCCTCCTCGCGCTGATCAGCCCTTATGCCTTTGACCTCGCGGACTTGCTCTACGGCATCGCGTATCGGATGTTGAGCGATGATCCCGCGCTCCGCTTTGCCACGCGCTTGTTGCTCGTCGCCTGCGTCATTTTGCCGCCCGCGGTTCTCATGGGCGGCACTTTGCCTCTCTATTGCCGGCAGTACGCACGCAACAAGGACAAACTGGCGCGCGCGGTTGGTCTCCTCTACGGCGTCAATACCTTTGGGGCTGCATTGGGTTGCGCGGTCGCGGGATTTGTTCTGCTTCCCGATTTGGGCCTTCGCGGCACTGTTTATATCGGCGTTGCGTGCAATATCCTGAGCGGCCTCGTCGTTCGCGCAATAGCCCAACAGGACTTGCCTCTCCCGCGTGTCTCGCCGCGGGCCCGTGTGGAAAGGGATGGCAAAATCACGGGCATGCTCTTTTTTGGCGTTGGGTTTGTCGCGCTCGGCGCCGAAGTGCTGTGGGCGCGCTATCTCGGTCTGCTCATCAGCAACACGGTCTATACCTATACCCTCACGCTCGGCGTGGTATTGATCGGGTTGGTGCTCGGCAGTGTCCTCGCTTCTCGGTTCTCGGACAAAACAGAATATCGGGTGCATTATTTTGGCGCGTTTCAGGTCGCCACGGGCCTCATCGCGCTCGCCATTGCAATGCTTTCGCCGGAAATGTGGCGCGAATTGGGCGATGAGTTGTACATCTACTTTGTGGTATTGCTGCCGCCGGCTGTGCTGAGTGGCGCGGCGTTTCCCCTTGCGATTCGCCTATCGACCCAAAGTGCCGAACACACCACCCGCGTTGCCGGCAACTTGATCGCCGTCAACACGCTCGGCGGGATCTCGGGTTCTCTTTTGATCGGATTTATCGGCCTTCCCTTTTTGGGGTTGGCAAAAAGCCTGCTTTTCATCACGGGCGCGAATCTCGCCATTGGCATCGCCGCGTGGTTCGCGTTTGATCGAAAACACCGCGCATTCAAGTCTATCGCCACAGTTGCCGCCGTTGTGATCTATTTGGGCATTCCGCACTATGCCCAAACGCAACTGCCCGCCGATTTCATCGGCGAGGGGCGAAACCTCATAGCCTACCGCGAGGGGTATGGCGCGAACATGGCGGTTGTGCAACGCGCCGGGGATCTCGAACTCGAAATTGACCGCTGGTGGCAGGGCGGCAGAAAAAAAAACCACCAGATCATGGCCGCGCATGTCCCGATGCTTTTGCACCCCAACCCCAAGCGCGTCGTGATTGTGGGCATTGGCACGGGCCAAACCGCCAGCCGCTTTCTGATGTATCCGATTGACCAACTCGCCTGCGTGGATATCGAACCCGCGCTTTTTCCGTTTATCCAGCAACACTTTGAGACGGACTGGATGCGCGACCCGCGCGTGCAAATCATCGCTGAGGACGGCCGCAATTACCTGCGCCACACCGCGGGGACGTACGACATCATCTCGCTCGAACTCGGCGAAGTCTCCCGCCCGGGCGTGGCCTTTTTGTACACGGTTGACTTTTATCGGCACGCGCGGCAACGCCTGCTTCCGGGCGGGTATCTCGTGCAGTTCGTCCCCCTGCGCTTTTTGACGCCAGAGCAATTTCGCGGCCTCGTCCGCAGTTTTCTGACGGTTTTTCCGCAGAGCTTGTTGTGGTACAACACGTCTGAACTCCTGCTCATCGGTACGACCGAAAGTGCTTTTAACCTCGCGCCGCGCGAGCAGTTAGTCGCGGACAAACAAATTTATACCGATCTCCAATACAGCCACTGGGGCGGCGCAGAACACCATCTCAACCAACGCCACGTCTTTTTGGGGGGCTTTCTGATGGGGCCTGTCGGGCTTGCCAGCATCACTGAGAATGCCGGCACTTATTCGGATAACCGCCCTATCTTGGACTACGCATCGGCCCAAAACGCGCCGAGCCATGAACGCGCGTTTGCAGAGATGCTCGCCGATCACCTCGAGCCGATCAGCACGTTGATACCGGGGGAGACGGATGCGCGTATCGACGCGATCCAAAAGAAGAATCTGCGGGAAATTGCGGCCCGGGTCTTTGTGCGCCAAGCGTCTGAACGCATCCCCGCGCGCGACCATGCGCGAATTGCAACCCTGTGCGCCGAGGCCATTCGCCATCTTCCCGAATACGTGGATGCCCACCGCATGTTTGCCGATGCCATGATGCAACTCGGGCATCTCGCAGACGCGGAAAAACACTATGCCCGAGTTTTGCGCCTCGATCCCACAGATGCGCGCGCATTGAACGGACGCGCCGTCGCGTTTCACCGCGCGGGACGCTTGAACGAGGCAGTCCTCCACTACCGAGAAGCCATTCGCCTGCACCCGCACAATGCCCTGTCGCAAAACGGCATTGCAATGGCCTTGCACAGGCTCGGACGCTTGGACGAAGCCATCCATCACTACCAAGCGGCCATTCGCCTGCATCCCGATAGACCGGACACGCATGCGGACCTCGGCGCGGCGCTGTCACAAGCCGGCAGATTGCGGGAAGCCGTTCCGCATTTGGAAAAAGCCCTCGCCCTGCGCCCAAATTTCGGGAAGGCACAACGGGTGCTCAATCGGGTGCATAAGGAATTGAAGGCGAAAACCAACCCCCGATGAACGCGGATTAAACGGATTGCGCGGATTGCGCGGATGAAAGGCGAAAACCAACCCCACAAAAACGTAGGGGCGATGCCCCCGTGCTCGCCCGAAAAGGCAAGAGACAAGGAAAAATACAGAAGCCAAAAAAAACGTCCGCAGATGACGCGGATTGCGCGGATGGGCGGACAAGATTATCTGTTCGCGCATATTTTTGGCTTGCATGAGCGCGTGAAATGACCCACTATGAGACAACGACGGGAGGCCATTCATGAAGTCATTATCCGAACTTGCAAAGCGGGTGTCTAAAGCGCGGCCGGGGGATGCCATTACTTTGGCCGATGGCGTGTATGGCGGGGAGAAGTGCAATCTCGCGGCAGAGGGATACGCGGATCATCCGATCACAATCCGAGCAGAAAACAGCGGGAAAGCAATCATCCAAGCCCCATTGTCAGTTGAGGGCAATGGCATCAGCCTCGTGGGACTTCGCTTTGAAACAAAAGGCAAAATAGAAATTCGGGGAAGGGGATGCCGCCTAAGCCGGTGCGTGATGACAGATGTTCGCGCCGGCAAATGGGTGCGCGTTTTGCCCGAGAGCCGGCAAATCGAAATTGACCACTGCCGGTTCGAGAACAAGACCAACAACCGCGTTGAGATGCGCGGTTGCCAACTGATGCAAATTGTCGTGCGAAACGCGGGCGAAGAACACCACATCCACCACAATCACTTTGTCGATATTCCAGATGGCAAGTCGAGCAATGGGTACGAAACGCTTCAACTCATCACAGAGGGAAATCCCTACGATCCAGAGCCGGGCGATTGTGGTAGCCTCATCGAATACAACCTTTTTGAACGCTGCAACGGCGAGGCGGAGATCATCTCTGTAAAATCCAATGGCAATATCCTCCGCAGAAATGCGTTTCGAGACTGCCGGGGCGCGTTGGTGCTTCGGCACGGCGATGGGAATGTGGTCGCTGAAAACTTCTTTTTTGGCGACGGCGAATCCCGCGCTGGGGGCGTGCGCTTGCAAGGTGCGGATCAGGTGGTGGTCAACAACCTGTTCCACTCGCTCAATGCGTTTGGCGTTGCGATGATGGATGGCGCGCAGGACGATCTCTACGTGCGAACAGAACGCGCCCTCGTCGCTTTCAACACCTTTGCGGGATGCCGCCCGGCATTGGTTGTCGGCCTCAACCACAGCAAGTACCCCAATGGCGCGCCACCCAAAAATTGCGCGATAGCAAATAATGTTTTTATCGCGCCCGACGACCGAGAAACCCATGCGAATTTCCAGACTGTGAAACTCGTGAATGACGACGAGCCGGTGGATTGGACTTGGGAGGGAAATATCACCGATGGCGCGTTGGGCATGCCCGCACGCGATGGGATAAAAACTGCGAAAATCGCCATGCGTTATCTGCCCAACGGCGTTGTCGCGCCGATGGAATCGAGCGGCCTCATCGGCACTGCCGAGGGGGATTATCCCTATGTCACAACAGATATTTTGGGGCATTCGCGCGGCGAGCGCAAGACAGTGGGTTGCGTGGAGTTCCCCGCGCGTCGGGAAGACGGAGGCCCTTTGATGGCGGCAGATGTGGGGCCAGGGTGGTCGCGCGTCATACGCATCGAGCGATAAAGATGTAACCGATTACTTTTTTGAGGATAATACCCATGCCTGAAGACAACGCCGTTGTCGATGATTTCATGCAACTGATCGGCGGTACGCCCCTGATTCGCTTAAACAGCATGGCGACAGGCGATATGGCCGAGGTCGTGGTCAAGATGGAGTCGCTAAACCCGGCCCGCACGGTCAAAGACCGCATTGCCCTGTCGATGATCGACGCCGCAGAACGCGATGGTTGCCTAAAGCCGGGCATGACCATTGTCGAGCCGACCAGCGGCAACACGGGCATTGGTCTGGCGATGGTCGCAACCGCACGGGGGTATCGCCTGATTTTAACCATGCCCGATTCCATGAGCCGGGAGAGACGCGATTTGCTCGAAAGTTATGGCGCCGAGTTAATTTTGACACCGGGCGATTGGGATATGCCAGGCGCCGTGGCCGAAGC
Source organism: uncultured Latescibacterota bacterium (assembly GCA_958295785.1). Lineage (GTDB taxonomy): Bacteria > Latescibacterota > UBA2968 > UBA2968 > UBA2968 > VXRD01. The sequence goes on from OY282377.1 coordinate 1,848,942, forward strand.
CGAGCGGATCGTGCAGGCGTCGCCCGAGACGACCTTTATGCCGCAGCAATTCAACAACCCTGCCAATGCAGAAATACACCGCCAAAGCACGGCGCGAGAAATTTTAGACGCGGTTGATGGACAACTCGATGCGTTTGTCGCAGGCGTGGGCACGGGGGGCACCATTACGGGCGTGGGCGAGGTCTTAAAATCCGAATTGGACCATGTGCGCGTGGTCGCGGTTGAACCGGCCAAATCTCCGGTCCTGTCTGGCGGCGCGGCCGGGTTGCACGGCATTCAAGGCATTGGGGCGGGCTTTGTTCCCGATGTGCTCAACCGAGATGTTTTTGACGCCGTCGTGTGCGTGCGCGATGAAGACGCCATTGAAACAGCGCGCAAATTGGGGCGCGAGGAAGGCATTTTGGCAGGCATATCCGCCGGGGCAAATGTGTTTGTCGCCCTGCAAATGGCCCGCGACCTGGGGCCGGGAAATCGGGTGCTAACGATAATTTGCGATTCGGGCGAGCGATATTTCAGCGTACCGGCGTTTTTAAAAGGATAGCGAGAACATCGCACGTACACGTTCCTGCCTACTCGCCTCTTTCATCTTATACCAATTTGATTTTTATTTGTCCGTATCCTGCCTCCCATCAGGGAGGAATGAGGAATGGGGAATAGACTTACGTAAAGCGTTTGGTTCTGCCTCCTTGTGGGTTGCCTTCGATGCGTTGGCTACGCCTGTGCCTACGGCGTGCGGCGACCTACTTTTTTTCAACAGCAAAAAAAAGGAGGCAAAAAATGCCGCTCTCAAACGCCGAGAGGCTGGCACAGCGCAAAGCGCTTCGTCGCACACACGACATGCGTTGGCCTGCGAGGTGGGTTGCAAAATGGATGTGGGTTGCGAGATGGCCTTGCGCGCTGTGCGCGATGGTTTTGTCGGATGGTCTTTTGGGATGGCCTTGTTGCGATTGCTTTTCGCTCTTTGGGGGATGAGCGGGGACTGACCACTGACGCTGCCTTGCTTCTTATATCTTTGGGCGAGCACGGGGGCATCGCCCCTACGTTCTTGCTTCTTGCCTTTCGCCTTTCATCCGCGTAATCTGCGTAATCCGTTTAATCCGCGATCCGCCTTTTCCACAGGAGATTCTCATGAGCGATGTTCCCAACTATTTGAAAAATTATGCCGACCGTTACGCCGAGGATCCGCGTGCTGCGGCCTTGCAATGGTTTCGAGAGGCGCGTTACGGGTTGTTCTTGCACTACGGATTGTACTCGCTGGTGGGACGGCACGAGTGGGTGCAGTTGCGAGAACTTATCCCCGTTGCCGAATACGCAAAGCTGATGCATGATTTTACCGCCGAGCATTTCGATGCGGAGCGCATCGCGCAATTTGCCGTTGATTGCGAGATGAAGTACATCAACATCACCACGCGGCACCACGATTCGTTTTGCTTGTTTGAGACAGCGGAAACGGATTTTAACAGCGTCAACGCGCCGGCCGGCCGCGATTTGATCAAAGAACTGGCCGCAGCGTGTGATCGGCGCGGCTTGGGATTGTGCTTGTACTATTCCCACGGGCGGGACTGGAAGCACCCGCACGCGCCCAACAACGACGAATGGGGCGGGCAAGCAAGGCCCAAATACGACCCGCCCGAACCGAGCTATGCCACGGGCGCGGCACACAATTTGCAAATTTATCTCGATTTTATGCGGGCGCAAATCACAGAACTGCTCTCGAATTACGGGCCTGTGGCGGCCATCTGGCTGGACGGAATCGCCGTTCCCAACAGCGGGGACAAATCGAAATTTCAGTGTCAAGAACTCTACGATTACATCCACAGCATGCAACCCCAAGTGCTAATTTCCTACAAGCAGGGCCTGTTGGGCACGGAAGATTTTCAAGCACCCGAACACCGCGCTCTGAAAGAGATCACCAAGCCCATGGAAATTTGCACGACCATGTGTTCCGGGCCAGGGGGCAAAGGCGTGTCATGGGGCTATCTCGCCGAAGGCGGGCATCACAAAAACGCGGACGAGGTTTGGCAGACATTGGCGACCGCGAGGAAAAGCGGTTGCAATTTGTTGTTGAATACCGGCCCTCTGCCGGATGGATCGCTCGATGAATCAGATGTTCGGGTCTTGATGTCCATTGGCGAACGCATCAGGAAAGATGCGCGGACAGAAACGTAGGGGCGCGGCCCCCGTGCTCGCCCGAAAAGGCAAGATACAAGGCAGAAGGACATCTCTCTTCCCCGTTGCGGGATACTGCGGAGCACGCGCATGGCAAGTCATCCCCAAGGCATTCATCCCAATCTCGCGCCCCATGATCGGCGGTCGCCGTGGTGGGCCATTGCGACTGGTGTGTCGATCACGGTCGCCATAAACGCGGTCATCCCCTATACCCATCATTACATGCACACCATTTCACTGGTTGAAGGCATGATTCCGATGGGTATTTTGATGCCGTTTCTCGTGCTGATTTTTCTCGTCAATCCGGTGTTGCGCGCACTGGGGTGTGCGTTGCAGCCGTGGGAATTGATTTTCATTTTTGCGGTCGGGTACGCGAGCATGTCCATCAACGAATTGTTGGGCCGCGTGCTGGCGACTTATGCGGTGATGCACTACATGGCAACGCCTGAAAATCTGTGGGAAGAATACGTTTTCGGGCTGGTGCAACCCTATCTCGTGGTCGAAGGTGCCGAGGATCAACTGGCGTGGTTTTACGAGGGCCTGCCGCGCAATGCGGCCATTCCTTGGGCGATCTGGCTGCGGCCCACATTTTGGTGGCTGAGTTTTATCGCCGCGCTCGGCATTGGCTCTGTCGCGCTGGCAACGATTTTGCGCCGGCAATGGGTGGAGCAAGAGCGGTTGCCGTTTCCCTTTGCACAGGTGGCCGAGGAATTGGCCGAGACCGCAGGGCCGAATGGGTTTCCCAACTACATGAAGCAACCCTTGTTCTGGGCCGGTTTTGCCATTCCGGCCGGGATTGTGCTGTGGTATATCATCGGCTATTTCGATCCCGGCTTTCCCGTGATTACCGTGGGGATTCAGAATTACAACATTTCGTTGGGACGCTATGTGCCCTCCCTGCACGGGCGGCTCAACTTTTTGATCATCGGATTTGCGTATTTTACCGATTTGCAGGTTTTGTTTTCGATCTGGGTGTTCTGGGTGCTCACATGGCTTCAAATCGGCATGACCAATCGCATGGGCCTGGCCGAGGGCCTGGGGGAGTTCGCCGGGACGCGGCAACAGGCATTGGGCGGTTTTATCGTCTTTTGCCTGTGGGGATTGTGGATTGCGCGCTTCCACCTCAAGGCGGTTTTTCAACACGCATTTCGCAAGCCCAAAAACATGGACGATCAGAACGAGTTGATGTCTTACCGCGCGGCGGTGTTTGCGTTTTTGGCCTGTGCGTCGTTCGCGATGTTCTGGTTGTGCAAGGGCGGCATGACGCCGATTTGGGCCGCGGTGGTCACGGTGTTCTGGTTCGTGTTTTACACGGGATTTGCCAAAATTGTCGCCATGACCGGGCTGGTCTTCCTCGAATCCCCGAGCAGTCTGGGCACGGGCATGATGGGGTTCGCCCCGCCCGATTCCTTGCCGCCCAACACAATTGCCGTGCGCCAACAAGTGGGCAGCCTGTATCAAAACGGCAAGGGTTTTACCATGCCCGCTGCCACGCACGCCGCGCGATTGGGCACTGCGCTGGGCTATCGCGTGCGCGTGTTGGGCATCGCGATTGTGGTTGCATTTGTGCTTTCGCTCATCGCCGCCGCCGCATCCACAATTTATCTGGGCTATCGGGACGGCGCGTTTAATTTTGGCTCGTACATGTTTCGCGTTGCGGCGCCGCGTTACTACGATGGCATCGTGTCGTCCATCCGCGACATTGGCAAAGAAACCCATTACGGCCTTCGCATGGGCTTTGCCGCCTTTGGCGCGTTGACAATGGGCATTTTGACCCTGTGCCAGTACCGATTTACGTGGTGGCCCCTGCATCCCATCGGTTTTACAGTGGTGACGTTCTATTCCGCCCGCACCGCGATTCTGTCCGTCTTTGTGACTTGGCTCGTCAAGTTGATCGTGCTCCGCCTGGGCGGCATCGCGCTCTACCGCAAGGCAAAACCCTTTTTTATCGGCATGATCGTGGGCTACACCCTGTCGCTCATCGCGAGCCTGATCGTCGATCTGATCTGGTTCCCCGGACAAGGGCACAATTTGTTTTGGGGGGATTGAAGGCAGGGGTCAGGGGGCGGTGTAATCGAGTCCCCAGGCCCTTATTCCTCGCCTTCATCCGCGCAATCCGCGTCATCCGCAGATCGCCTTTTTGCACCTTGACAAATCCGACATGTAAAAGTATATTCGCAATAATTCAACAGGGTCGTGCCATGATCCCTGAAACATTTTTCTACTATTCTAAGGAGGCCATATATGGCACGGGGAGTCAACAAAGTGATTTTGATCGGCAATGCCGGTGCCGATCCCGAACTGCGATACACGCCAGGAGGTAGCGCAGTGTCGAATTTTAGCATCGCCACCAATGAAAGCTGGACCAATAGCAGTGGCGAAAGGCAAGAACGCACCGAGTGGCACCGCATTGTGGTGTGGGGGCGTTTGGCCGAAATTTGCAACCAGTATTTGCGAAAAGGCAGCAAGGTCTATATTGAAGGCAAGTTGCAAACGAGCAGTTGGGAAGGGCAAGATGGGGTGAAGCGCTATACCACCGAAGTGGTTGCACGCGATATGCAAATGCTCGATTCGCGCGGCGATATGGATGGCAACTTTGGCGGCGAGCCTCAGTCTCAGCAGGCAACACCTCAGCCACAGGCAGCATCGACGACTGCACAGGGACAGGGCGGTACCGAATCCGAACCTCCGCCTTATGCCGCAGACGACGACCTGCCATTTTAACGGTTCTGTCTGCCGATGCAACAACCATGTGCTGGCCTTGATTCAGCAAAAGCCCGCGGGTTTTTTCGAGCCTGCGGGCTTTGCTATTTCGGGACGATGAGACGTTTTTGCACTACAGAGGCCGCGCCTCTACCCGCCTATCAAAACAACTTGAGCACATGCCTCTCATCCGCATTCATCAGCGGTTGCTTTCCAAACCATTTTTTTTATATTCGAAAAAATGATACCACACTTCTGGAGGCATCTATGGGATTGGAACAGGCGTTGAAACTCACGTACAAAGGCGAGCCCTTGGGCCGGTCGCTGGACGATTTTGGCGGCTTGAGGATATCCAATGACGCGCTTCGTAATCGCGGCGAACTCGCGCGGCGAATGGCAGGGGATGGCTATTTGTTTTTAAAGAATTTTTTGAACAAAGACGAGGTGCGAGCGGCGCGCCAAGAGGTGATGAACCGGCTGATGGGCGCGGGCGTTTTGGACAAACGGTATCCGGCGATTGACGGCATCGCGGCCTCAAAGCGAGACATTGACGGACGCGCCACGGGTTCGTTTATGCCGTTGCTCGCGCGCAGTAATCCGCCCTTGGACAAAGTGATTCACGAAGGGCCTATTATGGCGTTTTTTGAATTTTTCTTGGGCGGCCCTGCGCGCTATTTTGACTATACGTGGTTTCGGGCCAAACGGCCCGGATTGAACACCGCCACAACGCCGCATTGCGATATCGTCTATATGGGACGCGGAACAAAAGACCTCTATACCGCATGGATTCCCTACGGCGATGTGCCCTACCACATGGGCGGCCTGATGCTCCTTGAAAATTCGCACACCTTGCGCGATCTAAAAGCGGGCTACGGATCGACAGATGTGGATTTGTATTGCGAAAACCAAGGCGATGCCAAAGCCATTGTGAAACGCGCCCGCGCCGAAGGGCGAAATTTGACCGATGAAGAGCGGGCCAATGTGAACTGGAATTCGAGTGGTGCTTATTCCTCTGATGCGATAGCCACGCGCAAAGAACTGGGGGGTCGCTGGTTGGTATCGGAATACGAGATGGGCGATTTGCTGCTGTTTTCAATGTACACCCTGCACGCGAGTTCCGACAACCACTCCAACCAGTATCGAATTTCATCCGATACGCGCTACCAACGCACGTCAGAACCCGCAGACGAACGCTGGATTGGCAACGACCCACCCGCCCATGGCATTCGCGCAAAGCGCGGGATGGTGTGTTGATGATACATCCTTTGGAGCATACCCAAAAATGACTTTGTTAGGGCTTCTTAGAGTCCCTAACAGAAAGCGTTGCCATGGCTTTGTGAGAGGCCGCCTTTGAGGCGTACCTGCGGGTGTTCACTCCTCTGTTTCAGACGCTTGATTTCTTTATGTTAGGGCTTCTAAGAGGAGGACGCCATGCCCCATTGCTCGTATTCCATGCGCTAGGACAAAAGACGATAGACTATCGCTTTATCACAAAATTTTTGGAGCAGACAGAGCGATTGTCGGGATGGCTTCCTTCTACCCTATAGGAAAAAAACGACCGAAAAATCGAAAATATACAGACTTTACTGCTTTTTTTTTCTGACAGGCCCCTCCCGATCCTGCCCGTCAGAAAATCCAAAACGCAATGAATATAACATCTACCATGCTATTTAGAGTCCCTAACAAAAAGCGTTGCCATGGCTTTGTGAGAGGCCGCTTTTCTTCTCAGCCCAACCCTTACAACGTCCATGCCCGGCATCTGCAACCGGGCGAGGAGGGACAAATGACCAACCCCCTCGTGAGCGATGCACTCTGGGAAAAGGCCCCCCCTTTTGCCGGTTCCCAAGCCTGGACGGTTCCGCTTTCCCGGCCGTAAGCGCATTGACGACCGCAAGGCATTGACCGGCATTCTATTCGTCCTGAAGAGCGGCATCCCATGGGATCAGTTGCCCCAAGAGATGGGGTGTGGTTCCGGGATGACCTGCTGGCGTCGTCTGAAGGCATGGCATGACGCAGGCGTGTGGGATCGGCTTCATCATCTGCTGTTGTCCAAACTGCGAGCGGCCGACGGCCTGGCCGGGTCTCGTGCCTGCGTGGACAGCGCCTGCGTGCGGTAGGCACTGGGGGGAAAACCCGGCCCCAATCCCACAGACCGCCGCAAGCCCGGGCGTAAGCATCATGGGATCACCGATGCCAACGGGGTGCCTTTGGCCGCGATTGTGCCCGGGGCGAACCGGCCAGATGTGACGCAATTGTTGCCCTTGGTGGACGCCGTGCCTGCGGTCAGGGGCAAACGCGGTCGTTCGCGTCGCAGACCCCAACGGCTGTATGCAGACCGTGCCTATGACTCGAAGGCATGCCGGAAGGCCCTGCGTGCATGCCACATCTGGCCGGTGATCGCCCGGCGGGGTGCAGAGCATGGCAGCGGGTTGGGCGTGTACCGGTGGGTCGTTGAGCGGACGCTGGCCTGGCTCCGGCAGTTTGGCAGCCTGCGGGTGCGCCACGAACGCAGAGCGGACATCCATGCGGCGTTCCTCTCCATCGGCTGTTCACTCCTCTGTTTCAGATGCTTGATTTCTTTATGTTAGGGCTTCTAAGTCTTTTCGCTGGCTTATTGGCCTCATGTTTATCGCATGGGTTTCAACGATTACCACGATCTTGCTGAATGTCGATTGACCACCCGCCAAAAAGCCATCCACAGATGGGAACCGGGGCCGAATTTGACCCCGGTCTTCTTTGTGTTAAAAAGGCGGATCGCGGATGAAACAGATTGCGCGGATTGCGCGGATTGCGCGGATGAAAGGCGAAAGGCAAAAGCAACCCCAGAAGAACGCAGATGAACGCGGATTGGAGTTTGCAGGTAGAGCGGCGGATGTAGCAGGTGGGAAGGCCGTAGCGAGGTAATCCGCGTCATCCTTTAATCCGTTTAATCCGCGATTCAGACAAAGGAGACAGCCATGAACCGTTGCACCATCCCAACCAAACTGACCCCCTGCATTTTCGCGTTGCTCTGCCTCGCGTCTATCGCACAGGCTTCTTCGCCACCCGCAGAGGACAATGTGCATTTTTGCCAAGTTCTCGATTACGAAGACATGCGAGCACGCGATAGCCTCTACGCCGCACGCAAGCAGGCGTTTAACCTGAACGTTGGCGAACCTCGCACGGTGCGGATGATCTACTTCTTGCCCAATGACCGGCCGTTTCGCCAAGAAGTGGTCGATTCGATGAAAACGACGATCCGTCAGGTTCAGACTTTTTTCCGCGATCAGATGCGCGCAAATGGATACGGGAATATGACCTTCCGCTTTGAAACCGACGCAGGGGGCAACCCGATGGTTCATCGCGTAGATGGTCAATACTCCAATAGCCACTATCTTGACGACACACCTAACACTGCACATCCCGAGATTGGACAGGCGTTTGATCTCTCGGCGAACAACGTCTATCTCATCGTCGTTGACAATGGTACAGATGTAATTGGTCTTCATGGCACGCAGGTGAGAGGAGTGGGCCGTGGCGGTAGAAATGGTGGCTTTGCGTATGTTTCAGGCGGATTTAGCTTTTTTTTGGCAGCACATGAACTTGGACATGCCTTTGGCTTGGAGCACGATTTCCACAGTGGTACGTACATTATGTCGTATGGTTCGGGACCGTATCTGTTATCGGCATGTCATGCCGAATTTTTATCCGTACATCCCTACTTCAATCTCTCTATACCAGATGGAGAGACACCGCCGCCAACAGTCGAACTCATTTCATCGCCTCTATATCCGGCAGGCTCAAAAAACGTTTCTGTCCAACTCAGAGTGAGCGATCCAGATGGACTTCACCAAGTGCTCCTATTCGTTAGAACAAAAGAACCACACAGCGCCGCCGGAAGTCTTGAAGTGAAGGCGTGTCGGGGATTGAATGGCGAAAGAGATGCTGTGGTTCAATTCGATTATGATGGCGTTGTTCCGTCTGATGGCAAGACGAGTCTTTTGAATCTCGACGATTACTGGATTACTCTCGAGGCAGTTGACATTTTTGGAAATGTGGGGAGGACTACAGTAGAGGTAACTTGCGGGAACTGTCCTATAACGCTGGCAAAAATCTCAGGCGATAACCAGCAAGGCGCATCAGGGGAAGCACTGACGAACCCGTTTGTCGTTGAAGTGAGGGATAAAAACGGTGTTGGGCTCGCTGGTTTTCCGGTTAGATTTACCGTCACCGCAGGCGATGGAAAACTCAGTGGGTTCAGTGGTGAGAACGCAACAACCGATGCCAATGGCAGGGCGCAAAGCACATTGACGCTTGGAGACTATTCGGGCACAAACACTGTTGAGGTATCTGTCGCTGGCCTTAAGGTGGCCTTCAGTGCCGTGGGGGTTGGAACGCCTACGCCGCCGATTGGGAGCGATTATCAGACATGGCATTTACCCGCAGGGGCAATCGCTCGCTTGGGAAAAGGAACAATTGAGGAAGTCGCGTTTTCGCCTGATGGTTCACTTCTCGCTGTGGCAAGTAGCTTTGGCATTTGGCTTTATGACGCGGCGACCTCTCGTGAACTCGCGCTACTCCTTGGGCATACGAGGGGGGTCACTTCAGTTTCGTTTTCTCCCGATGGCAGCACCCTCGCATCAGGGTCATGGGATAACACGGTCAAGTTGTGGGATGTGGCAACGAGACGGAACATCGCCACGCTCAGGGGGCATAGGAATTATGTCTATTCAGTATCGTTTTCGCCCGATGGTTCAACGCTTGCATCAGGGTCTCATGATAACACGGTCAAGTTGTGGGATGTGGCAACGAGACAAAACATCGCCACGCTTACAGGGCATACGAATGTTGTCTATTCAGTATCGTTTTCGCCCGATGGTTCAACGCTTGCATCAGGGTCTCATGATAACACGGTCAAGTTGTGGGATGTGGCAACGAGACGGAACATCGCCACGCTCACGGGGTATGGGAATAGTGTCAGATCAGTTTCGTTTTCGCCCGATGGTTCAACGCTCGCTTCAGGGTCTTATGATGGCAGGGTCAAGTTGTGGGATGTGGCAACGAGACGGAACATCGCCACGCTTGAGGGGCATAGGCATAATGTCGCTTCAATTTCGTTTTCGCCCGATGGTTCAACGCTTGCATCTGGGTCATGGGATAACACGGTCAAACTGTGGGATGTGGCAACGAGACAGAACACCGCCACGCTTGAGGGGCATACGAATTGGGTCAGATCAGTATCGTTTTCGCCCGATGGTTCAACGCTTGCATCTGGGTCAGATGATAACACGGTCAAGTTGTGGGATGTGGCAACGAAGAGCTGGAACTTCTTTACACATACAAGGGTCGCCGGAAAAGTTTCGTTTTCGCCCGATGGTTCAACGCTTGCATCTGGGTCATGGGATAACACGGTCAAGTTGTGGGATGTGGCAACGAGACGGAACATCGCCACGCTTGAGGGGCATACGAGGCTTGTCATTTCAGTTTCGTTTTCGCCCGATGGTTCAACGCTTGCATCAGGGTCTCATGATAACACGGTCAAGTTGTGGGATGTGGCAACGAGACGGAACATCGCCACGCTCACGGGGCATACGAGTGTGGTCTATTCAGTTTCGTTTTCGCCCGATGGTTCAACGCTTGCATCTGGGTCTTATGATAACACGGTCAAGTTGTGGGATGTGGCAACGAGACGGAACATCGCCACGCTTGAGGGGCATACGAATTGGGTCCGTTCAGTTTCGTTTTCGCCCGATGGTTCAACGCTTGCATCTGGGTCAGGTGATAACACGGTCAAGTTGTGGGATGTGGCAACGAGACAAAACATCGCCACGCTTGAGGGGCATAGGGATAATGTCACTTCAGTTTCGTTTTCGCCCGATGGCAGCACCCTCGCATCAGGGTCATGGGATCACACGGTCAAGTTGTGGGATGTGGCAACGAGACGGAACATCGCTACGCTCGAGGCGCATACGAGTGCTGTCAGTTCAGTTTCGTTTTCGCCCGATGGCAGCATCCTCGCTTCATGGGCATGGTGGGATGACACGGTCAAGTTGTGGGATGTGGCAACGAGACGGAACATCGCCACGCTCAGGGGGCATAGGGGTAATGTCAGATCAGTTTCGTTTTCGCCCGATGGTTCAACGCTCGCTTCAGGGTCAACGGATGGCACGGTTCTGCTGTGGGATATGTCGCCGTATATCACGCCGCTCACCTCCTTTTCACTTTCTCTGGATGGAGATGGCGCAGCGGGCGATCAAGCGGTGACAACGCTCAAGGTTTCGCCCGGGCCGATTGCGACCATTCAGGTCTTTGGCAGAGGGATTCGGCAGGCCACCGGCATTTCTGCGCGTTTTGAATACGATTCAGCGCAGGTGGCTTACGAGGGCTTTGACGCGGGCGGTCTTTTGCCAAATGTACAGGTGCTTGCCGTGTCTTCAACAAATCCAACGGCTGTCGAGATCGATCTCGTCTCTTTTGGCGGACAAGCCACAGCCGATAGGGGCCTGGTGGGCACTATTCGCTTTCGCAGAATGAGCGCGTTTTCCGGCACGACGCTTCGGTTGGTGCGCGCCGAACTCGGCCGAGGAACGCAACGCGAGCGCGTGATGTTTGCCAATACCCACATCACCTTACAACCCGCGGCCGCGGCACTGACGCCCGACTTCAATGGCGATGGCAGAGTTGATTCTGCTGACTTTGTGTTGTTCACCGCGCAATACGGATTGCGTCAAGGCGACCCGGGATACGATGCGTGGTACGATCTGGATGGCGATGGCACCATTGGCTTCGGCGATTTCCTGATGTTCGGCAGTGCCTTTGATCGGGAAGGGTCATAACCGCGCCACCGGACACGCGATAGCCTCTACGCCGCACGCCATAAAAAGCGATTTGTTGACGCTCTTTTGGCGTTGAATATATTGTTTTGAAGCACTCTGCGCTGGTGGTCAAAAAAGCTGGCACAGCGCAAATCGCTTTTGTAGTAGTACGCCATGCGTTGGCCTGCAAGGTGGGTTGCAAGATGGCTGTGGGTTGCGAGACGGCCTTGCGCGCTGTGCGTGATGGCATGATCTGATGGTCTTTTGGGATGGCATTTTTGCAATGGCTTCTCTGAATGATTGGGTAACGTCAAGGGAGATCGCTTGCTGGCAACATATCGCATCACATGAGGCCAAGTGAAAATTAAGATGCGAGTATAGAACCGTAGGGCGATGCCCCTGTGCTCGCCCGAAGGTGAGAGGCTGACGAGATGAATCGGGCGTTGGTGCCTGATGGGGGCGAACACTTTGCCGTGTATTTGGAAGCAAAAACAAAGCAAAAACGGGCGGCGAGATTTTTTCACAGCCCGTTTTATTTTGCCCACTGGCGCCAGGTGTTTGAAGACAATAGAAAATACAATTACGACCTCTAAAGCCCGTCTTATATGGCTTGACGCTTATCCCCCATTTGGTTATTCTATCTGTAACGCTATCAAAGCATGAGCGGCCGTTGTGGCAGTTGGGTGAAGAAGAAGTGAAAAGTTGGAAAAAATCGGGTGATGACCCCCCCCTTTGGTGTGTGGATCGGTTTGTGCGTGGGTTGTGGGCGTGAGTTGGGAGTAGAAGGGGTCGCTTTGTTGTGGAAGAAGAGAACCAAGCGCGTGCATGGGCATGGCCTGCGCGCATTGCAGATACGCCTGAGAATAGAGCGCGGGCTGTTCTTAGAGTCCCTAACAGAAAGCGTTGCCATGGCTTTGTGAGAGGCCGCCTTTGAGGCGTACCTGCGGGTGTTCACTCCTCTGTTTCAGACGCTTGATTTTTTTATGTTAGGGCTTCTAAGAGGAGGACGCCATGCCCCATTGCTCGTATTCCATGCGCTAGGACAAAAGACGATAGACTATCGCTTTTTCACAAAATTTTTGGAGCAGACAGAGCGATTGTCGGGATGGCTTCCTTCTACCCTATAGGAAAAAAACGACCGAAAAATCGAAAATATACAGACTTTACTGCTTTTTTTTTTCTGACAGGCCCCTCCCGATCCTGCCCGTCAGAAAATCCAAAACGCAATGAATATAACATCTACCATGCTATTTAGAGTCCCTAACAAAAAGCGTTGCCATGGCTTTGTGAGAGGCCGCTTTTCTTCTCAGCCCAACCCTTACAACGTCCATGCCCGGCATCTGCAACCGGGCGAGGAGGGACAAATGACCAACCCCCTCGTGAGCGATGCACTCTGGGAAAAAGGCCCCCCCTTTTGCCGGTTCCCAAGCCTGGACGATTCCGCTTTCCCGGACGTAAGCGCATTGATGACCGCAAGGCATTGACCGGCATTCTATTCGTCCTGAAGAGCGGCATCCCATGGGATCAGTTGCCCCAAGAGATGGGGTGTGGTTCCGGGATGACCTGCTGGCGTCGTCTGAAGGAATGGCATGACGCCGGCGTGTGGGAGCGGCTTCATCATCTGCTGTTGTCCAAACTGCGAGCGGTCGATGGCCTGGCCGGGTCTCGCGCCTGCGTGGACAGCGCCTCCCTGCGTGCGGTAGGCGCTGGGGAGAAAACCCGGCCCCAATCCCACAGACCGCCGCAAGCCCGGGCGTAAGCATCATGGGATCACCGATGCCAACGGGATGCCTTTGGCCGCGATTGTGCCCGGGGCGCACCGGCCAGATGTGACGCAATGGTTGCCATGGGTGGACGCTGTGCCTGCGGTCAGAGGTAAACGCGGTCATCCGCGCCGCAGACCCCAACGGCTGTATGCGGCGCGTGCCTATGACTCGAAGGCATGCTGGAAGGCCCTGCGTGCATGCCACATCTCGCCGGTGATCGCCCGGCGGGGTACAGCGCATGGCAGCGGGTTGGGGGTGTACCGGTGGGTCGTTGAGCGGACGCTGGCCTGGCTCCGGCAGTTCCGCAGCCTGCGGGTGCGCGACGAACGCAGAGCGGACATCCATGAGGCGTTCCTCTCCATCGGCTGTTCTTTCATCTGTTTCAGACGCTTGATTTCTTTATGTTAGGGCTTCTTAGAGAAGATGGGCTTAATATGAAAATGAACGCGGATACGACTCGCCTTCGGGCGCAGGGCAACACCGAAGACTTGCAGGCCAGTAAGACCTGCCTACCGGATCTCGGTGGAGAATGGGAAATGAAGCGGTTGGGAGACATCGCAGATATTGACCCCGAGAATCTCCCAAATAATACTGACCCAGATTGCGAATTTAACTATATATCGCTTGAGCAAGTAGATGCAGGACGACTTCTTGGTTTTACTGAAATCGTTTTTCGGACAGCCCCTTCAAGAGCTCGACGAGTACTGCGCGAAAACGACGTCCTTATGTCAACGGTTCGCCCAAACCTAATGGCTCACCTTTTCTTTCGAGGACAAATCGCAAATGCGGTTTGCTCGACCGGATTCGCTGTCATCAGAAGTAAGTCCAACCTATCCGATCCTGGTTTCTTATTTGCCCATCTATTTGGTCATGTTGTGAACAAACAAATTAGCAAGATACTTGCGGGATCAAATTATCCGGCAATCAATACCAACGATGTGCGAATGATCGAGATTCCTTGTCCACCAAGTATTGAGGAACAACGCGCCATCGCCGAGGCGTTGTCGGATGTGGACGGCCTAATCCAGTCATTGGAGGCACTGATCGCCAAGAAGCAGGCCATTAAGCAGGCCGCCATGCAGCAACTTCTCACCGGCAAGACGCGCCTGCCGGGGTTCAGTGGGGCGTGGGAGAGGAAGCGGTTGGGAGAAATTGGAGAAATTTCCGGTGCTGGAGTTGACAAAAAGATCAGACCGAACGAAATTATGGTCCGACTCGTGAACTACCTCGACGTCTATCGCAAGACGTTTCTATACTCGAAAGATCTCGTGCAAGAAGTTTCTGCAAAACAGGGCCAGGTACGGCATTGTTCTGTAAATAGAGGTGACATTTTCTTCACTCCAACTTCTGAGGTACGCGATGATATTGGTCGATCAGCAGTCGCCATGGAAAACATTCCAGACGGTGTATATAGTTATCATGTGGTCCGCTTGCGGTTGAATACAAATTGGGACCTTCGATTTCGAGCTTACGCCTTCGATACAAAGGATTTCTATGATCAAGCAAGCATATCATGCGAAGGAAGCGGAACGCGCTATGTCATAACCCTTCCAAAATTCCGAGCGATCACTATTCATTTCCCTCCAACGACGGAAGAACAGTCTGCCATCGCCGCCATCCTCTCCGACATGGACGCCGAGATCGTCGCGCTGGAGCAACGCCGGGATAAGACCCGCGCCATCAAACAGGGGATGATGCAACAACTTCTCACGGGTCAAGTAAGGCTGATGTAGTACAAATTGGGCTAAATAGCCTCAGAGCCACAATAGCTGGACATCTTCCCCACTCGCGTATTCATGCCACTGTGCAATCTTTCTACAATTTATTCCCGGAGGTTTTTATGAGCGATCTCAACGTCGGCATTGTCGGACTCGGCTGGGTAGCCGGGGCGCATATCGACACATTCAAAGCGGTCAACGGCGCGACCGCAACGGCGATCAGTTCTCGCCGCGACCATGACGAAGACGACCTCGCAGCGCAATACGGCACGCCCCTCAAAGCGTACAAAAGTTACGAGGACATGATCGCAGACCCCGACATTCACATCATCGACATCTGCACCCCCCACAAATTTCACGCGGATCAAGCTGTCGCGGCTGCCGAAGCGGGCAAGCACCTGATCATCGAAAAACCCATCTGCCTGTCTTACGACGACCTCAAACGGGTGCGCGATGCCATCCGCGCTGCCGGCGTGCAATCCTGCGTCTGCTTTGAATGCCGCTTTAGCGCGCACTTTTCCATGATCCGCGCCATCATCGACGAGGGCCTGCTCGGGGAATTGCACTACGGCGAAGTCGATTACTACCACGGCATTGGCCCATGGTACGGGCAATTTGAATGGAATATCAAAAAGGATTTTGCCGGATCCAGCCTGCTCACCGCCGGGTGTCATGCCCTCGATGCATGTCTGTTTTTCATGGATGGCGAGGTCGCGGAAGTGACCAGCCTTGCCACCAAATCCAAATCCGACATTTTCCAGCCTTACGAATACGACACCACCTCTGTTTCCATCCTCAAATTTGCCAATGGCAATGCGGCAAAAGTCACCTCGTGCGTGGATTGCTTGCAGCCCTATTACTTCCACATTCACCTCGTCGGATCGGAAGGCAGCCTGCTCGACAACCGCATTTATTCCCACAAATTGCACGGCATGAGCAAAGACAAATGGAGCACCCTCGAAACCTCGCTGATCGATTCGGGCGACGTGGCCGATCACCCCTACGAGCCGCAGTTCCAAGCCTTTGTAGATGGCATTCGGGCGAATGAACCCATGCCGCGCACCAACTTTGACATCGCGTTTGAAACCCACCGCGTCAACTTCGCAGCCGACCTTTCGGCATCGCAAGGGCGCGTGGTCAAACTTTCGGAATTTGATTGAGCGCAATGCCAAAAAATAAAAAAGGGCCGAGGTTCGCAGAGAATCTCGGCCTTTTGCTTTTGGGTTGACGAGGCGGGATAAATTCAGGAACTTTCAACGCCGTGCGATAGTTTTTCAAGTGATCCAACTTCAATCGCGACGATGCAGAGGTGGTCTATGCTACGGTGGACAGGGACGCTGATTTTCGGGCTGATGGTTTTGCAGGTCGGGGCAGCCATTGATCCCGCACATCAGGCCACACTCGCGCAAATGGAAAAATTCAGCGAAGCCTTTGCCGCGGTGGCGTCCGAAGTCAATCCGGGGGTGGTGGCGATAGTCAACAAACGAGATGTAGTCGTCGGGGTGCGAAGATCGACCGGCGATCCGTTTTTCGACCATTTTTTTCGGGGTCGCCTGCACTATCGGCGAGAACAGCGGGAACAGGGTTTGGGATCCGGTGTCCTCGTTTCGCGGGATGGCTATATCTTGACCAACGATCACGTCATTGCACGAGCCGATGCCATTGAAGTGGAACTGAGCGACGGCAGAACCTATGACGCAACGCTGGTCGGCACGGATCCGCAAAGCGATGTGGCGGTGCTAAAAATTGACGGGCGCGACTTGCCCGCGCTGGAGATGGGCGATTCGGACAAGTTGAAAGTCGGAACTTGGGTGCTGGCAGTTGGCAATCCTTATGGCTTGCGCCATACCGTGACCTACGGCATTGTGAGCGCGATAGGGCGTGGCAATTTGGATCTGTTGGATTACGAGGATTTTATTCAAACCGATGCGGCGATCAACCCGGGCAACAGCGGCGGGGCAATGGTGAATTTGCGCGGGGAATTGGTGGGGATCAACACGGCAATTTTGTCGCGCAGTGGGGGCAATCAGGGCATTGGCCTGGCCGTGCCGATCAACATGGCGCGCAATATCATGCAGCAAATTATCGCGCGCGGAAGGGTGAAACGCGGGTATTTGGATGTGGCGGTTCAAGACCTCGGCGAAGAACTTGTCGAAGCCCTGGATCTCAGTGTGAATAAGGGCGCGTTGATCGGGGAAGTGGGGGCATCTGCCGAGCGATCGGGCCTACAGCCCGGCGATGTGGTCGTGGGGTTAAACAACCGCGAGATCGCCAATGCAGACGAATTTCTCACGCGCATTGCGCGCACGCCGCCCGGCGCACAGGTGACAGTCGAGGTGATGCGAAATGGACAACGCGAAAAGTTGCGCGTGGCGGTGGGCGATTTTAATGCCCTAAAGGGGATGCGAGAGACCGACCTCGGCCTGGATGTTCAAGAGTTGACAGCCGCGATTGCGCGGCAGTTGGGCTATCGGGCGCAAACGGGCCTGCTCATCACCGATGTGAGATCGGGAAGCCCGGCCGAAGCGGCGGGCCTACAGAGGTGGGACGTAATTCGCCAAATCAATCGCAGGCCCATCCGTTCGATGAAAGAATACGAAGACGCACTGGCCGGGGCGAAACCCGGCGACGAAATTGGCCTGATCATTCGCCGAGAAACCCGTTGGAATTACGCCAATTTTTACGCCGTGCTCAAAGTGCCAAAATGAGTCACTGATGTTACGCACAGATTATACCCAATGGATGAATGTCGAGCGGATGCAGACTGAAGAACAGGGGACGCTGTTGTGATGCAGTGGCCGGTGGTCAGCCTGCCAATCACCCGTAGGGATAGGCCCCCGTGCCTGTCCTCATATCCGGGGCGGGCTGACGAATCATCTTTACGCTTCCACATCCTTGGCGTAACGCTCGTCTTTCACTTTGGCTTGCAGGCGGTGGAGTTCGTCTTTGAGTTCGCGCACAACCTCGGCGTATTCGGGATTGTCGTACACATTGTTGAGTTCACGGGGGTCTTTTTGGAGGTCGAAAAGTTCCCATTCGGGTTCTTTGGTATCTTCGACCGACCCTTTTTGCTGGAGGCCATCGGCGTAGTAATAAATGAGTTTGTACTCGTGGGTGCGAACCCCGTAATGTGCATAAACGCCGTGATGTGCGAGGTGCATCCAATAGCGATAGTACATTGCGGTTTGCCAGCCTTCGGGTGTTTTGCGGTTGAGCAAGGGACGGATGCTCGATCCCTGGAAGGCGTCGGGAATGTCAATGCCCGCGTAGTCGAGAAAGGTGGGGGCAAAATCGACATTGAGGATCATGTCGGTATTGACACTGCCGGGCTCGATTTCTTTGGGATAGCGAATGATGAACGGCATGCGAAGCGATTCCTCGTACATAAAACGCTTGTCATACCAGCCGTGATCGCCCAAGAAAAAGCCCTGGTCAGACGTGTAAATGACGATGGTGTTGTCGGCGAGACCTTCTGCATCGAGATAGTCCAGCATTCGCCCCACATTGTCGTCAACAGAAGCCACACAGCGCAGGTAGTCTTTGATATAACGCTGGTATTTCCATTTCTTGTCTTCTTCGGGCGAGAGGCCCTCAGGGGGCACTCCCTTGAGGTCTCTTTCGTTCATGTCGCGGTCAACGCGCATCTTGGCGGCTTTGGCAGCGCTGGCGCGGTTGCTGTAGTCGTCCCAAAAGGTCTCGGGTTCGGGAATGTCCTCGTCTTCATACATGTGGGCGTGTTTCTCGTCCGGCTCCCAAGCGCGGTGGGGGGCTTTGTGGTGATACATGAGCATAAAGGGGCGGTTGGTGTCTCGCGCTTTGAGCCAGTCGAGGCACAAATCGGTGATGATGTCCGTGACATAACCCTCATAGACTTTTTCCTCGCCCATTTCTATCATTTTGGGGTTGTGGTACAAACCCTGCCCGGGCAACACGTTCCAGTAGTCAAAGCCGGTGGGATCGTGAATCCCGCCGTGACCGAGATGCCATTTGCCGATCATAGCGGTTTGATAGCCCGCTTGCTGGAGCAATTTGGGAAAGGTGAGTTGCCGGCCGTCGAGATGGGTTGCCAGCGTGGTGACGCCGTTGATGTGGTTGTACGTGCCGCTGAGGATGGTCGCGCGGCTGGGGGCGCAAATCGAGTTGGTGCAAAAGCAGTTGTCAAAGCGCGTGCCTTCATTTGCAATGCGGTCGAGGTTGGGCGTCTGGTTGATGCGGCTGTTGTAACAACTCATGGCATGCGATGCGTGATCGTCAGACATGATGAAGAGGATGTTGGGGCGATTCGCAGGCATAAAAGACTCCTTGATAGGGTGATTCACGAAGGACACGGTCGGGGGACAACTGCGACAGCAGTTCACGGACACGAAGGGCTTTAGGAACACCATTTGTAAATGTTAGGTCTAATACTAAATTGATTTTCTGTTGGCCTGATGCGCTATGCGACCCGCAAATGATTCCCTTGACGTTACCCAGTCATTCAAAGAAGCCATCGCAACAAGGCCATCCCAAAAGACCATCGGATAAAGCCATCACGCACAGCGCGCAAGGCCGTCTCGCAACCCACGTTCATTGGGCAACCCACCTCGCAGGCCGGCGCATGTCGTTCTGTTACAAAAGCGATTTGCGCTGTGCCAGCCTCTCGGCGCATGAGAGCGGCATTTTTGAACTGCTAAGGCAGTTGTACCCCGCTCGCTTCCTTTTTTTTGCTGTGAAAAAAAAGGAAGTCGCCGCACGCATCGAAGGCAACAAACGGCGCTTGAGAACCAAACGCTTGAGACAAGCACCCCATGATCCGTACAGAAGTTTGTCCCTCATTCCTCCCTGATGGGAGGCAGGATACGGACAAATAAAATCAAATTGGTATAATCTGCGGTTTGTCAACATAGCGCATCGCGCTTGAGATAGCAAGCGAGATAAAATAATGTGCGAGCGGCGGCGCGATATGACATTGAAGGAGTGTGTGAATGGGCGGTGAAAATTTGAAAACGCTTTTCAGTTGGATGCTCGTTGGGTTGTTTTTGTTGAACAGCGAAATTTTTGCGGGCGAGACCCAGCGCGTGTGGACGGCTTTTCGGCAAGAAGACGGGCTGGCGCACAATGTGGCGACGGCTGTGGTGCAAACGCCGGATGGGGCCATGTGGTTTGCCACGCTGGGCGGCGTGTCGCGCTATGACGGGCGCGTTTGGAAGACGTATGGCGTTGAAGATGGATTGCCGGGAACCGCGGTTTTAGATCTGGTTGCCACGCCCGACAACACCGTTTGGGCTGCTTTGGGACGTCGCCTCGACCGCCAACCCCAACGGGCAATCGCTTATTTTTCCAAAGAAAAATGGGTGGGCATCGATGTGCCAGAGCATTCGGAACAGGTGGGCGTGCGCCAGATTTTGGGGCTGGATAGCAGTCGCGTGTGTTTGGTGACAGATGACGGCCGCCTGTTGCGCCTTACCGGCGCGCAGTTGGATGTGGTGACATTAGATGGTCGCCCGATTCGAGGCGTGCAAAGCCTGATGGCCGATGCCGATGGCAAGGTTTGGGTCGCTTATGGCGGGCGAGGAGGGAATGCCTCGTTGGGGCCTGGGTTGGGGCCTGGGGGCGCGGGCCGCGGCGACCCCCCTGGGCGAGGCAGGCGCGGGGGGTTTCGAGACGCGGACGGTTTAGAAGGTCGCAGAGGCCGCGGCGGTTTCACAGGTGCAGAACGCAGACCCCGCAGGCCCGGGTCGGGCGCGTGGCAAGCAGGGGGTATAGACAGTGGGCAGAGCATGGGATTGCTGGATATGGATACGGGCGTTTTGAAAGCCATTGCAGACATGGACAGTTTGATCGATGTGTCCGTGTTGGCGATGGCGCAAAGTGCGGATGGCGCGGTGTGGTTTGGCACAAACGGGGGCGGACTTAAGCGGTACCATCGGGGAAAATGGGACACATTTACAACCGCGCACGGCTTGCCTTCCAACCGCGTGCAGGTGATCCGCTTTGCAAAAGACGGGACCCTGTGGATCGGCACGCCGGCAGGCGCGGCGTTTCGAGATGTGCGCGGGCAATGGCATGCATTTGCAGAACGCGAGGGCTTGCCCAACAGCTATGTGGTCGATATCTGTGTTGCTGCGGATGGCGCGATATGGGTGGGCACGCGCGGCGGCGTTGCGCGGTTGGGGCTTTCGGGATGGCAGCACCATTTGGATTGGCCGGGAATGAATGATCGCGGCGCGGCCCTGTTCTCCCTAGACGGCGATGGTCAACTCTGGGTTGGCAATGACGCCCTTTACAAATTTGAGCGGGGTGCCTGGCATGAGATGTACGACTTAGAGCGCGAAATGCGCGGGCGTCTGATCGATCTGTTTGTCGATGGCAAAGGCGATCTGTGGGTCGCAACCCCGTTTCAGTTGTCGCGCTATGACGGCGACTCATGGCGGGTGATAAATCCCGATCATCTCCGGGGATCGCCCGTGCGCGCCGTGTGCCCGGCGAGAGATGGCGGCGTGTGGATCCTCGCGCGCTCGGGCATTTATCGCTTCGATGGACAGACGTGGACCATCCCCTCTGCCGTGCGCGGCTTGGCGCAGATGGAGGGCAATCCCAATGGCATTTCGATTTGCGAGGCCAGCGATGGCGCGCTGTGGATAGGGCAGATGGATGGCGTGCTCCATGTGGCGGATGGGCAACCGCGCAAATACACGCTTGACGACGGCATACCCGATGGCCCGATCAATGTGATTGCCGAAGATATCGGCGGGCGCATCTGGATCAGTTCACCGCTCGAGGGCGTGGCGCATTTTAATGGGCAGCGATGGCGGCGCGTGCCAGGCGCAGATCAAGCGCAGTTCAACGGCATCAGTCGCATTTTCCCGGCCGACGATGGCAAGGTGTGGCTGGCTTCGTCTGTTGATGGTGCGATTCACACCGATGGTTTTGCATGGGTGCGCTATACGGTGCAAGAGGGCTTGCCCAGCACCCGGGTTTGGGATGTGGGGCAAGATGCCAAAGGCCATCTCTGGTTTGCAACCGCCGAGGGGTTGGGCTATTATCGCCCGGATAGCGATGCGCCCGAAACCCTGCTTTTGGCCCCGCTCACTCAGATCGCGCCGTATCAGATCGCGCTGTTTGAATTTGCCGGGCAAGATGTGTGGAAGCAAACGCCAGATTGGTCCTTGCAATACGCATGGCGGCTCAACGAGGGCGCGTGGTCGGCTTTTGGGCGCAACAATCGCGTTTTGTTGGAAGACCTCGACGCCGGTTCTCACAAACTCGAAGTGCGCGCCATGGATCTCGCTTTTAATGTGGATGCGACTCCGGTTGTGCAGGTCTTTGAAGTTTTGGCACCCGTGTGGCAGCGTCCATGGTTTGTGGGGTTGAGCGGTTTTTCACTGCTCGCGGTGGTGCTCACCACGGGATATGCGTTTCAAAAGCACAAACGCTGGCGCGTGGCACAGGCGCGATTGATCCACGAATTGGAGACGGAACTTCAAGAAGCCCACGATATGCAAATGGGCCTGTTGCCCCGAGACCCCGTGCGCGAAAAGGGCTTTGAGGTGGTGGGCAAATGCCTGCCCGCCAATCACGTCGGCGGCGATTACTTCACGTATTTCTGGCTGGACGACAACCGGCAAATCCTGGGATTTTGCGCCGCAGATGTGTCGGGCAAAGCCATGCAAGGCGCGGTGAGGGCCATGCAATTGAGCGGCATGTTGCACTATGAGGCGCGCGCCGAACGCACCCCGATAGATGTGCTGCGGAATTTGAACGCGGTTTTGCAAGAGCAATTCGACGCGATGAGTTTTGTGACCTGTTGTTTGGGAACGCTGTATTTACAGACCGGGAAGGTCGTTTTGGCCAATGCCGGGCATCCCTATCCCTATCACGTCTCTGCGGCCGGGCATTTGCACATGGTCGAATTGATGTCCGTGCCCTTGGGCATGACCTTGCCCCCCGAGGTCAATACCGAACCCAAAGAGACGCATATCGCATTAGACGCTGGCGATATGCTGGTGATCTACAGCGATGGGGTGACAGATATGCAAAATGCAGCGGGCGATTTTTACGAAGAAGCGCGGTTGGAGGCCCTGCTCAAAAAGCACGCACACGAGGATGCCAGCACCCTGATCGATGCTGTGATAGACGACTTGCTTCAATTTCGCGCATCGTCAGCACAAACAGATGACGTCACGCTTCTCGTGATCAAAAGGAGGTCTTCCCCATGAAAAACGCGATAGCCGTCGTTGGCACGGGCTATATTGGCGGCGAACACATCAAAGCCATTGCGGCCAATCCCCGTGCCCATTTGCGAACAATCTGCACCACGCCGCGCAGCGAACGCATTGCAAAAGACCTGCAAGCGACCTACGCTGCAGATCGCATATCGACCGATTACGACCGCGTCTTGTGCGATCCGGAAGTCGATATCGTGTATCTTTGCACCCCCAACGCGCAACACGCGGATCAGGCCATTGCCGCTTTGGGCGCGGGCAAGCACGTTTTTGTTGAAAAACCCTTGGCCGTGACGGTTGAAGACTGTGAAAAAATCGTCCATGCCGCCAGACGGTCAGAACAACGGGTCATGGTCGGCCACGGCGCGCGATTTGGCAGCATCTTTGAAACCATCCACCACCTCGTCCACAGCGGCACCTTGGGCGATGCCTGTTTTGTGGAAGGCGATTACATCCACGACCTCAAACCCTTCTTGCCGTTGCCCGGGCACGACTGGTGGATGCACCCGGAGCGAGAAGGCCAACTGCCCATCATCGGCGGCGCGTGCCATCCCATAGACCTCATGCGCTGGATCGCCGGCGAGATTGTGGAAGTCAGCGCGTATGGCGCGAACAGAAACATCCCCGAAGCCCCGTGGTGCGACACGGTGATCGCGGGCTTAAAATTTGAATCCGGCGCCTTGGGCAAATGCACGGTATCTTGCGGCGCGGCAATCCCCTACACCCTCAACTTCAGCTACCACGGCAGCAAAGGCTCGGTTCACAATAACAAAGTCTTCATCGGCGGCATCCCCCACGTCGAGGGCTGGTCTGACCTGCCCGTTGAAATCCGCGCAGAAGACCACGCCTGCCCGCAGGAACTCGACCACTTTCTCGCCTGCATTGAACGCGCGGAAAAACCGCGCATTGACGCGGCGGATGCGGCCCGCTCTGTGGCGGTGTGTTGCGCCATAGTCGAATCCATTGAAACCCATCGCCCGGCAACTGTCTTTCTAAATTTTTGAGATATGAACACCGCGCCCAATTCCACGCGCAGCATTCGCATGCACCGCTCGCTCGGGCAACCGCTTCCCCAATACGCCGAACCCGAGGGCTTTATCATTCGCGCGCTTCGGCCCGGCGAAGAAGAAGCGTGGGTTCGCATGAAAAACGCGGCCTTTGGCGAAGAAGGCGGCAGGGCGTGGACCATTGAGGATTTTCACGCCACCTTCACCCGCGAGCCATGTTGCGATTACAAGCGCGTATTTGTCGCGCTGAAAGGCGATCACATGGTCGCCACGGCCAGCGCGTGGGAAGCCCATTACGGCGGCCCTGTCGGCCTCATCCACTGGGTTGGCACGCATCCCAAATACCGCGGGCATGGACTCGGCTATGCCCTCACCCTCCGCGCGCTTGAAGAACTCTCAGCACGCGGCTATGCAGACGCCTATCTCAACACCTCCCTGGCGCGCGAACCCGCGGTTCGCCTGTACAAACGCTTGGGGTTTCGCATTTTGGAGCCTTAAATGAACGCCCCCATTCGCATTTTGCTCGTCGGTTGCGGGCGCATGGCCTTAAGCCATGCCAGCGGTTTGAAACCCCTGTCAGAACTCGGCATCATTGTCGCGGGCGTCGATCCGTCTAAAGACGCGCGCAAAAAGCTGGAAACCGAATACGGCGTATCCGCCACCTATCCCGCGTTGGACGCCGCGCTCGCCCATGTGGAAGCGGATGCCGCGATCATTGCCGCGCCCAATTTTCTGCACAAAAATTACACCATCGCCTGCTTGAAAAAGGGATTGCACACCCTCATCGAAAAGCCCATGGCCCTCACCATGGCCGATGTCGATGCCATGATCGCCACGGCCGAAGCCCAGGACAAATTGCTCATGAGCGGGCAGAGTCAGCGTTTTTCCCCGGGCATTCGCCAAGTTAAAAAAATGCTCGAAGAACGGGCCGTGGGAAAAATCCGCCACGTCATCCACCGCAGGCTCGGCTCCGGGCGCGGCGGAGACGCACAGAGTTGGTTCGCGCG
Organism: uncultured Latescibacterota bacterium; assembly: GCA_958295785.1. GTDB lineage: Bacteria > Latescibacterota > UBA2968 > UBA2968 > UBA2968 > VXRD01. The sequence continues at coordinate 1,874,310 of OY282377.1, forward strand.
TCAGGAATTATCGGGCGGGATTTTGCCCGGCATTGGCGTCCACTCGCTCGACGTGCTCTTGTGGTGGCTCGATGAAAAAGTTGTCTCTGTCTCGGCTATCGTGCAAAATATCGACCCGCACCCGCAAATCGACATCGAAGACGAAGTCTCACTCATCGCCACAACAGAAAGCCATGCCATCCTCAACTGCGCCCTTTCCTTTCACCACCCTGGCGGCACGGATTGGCTGGTGATGGGCGACAAGGGCATCCTCCATCTCAACGGCACACAAGGTCCGCTCTTGCTCAACGGCAAAGAACAAGCCATTCCCCAAATCGTTTCCTTGGATGGCGAACCCAATATTCACGCCGAATTTCTCGCGGCCATTCGCAACAACCGCCCCCTCGCGCAAGCCTCTGCCCAAGATGTTCGCAAAACCATGGCCCTCATCTTTGCGGCGATGGAGTCGGGGAGAACCGGAAAGACTACGCTGGTGCCTGGGTGAGGTCGGTGGCCTAGGGAGGAATGAGGAACAAGCGTTCCGTAGAGAGCATGCGTTGCTCGTCTCAAGCGTTTGGTTCTGCCTCCATGTGGGTTGCCTTTAATGCGTTGGCTACGCCTGTGCCTACGGCGTGCGGCGACCGACTTTTTTTCAACAGCAAAAAAAGGAAGCAAAAAATGCCGCTCTCAAACGCCGAGGGGTGCTCTGCACAGCGCAAATCGCTTCGTTGCACACACGACATGCGCCGGCCTGCGAAGAGAGTTGCAAGATGGCTGTGGGTTGCGAGACGGCCTTGCGCGCTGTGCGTGATGGCATGATCTGATGGTCTTTTGGGATGGCATTTTTGCAATGGTTTCTCTGAATGACGGCGTAAGGTCAAGGGAATCATTTGCGGGTCGCATATCGCATCACATCAGGCCGACAGAAAATCAATTTAGAAGCCCTAACAAAAAGCGTTGCCATGGATTTGTGAGAGGCCGATTTTCTTCTCAGCCCAACCCTTACAACGTCCATGCCCGGCATCTGCAACCGGGCGAGGAGGGACAAATGACCAAACCCCTCGTGAGCGATGCACTCTGGGAAAAGGTCCACCCCCTTTTGCCGGTTCCCAAGCCGAGACGATTCCGCTTTCCCGGACGTAAGCGCATTGATGACCGCAAGGCGTTGACCGGCATTCTATTCGTCCTGAAGAGCGGCATCCCATGGGATCAGTTGCCCCAAGAGATGGGGTGTGGTTCAGGGATGACCTGCTGGCGTCGTCTGAAGGCATGGCATGACGCCGGCGTGTGGGAGCGGCTTCATCATCTGCTGTTGTCCAAACTGCGAGCGGCCGATGGCCTGGCCGGGTCTCGTGCCTGCGTGGACAGCGCCTGCCTGCGTGCGGTAGGCGCTGGGGGAAAACCCGGCCCCAATCCCACAGACCGCCGCAAGCCCGGGCGTAAGCATCATGGGATCACCGATGCCAACGGGGTGCCTTTGGCCGCGATTGTGCCCGGGGCGCACCGGCCAGATGTGACGCAATGGTTGCCATGGGTGGACGCCGTGCCTGCGGTCAGAGGCAAACGCGGTCGTCCGCGTCGCAGACCCCAACGGCTGTATGCGGCGCGTGCCTATGACTCGGAGGCGTGCCGGAAGGCCCTGCGTGCATGCCACATCTGGCCGGTGATCGCCCGGCGGGGTACAGAGCATGGCAGCGGGTTGGGCGTGTACCGGTGGGTCGTTGAGCGGACGCTGGCCTGGCTCCGGCAGTTTGGCAGCCTGCGGGTGCGCGACGAACGCAGAGCGGACCTCCATGAGGCGTTCCTCTCCATCGGCTGTTCACTCCTCTGTTTCAGATGCTTGATTTCTTTCTTAGGACTTACGCAATCCCCATTGGAATATGAGGTGCTTTGAGTTGTTGTCTCAAGAAGTCAGCCACCCCCCGGTATTTGACTTGATAAATGGTTTGTCCTGTTTGATAGGCCACCTGCGCGAGTCGAATCCAAACGAACATCGCACACCCAATATGATTTCGTACCATGCGTGCCAACCGACATGGACACTTTTCAAGCCCGGTCACCTGTTTGACTTCGCGGTGAAATGGCTCAATTTTCCATCTTTGGTGACACACCTGTTGTACCACTGAAGAATCGTTTTGAGCATGGTCGTTAGTTACGACATACGCCGTGCGTCTGGCAGCAGACGCCACCCGGAATCATTTCACTTCGTGGTCTTTGGGGAACCCTCTGATTTTAATTGGCTTGCCTTGTTTGCGCTCCGCTTGAGTCCAAGTTAAGCTATCTACGCGCTGGTAGGGGGTTGTGCCTGCCGAATCGTCCACGCGCCGGTTCGTCTTGAGGGGACAATAATAGGTTTTTTGCATCTGCTCTATGTGTCGCATGACTGTTTTGGTCGCATACCCACTGTCCATCAAGACCCCGGTAAAAGGGAGGCCCTTCTGATAGACCCACGCAGAGCGCATGTCCTTGAGAGGATCCAATTTGGTTTTGCCATCGCCTTGCGGGTCATAAATCCGATAGTCAATCAGCCAGAACCGATCCTCTTGCGGATTGACATAGACACATGTGACCACCCCAATGCCATTGATGACGCCTTGGGCGTTGCCGCTCTATTGACGACGCACTCACGCGATCTTGCGCGCGTGTCGCTTGTCTAAAACCGGGTCATCAAAGATCACATCGCCTTCAGGCGTCAGCGCGATGTGGTCTTTGACGTGTTCCCACACCAAGCGGGGGGGGATACGCTCACCGGCGAGATAGCGGTTGATCCTATCATGACTGAACCCTTCGCTATGGTCGGCGAAAGGGGGCAGGGTATCGTTGAGGGGACGGCTAAGCAGATACTGACAGTAATCCAAACGCGTCGGTTGGCGCATTGACACCTCCTCAAAGTGATAAATTTTACGGAATTGCACCCTTTTTTAACTCAGCATGCGTAAGTCCTATTATATATTCCCTCTCGTCAAGACCGCCATCTACTCGTAAGATGGCCCCCTGTATTCCCAACGCAAAGGAGATAGTGATGTGTAAGCGGATTGTGGCAATGGGCTTGTTGATGACCGCACTGACCGTGCTGGTCTTTGTGGGCTATCAGGCCGCTGCTGAACCCAATGTCAATGCGGGCGCGACCACTGGGGAATCTTCCCCAAGTTCTGAACGGCGTGCGAAAATCGCCGAGGCGCGCGATGCGCGTTTGCACGCCCTGCTCGCCGAGGACGAGGAAAAAGCGCGGCAGATGCTTGAACGGATCGCCGAGGACGAGGCAGAAGCAGAGCGTTTGGATGACATGACACAGCGCGCCAAAGTTGCCGCAGGCGCCAATGCCAATGCGACGCTGTCGCTGGATTTGATTCCCAATGGCGGGTCGGGCAATCGGCGAAATGATGGCGTGACTTCGGGCACCGTGTCTGGACAGGGCACCAAAATTGCCATTGAAGTTTTCGCAACCGGCGTGACCACCTCTTTGGTCGGCATGCAAATCCGCTTTGACTTTGATGCGACTCTGCTGACCTATGACATAGCCGAGAACAGCGCATTTGCCTTGCCACTTCGAGCTTCAACGGGCACAGACTTCGCGGCGACTTCGCCGGTTACATTGCCATCATCGGGTTTTCTAACACGGGCAGAGTTCACCACAGCGACCGATGTCACGGGCAGGGAATTTTCCATTGGCATTGCGTCGGTGACGCTTTCTGAAAGTTCGTCATCGAGCGACATGCTCACCACGACAAACCGAATCGAGTTTAATGCGACGACTGCCCGGACGCCGGATTTTGATGGCGATGGCACAGTTGGCTTTTCCGACTTTTTGGCGTTTGCAGGGCAGTATGGGTCAAGCCGCGGGGATAGCAGATACCAAGTTAGGTATGATTTGAATGGCGATGGCGCGATAGACTTTTCTGATTTTCTCAGTTTTGCCGGCAGTTATGGTGGCCCAGTATCGCCTCCTGGCGGTGGCAGTAGTCGTTCCGACCTGATCGTTGAATCGCCTTCTGTCAGCGACAATACGCTGACGCCTGGGCAATCCTTCATCCTGCGTGCGACGGTTCGCAACTCGGGCACGGGTTCGGCTGCCGCGACGACCTTGCGCTATTATCGCTCGTCCAATTCGACGATCTCCGCGAGTGATACGGAAGTCGGCACGGATTCGGTCAGCGGGCTTTCGGCTTCTAACACGAGTGCTGAGTCGATCAGCCTGAGAGCACCTTCGAGTGCGGGGACGTATTACTACGGCGCGTGTGTGGCGAGTGTCAGCGGGGAGAGCAATACCGATAACAACTGCTCGGATGGCGTGCGCGTCACGGTGAGCAGTGGCAGTGGGGGCGGTACGCCCAAGATGTACTGGACGGACAAGGGCACGGGTAAGATTCAGCGTACCAACCTCAATGGGTCTAATGTCGAAGACCTCATCACCACAAAATTGTCGAAGCCAAAAGGCATCGCGCTGGATGTGGGGCGCGGAAAGATGTACTGGACGGACGAGCGCACGTCTAAGATTCAGCGTGCCAACCTCGATGGCTCCAATGTCGAAGACCTCATCACCACAGGATTGTGGCGGCCAGAAGGCATCGCGCTGGATGTGGGGCGCGGAAAGATGTACTGGACGGACGAGCGCACGGATAAGATTCAGCGTGCCAACCTCAATGGCTCCAATGTCGAAGACCTCATCACCACAGGATTGTGGCGGCCAGAAGGCATCGCGCTGGATGTGGGGCGCGGAAAGATGTACTGGACAGAAGTGGGCAACGAGCAGCGCACGGCTAAGATTCGGCGTGCCAACCTCGATGGCAGCAATGTCGAAGACCTCATCACCACAGGATTGGTGTGGCCAGAAGGCATCGCGCTGGATGTGGGGCGCGGAAAGATGTACTGGACGGACTGGAATAAGATTCAGCGTGCCAACCTCAATGGCTCCAATGTCGAAGACCTCATCACCACAGGATTGGATGGGCCACTTGGCATCGCGCTGGATGTGGGGCGCGGAAAGATGTACTGGGCGAACAACCGCAAGAGTAAGATTCAGCGTGCCAACCTCAATGGCTCCAATGTCGAAGACCTCATCACCGCAGAATTGTCGGAGCCAGAAGGCATCGCGCTGGATGTGGGGCGCGGAAAGATGTACTGGACGGACTGGGGCACGGATAAGATTCAGCGTGCCAACCTCAATGGCTCCAATGTCGAAGACCTCATCACCACAGGATTGTCGGTGCCAAGTGGCATCGCGCTGGATGTGGGGCGCGGAAAGATGTACTGGACGGACAGGCACACGAATAAGATTAAGCGTGCCAACCTCAATGGCTCCAATGTCGAAGACCTCATCACCACAGGATTGGGGACGCCAAGTGGCATCGCGCTGGATGTGGGGCGCGGAAAGATGTACTGGACGGACAGGCACACGAATAAGATTAAGCGTGCCAACCTCAATGGCTCCAATGTCGAAGACCTCATCACCACAGGATTGTTCTTCCCACTTGGTGGCATCGCGCTGGATGTGGGGCGCGGAAAGATGTACTGGACGGACTGGAATAAGATTCAGCGTGCCAACCTCGATGGGTCCAATGTCGAAGACCTCATCACCACAGGATTGTCTATCCCAGAAGGCATCGCGCTGGATGTGGGGCGCGGAAAGATGTACTGGACGGACTGGTGGACGGCTAAGATTCAGCGTGCCAACCTCAATGGGTCCAATGTTGAAGACCTCATCACCACAGGATTGGATGGGCCAGTTGGCATCGCGCTGGATACGCGGTAGTGGCAGTAGTCGTCTCGACCTGATCGTTGATCGCCTTCTGTCAGCGACAACACGCTGACGACCGGGCAATCTTTCACCCTGCGTGTAGCGATACGCAAGTGGGCACGGATTCGGTCATCGGATTGACGCGGTTCCCTAACCGGCTGGTCATGAGAAAGCGTCACTAACGACACAAGCCCTCGCATACGGACCCTGAAGGGATTTAATCAGGAGCCAGTTTGCGAGGGCTTTTTGGGGTCGGTCAGGCGCGAATCGTCAAACGCTACTTCGCCGCCAGATGCGCGAAGACCTGTTCCGCAGTCAGGCCAGCGATGCACAGCCGCTTGTTTCGCGCCTTGTGCCCCCGCACTATCCGCACCCTGCCTTTGCCGATCTCGAGTCGCTTCGCCAATAATGCCACCACTGCGTCATTGGCCTTGCCGCCCTCGGGCGCAGCCGCAACGCGCACTGTGACGCGCGCGCCGTGAACCTCAATGCCGTTGCGCCGCGCTTTGGGATATACTTTGATGTCCAACGTCATACCGCGTCCCTCATTCCTGCGCGACAAAACGGATATTGTTATTGACCGGAGGAGATGGAACATCGGGGCCCATCTGCCGCATGATCTGATCGGCGAGATCGCCGGTCAGGGTCGGGCTGAAGTAAGGAAGCAAAAAATGCCGCTCTCAAACGCCGAGGGGTGCTCTGCACAGCGCAAATCGCTTTTGTAGTAGTACGCCATGCGTTGGCCTGCGAAGGGAATTGCAAGATGGCTGTGGGTTGCGAGACGGCCTTGCGCGCTGTGCGCGATGGCTTTATCGGAGGGTTTTTTGGGATGGCCTGGTTGCCATGGCTTCTTTGAATGATTGGGTAAGGTCAAGGGAGATCGCTTGCTGGCAACATATCGCATCACATGAGGCCAAGTGAAAATTAAGATGCGCGTATAGAACCGTAGGGCGATGCCCCTGTGCTCGCCCGAAGGTGAGAGGATGACGAGATGAATCGGGCGTTGGTGCCTGATGGGGGCGAACACTTTGCCGTGTATTTGGAAGCAAAAAACAAAGCAAAAACGGGCTGCGAGATTTTTTCACAGCCCGTTTTATTTTGCCCACTGGCGCCAGGTGTTTGAAGACAATAGAAAATACAATTACGACCTCTAAAGCCCGTCTTATATGGCTTGACGCTTATCCCCCCTTTGGTTATTCTATCTGTAACGCTATCAAAGCATGAGCGGCCGTTGTGGCAGTTGGGTGAAGAAGAAGTGAAAAATTGGAAAAAATCGGGTGATGAACCCCCCCTTTGGTGTGTGGAGCGGTTTGTGAGTGGGTTGTGGGCGTGAGTTGGGAGTAGAAGGGGTCGCTTTGTTGTGGAAGAAGAGAAATAAGAGCGTGCATGGGCATGGCCTGCGCGCATTGCAGATACGCCTGAGAATAGAGCGCGGGCTGTTCTTAGAGTCCCTAACAGAAAGCGTTGCCATGATGGATTTGTGAGAGGCCGCCTTTGAGGCGTACCTGCGGGTGTTCACTCCTCTGTTTCAGACGCTTGATTTCTTTCTGTTAGGGCTTCTAAGAGGAGGACGCCATGCCCCATTGCTCGTATTCCATGCGCTAGGACAAAAGACGATAGACTATCGCTTTCAACAAAATTTTTGGAGCAGACAGAGCGATTGTCGGGATGGCTTCCTTCTACCCTATAGGAAAAAAACGACCGAAAAATCGAAAATATACAGACTTTACTGCTTTTTTTTTTCTGACAGGCCCCTCCCGATCCTGCCCGTCAGAAAATCCAAAACTCGTGGACAGCGCCTGCCTGCGTGCGGTAGGTGCTGGGGGGAAAAACCGGCCCCAATCCCACAGACCGCCGCAAGCCCGGGCGTAAGCATCATGGGATCACCGATGCCAACGGGCTGCCTCTGGCCGTGATTGTGCCCGGGGCGAACCGGCCAGATGTGACGCAATGGTTGCCCTTGGTGGACGCTGTGCCTGCGGTCAGGGGCAAACGCGGTCGTCCGCGTCGCAGACCCCAACGGCTGTATGCGGCGCGTGCCTATGACTCGGAGGCGTGCCGGAAGGCCCTGCGTGCGCGCCACATCTCGCCGGTGATCGCCCGGCGGGGTACAGCGCATGGCAGCGGGTTGGGGGTGTACCGGTGGGTCGTTGAGCGGACGCTGGCCTGGCTCCTGCAGTTTGGCAGCCTGCGGGTGCGCGACGAACGCAGAGCGGACATCCATGAGGCGTTCCTCTCCATCGGCTGTTCACTCCTCTGTTTCAGATGCTTGATTTCTTTATGTTAGGGCTTCTAAGTCTTTTCGCTGGCTTATTGGCCTCATGTTTATCGCATGGGTTTCAACGATTACCACGATCTTGCTGAATGTCGATTGACCACCCGCCAAAAAGCCATCCACAGATGGGAACCGGGGCCGAATTTGACCCCGGTCTTCTTTGTGTTAAAAAGGCGGATCGCGGATGAAACAGATTGCGCGGATTGCGCGGATGAAAGGCGAAAAGCAAAAGCAACCCCAGAAGAACGCAGATGGACACGGATTGGAGTTTGCAGGTAGAGCGGCGGATGCAGCAGGTGGGAAGGCCGTAGCGAGGTAATCCGCGTCATCCTTTAATCCGCGACAATCCGCGATTCAGACAAATGAGGACAACCATGAACCGTTTCTCTATCCCAACCAAACTGACCGCCTGCGTTTTCGCGTTGCTCTGCCTGGCGTCTATCGCACAGGCTTCTTCGCCACCCGCAGAGGACAATGTGCATTTTTGCCAAGTTCTCGATTACGAAGACATGCGCGCACGCGATAGCCTCTACGCCGCACGCAAGCAGGCACTTAACCTGAACGTTGGCGAACCTCGCACGGTGCGGATGATCTACTTTTTGCCCAATGACCGGCCGTTTCGCCAAGAAGTGGTCGATTCGATGAAAACGACGATCCGTCAGATTCAGACTTTTTTCCGCGAGCAGATGCGCGCAAATGGATACGGGGATATGACCTTCCGCTTTGAAACCGACGCAGGGGGCAACCCGATGGTTCATCGCGTAGATGGTCAATACTCCGATAGCCACTATCTTGACCACACATCTAACACTGTACTTGACGAGGTTGGACAGGCGTTTGATCGCTCGCTGAACGTTTATCTTATCGTCGTTGACAATAGTATAGATTTAATTGGTCTTGGTGGTGTCAGGCAGGTGGGAGGAGTGGGCTATGGCGGTAGAAATGGTGGCTATGGGATGGTTCCAGGCGGATTTGGCTGGCAAACAGCCGCGCATGAACTTGGACATGCCTTTGGCTTGTGGCACGATTTCCGCAGTGATGCGTACATTATGTCGTATGGTTCGAGACGGTATCTGTTATCGGCATGTCATGCCGAATTTTTGTCCGTGCATCCCTACTTCAACCTCTCTATACCAGATGGAGATACACCGCCGCCAACCGTCGAACTCATTTCATCGCCTCTATATCCGGCAGGCTCAAAAAACGTTTCTGTCCGATTCAGAGCGAGCGACCCAGATGGGCTTCACCAAGTGCTCCTATTCGTTAGAACAAAAGAACCACACGGTGCCGCCGGAAGTTTTGAAGTGAAGGCGTGTCGGGGATTGAATGGCGAAAGAGATGCTGTGGTTCAATTCGATTATGATGGCGTTATTCCGTCTGATGGCAAGACGAGTCTTTTGAATTTCGACGAGTACTGGATTACTCTCGAGGCAGTTGACATTTTTGGCAATGTGGGGAGGACTACAGTAGAGGTAACTTGCGGGAACTGTCCTATAACGCTGGCAAAAATCTCTGGCGATAACCAGCAAGGCGCATCAGGGGAAGCACTGACGAACCCGTTTGTCGTTGAAGTGAGGGATAAAAACGGTGTTGGGCTCGCTGGTTTTCCGGTTAGATTTACCGTCACCGCAGGCGATGGAAGACTCAGCGGGCGGTTCAGTGGTGAGAACGCAACAACCGATGCCAATGGCAGGGCGCAAAGCACATTGACGCTTGGAGACTATTCGGGCACAAACACTGTTGAGGTATCTGTCGCTGGCCGTAAGGTGGCCTTCAACGCCGTGGGGGTTGGAACGCCTGCGCCGCCGATTGGGAGCGATTATCAGACATGGCATTTACCCGCAGGGGCAATCGCTCGCTTGGGAAAAGGAAGCATTGAGGAAGTCGCGTTTTCGCCGGATGGTTCACTCCTCGCTGTGGCAAGTGGCATTGGCATTTGGTTTTATGACGCGGCGACCTCTCGTGAACTCGCGCTACTCACTGGGCATTCGGGTTCGGTCGAATCAGTATCGTTTTCGCCCGATGGCAGCACCCTCGCATCAGGGGCAAATGATGGCACGGTCAAGTTGTGGGATGTGGCAACGAGACGGAACATCGCCACGCTCAGGGGGCATAGGAATAATGTCTATTCAGTTTCGTTTTCGCTCGATGGTTCAACGCTTGCATCTGGGTCATGGGATAAAACGGTCAAGTTGTGGGATGTGGCAACGAGACGGAACATCGCCACGCTTGAAGGGCATACGCATTGGGTCTTTTCAGTATCGTTTTCGCCCGATGGCAACACCCTCGCATCAGGGTCATCGGATTACACGGTCAAGTTGTGGGATGTGGCAACGAGACGGAACATCGCCACGCTTGAGGGGCATACGAGTGTGGTCTATTCAGTTTCGTTTTCGCCCGATGGTTCAACGCTTGCATCTGGGTCTCATGATAACACGGTCAAGTTGTGGGATGTGGCAACGAGACAAAACATCGCCACGCTTGAGGGACATTCGAAATCGGTCGAATCAGTATCGTTTTCGCCCGATGGTTCAACGCTTGCATCTGGGTCACGGGATTACGCGGTCAAGTTGTGGGATGTGGCAACGAGACAGAACATCGCCACGCTTGAGGGGCATACGAGAGATGTCTATTCAGTATCGTTTTCGCCCGATGGTTCAACGCTTGCATCTGGGTCATCGGATAACACGGTCAAACTGTGGGATGTGGCAACGAAGAGCTGGAACTTCTTTACACATACAAGGGTCGCCGGAAAAGTTTCGTTTTCGCCCGATGGTTCAACGCTTGCATCTGGGTCATGGGATGGCACGGTCAAGTTGTGGGATGTGGCAACGAGACAAAACATCGCCACGCTCGAGGCGCATACGAGTAATGGCTATTCAGTTTCGTTTTCGCCCGATGGTTCAACGCTCGCTTCAGGAGGTGGCACGATCACGCTGTGGGATGTGGCAACGAGACGGAATATCGCCACGCTTGAGGGGCATACGTATGGGGTCGGTTCAGTTTCGTTTTCGCCCGATGGTTCAACGCTCGCTTCAGGGTCAAGTGATCGCACGGTCAAGTTGTGGGATGTGGCAACGAGACGGAACATCGCCACGCTTGAGGGACATTCGAATGCGGTCGAATCAGTTTCGTTTTCGCCCGATGGTTCAACGCTTGCATCTGGGTCATGGGATAAAACGGTCAAGTTGTGGGATGTGGCAACGAGACGGAACATCGCCACGCTTGAGGGACATTCGGATCAGGTCGAATCAGTTTCGTTTTCGCCCGATGGTTCAACGCTTGCATCTGGGTCTCATGATAACACGGTCAAGTTGTGGGATGTGGCAACGAGACGGAACATCGCCACGCTTACAGGGCATAGGTATTATGTCACTTCAGTTTCGTTTTCGCCCGATGGTTCAACGCTTGCATCTGGGTCATGGGATAAAACGGTCAAGCTGTGGGATGTGGCAACGAGACGGAACATCGCCACGCTTACAGGGCATACGAGTGGGGTCGAATCAGTTTCGTTTTCGCCCGATGGCAGCACCCTCGCATCAAGGTCACGGAATTACACGGTTCTGCTGTGGGATATGTCGCCGTATATCACGCCGCTCACCTCCTTTTCACTTTCTCTGGATGGAGATGGCGCAGCGGGCGATCAAGCGGTGACAACGCTCAAGGTTTCGCCCGGGCCGGTTGCGACCATTCAGGTCTTTGGCAAAGGGATTCGGCAGGCCACCGGCATTTCTGCGCGTTTTGAATACGATTCAGCGCAGGTGGCTTACGAGGGCTTTGACGCGGGCGGTCTTTTGCCCAATGCACAGGTGCTTGTCGTGTCTTCAACAAATCCAACGGCTGTGGAGATCGATCTCGTCTCTTTTGGCGGACAAGCCACAGCCGATAGTGGCCTAGTGGGCAATATTCGCTTTCGCAGAATGAGCGCGTTTTCCGGCACGACGCTTCGGTTGGTGCGCGCCGAACTCGGCCGAGGAACGCAACGCGAGCGCGTGACGTTTGCCGATACCCACATCACCTTACAACCCGCGGCCGCGGCACTGACGCCCGACTTCAATGGCGATGGCAGAGTTGATTCTGCCGACTTTGTATTGTTCACCGCGCAATACGGATTGCGTCAAGGCGACCCGGGATACGATGCGTGGTACGATCTGGATGGCGATGGCACCATTGGCTTCGGCGATTTCCTGATATTCGGCAGTGCCTTTGGTCGGGAAGGGTCATAACCGCGCCACCGGACACGCGATAGCCTCTACGCCGCACGCGATAAAAAGCGGTTTGTTGACGCTCTTTTGGCGTTGAATATATTGTTTTGAAGCACTCTGCGCTGGTGGTCAAAAAAGCTGGCACAGCGCAAATCGCTTTTGTAGTAGTACGCCATGCGTTGGCCTGCAAGGTGGGTTGCAAGATGGCTGTGGGTTGCGAGACGGCCTTGCGCGCTGTGCGTGATGGCATGATCTGATGGTCTTTTGGGATGGCATTTTTGCAATGGCTTCTCTGAATGACTGCGGAACGTCAAGGGAGATCGCTTGCTGGCAACATATCGCATCACATGAGGCCAAGTGAAAATTAAGATGCGAGTATAGAACCGTAGGGCGATGCCCCTGTGCTCGCCCGTGTGGGTAGAGGCGATGCCCCTGTGCTCGCCCGAAGGTGAGAGGATGACGAGATGAATCGGGCGTTGGTGCCTGATGGGGGCGAACACTTTGCCGTGTATTTGGAAGCAAAAAACAAAGCAAAAACGGGCTGCGAGATTTTTTCACAGCCCGTTTTATTTTGCCCACTGGCGTCAGGTGTTTGAAGACAATAGAAAATACAATTACGACCTCTAAAGCCCGTCTTATATGGCTTGACGCTTATACCCCATTGGGTTATTATCTCTGTAACGCTATCAAAGCATTAGCGCCGTTGTGGCAGTGGGGTGAAGAAGAAGTGAAAAGTTGGAAAAAATCGGGTTATGAACACCCCCTTTGGTGTGTGGATCGGTTTGTGCGTGGGTTGTGGGCGTGAGTTGGGAGTAGAAGGGGTCGCTTTGTTGTGGAAGAAGAGAAACAAGCGCGTGCATGGGCATGGCCTGCGCGCATTGCAGATACGCCTGAGAATAGAGCTAGGGCTGTTCTAAGAGTCCCTAACAGAAAGCGTTGCCATGGCTTTGTGAGAGGCCGCCTTTGCGGCGTTCCTGCGGGTGTTCACTCCTCTGTTTCAGACGCTTGATTTCTTAATGTTAGGGCTTCTAAGAGGAGGACGCCATGCCCCATTGCTCGTATTCCATGCGCTAGGACAAAAGACGATAGACTATCGCTTTTTCACAAAATTTTCAAATTTTTATCACCAGCACATCTCCACCCCGGGTCGCTTCCTTCTATATACTAGTGAAAAAACGACCGAAAAATCGAAATTATACAGACTTTACTGCTTATTTTTTTCTGACAGGCACCTCCCGATCATGCCCATCAGAAAATCCCGATCATGCCCGTCAAAAAATCCCGATCATGCCCGTCAAAAAATCCAAATTTCAATGAATCTGACACCTACCATGATACCCAGAATAACAAATATATCGCCGTTCACTTTCAACAACAGACAGATAACATTTTTGCTTTTTGCATCTCTCGATGAGACAGGGCCTATCTTTGAGACAGGGCCTATCTTTGACGGGTTTGACCGGCGTCAATGGCCGAGGAAATGCACAAGAAAACAAGCTCGACATCATCACTAAAACGCCCAACCAACCCCATCTCGAACACAATCCTTTACCCCAACAACAATTCTTTACCTTCAAGACGATTATTCCCCACAAAACTTGACGCTCCTTGATCGACACGCTTTAACGGAGATTTCCCATACCGAGTATAACAGGCCACACAAAAATCGTTCCCAAGGGATGCGACTGCAACACGTCCGTCAGCGCACGGCGCGCCATGCCCTGAACGAGCCCCTGCATCTGGCCGGCGGGCGGGCGCGATCATCGCGCAATGTCGATCGCAGTGCCCACTGGGTATAGGAACTCGCGACGGAGGTCTTTTTCGCTCCCCTGTGAATCGCTTTCTTTGAGTGCGCCAAAAATGGCGATCACTTTATGCCCGGCGTCTATTGCCGTTTGTGCGGCTTTTACTGCACGCTCGTCTTCCAACAACAAGGGCGCGGTCATTAAGGGGTAGATTACCCCTTCAGAGGTTACCCGCGTGGGCAATTCAGGGGGCATGCGATCCGTTTCGATTGCGTTCACGCTCGGTAGGGGATTTGCCATGACATAGACTCCTCTCCGAATGCGAGCCGATCTCGCGCGCTGGCGTGAGTCAGAATGGCAGTTGGGGCGCGCTTTGTATGATATGATTTCACGCTGGAAACGCATGGGGCGTTTCGCTATATGGATGGGGTCTTATACCCATTTGATTTTTCTTTGTCCGTCTCCTGCCTCCCATCAGGGAGGCAGGAGGAATGGGGAACAGACGCTCCGTAGGGATCATGCGGTGCTTGTCTCAAGCGTTGGGTTCTGCCCCCTCGTGGGTTGCCTTCGATGCGTTGGCTACGCCTGTGCCTACGGCGTGCGGCGACCTCCTTTTTTTCAAAAGCAAAAAAAAGGAAGCAAAAAATGCCGCTCTCATGCGCCGAGGGGGGCTCTGCACAGCGCAAAGCGCTTTGCGGGTCGCACACCATGCGCTGGCCTGCGAGGTGGGTTGCGAGACGGCCTTGCGCGCTGTGCGCGATGGTTTTATCGGAGGGTCTTTTGGGATGGCATTTTTGCCCTGGCTTTTCTGAATGCCTAGGTAACGTCAAGGGAATCATTAAGAAGCCCTCACATAAAGAAAGCAAGCGTCTGAAACAGAGGAGTGAACACCCGAGGGAGAGGAACGCCTCAAAGTTGGCCTCTCACAAATCCATGGCAACGCTTTTTGTTAGGGACTCTTAGGTTTCATCTGCGTTTATCCGCGTTCATCCGCGTTTATATGTGGTTGCATCTCCCTCCTTTTTCCCATCCATCTCGCCGTGCCATACTCGCGTTGGTTCAATGGACCGGGCGCGGATTGTCCCGAACTGCCCAGTTCGACTTCGCCGCGCAGTTCGTTGCCCGACAGCACACCCTCAAACCGATACGACAGATGGCAACCCTCGAACCGATGCTGGCTCGCAAATACAACCTCATTGCCCGTTATGGAGCCGGTCAGGGGATTTTTGAGCCAGCGCGTCTGGTGCGTGCCGGTTAAGGCGTCTGCCCGTTGCACGATCTCTACGCGGTGCCGCGCTGTTTTTCGCACATGTGCGATTGTGATATCCCACGTCCCCGACACATTGCCGGGGTCTCGCTCTGCTCGCGCTTGCGGCAAAGGCGCGTTGCCCAATGCGTTGCGGACGCGCTGCCCAACGATCTCTGCCTCGCCGGGCTGGAGTGAAAACGGGAGTATGAAGATGGACGTATCCGTCGCGCCCCGATCATCTAGCATAATGCGCGGCTCTTCGCGCAAAAGCTGGTCGCGCAAGCCGAGCCCGGTCAGGCCAATGCGATCCCCGTCCCAACGGATTGCCAATTTGGGAATATCGGATCGATCAGGCGCGAGAATCGCGGCATCCACGCCCGGCACTCGCGTGACATGGCGGGCTATCGCTTCGAGATCGGCAAACCAACCCGCGTATTCGCGCACGAGATCGCGCTTTGTCAGCAGATATTCCACCGCAGACAGGACGCCCATCACCTCCTCTTTGCCGATTTTCATGGCGCGGCCCAAGGTGTGATGCGGCGCGGCATGCACCCAGGCGGCTTCGACGAGATCGCGGTCCCCGAGCAACAATCCCGTGGGCTGTGGCCCGCGGAGGTATTTGCCCCCGCTATACGCGACCAGATTCGCGCCGCGATGCGTATGGGGTTCGGGAGATCGCAAGTGCTCTGACGCCGCATCGACCAGCACGGGCACGCCCCTCGGCCGCGCCATGTCAACCACCGCTTCCAGCGTCTCATCCGCCTCCCATGTGCCCAACAGGGCGACTGTCGCCACTTGTTCCCCGTTGAGCGCGTCGGCCATTGCCGTCAGGGAATCGACCTCCACGATGGTCGCGCCCACAGAGCGAATGGCGTGATCATACGTAAATCGGCTATCTTTGGGCATGACGACCTCGGCTTTCATCCCGCGCGTATCGGGCAGGCGAAACATCAACTCGGGGTCGCCCCCCGTGATGCAAGCCGCTGTTGCATGGCACAAACACGCTGCCGCGCCAGATGCGACCATGCCCCATTCCGCGCCCGTGAGTTCGGCCAACCGCTTGCCCACCCCGGCCATGAGTTCGTCCATGTTGACAAAAAAATGAGACGCATCCCGCATGGCGTCGCGCACCTGCGGCAGCATCAGCGTGCCCCCGTGAATGGTCCGCGTGCCGCAACAATTGATAAACGCACGCACGCCGAGTTGGGTATAGGGATTAGACATGGGTTGATCTCCTTTAGAAGCTGTTTTAATATGATCGGGGCCTACGAGGAAGGGGAGAGCAAGCTCTCCCGACAAGAAAGATGGATCGCGGATTAAACGGATTGCGCGGATTGCACGGATGAAAGGCGAAAACCAACCCCACAAAAACGTAGGGGCGATGCCCCCGTGCCCACCCGAAAAGGCAAGATGCAAGATGGAAGGCGTGCAGTGTGTGTAGGGGCGATGCCCCCGTGCTCGCCCGAAAATACAAGAGACAAGAAAAGGCGGCGCCGGGGGATGGGTCATATTTTCGTTGCAACATTCGCCAATCGCGCTAATTTAATGGCATCGCAAAAGTCCTTCCCAACACCGCGAAAGGAAACAAACATGGCACACATTAGAAACTGGCGAGACCAGCAGCCCGAGGTGGCGCACTTGAGCGCGATACGCTGGCCGGGGTTGAAAAACAGAAACGCCACCCCCAAACGCACAGACGAAGACGCGCACCAGTTGCACAATCTTCAAGGCATTGTCAAGCACGCGCTGCAAGGGCGCAAGACCTCTGACCACCACAAACACGCGCAAATCGAACAAGCCTATTACATCCTCAGCGGCAGCGGCGAAGTCTTGGTCGGAGAAGACCGGTTTCCCGTCCGTTCGGGGGATGCGGTCTATTTGCCCGCCGACATTCACCATCAGATGTTCAACGACATGAATGACGATTGGCTCGAACACCTCGTTCTGGGCAAAAACATCGACGCGGCGCCAGGCGGCGCGTGCGCGATTCGCAACTGGGAAGACGTGTTGCCGGTCAGCGACGGCGCGGGTGCGATTCGCTGGCATCAACTCGGGCCTGTGGGCACAAAAGACGGGTGCTTGAAATCCATTGCATTCATCGACCGCGAGGCCATCCAACCCGGGCATCAGAGCATCGAGCGGTGTTATGACGAGGTGGAACTCGGGTTCTGGATCGTGGAAAACAAGGGCGTCCTCGTCACCCCGGATGGCGAACAACCCCTCACCGAGGGCGACGCGGTCCACCTGCCCCCCGGCACGCCCTACCACATCCAAAACCCCCACGCCGAATGGCTGACCTACATGATCATCGCGGGATGAAACACGAGGAGAAACTTCATAAAAAAAATGAAAAGTGCTATATTATCTCTTGCGACATAGCGACGAGAGGCGATTACGATGCGCTCCGCGATGCCATCAAGAAATATCGCACTTGGGCGCACATTACCAAATCTACATGGGCGGTGGTGACCGCTAAGAGCGCGACAGAGATTACTGATGACTTGTGGAGGCATATAGAGGGAAGTCGGCTTTTTGTCGTCAAGTCGAATGTTCAAGCGGAAGCGGCTGGGTGGAATGTGTTCTGTAGCCACGAATGGCTGGAAAGGAATCTTTGAGATGTCTCATATATCTCCAGCGCGAAACTTCGGCGAAAAATCCATCAAGATTCTGAGGGGCAAAGTCTATGAGATGAGATTGTACGAAGTTGAGGAACACGAGTTGGATACGCTTGAAAAGGGAATGCCGCGAGTCTTTTCCTAAACTTTGGCATCGCGCTATTGTCCATTGGTTGTTCATTTCTCATCTCTCTGCTCACAACACACATCGCTTCTGATCGCATTTTTATTGTGTTACCGTGATTGTTACTATCGGTTTTATTGTCGGTCTTGTATTGATGTGTTTGTGGTATCGCAATCGGCAGTCAACCGCCGCATTGGTTCAAAAAATTAGGAGCCGAATCCCCGACGAAGAAACGGGGTCAATCGGGCAAGATGGGGAGGGAGAATAGAGTTTATGATCCGACGCAACGCGCCTTTGGATTATCGAATATTGCCCAAAAGTTTTGGTGGATAAATCCAAAATAAATCCTTAAATTCGTCCAATGTATCTGCCGTTGGCCCCACCGCGCAAGTGGAGATGATATGCCCAAACTCGCCGTATACATTGCGTCGATCAAAAACCATCCCACCATCAAAAACCACCCCATCTTTCAGGTGGCCTTCTATCTCATCGCCCTGTTTTTGGGCCTCTATATCTGCACACAAGCAGCCATCTATCTCGACGCGACCATCACCGGCTTGCAAGGCGGGCAAGTCCTGCAAGGCGGCACCTTTTGGAAAGCGCTGAGCGTCACCTTTCGGCATCCCGACAACCCCGAACAACCCCTCCCGGTCACAGACATCCGCTTCAAAAACGTGGACCGCTTCTTGCCCATCGCGGTCATCGTCCACACGCAAGGGCGGGATTCGACCTATTACGCGGGCACGCAACGCGAGTGGATCGCAATTCCGGACCTGCCCGTCGACAGCTTGGTCATTCGCACGCGCAACGCCAGCCACAGCGCGGTGATCGACGAGTTGCGCTTTCGGCGCGACAACCGCGTCTATACCCTCGACTTTGACAACGCATTGGACGGCCCCATCGCGCCCAATACGCAGATGCTCAACTACTCGTTTGACGACATCCAACTTGCGTTTGGCGCGGACAATGCCGTGCCCACGGTTGTGCGCGGCGGGGATTTGGCCGAGTCTATCGGGCGCTACATCTCCAACATCAGCGGCCCGCTCTCCACGGTGTTGATCCTGTTTCTAATCGCCTTGCCCTTCTACATGGTCGTGCGCTATGCCCAGGTCTTGTCCCACGACCTGTCACCTGACCGGTTCTTCACAAATTCAGACGCGCAAATCGTTCAAACGCACGGCATTGACTTGCTTTGGGGCGGGCAATACAACGCGGATTACGCCCTGGCTAAAAACACCGAACTCTACGCCATTCTCACGTCTGTCGAATCTGAAATTGCCTCTGATCAAGCCCGATTGGTCGAGCGATGCGCGGACAAAATCTATCTCCTCTTCGACGAAATTGAAGATCGTCTCTCCGAAGGCTTTGGCATGTTGGGCCTGCTGGCCCTCTCGCTGGGCCTATTGGGCACGGTTGTCGGCATGATCGACGCGTTCAAAATTTTGGAAGACACCATGAAAGTGGGCGAAGGCCCGGCGCAGACCCAACTCAAAATGGCGCACTACATCAACTTTGCACTCGTCACCACGGCCATCGGATTTCTCGGGCGCATTTTGTCCATGATCCTCATCCGCAAAACCAAGGCCCGCAGCCTGCAACACCGAGCGCGCATGCTCAATGTGGTTCAGCATTTTTATCGAATAGACGAATAGACGAATCGCAGGGGCGTGGCCCCCGTGCCTTGGAGATTTATCTATGAGACACCGCAACAGGCGGCCCGTGGCAACGCTGTTGGACACGGGCGAGGGTTTTATCGACGTGTTGTTTTTGTTGCTGACATTTTTTATCATCCAAAACGTGTGGCAAACGCACCTCGCCAATTTGCACAACCGCTTTGTCCACGCGCAAAAACTCAACTTTATCAAAGCCCCTGACGAAAAACACGCGGCGCCCAACCCCACGGATGAGCGGTTTTTGCAGATCATCATCGGCAAATCCCACATTCAATTTGACAAAGGAGGCGTTGCCACCGAAGAGCACATCGTCTTTCAACATCGGGCAGACAACGCCCAGGTCGGCATTGAACGCGCTGTGTTTTTGGCGACCCAAAAAGCCTTGCACGCACTCCAAGCGCAGCGGGGTTTTGACCCCAGTGATATTTTGACGCGCCTCTATTTTGAACGCGATGCAACCGTGACGTACACTGTTGGCGTGTATGACGCCCTCAACGCCAATGGGTTTAAGACCGTGCAATGGGGGCTTGAGAGTCAAAAGAGGAAGTTTTAATTCGCCCCCTCCTCGCAATGGGGAGAGGAGTTCCAAAAATTCAAAACAAGCTGAAAAACAAATGATGTCCCCCCAACGACAAAATGCGATCCGCTGCACCTTCGGCAACATGGAACGGGATCAGCCCAACCTCTTCGGCGCGTTGTGGGCCATCCTGCACGCACGCAACCTCTTTGAGGCGTGCAGGGCGTGTGGGCATACCTCGGTCAAAAATTTTACCCGCGACTATCACCGCGCTATCGAACACCTCGTGCAAGGGTTGCGCGAGCAAGGGTATGATCCGCCCTCTAAAACCGACCCCTTTGGCGACCGCATCGGGCAGGCAAGCGCGAGTTCGCGCGGGCGGGTCAAATTGCCCTCGCCCGAAGTCGTCAACCGCTGGTACAAAGGCCACATCTTGCACGAAGCATGCGCGATGGTCGCCAACCAAAACCGCGAGGGGCTCGCCAAACTCTGGGATCGCTTTCCCAGTCAGCGACATGAAATCGAAATCGCCATCGCCATCGCGCCGACCCGTGCGACAGATGCCCGCCCCCGCGCCATTGGTTTGCCGTTGCCTCCGGTGCAACGCACACGCCAACGCTTTTTGCCCACGCTGGCCGGCGCGTTTGCCCTAGGCATCGTCTTGCTCTTGGCTCTGTTTCCGCCCACGAGCGGCCGCGCGCGCAACGCCATTGTCACAAATTTCGAGGACATGCGCGTCAGCGCGCAGGGCGTTTTCGACATGGGGCAAAACGCACCCCCTGAAACCCAAGCCATCGCGCCCAAGCCAGAACCCAAAGTGAGCGAGACGCCAAAAACAGTGCCGCGGCCCAAGATCGCATTGCCGGACAAACCCGAGCGCGTGCGCGCTTCAGTGCCCGATATTTCGCGCCAACGCGACCTGCCGCGCGCGGCGTTCAACACGCGGCCCCGCGTCTCTGCGCCCCGCGTAGAAAGAAATGCAAATCCATCGTCCTTTTTCGGTTCGCGTCTAAAAGTCACGGTCGCGCCCCCCACCCCGAGCATGCCCGCGCGCACGCCTGCAATATTGCCGTCGCCACAGCGCGTGGACAACGAGGCGCCCCAGGCGGAATCGAGCGACCTCAAAGGCTATCGCCCGGCCGGGCGCATTGGCTTTTCCAGCTTTCGCGCATCGGCCGGGCTTTCGGCAGAACTCGCGCGCTTGACCCGCATCCAACGCGCCCTCGCACGCCTCAAAACGCCGCAAAACAGAACCTTTGAAAACGCCCAACTCGCCTTGGCGCCAGACCGCGCCAGAATCCACTTTGCCGACGGCGTTGCATTTGCCCTCACCTTCCGCCGGGGCCGCTTGGACAATATTCAGATTTTCGCACGCTCGGGCCTACGCAAATCCCTCCACCTTGAAACCCAAGCGCGCCGGGGCATCCGCTTCCTCAACCGCGCCCTGAGCCAGTCGTGAGATCGAGAATGAAAAAAATAGCCATCTTCCTCTTGTTCGCCATCCATCTTTCCCCGTCGCTCGCCCGCGAAAAGGACGACGACCTCGCCTATCGGGCCTTTGAAGAGGGCCGCGCCGCGTACTCGGTTGCGGATTATACCCAAGCTGTCGCGCATTTTGAACGCGCGTGCGATCAGGCCCTCATCTTTACCAGCGCGTATTATATCTGGTTGGGCACGGCTTGCGAACGCGCTTATGACGCAGATCCCAACGCGCCGATAGACCTGCTCAGAAAAGGCGCGGACGCGTACCGCATTGCGCGCGACCGAGAGCAAGACCCGGATGTGATCTACGAACAGGGCCGTCTCAGCGTCAAATACGCGATGGCGCGTGCCAACTTTGCGCTCGACCGCGAACACACGCGCCAACCTTCTCCCCTGCGTTCACCCCCGCTAGCATTGCGAGACACCACGCAGATAGACACGCGCTTTCACCCGGCGATGATCGACACCTTGCACCGCATCTGGGGCGTTGCAGAAGGCGGGTTGCGCGAAATTTGGACCGCCGTTCTCGTCCGAGAGCAAAAAGAACTCGTCTATACATCGCCCCAACGCGCGGGCATGAGCGACACGCTGCAAGCCTATTTGAGCGTTTATATCGAAAACAGCTTGAACCTGATCGAAACCGCCGCACAGGTCAATTTTGAGGGCATTGAACCGGATTTTTACATCCCCAAAATTGCCGCGGCGTCTGCCCGAGGCGCGCTTGGCGACAATCCCGATTGGTTCGAGCAAGTGCTCGCGGCGGCGCGTTTTGACGGCGGGTATAACATGCGCTGTGCCATCCTCCGCCTCAAAGGCTTGCGCCACAGCGAGGAAGAAGAAACCGATCCGGCGATTCGCGCCATGCAACGCGCCCTCATCTACGCGCGGTCAGACACATCGCGCGCCGCCCTCTATTTGGACATGGCCTTTACCGCGTATCGAGACGATTTGGCCCAAGCCGTGGCCTTTGCCCAACAAGCCTATCGGCACAACCGATACGAACCGCGCGTGTGCGACACGTACGGCGGGCTTTCCCTCAGTTTGGCGAGCGTCAAGCTCAAAGAAGGCGCGTACCGAGAAGTGATCTCGGCCATTTATCCGGTCACCACCTTTGGGTGGCAAGACCGCGGCGAAGCCCTGATCACCCTCGCGCATGCCTACCTCAACTCGGATTTGCAAGATGTTGGGATGCGTGCGTACCTCGCCGCAGAACATGCCTATCGCATCGCGCCGGATCAGTATTGGCGGGAATTTCACCGCATTGCCAAAAGCCAAGGCCATTACGCCCAAGCGCGTCAACTCGAGGAAAAACACAATCCCAATTTGGTCAGCGAACAAGGGGACCCATCGCCATGAACACGCTGCGACTCGTCTTCTTCTGCCTGATCGTTCCGCTCCATCTTTTCGCACGAGAACCAGAGCCTGTGCCCGAGATGCGCCCAAAGCCGCGGTTCCACATCCGCTCGACGCCCACCGGCGCGCAGGTCTTCATCAACGGGCAGGAAGCGGGGTACACGCCCTTTTTCACGCAACAACACCTGGTCATCGGCGACAAAATTCAGGCTTTGGCGCACGGCTACCAATTCTGGACGCGCACCATCACAGCGCCGGTTTTGGCAGATACGCTACACATCTCGCTCACGCGCCAGAAAGCGCGCCTGCAAATCCAGTCGGATCAACTCGACGCCTTGGGCGCGCAAATCCGCCTTCGGTTTGTGGATCAAGACACGACCATCACCGGATTTATCAACATCGGGCGCGGCAATGTGGCATATCAGGCGGACCTCTTCGTGGGCAAATACCACCTTGAAATCGGCAAGGCCGGCTTTGATCCCATCGAACGAGAACTCTTTCTTCCGCCACGCGGCAAACACATAGAAATCGACCTCGCCCCCGCCGCGCTGCCGCTCGAGGACTTATCCCTGCCCGGCCTCGCCGCCATTGCGGACCGCTATCGCGCCGAAAGCGCGCAACTCCTCGCTGGGGCCCTGGCCATTGGCGAAACCGCGCCCGCGGTTGAAACCCATGCGTCCATCCGCCTCCGCGATCCGCGCCTAACCCCTTTTATCGCAGAATTGGACCGCTATGGCGCGCGCATCCGCGAAATAGAACGCACGTTGCGCCGAATGGAACACCGAGACCTCGGCGTGCTTCGCGCCTTGGCCCAAGTCGAAGTGTATCGCGGCATCGCGCTCGGCAAATACCGCCGCTTCTCAGAGGCCCACGCGCTCTTTCGCAGCGCGAGCATGCGGTCGCCCTTTCCCATTGACCGTGAACCCCATCCCCTAAGCGAAGCATCCCCGCGCCGCTTGGGCGATCTCATGGGCTTTGTCGATCACTGGCATGCCCGCCTCGGGCGGTTGGATGTCAACGCGAGCGCGGCATGGCTCGGCCTTCGCAACGCATCTTTCAACACCCTCCAGTTTGAGCAGGTGCTCTTCACGCGACAAGCCCCCGCGCTTCCGCTGACCTCGCCGCGCGACAAGGCCATGCGCGACAGCCTCGTCGCACTTGCCCAACACCTGTTGCGCGAGAACATCGCCCATCGCAGGCGAGAATTTTCCCTCGCCCTTCCCAAAGGCCATTACATCCTCAAAGACGCGCACGACATGGCCGTGCCCATTTCGTTCCGCGTTGGCGCGACCCCCGCTTTCCTACGCATCTCGCCGCACGTCAACCTGTGGTTGCCCAAGGTCAAAACCGCCTCCGATACCGTTCGAGTCCAACCCGTATTCGGCGAGGAACTCGGCCCGATTGTTCGGCCCGACCAGATGACTTTTGGGCAGGAATACGCGCTCTTGATCAAAACGGGCGATTACAAAGACTACCGCGAACATATCGTCCTCTACCCCACGGGCGGGATCAAGCCCGTCTGGCCAGGCGTCACCGCCATCGCCGCAACCCCAGGCGCCGAATGTCTGTATTACAAAACGGGCGACCACAAGCTCCCAACCTCGATCCTCGGCAACATCCAGAACAAACGCAGAGGGCTTCTCAAATACCTGCTGATTCCCATAGTCGGCATCGGCGTTGTAATCGCATTGTGAAACCGCAGATGAACGCGGATGAAAGACGCAAGAGGCGAGAGGTGAGGATAGAAACGCAGGGGCGCGGCCCCCGTGCCCGCCCGAAGATATTCGAGATACAGGTTTGAATTGCACTCACTTTTGCAGAATTTTACAAAACGACGCCCCATCCGAAGCGATTTCAGATGGGGCTTTTTTGTTCGAGCACGGTTGACAAAAATCATTTTCGAAAATCTCCCGCATTGTCGAATTGCATGGGGATAACGAGTTCCCCTTGTCGGTTGATATACCCATACTTGTCGTCTATTTTGACGCGCGCCAAGCCATGGGAAAACGACCAGGCAAAGTCAAATTGCGGGTTGATCACCACCCGGCCATCCGTGTTGATATACCCCCATCTGCCGAAAATTTTTTGCGCGGATTCTTCAAAAAAGGAAAACGTAAAATCGAATTGCGGTTGGATGACCACCTGCCCCTCGGTGTTGATATAGCCCCACTTGCCGTCGATCTGCACGGGGGCCAAACCGTCCATAAACGAGAACGCCAATTCAAATTGCGGATCGATGACGAGGTCGCCCTTCTTGTCGATGTACCCCCACTTGCCATTGATTTCCACGCGCGCCAAGCCCTCGGAAAAGGACCGCGCGTCGTCAAACCGCGGCGGGATCACCTCCTCGCCCTTCTCGTTGATATAGCCCCACTTGCCACTTTCTTTGATGCGCGCCAAGCCCTCGGAAAAGGACTCGGGATCGTCGGTTTGCTCGGGCACGATCACCTCTCCTTTTTCGTTGATATAGCCCCACTTGCTGCCGAGTTTCACGCGCGCTAGGCCCTCGGAAAAGGACCGGGTAATGTCAAATTGCGGGGGGATTGACACTATGCCCTGCGTGTTGACATAGCCCCACCTGTCATTGATTTCCACGCGCGCCAGCCCGTCTGAAAAATCCCAAGCCGCGTCAAATTGCGGGGGAATGACCTTTTCGCCCGCCGCGTTGATATAGCCCCACCTGCTGTCGATTTCCACGCGCGCCAGACTGTCTGAAAAATCCCAAGCCGTGTCAAACTGCGGTGGGATCACGCGCTCGCCCTTCGCGTTGATATAGCCCCACTTGCCGCCGATTTCCACCGCGGCCAAGCCCTGAAAAAAAGACCGCGCATCGCCAAATTGCGGGGAGATCACGGCCTCGCCCGTCGCGTTGATATAGCCCCATTGGTCGCCGATCTTCACGAGTGCCAACCCGTCTGCGAATGACCACGCATCTTCCCCGTCAAATTTTGGCGGAATCACCATCTCGCCCGTTGCGTTGACATAGCCCCATTGGTCGCCGATTTGCACGCGCGCCAACCCGTCTGCAAATGACCACGCATTGTCAAATTTCGGGGGGATCGCCATCTCGCCCGTCTGGTTGATATAGCCCCATTGGTCGCCGATCTTCACGCGCGCGCGCCCGTCTGCGAATGACCACGCATTGTCAAATTTCGGGGGGATCACCATCTCGCCCGCCACATTGATATAGCCCCACTGCTCGCCGATTTGCACGCGCGCCAAAGCCTCTATTTTGGGGCTTGCCGACTCGTCTGGCACCTCTCCCGAATCGGAGCAGGAAATGAGCAGGGAAAAAAAAATCAGAATGTATAACTTTTTGTCCATATCCCTCCCTCCTTCTCACAATCCGATCAGATACGATACCTTGAGCAGCACCGCGCGGTTGGTCTGCTGAAAATTGTCCGCCGTTCCAAACCCGTGATCGTACACAAAGAAAATATCGCTACCGGGGCGAAAGCGGTAATTGAGCAACACATTTGCCCCCACCGATTCGCTGTCGTTATTCCACTGGGCGAAAATTTTAACAAAGAAATCGGTCGTGAACGAGTAAATGATCCGCGCGCTCAATGCCTGAATATCGAGATTGGCCTGTGGCAAGTGTATCCAACTGCCATCGTAAATCAGCTCAAGGCCCAACCTGCCATTGGGCCGATAGACATTTTTCGAGGTAATCCGATACAACCGCCCGGTGTAATACGTCCCCACTTGAAAATCGAGATCCAAATTCCATTTGCGATAATTTGCCGTGTCCGGCCCCAGCCTGAATGACGTGAACGCATATTCGCCCGGCAAAATGGCGACCTCGGGTCGCTTGTCCGAAGGGCGAAAGGCCCGGGTGACCACATCGCGGATCCTTTCCACGCGCGCCAAAATGCGGTCGGACGACTGAAAGGCGATCACCCCGTCCACGCGCGCCCGCCAATACGGAATCGCGCCCTTCTTATCGGAAATCACTTGCACATTGGGCGTAAATCTCAAATTGCGAATAGAGGCCGCTTTGGGGCGCGGCAAATAGGACATGTTGGCCTCGTAGCGCCGAAACCCCCGAAGCCCGCGCCTGCGATTGACATACCCGACTTCGGGTTCAAAATTGTCTTCCACATCCAAAACACTCGCGACCCCCGCGTATTTGGCCCCGTTGTACGACACGCGAAAATACCGCGCATCGTCTGTATCGGGCCGCGCCGAATCCCATGTGCGCGCGTAAAACCCCTGCACATTGACCGCGGTTGTGGGCGAAAAACTGAAATCCACTCCCCCCGCGCGATTCGCGCTGCCGGTTTGTTTGTCCACAAAAATCATGCCCACATTCGACCTCGCCAGCACATCGCGTTTGACGCGCAACACGGAAAAATTGCTGCGCTCGACCCGCGTGCTATCCGGCGGCAGTATCGCGGCATCGGTCAGCACATTCAACGCGCCGATGCTCGTGCGCCCGGCCTTGCCGGACAACTTGCCCCCGAAAAGAATTGGCACCGGGCGGCTGTTTTCCAACCCGATCCTGCGGCTGTAAAACAAAAGCGTTGGCGGGCGCACATCGCCCCCGCGAATGGTCGCGGCTTCGCCAAAATCGAACAACTGCGCGCCTTCGAGGAAAAATTCGCGCTTTTCCGGAAAGAACTGCGAAAATTGCGTCAAGTTCACCTGCTCTTGATCCGCTTCAACCTGGGCAAAATCCGTATTGTAAGACACGTCCAGCGCGAGATTGGGCGTTAGGCCATAGCGCACATCCGCGCCCGCTTCAAACGCGCGCTTCTCGCCCGCATCGGGCGTATCGGCCTCAAAATTGTTGGTTATTCCCGGCAAGAGATAGGGCTTGACTTGAAACAGGCGCTTTCGCTTGACGGCCTTTAAGCCGCGCAACACGCCCAAATCGGTCATCTCATACCTGCGGCGCGGCGACGGGGTGTGCCGCCCGATAATCAGCGCGACTTCCTCGTTTTTGTGCCCGATATACCGCCCGATGTTGATGCCCCATGTCATCTCGTCAGCCGCATTGAAGCGCAGTTGATCAAATGGAATTGCGACCTCGGCTGTCCAGCCCTCGTCGTGGCGCCTGCACCGCGCTTCCCAGATGCAATCCCAATCTTCATTGGTGGTGCGGCCTTCATTTGACAACAGCATATCCGAGCGCGCGCCGAGCGCGTTGACCAAAAAGAAAACCCCATTTTGGTTGTCATTAAACGGATCGATCAACAATTGGATGTTGTCATCGCTGGAAAGCTGCCCATCTCGGCGCATGTTATTGGCTACAATGCGGTCGGGATTTTTGTCGTAACACGCAAACCCAAAGTAAATTTTGTCCTTGTCGTAAATGATTTTCACAACGGTTCGTTCCGTCACGGGCATCCAGTATTTGGGATCGCGCTGAACAAAGCCTTCTACGGGCATTGCCCGTTGCCATACCTCGTCGTCCAATCGCCCGTCAATGCGCGGTGCATCGACAACCCGCGTCGCGTGCACCAACCTGCGCGGCTCCCCTTTCAAAATGCCATTTTCCACCGCAATGCGGTCGCCGGATTTTACGGGCCATTCGGTTTTCTCAACCACGCGGGCAACCACGACATCGGGCAACACCTTGATCACCTGCAAAATTGCGCCCCGATCACCTGCAACCCGCAATTTGCCATCTATCGCAACCGCGGCCCCAAGCCCGCTCACATAGACGAGATCCCCGGCCACTCGATCCACGCTGCCATTGCCCTGCGCCTGTGCGAAATGCGGAATTGCTATTGCCACCAGCGCGAAAAAGACCAAATAAGAACGCATAACCACCTCTCGATGCAGTTTTTCGTTCTGCCGAAATACCAGATCGATATTTGATCCGAGTATTCCCTCTCTATTTCCCACAGTTAAATCTATACTTACGCAGCGGTTTGTTTGTCGCCAACTCATTGAGAGACATCTGGCACATCCGCAGAATCGGGCATTGTCGCCTCGGCGCGAGACTGGCGCAACGCCTTCAGAGATCGCCGCTCGGCTTCTTCGGGATCGTGGGGCACTGTGGCGATCGCGGTCAGCGCGGATCGCAGATCGCCGGGCGTGAAAACCGTTCGCTTCAATGTGCCGCGGCGTTGCAAATCGACCTGATCTGCGTAATGGGGGGATGCGGGATTTTCGCTGGTGCCATGTGCCAACGCGCTCCACGACTGCACGGGTTGCACGAGTGAAACCACCATTGCAAAGGCCGACCCGCCTTGGATCGACCATGTCCCGTCGTCTTTTGTGCGCGTCCACGTCTGGTGCAGTGCCTCTGCCACAGCGGGCGCGCCGCTCATTGAAAAGGTGTGATCGCCCCGCTTCAGGCGATGCACCTGCCCCCACGGCACATCGAGCCGCCCATAAGTCGCGGTCATGTACGCGACCGCTTGTTGCAACGCCTCCAATGCGATCTTTTCTTGCACCAAACTATCGCGCTGTTGCGGAACGTGTGCGAGCAAGGGATCGCATCGCGCCTTCCAAACAAAAAACAAAAGCGCGCCAACGCTGTCCAAACCGGCCCGATTATCCCATGATCTGAGCAGGTGAATCGCCGTGGCAACCTGTCCTTTGGGGTCGTATAGCGCGGGCCAGGCGCGGTTGTATGCGCGAAAAATCAGCCCTTTGTGCGCGTCTGCATCCGCGATATAATTGTCTCGAAGCAAAACGCGCATGTCATCCACCGCGATAGTTTGATGCGACAGCAGCCAACTCGCGACCCGCTGTGCGCGATAGGTGGCGCCACCCCAGCCCAAAAACGGCGGAAAGTCGTCCGGTTCAAGACCGCTGTCTGTCGTCACCAAATTCGGCGCGACATTGCAGTTTTGCAAAAAGCCCGACGCGGGATTGCCCACTTGCGGCAACTGGGAAAATGCCAGCGCGCCTTGCCATTCGGTTTCGGGCGTCCAGCCCGGCACGGGCGCGCGCCAATCGAACGCCTTGGATCGCACGGGACAGCGGCCATTAAACACGTAAAAAATCTCGCCCGTCACATCGCCGTACAGCACGTTAAAAACCGGCAATTCCAAGCGCGAAAGCGCGTCTTGAAACGCGGTCAGGGTCTCGGCGCGGTTCATCGCCAGCAATTGCCCGATGCCATCCACGCGGTCTGCCGTGCTCACGCGCGCCGAGTATGCCCAATGCTCGGTCATTTTGTAAATCGGGCCGTGGTGCGTATGGCGCAACTCGCGTTCGACCTCCCGCATGCCCTCATCGCCCTGCACGCCAATTTTCACATGCCGCGACACCACGCGCCTTTTCTCATCGCCGTACAAATAGCGCCTGCGATTGGCAACATCGAGACGCTCTTCGTACAAATCAAATCCATCAATTTCATTGGTGGTGACAGACCAGGCGATGCGGTGGTTGTGACCTACCAAAATCACCGGCAGCCCCAAAAAGGTCGCCCCCATCGCATTCAACCCCTCATCGCTGACGAGATGGGCTTCGCAAAGCCGAAAGGGCGCAGAGTATGGCAATTGCACATCCATTGCCAGGACAGGCGCGCCCGTTTGGGATCGAGACGGCCCTATGACCCACTGATTCGACCCCGGCAATTTGGGCACTGCGGTCGTCATTCCTTTGAGGGATAATTCCGGTTCTCCAGTTTGCTCGGCAAACAACAACAAGAGCCACCGCGATAGGGCAACCACATCGACTGCGCGCACGTCTTCGACCCAGTGCGGCAAGACCGCCCGATGAATTGCAATATAGTGGTTGACCCCCGCGGCAAAGGCTTCGATATGGCGCCGCGTCTTCTCGGAGAGATCGCCATACCGCTCGCCGGCCACATTGTGAACGCGCCACAACAGCGCGATTTCATCGCTTTTTAGGGCAGACGCGCCTTTGACCTCGGCCAACCGGCCCTTGGCTTGGCGAAAATTCATCGCCATTTGCAGGAGGTGATCTTCGGCTTGTGCATAGCCAAACCCAAACGCGACATCCGCATCTGTGTTCGCATACACATGGGGCACGCCATAAGCGTCGCGCAAAATCCGCGCTTTGTCCACGGGCGGAGAAAACAGGGAATCGCCCAGTTGTGCGAGCAGGGTATCGAGGGGCACCTCGACCGCCACAACCGCCGTGGTATCCGGGGCTATCGCATCCTCTTGCGCGCCGGGTTGACCGGCAAAAACAACCACACACACCGCGAAAATGAACACCCGCATCCGCTACTCCCGAAACAGATGGTCTTCAATGGGCAGTGACACGGCAATGCCATTGGTGGCGGAAATTAGGCCCGCCTCCACAATTTCCTGCGCGTGGCGCGACAAATCCGCACACGTTACAAAACCGGGCGCAGCACCCGATAGAATGCACTGGACAAAATGCTCGGCGGCATCGCCTTCCCCTGTGGGCAATGCGTCCAGCGCAATGGTTTCGCCGTCTTTGTTATCGCGTGTGTACAACGCCACCGCGTTCCCCGCGACAATCGTCCCTTCTGTGCCGTGCAAGATCACCTCGTGCGCGGGCTTGTGCGGCACGGCTTCTGTCCACGTCATTTCCAAGCGGCACAGCGCGTGGGGATAGCGCAACAGCATCATCCCGTTGTCATCCACGGGCAAATGCGTTTTCAAAAGCCGACCGGCCATGCCCACAACGCGGTTTGGCCGCCCCAAAAACAGCGCGCACAGGCTCGCGCCATACCCGCCGTAATCGCCAAAAGCCCCCGCGCCATTGAGGTGCTTGTCAAACAAAAAATCGCAAAACTGTTCGGAACACCCCAACTCGTCCGGGCCGCAATGCCCGCCGCGCCACAGCAATTGCCACACCTGCCCAATCGCGCCTTCTCGCACCATGCGATAGGCCGTGCGAATCCCGCGATTCCAAGCCGTGGGCCAATTGACCATCAGCACTGTGCCCGCCTTGCGCGCAGCCATCACCATGCGATCTGCCTGCTCTAAGGTCGCGGCCATGGGCTTTTCGACCATGACGTGAATCCCGCGCGGCGCGCACAGTTCCACCACATCGACGTGATGCGCCGTGGGGGTAAATGCAAATACTGCGTCCGGGTTTTCACTGTCTAACAAATCGCCAAAATCACCATAGACCCTTTCACAATCCGTGCGCTCGACAAACCGATCGCGCAGTGCCGCATCGCCATCGGCAGCGCCGACCAACTCGGCATTGTCCAACGCCTTGAGCGCGTGCAAATTTGACCACACATGATCGTGCGCCAAACCCAGCACGCCGATTTTTACCGTTTTTGACATAAATCCTCCTCGATCAGCGGAACGGGGTACAACATAGCCGTTTCTCAGGCCAGTTCATCTACGAAAAAATATGGTGAAGAAAATAAAAAGCAACCGCTTTGTCGTCCGACATTTCTCGGTTGCTCAAAACAATGGCGAGTGGCGTTGCGATGGGCTATATTAGACGCCCATTCAAAGGAGGGAAAAATGAAATATCGCACCTTGGGGCGCACGGGGTTGAAGGTTTCGATCATGGGCATTGGCGGGGGTGGGCCCACGCAACTGGGGCAAAAGACGGGCGTGGATCAAGCGGGGGTGAACCGGTTGGTGCGTCGGGCATTGGATCTCGGCATCAACTTTTTCGATACGGCTGCGGCTTATGGCGAGAGCGAAACCATTCTCGGCAACGCGCTTATGGGCATACCGCGCGATGACTGTGTTTTGGCGACCAAATTTCACGCCCATCGGGGCAAGGGCGAACTCGTCAATCCGAGCGATGTCGCCGATTCCGTCGAGCGCAGTCTGAGGCGGTTGCAGGTCGATAGTGTCGATATCATGCAGTGGCACGGCGTTCGCCCGCACCAGTATAGCGAAGCCATTGCGCGGCTGTGGCCCACTGTGGAAAAACTGCGAGATCAGGGGAAGTTCCGCTTTATCGGGATAAGCGAGACTTATGCGGAAGACCACAAACACGAGATGTTCTCGCAGGCCCTGGCAGATGATTTGTTCGACGCGGCGATGGTGGGATACAATTTGCTCAGTCCAACGCCCGAACACGAGATTTTGCCCAAGTGTGGGGAATTGGATGTGGGCGTGATTTGCATGGTTGCGGTCCGGCGGGCACTCGCGCGGCCCGAGGTGCTCAAAGAACGCATCGCGTACGCCAAGGCCAAAGGGCTGATCGCCCCTGACGCGCTCGACGATGAAGACCCATTGGGATGGCTGGTCAAAGGCGATGTCGCGTCACTGCCCGCGGCTGGCTACAAATACGTGAACGCGCATCCGGCCATGGGCGTGGTGCTGTCGGGAACCGCGAATATCGATCATCTCGAAGAAAACGTGAAGGCGATCTTGGGCCCGCCCCTGCCCGATGAAGCCATGGCGCGGCTGCGATCTCTTTTTGGCAATGTGTGGGAGCCGTTGGGGAATTAAAAACGCGATCCGCAGAGGAACGCAGATGACAGGCTTATTGGTCCAGTTCACAAATTATTTTTTTGGCGAGAAGTTCGAAGAAGTTGCGGCGTGTGGACAAGGCCATGGCTCGGTCGCGGACCGTTCCCGGCAAGAACAGCAGGTCGCATCGCAGGCAGCGTTTGTATTTGAGCCGACAGAAAATCCGTCAGCGTATTCGGAAGATCAGTACGCGGGGTTTGAAAACTCACTTTCGTTCAGGGGCTTTGACGAGTAATAAGTTGATCCCTTGTATATTTTAGATGAGGAACGACAATGGCCTATATCGACACCCTATTCGACCGGTATTTTTTGGAGCACGCCTCTTATGTTGTCAAAGACCGCGCGATTCCCGACATTGACGACGGGCTCAAACCCGTGCAGCGGCGCATTTTGCACGCGCTCAAAGAGCAGGACGACGGCAAATTTCACAAAGTTGCCAATGTCGTGGGGCAAACCATGAAATACCACCCACACGGCGACCAATCCATTTGCGGCGCGTTGGTTCATCTGGCGAACAAGAACCTCTTCATCGAGAAACAGGGCAATTTTGGCAACATCTTTACCGGCGACGAAGCCTCGGCCGCGCGCTATATCGAATGCCGCCTCACCCCGCTCGCCAAAGATGTGCTCTTCAATCCGGAAATCACCGAAACCGTTGAATCCTACGACGGGCGCAACAGAGAACCGGTCGCGTTTCCGGCCAAAATCCCGGTGTTGCTCGCGCAGGGCACAGAGGGCATTGCGCCGGGCATGACCACGCGGGTGTTGCCCCACAACCTGATCGAATTGTTGCGCGCCCAAATCGCGTACCTCAAGGGCGATGCCTTGCGGGTTTTTCCGGATTTCCCCACTGGCGGGTTGGTCGATGTCACCGATTACGCGGATGGCAATGGCAAAGTGCTCGTGCGCGCCAAACTCGACACGCAAAATCCCAAGCGCATCGTCGTGCGCGAATTGCCCTTTGGCGCGACGTCTGAATCCCTCATCGCGTCCATTGAAAACGCCGCGCGCAAAAACAAACTCAAAATCGCGGGGATCAGCGATTACACGGGCGAGCAGGTCGAGATTGAAATTCGCCTGGCCCGAGGCGTCCACGCCAAGGATACGGTGGACGCGCTCTACGCTTTCACGGATTGTGAGCAGGCCATCAGCACCCATGCCTTGGTCATCAAAGAGAACCGCCCGCACATCGCCACGGTCAGCGACATTCTCAAACACAACGCGGACCGCACGGTCGAGATTCTCGCCGCGGAACTCAAAATTGAGCAGCAACAGGTGCGCGACAAATTGCACGCGAAAACCCTCGAACAGGTCTTCATCGAAAACCGCGTTTACCAAGAGATTGAGGCCATTGCCAACTCGGGCGACCTTCGCCGGGCCGTGCGCGACGGGCTTTTGCCCTTTCAATCGAAGATCGAGCGCGGAGTGAAAGATGAAGACCTCGACGCGCTCTTGCACATGCCCATTCGCCGGCTTTCGCGCTACGACCTCGCCAAAGCCAAACGCGAGATGCGCGCCATGCGCGCCCGGCTCGGGGAAATCAAAACCGACCTCGACAACATCGTCGGCTTTGCCATCGGCTTTCTCGAAGATTTGATCGACCCATACAAAGCCCAGTACCCCCGCCGCACCGAAGTCGCGTGCTTTGATCAGGTGGATGTGCGCGAGGTGGCACAACGCAACCTCAAGCTGCGCTACGACAAAAAGACGGGTTACCTCGGCTACAACGTCAATGGCAATGTGCTGATGGACGTGTCGCAATACGACCGCGTGCTCGTCATTCGCAAAACCGGGACGTATTCCCTGTATGAAGCCCCGGACCGCCTCTTTGTCGATAAGGGCATGCTCTTTTGCGATTTTGTCGATTCCAAGCGCGTGTTCACGGTTATCTACCGGGACAAGAACACCCATTACCCCTGCATCAAACGCTGTGTGCTCGACAAATTCATCCTGAACAGAGGCTACGAACTCGTCCCCCCGGACTGCCGCGTGCTCAAGTTGACGACAGATCGCAATGTCGCGGTTCATGTGTCCTACAAACCCAAACCCCGCACGCGCATCCAGGAAAAAATATTCGACATCGAAGACTATGCGATCCGCGGCAAGACATCCAAGGGCCTGCGCCTCGCGCCGCGCGAGGTCAAAAGCGTCAAGTTCATCAAATCCAAAACCTGAAGCAAAAATTGCGAAAATGCGTGTATATCTGGGAGAAGTGATCTAAAGATCGACCAACCCATTTACCCGTGTTTCAATAATTCGCGACAACAAGGAAGCACAGATGCCTGAAATTGCTCGATTTTTCGGGATTGTCATCCGCATGTTTACAGAACCGAGAACGCAGCATCACAGACCCCATTTTCACGCTTATTATCAAGGAGAGGTCGCTGTATATGCGATTGATGAGATTGAATGGATCGCGGGCGTATTTCCAAGACGCCAACAACGGCAGGTAGAGGCATGGGCAGAACAACATCGAGAAGAATTGCTGGCTATCTGGAACAGGCTCCAAGTGGGGCAATCGCCATTTAGAATCGATCCGCTTCATTAGGGAGGCATTTATGAGTCATCCAATTTATCGTATCCTGTCATTCGAAATTTTAGAACCATATACCTTAAAAGTAGATTTCGATGATGGAACTTCACAATGTATAGATTTTCGGCCCGTTCTCGAAGGTGAGTTATTTGGCCCTTTATCAGATGAATCACTTTTCAATCAAGTTCGCATTGATCTAGAAGTTCACACTCTGGTTTGGCCAAATGGTGCGGATTTCGATCCTGCCACGCTACACGATTGGCCCGATCACAAAATTGAGTTTGAATTGATGGCTAAGCGATGGTCAGAAAAAGAATCCGCGGCGTTCTAAAGGATGGAGAAATGGCATGGCAAATTCTATATTCAAAGTTGAATCTTAAAACAAAGCACACACCGCACACAGAGACCTGCTCGAAAAGAAATACGCGCACCTGATTACCCACAATCCCCAACTCAAAAGAACCCTCGTCAGCTTTCAGGCAAACAAAAACACACCGTATTATCGGTGGTTAAGTACAAAGAAGGCTTCTCCGCGCAGATGGTTCACTATCTCTTGAACACATTGACGGCAAAACGCGGCGCGTTATTAGATCCGTTCTCGGGAACGGGGACAGCACTATTTGCATCGCGGGAATTGGGATGGGAAGCAACCGGCATTGAACTCCTGCCCGTGGGCTGTGCGATCACCAAAGCGCGACAGGTTGCCGAGCAGATGGAACTGAAAGCTCTGCAACAAGAAATGAAAACCATCCGCGACATCGATTTTTCCGCGATCAAACCCGATAGCCCCATCCGGCACATCGCGATTACCGAAGGGGCATTTTCTCAAGAGACGGAAGATCAACTGAATGGCTATCTAACCTATTGCGAAAATCGGGTTGAAGATCCTCATCTCAAGACGTTTTTCCGTTTCGCCGCTTTTTGCATTTTGGAGCGCGTCAGCTATACCAGAAAGGACGGGCAGTACCTCCGCTGGGATTATCGTGCGGGACGATCCCTTGTCAAATCCAAATTTGACAAGGGAAAAGTCTATCCATTCAAAGAAGCACTGCAATTGCAACTCGATTTGATGGTTGAGGATCTGCTTTGCGACGATATGGACCTTTTCAAAAGGAAAAAGCCCAAAAAAGAACCGCGCATCCGGCTTATTCAAGGCTCTTGTCTCGAAGAATTGTGCAAACTCGACGATGAGTATTTTGACTTTATTTTAACCTCTCCTCCTTAGAGTCCCTAACAAAAAGCGTTGACATGGATTTGTGAAAGGCCGACTTTGAGGCATTCCTGCGGGTGTTCACTCATCTGTTTCAGACGCTTGATTTCTTTATGTTAGGGCTTCTTATTGTAACCGCTATGACTACACGCGCCCTACGCGCTCGAACTGATATTTTTGAACAGGAGTGGGGCCGAAGTCAAGCACTTGCGGCAACAAATGCTGTCCTGCACCGTCGAAAACAGAGAGAAGGTCGAAGCCCTGAAAACCCAATACGCAAATCGCAACGCCTTTTTTCAACGGGTCATTTCCGCGTTCAAAAACCACGAAGCACTTCGGGAAGTCCTCTATTGGCTGAACACATACAAGCGAGAAGGCCAGTTGAACAACGCAAATATCCCGCGCATGATCGCCAATTACTTCCTCGAGATGGCTTTGGTTATCTTTGAAATGGGCAGGGTGCTCAAGCCCGGCGGAAAGGTCGCTCTGGTGAACGACAATGTCCGGTACGCAGGAGAGGAGATCCCCGTCGATCTGATCCTCTCTGACTTTGCAGAAGCCGCGGGCCTATCCACCAAGAACATCTGGGTTCTGGGAACGGGCAAAGGCAATAGCAGCCAACAAATGGGCAAGTACGGACGCGCAGAATTGCGAAAATGCGTGTATATTTGGGAAAAATGATCTCAAGATCGACCAACCAATTCACCAGTGTTTCGATCTGCTTTGGTTTGCATAAATTTGCTACGCCGGCCAGTTTGCCTTCTTTTAGGCGTGCGATGATTTCTCGAGCCCTTGCTACCTCTATAGCAGCACCGATAAAAATCAATCTGGGTGCATGTGTTGAAAAACTTCCCGCAATCCGATCAAGCGCGGCCCTTGCTGTCTTCCAGTGTTCATCAGCCCCCGCTGGATCGATACCCCCTTTTAATTCTCCGCACAGGATGTAATTTTCCCTCTCCCTCAACAATACCCTAAAATGAGACTTTATTCCCGCATCGCGTTGGTGATCCTCGCAGCAGGGATAGCGATGGGTGCATCGGACGATAGAAAGACGAAATACCATCCCGGTCATTACGTGGCGATTCAAGCCTCGGAAAAGGTGGAAGATATTCGGCATCTCGAGGAGCGTGCCGTGCGCGGCGTGATCAAAAGATATACGTGGAAGCGGCTGGAACCCGAGCAGGGCAAGTATAACTTCGCGGTGCTTGCGCGGGACCTCGCGTTTCTCGCGGCGCGCGACAAGCAACTCATCGCGTTTATCATCGACAAATCCTTCGGCGCGTATCCGGTCTTGCCAGCGTATCTATCGCGTTACAAATTGCGAGGCGAAGGCGGCGGCGTTTGCGCCATGCGATGGGACCCGTTTGTGATCGACCGCTTGACCGCATTGGGCCATGCACTCGGCGAGGCGTTTGACGCGCATCCCAATTTTGAAGGCGTTGCGGTTCAAGAATCCGCGTTCGATATTTCGATAGATGTCGCCACCCAAAACGGCTATACGCCCGAAAAATACAAAACCGCGCTGATCGATATTTTGATCGGCCTGAAGGGGAATATGACGCGCAGTCAGGTGTTCTGGTACATGAACTTTTTGCCCGAAAAACAGGAGGGGCTCCGCGAGATCGCCCAAGCCATTGTCCCGCACCAAATCGCCATGGGCGGCCCGGACATTTTGCCCCATCGCAAATACATGGCGCGGGTCTCCTATCCCCTGTACAAAGCGTTTAAGGACAAACTCCCCCTGTTTTGCTCGGCGCAAAATGACTCGTACAAGCACCACAAAAACGACGCGAATAACCAGACCAAAAACCGAGTTGAAGTCCACGCAGAGGGGTATCTTTCAATGGAAGACATTTTCATTTTTGCCCGCGACAACCTGCATGTGGATTATGTATTTTGGCAACACAAATACGAAAAAACCGACCCAGCAGAGCGCGATTTCGACGATGCCATCGAAGTGATCCGCAAATATCCGACATTTGGCGAGAAGTGAGAAAGACGCGAGGATACGTAGGGGCGGCCCCGCCCGAAAATGCAAGATACAAGGCGGGAAACGCATCGTAGGGGCGTAGCCTACAATGTGCGGAGCGAGTAATCGACGAATATGCGAACGCCCCTCCGTCCCTCAACCGCCGATACATTGATGAACTGCTGATGCAATGGCACCCCGTTTCGCGACAAAGGAGAACCCCAATGAGCCGTGGCATTTCCGTCAATTTGAGCGATGTGCGAAAACAGGATTTGAAACACGTCTGGCATCCGCTGATGCAACACGCGGGCAGGCGCGAAGACGATCTGCTGGTGATTGTGTCCGCAGATGGGTGCGAGGTCACGGATGCGGAGGGCAAGACCTATCTCGATGCGTATGGCGGGATATGGAATGTCAATGTGGGCTATGGGCGCGCTGAGATCGTCGAAGCGGTTTACGAGCAAATGAAAACCCTCGCGTTTTATCCCATCGTGCAGATCAATGCACCCGCGGCCCAACTCGCCGCGCGCTTGGCCGAACTTTTGCCGGGGGACCTCGACCATTTCTTTTTTGTCAACAGCGGTTCAGAGGCGAATGAAACCGCGATTAAGGTGGCCCGGCAATACGGCAGGGCCATGTATCCGGGGGAAAACCGCTTTAAGATCATCAGCCGCTATCTGGGCTATCACGGCTTCACGATGGGCGCGATGTCCGCAACCGGGCAGGTGAGACGGCGCGCGCCTTTTGAACCCTTGGCGCCGGGGTTTATCCACGTTGAATTGCCCACGCGCACGGCTCATGGCGCGGATGCTATCGCCCGCGTGATCGAACGCGAAGGCCCGGACACGGTCGCCGCTGTTCTGGCTGAACCCGTTGTCGGCGGGGGCGGCGTACACGTCCCGCCCGATGACTATTTTCCCGGCCTGCGCGACGTGTGCGACCGGTATGGCTGTTTGCTGATCTTCGACGAGGTGATCACCGGATTTGGGCGCACCGGCAAATTGTTTGCCGCCGAACACTGGGATGTCGTGCCCGACGTGATGACCCTTGCCAAAGGCGTGTCGAGCGGGTATTTGCCGCTGGGCGCGTGTGCTGTCACCGAAAAGGTCTGGTCGGCATTTCTCGGCGGGCCGGATGAGGGCAAGGAATTTTCGCAGGTGTCCACGTACGGCGGGCATCCGGCATGTTGCGCGGCCGCGCTGGCCAATCTCGAAATTTTGACCCGCGAACGCCTGTGGAAAAATGCAGAGGCCGTGGGCGCGCACTTATTGAGTCGGCTCAAAGACCTGTCCTCGCCACTCGTCAAAGACGTGCGGGGCATCGGGCTGATGCTCGCGGTGGAACTCCAAAACGAAGATGGGTCGGAACTCGATGGCGAAAGAACCCAAGAATTTGGCAGCGCGCTTAGAGCCGCTGGCGTGATCACGGGCAAAATGAGCCATGTCACGGCCGGGTCTGAGCCGGTATTCACCATGGCCCCTCCGCTGATTCTCACGCACGAGCAGGCCGACCGAATTGCCAGTGCGTTTGTTACCGCGTTGCGTGCCATAAGCTAAAGGAATCCGCGATGATCAACGCCACCCTTTGCTACGTCAGAAACGGCGACAAAACCCTGATGTTGCACCGCGTGAAAAAGGAAAACGACATCCACGAAGGCAAATGGAATGGCTTGGGCGGCAAAATGGAACCGGGGGAAACGCCCGAGGAATGCGTGATTCGGGAAGTACGCGAAGAAAGCGGGTTGCACATTCAAGACCCCGCGTTGCGCGGCGTGCTGATGTTCCCGGAATTTGATGGCAACAACGACTGGCTGGCCTTTGTCTTTACCGCACACACGTTCACGGGCGAACTCATCAACTCGACCGAAGGCATCCTGCAATGGATCGACAATGCGGACCTCTTGGACCTCAACCTTTGGGAAGGCGACAAAATTTTTCTCAAATGGCTGGAGCGCGATGCGTTTTTTTCGGGCAAATTCACGTATAAAAACAAACGCCTGATCGACCACCAAGTCGTGTTTCACACATTTTAGGGCAGGGCGCGAAATGAAAAAACCCATTGTTGTTTACGATGGCGAATGTCGGTTTTGCATCTGGAGTGTTCGCCGCATGCAAAAAAAAGACAAACGCGATCAGTTTGATTATTTGCCCCGGCAGACGCAGGGGATTGAAGGCCATTTTCCCAAGCTGGCCGAGTCGGATTTCAACACGGGCATGCGCTTGGTGATGAGCCAAGAGAATATTTATGTGGGTGCCGATGCCGTGTATCAGATTTATCGCAGGCTGCCCCCGTTTCATCTGCTCGCCTGGTTGTATCGCGTGCCGGGGTTGCATCTCGTGTTCCGCGCTGGATACGCGCTGATTGCGCGCTATCGCCACCTTTCTGGCCGCGTGGCGTGCGATACAGGGACGTGCGACTTGTCTTATGGCGACCGCGGAATAAAAAACGAAAACCAAACGGCTTGACTTGGGGTATTGGATTGGGTATGTTTTTTTTATACATCGGTAGCGGTGACGGGAAGCGATTGGGGCACTCATAACCACTCTAAAGGCAGGTGAGATGATGGCGACAACGGTTGAGGAATTACAAGCCCAACAAAACGCATTTCAGACGCGACAAGCGGATTTTGAGAAGGGGCAAGGCGAACTCAAGAAAGGACAAGAAGCCAATGAGAAAGCAATTGCCGAAGTCAAGTCAGACGTAAACGCGATCAAAGCAGAACAAATTGAACTGCGAGAGCGTCAAGCGGTTGTCGAAGAACAAAATCAGCAGATTTTAGCGATGCTGTCCGATATTAAACGCGAGATCGCCGAATCGAGAGCCGAGACAAAACGCGAGATCGCTGAGACAAAACGCGAGATCGCCGAATCGAGAGCCGAGACAAAACGCGAGATTGCCGAATTGAGAGCCGAAGTAAAACGCGAGATCGCCGCGTTGAAAAGCGATATGAAGTGGTTTTTCGGGGCAGTTGTCGTGCTCGCTGGCCTCGTGCTTGCCGCGCTCAAACTTTTTCAATAATGTGAATCCATTCTCTAAAGGCAGGTGAGATGATGGCGACAGCAGTTGAGGAATTACAAGCCCAACAAAACGCATTTCAGACGCGACAAGCGGATTTTGAGAAGGGGCAAGGCGAACTCAAGAAAGGACAAGAAGCCAATGAGAAAGCAATTGCCGAAGTCAAGTCAGACGTAAACGCGATCAAAGCAGAACAAATTGAATTGCGAGAGCGTCAAGCGGTTGTCGAAGAGCAAAATCAGCAGATTTTAGCGATGCTGTCCGATATTAAACGCGAGATCGCCGAATCGAGAGCCGAGACAAAACGCGAGATTGCCGAATCGAGAGCCGAAGTAAAACGCGAGATCGCCGAATCGAGAGCCGAGACAAAACGCGAGATCGCCGCGTTGAAAAGCGATATGAAGTGGTTTTTCGGGGCAGTTGTCGTGCTCGCTGGCCTCGTGCTTGCCGCGCTCAAACTTTTTCAATAATGTGAATCCACTCTAAAGGCAGGTGAGATGATGGCGACAGCAGTTGAGGAATTGCAAGCCCAACAAAACGCATTTCAGACGCGACAAGCGGATTTTGAGAAGGGGCAAGGCGAACTCAAGAAAGGACAAGAAGCCAATGAGAAAGCAATTGCCGAAGTCAAGTCAGACGTAAACGCGATCAAAGCAGAACAAATTGAACTGCGAGAGCGTCAAGCGGTTGTCGAAGAGCAAAATCAGCAGATTTTAGCGATTCTGTCCGATATTAAACGCGAGATCGCTGAGACAAAACGCGAGATCGCCGAATTGAGAGCCGAGACAAAACGCGAGATCGCCGCGTTGAAAAGCGATATGAAGTGGTTTTTCGGAGCTGTTGTCGTGCTCGCTGGCCTCGTGCTTGCCGCGCTCAAACTCTTTCAATAATGCGAATCCACTCTAAAGGCAGGTGAGATGATGGCGACGCCGGTTGAGGAATTGCAAGCCCAACAAAACGCATTTCAGACGCGGCAAGCGGATTTTGAGAAGGGGCAAGGCGCGCTCAAGAAAGGACAAGAGACGAATGAAAAGACGATTGCCGAAGTCAAGTCAGACGTAAACGCGATCAAAGCAGAACAAATTGAACTGCGAAAGCGTCAAGCGGTTGTCGAAGCGCAAAATCAGCAGATTTTAGCGATTCTGTCCGATATTAAACGCGAGATCGCCGAATCGAGAGCCGAGACAAAACGCGAGATCGCCGCGTTGAAAAGCGATATGAAGTGGTTTTTCGGGGCAGTTGTCGTGCTCGCTGGCCTCGTGCTTGCCGCGCTCAAACTCTTTCAGTAATCGGAATTGAGGAATTTGTCATGACAATGTATGGTCACATCTCGATTGACGCGATACCCGTTCCCCGTGTGTCTGGCGCGATGCGCGATTGGTGGCATGCCCCTGTGTGGATTTGCTGACGGGTTTTGTCGTTTGTTTTTGAATCTTCTGAGTGTACCGCCGTCAGCTTATTGATGGCGGTTTTTTTGTGCGCGATTGGACGAATGTATGGATTCGTTGACCGAGGATCGGACGATGTTTTTGAATGCCCTGACAGGACTGATGAACGCGAATAGACGCTGGTGGTGGTCGAGCGCGAGGAGAGATGTCTGTCCACCACCGGATAGTTGGCGATCTGTGTTTGCACCGCGCGCTACCGGAAGGTGGCGCGCTTTTTTTTGGACTGACAACTTGGGGCTGTGACTGGGAGGCTTAACAACTGACAACAGGAGTTTGAAATGAACCGCACAATTGTTTTGACAGGTGATCGCCCAACAGGCAAAATGCACTTGGGGCATTATGTTGGGTCGTTGAAGAATCGGTTTGAAATGCAGGACGAGTTTCAGTGCTTTTTTATGATTGCCGATTATCAGGCCCTGACGACGCATCAGAACCGCGCAGGGGATTTGGCAGCGCATGTCCAAGAAATGGTGCTGGATTATCTGGCAGCGGGTTTTGATCCCCAAAAAAGCGCGTGTTTTTTGCAATCGCAGGTGCCGCAACTGGCAGAATTGACCGTGATTTTTTCCAATCTGGTGACCTTGCCGCGTTTGCTC
Organism: uncultured Latescibacterota bacterium; assembly: GCA_958295785.1. Classification (GTDB taxonomy): domain Bacteria; phylum Latescibacterota; class UBA2968; order UBA2968; family UBA2968; genus VXRD01. Next base: position 1,918,378 of record OY282377.1, read on the forward strand.
CGCAATCCGACCGTCAAGGAAGAGATGGAAAAGATGGGATTGGAAAAGCGCACGACTTATGGTTTTGTGGGATATCCCGTGTCTCAAGCGGCGGATATTTTGCTGTTCCGCCCGCAATACGTGCCGGTGGGGCCGGATCAAAGGCCCCATATTGAACTGGCGCGAGAAGTGGCCGCGCGATTTAATCGCACTTATGGCGACGTCTTTCCCATTCCCCATGGCGTTTACGGCGCGTTGCTAAAGGGCACGGATGGGCAGAGCAAGATGGGAAAAAGTTATGGCAATGCCATTGACTTGTCGGATAGCGAAGCGTCTGTGCGCGCAAAGGTGATGAATATGGTGACAGATCCGAGGCGCGTGCGGGCAACTGATCCGGGCAATCCCGATGTGTGTTCGGCATTTCACTATCGCACGGTGTTTGATGAAGCGCGTGCCGATCAGGTGGCGAGGACATGTCGCAAGGGCGCGGTCGGTTGCACGACGTGCAAGGCCGCGTTGGCAGATGTGCTCAACGATTTTATGACGCCATTTCGGAATCGCCGCAAGGCATTTGAAAAACAGCCCGATCTGGTGCGCGATATTTTGAACCTGGGCAGCGCGAAAGCGCGCATTGAAGGCCAACGCACGCTGGAAAAAGTTAAGGAGGCAATGGGGATGGGATACAAATTTTTGATGGGATGACACAAAAGGCGAGAAGCAACCGCAGATGAACGCAAAAGATGCCGCCGCTTGGCGAGCGCGATTTTCAGGGAAGGTTGTCCTTTTCATGGCCGAAGGCTGAAAACGCGCACTCGGGCGATCCCCCGGATCAACCGCTTTTCAGAGCGGGCTATGGCCTCAGTTGCCGCGATTGAGCCATCGCACATTACGCCCCCCAAATACCCGGTTCTCACCGGGTATTTTTTTTTCATCAACCGCAACACAAAGTAAAAAAGAGTTGTCAAAGTAACGCAAGGGGATTACAATTTGTGGCAATATCAGAAATGCCATTGCATGGCGCGGTAGGAGATAAATTTTATTCATTCAAGGAATATTGACATGTTGGATCGTTCTGACAATCGGCCTGTGACAACGCGGCGGGAGATGGTGTTGACGGTGGGGCAGGGCGAGGGGGATTTGCAGGGGGGCGATGACAGGGTTTTGCAGGCCGGCGCGGACTATTTGCATCGGCTAGGCGGCGGTATTTTGCAGATTTTGCCGGGGATCTATACGATGCGTAACGCGCTTTACCTGCATCCCAATTTGACTGTGCGCGGGGCGGGCGATGAGACGGTGTTGAAGAAGGCCGAAGGGGTTTTGACCGCATTGGTGCGAGACGCCGATTGGTATGAAGCGCGGGTTGAGGTGGAAGACGCACGGGGATTTCGCGCTGGGGACGGGGTGATGTTGCGGTCTTATGGCAATGCGGGGATGACGGTGGTGAAGGAGACGGCGATGGCGATTGAGGGACAGGTGATTTCGCTCGGCAAACGCATTTACAAAAATATGTGGCTGGATGAACGCGCGACATTGGCGACGATTTTCCCCCTTTTGACCGCAGAAGAAGGGGTTTGCGATGTGACCATTGAGAATCTAATTTTGGATGGCAACAAGGCGCGAAATGAAGAGATCAATGGCAATTATTCGGGCGCGGTGTTTTTGCAGCGTTGCCACCGCTACGCATTTCGAAATGTGACGGCGCGCAACTACAATGGCGATGGGTTCAGTTTTCAAGTTTGCGACGATTTTGTTTTTGAAAATTGTGCGTCAAAAAACAATGCCAATCTGGGGTTTCATCCGGGCAGTGGGTCGCAACGTCCGCGGTTTCGCAACTGTCGCGCAACCGGCAACAGTCAGGGCATTTTCTTTTGCTGGGGCGTATCGGATGGCGTGGCGCGAAATTGCGTGTGTTCGGACAATCGGGATTTTGGCATTTCAATTGGGCACAGGGATACGGACAATCGCATCGTCAATTGCGAGATTGCACGCAATCACAAGGTCGGCATCTTGTTTCGCACCCCCCTATCTGAATTTCGAGGAGCGCACAGAAATGCGATTCATTCGTGCGCGATCCGCGACAATGGGTTTGCCGAGAACGGGTATGGGATTGAAATTCGCGGCGCGACTCACCATGTAGAGATTCGAGACAATCGGATTGAGGATTCGGGCGATGGCAGGCAAAAGGTGGGGATCATGATAGAAGCCGAAGCACGCGGAACGGTGATTGCGGGCAATACCTTTGTCAATATGGAATCGGATGTAGAACGAGAATGCACGGCAGAGGCGGTCACTGGTTATACCAATCAGATGTAGAAACCTTTTTCGGGGAGGGGCCGGGAGGCCCAAATGTATCTTAAAACAGCGTCTTAAGTTAAATTTCACAAAGGGATGGATGGCATGGCACAACAAACCAATCTGCTTTTTATTTTGACGGACGATCAGGGCTATTGGGCGATGGGGTGTGCGGGCAATTCGGAGATTCGCACGCCGAATTTGGATCGGCTGGCCGCAACCGGGTTGTACTTTATGAATTTCTTTTGCGCGTCGCCGGTGTGCTCGCCTGCGCGGGCGTCCATTTTGACGGGACGCATTCCGTCTCAGCACGGGGTACAGGATTTTTTGCGCACGGGCAATTCAAATATCTATGGCGCAGATGATCGAGCGATTGAATATTTGGCCGGGCAGACAGCCTATACGGATATCCTCGCGCAACAGGGGTATGCGTGTGATTTGAGTGGCAAATGGCATTTGGGCTCTTCGGAAAAGCCGCAGAAGTCCTTTGTGTTTTGGGATGTGCATGCAAGTGGCGCAGGGCCGTATTACAACGCGCCGATGATCCGCAATGGCAGGGCGTATCACACCTCGGATTATGTGAGCGATTTGATTACGGATAATGCGTTGGCATTTTTGGAAGCGCGAAAGGGGATGGATCAACCGTTCTGTCTGAATGTTCACTACACGGCGCCGCACGCGCCCTGGGGACGCGAACACCATCCGCCCGAGTTGTTCGATGCGTATTATCGGGACTGCCCTTTTGAATCCACGCCCAATGAACCCATGCACCCGCAGCAGTTGTCAAAGCAAGGGTCCGCGGGGTCGCTTGGATTTACCGAAGAAACGCGCCGCGAAGCCCTCAGCGGCTATTTTGCGGCCACGACTGCGATGGACGCCAATGTGGGCAGGCTGTTGGATTGGCTGGAAGACAATGGGTTGCGGGAGCAGACCTTGGTGGTCTTTACGAGCGACAATGGGATGAACATGGGGCACCACGGCATTTACGGCAAGGGCAATGGGACTTTTCCGCCCAATATGTTCGACACCTCGGTGAAAGTGCCCATGATTGTGTCGCATCCCGGGCGCGTTCCCCAGGGCAAGATCACATTGTCCCTGCACAGCCATTACGACATCATGCCGACCTTGCTGGACTATCTCGACGTGGAAAATCCCAAAGCGGACGACTTGCCCGGGCGCAGCTTTGCCGCGCTTTTGGAAGGCCGTGCATCAAAGGGCGATGAGCAGGTGGTGGTGTTTGACGAATACGGCCCCACGCGAATGATCCGCACGGCTGCGTGGAAGTACATACACCGCTATCCCTACGGCCCATGTGAATTGTACGATTTGGTCAATGATGTGGGGGAACGGAGAAATTTGCTCGACGAGAATAGAGCGCAATCCGTGCGCGAATGGTTGCAGGGCGATTTGGAGGCGTGGTTTGCGCGCTATGCCGATCCCGACCGCGATGGCACGCGCGAAGCCGTGATGGGCAGAGGCCAGTTGGACATTGTCGGCCCGGCTGCAAAGGGACGGAAGCGGTTCGGCGATGATGTGGTTTTTGAAAGGGAAAGGGCGTAGATGAACAGGCCCAATGTGATTTTCTCAAAGTGGAGAACAGCAGGGCCGAGAGCAGTACATTGGTGTCGAGCACCAAGCGCGTGCCGGTCATGGTGTCTGACGCGCCCATGTCACGGCTTCGGTGACGTCGGCCTCGCATATATCGCGTTCAGCCAACTTGGCACGCACGGCATCCGCGCAGGTCGGGCGCACGGGCGTTAGCACAATGCGGCTGTTTTCTGTGGTGACAGCGAAATACTCGGAATCTTGGAAGTCGGCGACGATGGCTTTTGGCAGGGTGAGTTGATTCTCGGACGTCAGTTTGGCAAGCATGAGGCACCTCCTTGGGTGAAAGAACGAGGAAAATGTATATTTTTTGACTGGTTATTGCAATGACAATCTCGTTAAATAAGAGGGAAGCATGGACAGACCCAATGTGATTTTTGTGTTGACGGATGATCAGGGCTATGGCGATTTGGCGTGTCACGGCAATCCGATCATCAAAACGCCGCATTTGGACGCGCTGCACGCCGAGAGCATCCGGTTTACCGATTTTCACGTCGCGCCGATGTGTACGCCAACGCGGGGCGAATTGTTGACCGGGCAAGACGCGCTTCGCAATGGCGCCACGTTTGTGTGCATGGGGCGGTCGCTGATGAATCCCGAATTGCCGACGATGGCGGATATTTTTGCCCGCAACGGGTATTGCACGGGCCATTTTGGGAAATGGCACTTGGGCGATAATTATCCCTACCGGCCACAGGACAGGGGGTTTGAGGAGACGATTCACCATCCCGCCTGGGGCATTACGTCTGCTGCGGATTATTTTGGCAATGATTATTTTGACGACCACTATCGGCACAATGGCGCGATTGAGGCGTTTGAAGGGTACTGCACGGATGTGTGGTTCGACGAGGCGATGAACTGGATCAAAGCGCAGGGAGACGCGCCGTTTTTCGCGTATATCGCCACCAACGCGCCCCATACCCCGCTGTGGGTGCCAGACGAGTATCGCCAGCCCTATCTCGCGCATGTGCCGTACAATGTCGCCAGTTTTTACGGGATGATCGCGAATATCGACGAGAACATGGGCAAGTTGGATGCGTTTCTCGCCGAGACGGGGTTGCGCGACAATACCCTGTTGATTTTTATGACCGATAACGGAACCGCAAATGGCGAGACCGTGTACAATGCCGGCATGCGCGGCAAAAAGACCACGCTGTACGAGGGCGGGCACCGCGTGCCGTTTTTCGTGCGTTGGCCCAAAGGGCAGTTGGGCGAACCGCGCGACATTCCCGTTCCCACGCACGGCACGGACGTGTTGCCGACCCTGATTTCCCTGTGCGGCACGGACGCGCCCGAAGCTTTTGACGGGGTTTCCCTGTGCGGCCTTCTGCGCGGGGAAGAAGCGTTGGCAGACAGAATGTTCGTCGTGCAATACGGGCACATCGTGCCAACGGGCAACCGAACCACGCGCAAGGGCAATGCCGCGATGATTTGGAACCGATGGCGGTTGGTGGATGATGTCGAACTGTATGACTTGGACGATGACCCCGGGCAAGAACGGAATGTCGCAAAGCAACACCCGGAGGTCGTGCAAAAGATGCGGATGCACTACGAGGCGTGGTGGGACGAGGTGGGCGAAAATCTCGGCAATTACTTTCCCATTGCCATTGGATCCCATGCGGAAAATCCCACGCGATTGTCCAGTTGCGATTGGATGGGGGTCTATTGCGACAATCCCACGGGCGTGCGCGGGGCCGTGATGGACAGCGGTATCTGGCAACTCGCGGTTGAACAGGCTGGCAAATACGAAATCGCGTTGCGCCGCTGGCCCGAGGAATCCGGCCTTGCCATTGCGGCGCCAGCACCTGTGATGGAAGGCGTTGACGGCACGTTGATGCCGGGCAGAGCCTTGCCCGTGGCGCGGGCGTGGATGCAAATTGGCGATGTGGCGCAGGAGATGGACGTGCGCCCGGATGATCTCTCCGTCGCGTTTACAGCGGATTTGCCGCGCGGCCCTGCGACTTTGCAAACGTGGTGGCGCGACGCAGAGGGCAATCGCCTCGCCGGTGCGTATTACGTGACGGTTGCACGCCTGTAAAAATAAATGATGTCCCCACTCTCCACTGCAATCATGAACTACAAACCAGAAAATCCCCTCATCATCCAGAGCGATCTCACGGTGCTCGTGGAGGTCAATTCGCCCCACTACGAAGCGGCGCGGGACCGGCTCGTGCGCTTTGCCGAGTTGGAGAAAAGCCCCGAGCACATGCACACGTACCGGGTCAATCCCCTCTCGCTGTGGAATGCGGCCGCGGCAGGCGTCACCACCGAGGAAATCATCGCCACCCTCGAGACCTACGGCAAATACGAGATTCCGCAAAATGTGGGCGTCGAAATCCGCGAGGCCATGAGCCGGTATGGCAAAGTGCAACTCCACCGAGAAGACAGCGCGCTCATCCTGTCTTCTGAAGACCCGTTGATCATCGTCGAAATCTGCCGCCACAAGTTCGTTCAGCCCTATCTCGAAAAACAACTCGACGCGCACCGCATCCGGGTTTTGCCCCTGTACCGAGGGCATCTCAAACAGGCTCTCACGCGCATTGGGTTCCCGGTCAAAGATCTCGCTGGCTATCTCAAGGGCAGAACGCTCAAATTTCAGCACCGCCCAATCACCCTATCGGGCCAGGCGTTCGCGCTGCGCGATTATCAGCGCGAGGCCGTGGATATTTTCCACGCGGGCGGGGGGCCTGATGGCGGGAGCGGCACGGTGGTCTTGCCGTGCGGCGCGGGCAAAACCATGGTGGGCATGGGCGCGATGAAAACCCTTCAGTGCGAGACCCTGATTTTGACCACCAACATCACGGCGTCGCGCCAGTGGAAGGCTGAACTCATCGACAAAACCAGCCTGACCGCCGATCAGATCGGCGAATATTCCGGGGAGCGCAAAGAGATTCGGCCCGTCACCATTGCCACATACAATATTTTGACCTATCGCAAAAGCCGAGATGAAGCGTTTCCGCATTTCGGGCTGTTCAACGAGGGCAACTGGGGGCTGATTATTTACGATGAGGTTCATCTCTTGCCCGCGCCCGTGTTTCGCTTTACCGCGGAACTGCAATCCCGCCGCCGGCTGGGGCTGACCGCCACGCTCGTGCGCGAAGACGGTTTGGAAACCGATGTTTTTTCGCTCATCGGCCCCAAACGCTACGACATTCCTTGGCGCGAACTCGAATCGAGCGGTTGGATTGCGACCGCCGAGTGCTGCGAAATTCGCCTGCCCCTGCCAAAGGGCCGGCGGCTCGACTACGCGGTGGCAGATGGGCACGCCAAGTTTCGCATTGCGTCTGAAAATGCCGACAAAATCCCGTTGGTCAAACACCTGATCGCAAAGCACAAGGGCGAACAAACTCTGGTCATCGCGCAATACATCCGCCAAGTCGAACAAGTGGCCCGGGAACTCGGCGCGCAGGTGATTATGGGCAAGACCCCGACCGAAGACCGCGACCGCCTGTACGATGCGTTTCGACACGGCAAACTCAAATTGCTCGTCGTGTCCAAAGTCGCCAATTTTGCCGTTGACCTGCCCGATGCGAGTGTCGCCATTCAGATTTCTGGCACGTACGGTTCGCGCCAAGAAGAAGCGCAACGCCTCGGCCGCATTCTGCGCCCCAAATCCGATGGGGGCATGGCCCATTTTTACACGCTCGTCACCCGCGACACCCGCGAACAAGAATTTGCCCGCAACCGGCAGACCTTCCTCACGGAACAGGGCTATCGCTACGCGATTCGAGATGCAGAAGAGGTTTTTGGGGACGCATAGACAAAACGAGGTACAACTGCGACAGCAGTTCACAGACGAATCGCAGGAGCGCGCCTTCGGGCCCGCCCAAATGGACAAGGGAATTGGAGTGCAGCCGTGAATTATGCCGCGATTGAATTGTTGCGCCCCGTCAACTGCCTCATCGCGTTTGCCGCTGTGCTGGTCGGGGGGTGGTTGGGCATCCGCGATGTTACGGAAGCCCTTTTGATGGCCGCGCTGTCTGCCGCGCTGATTGCGGGCGGAGGCAATGTACACAATGACCTGTGCGGCGTCGCGGAGGATCGGATGAACAAACCGCATCGCCCGCTGCCTTCGGGCCGCTTGTCTCCCGCATTTGCGCGCGTGGAAATGGGCATTCTCCTGATCGCAGGGCTTTTGATCGCCTGCGCTTTGCCGACATCCGCGCTCGCCATTGCCCTCGTTGCCATCGCGAGTTTGATTTTGTACAATACGCACCTCAAGCGCGTGCCCCTACTCGGCAATTTGGTGGTCAGCGCGCTCGGCGGGTTGGCATTTCTCTACGGGGGCGCGGCTGTCGATGCGCTGTTGGCGCCATGGCTGGTTGCGGGTTTTGCCTTCTTGTTTCACTTGGGCCGCGAATTGCTCAAAGACCTCGAAGACAGCGCGGGCGACCGCCGGTTGCCGGGCGGCACCGTGCCCATTGCTTGGGGCGAGAACAGCGCGCGCATTTTGATTACCAGTATTTTTGCCCTGCTCATCGTCGCGACCCCATTGCCCGCGCTCATGGGCGTTTATGGCCCGGTGTATCTCGGCGCGATCGTCGTCTTGGATGGTCTGCTCATCTTTGTTCTCATCCGCCTGTGGCAAAGCGATGTGGCACTCGGCTTTCTGAGCAAGTTGCTCAAGGCGGGAATGATCCTCGGCCTCGCCGCGTTTCTTTTTGCGCGGATGTGAAAAACAGCTTTTAGCCTCCATCTCGTTTTGCAGTTGCTTTTGAATCCTGAAAATCCGCCAATCCTGGAAATCCTGATTCAGACAAGGGATTGGGCGGGGTAACTGACCACCGACCACTGCCTTATGTCCAACCGAATTGCCCAACTCGTCGCCGAACTCAACGAATACAATTACCGATACGCCGTGCTCAACGCGCCTGTGATTTCCGATAGGGCTTATGACGAACTCATGCGCGAGTTGATCGACTTAGAGGCGCGGCATCCCGAGTTGATCCAACCCGATTCGCCCACGCAGCGCGTGACTTCCGATTTGACCCAACAATTTCCAACCGTGCAACACGATGTGCCCATGCTGAGTTTGGACAATACCTATTCGGAAGCCGAGCTCAGGGATTTTGAAGCCCGCGTGCGGCGCGAACTGCCCAACGAGGCATTGGAATACGTCTCGGAACTCAAAATTGACGGCGTTGCCCTGAGCTTGATCTACGAAAACGGCCTGCTTTTGCGCGGCGTTACGCGGGGCAATGGCGTGCAGGGCGAAGATATTACGCCCAATGTCAAGACCATTCGATCCATTCCCCTTCGCCTGAGTGACGCCGTGCCTTTTTGCGAAATTCGCGGCGAGGTTTATCTGGATCACAACACGTTTGACGCGATGAACGCACAGCGCGAAAAGAATGGGGAGAATCCCTTTGCCAACCCGCGCAACGCAACATCTGGCTCGCTCAAATTGCAAGATGCGCGGCTGGTTGCCGAGCGTCGCCTGAGCTTTTTTGCGTATGCTTTTCGCACGCCCGACGCGCAGCCCTCAACCCACGCCGAGCACCTCGAGCGGATGGCGGCCCTCGGCCTGCCCGTCAATCCCCATCGCGCCCTGTGCGACACGATAGACGATATTTTGGCGTTTGTGCGCGAGTGGGAGGAAAAACGCCCGACGTTGTCCTACGATATCGACGGCATTGTGATCAAGGTCAACAGCATTGTGCAACAAAACAAACTCGGCGCGACGGCCAAAAACCCCCGCTGGGCGATTTCCTACAAGTATTCCGCCGAACAGGCCGAAACCGCGCTCCATGGCATTGCCCTTCAAGTGGGGCGCACAGGCGTTATCACCCCGGTGGCGAACCTCGAACCCGTGCAACTGGCGGGTACCACAGTCAAGCGCGCCACGTTGCACAATGCCGAAGAAATCCAGCGCAAAGATATCCGGGAAGGCGATACGGTCATTCTGGAAAAGGGCGGCGATGTCATTCCCAAGGTGGTGCGCGTGGTGAAGGCCAAACGCCCAAAGGACGCCGTGGCTTATGTCTTTCCCGAGACTTGCCCGGCCTGCGAGGCGCCGCTTGTGGAAGATGAGTCCGAGGTCGCCATTCGCTGCGTCAATCCCCAATGCGCCGCGCAGATCAAAGGCAATATCCGCCATTTTGCCTCGCGCACGGCGATGGATATCGAGGGACTGGGGAAGGCTTTGGTTGAACAACTCGTGGATAGCGACCTCGTCCGCGATGTGGGCGATCTCTATGGCCTGACATTGGAGCAACTCGCCGGCCTCGAGCGCATGGCCGAAAAGTCTGCCCAAAATGTGCTCGACGCGCTCGAAGCGAGCAAAGAACAGCCGTTCCACCGCGTGCTTTTCGCGCTGGGCATTCGGCACATTGGCGCCACGGTTGCACGCACGCTCGCCGACCATTTCCACAGCATGGATCGCTTGCGCGAAACGCCGTGCGAGGAAATCGAAGCGGTTCACGAAATCGGCGGCGCCATCGCGGAGAGCATCCACACATATCTCGCGGACAAGGACAATTGGGCCATTGTTGAAAAACTTAGGAAAGCGGGCGTCGCCCTCGCATCCGAAGCCCCGGCAGATGACGCGCCCAAACCCCTCGCTGGCAAGACGGTCGTGGTCACGGGCACGCTTTCGCGCTGGGGCCGCCAACAGGTACAAGACCTCATCCGCGCCCTGGGCGGCACGCCCACGTCCAGTGTCAGCAAAAAGACCACTCTCGTCATTGCAGGGGAAAACGCAGGGGCCAAACGCGCAAAAGCCGAACACCTGGGCATCGAAATTCTCGACGAAGCGGCGTTTGTCGAATGGCTCGAGGACAAAGGCGCGTAATCCCGGTTCGGCTTTTTGCTTGACATGGGCCTCTCATTTTATTACTCTTGAATCGCACATCATTGCAGTGGGGCCGTAGCTCAACTGGGAGAGCGTTTGACTGGCAGTCAAAAGGTCGGCGGTTCGATCCCGCTCGGCTCCACTTTTTTTTAGGCACTTACGGGTCGTAAGTGTCTTAATTTTTAGGTGTGTGCCTAACAAAATTACAGGAGTATTGACTCAGGATTACTCAAGAGAGTGAACGGCTCTTTGTTGACGAGTTTCTATATCCTCTTCTAAAAGAAAATATTGAGCATATTATACCCCAACATCCTTTTTTGGACAGATCTGGAAAATCAAGGCGAATTGATTTTGCCTATCACGGTGATACAGCGCGTTTGGCACTTGAGGTCAACGGCGAGACGTATCATGCAGAGGGGATTATCCCTGACGAAGCGTTTGACGATAACCTATTTAGGCAAAATGAAATTTTGAGATCCGGCTATCAACTCGCACGATTTTCGTATGGTCAACTTCAGTCCTCTCAGTGGCGACCAATAGTCCAAGAGACCTTGAGAGATCTTATTAGCACTCACGCACCTGAACTTCTGACTGAATATGCTTTAGAACCGACTCCGCTTCAAAATGAAGCTTTGGGGGCACTTCATTTTTACAGGAATACCCGAGGTTGGAAGAAAGGTATCATTGTGCTTCCTACTGGAACAGGCAAAACGATTCTTTCAGCTCTCGACGCGCAACGCTGTGGCAAACCCGTGCTTTTTCTCGTGCATCGTCTCGATATTCTAAAACAAAGCATAGACGCCTATAAGTTCGCGTGGCCCGCGCTCACCGGGCCGCGGTGATCTAAACGAGCGCGGCGCGTATAAATCCGCTGTATATATCCGAATTTTTGGATCATGGGTGAAATTTCTTAGAAGCCCTAACATAAAGAAATCAAGCGTCTGAAACAGATGAGTGAACACCCGCAGGAACGCCTCAAAGTCGGCCTCTCACAAATCCATGTCAACGCTTTTTGTTAGGGACTCTTAGAGAAGTCGGCGAATATACCGAAGCCAGCTATCACTATCCCCAAGGTACTCATATCGGTCATATTCTGTCTATTCTCTCTGTCTTTGGAGCGGGGCAACGCGACAAAACCCACCTCAATGATGAATACATCCGTCTGCGCGGGGGGCTTGGCGAAGGTCGCTTATCGACCTATCGCCGACAGAAGTATAAACTGCAAGCCGCAATGGAACTCGGCATTCTCACTGACGATAGAAATTATCCCGAAGACACGGGATACGTTTTAGATTTAACACCGCTTGGCAGAGCGTTATATACTGCTCTGAAGCCACTCCTCAATCAAATGGACTTGGAATTTCCAAGGGGGAATGATGGCATACCTAGCACGCGGATGCGAATGAATGAAGCTGATTTTAATACTGCTATCCGCCAATTTTTAGCCAAAAATAATCAGGCCCAAAATTTGTTCTTTCGCGTATTTCTCAACATGCACGCTGTTCAACAGATACTCGCATTTCTCTATCACATTTGCCGTTCTCGAATTGTGCATCGAAATGAAATTTACGACCAGTTTTTTCAAGCACCATTTGTGAAACAGTCTTGTGACCGAGAGGGCATTTCAGAAGCATCATTCGAAGCGTCGAAACGCCGATGTCCTTTTTTGCTCAACATTCTCGACGCTTGTGGAATCATACGGACTGATCGAAGTGAGATAACAATTCAAAAGCTCGTCCTAATGCCCTCAGTGGTGGCCGCATGGCCGGCATCGGTCTCGCAACTCGCAGATGAGGACATAAGTATTGTTCGCGAGCTTTTTGGCCCGTCCTTTTTAACAGACGAATATTATCTCCAAAACCTTCTCATTATTCCGAGGTGAAATTGGCTAACCGATCACATAACAATACCGGACACATTGGCATGAACGCCCTTAAGAAGCGAGGGTTAAACCATTCTTCTACAGAAGGGATTGATCACGCGCCACCAGACCGCACCGTTCACGCCATTTTGGTCATGGATTGCTGTGACTTACTCGCTCAACTTCCCGATAACTCTGTGCAACTTATTCTTTGTGATCCGCCATACAACACCAAGATGGCAACGTGGGATGAGCATCCAGACTATCTTGCGTGGTCAACCCCTTGGTTGAAAGAAGCCGAAAGGGTGCTCGCCCCAACGGGGAATATCGCGATCTTTGGCGGACTTCAATACCAAAGTGAGGCTGGTTCGGGCGATCTTTTGACAATCATTTCGCACCTGCGAACTAAAAGCCAGATGTTGCTGGTGAACCTCATCATCTGGAATTACCCAAATGGGATGAGTGCCCATCGTTTCTTCGCCAACCGGCATGAGGAAATTGCATGGTTTGGCAAAACAAAGAAGTATTATTTTAATTTGGATGCCGTGCGTGAACCTTATGATGAAGAAACCAAAAAAGCCTATCTCAAAGATAGGCGACTCAGACCAGAAAGCATTGAAAAAGGACGCAACCCGACCAATGTATGGCGGATGTCTCGCCTGAATGGCAATTCAAAAGAACGAGTTGGGCACCCGACCCAGAAACCCCATCTTATAGTACAGCGTCTTGTTCGGGCCCTTTCTTATCCTGGCTCTACCTTGCTCGATTTTTTTGCTGGAAGTTGTATCACAACCAGAGTTGCCATTGAGGAGGGGCGCCACAGCATCGTCGGTGATATCGATCCCTCTATTCAAGAATATGCAGAAAAGCAACTTGAAAAAGTGGAGAATCGAGATACTCCTCTTTTTGACAAGTTTATAGAATACGACATACTGAGGAATGATCTTTCTCATCACCCTATCTTTGGTGAAGCGGAAATTTTGGTTTCCCAATAAATGACGAAAAGCCCTATGACCCTTCGCGCTGCGCTTACACAATATCCGTTTGGCACTCTGTCGCAACTCGCCCGCGATGCCGGCGTTGCGTTGCACCGGGGGAGCAACAAGACCTTCCTCGTGGATGTGCTTTGTCGCGTGTTGCCCGAACCCGAACGGGTGGCCGAGCGGCTTTGTGCGTTGTCGAAGGAGCAGCGTGCGATGGTGCGGGATCTCGCGGCTGAAGGGGGCGAGTTGTTGGAGGCAGAGGCCGTTGAAATTTACGCCAATGGTTTTTTGCCCCGGTTGCACGCCCAAGTCAGCGCGTTGACCGGGCTGGTGTTTCGGGACGCGCACACCTTGGGCGATGCCCATGTTTTAATCGGCATTCCCGAGTCCTTGCTCAAATCCATTCCCATTCCCGCCGCGGATCAGGGGCGGTTGCGCGCCCTTGTAAAACCCGTCTCGGTGGGATTGCTCCGCGCTTTTGCAGATCAAATAGACCTGCGCCTTTTGGACACGCGCAAATCCATTGTGGGCCACGCGATTGCCAATGCCCTGCTCGCGCCCAATACCCTGCGCGCCTTTCTCGGCGCACTCAGCGAAGAACGCCGCGCCATTCTGGATTTGTTCTTGGCCGACAACGCGATCACGCACGGCAAAGTGGCCGAAAAATTGGGGGAAGCAGCGGCGCGCGAGTTGGAGGACATGCGCTGGAAAATGCCGATCTTTTACGCGCCAGACCGGGATCTGACCGCGCCCGATGCCGCAATCTGCTTGGCGTCAGACCTGCACGCGGCCCTGTCCAAAATCGCCCAGTCTCGGGGCGGGCAACTCGAAAGCAACTTGGATGACCTCATCGAAACCCCCGATACCCCGCCTACGTCCATCCGCGAAAATACCGCCCATCTCATCCGCGATTTGACCACGTTGCTCGGCATTGTTGTGCGCCGTGCGCCGCGCAGGCTCAAGCACGGGGGCATGCCCAAAAGCGATTTGCGCGATGCAGACAAGTACTGCCAGATCCAGAACGAGCCGGGCTATGTCGAATTTCTCGCGCTTTTTGCCGAAACATATAGGCTCGTGGAATTTTGCGACACGGCTTGGCATGTCGCTGCGGATGCGGGGGCGCGGCTGGAACAAATTATTGCCATCCGCAAGGCGTGTTTTGCGTTTTGGTTTCAAAGTGACCGCTGGAATGAGTGGTCTGCGGACCGCACGCGGGCTGCCAGCACGCGCATGCAAGAACTCAAAAATCTCCGCCGCGAAATTGTGCGAAGCCTGCGGCATTGCCCCGCCGATACTTGGATGACATATTCTTCGTATTACCAATTTTTGACGCGCTTTTCAGACCCATTTCGCCATTTTGCCGAGAACCCCTCGCGCAGCGGCACCACCGCCGAAGAGTTGTTGCGCCGCATCATCAGCGGCGCGCTGATGTGGATGGGCGTTGTGCGCGTGGGCAATTTCCCCGCGTTCTCAGAACCTTTACAGCGGGGCAAACACGCGGTTTTTCAGATCACAAATGCGGGGTACGCGCTGTTGCACGACACGCGCGATGACGCCCTGACCGAACAGATATCGCCGCAAAATGCAGATGCGAACTGCGTTGTGCAACCCAATTTTGAAGTTTTGGTTCCGCCGGATTTTCCCTGCATGCACTATCTCGACCTGTGCATTTTGGGCGATCTCAAAACGCAGGATGTGATGGCGTGCTTTCATCTGTCGCGCGATTCGATTCGCCGCGCCCTCACACGCGGTTTGACCGGAGAAGAGATAGAAGCGTTTTTGACCCAACACAGCGCGACCCGTTTGCCGGACGGGGTCAAAGCCCTCATCGCGGAGTGCGCCGACAAATACGGCGAGATCGAGATCCTCCCAGACAGTGGGCTCGTCAAAACCGCGTCGCGCGAATTGCTCGACGAACTCTATGCCCAACCCCGCATCGCACGCGCCTTGGGCGCGCGCGTTTCACCCACCACCGCGTCTTTCAATGCCGCGACAGAGTCTTTGATACACCTGCTCCAGCGACAAGGCTACCTGCCCCACTTGGCGCAAACAGCGGGAAGCCGTTCATCGGGAGGATCTCGAAAATGTGTTGCGTTGCACAGGCGCCAACCCGGCAACAAAAGCAGACGCAGTATCCTCAGAGCATGAATCCAAAATCCCAAACCCTAGTACCCGTGGATATAATGTCCACCTCCCGGAAACCAGATCACATCAATCAGAAAAGAACAGCCCACAGCAAACACATAGCCCACGATCAACCCATAACAACACGGCTTAACCCTTCGGTAAAGTGAAATGCCCCCAAAACTGAGAATCAGCAATTTGCCCAGCCACACCAAAAAAATATCCAGCACATAGAGCCGAACATAACCGCTCGACATCAGCATGATACCCAGCGGATGAAACGGCCACCAAGAAAACCGGCTCTGCATCACCTGAATAACCCCTGCGGTCACGCCGCCCAGAACCCACACGCCAATTTTCCCCGGATCGGTTACGGTAGGGTCCGTGTCCGCAACCGCCTTGGCAATGCCCTCGTACATCCCCAGCGGCGCCCCCACCAAAGACCATGTCCGGAAGGTGCTTCCCCCCTCTTCGTAGCATATAGAAACCGTGTAAAGAATGGCCGCCAGCATCCCCAGTACCAGGCTCCCAAACACCACCCACCCCACCCCCTTTGTCGGCCCTACCAGGCGTTCCACATGGGGCAGTGCCGCCGGCAACCGCCAGCCGGCCAGCAACCGCCAATTCACCAGCCGAAGCCCCACCAGCGTGGACTCGTGCATCTGGCTCGCGCCCACCGTCATATCCAGAATCGACGTGCCGAAACTCGGAAACAGATACGCAAACCCGCTGGCCGCCAAAAACTTCATCACCACCAGAATGCTCGCCCAGAAAAGCAACAGCCAGGCCAATCCTATACCTGCGCTATAACCCGCCCTGTGCAGCCAGAAAACCATGTAAATACCCCCGGCCAAAATTCCAAACAGGGCTAATCGGGGGGACAAAATCGCAGTTTCCGCGTCGCCGCTTCCGCGCGGTCGCACCACTTGCCGAAAAACCCTTCGCAGATGCCCGCGAGCAGCCCAAATTGTCCAGATCACCAGTCCCATGCTCACGCCATGGGTGAACAGCCCTAAAATGGCAGTTGGTTTCGCCTCTTGCCCGGCCAACCCCACTGAAAACCCGACCCTGGACATCCCGTAAAGCCCCGCCTGTCCCACCAGCCACGAGGACCAGATGCTGAACAGGATATTCAGATCACACAGGAACGTGAACCCCAGCACCGTGGGCAAAAGCCGATAAGAAAACGGTTGCAAATAACGCGACAATTCAGCACCTCTGGGCCCGCTCGGACCATAATAGGCGTCGAAAATCGCCAGTCTGGGAAAAGCGGGCGTCCAGTATTCGATCAGATTCCACAGCAGAGGGAACGCAGATACGGCAAAACCCACCCAGAACAACCCGTTCCGTACAAACGGCGGCCATCCGCGCTTCGCGTCGAATCCTTCGGTCAAATCGAGCGGTACCTGCGCTAGGGGATAGGTCAGCCGTTCGTGTTGAACCCACTGCTTCTGGAACACCGCCGTCAAACCCAGCCCAATGAATGTCATTGCCAACCCGGCGGACATCGCCCAAAAAATAGGCGCCAGCCATGCCCCCCACGGCACTGCCGCGCCTTTTTCTATCCCCAGAAAAAACCCCTCGGTCACCCCGGGAAAATCCGAAGGAAACATCCACCAGGGCAAATGGTCAAAAATCAGTTCCCGCCACCGGTTTTCGGGTGAGGCATAATATTTGGGCGCCGCCATGGCGCCTACCCACTGGGTAATCCAGTTATACCCCGCAAAAGACCCGCCCACCCAAAGCATGCTCAACGCCATCCGCAACTCTGCGGAAGTCAGAGACAGCCGGGGCGCAAACCGCTTTAAGATGGCATTCACCAGAAGCCACGCCACAAAGGGCAACAACACCGCCAAAGGCAGGTTTGCCATCGCCATGTGTGCAGACCGGGATCTGAACTCCAAAAACGTTGCGGCAACACAGGCAAAAACCACCGTGGCCGCGCAAAGCACCACAACGGGCCATCGCAAGTTATCCTCGGTCAACATGCCTGTTTCTGACGACTTGCTCGCGGACTCGCTCATTTTATGCCACCGCAACCCGTTGTGCTCGTCGTGACCTCTCGCACTGTATCCCGCGCCATGATACCCTCCTGATTTAGCACCGAAATCGCTAACCACCTGCCCGTAATATGGCGTCACAGGACTTGTCTTGTCAACATTTGATCTGTCGTATGGCTTGATTTTTATATTCAAGCCCTTATCTTTTTGAAGCTGTCTTAAAACGAAAGATGATCCCTCCCCCGGCCCCTCCCCGCAACGGGGAGGGGAGATGTTCTTCCACCTTTGTATCTTTCTTGTAGGGAGATCTTGATTCCCCCCTTCCTCGTAGGAAGGGGGGTTAGGGGGGTAGGTCCCGATAATTTTAAGATGGCTTCTAAGTCCGTAATACCAACTTGTGGGTTGCCTTTGATGCGTTGGCTACGCCTGTGCCTACGGCGTGCGGCGACTTCCTTTTTTTCAACAGCAAAAAAAAGGAAGCGAGCGGGGTACAACTGCCCCAGCAGTTCAAAAATGCCGCTCTCAAACGCCGAGGGGTGCTCTGCACAGCGCAAAGCGCTTTTGTAACAGGACGACATGCGTTGGCCTGCGAAGGAAGTTGCAAGATGGCTGTGGGTTGCGAGACGGCCTTGCGCGCTGTGCGCGATGGCTTTATCTGATGGTCTTTTGGGATGGCATTTTTGCAATGGCTTCTCTGAATGACTGCGGAACGTCAAGGGGATCGCTTGATGGCAACATATCGCATCACATTAGGCCAACAGCTATTCAATTTGGTATTAGCCCTGCGAACTTTGTTGCAACTTTTTGTCGTTCCAGTGCGTGCGAATATTGAATCCAAAGCACTTTTTGGTCTTTGTTTCAACGCGCTTGGGGGCAAGGCTTTGGCTTTGGATTCAACCCTGAGCGCGTTTCTTTTTTTTGTCAGACATGGGATACAAGAATATGTCAATCAAAACGAAAACCCCAATGCCTGTGTGGAGGAACTGTGAACAAAATGAACGTGCTATTCATCGCCGTAGATGATCTTCGCCCACAACTCGGTTGTTATGGTCGGGATTTCGTACAGTCGCCGAACATCGATCAATTGGCCGCAGAGGGCGTCCTCTTCGAGCGAGCCTACTGCCAGCAAGCCGTATGCGCGCCTTCTCGATCCAGCGTTCTGAGTGGTTGCCGTCCAGATACGACAACAATTTACGACTTACAGACCCCCTTGCGGTCCGCGATGCCCGATATCCTCTCGTTGCCACAGCACTTCAAGCAACACGGATACGAGACGCGATCTATCGGAAAAATCTATCACCATCGAAACGATGATCTGCAAGGATGGTCTGCCAAACCCCATGTCTCAATGGGTGATTGGAAGGGACGGGGCTACCTGACGGACGAAGCGATGGAAGTGATTGAGCGAACAGATGCACAAATGGCTATCGAAGGATCCACGAGACGGGGTATGGGGCCAGCTTTCGAAGCCGCGGACGTTCCAGACAATGCCTATCACGACGGTAAGGATGCCGATCACGCGATCAAAACGCTCAACGAATTGCGCGATCAGCCCTTTTTCCTCGCTTTGGGCTTTCACAAACCCCATCTGCCGTTCAACGCCCCAAAGCATCACTGGGACCTTTACGAACGAGAAGCACTGCCGCTCGCCCTAAATTCCAGCGCACCTGAAAACGTCACCGAGTATTCTCTGACCGAGTTCGGAGAGCTGCGCGGCTACTTCGGAATGCCGAAAGAAGGCCCGATACCCGAGGACTTAGCGCGCACCTTGGTCCACGGCTACTGCGCGTGTGTCTCGTATATGGACGCGCAGGTCGGTCGTGTGCTCGACGAAGTCGAACGGCTTGGCCTTAAAGAGAGCACATTTGTCATCCTGTGGGGAGATCACGGCTGGAAACTCGGCGAACACGGCAGCTGGTGCAAGCACACGAACTTTGACATTGATACACGCGCCCCAATGATCGTCCGTTCGCCAGAACGCGGCAAGTCGGGCGCGAAAGCGTCCGGTCTTACGGAATTTGTCGATATGTATCCATCGCTGTGCGACCTGTGCGATCTACCGCTACCCAATCATCTCGAGGGCCAGAGTTTTGTCCCCTTGATGGAAGATCCTGATAGGACGTGGAAACAGGCGGCTTTCAGCCAGTATCCGCGAAAAGGCGCGATGGGCTACACCATCAAGACAGACGATTTTCGCTACACAGAATGGCAATCGAGAGAGACCGCAGAGGTAAAGGCACGAGAGCTTTACGACCATCGAAAAGATGCGGCGGAAAACGTCAATGTAGCGGGAGATGACCGGTATGCCGAAACAGTGAGCGAATTGGAGAAAGTGCTAAAAAAAGGTTGGGAAGCCGCGAAGGCGTAGTCGTCCAGAACTTGCCTTTTATCCATAAGACGGTATATTTAATCAACGCTCTGTATGCCTTTTCCCAACTTCCCAACTCATATCGGAATCGACTTATGACCATAAAATATTCTCTTCGTGAACCCATGGCACCGGGTGCGACTTTGATGGAGAAATTTCAAACGCTCGCGGAACTCGGGTTTTCGGGCATTGAACTCACCGACAGCAGCACCGCAAATTTTGCAGATGAGATCAGGGCAGCGGCAGATGCGACGGGCATTGTGCCCAATATTTGCTCGGCGCGCAGCGGCAACCGCTTGCTCGACGCACGCCCCCATGAACGCCGCACAGCCGTACAATCCATTAACGACGCCCTGACCCTGTGTGCTGAAGTCGGCGGCGTGGGCGTGGTTTTTCCGCCGCTTATCGGCATTAAAATGGGCGGAGGCGAACGCATTCCCGACCTCTCGCCCCTGCACAGCGCGTCTGATCTCGAAAAAGACCTGCTCATCGAAATTCTCAAACGAGATATTACACCGCATGCCGAGGCGTGTGGCAGTCGTCTGGTTATTGAACCCTTGAATCGCTACGAACAGTGGTGGCCCTGCACGGTCGCTCAGGGTGTTGAAATCTGCGAAGCCGTGGGCAGTCCATCTATTGCCACGATGGCCGATCTGTTTCACATGAACATCGAAGAAGCCAATCTCGCCGAAGCCATCCGCGCAGGGGGCAAACACATCGCCAATGTGCATCTGGCCGACAGCAATCGCATCTTGCCGGGCTATGGTCACACCGACTTTGGCCCCGCGCTCAACGCCCTGTCCGACATCGGCTATGAACACTACTGCGGTTTTGAATGCCGCATTCCCCCGGGCGATGCCAAAGCCGAACTCCGAAAGTCAATGGCCTATCTCAACAGCCAATTGAAGAAAAGGTGATAACGCTGCCTAAAATTCACTACTTCCAACGTCGTGACACCCTTCTCAAGCATCGTTGTAGCCAAACTTGGATGTCGATGGCAGATGCCACGCGCACGAGCCATTCCGCCTGTCCAATGAGGCGGCGGTCTCAATGGCGATAGTCAAATTGGCTTTGGCGATTTTCTCATCTTCGCCGCCAACTTTGGCTCGGCGGGCTGATGCGATAGATCATCAGGACGCGCCACAAAGCAGAAGCCCGGGGCCTGAATGGCTCCGGGCTTTTCTGCAAGTGCTATGGCAGATAGGTGGGGCGAAAAGTGTGCGTCAGAAGGGGCGACCCAAAAGGTCGTCCTTTTGTTTTAGAATACGTCAGCGAGGGGCAATGTCCAACCGGGTACGACATCGCCGCCGTCGATGGTATTGCCTTCTGTGAGCGTCTGAATATCATTGAGGCCGCGATAGATCGTCGCCGTGCGGTTGGACGGATCGATCACAATGACCATCCGCGTGCCTGCGCGCAACCAATCGAGGGCTTTGTCCGCCGGGCGATCATTTGGCGAAACGACTTCAATGGCGAGGTCTGGCGCGCCGGGGAAAAAGCCCTCTCCGCGCGTGATGTCAGCGCGTGCTTTCGATACAAAGCTGGCGTCGGGGGCACGCACTGTATCGGGGGCGGTAGCGATCACAAATCCCGTCTCGGCGGCATAGGTTTCGCCGAGATCATTGCTTTCGACAAATACGCCCAATCGGATGCCGATCTTTGCTGCAATTCGTCCGTGCTGACTGCTCGCAGGTGCCATCTGGTGCAATGCTCCTTCGATGAGTTCAAAGCGATAGCCATTGTGCGGCATTGCGAGGAGTTCGTCTGCCGTCATGGTCGCAAGAGTTGGGGTTGTCATCGCTAATCCTTTCTATTTTAGAATACGTCAGCGATACGACATCGCCGCCGTTGCCTTCAATAAACCTTGTCGTCATCGTCTCGCTTTTCGAGGGTATTTTTATTTTTTCGGCGTTCAGGAGACCCAGGGCCGCGCTCGATGAGTGTGTTGGGTTCGCCCTGTTGTTTGACCAGATCAAACGCATCGTAGAGTTCGCCAACCGCGGTCATCGCGCGGTAGTGCAAGGTGTTGCCCGAAACGGAAATGACTTGATAGAGTTGCGTGTTTTCCGCGCCGCGCGTCATCCAGCGGTCTTTTCTGAGGTCGGACTGTTTGGGGCCGCTGACCGAGACCACATAGACCGTGCCTTTGGTGGTGTCGCGCACGGTCACGCCGTTGCCGATGTTGTGGCCTCTGGCATAGGTATGGTCGTGCCCTTGAAGCACCATATCCACGGCGTATTTGTCGAAAAGGGGTTTCCACGCTTCGCGCAGGTCTTTGTTGTCGCGGCCTTTAGACGCCGAATAGACCGGGTGGTGAAATGTGACAAAGGTCCACGGATTGGGGTTGGTTGCGAGCACCTGTTCCAGCCATGGGGTTTGGTCTTCAATGCGTTCGTTGGAATTGAGTGAGATGATGCGCGCGCCCTGATAGTCCGTGTAATACGTCGTTTCCGCAAGCCCTGTTGGCCCATTTTCGGGCAGGGTAAAATGCGGACGCCACAAAGTGGAAAGACGGCGTTTGCCCGCATCTTTGTCGTATTCGTGATTCCCCGGCGTAGGTATGCTGGGGATTTTTGCGTGGATCCAATCGCCTGCTTTAAACCATTCCTGCCATTCGCTGTCCCTGTTGGGCTTGTTGACCAAGTCGCCCGCGTGGATGATAAAATCGGCATCGGGTGCGTCGAGCATGGCGGTGCGAATGGTGCGCGCCCAAAGCGCGAGCAAATTGTTTTGCGCGTCGCCAAAGTAGATAAAGGTGAAAGAATCGGGTTTTGCCGAGGCCGTGCGAAATTGATACCACGAACTCCAGATTTTGCCACTGCCCACGCGATAGGCATAGTGCGTATTGGGTTTGAGGCCCTCGAATGTGACCGAATGAAAATGCGCGGCATAGCCATTGCGTGTCCATTTTTCCGTGCGCGCTTCTTCGCGCTTGGCCCATGTGACAAAATTGGGCGACGCATCGGCTTCTGCGATCTGCCCCTCGGCCTTTGTGATGTGCGTATCGGTGCGCCAGGTGACCGATGCCGCGGTGGCGGGATCGCCCGACCAGTTGAGGACAATGCGGTCGGGAATTTGCGTGGGCACGGAATTGACCGCCGCGCGGTGATAGTCATGCGCGCAAGCCGCCAGGCATGCGATCAAAAGCAGAAAAACGAGACGGGCCATGTGTTCTCCAAATGCGAAGGTGGAATCGACATTTCGCGTGTAAAGATACAATACCCTGCAAATTATCAAAAGTGCAAAAGAAGCGATCAAAAAAAAGTGGTCAGTCCACTCCGCCACCCCTAAAATCGAGACGTGAAACCGTAGGGGCGGTGCCCCCGTGCCCGCCCGAAGATTTGAGAAGCCGTCAGCAGTCAGCGGTCAGTCCACTCCGCCACCCCTAAAATCGAGACGTGAAACCGTAGGGGAGGTGCCCCCGTGCCCGCCCGAAGAGACGAAAAGCGAGCGGTCCGCCCATCCCCTTGCCGCGTGCGTCCCTCGCTCCACCCGTGCGACAAGGCTTGCTGCGGTGTGCATTGACATTGAACCATTTTGGACTAAATTCCAAAATAGTTCAACCAATTTGGAGGACAGTTCAAAATGGTACACTATGATCGGCGTCTAAAAATCGATTTGCCCGGCCGACAATCGGCATTTTTGTGGGGACCGCGCAAAACGGGCAAATCCACCTATCTCAAAGCGGCCTTTCCCAACAGCTTGGTCTATGATTTTTTGAAGACAGATCTGATGCTGGATTTCAACCGGCGGCCGGCCCTGTTGCGCGAGCAACTTTTCGCACAGCCCGATGACGTGTTGGCGCGTCCGATTATTTTGGACGAGGTGCAGCGCGTGCCGCTCGTGTTGGACGAAGTGCATTGGCTCATCGAAAACAAGGGGTTGCGTTTTATCCTGTGTGGGTCCAGTGCGCGAAAGCTCAAGCGGGGACGGGCGAATTTGCTCGGCGGGCGGGCGTGGCGATACGAGATGTTTCCGCTGGTGACAGATGAGTTGCCCGATGGCGATGTGGATCTGTTGACCATTTTGAATCGCGGGCTGATTCCCGATCATTTTGCCACCGCGCAATACCGCCGTTCCCTGAATGCCTATTTGCAAGATTACTTAAAAGAGGAGGTTTTTGCCGAGGGGTTGACGCGCAATATCCCGGCATTTTCCCGATTTTTTGACGCGCTTGGGTACACGCACGGCGAGTTGACCAATTTTTCCAATATCGCACGGGAGTGCGGCGCGAGTTCCAAAACCGTGAAGGAGTATT
Organism: uncultured Latescibacterota bacterium; assembly: GCA_958295785.1. Lineage (GTDB taxonomy): Bacteria > Latescibacterota > UBA2968 > UBA2968 > UBA2968 > VXRD01. Next base: position 1,942,638 of record OY282377.1, read on the forward strand.
ATCAGATTCTCGTGGATACGCTTTTGGGGCGCGTGGTCGAACCCTTCAAAAGACGCCAAAATCGCCAAGTTATTTCCAAAGCGTCCAAGTTCTATTTGTTCGATGTGGGGGTGGCTGGCGCGCTTGCGAAACGGCATTTGCAAGACGCGCACGGCGCGATTTTTGGCAAGGCATTTGAGCACTTTATTTTGACCGAACTGGCGGCACACGCTTCTTATGGCGCGTTGAATTACGACATTCATTTTTGGCGCACCAAGTCGGGGTTGGAGGTCGATTTTGTGCTGGGCAATGGCGAGGTGGCCCTCGAGGTCAAGGGCGCGAGTCGGGTAGATAACAAAGCCCTTCGGCCCTTGCGCGCATTTATCGAGGAATACGCGCCCAAAAAAGCCCTCGTGGTTTGCAATGAAACCGCAGAACGCAAGGTTGGCCCCATTCGCATTGTCCCATGGAAAATATTTCTGCAATCGCTATGGGCAGACGAGGTGATTTCGTGAGGGGCGCAGGCGGCCCAATCGAAACCGCCGGGGATCGCCGAGGCGGTTTGCCAGGGCTTTGGGCGTCCAGTTGGTGTGTGCGAGCACCCAGTCGATTTCGCGGGCGAGGGGGCTGTCGAAGATGCCGGGGTCGTCTGCGCCGATAGCGAGGTTGACGTCTGATTTGAGGAAGGTGTGGATGGGGTGATGCGCGGGGTCGGGCACGCCGCCGATGCGGAGGTTGGAGGTGGGGCACGTTTCGATGACCGTGCCCAAGCGCGCGAGGCGGTTTAAGACGAATTGCTGGCGGTTGCGGATTTCCGCGAGGCGTTGGGGCTTGTAGGGGCGTTCGACAAGGTCGTCGGATGCGCGATTTTTGAGGGTTTGTCGTTCGGCACGAAGCGCGGGGGCGTTCACTTGAATACCATAAGCCGAGAGCGCGGGGGCGTAGTTGAGGTCGTAGGCGATTTGATCGAGGCGTTCGCCAACCCGTTCTTCGACGTGTGCATCGGGGCGGCGGGCAATGGCTATTTCTGGATCGAGGCCGAGTGCGATGGCATGACCCAGGCGCCGCGCCCCCATTTCGGCGGCTTCGTGGCACCAGCGAATCGCGCTTTCGAGGGATTTGTCAAAATAGCTTTCGCCGACGTGATAGGTGATTTCAAGGGCGCGTTGGGGGCGTTTCCGGTTGTCTTGGTGGATGCGTTTGAAAAGTGCGCGGTTGTTTTTGGGGGGATAGCCTTCTTCCACATGGGCAAAGTCAATGCCGACGATGGTGGGAATGAGTTCGGGATTTTCGTCGAGGAGTTCTCGCACCCATTCGCAGTCTTGTTGCGCGGCCCAGCGGCGCAGGCTGATGATGTAGCGTGCGGTTGTGTTGCCTTGCGATGCGCGTGAGAGGATTTGGGCACTAATGCGGTGAAAGTCGAGGAACGCATCTCGCGTTTCAGAACTACAGCCACAGCGGTATTCGACAAAGGTGATGCCCTCTTTGCGATGCCTGTTGATTGTGCGTTGAAGCGCGTTTTTTATCAGTTCCTCTCTTTTCGGGGGATGTCTCAAGAGGCTGATGACGAGGTTGAATTTGGCTTGGAATCGCCCGAAGTCGCCCCCGTCTTTTTGCGTGTAGATGTAGTATTCCCTCAATTTATCCAGCCCCGCGCTTGGGTCGGACGCGGCATCGCGAAAGAGCGCGATGGGATCCGGGCGCGTGCCATAAGCTCTTTCGTACGCGTCTGTAAAAAGCCGCCAGTCGATGTCTTCGCAAAAATCTTTGCCGAGCGCGATGAGGTCTTCGGCGGTCAGGCATCCACCGGGGTGAACGTGGAGTTCGCAGGTTCTGGCGAAATGGAGTAGGGACATGATGGCGTTTCCGTGAGATTTTGTCGCATGAAGATCAGGCGTGTCGTATATGGTAATGGAATTTGCAGGTTGAAACAAGAATCCATTTGGGGGTGACACGGGGGAGGGTATCGGATTTGAAGCGGGGGCAATTCGACAAATTTTCAGTGGAAAGTTGATGTCCTTTCTCAATGCGTTCAAAAGTCGCCGAGGATGCACGGGTTTATGTCCTTTCGGATTCGGGGTCATTCACCGCTTGACGCATCTCGCCATTTGTGATATTTTGGGGGACGAGCGAGATAACCGCGCAAATGGAGGCTTATATGATCCCACAATTGTTGATTTTTTTTGGTGCTGTGGTTTATCTGGGTTGGGCGTTTATGCGATATTGGAAACGGCGCAATCGCAAAGACAAAGACACACCGTTTATCGAAGTGGTCAAAGAGGATCCCAAGCTGTATCGCTGGCGGGCAAAAAAGAAACGAGAAGCCGAGGCCGAGCGCGAATGGCGCAAGCGCGTGCAAGATGAGATCGAAGATTTGACAAAATAAATTCTGCGTATCTTTTGTGGATAAAGGCCAAACAGGAGGGCGAATGTGGGAAAGTAACCGCGATTTTGCAGATTTAACAAGGCGTGGGGTTTGGTATGCCATTCTTTACAACCTGCTTGCTGTCATTGCCGTTGTCATCAGTGTTTTGAAATTTGGTTTTAATCCGTTGCCAAGCCTACAAAGCATGAGTGATTTGGTGAGTTTCATTGCGTTGTTGGCATTCATTTTTTCGATATGTGGAGAACTATTTATGTTGTTTTATCATTTGTTTCAGCAAGCGAGACAGCTTCAAATTGAAGAAGCGCGTCAACAAGGGCTTGAACAGGGGCTTGAACAAGTGCGTCAACGTTTTGACCAAGTGTTTGCGGGTGACAAGGACGCCCTGGAAAAACGCGATATGCTTTTCAATGGCGTAACGGGGACAAGTCAGAAATAGGCTATATCGCGTACAGGGTGCGCGTTTTAAGCGCGTTCAATGGCTGGACATATTGGATTAGCTTTTGGCATTTTAGCTGTGTGTATGACCCTTGCACTTGCTATCTCGAAACAGGCGTTTTGGCGCTGGCCTATCGCCTGTTGGGTTCCTTTTTTTCCCGCAGCACAAAAGCCCTACTTTCACATTGGGAGTAGGGCTTTGTTTTATGTTTTGCTTGCACCTGAGCGATTTGCGTAGTACGTTACGCGGAAATGTTATGGACCCGTTGAAGGAGTGTTGGATATGCGCGAACTTATGATTATTGACGGGCATCTCGACATGGCGTATAACGCGCTGTTTTACCGGCGAGACCTCACGCAGCCCATCTATACATTGCGCGAGCGCGAAGACAGCGTGGTGGGGGGGTTGTCCGATCATCCGGATTCGCTGGAACAGCGGCGGGGGCCACAGGCCAAGCGGTTCACGCCCACGGTTTGTTTGCCCGAGATGCGAAAAGGGCGCGTGGGCATCATGCTGTCCACCATTATGTGCCGCGTGCAAAATCCGCAGGACAATACGCACAATGCGGTGCGGACGCAAGACGTGGCCTACGCGCGGGGGCAATCTCATCTGGCCTACTATCGCGCGTTGGAACAGCGCGGAGAAATTCGATTTATCAAGTCTGTCGCCGATCTCAACGCCTGCGTTGCCGATTGGGAAAATCCATCGTCCCACACACCCGTGGGGCTTATTTTGTCGATGGAAAGCGCGGATCCGATTCTGGGGCCCGATCAGGTGGGCGACTGGCATGCGGCCGGGTTGCGCTCCGTGTCGTTGACGCATTTTGGCGCGAATACGTACGGGCACGGCACGGGGACGGTGGGCGGGTTGTATCCCCCGGCGTACGCGCTGATGGACGCCCTGGCCGAGACCGATATCGCGCTGGATCTCACCCATGCGGCGGATCTCACCTTCTGGCAGATTTTGGCGTATTGGAAAGGCCCTGTGCATGCCAGCCATTGCAATTGCCGCGCCTTGGTGCCGGGGCAGCGACATTTGTCGGACGATATGATCCGCGCCATTGCGGACCGCGGGGGCGTGATCGGCCTGGTCTTTGCCGAGCAGATGTTGTCTCCTGCGTGGCATTGGGGCGACCCGCGCACGCACTATGCCGCGGCGACCCGCCCAATGCGGGCCGTGCTCGAACACATCGATCACTTATGCGAACTCACGGGCAGCACCGCGCATGTGGCTTATGGCACGGACCTCGACGGCGGGTTTGGGCTGGAGCTTTCGCCCACCGATTATCACACCATCGCCGATTTGCAACGCTTTTTGTCGCTCATGCGCGAACACGGGTACGGGGAAGACGACACAGCCGGGTTTGCACATGGAAATTTGATTCGGTTTTTCACCGCGGCTTGGCAGTGATTGAAGATTACTTGCTGCGGCACCACCCCTACATTTTCGGGCGAGCACGGGGGCATCGCCTCTGCGATTCGTCTATTCGCGCTTTTTTGTGAGGATATTCCATGTTCATCGTCGACAGCCATTTAGACCTCGCCTTCTGCGCCATTCAGGTCAACCGCGACCTCACGCAACCCGCGGCAACCGTGCGCGTACACGATTCGGACGCGACCACGCGCAGCTTTGGGTCGTGTACGACCACATTTTACGAGTTGCACAAAGGCCATGTGGGAATTGTGTTTGGCACGGTGATGTCGCGCATTGACCACAAGGACCGCTGGACGCGCACGGGCATGTGGGATCAGACCCAGTGTTATGGCGTTGGGATGGGGCATCTCGCGTTTTATCGGGCGATGGAACGGCGCGGGGTCATTCGGCAGATTCACACGGTTGCGGATTTGGACGCTTGTGTCGCGGCACCTCCCGCGGCAGAGACGCCCATCGGTCTGGTGCTAACCATGGAAAGCGCGGATCCGATTCTCGATCCCGAGAATGTCTCCGAATGGCGCGATTTGGGCCTGCGAATGGTGAGTCTGTCGCATTATGGCGTGAGTTCCTATTGCCATGGAACCGGGACCGAAGGCGGCTTGCTGGACAGGGGCAAGCCCTTGCTCGACGCGCTCAAAGCAGCGGACATTATTGTGGATTTGACCCATACGACCGATCAGGCGTTTTGGGAGATTCTCGATTATTACGACGGCCCGGTGGCGGCAAGCCATCACAATTGCCGCGCACTCACGCCCGGGCAGCGGCAGTTGACGGACGATATGATCCGCGCCATTGTCGCACGCGGTGGGGTGATCGGCGCGGCGTTTGATGCGTGGATGCTCGATCCACACTGGCGGCGCGACATCCCCTGTTACGATCAGACCACGCAGGCCACACTCGAGACCGTGGTCGATCACATCGATCACGTCTGCCAACTCGCGGGCAACGCCAACCACGCGGGCATCGGCAGCGATCTCGATGGCGGGTTTGGGCAAGAACAATCGCCGCGCGATCTCAACACCATCGCCGATTTGCAAAACCTGTTGCCCATCTTTGAACGACACGGATACGCCCAAGCCGATATTGCGAAGGTCTTGTCCGGGAACTGGGTGCGACTGCTGAAATCCGTGTGGGGGACGTAAGAGAGCAGAGGCAAGACGCGAGATGTGATCCACGAAGGGGCACGCAGGCCGAGCGTGTAGGGTATTTCAACCGATACGGCGCCAGCGTCTCCTGTGGGGTTTATGACCACAAAAGGCGAACGTGTAGGGGCGATGCCCCTGTGCTCGCCCAAAGATACGAGAATTGCGGCTCGGGGAAAGCCAGTCGCCATTTTGTCCTCTGTTTCTGATGCGAATTGGGCGGAGACCCTGGCGGCTGTTCGTCGCGTGAGTGCGATTCAAACCGCTGACAACTAACCACTTTCAAAAGGAAGGCAAAATGTTCAAATAGACCGCGAAATCCAAGCCATGCGAAAGTCACTGGATTACTTACGTTGTGCTTGCGCGTGCTGACTTCCGTCAGAATGACGGAGGCACTAACCGCTGACAACTAACCGCTTTCAAAATGGTTCAAAAATATGAAAAAAATCAAAACACTCGAATTGTTGGTCAAAATTGGGGTGGTGTTCCAGATCGCTGTAATCAATACTTCTGTCTTGGGTTATACGCCCTCGCCCTTGCATGATGCGGCACTCAGTAATGCCGTTGATGAGGTTAAGGTCTTGCTGGATAAAGGGGCAGAGGTCAATGCAAAGGACAGCAATGGCGACACGCCCTTGCATGCTACGGCGTATGGGGATGCCGTTGATGTGGCGAAGGTCTTGCTGGATAAAGGGGCAGAGGTCAATGCACAGGACGACCGAGGCCAAACGCCCTTGCATTATGCGGCGTTAGGGAATGCCGTTGATATAGCGAAGGTTTTGCTGGATAAAGGGGCAGAGGTCAATGCAAAGCGCAGCGGTGGCCAAACGCCCTTGCATGCTGCGGCGGGTGAGAATGCCGTTGATGTGGCGAAGGTCTTGATAGAAAAAGGGGCAGAGGTCAATGCACAGGACCGCAATGGCCTAACGCCCTTGCATTTTGCGGCGTATGAGAATGCCGTTGATGTGGCGAAGGTCTTGCTGGATAAAGGGGCAGAGGTCAATGCAAAAACCATTGGGGGCCAAACGCCCTTGCATGATGCAGCGTTAGGGAATGCCGTTGATATGGCGAAGGTTTTGCTGGATAAAGGGGCAGAGGTCCATGTAAAGGACTATAAGGGCAAAACGCCCTTGCATGATGCGGCGTATGTGAATGCCGTTGCTGTGGCGAAGGTCTTGATAGAAAAAGGGGCAGAGGTCAATGCAAAGCGCAGCGGTGGCCAAACGCCCTTGCATGCTGCGGCGGGTGAGAATGCCGTTGATGTGGCGAAGGTCTTGCTGGATAAAGGGGCAAAGGTCAATGCAAAGGACCGCGATGGCCTAACGCCCTTGCATTTTGCGGCGTATGAGAATGCCGTTGATGTGGCGAAGGTCTTGATAGAAAAAGGGGCAGAGGTCAATGCAAAGCGCAGCGGTGGCCAAACGCCCTTGCATGCTGCGGCGGGTGAGAATGCCGTTGATGTGGCGAAGGTCTTGATAGAAAAAGGGGCAGAGGTCAATGCAAAGAACGACTACGGCCAAACGCCCTTGCATTTTGCGGCGTATGAGAATGCCGTTGATGTGGCGAAGGTCTTGATAGAAAAAGGGGCAGAGGTCAATGCACAGGACCGCGATGGCCTAACGCCCTTGCATTTTGCGGCGTATGAGAATGCCGTTGATGTGGCGAAGGTCTTGATAGAAAAAGGGGCAGAGGTCAATGCACAGGACCGCGATGGCCTAACGCCCTTGCATTTTGCGGCGTATGGGGATGCCGTTGATGTGGCGAAGGTCTTGATAGAAAAAGGGGCAGAGGTCAATGCACAGGACGACCGAGGCCTAACGCCCTTGCATTATGCGGCGCGTGAGAATGCCGTTGATGTGGCGAAGGTCTTGCTGGATAAAGGGGCAGAGGTCAATGCACAGGACAGCGATGGCGAAACGCCCTTGGATATAGCGGTGAAGGAGGACAGTGCCCCTGAAATGTTAGAGTTGTTAAAACAGCATGGTGGGCACAGTAACGAGGATTAAGCCTGCCGTGCTTCGCGTCGATTATAGGCTTTGCCTGTGCCTACGAGGAAGGGGAGGATCACGTCTTCCCTAATGAATAAAACCGCTTCAGCGTGCTTGCGCGTGCCGGCTTTCGCCGGAATGACGATGGGCGGCGCGGTGGAGGCGCACAGGGGAGGGCGGACAGCGTGTGGGTTTTTAATCCGCGTCATCCCTTAATCCGCGACAATCCGCGATTCAGACAATGGGGCGGGGCGGACTGACCACTGACCACTGACCACTGAAGGAGACGAACATGCCAGAGCGTCCAAATTTGTTGTTGATCACAACGGATCAACAGCGCGGGGATTGTTTGGGATGCGACGGGCATCCGGTGCTGGAAACGCCGTATCTCGACGAATTGGCCGAACAGGGGGCGCATTTTCCCCATGCCTATACATCGGTGCCGTCGTGTACGCCTGCGCGTGCGGGGATTTTGACCGGCATGGATCAATGGCATCACGGGCGGTTGACCATGACCGGGGGCGATGCGCTGGAATATCCGGCGACCTTGCCCGGGGAACTCGCCAAGGCGGGCTATCACACGCAAGCCGTGGGCAAGATGCACCACGCGCCGCAGCGCAGGTTGTACGGGTTCCACCACATGGTGTTGGATGAAAGCGGACGGCGCATGGGCGATTTCATCAGCGATTACCACCTCTTTTTTGAGCAGCACAAACAGGGCGCGTATGGCTATCGCGATCACAGCATAGATTGGAACTCGTGGATGGCGCGGCCGAGTCACTTACCCGAGCATTTGCACCCCACGCATTGGACCGCGAGCGAGGGGATCAAGTTTTTGCAACAACGCGACCCGACCAAGCCGTTTTTCATGTGGCTCTCGTTTGCGCGCCCGCATTCGCCTTACGACCCGCCCCAAGCGTATTGGGATATGTACATCGACAATGAAAATATTCCCAAAGCCGCAGTGGGGGACTGGGCCGCGGAATTTGACCACAAGATCGCGGATGTCAACGCGCCGCGCACGCATCGCACAGACGCGGAAACGCACCGAGGGCGTGCGGGATACTACGGCAATATCACATTTATCGATCACCAAATCGGGCGCGTGCTCTACGAGTTGCGCCGCCACGATCCGCACACCTATCGCAATACGATGATCATTTTCACCTCTGATCACGGCGATATGATGGGCGATCACCACCATTGGCGCAAGACCTACGCATATCAGGGGTCGGCGCGCATTCCGTTTGTCGTCAAATATCCCGATACCTGGCGCGACGTGGCGCGTGGGGTGAAGTACGACCATCCCATAGAGTTGCGCGACGTCATGCCCACCATGCTCCACGCGGCCGGGGTGGATATACCCGCGTCTGTGGATGGACAGTCCCTGTTGGACATTGCACGCGGCCAGGCCGATAGATGGCGCGAGTTTGTGCAGGGCGAGCATACGACGTGTTATACCCGAGAACACGGCATGCAATACGTCACGGACGGGCATGAAAAGTACATCTGGTTTCACCACACCGGGGAAGAACAGTTTTTCAACTTGGATGACGATCCGCTGGAATGCCGCGAGTTGTCCAAAGACCCAGCCTATGCGGACCGCGTGGCCCTGTGGCGCGGGCGGTTGGCACTCGTGAATGAAAATCGGGGCGATCCGAGAGGGCAAAATGGCGAACTCGTGCCGCAGGTGGATGGCGCGCTGTCCCTGTCGCCGAATTATCAAAAATGGAAAGACGCCGCCCGACAGTAAGATGGAAGGAGGCCGCCAACCCCACCTCTCGAGTTGTCCCAACGCACGAGACCGGTCACCGTAGGGGCAGGCCCCTGTGCCTGCCCGTGTAGCCGATCTCGAGACAGACCTTCACACAGGCGACCACTGATCGCGAAAATACGAGAGATGAGGATGCGATGACCGAAAAATACTGGCTTGTAAAATGCGAATACGATGTGTGCTCGTTTGAAGAACTGGGCAATCGACCCAATGGCATAGGGTATTGGCGCGGAGTACGCAATTATCAGGCGCGCAATTTTATTCGCGACGGCATGCAAAAAGGCGATTCGGCACTTTTCTATCAGTCGAATTGCAAAGAACCCGGCATTGCGGGTCTCGTGGAAATCGCACGCGCGGGGTATCCCGATCCCTCGCAATTTGACGCCGATAACCAGTACTACGACCCGAAAGCCTCAAAAGACGACCCGCGCTGGTTTTCTTTTGATGTGCAATGGGCCAAGGCATTCGAGCCTTATGTGAGCCTGAAAGACCTCAAGAACAGTCCCAAACTCAAAGAGATGAAGGTGGTGCAGCGCGGGCAGCGGTTGTCCATTCAACCGGTGACAAAACGGGAATTTGACATCGTGTGCGAAATGGGCGGGCATTCGGTTTCATACAGAAAAAAATAGCCGCACCATCGTTGTACTTCGTCACCGCTTCTACCTTTACGATTTTATGCAGGAGAATCCCATGTCCCGCCGCGATGCTCTATGGATTATATGTTTTCTGATCGCAGGTGCGTTCGGTCTCACCTGTTATATCCAATTCTATGACCGCGCCTTTCCGGTTGCCTCGCTTAACTTTCGCTTGGACCGCGAACAGGCATCTCGCGCCGCCGAAGCGTATCTTCACAATCTGGGTTACGACCTCGCAGAGTACGAAAGTGCCCAGGCCTTTTCGCACGCTGGCATGCAACAAGTCTTTCTCGAACGCACCTTGGGCCTTGCGGAGGCCAATGGCCTCGTGCGCGACTGGGTCTCGGTGTGGTATTGGCACATCCGCTATTTCAAACCGCTTCAAAAAGAAGAACTGCGCGTCCGCATCGATCCCGGCGGGCGCGTCGTGGGGTTCACGCACAGCATCCTCGAATCCGATGCAGGCGCCAGCCTGTCGGAAGAAGACGCCCGCGCCATCGCCGAAACCTTTCTCACCGATATCCAGGGCTTTCAACTCGACGCCTACGACCCCATCGAAACCTCGAGCAAGAAACGCCCCAACCGCATGGATCACACCTTCACCTACCGCAAAAAAGGCTTTGTCGTGGGCGATGATGGGCACTATCGCTTGCACGTCACAATCAAAGGCGACAAAGCGGGTTCTTTTTCCGAATCCCTCAAAGTGCCCGAAACCTTCTCGCGCAATTACCGGGAACTTCGCTCGCGTGCGGGCCTGATCACCAACATCGCTGCGGTTTTCGATTTTGTGCTGATCATTGCAGGGTTTGTCGTCCTCATCCGCAAATATCGCCAGCGAGCATTGATATGGCGCGCGGCCCTCGCGCTGGGCATTCTCGTCGCGATCACCAGTTTTCTCGGCATCATCAACGCCTATCCGCTCACGCGCTTTGGGTACCACACCACGCAGTCCTATCCCTCCTTTTTGATCTCTTTCCTCTTCTACGGCCTGATGGGGGCGGTTTTCGCCGGCGTGATGGTCACCTTGTACGGCACGGCCGGGGGGGCTGCCGCGCGCGATGTGCCGGGCTGGACCAATCCCCTTGCCCGCTTGTCGCTGCGCGGCTGGCGATCCGCGGGTTTTGCGCGTGCCACCCTGATCGGTTACGGCCTCGCATTTGCCCACTTGGGCTACGTCACCGTGTTTTACATTTTGGGCAATGACTATTTGGGCGTTTGGGCACCCGCTGCCATGACGCAATACGACAATGCGTATAGCACCTATTTGCCGTGGATCTATCCCCTGCTGATCGGGCTTGTCGCCGCGACATCGGAAGAATTTCTCTTTCGCTTGCTCGCCATTTCCCTGCTCATTCGCTATCTGAAAAAACCCTGGCTGGCCGTTCTCATCCCCGCTGTGGTGTGGGCGTTCCTGCACGCCAATTATCCGCAGGAGCCCATCTATATTCGCGGCTTGGAACTCACGGTTGTCGGCGTCATTTTCGGCGTCGTGTTTTTGCGCTATGGGGTTTGGGCCACCATCATTTCGCACTATGTGTACAATTGCTTCTTGGGCGTTTACCCCATGTTGCAATCGGACAGCCTCTATTTTCAAGTCTCGGGCATCCTGGCCGTCGCTATCGTCTTCATCCCGGCCATTCCCGCTATTTTCGGCGCGATCACGGGTCGCTATCCAGAACGAGAAGAACCCGAAGCAGAGTCCGAACCGCTCCCGCAGTCGGCAGAGCCTGAAATTTTGCGGCCCGAACCCGAACAACCCATTGACCGCAAAACCCCTTGGGACTACCTCATTTCCCAAAGGGGGCTCCTCGTTTTTGGCCTCCTCGGCCTCCTCGGTTGGTCGATCTATTTCACCGTTACCCCGCCAAAATTCGCCGAATACGCCAGGGAAAACATCGTTACGCGGGATCGGGCCATCCAAGCGGCAGAGGCCATTCGCCAAAAACTCGGCTTTGACCTCGAAGGCTATCAACGCACCGCCTCGTTTGTCAGCCACCTCAGTTCCAACGATCTCACGCATCTCATTCGCAACATCGACTTGGCGCGCGCAGACACGCTCGTCGCCGAACACACAGAATCGTGGCACTGGCATGTGCGCTGGTTCAAACCCCTGGAAAAAGAAGAACTCACCATCAGCATCGACGGGCAAGGCGAGTTATCGCACCTCTCGCATGCCATTCCCGAAAACGGGGCGGGGGCAACGCTCAACACCGAAGCCGCACAGAAAATTGCCGAGGCTTTTTTGGCGGAACACCTCAAGCGCGCGGTCGCAGATACCGCGCTGTACAAACGCCTTGAAGCCCAGTCGCAAAAGCGCGAAAACCGAATGGACCACCACTTTGTGTGGGAGCGCGCAGACATCAAAGTCGGCGAAGGGGAATTTCGCATCGCGGCTTCTGTACAGGGCGATCAGATCGGCCGGGCAAACGCGACCTACAAAGCACCCGAAGCATTTATGCGCGCATTGCAAAAAGGCACGGTCAAAGATACCGTCGTCTCTATCATCGCCACCATCGCGGTCATTGCCACCATCATTCTATCCATTTTTTACTTTTTGCGCGCCTATCGCAATGGACAGGTCAACTGGCGCTTGCCCATTTGCGTGGGCATTTTGATCGGCGTATGTGGTGCAATGGACACGCTCAACAAGTTGCCCACGCTCTACGCGGGTTACAACACCAGCGACACCATGAGTGCGTTTCTCAGCAATACGATCATCGGTTGGGTCATCATGCTGGTCGTTCTGTCTGTCATGGTGTGTTTGGTCTGCGCGCTTGGCGACGCGATCTTTCGCGGGGAGCGCCCGAAAGAAATGCAATTTGCCAACTATATCGACATACTCCGCCTCAAAACACAGAGTGCCGCGCTTTGGTGGCAGGTCGTCTTCCTGGTCCTCTGCTATTTTGGGATCAGAAGGGGCGTGGACATTTTTACCTCTTATATGCACCTCACCTACCTCGGCGACTACCTCAAGGCGAGTGGTGGCACGCCCTCTAGCATCAACACGTACCTCCCCGCCCTCGGCGAACTCGTCCAAGAAGCCCAGGGCCTGCTCTTTATTTTTCTCTTTTTGATCATCCTGTTTGTTTGGTGGCGCGTGATCGGCAACCCAAAGCTGATGATTCTCTGCGCGTTTCTCGTTCTCATTTTTCTATTCGTTGTCTCGCCTGCCCAAGACTTTTACCACGCGGGCATTCTCCTGGTCACACATCTTCCAATCTGGCTGATCGCGGTCTTTCTCATTTTGAAGTACATCCGCTTCAACCTGCTCTTTTACGCGGTGATGGGTTGGTGCTCCATTGTTTTTGTGGGCATTCGCTACCTCGAATACGATCCCGCTGTCTGCCAGACCAACGGCGTTCTCATGATCCTCTTCGGCCTCATCCCCCTCCTTCTCGCCCTCCTCGCTTGGCACAAAGAACGCACTACAGGATAAAAATAGCCCCTCCACAAGGAGGGGCTATTTCGATGAATTTAGTTGCTTTTAAGCGCGCACTTTTCTTTTTTATTCTCGCTTGGTTTTTGCGATAGGAAAATGAAAAAGCCCCGCGCATTCGCCTGACCACTTTACAAGGAGTTTCTCATGAATCTGGATTTTACCAGCAATGTTTTTGAAACCGAAACCATTGACCTTGCCGGCACGCGAGAACGCATTGTGCGCGGCGGGCGCGACCTTTTCGGCAAATTGCCCGAAGCCTTAAAAAATACTGGACAGATCGGCGTGATCGGCTGGGGGTCGCAAGGGCCTGCCCAAGCGCAGAACCTCCGCGAATCCCTCGCGGGCACGGGGGTCAAAGTCAAAGTTGGGCTGCGGCCCGGTTCTTCCTCTGTGGAAGATGCCGAAGCCGCTGGATTTACCGAAGCCAATGGCACGCTGGGCGAAATGTATCAGGTCATCGCGGAATCGGACCTCGTGTTGTTGCTCATTGCCGACGCGGCGCAAGCCGAAAACCATCAGGCCATCTTCGACCGCCTCAAACCCGGCGCCACGCTCGGCCTGTCCCATGGCTTTTTGCTCGGGCACATGAAAACCGTGGGCGCGAAATTTCCCGACAATATCAACGTCATCGCGGTGTGCCCCAAAGGCATGGGGCCTTCGGTGCGCCGTCTCTACGAACAGGGCAAAGAGGTCAATGGCGCGGGCATCAATGCCTCATTTGCCGTTGAACAAGATATTGATGGCAATGCCGCCGACATCGCCCTGGCGTGGTCTATTGCCCTGGGCGCGCCCTTCACCTTTCAGACCACATTGGAACGCGAATACCTCTCGGACATCTACGGGGAGCGCGGCATCTTGCTCGGCGCGGTCCACGGCGTGGTCGAATGTCTGTATCGGCGCTACACGTTTCAGGGCATGGGCGAAGAAGACGCTTTTAATGAATCGTGTGAATCCATCACCGGGCCCATTTCAAAAACCATTTCCAAACAGGGCATTCTCGCCGTGTACGAAGGGTTGGACGATGCGGGCAAAGCCGAATTTGAGAAAGCCTATTGTGCGTCCTATCACCCAGTCGCCGAAATCCTCCTCGAAATCTATGACGACGTCGAAAGCGGCGACGAAATCCGCAGCGTGATCGCGGCGAACAAACGCTTTGCGCGCTATCCCATGGGCAAAATTGACGGCACGCGCATGTGGGAAGTGGGCAAAAGCGTGCGCGCCGCGCGCGTGGAGGAAAACATTCCCATCAATCCCTTTACCGCAGGCGTTTATTGCGCCGTCATGGTCGCGCAATGCGACATTCTGTCCGAAAAAGGCCACACATGGTCGGAAATCGCCAACGAATCCGTCATCGAAAGCGTGGATTCGCTCAACCCCTACATGCACTATCGCGGCGTGGCTTATATGATCGACAACTGCTCGACAACCGCACGCCTCGGCGCGCGCAAATGGGCACCCCGCTTCGACTATTTGCTCGCGCAACAAGCCTTCGTCGCCATCGACAACCGCGATAATCTCGATGAACGGGTCTTCAACGCTTTCCTCACCCACCCCATCCATCCCGTGCTCAAAACCTGTGCGGCCCTGCGTCCCTCGGTCGATATCTCGCTCGGCGCGTAAGCGACCGCAAGAGAAAAGATGCGCGGATAGAAACGTAGGGGCGATGCCCCCGTGCTCGCCCGAAAAGGCAAGATGGAAGACGAACAATCCCGCAACAGTATCTCGCATCTCGCCTTTTGTGGCCTTCTCACCGCTCGCCTGAGCGCAAATCCAAGCAGATCATTTCGGTGTGGTTTCGCAGATAGAGCAGGCCATGGGCCAGCGAGGGCGCGGTCCAGCACCGCGGGGACAAAACTTGGGCACTGGCAATTTCTCGGTACGCTTCTGGCGTGGCTTCCACCAGGGCCAGTTTGCCCTGTTCGCCCAAGACGATCAGGTGGTCGTCGGCAAAAATGAGCGAGCCTTTTTGAAAGCCGCGTTTGCGCCATTGCTCCTGCCCGGTATCGGCGGTAATGCACTTGAGAATGGCGTTGTCAAAGCCGTAAAGATAGCCCTGATGATGAACGGATGTGGCAAAGTGGTTTTTCATGCTGCGGTTGCGCCACACTGTTTTCACGGCAATCTGCCCGTTTTGCGAAATGAGCTGGATGACTGTCGCGCCTTTGCCATAGCCCGAAGAGATGAAAATTTTATCGGGAGCGAGAAAGAGGGGCGTGGCGGCATTGACATTGGGACCCGTTTCCCAGGGGTGGCGCCACAGGAGTTGACCGTCTTTGGGCGCAACACCGACCAGGCCGGTAGCTGGAAAGAAAACGATTTGCCGGATATCAGATACAGTGATGGCTATTGGCGAAGCATAAGAAGGCGCGTCGTCCTGAGAAGCCCAAGCGATCTCGCCGGTGGTTTTATGAAATGCAATAAAGGACCTGCCGGCGACACCCCCTGCTTCTACGATCAGCAACTCGCCTTCTATCAAAGGGGAAGTCGAAAAGCCCCAATGGGGCGGCTCGCTTCTGTATTCGGTCTGAAAAACGTGAAACCACGCTGTTTTGCCATCGTCAACATCGAGCGCGTAAAGCTGTCCATTTGCACCTAAAAAAAAGACCTGATCCGCGTCAACCGCGGGGGTAGCGCGGGGGCCGTTGCCACCCTCCCAGTCTGAAAACTTGCTACCGGTTTTAACCCGCCAGCGTTCTTTTCCAGTCGTGGCGTCCAAACAGACCGCATATTCATCTTCGCCTTCTGCAAACATCGTATAGACCGCGCCCTGTGCAACGGCAATGCCCGAAAAGCCCTCGCCCAGCGGTGTTCGCCAAAGAACTGGGGGGATGGAATTAGGCCAGTCTTTTTGCAATCCCGTTTCAGAGGAAACCCCATCGCGGTTGGGGCCGAGCCACTGCGACCAATCAGCGGCAAACCCTATGCCCGTCAAAACAGCAGAGGCAAAAAGCAAAACCATGGAAAAGATCAGGTGGTGCATGAAAACCTCTCTATTCAAAATTTTCCGCCCGCGCCAGTTCACGGGCTATCGCCTGGTGGCCTTTTGCCTTGGCCCACATCAGGGCCGTAATGCCATCTTTGTCTTGGAGCGCGACATCGGCACCGCCTTTTAAGAGCGCGTTGACAGCGTGGGCATGCCCTTCAAATGCGGCGGCCATCAGCGGAGTGCGCCCCTCCCGGTCGGGCGCATTGACGTTTGCGTCCAGCGCCAATAAAAACGCGATCCGCTCGGTTTGCCCGTCCCATGCCGCACCCATCAAAGCCGTATCGCCCAGGTGATCCCTCGCGTCGAGATCCGCGCCACCTGCCACGAGTGCCCGTGCGGTTTGGCGGTGGTCATACAACATAGCCCGCATCAAAGGGGTTTCACCGACACTGCCTCGAATATTGGGAATCGCGCCTTTTGCCAGAAGAGCATTGACCGTCTCGGTATAACCTTTGAAAGCGGCCAGCAGCAAGGGGGCATCGCCCAGTTTGTCTTTGATATTTGGGTCAGCACCCGCATTTAGGAGATCGTTGACAATATCCGTTTGGCCTTCAACTGAAGCCCAGGTGAGGGCCGTTCGGTTGTCCTTGTCTTTGAGGTTGGGATCTGCACCATGTTCGAGGAGAACGCGCACGGCAAAGGTGTGTCCGGCAACGATGGCACTCATAAGCACCGTGCGACCGTCGTTATCCTGCGCGTTGACATCTGCACCCGCATCTATCAGCACCTGAAGCGTCGCGACATGACCTTCTACTGCGGCGGGCATTAACGCGGTCGCGCCGTGGGCGTTTTTCAGATGGAGATTCGCGTCTTTTGTCAGCAACAGTTTGACGATATCCGCATGCCCCTCAAAGGCGGCGGACATCAACGCGGTGGCCCCGTGATCGTCCTGAATATCGGGATTGACCTCGCCCGACAAGAGGGCCTGCACAGCCTGGATATGCCCCTGAAAAGCCGCGACAATCAAAGCCGTCTCCCCGCTCATCCCCTTGGCATTGGGATCGGCCCTGTTTTCAAGGAGGGCATTGACAATGTCCGTATGCCCCCCTCTGGCTGCGACCATCAGGGCCGTGGTACCGTATTTATCCCGAACATTTGCATTGTCTCCGGCTTTCAAACGCGCCTGCACACCCGACCGGTCCCCCTTTGCCGCGGCCTCGAGAAGTTGGGAACCGCTGGCATGCACCGCTGCGGAAAGGCAGAGAAAAAAAGTAAAAGTAAAGGCGACTTTGTGCATTTTATTGTCTTGGAAATTGGAAAAGGAACGATCCCTGCCCATCCCCACCGTCGAGTGGTCGGTGGCCTGTCCCCGCCGCGCGCCCCGGAAGGCGGCTTGTTTTGCTACCCGCTAAAACTAAAAAGTGAACTGCAAAAAGTCAAAGGAGATTCGGATGTATGAATCTGTGAATCGGGCGGGCACGGGGGCGTCCCTACGATTCACTTTTTGGATGGGTGGCTGTGCGGGGCGGACTGACCACTGACCACTGATTTTGAATAGCGATCAGGGAATGGGAATGTTGAGGCGGAAGGTCTCGGCCAGCCACTGATAGTAGAAACGCTGCGCGGTATCTCGCAATATCTCGTCTTTCCATCCATTGGCGAGGCGTTCGGCTTCTGCCGTGTTGCCGCCCATGCACAGGGCGTAAAGACGCAGGTAGCGCAACGCAGGGTCCGCAGACTGGGCGCGTTGGTAGTAGCGGGCAGATAGCGGATAGTCGCGCTCGACCAAGGCGCGGGCAGCCAGATAGGGAAGATACGGCGTTTCCGCGTCACCTGCTTTGAGGCGGGTATCCACGGCATAGAGCAAATCATCCTGAATGTGGAGATGCCACAGCGGAAGCGTGCGGAGGTCGGTCTGCGTGAGGAGGGTGTGGAGCGCGGCGATGCGCGTGCCGCGATCTGGCGTCTCGTTGCTCTGGGGAATCAACGAGGCTTCGAGAAGGCGTTGCGCTTCAAAATAGTCGAGGGTGCGCGTTCGCAGCACAGGAGGCCATGCCTTGCGAATAAAGGCACTATTTTTAAACCGCTCGCGGGTAAGCAGGGGATTCATCCAGCGGGCGTAGAAGTCGCGGTGGGGTTCGCGGTTAAAAAAGCCAACGGAAAGGCGTTTGGGATAGTTATCGACCAAAGGCGGGGTATTGTGCGTGAGCGCGTTGAGGTGGGCCGCATCGGACATGAACAGGGCGCCGAGTTGCTCGGCGCGCTCCAGACCGAGGGCGCGAAGTTCGGAACGCATGACCGGGTCGCGCCACTGTTGCCCAAAGGCGGCTTCAGATGGGGGATATGGGGCATTGCGAGAGCCGACGAGCATCCAGTTGAAACCCGCACCGGCCCAGAGGGAGGCGTCTTTGAACACATTGCAAAACGCGCGAATGATGGCTTTTGCGTCGTCGGGTGTGAGGTGGTGAACCGGAAGCCAGTACGTGCATAAGCCACCTTCTGAAAGGCGGTTGTAAATGATCTGAAAATATTCCTGCGAATAGAGATTGACCACCCCGGCTCGCCTGGGCGGCGGCGGTTCGCTGGTGATGAGATCGTAGCGGTTTTGCGCGGTTTGCAAAAAATGACGCCCGTCGTCAATATGCACGCGCACCCGGGGGTCTTTCAGGGGTTGTGTCTCTGGATCGGGATAGACGATGCGATTCATGTCGAGCACATCGCGGGAAATATCGACCACGTCAATGCGGTCAAGCGCGTGCGTATCGGTCAGTGCCTTCGCCGTAGAACCCACGCCAAAGCTGATGAGCAGGGCACTTTTGATATCCGGATGCAGGGCCATAGGCCAGTACGCGAAGAGCTTCATATAGCGGCGGTTGACCAAACTGCTGGAAGCCATTGAAAAGCCATCGGTGAGCATCTGATAGGCAACGGGCACGCCAAAATAAGAGCCTTTCAAATAGATGATGGTTTCCGTGCGGCCCTCGCGCGTGCCGGCGATTTGCCATGTATCGGGATAGCCAAAACGCCGTGCGACAAAGGGGAAGTACGCGTTCTCCATGCGACCAAATGGAAAGGAGATCACGGTGATCAGGTACGCGCCCAGCAGGCCGTAATACGCCCGGTATTTTCGCACGCGAACAAGGAGTGAACCCCGCGTTTTCAGGCGCGCGCCCGATACGAGCAAGGCGACAATGCAGTAGCAAAGAGCCAGAATAAGAGTGGCGCGTTCCATGCCCAAAAGCGGTAGCAGCACAAACCCCGTAGCGAGAGCCCCGATGCCGGCACCGATGGTGTTGGCAAGGGCGAGCAGGCCAGCGGCGTGCGTATCGGGCGAAATGTGGCGGTTGAGCGCGGCGCCGGTGAACGTAAAAAGAATGCCCGAAAGAAGGGATACGGGGAACATCAGAGCCACACATAGCGTTAGAATTTGCGGTATTTTGCCAATCGAACCCATTCCAAAAGGCGCCACCACATAGCCAAAAGCATTGTAAGTGACGACGGTGAGGATGCCAGAACAGAGGGCCAGAGCAGGCAATGTGCGAAATGCCTCGGGATTGCGCCGCAACCACCGGGCGGCTATTCCCCCCCCTATGCCGATGCCCGTGAGCACCACGCCCAACATCGCGGCAAAAGCAAGTGTGGTCGCGGGCACAAAAAGGTGGAGGAAGCGAAACCAGACCACTTCCAGAGCCAACAGAACACCCCCCGATAAAAAGGCAACACCCAGCAATTGCCACGCTCTCAGGGTTAGACGCCGCTCCGATTGTGGGGGGCATGTCTCGGGCTTACGCAAAAAATACGGGGCAATAACGAGCGCGGCCCCGGCGGCGATAAAGTCCAACAAGGCGGCGACCCAAGCCGTGCCCTGAACGCCGACCCATTCGATGATCGCAACCTCTCCGGCGACAGCACCTGCCACGGCCCCCAGCGTGTTACAGGCATAGAGGCGACCGAGCGCGATGCCAAACCCCGACGCGTCATCTTGCCCAGACGCAGACAGACGCAGTGCGCGAACCAAAATGGGCAGGGTAGCCCCCATGGCTGTGGTGGGCGCGATGAGAAGGGCAAAACTCAACAGCAAGCGCAGGGAATTGAGCAGCAGGGGATGGTCGAGGAAGCCGGCGAGAAAGGCAGATAGACCGGCATTCAGCGCGGGCAAAATCCACACAATGACCACGCCTGACAGGGCAATGACAATTTCCAACAGCGCATAGACGCGCACGGGCCGCACAATGCGGATGCCCATGCGCGCCGCAAGGCCATTGCCCAAGGCCAAGCCGCCCATAAATGCGGCCAGCACCAAGCTGGATGCGGTAACGCTGTTGCCAAAGGTCAGCCCGGCTTGGCGAAACCACAGGGTTTCAAACAGGAGAGCACTCGCGCCCGAAAGGAAAAAGATGGCGCACAAGATGGGAGATAAAAGGCGGGTCATAGAAATCTCCACAGTACGCGACAAAACGCATAGCTGCGAATCAACGGAGAGGGGGACAACTGCGATAGCAGTTCATCGTATCGCCCATTCGGGCGGGCACGGGGGCACCGTCCCTACGATTCACTTTTTGGATGGGTGGTTGGGCGGGGTTCTTCTATAGTTGCAATGACAAAATCAAAGAACGCCTTTCTGAAAAATCTGTCAAGGGCTATCGCTATCGGGTTGAAACCGCGCTTGTTTTGTGTTATTTTAGTCAGCGGTCAGCAAAACAGGTATCGCTAATCCCGCTTGCAGTTTCTCAAATCCAAAGAGGATCGATCATGCGCTTTGTGACAGTATTGTTGGGGGTGCTGGTCGCGGTTTGTGACCTTCGCGCCAGCGAGACAGACCTGCCCCCGCGCGGAGAAGGGGCGGTGGCTTTTGAGATCGATGTGTGCAGTTTTCGCTATCGCGGGCGCGAGGGGTTTGAAGAGATCACGTTGCGCTTTCCCGTGGCGCAGTTTGCGTTTTTGCGGCGGGATTCGGGTGTGTATCTCGCGCGCTACAAACCGTCGCTGCGGGTCTTAAACGCGGATGGCGAGGTCGTGCGACAAGTGGAGGCGGAAAGCCAACTGACAGCCGAATCCATTGAGGCCACTGTCGATACGGACCGCACGGTGTACGATATGGTGCAAGTGCGCTTGCCGGCGGGGCGCTATCGCGGGGAACTGACCCTCAGCGATATGCAGGCCGACCGGTCGGGGTTGGCCGTGTTTTCGCTGGCGGTGCCCGCTTACGACCCGGGCGTGGCAGGCATGAGCGATTTGTATTTGTCTTCCGGGTTCAACCCACGAGGCGCGGGCAAAGCCCTCGAGATGTTCCGCAAAGACGACCGCACGGTGCTGCCCAACCCGTCTCGGCAATACCGCAGGGGCAAACCGCTCTACGTGTATTTTGAGATCTACTATCTGGGCTATCAGCGCCATCGCGTAGCCATGCAAGTGGAAGACCGATACGGGCATCGCATTTGGCGCGATCAGCGGTCTTTTCCGGGCTATCGCGGCGCCGTCGAGTTCGCCGAGGGCATCCCCACCCATGATCTGTTGCCGGGCGTGTACACGCTGCGGGTTCGAGTGACCGCGGGACGGGATACCCTCACATCGGCCCGAAAATTTGAGGTGATGGGAGACGCGCTCGTTCCCGCTCATGGCTTTGACGATCAGCGGTCAGAGATATCGGGGCGGCTGTTAAAGCAATTTGGTGGCGCCGAGATCGAAGCCATCTACGCGGGATTGGGACGGGCAGACCGGGCCGCATTTCTCTACGGGTTTTGGCTGGATCGCAACCCGCTCGTGGCGCGGGCCTATTACAACCCATTGCTCGGCTTTGGCGCGTTGCCCAACTTGGACGGGGCACTCCTCGCGGCGATGGGCAGGCGCAAAGAAATGGCAAAATACATCGATCCGCGCTATGCGGCGCGACAAGTGCCGCCCGATACGGCGATGGCGCGAGCGGCCCTAGAGGTGATCGACGCCCTCCTCGAAGCAGATGGCAGCGATTTGATGGGGCGCGCCGCGCAGGGGTATGCCTATTTGTTTGCGAGTAATGTGCCTTATGCGGAGCAGGCGTTTAAGGACGCGCTGAACGCGGGCGGGGTGTTGCCCGAAGCCTACAATGGCGCGGGGCTGTCCCACATTGGGCGCAAGCGATGGGATGAGGCAGTCGCGGCATTTGATCAGGCCCTCGCGCTTCGGCCCGACGATCAACCCGCACGGGTTCACCGCGCTATGGCCCGGTTGCTCGGAGGCAAACAACGCGCGAAAGACGCTTTGAAGGAGGCCATAGAAGTCCATCCGCATCACCCCGAGTTGCTGTATTTGCTCGGGCGGGTGTTTGAGCGCGAGGGCGAGGATCAGGCCGCCGAGAAAGCCTATACCCGGCAGAGCGCGATGAACCCGATGCACGCGCGGGCGCGCTTCGGCTTGGCGCGAGTCTATTTGAAACAAGGGCGAGATGCACGGGCGACGCGCTTGTGGCGCGACCTGATGGACACGCGGCCCGAACTGCGCGCGGAATGCCTCCCCCTGCTTTTGGGCGCGTATCAGCGGATGGGCGAAACAGGGGAAGCGCAAAAAGTGATGGCGGAGTATTTACGCACGGTGGATGGCGAAACGCGCATCCTCTTGCAAGACATTCGCACCGTGGCAACCCCGCAAGAGGCCGCGGCTTACGACGCATTGTCGCCCGATCAGCACGCGGATTTCGTTCGGATGTTCTGGCAGCGGCGCGACCCCACGCCGGCCACGCCGGGCAACGAGCGGCTCGTGGAGCACTATCGCCGGGTGTTGTACGCGATGCGACATTTTTCGAGCGGGCGCGCGCCGTGGGACAAGCGCGGGGAGATTTACATTCGCTATGGCGAACCCGCGCACAAGAGCCGCGCGGGCGACATACGCTACGAGATGGACGCCGATGTCGTGCGGGTGAAAGAACGCCTGTGGATGGGCATGCCAGTAGATGGTCGAAAGGAGATTATCGCGCGGATGGGCCGGTTGCGGACCTCCTCGCAAGATGTGGTGATCCAAGACGAGTTGGGTCTCGATGTGACGGTGAACGATTTCGAGGCCATAGATTTTGAATTGAACCCCAACCGCACCCGTTTTGGGGCCACATCCTACAATCAGGTCAGTACTGACCGCTACCAGCCCACCGTGGAACTCAGCGGCTATGATCGAGGGGCGAGCGAGCGCACAGTGCGGGGCTATCCGCTCTATCCCATCGACAGCAGCACGCTCTGGGAGTATTGGATTTACCCGGAAGTGGTCGGCGGGATCGAGGTGGTCTTCACGGCTTTAGATCGCAAGGGGAACTACATCTATCCCGATATCCCGCAGGGCAGGAGCGAGTCGCATTTTAATATGGGGCTGTGGACCGACCGGCGACCCGACCGACAGGTCGCCGCGGCCATCCGAGCCCAGGCAGAGCGGATGCCTCCCTTTAATAATGCGTTGGATTTCCATTTTGATGCGGTCGATTTTCAAGGGCAAAACGAACGCAGCCGCCTCGAGGTGTATTGCGGCGTGCCCGTGATCAATTTGCCGGACAGCGTTCAGGCGAGCGGCATGTTGGAACGCGGCATTGCCGTGTTTGACAGCACTTGGCGACCCATCTATCGCAAGATGGCTCTCTTGCCTTTTGCGGTGGATGCGACGGATTCGCTGGGCGCGGGCGATCTCGCTGTCGATCAAATCGCGCTCAATCTATCGCCCGGCGCCTATCATCTGGGGGTGGAAGTACGCAGTCCGCAAGGCAATTTGCGCGGGGCTTATACGCGCGCCTTGACAGTAGAGCCCTATACGGGACCGGGCCTGATGCTATCCGATATCGAAATGGCCGGTTTGGTGGTGCGGGATTCTTTGTCAAAAGTAAAAGGCGGGCACAAGGTCGTGCCCATGCCGTCCAAAACCTATTTGCCCGGGCAACCCGTGACGATTTACTACGAGGTCTATGGGTTGACATTTGACGAGGTTGGTCAGACGCGCTATCAGATGGATTACAAAATTTCGCCCCGCAAGGGCAAGCCCCTGGCCGTGACGATCTTGCGTGCAGTCGGCAGACTCTTGGGCATTGAACAGAAGAAGGTGGTGACGATTTCCTACGAGCAGGTAGGGATGGAGAAAACCGAGTACAATTATCTGGAGATCGACATAAGTGGATCAGAGGCGGGACGCTATGAACTGGAGGTGGCTGTGACGGATTTGAATGCGGGAACGAGGGTAGCCAAGGATGTGATATTTCTCATTGCTAGGTAGGGGTGTCTGCGGGGCTGTCTCTCGAAGATGGACGCCTCCGCTGTTGCGGGCGATTGGGGCGGAAGCAGACGCGATGTGCGTGCCTGAAAGCGTTTATTTTTTTCTTGACTTTCTGGCCTCATTGCATAATGATTTTCATTGCAGGATGATTTAGCACTTTTGTATAAGCGCGTTGGGAAAAAAGCGCGATACCCAATCCGGTTATCAGAAGT
Source organism: uncultured Latescibacterota bacterium (assembly GCA_958295785.1). Classification (GTDB taxonomy): domain Bacteria; phylum Latescibacterota; class UBA2968; order UBA2968; family UBA2968; genus VXRD01. Next base: position 1,967,212 of record OY282377.1, read on the forward strand.
TGTGCAAAATCCACATCAAAAGAACGCAGCGCGTCACAGACCCACGGGAAGATGGTCGAAAAGGAGGTGATGTCAGAGGATATTTTTTCGTTGATAGTTTCTATCTTTAGATAGAGAAATCGGCTTTTGGAAAGGGCCAAAAAATCTTTCCCTCGTCTTCCCCCATGTTGGGAAGAAACTATAAGGAGGAGTTTATGAATCGTTTTAAGGCATGGTTTTACACCTTGCTCGCCATAGCCCTGGGGTTTGGGCTGGCACCTCGGGTCGATGCGACCACCACGGGTAAAATTTCGGGTCGCATTACCGATGCCAATACCGGCGAACCCCTGCCGGGTGCCAATGTGGTGATCGCCGGCACGCGGCTCGGGGCGACTGCCGATGTCAATGGCGAATACTTCGTCATTCGCGTCACTCCGGGCGTGTATGAAGTCGCGGCATCGCTGGTGGGTTATCGCGCCGTAACGCAACGAGACGTGGCGGTCTCGATTGACCGCACCACGCCTTTGGATTTCGCACTCAACGAGACCACAGCGGAATTGGCAGAGATCACCGTGACAGCAGAGCGGCCACCCGTTGAGATGGACGTGTCTTACACGCAGGTGATCTTGTCCGCCAAAGAGATCGAGTCCCCGCCGGTGGGGCCTCGGTTGCGCGATGCGTTTGCCACGCAGGTGGGTATAGACACCGACAATTGGGGGTTGAATATCCGCGGTGGCGATGAGACCGAGATCGTTTATATGGTTGACGGTGTGGGGCTGAAAGACAGCCGCGATAGCCGTCCGTATTCCTCGTTTTCCAAGACAGCACTTCAGGAAGTTCAGATTCTGAAAGGCGGATTCAACGCCGAGTACGGCGATGTACGCAGCGGCGTGATCAACGTGGTGAACCGCGAGCCTCGCGCTTGGATCACGGGTGGAGACCTGCGGTGGAGTCCTGCGGCAAATAAGTATTTTGGGCCGACCATGTACAGCACCGATAACTGGTGGGATGTGGGGCGGTTTCAAAGCATGACGTCGACCGCTGACCGAGACGGCGACGGCAATCCGGATTTCGCTGGCTGGAATCAGATATTTGAAGACAAGGGCGGGCCTGCCGGCGAATGGAAAGCCGGCGTGTTTGAAGACGTGATTACAACGCCTGCCCAAGCCAAGGGAATCTGGGATTTCCAGCATCGCAAGTTGGGCATCGTGAACGAAGCCAGTGGCGTAGGGCCTTTTGAGCAAGATGCGGATTATACGTATCAGCAGAACTTCGACGCCAAAGAACGCGATTCGGATTATACCTACGACGTGACCATTGGCGGTCCGCTCGTTCGAGACAAAGTGTCGTTCTTGCTTTCCACGCGCCGAGAAAAGTCGGCTTATACGTGGACCATGGCCGTCCCCAACTATCGGGACGACACATGGCAGGCCAAGGCGATTTGGACGCCCACGGCGACCACCAAGCTGTCTTTGGGCTTTTTGCGTGGCTGGTCTCAGGGCGCGAAGTACGGGAACTTTTTGGGCCAATTTGCTCGCACGCCCGCTTTTGAAGTGAGCAATCTGCGTCCGCGGAACATTTTTGCGATGGGGTCGGGCAGCAACATCGAAACCATAGATCGCAATTTTGGGACTCTGACGTGGACGCACACCTTGTCTCCCAGAACGTTTTACAACCTGACAGTGCGCGTGGGCAAGGCCAACTTCCAAGCTTCGTGGCAACCTTTGCAGAAGCGCGGTGTGCCCGCCGCAGCGGTATATCCAGATGGCCGCATTGAAGAAGTCAACGAGAACAACTACCAAGCGGCGCAGGCCGCCGGCGCTGTGATCCTGGACGAAGCCCCCAAGGGCTTTACGTACAAACCCGGCACCTTTGATCTCTTGGGTGCTTACCGCATGCGCGGCGGTGACGGCAACCCGGCACGTTCGGGCGACTGGTCGCACACCTGGGAAGACGACTACACCTTTGACATCACGTCTCAGGTCACGCCGAACCATCAGATCAAAGCGGGCATTCAGGTGCATCACTTCTTTTTGCGCGAGATTCGCGGTTTTGCCTCTTCCGTGCAAGACCCGACCTTAGAGGATGTCAATTTCCTGCCGGGCAATATCGACGATCCGCCCAACGTGGAAGTCACAGATACCGCAGATTTCCACAATTACTGGGTCCGCACGCCTCTGTACGGCGGCGTGTTCTTGCAGGATCGCATGGAGTATCGGCAAGTTGTGGTCAACGCGGGCCTGCGCTTGGACTTCCACCGGCCAGATAGGTACTTCGATGTGCCCAACGAGGCGCATGCCGAGTGGATGGGATCCAATGCCGTGTTGCTCTATTCCAAAGCAGAGGCCGTGCGCCCGCCCACAAAGTGGAAATTGAGTCCCCGCGTTGGCGTGTCGCATCCGATTACAGCCGAGAGCAAGCTGTTCTTCAACTACGGTCACTTTGCCCAGATCCCGACCTCTGTTGACTTGTACCAGACGCAGAGCGGCCTGGGCGAGCCCTTAGAGCAGTTTGGCAATCCGTGGCTGGAAATGCCCGTGACCATTGCATACGAACTGGGCTACGAGCGGAATTTCGCCAACCAGTACTTGTTCAGCGGCACGGTGTTTTTCAAAGACATTGAAAAGGATACGGAACGCGGACGCATGTATATCCAAAATTCCACAGGCCGCAGCACGCGATTCCACATGAACGGAAATGTGAAGGATATTCGCGGTTTCGAGTTGTCGGTTCGCAAGGCGCGCGGGCAATTTGTAACGGGCTTTTTGTCCTACGAGTTCCGCGCCGAGCGCAAGCGCGTTGTGCGCTGGGAGCGCATCTACGACGCGCAGACCGTATCGACAGCGTCCTATCGCTTAATCGAGGGCAACCCGGCCGGCGCCAACCCGCGCTTCAAGGGGCGACCGGTCTTGAAGTTTGGCCTGAATTTCCGCACGCCGTTGGATTACGGAAGCGATCAGCGCATGTGGAAGGGCGGCTGGGAAGCCAACCTGTATTACCGCCGTCAGGCAGGTGCGTGGTTCAACTACAATCCGTCCAATGACGTGGCCCTTCGCAATGTGGATAATGCACAGTGGCAGGCGATCAATCTTCTGGATTTGCGCTTTGCCAAAACATTTGACGTAAAGGCGGCGCCAACGCTCTATCTGGAGATTCGCAACCCGCTCAACTTCAAAAATATTTCCACGACTTCTACGGCGCGGGTATGGGATACGCGAACCCATCTCGGTACCAGTTCGGGCAATAATTTTCAGACGTATATGGAAGCATTGGGCTGGACCGTGGATGCGAGCGGCAATTTGCAAGAAGGCGACAAGCCGGGCAAAGAACTGGATGAAAGTGTGATGAGGCAACGGTCGTATCTGTTCTATGTCAATCCGAGGGATATCCACCTCGGCGTGCGTTGGTCCTTCTAAACTCGACACCTCTTCCGGTTTCTTCCGCTCGAGGGAGAAACCGGGAAGGTTTGCAATCTGTTTTTTTCAGGAGATAACCTGTTATGACGAGACGATACGTTCCCCTTCTTCTGGCTCTGGGATTGCTGGTCTCTTACGGGAGTGCGTTTGCACAAAATCCGGGACGGAACTGGGGCACACACTGGCCGGGCGGTCTGAACGAGACGCGCACCAACCCGGATATCAACTACTTGGTGGCCCGAAACTGGGGGCTGAGGGTTGCGATTCTCACGGATGATTTCAATGTGCCGAGCTACTTCGCGCATTTTCCAGAACTCGCCAATACCACCATTCCCAAGTTTGTCAATGACGGCACAGATGACTTGGCCGACATTTCGAGTTCTTTCTTCAATGCGGTCGGCAAAGGTTCTCCCAAGGGATTTCGCATTCCCCCACCCTTGTTGCTTCAGGATGGCGTGGAGATCAAGCGAGAGACATGGACGGTTTTTTCAGACCGCTTCGATGGATTGCCAGCCGACTCGTATGAGGCCGTGATTCCCGGGCTGGGTTCAGACGTGTATCACGAATCTCAGCGCGTCCACACCGGCGGCATTCACTCAAGGATCCAGTCGTGGCGATGGGCAAATACCGAAGCCCAGGATATTATTTTTCAGATTCATACCTATACGTATCCGGAAACGCCCCGCGTGCCCGATGTGCGAACCGGCGAGCGCGGCACAGACCTCAGCCCGGAAACCCGCGACAAGAATCCGATGCTGAAGAATTTTCACCTCGGCTTCCACTGGTTTATGCAGGCGGCCAATCGCGGGCCATCTGGCGGTTCCCACATTACGCCGACTTTCGGAAATGATTCGCGCCCCTTCGAGGCGGGGATCCAGCACGGGATTCTCGACGAGGTCAACAACTGGGATGATGAACTCAAGCTGATGTATTCCTACGATGGCGACGCCACAGACCGCACCGGCACGCGCGCCGATGGCGATGACCGCGGCGAACCCGCGCCTGCGACCGGCGCAAAGCTGGACGAGATCCGCGAGGCATTGGTTGACGCGGGCGAGTTTCTCGAATCCGAATACAAAGGCCGCGTGTTCTTGCATGTGGATAAGACGCCGGTGAGCGATCCCAATACGCTTTCCGACAACTGGCTGGACGATATGAATGAGCCCGACCCGGAGATGCGCCAACCGCGCGTCGCCCGCTGGGTGCCAGACGCCAGTTGGATAACCACAGACAGCGCGGAGATGGCGGCAGTACACGACTTTTACACGCAGTCGAATGTGTTTATGAGGGATGATCGCGTTGAAAGCGTGGCGACTTCCACGGCTTCTCAACAGGGCTATTGGGAGTGGATGGTGACGTTTGGCCCCTGGCCCGAACTGAATCCCGGCGAGAGCATTCACATTGTGTCGGCTTGGATTGTCACGGGTCCGTCTATCGCAGAGAACAAGCGGATGGGCAAGATGTGGTCTGAAGGCGACATTTCGTTTGTCGAGAAGGAAGCCTTCCTCGACAGCGGTTTGGACTCGCTAGAGGCGGCGGTCGCTGTGGCCCGCAAGGCATGGGATGCGCGGCAAGTCCACGCGACTGTCGGCTTGCAACCGGTTTTGCAACCCACGCCAGATTGGCCAGCGCGGTTAGAAATAAACTCAGGTCCGGATCAGAACGAACTCACTTGGGCTGCGGTTCCCGGCGCGGCCGAATACCGGGTTTATCGCATGGCCGGGTTCGAGACCAAGCCCCCGGGCAGGCGGGATGTTTTCACGGTTAGCGGCACGTCCTACAACGACAACACTGTGATTCGCGGTACGCGGTATTACTACGCGGTCACAGCCGTGGATGCCAATGGCCTGGAGAGCAGCTTTTTCGCCACGCGCACCCTGGGCGATGGCGTGAGTCCGTTCCGCGCACCCGCCCGAGATATTACCAGTGTGCGGATTGTGCCCAATCCATTCCAGATTCAGGGCGGCGAACTGGAGCAAGGGGGATATAATTTTACCGGGCAACCCAACAAGTTGCTGTTCGTGAACCTGCCCGCGAGCGCGATCATCCGCATTTTCTCGATAACCGGCGATCTGATTCAGGAGATCGAGCACACGGCGGGTTCTGGCGACTTGTCGTGGGATCTGACGATCAACGACAACAACCAGTTCTTGGTGTCGGGGATTTATTTTGCACATATTGAGAGCAGGGACCCCCAGGTTCCGGGCTCTCATATCGAGAAATTCATCGTGGTTCGCTAAACAAGGAGGATGATCGTGAAAAAGTACATTTTGATCGCGCTCTGTGCATTGTGCGTGGGCCTGATGCCGAGCGATGGATTTGCCCAAGGGAGCGTCGCCACCGACGTGACCGACAATTTCGATGGCCGCACCCGCGAACTGGATCCGGTCGTTCCGGGGTTTGAAGAAGCCGCGCCCACGTTTATCAAGTCCGGGCAGGCCGGATTTGCATTCCTGTCCATTCCCACAGACGCTCGCACCGCAGCTTTGGGCGGGGCCGGCGTGGGGTTGATCGGCAGCGGGGCGTCCATGTTGTACAACCCGGGCGCGCTGGCCTTCATGGAGGGTCGGGAAGCGTATGTCACGTACGTGGATTGGCTCGTGGATACCAAGAGCTACGTGGCGGGCGTTGCCGTCAATGTGCCGGGCAGAGGAACGTTCGGGCTTTCAATTGTGAACTACGATGCTGGCAATTTTAACCGCACGTCTATCGATCCAAACCCCGCGGGGCAAGGGTACAAAGACGAGGGCACGTTCACGACCAGCAATTACGCCATTTCCGGCGCTTACGGGCTTAAAATTACGGACCGGTTTTCAGCAGGTGCCACCCTCAGATTTGCCCATCAGGACCTGGGTACTGGGAATATTTTTCTCGGTGGCAGCCAGCAGACAGTCGATAATTCCAAAAATGCCTTTGCCTTTGATCTCGGCACGTATTTCAATACGGGCTTCCGCAATACGGTGATGGCGATGAGCGTGCAAAACTTCAGCACGGAGGTCGTTTATCAGCGGGAGCAGTTTGAGTTGCCTAGGAATATCCGCTTGGGCTTGCTCGTCGATGTGATTTCGATGATGGGCAACACGCCCGTGCCGCATCACTTTGACTTGGCCTTAGACGTGAACAATCCCATTGATTTTGACGAGCGCATTCACATCGGCGCGGAATATACGTACCGCGCTGCCGGTGCCTCGTTTGGGTTTTCGCTGCGCGGTGGGTACAAGACCAACCACGATACAGAGAGTTTCTCCTTTGGTGGTGGGTTGCAGTTTAAGACCGAAGGCGGGCAGGGCGCGAAGGTGGATTATGCTTACAAGGCATTTAACACCGCTTTCTTCAGCGCGGTGCATATCCTCAGCGCTGCGGTCACTTTCTAACATCAGAGGTCGGGATACGGCGAGGATTTGCCCTTGCCTGCCCGCCCTGTGAACAGAAGCACAACGGCGGAGGGACGCAATGTCCATCCGCCGTTTTTCATGGCTTGACAGGGATAAGGGGAAGGGGTATTGTATTTGTCCAATGCCCAAAAATCAAAGGAGACAGGTAATGGGTATTTCGATCATTGATGTGTTGGAAACTGAGTGCGACGAACTCGCGTTGGTGCAAGGACGACTCATGGAGGTGAACTGGGCTTGCGGCACAGCAGAGTTGCACCGCGAGCATGGGACGGTTGTGCCGTTGCGTTTTGAACCTGCGCTAAACGACGCCATGCGTCGGCTGGCAATGCAGCACGTCGAGATCAGGGGGCGTGGTCGCTTTAACGACAATGACGAATGGGACATGGTTTGTGTCGATCAGATAACCGGCACGCGAGCATGGTCAAAGCCGTTCGACCTCGAGGCATTTCGCAACGATCCCAACCCAAAGGTATTCGACGCCAATAAACTGGTCGCCATTGACCTAACAGAAGAAGAGTGGGAGGCGTTTAACCGTGCGATATGCGAAGGACGCGATGCTTGATGCTTACAATTTCTTCACCTATAGTTCTCGATACCAGCGTCGTCTCAATATTCATGCGTCAAGAGGAGTCGGTTGCTTACTACCAAAATTGGACCCTGGGTCGACGTGCTGTCATTTCGTTTCAGACGCTGGAAGAGTTGTGGTTTGGCGCCTATAAAAGAGGCTGGGGCGACAGGCGGATAAATGATCTCAGGCAAAGTCTTGACCAATATGAGGTGGTGTGGCCCAATTCTGATTTGGTGCGTATCTCTGCACACCTGCGTAGCGAACGGGAGCGTGCGGGACGCAGGCTAAATACAGGGGATGCGTGGATTGCCGCGACAGCACTGTTGTTAGAGTGTCCGCGCGCCTCAGATGATCGCGACTTCTCCAGCATTTCAGGCCTCGTGTTCATCACAGCACCGTCACCATAGCGCTGCGGTCACTTTCTAACATCAGAGGCGGGATACGGCGAGGATTTGCCCTTGCCTGCCCGCCCTGTGAACAGAAGCACAACGGCGGAGGGACGCAATGTCCATCCGCCGTTTTTCATGGCTTGACAGGTACGAGGGGAAGGGGTATTGTACAAATATCGAAAATAGATGGAATTTTTACCAGGGATTTGCTTGAAGCCAGCCAACTACAAGTCTTGATCGAGGTTTAGACTTGTACAAAGCTGTGGCAGATCAGTGAAAAAAAGAGCATATCGGTCAAATATCCTTGAACCCCCTGGAATAATGACATCTCTTTCGGTGGTCGCGCTTCTCAACCAGTCTCTGACAACCGTTATTGTCCTGCGAATATCGCCACTGTGTGATCTAATATCTTGCCCTGCAATATCAGAACAGTATTGTTGATAACGATATGGCTCTTTATCGAGTATCAGACATATCTTCTCTCGTTGCCTACCTTGACCAAATCTTCGCGCTCCTAAAAAAACACCTAACTCCAACGGCATGTTGAATCTTGGGAGTGCCGAAGTGGGGTCAATTTCTGTTCTCGAAATATCGTGAATGCCAAACTTACATTCTTGAATAATGTCAAAATTTTTTTCAATTCTTACTTGTGCGCTATCATCCACTTCAAGAGCACACCGCGCCTTAAACCCACAATCGTGTACTGCAAAAATGATCGCATCAAAAAGTGCAGCATAACCCGGGTCAAAGGGGCAATTGAGAAAAACATTTTGTTCGTATTCGGAAGATGGCATCGGCCTTTACTTGTTCGGATGCAGAGTGGGAGCACTTTTAAGTATCTCGTATTTTATCTTCAGTCCTGCTGGACGATTTTCTTTTAGTTTTTTGGCTACCACTTCAACCTGCTCTCGGCTTACAGAGACAGATTTCTGGGCGTCTTTAATCACTCTTCGGCTTTTAGCCACGGCAATCACCTCCTAATTTTTTGAAATATCAAAAGCGGATTTTTCAAATATACCTCTAAATTCTTATTCATCAAGTTCAATCACCCTTCAATTTTGCCAAATTTTTTGGGGAATTACATACTTGCCAACCCTAACCTTTCTTGTTATATTTATCCAAGTTACAAGTTACGAATGAACAAGGGGGTGTATGATGGCAAAGCAGCTTAGTTTCGTCGCGTTCACACAGAAGTTTGCCACGCCTGAAGCGTGTATTTTGCACCTTGAAAAGATCCGCTTTAAGGATGGCGCGTCTTGTCCGCATTGTGGTAGTATGGGAAAAATCTATCGTCGTTCTGATTTGGCGTATAGGTGCTCGGATTGTGGGCGTAATTTTCATATGATTTACGGAACGATGTTTGGCAAGTCTAAAATCAAGATGTTGCCTAAATGGTTCGCGGCAATATGGATTGAAACGAACCACTCAAAAGGTATTTCAAGCGTTCAGTTGGCAAAAATGATCGGTACAACGCAAAAGACCGCTTGGTTTATGCTTCAAAGAATACGAAACGCTTTTGGCAACAAAGACGGTGATGATGATGATTTTCTGTCTGGTATCGTTGAAATTGATGAAACCTACATCGGTGGGAAAGAAAAGAACAAACATAAATCCAAAAAGTTGAATGCGGGTCGCGGAACAGGAGGTAAATCGGTTGCTTTCGGAATGCGGGAAAAAGGGGAAGATGGTGAGGCAATGGCGGTTCATGTACAGGACGCAAAAGTGGCAACATGACACGAGAAGATGTTGAACCGGGTATTGACGGGCGCAACTATTCATGCAGACGAGAACCGCGCATACGGCGCATTGAGGGATGATTACGAAGTGGAACAAATCAATCATTGTGCCGACGAATATGAACGCGATGGGGTCCATACAAACGCCATTGAGAGTTTGTGGGCACGGGTTAAGCGTGTCTATATGGGTATTCATCACCACTGGTCAGACAAACACATGCAAAAGTACCTGAATGCTTGCGTGTTTCGCATCAATCGAAAAAAGGTTGATACCTTAAGTCGTGTTGATGAGATGTTGAATATGGCGATGGGCGCCCGGTTGACTTACAAGCAACTTATAGCCAGTGAGGCGGTTGCATGAACAACCTTTATGGCACAAGCGGGCGATATGGAAGTCAACGGGACATCTTATCCACGCATGCAAATGTGATCCGTTCCTGAAAGACGCGAAGGAAAACGTTTTGAAACGTTAGATGTTAGGGGCAGGCATGCCCAAAATCAGAGGTCGCTTGCATTCAACACCAAAAACCCGGGATTACTTTAACAAGAAGATTTAGGTTGTCAAGTATATAATTCCCATTTTTTGGAAAGGGACGCGATAGGTGAAAATTCTCCAACTCATATCCATGCTGCTTTGCGTTTTTTGCGGCACAATGCCCGCGGAGGGCGCGACGGTCTTGCTTGAGGATGGCACCGTGCTCAAGGGCGAGATTGTGTCCGAATCAGAGACAGAGGTCGTGATCAAGACGTCGATGGGTGAACTCAAGGTGGCGAAGTCGCTCATTAAGATGATAGAACAACCCTCGCGCAAGGTCACAATTTTGCTCGCGGATGGCACGGTGCTCAAGGGCGAGATTGTATCCGAATCGGAAACAGAAGTCGCAATCGAGACGTCTATCGGCGAATTGCGGGTGGAACGGACGCTCATCAAAATGATCGAGCGAGAAGGGGAAGCGCGAGAGGCCGATAGGCAGATCGCCGAAGCGGAATTGCAAGCGAGTTTTGGGGAATTTGAAGATCAAGTGGCGGGTTTGATTTTGAAAGAGGTGGCCGATGCGGATACGGCTGCTTTTTACAAGGCATTGGATCGCAAAGCCAAAGGGCCATTTCTGGCGCGGTTTTGGCGGGGGCGCAATCCGCTGGTGCTGAAGTACTATTACGATTACCACTTTGGACGCCGCCATGTGACCGTATCCGATGCGTATTTTGAGCGCGGGGATCTGATCCCCAAAAAATACACCACCCGAGCGCAGGCCCCAGATGAAAAGCAAGTCGCCGAGGCCGCCCGCATTTGCGACCGCATGCTGATTCTACACGCAGACGATGCGGTGGCGATGTGCGCGCTGGGCTATCTGCGCTTGGAACGAGACGATGTGAAGGTGGCCGAAGCACTCTTCTTGGACGCGATTAAAAAAAACAAAAAGTTCGTGGAAGCGCGCAATGGGCGGGCACTCGCGGCGTTGAAGATGCCGGGGCAAAAATCGCGGGCATTGCGCTTGTTTCGGGAAACCTGCGCGATGGACGAAAATTATGCGGCGGCCCACTACAATCTGGGGATGTGCCATCTGGCGATGGTGGGCATGGATCGCGTGGATCTGGATTACTATTTTGGCAAGGTGACAGAGCGTTTTCCCAACCACTATGACGCCTATTTCAAGTTGGGGGTGTTTTACGAGTCCCTGCACTATTACGACAAGGCGATGAAAGCCTATTCGCGTCAGGTGGCGGTGAATCCCTCTCATCCCTTGACGCCTGCACGCTTGGCGCATGTGGCGATGCGCCTGAAAGCCGCGGGCGAGGAAACCTACAGCTTGGACGAATTGCAGGAAATGGCAAAGACAAAGCCGAAAGACTATCTGCCCCTGCTGGCGCAGACTTGTATTGAACGCGGGGATTTTGCCCAGGCGCAGGCGGCTTTTGGACGCTATTTTCAGTTTTTGGACCCGACGGAACGGGCGTATTACCAAGCCCTGTCGCTGGTGGCCCCCGCCGAAGTGCTGTCCAAGATGAAGGGCGCGTTTGGGCAGTCCCTGTCCCGGCTTCGGAAAGTTTTTTGGCTGGAGGTCGATCCCACGCCGACCACGCCGGTGAATGAACGCCGCGTGGAGCATTACCGTCGGGTGTATTTCGCGCGCTCAAATTTTGCCGAAGGCCTGGAGGAATGGCACGGCAGAGGGTGGGATCGCCGAGGCGATGTGTACATTCGCTTGGGGCATCCCGACCATCGGAGTTGGTCGGATTATCTGGTGTTCGAGACCGACGAAAAGGTGGCGAAAGTAAAGAACCGCCTGAATATGATCGCCGCAACCGCCTTGGATGAAGTGTTGCCGACCAAGCATGTACACGGGCAGTCGAGCGCGTCTTATGGCTATGGCGCCGGCCCCGAGACCGCCGACTTGCGGGGCGTGCCGACTTTTCCGGTGCCGCGCAGGCGCAGTGTGATGCGCGATGGATCGGAGTTGGGTTACAAGTGGGAATCGTGGATTTACGCTGAAATCGGCGGGGGAATCGAGATCACATTTTTGGATCCCACGGGCAGCGGTTTTTTTGATTTCGCGCCCATTCCCCCCAATTCGCCCAACCACGCGCTGTGGTCTCGCCTCGCGCCCGAAAGGGTGGTCGCCCAAGTCGTCAACCGCACGCCTTCGGTTTATCGGCATGACTACGGCGGCGACCCCATGGACTTTTACATGTACGCGGCGAATTTCCGCGCCTCCGAGCAAGAGGCCGATACGAATGTGGAAGTGTATATGGGCGTGCCCATCGCGGCATTGACCCCCGCGTCTCAAGGCGGAAAGTCTTACGCGATGCTCAACCGAGAGGTCGTGGTCTATGACCGATCCCTAAAGCCGGTTTTTCGAGACAGCGCGCAGGTGACAAAAGCCGTAAACGGGCAGGTGGAAAAGGAAATGCTGATGGTGGATCAGGTACGCGCTTCCCTGCCTCCGGGGCAATACTTCTTGACCGCTCAGGTGCGCGACCCCATCAGCCGAAAAATTCAGGCGCACAAGATGTATGTCACCGTGCCATCTTTCAGCGGTGACGCGCTATCGTTGAGCGATTTGGAATTGGCCGGGCAGATTGTCGAGGAAAAAGAATCCACGCCGGCCGGGAAATTTCAAAAGGGTGACTTGCAAGTGGTGCCCCTGCCGTCCAAAACCTTTGCGAAGGCGCAGGCGGTTTATCTCTATTACGAAGTCTATAACTTGACTCGAGATGCGTTTGGGCAAACCCGCTACCGCGTCGAATACGCGCTTACAGGCGTGCAGAGCGCGGGTTCTCGCCTGATTCGAGGGCTGGGCAAATTGTTGGGCCAAACCCCGCAAGCCGATGGCGTGCAGATTTCTTATGAGCATACCGGAACGACCACATGGGAACCCCTCTACATCGCGCTGGACGTGCCGCAAGATAGCGAAGAACACTTGGAAATCGAGGTGGTGGTAACGGATTTGAACGCCCCGAACCAGCCCATTGTACGCAAGCGGGTTCAGTTTGCGGTGGGCAATTGATAGGATGAGATAAAGTAATGACATCAACGCAAGAACTGACAGCCATCGAGAAAGTTGATTTCCGCATAGAAAGACGATAGTCGCTGGATCGTCGAGATCGTCGAACTGCCCGGCGCGCCCCTTGAGGAAGCCATTGCGAACTCGCCCCGCGCTTCTTGAACAGCCTCAATAGATGCGTTTGATGATGTGATAGCCCGCCGCGGTTTTGACCGGGCCGCCGACCTGACCGGGTTCGATCTCTTTCACCGCTTGCTCAAATTCGGGCAAGAGCGCACCGGGCAAAAAGGCGCCGAGGTCGCCCCCGTTTCGGCCCGATGCGGGATCGATGGAATAGAGCCGCGCCAGCGTTTCAAATTTGGCGCCCGAGGCGAGTTGCGCGAGCAGTTGACGGGCATCCGATTCGGTTTTGGTGAGAATGTGATGGGCGCGCATTTCCCCGGCTTCGCGCGCGCTTTGGGCCTCTTTGAGGCGCGTTTTGGATTCCCGGAGATTTTCTTTTGCGAGTAGGTGATCGGGTCGTAGCCGAATGGCGGTTTGAAAGTGTCGGATGGCGGCTTCGATTTCGCCCAATTCGAGGTACGCACTGCCCATGTTGTTGTACGCATCGGCAAAATTGGGCTTGTACCGGATGGCCTTCTCATACTGCGGGAGGGCGTCCCGATACCGCCCTTCAAACGTGTAGAGCAGGCCCAAGTTGTGGTGAACATCGGCGTAATCGGGTTTGAGCTCGAGGGCTTGTCGGTAACTGATTTCGGCTTCTGTGTGGTTGCCGGCCATGGTATGCGCCGCGCCCAAGTTGTTGTGAATTTCGTGGTTTTCCGGATCGTATTGAACGGCGCGTTGGTACGCGGCAACCGCGCTGTCGAGTTGGCTCTCAGCGAGATATGCCACGCCCAAGTTGAAGTGGGCTTCGGCAAAATCGGGTTTGACGGCAATGGCTTTTCGATAGTGCGCGATGGCGTTGGCATATTGGCCTTTTTCCACGTAGAGATACCCCAGATTGTTGCGGGCGTCAAAAGCATCGGGGCTGAGGGCGAGAATGGCTTTGTATTCTTCGATAGCCGAGTCGATTTTGCCCTCGTGGCGATATTTTTCGGCCCGTTCAAAGTGGATGCGGACCTGGCGTTCGGTGCAGCCCAAGATCAGGATGCACACGAGCAAATAGCAGATGCGTGGGATCGGGATTATCATTCGCGCCATAGCGTCACCACTCACAAAATGCCAATTTCGCGCAGAACGCGCAATGAGACAGGCGTTTTCACACACTCCAAAAAAATAGCGCGTTTTTGCTTTTTGGACAACTCAAAATAAGCGTAGAGCGCAGGGATTGCCTTTCCGCTTCCCTTTCCCGTCTTCCGTCTCACCTTCGGACGGGTGGATGTGCGGGGACTAACCACTGACCACTGACGATTTATGAAACTCCATTTTTTAGGCGGTGCCGACGAGGTCGGCGCATCGTGTACGTTAATCGAAATCGAGGGCCGTCGCATTCTGGTGGATGCGGGCATTCGGATGGGTGCGGCGCACGGGTCGCAGTTGCCCAATTTTTCGGTCTTGGACGACGTGGGCATGCCCGAAGCCGTGCTGGTGACACACGCGCATACCGATCACACGGGTGCATTGCCCGTATTGGCGCGCAATTTGTCCGCCGGTGTGAAAGTGTATGCCACGCCTGCGACAAAGGCCATTACACAGGTGTTGTTGTCCGATGCGGTGAAATTGATGGCACAGCGCGGGGAACGAGACGGCGAGTTGCCCCTCTATCCGCCCGAAGCGATTGATATGGCATTGGGGCGCTTGGAGGACGCGCCGTGGTTGACCACCGTGCCGATTTGCGATGGTGCGTTGACCGCCACATGGATTCCGGCCGGGCATATCTTGGGCGCGGCAATGATCTATATTGAGGGCGTGCGCGAGCGCATTTTGATGACGGGCGATGTGTCCGTTGCCCATCAACTGACCATTCCGGGCATGGTCGTGCCGCAGTGTCGGCCCGATGTGATGGTGATGGAATCGACTTATGGCAACCGCCAGCACGCGGATCGCAGCCAGCAAGAGACCGCGCTTGCACTGCGCGTGGCCGAAGTGATTGAATCGGGTGGCAAAGTGTTGATCCCCGCCTTTGCCGTGGGGCGTTCCCAAGAGGTCATTTTGATTTTGGCGCGGGCCATGCGGCGCAAGCAGATTCCCGAGTTTCCCGTGTTTGTCGATGGCATGGTGCGGTCGGTCAATGCGGTGTATTCGGCGTTTGGCGATGATCTTTCGCCGCCGGTGCGCCGCAGGGTAAAACGCGGTGAGGAGATTTTTTATTCCAAGGCAATAGGCGCGGTGGCTTCGCCTGCTGATCGGCGGCGCGTTTTGTCCGGGCCACCGTGTTGTATTGTGGCGTCTTCGGGCATGTTGGTCGGCGGCGCGTCGAGTTATTACGCCGAGGGTTTGGCGGGCGATGCGGCGAATCTGATCGCCATTACGGGGTATCAAGATGAGGAATCGCCCGGGCGCGCGCTGTTGAATTTGATGCGGGCAAAAGCGCAGGATGAGCGCGTCCTCACCCTCAATGGACAGCGCGTGCGCGTGGCGTGCAAGGTGGAACCCTATTCGCTTTCGGCGCACGCAGATGGGGGCGAATTGACGGGCCTGGTGCAAAGCCTGAAACCGCGTACCTGCTTTCTCGTACACGGCGATGCAGAGGCGCGACGGGAATTGTCGCAATCGGTTGATGTTTATGTGCGAGATGGCGTGCAACTGCCTGAAAATGGCGGCGCGTATGCTGTGGAGATTTTGCGGTCAAAGCGACAACGCGGTTATGGCCGGCGCGTTTCCCGAGCCGGCATTGCGGGCGACAGACCCCTGAATGAAGATACGCTTGCTGACGTGCATGCCTATTGCATAGAAACCGGGGCCAAGGGGCCATTTCGCATACAGGAACTGACCGAGATGTGGTTCGGCACGGAACTGACCACGCCGGCAGAGGTGGAGGCCTTTCGGTTGTTGTTGGCGTATTCGCGGGAATTTTTTGACCCCGACCATCATCGCCCGTATTTGTTCCGCCCCAAAGAGACGCCGAGTGCAACGCATGGGCCGATGGAGATGAACGAAGCACGCGCGCATATTATGTCGGCTTTTCCGCCCGAGGCCGGGTTGTTTAAGTGCGGCGCGTATATGGATGTCGGCGCGTATGAACTGGCCTTTCACTTTCCGGATGTGGTTCGAGAACAGTATGGCGAAACATTTGCCAAGGTGGAGCGAGAAACCGGCTGGTCGATCAGGGTGCGGGAAACGCCGCATCAGGAGCGGCTCTTTGAAGAAGCACAAGCCGCAGTGCCCAAAGGCGCGACGGTGTTGAAAGCCCCGGCACTGCGCTTGGATCAAAAAGCGGTGATATTAACCGTTGCCCTCTCGAAAAATCTGGCCGATGATTGGACGCGGATCAGCCGCGACGCAGCAACGTGCTTTAAGGCCAAAACGGGGTTTGACTTGATATGGAGTGGATTGGGAGATGCAAAAACAGAAGATCAAACCCCGAAGCCGGATGACGCATGGGAGATCAACAAAGCCTACGCCGAGATTCGAAAGGCATTTTGGGACCAACCCCACACGCCGTTGAAGATGGGACTTCGGGGCGATTCGCACATTGAGGCGGCGTTTATTTCGCCCGCGGTGGGCAATCGCTATCGCGCATTGCTCGACCGAGTGGGCGAGAAGATCGGCTGGGAGATTCGGGTGCGCCCCTCGGCCAATCAAGCTCTCATTGCCCGAGAAGCACGCGCAATCACCCCGCAAAAATGCGTCGTGCGCGGCGGCCCGAAATTTTATACAATTGAAAATCGCGTGGTGGTGCCCGTGGTGACTGCGCCCGAAGATGCGGACATTCGCGCAGCAGCATTTGAAGAAAACACGGGCTTTGCCATCACTTGGGAAGATAAGAAGTGATATTAAATTGATTTTCTATTGGCCTGATGCGATATGCGACCCGCAAATGATTCCCTTACCGTTCCGCAGTCATTCAGAGAAGCCATGGCAACAAGGCCATCCCAAAAGACCATCAGACAAAGCCATCGCGCACAGCGCGCAAGGCCGTCTCGCAACCCACCTCCATATTGCAACCCACTTGGCAGGCCAGCGCATGTCGTGCTCCTACAAAAGCGATTTGCGCTGTGCCAGCCTCTCGGCGCATGAGAGCGGCATTTTTGAACTGCTAAGGCAGTTGTACCCCGCTCGCCGACTTTTTTTTGCTGTTAAAAAAAAGTCGGTCGCCGCACGCCGTAGGCACAGGCGTAGCCAACGCATCAAAGGCAACCCACAAGGAGGCAGAACCAAACGCTTGAGACAAGCAAGGCATGATCTCTACGGAACGTCTGTTCCTCATTTCTCATTCCTCCCTTCAAAAAACGATCACGGATTAAACGGATGGCGCAGATGAAAGCCAATCGTAGGGGCGCGGCCCCATGCCCGCCCGCAGAAAGGAACAATAAAATGAGTACATATCCAAGTCCATTTGCGCGTCCAATGCCGGGCGTGCGTATTGTGGAAGGCACGCCGGCGATTTCGAGGCCGAGCAAAGAAGAGGTCGAAGCGTTTCCAGCAGAGGCCGTGAAATTGCTGAATCGCAATCGCAACGCGCAGCAAGCTGTCGCAACGCGGTATGATGTGAAATGGGCAAAAGGGCGGCATTTTGTAATTGCCGGCGGAACCGGATTGGGCATTGGTTGTGCGGTGGCAACCGCTACGATGGGGCTTATTGCAGAGCGCGGAAGTGTGACCGTGATCGCCCGGGATTTGTCAAAGTCCTTGGGCTATGCGACGGGCAAAGAGATGGAGAATTGGGCAAAAGATGCCGGCATTGGCGACCGGTTTTGCTGGCTCAACGGTGGGATGGGGCTTGAAGGAAAGGCGTTGCACGCGATTGTGGATGCGCTGCAAGGGACGGAGGCCCAAGATGTCATTTATATCAACGCGGTTGCAGCCGCCAGTTCCGGATTGCTGCCCGATCAGCCGCCCGTGTTTGTAAAAGATGTCGATGCAGAGGGTTTGTTCCAATGGCAATTGACGCCCTTGCCCGACCGCGCGATTGAAGCGACCCGATTTGTGATGGGCGATATGGCCGTGCAATTTACAGACGCGCTGATGGATTCGGGGATTTCCGTGGCGGTGACGGCGTTTTGCGATTGGCGCGGCAGTTTGGACAAACCGAGCCGCGATCCAAAGGCCGTTGAATACGGGCGCCAGGGCGCGTACTCCACGAGTTTGTACTTGCCCAAAGACGCGCTTCAAGCGGCGACCTCGGCGGCTTATGGCACAGATCGAAAAGTGGTGGATGTGTTTTTTCCCGTGATGCGTACGCGCGCGTTGCCATTTATCCCGGGCGGCACGACAATGTCTTATGTGTATGACAAACTCATGGAAAGAGCGGGTATTCGGCGCGTGGATGTGCCCGAGTTGGGCTTGGGCATGTTGGATGCGATTGGCAAAACACTGGGGAACGACGACTTCAACCCCTTTCCGAGATTGGACGCGCACGAAATGCCGCTGGACATGTGGTTCTATGAGGTCGTCAAGCAATTAAACACAGACGAAGCGAGTCCGTTTTACTACAAAGGATGGTTTTAGCAGATGGGGAAAAGCATCCGCAACACAGGAGATCTTCATGGCTTCCGATAAACCAAATATCATTCTGATTCTGGCCGATGATTTGGGCTATGAATGCCTGGGCTGTTATGGGGGCGAATCGTATCAAACGCCCGTGCTCGACGGTTTGGCCCAAGGGGGAATGCGGTTTGACCATGCATACGCCCTGCCGCTGTGTACGCCCACGCGCTTGCAGTTGATGACGGGCAAATACAATTTTCGCAACTGGCGCGCGTTTGGCGTGATGGATCCCCACGAGCGAACCTTTGGGCATCTGATGAAAGCGGCCGGCTATCAAACGTGCATTTCGGGCAAATGGCAAATGTACAGTTACAATCCGCCAGATTTTGAACCCGAGTGGCGCGGGAAAGGCCAGCGACCCGAAGCGTCGGGGTTTGACGAATATTGTCTTTGGCACACCGAACACACCGAGGACAAAGGGTCGCGCTATGCGGATCCGGTGATCCAACAAAATGGGGAATACTTGACGGATACAGCGGGCGAGTACGGGCCTGATATTTTTGCGGCCTATATTTGCGATTTTATCGAACGGCACAAGGGCGATCCGTTTTTTGTCTATTACCCCATGGCACTGACCCACGGCCCGTTTGAACCCACGCCCCACAGCGCGATTTGGTCTAAAAATCGGCGCGATAGCGGCGTGAAATATTTTGCAGATATGGTCGCGTACACGGATGTGGTGACCGGGCGCATTGTCGATAAGTTGGACGAACTCGGTTTGCGAGAGAATACATTGCTCCTGTTTTTGGGCGATAATGGATCGCCGCGTCAGGTCACTTCTGTCATCAATGGCCGCGCGTTCCAAGGGGGCAAGGGGCTTTCGACCGATGCGGGCACGCGGGTGCCCCTCATTGCCAGTTGGCCGGGCGCGATCCCCCCGG
Source organism: uncultured Latescibacterota bacterium (assembly GCA_958295785.1). Classification (GTDB taxonomy): domain Bacteria; phylum Latescibacterota; class UBA2968; order UBA2968; family UBA2968; genus VXRD01. The sequence goes on from OY282377.1 coordinate 1,986,734, forward strand.
GTGCTGTGTGTGGCGATTTGATCGATTGCAGCGACTTTTTGCCCACGATGATGGCACTGTCCGGCGCGTCTTTGCCCGAAGACGATGTGTTTGATGGCGTGTCGTTTTTGCCGCAGTTAAAGGGCGAGGCAGGCGCGCCGCGCGAGTGGATTTTTGCCCACCACGATCCGCTTCCCGGATGGGGCAAAGAGGGCTATTACTTGCAACGCTGGGCGCAGGATAGGCGCTGGAAACTCTACGACACGGGCGACCTGTACGACGTGGTGGCAGACGAATTGGAAGAACACCCCATCGCCGATAGCAGTGCAGAAGCCGAGGCCGCGCGCCAAAAATTACAGGACGTGCTGAATCGCATGCACTAACCCGTATCAACGAGTGCCCCAGGGCCGGTGATCAGCTATCAGCCCCTGCTACCCCATTCCCCCGTGCGGGCGCAACCCCATCTTCGGGCGAGCACAGGGGCATCGCCCCTACACACTTTCTAAAATTTTTGTGCGACGAATATATCGGCGCGGCGGCCGAGTACAGCGATATTTTTCAGGTGTTCGATTGTCGTGAGATCGGTTGGGGCCAGCGCGGTTTTGAGCGCGTTCCATTCGCTGGTGAGAATCGCAACCAAGCCGTTGGGGCGCAATACGCGGTCAATTTCCGCGAGGGCGGATCGATAGAGCGCGTGGAGTTCAGAAGGCGATCCCATCTGGCGGCCCCAGGGCGGGTTCGTGGCAATTTTATCCACAGACCAATCCGGCAAGGGCAAGCGGCGTGCATCCCAGTGAAAAATCTCGCGCGGTTTGTGCCGGTCGCCGAAATTTTCGCGCGCGTCCGCAACGGCTTGTTCGTCGATGTCGCCGCCGCGAATCAGGGCATAGCGGCCCGCGAGTGCGCGTTCAATGGCGATGGTGCCCGCGCCGCACATGGGGTCGAGGAAAATGTCTTGGTCTTCTGGGTGGGTGAGCAAGGCGAGTGCCCGCGCGATGGTGGGGCGCAAAGACCCGGGGCGGTTGGCACTTTTGTACGTGCGGTGGCGCGTGGTGTGGTCGGTCAGGCGCAAGCCCAGGCGAATGTGCGCGCCGGTTTGTTGCAACCAAAATTCCAAATTGGCATTGTCCGGCACGAGCCGCCATTTGGGAAAGCGGCGGCGGATGGCGCGTTCAAGGGCGTTCTGCATCTGGCTGCGGCGGTACGATTGCCACGGTTGCATGGCGGCTTGAACGATGACGCGGTATTTTGTGCGTCTTTTGGGCAGGCCGTTGAATCGTTTGTGGAGGTTGAGGGCCGAGTTCAGTTCGGGCATTTCGTCCAGCGCGTTGAGATCGTCGCGATCTCCGCTGAGTGGGATGTCGGCGAGCCAATAAAAGATGTCTTCCACCGTGCCGAGTTGGCGCAATGGTAGAGGATCGCCGCGCCAGTTGAATTGCACGAGGTCGTAATCCCGCACGCGGCTCGTCCGGATGTTGGACAGGCGGTTGCCAAAATAAAATCGCAGTTCCCGCGTGGTGATCTGCCCAATGCCTTTGAAGGAGGTGGTGTATAGCGTTGTCATGGTATTTTACAACAAATCGGGAAAAATTAGACTCAGGTCGATGTGCGCGTCTATCAATTCCGGCACGCGGCCCAAGCGGCCCGCATCCACATCGACATGGGGATCGTAGGGGAGCGTACCCGCCGATGGAATGCCCGAGATGCGCGTCACAACGCCCGGACTCAGTTGGGCAGACAGGTCGGGCGGCCCTGGGGAGAGCGCGTTGTATATGACGCTGTTGATTGGGAGGTTGCGCGCCCGCGCCGCTTCAACGGTGAGCAAGGTGTGGTTGATCGTGCCGAGGGCTGCGCGTGCGACAATGAGCAAGGGCAACTGGAGACGAAGCGCGAGATCGGCCACGAGGATATCGTCCGTGATGGGCACCAACAGCCCGCCCACGCCTTCGACGAGCACGCAGTCACAGGTTTGTAAGAGGTGATCAAACGCGCTGAACACAGGCGATAGGTCGAGGTCCCCATTCTCGCGCTCGGCGGCGATATTGGGCGAGAGCGGGTCGCGCAAGGCGATGGGGTTGATGGTGTCGAGGGGCTGATCTGTGGCTTGTTGTAACAATTTTGCATCCGCCCGCCCGCCCGCTGAAATGGGTTTCATAACGCCTGCATGGACGCCGCGATTTTTGAGCACTGCGGCCAATCCGGCGGCGATGGCTGTTTTGCCGATCTCGGTATCCGTGCCCGTGACAAAAATGCCGCGCGTCACTGTGCGTCCCCTTCTGTGACGGTTTGAATGGCAGAAAAGACAATGTCCAGCATGTGATCGATTTCCCGCTTGGAAATGGCGTAAGGGGGCATCAGAACGATGGTGTTGACGAGGGGGCGAATGAGCAGGCCGTTTTGCCGGGCGATGTCGCAAACGCGATGACCGATGCGGTCTTCAAAGGGATAGGGCGTTTTGCTCGCCCGGTTTGATATCAGTTCGAGAGCCGCGATAAAGCCGGTTTGACGAACATCGCCAACGTGTTTCAAGGTGCGGAAACGCGCCAACTGATCAGCGAGATGCGCGATTTTAGATTGCAATTTTTCCAATGTGCGGTCGGTTTCAAATTTTTCCAGCGTTGCGAGGGCCGCCGCGCAACCCAGGGGATTGCCCGTGTACGTATGGCCGTGAAAAAAGGTTTTCATATCCGCATAGTCGCCCAAAAAGGCGTTGTAAATTTCATCGGTGGCGAGCGTGGCAGCAAGCGGAAGATAGCCCCCGGTCAGCCCCTTGCCCAAGCAGAGGAGGTCCGGGGCGACGCTTTCGCGCTCGCAGGCAAACATTGTTCCGGTGCGCCCAAATCCCGTGGCGACTTCGTCTGCAATGAGGAGTACGCCGTGTTTTCGGCACAAATCGGCTGCGCGTTTGAGATAGCCGGGCGGGTGCATGAACATGCCCCCCGCGCCCTGTACGAGCGGTTCGACGATCAGCGCGGCGAGGCGATGGGCGTGTTCGGCGATGGTCTGTTCCAGCGCGTCAAAGCACGTCTTGTCACACGATCCCCGGCAGTGTTCACACCGGTAGGGATGGGGCGCGGGCGCGGCTATCGCGGAAAAGAGCAGAGGGCGGTATAGGCGGTGAAAATGCGCGATGCCCCCTATGCTGACCGCGCCGACCGTATCGCCGTGATAGCTTTCGGTCAGGTGGAGAAATGCGGTTTTTTGCGAACGCGGGTTTTCGCACTGTTGCCAGTATTGAAAGGCCATTTTGAGGGCGATTTCAACGGCTGTCGCGCCGCTGTCGGAATAAAAGACGCGCTCGAGCCCCGATGGCGCGAGTTGTACGAGTTTTGCCGCGAGTTGAATGGCGGGAATATTGGACAGGCCCAACAGGGTGCTGTGCGCGACCCGGTCGAGTTGGTTGCAAATGGCACGGTCAATTTCCGCAACGCGATGCCCATGCACATTGCACCACATGGACGAAAAGCCGTCGAGATAGCGATTGCCGTCTATGTCTTCGAGATAGACGCCCTCGCCGCGAGCAATAACGACGGGTTCTTCCCGTGCGTAGTCTTGCATCTGCGTGAAGGGATGCCAAACTACAGTGCGGTCGATGTGTTTGAGGTGGTGTTTTTGTTCGGCGTTCATGGTTGTAATACCAAATTGATTTTTTTATCCCTACTCACTGCGAACCACTGCTCGGGCAACGCGGGGACGGCGCAGTTTCCAGATCATGCCATCGTAAATAAAGTGCATAAAAGACGTGCCGTAAGTGAAAACGAGAAAGGCCATAAGGGAAAGCGATTTGAGGCCGAACAACGCGCCGCTGACCACGACGATAAAGCCCGCGGTGTAGAGAACAATGCGATTGCCCGCGCGCGTTAGGATGGGCGATGCAAAGGCGTCTTGTTTTGCTTTGTTGCGAACCGTGAGCGCGACCAAGGCGATGTATTCTGCGGCGTGGCTAAAGCTGGTGGCGATGAACAAGGCGTCTGTGGACAGGATGGGGACAACGCCATACATGAAGGCGACAGAAGCCAAAAAGAGGAGTTTGGGAGGGTTGATTTGCGGGCCTCGCCATTCGCAGATCAGCCACGCGATAGTCGCGCCGATAGCCGCTGCATAGATCGCCTGCGACGCGATGGGGGGAAGCGGCGTGCCGATGAGCGTGTGCAGATAATGCATGACGCGGCCTTCGACATCGGCCTGAAACGCGAACATATACCCAAAGCCCGCTATGCCCCAGAGATAGGACGTCCACGCGTCGAGGTGTTTGTTGCCCCATTGCCCCTTGCCGGAATAAATACGCAGGATGCCGTATTTTTGGCGCACGAAGTGAAAGTAATTGAAGAGATACCAGAAGGCGAACATTTCGGGTTCGTCAATGCGAAAGTAATAACACAGGGCGACGAACCCGATGCACAGCACTGGGGTAACGACGTAGATCAAGCGCCGCCGTTCAAATTCAATGCGGTCGAGATAGACCAGGGGAAAGGTGAAATAGCGGTGGGCAACAAATGACGTCACCGCAATGAGGCGGAAGGTTTCGCTGTGTTGGGGAAACAGAGAAGGGGCGGCAAATAACGCCAGCCATCCGAGGGAAATGCAGGACAAATCGACGGATGGAGAAATGATCCAATGAGATTTTTTCATTGCAGGGTTTGGAGAACGCGCTTGGGAATTTTGCACACAAACGTATAGGCGGGGTCAAACATGTTGCCCATGTCGTATTCGATGGCTTGCCCGAGCAGCACATGCACGGTGCGCTCGTCCAGTCCAAAGTCCGATGTGAGCCAGCGGATCATTTCCGTGGTGGCGTGTTCCACGCACTGATCCAGCGGACGGGCATTGCCCACGGTGAAGATGTGCGCGTCGTTTTCACCCCGAGGCCAAGCGATGGTTTTGCCTTTGTGGAGGTGAATGGTGAAGGTGACGTCAAAAGAGATTTCAATGCCCGTGCCCACGATTTCACCGTCGCCTTGCAGGGCGTGCCCATCGCCAATGTGAAAGAGCGCGCCATGGGCAAAAACGGGCAAATAAACGGCGGTGCCCTGGTTGAAGCGTTTGTAGTCCATGTTGCCGCCGTGCGTGGATGAGGTGGCGGTCGAGATGGCCTGGCCGCGCGGGGGCGCGACGCCAAAGCATCCGGGGTGCGGATTGAGCGGCAAAATTAGGTCTTTTAATGGACTTGTGGTGGGCGTGCCCTGACCGAGCGATGTGTGGTCGCGGTCGCAAGAGACTTCCGCCGGGTGTGCCGTGCGGTTTTCAAAGTCGATTTCCCATAAGACGCGGGCGATGTCGTCGTCAAATTGGGGGACATAGCCCGGGTCGAGCACATTGGGCGCGATGCGGGCCGAGGTGTAGCCATGAGAACGGTTGGGCATCAGATAATCAAACATAACCGAAATCGAATCCCCAGGCTCTGCGCCTTCAACGTAAAAAGGCCCGGTCTGAGGGTTGCCGCCTTCGGTCACTTGCGCGCCGTTTTTGTCTTTGCCGCCCGCGCAAACCGTGGTGGTCGAGACCGTGTCCCCACTCGCAATGGCGAGGACGGGTTCGTGCGACCCGATGGTCGTGTGGTAATGCGTGGGGGTGAATTTGTGATGTGCCATATCTGCTCCTCAAAATAACGGATTGGCCCAAGTATTGCCGCAGTCGCTATTGCTGAATCAACTTATCGCATTCGGCGTGTGTTCCAATCCAAAACCAGATCAAATCCTCATCAACTTCAACGTTCCCGAACCGAGATGAACTGTTGATGCAGTTGATTCGCTGTTGAATTACTGCGATAGCAAATTGCGCCAATCGCGTATCTCATCCTCCAAGTCAGTGGCAAAATCGATGATTTCGCCGCGTTCTTCTGTGTTTTGCCGCGCGACGAGACGCGCGATTTCGGTCTCGTGTTTTTGCAACCGCTCTGCCAAAAATTGCAACTGACCTTTTTGACGCGCCGATTCCGAGGTCGTCGCGCCAGATAGGATCGATTCGGCTTCTTGCATGGTGTTTTCCAACTGCGCTTGCCCAATCGCCAGCAATGCGCCGTATTCAGAGGTGTTCTCTTTGATCGCGTTCCACAACCATTCCTCTGGATGAGATTCCCCCGGAAGAAAAAGAATGTTCACATTCTGGGCGGCACGCCGAATCGGCCTTTCCAAATTTCTCGCATCGCCATCCAACACAAAGACAAAATTTTGCAACTGCTGAATCCGCGCCAAGGTTCGCGCATGCGCGGGGAACTCATACTTGCCCGTGTTCTTGCCAATAAATAAGTCCTCGGGACGCAGATCAATTTTTTGGCTGAGGGCATCCACGACGCCTCGAATCATAAATTCCGCAATGTCGTCCTCACACAAAACCGATAATTTGTCCTTGGATTGCCCGTACATTGCTCTCTGCAAAATGTCCCTTAGAGGAACTTCAACTTTGACATCGTGTCGCTCATCCCGCCGCAGAAAAACTCGTCCTTCCATCGGGACGCTGTCCAACACCACCGGGCTGTGCGTGGTGACAATAATCTGAAGTTTTTCCCTGAGCGATAATCGCTGTAAGTGCAACATGAGTTGTTTTTGGATATAGGGATGCAGGCCCGTTTCCACTTCGTCGATCAAGACCAACGCATTGGTCAAAGAAGAGATTTCCATAGACATCCGAAAAACGGACCGCTCCCCCGAGGCCATGTGGAACTCGGAATACGCGCCGCCATTTTTTAATTCTGTAAGCAACAAGTCTCCGCGTCCTCGGCTCTTTTTGGCTTGTTGCACATATTCGTAGTCAAAGGGAAGAATCCGCTTTGCCAGCACCAACAGACCGGGATTGACTTTGTCAATGGTGTGGTTCAGTCGATTAATTTGCAACATACTTCGCACTTCAGACGGATTGGTAAAATTGGATAATGTTCGCAAATACACCGTCCGCTCGGGCTGTGTCGCGCCTTTTCGCCCAAAAAAACTTCTGTTCCACGCTTTTCCCCGGCGCCACACCATGTTCATGCGTCTTCCATTGTCTCGATAGGCATATTCCAATTCTGTCTTATTCATGGCATCCATTTTGCCGACTGTAAAACTGGGAAATAACGCCGTTGGAACATAATTTTTACTGCCCGCGCCCGGCATTTTGTAAGCGCAGGCACAACCAAATAAGACCGTGGATTTGCCGCAGGCATTTTCGCCGGCCAGCACCGTAACCGGAAATTCCAGAGGCACGCGCAAATCGGTAATCCCCCGCAGGTTTCGGATGGCGATTTCTTCCAAAAATGTTTGTCGATGCGGTTTATCGCCCCGCAACTGATCCCAAACGCGCTTTAACTCATTGTCAATGAGGGACATTTCCAACTCCTTCAAGCGATCATCCGAATTTTGTTTGGGGCTCGCCACGCGCTTTCCCATGATTTTCCGCGGTCGCGGCTGGTGTACAGGGTATGATCGACAGCGGCTAAGGCGCGACCGCATTTTGAAAAGGCGATGTGGAAGGTGTCGATGTTGTGCGAGACGGTTTCGGGAAAGCCCCCCGTGACGTGTTCCCAGGTTTTGCCCGCGTTGTCCGAGCGGTAGAGTTGACCGGCGGCGTCTCCGTGTGGCCCTTTGCTGACCGTCGCCAGCACGCAATCTGGATCGCGGGGATGCACGGCGATGGCGCGGCCGTAATAATAGGGAAAGCCCTCGGCGCGGTGCGACCATGACCGGCCGCGGTCATCGCTCACATAAACCGCGCGTGCGGTGTTGGCATACACGCGATTGTCGGCCTGGGGCGAGGTGGCGACCTGGTGTACATCGTCGTGCAAGTCGGGCGTGACGGGTTGCCATGTTTCGCCCCGATCTGGCGAGCGCATGATGCTGCCGACGTGAATATCGGCATAGACCCAGCCATCGGTTGTTTTGGCAAAGCTGCGAACATCGGGCGGGCCGCCCCAGGGCGTGTACCATTTGTCGCGCACCGAGAGGCGGTCAAAGGATTCAACGCGCTCGGTTTTGCCATCTTTACACGCATAAACACGGGATTCGCCCGTGCCGATGAGCAAGTGGAGGGGGGATTCGTCGAGCGCGATCAGGCATTCGATATCCCGTTCAATACCGGTGGCGAGGGTTTGGGCACTCGTTTGGGTGCAAATGAACAAGTCGCCGTTTTTGAGGGCGATAACGCGGGTGTCGCTACCTTGGGCAATGGCGGCAATATCGCCTTCAAAAATCTGTGTGGGCGCGGGACGCGCTTCAGAAAGGGTATGCGCGGTTCGTGATGTGGCAATCAACATAGCGAGCCTCCATGTTGTGGGTTTAGACGCAATGTAATGGATCAACCCCGCCCTGTAAACCCCAAAAGAACCATTTCCCGATTCCGCTAAGAAACTTGACAAATGGGGAAAAGTTGGATTATTTTTGATATTATTTCAGCACACAACCACCGTAGGTGCGCTTGGGATTCGGGGATGGGAACATGGGGAAAAAGTCCGTATTCTGCGCGGCCTGAACGCCGCGAGTGTGGATTTGGTGTATTTGAATCCGCCATTCAATGGCAAGGGGAAAACGATGACAGATGAAAAATTCATTGACCGAGAAGCGCGGGAACGTATTTTGAGACTCGAGGGCATCATTGAGGAAATCCGCACGCGGCTTTCAGCACTTGAAAGTGAATTGCGAGAAATGCGCCGGGAGATCAACAGCGTAAAGCACGCGATTTGGGCGGGGTTGGTGTTCGTCATTGGCCTGCTGGTTAAAATCGCATTTTTCAACTGAAAGGCGTTATTGAGCCCATCAATTGACCAATCGATTCTACGCGAGGAGATAGGGCATGCAAAACTGGCAACCGAAGGATAAACAGCTGCGGGATTGGCGAGAAAAGGGATTTTTCATCGCGCGCGATGTCGTGCCAGAAAGCGTCGCGTTTGACATGCGCGGGGTCATCAAAAACGAGTTGCTCAAACCCGAACCGAGCGGGCGTCCCGATTCCGATCCGATGGACCCGATGGGCGATACCCCAGAGGCACAGGCCATGCGGTTTCGGAAATTGGGCAATTTTTGCGTGGAATCCCCCCTGATCTGGCACACCTTCCACACGGGCGAGGAGATGCTGGCTATGGCGCGATATTTTTTGGGGGATGATATCATCGTCAAATTCAACAGCGTGTTTGTCAAGCCGGCAAAAACGGGCAGCGCGACGCCGTGGCACCAGGACAACGGGCTTTGGCGCGATGGGGAAACCGAGCCGTTCAATGCGTGGATGGCCCTCGATCCGGCGACGTGCGAAAACGGGTGTATGCAGTTCGTTCCCGGCAGCCACAAGGGCGAGATCGTGCCGCATGTCATGTATGAAGACAGCATTCACGGCGAGTTGCCCCGCGAACTCGTCAAAGCGCGGATCGCGCAATGCGGCACAGAACACATCGAACTCGACCCGGGCGATGTGGTCTGCTGGCACAGCAGCCTGTGGCATTACAGCCCGCCAAACCCGAGTCCCAACAGCCGCATCGCCATTGCGGGCGTGTGGACGAATCCAACCATCAATGCCGGGCGCGTGCGTCCCCTGCATCGCTGGGGCATGAAAAACAGGGCGCGATGCACGGCATTCCCCCCGGAAATTGTCGAAATCGAAAACGGCGAATTGCACCAGCCAAACCCCCATCCCAAAGCCGGGTAAAAAATGAACCAAAAGACGGTCATAGAGCGTTCAATGGGCCTGGTGGGCGCGATCGGCGTGGGCATTGGCGCCATTGTTGGCGGCGGCATTCTCGCGCTTGCGGGCGTGGCTTTTGCGACCACGGGGCCGGGCGCGCTCGCGGTGTTTGCGGCCAATGGGGCAATCGCCGTGCTGACCGCGTTGAGTTTTGCCGAGATGTCGAGCGCGTTTCCCGAATCGGGCGGGACTTATACCTATGCAAAAAAAGTGTTGTCCGTGCGCTCGGCTTTTGCGTTTGGCTGGGTGGGTTGGTTTGCGTCCATTGTCGCAGGCGTGCTCTACGCGCTGGGGTTTGCGTCTTATGCCGCGATTGCACTGCAAGAGTGTGGTCGTCTGCTTTTCGGCGCGGCGCCAAAATGGCTCGGCGGAAACGCGGTGGTGACGGCATTGGCCGTAGGCGCGACAGCGTGTTATGCGTTTGGCCTGATTCGCAAAAGTGCGGGCGGCGGCAACTGGATCAATTTTGGAAAAATGGCGGTTTTTGCCGTGTTGATCATCGGGGGCGCGTGGGCACTCATCGGAAGCAGTTTGGGGGATATGCGCGCGAGTCTGACGCCGTTTTTTACCCAAGGGGCCGCGGGATTTTTTCAGGCGATGGGCTATACGTTCATCGCATTGCAGGGGTTTGATCTCATCGCCGCTGTTGCCGGCGAGGTTCGCACGCCCGAGCGCACGTTGCCGCGGGCGATGTTGCTGTCTCTGGCCGCTGCTTTGTGCATCTATTTGCCCCTGCTTTTTGTGATTGCAACCGCGGGCGTGCCGCCGGGCCAATCCATTGGCGGCTTGAGTGCCGAGCATCCCGAGGTGGTCGTCGCGCTGGCGGCGCGCCATTTCTTGGGCGAAACCGGCTTTTGGCTGGTGCTGATCGCCGCGATCTTGTCCATGCTGTCCGCGCTACAAGCCAATTTGCTGGCGGCTTCCCGCGTGGCCCTCACGATGGCGCGAGACCGCACCCTGCCCGCGCCCATTGGCGAAGTGCATATCCGCTATCGCACGCCCATCACCGCCATAGGCGTCAGCGCGCTGACGATGGTCATTTTGCTGTTGGTCGTGCCCGACGTGGCCGCGGCGGGCGCGGCGGCGAGTTTGATCTTTCTCATTTCTTTCGCGCTCACGCATTGGACGAGCATTTTGGCCCGCACGCGGCGGCAAACGCCCGCGCCATTCCACACGCCGTTTTTCCCCCTCATTCCCGTGGTCGGGGGGGTGTGTTGCGCGGGATTGGCCCTTTTTCAGGCCGTGTCTGTGCCAACCGCGGGGTTGATCTCGGCGGTGTGGTTGGGCTTGGGCGGGTTGTTGTATTGGGCCTTGTTGGCGCGCCGCGCACGGGTTGTCGATGCGTCTGCCGAGGCCCTCGACCCGCAACTGCTGCAAATGCGCGGTCGCAGTCCGCTGGTGCTCGTGCCCGTGGCCAATCCCCAAAATGCCGCTGCGATGGTGGCGGTTGCCCACGCCTTGGCGCCGCCCGGGGTGGGGCGGGTGTTGTTGTTGTCTGTGGTGGCCGCGCCCGGCGAGGGATGGCAGGCGGGCGAATCCCCGCGGTCCTTGCGCGATACACAGGCCGTTTTGCGAGAAGCAGTGACCGCCTCGTTTACAGCGGGCTTATCGCCCGAGGCGCTGATGACCATTGCGCCGCAGCCCTGGCCCGAAATTGTGCGCGTGTCTCGCGTGCATCGCTGCGAGAGTTTGTTGCTCGGCTTGAGCGATGTCAACAGCGCGTATTTGGAAGACCTCATCAGTTCTGTGGCCTGCGATGTGGTGGTGTTGCACGCGCCTTCGGGTTGGCACATGGCGCATGTGCATCGGGTGCTGGTGCCCACGCGCGGCATGGGCGCGCACGACAAATTTCGCGCCCGTTTGCTGGGCAGTTTGTGCCGCACGGGCGACCGCGAGGTCACATTTTTGCAGGTGTTGCCCGAGCGCGAAGGCGAGTTGCAGTGCGAGCGCGCACAGCGCAGGCTGGCGCAATTTGCCGATGAGGAAGTTCCCAACCGCGCGGCGGCCTTGGTGGTGCGCCACGACAAACCGCTCGAAGAAATTGCGCGCCGCGCAGATCATTTCGACTTGGTGGTTTTGGGATTGGAGCGCATCGGCAAAAATCGCCGGCGATTTGGTCAACTGGCCCCTGTGCTCGCGCAACGAATCAACTGCGCCACAATTATGATCAGCAGGCGAGATTGAAAGGAGAAGATTATGGATGCGAAAAATGGGTTGCAATACTGCGCGACAGAAGCGCAACTCCGGCAATTTAACGACGAGGGCTATTTGGTGGTCGAAGATGCGCTGGCGCCCGAGATGCTGGCGCGGTTAAATGCGGCCGTGGATAGGGTGGAGGCGAAAAAGCGCGCGGCCCAAGGACTGAAGCCCGACGCGCTGTTGAGCGCGTTTCGGACGGTTGTGGAAGACGATGCGTTTTTGGATTTGCTGGACAATCCCAAGACGTTTCCGCTGTTGTGGGATATTTTGGGGTGGAATATCCAACTCTATATTTCCCACCTGATCGCGTATCCGCCCGAGCAAAAGGGCAGCGCGATTCGCAAGGGCGGTTGGCACCAAGACGGCGGGCGGCCCGTGCCCGAGATGGAGCGCCCCCACCCGCGGTTGTCCCTGAAGATCAGTTACTGGTTGAGCGATGTGGATACGCCAGAACACGGCGCGATGGAAATCGTGCCACAAAGCCACAAGTTGGATGCAAAACCCGAGGGGTGCGATTCTGGCGAGGGGGTGTTGCCCGTGTGCGTCAAGGCGGGAACCGCGGTGTTGTTTGACCGCAGGATGTGGCACAGGCGAGGGGTTAATACGTCCGATGTAACGCGCCGCGTGCTGTTTTTCGGGTACAGTTACCGCTGGTTGCGGGGGTTGGATTACAATGTGATCCCCGAAGAGGTGCTGTGCAAATGCGATCCCATCCGGCGGCAGTTGTTGGGCGATGGCGTGGATATCAAAGGATGGTGGCAACCCACAGAAGCCGATGTGCCGCTCAAGGGATGGCTGCGCGAGCACCGAGGCGAGGAATATCTAAAGGCATTGGGATAATCCGATTGACTTGGGAAGCGTGATAGCGATGTTGAAGCATCTTAAAATACGGAATTTTCGCATTTTCAAAGCGTTGGAGATTGACCGGTTGGGTCGCATTAACCTCATCGCTGGCAAAAACAATGCCGGTAAGACCAGTTTGCTCGAGGCAGTTTTTCTGCTAGCTGGCGCGGGAAGTGCACAGATGGCGATAAATACCCATGTGATTCGCGGCCTTGATCCCGTCATTCGAGTCGTTTCAGCGGCTGGGGAAACCGCTTGGCAACAGCCGATCAATGAGACCTCTTGGAAGCAACTCTTCTCCGATCTGAACATGCACAGACCCATCGAGATCGAGGCGCATCATACGTCGCATGGTCAATTGGCCCTTGAAATCGCATCGGAGCGACCACACATCGCCGAGTTTTCTCTGGATCGCACTGGGGGAATTTCGATGACGAACCTCCCCGAAGAACGCACGCTCACCTTTCAGTATCGAGGCCCCAAAGGCAAAAAAATAAAAAACCATATACGGGTGAAGGAACATGGATTTGAGATCGAAAAGCCGATCACAAATGTCCCGTTTATTGCGACGATTCTCCTATCTCGAATCAGAAATACCCAAGAAGATGCCATGCGCTTGGGGATGTTGAGAAAACAGAAACGCGGCGAGATGCTCTTAAAAGCACTTCAGGTCATCGAGCCCAATCTGCAAAGTATCGAAGATAATTCTGCCAGCGGTGTACCGATGATTTGGGGCGATATCGGGTTGTCCGAGTTGGTGCCGCTGCCGGTGATGGGCGAAGGCATGATCCAAATGGCCCGGCTTATTTTGGCCATATCCTCTGTGCCAGATGGCGTGGTTTTGGTAGATGAAATCGAAAATGGGCTTCACCACGCCGTATTGCCCGATGTTTGGCGCGTCATCGATGAAGCGGCCGGGCAATTTCGCACGCAGGTCTTTGCGACCACGCATAGTTTTGAATGTATAGAAGCGGCGCATCACGCGCTTGGCCCTGACGGTTTTCTCCTGCACAGGCTCGAAGTCAACAATGCGGAGAATCGCTGTGTCACCTATAGTCCAGAATCGATGGATGCCGCAATCCTGCACGAGTTTGAGGTTCGATGAGTATGACGAGATCAATACAAATCAAATCGGAAATCCAACTTCTCGTTGAGGGCAACGATCCGCGCAATTTTTTTGAGGCATTCATTCGTCACCTATCACTTGCGAATATTCAGATTCAGAACTGCGGGGGTTCCTGCGCGCGCTTGCAGACGCGCCAGGGTTTTATGAGGTCGTTAAAAGTCTCGGCATTGTTCGAGATGCCAAAATGTCCGCAGAGAGGGCGTTTCAAAGCTTCAGGCTTCACCAAAAAATGCCGCACTACCCGTGCCGAACAGATCCGAAAAGCGCGTGGACGCCAGACCAGCGGTGACAGTGCTGATACTGCCGGGCAATAACCAACAAGGCATGCTCGAGACGATGCTGTGCGAGAGCTTTGCGGATACGCCAGAGAATGATTGTATCAATGCCTTTTTTGATTGCGTCGAGGCTTTGCCAAATGCGTCCATTAAAAGGCAGGAAAAGGCTCGCGCACATGCTTATCTGACGACCAAACCCGATCCGCATCTTTCCGTAGGCGTAGCGGCAAAGAGGGCCTATTGGGATTTGGACCACCGCGTTTTTGGGCCTGTTCGAGATTTTCTAAAGTCACTTTGATTTTCTAAGAGGAGGTTCTCCGATGGCTGATTTGATTGTCAAATCCCAAGCGATAACCGCGTTGCGTCCCCACCCCAACGCGGATAGGTTGGAAATTGCAGAGGTGGGCGGCTGGCAGTGCGTGGTGGTCAAAGACACGTATCGGGAAGGCGATGTGGTCGTCCATGTGCCTCCCGAGACGCTCGTGCCCAAAGCGTTGGCCGTGCGGTTGGGCATCGATGGCTATTTGTCCTTTTCCCATGGCAAGCCCGATTTTGGCCGCGTGCGTGCGGCGAGGTTGCGCGGCGAGGTCTCGCACGGCTTTGTCTTTTCGGACGACAGATTCACAGTTGCGGGCGAAGATGCGGTCGCCGCGTTTGGATTTCAAAAGTACGAACCGCCTCCCAATTTGTTCGCCGGCAACCGCATGCCCGAATATGCGGGCTTTGACAAATACACCAGCATTGAAAACATCAAAAATTTTCTCGATGTTTTTCACGAGGGCGAGGAAGTGGTTTTCACAGAGAAAATTCACGGCACAAACAGCCGCATTGGACATATTATGGTGCGCGACAAAGCACGCGGCGAACTGGTTCCGCGCATTGCCGTTGGCACGCACAGAACGCAAATTGAGGTTTCAGACGAAGGCAAAGAGGGGTCCCTGTATGGCTATCCGCTGACGCTTGAGGGGGTGCGCCGCGCCTTGTGGATGCCCGCTGTGGAAAAGGGGAATGAGGTGTTGGAGGGCGCGAGCCCGAATGTGAACCGCATTTTGTACGGCGAGATTTTTGGCCCTCGCATCAACGACTACCACTACGGACAAACCTCGCCGGCCTATCGCGCATTCGACATCAAAGAGGGCCAAGCGTTTTTGGACTACGACGAGTTTGTCGCTCAATGCGCCGCTTTTGACATCGCAACGGCACCCGCGCTGTATCGCGGCCCGTTTTCTCTCGATGCGGTCGATGCGTTCACCAACCGCTGGAACGGGGGAAAATCCCAAGTGGGCACAAACCCCGACCAACTGCGCGAGGGCATTGTCATTCGGCCCGTCGAAGAAAGGACGCATCCCGAAATCGGGCGCGTGATTCTCAAAGCCATCGCAGACAGTTATTTGACGCGGGGGAAGGGAACGGAGAATCAATGAGGCCAATCATCCCGAAAGGATTACGCGAACATGCTAAAGCGCGTTCACATCGACAACTACAAGTGCCTCACCAACTTTGACCTCTGTTTTGGGGATCTGACACTGCTACTCGGGACAAACGGATGCGGCAAGTTGGCCGTGTTTGAAGTCGTGGGAAAACTGCGCGATTTTATCCGGGGCGATGCGCGGGTCGGCGAATTGTTTTCTCCCGCTGATTTCACGCACTGGAACAAAAAATTCGAGCAACGGTTTGAATTGGAAATCGACATCTCTGGTGGGCTATGTCTTTATCGGCTCGTGGTTGAGCACGTCCCGGACAAGCGACTCATGCGGGTGATGCGCGAAGACCTTCTGTTCAATGGCAAGCCGCTCTTTGCTTTTGAAAACGGCGATGTACAGCTATACCGCGATGATCACAGCGAAGGGGCAAAATATTCTTTTGATTGGACACAATCGGGGCTCGCGCCAGTGGCCGACCGCCCCGACAATACTCAACTGAGTGCATTTAGAAATCAAGTCCGCCGTTTTGTGACGCTTTTTTTAGAGACGAAACGCATGAGATGCGGTTCGGATTCCGACACCGATAAACTCGACGATGGCGGTGAGAATTTTGCGTCATGGTATCGGGAACGCTTACAGGAAAGTCCGCGTCGGGTCTTTGAGGCGATAGATCATCTACGCGGTGTTTTGCCCGGTTTCGCGGACTTGAGACTCGTGCAAAAAGGCAGTGATTACCGGGAACTCCAGGCCGAGTTTTCCCCGAGGAATGGAGAAGCGGGCTCTGTCTATCGGTTTGACCAACTCTCAGATGGTCAGCGTGCTTTGATCGCGCTTTACTTATTGCTCTTTGCCGATGGTGCTGGACGCACTTTGTTTTTGGATGAACCGGATAACTATGTCGCGCTTCCAGAGTTGCAACCATGGTTCGCCGAGTTGGAGGATGGCTGTGGCGACACGCTACCGCAGACCGTGTTGATTTCGCACCATCCAGAAGCGATTGATTTTCTGGAGGACAAGGCGGTTTGGTTGGAACGCGATCCAGAGCGTCATACGCGCATCAGGCAGGTGAAAAACAATACGAGGTTAAAAATTTCCGAACTCTATGCCCAGGGACTCGCGCCATGACGCGCCCAAAAATTACCGTTCTGTGCGAAGACAAACAACACGAATCGTTTATCCGCAGATTTCTCAAAAAACGCAATCGGCAGATATATGCTGTGCTCAGACCAAAAACCAGCGCAGGTGCAGGCGAGCAATTTGTTCGGGATCATTATCCGGCCTACTTGGACGCCATTCGCAAACGCGGCGGCGTTCTCGTGGTGATGATCGATAGCGACCATTACAGCAGGGCGCAACGCCTAAAACAAATGGATGTAGCTTGTCATCAAAAGGGCGTTTTACCGCTTACACGCGGCGATAAAGTCGCCCTCTTCATTCCTCAGCGCAACATCGAACCTTGGCTTGCCTTTCTATATGGCGAGATCGTGAACGAGACGGACACGTATCCCCGCCTTGAACGGGAGCGAGAATGCCGGAAGCATGTTGACGCGCTTGAGCAGATGTGTGTAGCGGGAAAACTGCGAGCCCCCGCGCCAGCATCGTTGGAAGCCGCCTGCCGTGAATATCATAACGTCTTTTGATGGCGTTTCACGAATCCCCGCAAGACGCGCCTACTTTCCTCTCCAACTTCCCAATAGATTATCCAAAGCATGGCCCTTTGACAAACAGGCCATTGTGTGGTATAAGATCCATTATGTCAACTCGCGGTCAAAATGAATAGTTCCCCTTGGGATTTATTGTCTTTCGTCATTACAGCAATCCCGTGACTTTCCAACTCCGCGCCTTACCTTTTTTATTTCAGCCCCAGGGCCTTTTGACAGAGCAAATCAGAAAGGCGTTGATTCTCTTCTCGGAATCTCTTTATGGTTTCAGCCCTTCTCTGCGCGGTTATTTGCATCTCATTTCGTTCCCGCCGCAACCATTTCGCGTCTTGTTGCGCTCGTTTCTCGTTTTCTCGTGCAACGCGCAGTTCTTCTCGCGTTTTTTCGAGTTCTGCTTGAAATGCACGCGCTTCCGTCCATCCAGATGCAGATGATGCCTCTAATTGTGCATTGCGTTCATTCAGACTGCGAACTTCCGCTCTCAGTTCCTTTTCGCTGATTTCGATCACCGCCAATTTGCCCAATTTCTGTTGCTGGTTTTCAAATTCGGATTTTTCAATGAGAATTTGATTGGGTTCATGACGCATTTCTGTGGAATTTTGGTCCAGCGATTTTCCAAATTTTTTCCGAAATAATTCCGAAATTTCTTCATGGGGAATACGCCAGGTGCCATTCCACTTTTCGGGCGTCACGAAACCTCTATTTATATAGTTTCTTATGGTTTTATCCGTCACTTGAAGAATTTTTGCCGCTTCGAGAATGCTGTAATTTTCCATTAATTCTCCTTTGAAAAGTTCCGTTATATTTCCATAATATTTCTATAAATTTAGAACAATAATTCCATATCGTCAAGAAAAATAAAATAGAATTGGAACGAATTTTTGTTATTTTGAAAAAAATCAGCACGCCGGCGCGATTTCTGTACCCCCCAAAAAAAGAGGAGGGACTGACTTGGAAAACCTGAAACGAACCCCGCTATACGAAATCCACCGCAAGGCCAATGCCCGACTGGTTGCCTTTGGCGGCTGGGAAATGCCCGTTCAATACGCGGGCATCGTCGCCGAGCATCGCGCGGTCCGATCACAGGCGGGCTTATTTGATGTCTCACACATGGGCGAATTTGAATTTAGAGGCTCGGGAGCCAGAGCACTGGTGCAATTTTTAACGACCAATGACATAGACCGCTTGGGCGTTGGGCGCGGGCAATACTCGCTCTTTCTCAATGAAAATGGCGGCACGGTTGACGACATCATCGTTTACCGCTTGGGCAAAACGACCTATCTGATCGTAGTCAATGCCGCGAATGTCGATAAAGACTGGGCGCACGTCCAAGCGGTCGCCCAATCATTTGACCGCGTTCAAGTGACAAATTGCAGCGAAGAATTTGCTCTGCTCGCCCTTCAAGGCCCCAGTGCAGGGGCCGTTCTCGCCCCCATCGCAAACCGCGACCTTTCGGAAATCGGTTTTTTTCGCATTCGCAAAGCCGAACTCGCGGGCATACCCGTTCACATTGCCCGCACGGGGTACACGGGCGAAGGCGCGAATGGATTTGAAATTTTTACCCGGCCCGAAGATGCAGCGGCAATCTGGAACGCGCTCACCGCATCGCCCGATGTATCGCCTGCGGGATTGGGAGCACGGGATACCCTCCGCATCGAAGCCTCGCTTCCCCTCTACGGCCACGAACTCGACGAGGAAACCACGCCCCTGGAAGCCGGGCTGGATATGTTTGTCTCGCCAACCGGTGGATTTTTGGGCGCAGAAGCACTCGCGCAACAGCATACCGATGGCCTGAACAAAACACTTGTGATGCTCGAAATGATCGACCGCGGCATTCCGCGCCAAGGCTATGAAATCCTAGATACGAGGGGAAATGAGATTGGCAAAGTCACCAGCGGAACAATCGCGTCCCACATTCAAAAAAATGTCGCCATGGGCTACGTCCCGCTCGACCATTCAAAAGTGGGCTCAGAACTCGCCATTGCAATACGCCATCGCGCCCTCAAAGCGCGGATCGTTCCCAAGCCATTTTTTGTGCGGTAGATTCAAAGGTAGCCACAAAAAGGCACAAAGGGCACAAAGCAGAAAATCGGTTTGAGAAACTGGATGTGAGTTATCGAGGCGTTCTCTGTTTTATTGACGCAGTCGGTTTTTAAGGGTGCACAACATCCGTTAGAACTTAAAACTCGCCACATTAGCACTTGACACGTTCCGAAACCGCGATCTATATTTTGAAACGCGATCAGGCCGTTTTTGGCGAATGATAAAGATTAGGACTTACGCAATCACCATTGGAATATCAGGTGCTTTGAGTTGTTGTCTCAAGAAGTCAGCCACCCCCCGGTATTTGACTTGATAAATGGTTTGTCCTGTTTGATAGGCCACTTGCTCAAGTCGAATCCAAACTAACATCGCACACCCAATATGATTTCGTACAATGCGTGCCAATCGACATTGACACTTTTCAAGCCCGGTCACTTGTTTGACTTCGCGGTGAAATTGCTCAATTTTCCATCTTTGGTGACACACCTGTTGTACCACTGAAGAATCGTTTTGAGCATGGTCGTTGGTTACGACATACGCCGTGCGTCTGGCAGAAGACGCCACCCGGAATAATTTCACTTTGTGGTCTTTGGGAAACCCTCTGATTTTAATGGACTTGCCTTGTTTGCGCTCCGCTTGAGTCCAAGTTAAGCTATCTACGCGCTGGTAGGGGATTGTGCCTGCCGAATCGTCCACGCGCCGGTTCGTCTTGAGGGGACAATAATAGGTTTTTTGCATCTGCTCTATGTGTAGCATGACCGTTTTGGTCGCATACCAACTGTCCATCAAGACCCCGGTAAAAGGAAGGTCCTTCTGATAGACCAACCCAGAGAGCATGTCCTTGAGATGATCCAATTTGGTTTTGCCATCGCCTTGCGGATCATAAATCCGATAGTCAATCAGCCAGAACCGATCCTGTTGCGGATTGACATAGACACATGTGACCACCCCAATGCCATTGATGACGCCTTGGGCGTTGCCGCTATATTGACGACGCACTAACGCGATCTTGCGTGCGTGTCGCTTGTCTAAAACCGTGTCATCAAAGATCACATAGCCTTTAGGCGTCAGCGCGATGTGGTCTTTGACGTGTTCCCACACCAAGCGGGGTGGGATACGATCACCAGCGAGATAGCGGTTGATCATATCATGACTGAACCCTTCGCTATGGTCGGCGAAATGGGTCAGCGTATAGTTGAGGGGACTGCTAAGCAGATACTGACAGTAATCCAAACGCGTCGGTTGGCGCATTGACACCTCCTCAAAGTGATAAATTTTACGGAATTGCACCCTTTTTTAACTTAGCATGCGTAAGTCCTAAAGATCTCAAATTCTCGATGAATTGGCATTTCACAACGCTATCACACGCTCATAAAGTTATTCATGAAAACAGACATCGTCCAACTTTTTGACAATCCCTATCTCGCGCTCGGCGCGACCATTGCGGTGATTATGGCCTATTTGAGCGTCAACGCCATTATGCTGATCTGGCTGGAGCGCAAACTCAGCGCGCGCATTCAGCGGCGCATTGGGCCGCAACGCGGGCCTTGGGGGCTGATGCAGCAAATTTTTGACATGGGCAAATTGCTCAGCAAAGAACTCCTCACGCCCGCACACGCCAACAAGTTGCTCTATGTGATCGCGCCGATCATGGTCTTTGCCCCGGTGGTCGCGCTTTCTTCCCTCTTTCCCATTACGCGCACGTACATTTTTCACGATTTCAACATCGCCATTGTCTTGATCCTCGCGATCAGCGGCATCAATGTGGTGGGCATCTTTTTGGCGGGCTGGGGGTCGAATAACAAATACGCCCTGCTCGGCGCGGTGCGCTCGGTCGCGCAAAATATCTCCTACGAAATCCCGCTCATCCTATCGGTCATCCCCATTGTGATGATCACGCGCACCATGTCGCTCTACGACATTGCCCTCGCGCAATCGGCCTATCCCTTTGTGTTGGTGCAACCCATCGCGTTGATCATTTTTATCATCGCGGCCACCGCCGAAACCAATCGCGCGCCCTTTGACATTCCCGAAGCAGAATCCGAACTCGTCGCCGGATTCCACACCGAGTATTCCGGCATGCGCTTTGGGCTGTTCTTTTTTGCCGAATATTCCCACATGATTTTTGCATGCGCGTTGGCAACCGTGCTCTTTTTGGGAGGATGGCACGGGCCCATTTTGCCAGACGCGGTGTGGTTTTTCATCAAAGTCTATGCACTCATCGTGCTCATGATGTGGTTCCGCTGGACCTTTCCCCGGCTGCGGTTTGACCAACTCATGAAATTCGCGTGGGTGGTGCTCGTCCCCCTCTCGCTGATCAATTTGCTGATCACAACGCTGGTGTTGAAATTGGTTTGAGAGACGGGAGGCGCAAGATGGGAACGGGAGAAACAGAAGGGCTCGAACTTCTGTGCTCACCTCAACGACCAAGTGGTTCGCAGTCCGTTGCCCCATTCTGTCCCCATCACCCGTAGGGACAGGCCCCCGTGCCTGTCCTCGCACCCAGCGGCTACACCCAGCGGGCGAGCACGGGGGCATCGCTCCTACGTTTTATTTTTCGGTTGGTAGGGCGGGGACTAACCACCGACCACTGACCACGGCCTCTCACCGCTTCTCAAAAGGAAATCCACATGGGACTTGTGAAAGAAATCATCGACGGCAGCAAAACCCTGCTGAGTGGCATGAAAGTCACTTGGGACAACTTTCGGAAACCGCCCGTCACCTCGCAATACCCGATAGAAAAAATCGAGATGTCGGAAGCGTTTCGCAATGTGATCGTCCTGATCGAAAAAGAAGACATTGGCTCGCACGACTGCATCGACTGCAAAGCCTGCGAGCGCGTGTGTCCGTCCTTTTGCATTTCGCTGGATGGGGAACGCCCCGAGGGATTGCGGCGCAAACGGGCGACCGAGTTTATGGTCGATTTTGCCCTGTGCAGCGACTGCGGGTTGTGCCTAGATGTGTGTCCTACAGACACGCTGGGATACAGCAAAGTTCACGATGAAGCCGGGTACCACCGCAGTGATTTTCTCTACGACTTGATCGAACCGTGGGCGGACAAAGAGGAAGCAGCGCGCAAACGCCTGAAAGAAATCGAAGCCAAACAAGCCGAGGAACGCGCTCAACGCGCCGCGGCGAGAAAAGCGAAAAAGGCCGTCAAGAAACCCTCGAGAAAACCCAGTGGAGCGCGGTGATGCTCGAACAGTCCGTCGTTTATCTCTTTGTGGCCCTCGTCCTGATCGGCGGGTGCATGGCCGCGTTTTCTCGGCAAGTGCTCTATGCCATCATTGGATTGGGAATCAGCCTGTTGGGCTTGGCGGGCCTCTTTCTCTCTTTGGGCAGCCCGTTTGTCGCGGCGATGCAGGTGCTCATCTATATCGGCGGGATCACGGTCGCCATTGTGTTCGCCATGATGCTCTCTATTGCCATGTCGGTTCGCCCGCCCGATCCGGATGTCCGCAAAAGCATGTTCGCGATTGGATGCGCGGTTGTCTTTTTTTTTGCGGTCGCCTATTTGATCCGCGATACATCCTTTCCACAGGTCGCCTCGCCTGCGTCTGAAAAAGCGTGGTCCGTGGGCGCGTTGGGCCATGCCTTGCTCACCCATTACAATCTCGTTTTTGAAACCCTCTCCCTCGTTTTACTGCTGGCGATCATCGGCGCCATTTTAATCGCCCGCAAGGAGAAAACGTGACCCTCGAAGCCTATCTGATCGTGGCCGCCGCGCTGTTTGCCCTCGGGCTGATCGGAGCGATGTCCCACCGCAACCTCATCGCCCTGCTCATCGGCATTGAACTCATGATGAATGCCGCCAGCTTAAATCTGATGGCCTTTAACCGGTTTGTCGTCGCGGATCCAACGGTCGGGCAAATTTTTGTCCTCATCATCATCGGGCTGGCCGCGGCCGAAGTCGCCATTTTTTTGTCGATCATCCTGCGTCTCTATCGGGCATACCGCGATATCGATGCGGAAAAACTCACCGAACTGAGCGGTTGATGGATACCCTTTTGCTCATCCTTTTGACCACAGGCGCGCCCCTGGCCTGCTTTGTCATTGCCCTCCTCTTTCTCGTGCAACGCCCCCGCGCCGCGCAAGGCACGGTTTTGTTCGGCAGCGCGGTCTCCGTTATCAGCGCGATTGGCCTGCTGTTGCAAGGCGCGGTTGCGCCCCTGCGATTTTTGTGGTTTCAAAGCGGCGGGATTCAACTTCAATTTGGCTTCCTCCTCGACGGTGCAAGCCTCATGTTCGGCGTGGTCGTCGCCCTCATCACGGCCTGTATTATGCTCTATTCCACGGGCTACATGGCGCGCGATCCGGGCAAGACGCGCTATTTTGCCCTGCTCAGTTTTTTTGCGTGGTCAATGTTGAGCTTCGTCTATGCCGTGGATCTCTTGCAGGCGTTCATCTTTTGGGAACTCGTGGGCCTGTCTTCGTTTTTCCTCATCGGCTTTTGGTTTGAAAAACCCGAAGCCGCGGGCGCGGCGCGCAAAGCCTTTCTCATGACCCGCATAGGCGACGTGGGCCTTTTCATCGGCATTTTGCTCATTCTCCAACTCGCGCAAAGTTTTGACCTGCCCGGCCTGTTAGACCCGCAATCTGGCCTTGCGACCCGCGTATCGCCCGACGCGCTCAACGCCATCGCGCTGCTCATTTTCATCGGCATTATGGGCAAAAGCGCGCAATTCCCCCTGCACACTTGGCTACCCGATGCAATGGAAGGCCCCACGCCGGTCAGCGCGCTGTTGCACTCGGCAACGATGGTGGCCGCAGGGGTCTTTCTCATGATCCGCCTGCACCCGCTCTTTATGGCCGCGCAAGACGCCGCGCTCATTGTTTTGACCCTCGCCACCTTCACGGCCATTCTCTCATCCACCATCGCGATGGTCGATAGCGACATGAAAAAAGTGCTCGCCTATTCGTCGATCAGCCAACTCGGTTTTATGCTGATGGCCCTCGCTGCGGGCAGCCTGTTCGCGGGCGTTTTCCACCTGATCACCCACGCGGTTTTCAAAGCCCTGCTCTTTCTCTGCTCGGGCATTTACATCCACGCTTACCACACCAACCACATGGTCGAAATCGGTCGGCGCGGAGGCCGCCGTCTCAAAACCGCGACCCTCGGCCTCCTCATCGGCGGCGCGGCCCTGGCAGGCGTTCCCCCGCTGGCGGGATTTTGGAGCAAAGAAGAAATTTTTGCCCAACTCGGACGCGATGGTTTTACCCTTTATATGGGCGGCGCGTTTTTGGCGGCCTTTCTCACGGCTTATTACACCTTCCGCATGATTTTCCTCATTGCAAAACCCGACCGCATACGGGCCGCCGATGACAGCCCTTCCGAACCCCTGGCGATGAAAATTCCCGTGTGGTTGCTCGCCTTGGGCGCGATTGTGCTCGGGCTTTTTGGGCGCAATATCGCGTCGGGCCTGGGCCTCATCGCGCCGCATCACACCTTCGCGTCAATGCTGCCCGCTATCGGGGTCGTCATACTCGGCATTGCTATCGCCTATTTCGACTATGGCCGCGACAACGCGCCGCGCACGGGCTTTATCGGCAAAATCGCGCCGCTCAACGCCTTGTTTGTGAACAAATGGTACATTGACGACTTCTACCGCGTCACCCTCGTCGCGATGACCCATGCCCTGTCCCGCGTCTTGCACTGGGTTGAAACCCACATCCTCGACAACAACTACGACCGCTTTGGCCTGGGCATCTTACGCACGGGCGCGAAATCGACCCGCATACAAAACGGCTGGATGCAACTCTATCTGGGCTGGGCGATTCTTGTGCTGGCCGTCGTCGCGCTCGTTTTGGGGTAAAAGCAACCACAGATGCCCCCCTAACCCCCTGAGAGGGGAAAAGAAGATGGATTTTGCGAGGGGGTTTTGATGGCCTTATACCAATTTGCTCTCAAGTTGTCCATATCCTGCCTCCTATCAAGGATGAATGAGGGATGGGGAACAGACTTACGTAAAGCGTTTGGTTCTGCCTCCACATGGGTTGCCTTTGATGCCTTCGGCGACTTCCTTGAATCGCAATGGGGCTGACTTCTTGAGACAACAACTCAAAGCACCTGATATTCCAATGGAGATTGCGTAAGTCCTAACTTGAAGCCCTAACATAAAGAAATCAAACGTCTGAAACAGAGGAGTGAACACCCGCAGGAACGCCTCAAAGGCGGCCTCTCACAAATCCATGTCAACCCTTTTTGTTAGGGACTCAAGCAGATACTGACAGTAATCCAAGCGCGTCGGTTGGCGCATTGATACCTCCTCAAAGCGATCCATTTTACGGAATTGCACCCTTTTTTAACTCAGCATGCGTAAGTCCTAAAAAGATGACTTAACGCCAAGGGAACTCCGGGCGTTAATAAAAAAAGAATTGTTTGATGATTTACTTCAAAGTGTGCGCGAGGCAGCACCGAGTCGCGTGTTTGATTTTACGCCTTTGGATGTCAAAGCCATTCGCGAGAAGCTCAACAAGTCTCAGCGCGAATTTGCACTCATGATCGGCGTGAGTACGTCAAAATTGCAAAATTGGGAACGGGGAGGTTGCATGCCCCGTGGGCCTGTCCGTACATTGTTAAAAGTAGCCCAAAAAAATCCCCAAGCATTTGCCGAGGCATTGGAGGAGGGAACAAACCCTCTTTTGGCAAACCAGCGGATTTCGGCCAGACAGCAGGACTAAAATTCATCCTGCCACAAACGATCTATAAAACAAAAAGCGGTGCATCGGCAGGTGCGCCGCTTTTTTGAGCCATTCAATATGAAACGCGATGCGAAAAAAATTGTCATACCCGGCGTAAAGGGCGAGGTGTGTATCAGACGCATGGCGCACGGGTTTCCGCATATCGCGGCGCGGGATGAACGGGATCGGTATTACGGCTTGGGGTATGCACACGGGCGAGACAGGCAAATGCACATGGGCTTGCTCAAGCTCATCGGACAGGGGCGAGCGTCCGCGCATCTGAAAGCGAGTGATCCATTGATCGCGTCAGATCGGTTTATGCGCTGGCTCGATTTGGCCGGCGACGCGGCAGAGGAAGCGCGACGCGTATCGGCGGCTGTGAAAGCGGTATTGGATGCGTATTGCAAAGGCGTCAACGATGCGGTTCGCGCCACCGGGACGCCGTTTGAATTTGTGCTGATGGGGTATCGCCCCGACGAGTGGACCGCGGCCGATGTCTTGTTGATGATCAAATTGATCGGTTTTGCGGGGCTGTCGCAAAGCCAGGGCGAGATGGAAAAATTGATCGTTCAGTTGATTCAACAAGGCGTGGACATCGCGTGGTTAAAGGAACTCTTTCCCGCGATTCGGGAAGAGGTATCCGACTCATTCATCGACACGATAAAAAAAGTGCGTCTCGCGCGCCCGATCATCCCGGCCTCTGCGATGTGGCGCGAGGTGTTGCCCAATTTCTCGGCGAGCAACAATTGGGCCGTGCGCCCGCAAAAAACCGCGTCTGGGAGCGCGATGTTGTGCGGGGATCCGCATCTGGCGCTGCAATTGCCTTCGATATGGTATCCGGCCGCGATGGCTGGCGACGAGGATTATTTGATGGGCGCGACCCTGCCGGGATTGCCCGTCGTGGCAATGGGGCGGACGCGCCGATTGGCGTGGGCCGCAACTTATGGCACCGCGGATGTGTGCGATTATTTTGTCGAGGAAGTGAAAGATGGGAAATACAGATGCGGCGATCAGTGGATGCCCCTGCGCGTGCGCGAGGAGATCATCCGCCCCAAAAACCGAGCGGCCATAAAACTTCGCGTTTGCAAAACAGAGCGCGGTTTGCTCGAAGGCGAAGTCCAAGCGGATGGGTATTATCTCGCCTATGCGTGGACCGGCAAGCAAGTAAAAGGGACGGGCGCGGATTCGCTGGATCGCATTTTGCGGATCGTGAAAGCGGCGGGCGCGGAAGAAGCGCGAGATGAGTTTGCAGGGCTGGCGTTCGCGCCGTTTAATTGGGTGTTTGCAGACGAGGCGGGGAATATCGGCTATCAACTGGGCGGATTGGTGCCCAAACAACCCGCAGGCACGTCGGGGTTGTTGCCGTATTTGGGGTGGGATGAAAAGTGGGATGGGATGATCGATCCGAAATTGTACCCCCGTGCGTTCAATCCCGAATGTGGCTTTCTCGTGACGGCAAATCAGGATCTCAATCACTTGGGACAGGTCGCGCCGATGAAATTGCCGATATCACCTTATCGCGCGGATCGCATCCGCGCCCTGTTGCGGGAAAAGGACGACCTGACTGTGGGCGATATGAAGCGGATTCAATACGACCGCTATGCGCGTCAGGCCGAGGCGTTTATGGACATCATACGCCCGTTATTGCCCAAATCGAAAAATGGGGATATTTTGCGGGATTGGGATTTGCGTTACGATGCGGACTCGCTGGGCGCGACACTTTTTGAGCGCGTTTATCGAGAGCTCGTTTTGCTCGTTTTTGGGGAACGCGGTTTGGGCCGCGAGGTCATCGCGCATGTGATAGACGAGACGATGCTGTTCAATATTCTGCACGGCTATTTTGATCGCATGCTCTTGCGCGAGGCGAAGGCCCTGTATCAAACGGCGATAGAACGGGGGTTGCGGGAAAAAGCCATCCCGCACGGCGACACGCGCAAAATTTATGTCGAGCATCTGTTTTTTCGAGGCGAGCTACCGCGGTTTTTGGGATTTGATCGCGTGCTATCAAATATCGGCAGTCGGTCAACCGTATCGCAGGCGGGCATGTCCAATGCCGGCGCCCTTGCCCCGACATTTCGGATGATTTGCGATTTTGCCGAAGACGTTCTCCACGCCAATGTCGCCGGCGGCGCGTCCGACCGGCGTTTTTCCAAATACTACGCATCGGGACTGAAGGCGTGGAAACGGGGTGAGTACGAGGTTTTAGACCCTTTGTGATCCCCTTCCGATCTTCCCGTCCCTGTGCGTCCTCTTCGCCTTCGTCCTCATCGGCATGTGTATCTGCACCTCCCTCGGCCTCCGCCAAGTAGCGCGGTGATCCGGATACGAGGACGAAAAAATATGTGTGCGGCACTGCACGATTGATTATTTTGCGCGTACTTAGGGGTACGTTCCAAGACAACCACCCATTTCTTGAGCACCTCGCCTCATCTGCCATCTTTCCTACCTTGGTAAGGAGAATAACTATGCAAGGAGAACAACCATACAGACCGGAATCGGAATCCGACGCCGATGCTGAAAGCGTCCAAATAGCGGAAAAAGTGCGTTTCTGGGAGGAACAGGACAAAATCAACCAAGAGCTTATTCCTCGGGTTATTCGTCAGAACGAACTGTTAAGCCAGCATATCGCCGAGCACGACAACTTGCAGCAAATACTCAGCGATACCATCCAACAGGCCCTCGCCGAACAGGCCCAGCAGCACGAAGCCGCCTTAGATGTTGCCCAAAAACAACTCAACCGGACCCACGCCGAGATCACCCAAGAGGCTATGACCAAAGCCTTGGAGACCCTGCACCGAGAGGCACGCCAGACTCGAAACCGACTTACCGCAATCACCGTTATTAGTGTCGCCGTTGCCATCGCCGCACTAATGTTCGCCATTCTCGCTTAGGAATCGACCGCTATGCCCATGCAGTCGCAAAACCTGTTGCCGGAGCTGCGGAAACTCCCCGGTCCGGAATCCGACCAACGCAAATCCTTTCGGGATATGATTGCTGACTTGCGAGGCATGGAGCGAGGGCTTTATGCAGCCGAAACTACGTCGGCGACCTCATTCGCAATGTGGGTTATTTTCGATAGCATCAATGTGGACGATACTTTGGCTGAAGCCCACGAAATGGCCTTCGGCAACTACGAGGGCTCACTTCACGACCACTGGCAAGAAGTGTTACAAAGCGGTAAGGAAGCCTCCGATGGATTCCTCAATGCCCTCAAAGGCAAAGTAGCCGAATTTAATGCCGCTGAAATGCTGGAACAAAACGGCTACACAAATGTAGAGATCGCCGCGAATCCCATTCAGCCAGAATGGGACCTCAGTGCTATCTCCCCGGAAGGAGAGGAAGTTCTGTTCCAAGTCAAAACCGGAGCGGAGGGGTACGCCAGCGACGTGATGGAAAGAATGGAAAATACCTCTGATATCGAATACTTGGTCAGTACCGAACTATACGACAAAATCGCCGACCAAAGCCCAGAACTCATTGACCAGATGGCCGATATAGGATACGATTACGAACTGGTGGAAGGCATAGAGGACGGTCTCGATACTCTCAGCGACAATATGGGCCTTGACCTACCCGATAGCATCGGAGAGATAGTCCCCTACGCCGGCGCAATTATGATGGGTGCTCGTCTGATGTACAACGTCATCAAAACCGAGAAGGAGTTCAGCACTGCTGACCGCACCACTAAAAACAAGATGCAAGTCGTCCAAGCCCTTACCGTAATGTCCCGTTTCGGTATCTCAACCGTCCTTTCGACCGCCGGCGGATTTGGCGGGGGGGCTATAGGTTCAATCATACCGGGTATTGGCAACCTGATAGGCGGCATCGCCGGCACAATAGGCGGAGCCGTCATGGGAATGTACCTGAACAAGCACCTCCAACCCCGTATGTTGAACCTCGGTCTGAGCATCACTGGACTCACCCACTCTGACCTCTTCTACTACAAGAACAAGCCCCATATTGATAGGGTAGCCTTGTCTTTCCGGCAAAATGCCGGTATGCTCGCCGCTGTTCCCTATTCCGCTCAATAATCCGCATCGCGCAAGACAACCCTGAAAATGCAAAAGCCAGACGTATTGTCTGGCTTTTTGTTTTAGAACGGTTCAGCTTAAAGTCTCTCTACCCTCCCCATCATATACACCGCCACGCGCCTCTGCAACCCAAAACGGCAACACGCAACTTATCAATACCAATACCAATCCCGATATAATGATGAGAGGCAGGATACGGACAAATAAAAATCAAATTGGTATTATGGGGTTGCTTCTCTCCTTGGCGCGGCGGTCAACTTCTTCGGGCGTGACGATGGCGTGGAGGTCCGCACGGAGGTCAGCGAGGATGTGGGCGCAGGAGGGATCCGCGGCGCGATTTTCAATTTCGTCGGGGTCGTTGGCAACGTTGAACAATTGATCGGGAAGGCCGACGTAGTGGATGTATTTCCAGTCGCCTTTTTTGATCATAAAGCCGCCGGTTGTGGATCCGAGGGTGTGGTATTCGCTGAAGATCGGTCGGTCGGGAAAGGCGTTGCCAAACACAGCGGGCAGAAGGCTAGTGCCGGGCAAGGGTGCGGGTGCTTGATCCGCGATGTCGAGCAAGGTGGGAAGGAGATCGATGAGATTGGCGCCTGCGGAGACGCGCGGGTTGCCCGCGGCATGGGGATGGCGAATGATCATGGGCACGCGCACCGCGTGTTCGTAAAAACATTGCTTTTGCCACACGCCGTGGTGCCCGGCCATTTCGCCGTGGTCGCTGACGTAGATGACGACCGTGTTGTCGCGCAAGGGCGAGTGATCGACAATGTCGAGCAGGCGACCGACGAGGTGATCCGCAAACGAGACGAGTCCGCAATAAGCCGCGGTGGCCGTGATGGAGATGGCGTCGTCCAAGGGGTCTTCGTTGCGTAGCCAATAGCGGAGTTGTCGGATGGCGGGGTGCTGACTTTCCCATGGTTCGGTGCGCGTGTGCGGCAAGGTGACGCGGTCGGGAGGGTAGCGGTCGAAGTATTCTCGCGGGCACAACAGGGGAAAGTGCGGGTTCATAAAGCCCGTGTACAGGAGGAAGGGGCGATCTGGGGATTGTGTGCGGGATTTGAGAAAGCGTTCAGCGAGATCCGCGGCTGTGAGGTCGTACGCGTTGTGCCAGTGGTCGCCCGGGCCGCATTCGGTGACGTGGCTGTTGCTGCCGCGCCGAGCATCTGGCGCACGAGAAGGAGCACGCCCGTGGCGCCATTTTTCCGCGTCGTCCAGGAGGCGTTTGCCAAAACCGTGCAGGCGTTCGGGGCCGACAAAATGCGTGCGACCACAAAGGGCGGTCTCATAACCGGCGGCTTCGAGATAGCTGCCCACCGTGGGAATGGAACCGGGCAGGGACGAGCCATTGTCCCAGGTGCCGATTTGGTGGACGTATTGTCCGGTCATAAAAGACATGCGCGCCGGCACGCATATCGGGCATGCGGTGTACGCATTGTCAAATGTCGCGCCTTCAGACGCGAGGCGATCCAAGTGCGGCGTTTCAATATATGGATGACCGTAACAGCCGGTGACC
Source organism: uncultured Latescibacterota bacterium (assembly GCA_958295785.1). Taxonomy (GTDB): domain Bacteria; phylum Latescibacterota; class UBA2968; order UBA2968; family UBA2968; genus VXRD01. The sequence continues at coordinate 2,018,154 of OY282377.1, forward strand.
GCGGGATCGTGCTCGTCGCTCATGATGAGCAAAATATTGGGGGGTTGGCTCATGATCGTCCCTTACGCGGCCTCGTATTGTGCCCGCATCGCGCTAAAAAAGCGCACGTCGATCCGTGCGAGGTCGATCACGGTTTCCACCGGCTCGCCGCTGTATTCGCTGTGGAAACTCACCGGCCCTTCAAAGTTCAAGCGATCCAGCGTTTGCACCACTGCGGGCCAATCGCCAAAGCCCTGCCCCAAGCGCATGGTGCCGCCCGTGGGCGCGCCTTGAGTGGGTCGCCCCATGGGTCGTTGCCGAATCAAATCCTTAAATGCCAGCACCGAGAGGTAGTCGCGCACGATGTCCAGTGCCATCTCGATAGGCTCGCCGCAGATCGACAAATGCCCCGGATCGGAAAAGACGCCGATGTGCGCGGGATCGAACCCCTTGACCACGTTCATGATCGCGCACGAATTGAGGCCCATTGACTTGCCCGAATGGTTGTGGACCACTGTTTTCACGCCGTATTTTGCCGACAATTTCTCAAAGCCCGCCATCCAGCCTCGGATTTCATCCAACTGATCCCAATAGTGTTTCTCGGGCGACCAGTGCCAGTAGCCCAGTTTGACATGCGCCACGCCGGCGTCGCCCAACGCGCCGTAATAACGCTCGGCATAGTCGATGTCTGGACGGCTAAAATCCCCGGGTGCTGTCACCAGCGGAATGCACAGGCCCGCCGCTTCAAACTGCTTGCCCGCATCGGGCAGTGCCTTGGCGATATTTTCCGGATTCACCGGATACCCCGGGCGCACACACAAATCGGCCCCTTGCACCCCCACGGATTGGAGTGCCTCGATGATTTCGGGAATGTCCATGCCCTCGAGGTGCTTGGTGAACATCATGTACGTGAGCTTCATCTCGTATCCTTTCTTTGAATGTGGTGTTCTCATCTGCAAGCACATGCAGAATACGCAATTGCGCGTTTAGAATCAATGGCGATGTGAAGGACGTCAAAAGATGAAATCTTGACAGCATGTGAAATATGTCTATATTGTCGTCAAATTGTTGTGAAAAATGACGACAAGAGAGTCAGCGGAACAGGCGCGGGACTTTGAGACCATGATTTTTGCACTCGTTCTCATCTACATCATCACACCCGCGCTTTTTGAATCCTACGTCCACTCGCTCACCCTTATGTTCTGCATTTTCTTCGCCTTCATCGGCGTGGCGCTCGGCCTCTACACCTTCAAAATTGCGGTTGTGCGTGTGCAATGAAAGGATTGGGCTTGTGACAAAGGTGACGCGCCGGTGCCTCGCGATTGGCCTGGGCATGGCGGCATGGGTCAATTTTTGGCCTGTGTACGCGAGTCTGGTGCTGCATTCCACCCGCGCCGACCACGCGCATTTGCCCGTGGCAATGCTCATTCCGTATTTGTTTTTGCTGGTGGGCAACGCTTTTTTGAAACGACATCGCCTGTCGTCGTCCGAACTGATGACGGTGTGTTGCATGGGCATGGTGGCTGCGTGCATGCAGGGGGAATGGCTGTCGAACTATTTTCTCGAAGCACTCACGATGCCGCGCTATTTCGCGTCCGCAGAGAACCGCTGGGACGAACTGTTGCTGCCGCATTTGCCGCGTTGGGCCGCGGTACATGACCGCTTTGCAGTGACGCATTTTTACGAGGGCCTGCCTCCGGGGCAGGCGTTTCCGTGGCGCGTATGGATCGCCCCGCTATTCTGGTGGGGCACTTTTTTGGGGGCCGTGCTGGGAATCAATCTCTGCCTGAGCGTGATTTTGCGAAAGCAGTGGATGGCACACGAGCGGCTGGCGTTTCCCATTGCCCACGCGCTTGAGGCACTGACGGGCGTGGCGGGAATGCGCGGCACGCTTTTCGCCTTGGCGCGCTCGCGCTTTTTTCAGGTGGGATTTGCAGTCACCTTTCTGATTATTTGCTGGTTTATTCTCACTTGGTTTTATGTGGCTGTCCCGCCGCCGCCTATTTTGAGTGGGAATTTTGCGGCCAAATTGCTGCCACTCGGCCGGGGGTTTCCCCCTTTCGAGTTGCGGTTCAGCCTTCTGACACTGGTGTTTGGCTATTTCACAAATCTGGAGGTCCTGTTTTCAATTTGGTTTTTTCATGTGCTGAGCATTGTGCAGGCAGGGGTGTTCAATCGCTTTGGGCTGGAAGTGGGCAGTGTGGACCCTTGGGGTTCTTTTCACGCGGCGGTGGGGTGGCAGAGTTTTGGGGGGATGGTGGTCTTTGTCGGCTGGGGACTGTGGGTTGCGCGGGCGCATCTGAAAGGCGTTTTTCGCAAAGCGATTAGGGGCGATGACCGCGTAGATGATTCCGAAGAGTTGATGTCTTATCGAACCTGCGTGGGGATGCTGGCGATCTGCTCTGCTTATGTCTTGTTGTGGCTGAAAAGCGCGGGGATGTCTTGGGCACCCATTTTCGCATTCTGGTTTGCCACGCAGATCTTGTATTTGGGATTGGCGCGGATCATGGTCGAGAGCGGCCTGGTTTTTTTGCGCGGCCCCATCACGGCACAGGCATTTACATGGCATTTGTTTGGCGTTGTGGGCCTGGGGCCGCGCAGCGCGGTGATTTTGACATTGACCAATGCGTTTGCATGCGATGCAAAGACATTTGCGATGACGCCTCTGGCACATGTGCCGAGATTGAGCATGGGCATAAACCGCAGGATTCGCAAAGTGCTCGCGCCTGGCGTACTGCTGGGGGCATTGGTCGGGGTTGCGACAGCGGTGGGGGTTATTTTGTATTGCGGCTATTGTATTATGGGGAGTTACAATTTTGGAACCGTGAGTTTCCGAGGCATTGGCGCGCTGAATCTGGCGGGGTTTAACCGCCTCGCCGCTGCGCGCATTCAAGCGGGTACAATGGGCAGCAGTTGGGATCGCATCGGTTTTCTGGGGATAGGCGCCGCATTTACCGGGTTGTTGTTCTACTTGCGGTATCGGTTTCCGGGGTTTCCGCTCCATCCCATTGGGTTTGCGATTTCAGCTTCTGCACCGCTTCGCAATACAACGCTGACGATTTTTCTCGTTTGGGCATTGAAGTCCCTTGTTCTGCGGCTCGGTGGATTGGAGCACTATCGCAAGTTGGCGCCGCTTTTTTTGGGGATGATGGTGGCTTACTTGGCGGGCACGGCACTCGGTGTTATCGTGGATTGGATCTGGTTTCCCGGAAACGGGCACATGATACATGTCGCATGGTGAGTGCGAGGATGATGTGGAGAGTGGAGAGTTACCCCCAACCCCGCGGCCCCAGTGGTCGATGGGCAGTCCCCGCCCCCGCGATCCAATCTGTGTGTAACATCAGTTATCTGAGTGTCTAAATGTATTGATACGCCATCATCGCGGGGTGCAAAAACGCGAAATCCTGGGCGTCCTCATCGGTCTTCCACCTGCCCACGGAATCGGGGCGCACGATGACCTTGCCCAGCGGGAAGCCGAGAAACTCCTCCAGCCTCGCCTGCGTCTCTTCCCGATAGAGAATCGCATCTTCAAAGCGCACCGTGATACAGTGCTCGGGCGTGGGCGTGGATTTCATGATTTCGTATTGATACAACCACGAAATTGCCCGCCGCTCGCGTGCGTCCTCTGTTTTGGGATATGGAATGCCAAAATCGCGCAAATCATCTGTTTTGTGCCGCCGCAAAATGCAATCGCGCGGATCGCGCACCCAGTGGATGTATTTCGCATCGGGAAACATCCGCACAATCCACGGATAGACCAATGTGGTCTCGGGCAACTTCCAGCCGTAGTGTTCCATCCGGTTGTGAGGGGGAAGCACGTCGTGCAGATACGTCTCGACCAAGTGCGAAAACTCGGGATCGATATCCATTGTGTGCAACGCCTCAAAATCCCACGACAACCCCCCATTCCACCGCACGTATTTTGCCATCACCCGACACGCATCGTACAGCGCGTCGGGCGGCATCTTATCCCCAGACGCATTGATCAATCGCCCCATATACACCCCGCTGGCATAGAGCGTATGCGAAATCAACCGCGTGCCCGAATGCCCCCGACCAATAACTGTAATTAGCGACAAAGTTCAATCTCCTTTGGGAATCGACGAATCAGCGAATCTGCGGCGCGACTGGCTGACCGCTTGGGGGTTGCGTGTGCGGACAGGCACGGGGGCCTGTCCCTACGGGTGATGGGGACAGAATGGGGCAATGGACTGCGAACTGCTTGGGGGTTGAGGTGAGCACAGAAGCTCGATCCCTTCTGTTTCTCTCGTTCCCATCTTATATCTTTGGGCGAGCACGGGGGCATCGCCCCTACACACGTTGCTCGCCTTTTGTGTCTAAACTTCCATCTCACCTCTCATAGCTTCCTTTCTAACTCCTTCTTCACGCGAATTTTATCCGCTGCATCTCCAAAGCCCAAACTGAACCACCCCGCATAGCCCATTGCATTCAGGCGTTTGAACAGGGCGTCAAAATCAAGTGTGCCTTCCCCCGGCACCAAGTGTACTTCGCAATCGCCGTTGTTGTCGTTCACGCGCACTTGCCCGATGTTCTCCACGCCAAACGCATCGAGAAAGCCAGACCAGCCTTCGGGAACGAGATGCCCGTGCGCCACATTGAACGCCCACTTGAAATGATCGGACTGAATCGCGTCGAAAAACCACTGCGTTTCCTCGACATTGTGCGGCAAGTAGTGCATCTCGGCGTGTTCGGGTTCCAAATTGTGATTCTCAAAATAGATCGCCACGTCGGTTTGTTCGGCCCGATGCACCAGCCGCTTCATGCGATCTATCGCAACATCGCGGCGCAAGCCAATATCCCCGAAGTGATAGCCCCCGTGCCCGACGAACCAACCGCATCCCAATCGAACCGCCAGATCGAAATTGGCGTTCACATAGTCCTCAACCGCTTCGGACAGAATCGGCACGTATTCGGCATTGTTAATCGCAGAAGACGGATGCACCCCGATTTGCACCGCGTGTTTCTCGCACAACTTGCGAACGCGCTTGACGCGCACCCGGTCAAACGAGGCCAACTCATTGGGCGGCATATCGGCCTGAAAGTCGATGTAGTAAAACCCATGCGCCGCGCCCCAAACAATGCCCTCTTCCAGCGGCACGACCTTGTCCATGTTGTATCCGAATCGTTGATCGGGATTTGGGGATTTGGGGATTTTCACGCTAAACTTCTCCTCGTTATTCCACCACCGCTTGATACACCAGCGTCTTAAATTCAGAGCGGATGCGGTAGTGGTTCGCGGGCATGAACTGCGTGAGCAACAAGCCGACGAGTTCCTCACGGTAATCGACCCAGAACGCGGTCGTGGCCGCGCCGCCCCAGCGAAATGTGCCCACACTGCCCGGACTGCCAGACGCGGGCACGTCGAGCAAAACCGCGCCGCCCAATCCAAATCCCTCTCCCGGCAACTCGGACAGGCCCTCGGACAGGCCCAGGGAAATCGGCATAATCGCGGCGGGCAAGTGGTTCATCGTCATCAATTCCACGGTCTTGCGCCCGAGCAAGCGCGCGCCGCCAAACGCGCCCTTGTCGAGCAAGAGGTGGCAAAAACGACAGTAATCGGCCGCGGTGGAGACCAAGCCGCTGCCACCGGAAAAGAACTTCTGCGGGCGGGAAAACCTGCTCGTCGCCGGGTCGTCGATCACCCGAATCCCCCCGTCTTGCGCCGGGCCGTAATTCGTCGCAAACCGATGCCCTTGGCCCTCGCGCACCCAAAACCCGGTATCCACCATGCCCAGCGGCTCTAAAATGCGCGTTCTGAAAAACGCGTCGAGAGACATGCCGGAAACGACTTCCACGAAGTGCCCGAGCACATCCGTCGAAACGCTGTACCGCCACGCTTCACCCGGTTGATTCACCAGCGGCAGCGTTGCGAGTGTTTGCACCATCTGTTTTGTCGAATGGTCTGGGCGCAAAATTTTCGCCTGATTGTACATCGCATCGACTGGCGACGTGCCCAAAAACCCATAGGTCAGCCCAGAGGTGTGGGTCATCAAATGCCGAATCGTGATTGGACGCGCCAAATCCACAGGTGGCACGCCCGCGCCGGCAAAGCCCTTCACATCTTTCAATTCCGGAATATAATCCGCCACCGGATCGTCGAGTTGAAACAGCCCCTCTTCGTAGAGCATCATCGCCGCCACAGTCGCAATCGGCTTGGTCATCGAATAAATCCGAAAAATCGTATCGCGCTGCGTGGGCACTTTTTGGTCTTGCGTGCCAAAACACTCAAAATGCGCCACCTTGCCCTGCCGACAGACTACCGTTACAATGCTGACCAATTTGCCCTCGTCAACATAGCGCCGCATCGCGTCATCGATGCGGCGCAACCGCACAGCCGACAACCCCACATCTTCCGGCGCAACCGTGGGAATACCCGGATCGCTATTCAAAACAAGCTCCTTTCGGTCATCGCGTGAAAAAATCAATTTGGAGTATAACACCAATCACCCCATCTGTCCACCAAAACGAACACCTATAAGGAGGAATGACATGGCATTGAAAAACGACCGATATACTTACCGGGTCACTTGGTCCGAAACCGACTCGGAATTTTCCAGCCTGAGTTGGTTGGCATCCACGCCTGAAGCCGCGCTCAAAGGCATTCGCAAAGTCGTGGCCGATGTGGTGGTTGATTTGGCGGCAAATGGCGAATCCATTCCCAAACCGATTGCTGCCAAATTTTATAGTGGGAAATTCGGGGTGCGCGTCCCCCCCGCATTGCACCGGCAGTTGGCACTCGAAGCTGCAGAGGCGGGCATCAGCCTGAACCGACTTGCCAGCCCAAAATTGGGGAAGTCCTGAGTATCCCACCTTGTAGAAACGGCTTGTGCTATGGATTCACACAAGCCGTTTTCATTTTCGACATTCGTTTATGAGGGTGGGCGATACTGGATTCGAACCAGTGACCTCCTGCTTGTAAGGCAGGCGCTCTAACCATCTGAGCTAACCGCCCCTGGAGATTTCTATTGCGAATCGGTTGGCGACTCCCCCTTCTTCTCGCCCTTGAGCAAGGCCATGGGGATCAAGACGCAATAACCGATCACGAGCAGCAATGGCGCCAGCGTGAGCGACAGAAAGCCATCCACGGGCGGGCGCGACAAAAACACATAGCCCAGCGCGATGACGCCAATCCCCAGCCCAAAAAGCCTCCAGTTGCGTTTTGAATAGGGCAGGGCGCGCTTTGGGCCGCGGTTGGGTGTTCGGCGTTGGTAGCGGCGCGAAGGCATTATTTTCTCCGTTCTGCAATGCGGGCAGCGCGACCGCGCAAACCGCGCATGTAGTAAATTTTCGACCGCCGCACTTTGCCGCGGCGCAACACGTCAATTTGGGCAATGCGCGGCGTGTGCAGGGGAAAGATGCGCTCGACCCCCACGCCACCCGTGCTGATTTTGCGAACCGTAAATGTCGCGTGAATGCCCGCGCCTTTGCGCTGGATCACCACACCCTCAAAAAGCTGAATGCGTTCCTTCTCGCCTTCCACCACGCGCACATGCACGCGCACGGTGTCGCCGGCGCCAAACTCGGGCACATCACTTCGTAGTTGCGCGTGAGAAACAGATTCCAAAATGGCATCCATGATTTGCAAACTCCTTAAAAAAGTGAAAAGTAAATAGCGATGAGCCATCGGCTTTCAGCCCCATCGCTCCGCCGCTGAACAACGAATGTTATTCCCACAACTTCACGACAAGGGAAACCAAGGCCGATATGGCATTGACGCAGGCAATGAAGGTGGTAATCATCCAACGCCTGTTATTTTTTAGCGAGTCGATATCCGCTTTGAGTTCGGCAAATCGCCTGTTTATATCATCGGCTTGGATAAACGTCGACTGGTCTAATATCCGCTTATCCGTTTCCTCTGCCTGCGTTTGACGCTCTCGAAGATCGGCTTGGGATCGTCTAAGGGCTTGTTGTTCTTGCTCAATCCGTTGCAATTTGGCGTCGAGTACCGCTTGCTCTTTTGCGAGTTCTTCAACTGTTGTCGCCATGTTCATTCCTTTCTTTAGGGCTAGGTGCAAGGACAGGCACGAGGGCCTGTCCCTACGGGTGATCGGGTTGGGTCTGTGACCGTGGTGTCGGATACGGAGGCAACGGCTGGGCCTGTCCCTTGCCTGCGTTTGACGCTCTCGAAGATCGGCTTGGGATCGTCTAAGGGCTTGTTGTTCTTGCTCAATCCGTTGCAATTTGGCGTCGAGTACCGCTTGCTCTTTTGCGAGTTCTTCAACTGTTGTCGCCATGTTCATTCCTTTCTTTAGGGCTAGGTACAAGGACAGGCACGAGGGCCTGTCCCTACGGGTGATCGGGTTGGGTCTGTGACCGTGGTGTCGGATACGGAGGCAACGGCTGGGCCTGTCCCTTGCCTGCGTTTGACGCTCTCGAAGATCGGCTTGGGATCGTCTAAGGGCTTGTTGTTCTTGCTCAATCCGTTGCAATTTGGCGTCGAGTACCGCTTGCTCTTTTGCGAGTTCTTCAACTGTTGTCGCCATGTTCATTCCTTTCTTTAGGGCTAGGTACAAGGACAGGCACGAGGGCCTGTCCCTACGGGTGATCGGGTTGGGTCTGTGACCGTGGTGTCGGATACGGAGGCAACGGCTGGGCCTGTCCCTTGCCCGCGTTTGACGCTCTCGAAGATCGGCTTGGGATCGTCTAAGGGCTTGTTGTTCTTGCTCAATCCGTTGCAATTTGGCGTCGAGTACCGCTTGCTCTTTTGCGAGTTCTTCAACTGTTGTCGCCATGTTCATTCCTTTCTTTAGGGCTAAGTGCAAGGACAGGCACGAGGGCCTGTCCCTACGGGTGATCGGGTTGGGTCTGTGACCGTGGTGTCGGATACGGAGGCAACGGCTGGGCCTGTCCCTTGCCCGCGTTTGACGCTCTCGAAGATCGGCTTGGGATCGTCTAAGGGCTTGTTGTTCTTGCTCAATCCGTTGCAATTTGGCGTCGAGTACCGCTTGCTCTTTTGCGAGTTCTTCAACTGTTGTCGCCATGTTCATTCCTTTCTTTAGGGCTAGGTGCAAGGACAGGCACGGGGGCCTGTCCCTACGGGTGATCGGGTTGGGTCTGTGACCGTGGTGTCGGATACGGAGGCAACGGCTGGGCCCGTCCCTTGCCCGCGTTTGACGCTCTCGAAGATCGGCTTGGGATCGTCTAAGGGCTTGTTGTTCTTGCTCAACTGTTGTCCGCCATGTTCATTCCTTTCTTTAGGGCTAGGTGCAAGGACAGGCACGGGGGCCTGTCCCTACGATTGATGGGGTTGGGTGGCCTGACTACTGACTTTCCAAAAGATCGGGCCGTCGCGCGCGCGTGCGCTGTCGGGCATTGTCGCGTCGCCATTGGGCGACCTTTTCGCGATCCCCGCTCAACAGGGCCTGTGGCACGGTCGCGCCTTCAAACTCTCGCGGGCGCGTGTACCACGCGCAATCCAACAGGCCATTTTGAAACGAATCTTCGAGCGCGGACTCGGCATCGCCAATGGCGCCGGGAATCAGGCGAATCAGCGCGTCGACCACAACTAGGGCGGGCAATTCGCCGCCGCTGAGCACGTAATCGCCTATGGAAATCTCGTCATCGACATAGTGCTCGCGGACGCGCTCATCGATGCCGCGATAGTGCCCGCACAGCAAAATGAGATGATCCGTCAACGACAGCGCGTTGGCGACGGATTGCGTAAATGGCCGGCCTTGCGGCGTCAGAAAAACGACGTGTCCCCCCGACGGGAGGGCTTTCAGCGCATGTGCGATGGGTTCGGGCTTAAAGATCATTCCCGCGCCCCCGCCGTAGGGCGAGTCGTCTATTGTTTTGTGCTTATCATCAGCGTAATCCCGAAGGTCGTGCGCGACAACATCGACCAATCCCGCGTCAATTGCGCGGCGCGGAATGCTGTATTTCAGCACATCCCGAATCAAATCGGGAAAAATCGTGAGGACATCAATTCGCATCATCGCCTACAAAAGCCCTTCGATCTCTTGCACCACAATTTTGTCCCGCTCCACGCGGACGAACTCGCGCACCGCGGGGATCAACACATCTTCGCCATTGCGACTCACCACATACACATCGTTGGCCGGATACGACAAGACCTCCACCACAGGGCCTATTGCAACACCCGATGCGGTTTCAACCGGTAGCCCTTCGATTTGAAACACGTAAAACGCATCGTCGGGCAAGGGATGCACAGCATCGCGCGTCACCACAACAAAATGCCCGCGCAACCGACCCACATCTTCGGGCGTGTCAATGCCCTGAAATTTGATCGCCGTGCGCGGCCCATAAGCGCGGACATAATCCACGTCCAATGAAGAAGACGCGCCATCCGGGGCTTCAAGGCGCACAGAATCCAAATCGTCAAACCGCTCGGGAAAATCGGTCAGCGGGAGCAAAAACGCCTCGCCGCGAATGCCTCGGGGCTTCATAATTTTGCCAATAGCGACAAAATCCGGTTGCAAAGCTCACTCCTCAGATGGCGTTTCCGTTTCGGCTTCGGCGGGGTCATCGGCGGGTTCTCGCGCGGCCAAACGCGCTTCGTGCGCCTTTTGGAGCAAACCCCTTTTGCGGAACAAACTGCGTACCGTATCCGAAGGTTGCGCGCCCACGCCCAACCAATACATCACGCGGTCTTCCTTCAACTCGATAATTTGTGGGTTTTTCGTGGGGTTGTAATGCCCCAAAACCTCGATGAACCGACCGTCGCGCGGCGACGAGACATCGGTTGCCACCACGCGGTAAAACGGTGCTTTTTTCGCGCCCATACGGCGCAGGCGAAGTCGAACCAAAGCTCACTCCTTTGTCTTATCTGAACATGGGAAATGCCATTTTGCCCTGTTTTTCCATTCGGGCCATGCGCTTCATCATTTTTTGCATCGTGTTGAATTGTTTGAGCAACTTGTTGACATCCTGAACCGTGCGTCCGCTGCCCATTGCAATGCGTTTGCGCCTGCTGCCGTTGATGATGTGCGGCTTGGCGCGCTCGATAGGCGTCATCGAATAGATAATGGCCTCGACGTGCGAGAAGGTTTTCTCATCCACCTGCGGCATGGACTTGCCCATGCCGGGGATCATTTCCATCAACTGATCCAGCGGCCCCATCTGCTTGATTTGCGCCATTTGATCGAGAAAATCGTCAAATGTGAACGATGCGGACCGAAACTTTTGCTCGGCCTTTTTGGCCTGCGCTTCGTCGATGGTCGCCTGTGCTTTTTCCACCAGCGTCACCACGTCGCCCATGCCCAAGATGCGCGAGGCCATGCGGTCGGGGTGAAACACCTCTAGGCCATCCACCTTTTCGCTGACGCCGATGTATTTAATCGGAACGCCCGTCACTTCGCGGATGGACAACGCGGCACCGCCTCGGGTGTCGCTGTCCATGCGCGTGAGGATCACGCCCGAAAAATTGAGGGTTTTGTAAAAGGCAGACGCCGACGATACGGCATCTTGCCCGGTCATCGCGTCGCACACGAACAAAATTTCAGAGGGCGATACGGCCTCGCGGATGCGAACCACCTCGTCCATGCGCTCGTCATCGACGTGCAACCTGCCCGCGGTATCGAGAATGACCACATCGCGGTTTTCACGCCGCGCCCGATCTATCGCCTGAATCGCAATATCGACCGGATCTGTTCCTTGTGGCGACCGATGCACGGGCACGCCGATTTGCTCGCCGAGCACGCAGAGTTGATCGATGGCCGCGGGGCGATAAATATCGGCTGCCACGAGCAAGGGCTTTTTGTTTTGCGACGCCAACAATCGGGCCAATTTCGCCGCAGAGGTGGTTTTGCCCGATCCCTGAAGCCCGACCATCATCACTGCCGAGGGCGGGGTTTCTGCAAATTGCAACGCGGCATTACGCTCGCCCATCAGCGCGATCAATTCGTCATGGACGATTTTCACGACCTGTTGCCCGGGCGTAATGCTCTTGATCACCGCTTGCCCGAGCGCACGATCTTTGACACGCGCAATAAACGAGCGGGCAACCTTGTAGTTGACATCGGCCTCGAGCAATGCGCGGCGCACCTCGCGCATGGCGTCGTCGATATTCGACTCGCTCAACCGACCGCGGTTGCGGAGTTTCTTAAACACGCCATTGAGGCGATCTGTCAGCATTTCAAACATAAAAAGCCCTTCAAAATTGCGGGGAAAGATTGCACAATATAGACGATTCACCTAATTCATGCAAGAAATTCATCTGTTCATCCCCCCATCGCGGCGCGGCGAATCGCCCGCACATTTTCTGCTATTGCCCCATTGCGAAATATCGCGGACCCCGAGACGAGCACTTGCGCCCCGGTTGCGACCACCTCGCGGGCGTTATCCACGCCAATGCCCCCGTCGATCTCGATTTCGACATCCAACCCTCGGCGCGCGATCTCGGCTTTTAATGCCCGCACCCGATCCAGCGATTCCGGCATAAACGCCTGACCTCCAAACCCCGGTTCGACCGACATAATCAGCGCGAGATCCAACGCGGGTAGCAACGGGAACAACGCCTTGACCGGCGTGCTCGGGCGCAACGTGGCCCCGGCTTTCACATTCGCCTCGCGGATGCGCGTTAACAATGTGGACACATCCTCTTCAACCTCCATGTGAACCGTCAAAATATCCGCGCCCGCATCGGCAAAATCCCCGATGTATTTCCCCGGTTCGGCGATCATGAGATGGACATCCAGCACCAGATCAGTGGTCTTGCGAATGGCCTCAACCACCAGCGGGCCAAATGTCAAATTGGGCACAAAATGCCCGTCCATAATATCCAGATGGATATACTCTGCCCCCGCGTCTTCAACCGAGCGCACCTGCTGTTCCAGCGCGCGAAAATCCGCGGAGAGAAATGATGGCGCGATTTTGATCATAAAGTCAGTGGTTAGTGGTCGGCGGTCGGCAAAACGAGCTACATGAGATCAATTCTTGTCTCTTTGGGCGAGCACGGGGGCATCGGCCCTACATTCTTCTCACAACTTGCTCACGATAAGCTGCACGCTTGTCCCGCGTTTGATCGGCATTCCCGATTCGGGTTCTTGGCGAATGACGACATCGGGTTCGTAAGCCGTGCTAAATTCGTAGCGGATATGATCGGCGCGCAGCCCGAGGGACGACAACAGACGCCGCGCTTCGTCTAATTTGAGCTCGACCACCGAGGGCATAGCGACAAAAGCGCGCGGTGGCCCCGTGCTCACAATCAGCGCGACTGTCGTCCCTTGCGCGACTTGCTCGTCGGCTTTGGGCGTCTGATCGATGATATTGCCCTCTTTGATCGCTGACGAAGACATTTCGGTCACTTCGCCGACTTCCAAATCCGCTCGTGCAATCCACAACCGCGCCTGTCGCAACGGGCGGTTGTGTACATCGGGCACCGCGTAGAGCCGCTGTCCCAAACTCGGCGCGACATAGACCGTGCGATTGGGTTTGACGTGCGACAGCGCAGACGGATTTTGCCACACGATCTGCCCTTCAGGCACAGAAGCATCCCATCGCGGTTCGCGTTCTTTCATGTGCAGGCCCTCTGCCTGCAATCGCGCACGCGCCTGCGAGGGGGTAAGCCCGATGAGGTCGGGAACAGGCACCTCCACGCCTTGGCGCACATAGCGCGGCATCACGAGTTGATCCACCGCGATCAATCCGACGATTGCCACACTGAGGGCACACGCGCCAAACAGTGCGATTTCGCGCAAAATTTTGCGAACCAAATCCATGCATGCCTCCGAAATTTTGAACGTCCAAAATAGCCGAAGGCCCAAACCCTGTCAAGCGCAGTTCCATTGAAAATCAGCGGTTTAGTACTCGACGATCACCAAAACGCGATGCGTGATGCCCAGTAGGGTATGCCACACGGCGGCGTAATCGACAGCAAAGCCGCTTTTCCGCACGCCAAACCCCGCGCTCAATCGCTATAGACGGTTGCCCATACCCGTGCGGAGCACCAGTTGCGGGTGAACGCGATACAACATCCCAATGCCCGCGCCCGCGGGAAAATTCGCCTCCTTTTGCACATCGGCGACCACTGTCACCTGCGGCATAACGTCAATGCCCACGCCTATCGCACCTCCTTGTCCCAAAAGCGATGTGTGCTTGCCGCCTGCATTTCGCGCCACTGCGCCGAGAAAGACCCCTTCGCGCAACCGCCAGCGCATTCCCAGATCAAAGACCGTCCATTGCGTTGTGGGCATGCCCGCCGCGCTGATTTGCAAGACGCGCACCCCCAATCCCAAACTCGCTTGTTGGGATACGCGCAGGCCATAGATTAGGCCAAACACCCGCTCTTTGTACAGGGAGAACCCAAATCCCGTGTATCTCGAGCCCAATCCGTGACGTCCAATTCGCACGCCCGCACTCAACGCCTGCGTTGTCAGTTCGGCCATGCCAAACGGCCGGTCATAAGCGGCAAACGCGCTCAACCGCTTGCCCCATGCCACTGCTGCGGGATTCCAAAACGCGCCCGCGGCCCCAGATGACAGTGCGCCCCCCACATCGCCCGCACCTGCGGTATGCGCGCCAACGGCCTGAAACTCAAAGGCCGCATGCACGGAAAAAAAATCATTGTGGATAGCGAAAAGCAAAAACGCCAGCCAACGCCACGCGGGGCGAAGACAACGTTGAACGAGAAAAGCCGAATTGTTCATCATAACACCTTTCCCCTGTGAATGGTTGCGTCTGCAGTACGCGACAAAACAACAAGCGAATCTACGCAACGGGGTACAATTGACCGCTTCTCAGATCCGTTTATCAGCGAATCGATTTGTCGATGCGTACATTTGGGCGGACACGGGAGCCACGCCCCTACCCGCCTGTCATCCGCGATCCACTTTCATCGTATTGCAAATAACTTGCCAAACGGCTTGTCCAACCCATATTCTTGATAACCTGTTGATATTACACGCCAAAATCTGATTATTGTCGGTCGGTGCGGGCGTGTAACTGTCGGCACAATGCGACAGAGTATCTCAATTTGCCGCCCGTCATAGAACAAAAAATCCGCGGGGGTTTTGTGTTGACTCTGGCAGAGTGGCGCTGTATTCTGAGGCGGCGCGGGCATTTGTCGCGCCGCGTTTTGGAGATATTGAAAGGGACATGGCGATGGCTTGGCATGCCATTCAAAAAATCGCGCTGTGCATCTTTGTCGCGCTGATTCCGGTCGCGTGTGGCGGGGATAACACCACGGGCCAAACCACAGACCGCGAGGGGATCGCGGACGGGCACCGCTTTGATATTTCAGAAAATCAGACCAGCGATTTTGGGATGAATACGCCCGGCGGGCGCGGGGGCAGGATCATTCGGGTGACAAATCTATCGGCGAGTGGACAGGGGTCTTTGGACGCGGCGCTGTCTGCGAGCGGCCCGCGCATTGTGGTGTTTGAAGTGGGTGGGGTGATCGATTTGGGCAAGGGCCGGTTGACGATCCGCGAGCCGTTTGTAACTGTGGCGGGACAGACCGCGCCGAGCCCGGGCATCTCGATCATTCGCGGCGCATTGTCAATTCAGACGCACGATGTGATTGTGCAACACATTCGGGTGCGGCCAGGCGATGCGGGAGAACCCAAGAGAAGCGGGTGGGAGCCAGATGGGATTTCAACATCGGGGGGCGAGGCGTACAATGTCTTGATCGATCACTGTTCGGTTTCATGGGCCGTGGATGAGAACTTGAGCGCGTCTGGTTCGCGCACAGAAGGGCCCGAGGCGACTTCGCATCGCGTCGCGTTTCGCAACTGCATCATCGCCGAGGGGCTCCACGATGCGTCGCACAGCAAAGGCCCGCACTCAAAGGGGTCGTTGATTCACGATTTTTGTCGGGAGATCGCCATTATCGGCAATTTGTATGCCCACAATGCGGATCGCAATCCGTATTTCAAGGCGTTCACAACCGGGGTGATTGTGAACAATGTGATTTACAATCCGGTCGCGCGGGCCATTAAACTGAGTTTTTCCGAGAGCGAGTTTGAAGGCACGGGCATTATTCCGCAAAATGCCCGCGTGAGCGCGGTGGGCAATGTGCTGATTCACGGACGCGACACGCGCTCGGGCTTGGCCTTGGTATCGTCAAAGGGCGACGCGTATCTCGAGGATAATATCGCGTTGGATCAAACCGGGGCCGCCGTGCCATTGACTTCTGGCAATATCCGCATTTTGAATGAAAAACCCATGTGGGGCACTATCGCGCCTTTGCCCTCATCAGCAGTCGTCGAGTATGTGGCACAACACGCGGGCGCGCGACCCAAAGACCGCGATGCCGTGGATCAACGCATTGTGCGCGAATTTCTCGCCCGCCAAGGCCGAGTGATCGACAGCCAAACCGAGGTGGGCGGCTATCCACAGGTGGAGGCAGTCAGGCGGCCGCTGAATATTCCCGCAGATGTGGATGCTTGGCTCGCACAACTTGCCGCCGAACTCGAATGAGATGGTTGATTTCTGTGAAAAAATATCCGATATTTTGGCATAGGCGAGGGATTGGGGACTGGGGGTTGGTAGCCTTCTCCCATACGGAATCAAGTCACTGGACTCCGGTCTCGCCTTCATCGGGCGAGCACGGGGGCCTCGCCCCTACACACTGCTCGCCTTTTGTGGATAAACTTCCATCTTACTTTTTACCGCCTTTCACCTTTGGAGCGAACTATGGCTTATTTTTCCGAGCGAGACAAGGAGCACTTCAAGGAACAGGGGTACGTCGTCAAACGCGATGTCGTGCCCTTGCACTTGATCGACAAAGCCGTGGATGTGGTGTGGGACGAGATCGACGCGGACCGCGATGATCCCAAAACTTGGATCGATGCGGGGCCTCGGGGGAATTTGAAATGCAGCACCCATCCCGCTGTGCGGGCGACCTTGACGGAAACCCCGATTCAGGACATGTGCGAGGAATTGGTCGGCAAAGACACGCTGGCTGTATCGAATTACACCTTTGCCAAGATGGTGTATCCCGAAGGGCACGACAATTGGACGCCCGCAACGCAGATGCACATGGACGGCTATACGTGTGAAGGCGTGGTGGACACCTTTGCGATAGCGGTGACGGTGAACATCAACCACATCAAACCGCGCTCGGGTGGGTTCACGGTCTGGCCCGGCGCGCACAAGCGGGCGTATGAGTATTTTAAGACGCACAGCTTGGTGAATGGCCTGAATGCGTTTCGCAATGAACGCGGCGCGTATTGCGACCTGCCCACGCCCATCGACATTACAGGCCCGCCGGGCACGGTGACGTTCTGGCACCACCTGATGTTGCACAGCCCGGGCGTGAATTGCGGGCGCGATATTCGCATGGCCTTTGTGAGCCGGTTCCGGCTCAAGGACAACAACGAGATGCGCTTCGAGACGCCGGATGACATGTGGGAATACTGGGAGGGCTTGTAGAACACCCGCCAAACCCAAAACACAAAAGGCCAGACACACATCGCGTTCTGGCCTTTTTCTGTGGAAGAAATGGGCGTATCAAAAATTCGGGCTATTTTTCGTCTCTGGGAACGGGCGGTTCATTCGCTTGGCAAACAACTTCGAGCACGCTAAGGGCTTTGGTTTTGGATCCGTTTTGTGCGCGTTCCTGCATCATCCGCGCCCCTTCTTCTGCACCGATATATCTCAGGGCAATTTCGTTGATGAGGTGGCTAACCGACACGCTCTTTCTGCGTGCGATTTCTTTGAGGCGATTCTGTGTAAACGCGCTCATGCGAATGGTGGTTTTGTTCATCCTCGTCGCTCCTGATAGGTTTTGAGAAAATCACCCGGCCGCTGAATTTCAAAAGAGACTTGATTGCGAAGCGTCAGGAAATGCCTCACGTTAAAAGTGATCAACACATCGGCATTTGAATTGTAAGCCGATTCAACAACAATGGCGTCATCTTCGTCAAGCAAAATTCCCCGCCAGACAAAATCATTCTGCACGGGTTGAATCACCGATGCCAGATAATCCAAAAAATCATTGATTTGTGCGAGCGAAAGCGGTGTGCGTTCCAAGAAGCGTTTTGAATGAAGCTGTTCTTCGTATTCTGTCCAAAGCGCGGGCGTTGCCGCACAGGTTAAAGTTCCTTCAAGCACGAGTGACAGGATTTGGTACGATGCACCTCGAGAAGATATCAAACCGGCAAATAATATATTGGAATCCAAGACGACCAGCATAAGCAGTTCCGAAAAGAATCAGATGGCGAATTTGCCATAAGTTATCGAAATTCACATGGGCTGTCAAGTTGGTGTCTTTTGAACAAAAGTCAGGGAGCGCGTCATGGCCTTTTGCGTCTTCAGGCTTTTTGGTATATTGGACATATCATGCTGAAAAGCGATCCCCTTGACGTGATACAGTCATTCAAAGAAGCCATTGCAACCAGGCCATCCCAAAAGACCATCGGATAAAACCATCACGCACAGCGCGCAAGGCCGTCTCGCAACCCACAGCGATTATGTAGCCAACCTTGCAGGCCAACGCATGTCGTGCGACCCGCAAAGCGCTTTGCGCTGTGCCAGCTCCTCGGCGTCTGAGAGCGGCATTTTTTGCCTCCTTTTTTTTGCTGTTGAAAAAAAGTAGGTCGCCGCACGCCGTAGGCACAGGCGTAGCCAACGCATCGAAGGCAACCCACAAGGAGGCAGAACCAAACGCTTTACGTAAGTCTGTTCCCCATTCCTCATTCCTCCCTAATGGGAGGCAGGATACGGACAACTTAAAAACAAATTGGTATAACAACCGCATTGAATTGATTCCCGTGCGTCCCGTGCGTCAAATGCGCGGATTTATACCGGGCATTGAAACGGATGTTCCACGGAAGGAAGACCGGATATGAATGTCGTGGATTCTTCTATGTCAAAAAACAAACAAAAACGCAGACCGCGCAAAAGGCGGCCGGGCCTGACATCGGCGGTGTGGTCCCTGTTGCCTGCGTGTATGCTACAAGACCGCGTGGCGATAGCGCGGGCCTTGCGGCAGATGCAGCGGCACAAGCGGCGCGATGCAGCGGCATTGCACAAACTCAAAGCGCGGGCCGAGCGGTCCGCGGCATTGCGAAACGCCCGGTGCGATAATCCACTGAACATCACCTATCCCGAAGCCCTGCCGATCGCGGCGCGCAAGGATGAGATCGTCGCGGCGATTCGCAAATATCCGGTGGTGATTGTGGCCGGCGAGACCGGTTCGGGCAAGACCACGCAGTTGCCCAAGATGTGTTTGGAAGCCGGGCGCGGGGTGGCGGCGAAAATCGCGTGTACCCAACCCCGGCGCGTGGCAGCAGTGTCCGTGTCGCGGCGCATTGCCGAAGAGTTGAATGTCGCTTGGGGCGCGGAGGTCGGGTGCAAAATTCGGTTCACAGACGAGACAACGCCCGACACGCGGATCAAGATGATGACGGATGGGATGTTGCTGTCCGAGATTCAGGGCGATCCGAATTTGTACGAATACGATACGCTGATCATCGACGAAGCGCACGAGCGCAGTTTGAACATCGACTTTTTGCTCGGGTATTTGCGCTTGTTGCGAAAGCGCCGCCCCGAGTTGCGGGTGATCATCACCTCGGCCACGATTGACACCGAGGCGTTTTCAAAGGCGTTTGACAACGCGCCAATTATCGAAGTGTCTGGGCGCATGTATCCCGTGGAAGTGCAATACTGGTCTTTGGAAGACGGTCAAAGCGACGCGTACACGTACATCGACGCGGCGGTCGATGCGGTGGAGCGGGTGGTCGCGGCCGGGCCTGGCGACGTGCTGGTCTTTATGCCCACGGAAAAGGACATCCACGAAACGCGCAGGCGGTTGGAGGGGCGGCAATTTCGCTTTGCGGAAATACTGCCCTTGTTTGGGCGGTTGACCTCGGGCGACCAGCAAAAGGTGTTTCACAAGCAGCGGTATCGGCGCGTGGTGGTGGCGACAAATATCGCGGAAACGTCCATCACCATTCCGGGCATCCGCTATGTGATCGACACGGGCCTGGCGCGCATCAGCCGGTACAATCCGCGCAATCAAACGCATCGGTTGCCGGTGGAGGCGATTTCCCAAAGCAGTGCGATGCAGCGCGCAGGGCGGTGCGGGCGCGTGCAAAACGGGGTGTGTCTGCGCCTGTACGACGAGCGGGATTTTCTATCGCGGCCCGAATACACGCAGGCCGAGATGCAACGGGCGGATTTGGCCGAGGTCATTTTGCGGATGATCGCCCTGCGCTTGGGCGATGTCGAAACCTTTCCCTTTATCGATCCCCCCCGCGCTCAGGCGATCCGCGGGGGATTTCAGGTGCTAAAAGCACTGGGCGCGATAGATGGCGACAAACGCCTGACGCCGCTCGGTCGAGACATGGCGCGGTTGCCCCTCGCGCCCAAAGTCTCGCGGATGATTTTGCAGGCGCGAAAAGAAGGCGCGCTGCGCGAAGTGCTCATCATCGCATCGGCGATCAGCATTCAAGACCCGCGCGTGCGCCCGCTCGGGCACGAGCAGGTCGCCGACCGCGAGCACCAGCGGTTTGTGGATGGCGCGTCGGATTTTGTGACCCTGCTGAATATCTGGCGCGCGTACCACGATACGTTTGAAAAATTGGGAACCCAAGGGCAGATGCGAAAGTTTTGCAAACGACATTTCTTGTCTTACAACCGCATGCGCGAATGGCGCGATATTTACACGCAAATTCGCCATACCCTGCGCGAGATGGGCGGGTTCCGCATGAACCGGGACAGCGCGAGATACGATGCCATTCACCGCTCGGTGATCAGCGGCCTGTTGGACAATGTGGCGCGAAAAAAGGAAGGAAATTTGTATCGCGCCGCGCGCGGGCGCGATGTGATGGTGTTTCCCGGATCGGGCGTGTTTCAACGCAAAGACGCGGGAGGGGATCCGCGAAGGACACAGGGGGGGTACAACTATGACGCCTCGCCAGCAGTTCGCGGACGCGAAGGAGTACAAACGTCAGATCGGGCTGTGAACCGCGAGGCAGGTGCATTCCGCAACGCAGTGCCCCCGTGCCCGCCCGAAAAAAGAAGAGGCGAGAGGCAGGCGCTTGTGCCCGCCCATCCGCGGAGTACACCCGAGTGGATCGCGGCCGCAGAGGTGGTGGAAACATCGCGTTTGTTTGCGCGCACAGTGGCGGGCGTGCAGGCGTCATGGCTGGTGGAACTGGGCGCGCATTTGTGTCGGGCGTCTTACAAAGAGCCGTTTTACAGCGCGCGATCTGGCAGGGTGCTGGCAACCGAGACCCTGACGCTGCACGGCTTGCAGGTCGGGCAAAAGCGCGTGGGGTATGGGCGCGTCAATGCAAAAGCCGCGACAGAAATTTTTATCCGCGAGGCCCTGGTCAATGACGAGGTGGCGTTGCCCTATCCGTTTGTGGCTCACAATCGGGCGTTGCGCGCGCGCGTGGAAACCTGGCAGATGCAGCAACGCGCAGTGCAATTTCTCGATTTGGACGAGGCCGCATATCGGTTTTACGCCGCACGATTGGAAAATGTATCTTCCCTAGGCGATTTGAACCGCGTCACCAAAAAAAAGGGCGCGGATTTTTTGACGATGCGCGAGGAGGACTTGGCGGGTGAACAGGTGAATTTTGATCCGGAGGCCTTTCCCGAGTTTTTGGAAGTGGATGGCGAAGCCGTGCCGCTTTCATACGCTTATCGGCCCGGGCACGACCGCGATGGCGTGACCCTCGAGTTGCCCTACAAACTGGTGCATTTTGTACGACCCGAAGTGCTGGACTGGCTGGTGCCGGGGTTGTTGCAAGAGAAAATTACGCATTTGTTGCGCGGGCTTCCCAAGCGCGTTCGCAAACGCTTTGTTCCCGTGCCGGACAAGGCGCGAGAAATTGCCGCGGCGTTGCAGCCGACGCACGGCGCGTTTTTGGATTCGCTGGGCGCACATATTGCAGCCGCGTACGGCATCGAGATCGCCCAAAGCGATTGGAATGTCGGCGATTTGCCCGAGCACTTGCAGATGCGCGTGGAAGTTCATAACGAGAATGAGCAGGCGCTTGTTGCCGCGCGGGATTTGCGCCTGTTGCGCGAGCAGTTGGACGCGCACGAAGAAGATGTGCAGTCCGATACGTGGATGCGGGCGGAAAAACAAGTGGCGCGGCGCGATGTGACCGGGGAAAGCCTGGGCGACTTGCCCGAGCGCATCGAAGTCATGCGCGGCGGCGGTTTGCCAGTATTTGGCTATGTGGGGCTAAAGCGAGACGGGGATCGCGTGGATGTGCGGTTGTTCAAGCGGCCAGACGAGGCCGAGCGCGAGACACAAGCGGGTTGGGCGCGCCTATGCGAGCGCGCCATGCGAGACGAGATGCGGGCGTTGAAACGGTCGCTGGGCGCGTTGAAGCACGAGGTGTTTGAGGGGGGGCGCGAAGCCTTGCGCGAGGGGGCTTATGCCAATGTGGTGGCCCATCTATTCACGCGAGAAGCGGCGTTTCCCATCACTCGCCAACGCTTTGAAGCGCGCGTTCAACGGGCGCGGTTGTATTTGCGACACATCGGGCCGCAACTGATCCACGCGATTGAATCGCTGTTTGAAACGCATCGGCAGATCCGCTTGTTGCCGAGCGCGTATCCCGAGATGGAAGCCGATCTCGCGCGTTTGATGCCCCCGAACTTTTTGCGCCACACGCCTTATGATCAGGTGCTGCATTTGAGTCGGTTTTTGAAGGCGAGTCTGATTCGCGCCGAACGCGCGCGCATCGATCCGCTGAAGGATCGCCGAAAGGCCGAACAGGTTCTGCCCTTTTGCGATGCGGTGGCGGAATTGATGGATTCGGATTTGACGGGCGCGAAGCGCGAAGCAGTCGAAGAATTTCGCTGGATGGTCGAAGAATTTCGCGTCTCAGTCTTCGCCCAAGAACTCGGCACGGCCCAAAAAGTATCGCCCAAGCGATTGTGCGATAAATTGGAACAAGTGCGCGCGATGGCGTAAAGGAGGACAGAATGAAATGGCGAGATGTCGTTTCTCGAGATCCAGATATTGTCAGCGGTGCATGGGGCTTTCGCGGCACGCGCGTTCCCGTGAAATTTTGATTGACTATTTGAAGTCGGGCGAATCTTTAGATCGATTTCTCGATGGTTTCCCCACGGTCAAACGCGAACAAGCCGAAGCATTTTTGGTCACTTCGCAATTTGATAACGCGGAAAATGCGATGCCTATATTCATCCCTCTCGTATCTTGCATTTTCGGGCGGGCACGGAGGCGCCGCTCCTGCGTTTCTATCCTCGCATCTTCCATCTTGTCTCTTTGGGCGAGCACGGGGGCATCGCCCCTACATTTCTATCCTCCCATCGTACCTCTCGCGTCTCGTCGGAATTACTGCTTATGTCCGTTCCAAAAACACGCACGCTTTGGGTTGTGACGCCCGTTGTCGATCTTTCCTGTATCACTTTGGGCTGGTTGCTTTTCTTTTTGGCGCCCTATTTGTATCCCAAATACTTTGACACCATCCGCATTGTCTCTGTCACCTTCCTTTTCGCCACCCACCGCTACTTCACCTTTCTTCTCGTGTATTTGGATCGCGCCGAATTTAATCGCGCCCGCCTCCTTTATACCCTGATCCCCATTCTCTGCTTTGTCTTTGTCGGACTTTGTTATTTTTTTCGCATTGACGAACCCGAGATGTTCGCCTTTTGGTACCTCTTTAACTACTTTCACTTTGTCCGTCAGAAATACGGCATTCTCCGCATCTACTCTGGCAAAGCCCAGTGGGGCCACAAACGCCTCGATGCGTGGACGATGTATCTGTGGGGACTGGCGGGCTTTTTTTATCTTTTCGGTTCTGAAGCCAATGTCAAAGTCATGCACTATCTCCGCGATCTGATCGATTTTACACCCCCGCTTTTGATCGCCTACATGCTATATGGCGCGGCTATTCTGTTCACCATCGCTTGGCTCGTTTATGAATTTCGCAGTCCGCAGCGCGTCAGTTTTCCCAAACTGCTCTTCTTTATTTCCGTGGTCTTTCTCTACGGCATCGGCCCTACCCTGTCGGCTGGTGCCATTTACATTGCCACGAGTATCAATCACGCTTCCGAATACATCGCGCTGGTTGCCCTGACGATAAAAAACAAAGTCCGCACTTCGGCTCTTGACGCGCCGCTTCTCAACAAGGCCGCCAGCCATATTGTGTGCAATACCTTCCTTTTTACCGCTGTTATTTGCGGCATTCTGTACGGCCTTTACACCTGGTCGCTTTTTGCCTTCCTCTTTTTTGCTTATGGCACCTCATTTGCCCATTTTGTTTTGGATGGCCTGATCTGGAAACTCCGCCGCCCCAAAGTCGCCCGCGAAGTGGGCGCGATTTAGTGGCGGGTGGTCAGTCTGCCCCGCACATCCACCCCCAAGTGAAGTGTAAGACGCGAGACGTAATCCCCAAAGACGAGAAACAGATCGCAGGGGCGGTGCTCCCGTGCCCGCCCGAATGTACGAATAGACGAACCCGGTTCAGCCACATCCAAAACCACTGCGTTCTGCGATGAACTGCTACGCAGTTGTACCCCATTCCATTGTCTTGCATTGTGACGCCCGCGACAATTCTATCCAAACCCTCACTTTTAAGGCTTGATTTGCACTATAATTTGAAATATATTTTTTATCCCGATGTTACGTACAGATTAGCACCTGCGTTGCTCGTCTAAAGCGTTTGGTCTTGCATCATCGTTGTTGCTTTTCACCAAAAGGAGTTGGTTATGAAATCCCTGAATCGACGTGCGTTTCTTCAAGGTGCTGGTGTTTGTTTGGCCTTGCCGTTTTTAGACGCGATGCTGCCCGTGGGGCAGGCTGCGAGCAAAGCGTTTGCCGTTGCACGCGCACGGGCGACCAAGCGGTTGGTGTGCATTGGCAATCCGTTTGGAATGATTCCCGAGCGGTTTTTCCCCACAAAATCCGGTGCGGATTACGCGCTCCCGCCACTCTTGAAACCGCTGGAAGCGCATCGGCGAGATTTTACGATTTTTTCCAATTTGGACCACGGCGTGACGGGCGGGCATCGCACCGCGCACACGTTTTTGAGCGGTATCCGCATCAAAGACGCCGCGATGATGCCCGAAGGCAATATCACCATCGATCAAAAGGCCGCGGAATACGTGGGGGTCAACACGCGGTTCCCCTCGCTCAACGTGAGCATCAATGGCAACTGCGAAATGTGCTGGACGCGCACGGGCGTGCGGGTGCCGCCGATCAACAATCCGCGCAAAGTGTTTCAGGCGTTGTTTGTCGATACGAATGCCAAAGAAAAGGAACGGCGGGCAATCGCACTCGATCAGCACGGCAGCATTTTGGACGCGGTGATGGGCGAGGCGCGTGCATTTGAGCGTAAACTGGGGCTGCAAGATCGCCAAAAGTTAGACGAATATCTGACCTCGGTGCGCTCGGTCGAGAAGAAGTTGGGCATGTCCAAGGCGTGGCTGGACAAACCCAAGCCCGCAGTGGATATGGAAATGCCGAAAAACGGCCCCTTTGTCGAGACCCTGCCGTTGATGTACGATCTCATCGCGCTGGCGCTTCAAACCGATTCGACTCGGGTTGCGGCTCTGGAAATCGGGCCGGGAATCAAGACCACTGATTTGGGGTTGAATACGAATTATCACAAGTATTCCCACCACGGCAAATTGCCCGAACTGATGGAAGGCTTGACGATTATTGAAAAATATCAGATGAAACACCTAAGCCTGTTTTTTGACAAGCTCAAGGCCACTGAAGATCCGATGGGCGGGACATTGTTCGACCACACGATGATCATATCGGGCAGTGGCATGGGCAATGGCAGTTCGCATTCCAACAAAAATTTGCCCGTTTTGCTCGCGGGCGGCGGGTTTGAGCACGGGCAACACATGGCGTTTCCAGACGCAAAGGCCAAGCGCGTTCCCCTGTGCAATTTGTACGTGTCGCTGTTGCAGAATTTTGGCCTGGAAATCGATCAATTCGGCCAAAGCACGGGCACGCTAAAGGGATTGGATTCAAAATGAAAAGATCAGTGCAAAGTGTAGCGGGGCGCGTGGTTAGCGTCCCACTCCATCACCCATCCAAAGGCGCGAGACGAGATGTAGAACGCGAGACCGTAGGGGCGGGGCAAATGGCCCTCTCGGGCGCGGTTTTGATGCTGTTCGTCCTTTTGTCTGCGGCGACTGTGTGGGCAGAGGGCGATTCGAATTACAAAAATGTCGTGCGTCCGTTTTTGGCGCAGCGGTGTTTTAAGTGTCACGGCGCAGAGCTTCAAAAGGCGGATCAGCAGTTTGATACCCTGACGCTGAATTTGCAGGACGAAGATGTGTTGCTGACGTGGCAAAATATCGTGGATATGCTCAACCTGGGATTGATGCCGCCTTATGAAGAGCCGCAGCCCGCGTTGGATGAGGTGAAGCCCGTCGTCAATTGGATTACGAGCGCGCTCAAAGCGCATTACGAGCGCGAGGAAAGCACGGGCGGGCAAACGGTGTTGAGACGCTTAAACCGCAAGGAATATCGCAACACAGTGCGGGATTTGTTGCATCTGAATATGGCGATGTTCGACCCCACGGATGCGTTTCCGCAAGACGACGAAGAACACGGCTTTGACAATATCGGCAAGACGCTCGTGATGTCGGATTTTTTGGTCGAAAAATATCTCGACGCCGCCGATCAAATTGTGAATCGCGCCGTGTTGCCCGGTCCGCGCCCCGAGGTGAAAACGCACACCTTTCAGTCGCCGATCATGCGGTCGGGCGGCGGGTTTTTGGCGCCGGCGAGTCGCCGCTTAAAACAGGGATACGACGAGTTGTTCCGCCGTCCCGATGATCGGTGGGGGTATATGTCTATCGGCGATTTCCGCAAGGGCGCGCCGCATTCGGGGATGTATCGGATGCGCGTGCGCGCGTCGGCGCACAACCAGCACCACCCCTACGACAATGGCGCGCAAACAGATGAGGATGAACCACTGCGGATGGGCATCGTGGCCGCGTCTGGGCGGTATGGCGATTTGCGACAGCGCAATACGTCCGATGTGACGTTGGCGGAATTTGATATGATCGCCGATGGCGAACCGCGCGATTACGCATGCGAACTTTGGCTGGACGAGTCTTACGTGCCGCGCATCACCTATCCAAACGGGCCGCTCAATCTTTTTTGGGGGAATATTTTGAGGCGTTATCACCCCGATCTCTACGACAAAACGGACAGGCGCAAGTTGGCGGCAAAGGAGGATCTGGCCCTCGTTTTTCGGCAAACAGAGGTCGCGGTGAAAAATTATTTGGGGCCGTCGATCCGCGTGTACGAAATCGAGATCGAAGGCCCGTTTTACGCGCAGTGGCCGCCGCGTTCCCACACGAGCATTTTTGGCACGCGCAATCCCGACAAGGTCAAGCCCTACGATGTCCTGACGCGCTTTGCAACGCGCGCGTACCGCCGCCCGGTCAAGTCCAGCGAGATCGCGCATATCCTCGATTTGGTCAAACAGCGCGAACGGGCCGGTACACCGCGCGCTCAGGCGATTGTGATGGGCATGAAAGCCATTTTGTGTTCGCCCAATTTTCTGTATTTGTACGAAAATGAGGGGGCCTTAGACGATTACGCGCTCGCGTCCAAGTTGTCGTATTTTCTCTGGTCGTCAATGCCCGATGATGAGTTGTTCGCGCTGGCGCGGAAAAAGCGGTTGCACAAACCCGACGTGTTAAGGGCGCAAATTGATCGCATGTTGCAAGACCCCAAGGCGCGGGCATTTGTCGAGAATTTTACGGAACGCTGGTTGGCCCTGTACAAGATCGGGGAAATGCCGCCGGATCCGCGCAATTTCCGGTTGTATTATCAGGCGCGTTTGGAAAAGGCGATCAAAGGGGAGACGCACGAATTTTTTCAGCACATTCTCGACGAGAATATGAGCATCGCGCATTTCATCGACTCGGACTTTACCTTTGTCAACCGCGACCTCGGTTTGTTATATCGGTTAGAGGGCGTGAAAGGCCGGGAATTTCGCAAGGTGAAACTGAATGATCCCAAGCGCGGCGGCTTGTTGGGACAGGCCAGCGTGTTGACGGCGACCTCCAATGGAATTGAGACGTCGCCCGTGGTGCGCGGGGTATGGATTTTGGAGAATATATTGGGCACGCCACCCGCGCCGCCACCGCCCGATGTGGAACCGCTCGAACCGGATATTCGGGGTTCTAAGACGATCCGCGAGCAGTTGGCAAACCACCGCAAAATCGCCACCTGTAACGAATGCCATCGGCATATCGACCCCTTGGGTTTCGCGCTGGAAAATTACAATCCAATCGGGATGTGGCGATACAATTACGGACGAAATAAGCCGAAAGTGGATGCATCTGATGTCATGGCAGATGGCAGCAAATTCGATGGCATTGTGAGCTTTAAGAAAATTCTGATGGATAAAAAGGATCAATTTGCCCAATGCCTCACCGAAAAGATGCTGATTTATGCGACCGGACGCACAATGGAAGCGACAGACCGCCCCGAGGTGGAGCGCATTGTGAACGAGTTGAAAGATCGGGGCTATGGCCTCAAAGACTTGGTGATGCTGGTGGCGACGAGTGAACCGTTTTTGACGAAATAGCCGCGGGTGTGCAACAGCAGACAGCAGCGTCAACTTCAGGGAGAGGGATTATGGCGGAAGAGAGCGTGCGAACAGAGATTGCCCAGGTGCGGGGCGAGATGCGAGAAAGGGCTGCTCAAGCAGACGCGAAATTTGCCGAGATGAACGGCAAAACAGATGCCGGTTTTGAGCGCGTGGATAAGGAGATCGCAAAAGTGCGAGGCGATCAGAGAGAGGGATCCGCACAGGTACGTGGGGAAATGCGCGAGGGCTTTGCACAAGTCGATACCAAATTTGCCGAGATGAATGGCAAAGTGGATGCCGGATTTGAGCACGTCAATAAAGAATTTGCTCAGGTACGTGGGGAAATGCGCGAGGGCTTTGCACAAGTCGATACCAAATTTGCCGAGATGAATGGCAAGATGGACGCCGGATTTGAGCGCGTTAATCAAGAGTTCGCAAAAGTGCGTGGCGAGATGGATGCGAAATTCGCCGAGATGAATGGCAAAATGGACTCAGGATTTGAGCGCGTTAATCAAGAGTTCGCAAAAGTGCGCGGCGAGATGGATGCCGGTTTTGCGCAAGTCGATACCAAATTCGCCGATATGAATGGCAAAATGGATGCCGGTTTTGAGCGCGTGGATAAAGAGTTCGCAAAAGTGCGTGGCGAGATGGATGCCGGTTTTGAGCGCGTTAATCAAGAGTTCGCAAAAGTGCGTGGCGAGATGGATGCGAAATTCGCCGAGATGAATGGCAAAATGGACTCAGGATTTGAGCGCGTTAATCAAGAGTTCGCAAAAGTGCGCGGCGAGATGGATGCGAAATTCGCCGAGATGAATGGCAAAATGGACTCAGGATTTGAGCGCGTTAATCAAGAGTTCGCAAAAGTGCGTGGCGAGATGGATGCGAAATTCGCCGAGATGAATGGCAAAATGGACGCTGGCTTTGAACGCGTCGATAGAGAGATCGCAACAGTGCGTGGGGAAATGCACGAAGGCTTTGCACGAGTTGATGCGAAAATAGAGCGCGCGATCAAGACCTTGCTCTATGCGCTAGTCAGCATAGGCGGTGCTATTGTCATTGGGGTGATAACCGCGCTCATCAGACTATGGACAATGCAATAGGGCCTTTGATCCAATATGGCGAGGAGGCACTTTTGAAGTTCGGCCTTTCACTTCACAGCCGGGAAGGAGTTTTGCTTATGGTTTGAGGATCGGTGTGTTTTTCGTCCGCATGCAGCAAACCGCGAAGGAGGAGGTTGTTTATGAAGAAAGTTGTGGTACTGTTGTTGAGTCTGGCCCTTGTGGGGCCGGGGGCAGCACTTGCAGAGGTCAATGGCACCTGGTCTGTTGGAGTGACCGGGCAATACGATTTGCCGCTGTTTAAGTTGAAAAACTGGTTCCCTTCGGGCGGGATCGACTTTGGGGGAACGGTCTCGCGCATCAACAACGAGACGTGGACATTTGAACTGGACGCTCGGTATGCCAAATACGGATCTGGAGAATTGGGGAACCGATCTTTTTTGTGGTCGGTCGATCAGCAGGAAAAGGACAGCCCCCAGGCCAAATCGGAAATGACGTGGCTTACCTTGACGACCAATTATCTCTACCATTTCAAAGGCGGAGGGGCAAAACTACAAACCGGGGGCGGCGCGCCGTATTTTGTGATCGGCGCGGGTGTTTACCGCTACGAAAACAAAATCAGCGGGTTGATCTATCCCGGGCAAAGCGGAACGCTAAATACCAGTTTGACGCAACGGCCCGAGGCAGATGTTCGCACGGCTCTGGGCGTGAACGCCGGTTTGGGTGTGGAATATTTCGCCGCTCAGAATTTTGCGTTTGACGTTCGGGCGCAATACCACATCATCTGGGGCCATGTGCGGCCCTTAGAGGCCTGGGATTTGCAAGAGGCGTTTCCATTTCACAAACTCAACCTGGGCGTTCGGCTCAAGTTGTATTTTCCAAATCATTAACGGAGGTTCAACATGCGTTTGAAAGTGCGTTTGAGTTGTCTCCTGATCTTGGTCGGGGCGATGTTCGTCTCCTTTCCGGGCGACGGGATGGCAGCCACCACAGGAAAAGTCACGGGTGTGGTGCGCGATGCCCAAGGCGGGCCTTTGCCGGGCGTCAATATGGTGGTGAAAGGCACGCGGCGCGGTGCTACGACCGATGCAGATGGCTATTTTCTCATTTTGGCCTTAGAGCCGGGGGTGCATCAACTCGAAGCATCTTTGGTGGGCTACCGCACGGAAACCATTCAAAACGTGCTGGTGCAGGTCGAATTGACCACCACTGTCGATGTGGTGCTGCGAGAAGCCGCGGTTGAACTCGGCGAACTGGTCGTCATTGCCGAGCGTCCGGCCGTCGAGCCAGACAAGACGGTGAGCCGCTACATTGTGGGCGTGGAGCAGGTCGAGCAAGTGCCCCTTGCGCGCAATGCCGCAGAAGTGATCGAGTTGCAGCCGGGCGTGTCTTTGGATGGCGCGATGCGGATTCGCGCGAGCCACACCGCCTCGGTGACCAATGGCACCAATGAGGTCTTTGTGGAAATTGATGGCATCCGATTGTCCAATGACGACGGCGTGGCGGAAAACAACACGGCGGCGCAGGTCAACAGTTTGGCGCGCGGCGCACTGCAAGAAGTCGCGGTTGTCACCGGTGGGATGAATGCCGAATACGGCAATGCACAGGGCGGGGTGATCAGTCTGGTCAGCCGCGAGGCCAAAGAACGCTATGGCGGCCTGGGCGAATACCGCCTCACTTTGCCGGGCAGAAAGCACTGGGGCGCCAATGTCTATGACAGCCCGCTTTTGGAGGGCAAAGAGCCAGACGCCAGCAATCCCAATCTCGATGCAACGTCTTCAAATTACGACGAGGTGCTCGGGCATTTTGTCGAGGGCAATATTTCCGGGCCAATCAACCGGCAACTCGGGTTTTTTCTGAGTTCCTATACGGATCGGCAAGCGTCCGTATTTCCAGGCCCGAGCAAGCACGCGCCCTTCAACTTGAACACCTCGGCCAATGTGACCTATCGGCCGGGCGATGCGTACAAGTTTAAGGCGGGCACCACATGGGTCTATAAAGACGGGTTCAACAACGGCTCGACCAATGTGGTGCGCGGGCCCGGCGGCGCGACTACGGGCGTGCCCCCCGGCGGCGTGCGCGGCATTTCGGAAACCGGGCTCAACCTGTTTTTGCCCGAAGGGTATAGTTCGTCGGGCAAGTCCCCGCGCACGGATCAAGTGTTTTACGGCGTTTTGACACACACCATATCGCCCAAAACATTTTACGAAATCCGCATCTCTTTCCAGCGCACGGCCCTCGATACGAGCGGCGTGCCGGCGGAAACGACGGACATCGTGCGGGGCGCGAACGGGTTTTACGGCGCGCGGGACATCCACGCCTTTAGCTATGCGCGGCGCATGCGCTTGCTGGTCAAGGGCGATTTGTCCAGTCAGGTGACGCGCGGGCATTTTGTGAAAGCCGGGTTCGAGTACATCCGCAACAGCATCGAGCAACAAGACGTGGTGTACAACACGACCCGCGAGCGCAATATCCGCCTGTTGGGCACGGGCGATCCCATCGTGGGCATGGCGCCGTTTCACCCAGTGACGTACGCGGCTTATGTCCAAGACAAAATGGAGTTCGAGGGCCTGATCGTAAATTTGGGCGCGCGCTTTGAGATGCTCGCGCCGGGCAAATCCTTTGGTCGGGCGATGGACCAAGTGATCTGGAACCACTACAATTCGCTGACGCGCTGGCGCAACGTGCCCATTGTCGATTCGCCCACGCAGACGGCCATCAGCCCGCGCTTGGGCATTTCCCACCCGATAACCGAACGGTCGACCATCCGGTTTTTCACGGGTCGCTTCCACCAATTTGTCGGGTTGCAAAGCCTGTACAACCGCACCTGGCGGGCCACGGGGCCGGACAAGGATTTGAATGGAAACGGGCAGATCGACGAGCGGGAAATTTTCAACGCGCTGGTCTATCCGCTGGCCGGTGAGTTTGGCAATATCAACATGAAACCCGAGCGCACGACCAATTTTGAAGTGGGTTTCGACTACAATTTTTACGGCGATTACGTGGCGGGGCTGACGGCGTTTTACAAAGACCAAGAAGGCACGCTGTCGAGCGGTGGATCGGACTTTTTCATCGACGAGCCGGTCTTTGGCTTCAACTCGTCCTATACGCATGCGTTTTTCAACCGCCGCTTTGCCACATCGCGCGGGTTTGAACTGTCCTTCCAGAAAAAGTTCAGCCAAATGACCGCGTTTTACGTGGCGTACAACGTCAACTGGGCCAAAGCCCACCGCGGCGGCAAGGCGTCTTGGGAGTGGTTTGTGGCGCCCTCGAGCCGCTATGTGAACAGCGATAAGTTTTTTGCCGGCGTGACCGTGCAAGCCGACGGGCAGGAAGTGCCCCGCACGCCAACGGCTGAAGAACGCAGCAGACTGGCCGCGCAAGCCGATGTCATTGCCCAAAAGTACAAGGCCAAAGCAGACGTGCGCGAGCCAAAGAGCAATGCGTATTGGGAACAACCGGTGCTGCTCGAAGACGGGTTGTATTCCTTCAACATCGCCAATTACAGCATTCCCACTTTGGACGGGGGGTTGGACAGGCGCAATTTTGCCAGCGTGCAATTCCTGTTTTCCTCGCCCCCGGATTTCCACATTCGGCCCTTGGCCGGGTTCCGCGCGACCATGGTTTGGCAGATGCAGACCGGCGGCGCGTTTTGGTACACGCCGCCCTCGGGTCCGCGCGAGCGGCGCAACGGCCCGCCCACGACGGTGACGGATGTCAGCTTTGAAAAGGATTTTGGCCTGGGGCAAAGCGCGACTGCCACGACTTTTGTGGAAGTCCGCAATCTGTTTGGACAGCGAGACGATACGAGCACGGGGTTTCGCTGGATCCAGTACGGGCTTCAGAAACCCCCGCCCGGAGACAGCAAATTCGACAGGTTTGGCGATATTGCCGAACTGACCCGGTACAACGGCGGGCTGGGCAGGCCCCGCGCCATTGTGGCCGGGGCGCGGTTCAAGTTCTAATTTGACAGGAGGAACATCGCTATGTTTCTGAAAAGTCTGAATAAACAAGGGTGTCTCGTTGTGCTGTGCCTGATTTTGATCGGCGCGATGGATTCGCAAGCGCAGGTGGTCTATAGCGCGTCTCGGCACATGACGCGGTCGCTGGTGTGGCTCTCGTTCACCAATTCCGGCACGTCGAGCATGCACTATCAGGTCACGCCCTCGCGGGTGATGATGCGAATGTCCTACCCGGGCGAATTGTATGCCCTGTACGCCTTGCTGGGCACCGAAGAATTTGTGGAGTATTGGGGCGATAAGGCCTGGGGGTCGTCCGATCAAAAGGGCTTTACAAATATGCACTCGGCCGGGGAAGGCGTGTTGATCTTGACCAATGTGGGCGGCGAGAAGTACGTGTCGGTGACCGGCCCGCGCACGCCCACCGAAGACGTGGTGCCGCTGAATTACGACATTGCCAATTCCAAAGAAGCCTCGTGGGGGATCCAGTCCATTGTGCCCAACCGCGGGGTGGGCACCGGCACCGTCAAATCCAACTGGTGGCAGGGCGCCGCGCCCCAGTCGGCGGATCCTGCCAATTTGCGGCCCTACGAGATTCACAATTTCGACTACGGCATTTACCCGCCCGTGGAAAATGCGGGCGAGGAAATCCACATCACGCAGTGGCAGACAAAGCACGACGTGGTGGTCACGCGCAAGGCCCATGCGTGGAGCCATCAGGATTTCGACGATTTTTTCATTTTGGAACTCGAGTTTGAAAACCGCGGCGGGCAACAACTCGACGACACGTATTTTGGCGTGATGAACTCGATGTATGTAAACAGCGCGGGAACATCCTATCGCTGGGGTCACGAAGGCGGCCTCGTCACCTATCGCCGCAGCCAAGCGTTGGACGATCACTATCGGTATAGCGAGGCATCCAACTTCACAAATAACAGCTTGAGCGGGCTGTCGCCTGCGGATTTCCAGGGCAAATACATCATGTACCAGTGGGATGGCAATTCGCCATCCAGCTTTGAGGAAGACACGGGCGATCCCTACTTCTCGGACCTGGAAGCGCGGGGTTTTCCGGGCAGCAAAAGCAGGCCCGAGGGCATGCCCATTGCGCCGGCCTATCAGTTTATGGCCCCGTTGGCCTTTCGCAATGCCGGGCCGAGTCACGCTTTCAACGCCGCCGACATGGCCCAAGGCTATGTGGAACCGCAGGGCGAACCCCGGTCGCATTGGTACGAGGTGTTTGGCCGCCGCAACATCGACGACCCCACGCGGGGCGCCTTGAGCATGGCCGACCAGTACGACTTTTTTACGTCGCCCACGATGGACAACCCGCCTTCCGAGCAGATGCAGTGGGAAGACCTGATCTTTGGGCCTTACAGTCTCGCCCCTGGGCAAAAGGCCAAAATCGTGCTGGCCTACGGGTTCGGATCTGCCGCAGAGTTTGACATCAACGCGCAAACCGGCTATGCCAACGACATTACCATGTGGTCGTGGAACATGGGCGATGTTGGCCCCGATGCCCGCAAATCCCTGCTGGCCAAGGGCGAGGAGGCGATGTTGCGCCATTTGGAACACGCGCAATTTGCCTACGACAACGAGTACCGCATTCCCAACGCGCCCCCGGATGTGGACTTTTTCCAGGGGAGCAATGCCCAGGCCAAGATCACGCTTTCGTGGTCGGACGCCGCGGAAAAGGCCATCAACCCCGAATACGGCGAGGCCGATGTGGTGGGCTATCGCATCTACCGCTCGACATGGCAAGAGACCGGCCCGTGGGACTTGGTGGGCGAAGTGCAAGCCGGCAGCAGCCAGGGCGGCACGTACACATGGGTGGATGAGAACTCATTGGCCGGGTTCCAATTTGCGTACAATGTGCGGTCTGTTGCGCGTCCCAAAACCTCTTGGGCCGAGGGTTCTAAGACCTTAGAAGATTTGCCCGAGACCGTGCGCCAACACCTCACGGGAAATGGGTTGGAGAGCGGTTGGTCTGCCGCCGAACAGCGCATGATCGTGCCCGGCAGCCCGATTTTGGCGGCCAATGACGCGGCCGACAACCTCGAACAACCCGTGCTCGTGGTGCCCAATCCCTTCAGTTTGGCGCAGGCCGAGTCCAATTATCAAGGCACGCTCAAGCTACGCTTTGTGGGCGTGCCGCACCAGGCCAAAATTTCCATTTTCACGGTTTCGGGCGATTTGGTTGCCGTGATCAATCACAACGACCCCTCCGCAGGGGAGGCGCAGTGGCTGTTGAAAGACCGCTTCCTCACCGGCGAGGCCACGTCGTCCGCGTATTTTTACGTGGTCGAATCGCTCGTGCCTTCCAGCCGCGGGCGCAAGACCAAGGGCGCGTTTGTGATCAACCGTTAGACCTCAAACACAAGGATGGATGCGATGAAATTTGTGGTGCATATCGTTTTGATGATGCTCGTCTTGGCGGTGCCGGTCTCGGCGCAGGAACTCTTTCCGGAAGCCGAGGAAATTTTGAATCCCGAGGGCCGCAGCAAGATCAAGCCCTCCACCTTCAATTTTTTGAAGACGACCACGCATGCGCGCATTGCGGGCATGGGCGATGCGTTTACCGCCGTGTCAGATGGGATGGACGGCATTGTGTGGAACCCGGCCGGGCTGACCAAAGTGGATAAGTTCGGGTACAGCTTTGGGTACACGCAATGGCTGATCAATTCTCGGTTTGTGACCGGGAGCCTGGCCTACAACACCGGGCGATGGGGCGTTTTGGGCATGTCCTTTGTGAGCTTTTCCCTGCCCGACATGATCGAAACCACCACGCAACAACCCGATGGCACGGGCAACATGGTGGATTCGGGCGACCTCGCGGTCGGGGTGGTCTATGCCTATCAACTGACCGACAAGTTGTCGGCGGCGGCCTCGCTGCGCTTTGTCCAATCCGTGCTGGGCCCCGAAACGCTCAGCGCGATTTCGGTCAATGTCAGTTCCCTGATGTACACCGGCTTTCGCAGCCTGCGAATTGGCATGAACATGAAGAATCTGGGCGGCGAACAAGAGATCGTGAGCGAAAAATCCGAGATGCCCCTGGTGTTTCACACCGGTGTTGCGATGGAGGTGTTCGGCAACTTGGGCGATCCCGTGTCCATGACCGGCTCGTTTGAAGGCGCGTTTTTCACGGATAGGGAACAGCGTTGGAACCTGGGCGGCGAGCTCTGGATCCAGAATCTGATCGCGCTTCGGGCCGGCTACAAGTTCAAATACGACGCGGAAACGTGGAGTGTGGGCGCCGGTCTGAAGGGAAAATTCAGCGGGCGAAGCATTGCCCTCGACGTGTCGTATAGCAATTTTGGCGACCTGTTCGACGCGCCCCTGCGCCTCACTCTGTCGGGGTCGCTGTAAGGGCTTTGACGCCATCTTCTCTCGAGGAAAATTGCTTTTTTCGCGCTTTTTCGCGCTTTTTGTAGTCGCGTTCTATATTCGCTGATCTTCTCGCATACCCCGCCGGAATCGAAATGCAACCCGTGTTCCGTGCGGGGTGTGTCGTTTTTGAAGGAGATAGGCTTGGCCCAAGAACGACAAGTGGCAACCCATTCCACAAGCGACAAGGGCGTAACGCTTCGCGCGGTCGTGCTCGGCATTGGGATCGTGGTGTTCATCAACCTGTGGGTGACGCATGCCGAGACCGTGGTGAAGACCTCCCGGCTGAATCTGAGCGTGTTTCAAATTACGCTGCTGGCCGTTTTTATCGCGCTGATCGGCGCGGTCAACCCGCTGCTCAAAGTTGCGAAGCGGCGGTATGCGTTCGCGCCTTCAGAGTTGCTGGCCGTGGTGGCCATCGGCATTGTGGGTTGCGTGGTGCCCACGTCGGGCATTACGGGATTTTTGATCGGGGTCATTTCTACCCCGTTTTATTTTTCCACGCCGGAAAATGGCTGGGCAGAGTTTTACCATCCCCACCTGCATTCGTGGATCGTGCCCACGGATCAAGACGCGGTGCGCGCATTTTACGAGGGGCTGTTGCCCGGCAGGTCGATTCCATGGCGCGTGTGGGTCGGGCCGCTGGCGTGGTGGGGCAGTCTGGTCGTGGCCGTGTTCGCGGTGTCCGCGAGTTTGATGATCATTTTGCGGAAGCAGTGGGTGGAATACGAAAAGCTGGCCTATCCCATTGCCGCCGTGCCCATCGAGATGTCGCAAGACGCCCTGTCCGCGCGTTTTTTGCCCGCATTCATGCGCGGCCCCATGTTCTGGATCGCCGCGGCTGTGCCGTTTGCGATTTTTGTCTGGCACGCCCTGTCCTGGGCCTATCCGCTTTTGCCCAGCATCGGCATTCTCCCGCACGGGGGATATTTTCGCTTTACGCGCTATTCCCCGGGCATGTACATCCAGCCCATGCAGTTTTTGACCATTGGCTTTGCCTATTTTGCCAATACACAGGTCTTGTTTTCCGTGTGGTTTTTCTTTTTGCTACATGTCGTCGAGGGCGGGGTTTTTAACCGCTTGGGCTATCAAATCGAGCGATCCACCGATTCGTTTAGCGCGGATCCGCCCACCGAGGCGTGGCAGTGCTTTGGCGCGCTGGCCTGTTTGGTCGCGTGGCGATTGTGGGTGGCGCGGCGGCATTTGCGCGATGTGTTCCGAAAGGCATTCGATAAGAATTATCCGATAGACGACCGGGAGGAAATTCTCTCGTACCGGGCCGCGGTTTTGATTTTGGGGGCCGGGCTGATCTACGTGTTGTTCTGGTTGATGTGCATTGGGATGGACGCGACCACCGCGCTGATCTTTATGTCGGGCGTGGCGATCATCTACATCGGCATTGCGCGGGTGGTGTCCGAAGCGGGCGTGGTATATTCGGGCGCGACCGTGACGCCGCAGGCATTTGTGATGGATCTGCGCGGCACACACGCCATTTCCGGGGGCAGCCTGACAGCGATTGCCCTGTCCTATTCCCTGATCGATTACATGCGCGGCCTGTTCACCCCGGGCCTCGCGCAGTCGATCAAATTGGGCGATCTGATTCGCGGCAACCGCCGGTTGTTGTTTTACTGCGTGGGCATTGGGGTGCTGGCGGGATTCGTCTCGTCCGTGGGCCTGATGCTCTATTTGGGGTACGCGTACGGCGCGTACAATTTTCCGCGCTTTCCGTTTTTCAGCGGCGATCCCAAAGGGATTTACGCCTCCACCCTGACGATGATGCGGACGCCCAAAGTGCCGGATCCCAACCGCATCGTCTTTTTTGCCATTGGCGCGGGCCTGATGGCCTTGCTGACCTTTTTGCGCTACCGATTTTCTCGCTGGCCCATCAACCCCATCGGCCTGACCATTTCCGCTGCGGACAACACGGCTTCGCTGGTGATGCCCGTGTTTATCGCCTGGGCGTGCAAGGCGAGTTTGCTCCGCATCGGCGGCGTGAATCTCTATCGCAAAGCCAAGCCCCTGTTCTTAGGCCTGCTCGTGGGCTATACCGCAGGGGTCGTCTGGTCGTTTCTCGTTGACGCAATCTGGTGGCCCGGGCAAGGGCACTCGGTGCATTGGTGGTAGGGGAGGCGATGTGATATGCTACCCGCAAATGATCCTCTTGCCGTTACGCAGTACGTCAAATAAGCCCTGGCAAAATGCCATCCCAAAAGACCATCAGACAAACCCATCGCGCACAGCGCGCAAGGCCGTCTCGCAACGCACATCCATTTTGCAACTTCCTTCGCAGGCCAACGCATGTCGTGCGACCCGCAAAGCGATTTGCGCTGTGCCAGCCTCTCGGCGCATGAGAGCGGCATTTTTTGCTTCCTTTTTTTGCTGTTGAAAAAAAGGAGGTCGCCGCACGCCGTAGGCACAGGCGTAGCCAACGCATCGAAGGCAACAAACGACGCTTGAGAACCAAACGCTTGAGACAAGCAACCCATGATCCGCACAGAAATCTGTTCCTCATTCCTCCCTAATGGGAGGCAGGATACGGACAAATAAAAATCAAATTGGTATGACATGGCAATACAAACGGATTTTAAATACAAAACCGATCCCGCCGCGGAAAAGGGGCTGACGGTTCGGTCCGTGGGGATCGCGCTCGGCGCGGTGGTGTTTATCAATGTGTGGGTCACGTACGCGGAAACCGTGGTGCATGCGTCCCGGTTGAACCTGAGCTTTTTCCAACTCACGCTGATGGCGGTTTTCGCGGTGTTGGTCGCAGGGGTCAATCCCCTGTTGAAGGCCCTTGGCCCGCGCCGCGCTTTTTCGCCATCCGAACTGCTGGCGATAGCGGCCATTGGCATGGTGGGGTGCGTGGTGCCCGCGTCGGGCGTTACGGGCTTTCTCATCGGCGTGATTTCCACACCCATTTACTTTGCCACGCCCGAGAACAGGTGGGGCGAGTTTTACCATCCCAATCTCAATGACTGGATCGTGCCCATGGACGCGGAAGCCCTGCGGATGTTTTACGAGGGTTTGCCCGCGGGCGCGTCCATGCCGTGGGAAGTATGGCTGATGCCCCTCTTGTGGTGGGCGAGTTTTATCGTGGCAATTTTCGCGCTTTCCGCCAGCATGATGGTGATTTTGCGAAAGCAATGGGCCGAACACGAAAAATTGGTTTATCCCCTTGTGGCCGTGCCCCTAGAGATGGCGCGAGATGCGCGATCAAACCGCCGGTTGCCGGCGTTTATGCGGGGCAAGTTGTTCTGGATTATGGCGGCGATTCCCCTAGTGTTGTTTTTGTGGAACGCGCTGTCGTGGTTTTACCCCCTAATGCCGGGCATTGGGATTTTTCCGCATGCGGGAAAGTTTAATTTTACGCGGTATTCGCCCCATGTTTATTTGGAGCCTTTGAACCTGTTTACCATTGGGTTTGCCTATTTTGCCAATACACAGGTGTTGTTTTCCGTGTGGTTTTTCTTTTTGTTGCACGTCGTGGAGGGCGGCATTTTCAACCGCTTGGGCTACCAGATCGCCAAGTCAACCGATTCGTTTAGCGCGGACCCGCCCACCGAAGCCTATCAGTGTTTTGGCGCGCTGGCCTGTTTGGTGGTGTGGCGATTGTGGGTGGCGCGGCGGCATTTGCGAGACGTGTTTCTCAAAGCCATCCAAAAATCCCATCCCGCAGACGATTCCGCAGAGGTTCTGTCCTATCGCACGGTGGTGTGCGTGTTCGCGCTGAGTTTGGCCTACGTGCTCTTTTGGCTGTGCCGCATTGGGATGGATGTGGCAACCGCGCTCGTTTTTTTGGGCGCGCTGTCCGTGATTTACATTGGCTTGGCGCGCGTGGTGTCCGAAGCCGGGATGGTGTATTCGGGCGCGACGGTCACGCCGCAGGCATTTGTGATGGACATGCGCGGCACAGAGGTCATGTCCGCGGGCAGCCTGACCGGCATTGCCCTGTCTTATGCGATAGTCGATTACATGCGCGGGCTGTTCACCCCGGGCGTGGCGCAGTCGATCAAGATGGGCGAACTCATCCGCGGAAACCGCCGCGCATTGCTGTTTTGGGCCGGCATCAGCGTTTTGCTCGGCCTGGCCGCGTCCGTGTTTTACACCCTGCATTTGGGCTATGCGTACGGCGCGTACAATTTCCCGCGCTTTCCGTTTTTCAGCGGCGATCCCAAAGGGATTTACGGCTCCACCCTGACGATGATGCACACGCCCCAAGCCCCCGATAGCGAGCGCGTGGTCTTTTTTGCCATTGGCGCGGGTCTGATGGCCCTGTTGACCTTTTTGCGCTACCGCTTTCCCGGCTGGCCCTTGCATCCGATTGGGTTGACCCTGTCCGCCGCCGATAATACCGCCCATCTCGTCATGCCCGTTTTTATTGCTTGGGCGTGTAAATCCGCGATTATGGCCGTTGGCGGCGTGACGCTCTATCGCCGCTCAAAGCCCGCGTTTCTCGGCCTGCTGGTGGGCTATACCGCCGGTGTGGTGCTGTCCTTTTTGATCGATGCGCTGTGGTGGCCCGGGCAAGGGCATCTGGTGCATTATTGGTAAAAGGCGGATTGCGGATGAACGCAGATGACAGGCGTGATTGGGATTTTCAAGATTAAGGATAGATGGGATTAAGACGCAAAATGCGAGGGATGGACCGTAGGGGCCATGCCCCCGTGCTCGCCCGAAAAGGCAAGAGAATCAGCAGTCAGCAACCCACGCAAGTTGAACGCCAATTGCAAAAAACAAAAAGGCGAGAGATCCAATCTCTCGCCTTTCGCGTTTATCGGGTTAATCTGTGGTTGCGTCTCACTTTTGAAAATAAAGCCCAACGCCCCAGATACGGCCCGTGAAAAAATCGCGCCCGCCAAAAGGCATTCGAAACGAGGCTTCAAGGCTCACGTTTGGAACAGGGGTGACGAACACAGTGGGCGCGAAATAGGTGATGCGCGGTCCACTGCTATAGATGCCTTCCAATTTGAGGGCGAGCAGGAATTTGTCAACGGGCGTGACTCCGAACTCGGCATTGAAAATAAACTCTTCGGGGGGATCGTAGTTGTTGGCGCTGTTTTTTTGACGCAGGCGATACCCCAAGTCGATATTGGCATAAGCAGGGGCGGGATAAAAAGACCGACCGAGTTGTGCGATGATGTCGATATCCCATTGGCCTTGCCCTGTGGAAACCGCCTCTTCTTTCGCGTGGTCTAAAAATTCACCTGTGGGAGCTTTGACGCCCAATTTTAGGGTGGCGACAATGGATTCTTGCACGAGGTTGATTTTGGCAAATCCCCGAACATCTCCCAAACCCGATGCGTGCAGCGTGACGCCGCTCAACGGCCCGCTCAATGCCGCCGAGGCAACATCG
The DNA here is from genome assembly GCA_958295785.1 of uncultured Latescibacterota bacterium. Lineage (GTDB taxonomy): Bacteria > Latescibacterota > UBA2968 > UBA2968 > UBA2968 > VXRD01. Next base: position 2,060,359 of record OY282377.1, read on the forward strand.
GCAAATTTATTGTTGCAATAAGGGACTTGCACGCCGATATCGACGCGGTCGCTTATGCCGTAAAACAGATCCAAAAACAACTGGCGGGTTTGGTACGTGGCACCCGCGGGAATTGCACCCGCGTCGCCAGTTGTACCATATCGCTCTGTTGTCGATTGCGTCAAACCGGTGATTTTGCCCCAAAAACGGCCCTTTTCGAGTGTCCACGCGCCAGCATAAACCGCATGCGGCAAAAGAACACAAAGGGAGACGATGAGAAATGGCTTTACAAACGGGTTAAAGGTGGCAGGTCGCATGTTCAATTCCTTTCTAAAAGTGCCGTGGTTTGCCCGGATGTTTTCCGAATCAAAACAGAGGACGGGAGGAAAAATACCTGTCGTTCTGAAAAATAAAAAAAGACGGTCGTTTAGGAAAACAAAAAATGTGAAACGCCGCCCGTCTAATAAATCCCCGTATTCTGCCAAAAGGTTGCCCATGCAAACCAGAAGGCATTGTGGGCAGGCAGGGGTTGCAGGGTTTTGTTTTTCAAAGGGCCGGCAATGGCTTCGCCTTTGAGGTTCCATGTGCTGCCCGTCTCTCGGTCGCGCAGCATAAACGGATAGGGCTGATCCGCGGAGGGCACTTTTTCAAATGCGAGGGTCTGCCCGTCAACCACGCGCGCAAAGGGCACGGCGTATTGCTCTGCGTCATAATGGATGATCGCAACCGCATTGCCCGCGACCACATCGTTAATAACGGCTTCTGCGCCCATAGTGGAAAAGGGATAGGCTTTGGTCGTTTTGCCGAAACGCACCCCTAGGGCCATAGTTTTGGGTGGGAAGAGTTGCGCGGTGGGGTTGGCGGACAGATCTGGGAAGGATGGAAAATTCGGCCCGACATTCGGGCTTCGATATCCGCCATACGGATAGGACTGGTATGTGCTGGGCGCGTAGATCCCGGTGTTGACGCTGACAACCTTTGAATCCGGATAGAGTTGCTTCCAGTAACGCCAAGTGGTTTCGATCACGGGCAGGAGTTGTAATTCTTCGGATCCGGGGCCTTCGACCGGAACGTGAAGCATCTGCGGGTACAGGGTCGCGCTATCGCGGCGGTCGTACATGATCAGGTTGTTGTTAAAAAGCAAGCCGGAGACCCCAAGGTGAATGCGCGACCCATCGCTGCCCTGCCCGTCAAAAATAAGCCCCGTTCCGGTCAGGGGGCAAAAACTCACCACAATGGGTTGTCCGCCGATCATATCGTTGATAATTTCGTGCCACCAACCCATGTTGTGCGGATAGGCTTTGGCCTCGCCATTGACGACCGCGCCGAGGACCAAATCATCGTCTCTGAGGTACGCGGCTTCGCTGGCTGTGAGATCGACAAATGGCGGATCGGTCAGCGCGGGAATGCCATCCGGGGGCACGCCGCCCGATAGGATTCTCTCTGTGGGAAAATCGTCGAGAAAATGGCCGCCGGTTCGCGGTTCGCGGTTGATAGGCTGATCGGTTTGCGAATCGCCGGACGCATTGGGCGCGCCATTGCCCGACTCACTCGGCCCCACCGCGTCTTTGCTGTTTCCGCCGCAGGCCATCAGGCCAAAAAGTGCAAACAGTGCGATGTATTTGAAAAAGGTCGTCACGAGAACCTCCTGTCGGACAGCGATTGCGTTACGCGACAAAGCGCATAGACACAGCCTACAGCAAGCAAATCTACGGAACGGGGTAACAACTGCGATAGCAATTTCATCAGTTAATCAAAGCACGCAGGGGCTGAAGCGACGGAGGGGACTGACCACTGCGGGCGGGCACAGGGGCCGCGCTTCTGCGATTCGCGTTTGGTGTGTGTGGCGGCCTTCTCCCGTCTTATTTTTAGACCATATTCATGCCACATGACCGGCCGTGTTCTTCGAGCAACGCCTTCCCCGCATCGTAGATCACGCGAAAAGCATCGACACTGACTGTCACATCGCCAATCATGTGCTTCCCGGCTGCGCGAACCTTTTCACAGGCTTCCCGATATGCCGCCACGCATTCCGGGTGGTTCGGCTCTCCGGGATGCCCCATGGACTGGGCGATATCTTGAGGCCCGCCCGCGAAAAACACGAGCCCTTCAACTTGTAGGATCTCATCCAAATTATCAAAAGCCGTCTTGCTTTCGAGTTGCGGCACAATAATGGTATTGTCGTTTGTGAATTTGAAAATCTCCCGGCTGTCGCTCGTGTCACTCAAGCTATAGGCCACGCGCTGGCTCATCGCGCTTCGCCGTCCCAAGGGGCCATAAAATCCAAACTGGACAATCCGCTCGGCTTCTTCGGCGGTCTGCAAATTGGGCACTGTGATCATCTGCATGCCCCGGTCCAATGCCGTGAGAATGGCCGCTTCTGACTGATCGACAATCCGCATTGCCGGCGTGATCCCAAAACCGTCGCAGATGCGACAGACCGTCTCAATCGTCGGCAGTGTCAATGCGCCGTGTTGCCCATCCAGAGAGATAAAATCCATCCCCATTTTAGCGGCCACTTCAATCGCGACCTCTGAAACAAAACTCATTTGTACGCCAATGGCTTTTTCGCCATTGCGATAACGCTCGAGAATGCGATTTGGTGTTGCCATAAAATCCTCCAAGAAACGAATCAACGGAACGGGGTACAACTGGCCGGTGGACAGGCTTGAGAGGTAGCCCGTTGTACCCCGTTGCTCAGGCCCGTTCATCAGCGAATAAAAAAATAAAAGGTTGCGGGTTTTGGGGGTTGAGCGGAAGTCGTCTGACTTTCTCAAACCCTTGCAAATTTCTGCAACCGTTGCCCCTGCCCCTCTGTACCGATTTCGGCCACATAGATGCTGCCCTCGTCATCCACGCACAGGCCATGCGGCGATTGGACGGCGCTTGGGTCTGCAAACCGGCAGATCAATTCCCCGTCGGCAGACCACACGCTGACGCGCCCGCCGCCGCCTTGCTCGGCCACGTAAATCGCGTTGTCGTCCGTAATCCACACGTCGCCCGGCATCATCAGATCGGTCCACATTTCCATGAATTTGCCATCTGGATCGAAAATTTGAATGCGGTTGTTCTCCCGGTCGCACACCAAAACCCGGCCCGTCTTATCGCATCCGATGTTGTGGACCAAGGCAAATTGCCCGGGGCCACTCCCGCCCTCGCCCCACACCGCCAAGTGCTCGCCCTCGCGCGAATACTTGTGGACGCACCGGCTGCCGTATCCATCCGACACGTAAAACGACTTGCCATCAGGCGCGTACGCAACGCCGGTTGGCATGTTGTATTCCCTGCGGTGAAAGGTCGGGCCGGGCACGCCGCGATTGCCCCATTCGCGTTCCAACTCGCCCAAGCGGGTATAACGCCTGACAATGTGCTGATACGAGTCGGTCAAAAACACCTTGTCGTCTGGGTCGATAAAAATGCCGTGCGATTGGCTGATCAGATTTGGCGAAATCCCAAAATCGCCATATCCCCACGACGTGATAAAATTGCCCGCTTTGTCAAACACGATCACGGGGTGAACCCCGCGCGTAAAAGCGTAAATGCGGCCCTGCGAATCCACAGCGGCGTCCGACACCTGCGTAAACACCCAGCCCTCGGGCAATTTCGCCCAGCCATCCACTTCTTCGTACCGATAATCACCTTCTCCAAACACCATGTTGCACCTCCAAAAAAATGGCGTGATTTTAGCGGTGGGCATTGCACATCCCAAACCTACACACAAAAATCAAATCTGACAAGCGCGATTAGAGGTAAGATGGATCGCGGATTAAACGGATGACGCTGATTGCACGGATTAAAGGCGAAAAGCAAACCCAGATGAAGCGGATGAACGCATAAGAAAGATGCGAGGATAGAAACGTAGGGACAGGCCCCCATGCCCGCCCGAAAAGGCAAGATACAAGTTGATTCGTCTATTCGTCTATTCGGGCGGATCACTTTGGGGATTGATATTTTTTTTTATAGATTATACTACATCCCATTGACAAAATGTTAATCCCCAACTCTTTAGGAGGTCGCAATGTTGAAAAACATTTGCAGTGCAATTGTGCTGGCACTCGCCGGCGGATTGATGTGGAGTTGTGAGCGCGTGATGGCGCCGAGCGATGAGATGGGACAGCCCTTGAGCAAATTGGCTACGGGTGGGCAGTCAGAGGCGGTGGTCATCGCCTCTGTGTCGCGGGATGGCGCCCCCATAAGGGGTGCGATGGTGGAATTTTCGCGTTCGATAGCGGGACGGGCCGCAAATTACGAGTGGTCGGGCATGACCGGTGCAGATGGTCGGGCGCGTGTGACTATCGCATCGGACAATGTGACGGGGTATTATCGCGCACGCGCCATGCAAGGCAAAGGCGCGTTGGGTTCGTGGTCGAGCATTCCGATCAATGCGGGCTACGAAGTGATGCTCAACCTGCCCATTGGCGGAAAGGCGCGCGTGATTGAGGCATCCATGCTGAAAAGCGCGATCAAAATTGGCATGCTCTATTCTGCAAAAGCACCGCTCACGACCACGCGGCCGGGCGCGGAATTGGCCGTTCATGAGGTGAACAAAGCGGGTGGCGTAGGCGGCAGACCGATACAACTCATCATGAGAGATGACGAGTTCAATACTGCACGCAGCGTTGAACTCGCAGAGGTGCTGATCGCAACCGATAACGTCTTGGCAATCGTCGGTCCCGACTGGGCTATACACGCCTTTGAGGTGGGGAAAATTGTCCAAAGCAAGGGGATACCGATGGTGACCACATATCCCACCAATCCGGCGACGCCCAGTGCGGGCGATTTTGTGTTTATGGCAGCATTTACCGACGAGTTTCAGGGAAATGCGATGGGCGCGTTTGCCGCTGCGTCCAACGGATTGCGGGCGACAACTGCCGCCATCCTGATAATGAGAGGGTACATCTATTCGGAGGGTATGGCGACATATTTTACAAACAGCTTTGGCGAGGGTGGGGGCACGGTTGTACTAGAACAATTTTACAATGCGGGCGATACGGATTTCAGCACGCAGTTGCAGGCCATTGATCGGGTCGCGCCCGACGTAATTTTTCTGCCCGGCTTTATCCCCGAAATCCCGCTGGTGGTGAAACAGGCCAAAGACATGGGCATAACGGCGACCTTTCTCGGTGGCGATGGGTTTGAGCACCCCGACCTGTTTGACATCGGGGGACAAGACGCGCTCGAAGGCAGTTATTTTACGGCTGGCTTTATCGCGCAAGACGATATCAGCGGCATGAGCGCAGATGCGCGTCAATTTGTAACGGCATACACGGCGATGTTTGGCACTGCGCCCACTTGGGCGGCCTCGTTGGAATACGATGCCGTCAGGATCGTCACGCAGGCGATGGCGCGCGTGGATGCAGAGAACCTGACGCCAAGGGCAATTCGCGATCAGATCGCAGCGACCCATAACTACAGTGGGGCGGGAATGATCGCCGGTTTCGACGAAAACCGCCACCCGATCAGAGGCGTGGGCATCTATAAAATTGAGGGTGGCGCGATCGCGTTGCACCAATGGATCGATCCCTAATATTCGCCGATTCGCACATTCAGACAGGCAAAAGGGCCCGCGCCCCTGCGTTTATTCGCATCGCTGCGTTGTAGGTTGCGCCTGTGCGTTGATGAATTGCTATCGTAGCTATACACTGTCCATCTATTACTTGCTTCGCTGCGTGCGCCTGTGCGTCCATTCGGGCGTTGCGATCAGGAGTCATTTACCCAGCCCTGCCCCATCAGCCGTAGGGACAAGCCCCTGTGCCCGTCTTCGCACCCAACCTCCTCCAATGAATAAATACGTCTCCGATATGTAGGGACAGGCCCCTGTGCCTGTCCTCGCACCCAACCCTAGTAGCAGTCCGCTGTCCATAAATCGATGCCCTGGGGCGAAAGAGAAGGGACGGAAACCCGATAGCCGACAAAAAAACCGCCGCGCAGGTCGTCTCTGCGCGGCGGTTTGCGTTGCGAAAATGTGCTTAGGCCCGTTTTGCCACGGCCACAACCCGCTTTGCATATCCGGACAAATCGTCCATCAGCGAGTAAATGGTCGGCAAGATGACCAGCGTGAGGACGGTCGAAATCGACAGGCCGGAAATGATCACCAGGCCGATGGGGCCCCAGCGCCGCGCATTGCCTTCCGCATTGCCGTAAATCATCGGAATCACCAGCGGCGCGAGACCCAAAATGGTCGTGGTTGCGGTCATCAAAATCGGGCGCACGCGATCTTGCCCCCCGCGCAAAATCGCGTCTTTGCGATACAACCCCTGCTTGCGATACCGGTTGATGTGATCGATCAACACAATGCCGTTGTTGACCACAATGCCGAATAAAATGAGCAACCCATAAGTCGCGTTGCTATCCATCGAGACGCCAAAGATGTAAAGCCCCAAGGCCACGCCGATGAAGGCAAAACTGATGGAAAACATGATCGTGAACGGGTGGATGTAGGATTCAAAGAGCGACGCCATGATCAGATAAATGAGCAACGCGGCAAAAACCATCGTGAAATTGGTTTCCCCCTCTTCGGAAGACATATAGCGGAAGCGGCGGTCCATCTGCCAGCTATACCCTTCGGGCAAGGGGATCGCCCCCATGCGGTCGCGCATTTCAAAGCCGACCTTTTGCACCTCTGAGGCTTCTGTATTGGCAAATACGGTCACGGTGGACATGCGATCTTGACGTTCGATAGATTGAGGGCCTTTGGTCAATTCAAAATCCGCGAGGCTGGCAAATGAAATCATGCTGCCTTGGCTGCTTTCAAAAGACAGGGTTTTGAGTTGATCCAGCGTGGCGCGGTCCTCTTCCCGCAATTGCAGGGCAATGTCGATTTCCCCATCCGGCGTTTTGAACTTGCTGTTCCCGCGCGACCCCAATGCCGTGGCGACCGTGGTGGCGATTTGCTGAGACGAGAGGCCGTATAGTTGTGCGCGTTCTCTGTTCACGGAAACGCGAATTTCTTCCGTGCCACTCTCCAAGCTGGTCTCCACGTCGTGAATGCCCTCAATATCGTCCATTCGCAGGCGAATGTCTTCGGCCAAAATCGCCAGCACTTCCTGATTTCTGCCCTTGAGCTCCACGCCTACGCCCGTGCCACTGCTGCCCCCGCGCCTGAAGCCCGACTTAAACCGCACGCCGGGGATGTCTTTGGGCAGCAACGCACTCACCCGTTTTTTGACTTCATCCGTGCTGAACGCGCTTTCTTCGGCGGATTTTAAGTACAGGTAAATCGTATTGCCGCGCCGATTGCTAAACCGCGTTTTGATGGCTTCGATGTCGAGTTCTTCCTTGTGCGGCATCAATATGGCCTCGATTTGTTTGTACAGCGCGCGCGCGTCGTCAATATCGTAGGTGCGCGGGACTTCCACTGTATAGCCCACCATGCGGTCGGGCTGATAGCGATAGCGCTGGACTTCAATTTTGCTAAAAATGTAAATGCCGGCAAAGAGAATGAAGGTGGCAACCACAACCGTGGTCCAGCGATAGTGCAGCGTCTTGCCGATGATGCGCACGTACACGCCCTTGAGGCCGAGGTGCCGGAAGCGGAAATAGAGCGCGGCCACAACGCCGACAAACACCCCCAGCGCGACCCAAACGCCCATTGCCACGGTGGAAAGCCCGCCCAAAAGCCACAGCGCGTTTTCCGCGAGCCACGCGCTGGATTCGGCAAGGCCCTCCCTGTGAATGAGGTATATCGCGCCCGCGCCAAATAACGCGCCCAGCCCAATTTTCAAAGCGAGATCTATGCGGGCGCCGGCATTTGAAAAGGCCCGAGAACAGGCCAGCGGAATGAGGGTCAGCGCGACGCACAGGGCCGCCACCACAGAAATGCACACGGTAATGGCAAAATCGCGCATCCACATCGTATTGTACGATCCAGAAATAAAAATGAGGGGCACAAAAACGCAGATCGTCGTCAGCGCGGCCGCCAGCACGGGGATGCCGATTTCCCGGCTGCCCTCCATTGCTGCGGCGCGCATGCCGCGGCTTTCGTCAAAGCGTTTGCGATAAATATTTTCCAACGCCACGACAGCCGGATCGACCAGCATCCCAATGGCGACCATGAGGCCCATCATCGAGATCATGTTCAGCGTGATATTCGAGCCAAAAATTTGCCGCATCAAATACATGATCACAAAAACGCACAACACCGAAATGGGAATGGCCGACCCCACGATGAGCGTGCTGCGGAAGTTTCGCAAAAAGAAAAAAATGACGCCAATAGCCAGCATGCCCCCCAAAATAGCCGATTGCCCCAGGTCCGCGATGCCCGCTGTCACGGCTTCCGATTGGTCTCGGCGCAGATGCAAGCGCAATTTGTCGCGCCCAATTTCATCTTGCAGGGCCTCGATCTCTGCCCTGACCAATTTGCAGGTTTCCACCAAATTGGCGGTCGAGGCTTTGCGAATTTCCAACGAGACCGCATCGCGCCCGTCCATGCGTTCAAAATACCGCTTTTCCGGATAGTCGTAACTCACCTGCGCCACATCTTTTATCTCCAGACCATTGGGCAGGGTGAGATCGCGTATTTGATCCACTTCATCAAATTCGCCCACGGATCGAACCGCGAGGCGTTTTCCGCCCTCCGTGACATAGCCGCCCGACATGTTGATGTTGTTCGAGCGAATCGTTCTGTTGAGGGTGCGGATATCCAAGCCGTGCGCGTGCATGCGATTTTGATCCACATCGACTTTGAGTACCTTTTCATCGGCGCCTTCCATTTCGACATTGCCCACGCCGGGGATGCGCTGCAAGCGCGGCAAAATGGTGGTTTTATACACTATGGCGAGTTCAGAGGGATCGTCGCCCAACCAAATCATGTGGTAGTCTAAAATTTCCCAATCTGACGAATCCCATTTGCGCGTTTCAATGCGTTCCAAATCTTCGGGCAACAAGTTGCGAACCTGATCGATGCGGTCGCGCACTTGAATCGACTTGATATCCATATCGGTACCGAAGTCAAATTCCATGAACACATAGCCCCGACTGTCATAAGACCGCGCTCGGATCGACTCGACGCCGGGAATGGTGCCCAGCATTTCTTCCAAGGGCTTGGTAATTTTTCGTTCGATCTCTTCGGGCGAAGACGAGGGATATGTAAAGCTCACATACATTCTGGGATACTGCAAATCGGGCGCGTATTCAAGGGGCAACCTGAACAGAGAAATAAAGCCAATGACCACGAGACTCAGCGCGGCCATCACTGTGGTAATGGGTTTGTTGATCGCATATTCGGAAAGTTTCATAATATGACCTTAAGTGAGAAGTGAGAGGCAAGACGGATCGCGGATTAAGCAGATTGCGCGGATGACACGGATGAAAGGCAAAGGCAAGATGCAAGAATAGCAACGTAGGGGCGCGGCCCCTGTGCCCATCCTAAATAATTCTTTACCCCTTATGCCTGCACAATATACTATATTTATACCCAAAATCAACTCTACTTTTTCGGAGGCGACATGGCAATTGAAGATGTGGTGCGAACGATGTTGCACGAACTGCGCGAGATTGTGAAAACCGAAACCGTGGTGGGCGAGCCTGTTGTCGTAGGCGATGTCACCATCATTCCCGTGTCCAAAATTTCCTTTGGATTCGGCGCGGGAGGCGGACAGGGCGAAAAAGACGACGGCGGCAGTGGCACGGGCGGCGGCGGGTCCGTGCAACCCGTGGCGTTTATCGTCATTCAAAAGGGCAAGGCACAACTGCTCCCCTTGGATGACAAGGGCATGTCGCTCGGGGATTTGCTCAAATACGCGCCCGGGGTGCTCGAAAAAATTAAGGCGTTTAAGGACAAACGCCAAAAAAAGAAAGCGGACGATGGCGAGACGGGCGACGAGAAAAAAGAAAAAAAATCATAGCTTTGACCAGAGTACGCGATCAAAAGTGCGAATAGACGAATCAGCAGACCGAGAACGGGTCGTTTTTCAGGCCAGTTCACAGACGAATCTCCCTCCAACGCATCGCAGGGACGCGGCCCTCGTGCCCGCCCGAAAGCGAAATTGTATGTATTATGAGCGACTTTTTCAACATCCTGTTTTCCGGAACACTCTTTGCCGACGATTTTCTGCGGCAAACTGTCGTTCACTCAGACGCCTATCGCGCATTGGACGATGCGGCACTCGGCGCCATAGAAAGCGCGTTCCGGGAAATTTTCGACCGATTCCCCACGGATCAGATGCCCAACGAGAGCCAGACCGAGGACGACTTGATCTGGCCCATCCTGCGGCTTCTCGGCTGGACCGAGCACCTGCGGCAACAAAACCTCGCGCCGCGCGGTCGATCTCATGTGCCCGATGGCCTGCTGTTTGCCGATGACGAGACAAAAGACCGCGCCAACACCTGTCAAGAGTCTCAACGCTATGCGTTTGGCCTCGCCATTGTCGAGTCCAAGCGGTGGCACACAACACTCGACCGCGGCGCCAAAAACGATGGCGAACGGATCGCGCCTTCAACGCAGATGCTCCGCTATTTGCGGCGCGTTGATGATCTGACCCAGGGCAAGCTCCGCTGGGGTATCCTGACCAATGGCGCGAAGTGGCGGCTCTATGACCAAGGTGCCCGATCCGTCTCAGAACAGTTTTTTGAGATCGATCTCGCCGCGCTGTTCAACCTGCATTCTCAAAGCGATTTCACCCTCTCCGATGATGAAAGACGACACCATCTAAAGTTGTTTGTGCTGTTCTTTCGGCGGGAGAGTTTTGTCGGCGATCCCACGTTTCACCAATACGCGCTTGACGAAGGGCGTTTCTACGAAGAGCGCGTCGCCAACAATCTTTCCGGGTTGGTCTTCGACGACATTTTTCCCCAACTCGTACGTGCCATTATCCAAGCCGCGGCCGATGCGTCGTTGCCCCATGTGCGCGATGCCGCCTTGACCCTGCTCTACCGCCTGTTGTTCATCCTCTATGCCGAAGACCGCGACCTGTTGCCCGTGCGCGATAGACGCTACGACGATTACAGCCTGCGAAAAGTGCGCGACGATGTGCGTGCGCGAAAAGAAAGAGGCGATACCTTCTCGGGCACCGCGGCCCGCTACTATCACGCCATTGACGATTTGTGCCGGATCATCGACAAGGGCGATTCCTCTATCGGTCTGCCGCCGTACAACGGGGGCCTGTTTGACCGCGAACGCATGCCGCTTTTATCGACTATCCGCCTCGGCGATCAGGTCGTGACCGATGTGATCGACGCCCTGTCCTTTGAGAAGACGCCCGAAGGCCGCCGCTATATCAATTATCGCAGCCTGAGTGTTGAGCAACTCGGATCGATCTACGAGCGGTTGCTCGAACACGAGGTCATACGCGATGGCGATGGGGTTGTGAGCCGTCCAAACATTTTTGCGCGCAAGGAATCGGGTAGCTACTACACGCCGGATGGACTCGTGCGGCTGATTATCGAAAAGACGGTTGGCCCTTTGGTGCAGGACAGGATGGATGCCTTTGCCAGCAAGGTGGCAGAACTCAAGAGAAGCCGCCGCGCCAAGCGGCTCAAAATTGCCGAACTCAAGCGCGTTGATCCCGCCGTGAACCTGCTCGATCTGAAAATCTGCGACCCGGCGATGGGTTCAGGGCCTTTTTTGGTGGGCCTTGTGGATCATCTCGCGGACCGCGTGATTGCGGCCATGGCCGAAGACGCGATAGCGGGTTATGTCTCGCCGCTGACCGAGCGCGTTGACGCCATCCGCGACACCATTATGGAAAACGCCGAGATGAACGGCTGGGCCATTGACGCCGAAAAACTCGACGACCGCCACATCATCCGGCGCATGGTGCTCAAGCGGTGCGTGTATGGCGTGGATAAAAACCCGATGGTGGTTGAACTCGCCAAGGTGTCGCTGTGGCTCCACACGTTCACCGCAGGCGCGCCATTGAGTTTTCTCGATCACCACCTGCGCTGCGGCGATTCGCTCATCGGCCTGCGCGTCAAGGAGGCCACCGACGAGTTGAGCCGACTCGGCGGGTTGTTCGCCGCCAGCGCCATTGCCGGGGCCGAAGCCGCCACCGAGAGCATGCAGCGCATCGAGGACATGTCTGACGCGGATGTGGCCGAGGTGCGGAAATCCGCATCCCTATTTGGGCAAGTGGAGGAGACGACCGCCGACCTGCGCGGCCTGCTCGACTTTCTCGGCGGCTTGCGCTATCTGACCGCGGGGATGAAGAAACGAGAACACGCCACTTATGAAGGGCCGCTGGTGACAACGCTCGGCAGACAGCCGGACAAGGCTTACGCGCTTTTGTCCCGAGGGCCCAATCATGCAGGCGATAGGGCATCCGACATCGGCGACGCGGCTTGGTTGAGCTTTTCCGAGTTGTGGCGCGAGGCCAAAGCCATTGCCCACCGCGAGCGTTTTTTGCATTGGGAGGCCGCGTTCCCCGGCGTGTGGCGACACTGGCAAAACCAGCGTCCCCAAGGCGGCTTCGACGCGGTGATCGGCAACCCGCCGTGGGATCGCATCAAGCTACAGGAGGTCGAGTGGTTCGCTAACCGCGCGCCCGAATTGGCACGCGCTCCGACGGCAGCGGCGCGGCGAGCCGCCATCCAAAAACGCCGCAACCAGGGCGATCCGATAGCCGCCGCGTTCGACGCCGCAAAAGAACGGGCAGACAAACTCGGTTCACTGGTGCGCGCCTCTGGTCACTACCCCCTGCTCGGCGGCGGCGACATCAACCTCTATTCCCTGTTCGTGGAGCGGGCGATGCGTCTCGTAAAGCCGGACGGACTCATCGGCTTGCTCACGCCATCCGGCATCTACGCGGACAAAACTGCTGCCCGCTTCTTCAAATCCGTTTCCACCGCCGGGCACGTCGCCTGCGTGTTCGATTTCGAGAACAAGAAAATTTTCTTCCCGGATGTTCACGCCTCATTCAAGTTCTGCGCCCTCGTATTCGGCGGCGAGAAACGCGCGTTCGCCGAGACGCACTGCGCCTTCTTTCTCCACGACATCGCAACGGTCGACGATCCCCAACGTTGCTTCCCGCTGACGCCGGACGACTTCGCCCGCTTCAACCCAAACACCGGCACCGCGCCCGTCTTTCGCAACCGCCGCGACGCCGACATCACCCGCCACATCTACGAACACCACCCCGTGCTCGTAGATCGTTCAGGGGATAAAGAGTACCGTGTTTGGCCGGTGCGTTACAACAGAATGTTCGATATGACCAACGACTCCGGCCTATTTCGCACGCGGGAAGAATTGGAAGAGCGGGAGGGCGCGTATCCCATCGGCGGCAATCGCTTCAATAGCCCGAGTGGAGAATGGTTTCCGTTGTACGAGGGCAAAATGGTTCAGGCTTATGATCACCGCGCCGCCAGCATCGTCGTTAACCCAGAGAATCGACACCGCCCTGCACAATCGCAACAGGCGACATTGGAGCAACACAAAAACCCGGACTGGCTCCCAGAGCCTCGATTCTGGGTCAGCACAGACTCTTGCAAGTGGCCCAAAGGACTGGAATGGATCGTATCCTTCAAGCACGTTACAGCCCCGACCAATGTCCGAACAATGATTGCCTCTATCTTGCCACGCGCCGGTTTTGGCAACAGTTTGCCAATCCTATTACCCATCGCCGAAGACCGCGATGCCGTGCAAGCATACAAAGAGGGGGCGTATCTGCTGACCGCGAATTTGAACGCTTTTGCATTCGATTTCGTTACGCGCCAGAAAGTGCAAGGCCAAAATTTGAACTGGTTCATCGTCGAGCAACTCCCCGTTGTCCCGCCGGATCGATTCGCGTCCGTTCGCTTTGGCCCCAAAACCGCCGGGGAGATCGTCCGCGAAGCCGTGTTGGAACTCACGTACACCGCGCACGACATGGCCCCGTTCGCCCGCGACTTGGGCTATGTCAATGAATCGGGCGATGCGCTACCGCCTTTTGTTTGGAACGCGGACCGCCGCTTGCGTTTGCGCGCTCGCCTCGACGCGGTGTTTTTCCACCTCTACGGCGTTACGGACCGCGATGATGTGCGCTATGTCTATTCGACATTTCCCATCGTCGAGCGGCAAGAAACCGCCGCCTACGGAACCTACCGCTCCCGCGACCTGTGCCTCGCTTACATGAACGCACTGGCGGCTGGCGATGCGGATGCTGATCCCGTTGTGTGAGGATTTGTTGGGATAGGATATGAGATTGATGAAAGGAGGAACGGAGTGAACAACAGAGAAGAGAGGATGGAAAAGCTAAAAACGCGCGTAGAGGAGGGAATGAGAGTACTTAAAAAAGACGAGTATCTCGGTTTGAGCTATGTAGATGAGATTGTGATTCCAGTGTTGAAGGAGGTGTTGCAAGACTTGTGCCTCGAAATCGAAGAACGTCATAAGCTTGATGAACCTGAAAGCTGGCAAGAAAATTTTGTCATTCACTACACAAGTATCGATACTCTCGTTTCCATGCTTCAGCAAGAAGCAAAGAACAAACAGAATGCAGCAAAGAACGGACAGAATGAGGCGAAGGACGAGCAAGAATCTTCAAAGGACGAACAGAATGCTTCGTTGCGGCTGTACGACTCCGTACATTTCAACGATCCAGACGAGGGCAATTACTTTTTTCGCAATCTGGACCTGCCGAAAAAATACGATTGGCTAGGCAAAAAAAAGGAATCCCACGCCTATATCGCCTCTTTTATTATTCCCGCTATTGAAAAAAATAGCGACAATCTCGTGTTTTGGTGTACTTATGGGAAAGAGGGCGAAGGATGCTCTTTGAAGCTCCGCATCCCGAGGAATCGATTGCGGAAAGTTCTTTACGGTGCTGATGAGGATAAATGCACGGAGGAGATCCTACAGCGTATCTTGGATATTCTAGATAATGCTCTAAAGCCGTTGATAAGCATTGGGGAACGGTCACTGAAGGAAAAGGTCCGAGAAAAATTAGCAGAGGTCATTTGGAGGTATTTGGAAAAAATTCGCTACTTGTACAAGAGCGAAGCGTACAGTTATGAGCAAGAATGTCGTTTTGTTATTCCTGAATTAGATACTAAAAAAGACAAAATCTGCTTTGAGGATCAGGAGCAAAACAATTCTCCTGACGTAAGACACTACTATGAGCATGAGGATCTCAAAGTCAAAAATATATTGACTACTGGCAGTTCAATCACGCTCGGCCCTCGTGTACCTTATCCCTACAATATGAGCTATTACATCAAAAGCCTGCTTACTAAAGCAGGCTTAGCTGGTCCGGAAATCAAGACCTCCAAAATATCCTATCGAAAACCTTGACGATGTTTCGCCAAATCCCGCGCCATATAGATTGCGGCGGTTCTTTGTGTTCTTCTTCCAAATAGGGTGGATTCTCCGCATCCCCCTGTGCGCGGCGTTGGCGGAAAGAGCAATGGGGATGGCATTCGTCATTGATGATTCGCGTCTCGGCGGTTACAAATTGGTAGTCCTGTTGCCGCACCAACGGCCACCACTCCTCGGCGAGCAGGTAGCGGAGCATCAAATTCACCTCCATTCCGGCAACGCCCAAGCTGAACGGAAATACATTTTGATTGCCGACCCGTTCTTCAGGCGGCAAGTTGTTGATATAAGACGGATCGTCGAGCGACCCGTCCAATTCCATGACCACCATGCTCGAATTGTATTGTTTGTTGCAACGCAGACATTGATGATAGGGCGTGACGATGTGTGCGCGCCAATGCGCTGAAAACAGGCTGTCTTTGCGGCGGTCTGTTTCCACTGCAATGCCGCCATCAATGACCGGAATCAGATGGGCGTGTGCGAGATAATTTAAGACATCGCGGGCAACGGGTCGGTCAACGCAACTGAAAAGGAGATCGCAATCCAATGCGGCCTTGTAAGCGGTGCTGTTGTGAACCGAAACCGGCAAGGGCGTTATTTGGATGCTTTCAGCGGTCGCATTGCGCTGCATCGCTCGCGCCGCCAAATCGACCTTTAATTGACCGATGTCATGTACTGTTCCGTAAAGCAAGCGGTCGAGATTGTGCTCTTCAACTTTATCGGGATCGATCAGGGTGACTTGTGCTATTCCGATTCGCGCCATCGCCTCGGCGACGATGCAACCGACGCTACCAAGCCCGACAATACCGACGTTCAAACGCGAGATAGTATTCTGCGCTTCGCGCCCCCATGTATCAAAAGTGCGCCTGAGTATCTCTCTCCGTAGTGGAGGTGGCGCGCTGTTGTCATTAAAAAAAAATTTGTAGGACTGCGGCCCGACAACGCGGACCTTCTCGCACCAATGGCGGCGCATCTGCCTGTCCTCTCTCTCCCAAAAACGCGCACTCCAATAACCGTCTGTTCCGATGGTCAATCCCACCAACGGCAAGTCGGTCGCTCCCGCCGGATACGCCAGAACATCCCGCTCTGCTTCGACATCCGTAGCACTCATTCCCTGCCATCCATCGCTTGGATGGCTGTGCATAAAGGCCAACCCCACTTTTTTGTCTCGCGCTATTTTCATCGCCCGTGCGAGGTAAGCTGGCTCGAAACTGGCGTTGCCGTGCAGAAGCCGCTCGCCTTTTTTAGGGAGAATGATTTCGTCTATCAGCGCGGCGCGGCGCAATTGTCCCGTGGAAGGACGCCACAGGGCAAAGCACAGATCTTCCTGCCGTTTGTCGCGCCGATAATGCTGCAACAGATGCTCGCTGGCGGTTGAATCCGCCTCTGCGGTGAGAACGGTCTCGAACCTCATACGTCTTTCCAAATTCGTCGCAAGTGTTCGCTTATGTAGGCACCCATGTGCTTTGTCGGTAGCCGATCCCATATTTCCCCTGGGGGCCTACTCATTGCGACCCATTCGCGGCCATTTGCGTTGTATCTTTCAACCGCACCGCCTTTCCCGTCGTCAATTGGCGGCGTGACATGGATCCAATGAGGGGGATAATCGGGGTACCCGATTTCTTGGAAACTGACGCCTACCGTGACCTTCTCGCCCCTGTGGGAACCGGTCTCGACCGTGTAGTTAAAAGCAACCACTTTTCCGTGCGGGCTATCAGACCACGATGTTTCATACCCCAAGGCTTCCAACTCAGCCTTTATCCGGTTGATGTCGTCGGACATTTTTCTCTACCTTATGCTACTAGCGTGGGTTGATTGGGAATCGTGATGAAGCGGTTGTCTTCCTCCAGATCGATCCAGTCATTCCAGCCATACTGTCTCTTGTTGCCCTGAAGGAGGTAAGCCTCCGGATTACCGGGAATGGCACCTCTCTCTTCAGCGAGCTTCAGAATATCCCGTGCGACGACTCCCAGATACGGCATCGTCATTTCGATGCCGTTTGCTTGGAGCGAAAAGGAACGGCTCTCCTCTTTTTTTTTCATTTTATGCCTCCTGATAATTCTATCGGACATTATAGAAAAGGCTACGCCACCGGCGTGGGTTGGTTGCGAATCGTGATGAAGCAGTTGTCTTCCTCCAGATCGACCCAGTTATCCCAGCCATACTGTCCCTTGTCGCCCTGAAGGATATAATCCTCCGGCTTGCCGGGGATGGCACCGCTCTTTTCTGCGAGTTCCAAAATATCGTGCGCGACGACTCTCGCAGTTTGCATCGTCATTTCGATGCCGTTCACCTTCAACACAAAAGAAGTTGCCATTTTTTTTCCTTCTGATAATGGGATTGAGAAACTCCCGGTTCTCCAAGCTGTCTAAAAAAGAATGAACACCCGATCTGTAAGAAAAATATAGCCGATGGCACTGGGCATGTCAAGGATGGGAGAGTGCCGAAGAAACATTGGGCGTTCTTTAGAACGAATCTACGAATCAGTGAATCGAAACGCACAGTGGTTGGGCGGGGACTTAGAAGCCCTAACATAAAGAGTTGACATGGATTTGTGAGAGGCCGATTTTCTTCTCAGCCCAACCCTTACAACGTCCATGCCCGGCATCTTTATCGGGCGAGGAGGAACAAATGACCAAACCACTCGTGAGCGATGAACTCTGGGAAAAGGTCCAACCCCTTTTGCCGGTTCCCAAGCCGAGACGATTCCGCTACCCCGGACGTAAGCGCATTGATGACCGCAAGGCGTTGACCGGCATTCTATTCGTCCTGAAGAGCGGCATCCCGTGGGAGCAGTTGCCCCAAGAGATGGGGTGGGGTTCCGGGATGACATGCTGGCGTCGTCTGAAGGAGTGGCATGAAGCAGGCGTGTGGGAGCGGCTTCATCATCTGCTGTTGTCCAAACTGCGAGCGGCCGATGGCCTGGACGGGTCTCGTGCCTGCGTGGACAGCGCCTGCCTGCGTGCGGTAGGTGCTGGGGGGAAAAACCGGCCCCAATCCCACAGACCGCCGCAAGCCCGGGCGTAAGCATCATGGGACCACCGATGCCAACGGGCTACCTCTGGCCGCGATTGTGACCGAGGCGAACCGGCCAGAGGTGACGCAATGGTTGCCATGGGTGGACGCCGTGCCTGCGGTCAGAGGCAAACGTGGTCGTCCGCGCCGCAGACCCCAACGGCTGTATGCAGACCGTGCCTATGACTCGAAGGCATGCCGGAAGGCCCTGCGTGCGCGCCACATCTGGCCGGTGATCGCCCGGCGGGGTACAGCGCATGGCAGCGGGTTGGGCGTGTACCGGTGGGTCGTTGAGCGGACGCTGGCCTGGCTCCGGCAGTTCCGCAGACTGCGGGTGCGCGACGAGCGCAGAGCGGACATCCATGAGGCGTTCCTCTCCATCGGCTGTTCACTCCTCTGTTTCAGACGCTTGATTTCTTTATGTTAGGGCTTCTTAATGTTAAAAACCACATTGTTAAAAACTACATCTGCATCATCTTTATCATTGAGATGATATTCACCGTTCCCCTCAGAGAAATTGTATCCCAATGTAACGCCATAATTTTCACTGAGAAGGGATCTTTGTAAAAGTGGCCCCTTTTCGACCCAAACTACATTCTGAAGGTTATACACTTTGTTTCGGTATTCATAGATCATGTTTCTCTCCTGTGGAATGATGTTTTTTAGCAACCTGCCTTGTCAGACGCCTGCCGGTCCGTGCAGACGTGACACCCCTTTACAAGCAGGTGTTTCGGCTTATCTCCTACTTGCAAATCAGGCAACCCATTTTGTGACAGGTTGCCTGATTTTTCTCAAGGCTTAAAAGGTGTTATTGCTTTTTTGCCCTCTTTTTTGCCCTACTTTTTTGCCCTATTGAGAGTATACAATGGCTCCCCAACTTTTCTCCAATATCTATAATCAGCAATTTCTTTGTCCGTAGGGGCTTTCACATTGAACACACATTTTGCTGAATAGACATGGTTTCCTTCTTCCGTGGCATCCTCGTATCTAAGCCAAAGTTGCAACCGGTGTCTTGGCGAAGGAGGAGTGCAACAAAGAGTAGAAAAATCGGTCACAGACGAAACATCTTTGAGATTTTTCTCAATGTCAAAAACACCATAAAGCATAGGCCCTGACCAACCATAAGGATGGGTCGCTCTTTTTTCTTCTTGCCAAATCAAAAAGAAACGACCTTTAGTGTTTCTGAGCACCAAAAAAGCATCATCAAAGAAAATCTCATCATTCATCTTGAATGCCATACTGTTCTCCTTTCAATTTCATGTTTTGGATCATTTTTCCCCACCGGTGAAAAAGAAAATGCTACTGATGTAGATTGGTTGCGAATCGTGATGAAGCGGTTGTCTTCCTCAAGCCTTGGCGTCATAGCCGCCTTCAATCGCCTCGGTCACTTCAAAAATAATTTCGCTTGGTCTCATTATGGGATCCCCAGTTTGTGGGCGTATATTCGATTACATTTTGACCCTGTGCGATAGCTGTTACACTCGATTGATCGTCGGGCAGACCCGCCGCTTCCCGCACATCCACTTGCCCACCACGTCGGCAATCAGGCGGGTGCGGTATTCGCTCAACAATTCGATCAGCACAGCCTATTTGAAAGCCAAGGCCCCAGATGCCTTGTCGCAATTGCTTCGGTGTGATATATTGGCTTTTTCGAAACATGGCGAACAAAAAAATATAGCCGATGGCACTGGGCCTGTCAAGGATGGGGGAGTGTCGAAGAAACATCCTTTTGATCGACAAAATCAAAACACAAAATTATCACAGTACGCAACAAAACGCATAGACACAGCCTGCGACAAGTGAATCTACGAATTGCATTTTCGGGCGGGCACGGGGGCACCGCCCCTACGAAGGTGGTCGGGTGGAGTTGGGTTCGTCTATTCGTCTATTCGCACACACCATAGAACTTAAAACCCACTGGACACTTTATGCTCTCAAATTTGAACCAGCCCTTGCGAACCCTGCCGGGCATTGGGTTGAAGCGCGAAAAGGTATTGGAAGACGCCGGTATTGCTACGGTGGGCGATCTCCTGTTGTATTTGCCCTATCGGTATGTGGATCGGTCCACCGAAGTGGGGATTGCACACTTGCCGTTGGATCGGGAAGTGACCGCTGTTGGCGAGATCGTGAGCATGCAGATGCTCCCGGGCAAGCGGCGGCGGTTTGTGATGGCGGTTGAAGACGAGACCGGAGCGGTGGCGTGTACGTGGTTTGCCGGATTTCAGTACTTCAAAAATTCCTATCGGGCCGGCGATACCGTGGCACTGGGGGGGAAATTGACGCGGTTTGGGCGCACCTTGCAGATGGTGCATCCGGAAATCGAAGTGCTGGCAAATGAAGGCGACGACAATCAGCGGTTGCATACCGGGCGCATTATTCCCCTGTATTCGACAACGGCAAAGATGAAGGCGGACCGGCTCACGGCGCGCGCGCTTCGCCGGCTGTTATTCGCCGCATTGGAAGCGGTTGGCAATGATATTGAAGACCCCTTAGACGAGGCGATTCGCAAGCGGTGCGGGGTGATGGGCCTGTGCGCGGCAATAGAGAAACTCCATTTTCCCGACGCCATTTCAGAGGTGGATATGGCGCGACAGCGGCTGGCGTTTGATGAAATTCTCTATGTCCAACTCCACATCGGGCAGCGAAAAAAGACGCGCCAACACGCGCCCGGTCGCGTGCTCATATCCGATGGGCCGCTCGCGCGACAACTCATAGCGCGGTTGCCGTTTGAATTGACGCAGGCGCAAGCGCGAGCCATAGCCGAGATCGCCCGCGATTTACAACGGCCCGTGCCCATGCACCGCTTGTTGCAAGGCGACGTGGGGTCTGGCAAAACCCTGGTGGCCCTTCTGGCGATGTTGGCCGCCGCAGACAGCGGCGCGCAGGCCGCATTGATGGCGCCAACCGAGATTTTGGTCGAGCAACACGCCCGCACCATTCGGGAGTGGGTCGCGCCCTTGGGCTTGGAGGTGGCGTTGATAACCGCGCGCATGCGAAAGGCAGAGCGCGTGGAGGTGTTGGATGGATTGCGCTGTGGCGCCATCAAATTGGTCGTGGGCACGCATGCCCTGTTGCAACCCGATGTCGCATTTGCCGATCTCGCGCTGATCGCGGTGGATGAGCAACACCGGTTCGGCGTGGTTCAGCGCGCGGCGTTGCGCGAAAAGGGCCATACGGCCCATCTCTTGGTGATGACCGCCACGCCCATTCCGAGGTCCCTATCCCTGACCCTGTACGGCGATTTGGACGTCACGGTCATAGACGCTTTGCCGCCCGGTCGTCTGCCCGTGCGTACCGGGTGGCGTTTTGCACGCGAGCGCGACAGGGCATTGCAATTTTTGTCCAGCGAATTGGGACAGGGCCGCCAGGCGTATATCGTGTATCCTCTGGTCTCCGAATCCGAAAAGAGCGACCTACAAGCAGCAACTGAGGCTTACGAGGACTTGCAGGGCGGCGCGCTGTCCAAGTTTCGCTTGGGCTTGTTGCACGGCCGGCTCAAGCGCGAGAAAAAAGAGGCGGCGATGTCGGCGTTCAGGTGCGGGGATCTGGACGCGCTGGTGACGACGACGGTCGTTGAAGTGGGCGTGGATGTGCCCAATGCAACGGTGGTGATGGTCGAACACGCGGAGCGGTTTGGCCTGTCGCAGTTGCACCAGTTGCGCGGGCGCGTGGGCCGCGGGCCATGCCAATCCTACTGTATTTTGATCGCCGATCCCCAAGACGCGCTGTCGAACGAAGCGCGTGAACGCCTCGACGCAATGGCGCGAACAACGGATGGATTCGAGATTTCAGAAGCCGATTTACGCATCCGAGGCCCCGGGCACATTTTTGGCACGCAACAAGCCGGCTTTCCCCGGTTTCACTTTGCCGATCTCGCCCGCGATGGAGCAATCATTCGCGCGGCACGCCGAGAAGCACAAGCCCTGTTAGACCGCGATATAGACCTGACTTCGCACGCGGTATTAAAACGCGAATTAGACGCGGTTTCGCTTCGGGATATGCAGATCGTGGAGGCGGGATAAGCCCCAAGTCAGTAGCCCCGCCCATCGGCGTAGGGACAGGCCCCTGTCCTCGCACTCGGCGATAGGGACGGGTTAAAACCGGCTGCCAGCCACTGACCGCTGATCCTTCGGGCGGGCACGGGGGCCGCGCCCCTACATCTCACAATTCAATTTTGGGGTTAGGCGGTGGTCTTCTCGCGTCTTACGTCTTTGTTGACACTCCTGTTTGATTATCGTAGATTGCTTTTCACCTGCGTTCATTTTTCACCCGATTCCCGGAACCTGACGGATGTTGGATCACGGGCCGCGTATTGCGTTGCTGGGCACGATTAACCGCGATACAATTTACACCGCCGATGGCGTGACAACCGAGAGCTACGGCGGTTTGTTGTACAGCATCTTGGCATTGGCCGAGATCGCGCCCGCGCCTTCTCGCGCCGCGATTTATCCGATCTGCAATGTGGGGGGCGATATGGAGGCTGTGGTGCGCGAAACGCTCGCGCCATATCCCCACGTCAAATTGGACGGCATTCGGTTTGTGCCGGGCAAAAATCCCCATTGCTTTTTGGATTACGACTCGCAGGGGCGCAAACGCGAAACCCTGCGCTATGATGTCCCGCAAATTTCCTTTTCGCAAATCGAACCGTTTTTGGACTGCGATGCGATGTGCTTCAATTTTATCACCGGGATGGAACTCGCGCTGGAGACCGCGCAGCGCGTGCGCCAATTTGCCACCGGCTTGTTGTTGATGGATGTCCACAGTTTGACCTTGGGCATGGATGAAAAACGCCGCCGGTTCTGGCGCGTGCCCCCGCAGTGGAAAAAGTGGGTCGGATGCGTGGATGTCGTTCAGATGAACGAGCAGGAGGGCGCGTTGCTCGCCGGCGAAACGCTCGATGGCGAAGACGCGCCGCGCCGGTTTGCAAGACGAGTGTTGTCCGCAGGGCCTTCGGTGGTGATCATCACGCGCAGGCACCGAGGGTCAGAGACGATTGTCCAAGATGACCGCGCAGAGATTGTGATCCATCGGTTCGATTCCGCGCCCATGGGCGAACCCCGTGACGAAACCGGGTGTGGCGATACGTTTTTGATGGGCTATACCTGGGCTTTTTTGCAAACCGGTGATCGCGCCGTTGCCAGTCGCTTTGCCAACCGCGTGGCGGGGATCAATGTGTGTTTGCGCGGGATTGAAGGCATTGGGCAAATCGGCCAATTTTTAACCCCCGAAGACCTGGCCATGCGAGACGCGCACCAGGTCGAGTTGCCGTGTTAAACGGCGTTTCCCCGATCCTGAAAGGAGGATCTGATGCAAGAATATCAATTTCCAAATCGTCCAAATTTCGATTTGCAATTTAACCCCAAGATGATCTACTACGGGTTAATTGTGATCGCGTTGCTCTGGTTGGGCAGCGGCATCTATACGGTGCGACAGGACGAGCAGGCGGTGGTGTTTCGGTTTGGCGAGGCAGTGACCTTGTCCGATCCCGGGATTCACTACCATTGGCCCGCACCCATCGAGCGCGTTGAAAAAGAGCGCGTGTCTGAGGTGAAACGGCTGGAGGTGGGCTTTCGCACCATCAGCGTGAGTCCCACGCCGAGGTATCAAAAGGTGACGGCCGAGTCCGTGATGTTGACCGGCGATGAGAACATCGTGGATGTGGAACTGATCGTTCAGTATCGCATCCGCGATTTGGAGGCCTATTTGTTTCGGGTCAACGATCAGCGCAAAGCCATCAAAGATGTGACTGAGGCGGCATTGCGTCAGGTGATTGGGCAACACACCATTGACGAGGCATTGACAGAGGGCAAACTGGTGATTCAGGAAGAGATTCAGCAGCAAGTGCAAGAGGTGCTCGATCTCTACAATTTGGGCGTGCGCGTGGATCAGGCCAAGTTGCAGACCGTGTCTGTGCCCCAAGAAGTCGATCACGCTTTTAAGGATGTGGCGAGCGCGCGAGAAGACCGCGAACGCTCCCGCAACGAGGCGGAAGCATATCGCAATGACATCATCCCCAAAACGCGCGGCGAGGCCGAAAAGATGATCCGAGAAGCCGAAGCCTATACGGTTGAGCGGGTCAAACGCTCGCAGGGCGATGCGGACCGCTTCGTGGAGGTGCTCAAAGAATATCGCAAGGCAAAAGACGTGACGGAAACGCGCCTGTACCTCGAAACGATGGAAAAAATTCTGCCCGGCATGCAAAAATTCATCGTCGAATCCGACGGCAAGGGCGGCATTTTGAACGTGCTCAATTTGCAAAAGCCAACTGTAGGAGGAAAATAAGATGCGAAATCTGGTGACTTTGGCGGTCGTTTTGATCGCAGCGGTTATTTTGTTGCAGACCTCGTGTTATATCGTGGATGAACGCGAGCAGGTCGTCGTCACGGAATTTGGACAACCCGTTCGCACGGTGCAGACCCCGGGCCTGTATTTCAAAATTCCGTTTATTCAGCAGTTGCACACCTTTGATGATCGCCTGTTGTACAGCGATGCCGATCCCAGGCAGATTTACACGCAGGACAAGAAAAACCTGATCGTGGATAATTTCGCGCGGTGGCGCGTCGCCGATCCCCTCAAGTTTTTGGTGTCTGTGCAAAATGTCTCGTACGCACAATCGCGCTTGGATGACATCATTTTTTCCGCGGTTCGAGAGGAACTCGGGCAGCGCTCCTTGACCGAGATCGTGGCTGAGAGCCGCGAGGAAATTATGCAAAAAGTGACCGATCGGTCCCGCGATGCCGCGCTCGCGCTGGGCATCGACATCTTGGATGTGCGGATCAAGCGCGCGGATTTGCCGCTTGAGAACAAAGCCAATGTGTTTGAACGCATGCGCGCCGAACGCACGCGGCAGGCCAAAGAATACCGCGCCGAAGGCGAAGAGATCGCCACGAAAATCCGCGCACAGACCGATCTCGACGTGACGACCCTCACCTCTGAGGCCTTTCAGAAATCGCAGTTTATTCGCGGCGAGGGCGATGCCGAGGCATTGCGTATTTACGCCGATGCGTTTGAGCAAGACCCGCGCTTTTATGAATTTTGGCGCACCCTTGAAGCGTATGAAAAAACCCTGGGGCAAGGCACGACCGTTGTGATGCCGCCCAGCAGCGATTTTTTCAAATACTTGAGCAAGGCGCGTCCGCGGTAGAAGGTGGCGATCAGCGGTCGGCAATCAGCGGGTAGCGGTGGATGGGCGGGGACTAAAAGCTGAAAGCTGATGGCTGAAAGCGATTTACCCCGACAATCTCATGTCCGCCCGTTCAATGCAAATTTTGTGGCTGTGGGTTCTCCTCGTCTCCGCGTTTTCCACGGCGCGGGCGACACAGTGGCATGGGTTTGACCGCGACGGCCTCGCGCTTTATCTCGCGCATGCGGATACGGGTCGGGCGCATGCGTTGTTGGGCGATCTCCTTATCGGGCGCAGTGAGATTCAGCGCAAATTGGGGGGCGCGCCCGCTGTTCCCATCGCGGTCTATCTCGCGCCATCCAAAGATGTTTTTCGCGAACTGACACAGGGTCGGTTGCCGCATTGGAGCGCGGGGGTCGCGTTTCTCGAGTCGCGCACCATTGTTTTGCAAGCTCGGGTCGGCAATTTGCGCCAGGTTGCGCGGCACGAATTTGCCCATGTGTTGTTGCACGCCACAGTGCCCGGGCGCATGCCCGTTTGGTTTCACGAAGGCGTGGCGATGTGGGCGTCTCACGAGTGGCGGTTGCGGCAAAGCGCGGCGATTTTTTACGCGGTTTTTTCTGGGGGATTGATCCCGCTGTCCGAAATTGACGATGTGTTGTCGTTCCCTTCGGCAAAAGCCGATTTGGCCTATACGGAAAGTTTGATGGCGGTCGGGTTTTTGATCCGCTTGGGCGGGCCAAATGCCGTGGTGGCGATGCTTTCCGAATTGGAAGCGGGCGCGCCTTTTGAGGTGGCTTTGTTTCGCATCACGGGCATCACGCCCCGCGAATTTGAGCACCGATGGCGCGACAATGTGCAGGGGCGGTTTGGCCTGATGGCATTGCTCTTTTCGCCCGATTTGATCTGGCTGTATCTCACCTTGCTCTTGCTGTTCGCATATCTCGGTGTGCGCCTGCGGAATCGCGCGACCCTGCGCCGGTGGGAAGCCGAAGAGGCCGCCGAGGAATTGCCTGTGATGTTGCGCGTTTATCGCCGGGAGGACGAGCCGTGATTGTGGGCGTGACAGGGGGGATTGGCGCGGGCAAGAGCACGGTGTGTGCGGTGTTTGAAAAAGCCGGCGCACGCGTGCTCGATGCCGATGCGGTGGGTCACGAAGTGCTCTGCGACCCGGGCATAATTCGCAACTTGACCGATGCGTTTGGGCGAGAAATTTTGGATTCAGACGGGCAAATCGTGCGCCGTGTGTTGGGCGCGCGGGCATTTGCCTCTGAAGAAGGCCGGGGAAAACTCAATGCCGCGGTGTGGCAACCGCTTCGGCAGGCGTTGCTGGACAAAATTCAAGCGGCCCTGGATCAAAACCCCGAAAGCTCGGTTGTGGTGGATGCGGCCCTGCTGCTGGAGCGCGGCGATCCCAAAGCATGGATCGATGTGTTAGTGGTGGTGACGGCGCCCGAACCCGTGAGAATTGAGCGCACAATGGCGCGATTGGGCATTTCAAAAGCCGAGGTCAAAGCGCGAATGGCCGCGCAACTGCCCGAAGCGGACAAAGTGGCGGTTGCGGATTTTGTCGTGGTCAATGACGCGACCCCGGCCGCGTGTCGCAAACGTGCGCGATGCGTTTGGACGCAACTACAAGGCGAGGAGCGATGAATTATACACCGCATACAGCGCGCGATATTGAGCACATGCTCGGGGTGCTCGGGGTTTCGTCTGTCGGCGAGTTATTTGCCCCGGTGCCCGAATCGTTGCGTTTGAAAAACCTCGCGTTGCCGCACGGGATCAGCGAAATGGAGGCGGTGGCTTTTGTGCAATCGCTGGCCGATGGCATACGCGAACAGGGCGCGGTCGCGTCGTTTTTGGGCGGCGGCGCTTACGATCATTTTTCGCCGAGTGTGGTCGATGCCATGATTTCACGCGGCGAATTTTTTACGGCCTATACGCCCTACCAGCCCGAGGTGAGCCAAGGAACGCTTCGGGCTATTTTTGAATTTCAGTCCATGATTTGCGAACTGACCGGCATGGAGGTCGCCAATGCGTCGATGTACGATGGCGCGTCTGCACTGGCCGAAGCCGTGCTGATGGCGGTGCGGATGAACAATGGCACGCGCGTTTTGTTGCCTCAAAGTCTGCACCCGTTTTACCGGCAGGTGGTGGCTACGTATGTGCGGGGCATTGGCCTCGAATTGGTGGATATTCCATGGTCGGATTCCGGCGCTGTGGATCTGGCGGTTTTGAAGCGCGAATTGACGGCGCAGACAGCGGCTGTGGTCGTGCAAAATCCCAATTTTTTCGGCGTGCTTGAGTCCTTGGGCGAGATCGGGGATTTGGTCAATCAGACGCAGACGGCTTTTGTGGCGTGCGTCAATCCCATGTCGTTGAGCGCGATTCGTCCGCCGGGGGATTTTGGCGCGGATATCGTCGTGGGCGATGGGCAACCCTTGGGCCTGCCCCTGTCCTATGGCGGGCCCTATGTCGGATTCTTTGCGTCTCGAGAAGCGCACGTCCGCAAAATGCCCGGGCGAATCTGCGGCGAGACGACCGATGTGGATGGCGTGCGCGGCTTTGTGCTGACGTTGCAAACGCGCGAGCAACACATTCGGCGCGAGCGCGCCACGTCGAATATCTGCACCAATCAAACCCTGTGTGCAACGGCGGTCACCGTGTATTTGGCAGCGGTCGGGCCGCAGGGGTTTCGAGAAGTGGGCGAATTGAATTGGCATCAAAGCCATCGCGCGTTGCACGCCTTGACCGCATTGGACGGGGTGCGCCAAAAGTTTTCAGGGGCGATATTTAACGAGTTTGTTTTGCAAACCGATCACAAGGCATCGGAGGTGCTGGCTGCTTTGCGGCAACAAGGCGTTGAGGCCGGCATCGATTTGGGGCGATTTTATCCCGCGTTGGAAAATTGCATTTTGACGTGCGTGACGGAAAAGCGGACCGATGCGGATCTCGACCGCCTGATCGATGCGTGGAGGGCGTTGTGATGATTGGCGAGAAATTGATTTTTGAACGCGGCGCGCCGGGCAGGCGATGCGCGACTTTTCCGATGGCGGTGGATTCCGGAGCCGCGATTCCCACAACCATGCGCCGCGACATTCCGGCCGCGCTGCCCGAAGTGGGCGAACTCGAACTCGTGCGCCACTATACCGCGCTTTCGCAGATGAATTTCAGCATCGATACGCAGTTTTACCCCCTGGGATCGTGTACGATGAAATACAATCCCCGAGTGCATGAAAAAGCCGCGCGCCTGCCCGAGATCGCGGGGTTGCATCCGCTATCGGAAGACGCCCAACCCGCGTTGCGAGTGATCTGGGAGATGGAGCAGGTGCTCAAAGCCATCAGCGGCATGGATGGGTTCACATTTCAACCCGCGGCCGGCGCGCAGGGCGAGTTTGTGGGAATTTCCCTGATCGCGGCATACCACCGGGCGCGGGGCTATCGCAAAAAGGTGGTGCTGATCCCGGATTCCGCGCACGGCACGAATCCGGCGACTGCGGCGATGTGCGGCTATACCGTGCAGGCGATCAAATCAACCGCACGCGGCACAGTGGATGTGGCGGATCTCGAGGCGCGGTTGACCGATGACGTGGCCGGGCTGATGCTGACCAATCCCAATACGTTTGGCGTGTTTGAAGACGAGATCGAAAAAATTGCCGCGCTGGTACACGGGGTCGGGGGGTTGTTGTACTACGATGGCGCGAATCTCAACGCCTTTCTCGGCCAGTGCCGGCCCGGGGACATGGGCTTTGACGTGGTGCATATCAATTTGCACAAGACATTTACCACGCCGCACGGCGGAGGCGGCCCGGGGTCTGGGCCCGTGGGCGTTACAAAGGCCCTGTTGCCCTTTTTGCCCCTGCCGGTTGTGGCAAAAAAGGGCGGTGCGTTTCATCTCGATTTTGACCGCCCGCAGTCGATAGGCAAGGTGAGTTCGTTTTACGGGAATTTTGGGATGCTGGTGCGCGCGCTGGTCTATGCCGAGATGCTCGGCGCAGAGGGCATGCGCCGCACGAGCGAGATGGCGGTTTTGAATGCCAATTACATCGCGGCAAAACTCCACGCGCACTACGACCGCCCCAAAAATGGACAACCCATGCACGAGATGGTGTTTTCCGCGTCGCGCCAAAAAAAGGCGAATGGGATTTCCGCAACCGATATCGCCAAGCGTCTGATCGATTTCGGCATCCATCCGCCCACGATTTATTTTCCCCTGCCCAATGTCGCACCCGAGACCATGCTGATCGAGCCGACCGAGACCGAGAGCCTGGAGCAACTCGACGTTTTTATTGACGCGATGATTCGCATTGCACGGGAAGCCGAAGAAAATCCCGCGCTGCTCAAAGATGCCCCGCACGCGACGCCCGTGCGAAGGCTGGACGAAGCCACCGCCGCGCGCAAACCAATCCTGCGCTGGAAGCGAGGCGCAACGGCAACCGCCGTTCAAAAACCATGAGAGATACCGCAACATGACAACCCCATCTGCCAAACCAAAGGCCCACATTGAAAAATTCCAGCACCTGCTACGCGAGTTGTTTCAGTTCGACAGCACGGACCTCGATTTCGGCATTTACCGCATCATGAATTACAAGCGGGATGTGATCGAAAAGTTCATTGCGGAGGACTTGCCCAAGGCTATCTCCGATGATCTGAAGCGGGGCGTGTTGGCCGAACAAGATCGGGCCGCTACGGAACTGGCGGAAATCGAGCAACAGGTCAAGGATAACATCGGCGAAAACGCGATTGATGACAATGGTGAGCTGCTCCGTGACTATCGAAATACGCGGGTCGGCAAGAAGTACTTGGACGCCAAAGACAGATTAGCTAATGGTCGGAGCCGCGAAGCTGTCGAGATCGACATCTTCAACCACCTGTACGCCTTTTTTAGCTCTTACTACGAGGACGGCGATTTTATCTCCAAGCGCCGCTACGCCAAGCGTCAGCAATACGCCATCCCCTACAACGGCGAGGAAGTCCATCTCCATTGGGCCAACCGCGACCAGTACTATGTCAAAACCGGCGAACACTTCCGCGACTACGACTGGAAAGCCCCCAACGGCATCGCGGTGCATTTTCGGATCAAGGCTGCGGATGTGGAGCAGAACAACGTCAAGGGCGACAAGCGATTTTTCCTGCCCCTCGTCGCTAAGACGGAATGGGATGCCAAGGCACGCGCAATCACCATTCCCTTTGAATACCGCCCCCTAACCGAACGGGAAAAGCGCGACTACGGAACAAAAAATCAGCAGGAGAAAATTATCGACGCGGCGGTTGGCGCCATCCCCGAACAGATCGGGGCTGGTGCCGAAGCGTTGCCGGCACTGACCGGCGAGCGGCATCGCAATGGCAAGGACGAATCCGTCTGCGACTTGGAGCACCACCTGATTCAGTACACGCGGCGCAACACGTCGGATTTTTTTATTCACAAAGATCTGGAGGGATTCCTCTCCCGCGAGCTCGACTTCTACCTGAAAAACGAGGTGCTGAATTTAGACGAAATGACCGTTGCGGGCGAAAATATGACCAAAGGCTGGTTCCAGATGCTGCGGCTCATAAAGGCCGTCGGCAATCGGATTATCGCGTTTTTGGCGCAGATCGAGAATTTTCAAAAGATGCTGTGGGAAAAGCGCAAGTTCATCACTGAAACGCAGTACTGCATCACCGTTGGCAACATCGACGAAAGGTTCTATCCCGCCATCGCCGCGTGCGAGGCGCAATGGGCGAAGTGGAAAGCGTTGTTCCACATTGACGAGGACGCGATCAACCTGTTCAATTCGGGTCAGGATACGCAGGGCAAGCGCATCGCATTTGTGCAGGCGCACCCCACGCTCGTGCTGGACACCCGATATTTTGACGCGGACTTCACCGACCGCCTGCTCGCGTCTTTTGACGACTTGGACGGGATGACCGACGGATTGCTGATTCACGGCGACAACTGGCAGGCGTTGAATTTGTTGCGGGAAAAGTACGCCGAGGAAGTGAAGTGCATCTACATCGATCCACCGTATAACACATCGGCTTCTGAAATCATTTACAAGAACGGGTATAAGCATTCGTCTTGGCTTAGCCTTATGGAAAATCGCATTAGCATATCGGCTGATCTAATGCGGGATTCTGCGGTTTTGACAATCGCTATTGATGAGAATGAAATGGAGCGCTTGAGCTTCCTCCTTGACAGGCTATTTCCACTTCATTCGAAGACTTGTGTGTCTGTGGTACATAATCCGGGAGGAATTCAAGGTGATAACTTTTCGTACAATAACGAGTTCGCCTATTTTGTGTATCCCGCGGCAAAAGGGCGATACATTGGCATGCAAAAGCGCGACGATAACCCCGACGTCAGGCCATTGAGGGATGTTTCTACAGGTGAACATCTCCGTACAGACGCTGCAAACTGCTTTTATCCCATATATGTCAAAGAAGCCAAAGTTATTGGCTTTGGAGATGTTTGTGAGGATGCTTTTCACCCAAGCGAAGTTAATGTAGATGCGGGAAACGGCGTGCTTGCGGTGTATCCGATAGATGCCCAGGGGAATGAGCGGAAATGGGTGTTTAGCAGACAGAATGTCGAAGGCATCAAAGACGAACTTACGGTGGAATGGAACAAATCGCGTAAGATTTGGGATATTATACGCCGAAAAACCCGCTTCAATTACAAAACCGTTTGGGACAGCAAGCGTTACAACGCCAACAGCTACGGCTCCAAATTGCTTAGAGACATTCTTGGAAACAGGTCTTTTCAGTTTCCCAAATCCATCAACACTGTGCGAGACTGTGTGGATGCTTGCATCCATAGTTTCGACGATGCTACTGTCCTCGACTACTTCGCCGGCTCTGGCACCACGGGTCACGCCGTTATCAACCTCAACCGGGAAGATGGCGGGCGGCGCGCGTTCATTCTCGTCGAGATGGGCGAATACTTCGACACCGTGCTCTTGCCCCGCATCGAGAAAGTCACCTTCACGCCCGAATGGCGGGATGGGAAGCCCAAGCGCATGGCGACGTTAGATGAGGCCGAGCGATCTCCGCGCATCGTCAAATACATGTGCGTCGAGAATTACGAAGACGCGCTGAACAACATCGCCTTTGACGAGGCGGCCGGGCAGTTGAAATTGGAGGAGCAACTCGACGACTACCTGATCAAATACATGCTGCAATGGGAAACCAAAGACAGCGCGACCCTGCTCAATGTGGCAAAGATCGCCAGTCCGTTCACTTACCGCTTGCGGGTTCAAACCAATGGAGAAACGCAGGAGCGGACAGCGGACATTCCCGAGACGTTCAACTATTTGTTGGGGCTGAACGTGCGAACGCGTCGGGTGTATGAGGACGAGGGGCGACGCTATGTGGTCTATCGGGGCGAAACCCGCGATGCGCCCGGGCGCGAGGTGGCGGTTATCTGGCGGAAAACCGAAGGATGGGAACGAGTCGACTTTGATCGGGATCGGCAGTTCATCGCCGATCAAGGGCTGGCCGATGGCGTGGCGGTGGTTTATGTCAACGGGGATTCCTGCATTCCCGGAGCCATAGCAATAGAGCCGATGTTCAAAGCGCGCATGTTCGCAGAGGTGGAGACATGAATGCGAAAATCGATCAACTGAAAGCAATTACTGGGGAAAGGATCTAGCTGATGTCTCGCCGCCGAACCCAAGCGCGACCGAGCGATTATGCCAGTCTGGAACGACGGCTGGTTCTGTTGGCTTGGCTGAATGAACGGCTGGGCTACCGAGAGAACCGCGCTCTCTTAGCGGACATGGCGCAGGCCGATGAGGGCTTTGACGCCGAGGGGCGCAGCTACATTTACGCCCGGCTGGCGTCTGGAGAGAGCCGCCTAAAAGACGTTTCGCTGACCGACTTGGCGCGTTACGACGCCAATATCCGCGTGCATCTAACGGCGATGAACAAGGGCAGGTTGCGGCCCATCGCCCTGCGCTACTTTCAATATCTGGCGGCCCTATACACTGAAATTTTTCTCGACTGGTCCTGCAACCGCCGCGGCGCGCTGTTGCGCTCGCTGAACGATTTGGTCAAGCGGCGCAATGTCAACCGTCCCGCCCGAGAGGCGCGGGAAACGGAATTTGCAACGTCGGATTTGCGAAAACTGGCGTTCTGGATGGCGACGGGCAGCGGCAAGACGCTCATCATGCACCTGAACTACCGGCAGTTTCTCCATTACAATCGCGATCCGCTGGACAACATCCTGTTAATTACGCCCAACGAAGGATTGAGCGATCAGCATTTGGCGGAACTGCAAACGTCCAACATCCCCGCCGCGCGGTTCGACCTGACCAAAAGCAACCTGCTGAGGGCTGGGCGAAACGCCATTGAAGTTACCGAGATTACCAAACTGGTAGAGACAAAGCGGGGCGGTGGGGTGCGCGTACCCGTCGAGGCATTTGCGGGCAACAACCTGATTTTTGTCGACGAGGGGCACAAAGGCTCAGGCGGCGAAGCGTGGCGCAATCTGCGCGATGCGCTGGGCGAAACCGGGTTCACGTTTGAATACAGTGCCACCTTTGGGCAAGCCCTGGCCGCGGCGCAGAACCCCGAGTTGATGGCTGAATACGGCAAGGCCATCGCGTTTGACTATTCCTATCGCTACTTCTACGGCGATGGCTATGGCAAGGACTTCCACATTCTCAACTTGCAACAGGCGACGACCGCGGATCGGACGGATAGGCTGTTGCTCGCCAACCTGCTCTCCTTTTGCGAACAGCAACTCGTCTTTGCCGAGCAGGGCGAGGCGTTCCGGCCCTACAATCTGGCCCGGCCGCTGTGGGTTTTCGTAGGCGGCAGCGTCAACGCGGTCTATACGGAAAGACGCCAACCCCGGAGCGACATCTTGACGGTGGTGCGGTTCTTGCATCGGCTGATAGCGAATAGCAGTTGGGCGATGGCCGCTATCGGCGAGTTGATGGCGGGGAACTCGGGCCTGCGCGACGCGGATGGAAAGGACATTTTCGCCGACAAATTTGAGTACCTGCGCGGACGGGATTCGGCAACGGTGTATCGGGATATACTGGCGAGGGTGTTGCACGCCTCCGCCGGCAGTGGGCTACACCTGTGCAACATACGCGGCCGCGATGGCGAAATAGGGCTTAAAGTCGGCGGTGCTGAGGATTACTTTGGCCTCATTTACATCGGGGATACCGCGAAATTCAAAAATCTGGTCGCGGCTGACAACGCCGGTATCGCCCTTGAGGAGGATGCGTTCTCCGGCTCCCTGTTTGACGGGATCAACGCGCCGGGAACGACCATCGAGGTGCTGATTGGCGCCCGAAAATTTATTGAGGGTTGGGATTCTTGGCGCGTGTCCAATATGGGGTTGCTCAACATCGGCAGGAGCGAGGGGTCGCAGATCATCCAACTGTTCGGCCGCGGCGTGCGTTTGCGCGGGCGGGATATGACCTTGAAACGCAGCGCAGCACTGGACGGGCAACACCCCGATGACATCAAGCTGTTGGAAACGCTCAATATCTTTGCCGTACGCGCCAACTATATGGCCCAATTTCGGGATTACTTGGAGCGAGAAGGCGTGGAACGAGATGGAGTGTTGGATCTGCCGTTGTCCATTGTGCCCAATCGGAATTTTCTCAACAAGGACTTGGTCATCCCCCGCGTGAACGACGGGCGGGATTTCGCAGCCGAAACCGAGGTGCTGCTGGCTCCCAATCCCGATGTGCGGCGCGTGTTGGTCGATGTGTCTGCAAAGGTGAGGCAGTTGGACGGCGACTTTGCCGAAATGGCCCGTGCCACATCCGGCGACGAAAGGCGCATACCGCGCGAAAGCTTCGCGTTGGTCGATTGGGGGGATGTCTATCTCGACTTGCTCGAATACAAGGCGCAACGAGGATGGGGCAATCTGATCATCTGCCCGGATGAGCCGAGACATATCCTCGGTGCTGAGACGCCTGTGTACCACCTGATCGCCGAGGAGAATGTGGTAAAACCGCGTAGCTATGAGGACCGAGAGCGGTTGCAGGAGACAGTGGTCAGCATTGTGCGGAAATACGCGGACGCGCTCTATCGGCACGAGCGGGCGCAATGGGAGTCCCGTCATGTGGTCTATAAGACGCTGGATGAAAGCGACCCGAATTTCCAATTCAACTTTGACGATGGCGGCGGCAGATACATCGTCAGCGTGCCTCGGTTAGAAAGAGATTTGATAGACGACCTCGAACAACTCATCGCCGATAGCCATGCGCTCTACAAAAGCGACATGGGCAATTTGCCGCGCATTCACTTTGATCAACACTTGTACCAGCCCTTGCTCGTGGAAAGCACGGAGAAAATAACGCTGTCTCCGCCGGGCTTGAACGAAGGCGAGAAGCAATTTGTCAATGACTTGAAGGCGTTCTGGGCAAAAGAGAAGGACAACGCGCTGGCCGATACAGAAGTATTTCTCTTGCGGAATCAGGGCCGAGGCAAAGGGGTGGGATTTTTTGAAAACAGCGGATTCTATCCCGATTTCATCCTTTGGATTAAAACGGCGAATGAGCAGCGCATCGCGTTTATTGAACCGCACGGCATGCTCAACGCTGTCGCTTATATGCATGACCATAAGGCCCAACTCCACGAGCGGTTGCCAGAATTGGCGCGCAGAATAACCCGGCCATCCGGTCTGCCGAAGGTGCGTCTCGATTCTTTCATCATTTCGAAAACGCCTTATGGGGAATTGCACAAGCGTTACGAGAATGGCTCGTGGAGCCGTGAAAATTTCGCCGACAAGCACATTCTTTTTTTTCAGCGCGGCGACGACTACGATTATTTGGCGAAAATTTTTCAAGGGAATGCGGTATAGGCATCCAGTCCCATTTCTCTATTGCCAAACAAAAAGACCGTCCAAATCAGACGGTCTTTTTGCGTGATGGCACATTTTATTTTGTTGGCCGGGGGGTGTCTATTCGTCTTATTTTTTTTCTGCAAGTCGCCGCATCGTTGCCGCGTGGCTCATCCCCTCGGCCCGCAGGCGTTTGTACGCGGCTTCATCCATGCCTTTGGGATTGAGAAATGCGCGGATATCGTATCGCCCGGGTATGAAGGGCAGTTTGCCTTCTTCAATCATCAATCGCAGTGGATCGTCCATTTCCTCGAGCGGCATGTGGACAACCCGATGCCGCCGAGCAGATTCAAATAGGGCCATCATAATCTCCACGGTGGCGCGTGCTTTGCGGCCCGAAGCGCGGTGTTCCTCGCCGCCTTCCAACCACGCGATCAATTCGCGCACAGACGCGGCATTGGTCTCGCCGCCGATAGCGCGATAGGTTTCATCGGTTGCAATATCCACCTCTTCCCATCCCTTGCTCGCGGCATTGAACAGGCGCACCGCGTTCTCGGTGACATCCATCATGCCCTCCGTGCCGCGAATCTGGAAATGCCCCGCGTTTTCCCTCGGCCGATTCAGATCCGATTGGATCAAAGCCTGCGCGCCATTTTCAAACGCGATCAACCCCATACACGCATCCTCGATTGGCGTATCGCGTTCAAACCGCTCGGTCTGCCGCTCCACAGCGCCCATCACCCACTCGGTTTCGGGATCGTCCAGCACAAAGCGAATGCCATCTATCGTATGCGTCGCCCAGTTGATCAAGCCCTGCGCGACCTGCCCTTGCACCATCGCGGCATCGCCGATCACCTTTTCGCGCATCAGTGCCCGCGCCTTTTCCCAACCGAGCGTAAAGCGACGCTGGTGGCTGATCACCAGTTTCGCGCCATTTTTCTCACATGCCTCCAGCATGCGGTCGGCCTCGCCTAGGCCAATGGCCATGGGTTTTTCGCAAATAATGCCCGGCACCCCGCCATTCGCCGCGCCTATCGTGCAATCGGGATGGAGCAAATGCCATGTGCAAACACTGGCGATATCGAGAGTTTCCCTCGCCACCATTTCGTCCAGCGAAGCGTAGGCATTGGGAATGCCAAACTCCTCGCAAAATCGCGCCCGCGCAAAGGGATGGGGATCGGCAACGGCCACCATCTCCGCATTGGCAACGCGCAAATACCCTTCGGCGTGACTGCGCGCAATTGAACCACATCCGATAATGCCGACTCTGTAATTCATGAGAATACTCCGGTGATCAGTGGTTAGTGGTCAGTGGTTAGTGGTTAGTGGTTATACCAATTTGATTTATGGCTGTTAGGATTTTTAAGACAACTTCTAAGGACTAGGGCCTTTCAACCAGTCCTCCAACCACGCGCTGGGATCCTCCGCATCTGCACATTCGCGCAGGACTTCAACGGTCGCTTTCAAATCGTCACCGCACGCGATATAAACGCGGGCAAACACATCGGCGCGTTCCCGATAGACCCGATACAGGGCCATCCGCGCATTGTTGAGTTTCCACGAGGGAAAACGGGCATAGAGATCGGTCTTGAGCGGCAGGGTGTGAAATTCTGTGCGTCCCGCCTCGAAAATCTGTTGGCGCAGGGTTGATTTGCGGGGCGAATGGGATTGATACAGCGATTGGAGGCGGGAAGCAATGTCGCGCATAAATTTGCGAAAGATAACGCGGTCTGCGCGCTCATCCAGCACCTGACGCACGGCTTGGGCATCGGCGCCGCATTCGCGTTGCAACCACATCAGCGCGCCAGTCTCGCCGACAAAACTCGCGAGGCCCTCGTTGAACGCGACATCGCCTTTGATCCACACGGTGGCATGCGTCAATTCGTGAATGATGAGGTCCGCCAAATCGCCTTCGGAATAGCGCAACATCGGGCTGACAACCGGATCGGAAAACCACCCTAAGGTGCTATACGCGCTCACCGGGCGCAAATAAGTGTCATAGCCCTCGGCGATGTACTTATCGCGAGCTTGTTCGGCTGTTGCGCGATCAAAATACCCGCGATAGGGCACCGTGCCCACTATCGGATACGACCATTCGAGCGGTTCGAGGCGATCTTGCGGACAAACGACGAGGTTCCACGACACCGGGCCGCGCCCGATATCGACATACGCGGTGTAATTTTGCGAGGGATTCAGGCCGATTTCGCGCTGTGCAAATTCGCGGATGGCCTGTACGAGCTCCAATTTTGCGCGCTGATCGGGCGAGAGCGCGTCTCCTTGCAGCACCGCGTCAATGGGTTTTGCCTTCCACAGAAGCGCGATCTGGCCTTTGGCCAACTGGTAGAGATACCCGACCTCAAAGCGGATGCCGAGAACGAGAAGCAACAGACAGATAGATCGCCAAATCATAGTGCTCGCGTCACGCTAAATCGGCGGCTTGCCACGCCTTGTCCAGCGCGTCGTGGGTGGTTTGCACCGCGTCTTGCGCGGCCATTTCCCGCACGGACTGGCTAAACGGCTCGGGCGATACCGGGCCGTCATAGTCCAGTTTTTTCAGCGCTTTCAAAAATCCGACCAGATCGATCACGCCGGTTTCGCCCGGCAAAGCGCGCTTGTTGTCGATCTGATCCGCCACATCCACGCCTGCGGGCGCGTCATTGACGTGAACGTGAACCACATCCTCAGCGGTCAGCGCCATCAGATCGGATACCGTGCCCAAACCCGTGTACCAATGCCAGCAATCGAGCAACAAGCCCACATTGCCCGTGCCAATGGCATGGGCGAGGCCGAGCATGCCATCCATTGAGTGAATAAACCCGTAGGGCTTATCGACCCGCAGGGTGCGCGGCCCGATAAATTCCAGGCCCAACCGGCAGCCATGCGCGTCCAAAATTTCGGCAATCGGTTTGAAGCGTTCGATGTGCCACTTGAAATTGTCGCCAAATTTGCGGTCTTCAGACGCAGAAGGCAACCACTGGGCAACCCGAGTCGCGCCCACGGCGGCCCCCGCAGCGGCAAGACCGGGCAACCGCGCCAAGTCCGCGTCGTATTCGGCGTCATCGCCGCGCCAATTGATGGGCAAGCCCCATGTGCCAGGCCTCAAATCGGCTTCGGCAAACAGCCCTTTCACACGCGCCGCGCCATGTGCATCGACCAGAGAAGCGATCTCTTGGATATTGACATCGACCCCCTGAAATCCAGCGCGTTTGGCATAGCCGATCAATTCCTCAATACTTCCGCGTACGCCGAGCGCGCCCGCAGTCAAACTTTTGAACATCGCGTGTTCCTCCTCATGGTTTGGATATTTTTTACCCACAAAAGGCAAATCTACTCACCTATTCGGGCGGGCACAGGGGCCACGCCCCTACGATTGCCTTTCATCCCGAAAATCCTGATTCAGATTAAATATTGACCCTGTGTTTCTCGACCATCTCGGCATTCAATTCGACGCCGAGGCCCGGGCGGTTGTCGATGCGAATGCGGCCATTGACGATCTCCTCTGGCGGAATGGTCAAATCCTTTCGCCACGGCACCTCGCCCCAGCCGTATTCCAAAATGAGAAACTCCGGCAAAGACGCCATTGCATGCACGCCCGCCGCGATCACCACGGGGCCAAAGGGGCCGTGTGGCGCGGTGGGAAGGCCCCAGGCGTGGAGCATATCCCCTATTTTTTTCAATTCGCCGATGCCGCCCACGACCGTCACGTCGGGCATGGGAATATCCATACTGAGATTTTCCACCACCTCGACCCACTCCCCGCGCATGCCGCGCTGCTCGCCCCCCGCAATGGTCAACCCGCACTGCGCTTTGACCGCGAGACAGTTTTCAAGGCTCTTTTCGGACGTGGGTTGCTCAAACCAGAAGAGATCGAGCGCGCGCAATTCATCGGCGACTTCGAGCGCGCCGCGCACAGTGAAGCGGTTGTGGCAATCCACGAGCAGATCGACAGTTGGGCCAATCGCTTCCCGCACCGCCCGCATGCAGGCGATTCCCACGGCAGCGTCTTTGGCGCTGTTCGCAACGGGCAGGCCGTCAAACGGAGCCAGCTTGACCGCGTCGAATCCCCGCGCCACCGCGGCTTCGGCATTTTTGGCAAATCCACTGGGCGATCGGTCTGTCGTCGCCCTGTTGATATTGGCGTACAGGCGAATTTCGTCTCGGCACGCGCCGCCCAAAAGCGCGTGGACAGGCGCGTTGAGCGACTTGCCCAGAATGTCCCACAGGGCTTGTTCCAATGCACCGAGCGCGTACAACTCGGCCTTTGTGCGCGCCACCTGTGTGTAGTTCGACACAATGGCCTCAATTTTTCTCGGATCGCGTCCTGTAACGGCTTCGCCGAGGTCGCGCAAAGCCGACAGTTGCGCCGCGTAATTTTTCCCCGAACGCATCTCGCCCAGCCCGCGAATACCCGCATCGGTGAGCACATGCACAAACACCCAGTCTCCGCGGTGGTTGACGTGTACTGCGTCAAATTCAATACCCGTGATTTTCATGAAACGCTCCTCGTGATCTAATCCGAAAATGGAATGCTATGCCCCTGCCCGGGGAACCAAATCATATCCACGACAAACGAAATGCCGGCACCGACAAAATGCCCCATGATGAGGCCAATAAAAAAGGGCCGACCCGTGCGATAGGCGCGAATGCCGCCGATTCGCAACACAATGGACTTGATCGCCCACGCGAGAAAAATGGCAAAAATGACATTTCGCACCGGATACACCGGCCCGGCCGCAAACCCAATCGGATGGAGCGGCCACCGCGAAACCCGGTAGCGCAAGAGCATAAAAAGCAACGTTACCACCGCGCCAATTCCCATATACATGATGGGCAACCACTGCACGGAAAAGGGGTCTTTCGACTTTTTGACCAGATTATCCCAGGGATACCGCGCGAGGCCCCCGTGAAAAATCCCGCCGTAATTTGCAGCGCCGTTCACATAACCCATGTAAATCGTATAGATAAATGTCGCCAACACCCCAGCGGCCATTGCCAGCACAATGGGGACGATCAACCGCCTCTGATTGACGCGGATGGTGTCGTAGAGTTTCACGGAATGGGCGAGCGCGGGCATGATGGTGGTTTTGGTATCGCTGCACCACGAATACGAAAGCGCGATGGAAACCTGCGTTTGTTGCGAAAGCACATCAGACCCCATCACAAACATGGCAAAGGGCTGCGGCATTAAGGGGGCGCGAATGGAGATCAAGCCGGTTTCGGCGATCACCCGCGTGATTCCGAGGTACATCACCAGCGCGCCGAACAGAAAAATCGGGATATACTTAAACGCCATGCCGGTTGCCAAATGCCAGACAAACAGGTATGTCGAACAAGCGATAAGCCCAAAAACCGCCGTGCGATAGGACACGATCTCGCCGGAATCGTCGACCGATTCGTCGCGGTAAAACGCCTTGCGCCACACGTCTCGCAAGTGCCCACGCGCCATCCAAAATCCCACGAGCACCACTGCGATAAACGCGCCCATAGATTGCGCGCCCATTGCCAGCGGCCCGGTGGAATACTCCTCGTCGGCACCGGCCTTTAGGCCAAAGCGGTTAAAAAAGCCATTTTCCAAATTGGTCAGCACATTGAACACCCACAGGCTCAGCGAAATATCCAAATTGATAAAATAGCCAAAGCCTATGACCATCAGATACAGGCGCACGGGAATGGCGGGAAACTCGCGCCCAAATTTGATCGCTGTAAAACGCCAGGGAATCGTCGGAAAGGTGGGGCTAAAATAGGAAATGACATTCCAGAGGATGATGAACAGCGTGAGGCAAAACCCGGCCCAGAACAGCGGGTTGTTCATGATGGGACTGGCAAAAAAGCCCTGTCGGTCGTCCTTTTCCATCACCGCCAACGGCATTTCCATCAGCGGATAGTCGATGCGCTCGTGCTCGATCCACTGCTTCCGCAGAATGACCATTAAGAACAGGCAACAGCCGTAAAAGGCCGCAATTACGCTCATCCACCAGAACACGGGCACAACCCACACATCCCACGGCACGGAAACCCCGCGTGGCAACCCTTCAAAAAACCACCGCAAAGGCTCGCCCGCAGGCAGGACAGACCACTCGGGCAAATAGGGTTCACAATAGGTGGCCCATTGATTCTCGGGCGTTGCCAGATAGTGCGGCACGGTAAAATTGGCGATCAATTTTCCGACAAAGTACGTGGGCATGGTCGCGCCGATCAACGCCATCGTGAACATGACAATCAGCTCACCCCTGCTCAACTTGAGCGGGCGCATGAGCAACAGCGCGATGAGCACAATGGGAAAAACCGCGGCGACTGAAAGATGGTTTTGATCCAGCCTCGTGGTGTGCAAAATAAATCGCGCGTACGACCCGGCAACTGTCGCCATCACCGTGAGAAACGCGCCCAAAACGAGCGCGCGAACCGTCACAGCCGGTCGGACATCGGCATTTTCAGATGCGACCTCTTCTCGTGCGAAAGCCACGCGAAACCTTTCGATCAAATAAACCCCAAGGGCGATCCCCGCTCCGTCCCAACCCTCGTGGGCATTGGAAGCAGTGCATTGACCACCATAAAAACGCCCTTCTCCCGGTTCAGTGACCCCAACACAGGGATTCCTACTTGGGAGAAGGGCACATGACCTCGGGTCACCCTTTGCCCGAGACCATAAATTTTGGTTGCAAATATCGTTATATTTACAATGTCGTGTCAAGTAAAAATTTATTCAAGGGGCCGTTCCCTCTTGTAAAACCACGTATTCGCGCTCAATTTCGCGGTGGAAACGCGCGGGCAGTTTCGCCCAGTCGCGTGCGTCCATGAGAAATGGGATGGTCGATGCCGTGAACGCCTCTTTGAAGGCCATCAGTTGATCAATGGAAATGGCCTCGAGGGTTGGGCTACGCAAGGCCAAATCGAGGTCGCTGCCCGGATGGCTGGTGCCATCGACCCTGCTGCCGTAGGCCCACACCGCAATGCCGGGCAAATGTTCTTGCAACAGGCTCTCGATCTGCTTTCTGTGCCTCGGCAACATGTTCAACTGATCCGTCCTCATAATCCGCTCCAATAATATTCGCGAGTTCTTTGGCGGCGGCGATCAACCCGTGCTTGGTAGCGTGTCGAAAAATGTCTCTGAAGTTGAGGCGGTCGGCCTGACGGTTGGAGGCGAAATAGGGTCGCAACCGTTTTTTCAGCAAGTTGCTGCACTGCTCCAAGACGATTTCAAATTCCTGGACGCAGGCAGCGCGGTAGATGTCGTAGATGATCTCGTCCGAATCCTGCTGCTGTATCTCCTCAAACGCAACGATCAGCGTTTGTATGCACCGGTTGAGGTAGTCCGTGTTGATGTTCATTGTCAGCATTTTTAATTGTGGCTGGATATCGCCTGACGTCAATACCCCTTTTGTTTGTCGATCACACTGAGCATATCTTCGCCCTTTCTGAAACGCCGCAAGTTCTCGCAAAACAGGTTCACGGTGCGGTCTTGTCTGTTGGGCGACCCGCCTGCGGTATGCGGCGTGACAATGACATTGGGCATGCGCCACAGCGGATGATCGTCTGGCAATGGCTCTTGGGGCGTCACATCCAACCCCGCGCCTGCGATTTGTCCATTTTCCAATGCCGCGAGCAGCGCGCCTTCATCGACGATTTTGCCCCGCGTGACATTGATCAAAAGCGCGTGCGGCTGCATCTTGCCAAAAGCCACGCGGTCGAAAAGCCCGTGCGTTTCTTTTGTCAAAGGGCAGCAGACCACCACGATGTCGGATGCGGATAACAGATCGCAAAAGCGATCCATGGGCCAGCAGGCCGACACGCAATCGGGCACATCGACCGATTCTGCATCCACAGCGATAATTTTCATGCCAAACGCATGCGCCCGCACGGCCACATGTTGCCCGGTGCCGCCCAATCCCACAATGCCCATAGTTTTGTCGATCAATTCCCACGATGCGTGGCGAATGGGCATGCGCTCGTTCCAATCGGATGTTCTGATCGCACGCGCAATGCCTCGGGTCAATCCGAGCAAAAGGGCCATCGCGTGTTCGGACAGGTGAACGCCCACTGTGCCCTTCGCGCTGGTCAAGAGGACCTCGCTGTGGACAAATTCGGGATACATCATCCCATCCACACCCGCGCCCCATGTTTGCACCCACTTCAGGCGTTCGGCGCGTTTGAACATCTCGCGGCTCATGCCCCCAAAAATGATGTCAATTTCGGGCATCACCGCCAGCGCATCGTCCCGCGAAGTGGGGATGATCAGGTCGATATCCGCAAACGCGGATCGAATTTGCGCGATGTGGTGATCGTCTAAGCGATCATTGATCAAAACTTTCACGACAACCTCCTGGTGAATCACCAGTGAATCAGCGGTCAGTACAGGCATCGCCTTGGGGCGGATGGGCGGGGACTGACCACTGATTTTGGGGCGGGGTTTGTCTATTCGTTGATTCGTCTATTCGTCTATTCGCGCTTTTTGTTGCTCGAATTTTTCAACTGTCGTCAGGCGTTTGCGCCGGTGCAATTCGACATGCGCGGGCCAAACGCCCGTGTCTCGATCAGAACCGGTTTCGCGGTCAAAAAAAAGTGGAAATTCACTG
Organism: uncultured Latescibacterota bacterium; assembly: GCA_958295785.1. Lineage (GTDB taxonomy): Bacteria > Latescibacterota > UBA2968 > UBA2968 > UBA2968 > VXRD01. The sequence continues at coordinate 2,105,052 of OY282377.1, forward strand.
GACGCGGGCTTGGTTCTCGCATAGCCGCTGTTGTAACTCCGCATCATGATGCGCTGTTCGCGGTTGAGCGTGGCGAGCCAATCCGGGGCGCATTGGTGCCGGTCGGCCTCGCAAACCCACGACGGACAATAGGCCAAAAAGATGTTCTTCCGCACAATATCCGTGTGATTGGGCGCCACGCGATGCCATGTATTGCAGTGCATAAACGTCATCGTGCCGCGCCTCGGGCAAAGGATTTTTTCCCCGGGCACGCTGTCGTGGGTGTCGTAAAAATCAAAGTACTGCCCCTTGTGGCTACCGGGCATATAGACAAAATTGCCCATATCCGGTTCGGGCAGGTCGGTCAGCCAATACGCGACCTTGATTTGGATGGGCAAAAAGGGCGAAAAAACCCCGTAAGGCACGGCGCGGGCGCCATCGGGATGCCACTTATTGCGGCTCGTGTCCCGAGGGCGCAGGAAAAATTGCGAGATGTGGAGCTTGAGCAACTCGCCGTACACGTCGTACATAAAGCCGATATGTCGCGGGTGATCGATCAACTCGGCAAACTCGGAATACCGCTCAACGATGTTGTTTGGCCCAAAAAATTTGGCGGGATCGTATTTGTCACTGCGGGCCGCAGCGGCATCGACCATCTCGATGTAGCGGTCGCATTCTTCGCCGGTCAACGCATCTTCAATGACCAGCATCCCCTCTTCTTGAAATGCGTCCCATTGTTCGCGCGCAAACCCCGGCGGTGCCACGCGATAATTCTGCCCTGACATGTCGATCTCCTTGTTTTTGTGATGGTGGTTGCAGCGGACGTCACAGTCGCAGATGTGGGCCAATGTAACCGATTTCAACTTCACGAGAACTTGGATCAAAACGGAGATGAATGCGCCCACCGCTCCCGAAGCGAGCGTGCCATTCGAACAATTCCCTCATGCCCCGATGAGACCGGAATCTCCGTTCCTCACGCAAACGCGGGTTGTCCATTACCGATTGGCTCTCGGGCGTTACCTTGCATTTCCAAGGAGGCATCGCGCCACCGGTGACGCGCCATTCGCTGGCCGATTCATCCAAGCTCACCAGACATTTGACGACAACCTGCAAGTCCCCAGTATTCAATCTCTCGAGATGGCGTTCCACATCCGGGCCAAACACGAGGTTCGGAAATGCCAGTTCTTTGTCATTCCACAATGACCCGAAACTTGTGAAATGGTGGCGAAGCTCTGCGCGATGTCGTCGACAAATTGGTTGAGCATGGGCGGGTCGCGTGAGATTGTCGATCATTTCAGACGCTTCCCCAATGCTTCCATCGGGCAACATCTCGATGAAGTGGATCGTTAGCTGGTCACAGTCCCAAATCGAAACCGATGGAAACCCCACTGCAATGCCAGCGGTGATAGCGCACAAAACGAGCGGTTCACCGTCTTCCGTCGGCAATATTTTTGCCTCGCATCCGCGGAACCGATCCGCTATATCCCGATCGATTTCGCTCAAAAGCGGGACCTTTGATGCCAAGCGCGAAAAGAATAGGTACTCGTCCCGTGACCCATCTTTCCGCATTTCCTGAAGCGCGTCCCCCAGCGACCAGTTAGACAGGCAAAGGGTCTCCTGTAGGGATTGGCGCATTCGCAGAGATCGTTCTACAATCTTATCCCTAACCAACATCGTCATGCCAACCGTCACATCTTTCAGCCACACCACAGCGGTATGCTGCTCGGGAGACGCAAGGCTCGCGTGGTTTAGCACCATCTCGCGCATATCAATACCTCGGGTCGAGCAGGCGAGCTAGATTTTCTTCGTGCTGATCGAAAAAACCGGCCGGCCAATGCGACAAACGCCCGTCCGCATCAACTCGAGGTGAAGATACGACTGTCTTACTCCCGTCGCGCTCAAAGTAGTGAAACGCAGTATCCTCCGGTGCGATGAGTCCGTCGCGAACAGCAATGCGGACGCCGTCGATGAAGTGATCGCTATGAGTCTCGGAGAATACTTGGACACCTACGCTCGCGGCTCGGGCCGCCAATTCCGCCAATTTCGTCTGCCCGCGCGGGTGCAGGTGCGCCTCCGGGTTCTCGATCAGGCAAAGCGTCCCGCGATCCGAGAGCAAAGCGAGGATGACTGGCAACACATAAGACAGCCCAAACCCGACATTGGTCGCACGGTATCGGCTCGTCGCAATATCTCCCGGCCGATCAAACGAAAACCCTGCAATGACCGAATCGGCGTTCGCAACTGCCTCAAGTCGCAAGTGTACGCCTGGGCATACATCCTGTAGCCATTGATCGACGATATCGAGCAGTCGCCGACTCGCGCCTTCAACGCAACGAGGGTCGCCCTCCGGCAGAAGATCGTTCTGATGGCGATTCAGATAATTCCACGCGTACTCGCCGCTTGTACCAAAGTCACCGCGCTTAGCCAACATCTCGGAGAGCGGGTACAACTTCCGGGGGCCGACCCGTTCCGCATTCACATAGACGAGACGCCCTCCAAACAGCGATGTCTGTTGCCACTCAGCGGGTATATAATCGGTAGATCTGTCGGGGAGCACCACGCTCAATTGGTCGGCCTCCCGCGAATAGTCAAAGGCCATGAACCACCCATCCGGCATTTCGTCGTCCCCAAGCACGAAACCCACAATATCCTGCTCGGCACCCTCAAACAACACATCCGAACCCGCGCCGAGGTCTATTCTTTCGCCGCCCAAAACGAGTCTGCCGCTGTGCAATTCCCCGGTTTCAAACGATTGCCGCAACACCAGCAATGCTTGAATAACGCTACTCTTGCCCATCCCGTTCAAGCCGCACAGCAAATTGAGAGACGTGCAATCCAAGTCCAACCGCTCAAAGCACTTGAAATTCTCAAGGTTTATTTGTCGAAGCATCAGATGAACTCCTCAACGAGTTGTTTTACCGCTTGAAAACGCTTCTGCACGCGCCGAACTGTGTTGGTCGATAAAGAGATCGCCCTTTCAAACTCATCGTCCTCTGCGATTAGTTGCATGAAACGACGTTGAACATCCTCGCGCCGTTTGACGAGAACGCGAATCTGATCGGGCGAACAGCGCGCCAACTGAACGCTCCACACTTCGAACAATATTTTGCTGATCGGGCGTTTTCTGTCGTCCAGGCTAGTCCGCTTGCGGAAGGCATACTCGCCGAAGATGGCGGACGCCGCACCCATTGCTTTCTCGAAATCCGCGCCGAGCGCATCGCGCTTTTCAGAACTCATGTTGTTGATGTTTTCCATGGCATTTCCGAGAAAACCATCGAGATCACCTTTGTCATATTTTTCTGGGGAATGAACGTAAAAAGCCAAAAAGCGCAACACACACTCCCGGTCAGCCATTCGAATCGGCTTTATGCTACCACCCGTGGCTTTGATGAACTCGGCGGATTCGGCGAGAGTTTTCAGGTAATCCCGGACGGGCCCCGGGTGGATAGCATGGCGAATTTCCTGCCCGTTCAACATCGTGCCTCCGGTATTGATTCGGCGAAAAACGTTAAACATGACCTCCGGTGGTGTACCCGGTTCAATGACATTGACGATGAGTTGGGTCTCGCTAATTCGCCGTTGCAAGGAGCGCGGAAGTGCATCGTGCTTCAGTCCATCTAGTCCCAAGTATTCAAGTCGCGTCAGGGAAAACACACCCGTCACATAATCATAAATGGTTGACATACGCTGAACACCATCGACGACAGCCCAGTTATCGGACTTGTCAGCAGCGACATAAAATACCGGGATGGGAATACTCAGCAGGAGCGATTCAATAAGGCGGCTTCTGATCTCGTCGTTCCAGATGCCGCGATGACGCTGGAAATCGGGCGCGAGATCAATTTCCTTATGCTTAATGCGCGAGACGAGTTGCTCGACGAGGATGTGGCGCGTATTGATCTTGATCCGTTCAGGATTGAATGGATGTGTGATCGTTTCTTCTGGATCTTCCCGCTCAATTTCGAGACCGCTCTCCTCGTCTTCCTCACTGTTGGGTACGATGCCTTTTTTTTGGGAAATTCGCTCATGTGCGGGCCTGATCACCAACTCGTCTTCCTCACTGTTGGTATCGCGTGTTGTATTTTCTGCAACCTCTTTCCGGTTTACGATGCCTTTTTTTTTCAAGTATGTCTCAAAGTGGGGCCGGTTGTCATCAAACCATTGGTTTGTCACCCTGACAGTTTTTCCGCACACATCATAAGGGCCTATCCGCTTCCAGTATCTTTTTGATTTTTCTCCCGTGATAATTGTTGCTTCCCTACAGAAGGAAAAATTAATCCCAAACTTTTGCTTGGAGTATTTCTCGTCCAGCAGGTTATTTAGTTCATCGGGATTCTCTTCGCAATAAGCGAAAATTTCGGGGATGTATTTTTGCACCAATTTTCCAATTTTCATTTTTTTCTCGTTGGCCCCTTATCGCCTTGGACCTGCTCACACAGGGCACTGTCCGCCTGTTCCGCTGCCTCGCGTGGGTCAATGCCCAACGCCGCGACCACCTTCGATTTCGACGGGTTGCCGGTCGAAATCGTCCTCGGGTACGAAAATGCCGTCGGATCTCCTGACCAGACCGACCGGCCCCCTGTGCCACTCGCACGATTCCGTGCCGAACGGAAGCAACGAATCCGCGATGGCAGTGAACCGTTCCGCCGCCAGTCGTTGTACCGAACGGATGTGGGTTTTGGGATCATCTCTCTTCCCGAGTTTGGGTGTCCCGCCGGGCGTTCAGGTCGGTGATCACCATGTCGTAGCCTTTACTCTTTGACGATGACGACTGTGACGCCGGTTGTCTCGGCACGCTGACGGTCCTGGACAGTGATACTGTCTCCGATTACGACAGGGGTGACGGGCTGCTGAGTGATTAGCGCGAAGGTCTTGGCGCGGTCAGCCACGCGGCTGATGTCGCTTGCGTCAATGGTTAGGGAGATTTCTATGACCGCGCATATCTCGGTCAGATCGCTCCTGCGGCGTCCGGTCAGTACAATGTCAGTGTTTCCCAGATTCTGGCCCTGCTCGGCGGTGATTATCCCCTGGTCCTCAGCATCCAGTATCTGGACTGACAGGTCATCGCTGTGGGGGATGTATTCGCTCCACACGACTCTTACATCACGCATATTGAGTTTGTGATTGGCGGTGTTGGTGATGAAACGCGTAATGCGGTGTTCGTAATTTCTGCCTCTCAGGTTACCAACTCTCCCCTCTACTCTGGACAGGCCGGCTTCCAGCTTTGCTTGGCCGGCTTCCAGCTTTGCTTGACCGGCTTTGAGATCGGATACATCCGCTTCCAGCCTTGCTTGGCCGGCTTTGAGCTCAGATACATCCCGCTCCAGACGTTCCACTCTGGCCGGCAGATCCATCAGCCGGTCCACTTTGGCCGGGAGCATCAGAAAGTCGTCCGTCAGCAGGGTTCTAAGCAGGATGGAGCGGGCCTCCGGGTTTTCATTCAACTCGGCGACCATCCGGGCTGCCAAGCTTTCTGGGTTTAGAGTTTCGATGGCTGGGATCATTTGGAATAGCTCCTCAATTGCTCGATGCCGGTATTTTATCAGAAATGTCGGATGGGTATTTTCATGACAATCCCCATCGTAGCCGTATCAATTTAGTCGGTCATGCTATCTCCACGGCTGGCCCACATTTTTTGGCGATCTGCTTTTGGCCCGTATCGCAGGACTAGACGATGGCGGCGATGCCGGCCAAGAACAGCGCAGGGCAAAAAATATCATGTCATCTCCCAGCGGTCGCCAATAACGACCAATTCCTTGTTTCCGATTCGCATTGTGAGTATCCAATTCGCGTGCAAACAACCGACTTTATTTTGCCAAACTTAAAAAATACCTTTCACAGCGTCAACCGTTTTATACAGATTAGGACTTACGCAATCTCCATTGGAATATGAGGTGCTTTGAGTTGTTGTCTCAAGAAGTCAGCCAGCCCTCGGTATTTGACTTGATAAATGGTTTGTCCTGTTTGATAGGCCACCTGCGCGAGTCGAATCCAAACGAACATCGCACACCCAATATGATTTCGTACCATGCGTGCCAACCGACATGGACACTTTTCAAGCCCGGTCACCTGTTTGACTTCGCGGTGAAATGGCTCAATTTTCCATCGCCTGTGACACACCTGTTGTACCCCTGAAGAATCGTTTTGAGCATGGTCGTTGGTCACGACATACGCCGTGCGTCTATCAGCAGACGCCACCCGGAATCATTTCACTTTGTGGTCTTTGGGAAACCCTCTGATTTTAATGGGCTTGCCTTGTTTGCGTTGCGCTTGAGTCCAAGTTAAGCTATCTACGCGCTGGTAGGGGGTTGTGCCTGCCGAATCGTCCACGCGCCGGTTCGTCTTGAGGGGACAAGAATAGGTTTTTTGCATCTGCTCTCTGTGTAACATGACCGTTTTGGTCGCATACCCACTGTCCATCAAGACCCCGGTAAAAGGAAGGCCCTTCTGATAGACCCACACAGAGCGCATGTCCTTGAGAGGATCCCATTTGGTTTTGCCATCGCCTTGCGGGTCATAAATCCGATAGTCAATCAGCCAGAACCGATCCTCTTGCGGATGGACATAGACACATGTAACCACCCCAATGCCGTTGATGACGCCTTGGGCGTTGCCGCTCTATTGACGACGCACTCACGCGATCTTGCGCGCGTGTCGCTTGTCTAAAACCGGGTCATCAAAGATCACATCGCCTTTGGGCGTCAACGCGATGTGGTCTTTGACGTGTTCCCACACCAAGCGGGGGGGGATACGCTCACCGGCGAGATAGCGGTTGATCCTATCATGACTGAACCCTTCGCTATGGTCGGCGAAATGGGTCAGGGTATCGTTGAGGGGACTGCTAAGCAGATACTGACAGGAATCCAAACGCGTCGGGTGGCGCATTGACACCTCCTCAAAGTGATAAATTTTACGGAATTGCACCCTTTTTTAACTCAGCATGCGTAAGTCCTAATTTTATACAATCGCGCCCGTCATTTCCACTCAAAAAGGTTCCGCGTATTTCTGATTTGCACCGCGTATTTCTGCATTTTTCAGTTTTTTTCATTGCACGCAAAAAAAACCGTGGCAGTTGTACTCCATTCACAGGTTCAGTTTGAATGTAGAGAAGCGATCTAGCAGGAGAGTTGTCAGTCTGCCTCCAACCCCAAGCGGTCAACTACCACCTCCAAGCCCCAAACGCCAATCGTAGGGGGGTTGCCTCCCTAGATAGAAACAGCGGACACACAATCGCGTGTCCGCTGTTTTGCGAAACCCTGACCCCATGAACAGATTGTGGCTTACGCCTTTTGGGGCTGGGTGTGCGAAGACAGGCACGGGGGCCTGTCCCTACAAATCGTCGAATCGTCTATTCCATTCCCTACCGGTTGGTGAGGAGGTCGTCGACCACGGCGGGATCGGCGAGGGTGGAGGTATCGCCGAGGTCCGAGGTGTCGTTTTCCGCGATCTTGCGGAGAATGCGGCGCATGATTTTGCCCGACCGGGTTTTGGGCAACCCAGGTGCCCAGTGGATCACGTCTGGCGTGGCGATGGGGCCGATCTCCGTGCGAACTTGTTGCACGAGTTCGGCCTTGAGGTCGTCGGTATAGGCTTCGCCCGCATTGAGGGTGACATAGGCGTAAATGCCCTGCCCCTTGATTTCGTGCGGGAAACCGACCACAGCGGCTTCGGCCACTTTGCCGTGTGAGACCAACGCGCTTTCGACTTCGGCGGTGCCCATGCGGTGGCCCGAAATATTGATCACGTCATCGACCCGCCCCGTGATCCAGTAGTAGCCATCTTCGTCCCGGCGGCAACCGTCGCCTGTGAAATAAAAGCCCTTGTACTGTTGAAAATAGGTTTCCTCAAACCGCTCGTGATCCCCATAAACCGTCCGCATTTGGCCGGGCCAGGGTTCGGAAATCGCGAGCACGCCATCCACGCCATTGCCTTTGACGATTTTGCCCGATTCCGGTTCGAGCACCACGGGCTCAATGCCGTGCAGGGGCAGGGTGGCCGATCCGGGTTTGGTGGGGGTCGCGCCAGGCAAGGGGCTGATGAGAATGCCCCCGGTCTCGGTTTGCCACCACGTATCCACAATGGGGCATCGCCCGCGCCCGATATTGCGGTGATACCACTGCCACGCTTCGGGGTTGATGGGTTCGCCCACAGTGCCGAGGAGTTTGAGAGACGACAAATCGTATTTGGCCGGCCATGCGTCGCCTTCTCGGGTGAGGGCGCGAATGGCCGTGGGCGCGGTGTAGAATTGGTTGACTTGGTATTTGTCGATGACCTGCCAGTAACGTCCCGGATCTGGATAGACGGGCGTGCTTTCAAACATGGTGGTGGTGGCCGCATTGGCCAGCGGCCCGTAAATGATGTAGGAATGACCCGTGATCCAGCCGATGTCAGCCGCGCAAAAGTAGATGTCGCCATCTCGATAGTCAAAGACGTTTTTGTGCGTAAAACCCGTGTACACCATGTAGCCCCCCACATTGTGTTGCACGCCCTTGGGTTTGCCCGTCGAGCCAGAGGTGTAGAGGATGAAGAGCGGGTCTTCGGCGTCCATTTCTTCGCACGGGCAATCCGCACGCGCTTCTGCCATCGCGTCGTGCCACCACAAGTCGCGGCCTTCCCGCATGGGACACGCCATGCCTTGGTCTTCCCCAACGCGCCGCACAACGATGCAGGTGTGGACGCTGGCATCGCCCATGCGCGAATCGGCCAATGCAATGGCTTCATCCGCGGGTTGCTTGCGCGCCATTGGGCGGTCGCCGCGGAACATGCCATCGGTGGTCAGCACCACCCGACAGGCGGAATCCACAATGCGATCCGCCAATGCCTCGGCGGAAAAGCCGCCAAAGACGATGGAATGGATCGCGCCGATGCGCGCACAGGCCAGCATGGCAATGGCGAGTTCGGGGATCATGGGCATGTAAATGGAGACGCAGTCGCCCTTTGTCACGCCGCGCGATTTGAGCACATTGGCGAATTTGCACACTTGCTCGTGCAATTCTTTGTACGTGAGTTTGGCGTCTTCGCCGGGTTCGTTGCCCTCCCACAAAATGGCGACCTGATCCCCCCGAGAATCGAGGTGACGGTCGATGCAGTTGTACGCGATATTGGTTTTCGCCCCTTCAAACCATCGGATGGAAATTGGCCCCTGATCCATGTCGTAATTGTAGGATCGCACGGTATCCCATTTTTTGTACCAGTGGAACGAATCGGCAACATCTGCCCAGAATGCCTCGGGATCGGCAATTGACTTTTCGTATTGCTTCCGGTACGCATCCAAGCTGGACACATGCGCCGCGGCACTGAGATTTTCCGGGGGGATGTATTTCCCGTTTTGTTCAACCACCTGATTTGCCGCCATTGGGATTCCTCGCTTTCTCCAATACATCGGTTTGGGTGTCGTAAGATTTCAGTACGCGACAAAACGCACAGATACAGCGGGGTACAACTGGCCGGTGAACGGGCTTGAGAGACAACCCGTTGTATTGGGTTCGCTGCGTTGTAGGCTATGCTGGCGTTGAATATAAGGCGAGATCGGCAAGGGCGCAATGCGGAAAACCGAGGGGATTCTCAGCGTCCACCCCGCGCTCGGCTCGCATTTTTGGGAACCCTTATGATGCGTGAGGGTTTAAGTTGTGACCAACGATATCAGACCTCGGGGCTGCTGAGAACGCAGGCCCGATGGGGGAGGATTTTATGCTTATGGTAAATTCGAGATACGGACATGGCGAACAATCAGATATAGAGGTTTTGGCTGAGGTATCCGCAGGAGATATCGATGCTTATGGGAAAATTGTGCGGCGCTACCAAGGGCGGTTGTACAATTTTGTCTTCCGGTTTGTGGGCGACAAGGAAACAGCAGAAGATATCGTCCAAGAGGCGTTTTTGCGCGCATTTGGCAAGCGGGAGGAATACCGCGCTATCGCCAATTTTTCGACTTGGCTGTTCACCATTGCCGGGAATTTGGCAAAAAGTGAACTGAGAAGGCGCAAGCGATGGCGATTGTTTTCGATACATCGAGACGAAGAGTCCGACACCGGCATGGAATTGCCCGATGAGTCGAGGCGCCCAGATCGCATGGCAGAATCCTCGCTGACCGATGTGGAAATTCAAAATGCCATTGCTTCGCTGGCCGATAATTACCGCCAAGTGATTTTGTTGCGCGATGTGGAGGGTCTGTCCTATTACGAAATCTCCCAAGTCGTGAACTGTCCGGTTGGCACGGTCAAATCGCGCGTCAACCGCGCCCGCTTAAAATTGCAACAGAAATTGAAAAACGAAGGTCGAGATGTGGGCATTACCGTCTAACATCCCAAACCCTGAAAATCCCGATAGGAGGATAAAAAGAGACCATGACTGTTAAGGAGTTTGAATCGCGGGTTTCAGCTTATGTCGAAGGCGAACTGAACCCGGTTGAAATGGCGACAATGGAGCGCAAAGCCGCCGAATGCGCGCACTGTCGCGCTTTGTTGACCGATGTGCGCGCCCTGATAGAGCGCGTCGGTAAATTGCCGCAGGTGCGCCCCTCGGCCGAGTTTCATTTTGCGCTGCGTAGCCATTTCTTGATGGAAGGATCGAAAAAGAGACGCGGTTTGCACAAGGCGCTGTTTTCTTCCCCCACGCGAACCATCACAACGCTGGCCGCTGCTGTGGTGATCGGCTTGGGGTTGACGCAGGTGGTTTTCAACGCCGATACCTCCCCAATGGCGGTGGAGCAGGTGGAAATTCCATTGGCGCCGGGCGAACGGCTCGATGTGGGCGCGCTGGAGTTGGAACGCTTGTCCGAGGAATCCTATAGTCTAAATGGTCGTCATCTTCGGGATTCGGTGCGCGTGGATTCCGTGAAACAACGACCATCAGATGTGCGCGATCAACACCGGGTAAAACAAGTTCCGGTATCGTATTCATTTTGACGTTGACGCAGTGGGATCAGAGGTTGGGCTGGCATCTATGGCGATGACGATGAGATCTTTTTGGTGTGCAATGGCACTGTGCCTGTTCGTCGGCAAGGGGTGGGCCGATGGTTTGTTGCACGCGCTCGAAAATGAGATTGCAGCGATACTGGAGAAAAATCGGCAGGGTGTGGTGTGCATTCACGCGCTGTATCCCCGGCCGCAGGCAGACAATGGGCCATTTGGTTCGGTGTTTGCCCACGGCACGGGGTTTGTTTTTGATCCTCGCGGGTATATTCTCACCATAGAAGCCGCGGTTAAAGATGCCGAGGAGATTCGCGTCACGCTCGCCTCTGGCGTGCAGGCGCGGGCTTCGCTCGTGGGAACAGACCCGATTTCGGGGATTGCCGTCATTCGCACAGAGGCAGAAAATTTGCCCGCGGTTGTGATTGGCGATTCGCAAAAGATTCGCATTGGGCACTACGCCTTTTTGCTGGGCAATGATTTTGGCAATCTGGTGCCGGCTTTTGGAACCGTGCATGAAGTCTATCCGGATACGGACTTGATTCAGGTGTCTGCCCATGTGCAGAGCAGTTATGGCGGCGCGCCCGTGTTTTGCAGCAGTGGACGGGTTGGGGGCATGGTGTGGCGCTATCAAGACCCGGTCAGAGCTATCGCCCAAGATGGCACGCCACTGTCTCAGACTGTCTTTGGATGGCGGCCTATGCCGTCCTCGATTTTTGTTATCCCGATCAATCGCGCGATGCGCGTGGCGCGGGCACTGGTCGCGCATGGGCAAATGGTTTATGGCAAATTGGGCGTAGAGGTCGCGCAACGGGGCGACGAGGTGGTGGTGGTCAATGTGCAACCCAACAGCCCCGCAATAGATGGCGGGCTTCAGCCGGGCGATGTGGTGCTCTCATTTCGGGGACGCGCCATTGCCGGCCCGATTCATCTGCAGCGAATGGTGATGGAAAGCGCGCCGGGCGAGGCCGCAACCCTGGGGATTCGGCGAGACGGACAGGGGGTGACAAAGCAAGTCGTGCTGTGTCAGATGGATAGATCAACGCTGGCCTCTTCGCGGCCCGCGCCAACGCCCGAGGATGTCGCCGTGTATCAGCAAATCAATTACCTGCAACGAGAAGTCGGGCGTCTGTGGCAAATTTTGCATCGCAAATAAACGCGCTACAATAAACGCCAAACGCAAAAAAGCGGTGATCCGAAGATCGCCGCTTTTATTTTTTCGTGAATCCTGCAAGGACAAGGGCTTATACTAAAACGATTGTTTAATTGTTTTCCATTAAACTGGTAATTTTTCCTTGACACCTGTTCTTTTGTTTAGTATTATTGCATTGAGCATTGAAACGCACTTTTTCGACAGGAGGTAGCCATGGCGAGCATGATGCTTCAAAACGAGCGGGGAATTGAGGAAGTTCGGTTGTCCGATTTGAGTCGGGATTTGCTCAAAGTTGCCGACCGCATTCAGGCCGAGATGCCGTCTGTGCCTTTTGACGCCATTCGCCCCGAAGCGATGGCGCGAGTTGAAGCCGCTGAACAGGCTGTCGATACGCTGGCCCGAGATTTGAGCCAAGGGCAAGGGGAACTCATCGAGTGGCACGGCGCACTCACGGCTTATGAATCGGCTTGGTTTCAGGTCATCGAGTCTTTGGGCGCGCGCAACAATTAGATCGCAAACGCATATTGACATTGTTTTCGGCGAAAGGCCCGTTGTGTCGCCGATTTTCACAAAAGGAAAGGAGAAATTGCGATGGCCCATGCTTCAACAGTTCAACCGATTAACGGTATGCCCGATAGGGTCAAGCAGATTGCAGAATCCGAAAATTTTCCCCTTGAGAAGATCGATGAATTTGTGGTGTTCATCCAAAATGAGCCTTACATCACGTCTGCGGGGTTGCAGTGCAAAATGTTGCAAACCTATAAGGCCGGCAAATTCGCGGTGCAAGCTCTTATGCCCTCCAAAGAGGAATACGCCCTTTTGCGGCGGATGATGGGGTTGAAAGACGAAGAACCTCTCGTGGTTATGCGCGGCGAAGTGTGGGTTGAGGGGCTCGACCGGCCTTTTGTGGATTACGGCACCACAACGCCCAAAAATCTCAAAGGCTTTGTCCGATTTTCAGATTATCCGCTCGAAATGGCGACGCGACGCGCCACCAATCGGGCGATGCGCTTGGCAACGGCGACCGGGATGTGTTCCGTAGATGAGATTCAGGCGGGTACGGGTTCTGGTAGCGGAATTGCTCCAAATGGTTCTATCGGGGAAACGCATGATGCAGCGACGCCAAATCAGATCGATTTGATCAAAAATTTGGGGCGAAGCTCACTGCTCACAGATACAGAGCGCAAGCGTTTGGAAACCCAGATCCGCGATGGACTGGGCAAACGCCAAGCATCCGAATTGATCGACAAAATCAAAGCGAGGTTAGACCTGCGGCGAAAAGCCGATGTCCAACCCGTTGCCGCCTAATGCGAAGATGCGTTCCCAACTCATGTATCTATCGGGGAACGACTTATAGAACCAGATCTCGCGCCGGTTGTGCCGCGCATTCTTTCGTCAGGGGAGAGGGGAAAGATAGGTGCTGAAAGTCAGTACTGTAGCGTGCAACCGGCCCGTAAAACGGAGGTTCCTTTTGGAATCTCCGTTTTTTTAGTCGTTGTCCAATGGCTTGTGTTTTCTAGTTTTTTTTCGTATCATAAGATCGAACACAGGCGATCAAAAACGAGGGGGCTCGTTATGAAATGGATGATGCTGGGCGTTTTGTGCGCCGCGCTGGTCGTGGCGACAGAGGGGCAGGCAAAAAATGCTTCGCCAGAGGCAATCGCCGCAGCGGAAAAAGCATATCGAGAAGGACTGAAACAATTGGCGTCCGGCGATTTGGATGCGGCGCGCTTGTCTTTTCAATCCGCGATAGATCAGCATGAAAAATACGCACCCGCCTATGTGGGCCTGGGCCATACCCATTTGAAACAGGGCGATTTGGATGCGGCGGAAAAGGCGTTTAAGCATGCGGTGGCAAAAGACAAAAAGCACGCGCCCGCATACAATGGGTTGGGCCTGGTTTATCGCAATAAAAACAAGGAATTGCGGCGGGCAATTGCGTATTTTCGGGATGCAATCAGGGCGGACAAACAGTATTCGGAAGCGCGATACAACCTGGCGCGAACACTGGAAGAATACGGCAACAGCGAGACGCTCAAAGCCTATCGCAATGTCTTGGAAATCGATCCCAAACACCCCAATGCGAATTATCGCCTGGGAATATTGCTGGATGAGAACCGGGAATATGAAAAGGCCGTGCAGGCGTATCGCGATCAGTTGGCAGCAAAGCCGGATCACTACGGCGCGCGGTTGAATTTGGGCATCGATCTCAAAGCACTCGGGCAATTGCGCGAAGCACTTCAGCATCTGGTCGAGGTTGCAAAAGTTGCCAACGATTTTCAGCGGCGGGCCGTGCTGGAATTGGCGCAGGTGTTTCAAAAGGCCAAGGCGTTTGACAATGCCGCGCAATTGTTCGCATCTTATATCAAACAATTGCCAGAAAAAGACAGGGAACTGTATTGGGATCTGACATTCGCCGCATCAGGCCCCATTCTCGATCAATACAACGCCGCCGAGACGATGGCCGAGCGAACGCGCATTTTCAGGGCATTTTGGTCGCGCTTAGACCCGGCACCCGTCACAGAGGCCAATGAGCGGTTGTTGGAACACTATCGCCGAGTCGCGTACGCACGCGAATTTTTTGGCGCGCACCGGTTTCCGTGGGACGCACGCGGCGAGGCGTATATCCGCTATGGGGCTCCCGATCATGTGAGCAATTCTGGCAATATCCGCTTGGAGCGAACCAAGGATGTGGTTGCTGTCAAAGAGCGGCTCATTCAAAAGGCAGGGCCTGCGGCAGAACAACTGGCGAAAGCGCGGATCGATGAGGTGAGCGAAAACATGGTGGGCATGCGCGATCAGTTGCGCCGTGAAGCCAACACAGTTGAGAATCGCGCCCGCGACCGAGCGCGCGTGGCCGGCGCGACCATTTTGGGGTGGCCCGTATATCCGGTGGATGGGATATGGGAATACTGGATCTATGCAGATGTGGGCGATGGCATTGAGGTCGTGTTTGAACAGCGCATGAACCAAGGCGCCTGGGATTATGCCGATGTGCCGCTCGGTCGCGGGCGCGTTGCGCGAATATGGCAAGAGATGCACTCAGAGCGCGTTTTGCACCAAGTCGCCGCGTTCGCGCCGACGCATTATCGCCCGGATTTTGCGACCGGGCCCTTGGATTTTTATTTGGCCTCATCGGCGTTTCGCGGGAAAGATGGCCTGACCGCGCTCGAAGTTTATTACGGCATTCCAACGTCGCAGTTGCACTTTGCGCCTGGGCCGGATGGCAAACAGGTCGCACACCTAAATCGCGGTGTGGCGGTGTACAATCGGAAGGGCGATCCGGTGTATCGCACAAGTCGGGAAATGGTGCTGCCTGGTGAGATCAATCGGTCCGCAGGCGCGTACCTGCCCGAGTTTGATCGCTTGCTCCTAACCCCGGGCGAGTATCGCATTGCGGTTCAGATCTTGGATCGCCGTTCGAGAAAATCGCAGGTGTACCAGATCCAGCGCGTCATCCCGGAATTTGATGCAGACGATGAATTGAAAATCAGCGACGTGGAACTCGCCGCCACCATCGACATAAGCGATAAGAGCCGATTCCAAAAGGGCGACTTGGCCGTGATCCCACTCGCTTCAAAAACGTATTCGCCCGCGCAACCCGTGTTCATCTATTTTGAAATCTACAACTTGAAACGCAATGCGTTCGGCCAAACCCGATACCGCGTGTCTTATGTGGTGCGCTCGCGCGACCAAAAGACTATCGGCGTGCGAATTTTGGGCGGCGTGGGCAACTTGCTCGGTCAAAAGCGCGATCAGGGCGTTATATCCATTGAATACGAACAGGTGGGCGCAGAAACGCAAGCACCGGGGTATCTTGAATTGGATATGTCGCGCTCTGAACCGGGAGAAAAAATCGTGGAAATTGCAATTGTAGATGAAACCACAGGCCAAACCGCAAGCGCGACAACAACGCTTGTCATTCAATAGAGGAGCAACACCATGACTGGATTCGATACCCTCAAGGTAGCCGTGCGGTTGCAGGAGGAAGCAGGCTTTGAAGAACACCAAGCGCGTGCCTTGGTGACCGCTTTTGCCGAAGGCATGGGTGAGGAACTGGCGACAAAAAATGATCTGGAGAAGACAGAGGCTGCTCTGCAAGGCCAGATTGTCGCTCTGAAAAGCGATCTGGAGAAAACAGAAACTGCTCTGCAAGGCCAGATTGTCGCTCTGAAAAACGATCTGGAGAAAACAGAGGCGACACTGAGGAGCGATCTGGAAAAGATGGCTGCGATATTGCGGAGTGAGATGCGCGAACTTGAGCAGCGTATGACCTTGCGGCTTGGGGCGATGATTGCCGCCGCGGTGGGAATTATCGTGGCGGTGGATAAGTTGCTATAAGCGAGAACGGATCCGTGTTAAAAAACGCAGAAAAAATAGGGGACTGTATTTGTGAACTCCACCACTGAAACCACAGGTTAAACAGCAAGCGCGACAACAATGCTTGTCATTCAATAGAGGAGCAACACCATGACTGGATTCGATACCCTCAAGGTAGCCGTGCGGTTGCAGGAGGAAGCAGGCTTCGAAGAACACCAAGCGCGTGCCTTGGTGACCGCTTTTGCCGAAGGCATGGGTGAGGAACTGGCGACAAAAAATGATCTGGAGAAGACAGAGGCTGCCTTGAAGAGCGATCTGGAGAAGACAGAGGCTGCTCTGCAAGGCCAGATTGTCGCTCTGAAAAGCGATCTGGAGAAGACAGAGACCGCTCTGAAAAGCGATCTGGAGAAGACAGAAACTGCTCTGCAAGGCCAGATTGTCGCTCTGAAAAACGATCTGGAGAAAACAGAGGCGACACTGAGGAGCGATCTGGAAAAGATGGCTACGATATTGCGGAGTGAGATGCGCGAACTTGAGCAACGTATGACCTTGCGGCTCGGGGCGATGATTGCCGCCGCGGTGGGAATTATCGTGGCAGTGGATAAGTTGCTATAAGCGAGAGCGAATCCGTGTTAAAAAACGCAGAAAAAATAGGGGACTGTATTTGTGAACTCCACCACTGAAACCACAGGTTAAACAGCAAGCGCGACAACAATGCTTGTCATTCAATAGAGGAGCAACACCCTGACTGGATTCGATACCCTCAAGGCAGCCGTGCGGTTGCAGGAGGAAGCAGGCTTCGAAGAACACCAAGCGCGTGCCTTGGTGACCGCTTTTGCCGAAGGCATGGGTGAGGAACTGGCGACAAAAAATGATCTGGAGAAGACAGAGGCTGCCTTGAAGAGCGATCTGGAGAAGACAGAGGCTGCTCTGCAAGGCCAGATTGTCGCTCTGAAAAGCGATCTGGAGAAAACAGAGACCGCTCTGAGGAGCGATCTGGAGAAAACAGAGGCGACACTGAGGAGCGATCTGGAAAAGATGGCTACGATATTGCGGAGTGAGATGCGCGAACTTGAGCAACGTATGACCTTGCGGCTCGGGGCGATGATTGCCGCTGCGGTGGGAATTATCGTGGCAGTGGATAAGTTGCTATAAGCGAGAACGGATCCGTGTTAAAAAACGCAGAAAAAATAGGGGACTGTATTTGTGAACTCCACCACTGAAACCACAGGTTAAACAGCAAGCGCGACAACAATGCTTGTCATTCAATAGAGGAGCAACACCCTGACTGGATTCGATACCCTCAAGGTAGCCGTGCGGTTGCAGGAGGAAGCAGGCTTCGAAGAACACCAAGCGCGTGCCTTGGTGACCGCTTTTGCCGAAGGCATGGGTGAGGAACTGGCGACAAAAAATGATTTGGAGAAGACAGAGGCTGCCTTGAAGAGCGATCTGGAGAAGACAGAGGCTGCTCTGCAAGGCCAGATTGTCGCTCTGAAAAACGATCTGGAGAAAACAGAGGCGACACTGAAGAGCGATCTGGAGAAAACAGAGGCGACACTGAGGAGCGATCTGGAGAAGACAGAAACTGCTCTGCAAGGCCAGATTGTCGCTCTGAAAAACGATCTGGAGAAAACAGAGGCGACACTGAGGAGCGATCTGGAAAAGATGGCTGCGATATTGCGGAGTGAGATGCGCGAACTTGAGCAACGTATGACCTTGCGGCTAGGGGCGATGATTGCCGCCGCGGTGGGAATTATCGTGGCGGTGGATAAGTTGCTATAAGCGAGAGCGAATCCGTTGTTAAAAAACGCAGGAAAAATAGGTGACTGTATTTGTGAACTCCACCACTTAGCCACGTTGCCCCAAGCGCGATACCCATGGAGCGGCACTGTACAAGTATCAACCAACGACACGGTTCGCATCAACATACGCGACCTCTTGCCGTGTTTTCTTTAAGGAGCAAATTCAATGCGTGTTTTCGATGTATCAGTCATGCGAGCACAGGCGCGTGAAATTTTTGATGCGGCGGTCAAAGCGGTCGATGCCGAGCAATGCGTGCGGCAATTTGTCTCGCTGAAAGGCGATCAGTTGCGCGTGGGGGATCAACAGTACGATTTGGGCACGTATCGGCGCATCTTGGTGGTGGGAACGGGCAAAGCGTCTCCGCAAATGGGGGCCGCGCTCGAAGATGTATTGGGCGAGCGCATTTCTGGCGGATCCATGAATACCAAATACGACCACGCCTTGCCCCTCAAGCGTATTGACGTGGTGGAATGCGGCCATCCCGTGCCCGACGAAGCCGGCGTTGCGGGTGTGGCACGCATGGTGCGCCTGTTGAAAGAAGCAGACGAAAAGACGCTGGTGATCTGTTTGATTTCCGGCGGTGGCTCGGCACTCGCGCCCGCGCCTGCGGAGGGCTTGACGCTGACCGACAAACAAGAGACCACGAGTTTGTTGTTGGCCTGTGGTGCAAATATCGTGGAACTCAATGCCATTCGCAAACACCTGTCGCGCTTAAAAGGAGGCGGTTTGGCGCGTGCGGCGTTTCCCGCAACGGTTGTGGCATTGATGTTGTCCGATGTGATTGGCGATCCCATGGATGTCATTGCCTCTGGCCCCACGGTGCCCGATACGGCGACATTTCAGACGTGTATGGATATTTTGGACAAATACGACTTGGTTGTCCAAGTACCCGAGCGCGTGCGGTCTCGGCTCGAAGCCGGTGTGGCCGGGCAGATTGAGGACACGCCCAAGCCGGGGGATGTGGCTTTGTCCAAAGTTCAAAATCTCATTGTGGGCAGCAATGGCCTCGCAGTGGCTGCGGCAAATGAGAAGGCCAAAGCATTGGGCTATCACACGCTGGTGTTATCGACCCGCATCGAGGGCGAGGCGCGAGAAGTCGCCTGCGTTTATGCGGGCATTGCCAAAGAAATCGCGACCTCTAGACAGCCCATCGCGCCACCCGCCTGTGTGATTGCCGGCGGCGAAACAACCGTGCTGGTGCGCGGCAAGGGCAAGGGCGGGCGCAACCAAGAGATTCCCCTGTCGGGCGCGATTCAGTTGGCCGGCTGGGACAATGTGGTGCTCTTCAGCGGCGGCACAGATGGCACGGATGGTCCAACAGATGCTGCCGGCGCAGTCGCCGATGGACAGACCATTGCGCGGGCAGAAGCCCTGGGCCTGTCCGCCATTGCACATTTAAAAAACAATGACGCCTACCATTTTTTTAAGCCATTGGACGACCTGATCATCACCGGCGCCACGGGCACCAATGTCGCCGATGTCGCGCTCGTGATGGTGGGGAACGCATCAGCATGAGAAAAATGAATATGCGGAACGGGATACAACTGATCGTTGCACGGGCTTGAGGGACAACCCGTTGTACCCCATTGCTCAGGTCATACCTCAATTAAGGGGGCCTGTCCCTACGATCTGTTTCGCGCCTTTTGGGGGGGTGGGTTCGTCTATTCTCGCTTTTGTCCTGTATTCTTGCCCATAAGACGAGAAATGGTCGGAGAATGAATACAAACCATTGGACATTCATCGATTTATTTGCCGGCATAGGCGGCATGCGGATTCCGTTTGAAAACTTGGGCGGCGCGTGTGTGTTTAGTTCCGAGTGGGACAAATCTGCTCAACAGACCTATTATCACAATTTTGACGATATGCCAGCCGGCGACATTACCAAAATTGACGCAACCGCAATTCCAGACCACGATGTTTTGCTGGCCGGCTTCCCGTGCCAACCGTTTAGCATCATCGGCAACAAGCAGGGATTCGCAGACACGCGGGGCACGCTGTTTTTTGAGATAGAACGGATTTTGAGGGCAAAACGACCGGCGGCATTTCTGCTTGAAAACGTGAAGCAGTTGGCGAGTCACGACAAGGGCAGAACGTTTTCGATCATCGGCGAACGCCTGCAAAAGCTGGGTTATACGATATACCACAAAATTTTGAACGCGCTCGATTTTGGATTGCCCCAAAAGCGAGAGCGAATTTTTATTGTGGGATTTCTCGATCCCATCGCATTTGCTTTTCCAGTGGGAAGCGGGCGGTACAAGCCCTTGTCTGAGATTCTCGAGATAGACGACGAGGTAGATGCCCGTTTCTCCGCGTCTGAGAGAATCCAAAAGTCCCGTCTTGAAAAGTGCAAGGTCGAGCCGTTTTATCCCTCTATCTGGCACGAAAACAAGGGCGGCAATGTCTCGGTTCTGCCGTTTTCGTGTGCGTTGCGCGCCGGCGCGTCCTACAACTATCTCTTGGTCAATGGCATCCGCCGCCCTTCGGCGCGAGAACTCTTGCGGCTCCAGGGCTTTCCCGAACATTTTGAGATTGTGGTCAATATCGCGCAACTTCGGAAGCAGACGGGAAATAGCGTGGCAATTCCCGTGATCCGTGCGATAGCAGAGAACATGCGAGAAGCCCTGCGGCAACGAAAACGCCCTGAACCTACGGTGGAACAACTCGATCTTTTGGGCGACAGCGTGCTGCGACGATTGGAGAACGAAATCAAAGTCGAGTTTCCGTCAACCACAGAGTTTGATGAATTTTTTGAGGCGCGGGGCTACGACCAGTTGCCGCATGCCGACAGAACGCCACGCGCTAAAATTGCGAGAACGGGCCAAAGAAATGCTGGAATCGCCATTGAAATTGGATAATGAAGAATCCCAAGCCATTCTCAGAGCGTTTAAGCCACCGAGATAACGCACGTTATCAAAGGGACACCATGCCCAATCCAACCGAACCCATCCTCAACGAAGTCGAGGTCGATTATTTTCGGCGTCACGGATACATCGTCCGCACGGACTTGCTCGGCGATAGCGAGCGCGATGAATTGATCGCGCTGTTTGACCGCGACCGCGATCAGCACTCGTTTCGCTGGCACTCTTATGGCCATCACCAGCGGGCGAATTACGACGCTTTGGTCACCACGCCCGATTTTGACCGTGCGATCCGGCATCCCAAAATTTTTGCTGCCATCAAACAACTGATGGGGGGCGCGATTTGCTTTGGCGAAATTGGCGCGCGCTACATGCCGCCCTACGCGGGCGACTTGCACCGCAGTTGGCACCGCGACCGCCCCCATTGGGCCGCGCATCCCTTCCGCATGGACTACATCCAACTCATGCTCTACCTCACCGACGTTGGGGCCGATACCCATTGTTTTTCCCTGTCGCCCGAATCGATTTACGAACCCGTGCTCAAAGACAACCACGCGCAACTCAAACGCGGGGGCATCGCCGATATTCACGGGCCTGCGGGCACGGTCTGCCTTTTCAATGTGGCGGTCCTTCACACGGCCACCACGCGACCGACAACGCATGAGCGCAAAACCCTGCAAATCTATTACGGCCACCGCGACCGCAAATACCTCGCCAATGATTCCGTCATCCCACCGATCTTCTGGCGCGACCACAAAGACCCCGAAGTGCGCGCGTTTTACGGCAATCTCAACGAAGTCTCCAACATCTACAACAGAGCTTATGGCATCGCGCCATGACCTTCCGACCAACGCCTCTTGTATCTTATATGCTGACGAACTGACACAGGGAAAAACCAACCCCGCTCGTGCTTTTTGTGGCAAAACTCGCCCCTCACGCCCAAAAGTTCACGACCACAAAACGCCCTCTCTCCACACGACGACCCCACTGACATGGCTGTATCATCTCCGCAAACAGAACCCCGCGCCGTTCCCGCACGCATCACGGGCCGCGCCGTGCTCTTGGGCGCCCTCACGGCCATTGCCCTAAACATATACACGGATCACGCCGGGCTGGTTATGGGGTCGTCATCGCTGGTCAAATCGCAATATCCCATGGCCATGTTGTTGCCCTTTGTCCTGTGGTTGTTCGCCAATATCGGCCTCAAGACCTTTTGGCCCAAAGCCGCCCTTTCAAGCGCTGAATTGCTGGTCATCTACAGCATGTCGTGGATCGCAGGGGTCATTCCACTCGAGGGTTGGGCCGCGTATTGGACGAGCACCATGGCCGTGCCCACCTATTATGCGTCCCCTGAAAATCGCTGGGCCGAAATCATCTTTGACATCTTGCCGTGGTGGACCTTGCCAGACGCATCGCCCGCGGTCATTCGCCCGTTTTACGACGGCTTGCCGCCCCATAATCGCATCCCTTGGGCGGGTTGGCTGCAACCCCTTTTCTGGTGGACAGCCATCTCACTGGCTGTTTTTACCGCGGGCTTGTGTATCTGCGTGCTCTTTCAACGCCAATGGGAAAACCACGAGCGACTCGCCTTTCCGCTCGCGCAATTCGCGGTCGAACTCACGTCGGGCTTTGATCGCCCGGGGCGCGTGCCCGGCATTTTTCGCAACAAAATTTTTTGGGCGGGTTTTTTCACGGTCTTCGGGGTTTTCGCGTGGAATATCCTCGGCTACTTTGCCACGGGCCTGCCGCGCATCGGCGTGTACGCCGGGTATTTGAGCAAGCAAATTGACCTCGCCCGCGACTTTCAGCCCATCTATCTCCGCATCTTGCCCCCGGTGGTGGGCCTCACCTACTTCTGCAATCTCGACATCCTCTTCAGTTTTTGGATGTTGCGCCTCGTCGCCATTGTCAAACTCGGGGTGATGGACCGCACGGGCTTCACCTTGGGCCTCGCGGATCAGCAGGCAAAATCGCCCGAAATCATCAATCTCGAAAGCCACGGCGCATTGGTCGCATTGGCTCTCTGGTCTGTTTGGGCCGCGTGCGGGCACTTGTCTCGCGTTTGGAGGGCCGTCCGTGAAGGCCGAGATTCCGATCACAATGACGGCATCATATCCTACCGCACGGCTTTTGTCGGCTTCGCGCTGTCAACCGCCTTCATCATCGGCTGGATGCACGCGATGGGCCTGTCCATCCCCCTCGCGCTCTTGCAAACCGCGCTGCTCTACACCGCGTATCTCACGGTCGCCAAATTCACCGCCGCGAGTGGCTTTCCCCACCTCCTGCCCGTGTACAGCAAAGGCGGGGGCATGGTCTATACCTTTGCCGGCACCGCCAATTTGACCCCTTCGGATTTTGTGGGCATCGAATTTGTCAACTCCAGTGCGTTTTTTGGCAACAATCGCATTCCCGCCTGGCCCGCGCTTCCCCATCACCTGAAATTGCACGGCAACCGCCCATCGCCAAACCCGCGCGCGGTCCACATCGCGGCCCTCGCGTTCGCCGCGGGCTTGATCGCATCCTTTTTGTTTATCATCTACTTGGCCTACGCACACGGCGGGCAAAATTTGCACACGGCCCCGTTTACGGGCCGATCAAATTCCGGATCCGTGCGCCTCTATGGGAACATGACCGCGCATATCCTCAACGATAACAAAACCGTTTTTGATCCGTATAAAATGGCCGCGTGGTTCATCGGCATCATTGAAGCCATCGCACTCATTGGCTTGCGTAACCGGTTGCCATGGTGGCCGTTGCACCCGATTGGCCTGGCCTTTCAAAACACGTCTGGGCCAAAAATTTACAGTTTTTCCATTTTTCTCACATGGGCGGCCAAATCGCTTTTTCTCCGCATCGGCGGCATTGCCCTATACCGCCGCGCAGCCCCTTATTTTGTCGGCCTGCCCGTGGGCTACGTCACCGGCGTCATCGTGTCGGCGGTTGTCGATCTGATCTGGTTTCCAACCGGTGGGCACTGGACACATGGATGGTAGGGAGGAAGCCGTGTATCTTTGGGCGAGCACGGGGGCATCGCCCCTACATTCTCTTACCTTCTTCACAGAAAGGTTTTTTTATGACCGAACAAAAGCGCGTTCTCATCGCGGGCGGGGCCGGTTTTGTCGCCGGCATGTTGCGCGAACACTGGGGCGCAACCTATCGCCTGCGCCTTGCGGATGTAGTCCCGGTTGAAAATCTCGCCGATCACGAAGAATTTGTCCAGATGGATATCACCGACCTCGACGAATTTCGAGCGGCTTGCGCGGGCGTGCATACCGTCATTCATCTCGCAGCGGATCGCAGCCCCCGCGCCGATTTTTACAAAACCCTGCTCGATCTCAATATTATCGGGGCATACAATGCGTTTCACGCTGCCCATCTGTGCGGTTGCAAGCGCGTTGTTTTTGCCAGTTCGGTCAATGCCGTGTTTGGCTATCGGGAGGAGACGCCCATCGAATGGGATGTGCCCGTGTTTCCCACCAATGTCTATGGCGCGACCAAATGTTGGGGCGAGGCCCTCGCGCGCGTGTACTCCGCAACTTACGGCCTCTCCTGCATCTGCGTGCGCTTGGGCAGCCCACGGTGGGATGCCGACGAAGTGTACGACCCGGACAAACCCAACATGTTGATCAGCCCGAGGGATACCGCGCAACTCTTTCAAAAATGCGTGGAAGCCGATACCGACTTTGCCATTGTCCACGGCGTATCC
This sequence comes from uncultured Latescibacterota bacterium, assembly GCA_958295785.1. Taxonomy (GTDB): domain Bacteria; phylum Latescibacterota; class UBA2968; order UBA2968; family UBA2968; genus VXRD01. The sequence goes on from OY282377.1 coordinate 2,129,781, forward strand.
GCCCACAAAAAATCCCATCTCGGCATCGTGCAAACCCGCGAGATATTGGGCTACACACCGCGAGACGGGACGGCGATCTCGGATTAAAACGAAACGAAATGGTTTGGGATTGATATACTGGACACTTCAACGAATTGCGCGGGTGAGAGGCGAGGCAAGGTGCGAAAATCAGCTATCCTCGCCCAATCCGCTAATCGCTGCCACAGAAAGGACACCGCATGGGAAAGGGAAAATTTTCATCGACCAAGACCTATTACGACCTGCCCTGCGCGCACCGTCAGGGGAATCACGATGGGCACTGTCGTTTTATTCACGGATACAACCGGGAGATCGCGTTTTATTTTTCGTGCAACGCGCTCGACGAAAATCACTTTGTCGTGGATTTCAGCAAGCTCAAAAAGCTCAAAGCGTGGTTGGAACACATGTTCGACCACACCATGCTCATCAATGAAAACGATCCCGAGCGCGAATTGTTTGAAGAAATGCACCGCAGGGGCTTGGTCGACCTGCGCGTGATGCCCAATGTCGGCATGGAAGCGTCCTCGAAATTCGCCTTTGATTATGCCGACAAACTCGTGCGCGACATGACCGACAACCGCTGCTGGGTGTACAAAGTCGAAACCCGCGAAAACATGAAAAACTCGGGCATATACGAACTCGGAGAGGACTGATCCGCCCACCTGTACAAATACCTGCACCCTTTTTTTAATAGCACAATAAGCCGTGTGGAAACAACGGTTTATTGTGCTATTTTTTTCTTGACTAATAAACAAATGTTCACTATATTCTTTCAACGCAACTGAGGCCATTTCGCAGTGTCAACAGATGTTTTTCGCAAAGGGTATGGAGGTCTCAGTACACACCACGAGGAGGCAAGCATGATTTTCGAAATGCACCAGCAAGCGCGTGTCGGCGATGAACCCTCGCTGGCCTATTACTACCGAGAGGTCGAGCGGCATCCCTTGCTCACGCCATGCGAAGAAAGAGCACTGACAGAGCAAATCGCGCAAGGCGACCAGCCTTTGGCGAGTGCGCGTGCGCGAAAAACCGGGGACAATGCCCGGGAAAAGCTCATCACCAGCAACCTGCGCTTTGTCATTCACGTTGCAAAAAGCTTCAAAAATCAGGGGCTTTCAATGGCCGACCTCATCAACGAGGGCAACATGGGCCTGATGACCGCTGCGCGCAAATTCAAACCGGAAAAGGGGTACAAGTTCATCACCTACGCCGTGTGGTGGATTCGGCAGAACATCCTCAAAGCCCTCGAAGTTCAAACCCGAGCCATTCGGATTCCCGGCAATGTCATCAACGACCTCAATAAACTCCGCAAAGTTGAAGCCGATCTTTACCAGCACCTCGACCGGCATCCCGACGCCGATGAACTCGCCAGAGAAGCCGATCTGTCCCTCAAAAAAGTCCACCACACCCTCGAATCGGCCTACAACGCGGTCTCGCTGGATACCCCCATGTACGACGATACCGCCCTCACCCTGCAAGAAACCCTGCCAAACCCCCAAACCCCGCCGCCCGAAGATGCCTATATTCGAGATGCCATGCACCGCGACGTACACCGTGCGCTCAGCGTCTTGCCCGACCGTGACCGACAAGTTTTGCATCTCTATTACGGTTTCGACACAGGCGTCGACAACGAATCGATCAGCGAGTGCGGTGAGGAGGAGTTAGGCCGTGAGGATTGCTCAAAACCCGCGACCTATCAACAAATCGGCGACAAACTGGGCGTCAGCCGAGAACGGGTTCGGCAACTCAAAGAAGAGGCCCTCAATCGCCTGCGCCACCCCGCCCACAGCAAACGCCTCGCGGCCTATTGCAGTTGAAATACAATTCAGTGATCATTGGTCAGTCCCCGCGATCCCACGAGCCGTAGAGGACGAGCCCCTGTGCCTGTCCTCGTATGTAACACGAGCGGTCGGCGGCGGCGAGGTGGAGCTGATAGCTGAAAGCGAAACGCCTTCACAATCATGTCTTGACTGCGGAGGCGTTTATGTTATATTATACAACTTCAAAAATTGGGTACTGACGTTACGCAGTATTCAAATAAGGTATCGCAAAAATGCCATCACGCACAGCGCACAAGTCCGTTCTCGCGTTTTACATTTTTGTGGAGATCAGTCACTATGGAAAATTATCCCTTTGGTAGCGGGCGGCCCGATCCGGGGTCGTTTCCCAACCGCAAATTGGGCGAAGCTGCAATGCGTATTTTGCCCGAGATGGGCGATGAGTTGGCCCTGTATCCTGGGATGTTGGGGTACCAACCCCTGCGACAGGTGATGGCGGATCGCTTGTTGCAGCGCGAAGGGGTCGCGCCGCCGGTTGAAGAGATCGCATTGACCAATGGATCGATGCAAGCCGTGACCCTGATGGCGCAGATGTTTATCGATCAGCCCGGCGATGGGGTGGTGATGGAGGAATTTTGTTATTCGGGCACGATTGGCGCGTATCAAAAAGAGGGCGCGGAATTGGTGGGCATCCCGGTGGATGAACACGGCATGCGGATGGACGCGCTGTCCGACGTGTTAAAAAAACGGGCAGCGAAGGGCAAGTTGCCCAAGTTCATTTACGTGCTGGCAACGTTTCAAAATCCCACGGGCGCGATTATGCCCCTCGAGCGGCGCAGGGAATTGTTGCAAATCACCGCGCAGTACGCGCTCCCGGTTGTGGAAGATCACTGTTATGCCGATACGGTGTACGAAGGCGATTATTACGTGCCCGCGCTCTATACCCTGCCGGCGGAGGTGCCGGTGGTACACATTGAATCGCTGTCCAAAATTTTGGGGCCGGGCGTGCGCTTGGGGTGCTTTTTTACCCCACAACCCCTGTTGGGCAAAATTTTGCAAATTCGGCGGGATGGGGGCACGAGTTCGCTGGCTGCGGCGGTCGTGTACGAGTATTTCCGCGAGCACTTGTGGACGCATGTCCATCGCATCAATGCGATAGTGAAGCAAAAGCGCGATGCGATGTTTGAGATGCTCGGGCAATTTCCCGATGCTTTCGAGTGGTTTAGCCGTCCCAAGGGCGGGTTGTTCATCTGGGTCAAATTGCCCGATGCCACCGATGTGGTCAAGTGCGAACAAGTGGCCGAAGCCCGCGGGATCGATTACGCCACGGGCAAGGCGTTTCACGTCTTTCGCCGCGATGTGCCCTATCTGCGCCTCGCGTTTGGCTACGCATCGCTGGAACAAATTCGAGCGGGCATCCCAAAGCTGGCCGAATGCGTGATAGAGACGCAACGTTGAGGTGTCGGTTTGGGCAAGCGCGACGCATTGTATCCGCAAAGGGAATCATGAACGGAAGGGAATTTGTCAGATGTGCCAGACGCTACGCGAGAAAGACAAGCGGGAAATTCCACTTTGATCCACGCCGCGGCAAGGGCAGCCATGGGACGCTTTGTGTGGGCAACCGCTACACAGTGGTCAAGCATGGCGAGATTTCCAAAGGCATGTTGACAGCCATGCTCAAGCAACTCGGCATTGACAGGAAGGAGTTCTAAATCATGCAATACGCTTACCCGTGCAATTTGATTCCCGACCATGAAGAAGGGGAGGGTTTTGTCGTGACCTTTCCCGACGTGCCTGAAGCGATAACAGGGGCGCGAACCAGGGAAGAGTCTCTTTTTTTTGCCGAAGACGCCCTCGTCGCCATCCTCGCGGTGTACGTCCAAGAGAAACGGGAAATCCCAACGCCAAGTCCTGTTGCCGCCGATCAGGAACTCGTCGCTGTCCCGCCTGTTGCCGCCGCTAAACTGGCCCTCTATACGGCCATGGGCAAGCAGGGGATCACCAGGGACGCGCTCACTGACCGCCTGGGCTTGAGCGAGTCGGCCTTCCGCAAATTGTTTGACCCGGATTACTACTCTGCGCTTCACTTCCATCATATCAGGCAGATCATGAGAGCACTCAAAACCGTTGGGCACAACCTGTATGAAAGTGCGTTGCAAGCGTTGGATGTGGTGGTCGAAACTCGCTTCTCCTGGGAACCCCCGCCGATGTCGATGCCGAGAAGCGCACCGGTGACGAGAAGCGCACCGGTATTGACGAGTGGGATTCCGCAGTCCGATGAGACGGAAACGCAATCCGGATGGATTGCGCTGACAGAATTAGAGTTAAACAGAAAAAATCCGAAGCCAGAGTGCATCAAATTCCCGGATGGACACTTCGAGCTTCTACCGAAAAGTGCGGTAGGCGTGCTAAGAGAAACTGCAAAATGGCTTGTGAAAAGCGGAAAACTGACACCCCAAAACGCTTGGCTATGGCATCCGAACGGGAACGGGCCCTATTCAATTTTAGTTTCGTCCGACAAAGAGCAAGTTCTCCGAACACCAGAAGAAATCTGTGCTAATGTGTACATTGAAAAGGATTGGGAAGCCCAAGATTTCGTAGATGGCGCCAGGGCACTTCTCGAACACTGTGGCGAGAATCCGAGCAAGGTCCAAGTCAGGCTCAACCGATGAATACACGAGAGAAGACGACCGAAGAACTGATTCTGATGGGGGATGAAGAGATCGATTTTTCCGAATTGGAAGAAGATTTTTTTCAAAATGCGTATCTGGTCTTTCCCGTGGAAGATCGGGATATTTTGATCCGTAGGACTTACGCAATCACCATTGGAATATGAGGTGCTTTGAGTTGTTGTCTCAAGAAGTCAGCCACCCCCCGGTATTTGACTTGATAAATGGTTTGTCCTGTTTGATAGGCCACCTGCGCGAGTCTTATCCAAACGAACATCGCACACCCAATATGATTTCGTACCATGCGTGCCAACCGGCATTGACACTTTTCAAGCCCGGTTACCTGTTTGACTTCGCGGTGAAATTGCTCAATTTTCCATCTTTGGTGACACACCTGTTGTACCACTGAAGAATCGTTTTGAGCATGGTCGTTAGTCACGACATACGCCGTGCGTCTATCAGCAGACGCCACCCGGAATAATTTCACTTTGTGGTCTTTGGGGAACCCTCTGATTTTAATGGACTTGCCTTGTTTGCGTTGCGCTTTCGTCCAAGTTAAGCTATCTACGCGCTGGTAGGGGATTGTGCCTGCCTACTCGTCCACGCGCCGGTTCGTCTTGAGGGGACAATAATAGGTTTTTTGCATCTGCTCTATGTGTAGCATGACCGTTTTGGTCGCATACCAACTGTCCATCAAGACCCCGGTAAAAGGAAGGCGCTTCTGATAGACCAACCCAGAGAGCATGTCCTTGAGATGATCCCATTTGGTTTTGCCATCGCCTTGCGGGTCATAAATCCGATAGTCAATCAACCAGAACCGATCCTGTTGCGGATTGACATAGACACATGTGACCACCCCAATGCCATTGATGACGCCTTGGGCGTTGCCGCTATATTGACGGCGCACTAACGCGATCTTGCGCGCGTGTCGCTTGTCTAAAACCGTGTCATCAAAGATCACATAGCCTTTAGGCGTCAACGCGATGTGGTCTTTGACGTGTTCCCACACCAAGCGGGGGGGGATACGATCACCGGCGAGATAGCGGTTGATCATATCATGACTGAACCCTTCGCTATGGTCGGCGAAATGGGTCAGGGTATCGTTGAGGGGACTGCTAAGCAGATACTGACAGTAATCCAAACGCGTCGGTTGGCGCATTGATACCTCCTCAAAGTGATAAATTTTACGGAATTGCACCCTTTTTTAACTCAGCATGCGTAAGTCCTAATCCGGTACAAGAAGCACTACGGCAAGGACTATCGCGCTCGGATACATGCGGTTTTGCGCGAGCATATAGATCGTGCTGTTTAATTAGATCGTGCTGTTTAATTTTAGGAGTGCCATGTGAATGCACCGACTTTAGAACGCCCGCCCATTCCGGGCGTCAAACACATTGTCGCCATCGCCAGCGGCAAAGGCGGGGTGGGCAAATCCACGACGGCGTCCAATTTGGCTGTGGCCCTGGCGATGATGGGGCATGCGGTGGGGTTGATGGATGCGGATATTTACGGCCCGAATGTGCCGATTATGATGGGCACCAAAGCGCGACCACAAATGACGCCCGAGCGCGAAATTGAACCGCTCGAGCGGCATGGTGTCAAACTGGTGTCGCTGGGGTTGATCGCAGGCGATGGCGTGCCGATCATCTGGCGCGGCCCCATGCTGGCGAAGATGGTGACGCAATTTGTGCGCGATGTGGCTTGGGCACCGCTCGATTGTCTGGTGATCGATTTGCCCCCAGGCACTGGGGATGTGCAGTTGACGTTGACCCAGTCAACCCCCTTGGATGGGGCCGTGATTGTGACCACGCCCCCCTTGGTGGCGCAGGAAGACGTGCGGCGAGGGGTCGAAATGTTTCGCACGGTTGAGGTGCCCGTGCTGGGGGTAATCGAAAATATGAGCACGTACATCTGTGGCAGTTGCGGCACAGAGACGCCGATTTTTGGACGGGGCGGAGGACAGCGCACCGCAGAGGCGTATCGCGTGCCGTTCTTGGGCGCGATACCGTTGCATCGTCAGGTGCAACTGGGCAGCGACAGGGGCGAGCCGATAGTGGCGTCTGACCCCGACGCGCCGCTGGCAAAAATGTACCGCGACGTCGCCGAGCGCGTCTGGCGATCTTTGGCCGGGTGAATATTAAGGGGAGATATGGTGCAATAAATCATGCCCATTTTGAAAAGGCGGTCGTTCTGCGGTCGCCTTTTTTATTTCTCTCTTGAAAACTATACATTCGTTCAGTATCTTAGAAATGGGTTGTGTTGATGATCCAAAAAAAGTGTATCTCTTCGGGCGGTTGTGGGTTTATATGAGTGCAAAGTGCGATAATCAGCTTTCAGCTTTCAGCCCATTGGTTTGCTGACCGCTTAGGGGTTGGGTGCTCGGACAGGCACGGGGGCCTGTCCCTACGGGTGATGGGGTCAGAGCGGGTGACTGACCACTGATTGCTCGGGGCTGACCTGTTTTCCAAAACCAATTTTCTCATTGGTGCGTCTAATGTCTTGGATATTTCGGGCATGTAACTGCGAGGGCAAGTGATGTTGCAACGTATATCGGGTATAATGGGGATTTTGATTGTTCTTTGGGCGTTTTCGGGATGCAGCGACGAAGCGGCATCGGACAAGGCGGCTGATGGCGCTGCGAAGGCCGATTCGACTCAGGTCGATTCTGCCCAAGTTGCCGCGAATAATAAGAAGCGCAAAAAACCGACGCCGAAGGGCAGAAATCAGAAGCGGAAAGTCGTTGAAGGCGTTCCCGTAAAAGTATCGGTCGTGGAGACGGGCGAAATTTCCGACCATGTGCTCTACAGCGCGACAGTGGAGGCCGAAGAGACCATCGACATTTATGCGCGCGGGACTGGGCTGGTGCGGCGCGTGCTGGTCGAAGAGGGCGAACAAGTGCGCGCGGGGCAGGTGCTGATCGAACTGGTTGATGACGAGTTAAAGCTCAACGAGGCCGAGGCGCGATTGGCATATCAAAAGCTGGAAAACCAACTCAAGCGCAAAGAGGCGTTGTTTAACCGGCAATTGCTCGCCAAAGAAGAATACGAAGATCTCAAGATCAATGTCGAACAGAGCAAAATTCGGTGGGAGCGCGCCCAGTTGTCTCTGGATTACGCGCATGTGCGTGCGCCGGTGCGTGGGGTCATTGCAAAGCGCGTGGTCAAATTGGGCGACCGCATTGGGGGCAACTCAAAGCTCTACGAGATGGTCAATTTGAGCCGGTTGATCGCGCATGTGCATGTGCCCGGGCAGGGCATGCACAATTTGGCAATCGGGCAACCGGCATTGGTGACGACCGATTTTTTGCCCGATACAAAATTTGAGGGCGAGATATTGCGGATCAGTCCGGTGGTCGATCCCAATTCGGGCACGTTTAAGGTGACGCTGGAGCTCAACGCGCGGGATCAACTGTTGCGGCCCGGCATGTTTGTCAATGCCCACATCGTGACGGCGACCCACAATCAGGCCGTGCTCGTGCCCAAGCGGGCCGTCGTGTACGACGATGGCATGCCGCACGTTTTTGTCGTGTCGGACAGCACGGCCAATAAAGTGCGCTTTGAAATGGGATTTGACGACACGGAATTTGTCGAGGTGTTGGCCGGCGTGAAAAAGGGCGATCAGATCGTGGTGGTCGGGCAGAACGGGTTGAAGGACAAGGCCAAGGTGCGGATCATCGAGGGCGAGGGCCTGCGGATTCCCGCTGAGCCGGATTCGACAGAACAGACCGAAAAGACGTGATGCGGAATCGGCGAAGAGTCGGTCAATTCACGTCTTGTATGCGGACGGGTACAGGGCCTACGTGCTTTGTGTCTTTGAACTGGCTATCGCCAGTTGTACCCCGTCCGTCTATTTTTTGTGGAGAACAGAATGGCATCGGAAGTTCGGGACAATCGGGATTTTTCTCGCACGTTTGAGATTACCACGCGGCGGCCCGTGGCGATTTTTATGGTGGTGCTGGCGGTTGCCGTATTTGGGTATGTGTCGTATCAGCAGTTGCCGTTGAATATGATGCCCGATATTTCGTATCCAACCCTGACCGTGCGGACGGAATATCCCGATACCGCGCCCGAAGAAGTCGAAAATTTGATCTCGAGGCCGATTGAACAGCGCCTTGGGGTGGTGAGCAATTTGGTGGGCATTACGTCGATTTCCAGGCCCGGCCTGTCCGATGTGATTTTGGAGTTCGGCTGGGATACGGATATGAACGACGCGGTGCAGACCGTGCGCGAAAATCTCGACCGCCTCAATTTGCCGCGCGGCGTCAATCGGCCATTGATTTTGCGCTACGACCCCACGCAAGACCCGATTATGCGCGTGGGGATTTACGGCAAGAGAAATATGTACGTGCTGCGCCACATCGCCGAGGAGGAAATCAAGCAGGAACTGGAGGCCCTCAAGGGCGTGGCCGCAGCGCGCGTGAAGGGCGGGTTGGAAGAAGAAATCCGAGTCGAGATCAGCGAGCGGCAGTTGGCGATGATGAGCCTGAACATCAACACCATCAACCGGCGGTTGCAAGAGGAAAATGTCAATCTCGCGGGCGGCAGTTTGCTGGATGGGCAAACGCAGTATTTGGTACGCACGCTGAACGAATTTCGCACCATTGACGAGATCGCCAATCTGGTGGTGGGCAACCGCGGGGGGGTTGAAATTCGCGTGAAAGACGTGGGGCGGGTGTATCGCACGCACAAAGAGCGGGAGATCATCACCCGGGTCAATGGCACGGAAAGCGTGGAGATCGAGATTTTTAAGGAGGCGGACGCCAACATCGTGGCGACAGCGCAGCGCGTGCGCGACCGCCTCTTTGGCACCCCCGAGCAACTGGCGTACGTCGCCAAGCTCAGAGGCGGCGAGATCGAACAGGCCGAGGCCAGTGACCGGCGCGGGCGGGTGCGGCAATTCGTGCAGATGAAGGAGATGACGAGTTTCATCGCCTTTACACTGCCCGAAGGCGTGGCGATGGAGTTGTTGTCCGATCAATCCACGTTCATCGAATCGTCTGTGAACGAGGTCAAGCAAACCGCGCTGTTGGGCGGTGGATTGGCGATTTTGGTCTTGTACATTTTTCTCCGCAACCCATCGCATACCGCGATAGTGGGCCTCGCCATCCCCATTTCAATCGTGGCGACATTCGCGCCGATGAATATTTTTGGCGTGTCCCTAAATATCATGTCGCTGGGCGGGCTCGCGCTCGGCATTGGGATGCTGGTCGATAATGCGATTGTGGTGTTGGAAAGCATTTTCCGATGCCGCGAAGAAGGCGACGACATGATCGCGGCCACCATCCGGGGAACAGGGGAAGTCGGCGGGGCCGTGTTTGCATCCACGCTGACCACGGTGGCGGTGTTTTTTCCCATCGTGTTTGTCGAGGGCGTGGCCGGGCAAATTTTCGGCGATATGGCCCTCACCGTTGTGTTTTCGCTCGTGGCGTCTTTGGGGGTGGCGCTGTTTTTTATTCCCATGCTCGCTTCGCGGCAGGTGCATTTGGGGCGCGGCGACGGTGCCCCGACGCGGCTGACGCGCTCTGCCATTTTGCAACTGCGTTCTGTGGTTTGGCTGCGCGAGGGCATGGGGCTTCGGAAAAGAGGCGAAGACGCGCTCAAATATCACGCCGTGAATTTGGGCGCGCTGTTGGGGCGCGTGCCCTTGGGCTTTGTCTATGTGTGGGTGGAATACATGGCCCGCGCATCGTGGATTGCCGCTGCGGCTTTGATCGTCGCGCTCAAGGCCATAGGCGCGTTGTTGGCGGTGCTGCTCTTTCCCTTGGCCTATCCCGGCTGGTGGCTTTATTGTCGGCTGAGTTCCGGGCCCGCGTGGCGAGAGGATGCGCGCAGGCTGTGGGCCGGGATATGCGCGTGGGCACAGGGGCGCGATCTGTTCGGCAGTGCTTGGGTGCGGAGAATTTGGGACGATTTATTGGCCTTTGTGGCGCCGCAAAATTTGGGGCGCGACCTCGGCGTGCAAATGCGATGGACCTGGGGCGCGGTGAGGCGTTTGCGCCAGTGGGCTTGGCGCGGGGCAATGTGGAAGCGCGTTTTGAAAATCGCGCCGGCACTGGTGGGCGCGGCGGGCGTTTTGTTGCTGTTCGCGCTCGGCCCGGTGTATTTTGTTTTGCGGTTTCTGATTTTTATGACCCTCATGTCGCTCGGCAAAATGCTGGTGCTCGCGCTCATGTTTTTATTTTTGACAGGACTGGTCGCGCTGGTGGTGCTCGCCCTTATCGCATTGCCCATTCTCGCGCCGGTGCTGTTTTTGTTTGAACGCGGTTTTGACGCCATTCGCCGTGCGTACACGCCGTTTATCCGCTGGGCACTGCACAACAGGTTGAGCATTGTCATCGGCGCGGTGCTGCCGTTTGCAATATGCTATCTGGTGCTGTTGCCCCGGTTGGGCAATGAATTGATCCCGCAGGTGCATCAGGGGGAATTTAATGTGGATATCGCATTGCCCGTGGGCACGCCGCTCGAAATGACCGACGAGACCCTCGCGCTCATCGAGTCGCGGGTGATGGATGCAGGGGATGTCGGCGCGATTTCTTCCACGGTTGGCGTGGATAAAACCGATATTTCATCGTCTGATCAAGGCGAGCATACCGGGGTCGTTTCCGTGGTGCTCAAGGAGATCGAAGCAGATGAGCGAGAAAGTGTTCTGGCGCGTTGGGCGCAGTATTTTGCGGCATTGCCCGGCCGGATATGGGGCGGCATTCGAGGAGAAAGCGTTTTGGCGCAGCGCGAAGACGCATTGATGGCCGAGTTGCGAAGCAGGTTGTCGGATTTGCCGCAGATCAAGGCGGATTTTTCCCGGCCCGCGCTGTTCAGTTTTAAGACCCCGGTCGAGGTGGAAATTCGCGGTTATGATTTGCCAATCCTGACCCAATTGGGGCGCGAAGCCGAGCGGGTAATGGGCGAGATTCCCATGCTCTACGATGTGAAATCGAGCCTTCAGCGCGGCAACCCCGAGGTGCAAATCGTGTACAACCGGGATGTTTTGGCGAAGTACAATTTGAACGTGCGATCCGTGGCCTCGCTGGTGCGCGAGAAGGTGCAGGGCAATGTGGTCACGCGCTTTCGGGAAGCGGACCGGCGCATCGACGTGCTGGTGCGCGTGGATGAGGCGGACCGCGCAGGGGTGTCGGATTTGCGGCGGCTGGTGGTGAACCCGGGCCGGCAAGTGCCCATTCGCCTCTCCTCGGTGGCCAATATCGAAGTCCACGAAGGCCCGAGTGAAATTCGGCGGATCGATCAACAGCGCGCGGTGCTGATTTCGGCCAATGTGAGCGGCATAGATTTGGGCACGATGACCGCGACGATTCAGCAGGCGTTAGAGACGATGGACGTGCCCCCGGATGTGTCGATGGTGATCGGCGGACAAAACAAGGAGATGGAGACCTCGTTGAACAGTTTGACGTTCGCGCTGGGCCTCGCAATTTTTCTGGTGTACATTGTGATGGCCTCGCAATTTGAATCCTTTCTCCACCCCTTTGTGATTATGTTCAGCATTCCGCTCGCGCTGATTGGCGTGATCGTCATTTTGTTTGCCACGGGCGTGCCCCTTTCGGTGGTGGTCTTTTTGGGCATTATTATGCTGGCTGGCATTGTGGTGAACAACGCCATTGTGCTCGTGGATTATATCAATCACCTGCGGCGCAGCGGCTTGTCCAAGATCGAAGCGATTGTGCAGGCAGGCGAAGTGCGGTTGCGCCCGATTTTGATGACCACATCGACCACCGTGCTGGGGTTGTTGCCCATGGCGCTCGGCCTGGGCGATGGCGCGGAAATCCGCACGCCAATGGCGATCACCGTGGTGGCCGGGCTGATCAGTTCCACCCTTTTAACGCTGGTGATCATCCCGACAGTGTATTCCCTGATGGACCGCGGCGAGTGAGCGTTACCTCCCTATGAGAAAGAGAATGTAGGGGCGATGCCCCTGTGCTCACCCAAAGATGCAAGGATGGAAACGTAGGGGCGATGCCCCTGTGCTCGCCCGAAAATGCAAGGCGGAAGAACATCGCCCCTTGCGTTTTGAGATAGCCTCTAAAACTTTTTTGTGGCAACGCAAGCGAATACTTGGTAACTTTTTGGGCGTTTTTTCGTCTAAACGTTGTAGAAAATTGGCGTTATTATTCTTTTAGAACTATGGAGATTGAATGATGGGGTTTGTGAGATATATCGCAGTATTGGCTATCGCTTTTGTGGGTGTGCGGGCAAGTGCCCAAGAGCCGCAGCGGGAGATGCGCCTGACGCTGAATGAATGCGTGGAGATCGCGTTGACGAATAATGCACAGATCGAGCAGGATAAGTACACGGTCGCGATTTCCGAGACCCAAGTCGATAATGTGCGGAATGGGTTTTTTCCCTCGGTTTCCACTGTGGCGTGGGGGATCAGCAGAGGTGTGCAGGGGCCGCGCGAAGGGCAAGTTCTGGATCAGACCACGGGCACGCTGGTGCAGTTGTTGGGGGAAGACCGCATTACGGGCGGGCAGAATTTCAGAATTGGTGGCTTGTCAATGCCGATTTACGACGGGCAGCTCATCTCCCAACTCTCGGGCGCGAAGAAATCCCTGATGCAGGTGCAAATGCAGCAAATTGGCAATCGCAAAGGCATTGTTTTTCAGACCAAACAGCGGTATTTTCAGTTGTTGCAGGCCATCAAACTCTTGGAATTGCAACAAGAGCGCGTGCGGGTTTCCGAAGAAAGCCTGCGCCGCGCAGAGACGTTGTACGAGATCGGCTCCGCTGCCATCTTGCAGGTGGCGAACGCAAAGTCGAACTTGGCTGCTTTGCGCGCACTCCTGATCCAGCGAGAAAACGATGTGAGCCTCGCGCGGTTGAGTTTGGCCTTTACGATGGGCCTGGGCACGGATGTGGATGTGATTCCAGCCGAAGAAGAGTTTGAACTGTTGCCCCCGAAGTATTCTTATCGGGACGCGCTGACTCTCGCGCTCGAAGAACATCCCGACATTCTGGACAGCAAATACGGCATGCTGGCGGCCAGAGACAATTACAATGCGACTCGGAAGGGGTTGTACCATCCCCGAATTACGATGAGCACGAGTGCGTATAGCTGGAGCATTGGGAGGGATGAGGAATTTGGCGGTTTGGAAGACCTTTTTCTCAAGAACTACAACTATAGCTTCAGTATCAACGCGAGCATTCCCCTGTTTAATTTTAATACGGGCAACGCCCTTAGGCGGCAAAAGCTCCAGTATTTGCGGAGCCAAGAACAGTTGGATCAAGCCAAACGACAAAGGGCCTTGAATGTCCGCCAGCGGTATCTCAACCTGGAGCGTTTTCGGCGTTTGGTCGAAGCCAATGAAGTGGCTGTGGAAGCGGCTGAGGAGAATTTTAAGCTGGAAGAAGAGCGGTATAATTTTGGTGGCGGCACCTTTCTCGAGCGGTTGACCGCGCAACGCGATTTGTTCGATGCACGCAATGAGTTGGTGCAGGCAAAATACAACTATTTGATCGAGATGGCGAATTTGGAAAATCAAGTCGGCACGTCTGTTGTCGGAGATGACAAAAAATAATTGGAGGCAAACTATGTTTTATCGGATCGGTACCGGATTGATTGCGATGGCCCTGCTCTTGAGCGCGACGATGCCTGCCCAGGCCGCCGGGAAGGATTTTTTGCTGCGGTCGAAATTCCACGGCGCGCTGATGTTGGGGTTGGGCGGTCTTATGATTAAAGGGGCGATTGACGCAAAAAAAGAGGCCAATGACGCTTATGCTTTGTACAAGCAGGCCGGTACGTCTTCCTCAGCGCGAGATCTTTACGATAGTTCCAAGCGCCACGACACCCGCGCCGCTATGTTGGGGGTTTTGGGCGGTGTAGCGATTCTCTATTCCGTGCATTTGTTTATCAAAGAGGACGCGGATTTGTCCCCGCCCAAGATGGACCGCGGCATTGTCAACATCAAGGGTGTGGCGTTGGATGTGAAAGGCGATGTGTTTCAAAGAAAGATGCAGGTGCAACTCAAAAAAGGGTTCTAAAAGTTGGACAGCAAAAGAACGAAAAGCAAAAGGACGATACCGACAACGTATCGTCCTTTTTTTTCCAGTTCCACTCACAGCGACCACCCCGACAATGCCCGGCAGTTGCGTTGCTTTTTGGCAAATCGTTAAATTGATTTGGCAGAGTAGAGAGGGGAGAGTGAAAACAACTTCTGAGGACGGACATCATGTTTTTTGACAACATCGCGCTCGGCGTGCCCAAGATATTGCTCCCCAAACCCGAAATTGACTGCGAGAAGTGGGCAGTCATTGCCTGCGATCAGTATGTACACGACCTGTCGTATTGGGAGGAGGTCAAGCGCGTGGTGGGCAATGCCCCGTCAACGCTGGATCTCATCTATCCCGAAGTCTATTTGTCCGACGATGGACACAAAGAACGGATTGATCGCGTGCATCGCAACATGAAACGCTTTGTTGCGGATGGCGTTTTCCGCGATGCAATCGAAGGCTTTTTGCTCGTTGATCGCGTCCTGCCTTCTGGAAAATCGCGCAGGGGATTGGTCGTCGCGCTCGACCTCGAGCACTACGACAGCCGAAGCCAATCCAAAACCCTCATCCGCACAACCGAGGGCACCTATCCCAAAAACCTCGAAGCCCGGTTGGAAGTGCGGGGCAATGCCTCGCTCGAATGCCCCCATATCCTCGTGCTCATTGACGATCCGAAAAGGGAAATTATCGAACCCCTCTTTGAAGAAGGCCATCCCACCATTGTCGATTTTGAACTCATGATGCACGGTGGGCGGCTCAAGTATCAATTGATCGATAGCCGAGAGGACATAGCGCGCATTGCCCAAAAACTCGCCAGGCGGATCGCCCCCGATTATATCCGAGAAAAATACGGCGTTAAAAACGAAACGCTCCTATACGCGATGGGCGATGGCAACCACTCCTTTGCCGCGGCGCAAAAAGCATGGCAAAAGATCAAATCAACCCTCGGCGACGCGATAGACGCGGCGCGGCATCCCGCGCGGTACGCGATAGTCGAGTTGATCAACCTGCATGGCGATGCGATAGACATAGAGCCGATCCACAGGGTGATCACGCGGGTCGATCCAACCGCCGCGTGCAACGCGATGGTCGCATTGCACAATGAACGCGGGGCGCGTGCGCGTTTGGAAATGGTCGCATCGACCGAGGCACAAAATCGACACATGGCAGAATTGGCGTCTGAATCAACGCATTGCCTACCCTATCGCGCCGCCGGAAACTTGGGTATTTTGGTCATTGAAAATCCATCGCAAAGAACCATCCCCGAAACAATGGAAGCCGCGCTCGACTTGTTCACGCGAGAAAATGCCGAAGCCGAGGTCGGATTCATTCACGGCGCGGATGTGATTGACGAACTCGGCAATCGATCCGATGCCCTCGGTTTTTACCTGCCACCCATTTCAAAAGACAGCGTGTTTGAATCCATTGTGCGCTATGGCGCCTATCCCCGCAAATCCATCTCCATCGGTCACGCAGACGAAAAGCGTTACTACATGGAGTGCCGCAGCCTTGGGCGGTGATGGTTGAACGCGAAAGCCTTGCCACATGCACGTAAATCCCTTATATTAAAATCGGTCCAAACGGACAGCATCATCCCCTCTAAAGCCCCTCTAAAGAGCCTTCCCATGAATCTGAGCAGCAGCCTCCACAACGACACGGTCAAGCACGTCGATCTCTCTTTTTACGTCGAAGTTGAAAAAGATCATCCCGTCGGTCGCGTCATCGCCAAAATGCAGGCCAGCCAGCGCAAATGCGCGTTGGTGATGAATCGGGGCAAACTCGTCGGCATCTTCACGGCGCACGATATTGCCCGGCGCGTGCTCGGTCAAACCGAGGTGCTCTGCCAGCCCATTGAAGCGACCATGACGCCCGACCCGCTCACCTTGCAATCGGATCTCACCTTGATCGAAGCCATCCGATTTATGGGCGACAACCCCCACCGCTACATGCCCGTTGTCGATGCAGACGGCCGCGTGTTGGGCACGCTGACCCACTACGCGATCATCAAATACATGAGCGATCACTTTCCCGAAGAAATCTACAACTTACCGCCAACCCCGGACCATTTTGCCCATGCGCGAGATGGCGCCTAAAAATTTTAGGAGGATTTATGGCCGAAATTGAAATGGAAGAAACGGCCGAAACGGCCCTTCTCGAACTGACGGAAATCGAATCGATAGCCATTCGCTTTGCAGGTGACTCGGGCGATGGCAGCCAACTCATCGGCAAGGAATTTGCCAACACCTCGGCCATTGTCGGCAACGACATCAGCACCCTGCCGGACTTTCCCGCAGAAATCCGCGCGCCCGCAGGCACGTTGCCCGGCGTGAGTGGATTTCAAATCCGCATTTCCAGCGAAGACATTTTCACGCCCGGCGATGAGCCGCAAGTGCTCGTTGCGATGAACCCCGCCGCGCTCAAAGCCAATGTTCAGGATTTGCCAGACGGGGGCATCATCATTGCCAATACAGACAACTTCACGCGCAACACCCTCCGCAAGGCCGGCTATGACGGGGACCCGCTCGAAACCCCCGCGCTCGCCAATTACCGCGTGGTCAAAGTGCCCCTCACCACGTTGCACAAAGCCGCGGTCGCGCACGTTGAGGGCCTGAGCAATCGGCAAATCGACATGATGAAAAACTTCTTCGCATTGGGCCTGTCCTACTGGATTTTCGACCGCCCGCTCGACCCCACCATTCGCATGCTCAAAAAGAAATTCCACGGCAAATCCGAAATCATCGATGGCAATGTGAGCACCCTCAAAGCCGGCTACAACTTCGGCGAAACCATCGAGGAATTTCAGGTTCAGTACCGCATTAAAAAAGCCGTGGTCGCACCCGGCACGTATCGCGCCATCACGGGCACGCAAGCCACGGCAATGGGCATGGTCACTGCGGCGCACAAAGCGGGCAAAACCCTGTTTTACGGCAGCTATCCCATCACGCCGGCCAGCGCGGTGCTCGAGGAATTGGCCGCATTGAAAAATTTTGACGTGCGAACCTTTCAGGCAGAAGACGAAATCTCCGCATTGGGTTCGGTCATTGGCGCGGCTTTTGGCGGCGCGTTTGCAGCCACGGGCACCAGCGGGCCGGGTATCGCGCTCAAAAGCGAGGCGATGAACCTCGCGCTGATGATGGAACTGCCCCTCGTGATTTGCGACTTTCAGCGCGGCGGCCCCAGCACGGGCATGCCCACCAAAACCGAACAGTCTGATTTGCTCCAGTGCATGTTTGGGCGCAATGGCGACAGTCCCATCCCCATTGTCTCGCCGGCGACGCCGTCCGACTGCTTTGACATGGTCATCGAAGCGTTTCGCATTGCGGTTGAAACCATGAGCCCGGTTATTTTTCTCTCGGACGGGTACCTCAACACCAGCGCGGAACCCTGGAAAATTCCCGATCCGGAGGATATTCCGACCATTCGGGTCAAACACACGACCGATCCCAAGGGCTTCATGCCCTATTTGCGCGATGCAAAAACACTCGCCAGACCCTGGGCATTGCCGGGCACGCCGGGCCTCGAACACCGGCTCGGCGGCCTGGGCAAAGAAGATGGGACGGGCAATGTGTCTTACGACCCAGACGACAACCAACACATGGCGAACATCCGCGCCGAACGCCTGGCGCGCATTGCGGACCGCATTCCGCTCCAGCACGTCATGGGCCCCAAATCCGGGGATTTGCTCGTGCTCGGTTGGGGATGCACGTATGGCGCGATCCGCTCGGCCGTGCGCCAAGCGCGTCAGCAGGGCCATTCGGTCGCCGCGGCGCACTTGCGCTATCTCAACCCGTTTCCCAAAAACCTGGGCGCGATCCTGTCGCGTTACAAAACCGTTCTCGTTCCCGAACTCAACATGGGACAATTGTCATTGCTGCTCAAGGCGCGATACCCCGGGCAGCGGATCGTCCCGTTCAATAAGGTTCAGGGCTTGCCCTTCAAAATTTCAGAACTCGCCGACAAAATTGACGAAATTATAGGCACATAAGCGAAGGAATCCACCATGGCAGACGTTGTTGAAACACTGACTCGCAAAGACCTCGTGTCGGACCAAGAAGTCCGCTGGTGCCCCGGCTGTGGGGACTACGCCATCCTCGCGCAGATGCAGCGCGTGTTGCCCGAGTTGGGCATTGCGCGGGAAGACATGGTCTTTGTGTCCGGCATTGGGTGCTCCAGCCGGTTTCCGTATTACATGAACACGTACGGCCTGCACACCATTCACGGGCGCGCGGCCACGGTGGCGACCGGTCTCAAGGTCGCCAACCCGGACCTGCAGGTGTGGGTGATCACGGGCGATGGCGACAGCTTGTCCATTGGCGGCAATCACCTGCTTCATGTGCTGCGCCGCAATGTCAATCTCAACATCCTTCTCTTCAACAATGCGATTTACGGCCTCACCAAGGGCCAATACTCGCCCACGTCGCCGCCGGGCACGCGCACCTATTCCTCGCCCATGGGGTCTGTGGAACAGGACTTCAACGCCATATCGGTTGCCCTTGCGGCCGAAGCCACATTTGTCGCCCGCACGGTGGATCGCAACACCAAACACATGGCCGAGATCCTCAAACGCGCGACCGAACACCGCGGCACGTCCTTTGTGGAAATTTACCAAAACTGCAATATTTACAACGACGGCGCGTGGTTTTTCGCCACCCAGGCCGATGCCAAAGACGATCAAACCGTGCTCTTGGAACACGACCAGCCCCTGATTTTTGGCAAAGACCACGACAAAGGCATCCGCCTCAAGGGCCTCGCGCCCGAGGTCGTCTCTTTGGGCAATGGCGTGCGGGAAAGCGATTTGCTCACCCACGACGAAACCCTGGACAATCCCGCGCATGCGTATTTGCTCAGCCGGCTCACGCATCCGGAATACCCGGTGCCGCTCGGGGTGTTTCGCTGTGTGGACCGCCCGATTTACGAAGAACAGGTGAGCACGCAGGGCCGCCAAGCCGTTGAAGAGCGCGGGCCGGGCGATCTCTACGCGCTGTATCACGCGGCGGATACCTGGATCGTTCCCGAAGGCTCGGACGCGGAAACCCTGCAAGAAGTCCACGAAGAAATACCCACGTCCAACATCATTCCCGATATCGACGAAGAAGATCCCCGCGCGCCGCGCACGTCGCTTCAGCAATTGCTCTACGATCCGATCTCATCGCTCGACTTGCCCGCCCCCGAATGCGTGTCAGCCGATACGTCTGTGGCCGAGGCCATCCAAGCGATGCGCGCTAAAAACCTGGGCTGCTTGTTGGTTGTTGACAAACGCGGCCGGTTGCGCGGCATCTTCGCGCAGGGCGACCTCTTTGAAAAAGTGGCCGGGCGCGATCTCGATTTGCACCAAACGACGGTGGATGGCTTGATGACGAGAGAGCCCACCGCATTAAAAACGTCCGATCCCATCGGCCATCTCTTGCACTTGATGTCGCTGCACGGGTTCCGCCACATTCCCATTGTCGATCCAGACGGGCGCCCCGTGGGCCTGGCGTCCTTCAAGGTCATGCTCCAATTCACCGGTGGCCTGTTCGCCAACGAAATCTCGCCGAACTAAACCTCGTTATCCCCAAAATTAGAGAACCCGTGAGTTTTGCTCGCGGGTTCTTTGCGTACAAAACGGAGTCGCACATGAACGCCATTCGCATCGGCATCATCGGCTCGGGCGGCATGGCCCGTCACCACGCCCAATGCTTTTCCCAAACAGAGGGCTATGAACTCGTCGCCATTGCCGCGCGAAATCCCGAGACCGGCCCCGCACTTGCCCACGCGCACAGCGCGGACTTTTTGCCGACTTATCGGGAGATGATCACCCGAGACGATATTGACGCCATCGCAATATGCACGCACAACGACACGCACGGCGAAATCGCCATCGCCGCGCTCGAGACAAACAAACACGTCTTGACGGAATACCCCGCGACGCGCACTATCGACCACGCCCGGCAGTTGCTCGCCAAAATGGACGATTCGCCCTGCGCGTTTCGCGTTGCCCACAACGAAGTGCTCTCGCCGGCCCACCGCGCACTCAAGCGACACATCGCGCAAACCGGAACGCTCATCGCAACACTGTTCACCCGCCTCACTCCGGGCAGGGGTCAGCGTCCCGACATCCTTCTCAACCTCCGCATCACAGGGCCGCCCGCGCTCTTTTTCGTATATCACATCTACCCGCTCGTGGATTGCTTCGGCCCTGCCACTTGGGTTGAAGCCGCGGCCCACTACGAAAATCTGCGCGACAACGGCACTTACGACAGCTTTGCCAATGCCGTCACAGTCGGGTTTGAAACCGGCGGCATTGGGCAATGGAACTGGGCCGGCGGCGTCGAAATCGCCCATGCCGAAGAACATCGCCGCATCGTCATGACGCGGGGTACATTCATCCACAACGGCACTGGCTGGCACTTCTCGACCAAATCCGGCGAAAGCGATCTCCCGACAGCCAAACCATCAGACCGCACGATCCACACCCAATTCCGAGACGACATCCGCACTGGCAACCACCAATCCGACGCCCGCACGGCCATTCATGCCGCATTGATCGGCCTTGCCGCAGAGCAATCCATTGAAGAAAACCGCCGCATCGCGCTCTCGGAATTGTTGTAAATTCAGAGGAGTAAGCCCATGCAGATTGAGCGTATCGCAATCAAAAACTACCGTTGCTTTCGCAACATCGCGTTGCGCGATCTGCCCAGCATGACCGTGGTCGTCGGGGCAAACGGTTCGGGCAAGTCGTCGTTCTTCGATGTGTTCACCTTCTTGAAGGACGCGCTCTCTCAGAACGCGGCATCCGCAGTGGCGCGGCGCGGCGGGTATCGAGAATTGGTCAGCCGAGGCCAGAAAGGGCCCATTGAGATCAGCGTAAAATTCCGCGAAAGCAGCGGGCGGTTGGCGACATATCGATTGGAAATCAATACGCAGAACAACGGGCGCGTGGTCGTAGATCGCGAGGTGTTGAGCTATCGCAGGGGGCAGTACGGGAAGCCCTGGCATTTTGTGGACTTTCGACGCGGCACGGGCATAGCTATCGCCAACGAATCGGTGTACGGCACGGAAGGCGCTGTTGAAGAACGGGCAGAATACAAACTCGATGACCCCAGTATTTTGGCGATCAAAGGCTTGGGACAATTCCGCGAGTTCCGGGTGGTATCGGAGTTTCGCAACCTGATTGAGAACTGGCACATCTCCGATTTCCATATCGCCGACGCCCGACCAAGTGCAGAGGCAGGCTATGCCGAGCATCTATCCTCCCGCGGCGACAATGTCGCACAGGTCGCGCAATATCTCTACGAGAACCACCGCGAGCAATTTGATAACGTCCTTCAGGCCATGCGGCAGCGCGTCCCGGGGGTGAGCGATGTGGAGGCGAAACCCACAGAGGACGGAAGGCTCGTACTGCGGTTTCAGGATGGCAATTTCAAGGATCCATTCATCGCCCGATACGTCTCGGATGGAACGATCAAAATGTTCGCCTATCTCGTCCTGCTATACGATCCCAAGCCCCATCCACTCCTCGCGGTTGAGGAACCCGAGAACCAACTCTATCCCGATTTGTTGCGCGAATTGGTCGAAGAGTTCCGCGACTATGCGCGGCGCGGCGGGCAGGTGTTCGCATCGACCCACTCACCCGATTTTCTAAACGGCGCGGAACTCGGCGAGATATTCTGGCTGGAAAAGGAGAGGGGGTTCACATCTGTCCGCCGAGCGTCTGATAGCGGCCTGCTGAAAGCCCTCATCGACGAAGGCGATGCCCCCGGCGCGCTTTGGAGACAGGGATTTTTCGAGGGAGCGGCACTGCAATGAACAAAGTGGTCTTTTTGTTGGAGGAGTTATCCATGAAGGAACTGCTCGATGGACTCTTGCCCCGGATATTCCCGGGCCTGGTCTTCCAGTGCATCGCCCATGAGGGCAAGCGAGACCTCGAAAAAAGTATCCCGCGCAAACTCCGAGCATGGCGAGAGCCCGGCGTAAAATTCGTCGTCCTGCGAGACAACGATGGCGGCGACTGTGTGCGTCTCAAACAGAAGCTCATGGAGATATGCGAGCAAGGTGGTCGGGCAGACACACTTGTGCGGATTGTGTGTCAGGAGCTCGAAGCGTGGTATTTGGGCGAGCCTGCCGCGTTGGCTGAAGCATTTGATAATGAGAAACTACGCAGCATGGGTCTAAGGGCGCGATTCCGCGATCCAGATAGGATTCAGCATCCCGTGAATGACCTCAAAAAACTCGTGCCCGAATTTCAGAAAATCAGCGGTGCGAGAAAGATGGCGCGTTTTTTATCGAAAAAAAGAAACACATCAACGAGTTTTCGCGTGCTGTTATCCGGGGGGGATAAATTACGTGCGAAACTTTGAACGGGGAAAACCAATGACGCCGACCATTTCCCTAAGCGATCTGGATTTTCAATCCGGAGATGTCGATATTCAGCGCGCTGCCGAGGCGTTCAAAACGCACGGCGCGATTGTGGTGCGCGGGTTGCTCGGCGCATACATCGCCGCGCTTCATAGCGATATCAAAGCCGCGGTTCGCCAATCGCTCGCTCTGCTCCATCGGGCCAGCGCGATTCCCGAAGGATGGCGCACGCCCAACAACACGCTCTTCATTCCCGCGCCCGATCACTACGAGCGCGACCGACAAATCATGGTGCTCGGCATCAATTACCACACCAGCGCGGCCTTCTCGCGCTCGGCATTTCACCCACCCACCCTCGACATTGTCGAAGCCATCCTCGGCCCCAACATCGAACTCTACGGCACTGGGCAATGCCTGTACAAAGAACCCGTGGGCGGCCACCCCAAACACTTGCACCAGGATTCCGCGTATTTTGAACACCGATACGAAGGCCCGGTGGGCGTGCTGACCTACGTCGTGCCCACGGACCTCGACAACGGCGCCCTCCACGTCGTGCCCGGTTCCCACAAACTCGGGCAACTCGACCACATCGACACCTTCTCGCATCTGGGCTTGGACGATGGCGAATGGCCTTGGGAACGCGCCCTTGCGATCCCCGGTCAGCCGGGCGATGCCATCTTTTTTCACGTCAAAACCGTTCACGGCTCGAAACAGAACCACTCGGACAAACCGCGTCCCGTCTTCATCCACCGCTACCGCAGGGCCGATGATTATGTCGTCATCCGCGGCACCACCACAAAAAACCGCGCAGAATCGGCAAAACATCTGGCCACAGAAAAAAAAGAAAGCCAGCACAGCATCATGGTGCGCGGCTTTCGCCCTTACAATGGGACATAAAAAGCGGTCCGTTGTCAGTTGTCAATCGCCCCACTTCTCGCCTTTTCGGGCGAGCACGGGGGCATCGCCCCTACGTTTCTATCCTCGCATCTTTCATCCGCGCAATCTGCTTCATCTGTGGATGCAATCATCACCTCAATAGCCGCGAGATGCGCTGCGACGCGCACATGCATGGGCTGCGCGGTTGGGGTCTCGGTTGTGACGAGATGCCCGGTATAGCCGCGCTGGTACAGGGCGATGGGGATGCCTTCGCCGAGTTTTCGCCGCGACACATTCATGTTGGGGTGAATCACGCCGTTGACCGCGATTTCGCCTTCTATCTCGGCGCGGGGATTGATCGGGCAGACTCGGGCCACCTGCGCCACCATCGCCTGTCCAATCGGTTTGCGGTCTCCAAACATCTCGTACAGATAAAACCCCTCGCTCTCCCAATCTTCGTGCAAATCGATCACGGCCTCGAAGACGCGGCCCGTGATAAAACGCTTCAAAATGTCGATTTCCGGCACATCGTCGCGCAAAAACGCCCAGTTCACATCGACCTGCTGTGCGTTGAGGCGCGCATTGTGGACATAGCTCCACGGACACAAACACGGGATAATGTCAAAGCGCAGCCTATCCGCCCAACGTTGCCACCCGCGTTCCAAAAACGCGAGCGCGGCTTCCACGCCAGCGGGTTCGTCGCCGTGCGTGCCTCCATTGATGTACACAACAGGCGCGTCTCGCCGGCCCACGGAAGCGCGCAACACAGGCAACCCTTGCACCTCGCCCAATACGCGCATGCCAGATAGGGCTTCTACGCGCTGCACAACCCCGTTGTAATCGCGTTGTTCCATCACACATCCCGAAGGCCATCAATCACGCGGGCGTGAATCTCGCGGCAACTCACCACCACCCCGCGATTGTCGTCCATCTGTGTGGCCGCCGCAAAATTGAGCGGTTTGCCAAACATATCGCTCACGCGCCCGCCCGCCTCCTCTACGATGAGGGACCCGGCGGCGTGATCCCAAATCCGCTCGCGGTAATCCGGGTATTTGGACGATGGCAACCGCAAGTACAATGCCGCGTCCCCTCGTGCCACCGCGCCGTATTTGGCCTGACTGTCCATTCTGAGCGAGGGCGCGTCAATGCCGACAGCCCGCGCCACGGCCCGTTGTGCCGCGTGATCCCCGTGCGATGCCTCCAAGCTCTCGGCAAATCGCCACGCGGGTTGTCCCATTTGAATGTCAACCGCACCGCCGCCCGCAAGGGACATCGCCTGCATGCCTTGTCCACGCACGGCTACGAATAACGCGCCGCCGTCTAATGCCGGGCATGCGAGCGCGGCGACTTTGACCTCGCCGCCATCTATGAGTGCCAGCGCGACAGCGTATTGCTCTCCGCGCAAAAAGCCCTTTGTGCCATCGATGGGATCGAGCGTCCAAAACCGCTTTGCAACCTCGCCATTGCCCGCGTCGATCCAGTCGCAAAGTGCGTCTTCATCGGTGGGTGAATACGCCCGAACAAATTCGCACACGGTTTTTCGCATCGCGGCGTGATCGGCGCATCGCAGGGCAGTGGCATCTTCCTCCGCGACAATCGGGTCATTGGGAAAAGCCGATTTCACGCGCCGACATACGAGTGCCTGCGATCCAAAATCCGCAACTGTCACCGGGCTTCGATCCGCTTTCTCTATAGATGCAATGAGTGATTTCTGCACATCGGCGCACAACCGCGCTGCCTCGCGCACGGCCTCAACTGCGACCTCGCGCTCTCGATTGTATTTCATAGAAAATCCTTTGGTAAATAGCTGTCAGCTTTCAGCCCCCGCCCGTCTCCGCATTTGTCTCAGCCTGTTCTTTCAACCCCCAAACCTCTCCCCTACCTTGACGAGAAGGTTCTAATTGCATTGCGGAAAGCATAACCCCAAAGGGCTATCCAAAGCAACCGAAGAAAACCTATAAAATGTAACCAACCTCCCCAACCTTCACCGAGTTTTAGTTTCTTAGCATCAAGAACAGCCTTCAAACCTTCCGCATAGAAAGGAATTTTTACAGGACTGTAAAACGAAAACTCCAACCACCCATACACCTTATCCCCAAAATCACTATCAATCCCCAAAAACGGAATGGCATTAAAAACCAAATATCCACCAATGAGACAACCAAAAGGTCGTACCCAAGACATATAAAAATCAGACGACCATTTTCGCCATCCCAACAAAAGCCAATCTTGCCACCCTCGCCAACTCTTATACCATTTACTATCTTTCACCCTTGCATATTCAACCTGAAAAATATAGCTGGCAATGATACTTTCTTGACCTATATCACCTCTTACATGTGCTAAATTTCTTAACCTAACAAATAGCTCCCTACTATACCCCATCTTTCCTATCTTTTCATTGCGACTAAAAGATATACTTAACAAATTATACTCCTTAACATCATCATAACGATTAACCACTTGATGCCACGTAAAAATATCTACCTCATTATTACCAACAAAACGACAATTTATTGGATACTCAAACGGAAAAGGAAAATCTAAATTCAAATGTCTAATTTTATTTTTTTTAAATTCCAAAAACACACCTTTCCTTTTGTCATTATCATCACCGCCATTTCTCTTAATAATAATATCCGTAAAATCATTCTGTTCAAAAACTACCTGACTATCACCCGGAAATGAAAATGAAAATGGAAATCTATATTTAGAGGAAAATAAACCCCTCTCTGTATTTCCGAAAAAAGAAAATGATTTTTCATGAGGATTTCTAAACTCAGGAATAAAGTTAGGAACAAACTTTATGCCAGTCCACGAATTATCACTCCACAAAAAACAACAATTCTCAAAACGCAAACTCACTGACTTACTCGAAAGTCCATACCTTATCTCAACTTCATCAGGTTCATCATAAGCTTTATCACGACTATTATAAGCGACTTCAATTTCAAGATCTCCTACATCAAACACTATATCCCCATCAATACCACTTACCCACTGAACACATCCCCCCAATGCACTTCCCTCGCCAGGTTTTGTCACACTATTCAAAACACGAGACAACTCATCACAAGACACACTTTTTCTTTTTTTAGTTCTTTTTTTTCGCAACATCCGCCCAAACAACCGATTCAACATCTCAACCCCCTATCTCTGAAACCAGTAAGCCAAACAGCCTTGAACTCTCCTACATACACGCCTAAAAAACAAAAAACTTATCCTAGAAAATTTATGGCGAACCACCCCCTTGTGATGATTCGCCACTTATCCCCTCCGCCAAAATCCCCTTCCCACTCAACGCGCCGCTGATGAGTTTCGGCAACAGCGTATCTCGCAGGGTGGCGAGATTGTACGATTCAATGTTAACCAAAATTTGTTTTGCAAGCAAGTTGGAAAACGTTTCATCAACCGCATGAAAATAGCCAGTACGTTTTGCTAGTAAGCCAAATATACCCAGATAAAATAAGGTTGACAAGGGGGTTTTCGCCAATTTGTGGGGAGGGTATGATAGAATGACGCATGAACGGAAAACCGGGAATGAGCGGCGAACCACAACGCTAGGCGATTGCGTTGTGGTCAATGACGCTGCGTACTCGCCAAAAGAAGCGTGGCTTTTCATCAATTATCTTGACACGGGCAATATCACCGAAAACCGCATTTCTGAAATCCAGCATCTCATTGCCGGAAAAGACAAAATACCGAGCCGGGCACGCCGCAAAGTTCAGCCGGGCGACATCGTCTATTCGACGGTGCGCTCCAATCAGCGACATTTCGGATTGCTGAAAGAGCTCCCAAAAAACTTTTTGGCGTCCACCGGCTTTGCCGTCATAAGAGGAAAAGACGGTCTGGCACGCACGGATTTTATCTATTGGTTCTTGGCGCAAGACCACATCGTCGAGCATCTGCATACCATCGCCGAGCAGAGCGTATCGGCTTATCCATCCATCAGGCCCGGCGACATTGAACAGTTGAAATTGCAGCTTCCCCCATTGCCCGAGCAAAGTCGCATCGCCCATATCCTCGGCACGCTGGACGACAAGATCGCGTTGAACCGGCGAATGAACGAAACGCTCGAAGAAATGGCGCGCGCCCTCTTCAAAGCGTGGTTCATCGATTTCGAGCCGGTGCATGCCAAAATCGAAGGTCGCTGGCGGCGCGGCGAATCTCTACCCGGCATGCCCGCCGAACTCTACGACCTATTCCCGGATCGGCTCGTGGACTCGGAATTGGGAGCGGTGCCGGAGGGGTGGAAGATAAAGGCCCTCGATGAGATTGCCAAATTTAGAAATGGCCTTGCCTTACAGAAATTTCGCCCGAAAGAAAATGAGGAACTAATGGGGCATATCAAACGTCAGCACCTCAGCGAGGCGAAATGCGTAATTCCCGCCCCGGCCTTGCTTTCATTGGATTATGTCCTTGGAAGGCATAAACAAAAGAGTTGAAATGACGGAACAAGAATTGGACAAACGCATTGGAATTGCAGAGTTACGCGGTGAAATGGCGCAGATGAACAAGCGCATTGACGACGTTCGCACAGATGTTCGCGCAGACATTGCAGACGTTCGCGCAGACATTCGGGATCTACGGGTAACATTGCGATGGGTGATCGGCCTCCAGATCGCGATGTTTATTGTTTTGGCTGGCCTGATTTTGCGCGGAATCGGGCCGTAAAATCTGAAAAAAAATAGCACCGATTTCATTTGGATTATGTCCTTGGAAGGCATAAACAAAGAAGTTGAAATGACGGAACAAGAATTGGACAAACGCATTGGAATTGCAGAGTTGCGCGGTGAAATGACGCAGATGAACAAGCGCGTTGACGATGTGAACAAGCGCATTGACGACGTTCGCGCAGACATTCGGGATCTACGGGTAACATTGCGATGGGTGATCGGCCTCCAGATCACGATGTTCATTGTTTTGGCTGGCCTGATTTTGCGCGGAATCGGGCCGTAAAATTTGAAAAAAATAGTACCCTCGCGCTTCATTTCCATTAGAACAAAGATTGAAACGCCGCTGTCTGCACGACCGCAGACAGCGGTTTTTTTTGCCTGCTCACCGGCATTCGGCTTACAGTGATAGGGGTAGGCTTTGCGATGGGCGGGCATTGGAGCTGCGCCCCCATGTTCCCATCTCCCGTCTCACGCCTTTTAGGGCCGAGGGTTGAACGGCCTAACTACTGCCCTTGATCCATCTCACGGCGATCAATCCACCCGGGCAATTTGATCTTCTCCGACATTTTCCACGCGGTCAAATAGAGCGAAACCGTGAAGCGCGTGGCATGCTTGGCCTGTGCTTCGGCAAATGCGCGCACTGCAGGTTCATGTTTCCAATCCACATCTTTGGGCACGAGATACTGCGCCATAGAGAGCGCGTGGTCAACCTCCTTAAAACGTGCGTGCATCTGTGCCACAATGCCGGCCATCAAACTATCCACGGGCGCGGCGGTCAATCCCGCTACAATGGCCTCTGGCTTGAGATCTAAATTTTGAAGCAAGCCGTCAATTTTTTCGTGCATGCGCGTGCGCGACGGTTTGCCATCCACAACGCGACCGTTCCAGTGAATCGTCAAGTTGAGCGGTTGACAAATTTCCTGTGCAAAATGCGCGACATACCCGGCGTATATCAAACACTTGGTTTGGATATACACATTCTTCGGCCATTTGCGATACTCTGCAAATGCCAGCGCGAGTTGCTCGGTGTATTCCGCAGTTGCATAAGGCAAAAGCCCGACCTGCTCGGGCTTTTTGTCCAACTCGGCGCAACGCCGTGCAAACGCGTACCGCGACGCGGGCAAATCCCGTGCCTCAAACAGTTCCATGTTGAAATAGTGGATGGGATGCCCGGCCCGTTCCAAATGAAGCGTGCCGCGATTTTTCGCCACATCGGGATCCACGGCTACATGGGCGACCATGCCCGCGCCATCCCGAAAAAAAGACGGCATATCGGGCGGCAGGGCTTGAACTGCGGCATGCGTCAAAACGCCGTGCCCGCGCGGCCACCAACCCCATGCCGCGCCTCCAAAGACAGCTAATGCAAACAACACCATGCCCAATTGACGCATCGGCAACCTCCATGATCGACAAATTAACGCCCGTCCCATGTCTCGCGTTTGACATAATCGGCAATTTGCAACTGCGCGGACAATCGCCACGCGGTCAAATAAAGCCGTGCGGTAAATCGCGTTGCAGCGCGGGCGCGGTCTTCTGCAAAAGCGATCACCTCTTCATCGCGTTGCCAATTTTTCGCATCGTATTGGGGGATGTTCGGCCCCATTTTATACACGCTATCCACCAGCGCAAATCCTTTTTCAAATTCGCGCATAATTTCGGGCATTGTGTTTTCAAAAGGCATCACCTCCTGATCGCGCGCCAAGTGGTTGGGTTTCATCTTCAAAAATTGCACCAAGCCATCCACCTTCCTGTGAATGCCCTTTTGCAACTTTTCACCGCCTTCTCGCACGCGGCCATCGTAGTGGATGGTCAAGTGCAAGGGCTGGCACATATCCGTCGCGTAATGCGCGAGAAAGCCCGCGTAAATTAGGCACTTGCTCTGAATGTGCGGGTTATCGGGCCACTTGCGATATTCGGCAAACGCCACGGCCAATCGCTCTGTCCATTCGTGAATCGCATAAGGGACAAAGCCCATCTTTTCGGGTGACACGCCGCGTTCATAACACAACTTGACAAATGCGTATCGGGTCTCGGGCAGGGTTTCCACATCGAGCATCTCGCGATCCAAAAAGTGCTCGGGAAACTCTGCGCCGCGCACATGCGGCGTGCCCCGGTTCTTGCCCATATCGGGATCAATACTCGCATGCGCTATGGTCTTTGCCCCGTGCCTAAAAAACGATGGCACCTCGTCGGGCAACGCCGCCACAGCAGCCAAAGCCAAAATATAATGCCCTTCCATCAACCAGCCTCGCGCCGGGAGAGACAGCCCCATTATGAACAAAACAAAAATTGCAAATCGCTTGATCATCATCGCTCCAATTAGTGGTGAGAAGGGAGAAGGGAGAAGGCCGCCCATCCGCGTTTATCCCTGATGGGAGACAGGATACGGACAACTTGAAACCAAATTGGTATTACGCCTTACTGCTTTTCACTCATAAAGACAGCGGAGAAACGCATCGGGTTTCTCCGCTGTCAAAATTGGCGGGAATGTGTGGGAATCGAACCCACCAAGCGTGGGGTTAGCACGCAACAACGGGTTTGAAGCCCGCGGGGGACACCAGTTCCCCATCCACTCCCGCCATTTCTCGCGCTCATTTCACGACCTCAATTTTACCGGGGTGTTCGGCCACTGCTTCGCCAATCTGTCGCGCCATGATGCCTTTGGCGATGAGGGATTTAAGTAAAGCATCTGCCCCATCGGGCGCAAGCGCGATCAGCAGGCCGCCCGATGTTTGCGGATCGAAAAACAAGCGGCGCAACGGCTCATCGACCTCGGTGGCAAAGCGCACGGCATGGCCTCGCGCTGCCCGGTTGCGCCGCAGGCCGCCGCCTTCGCGGTGCGCGGCAATTTTCACAGCCAAATCAAAGCGCGGCACATCGGACGCCCGGATGCGAAGCCCGACGTCACTCGCCCGCGCCATCTCCAACCCGTGCCCGAGCAAGCCAAATCCCGTGATATCCGTGCAGCCGTGCGCGCCGTGCGCGACCATCAATTCGGCTGCGATGCGATTTAATTGCACCATAGAATCTATGGCGATTTGCAAATCGTCTTCGGAAATCTCGCCATTTTGATAGGCGTCCGACAGCAATCCCGTGCCCAAGGGCTTGGTCAAAATCAGAAGGTCGCCCACCCGCGCGCCCGCATTGGTCTTCACATCGTCGGGATGCGCGATACCCGTGACGGACAACCCGAACTTGGGTTCCACATCTTCCACCGAATGCCCGCCGACGAGCACTGCGCCGGATTCGATGACTTTTTCCTGCGCGCCGCGCAAAATCTCGGCAATCACCTCTGGCGCGACCTCGTCGCTGGGAAACCCGCAAATATTCAGCGCGGTGACGGGACGCCCTCCCATCGCGTACACATCGCTGAGCGAATTGGCCGCGGCAATTTGCCCGTATTGATGGGGATCATCGACAATGGGCGTAAAAAAATCCACAGTCTGGATGAGTGCCACATCATCAGAGATCCGAAACACGCCGGCATCATCGGCCGTATTCATCCCCACCATCAAATCGGGATGCCCGACTTGTGGCAAAGTTGTCAAAATCGCGTCCAGCACCGCTGGATCGAGTTTAGACGCTCAACCCCCGCAACTGACCAGTTGCGTCAATTTTTTTGCGCGATTCCGCCATTTCATCGTTCACGCCCCCCGCTACATGATCTTGCACTCATACTCCCGAAAGCATGCCTGCGATTAAATTTGGATCAATATCAAATCAATCTACTAGAATTTTAAGGAATGTCAACATCACATCCGCTATCTTACATTTTCGGGCGGGCTTTGCTTTTCATCCGTGTCATCCGCGCAATCTGCTTAATCCGCGATCCGCATCTTACCTCTTGCGTCTTTTCACTTTACTTGACAGGATTTTGACCACATCCTATATTGATAAGGTGTATTTTCGAGATTTTTTAACCTGTTGCCGGACGCGCCGGTTGCGTTGAGAAAGGAACGTTCTCATGACATTTCGCAAGTGTGGATTTATTGTTGCCCTGACATTGGCTTTTGCTGCAACGCCATTGCTTATCAACACCGTTGAAGCCAAAGTGACCAAAGGGCAGGCCAGTGTGGCCAAACGCTCGGGCAAACTCTACATCACTCAGCGTCAATACGACAAGGCGTTGGAACAATATATGATCGCGGTGGAAGGGCGCCCCGACGATTCGGAAGCCCAGTATTACTTGGGCTGGCTGTACGGGCAAAAAGAATTGTTCGAGGAAATGAACGAACACTACGATCTGGCGACGGACAGGAAGTGGAAAAAGAAAGTCGCGGAGGACCGCAAAGAGCTTTGGACGCGGTATTACAACCTGGGCGTCAAAGGGATGAACGCCCAAAAATTCGAGTTTGCCGTTGATCAATTCAACCTCGCCATCACGATCAACCCCAAAGAAGCCGACGCGTATGAAGGCTTGGCGATCACGTTTCTCAACGTGGGCAATTCAGAAGAAGGCATCGAGACGTACAAAAAAGCCCTTGAACTCGACCCGAGCAAAGCGCAGTCCTATTTCAATGTCGGCGGCGCGCTGATGAATGCGGATCGAGTTGAAGAAGCCCTGGAAATGTTCAAAAAAGGCCACGCCATCGATCCCGAAGAGATCAACATTTTGCAAAACCTGGCGATAGCCCAATACCGATTGGGCGACAAAGAAGGCGCCTCGGAATCCGCGGAAAAAGCATTGGCGATAGCGGGGGATGATCCCAAAATTTTGAACATCGCGGCGCAGATCTTTTTGCAAGCCGAAAACTACGAAAAAGCCGCTGAGATTCTCGAAAAAGTGGTCGCGATCCAACCCGATAACATGGACGCGCTGTTCAACCTCGCCATTGCCTATCGGCAACTCGGCAAGGGCGACAAAGCCCTCGACCTCTTTCAAAAGAGCGTTGAATCAAATCCCGACGATATCGATTCGTGGTACCAACTCGGCTTGCTCGCCGACAAAGTAGAATCTTTTGACAAAGCCATTGAAGCTTTCACCAAAGTGACGGAACTCCAAGCCGACAATGCCCGAGCTTGGGCCGCGCTGTCTCGCGTTTATGCGCGCAAATCCGAAGTTTCAGAAGGCGATGTTGCCGAAGAATGCGTTAAAAAAGCGACCGAAGCATTTCAGATGTACGAGGCCCTTCAAAGCCAATCCAATGAAGAATAATAGGACTTACGCAATCTCCATTGGAATATGAGGTGCTTTGAGTTGTTGTCTCAAGAAGTCAGCTAGCCCTCGGTATTTGACTTGATAAATGGTTTGTCCTGTTTGATAGGCCACCTGCGCGAGTCTTATCCAAACGAACATCGCACACCCAATATGATTTCGTACAATGCGTGCCAACCGGCATTGACACTTTTCAAGCCCGGTCACCTGTTTGACTTCGCGGTGAAAGGGCTCAATTTTCCATCGCCTGTGACACACCTGTTGTACCCCTGAAGAATCGTTTTGAGCATGGTCGTTGGTCACGACATACGCCGTGCGTCTATCAGAAGACGCCACCCGGAATCATTTCACTTTGTGGTCTTTGGGAAACCCTCTGATTTTAATTCGCTTGCCTTGTTTGCGTTGCGCTTGAGTCCAAGTTAAGCTATCTACGCGCTGGTAGGGGGTTGTGCCTGCCGAATCGTCCACGCGCCGGTTCGTCTTGAGGGGACAGGAATAGGTTTTTTGCATCTGCTCTCTGTGTAACATGACCGTTTTTGTCGCATACCCACTGTCCATCAAGACCCCGGTAAAAGGGAGGCCCTTCTGATAGACCCACACAGAGCGCATGTCCTTGAGATGATCCAATTTGGTTTTGCCATCGCCTTGCGGGTCATAAATCCGATCGTCAATCAGCCAGAACCGATCCTGTTGCGGATTGACATAGACACATGTGACCCCCCCGATGCCATTGATGACGCCTTGGGCGGTGCCGCTCTATTGACGACGCACTCACGCGATCTTGCGTGCGTGTCGCTTGTCTAAAACCGGGTCATCAAAGATCACATCGCCTTCAGGCGTCAACGCGATGGGGGCTTTGACGTGTTCCCACACCAAGCGAGGTGGGATACGCTCACCGGCGAGATAGCGGTTGTTCCTCTCATGACTGAACCCTTCGCTATGGTCGGCGAAAGGGGGCAGGGTATCGTTGAGGGGATGGCTAAGCAGATACTGACAGTAATCCAAACGCGTCGGTTGGCGCATTGACACCTCCTCAAAGTGATAAATTTTACGGAATTGCACCCTTTTTTAACTCAGCATGCGTAAGTCCTAAATAAATAATCTAACGGATGCCAATTCTCTCTTCTTCGTGGTTGAAAATTGTAGCCTGCAATAAGTTCCTCACAACAATGAGAATACAGTACTCGCTGTCTAAAACTGTTCTCATTGTTGTGATTAGAGGTGAGCATGAAAATAAGACAGATAGAGATCAAATCCCTTTTTGGGTATTTTGATCACGAGATACCTCTTAAGACGAATGACCGGATTACCATCATCCACGGGCCGAATGGCGTCGGTAAGACAACGGTTCTCCGTCTTGTCCATGATCTCTTTGAACGGCGGTTTCACTCATTGTTTAATACGCCCTTTGACCGCATTGTGGTCCGTTTCGACCCGAAAGGCACCTTGACAGTTAGACAAATCAAAAAAGATGGGACAAAGGATTCCGCAAAGCTGAAATTAACCTATCGTTTGGGAGAAAAATCAATTGAGCATACGGTATCTTTGAGCGTGGAGGAGAGACTCAAAAGATATCCCTCCAGCCTCTTAGAACGCATGATCGATCATATTGAACGCATTGGTCCATCTGAATGGTATGATGAAACCACGGACGAGATCATGTCTTTTGATGAGGTCATTTTCCGGTACGGGCACTTTCTACCCCCTGATATTCGCGAATCCATCCCCTCAGTTCCGGATAGAATAGAACGCTTATTAAACCAAATCAATATTGTCGTTGTTGAAACTCAGAGACTTTTTACGAGGCATAAAAATGGAGAATTTGTGCCTCGATATAGAAGAAAAGTTCCCGTACAGCGAGTGACAGTGGAGCAATACTCGGAGGATATGATCTCTAGAATAGCGAAATGCCAACGGGAATCCGGTGAGCTTGGATCATCTTTAGATAGCTCTTTCCCCCAACGACTTTTAGAAGCGCAACTTCCTCCGTTAGCGACAAAAGAGAACATACAGAAAGAATATACCCGTCAGTCAAAATATAGAAATCGCTTGATGGAGGCCGGTCTCCTTGCTGCTGAAACATCAGTTCCTCTCACCCCCGAAGGTTTGGCAGAAAATGAGAGAAAAGTTTTATGGGTCTATCTTGAGGATATAAAAAAGAAACTGAAGATATTCGACCCACTTCTCCTACAAGTAGAACTGCTCAAAGATATCGTCAACTCACGCTTTTCGTATAAGAAATTGTCAATAGATAAAGATAAGGGGTTCATTTTTGAATCGGATCATGACGGGTCTATTGTGCCTCCGAAAGCACTGTCCTCTGGTGAGCAACACGAAATTGTCCTGACATACGGACTTTTGTTCAAGGCATCGCCGGGTTCCCTCATTCTCATAGATGAACCTGAGTTGTCTCTTCATGTCACATGGCAGAGAAAGTTTCTCGAGGATATCGCAAAGATATCGAAACTGGCTGACCTTGATTTTCTCGTAGCGACCCATTCTCCATCTATCATCCATAACCGGCGTGACCTCATGGTTAAGTTGGCAGATGAAGCGGAAGGCTAACATTATGGATCAGACAGGCGACGCCATTGCCAATGAAGTTCTTCTTGTACGCGATACATACAATGGATCTGTGCTCATCCTTGAAGGAGATAATGACGAAAAATTTTTCCGCCGATTTGTCGAAAATTCCGAAATGCCGATCATCCCTGCTTGGGGTAAGGAGAATGTCCTCGATGCCGTTGAAATTCTCGAATCGCATGATGGCGTACAGGGCTTCATGGGAATAGTTGACGCAGACTTTGGGCACGTTGATGGTTCGTTGCCAACTTCGCGGAATATAGCCGTCACGGACGATCACGACGTCGAAATGATGATCATTAAAACCAAGGCGTTTAGCGCGGTCTTGCGGGAGTTGGGTTCAAAAACAAAAATTCGCAATTTTCCCGATAGAGAACGTGGAATACGTCCAGCCCTGATTCAGGAAGCCCTGATTATAGGGCACTTCCGCCACTTGTCTGTAACAAATAATCTTCGCTTGCGCTTTGAAGGACTTAGTTTTGAAAAATTCGTCGACCGCAATTCGTTAAAATTGGATATAGACAAAATGATAAAGAACGTTTTTGCGTTGACGAAAAATCCACAATTAAAGATGGAAGATATTCGAAACAAGTTGTTGGAACTCGTAAAAGATGCGACCGACGATCCGTATCAAATCTGCTGTGGGCACGACTTCATTGCGATCTTTGGCATTGGCTTGAGAAAGGTCTTGGGAAGCAAGTCGAGCAAAGAAACGACCTCTCAAGTTCTGGGCATTGCGCTACGTCTTGCGTATGACAGCGCAGATTTTCGCCAAACTAAGCTCTACTCAGATGCAAAACGGTGGTCTGCAAGGAATCGAGGCTACAACATATTCATTTGAGAAGCGGATTTTACAGTCCACGTACGAATCATCCATTGTCTAACACTTCTCTCTGAGAGCGCGTCGATCTATCGCCTCTTGTCTTAGAGTCCCTAACAAAAAGCGTTGCCATGGATTTGTGAGAGGCCGCCTTTGAGGCGTTCCTGCGGGTGTTCACTCCTCTGTTTCAGATGCTTGATTTCTTTTTCTTAGGGCTTCTTAGCACTGGCTTACGGCGTTTTGGCACAGGCTCTGCAACGCCACTGTCTAGATCGCGGATTGTCGCGGATTAGGGGATTGCGCGGATTACCCACCACCCTGCCTCCGCTATGTCCTTTCTGTCTGCTCCATTCGCCGCCCTATCTGCGCTCCGCCAATGTTTGTCCCTCTAGGGTTGCCTTTCGCCTTGTGTCTTGCCTTTTCGGGCGGGCACGGGGGCACCGTCCCTACGTTTTTATTTTCGCATCTTTGTCCAACAAAGTCCTGTCAAAAATGGCGTGATTGTATCATTTTTTTGTTCCCCATTTTTGTTCCTCAATTTTTTCAAGGTGGCGTTTATGGCCGAATACGATACGATATCCAAACACCTGATTCAAACCTACCCGGACGATTTCATCCGCTTCACACTTGGACGCGCTGACATCGAGGTGCTCGAGGTGCTCGAAACCGAGCAACCCACTGTGGAAGCCCGGCGCGCCGATAGCCTGATTCTCGTGCGTATTGAGGGTGAGGATGCGTTGATTCATTGCGAATTTCAAACCGCGGACAGCACGGACACTCCGATGTCGCATCGCATGGCCGGCTATATCGGTCGCGCCATAGAACGCTATGGCCTGCCGATCTTTTCCTTTGTGATCTACCTGCGTCCCGGTGCTGGACGACGCGATAAGGGATACTACATCCAAGAACTGCCCGGCCATGAGGTGCTGGTGAAATACAAGGTGATTCGTCTGAGTGAGATCGACGGTCAAGCGATTATTGCGGGTGGTCATCCGGGCTTGCTTCCGTTTGCGCCATTGATGAAACCTCCGTCTGGGGTGTCTGCGGATGCGTGGTTGCGTCAATGTCTTCAAGCGACGGAAGCCTTGCCCTTGGATGCCTCAACCAAGGTTGACATGATGGCGGGTATGGCTATTTTAGGTGGAATATCGTACGAATTGTCCACCGTTAGGCGTATTATTTCTCAGGAGGGTTTTATGGATGCGATTATGCGTGAATCATCATTTGCCCAATACCTTACCCAACAAGGTATTGACCGAGGCATTGAACAGGGCATTGAACAGGGTCTGGAGCGCGGGAGCAGAGAAAGCACCATTGAAGCTATTTTTGATGTGTTGGAGGTTCGCTTTGATGCAGACGCGCCCGGTCAGTTCGCCGCCCGCATTGCGGCTATCGCCGATTTGCAACGGCTCAAGCAGTTGCATCGTGCGGCGGTGCAAGTGGACAATCTCGATGCTTTTCAGCGTGCGTTGGACGCAGAGGCATAGCACTGGATTACGGCGTTTTGGCACAGGCTTTGCAACGCAACTGTCTGGATCGCGGATTGTCGCGGATTAGGGGATTGCGCGGATTACCTGCCTCCGCTATGTCCTCTCTGTCTGCTCCATTCGTCTCCCTATCTGCGCTTCCCAATGTTTGTCCCTCTGTGGTTGCCTTTCGCCTTGTGTCTTGCCTTTTCGGGCAGGCACGGAGGCACCGCCCCTACGTTTTTATTTTCGCATCTTTGTCAAACAAAGTCTTGTCAAAAATGGCGTGATTGTATCATTTTTTTGTTCATCATTTTGTTCATCAATTTTTTCAAGGTGGCGTTTATGGCCGAATACGATACGATATCCAAACACCTGATTCAAACCTACCCGGACGATTTCATCCGCTTCACACTCGGACGCGCTGACATCGAGGTGCTCGAGGTGCTCGAAACCGAGCAACCCACTGTGGAAGCCCGGCGCGCCGATAGCCTGATTCTCGTGCGTATTGAGGGTGAGGATGCGTTGATTCATTGCGAATTTCAAACCGCGGACAGCACGGACACTCCGATGTCGCATCGCATGGCCGGCTATATCGGTCGCGCCATAGAACGCTATGGCCTGCCGATCTTTTCCTTTGTGATCTACCTGCGTCCCGGTGCTGGACGACGCGATAAGGGATACTACATCCAAGAACTGCCCGGCCATGAGGTGCTGGTGAAATACAAGGTGATTCGTCTGAGTGAGATCGACGGTCAAGCGATTATCGAGGGTGGTCATCCGGGCTTGCTTCCGTTTGCGCCATTGATGAAACCTCCGTCTGGGGTGTCTGCGGATGCGTGGTTGCGTCAATGTCTTCAGGCGACGGAAGCCTTGCCCTTGGATGCCTCAACCAAGGTTGACATGATGGCGGGTATGGCTATTTTAGGTGGAATATCGTACGAATTGTCCACCGTTAGGCGTATTATTTCTCAGGAGGGTTTTATGGATGCGATTATGCGTGAATCATCGTTTGCCCAATACCTTACCCAACAAGGTATTGACCGAGGCATTGAACAGGGGATTGAACAGGGGATGCGTCGCGGCAGGGAGGAAGGGATTAGAGAAAGCACCATTGAAGATATTCTCGATGTGTTGGAGGTTCGCTTTGATGCGGACGCGCCCGGTCAGTTCGCTGGTCGCATTCGGGCCATTGACGATTTGCAACGGCTCAAGCAGTTGCATCGTGCGGCGGTGCAAGTGGACAATCTCGATGCTTTTCAGCATGCGTTGGACGCAGAGGCTTAGAGTCCCTAACAAAAAGCGTTGACCTGGATTTGTGAGAGGCCGCCTTTGAGGCGTTCCTGCGGGTGTTCACTCATCTGTTTCAGACGCTTGATTTATTTTTGTTAGGGATTCTTATATTCCCAAACCCCGTGCAAAAGTGCGGGGTTTTCTAAGTCCATCACCCGAACGAGGAATTTTCCATGTATTTGACAGATGAAAAAGTTGCCGTATTGGGCGCGGCGGGCGCCATTGGGTCCAACCTGTCGCAAACGCTCTTGGCGTCGGGCACGGCGTCTCGCGTGGCGATGTACGACCCCTTTGCGCCCGGCCTTGAAGGCGCGGCCGAGGAAGTCTATCACTGTGGTTTTCCCAACGCTGACGTCACTTGGACGACCGAGATTGCCGAAGCACTCGAAGGCGCGTCTTACGTCATCAGTTCCGGGGGCGCGCCGCGCAAAGAGGGCATGACCCGCGAAGACCTGCGCCGCGACAATGCGGAAATCGCCAAGCAACTCGGCTTGGATATCAAGCGATATTGCCCAAATTGCAAATTTGTCATCATCATTTTTAATCCGGCCGACATCACCGGCCTGACCACGCTGGTGCATTCCGGACTCGCCCC
Organism: uncultured Latescibacterota bacterium; assembly: GCA_958295785.1. Lineage (GTDB taxonomy): Bacteria > Latescibacterota > UBA2968 > UBA2968 > UBA2968 > VXRD01. Next base: position 2,170,042 of record OY282377.1, read on the forward strand.
CGGGCGCGTCACCACCTTGGCCGCGCTCGACAGCACGCGCTTGCAAACCCGCCTGGCGCAACACTTTGGCATCTTGCAAAGCAAAGTCACCGGCTGCCGCACGTACGGCGGTCACGGCGAGCAGATGGCCGTCTTTATCGGCGGCATCGAGATCGACGGCATCCCCTTGACCGACATTCTGTGCGGGCAAAGCGTCAATGGCGTTGGCATGAGTGCCGACGCCTGGGCCGATGTGCAAGAACACGTGCGCGGCGGCGGGGCGCGCATCATCGATCTGCGCGGGCGTTCTTCTTTCCAATCGCCGGCGCAACAAAGCGCGTTTATGCTGCGCGGCGTCTTGGGCGAATCCTATGCCTGGCCCTGCGGCGCGTATCTCAATGCCGAGGGATTGGACCACATCATGATGGCGATGCCCGCGACCCTGTCTGAGGCAGGCGTGCGTTGGTCTATGCCCGAAGGCACGGAAGACGACCTCGCGGCCCTGCGCGAATCCTACGACCATTTGGTTGCCCTGCGCGATCAGACCATCGCAGATGGCATCTTGCCGCCGCTTTCCGAATGGCGCGACTGCAACCCCAACCTCGGTTAATCCCATGCCCTATTCTCCTATCGGCCAGCCCATCCACGCGCTCGACACGCCCGCCCTGCTCGTCGATCTCGACAAAATGAAAAACAATATCCAGCTCATGGCGGCGCGATGTCGAGACAGCGGCTTGCACTGGCGGCCCCATGCCAAAGGCCACAAAACCCCGGCCATTGCCCACGCGGAATTGCGCGCAGGCGCTATTGGCATCACCTGTGCCAAACTCGGTGAGGCCGAAGTGTTTGCCGATGCGGGCATCTCGGACCTCCTCATCGCCAACCAAATCGTTGGGCAACAAAAAATCGCGCGCTTGGTCAACCTGTGCCGGCGCGCCGATGTGATGGTGGCCGTTGACGATCCCGTTCACATTCGCGCCATTGGCGACGCGGCAACAGGTGTTGGGGTCAATGTGCGCGTGCTCATCGAAGTCGATGTGGGCATGCAGCGCTGCGGCGTGCCCCCGGGCGCGCCCACCCTCGCGCTTGCGCGACAGGCCCACGCGGCGCCAGGGGTGATTTTTGCGGGCATTATGGGCTATGAAGGCCACGCGATGGCACTGGACGATCCGCAAAAAGAAGCCGCGTGTCGAGAGGCGGTCCAAATCCTCTCAGAGACGCGGCAGTTGCTCCAGCGCGAAGGGCTTCCGGTCGAGATTGTCAGCGCGGGCGGCACGGGCACCTTGGCCTTTACCCCCAATTTTCCCGGCATCACCGAAATCCAAGCTGGCGGCGGGATTTTCATGGACACCTATTACCGCGACAAACTCCATGTGCGCGGTTTGGAACAGGCCCTCACTGTGCTGACCACGGTGATCAGCCGCACGGCGCCCAACCGCGCAGTTGCCGATGCCGGGCGCAAAACGACGAGCAATTACGGCACTTTGCCCGAGGTCAAAGACCGCACAGATGTCGTTGTCACGGGCCTGTCCGCAGAACACGCCGCGCTTCGCCTGACAAATAGCGATCTCAAAATCGGCGACAAAATTCAGTTCATCTCCGGCTATTCCGACATGACCGTCTTTTTGCACGATCAACTCTACGGCACGCGCAATGGGTGCGTGGAGGTCGTCTGGGATATTCTGGCGCGCGGCAAAAAACAATGATCGCCCTTCGCTCATTTTTCTTTTCCGCTCTCATCCCCGCTTCATTCGCCTGTGCCCAAGCGGATTCGACCGCTGTGCTGTCCGTGCAGTGCCGCGATGCCGACACCGGCGCGGTCCTGCCCTACGTTGCGGTCATCCTCCGCCGATCAAGCGCGTTGCCCAGCGTGCATATTGCCGACCTCTATGGGCGCGTTGAGATAGCGGGGCTTTTACCCGGCGACATCCACATCCAAGCGCGCCACCAGCGGTATGTCCCCTCCGACACAACCCTCGTTCTCCCGCACGGCCTGATCGCCCACCTCCAACTTTCACTTTCCCCCATCCCGATGCGCTTGCGCGATGAAACGCCCGTGCAAGCCCTTTCTGCGCCCGAGTTGATCCGCCGCTTGATCGCCGCCCCCGCATGGAATATCTCCACGCACACAACGCAGAAATGCGCGCCTACGCATTCGACGCGTACAGCAGCCAACAGGTGATCAGCCGCAGAACAGACGCCCCGGTCGCGGGCATTGAGTACATCATCAAAGGCTATTACCGCGCCCCCGACAGCCTCGTGCAGCGCATTGCGGGCATCCGCAACTGGGGCAGATGGCGGTTGAGCGTTTCCCCCGGCCTCGCGCAAACCCCTGCGCGCGGCACGGTGGGCGACCAACCCTTTGACATTGCGCGCCACCCCTTGGCCTCCAACGCGCTCGAACACTACCACTTTGAACGCATTTCCACGGTGCAAGTGGGCGATCTCCACGTCTCGCGCATTGGCGTGTCGCCGCGGCACGGGCACATGCCCGGATTGCTCGGAGATATTTGGGTCGCCCGAGATGATTTTTCTCTCGTGGGCTATGACCTGCGCCTCAACTTTCCCGCCCTGAGACAGTTGCGCGGCATTGAGCACTGGCAGGTCTATCAGCAAAATACGCGGTACCTCAACAGGCACTGGCTGCCCGCACGCCAAATTTGGACTATCGAGACACGCGACTGGACCGCACGCGCGACCACGCGCTGCCATCGCTACGACCTCAACCCGGATTTGCCCGCCGCGATTTTTGACGCGCCCGAAATCGTCATTCTGCCCGAAGCAACCCGCCGAGACAGCGCGTTTTGGGCCATACACACCGCGGCCCGAGACACCGCGCAGATCCTCATGCAAAGCGACCTCCTCCACGACAATCTGCCTGCGGCGTGGCGCGAAAAGGCGCGAAAACGCAGATGAAAGATGCAAAAATAAAAACGTAGGGGCGCGGTCCCTGTGCCCGCCCGAAAATGCAAGATACAAAGGCTGATCGCGGATTAAGCGGATGACGCGGAAGAACGCGGATTAAAGGCGGGACAAAGTACAGCGTGCAAAATCCTCTAATCCTTCAATCCCGATTCAGATTGATTTTTTGTTGGTCTGATGCGATATGCTATCAGTGATTGATCCCCTTGACGTTACGCAGCCATTCAGAGAATCCATTGCAAAAATGCCATCCCAAAAGACCATCAGATCATGCCATCACGCACAGCGCGCAAGTCCGTCTCGCAACCCACATTCATCTTGCAACTTTCTTCGCAGGCCAACGCATGTCATGTGTGCGACGAAGCGCTTTGCGCTGTGCCAGCCCCTCGGCGTTTGAGAGCGGCATTTTTGAACTGCTGGGGCAGTTGTACCCCGCTCGCCTACTTTTTTTTGCTGTTAAAAAAAGTCGGTCGCCGCACGCCGTAGGCACAGGCGTAGCCAACGCATCGAAGGCAACCAACGCGGAGGCAGAACCAAACGCTTGAGGCAAGCAATGTATGATCCGTACAGAAGTCTGTTCCTCATTCCTCCCTGATGGGAGGCAGAATACGGACAACTTAAAAGCAATTTGGTATTACTTCTCGCGTCTTGCGTCTTGTATCTTTGGGCGAGCACGGGGGCATCGCCCCTACGTTTCTATCCTCCCATCTCACCTTTGGGTTGCGGGCGGCGCGGGGACTGACTACTGACCACTAAAATGACCTTCCCCTTCTCTCATATCCACTTTTCCCGCGATGTGCGTCTCTATTTGCTGGCCTCCGCGCTGTTTGGGTTTGTCCTTTTTGGAGGCATCTATCCCCTGTTGTACAATCTCTATTTGTTGCGCCTGGGCTATAACATGCAATTTGTGGGATGGGCCAATGCCACGGGCGCGCTTTTTTTTGCCCTGTTTAGCCTGCCAAGCGGGGTGCTCGGAGGGCGATGGGGCAGCCGCTTTACAATGGTCATCGGGATCTGTGTGGCAGTTGTGGGTTTTGGGTTGCTGTCGCAGGCCGAGTTGATCGCAGCCACCGTGCGCGATGTTTTTGTGCTTGCGACCTATTCCCTCGGCGTGATCGGCATTGCCCTGTTTATCGTGAATGGCACGCCGTATTTGATGGGCATTACCAGCCTAGTTGAACGCGATAGGGTTTTTGCCGTGCAGGCCGCGCTGATGCCCCTGTCGGGATTTGTCGGGAGTATGTTGGGCGGCATTTTGCCGGGGTATCTCGCCGAGATGCTCGATACGTCTCTGGCGCGGCCCGCTGTGTACCGCTATACCCTGTGCTTCGGGGCACTTTGTCTGATCCCGGCAATTTTCGCGCTGCTCGCCACGCGGGATGCCCAGGTCGAACGCAAACAGGAGATCGTGTCCAACGCGGCCCCGCTTCCGCTGACCGCAATGATCCTCACCGCGCTCATTTCCGTTCTGCACGTTGCCGGCGAAGCCGCGGCCCGAACCTTTTTTAACGTGTATATGGACGAGGAACTCAATGTGGACCTGTCGCTGATTGGGGTGCAACTCGCCGGCGGGCAATTGCTCGCGGTGCCCGCGGCCCTGTCCCTCCCGTTTTTTTTTGCGCGTTTTGGCATTCGCCGCACCGTGGGCATGGTCACGGCTGTGACGGCCCTGTTGTTGCTGTGTATGGCGTTGGTTTCAAACTGGCTCGTTGCGGGTTTCTGCTTTGTGGGCATCATGGCCCTCACCGCGCTTCGCCGCTCGGCTTTTGCCATTTTTCACCAAGAATTGGTTGCCGTGCGCTGGCGCACCGCCATGTCGGGCGCAGTCGCCATGATGTCGGGCATGGGCTATTCCGCCATGGCCCTCGGCGGCGGGTATATGATCCCGGCTGCGGGCTATTCGCGCCTCTTTCTCACCGGCGCCGCGCTCACGGGGATGGGCGCGTTCCTGTTTTGGATTTGTTTTCAGAGAAGGCAAAAAGCATCCGCAGATGAACGCAGATGAACGCGGATAAACGCGGATGGGCTTGAGGGGACAATAATAGGTTTTTTGCATCTGCTCTCTGTGTCGCATGACCGTTTTGGTCGCATACCCACTGTCCATCAAGACCCCGGTAAAAGGAAGGCCCTTCTGATAGACCCACACAGAGAGCATGTCCTTGAGATGATCCAACTGGGTTTTGCCATCGCCTTGCGGGTCATAAATCCGATCGTCAATCAGCCAGAACCGATCCTGTTGCGGATGGACATAGACACATGTGACCACCCCGATGCCGTTGATGACGCCTTGGGCGTTGCCGCTATATTGACGACGCACTCACGCGATCTTGCGCGCGTGTCGCTTGTCTAAAACCGTTTGTTAGGGACTCAAAATAAAAATTTCCTCACAGTCTTCTCTTGAATTTCCGCACCGCCGTGCGAACTGAATCGCGGGCGGACTCGAATTGTTGTAACAGACTCGGTCTCATCATCAACCAACAGGGCTTCACCTCTGCGATTCAGGTTGCGAATATAGCCCTTTAAGTCTCCTTTCATGTACGTTGCACTCAGTCGATCAAGTGCATTGATATCGTCCCAAGTTGTAATTTTATGCGCGACAATGACATCGCATTGTGATAACAGTTCCGGGTCAATCGCGGCCGGTTGCTGAGTCGCTACAACGAGGCTGAGTCCCGGTTGACGTCCTTCTTTCACCCAGCGAATAAGCATTTCCTTGCAAAGCGAGGCTCGCCCTTTCGGCACAAATTGATGGGCTTCGTCAATCGCCAGCCAAACTCGCGGTAGTTTTGTAGATAATCCAAATTCCTCTCTGCGTCTTTCTCGGGTTCGTTCAGTGAAAAGACAGCGAGAAACGACGTCGAGTATCATGTTGCGTAGCCCTTTTGTACCTGCATCGATCACGCTTAGGTCTAAGACGTTAATATGATTTAGGAGAAACACATCATTCAACGAAGTCGGTTCTCGTGCGAAGATCCCCCAGCGGTTAGCCACTGTTAACCGGTTTTCCAAAGCCTCTTTGGAGGTATCTTTCGCCTTTTGATCGCGATTGATTGTCAAAAGAATATCATCGATCTCAAAATGCCGATCCTTTTCGAGAAGCGTATCAATGGCACGCCATAAAACAATCCCCATCACTTCGTTCATGCCAATGTCGAACAATTCGCACCACGCCTCGGGGGAAAGATCAGCAGCGTTAATTTGGAGTGGCACGACTTCGACGCCATTTTCTCGCAATTTCGCAAGCACCGCCGCATCGCCGTATCGAATCAACGGATCGCCAGGGACGATGAGCCGAATGGGAAAGCCGCTGGTAAGAAATCCGGCATTGCGGACTTCATCGGCTTGCGTTTCATTCGGCAAAGCCATCGTATGGTAAATTCCCATCGGGTCGGCGATGATAATTGTTGCCTCACCGTGTTCTTGGTTGAACAACTCTTCGACGATAACGCCCATCGTATAGCTTTTGCCAGAACCGCGCTTGCCGCAGATGAATACGGCGCGTGACCCTGTGGCATTCATATAAATCAGTTCGTCGCTTTCGTACTCCGTGCCGATTCGCAAATTGATCTCTGCCATTTGAATCACCTATCATTTGGGCGTGATGTCGAGCAAGGGAACAAAAGATTCCCGTGCAGAAATTCCCCCGTGAAATCCCCACTCCGTCACCTTGCGATTTCTCGCGATGACTTCATCACCTGTCAAAACCGTAAATGTCTCTCCAGCTTCGGCAACAGTGATTCCCGACATGTCCGATGGGGATTTAGTATAACGGACAGACGTGCTTCGCAACTGACTTGGCATCACTCTCTGCCCTTTGAACCAAAGAATCCCATGGTCACTCGTGACAAAAATTCGCACAGTCTTTTCAGACGCGCCGACCACTTCGACAATCTGCTCAACATCCAATTTGAGTTGATCGAGCATCGCGGCGATATTCGGCTTTTCTCTATGCATGTGACAAACCCCATCGAGTCCTGTCCGAACAATTTGAATAAACATCTGATCTGTCAGGTTAGCAGTTTGCAATCTGTCCAGAATCTCTGCAAAGGTCGTGACGCGAGACAGTTGGGTAGGTGGAAACTCGGAAAAGAGTACATCGGTAAGTCGATTTTGCGAACGCTCCCAATATGAAAAACCGAGCCGCTGCACATATCCCACCGCAAACAATTGATGCGTTAGCGGTGGCGAACCGATTAACCGGCTCATGCCACTTTTGGTCACGCTTAACCCATCGACAAAACACGGTTCACAAACCACGCGCCAAGACTTTGGAAATGCCCAATCTACTACATCGTACAACGACAACCCGTCGAATACAAAAAAAATGACGACTTCGGGTCGCAGGTATGATACGCGCTCTGTAACGGTTTGGGCGAGTTGCGATTGCTTCAATAGCTTCGAGTCATCTGTGCATAAGGCGTCAAAATGCTCGGGTAACTTCTGGTTCACCCATTCGACAGGCGGAAAGCGAGGAAGTGCGATAGCGGGGAAGCCAAAAACATCGGTTAATTCTTTCCGCTGAACCTCTGGCAAATTCACAAAAAGCGTCGCCTTTTCGGGCACATCCCAAGGCGCATCTACAACATCCCGCCATTCTGCCAACGAATTGGGACACCAAATATCCGACAGGCATATCTCCCACAGCCCCTGCGTCTCCTTTGGCAGATCGGTCAGGCAGGGCATCTTCTCTAAAAGGTCTATCATCGTCGCTATCCCTTCGTTTGGGAGACTTTGATGTTCAACCAATTGTGTTGGTACAACTCCTCGAGACTCTCGATAATCTCTGAAGTCGAATCGAACATTTCATTTTCAGACTGTCTGAGAGCAACAATCAGTTCTGTGAAATCTTTGTCCGCATTCGTTTCAATCATATCCAACAGCACTGCTGCCCTTGGACTCAACTCACTTTTGTCACATCTGAGTTGATCTTGAATGCCTGCCCATCTTTTGTAAACCTCGTTGCCCAACTTCAGAATCGAATCGAGCGATTCCACCCACGCAGGCAACTGCGAGTCAACATCATCGGGTTTCAGCGTCGCGTTCACCTCATCGATCCTATCCCCCAAGGCATGTACCTCGTCGTTCAATTCAATTGCCTGATTTCTGATCCCATCGCTGACAGTGAAGACCTCAAGCGGTTTCATCAATTCGCTTTTTCGTGTTTCAATACCTTCGAGTGCGGGTTTGATGACAAATTCCCGAATCTTCTCTACCGCTTTTTCGCGGACGCGGCTGTACGAGCCTTCTATGTCGGTGGGATTGAACGGTTCACTAATGCCTGGTCGGTCAATGAGTTTGTGGAGTTGGGTTTCAATAGAGGCACTGAACCGGATAAAGTCATCTTTTCGGCGTTCAGAGATCTGGTCAAACTCAGTTTTGATCGCGGCGATTTGATTGGAAAAGTACTCGTGATCTTCCAGAACCTGTCTGACGGTTTTTGTCTGATCCGCAAGATGGCGTTTAATCCGCTGCTGTTCATCGTCCATCCTGTCACAGAGATTTTTACCCCCATCGATCTCTTGTGCATCTGTCATCGTCAGCCGGTCGCGCTCAACTTGTCTGGCGAGGTTGCGCCACTTTTCAAACAACCCATAAAGCTGTCCAGCTTCTGAACGCTTCTCTCGGAGTGCATCGATCTTCGGGTCAATCGTCTGTATGGAATGGCGAAAATCTGCCGCCACTGCAATCGTTTTTTCAGAGGTTTGGTCAGACAGGTATTCTTGCATCTTCTTATTATAGATTGCCTGTACTTGCTGTTTTACCTTGTCTATTTCTTGAGGAATGGCATTGTAAGTCTTCCGAATATCCTTGCGGATATCTTGAAACAATAGAACTGAAAACTCGGTCGTCGGGTGGTCGGTTTCTTGCTCCAGCCCCCTCGGCGGCTCTAACCTCAATGTTTCGGCCTCTGCGGCCCTTTGGTTGAGTTGTGCAGCGGCTGTACTTAACCACATCGCACACTGCGTTTTGAAAGCGTTCTCAATTGAATTGAGTTTTTGCCGCAGTGCATCCTTGCGGACTTCATTGGACGCAATTCCGATGATCTGGAAATCTGCCTGAGCCGATGTCAACGAGTAATCGCCATCTCCTTCCGGGTCGAAGCCTCTTGATCTTGCCCGTGTCTCTAGTGCCTTAAGGCGGTCACACTTGCTTTGCAGTTCGGCAAAATTGATCTCTGTCTCAACGCGATACAGATAATCCACCCCTCGCTGCTGTTTTTGACCGACCAAGCCCCTTGAAGTCAATACTTTGATTAACTCTCCAATTTCATCATCGAGATATCCAAACCCCTCTTCCCGTTGAAAAATCTCGTTGAGTGGCATTGCTTTGGCGGGATTGCTGTCAACGACAATGCTCTCCGCGCTTGCCTCGAGCATTTCCAAAACGCGCTTTTCCATATCATGGAGGTTAAAATAGATAGCGACGAGATTCTGATTGTTTTTAACTTCAACGCCTTCCGCTACGGTTTTGCCACTGGCGTCAATTTCATTGACGAGCAAGAGATCGCGCCAAACGCCATCTGGGTAGAAGGTATTGGCAAAAGTGGTGTGCTGACCCACGTTAAACAACCCTGGTACGTCTCTGGCAATTTTTTTAATAGGTTCCTCACCCCGTCGCACACCGAGACTTTCGGCGTTTCTCGTCAATGCCTGCATGTAGATCCCCAAATTCTTTTTCCATTGATTCGAGACTGCGACAGCGCGGTATGATTTGAAGCGTTGTCGAATCAGCACGCCCAAAGCCCGTTCGACAAAACTTTTCCCTGCGGGTACTTGTGCCAAATCTGCCTGCTGTGATACGGCACTCGCCTTGACCGTAGCCGAAAAGAAGTAACCGATCAGTTGGTCGCGAATGCGGGATTTCAAGAGTTCCACCTGCGCTTCCTGTTTTAACTCTTTGACTCGGTCCATAGTCGTTCCTATGTCAAAGAAGTCGAGCATAGACAGGAGCAGCGAAGGAGTAACGGACTCCGGCAAAAAAAGGTCGCCGAGTTTGCCAATATCTTTTGGGACTTCTCGGTTGTCGATAGCTTCGGAGATGTTGAGGTGGAAGTAGAGACCGTCTGCGCGAACATCACAGGTATTTGAGGCCGGTGTATTCCCTTGAGTCCGTAAAACAAAAGAGGTGAACAACTGGCTCTCGCGGTAGGCAGGGCTAATTTCTTGAAATTTTTCGGTGCCAACATGGACGGTCAGGGTCCGCTGCGGATAATCTCGGAGAGAAGTCCCTTCGAGTCGGGCCTGAGAGATCGGTTCTATATCCCCTTCCCTTTTTTGCAAACCTCTCCAACCCGTGTGGGAGGCTCCGGTGCGTTGCTGAAAAATTTCGGGCAAAATGTAATTCGCAAAAGATCTGACAGCGGCGCGATGGGTTTCTTCACTTGCGGGGTTGTAATGGTTTCGCAGAATTTTGAGGATCTCGATGAGCGCGTCGCCCGCTTGTAAATCATCCTTGTAATGGGTTAAGGTCGGTCCGATGATTTTCGTAATGACGTGCGTGCCCAACAACCCTTGGGCGACTGCCAAGCGATCTTCATCGGAAATGCCGTGCTTCACAAAAAGTGCTTCCGGTACGCCATCTGGGCAGACGCACAGCAGTTTGACAACGCGCTGTTTCGCCTCATCAGCACCGGTGATGGGCTGGCTCATGATGGAGGTATGCGCTTTGACCGCGTCGATTTCCTGATTGTTGAAGCAAATAAGCCCTTGAGAGAGATAGTCTTCGCAAAAATCGAAAATGGAATAGGGCCGTTTCTTCTCGCCGTAGTGTTTTGCGGCACGTTGAAACGTCGCAACAACAGACCGAGGGCCGCTAATCAGTTGCGTCGTGCGCTGGTGTCCCAAAAACTGCCCGAGAGCAAACAGTACATCCGGGTCGATTGCGTTTTGCTCCTCGGCGGTCAGGTTGCACCTAATGGACAACTTCTCCCAAAGTTTGTGGGCGAAAGATTTTCCATTTTCGATCTTTCCGTATGCCTGCTCAAGGTCAATCAAACTCCCTTCAGGCCTGTTGAATCGGGCAGGTATGTGAGATGCTCTGAGTTGGATGTCGGAAAATGTTCGGCGGTAGGTCAGAACAACACAGCCTATTGGGCGGCTTTCTTGGAAAATGGAAAAGATAAACTCTTTGAGTTCCGCGAAATTCTTGGCGATGTCTGGATTCGTATTGGCAAAAAGCTCGAACTCATCTGGCAGGATGAGCAAGCCTTTGTATTCTGCCTTCAAAAGCGTTGAAGTCGCCACCCGCAAGTAGTCAATGAGGCGATTTGCGGAAACCGCATCCATTAGATCGCCCCGCGCTTTGAGGGCCTGGACAGACCTTCTGGCATAATCGAGCGGAACATCTTCCTCTTGGCATATTCTACGCGCCCGGTCTTCATCGCTACTCGCAATCAGCGTCTCATACTGCTGTTCTAAACCGGGAATCAGATCCGGCCTCTTTGCCTTCAAGCGATGGCAGACCCACCCATGAGTTGCGGTGAGCATGTCGGCGATGCTATTCCACACAAACGGAGGAACCGCGACAATCTCCTTTTGTTCTGCATAGTGCCAAAGTGCGGCTGCGGTTGAGGTCTTGCCGTAGCCCGTATCAGCATGGATAAGCCCGGTAGCAGAACGCCCTTGCAGGAGGTTCTTGAGAATCGCATCCCACTTATCGGTCAGATCGGCAATCGCGACGTGCGTTGAGACGTGAAATTGAAAGCGGTCTGCCCATTCCTCTGGGCGTGCCGCGAGGTCTGATGCGCGTGGCGTGTCAACCACAACACTTTTTTTGATGATTTCGTCTAAAGCCATGCCTTGTCTCCTTTTCCTAATAAGGGGCCTGCTTTGTCTTATATCGCGTGTTCTACCAAAACTTTGAGGCGTTGCCAAATTCCATCCACAGCGCGCAGGTCATTGGTCGGAAAATGGCCGAAAAGCCCACGTATCACATCCTCAATTCGCGCCAATTCTCGAGTTGTCAAGCCCAATTCAACTCTTCGTACCGCATCGTCAATCGGTTGGCGCGTCACCAAAAAGACCGACGACGCGCCTGCCCAAAGCACATCCCCGAAAATTGACCGCGCTGCACTTCGGTCATGCGGTGCATTGTCAATGATAACCACCGAATTTGGGGAAACTTCTGCGTGTGAACAAGTTTCTACGGACGAAAAATAGAGACCGTCTGCACAGTGATGGAGATGGTGCGCGAGAAACGTCTTGCCAACTCCCGGAGCACCCCAGAGATTAATGCGTTGCTGATAGTCTCGTATCTCCCGCTGCAAAAACTGACAGGCCGCCTGCTGAGATGCCGTCAAAGTCTCGTTGGTCTCCGCCAATGCGAGGAGTTTTCTGTGGTAAGATTGCCAGAGCATGCGGTTTAATCCACTCATTTTAATCGAGAAAATCCCCGATCTGCGGCTCTTGATTCAACTCTACGTAAATCCCGTCCCAACTCCGCTGCACCGAAAGGTACGAAACTTGGCGCAATGCCTCGTCAAGCATGAGATCAAAACCGGTTTCGTCAATGAGGCAAAAGCGGCAAACGGCCTGCTTTCGCGTATCGTCAATTTTGACCAAATCCCCAAACTCAGATTCTCGCACGATATAACCGAGTCCCATCGCAAAAAGCGGTGTTGAGCAGAATGGTCGTTGTACAAATGTCGCGTCGTTCTCGAATACGGGCGGATCTAATGGTCGGAGCCAATCGTAAGCGTCATGGATCGATTTAATGGAGAACGCATTGCCGATATTCGGCGGAATCACCACTTCGTCAAAAGCGCGAAGATCATGGATATAAGCCACCAGATCCCGATCTCCCGGAAGCGTTTGCCGCGTCCACAAGTAGTTACAGATGTTTTTGTACGCCCAAGACGCGATGTTTTGCTCAGGGGCACTTTGCGTCCACAGACTGTATTGCCGCCCGTGCAGAAAATCAATGGCAGTACTCCGTTTCGTTTCCCACAGGGAATAGAATGCCTCGCCTTCCGGGGTTAATGCCCTGCTTTTTCCATCTGCCAATCCCCATTCGGTCAATAGCTGAACCGCTTCATAACGCGCTGTATCCGTTACTGGGTAGCCATTGTCCAAAGCGGTTTTGACCATTTGGCGGATCGTAAGCCCAGGGTGATATTTGTGAACCCACAATGCCGACTCCAAATCTGAAAACCCTTTTAAGATGTGTGAACGTGCCATCGGGCCTCCGTTATTAAGCTTTGCGACATGCGATAGTACGCGCCCGATAGTTCGCGCAACATATCCATTTGCGGTATTCGCTGATGCGTTTCCAACTCTGCCATAACCGTCAGATTGTGCATAATTCTATTCCATCGGTTGTTTGAAAGCTGGTCGAAAGAATCGCAGAACGGGCAATCGTGCCCGATGTTTTCCTTCCACGTTTTGAACTCTGCTTCATTCAAACTCTTGTTGTTTCGAGAATTAAAGGTGACCAGATAACCCCGCATAAACGGGAGGAAAACCTTGCCGTATCCGCCAGAGCGCATCCAACCGTTGGAGTCAAAAGAATGCACGCCGACCAGCGATAGCAAATAGATTGCAGGCGGCGTTGAAATGCCAAAGGTATGTAGCTTGACGCCCTCAGAATCCAGCATCCGAGTCAATCGCCGAAGAATCATCAGCGCGTTGATGTTCAACCGGTTGATCGAGTTTGAAGTCCCGCTCGTTGGAAATGAGCCGAAACCGATTCTCGTAAAATGGGTGTAATGTCGCAGGCAATAGTCGAGGTGTTCGCTTCTCGTTGCGTGGACAACTGGCATCGCCTTCTGCTGAATGGCGCCGGAAAGATCGCTGTAAAGGCGCAGGCTACCCTCAACCGTTTGTTTTATTTTTTCTTCTGCCAAACGCAATGAATCCTTGCTGAGTGGCGGATTATCTGGCAGAACATAGCTATCTGCCCAGTCCTCCTGCTGATAGCATTCATAGAGTTTCCGGTGAAGGTCGTAGTAGGAAATGTCTCCTGTTTGGACGAAATAGCCACCGGAATCGAACATGACCACCTCTGTCTCGCCCGTGCGTTTCAGTTCCCGGACAAAGTCGAAGGTGGACTTGGAAGCAACCACAGGCGAGATGAGCACCCGTTGAAATGGATTCGGTTTGCCGAACTTCCAATCAAAATCGTGGGCATGTTCATGCCAAAGGCGATGCATTGTCCGCATCTCTCCCGGTGTAACAGTGAGGGAGGCATAGAAATGCGCGGGGGCGGTATGGTCTCCTCTCCGATCATCAGCCACGAGATTAGAGACGGCCCCCTCTCCGCTATTGAATAGAGGCTTTTTAGCCCCTGCGTATATCGGCGGGATGCGGTAGTGCCACACATTGAGCGGTCTCTTTTTGCCTTGTTCTGTATCGACATGTTGAAATCCATGTTTTTGGTAAAAGCGATTGGCACTCAGATCTCGTGGACACTTGAGACGAACACATTGACCACCTGCGAGGTGAACGCGCCAGATTAACGCGTTCAACAAGCGAGTTCCAACGCCTGCTCGCTTGTGTGCATCCACTACTGCGATTTCGTACAGGGTTGCGTTTTTGTCCTGCCTGATTCGGAAATTCGCAAAGCCCGCGATCACGTCGCGCTTTTTATCCACCCATTTGGTTGCAACGAGTAGCCACCCTTTGCTTTGCGCGGCCCGCAAAATGGCGATGTTGACAAATCCCAATTCCGATCTGTGTTGGTCCGCGATTCGCTTCGCGCCTTCAATATCGGCTTTCCGCGCCAGTCGAACCGTTATGGGTTGTTGGTGTTGTGGCAAAATCATTGGGATACAAACCCTTCATAATTTAGGCATTAAATCCTCAAAAGTGAGATTTGCGTAATCGACATCGGTTGAACTGCGACCGCAGTTGCACACCGCTTCCGCCTCAATTTCGCCCGCTTGCGACTTTAATGCCCACTCGAAAGGCGTCGGTTCTACAAACAACTCCGGATAAAAGTTCAAGGCTGCGACAAGCAGCATGATCTCCCCCGGCTCTTGGGGGACCAATACCTCGGCAATTCGCTCTATCGGCAAGGGTTCATCTGACAGAAACTCTGCGAGGGCTTGCAGATATTTCGAGACTTCCTCCCAGAGGTACAAGCCGTAGGCATCATTATCATCAATTTGAAAGCGGTGAGGTTGTTTTTCGCAGGTGTCGGCAACGTCAAAAGGCATCAACTTAAAGTTTCCCAGGTCGCGCCATATCCCATCGGCAATCGCTTTTGCTGTGGCGGGTTCATGGGTCATTCGGAGATACCATTCGACGAGTGCGGCTCGTCCTGTAGCAGATGTTGGCTTTTTAGGGTTGAACCATGTCCACGCCTCTATCCCGATGTATGTTTCTCCGTATTGATAAACTTTCAAGGCGGGATAGGTCTCAATCACATCGAGCAACCGCTCTGAATCGATTGCTGTTGCGTTCGTTTTTTTTGAGAGATATTTGCATTCTTCCAATGTCAAAGGCCGATAACCGTAACGCTGGAGTCTCGTTGCAAGCCCAGACAAAAAACTCTGGACGAGTTCGCCCGATTTCAGGTGACAGACACCATCAATAATTTTGTAATCATCTGCCCCTAAACATATCCACGCCTTGCCAAATGCTTCATCAAACCAGTTGATAATCCACTGTTCGCTATCTCCCCATCCCAACTGCTGGCGAATCATTTCCATGAGGTTTTCGACAGAACAATATCCACCAGCCTTTGCGATAATATCGCTGATGGATTTGCCCAAGAGACGAAAAACTGTGGTTGTGATGAGATGATTGTCCGCTCCATGATTGATTTTCTCATTGACTGACCTCTTAATCTGCCTGACGCGCTCGCGGGTAATCCCAAGTGCTTCGCCAATTTGTTGCAAATTTTTAGGTGTTTCCTCGTATCCGTAGTAGCGCTTAACGATCTCTTGTTGGCGGGTTTGCAGACGTTGAAAAACTGTATGACCGAGTTCATAGAGTGTCTGAATCTGCGATACTTCATCCGAAAGTTCATCCCTCGGATCAATCACATCGGGATTCGCTATAATCTGATTGACTGTTTCCCGAATTTCAGTCAGAGATTTGCGCCCAAAATTTCTAAACCTGAGCCATTCCTTGGGGGAAAGCGCGGCAATCTCGGCAATCGTTTTGAAGCCTTGTCTATGGAGAATGTTTTTCGTCCGAACGCTCCAGTTGAATTGATGCACAGATCTGTTTTGAACAGCTTTCCAGGTGGGCGCGGATACTTCTATGTCCAAAAGCGGGATAAAGACTGGTTGTGCCTCAGCAGATTGCGTTTCGACACAATGATCGTCGCCCTGATCGAGAACATCGTGATTAACCCCAAGTAGCCCAATTATTTCCGTCATACGCTCTTGGATTTCTGTCAAAGAGGTATTTCCAAAGTTTCTAAAATTCAACCATTCTCTGGGGGACTGTGCGGCAATTTCGGCAAGTTTCCGCAATCCTTGCTGAGTGATCACGTTCTGCGTTCGAACGCTCCATGGGATACGGTTGACTGGCGTTTTTTTCAGCGTTTCCCATGTATGCACGGATACTTTTAAGTGCAAAAGCGGGATAAAGACCGATTGCGTTTCGGCAAAATGATCATCGCTTGAATTGGACGATGTGATTTCTGATTCCCAATCGCAGTTGGGGACGCGAGTCTTTGAAGTTATGATATATGCCCAGATCTCTTCGGCTGTTTTTCTGCCACAATTTCTGACCGCGAGCAGACTATCAAGCGTTGTAAATTTTTCTATGAGATCTTGTTCGTCTGTAATATTTGCTTTTGCCAAACAATTGGATGCACGGACGCTGAGTTCTTTCGTTCTCCAAAAGTGTGCTGTCGCATTCATTTTTTGAACTCCGTTCTTTCTGGTCATGCCCATTCGGAAACGTATAAATTATGAGACAAGACACCCCTGTCAAATAAATTTTGGGTTGAAAATATCTATCCTGCACCCTATTTTGCCTCGTCATTCAAAGGCATGGGACGCGACATGATGATACAATCCGACATATCCCCTGAACCCCATCCCGATGTGCAAGACCGGGGCATAACGTTGCGCGCGCTATTGCTCGGGGTTTTGACCATTGCCCTGATGACCATTTACATCACGCATTTTGCGTGGAACATGATCAAAAATTACATGCCCGTATCGGCGTTGATCCCCTTTGTCGCGTGGGTCGGCATCAACGCCATTTTGAAACTCGTCGCGCCCAAACGCGCTTTGTCGCGCACGGAAATGTTGACCATCTTCTCCATGGTCTGGCTCGTTGGCAATCTGCCGACCACGGGCTGGGCCGGCTATCTCTTGGGCAATATCTCTGCGCCAGCGCACCTCGCATCGCCGGAAAACCGCGTGGGCGACGCCATCGCCCCACTCTTGCCCGACTGGCTCTTTTTGCAAAATTCGCCCGTGGTCATTGGGCAACTCTACGCGGGCTTAGAACCCAACGCATCTATTCCGTGGCAACCGTGGGTTCGCCCGCTCTTTTGGTGGACTGCCGGGTGTTTGTCCGTGGTCATGGCCGGTTTTTTTTGCAGCGTCTTGTTTTTCAAACAGTGGCATGAAAACGAACGCCTCACCTTTCCCATGGCCACCTTCCCGACCGACTTGTTGCGCGAAGTCCCGGGCTATCGCCTGCCGGTTGTGTTTTACGCGCCCCTGTTCTGGACGGGGTTTGGCATCTCGGCCTTTGTGATCTGCTGGAATGTCGCGGGGTATTTCGTCCACACCCTGCCCCACATTCCCCTCTACGACCACTTTCGGCAAATGGCCGTGTCTATCGGCTATCACTATCCCGATTACTACCTGCGCGTGCAACCCCTCATTATGGGCCTGGCCTATTTGTGCCCGCTCGACCTGCTCTTCAGCTTCTGGTTTTACAACGCGCTCAACATCCTCAAAGAGGGCCTGATGAATCAAATCGGCCTCGCCGTGGGCTTGCAGGGGCAACAAGCCGCGCCGGTTGAAATGCTCGGCATGGAATCTCACGGAGCACTCGTCTTTCTCGTGGCCTGGTCTTTGTGGGTATCGCGCAAACACCTCAAAAACACCCTTCAGCGCGCCATAGCGAACAACCGTGCAACAGACGACGGCGTGCCCGTCACCTATCGCACCGCGTGGCTCGGCCTGATCGCTTCGGGCGCGTTTCTCGCGGGCTGGTGCATGACCGCAGGCATGGAACTGTGGGCCACCTGCGTGCAACTCCTGCTGATGTTCGTGGCCCTGTTCGGCGTTGCCAAATACGCCGCTGCAACCGGATTCACGTTTTTATCCCCCGGCGGCACCGGCGGCCTAGGCGCGGACAAGGGCGGCAATATGTGGATGCAGATGGGCGGGACAGCCAACATGTCGCCCGGCACATTGACCACCTTATGGATGATCAACCGCAATGGCTTTGCCGGCATGCCCATTCGCCTCACCGCGACCATGTCCGTCCCCCACTACTTCCGCATGCTGGGCCATCACCTCACGCGACACCCCTTAATATGGGGCATCATCCCCATCGCCTATATCGCGGGGTGCATCGCAACCGCGAGCGATTCCCTGTATCGCAGCTACACAGATGGCGGCATGAACGGCCCCCTCTATTTGGGCGATTGGGGCCATCTCGTGCGCTTGGTGCCCTACGTAGAGGGCAGCACCATCCGCTATTTCGACATTGAAAAATTGGGCGTGTGGTCGTGGGGATTTGCCCTTGCCGCCCTGCTGACCGCCATCCGCGCACGCTTTTCATGGTGGCCCTTTCACCCGGTTGCCATTGCCTTTCCCACGCGGCGCTATGGCTTTAGCCTGCTCATTGTTTGGGCGAGCAAAACCCTGGTCATGCGATTTGGCGGCGTTGCCCGCTACCGCAAATCCCTGCCCTTTTGGTACGGCCTCATGGTCGGGTACTTGTTCGGCGTTGGCGTCTCCACCTGCGTCGATGCCCTGTGGTTCCCCAGCGAAGGCCATTTTGTGCATGGATGGTGAAAGGCGGCTTAATGAGGAATGAGGATCAGGCGTTCCGTAGAGATCATGCCTTGCTTGTCTCAAGCGTTTGGTTCTGCCTTCACATGGGTTGCCTTTGATGCGTTGGCTACGCCTGTGCCTACGGCGTGCGGCGACTGACTTTTTTTTTTCAACAGCAAAAAAAAGGAGGCAAAAAATGCCGCTCTCATGCGCCGAGGGGCTTGGCACAGCGCAAATCGCTTTTGTAGCACTACGACATGCGTTGGCCTGCAAGGTGGGTTGCAAGAGGGAGGTGGGTTGCGAGACGGCCTTGCGCGCTGTGCGCGATGGCATGATCTGATGGTCTTTTAGGATGGCCTGGTTGCAATGGCTTCTCTGATGCGGGTCGCATATCGCATCAGGTCAACAGAAAATCAATTTGAGTCCCTAACAAAAAGCGTTGACATGGATTTGTGAGAGGCCGACTTTGAGGCGTTCCTGCGGGTGTTCACTCCTCTGTTTCAGACGCTTGATTTCTTTATGTGAGGGCTTCTTAGTATTACTTCTTTTATCTTCGGGCGAGCACGGGGGCATCGTCCCTACACCTGCCGCTCGCCTTTTGTGGCTAAACTTCCATCTTATTTCTCCCAAGGAGGAACACAATGCGCGATTTGTTGCCGAGCACCAATGCCGATGGGTTGCCCGTGGTGCCCATGAGCGAGGAACAGAAGTATCTTTTCGATCTGAAAGGGTGGATTTGTCTGCCCGGTTTGCTTTCGGATGACCAAGTGGCGACCATCCGCGAGCATCAGATGAAGTTTCGGTTTGAACCCGAATCGTTGCCGGTTGAAGAACGCAATTCCATGGGCGGCCCGTCGCAAATTTTGCTGGATCATCCGGTGATTGTGGGCGTCCTCAACGAAACCGTGTCGCACCAGAACATTGCATCTGACACTTGTTATGGCTTTCGGTTTGAGCGCACCCGAACCGATTACCGCGAGGCCGGGCGCGACAATTTCAGACCGCACGGCGGGGGCGGGTATTTCAATTTTTGCGGGAACTCCCACCTGTATCAGATGTTGCCGGGCAAAGTGCATTCCGGATTGACGCGCGTGGTGTGGGAAATCAACGAAGTCGGGCCAGGCGACGGGGGCACGATGTTGCTCAGCGGCAGCCACAAAGCGGCTTTTCCGCGGCCCGAGTCCCTAAGTGGTCGAGAAAGCGACGTGTGGGATACTTATACGTGTCCGCCCGGTTCCGCGCTGATTTTCACCGAGGCACTGTGCCATACGGGCACGCGGTGGACAAATGAAAAACGCCCGCGCTTGAGCCTGTTCAACCTCTACAACACCGTGAACAGCAAGTGGGGCATGTGTTCTGTACCGCGGGAAGTCATTGCATCCATGCCGCCCCTGCGCCAAACCCTGTTCCGCGGCGCGTGGGTCGGCGCGGGCGACAAGATGAACCGGAATATGTATTACGATGAAGAGAATTATGCGATATAGGTGAGGATAAAGAAGTGAGAGACAAGTATCCGCAGATGAACGCAGATGAACGCATAAGAAAGGGGGGACGATGAAATCACTGGCGTATTTTCCCGAAACCGATACGCTTCATATTACGCTGAGTTCAACACCTGCCTCTGGTGGCGCGGAAAATGCCGGCGCAGAGGGTGAACACCAGGATATGATTCTATCCTATAATGAGAGAGACAAATGGGTCTCTATCACGATTGAAAATGCCAGCAAAGGCGTTGATCTAAATGACATCCTTTCGGGATATGGAACAATCATCCGCGGAAAAACAGAAGTCATTTATTCGATTTCAGAATTGGCGGACAAGTTGGACATGACGCCCCGCGCCTTGCGCCAGATTATCCAGTCCATGCGGGCATCGGGAATAGAGGTCGGCGAACAACAAGGGGGCACCTATCCCCTGATATTGTCTGAACAGGACAAAAAAAAAATTGTGCAATGGCGCGATGAACACCCAAAAGGCAGAATTTTATCTCTTCGTCCTTAAACCATACAAAAACCCCCCGCAACGCGGTTGCGGGGGGTTTTTCGTTGCCCGGCGAGATCTGTTATTCGCGTCTCAGCGTTTCGACCGGGTTGATGCGTGCGGCGCCAAAGGCGTGCGTGCCAACCGCGAGCAGGGCGACCGAGAGGGCGAGGAGGCCGGACAATGCAAAAGGCCAGACACTGAGGGGAGCGCGATACGCAAAGTTCTGCAACCAAAGGCTCGTCAAATAATAAGCGATGGGCCAGGCGATGAGATTGGCGACGAGCACGAGTTTCAGAAAGGCTTTTGACAACAGCAACACAAGGCTCGAAACAGACGCGCCGAGCACCTTGCGGATGCCAATTTCGCGCGTGCGGCGTTCCGCTGTAAAAGCCGCGAGGCCGAACAAGCCCAAACACGCGAGCAGCACGGCGAGTCCCGCAAAGACCGCAGCGGTTTGCCCCATGTTTCTCTCGGCGGCGTAAATCGCGTGGAGTTCTCGATCCAAAAACGAAAATGTGAACGGCAGGTCGGGTGGCACAAATGCGTTCCACGTCTGTTCGAGAAAGGGCCGCACAGTTGGAAAATCGCGCACGCGCAGGGCCAGATAATTGTAAAACCACTGGCGGTACGCAAACGCGGCCGGCTCAATGTGCTCGCGCAGGGAGGCGTAGTGAAAATCCGCAACGACGCCGATGACCACACCTTTGGCGTCGTCATCTGACCGCGCGCGCCCAAACCGCCGCCCCACGGCGGTTTGCACGGTCCAACCGAGCGCGTGTACAGCGGTCTCATTGAGGATGTACGCATGCGTGCGGTCGCGTGCAATCTCGGGCGAAAACGCCCGCCCGGCCAGCATGGGTATGCCGAGGGTCAGAAAAAAATCTTCGTCGGCTTCTTGCACGGGCATCCGCCATTCGGTCTGATCGTGCCCTTCGGGTTTGACAATTCGCACAAAGCCGCCGCCCTCGCGCCCGGGCAAAAACCGGAACGCAGACGCCGAAACAACCCCGGCATGTTGCAAAAATGCCTGTTTGACGGTCTGATAATCCGCCACCAGCCACGGGTCGCGGTTGGTCTTGCCCTCGCGGTCCATCCGAAAAATGGGGAGTAAAACCAAGTGTTCTTTGTCAAAACCGAGGTCCTTGCGCTGGAGATAGTCGAGTTGCCGATAGACCACGTCTGTCGCAACCATGAGCAAAATGGCGATGGCAAATTGCGCGACGATGAGAATCTGCCGCAGGCGCGTGCCCGAACCCTGCGCGATGTTTTTGAGCGCGTTGACCGGCGACAAGGCCGACAAGTAAAACGCGGGGTACATCCCCGCTACGAGGCCCACGACAAGCGCGAAAAAAATCAAACTGGGCAACAGGTCGATCAGAGTTTGCGCGCCGAGGTGGTATTGCGCGCCCAGCAGGTGACTCAATTCTGCCAAACCCACGCGCGCCAGCGGCACGGCGATGACCAGCGCGAGCAAGGCGAGCACCACGGTCTCGCAGAGAAATTGCGCCATGAGTTGACCGCGCTGCGCGCCAACGACCTTTCGCATTCCCACTTCGCGGGCGCGGTTCATCGACCGAGCAGTGGCGAGGTTGACAAAATTGATCGCGGCGATAGCGAGCACGAGCGCGGCGATAGCCCCCAAAAGGTATAGGGTGCGAATATCGCCGCCCGAATCCAATTGATAGTCATGACGGGCATACAGGCGCGACCGGGTGATCGGCTGCAAGCGATACGAGAGAATGCGGCGCACCTCCGCGCCCATGTGCCGTTCGATAATGCCCGAGATTTTGGATTCGAGTTCCCGCGCTTGAACCCCCTCGCGCAACAGCACAAAGGTCTCGATCCCGGCTTGTTGCACGCGCCCTTGCCACTGCGTCCAGTCAACTTTGGCCTCCTCTGTGCGCCCGGGCGTCATGTGCAGCAGATCAAATTGGATGGACGATGTTTGCGGTGGGGTTTGCAGAACCGCGGCGACCGTATAATCCCCCCCGTAATACCGCGCTTGAAGGGCGATGACTTTGCCCATGGGATCATCTGCGCCAAATAACCGCTCTGCCGCGGCTTGCGTAATCGCAATGCGATACGGCTGTGCGAGGGCTTCGGCATCCCCGCTTGCAAACGGGAAGTGAAACAGGTCGAAAAACCGGGCGTCAACCTGTCCTTGAGCAAGGGTCAGCACGCGATCCCCATAGCGCGCCACAACCGGATAGATGCGGTTTTTGGACGCCCGTTCAACTTCGGGAATTTCCACTTCGAGCGTGCGCGCGAGTGCGCCCGAGGTCAGCCAACGCACCTGCGCTTGCTCATTGCTCACCCGTTCCCGCAAAACGCGATAGATGCGATTGGCTCTGGGATGAAACCGGTCATAGCTCATCTCTTGGTGCATGACGAGATATGCCATCACACAACACGCCATGCCCACACTCAGGCCGAGCACATTGATCAGCGCGTCTCGTTTGTGCGACCACAAATTGCGGCAGGCGATGGTGAGATAATTGGAAAGCATGGTCAGTGGTCAGCGGTCCGTGGTCAGCTCATTTTATTTTTTACAAAATCCCCGCTTCTTTGAGGCGCACGATCAACTCTGCTTGGGTGCCATTGCTCTTGCGAGAATTGCAACTGCTACACAGCATTTGCAAATTGTCCTTGTGATCCGTTCCTCCCTTTGATCGGGGAATGATATGATCCACTGCGAAATTTTGAAACGGAAACGCTATGCCACAGCCATTGCACTTGCCCTCTTGCTCCCCAAAGAGTGTATGCTTGTGCGTCCGATAGTTCGGCAATTTCCCTACATCCGTACGCTTGGGTATATCCGTCCTGTGATGCACGGATGGCAATGAACCGCCCTTTAACAACCCATCCTCATCGGCCACCTTTTGCAACCGTTCGACAACCAACTTGCCCGCCAATGGGCTTAAATCAATCCCAACCCACTGACGCCCCAATATCTCCGCAGCCACACATGTTGTCGCGCAACCGCAAAACGGATCGAGAACCATATCCCCCGGATTCGACGACGCTTTGATAATCTGTTTCAGCAACGCAAGCGGTTTCTGCGTGGGGTAGCCCGTCTTCTCTCTCGACCGAGCGGACAAGGGCGAGATGTCCGTCATCACGTCCGTCAGGATAGCCCCCTTAGACGTGCTCAAATACCGCTTAAATCTCGGAACGCCCCCCTCCTTTTTCGGCCAATAAATAAGGCCATTGGCATCGAGAAAATCCAACTTGGCCCGCGTTTTCATAGAATCCCACTCCGCAGGTTGCTCCACATGCCCAGGAAAAGTCCCCGGAGTGCCCCAATGTCGCCCGATTACCGAAGGGTTGATCCCACGCCACGGCTGACCCGAATCGCCATCTCTTACACCCGCCGCTGTCAAATCGCCCATCTGATACCGCCCATGCTCATCTTCATAGCGATAAAACTTCTTGACGTACTCGGGATTATGCGCCCCATAGACCTTGTTATAGGTATGCCCCTTCCCAACCGCATACCACAACAACACATCATGCACAACGCCCAATTTTCGGCCCCCACTTTTGGACGACGTGCGCTTCCATATCACCTCATTGAGATAGCAGGCGGCCCCGAAAATACAATCCATCACCATCTTCAAATAGTGATTTGCCGTCGGGTCACAATGCAGCCAGATAGAACCCGTCGGCTTGAGCACCCGGCGCATCTCAAGCAACCGAACCGCCATCATCACCAAGTAAGACTTCATCCCCTTACCATGCGCCACCCCCGCAGTCTCGCAAACCGAATACACAGCAGGCTCCGCATCCGCAATCAAACCCAACCATGCCTCATCCGTATCTGAAAGCGTCCACGCATCCTTGAAACTCGCACCCGCAGCTTCGCTCCCAATCGGCGCACTATACGTCCGATTGCTATTGAATGGCGGATCCAAATACACAAAATCCACGCTCGCGGAGTTCATGCCCCGCAGAATGTCGAGATTGTCGCCCTCGAAAATCGTGCGATTCACCCAATTCGGCTTGTTGATCGCAGACGGTATGGACTTCGCCTTACCCATTGTCACTGCCTCCATTCGTCTTTTTAAGCGGATAGCGGATAGCGGATAGCGGATTACGACACGGGTTGCGCGACCACGCGGTCCGACACGGCGTCTCGCTCGCGTTGAAGTTGGCCTTCTGGATCGACCCATTGGCTGACGAGCAGGGAAATCAGGGCGAGGATTGCGCCGCTGAAGAAAATCACCTGATACCCAAAAGAGTGCCATGCAAACCCGCCCAAGAGCGGCGCGGCAACCGAGGCCACATGGTTCATGGTCACGCCCATAGCGAGCGAGGGTTTGAGATCCGATTCGGGCGCGATTTTGTGCAGATAGGTCGTCAATGCGATCCCGCCGAAAAAGATGAGATTGTCGATGCAATACAAAGCGTAGAGCGTTGGGCGATGCGTCACCACCGCGTATCCCAAAAACACAAAGGCCAACCCCACATAGCTGAACGACAACATCTTGCGCTCGCCGTACTGATCGACCAATCGCCCCATTGTCGGCGCGGTCAAGGTGATCAACGTTTGGTTTATCAGCACCAAAATCATCGTCGTATGCACGGGCATCGCGTGGACCTTGACCAGTGCAAAAATCGCAAAGGTAATAAACATCTGCTTGCGGAGGCCCTGAAGAAAATTCAGCGCGTAATACAGGCCATATCGCCGCTTGAACACAAACCCGCGCTCGTGGGGCGGGCGGCGGCGAGACGCGAACAAAATGGCAAACCCGCCGCCCACAGTCGCGGCGCCGGCCATCGCAAACAGGCCGTTGTACCCGACGGAGTCGTAAGCCAATTTGCAGATCAAAATGGACAGCAACCACGCGATGCTGTTCACACTTCGCAACTGCCCCAACCATTTCCCCTTCTTCCCCTTGGGCGAAAAGAGCAAGGCCATCGACTGTTCCATCGGGATCCAGCAGTGAAACCCAACACTCCACACCAGCGAGTACAGGGAAAGCACCAAAACCGAATCCACATGGGCATACGCCGCAATGCCCGCGCCCATAATCATCAGGGAAATCGCAGCCACAACGGGGGGCGCGAAGCGCACCATCAGCGCGACAAAAAACGCATTCATAAACCCCGGCACTTCGCGCAGGGCTTCCACATATCCCAATTCATGGGCTTCGATATTCAGGCGTTCCACAATAAAATTGTTGAACAGCGTCAGTTGCACGCCAAAAAATATCCCCTGCGAAGCAACCGCCAGGGCCAGCAACCGAAAGTCCCGGTTCCATTTTGAAATTGGATTGTTCAAAAAACCCTCTTTAACTTTTAACCACAGGTAAACACAGGTGGTTGGTTTGATTTTACGGGCGGGCACAGGGGCCGCGCCCCCGCGATTGCCTTTTATACCAAATTGAATTGATGTTGTCCTAATGTGATGCAAATTACGAATTGCGAATTGGGGGATGGCATGGACATTCGTAATTCCTAACGGATGTTACGCACGGATTAGCAGATGCGTTGCCTGCTTGTCTAAAGCGTTTGGTTCTCAAGCGTCGTTTGTTGCCTTCGATGCGTTGGCTACGCCTGTGCCTACGGCGTGCGGCGACCGACTTTTTTTCAACAGCAAAAAAAAGGAAGCGAGCGGGGTACAACTGCCTTAGCAGTTCAAAAATGCCGCTCTCATGCGCCGAGAGGCTGGCACAGCGCAAACCGCTTCGTCGCACACACAACATGCGTTGGCCTGCGAGGTGGGTTGCAAAATGAACGTGGGTTGCGAGACGGCCTTGCGCGCTGTGCGTGATCGCTTTTTCCGATGGTTTTTTGTGATGGCATTTTTATTAGAGCTTATTTGACGTACTGCGTAACGTCAGGTCCTAATTCGCAATTTCTATGCAAAATACGGACAACTTGAAAGCAAATGGGTATTATCTGCGTTCTGATGGGGTTGCTTCTTTCGCCTTTCGCCTTTCGCCTTTCGCCTTTCGCCTTTCGCCTTTCGCCTTTCGCCTTTAATCCGCGATCCGCTTTTGGGCGGCAGTGCGGGGTCTGACCACCGACCCCTGCCTATATCAAATTCTCCACGATATAATCTCTGCGGTCGGGCGTGTTTTTGCCCATGTAAAATGCGAGGGTGTTTGGGATGGCAGAAAGGGCGCGCACGCCCACTTTGATGAGGCGCGTGTCCGGGCCGATGAATTGCCCAAATTCGCTCGGGGAGATTTCCCCCAATCCCTTGAAGCGCGTGATCTCGGGGTTTCGCAACGCGGCGATGGCTTTGTCGCGCTCTTTTTCGCTGTAACAATAGCGCGTCTCGCGCCCGTTTCGCACGCGAAAAATGGGCGTTTCGAGAATATAGACATGCCCCGAGGTGACGAGTTCTTCAAAGTAGTTGAGAAAGAAGGTCATCAGCAGGTTGCGGATGTGGAAGCCGTCGTAGTCCGCATCGGTGGCAATGACCACGCGGTTGAAGCGGAGGTTTTCAACGCTGTCTTCAATGCCCAAAGCCGTCATGAGATTGTAGAGTTCTGCGTTTTTGTAAATGGCGGCTTTGGTTTTGCCAAACACATTGAGGGGCACGCCCTTGAGGCCGAAGATCGCTTGGGTTGTCACATCGCGCGCCGCGACCATCGACCCGGCAGCGGATGGGCCTTCGGTGATAAAGATGGTCGATTCGCCGCCGCGTTTTTTGTCGCCTTTGTGGTATTTGCAATCCTTGAAGTGCGGGATTTTGATGGCGACTTTGCGCGCCGCTTCTTTGGCTTCTTTTTTAACCGCGTTGAGCTCTTTCCGCAACTGCTCGTTGTGGTTGATTTTCGCTTGAAGTTTTTGGGCTGCCGCGGCGTTTTTATGCAGAAAATCAACCACGGCACTGCGCGTTTCAGCGACAATCCACGCGCGCACGTCGGTGTTGCCGAGTTTGTTTTTCGTTTGCGATTCAAACACGGGTTCTTTGAGCTTGACGGCCACGGCGCCATTGATGGACTCGCGCACATCCACGCCGCTGTAATTCTTCTTGTAAAACTCATTGACGCCTTTTAAGATGCCCTCCCGAAACGCGCTTTGATGCGTGCCGCCGTCACTGGTGTATTGCCCGTTGACAAACGAGAAGTGGTTTTCCCCGTAGTTGGACGTGTGGGTAAAGGCAAATTCGAGATATTGCCCTTTGTAATACGCGGGTTCGTACAGCGCGGAGGTATCGACTTCGCGGCTGAGAAAGTCGAGCAGGCCGCGCTTGGAGGTGAATTTCTGATCGTTAAAAACGAGCGCGAGGCCGCTGTTGAGACAGGCGTAGGTCCACATGCGCCGTTCAACGTATTCGAAGTTGTAGTCGTAGTCGCCGAAAATTTCGGGATCGGGTGTGAACGCAAAAAGAGAGCCGTTGGGTTCGCGGGTTCTGCCCGTTTTTTGCGCGACGAGTTCGCCGCGTTCAAACCGGGCTTCGGCGTATTTGCCGTCGCGATAGGCCACCACGCGAAAGTCGGTCGAGAGGGCATTGACCGCTTTGGTGCCCACGCCGTTGAGGCCCACGCTGAATTGAAAGACGTCGTCGTTGTATTTGGCGCCGGTGTTGATCACGGAAACGCATTCGACAATTTTGCCGAGCGGAATGCCGCGCCCATAGTCGCGCACCCCAACGCGGTTGGCCTCGATGGCGACGTCGATTTTTCTCCCGAACCCCGAGATAAATTCATCCACGGCGTTATCCACGACTTCTTTGAGCAAAACGTAGATGCCATCGTCGGGATCGGTGCCCGATCCGAGCCGGCCGATGTACATGCCGGTTCGCAAGCGGATGTGCTCGAGCGAAGACAGGGTTTTAATTTTGCTCTCGTCGTAGTTGTGCGCGCCATTGCTGTTGGCTTTGGATTGCGAGAGCAAGTTGAGTTGGGTAGATTTCGAGGTACGCGATTTTGTCGATATAGCCATAGCAGATCCCTTAGGCACTATGCCCGCCCGAAGATACAAGAGGTGAATTTGTGGGGAAAGAGAAGGGGAAGTAAGGTTGTATAATATAGTGACTTTATGTGCATCTATCAAGGGCAAACTCAGATTGCCAAATGCCACGGAGATCCGTTTATTGTGTCAGATGCCTAGGCGACGCCCGTGACTGCGAGGAAGGGGGAATCGAGACTTCCCGCCAAGAAGATGCGAGGATAGAAACGTAGGTGCGATGCCCCCGTGCCCGCCCGCAGTATGTAGGGGCGATGCCCCCGTGCTCGCCCAAAGATACACCTCCCCCTGTCACTGCGGCTTTCGTTGGAGTCCAGTGACTTTTTTTGGGGCCCAAAAGAGCAGACACCTGCACAGAGTAACACAAGAAACCCAAAGGATTTTGTGGTATACTACACAAAGATGACACCAAGGTGTCAAGGTTGTTCACTTCAAACCAGAAAGAAGATGAAAGATGCGACTGTATTCACTGGCAGTATTGTTAATCATGCCGTGCCTCATCCTGCGGGATGGTGGCTGCGGTCCGAATGATCTTCCGTTGGACAAAAAAACCTTGCTTAAAATTAACGCAAGGTATGAACCATACGGTGAATCCTATGATGGGGTTATATACAGCAGTGTATATAACCTTTAGGACTTACGCATGCTGAGTTAAAAAAGGGTGCAATTCCGTAAAATTTATCACTTTGAGGAGGTGTCAATGCGCCACCCGACGCGTTTGGATTACTGTCAGTATCTGCTTAGCCGTCCCCTCAACGATACCCTGCCCCATTTCGCCGACCATAGCGAAGGGTTCAGTCATGATAGGATCAACCGCTATCTCGCCGGTGAGCGTATCCCCCCCCGCTTGGTGTGGGAACACGTCAAAGCCCCCATCGCGTTGACGCCTAAAGGCGATGTGATCTTTGATGACACGGTTTTAGACAAGCGACACGCACGCAAGATCGCGTGAGTGCGTCGTCAATATAGCGGCACCGCCCAAGGCGTCATCAATGGCATCGGGGGGGTCACATGTGTCTATGTCCATCCGCAAGAGGATCGGTTCTGGCTGATTGACTATCGGATTTATGACCCGCAAGGCGATGGCAAAACCAAATTGGATCATCTCAAGGACATGCTCTCTGCGTGGGTCTATCAGAAGGGCCTTCCTTTTACCGGGGTCTTGATGGACAGTGGGTATGCGACCAAAACGGTCATGTTACACAGAGAGCAGATGCAAAAAACCTATTCTTGTCCCCTCAAGACGAACCGGCGCGTGGACGATTCGGCAGGCACAACCCCCTACCAGCGCGTAGATAGCTTAACTTGGACTCAAGCGGAGCGCAAACAAGGCAAGCTAATTAAAATCAGAGGGTTTCCCAAAGACCACAAAGTGAAATGATTCCGGGGGGCGTCTGCTGATAGACGCACGGCGTATGTCGTGACCAACGACCATGCTCAAAACGATTCTTCAGTGGTACAACAGGTGGGTCACAGGCGATGGAAAATTGAGCCATTTCACCGCGAAGTCAAACAGGTGACCGGGCTTGAAAAGGGTCCATGTCGGTTGGCACGCATGGTACGAAATCATATTGGGTGTGCGATGTTCGTTTGGATTCGACTCGCGCAGGTGGCCTATCAAACAGGACAAACCATTTATCAAGTCAAATACCGGGGGGTGGCTGACTTCTTGAGACAACAACTCAAAGTGCCTCATATTCCAATGGAGATTGCGTAAGTCCTATATATTATTAGACATTGCTTTTTCGTAAGGAAAGGGATATGTTATTTGTAACAATGATTGTGATATTATCATGAACGAAATTGGTCAAACAGAAGAATTTGTTCAGTGGTTTGATAAGTTGCGTGATCAACAGGCAAGCAAGCTCATTCAGTCACGAATTAAAAGGTTTTCTTTGGGTAATCTTGGAGATATAAGGGGGGTTGGTGATCGTGTTTTGGAGGCCCGTATTCATTATGGGCCTGGGTACCGTTTATATTTTACTTGGCGTAAAGAGACACGAGTATTGTATTTGCTTTGGGGGGGCAGCAAAAACACTCAAAAGCAGGATATTGAAAAGGCGAAAAATTTGGCGTCAATTCACGAGGAGTGAAAATGGGAAAAAAGAAGATATTGCCGTGGGATCCTATCAAGGGTTTGGAGACAGCAGAAGATATTGTTGTCTATCTTGAGGTTGTTGTAGATGAAGGCGATTTGCGTTTGCTTAAGGCTGTTTTGGGCGATATTCTCATTGCAATTAAGCGATACAGTATTGCTTTAGAGGACATGGTTCGAGAGAGGGAACGCATTGCAATCAGACGCCCCGATATTTTGAAGTATATGGATCAAATTCTCGTGAAAAGTTACCAGGTCTCTTTTGCCAAAGCTTAAAAGTTGGATCGGGGTTTTTGTTGGATTTGAGAAGACGCTTCTGAAATGAGTCTTTTTATCTATAGGACTTACGCAATCTCCATTGGAATATGAGGTGCTTTGAGTTGTTGTCTCAAGAAGTCAGCCACCCCCCGGTATTTGACTTGATAAATGGTTTGTCCTGTTTGATAGGCCACCTGCGCGAGTCGAATCCAAACGAACATCGCACACCCAATATGATTTCGTACCATGCGTGCCAACCGACAGTGACACTTTTCAAGCCCGGTCACTTGTTTGACTTCGCGGTGAAAGGGCTCAATTTTCCATCTTTGGTGACACACCTGTTGTACCCCTGAAGAATCGTTTTGAGCATGGTCGTTAGTCACGACATACGCCGTGCGTCTATCAGAAGACGCCACCCGGAATCATTTCACTTTGTGGTCTTTGGGGACCCCTCTGATTTTAATGGGCTTGCCTTGTTTGCGCTCCGCTTGAGTCCAAGTTAAGCTATCTACGCGCTGGTAGGGGGTTGTGCCTGCCGAATCGTCCACGCGCCGGTTCGTCTTGAGGGGACAATAATAGGTTTTTTGCATCTGCTCTCTGTGTAACATGACCGTTTTTGTCGCATACCCACTGTCCATCAAGACCCCGGTAAAAGGGAGGCCCTTCTGATAGACCCACGCAGAGAGCATGTCCTTGAGAGGATCCAATTTGGTTTTGCCATCGCCTTGCGGGTCATAAATCCGATAGTCAATCAGCCAGAACCGATCCTCTTGCGGATGGACATAGACACATGTGACCCCCCCAATGCCATTGATGACGCCTTGGGCGTTGCCGCTCTATTGACGACGCACTCACGCGATCTTGCGCGCGTGTCGCTTGTCTAAAACCGTGTCATCAAAGATCACATCGCCTTTAGGCGTCAACGCGATGGGGGCTTTGACGTGTTCCCACACCAAGCGGGGGGGGATACGCGCACCGGCGAGATAGCGGTTGATCCTATCATGACTGAACCCTTCGCTATGGTCGGCGAAAGGGGGCAGGGTATCGTTGAGGGGACTGCTAAGCAGATACTGACAGTCATCCAAACGCGTCGGGTGGCGCATTGACACCTCCTCAAAGTGATAAATTTTACGGAATTGCACCCTTTTTTAACTCAGCATGCGTAAGTCCTATATATGATGCCGATCGTCTTGTCAGTCCGACATCCATGCCGTGGGACATCTGGAACAATAACCATCAGATGTGGCAGCCGGGAGGATTTTATAGAATCCACCCCGATGACCCGGACAAGAACTGGAAAGTTTACCAGAACATCCTAGAGATGGCGAGGCTCGGCAATGTGATCTTTGCCAGCAGTGCGGATATCAGTTCGGACAGCACAACGGTGGAGCCGTGGCGAGAGGGGGTGATTCGTTGCGGCACTCTCAAAGACGCTTGTTTTACGATTATCCCTGAGCAGTACACTTCGGATGCCTCCGCCCGCCTCTCAGCCATGGCATTCTATCTCTTCCAATTCCCTGAATGGAACACGCCGCAGAAAGTGGTAAGTGTCATGAAGGAGTGTGCGATAGATGTTGGTGAACCGGGTCCGGACATAGAGTACGGGCTCGGTGTCGCGAATTTGCTTTGCGGACCGGTGCTGCAGAAAGAAATGGACGCAGCATTTATGCAAAGCCCCTCTCCCGCGGCACGGAGTGTCAGAAACTTGGTACACGCCCTCGGCGATCATCCTCAGTTTACGAAGTTTGCCGCAGCGATGTTTACCACTAACTAAATGATCTTTAATCGGGAAAGGCGGATCGCGGATTAAACGGATGACGCGGATTGCGCGGATGAAAGGCGAAAAGGCGAGCCGTGTGTGTAGGTGCGCTACCCCCGTGCTCGCCCGTAGTATGTGTAGGTGCGATGCCCCCGTGCCCGCCCGAAAAGGCAAGAGACAAGAAAAGATACTCTCTTAAAGGTCAAGGGGTTTGAGAGGTGATGCGATAGAATTTTTCGCCCTCAAAATCTTGGTCGTGCCGCAACATCCCCCAGATCGAATGGAGCACCTTTCGCATCACGGCAACGATGGCTTGTAAGGGCTTTTTGCCTCTGGCAATGAGTTTGTCATAGAAGGCTTTGACATGGACTTCATGCCTGCAGGCCACCCACGCAGGCATATAGAGGGCATGTCGGAGATACTTATTCCCGGTTTTTGAGATGCGTCTGGGCGGATTTGCTGTGCCCGATTGTTTCGGTTTTGGGTCAAGCCCTGCGTGTGCGACCCATTGGGACGGTTTCATATCTTGTGGCAGGCGTGCCAGTTCGGCCAAGATCCGCAAGGCACTGGTTTGTGCGATACCCCGGACAGAGCAGAGGCGTTGATAAGCGCGCTTGAGGGTCAAGTCCTGCTCGACCAAGTCAAGGGTTTGGGCTTGCAGGTACTGGATTCGGCGTTTGAGGTGTCGAATATGCCCCTGAATATCGCGTGCGATGAGGTGTGTGCTGCGGATGGGGTAGCCCTGTGCGTGGGCTCGGTTGCGCTCGCGGATGATCGCTTGTTTGAGTTGCTCCATCCGGCGTGTCAGGGCTTGCCGTTGCAGGACATGCTCGCTCGGGGGGTGCCAAGCCACAAAGGGCATGCCGCTGGGCATAATCGAGGATCAACAGCGCATCCATCGCGTCTGTCTTCGCCCGTTGCATGCGGGCTTGCGCGTCATTGTGCATCGCTTTGGGATTGACGACCATGACGTGCGTGCGGCGATGATGATGCAAGGCCAAAGCCACCTCCAGGCGATAAAGCCCGGTGGCTTCGAGGCAGACACAGACCGTCCGTCCGCCCTTGGTGAGCCACTTCAGCAAACGCTTGTGTGCCTGGGGATCGTTGTCAAAGGTCGCTTGCTTGACGGCTTGCCCAGCACTTGACAGGGCAACGCGCAACGCACGGGCACGGACATCAATGCCTGCAAAAGAGGGGTGGGATTTCGACATCGTGGCCTCCTGTGATGAGGGGGTGCTAAGGGATACGGTCTTCGCTCGAGTCCCGACCTTTTCACGCCAAGCCTACCGACCTTGTCTATGCAGCCTCAATGGACTTAGATACTCTTCGGTATCGACCCGGCGGTCGGGGGGCCTATCTTTTCTACAAGGTCATCGCCTTCAAGGAGGATCGGCCTTCCCCGAGCCGGGCATTAAGATGCCTTGTCTCGATACGACGGTGCAACACCTAATTAACCCTTTCTCGCAAGATACAAGGAGGGGTCATCCTTTCGTCTTAAAACATCTTCTGAAGAGATTTCATCACTCATCACGCGCCACTCCAAAGGATTCTATATGCGTAATATCCTATTCATTCTCACCGACCAGTGGCCTGCATGGGCATTTGGGTTTCGCGGTGCGGATATTCCCACGCCGAATGTGGATCGGCTGGCGGCTGAGGGCACGGTCTTTACCAATGCGTTCACGTCTTGCCCGCTTTGCACGCCGGCGCGGGGCACGCTGCTCACGGCGCAATGGCCGCATCAAAATGGCGTTTACGACAACCAATCCGTGGGCTATTCGCTTCAGGAATCCATGCCGCTGGATCAAAAGACGTGGATCGACGAAGCCGTGCGCTTGGGCTATCGCGTGGGTTATTACGGCAAGTGGCACCTGGGGCACATCAACCCGGAAAAGCGCGGCGCGCATGGCTTTGATCCCAATGTCGAAATCCATTCAAAACCCTACGACCCGCAAACGAGCGACCACACCTACGAGAAAACCGTCGCCCAATACGCTGCACAAACCGCGCGACTCATCGAGGGCCGCGCGCCGTTTTGGGGGGATTCGCCGCAACAAAAGGAGCATATCCAGCCGTTCCCCATCATGAAGCGCGGCGTGGAATTTCTCGAAGCCTGGGCGCGGGGCGATCAAAACGAGCCCTTCTTTCTCACGGTATCTTCTGCGCCGCCCCATTTCCCGCATCACTTGCCCGCAGAATACGTCAAACTGGCCCGTGACCTCCGCACGCGCGTCGTTCTTCCGGCAAACCTGCGCGACAACTGCGCGGGCCGCCCGTGGTTTCACGCGACGCCGTGGTGGGGGTGCATGGACACCTCGCCCCTCGATGACGAAGAATGGAAAACCGCGATAGCCTATTCCCACGCGCACATCGCGCTAGTCGATGAAGCCATTGGGCGCGTGCTCGACGCCATAGACCGCCTCGACCTTGCGGATTCGACGACCGTTGTTTTCGCGTCTGACCACGGCGACATGGAAGGCGCGCACAATCGGTTTGACAAAGGCGCGTATTTTTACGAGGAGGTCTGGCGCGTGCCGCTCATCATCCGCACGCCCGAGGCAATGCCCGCGACCCAAGATGCTTTTGTCTCGTTGCTCGACATTGGCGAGACCCTGTTTTCGCTTATTAGGGCCGAAGTTGACCAACCGCGCATGGGGCGCGATCTCACTCCTCTATTCGGCGTGAACACGCGCCCGCCCGGCTGGGCACAAGTGGCTTACGGCGTTTATTATTCCTACAACGGGTACAGCTTTGAAGTGCGTGCGATTCGCAACGCGCGGTACAAGTACGCGTGGAACCCGCAAGCCATTGACGAATTTTACGACCTCCAGACCGATCCACACGAAATGAAAAATCTCAGCGGACAACCGCAGATCACCGCCGCAGAAAACGACCTGCGCGATCAACTCATGGCGTGGCTATGCGGCATTGGCGACGATCTGCCCGCCCGCCTCGACCAACTTCCGCCCGCCGGTACCATCCTCGCAACAGGCGAACAGGGGCCATAACATGAAACAAATTCTCTCGCTCGACGGCACATGGGCTGCCATCTTCGACCGCGACAACACGGGCCAGATGCACGGCTGGCAACATCGGGACCATTTTTATCGCCACGGCGACATTGCACAGGTCGCCGTGCCCGCGTGTCTGGAAGAGTTTGTGCGAGATTACGAAGGCGTGGCGTGGTACGGCAAGCCCTTCGCGCTTCCCCATAACTGGCGCGGCAAAACGGTTCGCATTCGCTTTGAGGCGGTCAACTATCGCGCAGAAGTCTGGGTCAATGGCGAGGCCGCTGGCGCGCACGAAGGGGGCTATACGGGTTTTGAGTTGGAAATCGGCGACTTGCTCACAGAAGGGGAAAATTTCATTGCCGTGCGCGTGATCACGCCGATCATCACCCGCGACGCGGTCATCGACGGCTTGGGCCGCGACCACATGCCGCACTGGCGCGGGGCTATCGCAGGGGGCATGTGGCAACCCGTGTCCCTCATCGCCACCGGCGCAATTTTTGTCGAAGATGCGTTTGTCACCCCCGACATCGCCACCGGCGACGCGACCATTGCCAGCACATTTCAAAACCGGGATACGCGCATCCAAACCGCCGAGGTCGAGTGGACCATCACCCGGTTTGGCGAACACGCGCCGGTCGCTTCAACAAAGAAAACCCTGATCCTCAACCCGGGCAACACGCAACACGCAGAGACCGTCGCGGTTGAAAACCACAAACTCTGGGATCTCGACAATCCCAATCTCTATGTGGCGACGGTCGCGGTCGCGCTTGGGCAGGTGCAATCCGACCGGGAAGAAACGCGCTTTGGCTTTCGCGCGTTCACAGCGGCGGGCAAACACTTTTACCTCAACGGCAAAAAACTCGTTCTCAAAACCGCGTTCAACGAGGCGTTTTATCCCCATTCCCTCGCCTATCCCAGAGATCGCGAATTGCTCAAAAAAGAATTTGCCCTCATCAAAGCCGGCAACATCAATACAATCCGCCCGTGGCGCAAGCCCCAGCCCAAAATCGCGTATGACCTCGCCGATGAACTGGGCATCCTCTTCGTGGGCGCGCTTCCGGTCGAGTGCATGGGCCATTGGCCGCAGATCACGCCCGATACCCGGCGGCGCATTGAAAACGAAGCCATTGAAATGGTCAAGCGCGACCGCAACCATCCCTGTATTGCGATATGGGAAATGTTCAACGAAATCCTCCGCGACGGTCTCAAACGCCTCAAACACAGCGTCTCTCTCAAAGTGCGCGATCTGGATCCCACGCGCATGATCATCGACGAGGCCGGCGGTTTTGCCGGCGGGTGCAGCGTTTATCTGCCCGGCTCTTGTGAACCGACCCCCATCAACGATGTCCACAACTATCCGGGCGCGCCCATGGCGCAGGAAAGTTACGACAACCTGCTCGCGCTGGGCAAGACCGAGGCCGAACGCAAACGCCAGGGCCTAAACCTCGCCCAATTTACCAACAGCAAAATTCAACCGGGTTTGCTGACCAATATTTCAGAACTCGGTTACGGCAGCATCCCGGATCTCGAGGCCAATTTTGAACAGTACCAAAAAGAAGGCAATCCGATCACCCCGGATTACCGCATGCACGAGCGTTTGTACCGTTCCTATCTCTCGGTCTTTTCCGAAACCGGCGCGGATCGGATCTTTCCCGATTTTCGCGCTTTTGTCGAAGCCTGTCAGGATGTTCACGCCACCGGCAACAAACTCATGGCCGAAGCCTGTCGGATCAATCCCGATATTGCGGGCATTGGCATCCACGCGCTCAACGATGGCGACTGGGTGCTCGGCGCGGGGCTGATCGACAATTTCCGCAATCCCAAAAAGCCCTATTACGCCATCAAAGACGTGTTCGCGGACCACTACATCGCGATCCGCCCGAGCGCGCAAAATGCGTATGCCGGCGACCGCGTGCAAATTCTGCTCACGTCTGTCAATGATCGAGAAGCCGTGCGGGGAACCCTCTCGCTTCGCGCAACCGATGGCGATGGACAAACGCGGTTGGACATCAGCGAACAGATAACCGCGCCCCACGGCATTGTCGATTTGGGCACTTACGACCTCGACACCGGCACCTCGGCGGGCAAATGCGATATTGAACTCGCCTTCGCATCTGCCGATGCCCTTCCGGTGCAAAACCAGTCCAGCATTTATGTCTTGGACAAAATCAACGCGCCTGACGTGTCCTTCGCGCTGATCGACATGAACGGCGCATTGGGCCGGTATTTGCCCCACGCGATGGCCTTTTCGGCCCAAACGCCCGTTGAACAGCGCGTTTTGGTCAATCTCAACGGGTGGAACGGGCGCCCCGATGCGCGATTTCGGGCACTCGCCGCATGGGTGGCGCGCGGCGGCAATGCCCTATTCCTCAACTTGCCGCCACAGCCCTTTCTCAAAATGAGAGAACGCGACGGGCGCATGTATCGCTTTGTCGAAAAAGACACCCTCCTCCCCTTCGCGCTCGCGCTCTACTCCGGCAAAGGGCTGTGGACGCCGTGTAGCCATGTGGTCAAAGATCATCCGTTTTACGACGGCCTGCCCGCCAACTGCCTGATGGGACAGGAATACCGCGACGTCGTTTCCCGATGGTCTATCGTCGAACCCAAGAGCGACTGGATCTGCGGCAACATCACCTACGATTGGTACGCGGGCCTCAAGCACAAACAAAACTACCTCGGCGTGACCGCCGCGTTCCACGGCGCAAACCTGACGGAGATCGCGCATGGGCAGGGCGCGTACATCCTCTGCACGCATCGCATTGTGGAAAACTTGGGCAATGACCCGGTGGCAGACCGCCTGTTCAGCAACTTGCTTCGGTGAAGGGCTAGGCCCTTTTGTGCCCATGCTCATCCGCAAAATCCATGTACCGATCCCAATCGTAGTCCGTCACGTCGTGCCCGCCCGCGCGGATGTGATACCCGATGCGACTCGTCACCGGTTCGTGAACAGGCGGCATATTCTCGGCATTTAGGCCATCTGTTCCCAACAGGCGATACACGGGATCCGCGTGTTTCGCGCCCAAAAACTCGCCTTTTGGATCTGCCCAGCGATCGCGTTCTGCACTCGCCACATAAACCGGGCGAGGAGCCATCAGGGCAATGAGCTGATGCTGGTCGATGGGCAAAGCATCTTCGCGCTCATTGTACTGCTTGAAATGGTCGCAAAACCAATGGGGAAAACGGGTGTTGATGCGCCCGACGGTTTCGCCATATCGTCGGCGGGAAAGGGCCGCGCCACCGCACCCCGAATTGTTTGAAATCACGAGGGCAAAGCGTTCATCTCGCGCGCCTGCCCACAGCGCGGTCTTGCCCAACCGCGAATGCCCCATCGCGGCGACCCGCGTGTGATCTATCGCCTCGTCGGCGACAAAATAATCCATCGCCCGAATCAA
Source organism: uncultured Latescibacterota bacterium (assembly GCA_958295785.1). GTDB lineage: Bacteria > Latescibacterota > UBA2968 > UBA2968 > UBA2968 > VXRD01. The sequence continues at coordinate 2,209,277 of OY282377.1, forward strand.
TCCCCATGCCCACGCGCCGATAGTTCCCCAGGCGTCGCCCGCGTTTTGCCTCTCAAAAAGCGCGTGAACGCCATTTTGAAACCCATCGTCGCAATCCGGATCCAAATCGCCGCAATAAATCGTGCCCAGACCATACCCCCGCGCCAAAACGCGCGTCACAGGCCACCGGCTCGCCGCCTGCCCTCGCGCCGCGTTCGCCGCCCGATCATTGAGGGTAATTTCGGGATCGGGATGGGTGGTGTGGTTGCCATTAAAATTCAACCCGACAAACAAAGGCGCGGGGCCGTCGGCGTCTTTTGGCAGATGAATCAAAATATCCATCCAAGGGGCTTCGGCACCTGCCGCAAAGTGAACGCGAACTTCCCGCCGCACCGCTGTTCCCTCCAATGCGCGGTCATTCACATACCGCGTCTCAAAATGCATGCCCGCCGTAGCCGCGGGCATTTTGCCATACATGTGCGTTTCAAATAAGGACAAAATCTCAGCCCGCCGCTTGTGCCACCTCGCCGCGTTTTGAACCGCTGTGCCATCTTCAAAAACCAACGGATCGGGCAAGGTGTAATCGGGGACTTTGTCTTCATCGTAATTGGCGACAAATTCGGCCATGGTGTCTCCTTTTGCGTTTGAAAGTGACGAATAGACGCACAGGCGTAGCCTATCATACCAAACTGATTTTCTGTTGCCCTGATGTGATGCGATATGTTGCTAGCAAGAGATCTCCCTTGACTGTCCGCAGTCATTCAAAGAAGCCATTGCAAAAATGCCATCCCAAAAGACCCTCCGATCAAGCCATCACGCACAGCGCGCAAGGCCGTCTCGCAACCCACAGCCATTTTGCAATCCACCTTGCAGGCCAACGCATGTCGTGCTGTTACAAAAGCGATTTGCGCTGTGCCAGCCTCTCGGCGCATGAGAGCGGCATTTTTGAACTGCTAAGGCAGTTGTACCCCGCTCGCCTACTTTTTTTTGCTGTTAAAAAAAAGTCGGTCGCCGCACGCCGTAGGCACAGGCGTCGCCAACTCATCAAAGGCAACAAACGTGGAGGCAGAACCAAACGCTTTAGACGAGCAACGCATGATCTCTACGGAACGTCTGTTTCTCATTCCGCCCTGATGGGAGGCAGGATACGGAAAAATAAAAATCAAATGGGTATTTCGTACATTCGTTCATCCCATTCCCTTCGTGAACACTTTGCCTTGGATGATCTTGTGCGCGGCTCGGCCGCCGTACATTTTGAACCGCGCAAATGCCCGTCCGCATTTTGGGCAGTGCATATCGCCGCGGGTATGGTCTTCGGCGATGCGATCTACAACGCACTTCACCAATCGACCGCGCCCGCCTTTGCGGTATTTGTACAGCAGGGCTTTGCATTTCGCGCAACAGACCGAAATGGTCCGAATGTCTTTGCGTGCCATGGGAAAATCGAGAGATGAGGGGGTCGCGTTTCACACATCCATACTTCGGGTGGCAACACACATGATAATCCCGCCATTGCAGATTGGCAAACACAACCATGCGTTTGACACCCCTAATCGGGCGTGGTATATTACGCGCGTTCAAATTTGGAGCACATCATGGCGATAGCACAACCCAACCCCCAACCGACCCAACCGCCGCGCATCACCGGGCGATCCATCCTCCTCGGCCTGTGTACCGCAGGCGCGATGGCTTATGCACAAAACGTCCTCGAAATCGTGCTCCACGCGGGGTCCTTGGTCAAGTCGAGTTTTCCCGTCGCCCTCATTTTGGGGTTTCTCCTGTGGGGCGCGATCAACATGATCATCGCCCGCATCGCGCCGCGCGCCGTGCTCACGCGCCATGAAATGATGGTGATCTTTGCCACCATGTGGATCGTGGGCATGATGCCCGGCGTGGGTTGGATGGGCTATTTTATCGGCGCGTTGCCCGCGCCCCATTTTTTTGCGTCTCCGGAAAATCGCTGGGCAGAATTGTTTTTGGACGAATTGCCCGCTTGGGCATTTCCCGAACCCACGCCGTGGATCGTGGATCGGTTCTATTTTGGCCTGCACACCGGCGAATACGTCCCCTGGACCGGTTGGACGCCGTCTGTCTTGTGGTGGTTTTCGGGCGTCTTGGCCTTTATGGCCGCGGGGTTTTTTGTCCTTGCAATTTTTCACCGGCAATGGGCCGATGCCGAGCGTTTGACCTATCCGCTCGTCAATTTTCCGATGGACCTCATGGACGGGTTTGGCGAAGGCCGCGCATTGCCCAAAATTTTCCGCGATCCGATCTTTTGGGCCGGCTTTGCCTGGACCGCGGGCATTATTGGGTGGAACATCATCAACTTCTGGTTTCCCAATGTGCCGCGCATCACGCTCTTTGACAGCATCAACACCAAGTCCATGACCATCGCGCAAAATTTTCCGCCCGTGTATTTGCGCGTCTTGCCTTTGGTCGTTGGCCTCGGATATTTGTGCAGCTTGGACTTGTTGTTCAGTTTCTGGTTTTTTGGCCTGCTCGCCGTGGTCAAAATGGGCGTTGTCAATCGCACGGGGTTCACGGTCGGGTTGGAAGGGCAAGTTGCCACAGGCGGCGAGATCGTCAACCTAGAAAGCCACGGCGCGATGACGGTCTTGGTCGTTTGGTCCGTGTGGATCGCGCGGCGACATCTCGCGCATGTGGCGAAAACCGCCTGGAGGGGAGACCGCGGCGATGGCCCCATTTCCTATCGCTTCGCCATTGTCGGCCTGATCGCGTCTGTGCTGTACCTCTGTTGCTTTTTCATGGCCTTGGGCATGTCGCTTTTCCTCGCGCTCGTCCACCTGCTGTTGATGTTCATCGCCTATTTTGCGACCTCCAAATTCATCGCGGCCAGCGGGTTTGGCTATCTCTTTCCGGTGTGGATCAAGGGATCGGGCTTTGTCAACGCCATTGTCGGCACGGCCACCCTATCCACGCGCGAAATGACCGCCATGCACTTGGTCAACAGCGGCGTGTTCTACGGCGGCGGGCGCATTCAAACCATGCAGGTCTTGCCCCATCATTTCAAAGCGATGGACGACGTGCCCGCAGAACGCGGCAAACAGTGGACCCCAGGCGTGGTCTTCATCGCGTTCACGATGGGCTTTTTCGTCTGCGCGGCCACCATTATTTACTACTGCTATCGAGACTCCGCGCTCTTTTTGCGTTCCTGGACCCTGTGGGAAGGCCCCTTGGGCATTTTTGGCGGGATCGGACGCGCCTTGGGCGAAACGGAACAAACGTCTTTTGACCCGCAAAAACTCGGCATCTGGTTCTTGGGCGCAGGCATCGCCGCATTGTTGGCCGGCCTGCGGACGTGGTTTCCGTGGTGGCCCCTGCACCCCTTGGGCTTGGCGTTTCAATACACCACCGGGCCGCGCTACTACGCGCTGAGCATTCTCATGGTGTGGGCGGCCAAACTCCTCATCGTCAAATTGGGCGGCCCTCGCCTGTACGACCGCGCAAAACCCTTTTTCTACGGCACGGTGATCGGCTATTGCACGGGCATTGGGGTCGGCATGGTGATCGACCTGATCTGGTTCCCCGGCTCCGGGCACGGGTTCCACAATTTTTAAGTGGTCAGCCCCCTCTAACTTTTATGTCCATTTTCCAAAACGAATTTTCATGGTCGCCCTCGCGGCAGCGCATGTTTGAATCCTGCAAGCGGCAGTATTACTTCAATTACTACGGCAGTTGGGGCGGTTGGGAGCAGGACGCAGATGCACAGGCCCAATTGCTCTATCGCCTAAAAAAAATGACCACAATGCCCCAACTCATCGGAACTGTGGTACACGAGGCCATCCGGCAGGTGCTCAAGGCGTTGCAAATGGGCCGCGGGGTTTCCCCGTCTGCTGTGGAGACCTACGCGCAAAATTTGTTTGATCAGCACCTTCGGGATTCCGAGCAACAACGCTGGCGGCGTACGCCATCCAGATATACCAATTTGTTTGAACACTATTACGGCGAATCTTTTTCAGCAGCCGACCAGATGCAGGCGGTCAACCGCATTGCAACGAGTCTCCAGACCTTTTTTGCGTCCGATGCTTACGCCATGTTGCAATCTGTTCTTCCCGAGCACTATCTCAGCATTGAGGAACTCGCGGATTTCGCGCTGGGCAAGACCAAAATTTGGGTCGTGCTCGACGTGGCGATTCGCTATGGCAAAAGCGTCTTCGTTTTCGACTGGAAGACCGGGCGCGAACGACCATCGGACCGCCACCAACTCGCGGTGTACGCGCTGTATGCCACCTCGCAATGGGGCATCGCGCTTTCCGATTTGCACCTGCGAGATGTGTATTTGCAAACCAATACCGCGAGCAGTGTCCACCTCTCGCCCGACGATCTCGCGCAGACGCGCACCTTTGTCGCAGAGAGCATTGAAAAAATGCGCGCCCTCCTCGACGATCCGGATCAAAATACCGCGTCTCAAGACGCCTTTCCCATGACGACCCATACCCACCTGTGTACGACCTGCCCCTTCAAAGCCGCGTGCTATCCGCACACGACACCCACCCCAAGAGAAGAACCCATCCAACTCTCGCTGTTCTGATACGGCACTAACCCAAAGGTTATACCAATTTGCTTTTAAGTTGTCCGTATCCTGCCTCCCATCAGGGAGGAATGAGGAATGAGGAACAGACGTTCGGTAGCACTCAGGCGTTGCTTGTCTCAAGCGTTTGGTCCTACAGCATCGTTTGTTGCCTTTGATGCGTTGGCTACGCCTGTGCCTACGGCGTGCGGCGATCTACTTTTTTTCAACAGCAAAAAAAGGTAGGCGGGCGGGGTACAACTGCCCAGCAGTTCAAAAATGCCGCTCTCATGCGCCGAGAGGCTGGCACAGCGCAAAGCGCTTTTCTGGTAGTACGGCATGCGCTGGCCTGCAAATTGGGTTGCAAGATAGATGTTCGTTGCGAGACGGCCTTGCGCGCTGTGCGCGATGGCTTTATCTGATGGTCTTTTGCGATGGCCTGGTTGCCATGGCTTCTCTGAATGACTGTGTGTAATGTCAAGGGATCGCTTGCTGGCAACATAGCGCATCACATGAGGACAACAGCTATTCAATTTGGTATTATCTCATACAAAAGCAAACGGGCTCGAGGTTTATATCGACCCAGAGCCCGTTAAAAAGTCATGTGAGGAGGGGGCGCGTGCCCTGCCGCTTATTGCTCGGGGTCATCGCCCTCTTTTTCGCCCAGCGCAGCCAGCCAGCCCTTGACCGTATCGCTCGCCAAATCGCGGCATCCCAACCCAAAGGCCAAGGCCACAGCCGCGGCAATGCCCCCCAAAAACAGCCCGAAAGCCATGTTGATGATGTCGTTGGCAATGCCCATCTGGCGCAGGGCCATCGCCGATGCGAGGATGAGCACGACCACGCGCGCGGCCGAAGCCACCAGTTTGCTTTGGGCCATCTCTTTTCTCGAGATCATATCGCCGACCAGATTGGCCAGATAGAGGCCCAAGATGAAAATGATCAGCCCCATGGCCACTTGCCCGGCAAAGCGGGTAAATTCGCCCAGCAGGGCCTGAAGCCCCACAAAACCCAGCAGATCCGCCGCTTCTATGGCCGCGAAAAGCAAGATGACCACCATCGTGAGGTGGCCGGCCCACACGGCAGGACTGCGCTCTTCTGCGTCCTCGCCTGCACCGATTCCCAGCCGCTCAAGCAGTTCGTTGAAACCGATTCTGGTCAGCAGACCGACGACCATTTCTTGGACCAATCGCCCCACCATATAGGCCACGATCAGAACCAATCCCGCTGTGAAAATAGACGGAATGGCGTCGAGAATGCGGCCTAACATAGCACTGGCCGGTCTCGAGATGACCTCGAACTGCAAGGCGTCGAGTGCGGCGATGATAGCCAGAATGAAAATGGCGTAGTAGAGCACCCAGCCGACCAGGCTGGAAAAGGATCGCTCGCCCAAGACCGCGTCCAACCCGGCTTTTTTGCTGGTTTGATCCAGGTTGCTGGCGGCCAGCAAATTGACCACAATGCGCTGCGTGATGCGCGCGCCGAACCAACCCACCAGCAGGATCAAGCCTCCGGCGAGCAAATTGGGCACGAACCCCATGGCCTTGCCCACCATCTCCCGCACAGGGGCCATCAGCCCCTCTAACCCCAAGGTGCCCAGCACGGCCGGCAAAAAGATGAGAAAGACCAGCCAATACACGGCCTTGCCCACACTTTCGGAAATGGAAAGCCTGCTGGGGTCCCGATCCTCGGCGGTCTCTGCGAGGCGTTCCTCTAACTTCGCTGCCGACAGCACGCGCTCTACCAGCGTACATAACAAACAGGCGACGATCCATGCCAGCAACAGCAGCAGCCCGGCACTGACCAGCAAGGGCAAGAAGGCAAAGAGTTGCACCAGCAACTGATTGAGCGGTTCGGTGACCAGTGTCAGGCCGATAAATTGAAAAAAAGCCACGAGGACGAACAGCATCAGCAAGTAATACACCCCTTTGCTGATCCACTTTTCCGGCTTGATTTTCGAGGCACCCGCTTCCCCGAGGGTCAAGCGGGCGAGTTTGTCGTCCAATTCCGTGCGCCGCAACAGCCGGTGGATCAATATCCGCACCACCAAGGCGATCAGCCAACCGACCACCAGAATGCCCAGCGGCACGAGCACATTCATCAACGGCAGCACGTATCCCTCTGAGAAATGCGTCATCTGACGCCACACTTCGCCCATATCTGACGCTCCTTTTGGCCCTGAATTTGTGAACGATTATTCTGCAACCAAACCGGGCCGATAAGGTTTTGAGACAGTCACAGAATTTAGAAAAGGCCGCCAACACCGTGCACGCAAAGACAATTGACGACCACCCGTCTAATATAACAAGAATCGAAGGCTTATCAAACCCTAATTACTCTGTAAATTAAATAATTTGTTATTTCCATTGTTTCAAGGAGGCGTTCTGATGCCCAAACAACACGTCCAACTCACCCCCACAGACCGAGACACTTTGACCGCCTTGATCACCAAAGGCGACCAAAAAGCCCGAATCTACAAACGCGCCTTGGGCTTGCTTGAACTTGACCGAGGCAAAACCTACACTCAAGGGGCTCAAACCCTCGGCCTGACCGGGCAGACCCTGAGTCATTGGGCAAAGAAATACCGCACCCTCGGCTTGGACAGCCTCAAAGATGCCCCGCGGCCAGGACGCCCGGTGGAGATGACCGGCAAGCAACGGGCCCAAATCACCGCCTTGGCCTGTTCAACCCCCCCGGCAGGCCATGGCAGGTGGACGTTGCGCCTCTTGGCGGATCACTGCGTGGCATTGGGCTATTGTGAGCATCTCTCACACACGCATGTTAAAACGATTCTAAAATAGGACTTACGCATGCTGAGTTAAAAAAGGGTGCAATTCCGTAAAATTTATCACTTTGAGGAGGTGTCAATGCGCCACCCGACGCGTTTGGATTACTGTCAGTATCTGCTTAGCCGTCCCCTCAACGATACCCTGACCCATTTCGCCGACCACAGCGAAGGGTTCAGTCATGATATGATCAACCGCTATCTCGCCGGTGATCGTATCCCACCCCGCTTGGTGTGGGAACACGTCAAAGACCACATCGCGCTGACGCCTGAAGGCTATGTGATCTTTGATGACCCGGTTTTAGACAAGCGACACGCACGCAAGATCGCGTTAGTGCGTCGTCAATATAGCGGCAACGCCCAAGGCGTCATCAACGGCATCGGGGTGGTTACATGTGTCTATGTCAATCCGCAACAGGATCGGTTCTGGCTGATTGACGATCGGATTTATGACCCGCAAGGCGATGGCAAAACCAAATGGGATCCTCTCAAGGACATGCTCTCTGCGTTGGTCTATCAGAAGGGCCTCCCTTTTACCGGGGTCTTGATGGACAGTTGGTATGCGACCAAAACGGTCATGTTACACAGAGAGCAGATGCAAAAAACCTATTATTGTCCTCTCAAGACGAACCGGCGCGTGGACGATTCGGCAGGCACAACCCCCTACCAGCGCGTAGATAGCTTAACTTGGACTCAAGCGCAACGCAAACAAGGCAAGCCAATTAAAATCAGAGGGTTCCCCAAAGACCACAAAGTGAAATTATTCCGGGTGGCGTCTTCTGATAGACGCACGGCGTATGTCGTAACTAACGACCATGCTCAAAACGATTCTTCAGGGGTACAACAGGTGTGTCACCAAAGATGGAAAATTGAGCAATTTCACCGCGAAGTCAAACAAGTGACCGGGCTTGAAAAGTGTCAATGTCGGTTGGCACGCATTGTACGAAATCATATTGGGTGTGCGATGTTCGTTTGGATAAGACTCGCGCAGGTGGCCTATCAAACAGGACAAACCATTTATCAAGTCAAATACCGGGGGGTGGCTGACTTCTTGAGACAACAACTCAAAGCACCTCATATTCCAATGGGGATTGCGTAAGTCCTATAAAAAAAACGAATTGAAGCCCCACTTGAAGAAAACATGGTGTATCCGCAAAGTGGATGCGTCCTTTCTCGCACGCATGGAAGCCTTGCTTTGGCTGTATGACCAACCTTATGATCCCAATGTTCCTGTGGTCTGCTTTGATGAACGTCCTTGTTTTCTCATCGGACAAGTCCTGGATCCCTTGCCCCTAACAACAGGCCAAGTGACCAAAGAACATGATGCCTACACCAAACACGGCTCGCGTGCGCTGTTGGCCGCCATTGAGCCTTTAACCGGCAAACGGCTTGCCGAAATCTATCCTCGGCGCACCATGAAGGAAGACACCCACTTTTGTCAGGCTCTGACACAGCATTGGCCACAGGCAGAGAAAATCCGCTTGGTGCAAGACAATCTCAACACGCATACCCGCCATGCCTTCTATCGTTCCTTGCCGGCCGATGAGGCGTTTGCCCTCGCGCAGAAGTTTGAGTTCTTCTTTACTCCCAAGGCGGCGAGTTGGCTCAACATGATCGAGATTGAGTTTTCGGCTCTGGCGCGAGGATGTTTGAATAGGCGCATCGCGACGCAGGCGGAACTGCGCCGGGAAGTTTTGGCCTTCTTTCAGGAGCGGGAGGCCAAGGGCATCCCCTTGAATTGGCAGTTCACTTTGCCCAAGGCCAGAGACGGGGGGGGCACGGTCCCCATCTCGGCAACGCTCCCCCAGCTTGAATTGGCAGTTCACTTTGCCCAAGGCCAGAGACAAGATGAATACCCATTATCAACGCGTTTATCCAGACAATTCAAAACTTAGAATAACTTAATTTACAGAGTACTAAGGTCACCCCTTAAAAACAAATTGCATACTACACAAAAGTTTATTATATTTGGCCCGGTTTTCGCCATCTCGTTTTTGGCTTGTTATTCCACTAAAACAAGGATGATATGATGGAACTGACAACACTCACACTTTGCAGTGATCGAGCGTTAAAAGAAAATGATGCGCGGTTTTTGCGCGGTTTTTTTGGACAGCGGTATAAGAATCGGGTAGAGTTTCATCACCATAGTCCCAGTGGTTTGTTATATCAACATCCATTGGTTCAATATAAGACCATTGGTGGTGTGGGACGTGTGATGGGATTGGAAAGCGGGTCTTTTCTCGTGCGGGCGCTACCTGAAATTGATACACTCAGTTTGAATGGGCAGACTGTGAATGTGATTGAACAAAATCGGAATACCGAGACCATTTCACTGGGCGCGGCTAAAACACTCGTGAAATATCGGTTTTTAAGCCCTTGGCTTGCGCTTAATCAAGCAAACCATCAACGCTATAATAAAGATAAGCGAAAAAATTTACTCAGCCGTATTTTGATCGGCAATTTGATTTCACTTTGTAAATCTGTGCGTCTCACCATTGCGGACAGGTTAAAAGCGGATCTCTCTATTGAACGGTCACAAGCTATAGAAATCAAATCAGGTGTGATGCTAACCGGATTTATGGGCACATTTACCGTTAATTTTCAACTTCCGCCATTGTGGGGCATTGGCAAGCAAAGTGCCAGAGGTTTTGGCACTGTTCGTCAGATTGAGGAGTAATGCATGAGCGACATTACAATTACCTTTCCACGCTTAAATCAATTTTGGAATGATTCCGGTGTGTTGGGGCTTTACAGATGTATCATCGGAGATATTCATCAAGAGCCACAACGAAGTGTTGATGATCCACGCGAAAATTTGGATGCGGATTTTCAAACAATTACAAAACTCGAAGTCAATCAATTAACGATAGCAGGCGAGGTTGGTGCAGTGCAAGGTTTGTTAGAAACGGCCTATGACCGTTTGATTAAGCACTATTACGACCTATCTTCTGAAAAACAATGGGAAGATCGCACATCCCATAACTTTTTTTTTAATTCAGCAGAAGCGAACTTTGAAAGATTCCCAAAACGCAAGTCCAAAGGGATAGCCGCCTTTATTTTTGACAAGGCACCCCGTCCTGAGGGGAAGCAGGTCAAGTGGGCAGATAAAACACCCGGGAAATTACCTGGCGACTACGCCCATCTTCAAGGCCGATTAGATCAATTTTTAGAATCCGAAAAACTGAAACCAGGGCCGCCTGCGGGTATGTTGATTGATGAACCCAATCGCGTGCGTCCGAAAGTGATCATTCAAGTTCAAGAGCGCAAGGTCAGACGCAAATCAGATCCTTGCTTCTTATGTGGTTGCACATCTTCCAAAATGGAAAAAATAAATCAAACGATTTTTCCCTTTATGACCGGCGATTCGGGCGTGCTTTCGTTTTTTTCTAACACGCGAGGGGCAACTCGAGTGTGTTGGCGTTGTTCTTTTATCGGAAAATTTGTGCCGGTCAATGGCTTTTATATTCAAACGGGTGGTCGCATGCACATGTTTTTCCCCTTCGCGCCCAACTTATGCAAAATGAATGACGTGTACAGTCGGTTAAAACGAGTCACAAAATGGGATCCTAATTTCTTTCGTAATATAGAACTGAGACTTGGCGGTTATTTTTCACATCCCGCTGAAATGGTTTTTGCGTTTCTCCATCGCGTTTATGACGAACTCACGAGAGAAGATGAATTGAACGAGGATGATGATCCTTTTGAGAGTGAAGAATTCCAACGAGAAGTTTCTAATTTTGCATTCAAAGATGCTCCGCTGTCCTTCTTCATTGTCTCCACTGAGCAAAAAGGACAAACGCAAATGCCGACCCAAGTCAGGCTTTATGATGATTTGGTTTATATCTTCCGGCTTTTTCGGCATTTACGCGAAAAAGGTATGAGATGGAAGTCTATTGCACAAAATATGCTGGATTTTACAGCGGACAAAGATGACAACAAATCTCTAAAACGCAATCGCCTGCTCGATGCTGTGCTCACAAAACAGTCCATACTCAAGCAAGTCGAAACCTTTGCTTTTCATGTCAACCGGTCTGAAAACCGATATATCGCACCTCTGGTCGAATTTACGACGCAGTACGAAACCCTTCTAGAAGGAGAAAACAATATGGAGAAAGAAGCATTGGATGCCGCGGTCTCATTGGGTAAGCGAATTGGTACCACTGTTGCCCGAGAAAGCGGTAAAAAGGGCAATCTCTTTTCACTTAGGAAATGTCGAAAGTTGTCCGATTTTCTCAATGAATTGAATCGGCTTCAATTTCGGTTCAATGTCGTCATTCCACCCGCTGTTTATGAAGGCCATTTGACCGATACCAATTTTGAAAAGTTCAAAGGCTTTTGTATGGTGGTCGCATTAAACGCTTTTAATGCCGGCACGGCTCCCAAACGCGAAACCACAACGCAAAACAATTAAAAGGAGGTTGTCATGGCTGCTGATTTTTCAAAAGCCAAAGCGATTACCATTACCTATCTCACACCCGTATCATTTGCCAGTTTGAATGGCAGTGATAAAGAAGCTGACAATATTTCCAGTATCAAAAAGCTCACGCGCGAGACAGATAATGGTGTTAAAGAATTTCCCTACGTCTCATCCCAAGCCATTCGACGCGCTTTGCGCGACCAACTCGCTACTATGGGATATTCGCTTTCTGAGGGTGTCACCGCCAAAGAAGCCAAAGGCGCGGCTACGACCCAGTGCAATCCCGCTGATTATTTGGATGACGATTTGTTTGGGTTTATGGATGCGGCCAAAGGCGAAAAAACGCGCAAAAGAACATCCTCTGTGCGTGTGTCGCCTTTGGTCGCCCAAGATGCCTACCAGGGCGACCTCGACTTTGGGACCAATTACATGAGCGTGAAAGCGGGGGGAACGCCCAATATCTTTGAAACAGAAATACACGGCGGACTTTATCGCGGTACAATTTTGATCGAATTGGATCGCGTTGGCTCTGGCGAGGGATTTAAAAAGGATATAGACGCCAAGCAAAAATCTGACCGCGTAAAAGCCTTGCTCGATGCGTTGCAAAATTTATGGAGTTCTGGCCGGCAAAGCCGCTTTCTGGCAGATTTGAGTCCAAAATTTGTCGCTGCGGCCATTACGACCGTTAAAGCACCGATCTTTCTCGAATCCGTTCAGGTGAAAGGCAATACGCTGAGTGGTACAACGCTTGACGAGGTATTGGCAGATCATAAAAATGTGGTGATCGGCTCGGTGTTTGGATCTCGTACAGGTTTATTTCAAAGCACTCCCGACGATACCAAAACGGTTGGAGAGGCTTTTTTCGCCATAAAAAAGTGGGTTCAGGAGTGTTACGACCAGAACGGAGCATAGGCTATGTTTCTCGTTGCCCTTGAGATGTATGCCGAAACCGCGTCGTTTAGAGTTTCGGAAACCCATACATTCCATAAGACCTTGGCATTGCCGCCATATACCACTTGCGTTGGCATACTGGGTGCTACGCTCGGTTTGGATATGGAGACCGCCCAAAGCTATGTCAAAGAAAATGGCATATCAATCGGGGTTGCAGGGCATGATCGCGGCGAGTTTCGAGATTTGTGGAAATACCGCAAGGTGAAATCGAAAGAAACCATTTCGGATGTTCTCATTCGAGAATATCGCGTTGATTTGACCTGTCTCATTGTTTATGGCACGCAAGCCAAAGAATCCGCGGATGTGATTGCTGATGGATTCAGCGATCCGGTGTACGCGCTGACTGCCGGGCATAGTGACAGTTTGATTCACCTTCGCAATATCGAAGTTTTAGAGGCCGATCCCAGGCCCCTACAAACGCTGGAGAATTGCTGGGTGCCTGGGGATCTCGCCCCACTTTATCAGCCCGATGAAGCGATTTTGGCCTTGCCTATTACGCAAAAAATTCGCCCACCTGCGATAACGCACTTGCCTGTTTCGTTTTCTTTTTTTGGAGATAAACGGACAGTGCAAGCACGCGAACCTTTTACGTTTGTGGGCAATCAAATCGGGCTTTCGGAGCCAGTTGATGGATTTTTGATCAATGACCACAAGGTGGTTCTGCGATGATTTTTCTTGCAAAGAGCCATCCCGATCAATCCTACGAGCAACATGTCTGGCAGGTTTACTTGGCATGGAAAAACCTCATTGGGCGACATGCAACACTCATTGCACGCTTATGTCGGCGTCATCGGGTAGATAGGGATCGGTTTCTCATTCGGTCCCTGCTCACGGTCGCGCTCCACGATATGGGCAAGTTGTCGGTCAACTTTCAGCGCATGATGCACGCCAAGTCAAACATTGAACGCCATCGCGCTATCGTTGCCAATTTTAGGCATGAGTACGCATCTGTTGCTTTTGTAAGGTCTGCGGTTTTAAGTCTGAACAAAGAAACGGGCGTTTTGCTCAAGCAAAATCCTCATATTCCCTTAGAGGCAATGGCTGTTTTAGGGCATCATAAAACCGTTGATGCGAGTCTCACTCATTTTGAACGCGAGCGGTATAATCCCAAAAGTCTGAAATGGGAAGCGGGCAGTTTAGAAGAAGGCAAGCGCGTTGCACAGAACATTTTTGATGACTACGGCAGTCCACTTCCTCAAATTGATTTTGCAAAATGTTTTGAATATGCAGGTACGCGTGGTGTATGCAAATTTGCAATGGAATTGCACAAATACGTCTCGGATTATCCATCTGCACGCGAGTTGTTCGCTTTGATAAAGGGATTGCTTATGACGGCTGATTGGTGTGCGTCGTCAGATGATCCTAACTATAAAACACACATTCAGGTCGGGCCTGATTTGGTCGCGCCATATTTGCGAGAAAAGGTTGAGAGTGGCGGCGAAATTTATGATGGATTTAGCGCATTTCAGGAGAACTGCGGAAAAACAAAAGGACACATTATTGTAGTCGCACCGACGGGAAGTGGAAAAACAGAAGCCGCCCTATTGTGGAGCCTCAAACAAATTGAACAAGGGGATGTAAATAAAATTTTATATTTGCTTCCCACAATGGTTACGGCAAATAGCCTTCATGAGCGCGTGCGAAAGTTCTTCTCGGCCCATAACCATGGGGTTGGTTTGACCCATTCAATGGCTGATCTCGTTTTGCTTAAAGAAGAAAAGCAAGAGAGCAGTGGGCGCGAATCTGATCTATACAAAGATTTGTTATTTAATCGCCACTTTTTCCCGCCTGTTACAGTCGGCACAGTGGATCAATTGCTGACCACGCTTTTTCATAGTGGTCGTTGGCCGTTGAAAACATTCGCGGCTCAAGATTCTGCGATCGTACTGGATGAGATTCATTCTTACGATCCCTATACGTCGGGGCTGATATACAAAGCGATTGAGCAATTGGCAGCGGTTGGGGCACGGTTTATGATTATGAGCGCGACATTTCCGAGTTCTCTGACCGAGATGTTTCGATCCTTGCTTGAAAAATCCGCGCCAGTACGCGTTGTGCGCGACAGAGAATTGCTGCAATCTGCACGCAGTCGTTATCAAACTGTTGATGACGACTTGGTGAATTATCTCCAAGAAATTCGTGACCAAATTAACAAGGGCAAGCGTATTCTCGTTGTGATAAATACGGTTGCAGGCTGTCAGGAAATAACAAAAAAATTAACAGATTTGGATATGAATCCAATCTGTTATCACTCAAAATTTATCCTGAGAGATCGCCAAAAAAAAGAAAAGCAAATTCTCAATGAGAACCCATCTGTGGTTGTTGCAACACAAGTGGTTGAGGTCGCTTTAGATATCGATTTCGACATTTTGTTTACGGAGTGCGCCCCCCCAGATGCTATTGCCCAACGCGCAGGCCGAATCAATCGAAAACGAAAACGTAAGGGGCAAGTGCTCATTTTCCCCCCAGGACCTGGATCAGATCGAATTTACTTTGATGATACACGCAAAGAGCAGAAACCTGAAGAACGTCTTTTATCGCGTTCTTTTAAGATTTTTTCAGAATATCAAAACCGTGAAATTACAGAACAAGAGCTTTTAGATATTGTCGAGCAAGTATATGAAAATCAACAGATTGAAGTCCATGAAGCTTTCGGACATGCTGTCGATTTGATTAAAGATGAGCAAGAGCGTTTTTGCGGTTTATTGGATCCCGAAAAGGATGATGAAAAACGAACTACTCGTTTGGAAAAGTACATCCAAGTAAGTGTTATACCGTCTCAATTTCGTGAAGAAGTACTCGAGCTCACTCATCTCCGTCATCGGCGGCTTTATGAACTCAAAATGCCCGCGTGGTATGTGAAACAGAATGAAATCAGAGATCCAGAGTGTGGAGACATTGTATTTTGCGAAATGAAGTATGACGATCATTTGGGAGGGCAGTTTGCGGAACAGGAGGCTATCATGATGTTTTGACATAACTTCTTTTGCTGTACCTTCCGTTAGAACAAGGATTGAACATGCAACTCGTAATCAACACGTATGGCGCGTATTTGAGTCGGCGAGGGGAGTTGTTTCAGGTGAAGGTGGCGGAGAAAACGACTGAAATTTCTGCGCGCAAAGTGCAATCCATACTCATAGCAACGGCCGCGGCGTTTTCGACGGATGCGGTGCAACTCGCGGTGGAGAAGAACATTGACATCCTCTTTCTCGACAAATACGGCGATCCCTTTGGGCGCGTGTGGCACGGGCGACCTGGATCGACAACGGCCATTCGCCGGATGCAACTCGAAGCCGCACAAACCGACCTCGGCGCGCAACTCGCCCTCGCCTGGATCGAGCGCAAATTCGACCATCAGATCGCATTGCTCACGCGCATGCGCGACCGTCGCACGCGGCTTTCAGCGCAACTGACCGAGGCCATTGGCAGCCTCAAAACCCTCAAAGAACACATGCAGGCCCTCACTGGCAATGCCTGTGCGGATACGGGGGCAATCCGCATCGACGCCGTGCGCCAGCGGTTGCTCGGTTTGGAAGGCCGCGCTGGGCGCACCTATTGGGCCGCAATGTCCTTGCTTTTGCCCGACTCCTATCGCTTTGAAGGCCGCAGCCGCAACCCGTCCAAAGACCCGTTCAACTGCCTGCTCAATTACGCTTACGGCATGCTCTATGGGATCGTGGAACGCGCCTGCCTGCTTTCGGGACTCGACCCCTACATTGGCTTTATTCACACGGACCACTACAACAAGCCCTCCCTTGTTTTTGACCTCATTGAACAATATCGCATCTGGGCGGATGAAACCGTGCTCGGCCTTTTTTCAGCGCGAAAAATCAAACGCGACCTGTTCGAAAAATTAAAAAACGGCCTCACCCTGAACAAACAGGGCAAAGCCGTGCTCATCGACGCATTTACCAATTACCTTGACACCGCCATCCGCTATCGGGGCCGCAACATCACGCGGCGGGACAGCATCCAATTTGACCTGCATCGCATTGCCAATGATCTGTTGCCCAAAGACACCCGCACATAGGAATTTGTCCCATGAACATCAAATTGAAATCCGACGAATCGCTCACTTGGATCCTCTACGACATCTCCAAGGACAAAGGCCGACGTCATGTGGTCAAAGCCTGCAAAGAAGCCGGTCTCTACCGCGTTCAAAAATCCGTCTTTCTCGGCACGGTCAAGCACAATCGCCTCGACGAACTTTCAATGCAAATTGAAGACCACATTGACCCGGAAACCGACCGCGTGTACATTTTTCCCATGTGCGCGATGGACTTTCGCAAAGTCATTCTTCAAGGTCAGGTTTTTGACAGCGCGCTCGTGACCGACAAGGTGAGGAGTTTGTTCCTGTGAGCGATACCGAAACCACAATGATGATCACGCCGTCAGAGGTGATTGAGCACGTCTATTGTCCGCGTTTCACCTATTACATGAATGTGCTCAACATCCCGCAGTTTGAAGACCGCCGCTTCAAAGTGCTCAAAGGCAGGGAAGTCCACAAACGCCGGGAAAGGGAAAACCGATTTTACTTGCGTAAGAAAATTGGCGTTGTCAATCGCGACCTCAATGTGTATCTTGCATCGCCCACCCTTGGCGTTCGCGGCGTGGTGGATGAAGTTTTGACCTTGCAAGATGACACCCTCGCCCCTTTGGATTACAAATATTCACCCTATCGAGAGCAGGCATTCAAAACCCATCGCATCCAAATAACACTCTACGGCCTCTTGACCCGCGAAGCCTATCAAAAGCGCGTGACCCGCGGATACATCGCCTACATTCGCGGCGGCAGTCGTCTATTTGAAGTCCCTATCGGCGAGGCTGAAGAACGCAGGGCACAACAAATTGTGGCTGAAATTTTCGACATCATTCAAACCGGACGACTGCCGAAAAAAACACCTCACCGATCCAAATGTGGTGACTGTTGTTACAAAAATATTTGCGTCTAAAAACAAAAATGGCGCAATCCGTTGAAAATCAAGACGTTGGAAAAATCCCATTCTGCAAAGGAGGAGCATTATGCCTGCTTTTCGGCGAAAAAAAGGGCGGTCAAACCGAGATTACGCCGTCCAGTTGGCTCGTATAACCCGTTGCAATTTCAAACGATATACATAGGTTGACCTCTCGCTTCACTTCCATCAAAACAAGGATTGAAACAGAGTCGAGATGGAGTGGGAAAAGATGGGCACTACACTCTCGCTTCACTTCCATCAAAACAAGGATTGAAACATTGGCTTGACGGGCTTGGCATTGCGTACGAGGATGCTCTCGCTTCACTTCCATCAAAACAAGGATTGAAACACGGTGTGGGTTTCGTCATCAATTATCCGGGGCGCCCTCTCGCTTCACTTCCATCAAAACAAGGATTGAAACCGAGTTTACTTTCCGCAATATCCCCGTATCGAGCAGTCTCTCGCTTCACTTCCATCAAAACAAGGATTGAAACTTTGGGAGGTCGTATCATGGGAGAGTGCAGGGCCAACTCTCGCTTCACTTCCATCAAAACAAGGATTGAAACCCGTATTCCACGCCGGCGACAGGAATCTCAAGGCCGCTCTCGCTTCACTTCCATCAAAACAAGGATTGAAACAACAACAGCGTCAGATAGCCGCGGACAAGCGGGTACACTCTCGCTTCACTTCCATCAAAACAAGGATTGAAACTTTGTTGTTCACCTTCCCGACATCCACGCGCGGCCCCCTCTCGCTTCACTTCCATCAAAACAAGGATTGAAACAGACGTACGAGGGGGCTCGGATCCCGAGAACGGGACTCTCGCTTCACTTCCATCAAAACAAGGATTGAAACAATATTTTCTTTTCGCCAACCGCGTCGTCGTCGAGGCTCTCGCTTCACTTCCATCAAAACAAGGATTGAAACGAAGCCTTTTTTGCAGCACACTGCTTCACAGGTGCCCTCTCGCTTCACTTCCATCAAAACAAGGATTGAAACCTCGCGCGTGTTTGTCCGCCTCCTCGCTATAAAAGGCTCTCGCTTCACTTCCATCAAAACAAGGATTGAAACAGAGGTTCATTTAAAAAACCGATCAAGCGTCTGGCCCGCTCTCGCTTCACTTCCATCAAAACAAGGATTGAAACCGCCACGGGATGGACTTGGCCGCGCGCTTGGCCGCGCTCTCGCTTCACTTCCATCAAAACAAGGATTGAAACTCAGATTGCGCCGCGAGATGCCCGCGCGGGCGAGATACTCTCGCTTCACTTCCATCAAAACAAGGATTGAAACAGTGCCGGACGATGCGAATGATGCGGATCGTGTGACTCTCGCTTCACTTCCATCAAAACAAGGATTGAAACAAGAACGCATGCGCGCACACCACGAGGCATGCGGGCTCTCGCTTCACTTCCATCAAAACAAGGATTGAAACTCTCATTACAGTCACGATCAGCCACTACGAGCTGACTCTCGCTTCACTTCCATCAAAACAAGGATTGAAACGAGGAAAAAACCCTCGATGGCAACTATACCCTGTTCTCTCGCTTCACTTCCATCAAAACAAGGATTGAAACCTGACTATTGCGCTGTTCTGATACAAAAAATTATAGACTCTCGCTTCACTTCCATCAAAACAAGGATTGAAACTTATTTCTGAGCGCGGGGAACGACCCCGCCATACACCGCTCTCGCTTCACTTCCATCAAAACAAGGATTGAAACGGTGGATCGAGGCATTCAGGATGCGAATCACCCTGCTCTCGCTTCACTTCCATCAAAACAAGGATTGAAACCCGATCATCCGGTAAAGCGTGGACGTGTGGCAGTGACTCTCGCTTCACTTCCATCAAAACAAGGATTGAAACGGGAAAAATAAGCACGTAAATGGTTAAAGTCAACCAACTCTCGCTTCACTTCCATCAAAACAAGGATTGAAACCTGGCCGTTCGCGCTACGCGGAGCGAGGCCGAGACCTCTCGCTTCACTTCCATCAAAACAAGGATTGAAACCCATTACCATCATTACCATCATAATAACCTGGAAAACTCTCGCTTCACTTCCATCAAAACAAGGATTGAAACATGCGGTGAGCGTGGTCGATATTCGCATCACCGCAAACTCTCGCTTCACTTCCATCAAAACAAGGATTGAAACGGTATCGTGGTGCGTGCAGAAGCCGCACGCAGGGACTCTCGCTTCACTTCCATCAAAACAAGGATTGAAACTCCTTCCGAACGTGAGCGAAAAACAACTTTGCCGATTCTCTCGCTTCACTTCCATCAAAACAAGGATTGAAACTGAAGTTCGCCGAGGACGCGTATAGGAAATTGTCAGACTCTCGCTTCACTTCCATCAAAACAAGGATTGAAACCCCGCTGGCAATGCCGAAGCGAGCAACCCCAACCCCACTCTCGCTTCACTTCCATCAAAACAAGGATTGAAACTCGAATGAGATGTACCCCGCAAGATTTTTGCGGGTCGTCTCTCGCTTCACTTCCATCAAAACAAGGATTGAAACCGTCTGGATGGTAGCGAAACTACCTTCGGGTGGACTCTCTCGCTTCACTTCCATCAAAACAAGGATTGAAACATAGAGTTGCAATTTCGAATGCAAATCGCCCCACTTGCTCTCGCTTCACTTCCATCAAAACAAGGATTGAAACAAAATCTTGGGCCCTCATAAAAGTGGGCAATCCTTCCTCTCGCTTCACTTCCATCAAAACAAGGATTGAAACGCGGACGGCCCATCCGATCCGGCAATCTCCATTCCGAGCTCTCGCTTCACTTCCATCAAAACAAGGATTGAAACTATCTGTTTTTCGCACGCCCGGATCACCCGCCCCTTCTCTCGCTTCACTTCCATCAAAACAAGGATTGAAACACCAGCAGACGGATCTAGCGCTTCAGTGGAGCACGACTCTCGCTTCACTTCCATCAAAACAAGGATTGAAACATGAGATCGACGTCACGCCAGCGGCGCGAACGCCAGACCTCTCGCTTCACTTCCATCAAAACAAGGATTGAAACAAGGTATCGACATCACCCCCAACACCGAGCTTTTCAACTCTCGCTTCACTTCCATCAAAACAAGGATTGAAACCGGCTGGTCACGGCCAACCCCGCCGTCCACATCCACTCTCGCTTCACTTCCATCAAAACAAGGATTGAAACCTCGCTACTGGCATCGACTCGCTTGCGAGGGCGCGGCTCTCGCTTCACTTCCATCAAAACAAGGATTGAAACTCAACATAGAAGTGGATAAATGCGAATAAAGCGCGTTCTCTCGCTTCACTTCCATCAAAACAAGGATTGAAACGGAGATTCATTTGAAATACCGGTCAAGCGCCTGACCTGCTCTCGCTTCACTTCCATCAAAACAAGGATTGAAACGGGATCGACGGTTGGGAGAGTTCGCGGATATGCTGACTCTCGCTTCACTTCCATCAAAACAAGGATTGAAACCTGTCCAATCCATCAGCTCGAGGGCATCCTTATTTTCTCTCGCTTCACTTCCATCAAAACAAGGATTGAAACCATTCAGCACCGACATTGAACGTATTGAACGTATTGCTCTCGCTTCACTTCCATCAAAACAAGGATTGAAACAAACCCACCAGGGGTATAGCCTCAGTTACCGCGAACTCTCGCTTCACTTCCATCAAAACAAGGATTGAAACAAGACTACAATGGGGGGGTCTATGGGACGGATGGCATCTCTCGCTTCACTTCCATCAAAACAAGGATTGAAACCCTTGATCCATTTCCCTATATTCACCCATTCTTTTTCTCTCGCTTCACTTCCATCAAAACAAGGATTGAAACAGCAGTCCCGGGCCCCTCAAAATCACATTCTCTATGCTCTCGCTTCACTTCCATCAAAACAAGGATTGAAACATATTCACGCCTGGCCCATCCGAATCATGCAGGTTGACTCTCGCTTCACTTCCATCAAAACAAGGATTGAAACAAGATATGCCGCAACCCGGATACAACGAACCCCTGCTCTCTCGCTTCACTTCCATCAAAACAAGGATTGAAACAGAAACTTGCCAATGGCATCAACAGCGGCGTCGCGCTCTCGCTTCACTTCCATCAAAACAAGGATTGAAACAGCGGGTAGCCGGCCACTGGGCGACAACGAAAGGGGGCTCTCGCTTCACTTCCATCAAAACAAGGATTGAAACCGCGCGTTCGACTGGCATGTGGGCGCAGAGAAGGGGCTCTCGCTTCACTTCCATCAAAACAAGGATTGAAACGTCTCTCTCGCTCGGCGATCAGCTCTTCCTCTCCCGACTCTCGCTTCACTTCCATCAAAACAAGGATTGAAACATCATGCGCGCCGCAAGCGCCTGCCTCGCTTCGAGCCTACTCTCGCTTCACTTCCATCAAAACAAGGATTGAAACTCCACGCGACGAATCCGCGGGCATCCACCGCGGGCATCCTCTCGCTTCACTTCCATCAAAACAAGGATTGAAACAGCGAGCGCGATGTGGCCGACATGGAGACGTTGCGACTCTCGCTTCACTTCCATCAAAACAAGGATTGAAACTATCGTTCGAGATGGGAGGGAGTGTTTTCATTTTTTCTCTCGCTTCACTTCCATCAAAACAAGGATTGAAACCAGCTGACCCCGCGCTGAATCAACTGCGGGACGAGACTCTCGCTTCACTTCCATCAAAACAAGGATTGAAACCCCAGCATGACCTGCGGATCGCACAAATTCTGGAGGCTCTCGCTTCACTTCCATCAAAACAAGGATTGAAACATATATTTCGCCCTCGAATTCGATCAGGCGCCCGCGCCTCTCGCTTCACTTCCATCAAAACAAGGATTGAAACGAAAACCTCGAATGATATCTTTTCGAGTCCGCCCCGCTCTCTCGCTTCACTTCCATCAAAACAAGGATTGAAACTGCTTTTGTTCCCGTCCTTGCTGGTGACTCTATGAACTCTCGCTTCACTTCCATCAAAACAAGGATTGAAACTTGATTCGTCTCTCATCCCGTTTGATCTCGATGGCTCCTCTCGCTTCACTTCCATCAAAACAAGGATTGAAACTCCGTCCACCGGAAAATGAAATGATGGCAGGCCCGCGCTCTCGCTTCACTTCCATCAAAACAAGGATTGAAACCCGCCCCGGGGGCGGGCGTAAAACGGCCCTCTCTAATCTCTCGCTTCACTTCCATCAAAACAAGGATTGAAACGACGTTCGCATGGCCGGAATATCCGGCGTTCACATGCTCTCGCTTCACTTCCATCAAAACAAGGATTGAAACTTTAGCTGAATTGTGGCGGCCGATAGGGTGGCGATGCTCTCGCTTCACTTCCATCAAAACAAGGATTGAAACGTCGGAAAATGTAGTAGTATTTATGGGAGCGCGGGGACTCTCGCTTCACTTCCATCAAAACAAGGATTGAAACTTCCGGGGGTGAAAAAAGAGGAAAAAAGACTTGCTTCTCTCGCTTCACTTCCATCAAAACAAGGATTGAAACACGATGCGCGAGCTCATCTTGAGGCACGCTTTGGCGCTCTCGCTTCACTTCCATCAAAACAAGGATTGAAACCTGAGTTGACCCCTACGGAAATTGGGGCTGTTCTGCTCTCGCTTCACTTCCATCAAAACAAGGATTGAAACATTCGATCCGCACCATCTCGAATGCCCCCCCCGCGGACTCTCGCTTCACTTCCATCAAAACAAGGATTGAAACCACCTTGGAATATTCCCACCGCCCCGCCGATCACCCTCTCGCTTCACTTCCATCAAAACAAGGATTGAAACAGCGCCAGCTCTCCACGATCTGGCATAGGTAGCGGCTCTCGCTTCACTTCCATCAAAACAAGGATTGAAACCCCGCCTTTCGGGATATCGATGGCCGCGACAAGACGCTCTCGCTTCACTTCCATCAAAACAAGGATTGAAACTTGGATCCCCACAAAATATTCCGGGTCCGACCAGCCTCTCGCTTCACTTCCATCAAAACAAGGATTGAAACGTCGGAAAATGTAGTAGTATTTATGGGAGCGCGGGGACTCTCGCTTCACTTCCATCAAAACAAGGATTGAAACTTCCGGGGGTGAAAAAAGAGGAAAAAAGACTTGCTTCTCTCGCTTCACTTCCATCAAAACAAGGATTGAAACACGATGCGCGAGCTCATCTTGAGGCACGCTTTGGCGCTCTCGCTTCACTTCCATCAAAACAAGGATTGAAACCTGAGTTGACCCCTACGGAAATTGGGGCTGTTCTGCTCTCGCTTCACTTCCATCAAAACAAGGATTGAAACATTCGATCCGCACCATCTCGAATGCCCCCCCCGCGGACTCTCGCTTCACTTCCATCAAAACAAGGATTGAAACCACCTTGGAATATTCCCACCGCCCCGCCGATCACCCTCTCGCTTCACTTCCATCAAAACAAGGATTGAAACAGCGCCAGCTCTCCACGATCTGGCATAGGTAGCGGCTCTCGCTTCACTTCCATCAAAACAAGGATTGAAACATATTTTCCCAAAATGTCTCAATGGGTTTACTGATGGCTCTCGCTTCACTTCCATCAAAACAAGGATTGAAACTAAGCGAACCTATAGAAAAAGCCCCCTGGATCCACCTCTCGCTTCACTTCCATCAAAACAAGGATTGAAACTCTCGGCTCGACGAGCAGGACCTCGAAGCGTTTTGTCTCTCGCTTCACTTCCATCAAAACAAGGATTGAAACACGAGGCAGTGCGCGACACCTACTCACAGGATCGCCCTCTCGCTTCACTTCCATCAAAACAAGGATTGAAACAGGTTCGGGATTACCCTAAAAGAAGACTTGAAGATACTCTCGCTTCACTTCCATCAAAACAAGGATTGAAACGGCATTGGAAATAGCCGCCCCTGGGGCCGGGCGTAAACTCTCGCTTCACTTCCATCAAAACAAGGATTGAAACATCCAGGAGTTCAAAGCCGCTCCAAGCGGCTGGCTCTCTCGCTTCACTTCCATCAAAACAAGGATTGAAACATGTCTGCAAGATATCCGACGACATCGGTCGGCTTGCTCTCGCTTCACTTCCATCAAAACAAGGATTGAAACCGGACGATATGAATTCCAATGTATCATGAAGGGGGGCTCTCGCTTCACTTCCATCAAAACAAGGATTGAAACCCTGCCGCCGTCAAACAGTTCGCCCGCCAATGGCGCTCTCGCTTCACTTCCATCAAAACAAGGATTGAAACAAAGGTACTCCAGACAGTCTTAAGATGAGCAGTTTTGCTCTCGCTTCACTTCCATCAAAACAAGGATTGAAACCGGCAAGAGCGCAATTTGTAGTGTGGAAAACGACTCCTCTCGCTTCACTTCCATCAAAACAAGGATTGAAACAGAATCCTCCCGGGATTTCCCGATACGTAGAATATTCTCTCGCTTCACTTCCATCAAAACAAGGATTGAAACAACGACGGAACGGGCACGGGCGCATTTTATGTTCAACTCTCGCTTCACTTCCATCAAAACAAGGATTGAAACAATGAAAATCGATGTGCGTTCCAAGGCGTCTCGCTGTTCTCTCGCTTCACTTCCATCAAAACAAGGATTGAAACCCGATCAGTCCTCCGGCGTACCTCGTCAAACTAACCCTCTCGCTTCACTTCCATCAAAACAAGGATTGAAACACCGTCGCATGCTTCCCGCTACTATTGATGACCGGCTCTCGCTTCACTTCCATCAAAACAAGGATTGAAACCTGGGCACCGGTCCCCAGCCCGACAATGCAGAGGGCTCTCGCTTCACTTCCATCAAAACAAGGATTGAAACCGCATCCAGTACAGCCTCAAGGGATGTGCTACTCATCTCTCGCTTCACTTCCATCAAAACAAGGATTGAAACATAAAGTTTTCTTGCCATTTCGTAAAGCATCCATTCTCTCGCTTCACTTCCATCAAAACAAGGATTGAAACGGATCCCCGAAAGCGCGGACTCGATTCCACCGAAACTCTCGCTTCACTTCCATCAAAACAAGGATTGAAACTGGCGAACGCTTTGCGCGCAGCCACGCAATCGAATTCTCTCGCTTCACTTCCATCAAAACAAGGATTGAAACTTTAATGAGACACAAAACGTGGAAGTGAAAGATGGACTCTCGCTTCACTTCCATCAAAACAAGGATTGAAACCTATCATGGCGGAGGTGGCGATCAAATATCCGTATGCTCTCGCTTCACTTCCATCAAAACAAGGATTGAAACACACCGTCCCCATCTGCATCAATTCCAAAAAGCTGACTCTCGCTTCACTTCCATCAAAACAAGGATTGAAACTATAATGGGCCGGTGGATTATGCGTTGGAATTGTTCTCTCGCTTCACTTCCATCAAAACAAGGATTGAAACATGTTTTTTCGGTGAGATCCTCGGGAGGGAGCAGGCTCTCGCTTCACTTCCATCAAAACAAGGATTGAAACCTCTGGCCGGTTGCGTTCAAGCGGGGGGGGCTGAAATCTCTCGCTTCACTTCCATCAAAACAAGGATTGAAACCTCTGGCCGGTTGCGTTCAAGCGGGGGGGGCTGAAATCTCTCGCTTCACTTCCATCAAAACAAGGATTGAAACTTTCGCGTACTGTCGGGCAAAGGACGGCGTCATCCACTCTCGCTTCACTTCCATCAAAACAAGGATTGAAACCGTTTAAGCCAACATCAAGCCTCACGTGAAGCCGACTCTCGCTTCACTTCCATCAAAACAAGGATTGAAACCGATCTGCAAGAGGATCAGAACCGAAATCTTGCCGCTCTCGCTTCACTTCCATCAAAACAAGGATTGAAACACTACTGCGCCCTTTTCTATCTGCTATCACTTGCCAACTCTCGCTTCACTTCCATCAAAACAAGGATTGAAACCCAAATGCAACCGCCAACCCCACACATATTCAACAACTCTCGCTTCACTTCCATCAAAACAAGGATTGAAACATTGACGAAATGTGGGGATTGGCGAAGCCATTGGACTCTCGCTTCACTTCCATCAAAACAAGGATTGAAACTTTGGCAGCACGGGCATTGACGTGATGATCGCCGACCCTCTCGCTTCACTTCCATCAAAACAAGGATTGAAACGGCAACAAGTTCCCATTCCGAAGTTGAGGGATCAACACTCTCGCTTCACTTCCATCAAAACAAGGATTGAAACCCCTTTTGGCCCCGGCCCGGTGCAGATGAGGGAGACCTGCTCTCGCTTCACTTCCATCAAAACAAGGATTGAAACCATACGCTTCGTCGTCCATATTTTCGGCTCCGCCCGTCTCTCGCTTCACTTCCATCAAAACAAGGATTGAAACTGGTGGTTCCGTTCGCTCTGCTCACCTTTTCGGCTACTCTCGCTTCACTTCCATCAAAACAAGGATTGAATACTCTGTAAATTAAGTTATTTTAAGTTTTGAATTGTCTGGATAAACGCGTTGATAATGGGTATTCATCTTGTCTCTGGCCTTGGGCAAAGTGAACTGCCAATTCAAGGGGATACCCTTGGCCTCTCGCTCCTGGAAAAAGGCCAAAACTTCCCGGCGTAGTTCCGCCTTTGTCGCAATGCGCCTATTCAAACATCCTCGCGCCAGAGCCGAAAATTCGATCTCGATCATGTTGAGCCAACTCGCCGACTTGGGGGTAAAGAAGAACTCAAACTTCTGCGCGAGGGCAAACGCCTCATCGGCCGGCAAGTAACGATAGAAGGCATGGCGGGTATGCGTGTTGAGATTGTCTTGCACCAAGCGGATTTTCTCCGCTTGTGGCCAATGCTGTGTCAGGGCCTGACAAAAGTGGGTGTATTCCTTCATCGTGCGCCGGGGATAGATTTCGGCAAGCCGTTTGCCGGTTAAAGGCTCAATGGCGGCCAACAGCGCACACGAGCCGTGTTTGGTATAGGCATAATGTTCTTTGGTCACTTGGCCTGTTGTTAGGGGCAAGGGATCAAGGACTTGTCCGATGAGAAAACAAGGACGTTCATCAAAGCAGACCACAGGAACATTGGGATCATGAGGTTGGTCATACAGCCAAAGCAAGGCTTCCATGCGTGCGAGAAAGGACGCATCCACTTTGCGGATGCACCATGTTCTCTTCAAGTGGGGCTTCAATTCGTTTTTTTTAGAATCGTCTTGACATGCGTGTGTGAGAGATGCTCACAAGAGCCCAATGCCACGCAGTGATCCGCCAAGAGGCGCAACGTCCATCTGCCATGGCCTGCCGAGGGGGTTGAACAGGCCAAGGCGGTGATTTGGGCCCGTTGCTTGCCCGTCATCTCCACCGGGCGTCCTGGCCGCGGGGCATCTTTGAGGCCATCCAAGCCGAGGGTGCGGTATTTCTTTGCCCAATTGCTCAGGGTCTGCCCGGTCATGCCGAGGGTTTGAGCCACTTGAGTGTAGGTTTTGCCTCGGTCAAGTTCAAGCAAGCCCAAAGCGCGTTTGTAGATTCGGGCTTTTTGGTCTCCTTTGGTGATCAAGGCGGTCAAAGTATCTCGGTCTGTGGGGGTGAGTTGGACGTGTTGTTTGGGCATGCGAACGCCTCCTTGAAATAATTGAAATTCCAAAGTATTTAATTTACAGAGTATTGAAACTCAGTAGGATGGCGAAAGTAACGATTCCAAATCCGATTCTCTCGCTTCACTTCCATCAAAACAAGGATTGAAACTGCGCGTCGTCCACGTTGGCGGCACCCGCATGTAGTCCTCTCGCTTCACTTCCATCAAAACAAGGATTGAAACCGCTTGGTAACGCGCAATAGCAGTAGGGGAATCGAACCTCTCGCTTCACTTCCATCAAAACAAGGATTGAAACACCTGGCCCGCGTAACTGGCAAAGGAAACAACCGCGCCCTCTCGCTTCACTTCCATCAAAACAAGGATTGAAACCATCATCCGAAGCGAGGCCATCATCCTGATCAAACTCTCGCTTCACTTCCATCAAAACAAGGATTGAAACTGGATACTGACGACATGAAAGATCAGCGCCTCATGCTCTCGCTTCACTTCCATCAAAACAAGGATTGAAACGACGGTGCATAAGAAGCTCCTATTGCGGGTTCGGACACTCTCGCTTCACTTCCATCAAAACAAGGATTGAAACCTCTCCTTTGCTGGTGGTTTCGCCGGCACTATTTGCTCTCGCTTCACTTCCATCAAAACAAGGATTGAAACCCGGAGGCCACGCGAGAGCGATTTTAGGATTATTCTCTCGCTTCACTTCCATCAAAACAAGGATTGAAACTGCAGAATCGAAATGGTAAAGGAGAAACCATGAAACTCTCGCTTCACTTCCATCAAAACAAGGATTGAAACTACTGCTCACGGGTAATGCCGTATTCCGAAAGGGTGCTCTCGCTTCACTTCCATCAAAACAAGGATTGAAACTAACCAGCAGAACGACATAAGGTTACACAAGCGGACTCTCGCTTCACTTCCATCAAAACAAGGATTGAAACCCTCTGGGCCGTCTTAGAGTCCCTAACAGAAAGCGTTGCCATGGATTTGTGAGAGGCCGCCTTTGAGGCGTACCTGCGGGTGTTCACTCCTCTGTTTCAGACGCTTGCTTTCTTTATGTGAGGGCTTCAAGGCCGTGCCCACTTCTCGGGGCACCTTGGGGGCGAGGGCCCCTGCTTTTTTGAACTGCCCGAACCCATTGCGCGCGCGGGCTTCCAATTTTGTATTTTGTTCGACACTGGCGGTCCCTTTCTCGACTTGGGCCCCGGGAAGCGGAATATATTGCGTGTTCATTTTTTTGATGTCGCTTTGGGAACGCGTGTGAACCGATCAGCTGACCAAGGACGCGAGGCGAGATTTCGCTTTTCGGATGACAGGTCCCCCTTTCTCGGCCTGTCAGTGGTTTTTCTTCTTCTGGTGAAGCCGTTGTTGGAGCGCGAAGCGCACCCCCTTGTGCCCTTTCTTTTCTTGTTGGTTATGGCCGTGGTGCTCTGGCCGCTTGGCCTTGCCAAGGTGCTCTTTGGGTTGTGTGTGGTTCTCGGATTGTTGGGGTTTGGATTTTCGTTGTGGATGGATCTGAGGGCCGTTTCAGAGGCCGTATCTCAAGGGGTTGCGTTGGCCTTGCTCGGTGTTTATGCCTCGTTTTACGGGATATGTCTCGTGGTTTTTTTGGACCGGATTTTCTCTGAGAAGATGATCGCGTCAGATACCATTCAGGGGGGAATTGCCGTCTCATTTCTCAGCGGGTTGTTGTGGGCGTTTTTCTATCCCATCTTGCTCTTGCTCGACCCCGCTGCGATTTCATTGCCGGTTCACACATCGGGCGAGTTTTCAGAGTTGATTTATTTTTTTTTTGTCAGGCTGACCCCTTTGGGGTACGGAGAGATAACGCCGGTGAGTTGGATGGCGCAAAACCTGACCCTGTTGGAAGCCGTTTGGGGTCAGACGTATCTGGTGGTGCGGGTTGCTCGCCTGGTGGGCTTGCATTTGAGTGGGGCCGGTCAATCGGATCACAAATAGGAAGGGTTATGAATGACAGATGGCCTGTTGTGTTTGGCGTTTTCTTTTGGGTGCTCTTATTGACGCCTGACGTTTGTGCTCAAAGTGAAAAAGAGCCCGTCGCTAGCTGACCTCATTCCCGCATTTGCAATTCATTGAATTTTGTCCATCCAAAAAATAAAAACGCCCGGTCATTGTGCGACTGGGCGTTATTTTGCTCGATTTGCGTGATCACTCGGTGCTTGGCTTGGTGTGTGTCAATGATGCGGTTGTTGGGGCGTTTGAGGGTTTGGCGAAAAAGTCGGGGAGGGCAACAACGGGTTCTCCGAGGGACAGACGCATGCGCGCGTCCTGCATGCAGAATGCGGGTTCGTCGGCGCAGGGCGCGGTGCGATTGTTTGAAGCACGAAGAAAATGGGATGGCAGATTTGGTTTGGCGCTTGTAAGAGTCGGAACAGACCTTATTTTCCGTCCCGTCCCACTCGGCACAACGATATCGCCCTGCAAAACATAGACATCATGAGCAATATCAGGAGCATGAACCTCATTCAATACATTCTGAAAAACCCCCTCATAACGCGCCACAGAAGCCGGCACCCTATGAGGTTCATTTGTACTCAAGCGACTCATAGACTTACCAACCTTATGTTTCAAATCCGCTATCATATCCGCCATTATAGATCGCCTTTCTATTCACCCATCACCATCTCATAAACAAGATCAGATCACATCATAGATAGACTTCTCGCCCCCATCCGTCAACTTATCCCACAATATCAAAATCTTCCAAGCATCATCTCTCTCATGTCCTAAATCCATCAATCCCTTGACCAAACGCTTCCGCCAATACAAACTTTCCCTCTTCTCTCCATTTTTCTTTGTTACAAATATCCGCTTTCCATCCAACACTGCAAGCACTTTTCTCTGCAAAAGCAACTCTCTAATACGTCCATCCTCATTTCCCTTTTTTCCTTTCACCGCCAAATCTAAAACCCGTGACAACAACCCCCCCCTTCATCATCCCCTGCATCCCTCCCAACATCCCCCGCTCATCCTTATCGCCTCCATCTGACGCCTCAACAACACCCAATGTCCGTCTCACAATGCACCGCCATTTTCTTATACAACAAAAGGCAATAGACTATCGCCTTTTCACAAAATTTTTGGAGCAGACAGAGCGATTGTCGGGATGGCTTCCTTCTACCCTATAGTGAAAAAACGACCGAAAAATCGAAATTATACAGACTTTACTGCTTATTTTTTTCTGACAGGCACCTCCCGATCATGCCCGTCAGAAAATCCCGATCATGCCCGTCAGAAAATCCAAAACGCAATGAATCTGACACCTACCATGATACCTAAAAAAACAAATATATCGCCGTTCACTTTCAACAACAGACAGATAACATTTTTGCTTTTTGCATCTCTCGATGAGACAGGGCCTATCTTTGAGACAGGGCCTATCTTTGACGGGTTTGACCGGCGTCAATGGCCGAGGAAATGCACAAGAAAACAAGCTCGACATCATCACCAAAACGTCCAACCAACCCCATCTCGAACACAATCCTTTACCCCAACAACAATTCTTTACCTTCAAGACGATTATTCCCCACAAAACTTGACGCTCCTTGATCTACACGCTTTAAC
This sequence comes from uncultured Latescibacterota bacterium, assembly GCA_958295785.1. GTDB lineage: Bacteria > Latescibacterota > UBA2968 > UBA2968 > UBA2968 > VXRD01. The sequence continues at coordinate 2,240,979 of OY282377.1, forward strand.
GGAGATTTCCCATACCGAGTATAACAGGCCACACAAAAATCGTTCCCAAGGGATGCGACTGCAACACGTCCGTCAGCGCGAGGCGCGCCATGCCCTGAACGAGCCCCTGCATCTGGCCGGCGGGCGGGCGCGATCATCGCGCAATGTCGATCGCAGTACCCACGGGGTACAGGAACTCGCGACGGATGTCTTTTTCGCTCCCCTGTGAATCGCTTTCTTTGAGGGCGCCAAAAATGGCGATCCCTTTATGCCCTGCGTCTATTGCCGCTTGTGCGGCTTTTACGGCACGCTCGGCTTCCAACAACAAGGGCGCGGTCATTAAGGGGTAGATTACCCCTTCAGAGGTTACCCGCGTGGGCAATTCAGGGGGCATGCGATCCGTTTCGATTGCGTTCACGCTCGGTAGGGGATTTGCCATGACATAGACTCCTCTCCGAATGCGAGCCGATCTCGCGCGCTGGCGTGAGGCAGAATGGCAGTTGGGGCGCGCTTTGTATGATATGATTTCACGCTGGAAACGCATGGGGCGTTTCGCTATATTGATGGGGTCTTATACCCATTTGATTTTTCTTTGTCCGTCTCCTGCCTCCTATCAGGGAGGAATGAGGAATGGGGAACAGATGTTCCGTAGAGATCATGCGGTGCTTGTCTCAAGCGTTGGGTTCTGCCTCCTCGTGGGTTGCCTTCGATGCGTTGGCTACGCCTGTGCCTACGGCGTGCGGCGACCTCCTTTTTTTCAACAGCAAAAAAAGGAAGCAAAAAATGCCGCTCTCATGCGCCGAGGGGGGCTCTGCACAGCGCAAAGCGCTTTGCGGGTCACACACCATGCGCTGGCCTGCGAGGTGGGGTGCAAGAGGGAGGTGGGTTGCGAGACGGCCTTGCGCGCTGTGCGCGATGGTTTTATCGGAGGGTCTTTTGGGATGGCCTTTTTGCCATGGCTTTTCTGAATGCCTAGGTAACGTCAAGGGAATCATTAAGAAGCCCTCACATAAAGAAAGCAAGCGTCTGAAACAGAGGAGTGAACACCCGATGGAGAGGAACGCCTCAAAGTTGGCCTCTCACAAATCCATGGCAACGTTTTTTGTTAGGGACTCTAAATCTCGAGAATCTCCCCTTACACCAGTGAGGGGAGCGGATTGAAACCATTCAAGTCGGCGACGATTTGCGCGAGAATCGCCTCTCGCTTCACTTCCATCAAAACAAGGATTGAAACGAAAAAAAGGTTGTGCTCAAGCGCGGACTTTTGTAATTTTTTTTGCCTTCACAATGCAATGTAGACTCAATTTGGTAGAGTGGCGTTCCGAGGCAACTCGGTGGGCGTGTTGCGGGTTCAAGTCCCGTCATTGCATTGTGGGGCTATTTTTTTAGTGGGATCGCGAATCTCGCGTGCGTCCACTCTCCAACCTCTCACAACACTTCCATAAAAACACAGATTGAAACTTAAAAAGCCATCCTGATCTCATCAGGATGGCTTTTTTATGTTGAATAACACCGCGTTAGCACATGCTTTGACACTTTCCACCAATCCAACCCTCGCTTCACCTACCTTCGCGCCAATACCCGTGCGCGAATTTGGTCAAACCGAATCGATGTTTTTTTCAGGCCATCGGTGGGGGGTAGCTTTGCGATTTCTGCCCGCACAAAATCGATGCGCGCTTGCGTTGGTGGGTGTGTTGCAAACCACACCTCTACGCCCTTGGGTTCGCTGTTGTGCAATGTCAACAGGGTTTGAAAAAAACGCGCCACCCCTTCGGGATCAATCCCCGCGTTCACCGCGCATTGCACCGCAAACGCATCGGCCTCTCGCTCTGCCAATCGCCCGTATTTCAACAAGGCCAGCCCGGTGCCAAAAGATGCAAACTGCGCGGCAATTTCGCGTGCCAGCGACGTCTCGCCGCGCCCGGCAATCATATCGACCAGCACGGCAAAGCCATACCGCTTTGAAATCTGTCGCGCGCCGTGATGCCCCACCACATGCCCGATCTCGTGTCCGATCACTCCGGCCAATTCCGACTCGGTGCTCGCCGCCTTGATCAGGCCGCGATTCACGTACAAGAATCCTCCGGGCAGGGCAAACGCATTGACTTCGGGCGCGTCAACCACTTTGAAATGATATTGAAATTGCGCCAGGGCAGACGCCCGCACCATGGCTTGGCCCAGGCTGTCTATGTACGCGAGGACAATGGGATCGCGGTACATCCTCAAGGATCGCTCCACTTCTCGGGCGGTCTGTTTGCCAATTGCCACCTCGTCTTTGGGGGACAAAAAATTCAGCCGATTCACCGCCGCGCAGGACACAAAAATCGCGAGGGCGATGATCAACGCGAGGGATTTTTTTACTTTTAAGGGCGTCATGTTTTCTCTCTTTTTGGTGCGTAGAGTGCAAAGTCCACCAACCCATGTGCCTTAAATCGTCCCAAACTCCAAAACGCTGTGGGCAATCCGCACGTTGAGGCCAATGGGCAGCACGCGCCGGGCTTTGCCGTGTCCATAAGGCAGGTCGCAATACACCGGGCAGGATACGCGCATGGCAAAATCCTCTATCACATCTTCGAGTTGCCCCTCTGATGCGCGCTCGGGTTCACAGCCCACAAATTCGCCGAACACCACACCTGCTGCGCGATCAAATGCCCCGGTCATTGCCAGTTGATTCAGCATGCGATCTATCCGATAGGGCGGCTCATTCACATCCTCCAGCGCGATCACGGCGCCATCAAATTTCGGGAAAAACGGCGTGCCTGCCAGCGAAACCACCAGCGACAAACACCCGCCAATGAGGGGGCCATTGACCTCGCCCTCTCGTATGGGCGTCAAATTGATGCGCGCAAACCGATGCGAACACACCGCGGCCCACAGGGCATTCTCGGTCTCGGGATGGAGGCCCTCTGCCGTCACATCCGAACACAGGGACAGCCCGGAAAACGCGATCAGGTCCGTGCGCTCATAGATGCCCAACTGCAAAGCCGTCGTATCGCTTAAGCCCACCAATGCCTTGGGATTTTGGGCGATCAACGCCCAATCCAACCGGTCTAAAATGCGGGCCGCGCCGTATCCGCCGCGCGCGACAAAAATGCCCTTGATGTCTGGATCGACAAACATCGCATGCACATCGTCTGCACGCGCTTGATCCGTCCCCGCCAGATACCGGTCTTGCGCGTAGAGCGATTCGCCCTCGCGCACGCAAAACCCCTGCTGGCGCAAATACGCCAATCCGGGCAGCAACCGCTCGCGCTCGAATGACCCGGATGGCGCGATGACCCCGACTGTATCGCCGGGTTGTAATTTTGGAGGAAGTGTCATGGGGGTAATACCAATTTGGTTTTTATTTCTCCGTATCCTGCCTCCCATCAAGGAGGAATGAGGAACAGACGTTCTGTACGGATCATGGGTTGCTTGTCTCAAGCGTTTGGTTCTGCCTCCTTGTGGGTTGCCTTCGATGCGTTGGCTACGCCTGTGCCTACGGCGTGCGGCGTCAAACGCTCAAATTATTCGCGTTTTCATCCTTTTTTTAACAGAAAAAAAAAGTAGGCGAGCGGGGTACAACTGCCTTAGCAGTTCAAAAATGCCGCTCTCATGCGCCGAGAGGCTTGCACAGCGCAAAGCGCTTTTGTAGGAGCACGACATGCGTTGGCCTGCCAAGTGGGTTGCAAGATGGCTGTGGGTTGCGAGACGGCCTTGCGCGCTGTGCGCGATGGGTTTATCTGATGGTCTTTTGGGATGGCCTGGTTGCCATGGTTTCTCTGGATGACTGCGTAACGTCAAGAGAGATCTCTTGCTGGCAACATAGCGCATCACATGAGGACAACAGCTATTCAATTTGGTATAAGATTGATTTTGCAAACGCGGTCAGGGAATCATCTCGCGCGCCCATGACGACGATGCGATCCCCGTCTCGCGCTTCTGCGGTCAGGCGTGCGATGATGGCCTCGCGGTTGGCGATGTATTCGGCGCGTCGACCGGACCTTGCAATTTCGGCGATCAAATCGCCCGAGGAAATATCTCGTCGCGCGGTGCCGCCTGCGTAAAAAATCTCGGACATGATCACCAAATCCACTTCGTTCGTCCCTTGAACAAAGGCCGAGATCAACCCGTCTTTCAAAAATTTCGTGGGGCCAAAGCCATGGGGTTGAAACACCGCCAACACGCGCCCGGGCTGCGCGTGGAGCGTTGCCAAGGTCGCGGCAATTTTATCGGGATTGTGGGCAAAATCGTCGATCACGGTCACGCCTCGGGCTTTGCCCACCACTTCCAACCGCCTGCCAATCCCCCGAAAATCGCCCAGTGCCGCTGCCCCGTCTTTCGCGCTGATCCCAAGCACCCCACACGTTGCGATAGCCGCCGCTGCATTGCTCGCATTGTGTTGCCCCGGCACGCGCAATCGGCAGGGTATCCCGTTGATGGCACACTGCACGCCATCGGGCAACAAGGTTATCTCGCGCACATGCACATCGGCATCTCGGCAATCCACGCCAAACGTCACCCGCCGCCGGACGCCATGCGTCAAGGCCATAGACTGCTCGCAGTTGCGATTCACCACGGCCGCGTCTGTTGCGCGCATGCAAAAATCCCGAAAAAGCGATTGCAACTCGTCCATTGGTTTGTGATCCAGCGAGATATTCGTCAGCACGGATATTGTGGGATCGTACAGCGCGATGGTGCCATCGCTTTCATCGGCCTCGATGACGAGCAACTCGGCGTCTCCGCAGATGGCATTGCCCAATCCCTGTGCCTGCACAACATCGCGCATGATCCCGCCGTTGATCACCGTGGGATCGCGCCCGGTTTTGCACAAGATGTGCCCAATCATCCCCGTCGCGGTCGATTTGCCACTCGTGCCGCCAACAGCAATGCCCATTCCCCGATGAAACACGTCCGCGAGCACTTCGGCGCGTTTGCGAATGGCAATGCCCTGGTCAAAAGCAGCTTTCACGTCTAAAATCGTCGGCTCGACCGCGCTCGACACCACCAGCGCATCAACCCGTGCATCCACACCCGATCCATCTTGCGGAAACAACGCGATGCCCAGCGCGCGCAAGCGGGCGTACAGATCCGCATTTTGCCCCTGGTCATAGTTGCGATCCGACCCGCGCACCACATGGCCTTGGTGCAACAGCACCTGTGCAATGGCACTCATGCCACTGCCGCCAATACCGCAAAAAAAGAAGGTTTGTTTGTTCATAAAATGAGAATCATGGACAAAAGAATGATCGGGATTAATACCAATTTGATTTTTATTTTTCCGTATCCTGCCTCCCATCAGGGAGGAATGAGGAATGAGGAATGAGGAACAGACGTTCTGTACGGATCATGCGTTGCTCGTCTCAAGCGTTTGGTCCTAACTCCACGTTTGTTGCCTTCGATGCGTTGGCTACGCCTGTGCCTACGGCGTGCGGCGACCGACTTTTTTTCAACAGCAAAAAAAAGTAGGCGAGCGGGGTACAACTGCCTTAGCAGTTCAAAAATGCCGCTCTCATGCGCCGAGAGGCTGGCACAGCGCAAATCGCTTTGCGGGTCGCACAACATGCGTTGGCCTGCAAGGTGGGTTGCAAAATAGATGTGGGTTGCGAGACAGCCTTGCGCGCTGTGCGCGATGGCATTTTTGCCATGGCTTCTCTGAATGACTGCGGAACGGCAAGGAAATCATTTGCGGGTCGCATATCGCATCACATCAGGGCAACAGAAAATCAATTTAGGATAACCACTCCGAAAGACGCGAAAGGGAAAACCGAGGGGTGCTAACCACTAACCACTGACCACTGATTTTTTTTCTCGTGTGGGCCGTATGTCGATATCGAGAGTAATTTATTGATTTCATCGCGCATTTGCAAGCATCCGAATATCCCGATAGGCCGCAGGCACAGGGGCTACATGCCTTTCCTTCGCTTCATCTGCGATCTGCCTTTCATCCGCGATCCGCCTTTTATCTTCTATTTTCGGGCGGGCACGGGGGCACCGCCCCTACGTTTTTATTTTCGCTTCTTTCTTTTGTTTTCTTGTGCTTTCATCTGCGTTCATCTGGGTTTGTTTTTCGCCTTTCATCCGCGCAATCCGCGTCATCCGTTTCATCCGCGCCTCGATCTTCGCAACAATGGGCTTTTCACTTTTTGTCTTTTCCCGTATATTTTGGTGGTTCACCACATTGTCCAACTTCTCAAACCGAAGGATATTCCATGGAAGGCATCTACCGTTTTGTGCTTACCGATGTCGAGCACGCGCTTTGGACCGAATCGTGGACAGTCGATGAATCCACCCTGCCACTGGGCACGGGGCACACTTGGCGCGTGCAAAAAACCGCGCTCAAAGGCGGCTTGCAAGACGGGGTCGATCTCATTGAAATCGACAATGGCGCGTTGTCTGTGTTCGTCGTGCCCACGCGCGGCATGGGCATTTGGAAGGGTCTTTATCGCGGCATTCCCCTGGGATGGGAATCGCCCGTGCGCGACCTCGTCAATCCGGCCTTTGTCGATCTCAACGACCGAGGCGGCTTGGGCTGGCTCAAGGGGTTCAACGAGTGGATCGTGCGCTGTGGCCTGGACAGCAATGGCGCGCCCGGCAGCGATGTGGTGATCGACAACAACGGCAACGAGGCCGAAGTGTTCGTGCCCCTGCACGGCAAAATCGCCAATCTGCCCGCGCGGCATGTGGAGGTGCAAATCGACCTGTCGCCGCCCCATCGCATCACGGTCTTGGGCATCGTGGATGAAACCATGATGTTTGGCCCGGCCCTGCGCCTGACCACGGCCCTATCGACCACCTTGGGTAGCAACAGCCTCACCATCGCGGATCAAGTGACCAATCTCAACGACAAGCCCGCCGAACTGCAACTCCTCTACCACTGCAACTACGGCGCGCCCATCTTGGAAGCAGGCGCGTCATTGGTCGCGCCGTTTAAAACCGTGTCGCCGCGCGATCCCCATGCACAGCGCGACATCGAGACCTGCGACCAATTTTGCGGCCCCACGCCGGGCTATGTGGAGCAAGTGTATTTTTTCGAACTCACCGGCAAACGCGGGGGACAAACCGCGGTCTTGCTCAAAAACGCCGATGGCAGCATGGGGTCGTCCCTCCACTTTTCGCGCAAGCAAATGCCGTATTTCACGCTTTGGAAAAACACGGCCTCCCTGCGAGATGGGTACGTCACCGGTCTGGAGCCGGCCACCAACTATCCCAATCCCAAACGCTTTGAACGCGACGCCGGGCGCGTGATCAGCCTCAACGGCGGGGAAACGCACCACTGCGACCTCGCCATCGCGGTTCACGACACCAAACGCGACGTGCAAAATATCGAACGCAAAATCGCCCAAATGCAAAAAAACGCCGCGCCAAAAGTATCGAAAAAAATCCTCTCGCGCCTGTCGTCAGTAGGATAATCAAGCCTGTCATTCTGAGCGTAGCGTGCTCGGTTGCTTGCTGCCGTCCCTACGGCTGATGGGGCGGGGATTGATTACTGATTACAGGTTACTGACCTCTGAAAGTTCACGGCTAACCACTTTTTGGGAATTGTTATGACCAAAACGTTTGGCAAATTGTGCGAACAGGGCATCGGCAAAGTGCGCCGCTTTTTGCTGTTGCGGTTTCGCAAAGCGTATGTCGAGCAACAGGTTGAACGCCGGCAGGGCGAGTGCAATCAATGTGGCAATTGCTGCGAACTGTTGTTCAAATGCCCGTTTCTCATCAAAAACGATACGGGAGATACCCTGTGCAGCATTTATGAAAACCGCCCGAAACAATGCGCGGCATTTCCCATTGACAAGAGGTGTTTGTCAGAAGTCGATTTCGATTGCACTTATACATTTCTGCAAATTGAGCCGCAGGTTCAGCGTGCCGACACCTGACGGAACTCTGCGCCTCCCTCCAACGTTCTAAAAATCATGCGCCATTTCTTGTTTATCCTGATGCTCTCTGCGCCCTGCGCGGCGCAATTGCGCGAACCGCCAGCGGCATTTACTATCGCCCGTCTCAAATACGACGGCGGCGGCGACTGGTATAACGGCCCGACAGAAATCCCCAATCTGCTCGCATTTATCGCGCAACACACGCCCATTCGCACCGCCGAACAAGAAGCCCAAGTCGCGCTGACAGACGAACACCTCTTCGCCTATCCCGTGCTGTTTCTCACGGGCCATGGCAACATCCGATTCTCAGAAGAGGAATTGCGGCGGTTGCGCCTGTACCTCGAGCGCGGGGGGTTTCTCTTTGCCAACGACGACTACGGGTTGGACAAGCCCTTTCGCAAAGAACTTCAACGCGCATTCCCGGACAAAAAGCTCGTCCCATTGCCCCTGTCTTTTGGCCTTTTTCAGACGCCGTTTCACTTTCCAAACGGCTTGCCAAAAATCCACGAACACGACGGCGCCCCCCCGCAGGCTTTGGGGTTGTTTCACGAGGGCCGCCTGATCGTTTTTTACAACGTGAGCAGCGATATTGCCGATGGGTGGGATGATCCGGACGTACACAACGACCCGCCCGAAAAAAGACAAGAGGCCCTCAAAATGGGCACCAATGTGATTGTTTGGGCACTGACGCATTAAAAGGAAAGATACAAGACGAGCGGTATATGTAGGGGCGATGCCCCCGTGCTCGCCCGCAGTGTATGAGGAATTGGGAACAGACGTTCCGTAGAGATCATGCGTTGCTCGTCTCAAGCATTTGGTCCTACAGCATCGTTTGTTGCCTTTGATGCGTTGGCTACGCCTGTGCCTACGGCGTGCGGCGACTTCCTTTTTTTCAGCAGCAAAAAAAGGAAGCAAAAAATGCCGCTCTCAAACGCCGAGGGGTGCTCTGCACAGCGCAAATCGCTTTTGTAGGAGCACGACATGCGCCGGCCTGCAAGGTGGGTTGCGAGATGGACTTGCGCGCTGTGCGTGATGGCTTTATCCGATGGTCTTTTGGGATGGCCTGGTTGCAATGGCTTCTCTAAATGACTGCGTAACGGCAAGGAGATCGCTTGCGGGTAGCATATCGCATCAGGGCAACTGAAAATCAATTTAGTATGACCTCTTACTTTTGGGCCGGGCGGCCGGGGTGACTCACCACTGATTTCCATGACTGCACAATCCGCATATCAAAAACTCACGCACCGGCTCGCAAAGTTGCGCGTGCTGATCGCCGCGAATCGGGTGCTGACCGGGGTGGGCATCGCGCTGGCCTTTGTGCTCGGCGCGGGGCTCGTGCTCATCGCGCTCGAATCCATCTTTTACATGCGCCCGATCCCCAAGCTCATTTTGGAAGGCGCGTGCGCGTTGGGCGTCGCGTTCCTCATCGGGTACTTCTGCGTCATGCCCATTGTCAGGCCGCCGAGCCTCGACGAGATCGCCCTGCGCGTTGAACGGCATTTCGGGGGGTTGCAACAGCACTTGATCAACGCGCTTCAGTTGTGGCGGCAACGCGAACGGGACGGGCACGCCACGGCATTGGTCGATGCCGCGATCATCCAAGCCGAAGAAGCCACGCATCACCTCGCTTATGAAACGCTCATCGACCGCAAGCCCCCCATCCGCGCGGCTATGGCGGCCATCGCGCTCGCGGTGGTGGGCCTGTTGCTCCACGCGCTGTGGCCCAACGCATTGGCCGGCGCGGCGCAGCGCCTTGCGAGCCCCCAAACGCATTACACCCGCCCGCCCGATACGCACATTGTTATGCGCCCGGGCCATGTCGAGGTCATCGGGGGAGAGCCGCTCGCCATCACCGCGCAACTTTCGGGCGTTGTCCCGCGCACCGCACGTCTTTTTGTGCGCGAATCAGGCGGGCAAACCTGGGCGTCGTTTGTCTTGCCCGTCAAACAAATGGGCGCGTCTTATCACTTTCCCGCGGTCACGCGATCATTTGACTATCGCCTCTCGGCCCACGACGCGCAAACCCCCATCTACACGGCGACTGTCCACCCGCGTCCAATTGTCGCGCACATCTCGCACGATGACCGTTTCCCGCCCCATACAAATCTGCCCGACCGCATAGATCAACAAGGCGGCGATATTGTGGTCCCAATCGGCACAGAGGTCGCGTTGACCATCGAGGCCAACAAACCGATTGAGACCGCGTCGCTCGTTTTTGACGACTCTGCCCGATTGCCCGCTGCGGTGGCTTCATCGCAGGCCCATGTGATCTTTACCGTTGAAAAAGACGGGCGTTATCGCATCGGCTTGCGCGATTCGCAGAGGGTCGGCAACAAAGACCCGGTTTCATATCGCATCGTCGCGCTGCCCGATCATCCCCCCGAGGTGCGTTTGTTGCGCCCGGGCCGCGATATCGATCTCTCCGAATCCCTGCGCGTTTCCCTGCTTGCCGAAGCTTTTGACGACTACGGCGTTTCGCGTCTTGAAGTGCGCTATCGCACGGTGGATGACACTGGCAACGACCGGGTCATTCCAATCGCCACAACGCCCGCCCGCGAAGCCGAGGCGTCCTATCATTGGGACCTGTCCGTTCTCAACTTGTTGCCGGGCGATCAGGTATCGTATCGGATACGCGCGTACGACAACAACCCCGACCCATCGTTTGGCGAAACAGCCACTTTCACCATTCGCTTACCCAGCCTGTTTGAAATCCACGAAGCAGCGGAAAAAACGCAGCGCGAGAGCATTGAACAGATCGAAAGCGTTCAAGAACGCGGGCGCGAACTCGACCAACGCCTCAAAGCCCTCGCCCGCGAAATGCTGTCCAAAGACGCGCTGGGTTGGCAGGAAAAGCGCGAATTGGAAAAAGCACGCCAAACGCAGGCCGAACTCGCCGAAGAAATCGAAACCACAGCCGAGCAACTCGCCCGCGCCCTCGACCGGCTCGAAGACAGCGGGTTGCTCGAAGACGACACCCTGCAAAAACTCGACGAATTGCACGAATTGCTCTCGCAAATCCGCACGCCAGAACTGATGGAAGTGATGAAAAAATTGGATGAAGCCGTTCAAAATGCCGACGCGGAAATGGTGCGCGAAGCCTTGGAAGAATTTCAGAATGAGCGCGAAAAATTTCACGAGAATATCGACCGCGCCTTGGCCCTGCTCCAGCGCGTGCGGCAGCAACAAACCCTGGACGCGCTCGATCAAAAACTCGAAGAACTCGCCCATGCCCAAGACCAACTCACGCAGCACATAGAACGCGACCTATCGGACGACCTCGCACGGCGGCAAGGGCAAATCGCCCGCGACACCGAGCAGTTGCGCGAAGAATTGCACCGCGCCGCGCAGGAGATGGACAGCCCCACCGATGGCGACCTCGACCGCATAGCCGACGCCATGCGCCGCAAAAAACTCGCCGAGCGCATGGATCGCGTGCGCGGGGACTTGGCCTTTGGGCAACGGCAAAGCGCGCGCAAAAGCAGTGCGTCAATCGCCGGCGATTTGCAAGCCCTCAGCCGGCGATTTGAGGACACCCGGCAGCGATTTATCCAGCGTCAAAAAGACGAGGTCGCCCGGGACCTCAACCGCGTATTGCACGATTTGATCGCCCTATCGCAGGCGCAAGAACGCACGGCCAAGCGCGCAGATGCGGCGCGAGACCGCAGCGATACAGCACCCCTTGCACGCGATCAGGCGCGCACCCTCGCAGGCGCGTCGCGCATGGCGGGCCGCGTGCTCGACGCGTCGCGGAAGAGCTTTTTCGTGCCGCCGAGCGCGCAGGCCGCGCTGGGCAATGCACTGAACAACATGGAAGAAGCCGCCGAGCACCTCAACGCGGGCAATGCCAATCAGGCGTCCAAACTCGCCCGCGAAGCCATGGGCGCGATCAACAGTGCCGCGATGATGGTGCAAAACGCGCTCGGCCAACTCGCGTCGTCGCAATCCGGCACGGGCTTTGAAGAAATGATGGCACAAATGGCCGCACTCGCGCAACAACAAGGGGAGGTCAATGCCCAAACGGAAAATCTATTTGGACAACCGGGCAAGGCCGGGCAACCTTCGTGGCAACGCCTCGCGGCCCAACAGCGCGCCATTCAGAACGCGCTCAATGCCCTGCGAGACGAATTGGCCCAACAACGGCGCGAGATGCTCGGGGACCTGGGCAAAATCGCGGGCGACATGCGCGAAACCGCCCGCGAACTCGCGCAGCGACAGATTGCGCCCCAAACCCTGATGCGACAACGACAAATTCTCTCCCGCTTGCTCGATGCCCAACAGGCGATGCGCGAGCGCGGCAAGAGCAAAAAGCGACAGGCGCGCACGGGCGAAAATGTGGCCTATCGCGGGCCTGGATCGCTCCCCGCAAATTTGGGCGAAGCCGACAATCCGCTGCGCCGCCTGATGCGCGAGGCCCTCAAAGAAGGGTATTCCGCCGAGTACCAAGCCCTCATCCGACGGTATTTTGAAAACCTGATCGCGGAGGAAAGGCGGATCGCGGATTAAAGGCAAAGGCAAGAGGCGAAAATAAAAACGTAGGGGCGGTGCTCCCGTGCCCGCCAGAAGATAAAAGTAGCGGTCAGTCCCCATGGTTTTTTCTTTTCGCGCTTTGTGCTGACGCAGTACCCCGCTCCGCGTCTTTCGCCGTGGTCAGCGACCAGAGAATTGAGGAAGTCAAATGCGCCAATCCCTCCGCAGTTTGTGTCTCCTCGCAGTGCTCTCGCACTTTGCAGGCGTTGCGATGGCAGAGCTTTCGCCCGCACAGATCAACGCCGAACTCAATCGCGCGATGGTGCTCGAAGCCAAAAAGGATTTGACGGGTGCTATCGGCATTTACCAACGCCTTTGCGAACAACTTCCCCATCGCGGCGATTTGGTTTCGCGCCTCGAAGCCGCGCTTTCTCGGGCCGGCAGATATGCCGAAGCCGCAGACCTGTCGCGCCAACGCTTGGCGGTTGATCCAGACGACATGGATACGCGCCTGCGCCTTGGGCAAGCCCTGCTCGCATTGGGCCAAGTGGATTCGGCGGACGCGCATTGGGATCGCGTGCTTCGACACGCGACCATCCTGACCCCGTTTGCCATGGTTGCGGATCACTACCGCAGGCGCAACATGGACAGCCGCGCCGAACAGACGTACCGCCGCGCGCGCATCGCGTTCAAAGATGCCGCGCTTTTTGCGCGTGAACTCGCCGAACTCGCCGAACGCCAAGTGCGCTATCCCGATGCGGTGCGCGAATATCTCATCTATGCAGAGGACAATCCCCAATATCTCCCGATAGTCGAGGACCGCCTGCGCGATTTTGCCCACAATGGCGACCGACACGCCGAGGTTTTTGACCTGATGGCGTCCAGCATCTCGCTTTCAGATCAAAATCAACGCCGCCTGCTCATCGAATACGCCCTGCCCGCTGGATTTGCCGCGCAAACGCTCGCATTGTTGCAGTCTTATGACGCGCTGAATGAATGGACGTCCTTGTTTCGCATTGCGCGTTATAGTCTTGACCACGGCGATCCCACAACCGCCATTGCCGCGTATCAAACCGCGTACAATCGCGTGGATCGTGCGGATCTTAGAACACGCGCACAATTGGGCCTAGGCAAGGCGTGCGAACGCGCAAACCGCCCCGCGGATGCACAAACCGAGTACGACGCCCTCATCGCGCAATATCCCGAACGCGCCGAGGCCGACGAAGCCCGGTTTCGCATGGGCATGATTTTGCGCGACCACCGCAAGGACGCCGCCGGTGCCCAACAGGCGTTTCAAACCCTGATCCAGACCAACCGCCGCAACACCTGGCGATACAAGGCCCTTTTCGCGCTCGCCGAAGGCCATCTCCAAGCCGACAACGCGGATGCGGCGCGGCGCGTCTATCATCAAATCATCGCGGAAATGGCAAACGCGCCCGAAGAAACCGAAGCGCGTTTTCGATTGGCTGAATTGCATTTTCTTTTGGGGCAGATCGACGATGCACAAACCCTGCTCGATACCGTGCTCAAAGCAGATGTCAACCGCGACATTATCAACGATGCCATCGCCCTGTCTGCCCTGTTGCAAGAAGGCATGCGCGCAGATTCGACGCTGTTTCGCGCATACTCCCGCGCCTGCCTCAAGTTGCGCCAAAATGGTCACGCAGGTGCTCTGCGCGATTTTGAAGCCCTGTATCGCGCCCATCCGCAATCCTTTCTCGCGGATCGCCTGCTCGATCATCAGGCCCAAATACATGCGAATCAAAAACGCTATCCACAGGCCATTCAGACCTATCGCAAACTCATCGCGGATCGACCCCACAGTCCGCTTTGTCCCGCAGCCCACATCACACAGGGCGCGATTTACGACAATCACTTGGGACAGTATTACGACGCGCAAAAAGCCTACGAAACCCTGCTCGTGGATTATCCCATGAGCCTTGAAGCCGACATCGCACGCGAACAATTGCGGACGCTCGAAAGAAAAATTCAGAACATCACCGGGAAAAATGCAACCCCATAAAAGCAGGGGTCAGTCCCTCGTGCCTGTTCGAAGATGGGACTACGAACAGGCGCGAAAAGGCGCGGAGGGGGTGGGGTTAATCCGCGCAATCCCTTAATCCGCGATCAAAGGAGTAAAAAAGATATGGAAACGCTTGTACGGAAATGGGGCGATAGTTTGCCCCCGCATCAGGTAAGCGGAATGCTTTTATCGGTGTGCGTCCGCGTTCTTATGTGGTTGCTTTGGCCTTTCTTCGCGTCTCGCGTCTCGCGTCTCGCCTTTGCCTTATGCCTAATTTTGACGCTGTCGTCCGTTTGCGCGGCGGCGATTGGCGGTGGGCAGGCCAATGTCGGCAAAGTGCTCATCCCAATGGATTTGTCGCAAACCGATCATCTCAAAGCCTACGGCATTGCGTTTTGGGCCTTGCAGGAGGGCCATCCCGTGGAGTGGTTGCTCAATTATCGGGGCGGTGCCTTTCTCATGGACTTCCACGAGACCATTGTGCGCGAAGCCCGGATACGCGCCGTATCCTTTCAGGCCATTTCAGCAGCGCAGGCCACGCGCATCTACGCCGATATCGAAGCGGCCAACATGAACCGCACGCGCCTTGAAAAAGCGCCGCGCATTGCGGTCTATACCCCGCCGCACAAACAGCCATGGGACGACGCCGTCACTTTGGCTCTGACTTATGCGGAAATTCCCTATACCACCTTGTGGGACGAGGGAGTGCTATCCGGCAAACTCG
The DNA here is from genome assembly GCA_958295785.1 of uncultured Latescibacterota bacterium. Lineage (GTDB taxonomy): Bacteria > Latescibacterota > UBA2968 > UBA2968 > UBA2968 > VXRD01. The sequence continues at coordinate 2,256,028 of OY282377.1, forward strand.
AGGACTACGACTGGCTGCACTTGCACCACGAAGACTTTACGGGACAATACGGCAAATTTTATCGCAGCCACGGTCGCCAACTCTGGTACCGGCGGCAACAGGCCGAGTTTGAAGCCCTGGCGCGCAAGTTGGGATTTGCCAAAGTCTCGCAACTCAAGGGCGCGGTTGCACAGGCCATTTACAACTATGTCGCGCAGGGCGGATTTCTCTTTGCCATGTGCTCGGCAACCGATACCTTTGACATTGCCCTCGCGGCCCGCGGGATCGATATTGTCGATGGCGTTTACGATGGCGACCCGCCCGATCCCCTGTCGCAACAAAAACTCGATTTTTCGCGCACAGTTGCCTTTGAAAATTTCGATCTGGTGATGAATCCGATGGAATACGAATACGCGGATATCGACCTGTCGCCCACGGAAATGAGCCAGGTCAAAAATGCCGATGTCCACGCCTTTTCCCTGTTTGAATTTTCCGCCAAATACGATCCCGTGCCCGCGATGCTCACGCAGAACCACACGCCCATTGTGCCCGGCTTTTTGGGCCAAACCACGGCTTTTCGCAAAGACCGCATCAAAAAATCCGTGACCATTATGGGCGATATCCCCGGTACAAACCACGTCAAATACATCCACGGCAACATCGGGCGGGGCACGTTCACATTTTACGCGGGACACGACCCGGAAGACTACCAACACTTTGTCAACGACCCCCCCACGCAACTCGCCTTGCACAAAAATTCGCCGGGCTATCGCCTCATCCTCAACAATATTCTCTTTCCCGCGGCGAAAAAGGAGAAACGCAAGACGTGAGGAGTCCGTGGTGAGTCCCTGCACGGCCCCCCTCTGAATCGGGATTGAAGGATTAGAAGCCGTCATCCCACTTTGCACTTTCACTTCGAGGAAATCGCATGCACCAAGTCACACGCGACAAAGACCTTCAGACCGTTGAACAGTTGAAAACCGCCTGCGATCAGATCACCGCTGAAATTGGCAAAGTGATCATCGGACAGCGGGACATCGTCGATCAACTCCTCATCGCCCTGCTCTGCGGGGGGCATTGTTTGCTCGTTGGCGTGCCGGGGTTGGCGAAGACCCTGCTCATCAGCACCCTTGCCCGCGCTTTGGACTTGTCGTTTAGCCGCATCCAGTTCACGCCCGACCTGATGCCGTCCGACATCACGGGCACCGAAGTCCTCGAAGAAGATCACGGCACGGGCCACAAAGCATTTCGCTTTGTCAAGGGCCCGTTATTTGCCAACATCATTTTGGCCGACGAGATCAACCGCACCCCGCCCAAAACGCAGGCCGCTTTGTTGCAGGCTATGCAAGAGCACGAAGTCACGGCTGGCGGCGGAACCTTTCGCCTTGAAGAACCGTTTTTTGTTTTGGCAACGCAAAATCCCATTGAACAAGAAGGCACCTATCCCCTGCCCGAAGCCCAACTCGACCGCTTTATTTTTAATTTGTGGATCGATTATCCCACCGAAGAAGAGGAACGCGCCATTGTCAAAGCCACCACAGGGGCGCAAACCCACGACATAAAACCCGTGCTCAATGCGGACCAAATTCGCACCCTTCAGCAACTCATCCGCAAAGTTCCCGTTGCCGATCACATCGTCGAGCACGCGGTGGGGTTGGTTCGCAAAACGCGCCCCCAAAATGCAGACGCATCCCGCGATATCGCGCGCATGCTCAGATGGGGCGCCGGGCCGCGCGCCTCTCAGTGCCTCATCTTGGGCGCCAAAGCGCGTGCCGTGATCAGCGGTCGCTTTGCCCCTTCTCTCGAAGACGTGTCTTTTGTCGCCAAACCCGTGTTGCGCCATCGCTTGGTCACGAGTTTCAACGCCGAAGCCGAAGGCATCACCACTGCGGATCTGATCGATCAACTGCTGGCGGAATCCTGAAAATCCTCCAATGGGTGTTATACCAAATTGAATAGTTGTTGTCCTCATGTGATGCGCTATGTTGCCAGCAAGCGATCCCCTTGCCGTTCCGCAGTCATTCAGAAAAGCCATCGCAAAAATGCGATCACAAAATACCGTCACACAAAGCCATCGCGCACAGCGCGCAAGGCCGTTTGGCAACCCACCTCCCTCTTGCAACTTTCTTCGCAGGCCAACGCATGTCGTCCTATTACAAAAGCGCTTTGCGCTGTGCCAGCCTCTCGGCGCATGAAAGCGGCATTTTTGAACTGCTAAGGCAGTTGTACCCCGCTCGCCTACTTTTTTTTGCTGTTGAAAAAAAGTCGGTCGCCGCACGCCGTAGGCACAGGCGTAGCCAACGCATCGAAGGCAACAACCGATGCTGTAGGGCCAAACGCTTTACGTAAGTCTGTTCCCCATTCCTCATTCCTTGATGGGAGGCAGGATACGGACAACCTAAAATCAAATTGGTGTTAATCTGGGGTTGCTTTTTCCGCCCGCGCATTTTAGATTGAAGATCGCAATCCTCTCTCCCATTTCCCCGCACGCCTTTCTCCCTTCATCTGCATTTATCCGCGTTCATCCGCGGTTGCTTTTCACTGGTTGCTTTTTTGAGATGTCCTTCCCCCAACATCTCCATTTACAGGAGTTTGTTGATGAAATCCTCTGACTTTGTCCATTTGCACAGCCACACCATGTACAGCCTGCTCGACGGCGCGTCCAGAATTGAAGACATGGCCCAAATCGCGGCGGAATGGGGCATGCCCGCGGTTGCCATGACCGATCACGGCAACCTCTTTGGCGCGATTGATTTTTACCGCGCCATGCGCGATGTGGGCATCAACCCGATCATCGGATGCGAAGTGTATTGCGCCCTCGGCAGTCGGTTTGACAGAAAATCCGCGCCCGGTCTTCAGAGCAATTCAAACCATCTGGTCTTGCTGGTCAAAAATGAAACGGGGTACAAAAACTTGATCAAACTCGTGTCTGCGGGGTATCTCGAGGGCTTTTACTACAACCCGCGCATTGACAAAGAATTGCTGCGCCAGCACGCGGACGGTCTGATTTGCCTCTCGGCGTGCATCGGCGGCGAAATTCCCTATTTGATCGAGCGCGAGGGGCATAAGGCCGCGCAAAAAGCGGTGGAAACGTACCGCGATATTTTTGGCGAGGATTACTATTTGGAGATTCAGCGGCACGGCATTGACAAAGAGAACAAAATCAATCCCGGCTTGGTCAAACTGCACGAGGAGATGGGCGTGCCCTTGGTGGCGACCAATGATTCGCATTTTACCCGCGCCGAAGACCACGAAGCACACGCGGCCCTCGTCGCCATCCAAACGGGCAAAACCCTCAATGACCCCAAGCGCATGTGCTATCCCGAAGGCGTGTATTTCAAATCCGCGCAAGAGATGTACGAATTGTTTCGGGATATGCCCCACGTCTTGGAACCCACGCTCGAGATCGCCGAAAAATGCAATCTGGAAATCTCGTTTGACGAGTACCGCGCGCCGGATTTCCCCTTGCCGCACGGCTACGATTCGGCCAGCGAGTACTTGGGCCACCTCGCCCGCGAGTGCATGGCAAACCGCTGCAAAGCCATCACATCCGAACACGAGGCGCGTTTGAAGTTCGAGTTGGGCGTGATCGACCAGACCGGGTATCCGGGCTATTTTTTGATTTTGCACGATCTGGTGGAATTTTCCAACGCGCACGGCATTCGCGCAGGCGCGCGCGGGTCCGCGGTGAGCAGTTTGGTCGCGTATTCGCTGGGCATCACGGCGGTGGATCCCATCGAATACGGCTTGGTGTTCGAGCGGTTTTTGAATCCCGAACGAATTTCCCCGCCGGATATCGACCTCGACATTGCGGATCGCGACCGCGAGCGCGTGATCGACTACGTGGTGCAAAAATACGGGCGCGACAATGTGTGTCAGGTCATCACCTTTGGCACGATGGGCGCCAAGGGCGTGATCCGAGACGTGGGACGGGTGTTGGACTTGCCGTTTTCAGAAGTCGATAAAATTTCAAAACTCGTGCCCGCAGAATTGAAAATGACGCTGAACAAAGCCCTGGATCAGGTGCCCGAGTTGCGCGCGACCTCAGAAGACGAAGGCACGGGGCAAAAAATGATCGGCATTGGCAAACAACTCGAAGGTCTGGCGCGTCACGCCTCCATCCACGCAGCCGCCGTGGTGATCACACCCGAACCCGTGACCGAGTTTATGCCCGTGTACAAAGCGCCCAAGGGCGGCGAGGTGATGACGCAATACAATATGCACCACGTAGAAGACTTGGGCTTTTTGAAGATAGATTTTTTGGGGCTTCGCAACCTCACGGTGATCGACGACGCGGTCAAAATGGTCAAGGCCAATTACGGCATCGAGGTCGATGTGGATAACCTGCCCTTAGACGACGAGGCGACCTATCGCCTGTTCGGCCGGGGCGATACAACGGGGATATTCCAGTTTGAAAGCTCGGGGATGAAGGGCTACTTGCAGCAACTCAAGCCCGATGCCATCGGCGATATTATTGCGATGAACGCGCTTTACCGCCCAGGCCCGATGCAGTACATCCCCAACTACATCGACCGCAAGCACGGCCGGGAAGACGTGAGCTATGACGACGAGAAGATGCGCCCGGCCCTAGAAGAAACCTACGGCATTATCACGTACCAAGAGCAAGTGCAACGGCTGTGCCGCGACTTGGCCGGGTTCACGCTCGCCAAAGCCGACGGCATTCGCAAAGCCATGGGCAAAAAATTGGCCGATGTGATGGAGCAGTATCGCATGGAATTTTTGGCCGGGGCCACGGGCCACGGCGTTAAAAAAGCCACGGCGGAAAAAATTTGGCGCGACATCGAGGTGTTCTCCGGCTACGGATTCAACAAAGCGCACAGCGCGGGCTATTCGATGGTGGCCTATCAATGCGCCTATCTCAAAGCGCGTTATCCGGCCGAGTTCATGGCGGCCAACCTCAACAGCGAAATTGGCGATATCGAGCGGCTGGTCGTTTTGATCGAAGAATGCCGACGCATGGGCCTCGAGGTCCTGCCCCCCGATGTGAATGAAGGGCAAGTCGATTTTGTCGCGTCCAAAAAGCAGATCCGAATGGGCATGGCCGCCATCCGCAATGTGGGGCGCGGCGCGGTGCAAGCCATTGTCGCGGCCCGCGAATCCGATGGCCCGTTCGAGTCCCTGTTCGATTTTTGCGACCGAGTCGATTCGCAGGCGGTCAACCGGCGCTGCGTTGAAAGCCTGATCAAAGCCGGCGCCTATGACTGCGTGCCCGGGCACCGCGCACAGTTGTTTGAAGCAGTAGATCGCGCCCTGGAAATGGGACAGTCCGCACAGTCGGATCGCGCACGCGGGCAGATTTCCCTGTTTGAATCCGCGGGGATGCAACCGCAAGTGGTCAACGACCGCTCCTTGCCCGACACAGTGGCATGGACCGAGCGCGAACGCCTCGCGCACGAAAAGGACATGCTCGGCTTTTATCTTTCTGGGCACCCGCTGGCGCGATACCGCACGGATTTGGAGAAAATGGGCATCCTGTCAAGCGGCGACTTAGAGGGGTTGCCCGACGGCGCGGGCGTGCAGATGGGCGGCGTGCTGATCGAGGTCAAATCCCATACGGCGCGCGATGGCAAGCCCATGGCGTTTGGCACGCTGGAAGACCTGAGCGGCGCGGTTGATTTGGTGGTGTTTCCCGACAATTTTGAAAAATTGCGCGAGCGTCTCTCGGTCGATGAAATGGTGGTTTTGCAAGGCCGATTCTCCGCGCACAATGGGCGGCAGTCCGTGCAGGTCGAAAACGTGATCCCCATTGAACAGGCGCGCGAGCAACTCGCCGATACGGTCAATGTCCTGCTACCGGGGGATTTTATTCGGATGGAACGCCTGCAATCCCTGCACACCGTATGCCTGAAACACCCGGGCGCGTGCCAGTTGCGATTGCATCTGAAATTGGAGCGCGACTCCCCCACCGTGATCCTGTCCCGCCGCGTTCAGGTCTTGCCCTCTGACGCGCTGTTGCGAGAAATTGATGAACTCACAGACGGCAGGGCCAATGCCTGGGTCTCGACCGAAGCAACGCGCGCCCGCCGCGCCGCGAGACGCCAAGAGGCAGGGGTCGGTGGTTAGCGGTCGGGAAAACAAGTGGTCAGCAGTGAGCAAAACAAAAGCCCCGACGATTTTTGTATCGTCGGGGCTTGTTATTATTTTTCATCCTAACGCGGAACCCAATCCCAAAAATCCCGATTCAGACAATGGGCGGGCACGGGGGCACCGCCCCTGCGTTTTCACGCCTTGCACTCAGCACTCGCCTTTCACCTGCGGATGCTTCTTTTAATAATCCTCTTTGTACCTGCTGGCGTAAATATTGAGCAGCAGGCCGCAGAGGCTTATGTTCATGATGAGGGTCGAGCCGCCGTAGCTCAAAAAGGGCAAGGGCAGGCCCGTGACGGGCATGACGCCGATGGTCATGCCGATGTTGACAAAAATGTGAAAGAGGAGAATGCTCGCCAAGCCCACGGCGACCAAGCTGGAGAAGCGGCTTTTGGCCTGCACGGCAATGGACAGGGCGCGCCAGAGGATGAACATAAACAACGCCAAAACAAAAACAGCACCGATAAACCCAAACTCTTCGCAGATCACGGCAAAAATAAAGTCGGTGTGTTGTTCGGGCAAAAAGGCGAGTTTGGTTTGCGTGCCGCCCAAAAATCCCTTGCCCGTAAGCCCGCCGGATCCAATGGCGATTTTGGATTGGATAACCTGATACCCCGCGCCGAGCTTGTCTGTATTGGGATCGAGAAAGGTGAGGATGCGGCGTTTTTGATAGTCGTGAAGTTTGTTTTCCCACATATAGGGCGCGCCGATAGCGACAGCGAGATTGACAGATAGGAGGGTGATCGCGGTGAATAAGCGGGGGCGTCCAAAGAACACACTGCCCAAAAGCACGATCAGCAACGGCAAGAGCGTCCAAAAATGAAAGGAGCAGATCAGGGTGAGAACGGGCGAGACGAAAAAAAACAAATGCAGGGGTTTGGCACCGGCCCAGAAGAACATGGGCAAGATCAGGGCACTAAACACCAAGGCCGTGCCCAAATCGGGTTGCTTGAAAACCAGGAGGATGGGAACGAGAACGAGCAACAGCGGCGGAACAAAGGTCAGCACCCGGTTCAGGTCGCGTTTGCGATAGGACAAAAAGCGCGCGAGCGCCAAGACGGTCGCGATCTTCGTCAATTCAGAGGGTTGGACGTAAATGGGGCCGATGCTGAACCAGCGTTGGTCGCCCCATTCGAACACGAGGATCAAAAGTGCAACCGCGAGGCCGTAGAAGATATAGGCAAAGGCGTAATAGATTTTGATGGGAATGGCCATGGCGATGACGAGGGCCACCCCTCCGATCAGCACCCAAGTCATCTGCTTTTCATAAATGTCGCTGGGCAGGCCCGAATCCCAATCGTAGCTGGCACTGTAAAGAGCGGTAACGCCCATGCCAAGGCCCAAACATATCGCTGCGATGAGGCCAATATCGAGGTCGCGTCTGACAAATCGAGAAAGGTTCATAGTTACCTCGAGATGGGATGCGATCCGCGGATGGGATTCAATCCCAAAGCGGGATGAACTGCTGTCGCAGTTGTGCCTCGTTCCGTTGATTCGCCGATTCGTCTATTCGTCCATTCGCGCTTTTTGATCATCGACAACCCATTTTTCGGCGGGTTTTGGGTCGGTGTAATCAAAATAGGCCGCGAGCGTTTTTTGGGCAATGGGCGCGGCTATCGCGCCACCCGAACCGCCGTTTTCAACAATGACGACAACGGCAATGCGCGGGTTTTCCACGGGCGCGAATGCGGCAAACCATGCGTGGTCTTCCCCGTGCGGATTTTGCGCGGTGCCGGTTTTTCCCGCAACGGCACTATCGGGTAACTGAGCGCGGCGGCCCGTGCCGTATGGCCCGTTGACCACATCCCACATCATGCTTTGCACGGTTTTGATGGTCGATGCCGAAATGGAAAGCGGCGCGGTTTGGCTCTGCGTGCCTTTGATCACATAAGGCGTGGACAGCCGACCGGTTGCCAGCGCACTGACATAGCGCGCCATCTGAACGGGCGTTGCCAAAAGTTCCCCTTGCCCAATGACCAAGTTGAGCATGTTACCCCTTGCCCATGCGCCGTGCCGTTGTTCGTAATAGGTGCGGTCGGGCAACAGACCGCGCGCTTCGCCATCGCCGCCGGATGCAATGTCGATATTTGTCACTTCCCCAATGCCAAACAGGTGGGCATATCGGTGCCAGTTTTCAATGCCCACTTCCAGGCCGAGTTGATAAAAAAAGACATCGCACGATTTGGCGAGGGCCTGGCGCAAGTTGATTTTGCCACAGCCCTTTTTGTCGTGGCAGCCAAACCTGCGATTGCCAAAAACCATGCCCCCCCTGCACGGGCGAAAGCGATAATCGTCGGCTTGGAGCAGGCCCATGTCCAACGCCGCGATAGATGCGACCATTTTGAAGATCGACGCGGGCGGATATTCGCCCTGAAGGCTGCGGTTGAGCAAGGGGAGGGCCGGGTCTGTTTGCAAGAGACGCCACGCCTTGGCGTCGCGGATGGAACGCGGGTGAAAACTCGGTTTGCTGACCATCGCGAGAATTTCGCCGGTCTGTGGGTTCATCGCAACCAAACTGCCGCGCATGCTGTCGGCAAATGCGCGTTCGGCAACCCACTGCACGCGCCAGTCGAGCGTCAGGTGTATGTCTTCGCCGGGAATGGGGGGGGATGTTTTTTCGGGAAAATTGCCCACTTCGCGGCCCTTGGCATTGACCTCGATATACTTGACGCCCTCCTGCCCGCGCAGGCGGTCTTCAAAGAGCCGTTCGATCCCGCGTTTTCCAATTTGGTCGCCATAGCGATAGCCCAGGGTTTTCAACTGGGCATATTGCGATGGGCTGATCAGCCCCACATAGCCCAAGATGTGCGGCGCTAAGGGAAATGGCTGCGCTGACTCGGCGGCTATCTCAGCCGGAGGGTCAAAGATGGGATAGCCCCTTCGGGCTTCAATTTGGATTTCCACGCCCGGCAAATCGTAGCGGTTTTCTTTGACGACTGAAACGGTTTCAAAATCCACATCGCGCTTGAGATTGACCGGATCGTAAAAATACAGATGGCGCGTTTTCAGTTTTTCCGCGATGCTTTCACAGGGCAAGTCCACGATTTGCCCCAGGCGTTTGAGGAGGCCATTGCACGCGCCTTCCTCAATATTGGCCAACAGGCGCGGGGGAATCACAGAGATGGCATAAGACGGGTGGTTATCGACCAAAATCGCGCCATTGCGGTCGCGGATCAGGCCGCGATTGGCCTGAATGGCGACCGGTTGCATGGTGTTTTTTTTGGACTGGATGCGATACTGTTCCCCGCCGGCAATTTGCAACATATAGAGACGCACGCCCAAAATGCCGAAGAGCAGGACCACCACCCCCTTCAGGATGTACGCGTGGCGTTCTCGCATGCTGTTGTCAAAGTCGCGGTGCATGGCGTCCCATTCCAATCACGCGGGCAAAGACAAACGACAATCCCGTGCCCAGCGCGGCGGTGTAAAAGCTGGTGCCCAACCCGATGCTCAAAATTTTGATCGGGTCTGAAGAAAACAGAAAAAAAATAACATCGTGCAAAAGCGTGGCAAAAAACAGAATCACAGCCTGCACGCGCAGGGATTCTGCGACAATGCCAAGGCGGCTATACCCCACGCCAAAACCGATCAGGCTGTTGCCCAAGGCATTGATGCCCAAACGCACGCCTGGATCGTATAAGTCGATGAGCAAACCGGATGCAAACCCCAGCACAGTCCCTTCGATTTGCCCTCGGCTGATGGCGATAAACACCAGTGTTATGATCACGAGATCTGGCACAATCCCGTAAATGGCGAGGGCGCGCCCCCATGACGCTTGGAAAAGCAGAGCGAAAAAAATGAGCAGAATATTGCGGGCAATAATCATTGGGGCAACAGGCGATTACGGAAGAAAGATGCGAAAATAAAAACGGAGGGGCGCGGCCCCCATGCCCGCCCGAAAAGGCGAGATACAAGGCGAAGGCAACCCCATAAGAACACGGATGAACGCAGGGGGAGCGCAGATGGCGCGGGGGCTGTGGGGGCACTCCGCGATCCAGACAAATGTGGGAACATGGCCCCGTGCCCGCCCGAAGACATTCGCGCCTTCTATTCCGCAATTTCTCTGACGCGAATGCGCGTGCCAGCGCGCAGGTGCGATGGGCTTTGAATGCCATTCATGGATTGCAGGGCTTCAACGCTCGTATCAAAAGTGCGGGCGATCTCCCACAGGGTATCGCCTGCGCGCACCGTGTAAAAAATGGGCGAATCCGATGCGCCATCATTGGGTAGCCAAAGGGTGAGACGGTCGCCCGGGTGAATGGGGCGATGGGTATTGAGATCGTTCCACGCGCGCAAGTGCGAGACCGTGAGGCCCTCGCGCTTGGCAATTTCCCACAGGGTATCGCCCGCGCGCACTGTAATGTTGACTTGGCGATAGTGCTTTGGGTCGGGCGTGAGGTCGATATTTTTTGTTCGCACGGCTGTATGAGACGAGTATTGCGCGCCGGGATACAGCGGAACCGTGAGTTTTTGACCGATTTGCAACCGGCGCGGATTGGCGATGCCATTGGCCTCTGTCAGCGCGGTTTGCGACACCCCCATGCGAGACGCAATCCCGGACAGGGTATCGCCGCGTTTGACCACGTAATCGACCATCTGGATTTTTTTGTGCGCGGGTATTTGGGCGTAATTGGCCCTAAATTTAGCGCCCGCGCCCTTGGGCACGCGCAACGCATAAGGGGTTCGGCGCGTTGCGGGCGGCGTGTATGCGCGGCGCAGGTCCGGGTTGAGTTGGCGCAGCCATGCGTAGGTCGTGCCCGCGCATTCTGCCGCCAAACGCAGGGATATGGGTTCTGTCACCGCGACTTTGTCATACGAGAGGGCGGGCTGATAGACGATATTTTCAAAGCCGAAAAACGCGGGGTCTTTGGCCATGATGACCGCCGCCATGAACTTGGGTACGTGATTGCGGGTTTCTCTGGGCAGCGCGTGGATTTTCCAAAAATCCCGGGTTCTGGATTTTGCGATGGCGCCGTCCATGCGGCCCTGCCCGCAGTTGTACGCCGCGACAACCAACCGCCAATTGCCAAAGTATTGGTAGAGGTGGGTGAGATGTCGCGCAGCAGCACGGGCGGCTTTTTCCGGATCCATGCGATCATCGCGGTACGTATTGCGCCGCAGGCCATAGAGCAAGCCCGTGCGGTACATGAATTGCCACATGCCCAAGGCCCTCACACGCGACTGCGCGCGCGAGTTAAATCCGCTTTCGACCAGGGCTTTATACGCGAGGTCTTGGGGGAGGCCATAGTTGCGGAAAACCGATTGGATCATGGGCAAATAGGCGGTGGAGCGCGACAGGCAGAGCGCGAAAAACTCGCGCTTTTCCGTTTGGAAATAGCGGATATAAGCCAAGACTTCGGGGCGGAGGTCAATCGGCACATCGGCCTGCCCGGCCAGCACCCGGATTTTGAGTTCCCGATAGTGCGGATGGCGCGACAAGTCCGCGGCTATCGATTCGGGCAGGGCATCGATCAACAATGCCACGGGCGCGTCCGGCGATATGGGCGCGCGGGGCAGGATCGCATAGTAGTGTTCGAGGGTAAAACGCGCCAGCGCGGCCCATTCTTTCGCCGTTTCGGGCGAGGGATTGGGAACAAAACGCCGGCGCAATGTGTGGGCTATCGCGTCGAGGTGTGCGCGTGTTTGCCCCGATGGGTGTTTGACCTTTTGAAGCATGTTGTAGAGCGGATCCTTAGCAGCGGCCTTTGTCTTTGTTATGACGGGTTCTGCTGCGACGGGTTCTACGACTTTTGCTGGTTCTACGACTTTTGCTGGTTCTACGACTTTTGCTGGTTCTACGACTTTTGCTGGTTCTACGACTTCTGCTGTGGGTTTGGGAACATCCGGGACATCGGGGGCGCGCATGGTCGTCGAGGTGGCGCATCCCCCTGCGATTAGGGCAACGATCAGACACACCTGATATCGCGGAGAAAATTTTGAGTGATTGGGACGATTTTGCCTGTACAATAAATACCGTTTCATAGCCTTTCCCTCTCATCGAGAAATTTTTACGCATCGCCGCGCAATGGGAAACTGCCAACGCACGCCTTTGGACAACTGCTTGCGTTGAAAAAAAATTGAAGCGAAAACTCGGAACCACCGCGTCCTCAACTTAAGGCCGCACATCTACGCAACGGGGTACAACTGGCCGTTGAACGGACTTGAGCCCGTTGTACCCCATTGCTCAGGCCCAGTTCATCGGCGAATAAAAAAATAAAGGTCGTGGGTTTTGGGGCGGTTGGGCGGCCTTCTCACGTCTTGCCTCTCGCGCCTTTGGGTTGGGCGGAGACTGACCACTTGGTGGCCGGGGCGGACTGGGGTCGTCTATTCGTCTATGAACTGCTGGGGCAGTTGTACTGCGCTTTTGGCGTGTATTCTGGTGCGAACCACATAAGCTTCGAGAAACCCCAGTGCTCGAATGGCGTGGCGCAGTTTTTCCGCTTGTTCGGGCGCGTGGCAGTTGCCCGCCTGAATTTTGTAGAGTTGCGTGTCGGGGTCGCGCTGAATATAGGTCAATGCCCGAGCATCGCGTTGGATTTGGTCGCGCAATGCCTCGGCTTGCCCGCGGTTACTCACCACTGCGACCTGAACGCGAAATCCCGCCACTTGCCGCGTGGCTCCAGGTGACACCACCTCGTCCTGGGCTGGGGGTTGCAACAAAAAGTCGTCGTCCTCGAGGGTGTTCGGGTCAAAGTCCTCTCGCACCGCCACCGAAGCCTCCGGGATGGCGAGTTGGGGCTTTGAGCCACTACAGCCGATCAGGAGCACACACAATGCAATCAAGGCAAGAGGTAGGCAACGAATTTCGCCCCCAAAGCCTGCCCTCGAATGTTTGAATCTCAAGACGCAAAAAACGCGAAACGCAGAGGCGAGGCCCCTGTGCCTGTCCGAAGTGGCAATACGCCTCTCCCATCCCGTCTTGCGTCTTCGGTTTGCCGGCTTAGGTCTCACATCTCGCGCCTTTCTGTTGGACAGCCTATCGCTTTCAGCCCCGTCCCCTCTCCCATCTCATGTCTCGTATCTTAGCTATCGCGGCTGGCCGGGGGCTTATAGCTGATTGTATCTTGCCTTTTCGGGCGGGCACGGGGGCACCGCCCCTACGTTCCCAATCTCTCGCTTTTCGCCTTTCATCCGTGTAATCCGCGATCCGGCTTTAACCACTTTAAGAATGCCAGCAAAATTTGTCAATCAATTTGTAATAAATCAGTGGTTTATCATTCAAACCAGCGTGCGAACGCTTCCGCGTAATTGCCTTTTGCCACGCCTTTTTCCGTGATGATCGCCGTGACGAGGTGGTTGGGGGTCACGTCAAATGCGGGGTTGTACACCTGAATGCCATTGGGCGCGGTTTGCCGGCCCATGCCGCGCGTGATTTCTTCGGTTGCGCGTTCTTCAATTGGAATTTGCACGCCGCTGGCGCGTTTCATATCAATGGTGGAGAGCGGCGCGGCCACGTAAAAAGGCACCTGATGCGCGTGGGCCAACAGGGCCAAACCGTAAGTGCCGATTTTGTTGGCAACATCTCCGTTTTTGGCAATGCGATCCGCGCCCACGACGACGCTGTCGATGTTTTTGTCGCGCAACACTGCGGCGGCCATGCTGTCGCAAATGACTGTGACATCAACCCCGCTCTGATTCAATTCCCAGGCGGTCAGGCGCGACCCCTGCAACAGAGGACGGGTTTCGTCCGCATAAACCGCGACCTGCTTGCCCGCTTCCACCGCGGCATAAACCACGGCCAAGGCCGTGCCGTAGTCGGCCGTGGCCAATCCGCCGGCATTGCAGTGGGTCAGGACTGTGGAACGCGAAGACAGCAATTCGGCGCCGTGGCGACCGATCTGGCGGCATATCCGTTTGTCGTCTTCAAAAATTTCCTGGGCTTCTTTGAGCAAGAGATCGCGTTTTTCAGCGGGTGAACGCCCAGCCGCTTCGGCGACCACCTCTTCTTGCCGCTCGAGTGCCCAAAAGAGGTTGACGGCTGTGGGCCGCGTTTGGGCGAGTTTTTGAATGCTCTTTGCGACATGTGCATCGAAGTCGGCATTTTGAGCTATGGCTTCTTGCGCGGCAATGACGACCCCATAAGCCGCTGCCACGCCAATGGCAGGCGCGCCGCGCACCCGCAAGTTGACAATGGCTTCTGCCACGGCTTTGACATCTCGACAAACGATAAATTGGTATGCTTCGGGCAACGAGGTCTGGTCGATGAGCCGCAAAGCATCATTTTCCCAAGTGAGGGTTGGAACGGGCATGGCATCTCCCATGGTCGCGGGTCAAGCATTTATCAACGTATCGTCTTCAACGCGCTCTATTGGCGCGTCTCCCCACAGGCGTTCCAAGCCGTAAAACCGGCGCGATTCCGCCTGAAAAATATGGACAATAATATCGACAAAATCGATCAGCACCCACTTCCGCATCTCATATCCCTCGACATGATAGGGACGCTGTCCCTCGGCCTTGAGACCCTCGATCACCGCGTCGGCCAAAGCGCGAACATGCACATCGGAAGTCCCGGTGCAGATCAGAAAATAATCGACAAAATCGGCAGTTTTACGCAGGTCAATCACGACAATGTCTTCGGCTTTGCGCGAAAGCAATTGCTCGACACAGGCGCGGCGAATCATCTCGATGGTATCTGACAAGACACACTCCACAAAAAAGGTGAGACGCAAGACGGAAGATGTGATCCACGCGGATGGAGTAAAGTCGTCTATTCGTCTATTCGCTTACACTTGTTCTTAGAGTTCGTCCAAAGGCGTGTACAATGCTTTCTTGATCAGAACGCCCGCTTTGAAATAGCTCTTCCGTCGGGCGGGCACATAAACGATCTCGCCCGTGCGGGGGTTGCGCGCAGCGGGTTTGGGTTTGGTCGGCTTGACACCCAACACGCCAAACCCTCGAATTTCGATTCGGTTTCCGTCAATCAGGTTTTCGCGCATAATGTCGAAAAGGGTATTCACCATCTCGTAAGCCAGTTGTTTATTGATCCCCAAACGATCAGAAATTTCTAAGGCAATGGCTCTTTTAGTCGTTGTCATTCAGCACTCCCATTTCACATGGTCTCGTCATGGCGTTGACGCTAATATAGCCTGAAACCCATGAGACGCAAGACAAAAATTGGGCAGATTCTATTAAAAAATATGGAGTTATGGTTTTCCGTTTGCCTCGCCACAATCCGTTTGCCCAAGTGGGCGTTGCGGCATTATTTTATGGCGTGATGAAAATAAAACAAAGGACGACCTTCATGCGAACGGATTCTGAGGCCAGTGTAATCCATCGCGTTACCCGGTATGACGGGGCTATTGGCAAAGCTGTGGATGATGTTCTGGTCAAAGAAGAACCGCTCGAAATTCGCGTTGCCGGAGAACCCGTTGCCGCGACCATGCGAACGCCTGGCGCAGATCGCGCCCTCGCGCTGGGCTTTTTGTACGCCGAAGGAATGATTCGCGAAATCGGCGACGTCGGGCGCGCAGGGCATTGCGGGCGCCCGGGGATGCCCGAATACGGCAATGTGATCGATGTTCTCCCACGCCCGGGCGCCCTCCTCGACCCCGAACGGATCCGCGCGAGCCGCCGGGGCACCCTGATCTCGTCGGCGTGTGGGGTATGCGGGCGCGAGCAGATCGCCGATTTGATGCAGCGATGCCAGCCCCTTGCCGATGGGCGTTCCGTGCGGGCCGCGAGGATTTTTGCCGCACAGGATCAGATGCGCCAATCGCAGCGCGTGTTTGCACAAACAGGAGGCGTCCACGCCGCTGCCGCCTTTTCGGAACAGGGGGATATGGTCGCATGTTATGAAGACATCGGTCGGCACAATGCGGTCGATAAGGTCGTCGGCTATATGCTCGAAACGCGCAACATAACAGAAGGCGAGGGCGTGCAGATGCTCACCGTGAGCAGCCGAGCGAGTTTTGAAATCGTGCAAAAAGCCGCTGTTGCCCGCATTCCAGTCGTGATCGCCGTATCTGCCGCGAGTTCATTGGCGGTCGATCTCGCCCGCGCCCTGGGCATCACCCTCATCGGCTTTGCGCGCAAAGACAGAATGGTGGTCTATACGGGAGAGGTAAGGGCGGTGCAAAGTGCAAAGGGGCTGACCGCTGACCACTGAATTTTACTCCTGTGGGAACTCCACTTGTAAATTTTAGGTCTAACCATTGATTGATCGCGCACAGGGACACCGCCTTCTACGATAGATGGGGGCGGGGACTAACCACTCTCCACTCTCCACTGCCCTTTGCTTAAGGAGCAATTATGACATCTGTTTTTCGCAACATACTCGGGGTTGCGCGTTATGAGCGCAAAATGCTTTTGAGAACCACAAAATTTCGCATTTTGGGCAGCATTGGCGTGTGTATTCCCGTGTTGCTCGGCATTGTCTTTGCCCTCATAGAAGCCAATGGGGTTGAATTGCCCATCGGAATGGATGCCTATATGCCGTTTTGGATGTACAGCTTTTTGCAGACTGTTGTCATCGCATTTATCGTGGGCGATTTCAGGGCGGCTGACGAACAGGCACATATTTACGAAGTGGTCGCAGGGCGTCCCGTTTCAACGGCGGAACTCGTTGCGGGAAAGTATTTGGGCATCGTGAGTGCGCTCGTTCTTTTGAGCCTTGGCGTGCTGATTTTGACCTTGGGCATCCAAGCGGCAAAGATCAGCATAACGGGCAATCCATTTAACGTCGAACCCTATATCGGCTACCTCGTGCTCATGAACCTGCCCGCCCTGATTTTTATGTCTTCTCTGACATTCTTTTTGGGCGCGTTGTTGCGCCGGCAAGCGGCGGTGGCCCTGATCGCGATAGGATATCTATTGGCCGTGATGATGTTTTTGGGCAGGCGATACGACGGCATCTACGACTTCGGCGCTTTTTTTCAGCCCTTGTATTACTCCGACTTGATCGGCCTGGCCGACGTGACGCAAGTGGGATTGCAACGCCTGTTCTACGTTTTGCTCGGCATTGGCTTTTTTGGCTTTTCAATTGATCGCTATCCCCGCCTCGCCCATTCCCTGACCGCGCGGTGGTTTGGCCGCGGGTGCGCGCTGACCGGCTTTGGCTTGGCCGCGGGTCTCTACTTTTTTATGGATGCGCGGGTTCAAGACGGGCAAGCCTATCGCCAATCCCTGCTCGCGCAACAAGAAGCGGTCGCACACCTTCCCGTCGCGGAAATCGCGCATTGCGATCTAAACGTGACGCTTTTGGACAAAGACCCACTCGCTGCATCTGCCGCGCTCGCGCTGAAAAATCCGCATGAAACGCCGCTCGATACGCTGATTCTGTCCCTCAACCCCGGATTGAAAATTCAGAGCCTAACCCGCGGCGATGGAAAAGCGATAGCGTGGCAGCGAACCGGAAGCGCGATTCGCGTCATACCCGACTCGCCTCTAAAATCGGATCAGAAACTCGACCTGACGCTCAATTACGCGGGAGACATCGACACCGATGGGTTTGATCTCCAGCGGGAAAAGGGCAGGCCCAAATTACGCAAACGCGAAGGGGCCATCAACAAAGGCACTTTGACCGCGTGGATCCGCGACGAGTCCATTTTTTTGCCGCCGCGCAGCCGTTGGTACCCGGTCGCGGGCGTGGATTACGGCTATGAACAAGCGCGCCCGGTCTCGTTCTCAACGGCGAACGTGCAGATCGCAT
The DNA here is from genome assembly GCA_958295785.1 of uncultured Latescibacterota bacterium. Lineage (GTDB taxonomy): Bacteria > Latescibacterota > UBA2968 > UBA2968 > UBA2968 > VXRD01. The sequence continues at coordinate 2,273,762 of OY282377.1, forward strand.
TCCCCTTGGGTCTCGAAGTCATCACGCAAGGGCAGGTCGGCAAGACCGATACGCTCGATACGCGGGTAAGGCGGCAATGGGTCGTTGAAAAACCCGTGCCCGTTCTGTCGCTCAATGCGGGTATTTATCGCGTGTATCGCGCCACCATTCACGACATCGCATGCGCCCTTTACGTCCATCCCTCGCACCTGCGGCCCATCGAGTTTTTCGAAGGCACCGAAGAAGAGATCACGCGCGCACTCGGTCAAATTGTGGATGCAATGGAACAGGAATCGGGCATGACATATCCCTATCCGAGCCTTTCGCTGGTGGAAATCCCCTTTCACATTCAGTGGTATTACGAGGGCTGGGAGGAAAAGGGCGGCCTGACGCAGCCGGGTGTGTTGATGATCGAAGAAGACGTGTTCATGCGGCAGCAATTCACCCGAAATTTTAAGCGTTATCAAAAAGGCGCTCGCGGCAAACGCGAACCCAAAGACATCAAAAAAGACCTGTTGGTACGCGCTGTTTTTTCCACCTTTTTTTCCAAAGAAGAAAGCGGCAAATCTTCCGGCGGCCTGTTCCGCAGCCCGGTTGTGCAGCTTTGGGCGTATGACAAGCAATTTGTGGGCGACCACTACGCGCTGCTCAAAAAGGGCATGCCCATGTATCTTCAGGACGATTTGAGCACCGACATGACCTCTGCGTTTTATTCCCGACGGCGCGGCGGTTTTGGCGACCGAGGGCGCGGTGGCCCCCGAGGCAACAGCAGGGGGTCGAGCGCGAGGTGGGACACGCTGGTCGCCAAAATGCAGCGCAAGTCGTTTGCCGAGTTGGACCCCGCAAAACAGGCCGGCCTCTATCGCCAAGTGCTCGACGCCAAAGGCCCCGCGCTCTTTCAGATGATAGAGTCCTTTTGGGGCGAAGAAACATTTCGCAATGTCCTGGACGACATCGACGAGAATCACAAATACGACGACATCGATTTTTCGACCTTTGAGCGCGCCGCCATAGGCGATACCACAGACAGCGAAAACAGCCAAAAACTACAGCGTTTGGTCAACGATTGGATCTTTGGCACAGAAATCCCGGGCTATACCCTCACGCGGGTCAAAGCCATGAAAATGGACGACGGCTTTGGCATGGTGGTCTATCAATTGATCCTACGCATCAAAAACAGCGAACCGGGACGGGGCTATGTGCAAATTACGGCTTCGGGACGGGGCGATGAGGCCGTCAAGGGCGTGGAGATCGAAGGCGGGCAGGAAATTGAAGTGTCGATGGTGTTGTGGGATCAGCCCTTCCGCGTGATGGTCGAACCGTTTTTTGCGCGCAACCGCCGCCCCTTGGTCTCTCCGGTGCGCGTTCCCGAAAAGGTGGTAGAAGGATTTCCCGTCTCTTATGTCAAAGACGTGACCGGCGAAGCGTCTGGGCCGCTCGAGATCATAGTCGATAATGACGATGACGGATTTTCGATGCCCATTCGCCGCGAGACGCGCTATTTTCGCCCCGGGCTCAAAGGCGACAACTGGCGCGAACACGTCATGCCAATGGCCTTTGGGCGATTTGAAACAAATTATCGGCGAAAGCGAGGGGGCGATGGCGCGCAACCGGCCGTGTGGACCGCGCGCATCCCCAAAGATGGCGAGTTCGACGTGGGCTTTTATTTTCCCGATCCGTCCATGGCCAAGCGCCTGCGAATCGGCTCGCGCTTTACCCTCACGGTTTTTCACGGGGGCAAGGCCGATACGCTCAAAATGGAACGCGATCTGATGAAAGCCGGGTGGAATCACTTGGGGCGATACACCTTTGCCGAGGGGGAAGAGGCCGCGGTCGAATTGTCTGACCGCGCAGAGCGTGGCCTGTATGCCGATGCCGTGCGGTGGCGTTTTTTCGACCCGCAAAACCCCGATGCCTACGAAGACGAATTGCCCGCGTTTATGTTTGGACGCGGCAGAGGTGGGCCGGGTGGCCCCGGCGGCCGAGGCGATGGCGAAAGACGCGGCCCCGGGCGACGCGGCGGCGGGATCGGGTTGGATTTTTAACGGGTGTTACGCACAGATTGGACGGGCGCGGGGGGCCTCTCACCTTGCGTCTTACTTTTTTTTTCACTGATTTTTTGGAGGGCGAACGTGGGGTTTGATTTTTGTCCAAAGCTGCTGTTGGCGGTTGTTCTTTGCGGCCTCGTGGCCTGCGACCGGCAAACAGAACAGCGCACGGTCGATCTGACCGTTCCGGTGACGGTGCAATCCGTAGAGACCGGAACCATTGAATCCATTGTAACGGCCACGGGAACTTTAAGACCCGTGCGCGAAGCGCAGATCGCCACGGAAATTCGGGGCAGCCTGTACTGGGGCAAGGGCAATAACAACCGCTTGCTCGTCAAGGGATCCGCGGTTAAAAAGGGGCAGGTCATTGCAACACTCGACAGCGACGAATGGGTGGTGGGCGCGCGGGTGGAGGCGCGCAAATTGGCGGTCGAAACGGCCATGCGGACGCTCAGAGAACAGGAAACCCTCTTTGACCGGCAACTCGCAACGGAAATGGCCGTTGAAAATGCGCGCAAAGCCTGGGCCGATGCCGATGCCAACTACCGAGATGCCCTCATCAAAATCGACAAAACCAAACTCGTCGCGCCCATTGGCGGCGCGCTGTCTGAACGCGCGGATATCACGCAGGGAACGCTGGTGAATGAGCGAACCTCTATCGCAAAGATCATGGATTATTCGCAGGTGTTTGTCGATTTGAAAATCCCCAACGCGCAGATCATCCATGTGAAATTGGGCCAGCGCGTTCGCGTGAGCAATTACGCCTTGCCTGACGCGGTTTTTGAGGGCGAGATCGCGGAGATGGATCCCGCGCTGGATCCGACCACGCGCACGGTAAAAGTCGGGGGGATGGTGAACAATCCCGACCTGTTGTTGCGCGCGGGCATGTTTGTCAAAGCGGAAATCGTCACGGAGTCGCGCCAAAACGTCGTTCTCATTGCGCGCCACTTGGTTTTGCGGCGACGCAATCAAAAGGTCGTTTTTGTCGAAGAAGAAGGCCGCGCCCAACAGCGCGAAGTCGAAACCGGCCTCGAAGACCGCGACCGCGTGGAAATCGCCGTTGGCCTTGAACCGGGCGAACAATTGATCACGAGCAATTACGAAACGCTGAGGCCGAGAACCAGGGTGCGGGTCACGGGAGACGGGCGATGAATTTGCCGGAATTTTCAACGCGCTATCCGGTCACCGTTGCGATGGCTACCCTCGCGGTGGTGTTGCTCGGATGGATTTCCCTCGGGGGCTTGGGCACGGATCTCTTGCCCGATTTGCAAACGCCTGTCGTCACCATCGACCTGAGCGCGCCGGGCAAATCGCCCCGCGAACTCGAAGAGCGTTATACGCGCCGCCTCGAGCGCGACGTGAGCACCATTCAGGGCGTCAAGCGCGTGTATTCGATCACGCGATCCGGGCAAAGCGTGGTCGTGGCGGAATTTGCGTGGGATGCGGACCTGGATTTCGGCTTGCTCGACATCCAAAAAAAGGTGGGGCGTTATGCGACAAATGACGACGTGTCGCAGTTGGATGTGACGCGAGAAGACCCCCTCGCCCGCGCGGTGATGCGAATTGCGATCACAGCCGAAGACGATGCCGAACTCGACGCGCTCGTGGGCACGGTCGATTTGCTGATCAAGCCCAAATTGGAAGCCCTCGATGGCGTGGCGTCCGCCGAAGTGGAAGGGGGCGCGGAAAAAGAAGTCCGCGTGACGCTCGACCCCTATTTGCTCGAAGCCTTTGGGCTTGCGCCCGACGCCATCGTCAACCGCATTGGGCAGGCCAATGCCGACGTGTCTGGAGGCACGTTGCGGGAAAACCAGCAGTCGTATTTGGTCAAAGCACTGGGGCGTCTGGACGACATCAATGACGTGCGCGACGTCATCGTGGGGGAAAAGCGCGGGCAAGGAGGCGCGGTCTCGGGCGACCGCGTGCCGGTGCGCGTGCGCGATGTGGGCACGGTCGATTTGGTCTATCGAGAGCGGGAAACCATCGTGCGCCTCGACGGCCGCGAATGCGTGGGCCTCGCCATTTACAAAGAGGCCGGAAGCAATACGGTCGCGGTGGTGCAAGCGGTGGTGGATGCGCTAGGCGATCTCGAAGCCGACCTGAGCGGGTTGCGCTTTACCACAGTCGAAAATCAGGCCCGATTTGTGGAAGACGCCGTGGGCGAAGTCAAAACCTCGGCCATCCACGGGGCGATTTTGGCCGTTTTCGCGCTGTTGATCGCCTTGCGGAGTTTCACCGCCACGCTGGTGATCGGGTTGGCGATCCCCATTTCCGTGCTGGCGACGTTCACGCTGATGTACTTCGAGGGGCTGACCCTGAATATCATGACCCTGGGCGGCTTGGCCTTGGGCGCGGGCATGCTCGTGGACAATGCGATAGTGGTCATCGAAAATATTTACCGCCACCTCGAAACCGGCGAAGATGCGCGCACCGCGTCGCACCGGGGCGCGTCCGAAGTCGGGGTGGCGATTTTGGCCTCTACCATGACGACCGTGGCCGTGTTTTTGCCCATTGTCTATTTGCAGGGATTGGCCGGCGAACTCTTCAAAGATCAGGCGTGGACGGTCGCATTTTCCCTGCTGTCTTCCCTAGTCGTGGCAATGACCGCGATTCCGATGCTGACCTCGCGCATTTTTCGCCGCGTGAAAACCGCGCGCACAACCGCGATTCGGTCGGGCACATACTACCGCTTGCTCAATGGCGTGTTGAACCACAAACCCGTGCTGCTCGGCATGGCGATGCTCGTGCTCGTTGGAACCGGGTACATCGCCCGCACGGTGCAGACCGAATTTATTCCGCGCGAAGATCAGGGCTTGTTCCAGATCGATCTCACCTTGCCCGAAGGCGCACGCGTGGAATTGAGCGATCAGATCGCCCTGCGCGCCAAAGAGATCGTGGAAGCCATCGGCGGGCGCGATGTCGCGCATGTGTACGCGCGCGTGGGCCTGGATCCAGCGCGAATATCCGGCGCGGACGACCCCTCGGGGCCCAATCGCGCGACCCTCTCGGTGGCGCTACGGCCCGACCGCACGCGCAATATCAGCGAATTGGTGCGCGATCTCGACCCCGCGTTGAGCGCGATGCCCGATATCGAAGTCAAATACAAATTGCACGAAACCGCGCTCGAAGGCGTGATGGGCGGGCAGGAGGCGCCCATTCAGGTGGAGGTGTCCGGGGAAAATCTCGACATTTTGGCGCGCATCACCAAAGACCTCCAAGCGCGAATCGAGCGCCTGCCCTCTGTGTACAATGTGCGGACGAGCTTTCAGGGCGGGCAGCCAGAAGTCGATTTGGCGATCCGCGATGAAGTGGCGGCGGCATTTGGCCTGACCACGCAGGCCATCAGCCGAACACTGGAACGACAATTGTCCGGCGAAGTCGCGGGCGAATTGTCCAAAGACCAGCGCACGCGCGATATTCGCGTCAAATATCGCGATGTGGATCTCAATGCCCTCCAAACCATCCGCATCGAAGGCGCGGAGGGCGCGGTCTTGACTTTGGGCGATATTGCCGATCTCAATATCATCGAAGGCCCCCGCGAGATTTTGCGGGAAAACCAGCGGCGCGTGGGGCGCCTCACCGGGTATTTGACCGAAGGCCGCGCCTTGAGCGAAGCCATTGCCGAAATCCGCGCTGAAATAAAAACGATGGCCATACCCGCGGGGTATCGCATCGGCATTGGCGGCGAAGAGCGCGAGCGCCGCGAATCCTTTGAAAGCCTCAAATTTGCCCTCCTGCTTTCTATCGTACTGGTCTATATGGTCATGGCCTCGCTGTTTGAATCCGTCCTCCACCCGTTCACGGTGATGTTTTCCGTGCCCTTGGCCGGCGTCGGCGTGGTCTTTGCGTTTCATCTCTTGGGCGAGCCTTTAAGCGTGATGGCCTATATCGGCATCATCATGCTCGGCGGCATTGCGGTCAACGACGCGATCGTGCTCGTGGATCGCATCAACCAACTCAGGCGCGATGGCATGGGGTTGCGAGAAGCTGTCTTGCAAGGCGGGCAAGACCGCTTGCGCCCCATTGTGATGACGAGTGCCACGACCATTCTCGCCCTGTTGCCGATGGCACTCGGCTTTGGCGAAGGCGCGAAGTTGCGCGCGCCCATGGCCATTGCCGTCATTGGCGGCTTGGTGACCTCTACGTTGATGACCCTGCTCATCATTCCCACCATGTACGAGATGATCGACCGCCTGAGGGGGAAATCGGCATGACACTTGCGGGGTTTGCAGTGCGCCGGCCCGTCACCACGGCCATGTTTTTTTTGGGCTTGGGCCTGATGGGCGCGATCTCCCTCCATCGGTTGCCCGTGCAAATTTTCCCGGAAGTCGTTTTGCCCGAAGTCTTTGTCACGGCCAATCGGCAGGGCTATTCGCCCGAGCAGGTCGAGCGCGAATTGGTCGTGCCCATCGAAGCGGAAATCGGCAAACTCGATGACATCGAGGCGTTCGAATCCTTTTCCCGCGAGAACAGCGGCGGGGTGCGCGTTTCCTACGCGCCGGATGCGGACATGAAATTCGCGCTGTTGCAACTCGAAAGCCGCATAACGCGCCTGCAACCGCTCTTGCCCGAACGCACGCGGATCAATGTGCAACGCTTTGATTCGTCCGATCTCTCGGCCTCTGTGATGCAAATTCACGTCTTGGGCGAAGGCGATATCAACTGGCTGCGCGAATTTGCCGAAGAGAAAATCCGCCCGGAATTGGAAGCCGTGGATGGCGTGGTCAACGCACAAATTTTGGGCGGGCAACGGGCGGCTATCGAGATTATTGTGGATCCCGTGCTGTTGCAAGCGCACCAGCTTTCGATGTCGGATATTCGCAATCGCATCAATGCGTTTAATACGCGGCGGCAATATGTCGGGCGCGTGTACGACGGCGACCAGATGTATGCGGTCAGCATTCAGGGGCAGTTCGCGGACCTCGTGCAAATCCGTCAACTCGTGATCAAACCCGAATTGCCCCTGCACCTCGGCGACCTCGCGCAAATTCGCTACGGGCTTCAAGAGCGCACGGACTTGCAGCGCATCAACGGCAAGCCCGCAGTGGGCATTCGCATCCAAAAAGACGACGAAGCCAATTTGATCGCAGTCGCAGAAGAACTCGAAAAAACCATAGCGCGCATCAACGGGGACCTCGCCCATGAAAACATCCAACTCGCGATCGCGCAGAATCAGGCCGAGATTATGAACGAAGCCCTCAGCACCCTCAAACAAGCCGCAGTCGTGGGGGGATTGCTCGGGCTTTTTGTTTTGTTCTTGTTTTTGCGAAATCTGCGCTTTGTCGCGGTGTTGCTCTTGGCGATTCCGTGTTCGCTGTTGCTCACGTTCAATTTGATGTATTTGTGGGATCTCAGCCTGAATGTGCTGTCCCTGTGCGGCCTCGCCCTCGCGGTTGGGATGTTGACCGACAATGGCATCGTGGTCATGGAGAATATCTTCAAGCATTTTGAGCAGGGCAAATCCCCCCGAGAAGCCGCGCGATTGGGCACGGACGAGGTCGCCCGCGCCGTGCTCGCTGCAACCGCAACCACGGTGACGGTCTTTTTGCCCGTGGTTTTTATCCAAAGCGATTATCGGGATATTTTGCGCGAACTCGCGCTGTCGATGACCTTTCCGCTGATCGCCTCGCTTTTGGTCGCCCTTACGCTCGTGCCCGCCCTCGCGTCCAAAACCCTGTCCCTGTCGTCGCGGCCCCCAACCGAAACCGGCAGGCTGATCGAGATGTACACAATCTGCCTCAAAACCGGCTTGCGCCACCGGATCGGCGTGTCGTTGGGCATTGCGGGCGCGCTCATCATCACGCTGATCATTTCGTTGTTCTTTATGTTGCAACAAGATGTGCGGCGCGAAGAGAACCGGTTTACCGTGTATATCAGCACGCCCGAAGGCACGACCTTAGAGGCGTTGGACGCCGTTGTGGGAGAAGTCGAAAGCGCGGTGCGAGAACTTGCGGGCTTAGACCGCTTTGTCACCAGCATTCGGGAAACGCAGGCGAGCATCGTTGTCGAGCTTTTGCCCCTGTCTGAACGCCCCGACGAGATCTCGGTCGATCTCGTCAAGGAAAACCTCGAAGAGTCGTTCGGCAAGGTGCAAAACGCCGTTGTGAGCTACGAGGCCATCGCCCGCACGGGCAGGGGCGGGGGCCGCGGCGGCGGCGGGATTCGCGGAAGCAGTCGCGCCCGCTCATCGGGCGGGTTCAATTTAGAAGGCGGCGCGCCTTCGGAAACAGCGGTGATTCGCGGATACGATTTTTCGGTGTTGCAAATGATCGCCGACGATTTGGTCTATCGCCTCGAAGAAGTGGAAGAAATCGACCCCAACAGCGTGCGGGCCGATGCCGAGCGCGGCGCGCCCGAGGTGCATGTCTTGCCCGACGAAGCCGTGATGTTTGACCGCCGCTTGCAAGTGCGAAATGTGCTCAATGCCGTGGGCGACACCAATCCGCGCGGCGCGCGCACCACTGTTTCATTTCTCACGCCCGATGGCGCGGAAATCCCGATAGAGGTTCGCAATGTGGAAGACCCCGAAGACGAGGGGGAGGGCATTGCCGGGTTGCGCCAAACCCCGATCCTCGGCGCGGGCGGGACGTATTTGCCCCTCTCGGAAGTGTCGCATGTGCGCCGCGATCAGGGCCGCAGCATGATTTTGCGTACCGATCAATCCCGTCGCGTGATCGTGTCTTACCGCTTTGCCGCCGAAATTTTGGCGTCGCAACCCCTCTTGGACGCGGCCCGTGCGTACACGCGCGACGCGATCTCCCAAATGGTGTTGCCCACAGGGTATAGCATCGAGATCGTGGAGGCCGAGGCCGAGACGATTTACTACTGGATGATCGGCATTGCCGCGCTGTTGATTTTCATGATTTTGGCCTCGCTATTTGAATCGCTCTCCGCGCCGTTGATCATTCTCTGCACCTTGCCCACGGCCATTATTGGGTCGTGCTGGGCGCTGGTCTTATCGGGCACCGGGCTGACCTCGCAAGAAGCGCCGATGGCGCTGCTGGGGTTTATCGTGTTGCTCGGCATTGCCGTCAACAATGGGATCGTGCTGATCGACGCGATAGGCAACCTGCGCTATCGGCGCGGGTTCAGGCGCGAGCGCGCCGTGCTATCGGCTTCCCGCTCGCGCGTGCGCCCCATTTTGATGACCTCGGCAACCACCATTTTGGGCGTGTTGCCCCTGGCGCTCAAATTTGGCGGCGATTACGAAATTTGGCCCCCGTTTGCCATTACCGTGCTCGGGGGGATGGCGGTTTCCATGGCGTCAACCCTGGTCTTTATTCCCGTGGTCTATATGGGCATCGACCAAGTCAAAGCATGGCTGGCGGATATCGGTTGGATCGGGATCGGGCTGGGAACCGCGGCCGCGGCGGGCTTGACCTATCTGATTGACGACTATTACGAGAGTTTGTTTTGGACGTGCCTTTTGGCACTGCCAGCGTGGATGACGTGTATGGGCGCGGTGTGGCTGGTGCAGCGCGTTCACCGCGCGCGTCTCGCCGCACGCGATCAAATTGGCGATGTGGCATATCTCCAGATTCGCAATCTGACGAAAATTTACGGCGCGCCCGGTCAGTTCAGGCGCGAATGGGACCGGTTTCAGCGGCGCGAACAACGCGGGGGGCGTTTCATGGTTGACCCGCGGGACAGCCTGTGGTGGAAATTGCCCATGTTGGCCTTGCTCGTTTATTTGCAGACCTATTTTGAAGAGGGCACATGGATCTTTTTGACCGGTCTCGGCCTGTGGGGCCTCGTCCGCCATCTCGGCTCGGGCATCGCGGACCTGCGCGGTTGGAAGGTCGAGAACCGATGGGTGTTGCAAATTGCCCGATTGACCCTCCCGCTGGCCTTTTTGGCCTATATCCATTGGCGGCTGGCCCTGCCGTCTTTGACCGTTGCCTGCGCGGTGGTGTATGTGCTCTATCGCCTGACCGCTTTCTTGGCAAACCGCGTCGCGTCTGGGCGCGTCAATCCAGAAAATATGCCGGGGCGATTGGGCACGCTCAAGGGCATCGCGTATCGCGGCGCGGCTGCCGCGCCCATCATCGGCGTCCCCCGCCCGCAATTTCGCGCCCTCAGCGGCGTGAGTCTCGATATTCCGCGCGGGATGTTTGGGCTTTTGGGCCCCAACGGCGCGGGCAAGACCACGCTGATGCGGATCGTGTGCCGGGTTTTGTCGGCAAATTACGGATCCGTGCTCGTCAATGGCACGACGCCGCTCAATCGCCAAAACACGCAAGGCGTGATCGGCTATCTGCCGCAGCACTTCGGCCTCTATTTGCACATGTCTGCGTGCGATTATCTGGAATACCGCGCCCTGTTGGAGGGGTTCAAAGACGGGGCCGCGCGGCGCAAGCGCGTTCAGGAGTGTTTGGAACAGGTCAACCTGTGGGACAGGCGAGACGATCAAATCGGCGCGTTTTCAGGTGGCATGAAACAGCGCGTGGGCATTGCCCAAACCCTGTTGCACCTGCCGCAGGTCATTGTCGTGGATGAGCCGACAGCGGGCTTGGATCCGCTCGAGCGGATTCGGTTCAGAAATTTGCTGGCGCGATTTAGCCAAGAGAAGATCATTATTTTTTCCACGCATATTGTCGAAGATATTTCCGGCAGTTGCAACCGCTTGGTCGTGCTCGACCAAGGCAAAGTGCGCTACGCGGGAACGCCGTCTGAGATGCGCGAACTCGCGCGCGACAAGGTGTGGGAAGCCCTGTTGAGCGAAGCGCGTTTTGATGCGTTGGAACGCGATTTGGATCTGATTACCCACGTGCGCGTGCCAGACGGGATTCGCGTGCGTTACCTCGCCACATCACCCCTTTCCGAAGCGCGTGCGGTTGAACCCAATCTCGAAGACGCGTACCTCTACCTCTTGCGACATGGCGATGAATACAAACAAACTGACTTGGCGTGAGTTGCTTTTCTCGGTCGGCAAATTGCACGGCCTGAGCATGAAAATCGCGTTGCACCGCAAAGTGATTTTTATGTGCTGCGGCGTTTTGGGCTATTACGCGATTTTGTACGCGTTTGCCATCTGGCGCCCGGGCGAGGGGTTTTCCGTAGAGCAAGCTCTGAACGTCTTGGTCGAAGTGCCGGGCACAGTGCTCGCGATCTATTTGACGATGGATATGGTCGCGGGCGAGCGCGACAGAGACACGCTCGAAATCCTGTTCAGCACCGCGATTAGCCACTACGCCACATGGACCGTGCGGATTGTGTCGATTTGCGCCGTGCTGTTTGCCACCCTGATGGCGATGAGCACCATCTCCTATTTTTTCTTTGCCGAGTTCCCTTATATCATCGGGGGATTAAACGCCTTTTTCCCCGCGTTTTTTATGGTGGGGGTCACGTTTCTCTTTTCCGTTTTGTGTCGCAGCAGCAATGCGGCCGGCATGATCTCCGTGGGCATTTTGATCGCGATTTTGCTTTTGACCGCGGTGCAAGTGGACGATAATGCGCTGGCCAACACGCCCTACGACCTCTTTCTCAAACCCTTTGAAGCGCCCTCCGATCTGGATCCAAACTTGTGGACAAACCGCGTGATACTCAACCGCACGGGCATTGCCCTATTGGGCACCCTGTGCATCTTCCTCGCCCTCAGGCGCATGACTGACCGCGAACGCCTGCTGTGATCCCGCCCTGTTGCGAGATGTGAGGATCCGCAGATGACGTCGTGTATCGACAAATCAATTATCTGAAACGAGAAGTCGGGCGTCTGTGGCAAATGTTGCATCGCAAATAAACGCCCCCCAATCCACGCAAAACACAAAAAAGCGACGATCCAAAGATCGCCGCTTTTTTGTACGAACTATCGCGGGTCAAGTTTATCGCGTTGTTCAGACGCATCTGAAACATCGCATTCGATTGAGTCTTTGCCCAAGTTCCCAATGGGACGTTTTGAACCGTCGGCACATCGGCGGTTCATATTACATCTTAACCTCTTTGGGCTCAATTCCGAATTTTTTGCATTCCTCCTTAACATCATCAGGAATCCCCGGTGCTACAAGTACGCTACGTACTTGATCACACGACAGTCCATATTCGACAGCGGCAAGATGCTTATACTTCACGGCTTGCCAGACTCCAACATAATTCTCGGATTGAATATGTGTTTCCACTTCCACAGTTACGGGATTTCCAACACTATCTTTCAATAAGATGTCCACCCGATCCTTTGACTGAAACGTATGCTCAATCTCAACCAATTTCAATCCTTCACCAAGTTGAGAGGGATTATTCGCCAATTTTTTCTTTAACTTCTTATGTTGTTCACCCTCCCCGCCACCACCGCGACCACCATGACCTCCTTTGCTACTGCCGGACGCCTTAGGCCAATGACCACCACCCTGGCTTTCACTATTCGTACTCGGCAGTGGCTCATCAGATATCCCGCCTGTCGAATCACTGTCTCTGCTACCTGTTTCTGTGTTCTCTCCGCCCAGTGGATTTTCGGGTTCAGGTCCATCCGTTGTAGGATCCGCGGATCCGTCTTCAGTTCCACCATGAGTTTCGGTCGGTGTTTCCTCACCTTCCTTAGAATCCGGCTCTGAGGATGACACACAAAAATCCGCTCTAAGACCTCTCTGTTTCCAGCGTGCGGTAACCTTGTCGCGATTTTTTGTCAGTAAATCCTCGACAAACCCACGCAACTCCTTGACATCAAAATGATCCTGTAAGGCATCACCAATAAGTTCGGCATATTCGCATTCGTCGGCCCCGAGTCCTAGCCAGAGTTTCGCGTCTTGACCTGTCGTGTCCAAAAAACTCTGACGCGGATTTGGATCGGAAACTGAAATTCCTTTCAATTTGTACGTCATGCTTAGTTCTTTGACTGAGCGAACTGACAATTGATCTAAAACTTGGTCAGATTTAACTTTCTCGCATAGGCGCGGTGATTCAAGAAAGGCATGAATGTACGGGTGCAGGTTTCGCACTTTCGCTGACCAATCCTCAACTTTTTCTTGATCGCCTTCCGGGTCAAATTCGACCTCGGCCCGAGAGCAACCTTCTACGTTCAGATATTTGGCAAGTTCCAATAAACCATCGTCAAACACCCAAAATGGAACCTCGCCTTCAAAAAGCCGAGCGAGATAATCATGATCCTTCCAAACCAATTCTTGCAAAAAGAAAAAGCCCCATTCGTTGCCCTTCTTGCCAAGCCAACATTTGCCGTTGCGTGTTTGATTCCATTTTTCTTCCCACTGTCCACTACTGCCCTCTTGTAAAGACTGCCAGAGGCGACGATAAAGAATTTTAATACGCTTACGAACGTTCTCGTCGTCAGCGCGTTCTCCAGACGTAACCTGTTGGATGCCGCGAACGTAGTCCAAGAAAGATGCTTGCTCAGAAACCCTCAAAGCAGTGAAAAATGGCTTTAGCGTTTCCGCGTAATACGTTTTGAGGTAACCACGATCATTGTCAAAGAGATGCCCCTCATCCTCCCAAAATACTTCATCCGTTTTCCACCAGCGGGGTTGGGGGTTCGGAGTGAAGATGAGGGCTTCTTCCCCGAATTTCTCGTGTGGACGTGCGCCTTGTCCCTCAAGGAAGCGATATAGTGGTTCGACATTTTTGATGCTCACCTTTGTACTACCCGATAAGGTTTGAAGGTAGTTGAGCACACTTTCCGTATTGGCATTCCGATGTACCGTCAACTTCTCAGCCAGCCATTTTACGGGTTCATCGCTAAGATCAAAATCAGGGTGCAGGTAAGCCACGCTATCCCCTAACACCCTACGATTTTCACGAGTTGGCTCGAAACACTGGGCAGGAAGATGAAGGTTCCCCTGTTCGTCGGGAAGCCAAGGTGCTTCCTTGAGTTGACTATAGAATGTAGCATCAAAGGGTTTTGACCGATTTTTGTGATAGAACCAACTATAGGTGCCTTGGAAGAAGCCAGTTCTCCTATAGTCTGATGGAATCACTTTGACCAATAGCCGCCAAAGAACTTGTGAAAGACCGACTTCTCGGTGATTGCTAATTTTAGCCAACACCTTCTCCAAACCATGGATGTCAGAATCTTCAATAGTTTCCTTTCCTGTGTTAGGTGCCCCTTTAAGATTCCGTGCATCAAGTTCGTGCTGGTTTTCGTCGTTGAGGGGAAAGCTCTGTTTAATAACTCGCGGGGTATCCATAGTACCAATTTCTTTCAAAAACCGGAGCCAATTTTTCGGATTGGCATTGCTGTCCATATACCCATCATCTACAAACCAAACGTCATCGCACACGGAAAAGTAGGTTTCCAAATCCGCATCACCTGTGTAGGCTTCCGGCATATAGGCGTCGCAAGGTTTTACAAATTGACAGACTTCTCGTTCAACACCGCAATAAGTCTGTAGAATTGGAGTATTGCCGATCTTTTCTCTCAGATTTTTACGCTCTGCTTCCGGAATCTTGTCCCAAATCTTAAAAATGTAACGAACATGTAGGCGGTTTTGCTCCACAGAAAGTTTGTCAGTTTTAGAATATTGCGGAAGAATCCATTTGTAGATCATGTCTTCAGGACGCAACGGGCTAACCCCTAGATCTTTTAAGAAGGCTTCAATGTCGTTACGTTCATCTCCTTCAAGGAGTGCTGACCGGAAAATAGGCAGTTCGCCGAGGAAGGGTTTGATTTCTTCACGCGCTTCATCCGTATCAGGCGGAAAGAATACCAACTGGTCGCTGCCATACACATGCCTTCCATTTTCAAGTCGAACCAAGGGCAGCTTTTTGATCCGCTCCAATTCTGACTTCTGTCGGTTCAAATAGGCATACAAGGAACGTAGCCATCTGTCACATCTGCCCTTGAACCAGTCAAGTGATTGCTTTTCAAGCCAGCGCAACATTTGGCTGACACTTACTTCTCGCACACCTGCCTCGCGCATAACCTTAAAGCACCGGCGAAATTCTTCCGTATCTCGTATTTCTGGATGCAACCAACTGCTATCTGGATACAACCAACCGCATTCAACCAATTGTCGCAGAGAGTCAGTATGGGGGTAGAACACGCTATCAGCTTTCGCATACCTCTCGTTTTGCGTTGGGACAAATGCGCCTTTCCTCATCGCCTTCCGCGACGCCTCAGCGATAGGGCCAAACACTGCCGGCACACTGTCAGCTTCCAGAGGCAATACATCAAAAAATGCCGGTTTAAGCAATCCACCCGCTTTCAACTGTTCCAATACGTTAGGAAGAAAATTGGCGGTTTCTTTCACTAGCCACTTATTCCAGAGATTATCAGGTGGAATATTGTCACGGGCGGGCGTTGTCTGATACCGTGCCTGAATGAGAAATCGCAGGTGTGTTTCTTTTTCTGTGGGCAGGTAAGAAAATAAAACACAGCTATCCATCGCTGTAATTTGACCATCGAGTAGCTTAAATGCAACTTCAATAGGTTGTTGTTTCGTCGCTGACCGTTGAATACGCTGTCGTTCTTCGTCATCTTCTGCCTGCTGCAAGAGTTCATTGATCACATCTTTTGGAGGCTGAACATCCTTGCGAAAAATTAGGAATGTCTCCGGCGGTTGATCGTCACCGTTCACCTCAACTTGATATACATTCTGAATCTTGTCGTAAAGACAGCGGCGAGAAAAATAAGAACCCATCTGTTCATCTTGCTCATCATACCATTGAACCGTTTCGAGATGATGGAGAAATAGCAAGGCTCGCTTTTCCAGATCGCAAAGCCGCTTTTTTAATTTCACAATGTCTTCTTGACGCAATCTCTCTTTGAAAGGCAGGCGAAAGACTGTTCTGCCTCGATCAACTAACTCTATTAGGACTTACGCAATCCCCATTGGAATATGAGGTGCTTTGAGTTGTTGTCTCAAGAAGTCAGCCACCCCCCGGTATTTGACTTGATAAATGGTTTGTCCTGTTTGATAGGCCACCTGCGCGAGTCTTATCCAAACGAACATCGCACACCCAATATGATTTCGTACCATGCGTGCCAACCGGCATTGACACTTTTCAAGCCCGGTTACCTGTTTGACTTCGCGGTGAAATGGCTCAATTTTCCATCTTTGGTGACACACCTGTTGTACCACTGAAGAATCGTTTTGAGCATGGTCGTTCGTTACGACATACGCCGTGCGTCTGGCAACAGACGCCACCCGGAATAATTTCACTTTGTGGTCTTTGGGGAACCCTCTGATTTTAATGGACTTGCCTTGTTTGCGTTGCGCTTTCGTCCAAGTTAAGCTATCTACGCGCTGGTAGGGGATTGTGCCTGCCGAATCGTCCACGCGCCGGTTCGTCTTGAGGGGACAGTAATAGGTTTTTTGCATCTGCTCTCTGTGTAGCATGACTGTTTTGGTCGCATACCAACTGTCCATCAAGACCCCGGTAAAAGGAAGGCGCTTCTGATAGACCAACGCAGAGAGCATGTCCTTGAGATGATCCAATTTGGTTTTGCCATCGCCTTGCGGGTCATAAATCCGATAGTCAATCAACCAGAACCGATCCTGTTGCGGATTGACATAGACACATGTGACCCCCCCGATGCCATTGATGACGCCTTGGGCGTTGCCGCTATATTGACGGCGCACTAACGCGATCTTGCGTGCGTGTCGCTTGTCTAAAACCGTGTCATCAAAGATCACATAGCCTTCAGGCGTCAGCGCGATGTGGTCTTTGACGTGTTCCCACACCAAGCGGGGTGGGATACGATCACCGGCGAGATAGCGGTTGATCCTATCATGACTGAACCCTTCGCTATGGTCGGCGAAATGGGTCAAGGTATCGTTGAGGGGACTGCTAAGCAGATACTGACAGTAATCCAAACGCGTCGGTTGGCGCATTGATACCTCCTCAAAGTGATAAATTTTACGGAATTGCACCCTTTTTTAACTCAGCATGCGTAAGTCCTATCTATAACTCTTGAAGCCATATCATCAATATCAATACCTTCTGGCTTCGTGAGATCTCGGATACGAAAACGCTCATCACCAGAGTAGATCTCTGGAAGGTCCGTGTAATTATAGACCGCTTTGAAGCCGATACCGAAAGTACCGATTTGCGTCAGATCTTTATTGCTTAAATACTCTGTAAATTAAGTTATTCTAAGTTTTGAATTGTCTGGATAAACGCGTTGATAATGGGTATTCATCTTGTCTCTGGCCTTGGGCAAAGTGAACTGCCAATTCAAGGGGATGCCCTTGGCCTCCCGCTCCTGAAAGAAGGCCAAAACTTCCCGGCGTAGTTCCGCCTGCGTCGCAATGCGCCTATTCAAACATCCTCGCGCCAGAGCCGAAAATTCGATCTCGATCATGTTGAGCCAACTCGCCGACTTGGGGGTAAAGAAGAACTCAAACTTCTGCGCGAGGGCAAACGCCTCATCGGCCGGCAAGTAACGATAGAAGGCATGGCGGGTATGCGTATTGAGATTGTCTTGCACCAAGCGGATTTTCTCCGCTTGTGGCCAATGCTGTGTCAGCGCCTGACAAAAGTGGGTGTATTCCTTCATCGTGCGCCGGGGATAGATTTCGGCAAGCCGTTTGCCGGTTAAAGGCTCAATGGCAGCCAACAGCGCACGCGAGCCGTGTTTGGTATAGGCATCATGTTCTTTGGTCACTTGGCCTGTTGTCAGGGGCAAGGGATCCAGGACTTGTCCGATGAGAAAACAAGGACGTTCATCAAAGCAGACCACAGGAACGTTGGGATCATAAGGTTGGTCATACAGCCAAAGCAAGGCTTCCATGCGTGCGAGAAAGGACGCATCCACTTTGCGGATACACCAGGTTTTCTTCAAGTGGGGCTTCAATTCGTTTTTTTGAGACTCGTCTTGACATGCGTGTGTGAGAGATGCTCACAAGAGCCCAATGCCACGCAGTGATCCGCCAAGAGGCGCAACGTCCATCTGCCATGGCCTGCCGGGGGGGTTGAACAGGCCAAGGCGGTGATTTGGGCCCGTTGCTTGCCGGTCATCTCCACCGGGCGTCCTGGCCGCGGGGCATCTTTGAGGCTGTCCAAGCCGAGGGTGCGGTATTTCTTTGCCCAATGACTCAGGGTCTGCCCGGTCATGCCGAGGGTTTGAGCCACTTGGGTGTAGGTTTTGCCTCGGTCAAGTTCAAGCAAGCCCAAGGCGCGTTTGTAGATTCGGGCTTTTTGGTCGCCTTTGGTGATCAAGGCGGTCAAAGTGTCTCGGTCTGTGGGGGTGAGTTGGACGTGTTGTTTGGGCATGCGAACGCCTCCTTGAAATAATTGAAATTCCAAAGTATTTAATTTACAGAGTATTAAATACTCTGTAAATTAAGTTATCCTAATTTTTGAATTGTCTGGATAAACGCGTTGATAATGGGTATTCATCTTGTCTCTGGCCTTGGGCAAAGTGAACTGCCAATTCAAGGGGATGCCCTTGGCCTCCCGCTCCTTAAAGAAGGCCAAAACTTCCCGGCGCAGTTCCGCCTGCGTCGCAATGCGCCTATTCAAACATCCTCGCGCCAGAGCCGAAAACTCGATCTCGATCATGTTGAGCCAACTCGCCGACTTGGGAGCAAAGAAGAACTCAAACTTCTGCGCGCGGGCAAACGCCTCATCGGCCGGCAAGGAACGATAGAAGGCATGGCGGGTATGCGTGTTGAGATTGTCTTGCACCAAGCGGATTTTCTCCGCTTGTGGCCAATGCTGTGTCAGGGCCTGACAAAAGTGGGTGTCTTCCTTCATCGTGCGCCGAGGATAGATTTCGGCAAGCCGTTTGCCGGTTAAAGGCTCAATGGCGGCCAACAGCGCACGCGAGCCGTGTTTGGTATAGGCATCATGTTCTTTGGTCACTTGGCCTGTTGTCAGGGGCAAGGGATCCAGGACTTGTCCGATGAGAAAACAAGGCCGTTCATCAAAGCAGACCACAGGAACATTGGGATCATGAGGTTGGTCATACAGCCAAAGCAAGGCTTCCATGCGTGCGAGAAAGGACGCATCCACTTTGCGGATACACCAGGTTTTCTTCAAGTGAGGCTTCAATTCGTTTTTTTTAGACTCGTCTTGACATGCGTGTGTGAGAGATGCTCACAAGAGCCCAATGCCACGCAGTGATCCGCCAAGAGGCGCAATGTCCATCTGCCATGGCCTGCCGGGGGGGTTGAACAGGCCAAGGCGGTGATTTGGGCCCGTTGCTTGCCGGTCATCTCCACCGGGCGTCCCGGCCGCGGGGCATCTTTGAGGCTGTCCAAGCCGAGGGTGCGGTATTTCTTTGCCCAATGACTCAGGGTCTGCCCGGTCAGGCCGAGGGTTTGAGCCCCTTGAGTGTAGGTTTTGCCTCGGTCAAGTTCAAGCAAGCCCAAAGCGCGTTTGTAGATTCGGGCTTTTTGGTCTCCTTTGGTGATCAAGGCGGTCAAAGTGTCTCGGTCTGTGGGGGTGAGTTGGACGTGTTGTTTGGGCATCAGAACGCCTCCTTGAAGTAATTGAAATTCCAAAGTATTTAATTTACAGAGTATTAAACCTATCGAACAGATGCTGAGTACATCTTTTTCACTGAACTGACCTCCATCATTCCAAACCAACAACTCATTCTCACCCAATTGCAATTCCATGTGCCGACTTTTGTTGTCGTCAGCATTCTGAACGAGTTCATAGACGAAATGCGTTTTGTCACTGTAGAGTTGAGGATAAACGCGGAGATGACTTTTTGCTGTTCCGTAGTCTTCTTTGTGCTTTTTTGTGATGCGTTTGTAATCTGACGCCATAATTTGTTCCTTTCTAAAAAATTGGACAAAGAGCCAATATTTCCCTGTCCGTCATTCCCTCCATTTGAATTTATACCCCATCCCCACCAGCCAATGCCTCTTCAATTGCGCGGCAGTGCCAGAACGCTTTGTTATCCCAGCCGAACCGCCACGGGCGCGATGTGGCAAACCGATCGGGCAGGGCTTCTGACAGTAGCGCGAGTGTTTGCACAATGGCAGTGAATTGATGGGTGTCCAACTTGTGGCGTTCCGCGTGCGCGCTGTAATGGGGAACGAGCGCGTCCGCTATGCGGTGCAACGCGGCGTTTGCATCTGCCTCGCGCCACCCAGTTGCTTTTGGCAACCGCGACAGCAAATAGACCGCGTCCATCGTTGAAAAACCCGGCCCCCCGTGCCAAAAGCCATCCGCGCCCTGTAGAGGTAGCATGGCATCCACAATGCGATCTGCTTGCGGCGGCAACCGATCCATCCCCATGTGAATTAGGCTATACGCAAACGTGCGGCTGATATTGGCAGGCCCCTCATTCGGCCACGTTCCCAGCAATAGATGCTGTTGTGCGGTCAGTTCTTCGTAGAAAGCCTCGGCCCACGCGGCATCCGGATGCCCGACCAGCATGGGCACATGCGCGAGCACCTCGTGATGCGTGTCGCCCGATGCTTTCCACGTCTTGAACCACTGCCTGAGTCCGCCAACCGTCATCGCGCCGCGCTGTTCCTCGGGGAACCGTGCGACCTGAGCACCAAGGATGTTGAGCACGCGAACCGCGTTCCAAAACGCTATTCCCCGCCGCGGTTTCGTCCGGGGCGGAAAGGCAAAGGATCCGTCCTGTGCATTCTGCTGTGACTGGATCCATGCGATCCATTTCGCCCGATCACACGCGGCCTCGTCAACCGCGTCCATGCTGAACAAAATATAGGCAATAAAAAGGGAACTCGACAGGCTAGGCGCGGGCGCATCGCCGTTGCGAAAAGCCCCCGCGTCATCGAGGTAGAGAGATTCTGCCCAAGCGATCAGGTCGTCGCGGATGGGATCGAGAGAAAGGGTCATTTGGTCCTCAAAAAATTGTCCATCACACTCCTCCCTCACAGGCCATGACATCGGCATCTCCTGATTTGACCTCGGCGACCGCTTTCGCGATTTGCGTTTCGACGCAATCGGGATCATTATTCCTCATCTCGTCCCGAAGTCGATCAACTGCCACAAAGTCCTTTTTTTTTGCCTATTGATAAAAACGGCAACGTTCCACCGGCAACACAACCGCCACCATCTGCCCATCTCCATCTCTAATACCAATTTGATTTTTAGTTGTCCGTATCCAGCCTCCCATCAGGGAGGAATGAGGAACAGACGTTTCGTAGTGCTCATGCGTTGCTCGTCTCAAGCGTTTGGTTCTGCCCCCTCGTTGGTTGCCTTTGATGCCTTCGGCGTCAAACGCTCAAATTATTCGCGTTTTCATACTTTTTTTCAACAAAAAAGTAGGCGATCGGGGTACAACTGCGTAGCAGTTCAACCGCTTTTGTAACAGGACGCCATGCGCTGGCCTGCAAGGGGGGTTTGAGGGAGGTTGGTTGCGAGACAGCCTTGCGCGCTGTGCGGGATGGCATGATCTGGTGGTCTTTTGGAATGGCCTTGTTGCAATGGTTTCTCTGAATGACAGTGTAACGTCAAGGGAATCATTTGCGGGTCGCATATCGCATCACATCAGGTCAACAGAAAATCAATTTAGTATGATAACTGATGGCTGATAACTGATGGCTGATAACTGATGGCTGATAACTGATGGCTGATAACTGATGGCTGATAACTGATTTTCAGCATCTATCGGGGCGTTCAGGACAAAAACAAAAAAGGTCGTGAGGGGGCAAATCCTCACGACCCTTTGCTTTTCTGAAATTCAAATAACTCCCGAATACAGGGCATCCAATTTTACCTGAAAAACACCGACATCCCCAGCGTCACAAAATGGCGCGTGGTGCGGTCGCCATTGGCAAAGAGGACCGAATACCCATACATGGCATTCAGGGCCGTGCGTTTTGAGACCCTTTTGCGAACGCCTGCGCCGCCGCCCAATTCACTGACATTGCCCCATCCCCAAAAATCGCGTGCGGCAAAGACTTCTAAAAATGGAAAGGCGCGCTTTTCAATTTTGATGGGCAGATTCAATCGGTAGAAACCCGATACCGAAGACCCGAATCCCTCATTCGCGGCCCCATAGCGCCCGCGCACATCCACGGTTGTATTGTCGAGCACTTGAATTTGATCTTGCGATCCGGGCAAACCGCGCCGTTCAAACCGATCGCGAGTTCCCGCGACAAATGCCCCGCCAATTTGGTGCCAGGGGTTGATGGCATAGGCCACTTGAAGGCCCGCGCGATAGAAGAACTGATCGCCGGAAATTCGCCAAGAGATAATCGGCGTCACTTCCAACTGCCCTGCGCGGATAGGGCCTGTGTTGATTCCGCCATCGCCTTCGTTTTCGTCTTCCCCGACAATATCGGCCCGAGCAGGCGTGCCCAAAGCCAACAGACCAACAGCCAAGTACATCAGCCAGCGTTTCATAGCGTCTCCTCCTGAAAGGGGTAATCCCGGCGTTTCGGTTAAAATATCCAAAAACAGCGCGGTTGTCAATCGTCAGTTGGCGAATCGACGGGGTACAACTGCGAAAGACGCGCAGCGGGTTTCAACGCGTCGCTGTCCAGACACGTTCACGGCGCGAAAGGGATGCCGTCTATTCTGGTGTCTTGGAAAAACGGCCTCGCGGACAAATTGGCTTGACTTGGTTTCATGTTCCCCATTTATTGTCGCATGGACAGCGATCATTTGAATTAGAAAGGACGACCTCTCTCATGGCGAAAACAGCATTGATCACCGGCATCACCGGGCAAGATGGCTCTTATCTGGCGGAATTTCTGTTGGACAAGGGCTATGACGTACACGGCATTGTCAGGCGAGTCGCGCTGGAAGATCCCGAGCATCGCCTCGGGCGCATCACCCACTTGCAGCACAAAGTCGAACTCCATCCCGCGTCGCTCGAAAGTTTTCCGAGCATTTACAATGTGGTCCGCACAGTGCAACCTGACGAGTGTTATCACCTCGCGGCGCAGAGCTTTGTGGATACCTCTTTCAAAGACGCATTCTCCACGCTCAACACCAACATCAATGGCACGCACTATGTGCTCGAGGCCGTGAACGAACTCGTGCCCAAATGCCGGTTCTATTTTGCAGGGTCGAGCGAAATGTTTGGCAAAGCCGAGGAAGTGCCGCAAACGGAAACCACGCGCTTTCATCCGCGGTCGCCCTACGGCATCTCCAAAGTCGCGGGGTTTGACCTCACGCGCAACTACCGAGAAGCATATAGCCTGTACGCGGCCAGTGGCATCTTGTTCAACCACGAATCGCCGCGCCGGGGATTTGAATTTGTCACCCGCAAAATCACCTCCCATGTGGCCCGCATCAAACTCGGGCAGATCGGCCATCTCTCGCTCGGCAACCTCGACGCCAAACGCGACTGGGGGCACGCCCGCGAATACGTCAAAGCCATGTGGATGATGTTGCAACAAGACGCGCCCGACGACTATGTCATCGCAACTGCCGAAACCCATACGGTGCGCGAATTTTGCGAGATTGCTTTCTCGCACGTCGGCCTCGACTACCGGGAATACGTGCAGGTCGATCCGCGATTCCTGCGTCCTGCCGAAGTCGATCTGCTCATCGGCGATTGCGCCAAAGCCAAAGCGCGACTCGGCTGGACATATAGCACGCGCTTTGAAGACCTCGTTAAAGAAATGGTCGATGCGGACCTCGGCCTGTTTTCAAAAACTTCACAATCAAAAGGAGCGTGAATATGCCACGCATTGGACGCGCCGCAGTGATGAGCGGCGAAAAATTTGAAATCCGCGAATATCCGGTTCCCGATCCGGAACCGGGATCCATTTTGCTCAAACAAGAACTCGCCGGCATCTGCGGCACAGACCTGCACAACTGGGAATACCGGCGTTTGCAGGGCGAAATCATCCTCGGCCACGAAAACGTCGGCATCATCGACAGCATGGGCGCGGGTGCGGAAACCGATTATCTGGGCAATCCCCTCGCGCCCGGGGATCGCGTTCTATTCGCGCCCGGCACCAATCGCGGCGCGTACGGTTTTCTGCAAGCCGAAGAAGCCCCTTATTTGCGCGGCGGGTTTGGCGAATACATTTATTTGTGGAATCCCGACACAGTGGTGCTCAAGACCGATATGCCCGCCGAAGTCGCGGTCATTACCGAGCCGTTTACCATTGGCGTCCACGGCGCGATGCGCTCGGGCCTGCAATTTGGCGATACAGTCGTCGTGCAGGGTTCGGGCGCGATTGGCCTGCTCACACTCGTTGCAGCCAAAGTCAGCGGCGCGGGTCGGCTCATCATGGTCGGCGGGCCCAAAGGCCGGTTGGAATTGGCCGAACGCCTGGGCGCGGATCTCACCATCGACATTGCCGACATACCCGATCCCGAAGAACGCACCAAAAATGTGCGCGAGAACACACCCCGCGGCCAAGGCGCGGACGTGGTGTTTGAATGCGCGGGATTTTTGCCGGCCATTCCCGAAGGCGTCACGTTTTTGCGGCACAGCGGCACGTACGTCGCCATGGGGCATTTTGTCGATGTGGGGTCTTTTGACTGCAATCCCAATCAGATGTTTATGCGCCGCAACCTGCGCCTCGAAGCCGTGTGGGCGAGCACCCCCGAACACTTTGTGCGCGCGCTTCCCATTCTCGAGCGCAACGAATACGCCTTTGCGGACCTGGTCAGCCACACCATCCCGCTCAACCGCGTGGCCGAAGGCTTCAACGCCCTGCACAGCGGGTATCGCCTCGACGACAAAGACGCGATCAAAATTGCGATCAAAGGCGGGTTGGTGTAAAACAATCCCTTGCACATACTTTCTTAAGGAGAACCAAAATGATTGGATTTGATACGCTCAAGGCGGCGATGCGGTTGCGGGATGAAGCCGGCTTTAACGAGCAACAAGCGCGGGCCTTGGTGGACACTTTTGCCGAAGGGCTCGGCGAGGATATCGCGACTCGGGATGGGTTGGAGAAAATGGAAACTTCTCTGCATGCCGAGATTGCGTCTATGCGGAGCGATATGGAGAAAATGGAAACTTCTCTGCATGCCGAGATTGCGTCTATGCGGAGCGATATGGAGAAAATGGAAATGACCCTGCACGGCGAGATTGTGTCTGTGCGGAGCGATATGGAGAAAATGGAAACTTCTCTGCACGGCGAGATTGCGTCTGTGCGGAGCGATATGGAGAAAATGGAAATTTCTCTGCGAAACGACATGGAGAAAATGGAAACGACCCTGCACGGTGAGATTGCGTCTCTGCGAAACGACATGGAGAAAATGGAAACGACCCTGCACGGTGAGATTGCGTCTCTGCGAAACGACATGGAGAAAATGGAAACTTCTCTGCGAAACGACATGGAGAAAATGGAAACTTCTCTGCGTGCCGAGATTGCGTCTGTGCGGAGCGATATGAAGAAAATGGAAATTTCTCTGCGAAACGACATGGAGAAAATGGAAACTTCTCTGCGTGCCGAGATTGCGTCTGTGCGGAGCGATATGAAGAAAATGGAAATTTCTCTGCGAAACGATATGAAGAAAATGGAAACGACCCTGCGCGGTGAGATAGAGAAAACCGAGGCAGTCCTGCGTGCCGAGATTGGGGTTCTACATGACAAACTGGAGAAAACCGAGGCAACCCTGCATGGCGAGATTGTGTCTGCGCGGAGCGATATGGAGAAAATGGAAACTTCTCTGCGTGCCGAGATGCGGGCCCTTGAACTGCGGATGACGATCAAGTTGGGGGGCCTGCTGGTGCTCGCCCTCGGCCTGATGACCATGCTCAACCGACTGTTCGGCCCCACAGCAACTCCTTAGAAGCTGTTTTAAGACGAAATAGGCCCCTCCTCCGGCCCTTCCCGCAACGGGGAGACGTTATTCCCCCTTGTATCTTCCTCTTGGGCACAGGCGTCTTTTGACCCGCAAAAAACGAACGCTTTGGCTATCGGGGATCTTAAAACAACTCCTTATACCAATCTGATTTTTATTTGTCCTTATCCCGCATCCCATCAGGGAGGAATGAGGAACAGACTTCTGTACGGATCATGGGTTGCTTGTCTCAAGCATTTGGCCCTACAGCATCGTTTGTTGCCTGTGATGCGTTGGCTACGCCTGTGCCTACGGCGTGCGGCGACCGACTTTTTTTCAGCAGCAAAAAAAGTAGGCGAGCGGGGTACAACTGCCCTAGCAGTTCAAAAATGCCGCTCTCAAACGCCGAGAGGCTTGCACAGCGCAAAACGCTTTTGTAACAGAACGACATGCGTTGGCCTGCCAAGTGGGTTGCAAAATGGATGTGGGTTGCGAGACGGCCTTGCGCGCTGTGCGTGATGGGTTTGTTTGATGGCCTTTTGGGATGGCATTTTTGCTATGGCTTTTCTGAATGACTGTGGAACGTCAAGGGAATCATTTGCTGGCAACATATCGCATCACATCAGGTCAACAGAAAATCAATTTAGTATTGGCTTTTGTTCCCGTGTAGCGCACAAAAAAACGGCGATGGACAAAATATCCACCGCCGTTTTTTTGTGCTCTGTGGGCGAGTTTCTCGCGAGTTTCTCGTCAAGACATGCTTTGTGATTTTTGTCCCTTTCGCGGAAAAAAATGTCCAGACCATTGGTTCAGAAACTGATTGCCGCACTCACTATATGCACGGAATCAAAGAAGGAAGCATTGAAATGCTTGAAGGCATAATCAATGTGAACGCCCCTCCCGGACTCGGTTTTGTAATTGATGCCGCCGCCGAAGGAATAGTCTTCGGTATCGTGGTTGTACTTATACCCGCCGCGCAGGGCAAAACCCATCGCAGTGGTCGCGGGCTTGAACCGATATTCCATCCCCAAAAGCGTGCGCTCGTCGAAGTCTATGGGGCTGTCGATCTCGGTAACGAGTTCGAGGTGATGCGGCGCG
This sequence comes from uncultured Latescibacterota bacterium, assembly GCA_958295785.1. Taxonomy (GTDB): domain Bacteria; phylum Latescibacterota; class UBA2968; order UBA2968; family UBA2968; genus VXRD01. The sequence continues at coordinate 2,300,458 of OY282377.1, forward strand.
GGCGTTCGGCCAGATAGGGAAATCAGATCAAAGACAAACCCAAGGCGAAATGCCCGGGGCAACTCGAACCGCTCGCGCTGAAACTCCTTTTCCTGGCTGAAGTTTCGCACGCTCATCGCAATTGCCAAATTCCGAAAGCCCGTGTTGAAATACGTGCCGATATCCACGGCAAACGCATTGAGATCATTCGACCGGGTCTGTTGCGAACCCGCGACAAAAACCGTGCTTTGCCCCAGGTTTTGATGGGCAAACCGCGCCATTGCGCCCACAGAGAACCGATCCGTAATCTGAAATCCCCATCCCGCGGACAAGGCGTAATTCGTCGTGGTGAACGTGCCCGTCTCGGTGTACCCCGCGCTGGCCGGATCGCTGTTGATCGCCGTGCCATTTATCTCGCCCGCGTCGTGCGTGATAAAGCCCACGCCAAACGTGCCGGGCGCGTTTGGGATTTTGAACACCGCGCCCGCGACTTGGTGGTTGGTTTCGGCAATCCATCGGGCATGGGTAAAAAACGCCTGCCGTTGATGGACAAAACCGAGCAAACCGGGGTTGAGAAACAAAGCGCCGGGCGCGTCGCCGATCAACCCCGCGCCCGCATCGGCCATGGCGCCGCGCCGTGCGTCTGGGGAAAATGCGAGAAACACAAAACCGCTCTGCCCGGCCTTCACGCCCGAGGGGCGGACTTCTTCCTGATTGGGATAAATGGGCTCTATATCGCGAATTTTTTCCCCGCCGAGAACGCGCGGATCCTCAAATTGCGCGCTGGCCTGCACACCCGGCAGGGCGAATGTCAGCAGACAGGCCCAGATCATTTTGCGAAATTTCACAGTTGCCTCCTTGTCTCGTTGCGAGCCTATCGAACCACCACGAACTTCTCGATGTCGGTTTCGCCCGTGTCGGGGTTGGTAATATGTGCGACATACACGCCGCTCACGATGAACTGGTTGTTGTCGTTTGCCATCAGAGGCCACTCTTCGTCGCCGGATCCGGAAACGTGGTCGATCCGCGTAACCAAGTCGCCCTGAAGCGTAAAAATTCGGATGATCGCCCGCGCGGGCAGGTTCACAAAGAGCAACTTGTTGGGCTGTCCCGTGAAGTTCGCCCCTCCCGCGGACAAATCGCCGCCCAAAATGCTGTAGGGATTGGGCACGATGCGAACCCGCGTCAGATCATTGACCGGCGCAGAAAATGGACTCACGCCATCGCCGAGGCCGCGCGTGGCAAAAATGCTGCTTTCCCGCCCATCGGCATCCACCGCAGTGACCGCATAAAAATACCGCTCGCCGCGAACGACCTCTGTGTCGGTAAAGTTGGTTTGCGAGATGAGCGTGTTGCCATTGACCGGAATCGGCGGATCGGGCAAGTTGGTTTCATGCCCGATCATTTTGTAAAGATTGTAGCCCGCCGCGTCGGGAACCGCGGCCCATTCGATCTCGTTTTGCGCGGGGCCCGAGTTGTAGGTCACATTGGAAGGCCACGACGGCCCGAGCGACAGACGGGGCGAAACCCCGATGGGCCACGAGACTTCCTTCCCCTGCACTGTGCCGCTGACCACGCGGCGGTTCGCCCATGCCTCTCGCGCCAGTTCCACGCCCTTCATCAGGGAATCCCGACCGCTGTTGAGGAAAGCCTCTTTGTCTTCAAGGGGAATTGACCCGTTGACCCACTGCGCGCCAACGCGCTTGTTCTCGTCTGCGTGTGGGCCGGCCACAATCCACGCTTCGACGATGTGGACCCACTGGCCGGGTTGCAAATCCCACGGCCCCCACGCAATCTGAAACGCCCACATATCGACAGACGTGGGTTTGTGGTCGGGCGCGTCACTTTGGAAAATTCGCTGATCGCGCGTCGTGCCAGGCTCGACGATGAAATCGTACACCTCGGGGCGGCTGTTGCCATCTGAAGACACCCAGTTGGAGCCTTCCACGCGCTTGATCAGACGGGGTTGCGCGGTTTCAGCGGTGTTTGCCTCGTTGAGAAACCAGTTGTTGGCATCGGACATATCCTCAAAGGTCGTGGGATTTTGCGACACGTAGAGCCACACCTTGCCCTTGTATTCGGACTCTAAAAATTCGCCCGCCGAGACCCGCGCGGCCTTGGCCAACTCGAGGGCATCGTGGCCTTCGGGAGGCGCGGGTTCGCCGCGGTCATCGCCATCGGCGCGATACCCGTCTTTGATCGCCGAATCGCCGTCGCGTGCGTAGAAGAGCTTTTGCTCGTCATCGTAAAAATAGAGTTCGTCCCATTCGCCCAAAGCGCCGAGGTTTGCCGTGCGGTGGCGCGCGCCAACTTCTACGGCGCCTTCATCGCGCACCTCGCCGGCCGGCCCTTGGCCCCCGCCGCGTTGCCAATAGAGGTTTTGCCCGATGTACAGATCGTCAAATACCGGATTGGCTGTGCTCGATTCCGGGCTTGGCGCAGACCCGCGCGCGCCGACTCGTGAATCCGGCACATTGGGCGGGTCCGGGCGGCCATAACTGCGGATCAAAATGAACATTTCATCTTGCTCTGGGCTTTGCCATGCGTAAAGCCTGCGCCGCTCGGTCAGTCCGCCAGCGTATGAGACCTCGAGTGGGATCATCAGGTCGGAGGTCAAATCCGCCACCACTTGATCGTTGCGGTTCGCAAAAATCGTCCACAGCGCCTGCGACAAAGTCACGCCATCCTGCGTCACGGTGGGCGGTTGGTTGCGGTAAATTTTTGGCGTGATGCCGTCGCTGAGTTCAAAATGCGTGCGCGTAAAATCCCGCGCGTCCTGTTTGTAGTCGTTGACAAATTTTGTGAATTGCGTGCCGAGCAATTCGGGCTGATCGCCCTGGAACGGTTCAAAATAGGACGGCACGTTGAAATTTTCGACGGCAAATTGCCACCAGCCATCCATCACTTGGGTATTGACCGTTCTGACATCTGGGTTGGTGAACCCAGTCGCGCGGCCGCCCGGCGAATTGATGGTGACGAAATAGTCGATATTGGGCCACGAGCCCCACATTCTTCCGATCCATTGCGCGGCGGCATCGCTCAATGGAATGAGCAACGCCGCGCACACCAAAAGCATTGCGATTCGTCTTTGGGTCACATTTTTCTCCTGTGTGAGTGGAACCACATCTGCGTTCCTAATTTAGAAGCTAAACCGAGCGCCGAAGGTAATGTCTCGGCGGTCGCTGAAGAGGAGCGAGGGCCGGCGCATGTCTGGAAAGTCTTCGACATCGCTGCCCGGGCGTTTGCCCTCTTGCAATTTGCCGTTTGAATCCAAGGTCCAGCCGAGGGATTCCATATACGCTCGGAAGCGATTGCCGGTGTTTGTGCCCGAATATTCAAAGGCCCTGCCGCCGCCGTAACTGCCCACGCCGGTTCTGGGCGTGTCTTCGGGGTTGAGCCCAAATACGTCGCTGCGATTGCCTCCGCCCAAAGTGTGCGTGTTTTTGAAATTGAGCGGATTGGAAATTTCCACAAAGAGCATCGGCGCGCCCGGCAAGTCGAACATCTTGGCGATGCGAAGGTGGCCGGCGTATTCATCGACCCATTGCGCGTTGAGCACATTGATCAGCGACGCATCCGCATTGCCCGGGTTGTAGTTGAACCACTCGCCCGCCTCGCGCTCAAAGTAGAACCCGAGATTCCAACCGCCCTTGAGCAGGTTTTGATCCCCGCCGTAATCCAAGGGCGTTCGGAAATTGCCGCCCAGCTTGATCTGCGGCTTGGCGCGAAACGGGGGCGCGGCATTGTTGGGATTGTCTTCGATCACGGTTCTCGAGGGCGTGGATACGGTCTTCACATCGCGAATATGCCGCCAAGACGTGTTGCGAACCCGCGCTTGGCGAATGTCGTACGAGAGGAAGCCCGTAAAGAACTTGCCCCGCGTCTTCTGCAATTTCAATTCTAGGCCGCGCGCATCGGTTGCAAAGGCGTTTTGCGTGTTGCGCGTGTTGCGCCCATTGAATTGCATCCAGTTGCGCGCGTCTGTCCACGATTCGTTTTCGCCATCTTTGAAATAAACCGTCCCCGTCAACAAATACTGTCCGCGGAAACTGCGCTCGTACCCCATTTCGTACTGAATGGTGCGCTCCATCTTCATCCACGGATTGCCCAAAAACTCCAGCGACTGCCCCAAACCGCTCTGCGTGCGATACATGTCGCGCGTGTTCACGATCTGGTTAAAATGCCCGTAGTTGATGAACATTTTGCTCAAATTCGTAATTGGATAGGACGCGCCAAACCGGGGGCTGAAGGCGTAGTCAGTCGGTGGGCGCACCTTGCGGGCCGCGCGATACACCGCTTCGGCGTCTCGCCCAAACCACGGCGCGTGGGTTTCGTTTGGCAGATCGAAGTAGAGGTCGGGCCTGTGCCAATCGAGGCGCGCGCCGGCATTGACCACGATATCGCGGTACTCCATCCTGTCTTGAAAAAAGACCCCGCCGTAGATCGGGGTTTTCACAAAATAATTGTTGTGGTCGCCGGTCGCGCCGCCCGAAGGCACGTCCGATTCGTTGAGAACCCCATCGCCGTTGATGTCGCCATTGCTGGGCAAGTCCGGATCATTGCGCCCGGTCCACGGAAAGACCACATCGCCCGTCGCGTCGATGCGCGGGCCGGAATACTCATCTTTGTAAATCGGATCGCCGTATTCCGGAACCGCAGCGGGCACATAGCCCCGGTTCTCGTGCAGGTTGAAGTGATGCACCTGCACGCCGGTTTTGATCTGGTGGTGCGGCGTGATCTGGCTGGTGAAATCAGCCGTCAGATCGAGTTCGTCGATAGTGGACCAATCGCCCGCACGGCTGTTGCCGCCGCCGCCCTGTAGGCGAAACACATTGAGGATATCGTTGCCGCCGGGGTTGTAATTCCAGCCAAAAGGCGCCTCGTTTAGGACCACGGCCCCGCGCGCTCGGGCCGCATCCGCGCTGTTCTCATCGACTTGTTCTCTCGACCCGTCTGTGTGTATCGCTATGGATGGCGCGTTGGACCGCTTTTGCGGATGCCATTGCGAGGTCCAATCCGCGCCGCCAACCCGCGCCGTCACATTGTAAAACGCCTTGGCCGAGAGGGTGTGCGTCCAAGAGAGCAAGCCGTGATTGCGCGTGATTTGCAATTTCTGATAATCCGCAGAGGGCATGAACATGCGCGAGTGGGAATAGTTTTCAAACACCGACTGCTGCGTGCGCTGCGGCACGCCCACGTTGTTGCCCTGATGGCTGCCGTGTTGAAATCCGCGGATATACTGGACGCTCAACTTGGTCGTGGGCGTGGGGGCAAACGTCAACTTGAGTTGCGTGGTATTGTCCCTGTAGGAAACCGTGCCCACGTCAAAGGGATAGGCCATGCGCTCTTTGCGGCTGGACGCGGTGAATCCAATTTTGTCCTTCAAAATGGGGCCGCCGACCGTGGCATCCCACAGATAATCGAAATCCCGGTCTTCGGGATTTGCATTGAACGGCCCTTCGGCGTATGGATCGTTCCCATCATAAGACCGGTGTTGCCAGTCCCATATCCCCTTGGCCTGCTCAACGGTGGTAATGGGATCTTTCCCCGCGACGCCAGACAGCCACTGCTTGCCGCCGGCCGTGCGATTGGCGAGTTCCTGATTCCAGCCGATAAAGTCCGGGGATCCATCCCCGTTGCGGTCTTCTGTGGGCGTCATCGATTGGAAACGCCCGACATCCCACCAGTTTTCTTCGGCGTAAAGATTGGGGCCAAAATGCTTTTTGCCCGCGGGATTGTAACTGCCTTCTGCGGATCCGAAATACCGCGTGGGTTCTTTGGTGACGAAGTTGACCACGCCTGCGCGGATGTTGCCGTATTCGGCATTAAACCCGCCCGTGAGCACCTGCACTTGCTTGACCGCGGTTTTTGAAAACGACGTGTAAGCGCGCTGGTGCCGATTGTCAGATGCGGTCACGCCGTCCATGTTGAAACCGATTGCGGTCGCATCCTCGCCGCGAATCGCAATACCCCATGCATCGGTATCCAAGCCCACTTGCGTGGCGATCTGATCGCGAATGCGCGGGCCAACCGGAATCGATTCGAGTTGATCCTGCGTTATCGCCTGCTGGGCATAAGACACGTCCATCTGAACCGGGTCGAGATCCGCGGTGACCACGATGGCCTCCAATTCCACGGTCGATTCTTTGAGTTGAAAATCAACCGTCGCCGTGCGATCTAAGAGCACTTCCACCTCGGTCTTGGAAACGCCCTGATACCCCACGAGTGAGGCTCGCACTTCGTACATACCGGGCGACACGCGCAAAATGAAATATTCGCCGTTGACATCGGCCGTCGCGCCCATGTTTGTGCCGGCGACAACGATATTGGCCCCCGGCAACGGCTCGCCCGAATCTGCTTCTGTCACGCGCCCGGCAATTTTGCCCGTGGTCTGCGCGTGCAAAGCAACAGGTGCGGCGAGCAACACCGCACACACCATACCCGCCAGAAAACCCAGCGGGCGAAAACCACAAGCGTACTTCATGTGCTACCTCCTTTGAAGGGGTTGGAGTGTGATATTGATGCCAAACTATGACCTAAAATTGGCTTTGTCAAGCGGGATATCTTACCACCCGTTAATTTTGTGCCCTCGCCCCGGAAACCAAATAAAATCCACGATTGCACCGCAGGCAATGGCCGCCAGAAAGCCGATCATGAACCCCATAAAAAGCGGTGTATTGCGCCGGTAATTTTCAAGACCGCCAAAGCGCAAAATCAATGTTTTGGTCAACCAGACCATAAAAATAGACGCAATGCCACTGCGTAAAACATCGGATGCTGAAATGGCAAACCCAATGGGATGCAGCACCAGCGCCGGGAAACGGTAGCGAAGCGCGTAGAGCCCGAGCGTCAAAACCGCGCCAAACCCCAGAAAGCCCAAGCGCGTCCAGTCGGTTGCAAACGCATTGTCTCGAATCCGGCTGGCCGCAAGACGCCACACCCCAATCCCGCCATCGCCAGAGCCATTAAAACTCACGCTGCCGAAATTGTAGCTGCCCACCGTATAGTTGCCCTGAAAAATAATAAATGTGAACACCGCCAATGCACCGGCGATAAAAGCCAGTCCCACAGCCAGCGGGACGCGCCTGCGCCGCCTTTGATCCATGGCCATCCCAAGGCTGGGAATGTGCGCGAGCGTTGTCACGCCCAGGGTTTTGGCATCGCCGATAAAGGTGTAGGCCAGGCCGAGTGCCATGGCATTCATCGGCCCGATCCCAGCCGTGCCCAAAAGGTGCCAGGTGAACGCCTGCGCCGTGATCGGCGTTCTCAAATAAATCAGCCCCGTCTCCACAATAATGCGCGCAAGCCCAATGTAGAGCACCAGCGTGGCGCCCCAGAAAGTGAGCGCGCTCCATCCGGAAAGCCCGAGTTGGACAAAAAACAAAACGCTAAAGAGCACACAGGCCAAAAAGATAAAGACGGCCGCGCGATAGGAAAAAAGCTCGCCGGAATCATCTACATCGCCGCCGCGCGCGGTAAAGGCTTTCCGACAAACCGCAGACAGGTGATCGCGCGCAACCCAAAGCCCCCAAACCACAAATACCAGCAAGCCGCCAAAACTCTGCCATCCCACGGCCGGATGATAGGAACACCACGGGTCAGACGACCCCATCTCAAATCCCAAACGGTTCATCAGCCCCACTTGTAGTACTGTGAGCAGATGGAAAAACCAGATGCTGAACAGTACATTGGATTCGGTAAAATAGCCAAACGCAATGGTCATGGGATTCGCCTTAAACCGCAGGTATGGAAATCCTTCGCCAATGAAAATTTGCCGGTCGGTATTGGCCTTGATCGGCGGAATCAGATCTGTGAACCACGAAGCGATGTCCCAGGCAAATACGCAGAAAACCACAAAGAACCCGATTTTGAAACGCGGGTCGCGCCACAAGGCCATAAGCGCGCCCTGTTGTCCGCTTTCTCCGGTGAGTTTTAGAAGGCCAGCAGACAGGGGAAACGGCAAACGCTCGCAATCCATCCACTGCCGCCGAAAGACGACCACGAGACAAAAATTGGCCGTAAAAAACGCGACAAAAAAACAACCCCACCAGAAAAGCGGCGACATCCAACTCACCCACGGGAAAGGCGCACCCGGCGACAGACCCTCATAAAAGGCAATCGCGGCGTGGCGATCTGCAACGACAGACCATTCGGGCAAGCGCGTAAGCAGCGTATCGGCCCAGCCATTTTCCGGAGACGCAAAATAGACCGGCGCGGTGATGACCCCGAGAAAGTACCCCGCAAGCCATTCGCCCTGTGCAAGCGCGGCAACCATCCCCATCGAAGCGATGAGAATGAGTTCGGAAGGCGCGAGTCCCCTTTGCGTGCGCGAAAAACAGCTATTGACGAGGAGCAATGCGAGAAACGGCAGGAGAATGGCAACGGAGAGATGCGCGTAATCTGCACGCGCAGAACGCAAGATATACGTGGTATAAGCGGGCCAGAGGCTAACGAGAACAGATGTGAATAACCCGATGAGAAAAGCGCGTAGCGTCAAGAGAAAGTCTCCTCAAACAGTCAGCAGTCAGCAGTCAGCGGTTAGTCCCTACCCATCCACCCACAAAAGCGAGACACGAGACTGTAGGGGCGATGCCCCCGTGCTCGCCCAAAGATACAAAAAGCAGGGGTCAGGAGGCAATCCCCATCGGTTTTGCCTTTCGCGTCGTGAACTGCTGGTGAAGCGTCGCAGTTGTACCCCGCTCCGCGTCTTTGGTAGTGGTCAGTGGTCAGTCCACCCATCCACACGCAAAAACGAGACGTGAGACCGTAGGGGCGATGCCCCCGTGCTCGCCCAAAGAGACAGACAAGATGCGCGGATAGAAACATAGGGCAATGCCCCCGTGCTCGCCTGAAAGCAAAAACAAAAGCCCGAGTTCACTGCGAACCCGGGCTTGTTTTGTGGCGAGTAGCGATTTTATTTTTCGCACTCGTTCCTACGAAAATGATGGCAGAGCATCTCCCCTTCCCGTTGCGGGGGAGGGGTCAACGGTCACTCCCCAAAACTGGCGTCGAAGATCCAGAAATCGTCAGTCCCAATTACGCCATCGCCATTGAGATCGTAGCGAGCGTCATATCCGTCTTCACCGAGCCGCGTCCCATACTTGCCGACAAAGCCGATGAAGTCCGCGAAATTGACTTGACCATTGCCGTCGAAATCGGGCGAGGGCAAACGCACTTCCATGACGAAGGTCAGCGAGACGAAGTCGCCATCCGCGTCCGAGGCGGTGACTATGTACTCGGTTTCGGCCATCGCTTTGAGCGGCATGCCGGAAAGGGTGCGCGTGGTCGGGTCGAAACTCAGGGCATCCGGTAGGTACGGGAATATGAAGTAGGTGAGGGGGCCATCGCCACCGGTCGCTTGGGGTAGCGTTAGGGGATCGATCTCCTGATTGACGAGATAGCTCTGTGCGGCAATGCTCGTATCGCCAAATGTCGGCATCAAGTCCGCCATGACCGCGACGGTGAACGCGAATGTCGCCGCATCGCCATCTTTATCTGTTGCGGTCAGCGTATAGGTCATTTCTCCCATCGCCTTGATCGGTGTGCCAGATACCCCGAACGTCTCGGCGTCAAAGGTCAGGCCAGCGGGCAGGTCGGGCGTCAGCGCGTAGGCCAATGCGCTATCGCCACCGGTGGCTCGCGGTAGGGTCAGGGTCTCGATTTCTCGATTCTGCACATAAACCTGCGCGGCGATGGTCGTGTCGCCAAACGAAGGCAACAAATCCCTATCTATGACGATGAAGAAGGATGCGGATCCCTCGTCTTGGTTTTCGTCCGTCACGGTCAGGTTGTAGCGCGTCTTGGCCTGCGGCTCGGTCGGAGTGCCGGACAGGATGCCGCTGTGTTTGTCCTCATCCCCCGGTGCCGTGTAGGTCAGGCCGGGCGGGAGGTCGGGCAACGAGTAGGTCAGTTTTCCGTCGCCGTCGGTCACTGTTGGGAATATCACTGGGGTGATGGGCGTGCCTTGTTGGTAGCGTTGAAAATCCACGGCATCCGTGAATGACGGGGCTGAATTTGGCGTCTCTGGCTCCGGCTCTGGCTCTGGCTCTGTGTCATATCCGACTGCATAGGTTGTCTAACTCTCTCTTTTATGATATGGCAATTAAAAAGCCTTTGCAAAAAAAATATAAGAGGCTCTATTAAAATTATCTGTGTCCCCTGCTCTCTTATGGGACCTCCCCCCTCCCGTCTATTCGCGAATAAAAAACGTCGCGGTTTTCTCCGCGCTTTGTTCCGCATTGTGATCGGTCACGATAACCGCGATTTCACAACGCCCCGGTGCCGAATCGCCGGGGTCAATTTCCAGATAATGGTACTCATCTGCCGCGTTGCCCGCGTGCTGATAGGAGATCGTCACAACGGCTTTTTCCTCGATGCCGAGCAAGCGACCGATGGCGCGAAGGACGCGCACGCCGCTCAGTTTGCCTTCTCGGGGCGTCATGCGATAATCCACGCGGTATTGGGTATAGCCCAAATCATCGCGTTGCAGGCCATACACTTCGTAGTAAATCACAATGGGTTGCCCCGCCTTATAGGTGCGCGATGGTAGCGCAATGACCTCGATGCCCCCGGCAACTGAAGAATCCACTTTGACCTGCCCTGCGATCTCGATATCGCTGATCTTCAAACCGGGCGCCGCGTAGTCTTCCACGATGAGTTCCTGCGTATAGCCCCCGGACCGTGCGGACGCGGGATGGTCAATTTGGAGGCCCAAATAGTATTTGCCCGGCAACAACTCGAGCGCGAGTTCATCTATCGCCAAGGTTCCGGCTTCAATGCCTGTTGCATCCACCTGCACGGGCATGGGGGCCAACTTGCGATAAACCGGCGTCCAAGTGCTGTCGAACAGCGCGATGCCCCGTTCAAACGCGACCTCGGTTTGCCCCGCGTCTATCGCGTCCAAAACCGGCACCCCGTAATACACCTCGAGACGAGACCGATCCCCCGTGCCTCTGAAATCGGCATAAGCGTAGTGAAAATCCAGCGCGTTGACCGGCGCGTAGCGGTCGGGTTGTGCGTTTATGGCCCGTGCGATAACGACCTCGGCGCGCGTGTCTTCCCAAAGCCGCTGGTTAAATCGGGCGATTTTTCGCCCCTGCGAGACATCGGGAAAATCAAAATCCCCCTTTGGCGTCAGCGCGGTAAAAACGACCTCAATGCCTCCGGCCACATTGGGATAGATCCAATACGCCCACGGCGCGCTGCCATCAACCGGATAGAGTGGAATGCCCCGCAAGGCGCGGTCGCTCATGCCCGGGCGGTCTCGGCCAAAGAGTTCTTTGCCGCGCACATACGTGTTGACATCATCGCTGCCTGCGGCGAAGAACACGCGATTGGGATTCATCTCAAAGTCAATGGACTCAAAATCGCCAATGGCAACTGTTTCTGCCAATTCGGATTCGATCTCGACATCGCGCGTGGAGGTTCGCAACCGCCCGATGCGCGCGAGGATTTCCTGCTTGGCCTCGGCAAAGAGCGACGCGGCCAACCGCTCTTTGACCCGCACGACCTCCCGATCTGTTTCAAACCGAATGTCTGAACGCGCGCTGATGTGCGCGGGCTCGCCATAGCGGATGTACACGTCCCCGCGCCTGTCCCATGTCTGCCCGTCTTTTGAGTAATTGTGCAATGCGTACACCACGCGCCGATAGTGCTCGACCAAGCGTTCATTGCCCGGCGTTGCCGGCGTGGGGTCGCGTTTTTGCCAGAACGCCCGAACAAATCGCGCCCGGTCTTCGGGCGACAATCGCCGGTACGCGACGCCTTCCTCTTTCCCGGCCACGAGAGAAATATCTTCCACGCGAGCGCGTGCCTCATCGCTCAAGGTGCGGAGTTCTTCCGCGATCAACGCCTGCGCTTTGCCGGTTTCCCCGATGTTGAGATAGGCCGATAGGAGCGGATGCACACAGACCCTGCGAAAATCCGGCCGCGCTTCCATGAGTTCCCGCCACACAGTCGCAGCCGAATCGACATGCCCTCGTTTGAACAGCACGCGCCCAAAGTCGAACTGCGCCCGCGCATCTAACGGGTTGACCGCGATTTGTCGTTTGTGCGCCGCCGCGCCTTCGGCGAGTTCGCCTTCGCGCTCTAGCACGCGGCCCATCGCGTAGTGGAAATACGGATGATCCGGGTCTTGTGCAACCGCCGTTTGCAGGGGTTCTAGGCCCTTGCCGGATAGAAACCGCGCCAGCGCGACATTGCCCGGTTGCGCGGCTTTTTGAAAGTGTTGGACCGCGCCATCCCAATCGCGCCGCGCCAGTTTCACAATGCCCATCGCACGCTGTGCATCGGGCAACGCGGGGGCGATCTCAAGTGCCTTTCGGGCAGCCTCCTCGCCGCGGGCCAACGCGCCGATTTCCAGCGCGAGCACGGCTTTGGCGGTCAGCGCGTAGGGGGCGCGGGCATCTTCGCGCAAAACAAAATCGACCCTATCGTGTGCCATTCGCACCGCGAGTGTATCCGGCAATGGCAACCGCTCGCCAAAGGTCTTATCCACGCGCTTTTTGAGGGTTTTCTCGTGACCGATAGCCCGTAGCAAAGACAGCCCGATGTGCGGATCGCCCATGCCCATCATCGGCGCAATGTAACTCTGGGCAAAAAGTGGCAGGTGCTCGACAAAGTGTCCGTAAGCAAAAACAGCGCGTTCCCCTGCGCCGAGAGCAGCGTATTGCTCGGCGATCTCGGGCGGCGAAAAGCGCGTTAAAATTTTCGCCACTATCGGCATTGTGGGCGATGATACAACGGGAGAACCCGAAATGCGAAATGCGCGTTGCGCGTGTGCGACCTGTTCGCCGGCACGGGCTTCAACGCGCAGCGCGTATTCCCCCGGCGGCAAACCGCGCAGCGGGATGCCCTCGACGAATTTGGCATGCTCTCGGTACGCGGGAAATTCGCGCTCGTGGTCAAACACGCGATGCCCGAAACGGTCGTGGACCTGAAACCGCACGCGATGGGCGAGGCGACCGATTTCGTAGAGTTCCACGTAATAGCGCAGGACATCCGAAAATTCGCGGGCAGGCGCGGGCAAGAGAACATGGCCCGCCTTGCGAAACGGCTCAAATTGCTCGCCGGGCGGGTCGAGGTCGCGCACGAAAAACAAATCGCTCAACGCGAGTTGCCCGGTTTTGTATTCGGGCACCACAATGGGAAATACCGCACGGCCCGACCGATCACTGCCCGAGGCTTTGACCTCGAGAACCGCGTGGTAATACCCCGGTGGCAGGTGAAATCGCGCGATGTCGCAGACCGCGTCCCGACTCTGTGCGGCCATAGAAACAACGCGCTCGCCCGCGATCTTTTTTATTGCGTTGCCCCGTTCATCGAACACTTCGAGATTCGGGACATACCGCGCGACAAAAAGGCTATCGCCTTGGGGTTCATACGCGAGATGTGCGGCGGGAAAACGGATGACGACCTCTTCATAAGGCCCGTCATTGCCGCGAAAGCTACACACATCGACTTCGAGCGCGAGATCGCCTTCTGAATGCAGCGGCCCATCTTCGGCACGCACGGGGGATAGAAACAGGAGGAGGACAAAAAGCCAGCGCACGGTTAGCACTCCTTTGCGATTTTGGACAACCGGTCGCGGTGGGCAACCACTTTGGCAAATGCCTGCGCGGTTTGCTCCACCCATTCGGCACTGGGCGCGACCGGCGTGGCGAGCCAAAAACTGGTCGCTTGCAATGCCTCGCTCACCGGCAGGCTGCACATGGGCCGCCGCGCATCTGGGGGCAAATCCGCCCACGGCCCGCCCAAGCCACGGAACGAGAAATCATTAAAGAGCGGTTCCAAGTGCATCGCGCTATACCCCCAAGACGTGGTCTCGCTGATATAAACCCCCTCTGCCATCAAGGCTTTGACGATGACCGAGAGCGGCGCGCCAAACACCTCGGGATTCACCGTGCCCGAGTAGAGCAACATGCCGCCCCGCGTGGCCTTTGGATAGGTTTTTTGCGGCGCAATGCCTGGGATCGCGTTGAGCAGGCTGTCCATGCGGTTGAACCACGCCAACCGCTGTTCGTTGAGCATCGGCAGGCGTTCCAGTTGGGCACGCGCCATGGCAATGCCCAATGGATTTGCGCGGTACTTGACGCCCAAGCCCATGTTGCGAAGTGCTGTGAAGCGGTCTGTTTGCCACAGCGCGCCGCACCTGCCGCTTTGTCCCAGGGCGAGCATGCGGTCGTACAGATCGTCATCATTTGTCGTGGCAACGCCCGCTTCCAGACCGGATACGGGTTTTTTTTCCTGCATGCTAAAGCAGCCGATATGCCCGATAGAACCGACCCTTTTGTTTTCCCACATCGCCCCATGCGCGTGGGACGCATCTTCGATCAGCGCGATATCCGTGCCATCAACGATCTCCAAGAACGCATCCATATCCGCCGGGTTGCCGTAGAGATGCGTCACGACAATCGCACAGGTGCGCGCCGTGATCCGCTTTTTGACATCCTCGGGATCGGCGCAAAACGTTTGCGGATCGATATCGCAGAACACGGGCGTGGCATTGCAATGCAAAATGGGCGTAATGGTCGCATGCCATGTCGCGGTGGGCGCGATCACCTCTTTCCCCGCGCACGCGCCTGCGGCAAAAATCGCCGAGTGCAACGCCGCGGTGCCATTGCACATGCAAAGCGCGTGTTTGCTGCCCACAAAAGCCCGATACGCTTCGTCGAACAGGTCAAGTTGGGCATACGCGTCGTCCTGGTTGTCCAACACCTGATTGACGTATTGCCTCTCCTGGTCGCTCACATCTTGCCACGAATCATTCATCGAAGCGGCAACGGCTTTGGGACCTCCATCAATTGCCAGATCAGACATTTTATCCCTCCTACACAATGGAACCGGCGAATATACGGAACGGGGTACAATTGCGAATGTGCGAAAGATGTGGAAAATTTTTTGTTTTGATGCAATTGGATCGTCATATATATTTTTGCACATAGATTTTCACAAATCAATGTCAAAGTGAACCGCGTCAATCGGCTATGGGCACAAAAAACGGGACTGAAAATATCCAGTCCCGTTCGCTTTTTTGCCTCTGCGGAACGCGAGATCACTCGGCCATTTCTTCAGTTGTGGCAATATGCTCCTTGATTTTGCCGACCATCTCGTCGTCGGAATTTTTCCGCGTCAGGGTTTCTAACAGGGCATTGTCGCCGGGGTTGATGAGCAACACCAGCCCCGTCTTGTTGTTGGCCTTGAGGTGGTCTTCGATGCCGAGGGCAACGGCCAGCAACCGGGCTTGGGCCGTGCGGGCCTCATCGGTAACGTCCAATTCCAAGAAGAGAACGGGATCGTCTGCCAGGGCCTCGCGGACTTCCTCGAGCACGGGCGTCAGGGCCTTGCAGGATCCGCACCAGTCCGCATGCACCTTGACCACGTACAGAGCAGGACTGCCTTCGCCATCTACTTGGACCGTGCCGGCAAGTGCCGGGGACGCCATCAGCAAAAGGGCGAGAGAGAACAACACACATCGCGTCTGCATAAATTACTCCTCGTGAAAAATGAACACCGCCGCGCTTTGCGGCAACCGCGCTTTTAACGCATCAACGGGCCGTTGGGTTCCCGCTGAACCCCATCTCCGGACCGCGAATACAATCCTAAAATTCCACGTTCAAATCAAATGACGCGCTTTGCCGGAGGGGGTAGTGGTAAAACTCGTCGTTTGAGCGATTGCGGGAAATGCCATAGCCCAATGAGGTCGTGACGCGCTGCGTGAGGGGCAACTCCAAGAGCGCGTCAAAAAACGAATGCGCGTCTCGGCGCAATACGCCCGTTGGCAAAACCGCACCGCCGAGGTCAAGGGCGAGGTCGTCTTTGTAAGACCGGGTTTCGCGCCCGGCTTCGAGGATGATCCGAACCTGCAAGGGCAAGTGTTGCGTCAGGCGTGCGGTGATCTCACCCCCGCTGTAATCGTAGCGGTCGCGCAAAATATCGTCGTTCCCATAAATCAGGGCGATGAACCGCGTGGGATCGCCATTCGCCGCCCGCAAATTGATCCGCCGCTGATAGCGTGCGCGGATGCCCGTGTTGCGCGTGATGGCCTGCGCGACTTGCACTCCCAAAACCACCTGTCCTTCCGCGCCTTCCCGCAATTTGTACCCCAAGCCCAAGTCGCCTCGCAAGGTCGTGCGCGTGGGCAAGAACCTGTTGATCTGAAAAAATGCGTAGTGATCGACATAGCGCGTCACAGCCAAATTTTGATATGATCGCCAGTTAAATTGATACCCCACTCGTTGCAAGGTCTGCTCCCCGCTGTACCATTTGCCCTGCGCGTACCCGAACAGCCCGGTATAATTGTACACATCGTAAATCGACCGGTTGGCACGCGCCGCAAGTGCAAGCCCTGCAAACAACTTATCGCGCTCCCCGGCGTTGAGATTGCGCGCGAAATCCACGCCCAAGCGGTTGGTGGCAAAGGTTCGCTCCCCATACCGTCCAAACAAAAACCCATCGCCCGAATAAAAAAGCCGCAGATGCGATGCGTCCATGTCGATGAGGCGCGTCACGGAAACGGAAAGCCTGGTCACAACCGCGCTCGCCCCGGCATAGACGCCATCCACATTCGTATCGTAAGTCGTGCCCACGGTCACATCTGTCAACACATCCGCCTCTGCTGTTGCCAGCCCCATGAGCAATGCGATGATCGCCAGTCGTTTCATATTCTCAACCAAAAAAGGGGAAAGGCGTTTGCCCTTCCCCGGTGAGTGATGATTATGAGCCAGAAGCTCTGAATCTCCTGAACCCGCTTCGCCTGCCGTGTCCATTTCCTCGGCGGCAGTGCCCGCCTCTGTGCAACCCCTCGGGCCGCTCAATGCCCCATGCTTCGAGTTGAGCATCCACCGCAGCGCGAATGTCTGAACGGGAAGCGTCCGATGCTTTCAAGCCATCGGTGAGGGTTCTGAGTTCGGTTTCTTGATCTTCGGTCAACAGAGCATCCAAACCGCGCTCGGGCCGCTCAACGCCCCATTCGGTCAACTGGGCATCCACCGCAACGCGAATGTCTGAACGAGATGTCTCGGATGCGCGCAACCCCTCGATCAACGCCGTCAATTCGGCCTGTTGATCCTCGGTCAGCACGCCCGCCAGATGGGGCGAAATAACAGAGCGTTCGGGAAGTTCAATGCCCCACTCGGTCAACTTGGCGTTCACCGCAGTGTGAATATCTTCCCGCGATGCCTCCGACGCGCGCAAATCATCCACCAGCGTCTTCAACTCCGCACGCTGCTCTTCGGTCAACGACGAAGATGTACCATGCCGCCCCAAAATGCCTCGGGACCCCCGATGGTACAAGGTTCGCACATTGTCATCGATGCCATCGGCATTTTCATCCATAAAGGCTTGCGCTGCCTGCGCGTCTCGCCCACTCCACAGGGCGCATGTCAGCGCGAGCGCGAGGCTATAGATCATCCACTTCTTCATCTTCTACTCCTTTCAGTTGGGTTGTAACCCCTCCCAGTTGCTCTGATCGGTTTTGTCCGGCCGGTGCCAAATCCAATCCGAGCCATAACTGCCGCGCTTTGCGGCGATAGTGCTCTTAACGCACATAGGGCCATTCGGTTCCACCAAACGTGTCTCGCATTATTACACAAAAAAACAACCCCTCGCGTTCCGCTAAGGGGCCAAAAAGGATCGGGATTTTTTTTCAGGATTTTCAAAATGAAAACGGAAAGCAACTACATAGGACTTACGCAATCTCCATTGGAATATGAGGTGCTTTGAGTTGTTGTCTCAAGAAGTCAGCCACCCCCCGGTATTTGACTTGATAAATGGTTTGTCCTGTTTGATAGGCCACCTGCGCGAGTCGAATCCAAACGAACATCGCACACCCCATATGATTTCGTACCATGCGTGCCAACCGACATTGACACTTTTCAAGCCCGGTCACCTGTTTGACTTCGCGGTGAAAGGGCTCAATTTTCCATCGTTGGTGACACACCTGTTGTACCCCTGAAGAATCGTTTTGAGCATGGTCGTTGGTCACGACCTACGCCGTGCGTCTATCAGAAGACGCCCCCCGGAATCATTTCACTTTGTGGTCTTTGGGGCCCCCTCTGATTTTAATGGGCTTGCCTTGTTTGCGTTGCGCTTGAGTCCAAGTTAAGCTATCTACGCGCTGGTAGGGGATTGTGCCTGCCGAATCGTCCACGCGCCGGTTCGTCTTGAGGGGACAATAATAGGTTTTTTGCATCTGCTCTATGTGTAACATGACCGTTTTGGTCGCATACCCACTGTCCATCAAGACCCCGGTAAAAGGAAGGCGCTTCTGATAGACCCACACAGAGAGCATGTCCTTGAGATGATCCCATTTGGTTTTGCCATCGCCTTGCGGGTCATAAATCCGATCGTCAATCAGCCAGAACCGATCCTGTTGCGGATTGACATAGACACATGTGACCACCCCAATGCCATTGATGACGCCTTGGGCGTTGCCGCTCTCTTGACGACGCACTAACGCGATCTTGCGCGCGTGGCGCTTGTCTAAAACCGGGTCATCAAAGATCACATCGCCTTTGGGCGTCAACGCGATGGGGGCTTTGACGTGTTCCCACACCAAGCGGGGGGGATACGCGCACCGGCGAGATAGCGGTTGATCCTCTCATGACTGAACCCTTCGCTATGGTCGGCGAAAGGGGTCAGGGTATCGTTGAGGGGACTGCTAAGCAGATACTGACAGTAATCCAAACGCGTCGGTTGGCGCATTGACACCTCCTCAAAGTGATAAATTTTACGGAATTGCACCCTTTTTTAACTCAGCATGCGTAAGTCCTACCGTTATCAGATCGAGTTGACGCCGATGATCAGGGGTTGTATGAGCTTCTAACGCCTCGACAACCAGCCATTTATTGGGATAATTTCTACATATCTCGGACCAGTGCATATCGCGTATGCCTCCATGTCTTTTAGTTCGCTTGGACGTAATACCCGTTCCGATCAACCGAAAATGGAACCGTTTTCTTCTCCATCGTTCCTCTGCAATACATGCACTTCATCGCACGTTCCCCTCGTTCAAAGTCAGCGATCAAGATACGCGAATCCACTTGCGCGTCAAGTTATAGTTACGCGGCTCTCCAAAACGGCGATGGAAAATCGTTTTCCACAGACCAAAAAAACGCCCCGGCATCTTAAAATGCCAGGGCGTGCTTTCAGTCAGCGGGTCAAACCGCTTTGATGTATCTGTCTCTGCTACCCGCTTCTTTTACCAAAATTCGCGGCAAACGTCAAAAAGTCGGCGAAATCCACATCTCCATCGTTATCAAAATCACCCATCAGCCCGGATGACGTGCCTCCTCCTCCAGAATCAGATTCAGAAGACCACAGGAGGTTTTGAGTTCGGCCTCGCGTCTCTGCGACGCCATTGCCCGAAGCATCGACAAAAGCTCTGAATTTGCCGCCATCAATCCCCAACGTCCCGTTGCCAGACGCATCGGCTGCCATCGCCGCAATGTCCCGCCCAGAGGCGTTGCGAATACCCAAGACGCCGTGCCCTTTTTCATCGACACCTAACGCGGAAGCCAAACCGCCGTTTCTGTTGGTCACCAACACGGCAACATCTCCCGCCTCATCAACGCCGAGTGCCGCGAGAGAACCAGATGTACTCGCGGCACTCACCACGCCATTGCCGGCATCATTAACGCCTAAAAATGCCGCACTCCCGCTCGATCCGGACCCACTGGCGACGACCACACCCGCAAGACCTGACTCATCAGTACCGAGAACCGCGAGCGAACCGGAGGTACTCAAGGTCGTTACCAGACCATTGCCGGCATCATCAACGCCCAAAAACGTTGCATTCACGCTCGATTCGGATCCTCTAATAACGCCCATCCCGTCGCTACTGAGAGCCGCAAAAGATTCTGAGGTGCCTGTAATAACCACTATGCCATCGCCCACTTGATCGGCCCCCACACTCACTACTGGCTCGGCATCCGCTCGCCTTACGACTAGTGCCCCGTCTCCAACATTATCCGACCCAATTACTGCGACGACAGTCCCCGTTGCATTCACAATTTGCAGTTGTCTCGTCGCCAAGACATCGGACACAACTTGTTGCGCCTGTTTGCTCGATCTCGGCGCCTCGTTCCAGCGCGACAGCGTCTTGTCGAGAAAATCGCGACCACTTTGTCCGCGTCTGAGTGCCCGTGCCCGGTGTGACGAAACATCCGGAAGATCCGCATTGCCCTCGCTTGCGTCAGGCGACAAGTTGATAGAAGTCAACTTCGGTGGGAGCAATCGGTGAAACCACTTTGACGTAAAAGCAGGCGAAGCGTTCATCGGAACTGAAATTTTATCATCGCCTCTTTATTCGACGATATTTTCGACATCTTTTTTTTTAACAGTTGCCACTTGGCGAAATCGCTTTTCATCCTTCTTGTCCAAGCGCAAGAAAAGAAATGCCTTTGTGCTGTCCTCGAGTTCATAATGAGGCGCGAGGGTTACTTTCCCTTCCTCTCATCGGCCTCTTTTATGAGGCGTAGCGGGGGAAATTTTATCTCGCTATGGGTATTGGGACTAGCTACAAGGACTTCCGGGGTTTCGGCCTGATCTCTCGATGCGTTAGCAGTGCTGTTGTTCGGAGTATCAGGTCTTGCTTGTTGTTTGCTCATTTTTGACACCTCCACAGGTGAAATATGTGACGGAATAGTCACTTGGTGCTCAACGTTTTTTGGCCGCCGAGAGAGAAATACATCTGCATTCATCTGCGGGCAGTCTATCGTGTAACGTAAAAAAGAAACTGGGAAACGCAAAGAGAAAAAAAAGTATCGAAATTAGGGAGGCTCTTAAAGAAGAAAATACATAGCCAGTTCTTTTTTCATTGTTTAGTTGGTTACGAGTAGCAGCTTCGGAATATTGTTTAGATAAATTTTGTATATAAAAATTTCTAACAACATTCTCGTCCGACTCAGTTTGGTTAGCTTTTTCAAATTTGTCGATGACATCTCTAATCTCTTCAGTCGTTGGAATATAGGCGTATTCCCTTCCCTCAAATATATAACGGAGTAAATAAAAGAAAGCTATAAAGGCGAAAAGAATACCAAGAAAAAAAGGAACATAAAACCCGAGATGTGCGAAGCTAAAAGGAAAAAACTGAAATTTAAAAAGATAATAATAGGCACTATTGCCCAGTAATGCTAAGACCGCAATCGCTAGGCCCAATTGTTTGCGGATTTCGTCTTTGCGACCTATCTCGTGGTAATAGGACTCTTTGTAGAATTGAAATAACTCGTCTTTAAGGGGTAGATCGGCCATAATTTACTCGCCTCGCTTCTCCGGTGCAGGTGAAAACATTTCGCTCTTAGGCGACGATCTTCTCCTGATTGTAGTAGTTCTACCAGCGGCTATACTCCGATACGACAGCTATAAGTTTAACAAAATCGCGATTGTTTGCAAGCCGATTAGGCAAAGGGAAATTTTAAAAATAGGACTTACGCAATCACCATTGGAATATGAGGTGCTTTGAGTTGTTGTCTCAAGAAGTCAGCCAGCCCTCGGTATTTGACTTGATAAATGGTTTGTCCTGTTTGATAGGCCCCCTGCGCGAGTCGAATCCAAACGAACATCGCACACCCCATATGATTTCGTACCATGCGTGCCAACCGACATGGACCCTTTTCAAGCCCGGTCACTTGTTTGACTTCGCGGTGAAAGGGCTCAATTTTCCATCTTTGGTGACACACCTGTTGTACCCCTGAAGAATCGTTTTGAGCATGGTCGTTGGTCACGACATACGCCGTGCGTCTGGCAGCAGACGCCACCCGGAATAATTTCACTTTGTGGTCTTTGGGAAACCCTCTGATTTTAATTGGCTTGCCTTGTTTGCGTTGCGCTTTCGTCCAAGTTAAGCTATCTACGCGCTGGTAGGGGGTTGTGCCTGCCTACTCGTCCACGCGCCGGTTCGTCTTGAGGGGACAAGAATAGGTTTTTTGCATCTGCTCTATGTGTAGCATGACCGTTTTTGTCGCATACCCACTGTCCATCAAGACCCCAGTAAAAGGGAGGCCCTTCTGATAGACCCATACAGAGAGCATGTCCTTGAGATGATCCCATTTGGTTTTGCCATCGCCTTGCGGGTCATAAATCCGATAGTCAATCAGCCAGAACCGATCCTCTTGCGGATTGACATAGACACATGTGACCACCCCAATGCCGTTGATGACGCCTTGGGCGTTGCCGCTATATTGACGACGCACTCACGCGATCTTGCGTGCGTGTCGCTTGTCTAAAACCGGGTCATCAAAGATCACATCGCCTTCAGGCGTCAACGCGATGGGGTCTTTGACGTGTTCCCACACTAAGCGGGGGGGATACGCGCACCGGCGAGATAGCGGTTGATCCTCTCATGACTGAACCCTTCGCTATGGTCGGCGAAAGGGGTCAGGGTATCGTTGAGGGGACTGCTAAGCAGATACTGACAGTAATCCAAACGCGTCGGGTGGCGCATTGACACCTCCTCAAAGTGATAAATTTTACGGAATTGCACCCTTTTTTAACTCAGCATGCGTAAGTCCTACTCCAGATGAACGCGGATGAACGCATGTGCTGAAGCGATTTATTCAGTAGCGATAAAGCCAGTCCATCGTCACTCCGGCAAAAATTGGAACCAGTGATTTCCCGGCGGGATTGGGCGGGGAACTGACCACTGACAACCACCTCTTAGGGCCGGCCTCAAAACTTTATACTGATCCCCATTGCCGCGCGGCACAGTTGCTTCTTGGTACGAGACGATGAACGCCCGGCGCACGCGGGCTGTTTGATTGCCTTTGGAATGATGCCACAGGCAAGCTTGGAACAGCAACATATCCCCGGCCTTTACGGGACGGGGAATCGCGTCGTCGAACATCAGCTCGGCCGGCCCCATACACTTGCCATGTCGCGGTGGGCGCGATCACCTCTTTCCCCGCGCACGCGCCTGCGGCAAAAATCGCCGAGTGCAACGCCGCGGTGCCATTGCACATGCAAAGCGCGTGTTTGCTACCCACAAAAGCCCGATACGCTTCGTCGAACAGGTCGAGTTGGGCATACGCGTCGTCCTGGTTGTCCAACACCTGATTGACGTATTGCCTCTCCTGGTCGCTCACATCTTGCCACGAATCATTCATCGAAGCGGCAACGGCTTTGGGACCTCCATCAATTGCCAGATCAGGCATTTTATCCCTCCTACGCAATGGAACCGGCGAATATACGGAACGGGGTACAACTGCGAATGTGCGAAAGATGTGGAAAATTTTTTGTTTTGATGCAATTGGATCGTCATATATATTTTTGTACATAGATTTTCACAAATCAATGTCAAAGTGAACCGCGTCAATCGGCTATGGGCACAAAAAACGGGACTGAAAATATCCAGTCCCGTTCGCTTTTTTGCCTAAAGCGAGGCTCCTCAACGCGGCACACTCATTGGGTATCTGACCGCAAAGCGCGACCTTTGTTGCCGCGCTTTGCGGCGGTCGTGATTTTAACTATCATCGGGCCATTTGGTTCCCGAATGAACGCCATCTGCTCACCCCTGACACAATCCTAAAATTCGCTTTTCGCGCTTCATTCACATTGATAACCCATCCTATGAACACGCCAAACATCGCGCTTTCAGCCCAAAACCTCACCTGCATCTACACGAGCGGGGGACGGCCTCTCACCGTTTTAGACCGCGTCACGTTCAGCATTCCCACGGGTCAAACCTGCGCGATTGTGGGGCCTTCGGGCAGTGGCAAGACCACGTTGCTCGGCCTGTGTGCTGGGCTTGACCGCCCAACCTCGGGCGCGGTCACACTTTACGGTGTGGCCCTCGACAGCCTCGATGAAGACCAACGCGCAGCCATCCGCAATGAATACGTGGGCTTTGTCTTTCAGAGCTTTCAACTCATCCCCACCCTCACCGCGATTGAAAATGTGATGGTACCCCTCGAATTGCGCGGCGAAACCGGCGTGTTTGACCACGCCAAAGAATTGCTCGACCGCGTGGGATTGGGCGACCGGCTGACGCATTATCCCGCGCAACTCTCAGGCGGCGAACAACAGCGCGTAGGGATTGCGCGCGCTTTTATCAACCGCCCGCGCATCCTGTTTGCCGACGAACCCACGGGCAACCTCGACGCGGATACCAGCCAAACCATTGTCGATCTGCTCTTTGACCTCAACCGCGAATCGGGCACGACCCTCATCCTCGTCACCCACGACCACGACCTCGCCGCACGCACGCAGCGCGTCATTCGCCTGCAAGGTGGCGCGTTGATAGATCGGGATGACTAACCGAGTGTATTGAATCCGGAGAGATCAGTTTGGACGCGATAAACCACCCACCGGCCCCCTCAGTCAAGGCCATCGATCAAAGCCACCATGCCCTTCTGCCATCTCAGCGGGCAGGCATCCCACTTTTCCGCGCATGGACATGGCGCATGGCGTGGCGCGACAGCCGCACGTATCGCAAGCGGTTGTTGCTCTTTATTTCGTGCATCTCGCTCGGCGTGGGCGGCCTCGTGGCGGTGCGCTCTTTGGGCGACAACTTGCAGCGCGTTGTCGATAGCGAAGCGCGCACGCTCTTAGGGGCTGATCTGCGCGTCAGCAGCCAACGCGCATTCGCGCCGGCAATCGATTCTTTGTTCGCCTCGTGGGACGGCGCGCAATCCCGCGAAGTGCGCTTTGCCTCAATGGTCTTTTTCCCCAAAACCGGCGGTACGCGTCTCGTGCAAGTGCGCGCGCTTCAAGGCGGCTTTCCCTATTACGGCGCGTTTGAAACCGATCCCCTATCCGCAGCGCGGTCATTCCAGCGCGAAGCGACAGCCCTGCTCGACGATGGCTTGCTCGTTCAATTTGGCGTTCAAGTCGGCGATTCTGTACGCATTGGCAATCACGCCTTTGTCATTGGCGGGCGCATCAAAAAAATATCGGGCGAGACCATGGCCTTTGCCACGGTGGCGCCGCGCGTGTACATCCCCTTGTCTCATCTCGACAAAACGGGCCTCATCAAATTCGGCAGCATGGCGTCTTATGCGGCCTATTTCAAATTCGATGAGGGCGCGCAACCCGCATCGTTTCGCAACCAACTTCGCCCCTATCGCCAAAAACACAATCTGCGTACCGAGACCGTTGTCAGTCGTCAACAAAGCCTCAACAGCACCTTGGGCAACCTCTATATTTTTCTCAGCCTGGTCGCTTTTGCCGCGCTCTTGCTCGGCTGTATCGGCATTGCCAGCGCCATTCATGTGTACGCGCGCCAAAAAATAGGTACGGTCGCGATCATGCGCTGCATGGGCGCGCAGTCGGGGCAGGTCTTGTGCATCTACGCCATCCAGGCCCTTGCCATGGGCTTGATCGGCACGGGTTGTGGCGCATTGCTCGGCGTGGGCATTCAGTATCTCTTGCCCGGCGTCCTCGCGCAAATTCTGCCCGTTGAACTCGCGATTCAACTCTCCTATTGGGCGATCATTCAGGGCTTTGGCATTGGGCTTTCGCTCTCCCTGCTCTTTGCCCTGCTCCCCTTGTTGCCCGTCCGCCACACCTCGCCGCTGCACACCTTGCGCGCCTCCTTTGAAGATGTGCGTTCTAAAATTGACCCCGTGCAAGTGGTGGTGGTCGGGGGCATCTTCCTCATCGTCGCGGGATTGGGCATTGTGCAAACCGACAGCGTTCGCATGGGACTCGGCATTGCCGGGGGATTTGTCATTGCCTTTGGCGCGCTCATCGGCGCGTCGTGGCTCATCGTCAAAACCGTGCGCCGCTTCTTTCCCACCACATGGCAATACGTGTGGCGGCAGGGCCTGGCCAACCTCTATCGCCCGCACAATCAAACGACCATTTTGATGCTCGCGCTGGGCCTGGGCACCTTTCTCGTTGCCACGCTCTACATTGCCCAACATGCGATCCTCGCGCAAATCGCCATTGCAGGGCGCGACAATCGCCCCAATTTCGTGCTCGTGGATGTGCAAACCGATCAGATCGAAGGCGTGAGCGCGTTGCTCGACAACCAGGGCCTGCCCGTCATCCACCGTGCGCCCATCGTCACCATGCGCCTCAAGACCATCAAAGGCCGAGACGCGCGGGCCTACGGGCGAGAAAATGATGTGCCGCGCTGGGCCACGCAACGCGAATACCGCTCGACCTATCGCGATCACCTCTTCGACTCGGAACGCCTCGTGGCCGGCACCTGGATCGCTGCGGAACGCACGGAAGAACCCATCCCCATTTCCATTGAACGCGACATTGCCCACTCCCTTCGCGTTTCACTGGGCGACACCCTGGGCTTTGACGTTCAAGGCGTGCCGGTTCAGACCGAGGTCCACAGCATGCGCGAAGTGGATTGGCAACGCATTCAGCCCAATTTTTTTGTGGTGTTTCCCAAAGGCGTGCTCGAATCCGCGCCGCAGTTCCACGTCTTGACCACGCGCGTTCAAACGACCGAACAATCTGCCGCGCTGCAACGCACCCTGGTTCAACACTACCCCAATGTCTCGGCGGTCGATCTCGGCCTCATTCTCAAGACCATCGATGACGTGCTCTCTCAAGTCGCCTTTGTCGTGCGCTTTATGGCGCTCTTCAGCGTGGTCACCGGCCTCATGGTGCTGGCCGCGGCGGTCACAACGAGCCGATATCAACGCATTCGGGAAGCCGTTTTGCTGCGCACACTGGGCGCGTCCCAAAAACAAATTCGCCGCATTCTCCTGCTCGAATACACCTTCTTGGGCGCGCTCGCCGCCCTGACTGGCCTGCTCTTGTCTATCGGCGGCGCGTGGGCCATCACGTATTTTGTGTTCGATATCGACTTTGCCCTGCCCACTTGGGCCATTGCCGGCGTCTTTGCCCTGGTCACCGCGCTCACCATCTCGGTCGGCATGCTCAACAGCCGCGGCATTGCCAACCGCCCTCCGCTCGAAATCCTCCGCGCTGAGGAGTGAGTATCCGCAGCGGAAGTCGCTTTTTTTGTGCATGCATCGGAGGTTGACATGGTTCAGCTTCGCGGGGTTGTGGATCGCATTACATTTCAAAATGAAGAGAGCGGATACACGGTTGCCCGGCTGCAGGTGGAGAGGGTTGCCCGTGCAGAATACACAGATGGTGGTCTGGCGACCATTGTGGGCGAAATGCTGTCGATCAACCCGGGCGAGACCGTGGTTTTGGAAGGCGAATGGACAACCCACAAACAATACGGCGCGCAATTCAAAATCGCATCCTATCAGACCGTGCATCCCTCGACCGTGGAGGGGATGCGGCGGTATTTGGGGTCGGGGTTGATCAAAGGCGTAGGGCCGGTGATGGCCGAGCGGATTGTGGATCACTTCGGGAGCGACGCCTTGTGCGTGATCGAAAGCGATCCCGAGCGGTTGGTCGAAGTCGAGGGCCTGGGGGCCAAGCGCGCAAAGTGGATCGTCAAGGCGTGGGAGGAACAGCGCGAAATTCACAATGTGATGCTGTTCTTGCAATCGCACCAAGTGGGCACGGGATACGCCGTCAAAATTTGGAAGCGATACGGGCAGGAAGCCGTTCACTTGATTCGAGAGAATCCATACCGCCTGTCTGCGGATGTTTGGGGCATTGGATTTTTGACCGCTGATCGCATCGCGCAAAAAATGGGCATCCCCGCGCATTCGGACCGGCGCATTCAGGCCGGCATTTTGCATGTGTTGCACGAGGCCGCAGACAAAGATGGGCATGTGTTTCTGCCCGAAGAGGTGCTCATCGAATCAGGCGCGCAGGCCCTCGGCGTGCCCGTTGAGGCCATCCCCCCGTGCGTGGCGCAATTGACGCGCGACGAGGCCATCGTCGCAACCGACGGCCGGGTGTATTTGCCGCATTTGTACTACGCCGAACAAGGCGCGGCAACGCGGTGCTATCAGTTGTCGCAGGTGGCGCGCATTGAACTGGGCGATATTCCGAACGAGATCGCGGCGATAGAACAGCGCGATGGCGTGGTCTTCGCGCCCCGTCAAAAACTTGCTCTGCAAAAGGCATTGTCGCACAATTTGCTGGTGCTGACGGGCGGGCCGGGCACGGGCAAAACAACGGCGATTAAGGGGTTGATCGCGCTGTTGGGGGCGCGAAAAAAGAAGATCGCGCTGGCAGCCCCCACGGGGCGCGCGGCCAAGCGGATGTCTGAGGCCACGGGGCACGAGGCCAAAACGATTCACAGATTGCTGAAGTTTAGCCCGTCTGAGATGGCTTTTGAGAAGAATTTCGAAAATCCGCTGGAGATCGACGCCCTGATTGTGGATGAAATCTCTATGGTCGATACGGTGTTGATGAACAGCCTGTTGCGCGCCGTTCCCATCCGCGCATCGGTGGTTTTGGTGGGCGATGTGGATCAGTTGCCTTCGGTTGGCGCGGGCAATGTGTTGAAAGACGTCATTGCATCTGGCATTGTGGAAGTCGTGGCACTCAACGAGATTTTTCGGCAGGCACAAACGAGTCGCATCATCATCAATGCCCATGCGATCAACCGCGGCAAGATGCCCGAGGTGCAAAATGACCGAAACGCCGATTTCTTTTTTCTCGAGGTGGCCGAACCCGCCGAGGTCGTGGAAACCCTGTGTGGCTTGTGTGCTTCGCGCTTGCCGCGCACTTATGGCTTGGACAGCATCGAAGATATCCAAGTGCTGGTGCCGATGTATCGGGGCGAGACGGGCGCGAACAATCTCAATCGCGTCTTGCAAGACCGCTTGAACGCCCGCGGGCATGAACTCGCCCGGGGCGGCACGCTGTTTCGCGTGGGGGACAAAGTGATGCAGGTGCGGAACAACTATGACCGCGATGTTTTTAACGGGGATATCGGGCGCGTTCACGCCATAGAAGACGAGGAACTACAGGTGCGGTTTCAGCAGCGCGTTGTGAAATACGAGCTTTCGGAATTGGACGAGTTGGTGCTGGCCTACGCGATGAGTGTCCACAAGAGCCAAGGCGCGGAATTTCGCGCGGTGGTGATGCCCCTGACCACGCAACACTATATGATGTTGCAGCGCAATTTGCTGTACACGGCAATCACCCGGGCGCGAGAACTGGTGGTAATTGTGGGGACCAAACGCGCACTCGGCATGGCGGTTCGCAACAATCAGGTCGCCATGCGACACACGACCTTGGCGCAACGCATCCGCGCAGGGTTGGTGGATGAAGTTGCACAAGAGACTTTGTTATAGGGATTTCGGATGGAGGGGAATGCATGTGCGGAGTTCTGACACGGAGACAGCCCCCTCGCGCAACAGGATGGCGCGATCCGCAGAGACATCGACCAACGTGGAGGGCGTTGTGCTGGCGGACGGGCCGCCGTCGAGAATCAGATCGAGGTGATCGCCCAGCGCGTTTTGCACTTCATAAGCGGAACGCGCTGGCGGAGTGTTAGAGCGATTGGCACTGGTGCTGGTGAGAGGGCCGCCCAACGCGGTCAGCAGTTGCGCGGCAATGGGGGAACTGGAATGGCGCAGGGCAATGGTGTCGCGTCCACCGAGCAAGGCGGGCGGCAGATCGGGACGCGCTCGAAAAACCAGGGTGAGCGGCCCCGGCCAAAACGCGCGGATGAGCGTTCGCGCGGTCGGCGAGATGGCGCGGACGAGTGTTGCGAGATCGGCTGCCCCGCGAATTAAGAGGATGATGCCCTTGGTTTCCTCGCGCCCTTTGGCAATGAAAATTTTTTGCACCGCTTCCCTGCGATACGGATCCGCACCGAGGCCATAGACCGTCTCGGTCGGATAGGCAATCAGGCCGCCGTTTTTGATCTGCTCGGCAGCGCGCTGGATGTTTTGAGGGGTTGGCAAAGCGATCATAGTGGTCAGTGGTAAAAGGTAAGACGCGGCCCCATCATCCGTAGGGGCGATGCCTCCGTGCTCGCCCATTTTCATCATTCCGGCGCACGCGCAAGCACAGGCGTAGCCAACGCCGGAATCCAGTGAATGACGATCTTAGAAAAATTATCATAGCCTGCTGCTTTACTACGCGGCAAAGTTGAGCATTTCGATGATGATGCCGCGCTCCCATTGCTCTTGTGCTTGGCGAAGAAGTACCTTATTCACTGCTTCGGAAACGTATTCTTCGCCACAATTGTCACAAATTTGTGCCGGTACTTTTTTGAAGACGACGGTTGTCTGGCCGCGCTCCAAGACAACAGTGGTATATCCCTCTGTGGTAATCCCGTGGCGACAAATCGCGCATTTCATATTCTCCTCCTCCGCGAAAAATTATTGACCCACTGGAGCGGGTCAGGCTCGTATGTTGTGATGACAACCAATTTCTGCTCATTTATATTTATGCCAACGACGACATGTAAAGGCCGATTGGCTAACGCAAGACCGTTTAGCAACGCGCTGGATGTTTTGAGGGGTTGGCAAAGCGATCATAGTGGTCAGTGGTAAAAGGTAAGACGCGAGAGGCGAGAGGCGAGAAGGCCACCCGGCCCCATCACCCGTAGGGGCGATGCCCCCGTGCTCGCCCAAAGATACAAGATACAAGGGCATTGTCACTTGAAATGGCAGGCTCTCGATATTTTATTTTCGCGGTTGACACATCTTGCCCGTTTGCTTACGCTATTGAAAACCGAGTCGTTTCCACAGACGGGAGTTGTTGTGAAACACATTATCTTGGGCATTCTCATTTTGACCTGCGGCTCGTTCTCCGCCGAGGCCAGCACATCGGCGCGCAAGGTCGGTTTTGTGCTGTTGCGCGAGGGCGTGGGCGCGCGGGCGGCTGCGATGGGCGAGGCTCAAACCGCTGTGGTGGGCGATCAGACCGCGGCAGTTTGGAATCCGGCAGGCGTTGCGGCAATGCGGGGCAAACACTTTGTTTTGGCGCACCACCGCTCGTTTCAGGGGATCAAACAGGGCTATGGCGGGTGGGCCTACGGCAATGACAAACGCGGGATCGCGCTGAGTTTGGGCGTGTATGGGACAGGGGGATTGGAAGCGCGCCGAGAACCGACCGCGACGCCGGCGGGCGCGTTTGGCGTTTACGACCTCAATGCGGGGCTGTCTTATGCACAAAAAATAGGGCGGCGAATCTACTTGGGATTTTCGGTTCGGGCATTGCACGAAAACATCGGCCCAGAAAGCGCGTGGGGAATGAGCGTGGACATGGGCGCGTTGTATCGCCTGTCTGAACACTTGATGCTGGGGGTGGCGTATCGAAATTTGGGACGCATGGCGCGATTAGACCGCGAGCGCATTCCCTTGCCCCGGGTATTTCGCATGGGCATTGCGTGGTCTTGGCGGGCGTGGACAACATCAGCCGATTTTCGCCTGCCAGCAATGGGCAACAGAGGGGCGCATGTCGGCATCGAGTACGGGCTTATGGACAAGCTATTTTTGCGCGGTGGCCTGCAAACCGGGCACGACACGCGCACCCTGTCATTTGGGCTGGGCATTGCGCGTGGCGCGTGGCGCGTGGATTACGCCTTTGTGCCCGCATCGCACGGATTGGGCAACGCGCATCGCATTGCGGTGGGGATCAGGTGAAGGACGTAATACCAATTTGATTTTCTGTTGACCTGATGCGACCCGCAAATGATTCCCAGTCATTCAGAGAAGCCATTGCAACCAGGCCATCCCAAAAGACCATCAGACAAAACCATCGCGCACAGCGCGCAAGGCCGTCTCGCAACGCACATCCATTTTGCAACCCACCTTGCAGGCCAACGCATGTTGTGCGACCCGCAAAGCGATTTGCGCTGTGCCAGCCTCTCGGCGTTTGAGAGCGGCATTTTTGAACTGCTGGGGCAGTTGTACCCCGCTCGCTTCCTTTTTTTAGCTGTTGAAAAAAAGGAAGTCGCCGAAGGAGGCATCGAAGGCAACAAACGACGCTTTAGAACCAAACGCTTGAGACGAGCCATGCAGGGCCTAAGTTGCGCGTAACATCCGTTAGGAATTACGAATGCCCATGCCACCCCCAATTCCCAATTTGCATCACATTAGGCCAAGATCAATTCAATTTGGTATGACCACCAACATCTCGAGGTTCAAATGGACATTTTTGACTTCAACACAGCATCCCTTGCACGGGCGGGGTTTCGAGATGCGGAACGCGCGTTGCAAAATCTCGAAGGTCTGGTTGACCCGAGCGTTTACGGTCAACTGCCAGACGGGTTTTTGCAGGCGTTGACCGACGCGCCCGATCCCGATTTGGCACTGAACAATTTTGATCGCGTGGCGCGGGCAATAGGCCGTCGCGAAGCGTTTGCGCGCCAACTCAACGCAACCCCCGAGTTGTGCCGAATGCTGGTGTATGTGCTCGGTGGCAGTTCGTTTATGACCGATGTTTTGGTGCGCGATTCCGAGACTTTTTTTTGGTTGACAGACTCCCCCAATCGGATCGCAGAATCGTCCGACAAAAAGCAATTGCGCACGTCATTTGATCGGGATATCGCGGCGGCGGATACGCGCGAGGACAAATTCAATGCCATTCGGCGCGCGGCGCGGCGCGAGTTGTTGCGAATCGGCATCGGGGATTTGGCTGGCAACCGCGCCATCCAATACGTCGCGGCCGATTTGTCGATTTTGGCGGATGTGTGTTTGCAAAAGCTGATCGATATTTTGTTGCCCGATTTGCAAGCGCGTTACGGCGTGCCCCGAGATGTAAAAGGGCAACCCGCGGAGTTTGCGATTATTGGATTGGGCAAACTGGGGGGGATGGAGCTCAATTTTAGTTCGGATATCGACTTGATGTTTGTGTACAGCGCGGGGGGAAATACAGATGGGGCAAAGTCCACGACCAATCAGGAATTTTTCACCCGATTGTGCGAGCAAATTGTGCGCGCCGCAACAGACGTGACCCAAGAGGGATTCTTGTATCGCATGGACATGCGCTTGCGGCCCGATGGCGCGGCCGGCGCGCTGGTGATGCCCCTGAGCGGATACGAGAGCTATTACATGTTGCGGGGCGAATTGTGGGAGCGGCAGATGCTGATCAAAGCGCGGTGTTGCGCCGGGTCAAGCCGCTTGGGAGAGCGGTTTTTGGACATGGTAAAACCCTTTGTTTATCCGCGCCATTTCGATATGAGCCCGGCCGCCGAGATCAACCGCATCAAAGGGCGCATTGAAGAGGGCATTGGGCGCAAGGGCCAGCGCGACACGCATTTGAAATTGCGTTCGGGCGGCATTCGGGATGTCGAGTTTATCGCGCAGTGCCTACAACTGCTGGTGGGGCGCGTACACGAAAATGCGCGTTCAGACAATACGCTCGAGGCCCTCAGGCAGTTGCAAGGGGTGTCTGCCCTGTCGGACAGAGAAGCCGATAAGTTGAGAAATGCCTATATCTTTTTCAGGCGTTTGGAACACCGCTTGCAAATGATGCACAACCGCAGCGATTATTCCCTGCCCGAAACAGAGGATGAACAGCGCGTTATGGCGCGCGCAATGGATGTGGCGTCTGCCCGGGCGTATCGCAATATCTTAGATGCCCATTTGAAAGCCGTGCAAGAGGTGTATGCCGAGGTCTTTGCCGAGGCGCGAGAAAGCGAAGGCCGTTCTATCGGCGCGCTGGTCAATATGGAAGTCGGCGATGCAGAGGCCATCGGGCTGCTAGAAGAGATTGGATTTGCTCGCCCGACAGAAGCGCACCGCAACCTCATCTATTTGGCTTATGGACACGTGCCGCGGCTTATGGGCACACAAGCGCGGCAGAGCTTTGCGGAATTGGCGCCCGCATTGATGCGGGCACTCCAGGATTCGCCGGATCAGGGGTTGAGCAACTTGGAAAGTCTGGTGTCTGCCTATGGCGCGGGCGATATGTTTTTTCGCATTTTGACTGTCCATGACGGGTTTCGCAAGTTGGTGCTGTCTCTGTGCGTTGGCAGCCAATTTTTGGTGCAGGTGATCACGCGCAACCCCGGCTTGCTCGATTGGCTGGTTCGGCCAGAGGTTTTGTATTTCGATTCCGAGGCGGAAATTTTGCATCTGAGCCCCGGTGCCGATGCCTTGCGCGAACAACTTCGCGTGCAAATTGATCGGTACGGCGACACGCCCGAATTGGTCGGCGCGTTGAATGGGGTCAAAAACCGCGAGTTGCTGCGCTTTGGCACGCGCAATTTGGTGGATTTGACCGACACGTTTGAAACATTTGAAGCCCTGACCATGTTGGCCGATGCCGTCGCGCAGGTGGTTTACGAGGTGGTGTATGCGCGCTTGGTCGAAAAGCGCGGGGTGCCGCGCAATAAGCAAGGCGATGAGGTCGGGTTTGTGGTATTGGGCCTGGGCAAGATGGGCGGGGGCGAATTGAGCTTTGGTTCGGATTTGGATATCGTATTTGTGTATGGCGAAGATGGCGAAACAGACGGCGCGCGCGCGCAGGGAAATCTGCAATTTTTCATCGATCTGGCGCAGCAGATGATCGCGATGTTGGGGCAAAACACCCCGCAGGGCAAGCTCTATACGGTGGATGCGCGGTTGCGCCCCGAGGGGTCGGGCGCGCTCTTGGCCCTGTCTTTGGAGGCGTATGGCAAGTATTTGGACACGCGCGCATCCACATGGGAACGCCTCGCGCTTTCCCGCAGCCGAATCGTCGCAGGCGATCCGGCTTTGGGCGAAAAGTTGCTGAACCTGTTCGAGCCGTTTGTCGTGGGCACCGGATTTTCAGATGCCGAGGTCGCCACCATGCTGGCTATTCGCAAGAAAATGGAACGCAAAGACGGCCCAAAATCCGGCAAGACCTTGAGCATCAAAACAGACCCGGGCGGCATTGTGGATATCGAGTTTATCGCCCAAATTTTGCAGTTGAGGTTCGCCAAAGATCATCCCGCGCTACGCAGTGCCAATACGCTCGACGCGCTTTGGCGATTGGTCGGTGCCGGGTTTTTGGCAGCCGAAGACGCCCGCGATCTCCAGCAGGCATTTGTGTTTTTGCGTACAGTTGAAAAAGTGATCAGACGCCAAGACGAACAAGCGCGCACCCGCCTGCCCACCGAAGACCGCGCCCTGACCGCATTGGCGCGCGCCATGGGATTTGAGACAGCCGAGACGTTTGGCGATGCCCTAAAAAAAGAAATGACCCAAACGCGGGCGATTTTCGAGCGGGTGGTCAGAAGCGAATAGACGAATCGCAGGGACGCTGCCCCCGTGCCCGTCCGACAAGGCGATCCCTCTGTGTGGGTCGCCTTATTTGTTTTTAAAATACGCACGCAATTTGCACACGGTGGGATGATCGGATAGGGGCTGGGAAATCTGACGCCGGTGTTGTGCCATGCGGCCTTCGATATCCCGCCATGATTTTGGTGCTGCGAGGCAAAGTCGCGCTGCGAAGAGATGATAGACGAGGTGATGGGCGTCGAGGCGCGCGCGGATGGTTTCGACCGGGCGTTGGTATAATTGGGCTGTAAAATTCGCGTAGTATCGCACGAGCGATGGCGTGAGCAGGCCAACGACGCGACCGTTGGGATGGTGCGCGCCGAGGGAGGTCGTGTATTGCACCAGCCGGCGTTCGGGCCAATCACAGCCGATTTTGGCGAGTTCGAGAACGGTCGCTGTCGCGCTGTTTGGGCACGCGATGTTGCGGGCGTTGTAATCGGTGGGGCCGAGCGCGGGCGTTGCGCGGGCGAGTTCCTCGACCAGTGCTGTCCAGGTCGGCAAGAGGTCGGGCGCGTCGGGCGTTGCGAGTGCGGGCAGTGTTTCCCCAAGCGATTGCGCGATGCGCCGCCAGTGTTCGCGCACTGCATCCGCCCCACAGCCTGGCGCGATGCGTGAGGCGAAGTTGGGCGGGTGATGGTGAAATGCTTTTTCAAGGGCGCAAAGGGTGTGGATGACGCTGCGGGCGAATGGGTTGGGATCCGCGGTTTGACAGATATCGTCGAGGGTTTGATCCCCGCACCATTCGCAGACGACCAAGCCCGCATCCGGGTCCGCTGTGATGATGCGCGGCACAGCAACGCCATGGGCGAGCAGGTGGTCCGTGACCCGTTGTTCAACCGCGAGCAGGTCGTAGGGCTTTCCCCGCGTGAGCGGTGCAAAAAGGTGGTGTTTAACCGCGAATGCGGATTTGCCAGTGGTGACTTTCCAAACCGCATGGGCACGCGATTCGGAAACGGGTTCGATTTTCTCAATCCCCTGTTGGTCGGGCAATTTGTCGCGGAACAAGCGGTGGATGGCTTCGGTCATGGGGCAAGTGGGGAAAGATCGCGGGGATCATAGATTGACATTCGAGGGCGCGGGGTATATTTTGGGCTGTACCCTGTATGTTGTGGAAATTCGTTGGCACGCGCAAGGACAATACCAAATTGAATAGCTGTTGTCCTATTGCCGTTACCCAGTCATTCAGAGAAGCCATTGCAACAAGGCCAGCGCAAAAGACCATCAGACAAACCCCATCACGCACAGCGCGCAAGGCCGTCTCGCAACCAACAGCGATTATGTAGCCAACCTCGCAGGCCGGCGCATGTCGTGCGACCCGCAAAGCGTTTTGCGCTGTGCCAGCCTCTCGGCGCATGAGAGCGGCATTTTTCGCCTACTTTTTTTGCTGTTGAAAAAAAGTAGGTCGCCGCACGCCGTAGGCACAGGCGTAGCCAACGCATCGAAGGCAACCCACCCGGAGGCAGAACCAAACGCTTGAGACGAGCAACGCATGATCTCTACGGAACGTCTGTTCCTCATTTCTCATTACCCCAAAAGGCGCGAGACATGCAAAGTGAGAACGCAGGGGCAGTGCCCCTCGATTTAGGCATTCGAGGGCAGGCCCCGTGCCCGCCCTTAAATTCGGGGCGAAAGGTGTTGGTTTTTGACGTGGGCAATTCGCGGTTGAAGGCCGCGTTATACGACCGGGGGCGTTCCGTTGTGCGGGCGTCTTTGGTTGCAAAGCGGATAGAAGTAGGCGCGTGCCGGCACATGCTCACATCGCGTTTTGCCCCTGTGGGAACGCCCGACCGCTGTTTGATCGCGTCAGTGGTGCGCGGCGCAGAAGGGGTGATTCAGCGGGCAGTGCAAGAGGTGTGGGCACGCACGCCCATCGTTGTGGATGCGGAAATGGATTTGGGAATTGAGATCGCTGTGCCGCGTCCCGACCATGTGGGCATCGACCGGTTGCTGGCGGGCAGCGAGGCGTTTCGCATCGCGCGAGGTGCCGTGGTTGTCGCTGCGCTTGGCTCTGCAATGACCGTGGATCTGGTGAGTGCAGAGGGTGTTTTTCGCGGGGGAACTATCGCGCCCGGTTTGGGCATGGGATTGCGCGCGTTGCATGTTGAAACGAGTTTGCTTCCCCGTGTGGCACTGCAACCGCCGGCATCGGCTGTTGGGACAGATACGGCGTCTTGCATCCGCGCAGGCGTCGTTTATGGGGCTGCCGGTGCTGTCGAGCGGTTGTTTCGAGAGCTGGCCCCCGATGATCGCGCCACGCTCGCACTGACCGGAGGCGATGCCGAGTTGATATCGCCGTTCATCGCATTGCCCCACCGCGTCGAGGCCGATTTGGCACTCCGCGCGTTGGTCGCTTTAGACCGCAGACTTTTTGGCTAAATTTGGACAATGGAGGATTCGCATGAAAAAACAGCAAACAGCAGCGACAATGTGCGACAAAGACGATCTGATCGTCATTTGCGGCGCCGGAGGGTTTATTGCCGGCGCATTGACGCGATACTTTTGCGAACAGGGATTTACGCGCCTCCGCGCCGTGGATAAAAAACCCCTGCCCGAATGGTACCAGCGCGTGCCGGGTGTGGAAAACCTGTCTTTGGATTTGAGCGATGAAGCCCATTGCAAACGCGCTGTTGAAGGTGCTGTCGAAGTCTATAATCTCGCAGCCGATATGGGCGGCATGGGCTTTATCGAGCGATTCAGAGTCGAATGTTTACGCAGTGTCCTCATCAATACCCATCTGATCGAAGCGGCTTATTGGGCG
Organism: uncultured Latescibacterota bacterium; assembly: GCA_958295785.1. GTDB lineage: Bacteria > Latescibacterota > UBA2968 > UBA2968 > UBA2968 > VXRD01. The sequence goes on from OY282377.1 coordinate 2,338,225, forward strand.
GGTGTTGAGCGGTATTTCTTCGCGTCTTCTGCCTGTGCGTACAACACCGAATTGCAAAAAGACCCGCATGTGCGAGCGCTCATGGAATCAGACGCCTATCCCGCCATGGCCGAACGCGGGTACGGGTGGGAAAAATTGATCTCGGAAATGTTTTGCCAAGAATACCATGCGGAACGCGGCATGAAAACCGCGATAGCGCGATTCCACAATGTGTATGGGCCTTATGGCACATGGGATGGCGGGCGCGAAAAAGCCCCCGCCGCGCTGTGCCGCAAAGCCATTGAAGCCAAAGACAGCGGCAAACTCGAAATTGATATTTGGGGCGATGGCAACCAGACGCGCAGCTTTATGTACATTGACGATTGCATCAAGGGCGTGGATATGATCATGCACAGCGACGACCTCATTGCAACGCCCATCAACCTCGGATCGAGCGAACTCGTTTCCATCAATGAACTGGTCAGCGCGATAGAAGACATCGCCGATGTGAAACTCAAACGCACGTATGACCTGACCGCGCCTCAGGGCGTTGCCGGGCGCAACAGCGATAACACAATGATCGAGAAAATCCTCAACTGGGAGCCAGACACCCCCCTGCGCGATGGCATGGGCAAAACATACACATGGATCGCCCGACAATACGCGGACCGCAAAGCGGGCAAGCGCACGGTGAGTTAGGCGCGGAAAAGAAAATGTAGGGGCGATGCCCCTGTGCTCGCCCAAAGCGAGACGCCCGCCCATCATCACTCCGGCGCACGCGCAAGCACAGGTGTAGCCAACGCCGGAGTCCAGTGACTTTTGGGTTTTTATTTTTCGGAGCAATTTATGCACACAGACATAACGAGCGCGATTGGCGAGATGCCCTTTCGCATGGCCCTTGCGGGCGGGTGGATCGATCAGCCCTTTCTCTCGCGGCACAATCCATCGCCGCCCGGATCGATGGTCGTGGTCTCGCTCGAACCCACTTGTCGGTTTATGAATCGCTGCGGCATGGCGACCAGCACCCGAGAGATCGCCATGCGGCTTTGGGGGGACGACATTCCGCAAGGCAAGCCCCATGATCTCGTCAAAGAACTGTACACAGCCGAAAACCAGGGCAAAGCAGAACCATCGGGGTCGCAAGACATGATTGGGTTGATCCATCCGGGGGTGAGCAGGCTCGACTACGATAGTAACTATGAGGGCGGCTATTTTCCCGTTCACATCGAATCCAACAATGACCCCGAGATCGCGCACTGGCTCGAAGAGGTGATTCACATGGTGCCCATTGCTCCGCGGCCAGATGGGTACGCGCCTTTGGGCAAAAAAAATCTCGATCCAAACTGGATCGAAAAATTGGGTCAGTCCGGCAAAAATTGTTACCGCGCGATCCTCGCCAAAGACGCACAGGGCTTGGGCGCGTCTTTGAATGAATGTATGATCTGTTGGGAAATCCTGTTGCCACACACCTTGCGACACCCCACCATCGAGATCGATCTCATGGGCATTTTGGAATACTACCAATCCCGATACATCGGCGCAATGTATTCGGGTTGCGGCGGCGGGTATATCTACGTCGTATCCGATGAACCCGTGCCCGGCGCGCTCCGCGTCAATGTCCGATACGGGGCATAATACTCGTCTCGCATCCTCAATGGGGCAATCTCAAGAAATGTGAGGAAAGCAATGCCTTATGATATATCGGAGGCCAAACGAGATTGGTACCGAAAAATTTCTGTTCGGTCCAGACAAAGAAAAAAAGCCGCAATCAACGGGGAATTGCAACATGATCTAAACAGGATCAACGCGCCTATCCTCAAGCCCGAAAAACTGATGCCACAGCAAAAGCCTCACGGCTTGAGAGCACTTTCTCTTTTTGCTGGTGGTGGCGGTCTCGACCTCGGTTTTGAACGCGCGGGGTTTGAACATATTGCCAGTTTCGACATCATGGAAATTTGCGGCGCGACACTGCGGCGAAATCGGCCGCAATGGCGGGTTCTATGTGGCTCAAGTGGTGATGTCGCAAAAGCTGATTGGTCAGCATATAAAGGTCGCGTCGATCTCATTCACGGCGGCCCTCCGTGCCAGCCTTTTTCCATTGCGGGAAAACAGAATGGGAATAAGGATGATCGGGATATGTGGCCTGCGTTCATTCGCGCCGTGCTGACGCTGTTGCCCGAGGCATTCGTCGCTGAAAATGTTCCCGGTCTGCTCAGTCCAAAATTCAGGCAGTATGTCGATGAAGTGATCCTCGCGCCGCTGACACCGCATTACCACATCGCGACGTTCAAAGCTGTCGCATCCGACTTTGGCGTGCCACAAATGAGGAAACGAGTTATTTTTGTTGGCTTTCGGTCTCCCCATGCCGCCAGTTGCTACGACATACCTGAACCGACTCATTTTCCCCAAGACAGCTTGTTTTATTTCGATCAATATACGATGGGGGCGAGGGTTGCATTGGGGTTAGAAAACATTGGGTTCGATTGCTTCGCGCCTACCCTGCGGTCTGGCTTCACGGGTCCCAGAAAATCGACGAGCGTACTCAATAGCAAAGCAAGTCAAAAGGTGTGGGAAGAACTCAGGATTTGGCCTAACGGTGTGCAAAAGTCCAGAGAAGACGCCATCAGGTTTCCGCCCGAGAACGGTCATTTCAGGCTTTCTGTCCAAGATTGCGCCCTTCTTCAGGGATTTCCAGACGATTGGGTCTTTCAGGGCGCAACTTACCAAATGCTCGGGCAGATCGGCAATTCTGTTTGTCCACCCGTGGGTTATGCAATTGCAAAATCCGTATCAAAAGCTCTGGGGGTCTAATGGCTGTTCAAGACGATCGACGAGAAAGAGAAATGTGTCAGATCATAGGGCTTAGAAAAGGCGAAGGTCGTTCTGATGTGGATGCGTTTTTCGATTTTGAGTCGCGGGGAAAATTCTATTCCGCGCCAATAGAACTCAAATCGACGACGGGCGGTGCGGTTTCAACAGCAAGAGATGTAGGTCCCGCTCACATATCGAAATGGCGCGCTCGAATATGGGTGTTCGGATTTTACAACTCGTCTGGCAGCAAGCTACAAAAATTGCTCACACTTGGGCCCGATGATATGGAAGCGTGGATCGGAAAAATCGAGCGTTATATAGCACCTGATCTTGCGATAGGAGAGCGTATTGCAAATAAACTCACTATCGAAGATTTGCACATTATTTGCGGTGAGAAGCGCGAATACAGCCTGAGCGATGCACAGGCATTGCACAAGCGACAGTGGCGTCGGGCCAAGTATTTTGAGGAGATGGACGATGTAGCGGGCTACACGCCATTGAAAATGCTCGAGATACTCAAATTGCGAGCCATTTATCTCAACCAACGCGGTTCGACTTTGAACAATCCGCACATACCCAGTTCGTTTTTTAAGCGGTTTAGCGACCAAATAATTGACGTAGTCCAGAGCGGTGTTGTCGAAGTCGCAGACGCGACAAAAAAAGATACGTGACTTGACCCTTGCCAACAAAGTGCTACGGCATAGCTGATGTTTTTTTGTCTCTTAATTTTTTGGATGCGCCCATGAAAACCGTCATTATCTCTGGCAGTTTTGACGACATGCGCGCGTGCGACGTGCGTTTTTTGGAAGAAGCATCCAAATATGGATGCCTTCACGCGCTCGTATGGTGCGACGACATCGTCAAAGCGCGTACCGGAGCAAGTCCCAAATTTCCCGAAGCAGAGCGCGTGTATATGGTCGATGCGAGTCGCTATGTCCACCGCGTCACGCGCATCGCGGAATTGGCAGACAAAGACAGCCTGCCCCGCGCTGTCCATGCCGATATGTGGGTGGTGCATGAACGAGACCATACCCCGCAAAAACGACGCTATTGCGACTCGCACGACATCGCGTACCGCGTTTTGACCGCGAGCGATACAACGGGGTATCCGCCCTTAAAAACAGATATTCCCAATGGAAATGCAAAAAGTAAAAAGGTCATGGTCACGGGTTGCTTTGACTGGTTTCACTCTGGGCACATTCGATTTTTTGAGGAAGTATCCACATTGGGCGATCTATACGTGGTTGTGGGGCACGATGCCAATGTCCGCCTGCTCAAAGGCGAAGGCCATCCCATGTTCAGCGCGACTGAACGCCGCTATGTCGTACAATCCATCCGCTTTGTCAAACAGGGCCTCATTTCCTCTGGCGACGGATGGATGGATGCCGCCCCGGAAATAGCGATGATAAAACCCGATATTTACGCGGTGAACGAAGATGGCGACAAAGCGGAAAAACGGGCTTTCTGCCGCGAACACGGCTTGGAATACGTCGTCCTAAAACGCGCGCCCAAACCGGGATTGCCCCGCAGGGAAAGCACGGCACTGCGCGGATTTTGACAGCCTGACAACAACTGTTCAGCCGAGACGTGAAACCCCATTGCGATCCGCTCTGTCTTTTGATGAGAAGCCCTCAGCCCCCGCCGCGCCACCGCTGATTGCTCGTTTTGCTGACTGCTGATCGCTGACCCCCAACTACTGACCACAACAAAAGGATCGCGCAATGGCAACTGTTCTTCCCGACGAGATCGAATTGCACTTTGAGGCACTCGGCGTCGATTCGGTGGTGGCGTACAAACTTTGGTGTTATCGCCATGGGCTGGGCACCGGGCTGGACAAAACCCCGGATCAGCGCAGGGCGGAACTCGCCCTTGTGAAAGCCGAGCGACCCGATCCCGACATCAGCCCGCGACACAACGCCCGCCGCGCCGAATTTATCGCCCGCATCTTCAAAGGCGAACTCCAAAACGAAACGGTCTCGGATTTGCTCTTTCGCATTCGCGCGATGTACGGCAACCTCGATGGCGATCCCGATGCCCAACGCGCCCTCGGTCGCCTCGTGCTTCACGTTGAAAAATACGGCGACTTGATGCGGCCCGCACGCGCTTGCAAACGCTTTGGGCACACGGTTGTCAACACCTACATCGCCGCCCTCGAGCAACTCGCCCGCAATCACACCGATTGGATTCGGCCCATAGAAGATTGGCGTCCGCAGAGTTGGACACATCGTCATCGCGGTGCCAAACCCGCACGCCAATTCAACAGCCTCGCGCGCCACCTCTTGACCCAATACGACGTGCCGGAATTTTTTGACACCGCATTCCTCCAGGGCAACACCCCACAGGCGCGGCAACAACAAGCGTGGTTCAAACACATTGGCATGGGCCAAAACATCCGCACAGCCGACGTGCCCATGCGGATTACAAAACGCATGGCCCATCTGCTTTTGCAACAGCGCGGCACGCATCACACCATCGTCCAAGCACTTCGCAAAGTTCAGTACGAAGCTTATGGCGGCGTGCAATCCTCTGCATGGACCATCGCGCACGGGCCTTTGGGCGAGACACTCGAAAACGAAGATTTTTGGGAAACGGTCGTGCAATTCCTCGCCAATCAGGCCCTTCTCGACCGCAGCTACATCAACCCCATCATCGACTATATTCGCAATCAAAAATTCACCCCTCAGCGCGTCCCACAGCCGGATGGCACAGAGGCCGAGGCGCCGCCGCCGCATCCCAACTTTTGCATGAAAGGCCGCAGCATCAACAAACTCATCCGCCAAGTTGACCTGTGGCATCAGGAACTCACGGGCATGGAAGATGTCGCGTTTGAGACTTGGAAATCCTCCGGGTTTAGAGAATTTGAACATGTGTCATTGGATCCCAAAATAAAACGCCATATCCAGTGGACGGTGCGCGAACTCATCACGTCGCAGCAACTCTACGCCGAAGGCCGCATCATGCACCACTGCGCGGGGTCGTATACCAAACGCTGCGCCGCGGGCGAAAAATCCCTCTGGTCACTCCGCGCGCTCGACCTCGACGCGGCCGAAGAAAACCAAGTGCAAGAACACGTTCTCACCATTGAGGTCGATAACAAAAAAAAGGCCGTCGTTCAAAACGCCGGCAAATTCAATCTCAAACCCTTTGGCAAAAAACACATGGCCAAACAACGCAAAACGGGCAATATCTACCTCCACCTCCTCCGCCAAGCCCCCACGGTCATGCGCCTGTGGATGGATCTCGAGGGGTTGTCGCAGGGATAATTCAATGATCGGTCAAACATTTCCCCTTATCGAAGTATCGGGCAGCGCGTACAACATGGGCTATCAGCACGGCAGGCAGGCCGCGGGCCTCGTTCACAAGTACCTCTTGTGGATTGAAAAACTCACGGGCAAGTCCCGCGAGGAACTCTGTCAAAAGGCGCGTGCTTTTCGGCCTTTGATCGAAAAGTTGAGTCCGCCACTCCTCGAAGAAATTCAAGGGCTTGCCGACGGCGCGGGCATTTCCTTTGACGAAGCCCTTCTGTGTCAGGCGCGCGGAGAGGCCGCTCGCGTTTCTTCCGAAGGCTGCACGGCTTTTGCACTGACCGGATCTGCTACGGCTGATGGCGCGCCCTTGGCCGGCCAAAATCAGGACCTCGCGCCCGAATACGCCGATGTCGCCATTTTATTGCGCGTCTGTCCGTCCGACGGCCGCCCCCGCGCATTGCTTTTCACCTTTGCCGGGCAACTGGGCTATTCGGGCATGAACGAGTATGGCCTCGCCCACTTTGCCAATGCCCTCTACGACAGCCCCTGGCAAATGGGCCTGCCCCACTACCCGCTCAAACGCATTGCGCTCGAACAGAACAACTTGGCGTCTTGCATCCGAATCCTCAAACAGCACCCCACCTGCTCGGCTGGGAACATGGTTTTTTGTTTTGGCGACGGCCAAATCGCCGATCTCGAAATCCGCCCCGAAGGCATCGCGCGGTTCACCGATACACACCCCGATGCGATCATCCACGCCAACCACTATCTCACCCCGGAATTTGCCCCTTGCGAAACCCATAGCCTCGCGGATTCTTGCCCGCGCCGCGACCGCATGCGCGACCTCGTTCACACGCATTGGGGCAACATCACCGCAGACACCATGAAAACCATTCTCGCGGATCACGAAGGCGACCCCGCAGCAATCTGCCGCCACGGCGCAGCGGACATGTATTCCATCTCGGGTTATATCGCCGAACCCGCAAAAGGCCAACTCCACGTCAGACGCGGCCTGGGCTGCACGGGAACATGGACGACCTATCGGGTCTAATCTTGCGTCATGCAACAGCATGCAACAGCATTGGGACACTTTCAAAAAATAATATATAGGGAATCTCAGTAGCAAATTTGACAGATGTGCCTTCAATAGGTATTTTAATCGATAAATTCGTCCGCCTAACGCCACCAGCAGGGAAATTTCCTGTATGATACAATATGGAGGAAAAGACACTAATGGCTTGGGATAAAGATCTACTACCAGACCAAAAAACAGCCGCTATGCATGTAGGCAATCATGCAAGACTGTTGGCCGGTCCTGGCACAGGTAAGACGCTCACTTTGACGCGCCGTATTTGCTTCTTGGTTAAAGAAAAAAATGTACCGGCTGAAAGCATTCTGGCTCTCACATTCACTCGGGCGGCGGCGCAGGAACTTCGCCAACGCGTCGCTAATGAGTTAGGTAATGACCAAAACCCTCACATCTCCACACTTCATTCCTTTGCCCTCCGGCAACTCATCACGAATAGAACGAAAATCACGGACTTGCCTCAACCTCTTCGGATCGCAGATGATTGGGAAGAACGCAAAATCATTCTGGAAGACCTAAAGGCCCTGCTTGGCTTGAACCGCATCAGCAAAGCACGCGACCTCTTGAATCATCTGTCTGCCGATTGGCAAAGTCTTACTGAGGATGAGGAAGATTGGGAAAAACGCCTCCTTGATCCGCGTTTTCTGGGTACTTGGCGAGAGCATCGGAAAATCTACGGCTACACCTTGAGAGCGGAACTCGTCTATCAATTGAAGAAAGCTCTTGAACAACGAGGAGATTTCCAACTCGAAGGTTCGATTAAACATCTTTTCGTGGATGAATACCAAGACTTGAATCGTTGTGATCTGGCAGTGGTGAAAAATATCGCATCGCGTGGAGTTGAGCTATTCGTTGCAGGAGATGATGACCAGAGCATCTATGGTTTCCGCAAAGCCCACCCGGAAGGCATCCGCAGATTTTCCTGTGATTACTCAGGGACAACAGAACTTGAACTTGAAATATGTAAAAGATGTGACCGAAATATTCTTGAGTTGGGTCTTTTCGTTGTCAAACAAGATCACCGACGCAAAAATAAAAGACTTCGGACCGAAGATTCAGCAAAAGAAGGCGAGGTTGCACTTCTCCGTTTTAACGATCAGGATTCAGAAGCCACAGGTATTGCTGACCTTTGTGCTCACCTTATGGAGCAATGTGGACTGGAGCCCAATGACATCCTGATCCTTCTTCGATCTGACAACAAAGGTGCGTTTTCTCGCCCAATCCGGAAGGAGTTGGAAAAAGCAAACATACCAGTTTCGGATACGGATACGACAAACCCATTAGATGAATCGAAAGGAAGAGCTTTTTTTGCTTTCTTGCGATTAGCGGCAAGCATTGAGGACAGCTTGGCGTGGCGCTCATTGCTTCAGGTTTGGTGTAACGGTGTAGGCTCGGGAGCAATTAAGGCTGTCTATGAACTTGCCCGCAGTCGTGGTGAAAACTTTGCCCAAACAGTGATTGCCGCTCGGTCCGATTCCGGCATTCTTCCCTCAAAACACAGGTCCCGTCTTTTCAATGCTATTAGCGACGTGTTGAAGAAACTTAACGTCCTATTTCCAGAAGATAGTCGTGGGGATTATGAAACATGTGATGATCTGATGAAAGTGATTCGGTCTGCCACAAAATCCATAATTGCGAATGCCAGAGAGCGGGAGGCTATTCTACTCAAAGCAGAAGGGTTTAGAGCGACTTCCATCAAGACCTTAGTTCAGGCAATAGGAGTAGCGAATGAAGACATTGAGCAGGAGCAGGAACTTGAAAAAGACAAAGTCAATATCCTGACAATGCACCGTGCAAAAGGGCTTACTGCTGAGGCAGTCATCATAGCCGCAGCAGAAGATCAGTATATCCCAGGGCGAGCCCAAGGTGGAGGAGAGATAGACGATGAGCGACGTCTTTTTTACGTTTCACTAACACGCGCAAAACACCATCTTTTTGTGACGTACTGCGACAGGCGGACAGGGCAACAAAGCCACGCTGGTAGGGATAGCGGAACCCCTATTAGGTCTCTTAGCCAGTTCTTGATAGATTGCCCGCATACGCCTCAAGATGGCAGAGAATTTCTGCGTCGTTTGAAAGAGAAAGCGTGATGATCCCAGGAAATGCTCACGCTTGCTGAAAAGTACTGTCCGTTTTCCGAGGTCTCTAACATCATATATCTCATTAGCCGACCAATTCACGGTGGTTCGCTTCCAGTGCCAATGCCTCGTGTAGCAGGGCATCGAGCAGGCGTTGCTTGGTGTCGTTCCCGGTAGCGAGACTCGCCTCCAGCCGATCACACAGTGCCATCAGTTCATCCACTTTGGCGACGATGCGGTGTTGTTCGGCGAGAGGGGGGAGGGGAAATGGAAGTATCGAGAAGTCAGCGTCATTGATTGCAGGGTAAGCCTGCCCACGCATGTCCTTTTCTACGCATGCGATCATGAAGGGACTGCGAAGAACGATCCATAGATATTTGGACAAAACCAATCCATATCCGTTCAGAATAGCGAACGCTGTACTGGCAATCGGTTTGGGATCAAAGCCTTCACTGACGATTGCTACATTCAAGAGGTAGGGACGAACGCAGGAATAGATGACGTCGCCCTTGCAAACAATTTTCCGTGCCCTGCTTGGTGCTTCATCTGCCTGAAGCACCTTTGGATCAACAATCGTTCCGTTCTCTTTGTCTATGGTCGTCACGTCAATGTAGGTAAACGCGGCTTCGGGCTTGCATTGCCCGCGGTCACTGGTTATTTCCCTAATACGGGCCCAGTACCAAAGGTGAGGAATCGGATAGGGTATTTCGTCGATGATGGGAAGCTTCTTTGGCTTCCTTATTTTTTTTGCCTTCACCAACCGCGCCCTCTCCACTGCGATGCGCTTCAATAATTCCGACGCTGGCTCATCATTCGGGTCTTGCGGCACGAGTTTGCCGCGCACTGCGAGGTCGAGAATGAATCCGCGCAGGCGTGGGATGGCGTCTGGTGCGTCTGCGACTTGTTCAAAGTGGGTGAGCAGTTGATCGGTGGTCATCGCCGCAGTATCCAAAACTGTTTTTAGCTGGTCGCGCAAGGTCGCGGTTTCCGATTCGGTAGCGGTCAGCATGGTCAAAAGTTCCTCGGGATCGCCATAATCGTCTTCGGCTGTGTGTGGGTTCTTGATGTCGAGGTTGTAGCCACGCGCCTTGACTTCTTCCGCCGTGACTTTCCAAGCGCGTTCTGTTTCCCTGCGGCCCGTGTGTTCTGGCCCGCCCCACCAATCAATGCAGTCTTGCAAGTGTTCTATCCGGATCGGCTTGGTCTTGGAATAGGCTTTCTGGCCTTTGGGCACGAGGTGTTCGTAAAACCATATACGCTCGGTTGGCGCGCCCTTCTCGAAGAACAGCAAGTTGGTGCCGATAGAGGCATAGGGCTGGAACACGGAGTTGGGCAATCGGACAATGGTGTGGAGGTTGCATTCATCCATCAGGTGTTCCTTGATCCGGGTTTTGACGCCTTCGCCAAATAACGACCCGTCGGGCAGAACCACTGCGGCGCGCCCGCCCGGCTTTAAGACGCGGATGATGAGGGCGAGGAACAAATCCGCGGTTTCCTTTGTGCGAAAATGTTGCGGGAAATTGCTCTCGATCCCATCCTCTTCTTTGCCGCCAAAGGGCGGATTGGTGAGCACAATATCTACCCGATCCCGCTTTTCCCAACTGATATAGGGCCGCGCCAAGGTGTTGTCGTGGGTGACAAAGCTCGGATTTTTAATTTTGTGCAACAGCATGTTGGTGACGCAAAGCATGTGCGGCAGTTGTTTCTTGTCAACGGCTCGGAGCGCGGTCTGTATTCTTTCCTCGTCTTCGGGCCGTTTCGCGTAATGCTCGCGCATGTGGCGCAAGGAACACGTCAGAAAGCCACCCGTGCCGCAGGCCGGATCAAATAGGATTTCCCCGGGCTTGGGGTCAATGCGGTTGACCATGAAGGCGGTGACAGCGCGTGGCGTGTAGTACTCACCGGCATTGCCAGCGGATTGCAGGTCGTTCAAGATCTGTTCGTAGATGTCGCCAAAGTGCTGGATTTCGGCCATGTCGTTGAAGTCGATCTCGTTGATCTTGTTCACCACTTGGCGCATCAACTGCCCGGATTTCATGTAGTTGTAGGCGTCTTCAAACACACTTCGCACCACGCGGTGGCGGTCGCCGGATGGGCCGGTCGCGTGGAGATTTTTCATCGCCGGGAACAGGTCGTCGTCGATAAAGGCGATCAGTTTTTCGCCGGTGATGCCCTCGGGGTCGCCCGCCCAAGTGCGCCACCGAAACCGCTTTGGGATTGGGGATGTGTAGTTTTCCTCGGTCAACTCCAATTCTTTGTCCTGATCGTCGATGATTTTGAGAAAGAACATCTAGCACAGTTGACCGATGCGCTGGGCGTCGCCATCGACGCCGGTGTCTTGGCGCATAATGTTCTGGATGGATTTGACCAACGTGTTGACGGACATGTTAAGCGACCTCCGGATAAAGTGCGGATTGCAGATCGTGAACGGCTTCCAAAAATTCGTTTCTGCCGCCAAAGGCATTGATCAACTGCACTGGGGTGCCGAGTTCGGTAAACGGCGAAATGCGTAGCACATTGGTATCATCGAGGTTGATGACGCCCTCGTCGGCGTACTTGTCGAGGAGCGCGTTGAGCACGGTGCGGGCCTGATCCCCGTACTTGGCAAACGCATTTTGCTTTCTGACATTCTCGGCGCGCTCGCGGCGGGTCAGGGGCTCGGCGTCGAAGGCGAGATGGCAAATGAGGTCGAAGGGATCGAGATTCTTGCCCAGTTCATCGGCAATAATATCGAGTGCCAGCCCTCGCTCCTTCAATTCTTCAATAACCGCTTGCTTGTGCTCTGCCGCACGCCATTGCCCGAGAAAGTCGTCGAGGCTGGCGAAGTGCTTTTTCAGTTCCTTTTTGGTGAAGTCGCGCAAGGACTCGGTGATCAGCCTGCCTTCCTTGTCGAGGTATTCCACGCGCTCGGCAACGATTGTCACGCTGACCCCATCTACATACACTTTCTGCGTGCCACTAAGACGGGGCAGTTGAACGGGGTCTAAGGGTATGGGATCATCGCTGTCATCTAGAGGCGGCACATCGTCAGGCGGAATCATGGGATCGCCATCGCCCGGTTCGTAAATTTGCACGGGGTCACCATCGAAATCCGGGTCCGCGAAATGGCTCGTCGCGCCCCGAAAATCCATTAGGGCAAAATAAAACTTGCAGGTGTCCTCGTGTACGCGCGTGCCGCGTCCGACGATCTGTTTGAACTCGGTCATAGAACCGACGATGCGGTCGAGCACAATCAAGCGGCAGGTTTGGACATCGACGCCGGTGGAAAGCAAGCGCGAAGTCGTGACCAATACGGGGTATTTGGATTCCGGGTCCATAAAGTTATCGAGTTGGGCCTGACCTTCCGGGTCGTTGCCGGTGATACGCATGACATAGTGGTGGTTCTGGTCCACCAAATCGGCGTTTTCATTGACGAGGGCCTGTCTCATGCGGCCGGCGTGTTCTTGGTCAATGCAAAAGATGATCGCTTTCTGGAACCGGTCGCCGCTTTCCTTCAGAAATTCTGTCACCTTGCGGGCGACCACCTCGGTGCGCTCATCGAGCACTAGGGTGTGGTCAAAGTCTCTGGCGTTGTAGATGCGGTCTTCGACCTCATTGCCGTACCGGTCGAGTTGGCCTCTTTCCGGACGGTAGCCTTCCACATCCCGGTCAATATGGACCTTGATGACCTTGTAGGGCGCGAGGAAGCCGTCGCGGATGCCTTGTTTCAAGGAGTAGGAATAGACCGGCTCGCCAAAGTAATGGGTGTTGGAGTCGTACTCGGTTTCCTTGGGTGTGGCGGTCAGGCCGATCTGCGTGGCGGCAGAGAAATACTCCAGAATTTCCCGCCAAGCCGAATCTTCGGCAGCACTGCCCCGATGGCACTCGTCAATCACAATCAAATCAAAAAAGGTGGGCGATAACTCGCGGAAAACTTTCTGGTGTTCCTCCGGCCCCGTGATTGCCTGATAAAGGCCGAGATAGATTTCGTAAGCCGTGTCAATGCGGCGATTTTTCGCGGTGCCATCCCCGCGTTCAATGGTTCCTGCACGGGTCGAGAGCTTGGCCATTGCCGGGCCGAATGGTCGGAAATCGTTGCTTTGGGTCTGATCGATCAGCACATTGCGGTCAGCTAAAAACAAGACGCGCTTTTTGATGCCCGCCTTCCACAGCCGATAGATGATCTGAAAGGCGGTATAGGTTTTGCCGGTGCCCGTTGCCATAACGAGCAAAATGCGGTCGCGCCCGCGGGCAATGGCTTCGATGGCGGCGTTGATGGCGTTGACTTGGTAATAGCGCGGCTCTTTGCCACTGGGACTGGGGTCGTGGAAGTAGTCTTGGAGGACGATTTTCTCGGCTTCGGGCGTCCAGTCCTTCCAAATGCGATAGCGCGTCCCTAGATCATCGGGCGATGGGAACGCGTCGAGACCGAGGGTTGTTTCTCGTTTTGAGGCGAGGCCGGTTCGGTCGTGAAACACAAAGCCATCGCCATTGGAGGAAAACACAAAGGGAATGTCCAGGGCGGCGGCGTAGTCGAGGGCTTGTTGCATGCCGTCACCGATGGCGCAGGTGTTCTTCTTGGCTTCGATGAGCGCGATGTGGATGTTGGGTTTGTTTTTGTAATGGAGGATGTAGTCGGCCCGTTTGACTTCGCCTCGGGAAACCAACTTGCCGCGCACGGCAATACGCCCCTTAGTGAACGTGTACTCCTCGCGGATTTGCGACCTTTCATCCCATCCCGCCCGTCGCAAGGCTGGCGTGATGAACTTGGTGCAGATGTCGCGCTCGCTCAAACTCTTTTTGTCCATAGCGCATCCTTTTTAGACATACCGAATATTCTTCCCCAGCGTTGCCACCATCTCGCCGCTCGCCACCATGGGGCGCGCATTTTCCGACCAGAAAATCGATTCCTCTGGCGCGCGCAGTGTTTCGAGCGCATTGCCAAATGGGTCGGTGATGTCTGCAATGGGGGCGCCTTTTTGCAAGTGATCGTAGCGTTGCGCGTGAAATTCGATAAAGCCGCCCCGATTGGACAACACGGTCAAAAATCCGTCCACCACCACCTGTTTTTCGGGAATGTGCGGCTTGCCCGGCAGAACCCCGTAGTACTTCAACAGATTCTCAACGCCCACAATCCCCTTTTGAATGCTCGCTCTGTCCCAGCCCTGGCAACCGCCGAGTTCGGGATCAATCGTCGGAATCCCCTCATCGGGGGCGGCGCGCGCCAGTTGCCCTTCAGGGCCGCGCTGGTCGAGAATATAGCCGATGCCGAACACCTGTGCCATTTCCAGACACGCGCGGTGAATGCGTTTGCGCCGATCCACGCGCACGCGCACCTCGTCGATCATGGGCCGTTGCCCGCCTTGGTGCAAATCGATGCAGTAATCGGCCTGCCGCACCGCATTGTGAAACAACCGATAGGCAACGCGCTCGCTCGATGTCCCGTCTTTCCGCCCGGGAAAACACCGATTCATCTTTTTTTCATCGACCGGACTAAATGCCTGATGCGCGTGGAATGCGTGGAAATTGGCGATCAGCACCGCGATGATCTGCCCGTCCATGGCGGTTGGATCCAGCCGCTTCAACACCTGCCGAATCACGGCCACGCCATTTAACTCATCCCCATCGCTGATGGCCTGCAAGTAAAAGGTCGGGCCTTCCCGAACCCCATTGATCAGGGACACGGGAATGCGCGCAGGCGACCCATCCTGCATCTCGGCCACTTTCAAATAGCCATCCATACGCTGCCCCGGATCGGCCATGAGATGTTCAACGCGAAGCCGTTCACCCATCATGTTCATCGCTCCTGAAAAAAGCCCATTGCCATCTAATTCAAAATAAAAAACAGGGGAATGCATGTGGTGTCAACGCAAACTTGACGCCAGTCATGCAGTACATTTCGCCAAGCCGCTTTAACCCTCGCAAAAGTCCGCGGTCCCAGAATACGCGACAAAAAGTGAGGATAGACGGAACGGGGTACAACTCGCCGTTTCTCAAGCCAGTTCATAGACGAATAGACGAACCCTGCCCAACCCCAAAATCAATAGTCAGCAGTCAGTTCGATCCGCTGTCCCAAAACATTACAAACAACGCTGATTCGTAGATTCGCTCGCTGTAATACCAATTTGCTTTTAAGACAACTTCTAAAAAAAAGAAAAGCCCCGTCTCAACTGAGATAGGGGCCTTTGTATGGTATGGAGATGGCTTAAAAAGCCTGTTTCAAAATTGCAAGAACCGCAAAGGGCGCGATAAGCCAATATATGGTTGTTTGAAGTCTGCCGATATCTGCCCGAATACCCGCCAGTTGGTCAAAGATACGTTCCTCTCTTGTATCTCGCGCCTTTCTCGCGGGATGGCGCAGAGGCCGGACTGACCACTGGCCCCCTACTTGAATATCTCCAACCCCTCATAATCGCGCCCAATGATGATGGTCACTTCCTCAATGCGAAAGGGATCGGGTGTTTTTTGCTGAATCACATTGGGTGTGCCGAGAAGAGCGGCAACTTGCCGGGCGTATTCTATCTTGCCCAGGCGATCCATGACAAGGGTCTCGGGAAAGTTGAAATTTTCAGCATTGCCCAAGGTCATGACATCAACGCCAAAATCGCGCAGTTTCTCCCCGACTGCACCTGCAATGCCACTTGTGCCGCATCCATTGAGAATTTCAACGCGAATATTTTGCGCGATTTGTGGCGCGGACCGCGGCGGCGGTGGTGGCGGCTTCCAAAAGGCGTTTGCCGCAAAGATCAGCCCGGCGATGATCGGGCCGCCGAGAACCCATAACCAGCGTTTCATAATGTTGAATATAAGAAAAAAACAAGGGCGCCAACCGTACGCGCTGGCGCCCCTGCTTGTCCATGCCGCTCGTTCAATAGCGTCTGTATGGATCTCGATAATAATAGGGATAGCCATAGCCGTTGAAGGTGCTGAATCCAAATTCAATGTGGAGATTGGGCTTGGGCTTGTACAACAGGCTGACATTGGGAACCACGACTTGAACACCGCCAGAGGAAGTAGAACCGTAGCGCGCATGGCCCGACATTTTATTGACCAAGCCGACCTGTGCCCTGACGATGAGCGGTTTGGATATCTGATAGGTGATGTCGTTGAGATAATACTGGCTCAGGCCACCGCCGTATCCCGAACCATAGCTGATCCCAATGGTGTGGTTGAATTTGAGCTTTTTGAGGTCAAACAAACCACCGGTGATTTTGCCTCCTTGTGCGAATGCCTCGCTGAGTGGGATTTTGTTTTTCGGCTGAATGCCGATTTCCGCCCGCGCGCCCGTGGCTATCAAAGCGACAACTGCCAGTGCAATCCATCTGTGCATGTGAAACCTCCTGTTAATTCGTTTGGTGATAGGCGTTATTGCGTTCGATTTGACCTTTCGCATCCCCTCATCCGCTTTTCAATATTTCTTTCGACATTTCACACCAATTTTGAAAAAATCCAACTCTGTTGGCTTACCATTAAAACATAGCATACATCAACCAAACAGAACTGTCAAGCGTTCTTTCAATCAGATGCTTGAGCGGGCAAACAGTTCCAAAATCGCAATCGCGCTTGATATGCTAAATGGAGCGGAGCAAGTTCGCAACCCACATTCATCTTGCAACCCCACCTTGCAGGCCAGCGCATGTCGTGCGACCCGCAAAGCGCTTTGCGCTGTGCCAGCCTCTCAGCGCATGAGAGCGGCATTTTTGAACTGCTGGGGCAGTTGTACCCCGCTCGCCTACTTTTTTTTGCTGTTGAAAAAAAGTAGGTCGCCGCACGCCGTAGGCACAGGCGTAGCCAACGCATCAAAGGCAACAAACGATGCTGTAAGGCCAAACGCTTGAGACAAGCAAGCCTGTGCTGATGCGTCAGGTCAGTCAGCCACAAACAATGCCATCCCCTATCGTATCTTTGGGCGAGCACGGGGGCATCGCCTCTACACACACTGCACGCCTTCCATCTTGTATCTTGCCTTTTCGGGCGGGCACGGGGGCCGCGCCCCTACGTTTTTGTGGGGTTGGTTTTCGCCTTTCATCCGCGCAATCCGCGATCCATCTTACCTCTCACCGCTTTTCCACGCCTCGTATTCAACCCGCGCTTCGTCCGTGAGGGGGTAATACTTCCGCAAGTCGCCGCCTTCGGCGAGTTTCATCCGGCTAAAGACCTCCCACTCGGCGTGTTCGGTCGCCTTTTCGGCCAATTCGGGCGCGAACTTGATCGGCACGACCACCGCGCCATCATCATCGGCGATCACAATATCGCCGGGCATGACGAGCGTGCCCCCACACGCGATTGGCACATTGACGCCAAAGGGAAAAATATCGGTTTGCGCGTGAAAATTGGGCGTTGTGCCCTTGAGCCACAACCCGAGATCGAGTTCCCGCGCTTGGGGAAAATCCCGAATACAACCATCGATGACTGCCCCTTGACCGCCCTGACCGCAAAAATAGGTCAGCATCATCTCGCCAAAAACGCCGCTGCTCATGTCGCCGCGCGCATCCACCACAATCACATCGCCCGGTTGCGTGTGATACAGCGCGTGGCGATGCAACTGTCGTTCAGGCCCTTGGTATTCGCCCGATGCATGCAAATCTTCTCGTTTGGGCATAAATTGCAACGTCAGCGCCGGCCCGCAGATAGATTTGCCCGGGGTTCTGGGCAAGATGCCCAAAATCTGCGGGTCTCGGATGCCCAGTTTGAACAACTCGCCGCTGGCTGTGGCACTGCCAATATGGGACAGCGCGTCAACCAACTCCTTTGGCGGCCGCTCTATATCTCGCGTTTGAATGGGTTCCAAACTCATTGTTCACTCCTGTTTTGAATGTGGGTGGACCGGAACGGGGTACAACTATCTGTTTCTCAGAAGTCGTCTTAAAACAACTTCTAATCAACGAAACGGGGTTCAACGCCATTTTTCGCAGTTGACAAAAATTTGATTGTTCGGTTTGTTCAGTATAAGCATTCATTTTTCGTCATTGCCCATAGGAGGTCCCATGCTCGGTCTTATTGGACTTGGACTTGTTGGATCAGCGCTGATTGAACGCTTTCGCAAGCGCGGCTTAGAAATTGCGGGATACGACATTGATCCCCAAAAAATAAAAGCCCACGAAGGCGACGGTTTTACGCCCTGCACGTCGCCCGCCGATGTCGCTGGCAAAGCGCGGCGCATCGTCCTATCGCTTCCCGATTCTCATGTGGTTGACGACGTGGTCACCGGTGATAAGGGCATTTTGTCTGTGGCATTTCCCGGCGCGATCATCGTGGATACCACCACAGCCGATCCCCAAATGTCAACCGCCCTGGCCAAACGCCTCGAAAGCCGAAGCATTCGCTTTTTAGACGCCACCATCCTCGGCTCCAGCAAGCAGGTGCGCGAGGGCGATGTCCTCGTGATGGTGGGCGGCACTTTGCCCGTTTTTGAACTGTGTACGGATATTTTTGACGCCTTTGCCCTCAAAACCTTTCACATGGGCTCTTCGGGCAAGGGGGCGGAAGCCAAACTCATCGTCAATCTCGTGCTCGGTCTCAACCGCCTCGTCTTGGCCGAGGGTCTGGTCTTGGCGCAAAAAACAGGCGTTGACATTGACGTTTTGCTCGACGTGTTCAAAATGGGCGGCGCGTATTCGCGCGTGATGGATATCAAAGGCGAAAAAATGATCCACAGCGATTTTACCACGCAAGCCGCATTGGATCAGCACCTCAAAGACGTGGAACTCATCCTCGACTTGGGCGCGCGCACCGAAACGCCATTGCCCGTCACCGGTCTCCACGCGCAACTCCTCCGCACGGGCATCGCGCTCGGCCTCGCAGAACAGGACAACTCCGCCATTGTCGAAGTTTTGAGAAAAATGGCGGGCATTGCCTGATATATCACACCAAAGGAATATCCCATGATCATCGACACCCACGTTCACTTTTACGACCCGACGCGGCCCGGCGGCGTTCCGTGGCCGCCAAAAGACAACGCCTTGCTCTATCGCCCCATTTTGCCGCGCCACTTTGTCGAGCGCACAAAAAACATGGGCATAACGGGCACGGTCGTGGTTGAAGCCAGCAAATGGGTCGAGGACAACCAGTGGATTTTGGACCTCGCAACAGACAACCCCTGCATCGTCGGCTTTGTGGGCAGCTTGGATCCCAAATCCGCTGACTTTGAAAAAAACCTCGACCGCTTTTCCGCCAACCCCCTCTATCGCGGGATTCGCTTGGGCCTTCAGCGCGGCAGCCTGCAAGACCAAGACGCCCTCATGCCGCAACTCCAACAACTGGCGGACCGCGATTTGCAACTCGACCTCATGACCAATGGCAAACAACTCCCCATCAACGCCGCCATTGCCGCGCAACTCCCCACTCTGCGCTTGGTCATCGACCATGTGGGGCACGTTGAAGTCACCGGTGAAGCCCCCGATCCCGAATGGGTGCATGGCATGCTAACTATCGCCCAATACCCCAATGTGTATTGCAAAGTATCGGGCATGGTCGAACGCGCGGCCCAACAGCCGGCCCCGGACGACCCGGCCTATTACGCGCCTACTCTGGACATTCTGTGGGATGCCTTTGGCGAAGACCGCTTGATCTACGGCAGCAACTGGCTCGTGTGCGAACGCGCAGCCCCTTATGAAACCGTGCTTTCCATCGTCACCCACTACATCGAAACCAAGGAGCCGGAAGCGATGGAGAAATTCTTCTGGAAAAACTCCAAAGCCGCGTACAAATGGATCGAGAGATGAGGATCTGATAGCCCTGTATGGAAGGGATATGCACAATTCGTTTCTCAAAACTATTACGAAGGACATAATTCTGCCGAGGAGACACAAATGAACTTCAAAATTGGAGAGCTTTTCTGCGGTCCTGGCGGCTTGGCATTAGGGGCTATGCGGTCATCTGTCGAGAAAAATGGCCAACAATACGCTATCAGCCACGCCTGGGCCAACGACTTTGACGAGGATTCATGCGAAACGTACAGGCAGAATATCGCGCGGGATTCTATTATATGTCGCGATGTCGAGCAACTGGACTTTTCAAGCCTTGCTCCAATTGATATTTTAGCATTTGGATTCCCGTGCAATGATTTTAGTGTAGTGGGAGAAAAAAAGGGCATAAACGGCGTGTACGGGCCACTCTATTCCCATGGTGTTCGCGCGCTGGAACATTTTGGTCCAAAATGGTTTCTCGCAGAGAATGTTGGCGGACTTAGAAATGCAAACGACGGGCGTGCATTCCAAACCATTCTCAAAGAACTTCAAGAGGTGGGATACGTCATAACGCCGCATCTGTACCGCTTTGAAGAATACGGCGTTCCACAAGCGAGACACCGCATAATCATAATTGGCATACGGTCAGATATCCCTGTAACATTCAAAGTGCCCGCGCCGTTTTCAAAGCCGCTTCGCACATGCAAAGAGGCGGTTGAAGAACCACCTATACCCGCTGACGCGCCAAACAACGAGCGCACAAAACAAGCTACATGGGTCATTGAGCGTCTGAAACACATCAAGCCTGGGGAGAACGCATTTACGTCCGACCTTCCCGAACATCTGAAGTTAAACGTTAAGGGCGCGAAAATCAGCCAAATCTACAAAAGATTAGACCCAAACAAGCCCGCCTACACTGTTACAGGAAGCGGCGGCGGCGGAACACATGTGTATCATTGGAGCGAAGACAGGGCATTGACAAACCGCGAGAGAGCGAGGCTTCAGACATTCCCTGATAATTTTGTTTTTTCTGGTACAAAAGAAAGTGTCAGAAGACAAATAGGTATGGCACTTCCACCGCTAGGATCGCAGGTAATTTTTGATGCTACCCTGAAGTGTTTCGCAGGTATAAACTATCTCTCAGTTAAACCGAATATCACTCCGGGGGGTGATACGATTCGATCTCGTCCTATGCAACTTAGCCTTTTGGAGAGACGTTGTGCTTACGGAAAATCTATTTGAAAAGGTCCTCATAGAACCTGCCATGCAGAATTTTGACACTCTTTGCATCGTCTCTGGCTATGCAAGTGCAACGATGGTGTCGAGACACTTTGATCATCTTCGCAGAGGTAAAAGGGAAGTGCGTATTCAGTTGATAGTCGGGATGGCTATTCGGGATGGCATATCTGAAAAAGACCATAAGGGATTTCAGGAACTTGCCAGCGAATACAAAGATGTGTTTATCTGCCGCTATGTCGCAGGCAATCCGCCTGTCCATTCAAAAACTTATGCGTGGTGCAATGGTGACATTCCGAGGCTTGCCTTTATTGGCTCTGCAAACTACACACAAGTAGCGTTCAGTACTTCGCGCAGAGAAGCCATGATCGAGTATGATGCAGAACGAGTTCGGGACTATTTTGATCTCATCCAGCGAGATACGATTAACTGTCTAGATCCACGGGCAAAAAATCTTATCGCCATTTACAGCGAACCGCGATATTCAATGCGTATGCCTCTTGGAAATGTGGAGGAGTCTGACGAAGATGAAGATACAGATAGAATAGCAGACGACTTAGCACAACTTCCTCGGGCAAGCGTGAGTTTCCTCGACGGCTGGGGAGATTTACCTCAACGGTCCGGACTGAATTGGGGGCAACGACCGGGACGCGAGCCCAACCAAGCGTACATAAGGCTCCCCATAGAACTGACAAAGACAGGTTTCTTCCCACCCAGAGGAGAACACTTTACGATACTTACAGATGATAACAAATCGTTAAGATGTGTACGCCGGCAAGACGCCGGCAAGGCAATACATACCCCCGATAACAATAGCCGTATAGGGCTTTATTTTCGGTACAGACTCAACGTGCCGGAAGGCATGAATATCACAAAAGAAGACATGGAGCACTACGGACGCACAGATGTCAATTTCTACAAAATAGATGAAGAAACCTACTATATGGATTTTTCCGTTTGAGGGATACCCCCCATCCGCTAATACGTCGCCCCGGTCGAATCCACCATTGGCACGAACCGCACGGGAATAATGAGATCCCGCCGCAACTTGCCCATCCGTTTGGTCAGCAGCACCAACTCCTGTGCATCGCTTTCACCCACTGGAATCGCCATGCGCCCCCCCTCGGCGAGTTGATCGCGAAGGGGTTGGGGCACTTGCGTTGGCGAACACGTCACGATAATCGCGTCAAAAGGCGCGTGTTCTGCCCATCCCTTGTACCCATCGCCAATTTTCACCTTGACATTCTCATACCCCAACTCGTCCAGCAAATCCGCCGCGCGATTGCCCAGCACTTCTACGATCTCGATGGTATAAACACTGTCGCACAACTCGCCCAAGATCGCCGCCTGATACCCCGAACCCGTCCCAATTTCCAGCACCTTATCCGACCGCTCCAAGTTCAGCACCTCCGTCATCAGCGCGACAATGTACGGTTGCGAAATGGTCTGCCCCTCGCCGATAGGCAACGGGTGATCGTCGTACGCGCGCGAAACATAAGACGCGGGCACAAACCGATGGCGTTCCACCTTTCGCATCGCCGCGAGCACGGCCGGATCCTCAATCCCTCGATTTTCAATCTGTGTTTTTACCATGCGTTCTCGCAATCGCTCCATCAGATCCTGCGCCCACGCCGAGGTGAGCAGCATTGATAAGAGCACCAAAACGATTGTTTTCTCCAGCACTCGCATCTTCCGCACCTGACACCTCCTAAAGAAAAGAGCGAATGGACGGAACGGGGTACAACTGTGTAGCAGTTCGTCAACGAATCAATGAACCCCCTCCACTCCATCCCAAAAGACGCGAAACAAATCAATCGCAGGGGCGTGGGCCCGTGCCTGTCCGAATAGACGAACGCCGCCCGCCGATGCGCCCCCGTCACGTCACCACAAATGTCGCTTCAACTTCCGCGCTCTCTTTGTATCCAATCCGAATGGCCCTCGCCCGAATCCTCGTCTCGCCTTTGGGCAGTCGAATGGGGTGGGAATACAGCCGCCAGCGATCATCTCCGTCGAGTTGATACGCCATAGACGCGCCCTGTGTCCCGCAATAAAACTGCACCATCATCGGCCCTTGAAACGTGCCTCCTTCGGGCGCGGCGCGTTGTCCGGGGCTTTCTTCACAAATGGGCACAAAGACCGGCAAGCCCGTCTGCGGTTGCCGCGTGCCCTGCCACATGCGAAACACCATCTGATCTTCGGGCACATCGCCCCAGGTGTCGTACTTGTCGCGCCACTCGTCCAATGCGCGGCGCAAGCGTGCCAGGGTTTCGGCATGCGCGGGGTCGTCTGCCAGATTGTTGACCTCAAACGGATCGGCCTCCGTATCGTACAATTCTTCAACCGGGCGTTTTTGAAACATCGCATTTTGCACGCCTTTCAGATCGCCCGACAGATGCAGCCGCCACATCTCTTGCAAGGCCGGGTGCCGGTTGCGATAGGGAATCCACAGCAAATACGGATTTTCCGGCATGTAATTTCGGATGTACTTAAACCGCGTGTCGCGCACGGCGCGCATCATATCGTAAGATTCGTCATAGCGATCCCGCGTCGCAAAAACGTATTCCCGGTCTCTTTCTTGCGGCCCTACAAACGGTTGCCCCTGCATGTGCGCGGGGATCTGCACGCCGGCCAATGACAGCACCGTAGGCCCGAGATCGACCATGCTCACCAACCGCTCATTCACGCTACCGGCTTTCAACGCGCCCGGCCAGCGCACAATGCACGGCACGCGAATGCCCGCATCGTAAGGCCAGCGCTTGGCGCGCGGCAAGCCCTCGCCGTGATCGCTCCAGATAAACACTATCGTATTGTCCGCCAAGCCATCGTCTTCCAACTGCTGCAACATCTCGCCGACCCACGCATCGTTGTCCGCGATGTTGTCGTAATGCCGCGCCAATGCCAGCCGCGCTTTGGGCGTATCGGGAATGTAGGGGGGCAGGGTGACCGAATCGGGGTCGGTCGCCACCTCGGCCCGTTTCTCGGGCCACATGCCGCTCTCGTGCGACACCGTGCGGTTAAACACCGCAAAAAACGGCGCGCCTTTGGGGCGATTGCGCCAGTGGGCCTGCGCGCTCAATTCATCCCAAGCCGTGATCGGCGGGGCGAACTGGTAATCGGTCTTGGTGTTGTTCGTGCAATAATACCCGGCCATCCGCAAATACTCTGGAAAACACTTCACGTAATGCGGGGGCACCGCGTCGTAGGGCGTGGGCATTTGCGGCGCGTATTCATTGGTGTGGCGCACGCGCATGTGGTGCGCGCCAATGGCCGTTTGATACATGCCCGTAATAATCGCCGCGCGGCTCGGCGCGCACACGCCCGCGGTCGAAAACGCATTGGGATACCGACAGCCCTCTGCGGCCAGTTGATCCAGGTTCGGCGTGCGCGCCACCTCATCGCCATAACACCCAAACCGCGGGCTCGTATCCTCTAATGACAACCACAAAATATTCGGCCTCTCGCTCATCGCTCATCCTTATGTGAGGGGTGATATGTCTCAACGCCTATGGATTATCCAATCTCAGGCGGTAATTTGCCAATTCCCCATCAGTAAGCCGTTCTTGAGAAACCAACTGATAATGCCGCTCAGAGACTTTTCGCACTTCGCCATCCACGATCTCCAATTCAAATAGGGCAATGACATTTTTTGCCAAAAATTGAGCCGCTATTGATCTGCAAACCAAAGTAGAAAACCTGTGGTGACACAATGCTATATCTTGTTCAATCTGGACAACGCCCAGAGCATCCTTGCCACCTTTTGCCTGAACGGGAAACACATAGTGAACGCCCCTTTTATCTATTCCAACATAGATTTCATCTGTTTCAATTTGTCCGATGCCAGGAACCGTTGTGCGTAAATGGTTTTGCAAAGAATAACAGGCGACGCCAGTAAAAATGTCAAGCATGCGATTATAGCGCAGTTTGGTCAATAATGCTTGCTCATCATCCAAAGAATATTTAGCGACAATTCCGGGGGTCGCATCGGGAATTTTGGTGATGGTCAGCATTGGATCGGGCAAAATCCTCGATGCTCCCTTCAACTCAAATGCGTATCGAGCCCTTCCCTTATTTACAATCACCCATTCTTTATTGAGGGGGGCTGTTTCTTTGATTGAGTCGGGGAGTTGGTTGCGAAATTTGAATGAGTAAACGACATCTCCCAAGTTTTTGGGCAATTCAATTCCCAAATCTATCGCGGTGCTAACAATCTCGGTCCTTTCAAAACGGATCACTTTTTTGCCTTCTCGAAATTTTTTTTCGAAAATTTTTGCCATAATCTGTGAATAGCGCGGATCGTGAGACATATCTTCACCCCTTAGATTGGCCTTCCCAACGCAGCAATACAACCTCTTCTCGAATATGTTGCTGAGTCGCGGTAGAGAACCTTTGTCTGAACAGATCGATATCCAACACTTTGTACCCCAATCGCTCTGCAATTTCTGTCAACAGTTTTCCGGTTTTGATTAAAACGCGAAAATAAGAAGCCTGATCACCAACGACATAAGCGAGGAAAGCTCCCGGTTTCAAAATGGGTTTAATATTTTCCAAATGCCGAGTCAGGCCTCCAAAATAATGACAAACAACATGGGCGTATAATTTTTCAAATCCCGATGTTTTGTTCAATGCGATCCGGCGATTTTCTATGGCTTCTGCCAATTTTTGTACGCTGTCAAATTTTGCGACCCAGTCTCTATCCCTATCCTTTTTGTACACACCTCGCGTATTGGATCTTATCAACCTATTCTTATGCGTTCTCAAGTCTTTTCGATCTGACATAAATCCCAACAACACGGATTCTAAACGGGTCGTTCGAGTATAATCCTTTTCGTTGGGATATGGAGGCGACGTGATAACCGCATCGATAGATCGGGGTTGCAAAAGTTCGCTCAAATTGCGCGCATCGCCAAAACGAACGACCGAGGCAACATGGGCATGGGGTTTTACTTTGATCAAATCCTTACACATACTCCTAACCCCCGCCAACCAAGGCTCGACAACAGGCGCATCGGACTTCGCCTTACCCACGCCAACTTCTGGCCCAAAGCGCAAATTGCTCGCGGTATAAACCAACTGTTTGGCGAGTGCTAAACGTTCATAGCCATAACATCTCGTGTGCTTTAATTGGTCAATTTTTTCCAAAAGAGCCAAAACCTTGTGCAGCGGTTTGGGGCTGATTGAGTTTGTAATGATCAACTTTTCTCGTTCGGGGCTGAGTGTCCGCAGCTTTGCGGTCTCATCTTTATCGAGGGGGTGAAAGAGCGGGGCGTCATCCACGCCTTCCAACAACAGCAACTTTGATGTTTCTGCGGCAATCATTTCTGCGTGATCGATGAGAACATCGGGGTCTATATCCCAATCCGTCTTCACACTTGCGGCGAATTTGACAACGGGATTGGCCTCAATACCGAAACTCTTTATACCCTGTTTCTTACAAGCCACCAAAGTCGTGCCCGTGCCACAAAAGGGATCTAAAACAGAACTCTTTTCATTGAGTTCAAAACGCGCGATATAATTTTTTACGAGATGCGGTGGATATGACAAAATAAACCGATACCACTCGTTGACAGGGCGATCTTCGGGATACAGTCGATTGCGTTCTTCGCCTTTATTGGTTTGCGTCGAATATGGCATTGTATTTCCTTCATCTGTGATATGGCGCAAAAATTCAATCGAAGACAACGCATTCAACTTCTCTCAAGATATGCGGGCCGAGATATGGACTTATACCAATTTGATTTTCTGTTGGCCTAATGTGATGCGATTTGCGACCCGCAAATGATTCCCTTGACGTTCCGCAGTCATTCAGAGAAGCCATTGCAACCAGGCCATCCCAAAAGACCATCAGATAAACCCATCGCGCACAGCGCGCAAGGCTGTCTCGCAACCAACCTCCCTCTTGCAACTTCCTTCGCAGGCC
The DNA here is from genome assembly GCA_958295785.1 of uncultured Latescibacterota bacterium. GTDB lineage: Bacteria > Latescibacterota > UBA2968 > UBA2968 > UBA2968 > VXRD01. The sequence continues at coordinate 2,365,248 of OY282377.1, forward strand.
AGCATATGTCGTCCTATTACAAAAGCGCTTTGCGCTGTGCAGAGCACCCCTCGGCGCATGAGAGCGGCATTTTTGAACTGCTGGGGCAGTTGTACCCCGCTCGCCTACTTTTTTTGCTGTTAAAAAAAAGTATGAAAACGCGAATAATTTGAGCGTTTGACGCCGCACGCCGTAGGCACAGGCGTAGCCAACGCATCACGGGCAACCGGAGGCAGAACCAAACGCTTGAGACGAGCAACGCATGATCTCTACGGAACGCTTGTTCCTCATTCCTCCCTGATGGGAGGCAAGATACGGAAAAATAAAAATCAAATTGGTATTACAAGGGAGATCAACTCATCCTTTGATTGAATCGCCGTATCCACGCGCACAACCTCCATTTCGACGAATAGACACACCATCCAAATTTGAAACATCATGCACAATTTTTCAATGCCAAGCAATCCCTGTTTGCCTTGCCTCAGCACGGGAATATTGTATTTTGCCACAGTACACGACGCCTAAAAAGTTGTAGAGCAGTCCGAGAATGGGTTCCCTTAGTGAAATCAACAACAGGATCTTTTGAAAGGGTCCAAAAATCGAGCGTGTGACTATGGTGAAATTGCGGGTACTGAAGGTTGCGGTCAATTGTGTGAAGTTAGGGGTGAACCTCGAGGGGCACACTGGGGCGCGGATTTACAGGTCGCGCCGGGCATCCGGACCTTGCGAAGAAGTGGGACTGGCGTTTGAGGAGACATATACCGATGCGGTGTATTTAGAGCCGGGAAAGACCTATTTTTATCGCGCGGTGGCATGGCGGGGGCCCAGCCTGTATCCGGAGATGGACAGCCTGATCGGAGGCAGGCCAGTTTCCGCGAGAGTGCCTCGAGCCTCAAAGGAACGGCGCGGGGTGCTCACGCGAAAGCACCAGGAATTTTCGGTGAATATGGACGGGTACTTAGACGAGTCGAACACAGTGACGGTGGGACCGAAGATTTACTGTCCAGGTCCGAATGCGAGCATGCCGCCGTACGAGCAAGCCTTTGAGCCGAACCTGTATGTGACTATCGAGAACCTGGGCGAGACAGATGTAAAGAACCCGTGGGTGGTGGTCAACGGGCAGCGGGACTGGTGGTCTGTGGAGACGATGATCCGGGAGATTGCCAGCATTGCCGGGGGCGGTCAGATAAGGGATAACGATAAGATGATGGCGATCTGGAAGTTCGTGGTGGACGAGCTCTACGACAGCCGGATCGGAATGTCGTGGTACGACGGGACAAGCGATCCGGTCAAACTGTTCAATGTTTACGGGTTCGAAGGCTGTGTGGCAAACGCGATCACAAGCCGGCGTCTGGCCGAGGCGATGGGTTTGAAAGCCAGGGAGATCTGGCTGGGAGGCACCCTTGACGGCCATGGCCGGGGGCGCAGCTGTGGGCACGATATTTTCGAGGCATACTCGGATGGCGCGTGGCATTTTCTGGATACGGATTTGATGGTGTTTTTTCTCAAGCGGGACAATGCGACCGTGGCTGGCTCGGAGGATCTCGCCTGGGACATCGACCTGTTGCGCCGGTCGCATCGAAACCTGGGGCTGTGCGGACGGGATTTGCCGGAAAAGGAGTATTACGACACACAATTCCGGGAGGGACAGTTTGTGTATCCGCCGAACAAGGGCTGTGCCTGGGCGGATAATGCAGGGGAGATCACGCAAGATCCGGACAGATATCCAGGGCCTCACACAATGGGGTTGCGGCTGCGTCCCGGAGAAAAGCTGGTGCGCTACTGGGACAATGTGGGGAAAAGTGTGATCCGAGGGAAGCGACTGCATCCAGACGTGCGGTTTTCCAACGGCAAGTTGGTCTATCGCCCGGACTTGCGCCGCCCGCTTTCTTTGAAAGGCACCGAGGAGATGAAGGGCGTGGTTCAAGAGACATCCGAGCGGCGCATCGCGCTGCATCCGGCGAAAACGGGCGCAGTGTCGGAAGTGGTGTGGAAGGTCGCGGCTCCGTATGCGATTGCCGGAGCGCAGGTGGGGATCAGGTGCCGCCGAGAGACGCGGGAGGATGGCTTAGAGGTCCTGTTTTCAAAGGATGGCAAGAACTGGCGGTCTGTGTGGGTTGCCATCGGACAGCGGCTGGACGCCTGTGTGGCGTTGGACTGGTACCTGAACCCGGCACTGAACGACTGGCGAGAGGAGAAGGACCTCGGATGGCGGATGGGGCCGTGCTACAAATACTACGTCAAGGTGGCGATGTGGGCGGGGTCGAAACCTGATAATGTGGGGCTGGATGCGATCCGTTTCGATACAGACATCCAGTGTGCCACGCGGTCCTTGCCGTCTCTGTTTTGTGGGAAGAATGCGGTCGCTTATAGGGATGAGAGTTGCGGAAAGCGAAAGGTGCAGGTGACGTATGGGTGGCAGGAGGAGCATTCGATTCGCCCTCCCGGAGTGCCAGAGCCAGTATATCCCAGGAATGGAGCAAATGTGAACCGGCTGGATTTCGAGTTCCGATGGAAGCGTCCTAATGGGCGCAGTGCCAAAGTGGACGATTACCATATTCAGGTGAGCCGATATCCGGATTTCAGGTGGTGTGTCTGTCCCGCGTTCGACCGGTATGTGGGGAGGACAAGATATGCAGGTAAGACGCGCTGGCAGGCAGAGTTTCCGAATCTGCTGAATCCGGACGAGATCTATTACTGGCGAGTACGGGCGCGGAATGCGAAGGGGGTTTGGGGAGACTGGGGTGAGGTAAGGTCATTGGTGCCGCACGGCCCGAGGCATCCGGTTGATCTTGAGATCAAACCGCGCGGCAGAGGCCGGATGCTGGTGTGGGCGGCGAATGCGGAAGGAAATCGGGTGGCGAAGTACCGCGTTCACGGTTCTCTAAAACCCGGAGGATTTTCGGCGACGCAACAGAATTTGCTCGGAGAAGTTGAAGCCCCCTGCTACCCGTTGAATGGCGTGCAGAAGGGGATGTCCTACCGGGTGGTGGCGGTGGATGCAAAGGGGGTGCCGAGCACACCGTCGGATTATGTGGTGGACTGAGCGCAGAAAAGCGGCAGACTTAGATCTGCTGAACGGGGTAGTGCAACTGCCATCGCTGCGGGAGATCCATCTGAGCGATGAGGCGACGATGGGATTTTCCAACGGGGACGTCGGCTGTTATTGTGTGTTTTGCGCGTCGGAATGCGAACGCGAATTTGGAGTTTCACGAGAAAGAGTATGGATATCAAGAGCCATAGCCACATCTGGTCGGTCTGCCTGTGTTTCTATGTCTGGGTTCTGGGTTCCCTTGTGGCATCGGAAATTTCCGCTACAGAACGGGACTCACTCATTTTCCGGGCCGAGCAACAGATGCGTTCGAGAGCGTTCGAGGAAGCCGTCGATATCTTCCAACGCCTCGTTGAAACTTTTCCAGAAGACGCCCGCCTGCTGACCCGTCTGGGTTACGCCTATCTGAAAAAGGGAGATTTGAGGGCGGCCAGGCAGGCTTTTGACGCGGCTAAAAAATGCGATAATGGCCTTCCTGACGCCTATGTAGGCCTCGGGCTGTCCTATGTGAAACGCCCGGCCAGAGGGATGGAGGCCTATTATAACTTTCGCCGGGCCATAGGCGAGGGCAAAAAGGCCATCGATATCGATGCTGTGTACGGCCCGGCGTATCGGCTCATAGGCGAGGCTTACGAGCGTTTTGAAGAAGACCACGAAAAGGCCATTGAGTACTTTGTGAAATACATCGAATTGGAGCCAGATAACCCGGACGGCCTCTACGAATTTGGGCTTGCCTGTATCCAAGCCGGGCAGTTCGACAAGGTCAACACATATATCGCGCCCTTTGTGGAGAAATACCCACAGGAGACGCAGCTCATTCCTCTATCTGCACAGGCGCATTTCTTTTTTGAACGCTATGAACGCGCACGGGAATATTTCGAGCGCTATTTACAGACGCTGGACGAGGCGGAGCGGGAACTCTATACCGATATCTCTCTGATCGCCTCCCAAGAGGAACTCGAGGACTACCGAGCGGCTCCTGAAGCGAAAGCTTATCTCGAGCGGTTCTGGATAAGACGGGATTCCGATATTCTGACCGAGATCAACGAACGCGTTATCGAACACTGCCGCCGCGTTTGGTACGCCCGCACCTTTTTTGCCAATGGAGTCCATCCCTGGGACAAGCGGGGAGAGGTCTATATTCGGTATGGAGAGCCCGACTATCGCTCCCGGTCCACAAAGAGGCAGTTTGTAAAAAATTCGAAGGTTCAGGCCGTGCGCGATCAGATGGCCGTTGCCCTGTATGGCCCTGAGGCCGCGCTGCTGACCTTTACCGGCCCGGTATTTCCGGTTCGGGCCAGTCGCAATCCGTTTGCCGCTTCGCTTATCGACCGGGATGAGGAGGTGCCTGTGGAGGAGGCCCTTGAGGATGAGGATGCCTCGGAAGCGTCGGCCGCAGCGAGCGGGGTACAGGATCCTCTTGGGGCTGTTCGGACGGATAGCCGCTTCGACGAGTTCGGGAATTTGAAGACCCAACTCAATTTTGGTGGGTATGCCCCCATCACCATGGGCGATGAAGGCGGAACAGTGCCATGGGAAACGTGGACCTACACACAGGTCGGGAACGGCATCGAGATCACTTTTACGGATGAAGCGAGCAACGGACGGTTCGATTTCGCGCCTATTCCACCCCCTTCACCGGATGGAGATGTGTCCAAGCTGTCCCGTTTCACCAAATATGCCCCCGGCGTGGTCTTTCAGAATGCCGTGGATCGAGTACCCGATGTTTATCACCCGAGTTTCCAGCATCCCCCGCTCGATTTCTATTTTGATCTGGCCGATTTTCGGGCGACGGATGGCCGCACCATGCTGGAGGTTTATTACGGGCTTCCAGTTGCACAGGTGGCGATGGCGCGAAAAAAGGGGGTGCCCTATATCCAAGTAAAATGTGCGCTGGCCTTAGCCGATGCAGATTATACGACCATTCACCGGGCCGCGTCTAGACGCGCCTATCGGGTCGCCGGCGATTTTACACGGTCTCAAAGAGCCTTTATGCCGGAACTGCTCAAGCTCCAAGTGCCGCCCGGCAAATACGACCTCCAAGTTCAGATTAGGGATCTGATTTCCGGGCATACGGGGATTTACAGGCAGGCGGTAGAGGTAAAGGACTATCCCAAAGATCGGCTTCGGATTAGTGATATTCAACTTGCTGCTGCAATTGAAGACCGAGGCCCGCACAACAGGTTCAAAAAAGGAGATGTGTGGGTTGTGCCGATGCCAACCCGGAACTACAAAGGGGCGCAGAAGGTGTACGCCTACTACGAGATTTACAACCTCGAGAAGAATGCCTTCGGTCAGACGCATTTCAAGGTGCAATACCTGGTTCGATCTGTTTCAAAACCCATCCGGGGGGCACTCGGATCAGTTGCCACTGGCCTGCGCTCGCTTTTAGGAGGCAAGAACCCCCAGGTTTCGATTGGCTACGAACACGCCGGATTGGAGCCGAACGAACAGGGATATGTGGAGATCGATCTGAGCGAGGTCAAACGCGGGGTGAATATTCTCGAGGTTAAAATTGAGGACCTCGTCGTCGGCAAGCGTGAAACCCGCGAGATTCGGTTTCAATACGGAGAGTGATTGTGGATTGTAAGCTGGTGATTCAGGAGACCGGATTCCGCTTTGCTTCTTGCGAAATTGGAATATAAGAAGCCGTTAGCCACTCACTCGATAGGCGGATTTTCTATTTTGAGAGGTCGGAGGATCTGATGGGCGAATACACTTTGCAGGCCGGGGCGGCTCGGCGAGTGATTACACCGCCGGTGGGGGTGTCCATGTCTGGGTGGAATCCCCGAGCAGCGGGGGATATTCAAGCGCGCTATGTGCATGATGCGCTCTATGCCAAGGCGCTCGTTTTGCAGCGGGGAGACCGGGCATGGGCCCTGGTTGCGGTCGATCTGACGGGTGTGGATGCGGTTGCTACGGCGCAGATCCGGAAAGGTGTGGCGGCAGAAATCGGGCTGGTTCCCGAAGCGATTATGATTTGCGCGACCCACACGCATTCGGGGCCTGCGTTCTGCCCTGTGGCAACGACTTACACCCCGGAAGATATGGCGCGAAGGCCAATGAGGGGCGATGGGCCTGCGCCCGCGTCCATGGGCCGGGTGACAACGGTCTCGTCCTCGGCAAGTTGGGTGGGCGAGACGGCCATGGACTGGAAGGCGTGGTTTGTGACCCAAGCAGTCGAGGCGGTGGTTGAGGCGCATGGCGCACTGAGGCCGGCAGAGGTGGGGTTCGGGCAGGCAGAGGTGGAGGGGGTGGCGAGTTCGAGGCGGGTGCTGATGTCGGATGGGAGTTGGGGAGATCCGAGGCGGGACCCGGTTGCGGGGATCCGAGTGGCTGCGCGCACGAAGATCGATCCGCTGGTGCGGGTTTTCACAGTGCGGAATCAGGAGACAGAATTGCCACTGGCGGCGGTGATCAACTACGGCTCGCACCCGTGGATCTTCTGTGGATCGGGCATTTCGGCGGAGATCGCCGGCGCCACGGCTGATCGGGTGGCGACAGCGTGGGCACCCGAAGGCACCGAAGCACCGGTTGTCCTTTATACCGCCGGTCCAGAGGGAGATGTGAGCCTGATTTGGAATATCGATATCGAGCAAGTCTGGAAGACCCGACCAGGGGAAAACCCCGAGGAAAGCCTGACCAGACGGGAGCGGGGATTTGAGCGGGAACTCGCACGCTTGAGCAAGCGGCTGGCGGACGGGGTCATGGCGGCGATTACTGGGGTCGAACGCTGGGATGCCATACCCGAGATGTGGGCCTGCCGGCGGGAAGTGGCACTGCCTTTGAAGGAGGGATACCGCCCGCCGGCCGAGGTGCTACTGGCCGACTGGCAGAAGGCGGCCCCGGAGTCCCACCACCTGACGGAGGTGCAGGTTCTAGGGGCAGGCGAAGGTGCCTTACTCGGGCTTCCGGGAGAGCCATTCGCTTCTCTTGGAAGGGCAATTCAGGCCCGATCGCAGTTCCGGTACTTGCTGATCGCCGCACTGGCGAATGAGTTCGGCGCAATCAGCTATATCGGTGATCGGGAAGCGTACGAGTTGGGGGGATACGAGATGGCATTCACGCCAGTCGGCCCGGGGGCAGGAGAGGTGCTGGTGGACCGGGCGACGGCACTGTTGAGCGCGGGGGCGTGAAGAACGTACAATCGGCATTTTGCAACTTTTTTTCAACTTCTGACGAGCGCTACGGCCTCCCATGGGGTTGGATAAACACCGAGCAAAAATACTTGACAAGGCGAATACTTTGGTTTTATCTTAGCTGAAGTTTTTTGTAAACGCGTACAAATCCGTGGTTAGTGCAGAAGGCCGCTACAGTGCTGGGATACCGTCCGGATTTTCTGGCACGCAATGACCATTCGGAAGACCGATGGACTCATCGGCAAATTGGGCACGGACAGAGAGTAAAACGCCACGGAATTTTGGAAAGCGTCACGACTTCTCAAGAAACAAAAAGGCCGTTAGCCACTCACTTGGCGAGGAGAAGGCTAACGGCTTGCAACCAATGCGAAAAGCTTCGGTGTAAGCCTTGCGTATTGGAAGGTCACAAATCTATAAATTTTGTGCTCAGATGTCAAACAAAAAGAAAAGGAGGTGATAACAGAGTGACAAAAGTATTATTTCGTTTAATGGCTGAGTGGATTGGAATTTTCGACATCAGACCCGAAAAGGAGGTCGAGCATGCGGGACAACATTTTTCGATTCTTCGCGTCCCTGTTGTTTTTGACCGGAACGACGTCTGCCCAAGAGATGGGATCCCACTGGGGCATCGGCGCGTTTCTGGACTATAACCGGTCTATGTTTCAGTTGAAGGACTGGTATGAGAGCGGTCGAGGGGAAGTCGGCGCGGTGTTCACCTATACGGTCAATCCTAGGCTCAGTGTAGAGGTGGAATACCATCGCTCCAAGTTCAACAACGGCACGCTGGAAGCGCGTGCATTTACTTGGTCGGTGGATGGGAACGAGTATGTGTCTCCTCATGCAGTTAGCCAGATGCAAATAAATAGTTTTCTGGTGAATGCGATCATTCGCGGGGGGGGATCGGGCATTCTTCAGCGGGGGCGTTACGCGCCGTATCTCACGGTGGGGACGGGATTTTACGACTACAAGACAGATGTGCAGGGTCTAATTTTTCCTGGTCAGAAGTCAGAGCCTCTAGATCAGACATTACAGATCGAGCCGTTCAGCGATACGCGTACCGCCTTGGGTGCGAATATGGGGTTGGGTGTGGAGGCGTTTGCATTTGACAACATCTCGGTGGATCTTCGGGTGCGTTACAACGTGTTGTTGGGCGAGTTGCGTCCGATGGAGGCGTGGGGGTTATCGGGTCAGACTTTTCCGCTACAGTTCTGGAATCTGCGTGGGGGCCTGCGGTTTTACTTTGAGAAATGAGAGGCGAGTAGGACGCGAGAGATCGCCCTGTGTTTTTATTTTCCAAAGGAGAAAAGATGAGAAGGCGAAAGGTTTTGACGGGTGCTGTTTTCGCGCTCTGGGTCGTTTTTGCAACAGTTGGCGCGGCGATGGCCGGGACGACCGGAAAGGTGATGGGCAGGGTGGCAGATGAGCAGGGGACGCCGCTACCGGGGGTCAACGTGGTGCTCGAGGGCGCACATCTAGGGGCTACGACAGATGCGGACGGGTTCTACGTGATCGTTTCGGTCGATCCGGCAGTCTATAAAATAACGGCTTCAATAGTTGGCTACCATTCGGTGACCCAAGAGCAGGTTCAGGTGCGGACGGATTTCACCACGACATTGAATTTCCAGCTTCGGGAGCACGAGTTGGAGTTGGAAGAAATGGTGGTGGTGGCGGAACTTCCGCCCGTGGAGGCAGACAAGACGGAAAGCCGCTATGTGGTGACCGCCCAAGATATTCAACGCACGCCGATTCTAAGAGATATTACGGAGTTCATCGAGTTGGAAGCAGGTGTGGCGGTAGATGGTAGCGGGGGGATCCGCGGCGGTCAGGTGGAGGACAATGCGATCTTTGTGGATGGCGTGCGATTGCAAAATCAAGATGGACGGGGAGGCCCCACCTCATCTGGAAGTCAGTGGTGGGGGGGCAACGTGAAGGCATTGCAAGAGCTCTCTGTGATCACAGGCGGAATGAACGCCGAGTACGGCAACGCGCAGGCGGGGGTGATCCAAATCGTGACCCGCGATGGCGGGGCGGACTACCGCGGCGAGACAGAGTATCGTCTTACCCCAGCGGGCAAGAAGCACTGGGGGGCGAACGTCTATGAGGCCCCCGAACACCGGGGGCACATGCAGTGGGACGATCCGGAATGGGTCGCCGAGGTGGATCCTCAGACGGGCAAGCTGTTACACCAGCGGACCAACTACACAGACCGGCGCGGTCATTACTTCGACGGGTTTTTAGGCGGTCCGTTGCTTGGGCAATCATCCTTCTTTGTCAGCGCCCGGCATTTGCGAGATGCCGCTGTTTTTCCAGGGGCTTGGTCTGTCCGGCCGTTCAATATCCGAAACACGACAAAGATCGCCTTCCGGGCTCATGACAGCGTGAAGTTGCAGTTAGGCTGGATTTATGACCGCTGGAAAGTATTCAACGACGGTACTCTGGGTGGGAGAACGCCCCCTGTTGCCAATACCCTCAGAGGCTCTGGTCGAGACATTTTTCTTCTGGAGGGGTCCCCTGCTGGAAAAACGATCAACACGGAAAATTTGCTCTACGGCGTGGTCACCCACACGCTTACCCCGCGGACCTTTTACGAACTGAGGCTGTCGCAATACCACAGCAATCAGGATACCAGCGGGGTGCCAAACACGACCTCGGACGTCGGAACCGACAAAGAGGGGTGGTTTTACTCCGGGCGGGAGAAGGTGCGTGCATATACCTTCGGCAAACAGAAGAGAACCGGCGTGAAACTGGACCTGTCCAGCCAACTCACCAAAACGCACTTTTACAAAATTGGGATCGACTTCACGACCTATAGCAACCATTACATTAGGGAAGGCAATACCCCAGGGGAGGCACAAAAGCAGATCTTGTATATCGGGAACCCCGAACCGGGAACGCCAATAAAGCCGAAGCAGTTCGCAGCTTACGTCCAAGACAAGATGGAATTTGAGGGATTCATCGTGAACGTGGGCATTCGCTACGACCGCTTCTGGGGCGTTGATGTCCCGGTGATGGGGGCTTTGAGGGCCTTCCAGTATTCGACGATGTCGCGCTACCTACAGGCTTCCCGATTTGAGATGAAACCGATTGTCAACTGGAGTCCGAGATTGGGGATTTCACACCCCATTACAGACAGGTCGAGCCTCCATTTCTTTTACGGGCATTTCTACCAATTGCCGAGTTTTCACCAGATGTTTCACGACCAGTGGTTTGGTTCCGGAGGCGGGACATCCGGCATCCCGTACAGCGAGTACGGAAGTCACTATCGCCCTGCAACGTCTTCCATCACGCGGCCGATATGGGACAACACAGCGCAGACGATCAGCTTCGAGTTGGGCGCAGACTGGAACTTCATGGCCAACTACACGGTTGCTCTGGCGACCTTTTACAAAAGTGCCTCATTCCAAGAGAGCGGGGGGTGGGATGTTTTCCTTCAGCCCGAGCTGCGAGGCAACGGAACCCGCCTCCGTCAGAAGCTCACCAGTAGCCTGTCCAACATCCGCTTGGAGGACACTCGGGGGTTCGAGTTCAGCTTGAGAAAGGACTTCAGCCACTACTTCTCGTTCCGCGCGGCTTTCAACTTGGCCTGGGGCGATTACAGCCTGGGCGGCGGCGGTGCCGTCAGCAACGGCGCCACGGTGGTTCCAGACTCAAATTACATCGCCAGTGGCAATTATTTTGTCGAGTGGGAGGTGGTCGGTGGTGTGGAGCGTCCCGTGCCTCTTACCGAAGACCAAATTCGGTTGATCGGGCACGGCGCCAACGAAGCCTTGAGATCTGCTCAGGCAGACCGAAGGATCGCCGGAGGCTATGTCTATGACTTTGCGCCGAACAAAGACGCCATCGAGCCGACGTGGGAAGATAGCTGGCTGTCTCAGGCGGCGTCAGAGGCGGCTCAGGGCCTGTGGATTGTGCATGGACACCGAGCAAATCCCGGGCGGGACGCGGGACGCCGAAGCCAGGGCAGTCTCCAAGTGTTCTTTTCCTCGCCGAAAGACTTTGGCATAGGGCCTAAGATCGGCGGCAGTACACTCCTCGGAGGCGTCAACGCCAACCTGATCTACCGGATCTATTCCGGGACGCAGTTCACCTATACGACTGTGAAGGGAACGAGTGATCGCGGGAGAGGGCCCCTGCACACGGTGGTGGATCTGAACGTGCAGAAGCAAATCGGGTTCGGAGGGGTGAACGCCGATTTGTTCGTAGAGGTGTTCAACCTGTTCAACCAGCAGGACGCTTTGGCCTCGGGCTCTGACTATATGTGGTGGGGGCTACATTCGCCCCGGCCGAATGACGCGAATTATCTGAAGTACGGGGATTTTCAGGATCGGACGCGGTTCGTTGGCGATCCCCGCACATCACATGTGGGTATCCGGTTGCGATTTTAGAGTCGGCGAGTTCTATTGGCCCTAAACGCGATGCCCGTTACCTGCAAGCGCGAACTCCGCGTTTGTTCCAATGGGGATTCACGAGAGGAGATTTTAAAAATGAGAAAAATTCCTACATTCGAGACAGTGATCGTGCTTCTCGGCCTGCTGCTTTGGGGACTGGACCCCGCGGCGGCGGCTGAGAACCACCGGTTTCAGACCCGCGCGAAGGTGTGGGATGTGTTCTGGAACTATGGGACTCAAGGCGTCTCTGAGGATCCAGATGCGTGGTTGAGCTATTTCCGGCAGATGGGGATGCAGTATCCCGGCGTGTGGACGCGACAGTATGCCACAGAGTTTCAGGACTACTGGGGCGAGCGGAATTGGGGTTCGCTCCATCCTGCGTATGCCGCTTTATTCGAATCGACAGCCACGATGCCCGGGTTTAGCGCGTTCATTGCAACGCGCGTGCCTGGAGATCCGGAAGGAGAGTACTACGTCTCGATCTCAAAGCCGCGCGCCATTACGGACGACATCAGGATGATGTCCTACGATCCGTCTAAGGGGCCGGAAGCGAATATCGGCTACCCAAACTACTCCCCTGTCGGGCCTGCGATGGCCAATTGGTGGCCCGGGCAGCCGCCAGTAGATAGAACCCACGTCACCGAGATCCACAACTACCGGTACGGGCAGTATATGGATCCGGACAAAGATATGTTCCCCGAAAGCATTCTCGTAATGCACTATACAACGAAGCGCGGGATTACAGTCACCAAAAAGGTCTATTCCTGGAGTTACCCCGAATACGATGACTTTGAGATCATGGAATACGAGTTTGAGAACACGGGGGACTCCGATGGAGACGGAGAGGCGGACTTGAACGGTGGAGCGGGACTACAACTCGACGACACCTTTTTCGCCTTCTCGGTGCGTTTCTTCATCTCTCAGGCGGGGCACGGCTGGATGAACTACGACGCCTGGTATCGAAGAACGAGACCGAATGACAACGACGACTGGTTCAAGTATACCGAGGCGTCCAACTACGACGGGCCGGCGTCGGGCCGGGGTTTGAAGATATGGTATGCCTATGACGGGGACAACCCGCTCTTGCCGGGAGACGATCTGGGCAAGCCCTACGACCCAACTGCGGCCAACCCCGCATACGCGGGGCGTCCCTCGCAGGTGCGAAAGGAGGGGGAGATAACGGCGTTCCAGTACACCGGCTTTGCCCCAATCGCGTATCTGCCGTCAACCTTCAACGATCCGAATACCTTTTCCTACGACGCGAGCGCGGATCACCGGTACGTCGCACCCAAGGTATCTGACCAGCCATATACGGTGAGATGGTGGGAATACCGCAACCGGGGCGACTTCGACGAGCCGGATCAAGACAACCACACTTTTCAGGAGATTTACGATTTATTGGCGGGTTCCGCCCCTTTTATCAAGGACAATCCCACTGAGGTTGGGGGATGGCACGGGTCGTTTGCCTACGGTCCTTACGACCTTGCCCTCGGAGACAAGGTCAAGATCGTTTTCGTGCTGGCTGGGGGCGCGCCGGTGGAAGAAAATATGTGGCGTTGGGCAAAGCTGGGGAGACAGGATGAAATGCGTTCGGACAATGCCTTCGACAACTTGGTCAAACACGTCAACAAAGCCAAAGAGGCGTTTCAGTGGAACTACGACCTTCCCGACGCCCCGCCGGACGTGAAAGTAGATGTGAGCGTGACGACAGATGGGTTTATCTCTCTGGTCTGGGATGATGCGGCCGATGAGGCGATCAATCCCGACTACTCGGACATTGAGGCAAAAGATGTGAAGGGCTACCGGGTCTATCGGTCGGTCTTTAAGCGAGACGATTGGGAGTTGCTCGCCGATATCCCGGTCCAGGCCTCCCCATTTTACAGCGGCAGCAATTACCAGTACGTCGATACGCAGTCTATTGCGGGCTTCGTATACGACTACAGTGTCCGCACTTACAGCGAGGCACACAGCAACTGGAATGGCACGGGGATCGCCATACCCTCCCTCGAAAGCGGCAACAGTTCGCCAGAGCAGTGGGTGAACGGGGTCAAAATTTCAACCCCTTATGTACCTTCCACAGATCAATCGGATCAGTTGGACCGCAAGGTAATCGTGACCCCCAATCCCTACAGGGATGACGGCGCCCATGCTTATGAAAATAAAGGGGCGATTCGGTTTCTCAATATCCCGCGCAAGTGCCAGATCAGAATCTACACGGTGGCCGGTGACCTGATGGCCGAGGTCAACCACGACGATCCGGGGCGGGGAGAAGCCACCTGGAGCCAGACAACCATAGACAATATCGGTTCAGCCTCCTCTGGTGTCTATTTCTTTGTGGTCGAATCGCTGATGCCTGAAACCCAGGGGAGGATTCAACGGGGTATCTTTTTAATCAGCAAGTGAGACGGACGAATTCGAATCGAGGATTTCTGATTCGCCTTCTCGTTGCACTGTTCAAGGGAAAAAAAATGAAACGGATATTCTGCATTGGAATCACGGCGGTCGCGGTATGCGCGATGATTTTTCCCGAGACCGCAAATTCAGAGACCCAGAAGCGACTCGGACAGGCCGCGTTCCCCGTGCTCAAGATAGACCAAGGGGCGCGTCTTGCGGGCATGGGCGGGGCGTTTACGGCCATCGCCGATGACGTCAACGCGATTTTTGTGAACCCGGCCGGTCTGACCCACATTGAAAAGGCGGAGTACACGCTCTCCTATACTCGCTGGCTGGTCGATTCCCAATTCTACTCGGGAGCAGTCGCCTACAACACCGGTCGGGGTGTGCTCGGGGTGTCCGCGATGTCCTACGCGCTTCCAGAGGTCGAAGAGACCACGATCTTCCAGCCTTTGGGTACAGGCAGGATGCTGGATACTGGAGATTTCAGCATCGGTGCATCCTACGCCATGAAAATGACGGACAAGCTCTCGTTTGGCATTCAGGTTCGCTGGACCCAAGAGACGCTGGACGAAGATCGGATGACCGGTGTGGATGTGAATTTGGGGACGATATTTAACACGGGCTTCCGGAGTCTGCGGCTTGGGATGGCGTTTAAGAACCTGGGTAAGGACGTGAAATCTCGGGAGACCAACTACCAAATGCCGGTCACCTTCAATTTCGCGTTTGCCATAGAAGTGTTTGGAAAGAAAGGCAGCAGCAGGACGTATCTGACGGTGACGGGAGAGAACCACTACGCCACAGATTTTGCCCAGCCGCAGTATCGGCTGGGCGGTGAGCTCTGGTTTCAGAATACGCTGGCGTTGCGTGCGGGTTATAAACCGAGGTACGATACAGAGACTTACAGTTTGGGATTGGGGGTGAAGTTCCAGCCGATAGGGGGCAAAGAAGTCCGTTTGGATTTCTCATACAGCGACGGAAATGACTTTGAAGCACCGCTGCGCTTCAGTCTGAGTGGATCGTTCTAAAGGGGGCCTGTTCTCCGTAGAAATGGCAGCCTTATCTGGGCTGCCATTTCCTTTTTTTTCGATTGATGATCCCCCCGAGGAACATCGAATGTTTGCCCCGCATCCGTTATCTCAAAGCTCCAAACAGGAGGTGATCTATGGGCGGTTCTGTAATTTTGCGGCGCGAAGGACCTCTGGAACACTACACGTTTCGAGGAAGTCCGGCAGAGGCGGGACGGGCACAGGGCGCGCTCGGTTCGGATGCCGTGCAGGAGAGACTCGCGGCGTGGTTGTCGCGGCCACACAACTTTGAGCATCCTTACTTTCGCAAAAACATGGCGTTCATGCGGCGGGAGTTTTCCGATTTTATGGCGCAAATGGAGGCATTCGGGGAGGCTGCGGGGTGCGAGGATTTCGATCAAACCTACTATCTGCACCTCTCCGATACGGGACGCGAGGAGGAGGGGTGTTCTGCGTTCGGGATCCTGCTGGCAGAGGATGGGCCCGCCATGCTGCGGACTTACGATCCTTCAAATCCGACATCCAACGCGGATCTGTTGAAAGACCGCTTTCTCGCGGCGTATCCCGATTTCAAGCCTCACGGGTTCGTCGGCATGAGCGGGCGGAGGCACTGCGTGGTCCATACGTCGGTCAACGATGCGGGGCTGTTGCTGGGCTGGGCTTCCGGACACCCCAAATTCAACTGGTCAGACAACCCGGAAACGATCAACATGTTGCTTGTCTATGGCTTGGTCCCCTGGCATTGTGCAGATTGTGAGGATGTTCGCCACTTTCTGTCCCAGTACCGCACGTCAGGGGTGAAGGGGGTCACGGGTGCGGCCGTCGATGCCAAGGGAAACATGGTGGGGTTGGAATTGGAGTCAGAAAATATTGCATTTCGAGAGCCGACGGATGGCATGGTGCTCGAAACCAACCACTGGCAGCACCCAGATCTACAGGCACCGGCTCGGAGGGAACAACCCGATTTCTGGATGAGTCCCTATTACTACAATTCCCAAAACCGGGCGCACTATGTGGAATACTACCGGGAGACGTTCAAAGCGATGCGTACCCTTGAGGAGTTGATCGATTTTTCTTTTGATGTGGATGCTCCAGGGCGGATTCTCCAGAAAGAGGATACGTGCATTGCGAACTGGATGACCTCCCATGCGTTTTTCATGACTTCTCGAGATCGCAGGATGCGGGCCTACGCTTATCCGCTGGCAAAAGACCAGTACTCCGAGATTGAATACGCGGGGTGATGCGTCAGTTCTCAATGAATCTATGGAAGTGCCCAACATGACCCCTATCGCCATCCATGGGCTTACCCAACTCGTACGCGACCTTTTCACGGCTTCCGGCGTTCCGGGTGACGATGCTGAGACCATCGCCGCGATGATCGTGGGCCAAGAAATGCGCGGGATTACCACGCACGGCACGCGCCAGATCGACTATAATCTCCGGGGATTGGTCGATGGCAGGATGAATCCATGCCCGAACCAGCCGATCCTGAGCGACCATGGCATGACCGCCGTGATCGAAGGCGACCACGGTGTGGGCATGGTCGCGTGCATGAAGGCGATGCGCCTCGCTATTCAGAAGGCCAAAAAGGGCGGGATCGGGATCGTGCTGGTGGTCCACAATAACCATTTTCTTTCGGCGACGCCCTACTGCATAGCGGCGGCGAACGCCGGTGCAATCGGCATTGCGTTTTCCAATACGCACGCATCCATGGGCTATCCCGGCACGCACGCACAGGTGATTGGCAACACGCCAATGGGGTTCGGGATTCCCACTGCCGCCGGGTATCCGATTCTATTCGATTCGTGTTTGACCACGTCGGGGGGCAAGCTACACCAGTGGGTACGCGAGGGCAGGCGGATTCCCCCTGACCTGCTGGGTGTGGATAGAAACGGACGACCTTCTGACGATCCCGAGGCGGTGCTTTTCGGAGGCACGCCCATGCCCATAGGTGGGCACAAGGGAGCGGGGTTGGCGATCCTGGTAGAGGTGCTCACCGGCGTACTGGGCGGCGCGGGATTTTTGCGCGGTATCGCGCCCTTGGATCAGCGGGAGGATAAATTCCAGGCCGAGAGCCAGTGCTGCATCGCGGTCGATATCGCGGCCTTTATGCCAGTGCCCGAGTTCGAATCCCGGATGGCCGCGTTTATCGCCGATCTCAAAGACAACCCGACGCCCGACGAAATTCGCGTGCCCGGCGAACGGA
Source organism: uncultured Latescibacterota bacterium (assembly GCA_958295785.1). Lineage (GTDB taxonomy): Bacteria > Latescibacterota > UBA2968 > UBA2968 > UBA2968 > VXRD01. The sequence goes on from OY282377.1 coordinate 2,382,434, forward strand.
TGATGCGCTGCGAACGCACATGTGAGGCGCGAGGTGTCCCGCTAGAGGCGGACGTACACCAGAATCTGATGGCGTGGGCACACAGGCTGGGGGTGGATTTCTCGCATCTTGAAGCGGCGGTGTGAGCGAAAGGTTACTCAAGAGATGATTCGGATCTGATGGAAAGGAGGTCTGCATGCGCGACATTCGGCGTTTGGCCCATATCCATATTCCCCAGCAGTGGCAGCCGGAGGAGATCATCCGCGAGGTCAAGGCATTGGGGTTTACGGATCTCTATTTTTTTGCGAACAGGCTCGAGGCGGGGATGGATATCGGCGGGCTGTCTCCTGAACTGGCGATGGAGGTGGGGAAGATAGCCGCACGCGAGGGGATGGGGGTGATGATCAATACCGGTTATATGAAATATCACGAGCAGGTGCTTCTCCATCATCCAGACCGCCGGATGGTGCTGCGCGCAGAGCCCGCGGCACTGGACAGCGACGGGGGCGAGTTGAACTGGCTCTGTCCGTTCAACGAGGCCAATAAGGACAATTACAAGCGGGAACTGCGGGAACTCGCGCTGATCCCCGCACTGCGATATCTCTACTTGAACGACGAGGGCTTCTTAGGTGCCAAAGGGGAGATGGCCTGCTACTGCGATTTCTGCCGCAAGCACTTTGCGAAACACTTTGGAAAAGAGCCGCCCGAAGATATCGACTGGGAAGATCCGTTGTGGCGCGACTGGATCAAGTGGCGCTTTGACGAGTGGACGGCACTGCACGCGGAGTTCCGGGAGGCGGTGCAGGCGGTCCGCCCAGAAGTGGGCGTGGGGATGGCCTGCGCGTACATTGCCGAACTGATGGGATGGAAGCCGTGGCAACATGCCGTGGACTTAGGGGCGATGAGCCGCGCGCTGGATTCGATGAACACGGGGATCTACCACGGGAGCAGCGTTCACATTTCGGGCAATTACTTGCCCCGCTTCGTGTCGGTTCTAGAAGTGGCGTTGATTTTTACCGGCGCCCTACAGGGAAAGCCGCTGCGCCTGGCGGTGCAGGCGTTCTGTCCCGGCACCTCTTTGGAGATGACCCGCAAAGACGGCCACTGGATCGGGATATTGCCGTACGCGGCGGGTGTGGATTATGTGACAGCTTGGTGCTATGAGACGCTGAGGGAACTGCCGTCGGAGTACGAGGGGTTTATGGAAACGTTCAAGCTGGACCCCTATTTCAAAGAGACGGAACCCGAGGTGGCCTGTAGCCTGTTCCATTCAATCCAGAGCGAGGTGTGGCGGTACCACGACACAGACTACGACGCGGTGAGCGTACGGCCTTTCGCACAGATGCTTCGGGATTCGGGACTGCCATATAACTATGTGTGGGACAGCCGGTTGGAAGAGACAGATCTGAAGCGAAGGGGGCCGCTGGTGCTGCCGCATGTGTGCTGTCTGTCAAAGACGCAACGGAAACGGCTCACGTCCTATCTCAAAGGAGGCGGGGCGGTTTTGGCGACCGCGGACCTGGGGCTGTACGACAAAGAGGGGACAGCCATAGAGGTCGGGTTGTCGGCACAGTGGGGCGTGACGCTTTCGGGAGAGGTACACAAAGGACAATACCGCCTTGCTTTTACGTCCGATTGTCCACTTGCAGAGCCTATCACCGATCCCGTGGTGGTCGATAATCCCTACGAAATTACAAACACAACCGGAGAGGTGTGGGCGACACTCATAGATGGCGAGGGCGTGGATACGGGAATGCCGGCACTGGTGCACAACCGGGTGGGCCAGGGGCGGTTCATCTACCTCGCAGGCGACCCAGAGCCCGAACACCGGGAGCCGGGATACCACTTCCAGATCAAACTGCCAAACCACACGAGACGTTTAATCCGTAATCTCGTGCGGTTTCTAGGCGTCCGCCCGCCCGCGATTGAGGTGGAGAATTTTCCCCCCGAGACAGCGTATCAGCGGCTGCGCCCGTGGGACCGGCGGGGGATCAATACGTTTCAATTTCTTCCGCAGGTAGGTCCCCGGTATGCAATGGCGATTATCGCGTCTTATCTGGGCGAAGAGGGTGCCTTCCCGATCCGGTTTCGCATCCCCAAGGGGAAGCGGCCCGTACGGGTCTTCAACGGGCTGACGGAAAAATCGTATCTCGATGAGGCCCGGATCGACGGGGATTCCGTCCGCCTGACCGTGCATACGACCCAGCCGGACGCGGTTATTCCCGTGGTTGTAGCATGGGCCTAATGACGTTATGGAGGGAAGCGATGAAGGCGAATCAGTCCTCAGAATCCAGCACTGCCCAGAACAGCAGCATTGTGTTGAACCAAACGTGGGATATGGGCCGGCTGATCGATCTGACCTGCGATTACTTCAACGGGATGCCGATCGATATGTCGGGCACGTTGCCGTCGTTCCAGATGAGGGAACTGGACAAAGAGATGGAAGCACTCTGCCAGGGCCGCGAGTACCGCAGCTACACACAGGAGGTGCGGATGTGTGTACAAGCTGGCAACTATCTGGAGACAGGGGCGCATCTCTACCCAGAGATGGAGTCGGTTGCGGACATTGGACTGCACCGGCTATTTGTTTCTGCGGTGGTAATGCACATCTCCAAAGGGAAGGACGAAAAGGTGACTGCCGGGGATCTGGAGGCCGAGTTGTCGCGGCTTGGAGAGACGATCCATCCGGGGGACGCGCTCCTAGTGGCGACGGGCTACGACCGGTTTGGGCGCAACGACATCCGCTGTGAGAATACGCCGCATTTTAGCTATGACGCGATTGAATGGGCAGTGAATCGCAAGCCCTCGATTCTCGCTTCGGACATGGCGAGTTGGCACGACGGGGAGGAAAAACCGAGTTTCTGGCCGATGCTGATGAAATCCGGCGTGCTGGTCATCGGGTCGCTGCTCAACGTTACGCAGATTACCGCGCCGCGCATCAGATTGATCGCGTTGCCGATGAAGATCCGAGGGGCATGCGCTGCGCCGTGTCGGGTGATCGCCATCCTTCCATTGGATCATCCAGGGACGAGAGCACGCACGCGCCAAAGGCATGGCGAAGCCCACCACAACGCCAGTAGTGATGCTTGAAATCTACGAGTAAGGGGATGGAGATGGAGGATACGGAGGCAGGGCTGGTTGGATATTGGAAGCTCGCCGGTGATTGTATGGATTATTCGGGCGCCGGCAATCACGGAAAGAACTGCGGCGCGGACCTGACCGCAGCGGGGCTGGATGGCAGGAGGGCGCGCGCGGCGGGCTTCAATGGAAGGGGCCGTTATGTCGAGGTGCCGGACAGTCCGTCCCTCCGGTTCGGATCGACCGGGATCTCGGTTTCGGTATGGGTCCGGACAGATCGGGCACGCGACGATCTATCGGGGGATATTCTGAGCAAATACGATCCAGAGAATCGAATGGGATTCACGTTTGGCATCCAGAACCACGCGAGCGCGGTCAATAGCCAGTCGAATTACCGCAATCTTCACTTCGGGCTGGACAACAAGCTGATCGAGCCTTCGTGGACCGATTGCGGGCGTCCGGGGAACGCCCGCTTTGTCTATGCACTGGCGGTGGGCGGCGGCGATCTGTATGCGGGGACCTATGAGGCGGGAGCAGACGAGGTCGGACATGTGTACCGATACGCCGGGGGAACGGACTGGATCGACTGTGGGATTCCGATTGCATGCAACGCCGTCCGGTCGCTTGCCTTCTACGAGGGCAAGTTGTACGCCGGGACGACCTCGCACGCGGGCAAGGGATCGCTGCAACCCGATTCACCCAACAAGACGCCGGGTGGGAATGTCTATCGCTATGAAGGGGGTATGGAGTGGGTTGACTGCGGGAAGCCAGGAGGGGAAAATTCGGGATCAGTGCCGGGGCTGATTATCTTCAACAACTGTCTCTATGCCCACGCAAACGGCGCGTATAGTTCCAATACCAACGGCGTTTACCGCTACGAGGGAAACGAGAAGTGGACCTACTGCGGGACACCCCGTGGGGCGTGGGCGATGTCGTCCTTCAACGGAAATCTATTCTGCGTTGGCGGATATGGGGGCGGCATGAACACACCGGTGATTGCGATGAGCAGGTATGACGGTGACACCGGGTGGGTGCCCTGCGGAACGCTTCCCAATACGGTCCAAGTTTATGCCATCGCCATCTACGAGGGGGAGCTTTACGTTGGGACCTGGCCCACGGGCACGGTCTTCCGCTGGGATGGAGGAGAGGGATGGATGGACTGCGGGCGCCTGGGGGACGAGCTCGAGGTGATGGGCATGATGGTTTACAATGGGAAGCTATACGCCGGCACACTGCCTCTGGCTCAAGTGTACCGCTATGAGGGGGGTGGTAAGTCATGGACCTGCCTGGGACGGCTGGATATGACGCCGGATGCGGCGTACCGGCGGGCGTGGTCAATGGCGGTTTACCGGGGCCGGCTCTACTGCGGCACGCTTCCGGCAGGGCACATCTACTCGCTGGAGGCGGGCCGGAACGTGACCCACGATTTTGAACTGGCGTTCGGATGGCGGCATCTGGCCGCGGTTAAGGACGACGATCGGCCGTGCAGGCTCAGGCTCTATGTGGATGGCGAGCAAGTGGGAACTTCTGCGCCTTTCAACGGATACGAGGCCTACATTTCCAACGATAGGCCCCTGAAGATCGGCTTCGGACCGCAGGATTATTTTAACGGCAACATGGCGGAACTGCGGGTGTACAACCGGAATTTGACAGAGTCGCAAGTGGCCGCACTTTACCATCAGGGCAAGAGAGGATGAACGGATTTGGAAACGCACGTCAAACGGGAGAAAAGCAGGACACCAAAGACGGAGGAGGGGATTTTCGGGATGGCCTAACCCTTCGGGCATTCCTGATCGGATTTGGACTTTGCGCCTTTCTGGGCGTGGCACTCCCCTACAATCGGATGGTCATCCAGGGCTCCTTTATGAATTATCTGTTCATAGACCGGAGCACTCTGTTCGTCTTTTTTATTTTGGTGTTGCTGGTCAATCCGCTCCTTAGTGCCCTCGCCCCTCGCCGCGCTTTGGCGCGTGGAGAACTTCTGGCCATCTATGTCATGCTTCTGTTTCTTCTGCCCGCATCGGGAATGATCAAGTACCTGATATCCTACCTGACGGGCGTTACATACTATGCTTCGCCAGAGAGACGGGATCTGGAGGCGGTGTTGCCGCATATTCTACACTGGACGGCACCGCAAAACGCCGAGGCCGTGCGGGGGCTTTACGAGGGGTTGCCGGGAGGTGTTTCGCTGCCTTGGGTCGTGTGGCTTGCGCCACTGTTGAGCTGGGGGGCCTTCTTCGCGGCCCTGTTTGTGGTGCTGATTTGCATAGCAGTGGTGATGCGGAAGCAATGGGAGGAACACGAGCGGTTCGCGTTTCCGATTATGCAGGTGCCGCTGGCGATGGCAGGGACGGAAAGGATCGGCGTGCTGTTCAAGAGCCGGCTGATGTGGGCGGGGTTCGCGGTACCGTTTGCAATCGGGTCAGTCAATGGGTTGCATGCCTATTATCCCGCGCTGCCCAAGATCAGCCTGCGGAAGACCATCTGGATTTTCCGCAGGACGACGCCTTTGCCATTTATGCTTCACTTTGCGATCCTGGGATACTCCTATTTGGTCAACACGGATGTGAGTTTGAGCATCTGGGTGTTCAATGTGATATCTAAAGTGATCCGCGGGATAATAGCTGTCCTCGGGGTGGAATATACCGACGTGTCGGGGACCGTGGGCCGGTTCAGCTCCCGGGGATCCGCGGTTCTGGCGATGATGGGAATGGGGTACATGCTGGTTCTGGCCGCGTACAGCCTGTGGGTGGGCCGGGGACATCTAAAGGAGGTGTGGCGCAGGGCACTGGGAAGGCCGTCTGCGCTGGACGATTCAGAGGAGGTGATGTCCTTCCGAACAGCTATGATCGGGATTGCGGGGGGCCTGCTGTATCTGGGGTGCTGGCTGTATCGGGCAGGGATGTCACCCCTGCTGATCCCGCTGCTGTTTTTTTGCTGTTTTGTGGTGTTTCTGGCGATAGCGCGAATTGTGAGTGAGACCGGCTTTGCAGCGACGTATTCGCCGATTAATCCGGCGGAGTTCGCGGTCTGTGCGGTGGGATCTTCGGTGTTCAGCCCGACCGGCCTGGTGACGCTGGGGTTTAGCTACGCTTGGACGATGACGCGGTGGAATAACCTGATGCCTCGCGCATCCGGAGCGCTGAGGCTGGCCCGGAAGATCGGACAGAAACGGGGACTGGTCTGGGCAATGGGGACAGCCTTGGGCGTCGGACTGGTCGCTGCGAGTTATATGACACTGGAGTTGGGTTACACGCATGGGGGACTCAACTTAGACCGGCACTTTCATGACTATGCGCGTATCCCGTTTGATGCGTTTGTGGGACGGCGGATGCTGGCGCCGAGTCCGATCTTTATCAAGGGATTTGTATATACGGGGATGGGGATGGGGATTGCAGCCCTTCTGATGGTGCTGCGAACCCGGTTCGTGTGGTGGCCGCTACATCCGGTGGCACTGCCGTTGAGTACGATCGCGTACACGGATTACTTTTTTTTGAGCGTTTTCTTAGCTTGGGCCGTGAAGGCTGTGGTGCTAAAATTCGGTGGCGGGGAGCTATACAGAACGACCCGGCCCTTTTTTTTGGGGATTATACTGGGAGAAGTGATGTGTTCGGGTGTGTGGGTTATTGTGGATTATTTTACCGGTATGGTCGGAAATTTCAGGCTTTTCTAAGTGGGTAGGTTCTAAACTTGGCCCTGTGGAGGCGGTGATTGCTATGTCTCGCCCAATGATCGGCATTACCACCAGCTTTGACACGCAAAACAAACAGCAATCGCTCGACCGCGACTACGTGATCGCCGTAGAACGCGCGGGTGGTTGTCCCTTGCTTCTGCCCATGACCGAGCAACACAACACACTCGCGCCGCTGTTCGGTTTGCTCGACGGCCTGATCATCACCGGCGGCCCGGGCATTGCCAAAGGCTTGATCGGCGACCTGCCCGATGATCTCCCGCCAGTTGATGAGACGCGCTATCAAAATGACATGCGCGCTTTTGAATACGCTAAAAAAAAACAGATGCCCGTGTTGGGCATCTGCTATGGCATGCAATTTATCAATGCACAATTCGGCGGCACAATCTATGCCGACATTCAAAGACAATGCGGTGTTGAACCCCATTCTCCCAAGCGCGCCGCGCGTGCTGTTCGCCACGCGATCTCGCTCACCCCCCAGTCACATCTCTCGGCGATTCTGGGCCAAACCGAATGCGAGACCAACAGTTTCCACCTCCAAGCAGTCGAAACGGTTGGCCCGAAACTCAATATCAGCGCCCGCAGTGCAGACCGCGTCATCGAGGGCATCGAAACTCCGGACGGACGCATTATGGGCGTGCAATTCCACCCAGAAAAAATGCCCCATACCCTTTTTGACCGCATTTTCGATCACCTGCTTGCCCAAGCGCATCGCGCTGTCCAAAACGCCTGATCCATCAGTGGTCGGTGGTCGGTGGTTATACCAAATTGAATTGCTGTTGTCCTGATGTGATGCGCTATGTTGCCAGCAAGCGATTCCCTTGACGTTCCGCAGTCATTCAGAGAAGCCATGGCAACCAGGCCATCCCAAAAGACCATCAGACAAACCCATCACGCACAGCGCGCAAGGCCGTCTCGCAACCCACATCCCTCTTGCAACTTCCTTCGCAGGCCAACGCATGTCGTCCTATTACAAAAGCGATTTGCGCTGTGCAAGCCCCTCGGCGTCTGAGAGCGGCATTTTTTGCTTCCTTTTTTTTGCTGTTGAAAAAAAGGAAGTCGCCGCACGCCGTAGGCACAGGCGTAGCCAACGCATCGAAGGCAACAAACGATGCTGTAGGACCAAATGCTTGAGACAAGCAACCCATGATCCGTACAGAAGTCTGTTCCTCATTTCTCATTCCTCCCTGATGGGAGGCAGGATACGGACAAATAAAAATCAAATTGGTATTAGACGACAAAAGCCAGACACTCTATCGCGTCTGGCTTTTTTTTGCCTATCGCGCGGGGTAATCGTCAAAATCGCGTGCGGGATCGTCGCTGATCACATGGGGCGCGTACAAGGGCGCGTCTGCCTCGACCAATTTGCCATCGCCCCGCAAAATCTGATTGGGCGTGTGCATTTTGACCCGCGCCGGATATTTGGCGCGCAACTCGGCGGTCTGTTTTTGGCGCAGGGCCTCCACTTCGTCAAAATCAAACCCCGCCATCACAGCGTCTCGCAACGCCTCCAAGTCGGCATTGTCGGGATCGGTCTTCAACAAATTGCGCTGCTCATCGGGATCGTTTTCCATATCGAATGCCAAATCTTCGCAATCTCGAAACGCGATGTACTTGTACCGCGCTGAACGAATCATCCGAAACTCTGTGCCCGCACCCCAGCGCGGGTTTGGCGACTCGGTAATCACCCCGACGCGGTCGTCGAGCGCAGGGCCCGATCCCCCTTTCAGCACATCCGTCAAATCCACGCCGTCCAACCCATCCGGACGATCCATTCCCGCCGTGCCGCAAAGCGTGGGGAACAGATCCGCAAGGCTGACGGGCGTGCGGATTTCCCTCGCGTCTAAGCTACCATTGCGGTGTTCGGGAAGCGAAACAATCAGCGGCACATGGGTGGCGGCTTCGTGCCACGTATTTTTCCACCAAATGCCGTGTTCGCCCGCCAATTCGCCGTGATCCGACGTATAGACAATCACCGTATTGTCCAAAAACCCATCGCGGTCGAGCAAGGCGAGAAAATCGCCCAAAATTTCGTCCAAGAAATCGACCGCCGCAAAATAGGCGGCGCGCGCCTTCATCATTTCGTCTTCGGCGATTTCTTCTGTGCGAAACCCCTCAATCGCGCCCACGGTCATCGGATGATTCGCGCTGTCGCCCGTGCGCCCCACCCAGGGCCGGGTCGCGCCTTCGGGATAATAGCGGTCGAAAAATCGCTTTGGCGCGGTCAGCGGAAAGTGCGGGCGGCTAAACGAGGTATAGACCAACCACGGCGTATCGGGCTTGGCGTGGCGGTGTTCGCGCAACCACGAAAGCGACTCGCGCGCAATCGTATTTTCTTGCAAAAGCGATTCGGGCACCTCGCTGATTCCCGCATCGACTGTGCGCGTCCGCAACCCATCGCCCGTCTTGTCCAACGGGTCGGGCTGATGCGAACACGGCCCACCAAAATCGCCGTAAGGCCGCGCGCCAAACCCGGCGTGTTGCAATGATCCGCCCAAATGCGTCTTGCCCACTACGGCGGTCTCGTAGCCATGGGCCTGAAAATGACTGCCATAAGTCGGCAAATTCGGGTCGAGAATGGACCCATTGCTCCACGCGCCACACCGATGGGCGTGCCGCCCGGTCAGCATGGCAATGCGACTCGGCGTACACAGCGGCATCTGGCAATACGCCGCATCGAAATGGACGCCCCGCGCGATCAAATCGTCCAACACAGGCGTCTGACAGGGTTCGCCCCCACGCGCTCGGGATCGCGCCGACAAAAAGCGAAAACTGTGTTCATCGCTGTGCAAAATCAGGACATTCGGACGTTCGGACATAAATCCTCCTTCGTTCATTTTGCATGCCGCCCGCGGCTTCATTTGCAACGGGTTGCACATCCGCGTTCAAAAGCTCGAGTCCATCCACGGTCCTATAGGCTCCCAAATCCACAATAGGTAATGCCTGGCCTCCATCCAAACAACCTAATGCCCAACGCGCCGCGTGTAAAGCGGTTTAGACTTGCGATTTTCTCTGTTGCACAATCAGCCCGGCAATGATCAGCGTCAACCCGATATAAGTGGAAGGAAGTATGTCTTCGCCCACCAAAAAGTGGATAAAGACCAGCGACAAAAACGGGGAGAGGAAAATCAAATTGCCGATTCGCGCCGCACGGTCTGCGCGTTTCATCGCCGACAACCACAGCACAAACGCAATGCCCATTTCAAACAACCCGACATAAACCGCGCCGCACACGCCCAGCAGATCGGCCCGCACGTCTGAAAACGCGACGCAGATGGCAAAAACAACGGGCAGTGCAAAAACAAAATTCAAAAATAGCCCCACGACCGGATCTCGCGCATCCCGCTTGTTGAAAATCCAGTACAACGCCCACAACACGCTGCTGAACAGTGCCAGTGCCACGCCCAGGGGATTGGAAAACCGAACCCCCATCACATCGCCCCGGGTGGAAATCACAAACACCCCCGCATAACTCACCGCGCCGCCCACCACATCCCACGCGGTCAATTTTTGGTTCAAAAGCGGAATGGACAACAGCGCGAGGGCAATGGCCCACGTATAATTCAACGGCTGCGCTTCCTGCGCGGGCAGCAGGTCATACGCCCGCAGCAACACCAGATAGTACGCACACGGATTGAGCACCCCCAGGCCCAGGGATTGCAAATACTGCCGCCGCGTACACAAAAAAACCGCCGACCCTTTGCCCTGAGCAATCAAAATGATGCCCAGAGCAATGGCCGACGTCAGGACCGCGTAGAACAACAATTGAATGGGGTCTAAAACGCGCAGCGACAGCTTAAATGCCGTCGCGGCCGTGGACCACAGGAATACGGCCAAAATGGCGTAGAGATATGCCTGCGTTTGGGAGAGCATAAAAGCGCGAGACGCGAGAGGAACGGAGGGCGCGCCCCTACACACATCGGGCGAGCACGGGGGCATCGCCCCTGCGTTTATCCCCCTTGCATCTGCCTGCGGAGAAAGGCGGGATATTCCAGATCGTCGACAGACACCGCGTCTTTTTCCGATTTTTCGGCGGGGCTTAAATCGAGATCATCGGCATCATTACCGGATTCCATTTTCCGCATAAAAGCGGGGATATCTGCGTCGGTTTTGTCGATCTCGGCCTGCTCGGTATCGGGCGTGGAACTTGGGCTTGGATTTGGGGGATAGGCCATGTTCGCGCCATTGGAATTGACCTTGTCCGATGGATTTTTATTAAACCCGGTGGCAATCACGGTCACGCGCAACTCGTCCTCCATGCTGTCATTGAGCACCGTGCCCCAAATAATATTGGCTTCGTGGCCCACGGCATCGGTAATGAGATTCACGGCCTTATCCATCTCGAACAACTTCAGTTCGCTGCTCGCCGAAATATTCACCAGCACCCCTTGCGCGCCCGCAACCGACACATTGTCGAGCAAGGGGCTGTTCAGTGCTTTTTCGGCTGCGGTCACGGCTCGGTTTTCGCCCGTCGCCTCGGCCGTTCCCATCAGGGCGTCGCCCCCGGATTGCATCACGGTACGCACGTCATTAAAGTCGAGATTCACCTCGCCGGGAATGGTGATCAAGTCGGAAATCCCCCGCGTGGCCTGCAACAACACATCATCGGCGATCAAAAACGCATCTCGAAGCGTGGTGTCTTCGGAACTGATTTCCAAAAGCCGCTGATTGGGAATGATGATCGTGGTATCCGCGGCTTTCTTCAGGGCGTCAATGCCCGATTGGGCGTTTCGCATGCGCGGCATGCCCTCCATCTTAAACGGCGTCGTGACAATCCCCACGGCGAGCGCGCCGGCATTGCGGACAATTTCGGCCACAATGGGCGCGGCCCCGGTACCGGTGCCGCCGCCCATGCCAGCGGTCACAAAAACCATATCGGAGCCATTGAGGGCCTCGGCGACCTCTTCGCGATCTTCTTCAATGGCCTGCGCGCCAGTTTCCGGATTGGCGCCTGCACCCAAACCGCGCGTCACATTGCGCCCGATTTGGATGCACCGAGATGCCTGTGAAAGTTCGAGGTCTTGTTCATCGGTGTTGATGGCAATAAACTCCACGCCTTGCAAATCCGACTCGATCATGCGATTGATCGCATTGCCACCCGACCCCCCAACGCCCACGACGCGGATTTTGGCATGGCTATCGGCATTCAAAATAGAAAATGTCACCACGAGATACCTCCTGTTTGGTGGTTAGCGATGGGGCGAGCACGGGGGCCGCGCCCCTACAACACCCGTTTTTCATCTGCGGATCAAAAAAAATTGCGAACCCAGTTTTTCATGCGGCCAAAAACCGAATCCAAAAAATCGCCTTCATCCGACATAAACCCGTGACTTTGGTTGTACAGCCCAAAGTACAACAGCCCAACGCCGGTGGAATAGAGCGGTTTTTTTATGGCATTGACCCGGCCCGTGACTCCTTGGTGGGGGCTGCGAACAATTGCGGGCAAGCCAAAAACTTCTTGGGCCAGTTCGGCACAGCCTTCGATCATGGCCCCGCCGCCGGTGAGCACAATGCCCGCACCGAGCAAATTCGCGTACTCGGTGCGCCGAATCTCTTGGTTCACATAGCCAAAAATTTCTTCCATGCGCGCCTCGATAATCGAGGTCATTTTCATCCGAGACACCTGGCGATCGGGCCGCCCGGCAACGCCCGGCACATCCACTAAATCGTTGAGATCCACCAGCGATTTCGCCGCGCAACCGCATTTGTGCTTGAGCTCCTCGGCTTGTTTCCAGGGCGTACGCAAACCAATCGCCATATCTTGAGTCACATTTGTACTCCCCAACCCCACAACAGCGGTGTGGCGAATGGCGCCGTCGTAAAACACCGCCAAATCACTCGTGCCCCCCCCGATATCGACCAGTGCCACGCCCATTTCTTCTTCGTCCGGCGTTAAAACCGCATAACTCGACGCAATGGGCTCGAGCACCAAATCCGCCACTTCCAACCCCGCGCGGCGAATGCTTTTGCAAATATTTTGCGCGGACGTGACCGCCCCTGTCACGATGTGTACATCGACTTCGAGCCTCACACCCGCCATGCCAATGGGGGCTTTAACGCCGGGCTGATCGTCAACCACATAAGACTGCGGCAACACATGGATAATTTCCTGATCCATGGGAATGGGCACGCCCTTTTCCGCTGCTTCGACCACGCGCTGCGTGTCATTGTGCGTAATCTCATTGTCCGGCCCGGACACGGCCACCACCGCGCGCGTATTTACGCTGCGGATGTGCTCGCCGGCAATGCCCGCATAAACCGCGCCGATGCGCGTGCCCGACATTTCCTGCGCTTTTTCAATTGCCGTGCGAATCGACTGCACGGTCTGTTCCACATTGACCACCACCCCGCGCTTGAGGCCATCGGAGGGGCTGCTGCCCAATCCCGTAATTTTGAGCGCGTTATCCTCTTCCACTTCGGCCACTATCGCGCAGATCTTGGTGGTGCCAATATCGAGTCCAACGATTCGATCCATCGTGCGGGTCCTTTCACTCATTCGCGCTTGCCCACAACCACTTGATCCCGATAGCGCAAGTCAATATACGCGAGGGCTTGCCCAGGAAGAAATGCGGCCTGGGTATAGGCGCGGAAATTCCGAATCTGCTGTTCGGGGTTTTCAAAACGCATTTTGAGGGCCAAATCATCGGCCACCAAATAAACCGTCGCGGAGTGGGGATCATCCGTGCGGATTTCCGAAACTTCGCGCCAAAACGCCGGCGTGCGGATTTGCAACTCCGTCACAAACCCGGCCAGTGCGCGCGCCCATGTATCCCGTTGCAAGCCCACCCCGGTCAGGATGGGCACATCCACCTGCGCGGAGGGAGACAGGGGAAAAATTTTGCCAGACGCATCCAGGCCCATCAACCCCTCGGGGGTATTCAACAGGCCCACGGGACGGCGTTCTTCGAGAACGATGACCAGCGTTTCGGGCGGTTCTCGAAGCAGCAATGCCTTTTTGATCATCGGCTGTTGCGCGAGGCGTTCGGTTGCAGAGACCATGTCGTAGGCAAACAGGTTCGCGCCCACCTGCAACTGCGACCACGCGATCACATCGGCGTCAGACATCAGGGTATTGCCGCGCACCTTGATGCGCGCCATGCGAAAAAACTCTGAATCTGCCAGCGAGGAATAGGCATTTTGAATGCCCACGACCAGCAGGCCCAACACGGTTGCGACCATCACCCAGCGCGCGAACCTGCGCGGCCGCTTCTGCATTGGGCGCGTGTGCAGGGGCATCCCCCGCGTCTTTGCAGACCTGTAAGACGTGTAAACCAGTGTCTGTCTCGGCATAAAAACCTCCTAAAAAAAAGTTTATGGATCGCCCACGATTCTGACTTCTGCCTCTAGCTCGATATTGTGAACCCGAAAAACGCGATCTCGAACCCGCGCGATCAGCGCGAGCACATCATCGGCGCAATGCCCGCCGAGGTTGACCATAAAATTGGCGTGTATATCCGAAACTTCAACCGCGCCGACCGCCATGCCTTTACACCCTGCACTGTCGATGAGCGCGCCGGCAGAATGGCCCGGCGGATTCTTAAAAATGCACCCGGAACTGCGGTTCGACAGGGGTTGTGCGTGCTTGCGCTCTGCCAACATGCGATCCATGGTCGCGGCAATGACTTGGGGATCGCCTTCTCGGACGCGAAACCCGGCTTCGACAATGAGCAGATCCGCGGGCAAGTCCGCGTGCCGATAGCCAAAAGCAATGTCGGATTGCGCGAGAGAAATTTCCTCGCCCGTTTTGAGATCAATGCCGCGCAACCCCGTCAGATGATCCAGCGTTTCGCCGCCCCACGCGCCCGCATTGCCCCGAATCGCGCCGCCGATGCTGCCGGGAATCCCGCATCCAAATTCCAAACCGGTTTTGCCCGCGCGCTGGCATTGCCGCGCCACCCTTTGCGTGCTCGCGCCGGCTTGTGCGATGACCTCGTCATCCCCAATGTCAATTTGCCGCGCGCCCGCGGTGAGCGAAATGACCATGCCGCGAAACCCGCCGTCTCGCACCAGCGTATTCGTTCCTCCGCCCAGGGGAAAAATCGGAAGCCCTGCGTCTTTGATCAAAGGCACGGCGCGAGACAGGTCATCCAAATCGGCCGGTGCAAAAAAGAGATCGCCCGCGCCGCCTAGGCCAAAGGTCGTGTGTTTGCCCAACGGCTCATCGCGCCTGAGTTTTCCCCGGCATCGCGCTTCGAGTTCTCGCGCGAGCAAATCGCGTTGTACATCGCGCATCGCTACATCTCTCGCAGAGTTTGATAAACATCGCCGGCGACCGTTTCGATATCGCCCGCCCCCATCACCACCAGCAAATCGCCCGTGTGCAACTCGCCCAACAGCGCGGTTTTCAATTCGCCCAATGTGGCCGCGTACTGCGCGCCGGAAATTTGATCCGCGAGCCATTGGCCGTCAACCCCCGCGATAGGTTCTTCGCGCGCGGGATAAATCTCGGTGATCCACACGCGATCCGCCCCTTGCAAGACCCGGGCAAAATCCCGGGCAAAATCCCGCGTGCGCGTGTACAAATGCGGTTGAAATGCCGCCACAATGCGCCCGTTCCATCCGCCTTTCGCAGCGTTTAGGGCAGCGGCAATTTCCGTGGGGTGATGGGCGTAATCATCTACCACCACAATCCCCCGCGCCTCGCCGAGCACTTCAAACCGGCGATGCACCCCGCGAAATGCCTCGAGGCCCGCGCGCATGTCTGCCCAATCCAACCCCAGACTTCTGCCGACCCCTATCGCGATCAGCGCGTTGGTCACATTGTGCTCGCCCGGCACTTGCAGGCGCGCATGCCCCAACCGCGCATCCTTTTCAACCACGTCAAACGCCATGCCAAAACCGGCTTGTTCAACACCCCTTGCGCGCAACTCGCCCCTCGTCAGGCCGCAGGTGATTTTTTCAAAGCGGTCGTGGAGATCGAGCCTGCCCATCTCTGGCGCGTCTGCACACAACACCGCGCAGCCATCGTCTGGCAGGGCATTGATAAATCGTTCAAATGTCGCGCGAATATCGTCCATATCTCGGTAGCAATCGAGGTGATCCAGTTCCAGCGCGGTCACCGCCGCAATTTGGGGTTGCAAGGTCAAAAACGAACGGTCGTACTCATCGGCCTCCACCACCCAAAGCGTTCCCTCGCCCAAGCGCAATGCGGATTTTCTGCCCTGCATCACCCCGCCTATGAGCGCTGTCGGGTCGCATCCGGCGGCGATCAACACCGTGGCGATCATCGCGGTTGTCGTGGTCTTGCCGTGCGTGCCCGCTATGCAGATCGTCGGGTGTGCCTGCGCGAGGTGCCCGAGCAACTCCGCGCGGCGCAACAGGGGAATGCCGCGTTTTCGCGCCGCGCGTCTTTCCGGGTTTTCGGCATCTGTCGCCGAGGTGTACACGACGCAATCGGCCTGGTGTACCGCATGGGGCGCGTGTCCAATTTGGATGGGAATGCCGAGTTGGGCCAACCGCCGGGTAATCGGCGAGGCCTGGCGGTCAGAACCCGAAATGCGGCAGCCGCGCGCGGCGAGCAATTCGGCCAGCGCGCTCATGCCAATGCCGCCAATGCCGACAAAATGCACTCGGGTTCCAGCGTCGAATACAGCCATATTCAAATCGTTCAACGCGGGGAAATGGTGAGATGATGCCGTCTGTACACCGCGTGCCGGGGAATGGCTTGCGATGGCTGCGGCGAGCGACGGGCGCTGTTTCGAGAACTCGCCCGACCAATGCCAATCAAGACGCCCGTTGCAGCGAGCGTGAACATCAAGGCGGAACCACCGTAGCTGATAAAGGGAAGGGGAAGTCCCGTGACAGGCAGCAGCCCAGTCGCCACACCCATGTTCATCATGGCGTAAATCAAAATCATTATCGCAATGCCCGAAGCGAGCAAAAAGCCAAACGTATCGGGCGCCTTGCGGGCAATGCGAAAGCCCAGCCGCCCAAAAATCAAAAACAAAATCAACACGAGCATCGTGCCGAGAAAACCGAGTTCTTCGCCCACGATGCTATACACGAAATCCGTATGCGGTTCGGGCAAAAAGAAATACTTTTGCTGGCCCTGCCCCAACCCGGTGCCCCACACCCCGCCGCTGCCCAACGCGAGCAGGGATTGCGCCAAGTGATAGCCCGTGTTTTGCACGTCATCGCCAGGCGCGATAAACGTCATCACGCGCTCGCGGCGATAGCCCAACACGAAAACGATCACGTACAAGAAGGGCAACAACGCCGCGCCCGTCGCCATGAGATGGCGCGTCCGCACGCCGCCTAAGTAGAGCATCAACGCGCAGGTCATCCCTATCGCCAGGGCCGTGCCCAAATCGGGTTGCATCACGATCATCGCCATTGCCGTGCCGATCACCACCGCGTGCGGCGCATAGCCCGATTTGAACTTTGCGATCACTTCTTGCCGGCGCGTGAGGGAATCGGCCAAGTAGAGGATCAGCGCCATCCGCATCATATCGGCGGGTTGAAATTGCCCGCCCGGCAATGGGATCCAGCGATAGGCGCCGCGCACCTTGCCAATGCCCAAGACTTTGAGCACGAGCACCACCATCAAAAGCGCGAATCCCAGCAACAGCATCACCCGCGCGTACTTGCGCCACACCCGATAGTCGATGTGGATCAGCACGACCATCGCGCCCAAACTGATGAGCGCGCGAATGGCCCAGCGCTTGAAAAAAAAATTGCCATTGTCAAACCGCAACTGCGCCAACCCGGAACTGGCGCTATACACCATCACCAAGCCAAAGCCCACGAGCATGACCACGGTGAGCAGCAGTGAAATCCAAGTTCGGTCATCTCGTTGTTCGTTCACAAGTGCCATAATATAAATCAGTGGTTAGTGGTTATCTGAAAAGGTCATCGCAGGGACAGGCCCCCGTGCCTGTCTTTTCGCGTCTTTCGCAGTTTATGCGTTCATCCAAACCCCAGCGCGGAGACGATGCCTTCCATTGCAATGCCGCGCGAGCCTTTGACGAGCATGCAATCCCCGGGCTTCAAATACGCCCGCAAGGCCCCGGTCAACGCATCCCTATCCTCATAAGCCCACGCTTGGGCCATGCCCGCTTCGCGCCCGCCTTCGACCACCAAAGATGCCATAGTGCCCAGCGCGAACAAGGCATCGATTTGCCGATAGCCCGCTTCGCGTCCCAAATCGCGGTGGGCATCGCGGGTCATCTCTCCCAATTCTCGCATATCGCCGACCACAGCGACCCGCCTGCCCAACACCTCGATGTGCGACAGGGCCTCCAGCGCGACCCGCATAGACGCGGGATTGGCATTGTACGCGTCGTTGATCATCCGAATCCCATCGCGTTCCAGCACCTGACTTCGCAATGTGGTCGGTGTAAAATTTGCGA
Organism: uncultured Latescibacterota bacterium; assembly: GCA_958295785.1. Classification (GTDB taxonomy): domain Bacteria; phylum Latescibacterota; class UBA2968; order UBA2968; family UBA2968; genus VXRD01. The sequence continues at coordinate 2,400,530 of OY282377.1, forward strand.
GCGCGTCGGCCGCCTCTGCTATGGGCACCTCGAGCGCCCAACCCGCGGCTGCGGCCATCAGCGCGTTGTACACATTGTGCATGCCCGGAATGGGCAAAGAAAAAGAATGGCCCCGCAGAGAGAAATGGCCCAAGCCCTTCCGGTCCAGTTTGAGTCCCTCCCCACGAAACTGACATATCTGCTCGATGCCAATGCCCAGGAGTCTCCCCTTAACATTTGCTCTCTCCTTGAACAAAAACGGATCATCGAGATTCAAGATAGCCATTGAGGACTCATCCAGATAGTCCAGAAGTTCCCCTTTGGCTTTTGCCACACCCTCTACAGAGCCAAAAAATTCAATATGTGCGGGGCCGATGTTGGTGATCATGCCCATCGTCGGTTGTGCAATCTCGCACAAATAGCGCATGCCCCCGCGTTCGCTAATGCCCATTTCGATGACTGCCACATCGCATTGTGCGGACAAATTGCACAGCGTGAGCGGCAAGCCGAGCCTGTTGTTGCGATTGCCCTGCGTTGCCAAAACCCGGTACCGCGTGCTCAAAACCGCCGACACCATATCCTTAGTCGTGGTCTTGCCATTGCTCCCGGTAATGCCGATTATGGGAATGTCGAACCGCCTGCGATACATCCGCGCCAAATCGCCCAAGGCCAAATCCGGCGCATTGACCGCGATCACATCGCCGGGCGATTTTCGCGCTGCAACCCACTGCTTGCCGACCACTGCCGCGCACGCGCCGGATGCCAATGCCGAGTCGATAAATTGGTGACCGTCCACCCGTTCGCCGGGCAGGGCAAAGAAAATATCCCCCGGTTTGAGCGCGCGCGTGTCGATGCCGACCCCGGTGGGCACGACACCGGCGGGATCGCGCCTGCCCAGCCAGCGCCCTTGCACTGCATCGATCACGTCTGATAGGATTAAACCTTCCATCGCAATATTTCCCGTGCAACTTCGCGGTCGTCAAATGGGGTCTTGACCCCGTGAACTTCCTGATAATTTTCGTGCCCCTTGCCCGCAATGAGGACGAGGTCGCCCGCCCGCGCCACGGCAATGGCCTTTTCAATGGCCCGCCGCCGGTCCGGTTCAACGAGGTGCGGCGCCTTGTCCACGCCGGGCAAAATATCGGCAATAATCGCGTCCGGGTCTTCCGTGCGCGGGTTGTCCGACGTCACCACCGACAAATCCGCCCATTGCGCGGCCAACGCGCCCATTGTGGGGCGCTTGCCCCGGTCGCGGTCGCCGCCGCAGCCAAACACGCAAATCAACCGCCCATCGGCATAAGCGCGCGCGGTTTGCAACACGTTTTTCAAGCCATCTGGCGCGTGGGCATAATCGACAAATACGCCAAAATCCTGACCGCAATCAATGCCTTCAAACCGCCCCGGCACGCGAACCTCGCGCAAGGCATCCGCGATGAGCGGGGGATCGATCCCCAACGCGAGGCCCGCGCTGACGGCGGCTGCGGCATTGTAAAACTGAAACTCGCCCCGCAGCGCGAGTTCCAAATCCATCTCGCCAACCGGCGTTTGCAAACAGAGCCGCGTGCCGCGACGCGACGTCTGCCCATCCACAATCCGCACTGTCGCATCGCTTGATCGCCCATAACGCCACAATCGCGCCGAACATTTTTCTATCAATGCTCCGCACGCCTCATCGTCCGCATTGACTATCGCGTAAGCCTCTGGCCGCAGATCGTCAAAAAGCCGCGCCTTGGCCGCCAAATACGCGCTCGGCGTGTCGTGATAATCCAGATGATCGCGCGTCAAATTGGTGAACGCGGCCGCGGCGTAATCGATGCCCAACACGCGATTTTGCGAAAGCCCGTGCGAAGTCACTTCCATCACTGCCGACTGGCACCCCGCATCGACCATTGCGCGAAACATGCGGTGCAGATCGTGCGCTTGCGGCGTGGAATTATTCGACTCCTCGCGTTCTGCGCCCAAGCGGTGTTCAATGGTGCCGATCAACCCCGGCATAAGCTCGGCCGCGGCGAGCACTGCGTAAATGAGATACGCGGTCGACGTTTTGCCATTGGTGCCCGTCACGCCGATCATTTGCAGCGCATCGCTTGGACAGCCGTAAAACCTGCGGGCCATGTGCGCGAGTGCGCGATGCGTGTCGGTCGTTTGTACAAACGCCGCGTCGCCCGCATCGACCTCGCGCTCGGCAACAACGGCGCCCGCGCCCGCCCGAACCGCCTGCGGAACAAAGGGGTGCCTGTCCGCGAAATCCACATCGGCACTGAGCGCGACAAATACGTCACCTTCTCGCACGCGCCCCGAGTGCGTTGCAATGCCCCCGATAGCGGGATTGCCTCCGCAGGCGTGATGCGGTATATCGACCAACAAATCGCGCAGGCGCATGGCTCTAACTTTCGCGTTTGCATTCAACCTCGCACACGGTTCCCATTTGCACGGGAACCCCCGGTTCGGGCGACTGCACGGTGACCCGGCCGCTGCCCGAAATTTTGATCTGAAGCCCCAACTGCGTCAATTGTGCGACCGCTTGCCGCAAGGGCGCCCCGCGCACATCGGGCATGTAAAGCGATTTTGCATTCTCGTCGCGCCGACCGGTGGTCGCAGACGACAAAAACAGGGAAACGCTGTTTTCCGCAACATCGACGTGCTGCCCCACAACCCGGTCGCCCTCGCCCGCGATGTGATAGGCCATGCCCAAGCGTTTGAGGGCATCGGTCGCGGCTTTGCGCGATAGGCCCACCAAGTGAATATCCGCGCGCACAGGCGGCGGGGGTTGTTCTTCGACCAAGGGCGCGCTGTGGCGCAACGGGGCTTGGCGCAGGCTCAAAATTCGCTGCACAATGCGGCTAAAAACAGGGGCGGCCACCATACTCGCCCAGTGGATATCTTTGGGACTGTCTATGGCAACCAAACACAGCAATTTGGGGCGTTCAACCGGCAAAAATCCCACAAAAGACGTGATATAGCGATCCGGGTCATACCCCGGTTGCCCCTCTTTGACTTGCTGTGCGGTGCCGGTTTTTCCGGCGACCCGATAGCCGGGGATGCGCGCGTTTTTGCCCGTGCCGCGCGCGACAACGCCCTCGAGTATACCGGCGAGCGTGCGCGCTGTTTCGGGCGATATCACCCGCCTTATCGCTTTGGGCGCGCCTTCTTTGACTGTCGAGGCCCCTTCACGAGACGCTTTGACGAAAATGCGCGGGGTCATCAACCGCCCGCCATTGGCTATCGCGCTGTATGCAGCGGCGACTTGAAGCGCGGTCGTAGCGATCTCTTGCCCGATGGCAATGGTTTCCAGCGAGCGATTGGACCACGCATCGGGATGCCGCAATTGGCCCGCGACCTCGCCCGGCAAATCCACGCCCGTTTTGGCGCCAAAGCCAAACAAGCGCATCTGCCGAAACAAGGGGCCTTTGTCCAGTTTGCGCGCAATTTTAATCGTGCCGATGTTGCTCGATTCTTCCATCACTTCTCGCACGCTCAGCCAGCCGCTCGGGTGCGAGTCGCGGATCACCTTGCCGCCCGCGACGGGCAATTGCCCGTTTTCACAGAAAATTTTGTCTTTGGGATCGACCAGTCCCGCCTCGAGCGCGGCGGCAAAAGCCACGACCTTAAATGTGGAGCCCGGCTCGAACTGGTCGGTCACGGCGCGGTTGCGCCGCACCCAAAGCTCTGATTTTGAAAACGCATTTGGATCGTAATAGGGCGCGTTTGCCAGGGCCAAAATATCGCCCGTCCGCGGGTCCATCACAATGGCAACACCGCTCTTGGCGTCGAACTTTTCCATCCCCTTGAGGAGCTCTTCCTCTGCAATGGCCTGATAATCCGCATCGAGGGTCAACGTCAAATCATCGCCATTTTTCGGCATCTGCCGAACCGCGCCCAAGGTGCTGATCATCTGCCCGCGCGCATCCACGCGCACGGACAACTCGCCCGCCTTGCCCCTTAAGAGCGGGTCAAACGCGCGCTCGATGCCCTCGATGCCCCGACCATCGGTATCGGTATATCCCAACACCTGACCGGCCAAAAACCCCATGGGATAACTGCGCCGCATCTCGACAATGCGCCCAATGCCCTCTGGCAATTCTTCGGGAGACGGCGCGTCGATGACGTGGCGTGCGAGCCACACAAAAGAGCGCGAGCGGTCGATCTTTTTGAGGAGGGCTGCTTCATCCCGCCCGGATCGCTGAGAAAATTGCACGGCGATTTGGCGCATGCTGTCTCTGTCGGATATTCGATTGAGAAAGAACGATTGGGATTCGAGATTGGTCGCCAACACGCGCCCGCGCCGATCAAAAACGCGCCCTCTGATGGCTTGCAAAACCCGTTTCTTGACGTGCTGGCTACGCGCCTGATCAGCGTAAACATCGACCGACCAGACCTGCAAAGACGCCAGCCGAAACGCCAAGATCAGCGCGAAGCCCACGCCGCACAGCGCGATTATTTTTAAGCGCGTATCCATAAAATTTACCTACTCAAATACAAATTCCTCGGCGGCTCAGTTGGAAACACCATGCCCAATTCCCGGACCGCGATATCGCGGATGCGATTGCTCTGCTTCAACCCCGCTGTGCGCGCCATGAGACGCTCTTGCCGGTGCAAAAGGGTTTTGCGCTCTGCGCGCAACCGATCGATCTCCCGGCCCTGTTTCAGGGTTTGCACATGCCCCCACATATAAATCAACAAGCCAGCAACGAGGAGAATCACGGACAAAAGTCCAGAGCGGTAAATTCCCCACGGCTGGCGCGGTTCGGGATTGGGGGACTTAGACGCGCTGTCGCGCTTTGTTTTTCGAATGGCTTTATCTGATTTCACAGCCGAGTTCCTCGATGGCATACCCATGTCTGTGCGGAAATATCGAGACGCTGTGCCACGCGAAAGGCCGCGCTGCGCGCTCGGGGGTTTTGGGCGATTTCCGCTGCGTCTGGCCGAAGGGGGCGCCGCGTTGGCACGGTCAATACGGGATGGCGGTCGCAAGCACACACGGGCAGATCAACAGGCCCAATACAATCGCGCGTGCCCCGTTCAAAAACCCGTTTGACTGCGCGGTGTTCCAATCCGTGATAAGACAAAACGCCAACGCGCCCGCCGGGTTGAAGCAAATCAACCGCTGTTTGGAGCGCGTCTTCGAGATGGGTCAATTCGTCATTGATTTCAATGCGGAGGGCCTGAAAAACCCGCGCGAGTGTTTTGCGCTTTTGAGGCCCCCAGCTGTGCCGCGCAATCACACGGGCCAAATCGCCCGTGCGGGCAAGCGGTCTGTTGTCGCAAATTGCGCGGGCAATGCGCGTTGCCGCGCGTTCTTCGCCATAAATTTTGATGATGCGGGTCAAGTCTTGTTGCGAATACGAATTGACCACGTCGCGGGCCGTGCATTTTGCATCTGGGCCCATTCGCATATCGAGCGGGCCATCTCGCTGAAAACTGAACCCGCGATCCGCATTATCGATCTGGTGAGACGAAACGCCCAAATCGAACAAAATACCCGCGATAGACGCGATGCCCTGATCGGCCAAAATACGGCGGAGATTCCAAAAAGGTGCTCGCACCACACAAACCCGACCTGCAAACGCGCTCAGGCGGTTGGTCGCAACTTCGATGGCACTGGGATCGCGGTCAATGCCGATCAATTTGCCAAACTCTCCCAACCTCTCGAGCACCCGTTCGGCGTGCCCACCCCCGCCCAAAGTGGCATCGATATATGTTCCATTGGGGTCGGTTACGAGGTGTTTTGACACGGCTGACCCCAAAATAGGGACGTGATACGCCGGAGCTTTGTGGTGCATAACGCATTGTTTTTTTTAGGCTAGTCGAATATGCGAATATTTATTCTGCATATTTATTCTACATTTCGGAATATTCAATACCATTCCAATTCTTCTGCGATGCCTTCGAGATCCGTGTTGTCTTGTGCTTCGTTATACCGGTCGGGATCCCAAATTTCAATTTTGTCAATCATACCTGTGAGGGTTGCGCGATCCGAAATCCCGACCGAATCCAACCGCTTTCGCGGAATCAATGCGCGGCCTTGGCGGTCGAGCTTTACTTCCGATGCACTCCCCGCCATTTTTCTGACCAATTGTCTCGTCTTAACTTGCGAATGGCCCATACTGAGCAGTTGATCGATGAGTTGCCGCCAGCCCTCGGGGTCGAACGCCGCCAAACAGCCATCGAACCACTGCGTGACGATAATTGACGTCACGCCATTGGGCAGCGCGTTTCGCAATGGCGCGGGCACGATCAACCGGTTCTTCGCATCGATGGGAATGTTTTCAAATTCCCCGAAAAATTGTGGGCGGTTATCGGACATGTGGAAAATCCAAGGGAGTAACTGATTGTTTTACAAACCGATGTGCCTAAAACCCCGCATCCACCACAATTCACCACAACGTGACACCGGCTTTAACTTAGTAATTCGGGTTTCAAAAGTCAATCGTTTTATCTTGAAAAAACAGGCCATCTCGCGTTATTTGTAAGGACGTGTTTTAGAGGCCGTGCGAAATGCGATTTCCCCATTGGAGTCCCGCGATGAAAAACCCGCTCCTCAGATGCCTCTTGCTCTGCGCGATTGGATGTGCGCCCGCCCCATCGCCCGAGCTGTCGGACGCGAAATTCATCGATCTCCTCGCAGATGCGGAGGCACTCCACCGCCGCTACCTCCACGCGCCCGACTCGCTGATGGCAGAACGCAAAGCCCTGTTCAAACGCCACGGCATCGTGCGGGCAGACATCGAGCGATTTCTCCAAGACCGTCGGGATCACCCGGAAAAATGGGACGCGACCATCGCCCTGATCCAGCAGCGATTTGGAGAGCGATCAGCAAGTCAGATGAGGCGGATGAACGCGGATTAAAGATGCGAAAATAAAAACGTAGGGGCGGTGCCCCCGTGCCCGCCCGAAAGTGCAAAGTGCGGGGAAGGGAGGAATACGTCCTCCTCTCCTCATCTCGGGAAGGGGCCACCAAAAAGCCCTCACATTTTGCGAGGGCTTTTGGCGTTGGCCGTGCCGAACAGCAGATTCAATTTTTGATGAACAACTGTCGCAGTTGTACCCCGTTCCGTTGATTCGGGCGGGCACAGGGGCCGCGCCTCTACGATTCGTTTCTCGCCTTTTGGGGCGTGGAGGGGTGGGATTCGCTGATTTGTCGATTCGTTGAACTTCTTTCTTTTGTCAAGGTTCCCCATGCGCTTGCGTCGGTATGTGCTCGCCGAATTGGCGATGCCGTTTTTGCTCAGTTTTTCCGTGATCATTTTTTTGTTGATCATCGATCTCGTTTTGCAAATGCTCGACCGCATTTTGGGCAAAGGCGTGCCCGTGCATGTGGTCGCAGAGTTGTTTTTTTTAAACACCGCGTGGATGATCGCCCTCGCCGTGCCCATGGCCGTTTTGGTGAGCGCGTTGCTGGCATTTGGTCGCCTGAGTGCTGCGGGTGAAATTGCGGGCATGCGCGCATTGGGCATTGGGGTTCACCAAGTCGTGTTGCCCGTTTTGCTCGTGGCCGCGATGTTGGGCGTCGGGCTGGTGATTTTTAATGACCGCGTTTTGCCCGAATTTAATCACCGCGCCCGCACGTTGATGATGGATATTCACCGCAAACGCCCGGCGGTCGCGCTGGTCGATAAGGCCGGCGTGCTGATCGGCGATTTTGAGGATTACCGGATTTTGTTCAACCGTGCGCGCGGCAATGTCCTCTACGATGTGTTGGTGTACAGTTTTAAGGGCGATGGCTTTCCCGAAACCGCGGTTGCCGATTCGGGCGCGGTCACATTTGACGACGCCCGAGACGACGCCCTGCTCTATCTTTTTGACGGGGAAATGCACCGCATCGATCCGGACGACCCCGCGGTTTACGCGCTCACGACCTTTGCCGTGGCCAAATTGCGACTGGGCGAGGCGGGCCAACACTTGTCGCGGTCTTCGTCTGCGTATCGCAATGACCGCGAAATGGACATCGCCACGATGCGGGGCCAAATTGCAGATTACGAGCGCGAACTGGCTCAGGCCCAGGGCGAGACCGCAAAATTGATGGATGCGTTTGCGCGCGAGGTGCTCCTCGATTCCACTTCTGTGTATTCAATACAAGCCGTGTTGGGCCGCATAGCAGCCGATGCGCGGATTGCGCGCCACAAGCAGCGGGCCGCGAATCGGTTGCGCGTGGAGGTCCACAAGAAATTTTCGATCCCCGCGGCCTGCATAGCCTTTGTGTTGGTGGGCGTGCCTATCGGGGTATGGGCGCGCAGCAGCAGCGCGGCCATAGGCGCGGGGATCAGCGTGGGGTTTTTCTTGGCGTGGTGGATTTTTCTCATCGCCGGTGAAAAATTGGCGGACCGCGGCGTGCTGCTACCGTGGTTGGCGATGTGGATGCCCAATGCGTTGACGCTCATCGTCGGCGCGGTTTTGTCGGCGCGGATCGTCTGCGAGTGGGGCAGAAAAAGGAGGTCGCCGTGCGGATGATAAGCCGCTATGTCGTCGTTCAATTCGCCGTGCCCTTTGCGGTCAGCGTGCTGGCATTTGCCGTTGTGTTTGTCGTGATCGATCTGGTGGATCGCCTCAGCGCGTTTTTGGACCGATCCGTCGGCATCGGGGCGATTATTTCGTATTACCTCTGCTATTTGCCCCATATCGTCATTTTGGTGCTGCCAATGGCGGTCTTGCTCGCCGGGTTGTTCTGCATAGGCGGGTTGATCCAGCGCGGGGAATTGCTGGCGATGAAAGCGGCCGGCATCAGCCTTTATCAGGTGGTGATCCCGCTGCAAGTGCTCGCGCTAGGGATCAGCGTTTTGGCCGCTGTGATGACCGACCAAGTGTTGCCGCGGGCGAATCGGGCGCGGGTGAAAATCGAGCAACCGCGCCGAGCGACAGTCGGATCGATTCGCGTGCAGGTCGCGCTGCGCGATACGGGCGGGCGCGTGTTTTCAATGGGAGAATACGACGCCATTGCCATGCAGGGCAAACGGGTCGTGCTCGACAGGTATGAAGGCGGGATGCTCAAAGAGCGCGTACGCGCCGAAGATGCGGTTTGGGCGGGCGCAGAATGGCATTTTTTGGACGGGGATCGGCGCGTGTTTGGCGAGCGGGAATTTTATCGCGCCTTTCGCGTGTGGGCAGCAAAAGACGTGACGCTGACGCCCGAGGATTTTGCGCGCGATGTCGTGCCCGAAGATCAGATGACGTATTGGGAATTGACCGAGTTTATCCGCCGCAAAGCGCGCAATGGCAGTCGGACGCTTCGAGAGTCGGTTGCGCGCCACATGCGCTTGGCCTTTCCGTTTGCCAATTTTGTCATTGGCCTGTTCGGCCTGCCAATGGCGTCTCGCATGCGGCGCACGGGCCGCCCCGTTCAAATTGGCCTGTGCTTGCTGATCTGCTTTGCGTTTTACGGGTGCATTCAACTCGGGCGTGCAATGGGATGGAACGATGTGCTGCCGCCTGTATGGGGCGCGTGGGGCGCGAATGTGATTTTCGGCGCGATGGGAATGGGCCTGCTGTTGACAACGCGAAAATAACGAGATACCCGATGTATGACTTCAAAGTAGCCATAGACTATCACCTATCGGCCCCTCAGCGCAGCGAAATTCGCAGTGATTTGGGTCGGACAAAGGGCGTCTATTCGTCGATTACTGAAAAAAAAAGACCCCATCTGAAATCGCTTGCGCGATTCGGATGGGGCGTGAAACATGACTTTAGGCGCGATAGGCAGGCACGGGGTAGCACCCCTATGATTCGTCTATTCGTCTAACCGCTATTCTATGCCACCTCGATGATTTCCTCGCCCAACATATCCACGATCTTCACCGCCACTTTCGCGCCGGTGCGGGGCAGCGTTAGCGCGTACTCCCCTTTGATGAGATCGGTCTTCTTTTTTGGGAGGTCGCTTTCCGCGATGTTGAAATGCCTGCCGTTGTAATCCGTGTCGATGAGCACGCAGTCAATCTGCGCCCGAAAGTCGTCGATCTGTTCGTTAAAAATCGTTCTGTCGATTTCCATTCTCGCAAGGATAGAGGGGCTGATGTAGTCGATAATTTTGACCGTCGTCCGTTTGTCTTTTATGGCGATTTGCACATCCGCCTCTGCGGGTTGGTTGGTGATCACGCCATCCTGATAGATGTCGCAGATGGCGATTTTATTGATCGGGTTTTTCTCTTGGGCGAGTTCGGCGATGATGCCCATTTCAGAGCCGTTGCAGAAAACGGCAATATCCCGCGTTTCGTCCGGTCTATTGTTGGCAATTTCATCTTTGATGATCTGGATATCCAGCCGGTTCAACGGCCTGTTCAGGTCGACGATTTTCGCCAACTTGCCGCCGACTGTGCCGTCGAAAAACAGATCGGCGTTGTCTTTTTGGATGCCGTACTTGGAGATGATAATTTTTTTGAGTTCGTCCTGCTTGGCGAAGTCGTAGTTGTTCACCCGATAGTGAATGAAGCCGCGGCCGTTCTCTATCAAGTCGCCGTTCTTCTCGTCGATGACGCCTTGTAACCGCTTGATTGCGGTTTGAATCGCGCCCTTGTTCAAATCCGCCACAATCCAGCGGCGGCCCAATTTCTCGGCAACCGCGGCGGTGGTGCCGCTGCCGCAAAAGCAATCGAGGACGATGGAGCCTTTGTTGCTCGACGCTTTGATGACGCGCTCCAACAGGCGTTCGGGTTTTTGGGTGGGGTAATCCGTGCGATTCCTCGACGCCCTGTTTTCAAAATCTATATCGACAAAATAGTCCCTCGGCGGGACTCCTTCTTTTGTATCCAAATAATCTCTGTATGTCCAGTCGGGATATTTTCTTTCGTCTTCGAGCTTGAGTTGCTGCTTCCCTGTCAAATGACCACCCCTGCCGCGGATTTGATATTTCCGGTTGTCCGAGTCGTTCAAATTGTACTTCTCAAGGCTCGAAGCCGCGTACTCTAAGGCGATATCCTGCCAGTTAAAAATTCTGTCTGTTTCTTTGTTTTTGCAATAAAAAAGCAGGCAATCGTGCTTCCAATTAAAATGACTTTTCGCGGCTTCTCTTTCGCTGTAACACCAAGATATGTCGTTCAGGAAATTACCCTCGCCAAAAACCTCATCCATTAAAAGTTTGAGATAGTGCGACTTGTTTGGGTCGCAATGCAGGTAAATACTCCCCCTTTCGCTCAACAATTCCCGCATCAAAATCAGCCGTTCATACATAAACTGCAAATAGTTGTCGTTCGCCCAGATGTCCTCGTATTGCGTCTGCTCGATGGCCGTATGTCCCTCGCCTTTGAGCATTTTGGATTGCCCGCGCAACCTGACTTTGCGGACGTAATCCGCGCCTGAATCAAACGGCGGGTCGATGTAAATGAGATCGACCTCGCCCCTGAACCCGGCGATCAAAAGGGAAGACAGAATTTCCTTGTTGTCGCCGTGGAACAGCAGGTTGTGCCCACCGCTGACGAACGCATCGTAGGATGGCTCGGCAGGCGGATTTTCAACGCCCGCGGTCTCGCACAACTGCGCCGGGAAATGCCGCACCACATCCAACGGCTTCTTGCCGACCCAATGGAGCATCGGGCGACCTTTGACCGGGGTGATATTGAAGGCTCTCTTTTGCATTTTCTTTTTTTCAATCGACAATCGGCTTGATTTTCGCCGGGCCTATTGTTGCCACAGAACCTGTTTTTGGGACGCCGTAGCCATCTCACATACCTGATCCGCAGGCAGTGATTCAATCGCGGAGATCGGCACAGCGACCACCGCCGTGGATTCGCCAAGCGCATTAAAAATCTCCAAAATTGCCCCTTCTTCTCCTTCGGTCGGGTGTGGGACATACTCAACCACGACAGCGACATCGCCTCGTTTTAAGTTTTCTTCGGGTATGTTGCGCGTGAGTGCGACTTCTTCATATCGTTTGGGTTTGGTTATGGTTACTCCTTGTCCGGTTTTAGGGTTACAAACCTGAATTTGTCATCGCCAGTAAGCACAATCCAGATCGATACAACAGATAGCGTCCCTTTTGGGCTTACCAATTCGCCCGTTACGCGATAAAATGTGCCATATCTGTTTTCGCGTCACAAAGAAAAAAAGATGATGATGAGCGCGAGATAGAGAATAGCAAAGACAATGGGAAGAGTGGTCTCGACAACCGAGAGTTTCCAATAGCGACTTCTACTTTTCCCTTCCTCTAACAGTTTCCATTCTCGCGTAAAAAAGGGATAGGCGAGTTTTTCTTCCAATTCATGTAAAGCCTTAAATTTCCCCGAATTGAGTTGGCGATAGGAGCGAATAATGACGAACCACGCAGCGGCGAGGAAAATCCCAAAAACGCCAATGACTATCACAAACGCGCCGACGGGAATGGTTTCCGCGCCATATCTGAGCAATGCGGCGAAAAAAATTAAAGTGCCCGTTAGCAGACTTACGAAAAGCCGGTTCGCTCCCTCGCGTCTCTGACTTACCCCGTCCGCGAGTTCGGCGTGGAGTTTGTAGAGTTCCAAAAGTTCCCGTCTATTCTCGTCCATTACGCCAACTCCCTTATTGCCGAGACAATGCTGTTGGTGTTCTACTTAACGATTTGGTCAGATCGGGATGATCTGGTAACTACGCTATATCCGAAGGTAGCTTGCGGCCCCGACGAGTTCTGTCGAAATCAGCATCAAAACTGATTATGGTCAGGTCATACTTCTCGGCGGCAACATACTGGTAAGCATCGTCAAAGTCCAAGTTGAACCGTCGGATGGTATGCACTAAGTCAGAAACATCGTCAGGTTCGAGATGAACCAATGTTACATCTCTATGACTTACGCAATTTCCATTGGAATAAGAGGTGCTTTGAGTTGTTGTCTCAAGAAGTCAGCCACCCCCCGGTATTTGACTTGATAAATGGTTTGTCCTGTTTGATAGGCCACCTGTTCGAGTCGAATCCAAACGAACATCGCACACCCAATATGATTTCGTACCATGCGTGCCAACCGACATTGACACTTTTCAAGCCCGGTCACCTGTTTGACTTCGAGGTGAAATGGCTCAATTTTCCATCGTTGGTGACACACCTGTTGTACCCCTGAAGAATCGTTTTGAGCATGGTCGTTGGTCACGACATACGCCGTGCGTCTGGCAGCAGACGCCACCCGGAATAATTTCACTTTGTGGTCTTTGGGAAACCCTCTGATTTTAATTAGCTTGCCTTGTTTGCGATCCGCTTGAGTCCAAGTTAAGCTATCTACGCGCTGGTAGGGGGTTGTGCCTGCCGAATCGTCCACGCGCCGGTTCGTCTTGAGGGGACAATAATAGGTTTTTTGCATCTGCTCTCTGTGTCGCATGACTGTTTTGGTCGCATACCCACTGTCCATCAAGACCCCGGTAAAAGGGAGGCCCTTCTGATAGACCCACGCAGAGAGCATGTCCTTGAGATGATCCCATTTGGTTTTGCCATCGCCTTGCGGGTCATAAATCCGATCGTCAATCAGCCAGAACCGATCCTGTTGCGGATTGACATAGACACAGGTGACCACCCCAATGCCAGTGATGACGCCTTGGGCGTTGCCGCTCTATTGACGACGCACTCACGCGATCTTGCGTGCGTGTCGCTTGTCTAAAACCGTGTCATCAAAGATCACATAGCCTTCAGGCGTCAGCGCGATGGGGTCTTTGACGTGTTCCCACACCAAGCGGGGGGGGATACGCGCACCGGCGAGATAGCGGTTGATCATATCATGACTGAACCCTTCGCTATGGTCGGCGAAATGGGTCAGGGTATCGTTGAGGGGACGGCTAAGCAGATACTGACAGTCATCCAAACGCGTCGGGTGGCGCATTGACACCTCCTCAAAGTGATAAATTTTACGGAATTGCACCCTTTTTTAACTCAGCATGCGTAAGTCCTACTCCATGAAAAAATATATCTTCCACAAAAATAGGTAGAACCTCCACTTTACTGAGCCTGCCCAAAATCACGCCAATGGAGTGAAAAGCAAAGTCTGTAACGAAGAGTTGCCCAGAAGGAACCCGGTCAAAAAACTGGCTTACCTCTGCCGCTCTCGATTGATCGAGGATACGCTCAAGCCATATATTGGTATCTAATAGAAACACGCGCTAATCCCGCCGCCATTCCAGCGATATTTTCTCAAGTTCGAGTGCCGTATATTTATCGCCGTATTCCCTAAGTGCCCCGGCCCAATTCTGCCGCAACGTAGGGGTGGCTTTAGGCACCCGTTCTTTTTCGAGCAACTCGACCAATTCCAGTACCTCGCGCTGCTTGTCCGGGGGCAGTTTGTGCAATTTTTCTATGATGGTCTCTTCAACGGTCATGTCTTACCTCGCATTTAGAATCCCGAACGGCTTTGGTGCATGAATAGGCATTGGATGCCGGTTGCCGCCCTCGCGTCTCTAGCTCACCCTGTCCGCGAGTTCGGCGTGGAGTTTGTAGAGTTCCAAAAGTTCCCGTCTATTCTCGTCCATTACGCCAACGCCCTTATTGCCGAGACAATGCTTTCGGTGTTCCACTTAACGACTTGGTCGGCATTATCTCGCACCGCCGGAGAAATTTCATTTGTCCATGGCCGTATGGCGAGAATGGGTTTTGGTTTTGAAAAGCCACTTTTGGCAATTTTGATTTCCTTGTCTATCCATTTGCTGTACTCGGCGTACACACCCGCCAAAACGATGACGATACCGCACGGTTGCATTTGGTCGTGAATCGCCTTGGACAATTCTTTATCGCTACTGCTATGCACGGGATCATCTTTGGGGATAGAGTAGTTGTGATAACGGAAATTTTTGGCTTGATCCAACAGATTGACCAAGTTTTTATATTCGTCGGCGTGTGTCCAAGAATGGCTAATGAACAAATGATAGGGTTTCATGTTTCCCTCCTCACTGTGGGTTTATCCAATCGACAACCGGCCTCATTGCCGTTGCGCTTATCGAGGTTGCCGAAGCATAGACGACATGGTATCTGAACTTATCGGGTTGCATCCTCTGCAACCGCTCCACCGCCTTCCTTTTTGCCTCCACTGTTTTGTCGCCGTGCTCGCGCTCGGCTTTGACCTCGACAATATAAAACTCGCCCGTCTTTTTTACAATTACAAAGTCGGGGAAGTAGCGGTGATACCGCTTGTCCTCGCCCATGTACTCAAAGTAAAAATCGGTCTTCTTGGGGTCGGTCAGCCCGCCGGTGAATAGGAATGCCGCCACATCGTCGGGGTTTGTATTGAGCACGGATAAAATTTGCCGAAAAAAAGCGCGTTCCGGCTCGCTGTCAAAATTGTACGGCGTGTAGTGAAAACTCAAATCGCGCTCGTCGGCGTAATCCGCATGGTCGGCGAATAGACCACCTGCGTGCATCCGGTCATACGTCCGCTTTTGCAAGCGCAAGTGGTGGACATAAACGCCGTTTTCGTCCCGTTCAAAAACATCCTTTCCATCCTCATCCCGAACCCGAATGAGTGCCAGTGCCTCAGTGACCTGTTCTTCGACAGTCTCGTAATTCGCCTGCTGATCTTCAACCTGCTGAAACAGGCCGTACAAGTGGCTATGCGGCATTTCCCCTTGGGGATACAGACTGTTGAGCCGCTTCAAAATCGGCATGATCGGCAGGTGGTAGCGCGAGGCAATTTTATAGGCGGCGGTGTGGCAGTCTGTCGTTTTCGCTGCGGCGGGCAGTTCCTCGGTCTCACCCGTCGGCATCAGTACTTCCCTCGGCCCGCTGAAATCCGGGGTTAGAACACTGCGAAGTACTTTCGGGGCGTCTTGCGGTTCCGGCTCGTTCAACGCGATCTCGTCGCTCGGTGTTTCGGCTCGGACGACGCGCTTGACCGTTCGGGTAATCTCCAATTTTGGCAGTTTTGTTTTCACAACGCGCAACGCCACGGTCTCTTTGTCGCTCGTTCCCGCGCTGAGCCGGTCGAGGTCCGTGTGGAAGTTGTCTTGCAGTTCCTTGTCCAAAATCCTCGCATTGCCGCAATCGAGAAATATCTTCGCCGAATGCCGGTTGCCCGGCACTTGCCGCAAACACCGGGTCGCCGCTTGCAGAACGTAGTTGTTGCTCCGCGTCTGATCCTTGATGAGCGCGCAGGCAAACAGGCTCGGGCAGTTCCAGCCTTCCACGCCCTTACCGATCAGCAAAATGACCCGCTTTTGAGTGGTGGGATTGTTGAGCCGCTTGAACTCGTCGAGCTCGGACGTGCGCGACTGTTGCGTATTGACCAATATTTGGAAAACGCTTTCGCCCATGCGCGTCAGGGCCTGCTCGATCAAGGGCCGGGATTGATCCAAGTGCTCCTGTGTGCGAAAGTAAAACGCGATTTTCGCCTTTGACCCGTCGGGAAGCGCGACATTGCCGTAACCACTGAAAAACTTCTGGATGATGTCGTTAAAAACCTCCCCATCCGACTGTTCCCCGATGTCGTATTGGTGTATCCCGTTGTGGAGGTCTTTGAGGATATTGTCCTTGATGCCATCGCCAAGCCCATACCAGACGATGACTTCTTTGAGGTGCTGCTTTTTGTAATAAGGCGTTCCAGTCGTGTTGACCACCGCGACGATAGGGGTTTGCTCGTGGATGTAGTTAATCGTCTCGCGCACCCGCTTCAGTTTGTCAAACGTGTTGCCGTACGTGTGGTGCGCTTCGTCTGAAAAGATGCCGAGATTGGGCAGGCTGGCGATTTTTTGAAGCCTGAGATTGGCTTGCAATTCCCTTTCCCGAAACGCGAGGGCTTTCTGATTGCTCCGCCTTCTCGCCCGCAGACTGATTTTTTCCGTGTTGGTGACGATCAAGTTGTAACTGCTCCCCGTCTGCGCCTGTATGTCTTTCCCCGCGCTTGGATACTCGATCTTTAAATTGGCGAGAAAATCGCGGTTGAGATCGGGCGGCAAAACTTTTTGGTATGGCATCCCGCTGAGTTCGCGCAGGCTTTCGACAATCGTGGTGCCGGGCGCGAATACCAGGGCGTTTTTCATAAAATTGCCGTCGGGATAACGCAGGGACATCGCAAACTCGGTGGCGACAATCGCGCCGATCAACGCGGTCTTTCCGGCCCCCATCGCCAACGCGAGGATATAGCTCGGATAGTCCAAAATCGCCGCTTCGTGCAACGCCTGAATTTTGCGCGCTTTGACCCAACCCAAGTCGCTTTTGACCTTCTCGATCACATCATCTATTTTCGCCCACTCCATAGCGTCTCTTGAGATTGGAACGCCGAGCGCGTCGAAAAGCGTCTTTTTATCCGCATAGTAGTGCTTGTACAGGTCTATGACGTGGGGCGTTTGCAGTTTGAGGCGCGCATACCAATACACCTCGAGCGCGAGGAATTGGGGCGCACGCAAAAACTTGAGGGCTGGACTATCCGCCTCCATCTGGTAGGCGAGGATTTCGGCTATGAGGGGATGCCCATGACAAACATATCCGCCCTTGCGCCATTCAAGAGCGGATTGTTTTAGGTCTTCATAAAGGAGCGGCATTGATCTGATTCCGAGACGAGTCCCACTTAAAACAAAGAACCCGTTTTTTGATCGAAAATGTAATTCATGGGGTTTTCGGCTTTGCCATTTTTGACGACTGCGTAGTGAAGATGCGAGGCGGTTGCGCGTCCCGTTCTGCCCATCTCGCCAATTTTTTCCCCGCGTTTGACGCGGTCTCCCATCGCGCGGCGCGACTTTCGGTTGAGGTGTCCATACACGGTACGCAAGCCATAGCCGTGATCGATAATCACATACCACCCCAAACGATCATCGCGGCCAATTTTATCGATCACCCCATCTGCCGTAGCGACAATGGGCGTGCCCGTGCGCCCGGGATAGTCAATGCCTCGGTGCAACTGTCTGCGGCCCGTGAATGGATCGCGGCGGATGCCAAAGCCCGAGGATATTCTCGGATTTTCAGCCGAGACCGGGGTAATCGAAGGGATGTGCCGGCGCATTTTCGTGTCTTTGCCGAGCGCGGACAAGATCGTATCAAAACTCGCTTTTAAGAAACGCGCCTCGCGCAGGAGTTGGTCCATATCGGTGTGGGTCTGAAGCAGAAGATTTGAGACCTCGTCTGAAACGGCGTTTTCCCACTCTGGTGGGATGGCATCGCCGCCGCCTATGCCTATTTGACGCACACTCGGTTCTGCCAAGTCAACCCATGCGCGCATGATGCGGTCTTTTGCGATCAACTCATCCATGTGGTGCCGCATATTTTCCACATCTTCTTTCACGACGACAAGTTGGCGTTGGAGGGCGGTGTTTTCCGTCTGAAGTTCAGCGAGCCTTTTTTCCCGCTGATCGATGGTGCCAACAGAGCCAAATGCGAGCAACAGCACCGCGCAAAAAGCGACCACCGCCGCGCTCAACACGACGAGAAACACGGGCCGGGATAGGCGGCATTCTTTCACCTGACCGTTGTGGGAGAGGACCATAAAAGTTAGATATTTTTTCATATCACAATCCTGAAGAGATGATAAAGGCTTATCCATTTGAGACGGAAATATAAAATTTTCTCACTTTTTAATCAAGTGATAGTGCGTTCCCAATTTTTGAGGAACGCGAGGGCCTCGGCGCACACGGCTTGGCGCAACTGGGGAATATCGTCACAGAAAATGCGTACCACTCTGGCTTGCGCCTCAAAGTTGTCGATCAGATAGTTTTTGAGCAACGAGACTTCCGGGTCGTCAAAGCTCAAGGGGGCGGGTTTATCCATGGGAATGTGGGCGCCGAAAAAGACCTTGAGATCGACTTCGGGGCTTTTGCCCAATCGGGGAATATCCAAGAGAATTTCATTGCCGCAGAGGTCGAGATTGTATTTTGAAGCGAGATGGGCGCAAAAGGCCATTTCGAGTTTGCGACGCTGGTCGGGCGCGTAGTAGAGCCGGCCAAATAAATCTAGGAGATTTTGGTCGCGTTGGTGGGGAAAGAACATGCGGGCGACTTTGAAGAGTTTGCGTCTTTTGAGGCGGCCGATCAGGCTGGTTCGGTGATCGATGCCGAGCACTGCGTGCTCTTCTTGGAGGCGGTGGAGCAGGTCGGCTTCGGTGGCGCGGTCAAAGTCGCTTTCCGTCAACGCGCACTTGGGCCGCGCCAAAAGGTCTTGGGTGCCGCGCTTGAACATCGCGCTGGCCGAGCGCACCGCGTGGTGCCAATAGACATTGCGATACATCAGGTAATTGGTAAAGATGAGGGCTTCAACCGCCGATACGCCTTTGTACGTAATGGCCGGGCGTTGGGTTGCGCGGTGGTATGTAATTGAAGACAGCAGGCGGTCTCTGTTCACGCTTTCGCCAAAGGGGACGCCGCAATAGCGCGCGTCGCGCAAAAGGTAGTCGATCTTGTCCGGGTCGAGCGTGCCGCTGAGAATGTGGGCCAAGCGGGCATCGCGGTCGGGAAGGGTGCGCGTTTGGTAATCGATGACATTTGCAACGCGCTGATAATCAATGCCCGCTTTGTGCAACGCGGCGTGGACTTCTGTACTCGCATCTTCGATGATGTGCCGCCCTCGGGTTTCGTGTTGAATAAAAAACATCTGCATTTCTTCGAGCAGATGCGAAAAGGGATAATGCCCAATGTCGTGCAACAAACTCGCCGCGAGGAGCACGCGCGCGTCCTCAATGTCGATAGCTGGCGGTGGCTGCGATTTGAGCAACTGCTTGAGAAATTGCCCGGCAATGTGAAACACGCCCAAGGCGTGTTCAAAACGCGAATGCCTGGCCCCGGGATATACCAGCAGAACATGCCCGAGTTGCGATATGTCGCGCAGGCGTTGAAATTCTTCGGCATCGACAAGGGCAATAAAATCGGGCGGAATGTGAATATAGCCCCATATCGGGTCCCGAATTGCCTTGCCTTCTTCGAGAAATCGGAGATCGAGCATGAGCCGTGAGCTGTTTGAGGGAGGAAACAGATGATCGAGAAGCGTGGAGACGTAAGGATTTACTCATCCGTGATCGATATCCTTCTAAGAAGCCCTACCATAAAGAAATCAAGCGTCTGAAACAGAGGAGTGAACACCCGCAGGAACGCCTCAAAGTCGGCCTCTCACAAATCCATGTCAACGCTTTTTGTTAGGGACTCTAAATAGTGAGGAAATATTATGAGGCAAAGACGGGTTGTCAAGTTGAAAACGGGCATTGACCCTCACAGCCGAGCAGCAACGATGCCTCGACGTGCATAGATCTTGCGCGAGGTCGGGGCAAAAGGCATTACTTTTGCTTGACACTTTTTGATCAATTTGATACTTTTCTTCTGCGGTATGGGACGTATAACATTTTGCTCCCGTAGCTCAGGTGGATAGAGCAACTGCCTTCTAAGCAGTAGGTCGCAGGTTCGAGCCCTGCCGGGAGTGTTCAGTGTGGTGGGTGTAGCTCAGTCGGTTAGAGCGCCTGGTTGTGGCCCAGGAGGTCGGGGGTTCAAATCCCCTCACTCACCCCATATTTTTGCAGTCCGTTGGGCTTTTAGCTTCCGGTTTGATGCGAGGGGTTAAAAGCCCTGTTTTATTTTTTGACCTATCCCCACAGAAAATAAAAAACAGCCGCCGAGGTTCAAGTCTCGGCGGCTGTTTTTCAATCGAGGATATCGTACACGGCTTCTGCCGGGCGGGCAATCACGGCGCGGTTTCCGCGAATGCACACCGGGCGATTCATCACTTCGGGGTGTTCCAAAAGCAAATTGACGAGTGCATCGGGCGTATTGTAATCGTCGATATCGCGCCCCAAGTCTTCAAAAGAACTGGGGTGAATCAGGTCTTTGGGTTCGCAGGAAAGAAGCGAGAGAAAATTTCTCAACCTCTCTTCGTCCAGCGGTGTTTTCAGGTATTCAACCACGTCGAACTCGACGTTTTGGGCGCGCAAAATATCTATCGCGCCGTTGGATTTGCTTCAGTTGGGGTTGTGGTAGATGGTCACGTTTCCCATGGTCAACCTCCTTTGCGAGGGGTCAAATTCGCCAGCGTTTCCACAAGTCAGCGGGAATTTCGTCTTGGAACATTTCTTGGTCTTTGTGGGGCAGGCGGGCGAAAAGGCCATAGCGGATGTGGTTGCTGGCGTTGTGCGAGGTTTCGTGCAGGATGTTGCAGTGCCAAAAAATGACGTCGCCTGCTTTGGCGGGTACTTCAACGGGCTGAATATCTTCAACCATGGCGAGGTATTCGGGATGTTCCTTAAAACTGCGGTCGAGGTGACCGGGGTATTTGCGAAGAAATTCCCACGATGTGATGTGGCTGCCCGGCCAGAAGACCGTGCCCCCGCCGCGCGCTTCCACGTCGTAAATGTAGGTCGCCAAACCGAGCAGAAATGGCATGGTTCGCCGCTTGCCGAGATAACCGTCGATATGCCCTCGGTCGGGCAAGTGCCATTCGCGTTGCGGTTCGGGCAAAAGCAGGCGCAAGTTGCCATCTTCGCCGCAGAATTGCCCACCGCCCAGTTGATCGACAATGGCTTTGACTTTGGGCTGTTGGGCGAGTTGTGTTTCCCTTGGCGAAAAGCGAAAGCCTCTGAGGATGGCGATGTCTGCGCGGTGTTGTGGGCGCGACCCCACGGCTTTTTGAGCACCGGACAAATCGCCGAATTTGGCGCGAATTTGGGCGCGCCAGTTGTCCAATACGGACGCCTGGATCAGATTGCGGACAACGACATATCCCAACGCCTTAAACGCGGCGATCTGTGCGGACGTGAGGGCCATAAGCGCATACCTACTGAAAAATTAACCGCGTTCTTTGAGGTCGTAAATCGCGATCATATAGGGGTGGTCAAGAGAGAGATGGGTGAGCGTATCGGGGTTTTCAACGCGACCGGCAGGGCGGATGTTTGCGCCGGCGATGCCCGCGGCTTCGTCGCCGATGTCTTTGCGACAGGCGTCAATTTTCGCCATGAGCTCCCGCACCACCTCGGGATGCTGCTCGCCGATGTCGTGGGTCTCGCCGATATCGGCTTCGAGGTCGTAGAGTTCCTCAAGTTCCCGGTCGTCTTTGCGGATGTGGAGTTTCCACTTGCCGCTCCGCACGGCTTCGATGCTGTCGCGCTTGTAGTAAAAAAAGGATTCGCGGGGCGATTTCGCGCCTTCTTCGGCGAACATGAGCGCGCGGATGTCTTTGCCGTCGATGATGCGGTCTGTGGGCACTTCTGCGCCGGCGAGGGCCGCGAGGGTGGGATAGAAGTCCATGGCCAACGCGAGTTCGCCGCAGACTTCGCCCGCGGGGATTTTGCCGGGCCAGCGCGTGATGCACGGGACGCGCTGGCCGCCTTCCCAAGTCGTGCCTTTGGTGGCGCGCAACGGGCCGTTGCTGCCGCCTTCGTCGCGGGCGCGCGACCCGTTATCGCTGGTGAAGATGACGAGGGTGTCGTCGTCAAGGCCCAGGGATTTGAGTTCGTGAAAGATGACGGCGGCTGCCCAGTCGATGCAGGCAACGGCTGCGCCATACACGCCGTTTTCGGATTCGCGCACAAAGGCTTCGGGGGGATAGTGCGGCAGGTGGACGTGCATGTGCGCGAGGTAGAGAAAGAAGGGTTGTGCCCTGTTTTCGCGCATAAACCGCACGCATTCTTCCACATAGCGTTCGGTGATCCCGCGCTGGTCGGGCTGGGCTTGAATGACTTCTTCGTCGCGCAACAAGGGCAGCGGTGGGTATGTGTCGTCTTCTTTTTGCCGGCCCATGTCGTTGCTGTACGGAATGCCGTAATAGCTGTCGAACCCATAGCGGGTCGGCAGAAATTCTCGCTGATCGCCGCAGTGCCATTTCCCCACAATTTTGGTGGCGTAGCCTTGGGTTTTGAGGAGTTTGGCGATGGTGATTTCACTGGGGTTGAGTCCGATGCCCTGACCGGGAAAGAGCACCCAACGGCCATCGAACGCGCCAAAGCCAATGCGCGAGGGATAGCAACCGGTGAGCATGGCCCCTCGAGAGGGCGAACACACCGGAGACGCCATGTAAAAGTCGGTGAATCGCATGCCTTCTTCGGCCATTTTGTCGAGTGCTGGCGTTTTGTTGACGCGCGAGCCATAGCAGCCGAGGTCGCCATAGCCGAGGTCGTCGCAGTTGATCAAAATGATGTTGGGTTGCATGCGTGTCCTTTCGGTATATTTTCCACAACGGGTTTTCGAAGTTTGCCATACACTATACTCAGTTCTGTCAATGGGTGCAAGTTTCAAATAACTTGTGCTTTTTGAACGAGGCCCCTTTCTTCAAAGAGGTAGCAAACCGTGATACTATCAAAGGGATTGGGCTATTGGGCAGTAAAACCCCGTGCCTGTCCCGATAATTTGATTATGCGACTGGAGAACCAGAATGGATGGCTGGCGAGAATGGACCTTCCCGACCGATTCGGCAAAGGACGCGGTAATCGTTATCGAAGATGAGCGTGCGAATGTACTCGCCGACCCACTTCGTCAGCGTCTCCTCGAAATCCTTGGAAAAGGGAAGTCCATTGCGGAATTTTCGCAGATATTGGACGTCACCGATGCGCGGGTGCTGTACCATTTGAGACAACTCGCGCAAACGGGTGTTGTACTTATGGAGAAAGATAAAATCGCCCCTCGAGAATGGCGTTGTTTGCCAGCGGCGGGTAAAATTCGCGTTCGGGAGGTCCCCTCGGCGAAGAATCCAGTTGCCGAAGCCATACCCTCTCATGTTGTCAGCCAATTCAATCAAGCATTCCGCGAGGCTACCGAGGGCTTATACGGCTCGACATTCCAACTGTCCGTCAATCACAATCGCGCCCGCCTATCGGAAGAACAGGCAACCGAGTTTGGGCGTCGGTTATTGGCCCTTATAGAAGAGTACTTTCCTCCGGGGAAAGGCGATCCCGCGGGCATCAAATACGGTTTCTACGGGATTCTCACCCCGATTGATCTGCATCCTCTCGAGGACTCCGAAGCCGAGGCGTGAGCGTTGTTATACCAATTTGAATCGCTACCGGCGCGAAAGGAGGCATAAATGGCTGTTGAACACGGCCCCTTCTTCAAAGTAGCAATATAGCTCTTTTCTCGCTTGCAGTTTTGTGTCTTTAGGCCATAATCAAAAATGAAAAATGAAATCTTAAAATCCGCGTATTTTATTGGCAGTGCCCGCCGTGACCTGCGAAAGTTCCCAAAGCCAGTGCGAGATGACATAGGTTTCGATCTGTATCGAGTACAGTGTGGCATGACCCCGGCAACGTCAAAACCACTCAGGGGTTTGGAGGGTGTTATGGAACTTGTCGAACGTTACAATAAAGACACTTATCGCACGGTTTATGTAGCAAATTTTGGAGACGCCATCTATGTCTTGCACTGTTTTAAGAAAAAATCCAAACGGGGCATACGCACCTCGAAAGCAGACATGGATGTGATTCGGCAACGACTACGTCGGGCAAAGGCACATTATAGAGGAGTATAAACGATGGCAAATACCATCAAAACTATCGAGACAGTAAAAAAAAGCAGTGGCAATATTTTTGCCGATCTCAATGTCGATGACTCAGATGGCATGCGAGCAAAAGCCGAACTGGCATTGGCAATTCTCAGGCTCATCGAAGATCGAAGGCTAACACAAATTGAAGCAGCCCAAATTCTCGACACGGATCAGTCTCATATTTCAAAACTGAAACGCGGTCGTGAACTTCGACGATTTACTTTTGATCGTCTGATGGGCTGGCTCATCAAACTCGATCAAAATGTCACCCTGACGGTAAAACAGAAATCTAAAAATCAAAAAAATGGCTATATTCAAGTCGCTGTTTTCTGATTCCAGTAGAAAGATGGAAAAATAAAAACGTAGGGGCGGTGCCCCCGTGCCCGCTGTTGCGCGAAAGGAGGCATAAATGGCTGTTGCGTTGAAATTTATCGCCACACGAAAAAAAGGCAAGGTGTCGGCTTTGTACGCACGACTACAAAAAAAATAAACCGTGGCAAATACAACCAGAGAGAAAACTTGAAACCGATACGTCTTTCTAATCATGCTCCAGATCAACTTCGCCGCCGTGGCGGTATGGAACGGGAAGTAATTGAGGCGATTCGCACATTCCATGGGAACCGGCAGATTGGGGAAGGTTTGCGTGTAGGAAAAATTTCCCATATTATATCGAATGGAACAATAAAATATACGACACAAAGCAAGTCCGGCCCATATTTGTAGATGAGCCGAATGAAATCGTGGTCGTAACCGTATATACCTACTTTTTTTAGGAGATAACGATGCAAATATCTTATGATCGCGAGGTGGATGCTCTATACATTCGCTTCAAGGAAACAACCGTTACAACAAAGCACCTTCAGGACGGGATCGCGCTGGACTACGATGGGGCAGATTGCCTCGCTGGCATCGAAATTCTCGACGTCAGGAAGCGACTGGATGATTCCAGAGGCGTTTAAGCATCTCATCGAAGACAGAGCACTCGGTGAAATCAATATTTAATGGCTAAATAACGGGTTTAGCGTGCCCGCTGTTGCGCGAAAGGAGGCATAAATGGCTGTTGCGTTGAAATTTATCGCCACACGAGAAAAGGGCGAGGTGTCGGCTTTGTACGCGCGGCCGCACGGCGCGACCGCAGTGTTGGTATTGGGTCATGGGTCGGGCACAAATATGCGCCATCAATTCATGCAGGACTTGAGCGATGCGTTGAACGAAGTGGGCATTGCGACCTTTCGCTTCAACTATCCCTATTCCGAAAAGGGCGGCGGCATGGATGGCGAGAAGGTGCGGTTGGCAACCGTGCGCGCGGCTATCGAAACCGCGATGAAACAAGCGCGCGGATTGCCGGTCTTTGCCGGCGGGCATTCGATGAGCGGCCGGATGATCTCTATGGCGTCTGCTGAAGACCCCATAGACGGACTGAAGGGCATTGTGTTTTTCGCGTTTCCGCTGTACGCGAGCAAGCCAGATACCGCACGCGCCGAGCATTTGAAGAATGTCGCCGCGCCCATGCTGTTTTTGTCCGGACAGCGGGATAGAATGGCGGACTTAAAACTGCTGTCGCCAGTGGTGAAAGGGCTCGAGCGCGCCGCGCTCCATGTGGTGGATACAGCCGATCACGGCTTTAAGGTGCTGAAGCGGCGAAACACCGATGAACCCGTGATGGAGGAATTGGCAAGGGTCGCGGGCGCGTGGATGTCGAAAAAAAAATAGCGTTCAGCCATCAGCGGTCAGCCTTCGCCCATCCCTACGGGGGTGGGAGATGGATAGCCCGCTGGCCGCACTGACTGCGGATCATCATGAAAAAATCGCAAACACACGCAAAGGGGCGCGTGGCGTCTCTGTTTCTCAAATCAGAAAAGGCATCGCCCTTGTCTAAATCGCGCGACGGGACGCTCTTGTTGCGCGCTCGGTTTGGCATTGAAGGCGATGTAAATGCAGGCGGTGTCGGCCCTCGGCAGGTGCTTTTGACCTCGCTGGAGACCCTGCACCAATTCAAATTGCAACCCGGGGATTTGCGGGAAAATATCGTCGTCGCCGAGTTGCCGTTGGACGATTTGCCATCGGGTTCGGTCTTGCGACTCGGGGATTCCGCTGCTGTGCGGCTGACCTATCACTGCGAAGTCTGCAAATACATCGGCACATTGGGAGTAAGCCCGATTGCGTCATTGGAAAATCGGCGCGGGTTTTTGGGCGTGGTGTTGACCGGCGGCGCGGTTCGCACAGGCGACTCGGTGGGGGTTTTGCCCGTGCGCTTCGATCCCGTGCCCGACCGCCCGTTTGATCGGTTTTTGTGGGTGGTGAAACAGATTCCCATGGGCAAGGTGATGACGTATAAACAGATTTTAGACGTTTTGGGGGTGTCGCATTCGTATTACCGCGTGCTACCAACCTACATGAAACGCGCAGAGGGCTATCCGCTGCATCGCATTTTGGATTCAAAAGGGCGTCTGATTCCGCATGTGGATGGGCAAAGGGCATTGCTCGAGCGCGAGGGCGTTGAGGTCCATGCGCGCGCTGACAACGAATGGGTTGATGTGTCTGTGTTTGGGTGGAATGTCGGGCATCTTTACTACCGCGCTGCCGATGGCGATCCCGCTTGACATCGCCCTGTATTTTTTTATTTTAGCCCCGCGATAAAATGTTCACCATCCGAGAAAGGAAAGGAAATGGCAACCGAAAAACACACGCCGGTGGGGTATGACGACACGCCGATGTTGCCCGATCAACCGTGGCGCGTTCACGACAAAAATCGCCCTGCGCCCAAGGTGGTCACGCCAGGGGCCAGCGCGGGAGACGCGCCCTCTGATGCCGTGCGGTTGTTCGACGGAACGGATTTGTCCATGTGGCAAAGCCGAGACGGAGGCGCGCCCACATGGAAGGTGGAAAATGGTTATGTGGAAGTGAATCCCCGAACCGGGAATATTCAGACTAAGGATGAATTTGGAAGCGTGCAGTTGCACTTGGAATTTGCATGCCCGGCAGAAGTGCGCGGCAGCAGCCAGGGGCGCGGCAACAGCGGCGTGTTTTTGATGGGAAATTACGAAGTGCAGGTGCTGGACGGATACGACAATCCGACGTACGCCGATGGCACGACAGGCGCGATTTACGGCCAGTTTCCGCCGCTGGTAAATGCCACGCGACCGCCGGGCGAATGGCAGGTCTATGACATTGTTTTTGAAGCGCCGCAATACAATGGCGGCGCCCTAAAAGCACCCGCGTATTTGACGGTGTTTTTGAACGGCATTGTGCTGCACAACCGCAAAGCCGCGCTCGGCCCAACAGGGCATCGGAATGCGTCATCCTACGACACGCCCCACGGACCTATTGGCCCGCTGATGTTGCAAGACCACGGCGACCCCGTGCGCTATCGCAACATCTGGATACGTCCGCTTGGGGGCTATGACGAGGGATAGGACAAGCCCCCTGCCGAATTCATTCTTGATGGGAGGCAGGATACGGAGAAATAAAAATCAAATTGGTATTAGAGGTGGCATAATTTGTCGTGTAACTGTGCAGTTGGAAAACAAAAAGGTCCAGCCAATAGCTGGACCTTTTTGTTTTGCGATACAACTGATCACTGTCAATCTGCCATGACAGCATTGGCTTCTGCTTCAGCCTGACCGGTTGATGTCAAAAACTCATACGCTTTGTTCAACACCAACACAGCTTTGGGAATGTCGTTCACCTTCAGGCTATTGGTTCTTTGCCAATTTCCCTCCTTGTCCAGATAACTCCGTTGAAATGAAACCGTCCGCATGGTGAAAGATTCGCCGCCGCGGGTGTATTCGTTTTCAAAGATCGAAGCACTGCACGGACCATGACGAAATGTGATTTCGGGTTGCGCCATTTTTTCACCTCCTTTCTATGAGCTATGAGCGGTCAGCTTTCAGCTATCAGGCCCCGCCACTCCGCCTCTGAAGGCGACTTTTGCTGACTGCTGACCGGTGACTTGTCCCCGCCGCACCAATGACAACTTGAGGGTGGAGATGGCCTTCTCGCTTCGGGCGGGCACGGGGGCCACGCCCCTACATTATCATCTGCGGATCGCCTTTGGACGGGCGGGGACTAACCACTGACTATTAAATTTCACCGCAGGAGTGCGACGCGCTGGGTCAGTGTCGCTTCCCGATCTTTTAGATAGACCAGATAGACCCCAGAACTCACGGCTATCCCTGAATCATTTGTGCCATCCCATATACGCTGATAATATCCGGCTGGCAAATTCTGGTGGATCAACCGGCGAACGGGTTGCCCCAAAATGTTATACACCGTCATATAAACGGGGCCTCCGACGGTGTAAAAACCAAACCGCGTTGCAGAATTAAAGGGATTGGGGGACGGGTAAATGACACGCTTGCGATCTGTTTGGATTGGATCATCTGTCTCCTCCTCGCTGGATTCGGCATCATCGGGCGATGGCATGTCAACCACCTGATCGGTTTCAAAAACAATCGGTTGCCCCGGTGTGCCACCTGTATAACGCACATTGATCAGGGTGTCTGGCCCCGCGGGCGCGATCAAGAGGATGCGGTCAGATTTTGCCAAGCCATTCCCAATGCGCCCTCCGGCAGAGAAAACGCGCTCTGTGGCCACCGCTTGAATTTTGCCGACCAGTACGAGCCGATCATCAATGCCCAACACAGTGCCCGCTGGCAGGCGCGTCAAAGCCCCATCGTCATCCCCGAGCAACCACCCGGATATGTCAATGGGCCTGTCGCCAAAATTTGCGATTGTGACATACTGGTCTTCAAAAGCGTCAACCCGGCCATCGCCGTTGACATCGCGCTGTGGTTCAACGAGTACCGAATGTAATTTCAACGCGGGTTTGGGCCATACCGCAATGGACACGGGCAAAAAGAGTTCGTCGCCCTGGGCTGTGCTGAACGCGACAGTCACGGGATATTCTCCAACTTCATGGGGTTTCCACACCAGAGAGCGGTCTTTGGCGTGCCATTCGGGGCCGCCATCAACTTGAACTTGAACGCTGAGGGGCACATCGATCTGATGCCGCCAGGTCATGGATTGGTAGATGGGGCCGATTTTGCCGAGTTGGGCGCGGAGCGAGATCGCACGCACCGATACCCGATGCGCGACCGAATCGCGCCCATCGCTTGCCCAAATGACCACATGGACGCGGCCCGTGTCGCGTTCTGTTGCCAGACCGCTCAGATGCTCGCCTTCCCAGCGCAACCATGCGAGCGGTTCACGCACGCGCAAATCGGGTATGTCGCCATCCGGGTCGTGAACGCGCGGCATATATTGAAATGCCAATCCCACCAATGCCAACGTATCTGTTGCGGACAGAAAATGCGGCGGTCTGTTTACTGGTTCTGGGAGTTCGCTTGCAACCGAATCGGGTTCGGCATCCGGCATGCCCGCGGTGGAATCGGGAACAGAAACCCCATTTTCTGGCTCATCGGTTGATTGATCGCCCATGTTTCCATCTATGTTTCCGTCCGTTGATTCGTCACCCGTATCAGTTGTTTCATCGTCCGTGTTCCCATCTGATTCATCGCCTTCGCCATTATCAGATGTATCAGTAATCGGCTGAGACGCCTCGCCCGGTGAAAAAAATCCAGTGTATAAGGTGCTGTGACCGACCCATTCTCCGTCCTTTTGAACCAGGGATTGATCTTTTGCATCTGATTCAAACGCAACGACGAGTAGCGTATCGCCCGCAGTTGGATCGATGAGCACAATGACATCGCCCGAATTGGTTAGGCCATTGCCAATGCTACCATCGTCTGTATAAATCTGCCCAGGAATACCGCTCGGTGAACCGCCGCCGAATAGGACAAGGCGTTCTCCCGGCGCGATTGTGGTGCCCTCGGGAAATTTGAACATTTTATTTAGGGCGACATCGTCATCTGAGAGCAGATAGCCGGAGAGGTCAATGGCCTCATCGTCGCGATTGACCAGTTCAATAAATTCATCCTCTCGGCTGTGGCGTATCCCATCGCCATTGGCATCGCCTTGTTCGCTCGACGCGGGGTCAGCGAGGATTTCTTCAATGTGTAGCCCTTGGATATCCCTATTTGTTTTTTTATCGGTTGATTGATCGCCCGTATCGGTTGGCTGATCGTCCGTGTTCCCATCTGTATTCCCATCCGATTCATCGCCATTATCAGGTGTATCAGTGATCGGTTGAGACATCTCGCCCGGTGAAAAAAATCCGTTGTATAAGGTGCTGTGACCGACCCAAGTTCCGTTATGCTGAACCAGGGATTGATCCTTTGCTTTTGATTCAAACACAACGGTGAGCACTGTATCCCGCGCAGTTGGATCGATCAGCACAATGACATCGCCCGAATTGGTTAGGCCATTGCCTATGCTACCATCGTCTGTATAGACCTGCCCGGGAATACCGTTCGGTGAACCCCCGCCGAATAGGACAAGGCGTTCTCCCGGCGCGATTGTGGTGCCCTCGGGAAATTTGAACATTTTATCGAGGGCGACATCGTCATCAGAGAGCAGATAGCCGGACAGGTCAATGGCCTCATCGCCGCGATTGACCAGTTCGATAAATTCATCCTCTCGGCTGTGGCGTATCCCATCGCCATTGGCATCGCCTTGTTCGCTCGAAGCGGGATCAGCGAGGATTTCTTCAATGTGCAATTTGTCGAAAGAAATCACGGGTGGCTCTGGGCGCAGGGCCGTATCGATCTCGCCATTGCGCCCGATAACCGGCACTTTTTCGCCTGTGCCATCTGTCGTTAGCACGTCGTCCAGTTCAAGCGAAAGAATCTGCGGATCATTTTGATCGGGGCGATAGCGGAAATGAACGGAAACCAAGGGCGCGTTATCATCTTTGAACGCTTGCTCGCCCGTGAAATCCGCGGCGACAATTCGCACGCCTTGAGCTTCGGGTTCATGGCTGAAAAGCCGCCATGGCGCGGTCGTGGATGCGCTGTCAAACGCCAGCGCGCTCGCGTGCCATCTCAGCGCGAATTGGATCGCCGAAACCGGTTTGTCGGTTGAAATATGCAAACCCACCTCGACCTTTGTTGCAGACAGCCACTCGGCAGTGCCCAGCCGATCGCAATTCCCAATTCAATTGTATCCTCGTCCGCAGATCGTTTTTTTGTGCTGTGGTTTTTTTAACAAAAAACCCCGGCCAACACGAGTTGACCGAGGTTCATTTTGCTTGACGTATCGCGGAAAATATACTTATTGTTTCGCGTCATCTAACCAACAGGAGATATGAGAACATGGACTACAAATTGCCCGAAGACTTTCACGCGGTGCTCCAAATCGCCAATGCGTATGAACGCCTTGACGAAGCCCTGCAAGTCGCCGAAAAGATCGTTGCTGCCGGCGTCAAATTGCACCCCAACATGGATCACGCGGCGATCTTTACGGACCCGCCGCACCTCGTTGCGGGACCTTTGAAAACTATGGGGTACATCGCGGGTTGGGATACCAAATGCTATCCCTCGCCCGTCGATGAACGGGATTATATCAATGTGCCCTCGGGGTTGCCCGATGGTCATCCTGCCCTTGCGCGCGGTTGGTTTCGCTACGTCGCCGTGGTTCACCCGGTTGACAAGGCCGCGCTCAATCAGATGATTCGGCAGGGCTACGGCAATCCCTTTATCCACCATCTCACCTGGGGCATTGTGCCGCCCGAGCGAAAGAGCGGGGATGATTTCGGCTATGCCTGCGAGGTGATTTCTCACATGGTCAATGTGTGGCAACGCATTGGCGATCATCTCAAGGCAGAACCGGGTACGTTGATCATGGCCTTGCCGCCCGAGGTCACGCAACACCCGCAATTTGAAGCCACCTTGCCCGAATTGTTCGACGGGCTGGATTCGGCATCGCATCAGGTTGAAACCATGCAAGGCGGGGGATTTTTGATTCAGTTTTTCGTTCTGACGGGCGGGCGCATTGAAGTCGCGCTTCGCATTGACACACAGCAGACCTTCAACCCGAAAAGCGTACACAAAATCTCGGAAGACGA
The DNA here is from genome assembly GCA_958295785.1 of uncultured Latescibacterota bacterium. Taxonomy (GTDB): domain Bacteria; phylum Latescibacterota; class UBA2968; order UBA2968; family UBA2968; genus VXRD01. The sequence continues at coordinate 2,432,779 of OY282377.1, forward strand.
AATCAGCACGCAACAGACGGATTCATGAAAGTGGAGCGTGGTCAGCCCCCGCTCTGCCCCGCAACCCAAAGGTGAGAGGTAAGACGTAAGAAGTGAGAAAGCCACCCAACCCACCCCCAAAGGCGAATCGGGATTTACAGGAATAAAGATGAGCAGGATGTAGGGACGGGTCCCGTGCCCGCCCGTCAGGATTGAGATACAAAGAGGGGAATGAATTGAAACTGAGACTGACCACTGTCACCGTGCGCCACTTTCGTTGCATTAGAGAACTTAGGGTGGACCTCGATGACACGACTGTTCTAATCGGCGAGAACAACACCGGCAAGACCGCGTTTCTCGAGGCGATCCGCATCTGTTTGGACCGGTTGCGAGGGCGGAGCCGCAACGTGTTTCATGAGTACGATTACCATTTGCAGGGAGAAAAATCGACTCCAGCAGAAGCGGCCCCCATCGAGATAGAACTGTCTTTCGTAGAGCCGGATCTCGACGCATGGACGGAAGAGATTATCCAAGAACTCGACAGTATTGCTGTATTGGGAGATGACGATCGCTACCAAGTGCTTTTTCGCCTCAGGTCGTTTTTCAACCGAGAGACAGACCATTTTGAGACGGATTGGCATTTTTTGGATGCCCGTGGAAATCCTACGAGAAATACAAGCCAACTTATGACACTCCAGCGATTGGTGCCAGTGTTCTACCTTTCCGCACTGAGAGACGCATCAACGCACTTTGGATCACGCGGGCGCTATTGGCGTACCTTTCTTTCGGAAGCCAGTATTCCAGAAGAGGAGAGAAAAAAACTTGAGGAGGAATTTGCGAATCTGAACCGCCAACTCGTCAATGCACATCAGCCTTTGGCAGATGTGCGTTCAAGACTCGAAGATGCCAAGAAAGTAATCGATTTCGGATCGGAAGATGTGGTCGCTGTCGATGCGTTGCCATCCAAACTGTTCTCGTTGCTGTCCCGGACGCAAGTCAGTCTAGCTTCTCGTGCTGGCGCAAAGATTCCAGTGGAACACCAGGGCGAGGGAACGCAAAGTCTCGCAGTTCTGTTGCTATTTGGGGCGTTCTTGCGTAGCCAACTGTCGGATCTCGACCCTATCGCAGAGCCGATCACCGCGCTCGAAGAGCCTGAGGCGCACCTACACCCTTCCGCCATTCGGTCACTGATGACCATTGTGAACGACCTGCCAGGCCAGAAGTTGTTATCGAGCCATAGTGGCGACTTGCTCGCGAGTGTGGATCCCTGCGCGGTGAGGCGGTTTGTTCGCCGGGATGGTGGCATCCAAGTGTACCGCATCCAACCCGGGAGCCTGACCAAGGAAGATATGAGAAAGTTCGACTTCCACGTTCGTCGAAGTCGCGGCGAGTTGCTCTTCGCCAGATGCTGGTTGCTCGTCGAGGGCGAGACGGAAACGACCTTGCTGACAGGGGCGGCGGAAGTGCTTGAACTGGAACTGGAACGTGCGGGCGTCCGATGTGTTGAGTTCAGCCAGACGGATGTTGGTATGCTTGCAAAGATCGCCAATCAGTTGGGTATCGAATGGTACTGTGTGCTTGACGACGACAGTGGACGCAAAAAATACAAGCCCAGGGTGCAAGCACAACTCGGTGTTGCATCAAAGGCCGACCGACTGCTGGTACTTCCGTATCAAAACATTGAACGCTTGCTCTGCGAAAATGGATTTGGCGATCGGTACGAGGCTCGTATGTCACCGCAAAAACAACAGCCTACTTCTATGCACGGAACTCCAGCCTATTGGGACGGAGTGTTGAAAGCATTGCCCAAGGGATACAGTAAGCCCGCTGTGGCATTGGAGGCGGTTTTCAAGATGAAGGCAGGGGGCGTCGAGGTCCCACCCACCTTGACCTCAATCCTCGAAAAAGCGATTGCATTGGCCGGGAGGTGACCATGTTAGAGAAAAAAAAACTGAACGAAAACCAACGGCTGGCGGTACAGTGGGACAAAGGGCCTTTGCTCGTCCTTGCCGGGCCTGGGTCTGGAAAGACATTTGTGCTGACGAGGCGCATTGCTCATTTGATCGAACGAGATCCTGCTGCCCGTTTTCGGGTTCTCGGACTTACCTTCACCGCAAAAGCGGCAGACGAGATGCATGCACGAGTGAAGCACTTCCTCGGCGCGAACCTATACCGTGCTCGCCTCACGACGTTTCATTCGTTTTGCACCGAGGTGTTGCGCCAACATGGAAGCCACTTGGGGCTAAAACCGGATTTTGAAATCCTCTCTCAAGATACCGATCGGCTCCCCGTGCTCGATGAGGCCATTTGCAAGGCCGGTGTCCCAAATATGCCTTCGGTGGATAGCCGAGGTATGGTAAAGATGATCGATCACCTCTTGCGAGAAGGCCACGACAGCAATGCGAATACGCCGTTGCTTGCTAAGGAGTGGGTTCGTCCAATTTACCATTCCTATCTAAACCTTTTGCTCCGACATAACCACCTCGACTTCGGTTCTCTGCTCATTTGCTGTTTGCGACTTTTTCGGGAGCGTCCCAGAATCGCAAAACACTACCAAATCGTTTACCCGTACATCTGCGTTGACGAGTACCAAGACACAAATAAATGTCAAGACATGCTCCTGCGTTCGCTTTGTCCGGGGACTGACGCCAACCTTTTCGTGGTTGCCGATGACGACCAGATCATCTATCAGTGGAATGGTGCGAGTCCCGAACGTCTCGAGAAACTGCGGTGTGAATACAATATGCAAGTTATCCAGTTGCCGGAGAGTTTTCGTTGCCCCGCAGAAGTCATTGGACTGGCGAACACCTTAATCCGTTTCAATCAGCAACGGACACCGGACAAGAAGCCGCTCACCTCAACAGTAATGGAATGCGATTCGTCTGTAGTTTGCGTTCGTCGCTTCCACAATGAATCCGCCGAAATGGACTGGGTTGCCCGCAACATCCGCGAGCGGGGAATCCCCCCTGGCGAATGCGCCATTCTCTCCCGAAATATCAAGCTTTTGAAAGTCGCCGAAAAGTCAGTGCACAAAGCGGGTCTTGTCCCCTATCGCAGAGAACGAAAAAGCGAGTTTGAGTACCCGCTGTTGCGCTTCGTGCATTCGGCGTTGCGTTTGGCAAACGCTCCTCAGAACCACGAGCAGATAGGTCAACTGTGCAAGGCATTCTACGACTTGACGGCCGTGAATGTGAGCGTAGATGATGCGGAAGCGGAGAGTGGTGTCAATGGAGGGTCTTTGCTGCGGGGCTTTCTCGACGCCGCGCAAAACAGCTCTGTGCTGTCGCCAGATTCGCTCCCCCTACTGGACGCACTTGGCGACCAACTCGTGGAGCGGCTCAAGTACCATGAATTTGTCAAGGCGGTCTTCGCTTGGTTCAAGAAACGTAATCAGCCAGAGGGAATGGACAGGAGGCACGACGAAGAAGAGCAAGAAGTGAACATCTGGCAGCAACTAAGCCGTGCGGTCCGGCAACATGTTGCGGATCCCACGTTGAGCCAATTTCTTCAGGAGCTAGACCTACACCCAAAGGTCCGTCCTCCAAAGCCGAGTGAAGTCCAGTGTCTGACCATTCATCAAGCCAAAGGTAAGGAGTTCCGGCATGTTTATCTGGTCGGTCTCGCCGAGGATCAATTGCCCTCTTATTATGCACGGCAGAAGGGCGACGCAAGCCGAGAGATTGAGGAAGAACGCCGAAATTGTTTTGTGGCAATTACTCGCGCACAGTCCAGCCTTACTCTGACCTTTGCTGACCGCTACTTTGGTTGGCAAAAACAGCCATCGCGATTTCTGTGCGAGATGGGCCTGCAACTGCCATCTTCGGCTTAAGAGTCGATAATTTCTATAAAAATTCCGCAGATCAGTTGCCGTCGTCAATGCGGATTGCAGAAGTTGCAATTCGAGTCTTTACTGAATCGAGTTCAGCACCTGCTTTGCCGACCCCTGCCAATCACTAATTCCAAAGTCACATATCGCGTTAATGACTAATCTCCATCACAATATCTATAAGCTCTATGTCCACAAATCCCTGCGATGGATGTTGCTCATTATGCCCGTGCTCATTCCGTTTTTTCAGGAAAACGGGCTCGACCTGCAAGACATTTTGATCTTGCAAGCGGCGTTTTCGGTAGCGCTGATTGCGCTTGAAGTGCCATCGGGATATGTCGCCGATGTGATCGGTCGCAAATTTACGCTCATCATCGGCAGCGCGATAGGGGCGGTTGCATTTGTACTGTATGCAACTGCGTACGCGTTTTACGAATTTTTGCTCGTTGAAATATTGCTCGGCGTGGGTGGCAGTTTGATTTCTGGCGCGGACAATGCGTTGCTTTACGACACCTTGCTCGAACTCGAAAGAGAAGAGGACTATCAAAAGTACGCTGGCAGACTGGGGGCGGTCGGCAATTTTTCCGAAAGCATAGCCGCGATCATTGGCGGGGAATTGGCATTGATCAGCTTGCGTACGCCGCTCTATGTGCAAGCCGCGCTCACAATACTCACCGTGCCGATAGCTTTGACGCTGGTCGAGCCAAAGCGCCACAGAATCGCCAATCGAGAGAGCAGTTGGAGAAGTATCCTCAAAATCGTGCGCTACGCGCTGCACGGGCACGCCGAGATCAAATGGCTGATCGTCTATTCGTCGCTCGTGGGGCTATCGACCTTTGTCATGGTCTGGTTCATACAGCCCTACTTTCAAGGGGTCGATCTGCCCCTGCGGTATTTTGGCATTGCCTGGGCGGTTTTGAATTTTTCAGTCGGGCTCTTTTCGATGATGGCGTATCGCATCGAGGGCGTGCTCGGTCGGCGGTGGTCGTTGGTTTCGCTCATTTTTTTGTCGTCGGCAGCCTATTTGCTTTTGAGCCACTTTCAGGTGCTGTGGGCTCTGTCGATTTTGTTTGTCTTTAACTTGGTGCGCGGCATTAACGGGCCTGTGCTCACGGATTATATCAATCGTTTGGTGCATTCGGAAATTCGCGCGACCGTGCTCTCGGTCAAAAACCTCGTTGGTCGCTTGATGTTCGTGCTCATCGGCCCTGTGATCGGCTGGATCAATGACACGTATTCGCTGGGCGCGGCCCTGTTTGTGTCGGGTGTTGCTTTTTTGTTTGCCGGCGTGCTGTCGCTCTTGTGCTTGTATCGGAATGAGGTGTTGTGATACCAATTTGCTTTTAAGTTGTCCGTATCCTGCCTCCCTTCAGGGAGGAATGAGGAATTGGGGACAGACGTTTCGTAGAGATCGGGCGTTGCTTGTCTCAAGCATTTGGCCCTACAGCATCGTTTGTTGCCTTCGATGCGTTGGCTACGCCTGTGCCTACGGCGTGCGGCGACTTCCTTTTTTTTATCAGGAAAAAAAGTAGGCGAGCGGGGTACAACTGCCCCAGCAGTTCAAAAATGCCGCTCTCATGCGCCGAGAGGCTGGCACAGCGCAAATCGCTTTTGTAACAGAACGGCATGCGTTGGCCTGCGAAGAGAGTTGCAAGAGGGAGGTGGGTTGCGAGACGGCCTTGCGCGCTGTGCGTGATGGTTTTGTCTGATGGTCTTTTGGGATGGCCTTGTTGCAATGGCTTCTTTGAATGATTGCGTAACGTCAAGGGAATCATTTGCGGGTCGCATATCGCATTAGGGCAACAGAAAATCAATTTAGAGTCCCTAACAGAAAGCGTTGCCATGGCTTTGTGAGAGGCCGCCTTTGAGGCGTCCCTGCGGGTGTTCACTCCTCTGTTTCAGACGCTTGATTTCTTTCTGTTAGGGCTTCTAAGAGGAGGACGCCATGACCCATTGCTCGTATTCCATGCGCTAGGACAAAAGACGATAGACTATCGCTTTCAACAAAATTTTTGGAGCAGACAGAGCGATTGTCGGGATGGCTTCCTTCTACCCTATAGGAAAAAAACGACCGAAAAATCGAAAATATACAGACTTTACTGCTTTTTTTTTCTGACAGGCCCCTCCCGATCCTGCCCGTCAGAAAATCCAAATCTCAATGAATATAACATCTACCATGCTATTTAGAGTCCCTAACAAAAAGCGTTGCCATGGATTTGTGAGAGGCCGCTTTTCTTCTCAGCCCAACCCTTACAACGTCCATGCCCGGCATCTGCAACCGGGCGAGGAGGGACAAATGACCAACCCCCTCGTGAGCGATGCACTCTGGGAAAAGGGGCCCCCCTTTTGCCGGTTCCCAAGCCTGGACGGTTCCGCTTTCCCGGCCGTAAGCGCATTGACGACCGCTAGGCATTGACCGGCATTCTATTCGTCCTGAAGAGCGGCATCCCATGGGATCAGTTGCCCCAAGAGATGGGGTGGGGTTCCGGGATGACCTGCTGGCGTCGTCTGAAGGCATGGCATGACGCCGGCGTGTGGGAGCGGCTTCATCATCTGCTGTTGTCCAAACTGCGAGCGGCCGACGGCCTGGCCGGGTCTCGTGCCTGCGTGGACAGCGCCTGCGTGCGGTAGGCACTGGGGGGAAAACCCGGCCCCAATCCCACAGACCGCCGCAAGCCCGGGCGTAAGCATCATGGGATCACCGATGCCAACGGGCTGCCTCTGGCCGTGATTGTGCCCGGGGCGAACCGGCCAGATGTGACGCAATTGTTGCCCTTGGTGGACGCTGTGCCTGCGGTCAGGGGCAAACGCGGTCGTCCGCGTCGCAGACCCCAACGGCTGTATGCGGACCGTGCCTATGACTCGGAGGCGTGCCGGAAGGTGCTGCGTGCGCGCCACATCTGGCCGGTGATCGCCCGGCGGGGTACAGCGCATGGCAGCGGGTTGGGCGTGTACCGGTGGGTCGTTGAGCGGACGCTGGCCTGGCTCCTGCAGTTCCGCAACCTGCGGGTGCGCGACGAACGCAGAGCGGACATCCATGAGGCGTTCCTCTCCATCGGCTGTTCACGCATCTGTTTCAGACGCTTGATTTCTTTATGTTAGGGCTTCTTAGTGTCTAAACGGGCGGTGTTCAGCGCAATTGTCATGGCTACTTATCTTGACTTGACAGAGGGGTTTGCTTATGTTTTGAGAGCCTTGCACTTTTGGGTTCGAGCGCGGAAAAACGCGCTGTTTTTTGTTTGAGAAACTGCGGAACATTCCAGAATTTGCATCGTTTATCAGGCAGGACAAATGGCAGGCTCAGGGTGGTCTTTCGGATGATGCAGATCGGTGGGTTATGAGACGATTTTTACATATCAGTTGTGCATTGTTGCTCGCGTTGGGCGTGGGGTGCGCGCAAAAAAAATATCGGCGGTCGAGTTCAGAGGTCTATCACAAGGCCGCGCAACAGGCCCTCAAAGACGGAAAGTGCTACGATGCCGAGTTGTTGTTTAGAAACATGCTGTCGGATTTTCCCGGGTCTCATTTGGCGGATGAGGCGCAATTTGGGTTGGGCAAAGCCTACCATTGCCAAAAGGACTACGTGACGGCCATTTTTGAATACGAGCGGCTGATCAACGAATATCCCGTAAGTCCATACGCGGCCGAAGCGCGCTTCAAAATTGGCGAGTGTTATTATCGAGATGCGCGAGATATTCACCACGACCAAGATGAAACGCACAGGGCAATCCGCGAATTTGAGCGGTTTATCGAAGACTATCCGCAAAGCGATCTCGCACGCCAGGCAGAGGCGAAAATTGGCGAATTGCGGAATCAACTCGCCCGCAAAGACGTCATGATTGCACACAATTACGTCACATGGAAATACTACCTTGCGGCCCAACTCTACGCCGAAGGGGTCTTGAAAGAATATCCCAAAACAGAGGCCGCACTAGAGGCGCGCTTCGTGCTTGCACAGGTCAAATTGAAGATAGGGAAACGCGACGACGCCCTCAATGATCTCACATTATTGGCCGGGCAAGCCCTGCCCGAAAAGTTGAAAGCAAAAGTGATTAAAGCGATGGAAAAACTCGGAATACACGACAAAAAACGCGAATAGACAAACCCCGCCCAACCCCAAAACCACTACAAACTTCAATGATCCGCTTGTCTTAGGGTGTGTCTGTGCGTTTTGTCGCGTAAAAAATAAAAAGAGTGCCCCAATTGAAAACCCGTAGCATGCGCGTTGGCATTTTTGGCGGGACGTTTGATCCCATTCACCTCGGGCATTTGATTATCGCGCAGGAAATGATGCTGCACTGCGCGCTCAATCGGGTCGTGTTTATGCCTTCGGGCGAACCGCCGCACAAACGCAATCCGGAAATGGCTTCGGCGAAAGATCGTGCGATGATGGTGGAATTGGCTGTGCGCGATTATCCGGGGTTCGCGCCAAGTCGATTTGAATTGTCGCGCCCGGGAAAGTCTTATACGATTGATACCCTGCGTCACTGGCGCCAAGATATGGGCGAAGATACAAAACTCTTTTTGATTATTGGCGCGGATAATGCCGTTGACATGGGCGCGTGGTGCAATCCCAAAGGCGTGTTGGATTTGGCCCAAGTGCTCGTGGCGGACCGTCCGGGTTTTGATCGGGCGCGCATCGATCCGGCGTTCAAATCCCTGATGCGGTTTGTACAAACGCCCCTGATAGATATTTCGTCAACGGCGATCAGGGATCGCGTGCGAAACAAAAAACCCATTTCCCTTTGGGTACCTGAGGCCGTTGAAAACTATATCCAGACCCATGGGCTGTATGTTTAGAAGCTGTCTTAAAATTATCGGGACCTACCCCCTAACCCCGTTATTCGCGCCGCTCCTTGTAGGGTATGGCTACGCCATGCCTGCGGCGTGCGCCTGTGCCTACAAGGAATGGGGGAATCGAGATCTCCCTTGAAGAAAGATGCGAGGATAGAAACGTAGGGGCGGTGCCCCTGTGCCCGCCCGAAAAGGCAAGATACAATACAAGGTGGTAGCACATCTCCCTCCCCGTTGCGGGGCGGGGCCGGGGGAGAGGTCATCATTCGTTTTAAGATAGATTCTTAGAGAGGGCGAAATGATGCAGAAAAAAAAACGCAAGGCAAAATATCCCACACTTGGCGGCGTGCCCGAAGCGCGGATTCAGCGTTATTTTTGCGTGGATGATGACGAGTGTCACGCGCTGGCGCGGGTATCAAAAGATGCCCAAATCCTTTCCAAACAAGCCAAAAAAATTGTCGTGAAGGGCGAGGTTGTCAAAGGGTGGGTGGTGGAATTGGAAGTGCCCGCGACTGATGGCGTGGTTCGCATGGACCTCGTGGCGAAGCCGTGAGGATAGCGGAGCGTGCAAGGTTGGAAGAACTGATCAGAATACGCGACAAAAAGCGCGAATAGACGAATAGACGAATAGACGCACAGGCGTAGCCTACAGCGCAGCGCAACAAGTAATCCCGCCCAACCGCCGATCCCAAGCGGTCAGAGGTCAGTCCTCGCCCAATCCCTCAGCCGTTGCAAACTTCGACGAACTGCTGACGCAGTTGTATCCCATTCTACTGATGGCCTGAAAAACGGCCCGTTGTACTCCGTTTCGCTTGTTGTAATCTGTGTCTGTGCGTTTTGTCGCGTACTGTGAGAATTGATATGAACCATTCTGATGAATTTCACAAGACCAAAGTGACGATCTTCGGCGCGGAATATGTGCTTCGCAGCGCGGAGTCGGCGCAATATACCGCTGAGGTTTCGCGTTTTGTCGATGAAAAAATGAACCAGATTGCCGAGGACACCGAGCGGTTTGATACCACGCGGATCGCGCTGATAGCTGCCTTTGAAATTGCCCATCAAATTGTGCGTCAACGCTCTCAGCACCGAGAAGATCGCATTCGCACCGCCGCGGCGATCAAGCGATTGGAGTTGCACATAGAGGAAGTGAGAAGCGAGAGGTAAGATGCGAGGATAGAAACGTAGGGGCGGTGCCTCCGTGCCCGCTCGAAAAGGCAAGATACAAGATGCTATCAGCAATCAACTTTCAGCCCCCGCCGCTGACCGCCGACCACCGCCTTTCATCCGCGTTCATCTGTGGTTGCTTTTCGCCTTTTCCGTCTCCCGTCTCACCTCTTCCGTCTTCCGCCTTTCCAGCCGATATTTGAAAATTGTAAATAAAATTTTCCACCCCGCCTTGAGCGTGCCAGTTAGCGTGCCGGTAATTTTGGAAACCCCGATTCGTTTCCGATAACTTACCGGCACTTCTCGTATGTTTAACCCCTGCCGCGCTGCTTTGACCTGCATTTCCACTGTCCAACCAAACGTCATATCCCGCATATCCAAGTCCCTGAGTGCCCGATAGCGAATCGCCCGGAACGGCCCCAAGTCCGTATAGGACACGCCAAAGAGGTGTTTGATGAGGCGGGTTGCCAAGCGGTTGCCAAAACGCGCCTGAATCATCAGCGCGCCGGGTTCGCTGTTGCCCAAAATGCGCGAGCCAATTACGAGGTCCGCGCGATTTTCCGCGATGGGCGCGATCAGGTCTGGCATTTCGTTGGGATGGTCGCTGTAGTCGCCATCGAGGAAGACGACGATGTCGGGGCGATTGACGGCTGCGATGCCCGCGAGACAGGCCGAACCGTATCCCCTGCGGTTTTCCCGAATAATGCGCGCGCCCATTGCTGCGGCCAATTTTGCGGTTTGATCCGTCGACCCATTATCCACGACGATGATTTCATTGGGCAAATCCCTGGGAATATCGCCGATGACTTTTTTTATGGCGTCTTGTTCGTTAAAAACCGGGATGATCACGGAAATGCGGGGACGGTCGGGCATGAGGGATGTTCTCCTGATGGAAATGTACAAAGGACTTTGGCATTGACATCAGTGACTTAAACGATGAAATTTTGCAAAAGTCGAAAAAAAATACCCAACTGTAAACCCCAAAAAGAAAGACGGATCGCGGATTAAACGGATTGCGCGGATTGCGCGGATGAAAGGCAAAGGCAAGATGCGAGGATAGAAACGCAGGGGCGCGGCCCCTGTGCCCGCCCGAAAAGGCAAGATGAAAGGTTGAACATGGCTGAAAATGTGAAGACAGACGTGCCGCCAATATGGAACGCACGGGAAAAAAGCCAAAATCGCGGTTAGAGTTTGAAAAAGAATTGGATGACCGGGATTGATAGTGGCTTATACTGTTGAAATCGCTACGACTGCACAACGCCAATATTTATTTATAGTAGGACTTACGCATGCTGAGTTAAAAAAGGGTGCAATTCCGTAAAATTTATCACTTTGAGGAGGTGTCAATGCGCCACCCGACGCGTTTGGATTACTGTCAGTATCTGCTTAGCAGTCCCCTCAACGATACCCTGACCCATTTCGCCGACCATAGCGAAGGGTTCAGTCATGATAGGATCAACCGCTATCTCGCCGGTGCGCGTATCCCACCCCGCTTGGTGTGGGAACACGTCAAGGACCACATCGCGCTGACGCCTGAAGGCGATGTGATCTTTGATGACACGGTTTTAGACAAGCGACACGCGCGCAAGATCGCGTGAGTGCGTCGTCAATAGAGCGGCAACGCCCAAGGCGTCATCAATGGCATCGGGGGGGTCACATGTGTCTATGTCCATCCGCAAGAGGATCGGTTCTGGCTGATTGACGATCGGATTTATGACCCGCAAGGCGATGGCAAAACCAAATGGGATCATCTCAAGGACATGCTCTCTGCGTGGGTCTATCAGAAGGGCCTCCCTTTTACCGGGGTCTTGATGGACAGTGGGTATGCGACCAAAACGGTCATGTTACACAGAGAGCAGATGCAAAAAACCTATTCTTGTCCCCTCAAGACGAACCGGCGCGTGGACGATTCGGCAGGCACAACCCCCTACCAGCGCGTAGATAGCTTAACTTGGACTCAAGCGCAACGCAAACAAGGCAAGCTAATTAAAATCAGAGGGTTCCCCAAAGACCACAAAGTGAAATGATTCCGGGTGGCGTCTGCTGCCAGACGCACGGCGTATGTCGTGACCAACGACCATGCTCAAAACGATTCTTCAGGGGTACAACAGGTGTGTCACCAGCGATGGAAAATTGAGCCATTTCACCGTGAAGTCAAACAGGTGACCGGGCTTGAAAAGTGTCAATGTCGGTTGGCACGCATGGTACGAAATCATATTGGGTGTGCGATGTTCGTTTGGATTCGACTCGCGCAGGTGGCCTATCAAACAGGACAAACCATTTATCAAGTCAAATACCGGGGGGTGGCTGACTTCTTGAGACAACAACTCAAAGCACCTCATATTCCAATGGAGATTGCGTAAGTCCTATTTTTTGTTTTTTTCGCAGGTTATATATTACCTCTCGTCAAGACCTCCATCTACTCGTGAGATGGACACCTCTACCCCCAACGCAAAGGAGATAGTTATGTGTAGGCGGATTGTGGCAATGGGCTTGTTGATGACCGCACTGACCGTGCTGGTCTTTGTGGGCGATCAGGCCGCTGCTGAGCCCGATGCCAATGCGGGCGCGACCACTGGGGAATCTGCCCCGAGTTCTGACCTGCGTGCGAAAATCGCCGAGGCGCGCGATGCGCGGTTGCACGCCCTGCTCGCCGAGGACGAGAAAAAAGCGCGGCAGATGCTTGAACGGATCGCCGAGGACGAGGCAGAAGCAGAGCGTTTGGATGACATGACACAGCGCGCAAAAGTTGCCGCTGGCCCCAATGCCAATGCGACGCTGTCGCTGGATCTGATTCCCAATGGCGGGTCGGGCAATCAACGAAATGATGCCGTGACCTCGGGCACCGTGTCTGGACGGGGCACGACCATTGCCATTGAAGTTTTCGCAACCGGCGTGACCACCGCTTTGGTCGGCATGCAAATCCGCTTTGACTTTGATGCGTCTCTGCTGACCTATGTCAAAGCCGAGAACAGCGCATTTGCCTTGCCACTTCTAGCTTCAACGGGCACAGACTTCGCGGCGACTTCGCCGGTTACATTGCCGTCTTCTGGTTTTCTAACACGGGCAGAGTTCACCACAGCGACCGATGTCACGGGCAGGGAATTTTCCATTGGCATTGCGTCGGTGACGCTTTCTGAAAGTTCGTCATCGAGCGATACGCTCACCACGACAAACCGAATCGAGTTTAATGCGACGACTGCCCCGACGCCGGATTTTGATGGCGATGGCACAGTTGGCTTTTCCGACTTTTTGGCGTTTGCAGGGCAGTATGGGTCAAGCCGCGGGGATAGCAGATACCAAGTTAGGTATGATTTAAATGGCGATGGCGCGATAGACTTTTCTGATTTTCTCAGTTTTGCCGGCAGTTATGGTGGCCCAGTATCGCCTCCTGGCGGGGGCAGTAGTCGTTCCGACCTGATCGTTGAATCGCCTTCGGTCAGCAACAACACGCTGACGCCTGGGCAATCCTTCACCCTGCGTGCGATGGTTCGCAACTCGGGCACGGGACAGTCGGCCTCGACGACCTTGCGCTATTATCGCTCGTCCAATTCGACGATCTCCACGAGTGATACAGAAGTCGGCACGGATTCGGTCAGCGGGCTTTCGGCTTCGGGCACGAGTGCTGAGTCGATCAGTCTGAGAGCACCTTCGAGTGCGGGGACGTATTACTACGGCGCGTGCGTGGCGAGCGTCAGCGAGGAAAGCAATACCGATAACAACTGCTCGGATGGCGTGCGCGTCACGGTGAGCAGTGGTAGCGGGGCCGGTACGCCCAAGATGTACTGGACGGACAAGAGCACGGGTAAGATTCAGCGTACCAACCTCAATGGGTCTAATGTCGAAGACCTCATCACCACAGAATTGTCGGAGCCAAGGGGCATCGCGCTGGATGTGGGGCGCGGAAAGATGTACTGGACGGACTGGGGCACGGATAAGATTCAGCGTGCCAACCTCGATGGCTCCAATGTCGAAGACCTCATCACCACAGGATTGAGGGATCCGGAAGGCATCGCGCTGGATGTGGGGCGCGGAAAGATGTACTGGACGGACTGGGCGGGTAAGATTCAGCGTGCCAACCTCGATGGCTCCAATGTCGAAGACCTCATCACCACAGGATTGACGGCGCCAACTGGCATCGCGCTGGATATGGGGCGCGGAAAGATGTACTGGACGGACTGGGGCACGGATAAGATTCAGCGTGCCAACCTCGATGGCTCCAATGTCGAAGACCTCATCACCACAGGATTGGATTGGCCATTTGGCATCGCGCTGGATGTGGGGCGCGGAAAGATGTACTGGACGGACCTGGGCACGGATAAGATTCAGCGTGCTAACCTCGATGGCTCCAATGTCGAAGACCTCATCACCACAGGATTGTGGTGGCCAGAAGGCATCGCGCTGGATGTGGGGCGCGGAAAGATGTACTGGACGGACTTTATCACGGAAAAGATTCAGCGTGCCAACCTCGATGGGTCCAATGTCGAAGACCTCATCACCACAGGATTGACGGCGCCAACTGGCATCGCGCTGGATACGCGGTAGTGGCAGTAGTCGTCTCGACCTGATCGTTGAATCGCCTTCGGTCAGCCTCGACGACCCTGCGCTATTATCGCTCGTCCAATTCCACGATCTCCACGAGCGATACGCAAGTGGGCACGGATTCGGTCATCGTATTGACGCGGTTCCCTAACCGGCTGGTCATGAGAAAGAGCCGATAACGACACAAGCCCTCGCATACGGACCCTGAAGGGATTGATTAGGGGCCAAGCTATGCGAGGGCTTTTTGGGGTCGGTCAGGCGCGAATCGTCAAACGCTACTTCACCGACAGATGCGCGAAGACCCGTTCCGCAGTCAGGCCAGCGATGCACAGCCGCTTGTTTCGCGCCTTGTGCCCCCGCACTATCCGCACCCTGCCTTTGCCGATCTCGAGTCGCTTCGCCAATAATGCCACCACTGCGTCATTGGCCTTGCCGCCCTCGGGCGCAGCCGCAACGCGCACTGTGACGCGCGCGCCGTGAACCTCAATGCTGTTGCGCCGCGCTTTGGGATATACTTTGATGTCCAACGTCATACCGCGTCCCTCATTCCCGCGCGACAAAACGGATATTGTTATTGACCGGAGGAGATGGAACATCGGGGCCCATCTGCCGCATGATCTGATCGGCGAGATCGCCGGTCAGGGTCGGGCTGAAGTAAGGAAGCAAAAAATGCCGCTCTCAAACGCCGAGGGGGGCTCTGCACAGCGCAAATCGCTTTTGTAACAGGACGCCATGCGTTGGCCTGCGAAGGGAATTGCAAGAGGGATGTGGGTTGCGAGACGGCCTTGCGCGCTGTGCGCGATGGCTTTATCGGAGGGTTTTTTGGGATGGCCTGGTTGCCATGGCTTCTTTGAATGATTGGGTAACGTCAAGGGGAAAGGTTGCTGGCAACATATCGCATCACATGAGGCCAAGTGAAAATTAAGATGCGAGTATAGAACCGTAGGGCGATGCCCCTGTGCTCGCCCGAAGGTGAGAGGATGACGAGATGAATCGGGCGTTGGTGCCTGATGGGGGCGAACACTTTGCTGTGTATTTGGAAGCAAAAAACAAAGCAAAAACGGGCGGCGAGATTTTTTCACAGCCCGTTTTATTTTGCCCACTGGCGCCAGGTGTTTGAAGACCATAAAAAATACAATTACGACCTCTAAAGCCCGTCTTAGATGGCTTGACGCTTATACCCCATTTGGTTATTATCTCTGTAACGCTATCAAAGCATGAGCGGCCGTTGTGGCAGTTGGGTGAAGAAGAAGTGAAAATTTGGAAAAAATCGGGTTATGAACACCCCCTTTGGTGTGTGGAGCGGTTTGTGAGTGGGTTGTGGGCGTGAGTTGGGAGTAGAAGGGGTCGCTTTGTTGTGGAAGAAGAGAAACAAGCGCGTGCATGGGCATGGCCTTCGCGCATGCCAGATACGCCTGAGAATAGAGCAAGGGCTGTTCTTAGAGTCCCTAACAGAAAGCGTTGCCATGGATTTGTGAGCGGCCGCCTTTGAGGCGTACCTGCGGGTGTTCACTCCTCTGTTTCAGACGCTTGATTTCTTTATGTTAGGGCTTCGGCGATAGACTATCGCTTTCACAAAATTTTCAAATTTTTCAGAACAGACACATTCCCCGCCGGTTTTCGCTTCCCTCTATTAACTAGTAAAAAAACAAGCAAATTTTCAAAAATATACAGACTTTACTGCTTTTTTTTCTGACAGGCCGATCATGCCCGTCAGAAAATCCAAATCTCAATGAATCTGACATCTACCATGATATTTAGAGTCCCTAACAAAAAGCGTTGCCATGGATTTGTGAGAGGCCGATTTTCTTCTCAGCCCAACCCTTACAACGTCCATGCCCGGCATCTTTATCAAGCGAGGAGGGACAAATGTCCAACCCCCTCGTGAGCGATGCACTCTGGGAAAAGGTCCAACCCCTTTTGCCGGTTCCCAAGCCTGGACGGTTCCGCTTTCCCGGCCGTAAGCGCATTGACGACCGCTAGGCATTGACCGGCATGCTATTCGTCCTGAAGAGCGGCATCCCATGGGATCAGTTGCCCCAAGAGATGGGGTGGGGTTCCGGGATGACCTGCTGGCGTCGTCTGAAGGCATGGCATGAAGCAGGCGTGTGGGAGCGGCTTCATCATCTGCTGTTGTCCAAACTGCGCGAGGCCGACAGCCTGGACGGGTCTCGCGCCTGCGTGGACAGCGCCTGCCTGCGTGCGGTAGGCACTGGGGGAAAACCCGGCCCCAATCCCACAGACCGCCGCAAGCCCGGGCGTAAGCATCATGGGATCACCGATGCCAACGGGCTGCCTCTGGCCGCGATTGTGACCGGGGCGAACCGGCCAGATGTGACGCAATGGTTGCCATGGGTGGACGCCGTGCCTGCGGTCAGAGGCAAACGCGGTCATCCGCGTCGCAGACCCCAACGGCTGTATGCGGCGCGTGCCTATGACTCGAAGGCGTGCCGGAAGGCGCTGCGTGCGCGCCACATCTGGCCGGTGATCGCCCGACGGGGTACAGCGCATGGCAGCGGGTTGGGCGTGTACCGGTGGGTCGTTGAGCGGACGCTGGCCTGGCTCCTGCAGTTCCGCAGCCTGCGGGTGCGCGACGAACGCAGAGCGGACATCCATGAGGCGTTCCTCTCTATCGGCTGTTCACTCATCTGTTTCAGACGCTTGATTTCTTTATGTTAGGGCTTCTAAAACCGTGTCATCAAAGATCACATCGCCTTCGGGCGTCAGCGCGATGGGGTCTTTGACGTGTTCCCACACCAAGCGGGGTGGGATACGATCACCGGCGAGATAGCGGTTGATCATATCATGACTGAACCCTTCGCTATGGTCGGCGAAATGGGTCAGGGTATCGTTGAGGGGACGGCTAAGCAGATACTGACAGTAAGCCAAACGCGTCGGGTGGCGCATTGACACCTCCTCAAAGTGATAAATTTTACGGAATTGCACCCTTTTTTAACTCAGCATGCGTAAGTCCTATTATAGAACACTTTGCGCCATGTTCGGCTTTTTGCTTGACCTTGTTTTGGGTTTGTCGTAAGTTTTGGCGATTTAGAGATGTTGGTAAGTCATTGAAATACTGCTTTGTCTAACAGTCAATTACTGGAATTGAAATGAATGTCATAAGCGGGGCACAAGTTGAAGGGCGGCGCGGGATTGAGCGCGTGGAGGCCGGTTTGCAAATCCGTTTCGTGCATCCCGATGGCATTGGGAAAGCGATGGGGTTGCGGCCCGGAGATGTGTTGGAAAGCATCAACGGACAACCCGTGCGCGATCCCATCGATTACCGGTTTTACATGGGTGACGAGGACGTGTTGACCGCAGTGCGCCGCGGTGACGAGCGGTTTTTATGTGAGATCGAAAAAGAGATTGAAGACGATCTCGGCGTGGATTTTGAGGACATGCCCATTCTCAAATGCGACAATAAGTGCGTTTTTTGCTTTTTGCACCAGATGCCCAAGGGCCTGCGGAAAACCCTGTATTATCAAGATGACGACTATCGCTTGTCCTTTTTGCACGGGGCTTATGTCACGCTCACAAATTTGTCGGAAGATGAATTTCAGCGCATTATCGATCAAAAATTGAGTCCCATGTACATCTCGGTTCACGCCACGGATCCCCACTTGCGCGCCGAGTTGCTCGGGCGCAGGCGACCGACACCGGTTTTGGATCGGATCGACATCTTGGGCGCACATAGAATAAAGATGCACGCCCAAGTGGTTTTGTGCCCGGGGATCAACGATGGGCACGCGCTCAAACAGACGATTTTTGACCTCGCGGCGCGGCATCCCCATGTGGAATCCGTGGGCGTCGTGCCGCTGGGTTTGACCAAATTTCGCAAAAATCTTCCCAAATTGAACCGGATGACGCGCGCCGACGCAGACAGGGCCATCCGCCAGATAACCGCGTGGCAAGCGGTGTTGAAGCCGCGCTTGGGCACGCGCTTTGTGTATTTGGGCGATGAGATGTATTTGATGACGGGCCAACCCGTGCCGCCAAAAGCCGAGTACGAGGGGTTCCCGCTCGTGGAAAACGGCATCGGCATGGTGCGCCGGTTTGTCGATGGCTTTGAGCAACGGGTTGGAGAACTCGAGGGTTTGGCACTGCCGCCACAGCGTTTTACACTCGTCACGGGCGTGTTGGGCGCGCGATTTTTGGACGCGATGGTTCAACGCCTGAATCGCATTCCGTGGATTTCTGCCCGCGTCGTGCCCGTGGTCAATCGCTTCTTGGGCGAGGGCATCACGGTTTCCGGGTTGCTTTCCGGGGGCGATATTGTCCGCGCACTGGCCGATGTCGAGCGCGATGAGACCGTTCTTTTGCCGCCCAACTGTTTGAATCACAATGGATTATTTTTGGATGATCTCACGCTGGACGACCTGGTGCAGCGCGTGCGTTGTCCGGTCGTCGTGGGGACTTACGATCTCGTGGAGACGATTCACAATGCGGTCAGAGGCGCGTCAACTCCTTTGCGTCCGCGCAACGCGGATGTGGCGCATCCATACATTTCGCCGCATCAGATAGCGGATTAGGCGAATAGACGAATCGGCAAAACGTGGAGAGAAACCGTGTTTCCCATCCTACAAATTCTGATTCAAACGGGCGGATGGGCGGGGACTGACCACTGACCACTGATTTTAGGAGACAGGCGATGGGCATCGTCGCAATTGTGGGCAGGCCAAATGTCGGCAAATCCACGCTTTTCAATCGGTTGATCGGCGAGCGCAAGGCCGTGGTCGATGACTTTCCCGGGGTCACGCGCGACCGCAACTACGCGCAATGCACCTGGAATGGCCGAACCTTCACGCTGGTCGATACGGGCGGGTACGTGCCCAATTCGGATGCAACCATCTCCGAATCGGTGTCTCGGCAGGTCGAACTCGCGTTGGGCGAAGCGGATTTGTTGCTCTTGGTGGTCGATGCCCAAACCGGCCCCACGGATTACGACGCGATCATGGCGCGGATGATCCGAGACTTGGGCGCGCCGTATCGGCTGATTGTCAACAAAGTCGATAGGGTTGAAAACGAAGCCGATGGCGCGGCTTTTTACGGGCTCGCGCTCGGCGATCCCCTGTTCGTCTCCGCGATCAACGGGCGCCTATCGGGCGATTTGCTCGACGAAATTCTCGCGTGTTTGCCAAAAGATGCCGACGATTCCACAGCAGAAAGGCCGCCGCGAATCGCGGTGTTGGGCCGCCCGAACATGGGCAAATCCACTTTTGTGAACCGCTTGTTGGGCCATGAACGGATCGTGGTGAGCGAAATCCCCGGCACCACGCGAGACGCCATTGACCTGCCGATGCAGCGCGAGGGACGGGCATTTGTCTTGATCGACACTGCGGGCTTGCGACGGCGGACGCGCGTCAGAGAGCAGGTTGAGTTTTACAGTTCTCTGCGTACGGTGGAAAACCTCGAGCGTTGCGACGTGGCAATTGTGATGGTCGATGCCGCGGAAGGCTGTACAGTGCAAGATGTAAAAATTGCAGAACGCGCCTTGGCCTTGGGCAAAGGGATCATTGTGGGCATCAATAAATGGGACTTGGTCGAAAAAGACGACCGCACAGCGGACCGCACAGCGGACCAAATCCGCACGCGCTTTGTACATTTGGAAAACTATCCCATCGTTTTTCTCTCGGCACTGACCGGGCAGCGCGCATGGCGCGTGATTGACTTGGCTTTGGACATTGCCCAAAAACGCCGCCAGCGCGTTTCCACCGGCGACTTGAACGCCTTTTTGACGCATCTCAATGCCACGACTGCGCCGCCGAGCAAAAATGGCCGGGTTTTTCGCATGTCCTTTTGCGTGATGCCGCGCACTGCGCCGCCAACCCTCATCTTTTTTACGCGGCGACCCAAAGATGTGCCCACGCACTATCGCCGGTTTTTAGAGCGCAGGATCAGACAGGCGTTTGACTTTTATGGCACCCCCATCCGCATTTTATTCAACCAGAAGTGATGCTATGCGTTCAAAAAAAATAAAAAAACGCTACTATTCGATCCGCGAGGTCTCAGAACGCACCGGCGTAGAGCCGCATGTGTTGCGGTTTTGGGAAAAGGAATTTTCCCAACTGAGGCCCAGGCGCGGTCGGTCGGGCAACCGCGCGTACACCGAGCGAAATCTCAAGGTCATTCTGGCGATTAAAGATTTGCTCTACGTGCAGAAATACACGATTCAAGGGGCGGTTGAAAGGCTGAAAAAAGACCCCGGTTTGTGGGAAAATCAGAGCATCAAAGCACCCGAGAGGGAAAAACCACTCGCGGAATTGCGGGAGTTGTTGCTCGATCTCAAGCGGCTGATAGAAGGGGATGCGAATAGACAAAAAGGTAAGACGAAAGACGGAAGAGGCAAAAGCAACCCCAGATGAACATGGATAAACGCAGGTGAAAGGCAGGTAGGAGCGCGGCCTCTGTGCCCGCCCGAAGAGACGAGAAACGGGGGTCAGTAAGAAGCCCTAACATAAAGAAATCAAGCGTCTGAAACAGATGAGTGAACAGCCGTAGGAACGCCTCAAAGTCGGCCTCTCACAAATCCATGTCAACGCTTTTTGTTAGGGACTCTAAATCCATCAATCCCTTGACCAAACGCTTCCGCCAATACAAACTTTCCCTCTTCTCTCCATTTTTCTTTGTTACAAATATCTGCTTTCCATCCCACACTGCAAGCACTTTTCTCTGCAAAAGCAACTCTTTAATACGCCCATCCTCATTTCCCTTTTTTCCTTTCACCACCCATTCTAAAACCCGTGACAACAACCCCCCCTTCATCATCCCCTGCATCCCTCCCAACATCCCCCGCTCATCCTTATCGCCTCCATCTGACGCCTCAACAACACCCAATGTCCGTCTCACAATGCACCGCCATTTTCTCATACGACAAAAGGCAATAGACTATCGCCTTTTCACAAAATTTTCAAATTTTTATCACTAGCACATCTCCACCCCGGGTCGCTTCCTTCTATATACTAGTGAAAAAACGACCGAAAAATCGAAATTATACAGACTTTACTGCTTATTTTTTTCTGACAGGCACCTCCCGATCATGCCCGTCAGAAAATCCAAATCATGCCCGTCAAAAAATCCAAATTTCAATGAATCTGACACCTGCCATGATACCTAAAAAAACAAATATATCGCCGTTCACTTTCAACAACAGACAGATAACATTTTTGCTTTTTGCATCTCTCGATGAGACAGGGCCTATCTTTGACGGGTTTGACCGGCGTCAATGGCCGAGGAAATGCACAAGAAAACAAGCTCGACATCATCACCAAAACGCCCAACCAACCCCATCTCGAACACAATCCTTTACCCCAACAACCATTCTTTACCCTCAGTACGATTAGTCCCCACAAAACTTGACGCTCCTTGATCTACACGCTTTAACGGAGATTTCCCATACCGAGTATAACAGGCCACACAAAAATCGTTCCCAAGGGATGCGACTGCAACACGTCCGTCAGCGCACGGCGCGCCATGCCCTGAACGAGCACCTGCATCTGGCCGGCGGGCGGGCGCGATCATCGCTTTCTTTGAGTGCGCCAAAAATGGCGATCCCTTTATGCCCGGCGTCTATTGCCGTTTGTGCGGCTTTTACGGCACGCTCGGCTTCCACCAACAAGGGCGCGGTCATTAAGGGGTAGATTACCCCTTCAGAGGTTACCCGCGTGGGCAATTCAGGGGGCATGCGATCCGTTTCGATTGCGTTCACGCTCGTTAGGGGATTTGCCATGACATAGACTCCTCTCCGAATGCGAGCCGATCTCGCGCGCTGGCGTGAGGCAGAATGGCAGTTGGGTCGCGCTTTGTATGATATTATTTCACGCTGGAAACGCATGGGGCGTTTCGCTATATGGATGGGGTCTTATACCCATTTGATTTTTCTTTGTCCGTCTCCTGCCTCCCATCAGGGAGGAATGAGGAATGGGGAACAGATGTTGCGTAGGGATCATGCGGTGCTTGTCTCAAGCGTTGGGTTCTGCCTCCTCGTTTGTTACTTCCGATGCGTTGGCTACGCCTGTGCCTACGGCGTGCGGCGACCTCCTTTTTTTCTACAGCAAAAAAAGGAAGCAAAAAATGCCGCTCTCATACGCCGAGGGGGGCTCTGCACAGCGCAAATCGCTTTGCGGGTCGCACACCATGCGCTGGCCTGCGAGGTGGGGTGCAAGAGGGAGGTGGGGTGCGAGATGGCCTTGCGCGCTGTGCGCGATGGTTTTATCGGAGGGTCTTTTGGGATGGCCTTTTTGCCATGGCTTTTCTGAATGCCTAGGTAACGTCAAGGGAATCATTAAGAAGCCCTCACATAAAGAAAGCAAGCGTCTGAAACAGAGGAGTGAACACCCGATGGAGAGGAACGCCTCAAAGTTGGCCTCTCACAAATCCATGACAACGCTTTTTGTTAGGGACTCTAAGTGAGACGCAAGAGGGCTTCCCCTCCACTCAGCCAGCCACCGAGTACTTCGATTTGCCGATGAACTGCGACCATAGTTGTACCCCGTTCCGTCGATTCGCACTTGGGGAAATAAAACTTGCGCCATATTCGCTCTTTTTCTATATTTAATGCCTCATTACAGAGTGGGCTTCTGCCCACTCTTTTGAGTATATGGGACGCCACAACCGCCGCGGAATATTATCCCATGCTGATTAAAAACACCCTCATCGATCTCGTTGTTCCGCTTCTCGAGCAAAGGGGCGTGGCGTTGGTCGAGTTGGCTGTTTCGGGGGGTGGCAGGCGGCAACTCGTCCGCGTATTTGTAGATCGCGCAGACGGGATTACCATTGGCGAATGTGCCGCAATTAGTCGAGAGATTGCAGATGTACTCGACACGCGCGATCCCATTGCAAGTGCTTATGTGCTCGAAGTTTCATCGCCGGGCTTGACGCGCCCCCTGAAGACGGACCGAGATTTTGAGCGGGTGGTCGGCAAAGCCCTTCGCTTGGTGGTGGATGGCTTGGGCGTTGCGGTTGGCACGCTCTTGCAGGTTGAGCCAGATTATCTCGATGTCGCATTGTCTGACAAACGCACGCTGATCGAACGCGCCAAAATCCAGAAAGCCACGCTGCATTTTGAGTTGTAGGAGGCCCACTTGAATTACGAAGTTCTCGAAGCGTTAAGACAAATTGCCCAAGAAAAAAACGTCAACCGCGACCTGGTTATCGAAACCCTTGAGATGGGGTTGATCTCTGCGGCAAAAAGGCGGTTTGGAACCGGGGATAATGTGGAGGTCAACATCGACCACACCTCGGGCGAGATCGCCGTTGAAGCGATCAAAGAAATCGTCGCGGATGACGAGGTCGAAAACGAGGGGTTGCAAGTTGGCCTAACGCATGCGTGCAAAACAGACGCCAATGCAAAAGTCGGCGGGGAACTGAGACTGCGCCTCAATTTTGCCGATTTTGGGCGCAATGCCATTCAAACGACCAGGCAAGTGCTCGTGCAGCGGGTCAGAGAGGCCGAGCGCGAAAAAATCTACGACGATTATCAGGGGCGCGTTGGCGAAATCATTTCGGGAACCGTGCAGCAAATCAGCCGGGGAGATATCCTCGTCAACATCGGGCGTGCAGAAGCGGTCATTCCGCTTAAAGAGCAAATCAGAAAAGAACGCTATCGGCAAGGCGATCCCATTCGCGCGTACTTGCTCGACGTGTTGCGCTCGGCCCGAGGCCCGCAGGTGGTGTTGAGCCGCACGCATCCGGCGTTTCTCGAAAGGCTTTTTCAACTCGAAGTCCCGGAAATTTACGAGGGCGTCATCGAAATCAAGGCCGTGTCGCGCGAACCGGGCGAGCGGGCGAAAATCGCCGTGCATTCCAATGATGCGCGCATCGATCCGGTGGGGGCGTGCGTGGGGATGAAAGGCTCGCGCGTGCAAGCTGTGGTGCGCGAATTGAGCAATGAACGCATCGACATTGTGCCCTGGAGCGAAGACGAAGCGATCTTTTTCTCGCGTGCCCTAAGCCCAGCTACTGTGCGCCGCGTGGTGATTGACCGGCGCGAAAAGCGCATGTCGGCCATTGTCGATGAGGATCAGCTTTCTCTGGCGATAGGCAAAACCGGACAAAACGCGCGTTTGGCAGCACAGTTGACCGGCTGGAATGTCGATACCCTGACAGAAGCCCGTTACGAGGAAATACAGGCCGAACGACAGGCGACAACCGTGCCCTTGTCCGACGTGCCCGGCACGGGGCAGGTGACGCGAGACCGCTTGGAGGCCGCGGGCATCTTGTCGGCAAACGACCTCGTGCGCGTTTCTTTAACGGCGTTGCTCGACGTGCCCGGCATTGGCGAGACCACGGCTGAAAAAATGCGAGAAACCGCACGCGAACTGGTCGATGCAAAAGTGTCTGCGTACCGCGAAGAACAGGCGCGTTTGCAAGCAGAGGCAGAAGTTGAAAAAACCAAATCCACCGAAGACCCATCTGAATGACTCAGAGCGGAGGTGAGCCTATTGGCAAAGACAAAAGTCAAAACAGCAACCAAAACAAAGCGGATTTACGAGGTTGCCCGCGAATTTAATTTGTCGAGCGCAGCAATGGTCGAGCAGATTGGAAGCCTCGGTTTTGACGTCAAAAACCACATGGCGGTCTGTACGGAGGCCATGATCGAGGCGGTGCAAAAGAAATTCGATTCGGAACGCCAAGCGACTCGGCGCAAGCTCAGACGCAGAGATGACGATCAAAAAGAACGCGAAACCCAGGCGCGAAAACCCCGCACGAGCCGGCGTCGGGCGGTTCGGCCTGTTGCCCAATCCACAAGCACGAGCAGCAGCGCGAACAGACAACGCCCAAGGCGACGGAGGCGGCGAACCGACTATCCGAAGGTTGTCGTTGAAGACATCAGTCAGGTCAGCGCAGTAAAACCGAAACAAGAAAAACCCGCTGTCGCGGACAAAGCCAAGCCCGAAGCAAAGCAGGACGAAGCGAAAACCCGCAAGCGGCCCCCGCGCAAACGCAGGCGGCGGCGCAAACGCCCGGTGGTGGATGAGCGCGAAGTTTCGGCAAATGTCCGCCGCACTCTGGCGCAGATGTCGAGTGGCACCACGCCATCGCGGACGCGCAGGCGACGGCGTCAGGACAGCGACACACCCGAAGACGCGCCCGATAGTGGCGATGGGCAAGTTCTCAAAGTCAACGAGTTCACAACCGTCGGCGAACTCGCGGCTCAAATGGACCTGCGGCCCACAGAAGTCATCACGCAGTGCCTCAAACTCGGCCTGATGGTGACGATCAATCAGCGCCTCGACATGGACACCCTCACGCTCGTTGCCGATGCATTTGGGTTTGGCGTTGAGCAACTCGAAGAATACGGCGAAGATATGTTGGAAGAAGCGGAGGCAGAAGGGGCTAAAGCCGACCTGAAACCCCGGCCCCCGGTCGTGACCATTATGGGGCATGTGGATCACGGCAAAACCTCGCTTTTGGATTATATTCGAGAGACCAATGTGATGGAAGGGGAAGCGGGCGGCATTACGCAGCATATTGGGGCCTATCACGTGGAACTCGGGGATGGGCGCGAAGTCTGCTTTCTCGACACGCCGGGTCACGAAGCCTTTACCGCGATGCGCGCGCGAGGGGCCAGCGTGACCGATGTGGTGGTTTTGGTCGTCGCCTCAGATGACAGCGTGATGCCGCAAACTGTAGAAGCCATCGACCACGCCAAAGCGGGCAATGTCCCGCTCGTTGTTGCCATTAACAAAATCGACTTGCCAACCGCAAACCCGGACAAAATCAAACGGGAACTGACCGAGCACAATGTCATTGTTGAGGATTACGGGGGCACGGTTCAGGTTTGCGAAATTTCCGCCAAGACCGGGCAAAATATCGACGCGTTGCTCGAATTGTTGGCCCTCGAAACGGAAATGCTCGAGATCAAAGCGGACCCGGACAGGCGCGCCAAAGGCACCATCGTAGAATCCAAACTCGACCGCGGGCGCGGGAATGTCGCAACCGTGCTCGTGCAAGAAGGCAAGCTCAAAGTGGGCGACCCGTTTATTACGGGCATGTTCAACGGTCGCGTGCGCGCCATGCTCGACGAGCGCGGGGTGCCCGTCGATGTTGCCGGGCCTTCGCGCCCGGTTCAAGTGCTCGGCCTGGCCGGGCTGCCCCAAGCGGGCGATACCTTTCACGTTGTCGAAAATGAGCGCGAAGCCCGCGATATCAGCCAGAAACGGCAACAATTGCGGCGCGAGCAAGAATTTCACCGGGTGCGCCGCGTGTCACTCGCCGATATTCACAAGCAGATCGAAACGGGCAATATCGAAGAACTGCGCCTCATTATCAAAGGCGATGTCGATGGTTCTGTCGAGGCCCTGCAAGACGCGCTCTTGCAAATCGAGCACGAGGAAGTGCGTCTCTCGGTCATTCACCGCGCTGTGGGCGCCATCTCTGAATCCGATATTTTGCTCGCATCGGCATCCGAGGCCATCATCATCGGGTTTAATGTGCGCCCCGACGCCAATGCCCGCGAGGTCGCCGCGCACGAGCGCGTGGATATTCGCTTGTACCGCGTGATTTACGAAGTCGTCGAAGATATCCGCGCCGCGCTTTCCGGGTTGCTGGCACCCAAAATCGAGGAAAACGTGCAAGGCGAGGCACAGGTGCGCGAACTCTTTCAGGTGCCCCGCATCGGCACAATTGCCGGCTGTTTGGTCTCGCAAGGTCTCATCCACCGCACGACCAGTGCGCGCGTGTTGCGCGATGGCGTTGTGATTTACGAAGGTCGAATTGGCTCTTTGCGGCGTTTTAAGGACGATGTCCGCGAAGTGCAAAACGGCTTTGAATGCGGCATTGGGATCGAAAATTTCAACGATGTCAAAGTCGGCGATGTCATTGAAACTTACGAACTCGTCGAAACCTCTCGCACGATCTAATGACCATTGGTTTTTGTCGCATCGACCTGTATTTGCCCGAATGCGCTTCCTTGAAGCAAAAGCGCGGCGTGCTCAAGGGCGTGATTGCGCGCACGCGCAACAAATTCAATGTGTCGGTTTCCGAACTGGCCGATCACGACCGCTGGCAAAAGGCGCAACTGGGCGTTGTCATCATTGCCGGCGAATCCCGCTATGCCAATCGGGTGTTGTCGCAGGTGGTCAACGCGATTGAGCGCGAGGATCGCCTAATTTTGATAGACTATTCACTGGAACTTATCTGACATGCCGTCCTATCGCCCCGAAAGTGTGGGAAAAGCCATTCAGGTTGCCCTGAGCGAAATACTGCACGCGGAAACCCGCGACCCGGGCCTGGCCGATGTCACGATTACGTCCGTCAAAATGTCTCGAGATCTCCGCACCGCCAAAGTGTATGTCAGCGCGATGGATGGGGAAGAGGCACCCGTGCTCGACCGCCTGATGGGGGCGATGGCTTTTTTGCGCCGCGCGCTCGCCCAGCGCGTTCAATTGCGCCGCGTGCCCGAGTTGGTTTTTGCTCGGGATGAATCTATCGCGCACGGGACGCGCATCGATCAATTGCTCGACAGTCTCAACGCATAGGTGGCTGCCATCAACGGCTTTTTGGGCATCGACAAACCCGCTGGCTGGACGTCGCAAGATGTCGTCAGTTGGGTCCGCAAGCACTTTGGGATCAAAAAAGCCGGGCATACGGGCACGCTCGATCCCATGGCCACGGGCGTTCTGATCCTCTGCCTAGGGGCCTATACGCGCCTCAGTTCGCATGTGATGGGACGCGACAAGCAGTATCGCGCGGTTGTTCGCTTGGGCATAACGACCGATTCGCTCGACGCCGATGGTGTGGTGACTGGCAAATCGGGCGATATTCCAACCGATAGGGCGCGAATCGCACCCGCCGTCGCTGTATTCAGGGGAAAAATTGAACAAGTTCCGCCGATGTATTCGGCCATCCGCATGGGCGGGCGCAGGCTTTACGAACTCGCCCGCAAGGGTGTTGAGGTCGAGCGGCCACCGCGCCGCGTGTGCATCTACGAGCTCGATATCGCGGCGTATCGGCCCCCGCTCTTGCACTTGAATGTCCATTGCTCGAAAGGCACGTACATTCGGTCATTGGCAGATGACATTGGCAAACGCCTCGGTTGCGGCGCGCATCTATCCGCGCTTTGCCGAACCGCGATTGGCGATGTCGAACTGGAAAAATGCGTTGCGCTTTGCGATCTCGAGCGTGTAGAGCGGCTATCTGACGTGTTGCTCGATCCGCATGTCGTTTTATCCGATTTATCTTCGGTCTGTTTAAGCGCGTCACAGCAGGTGCGATTTTCACACGGCAACCCCGTGTTCGAGGTTGGAACAGATGTGCAGGCCGTTGTTAAAGTGCAAAATTCTCGCGGCGCCTTGCTCGGTCTCGGCCATCTCGCCGAGGGCGTCTTGAAGCCCATTCGCGTAATCCAAAACCGATGATGCACACCGTAATGCTTGAAGAACCGGTCGCGCTCGCCCATCCGGTGGTCACTGTTGGCACGTTTGACGGCATTCACATCGGGCATGTCTCGGTGATTAAAACCGCGATTCGCACGGCGCGAGCGCGCAAGGGCACATCGGTTGTCGTCACCTTTGATCCCCATCCCCGGCAGTTTATCGACGGCGCAGACGCGCCCGGGATATTGACAACGCTGACGGAAAAACAGCATCGCCTCGCAGCATTGGGGGTGGATATTTTGGCTGTTGTGGGGTTTGACGACGCGCTTCGACTCTTGTCTCCCGAAGCATTTGTCAAACGTTTTCTCGTGGATAAACTCAGCGCGAGGGCCGTGATCATCGGATACGATCACGGGTTTGGCAGGGATCGCCAAGGCGGGGTTGAAACGATGAAGCGGTTGGGCGAACAGTTTGGCTTCTCTGTGCTTTCGCCGCCGGCTGCGCGCATCGCGGAAAAACCCGTGAGCAGCACGCGGATTCGCAACGCGCTTTTAGACGGGGATCTGGACGCGGTTATTCGGCTGATGGGGCATCCCTACCCCTTGTGGGGGCGCGTGGTGGAAGGAGACAAGCGGGGGCGAGCACTGGGTTTTCCCACCGCCAATCTCAGGTTTGAAACCCCGGGCAAGCTCCTGCCGCCGCCGGGGGTTTACGCAGGTGTTGCAAAGTTGGATCGGCCCCATATCGCCGTTGTCAATTACGGCAAACGCCCGACATTTGGCGGGCACGAGGCACAGTGTGAAGTCCATTTGCTCAATTTTTCGCGCGATCTTTACGGAAGTGTTTTGCCCCTCGATATTCACTATCGCATTCGCGGCGAGCGCGAATTTGACGGCAAAGAAGCGTTGATCGATCAGATCAATGCAGACATTCGGACCGCGGAACGCCTGCTTGCGCGGCACACCATATCACGGAGGTAAATTTTGGCGTTGACGAAAGAAGAAAAGGCCGAGTTGATCGCCCAGTACGGGCGTGCAGAAGGCGATACCGGGTCGCCACAAGTGCAAATCGCACAGTTGACCACGCGCATCGCCCAACTGACCGAACACTTTCAAACCCACAAGAAAGACCATCACTCGCGACGCGGACTGCTCAAACTCGTTGGTCGCCGTCGTCGCTTGTTGCGGTATTTGCAACGCGTCGACCTCGAAGGGTATCGCAATTTGATTGCGGCACTGGGCATTCGCGGTTGAGTTTTTTTCCGTTCCGGCGGTTGGTCGTATCTCTGGCCTGTTGCCAGAGCACTGGAACGGATGTGTTTTTAAGCAATCATTTAGGAGAGAGAATGAGAAAAAAAGTTGAGATGGAATACGCCGGGCGTCCGCTGTCCATTGAAACGGGTCGGGTGGCAAAACAGTCGCACGGGGCCGTGTGGATGCAGTACGGTGAAACCATTGTGTTGGTGGCAACAGTTTCCGATACCAGACCTTCGGATTTTGATTTTTTTCCGCTTCAAGTCGATTACCGAGAAAAAATGTATGCCGGCGGGCGCATCCCCGGCAATTTTTTTAAGCGAGAAGGCGCGCCTACAACAACGGAAAAATTGCACGCGCGTTTGATCGATCACCAAATCAGGCCCCTGTTTCCCCAAGCGTACCAATTTGAGACGCAGGTGTATGTCACGGTGTTGTCCTTCGACGGTGAAAATGACCCTGCGGTGCTCTCGATGGCCGGGGCGTCGGCGGCACTGAGCATTTCCGATATTCCATTTGACGGCCCCATCGGCGCGGTGTGCGTGGGGCGGGTCAATGGCGAATACAAGATCAATCCCACGCTTTCCGAGCTCGAAGACAGCGATGTTCACCTGATGGTGTCGGGCAATCGCGAGTCGATCATTTCTGTGGAAGGCGATTTTCACGAAGTCGCCGATGGCGATGTGATCGGAGCCTTGCGCGTGGCGCATGAAGGCATTGTGCAACTGATCGAATTGCAAGACGCGCTCATTGCCAAAGTGGGCAAAGCCAAGCGGTCTTATGACGACCCCCCAAAAAATGAAGCCCTCGCCGCTGCGGTTGCCGAACGCGCTTCAAGCCGCGTTCAGGAAGCCAATCGCATGCCGGATAAAATGGCGCGTGCACAGACCCTGACCGCCATCCGCGATGACGTGCGCGAAGCCCTCGCAGAAAATTTTGAAGCGGGCGAAATTGGCGATGAAATTGACCGCTTGATCAAAGCGGATATGCGCGCGATGATCCTCTCGGAAAACCAGCGCATCGATGGGCGCGGCCTCGATAGGGTTCGGCCCATTGACATCGATTTGAGTGTGTTGCCCCGCACGCACGGGTCCGCCATTTTTACGCGCGGTCAAACGCAGGCTTTGTGCGTGACCACGTTGGGGAGCAAAATGGACACGCGCATGGTAGATGACCTCGAGGGCAAATCGTTTAAGAGCTTTATGCTCGATTACAATTTTCCCCATTACAGCGTGGGAGAAACCGGGCGCATTGGCGCGCCCGGCAGGCGCGAAGTCGGTCACGGCGTGCTGGCTGAAAAAGCACTCGCGCCCGTTGTGCCCAACGAAGAGCATTTTCCCTATACGATCCGCCTCGTTTCCGAGATTTTGGAATCCAACAGTTCGTCTTCGATGGCGACCGTGTGCGGCGGGTCTCTCGCGTTGATGGATGCGGGCGTGCCCATCAAAAGCCATGTCGCGGGCGCGGGCGTGGGCTTGGTCATGGACGGGGAACAATGGGCCGTGCTCACGGATATTTTGGGCGAAGAAGACCATCTGGGCGATATGGACCTCAAAATTGCGGGCACGCGGGAGGGGTTGACAGCCATTCAGATGGACATCAAGATCGGTGGCGTGAGTTTTGAAATTCTCGATGCGGCGTTTGCCCGCGCCCGCGCCGCGCTCGATCACATCCTCGGTCTGATGGAAGAAGCCATTCCCGCGACGAGGCCCCATTTGTCCCAATACGCGCCGCGCATTTTGTCCGTCCGCATCGATCCGTCAAAAATTGGCACCGTTATTGGCCCGGGCGGCAAAACCATTCGCAGCATCGAAGAGACCGGGGCAACGGTTTCGGTTGAAGACGATGGCCTCGTCACCGTGACCTCGTTGGATGCCCAAGCCGCGGAGACCGCGATGGGCATGGTCGAAGCCCTCGTGGAAGATGCGGAAATTGGGCGGATTTACGAAGGCACGGTGCAGCGGATTACGGATTTTGGCGCGTTTATCGAAATTTTGCCGGGCAAAGATGGCCTGTGCCACATTTCCGAGCTCGAACACCATCGGGTGCGCCGCGTGAACGACGTGCTCGAGGAAGGCGAAAAGGTGCGGGTCAAGGTGATCGACATCGACTCGCAGGGCAAAATCCGCCTGAGCCGCAAAGTGCTCATCGACAATCCCAATGGCGGTTCAATGCCGCAAAACAGACAACGCCCCCCGCGAAGATCGTGAGATAACACCCGCGCAGGCAAAACAACAAGGCGATCGGTCTGTCAGAGGTGATACCCGGTCGTCTTTCGTCTTTTGGCAATATGGTCAAAAAGGGAGACACCATGACGAATCACAAACCCCCCATGATGATGCAAGGCGGGGCTATCGGACGCTACCAAATCGAGTGTTGTGCCAAATCCGGAGATACGTACATCCTCGACACCGCAACCGGCGACGTGTGGATATTGTTCGTCGGCACGCGAGAGAACATGGAAAACCACCCCGCGCTCAATTCGCTCAGCGGCGCGCTGATCCACTTGGGGCGATGCGAGGCAGACGAGGATTAGGGAATCGACGAGTAATCGTCTCCATCTCCCCCGTTATTCGCGCCGCTCATTGTAGGCTAACGCCTGTGCCTACGAGGAAGGGGGAAATAACGTCTTCCCACCCCCTTGCGAGGAGGGCTAGGGGATGGGTCACAACAGGAGATGAGGTCATGCCTCCCCAAAAAGTGGTCGTGGAAAAACACAAAACCGAATCGAAGCGAGCAAATGAACTCAATGGCAAGATGTGGTTGCGGTATTCAATTTCGATTTGGAATGACATCAAAAAAACTCAAAAAGAAAAGGACTTGAAACACCCGGCCATGTTTCCACAGGCGTTGGCCTTACGGCTTATCGAGAGCTTTACCAATCGAGATGCTCGCTTGATACTCGACCCTTTTGTGGGTGTTGGCTCTACGTTGATCGCGGCCAAAGCGTTGGGCAAAGACGCTGTGGGGATAGAAATTTCGCCAGAGTTTGCCCAAATTGCAGAGGAGAGCGTTCATCAGATGCTTCCCTTTGCAGGCCAGACCGATATCCAAGTCCATGTCGCCGACAGCAGAAAACTCGGTAACTATGTGTCCCCCAATAGCGTGGATATGGTGATTACATCTCCGCCTTATTGGGATATTCTGTTGCAAAAACGAACAGCGGATTACAAAGCGCGCCGCGATTATGGGGAATCAGAGGCGGATTTGGGAAAAATTCGCGACTATGACGAGTTCTTATTTTCACTTCGCAAAATTTTTGAGCAGGTCTATGTTGCGATGAAGCCCAAAAGCTACTGTTGCGTGGTTGTCATGGATTTGCGAAAAAAGAGCCAGTTCTATGCGTATCACCGCGATGTCTCTCTGTTTATGGAGGATATCGGCTTTATTTTTGACGATTTGATTATCTGGGACAGAGGGCACGAGTATAATAACTTGCGCCCACTCGGTTATCCGACGGTATTTCGCATCAACAAAATTCACGAGTTTCTCTTAATTTTTCAGAAACCACTCAAAGACCCGCACAGCACGCCAAATTTTGAAGTACACAAAAGGGATTGGCCCCAAAACTCTTGAACGCCTGCGCCCCCACCTCGCACTGGTCACACCAATAAGCACAGCGGAGGAGTCTATCCAATGAGTTTAATTGAAATCATAGATTATATCGACCCTGACGTTGCCCGTAATCTAAGAGCCCCTAACAAAAAGCGTTGACATGGATTTGTGAGAGGCCGCCTTTGAGGCGTTCCTGCGGGTGTTCACGCCTCTGTTTCAGATGCTTGATTTCTTTTTCTTAGGGCTTCTTAGCACTGGCTTACGGCGTTTTGGTACAGGCTCTGCAACGCCACGGTCTGGATTGCGGATTGTCGCGGATTAGGGGATTGCGCGGATTACCCCCCACCCTCCTGCCTCCGCTATGTCCTCTCTGTCTGCTCCATTGGCTGTCCTGCGCTTCCCAATATGTGTCCCTCTGTGGTTGCCTTTTCGGGCGGGCACGGAGGCACCGTCCCTACGTTTTTATGTTCGCATCTTTGTCCAACAAAGTCTTGTCAAAAATGGCGTGATTGTGTAATTTTTGTTCCCCATTTTTGTTCATCAATTTTTTCAAGGTGGCGTTTATGGCCGAATACGATACGATATCCAAACACCTGATTCAAACCTACCCGGACGATTTCATCCGCTTCACACTCGGACGCGCTGACATCGAGGTGCTCGAGGTGCTCGAAACCGAGCAACCCACTGTGGAAGCCCGGCGCGCCGATAGCCTGATTCTCGTGCGTATTGAGGGTGAGGATGCGTTGATTCATTGCGAATTTCAAACCGCGGACAGCACGGACACTCCGATGTCGCATCGCATGGCCGGCTATATTGGTCGCGCCATAGAACGCTATGGTCTGCCGATCTTTTCCTTTGTGATCTACCTGCGTCCCGGTGCTGGACGACGCGATAAGGGATACTACATCCAAGAACTGCCCGGCCATGAGGTGCTGGTGAAATACAAGGTGATTCGTCTGAGTGAGATCGATGGTCAAGCGATTATCGAGGGTGGTCATCCGGGCTTGCTTCCGTTTGCGCCATTGATGAAACCTCCGTCTGGGGTGTCTGCGGATGCGTGGTTGCGTCAATGTCTTCAAGCGACGGAAGCCTTGCCCTTGGACGCTTCAACCAAGGTTGACATGATGGCGGGTATGGCTATTTTAGGTGGGATATCTTATGAATTGTCCACCGTTAGGCGTATTATTTCTCAGGAGGGTTTTATGGATGCGATTATGCGTGAATCATCGTTTGCCCAATACCTTACCCAACAAGGTATTGACCGCGGGATCGAGCAGGGCATTGAGCAGGGCATTGAACAGGGCATTGAACAGGGGATGCGTCGCGGCAGGGAGGAAGGGATTAGAGAAAGCACCATTGAAGATATTCTCGATGTGTTGGAGGTTCGCTTTGATGCGGACGCGCCCGGTCAGTTCGCCGCCCGCATTCGGGCCATTGACGATTTGCAACAACTCAAGCAGTTGCTTCGTGCGGCGGTGCAAGTGGACAATCTCGATGCTTTTCAGCATGCGTTGGACGCAGAGGCTTAGAAGCCCTAACATAAAGAAATCAAGCGTCTGAAACAGAGGAGAGAACAGCCGATGGAGAGGAACGCCTCATGGATGTCCGCTCTGCGCTCGTCGCGCACCCGCAGGCTGCGGAACTGCAGGAGCCAGGCCAGCGTCCGCTCAACGACCCACCGGTACACGCCCAACCCGCTGCCATGCTCTGTACCCCGCCGGGCGATCACCGGCCAGATGTGGCGCGCACGCAGGGCCTTCCGGCATGCCTTCGAGTCATAGGCACGGTCTGCATACAGCCGTTGGGGTCTGCGGCGCGGACGACCGTGTTTACCTCTGACCGCAGGCACAGCGTCCACCAAGGGCAACCCTTGCGTCACATCTGGCCGGTTCGCCCCGGTCACAATCGCGGCCAGAGGCAGCCCGTTGGCATCGGTGATCCCATGATGCTTACGCCCGGGCTTGCGGCGGTCTGTGGGATTGGGGCCGGTTTTTTTTTCCGCCCCCCACCGCACGCAGGGAGGCACTGTCCACACAGGCGCGAGACCCGTCCCCGTCCAGGCCATCGGCCGCTCGCAGTTTGGACAACAGCAGATGATGAAGCCGCTCCCACACGCCGGCTTCATGCCACTCCTTCAGACGGTGCCAGCAGGTCATCCCTGAACCCCACCCCATCTCTTGGGGCAACTGCTCCCACGGGATGCCGCTCTTCAGGACGAATAGAATACCGGTCAACGCCTTGCGGTCATCAATGCGCTTACGTCCGGGAAAGCGGAATCGTCTCGGCTTGGGAACCGGCAAAAGGGGTTGGCCCTTTTCCCAGAGTTCATCGCTCACGAGTGGTTTGGTCATTTGTTCCTCTTCGCCCGGTTGCAAATGCCGGGCATGGACGTTGTAAGGGTTGGGCTGAAAAGAAAGTCGGGTGTTCACTCATCTGTTTCAGACGCTTGATTTCTTTTTGTTAGGGCTTCTAAATCGACACGCGATTATCGGTGGTACAAGCGTATGAGATTTGGGAAAGAGCGAACTGGACGAGTAGTTGAAAGACTGCAAACGCCTATCATTGTTACCCTAGAGGAACTTTTGGAATCTCTTGGAGTTGTTTCGCGAGGAAAATATAACACAGGTGCATTGGTTTCACATGTATCAACGCTTGAATCGCATGACCGATGATCGCTTAGGTGGGGGGAGGGGTTCAAATTTATTTGAAAGGCGTTGAATGGACAGGAGCATGACATGGCTAAGACCGTGATCCTCGAGACGCATGTGCTCTACGACATCGGATTGAATCGGGTCGATATTGAGGACATCCTGCTCCCCGGCGAGCGGCTCTGTTACTCGCCCATCTCGGTCCTTGAATTGGTATCCAAACTCAATGAAAGGTCGTTTGAAGACCGCAAGGCAGCGGCTAACGCTATCCTCGAGCACGGGATAGGGGAACTCCCGGATCCCGAATCGCATCTGACGATGGCATTTGGCTACAAATTGGCAGAGCCTGCCCCCTCTTTTGCCGATGCTGTTCGCGCCTTGGCGAAAGCCGAGAGCCTCGAGGAGGCACAGCGAGGCGTACCGGACGACGCACTTCGCGTTTGTCGGAACTTGAATGTATCGCGTGCAATGACATGGCGCGAAAAGGCCGAGCGAGCATGGAGATATGCTCTCATCTCGCTGATGAAGGAGAACATCCCGGGATTTCAAAAGTGGTATGCCAAGGATCCAAAAAAATGAACTCGCCGCCGCGATTCCCAAGATAGCGTGCTACACCCAAGTGTACAAACACTACTTGATCCGCCTCATGACAGAGGGGCTATTGCCAGACGAGAACGACAGGGCGGATATCGATTTCTTTCTTTATTCAACCGGTGATGACCACGTCATAGCCACCCATAAAAAGAAGTGGATCGACCTTGCGGAGGCCGCGCGTTTTGCCCAGCGGATACGCATGTATGGACTCCGGGATACCACACGGATTGAAGACCAAAAGCATTCAGAGAGAAATTCGGATCTCCCTTTCGCGCCTTGTGCTGACGCAGTGCCCCGCTCCGCGTCTTTCGTCGTTAAAGACCGCAAGCGTTCAAAGGGGAAGGCCGCAAGGTATCGCAACAAAATACACTTTGAAGACTATCTTGAGCCTCGACCTGGCATTCGCGGCGGCAAGATCTGCTTCAAAGGCACCCGAATAACTGTCTATGATGTATTGGAATACTTAGACGGAGGGATGACGGAGGATGAGCTTTTGGTCGATTTCCCAACGCTGACGCCGCAACACATCCGCGCTGCACGGGACTTTGCCACGGTCTATAACGCTGGTACCGCCCAAGTTGCGGATTTGTTGCTAAAAAACAAAAATCGGATCGCCACTTTTCTCGCCCGCGATGAGGACGCCCTTCTCACTCTAAATTTGCAGATGGGAGACTCGACATGATCACGCAACAGATGGCCGAATTGAGCGGGGAAACAGTTCGCAATGTCGCCGGGGCCTTTCGCTGGTGGGCACGACCTTTGGAACAGCCGGAAGTGTTGCGCCGGGACTGGTTCGCAAACCCGCCTGTGAATCCCACGAAACATGCCATAAGGGTATTGGTCGACAGCTTTAGCAAACGGCATGACGCTATAGTCGCGGTGTTCAGTTCTCACTTTCAGGATCTCCAGAAAGAGGTCAAGAATTTTCAGCCGGGTCGAGAAATAGATCCGGACGACATCGCGGTGCCAGAGTTGGAGAAAAGCGAGGCATATTTCCGCGGGGAACGGGAAGAATTGCGTGCGATCCGGAACGCCTTGCAACGGACCGGGGGCACCCAAGCACACGGGGCCGAGGTCTTTGCCGCTTTGAAACGCTTGGACGATCTGTTTGAAGAGCTCATCGCGTCGTTCCAAGAGTGGCGTTGGCTCATAATGGTCAACGACGGGCTACTCGCTCCGAACACTAGAGGCCGATGCGCCAGCGGAGCAGAATTTATGACTGCCCTGGAGAATCCATAAGCCATGCCCCCACGACCGTTGCAACTTACCGCGTTCGCAACGCCGAGCCGCATTGACGAATTATGCACGGGTGGGTTGACTCCTGGGCGAAATCTGGAGCAATTGCGAAACGGCAACCGTCTATATTCAGTGCGCTTGAACCGCAAATTCCGCTATGTCTTCATGGTGATGGAGGACGGCACAGGTAGGGCCATAGCCGTTGGCCCCCACGACATGGCTTACGAAACAGCGAAACGAGTGCAGTCCTGAGAGAGCAACAAATACATCTTTATACCCTTTTCGCTCTAAATTTGCAGATAGGAGAAACAAATGCCAGATACCATCAGAATAAACGATGTATGCGATTTTGAAGGGCGGGAAATTGCGATAGAGGGTTGGCTGTACAACAAACGCACCAGCGGCAAATTGCACTTTCTGCAAGTCAGGGATGGGTCCGGCACCATTCAATGCGTGGTCTTTAAGGGCGATGTATCGCCCGAGGTCTTTGAACGGGCCGCGGACATCGGGCAGGAATCCGCATTGCGCGTGGTGGGCACAGTGCGGGCAGATGCGCGGTCGCCTATCGGGTTTGAAATTGGCGTTGGCGATCTCGAAGTCGTGCATCGGACAGTGGATTATCCCATCACGCCCAAAGCGCACGGCACGGCATTTTTGATGGACCACCGGCATTTGTGGCTTCGCTCATCGCGCCAACACGCCATTTTGCGCGTGCGTTCAAAAATTGTCAAAGCCTGTCGGGCGTATTGCGACAACAATGGCTTTGTGCTCATCGACGCGCCCATTTTTACGCCGTCGTCCTGCGAAGGCAGCAGCACCTTGTTCGAGACCGATTATTTCGACGAGCAGGCGTATTTGACGCAGAGCGGGCAGTTGTACATGGAAGCCGCGGCCATGGCATTTGGCAAGGTGTACTGTTTTGGCCCAACGTTTCGGGCGGAAAAATCCAAGACCCGGCGGCATCTGACCGAATTTTGGATGATCGAACCGGAAGTGGCCTATATGGACTTGGCGGGCGATATGGATTTGGCCGAAGATTTCATCTGCTATGTGGTGCAGCAGGTGCTCGAGACGTGTCGCCCGACGCTCGAATATTTGCAACGCGACCTCACGGCCTTAGAGCGGGTGCAAAAGCCCTTTCCCCGAATCTCGTATTCGGATGCCCACGACCTGCTGAAAAAGGCGGGGTGCGACCACACATGGGGCGATGATTTTGGCGCCGAGGATGAAACCGTGTTGGGCAATGCCCACGATCGGCCCGTGATTGTGCATCGCTATCCGGCAGCTTGCAAAGCGTTTTACATGAAGGGGGACCCCGAAAATTCACAACAGGCGTTGTGTATGGACGTGTTGGCCCCCGAAGGATATGGCGAAATCGTCGGCGGAGGGCAGCGCGAAGACGATTTGGAGGTCTTGCGGCGGAAGCTCGCCGAACACGGTCTCGACGAGGCGCCGTTCGCGTGGTATCTCGACTTGAGA
This sequence comes from uncultured Latescibacterota bacterium, assembly GCA_958295785.1. Lineage (GTDB taxonomy): Bacteria > Latescibacterota > UBA2968 > UBA2968 > UBA2968 > VXRD01. The sequence continues at coordinate 2,472,164 of OY282377.1, forward strand.
CGCTACGGATCGGTGCCGCACGCTGGCTTTGGATTGGGTATTGAGCGCACGGTCGCGTGGATTTGTGGGTTGCCACACGTCCGCGAGACCATTCCATTTCCCCGACTGTTGCAAAGACTATATCCTTGAGGAGTTGTTTTTCAATGGCTTACGAGTTTGCTGAAATTGAAAAAAAATGGCGACAACGCTGGGAAGACTCCGCGTTGTACCGCTGCCGTGTCGATCCCAAACGGCCCAAGCACTACGCGCTGACCATGCTGCCCTACACGTCGGGCGATCTGCACATGGGGCATTGGTATGCCCTTGTGCCTCCCGATGTGCGGGCGCGGTATATGCGGATGAAGGGCTACAATGTTTTGTTCCCCATTGGGTTTGATGCGTTTGGCTTGCCCGCTGAAAACGCCGCCATCCAACGCGGGATTCACCCCGCCAAATGGACGCTGGACAATGTGGAACGCATGCGCGGCCAACTGAAAACCATGGGCGCGATGTTCGACTGGGAACGCGAGATCATCACTTGTGTGTCCGAATACTACAAATGGACGCAGTGGTTGTTTCTCAAATTTTACGCCGAGGGGCTGGCGTATCGAGAGAAAGTCCGGGTTGACTGGTGCCCGAAGTGCAATACGACCCTGGCCCGAGAGCAGGTTTGGGGAGATGATCGGCACTGCGAGCGGTGCAATACGCCCGTGATCAGAAAGAATCTCGAACAGTGGCTGTTTCGGATTACCCAATACGCCGAGGAATTGCTCAATTTTTCAAAAATTTCGTGGCCCGACCGGGTGCAGGCCATGCAGAAAAATTGGATCGGCCGCAGCGAGGGCGTCGAGTTTGAAATGCGCGTCAAAAATTCAGATGCGTCATTTCGCGTGTTCACCACCCGGGCAGACACGATTTTCGGCGTGTCATTCGCGGTTTTGGCCCCCGAACACCGGTTGGTCGATGCGATCACGTCGCCCGAGCAACGAGAAGCGGTGAAAGCGTATTGTGCAAAAGCCGGCCGCCAGTCCGAAAAAGACCGGCTCTCTCTAGCCCGAGAACGGGACGGGGTTTTCACCGGGGCGTATGCAATCAATCCGATGAATGGCGCGGAAGTGCCCATTTACGTTGCGGACTACGTGTTGCCCCAATACGGCACCGGCGCCATTATGGCCGTGCCCGCGCACGATGAGCGCGATTTTGCGTTTGCCCAAAAGTACGCGCTGCCCGTTCCGGTTGTGATTGCGCCAGACGATTGGGATGGCGAGGCTTATGATCTGCCACACACGGCCGCGGGGCGCATGGTAAACTCCGGGCGTTTTACGGGATTGGCTTCGTCCGAGGGGTCGGCGCGCGTGGCCGACGACTTGGAAGCGCGGGAAATTGGCGAGCGAACCGTCAATTATCGCCTGTACGATTGGCTGATTTCCCGACAGCGTTATTGGGGCTGTCCCATCCCGATTATTTATTGCGATGCCTGCGGCGCTGTTCCCGTGCCCATGCGCGATTTGCCCGTGTTGCTGCCCGACGACGCGGAATTTTTGCCGACTGGCGAATCGCCCCTCAAGTACCACGAGGGTTTTTTGCACGCGACCTGCCCGAGATGTGGTTCACCAGCGCAACGCGAAACGGATACGATGGATACGTTTATGTGTTCGTCATGGTATCAATATCGCTATTTGAGCCCGCATTACGACGCCGGGCCATTTGCCCCCCACGAGGCGGAATACTGGTTGCCTGTGGATCAATATACCGGGGGGATAGAACACGCGACCATGCACTTGCTCTACACGCGCTTTTTCACCAAAGCCCTGCGCGATATGGACCTCGTCAGCGACGATGAGCCAATGACGCGCTTGTTCAATCAGGGCGTTGTGCTGAGTGATGATCACGAAAGAATGAGCAAGTCGCGCGGCAATGTCATCAATCCCGACGATTTGATCGAACAGTATGGAACGGACTGCATCCGGGCGTATATGATGTTTTTGAGCCGGTGGGAACAGGGCGGGCCGTGGAGTTCGTCGGGCATAGAGGGCATGCCGCGGTTTTTGAACCGGGTGTGGCGCATCGTCGTTGAAGATGTCTCGCCGGCAAAAGGCAACCCCTCGCAAAAAGCCGAGGAGGATTTGCGCCGCTTGACGCATCAGACCATTCGCAAGGTGTCCGAAGATATCGAGACCTTTGGGTTTAATACCGCATTGGCCGCGCTGATGACCTTTAGCAATGGGTTGTCCGCGGCCAAAAACACGCCCGTTGTGCATACGGATGCGTGGCGAGAAGCCATCGAGTCCCTGGTCTTGCTCTTGGCGCCTATCACGCCGCACCTGTCCGAAGAACTGTGGTCGCGCATCGGGGGCGACTACAGCGTTCACGAACAGGCTTGGCCGCAATGGGATGAAGCGACCACACGCCCGGCAACGATTGAGATGCCGATTCAGGTCAACGGCAAAGTGCGCGCCCGCATCGATGTCGAGGTCAATGCAACGCGGGAATATATCGAGCACCTGGCGTTGGATCAACCCAATGTTCGCGCTCATACAGGCGGGAATGCGCCGAGGAAGATCATCGTCGTTCCCAATCGGTTGATCAACATCGTGGTTTAGGAGGCGAAAGCAACCCCCGATGAACACCGATAACTACGGATGAAAGATGCGAGGATAGAAACGTAGGGGCGGTGCCCCCGTGCCCGGACGAAACGGCAAGACGCAAGCGGGAATATCCGTTGCGGTCTTTGATGAACGGCTGAAAAAAGAGAAAGAGGTAGGTCTATTATGACCTGCCTCTTTTTTTGTGCCTTTTGTGGCTGCTCTATCGCTTAAAAAATGGCTTGGGAATGACCCGCGCTTTGAGTGCATGGTTGCCTATTTCCGCATAATCGGAACGCAGCCCATGGCCACGTTTGCGGATGGGGGGCTGACCCCTAACCGCTGACCCCTGACTGCTGACTTTCATTCAACTAAACAACAATTTCAAATAAAACAGCGGGTTCGTGAGTTGTTTTTTGGGCACGGCATTGGCCATCATGCCGCAGATCAAATCGCGCACCTTGTCGTTGTGTGCGGCTTTGTGAATCGTAAAATTGAGCAGGGGACGCCATTGGCCCAATTTCTGCATCCGCGTGCTCGTGCCCAACTCGTCGCCGATAGCATCCCACAAGCGGTCTTCATATTGCTTCAAAAAAGCCGCTGAAAAATCATCTGTTGCAAGTGCTTCTTTCACAGTCTCGACGGCAAAGCGCGCCGAATACAGCGCGTTGCCGATGCCCTCGCCCGTAAATGGATCAATCAATCCCGCGGCATCGCCCAAGAGCAATAGCCCATGGCCATAACTTTTGCGGCGCGTGCTGCCCACTGGCAAGTTCCATCCCACCGGGTCTTCTAGTGGACGCGCATCTTTGAACCGATGGGCATAAGGCGGCCGGTTTATCACCGCGTTCAGTGCCGCCTTCAAATCCACATTCCGTTTTTTTAGCACATCGTGGCGCATGCCAATGCCCACATTGGCCGACCCATTTTCCAGCGGAAAAATCCAGAAGTAACCGGGCAACACTTCATCCACAAAATGCAACTCGATCTGATCGCTTACCCCCGCCACATTTTCGTAATAACGCCGAATTGCCACCACCCAATGCGCGGATTCGTGCGCGTACAAGCCCGCCTTGCGCGCCACCATAGAATTAAAGCCGTCGCAGCCCAACACCACCTGCGCCCCTATCTCGCGTTCCACGCCATCCACCACCCCGCGCACCCCCACCACCTGTTCGCGTTCGCGCATCAGGTCTTTGACGGCAAACCCCTCATAGCAGGCATCGACGACTTTTCGCGCTTGCACAAACAAAAAATGATCCAGCACTGCGCGCCGAATCACAAACCCCTCCATCGGCAAAATTTTGCCCGTTGCCCGATCCCGGTGGTCATACCCGCGCAAATCCACCCGCGCATCCATGTGATCCGGGCTGCCAAACACCACCTCCCGAATCGCCGCGCCCGGCAATCGCGCCACTTGATCGAGCAAACCGAGTTCGTGCAAAATCGACACCACTTTGCCCGATAGCGCGTCCCCACAAATTTTATCTCGCGGAAATCGCGCCTTATCCACCAAACAGACCCGCAATCCCGCGCGATGGGCATACAGCGCCGCTGTCGCGCCCGCAGGCCCTGCCCCGACAATGATCACATCGTATTTGTCAGCCATATCGCATCCAAATTGCAATTGAAATCCCCATCAGTTATCGTTAAAATCCATCGGTCAACCCTCATTCGTCAACAAGGAGGCAAGCCGTGAAATTGGTTGTTCTTTCTTACAGTCACCACGGGCGAAGTATGGCGCGCACCGCAACCGCGCTCGGTTGCGATATTGTCGGTGTTATGGACAAAGATGCGGCCCCCCGACAACAGTTGGCAGACGAATTTCTCTGCCCCGGATTCGAGGCCACTGGCGCGTGCTTGGATGCGAGCCAGCCGGATGCGGCACTCGTCGCGGGAAAGCACATCGAGATGCCGGCTTATGTCCAAGCATGTGTGGATAGACGCATTCCGTATCTCTTGGACAAACCGTTTGCCGACTGTGCAGACCGGCTGCGCCCCGTTGCCGAGGCATCGGAAACGCACGGGGTGTTCAGCGCGCTCGTGCTTCCCAATCGCACGAGCCGAATTGTGAGTGTGGTCGAAGAAATGGTCGCAGATGGCAGTTTGGGCAACCTCGTGTTGTACAGCAGCCGGTTGAACAATGGCCCTCCGTCTCGTTACGACCCGACGCCGTCTGCCTGGCACAATGACCCGCGCATCTCGGGCGGTGGTTGCTGGGCCGTTGAGGCCGCGCATGGCATTGATACATTTCTTCAATTTGTCGGGCATCGGCGCATTGCAGTCGTCGGCGCGGTTATGTCCAACGCCATGTACAGCCGAGGTGTGGAGGACAGCGGCATTGGGGTGCTGCGAACAGACGACGGCATCACCGGCATCATTGAGTGCGGTTATACGTACCCATCGGGCGCGCGCAGTGGCGATCATTTCTTTCGATTTGTCGGCACAAAAGCATCGGTATTCGAGCGGTACGGTCGCCGGGGCCAACCCGTGATCGAAGTTCACACATCCAAAGGCGTGCAGTTTAGCGAAGACATTTCGCACGGTGAACGGATGCGAAGCGCGATGGGCAATGCACTCGACGCGATCCACAACGGCAATCCTTTCGCGCCATCGGTTGTTGACGCGGTGCGTATTCTCGAGATTCAAGATGCGGTTTACGCCCACGCCCGACAAGGTGTAATACTAAGAAGCCCTAACATAAAGAAATCAAGCGTCTGAAACAGAGGAGTGAACACCCGCAGGAATGCCTCAAAGTCGGCCTTTCACAAATCCATGTCAACGCTTTTTGTTAGGGACTCTAAATTGATTTTCAGTTGGCCTGATGTGATGCGATATGCGACCCGCAAGCGATCCCCTTGACCTTACGCAGTCATTCAGAGAAGCCATGGCAACCAGGCCATCCCAAAAGACCATCAGATCATGCCATCGCGCACAGCGCGCAAGGCCGTCTCGCAACCCACCTCGCAGGCCGGCGCATGTCGTGCGACTATAAAAGCGATTTGCGCTGTGCCAGCCCCTCGGCGCATGAGAGCGGCATTTTTGAACTGCTAGGGCAGTTGTACCCCGCTCGCCTACTTTTTTTTGCTGTTGAAAAAAAGTCGGTCGCCGCACGCCGTAGGCACAGGCGTAGCCAACGCATCAAAGGCAACCCACAAGGAGGCAGAACCAAACGCTTGAGGCGAGCAACAACCGCTCATTGCCCACACCACTCGCGGGCGTTTTGGAACATTTGCAACCAGGGAGATGCTTTGAGTTCGCGTTGCCAGTGGGGGGGCATATAGGGCCATTGCCATTTGAGAAAGGCGCGTTCCGGGTGGGGCATCATAGCGAGGTGGCGGCCATCGGGCGAACACAGGGCCGCAATGCCGTGCGGCGACCCATTGGGGTTGAAGGGATAGGCTTCGGTGATCGCATTGTCGTCATCCACATAGCGCGCGGGCGCGAGGTTTTGATCTATGACGCGGGAAAGCACATCGGCGCGGGGAAAAAACGCGCGGCCCTCGCCGTGAGCGACCCAGATACCGAGGGACGCGCCGGCCATGTTTTTGAACATAACCGCCGGGCTGTCCTGTATTTGCACAGTGGAAAACCGGGATTCAAACCGCGCGGATTCATTTCGAATAAACCGGGGCTGATCCGCATCCGCAAGCCCGGGGAACGGCACCCAGCCGAGCAGGGCCATGAGTTGGCAACCGTTGCACACGCCCAAGCTGAACGTATCGGCGCGGTGGTAAAACGCGTCGAACTGCGCGCGGAGGTCATCGTTGAAGCGGATCGCGCCGGCCCAGCCCTTGCCCGAATCGAGCACGTCGGCATAGCTGAATCCGCCGACAAACACAACCCCGCGAAACCCGTCGAGTGCAATCGCGCCAGAGAGGAGATCCGTAGTGGTTATGTCCCATGGTTCAAACCCCGCGGCGAAAAATGCCGAGGTCATTTCGCGGTCACCATTGCTACCCTCTTCGCGCACAATGGCGACTTTGGGTTTGCAACGGGCGTTGAGCACCGCGGGCGGCGTGGGCATCGGCGCGAAAGGCGCGGCAAATTGGGGGCCTGTGCGCGTGGCGAGAGACGCTTCTTCTCGCGCGACGCACATGGGATTGGTTTGCAGGCGTTCGAGTTGAAAACTCGTGGCTTCCCACAAATCGCGCAACGCGGGCATGGATGCGGCGAGCACGCGCTGATCGTTGACGGAAATGCGAATCTCCGACCTCGCGGTCGTTTTGCCCAGGGTTTGGATGGGCACGTTGGCCTGTTGAAAAATGTCGCGCACGGTTTGCAGGTGTTGCGACCGCACTTCAAAAACCAAGCCGAGTTCTTCGGAAAAGAGCGCGGCTATCGCATCGGCGCGGGTTTGTATGTCGATCTCAATGCCGCAGTTGCCGGCATAAGCCATTTCCAAAAGCGCGGTGATGAGGCCGCCATCGCTGCGGTCGTGCCCCGCGGCGATGGCATTTTCGGCGATGCAGGACTGGAGTGCCTCAATGGCGCGTTTGAGCATGGCCGGATCATCCACATCGGGCGACTCGTCGCCTATTTGCCCATAGACGTGGGCGAGCGCAGAACCGCCCAAGCGGTGTTTGTCCGCGCCAAAATCCACGTAGAGAATGACGCCATCGTCGGGATATTTCAAATCCGGGGTGACGGTCTGCGTAATATCCGGACAAGTGACATAGCCCGAGATGACGAGCGCGCCCGGGGCTTTGACGGTTTCGTCGCCCTCATCCCCCGGCGCAAGCGCGGCCATCGAAAGGCTGTCTTTGCCGCCATCTATGGCGATGCCCAATGCGAGCAACATATCCGCGAGCGCGCGGGCCGCGTCGTAGAGCGCGGCGCCTTCGCCGGGCAATTTGGCGGCCCACATCCAGTTGCCCGAGCACTTGATGTCTTCTATCGCGCTGATGCGCGCCCACGCGATATTGGTGAGCATCTCGCCGATGCACAATCTCGCCATCGCGGCCGGATTGATGAGGCCCTTGATCGGTTGTTCGCCGATAGCGGTCGCCGCGCCTGTTGTGCCAAAGTGACTTTGGGCGACAACGGCCACATCTGCGGCGGTCAATTGCAGGGGCCCCACGCATTGTTGTTGCGCGACGAGGCCCGTCACGCTGCGATCCACTTTGTTGGTGAGAAACCGCTTGGACCCCACAGATACGAGGCGCGACACGCGGTCGAGGGCGTCCGCAACGGTCAAATTTTTCGGCAGGGCGAGCGGCGCGGTGCGGATGGGAAAGCGGTCGAGTTTGAATGGCTTTTGCGGCATCTCGCCCAAGACGTGCTTGAGGTCGAAGTCAACCGGCACACTGTCGTCGCGGCTGTCATAGACCACCACGCGCCCGTCGCCGGTGACTTTGCCGATGTATGCATGGGGAACTTTTTCGCGCTCGCAAAGGACGTCAAAAAGCGGGGCGTGTTCGGGGCGGATGAGCAAGGCGTTGTTCTCCTGATATTCCGCGCCCCAAATTTCGAGCACGGACAGGGTCTCGTCGCTTATGGGGATGGCGCGAATGTCGATGCGCGCGCCTGCCGGATCGACGAGTTCTTTGATCACATTGCAATTTCCCCCGGCGCCTTGGTCGTGGATGCTGACGATGGGGTTTTGATCCCCGAGTTCCACACAGGCGCGAATCACGCGGTTGAGCTTTTGTTCCATTTCCGCGTCCCCGCGCTGCACTGCGTTGAAATCGAGTTCGGCTTCGTTTTCGCCCTGTACCATGCTCGACGCGGCGCCCCCGCCCATGCCGATGCGATAGGCCGGGCCTCCGATTTTGGTGACGAGCATCTCGGGCGCAGGCGCGCCTTTTTGGGTGTGCCGCGCGTCCATCTGCCCAATGCCGCCGCTGAACATGATGGGCTTGATCCACTCCCTGCGCTCGCCATTGGGCAAGCGCGCGGCGTAGGATCGCACGTAGCCTTGGATGAGGGGTTCGCCGAATTTGTTGCCGTAATCGGACGCGCCATTGCTGGCTTCGATGGCGATTTGCAGCGGGGACGCGAGATTGTCGGGGTACTGAAATTCGGGATTTTCCCACGGTAGGTCATAGCCCGGCACGTACAAATTGCCCACGCAATACGCGGCTGTGCCCGCGATGACGAGCGCGCCTCGGCCCGTGGCCTGCACGTCTCGGATGCGCCCGCCCGTGCCGGTTTCCGCGCCGGGAAACGGGGCCACGCCCGAGGGAAAGTTGTGCGTTTCCGCGGTGAAGATGATGTCGTACGTGCGGTCGGAAAACGCAAATGCCGAGGGCTTGCCCACGCATGTGGGGATGAGGGTGCGAATCGGGTACCCGCGAATCGCGCTGGAATTGTCCCGAAAGGCGATGGTGCTGTTGTTGGGATTGGCTTTGAGGGGCGATTGTATCAGGGCGATGAGGTGCTCGGGCATTGAACTGCTGGTCGCAGTTGTACATCGCACCTCGTTGTCGATGATGAGGCGGCCTTTGAAAAACCAGTGCCGGCAGTGTTCGCTGTTGGATTGGGCGATGTCAAAACATTCGACTTGCGTGGGATTGCGTTTGATTTGGTCGAGGAAGAGGTCCGCGTAATAATCGAGGTCCCAATCGTCGAATGCCAAGCCCATCGTGCGGTTGATTTTCTCCAGCGCGCGGCGGCCTTCTTCAATGAGGGGAATCTCGAACACGGGTTCGATAGGCGCGTTGGATTCAAAGGACGCGAGGGGTTCGGGATATGGGCATTCGGTCATGCGGTCGTGAACCAATGCCAAAAATGCGCGCTGTTGTTGCGGGTCGAGCCCGGGCGAGATGAGATACCGCCGCGACCGCTCCACGCGCACCACCTGCGCGAGGCCGCAGGCGTGGCAGATTGCCACGGCATTGGTTGACCAAGCCGTGGAAAAATTCAGGCGCGGCCCCACTTCGAGGAGCGTTCCGGGCCCTGTTAAGAATGACCGATCTGCAAACTGGTCGGGCTCAAAGGTTTCAGACAGCAAATACGCGAGGCGGGTTTGTTGCTTTGCAGAGAGCGGGTTGCGCGTTTGGACGTTGAAACAGAATTCGGTTTGGATGTCTCGAATGCGTGCGGAGACGCGGTGTTTTGCCAACTGTATTAGGCCGCGTTGCTGTGCGGGAGAAAGGCCGGGGGTGCGAAAAAAATGCTTCAGGATCATCATCGTCCTCAAAAAATGAAATTGTTGTCTGCGTCTTTGAGCCTGGGCAGGTTTTGGTCGCGTTGGGAAAGGATGGGATTTTTGACGGGCCAAGGAATGTCCAAGTCCGGATCGTCCCAAGCAATGCCGCGATAGGTTTCGGGCGCGTAAATAGCCGTGCATTTGTACGTGAAATCCGCGACATCGCTCAAAACGCAAAAGCCGTGTGCAAAGCCCGGCGGCACGTACAGAAGTTCGGACCGCGCATCGGAGAGACGCGCCCCGACCCACTGGCGGTATGTGGGCGATCCGAGGCGCAGATCCACGGCGACATCGTATATTTCGCCGTCGAGCACCTGAATGAGTTTGCCCTGCGCGTGCGGGTCTTTTTGATAGTGCAACCCGCGCAACACCCCGCGCGTGGACCGAGAGTAATTGTCTTGCACAAAGGACTCCGCAATGCCGTGCGCGGCAAAGTCATCGCGCCTGTACGTTTCCACAAAAAACCCGCGATCATCCAAAAACCGCGTCGCCCGCACGAGGATGACGTCGGGTATGTCGAGAGGGATAAATTCAAAGGGCATGGTGAAAGTGAGAAGTATCAAAACCGAAATGGACGGCGATATTGTGCGTGGAAATGTTCGCGGTTTTTATTTTTTTCCAACGACTACCAACGCATTTTGAAAATGAGGAAAAATCCCATATAAAAAATTTTTCAGTAGCAAAATGAAAAAAAACCGTCGCCTCACCAAATAATTGCAATGGTGAAGTGTGATATTAGAAAATCCCTCGCGTTCCAATAACTGTGTTATGGCGGTCGGGGTAAAATAACAAACGTGTTCAGGCCAAGGTTCTTTCTTTTTCAAAACACCGTGAAGAAGCCAAAAGCGCAACCCCAAAACATTTGGGGTGGTCAATATCAACCTCCCCCTCCCCCGCAGTAATTGGCGAGCAGAACGCAAAAACAACCCCGGATTCTCGAGGTGTTCAATCAACTCACCTGCCACAATCACGTCAAATTTTCCCATCGATGTTGGCAGATCTTGGGCATCTGCTACAACGGCTTTCATTCCTTTGTCGTTCAATTCTCGGACTAACTTCTCGTTGATATCCATACCGATCAAATTGTCTCCGAGCAAGTCGTGCAGATATTTGTGGAGTGCGATCCCCGCCTTCCATTCATGCTCAAAGGCCTCATCGTCACCACAACATCCGACGTGAAGGACTTTGTAATTGGGTTGCAGGTAATTCAGGATGCAGTCAACGCGATACAACATTATATTCCTCCAGATGCCATTGTCATAACGGAAGTTTTTCAAAAAAGGACTCGTCAAACGCCCCAAAGAATTATTGATATTTGCCAGAAACGCCTACAACACTGCGATTCAATTGGATGACTTATGGAAAAACAAAAGAAAAAACACCTCAAAGCTACCGGATGGCGTGTCGGTTCAGCGGAAGATTTTCTCGGACTGAGTGAAGGGGAAGCCCTGTACATCAACCTCAAGATCATGTTGAGCACGAAAGTGCGTCAATGCCGAAAGAGAAAAAAATTGACCCAAACCCAACTGGCCCAACGCCTAAAATCCAGTCAGTCTCGCGTTGCCAAAATCGAAGCGGGCGACCCCTCTGTTTCTCTGGATTTATTGATCCGATCCTTGCTCAGCCTGGGCGTCACCAAATCCGACCTCTCTAAAATGCTTGTTGAAAACTAACCTCTTCAGGCGCGTGCGGGTCTTTTTGATAGTGCAACCCGCGCAACACCCCGCACGTGGACCGAGAGTAATTGTCTTGCACAAAGGACTCCGCAATGCCGTGCGCGGCAAAGTCATCGCGCCTGTACGTTTCCACAAAAAACCCGCGATCATCCAAAAACCGCGTCGCCCGCACGAGGATGACGTCGGGTATGTCGAGAGGGATAAATTCAAAGGGCATATCAGATCGGATTGGAAGGATGAGAGAGATGAACGCAGATGAAAGACCAATCAAGTCCTTGTTTGACATATATCGCATTTGACATATATTTTGTTATGAGTCCTCATGACAAACCTCTAGTATGGCTTCACGGACAAATCAAGACGCCTCCATTTTCTTTATTGGCGAGACTCGAAGCAGGTTTTCTCCTGCGAAGACTTCAAGCTGGCGAAATGATCTCCATGCCTCACTCTAGACCCATGCCCTCCATTGGAACGCATTGTTACGAATTGAGGATTCGAGATCGGAATAAGACCTGGCGAATCATCTATCGCATCGATCCAGATGCCATTGTCATAACGGAAGTTTTTCAAAAAAGGACTCGTCAAACGCCCCAAAGAATTATTGATATTTGCCAGAAACGCCTACAACACTACGATTCAATTGGATGACTTATGGAAAAACAAAAGAAAAAACACCTCGAAGCTGCCGGATGGCGTGTCGGTTCAGCGGAAGATTTTCTCGGACTGAGTGAAGGGGAAGCCCTGTACATTGACCTCAAGATCATGTTGAGCACGAAAGTGCGTCAATGCCGAAAGAGAAAAAAATTGACCCAAACCCAACTGGCCCAACGCCTAAAATCCAGTCAGTCTCGCGTTGCCAAAATCGAAGCGGGCGACCCCTCTGTTTCTCTGGATTTATTGATCCGATCCTTGCTCAGCCTGGGCGTCACCAAATCCGACCTCTCTAAAATGCTTGTTGAAAACTAACCTCTTCAGGCGCGTGCGGGGGCCATGCACTCTGCACTTTCATCCGCGTTCTCATGTGTTTATCGGTCGTTGCCTTTCGCCTTTTCGCGTCTTCGGGCGGGCACAGGGCACCGCCCCTATATCTCACCTTTGGATGGGTGGTCTCTGCATTTCTCCCTACAAAATATCATCTACGAGTTGCGGGGCAAGCCCGATGTAGGATTGGGGCGTTAGGTTTTTGAGGCGAGTGCGGTCTTCGGGCGGGAGATCTTCGAGGGTATCGAGGAAGGCGCGGAGGTCGTCTCGGGTCAGGTCCGTTCCCCTGCTGAGGGCTTTCATCCGTTCGTAGGGATTTTCGTACCCGGCTTTTCGCATGACGGTCTGAACGGCTTCGCCCAAGACCGCCCATTCTGCATTGAGGGCGCGGGCAATGGCCCGTTTGTCAATGGCGACTTTGCCCATGCCTCTTGCGAGCGATTTCAGGGCGAGACACGCATGCCCGATAGCCGGCCCGATGTTGCGGCTGGCCGACGAATCGGACAAATCGCGTTGCAGGCGCGACACGGGCAGTTTGGTCGATAGGTGTTCGAGCAGGGCCGTGCTGACGCCCAAATTGGCTTCGGCGTTTTCAAAATCAATGGGATTGACTTTGTGGGGCATGGTCGATGACCCAACTTCTGAGGCGATGGTTTTCTGCCGAAAATAGGATCGGGAAATGTAGGCCCACATGTCGCGGGCAAAGTCGAGCGCGATGGTGTTGAAGCGGATGATCAGGTGAAAGACTTCGGCCATGTAATCGTGCGATTCGATTTGCGTGGTGACCGGGTTGAACGCGAGGCCCAAGCGTTGGACGAAATCCCGCGCCATGTCCTGCCAGGGCACGTCTGGATAGGCCGCGATGTGCGCGTTGTAATTGCCGGTGGCGCCGTTGAATTTGCCCAGGTATTCGAGGCGGGCCGCCTGTTTGAGTTGCCGCTGCCAGCGATAGACAAATACCGCGAGTTCTTTGCCCATTGTGGTGGGCGTGGCCGGTTGCCCGTGCGTGTGCGCGAGGATGGGCACGGCTCGCGTGTGTTGCGCGTGTTGCGCGACTGTGTGGATGAGTTCTCGTGCGAGGGGCAAAAAGACCTTTGTAACCGCGGATTTGAGCATCAAGGCGTGGGCGAGATTGTTGATGTCTTCCGACGTACAGCAAAAATGCACGGCCTCTTGCACGTCTGCAAGCGAGGTTTCCGCGAGGCGTTCCCGGAGGTAGTATTCGACTGATTTGACATCGTGATTGGTCACGCTTTCAATGGCGACAACGCGCTGGGCTTGTCGTTCGTCAAATTCATCGATCCACGATTGCAGCATCTGGTGTTCCGCGCCGGTGAATGCGCGCACATGCGACAGTTCGGGACGCGATGACTGAAAGCGCAACCATTCGATTTCGATTTGCACGCGATAGGCGATCAGCGCGAAATGCGACAGGCACGGCGCGAGGGCTTGCAAGCGACTCGCATAGCGATTGTCGAGCGGGGATAGCGCGGTGAGGGTCATGGGATTCCTGAAAAGATAAGCACTAATCCGGGTCGCCGTATTCGAGGGGGGCGTCATCTTCGGGAAATTCAAAAACATAGCCACATGGGCAGATCGGATGATCGGATTCGCGCGGGGTGTGACATTCGGGACAGCGTTCAACGGGTTTGTGGAGGTATTTGACAAGAGCGACGACGATCAGGACAGTGGCGAAAAGGATGGTGTAGAACATGGATTTGATGTCGAGCTAAAAAAGCAACAGGCGGGAAAAATCCCCGCCTGTTTGTGTGGTTGATCAGGTCGCGCCCATATCGCCTCCGCGCGCAACGGTTTTGACGCCCGCTGGTTTGTGTCGCGCGTTGGTGATGAGTTGGTCTATGCGCTCCTGAAGGGTTTGAATATCTCGCTCGAAATCGTCGAGCTCTTTGACGAGATCATCAAAATTGAGCCGGATCGCGTTCGCTTTCCTCAAACTCATTGCGGTTCCTTTCTGATACGGGATGGCATCAGGGGAGAGAAGGGGAAGTTTGGGAAAGGGGAGTAGGAATATAGGACAAGGCACGGGCGGCGTCAAGAAGGATTAACCAACAGCGCGTCAATTTGTCCCCGGGTGGGAATGGCCGGTTGCGCGCCGACTTTGCCAACCGCGAGCGCGCCTGCGGCACAGGCAAAGCGCGTGGCAGCATCAAGGGATAGGTTTTCGCTCAAGGCGCGAGCCAAGGCGCCGTTAAACGCGTCGCCCGCGCCTGTGGTGTCAATGGGGTCGGCCTCAAACCCGGGGATGTGCAGGGTTTGATTGGGAGTCGCCAAAAACGCGCCCTGCGATCCCAAGGTGATGATGGCGTTTTGGGCACCTTTTTCCAAGAGTTTACCGGCTGCGGCTGCGATATTTTGCGCGTTGGTAGGGGCGATGCCCGTGAGGAATGTTGCTTCGGTTTGGTTGGGCGTGATGAGAAAGAGGTGTTGCCAGATTTCTGCGGGCAGGTCCGCGGCCGGCGCGGGATTGAGTACGACGCGGGTCTCGTGTTTCGTTGCCAAAGACGCAGCGTGAACGACGGTTTCGACCGGGGTTTCGAGTTGGAGCAAGCAGACTTCGGCATTTTGATATGCCTGCGCTGGAATGTGTTCGGGTAGCAGGGCCGCATTCGCGCCAGACGCAACCACAATGCTGTTCTCCCCGCGGTCATCAACGAGGATGAACGCCGTGCCAGACGCCAGATGCGGATCGGAAACAATCCACTGCGTGTCGATCCCTTCGCGCTGAAAGCCCAACAAGGCTTGTTCGCCAAAATCATCTCGACCAATGCATGCGATAAATGCGACCTCCGCGCCTGCTCGGGCCGCTGCAACGGCTTGGTTGGCGCCTTTGCCGCCCGCAGCCGTAAAAAACGCGCCGCCGAGTACAGTCTCACCCGGCACTGGCAATTTGCTGGCGCGAATAACCAAATCGGTGTTGGAACTTCCAATGACGAGAACGCGGGGCATGGCAAATCTCAAAATCGAAGTGCAAGTGCAGGGTATAAAACCGCCCGTTGAGTCGGTCGCGTCGCGATGGACTTTGTACGCGAAATTTACCCATGACTTGGAGACCGGTCAAGGTCGCAATCAACTCTCCCTATATATTTCCCCCCTCCAATCCCGAATCCGCCTTGTTGGGCGAGCACGGGGGCATCGCCCCTACGTTTCTATCTTCGCATCTTGTCTTTGCCTTTCATCCGCGTCATCCGCGCAATCTGCGATCAAAGGTTGACTTTCCCTTTCGCACGCGCTATATTGGAGTCACACAAGAAAGGAGGTGGTCGAATGAGTGACATGACCAGTGGAGGTGACTGTCGTTAGGTGCGCCCGCCAGGAGCGGAAACAACATCTCAAATGGTAGCGCGCCTGGCAATCCAACACAGTCATCGAACGGTTTGTTATCTGCCACACCGGCGATTTTTGATGATCGCGAGGCAGAAACGCCGTCAGACGAAGCGCCGCACGGAGATGGGCCGATTTTTCGACATCCGCCGCGCGGCGTTTTTTTTGCGGGCTTTCTAACTTGACAAAATCGGATTATCCTGTACCTTCAAAAACTCAAATGACTTGCGATTTCAAAATTTGGAGAGGAATTGAAACAATGATGACACCCAGTGCAAAAAAAGGTGAGGTTGAACAAGTCTGGTATGTCGCCGATGCAGAAGGCAAGGTGCTTGGGCGATTTGCCAGTGGCGTGGCTCGAATTTTGCGCGGCAAACACAAGCCCTTTTACACCCCCCACATCGACACGGGGGATCAGGTGGTGATTGTCAATGCCGAAAAAATTCAGGTCAAGGGCAATAACAAAGCCCGGCAAAAAATTTATACGAGTTACAGTGGGTATCCCGGCGGGCTCAAGAAGCAAACGCTGGAAGACGCGCTCGAAAAGCGACCCGCGTTTGTTCTCGAGCACGCAATTCGGGGCATGTTGCCCCACAACAAATTGGGGCGGCAGATGATAAAAAAAGTCCGGATTTACGCCGGGCCAGAACACCCACACCAGGCTCAGTCTCCTGAGCCGATTGATTTGTAGAGGAGGTGATTTTTTGGCAATTGAACCACTGAGTTCTGCTACGGGGCGTCGCAAGACATCAACCGCACATGTGAAACTCTTTCCCGGAACGGGCGCAATTACCATCAACGGGCGTTCCGCGGCGGAGTATCTCAAGCGAGAGACTTTGGTGATGATTATCGAACAGCCCTTAGACGTGACAGAGACCAAAGGGGCGTATGACATTGTCGCCAAAGCAAGGGGCGGCGGTTTGACCGGTCAGGCCGGTGCCGTGCGATTGGGCATTGCGCGCAGTTTGCAGCGCGTGAACGAAGCCAATCACACATCCCTTCGCAATGCGGGGTTGCTCACGCGAGACCCGCGCAAAGTGGAGCGCAAAAAACCCGGGCAACCCGGCGCGCGCAAAAAATTCCAATTTTCCAAACGTTAAACTCGAGACGCATCTCAATACCACATGCATCCCGATTGCTTCACGGGTGCCAACAGGCAATGCGGCGAGATGACGGATGCAGCGGACAAACCCAATGGAGGTCACATGGCGGTTGTTTCAATGAGGCAATTGCTCGAATCGGGCGTTCACTTCGGGCATCAGACCCGGCGGTGGAACCCCAAGATGAGGAAGTACATTTTTACAGAGCGCAATGGCATTTACATTGTCGATCTGCAAAAAACACAGGCGCGAGTTGAAACGGCCTATACTGTTGTACGCAAAATGGCTGAAACGGGTCAACCGATTCTTTTTGTCGGCACCAAAAAACAGGCCAAAGACATCATCGCAGATGCCGCAGAACGCTGCGATATGTTTTATGTCAACAACCGCTGGCTGGGCGGCATGCTGACGAATTTTCAAACCATTCGCCAGAGCATTCGCCGCTTGGACGCGCTGGACAAAATGGCCGGCGATGGCACGTACCAGCAATTGACCAAAAAGGAAGTGCTGCGCCTCGATCGCGAGCGCGATAAGTTGCAAAAATCCCTGGGCGGCATCCGCAACATGGGGCGTTTGCCGGCACTCGTCTTTGTCGTGGACACCAAAAAGGAACGCATCGCAGTGGCCGAGGCGCGTCGCTTGGAAATTCCCCTCGTGGCGGTTGTGGATACCAACTGCGATCCCGATGAAGTTGACCATCCCATTCCGGGCAATGACGATGCAATGCGGTCTATCGCGCTGATTACAAACTTGATGGCCGAGGCCGTGGTTGAAGGGACAACGGCCCGACAGGACGAACGGGAAAAAGACTCTGTGCCAAGTGCAGGCCCCGAGATTACGGAAATCGATCCCATCAACAATTGAAACGAAGATGGAGGCTGAAATGGCAGTTTCTGCAAAAATGGTTCGGGAGTTGCGCGTCAGAACCAATGTGGGCATGATGGATTGCAAGCGGGCACTCGAAGAGGCCGATGGCAACTTGGATAAGGCCGTTGAGTTGTTGCGTAAGCGGGGCATTGCCAAAGCCGAGAGCCGGGCCGGGCGTCAGGCAAAAGAAGGGGTCATCGCGTCTTATATCCACGCGGGAAACCAGTTGGGCGTTTTGCTCGAGATCAACAGCGAGACCGACTTCGTGGCGCGCACGGACGAGTTTCAGGCGTTTTCAAAAGACGTCGCCATGCACATCGCCGCCGCGGCCCCACTCGTTGTGAACCGCGAGGATGTCGATGCCGAGACCCTGGAAAAGGAACGCAATATTTACCGCGAGCAGACCTTGGGCGAGGGCAAACCCGAGCATATTGTCGATAGAATTGTCGATGGCCGAATGGAAAAGTACTATCGAGACGTGGTCTTGATGGAGCAGGCGTTTGTCAAAGATCCGGACAAGACCATTCGGGATTTGCACTCGGAACTCGTGGCGAAGTGCGGGGAAAACATCACCATCCGCCGATTCGCGCGTTTTGTCTTGGGTGAAGAGAGTTGAGCGTCTAAAACGCGCAGAGGAGGTGGGCCGTGATCGACGATATTATGGCGGAAACGCGAGTCGCCATGCAAAAGTCCGTTACCGCCTTGCAAAACGAGATGGCGACCGTGCGTACCGGGCGGGCCAACGCACATCTGCTCGATCAAATTCGGGTCGAGTACTACGGTTCGCAAATGCCGATCAATCAAGTCGCCACTGTGGGCGTGCCAGAACCGCGTTTGATCGCGATTCAACCTTGGGACAAGTCGGCGATTTCGCTGATCGAAAAAGCGATTCAGGAATCGAATTTGGGCTTGACGCCGTCCAACGATGGCACAATTATTCGCCTGCCCATCCCGCAGTTGACCGAAGAGCGCAGGCGAGAACTCGTGCGGTTGGTGAAGCAATACGCCGAAGAGAGCCGGGTTTCCGTTCGCAATGCCCGCCGCGATGCCAATGAATTTATCCGCGATGCCCAAAGAGAGGGCGAGATCCCCGAAGACGATGCCAGGCGCGCAACCGACCGCGTTCAGGCTTTGACCGACGAGTATGTCGCAAAAATTGACGATGTGCTGATAAAAAAAGAAGAAGAAATTATGGAAGTTTGACGCGAAACAACATCCGCTACATCGAAAAGGCCATCTCTCGCGGGAGATGGCCTTTTTTTTGTCACGAAACGCCGGGGCGAATCGGCGTAACGGAGTACAACTGCGATAGCAGTTCGCGCATTGCGTAAGGATTTGGGGCTGTTGGGCGGGGTGGCTTTAATTTAATTTTTCGCCGCATAGATTTCGACAAATTCGCCGTAGTGCCAGACGTAATACGCCGTGCGATAATGCGATTTGGATTTGCCGGTTCGGGCCGCGCGTTCAACGGCTTCGGGTGGGTTGACGATCAAGAGTTTGCTGTCGAGGCGAAAGCGAAAGCCCAAGTGCGTGACAAAGGGCGCGAAGATCACACTGCCCGTTTTCGCGTCAACAACGGCGAGTTGCTGGCATTCCTCGCCGCAAAACCACCGCACAACAGTTTGATCGCCGGCAAAATTGGGGCCGATTTGAGTGCCTTGAATTAAGCGGTCCTTAAATCGAATCGCCCGCGGATGGCTCACGAGATTGACAGGCCGCGGTTTGTCTTTGTAAATTCGATACTCGGGCACCGCAAACTGTTCAAACGCCGGGCTTTCCGTCACGCGGTCAGGCGGAGGGGGCAACCTGGGTTCGGGCACGCAGGCGAAAAAAAAAACGAGGATGGGACAGATCAACTTGTATTTTGTCATGGCATCATCAACCTCGAAACAAATCGCTTTCCCGTCAAGTTGTGATCAATACGGATAGCGTCCTCAAAACTTGCGCTACATCTCCCTTGCCCCCGCTATCATTACTGGATATATTTTTGTATCTGCCCCGCGGTAGATAGGGCTAAAAACAGAAGTATGGGCGGTCGAGAAACACTATGAGAGCCGCAATTTATTTCTCAACTGATGGAGAGAGCGAACGATGTTACCCGAGAGACAAACTATCTCACCTATCCCGCCAATGGCATCCCTTGTCGATGAATCTGGCCTCGCACGCAAAAACGCTGGCAAGTTGAGAGCATTTGCATCCCAAGAGCAGGCACCCGTTGTCTTCGCATCACACCAGATTTCCGAAACGATACCATCGCCAACGCCGAACTCCTCTCAATCGCTTGCCGTAGCTGTGGATACATTAGTCGGTGTCGTTGAGGCGAATGGCGGTCAGCCCTTAGCCTCCGGCGATTATCAGCGGCTTGTCGCGGCCAAGGACAAGTTAAACGAGATAATTGTTGGTGAGGAGGAAAATCACCGCGTAAAAATTGATTGGAATTATGTGCGTGACGTTGTTGAGAAAGCCGCTTCTGAGTTAAATTGGGATGTTGAAATATCGGTTGATACCGCCGAAAACCACATTATAGTAGGTATGCCAAAAGACGAAGACCAAGAGGACATGATAATAGAGACGACCTTTGATTTTTATTCATTGATTGCCAGACAATTGGATAAAGAGATATTCAAGGCGATTAACTTTTTCTTTTTTTCAGATTTTGACGAACAGGATTTTAGATTATTATGAGTTTTGATCCCGCACTATTCGCCAGCGTTGGGCACTCACTAACACGACAAGGTCGTCTTGACAAAGAAGCCCGCACGAGGACTGCCATTGGGCGAGCGTATTACGCGCTTTTCTTGGCGATAAGAACTGCCATACGGACGCAAGAAGGCAGAGCGATCCATGGGCGAAATGATCGAATCGACCACGGAAAACTAAGGGATGTCTTGGCTTCAGCAAATGATCCTGACTTAGAGTCCCTAACAAAAAGGGTTGACCTGGATTTGTGAGAGGCCGACTTTGAGGCGTTCCTGCGGGTGTTCACTCATCTGTTTCAGACGCTCAATTTCTTTATGTTAGGGCTTCTTAAACAGTTTGGCAAAAACTCTCAGCGATCTCTATGAAGCACGTCGCCAAGCAGATTACGTGCTTCAACCCATTGGGGGTTGGGCAAAATATTGTGAAAGCCCCAGAAGAGCCGATAGGCTCTTAAAAATTGTTGAGGCAGCGATCAGAAAATTGCCGACTATAGATTTCACTGAAGTGATGGGAAAAATTTGAATGACTACTGATAAAGCTGAAAAAATTGAAGAAATGGTCGAGAAGTGGCGTTCCATCGCGAATATCGCGGAAGGAATGGATAACGCACTCGCTGCCCATGCTTGGTTTTTCGTTGGCAATCTCCTTGCAAAAAGTGATCGGCAAGAAGAAGCACATTCCGCTTATGACCAAGCACTTTGTCTCAAGCCAGATCAGGCGGTTATGTACAACAACCGAGGATCTGCAAAATCCCTGATGGGACAACTCGAATCTGCAATGTCTGACTATGATGAGGCTATTCGTCTCGAGCCAGATTATGCAGACGCCTATTACAACCGGGGATGGATAAAGAGCGAACTGAATCAATGCGAATCTGCCATTGCCGACTATGACGAGGCTATCCGTCTCGAGCCAGATTATGCAGATGCCTATTACAACCGCGGAATTGCAAAGGGCAAATTGAATCAATGCGAATCTGCCATTGCCGACTATGACAAAGCAATACAGCTAAATCCCGATTATACAGATGCATACTACAATCGCGGCGGCGCAAAGAACGAATTGGGTCGATACGAGGCGGCCATCGCCGATTATGACGAAGCACTCCTCCTAAAACCCAATTTCGCCGAAGCCTACACCAACCGAGGCATTGCAAAACAACTGTTGGGTCGATACGAGGCAGCCATCGCCGATTATGACGAGGCGATACGACTGAAGCCAAAAGATGCCCGTTCCTGTGCCAACCGAAAAATTGCGAAGGAGCAATTGGGCCAATGCGAGGCTGAGATAGCCGATTAGCCACACGCCTAAATCCAAATTATGCAAACTCGCACCTGCGCGGCGGGCAATCCTCCGCGCACTTTATTCTTTCGCCACGATCATCAATCAGGCAAAAGGAGCCTGTTATGAGCAGCACTTATGGTCGCGCATTTCGCATCACCACATGGGGAGAGTCTCACGGCGGCGGCGTTGGCGTGGTGTTGGATGGGTGCCCGCCCGGGCTGGAAATTGGCGAAGAAGACATTCAAATTGAACTCAACCGCCGCAGACCGGGCCAGAGCAAAATCACCACGCAGCGCAAAGAAGAAGACCGCGTGGAAATTCACTCGGGTATCTTTGAAGGCCAAACCCTGGGCACGCCCATCTCGATGATGGTGTGGAACAAAGACGCGCGCGCCAAAGACTACGCTGAAATGCAGACCAAATACCGCCCCTCGCACGCGGATTACACCTATCAGCAAAAATACGGCATTCGCAACTGGCAGGGCGGCGGCAGAGCCAGCGCACGCGAAACCATTGGCCGCGTTGCAGCAGGGGCTGTTGCGCGCAAATTGCTCAAACGCGATTGCGACATCGACATCATCGCCTATGTCCGCCGAGTTCACACCCTCATCGCGGATGTCGATCCCATCGCCATTACCCGCGAGCAGGTGGAGGCCAACATCGCCCGCGTGCCCGCCCCGGATATTGCCGAGCAAATCATTCGGCGCATCGACGCGGCCCGCAAAGACGGCGATTCCCTCGGCGGCGTGGTCGAGGCCGTTGCCCATCGCGTTCCCCCCGGCTGGGGCGAACCGGTCTTTGACAAACTCGAAGCCGACTTGGCCAAAGCCATGCTCTCGCTGCCGGCCTGCAAGGGCTTTGAGTCCGGTTCTGGCTTTGGCGGCATTGCCATGACCGGCTCTGCACACAACGATCCCTTTTACAGCGATGGCAGCGGCATTCACACGCGCACCAACCATTCGGGCGGCATTCAGGGCGGCATCTCCAACGGCGAGCCCATCATCATTCGCGCGGCCTTCAAACCCACGGCCACGATTTTGGTCGAGCAAGAGACCGTCGATATACGCGGCAACCCCACCACCCTCAAAGGACGCGGTCGCCACGACCCATGCGTCTTGCCCCGCGCCGTTCCCATTGTCGAAGCCATGATGGCCCTCGTGCTCGCGGATCACTATTTGCGCCAACGCGGACAAAGAGGATGAAAATGGTTGACGCCAAAATATTCACCTGCATCAAAAACGCGAGGCCGCGTGTGTATCGGTTTGCGTGGCGGAATTTCGCGCATCTCTTGAAGGATCGCGCAGAACAGCAACCGCACAGCCCCGCATTGATATTTTGCGATAGCACTGCGGATACCCGCAGCGTCATCACCTATTCTGAATTTGAACGGCGCACCGCCGCGCTCGCAGGCCGGATGCACCGGGAATTTGGCATCCAACGCGGCGACTGCGTTGGGCTTGCCCTGCCCAACTGCGCGGAAATCCCCTTGCTGACCCTCGCCCTGTTTCGCTTGGGCGCGACCGCTGTGCCCCTCGACCTCGCCAAAGACGTTTCCGCGCGCAAACGCTACAAACTCAAAAACGCCGGGGCCGAGCTGCTCGTCGTTTTGCCCGAACACGCGGACGCCCAACGCCGGGAAATGCCCGATATCCAGATTGCGACAACCGACCAATTGCTCGCCGCCGCGCCTGACGCAGATCTCGAACCCGAATGGACTGGCGATCCAAAATGCGAACAACACCCCAATATCGTACTTTATACATCCGGCACAACTGGTCGGCCCAAAGGCGCGTGCATCACCCGACAAAGCCTCGCGTCCAATGCCGATGGCATCATTCGCTGGCTCGGGTTTGACGCACGCGAACGCCTCAACCTGGTTTTGCCCCTTCACCACATCAACTCCACCACGTTCTCCATTGCCAGCCTGATGGCGGGCGGCACGCTCATCCTCAACGCGCGGTACAGCGTCTCGGCATTTTGGCGCGTCATAGCGCGGGAACGGGCGACCTCTGCGAGTATTGTGCCCACGATCATGGCCGACCTGCTCGCCCGTGCCGATGAGTTTGAGCGCGAAGGCCACGATATTTCTTCGCTGAAAAAAATCATGATCGGCTCGGCACCCGTGCCGCCCAATATCGCGTGTCAATTTGTGGATCGCTTTGGCGTGCGCTTGATTCAGGGCTACGGCTCAACCGAAGTCAGTTTGCGCGTGACCGGTGTGCCACCCGATTTGCCCGATGACCAATACCGCGATGTGCTCGAACAAAACGCCATCGGCGTCGAGCTCGCCAACAACAACTTGTGTATTGACGGCGGGGCGGGCGAAGGCGAGATCGGCGAGATCCTCGTGCGCGGCCCGGTGATTGCCAATGGTTACCTCAACCAGCCCAAAGCCACCGCCGAAGTTTTTTGCAATGGCTGGTTCCACACCGGCGACATGGGATATTACCGAGACCTCCACGCTCGGCGTTTCTACTTTATCCACGGGCGAAAAAAAGAAATCATCATCAAAGGCGGCGTCAACATCTCGCCCATCGCCGTTGAAAACGCCCTGCGAGACGCCTGTCCAGAACTCGATGCGGTCTATGTGATCGGCCTCTGCCACGGCCGATGGGGCGAAGACGTGGGCGCGGCGGCCATTTTCAAACCCGCGGTCAAACATCCCGACCACGCGGCCCAAGATATTCTCCAGCGCGGTCAAACCGGGCAAATCCCCGGCTTGAGCATGTACGAGGCCCCGTCGCGCATCATCCCCATCGCGCACGAGGACTTGCCCCTCACCTCAACCGGCAAAGTCCAACGCAGTGCCCTGCGCGAGAGGGTTCAAAACGAGTTTATTGTCAAGTGATGCGATCTGCGATATATTAAAAAAAGGGAATTATATACTTGACAACCTAAATTTTCTTGTTTCGGATCGCCCGTTCCCGTTCACTGTCAAGCGTCCACCTATCACAAAACGCCTCAACCTGCTCGGGAAGTGGTCGCCCTGTTTCATCCTTGTAAATCGCGTGGTAAGCCCTATTGGAATTGAACGGAGGATCAAGGGAGATAAGATCAACGCTTGATGCCCTCATTTCCTGTTGCATGATGGTCATACAATCGCCAGAATAAAGTTTGTTCATGCAACCGCCTCACTTGCTACAAGTTGCTTGTAAGTCAACCGTGCGCCCATCGCCATATTCAACATATCATCAACCCGACTTAAGGTATCAACCTTTTTTCGATTGATGCGAAACACGCAAGCATTCAGGTACTTTTGCATGTGTTTGTCTGACCAGTGGTGATGAATACCCATATAGACACGCTTAACCAGTGCCCACAAACTCTCAATGGAGTTCGTATGGACCCCATCGCGTTCATATTCGTCGGCAGAATGATTGATTTGTTCCACTTCGTAATCATCCCTCAATGCGCCGTATGCGCGGTTCTCGTCTGCATGAATAGTTGCGCCCGTCAAGACCCGGTTCAACATCTTCTTGTGTAATGTTGCCCCTTTTGCGTCCTGTACATGAACCGCCATTGCCTCACCATCTTCACCTTTTTCCCGCATTCCGAAAGCAACCGATTTACCTACTGTTCCGCGACCCGCATTCAACTTTTTGGATTTATGTTTGTTCTTTTCTTTCCCACCGATGTAGGTTTCATCAATTTCAACGATACCAGACAGAAAATCATCATCATCACCGTCTTTGTTGCCAAAAGCGTTTCGTATTCTTTGAAGCATAAACCAAGCGGTCTTTTGCGTTGTACCGATCATTTTAGCCAACTGAACGCTTGAAATACCTTTTGAGTGGTTCGTTTCAATCCATATGGCGGCGAACCATTTAGGCAACATCTTGATTTTTGACTTGCCAAACATCGTTCCGTAAATCATATGAAAATTACGCCCACAATCCGAGCACCGATACGCCAAATCAGAACGACGATAGATTTTTCCCATACTACCACAATGCGGACAAGACTCGCCATCCTTAAAGCGTATCTTTTCAAGGTGCAAAATACACGCTTCAGGCGTGGCAAACTTCTGTGTGAACGCGACGAAACTAAGCTGCTTTGCCATCATAACCCCCTTGTTAATTCGTAACTTGTAACTTGTATAAATATAACAAGAAAGGTTAGGTTGTCAAGTATATAATTCCCTAAAAAAACACTGGACTCCGGCGTTGGCTACGCCTGTGCTTGCGCGTGACCGGCGTGACGAAAATGGGCGAGCACGGGGCATCGCCCCTACATACATTGCTCGCCTTTCATCCGTGTAATCCGCGCCATCCGCTTAATCCGCGATCCATCTTGCCTTTCACTTCTCCGGCGATTGTCATGCGTGGCCTTTTTGCTCTTTTGCGTCTGATCCGCATCCGCGGTATTTTCTCAATCATCACGCGCCTCCCGCAATATCTGCGCCTTGCATGGCGGCTCTTTTGGGATGCCCGCGTTCCGTTGTTGCCCAAAGTGATCGCGATTTTGGCGGTGCTATACGGCCTTTCGCCCTTTGATTTGATCCCCGAAATCCTCTTGCCCCATCTCGGCTTTGGGGAAGACATCGCGATCAATATCCTCGCCATCCGCAACCTGATCGCCGCCAGTCCGCCGGAAGTCGTGCGCGAACACGCCCGCAATATCGCCGAGAAAACGAGATCTGAGTAGCCAGCCAGCAATTTTATGATATCATGAGCACCTGTCACACTGAGGCAGCCGAACAATCGCTCGCAAAGCTGATGGACACATACTGATGCCCCATTTCAAAATCTCATCGCAGATCGCGCCTCGCCTTTTGGCGTGGTATCGCAAGCACAAACGCGACTTGCCGTGGCGCCACACGGATGATCCCTATCGCATCTTGCTAGCCGAGTTTATGCTCCAGCAAACGCAGGTGGATACGGTCATTCCCTATTACCGCCGGTTTCTCGACCGCTTTCCCACGGTTTGCGACCTCGCCAATGCCACGCAGGACGACGTGCTCAAGGCGTGGGAGGGATTGGGCTATTACGCCCGTGCGCGCAACCTGCACAAAGCCGCCCACGCCATAGCCACGGACTTTGCCGGCAGCGTGCCCAATACGTATGACGAACTCAAATCCCTGCCCGGGTTTGGCCCTTATACCACCGCCGCGGTTTTGAGCATTGCTTATGACCGCGACTACGCGGTGCTCGACGGCAATGTCATTCGCGTGCTCACGCGCCTTTTCGACATCCGCGACGATGTGGGGCAAACCCGCGTCAAAAATCAACTTTGGGAACTCGCCCAAGCCCTTTTGTCCAAGGGCGAAGCCAGCGACCACAATCAGGCGGTCATGGAACTCGGCGCGATGGTCTGCACGCCCAAAAACCCGGCGTGCGATCAATGCCCCGTACAAAAATGCTGCGCGGCCCACAAAGCGGGCGATCCGCAGAGCCTGCCCGTCAAAGCGAAAAAAAAACCGCGCCCCCATCACACGCTGTGCGCGGGCATTGCGTGGCACAACGACAAAGTGCTCATCGCAAAACGCCCGCGAAACGGCTTGCTCGGCGGCCTCTGGGAATTTCCCGCGGGCACGCAACGCGACGGGGAATCCCTGCGAGACACCTGCACGCGCGGCCTCTGGGAAACCGCGGGCATTCAAGTCGAAATTGACGGTCGCTATCGCACGGTCAAACACGCTTTTACCCACTTCAGCATCACGCTTCACACGTTTCAGTGTCGCTATGTCAAAGGCAAAGCGCGCCCGCTCACCTGTGACGAGATCGCATGGGTTGTCCTTGCGGATCTCAACGCTTACGCTTTTTCCCGCACGAGCCGCAAACTCATCGACTATCTGCAACGAGACGATCACCCCGATCTCTTTTTCTGAAAGTGCAGCGTGCAAAGCAAGGAGCAGCGCCTCTGTACCCGTCCGCAAAGGCGAAAAGCAACCACACAGATTGACACAGATGTTATACACCATTCCGTCTATTCATCGCAGGGGGTTTTTGTGAAACTGAAAAACAAAATCGCGCTCATCACGGGCGCGGGATCGGGCATTGGCAAAGCCATTGCCATCGAAATGGGCAGGGAAGGCGCGCATATCGCCATCAACGATCTCACCGCTGACACTGCCGAAGCCACGGCGCGCGAAGTTGAGGCCCTCGGACGCGAGGCCCTGGCCATTCCCGCAGATGTGGCAGACGCGGCGCAGGTCGATCACATGGTTGGGCAAACGCACGACCGCTTTGGGCGCATCGACATTTTGGTCAACAATGCCGGCGTGTACATTCCCCAAGACGGTGGATTCACGGCCATTACAGACGCGGCGTGGCAGCGCATTCTCGATGTCAACCTCAACGGCCCTTTTTACTGTTCGCGCGCTGTTGTCAAAGACATGATGGATCGCAAGCAGGGCGGCAAAATCATCAATATTTCGTCTGTGCAGGCCGAAGTCGCGCATTTTGACGCTTCTGCTTACCAGCCCTCCAAAGCCGCGGTGGTCATGCTCACGCGAACCCTTGCCGTGGAACTCGCCCCTTACAAGATCAACGTCAATGCCATTGGCCCAGGCGCCATTGCATCCGAGGGCATGGGCGCGACATTGGGGGCTGAAATTATTGAAGCCTACCGCAAACGCATTCCATGGGGCGCACGCGGGTACACCCGCGACATTGCAACTGCCGCCGCTTTTCTCGCTTCAGAAGACGCGCGCTACATCACGGGCCAAATTGTCTATGTCGATGGCGGGTACTTGTCCGACAGCACGCCGACGGAACTCAAATCACAAGACCATCCGGTTCCGCCAGACGATCCGGATCCCAAATAGCTACGCCTGTGCGTCTATTTGCTCGGCGTAAATATCGAGAACCCTGCGGATCATGCGCTGGTAGGGAACGCCATTTTCCCGGGCTTTCAACTTGAAGAAATCCACGCTCTTTTTGTTTAGGTTCAGGGTCACGCGCACGCTTTCTTCTTTGAGAACGAGTTGATCGCGTGGCGGCAAAAAGTCGGGAATCACTTCCGCCCGTTCAATGGCATCTGCAATATCAGCGGGGGCGTTCTCATATTCGTTCTTGCTCATAACGCTTCCTTCCTTCGCGCCAATAACCGGCACCGAAAATGCGGATATTGTTTTGGCGATGCGTAAAGCGGACTGTCAAAACGCGATCCCCAACTTTTCCAAAGCAAAAATATCGCGTTTCCTCAGCGGTGCTGTGTTTGTGATCGTGGGCGATGATGCGATGAGGATCGGTGAACGCGAGTCGCGCTTGGAAAAATGAGACATGGTGTTTGGACTGGTTGATGCTGTCCTTTTGGGGATCCCATTCGAAGTTCATAGTCACGCGGTTTCATGTTGGTTGGTACGTTTTGATATGTATAGTTATACACATATCATCATCTCATGTCAAGATCACTTGGCGATTTTGGGCGTGTGATGTAATACCAAATTGATTTTCTGTTGTCCTAATGTGATGCGATATGCTACCTGCAAATGATTCCCTTGACCTTACATAGTCATTCAGAGAAGCCATGGCAACCAGGCCATCACAAAAAACCATCAGATCATGCCATCACGCACAGCGCGCAAGGCCGTCTCGCAACGAACCTCTATTTTGCAACCCACTTGGCAGGCCAACGCATGTCGTGCTGTTACAAAAGCGATTTGCGCTGTGCAAGCCCCTCGGCGTCTGAGAGCGGCATTTTTTGCTTCCTTTTTTTTGCTGCTGAAAAAAAGGAAGTCGCCGAAGGCATTGAAAGCAACCCACCTGGAGGCAGAACCAAACGCTTGAGACAAGCAACGCATGATCCTTACAGAAGTTTGTTCCTCATTCCTCCCTGATGGGAGGCAGGATATGGACAACTTAAAATCAAATTGGTATTATGAGTTACAAATGAATCAGTATACGAATGAAAACCGCTTTCATTCGCAATTCCCAGTTGACAATTCGCAATGGATTGGAGGTTTGTTATGAAATACGGTATCCGCGATACCATGTTGCAAGCGCCGGTGGAAACGATGTTTTCCGTGGCACGAGACATTGGCTTTGATGGCGTGGAGTTTTGCGTTGGGCGCGCCTATCGGGAAAATATTCTGTGGCGCGATGGCGGCGCCGAGGGCTTGAAGGCATTGGCCGATGGCGCGGGGGTTGAGATTTCTTCCTTGTCGCCGGGGGTGTTTGCCCAATTTCATCCCGCCCTGCCAGAAGCGGAAAAGCGCGCCGAGGGCGTCGAAATTTTGACGCATGTCATCGCATCGTGCGCGGCGGTCGATACGCGGCATATTCTCGTGCCGATGTTTCCCAGAGATATGGATGCGTGGCCCGATGCGACATGGGATCAACTGGTGGATGGGTTCAAAGCACTCGGGGAGGTCGCCGAGGAGCGCGGCGTGATTTTGGATTTGGAGACGACGTTTAGCGCGGATCAGTTGGCGATGCTTTTGGAGCGCATCGGATCAGACGCTGTGAAGGTCTATCACGATACGGGCAATACGACCATGCGCGGGCAAGATGCAGCAGAGGAGATTTTGAAGTTGGGGCGCGAGGGCATTGGAATGATCCACGCCAAAGACACGGACCGACAGGCATTGGGCGAAGGCCGCGTGGATTTCGACGCGGTGGATGCAGCCATGCGCGCGATCAATTACGACGGGTACATCGTGTTGGAAACGCCCTCTGGCGACGACCCGCATGCCGATCACGCAAAGAATTTAGCGTTTGTCAAGAAACTGGGGGTTTAGCACGCAGAGGCGATTCACACTTCTCGAATCGCCTCGTCTTTTTTGATACGATGTCGATTTGCACGACGGCATCCAAGGCTTCGGCGACCTTTTTTAGGGTGCTGATCGTGCAGTTTCCCCGGTTTTCCAATCGGCTAATGACCGGCGTGCTGGTGTCCAACTTCGCGGCCAATTGCGCTTGGGTCAATCCGCGCTGCTTCCGCAGTTGTGCAATTTTAACCGCAAGACGCAGTTCATCGAGTCCTTCATGAAATGATTCCGCAACCTCTCGGTCTTTCAACTGTTCTTCGAGAAAGACCTGAACACTCGTCTTTTGAACGGACATGTTTTATCCTTCTTGTATCTTGCATTTTCGGGCGGGCACGGGGGCACCGCCCCTACGTTCTGTTTTGGAGAAAATGATGATCGCGCTTCCCAAAGAACTTCAACAGACAGTCCGCGCCTCTCAGGGCAACCCGTGCGTCTGGCCGATCCAAAAACGAATATCGAATATGTCGTGTTGCCTGCCGAGATATTCGACCAAATGCAAAATTTTTTTGATGACGCGCCGCTAACAGACGCTGAAAAGCGGAATCTGCTCGTCAGCACAGGGCTGCGTGCAGGATGGGACGACGCAGAGATCATGAAAATCCGACGAGGTGAGGTGCTCATTGTCGGCGGCGCGTTTCTGTGGCTGGGGCGGCGCAGCGACTTGGCGAACGCACGGATTCGAGCGGCTGATTGAAGTGGAGTTGAGATGGCTGAATTGAACACAGCGGATCGCGGGTTGTACGCAGCAACCGAGCGGATGGGGGTGACGGCACGCGCTTTTTGGGTGGGCGTTGGGGTCGCGCTGTGGGTGAATCTGTTGCCCGCGTATTCGGCCTATATCGTGCATTCGTCTCGCATGGTATTTGCCCATTTGCCCATGGCGACGATGGTGGTCTTCACGGCGTTGGCGTGGCCGCTGAACGCGCTGCTCGCGCGGGTCAAACCGCGATGGGCACTCTCGCAGGGCGAAATGGTGGTGGTCTTTTCGATGGGGTGGATCGCAGGGGCCATCCCCGCGGCCAATTTTATGGGCTTGTTCATCGGGGGCATTGCCGCGCCCTATTATTACGCGTCGCCCGAGAATCAATGGGCCGATTATTTGTTAGACGGGTTGCCCAAATGGGCCGCGCCGCCCGATCACGCGAATCAGATGACGTGGTTTTTCGAAGGCAAGCCCCCGGGCGTTGGCATTCCGTGGGATGCGTGGGCCGCGCCGCTCGCGTGGTGGGGCGCGTTTTTGATCGCGCTGGCATTGGTCAGCGTGGCGCTGATGGCCGCGTTGCGGAAGCAATGGGTGGATCGCGAGCGATTGCCTTTTCCCCTGGCCGAGGTGCCACTGGCGATGTTGGACCAGGGCGAGACAGGAACGTACAGGCTCTTATCATCCCGCCTGTTCTGGGCCGGCCTGAGCATTCCCCTCGCGGTGATGGCGTGGAATATCGCGGGGTATTTTTGGCACGCCTTTCCGCCGATTCCGCTGATGGAAAGATGGGCGTTGCCCCTCGGGCGCGGGTTTCCTGCGCTGCCGATCAAATTGAATTTCTTCGTATTGGGCTTTGCGTTTTTCACGCATCTCGACGTGTTGTTCAGCCTGTGGTTTTTCTACGCGCTGGGCGTGGTGCAAACCGGCGTTTTTGACCGCTTGGGCTATTCGATAGGCGCGTCTGATATTTGGGGGTCGCGCGGGGGCGCGGCACTGGGCTGGCAGGCCATGGGGGCGTTTTTTGCATTTACAGCGTTGAGCGTGTGGATGGCGCGGGCGCATTTGCGCGACGTGTGGCGCAAGGCCATGCGCGGCGATGAGGATGTGGATGATTCGAATGAATTGTTGTCATACCGCGCGGCGGTTTGGGGCATAATCACGGGATCGGGGTTTCTCTTTTTTTGGTTGTGGCATTCGGGCATGTCTGCACTCGTGACCGCTGTGTTTTTGTTTGCCCTGATCGTGATGACCGTGGGCGTGACGCGCTTTGTCGCCGAATCCGGATTGGCTTATGCGCGGATGCCCATTACGCCGCAGAGTTTTACGTTTTACGCGATTGGCATTCGGCAGATGGATGCGAATAGCGCGGCATCACTGGCGCTGTCCTATTCGACATTTGGCCTGGGCAATACGTTCGGCGCATCCACCCTGGCGCACATTGCACAGATGGGCGCGCGGATCAAACTCAAAACCCGCGCGCTATTCTGGACGACCATGTGCGCCCTCGTGCTGTCGCTGTTTGTTTCGGCTGCGTTTACGCTCTATCTGGGCTACGAGCACGGCGCGTATAATTTCAATGTCTATACCTTCAATTCCGGGAATGTGGTGATTTTCAGCAATGTGGTAAAAAAATTGCAAAACCCCTTTGGCACTAGCCTCGATAGGCTGATGTTTTTCGGCATTGGCACGCTCATCACCTTGCTGTGCGGCGTTCTGCGCCATCGGTTTTTGTCATGGCCGCTCAGTCCGATTGGCTTGACCGTGTTCACAACGGGCATTTTGCAACGTCAGGTGTTTTCGGTCTTTTTCGCGTGGCTGGTCAAATCCGGCCTGCTAAAAATCGGCGGCATTGGCCTCTATCGCCGATCCCTACCCCTGTTTATGGGCCTCATGCTCGGTTATATCTTGGGCATCGGGCTGGTCTTTCTGGTCGATGTGTGCTTTTTCATGGGGCAAGGCCACATGGTGCATCACTGGTGAAGAAAGACGGATCGCGGATTAAACAGATGGCGCGGATGGCGCGGATGAAAGGCAAAGGCAAGAGGCAAAAACAAAAACGTAGGGGCGGTGCCCCCATGCCCGCCCGCAGTATGTGTAGGGGCGCGGCCCCTGTGCCCGCCCGAAAAAATAAGAAGCCCCGGCGATTTTTGTATCGTCGGGGCTTGTTATTGTTCATTTCATCTTACCGCAGAACCCAATCCCGAACATCCTCCAATCCCAAAATCCCGATTCAGACAATGGGCGAGCACAGGGGCAGGTCTCTATATTTCATCCGCGTTCCTTCTCACGCCTTTTCAATTCCCATCTCCCGCACGGCGTTGACCACATCTGTTGCCGTGGGGATGGTGGCATCTTCGAGGGGTTTGCTAAACGGAACGGGCACGTCCATCGCCCCCAAGCGCACGATGGGCGCGTCGATGTAGTCAAATGCACCGCGATAGACGACCGAGGCGATTTCTCCGGTAATGCCAAAACTTTTGTGGCCTTCGTCGATGATGACCGCACGGGTGGTTTTGACCACAGAGTCGATGAGGGTTTCGCTATCTAAAGGGACGAGGGTGCGCGGGTCAACGACTTCCGCGCTGATGCCCTGTTCGGCGAGGGTGTGGGCAGCGTCGAGGGCAACGTGAACCATGCTCGACGTGGCAATCAGGGTCACGTCGTCTCCTTCGCGTTTGATGTCGGCCTGCCCAAACGGGATGGTATAATTTTCTTTGCTGGGCACCATGCCTTTGAGCGCGTACATCATTTTGTCTTCGTAGATGACCACGGGGTTGTCGTCTCGCACAGCGGATTTGAAGAGGCCCTTGGCATCGGCGGGCGTGGCGGGGATGGCGACTTTGAGGCCGGGAATGTGCGCGAGCCAGGCGTGCAAACTCTGCGAATGTTGCGCCGCAGAAGATCGCCCCGCGCCCATGGTGGAACGAATGGTGAGGGGCACGCGGGCCTGACCGCCGGACATATAGCGCAATTTGGCGGCTTGGTTGACGATTTGATCCATCGCCAACGTGATGAAATCGCCGAACATAATATCCACAATGGGGCGCGAACCCGTCAGCGCGGCGCCAACGCCCAAGCCCACCAAACCCGCTTCGGCAATGGGCGTGTCTATCACCCGGTCATCGCCAAATTCATCGTGCAACCCGGCGAGCACTTTGAAAACCGTACCCGCTTTGCCCACATCTTCGCCCATCAAAAAGACCGTGGGATCGCGCCGCATTTCTTCGGCAATGGCTTCTTTGACCGCTTCGCCATACGTCATTTCACGCATAGACATGCTTTTTCACCTCCGCAACATCGGGATAGGGCGCGGCTTTGGCCGCTTTTAGGGCGTTTTCCATTTCTCGTTCCACTTCGCGCATTTCCGCATCAAGTTCGGCTTCAGACGCGAGGTCGTCCGCGACAATTTTTTTTCGCAACCGCTCGATGGGGTCTTTTGCCATCCACGCTTCAATTTCTTCTTTGGGTCGATAGCCTTCGCCCGGATCGCCCACATGGTGGCCGCGATAGCGATACGTGTCGCATTCGATGAGCGTGGCCCCATCGCCCCGTCGTGCGCGTGCGACCGCTTCGGCCGTGGCCCCATACACGGCGATGGCGTCGCTGCCGTCAACCGTCGTGCCGGGAATGCCAAAGGGCAGGGCGCGATCCGCAATGCGCTCGCCCGCGGTGACGCTTGCGGTGGGCGTGTATTCGCCGTAGTGGTTGTTTTCACAAACGTAGATGACCGGGAGTTTCCAGATCGCGGCGAAGTTCATCACTTCAAAAAAAATGCCCTGATTGGACGCGCCGTCGCCAAAAAAGCAGACCGCCACTTGGTCCGTCCCGCGCTTTTTCGCGGAAAGACCCGCGCCTGTGGCAATGCCAAATCCGCCGCCGACAATGCCGTTCGCGCCCAGGATGCCAACGGACATGTCCGCGATGTGCATAGACCCGCCCTTGCCGCGGCAATGGCCCGTGACGCGGCCCATCACTTCGGCCATCATCGCTTCGAGATCGCCGCCTTTGGCAACGCAATGCCCGTGCCCGCGATGCGTGCTGGTGATAAAATCGTCATCGCGCAACGCAGCGCAAACCCCCACGGCAACGGCTTCTTCGCCGATGTAGAGATGCGCCAACCCGTGCATGAGGCCGCTGGTATAGACCTCCCAGATTTGCTCTTCAAACCGGCGGATGCGGAGCATTGCGCGGTACATTTTGATCAAAATTTCAGCGGGTATAGACATCGAGACTCCTTGGTGAGAGCTTTCAGCGGTCAGTGGTCGGCAAAACAAGCGGTTAGCCCATACATCGCTTTGGGCGAGCACGGGGGCATCGCCCCTACATTCTCTTACCTCTCACAACCACCGCTCCAATTGATCCGTATCTTCCAAATTGCGCTTGAGCACTTGTAAAAATCGCGCTGCGACCACGCCATCGACGAGGCGATGATCCGCAGAGAGGGTGACTTCGGCGATTTGGCGAATGCCGATGGTCAGGCCGTCGCCGATGGGGACCACGCGGGGAATGGCCGCGCCAATAGCTAAAATCGCGGCTTCGGGCGGATTGACAATGGCGGTGAAAGACGTGACGCCGTACATCCCCAGGTTCGAGATCGTGAACGTGGCGCGGGCGTCGCCGCGCAATTTGCCCTGCCGGGCTTCGGCAACGCGCTGACTGCGCTCGTCGGCCAAGTCGGTCAAAAATGCTTGGTCGGCATTTGGTATGACCGGCACCACAAGGCCATCGTCTGTGCCAACCGCTAGGCCGATGTTGACCGCGTCGTGCAGGATGACCGCAACCTCGCCCTCCAGACTGGCATTCAGAGCCGGGTATTGGGTGAGGGCATCGGCGGCGGCTTTGACAAAGAGGTCTGTCACCGAAAGCGCGATGCCATCGGTTTCCGCGAGATTTTTTCGCCAGATTTCCGCATCCGTCATGTCGATTTCCCCGGCGACATAAAAGTGCGGAATGGTGCTTTTGCTGTACGCCATGGTTTTCCCAATGGCCTGCCGCATGCGCGACAGCGCGCTCGAACGCGGCGCGGCAGAGGCTGCGCGTTCAACATCGGTCAACACGATGCGCCCACCCGGCCCCGTGCCCGCGATAGTGGCGAGGTCAATATTGAGCTCGCGGGCGCGCCGCCGCGCAGCAGGCGACCGCTTGACACGCCGATCAGGGGCTTCCCGCATAAGTTCGGGTTCTCGGCGTATGGCTGTTGTTTCCGATGCGCCGCTCGCGCCCTGTTCTGTCGTCTCTGCGTGCTCAATGGCTTCGTCGGCTTCATCGGTGATCAGGGCGATCACCGAGAGCACCGGCACCACATCGCCGTTTCGCGCCACGAGTTTGCGGACATAACCGCTTTCGGGCGATTCGTATTCAAAAAGGGCCTTGTCCGTTTCCAAATCGAGCAGGACATCGCCCTTGCCAACACGGTCGCCTTCCTTGACGCGCCATTCGACAACCGTGCCTTCGTCTTGCTGAAGCCCGTATTTGGGCATAATGATGGTTTTGGTCATGGTAGTGATCAGTGGTTAGTCCACCCGGCCCCCTTGAAGCAAAAAGCGAGAGGTGAGAAGGCCCGCCATCCGACCTCGAGCCTCTCCCGCCTTTCACGTCTGCCATCTTACTTTTTTATCACATTGAGACCTTCAATTTTTCGCACGGGCGAATCGCACAAAGACCCTGCCAAAAATTGAATGGAGTGTCCCAAAACCGGATGTTTGAGATCCGGGTTGAGGTCGCAAAGCGGTATCAGAACAAATGCGCGCTCGTGCAAGTGCGGGTGCGGCACCTGCAAGCCCGGCTGATGAATGACGGCATCGCCGTAAAGTAAAATATCCAAATCCAGCGTGCGCGGCCCCCATCGCGTTTGGCGTACCCGACCGAATTGTCGCTCAACCGCCAGCAGGCAATTCAACAACTTTCGCGCGGAAAGTCGGGTGCGAATTTGCAGAACCGCATTGAGAAAATGCGGCTGATCGACCACGCCGACCGGCGCGGTTTCATAGACCGAAGAAGCCGCGGCAACATCAATTTTGGGATGGGCGTCCAAAATGCCAACCGCCTCTTGGAGCGTCTTTTCCCGATCCCCCAAATTCGCGCCTATGCCGATGTAGATCATTTTGAAAAGTGGTCAGTATAACGGTGTAACTTCGACAGAAGTTTATCTTGATTCCGGCGGGGGTTGCTTCTCGCTTTTCCCATCTTACATCTCACCTCTTACGTCTCACCTCCACTTCAACGCCATCGAAATTGACGGGTACCGGAGGATTGGGTTTTCGCACCCGCACCAGCAATTTTTCCAATCCCAATTCAGATTGCAAAACTTCGGCGATGCGGTCTGCCAAGGCTTCGATCAGGCCGAATCGCTCGCCTGTCACTACTTGCTCAACCAACGCACAAACGCGCGGATAATCCACAGCCTGCGGCAGATTCTCGCGGGCAAATCCCCTGAAATCGCCATAGACCTCGACATCGACCTCAAATTTTTGACCGAGTTTGGCCTCTTCTTCAAACAAGCCGTGGTACGCGTGAAACGCCATATTTTTAATTTTGAGTACGTCGTTTGCCATGTCGCCTAATATTTGCAATTCCACTTGTGAAGTCAAGCGGTTTGCCGTTTCACTTTTGCACAAAGGGCAACGCGACCACTTCGGCTCCGGAATTGTCCGATAGCACCACCTTTTGCCCGGCCTCGTGATAGCCCCGGCGCATGATGGCAAGTGCGATCACGCGATTGAGACCGAGGGATTTTACACACGTCGCTACGCGCCCAACGGTCTTGCCATTGACCGTCACATCGCCGCTCGCGGAATTATCCAGCAACAAGCCCGTCAGATAGCGGCGGGGGCGTCCGCGAAAGTGCATTTTGGCGATCACCTCTTGCCCGATGTAGCACCCCTTGTCAAAATCGACCGCGCGATACAAACCCGACTCAATGGGCGTGACCGACTCATCGATCTCTGCGCCATATCGGGGGATACCGGCCTCGACCCGCAATATTTCCGCCACCTGCTGTCCAATCGGCATGCCGCCCGCTGCAATGAGGGCCTGCCACAACAAATCGGCATGTGCTCGCGCAATGCGAAGGTCGCAACCCGGTTCGCCCGTGAAGGACCGCGCTGTAACCCATATCGGGACGCCATCGAAAGTTCGCGCAACTGTATGGTGTTCGGGCAAATCGGGCGACACGCGGTTCACAACCCGGCCGATCACTTCATGGGCTTCAGGCCCCTGCACGCCAAAAATTGCCCATGCATCGGATTCGTCCGCTAGCGCGACATCATCGGCAATCAAATAGCGGTTCAGAGTTTCAATCAATTTCGCCGCAAGCCCGGCCTCTGTTTCCAGCCAGACGCAATTTTCCAAGCGGTGTACCCAAACATCCAGCAGGGTTTGCCCCCGCGCCGACGTGACCGCTGCGTAATTGCCATGGTTTTCGGCCAGGGATTCGACGGTATGGGTCACCATGCCGTGCAAAAATCTCAGACAATCTGCCCCGGTTGCGCGCACTTTGCCCCGGTTGTTGCGGTTGAACACCCCCGCGCGTTCCCGAACAGCGCGATACTGCGTTTCCACATCTCGAAGTAATGCCATATATTCTCCTCTCTTTTTGGTGACGCCGCATATCCTGCTGTTGCCTAATCCGCGCAATGTCCATATACTTACCGCCAGTCGTCCCACAAGGCCCCCGCGCCTGTCGCCGGTGGGGGATCGGGCGAGGGCCAAAAGCGGATAACTGACAGCTCATCTCATCACAAAGGAGATTCACATGAAAGCCATTCGCATATCGCAATACGGCGGTGCAGATGTGTTGCGTTTTGAGGACATTGACGCGCCAGAACCGGGCGATAGACAGGTTCGCATCGCCATTGAAGCCGCTGGTGTCAACTTCATCGACACCTATCACCGCACGGGTCTCTATCCCCTGGACTTGCCGCTTACCTTGGGACTGGAAGGTGCCGGCACTGTGAACGCCGTGGGCGCGGGAGTTTCAAATTTGACGGCAGGAGACCGCGTGGCGTGGAAAAGCGTGGCCGGCTCTTATGCCGAGCAAGTTGTCGCCAATGAAGATGACGTGGTCAAAATTCCCTCAAAAGTCGCCACCAAGACCGCGGCCGCGGTGATGTTGCAGGGCCTGACCGCGCATTATTTGGTCAACAGCACCTATCCCATTCGGGAAGGCGACACCTGCCTCATCCACGCAACCGCAGGGGGCGTTGGCCTCTTGCTCGTGCAGATGGCGAAAATGCGCGGCGCACGGGTCATTGGCACCACCTCCACCGAAGAAAAAGCCGCCCTCGCACGCGGCGCAGGGGCAGATGACATTATCCTCTACACCGAACAAAATTTTGAAGCCGAAGTCCAGCGGCTCACGGATGGGCAGGGCGTTGAAGTCGTTTACGATTCCGTTGCCAAAGCCACTTGGGAAAAGAGCATCAACTGCCTCAAACCGCGCGGTTACATGGTCTTTTTTGGCAATGCCAGCGGCCCGGTGCCGCCCATCGATCCCCTGCTGTTGTCGCAAAAAGGCTCAATTTATCTCACGCGCCCCACCCTCAACGACTACACGCAGACCCGCGAGGAATACCTCCAGCGCACCGACGAGGTCATGGGTTGGCTTCAAGATGGCGTGCTCAGTGTGCGGATTGGCGAAGAGCATCCCCTCGAAAATGCCGCCGAAGCACATACCCGCCTCGAAGGTCGGCAGACCACGGGGAAAGTGCTACTGATTCCGTAAAGCGGTAAGACGTAAGATGCGAGGATAGAAACGTAGGGGCGATGCCCCCGTGCTCGCCCAAAGATACAAGATGGAAGCCGAAAAAAAAAGAAAGACGGGAGAGGGGTTGGGCGGCCATCTTCCCCCTTGCCTCTTACGTCTTACTGCTATCAGCCCCCGCCTATCCACCCGTTTGAATCAGGATTTGTAGGATGAGAGCCTGTTCTTCTCTCCACTCTCCACCGATCACTCTCCACTTAGCCAATAGGTATATCGTGAAGCGCACCACGCTGATATTGCTCGTCAGGGGCAATCCCATAACCCATGTGTTGCTCGGCTATAAAAAACGCGGTTTTGGCGCGGGGAAATACACGGGCATTGGCGGCAAAATTGAACCAGGCGAAACCGTGCGCGAAGCCGCGGTGCGCGAAATGCATGAAGAAACCGGCGTTGTGATGTCGCCGTGCGACCTCGTGGATGCCGGGCATGTGGCGTTCTATTTTCCCGCCCGCCCCAACTGGAATCTCATCACCCATATTTTTCTGGGCCGCAACTGGCAGGGCGAGCCGATAGAAACTCGGGAAATACGCCCCGAGTGGTTTGCAACTGATCGCTTGCCCTTTGGCGATATGTGGGACGACGCCACCTATTGGTATCCGCATGTGTTGAAAAAACAGCGCGTCGACGCTACATTTGCCTTTGCCCCAGACTGCGAAACCGTCGCGACCAGCCTAATTGACGTGCAACAGACAAAACGAACGGGCACGCCATGAAGCAAAAAGCACCGAGAAATCGCACGCTGGCCTGTAGCAAAGCGGAGATAGATCGGCTATCCACACGAATTTTTCAAGTGCAACGCCCCGTCAGCGCGGGGGAAATTGAGGGCGAGATCATCGGCGGAGATATGTTTGACATCGCGGGGTATTTGCCCAAAAAATTCGTGGATTTGCTCATCTTAGATCCCCCGTATAATCTGTCCAAAAACTATCACGGTCTCGTGTTCAAAGCGCGAGAACGAGACAGCTATCAAAATTGGTTTCAACGGGTTATTGAGATTTTGCTGCCCGCGCTACATCCAAATGCGACAGTCTATGCGTGCTCGGATTGGCAAACATCCGTTCTCATCGCGCCCATTCTCGAATCGCATTTTCATCTCCGCAACCGCATCACATGGGAAAGGGAGAAAGGCCGCGGGTCAAAGATCAACTGGAAAAACAACGCGGAGGATATTTGGTTCTGTACCGTCTCGGACGAGTACTGCTTTGATGTCGATTCCGTGAAGCTCAAACGGAAAGTCATTGCGCCCTATCGGATAAGCGGAAAGCCAAAAGATTGGCGCGAAGAAGACAGCGGCAATTATCGCTTGACCCATCCCTCCAATCTTTGGACGGACATCGCGGTTCCATTTTGGTCTATGCCGGAAAACACCGATCACCCAACTCAGAAACCCGAAAAACTCATCGCCAAGCTGATGCTCGCCAGTTCCAAAAAAGGCAATTTTGTATTTGATCCCTTCCTCGGCAGTGGCACGACAGCCGTGGTCGCCAAAAAATTGGGACGGCGGTTTTGCGGCATCGAACAAAACCGCGAATACTGTTGCTGGGCACTCAAACGCTTAGAACACGCCGCCAAAGACGAGGCGATTCAGGGATATGTGGATGGCGTGTTCTGGGAAAGAAATTCGCTAAACGAGCGACAAAAATCCGCCAAACCACACGGACACCAAACAGAGTTGTTCAAATGAAATCATCGTTTTATTACGACGGTCACTACCTGAAAGTGGCCGAGAAAATCAAAAAGCACATCAATTCGTCTTCCGGTTTTTTATCGCACCAAACTGCTCAAAGCACTCGCGCTGTGGGAGATGCGATAGAGTTTTTGATAGGGGAGACATTTGACTCATTTCTGCAAAATTGGTGCAGTGAGTATTCAAAGGATTTCTCCCGGCGCGCAATGGCCGATCTCGCATTTATAGATAAAGAAGGTTTTTATTCCATCGTTGATGTGAAGACGCATCGAGAAGATACGCGGTTTAATATGCCAAATCTCACCTCGGTTGAGCGGTTGGCAAGATTTTACGAATCAGATTCAAACATATTTTCACTGGTGATGGTTAAATACGCTATTGAAAGCACAAAGCTCACTGCGACTGAAGTTATATTTTCTCCCATAGAGTTCTTAGATTGGGAATGCTTAACAGTTGGTGCATTGGGCTGGGGACAAATTCAAATTGCAAACTCAAACAACATCAAATTGATTGATCGCTATTCTCGAAAGAAGTGGATGCTCCAACTCTGCGATACGCTATTTGAATTTTATCCAAAAGAAATCGCAAAAATACAAGATAGAATTGGACGGTTCGACGAAGTTGTGATGCACTGGGAGTCGCGCGAAGATATATGGGGCTGAAGCCGCGCGCCTCGTTCACCCCTGTTTTTGCTTGACTCTTTTGGCAGAAGCCCTATA
Organism: uncultured Latescibacterota bacterium; assembly: GCA_958295785.1. Classification (GTDB taxonomy): domain Bacteria; phylum Latescibacterota; class UBA2968; order UBA2968; family UBA2968; genus VXRD01. Next base: position 2,514,408 of record OY282377.1, read on the forward strand.
TATCTCAAAATTCGGCTTATCGCAAAACCCAATGCCTCCTTTACTCCCCCTTCAAAGAGGTGATTGCCTTGCCTACGACAACCTCCTCCAAAGACGCGCTGTATCGCTATCTTGAAGATGTGGCTCCGTCTCAACCGCTCTCTGCACAAGAGGAAGTTCGACTCGCCGAGCGCATTCGCAAAGGCGATCTGAAAGCGCGTGCAAAGCTCATTGAAGCCAATCTGCGCTTTGTCATCACCGTTGCGTACGAATATCAAAATCAAGGGGTGCCGGTCGTCGATCTCATCAGCGCGGGAAATGTCGGCTTGATCACCGCGGCAGAGCGTTTTGACGGCACCCGAGGGTTTAAGTTCATCTCTTATGCTGTCTGGTGGATTCGCCAGTCCATTTTGCAAACATTGGCAGAACACGCCCGCGTGGTGCGCCTGCCGCTCAATCGCGTGGATTTGCTCAGGCGCATCGCACGTTGTGCGAACGGCCACGCATCGACGCGGTCCATTGAAGAAATTGCCGAAGAACTGAACATTTCGGTCGAACAGGTGACAGAGACCCTCACCAGTGGGCAGCGCGTTTTGTCCTTGGATGCGTCTTTTGGCGACGACGATGAAAACAGCCTCCTCAACATCATGCCCGACAACGCGCAAGAGTCGCCTGACGCCCTGACCTTGCGAAACACCCTCAAAGACGAAATTACACGCGCTTTGAGCACCCTTAACGAACGCGAGCGAGAAGTCATCTACCTCTATTTTGGATTGGGGGACGACACAGAAATGACGCTGGAAGAAATTGGCAGGCGATATCGCCTCACGCGCGAGCGGGTACGGCAAATCAAAGAAAAGGCCCTTCGCAAATTGCGCCACCCCACCCGAAAGAGAAAACTGATGCCCTACGCCGATGAGATCTAAAAAACAGGGGCGGACCGTGAAATTTATAGTGTTCTGATACCCCCACAGAAGCCACATAAAACCACAAAGAGCGAGACCATTACCCGGCCTCGCTTTTTGTTTTTTATGATCGAAACCACTTATGGCCCTGATTTCCGTTGCAATTTTTTCACCCATGCGCGGAATCGCTCGCCGCGCTCTTCAAAATTCCGAAATTGGTCGTAACTCGCTGACGCGGGCGATAGCAAGACCACATCGCCGCGCTGTGCCACGCGGGTAGCGCACGCCATGGCATCGCCCAAATTTTTGACCCGGTGAATGGTGGCCCCGCCTTTTGCCGCATTGGCTATCGCGTCCCCGGTTTTGCCCATCACAATCAGGTGCGCCACCTTTTCCGCAATAGCCGGGCCCAACTCGTCAAATGCGATTCCCTTGTCATATCCCCCGGCAATCAGCACCATCGGCTTGTCAAACGCCTCGAGCGCGGTTCGCGTGCGGTCAGGGCTTGTGGCTATCGAATCGTTCACATAGCAAACGCCGTTTATCTCGGCCACCTGCTCCAACCTGTGGGGCACGCCCTCAAATGTTCTGAGCACCTCTGCGACATCTGTCAGATGCACGCCGGATACAATCGCCGCTCCTATAGCCGCCAGCGCGTTGGCAAGGTTGTGCCGACCGCACAAGCGCAGCGCATCCACAGAACAGACCGTTCGCGTCGCGCCCCCAATCGCGTGTTGGATTTTGCCATCGCGCACAAACACATGCCCTTTGCCTTCAACGGCAAAGACCGCCCGCTGCCCATCGCCCGGCCAACGCAACGCTTCGGCATCTTCCCCATTGACAATGGCCCAATCGCCTCGGCTTTGATGCGCTACGATCTGTTGCTTGGCTTTGCGATACGCTTCTAAAGACCCGTGAACGTCGAGGTGATTGGGCGCGAAATTGGTCAGCACGGCGATATGCGGGCTCCACGGCAAATCGCCCAATCGGTCGAGTTGAAAACTCGACAACTCCAGCACAACCGGGATATTTGCATCGCGGTGCAGGATGTCCAACGCATCCAACAAGGACCCGCCAATATTGCCGCCGATCAAGGTGCGGTCATTTTTTCGCTTTAGCATTTCGCCCAATAGCGATGTCGTGGTGGTCTTTCCACTGCTGCCCGTTATGCCGATCACGGGTGCGGGACAGCGTTCAACAAACAGACAGATTTCAGACGTGACGGGCACGCCCGCAGATTCCGCGACCCGCAAAAACCGCGACGACCGGGGCACTGCGGGATTGGCGACAATTAAATCCGCGTTCCGAAAGTCTCGCTCCTCGTGCCCGCCCAACACAAACGCCACGGGCAGTCCATCCAATGCGCGCACCGATGCGGTCAGTTCCGCTTTCGGGCGCAAATCCGTCACTGTCACCACGGCGCCTTCGCGCACCAAAAAACGCACTGCCCCTACGCCCCCACCAAACAGCCCCAACCCCATCACCAAAACGCGCTGGTCTTTTAAGTTCACGAAAAATCTCCTAGATGCGAGGAGAAAAACGTAGGGGCGCGGCCCCTGTGCCCGCCCGAAAATGCAAGATACAAGGGGGGTGAAAAAAACGTCACTTCGGCATTGGCGACGCCCGGAGTGACGTTTGTCCTTCGTGGATTACTACTTATACCCCAAATTCGGCGCCAGCCAGCGTTCGGCCTCGGCGATAGACATGCCCTTGCGCCGCGCGTAATCGGTTACTTGATCCGCGTCTATTTTGCCCACGGCAAAGTATCGGGCGTCGGGATGGGCGAAATACCAGCCGCTGACCGAAGCCGCAGGCCACATGGCAAACGTCTCGGTCAGGTGGATATCCGTCTCTTGCTCAACGCAGAGCAAATCGAACAACGCGCGTTTCTCCGTGTGATCCGGGCAGGCCGGATACCCGGGCGCGGGCCGAATGCCGCGGTATTTTTCCCGGATCAAATCCGCATGGCTCAACGCTTCGCCCAGGCCATATCCCCAATCGCGGCGCGCCTTGGCGTGCAGGCATTCGGCAAATGCCTCGGCCAAGCGGTCGGCGAGTGCCTGAAGCAAAATCGCATTGTAGTCGTCCAGCGCGTCCTTAAACGCAACGGTTTTCTCATCTGCGCCCAAGCCAGCGGTCAGGGCAAACGCGCCGATATAATCGGCATATCCGCGCGGCGCGACATAATCGGCCAGCGAAAAATACGGCCCGCCCAACCGCTTTTTTTCTTGCTGGCGCAACATGGGCAAGCGCGCGCGCACGGCGTCTCTGCGCTCGTCTTCAAACACCGCGATATCCTCGCCATCGGCATTGGCGGAAAAAAAACCGTACACCGCTTGCGCCGTCAGCCACCCCTCTTGGATAATTGCGTGGAGCATCGCCTGCGCGTCGTCAAACAATTTGCGCGCCGCCGCGCCCCTGTGCGGATCGCGCAACAAATTGGGATAACTGCCCCGAAATTCCCATGCGTGGAAAAACGGCCCCCAGTCGATGAACGCGACCAATTGTGCGATGGGAAAATCGCGCAAATCCCGCACGCCCGTAAATTTGGGCTTGGGCAGATCGACCTGCGCCCAATCAAACCCTTGGCGATGGGCGCGTGCGTCTGTATATGAAACGAGTGGCCGCCTCGGTTGATTGAACTCGGCCAAGGCTCGCTGTTGCGCGCGGCGATTTTCCCGCACGTATTCTTCGCGTTGCTCTGCATTTAGCAAAGTGCCCACCACCCCGCTCGCGCGCGATGCGTCTTTGACGTGTATGGTGGCGCGCTCGTAAACTGGCGCGATTTTGACAGCCGTGTGCTTGCGGCTCGTGGTTGCCCCGCCGATCAACAGGGGCAAGTCAAACCCCTCGCGCTGCATCTCTTGCGCGACGTGTACCATCTCGTTGAGCGATGGCGTAATCAGGCCGCTCAACCCGATGATATCCACCTCCTTTTCCCGCGCCATTTTCAAAATGCGGTCCGCAGGCACCATCACGCCCAAGTCGATCACCTCGTAGTTGTTGCACCCCAACACCACGCCCACGATATTTTTGCCGATATCGTGGACATCGCCCTTCACGGTTGCCATCAGCACCTTGCCGCGCCCCCTGCCCCCGGCTTTTTCATCGGTCATCAAGGGCTCGAGATACGCCACAGCTTGCTTCATCACGCGCGCGGTTTTCACCACTTGGGGCAAAAACATCTTGCCCGCCCCAAACAAATCGCCCACCACATTCATCCCATCCATCAACGGGCCTTCGATTACCTCGAGCGGTTTGTATCGACGCAGGGCCTCTGCCAAGTCTTTTTCCATATACTCTGACTGCCCGTGCAACAAGGCGTGTTTTAAGCGGTCTTCAACGGAGCCTTGCCGCCACGCATCGTCTCGCGTCCGGGTTTTGCCGGCGGCGCGCACGGACTCGGCGTATTCCACCAGGCGGTCGGTCGCGTCTTTTCGCCGGTTGAACAACACATCTTCGATCAGCGCGAGCAGTGCTTCGGGGATCTCTTCGTACACCATCAATTGCCCGGCATTGACGATGCCCATATCCAGCCCCGCGCGAATGGCGTGGTACAAAAAGGCCGCGTGAATCGCCTCTCGCACGTAATCATTGCCCCGAAACGAAAACGAAATATTGCTGATGCCCCCGCTCGTTTTCGCGCCCGGGCACAGGGCTTTGATTTGCCGCACCGCCTCGATAAAATTGACCGCGTAATCGTTGTGCGCGTCAATGCCCGTCGCCACGGTCAGGATATTGGGATCAAAAATAATATCCGCCGCATCCATGCCCACATCTTCGGTCAAAATCCGATAGGCGCGGCGGCAAATCCGCACCTTATCTTCAACCGACGTGGCCTGTCCCTTTTCGTCAAACGCCATCACCACAACCGCAGCGCCATAGCGCAGAACCGTTTCGGCCTGCGCCACAAAAACCGCTTCGCCCTCTTTCAGACTGATCGAATTGACGATGGCCTTGCCCTGCACGCATTTGAGGCCGGCCTCGATCACCGCAAAATCGGAACTGTCGATCACGATGGGCACGCGGGCGATGTCCGGCTCGGCGGCGATCAAGCGCAAAAACACGGTCATTGCTTCTTTGGAATCGAGCAACCCCTCGTCCATGTTGACGTCGATCATATTCGCGCCCCCGGCCACTTGCTCTCGCGCAACCGCGAGTGCCGCCGCGTAATCCCCGGTTTTGATCAACCGCGCAAACCGCCGCGACCCGGTCACATTGGTGCGCTCGCCGATCATCATAAAATTGGAATCCGGATAAATAATCATCGGCTCCAAGCCGCTGAAGCGCGACAGGGATGACCGCTCCGGGATTTTGCGCGGCGCCTTATCGGCAACCGCAGCGGCTATTGCGGCGATGTATTCCGGCGTTGTGCCACAGCACCCGCCCGCGATATTCAACCACCCCCGCGCGGCAAAATCGCCCAAAATACCCGCCATGTGGCCTGGGGAATCGTCGTATTCCCCAAACTCGTTGGGCAGGCCCGCGTTGGGATAACAACTCACAAACACCGGCGCGAAATGCGACAACGCCTCCACATAAGGGCGCATGTCCCGCGCACCCAGGGCGCAGTTGATCCCCACGCTTAGGGGCCGCGCATGCGCCACCGACAGCCAGAATGCCTCGATGGTTTGCCCCGACAAGGTGCGCCCGCTTTGATCCGTCACAGTCCCGGAAATCATCACCGGCACCTTCGCCCCGCGATCAGAAAAATAACGCGCCACGGCAAACAGCGCGGCCTTGCCGGTGAGCGTGTCAAACACCGTCTCGACCAAAATCAGATCCACACCGCCTGCCATCAACCCCTCGACCTGCGCGTAATACGCCTGCACCACCTCGTCAAACCCGTGCGTGCGAAATGCCGGATCATTCACATCGGGCGACAAGGAAAGCGTGCAACTCGTTGGCCCCAAAGCACCTGCGACAAAGCGCGGCTTGTGTGGATTTTGCTTTGTCACCTCGTCTGCCACCTCGCGCGCAATAGTGGCGGCTGCCACATTGAGATCATGCACCCTGTCCTGAAGCTGATATTCCGCCATTGAAATCGCCGTGGCATTAAACGTATTGGTTTCGATAATATCGGCCCCTGCATCCAAAAATCGCCGGTGAATATCCGCGATCATATCCGGTTGCGTCAGAGACAAAAGCTCGTTGCACCCCTTCAAATCCACGGGATGCGCGGCAAACCCATCGCCCCGAAACGTCTGCTCGTCCAAGTCATACGCCTGAATCATCGTGCCCATTGCCCCGTCGAGCAACAAGACGCGCTCGGCCATTGTGTTGCGAAGTTTTGTTTCTGTATCGCGCATCGCGCTTCTCCCATTTCGCCATCTATCCCTGCGGGCTACCGACCACCGATCTCCACTAAAAAATTGCCGCTGCCAATCCGCCGGCCATGACCATGCCTATTGAAATCCAGCGAAACACCGCAACATGGTGAACCCGTGCGCGCAGATAGGTCGCGGTCACAAATCCCAACACCAAGCCCGGCGCGCCCCAAAGGACAAATTGCACGCTCTCAAACGTCACAACGCCCACCAGCCACAACACGCCCAAACTCAGCGCGGAAGTACAAAAAAAGCAGGTCAAAAGCGTCGCGCGCATCATCGCATGGGGCCAACGCTGTTTCAGCCCAAACAGAACCAAGGGCGGCCCGGACACGCCAATACTCGACGACAAAAAACCGCTGAACATGCCCACGCCTACACAAGTCGGCGCATCGTATTTGAACGGGCGGCCCGGCCGCACTTGCAAAAAAATGGCCAACCCCACCATCGCCAATCCAATGGCGCGCTTCATCACTTCTGCATCTGTATCGCGCAACAAAAACGCGCCCAAGGGCATGCCCACAATCGCGCTGCCCACAATTGTGCCCAAAATCAGCCCATCCACATCGCGGCGCAGTTGCACAAATTGCCCGATGCCCAAGGGCAAATACGACAGCAAAACCCCGGGCACGACCACCTGCGCGGGAAACCACAAGACCAATGCGGGCACGGATAGCAGGTTGAACCCAAACCCGGTCAACCCCTGCAAACTGCCCGCGATCCAAAAAACGCCGCTTGCATAGCATATTTCGCGTATGGGAAATTCGATGAGGAGTTCTCCAAAGTGAGCGTTCATCTGCGTTTATCTGTGGTTGCTTTTCGCGTCGGGCGAGCACGGGGGCACCGCCCCTACGCTACCCTGCACTTCTCTCACCGCTTGCCTTCCATCTGCGTTTATCTGCGGTTGCTTTTCGCGTCAAACCGCGTATCTTGCTGACTCTGCTGCTTTTACTCATCACGCTCCACTCTCCACTGCTTCATGAACACCATCATCCGCAATCCGCTCATTCTTCCCGTCTATATCCCCACCTTCCTGATCAGATTGGGTAGCGGCTTGCTCATTCCCATTTTGCCACTGTATGCCAAATCGTTTGACATCTCCTACGGCGTCGTCGGCCTCGTGCTCGCAGCCGACGGTCTGGGTCATCTCATTGGCGACCTGCCCGCGGCTGTCGTGCTGAACCGAATCGGGCGAAAAATGGCGATGCTTTTGGGCGTGCTCACGGTCGCGTTGTGCGGCGTGGGGCTTTTTATTGCGCCGTCCATTTTGGCGGTCTTCCTCCTGCGGTTTGTCGGCGGCATCGGCGGCGCGCTGTGGGACATCTCGCGCTATGCCTATTTGGCGGACACCACCGCCACGCACCAACGAGGCCGCGCCCTCTCGGTATTCGGCGGGATCAGCCGCGTCGGCACCTTTGCAGGCCCCGCCATTGGGGGCTATATCGCCTCGCTCACATCTGTCAAAGGCCCGTTTCTCGCTTATGGCGGCATCGTCCTTATGGCCGCAGTCATCGCCGCCATCGCTGTCGAAGCCTCTGGCAAACGCCTCGCCCCTCCGCAACGCGGTCATCTGCGCCACATCGCCGACATCTTCCGCGCCCACAGCCGGGATTTGCTCACCGCGGGGACAGGCCAACTCTTTGCCCAAACCATTCGCAGTGGTCGCTACGCCATCATACCGCTGTACGGCGCCGAGGTGCTCGGCTTGGGGTATGAACACGTCGGCCTCATTCTCAGCATCTCGGGGGCGATTGACATGGCGATGTTCTATCCCGCCGGGGTCATCATGGATCGCCTGGGCCGCAAATTCTCTTATGTGCCCAGTTTCGCGCTGCAAGCCATTGGCATGGCACTCATTCCCGCCACGCAAGTCTTTGCCCCGTATTTGAACATGGTGCCCCTTTTGCCCCTCGATCTCATCAGCGGAGAATTTATCGCCCTCCTGCTCGCCGCCAGCTTGATTGGATTTGGCAATGGCCTCAGTTCAGGAGGCATGATGACCTTGGGCGCGGACCTCGCCCCTCGCGACGGTCTCAGCGCGTTTTTGGGGCTTTGGCGGCTGATCGGCGATGGGGGTCGTCTCAGCGGCCCGGTGTGCGTGGGTTATATCGCCGACTTGCTCGGCCTGTCGCCCGCGGCTTTGGCTATCGCCGGCATCGGCCTCTCCGCAGCGGGCATCTTTCTCTTTTTTGTACCCGAAACGCTGAAAAAATAACCATCAGCTAAACCTTCGCCACAACTTCCAAACGCGCCACAATCTCGTCAATCGGGGCGTGGCAGCCCAAACACGGATGGGGAAACGCGCCTGTTGCGCGCAAGTGTTCGCCATTTCGCACATGAAATCGCCCCGTGCGATCCATAAACTGCCCCCAGTGCCCCATTCCGATTCCCGACCGAGAACTCGCTTTGGCACTGTCGCGCCAGCTTTTGGGAAAGAGCGTCTGAAACGGCGGCGCGGAATTGAGCCAACTGCCACACCGAACGGTCTCGACTTCGGGACGGCGAGCTTGCGTATCGCGCAACAATTGCAACAACGTATCCCGAAACGCGCCGCGCATCTCGCTCAGCGGGGACTTGGGCTGATACACATTGGCAATGTGGAGCGCGATGTAATCCTCGCCATCGTCATACGTCCAGCAGTGATAGGGACGCCCTTGGGGGGATGGTCTGCGCCCTCCCTTTGTCACGCGAGGCCACAAATAGGCCAGCCCCTCGTCTTCCCACGCGCCGCCCTCGCGGCGATCAAAAATGGCCTTTAAGCCTTTGAGATAGGCGTTCCAATCCAAATCTTCACGCCCCCAAGCCGGGTGGTGTTCGCCGTCGAAAAAATCCGTATTGCGATACACATTGACCCGAGAGACTATCGCATCTTCAAACGCGATGCCCTCCCGTTCCATCAACACCCGCACATACCACAAACTCAACTTGAGAAAATGGCTGACGTAGTGAACGCGGATTTCATTTTCCATAAACCCCTCGCAAAAAAATTAAGGCGTCTATGCGCGTTCGGAACGAATCCGAGTTCATGGACGCCTCGTGCTTATATGGCCTTAAGTGCCTTAGTTGTTGACATCCCATTAGCTGTTCACATTTTCCAGTTCTGCTTTTGCATCGCGCTCTTTCAAAACTTGACGAACGGGATCTCCAACCTGCACATCGCTTTCTAGATCATAGAGATAGGAAAAAAAAGTTCTTTGGGGTTCATATCTCGTTATCCAGTCGGAAGGCATAAGGGCCCGAGCCAATGGGCCAAATGCCAAGCCGTGATCGTCAATTTTCTCCCCGGGCATGGATTGGTAGGCAGATGTCACAGAAAATTTTGCATGAACCTCAGTAACCACTACTCTGACTTTTGTGCGTTCAATAGAGCCTAAAACTTCTGTTGTATCGGGGTCTATAATATCTCCAGTTTCAAGAGACATTACGTCGAAGAGCATGCCAACAGAGACGCCCTCTGTAGAGCCTATGTTTACCGCAATTTCTCGCTTGTTGTTAAACACAGCCGCGACTTTTCCGCGAATCGGTTTGGTCATTGTCTATCCCTCGTTCGTTGTGTTGTCAGGAAAGTACCTCGGGTCTAATTCTTTTACATCTTCCGGAACAATATCTCTCCAATCCTCAAGCGCGTCATCTGCCGTAGCGAGTTGTTCAATGACAATGGCTTCAACCCTGGCGAGTGTCACTTGATATTCCACAGAAGACTCAGGGTGCTGTGAGGACGCTATTGTTTTGGCTACCCGAGAAAGGCTTTGATAGAGCGAAAAAAGACGCCGGAATGCAGACCGTGCGTGTGGCTTGATGATTTCTCTGGCTGCCACACGCGCTGAGTGACGACCGAAAATGAATGAACCACCAAGCCCTGCCAATAAGGAAAAGGATTGCAAAAGAACACTCTCCAAATTGGTCAAAGTACGCGAGGTTGCTACATACGCGAAAAGACCTGCTACCACTACGGAGATTGCGATGAGCAAAAGGGGGGCGACGCGTTCGAGGTTTTTCATGCCAATAAAGAATTTTCAGAACAAAAAATGGAGCGGGAAACGGGACTCGAACCCGCGACATCAAGCTTGGGAAGCTTGCACTCTACCAACTGAGTTATTCCCGCTCCGCAATGGGTAGCCAATTTACACTTGTGAATATGTGGTGTCAAGATTTTTTCAGATGGCGCGAAATGGTTTCTGCCGCGCCATGTGCATCCACCCATGTGACGCGCTCGTCTTTGCGAAAAAAGGTCATCTGTCGCTTGGCATAGTGCCGCGTAGCCTGTTGCACATCGGCGATGGCGTGGTCGAGTGTGATCTCGCCATTGAGATATTGAAAAACTTCGCGGTAGCCAAAGGTTTTGAGCGCGTTCAGATCCGAGGCGTAACCCCTTTCGCGGAGGCAACGCGCTTCTTCAACCAAGCCCTGCGCGAACATCTGACGGGCGCGTGTGTTGATTCGATCATAGAGGGCCTCGCGTTCCCAGTACAAGCCAAAATAAGATGCGGTGCAATGGATCGGCGGCGATGGCGGCACTTTCTGGTACTCAGAGAGGGGCTTGCCCGATGCCTCATAAACCTCCAACCCGCGTATGATGCGCTGCGTATCGGTCGCCTGAATTTTTGCGGCCCATTCCGGATCGACCTCCCGCAGTTTTTTGTACAATTTGGGAAGCCCATCTCGCGCTTCTGCCTGCAAGCGCGTGCGAATCCCCGCGGGAATCTGCGGCATGGGCGAAAAGCCGTCGCACAATGCGCGGATATACAACCCCGCGCCGCCGACCACGAGAGGCATCTTGCCGCGACTCAAAACATCCCCAATCGCTGCTGTGGCATCTTCGGCAAATTGCCCCGCGCTATAATCGGCGGCTGGATCGACAAAATCGATCAGGTGATGGCACGCGGCAACCCGTTCTTCAGGGGTCGGCTTTGCGGTGCCAATATCCATGAAGCGATAGACCTGACGCGCATCTGCCGAGATGATTTCGCCATTTAACCGTTGCGCCAGTTCAATGCCCACAGCCGTTTTGCCCGACGCCGTGGGGCCGGCAAGCACCAGAATATGTGGAAGAGAAGCCATAATCAGTACGGCAGGTGAGATGGAAGACGGAAGAGAGAGAAGATGCGAGGATAGAAACGTAGGGGCGATGCCCCCGTGCTCGCCCGAAAAGGCAAGATACAAGATGGAAGTTTAGCCACAAAAAATTCGCTTACCGCTTGAACCGATTGTCGATTTCGTCCAGCCCGATCTTGATCAGCGTTGGACGGCCATAAGGGCCGATGAAAGGTTCGCGCGTTGCGAACAATTGATCGATGAGCGCGCGCATTTCTTCGGTCGATAAATCCTCACCCGTGCGTATGGATGTGTGCCACGCATAAGACGAAGCCAGCCGGTGTTCTTGCGGCGCGATCTGTCGCTCCTGCCCTGCCGGCGGCACAGCGGTCGCCTGTTCGGCTTCGGCCATGTCCCGAATCATATCTCGCAAAAGTTGCCCGTCTTGCCACGCCCGTAGCCCGATGGGAATCGCATCCACGACAACCGTATTGCCGCCAAAATCGCGGATGCCAAACCCCATTTTCTCCAAAAGCGGCATGGTCTCGCGCACGATGTGAATTTCTTTCACACCAAAGGCGAGCGTGAGCGGAAACAACATCCGCTGGCTCGTTGCGGGACGGGCGTGCATATTTTCAATGGCGCGTTCGTACAAAATCCGCTGGTGGGCCACCTGCTGATCTATGGCGATCAGCCCGTTTTTGATATGCGCCAAAATGTACTTGCTGTGCAACTGCCACACGGAAACCTGCGCCATATCCTCTTCGGCAAGACCGCCCGCCTCAACATCCGCCGCGCCCTTTGAACCCCTCGGCGACGACCGCACGGTTAGGGGCAATGCCATCTGCGGTTCGCCGCCCACTTTGGGCTGATAGGCCATGGGATTTTCTGCGACGCGCCCTTGCGTGCCTTCGGGCATCGCGGCAACGGCGCCATCGCCCAGTTGGGGAATCAGATCTTCGCCGCGCAATGCTCGATGCACCGCACGGGTGATGGTGGCGTAAATCAACCGCTCATCGGCAAAGCGAACCTCGCGCTTGGACGGATGCACATTGACATCCACGCGGGCGGGATCGATGCTCAGGCAGAGGCAATAAGACGGCGCCAGGCCTTTGGGCAAAAGCCCGCCATACCCTTCGTACACCGCATGGGCAATGGCTTTGTGCTGCACCCATCGGTGGTTGACGATCAAAACCTGTTGCGCGCCGGATTTTCGCGCGGTCTCGGGCTTGCCGACAAAGCCGCGCACCTCTGCCCCGCTCGCGCTGCTTTCAACGCCAATGGCGTCTTTGCCATATCGCACGCCAAAGATCTGCTCGGCCCGGCGATCAAAGCTGCCCCTGGCCAATTGCAACACATGGCGGCCGTTGTGCCTGAGGTCAAACCCGATCTCGGGATAGGCCATTGCCATCGCGGTTATAGTGTTCACAATATGGCGAAATTCCGTATCCACACCCTTGAGAAATTTTCGCCTGGCGGGCACGTTAAAAAATAGCCCGTGCAAGGTAATGGTCGTGCCCGGCCCGCGCCCAATCGCAGACACATCTCGCACGCGCCCGCCCACCACATCCACGCGCGTTCCCTCGATAGCCTCTGCAACCCGCGTTTCAAGGGCCATCCGCGAAACCGCGGCAATGCTGGGCAGGGCCTCGCCCCGGAACCCATGCGTGAGCAACCCTTTCAGGTCATCCAAATTTTGAATTTTGCTCGTCGCATGTCGCTCGAGTGCCAAAAGCGCGTCGTCGCGCGACATCCCGCACCCGTTGTCGCTGACCCGCAGGCTGTCCTTGCCGGCGGCGGTCACTTCGATGAGGATGCGATCCGATCCCGCATCTATCGAATTTTCGATCAATTCTTTTGCGACAGATGCCGGGCGTTCAACCACTTCGCCTGCGGCGATGCGGTTGGCAATGTCATCTGGAAGGATGTGAATTTTATTGCCCATGCCATACGCGCTCGAATAAAAAACAAAAAACGCCTAACCCGCTGGGCGCCGAATAATAATTGTCGAAGTCCCGGTGTAAAACAGCGGAAAACTTCCTGTGGGGCCACCCTTGTGCAGATTCAAGGCGTTTTTTTGTGAAGCCTAAGCTCCGCAGAAAATATAGCAATTTTGCACATTGAAATCAAGGGCTTTGATATTCATGCTGGCGTCATTTTTCACTGGCTTGCCTCAGTCGCTTTATGGCATTATCTTTGTTTTTTGTGCCGGCGTATTGTGTCTCTCAAGGAGATTTTCTCATGCAAAACCCGCCCCTTCAAGTCAAATCCGTCTTAATTGATGAAAAAGCGATTCAGCGCCGCGTTGAGGAACTCGGCGCCGAGATTTCCGAGCAGTATCCAGAGGGCGTTGTCCTCGTGGGCATTCTCAAAGGCGCGATCTATTTTTTGGCGGACCTTTCGCGTGCGATCAAAAGCCCCGTTGAAATGGACTTCGTCGTCGCTTCAAGTTATCGGGGCACCGAGAGTTCGGGCGCGGTGACGCTCTCAACAGACCTCAGTGGTAAAATTGCCGACCACCATGTGATCATCGTCGAAGATATCGTGGATACCGGGCGCACGGTCTCGGCACTGATCGCGTCATTACAGGACAAAGACCCACGCAGCATCGGCGTTTGCACCCTTATCGACAAACCAGACCGCCGCATCGTACCCGTTCCCATTGATTACTGCGGTTTCACCATCCCAGACAAATTTGTGGTGGGCTATGGCCTCGACTACGACCAAGCCTACCGCAACCTTCCCTATATCGCTGTGATTGCTTGAAGCGAGCAGTCCCCGCTCACCCCCAAAAAAACGCTACGCCCTTCAATTTCGCAGATTCGTCCGTTCCTCACCCGAGCAACGCACGCACGCGCTGAAATAACGCATCGATCATATCTTCGGTCAGAACGCCTGTGTTCATATTGTAGCGGCTAAAATGGTAGGTCGCCACGAGGGTTTTATCGCTGCCCTCAAAATGATAAACCCCGCCGTGCTGAAACGGATATGCGTTCAGGCGGGGTACGCGCCCTGCTGCCTTTTCCAACCGAACATAACTGTCAAACGCATCCTTGCCCATCGCCAAAACGATTTTGACGCCGTGCAAAAAGGCGATCTCTCGATCCAGCCATTTGAGGCAAGCGCGTTTTTCTGCGGCAGTTGGGCGGTTTTGAGGCGGGACGCACTTGACGGCATTGGTAATGTACACATTGTCCAGACGCATGCCGTCATGGCGATCAAGCGATGTTTCCCGGTTGGCAAAACCGTGCCGAAACAGGGCGCGGTAAAGCACGTCGCCCGCCCCATCGCCCGTAAATGGCCTGCCCGTGCGATTGGCCCCATGCGCGCCGGGTGCCAGGCCAATAATGAGCAGTTGCGCGCTACCATCCCCAAATCCCGGAACCGGCTTTGCCCAGTAGGTGCTGTCGGCGATCTTGCGATTTTCTGCCCGATCAAATGTGCGGCAGTACGCGGATAGACGCTCGCACAGGGTACAGGCGGCAATTTCTTTTTTTGAGATGCGGTTTTGCATATTGCCAAAAAAGAAAAAGGCGACCCTTGACGGATCGCCCAAAGAGAAATTTCATCTCCTTTTTTTACGCGCCAAAGTGAGGGTTGGCAATGGTCGGTTGCGCGGTTGCGGCCCGCGCCATTGCTTCGTGCTGTTCGTCTGTACAAGAACTGTCTGTCGGAACCTCGGGATTTGGGCCGCCGGGTTGGTAGCCGTTTTCGATCAACCAAGTTTCCAACTCATCCCCGCTGATGTCGGGCAGCATCGTATCCCCAATCTGAACGCAGGGCTGTAAGGGCTGCCCGCTCTTCATCACCATCTCCCGATAGTTGTCGGGATTGTTGATGATATCGCGGTCTTCATAGTCGAGGCCGTATTTTGCCAGCACGGCCCGCACGCCCCCGCTCCAGCCGCAAACCGGCTTCAAATAGGCGATAACTTTGGGATTGTCCATCGAAAAACCTCCTGAAAAGTGAATGTCGTCGTCTGCCTGCTTCCTTAATCTACAAAAAAACGCACATTAGGCAAGTGTTCTATTGGCTTTTGGCGGAAGGTCACTGCGATTAAAATCCAACACTTGGAATCCTGCCCATATCAAATCTATGGCCCTGTCCCCATTCAATCGTCCGAGTTGTCTCGTCTAAGATACCGACATGATACCACAACTCCGTGCCTTCATGAGACTGGTGCATTTCCACCACGATATTGTCGTTGATCGCGACCGTGGGAATTTTTCCCCTGTCGTAATTCACGCTCCTGCCCCACACAATGGTCCGCGTTCTTTCTTCCACCGTGCCCACGCGATACCACAGTTGCAAGTCGTCATGCCCCTGGTGAACTTCCACAATGGTGTTGCCGTCAACATCGCACCTGGGCAAGCGACCGACGTCGTATTGGTGGCTTTCGCCCCAATGGATCGTCCTCGCGGTCGGATCGACAACGCCAACGTGGTACCACAGATTCGTGCCATCGTGGGATTGGTGAACTTCGACAATGGTGTTCAATTCCGATTCGGGAAATCCAATGCCTGGAACTTTTCCGCGATCAAATTTTTTGCTTTCATTCCAGTTGATAACCCCAGTCGCGCGATCCAAAATCCCAACGTGGTACCACAAATCCGCGCCATCGTGGGACTGGTGCATCTCAACGACAATATCGCCTCGTATGGCGACGACTGGGTTTCTGCCTCTATCGTCGTAATTGACACTTTTTTTCCAATTGATGGTTCTCGTCTTTTCTTCGACCGTGCCCACGCGATACCACAGCGTCAAATCGTCGTGCCCCTCGTGGACTTCCACAATCGTATTGCCATCAAAATCACACATGGGCAAGCGCCCGATGTCGTATTTGTGACTTTCGCCCCAGTCAATCGTTTTTGCTGTGGGATCGACAATGCCGACGCGGTACCACAGATCCGTTCTCGCATGGGATTGATGCACTTCGACAACGACATCATTTTCACCCAAAGCGGGATTCAAAAACAGAGGAATGAGTACAGCAGAAAATTTCAAAAAACGCATTTCAATTCCCTTTACTTGTATCTTTGGGCGAGCACGGGGCATCGCCCCTACATACTGCTCGCCTTTTGTGGCTAAACTTCCATCTCGCCACTATCGCCCGGCTCTCTCTTCTCTGCGCCGCGCTTTCAGGCGTTTTTTTCGCCGCTGCCGCCTTCGGCGAAGTTCTCTGCGGCGTTCACTGCATGCCATAAATCCCTCCTATTTACATTCCAAAGTTCAAGCCAATTGTGAATTGCAACGCGCTGTCTTTTTCATCGTCTGCAATGACGAGCTTTATTTCTCCAAACCAAGCCATACCACCGCCCAATTTGCGCTGATACCCCAACGGCACATTTAAGCTGATTTTGGTGTTGCCCGTTACCTCCTCTGGCTCTTGATCTGTCTTTAGGCGAAAGAAATGGATGCCAAAACCGAGCCCCGCATAGCCTCGGCCGCGTGAACTTTGATGAAAAAAGTAATTGGCGTCCAGATTGGCGGTATAAACGCGCAAATTTTCCTTTATGGTGCGTTCCTCGTTATTGGCACCGGGCTCAACGCGCAAATTTTCCTTTATCGCAATATCCACGCCAGGGACCAGATGCAACTTCGGCAAAATAAATGCCCCCAAGTCGAGATTGCTGCCCAGCATCCAGCGATGCGCGTCAAATTGCCCGCCCAACCCATAAAAGGTGTCAAACCGCTGTTGGCGCGTCAAATTCACCCCGGCTTTGACCCGCAATCCCAGAGCATCAGACACTTGGGGCACGCACAGCACCACCAAAGCCGCCAGCCCCCATACAGCGAATGTTGAAGTTAATCGGTTCATACAGTGCCCCTTTCCTTGCTGATTATGGCAACATTGCCGCACCATCACTTCAAAGGGCCGGCAACCCAAGATCGCCGGCCCCAACAAATCAGGTCGTCCCGTTTTTTGTCCACAATGCCTTCAAAATTTCGCCCGGGGACATGGGCAGAATAGTCAGTCTGACGCCTATGGCGTCGTAAATGGCATTTGCAACTGCCGCAACCGGTGGCACTATCGGCACTTCGCCCACGCCGCGCACGCCATAAGGATGGCCGGGGTTTGGCACTTCGACGATATGCGTCTCGATCATGGGCAAATCGAGACACGTCGGCATGCGATAATCGAGCAAACTCGCATTGGTCAAAAGCCCGTCCGCATTGTAGGCGTATTCCTCGTTGAGTGCCCACCCAATGCCCTGCGCCGTGCCCCCCTGCATTTGCCCTTCGACATAGCTGGGGTGAATCGCTTTGCCGGCGTCTTGAATCATTGAAACGCGCAAAATCTCCACTTTGCCGGTGTCGGTATCGACCTCGACATCTGCGATCATCACCGCAAAAGCCCCGCCAACGCCGGGGGGATTCACGGTTGCTCGTCCCATGAGGGGGCCACCGGTTTCGTCAAGTCTTCCTGCCAATTCCTTGAATGAGATTGTTTTAGAAGCATCGGATGAAGAGAAATATCCATCTTCAAAGACCACATCATCAACCGCAATTTCCCACAATTTGGCCGCGCGTTCGATCATTTGCGCTTTGATATCCAGCGCGCATTGATAGGCCGCCCACCCGGTCGCAAAGGTCGTGCGGCTTCCCCCGGTCACATCTGTTTCGCCAACCGAGTCTGTATCGACCACTTGGGGCTTGACCTCTTCGGCCCCAATGCCGAGCACTTCGGCCAACTGCATGGCAATGGAGGTGCGCGTTCCGCCGATATCCGTCGAGCCTTCAACCAGACTGACCGTGCCATCGGGATTGACGCTCGCCGCCGCACTCGACTTGAGGCCCACGTTGAACCAGAACCCGGAAGCGACCCCACGCCCGCGATTTTTGCCATTGAATTGCGTGGCGTAGTGTTCTGAATCCCGCGCGGTTTCCACGCATTGCTCGTGACCGATGCGCGGATACACCGGGCCATCTGCGCGGCGCGTGCCCTCTTTCGCGGAATTTTTGAGCCGAAAGGCCAAGGGATCGACGCCGAGTTGCTCGCAGAGTTCGTCGATGAGGGTTTCCGATGCAAAGGCCGCATTGGTCGCCCCCGGCGCGCGATAGGCCATGGTCCAGGGTTTGTTGACCAAAACCTCGTAACCGTCGATCAGCACATGGGGAATATTGTAGGGCGCGAAAATACACATCGCCCCGGGCGCGGCCCAACTGCCGGGAAAACTGCCCGATTCGTAGCGCATATCGGCTTGGGCAGCGATGAGGTTGCCCGCTTTGTCAACCCCCATTTTGCACCTGATAACAGAACCCGCGGTCGGACCGGTCGCCTGCAAAACTTCCGTGCGGCTCATGACCATCTTGACGGGCCGCCCGGTCTTTTTGGACAAAATCGCGGCCAGGGGTTCGAGATAAATGCGAATTTTGCCCCCAAACCCACCGCCAATCTCCATCGGCACGACCTTCACCTGTGAAACGGGCACCTCGAGGATTTGCGCGGTTTGTGCGCGCACGTCAAACGCGCCCTGCGTGCTGCACCACACCGTAATCTGACCGTCTGCGCCCCACAGGGCCGTGGCGTTTTGCGGCTCGATATAGCCCTGATGCACGGTTGCCGTGAAAAATTCGCGCTCAATGACGAGGTCGGCTTCGGCAAACCCCTTTTCAATGTCGCCCAATTCGTGGCGAAAATGCGTACACACATTGCTCTTTTTTTCCGAATCTTCGCCGAGCGACTGCGTGGTCAGATCCTCCAAGAGCAATGGCGCGTCCGCTTGCATGGCTTCGCGTACTGTCAAAACCGGTTGCAGGACCTCGTACTCGATCTCGATCAAATCCACGGCTTCTTGCGCGGTGTGGACATCTGTTGCCGCGACTGCCGCAATGGCATGCCCGTGGTACAAGACCTTGCCGTCGGCCAGCACATTGGCGCGCAGATGTTGCAAATTGGCCGCGCCTTCGCCGAGTTCTTCAATTTTGTCTTCTTGCAATGGCAAATCTGCCACCGCAATCACGGCTTTGACGCCCGGCAGGGCCTCTGCTTTGCGCGTGTCCAGCGATTTGATCCGCGCATGGGCATGCGGGCTGCGCGCCACCGCGCCGTGCAACATGCCGGCCATGTCGATGTCCGCGCCGTATTTGGCCCGCCCGACGACTTTATCGACCCCATCGTGCCGGATCGGGCGGGTGCCAATGACTTTGTAATCTGTAATGCCCAGATAATCTTCTGTTTTTGTCGCCATTTGGGCTGCCCTCCGCTATTCGGCCATTGCAGATGCGGCGTCTTGCACCGCGCGAACGATTTTGTCGTACCCCGTGCATCGGCACAAGTTGCCCGCCAAGTACAGGCGAATGCGTTCTTCCGAAGGCGTTGGCTCGTTGTCGAGCAGGGCCTTGGCCGCCACGATAAAGCCCGGCGTGCAAATGCCGCACTGAAGGGCCGCGTGTTCGAGAAATTTCTGCTGGAGGGGGTGCAACCCCTCTGCGCTGGCAACGCCTTCGATGGTCGTGAGTTCCTCGCCTTCGGCTTCAACGGCCATCATCAAACACGCGTCGATAACCCCTCCATTGACCAGAATGCTGCACGCGCCGCAGTTGCCGTTGCTGCACCCTTCTTTGGTGCCCGTGAGATCGAGTTGATCCCGCAGGACTTCGAGAATCGTCTGGCGAGGTTCGCACAAAAACTCGACCGATTCCCCGTTGATTGTCGTGGTAACGTGAACTTTTCCTGGCATGTGCTCAAGACTCCTTTGCTCTTTGAATGGCTCCCCGAATGGCGCGGCCCGTCAAAACCCCGCTCAGGTGAACCCGCTGTTCAATTGTTCCCCGCATATCGCTGATGGGATTGGCCGCCGCACGCGAGGCCGCGCACGCCGCTTCTAGCGCGTCTTCGTCATCCACTGCTTTTCCCGCAAGTGCCGCGCCTGCATCGGCAACGAGCAATGGCGTTGGCGCGACCGCCCCAATGGCGATGCGAGCCGATAGGATGGTCGTTTTGTCCGCGTCCAAAACCACAGACGCCGCGGCATTGGCCACGGCAATGTCCATCTCGTTGCGCGGAATAAAGCGCAGGAAAAACGCCCCGGAGTTGGCAACCGGGGGGGGAATGCGAATGGCGATGAGCAATTCGCCGGGTTGCAGGGCACTTTGCCCGGGGCCGACAAAGAAATCCTCGGCTACGACTTCGCGCGCGCCATTTGGCCCAACAATGCGACACGCGCCCCCCTGCACAATCACAGACGGCGGGGTATCTGCCGCGGGCGAGGCATTGCAAAAATTGCCGCCCATCGATCCGCGGTTTTGAATCTGAATCGAACCGATGAGCGAGGTGCAATCCACGAGCGCGGGATACAGGCTTTGAACCACATCGAACGTGTAAATTTGGGCACAGGACGTCGCCGCGCCAATGTGCAAACCCGCCTCGTCAAAAGTCAACGCCGTTGCTTCGGGAATCCGCTTGAGATCGAGCAACAAATCGATCTTGCGACCTCCCTCCTTCAACTGCGCGATCAAGTCGGTGCCCCCTGCCAGAATGCCGACATCGCCATTTTCCGCGTCGAGCAAAGAAATGGCTTCATCTACAGACCGAGGGGCGGCATAATCAAATGCGTTCAACTTTTCTCCTCCTTTTCATGTCGTGAATCACCTAAAATCGAGTCGGCAAAGAATAAACCCGGGATTCCGGGCTGTCAAGCCTTTTGCCGATTGGAAATTAACGCTTTGAAAATGGATGTGTCAACCAGAAAAAAAGCGGGTTTCCGCGACATATCCCAGTCTGGCGGGAGGGAACCCAGACCGGACACATGCGGAAACCCGCGACCAACCATCAGACCTCATCCTTCACTGCCATAAACGCCTGAACCATCTGCGAGTTCCCAACCCGAGCCACAAGCGCGGCATATCCGTCTTTTCGCGCTGCGATTTGCCCCTGCCCAAAAATCCGGCGGATGTGTTTCAAATACGGTTCGGGACGCATCACAACGAGCATCAAACGCCCGCCCGGTCGCAGCGCGTGAAACGCTCCCTCAATGAGGGGATGCGCCGCTGCATTGCCATCGTGCAGGGGCGGATTTGAAACGATCAGATCGTATTTTTCCTTCCCGTCATAAACGCGGGCGTCTTTCACCCGCGCGGCCGCGTTGCGAATTTGGTTGCGCTTCAAATTGTTTTTCGCGCAGGCAATGGCGCGAATATTCGAATCTACGAGCGTTGCGCGACCTCGGCCCGCCAAACGCGCCGCGACCATGCCGAGCGCGCCCCACCCACACCCCCAGTCCAGCACCTGATCTGTGGGCCGAATATCCATGCAGTTGATCAACAACTCGGTACCGGGATCCAGGCCATCCCGCGAAAAAACGCCCGCGCGGGTTTCAACCCCGTACGGGCCGTGCGGCAGGTCGTCCAATTCAAATGAGATGCGATTGTCAACCGGTGCTTGCAAGGGATCGGGCAGTTCCTTTTGCGCGCTGTACATTTCCAACCTGCCCACACGCCCCGCGCGTTTGCAGTTGCCAAAAACCGCCTGTATGTATTTGGCATAACTCCGCACACCGCGATTTCGTTGCCCCGCCAAATAGAGCACGCCGCCCAGTTCAAGGGCGCGAAAGCCCTCGTCGATCCACTCAAACACCTGGCCCTTGGCGGCTTTTTGCGCGGGTTTGTAAAAGACGACATGGGCATTGGCAACAACCTGCGATGGCGTTGTGCTCAACACGCCGTTTCCCCGATGCACAGCGCGGATATCCTCTGCCACAAACGTCACCCGCGCACCCGTTCCCCGCAAACACGCGAGGCAATCGCCTTCCCAACCGAGGTCCAACACCCGGTTGCCAACCTGCAAATTTGCCGCGGCGACAAATGCTTCGCGTGCGCGCCTGTCCTTTGTTTTTATCACTCGCAACTGCCTCGACGGAACGGCTTCGGACAGGCACGGGGGCCTGTCCCTACGCATGATGGGATGGGGACTGACCGCTGACCACTCTCCACTGACCACTAATATTCGTCACGATTTCTCTGCCCGCGCCTTGAGACTCGCGTAGGAATTGGCGTCGTTGACCTCTGTTTCAACTGGCAAATTGGAATCGCGCCATCCCACGACCACGAGGACGCCATTTTCGACTTTGCCGCCAAAGCCGCCCTGCACATTGACCAGATTGGAATACCCGGCCCGCGCCATCAATTCCGCAGCCATCTGGGAACGCATCCCGACCTGACAGCCGCAAAACACGGGTTGTTCTTTGTCCGGCAACACCTTTTGAACAACGGTCAAAAAATTGGGATTCGGCATTATACCCGCGGCCCCGGGCACGGCAACCGGAATGTTGATCGCGCCTTCGGGATGCCCCTGTGCAAATTCCATTTCCGTACGCACATCGAGATACACCGCATTTTCCGCTTCATCCATCGCGGCCTTCGCTTCTTTGGGTTCGAGCTGTGTAATCGCCATGTAACACTCCAAATTGAGGTGATGGTGTTTTCTTAGGTTGATTGATTTACAGCATTCTGACCAGTTCCAGCTTGGTGGCCGACATTGAGCGTGTTCAAAATCTCGTTGCAATACCCTTCGGCAATTTGACGTTCGTATTCTCGGAGGGACTCGTCTCGGTTGTGGGCCAATGGGTTTCTGATTTTGGCGAGAAGGGATGCGCGTTGATCCCAGTACTGTTTATCCCTGCCAAAAATGTCCTTAAAACTGCTCCACTCCCCGAAGATTATTGCAAACAGATCTTGGGGATAGGTGAAATCGAGCAGATTTTGAGAAGCGTGGTTTCCGAATAGGCGTTCGTCTTTTTGTCGTGCCTCTCGGCATTTCTCGAAAATTTCCTTCAACTGCGGATGGGCTTTTTCGACCCGACCAACCCAACGCTCACCGTATTTATCTATCATGGCATTTGTGATCCGCTGGCGCAGTGCCTTCTCGGTATCCCGCCATATCGGCCACAAGTCAGCAGCAAATTCTGCTGCCCGCTCCTGCATCTCGAGATAAGCGTGAAAGTGTTCTGAGTAGGCGACATACCGTCCATTTTCGTTCGGCTTAATCAAGCCGTAGTTTTCAAGTGCAGTCACATCCGTTTGCCTGACATCAATCACAGGTCCGAACAAAATTTGAAGCAACTTATTCAGGGTCTCTTCCTCCTGTAGTAAGCGAATCGCATCGTCATAATGCTCAAAGACAGACTGGATAATCGCATCGGCGGCTTTATCGACATCAATTTTCCGATTTTGACGAAATTTTTCGACGATTTCGCAACCCAACATTTCGAGGAGATAGGGATGAGCCCCGCAATAGAACAACACGCGCGCTCGGCTGTCATCGGATATGGGCATCCCGATAGACGAAAATTGAGAAAAGTAGGCTTCCAAGTCTTCATCGCCAAACATCGCCAAACGCTGAACCTGAAAAATATTGTGAAATGGCGAACTGGATCCAGCTTCATGTTCAATCTCTCGAATGCTCCGGCGAGACGTGAGCACGAGGGATAAGCGATAATCAGGGTAATCGGCCAGTTCTCGCAATCGCTGAAAAGCCGTATCCCCTTTGAAGAGCAGTCGTGCGCGATCAAATTCGTCTAAAATGAAAAGCGTGCCATATCCAGCTTCTCGGACTTTTTTAAAAAAGCGTTTAATCTGGTCCCATGGATCATCAGCCGCCAACGCCTGGTCGGCCAAACGTCGAATCTGTTCTGATTGTTCAATGATCGTTTTGTAAGCCAGACTGCTTTTGACGATGCGATGCATGCCAATGATAGCCATGTTCCCCGGATTCATGGGCTGAATGATCCGGTTTTCAATAACGCCTATCATTTTTTTTCGCCCGATAAAACGGTCCCCGCGGACGATTTTACCGTAATCGGCAAATGGATTTTCAAACGCATCATTCATTTCGTTTCCTTTCACCCGTTGACGATGAGCCACTCATTAAAAAGGCCGACCCGAATGCGATAATACTGTCCCTGATCGCATTCAACGACATCTCGCTTCACGAGATCGTCTAGAATTGTATCAACCGATATTTCGCCATCCATTCTATCGCGATGACAGGGACCTGTCCCGCTATTGTCAGCAATCGTCTTCAAGATTTTTAGCGCGTCTTCATCTGAGATGGCATCTTCTGAGGTATCTCCCGAATTGATGAGATTGTCAAACTTATCCAAAGCCAGCGCATTGACACCGCGTATCAGTTCGTTTTTGACTTGTTCCACATCCGCCTCTGTCACCAGTCTAGCGCGTTTGACATTCATGTATTCGACCAGACGGTTGCAAATGATTTGAATGTAGAATGGACTGCCCGCGGTGAGATTCAAAATTCGTTCAATCGCGTTTTCTCGGTAACGGCTTTCGCCTTGCCTGCCACCGATGCGTATGGGGTCGTCAATGAGTCGCCGGGCATCCTCCGGTTTGAGATAGGTGACGCGCTCATCCTGCGTTGTGCCAAACTCATTGGGAAAGCGGAGTTTGAACTTTGGCATCACATCTTGTCCGACCAACACCGCATTGAAATAATTTGCCTGCAACAGAGCCTTCCAGTTTTTCATGAACGATTCGGAAATTTTGCCCGCAACGATTCGACCGTAAATATACTGGAACTCATCGATCAGAAGCACGACCCGCACACCGCGCCAATCCGCTTGTTTCGAGGCGAGGCGTTTTAATTTTCCAAAGGTCTCTTCAAAGCATTGAAGCGGCGCGGGATGGTCGTAAAATTCCCTATCGTTTGGGACGGAAAGGGCCAAGGGACTAAACCCCTCATCGACGCGATCTTCAATCGCGTATTCCAGTTTTGTTAAAATGCGTTTGAGAATCTGGTACAGGAGTTGTACGGAGGAATTCTCATCCTGAATAGCCCCAATATTGCCCAAATCGAGAATGAGGATATCCGCATCTTTTTGGAGTAAGGTCTTTAGGTGATACAACACTGAAGACTTTCCAGATCGCTTTTGTCCAAAAACCATGACGCATTTGCTCTGCAAGCGAGATTCTAGGATGACAGATGCGATGTTTTGGAGCAACTCGGTACGCCCAAAGAACATGGCAGGATCGCCGACAATTCCCCCTTCGGCATAAGCAGCATACGGATTTTCAATGTCCTCAAACTCATCTTTGGAATAGAGCCGAATGGAGAAATTTTCGACCGTGGTTTTTTCTTCTACTTCTGCACGGGTGCGATACCGAGCATAAATGGGTAAAGAGAATGTTTGGGAGGCCAAAGCCTCGGCGGTCACACGCAATGGCACCTTTAGAATGGACTGTTCGCCTCCTCGTAAGGATCCATCTCGTTTAATCTCTAGTTCTGTAATCTGAAAAAACGTTGAATCTCCCTCAACGACCAACGCCAATGACTCAGCGGGGCTCCGCCCGCTCTCATTCTCTACCGCAATCTGAACCTCAATTTTTTCGTCTGTGTCCGGTACATAAGATTCCACCGGCAACCTAAGTGTCAACTGGGGCTTTGATGTCTCATAAATTTCATCGAGATATTCGCCGACTGTTTTCTTGATATTCTCGATAATCGGGTAAAACATCTCGACAGATATTCGGGTTGGACTTGCTTCTATCTCTTTTAGCAAATCGCGACAAGAATCGTCAATCTGCCTGCATAGACGTTCTCGCGCTTCAAACTGTACCTCCTTGCACATTTCTACAGCTCGCCTCAAGATATCCTGTAGATGTCGGATTCTCTCTTGGTCGAGATCAAATCTGAGTCGCTGAACAATGTCCTGGGCCTGTTCAATGGCATCTTCCAACCAAGCTGTTGTCAATTGAAAGTTGTTGAAGTAGCGCAACCTGCTGTCAAGATCTCTCGTTTCTCCAGAGAGTCTATCACTCAATTCGTCCCATAGAGAGATAAAATCATTACGCGGCAACTCGGTACCGGAAGTCTGAACACCCTTATACTTGAGATATTGTAGGGCCCTCTCGCGCAAATCCTGTTGATCGTATAGACGCCGAAGCAAACGGCTTGCCGCATATCTGCTGCGAAAAATGAGATAGGTAATGTCACCAAATATCCTTTTGGAATCAGCGAGTTTAATAACCTCATTTATTGTGTCATCAATAGTAGGAGTATGAGGCGGCAGAGGAACATGAGATCGGCCCAACCGTGAATAGAGGAACCTTACGAGTGCATTGACAGCATCTTGTTCATCTTTTCTCTGACTTCGATCTCCGTCATAAACACTGAGTGCTTCGGCATACCATTCTCGCGCTGCGTCAAGATTTCCACTTTTAACTACTATGTCATCTCCTTTAGAGGCGAAACTTTTACAAAGGAATACATAAAATCTATTGGGATCTTCATCTTTCAAACTATTGGGATCTTTATCTTCCAAAGTCCTGATGATTTTAGTAGCAGAGAGGTAATAACTGGCGCGATCAGACGGGCGGAATGTTTTCGATTCTGTCGCTTGACGTTCCAAATAAGAAATATCCGAATGCCTAAATTTCTTTGACCGAACGCGCTCGGGCGGTACACCTGTGAAGTCGCAACCATCCAAAAAGAACTGAGTGAAAGAACTGATCTGACCGCTCGAATAATCTGAAAGCTCCGTTTCGATAGCAATATCATCAACGAGTTCTCTCTCGCCAGTCTTTTTGGCTTGCAGAACGGCCTCGAGTAGTGCGGTGGCCCCTGCGTCTGACGAAACGGCTAAAATTTGATTGAGCAGGTCTTCAGCCTCGTCGTAGCGTTCCTGCCTTGACAGACAGAGAGCGAGGTTGCGTTTGGCGGAGATGAGGTCCGGTTGGCGTTTCAGAATTTCTCTGAATAGCTTCTCAGCTTCTTCATGTTTGTTTAGCTGGAAGTAGGAACTTGCAATTTGCCACTGAATTATATCCTCTTTTTTTTCCGTTTGCTCCTGTCGGAGTTGCTTTTTCAAAAGTGCAATCGCTTTGTCATGCATCTCGCCTTTTTTGTAAATAGTCGTCAGTACATTGTCCAATGATCGTTTGTTGCGAATCCGAGACCGATTTTGTTCGATGACTTTAACAGCATCCTCAAAGCGTTCGCGTTGCGATAGCAGCGATGCCAAATCGTTCACAGCGGATTCCAGATTGTCGTTTTGTAAAATGGCTTGCCGGAAGAGTTTCTCGGCCTTGTCCAAATCCTTCTCGACCAACTGCGCCCGCTTGGCGCGGGCAAAATAGCTCGATCCCTTTGGAACGCCTATCACCCGTGCGTACTCCCGCCATTTGTCATGATTTTCTCGCGCATTTGGGTAATTCTTGTTGATCGAAAGAACCCGTCTGATATGCGAGATGGCTACGCCATAGTCGCCAGCGTCCGCTACACTTTCGGCGAGTTCGTACCAGTCGTGAATCGTTTTGTGTCGGGAAATTCGGATCGCCTTAGGTCCTTTAGGCCCTTGAGTTGTCTGAAAGTCAACAGGAATTGATTCACTGGTAAAACGAGTTATATCTTCGCGCAACATCGGATCTGTAATTGCGCTTACATGAAAGAAATATGAGGTTCCCTTTTGATCTCGAATAAAACCATAGCCCTGATGGGAGTTATAGCTGTAAATATGCCCGCGAGGCGGGCGGTCCTCTAAGTTTGGAATCGCTGGCCTTGAAAACTCTTCAATGACGCTCTGATAGCCTTCTGTCGGTTCTCGGTCGAGGGCGTTCAAGATTTCCCGAATATCAGAAACCGAAACGCCCGCGATGGGTTTTCTCAAAGCCTCCCTTGCCCCTGATTCCTCGTCTGCCACGATGAGGAGATAAACCGCTGTTTCCAACAGGAGCGCGGTTTCTTTTTGCGAAATTTTTTGGGACTTGGCTCGACAGATCGCGATCAAATCCCTGTGGCTGTCGAACTTGAGCAGCAGATTTATATACATATACCAAGCGTCCAATTCCTTCATAGCTGGCGATTTCCGGAACAGTTGGCTTAAACTGTAGCAAGCCAGTTCCCCGTTTCCGGTTTCTTGGGCGACGACGGCGAGGTTGTACCAATCGATCTCATTTTGAGAAGAAATTGCGGCTTCGCGATAAGACTTGAGCGCGTCTTGTCGGTTGTTAGACAGGGTATAGAAATACGCGAGGTGGCGTTTTACACTCGCCGAACTCCGAAACCAATTTGCCATGTTCTCGAGTTCGGTGAGAATGGGTTGAATGCGGCCATAAGCCGCGCCGAGTTCGTTCACCTTTTTCGCGTATTGGTATTTGTCTCGGATCCGGTTCCAGATCACAGTCGTTTCTTTTTTCGCGCCACTGCTTAACTCCTCAGTTGGAAACACGAAATCCGGTTCTTTAAGCCCAATTTTCGCGCTTTGGCGTTTGGCTTGAAATCGCGCTTTAATTTCGACCTCTTTTTTCGTGATCTCAATTTCTGACTCTCTCGCACCCTTTCCTTCATCCGAGGGCTTGCTATTCCCGCCGTTAATTGGTGACGTATCCAAAAGCTGCCAAAAAATGATTCTGTCAATGGGCACCATGGCGGCTTGGCCTTCCACGGTTTCAATTTTTATGAGTTCCTGTTCAATTCCTACAAGACTGCCAGAAATGTCACTGCCGCCCGCAAGAGAAAACTTGACTCGGCTTCCAAGTGGAATTTGCTTTTGAATCAATTGGGCATTCATGTTTTTCCCTCATCGCAAAATATCGCTGTTGTCCCTGTCTTTGAGCACTTGGGCTTGCTGCTAAATTAAGCAAAATCATCGCGGCTTCCCCTCGTCAGAGAGATTGACAAGGGGCGCGTTGACGCCTAATATTGTCGCGGTTTTGCGCGGGATCACATCTCTAACCAAAGGAATTTCGATGCCCGAATCTCCCAATGTCATCCTCGTCTTTGGCGATCAGTGGCGCGCACAGGCGTTTGGTTATGCCGGCAACACCTGCGTGCAAACGCCCAACATCGACCGCCTCGCGTCTCAAAGCATCAATGCCTCGCACGCGGTTTCCGGGTGCTCGGTCTGCTGCCCGGCGCGTGCGTCTCTGCTCACGGGGCAATACCCCCTCACGCACGGCGTTTTTGTCAACGATGTCCACCTAAGCGACAGGGCCATCAGCCTTGCACACGCATTCAAAAGCGCGGGCTACGACACCGCTTATGTCGGCAAATGGCACGTCAATGCAAATGGCCGATCCCAGTATATCCCGCCCGAAAATCGGCAGGGCTTTGACTACTGGAAAGTGCGGGAATGCACGCACAACTACAACCACTCCTTTTACTATGCCAATGACTCAGACGAAAAGCGCGTCTGGGGAGGATACGACGCCATCGCGCAGACGCGGGATGTGCGAGACTACATTCAAAATCACAACGCGGAAAACCCCTTCCTCCTCGTGCTCTCGTGGGGGCCACCGCACGCGCCTTACGAAACCGCGCCCGAAAAATACCGCGCCATGTACCGCGCAGAAGACGTACCGCTGCGCCCCAATGTGCCGGCACAAGCCGAAGCAAACGCCCGAAAATGGATCGCGGGATACTACGGCCATTGCACCGCGCTCGACGACTGCATGGGCGATCTGCTCCAAACCCTCGACGACACGGGCAGGGCGGACAATACCCTCGTGCTCTTTTTTTTGGATCACGGCGATATGCTCGGCTCGCAGGGCAGCGCGAAAAAGCAACAGCCTTGGGACGAGTCCATTCGCATCCCCTTCTTGTTGCGTTGGCCCGCGCAATTTGGAACTGAAGGCCGCGAAATTGATGACCCCATTGACATACCCGACATCATGCCCACGCTTTTGGGCCTGTGCGGGATCGACATACCCGACACGGTTGAAGGCTTGGATTATTCGGCCTATCTCAACGGGGGCGACAATCCCTCTGATGGCGCGGCCCTTTTGCAATGCCCGCAACCCTTTGGGCAGTGGACGCGCGCACAAGGGGGGCGCGAATATCGCGGGCTTCGCACCCGGCAATACACGTATGTTCGCACCCTGGATGGCCCGTGGTTGCTCTACGACAACAACGCCGATCCCTTCCAGTTGAACAATCTCATCGACAACCCCAACTCTGCGGATTTGCGCCGCGAATTGGACAACGGGTTGCAACGCCGCCTCAATGCACAAAACGACGCCTTTCTCCCCGGCGCGGCCTATATTGAACAGTGGGGATATACGGTCAATGAAACGGGCACAGTGCCTTATGCGAATTAGCGAAACGGCGAAACGGTGTACAACTGCGTCAGCAGTTACATCGACGGCCAGGCACAGGGGCCACGCCCCTACGGCTCGATTCGTCGATTCGTCTATTCGTCACGATTTCTCTGCCCGCGCCTTGAGACTCGCGTAGGAATTGGCGCCGTTGACCTCTGTTTCAACTGGCAAATTGGAATCGCGCCATCCCACGACCACGAGGACGCCATTTTCGACTTTGCCGCCAAAGCCGCCCTGCACATTGACCAGATTGGAATACCCGGCCCGCGCCATCAATTCCGCAGCCATCTGGGAACGCATCCCGACCTGACAGCCGCAAAACACGGGTTGTGCTTTGTCCGGCAACACCTTTTGAACAACGGTCAAAAAATTGGGATTCGGCATTATGCCCGCGGCCCCGGGCACGGCAACCGGAATGTTGATCGCGCCTTCGGGATGCCCCTGTGCAAATTCCATTTCCGTACGCACATCGAGATACACCGCATTTTCCGCTTCATCCATCGCGGCCTTCGCTTCTTTGGGTTCGAGCTGTGTAATCGCCATGTAACACTCCAAATTGAGGTGATGGTGTTTTCTTAGGTTGATTGATTTACAGCATTCTGACCAGTTCCAGCAAGGGCCGGAACGCATCGGTTTCAAACGGCCATATACCGCTTTCTGCGGCCTCGCCCAAGCGAAGCCCCGGACGGTTCCTCGACGCGAGGAATGCGTGTAATCGCGCCTTTGACATCCATACTTTTTTTGGCCCTTCAATCTCCGTCTGGCTGAGGCATTCAAAATACCGATCCACACATTTCATTGCGAGGTCCGCGCTTACCGAGTTGAGGCATACATCCTCGATCATCGTACCCGCTACGTTATGTGGAATAATCAAGTAGGCGACTTGCAACTCGCCATTTGAAGCGAGTTCAAGCGGACGAGATGGGGCAGGCAACGCCATATCCGACAATGCGTTGCAAATTCGGCGTTCTCTTTTCTCCCTGTCCGAATTTGCATCCGCCACGACTGCGAGAGATTGAACGAGACCAAATTCAGGCAAATCTCTAAAGGTATCGAGAAATCTCCGCAAGTTATCGATCCCGCCATAACCGTGTATTTGCACATCTCGGATGTTCAGATGCTTGGACAACGCGCCAAATACCCGAACGTCGTCGTTGCCCTCGACGATGACCTGTTTGGGTCGTTCGATCTTCAGGTGGTCGGGCACTTATCGAATCTCCATGTTGTATTTGATGGCCGTTTCGATCCGCTCGCTACCAAAGCCCACCGCGTTAATATCTTCTTGGACGCGATCGAGGCGGTAGAATGCCAACGCTTGATGTCCCTGTTTTGCAAGCCCCCGGTGCGCTGCCCTGATACACTCGTCGCTGTGCGTGGTGGCAAATATCTGCACATCAAATGATCGGGCCATGTCCATCAGGATGGAAAACACTTTTTCTTGCACAGTATGGTGCAAGCCGTTTTCGATCTCATCTATCAAGAGCAACCCGCCACGCGCCTCGCTCATCGACAATATGAGTCCGAGCATCCGGTTCAAGCCTTCGCCGAGCAATTGGACGGGGATGGGCCTGTTCATACCGTCTATATAGGCGTGAATGACGGGTATATTGTTGATCGCGATAAGCGTCAACCCCGTCAAGCGCGGTTCCAATAAACGCAAGAACCTCAGAATTTCAGCATCCTTTCTCTCCAACTGAAATTTTCCAAATCTCAACGCAATGGCTTGAAGGCTATCTCGGAGAACCGCTGGCATAAATATCGAATTGGTCCTATTGTGTACTGCTTGCCGTTCTTGGCGGATACTCTCACCCGTCAACGCAGCGCCAGGGGCAACCGCCATCTGCTCTGCAACCCACCATGCTCGGGACATGTATTTGCCATCGCTGCCATGTTGGTATCGAAACACGAGCTCAAATTCGCCTTCGGTTAGGGGCCGCGTCAATCGTTCTATGCTCGCCCTTTCCAAAGCATCGGCACGGATGGCATCGACCTGTTGGCGTTTCTGTAAATAGATCTCCAATTTTCGCGGATGGCTTCCCCAATCTCCTGATGCACTTATTTTGATGTGCGTACTCGTATCGAAGTTGCGAAAGATGTCTTGAAAAATCGTTTCAGGCCCAAGTGTTGGAAGACCCCTGAATGAATTTATTCTTTCACTCAATTCCGGGAGATCTGAACCCGCGAGCAACCAAAGTGCTTCGAGCAGAGCCGTTTTTCCCACCCCATTTTTCCCGCCAATCAGCGTCATCCGCCCAAGGCGTTCCAATGTGACCGACTCGAGATTGCGAAAATTTGTTACGGTAAAACTCGTCAGCATGGGACATTCTCTTTTCGTCTTGGTGATGGTTTCAGAAGTTCATTTAGACTTGGGCTTGTTGCTAAATTAAGCAAAATCATCGCGGTGGGGCAAGCCCCAATTCTGGTCGCATCGCGGCTTCCCCTCGTCAGAGAGATTGACAAGGGGCGCGTTGACGCCTAATATTGTCGCGGTTTTGCGCGGGATCACATCTCTAACCAAAGGAATTTCGATGCCCGAATCTCCCAATGTCATCCTCGTCTTTGGCGATCAGTGGCGCGCACAGGCGTTTGGTTATGCCGGCAACACCTGCGTGCAAACGCCCAACATCGACCGCCTCGCGTCTCAAAGCATCAATGCCTCGCACGCGGTTTCCGGGTGCTCGGTCTGTTGCCCGGCGCGTGCGTCTCTGCTCACGGGGCAATACCCCCTCACGCACGGCGTTTTTGTCAACGATGTCCACCTAAGCGACAGGGCCATCAGCCTTGCACACGCATTCAAAAGCGCGGGCTACGACACCGCTTATGTCGGCAAATGGCACGTCAATGCAAATGGCCGATCCCAGTATATCCCGCCCGAAAATCGGCAGGGCTTTGACTACTGGAAAGTGCGGGAATGCACGCACAACTACAACCACTCCTTTTACTATGCCAATGACTCAGACGAAAAGCGCGTCTGGGAAGGATACGACGCCATTGCGCAGACGCGGGATGTGCGAGACTACATTCAAAATCACAACGCGGAAAACCCCTTCCTCCTCGTGCTCTCGTGGGGGCCACCGCACGCGCCTTACGAAACCGCGCCCGAAAAATATCGCGCCATGTACCGCGCAGAAGACGTACCGCTGCGCCCCAATGTGCCGGCACAAGCCGAAGCAAACGCCCGAAAATGGATCGCGGGATACTACGGCCATTGCACCGCGCTCGACGACTGCATGGGCGATCTGCTCCAAACCCTCGACAACACGGGCAGGGCGGACAATACCCTCGTGCTCTTTTTTTCGGATCACGGCGATATGCTCGGCTCGCAGGGCAGCGCGAAAAAGCAACAGCCTTGGGACGAGTCCATTCGCATCCCCTTCTTGTTGCGTTGGCCCGCGCAATTTGGAACTGAAGGCCGCGAAATTGATGACCCCATTGACATACCCGACATCATGCCCACGCTTTTGGGCCTGTGTGGGATCGACATACCCGACACGGTTGAAGGCTTGGATTATTCGGCCTATCTCAACGGGGGCGACAATCCCTCTGATGGCGCGGCCCTTTTGCAATGCCCGCAGCCTTTTGGGCAGTGGACGCGCGCACAAGGGGGGCGCGAATATCGCGGGCTTCGCACCCGGCAATACACGTATGTTCGCACCCTGGATGGCCCGTGGTTGCTCTACGACAACAACGCCGATCCCTTCCAGTTGAACAATCTCATCGACAACCCCAACTCTGCGGATTTGCGCCGCGAATTGGACAACGGGTTGCAACGCCGCCTCAATGCACAAAACGACGCCTTTCTCCCCGGCGCGGCCTATATTGAACAGTGGGGATATACGGTCAATGAAACGGGCACAGTGCCTTATGCGAATTAGCGAAACGGCGAAACGGTGTACAACTGCGTCAGCAGTTACATCGACGGCCAGGCACAGGGGCCACGCCCCTACGTCTCGATTTGGGGGGTGTCTGGGTCACTGACCACTAACTGCTTAACCTTTGGAGTGAACCATGAATCGCGGAAAAAATGTTTTTGGCGAAGACCTCGTCGATTGTTGCACCGAGCCGATGACGGGATTTTTTCGAGACGGGTGTTGCCGCACGGGGCCGGGCGATCTGGGGTTGCACATCCTCTGCGCGGAAATGACCGAGGAATTTCTGGCTTTCTCCCGGGCTGCGGGCAATGACCTGAGCGCGCCCGTGCCGGAATATCGCTTTCCCGGCCTCAAACCCGGCGACCGCTGGTGTTTGTGCGTGCAACGCTGGGTCGAAGCGCTCAACGCAGGCGTTGCCCCGCCTGTTTTCCTTTCGGGCACGCACATCTCCACACTCGAATTTGTCGATATGGACGACCTCATCGCACACGCGCTGGACGATTGACGACATTGCGCTTTGCTCTCTGCATTTCCCAAGGAGTTTACCCATGTCCGATCTGCAAGTCCCCCGGCGTCGCTGGGGCAAAACCGAACTCTCCATCCCCGTGATCCCGTTTGGCACGCAGGGGTTTGGCAACCACTTTGGCCCCGTCACCGATACCGAAGCCGCGGACCTCATTCGGTTTGCCGTGGATATCGGCGTCAACCACTTCGATTGTGCGCGGTGTTATGGGGACTCCCTCCGCAAACTCGGCCTCGCCATCAAACAGGGCGTTGTCAGACGCGATGAACTCATCATCAGCGGGCGCGTCTGCTGTCACAGCGCGGCACAATGGGGGGGATATGGCAGTGGCGATCCCAACTACACAGCCGAGCGCGTGCTCGCCGATGTGGAAGACCAACTCGGCATTTTGGGCATCGACCACTTCGACGTGCTCTTCATCCACGACCCCGAAAACATCGAACCCACGCTCGCATCGGGGGGCACGCTCGAAGGCTTGGAAAAAGCGCGAGAGCGGGGATGGGTCAATTTCATCGGCTACGGCATGCGCCCCCACGACTTCCACCTCGCGCATATTGAATCCGGGCGCACCGATTGCTTCCTGTGTTTTGGCGATCACAACCTCTTGCGGCAAACCATCGGCGACGACCTCTTGCCCGTTGCGGCCCAACGCGATTTGGGCGTGATGAACGGCTGGTCGATCAGGCGCGGCTATCTCACGGGCGTACCCGTTGAAAACTTCGTCCCCCGTGACCGCTGGCGAGACGACCACCACCGCGCGGAAACCATGCGCCTGTGGTGCGAAGAACGCGGTTACAACCTGCTCGAACTCACCTTGCAATTTTCCATCCGCGAAACCCGCATCCACGGCAACCCCCTCGGCAGCCTCGACAAAGGCCAACTCACCGCCAACGTCCGCGCGGCATGTGCAACGGTTCCCGCCGAGGTGTTCGAAGCCTTTTTCGCTGCGGGGCTTTAGGCATACAAAGCAGTGGTTCGTGGTTAGTCCCCATCCAGACACCCCCAAAATCGAGACGCAGGGGCGTGGCCCCTGTGCCCGCCCAAATGAATGTTCTGAGCGACAGTCGCCGATGACACAGCCTTGAGGAGACCCCGTCAACCATGAAAATGCACACCTATCGACCCGCATATCTTCACGCGCTTACGAGACTTCTGTTTGAAGCGTCGGGCGCGACGTGCGAAATCGCACATATCGTCGCCAAAATTTTGGTCAACGCCAACCTCGCCGGGCACGATTCTCACGGCGTTCTCCGCATTCCAGTCTATCTCCGCCGCATATCTGAGGGCCTCATGGATCCAGCGGCAGAACCCACAATCGTGCGCGAATCGACCACCACATTGGTCATTGATGGCAATCGGGGGCCGGGCCACTTCACGGCCTACCGCGCCCTCCACAAAGCCATGCAAAAAGCGCGAAGTGCTGAAATCTGCTCGGTTTCATTTACGCAAATTGAACACATCGGACGCTTGGGCGAATATGCCGAACTTGCCGCGCACCAAGGGTTTGTCGGCATCAGCATGGTCGGCGTGGGATCGCCCAATGCCATGAAAGTCCTGCCCTTTGGCGGGAAAAAAGGCAGCTTGGGCACCAATCCCATCGCCGTAGGCATTCCCACCGGCGACGAGACGCCCTTTGTCCTTGATGTCGCCACCTCAGCGGTCGCCGAGGGCAAACTTCAGGTTGCGCGGAGCAAAAACCTGCCCATACCCGACCATCTCATTGTCGATAAAAACAACGCGCCATCAACCAATTCCCTCGATTTTTACGACGGAGGCTATCTGCGTACCTTTGCAGAACACAAGGGATATGCGTTTTCCCTGTTCACTTGTTTGATGGGCCAACTTTCGGGAAACCGCGGTGAAGGCTCGCCTTCTGGAGGGGCTTTCATGCAGGTGATTGACATCGGTGCATTCACAGACTTGGATCGTTATCAACAGGGCATCCGCGCATTCTTAAACGCGATGAAAACAACCGAACCCGCCGATGGCATAGACGAAGTTCAAGTGCCCGGCGAGTTTGAACATCGCAACCGCATACATCGCCTCAACCGCGGCATTGAAATACCCGACACCATCAACCGGCAAATTTTGGAATGGGCAGACCGCCTCGGGGTCTCGACAGACGACGCCATCGTCGAAAACCAAGACAACGCGCATTATTCTCGATCCTAATACTAAGAAGCCCTAACATAAAGAAATCAAGCGTCTGAAACAGAGGAGTGAACACCCGATGGAGAGGAACGCCTCATGGATGTCCGCTCTGCGCTCGTCGCGCACTCGCAGGCTGCGGAACTGACGGAGCCAGGCCAGCGTCCGCTCAACGACCCACCGGTACACGCCCAACCCGCTGCCATGCTCTGCACCCCGTCGGGCGATCACCGGCGAGATGTAGCGCGCACGCAGGGCCTTCCGGTGTGCCCTCGAGTCATAGGCACGGTCTGCATACAGCCGTTGGGGTCTGCGACGCGGACGACCGCGTTTGCCTCTGACCGCGGGCACAGCGTCCACCCATGGCAACCATTGCGTCACATCTGGCCGGTTCGCCCCGGGCACAATCGCGGCCAGAGGCAGCCCGTTGGCATCGGTGATCACATGATGCTTACGCCCGGGCTTGCGGCGGTCTGTGGGATTAGGCCCGGTTTTTCCCCCCAGCGCCTACCGCACGCAGGGAGGCACTGTCCACGCAGGCACGAGACCCGTCCAAGGCGTCGGCCGCTCGCAGTTTGGACAACAGCAGATGATGAAGCCGCTCCCACACGCCGGCGTCATGCCATGCCTTCAGACGACGCCAGCAGGTCATCCCGGAACCCCACCCCATCTCTTGGGGCAACTGCTCCCATGGGATGCCGCTCTTCAGGACGAATAGCATGCCGGTCAACGCCTTGCGGTCATCAATGCGCTTACGTCCGGGAAAGCGGAACCGTCTCGGCTTGGGAACCGGCAAAAGGGGGTGGCCCTTTTCCCAGAGTTCATCGCTCACGAGTGGTTTGGACATCTGTCCCTCCTCGCCCGGTTGCAGATGCCGGGCATGTACGTTGTAAGGGTTGGGCTGAGGAGAAAATCGGCCTCTCACAAATCCATGTCAACGCTTTCTGTTAGGGCTTCTTAAAATCAAATGGGTATAACTGTCTGAAACGCGTATTAACCAGATGGCGCAGATGACGCGGATTGGGCGGCACCGGTAGGGCAGAACGTGCAGGGGGTGTAAAGGATGTAGCAGGTGCGGAGGACGCAGTGAGTGGCAGGGGGTGGGGTTAATCCGCGCAATCCCTAAATCCGCGACAATCCGCGATTCAGACAAGGGACTGACCGCTTGATGGCGGGAATGGGTGACGAACCACTTGACAGAGCGAGAGATATTGCAGATTATTTATTGATGTTACGCAGTTTGTCCAATTCAAGCTGTAAGACGTGTTCTGCTTGTGGCGTGGTAAAAGTTGCCACAGCGTGAACGGGTCTTTGTTTGCGACTGTGGCTATGAAACTGACCGAGATTTGAACGCGGCCACAAACATTCATCGGGTTGGGATGTCAACCCTTGCAGGCGAAGATGTCAGATGGCTTGTTGCTTTTGCCGCACTCTTTGTTGATCGCACAATCTCCTTAGAAGCCCCTTTGCTTCAGCAAGGGGAGTTCGTCACTTGGTGGTATCCCCATGGCAGAATACGATACGATTTCCAAACATTTGATTCAAACCTACCCTGCCGATTTCGTCCGCTTCACCCTCGGACGAGCCGATGTCGAAATCCGCGCAATCCTCGACCCCGAGATCCCTAGGGTTGAAACGCGCTTAACCGATAGCCTGATTCGCGTGTGGATTGATGGCGAGGAGGTCTTGGTACACACGGAATTTCAAACCACCGACAGCAGGGATTCCCCCATGCCGATCCGCATGGCCAGCTATATCATCCGGCTCATTGAATACTATGGCCTGCCGGTCTATTCCCATGTGATCTACCTACGGCCCGATGCCGGGCGACGCGATGAAGGGCTTTACCTCCAAAAGCATCCCGACTACCCAGTGGTGGTGCGCTATAAGGTGATTCGGCTGAACGAGATAGACGGGCAAGACATTGTTGAAGGTGATCATCCGGGTTTGCTTCCATTCGCGCCATTGATGAAGCGTCCTGCGGGGATGACTTCTGAGGAATGGTTGCGTCAGTGCATTCGCAGGACCGATGCCGTGTCGTTGGCGCAGGCCGAAAAGGCTAACTTTTTGGGCGGCTTGGCTGTATTAAGTGGGTTGGCGTATGATCCAAACACTATCACGAGTATCATTTCTCAGGAGGGTCTTATGGACGCGATTATGCGTGAATCATCGTTTGCCCAATACCTCAAGGAACTGGGCGTTAAACAAGGCATTGAGCAGGGCATTGAGCAGGGCATTGAGCAGGGCATTGAGCAGGGCATCCAAGAGAGCATCCGAGAAGCGTTGGCGGTTCGCTTTGATGCGGGTGTGGCCGGCCAGTTCGCTGATCGCATTGCGGTCATCGACGATTTGCAACGGCTCAAGCAGTTGCATCGTGCAGCAGTGCAAGTCAATAATCTGGCGGCATTTCAGCGCGTGTTGGATGCGGAGGCATGACGCGATTTCCCGCTGAATGACAAGCGGAGCATTGCGTAACGTCA
Source organism: uncultured Latescibacterota bacterium (assembly GCA_958295785.1). Classification (GTDB taxonomy): domain Bacteria; phylum Latescibacterota; class UBA2968; order UBA2968; family UBA2968; genus VXRD01. The sequence goes on from OY282377.1 coordinate 2,553,726, forward strand.
AATGTTCACTGAAATCAGCTTTGGGCTTTCAGCCCCACCTCGCCACCGCTGATTGCTTGTTTTGCTGACCGCCAACCGCTGACAACGAAAAACAAAAGCCCGAGTTCCTTGCGAACCCGGGCTTGTTTTGTGACCCCTTGTCTGAATCAGGATAAACTTCTGTTGAAGTTGTACGCCGTTATTCAGGATTATATGACCCTCGTGTAGCGACGTTCTAAAATTCTACCCCCCTCGCTTCTGCTCAACGTTAGGATATTACCTCTTATGTGGTACTTATAGGTATAAGTAGTGCCATCTTCATTAGTCATGGTAAGTACATCGTCCGCAATGCTCCACTGTCCTCTTTTACTTTCATCCAAAGGAGTGTAAGTGTATTTATCGTATGAGTTGTCCGCGTGGAAGTGAAGTGAATGGGGCTGAATATAAGAGTCCCTAACAAAAAGCGTTGACATGGATTTGTGAGAGGCCGACTTTGAGGCGTTCCATCGGGTGTTCGCTCATCTGTTTCAGACGCTTGATTTCTTTATGTTAGGGACTCTAAATTGTTTTTCAGTTGACCTGATGTGATGCGCTATGTTGCCAGCAAAGATTCCCTTGACGTTCCGCAGTCATTCAAAGAAGCCATGGCAACCAGGCCATCCCAAAAGACCATCAGATAAAACCATCGCGCACAGCGCGCAAGGCCGTCTCGCAACCCACGGCGATTATGTAGCCAACCTTGCAGGCCGACGCATGTCGTTCTGTTACAAAAGCGGTTTGCGCTGTGCCAGCCTCTCGGCGCATGAGAGCGGCATTTTTTGCCTACTTTTTTTTGCTGTTGAAAAAAAGTAGGTCGCCGAAGGCATCGAAGGCAACCCACCAGGAGGCAGAACCAAACGCTTGAGACAAGCAACCCATGATCTCTGAGGAACGTCTGTTCCTCATTCCTCATTCCTCCCTGATGGGAGGCAGGATACGGAAAAAGAAAAATCAAATTGGTATAACAGCACGCGACAGATAGTCTATGACTCGGATTGGGCGGATGAAAGGCGAGGAGTGAGCGAGGTGTCCTTGTCCAGAAGCGTTCACGGCCCGAAAGGGAGAACCAAATCCAAAAAAAAGGGGTGAAACCCAATCTCGGTTTCACCCCTTCGCTTTGCATCTCGCGGCGATTAGTCCGCTGCCTCGCTGTGATCCATCGCGCAGAACGCTTGGTAATCCATCAGTTCGGTGATCGTGGGATTGTCTCCGCACACCGGGCAACTCGGATCGCGGCGAATCTTAAACGTGTTGAAGTTCATTTGCAGGGCATCGTACATCAGCAAGCGCCCGATGAGCGGGTCGCCCTGACCGAGAATGAGTTTGACAACTTCAGTGGCCTGCACGAGGCCAACCGTGCCGGGCAAAACGCCCAGCACACCGGCTTCGTCTCACGACGGCGCCAAATCTGCCGGCGGCGGCGCGGGATAGAGGCATCGGTAGCAAGGCCCCTCACCATCGCACGGATACACCGTGACCTGCCCCTCAAACCGGAAAATGCTGCCATCCACGATGGTTTTTTTCAGAAACACGCACGCATCGTTGACCAGATAGCGTGTTGGGAAATTGTCGCAGCCATTGACGATGATATCGTATTTGGGAAGAACATCCATGATATTGTCGGACGTGAGATAATCGGTATGGGGCACCACATGGCAACCGGGGTTGATCTCTTTGAGCGTCTCGTAAGCCGAAATGGCTTTGAGGCGACCGAGATCGGACGTGCCGTGCAGGACTTGGCGTTGCAAATTGGTGACATCCACGACATCGGCATCGACAATGCCGAGCGTCCCAATGCCCGTCGCGGCCAGGTAAAGCCCCGTTGGACTGCCCAATCCGCCCGCGCCGATGAGCAACACTTTGGCGTCGAGCAATTTGCCCTGCCCGCGTTCCCCCACTTCGGGAATGAGCAGGTGGCGAGAGTAACGTTGCACTTCGGCCTTGTTGAGTGCGCGGTCGCGGTCAATGTCAAAACCGGCATTTTGCCATGCGTCGATGCCGCCTTGGATATACGCGACATTGGCATAGCCCATGCCTTGCAATGCCTGCGCGGCCAACGCGCCCCGGCCTTCGGTGCCATAGACTATAATCGCGCGGTCGCGGTCATTGTCCATGCCTTCAATGCGAAGTTCGAGAAACCCACGCGGCACATTTTCTGCGCCGGGGATATATCCTTCGATATAATGTTCGCGCTCGCGCACGTCGATGAGCAACGTGCCATTGGCGTGGATTTTCTCCTGTGCGCGTTCTGGAGAAAGCCCCGTGGTAGTGGCCGCTGCCCGTGCGACGAGCATGTCATAAGTCGCGCTCATGGCGTGCCCTTTCGAGTTGGTGGTTCAAGATGCCCCTTCCTCCGCAACACCCTCTCCCCGAATCCTTTCAAAAATACAATTCAAAACAGCCTGTAGATTCTGCTGTTGAGACGCTTCAATGCGACCTTGGCGATGATATCGAGCCAATAATAACTATACTTTTTCAACGCCCCGCTTACAAATACTTCTGAAATTCTCAAATTTGTGCCATCCTCAAGAAATGCGATTGCTTTTATTTGTTCCACATCGCGCCGAATACGATGTAGGACAACTTCATAATCGAGAATCATATCTCGATATCGATTTGGGGTATCGAGATCCATTACGGCGATAAAAATTGGCGTAAATTTATTAAAACAGCTTGGGCGCGTTGCACGCACTCCGTCCAGAAATACCAATCGTTATAGTCTTCTTGATAATCGACCCCCACAAATTCCAAGTCATTGATTTTTTTTTCGTATGCTTGAAAAGAAAGACCATATTTCTTTTCGTACTGTTCCAAATAGCCCTGTCCTTCTCTGATTTCCTCCTCGACCTGAACCATGCGGTACTCAACAGCACCTCTCAGCGCACGCCCCATGAGAAGTGCCTGTTCTTTTTTCGGCAAATCCGTCAGAACATCCGGAATATTCAATGTAATTTCGCTCATTTATATCTCTCTTAAAATCGGCGGATGGGGTTATTTTGGCTCCTGATCTTAAATGTAACGCATTTCTACCCTCTCTGCAAGCCCCTGACCTTTGAGAATCAGCCATCCGCCTCCCCTCATCGCTAAGTACGAGGACTGGTCACCGACCACTGATTGTTGTCTCAAACAATCGCAATTTCCGGCAAGTCGCTCTCTCGTTCTCTCAATGCCTCGACAACGCACGCGGCAATCTCGGCAAACACATGGTCTCCATCCAGCGCAATGGGCATGCCCGCATCGCCGCGTTCGCAAATGTCGGGCTGAATGGGGATTTGTCCGAGAAGCGGCAGGCCAAACGCATCGGCGATTTGCCGACCGCCATCTGCGCCGAACAGGGGCGTGCGGTCTCCGCAACACGGGCACGAAAAATAGCTCATGTTTTCTATGATGCCGAGCATGGGCACTTCCACTTTGTGAAACATCTCAATGCTGCGGTGGACATCTTCCAACGCGACCTTTTGCGGCGTGGTGACAATAACCGCGCCGGCGAGGGGCACGGTTTGGGCAAGGGTGAGTTGTGCATCGCCCGTGCCGGGGGGCAAATCGACCACGAGATAGTCGAGCGCGCCCCATATCACGTCGATCATAAATTGCTGAATCATTTTGCCCACAATGGGCCCGCGCCAGATGATGGGGGCATTTTCGCCCGCAATGAGGCCGAGAGACATCAATTTGACATTGTGATTTTCAAGGGGCAGAATTTTTTGTCCGCGCGCTTTGGGTTGCGCCCTCGCGCCCATCATCAGCGGCACATTGGGGCCGTAAATATCCGCGTCGAGCAGGCCAACCGCCGCGCCCTGTTTGGCGAGCGAAACAGCGAGATTGACGCTCACAGTTGTCTTTCCCACGCCGCCTTTGCCACTGGCAACAGCGACGATATTTTTTACGTCGGGCAAAATTTCAGCGCGTTTGGGAGCAGGGGGTGTTGGCATTCGTAACTCCAGTGATAAGTCTGTAAATTTGAAAAAATAAAAGCGGGCACGGGGGCATCGCCTCAATCTGCGTTCATCTGTGCAATCCGTGTCATCCGCGATTCGCCTTGTATCTTTGGGCGAGCACGGGGGCATCGCCCCTACATTTCTCTCCTCGCCTCTTGCCTTGCCTTTCATCCGCGTCATCCGCGCAATCCGTGTAATCCGCGATCCGCCTTTCGCCTTTCATCCGCGCAATCCGCGCAATCTGCTTAATCCGCGATCTGCCTTTCTTCTGCGGATGTTTTTGTAATTCGGCGAGATCTCTCGAAGCCGGTTGACTTCCCGAATCGCGCGGTCTGCAACATAGTCGATCTCTGCTTCGGTATTGAAACGCCCAATGCCAAAGCGGATGCTACTTTGCGCCATATCATCGCCAACGCCAATGGCTTTGAGCACATAAGACGGCTCCAAAGAAGCCGAGGTACACGCCGAGCCAGACGAGAGGGCCACATCGCACAAGCCCATCAGCAGGCTTTCGCCATCCACGCCGGCAAAGCTGATGTTGAGATTGCCCGGCAAACGCCGTTCCGGGTGGCCGTTGAGTTGGAGTTGATCCAGCGCGTTGAAGAGATGGTCGCGCAAGCGATGGCACAATTTCCGACAGTGTTCGGCTTCCGCCGCGAGGTGTTGTTGTGCGAGCGCGCAGGCTTCCCCAAGCCCCACGATGCCCGGCACGTTGAGCGTGCCCGACCGCATGCCTTTTTCATGGCCGCCGCCATCCACCTGCCCCACCAAGCGCACGCGCGGGCGGCTCCGCACATAGAGCGCGCCCATGCCTTTGGGGCCATAGCCCTTGTGCGCGGAAATGGAGAGCAGATCGATGTGCATGGCTTCCACGTCGAGCGGCACTTTGCCAATGGCCTGCGCGGCATCCGTGTGAAAATAAATGTCTTTTTTTTCACAAAGCGCGCCGATTTCTCCTATCGCCTGACAGGTGCCGATTTCGTTGTTGGCCGCCATGATCGAGACCAGAACGGTGTTGTCCGTGATGGCGTTTGCAATATCCGATGGATCGACAATGCCCTGCGCGTCCACGGGCAAGACCGTGACCGCAACGCCAGCGCGTTCCACTGCGCGGCACGAATCGAGCACGGCGTGGTGTTCGGTTGCCTGGGTGATGATGTGCGGAGCCTGCGCCGCGGCCGCCACGCCTTTGATGGCGAGGTTATCGGATTCCGTGGCCCCGCTGGTAAAAATAATGTCTTTGGGCTGTGCGTTGATGAGGCAGGCAATTTGTTCCCGCGCCCTATCGACGGCATCTTCGGCCTCCCACCCAAAGGCGTGCGTGCGGCTGGCGGCATTGCCAAAGCGGTCTTTGAAATAGGGCAACATCGCCTCGAGCACCCGTTCATCCACGGGCGTGGTGGCGTTGTTGTCGAGATATATGGGCAGTTGGATGGACATTTCTCTTCTCACCTCATCTGGCGGGCACGGGGGCCTGTCCCTACGACCAATGGACAGGGCACTGGCCGATCTACGCCAACTTCTTAACCGCGACCGTGCCCTCCGGCGTGGAGCGCACTTCAAAGCCCGCGTCGATGAGTTCTTGGCGCAATCGGTCGGCAACATCGTAATTTTTGGCTGCGCGCGCTTCGTCAATTTGTTTGCAAAGCACCGCGCTGTTGTCTTTGTCAAGGGATTCCGATGCGTCGGAAAGATCGGCAATGCCGAGCACGCTGTCGATTTTGTCGAACACGGCCCGCGCTTCGGACGGGTCGTCTGGCGTTTGACCGATCCAAGTGTGGACGACCGCGAGTGCCGCGCTGATGTTGAGATCGCTGGACAGCGCGCCGAGGAAATCGGCGATGACCGGGTGTGCGTTATCCACCTCGGCCGCGTTGCCCGCCTGGGCGAGGCCCTGCCCAAATTCGCAAAACCGCCGCACGGCATTGGCCGAGTCTCGAATGCCTTTTTGCGTAAAATTGGTCTGCGTGCGGTAATGCGTCTTGATGAGTTCGTAACGCAGAACAGCCGGGTGAACCGGACGCCCGGTGACTTTGCCCTCGAGCACGTCTCGCACCGTGAAAAAATTGCCCTTGCTCTTGGACATTTTTTCGCCTTCAACCATCAAATAGCGCGGGTGAATCCAGTATTTGGCAAAATGCGATTGGCCCGTGGCGCACCGCGATTGGGCAATTTCGCATTCGTGGTGTGGGAAGATATTGTCTTCGCCCCCGGTGTGAATGTCGATCACCTCGCGGCGCAACATTTTCATCGCCATCGCCGAGCATTCGATATGCCAGCCCGGATAGCCTTCGCCCCAGGGAGAAGGCCATTTCATGATGTGGGATGGATCGGGTTTCCACAAAAAGAAATCAGCGGGATCGCGCTTGGTGGCTTGGTGTTCTTTTAGGACGCGGCCGCCCGACCCCGCCACGAGTTGCGCGAGGTCATTGCCCGAGAGCCGTCCGTATTCGGGGAAGGATCGGACGCTGAAATAAACCACGCCATCATCGGCGATATAGGCGTGGCCCTTGTCCAAGAGCTTTTGGATCATCGCCTGTATGGCGTCGATGTGTTCGGTGGGCCGCGGCATGTTGCGCGGATAGTCACGCGCCACTTCGATCCCGAGCGCGCACGCATCTTCGACAAATGCGTCTGTGAAGTATTGCGCGACCTGATAGGGATCGTCGGGGTTGGCAACCCCACCGGGCAACGCGCCCGATTTTTTGGCCTCTTTGAGTTTGCGCGCAGCCACCGCGATTTTGTCTTCGCCCGCGGCATCGGCCACCTCGTCGTCGGTCATGTGCCCCACGTCGGTGATGTTCATGACATGCGCGACGCGATAGCCGGCCAGTTCCAAGAAGCGGCGGAGCAAATCGGAGAACAAAAAGGATTTGAAATTGCCGATGTGGGCAAAATCGTACACGGTTGGGCCGCAGGTATACATTGCCACATGGGGCGGATCGAGCGGTTCAAAAATTTCCGTGCGATTGGTCAGGGTATTGTAAAATCGAATGTCCATAATTGAGTTCAAGGTGTGGGGTTTAATGCGGGATTTGAAAAAAATATCTCGCACACCCGGTTTTGTCAATCAATATAGATTCAACGCATCCATTCCATTTTCATCGTTTTATCCTTGGATAGAATTTTTGTTCCTGCACAACGCGATGATGTAAAGCCCGACGAGCGCAAGGCCAATGCTGACCCACTGATGCACGCTGAGACTCAAAAAAACTTCGGGGGTCAGGCGTGCAAATTCGACAACAAAGCGCGCAAGGGCCATCAAAACGAGATACAGGCCAAAAGTCACACCGGGCCTTAGACGACCGCGCAAAGCCCACAAAATGCCGAAAATGCAGACCATCTGGATCATTTCGTAAATCGGCGTGGGATGCACAACTTCAAACGTGGGCACAAGGCCCTTGGAATAGGTTTTGCCCCACGGCAGATCAGTGGGCGTGCCATAGCAACCATCGCCTGAGAGTTCGCATCCCCCGCGTCCAAAAAAGTAGCCCACGACAAGGGCCGGCGCAAAGGCGTCCAAAGCGGGCCAATCCAAGGCGTTGTGCCGGCGAAGCGCGAGGAGCACAATGACTGCGCCGCCCAAAAACCCGCCATACCACGCCCAACCCAGCGTGGAAAAAATCGTGCCAAAAGGATCGGCGATAAAGGGGTGGGGATATTCGAGAACGTGAAAAATTTTGCTGCCCACAATGCCGCCGATCATCGCGGCAAACGCAATGCGGTCCGACAGCGCGGGATCGAGTGCCAGCCGCCGAAATTCGCGTTTGAGCACCCACGATGCAAAAAGCAATCCCACGGCGAGCATTGTGCCGTAAACGCCGATGCGAAGGGGGCCGTATTCAAAGAGGATTGGAGACATGAGTCAGTGGTTAGTGGAGAGTGGTCAGTGGTCAGTGGTCAAAGGACCCGTAGGGGCGATGCCCCTGTGCTCGCCCAAATAGATGAAACGTAGGGGCGCGGCCCCCGTGCTCGCCCGAATAGACAAAACGTAGGGGCGATGCCCCCGTGCTCGCCCGAATAGATGAAACGTAGAGGCGATGCCCCCGTGCCTGTCCTCGTACCTCTTGAAAGCCCCCATCGGTGGTTTTCCCTTTCGCGTCTTTTTCGCGTCTTTCGTAGTTCCGCGCCTTTCATATCGCCGTTCTATCAGGCACGTTGCTTTTCGAGCAAGAACAAGAACTCTCGGTTTGATTGATCGACCTCTCGCAGCCATTCATGCGTCCACGTCATGCCCGCCATCACGTTTTTCTGGTAATTGATCGCGACCACATCCAAAAGCCTGCCGTGACGCCGCATCACATCGTTCAACGCACTGGCCGTCGCCCGTCCGCCAGAACTGTACGACAGAATGACATAGCGCGCTCGCGTCGCCGCGATGAGTTTCTCAATGGCTTCGACCGCGATGAAGCGGCCCTTCGCGTCGCGTCTGAACTCTTCGAATGCGGATGTTGCCACGGGGTCAGACGTATCAACACGGCGATTGGCCTTGCCGAAAAGGGCGGGCTTATCGCAGAGAATGACGCTCTTCCAGATGTGGTAATAAGACGCATAGCGCACGCGCGATGGCGGCATTTTTTCGTTATTCGACCCATACGGCGGATCGAAATACGCCAAGTCAACGGGGATATTGGGCGCGAGATCAAAAATGTCCTTTCGGAACACGCGGTGTTTCCCAGAGGACGGAAAGACAGATGGCACTTTGAGATCGAGTTCCTTATAGGATCGCGGGGACCAGTCTTTGAGATACGAGACAAAGTGCCCGAGGCTGCTATCTACGCGGTCGAGTGCCAAAATCAGGCTCGTCAGTGCCACCGCCTTATCGACGGGATCGAGCGCGAGGGCTTCGATCTCCTCCCGGATCGCATCGAGTTTTCGGGTGTTGTGAATCTGCCATGGCCGCTTGCGCCCATCGCGCTGAATCGCGCAACCCTTGTTGGGATGCCCGCCATAGTGCTGTGTGAACCACCCATCTGCGGGCGGCACGGCATTGAGGTGATCGATGAGCGGTTGGTAATCCTCAGCTTTCCTTTTGTTGAGCAAATAGCACGTCCCAAAAATTTCAGACCACGCGGCAATATCGTTGCAGACGACCGTATAACCGAGTCGAGCGAGTGCCTGCGACACCCTTGTCGTCCCCGAGAACCCATCCAACACCGTCTTCGCACCAACTTTTGCGATTAGTTGCAAGATATGCGGGAGAAGTTTCAACTTGGACCCAGCATACTTGATCCCCTCTGTGGGCGGCGCGGCGAGAACGAGATCGCCAAAGAGCGGAAGTTGCGTCATGTTCTCACCTCCACGCCCTGTCGCAATAGCGCAATATCTTCTTTTATTTTTGCAAGTGCTGATACATGCCCGGCCTCTGAGGATACCAGTGCATGGGAAAACAGCTTGACGAGGAACTGGTTGTGGGAATAATCAATCCATCCCCCGGTTATGCTATCAAAATACTGTAACCCGTTTCTAGTATGGGTCCACAGACCACGTTGAAGCGCGTTTGCAGTAGCACTGCCATAGCGCACTTCGCATATATAGTTTTCGGCTATATCGTAAAAACGGTAGACAGGATGCTTTCGACCTCTTCGACCTTCCTCTCTAATAATGCGGAAAGTTTCCCGCATCGCACGGTCGTAATCAAACACAAGTATATTGCAACGTTGATTCTTTTCGTCGTATATCAACGGCAGTACATTGATGTTGCGAAACTCAGCGAAAGCAGGGTCTTTTAGAACTTTTTGGACAGCAGTTTGCCCTTCCACTTCAACACCCTCTTGTTATAACCTTGGAAACATGCGGAAGTTTTTGTCCGTGGAAAGTTGGAGGGGACCATCTCCATATGCTTTGAGACTAACAGGAAACTCAGCTTTGGTAATCTCGTTGATGATTTTAATATCTTCCTCTTTTGACTTCGCTCGGTAGAGATCTTTGCCGACGTGAATAGATCTAAAGTCGTACATATATTGATTGATAAATTCAGCAATGGCTATCTCCGCTAGATCACCGTGAGTTTTGTTTCCGATGAGACGCATGGTGAAAATGTTACTGAGTGTAGTTGTGATCAAATGCGGATGTTTGCTGATCAGTATCTTCAAGCGATCAGTGAAGTCTTTGTATGGATTATAATTATTCATGTATGATACCGTTCCTTTCTACGGATCTAATGTTTATTTTTTTAGAAATGTAAAGCGAATGGTCAATGAGATACCCCGCGGCGCGGTTGTCAAACGCAACTGTCCATGTCAATGCCTTGCTCCATTTCATCCAATGTCCAGCGTTTGGCGGGATTCTCCAAGCGATTTAATGCCAAGTATTTATCTTCCAGTTCATCCAAGTATTCCATGATGGCTTCCTCAATGTAGGAAGTCTCGGTGCGGCCAGTTCGAGCGGCGAGGTCCGCAATGCGTTGCTCGATTTCAGAAGGTAAATGGACAGTAATCAAAGTAGCACTCCTTTGTTATCGTGAAGGTTTGAGGTCAGCGGAACAGTTGTCGGGCGACAGTGGCGATTTCTTCGGCGGTGTGGGAGGGGCGAAAGAAGAATCGCAAATCGCCTTTGTGATCGATGAGATAAATGTAGAGCGAATGGTCGATGAGATACCCTGCGGCGGAGTTCTGATCGTTGATTTCATAGTGGGCCGCATAGCGTTTGACCACAGCGTCAATCCTGTCCTGCGACCCCGTCAGGCCAATGGCGGGCACGTCAAAGTGCGACAAATAGGTTTTGAGCACCTCGGGCGAATCGCGTTTGGAATCCACGCTGACAAAGAGCGCGGTGAGATCGCGTGCATCTTCGCCCAAAAGCGCGTACACACGAGCGAGACGCGCCAGCGTTTGCGGACAGGCATCGGGACAACTCGCATAGCCAAAAAAGAGGAGAAATGGACGCTGTTGATCGGCCAAGCGAAACGCATTGCCATCGTGATCGACCAGCGTAAAATCGCCCCCAAACGAATGGGGTTCGGCAGAGAGGGTGAGATCGGGATCACCTTGCGGCGTGCGTTCAAGGGGTTGGCAGGCGAACAAAAACAAGTGCAGCGTGCAAAGTGCAAGGTACAGCGTGCAGCGTCTGCCGCCCCACCACCGCCTCGCCTTGTGCGTTAAAAGCAATACTTTGATTTTTTGCATTCTATCTGCGTCCATCCGCGTTCATCTGTGGATTTGAAACAATGCGTGCCCGAACCGTCTGGATCTGCCCATTTGCAAACGCGACCGTTAGATCGAGTGAATCGCCCGGTGCCAAGTCGCGCTTGAGGCCGATGAGCATCAGGTGATTGCCGCCCGGTTGCAGGGTTGCCGAGCCGTTTGCGGGAATGGGCAAACGGTCGATCTTTTTCATCCGCATCATATTGCCATCGGTGGTCATCACATGGATTTCTGCGATCTCAGCCACAGGTGTTGAGGCCGAAATAAGCGCGTTAGCAGGGCCGCGATTGTGAATCGACACATAAGCCGCAGTGATCCTCTGCGGCGGAATATTTTGACGCACTCGTGCGTTTTTGATGGTGAGAGATGCCGGGATCTGTTCCCTGCATCCCATCCCCAAAAGCACGAGGGGTATCAAAAGAAAAAGGTACATCCTTCAATCCTTTAATTTTTACCCTGAAGGGAGACGATAAACGCGGCGATAGCCTTGCGTTCTCCTTCGGGAATTTGGGGATAGCCTGGCATGCCCATGCCCCGTTCATTCAGCGCGCCTTTGAGGATGGTGCGCGACACAGCCGCAACCGAGCGGCCGTATTTGTACACCGTGGGATCGTGAAAGTCGCGTGGCCTCGGGTTGAGCGTGCGCGCGATCTGCCCATTGCCGCGGCCATTGCGCCCGTGGCAAACCGCACACCCGTATTTTTTGTACAAAGCCTGACCTTTTTCGAGTTCTGCCGCAGTGAATTGCGGGCGTTGCGGGGGTTCGGCTTTCTGTTTTGGCGGATCTTGGCACGCCATCAACAGGCTGAAGAGTGCCGCGAAATAGAGGCGGGTCATGCGCTCTCCCAATGTCGTTATCATTCCAAACCGGTGTGAATATATCCAAAATGCGGGGGTTGTAAAAGCGATCAGTCGCCTCTGCGATTGGCCTGCGATTGTGGGGTGAGGTCAAACCACGTTTCGTGGCCGTGAAAAAACCGGTGGAGTTCATCGACCATCAGCGCGAAAAAGGGCGGATAATCGTCGCCGGTGACGCCGGCAAAATGCGGGCTTAAGAACACGTTGGGCAGGTGGATGATCTCGCTGTCTGCGGGAATGGGTTCGGGATCGAACACCTCCAAGCCCGCGGTGATGTCGCCCCGTTTCAGGCGCGCGATGAGGGCGTTGGAATCGACTATCGCCCCGCGCGAGACATTGACAAAAACCGAGCCGGGGCGGATGAGGTCGAGTTCGCGTTTGCCGATCATCCCCTCGGTGCGCGGCGTGAGCGGAGCGACGCAGACGATGACGTCGCATTGGGAAAAGACATTGTCTATCGCGGTTTGCGTAAAGCCCACAATTTCGGCAATGTCGCGGGACAAGTACGGGTCGTGTACCCATATATCGACATTGAACGGGCGCAAAAAAGAAATGAGACGACGCCCCATGTGGCCGCAGCCGATGAGGCCGACGCGCTTGCCGGTCAGCATGCCGCGCATGTTCTCGCGCTTTTCGGCCCCGGATGGGGTGTTGCCCGAGATGATGCGGCGAAAGGCCGCGCCCGCATTGCGTAGCGCGATGAGAATGAGGGCGAGGGCCCATTCGGCAACCGGATAAGACGATCCCTGCGTGGTATCCACCGTGCGGATGCCGTGCGCCCATGCGGCTTCGAGGTCCATACGCGCGGCAAAGCGGTCGCCCTCGAGTTCGCCAATGAATTTCAAGCGCGGTGCGCGATCCATCACTTCGGCGCCAAGGGTGGGTGCCCCGTGGCAGACGACAATGGCATCGACATCCCCCACGCGCTCGGTCAAGCGGGCGAGGATTTCGGGATCGCGATGGGCTTCGTAAATGCCCCCGCCTTGGCATTCAAACCAATCCCATGTGGCAAAGGTTTCGAGGCGGGCGAGTTCTTCGGGCGGAATATAGCTTTCGCGGACGCGCTTGTTAAACGCGAGGAGGACTTTTGGCATGGCTGACCTCTCAATGGTTGGGTTCAGGCAACGAGACTCGGTCATTCGTCCGCGCCTGCCACTGGCGAATGCGGGCGGTCAGGTCGCGGATGCGGGCGCGGTGTTTGGGGTCGTCAAAGTGATTGATCGTCTCATTGGGATCGGCGTTGAGATCGTAGAGTTCGCACTGGTCGTGGGCACTCAAATTGAGTTTCCAGCGGTCCGCAGAGATGATGCACCGCCAAGGCGTGCCCATCGCGGGATTGACTTCGGCCTCGCCCGGGCGCGGATGGCCGTCGCTGCGGTTCCACTGGATGAACACATCGTTTTTGGACAGCGTTGCATCGCCTTTCAGAACGGGCACGCGGCTCTCGCCTTGCAGGTGATCGGGGATGGGTTCGCCCATCAGATCGAGCAGGGTGGGCACGAGGTCGATATGCGAGACGTTGCCGGGGATCATCCGCTGCGGTTTGGACAGCCATGGGACGTGGACGAGAAGCGGAACTTTGACGGATTCTTCGTAGAGCACAGTCTTGCCCAAAATGCCGTGATCGCCGACCATTTCGCCGTGATCGCTGCTGAAAACGACGATGGTATTATCCGCCTGCCCGCTTTCTTTGAGCGCAGTCAGGATTTTGCCGACGGAGCGATCCACCAACGTCACATTGCCGCAATAGCGCGCGCGCACCGCACGCCAGCCCGCATCCGTGCGAAGGTCGTAGCCGTATTCTTCCGATTCCATGTAGTAGGCGGCCAAAACGCGGTTGAGGAGCGAGGCATTGGCGGGTGGTTTTTGGCGAAACGCGGGGCCAACCGGAAGGTTGGCCGGGTCGTAATAATCGTCAAATGGCCCGGTATGCGGCGGGTGTGGTTCCAGATAGGAAACCGCGAGCACAAAGGGTTGATCCCCGCATGCGCGGATAAATTGCGCTGCGCGGTCGCCTTGGAAAGCGGCTTTGGTAAAGGGTTCGTCCATGCTGGCTTCCACATGGCGCGAAAAAACGCGCTGGCCTTCGGATTCGGCATCGGGTTCAAAGCCATTTTCCACGAGAAAGTGATGGTAGGCACTGCGGTATTGGCGGCGTTCCGCGCTTGAGAAGAACCGGCGGTAGGAGTCCTCTGTGCCGACCCATTCATCAAATCCGTGTTGCGGAAAAATTTCATCGCCCAAGTGCCACTTGCCATTGTAACAACGGCGATAATCCAAAGACACCATTTCGGCGAGGGTCTGCACATCGCGCGGCAATGGCACATTACACGCCGGCACGCGGGCCGTATGCGGGTACAGGCCACACAGCATGGTCGCGCGCGACGGACTGCACACGGGCTGGCTGATATATGCGTTTTCAAACACAAAACTTTCGTCCGCAAGCGCGTTGAGATGCGGCGTGTCGAGATGATCGTTGCCATAACACCGCAGGGTATCGGCGCGTTGCTGATCGGTGAAGATGAATAACAGATTCGGTTTTTTCGATGGCTTCATTTTGAACCTCTTCGGACGGGCGCGGGGGGCCTGTCCCTACGGTTGATGGGGACAGGGCGATGGAACTGACAACTGAAAGTCAATTATCAGCATCCGTCCATCTGATTTTTCTGACTGCTGACCGCTTGGGATGCGGGGTTCGTCTATTCGCTTCCCAACCGCCACTGCGACTTGGGAATGAGGACCGCGAGGATCGCCAGAACCGCGCACCCCGCAGTGGCAAAAGCCGCGCTCGCGCCAAGTGCATGGGACACTATGTCCGCGCCAGTAGAAGTCGCGGAGGAGGCGAGCAGGGCGAGGCAGAGCGAAAATGCCAAGCGGCCGATCAGGCTTTGGATGGAGAGATAGGTGGCGCGATGGTGTTGTTGCAGGCGGGGAACCGTTGCCGCATTGAGGGGCGCGATCATCAATGCACGCGGGACCGAACGAAATCCCAACAGCAGCGCGACGATGGGATGGAGAAACAAGCTCATCGCCCATATCAGAAACCCCTGGATCCCCGCGCTGAGCATCAGGGCCAATCGCGTGCCCAAACAATCGGACAGGCGAACACTGCGCTTTGCAAACCAC
Organism: uncultured Latescibacterota bacterium; assembly: GCA_958295785.1. Lineage (GTDB taxonomy): Bacteria > Latescibacterota > UBA2968 > UBA2968 > UBA2968 > VXRD01. The sequence goes on from OY282377.1 coordinate 2,568,811, forward strand.
GCCGCAATGACCATTGTCAACGCCGTGTGGCATCCCGTGACCAACGGGGTGGGCACCGCGTGTTGCCCTCTTAGCAAGTCGATGTAGGGTTGGTAAAATTCATACGGGATATGGTTGATAACCGTCATAAAAACAGAGAACAACATCAACCACGCGAGCGCGGGCTGCATGAGATAGGCCAAACATGCGCGAATCTGTGCAAAAAATCCCCGCGCCACAAAGCGGCGTTTGGGGTCTCGGATCGGTTCGGCAAATGCAAAGACCAGCGCGAATGCCACACACGCGCCCAACAGGGAGAGACAATACGCGAGGCGCAAGGCATAGATGGCGACTGCGCCACCTACGAGTGCTGCCCCGGCCGAGGCAAAAAAAATATTGCGCGTAACGCGCGCTTCGCGGTTGGCGTACTCGGCCTCTTTGCCCAAACACGCGAGCAGGTCGTAGTGAAATGACGTGTCTGTGCCCGACCGAAACGCCACGCTTGCGGCCAAGCCAATTTGCGCCAGCACAAAGACGCCAAAAGTGTGACCCGCAAAAAACAGGATGTAGGCAAAGATCGCTGAGAGGGTGGAGATCAAAAGGGTGAGATGGCGGCCCAAGGTGTCGGACAAATACCCAGAAGGCACTTCGAGAATCACCACAGCGACGTAGTAAATGGCTTCGAGACGCAGCACTTGATCGATAGACATGTGCTGGTTAAAATACAAAAAAAACACGGGCAACCAGAAATACGCCTGCGCGATGGGCGCGTAAATCGGATACAAGCGAACGCTACGGGTGAGTTTAGAATGTGACATTGCGAATGTGCGATGGGGGTTCGATGGCATTTTGGTCGCTTATCTGCCATCGGATTAGCACCTGCGTTGCTTGCTTGTTCAGGGGCTTAATGGTTGATCTGAATACTGCGTAACGTCAGTGAATAACGCCATTGCCTCGCCTTTGTTCCTCCGTGCCCGTGAACTGCTATCGCAGTTGTACACCGCCCAGTGCCCTTCGCGGATCTGACCGTGCTCTGATCACTAATTGTGCCTGAAATGGACCAGCGCGCGGTTCACAGTGCGATACGTTTGAAAAGCCGACGCCAGGGAAGTGACCATGAAAATGCTTTCGATTCTTTTGGTAATGCCCACGAGGTAGAGATCGCCACCGGCCTCTCTCACGGTTGCCAAAGACGCGGTGAGCACGCCGAGCATCGCGCTGCCAAACCATCTGATGGCAGAAAAATCGACAATTACGCGATTGATGTTGCTGTCGACGAGTTTTTTGATGTGCGCGTGAAATGGCGAGACTTCAGGCCCATCCATCAAGTCTCCCGTGAGGGTGAGGATCGCGATGTCGTCCTTGATCTCTTCTTTGATGGTCATAACGCATTCCTTTGTTGAATGTGATTGAATGTCCCTTGCACAGCGACAACATACATCTCTGAACCCGATTTTACAACCCTTTCTTTTTTTATATTGGGAATAATTACATCGTCACCGCGTATCAAAAAGAGGTCGGATAAATGGACAAACCCAATTTCAACTACGACAAAAAAAGTGACACGCTCTACGTGTCATTTGAACCCCAGATGGAAGCGACGGGCATTGAGTTGAACGATCACATCCTGCTTCGGATCAATAAGGCGGAGCGCAAAGCGGTTGGCGTGACATTTTTCGAGTATTCGATTTTGGCGCAACAAACCGATATTGGGCCGCGCAGTTTTCCCCTGACGGGCCTGTGTAACCTGTCCGATGCCCTCAAAGAGATGGTGATGGATATTCTCCAACGCTCGCCCATCAAAGAAATCCTCCCGCTCTCGGCCTATACGCCCTCTGCTATTGAAACGATTCCCACCGCGTCGCCGAGGTCGCGCAACGGCGCGTTGTGAAGCGAGAAGGCCATCGCTTCAGCGCATAAAAAATCGGGACATGCGCGACATGCCCCGATTTTTTATGCCATCGGATCTCTTTTGAGCAAAGGCAGGGGATGGGGCACAACGAGCACACCGCCATTTTCGTAGGATTCAATCGCGGCCCAGGTGTATTCGAGCGCGGCCAGGGCATCGTGCCCGGAAGCGCGGAGTTCCTCGCGGGGCACGCCTCGGGTGACATCTTCGAGAAATGCGTGGATGCGATTGGGAAATGTGGAACCAAAATCCGCAATCCCCGAATCATTGACGATGGGATCGGGCGCGGCGCCGTGCGACATATTTTCCGGCATAGGCGCCGTGCCGGGCGCGGGCCAAAAGGTGATTTTTTCCACGCAGTTCTCAATGCAAAACGTGCCGCGCGTGCCGCCCACTTCAACGCTCCACCACCCGCCCAGGCCAAATGTGGTATCGCCGCGCTGGCTGAGCAAATAGCCCATCGCGCCGCTTTCAAACCGCACGTGAATGCTGTTGAGGGAAATCATGAGATCGCCCGCTTGTTTGCGAAAACTCGGGCGGTCAAAAAACGCCTGCACATGCGCGATGTCGCCGCAAAACTCGCGCATCACGCTGAAGGGATGCGTGAGAAAGGCTTTGACGTGAAAATAGGGATGGCCCCATGACTTAGGCCCTTTGCTGGGCCGATAGGTCGCTTCGCCGCCCGCAAAACCCATTTTGTGGATGCAGTAAATTTGTTCGCCCACCATGCCTTCGGCGAGATATTCCCGCGCTTTGTCCGCAGGTTGCGAGAAGTGATGGTTGAGGTTGCAACCGAGGTAGCGGTTTTGTTCTGCGGCATAGGCGACCATATCCCGGGCTTCGTCAATGTCGTTGGACAGGGGTTTCTCGCACAGAACGTGTTTGCCAGCCGCGAGTGCCTCCATCGTGGGTTCGCAGTGCCAACTGCCGTTCTCATTGCCCCCGGTCGTCACATCGACAATGTCCAAGTCTTCGTTCTCAAGCATGTCTTTGAGGCTGTAATACGCCTTAACGCCGTGTCGTTCGGCAGCCGCATCTGCGGATGCTTTAACGACATCGCACACCGCGACGAGGTCTGCGAGATCGTCTGCTGCATAACAAGCCGCATGCCGGTTGCCAATGCCGCCCATACCAACAACGCCAACTTTTAGTGCCATTGTATTCTCTCCAAAAAAGGTGAAAACGCACGCTGACCACCTCAACGCATCGCGGAACGCTCGAACCGCTCCAGCACGGCCCTCAATCCGGGCAGCGGCACGACCTCGCCATCGCGGCGGGATTGCCGCTCTGCGCCCCCATAGACGACCACTTTGCCCGAGATTTGCGGCAACACCCGTGCAACCCGGTTGAGGGCGTTGAAATAGTCCGAGGCAACAGTCGCGCCGGGCTTGATCTCGATGGCGCCGATGCCATTGCCATTTTCATACAAAAGGTCGCACTCCAACCCGCGGGCGTCTCGGAAGAACGACAGGTTGGACCGATAGCCCCGGTTGAAACGGTGCTTGAGGGCCTCCGCGATGACCGCATTTTCAAACAGCGCGCCGCGAAGCGGATGGGTGGCAATCTGCCCGGCGTGCTCAATGCCGATGAGATAACTCGCCAGCCCCACGTCGTAAAAGTAGAGCTTGGGGGACTTGACCAACCGCTTGCGAATATTGGCGTAAAACGGCGGGAGTTGGAAAACCACGTAGCTCGCTTCCAAAACCGTCAGCCAGTGCCGCGCTGTGGTGTGCGAGACGCCAGCGTCTGCGCCCAACGCAGAGAGATTGGCGAGTTGCCCCACGCGCCCGGCGCACAAGCGCACAAAGCGACGGAAATTGGACAGATTGCGAATTTCCCCGATCCGGCGCACATCGCGCTCGACATAGGTTTCAAAATAATCGCCGAGGGCTTGCCGCGGTTCGAGTTTTTGATCGTGAATGCGCGGATAACAACCCGAGTACAAAATGTCATCTATGCGGTCACGCGCGCCGGTTTGCCGCCGTTCATCGAGCGAGAAGGGCAGGAGGCGGAGCAATGCCGTGCGCCCGGCCAGCGATTGGCTAATCGCATCGGAAAGCCTGAATTGCTCGCTGCCCGTGAGCACGAAGAGGCTGTTCCCGCGCTGTTCGTCAGCGAGGACTTGCAGGTAGGACAACAGCTCGGGCACGCGCTGGATCTCGTCCAAGATGGCCCCCTCGCCGAGTTGTGCGAGAAAGCCCCGGGGGTCAGACTCGGCAAATTCCCGCTGATCCGGGGCTTCCAAGTTGACGTACTCGAGATGGGAAAACGCCGCCCGGCAAAGCGTGGTCTTCCCAGACTGACGCGGCCCGGTCACGGTGACAAAGGGATAGTTGTCGAAAAGCTCGAGCAAGCAGGGTGTAATTTCGCGCGTAATCATGCTGTGCTTTGAAAATGAAAGTCAATTAGACTGCTCAAAGGTCATCGCGGAATCTCACTGAGAAATGGAAGGGGTTGTTTTTAAGTTAGCCAGTTGTCTATTTGCAATTTGGGGAGTTGTTGACGCATTCATCTTTCACTCCTTTGCGGCAGATCGATGCCGGCAAATCCCGCCAATTGCGCGACCATGCGATAGGTGAGGCCCCACAGCACCGGGCGGTTGGGGCCGAGCAAATCGAGCGCGGGCATGTCGCGCCAGCCTTCGAGATCGAGCACTTGTCGGCGAGCGGGATCGGCCAGATGTGCAAAAGGCGTCCAAAAAACATCGCGGACCTCTGCATTGCGCGCACATGCAACGCCTTGATGGATGGCATAGACAAAACAGGATACTTGGATGGGCAGGGTCGCGCCCGTCACATCGTCCAAACGACCGAGAACTTGCGCGCGGCGCAAATCGAGGCCGAGTTCCTCGCGGGTCTCGCGCTCGGCCGTGTGTCTGAGGTCGCGATCACCGGGTTCGGCTGTGCCGCCGGGAAAGGCGATATGGCCCGACCACGGATCGGTCGGATGCGCGGCGCGTTCGATGAAGAGGAGATAGAGATCGTCCGGGCGCGGGTGGAAAATCGCAGCGACAGCCGCCTGCGTTTTATCCGGTTCCGGATGGATATGGGGTCGGTACGCGGATAGGGATTGTGCGAGGATTTGGAATGCCGTCATTTCAGTTCGCTCATCCGAAACAGCGCGTGCAATTCAACGCCCGCTTTGGCGAGATTCTCCGCGCCGCCCGATTCGCGGTCAATCGCGCATAAGGCGTGCGAAACCCGGGCGCCGAGGTTGCGGAGGTCTTGCGTGGAAAGGGCAATTTGACCGCCGGACGTGACGACGTCTTCAACGATCAGAAGTTGCTTGCCCGCGATGTCGCCCCCCTCGGCGAGTTTGCAAGTGCCATAAGTTTTGGCTTCTTTTCGCACAAAGCAGGCGGGCAAGCCGCAAAGGTGAGAGAGCATGGTTGCGATGGGGACGCCGCCGAGCTCGAGACCTGCGAGGATGTCCGTCTCGTCCGGAATGAGGGGCTGAAGGTGCACGGCGATTTCGCGGAGGAGTTCGGGATCGGTTTCAAACTGGTACTTGTCGAAATACTCCGTTGCAGTCACCCCCGACCGCAGCGTGAATTGCCCGGTCAGATAAGATGTCTGATAAATGCGCCGCGCGAGGTCGAGTCGGGTCATTGCGTGGGATCCTGAGAAATGTGAAAAAGTGTACCAGAGCCAATGGTGTGAAGCAACCCGTTGACCTGCGTCATTAGCGGTTCAACATCTACTCGCCGATTACTAGATGCTTGTAGCAGAATAATGGATATGCTTTGATCCATTGTTATGAATACGTCAAATTCGCGCAGTGCAAGGCTCAAAAGTTCTCCATTTTTTTTCCAGACCAACCGCATTCTTGTACGGTTAGGATGGTGTGTGTTAAGTCGAGAGATCTCTTCAGCCTCCGACTCCATGTTTTCATCGAACAAGATACGCATACCCAACTTCTTTCTCAAGTTGTATTAAAATTATCGGGTCCTGCCTCCTGTCCCCCGTTATTCACGCCGCTCATTGTAGGCTACGCCCGTGCCTGTGAGGAAGGGGGAGGGGCCATATTTCGTTTTAAGACAGCTTCTCAGAAGAGATTCTTGGGCGAGTGCTAAAAATACGCACGCTTGCTCGCGGCTTACTGAGGGAAATCCATCTAAGAAATCTTCGAGACTATCGCCTGCCTTTAGACGATCTATCAGGGATTGTAAGGGTACGCGAGTCCCCTTAAAGACGGGTGTGCCGCCGAGGAGCTCTTTGTCACAAGTGATAATTTGATCGGGTTTCATTTTCTACTCGAACAAGAAAAGTTCAAGTCGTTGCTCAATGAGGGATAGGTCTTCGTTTGGAGGCATAGAGACGTTGGCCTTGGGGTTATGGCGATAATTGAAAACACTACGGATCGATCAATTTATGGAACACAGCCTCGCCATCGACGATGCGGTTGATAACCGCGCTCTTGACCGTGTGTCGGTTTTCATCGTAGCCCGAGACAATTGTCGCGCCGCTGTAGTTTTGGGTCGCCGCGATTTGGTCGCGAATCGCCTCGGGCGTTAAGTCCTCTGCGCGCCGCATCGCCCGAACCACCAAGCGCAGGGCATCGTATCCCAGCGCGCCGCCGCCATCGGGCGCGATGCCATACCGAGCCGTGTACGCGTCGATGAATTGATGGGCGTCTGCACTCAAAGTGCCCGGCGCGGCATTGGACGAGAAAAGACTGGAAAAAAAACTGCCTTCGAGGATCGCGCCACTCGTGGCAATCAACTGCGAGTTGTCCCAGCTATCGCCGCCGAGGAAGGTCGCCGTGATGCCAATGTCTCGTTTGGCCTGTTGGACTACCAGGGGAATCTCGCCGATGAAGCCCGGCAAAAAGACCACATCTGGCGCAGCCTGGGCAATGGCGGTCAATTGCGCGGTGAAATCCGTATCCCCGGCCATGTAAAATTGATGCGCCGCAACCTGTCCCCCAAGTTCGCCAAAGTTGTCGGCGAAAATTTGCGACAAGCCCTCGGAATAAACATCGCCTTTGTGGGTGAGGATGGCAGCGGTATTCGCGCTCAATGTTTGAACGGCAAACTCGGCCATCACCTCGCCCTGAAAATCATCGGTCGCAGACGCCATAAACACAAAATCGCCCGCCGCCGTGACGCTTGGATTGGTCGCAGAGGTGGTCATCATCGGTATCCTGTGGCGTTGTGCAATTTCCGCGGCGATCACCGCATGGCGCGAGCGGTTGGGGCCGACAATCGCCGCGACTTTTTCGCCGGCAATCAGTTTCTCGGTCAATGCTGCGACATAGTCGGTATCGCTCGCGTTATTTTTAACGAGGGTTTGTATGGGGATGCCCCCATCAACGAGTTCTATCCGCGCACCCCGCACGCCGCCTTCTGCGTTGAGTTGCATCGCCGCCAATGTCGCGCCCTGGATGCTGCTGATTCGATTTGGCGTGGTATAGATGAAGCCGATTTTAATGGTCAACGGGGATGATCCCATCACGCGCGCCTTCCCGCCGATAGGCAAATTGAGCAACACCTCATTGCCCGCATTGATCGGGATGCTCGACCACGATCCAATGTCGCGCCCGTCTTGCAAGGCGCGTGCGAGATAATAGCCCGTCACACCGCCAGACGCGATCTCCACCCGCGCCCGACCTTCCTCATCGGTCATGCCAAACCACTGATACGCTGCGACCCGTCCCGCGATGGAACGCGAAAATTCCACCCTTGCACCGCTCACGGGCGCGTCATCCTGTCGCAAAGTCGCCACCACCACCGCCCGCGGCGCGGCTTGTGCAATCGCTTTGCTCAAAGGTTGCCCGACCTGTTGCTCGCCTGACTGCATCACGCGCTCGCCGCCACAGCCCCACATCATCGCAAACACCAGCACCATCGTACAACGCCTCGACATCACGTCCTCCTTTGGAAGGATAAATCAACTCCGACCAACCCGGCCACCAAGCGACCAACCCCCGCCCACCACCAGCCCCAAAACCCGACTCACTTCGCATCCGTCGATTCGCTGATTCGCACATGCGTTTGGGCGGGTATTCCGAAAAATTTACGGCGTGATCAACTGATAGAACGCGACCTTGCCATCGACAATGCGGTTGATAACCGCGCTCTTGGTCGGGTGGCGGTTTTCGTCGTAGCGAGCGATCATCGTCGCGCCGCTGTAGTTTTGGGTCGCCGCGATTTGATCGCGGATCGCCTCGGGCGTCAAGTCCTCTGCGCGACACATCGCCTGAGCCACCAAGCGCAGGGCGTCGTATCCCATCGCAGCACCCCCAGGGGCCGTGACGCCAAACGCCGAGGTATAGGCGGCGATGAATTGATGGGCTTCTTCACTCAAATCGCCCGGGCCCACCTGAGATGAAAAGTGACCGCTAAAAAAACTCCCTTCGAGCGTTGGTCCATTCATAGAAAGCAACATCGCGTTGTCCCAACTATCGCCGCCGAGAAAGGTCGCCATGAGGCCGATGTCTCGTTCGGCTTGCCCAACGATGAGCGGTATCTCGGGAAAGAAGCCCGACAAAAAGACCACCTCCGGCGCGGCTCGGGCAAGGGCAGTCAATTGCGCGGTGAAGGTGGTATCCGCATCCATGTAAAATTCCCGCGCCACGAGCGCGCCGCCAGAGGCATTAAAGTTGTCGGCGAAAGTTCGCGCCAATCCCTCTGAATAGATCGCGCCTTCTTGGGCGATGATCGCCGCGGATTCCGCCCCCAACTCTCGGGCCGCAAACTGCGCCATCACCCTGCCCTGAAAGTCGTCTGTAAAAGCCGCCATAAACACAAAGTCGCCCGCAGCGGTCACGCTCGGGTTGGTCGCGGTGGTGGTCATCATCGGAATGCCATGGCCTTGCGCGACCGCCGCGACCGCCACCGCATGCGCCGAGCGGTTGGGGCCGACGAGTGCCATGACCTCCGCTTGGGCGATCAATTCTTCTGCGGCCTCTGCGGCGTATTCGGGGGTTGTCAGGCCGCCTCGAGGGATAATCTCAATGGGCGTACCGCGCACGCCGCCCGCTTCGTTCATTTGCATCGCGGCCAATTCCGCACCTCTCAACGTGTTGCTTCGGGAGAGCGCGGTATAGAGAACGCCGATTTTAATGATCAGGGGGGACGACCGCGTCACGCGCGCCTTCCCGCCGATAGGCAAATCGAGACGCGCCTCGTACCCGCGGTTGATCGGGATGCTCGACCAGGTGCCGATCTCGCGGCTGTCCAGCGATGCGCGTGCGAGATAATAACCCGTCACATCGCCCGACGCGATCTCCACCCGCGCCCGACCTTCCCCATCGGTCATGCCAAACCACTGATACGCTGCGACCCGCCCCGCGATGGAACGCGAAAATTCCACCCTTGCACCGGTCACAGGCCGATCATCTCGCCGCACGGTCGCCACCACCACCGCCCGCGGCGCGGCTTGTGCAATCGCTTTGCTCAAAGGCTGCCCGACCTGTTGCTCGTCTGACTGCATCACGCGCTCGCCGCCACAGCCCCACACCATCGCAAGCACCAGCACCATCATACAACGCCTCGACATCACAACCTCCTTTGGAAGCTGTCTGAAAATTATCGGGTCGTTGTAGGGTATGGCCATGCCTGCGGCGTAGCCATACCCTACAAGGAAGGGGGGAATCGAGCCCTCCCGACAAGAAAAGGTGGCAGAACATCTCCCCTCCCCGTTGCGAGGAGGGGCCGGAGGAGGGGTCATCTTTCGTTTTAAGATGGCCCCTGACAAATCCTTTCAGAGTCAGCCTGCGAGGGCTTGTGTCGTTAGTGACGCTTTCTCATGACCAGCCGGTTAGGGAACCGCGTCAATCCGATAATCGTTGCCCACCCGAGTCCCCCTAAAGCCGTTCAAATTGAAACGACCAGTGCAAACCGTGCCACTGCCGAAGGGGGTATAAACGAAGCACCCACTGCCGATATTTCTAAACTCTCCACCGCTGATCCTACAACTCTGGTTGGGACGTACGACCATCCCCACACTGCAAGCACCGAGACTACCCGTTGGTGGTGGTGGCGGAGTACTACTGCTCACCGTGACGCGCATGCCGGTTGAGCAGTTGTTATTGGCATTGCTCTCGCCGCTAACGCTTGCCACACACGCGCCGTAGTAATACGTGCCAGAACTCGATGGGGCAGTCAGGCTGATCGACTCAGCACTCGTGCCAGAAGCCGACAGCCCGCTGACCGAATCCGTGCCGACTTGCGTATCGCTCGTGGAGATCGACGAATTTGACGAGCGGTAATAGCGCAGGGTCGTCGAGGCCGACCGTCCCGCACCCGAGTTGCGAACCGTGGCACGCAGGGTGAAGGATTGCCCGGTTGTCAGCGTGTTATCGCTGACCGAAGGCGATTGAACAATCAGATCGGGACGACTACTGCCACCACCGCCACCACCGCTCACAAAACGCGCATGAAGGGTATAGCTTCCAGTTACTCCTGAATGAAGCCCTTTGACTTCAACATAATACGTGCCCGCACTCACGGCGCGGGCGATGCTGAAATTAGTGCCATCCCCATCATCGTCATCATTTTCCAAAGCGGAACCGGAACTGTTTTGTAGCGTCCATAAGTATCGATGTTGCCTGTGGTGTAAACCGTCAGGGTACCAGAAGTGCTGACTTGCACCCTGAAGTAATCAACATCGCCACCGGTTTCTATCTGTCCTGAACGTGAGCCGACTAAAGAAAGACTGGTCGCGCCAGATCGGGTATTGCTGTGGTCATCGCCACCACCGCCGCTGACAGCACCACCGATCACTGTAACCCCTCTGGCCTGAAGGGCTGGAATATGCGTATTGATCGATGTGGCACTCAGAGGGTTGTTGGAAAGATACAGCCTTTCCAGACTGGTCAATCCCGATAGTGCAGATATATTCGAGATGCTATTGTCGGAAAGATACAGCGTTTCCAGACTGGTCAATCCCGATAGTGCAGATATATCTGAAATTTGGTTGTTGTAAAGCCATAACCTTGTCAGACTGGTCAATCCGGATAGCGCAGATATATCCGAGATGCTGTTGTTGTGAAGATACAGCCTTTCCAGACTGGTCAATCCGGATAGCACAGATATATCCGAGATGCTGTTGTTGCGAAGATACAGCCTTTCCAGACTGGTCAATCCGGATAGTGCAGATATATTCGAGATGCTATTGTCGGAAAGATGCAGCGTTTCCAGACTGGTCAATCCCGATAGTGCAGATATATCTGAAATTTGGTTGTTGTAAAGCCATAACCTTGTCAGACTGGTCAATCCGGATAGCGCAGATATATCCGAGATGCTGTTGTTGTGAAGATACAGCCTTTCCAGACGGGTCAATCCGGATAGCGCAGATATATTCGAGATGCTATTGTCGGAAAGCCACAGCGTTTCCAGACGGGTCAATCCGGATAGTGCAGATATATTCGAGATGCTGTTGTTGTGAAGATACAGCCTTTCCAGACTGGTCAATCCGGATAGCGCAGATATATCCGAGATGCTGTTGCGGGAAAGAGACAGCCATTCCAGACTGGTCAATCCGGATAGCGCAGATATATTCGAGATGCTATTGTCGGAAAGATACAGCCATTCCAGACGGGTCAATCCGGATAGCGCAGATATATCCGAGATGCTGGTGTGGGAAAGCCGCAACGTTTCCAGACGGGTCAATCCGGATAGCACAGATATATCCGAGATGCTGGTGGAGGAAAGATACAGCCATTCCAGACGGGTCAATCCGGATAGCACAGATATATCCGAGATGCTGGTGGAGGAAAGCCGCAGCGTTTCCAGACGGGTCAATCCGGATAGCACAGATATATCCGAGATGCTGGTGTTGTGAAGAGACAGCGTTTCCAGACTGGTCAATCCGGATAGCACAGATATATCCGAGATGCTGTTGGACCAAAGATACAGCGTTTCCAGACGGGTCAATCCGGATAGCGCAGATATATCCGAGATGCTGTTGTTGCGAAGCCACAGCGTTTCCAGACTGGTCAATCCCGATAGTGCAGATATATTCGAGATGCTGTTGTTGTCAAGATCCAGCAGTTTCAGACTGGTCAATCCGGATAGCGCAGATATATCCGAGATGCTGTTGTTGCGAAGATACAGCCTTTCCAGACGGGTCAATCCCGATAGTGCAGATATATTCGAGATGCTGTTGAAGGAAAGAGACAGCGTTTCCAGACTGGTCAATCCCGATAGTGCAGATATATCCGAGATGCTGTTGTCGGAAAGAGACAGCCAGTCCAGACGGGTCAATCCGGATAGCACAGATATATTCGAGATGCTGTTGTCGGAAAGATCCAGATATGTTAGGCTGGTTGCGAATTCAAGCCCGGTCAAATCGCTAATGCCTAAAGAGTCCGCATCAAAGCTGATCAAGGTCGCCATCTCCGATCTGGTGATCGGCGCGCCGGGTGCCTTGCCCAAACTGTCCGCAATCACAGCGCGCAGGTTGGCGTCTGAAATGTCAACGGTTATATTTCCGCCGCCAGGAGGCGATCCTAACCCGCCATAACTGCCGGCAAAACTGAGAAAATCCTGAAAGTCTATCGCGCCATCGCCATTCAAATCATACCTAACTTGGTATTTGCCATCCCCGCGGCTTGACCCATACTGCCCTGCAAACGCCAAAAAGTCGGAAAAGCCAACTGTGCCATCACCATCAAAATCCGGCGTCCGGGCAGTCGTCGCATTAAACTCGATTCGGTTTGTCGTGGTGAGCATGTCGCTCGATGACGAACTTTCAGAAAGCGTCACCGACGCAATGCCAATGGAAAATTCCCTGCCCGTGACATCGGTCGCTGTGGTGAACTCTGCCCGTGTTAGAAAACCCGATGATGGCAATGTAACCGGCGAAGTCGCCGCGAAGTCTGTGCCCGTTGAAGCTAGAAGTGGCAAGGCAAATGCGCTGTTCTCGGCTATGTCATAGGTCAGCAGAGTCGCATCAAAGTCAAAGCGGATTTGCATGCCGACCAAAGAGGTGGTCACGCCGGTTGCGAAAACTTCAATGGCAATTTTGGTGCCCTGTCCAGACACGGTGCCCGAAGTCACGCCATCATTTCGCCGATTGCCCGACCCGCCATTGGGAATCAGATCCAGCGACAGACGCGCATTGGCATTGGGGCCTGCGGCAACTTTTGCGCGCTGTGCCATGTCATCCGAACGCCAGGCTTCTGCCTCGTCCTCGGCGATCCGTTCAAGCATCTGCCGCGCTTTTTCCTCGTCCTCGGCGAGCAGGGCGTGCAAACGCGCATCGTGCGCCTCGGCGATTTTCGCACGCAGGTCAGAACTCGGGGAAGATTCCCCAGGGGTCGCGCCCGCATTGGCATCGGGTTCAGCAGCGGCCTGCCTGCCCACAAAGACCAGCACGGTCAGTGCGGTCATCAACAAGCCCATTGCCACAATCCGTTTACGCATAGCTATCTCCTTTGCGTTGGGGATACAGGGGGCCATCTCACGAGTAGATGGCGGTCTTGACGAGAGGCAATATATAACCTGCGGAAAAAAACAAAACAAAAAAAACCGAATGTCACAATACAGTGACACTCGGTTGATTTTCTGATAGACCGATCAAATGCCACAGGCGGCCTGTTTGAAAATTCCGGTGAAAAAATCGCCCATCCCAATGTGGCGCGATCTGCTCAAAACGCCGCTCGCATTTCCATACCAGCCGGTTAGGGAACCGCGTCAATCCGATAATCGTTGCCCACCCGAGTCCCCCTAAAGCCGTTCAAATTGAAACCACCAGTGCAAAACGTGCCACTGCCGAAGGGGGTATAAACGAAGCACCCACTGCCGATATTTCTAAACTCTCCACCGCTGATCCTACAACTCTGGTTGGGACGCACGACCATCCCCACACTGCAAGCACCGAGACTACCCGTTGGTGGTGGTGGCGGAGTACTACCGCTCACCGTGACGCGCACACCGGTTGAGCAGTTGTTATTGGAATTGCTCTCGCCGCTAACGCTTGCCACACACGCGCCGTAGTAATACGTGCCAGAACTCGATGGGGCAGTCAGGCTGATCGACTCAGAACTGGTCGCCGAAGCCGAAAGCCCGCTCACCTAATCCGTGCCCACTTGCGTATCGCTCGTGGCGATCGTGGAATTAGACGAGCGGTAATAGCGCAGGGTCGTCGCGGCCGACCGTCCCGTACCCGAGTTGCGAACCGTCGCACGCAGGGTAAAGGATTGCCCGGTTGTCAGCGTGTTGTCACTGACCGAAGGCGATTGAACAATCAGATCGGGACGACTACTGCCACCGCCACCACTACTGATAGACCCTGAAGTATCCAGCGCGATGCCATACGGCCTGTCCAATCCTGTGGTGACGAGGTCTTCGACATTGCTGCCATTGAGGTTGGCACGCTGAATCTTAGCCGTGCCCTGGTCCACCCAATACATCTTGCCCCTGGCTATGTCCAGTGCGATGCCAACTGGCACCGACAATCCTGTGGTGATGAGGTCTTCGACATTAGACCCATCGAGGTTGGCACGCTGAATCTTATCCGTGCCATAGTCCGTCCAGTACATCTTTCCGCGCCCCACATCCAGTGCGATGCTTTCTGGCTCCGTCAATCCTGTGGTGACGAGGTCTTCGACATTGCTACCATTGAGGTTGGCACGCTGAATCTTATCCGTGCCCTGGTCCACCCAATACATCTTGCCCCTGGCTATGTCCAGCGCGATGCCCCTTGGCTCCTCCAATCCTGTGGTGATGAGGTCTTCGACATTGGAGCCATCGAGGTTGGCACGCTGAATCTTATCCGTCCACCTGTCCGTCCAGTACATCTTTCCGCGCCCCACATCCAGCGCGATGTCTTGTGGGTCCGACACTCCTGTGGTGATGAGGTCTTCGACATTGGAGCCATCGAGGTTGGCACGCTGAATCTTAGACGTGAAAATGCCCAACCAGTACATCTTTCCGCGTCCCACATCCAGCGCGATGCCAGTTGGCCCCCACGCTGTGGCGAGGTCTTCGATGTTGCTGCCGTCGAGGTTGGCGCGTTGAATCTTTTCCGTGCTCCAGTCCGTCCAGTACATCTTCGGCGGGACGCCGCCACCGCTACCACCACTGCTATTAAAAAGCACGCTAACTTCTCTGGCCTGAAGGGCCGGAATATGTGTCCTGCGCGATGTGGCACTCAGCGGGTTGTTGTAAAGAAACAGCCTTTCCAGACTGGTCAATCCCGATAGCACAGATATATCTGAAATTTGGTTGTTGTGAAGATACAGCCTTTCCAGACTGGTCAATCCGGATAGCGCAGATATATCCGAGATGCTGTTGTTGTGAAGATCCAGCCATTCCAGACTGGTCAATCCGGATAGCGCAGATATATCCGAGATGCTGGTGTTGGAAAGATACAGCGATTCCAGACGGGTCAATCCGGATAGCGCAGATATATTCGAGATGCTGTTGTTGAAAAGAGACAGCGATTCCAGACGGGTCAATCCGGATAGCACAGATATATCCGAGATGCTGTTGTTGGAAAGCCACAGCGATTCCAGACTGGTCAATCCGGATAGCACAGATATATCCGAGATGCTGTTGTTGGAAAGCCACAGCGATTCCAGACGGGTCAATCCGGATAGCACAGATATATCCGAGATGCTGTTGTTGGAAAGCCACAGCGATTCCAGACGGGTCAATCCGGATAGCACAGATATATTCGAGATGCTGTTGTTGGAAAGCCACAGCGATTCCAGACGGGTCAATCCGGATAGCACAGATATATTCGAGATGCTGTTGTTGTGAAGATGCAGCCTTTCCAGACTGGTCAATCCGGATAGCACAGATATATCCGAGATGCTGTTGGACCAAAGATACAGCGTTTCCAGACTGGTCAATCCGGATAGCACAGATATATCCGAGATGCTGTTGTCGGAAAGATACAGCGTTTCCAGACTGGTCAATCCGGATAGCACAGATATATCCGAGATGCTGTTGGACCAAAGAGACAGCGTTTCCAGACGGGTCAATCCGGATAGCGCAGATATATTCGAGATGCTGTTGTTGTAAAGATACAGCAGTTTCAGACTGGTCAATCCGGATAGCACAGATATATCCGAGATGCTGTTGTTGTAAAGATACAGCGTTTCCAGACTGGTCAATCCGGATAGCGCAGATATATTCGAGATGCTGTTGCGGGAAAGAGACAGCCATTCCAGACTGGTCAATCCGGATAGCGCAGATATATTCGAGATGCTGTTGTTGGAAAGAGACAGCGTTTCCAGACTGGTCAATCCGGATAGCGCAGATATATTCGAGATGCTGGTGTTGTGAAGATCCAGCCATTTCAGACTGGTCAATCCGGATAGTGCAGATATATTCGAGATGCTGGTGTTGCGAAGCAACAGCGTTTCCAGACTGGTCAATCCGGATAGCGCAGATATATTCGAGATGCTGGTGTTGTAAAGATACAGCGTTTCCAGACTGGTCAATCCGGATAGTGCAGATATATTCGAGATGCTGTTGGACCAAAGAGACAGCGTTTCCAGACTGGTCAATCCGGATAGCGCAGATATATCCGAGATGCTGTTGTGGGAAAGAGACAGCCAGTCCAGACGGGTCAATCCGGATAGTGCAGATATATTCGAGATGCTGTTGTGGGAAAGATCCAGATATGTTAGGCTGGTTGCGAATTCAAGCCCGGTCAAATCGCTAATGCCTAAAGAGTCCGCATCAAAGCTGATCAAGGTCGCCATCTCCGATCTGGTGATCGGCGCGCCGGGTGCCTTGCCCAAACTGTCCGCAATCACAGCGCGCAGGTTGGCGTCTGAAATGTCAACGGCTATATTTCCGCCGCCAGGAGGCGATCCTAACCCGCCATAACTGCCGGCAAAACTCAGAAAATCCTGAAAGTCTATCGCGCCATCGCCATTCAAATCATACCTAACTTGGTATTTGCCATCCCCGCGGCTTGACCCATACTGCCCTGCAAACGCCAAAAAGTCGGAAAAGCCAACTGTGCCATCACCATCAAAATCCGGCGTCCGGGCAGTCGTCGCATTAAATTCGATCCGGCTTGTCGTGGTGAGCAGGTCGCTCGATGACGAGCTTTCAGAAAGTGTCACCGACGCAATGCCAATGGAAAATTCCCTGCCCGTGACATTGGTCGCTGTGGTGAACTCTGCCCGTGCCAAAAAACCCGACGAACCCAAGTTGACCGGCGAAGTCGCCGCGAAGTCTGTGCCCGTTGAAGCTAGAAGTGGCAAGGCAAATGCGCTGTTCTCGGCTTTGACAAAGGTCAGCACAGACGCATCAAAGTCAAAGCGGATTTGCATGCCGACCAAAGCGGTGGTCACGCCGGTTGCGAAAACTTCAATGGCAATTTTGGTGCCCTGTCCAGACACGGTGCCCGAAGTCACGCCATCATTTCGTTGATTGCCCGACCCGCCATTGGGAATCAAATCCAGCGACAGCCGCGCATTGGCATTGGGGCCTGCGGCAACTTTTGCGCGCTGTGCCATGTCATCCAAACGCTCTGCTTCTGCCTCGTCCTCGGCGAGCAGGCCGTGCAACCCCGCATCGTGCGCCTCGGCAATTTTCGCACGCAGGTCAGAACTCGGGGAAGATTCCCCAGTGGTCGCGCCCGCATTGGCATCGGGCTCAGCAACGGCCTGCCTGCCCACAAAGACCAGCACGGTCAATGCGGTCATCAACAAGCCCATTGCCACAATCCGTTTACACATAACTATCTCCTTTGCGTTGGGGATACAGGGGGCCATCTCACGAGTAGATGGATGTATTGACGAAAGGGAATATATAACCTGCGGAAAAAAACAAAACAAAAAAACCGAATGTCACAATACAGTGACACTCGGTTGATTTTCTGATAGACCGCCCAAATGCCACAGGCGGCCTGTTTGAAAATCCCGACAAAAAAATCGCCCATCCCAATGTGGCGATTCCTGCTCATCGCTAAACTCAACGGTCGGCCCGAGGGCTTTACAGACGGTGAACGTCTCATCGCGCAACCCGGCCCGACTGCGCCGACGCATTGATCCGCTCTTTGGCACCGCCACCAACGACGGACGGTACGCACATTGCACCCCAAAAGTGCTACGACAACAATTCATCTCGTCTTTGTGTCAATACACAGGTATGGGATGCTTCGTCAGCTTGTCGGCTACCTCAGCAGAACAGCGTGTTTAAGCCCGATGCTTTACGGGTGGTCAGCGATCAGCCCGTCCAGCCATCTTGCCTTTCTTATGCCTGATTCATCTGCGGATGCCTTCCATTCGCGATCTCACTGGGGATTTTCGCGCTGTGTTGTACAAGCGGTCAAACGTTTTTGTGCCATCGTCTTCAATCACGTCGAGCGATGAGCCGGGTTCTGAAATGGGCTGGGCATCTCGGGGATAGACGTGGTGCAAGTCCTGTTTTGTGCAGGCGTAGTAGGTCACTTCCCCGCTTTGGCGGCGGTACGCGTACAAGTGGCGCGGGGGATTGACCCATGTATCGTCTGTGGCGTATCGTTTTATCGCTGCGAGGTCAATGTCAACGCCGAGGCCCAGGGTTTCCGCGACGCGATAAAAGCCGCCGCGAACTTCGATTGCGGGTTTTACGAGTTGCGATTCCCATATATTCATGCAGGTAATGGCCGGCCATTTGGCTTGCGGAAGTACCGCGCCTAAGTGTGCGGCCCACGCGGTTGTGATGCCCGAGCCGACGAGTTGCAGCCAGAAGGGCTTGTTCCACTGCTCGCAAACAGCGGCTTGTTTGAGGATGTGCGCCGCGCCTGCACAAATGACAAAGCCATCGGCAACATCTTCTCTGAGGGTCGTTTCAATGGGCGGGTTGTTGTAGTGCATGGCAATGGGCCGGGCGATCAGATTTCTGATTTGCTTGTTGCCCGCTACATCGCTTTGCGGAATCGGCGTTTCGATCATCGCCACTTCGGGATAGGCTTCCAACTCGCGCAGGTGCGGAATGGCATTGGCCGAGTTGTCCAGCGTGCCGTTGTAGTCGAGGTCGAGGTGAAAGCCGGGGGGAACTGCGTCTCGAACGGCTCGAATGCCCGCGTGCAGGTCAAACCACGGGCGGGCTTTGAGTTTCGCGCTGGTATATCCGGCCTGCACGGCCTGCCGGCATTCCTCTGCCCATCCCATCGGCGGCATGTCCATGTTCCACCACGAAATGGGGCAGCAGTCGCGCACTTTTGTGCCGAGCAACCGGTAGATGGGCACGCCTTGCGCCCTTGCAACCGCGTCGAACAAAGCCATCTGCACGCCCGCGCCCACGCTGTCATCCCACATCAATTCCGCGGCGGGACGCCCGACAATTCTGTCTTCAATATCGGGCGGCACTTTTGCCCAAGTGTAGTTGGGCATGGTTTCGCCCCATCCCTCAACGCCATTTTCGAGCGCGATGTGGCAAAGCTCATGGATGCGCCAATGGGGCAACCAATAGCCGAGGTGTTGCTGGCTGTGTTCGGTAAAGGGCACGTCGAGAGAGATGCGTTCAACGGTTTTGATTTTCATATTTCCCCCGCGAAAAGTTTAATCGCACAATAGGGCACATCGCGCAATCTGTCAAGCACAACAAAAAAAAAGAAAACGTGAAAAAATCAAAAAGTTGGGTTATATTCAACCGCTATTCGCTTTCCTTTTCACTCAGCCCGCAGGAGTTTTTATGACAACCCCCGCGCCAGCCGGTATGCTCACCCTCGCACAACTCCGCGAACAAGTCGCGTCCGGCCACATCGACACGATCCTCGCCGTCTTTCCCGACTTGTATGGCCGCCTCATTGGCAAGCGCATCAACGCCGAGTTCTTCCTCGAGCAGACCGCCCCCCACGGCATGCACGCCTGCGACTACCTGCTCACCGTCGATATGGAAATGGATGTTGTGGAGGGCTACAATTTCGCCAACTGGGAAAAGGGCTACGGCGACTTCCACTGCATCCCGGACATGAACACCCTCCGCCGCCTCACTTGGCTCGACCGCTCGGCCCTCATTTTTTGCGACCTCGCCCATGAAGCAACCCACCAATCCGTGGACCAGGCGCCGCGTTCCATGCTCAAAACACAACTCCGCCGATTGGCCGACTTGGGCATGAGTGCCGTGGGCGGCTCTGAACTCGAATACTACTTGTTCAAGGATTCCTATGAGCGCGCCCACGCCAAACACTACGAAGACCTCGAACCCTTTGGGTGGTACATCGAGGATTACCACATCCTTCAAGGCACCCGCGAAGAGGGCATCAACGGGGCCGTGCGGCGGCACATGCACGCCAGCGGCATCCCCGTAGAATTTAGCAAGGGCGAATGGGGACCGGGCCAGCACGAACTCAACCTGCGCTGCGCCGAGGTCTTAGAAATGGCCGACCGCCACGCCCTGTACAAGCACGGCTTCAAAGAGATCGCCCTGAGCCAGGGCCTGTCCGTATCCTTTATGGCGAAGTGGCATGCGGACTTGGCCGGCTCCAGCATGCACTTGCACCTGAGTTTGTGGGATGGGGAAGGCCGCAACGCCTTTGTCGGCGAGGCCGAGCACTCCGATACCTTCCGCCACTTTCTCGGCGGCTGGATGGCCCACGCCCGCGCTATCGCCCCCTTTTACGCCCCCTATCCCAACTCGTACAAGCGTTACGCATACCAGTCATGGGCGCCCACCCGCATCGCTTGGAGCTATGACAATCGCACCGCGGGCTTCCGCATTGTGGGCCGCGGCCCTTCGCTGCGTATCGAATGCCGCCTGCCCGGCGCAGACGCCAACCCCTACCTGGCCTACGCCGCGACCCTGGCCGCGGGCCTCGACGGCTTGGCGAACCAGATCGATCCCCCCGTCCCCTTCAGCGGCGATGTGTACCAGGCCGCCGAATTGCCCCGTGTACCGGCCAATCTGCGCGAGGCCACAGACGAATTGGAAGGCAGCACCATGTTGCGCCGCGCCTTTGGCGACGAGGTGATCGACCACTACGTCCACTTCTTCCGCACGGAACAGCGCAAATTCGACGAGGCCGTCACCACTTGGGAACGGGCGCGCTACTTTGAACGCGGGTAAAAAGAAAATGTGGAAAGAAAAAACTTGGGTTATATTGGGCGCGATACCATCGGATATTCACAATTTAAGGAGGCAGATATGGCAGTGCAGTGCATTCACATGGGCGTTGGCGGGCGGGGAAAATGGCCCGTGCAGATGTTCGCGGAGCGGGACGATGTGGCAAGTGTGGCCTTTGTCGATATTCACGAAGACAACATGAACGCCGCGATGGCGGTGTCGGGATTGCCCGAGTCGAAGTGTTTCAGAACGCTCGAGCAGGCCCTGAACAATGTGGCGGCGGATTGCGTGGTCCTCATCACCCCCCCAGACGCGCACGCGCCGATGATGTTGGAAGCAATCAAAGCCGGGAAGCACGTTCTGGTTGAAAAGCCATTTACGAAAACCCTATCGTCGGCCAAGCAGGTGGTTGCAGAAGCCGAGCGCGCGGGGGTCAAAGTGGGCGTGAGTCAAAATGCCAAATACAACGCGACCACAATGACGCTCGCCCGCCACCTGCGGGAAGAGACATACGGCAAGGCGAGTTTTGGGCTGTTCACCAAAATGGGCTGGCGCAGCAAGGGCGTCCACCATTCGGGTCGCGACGATCATGCCTATTTGTGGGAGCGGGGCATTCACGACTTGGATACCACGCGCTATATTTTTGGCGCGTTGCCCACGCGCATGTGGGCGCACAGTTTCAATCCGCCGTGGAGTCCGTACAAAGGCGGGGCCGGGGTTTCCGGGTGGATCGAATTTGACGGGGGCGCGACCGCGACTTATTTTGCGACTTTTGAACCGCACAAATCGGGCGGCGAGACCCGGGTGGATGTGGATGAAGGCACGCTGTCCATTGAACGAGGCGAACTCATTTTGACGCGCCGCAAAGCCGATCCCGAAGTCTTGCCGTTGGATGCAGGCCCCACTTCGACAACCCTCATCGTGGATCAATTTCTCGCGTGGATAAATGGCGGTGACGAACCCGAATTTTCAGGGCGCAACAATCTGGTGACCGTGGCGATGGTCGAAGGCATGGGCATTTCCTCTGAATCCGGGCGGATCGTGTCGCTCAAAGAGTTGGTCAATGTGTGAGCACGCCCGCGTTGGCGAGGTGTAAAAATCGCATCTCGATATAGGACGCGAAGGAATATGAATTATATTGGAAGCAAGTATTCTCTGCTTTCCTTTCTCGAAGAGGGGATCACAAAAAACGCAGGTGCAGATTGTGAGGTATTCTGCGATGTGTTCGCGGGGACCGGCGTTGTCGGGTCTCATTTTAAGCAGAAGGGTTTCAACATTATCGCCAACGACATTCAGTACTACGCCTATTGCCTCAATCGCGCACTCGTGGGCATTAACCGCATGCCCACATTTGCCGGCGTTCTAAATGATCTAAAACTTGCCCCGACAACACTGTTCCACAATGCCGTTGACATTGTATTGGACCATCTCAACACCTTGAAGGGAAAGCCCGGGTTCATCTATCGCAATTACTGCCCCGAAGGGACGGCGCGATCACAATTCAAAAGGCAGTACTTCTCCGATGAAAATGGCATGCGATGCGATGCCATCCGGATGCAAATAGAGGACTGGCGGCTGGCGGGCAAACTGACCGAGGACGAGTATTTTTACCTTTTGGCGAGCTTGATCGAGGCGACAGATCGGGTTGCAAACACAGCTTCGGTCTATGGTGCATTTTTGAAGCAGGTAAAAAAAAGCGCGAGGAAACCCCTACATCTGGCGCGGCACGCCATTGTCGAGGGCGATGAGAATCACGAAATACACAATGCGAATGGGCAGCAGTTGGTCGAAAACCTATCTTGCGACGTGCTCTATATGGATCCTCCCTATAACCATCGCCAGTACTGTGCGAATTACCATGTGCTGGAGACCATTGCCCGGTACGATGCCCCAAACTTGAGAGGCGTAACCGGTCTGCGTCCAAATGACGATCAAAAATCGGATTTCTGTATGAAGAAACGGGCCTTGCCCGCGCTTGAGAAGATGATCAAAAAGACATCCGCACGGTATGTATTCCTCAGCTATAACAGCGAGGGGATTATGGGAAAGGATGAGATTTTACAGACGATGGGGCAATACGGGCAAGTGGATCTGCTAACGCGAGATTACCAGCGTTTTCGGGCGGATATAGACCGGGAGAATCGGATTTACAAATCTGATCGGGTGGAGGAATATCTGTTCTGCTCAAAAAAAGGGTGAGATGCAGAGACCTTTTATCCAAAAGAGCACGTAAAACCCCGTTCCTTCTTAAAACCCTGTCCGTTAAGCGAGCCGCTTGAGCAAGAGAGGACTCATAGATAGGTGAATAAAGGCTTCACTGCTGCGGGTCAAGACTTCGTAATCCTTTTGACTTGATATCGGCCTATTTATTTGAAATGACGTCCTGAAATGCTTGTGAATCATCGCCCTTATCCGCGATGACATAAGAACTCTCATACCCAGCGATTAACGCCTCTGCTTGGGTTTGATCGTGGGCTTGTCCCGGGGTGAGTCGAAACCTGAGCGGGATGCCTTGTGCATCGGTGCAAAGGTGGACTTTGGTGCTGAACCCGCCCCGGCTTCTGCCGAGGGCTTGCGCGGCTTGTCCCCCTTTTTTTTTGGGGCCCCCGCTGCACAGGAATGAGCCCGCACAACAGGGCTGTCAATGATCACAGACGCCAAATCTGGATCAGAGGTAAAATGCTGGTGCATGTGTTCCCACACGCCATGCTCAACCCAGCGGGCAAAGCGTTTATAGACCGAGTGCCACTTCCCATAGTGCTTCGGCAATTGACGCCACTGACGACCCGAGCGCATCCCCCACACAACCGCCGCAATGAAAAGTTTGCAGTTGGCCTCCTTCCCGACATAGACATGCGGGCATTCCCGAATAAAAGCGAGAATTTTAGGCCACTGTTTCGCAGGGAGAGTATATTTTGACATACACACAGAATAACACACATATCTCAAGTGTCAACACGACCTCGTATTACGCGCTCGCTCAAGGCGATAAAAATAGACATGATGCAAGCCATCAAAGGAGCCATGCTCCCCCCCCTTGACCTTTAAGAGAGTATCTTTCCTGTTAGGAAAGGGGGCCGGGGGGATAGGTCCCATTGCCCCCCCTAACCCCCTGAATTTGCTGACCGCTGATGAACAAGGCGTAACCATAAATTAAGCCATGATACCAGATACGTTTATCGCCAAGTGGCGGGCCTCCGAACTCAAGGAGCGTTCCGCGGCGCAGGAACACTTTATCGACCTGTGTCGCATGATCGACGAGGCAACGCCCGCAGACGCCGACCCCACGGGCGAATGGTACTGTTTTGAGCGCGGGGCGCGCAAGGACACGGGTGCCAAAGGCTGGGCCGATGTGTGGAAGCGCGATCACTTCGCTTGGGAATACAAGGGCAAACACGCCAACTTGGACATGGCCTTTGACCAACTTAGGCAATACGCACTCGCGTTGGAAAGCCCTCCGCTTTTAATCGTCTCGGATATGACGCGGTTTCGCATTCACACGACTTGGACAAATAGCGTGAGCGAGACGCACGAGTTCGAGATCGGCGATCTGACCGATGCCCGAGTTCGCAACAAGCTGAAGTGGGCACTTTCCGCCCCAGAGAAATTGCGCCCTAGCGAGACCCGGCAGATGCTGACCGGGCGTGCAGCGCAGAATTTCGCGCAGTTGGCGCAGGGCTTGCGGGAGCGCGGCTGCGACCCCCAAGCCGTGGCGCATTTTGTCAACCGACTCGTCTTTTGCATGTTCGCCGAAGATGTGGATTTGTTGCCCAATAAGATGTTCACGCGGATGCTGGAACAGGCCCGTACTCAGCCAGAGGAATTTGTCGATATGGCTCGCGGTCTGTTTGCAGCGATGGCGACCGGCGGTAGAGTGGGTTTTGAGAAGGTGGCGTGGTTCAACGGCAGATTGTTTGACGATGACGCTACCCTACCGCTGGACAAGGCCGAGATCGATGCCGTGCTTCAGGTTGCAAGACTGGAGTGGGCAGAGGTCGATCCTTCTATTTTGGGCACGCTGTTTGAACGCGGGCTCGATCCCAATAAGCGGGCACAACTGGGGGCGCACTATACGGACAGTGACAAGGTCATGGCGATTGTCGAGCCGGTGATACGCCGCCCATGGCTTGCGGAGTGGGAGATGGCAAAAGCCGAGATCGCGGCTTGTTTGGAAAAGGTGAGTGCGACCAAGTCGCGCGCTGTGAAAACGCGACAACGCGGACAAGCGGACCGGCTGTTGGGGGAATTTCTCGAACGGTTGCGAAAATTCACCGTGCTCGATCCGGCCTGTGGATCGGGCAATTTCCTCTATCTGGCCCTGCAAACGCTCAAGGATGTGGAGCATCAGGTGCAGATAGAGGCCGAGGCAATGGGCTTTCAACGGGGGATTCCCACGGTTGGTCCGGCCAATGTCAAGGGCATTGAGGTCAACCCCTACGCCGCCGAATTGGCCCGCGTGTCCGTGTGGATCGGCGAACTTCAGTGGCTGAGGGATCACGGATTTCGGGGATCGAGCACCCCCATTCTGAAACCGCTCAACACCATCGAATGCCGCGATGCGATCCTGACCCCCGAAGGCGAGGAACCGGTGTGGCCGCAAGCCGATGTGGTGATCGGCAACCCGCCTTTTCTCGGTGGGAAATTGTTGCGCCGGGGATTGGGCGGCGACTATGTCGAGTCTTTGCAGAGACTTTACGGATCGCGGATTCACGGCGAGGCCGATCTCGTATGCTACTGGTTTGACAAAGCATCGCGCTTGGTTGCCGAGGGAAAGCTCGCTCGCGCAGGTCTCGTTGCGACGAACTCGATTCGGGGTGGGCGCAATCGTTCGGTGCTGGATCGGATCGTTGAGCACGGGATCATCTTCAACGCCTATTCGGATGAACCTTGGGTGATTGAGGGCGCGGCTGTTCGCGTTTCCCTTGTCTGTTTCACTGGGCCAGGGCAACGTGTTCCCTTCACCTTGGACGGGACGAGGGTGACGGGTATTCAGGCCGATTTGACGGCAGGGACCCTCGATCTGACAAAGGCGCGGAAAATAGCACGGAATTTAGGTGCCGCCTTCATGGGCGACATCAAGAACGGTGCGTTCGACATTCCAGGCGACCTCGCACGCGCATGGCTCTGCTTGCCCGCAAATCCAAACGGCAGGCCCAATGCCGATGTTCTCAAGCCTTGGATCAACGGCATGGATCTGACGCGGCGTTCCACCGGAAAGTGGATTATTGATTTCGGCCCTTTGATGGACGAAGCCGATGCTGCACTCTACGAAGTGCCATTTGCCCATGTTCTGGAATATGTCAAGCCAGTAAGACAGAGGAACCGGGCAAAAAAGGTCAGGGAATTTTGGTGGCGACATGAAGCCTCGAGGCCTGGCATGTGGCAGGCGTTAAAAGGGCTGTCGCGCTACATCGCCACGCCCCGTGTCGCCAAGCATCGGCTGTTCGTATGGCTCGACGCCCGCGTTTGTCCCGATAGCCAACTGATCGTCATTGCTCGCGACGACGATACGACGCTTGGCATTTTGCACAGCAGGTTTCACGAGCTTTGGGCACTGCGGCTTGGAACAAGTCTTGGCGTGACGCCGCGCTACACGCCGACCACGACCTTTGCAACATTCCCGTTCCCGGAAGGACTGACGCCCGACATTCCCGCTGCCGAGTACGCAAAAGATCCACGCGCCATTGCCATTGCCGAGGCCGCACGGCGGCTTGTCGAACTCCGCGACCACTGGCTCAACCCGCCCGAATGGATGGCGTGGATAGATGAGCCGGTCGCTGGTTATCCCCAGCGTCCGGTGCCCCGGGACGAGGCGGCGGCGACAGAACTCAAAAAGCGCACGCTGACCAACCTCTACAACGCCCGGCCGCAATGGCTGGCCAATGCCCACGCCGCGCTCAATGCCGCTGTCGCCGCCGCCTACGGTTGGCCCGCCGACATATCTGACGCCGCCGCGCTCCGCGAATTGCTGGCGTTGAATTTGGCGGATGGAAGCGGATAATTTGGGCGAAACACGAAAGTGAGGAAACATCATGAACAACTTCACCAATCCGGCAGTACAGGCGATGAATCTCATTCGATTCATTGGAGATGAAGTGGCGCAATCGGGCGAACCAATTTCTCACCTTCCGGTTACTGTTATCCAAAATGCCATTGGTGCGCCTAGTGAGAAATTTGCCGAACAACTCGTCGAAGAATTATCCGAAAATGCTGTCATAAAAATGGCAGAGCCAATGATAGTGCAACAACAAGGCCCCATATTTCGATATGTTAATCTTACTCTTAAAGGATGGGAACAGTACGAGACGGAAAAGCGCGGCGAGTTTGCTGGAAACCAAGGTTTCCTCGCCATGCAGTTCAACGACGATGATCTCGACGCTTTTGTGCGGGATGTTGTAAAACCGGCGGTGAAAGATGAGACCGGCTATGATCTCGTCGATATGCGCGATGTCGGGAGGGCAGGTATCATTGATAATATCATGCGCGTTCAGATTAGAGATTCAGCATTTGTGATCGCCGACCTTACCCACGATAACTACGGCGCGTATTGGGAGGCCGGTTACGCGGAGGGCCTGGGCAAGCCCGTCATTTATATTTGCGAAAAGGAAAAGTTTGAGAGCAAAACAACCCACTTTGATACGAACCACTGCACGACCGTTCTTTGGTCTATGGATAACGTCGAGGGTTTCAAGAAAGAATTGATTGCCACAATTCGCAGGTCTCTCAAATCATAAAAAATATTGAGCGGGTTGGCGTATGAGCCAACCATTATCACGAGTATCATTACGAGCATTGCGTATCGTTTCAGCATTTGTCTTACGTCTCACCTTTCACCACCAACCACTGAATCCATGCCACTTCTCTCTGCCATACTTCTCGTTCCCGTCACCACGCTCGTCGTGCTTTTGCTGATGCCCAAGCGCGCTGTGCGGGGCATTCGTTTGATCTGTGCGTGCAGTGGCTTGTTGACCTGTGCGTTGGGGTTGCAACTCTGGGTGGGATATGACCCCGCAATGGGCGGCATTCAGTTTGAGGAGATGATCCCATGGGTCGCGGCGATGGGCATTTCCTATCACCTCGGCGTGGATGGATTTGGCACGGTTCTCGTGATGCTCAACGCCATTGTCTATTTCACTGGGGTGCTCACCATGTGGGACCTCAAAACGCGCGTAAAAGAATACTTCGCGTTTATGGTGCTCTTGGTCATCGGCGTGTTTGGCGTGTTTATGTCGCTGGATCTGTTTTTCTTTTTCTTTTTTTATGAAATCGCGGTCGTGCCCATGTACCCCCTCATCCTGATATGGGGCAGCGGAAACAAAGAATACGCTGGGATGAAACTCATGCTCTTTCTCTTGGCCGGCAGCGCGCTTCTCTTTCCCGGCCTGTTGGCGATTTATCACCACGCGGGCCTCAACACCTTTGACCTCATCGCCTTGTCCCAACACGCCTTCGATGCCGAATTTCAGATTTTTGTCTATCCCTTCCTCTACATTGGCTTTGGGGTTTTGGCCGGGCTGTTCCCCTTCCACGGCTGGTCGCCCACGGGCCACGTTGCGGCGCCATCTGCGGTTTCCATGCTGCACGCGGGCGTTTTGATGAAACTCGGCGCGTTTGGCGTGCTCAACATTGGCATGCGCTTGCTGCCCGAAGGGGCCGCGTATTGGGCGCCTGCCTTTTCGGTCTTGGCTGTGGTTGGAATTATCTACGGCGCGTTTGTCGCCATGCGGCAGACCGATTTCAAATTTGTAATCGGCTTTTCATCCGTGTCGCACATGGGCATTGTCTTGCTCGGCCTCAATCTCGCGGTTTTGGGCACCGCAGGCGCAGACGCGCTCAATGGCGCGGTTTTTCAGATGTTCGCGCACGGCATCATGACTGCCCTGTTTTTCAGCACGGCGGGGTATATCTACGACAAAGCCCATTCCAAAACCCTCGCGGATTTCGGGGGCTTGGGCACGCAAATGCCCCGTGCGGTGTCCATTTTTATTCTCGCGGGTCTATGCGGTGCAGGGCTGCCCGGGCTGGCGAGTTTCTGGGCGGAATTGCTCGTGTTTCTCGCCGCGCTGAAAATCTATCCCATCGCCGGGGCGATCATTATTATCGGCCTCGTGCTCACGGCCATTTACATTTTGCGCGTCTTCAATGTGGCCTTTTTTGGCCCGCCCAATCCCAAATGGGAAAATCTGCGGGCGATGGACATGTCCGGCCTGCACTTGCTGCCGCGCGCCATTTTGATCGCCGCGCTCGTGATCTTTGGCTTTGTGCCGCGCCTCATGCTCGATTTGATCAACAGCACGACGATGGCTTTTTTGGATGCGTTTTGAATCACAGCACAGTACGCGACAAAAATAGAACTATGGAAAAATAAATGGAATACGCCCTTCTTTTCGCGCCAGAGCTCGTTTGCCTCCTTGTGGGGTTGGTGCTCTTTTTCGCTGTCGTACTGGGCTGGTCTTACAGCGCGAGCCGGGGCATTGCCATGGTCTTCGGCATTGTGATGGTCGCGGCTTGTCTGTGGACGCTTTCCCTTCAGGGCGAACCCTTTTTCCCCGGCATATACGCGGTTGATTTCTTTTCCCAACTGCTCAAAACAGCACTCGCGGTCGGGTTCTTATTTGTCGTGGTTGCCAGTGCAGAACCGCTCACAGTTGACCGCAGTGGCTGGGGCGAGATGCCGCTCTTTTTGGTCTGTTCCACGCTCGGCATGATGATGATGGTCAGCGCGACCGAACTCCTCACCCTCTACGTGGCGATGGAATTGACCGCGTACCCGGTCTATATCGCGGTTGCCCTGCACCGCAATGTGGATACCGGCGGCGAGAGTGCCACCAAATACATGGTGCAGGGCATGGCGGCCTCGGCCATTTCGCTCTACGGCATGAGTTTCCTCTTCGGCGCGTTTGGATCGACCTACCTCGCGGACATCAGCCTGTCACAAGCCACATCGCAACCCATTTTCTATTTGGGCCTGTTTCTCACGCTCGCGGGATTCTTCTTCAAACTCGGCGCGTTTCCCTTCCACTTTTGGGCACCGGACACGTACCAAACCGCGCCCCATCCCGTGATTGCGTTCATCGCCACGGTTTCCAAAATCGCCGCCATCGGTATTTTGTGCCGCTTGTTGTCGCTGGCAATGCCCGGCGGCTGGGAAGTTGCCCATGCACAAACCGCGCTGATGTGGGCGAGTGTCATTGCGATGAGCTTGGGCAATTTGGCCGCGCTTGTACAACGCGACCTCAAACGCCTGCTCGGCTACTCCACAGTCGCGCACGCGGGATACGTGCTCCTCGCCTTGCAGACTTTTGCCGAATCCGGGCTGACCGCGGCCCTGTTTTACGCGCTCGGGTATTTTGCCATGTCCTTTGCGTGCTTCCTCGTGATCTGCGAAGTGGGCCGCAGCGAAGACCGAATCCCCATCAACGCGGTCTCTGGCCTTTACAAACGCGCGCCCTTTCTTTGCTTTACATTGCTCATCGGCCTGTTTGGCCTCATTGGCCTGCCGCCCACAGTGGGCTTTGTCGGCAAATGGTTCCTCTTTTCTGCGGCCCTGCAACGCGGTCAATTCTATCTCGTCCTCGTCGCCGCGATCAATGCCACAGTCGCCATGTATTATTATCTCCTCATCATCCGCCAACTCTATTGGGCCGAACCCGCGACCCAAGAGACGATCAAACCCACGCCCCTCGTCGCGCTTACTGCACTGGCGACCATCATCATCGTGGTCGCAATGGGCACGTTGCCAGGCCCGTTCTGGGATATGGCGGCTCGCGCGGCCCGTGCTCTGATTGGTTGATCTCATAGGCGCGTCTCGCCTCCCGCGTCCCATCAACATTTATCTGAAAGGAAAATTATGCCGACAGAAATGGAAGATTATTTGTTTGACCTGAGAGGGTATTTGATCCTCGAGCAAGCACTCTCAGCGGGGGAAGTCGATGAATTAAACGAACGCTTAGATCGGCTGTTTGCGTCGCGAGAACCATCCGATCCAAATCTGAACCCAAAAAAGGGGTATGAAAATTTTGGTCGATCACTTGGGGATATTGTGGAATGCGGCGAACCGTTTGAGCGGTTGATCGATCATCCGTCTTGGACCGATCATTTGCATCGGTACATCGGGGGTGAAGATCGGCCCATTTTGGAGGCATGTAGCGCGATCTTTCGCGGCCGGGATCAGGCGTCGCGTTTGCATTCGGGCGCGCACAAACGCAGGATGTACACGCAGTTTCGCTATCACAACAACGAATTTCGGTGTGGCGAAATCAATATCATGATCGCGCTCAATGATTGGCGACCGGGAGACGGTGCGACCATGGTCGTGCCGGGCAGTCACAAGTCGAACATCATCCATCCGGCATTTGCAACACCCGCTCATAAACCGGGTGGATCACTCGATACAGTGGAAGGCGCGGTTGAGGTTTTGATGAATGCGGGCGATGCACTCCTATTTGTCGATTGCATGGCGCACGGTTCGGGAAAGCGCGTCAATCCTGGCGTGCGGCGGTCCATTTTATATCGCTACGGCCCAAGGTGGCAGACCTATCAGCCCAATCGAGACTTGATGGATCGATTAACGCCCGAGCGACGTGCGTTTATGAATGTGTGATCAACTCCTAAACTGCCCAGATATAAAACTCCGAAAAAGAACCCGCAGTTTTAGCGCGATTGCGGATTCACGCAGCCGACAGCCGATAGAGTCGCTGTTCAGTTGGACAAACAAAAAACCTAGGATCGCCCAATGTCTCAAAACGGATTAACGCTCCGATACGGTTGCAACCCACATCAATCTCAGGCGCGGGCGCACGCGCGCAATGGCGAGTTGCCCTTTGCCGTGCTCAATGGCGCGCCCGGGTATATCAACCTGCTCGACGCCCTCAATGCGTGGCAACTCGTGCGCGAACTCAAAGACGCGCTCAACTTGCCCGCAGCGGCGTCTTTCAAACACATCAGCCCCGCGGGTGCGGCGGTTGCCGTGCCCATGTCCGACGCGCTTCAACGGGCGTATTTTGTCCATGACCTCGATCTCTCGCCCCTGGCGACGGCTTATGCGCGCGCGCGCGGTGCGGATCGGCTTTCATCATTTGGCGACTGGGTCGCGTTGAGCGATGAAGTGGATGAATCAACGGCGCGCGTACTCAGCCGCGAAGTCTCGGATGGCATTATTGCCCCGGCCTATCGCGCCGAGGCACTCGATATTCTCAAAAAGAAAAAACGCGGCGCGTATATCATTCTCCAGATGGATGAGACCCACGCGCCGACCGGCACGGAAACCCGCGATGTTTTCGGCATTGTGCTGGAACAAACGCGCAACACCCAACCGATTACCCCAGACATTTTCGCGCATATTGTGACCCAAAACAAAGAGATCCCTCCCGAAGCCCAGCGCGATATGCTCATAGCGACGATCGCTTTGAAATACACGCAGTCCAACTCGATGTGCTTTGCGCTTGACGGACAGGTGATCGGCAATGGCGCGGGGCAGCAAAATCGCTTGGCCTGCACGGAAATTGCCGCGGGCAAGGCCGAGACATGGTACTTGCGCCAGCATCCGCACATTCTCGATTTCAAGTTCAAGAAAAGGCTCAAACGCCCGGCAAAGATCAACGCCATCGAAGCGTATTTGCGCGGCAATATGACCGATCAAGAGCGCGGGGTTTGGGAAGCCTGTTTCGACGCCGTGCCCCCTCCTTTGGGCGAAGACGCCCGTCAGGCGTGGCTCGGGCAAATGCGCGATATCGCGCTCAGTTCCGATGCGTATATCCCCTTCCGAGACAATATCGACCGCGCCGCGCGCACGGGCGTCAAGTACGTGGTCGAGACCGGCGGCTCCATGCGCGATGATGAGGTGATCGCGGCGTGCGATGAATACGGGATGCTTTTGGCAATGACCGGGGTGCGGTTGTTTCATCACTGACGAATGGACACACAGCAAGCGTTAGCCACCCGCGGTTTTTCAAACCTTAACGTAACGTCAAAGTTTTTCATTGACAGCGATGTTGCGTTAAGGTATATTTTTGCGTGCAACTTTTACGTAGCGTTAAAGTTCGTCCCTTTTCCATTTTTTGAACGAGGTCATGCGTTGTGTCAAAATGCAATGACGGTCTGATGCACATTGGGAAATTGGCCAAAGAAGCCGGCACGACCACGCGCACTGTGCGCTATTACGAAGAGATGGGGCTGATCTGTCCCGAATGCCGGAGCAGCGGCGGTTTTCGGTGTTATTCTCAGGAACAACTGACGCGGTTACGCATGATTTTGACCTTGAAAGAGATGGAGTTCGATCTCGAGCACATCAAGCTCATCATCGACAAACGCGAAAAACACAAAACCGCAGGCGAACTCGCGCACGACATTCTCCACGACCTCAATGGCCGCCTGCGGGACATTGAAGAACAGATCGCCCACTACAATCAGATCCGCGAAACCCTGACCCAAACCATAGATAGCATCTGCGCGTGTTTGCCCTGTGACCTCCGAGTTGAAGAACGCCTGTGTACAGCCTGTCAGACGCTCACCCAGTCAACATGCCCGTCCATCCCATTTTTTCATTCACCTGCATTAGAAATCAAGTCATGACCAAAACGCCGCAATCCACACAGACCCGTAGGGCAAAAAAAACAGCGCGCGAGCACCTCCCCGGTTCGCCTGCGGGCAATCCGCCTCGGGGCGAACTCACGGACCTGTACTTGCGCGACATTCGCAAATACGCGCCCCTTTCCCGCGAAGACGAGGGCAAAGCCATCAACGCCGCGCGCAACGGCGATCAAAACGCGCTGAATCATCTCATCACGGCCAATTTGCGCTTTGTCGTGCGCGTGGCCGGCGAATACACGGGCCGCGGCCTGCCCTTTTCCGACCTCATCGCCGAAGGCAACATGGGCCTGATTCGCGCGACCCAAACCTTTGAGCCAGAGCGCGGCACCAAATTCATCACGTACGCGGTTTGGTGGATTCGCCAAGCCATTCTCACGGCGATCAACCGGCAGACGCACGCGGTCGCGTTTCCGGTCAATCAGTTGGACGACCGCGACGCACTCAACAAAGTGTCTGCGGCCCTCGCGCAGGAATACGGTCGCGTTCCCGATATGGATGAATTGATTTCGGAAACCGATTTTTCACCGCGCCGGGTCCACAGAGCACTTCAAACGAGTCAAACATCTGTTTCACTCGACAGCGCGGTATATGCAGACGGGGTTCGCCAGTTCGCCGACATTGTTCCCGACGATGCACCACTTCCCGACGAACAGATGCAGACCAACCGCTTGCGCGACCGCTTGCACCAAAGCCTGTCCGACCTGCCCGAGCGCGAAGCCGAAATTATCAACCGCTATTTCGGTCTCGACATGGACAACGCGGAATCGCTCACGCAAGTGGGCAAGCGGTTTCACATCAGCCGCGAGCGCGTGCGCCAACTCAAAGACCGCGCCCTGGGCCGCTTGCGCGAGCACTTGGAAGACATTGCGGTGTGAAAGGCGAAAAGCAGGTAGGGTCCTGTGCCCGCCCGAATAGATGAAACGTAGGGGCGATGCCCCTATGCTCGCCCGAATAGATGATACCAAACGGATCATGGGTTGCTTGTCTCAAGCGTTTGGCCCTACCGCATCGTTTGTTGCCTTCGATGCGTTGGCTACGCCTGTGCCTACGGCGTGCGGCGTCAAACGCTCAAATTATTCGCGTTTTCATACTTGTTTTCAACAGCAAAAAAAAGTAGGCGAGCGGGGTACAACTGCCTTAGCAGTTCAAAAATGCCGCTCTCATGCGCCGAGAGGCTGGCACAGCGCAAATCGCTTTGCGGGTCGCACAACATGCGTTGGCCTGCCAAGTGGGTTGCAAGAGGGAGGTTGGTTGCGAGATGGCCTTGCGCGCTGTGCGCGATGGGTTTATCTGATGGTCTTTTGCGATGGCCTTATTGCAATGGCTCTTCTGAATGACTGCGTAACGTCAAGGGAATCATTTGCGGGTCGCATATCGCATTACATGAGGCCAACTGAAAATCAATTTGGTATGAAACGTAGGGGCGATGCCCCGTGCTCGCCCGATAATCCTGAAAATTCTCTAATCCTCCAAGCCTGATTCAGAAGGGGTTTTTTGTCCTATGATCATCGACACACACATCCATATTTACGATCCCACGCGCCCACAGGGCGTGCCCTTTCCCGAACCCGATGACGAGATTTATCGCCGCGTGATGCCCGAAGATTACAGGGCATTGGTCGCGTCTGAAGGGGTTGATGGCGCGATCATCGTCGAAGCGAGTACCTGGGTTGCAGACAACCAATGGGTGCTCGATGTGATAGAAAGCGATCCGTTTATCAAAGGGCTGGTCGGCAACCTCGATCCACGCGCTGATGACTTTGGCGATCACCTCAATCGCTTGGCGGCCAATCCGCTCTTTTTGGGCATTCGCCCGCGCACCCATCCGTGGGAACGCGAAGATGTGGGCAAAATGGCTGGGGCTTTTGAAAAACTCGTTGAACGCGATCTCGAACTCGATACCGGAATCAGCGAGGCCGTTGTCGAACTCGCCCGGCGATTGCCCGCGCTCCGCATGGTGATCAACCACTGCGGCAATATCCCCGCAGACGGCAAACCCATCGCGCCCGCGCAAATGGAACTCATGGCAAAAGCCGCCGAACAGCCCAATATTTTTTGCAAAGTGTCGGGCTTGATGGATCTGCGTTGCCAAGTCCGCCCCGCACCTACGGATCTCGACTTTTACATTTATTTGCTCGACGCGCTGTGGAATCTGTTCGGCGAAGACCGCGTGATTTACGGCAGCGATTGGCCCGTGCTCGAACGCAGTGGCCGCACGCCTGCCGACGCGCAACGCCTCGTGTATCACTACTTTTCCCAAAAGGGCGACGCGGTGTTGGAGAAATATTTTTGGAAAAATGCCAAGCTCGCGTATCAATGGCCCGATAGATAAGGAATTGCCCATGCAAATCATCCCTTCTAATGGCGCGCTCGGGGCGGAAATCCGGGGCGTGGATCTTTCGCAGGCACTCGACGATGATGCTGTCCAAGCCATTCGCCGCGCATTGCGCGATTATTGCGTCGTGTATTTTCGCGATCAGGTGTTGCGCGATGAAGATCAAATTCGCTTTACCAATTATTTTGGCCGCGCCGTTGAACACGTTCGCAAACAGCGCGACCGCGAGCACAAAGAAATTTTCATCGTTTCCAATATCGAGGAAAACGGCGAGCCTATCGGCGCGTTGGGCGATAGCGAAATCGGCTTTCACTCCGATTTGTCGTATCTCAAACGCCCCGGCACCATCTCTGTGCTCTACGCGCTTGAAATCCCCCGCACGGGCGGCAATACGCAGTGGTGCAACTGCTATGCCGCGTACGAAGCCTTGGATGCAGACACAAAAAAACGGCTCACAGGGCTGCGAGCCGTACACCGCCATTATGTTGAAGCACAAAATCCTCCCGAGCGCGTGGACCACCCGGTTGTGCGTACTCATCCGGAAACCGGGCGCAAATCGCTTTATGCAGGGCCTCACCTGACCAAATATATCCTCGGCATGCCCGCCGATGAGAGCCGCGCGCTTCTCAACGCCCTGTTTGAACACGCGGCCCGTCCGGAATTTATTTGGACGCACACATGGCGCGTTGGCGATCTGGTCATGTGGGACAACCGCCCCACCATGCATCGCCGCGAACCCTTCCCCCCATCGGAACGCCGCCTGATGAAACGCACGCAGGTTTTCAATGCGGATGATATACCTTATGCGTAAAAAGGCTGGCGTGGAAAGGTGGTAATTGGCAAGAGGGGCACGCGATATCCGTGCCCCTCTTTTTTATACGCGATGCAAATGGATGCCCTTGCTCGTTCTCAGATCCGTGATCCAGCGTTTGCACCATTCGTCAAAGCTGTCTTGCACGCAGGCGGGATTTGCTTTGCTGTGGACGATGAACTCGGGCCAAAACGGGCGTCCCGTGGGCGTGCCCGTTTTTTGAAAGCGCAAATCCATGCTCCAGCGCACGAGGTTTGAGCGATTGGGCTGTCCCCTGTGCGGCGTGTACGCGCTCATCAGCAACACGTCGCCGCGCTTCATCGCGCAGTTGACGGGCTCGCGCTCGGGCATAAACTGGGGCTTGATCATGGTGCCGCCCTCGCGCTGGTGTTCGAGCAGGCCCATGGGCACCACGCGCGGCAACACTTGTAGGCACCCGCGTTCCGGCGTCACATCCACGAGTGGAATCCAGCAAGTGATGATTTCTGAAACATCGGCCTCTTCTTTGGTCACGCCCTGATCCTGGTGCCACGGCACTTGCCCGGGCTGTTTTTCGCGCGCGGGCAAATAGGGCCGAAAGTGTTGAATGGGACTCAAGGTGATCTCCGGGCCGATCAGGGACGCCACTGCGGACAACAAATTTTCATTGAAAAAAATATCGAACATCGGTTTCACGCGTGCGTGCATAATGTCCAACCCACCTGTAAAACCGCGCAGTGCGTCGTATCCCTCGTCGTCCAACTCTTGGGCTATCGCGGCCAGCCGATAGCGAAATGGCGCGTCTGCATGCACAGACGAAATCGCGCCTTCTGCCAAGAGCGTTTGCGCCTTTTGATTGATCAGCACGTCATAAGCGCGTTCAATCGGTTCAAAGGCATCATCGCCCAACACGCCCTCCGCAATCAAAAACCCCTGCTCGCGATAACGACCAACCTGCTCTTGCGTCAATGACATGATCTCTTTCTCCTAAAAAAATGGGGGAATCGCGTTTTCAATGAGAAAATAGCGGAGAAAATAAAAAGCGCAAGACAAAGCCTCGCGCTGTGGTTTCAATCGCTGTTCTGTTGATGGTCTTTGGGCACGGGGGCCGCACTCCTACTCACTATGTCTTTTGCCTTCACACCGCCATTTTCGCGCGGATGGTCGGGTGGTGCTGGTAATTGACCAGTTCAAAATCGTCCATCTCAAAATCGTCGATCTCGGTTTGACCGCGGTCTGCAATCCGCAACTGGGGCAGGGGATACGGCGTGCGAGACAGTTGCGCTTTGACCGCGTCGAGATGGTCGAGATAAATGTGTGCATCGCCGAGGACGTGAATAAATTCGTGCGGCACGAGCCCTGTGATTTTGGCGACCATGTGCAACAATGTGGAATAGGACGCGATGTTGAGGGGCACGCCCAAAAACATATCGCCTGATCGCTGATACATCTGCAAAGACAAGTTGCCCTCTGCCACGTAAAATTGGAATAGGACATGACACGGGGGCAGGGCCACTTTCTGAGGGCTTATTTCAGCCGCATTCCACGCATTGACCAAAATGCGCCGCGATTCGGGATTTTCTCGAATCAAATCTATCGCCTCTTGAAGTTGATCCACTTTCTTGCCAAAGCGGTCCTGCCAGCGCCGCCATGGATGACGTGTCACTTTCTTTTTTTGATCGTCCCACTGGTACTCCCACTGCTCACCAGAATTAATTTCTTTTTTTTTTCCGTTCACTTTTTTCTTTTGATCGTCCCACAGGCACCGCCACTTCTCACCAAAATCAATTTCTTTTTGTCGCTCGTCCACCTCACTTGAGTCCTCTTTCTTTCCATAGCAAGTCTGATATTCCCGCCACTGCATACCGTAAATGCGCCCCATTTCACCGTCTTCTTTGTACACCCTTCTACCATTCGAACAATAATCCTTGTAATTGCCATCCCACAGCCGATTGCTTTTCAAATAAGTCGTCAAATCGTGAATGTTGTCTGATCCCGACACAAACCACAGCAATTCCGAGAGCATGGACTTCCACACCAGTCGCTTGGTCGTCACGGCCGGAAATCCATCGGCCATCGCGTAACGCGCCTGAAGGCCAAAACACGAGATCGTGCCCACGCCCGTGCGGTCATTTTTTTGCACGCCGTGGTCGAGAATATATCGCAGTTGATCGAGATATGTGTGCATAAAAACCCCATTTATGATTCAAAGCGGTTTCTTCTACTTTTCGCGTTCGTAATATACCACGGTGAATTGGTCGCGCAACTCTTTTTGCGATATCGTCCATTCTCGTTCATCAAACTCGGGAAAGTAGGCATCGCCTTCGTACTCAGCGTGGATATGCGACAGGATCATACGGTCGGCTTTTGGGAGGGTTGCGCGGTAAATTTCACCGCCCCCGCATATAAATACTTCCCGTCCGTAAGACTCGGCCTTTTCTATTCCTTCTTTCACAGACCGGCAAACATCCACGTCTTTCGCGGCGGGCATGGATCGGCTCACAATCACATGCGGGCGGCCCGGCAGGGGTTTGCCCCCGATAGATTGATATGTCTTGCGCCCCATTAAAATGACGTGTCCGCTTGTCGTGCGCCGAAAGTGCTTCGCCTCTGCCGAAATATGCCAGGGCATTTTGTTGTCTTTTCCAATCACGCGGTTTTTGTCCATGGCTGCGATGATGGTCATGATTTTTCTCCTGAGAAGCGGTTAGTTGCCAGCAAAACAAGCTGTCTTCAGTGGGCGGGCACAGGGGCCGCGCCCCTACGATTCTATCCTCTGCCCTGATGTGATGCGATATGTTGCCAGCAAATGATTCCCTTGACCTTACGCAGTCATTCAGAAAAGCCATTGCAACCAGGCCATCCCAAAAGACCATCAGATAAAACCATCACGCACAGCGCGCAAGTCCATCCGCAACCCACATCCATTTTGCAACCCACCTTGCAGGCCGGCGCATGTCGTGCTGTTACAAAAGCGCTTTGCGCTGTGCAAGCCTCTCGGCGTTTGAGAGCGGCATTTTTTGCCTACTTTTTTTTGCTGTTGAAAAAAAGTCGGTCGCCGAAGGCATCAAAGGCAACCCACAATGCTATACGTCTGTTCCTTATTCCTCATACACTGCGGGCGGGCACGGGGGCCGCGGCCCTACACACACCGCTCGTCTTGTCTCTTGCATTTTCGGGCGGGCACAGGGGCCGCGCCCCTACGATTCGCCTTTCTTCGTGCCCCTTAGTGGCCTTCGTGGATCGTCCCTCTCGCTTCTGCGATTTCTAACAGAGCATTGGTTTTTACCACCTGCCCGATCAAATCGTGCTCGGTTGCATCGGTGATTTGGACTTCGACGAAGTCGCCGATTTGTGCGGGGCCGGTGAAGAACACGGCGCCGTCGATCTCGGGCGCGTCCATGCGCGTGCGACCAACATAGTCATAAGTCGGATCGTCTGAGACCTCATCTACCAGCACTTTGAACGCGCGCCCAATGTGTGCGGCGTTCAATTCCCCCGAGATGCGCGCTTGCAATGCCATCAGGTCGTTCAGCCGGTCGCGCTTGACCTCTTCGGGCACGTCATCGGTCAGGTGACCGGCTTGCGTGCCATCTTCGTGGGAATAGGTGAAGCCGACGAGGCGATTGAATTGCATTTCATCGACAAAATCCATCAATTCCGCGACGTGTTCATCGCGCTCTCCCGGAAATCCCGCGATGATCGACGACCGCAGGGTCAAATTCGGGATGCGTGCGCGCAAGGTGTGGATCAACTTGCGGATGCCCGCCTGCGTGGTGCTGCGGTTCATCGCCTTCAAAATGGGGTCGGATGCGTGCTGAATGGGCAGGTCGATGTACCCGCACAATTTCTCTTCGCTCGCCAACAGGTCGATCAACTCATCGCGCCAACCCGTCGGATAGGCGTACAGCAACCGCACCCAATCGAGGCCCTCGATTTGGATCAATTCCCCGAGCAAATCCGTCAATCGGGGCCTGCCGTACACATCCGCGCCATAGCGCATGGTGTCCTGCGCGATAAGGGCGATTTCGCGCACGCCATGGGCCACCATGCGATGGGCTTCGGCGACCAAGCGATTCAGGTCTTCGCTTTTGTTTTTCCCGCGAAAATTGGGAATGGCGCAAAACGCACACGTTCGGTCGCATCCATCCGAGATTCGCAAATACGCCCAGTGTTTTGGCGTGAGCAAGTGCCGAGACTCCGCGTCTCGAATCGTCTGAATGCGCGATGTGCCCAGCAAGTGATCGCAATGCGCCACGATGTCGCGCTCGCCCACAAGGCCCACGATCAGGTCCGCCTCCACGAGTTCAGCTTCCAATTCTTTGCGGTATCGCTCGGCCAAACAACCGGTGACAATAACGCCTCGGCACCGCCCTTTGTCTTTGTATTCGGCGGCGTCCATCACGGTTGCAATGGATTCTTCTTTGGCGGGTTCGATGAATCCGCAGGTATTGACGACAATGATATCGGCGTCTTCGGCTTTGTCCGAGAGGTCGTACCCATTGAGCGCGAGAAGGCGGTGCATGCGCTCGGAATCGACCGTGTTTTTCGGGCAGCCCAGGGTGATGAGGTTGATCGTCGGCATAGATGGTGTTGGGAAAAAGGGTGGAAAGACGAGTAATGCAGAGGGACATTATCTAAAAATCGCCCACACATAGACTGCGATAAGCAACGCGATAAGGGCAGCGAATGCGATCCCTTTGGATTTGCGCGTGGGTACAGGTAGGAGCATCGCCGCGATCATCAACCCATAAGCCACGAATAAAATTTGCCTGACCCACTCGTCGGGCAAGACAAAGCGCGTGGTAAATGCCAGCGGGAGAAAGACCGTCGAGATCGGCACGACGTCGCGGTCTGATTCGGCCAATCGCGCGGCGCAAACCCCCATATATCCAATGAGCAAGGCGATGGATAGCGTGCCCCTCAACCCAAAGCAATAGGCAAAAATAGCGGGCGCGAAACCACAAGTACACATGGCAACGAGGCGGTTGAGCGCGATCTGTTTGGGATCGGTCCCCAAATTGACCAGCGCGGCGAACAGCAGACATACGAGGGCGACTTCAAATTGCGCCTGCATGGCAAACATCGCCATACCAAAGCCAAAGAACAGACCCGAGAGCGCGATCAGGTTGGATGCCTTCAAGGTCATGGACTGACACCCAGTTGCGAACCCATCAGAACTTGGACCTCGATGCCCGCCCGCGTGTCGCGGATCAAGTCCGCGTCAAAGACGATGCGCCCGGGCTCGAACAGGAGAACCACAGTGGATCCGCCAAATTGGAAATAGCCCTTTTCGCGGCCGCGCGCAACCCTGCCCGACGGGTGTGTTTGGACGATGCGCCCCACGGCCCAGCCCGCGATTTCTATGATCATCACGCGGCCAAAGTACGCGGTTTCGAGGGATGTCATTGCGCGCTTGTTGTGGGCGAACAAATCGGGTTTGACAGCGAGCAAAATGGGATTGACCAAATAATAGCGTCCAGAAATTTCAGTCGGCGGCGTTGCAATGCCGTCAACCGGAAAGTGAAAGCGGTGATAGTCTGCCGGCGCCAATCGGATCACCAGCGCGGCGCCATTGCAATACGGCGTTGCCGATGTTTTTGACGCCATCAGAGATGCGATATCCACATGCGACCCCTTGACGGGCAAACGGGTTTGTTCACAGAGTTTGGGATAGGCCAACACCTTGCCATCGGCGGGCGAACAAAAGACGGTCGGGTCGGCCGCAAAGGGGCGCGCGCCGGGTTTGAGCGCGCGCGCGAAAAACGCATTCAAATTTTTGTACTGCTCAACGGGCAACGCGACTTCGTCGAGATCGATATCGTATTTTTTCACAAAGGATCGAATTTTTTTCCGCGATCCCACCCAATCCATGCCCTTGCCCAGCAGCCAGCAAAAGGCGTGTGTATTGAGAAGCATATCGCAAACAAACATCGCCACGCGAGACCGCGCAAGGGCGTATTGCACCCTGGGCAAAATCAGCGGTTCGGAAATCATCTCGCCCGTTTTGCGGTCGCGGTAGATCACCTGATCGGTCATGATGATCCTTTCAACAGGTGCGTAATACCAATTTGATTTTTATTTTTCCGCATCCCATCAGGGAGGAATGAGGAACAGACATTCTGTACGGATCATGGGTTGCTTGTCTCAAGCATTTGGTCCTATAGCATCGTTTGTTGCCTTTGATGCGTTGGCTACGCCTGTGCCTACGGCGTGCGGCGACCTACTTTTTTTCAACAGGAAAAAAAAGTAGGCGAGCGGGGTACAACTGCCCCAGCAGTTCAAAAATGCCGCTCTCATGCGCCGAGGGGCTTGCACAGCGCAAATCGTTTTTCTAGTAGTACGGCATGCGCTGGCCTGCAAGGTGGGTTGCAAGAGGGCGGTTCGTTGCGAGACGGCCTTGCGCGCTGTGCGTGATGGTTTTATCTGATGGTCTTTTGGGATGGCCTTGTTGCAATGGCTTCTCTGAATGATGGCGTAACGTCAAGAGAATCATTTGCGGGTCGCATATCGCACCACATCAGGCTAACAGAAAATCAATTTATATAAATCCCTTGGGCCAAAATGCTTCTGGCGCGGCCTCAAAGGTCATGCGTTCTTTTTGGGTCGGATGCGCCACGGTGAGCGATAGCGCGTGGAGGGCGATGGCGCGGTTGGGAAATGGCGCGCGCGATCCGTATTTGAAATCGCCCCACACGGGATGCCCGATATGCGCGAATTGCACGCGAATTTGATGGTGGCGGCCCGTGGCGAGGTTCACGCGGATGTGGGATATGCCCCGGCGATATGCCACCCGCTCAAACGAGAGTTCAGCGCGTTGGCCACCGCGCGTCACGATGCGGCTTTTGGTCTGCCGCCGCGCAATGTCATGCACCAGCCGACCGGTTTTGGCAACTTTGCCCTCCACCAGTGCCACATAGCATTTTTCAACGGTTCGCTTTCTGAACTGATCCGACAGACGGCGCGCTGCTGTTGACGTGCGCGCAAAGACCACCACGCCAGAGACCGGGCGGTCCAAGCGGTGGACCAATCCGAGAAACACATTGCCGGGTTTGTTGAATTTGACCTTGAGAAAAGCTTTGCCCCTGTCGAGCAAATTCTCATCGGCGGTGTGGTTGCCCTGTATGAGCATGCCAGCGGGTTTTCGCGCGACCAGCAGATGGTTGTCCAAATAGAGAATATTCATACACTGCAATTTACACGCGAAACGCCAAAAGCGCAACCGCCGCGCCCATTTTGAGATTGACCGCGAGAGGCGAATGGGGTATAAATGGCGGGCCCGAGATGCAACCACCTAAGAACGCGAATAAAAGGTGATCGATGAAAAAACTCCTCATCCTGCTCATCCTCGTCAGCGCGCCACTTTTCGCCGATGAAGCCCATCGCCGAGCCGCGGTTGACGCGATGGCGCGGGCGACGCGCTATTTTCGCACGCATGTCGCCACAAATGGCGGGTATTTGTGGCGATACAAAACCGACTTTTCCATGCGCGAAGGCGAAGGCGCGGCGGCGGCCACGTCGATATGGGTGCAACCGCCCGGCACGCCTGCGGTGGGCATGGCCTTTCTCGCGGCTTATGAAGCCACGCGCGATACGCTGTTTCTCAACGGCGCGGTTGACGCGGCACACGCGCTCGTTTGGGGGCAACTCGCGTCGGGCGGTTGGGATTATCGCATCGAGTTTGACGCCCAACAAAGCAAACGCTGGCACTATCGGCGGGATGTCGAGCGGGGCGATGTGCAGACGGGCGACCGCCGCAATCGCACCACGCTGGACGACAACACCACGCAAAGCGCGTTGCAATTGCTGATGCGCGTTGACAAAGCGCGCGATTTCAAGGATGAGAAAATCCACAAGGCCGTGCAATTTGGCCTCGATGCCCTGCTCAAAGCGCAGTATCCAAATGGCGCGTGGCCGCAGCGGTTTGAAGCGTTTCCCGATCCGGAAAAGTTTCCAATCAAAAAAGCGCGCTATCCCAAAACTTGGCCGCGAACCCATCCCAATACGCGCTATGTGGGCTATTACACGTTCAACGACAATGCCATTGCCGATGTGATCGAAACAATGGTTGAAGCACATGACATTTACGGCGACACGCGCTATTTGGACGCGGCCATACGCGGGGGCGATTTTATTTTGCTCGCACAGATGCCCGCGCCGCAACCCGCGTGGGCGCAACAGTACAATCTGGACATGGAGCCGACTTGGGCGCGGCGATTTGAACCGCCGGCCATTACGGGGGGAGAAAGTTTTGGGATTATGCAAACGCTTTTGGACTTGTACGTTCAAACCGGGGTGCAACGCTTTCTCGATCCCATTCCCCA
The DNA here is from genome assembly GCA_958295785.1 of uncultured Latescibacterota bacterium. Taxonomy (GTDB): domain Bacteria; phylum Latescibacterota; class UBA2968; order UBA2968; family UBA2968; genus VXRD01. The sequence goes on from OY282377.1 coordinate 2,613,697, forward strand.
CGCACTCGATTGGGCCCACCGCTCGCGCTTGCCCGATGGGCGCATGGCCCGTTTTTACGAACTCCAGACGAATCGCCCCCTGTATTTTACCCGCGATTACGCGCTCGCGTACAGCGATTCGGATATGCCCACGCATTACGCATTCAAAGTGAGTGGCAACCGAATCGAGCGGATTGAAGCCCTTTACCAGCGCGTCACAGCAGAGGGCCGCGAAAAACTATTGGCAGAACGCGAGCGCGTCTCGGCTCCCAGTGTTGAACAGGTTAAAAAAATCATCGCCACACTCGACGAACAAGGCCGCTGGGTGGAACGCGGATCATTGCGAAATCCGCAAAACCGGCGAGAACGCATTGAGGCCGAAATTCTCTCGTGCCGCACGTTCAACCGCAATCTCGAGATGTTGGCGCGCTACGTCAAAACCCGTGCTGACGAGACGAATCGACGAATCGGCGAATAGACGGATGGTCTCACCGCTGATCGCTGACTGCTTCTCATATCTTCGGGCGGGCACGGGGGCTACGGTCTCACATCTCGATTTTAGGGGTGGCGGGGTGGACTGACTGCTGATCGCTTTTCGCAACTTTGCACTTGACACGAGACCAACATTTGGTTTATGTTTCTATCAGTTGTTTTATGAACAAAACATCAGTTTGAAGGGAAGGTCGTTATGATGGCATCGGATGTTTGGAAAGAATACGAGAGCAATGAGATTTCCCACAGTGTTGCCCATCATCTGGTTGCCATTCACGAATTGATGGGCGATTTGGGCTATGCGCGGGTATCGGATGTGGCCCGCGTGCTGGAGATTACGCGGGGCAGCGCGTCTTTGACGCTCAAAGCCCTCAAGGCGCGCGGTCTGGTTTTGGAAGATCGCAATAAGTTTTTGAAATTGTCCGAAGATGGGCATAGCATTGTCAATTCCGTTTTGGCAAAACGCGCCATTGTTCGCAAATTTCTCAACGAGGTGCTCAAACTGGACGCGCATCAGGCCGAGGTGGATGCGTGCAAGGTCGAGCATCTCTTGAGCGCGAAAACCGGCGCGCAATTGTTGCAATTTGTGCGTTTCTTGCTCTCTGATGATTCCACTGCGCGGCAATTTCTCACGGAATTTTGGCGCGAGTTGGCGCGAAATGAGGACGGGCAATGGCCCATTCAAGATGTCGATCAATTGTTTGAATTGGAGTTTCGATAATGGCAAAGACAAGGGAAACCGCAACGCCGCTTTCGGGATGGTGTCAGGGAGATGAAGGCGTTATTGAACGCATTTTAGAGACGAATCACCTCGCGGCGCGATTGCGCGAGTTCGGCGCGATGCCGGGGATGCCCGTGCGCGTGTTGCGCGTGGGTTGCCCCTTGGTCATTCAGGTGGGGGCCAGCAGATTTTGCTTGCGAAAAGCCGATGCCGCGTGCATTGAAGGAAAAAAAGCGGCTTGATTGCTTATGGCAACGGATATAACAGATCAAAAACGGGCGTCTGCCGGGCAGACGACAGTCGCCGTAGTCGGCAATCCCAATACGGGCAAGACAACGCTTTTTAACGCGCTGACCGGGCTTTCGCAGCGCGTGGGAAATTTCCCCGGCGTGACGGTCGAGCGCAAAATTGGGCAACTAACCTTGCCCCAAGTGGGCGCGGTTAACCTGCTGGATTTGCCCGGTACCTACAGCCTTTCGGCGCAATCTCCGGACGAAGTCATCGCGGTGGAAGCCCTGATGGGTATTCTGGAGGGAGAGCGCGATATTCAAGCCGTGCTCGTGGTGCTCGACGCCAGCAATTTGCGGCGCAATTTATACATTGTATCGCAACTTCTCGAACTGGATTTGCCCCTGGTCTTGGCCCTCAATATGTCGGATGTGGCCAAAGCCAGGGGCATTGTTATTGACGCGGACGCGCTGACCGCACGACTGGGCGTGCCGGTCATTCCCGTGCAGGCCAACAAACGTTTGGGCCTCAACGACTTAAAAGACGCGCTTTCCCGCGCGCTCGACAAGGGCATGGCGCCAGCGCGCAGTGGGGCATTGCCGCAATTTTTGTGGGCAGAAGTCGATCTGGTGGCGCGAAAATACGCAGGCGCGTCTGCGGGCTTGGTGCTGCGCGCGTTGATCGACGATCGGCGCGCGGGTGCATCCGCGGTTTTGAAACGCTTTGGCGATGGCTTTGCAGCGGATATTCGCGCATTGCGCGTACGGGTCAAGGCACGAGGCACGCTGGCGAGTTGGGAGAGCGAATCGCGCTATCAATGGATCGACGAGGTGCTCGACGGCGCGTTGCGCGATCCCGAACCCCTTCGCAAAACCCGGTCTGATCGGTTGGATCGCGTGCTGACGCATCCGCTCGGCGGGATCCTGGGTTTTGCCGCGGTGATGGCCCTCGTTTTTCAGGCGATTTTTTTCTGGGCAACGCCGCTCATGGATGGGATAGACGCGCTGTTTGGGACGCTCGGCGACTGGATTTCGGGGTATCTTCCCGACGGCGCGCTACAAAGCATGGTGGTCGATGGGGCCATTGCCGGCGTGGGCGGCGTGGTCATTTTTTTGCCGCAAATTTGCATCCTATTTCTCTTTATCGGCCTGCTCGAAGATTGCGGTTATATGGCCCGCGCCGCGCTGTTGATGGATCGGTTGCTCACGCCTTGTGGGTTGTCGGGCAAGTCGTTTATCCCCCTGTTGTCGAGTTTTGCCTGCGCGATTCCAGGGGTGATGGCAACGCGCACGATTGACGATTCCAAAGACCGCATTGCCACGATGCTGGTCGCGCCGCTGATGAGTTGCTCGGCGCGGTTGCCGGTGTACGCGATTTTTATTGGGGCATTTATCCCCGATCAAACGATTTGGGGGGGATTTGGTTTGCAAGGGCTCGCGCTTTTCGCGCTGTATTGCGTGGGGGTTGTCGTGGCGATTCCGGTTGCGTGGATCTTAAAAAAGACGCTCCTGAAAGGGCAACCCGCGCCGTTTGTGCTCGAGATGCCATCCTACAAGATACCCGATGTGGGCACGGTTGGCATGCGCGTTTATCAAAGTGCGCGGCATTTTTTAGAACGCGCAGGCACCTTGATCCTCGCCGCGACCATTGTGATGTGGGCACTGGCGTATTTCCCGCGGTCTGAAACCATTGCCGCGCATTACGAGGCCGAGCGCGTGCGATTGGCCGGGGCGCCGCAGGAGGTGCTGGCCGACTTGCACGCCCGAGAAGCCGGCGCGATGCTCGAACAGAGTTTTTTGGGGCGGATGGGGCACGCGATTGAACCCGTCGTAAAGCCGCTGGGATGGGATTGGCGGATCGGCATGGCCGCGCTGGCATCTTTTCCGGCTCGGGAAGTGATCGTCGCGGTTTTGGGCACGATTTACAGCTTGGGCGAGGTGGATGAGGAATCCACCTCGCTGCGAGACGCGCTTCGGTCTGCGACATGGTCAGATGGGCGAAAGGTGTTCAACATCCCGGTCGCCCTTTCGATTATGGTATTTTTCGCGCTGTGCGCGCAGTGCGTTTCCACACTCGCGGTCATCCAACGCGAAACGGGCCGCTGGCGGTGGCCCGTGCTGACGTTTGCCTATATGACGCTGCTCGCCTATATCGGCGCGTTTGTGACGTATCAACTCGGCGTGGCAATCGGATGGGGGTGACGACATGAGCGACTGGCAAAATTGGATCGCGGTTGCGGTGGCCCTGTGGTGTGCGTGGCGCGTTGTGCGCGAGATCGTGAGGCCGTTTGTCGCGCCATCTTCGGGATGTGGCGGCGCGTGCAAAAGCGCGAAATCGCAGACGCCCTGCTCATCTCCCCGCGAGGAGTTGCTCGAGATCGAGTGACGCACGGAGTTTCACTTGCCCATCTCGGACAGTTCTAAAACGCTTTCCAACTGTTTCGCCATCGCTGGCTCGGCTGTTCGCAGGTCATAGGTCGTCTGCAAATTGAGCCAGTACTGGGGCGATTGGTCGAAGGCACGCCCCAATAGAAGTGCCAATTCTGCTGTCACCGGGCGAGAGCCACTGACCACATGCGACACGCGCATCGGCGAAATGCCAATCGCTCGAGCCAATCGCGCCTGCGAGATGTTCAATTCGTCTAATATTTCGCGCAGAAATTGTCCGGGATGAATCGGAGGTAGGCCATTCTCAATCATCGGTATTTTTCCTTAATGATAGTCAACAATTTCAACGCCAAACGCGTCGCCATCTACAAAACGAAAACACACGCGCCACTGGTTGTTGATGCGAATACGCCATTGATCGCCGCGGTCCCCCTTCAAAGCCTCCAATCGGTTTGATGGGGGCAAACGCAGATCACTTGGTTGCGTCGCAGCGTCGAGTTGTATAAGCCGCATAGCGGCTCTTTGTTGAATAACCGGAGGGTAACGACGGGACTTTCCAGTCCTGAAGAATCGTCTGGTTTCTGAATCGGCAAAAGATCGAATCACAAAAAATAATAACCATGTTGTTTGTTGTCGTCAAGAGGCCAAAAAAACAGCCGTCTATCGCGCAACCCCCAATCTATTGGATTGGGGGTTTTTGTTTTGCTTTCGCTTTGGGATTTTATATATTTAGTCATGGCTAAATTTTATTTTTTAGGGGGGTGTAATGTACCGACTGTTCGTTATGGCGGGTGTTTTGTTGTTTTGCGCGTGTGGCGGCGGTGAAACGCCATCGGTTGCAAAAAACAAAAAACGGGTGGTGTGTACGACCGGGATGATCGGCGATATGGCGCGCCATATCGCAGGAGATCGCGCCGAGGTGATTGCCCTGATGGGGCCGGGCATCGACCCGCATTATTACAAGGCCACGCAGGGCGATTTGCAACGCCTGTCGCGGGCGGATGTGATCTTTTACAACGGCCTGTTTTTGGAGGGCAAGTTGGAAGATATTTTTGAAAAAATGGCGCGCAGCAAGACCGTGGTTGCCGTGTCGCGGGATATTCCCAAAGACCGGTTGCGGAAACCGATGGCTGGGCAAGGCGAGTACGACCCGCACATCTGGTTTGACGTGGGCCTGTGGGCAGAAACCTCGCGCGTGGTTGTCGAGACCCTGAGCGAACTCGACGCCGAAGGCGCCGATGTGTTTCGCGCCAATGCCGAGGCGTATCGCAAGCAGTTGCGCGATCTGCACGTTTGGGCAAAAGCGCAACTCGAGCGCGTGCCCAAGGATCAGCGCGTGCTGATCACCGCACACGATGCGTTTGGGTATTTTGGCCTCGCTTACGGCATTGAGGTGCGCGGGCTTCAGGGGATTTCGACCGTGGCGGAATACGGGGTCAATGACGTATCGCGCTTGGTCAATTTTATTGTGCAGCGGCGCGTGAAAGCCATTTTTGTGGAAAGCAGTGTGCCCGAGCGGTCGATCAATGCCGTGCGCGAGGGGTGCAAAGCGCGCGGGTGGGATGTCGCAGTGGGCGGCACGCTGTATTCAGACGCGATGGGCCCTGCGGGAAGCGGCGCGGATACATATTTAGGCATGGTGCGGTCAAATGTGAACACGATTGTCGAGGCGTTGAAATAATAGAAGTTCGCAGATTCGCCGTTCCGCTGGAGAAAACCATGTTACACACGGTCGATGAATCCATAACCCCCATCCACATCCACGATATGACGGTGGCGTATCACAAAAAACCCGTTTTATGGGATGTCGATCTCGCCGTGCCAGAGGGCAAACTCGTAGGGGTTGTGGGGCCGAATGGCGCGGGCAAGAGCACGATGATCAAAGCCATTATGGACCTCGTTCCCAAAGCGTCTGGGTGGGTTCGCATCTACGGAAAGCCATATCCGCGCGCGCGGCGGGCTATCGGCTATGTGCCGCAACGCGAATCGGTCGATTGGGATTTTCCCATCCATGCCTTAGACGTGGTGCTCATGGGGCGCTATGGGCATGTGGGATGGGTGCGGCGGCCGGGCAAGCGCGACCGGGAACGGGCCGAAGAAGCCCTCGAAAAGGTCGGCATGGTCGATTTTGGGCACCGGCAGATCAATCAGCTTTCGGGGGGGCAACAACAGCGCGTTTTCTTGGCGCGTGCGCTGGCACAAGACGCGCAAATTTATTTGATGGACGAACCCTTTGCCGGGGTCGATGCGGCGACCGAGCGCGCGATTATCGACATTTTGATGGACCTGCGGGCGCGAAAAAAAACCATGCTGGTCGTACACCACGACTTGCACACGGTCAGGCAGTATTTTGACTGGCTGGTTTTGATCAACATGCGCGTGGTTGCCGCGGGCGAAACCCGAGACGTGTTCACCGAAGAAAATTTGAACAAAACTTATGGCGGGCGGTTGACCGTGCTTTCCGAAGCCGCGCAGGCCGTTGCGGATCACCGCGGAGGGCTATGAGGTGATTTGGGACGCGACATTTCAATTCGTGTTGATCGGCGCGTTGTTGATCGGCGCGACCTCAGGCACGCTGGGCGCGTTTGCCGTGTTGCGGCGGCGAAGCCTGTTGGGCGATGCCCTGGCCCATGCCGCGCTTCCGGGCGTGGCACTGGCATTTTTGTGGACGCAGAGCAAGGCGTTGCCCATCCTGCTTTTGGGCGCGACTGTGTCCGGCGTCATAGGCGTGCTCGTCATCGAGGTCATTGTCAATTACACGCGCATCAAAGCCGACGCGGCCTTGGGCATTGTGCTTTCGGTGTTTTTTGGGATCGGCATTGTGTTGCTCACGCACATTCAGCAAAGTGCGGTGGGCAATCAAAGCGGTCTGGACAAATTTCTGTTTGGGCAAGCGGCTTCAATTGTGCGGGCGGACCTGTACGTCATGTGCCTTGTTTCCGCGCTGGTGCTCATTGCGGTCTGCATTTTTTACAAAGAGTTTAAGGGCCTCATTTTCGACGCGGAATTTCTCGCCGCGTTGGGGTTTTCTCCGCGCAGGGTCGATCTCTTGTTGATGGGGTTGATCGTGCTCAGCGTGATGGTCGGGCTTCAAGCCGTGGGGGTTATTCTCATCGCCGCGATGCTGATTACCCCGGCCGCTGCGGCTCGGTTTTGGACGGATCGGTTGCATGTGATGGTGATTGCATCTGGGATTTTGGGCGCGTTGTGCGGCGCGCTCGGGGTGGGCATCAGCGCGCTCGCGCCCCGCATTCCCACGGGGCCGGTGATGGTGCTGGTCGCAACCGGGGCCTTTCTCGCGTCTGCACTGATCGCCCCCAAGCGCGGGGTGCTCGCCCGATGGGCGCGCAGGCGGGCGAATGCGCGGCGGGAAAACGGGCAGCATTTCTTGAGGGCCCATACCGCGCGCCAAGACGGGCAGGGCGACGCGGTCGCATTGACGGACATCGCCGCCGAGTTGCAGTTGCCGCGCGCTCGGGTTCACAGGCTCGCCAAACGCCTGTCGCGCGACGGCTGCGTGGCGATACACAATGGCGCGTGTTCATTGACGGAACAGGGGCAGAAAGAGGCGGAGTTCGTGGTCAAATCGCATCGGCTGTGGGAATACTATTTGGTCTATCGGTCTATTTTGGAGCGCGATCACGTCGACCGCCCCGCGGATGAGGCGGAGCACATTCTCACGCCCGAGATGATCGAACAACTCGAGACGCTTTTGGCGAACGAAAATATCGACATCGACATCCACAAAACCGGCAGTGGGTATCGGAGGACAGGCGACGATGGTTGAAATTTGGGCACCTTTTTGGATCGTGCTAACAGGCGCGCTGGCCGGGGCCTCGTGCGGGCTTTTGGGCGCGTACCTCGTGTTGCGTAAGATGTCGCTTTTGGGCGACGCCCTCAGCCACGCGGTTTTGCCGGGCATTGCCATCGCGTTTTTGCTGTCGGGCAGCCGCGATGTGCTGCCGATGTTTGTCGGCGCAACCGCAGGGGGCGTGGTTGCCACCCTGTTGATCGAGACTTTTCACCGCAGGTGGCGCGTGCAAGAAGACACGTCCATTGGCATCGCGTTCACCGCGCTGTTCGCGCTCGGGGTCGTTTTGATCACGGCGTTTGCCGCGCAGGTCGATCTCGATCAGGAATGCGTTCTCTACGGGGAAATTGCGTACACGCCCTGGGACCGCTTGTTCTGGGGCGAACGGGACATGGGGCCGCGCCCGGTGTGGATTCTCGGCGTTGTTTTCGCGCTCGATTTGCTGATCGTGGTGGTGTTTTACAAAGAGCTTTTGATCGCGTCTTTCGATCCCGAAATGGCGGTTTCCGCGGGCATAAGTGCCGCGCTGATGCACTATGTTTTGATGGGGGCCGTTTCCGTGACGACGGTGGCGGCATTCGAGTCTGTGGGCGCGATTCTCGTGGTGGCAATGCTGATCGTGCCCGGCGCGTCGGCCTATTTGTGGAGCGATCAGTTGAAAGTGATTTTGACCCTCTCCGCGCTGATGGGCGTCGTCTCTGCTGTCGCCGGGTATTTTCTCGCAAGCGCGTGGAACAGTTCTATCGCCGGCGCCATGGTCGCGGCAATGGGGGCGATATTCGCGTTTTCCCTCCTGCTCGCGCCGCGCTATGGCCTGTTGGGGCGATTTGCGCGACAGGCGCGTCTCTCCATCCGAGTCGCACGCGATCACGTCTTGTTAAAATTGCTCCGCGAGCGGGAATCGCGGCAGGTCTCCGCGCTCGGTTGGGGCGATTTGGTCGATGCGACAGCGCGGCGAATTTCGGGCCTCGCGCTCAGGTCGTTGATCTGGCAGGGGTTGATTGTGCGAGAAAATGGGCGGTTTGCCCTTGCGGAACCGGGGATCACACGCGCGACCGAGTTGCTCCGCAACCACAGGCTTTGGGAAGCCTATCTGAACCAACTGGGGCTTCCGCCCGATCACGTCCACGACCCCGCAGACGCGCTCGAACACGTTACAGACGACCACCTCCAGCGCGAAATCCGCATGGCCTTGCCCAATATTGCCACCGATCCACAGGGCAAGCGCATTCCCGAAGCGCGATGATACGCTTGCCTCTGTGTGGGGTTTGTCTTACTTTCTTTTAGGCGCGACCCTCACGCTCGCCCAAAGATAGGCGAGAGGCGAGGATAGAAACGTAGGGGCGATGCCCCCGTGCTCGCCCGAAAATGCAAGATAAAAGAGAAGATGGGCAGGATTAAAACAACTTGCAACACAGGCATAGTCACATAAGAACAAGGAGCAACAACGGATGACCCAACTTCTTCAACAGGCTTTTGAGAGAGCTATCGAACTCCCGCAAGAGGAACAGGATAAATTTGCGCGTTTTCTACTGACCGAACTCGAGTCGGAACAACGATGGGCCGAATTGTTTCGCCATCCCAAGTCTGAAGATTTACTGGCGCGGCTGGCCGATGAGGCCCTAACGGCGCACCGATCAGGACAGACGCAGCCCCTCGATATCGAAAATTTGTAAGCATGCGTTCATTTACACAGACGAGCTTTTGGGAGGCCTATAGGCGTCTCCCCGAACCCGTACAACAGCAAGCGCACGAATCCTATCGGTTATTTGCTTCAAATCCTCGTCATCCAAGTTTGGCTTTTAAGCGCGTGAGCATTGATTACCGTGCCCTCGGCGTACTAGACGAAGGCGACATGGTGTGGTTTTGGATTGGTCCACACCACGAGTACGACCAACTTCTCAAGCGAGTGTAACCCATGAACCGTTGCACCATCCCAATCAGAATAGGAGATGGAAATGAATGCTCATCGCGTTGAAACGGTTATACGCCAAGACAGAACGGTTGTGCTAATGGATTTGCCTTTTCGGGCAGGAGAGCCGGTTGAAATCATGATTTGCCATCGCGCTTCAAAACGCCGCGTTATCCATTGCGTGCCGGTAAAATACCTCAATCCCACCGAACCCATGGCGCGGGAAGATTGGAGTCTCTCGCAATGATTGTGCTTGATACGCACATCTGGGTCTGGTGGGTTCGGTGTAGGGTTCGTCTATTACTTGCTGCGCTCCGTTGTAAGCTACGCCTGTGCGTCTGTGAACTGCTGAGGCAGTTGTACACCGTTGCGTCCATTCGTCTATTTCCCGAGAGCGAGATATGATCAGCCAATCGTCACAGGATTATTTGAAAACCATTTACAAACTGACGCACGGGCAGAATGCTGTCGCGTCTGTGACGACCTCGCTGATTGCCGAGAATCTGTCGGTCGCGCCCGCGTCTGTAACCAATATGCTCAAAAAACTCGCGTCCATAAAACTGGTGAAACACACGCCCTATCAGGGCGTCGTGCTCACGCCGACGGGCGAGCGCATCGCGCTCGAGGTGATCCGCCACCACCGCTTGCTCGAGCTCTATTTGTCCGAAGTGCTCGGCTTTGATCTGGACAAGGTCGATGCAGAGGCCGACCGCTTGGAGCACGTCATTTCCGAGGAATTTGAGGACAAAATCGACCGCGCTTTGGGCTATCCCACGGTCGATCCGCACGGCGCGCCCATTCCGCGCAAAGACGGTTCCGTAGAATACGGGGATTATCTGTGTTTGTCAGAGGTCTCGCCCGGCGAGCAGGTGCGCGTGATGCAAGTGAGCGACCAAAGCGCGGAAATGCTGCGCTATATGGCGACGATGGGCATTCGGCCCAATGTCGCGATCAAAGTCGTTGACCGCGCGCCATTTAATGGCCCGATGGAAATTGTGGTCAATGGCGAAGCCACATATTCGCTCGGCCTCGAAGTGGCCGCACACATCTATGTTTCACCTGCGGAGAAAGCATGATCGGGCGTCTCGTTTTGTTGGCGATGGTTTTGGTGCCGGGCGGATCCGCGAATGCACAAGTTCCGCCCAGTTTCGCGCCCGGAAGCGAATTGCACGATGTGTATTGCCGCGCCTGCGCGCACTTCTATCCCGAAGTCTTGCCCGCCGACAGCGAGTTTCGCTTGGACAGAGCGGTTTGCGGCACCTCGGCGGTGATGGGCATTCTCGCAAATTGGGACCGCTTGCCGCACGCGGGCAAAGAGGCGTTTGCATTTCTCCAGCAGCGGCCCGTTTTGAGGGAATCGATCCTGTCTTCAGAGGGTCATTTCAAAATTCACTACAATACCACGGGGATTGACAGAGTTGATCCCACGGACGCAGACGAAAATGGCGTGCCCGATTACGTGGATGAGGCCGCGCGCGCTTTTGAGGAGGTTTGGGATTTGCAGATCGGTCAGATGGGCTACAACCCGCCCCCGTCCGACGGCGATGGCGTGTACGATATTTACATCAAAAACCTCGCCCGCACATCGGCTTATGGCTATACCTATCCGATAGCCTATCCGGAAACCATCACGCCGAGTTATATGGAAATCGACAATAATTTTACGGATCCCATTTACCGCGCGCGCGGCTTGGATGGCTTGCGCGTGACTGCGGCACACGAATTTTTTCACGCGGTTCAATTTGCGTATTACGCCGATTATGGCGCGGCGTGGTGGCAGGAACTCACGGCCACTTGGATGGAGGATGTCGCCTATCCCGACGTCGATGATTTTTACCAGTATATGAGTTGTTTGAGTGGTTATTCGTGTTTTTACGATACGCCCGAAGAGTCATTGGACGCAGATCTTCAGGATTCTCGCCTCCACAGTTTTGGCGCGGCGATTTTTGCCCACCACGTCGAGCAGATCTACGGCGCGGATGCGATAAAAAACGTTTGGGCACACCTCAAGAGGCGCGACCCGAGCACCTATCGCTTGTCCCTGATCGACGAGGCGATGCCCTTGGGGGGATTTGCCCGCGTGATGCCGCGGTTTGCCGCGTGGAATTATTTGACCGGCACGCACGCGAGGGACGGATATTACACGGAGGCGAGGGATTTGCCGGCCATCAAACGCGCCGATATTTTCCTCGGCACGGGGGGATCGTTTTCCGGGTCTGAAACCGTGGATCACTTGGGAGCGACCTATATTTCCGTGGTGACGTCGACTATCGCGGGCGGGCTTCGCGGCACATTCACCCTAGACGCCGATGGACAGTGGACCTTGTTGGCGTTGCTGATCGCGCAATCGCACGTCGAACTGCTGTGGCCGCGCGGAACTGTGGTGGTCATTCCCGATGCGAAGCGGTTTGACGAGGTGGTGTTTATCGCTATGGAAACATCGCTTGCGGGCAAAGGGCGGCGCGTGGATTACACCGTGTCAACCGGCGGCAGCACTGCGACCGATCTCGTGGGCGATCTCGACGGCAATGGGCGCGTTGCGTATGCCGATTTTGTGCGCTTTGCCGATGGCTATGGGCGTTTGCCTACCCACGCGGCGTATGATCTCAGATCGGATTTCAACGGGGATGGCTTCATCGATTTTTTGGATTTTCTCATTTTTGCCTCTCATTTTGGCGAATCGCGTTAAGGAGCGCGTTGTGATTGCATTGCGAAAAGAAAAAGAACTAAATCTGATGGTCGAGGCCAACCGCGTCGTGGGCATGGTGCATCGCGCGCTCAAACCGCTGATCAAACCGGGAACGACGACCAAAGAATTGGACGATGTGGTCGAAGAGGTGATCCGCACACACGGCGCAGAACCCGCGTTTAAAGGCTATCGGTTGAACAGGTCTATGGTCGCGTATCCGGCGGCGAGTTGCATTTCGATCAACGAACAAGTGGTACACGGAATTCCTGGAAATCGCAGGCTGATGGATGGCGATATCGTCGGCATCGATGTCGGCGCGAAATTGCGCGGGTACTACGGGGATCAGGCCATTACGCACGTTGTCGGCGAGATTTCCGACCGGGAAAAAGAATTGCTCAAAGTGACGCGCGAGGCATTGTTCAAGGGCATTGAGCAAGCCGTTGCCGGGCGACGCCTGAGCGATATTTGCGGCGCGGTGCAATCCTGGGTCGAGCAATTTGGGTTTTCAGTGGTGCGGAAGTTCGTCGGGCACGGCATTGGGCGCAAGTTGCACGAAGACCCCGCAGTGCCAAACTGTCTGCCGCTGGATTGGGACCCGCGTTTGCGAAAGGGCATGGTGCTCGCGATTGAGCCGATGGTCAATTTGGGCACGCACGAGGTGGTGGTGGCCGACGACGGTTGGACCGCGTCTGCCGCCGATGGGTTGCCCTCGGCGCATTTTGAGCATGTGGTGGCAATTACGCATGCCGAGCCGTGGATTTTGACGATGTTCGAGGAAGAGATCAATGCGTAGATTTGTCGTCTGTAGTCTGATATTTGTGCTGATGTCTTGCAGCCAGCACTACGAAGAGGGAGCGCATCCCCCGCCAAAACTCCCGCCTGTTTCCGAGTCTCCTCTGTCAAAGCCGCCATCCGAGTCTGCCGCGACACCGGTGGTTTCGGGGACGATTCGATTGGCCGAGGGTTTTGACGCACGGATTGAACGCGATGCCGCGCTGTTTATCATTGCGCGTCCGGCCCCGGTTGGCGGCCCTCCCTTAGCCGTGAAGCGACTCGACATTCCCGCATTTCCGCATGCCTACACCCTGACGCAAAGCGATGCGATGATCGAGGTCAGTTGGGATGAGATAGACGCGCTGTACGTTTCTGCAAAAGTTGATGCAGACGGCCGCGTGGGCGGCGCGAAAACAGGCGATCTCGAGGGGGTTCACGCGCACAACCCGGTCGCGCCCGGCGCTGTGGATGTGGATATTCTGATCGATAGGGTGCATTAGTTGATCGGCTTGCGACACACGGAGCCATTCAAAAAGCTCAAGCCGCTGACCTTTGGCGCGATTTCGCGTTGTTCACAGCGAACCATTTGACGCTTTGAAACGTATAAAAAGCCGCGAGAAGCATCCGCAGATGAACATTGATGAACGCGGATAGCTGATTGCCTTTCGCAATCGTGCTCCTTCGTGTCGTGAACTGCTATCGCAGTTGTACCCCGCCCGTGGATCACATCTTATACCAAATTGATTTTCTGTTGTCCTGATGTGATGCGATATGCGACCCGCAAATGATTCCCTTGACCTTACGCAGTCATTCAGAGAAGCCATGGCAAAAATGCCATCCCAAAAGACCCTCCGATAAAGCCATCACGCACAGCGCGCAAGGCCGTCTCGCAACCCACAGCCATCTTGCAACCCACCTTGCAGGCCAGCGCATGTCGTCCTATTACAAAAGTGCTTTGCGCTGTGCCAGCCTCTCGGCGCATGAGAGCGGCATTTTTGAACTGCTGGGGCAGTTGTACCCCGCTCGCCTACTTTTTTTTCCTGTAGAAAAAAAGTCGGTCGCCGCACGCCGTAGGCACAGGCGTAGCCAACGCATCGAAGGCAACCCATGAGGAGTTAGGACCAAACGCTTGAGGCAAGCACCCCAGGATCCGTACAGAACGTCTGTTCCTCATTCCTCCCTGATGGGAGGCAGGATACGGACAAATAAAAATCAATTTAGTATTACGTCTCTACCATCGAGTTGACAATATGATGAAAAAACAATTGCTATTGATTTTCGCGCTCGCCGCGTTGCTCGGCGGTTGTAATACCGAGAAGAGCAATCCATTGGGCGGGGGCTTGATTGGGCGCGATCCGGGCGATGCGGTCGCGTTGTCCGGTATTCCCCTGCGGGCGGCGCAGTCTCGGTCCTTTTATTTGCGAAATTTCCCCGTCCGGATGGGGGAGCAAGAGGAATTGCTGGTCGGGCAGATGAATGGGTTTTTGTTGCGAAGTCTGTTGCGTTTCACCGTGCCCATCGGTCAGTTGGCCGCCGATGCGGGCGGCGTGTCGTCGGACTTGACGGTCGATTCCCTGCGCGTCAGCCTGGGCATTCGGGCCTCGCGGTTGGTCGAAAATGCGTCTCTTGCCGCGCTGACCCCCGATTCGCCGTGGGGAGAACTTCAGACCTTTGTCGATACGCTCGCGCTGACCGCGACAGAGGTGCCGGCAACGCCCATCGCCGGCGCGAGAACGCGGGTGCTCGAAGACCGCGTGCAGATCGCGTTGCCGGCGTCGCTCTTGGAGGATGCGCGACAGGCAGAAGCCGAGGCGCCGACTGTGGAAATCCTGTTGCAGCCCGATGGCACTGCGGATTTTCTGCTCGATCTCTTTGCACGCGAAGCCACGGCTGCCGGTTCAGGCGTGGCGATTCCCGAATTGGAACTCGTGTATCGGGTGGGCGAGTTGCCCGACCGCGCAACTGTTCGCGCCGGTGCAGACACCTATTGGAGCGCGCGGGTCAATGGCGGCCCGCCAGACAATTTGTTGATTCTCTCCCAGGGCTTGTTTTACGGCAGCATCTTGAATTTTGACCTGCCCGCGGATATTCCCCCGGGCGCGACGATCAATTCGGCCAAATTGCGATTTGATATCGATCTGGATCGCTCCTATTTTTCGTCTTTTCCCTTTGGCATCTATCGCCTGACGGTTTTAGAAGGGGCGCGAGACACCGCGTTCACAGGGTATAATACGGGCAGTACGCCGCTGTCCGCCGAACCGACAACCGCGATTTATACCTTCGACGAATTATTGATTCAGGCGTGGATATCGGGCGTGCGGGAGAATCACGGGTTGGCATTGTCACCGCTCAATTTTCCGTCGCCCTCGGGATCGCCCTTAAAATCGCCCCCGCTCATCAGGTGGCTCGTTTTGAAAGACGCGCGTTTGGACCTCATCTACTCCCCTCCTCCGGAATTGTAATATGATGCGAATACTGCTCGCTTTGGGTCTTGCTTTCGCGCTTGTGTTGCCGGCGCGGGCCAATACGGTTTTTTCTTTTTCCGGCGCTGGCGATCCGGTCAGGCGCGTGGATGCGCGGTCTCGAAGTATGGGGGGCGCGGGTCGCTCGCTCGCGGATGGCCTCAATTTTTCATCCCATAACCCCGCGCTGTTGGGGGCGTTTCGCAGGGCCGCGGCGAGTGTGCAATTTGGGGTGCAACACCGATTTTTGAGCGGCGAACGCGCTGTCAATGACGGAGATGTGGGGGCGTTTCAGGTCGTGTTGCCGATGGGGCGCGGTCCGGTTTTGGGCATTGGCCTCGAGCCCCTTACAGATATGGATTTCGGCGCAGTTGCAGATCGCGGCGCGGGTGATTTGGCGTATCGATTGGAAGTGAAAGCGACCGGGGGCATCCAGGCGATTTCCGTGGGGCTTGGGCATCGGCTCGGGCGCAAATTCTTTGTGGGCGCGCGCGTCAATTGGGTGGCAATGGGGACTTTGAACGAGCGGTGGGTGAAGATTTTTGACCGCGAGGATATCTTTTCTTCCAGCGATGAAATCACGCGCACGCACCGCGGATGGGTGCCGTCATTTGGCATTATTTTCACGCCCACTCCGCGCTTGAGCCTGGGGGGGAATGTCGATATCGGGGGCAATATCAGGCAGCGACAGGTGCAGAGAAATCACTTTGTGTATCAAAACCACGCCCGCGAGGTCACGACCGAGAGCGATGTGGAATTGCCCCGGGAATTTGGCGCGGGCATAACCTATTTATCGGGCTATCGGTGGCTGGCGTCGGTCGATGTTTCACGGGCGCAATGGAGCGCGACAGGGAATGGGCGGTTCGATACGTGGGATATAAGCGCGGGGATGTTGTGGCGCACGGGAAGCCCCGACCTGTTGGTGCGGAGCCGGCGTTTTGAACTTTGCGCGGGCGTGCATTACCGATCCCTGTATTTTCCGACCACATCCGGCAAGCAGATCGGCGAATGGGGGGCCAGCTTTGGCTTTGCATTGCCATTTGTGAACAACAGCGGGCGTTTTCGCTATGTGGTCGAGGTGGGAAGGCGCGGCGACCGCTCCACGCACGGCGCGTCAGAGCGGTTTATTCAGCAAGTTTTTTCCGTGGTCGGTTTTGTAAAATAATTTTGGCGGGACAGTTCAAACGGCCTGTGTTCGGTGCGTGCGCGCTCGGAGGCGGCCGTTTTTTATTTTTTTAACGACGAAGTTGACCAACGGGTGCAAAAGGGACAGGCCAACCCCTGTGCAGGCAAAGTAAAGGGGGGCCGTTGCGGGAGAGACAACTTCAAAGCAGACGATGGCGAAAAGGCCCTGTGGCAAGAGTGGCAGCCAGGCTTGCACGGGTTGCGCCGTGAAGCGGCGAGACAGCAGGCCACCTGCAATTTTGCCCAAAACCACGGCCGCGACCAGCGCGAAAAAGTGGGGGGGAATAGAGGGGATGTGCCAATCAAAGCCGCTGACATAGTGCGCCAGGGCAAAGCCGATGAGGGCTTCGGCTTTGGGCGGTCTCGCGCGGGGCCTCGGCCCGCGTTTGGTGCGGCAAGACAACGCGAGGCCCGCGCCCCAGGCCAAAATAAGGGGCTGTACATCCAAGTGCCACGAGGCCAGGGCGATCAGGAATGAGAGCGCGAACCAACTCGTAAATTGCCCGGTGGGCGTGCGGATGCGCCGCAACCAGTGGTGGGAAAGTTCAATGCCAACGAGCCCGATCAAAACGCCCAGTGCAATTTTTGCCGCGAGATCCAGCGAGATGCGATTGCCCCCTATCGCATCCCCCATGTCTATGAGCAAATACAAAAACAGCCCCATTGTCGCAACGAGCAACGACAGGGGCCATGTGTCTCGCAGGGTGTGTTCTGCGCGCTCCAAAAATACCGGGGCCGAAATGCCCGACAAGATGGCGAGTTGCAAGGTGTGAAGCAACGGAACGCGGAAGAAAACGAGCGCGAAAACAGTGATCAGGACGGGCGAGATATAAAGGCAAAGACTTCCCGCGAGCAAGCGCGAATTGGCGAGAAAGGGACGGGAGAGCGATGTGCCAAAATAAAAGCCGACCCAGGCCATGGCGATATCGGCAAAGGGCTGCAAACCCGCGTGGCTTTCAGGCGTGATAAGGGGCGAGAAACCCATTGCGAAACCCGCGGCGATCATGCCTATCACACCGGGTAATTTGACGTGATTGCCCAGGCGTGCGCCCACCACAGAGGCCGTTATCAAAAAGCCGACAAGAGCCATCAGTGGGGGCGAAGGCAGGTGCCAGATCGCGATGCCGATACCGAGTGTTATGCACAGCAGGCGCATGGGAATCGCCTCAGAAGTGAGATTGCCTTGCAGGTGGAATGAGGACGATTTGACCAAAAAAAACAGCGAGCACGAGGCCCGCGACGAGCGTATTGTGCTGAAAATCGAGGAGATAGAGCGCTTGCGCGACCACTGCGACCGCCAGCGTGCCTTGGGGGTGACAACTCGCGGCGAACAACTCGCGCCAAGTTTGCGGGATTTGCCAGACAGCTTGGGAGATCGCACAACCGATTATGCGGCCCATTACACGCACGAGTACCATGGTGAATGCCAAGAAAAAAAGGGGGATGAAAAAAAAAGAGGGACCGGCGACAAATTCCCCGATTATTGTGCCGAACAAAACAAAAAAGATCGGCTCGAGCGCGTCAGTTGTGCGCGTGGTAATTTCCACGATCTCGCGTTTGGCTACGGTTGTGTGAATCAGCCAGATACCCGCGAAAAATCCCACAATAAGAGGTGGGATACCCGATGTCTGGCACAAGCCAAAAAGGGTGATCACAATGCCCATGACAAGACTCAAAGCGCGCCCGCTCGTGCGGTGGCTGCGAAACGAAAAATCGAGCGCGATGCCGCCTAGCCCCCCCAAAACGATTGTGAACAGCATCACGCCAAGCACGCCTATAAATGGCAGGCTTCCAAAATAAAAAACGGGTTTCTCTGTGAGCACGGGAAACGCGATGCACAACACCGCCATTGCGGCGATATTGCTCAGGGAGAGGTTTTGACCTGGAATCCGATTTGCGAGGGGGCGATTGGGCCAGAAAAAAAAAGGCGCGGGAAAGCGTGCGGTCAGTACAAAGCTGGTGAGCAGGGCAATGGCGAGGGGCAGGTTTTGAAGCAAGCCGAGGTCTTGATAGAGCACCGAATCACTGGCGAGGAATGCAAGAGCGGCAAATCCGCCCGTGGCGAGCACAATGGTTGCCTGCGCGTAAAACGCCGAGATGCCGCGATTTACGCGCAAGTGCTGATGGTCCGTTGACAGGCCCGCTTGAAGGCCAAAATACAGCAACATCGCGCCGATGCAATTGGAGCGCACCAGTTCAAAAGGGGAATCGATTTCGGGGAGAGACATCCCGACCAAAACTCCCAGGAGCAGGTAATGTGCTCTGCCCGTTCGCAGACTGTCTATCACTGGGTATGGCGGCGTCCGTCGAAAAACCTGATGGCCGACAAAAAACGCCCCAAAACCGGCGATTAAGCTGAGGATAAAAGCCATGAAAATACCCGCAGGTCAAAGGGAAATGGCGTTGTCTTTACCGCGGCGGATTATACTTTTTTCAGCGATTAGAGTCAAGGGCGAAGTGGTTGGCTCGCGCTTGACTACCTTTGAGATATGGCTTATATTCGCCTTTGTCAAATGACTTCAGAAGCTATTTTAAGACGAAAATATGACCCTACCGCATACGCGCTTTGATGAATTGCTACGCAGTTGTACCCCGTTCCGCAGATTCGTTTATTGCAGGCCGTGTCTGTCTATTTTGTCGTGTACTGTGAAATTACCCATTCTTTTTGGGTTAGAGGCTGTCTTAACTCGCGCCTCAACTGGGAGATCACATGCCCGATTCGGCACATCGGGTACTGATGCACAGTGCCCCGAGTTTGTACGAGCATCTCAACGCATTTGCCCATGTTGTCGAATCGGCTGTTGCGGTCGCGGGCATTTCGGAAGATGATCAAATTGATCTGATGGTCGCGGTGATGGAAGCACTCAACAATGCGATTGACCACGGCAATGGCGAAGATGCCTCTAAGCAAGTACATCTCAAAATCGATATCCAGCCCGCTTCCGTCACGGTTTGGGTTCGGGATGAGGGGCAAGGGTTTGATCCAAACGCAACGTCTGATCCCCTCGCGCCGGAAAATTTGATGCGTAACTCTGGGCGCGGGCTTTGGATGATGCGCGCGTTTATGGACGAAGTGGATTTGATACCCTCTCCAACGGGCACATTGGTTAAAATGATCAAGTATTTTTCCTCTCAATCATCCCCATCCCACTGTTGAGGAGAATGCCATGCAAATTGTCATCTCTGGACATCACCATCACGTTTCGGATGCGACTCACACCCATATCCGAGCAGCGGTGTCGCGGTTCGAGCGATTTTACAATCCGGTGCTGGATTGCCATGTCACCGTGACAAAAGAAGAGCGTGCATTTCGCGTTGATATTGTTGTCAATGTACACAAACAGACCCTCAAAGCGTCAGACGAGGGCATCAAACTCTATCCCGCGATTGACGGGGCCGCCAAGAAGATGGTGCGTCAGTTGAAGAAATTGCACGACCGCCGCCGGAAACCGCGCCCTCCTGTTTTTTCTAAAGCCCTAGATTGAGGCATAAGCCGTGCCCCAAATTTCTGTTGGCAAAATATTAGAGGATTACGGCGATCAACTCGCGCTCGCCTTTGTCGCTGGGCAGAAGGGAATGGACAACACCCTATCAACCAGCGATGTACACCGCCCCGGTCTCGCGCTTGCGGGCTTTCTCGGGCTTTTTACGTTTGACCGCGTTCAGGTGATGGGCAACACGGAAATGCTGTATTTGTCGAGCCTTGGCGCCGAGGTGTGTCGCAAAACCCTCGAAACCATTTTTCAGTTTGAAATTCCCTGCATGGTGATCACAGACGGCAACGAAGTGTTGCCAGAGATGGTCGAATTGTCCAATGCCCGGCATATCCCCCTGCTGACCACGCCGTTTGCAACCACCAAGTTTGCACACTTATTGTCTTATCATCTCGACGATGTTTTTGCCCCGCGCACGGCCATTCACGGTTCGCTGGTCGATGTGTATGGCATTGGGCTGTTGTTCGTCGGTGCAAGTGGGATTGGAAAAAGCGAAATCGCCGTTGATTTGGTCGAGCGCGGCCACCGCTTGGTCGCCGATGATATCGTGCTCGTGTCGCGCAAGGTGCAGGGCATGATCGTGGGCAGCAGCGGCGATACCCTGCGCGATCACATCGAGATACGCGGCTTGGGCATTTTGAATGTCCGCAACATGTTTGGCGTGCGTGCGGTTCGCATGCAAAAGCGCGTGGAGGTGGTTGTCAAGCTCATCAAATGGGACGAAACCGCAGCGTATGACCGCATTGGGCTCGATGAAGATTGGGTCACGATTCTCGACATCGAAGTGCCGCAGGTGACTGTGCCGATTTATCCGGGAAAAAATATCACGGTGATCGCCGAAACGATAGCGCTGAATTACCAACTCAAAATTCAGGGCTACCACACGGCGCAAGAATTTAATCGCCGCTTGGTCGCGCGCATGAAAAACAAGCGGCGAGACGATATGCATGTTCGGCCGGATATCGAGTAAATGATCCCCTGCAAAGCAAGTGCTTTTTGTTTGGGTCAAACAGCAATTTTGGAGAAAAAAATGAAATTGAAATGCGTTGTCCTGTCTGTACTGTTATTTGGCACGCTGGGATGTGGTGGTCGGGATGCGCGGGAAAGCGATGCCCAGCACGCGCTCGCTTCTGCGCGAGATTTGGAAGAAGAATTGACCGATTTGCCGCAGGCCATCGAGCGGTATGGCGAAATCGCAGCGCAATTCCCGCGCACCCAAGCGGCACAAACAGCGCGCTCGCGCCGGGCCATGCTCGAACTGGCACAGGCGCGCTTGGCGGGCAGAGAAACCATCCCCCAAGACAGCACACAGGTCTTTTACGAGGGCGTGGTCGAGGTCGCCCCCGATTATTTTGCCGCGCTAAAAAAACTCGGCACGAATTACAGCAACCAACTCCATCTCAACACGCTCTTGGCAGCGAAAATGGGGATGGTATCGGTGAAGGACCACTGCTTAAAGATATGGGCGAAACAGGACAGCATGTGGTCGCGCTATTCTTTTCGGCCCATACCCTCGAATCGCTTCTGGCAGGATCAACTGTGCAAGGACGCGCTGAAGGTCACGCAAATGTCGATTGCCCAAGCGTTTCGGGATTACGACCGCGCGTTGGCGGTGATCAACCGGGGCTTGGCGTATGCCTCGGGCAAAGACGTGATAGCGCAAGCCAAAGTGTACGCGGCGTATTGCACGTTTTGGCAGGGCGCATCATCGGATCTCTATCGGGGCATCGCGCTGGCAAACGAAGCCCTGAGCTATGAATTTTTGTCGGATAATAATCGCGCGCGCGCCTATCACGTCATCGGCCTGTGCCATACGTATCTCTATCAGGATTCAAAGGATGTAGCGGATCTCGACAAGGCGATCAAAGCTCTCAACGAAGCCGTGAATATCGACGAGAAGATGGGCGATGCGCGAGAGTTGCTCAAAAGCTTGCGCCAACAACGCGCGAGGATCGCGTCATAGAAGCGATTAGCGGTCCGTCAGCCCCGTCCCCATTCCCCCGTAGGGACAGGCCCCCGTGCCTGTCCACTCTTGTATCATCGGGCGAGCACAGGGGCATCGCCCCTACGTTTTTGTGGGGTTGGTTTTCGCCTTTCATCCGCGCAATCCGCGCAATCCGTTTAATCCGCGATCCATCTTTCATCTATGAAAAAAGTTGTCTGTAAATTTGGCGGGTCATCGGTTGCCGATGCCGAGCAGATTAAAAAAGTGGTGTCGATAGTACAGAGCGACGAACGACGGCGATTTGTCGTTCCCTCTGCGCCCGGCAAGCGGTCTGATGGCGATACAAAAATTACCGATTTGCTCTATTTGTGCCACGACCTCGCGCGGCAAAACATCGACTTTTCAGGGCCTTTTGACAAAATTCACACGCGATTTTTAGACCTCGCTGCCGCGCTTGGGCTGTCGTTCGATATGGAGGGCATGCTCGGTGAAATCGGTCGCCTGATCGCAGGGGGCGCGGGGCGCGATTACGTGGCCTCACGCGGCGAATATCTGAGTGGGCGCATTTTGGCCGAGGTTTTGGACGCCGCATTTGTCGATCCCGCCGAGGCGATTCTCTTTCGCTCGGATGGGCGTCTTGACAGCGATGCTTCTTATGCCCGGTTGCGGGCGCGTTTGGCAGCGGATCAATGCTATGTGATTCCCGGATTTTACGGCGCAGATGCCGAGGGCGAGATTGTGACATTTTCGCGCGGCGGGTCGGATATTACCGGCGCGATTGTCGCCCGTGCGGTTGGCGCAGCGGTATACGAAAACTGGACGGATGTATCCGGGTTGCTCATGGCGGACCCGCGTATGGTGCCCAATCCGTTGCCCGTCGAAGATATTACTTACCGAGAGATGCGCGAATTGGCCTATATGGGCGCCGATGTTTTTCACGACGAGGCCATGTTTCCCGTGCGCGAGGCCAAAATCCCCATTCACATCCGCAATACCAATCGCCCAAAAGACGCGGGCACGCGAATTTTGCCGCGCCGAGAGCGCACAGATCGCATGATCGCGGGCGTGGCGGGCAGGCCCAATTTCAGCATGCTCTTTATTGAAAAAGCCATGATGAATCAGACGAGGGGATTCGGGCAACGGGTCTTGGAGGTGGTCGCGCGGCACGGGATCAGCTATGACCACACGCCCTCTGGCATCGACACGATGTCGGTAATCATTCAGGATGAACAATTGGCGCACAAGGGCGAGCTCCTCGTCGAAGATATTCAGCGCATCCTCGAACCGGACCGCGTGGAACTCATCCGCGGCCTCGCGCTGATCGCCACGGTCGGCGAGGGGATGTCGCATCGGGTGGGCATTGCGGCGCGTCTGTTTTCCGCGCTGGCCGATGCCGGGGTCAATGTGCGGGTAATCGATCAGGGGGCTTCAGAAATAAATATTATTGTGGGTGTCAAAGAAGCCGATCTCGACCGCGCCATAGTCGCGATTTACCGGGCGTTTGTAACTTGAAAAAGAGAATGTAGGGGCGATGCCCCGTGCTCGCCCAAAGAGACAAGAGGAAGATCCATGAAAATTCTCGTAACGGGATCACACGGCAGGGTGGGGGGCAATCTGGTCAAACGCTTGCTCGATCAAGGCCACGACATACGCGGTTTTGTCTATCCCGGCGATGCGAGTCGGGCGGGCAAGTGGGCGGATGTGGATGAGGTTGAGATCGTCGAGGGCGACCTGCGCGATTTCGAGGCCGTGTCGCGTGCGGTTGAAGGCGTGGATGCCGTGTATCATCTGGCCGCGGCCTTTGCAAGCCCGCATAGCAATATCGAATATTTGCAGATCAACGGGCTGGGCACGCTGCATCTGCTCGAAGCCGTGCGCGAGAAAGTGCCCCAGTTGCAGCGGTTTGTGTACGCGTGTACAGAAGCCATCTACTGGAAGGTCGAGGAATCGGGCCGCCTGTTCGAGAAGCCGATTTCCGAGGATATGGTCAGCGCGACCCATGCGATGCCGTATTTTTTGACCAAGTGGATCGGCGAAGAATTGGTGATGAATTACGGCGCGCAATACGGCCTGCCGTGCGTGGTCTGTCGGTTTGCGACCATTTTTGAGCCCAGTGAATTTTTGACCGAAGACGGCGTTCCCAAATTCTGCGCCCTCAGACCCGTGCTCGGCCGGTTGCGCCGCGCAAAAAATCCGACTGGCGAGCAACGCGCACAATGCGCGGCCCTCGAAAAAGCATGGGCAGAGGGTGCGCGGGTGTTGATCAGCCGCTGCCCCGATGGCAGGAGTTTTAAGCAGGAATGGGCAGATGTGCGCGATATCGCGCTCGGCCTCGCGTTGGCATTGGAACGCGATGACGCAATAGGCGAAGCGTTTACGCTTGGCGGATTGCGGATTGTGTGGGCGGACGATGTCCCCCAAATTGCCCAACGCCTGGGTGTGGGCTATGCGGAAGCGACCATGCCCGCGCCGAATTTTTTTGAATTTGATCGGACAAAGGCCCAAAATCTGCTCGGATATCGCGCCGAGCACGACTTGTGGAGCACGCTGAATG
The DNA here is from genome assembly GCA_958295785.1 of uncultured Latescibacterota bacterium. Classification (GTDB taxonomy): domain Bacteria; phylum Latescibacterota; class UBA2968; order UBA2968; family UBA2968; genus VXRD01. The sequence goes on from OY282377.1 coordinate 2,638,330, forward strand.
CGGCGCTGGCGATGCGAGCGGGCAAAAAGACAGATGTCGTTCCCACAGGAGTCAGGTACGGGTGAAAACCCTACGAAAGGAGTTTCTATTGAGACAAACTTCGCACCCCCTTTCACCATAATCCGTAAGGAGAGTTTTATGAGACGTTGGAGTATTTCGATTCTGTTTTTTGCGGTCATGCTCTTTGCCGCGCAAACGCTGTCGGTTCGGGCGCAAGGGACCGGGCACATCGCGGGCACAGTGGTCGATGCCGAAAGTGGAGAGCAGTTGGAATTTGCACAAATTTACATCCAAGCGCTGAATATGGGCGCGATGTCAGACGAGGAAGGCCGTTTTAGCATCCAAAATGTCCCGCCCGGCACGCACGAACTCAAGGCGGATTTGATCGGCTATTCGGGCATCGCACAGACCGTGACCGTGACTGCCGCGCAAACAGTGACTGTCGCGTTGCAGATGGCGCCTTCCGCGCTTTTCCTCGACGAAGTGGTGGTGACCGGCACGGCATTTAAGGAATCGCCCATCAGTTTGACCTATGCGGTCGCCGTGGTCGGTCGGGACAAAATGAAAGAACAAGGGTCGCCGCAAGCCACTGATTTCTTCAAGAACATCAGTGCGAGCCACGGCGTGATCGGCGAGCGGAGCAGTTGGTACAACTCCAACCAAGCCGGCACCCTGTCGGAGAGTGTGGCCAATGTCAACCTGCGCGGTCTGGGGGCTTCGCGGACGCTGGTGCTGATCAATGGTCAGCGTCAAGTGTATGTGCCTGCGCGCTTGATCGGCGGGCGCTTTGTCGATGTCAATGCCATTCCATCTGTCGCCATTGACCGCATCGAGGTGCTCAAAGAAGGCGCCTCGGCCATCTACGGCTCGGATGCCGTGGCAGGCGTGGCCAATTTTCTGACCCGTTCAGACTTCAATGGCTTTGAAATTTCGGGCGCGTATGACCACATCGCCAATGCGGGCGATGCGAACGTCGGCGCGATATGGGGTGGAAAACTCGGCAAGTCCCATGCCGTTATTTCCGCGGAATGGTTGGGCCGCCAAGAATTGACAACGAGAGAACGGGACTACCTGCTGGTGCCATGGTATCAGGGCGGTCAGCGCATGGGTTGGTCGAGCCTCGGCAACCCCGGCACCTTTGCCGTTGGGGCACCCCAACCCTGGACGGCCGACATCCACGCACCGCGCTGTGAGGATTTCGGCGGCTTCCGGGAATCGTGGACCTGCCGCTTCCGCTATCAGCCCTGGGACAACCTCATTGAAAGCACGCGCCATACCCGCGCGTTTGCCGAGATCAACGGTTCGCTGGACAATGGCACCGATTACCACATTGAGGGGCTGTGGGCACAGGCCGAGATTCCCAACTGGTACACGACGCCTTCCTACCCACCCTTTCCCATCACGGACACGCGGATCATGGAGGTCGCGCCCAACCACCCGGGCCGGGTGGCTTTTTGCGATGAATTCGGCGATGAGTACGACGAGGCATGCGCCGGCGACGAGAATTGGTATTTCAATGGTCGCCCGTTCGGAAATTCGGGGCCTGGACGCCTCTTGACCCGCAATTCCAACACATGGCGCGTGGCCGCTTCTGCGGATGGCGACTTCAAGGCAACCCATTTCGACTTGGGCCTCTCCTATTCCCGGTCTTCGGGCGACCTGAGTTTTCCGGGCGTGTACATCGAACGCATGTTTCTCGCCTTCCGCGGCTTTGGCGGGCCGGACTGCGGCGTGGGCGTGATTGCCGACCGCGAGGACGACGCAAAGATGAGGCTCGGCGCGCTCAACGGCGCAGCGCCGGGCGTGGGCAACTGCATGTATTACAACCCGTTCAGCAACGCCATTGAGTATTCGCAACAACCGGGCGCGCGTTTCGAGTCCGAGGTCAATGCAAATCCATCGTACCGTGCCAACCTTCCCAACCACATCCCGCGCAACTCCAACGGTGTGCGAATCCACAAGCCAAATCCATCGTACCGCGCGGACCTCGCCAACAGCGAGGCGTTGCGGCAATGGCTCAATGAGGACGTCGGTTTGTCCAGCACTGCGGATATGCTGGTTGCCGATGCGACATTGACGGGCGCGTTGAGCGAAAATGTCTGGCTCAACGCGAGTTATGCCGCCGGGTATCAATTTCGCAGGCTCAATGCCACCGGCGACCCCGACGACGTGGCCGATGTCACCCTCAACCCCTGCCCGGTCGTGGGCGATACGAATTGCTCCGAGGAAGACAAGTTCGGCCCCTATCTCTTCACGAACGTGCATCGGCCCTATTCCGCAAATCAGACAGTACACCGCTTTTTCGGCGAAATTCCCCTGAGCTTGGGCGAGCGGGTTGACGTGCAACTGGCGGGGAATTACGAGTTCCACAATTTTGCGAGCAGTTTCGATCCCAAGTTCGGCTGGCGCTTGCAACTCTCGCAATCCGCTACCCACTCTCTGTTCCTGCGCGGCTCGGTGCAAACGACGTTTCGCACGCCATCCTTAGACGATGTCAATACAACCCCGCTGACCACACTCGAATGGATCAACCAAACGGGTGCCTATCAAGCGGTGGACCGCTTCGGCAGCCCGGATCTCAAACCCGAACAGGCGTTCACCTACAACGCGGGCCTCTCCTTGACCACCAAGGCGGGCTTTGACGCGACATTGGATTACTGGAGCTACGATTTTAGCGATGTGATCGGCGCCATGCCCTACGGTGCCATCACCGGCCTCTACGAAGAGGACAGCACGCGAGACGCGGTGAAGCGATTCATTGTCTGCCCGGATGGCGTGGGCACAGGCACCTGCACGGCTTCTGCACTCGAGCGCGTGCAAATCGATCTGGTCAATTGGCCGGGGGTCAAGACCTCGGGCTTGGATGTCCACTTAGGTGCGCGGATACCGACAGGGCCAGGGCACTTGGCGGCGAGTTTGGACGCCACCTATACGTTCAACTACCGCACCAAGGCCCTCATGCTAGACAATAGCGACTTGGTGCTCCAAGGGGCGACAGACGCCGCCGGTTATCTGAATTTCGGCAATCCCATTGCGACCTCGGTTCCCGCGTTGAAGGGCCAAGCATCGGCGGGCTACCACTGGAAAAACTACAGCCTCGTGAGTTACCTAAACTACATTTCGTCTTACGAGGATCGCGGATCAAAAGAGTCGTCTAACCAAGTCATTAGGGATTTATTCAGTACCGTTGACCCGTTTATCACTTGGGATGTGAGTTTTCTGTGGACCTTGTCCAAGCAGATTAACTTCGCACTCTCTGGGGTGAATTTGTTCGATACGAGGCCGCCAATGGCGAATGTCGAGCAAGCCTACGATGGCTTCACGCACACGCCGAAAGGCCGAAAGTTGAAATTGGCGGTTACCTATCAACTCGCCAACTAAAGGTCGGTTTTTGCGAGTGACGCAAAAAAACAAAAGGCATCCGGTTATGGCCGGATGCCTTTTGTTTTGTAAATCAGCTATTAGCCCTATCCGCCCGTGCGATCCCCCATCATCTTGGTATTATCCCTCCACCTTCGCATTGGCAAAGAGGTCGCTGACGGATTCATCGTTGTTGATGCGGCGGATGGATTCGGCGAGAATGGGCGCCACAGAGAGCACCTTGATCTTTCCATTTCGGGCGCGTTTGGGCACGGGAATGGAGTTGGAAACCACGAGTTCTGTGAGCACGGAATTTTCCACGTATTCAACCGCGGGGTCTGCCAGCACGGGGTGAACAATGGTGGCGCGAATCTCGCACGCGCCTTTGTCTTTCAGCGCGGCGGCGGCTTTGGTGAGCGACCCCCCCGTGGAGATGATGTCATCGACAATGACGGCGTTTTTGTCTTTCACTTCGCCAATGACGTTCATGACCTCGGTCAGTTGCCCGCTCCAGCGGCGTTTATCCACAATCGCCAATGGCGCGCCGAGCAATTCGGCATACGCACGCGCCATTTTGATGCCGCCGACATCGGGCGCGACAACGACGAGGTCTTCGAGGTTTTTCCGCTTGAAGTATTCGCCCAAAATGTTGATGGAATAGAGATGATCGACCGGAATGTCGAAGAATCCCTGGATCTGATTGGCGTGCAGATCCAAGGTGAGCACGCGCCGCGCCCCGGCCGTGTAAATCATGTTGGCGATCAACTTGGCGGTGATGGGCACGCGCGGGCGGTCTTTGCGATCTTGCCGCGCATAGCCATAGTAGGGCACAACCGCTGTGATGCGCCGAGCAGAGGCGCGCCGCGCCGCGTCGATCAAAACGAGGAGTTCCATCAAGGCATCGTTGGGTGAGATGCCTTTTTTTTGGTTTGTGCAAATGGGTTGAATGATGAACACGTCGCAACCGCGCACGTTTTCGTCAATTTGCACGTGTGTTTCGCCGCCGGAAAAGCCCGTCACTGTGGCTTCGGCGAGCCGAGTGTCCAAAGCGCGGCTTATGTCTTTGGCCAAGGGGCGGTTGGCATTGCCAGAAAAAATTTTGAGATCGTACCCCACGTTTTCTCCCTCCTGTTGTCGCGTGTGTTGATCGGTGAGTTTGCAATATACGGGTGTGATATTTGCGAATCAAACCGGATTTTGGTCTGCGAGGTCGAGCGCGATCAAAATGATCTGAATGTCGGGGTTTGAGCACGGGGATTCGATGGCACCGGTTTCTCGAAATCCGATTTTACGATAAAAAATGCACGCTGGATTGTCTTCTCTGACCTGAGCCTCAAGGGTGGTGGCGCGGCCGGCTTTTGCCCATTGGATAACAGCGCGTACAATTTGTTCGCCCAGTTTTTGGCCCCGAACTTCGGGCGCGACCCACATTGCGGTCAGCACTGCCGCGTGGAGATCTGTGCGATAGCAACCCGCCATCCCGCAAGGCTGGTCGTCCATATAAGCCGTGAAATAGGCGCGATCCGTCAGCGTTGCATGGTCTCTCGCCATGTCTTGCCAATTTTTGTCGGTTCTTTTTTTGGCTTCTGCCAGAGTGGTGCAAAAGGCATAAGGGGCGTCTTCAAGTGCGCGAAGGCGCGTGTTTTTGAGGATTTGCCATTGGTCCGCACGGATGCGGGCAATTGTGAAGTTCATGTCTTGTCTCTTAAGCATTAAGCCCATACATCGCTTTGGGCGGATGGCCGGGAGTTGATTGCATATTACTCCGGTAGGGCTTTTGGATCTACAAAAGTCAACTTTCCCCGGCGGATGCTGCGGTAATAACAGCCGTAGCGCGCCCGGCCATTTTCGCGGGTGTGACACGCGCCATCGCCTTTGAGGCGCACGAGATACAGCAGTGAATTTTGCTCGCAGTTGATGCGTATGTCGATCAATTCGAGCCTATTGCCAGACGTGCTGCCCTTGATCCAAAGTTCATTGCGCGATGTGCTCCAAAACGTTGCCACGCGGTGTTCGAGCGCGTGTTCGAGTGCCTGTTGATTGGCATAGCCGATCAAGAGAACGGCTTTGCTCTCCACATCCTGCACGGCAACGGGAATGACCGGATGATCGGCCTGTGCAACCGCGCGGAGTTTTTCAAAGTCGAGGTGGACCTCAGTGCCTTCTTCGAGTTGTCGGTCGATGGACATAGCGATTTTCAAAATAAAAAGCCCGCTGCCGAAAACGCGACAGCGGGCTTGTTCACAGGACAAATTTTTACGACATCTCCACCGCCGAACACGTAGGGCAAAAAAGCGTGTGATGGGTGTGATGAGTAGCGGTTTGGACAAACGCATCCCCGACCAAACCGGCGTTTGGATTTGAGGAGATAATCGAGTTGTTGATCCGTGCGTTCATAATGATCAAAAAATAGAAAGGCCGCATTGCCGCGTCAAGGTTTTTTTTCAATATACACATTGACTTCAGGCTTGCCCTTTGGCGAGGGAGGGCTTACATTGATTTTGATTAATTTCGGTTCAAATTTATGCGGGAGTGTCTGCTGTGTTTTACTGGCTTGGTGAGCAACTTTTGGATGTCTATGGGCCATTTCGGCTGTTCACGTCTTATCTGTTTTTAGGGGGTGCGGGTACCGCGCTTGCCTGCGCGTTCACATGGTGGTTGTTGCCCAAACTGTGGCACCGGCTACCGCGCGATCAAGGCCGTGCTCACGCTGTTGGGGCGGCCCAAAGCGAGGGCAAGCCCGTGGGCGCAGGCGTTGTTTTCATTTCCATTGCCATTGTGGTCGGGTTTTTATTCGTGCCACTCGGCACGCGCTATCTCGAGGCTTTGAGCTGCTTGTTTTTGGCGATGCTGGTGGGGTTTCTCGACGACCGCAGCCACAGCGGGTGGGGCGAATACCGCATGGGCCTGCTCGATTTGGGCATTTCAATTTTGGGCGCATTGGTCGTGTGTCAATGGGCGCCAGTCGAAGTGTGGTTGCCGCTGATCAAAACCCCCGTTATTGTACCGCTGTGGATTTACTTACCCGTTGCGACGCTCTTGTTGTGGATGACGATCAACGCAACAAATTGTACAGATGGCGTGGATGGGCTGTCGGGCAGTTTGTGCATGTTGGCATTTATTTATTTGGGAGGCGCGCTGTACGGCATTGTGGGGCATCGGGATATCGCCCAATATCTGCTGGTGCCGCACTACGAAGAGGCCGCCAATTGGGCGGTGTTGGCCTTCATCATGACCGGGTGCTTGGTGGGCTATTTGTGGCACAATGCCAATCCGAGTGCCGTGTTGATGGGCGATGCGGGGTCGCGTCCTTTGGGCTTGTTGCTCGGCATGCTGGTCTTGGCGTGCGGCAATCCGCTTTTGATCGGCGTGGTCGCCGGGGTGGTGCTGGTCAACGGCGCGACAGGGCTTTTGAAAGTCGCGCTGTTGCGATTTTTTAACATCGGCATTTTCAAACAAGTGCGCTATCCCCTGCACGATCACGTCCGCCAAAAATGGGGTTGGTCCAATACCCAAGTGCTGGTCAGGTTCACGCTTTTACAGGCTGTTGTCACGCCGATTTTGTTGGTGTTGTTGTTAAAAATTAGATAGTGGTCAGTGACCGGCGACCAGGCCCCCGTGCCTGTCCTCATACGCGGCAGCGGGGATGGGCAGGGGCTGACCGCTGATCGTTCTTTGGAGGAACTCATGTCTTCAAAAGCCGAACTCAAGAAGCGCGTTTGCGAAGCCATTGATCGGCGGCGCGAACAAATTTGCCGCCTTGGCGAGCACATTATGGCAAATCCCGAATTGGGGTTCAAGGAATTTGAAACGGCCGAGTTGGTGTCGCAAACGATGGATGAATTTGGCGTGCCGCGTGAGACCGAGTTGGCGATCACGGGCGTGAAGGGGGTTTTGGAGGGCAGCGCGCCAGGGCCAACGGTCGCGCTGATTGGCGAACTCGATTCGCTCGTGGTGTCCGATCATCCCCAAGCCAATCCGGAGACGGGCGCGGCACACGCTTGTGGGCACAACGCACAGATCGCGGGGCTGATGGGGGCGATGATGGGCATGGTGGATGCGCGTGCGGCGGATGATCTCGCGGGCAAAGTCATCTTTTTTGCCGTGCCTGCGGAAGAATTTGTGGAAGTTGAATACCGGTTAAATCTGGTAAAAGAGGGGAAATTGCGCTTTTTGGGGGGCAAGCCCGAATTGATCGCGCACGGGCATTTTGACGACGTGGATATGGCGGTTATGATCCACACGCACAGCGATGAAACCCTGACCAAGGCCGCGGTTTCCGCGTCGTCCAATGGCTTTGTCGCAAAAATGATTCGGTTTGTGGGCAAGGCCGCACACGCAGGCGGCGCGCCGCACCGGGGCGTCAACGCGCTCAATGCCGCGCAAGTTGCCCTCAATGCGATCAACGCGCAACGCGAGACCTTCCAAGATGGCGACGCGATTCGCGTGCATCCCATCATCACCCACGGCGGGGACTTGGTCAATGTGATTCCCTCTGAAGTGCGGATGGAGACTTATGTGCGCGGACGCACCGCAGAGGCGATTCTCGACGCCAATACAAAAGTGGATCGCGCGCTGCGCGCAGGCGCGATGGCACTCGGCGCGACCGTGGAAATCGAGACCGTGCCGGGGTATATGCCGCTGAAAAACAATGCGAATTTGCAGACGCTTTTTGAAAACAATGCCAGATCGCAACTGGGCGAGAAGGAATTTTGTACGGTCGGGCACAGAACGGGATCGACCGATATGGGCGATCTATCCTGCATTATGCCGGCACTTCATCCCTATCTATCGGGCGCAACCGGGCCAGGCCACAGTGTCGAGTGGCATATTTCAGATAAAGAGATGGGATATGTCGAGCCGGCAAAATCCCTCGCGTCAATGGCGGTCGATCTGCTTTGCAACCGCGCCGCAAAAGCCAACGCCGTGCTCGCAAATTACGAGCCAGAGATGACAAAAGCGCAGTACCTGGATTTTCAAACCAATTTATTTCAAACGGAAATTTACGATGGCGAGAGGCAGTGAGAGGTAAGACAAAGTGCAAAGTGCAGCGATAAGACCTACAACGAATCAACGAATGGACGAAAGTGAGACATAGAGGCGTCGCCCCTGTGTCCGCCTATCGGGGTATAATATAAATTGATTTTCTGTTGACCTGATGTGATGCGATATGCGACCCTCAAATGATTCTCTTGCCGTTACGCAGTACGTCAAATAAGCCATGGCAACCAGGCCATCCCAAAAGACCATCCGATAAAGCCATCGCGCACAGCGCGCAAGGCCGTCTCGCAACCCACCTCCCTATTGCAACTTCCTTCGCAGGCCAGCGCATGTCGTTCTGTTACAAAAGCGATTTGCGCTGTGCAAGCCTCTCGGCGCATGAGAGCGGCATTTTTGAACTGCTAGGGCAGTTGTACCCCGCTCGCCTACTTTTTTTTGCTGTTAAAAAAAAGTATGAAAACGCGAATAATTTGAGCGTTTGACGCCGCACGCCGTAGGCACAGGCGTAGCCAACGCATCAAAGGCAACAAACGTGGAGGCAGAACCAAACGCTTGAGACAAGCCATGCAGGGCCTAAGTTGCGCGTAACATCCGTTAGAAATTACGAATGCCCTCCAATTCGCAATTCGCATCACATCAGGCCAATAGAAAATCAAATTGGGAAAAGATAATGAGAACCAACATGAACATTGACTGGAATCGCGCAACGCGAGAGGTTGTGGGGTTTTTGCGGGATTTGATTCGGTGCGACACGACCAATCCGCCGGGCAATGAAATTTTGTGTGCGAACTATATTGCCGATGTGTTGAAACGCGAAGGGATTGACGCCGCGGTTACAGAATCAGAACCCACGCGCGGGAATGTGACGGCCCGCCTCAAAGGGGGCGATGCGCCCGCGCTCATGCTGCTTGGGCACACGGATGTTGTGGCCGCAGAGCCCGATAAGTGGTCGCGCAATCCCTTTGGCGGGGATTTGCACAGGGGATATATCTGGGGGCGCGGGGCGTTGGACATGAAGAATATGGTGGCCGCGGAGTTGATGGTGTTTTTGCTGTTGAAGCGGCAGGGCGTCCCCTTAAACCGCGATGTGATCTATGCGGCGACCGCAGACGAAGAGGCGGGCCGCGGCAACCACGGCATTGGTTGGCTCATCGATCATCATCCCGATCAAGTGAATGCAAAATACGTGCTGACCGAGGGCGGTGGCGGCGATTTTTATGTAAATGGAAAACGCTTTTATACGTGCCAAACCGGGCAAAAGGGCATTTTTCGGTTTCGGCTCATCGCAAAGGGACAGCCCGGGCACGGCTCTCGCCCGCACAACGACAATGCGGTGATCGCGCTCAGCCGGGCACTTGGCGTGCTGGGAAGCGCGAAATGGGCGATGCACCCCTCGAAAACCCTGCGCGCGTTTTTGGAGGGCATTGCCGCGACCCAAGATGGCGAGACCGCACAGCAGTTGCGCGAGGTGCTCGACGCGGGGCACAGCGAGGAGGCATTGCAAAAATTGCCCCTCGCGCCGGATATGATCGCGTCATTGCGCGCCCTGTTGCACAACACGGTTTCGCCAACCGTATTGGAGGCGGGCAGCAAGATCAATGTCATACCCGCCGAAGCAACCGCGTGGATCGATGGCCGGCTCGCGCCTGGGCAGACCGATAAGAGCTTTGAAGCGGAAATCCGATCCCATATCGGCGATGAGATCGATTTGGTTGTGGATCAATACAGCCCACCGTTGGAGGCGAGCACGGATTCGCCCCTGTATCAGACCCTTGTCGAGGTGATGGCAGAACGCGATCCCGATGCGGTCGTGTTGCCCGCGCTGATGACCGGGGGCACAGATGCCAAGCATATTTGCCCGCGCTGGCCCGAGGTGCAGGTGTACGGCTTTATGCCCCATCGCCAAGTGCCGGGCGAAGAGGAGATGAACTTGATCCACGGGCATGACGAGCGCGTATCGGTCGAAAATCTCGCGTTTGCCACGCGCGTTTTGTACGATGTTGTCACGCGGTTTTGCGGGTGTGAAGGAGAGATGGCGTGAAAATTTTGGTGACGGATTATGCTTGGCCCAATTTGGATGTGGAAAAAGGTGTCTTGAATGCCATCGGCGCGGATCTCGTTCCCGCGCCCGATAGCGAAGAAGAAACGCTCGTTCGTCTGGCAAAAGGGTGTTGTGGCATCCTGACGTGTTGGGCGCAAACGACTCGGCGGGTGATCGCATCGGCACTGCCCGATTTGAAAGTGATTGTGCGCTACGGCGTGGGGCTGGACAATATCGACGTGGCGCATGCAACCGAACAGGGCATTCCCGTGGCCAATGTGCCGGATTATTGTTTTGTCGATGTGGCCGAGCAAACTATGGCGTTGCTCTTGGGGCTTTCGCACAAGGTCGCGCAATTTGATCGGCTGATTCGCCGCGGCGCATGGGATATTCAGGCGGGCTTGCCCCTGCGGCGGTTGACCGGGCAGGTGCTCGGCTTGATCGGCTTTGGGCAAATTGCGCGTCAAGTGGCTCCGCGCGCCCGAGCTTTTGGGCTGCGTGTGGTGGCCCATTCGCGGTCTTTGACGCCCGAGCAGGCACGCGCTTGTGGCGTTGAATCCACCGATTTGGACACCCTGCTTCGCACCTCTGATTTTGTATCGCTCCACTGCCCTTCTACGCCCGAGACAAGGGGGATGATCGATGCCGAGAATCTGGGAAAGATGAAACCGACCGCGTGTTTGATCAACACGTCGCGGGGCGATCTTGTCGATGAGGCGGCCTTGCTCGCGGCATTGAAAAACAAAACGCTCGCGGGCGCTGCCCTCGATGTGCGCTGCGAGGAGCCCCCTAAAGCGGACGATCCTCTGATTCAGATGGATCGCGTGATTCACAGCCCGCATGCGGCTTTTTATTCCGAAGAGTCGCTCGTCGAATTGCAAGAAAAAGCCGCATGGGAAGCGCGCCGCGTGCTGACGGGCGAAGCCCCGGTGCATCTGGTGAATCCGGAATACAAAATAGACCGCAAAGCGTAGGGTGAAGACGATGTGTTTTGTCAATTGCTCGTCTCAAGCGTTTGATCCTACAGCATTGTTGGTTGCCTTTGATGCGTTGGCTACGCCTGTGCCTACGGCGTGCGGCGTCAAACGCTCAAATTATTCGCGTTTTCATACTTTTTTTCAACAGCAAAAAAAAGTAGGCGAGCGGGGTACAACTGCCCTAGCAGTTCAAAAATGCCGCTCTCAAACGCCGAGAGGCTGGCACAGCGCAAATCGCTTTTGTAGTAGTACGACATGCGTTGGCCTGCCAAGTGGGTTGCAAGATGGATGTGGGTTGCGGATGGCCTTGCGCGCTGTGCGCGATGGCTTTATCGGAGGGTCTTTTGCGATGGCCTTGTTGCCATGGCTTATTTGACTTACTGCGTAAGGTCAAGGGAATCATTTGCGGGTCGCATATCGCATCACATCAGGGCAACAGAAAATCAATTTAATTTTACGCCTTACGCCTTTCCGAAAGGAGCATTGCTGTGGGCAAACCAAAAGTGGGCATTGTGATTCGAAAATCGCTTCGAGAAATGATTTTGAGCGATGCGGATCTGGAGCAGTTGCAAAGTTTTGCCGATGTGGCGATCAATGGCGAAGATCGCGATCTCGTGGATGGAGAGGCGGCTGAATTTCTCAAGGGGATGGATGGGGCGATGACGAGTTGGAACTCCGGCGATTTGACCCCCGCCATTTTGGAAGGCGTGCCCACGTTAAAAATATGGGCTTACGGTGCCGGCTCGTTGAAGGGCAAAATCTGCGATGAAGCGTGGGAGAAGGATATCGTGGTGACGAGTGCCGCGCCCGCCATTGCCAATGATGTGGCCGAGTTGACACTGGCGTTCATGACGATGGGCTTGCGGAACGTATTGCCCTTTTCGCGCGCCATGCGAGAAGGCGAGCGCAAACCGAACAAAGACGCAGCACGCACGCTGTTTCGGCGCACAGTGGGCGTTATCAGTGCCAGCCATGTCGGGCGGCGCGTGATGCGGTTGTTGCGGCCTTATGAACCGCGCATTTTGCTTTACGATCCCCATGTGACGCGAGAGGATGCGCGGGGGGCATTTGACGCTGAAAAGACAGATTTGGAGACCATCGCACGCAAGGCCGAGGTCGTGACCATTCACGCGCCAAAATTGGATGCCACCTATCACTTGTGGAATGAAACGCATTTTCGGCTGATGCGCGACGATTGCGTGTTTATCAATACGTCCCGCGGCGCAAACATCGACGAAGCCGCGCTGATTGCAGAACTCAAAAAAGGGCGGTTCTCCGCCTTTTTAGACGTGACCGATCCGGAGCCGCCCGCAATGGACAGCCCGCTTCGATGCTTGCCCAATGTGGTTTTGACGCCGCATTGTGCAGGGCTTCGCTCCTATCGGATCGGCGCGCAAAAGGTCGAGGAATTGCGCCGGTTTTTCGCGGGCAAAGATCAGGTGTTTCAAGTCACGCGGGACATGCTGGACCGCTTGGCGTAATTTGTGAGCCGCTGTGCCGGCCCGGCGATACGAGAATGTAGGGGCAGTCCAACCCCTCAGTGAAAAAGAAGGACATCATGAAAAAACGCACGGATTATTTGTCGTGGGATGAGTATTTTATGGGCGTGGCGATGCTGTCGGCACACCGAAGCAAAGACCCCAATACACAGGTGGGGGCGTGTATTATCAACGAAAAAAAGAAAATTGTGGGCATTGGCTACAACGGCTTGCCCATCGGGTGCTCGGATGACGAGTTTCCCTGGGGCAGAGAAGGCGATTTTCTCGAGACCAAATATCCCTACATCTGCCATGCAGAGTTGAATGCGATTTTGAACAAAATCAGTGCGGATCTGCACGAATGCACCATTTACGTCACCTTATTCCCGTGCAATGAATGCGCCAAAGTGATTATTCAGTCGGGCATTCGCGAGGTGATTTATCTGGCGAATAAGTATCCAAATTCCAATTCCGTAAAAGCCACTTGCCGCATGTTTGACAGCGCGGGGGTGCGCTATCGCGCGCTGGGTCACTATCGCGATCAAATTGTCATTGACTTCCGGATTTGACCGAATGGCCGCCACACCTATTAACCGGCCCACCCGCTCTGTTGGGCGGGCTTCCAATTTGATGCACGCGCTCAATGATATGTTATATCGCGAGCACTTTGGGGCCTTGCTGATTTTTGGCGTCGATCAGCGGCGCGACGTGCGTTTTGACCTATCGGCAGATGAGCCGCGTCACGCGCTCAATTTGATTGCCGAGTTTATCCCCAGCCCCGATGGTTTTTGCCTAGGGAACGACACATTCGCCGCGCTTTTTGATTCTGATGCCGCGCTTGAGATACCCTCGTCTCTGCCTGCGCTGATTGCCGACCAAACCGGGATTTCCGTCTCTTGCGGCGGTGTCAAGATGCCGGGCAAGGAATGCGGCCTGCATCCGCAGATGTCCGAGATCATCTTTTTATCGGCACAGCGCGTGCTCGTGCGGGCGCGAGGGGTTGAGCGCGTGGTCTGGTTGGCGGAAGAACCGGCAAAAGACGGGGTGCATCTGGCGGATATTGCCCTGAATTTTTTTCGAGAAATTGCGCGGATCAACGCCGCGCTGGTGCAGAAAATGACCTTGGAATCGCGCACGGATTTTTTGACCGGTCTTTACAATCGGCGCGGTTTTGAAGCGGTGTTTGTGCGGATGGTGCAGCGGTCAATTCGCAACGGACGCCCGCTGGCCCTTTTTTACATGGATTCCGATTCGCTCAAGGCGATTAACGATGCCAACGGGCACGATGCGGGCGACCGGTATATTGTGGATTTGTCGCGGGTGCTCAATGACATGTTGCGCGGGTCAGACCTGTTGTCGCGGTGGGCTGGCGATGAATTTGTCGCCGCGATTGAAAATGCGTCGCGCCCGCGCGCTTATGCCATTGCCCGGCGGTTGAACCGCGCCATAGCCGAACGCACGGAAGGCACGATATCCATTGGCGTTTATCACGGCGTGCCCAAATCGGCGGAACACGCATTTAGAAAAGCGGATGAAGCACTTTATCGCGTGAAAAACCGCGGCAAGAACGATGTTGAACTGGCGTAGTCCGTGGCCCGTGCCCGCCTGAACGTAGGGGCGGTGCCCCCGTGCCCGCCCGAAAATACGTGGCCCTATACCCGCCCGTCAGCGACAAAAAAACAAGCTCTCAGCGGTGGCGTGGCGGAGGCTGAACGCGGATTTACAGCGGATTTTTTATCCGCGCAATCCCTTAATCCGCGCCAATCCGCGAGCCAAGGAGGTGTACAATGCCAAAGAAGAAACGTTATGGATTGAACAAATACCAGAAGCGAGCCAGAAAAAAGGGCGAGTTTCGGTTGCGGCGAGAAGATATTCCGCATTATCTGGCATTGGCTAAGAGCGATGATCCGGCAGATCGGCACGAGGCCGCAGCCAATTTGTGTCCGTGCCATGTGCGACATCCCGTTCCCGAAATCCAGACCGCGCTGTTCGAGCTTATGGAAGACCCGGAGCCAAATGTGCGCGCCCGCGCATGGCATACGCTGGAAGATGGCGGCGTGCCCAATGATCCGAGAATGGACGACATTTTTGAACGCGCCCGCCAAAATGAAACCGATAAGACCGTGTTGAATTTTATGCGGCAGGTGGGAAATGAAAATTACGCACACAGGGAACGCACCATGCTCGAGGTCGCGGCCCGCTCGGAATACGATCAGATTGGTCAATGCGATTTTTGCGGCGCGAACGGGAAGGTCAAGACCGATTTTGATACTGAAATTCCCGACCGCAGACACACGCGCTTTGCATTGGTGTGTGAAGGCTGCGATGGGTAATGGGGCGAATCGACGAATAGACGGAACGAGGTATAACTGGGTCAGCAGTGTATCGTAGGGGCGATGCCCCCGTGCCCGCCCGAATGGATGGACGGGTACAACAGCGATAGCAGTTTCATCAACGCATCCCATCTCCCAACACATCGTAGGGGCGGTGCCCCTGTGCCCGCCCGAATGGACGGAACGGGTACAACTGACCGTTGAACGGTATTGAAAGGCAGACCGTTGTACCCCATTGCGTAGAAAAGGTATTTTATGCGACGACTCAACAGACGACCTGAAATCGAATATCCGTGCCCCTGGAATTTTAAGGTGATTGGCCGCGAAGAAGATCACATGCGTCAGGCCATTGCCGAAATTGTGGGCGATTATGCTTATGCACTGACGTTTTCAAACCAGAGCAGGCACGGAAAGTATTGCAGTTTGAATTTGGATATGGTTGTTCTCGACGAACCCCACCGCCTCACTATCTTCGAGGCCCTCAGACACCATCGCAGCATTCAGATTGTGCTGTGAACAGTCGTCCACCCGCCCACCCCACCGCCCCAAGCGGTCAGCCCACCCACCCACCACCCCAAATCAATGCGTCCTCTCTGAACTCTGCACTGATAGGGTTGCTTTTGCCTTGACAATCCACCCCGTTTCCTGCACTATTTACGGCTTGGCGAACGCCCAATAGATAAGCACACCGGCAATTAAGGTTTCCCATCCATCGAGAAATCTGGATGATTAGGAGATACCCTATGTACCAAACCGGCGGCATCATCAAAGAAACTCTTGACTCAATCCAGCGCCATGACCTTGTTCTTCCCGCCATCCAACGAGAGTTCGTGTGGGATCATAAAAAGATTTGTCGGTTGTTCGACAGCCTCATGCAGGGTTACCCTTTTGGCATTTTCCTTTACTGGCAAGTCGAGCCTGAGAATAGCGGCAAATTCAAATTCTACGATTTCGTTCTCAACTATCACCAACGGGACGATGCCCATTGCCCGGAACTGCCGGACATGCCGAATCAGAAGTTGACAGCAGTGCTTGATGGACAGCAACGCCTGACTGCGCTGAACATCGGCCTGCGCGGGAGTATGGCATGGAAACGGCCCAAACTGTGGTGGACTAGTCCCCATGCTTTCCCAACACGTCGGCTCTATCTGGACCTGCTTTGGAAGCCCGATGAAGATGAAGAAGGACGAAAGTATCTTTTTGATTTCCTTACCGATGAGCAATCCCGGGACAGAGAGAACTGGTTTCCCGTTGGGCAGATATTATCGATGGGCGGGGGGCCTTCAATGGGACGCTGGTTGGAAGAACGACTGCCGCAAAAATCCGTGGACCAAGCTTACGAAACGCTCGATAAACTCCATAGTGTTGTACATAGAGACCCTCTCGTGACCTATTACGAGGAGAAGGGGCAGGAATTGGACAAAGTCCTCCAAATATTCATTCGCATGAATGATGGAGGAACGCCTCTTTCGCATTCCGACATGTTGCTTTCAATCGCAGTAGCACAATGGACAGACCACGATGCACGGAAAGAGATTCATACTCTGGTGGATGAACTTAACCGTATTGGTATTGGCTTCTCATTTTCCAAGGACTGGGTTCTCAAAGCCGGCCTGATGTTAAGCGACATTGGTAGCGTCGGCTTTAAGGTAGATAACTTCAATCGGGAGAACATGGACATCTTCGAGAACAAGTGGGAATATATCAAGCGTGCCCTGACGCTGACTGTCCAACTCGTTTATTCTTTTGGATTCAGCAGGCAGAACCTCAGCGCGTATAATGCCATTCTGCCCGTTGCATACTACCTTTATAAAAAAAATCCGGGAGAAGCCTATCTGACATCCAGCCGATTCGAGCAAGACAGGCAGGCAATTCGTGAGTGGTTAATCCGAAGCCTGCTGAAATCCGGAATTTGGGGTAGCGGCTTGGATACGTTGCTGACTGCCCTCAGACGAGTCATTATAGAAAGTAACGACAGCGTCTTTCCCGTCTCCAAAATTCGTAGAGCAATGGCATCTCGGGGGAGATCGCTTGTTTTCGAGGAGGAGGAACTGGAAGATTTGGCAGATATGCAGTACGGCGATAGACGCACATTCGCCCTTCTGTCGTTGGCCTTCCCGTTAGTTAACCTACGCAACCAGTTCCATATTGACCACATCTTCCCCGTGTCTCAATTCACCAAACCGCGACTCGAGGTTGCTGGCATTCCGGATGATAAGATAGACGACTTCAGCCAACGCAAAAATGGACTTGCCAATCTTCAACTACTTGAAGGTGCAGAAAATAATGAAAAACGCGCCAAGTTGCCGGCTGAATGGCTATCGCAGACGTATTCTGATCCCGTAAGCAGGCAGTATTACGAAAACATTCACATGCTGGGAGATGTGCCCAAAACAATAACGAAGTTCGATACCTTCTACGAGGCGAGGCGGGCGCGTTTGAAGACAAAAATTGAGGAGTTGCTGGGAAGATAGCCATCGCTATGGCGTTCAAAAAGAGCATGTGCAATATGTTGAAGATTGGAGCGGGAATGGCCCAAATACTGACCGATATTCCATTTCGCTCCAACTGTGGTGCATTTGTGAACAAGCCCCTAGCTGTTGGGGCTTCTTTGTGGGGATCTATGTACAATTTTGACTTTAGTGTGCAGAATATCGAAGATGGTCAGGGCTTGGGCATTGCGCTGACTGGGATGATCATCGTGTTCAGCGTGTTGGCGTTGATCAGCGCGTTCATCGTCCTGTTGCCCAAGGTGCTGGCGGTTGTGGCAAAGAAATTCCCCGAATCCGCGGGCCATGCCGCGCACGCACAAGATGAAGATGATGGCCCGCTGATGGCCGCTATCGGCTTTGTGATGCACATGCGACACACGGGCAAGGGGTAGAGTGCAGAGCGCGAAAACGGATAGACGAATCGTAGGGGCGGTGCCTGCCCTCCATTCGCAATTCCCTCAAGTTGTATCCCGTTTCATAGATTCGCTTGCGGGCTCGTGCGTTTTGTCGTTGTCGCAAGCGTTATAGGATAGGTGGCAGATGGATATTTTTTACGACTTCTTAAATACGACCGGATTTGCCAACTTGAGCGTGGGCAATGGGGTTATGATCGCGATTGGCATTGTGTTCATTCACCTGGCGATCACCAAGGATTACGAACCCCTGCTCTTGCTGCCCATTGGCTTTGGCATGATCGTGGGCAATATCCCCTCGGTTTCGAGCATGGCACTCGGGGTGTACGACGAGGGCAGTGTGTTGCGCTACATTTATTTTGGCGTGACCTCGGGCTTGTTTCCACCCCTGATTTTTTTGGGCATTGGCGCGATGACCGATTTTTCCACGCTGCTGTCCAATCCCAAACTCGTGCTGTTGGGCGCCGCGGCGCAAATGGGCATTTTCCTGACTTTGATCGGCGCGCTGTATCTGGGGTTTTCGCCAGCCGAGTCCGGCGCCATCGGGATTATTGGCGGGGCAGATGGGCCGACGGCGATTTTTTTGTCGGCCAAGTTGGCGCCGCATCTCTTGGGGGCCATCGCCATCGCGGCCTATTCGTATATGGCCCTCGTGCCGGTGATTCAGCCGCCGGTTATGATGCTGTTGACGACAAAGCGCGAGCGTCTGATTCGCATGCCCGAACCGCGCAAACCCTCCAAGCGCGAGCGCATTATTTTTCCCATCGCGGGCTTTTTGATCGCAACCCTGATCGCGCCGGGCGCGTTGACCCTGCTGGGCATGTTGTTTTTTGGCAACTTGCTGAAAGAGAGCATGGTCACAGACCGATTGGCAGAATCGGCGCGCACGGCTATGGTCGATATCGTGACGATTTTGCTCGGGTTTTCCGTGGGCGCGAGCACGCAAGCGCAGACATTTTTGACGCCACAATCGCTTTTGATTTTTGGCCTGGGCGCGCTGTCCTTTGCCGTTGCTACGGCCAGCGGGGTGCTGTTTGCAAAATTGATGAATGCGTTGACCAAAGAAAAGATCAACCCTCTCGTGGGTGCCGCAGGGGTATCGGCCGTGCCCGATTCGGCGCGTGTCGTGCAGATGGTGGGGCAACGCGAAGATGCACACAATTTTTTGTTGATGCACGCCATGGCGCCCAATGTGGCCGGCGTGATCGGTTCGGCTGTTGCAGCGGGGATTTTGTGGTCCGTGCTGGTTCAATAGGCCCTGTAGTCGAAGGATTCTGTGATATGAAAAAAGTGACATTTATGTGTACGGCGTTTCGAGATGGTTTTCAGTCGGTGTATGGCGCGCGCGTGTTCACGCCCGACTTTTTGCCCGCAGTGGAGGCCGCGCGCGAGGCCGGCATTGATTATTACGAAGCCGGCGGTGGGGCGCGGTTTCAGTCCTTGTACTTTTATTGCAACGAAGATGCGTTTGCCATGACAGATGCGTTCCGCGAAGCCGCAGGCCCTGATGCCAATTTGCAAACGCTGGCGCGCGGGGTGAACGTGGTCGGGTTGGAATCGCAGTCAAGCGACATTATCAAATTGCACGCCGAGTTGTTCAAAAAGCACGGCATTACGACGATTCGCAATTTTGACGCGCTCAACGATGTGGATAATTTGATCTACAGCGGGCAGTGCATTGCAGATGCCGGGTTGCACCACCAAGTGTGCGTCACCCTGATGGAATTGCCGCCGGGCTGCGAAGGCGCGCACGACGCGGATTTTTACGAGCAGACCTTGCGCGGGATTTTGGATGCCGACATTCCCTATCACTCGGTGTGTTTTAAGGATGCGTCCGGTACGGCTGTGCCATCGAAAGTGCATGAGACCATTAAGCGGGCGCGCAAACTGCTGCCTTCTGACACATTGATTCACTTTCACACCCATGAAACCGCGGGGATCAGCGTGCAGGCCAATCTCGCCGCATTGGAGGCGGGCGCCGATGCCATCGATTTGTCCCTGGCGCCGTGTTCGGGGGGCACATGCCAGCCCGATATTTTGGTGATGTGGCACGCCCTTCGCGGCACGGATTACGATTTGGATATCGACATTGAGAAAGTCCGCGATGCCGAAGAGGTGTTCAAGGAGTGTATGGCGGATTATTTTTTGCCGCCAGAAGCCACAGCAGTTGAACCCCTCATTCCGTGGAGCCCCATGCCGGGCGGCGCGCTGACGGCCAACACGCAGATGTTGCGCGACAATGGCATTATGGACAAATATCCCGATATGATCAAAGCGATGGGCGACGTGGTGGCACGCGGGGGATTTGGCACCTCGGTCACGCCCGTGTCGCAATTTTATTTTCAGCAAGCCTTCAACAATGTGATGTTTGGCGCGTGGAAAAAAATCGCCGAACCCTACGGGCAGATGGTGCTCGGTTATTTTGGCAAAACCCCTGTGCCGCCCGATCCCGAGGTCGTAAAAATCGCGTCCCAACAGTTGGGGCTCGAACCCACGGATCAGCCGCCTCTCGAACGCAATGATGCCGACCCGCAAAAAGGCAGGTCAGCCGCGCAAAAACTGTTGGATGCCGAGGGGATTGAGGCGACGGACGAGCACATTTTTATCGTGGCGACGTGCGGCGATAAGGGGATGGATTTTTTGAAGGGCAAGGGCGAGATCGGCGTGCGAAAGGTCGAAAAACGAGATGAAGCACCCGCGTCCGTGGCAGATGGCGCGGCAGAATACGCGATGCAGGTCAACGGCAAGCCCGTGCGCGTGAAAATTGATGGCAATGTCGCAACCGTGAATGGCGTGGCATATACGGTCGAGATGCAGGATGCAGAACCGACACGGGATTCAACCTCAACCGCGCATGCAACGCCCGTACACGCGCAGATGCCCGGAAAAGTCATTCGGATTTTGAAGCGGGCGGGCGATCACGTCCAAGAGGGCGAAGCCATTCTCATTTTGGAAGCCATGAAGATGGAAGTGCAGATCACCGCGCCGACTTCGGGCACACTCGTAGAAATGTCCGTCAATGTTGGCGACCAAGTGAGCAATGGGCAAGTCCTCGCGATGGTGGGATAAAACGGTCACTCCTCCCCAACCCTCAGCCACCAAGTTGTCAGCCCACCCACCCGTTGCCCCGGCAAGTGAGAAATAGCCACAGATGAACGCAAATAAAAGGCGAGAATGTAGGAGTGTAGTGTAATCTGCCATAACAATAGCTTAGTGAGAGGTCGAAGATGAAATACGATACCCCAAACCTCGAAAGTCCATTTTCATTCACGGTCATGGACGCCTCGGAGCATTCCCCAAATAAATGTGTATTCAGAGATGATGAGATCGGGGTTTGGCTCTACCATGCAAACTGCATGGAAATTATGGACATGATCTTGAACAAGCATCCCGATGGAATATTCGATATGATTTTCGCGGACCCACCGTACTTTCTTTCGAATGGCGGGATAACTTGTCAGGCTGGAAGAATGGTCAGGGTTGACAAGGGGCGTTGGGATAAATCAAAAGGCCCCGAAATGAATCACGAATTTAATGCGGCTTGGCTATCGAGGTGTCAGAAAGTGCTTAAGCCAAATGGCACGCTTTGGGTGTCTGGTACGCATCACATCATCCATTCCGTTGGGCATGCGATGCAACAATTGGGGATGAAATTGCTCAATGGCATCATTTGGGAAAAGCCCAACCCGCCACCAAATTTGTCCTGTCGATATTTCACCCATTCGACCGAGACAATTTTATGGGCAGCGAAGAACGAGAAATCCAAGCATTACTTCAATTACGAAAAAATGAAAAAAATCAACCATGGCAAACAGATGAAATCCGTATGGCCCATGACCGCACCAAACAAACGTGAAAAAACATTCGGAAAGCATCCGACCCAGAAGCCGGTTTCGCTTCTGAATAGGATCATTTTGGCGAGCACACGCAAAAACGATCTGGTATTGGATCCCTTTGCCGGCAGTTCCACGACTGGGGTTTCTGCAATAGGGCTTGGACGGAGATTTGTCGGGTGTGAGTTGGAGGATGAGTTTGTGGCTTTGTCCGAGAAACGGCTGAGAGGGGCCATTGCCGATCGCGCATTCAACCTAACATTTGAAAAGGAGCTGTGATGAAAGAAGGAGGCGAAGGCGGTGCAAATACCGGCACGGGGCTCGTGTTTGAAAGAGAGACCGATCTGCTTGAGAGCCTAAGTGGTATTGCGGGCTATCGAATCGAAAAGAAGACAAAACAAGCAGGTGCGTATATCTTCTTCAAAGATAGATTGGTTGCAAGATGCTTCAAAAAACATGAGTTTTACAAGTATTTGAAGGAGGAAGGCATAAACTGGAAAGAGCGAATTTCCGCGCAGTTGCTTCCAGACGATGCGATATTGGTAATCTGTCGCGACACCTTGTTTATCATTGAAGTGAAATATCAGCAGGTGGCAGGTTCAGTTGATGAGAAGTTGCAAACCTGCGATTTTAAGCGAAAACAGTACTTGAAATTGGTGCGTGATTTGGGATTGCGGGTAGAATATGTTTACGTCCTAAACGATTGGTTCAAACAGCCGAAATATAAAGATGTACTGGAATACATACACAGTGTAAATTGCCATTATCTATTCAACGAACTGCCCCTGAAATGGCTCGGACTGCCGACCTGCGAACTTTCCCAATCCAGTTAGTTCCCTTTGATCCATCTTCGGTATTGTCGTATGTATCTCCGTTATCAGTGTTTAGCATTCAGCTATCAACTCCCGTTCACCCATCCGTTGCCCCGGCAAGTGAGAAATAGCCACAGATGAACGCAGATAAAAGGCGAGAATGTAGGAGTGGGTCCCCTACTTTCTCGCCTTTCGCTATCATCCGCGATTTATCGGTGTTCATCTCTGCTACTGAATCGACACTGACTTAGGTATGCGGAAAAACAATTTTGTATCGCGCTGATTTCAGCAGGTGGATGCCATCAGCACCACATACGCATGCATATTTGGGACGAGCTTTGTCGCTTTCAGGATTCATTTCACGGCCTCCCAAAAGCGTATTTGCCAGAAGCGTAATTTTTCTCCAATTCTTCAAATCTCCCATCTTCCCTCCTTCAAATAGCCGCGACATCGCCGGCCCAAAATTCACGCACTCGGCCATCTGTTCCGCATAGCAATAGTTGGCCGTGGTCGCCAAATCCCTCGAGTGTTCCGGTTTTCACATCCGCGCCTTCCCCAACTGAGATCTGTTCGCCCAGATAAATGCAACGGCGTTCCCAAGCCGTGCGGAGGGCCGCAAACCCCGCGCTTTCCCAGCGGTCAATCCACGGTGCAATGGTCGAGAGGAGTTGCGCGAGCGCGTTTTCGAGATCGTAGTCGCGCCCGGTTTCAAGGCGCATTGAGGTCACGGGGCGGTCGATGAGCGCGGCACTTGTCGCATCCATGTTGACGTTGAGACCAATGCCTGTGACGATTGCCGCGCTATCGGGGCGTTTTTGGTCGCTGCGCTCGAGGAGCATGCCGCAAATTTTGGCCCCGTTGATCAACACATCGTTGGGCCACTTGGTTTGCGCGTTTAGGCCATGCGCGTCCAACATGTCGGCAATGCCCAAGGCGATGGCGATGGGCAACGAGGCCAGTTGGGGGAACGCGGCTTTTGTGATGAGGAAAAAGGAAAACGTGAGGTTCTCATTCGCCCGTGCGATCCATTGGCGCCGGTAACGCCCGCGCCCAGCCGTTTGCTCCCGCGCGGCGAGGACATAGCCAGAAGGGATCGCATCGCCTTTGGATAGGCGTTGAAGGAGGTAGGTGTTGGTGGAAGGGACTCGGTCGCGCCATTCGGGGGATAGAAAGGTCATAAGAAAGGCTATCGGCTATCAGCAGCCAGTCCCAAAGGCGCGAGACGCAAGAGGGAAGATGGATCGCGGATTAAACGGATTGCGCGGATTGCGCGGATGAAAGGCGAAAACCAACCCCACAAAAACGTAGGGGCGGTGCCCCCGTGCTCGCCCAAAGATACAAGATGCGAGGATAGAAACGTAGGGGCGGTGCCCCCGTGCCCGCCCGAAAATGCAAGATACAAGACGTAAAAGGCAAGTTTTCGTCACTCCGTCGCACGCGCAAGCACAGGCGTAGCCAACGCCGGAGTCCAGTAACTTTTTATTTTTTAACCGCTGACCGCTTGGGGTTGAGTGGACTGACCACTACCTCTCCAACCACGCTTCGATTTGCTGTTCGTTCTCGTCTGTCCACGGCGCGATGTCTTCGATGCAAACGCGGTCGTAGCCGCTGTACACACGCGCCATCGCGTCTTCGTAAATGCCTTCTTTTCGCGCTTGCTCGCGCCAGGTGACAAAGTGTTCCCGGTCGTATTGTTTTGCCCGTGCGTCAATGCCTTCGCAGTCAAAATTTTCCCCGAGTATTTGATCCAATTCGCGGGCGATTTCCGGTTTGTCGTGGACGAGGTCAGTCGTTTCGTCCGGGTCGTCTTTCAGGTTGAAGAGTTCGGCGTCAAAGCCCACATGCTTGACGTATTTCCAATCGCCCCGGCGCAACATAAACGTGCCTGTGGCGCAGCGGTCGCCGTGGTATTCGCACATGGCCCAATCGCGTTTGCGCGGGGCATAAGCGGTCAGTTGGGGCAAGAGGGATTCGCCGTCGAGGGCGTTGGGATAGGCTGCATTGCCCGCGTAATCGGCGTAGCGGATGCGCGCCATGTCCGTAAATGTGGGATAGAGGTCAACGAGGGAAACGGGCGTATTGACCACACCGCCTTTTTGGACATCGGGCCCGCGGACGATTAGGGGAACATGGGCAGAGGCTTCGTACATCGAGCGTTTGAGCACTTGGTTTTGGTCGCCGGCCATTTCGCCGTGGTCGCTGGAGAAAATGACGTAGGTGTTGTCGCGCAACCCCAAGTCGTCAATCGCTTGCAGCACCCGACCGACCATCTCATCCAAGGCCGCGATCATGGCAAAATAGGTGTGGCGGATCTCGCGGACGAGGGATTCGGCGAATTGTTTGTCGCAGTTTTTGGTCACGCGCTGATAGGCAATGGCCGGGTTGTGCGTGGCATCAAGCGGCATCAGGGTCGGCGGGATGTCGATTTTGTCCGCATCGATCAACGGCATGTGGCGTTTCTCGGCGGTAAATGCCGGATGCACCAATCCCGTGGTGAGATAGAGCCAGAAAGGGCGGTCGGTTGTGGCGTGTCGATGCAGGTGATCGAGGGCCTGATACGTGCGGTCCCAATCGCGGCCATTGGCCTTGCCATCGGCGACGACTTGCGGCAGGGGCGTGCGCGAAATCGGGCGACGGATATTTGCCGCGCGCGTCCACGAGCCGATGCGGTCGCGGATGGAGTGTTTGCCATAAGCGTAGTCAATCGGGCCGATGGTCGATGTGCGATAGCCCGCGCTTTCAAACGTGTTTTGCCATGTGGGCACATGGTCGCGCAGCCCTTCGTGATTGTTCCAGCAGGCGTAATAATGGGGGTATTTGCCGCTCCACATGCTCGCGCGCGACGGGTTGCACACCGGGCTGTTGGTGTACGCGTTGGTGAACAGGACGCCTTCGCTGGCGAGGCGATCCATGTGCGGCGTGGCATTTTGCATGGCCGGATGGCCCATGCAACCCATTTTGCGCCCGTCCATGCTCTCGGCGTGGATGAAGACGATGTTTGGTTGAGATGGCATTTCTGTTCCTCAAATTAACGCGGCACTTCCACCGCGCTTCCGGTTTGTGCGGCTTTGTGCATGGCGAAGACCACGCGCAGGGCGCGCAGGCCATCTTCGCTGTGCGGATCGGCAAGGGGGGCGTCGGGTGCTGGCACATGGCCCTTGATGGCCTCGATGAAGTGGTCGGATGAATTGCCGTATTCGGGCAGGTTTTCCGCGCGTTGCCAGCCATCTCGCCGCGTAATCGTGTAGAGCCGGTCGCGTTCGAGACGATAACTCTGTTTGTCCGCGTACACCGTGACTTCGTCTTGGTATTCGTCACACGTCTTGATGCACAACAGACTGGCGGGCAATCCGCCTTCGAGTTCGAGACGCATATCGACGAGGGCCTCCTCGATGTTCTCGGCGCCATTCTCATATTGAATTTTGCCTTCCACTTTCACGATGCGCCGCCCCGTGATCCACGGCAAAACATCGGTGATGTGAATGGTGCGCCGATGCAGCATGCCCCCGTCTTGCACCCCGCGTTTGACCGGGCTTCGCCGCTGGATGGCGGTGAGCATCTGCGGCCTGACAGAACCCGATGCGATTTGCCGGCGCACGTATTCCGTGCTCGGCATAAAGTGGCGCGTGAACGCGGTCATGAGGATGCAATTTTGAGCTTTGCTCAACCCGACGAGTTCCTCGGCGTCTGCCACTGTGACGGTGATCGGCTTATCGACAATCGTGGGGATGCCGCGCTCGAGGGCCAACTTGCAGGGGGCGAAATGCACGCGATTGGGCGTGCTGACAAACACGCCGTCGATCAGGTCGGGATCGAGCATCTCGCCGCAGTCGGTAAATGTCTGGCTATCGGCAAGGCGTTTGTCGCGCTTGTCCAGACATGCTTGAGAAATGTCGCAAACCGCCGCAACTTCCACATCCGCCCGGTTGAGCAAATTGGGGATGTGATAGCTCGAACAGAACGAGCCGAGGCCGATAATCCCAATTTTTACTTTTTCCATATCAATCCTTTCCAAGGCGCAGCCAACCATCGACATCGGGCGCGAGTGCGTTCCAGTGCCGGGTGATGGCCCGCGCTTCTTCGAGGCCCATTTTGCTCACGCCCTCATAAGAGGTGGGCGCGCCTTTTTCCGTGAGATAGTCCAAGCAGCGCACCCACATCGCACGCCACAAATAGGCGTTGTGCAATTCGGTTTCCGGCGCGGAACGGCTTCGCGCGACAAAGCCCGGGATAAAGGGGCGGCCAGAGGGTTGCCCAATGGGCAAGTAGCGGAAATTATACGCCCAGCGATAATCCTCGCGGCTCGTGTTGGGAACCGAACTGTGCATCACTTTGTTGTCGAGAAAAACAATGTCGCCGGGATCCACGGGCAGCGCAACGCCCCGCGCGTCGAGGTCTTCTGGATAGGGGCGATATTGCACGCCGTGTTTGTGGCTTTTGGGAATGACCACCAAACAGCCGTTTTCTTCGGTGGCGCGGGTCATCGGAATCCAAGCATTGACAATCTGGCTGTTATGGGAATCCCCCAGCCCTGAGACCGCGTCCATGTGCCACCCGGTTTTGCCGACCTGAAAGGTGTAAAATCCTTCCTGTGAGAGATCCGCACCCACGGATTCGGCCACCCTATCGGCCAGTTTGAGATGGTCGGGCGCGAGTTTGAGATTGAAATGGTAGATCGGCGACGCGGCGATTTCCGGCCCGATGAGGGCTTCCAAGACGTCTAAAACTTTTGGATGGCGCATCAGCGCGAACATTTCCGGGATGCGCGCATCGGGCAGGTCTTTGCGCCATTGAAAGGTGGGGACAAAGAGATTGAGCACTGGGTCGAGATGGTGCAAAACCGTTCCCCTACTGGCGCCGAGGGACATGGCAAACCGCTCGGGCAAAGACATGCCATCAAATTTGTCCAGCGCGTCAGGTGCCCCGGTTTCAACGAGGTAAATGCGCGCCAACGCATCCAAAAGATCGGTATAGGCTTGTTGCAAGGGATGAATGTCCCGCTCGGGATTGAGCGCGTTTTTGACGACGACATATCCCTCTTGGTGGAATTGTTTGGATAGTGACATATGGGGTCTTCTGTTGTTAAAGGCGTGAGATGTAAGACGCAAGTGGTTAGTCCTTGCCCATCAATCCAAAGGCGAAAAGCAAGCGCAACACAGGCGTAGCCTACAACGACTATAGCGAGTATCAACAGGGATGAACACAGATGAATGTAAGCATGTCCTTGTGAAAACAGGGGTAAAAGGCGGAAGATAAAAGGAGAAGATTGGTGGTCGAGAATTTCAATAAAATCTCGGCTATACCTTTCAGGATTATGGAGATGTGGTTCTCGATATGCGATTCCAAATTCCTGTAGCCTGAAGATGCCTAATAATTTCAGAACGAATTTCTGCTGCACTTGCCTTTGAGCGAACAGGTTGTCCAATTGAGTCACACAATTCGCGCAATTCCTTAACGGTAAGTGGACTTAAAACTTCTCTCACCTTATCAGGAGATTCTTTCATATCTTCTAACGCCATTAAAAACTGATGATCAATTTTAATTGCTTCTCTTTTTTTATTTCCCTGAGAATATGGTGCAGCAATTGAAATCAAAATACGACCACCCAGTCTTTTCAGTTTCTGCAAGTTATCATTCTTAAAATATAGTTGCAGAAAATTCTCAAGTTCAGAGGGCAATTGTTGCCCTTCTTGATGAAAAATCTCATGTTTTGGCACGATAGGCCTCCATTCTGTCTAAAATTTCGGCTGTAATGTCGCGCAGACATTCAGAGATTGTAGGTTGGCCTGACGTGCTGCGCTCAAACTCATACCGGGTGAATTTCGTTTGTTCGCTCAGAAATCGCGCAATGGCATCTAGTCTTGGAATAACGCCAATCCGGGGATCGCTGATAACCTCATTACTCTGTAAATTAAGTTATTCTAAGTTTTGAATTGTCTGGATAAACGCGTTGATAATGGGTATTCATCTTGTCTCTGGCCTTGGGCAAAGTGAACTGCCAATTCAAGGGGATGCCCTTGGCCTCCCGCTCCTGAAAGAAGGCCAAAACTTCCCGGCGCAGTTCCGCCTGCGTCGCGATGCGCCTATTCAAACATCCTCGCGCCAGAGCCGAAAATTCGATCTCGATCATGTTGAGCCAACTCGCCGACTTGGGAGTAAAGAAGAACTCAAACTTCTGCGCGCGGGCAAACGCCTCATCGGCCGGCAAGTAACGATAGAAGGCATGGCGGGTATGCGTATTGAGATTGTCTTGCACCAAGCGGATTTTCTCCGCTTGTGGCCAATGCTGTGTCAGCGCCTGACAAAAGTGGGTGTATTCCTTCATCGTGCGCCGGGGATAGATTTCGGCAAGCCGTTTGCCGGTTAAAGGCTCAATGGCAGCCAACAGCGCACGCGAGCCGTGTTTGGTATAGGCATCATGTTCTTTGGTCACTTGGCCTGTTGTCAGGGGCAAGGGATCCAGGACTTGTCCGATGAGAAAACAAGGACGTTCATCAAAGCAGACCACAGGAACGTTGGGATCATAAGGTTGGTCATACAGCCAAAGCAAGGCTTCCATGCGTGCGAGAAAGGACGCATCCACTTTGCTGATACACCAGGTTTTCTTCAAGTGGGGCTTCAATTCGTTTTTTTTAGAATCGTCTTGACATGCGTGTGTGAGAGATGCTCACAATAGCCCAATGCCACGCACTGATCCGCCAAGAGGCGCAACGTCCATCTGCCATGGCCTGCCGGGGGGGTTGAACAGGCCAAGGCGGTGATTTGGGCCCGTTGCTTGCCGGTCATCTCCACCGGGCGTCCTGGCCGCGGGGCATCTTTGAGGCCATCCAAGCCGAGGGTGCGGTATTTCTTTGCCCAATTGCTCAGGGTCTGCCCGGTCATGCCGAGGGTTTGAGCCACTTGGGTGTAGGTTTTGCCTCGGTCAAGTTCAAGCAAGCCCAAGGCGCGTTTGTAGATTCGGGCTTTTTGGTCTCCTTTGGTGATCAAGGCGGTCAAAGTATCTCGGTCTGTGGGGGTGAGTTGGACGTGTTGTTTGGGCATGCGAACGCCTCCTTGAAACAATTGAAATTCCAAATTATTTAATTTACGGAGTACTCATTCTCTATTCTGTCGAGATCATTCATAATACTTTGTTGTAACATAACCTCCGCAGATTGCTGGCTATACACTTTACCTCCCGGAAGACCTCCCGCCCTGTTAATTGCGTTTAAAATATATCCTAAAAGTTTGGGCCTATCACCATCGGGAATTTGTCTGACCCATCGCAAGAGTCTTGGCATTCCATAAACCGAAATTGCATCGGGAATGGTTACCGGCAAATAAAAGGAACAGGCTCGCAACATCGCTTGGGTCAAGAACATTTTGTTGGGAGGACAATCGACAATGACATAATCATAATTATCAAAGGCGTTGAGCATCTGTTTGCAATAAAGAAAAAGCTCATCAACCCGTCTTTGGTCTTCTACCAAACTCTTGGCAATCTCCATATCGAGATTTTCGACTTCAAACGATCCCCTCACAATATAGAGATTCTCAGGACTCAAAGTATCTGGAACTTCAGCAACGTAATTCTCATAATTTGTTTTGGCAGCTTTTGACCACTTGGTAGGTCTAACAAGATTGTAGATAGTAAGCTCTGTTCTGCTGACTTACTCAGGGTCAAATCCCACTGCAAGAGATAAGCTACACTGAGGATCAATGTCGAATAGCAGGATCTTTTTGTTTGTTCAGCTAGGTAATAACCGAGTAGACAAACGAGAGTCGTTTTACCCACTCCACCTTTGTAATTCGCTACGCAGATAGAACCCGGGTGCTTAGGTGCATGAAACGCATCTAATTTCAACTTTTGTTCTTCTGTGAACATTTGTAACCTCCGAGATAAAGACGAATAAAAAAACAAAAGAATGTGTCTCTATGGGTTATGAAATGCAAGAGACCTTTCGCTTCGCGCTTCTCAATGGCGAAAATTCTATCGCATCACCACATAAACCCCTTGAGCCTTAAGAGAGTATCTTGCTCCTTACTTTTCGCCATTTAATATAACGCGGAACACGCGGGATTTCAAGGGCGAGATTGAGCGGGGCATCCCTGGGATTGTGACGTGTGTTTGACGGGCTATTTGTTCTTTTGTGCATACGGCGCGTTTTTTGTGTATAATAAAAATCAGCGATCAGCCTTCTAACCGCTTGTTTTGCCGACCGCTGACCGCTATCGCTTCTTGGAGATCGCCGTGTTCAATTTGCAAAAAATAAAAAAATTGCCCGGAGAGACGGTCTGGCGCGATGTGGCGAGTCCCTTGGGGCCGTTGACCGTGTTGGCGGCAGATGCGGGGGTGCGGGCGATAGCGTTTGCGGGTGAACAGACCGAGCGGGCGAAAATAGATTTCCCTCGGGCAAGGGCGCGTGTGGCCATCGACAAAGCGGTGGCGCAACTGACGAGGTATTTTGATGGAACGTTGAGAAATTTCGATTTGCCATTGGATTTGCACGGCACGGATTTTCAGCAGCGAGTTTGGGAATTGGTGCTCAAAATCCCCTTTGGTCAAACGCGAACTTATGGCGAACTCGCCCGCGCATTGGGCAATGCGGGCGCGTCGCAAGCGGTGGGCGCGGCCAATGGCAAGAATCCCATAGCAATCGCGGTGCCGTGCCATCGCGTAATCGGCGCGTCCGGCAATTTGACGGGATACGCCGGGGGGCTGGAGAAGAAAGGGTTTCTGCTAACGCACGAAGGCGCGATTCAACCCGCGCTGTTTGGGACGTAAAATGCAATGGGGGTGGACAACTCGCTTACCTTTTAGAGAGGAGTTCAAAATGCCTGAAGGACATCGGTTGACAATGTTGGGAACGGGGCTGATCGGGATGTTTTACACCATGACCTTGCACAGACATCGGGGTGTGGATCGGGTTCAAATGGTGTATTCGCGGACCCAAGAGCGCGCCAAAGCGTTTGCGCGAGAATGGGAAATTCCAAAGTGGACCACGGATATACGAGCGGCCATTGCAGACGCCGAGACCGATGGGGTGGTTATTGGATTGCCAAATGATATGCACCTCAAAGCCGCGACTCTGGCTGCCCAAGCGGGCAAGGCCGTGTTGTGTACCAAGCCCTTGGGGCGCACGGCTGACGAGGCCAAGCAGATTCTCAATGCCGTGGAAAAGGCGGGCGTATTTGGCGGGTATTTGGAGGATTTGGTGTATCCACCCAAAACATTAAAAGCCCTGGCGTCCGTGAAAGATGGGGCGTTGGGGCGGATATTGTGGGTGCGGTCGCGCGAGACGCATCCGGGACCGCACAGCGATTGGTTTTGGGATGTGAACAGGGCGGGCGGCGGCGCGATTGTGGATATGGGTTGTCACTGCATCGAGATCATCCGCAATTTCATCGGCAAGGGCATTCGCCCGGTCAAAGCCATGTGCTGGGCCGATACGCTCGTGCATCCTGTGGCGGCAGAGGATCACGGGATCGGGCTGATCGAGTTTGAAAATGGATCGATGGGGCAGTTTGAAGTGGGATGGGCATTTCGCGGCGGGATGGATTTGCGCGATGAGGTGGCCGGCACAGAGGGCACAATTTGGCTCAATCACTGGTTGCGTACGGGATTTGACATGTTCACGGCTGTGGGACGAGGCGGTTATGTGGCTGAAAAAGCCGAAGGCGATACGGGATGGCTCTTTCCTGTGGGCGATGAGGTGGCCGAGTTGGGATACTCGGATATGTTTGTGGATATGTTCAATGCGTGGGATGAAGGCCGCGAGCCAATGGAGACCTTGTACGATGGCTATGTCGTAAATGCCATTATCGATGCGTGCTATCGCTCGGCTAAAACAAAACAGTGGGAGGCCATAGAAATGGACTGGCGCGGCGGAGAAGTCAACAGGGAAACCGCATCGACGGAATTGGACGCGCCATTTGTCACCCTGAAAACCGAGCGCATGCCCGATGGGCGATTAAAGCGGATTGTGAAGGACAAAGCGACCGGCGAGATCAGCGAGCGGATAGACGAATAGACGCACAGGCGTAGCCTACAACGCAGCGCAACAAGTAATCCCTTCCAGTTACCCAACCCCCCGTTCACTCAAGGGCGTCCAGCCGCGGCCGGGGGTGTGAACTTTTGCCTTGTCCCACTGTTTCCGCAACGCGGCAAATGCTTCGGGGTCTCGCATCTCTCGGTCCGGGTTTTGCGTGTCTTGAATCACGAAATACGCCTCGCCCGGATGGCACGCCATGGTCACGGGATCGCGTTCTGGCGCGTAATCTTCGGGCACTTCGCCGATGTTGCTCGGCACGCCAAAATCCTGATAGCGCAGGTCCATACTCCACCGCACGATATCGGTTTTGTTTTCAAAAGAGGCGTGCGGGGTCATGTTCGTCAAAAACAAAACCGACCCCGCCGACATTTCAATGGGGATCGCGCCATCGGGCAAATTTTCCGGCGCGATTTCCAAAAAGCCCGCGTGCCCACCCGTGTAATGCCGAATGATCCCCTCGTCCTGCACCTTTGGAATCACCCACAAACACCCGTTGTCCAGCGTCACATCTACCAGCGGGATCCAGCA
The DNA here is from genome assembly GCA_958295785.1 of uncultured Latescibacterota bacterium. GTDB lineage: Bacteria > Latescibacterota > UBA2968 > UBA2968 > UBA2968 > VXRD01. The sequence goes on from OY282377.1 coordinate 2,671,629, forward strand.
CGTCACCATCAAATACGCATAACAATGCGCCATAGAATAGCCCGCATCCTGGTGCCATGGCACCTCGCCGCGCAAATAGCCCGGCACCTTGGGGCGGATGCGATAGATCGACGCGGCGACAATATCAGGGCCAATAATATCTTCGATACACGCAATCAAGGGGGGATGCCGCAACGCGCTCAGAATCCCCGGCCCGTGAAATCGCCCCGACCAAATTGACATCAACACCTCGTGCGCGGCCTCTGCGTTGTACCGGTGGAGCTTTGTCAGCCGCGTTTCGAATGGCTCGTCGGCAAAATCGCGGTCCAATTTCCCTGCGGCGATCAATTCATCGCACGTTTCCTGAAGCGCGCCCGTCAACCCATCTTTCAACGGTTGCAGGTCATCGGGGGCATAGAGGGATTCTTTGACCACGTATCCCAATTCGTTGAACTGCCGAAGTTCTCCTGCTGTGAGGCCCATCTCGCTTCCTCCTTTGGCGATCACATCACCACGTTTTCCCGCCCGCCAACCGACGGGGGTTGTAGGATTCGCCGCTGTTGATCCGTCAGATCGGAATAGGCATCCGGATTGTAGTAATTTTGCGACCACGCCGAATGCCCCGGGCTGAACTTATACAGCAATGCGCGCCGCTCCCGCGCTCCCTCCCACGGCATCGTGCCGTGTACCAATGCCTCTGTAAAAATGACCATATCCCCGGCTTCGACTTCGGGCTGGTGAACATAGTGCGCCGCGCGCTCAAAGCTGCGGACATCTGCGGGAATATCCGCGATAAAATTGCTCTTATGCGAGCCCGGAATGCAGGCAAACCCGCCATCGCCTTTGCGCGCGGGCGTGAGGTTATACGTGAACACGGTCAAGCCATTTCGCATGACGCCATCGCGGTATTTGTACCAGTGATCTCCCGGCACGCCGGCTTGCAATGTCGGCCCGCCGTGCAACCGCCCGCGTTTCTCGCCCTTTTTCATAAAAATGCAATAATCGTGATCCGCCCGAAAGGTTGGCCCCAGCAATTCGATCATATACGGCAGCGCGTTGGGGTGATCGAACAATGCCTGCGTTTCTCGCCCCCACATTGACACGCGACTCGTGCGCCTGTGCCCGCCATCGTCGTCGCCATTATCAGGCCAGACCGCATCTGCCAACGCATTCAGCGCATCCACCTCGTCCGCGCTCAACACGTTTTTGACAACCAAAAACCCCTGCAAATCAAATCGAAATTTCTCTTCTAATGTCATGTGTTGCCTCCTGTTAGTGGCCCGTTCCGCCTGCCCCCGTGACCCAAGTGGAGAGTGGAGAGTGGTCAATCTTTGTCTGAATCAGGATAAACTCCTGTCGAAGTTGTACACCGTTATTCAGAATGAAAGGCCATCGTAGGGGCGATGCCCTCTACCTGTTCACGCATCGGGCACATTTTGGACGACGCTACCCCTGTGCTCGCCCCTCCCGTTTTGCGTCTTATACCAAATTGAATTGCTGTTGCCCTGATGTGATGCGCTATGTTGCCAGCAAATGATTCTCTTGACGTTACGCAGTCATTCAGAGAAGCCATGGCAACAATCCCATCCCCAAAGACCCTCCGATAAAGCCATCGCGCACAGCGCGCAAGGCCGTCTCGCAACCCACCTCCCTCTTGCAACTTTCTTCGCAGGCCGCCGCATGTCGTGCTGTTACAAAAGCGTTTTGCGCTGTGCCAGCCTCTCGGCGCATGAGAGCGGCATTTTTTGCCTACTTTTTTTTGTTGTTGAAAAAAAGTAGGTCGCCGCACGCCGTAGGCACAGGCGTAGCCAACGCATCGAAGGCAACCCACGAGGAGTTAGGACCAAACGCTTGAGACAAGCAACGCATGATCTCTACGGAACGTCTGTTCCCCATTTCTCATTCATCCCTGATGGGAGGCAGGATACGGACAACTTAAAAGCAAATTGGTCTTACTTTTTAAAACAACCGCTTGAAATCTGCGCCCACGACATTGCCCGCTGTGTACCGGCTGCGGAACAGGGTTTGGCGCATTGGGGGCATGGTCGAAAGCAACTCGGGGTCGGGTTTCAATTCGGGTGCCCAACCGCCATCCACTTGGTTGAACAAATGCGCGATAGCAATGCGGTCATTGTCTTCATTTGTCCACGGATGCGCGCTGTGCGTGGTCGCTTCGGCGAAAAACAAGACCGATCCGGGTGGGCATTGATAGGTCGCCCAAATATCCGAATCCGGGTCTTGAACCTCATCTGGTGCCGTATAGACCGCCTTGTGGCTGCCCGTGATCAACATCGTTCCGCCCTGTTTGTATTTCACGGGGTTGAGCTCCCACACCACGCGCAGGTGCGGGCAAAAGCTCTTGCCGGGAAAGGCGTTGTAGAAATGCACATCCCCCGGCAGGCGAAACAGCCCATTGCCATTGTGCGGGCCAAAGGTACGCGATTCTTTCTTTCCCTCGTTGCGCCTGCTCGGCGCAGTGCGATACCACAGGCCGCAACCGCCCAAACTGAAGCCGTAACACTCTTGACTGGAAAGGGTCGGATTGGCTGTAAATTCATTCAACATCCCGACGACAACCGGATGATCGACCAACCGCTGCGTCGGCCCGGCAAGGGGTGTGCGCTCGTGCATGGGCAGTGACGCTGGCTCAAAATGCAATTTCAAACACCACGCCCGCATCTCTTCGATTTCCGCCGCGCTCAACACTTCTGGGATCAGCAACCAGCCGTGCGTGTCGAACATGTATTTCTGCTCCTCTGTCGGCGGCACAACCGGCGCGCCATCGGCGTTCTGTTGCGGCAACTCGTGCGCGTAAGACGCCATGGGTTGCCCCATGTTTTTGTTGATGATATAGGGTTCGACCCGTCCATTGTTCGCCATTTCTCGCTCCTGTTTGTGTTGCGGCTTCCCGATTTTGCCAAGCGCGACAAAACGCACCGACACATCCCAAAACAAGTGGAATGGGGTACAACTGCGTAGCAATTCATTGACATATCTCATTTATTCGGGCGGGCACAGGGCCACGCCCTCCTTATGCGTTCTTATGGCGTGTGCTTTTCATCTGTCTCGACATAAGGCATTGTCCGCGCATGAAACGCGCCAGCTTCCACATTGTTCGCTGCTTTGACCTCTCGAAATAGGGATTGCCGTTTGGGGTGCATGGAAGATAGCAAGTCCGGGTGCGGCAACCACGACTGCCAGCGGTTTGCAACCGCATTGTACAGATTGAACACCGCCAACCGGTTGTTGTCTTCATTCGTCCACGGATGGGCACTGTGCGAAATCGCTTCGGTGAAGAAAATCACGGCCCCGGCGTCGCATTGGTACGTGTCCCAGATAGGCGAATCCGCGTCAAAAGCCGAGGCCGGCGCCGGATACGTTGCTTTGTGGCTGCCCGAAATGAACATGGTGCCGCCCTGCCGGTATTTCACCGGATTCAATTCCCATGCCACGCGCGTCAACCCGCTCCACGCCTTGCCCGGCACGCAGCGGTAATAATGCGAATCCCACGGCGGGCGAAACAGGCCATTGCCATTGTGCGGACTGAATTTGCCCGGCACGTATTCATACGCAGAGCGATACATCAAGTGCGAGGTTTCCAAGCGAAAGCCATAGCTATCTTCGCTCGCGCACGGCGGATACGCCAAAAATTCGTTCAAAAAGCCCACCGCCACGGGATGATCCATCAGCTTTTGCAGGGGGCCGCTCAAGGTGCAACGTTCGGCTTCTGAAAAACCATCGGGGTTGCGGTGCAATCGCTCCGCGTATTCCTGCATCTCTGCCAACTCATCCCCCTGTATCACCCCCGGAACCAACAACCACCCATTGCGGTCAAAGTCGTACTTCTGCTTCTGCGTCAAGGGCACGACCATCAACCCATCGGCATTTGTGGATGTCAAATCCCCCGCCTGCACGAGCTGCGCGCTGCCCAGATTTTTGTTGATCACAAAGGGGGTTGTATTCGCGATTTTTTTCATTCAAAACTCCTTTCTGCGTTATCATGTTCGCTCGCGGATATGCGCGGTCAACCACTCGACGAGTTGCTCGCGAGAAACCTTTCCCGATGCGATGCCCAAAATGGTTTTCTCTTTAATATCATCGGTTGCGTCAATTATGTATCCATTTTCATACAAGGAGACTTCCATTGCGGCATGTCCCACCCGTTTGTTTCCATCGACAAAAGGATGATTCTGAATCAAAGAAAAACACAAAGCGGCCGCCTTCTCTACAACGGTGGGATATAGATCCTCGCCTCCAAAAGTCATGCGGGGTTGTGCGATAGCCGATTCCAGTCCGCTGTAATCGCGCACGCCCATAGACCCGCCGCACGTTTCAATAATACGCCTGTGGAGTGCCAATACTGCATCCGGGCTGAGATAAGACATCAACTGAGCCTTTGGTAGAGGTCGCTATTTTTTTCGAGCACATATTCGCAGATCTCCGCAAACCTCTGATCCCGGAATACGCCATTGTGAAAATAGTCAATCACGTCATCTTTTATTTGGCAATACGACCCAGTGCCACCCGCTCTAAATCCCAGACGGTGTCCAATCACAATGCGTATGATCGTGGGAATGATGGCGGCAACGATGTTGAAGGTGTAGTATTTGGACTGCTCATCGTTAAGTCCTTTCAGCTTTGGTATCCGCCCCGTGTGCGTCAGGATATTACGCACCCGGTCAACATATTGCACTCGAGTCTTTTGATCGGGCGTTGGAGGCGAGTCTATAATATCAAGGGATTGCAGGAGCGAAAACAATTTATCCAATAAACTCGGGCCGCGGTCAATCTGGCTATGTAGCAAACGCTCATATCGCTCCACTTGACCCGGCTGGAGTTCCGGTATTTTTATCAGGATATCGCTTATCTCATCTTTGAGTTTTTTGCGGGTGCGCTTATTGACCTTCTGATAGGTCGTACGCTGCTGGTCGAGAATGATGTTGAGGGCTGTGCAGTACGAGGCGGCGAGAGATTGCAAAAGGTCGGTGTTCATGGCCTCGTTGTATAAGAGCAGAGCGATGTGCAAATTTTTGGCTACCAAGCATTGCCTATTCTGCCACGCAAGTGCTGCTGCACGCAAGGTATCAATTTGAGCCACGGCGAAGTCGCCATATCCATGGGGGGAAAACCTTTCGCGGTATTCTGCGGTTGCTACATGTCTGCCTGTGAGAAAAGTGAGCAAATGGCACAAATCCCATTGCCCGCCATCGTCGGCTGTTTCGTTGAGAAGAATACTCTTTTCTTCAGCCCCGTTCCAAGACATCGTTGCCGTGGCTTGCCAAGTGCCTTTGCGTGTCGGTGAACTTTGTAGTCCTGCCTCGCTGACGATCTCGCTTTCGGGTTTAGGCAGTTGCGAGACTTTGGCGTCGTAATCATCTGCGAGACGCACGGTCAGGCAACCGATTTTACTTTCTGACCTTGGGGGACTGGGGCGCGATTCGCCCATGTAGAGATTGAAGATATCGAGCGTTTTCATTGCTTTTCTCCGTTGGATTATGTCGCGTCGCGCTTCTGGGCAATTCTTATACCAAATTGATTTGATGTTGGCCTTTCTCTCCATTCAAGGTTTCGCACGTCGTGCCGAGCGAAGCGTCGCGTAGTCGGAGCATCTCTTGCCTTGCTCACCCCTTATTAGAGATTTTTGATTGCATAAACCGCTTTTGATATCTGATCCGCCTCAATGGCTTTGGCTTTGTCGCCAAAACCGAGCAACAGGGCGATGTCGCAAATATTGTTTATTTCTCGCGGAACACCACTGGATGCGCGATAGAGCGCGTCGAGCGCGTCTTTGCCAAATAAGGGCCGTTTGAGTCCGGCTTTTTGCAAGCGGGTTTGCACATAAGCGTGGGTTTCCTCGCGCTTGAGCGGTGCGAGGTGAGATTGGCGTGCGACCTGTTGGGCCAACGGCTCATGGCGCGCGATCCGATCTTTGAGGCCTGGTTGTCCGATGAGGAGCAGGGTGAGAAAAAAGCGACCATTGCGCTGAAAGCTGAACAGGGATTGCAACTCCTCAAAGGTGTTGTCGTCTTCAATGGCCTGGGCTTCATCGACAATGACGACCGTGTATTTGCCTGCATTGGCACTTTTGACGACCTGAACCTCGAGTGCGCGGCGCAGGTCTGCTTTTTCTTTTGATTGAATTTCCACGCCCAATTGGATGAGCATGTCCCGAAGAAAGTCTGTCGGCGAGAGACCGGATTTGGCCATCAGGGCAATTTCATATCTGTCGGGGGGCAGGTCTTGGATGAGGATGCGGCTCAAGACGGTTTTGCCACAGCCGATGGCGCCCGTCAACACGGCGGCCCCCCTGCGGTTGTTGATCGCGTAGAACATTTGCAACAGCGCCCTTTGATGGGTTGCCGCAGAATAAAAAAAACGCGGGTCCGGCACATTCTCAAATGGCAGTTCTGTCAAATTCCAATATTCCCGATACACGGTTGTGATCCTTTGTTTGAAATCCGATGGCAAAGTCAATCGGCGCGGTGGTTTAATGTTGCACTGATCTCAAGCGAATATAGGTACATCAGACAACCTGTGTCAAGTGATCGGAATGGGCAACGCAATGGCTGAAGGGGCGTTAAAGGTGTTGCCAATGTCCCCCGATACATGGGCGCGAAATCTGATGGTTTTTTGTGATGGCATTTTTGCGATGGCCTTTCATCTGCGGCCCTCTCCTGTCTCGCGTCTTGCCTCTCACTTTTGAAACTGTCCCAAAGTCACACATCGCGTAAAATACTTTGACGAAATGTGTTCATACCCTATATTGCGCTGTCATCGCCGATGTTTTGCGACGCTCATTGTGGAGGGCTATATGGCTTGGTGGCAATCCGTTTTGCTGGCCTCTTACAGCCTTGTGTTTGCATTGTTGTTGCTCGTCAGCCTGCACCGACACTTAATGGTACATCTCTATTACAAGCACAGGCGCGTGCGGCCCGTTCCCCGCGGCGCGTTTGGCGAATGGCCCGTTGTCACCGTGCAATTGCCCGTGTTTAATGAACGCTATGTGGTCGAGCGGCTGATTCGCACGGTCGCCAAAATGGATTATCCACGCGATAGGCTCGAAATTCAGGTATTGGACGATTCGACCGATGAAACGACCGCCATTGCCGCGCAGTGCGTAGATGAGCTTCGGCATTCGGGGCTGGATATCGCGCTGATACATCGCAACGCGCGCACGGGGTATAAGGCCGGTGCTTTGGCAGAGGGCGTGCGGGTTGCACGGGGCGAATTTATCGCGATTTTTGACGCTGATTTTCTGCCGCCGCCAGACTTTTTGACGCGAACCATCCCGCATTTTGCCGATTCGAAAGTGGGGATGGTTCAGACGCGCTGGGGGCATTTGAACCGGGATTACTCGTTGTTGACGCGGGTACAGGCCATTTATCTCGACGGGCATTTTGTGATGGAACACGGCGCGCGCAGCCGGTCGGGCCTGTTCTTCAATTTCAATGGCACGGCAGGCGTTTGGCGGCGGACGTGCATTGACGACGCGGGCGGTTGGCAACACGATACCCTGACCGAAGACCTGGATTTGAGTTATCGCGCACAGTTGGCCGGGTGGCGGTTTGTGTATCTGGCCGATGCGGTGACGCCGGCCGAAATCCCGGTGGAGGTTAATGCGTGGAAGTCGCAGCAGTTTCGATGGGCAAAAGGCTCTGTGCAGACCGCAAAAAAAAATCTGCGAACCCTGTTGAAAAGCGGCTTGCCGTGGCGCGTAAAGGGCGAGGCCGCGTTTCATCTCTTGACGAATTTTTCCTATCTGTTGATGGTGATGGTCTCGGTGCTCATTTTTCCCGCGATTGTTCTGCGCGAAGACTTGGGTTGGCTCAGGGTGATCGCGATTGACTTTCCCCTGTTTGTCGGCGCGACCGGGGTGATCTCGCGGTATTACATCCACTCGCAGCGGGAAATTTATTCGGATTGGAAGACGCGCATTTTGTATTTGCCGTGCGTGTTGGCGCTGGGCATGGGCATTTCGCTGAACAATGCGCGGGGCGTGTTTCAGGCATTGCGCGGGCACGAGACCGCGTTTCATCGCACGCCGAAGTATCGGGTTGTCGGGCGCGCTGGCAACTGGTGGCGCGAGAATTATGCGATGAAAAAGAATATGACGGCATTTTTGGAAATTGGACTCGGTTTTTACTTGCTGATCGCCGTGGCGTATTCGATTGGCCGAGGGCTGTATTTTCCCGTGCCATTCCTGATTTTGTTTGCCTCTGGCTTTTTTTATATTGGCGGCATGTCTTTGTTCCAAGGGATTTGGGCGCGAATGCACGCGCAAACGCCCGAAATCGAGGTTGCGGCGGCAAATTGAACCATGGCAACGCGACTCAAAAACCCCTACCTGTGGGCTTATGCCACAGCCATTTTGCTGCATATCTTGGTTCTCGCCTTGGAAAATCCTCTGGGGCGCGTTTTTATCCTGGCACCGCAACAAGAAAACAGCCCTGCGCCGCCGCTGACTTTTGAATTTGTCGATGTGCCCACGCGCAGAGAAGAGGCGCGGCCCGAAAAAACCCCGCTGATCGCAGAGCGGGATCAGATCGCGCGGGATCGACAAACCGATCCCCTGCCCGAAGATCACCTGCCGTTTTCCGAGGGGATGGCGCGGGCAAAAGATATGGCGACATCAGCGCGGGGCCATACGCGCAATCAAGTGCGAGATGCGGACGCGGCGCAGGAGACAAAAGCCGCAGAGAATCCCTCGTTTAGTTTTGCAGATGTGTTGCAGAAAAGCCCCGATGAAGCCCAAAAAGAACGGGAACGGGCCGTACTCGGCGGGGCAACCCTGCCCGAGCAGCGCGTTCATAAGGACAACCGCCAAACCCGTGCGCGACAACGCGGCGGATTGCAACTGAGCACTTATGCCTGGAATTTCGCGCCCTATTTGTCCTATCTCAAGCGGCGGATCGACCATCATATTTTTCCGCCGCGCGCATTTGATTTGGGGATGATCGAGGGCGCGACCCGCGTGAAATTTAGAATCTGGCGCGATGGTCGGCTCGAAGGCCCGGAACTCATTGACTACGAGGGCAGTGACATGTTGCGCGAAACGAGTTTGAAAGCCGTTGAACTCTCTGCGCCGTATAGAGCACTGCCCCCCGATTTTCCCGATGAGTACCTCGAAATTGTGGGTACTTTTGAATATATCATTCTCGGCAAAGGACGAAGGCGACAATAACATGGGTTGGGCACTGTTTGAACAGGGTGGATTGATGATGTATCCGCTGACCTTATGCTCGGTGTTGGCGTTGGGCATTGCGATAGAACGCGGGTTCGCGCTGCGTCGGCGCGCCATTATTCGTCCCGAAATCGTCAGTGTGATCGACGGTATTCAAGGGCCGAAAGACATTGGCCTGGCACTCGCTGTCTGCCATCAATACAAAGGCCCTTTTTCCCATGTGATGCGCGCGGGGCTGGACAATCGCCATCTGCCCTTCGAGGAGATTCGGGAGGGCATTCTGGATCAGGGCCGCCAGGAGATGGGCGCGTTGCAAAAGGGGTTGGTGGTGCTGGAAACCGTGGCCGGGGTTTCGCCGCTTTTGGGACTTTTGGGCACGGTGTTGGGCATGATCAAGGTTTTTCAACGGGTTTCAGAAGTGGGTGTGGGGCAGGCCAACCTCTTGGCGGGGGGGATTTCCGAAGCGATTTTGACCACGGCTGCGGGCCTGTTTATCGCGATACCCTCGCTCGTATTTTACAATTTGTACAGCAGCCGCGCAGAAAGCCTGATTTTGGAAATTGAAAAATACGCCAACACCCTGTTGAAAAAGCTGCGGGGGTTTCAAGGCCCCGGCAAGGCGGAAACCTAATGCGACTGCAAACGCCCTCCAAACGCCGCCCTGCCGTGAATGTGACCTCGTTGATCGACGTGCTGTTTTTGCTGCTGACGTTTTTCCTCGTCACCACGCAATTCGTAGATCAATCCGCGCTCAAAGTCGAACTGCCCGCAATGGCACACTCGGAAAAAACGCAGCATATCAGGCGTTATATTCTCAACCTGTCGGCAGACGGTCAGATGACGCTGGACGGTCGGGTCGTCAACCGAGAAAAATTGCGGGACTTGCTCGCGCGACAAGCGGCTGATGTCGATGCGAGTGGGGGCCTTGTTTTGCGGGCAGACCGCCACTTGCCCTACGGCGATGTGATGTCGATTCTCGACCTCATCAGGGGAACGGGCATCAGACGGATTACCAATGCCACAGCAGAACCGGGTGAATAACTCGCTGTCCATCAATTTTACGGTATAAGTGGCAAGTTATCAAAAATGTCCGAATCACCAATTTAAGAGACAGGAACAATGCGCGATTCCAAATCGTCCAATTTTTCAAATATCGAAGATCTCCAAATCGTTGCCCGAGTTTTGGAAGGCAACACCGGGGCATTTTCCGCACTGGTGCAGCGACACCACGAGCGCGTGTACCGCGCGGTTTACAGTCTCATCGGCGATCTCGACGAAGCCGACGATTTGGCACAAGAAGCATTTATCAAGGCATTTCGCGCCCTCAGACGGTTTCGGGGGCAATCGCTTTTTTCCACATGGCTGCACCGCATCGCCATCAACTGTTGCTTGGACTACCTCAAGTCCAAGCATCGGCGCAGCTTTGTTTCGCTGGATGAATATCGAGAAAATTGGGACGCGCCCCGCATCTGGATGGGGCGGTCCGAAAATGCAGATGTGGGCGTTGAACGGCGGGAATTGCAAGAAATTCTCGAGCGCGCGTTGGATAATTTGTCCGAAGAATATCGCGTGACCTTTGTTTTGAGAGAAATCGAAGGGTTGACCTACGAAGAAATTGCCGAATTGCTCAATTGTTCCATCGGAACGGTTAAATCTCGCCTGTTTCGCGGGCGCGCAAAACTCCGCGAAATTTTGCAGGTGCAATACGACAACTGGATCGAGGCGTGAATATGGACGCAGACACCCCCGTTGACATCAACCGCGAATTGTTGTCGGCCTATCTCGATGACGCGCTGACAGAAGCAGATCGAAATAAGGTGGAAATGCTGTTGCACACGTCTGCAAGTGCGAGGCGCGAACTGGGCGAGATGGTGCAGGTGCGCCAATTGTTCGCCGCATGGTCCTCGCCTGTGCCAGACCGCTTTTTTGTGCGGCGTGTGGAAAGGCGCGTCGCAGAGGAAGTGGCGCGAAGGACAAACAGGTGGCACCGCGGACTTCAAAAATTTGCCACCGCAGCCATGGTGCTGATTTCGATAGGCTCTTTGGCATTTTTGACCCAGCGGTTGAACAGGGATGTCGAACCCGTCACGCTGGATTCTTTTTTGCAGGGTTCGCTCGACAGCGAGGTGCGCGAAGTTGCGAGTTTGACCGAAGATGATTTTTCCAAAGATCGCGTGTTCGATCTCGTCGTTTCCAGCACTGCGCGTTAGCCCCTAATCCGCGTTCGACACTCGGATTGGTTTGAGAAGGTTTTGTTATGTTTATTTCGCGTTTCCGGTTGATATGCCTGCTCGTTTTGTGTTTTTTGCTCGGCGCAGTGACAGGGACTGTGTACGAGGGTCTCGCGTCCGGGCATGCCGGCAAGCGACGGGGCCGTATGTCTGAAATGGTGGCAAAGCTCGACCTGTCAGAGGATCAAAAAGCGCGGCTGGACGGGATTCTGGAGAACGGGCGCAAATGTATGGTCGATATCAATACGGCCTACCGCGCGGAGTTTGGCAAAGTGAGAAACGCGACCAAGGCGCAAATTCAGGAAATTTTGACGCCAGAGCAACGCGAAGAGTTTGACGCGATAATCGCCGAACAAGTCGCTCGGCGGCGTCATTCGCACAGACGCCTGGCGCCGTAAAAGGCGTAAAACGCAAGACGGGAGAGGAGGGTGGCCCTCTCACTTCTTCCCTCTGCCTTCTTACTTTTTTCATAAAGGAAACAGATGATGCGATCAATGTTAAATCGTCGGTGGTTTGTTCTGATTTTTCTCGCGCTTTTCGCCTGTGGGGAAGAGGAAGCACAACAGGCAGAGGGACGCGGTGGACGCGGCGGACGTGGCGGGCGCGGGGGTGGTGCTGCTGCACCGGTTAAAGTCGAGGCTGTAAAACGAGGGGATATTTCTTCTTATATCTTAAAAAATACGACCCTTGAAGCCGAGAGATGGGTCGATGTGCGGTCGCGCACAACCGGGCAGGTTATCGCGATTCTCAAGGAAGAAGGCGATCCGGTACGCGCGGGTAGCGTGCTCGCCCGGCTCGATGCCGACAATGCCCGAATCAATGTTGCACAGCGAGAAGTTGCCCACCGAGAAGCTCTCCAGCGGCATGAACGGGAAGACGCTTTGTTTCAGCGCAATTTGGGCAGCAAAGAGGCTTATGAAAGTGCCAAAACGCAACTCGAGTCCGCCAAAGCGCAACTCGAACAGGCCAAACTCACATTGAGTTATACGGCGATTACAGCGCCCATTGCAGGCATTATGACCCTGAGAAATATCGAGGTGGGCAATGTCGTTACCAACAATCAGGTCGTGGCTTCTGTCGCCAAATTCGATCCCCTGCTCGCACGCATTCAGGTAACGGAAAAGGACTTTGGCAAAATTACAGTGGGGCAGACCGCGCGCATCACTGTCGAAGCTGCACCCAAAAGAGAATTTACGGGCACAGTGAAGATGATCAGTCCAGTGGTCGATCCCGAAAGTGGCACGGTGAAAGTGACCGTTGAGATACCCCGAGAAGATGAAAACCTGTTGCGTCCTGGGATGTTTGCCTCGGTTTATATCATCACGGAAACGCGAAAAAATACGCTGGTGATTCCCAAAAAAGCCCTCGTGCTCGAAGGGGAAGGCAATCAGGTTTTTGTTTTTGAAACCGATCCCGAGACCGGGCGCGGGCAGGCGCAGCGCAAGCGCATTGAAATCGGGTTCACAGACAGCGACCGCTTAGAAATTCTTTCGGGCCTTTCGCACAATGAACAGGTCATCACCGTCGGACAAGAAGGATTGAGGCCCGGTTCTTCGGTACGCATCGTGGGAGAAGCCGCGCCTCCCGCATTTGCCGGGGGTCAAAGAGGTCAAGGCGGCGCGGGTGGGGGCGATCCCACAGAGCGCGTCAAACGAATGATCGAGCGCATTCCCGAAGTCAAAGCCGAATACGACAAGCGCGTGAAAAGCGATCCCCAACTCGCAACAGACATGGACAAACTCCGCGCTTTTATGGCCGAGATGCGCGAAAAGGGGTTGATCTCCGCGCAAGGCGGACAGGGGCGCGGGTTTGCAGGCGGCGGTCAGATGGGTGAAGGTGGACGCCGTGGTGGTCGTCAAGGTGGCGATGGCGGGGTTGCAGGCGGCGATGGGCAAAGCAGGCAAGGACGCGGTATGGCAGGCGATGCCGCCGGCGGTGGACAAGTAAGCGAAGGCGGACGCCGAGGACAGCGCGGTGGCGATGGCGGGGTTGCAGGCGGCGGACAAAGAGGCCGAGGCGATGCCGCCGGAAGCGAGCAGATGGGCGATGGCGGGCGGCGCGGCGGTGCCGGTGGGGGTCAAAGAGGTCAAGGCGGCACAGGGGGTGGCGATCCCACAGAGCGCGTCAAACGGATGATCGAGCGCGTTCCCGAAGTCAAAGCCGAATACGACAAGCGCGTGAAAAGCGATCCCCAACTCGCAACAGACATGGACAAACTCCGCGCTTTTGTAGCCGAGATGCGCGAAAAGGGATTGGTACCCGCGCGGGGCAGACGAGGTAATTAAGTGAAGCTGATCGAATTTTCAACCCGGCGACGGGTAACGGTAACGATGTTTGTTGCGGCGGCCGTATTGTTTGGCATGGTGGCGTTTCAACGCTTGGCAATCAACCTGCTGCCCGATATCACGTATCCCACCTTGACGGTGCGAACGGAGTACGCCGGCACGGCGCCCTCAGAGATGGAACGCTTGATCACCGAGCCGATTGAAGGGGCCGTGGGCGTGGTCAACGGGGTGATCCGCGTCACCTCGGCCTCGCGCCCTAGCGTGTCGGATGTGGTGGTGGAATTTGCGTGGGGTACGGATATGGATTTTGCTTCGCTCGACATTCGAGAGAAGCTCGATCAAGTGCGCCTGCCGCAGGACGTGCGAAAACCCGTGTTGCTGCGGTTCGACCCCTCGCTCGATCCGATCATGCGCGTCGGCCTCTACGGCGAAGAGAGCTTGATTTCGCTGCGCCTTTTGTCGGAAGAGGAAATTAAGCCCGAGTTGGAAAGCCTCGAAGGCGTGGCGTCTGTACGCATCAACGGCGGGTTGGAGGAAGAAATTCAAGTTGAAATTGACCAGCCCAAATTGGCTGCCTTGCGGATTCCCTTGGCGCAGGTCGTCAATCGCTTGGCGCAGGAAAACGTGAACCTGACGGGCGGCGAGCTCAAAGACGGCGAAGCGGAATACTTGGTTCGCACCTTAAATGAATTTAAGACCATTGAAGAAATTCAGGATATTGTGGTGGGCCAGCGGCAAGGCGCGATTGTCACTCTGGCCGATGTGGGGGAAGTGCGTCGGGGGCACCGCGAACGCACGGTGATTACGCGCATTGATCGGCAAGAGAGCGTCGAACTGGCCATATACAAAGAGGGCGATGCCAACACGGTCACGGTTGCGCGCGCTGTCAAAGAGGCGATAGAAAAATTCCGCCAAACATCTGGCGATTTGTTGGGCACTGCGCGTATGGAGGTGGTGTCCGACCAATCGACATTTATTCAGGACTCGGTTTCCGAGGTGCTCAACACCGCGATTTTGGGCGGGTTTTTGGCGATTATCGTTCTCTACCTGTTTTTGCAAAGTCCCAAAAGCACGGGCATCATCAGCGTCTCCATTCCCATTTCGGTCGTTGCGACATTTTTTTTGATGTACGTGTCGGATGTGAGTCTCAATATTATGTCCCTAGGCGGGCTTGCCTTGGGCATTGGCATGCTGGTTGACAACTCCATTGTCGTGCTCGAAAGTGTCCAGCGTTATCAAGACAAGGGGCTGGGGCCGCGCGAGGCCACCAATCGCGGCGGGTCTGAAGTGGGGCAGGCCGTGGTGGCTTCTACCATGACGACGATATGCGTATTTGTACCCATCGTCTTTGTCGAGGGCATTGCCGGGCAACTCTTTCGGGATCAGGCGCTGACCGTGACCTATTCGCTCGTCGCGTCCCTCCTCGTCGCCCTCACGGTCATTCCCATGTTGGCTTCGCTGGAATTTTCGTGGATGGGCGAATTTGCCGCTGTGGAACAGCGCAAAAAGGAAAGCGGGCACAAGGGCGGGGTGGAAGCACCGGCTCGCGCAATGGGGGTGTTCGGCGCGGTGATGGGATGGATTGGGCGCGGTATTCTCTCCTGTCTGGCGCCTCTGTTCTGGATTTTTGACCGGGTAATTGGGCGGGCTTATGTGATCTATCCGCACATTATCCGATGGGCACTCGGGCACCGCCTCGTCGTGATCGGGGTGGCTATCGCCCTTTTGGGGGGCACGGCGACTCTCGGCAAGCGATTGGGCAGTGAATTGATCCCTGAAATGAGCCAAGGCACCTTTGCGATTTCAGTCGAAATGCCGCTGGGCACGCCCCTTGCCGCGACCGCGCAAGCCATTCAAGCCATTGAGCGGATCGTTCGCAGCCAACCCGAAGTCCGCTTGGTTTACAGCATTGTCGGCACGCAATCGGCGTCTGGGGGCAGCGGCGGAGAAGAGCGGGAAAATGTGGGCGAGGTCAATGTCGTACTGCACGAGGGCATCATTCGAGACCGCGAAATTGCCGTGATGGATCGCCTCCGCCATCACATTATGGAAATTCCCGCAGTGGATACCAAATTTACCCGCCCGTCCCTGTTTTCGTCTCGCACACCCATCGAAGTCGAAGTCGCCGGTTACAATTTGCAATCGCTGCAGATGATCGCCGGGGAAATGATGGCGCGCATGCAAACCATTCCCGGCTTGACAGATATCAAAACCACGAGCGAAGGCGGCACGCCCGAAGTGCAAATTCGCTTTGACCGCAAGCGCGTGGCGCAGATGGGCACCACGATTAACGCCATTGGCGAGATCATCCGCAATCAGGTTCAAGGAGAGGTCGCCACGCAATTTACCCGCGGGGATCGGCGGGTCGATATTCGCGTTCGCGCCGAGGAAGAACACCGCAGCACAGTGGATGACCTACAGCGGTTGATCATCAGCCCCAACAATGCCCCCACGCCCGTGCCGTTGAGCGTGGTTGCCGATTTGCAAGTGGAGATGGGGCCTGCGGAAATCCGCAGAATTGATCAAGAGCGCGTGGCATTGATTTCGGCCAATTACGTGGGCCGAAGTCTAAGCGCTGTGGTCGCGGACCTAGAACGCGAAATTGATCGCATTGATATACCTGCGGACTTTAGCATTAAAGTGGGGGGGCAAAATGAAGAGCAACAGCGGTCGTTTAAAAGCATGCAACTGGCGATTGGGTTGGCAATTTTTCTCGTGTATCTCGTTATGGCGTCGCAGTTTGAATCGCTCGTCCACCCGTTTGTGATCATGTTTGCCATTCCCTTCGCACTGGTAGGTGTTTTCGCGCTGCTCCTCATCACAGGGCAGACCATCAGCGTGGTCGTGCTCATCGGTTTGATTATGTTGGCGGGCATTGTCGTCAACAATGCCATCGTGCTCATCGACTATATCAATACGCTGCGCCGCGATGAGGGCATGCCCAAAATGGAGGCCATTGCAGAAGCGGGCAAAGTGCGCCTGCGCCCCATTTTGATGACCACATCGACAACCGTGCTCGGGTTGTTGCCCATGGCGATGGGCATTTTCAATTTTCAGCCCCTCGTAAAAAGCATCAAAGGCGCGTTGGATGGCGTGTTGTCCGGGCAGGCATTCGCCGCGGTGATGACGGTGGTGGACATGATATTCCCAGTGGGACAGGGCGCGGAGATTCGCGCGCCGATGGCCATTACCGTTATTGGCGGCCTGGTCGTCTCGACACTGGTGACCCTCGTTCTGATCCCAACGCTGTATTCCCTAACGGACCGCAAGGAGTAGCTACGGTGCCGCCCCAAAGTATTGACCCACACCAAAATGAGGCGTTTGCCGAATCGCTTCAGCGCCATTCGCTTTCAGAACTCGAAGATATTTACGCGCATCTGGACCGCGACTTGTTTCCCGAGCGCTTTGAACGGGTCAGAGCCGAAATTGAAGCGCGCCTAAAAGACTTTGATTCACGAGCGGCGGACACGGGCACCGAGGCCGATTCACCGGGGATTTTGAGACGCATCACGGCGAGTTTGATCGATTTCTCCATGCAGGTGCTCGTTCCTTTTTTGATTTTTTTTCTGATCAAAAACACCCTGTTTTCAAGCGCGCAAACCACGGGCGGCGGGGGTGGACGCGGCGGACGCGGTGGACGCGGACGCGGCGGAGGTCAATCGAGTGATCTCTGGTCGGACATCACGGGTTTTGTGGGCAGTGCGAAGAATCTCGCTGTCGGCTTGATTGAGGGAGATCCCGCAGCACAGAGCAGGGCAATGATAATTTGGAATGAGTTTGGCACCATTTTGGTCATTCTGCTCGTTTTCCGCGTTTTTATGACCCTGTCGGGTTGGGCGCGATCCGGATTTACGCCGGGGATGCGCGAATTGGGCATTCGGGTCGAGCGCGTGGGGGGCGGTTCTCCAACATGGGCGCAGGCGGTGGGCAGATTTGTGCTCCAGCCTTTGCTTTTTGTCGCCACATTGGGACTCAGCGGGTTTTGGATGCTGTGGGACCGCGACAGCCGAGCACTTCCCGACAAAATTCTCGGCACAAAGATCGTTCGCGTGTTGCGTACATGGGAAAAGACAGAAGCCGAGAGAAGATTTGAATAGCCGGGGAAAGGGCGCGCCCCTGGCCGAGTGCTGGCCGGTTTTTCGACTATTTGTCAGTTATCCGAAACTTTTGATCATGTGCTTTCGTCTAAACCCTCGAAATATTTGGAGCAAGGAGCGCGAGTATGTACCGATGGATGTATAAAGGGTGTTGCGTTGTGCTGGCAACCGCGTTTTTTATCGGCAGTTTGGCACCTGTTGCCGAAGCGCGGTCTTTTTTTACCACTCGGCGCACATTTGGCGTTTTGTTTCTCGGTGGCAGTGCGTTTATGGCCAAGCGGGCCGTTGACCTCAAGCGCGATGCAGGTGACATTTACAACGCCTATAAGGTGGCGCCAAATGCTCGGGAGGCCGAGCGGCTTTTTAACCGCGCAAGTGATCGCGATGACAAGAGCCTGATGAGCGTTGGGTTTTCTGCAATTTTGTTGATCAGTGGTTTGCGTTTGCTCATGCACAGCGGCGTGGATGACAAAATGCCCAAACGCGATCGGCGAATCAAAATCGATCTCAACAGCGATATTCGCAAACGGTCTGTTGGGATTGCGTTGAAGAAGAAATTTTAATCGTCAATAAAATGCTGTTGGGTCACGAGGAGATGATTATGAAGCACAGGTGGACGCACCGGCTGACAGTCGGCTTTTTGGGAATTGCGACAATTTTTTTTGTGATGTGGGGATGCGGACGCGAGCGCGTAAATCCAGTTGATTCAAATTTTGAGGGCAACGCGGCTTTGAATCCGCCGGGCAATATTCGCGCCCAAGGCGATATTTTGCGGATTACCTTGAACTGGAACCCGGTGAACAGCGCCAGCCTCGCGGGATATGGCGTGTGGCGGTCAACATCGGCTACGGGAGACTTTGTTCGGTTGCGCGGCGAGGCATCTGCCGCCGAAGCGACGACAGCACGCACGACATTTGTGGATTCGACGCTCGATCTGAGTGTGTCGAAAATCTATTTTTACAAACTCACTACCGTAGATGTAGATGGGCAAGCGAGTGAATTTTCCGCTTATGTGAGTGCAGAGGCACTCGATGACGCACGCGCACCGGGCGCGCCGACAAATTTTGTCGCTATCACCGATGTCAATAACGCACAGGTGACGCTGGGCTGGTCAGCCCCTGAGACAGATGAAGGCAATGCGGAATTGACCGGGCTTTCGGAATATAAAATTTTCAGGATCAAAGATTCGCAGGGCAGCCTCCAAGTGCAAGGGCCGCAGGAGGCACTGGTCGCACTCGTGACAGAGTTGGGCATCGATCTCGATAATTTGGGGCAATTGTCCGAAGAATTGGCAAATATTTTTGTTCAACTCGGTACCGTGCCGAGCGGCCAGACCTATTTTGTCGATACAGACAGGCTCGAAGTCGGTGTGCTTCACGTTTATTTGGTCACGGCTGTCGATCCAGCGGGCAATACAGGGCGTGCGGCGATTGCTTTGGTAACCGTACAAAATCCGGGCGCGAGCCTGCCTGTGCCTGCTGACTTGCGCGCAACGCAAAACGAACAGGCGCGTATCGTCATATCGTGGAATCCCGTGCCCAATCCCAATTTGCTGGGCTATCTGGTTTTGCGGTCGCAATCCACGCAAGGCCCTTTCTCCCCTGTGACAGACGATACGCTCTTTACCACGGGGCAGACGCAATACGTCGATTCCCTGGTCGTGGCCGACGAGGTGTATTTCTACAAAGTTCAAACCGTTGTGCAAGATCCGCAGCTCGGTGTGTTACACAGTGACACTTCTACTTTTATCGATGGGCGGGCCATTGTCGATGAAAGTCCTCCTGGCGCGCCCTCGGATCTGATTGTCAGCTTAGACGACGATCATTTTCAGCGCGTGACGCTCAACTGGACGGCCCCCACACAAGACAGAAATGGCGGCGATTTGACCGGCTTGGCTTCTTTCGAGATCTTCCGGTCGCGGGATAATAATACTTCCTTCGCGCTTTTAGCAACCGTATCGAGCGATCAGGTGCATTTTGTGGATATGTCCGTCGAATTGCTCACCACGTATTTTTATGCGATCCGGGCAATAGATTCGGCAGGCAATGCGGGGCCTCGTTCGGAGGCTGTGTCCGTGACGACGAAGGGGTTTGCCGTGCCGCGCAATGTGCGCGCCGAGGGTGGGGTTCAGAAGATCACGTTGGCGTGGAATGCCAATACCGAGCCGGAATTGACGGGGTATGAAATCCTGCGCTTTGCCGATCCCAAGGATGAAACGCCGGATCGGGTTTTCGATTCCGTGTTGACGACGTATGTGGATACGCCAGTTGTTGCGGGATATCCCTTTGTGTATCGCGTGCGTGCGGTGGGTCTCTCCAATGTGAAGAGCGAATTGTCGGCCTTTGTCTCTGCCCAAGCCGAGGAACTCGTCCCGGTTTTGGCCGTGCCGCGCAATGTGCGCGCCGAGGGTGGGGTTCAGAAGATCACGTTGGCGTGGAATGCCAATACCGAGCCGGAATTGACGGGGTATCGCGTGCTGCGTTACACAGACCCTGCTCAGACAACGCCCGAAGAGACCTTTATGACTGTGCAGACGACGTATGTCGATTCGCCCTTGGTCTCGGGTCAGACGTTCGTGTATCGCGTGCAGGCGGTCGGTGTAAACAATGAAGAAAGCGAACTCTCGCAGTATGCCGCTGCAATGGTCTCGGTTGATGAAAGTCCTCCTGGCGCGCCCTCGGATCTGATTGTCAGCTTAGACGACGATCATTTTCAGCGCGTGACGCTCAACTGGACGGCCCCCACCCAAGACAGAAATGGCGGCGATTTGACCGGCTTGGCTTCTTTCGAGATCTTCCGGTCGCGGGATAATAATACTTCCTTCGCGCTTTTAGCAACCGTATCGAGTGATCAGGTGCGTTTTGTGGATATGTCCGTTGAATTGCTCACCACGTATTTTTATGCGATCCGGGCAATAGATTCGGCAGGCAATGCGGGGCCTCGTTCGGAGGCTGTGTCCGTGACGACGAAGGGGTTTGCCGTGCCGCGCAATGTGCGCGCCGAGGGTGGGGTTCAGAAGATCACGTTGGCGTGGAATGCCAATACCGAGATTGAACTGACGGGGTATCGCGTGTTGCGTTACACAGACCCTGCTCAGACAACGCCCGAAGAGACTTTTATGACTGTGCAGACGACGTATGTCGATTCGCCCTTGGTCTCGGGGCAGACGTTCGTGTATCGCGTGCAGGCCATTGGGGCAAACAACGAAGAAAGCGAACTCTCGCAGTATGCCGCTGCAATGGTCTCGGTTGATGAAAGTCCTCCTGGCGCGCCCTCGGATCTGATTGTCAGCTTAGACGACGATCATTTTCAGCGCGTGACGCTCAACTGGACGGCCCCCACCCAAGACAGAAATGGCGGCGATTTGACCGGCTTGGCTTCTTTCGAGATCTTCCGGTCGCGGGATAATAATACTTCCTTCGCGCTTTTAGCAACCGTATCGAGTGATCAGGTGCGTTTTGTGGATATGTCCGTTGAATTGCTCACCACGTATTTTTATGCGATCCGGGCAATAGATTCGGCAGGCAATGCGGGGCCTCGTTCGGAGGCTGTGTCCGTGACGACGAAGGGGTTTGCCGCGCCGCGCAATGTGCGCGCCGAGGGTGGGGTTCAGAAGATCACGTTGGCGTGGAATGCCAATACCGAGCCGGAATTGACGGGGTATGAAATCCTGCGCTTTGCCGATCCCAAGGATGAAACGCCGGATCGGGTTTTCGATTCCGTGTTGACGACGTATGTGGATACGCCAGTTGTTGCGGGACATCCCTTTGTGTATCGCGTGCGTGCGGTGGGTCCCTCCAATGTGAAGAGCGAATTGTCGGCCTTTGTCTCTGCCCAAGCCGAGGAACTCGTCCCGGTTTTGGCCGCGCCGCGCAATGTGCGCGCCGAGGGTGGGGTTCAAAAGATCACGTTGGCGTGGAATGCCAATACCGAGATTGAACTGACGGGGTATCGCGTGTTGCGTTACACAGACCCTGCTCAGACAACGCCCGAAGAGACTTTTATGACTGTGCAGACGACGTATGTCGATTCGCCCTTGGTCTCGGGGCAGACGTTCGTGTATCGCGTGCAGGCCATTGGGGCAAACAACGAAGAAAGCGAACTCTCGCAGTATGCCGCTGCAATGGTCTCGGTTGATGAAAGTCCTCCTGGCGCGCCCTCGGATCTGATTGTCAGCTTAGACGACGATCATTTTCAGCGCGTGACGCTCAACTGGACGGCCCCCACACAAGACAGAAATGGCGGCGATTTGACCGGCTTGGCTTCTTTCGAGATCTTCCGGTCGCGGGATAATAATACTTCCTTCGCGCTTTTAGCAACCGTATCGAGTGATCAGGTGCGTTTTGTGGATATGTCCGTTGAATTGCTCACCACGTATTTTTATGCGATCCGGGCAATAGATTCGGCAGGCAATGCGGGGCCTCGTTCGGAGGCTGTGTCCGTGACGACGAAGGGGTTTGCCGTGCCGCGCAATGTGCGCGCCGAGGGTGGGGTTCAAAAGATCACGTTGGCGTGGAATGCCAATACCGAGATTGAACTGACGGGGTATCGCGTGTTGCGTTACACAGACCCTGCTCAGACAACGCCCGAAGAGACTTTTATGACTGTGCAGACGACGTATGTCGATTCGCCCTTGGTCTCGGGGCAGACGTTCGTGTATCGCGTGCAGGCCATTGGGGCAAACAACGAAGAAAGCGAACTCTCGCAGTATGCCGCTGCAATGGTCTCGGTTGATGAAAGTCCTCCTGGCGCGCCCTCGGATCTGATTGTCAGCTTAGACGACGATCATTTTCAGCGCGTGACGCTCAACTGGACGGCCCCCACACAAGACAGAAATGGCGGCGATTTGACCGGCTTGGCTTCTTTCGAGATCTTCCGGTCGCGGGATAATAATACTTCCTTCGCGCTTTTAGCAACCGTATCGAGTGATCAGGTGCGTTTTGTGGATATGTCCGTTGAATTGCTCACCACGTATTTTTATGCGATCCGGGCAATAGATTCGGCAGGCAATGCGGGGCCTCGTTCGGAGGCTGTGTCCGTGACGACGAAGGGGTTTGCCGCGCCGCGCAATGTGCGCGCAACCGGTGGTATTGGTCAGATAACGATTGGTTGGTTAGCCAATACCGAGATTGAACTGACGGGGTATCGCGTGCTGCGTTACACAGACCCCGCTGAGACGATGCCTGCCGAGACCTTTCTCACCGTGCAGACGACGTATGTCGATTCGCCCTTGGCATCGGGTCAGACATTCGTGTATCGCGTGCAGGCCATTGGGGCAAATAACGAAGAAAGCGAACTCTCGCTGTATGCCTCAGCCGAAGTCCTGGTCGATGATGTTCCTCCCGCAACGCCCGGTAATTTTACCGCCATTCCGAGTGGTGGCACGGCGATTGAGTTGCGTTGGAACGCGCCCAAAACCGATGCCAATGACAATGAGTTGACCGGGCTTTCCGGTTATAGGATTTACCGTGGCACATCGGGTGCTAGCCCGACTTTACTGGTCCGCGTGGATGCATCGAAACGCGAGTATGTTGATAGGGATGATGTGAAAGAAAATACGGCCTATGCCTATCAGATCACTGCCATTGACGGCAATGGCAATGAGAGTCCTCGGTCTGATCGCGTGACAGCGAGAACGGAAGCGGGTGTCGTGCCGCCTAGGAACTTGCGCGCCGTTTATGATAGCGATGCACAAGCGGTCACTTTGAGATGGGTCGCGCCCCGTGTGTACGACAGTTTCTACGTTGAACGGGCAGTACTTTCCGCAGGCAGTGCTTCGAGTCAGAATTTGGCCTATCGAACGCTGGTTTCCGACCACGGCACCACTTCTTATGTAGATAGTGATGTTGCGAGTGGCACCACGTATGTTTACCGGGTTAGCGTATATTTCAATGGACGAATTAGCGAGCCCACAGAAGCAGTCGTTATTCAAATTCCCTAGAGCCAGCAATGGGCAAAATCAGACGGCGTTCTTCAAAAGAAGGACGCCGTTTTTTTTTCGCATAAAAGGCGACGCATTGAAGCCAAATGTTGTTTTTCATGCGTCAGTTGCCAATGTCAAAATTTTCACAATAATTTTAACTGCCTGTTTTTCAACATATTACAAATTTCGTTAATTTTGGCACAGATTGTGCATGATGTCTCTCGTAATACTGTTCACCAACCACACATTGGAGGTTTTATGGGAGACGTGTTGATTGTCGATGGAAACCCGCAACGCGCAATGCAAGTGGCGCAACTGTTGAGAGAATTGGATGCCAAGGCGTGTATCGCAGGTTCTGTTGTGGACTGTCTGAAACACATTGATAAACAAAAGCCCGATCTCGCCTTGGTCGCTGAAACGCTTCTCGATGGCCAAGGCATGAAACTGCTTCCCGCGTTTGATGGCCTGTGCCCCGTCGCGATTGTGGGGGAAGCTATGGTGTCTGATAGCATTCTCGAGGCGTTGTCGGTGGGCGCGCGAGATTTTCTCGCCCATCCCATTGACCGGCAAACTTTGGATGTTCTGCTTTCCCAGTTGCGCGTTGAGGGCAAAATCGCGCTGCGTTCCTTGCCTCAATATCACAGGCACGAGTCCCCAACTGGGATGGTGATTGGATCGTGCCCGAGCATGTTGTCCGCGCTCAAACGCGCGGGCCTGGCCGCGAAAACATCGGCCGCAATGCTGATTTGTGGGGAAAGTGGAACCGGAAAGGAGTTGATGGCGCGAGAAATCCATCGGGCTTCGGGACGGTCCGGGGCATTTGTCGCGCTCAATTGTGCGGCGGTGGCAGAAGGCGTTGCCGAAAGTGAACTTTTCGGGCATGAGCGCGGCGCGTTTACCGGCGCCGTGACCCGTCGGGCCGGGTGTTTTGAACAGGCCGATGGGGGCACGCTTTTCCTCGACGAAATCGGCGAGGCTTCGCCCGCATTTCAGGCCAAGCTGTTGCGCGCCTTGGACCGCGGCGAATTTGTCAGGGTGGGCGGGCAATCGCCCGTGCGTACCCATGTGCGGGGGCGGCCACCAACGGCGACCTGAAAGCCCTGATCAAGCGCGATGCGTTTCGCCTGGACCTGTTTTACAGGCTCAGCGCCGTGACCATTTCCCTGCCGCCTTTGCGGGAGCACCGCGAAGATATTCCGCGCATTGTGCAAGCCATGCTCGCGCGCTTAAAGGGCGATGCGGGCGTGGAGGTGCAAGGCGTGTCTGAAGCGGCTGTCGAGTATCTCGTGGGATATGAATGGCCGGGCAATTTGAGGGAGATGCAACACGCCATCCACCGCGCGGCCATGGCCTGCCAAAAGGGGGTGATTCGCCCCGAGCATCTCTACGATCTCAGGCCCAAACGCGCCAAGGCTTCAAACGGGATTGGGACGCTGAGTGAAATTGAGCAAGCGCATATCGAGCGCGTCATGCTGGCAACGGGCGGCAATCAAGGGCGCGCCTGCGAGTTGCTCGGCGTATCGAGGCCGACCTTGCGGCGAAAGATACGCCGATACGCGCTTGAAAATGGAAAAAACGGGCGTGTTCAACCTTGACGCGAGCGGGGGAACTGCTGATAATAAGCAGGTGTTCACAGGTGTTGCGATCTCATTTGAATTGATGGACAACGACTCAGGAGGGGTTATGGGTTTTCTCGTCGATCTTATTTGCACGCGAACCGGAAAGGCGTATCCAAAAGATCAGCTCTGGAATTTAAGTCCCGAAGCAAACGCGCCCCTGTTTGCTCGATACGACCTCGACGCTGCTGCAAAGGCCATGCGCCGAGAAAAACTCGCGGGGCGCCCGCCGACGATGTGGCGTTATGCCGAAGTTTTGCCGGTCGAAGACGCGCAATTTCAGGTCAGCCTCGGCGAGGGGTTCACCCCCTTGTTGCAAGCCGCATCCCTAGGGCGAAAAATCGGCGTGCCGCACTTGTACATCAAAGACGAAGGCTTAAATCCGACCGGGTCGTTTAAGGCGCGCGGCATGTCGGCGGCCATTTCGCGGGCCGCGGAATTGGGGGCTTCGGCTATTGCCATTCCATCGGCTGGCAATGCGGGGGGGGCGACCGCTGCTTATGCTGCGCGGGCGGGATTGCCGGCGCATATTTTTATGCCCAAAGACGTGCCACGGGCCAACTATATCGAATGCAAAGTCTTGGGCGCGCATGTCGAATTGGTCGATGGGTTGATTTCGGATTGTGGAAAAATTGTGGCATCGCGCAAAGAAACCGAGGGCTGGTTTGACATTTCCACGCTGAAAGAGCCATACCGCGTGGAAGGAAAAAAAACCATGGGCTATGAATTGGCCGAACAATTCGACTGGAAATTGCCAGATGTCGCGATTTATCCAACGGGCGGGGGCACGGGATTGATCGGCATGTGGAAGGCATTTGACGAAATGGAACGGATGGGGTGGATTGGGCCAGAACGCCCTCGGATGATTTCCGTGCAAGCGGCGGGATGCGCGCCGATAGTTCGCGCCTATCGGGCGGGCGAGGCACAGGCCGAACCCTGGCGCGATGCCGAAACCGTTGCGGCGGGCCTGCGCGTACCGGCTGCTGTCGGCGATTTTTTGATGCTCAAAGCCATTCGAGAAAGCGGCGGATGCGCGCTTTCCGTCACAGATGAAGAACTGATGGCAGCCACTTCGCAACTGGCCGCTGCCGTGGGTTCGTTTCCCGCTCCCGAAGGCGCGGCCACCCTCGCCGCGCTTGAAAAACTCATAGCGCGCAATCTAATTGACGAACGCGACCGCGTGGTGTTGTTCAATACCGGGACGGGGTTGAAATACATCGAACTTTTTTAGTGATTGAACTGAGCGCGGTGGGCTATTCGGGCAGGAGTTTTCCTGCCCGTTTTTTTTTATGTGGAAAGAACGGCATCTGCGGCTGCGTACCCGCTTCTGACCGCGCTTTCAATGGTCGCTGGCAATCCGGTATCTGTCCAATCCCCTGCGAGAAACAGATGGGGGTGTGGGGTCTGGGTTTTGGGCGGTGTATAGGCAAGCGGCAAGGCGCGGGTTGCGGCGCGTTCTCGAATCGCGTTGGCGTGTAAAAGATTGGCGCGCTGGCTTTCGGGAAAGACCCGATGGAGTTCTTCGCAGGCCAGGGCGATGAGTTCGCGGTTCGACTGGTGCATGAGGTGATGCGCCGCGCTTGCGACCACCGTGAGATGGCTCGCGCGGTCGCAGTCGCCGTAGATCGCGGCTTTGTCGAATACCCATTCCATTGTCGTGCCGAGAAGCCCGCACATGGGTTCGCGCATGATGGGCCTGTCGAACCAGAGATTGACGGAAAGAATGGGCGAGGGTTCGTATTGACAAAGGGTGTGGTGGAGTTTGGCAAAGGGCTTGGCACAGAGCATTTTGGCGAGCGGCAGGGGCGGAACGGCCGCGATGCACGCCTCTGTTTTCAGCACCTTTGCCGAGCGCGTGTGGAGATGAATGCCGGTGCGAGCAGGCGCGATGGCGGTTATGGCTGTGCCGCAGTGGATTTCGCCCCCGCGTTTCAGGATGTGTTCCCGGGCGCGATGGGCAAATAGGTTGCTCAATCCCCGGTTTGCGTATCCCAAGCACGCGCCATCGGGTTGCCAAAACGCTTCTCGCAACACGGCTTGGAGGTGGCAGGCGCGGGCGTTGTGCGGGCGTTGGTTGAGGGCGGCGAGACAGAGCGGGTCCCAAAAGGCCGCTCGCATGCGCGGTGTTTGGTCGCACTGGCCGAGCCAAGTATGGACCGCGAGGCAGGGGTCGAGGGCTTTGTGCAATTCGGCATTGATTTTTCTCAGGGGCGGAATATCTGTCCAGCGAATGGCGCGGAATCGCAGAAAGCCGAGGAGCAGGTTCAAGGGCGCGGGCAAGGCGGAGGAAAAACGCAGGTTGCTCGCGCCGTGCGTGGTGTGGCGAAAGGCGATGTTGAATTGCGGTTGAAACACCACATCGTCGCGCGCGCCGATCCGCGTGAGAAAGTCGAGGGTTTCCCGATAGCATTTCATGAACAGGTGCTGCCCGTTGTCTAGGGTGTCGCCCGTGATGGGGTCTGCAAATGAAAAGGCGCGCCCCCCCAGTTGCTGCCGCCGCTCCAAAAGCGCGACCGGGCAACCGGCGTCGCACAGGCGGACCGCGGCGGCAAGCCCGGCAAAGCCGCCCCCGATGATGGCGATGCGTTTCACCGCTGCGCTCCTTTGCCGAGCCAATAGCGCAACGCGATGCCGAATTTGTATGCGTTGTTGAGGCGAATGGGCGTGTGAAAAATGTCGTAGTTGGCGCGTTGGATCTTCACGAGGAGTTGGGCGTAAATTTTGCCCATGATCTGCGCGGAGAACATGGATGCGCGGTCTTCGGGCGGAAGGCGTTTGTCGGCGGTTTGATAGTAGGCCCACGCGCGTTGGCTTTGAAAGCGCATCAGTTCGACAAAGGATGCGTTGTGCTCTGCCCGTGCGAGGGCCTGTTCGGTATAGCCAAACCGCGCCATGTCTTCTTGCGGGAGGTAAATGCGATTTTGCTGCCAATCGGTATGCACGTCTCGCATGATGTTGGTCAGTTGCAGCGCGAGGCCCAAGGCGGTCGCGTATTCCCGGGTTTGCGGGTTGGTATATCCAAAAATTTCAATGCAGATTAACCCCACGACAGACGCGACCCGGTAGCAGTACGCACGCAATTCGTCAAACGTGGCGTAGCGATTTTTGGTCAAGTCCATCTCAACGCCTTCGATGAGGGCGAGAAAATGGGCTTTGGGGATGGGGAACTCGCGGAGTACAGCCTGTAGGTTTTGCGCGATGGGATGCGTGGCGTTGCCAGTGTAGCAGGCGTGGAGTTGTTCGCGCCAACGCTCGAGGCGGCATCTCGCTTCTTCTTGCGAGACAGCGTGATCGACGATGTCATCGGTGTGTCGGCTAAACGCATACGCCGAGAAAATGGCCTCGCGCTTCTTGCGCGGGAGGAACAGAAAGGCGTAGTAAAAATTGGTGCGCGCGCCTTTCACGATTTTGGCGATGTGTTTGTTGAGGTTCATTGGCGATCAACGGACGGATTGAAGTTTGTCGTCGTTGGAGGTTGGGCGCGGACAGGCACAGGGGCCTGTCCCTACGGTTGATGGGGACGGGGCATTGATCCTTGACCACTTGGTGGCCGTCCTCTCGCGTCTTACTTCTCGCTTGTCGTCATACTGAAAAACGTTTTGGACAACAGGGCGAACAAGTCGCGTTTTGTGATGGTGGGCCGGCGGCGAAAAACATCGCACTCGTTGCGGCGAATTTTTTTGAGAATTTGCATGCCGCCCAGATAGGTCAATCGCAGTTCATAGCGCAATCGCCCTTGCACCGCATTCAGCAGGGGATACCCCGCTTGAAAGAGGGCGTGTGTGCGGTTGATGAGCGTGTCCATGAGGTTGCAAAATTGCGGGGTGACGCGCTGATCGCGCAGGTCTGAGATGCCGATTCCAAATCGTTTGAGGTCGTCTTGGGGGATATAAATGCGGTCACGCGACAAGTCGATGGCGATGTCTTGCCAGAAGTTGGCGAGTTGAAGCGCGCTGCACAAGGCGTCTGAATATCGCGCGTAATGCTCGCCGCGATAGCCAAACAGATGCAGGATGAGCCGCCCGATGGGGTTGGCGGAAAAGGCGCAATACGCGAGCAAGTCCTCGTGCGTTTGGTGGCGATGGGTGGTGACATCCATGCGAAAGGCCGCGAGCAGGTCTCTGAGCCATTGCACGGGCAGGTCATGTGCGCGAATGGTTTCTGCCAGTGCCGTAAATATCGGGCCATCGGGACGGGAGAGACACGCATCGAGACGCGCTTCCCAATCCGCGAGGCGGGCGAGGCGTTCCCGCACATTGAGGCCCGGTTCGTCGGCAAAGTCGTCTGCCGTGCGCGCAAACGCATAGATGCTGTACACATGCGGGCGCACGGATTTGGGGATGAGCACCGAGCCAACCGGAAAGTTTTCGTAGTGGGCGCGGGTGAGTGCTTCGCAATGGGCATACGCCTCTGCGATTGTGTCCGCACGGGTTTGGGGTGGGGGCTGAATCATAGCTTGCAAAATACGATAGGAGCGCGGGAAAATCAATCGGGATCGCGGATTAAGCAGATTACGCGGATGAAAGGCAAAGGCGAGAGGCGCGAATAGAAACGTAGGGGCGATGCCTCTGTGCTCGCCCGAAAATCAGTGGTCAGGGGTTAGTGGTTAGTCCCTGACCATCCACCCACAAAAGCGAGACACGAGACCGTAGGGGCGATGCCCCCGTGCTCGCCCGAAAGCAAAAACAAAAGCCCGAGTTCACTGCGAACCCGGGCTTGTTTTGTGGTGAGTACCGATTTTATTTTTTGCACTCGTTCCTACGAAAATGATGGGAGCACATCTCCCCGTTGCGGGGCAAGTGTGAAGGAAATCCCTTCACTCCACATCGAATTGACGCTCCTTTCAACCCAATTAAACGGGGGCAACACCGGCTTCAGGGCAGGCTCCGCCGCCCTTCAACAATCCTTATGCCCGTCAGGATATCGAGGTCCGGTTCAGGGAGTGCAGGCTTGCATTTTGTGGCATGCGTGTGTATCTTTGCCCGCGACAACAAGTGGTTAAACGGTCGGGATTCTCGAATCCCAAAATCCTTAAGGCCCGATCTCTGGAGGCATTATGTTTGAAGCGTTGGCAATGGCGCCTGCCGATCCCATTATGGGGTTGAACGACGCGTACAAAAAGGACGCGAATCCCAACAAGATAAACCTCGGCATTGGCGTTTATCGAGATGGCGATAGCAAAACGCCAATTTTTGAATCTGTCAAAACAGTCGAAGAACGCTTGCTCGCAGAGGAAGATACCAAGAACTATTTGGATATCGATGGCGATGGGGCGTATAACCGGGCCGTGCAGGACCTGTTGTGGGGCGCAGATCACGAAATTGTGACCCGTGGTCGGGCAGGCACGGCGCAAACCCCGGGCGGCACGGGGGCGTTGCGGATTGCGGGCGATTTTATCTCTCGGCACTTTCCCCATGCCCGCGTGTGGATCAGCGATCCCACATGGGCAAATCATCCGAAAATTTTTGAATCGGCTGGCGTGCCGACATCGACCTATCGGTATTACGACCCCGCGTCTCATGGTCTCAATTTTGACGCATTCATCCATGGCCTCGCGCAAATTCCCGCGGGCGATGTGGTGTTGTTGCACGGGTGTTGTCACAACCCCACGGGGGTCGATCCCTCCGCCGAGCAATGGGCGCGCATCGCCGATGTGATCGCCGAGCGCGGGATCATTCCCCTCGTGGATTTTGCCTATCGCGGCTTGGGCAACGGTCTCGCGGAAGATGCGGTTGGCCTTCGGGCATTGAGCCGGCCGGGTTGCGAGCTTTTGGTGGCGAGTTCTTTTTCCAAAAACTTTGGCCTCTACCGCGAGCGGGCGGGCGCGTTGACCCTGGTGTCGGAAAATGCAGCGGCGGTTGAAAAGGCGATGAGCCACATCAAAATCTGCATTCGCACGGGGTATTCCAACCCGCCATCGCACGGCGCACAAATTGTGCGAACTGTGCTCGCGGACCCTCAGTTGCGCGCCCAGTGGGAAGGCGAAGTCAAAGCCATGCGCGACCGCATCAACGGCATGCGGTGCGCGTTTGTGGATGCCCTCGAGGCGAGCGGGGTGCGGCGCGATTTTTCGTTTATTGCGCGGCAACGGGGCATGTTTTCGCTTACCGGGTTGACCCCGCAGCAAGTGGACGCCCTGCGCGAGCGGTTTTCGATCTATATGGTCGGTTCGGGGCGGATCAACGTGGCGGGCATCACGCGGGATAATGTGGGGTTGTTGTGCGAGGCGATAGCCGAGGTGTTGAAAGAGCGGAACGAGGTGCGGGTATGAGGCTCAAAGGCCGCGCGGCAATTGTCACCGGGGCGAGTTCCGGCATCGGGCGAGGCATTGCATTGGCTATGGCGCGAGAAGGCGCGCATGTGGTGGTGGCCGATATTCGGGAAAGGCCCAAACAGGGCAAGTACCACGAGACCGATTTGACCACTTCAACGGTCGAGGAATTGGAAAATCTGGGCGCGAAAGGGCTGTTTGTGCAAACCGATGTGGCGGATGATCGGGCATTGAATGATCTGATCGATCAAGCGGTTTCAGAATTTGGGGGCTTGGATATTTTGGTCAACAATGCGGGGATTGCGATTCCCGGAGGGATTGAAGAAACATCGATTGCCGACTATGACGCGATCATGGCCGTGAACCTCCGCGCATTGTACGTTGCGAGCAAATACGCCATGCCCCATCTGAAAACGCCATCGGGCAGAATCATTCACATTGCGTCTGTGCAGGCTTATGGCGGAGGTGGCGGCCCTGCGTATGCCGCGTCAAAGGCGGGCGTGGTCAACCTGACGCGCGACACGGCTTTGGAACTCGCGCCTTTTGGGGCGACGGTGAATGCGATTTGCCCGGGCTACATCGAGACGCCCATTCAGGATTATCTCACGCCACAGGATATTGCGGACAGCCGCGCAAAGACCCCGTTGCCGCGCTTGGGCCTGCCCGAAGACATTGGCAAAGCCGCGGTGTTCTTCGCGTCGGATGACGCCGCGTGGATCACGGGCACAGCCCTGCCCGTGGATGGCGGGTGGATGGCGTCTATTTTTTGATTCCGCAACTGAAGTTACGCACAGATCAGCCCATGCATTTTAAGGCGCGTTGACATTTGGATATTTTGTTTTTCCTGTGTATGTCAAAAATGACCCGCCAACAAGGGCCCAAAACTCTCGCCTTCGAGCCATTGCGACAACGCCCCACCCGAGGTCGCGCAAGCGATTTCAGATGGGGTCTTTTTTTTTCAAAATTCGGCCTTGATTTGAATATCGGTTTTGCGTAATTTTCGTAATTTTATCGGACCTATCGAGAAGTTCAACCCAATTTCCCACGAGGAGACTTGCCCTGACGGATTCCGAGAAGATCGCCGAACAGGATCAGCGGCTCATTGCCATCGAGAAAAATGGGACTGCGGTTAGCGACCGCGTCAAACAGAACGCGAAAGATATTCGCCGCGTAGAAGAGCAAACCACAGAACGCTTCGAGCATCTGGTCAACCTGATGAACGCGGGCTTTACCCGCGTGGAAAACCACATTACCCGCGTAGAGACGACCTTGAAGGAGGATATTGTCCGCGTTGAGACCAATATTGTCCGCGTGGAGACGACCCTGAAGAAGGATATTACCCGCGTGGAGACCAATATTGTCCGCGTAGAGACGACCTTGAAGGAGGATATTAACCGCGTGGAGACCAATTTGAAGAATGACATCAATCGCGTGGAGACCAATTTGAAGAATGATATTAACCGCGTGGAGGGGCAAACCATCAAATGGCTGTCTTTGGTCATCGCGGTTGCGGTTATCATTCTCGGTGTATTGACCTATATCAAAGGGTAAGCGCGGCGCCTTGATCATTTGAAAAGTGGGATAGGCCGACCCGATCCGTTATCAACAAGCCCCGATTCACAAACGAATCGGGGTTTTGTCATGGCTCACAAAAAGTCCAAATCTGCGCCGAGGTGCGCGGGCAGAACGTGTTTGGCGTATAAGTGCCCCCAGCCGCGTTTGGGAATCGGCGGGGGAACAAAGGCTTCGCGGCGGCGCGCGCGTTCTGTTGCATCCACGAGCAAATCGAGGCGGCGTTCTGATGTGTTCAATTCGATCAGATCGCCATCGCGCACGAGTGCGAGCGGGCCGCCTGTCGCCGCTTCGGGAGAACAGTGCAACACCACCGTGCCATAAGACGTGCCGCTCATGCGCGCATCGGAAACGCGCACCATATCTTTGACGCCTTTTTGCGCGAGATATTTGGGAATGGGCAAAGAGCCTGCCTCGGGGAATCCACCGCCCACAGGGCCGGCATTGCGGAGGACCATCACATGCTCGGGCGTCATTTTGAGGGCGGGGTCGTCGATGCGTGCGGCCGCGTCTTCGGGCGAGTCGAAAACAACAGCGGGGCCTCGGTGCGCGAGCAGGTCGGGAGACGCCGCCGCGACCTTGAGCACGCCGCCTTCTGGCGCGAGATCGCCGCGAATCACCGCGAGCGCGCCCGTTGGGCCGAGGGGGTCGTCCAGCGTGTGAATCGCGCTTTGCCACGCTTGGGGCGGTTGAACCGCGTTCAAATAATCGCCGAGCGTTTGCCCCGTGAGCGTGGGCACAAAGGGGTGCAAAAGGGGTTCGAGTGCTTTGAGCAGGGGGGGCACGCCGCCCGCTCGGTGAAAGTCCTCCATATATCCCGCGCCTGCGGGTTTGCAATCCACGAGCAAGGGCACGCGCTGCGATACTTCGTGCATGTCTTCAAGGGTGAGCCGAGCACCCGCGCGCCGCGCTATCGCCAAGAGGTGAACAATCGCATTGGTCGAGCCGCCCAAGGCATTGAGCACGCTGAGGGCATTGAGAAATGACGCCCGCGTGAGTTGTTGCGATGGCCGGCATTTTGCGCGGGCCATCGCAACGGCTATGCGTCCCGAGCGCACGCCCACGCGCAGGCGGTCCCCGGTGCCCGAAAGCGGGGTCGCGCCCCCCGGAAGCATCAAACCGAGGGTTTCGACCACGCAGGCCATTGTAGAAGCGGTGCCCATCACCATACAGGTGCCGGGTGTGCTGCAAAGGGATTGGGTCACGCCTTCGAGTTGCGGCTCGGTGAGTTCGCCCGCGCGATAGCGCGCCCAATACCGGCGGCAGTCTGTACACGCGCCCAAGCGTTCGCCACGCCACGCGCCGGTTCGCATCGCGCCCGACACGACTTGCACCGCGGGGATATTTGCCGAAGCCGCGGCCATCACTTGCGCGGGCACGGTTTTGTCGCAACCTCCCATCAGCACCACCGCGTCCATCGGTTGGGCCGCGATGAGTTCTTCGGTCTCTATCGCCAGCAGGTTGCGAAAGAGCATGGTGGTGGGCGAAAAGAAAATTTCGTTCAGGGAAAGCGTGGGGAATACAAAGGGCAGGCCCCCAGCTTCAAACACCCCGCGCTTGACGGCTTCGATCAGGTCAGGCATGTGGGCGTGGCAGGGGTTGTAATCCGAGACCGTGGAGGCAATGCCAATGACGGGGCGCGCGACGTCTTCGCGATCATAGCCCGCGGCGGCGAGAAACGCGCGGCGCATGTATTTGCTAAATTCCGGGTCCGCGTAGCTGGTCGGGTTGCGATAGATTCCCGTGTCTGTGGGATGGGTCATGGCGTCACCTATAGAAGGGCGTGCTCTGCTGCGTGGAGCATGCCGTGGATGATTTCTGCGGCGAGGTGATCGACATTTTCGCGCGTTTGATTCAGGGCTTGCCGAGCCAAATCCGCGCGATCCGCCGAAGTTGCGGAAACGTAATATTTGATCTTGGGTTCCGTGCCAGAAGGCCGCGCCGTCACCCGCGTATGTCCGCGTTCCGTAAAGGTGAATGCGAGGACATTGCCGGCAACGCCTTCGATGGTGCGCGTGTTGCCCGTTTGCAGGTGGCGCGCCGTGCGGGTCTGATGGTCGATCACTTCCACGACTGCGTGCCCGCCTATCGCGCGCGGCGGATTTTGGCGCAGGCCGTTCATGATCTGCGCGATCTCCTCGTTGCCCCGCGTGCCTGCGCGATGCGTGGATTTTTGCATCTCGCAAAAATAGCCGAACGCGCGATAAATCTCGTCGAGGTAATCGCGCACCGTGCGGTTTTGTCTTTTCAGTTGGGCCGCGCATTCTGCGAGCAAGACCGCGGCAATGGCCGCGTCTTTGTCTCGTGTAAAATCGCCCGCTAAGTACCCGTGGCTCTCTTCCGTGCCAAACACAAAAGTCTGATCGCCCGACAGATTGTCGATCACATCTGCGATATATTTGAAACCGACGAGGAGGTTGTCCACCGGCGTCATGCCAAAATGCGCGGCAATCAGGCTGATGAGGTCTGTGGTGACAATGGTTTTGCACACGATGCCTTTGGTTGGCAAGGCGTTTTGATTTTTCAGCGCGTGGAGAAGATAATGACACAGAATCGCGCCGATCTGATTGCCGGTAAGGGCGAGTTCTGCCGGCCGGGCATGCCAGCCTTTTTGCGGATGGGGCAGGGCGCAACCGAGCCGGTCCGCGTCTGGGTCGCTGCCGAGGACAATATGGGCCTGGATTTGTTGGGCTGTTTCAATTGCCAGCGCGAACGCGCCGGGGGCTTCGGGATTGGCAATGCCGCCCGCCACGGTTGGGAAATTGCCATCCGGGATATTTTGCGCCTCAACGAGGTGGAGTTGGTCATACCCGAGTTTTTGAAGCGCGGGCACAATGCTCGTCGCGCCAACGCCGTGTAGGGCCGTATAGACAATGCGGATGTCGCGGGCATCCGACAGGGCGACAGCGGCGAGTTTTTCAATATATTGCGCGTCGAGTTTTGCATCGAGCGTTTGGATCAGCCCGCGTGCAACCCCGATCTCATAGTCAATTTTGTCGAGGCGCGTCTTGTTGATGGTGTTGACTTCGGCGATGATGTTTTTATCGTGCGGCGGAACGACCTGCCCGCCATCTGTCCAGTACGCCTTAAAGCCATTGTCGGCGGGCGGGTTGTGGCTCGCGCTGATGACCACGCCTGCAACGGCGCCGGTTTGGCGGAGGGCAAAAGAGAGGTGAGGCGTTGCGCGAGGGCCGTCAAAGAGGCGTGCGACAATGCCGTGCCCCGCGATGACCGAAGCGGTTTCTCGCGCGAAAAGGCCCGAGTTGTTGCGCGTGTCGTGCGCGATGACCACGCCCATTTCTCGGGCGTTTTCAATGCCCGATTTGAGAATGTATCGCGCCAAGCCCTGTGCGGCTTCGCCGATAGTCCGCAAATTGATTCGGTTGGGACCTGGCCCCATCTCGCCCCGAATGCCGCCCGTGCCAAACTCGATGTGGGTGCGAAACGCATCTTCGAGTTCGTCTGTATCTTCTGTTTTTATGAGCCGTTGAATGTCGGACACAAAATCGGCAAATTCCGGGGCGGTCAGCCATTGCGAAAGTGCGCGAAATGCCGAGGTGGAAATCCGTTTTTCTGCGGCCCAGGTTTCGATCTGTCGATGTGCTGTCATAAGCTCTCCGTTTCTCGCATTTGCATCGCCGCCGTTTGTCATATATTGCAATCTACAGCCCATTGTGTCAAGTGCAGAGGCAAGTTTGACTGTCTTTTTGCCCCATTTTGAAAGGGCCGAGAGGTTGTGCAAGGAGCGCGGGATGTTCGCGGAAATCCTCATGGGTATTGGCTTGATTCTCTTCGCGGTGCTGGCGGGGGTTTTTGTTTTGCCCATCAGAATAGGCGCGGCGGGTTTTTACCGCGACGCAAGCTACCAAGTGTCGGGGTTTGCGCGGGGGTTGTGCGGGTTGTGCGGCGTTGTTTGCGAGTTCGATGAAACCGGGTTGCAATGGCGCGTGGTTTTGGGGCCTTGCACGGTGTGGCGTCCCAAAGCGAAGTCCAGGGCCTCGCCGCTGACAAGCGAATCCGATGAAGGGGATTCACCTGTGGATGTTTCCGCTGAACCCGAGCGGGATGGGCCAACACCAAAGGTAGAATCCGCTGCAAAATCTCCCGATGAGGCGTGGCACAAGCGGGCGCAACAATACCTAGGCTATGCCGCGGATGCACGCCCCATTTTGATGCGATTTGTGAAGCGGTTGTTGCGCGTGATTAAATTTCAGCACGCGGCAATGGATGTGGAGGTGGGTTTGGGCGACCCCGCGTACACAGGACGTCTTTTTGGCTATGTCGAGGCGGTCAAGCGCGTGCTTGGCAAACGCATTCGCATTTCCCTGACGCCCAATTTTTTGCAACCGCACTTTGCTGGGGAGGGGTCTTTGCGACTCTCGATTTATCTCTATCGTTTGTTATGGGCTACGCTCGCACTCGCCGTGCGCGGCGGGTGCTTGGCCGCGAAAATTTGGTGGGCAAAACGCAAAGTCAATCCGCTGACCGCCGACCACTGATAGCTAAGAGAACAATTGCGAATGAAGAGACCGACAGATGGCCGACAAATTTGGAACGGACTTGGCCGCGGAACTGGGGGCGCGAATCCAGCAGATCTGCCCCGATTTTCCCGCAGAAGCCCTAATCGACGAGGTGGCCCACGCGCATGCCCCAGGCGGATGGGCCGGGCAGATGGCCGCGGCCCTGCATTCCCACCTGTCGCCCGACTATTCCCAGGCCCTGGCGGTCTTGCTGGAGATTCTCGGCCCATCTGTGCCGCCCGAACAGTCCATGCCCGACGCGTACAAGCTGACGCCTGTGGCCTATTTCGTAGCCGAATACGGCCGGGATCACTTTGACGAATCTATGGCGGCTCTGCGCCAGATCGCCTCGCGCACGTACGCGGCGCAAGTGGCCTTGCGCGTTTTTCTGCATGACGGCCCGGACCGCTGTCTGAAAGTGTTACACACTTGGGTTCACGATCCCGATCCTCACATTCGCCTTTTGGTCAGCGGCGGCACGCGCCCCCGGTTGCGGTTGCGCGCCATGCCGGGTGTCACCCTCCTCACCTGCTTCATTGACGATCCCGTTCCCCTGTTAGACCTGCTCGCCCATCTCAAGAACGATCCCTCTTACGCAGTGCGCCGCTCGGTGGGCGGCAATTTGAGCGATATTCTCAAAGACAATCCCAACTTGGCTTATGCCACCCTAACGCACTGGGCACAGGACGCGACCCGGCAGACGCGCCAGATCATCCGCCGAGCCGTGCGCTTGGCCGTCAAAAAGGGCGACCCCCGTGCGCTGGCACTGGCGGAGGCTGTCAAGTGACTGCCGACAAAAAATAAAAACCGCCCGTTGTTGCCGAGCGGTTTTAGAAATGGGATTGCATTGTCATACACACCATGAGGCGACTTCGCCCCCTCTGCTCCATATTTCAGGTTACTCTGCAATGCGAAAGTAGGCGTATTTTCTATCGGTCTGTCCCGTCGTCTGTTTGTCCTTTGCCGATACGGTCAGTTGGTAAATCCCCGCAGGCACTTGCGCCACATCGATCTGCAAATACGTGAAATCCATCTCGCGATCCCCTTCGTAATCAGCGGTTACAGTGCGCGTTATATCGCCATCCGGAGATCGGTTGATCTTCAACCCCTCAGCGGCGATGTGATGCACTTGTCCACCGCTTCGATAAACCTTTGTCTCGCCCCATATATCCCTATCGCCATCCTGCGATGGCGCCATCTGTGAGCTTTGCGCTGATCCTTTACGCAGGTCAATCTGCGTTTTGCCCAAAGTATCGATTACGCTTTGAGACGCGAACAGGGTGGGCGATAGCGTATCCACCTCCGGCTTGCCAATGGAGTAGGCAATCTCATAGCGCGTTTTGCCAAAAGTGTCGCGTGTGAGACCGTACAGTTCCAAATAGATAAAGACCGGTTCGGACTGCGAAAACGTGCGAACCGGATTGGGTGTGATGATCAAATCGTCCCGGCCTTCTGGGAACGCATGTCGCGCTTGAATGTCGCTGCCAACCAAGAGATCGCTCAGGTGAAAGGTCGCGCTGTCAGACACAAATTGTTCCCGATGGCGCGCTACGCCTATCGCCCCGGAGGTCTGATCCAACAATTCCACAGCTAGCAGATAGCTCCCCTGCGGGACAGACACCATGCGCGAGACCAGCAGATGATCGTTGCGATGCCTCGCGCCTGCGTTTTGTGCGGGCTTGGTCGGTGGCAAGGCGAAGGTTACGGATTTGCGGTAGTTATACACGTCCTGCCATTGCTCGTCGAACAAGAACACGCCATCCCAAAAACGCACTTTGCCCGTCTCGGCATTCTCTTTGAATCGGTCTTTTGGGATCATATAGCTGAGTTCCACGCGCACGCTGTCGCGTTCTTCAAAGGCGGCGACCTGATAGGGCAGGGTGTATTTTCGGTTTAGATAGGGATCGACAAACCGCTGTGCTGTTTTGCGGAAGGTGTGATGCGAGGCTTCATCAATGACCGACGGTACGGATGGAAAACCGTGGGAAAACATCCGCTCCATGTTGCTTCTGTCAGTCTGATCTCCTCCGTCTCGATACGAAATCCCGCCAGTCGCCGCACTCATGGCACTTGATTCAGATGGCATGCCGCCCCCTATCGCAAATCCACCTCCAAAACTCCAACGATCACCCCCATCGCCGCAATACACGATCTTGAAGGTTTCATAAAACCAAATTTCCCCTATCTGAGCACTCGCCCCGCAAGGGACACTATATCCTGATCGGCGACGTCTATATCTTCCGAATTTGATATAGGTCTTTCCCATGTCCGTCTGCCAGCCCTCCACATCAGCCGAAAATCGCCTGAACCGCAAATTGCTATAAGCCATGCGTCCAAAGTGTTCCATCTTTCTTTCGTTGAAATCAGACAAATAGAGCGGGTCTTGACTCTTCCAAAATACGTCACGCGCCAAGCCGTCATCAGACGCGGCCATCGCATAGCGCGGGACAGGAGCATCTGCTGGCTTGAGCAGATCAATGGATTCGAGCAATTCGCGTTCCTCAAGACTCATCAAGTCATAAGCGCGTTGATAATATTCATGCGACTCGTTGTATTCGCCGATCTGATATTCAGCGAGACCGCAAAATAGCAACACATTTTTATCCGTTGGATAGTGCGCGTGGAGGTCTTGCATCAAGGCGTGAAAAGCCTCCCATTCCTCGTCTGCAAAATAAAGTACGCCCAATAAATAATACGGTTTCTGATTCATTGCATCCAATTGGATACTTTTTCGCAGGATGCGCTCCGCTTCTCGTTCGGCTTCTTGGGCATATTCCCACAAAGCTGGACGTTCATCTTTCAGTGCCAAAAAATCATACACCCAATACATACCCGCACCATCGAGAGCTTCCTCATTCTTCGGATGCTTTTGGTTCACATTCTCGTGTTGATTCAGGGCCCGAAATCGAAACCCCTGTGCCCACCAGATTTTTCCGCGCATCAGACGATAGACCGCGTTGTTGGGGTCAAGCGCGATAGCCCG
The DNA here is from genome assembly GCA_958295785.1 of uncultured Latescibacterota bacterium. Lineage (GTDB taxonomy): Bacteria > Latescibacterota > UBA2968 > UBA2968 > UBA2968 > VXRD01. The sequence continues at coordinate 2,712,287 of OY282377.1, forward strand.
CTGAATCATCCGCATGGCACGTTGCCGGCCATTCACAGTATTGATCTGTAAATACAACTTTGCCAATGCGTGGTACGCAGGTGCGTAGTCAGCATCACGCGAAAGAATATCCTCAAATGCCTCAATGCTTTCCGCACGATTCACTTGGCCGATCTGATCCACTGCGGCCTGGAACTGCGCGTCAATTGTCGTATCACCTCTGACCGATCCAAAATGAGAGAGAGAGATCAGCGCGATCAATCCGATGCGAATGAACAGGGTCATCGCGCACTCCTTTCGGTTGTGGCGTATATGACAATCCCATGCACGCCACTATCGGCGGCATGGGATTGAAACGGAATGATTGGGCATTATCGCGGCGGCCACTTGGGACGCGCCTGAAGCGGTCGGGCGACAAATGAATGGTTGCTTGCGGTATGATCGTTGCCAGTCGAGCCAGAGCTGACCTTTTCAGATCCGATCAGGGTTGAGTTGTACACCGCTTGCTCCGGATACCCACGCGCAGAACGCGATGCAAAAAGGGACATCTTCGCGGCTTTGGACAAAGGCCACATCCGGAGATTTGACGCCACCCGCGTTGTTTGCCCTCGATTGAGCCGCGTGCGAAACTGCTGAAAGGTCTGGTCGAGGCGCATCGAAACAGCGGCACGCCTTTTCTCGCGCTGATCCCAGGCGCGTTTCGCGGAGAGAACGAAAATAACGCCGCCCGCAGCCCCCATCAGATAACCCATGTGTTCGCGCATGTTGCTCGGCGGATCGGCGAGATATGTCCGCCCATTGGCATCCACCAAAAATTGCCGGCCATCTCCTTTATAGTCCGAGTCGTGGACCTCAAGGCCACCCACGCAAAGTCCGGCGCCGATGAGCATTCCGAGAATAGATTCGATCATGGCGTAAGCCTCCACAGATTTGGGGTTTGAGCTATGGTGCGTTTCGCATCTCTGTCAGAAATGAGGAGAGCGAGAGGGTCAAGCGCGACATTGATTCCCAAGGTACTACTTCCGGAAAGCGATGGATAAGGTGCGGCCTTCAAGGCTTTGGACAGGGGCCACCTCCGGGAATTTGACGCCATTCGCGTTGCTCGATCTCGATCAAGCCGCGTGCGAAACTGCTGAAAGGTTTGGTCGAGGCGCATCGAAATAGCGGCACGCCTTTTCTCGCGCTGATCCCAGGCGCGTTTCGCGGAAAGTGCGAAAATAGCCGCACCCACGGGACCCATCAGGTAGCCCAGAGTTTCTCGGGTGGGATAGCCAAAACCCCTGCCATTGATAAGATATTTCTGCCCCTCGGGATCTACTACGGTGGTATTGGTTCCTCTATAATCCTGTCTATAGTTCAAGTCATGAAGACTGAACCCGCCGATAAAAAGCCCGGCACCAACGAGCATTCCAAGAATAGATTCCATCATGGCGGAAACCTCCATAGATTTGGGGTTTGAGCTAGGGTGTGTTTCGCATCTCTGTCAGAAACGAGGAGAGCGGATGGGGCAAGCGCGACTTCGAGATGTAATAGCCGGTAGCACTTTGAAACCCCAGCGTATTGCGTTGCCTCCTTTCTTTAACGTGTGTTTGCCTTTGTTGTTGCGAAAACAAAAAAACGTTACTGCTTTCGCCCTTTTTATATGCAAGATGTGTGCCAGAAATTTTTTAGGCAAAAAAAAGCACTTGAAAATGATGCAAGTGCTTGAGAAACAAAGAGATAAAATTTGGCGCGCATTAAATTTGCAAAAGCGACATTGAGGCCAAGTGCATTCAACAGGATACACCTATCATTGATTCTTTGACTAAAACAAACATAACTCACTGATTCATAGAAAGTTAAACCAAAGTGCATACACAAGGACGCACCAAATACGTCGGGATACACCCCTTCAACGAGCCGATTATGTGACTAAAATAACACCTAACCTCCTGATTTATAGAAAGATGGATAACGCACATACACGAGGACACCCCGTTCACAGCTATCTCACCGCCAAACGGGTGATCTTCTTCTGCAACCCACTGCGCGTCAGGCCCAATGCTTTTGCCGTCTGCGTGATATTGCCCGCGTATTTCTCGAGCGCGTCTCGAATCACCTGTTTTTCATAAGCTGCGACTCGCGCTTGCAAATGCCCTTCGGCTTTGACAGAAGCATGAGACGCCGCGCTCACTATGGATTCTGGTAAATCCGCGCGCTGAATCACCGCGCTGTCGGATAGGGCGACGACCTGTTCCATCACATGCATCAATTCACGCACATTGCCCGGCCAAGAATGGGCACGCAACACAGAGAGCGCGTCGCGCGATAGGCCCGTTATCGCCTTGGCCTGAGCCTCGGCAAAGTGGGTCAAAAAGTGATGGGCGAGAAGATCGATGTCTTCTGGACGCTGGCGCAACGGCGGCAGGTGAATCTCAATCGTGTTGATCCGATAAAACAAATCCTCCCGAAACGCGCCTTTTGCAATCAACGCCTTCAGATCCTGATTCGTCGCGCAGATGAGACGCATGTCGATCTCGACCTCGCGGTTGCTACCCACCTTGCGAATTTGGTGATCCTCCAACACGCGCAAAAATTTCACCTGAAGAGACATCGGCAGTTCCCCAATTTCATTGAGGAAAAACGTCCCCCCACGCGCATGTTCGATCAACCCCGTGCGATCTTGTTTCGCATCGGTGAACGCCCCTTTGACATGCCCGAACAACTCGCTTTCGACCAACGACTCGGGCATGCCCCCGCAGTTGAGCGCGAGAAATGGCATTTCGCGCCGCGCGCTGTGGGCGTGAATCCCGCGTGCCACCAATTCCTTCCCGGTCCCACTCTCCCCCGTGATCAGCACCTGGGCATCCAAATCGCTGACTTTTCGCATCAGGTCAAAAACCCGCGCCATCGCCGCGCTCTTGCCGATGATGTTCTCGAACCGAACTCGCGTTGCCAACACCTGCTTCAGCACCCGGTTTTCCACCTTCAACCGCCGCGCCTTCAATGCCTGCTCTATCGCGATCACGAGTGCTTCAAGTTCAAACGGCTTCTGGATAAAATCGGATGCCCCGGCCTTGAGCGCCGCGATGGCCTTGTCAATGGTGCCATAGCCGGTGATGACGAGCACCGCCGCATCCGGGTCGCGTGCCAAAATGCGTTTGAGCACCGCCATGCCATCCATGCCGGGCATCTTCAAATCCACAACGGTCACATCTGGGGCTTCCGCATCGAACTGCGCGAGGCCCTCCTGTCCCGATGCAGCGGTGACAACCGCATACCCCTCGGCGGTCAAAAACCCGTGACAACCGCGCAACAGATCGACCTCGTCATCTACCAATAGAATTTTCGTTTTGTCCATCGTTCACTCCATTTCATCTATGGGAAGGCAAATCCGAAACGCGCTACCATTGCCCGGTTGACTGCTCACCTCGAGGCGTCCCTCGTGCTTTTGAATCAACCCATAACTCACCGACAAACCCAAGCCCGTGCTTTGTCCACCTCTGAAATGTGCTGGCGCAAATGGGTATTACTCATATCGGAGTGCCTGGACTGGATTTTGACGGATCACTTTGAGGATGTGTCCCAAAATGGTCAGTTGTGCAATGCCATACGTCAATGCGCCAACGAAGATAAAAACGCCGATGCCCAAGTCCATGTGGTAGGCAAAGGTGGTGGTCAACCACTCGTTCATGATCCAATAGGCCGCAGGCCAAGCGATGGCATTGGCGAGCAAAAGCAGTTTGGCAAAGTCTTTCGACAGCAGCCAGACCAAATACCTCTCGGAAGCCCCCAACACTTTGCGGACACCGATCTCTTTCGTGCGTTGCACAACCGCCAGCGAAGCCAATCCGAACAGACCCAAACACGAGATGATGAGGAAAAACAAAGCCGAATGGCTGACGATCTCGCGCCATCGGTCTTCTTGTTCATACTGCCGGTGCAGATTGCGGTCCAAAAATGAAAATTGAAAGCGTCCGGACGGGACAATGGCTTTCCATGTTTCTTTGAGCATATCCAGTGTGTCGGATAGTTGATCGGAACGCATGTGGACGAAAAACGCCGGCCAATTATTGAATTGGCTCATCTGCAAGACCACGGGCTGAATCGGTTCGTACAGGGCATCGGTGTGAAAATCGCGCACGATGCCGATGATCACGGGGTCTTTTAGATTCGCGCCCTCAATTGAACCGAAGGCACCTGCTTCGCCATTGGGGAGCAGTCTTTGCTTCACCACGCGAAAGAGTTCGTCCTCGTTTTGGTGAAAGCCGTCAGACGCCCATTCGTGTTTGACAAACAAAGCCATCATGAGACAACACGCAAGCCCGAGTCCAAGCCCAAACAGGTTGATGAAGGTGTAGAGCTTGTGCCGCATCAAATAGCGAATCGCAACGACAAAGTAATTTTTGACCATGACCTTTCCTTCCTTGAGCACTTGTTATGCAACAGCCATCTGATTTTTGATGTGCGCCTCATATTTGTTCTTCATCGCGCCTGCAATGTCCGTGTCTAATGTACATACTTTAGACTGCGGCTGGTACCTGAAACACCCGCCCATGCACGTAGGCAAATTCTTGCAATATAGACATTCCTTATCCTGAAAAATAACGAGCATTCCCAAAATAGATTCCAGAGCTACGACCCTTTCATTTTGAAATGCGACTGCGTGCGCCTCATTCATCGCTGAATCCTTGGTTCTTGCCCAAGTGCTCCAAGAAGGCTTCCACTTCACCTTCCACCTTACCCTGAACCAGATTCAGTTCGTTTTTCAACGCGATGAAAGCGGTCTGATCTAAGTCCTTAGAAATGTGGAGCAATGCCGCATCCTTTTTGTCTTTGTTGACCCACCCCCATGTCTCGGCCATATCGAGAAAGGCTTCAAACTGCGCTTTGGGACTGGCATCCCCCAAACTGCCGGGCGCGAGCGTCTGACCCTTGAGGCCCTCTACATTAGGCGGATAAACCCCGAGTTCATCTATTGGTCCAATAGAGGAATTAACCGTTCGAGCACGACCTTGAGAGTAACAGATTGCAATGACAGGACCGAGTTTGCTCACGAGCGTCAAAGAAATAGATTCACCAGGAGGGATATGGCCTCCCAATGATCCCCAAAATGCCCATTTGGGTGAACCGGGCGGAGGCTCATTGGTAGAGTAGTAACGCCAGGGTTCAGGTGTTTCAGTGCGAAGAACCAAATTTCGATCTATATCTAACGCAAATACAACTAAGGGCTGAACGCTGTCTTTGCTGTTGACGAGGTGGTACGTATAGGTGTATTCGTCGTTTTCTTCATCATAGACCACCGTGCATGCCACGGTCACGTCAAGCCGATTAGAGGGTTCATAAAGCAAATCGACATACGTGCTGTCGGTCTGCCAATACCGATAGGTATAAAGCCCCGTTTTTGCATCATACGTCACCTCATGCTTTTTTTCAGCGAGATCATAGCCATCATGTCGCTTTGGATTCGGCACCTCGATGACTGTGGCACCGAGCTTGATCTCTCGGTGAATTTTGTTGAGTGGCTTGCGCTCTGCCATGCCTGAACCGGTTGCAAGCAGCATTACCAAGGTTGCAAAGATAATCGCTTTCATTGCGTGCGCCTCATTCATCGCTGAATCCTTGGTTCTTGCCCAAGTGCTCCAAGAAGGCTTCCACTTCACCTTCCACCTTACCCTGAACCAGATTCAGTTCGTTTTTCAACGCGATGAAAGCGGTCTGATCCAAGTCCTTGGAAATGTGGAGCAATGCCGCGTCTTTTTTGTCTTTGTTGACCCACCCCCATGTCTCGGCCATATCGAGAAAGGCTTCAAACTGTGCTTTGGGACTGGCATCCCCCAAACTGCCGGGCGCGAGCGTCTGACCCTTGAGGCCCTCTTTATTTGTTGAGGGAACTCCAAGCTCATCTATTTCTAAGTCAGGGTGGTCGGGATGAATAAAAGTTTGACCAGAACCTTTGGAGTAACAGGTTGCGATGACAGGACCGAGTTTGCTCGCGAGCGTCAAAGAAATAGATTCGCCAGGGAATATAGGACCATTTAATTCACCCCAAAATGCCCATTTGGGTGAACCGGGCGGAGGCTCACCTTTAGAAAAATAATACCATGTTGTAGGTGTTTCAGTGCGAAGGACCAAATTTCGATCTATATCTAACGCAAATACAACTAAGGGCTGAACGCTGTCTTTGCTGTTGACGAGGTGGTACGTATAGGTGTATTCGTCGTTTTCTTCATCATAGACCACCGTGCATGCCACGGTCACATCCAGTCGATTGAATGGCTCATAAAGCAAATCGACATACGTGCTGTCGGTCTGCCAATACCGATAGGTATAAAGCCCCGTTTTTGCATCATACGTCACCTCATGCTTTTTTTCAGCGAGATCATAGCCATCATGTCGCTTTGGATTCGGCACCTCGATGACTGTGGCACCGAGCTTGATCTCTCGGTGAATTTTGTCGAGTGGCTTGCGCTCTGCCAGGCCTGAACCGGTCGCGAGTACCAGCATCAGGGTTGCAAAGATAATCGCTTTCATTGCGTGCGCCTCATTCATCGCTGAATCCTTGGTTCTTGCCCAAGTGCTCTAAGAAGGCTTCCACTTCCCCTTCCACCTTACCCTGAACCAGATTCAGTTCGTTTTTCAATGCGATGAAAGCGGTCTGATCCAAGTCCTTGGAAATGTGGAGCAATGCCGCATCCTTTTTGTCTTTGTTGACCCACCCCCATGTCTCGGCCATATCGAGAAAGGCTTCAAACTGTGCTTTGGGACTGGCATCCCCCAAACTGCCGGGCGCGAGCGTCTGACCTTTTAGACCCTCTACATTAGGCGGATAAACCCCAAGCCCATCTATTGGTCCAATCGGAGACTTAACAGGTTGACCATAACCTTTGGAATAACAGGTTGCAATGACAGGACCGAGTTTGCTCACGAGCGTCAAAGAAATAGATTCACCAGGAGGGATATGTCCTCCCAATGATCCCCAAAATGCCCATTTGGGTGAACCGGGCGGAGGCTCATTGGTAGAGTGGTAACGCCAGGGTTCAGGTGTTTCAGTGCGAATTGCTACACTGTAGTCTATATCTAAAGCGAATATCCATAAAGGCTGGACGCTGTCCTTACTGTTGACAAGGTGGTACGTATAGGTGTATTCGTCGTTTTCTTCATCATAGACCACCGTGCATGCCACGGTCACATCCAGTCGATTGAATGGCTCATAAAGCAAATCGACATACGTGCTGTCGGTCTGCCAATACCGATAGGTATAAAGCCCCGTTTTTGCATCATACGTCACCTCATGCTTTTTTTCAGCGAGATCATAGCCATCATGCCGCTTTGGATTCGGCACCTCGATGACTGTGGCACCGGGCTTGATCTCTCGGTGAATTTTGTCGAGTGGCTTGCGCTCTGCCATGCCCGAATCGGCTACAAGCAAGAGCATCAGGGTTGCAAATATCATTGTCCTCATTGTGTGCTCCTTTCAAGTTGGGGTTTCATGAAAACAGCCCTTTCTCATTGTTGAAAGTGAAGGTGTGGCGCGTCTGAATCGACCTCATCATGAAAAGTACTTTCGAGAATCATTATTTTGTCTCTGAGAAAATTCCACTTCGGGTCATTCCTTCCACTCACTGTAGTTGGATAAATATCCACATTTTTGCCTTCCCGATGTGCCTTATGAGGCCGTGCCCATGTTTCCATGTAATCATACAAACCGCCATATCTCAAAGAGCCGTCATTCACGGTGAGATTTTCATTGTATTCTGTATAATAGAGTTTCGCAAGAGAATCTATGCGGGTCTTGGTGGTCGGGGTGACCCAGTGAATGTTTTCGGCGCGATGTCGGGTATTATGACCCGTTAAAAACATACCCGTTCCACCCGTGATTTCTACCAAGCCATCGTGTCTGTTTTCAAAGGTCATGGGCAAGGATCCCGTTTCATTATCTCGCGGGTCTCGCCAATTAACGGTCACAACCGTTCTGCCCGCGGCTTCTGGGCCGCGATAGAAAAACCGAACACGCCATTGTCATTTGTGGTGCCGTCATCAACACTCGTGGCCCCCCGACACAGGACCTTACTGTTGTCGGGGGCGTGATGGTGTCCATAGTGGGGCGCGGTTTCTCTCGTCTTGGTAATTGAAGTGATCAGCAGATCGTTAAAAATCGGTTTGGTCCAAACGATTAGATCGCGCTTGCGTATATTCGAAAACCCTCTCGGCGCACAATCAATCGTGGTTGATTGACCAGGCGCGAGTTCGAGATGTACTTCTAATGGCATAGCAGAAGCAGGGATTGATTCCCATAAATTTGCAGTGGGATCCCAACGATATGGATTCCCAAAAAGATCGACATGCCACCAAGGTGAGCCTACATGGTGGTAAATATCTTCATTGACCGGAGGGGCAGCCGCAACCACTTCAATTTCGGGCAACGTACCGCAATCAATAGCCCACGTTTGAGATGTGTAATTCCATACCCACCAACAACCAGATCCAATGGGCCTTCGGCGATGATAGCTCGCATCAATGCCTTGCGCGATGTCCGTGCCAAACAACACGAGGCCGAGGCCAACGGACAAAATGTAGAGGTATTTTTTCATTGCAAAACTCCTCGCGTTTAGGGGGCGGTTCTCGCTTGCATGGAAGGATTAGGCGGAAGATACGCCTGTAAAAGTTTCAGGTGCTCACGGACTCTTTTGTAGTCATACCATTCATCATGTGCGCGAACAAAGGTCAGGTGTAGATGCGCCAAAACGGCTCTTTCGTCTCTATTTTGGGGATTGCCCAAAATTTTCTCAGCCTCTCGCAACTTTGCCATTGCCGTTCTGTTTTTTGCAATGTCTAAATAAACATGTGCCATACCAATGCGTGCAGTCACGGCATAAGCGGGTGTTTGGGCGAGTTCTGCCATTTTTTCGTAAAATCCCAACGCATCCTGCGCCATTTCGACTTCGCGGTAACTATTGCCGATTTGATTGAGAAAATTGAGATGTTCGTCAGAGCCGAGACTGAAATTTTCCGAATAACTCACAATCTCTTGTTTGGCGAGCCGGCTGTGATCCTCAAAAAATCGCTGGTCTTTGAGCAACAACAGCCGGTATTTGAGGCGGTTCTGCGCGGCCAGTTGTCCCATTCTATCCGTTCCAAATTGATCCACAAGGCGCGTGGCATAGCGAATCCCCGTTTCGAGCGTTTGATCGACGGGCAACTGTGCCCTGTGCCGCACTTTGTACAGAGCACTCAGGAACCGAAAATAAAATGCGTGGTCTCGCGTCTCGTTTGCAACTTGCAAAGCTTCCTCAAGGCGAAGTAGAGCGACAGTGTCGGGCAGTTTGAGCGTCGTTCTCGCAAAACCGCGTTTATATCCCGTCAGGTACAGCGATGCCCATTCCAGAATATAGGGATCATCAAATTTCTGAATCGCTCGAAATCTATTCAAGAATATCCGATAATGACCTTCTTGAACCGCCAATATGCCGGCAAGCCCACCCGTCCAAATCGCGGTCTTTGGATTGGGTTTATCGGCCTGTGTCGCTGCATGGTACTTTGCGAGGATTGTCGCTGTGTCGATGGCGTGTCTCTTCGTCAAGTCGAGTCTATCAAATGCAGCGTCTCCCAACAGGGTGATCACAAATTGTCCCTGATTATTGAACCCCGATTTCGCGGGCAGTTGCGTACCTTTTGGTGGCAGGGCTTGCTTGGCAGACGGATGACGCCTCGGGATATTTTCAGGTTGAGCGGACGGGTGGATCATCTGAGAAAGCACAATGGAAGGCGAAATTTTTTTGTCGAGAGACAGCTTGTGTTCCTGTATCCCCGCATCATCGTGATCCAAAACAGACACATTCAACAACAGGCGCGAACCTTTTTCAAAAGCATGGGATTGCACGATCTGACGCGGCACTTTTGCTTCGACGATGTACCCCAATGCCGTGTGTGAAATGGCTGCTTCAACGCCGATGGCTTTGTCCAGATAAGGCACGCTGACCTTCTGGCCTGCAATCTCCAATAGACTTTCGACGACCACCGCGCCAGCAACTCGCTGGGTAATCTCGAGAAAGCCCCCGTCAAATTCTATCCAGACCGCATCATCCCACCATCTTTGTCCAAAGACCGACCGTTCAAAAACCACCTTATCATCTGTGACTATAATGGCGAAGTAAATATGCTCCGCGTCTGTAAACACCTGCAAAGTTGCAGACAGGTCTCGATCTGCGGTTGGCGTTCCCGATTTGTTATGGGGCAGTGATCGCCAGTATTCGAGTTTCTGAACGGGCAATTTATAGACTTGCCAGTCCTCCAAACTGCCATCTACCAATATGCCCGCGGAACCCTTCAAGAGCACACTTTGATACGCCATGCTCTTTGTCGGTGCGACAATCACCAGCCACATCATCAGATAGATTACATGTTTCATAGCTGTAAGCCTCCATTTGAAAGAGAAAGGGAGTCCTTCATTTGAGAAGCATCATCCTTCTCGTCTGGGCAAAATCGCCAAATGTCAGATGATATATGTAGATGCCACTTGAAACTTTTTGCCCGTAATCGTCGGTGCCATCCCAACGCACCACATATTCTCCCGAAGATTGGTATTCTTGAACAAGCGTGCGGATTTTTTGTCCTATGATATTGTAAATCATAAGTTTGATCTCTTGCTTTTCGTTTCCAGCAAGGCGATAATAAATGGTCGTCTCGGGGTTGAAGGGGTTGGGATGGTTGGGAAGGAGTTCGGTTTTGGTGATTGGGCGGACTTCAATGGTTGCAGGAAGCGCGACATACCAACGATGGCCCGTGTCACCGATCAAGATGAGCGGCAAGGAGACAACAGTGCCTCCATGGCCTGGATCGACGTTGATCTGAAGTGGCAGTTCAAGTGTTCCTGACGTAAAATCCACGGGAATGACCGTTTCCCCAACGCGCACCCCGTTGGGAAATTTCTCAGCATCGGGTATCACCTTGAGCGACTTAACCACAGTTCCCGACTCATTGGCGAGTCCAAACGCGATGACATTTTCACCTGCATATAGGCGCAGAGAATGGGTATCCTGAGCAGGTACCTCGATCCAGAACAGACTGATTACGAGAAAAAATAAAAGTTTCTTCATGACGTCTCTCCTTGTCAAAGTCAACGGATGCCGCGTTGCCATGTTACCCGCCATCAATGCGAAAATTTCGGGTCGTTGCGGTTTTCGCCCTTATTTATTCGCAAGATGTGTGCCAGAATTTTTTTAGCACAAAAAAAGCACTTGAAAATGATTCAAGTGCTTGAAAAACAAAAAGATAAAATTTGACGCGCATTAAATTTGCAAAAGCGACATTGAGGCGCAAGTGCATTCAACAGGATACACCTATCGTTGATTATTTGACGAAAACAAACATAACCCACTGATTCATAGAAAGTTAAACCAAAGTGCATACACAAGGACGCACCAAATACGTCGGGATACACCCCTTCAACGAGCCGATTATGCGACTAAAATAACACCTAACCTCCTGATTTATAGAAAGATGGATAACGCACATACACAGGCCCCCCGTTCACAGCTGTCTCACCGCGTCATCTATGGGAAGGCAAATCCGAAACGCGCTGCCTTTGCCCGGTTGACTGCTCACCTCGAGGCGCCCCTCGTGCTTTTGAATCAACCCATAACTCACCGACAAACCCAAGCCCGTGCCTTTGCCCACATCCTTGGTGGTAAAAAAGGGATCGAACACATGAGCGAGATCCGCCTCGGGGATGCCCTCGCCCGTATCCTCCACGCGGATCACCACCCAAGCGCGATCTGATGCGTCCGGCTCATGTGCCGTTGAAACCGTCAAAATACCGCCTTTGGGCATCGCGTCTATCGCATTGTCGAACAAATTTATCAGCACCTGCTCAATGCCGATGGGATCGACCCACAACTTGGGCAATCCGGCTTTCAATTTGGCGCGATACACAATGGCGCGGTCTTTCAGTGCATTTTTGACCAGCCTCGCGGCACGGCGCACCGTCTCGTTGATATCGACCAATCGGGGCTTAAAAGGCGATTGGCGGGAGAAGGACAGCAACTCGGAGATGATGTGGGCAATTTTATTGTTTTGCCGTTGAATGGTCGCTATCGCCTCGATCATAGCCGCTGACACGGGCTGATTTTTCACCTCGCGCATCATATTGGTCAGATGTACCCCAATAATGCTCACCGGATTGTTCACCTCGTGGGCGATCCCACTGACCAAATGGCCGAGTGTTGCCTCCTTGGAGGCCTGTATCAATTGCTGCTCCAACAGCAACTGCTCGGTCATGTCGCGCACGATGCCCGTGAACAATCGCTTGTCTTTTAAGACCACATCGCCGACTGCCAAATCCATGGGAAATTCCGTTCCATCTTTCCGCAGGCCATTTACCTTCCGCCCGTAGCCTATAATTCGGGGCGTGCCCGTTTCCAAATACCGGGCAATATAGCCATCGTGTTGGCTACAATGGGGTTCGGGCATCAGCATGGTCACATTGTTGCCGATCACTTCCTCGGCGCGATAGCCGAAAACGCGCTCGGCTGCGGCATTGAATGATTGGACAATCCCATGGCTGTCAATGGTAATGATCGCGTCAACCGTGGTTTCCAAAATCGCCTTGTACTGGCTTGCCGTCTCTTTCAACGCGCTACATTCTGCTTCCAATTCAGCAACGCGCCGCCGCAGTTGGACGGGTTCTCTTTGGGCGTTTTGATCTTTCATCCTATCTCTCAAAAAAAATGCACTTGAATGCGTTCAAGTGCTCAAATAACAGCGGTGGAACAAATAGGCAAGCCGATTGCTCACTCTCCTATTTTTGAACGGATCGTCAGCACAAAGACCTCTTCTAAATTGTGAAAATTCACGAAGGGCGCGAGAATAACCTCTCGAAACAACCCCTGCGCTTCATCCCCTATCTCGACAACCTGCCCCACGTAAAGCCCTTTTGGAAACAGATCGCCCAAACCGGACGACACCACCAGATCGCCAACTTCTATATCGCCCCGAAGCGGCACATTTTTCAAATATAACGTGCCATCTTCAAAAGACACGATGCCGCTCGTCCGGCTTTCTCGCTGCACCACCGCGCTGACCCTGCAATTGCGGTCCGTGAGCAACTGCACAATGGACGTGTGACCGTGCGCCTCCAAAACGCGCCCCACCAACCCATCCGCAGTCAAGACCGGCATGCGGGCTTGTATGCCCTCGTTTCGCCCAACATCGATCAACGCCGTACTGGACACCCGGGCGGGGTTGCGTGCGATCACCCGCGCAATGCAGTAGGATTCTGCGGTCTCTTGTTGCGACCTGAAATGCAGCAGCGCGTGGAGGCGTGTATTTTCGAGGCGGGCTTCTCTGAGTTCGAGCAACTCTAGGGAAAGGCGCAAATTCTGATCGCGCAACACCTCATTTTCGTAGCGCAGGGACAAAAGCTCCATCGGCCATGCAAAAACCCGGTGCCCCACAGATGTCAACCCAAACGCGACGCTATTTGCAAATCGCATCTGCACTGCCGAATCGAACAACATCGAGACCAGCGACACAAAAATCGCAATGCCCAGCACGACTTGTTCGCGGCGATCACTTAGAAAACCGTAAAATCGTTGCATGTTATTCCAAAACGTTCTTGTAGTTGTTGAGGTCTGCGAGCACCATCCCAGTGCCTCGCACCACACAGGTCAGCGGATCGTCGGCCACGATCACGGGCAAGTCCGTCTCTTTGATCAACCGCTGATCCAGCCCTCGCAACAGCGCGCCCCCGCCGGTCAAAATGATGCCGTGGTCGAGAATATCGGCGGCCAGTTCGGGCGGTGTCTGCTCGAGTGTTTGCCGCACCGCATTGATGATCGCGCTCACGGACTCGGCCAATGCTTCGCTGATTTCTTTTGAATCCACGACAATGGTTCGGGGAATGGCTTGCAATTGCTCCAAACCGCGGCAGGTGTGTTGCAATTCTTCTTCGAGCACGCAGGCCGCGCCAACCGCGCACTTGATTTGCTCTGCGCTGCGGCTTCCCACCAGCAAATTGTGTTGGCGTTTGAGAAATTGCACGATGACTTCCGTCATTTCATCGCCCGCGATTTTGATCGATTTGGATGTCACAATGCCGGACAGGGCAATCACGGCGATCTCGGTTGTTCCCCCGCCAATATCCACGATCATCGATCCCAACGCCTCTGCCACGGGCAGCCCAACGCCGATGGCAGCGGCCATGGGTTCTTTGATCAAATAGACTTCGCGGGCGCCTGCTCTATCGGCGGCTTCTCTGACCGCGCGCATCTCTACGGGCGTGATGCCCGAGGGCACGCAAATCACCACGCGCGGCCTGACCAGCAATTTGTTCTTTTGCACTTTGGAAATAAAAAAGCGCAGCATTTCCTCGGTCACATCAAAATCGGCGATAACGCCATCGCGCAGGGGGCGCACCACCTCTATATCTGGTTTTTCGCGCCCGAGCATTTCTTTGGCTTGCGTGCCTATCGCCAGCGGCTTGCGCGACTGACGCTCGAGGGCGACAATGGAAGGTTCATTGATCAGAATGCCCTGACCTTTGACATAAACCAGTGTATTGGCGGTTCCCAAATCAATGCCGATATCATTTGAAAACCAACTCGAAAACCAAAAAGCCATAGACAATATCTCCCACCGGAAGCCGTGAAACTGCGAACGCGCAGTCCGGCAAAATTGGGTAAAAAATGGGTTGTGCGAGTTCGGGATAGAAAATAAAAAAAAATAAACCGCCTCGGTAATCCGGCTGAATGATACGTGTTTGAGCCGATAAAGTCAAGCAACGCGAAACCGCGTGTGACGGGAAAATACCCTTGACATTTTCTTTTGGCAGTCTGAAATTTGTCATCCAATCTCTTTGAGAAATTGAATGACATTCTGGAGGTCGCGTTGAAAATTCGGAAAGCAGTCATCTCAGCGGCGGGGCACGGCAGTCGCATGTTGCCCGCGACCAAGGCCCTGCCCAAAGAAATGATGCCCATTGTCGATAAACCCGCGATTCAGTACATCATCGAGGAGCTCGTCGATTCGGGCATTGAAGACATTTTGATCATCACGGGGCGAGGGAAACGCGCCATTGAAGATCACTTTGATCGCAACATCGAGATCAAACAAGCATTGCACGAGCGCGCAGATTGGAAAATGCTCGAAACCCTAGAGCGCATCGAACAATTGGCCGACATCCACTACGTGCGGCAAAAAGACCAGTTGGGCACCGGGCACGCAGTTCTCAAAGCCCGCAAACACGTCGGCAACGAACCCTTCGCCGTTCTCTACGGCGACGACCTCGTGGTTTCAGAACACCCCTGCATTGGACAAATGATCGATCACTACAACCGGTACAGCAGTTCGATCCTCGCGGTCAAAGAAGTGCCGCAAGCGCGCATCAGCAGTTATGGCGTGATTCAAGCCAAGCGCATCAACGATGTGTATCTCGTTAAGGGACTCGTTGAAAAACCCGCTCCGGGAAGCGAGCCATCCAATCTCGCAACCCTTGGACGCTATATTTTTGAACCCGAAATTTTCGACTTCCTCGAACAGATCGAGCCGGCCGAAAATGGCGAATACCAACTCACAGACGCCATTGAACTGATGATCCAATCCCGTGCGGTGTACGCCTGCGCCATCGAAGGCGAGTGGCACACGGTAGGCGACCTCCTGTCCTACCTCAAAACCACGGTGGCCTTTTCCCTCAAGCATCCGACCATTGCCAAAGATTTTCTCACCCACCTCGAAGAACTCGTTCCCCTGCTGGCAAAAAACGCAGACGAATAGACGAATAGACCCTACAACCCCCTAAAGGCGCGAGAAGGCCACCCAACCGCCCTAAAACCTACGACCTTCTATTCATCGATTCACTGATTACTCGCTACGCAGTTGTACCCCGTCCGCAGATTCGCCCCTCCATCTCGCGCACGAGTTCGGGCCAGTGCGCCACGATCCTTTTCTCTTCTGCCGCGAGGGTTTGCAGATCGGCTTCAGACAACTTGCCCGCCTTGAGACAGGCATCGACCTCCTCGCGGTCCAACACCGCAACCCCGCCATCAGAATCGATCCAGATATCCAACAGCAGATCCAGGTAATCCACCCTGTTTTCTTTCACGCGCACATCGCGGCACACATGAAACAAATGCCCCTTCAGATCGCCTGAAGGAGCACACATGCGCCACAAAACGCGCCCGACCCCTGTTTGGTAAAAAGCCAGCGTTTGAGATCCCGCAGGCAAGAGGGTATCAGCGACTTCCCATGCGCGGTTCGACACATAAGACAACGCCACCCAATCTGCGCCGCGTGCGACCAAATCGCACATATATTCTTCATCGGGCTTGTTGAGGTGGCGTTTCAATTCGCAGAACAACACGGCGGTAGTCCTATACGATGAGGTAGCAGATCAGCATGGTCAAACTCGCCACGAGCCAACATACCCACTGCACGGACCAGCCGCGCTTTCCGCCCAGGCCAGAAGATATGGACTGCCCGAGATAACAAACCGTAAAAATGATAAACATCGCAATGCCCCACAGCATAAAAGTTCCTTTCATCAGAATACGCGATAAATAGACGACCCCCGCCTGACCCGGCTACTTTGCCAATTCGCCAATCCGCTTTTCATCTCAGCACGACCACCTCTTCGCGTTCTGCCGAGAGCCTGATGGCGTCGATTACGCGCATGGCCTCCAGACATTCTTCGGGTTTCACCAGCAATTCTTCTCCACGCACGAGTGCGGCCCCCACATTGTCGTAATACGTGCGGTACCGGCCGAACGCGGGCGACACGGTTTGCGCCACGGTTTGCCCGCGGTCGTCGCGCACGCGCAGGTGATAGCGCGCTGGATCTTCCGGTACCGGCACGCCAAAAACGCCCGCCTTCATCGCCGCTTCCTGAGGATCTATCCCGTACTTTCTGAAACTGCCGAGCGAACCGCGCACATGATAGCGCGGCTTGGCATACATCCACGCGCTACCCAATTCCATGAAAAAGCGCACCCCGTTTGCAAATTTCAAATGGATCAGAGCCAGGGCTTCGACATCGGCTTTGTCTTTGGGATAGCGGTATTGCAAATCTGCAAAAACGGTTTCAAGCGTGGGGCCGTAAAGTCTGAGGGCCTGATCGACCAGATGCGCGCCCCAGTCGAGGACGCGCCCGCCGCCGTATTTTTTCCACGCCCGCCATCCGCTGTGCGGCCCACTAAATGTCGTGATATTGGACTCGATGGTGTAAATATCGCCCAATACGCCCGATTCGAGCAGGCGTTGCAAGGTCAAAAAATCGCCATCCCACCGCCGATTTTGATACACACTCAAGAGCACCTGATTGCGTTTGGACGCTTCGATCATCGCCCGGGCTTCGGCCTCATTTAAGCACATGATCTTGTCCGTGACGAGGTGTTTGCCCGCATCCATCGCCCGAATGCCCATCGGCGCGTGCGTGTCGTGCGGCGTGGCTAACACAACGAGATCGACATTGCCATCATCCAACAGCGCGTCAGACGTGCCATAAGTCTGGACCGAGGGAAAATCGGCCTTTGCGGCTTGGCGTTTCTCCAATGACCGCGAACAGATCGCATACAACTCAAGGTCGGGCGCCATGTCGATCAGCGGCGCGTGAAAGACTTTGCCGCCCAAGCCATACCCCACCAGACCAACGCGAATCATGAGGTGCCCTCCAAAAAAGAAAAGGCCACCTACCAGAGGTAAGCGGCCTTGCAAACTTCAAACGCGCCATTACTTCAGCAACATCATGCGGCGCACCTGCGTGAAATTGGTTGCGGACAAGCGGTAAACATAAATCCCGCTGGCGACCTGCTTGCCGTATTCATCCATGCCATCCCAAACAACCGAGTGAAAACCCGCATCCATCGATTCTCGAACCAAAGTGCGAACTTCCTGCCCGAGCAGGTTGTAGATCACCAACTGGACATCGCCGGCTTCGGGCAACCGATAGTCAATGGAGGTGGAAGGGTTAAAGGGGTTGGGGACGTTTTGCGCGAGGGCGTAATCTGTGGGCACGGGCTTGAGATTGCCAATTTCGATATTGGTAATCGCATCAATACCACCCGACAAATCGACCATCACGCCGTCGAGAATCTGAAAATCAGCCGAAATTGGCGTGTGTGTGGTGTTAAAGGTGAACTCGACCAAACTGCCATCGCCGCTTGCGGCCTGCCCATCGACCTTCATCGATCCAACAGCCACTTGCCCTGGCGTCTTGGTAGATGAGAGAAACAGCGCGGGTTGTCCACTGCCCGTGTTGAGCAGATTTTGATCGACTTCACGCGCTTCGACAAACTCGTACTTGGCCTGATCGTACTGCAACACAAAGCCATAGCCCTTCAACTTTTGGGCGTGATTGATGGCGACCTGCAACTTCAGCACGCCATCTTCGGCGACAATACTCTGCGAGCGTTTCAGCACGAGATTGGCCAGGCTATTTTCCCCGCCCGTAAAGTTCAGCCCCTGTGTGAGGGGACCGGCAATGGCCGAGCCAACCAGACTCAGCCCCAGACCTACAGCAACCATCATACGCTTCATAATTCTCCTCCTGTGGAAAAGTGTTGGGTTCTGGTTTCAGTACAATTTACTGCCTCTTTGTGTGTATGTCAACCGCATTTTTGCCCAATATTTACATTTATTTTAAGTGCGCTTCAATGGCCTGCACGAGAGCGGAAACAGACGCCGATGATGCGGCGAGTTCGACAACCACATCAAAGCCCTGTGCGACTGCGGTTCGCGCCGTGATGGGGCCAATGCACGCTGCGGGCAAGCGTTCTCGCCCCGCCTGTTGCAGGGGTTCCCCGAGCAACTCCATCAGATTCAAGACGGTGGAAGAACTCGTAAATGCGATCAAGTCAATGGCATCCCGTTCGAGATGCTGCAAAAATTCGGCGGGCAAACACTTGGGCGTCACCGTTTTGTACACGCCCACTTCGCGGACATCGCCACCCCGCTGTCGAATCCCTTGGGCGAGCACATCGCGGGATTTCTCGGGCCGGGGCAACAAAAATCGCTGTGACGAGAGATCGCCCTCAAAAGCTCTGATCAAGCCTTCTGAGGTGCGGTCCACAGCTTCGATATCCACACCGAGATGCCATGCGCGCACCCGATCTGAGGTTGCCGCGCCAATGGTCGCAATTTTTATTTGCCCCAAGGCACGCATATCGCGGCCCTGTTGCAACAAACGCCCGAAAAAGCGATCGGTTGCATTTGCACTCGTCAAAACGAGCCAATCGAATGCGTGAACACCTGCGATGGCCTTATCGACGGCGCGCCAATTTTCGGGTTCGGCAAATGCGATCGTCGGCACTTCCAACACCCACGCGCCCAAGGCTTGGAGCCGGTGGACCAATTCGCTCGCCTGCACACGCGCTCTGGTCACGGCAATCCGCCGTCCAAACAGGGGTTTGGACACGAACCAATCCAAGTCCATCGCCGCGACTTTTCCCACGACAATCACCGCGGGATTGGTCATTTCGACCGCGCCCATCTCCCCCAATGTGGTTCTCACAGTGCGTTGCGAAGGCAAAGACCCCCACTGAATGGCCGCGACAGGTGTGTCGCGTGGTCGCCCCCCCGCGATGAGGCGGCGGGCAATTTCACCGCGTTTTCGCGTGCCCATCAAAATGAGGAGCGTGCCTCCCACTTTTGCCAAGCCCTCCCAATCGACTTTCCCATGGCCTTCGAGCGCGGCGGTCGTCCCGGTGACAATCGTCACATGGGGGGATATGCCCCTGTGCGTCACGGGAATGCCGGCATAGGCGGGTGCGGCAATTGCACTCGTAACGCCCGGCGCGATCTCAAACGGAATGTCGCACGCTTTCAACACCTCGGCTTCCTCGCCCCCGCGCCCAAACACCATGGGATCGCCCCCTTTTAAGCGTGTGACGCGCAACCCCTTTTTGGCGCGGTCAACCATGATCTGGTTGATTTCATCTTGTTGCACGCGCTGAAATCCCGGGCGTTTTTCCACGTTGATGCACTCGCAATGCGGAGATGCTTCCCTCAATAATGCGGGATTTGCCAACCCGTCATACAGGATCACATCCGCTTCCCGAATGAGGCGCAGGCCCTTCACGGTGAGCAATTCCACATCGCCCGGCCCGGCGCCGACGAGATATACGCATCCGGTTTGCATGAATCAGCTCTCAGTGGGCACATTGAGGAGTGAGAAGTGAGTATCCGCAGATGACGCAGAGAACGCAGAGCGGATGATAGACGAGCGCAGGGGCGCGGTCCCCGTGGATATGTTCCAACGCATTCAAAATCTATCGCCGTATTGTTCCAATGCCAAAATTTCTGCCGCGCCCTGTAAGAGCAACCCCTGTGCAACGCGCAGACCCAAGTATTCGGGGGCGTCTGTGGCACTTGCCATCTGCGCCAGAATGGCCTGACTGCCATCGGGCGATGCAACCACGCCCGACAATTGCAAATGCGATCCATCCAAAACCGCCAAGCCGCCGATGGGAATGCGGCATCCCCCGCCCAAGGCCGCCAGCATGGCGCGTTCAGCCGCGACAGCCCGTTGCGTTTCTGCGTGATTCAAAACAGCGATCAGCTCTGAAATCTCGCGATCCCCTTCGCGTATTTCTATGCCTAGCGCGGCTTGGCCGGGCGCGGGCAAACACAGGGCCGGATCGATAAACTCGGTGATGCAATGTCCCAATCCCAAGCGCTTCAAACCCGCCGCGGCGAGAATGATGCCATCCAAATTTTCCGTTTCGAGCTTTTTTAGGCGCGTATCCACATTGCCGCGCATTTCCACAAAATGCAGATCTGGGCGCGCATGGCGCAGTTGTGCTTGCCGCCGCAAACTGCTCGTTGCGAGCACCGCGCCTTTTGGCAACTCCCAAAATCCCCCCTCGTGTTTGCCGACCAAAACATCGCGCACATCCTCGCGCGCGCTTATCGCGCCCAAGGCCAATCCGTCTGGCAGGCGCGTGGGCAAATCTTTCAAGCTGTGAACCGCCAGATCGATGCGGCCCGACAACAGCGCGTGCTCGATCTCTTTGGTCCACACCTCTTTGCCGCCGATCTGAGACAGCGGGGTTTCAGACAGGCGATCCCCCTGCGTTTTAATGACCGCAATCTCGACTTTGAGCATGGGATGCGCGCCTTTTAGCTTGCGCTTTGCCCAATTGCCCTGCCACAAGGCCAGCGCACTTCCCCTGCTGCCAATCACCACGTGCATTAGTCTCGCACCTCCTCGACCTCTTTTTGCGTGTGCTCCTCGACGGCGAGATCGAACAAATAGGACAACGCCGCCACATACGCGCCGCCATCTTCTTCCTCGGCCGCCGCCTTGAGGCGCACCACCGGTTTGTGCAACACTTTGTTCATGAACCGCCGCATCAAATTGGCAACTTGTGTGCGTTGGTTGTCTGAAAATTCAGGCAACTTGGCATGGGCGAGTTCGGCGTCCATAAACGCTTGAAAACACCGCCGCAAGGCCACGATAGCGGGCACGACCTCGAGGGAATTGACCCACGCGGAAAAAGCCATCACCTCTTCGTCCAAAATCGCGCTGACTTTTTTGGCCTCAACTTTTCGCCGTTCCAAATTCGCGCCGACAACCGACTCCAAATCGTCGAGGTCGTAGAGAAACACATTGTAGAGATCGCCCACTGCCGGATCGATATCGCGCGGCACGGCAATGTCGATCAAAAACACCGAGCGGTTTTTGCGCTTCTGCATCGCCGAGGCCACATGGTGGCGTTCCAAAACATAAGTCTCCGCGCTCGTCGAACTGATAATGACATCTGCGCGGTGCAAATTGTCCATCCCCTCGTCCCATGAAATGGCCCGCCCGCCCACGCGCATCGCCAAATCCTGCGCCCGCGCTAGGGTGCGGCTCGCCACCAGCAAAGACTTCACCCCATTATCCGCGAGGTGTCGCGCGGTCAATTCGCTCATCTCGCCCGCGCCGAGCACCAGGGCCGTTTGCCCGTTGAGGTCGCCGAAAATTTTCTTTGCCAGTTCCACCGCCGCAAAACTGATAGAAACCGCGCCCGTTGCGATCTCGGTCTCTGTGCGCGCTCGCTTTGACGCCTCGGTCGCTGCGCGAAACAGGCGGTTGAGCACGGTTTTGCTCGTTCCCACAGACAGCGCGGCGGCCCCGGCCTCTTTCACCTGCGCGGCGATTTGCGGCTCGCCCATCACCATTGAATCCAGCCCAGACGCCACCCCAAACAGATGGCGTGCGGCTTTGACATCGCGATAGACAAAAACGTGCCGGCCCAACGCCTCGGCGTCCAAGCCACTGCGGTCGCGCCATTCGGCGAGCACGGCCTGGCGGGCCGCCTGAATATCCCGCGTCACGCAATAGACTTCCGACCGATTGCAAGTGGATAAAACCGCGCATTCGGCGAGCGCGACCACCTTGGAAAAGCGGCGCAAAACCCCTTCCAAGGCATGGGGCAACACGGCCACGCCCTCTCGAATATCGACGGGTGCCGTGCGGTGGCTCAGTCCAATGACGACGAGAGACATGCTTCGATCCGCTCCTCAATTTCAGCCCATTGACCCCGTCGCACCATAGTCAGGATATCGGGCGTGACCAACTGTTGCCAAAACTTTTCTCGACACTTTGGCGCGTCGGGAAATCGCGCGTAAATTTTGGGTCGCAAATCGCACAGCAAATCCAACAACCGCGCGTGGCCTTCTTCCAAATAAGTTTCCAATTCGCGGCGCAACAGCTTTGTGTATGCGGGGCTTTTGCCATCGGTCGAAATCGCCAGTTGCAAGCCGCCGCGCCGCACGACTGCGGGCACGGTAAAATCGCTGTCTGTATGCGAATCCGCGCCGCAAAACAAAACCCCTCGGCGATGCGCTGCCACCTGCACGGCCCGATTCACACAGGCGTTGTCGGTCGCGGCAATCGCGAGAAAGCAGCCATCCAAATCCCTCGGCGCAAATGCCCGTTGACACAAATGAATCGCGCCTGCCTCGGCCAGATTCACAATGCCCGGTGTCGCGTTCATTCCCACGACCTTCACGCACGCATTCGCATCGCGCAAGCCGCGCACCCTGCGCTCGGCAACCCTGCCCGCGCCGACCGCGACGCACGGCTTGTCATCCAAGTTCAAAAACACGGGATAGCGCATGTTCAAGGCCCTACATTGTGGGGACCAGAAAAAAGAACGCCCACCACGGGAAAAGCCAAAACCACGAGCACAAACCCGATGATGGACAGAAAAGCCGCCCGCTTGCCCTGCCACCCGCCCAACCACCGCGCAGCGAGATTGCCCGCGTAGATGACCCACGCGATCAGGACGGGCAAAAACACCGGCTCGCGCCAAATCGAAACCTGCGAAAATTGCTGAAACGCCCAAATCGAACTGGCAATACTCCCGCACGTCAAAAAGACAAACCCAAAGGTGGCGGCGCGATTGGTGATCTGATTCAACACTTCGAGCGAAGGCAATCGGGCGTAAAAAAAACCAAAATGCTTGGCCTGTATTTCGCCCAAAAGCATCAGGTACATGATGCCCCCAACGCAGGAAATCGCAAATGCCGTATAGGCGAGGAGATAGGCCAAAACGTGGAGCTTGAACCACCCACCGCTGTATCCCGTGCTCTGAATATGCTCAATGCCGAGCAATTTGGTCAGGGTCAACAGGTGCAAGACCACCACAATGGGCACGATGAGCGCGCCCAAAGATCGGTCTCGGCTGCTCATCTCGAGATAGACGTAAACGACCACGACCAGCCACGCGCACAGCGAGGGCAAAACTTGACTGGTCAAGGGCACGCCGCCAGCGGACCATGCAATCGCCCCCAACAGCGTCGTGTGCAGGCCCCACCCGCCCCACAGCCCCCATGTGCTCGTGCCGCGCCATCGCGCTTTGGGCCGATGAAAGTGCAACGCGTACCCCAGCGCACTGGCGATATACGCGCATCCGGTTGCAATGAGTAAAATGTCGTAAATCATGAGATCAGTGGTTATACCAAATTGATTTTCTATTGGCCTGATGCGATGCGATATGTTGCCAGCAAATGATTCCCTGTCATTCAGAGAACCCATGGCAACCAGCCATCCCCAAAGACCCTCCGATAAAGCCATCACGCACAGCGCGCAAGGCCGTCTCGCAACCCACATCCATTTTGCAACTTCCTTCGCAGGCCGGCGCATGTCGTGCTGTTACAAAAGCGATTTGCGCTGTGCCAGCCTCTCGGCGTTTGAGAGCGGCATTTTTTGCTTCCTTTTTTTTGCTGTTGAAAAAAAGGAGGTCGCCGCACGCCGTAGGCACAGGCGTAGCCAACGCATCGAAGGCAACCCACAAGGAATCATGCCTATACTTTTACTGTCGAGGCCGCCTTGACCATCCATCTCGATCAGCCCGATCACCGTGTACTGGATCACAGCGCGGCAACCGAACCGCTTTTGCACCTATGCACTGAGTGAGAGAAAAACTACAAAACTCAGCGCGGGGAATCAACTTTTATCCGCAAATGTCGCCCCGGCGCAATCGCGCCCAAGACCACTTGTTTGGACGCGCCCGTCACGCTCGGCACATTGCCGGGGCGGCTCTGAATGGTCTGACAAGCCAGAATCGCAAATGCAATGGCTTCTTTGGCCTCCGATGGCATGCCGAGATCGTCCAATCGCCGCAGCGCAACGCGGCCCAGTGCCCGATCCAACAGGGCCATCGCGACCGGATTTTTCGTTCCGCCCCCGCTTGCGATCACGTCGCGGATTTCACACCGGGGCAAAACGAATCGCTCGAGTCCGCGCACGATGCTTTCCACGGTCCACTGCGTTGCCGTACGCACGAGGTCTTCTCGGTTTCCGCCCCAATCGAGAATTTTGCGAACCACAGCCCGCCCAAACTCCTCTCGTCCCGTTGACTTGGGGGGAGGCAAATCAAAAAAGGGATGCGCCATCAGTTCGTCCAACAGCCCCTTGCAAACCCGGCCTTTGGCCGCGACCGCGCCATCTCGGTCACAGGTCGAGGTCCCATTTGTGAGTGCTTGAACGACCCCGTCGATCACCATATTGCCAGGCCCGGTATCGAACGCAAATACGTCTGATATATCGCACCCCGCGGGCAACACATTGACATTGGCAATGCCGCCGATGTTGAGCATGACACGCCCCGCATTTTCAGACCGAAACAACAGATAATCCACCAGCGGCACGAGCGGCGCGCCCTGCCCGCCTGCGGCCATATCGCGCGACCGAAAATCCGACACGGTCGCAATGCCCGTGCGCTCTGCAATGATCGACGCATTGCCGATTTGCAGGGTTGAGCGCACCTGTTTACCGGCACTTTTGCCGGGCGCGGGCAGATGGTGAATCGTTTGTCCGTGCGATCCGATCACATCGACATCTTTCGCGCTGACACCGGCCTGTTCGCACACGCGCAGGGCAGCGTCTGCAAACCATTCCCCCAACGCGGCGTCCATTCGACAGATCGCATCCACGCGCCCATCTTCGCAAAGCGACAAAATCTCCCGCCTGACAGGCGCGGGAAAAGGCACTTCGCAATACCCGAGCAAAGACACGCGCCCATCGGATTGGTCGAACTCCACGAGCGCGGCATCCACGCCATCGGCAGACGTGCCAGACATGAGCCCGATTGCTTTCATGGCCTCTCTCCGGGCGGGCACAGAGGCGCCGCTCCTAACGATATTCCCTCACGCGCCCAAGTCGCGGAGGGTTTTTGAGCCGCGAATAAAATGGCGATAAACCACGGACCCCCGAAACAACTTGCGTTCGATCTCGCTGTCGCCCACGCGCCTCATCCGCTGGGTCTCGCGCCTGCGCCGCAGGATATTGACCGGATGCAACAACACCCACAACAAGCCGGCTATCGCCGCGACAGGGTGTTTCCAATTGCCCTTCAGCAACAACAACACATTTGCCAGTTCCATGCCCATGCGAATGGGCATTTTGTACAACAGGCGCGACAGGGAAAAATTTTTCAGCAGCATCACGAGTTGATTGCGGTGATTAAAATACGCTTTTTTGTAACTGTCTGCACCCAGCGTAAAGCCGTTGTAGTGATATAGAACAGAATCCGGCACGTACACGAGGCGATAGCCCGCCAAGTGAAATCGCCAGCACAAATCGACCTCTTCCATGTGCATGAAAAAGCCCTCGTCCATCAGACCCGTTTGCTCGAGACACGCCATTCGCAAAAACATCGCGCCCCCCACGGCCCAAAAAATATCGCGGGGATGGTCGTATTGCCCCACATCCTCTTCGACAAACTCAAAAATGCGCCCTTGGCAAAACGTAAATCCCCACCTGTCCATCAGCCCGCCCGCGGCCCCGCCGTAATCGAACATCTCGCGGTCGCGCAATGACCGCACCTTGGGCTGGCAGGCCCCAATAGTGGGATTGGATTCCATAGCGGCGATCAGCGGCGGCCCCCACCCCTCGCCCACTTCCACATCCGAATTGAGCAACATCGCGTACGTGCCCCGCGCCACCGCCAACCCCCGGTTGCACCCGGCGCCCATCCCCTTGCTCGGCGCGCCATTCCCCCCGCCCGTCTTCACGACGCGAATCTCCGGAAAGTTCTCTCGCGCCCGCGCCAAGCTGCCATCGGGATAGGGCTGATCATCTGCGACAATGACTTCAAAAGAAATGTCTGACGTGCGTTCATACACAAACGTCAGACACTCAGAGAGAATATCGCCCAAATAATGCGGTATGATGATCGAGACCAGCGGTTTGTTTTTCTCGTCCATATCCCTCACCAGGCCACCTCGACGCCGAGTTCTTCGGCTGTTTTTTCCAAACTTTCCACATGCGTTTTGTGTAGCGGAATCCCGGTCTTTTCCCAGGCCGCCTTCTTCAACCACTCGATCTCGCCCGGCACGTAAATGCGATCTATGCCTTTGCGCGGGCGAGATGCGCGGATCGTCTGAATCATCCGATCCACTTCCCGTTTGAAATCCGACACATCGCAAAATGTTTCAATTTTGATCGCTTGAAAAAAGTGGCTGGCCTGTCGTTGCCCTTGAAGTTCTTCTCCTCGATTCACAGTGGCCAAACCAAAAGGCAGAATGCCGCTCAACACATCCATCACGACATTGAGGCCCGATCCCTTCGCGCCGCCGGGCGCCACCAAGGCGTGTGCGCGGTGCGGATCGTCCGTCATCTGCCCATCTCTGTCCAACACCCACGCGCCTTCTAACTTTCGCCCGTACAAGCGTGCGGTTGCCACCCGCCCCCAGGCCGAGCGGCCCGTGGCCATATCCAGAACAATGGGATATTCCCGATCCGCCGGGATGGCATAAGCCAGTGCGTGATTGCCCAACAGGCGGTCAACACCCCCATAAGGCGCCACCCCCCTGCTGCTGCTGGACACGCAAAACCCGATCATATCGCGGGCCAATGCCATGGTCGCATAACAGGCCGCCGCGCCGTAGTGCCGGCTGTTCACAACCGTCGTCGCGGCGATTCCCAGTTCGTCCGCTTTTGCGATAGCCAGTTGCATCGCCCGATGAGAAGGCAGATGCCCCAACCCGCCATCGCCATCTATAGTCGCCCACGCAGGCCCTTCGCGCACAATGCGGATTTCGGGTTTTGGATTTGTGTGCCCGCTTTGAAGGCGTTTTGCGTATCCCGGCACATGCCGCGTGCCGTGCGAGTGAACCCCGCGTATGTCGGTCTCAACTTGCAACTCGGCCATCAGCCGCGCATCTGCCTTCGGCACGCCAACCGCTTCGTAAAGCCGCCGCGCTGTTTTCTTCAACTCGCCAACGCCAATCAACCGCTCCTGCTCCCCTGCCTCTGTTGGCACAATGCCGTTCACGAGTTCGTGCATAAAAATCTCCGTTAGATGTAATACCAAATATGATCCCGCCCCAGTTCCTCCTCGCAACGGGGAGGATAGATGTTCTGCCGCCTTGTATCTTGCATTTTCGGGCGGGCACAGGGGCACCGCCCCTACGTTTCTATCCTCGTCTCTTTTTTCGTAGGGGCCGTCTTC
The DNA here is from genome assembly GCA_958295785.1 of uncultured Latescibacterota bacterium. Lineage (GTDB taxonomy): Bacteria > Latescibacterota > UBA2968 > UBA2968 > UBA2968 > VXRD01. The sequence continues at coordinate 2,740,177 of OY282377.1, forward strand.
CTTCTCCTGTATTACGTCTTACCCACTAACTAACTCCCCCCACGGTCATACTCTTTTCGACCAACATCGTCGGCACGCCCATTGAAACCGGCACGCCCTGACCGTTTTTGCCGCACGTCCAACTGCCGCTGTCCAACTCGGCGTCGCCGGCGGCCATGACCACGTTTTTGAGGGCTTCGGGCCCGTTGCCAATGATATTGACATCTTTGATGGGCGCGGTGATTTTGCCGCCTTCGATGAGCCAGCCATTTTTGATGTAAAACGTGAAGTCGCCCGCGCCGATTTGCACCTGCCCGTTGGTGAACGTCTCGGCGATGATGCCGTAGTTGACCGCGGTGATGATCTCGTCGCGGGTGTGCGGCCCGTCGAGCATATACGTGGATCGCATGCGCGGCATTGGAACGTGGCGAAACCCCTCGCGGCGGCCCGATCCCGTAGGCGAAACCCCGTAGTGTTTGGCCGAGATGCGGTCGTGCAAATAGCTTTTTAAGACGCCGTTTTCAATGAGGGTCGTACACGCGGTGGACTGGCCTTCGTCGTCTATATTGAGCGCGCCCCGGTCGTTTTCCTGCAAGCCGTCATCCACGATAGTCACAAAATCTGGGGCGACTTTCTCGTTCATCATCGCGGCGTAGATAGACGTGCCTTTGCGGTTGAAGTCCGCTTCAAGGCCGTGCCCAATGGCTTCGTGGAGCAAGATGCCCGACGCACCTGCGGCCAAGACCACGGGCATCTCGCCTGCGGGCGGGCGCCGCGCCTCAAAGAGGATCATCGTCCGATCAACGGCTTTTTGGCACACGGCGTTGATGTGTTCTTCGGTGAAATACCCGATGCCCTCGCGCCGAGAAACAGACGCGCCATTGCTTTGCCGCACGCCGTTTTTGTTGGCTGTCACCGAGCAATAAAGCGTGGCCATGGGTCGCCGGTCCGCGCTGAAAACCCCATCGCTGGTGACAATGAGCACGCGCTCGTCTCTGTCCATCCAGCCCACAGACACTTTTTCGACCGCGGGTTCCATCGCGCGAATCGCGGTTTCTGCCCGTTGCACCAAGGGCAATCGCTCCGCGATATCGACCTCGTCCCAGTCGCGGTCAATGGCGTAGCAGTTGTCCGGTTCTCTGTACCGCATGTTTTGCGGCGGCACGTTTTTCGCGCCTTCTGCAATGGCAGCCGCGGTTCGCGCCGCCGCATAGATCGCGCCTGGCTGCAAACTTTCGGAAAACGCATAGCCCACCTGATCCCCGATCACTGCGCGAATGCCCACGCCTTGATCGACGCCCGTGTTGGCTCGGGAAATGATTCCGTCTTCCAAACTGAGGGAGGTGGAACGCACATGCTGAAAATACAGATCGGCAAATTCAGCCCCTTTGCCCATCGCTTCGGACAATGCCTGCGCGGCCACGGTTTCATCCACGCCAAACAATGTGGCAAACGGATGGGTTTCAAGATCGATCATTGTGAACCTCCTCAAGCAGTGGTCAGTGGTCGCCCAGCCCCATCACCCGTAGGGACAGGCCCCCGTGCCTGTCCTCGTACCCAGCGGTGGATTCGAGCGGCCCCTACACGCCTTTTGTGGCGAAACCCGCCTTTTGCCTGTCATCTGCGCCCATCTGCGGATCCAGATCGACAACCACCGGCGCGTGGTCAGAGATGGTCATGCCGCCCGTGCGGTCAATGTGGGCGGATTGCACGCACTTGGCGGCAGCGGCATTGCCCAGCAGGTAGTCGATGCGCCAGCCGCGATCCAATGCGCGGGCTTGTCCCCGGTTGGACCACCACGAATAGGGGCCTTGTATATCGCCGTATTGTTCGCGGGTAAAATCGCGCCAGCCCGAGGCGATGAGCCTGCCCATCCACGCGCGTTCACAGGGCAAAAAGCCCGAGTTTTTTTCATTGCTCTTGGCGTAAAAAATGTCGCGTTCGGTATGCGCGATGTTGAAATCCCCGCCTATGATGATGGGGGCGCGGGTTGCGACCAAGCCATCGGCCCATGCGCGAAAGCGATCCAGCCAGCGTTCTTTGATTGCTTGGCGGTGATCGCCCGATGAGCCCGAGGGCAAGTACGCGCTGATGAACTGCATGCCCTGTGTGCTGACGCGGAGGACGCGGCCTTCGGGGTCCGGGCAGGTCGCGCCGCGTTCTTCTTCAGTGAGGGGCGTGCGCGACCATACCGCTGTGCCGGCATAGCCCTTGCGCGTGGCCGGATGCCAGATCACCTGCCACCCTTTGGGGTTGCGATAGCACTCGGGCAACTGCTCGGGCAAAACGCGAATTTCTTGCAAGAGCATCACATCCGGGTTCAAAATTGCGATGTGATCGAGAAAGCCCTTGCGAAGCGCAGCCCGCAGGCCATTGACATTCCATGTGACAATTCGCATGCCTACTCCACGCGGTCGCCCACGGCTTCGTACGCCACCATTTCCCAGCCGTGAAACACGATAGCCAAGCCGATGAATTGCACCGATGGGTATTGGCGCGCCAAGCGGTCGTCCAAGAGATATTGCCGCACCTGCGCGGTCGCCTCCCGAAGCGTTGCCGAGACCCGGGTTGCGGGGTCGCTCCGCTTGAGATACTTGAGTTCGATCACATATCCATAAGGTATATCGGGATATTGGGCGATGAGCGGCTCGAGGCAGAGATCCGCATAGCCCTTGTTGAGTTCGCGCTCGGTGTGAAACGCAAAGTGCGGCGCCACACCCAGATACGCCGAGAGGAATCCCTGGATCATTTTCTCGCCTTCGAGACAGTCGCGCACGCTCGTCTGCGCGGCGATGGTATCGCGCAAGAACGCCAGTACGGGCTTCCAAGCCCCCTCGTAGGCCATTTCGACCGTGAGGTTGACAAAGGTGACCAGGTTGAGAGAAAACGTCCCCACATCCCGGTATGCGTCTCGCAAGTATCCGTACATCAGGCGCCGAACCGTTTGATTGGGAATGCCCAACCGAGGCACGCCGCGCGACACATCCCGAATGCTGAGGAGGCCGAAGTAGTACAACAAGGAGAGGAAATTCTCGGGCTGATCCAATTGCTCTAGGGGAAAACTGGTTGCGATATTGCTGGACGCGACTTCCTCGCCGATGATGTCTCGCAACAGGTCAAAGTTGCCGTTGAGTTGCCGGTTGACTACCAACAGATGGCGCAACTTGCCGTAGTCAATGCGGACGTTGGTGTCGATCAATTCGTCTGGAATAGGCTTGTTCGGCAGGGCGTGATCCAAAAAATAGAGCACCATGTCCGTGTTGTAGAGATCGACCTCAACCTCCTCTGCGAACCGATAGCCATTGTACCACTCCCGCATGATGCCCAGCGCGGTTTCTATATCCCGATTGAACGCGCCGCACGCACGGTACATCTCCAGCAGGCTTCGCACCTCCGGCTCGGTAAAACCGAGCATCTCGTTGAACGCAGGCTGGAGGCTGATGTTCTTGCCAATGTTGAACCCGCTCGTGACATCGTCCATCGTGATCGGCGATACCCCTGTGATGAACAAACGCTCCAGCCCGCCCCCGCTGCGCCCAGTCCCGGCTTTGAGCGCGGCGAAAAAGTTGCGGTAAAAACCCCCGCCATACGTGAAGGACTCATACGCCTCAACCCCGCGATACGCCAGCACGGTATTGGCGAAATTGTCGTATTCGTCAATGAGCATGTACAAGGGGATGCCGCGGTCGCGGGCATAGGCGAACAGCGCGGCGAGTTGGGTGTGGATAGAGGGTTGCGAGAGGATGCGTTGGGTCGCCTCGGAGGGAAACAGATCGCGATTCCGTTCCAGCGCGTGGCGAAGTTCCAAGTGACAATAGGCTTCAAATTCTCGCTCTAAGGTCTCCAGCGCGTCGTTGAACGCCGAAAAATCAAAGCGCAAAATGACGTAGCGGTGGCGGTTTTCCGTGGGGTGCCGACCGATGTCCGTGCCGCCGAAGAGCGCCTCAAATTCATCGGCCCTAGTGCGGTCGTAATAGTTCTCCAACACGGATACCCAGCAGGATTTGCCAAAGCGACGCGGGCGAATCAGAAAGGCATAGCGTTCGTCTTCCAACGCGCGGAGAAAGCGGGTCTTGTCAACATAGAGGCGGCTCTCCAAGCGGATAGCCCTAAAATCGGCCCAGCCGTAGGGAATGCGGGGATAGGATAGGGACATGGCGACCTCTCGTGATTAAATATCCGCAAACGCAATGACTTTGAGATTTGCAACCGACTGAATCATCGAAAAATGGCGGTCGGGATGGAGGAGGGCGCAATCGTATTCGAGTGCCAATGCGGCGATGAGAATATCCGGTGTGGGAATCGTAAATCCGTTGCGACGGAGCGCGAAGCCAAGCGCATAGGCACGCGCCCAAACCGCTTCAGTTGTCTGTAGTTGGTGGAGACTGTTTAGCATCCATTGCAAGTCACTGTATTCGCGTTGCGTCTTCGCACCTTGAAGCAACTCGAGTTTGATCGGAGATGCTGTTGAAATAACGCCAGCAGTGTTTGCATTCTCAAAAACTGTCTGAATAGATCGTTCCGTGACTGACTAGCGGCGGAGCGTCGCAATCCAAGCGGACGAATCAATGAGCACAAAACTTTCAGCCACCGCGCATTTTCTCCAAATCTTCCAGCGTCAGATTAAAGTTCTGTTTGTCTTGCATCCGCTCGAAGAATGCTCGGCGTTTTTTGACCTCGATAAACTCTTGCAACGCGATTTCAACAGTTTGCGTTTTCGTTTTGGCACCGCTTAATGCTTTGGCGTTTTCGAGAAGGTCTGGATCGATATTCAATGTTGTACGCATAATGGGGATCCTTTCAGAAAGGCATAGCGTTGGGGAATGCGGGGGTAGGATAGGGACATGGCGACCTCCAAAATGGCTCGACGCGCCCACGCGCCGCGATTCAGCTTTATGCCTTATCAAACATAACGGATTGGACGCGCAAACGCAATGTTTCAAATCGAGGGAAGTGCTTTGATGATGGGGCGCATGTGGGTGGATCTGTTGAGCACGTAAAAGTGGATGCCCGGCGCGCCTTGTCCGAGCAACTCGGTCGCTTGGGCAATGCACTGATCGATGCCGACTTGCACGGCGTCGTCCTCTGTGGCGCGGTTGAGTTGGTCTTGCAAGGCCGCGGGAATCTCTGCGCCGCACAGGGACGCGATGCGCTGAATTTGCCCCGCGGAGAGAATGGGCATCAGCCCCGGCACGATGGGCGCGGTGATGTTGGCGGCGCGCACGCGATCCACAAAGCGAAAAAAGTGATCGTTGGTGTAAAAAAGTTGCGTGATGACGATGTCGCCGCCGGATTCGACTTTGCGCTTGAGATTGGCAATATCCGTCTCAAAATCCGGGGCTTCGAGGTGTTTTTCGGGATACCCCGCAACCGCGAGGCCAAACGCATCTTCTTTGGGTTCAATGCTGCGAATGTGCGCCACGAGTTCATTGCCGTGTGCAAACCCATCTCTTGGAGGCACAAACGCATCTTCTCCACGCGGAGGATCGCCGCGAAGCGCGACAATGTTGCGGATGTCCGTTGCGCGAATGGCTTGCAAAATGCCGTCGATGTCTGTGCGAGACGATCCCACGCAGGTGAGATGACACGCCGCGGTCAGCCCAAATTCATTCTGGATCAGCGAGGCGATCTCCAGCGTTTTGGCACGGGTCGATCCGCCCGCGCCATACGTCACGGTCATATAACTGGGATTGAGTTTGAGCAGGTTGGGAACAACGCGCGTTTTGAGGGCGCGCATCCCGCGCGGGGTCTGGGGTGGATAGATCTCAAAGGAGATGACCGGTTTGTCACCGCTGAAGTAGTCTAAAAATCGCATAAGGAAAAGGGGTTGGAGGCCACTCTGCACTTTCAGTACCGATACAGGTCGGGTTTGTACGGGCCTTCGATAGACACGTCAATATACGCGGCCTGTTTTTGCGTGAGTTGGGTCAGCTTGACGCCGAGTTTTGCAAGGTGGAGGCGCGCAACTTCTTCGTCGAGGTGTTTGGGCAGGGTATAAACGCCGATGGCGCGTTCATTTGCCCACAAGTGCATTTGGGCCAACACCTGATTGGTAAAGGAATTGGACATGACAAAGGACGGATGTCCAGTTGCACAGCCGAGATTGACCAACCGGCCTTCGGCGAGCAAAAAGATGGCGCGGCTGTCTGGGAACGTGTATTTATCCACCTGCGGCTTGATGTTTTCCCGCACAATGCCCGGGTACGCGTTGAGCTTGTGGACCTGGATTTCATTGTCAAAATGCCCGATGTTGCAGACAATGGTTTGGTCGCGCATGTTTTCCATGTGTTCGATGCGGATAATATCCGTATTGCCCGTCGTGGTGACAAAAATATTGGCTTCGGGCAGGGCATCTTCGACGGTCGTCACTTCAAACCCTTCCATGGCGGCTTGCAACGCGCAGATCGGATCGATTTCCGTGATGAGCACGCGCGCGCCAAACCCGCGCATGGACTGGGCACATCCCTTGCCCACATCGCCGTACCCGCAGATGCAAACCACTTTGCCGGCCACCATCACATCCGTGGCGCGCTTGATCCCGTCGGCGAGCGATTCTCGGCAACCGTAGAGGTTGTCGAATTTCGCTTTGGTGATCGAATCGTTGACATTGATCGCCGGAAAGAGGAGCGCGCCCTCGCTGTGCATCTGATAGAGGCGGTGAACGCCCGTTGTGGTCTCTTCCGAGACGCCCAGAATATCGGACACCATGTCGTGCCAAAAGCGCGGATGGCGTTCGAGTTGCCGCCTGAGCACGGCATTGACGATATCGAGTTCGCGGTTGTCCGTGGGTTCGTCCAAAATGGATGGATCGCCTTCTGCCCGATATCCCCGATGGATGAGCAATGTCGCATCGCCCCCGTCATCGACAATCAGCGTTGGGCCGCCCGCTGAAAAATTGAGGGCCTGCAAGGTGCATTCCCAATATTCTTCCAGCGATTCGCCTTTCCACGCATAGACGGGCGTGCCGGTCTCGGCAATGGCGGCGGCGGCGTGGTCTTGCGTGGAGAAAATATTGCACGATGCCCAGCGCACATCCGCGCCGAGTGCTTTGAGCGATTCGATCAGCACGGCGGTTTGAATCGTCATGTGCAGAGAGCCCGTGATGCGCGCGCCGCGCAAGGGCTGCTGGTCTGCGTACTTTTTGCGCACAGCCATCAAGCCGGGCATTTCGCGCTCGGCAATTGCGATTTCCTTGCGCCCAAAATCTGCCAAAGCCCTATCGGCAACTTTGTGGGACAAGTGCGAATAATCGGGAAGTTGAATTTCAGTCGCGCTCTCGAACAACAGCGTATCTGCCATCTTATCTCCTTTTTCGGTGGGTTGTCGGGCAAGCCGCGAGGGTTGAAGTTACCAACTATCGGGGTATCCGTCAATCAATCTCTCGTTTGTTTCGCCTTTGCGTTATGGGGGTGGTTTTGTATATTACAGCGGTCAGAGAAAAGCGGTGAGACGCAAGAGGCGCGTGGGCTGACAACCGGCAACTCAACACAGGAGGAGACAATGATGAAGTGTGCTATTGCGATCTTTTTGGGCGGGATGCTCATGGCGGGATGCCAGATGCCCTCGCTCTTTGAAGGACAGACACAAATAACCAAACACGGTCGGGTGCGGGTGGAAGGGCAGTACGACAATGGCGTTCGAAATGGGGTTTGGACCTATTACGACGCGCTGGGCAACATCCAGGGGCAAGGGACGTACAAAAATGGCGCGATGCAAAACGGCCTTGAAATCACGTTTCACAGCAATGGGCAGAAAAAGACGGAAGGCATGTGGACAAACGCGCAGAAAGACGGCTATTGGGCGTCCTATTTTCGAAGCGGAACAAAAAAAGAGGAAGGCAATTACCTATTCGAAAAAAAAACAGGCGTGTGGCGCGAATACGACCCGTCCTCTTTTTACGCGCTGGAAAAGGTGTTTGAAGAGGGTAAACTGGTCGGTTGGCGCGAATTTAAGCTGGCCCGACTGGGCAATCCATTTTGAGCACGGTAATATTTCGTCCAACCACGCCAGTATCTCTATTGTTCGGCGCAATCCATGGCATCCATTGAGGCACAACACGTCTTTGTGGATGCCATTTGTTTCGCTTTGCGTAATGCTGATTTCTCAAAAGTAAAGGATTCACCATGCAATATATCGCCGATGTTCACTTGCATTCGCGTTTTGCGCGCGCAACGAGCAAGACATTGAATCCCGAAAATTTGTACCGCTGGAGCCGCATCAAAGGGCTGAATGTGGTGGGCACGGGCGATTTTACCCATCCGGTTTGGGTTGAGGAATTGCGCGATCAACTCGAGCCGGCCGAAGAGGGGTTGTTTCAACTGCGACCCGAGTTGCGGCGGACCGTGGATGCCGAGTTGCCGCCGACATGTCGCGGAGAAACGCGCTTTGTGCTCTCGGTTGAGATCAGCCTGATTTACAAAAAGAACGGCAAAACGAGAAAAATTCACCATGTGGTGCTGATGCCGAGTTTCGACGCGGTTGCGCGGTTGAATGCGCGCTTGGGCGCCATCGGCAATCTGAAGTCCGACGGGCGGCCCATTTTGGGCTTGGACAGCCGGGATTTGGTGGAGATCTGTTTGGAGGCCTGTGACGAGGTGTTGTTTATTCCCGCGCATATCTGGACGCCCCATTTTGCCGTTTTGGGCGCGAGTTCCGGGTTTGATACGTTGGCAGAGTGTTTTGAAGACATGCTGCCGCATATTTTTGCCGTGGAAACGGGACTGTCCTCGGACCCGCCGATGAATTGGCGGTTGTCCATGCTAGACGATTACGCGATAGTCTCCAATTCGGACGCGCATTCGCCCCAAAAATTGGCCCGCGAAGCCACTTGTTTTGACGCGGACCTCTCGTTTCGCGGGATGTACGAGGCATTGCGAGACCGCGATCCCGCGCGGTTTACGGGCACGCTGGAATTTTATCCCGAAGAGGGCAAGTATCACTTTGACGGGCATCGAAAATGCGATGTGTGCTGGAAACCCTCGCAGACCATCCGCGCCGAGGGGATGTGTCCGGTGTGTGGGCGCAAATTGACCGTGGGCGTGCTGCACCGCGTCGAGCGGCTCGCCGACCGCGCAGAAGGCGACCGCGCAGACGTGGCGATGCCGTTTGAAAATTTGATCCCGTTGCCCGAGATCATCGGCTCGGTTTTGCAGGTGGGGCCAACGAGCAAGCGCGTGCAGGCCGCGTACGAGACGATGCTGGCAACGCACGGGCCAGAGTTGAAAATTTTGCGCGAATTGCCCGTTGCAGAGATCGCAAAAACCGGCGATCCCCTCCTTGCCGAAGGCATTCGGCGGATGCGCGCAGGCGAAGTTCACATCGCGCCGGGATACGATGGCGTGTACGGAAAAATCCAAGTTTTTTCAGACGAAGACCGCGCGCGTTTGAGCCGGCAGGACGCGCTGTTTCAAATGCCCGAGAAGATGGAAAAGACAATAGCCCCGCCAAAGAAAAACGCAGATCGCACAAACACAAGGCCCCAGTCTCCAACCCCCAACCTCCACCCTCTCCCAACATCTAACTTAGACCCCGACCAACGAGCAACTGTGGCAATGGACAAAGGGCCTGTAATCGTGATCGCAGGGCCCGGCACGGGGAAAACCCGAGTGCTCACGCATCGCGTGGTCGATCTGATTCAAAATCGCGGCGTGTCGCCGGCATCTGTGATGGCCGTGACATTTACCAATCGCGCCGCCGATGAAATGTGGGAGCGCGTTGTCGCGCTGTTCTCTGGCGGCGAAGAATTAGTGCCGCTGCGCGTGGGCACATTCCACCGCTTGGCGTTAGATCTCTTGCGCGAATACGCGCCCGACCGGTTGGGCAGCATTGCCGATAGGGGCGAGGCACGCGGCGTTTTGCAAGAGGCCATGACCGATATTGGGGCCGACTTGTCGGTTGATCGCGCGCTGTCTGACATTTCGCTGTGCAAAGCCGGAGCGCAGGAGTTGGATGCCGATTTGCGTCCTGTTTATGCGGCGTATCAGCATCGCATGGCGGCTTATGGGTTGATGGATTTTGACGATATTTTGCTCGTTTTGAACGAGGTGCTGTGCGGCGATGTTTTGCGGGACGTGCAGGCGCGTTTTTCCCATGTGTTGGTGGATGAGTTTCAAGATGTCAACGCCGTGCAGTACGCGTGGGTTCAAAAATTGGCCGGGAACGGCGATGGGCTGTTTGTCATTGGCGATCCGGATCAGGCGATCTACGGGTTTCGCGGGGCCAGCGCGGCGTATTTTGCGCGGTTGAAGGCAGATTTTTCCACAGCGCGCGAAGTGGTGTTGCAGCGCGCGTTTCGCTCGACCCCTCAGATTCTCGCCGCGGCGTCCCGCATTGCCGGGCGGTCTTTTGTTGCGATGCGCGAAAGCGGTGCGAATCTGACAGTGTTATCCACACCCGGGGAAACGGGCGAGGGCATTGCGATAGTGGATGAAATTGTGAAACGGGTCGGGGGCGCGGATTTGCTACAAGCCAACGAAGAGGGCAAGCGCGGGTTGGACGATTTTGCGGTTTTGTTTCGCACCGGGCGGCAGGCAGACGCGCTGGAATCGCGTTTTTTGGAGGCGGGCATTCCCTATCGCGTCGTGGGGCAAAAGACATATTTAGACGCGCCTTCTGTGCGGCGGGCACTGGGATTTTTTAAGTATGTGTTGCGCGACGACGCCCACGCGCTGATCGAAGTGTTGTCCATTCCGGCATTCGATCCCGGCCGCACGGCGCGGGCCGCACTGCGAAAGGGCATTCGCAAAGGCGTTTTGCCGGACGCATTGCCAGACGCCGTGCAGGAGAAATGGGATGCGGTGAGAGAGGCTGTGGATCGCTTCCGCAAGGCATTGCCGCACCGGTCGCCCGCCGAACTCATCGCAATGTGGGCAGATGAATTTGCGATGCCCGAAGATGTCGCGCTCGACCGACTGGGGTTGTTGGCCGAAAGTGTGGACGCCCTCGCGGATTTGTTGGATGTGGTCGCCCTGGGGCAAGATGGCGATTTTGTCCGCCACGGCCGGGTCGTGCGCCCCGAAGCCGTGACCCTGATGACCTTGCATGCGTCTAAGGGGCTGGAGTTTCCCGTGGTCTTTGTCTGCGGTGTCGAGGAGGGGTTGCTACCGTATTCCAATGCGGATGCCGCAGAGGAACGACGCCTGTTTTTCGTGGGCATCACGCGCGGGCAAGATGAGGTGATCCTCACGCGCGCCCGAAGCCGCCTGCGGTTTGGCGAACGCATTCGCCCCGAGGTGTCGCGCTTTGTGTCCGACATTCCCGACGAGGTGATCGAATATGTCGATCTGCGAACCAAAAGGCGCGAATCCGCCGAACAATTGTCGCTGTTTTAAGCGCGTGAATGATATCTCAGTGGCTTGGTGGGGGCTGATCACTTTTCGATGACTACGAAAGGCGCGAAAGGAGTTGGGGGGGCGGACTCAACACTCACCATTGATTTTCAACTTGGCGTATATCGCTTCCCAGCGTTCGGGATGGCTCTCGTGCGTGTTGAGGGGTTGAAAGCCTGCGGCGAGGTAGGTTTTGATCGCAACCAAACGCCAGTCATCGGTTTTGAGATGGGCCTTTTGATAGCCCAAGTCTTTTAAGCGATGGAGGACGAGGGCGTTGAGCAAATGCCCGAGTCCTTTGCCGCGATGGTCAGACAGCACGGCGACCATGTGAACTTCGCCTATGTCTGGCGATTGGTCATCCACGCGCCAAGCACACGCGCTGGCGATGGGGTTGCCGTTGTGGGTGATAAAAAAGAGATTCTCGGCCTGAAAGCGGGAATCTCGAATCAAATTCTCTCGGCATTTCTCCGCGGTCCAGTTGTGGCCCACATTCCCTTCCATGATGCGACACCACGCGGCTTCGTCGCCCGAACAATAGGTGCGGATGGCATAACCGGCGACGTTCTGAACCTCGGGCAGATCGCGGAGATGATCGCGGAACATTTCGAGTTGCGGCAGTTGTTCCACAGGCAGGGCGAACATTTTTTTTACCCAGCGAATCATGTCTTCTCCGTTTAGCGAATCTACTGCTTTTCGGGCGGGCACAGGGGCACCGCCTCTACGATTTGTCGATTCGTCAATTCGCTGATTTCAATGCGCCTCCAACCAGTTGCTTCCCGTGCCCATCTCCACCACAATCGGCACCGACATCGGCAGGGCGTTTTTCATCGCTTCTTCAATGAGCGGCATCGCCACATCGGCTTCGTCTTTGTGCATGTCAAAAACGAGTTCGTCGTGAACTTGCAACAACATGCGCGTTTTTAACGCCCGTTCTTGCAGCGCGTCTTGAACGCGGCGCATCGCAATTTTGATCATATCCGCTGCCGTGCCCTGAATCCGCGAATTGATCGCATTGCGCTCGGCGCGCTTGCGCGTGGTGGCGTTGCGCGAGTGAATGTCTCGCAAATAACGCCTGCGCCCGGTCATCGTCTCCACATACCCGTGTTCGCGTGCAAAAGCAATGGTTTCATCCATGTACTTTTTCGCGCCGGGAAATTGGTCGAAATACTGATCGATCAACCGCCCGGCTTCGGATCGCGGAATGTTCAATCGCTGCGCCAAGCCAAAAGCCGAAATCCCATAAATAATGCCAAAGTTCACGGTCTTGGCCTGGCGGCGCATCTCGGCGGTCACATCGCCTTCGTCCAAGCCGTAAATTTTCATCGCGGTTGCCGCGTGAATGTCCAACCCATCCCGAAATGCCTTGCCCATCTCGATATCCCCACTCAATTCGGCCACCACGCGCAATTCGATCTGCGAATAGTCCGCCGACAACAGCGCGTAGTGCTCGTTGCGCGGCACAAAGGCTTTGCGAATCTCGCGCCCCTTTTCCGTGCGAATGGGGATATTCTGCAAATTCGGCCCGTGCGATTGCAACCGCCCGGTCGCGGTCACGGCCTGTTCGTAATGCGTATGCACGTGCCCGGTTTTCGCAAAGACCGCGCCCGGCAGCATGTCCAAATACGTGGATTTCAGTTTCGAGTACGTGCGATACATCAAAATCTGCTCGACAATCTCGTGTTTGTGCGCCAGCCGCTGCAAAATGGATTCCCCGGTTTGATACTGCTTGGTCTTGGTGGTTCGCCGCGCATTGGGGTCGAGTTTCAACTTGTCGAACAATATCTCGCCCAGTTGCTTGGGGGAATTGAGATTAAACGCTTCGCCCGCCAACTCGTAAATGCGCCCGCGAATGGCCGCGAGTTCGTCTCGCAAATCCTCCGACAGCACCTCGATGACCGGCACGTCCATGCGAATGCCCTCATACTCCATCTGTGCCAACACCGATACCAGCGGGCATTCCACATCTTCAAACACGCGCGTCTGTCCCATCTCTTTGATTTTTGGACGCAGGGCCTCGGCCAACTGCAAGGTGATATCCGCATCCTCGGTCGCGTATTCCGTCACCTTGTCCAGCGGGACCTCGCGCAGGGTCTTTTGTTTGACGCCCTTTTTCTTTTCCCCGATTAAAGACTCAATGGCAATGGGTTCATATCCCAACACGGTCCGCGCCAAAATATCCATGCCGCGGCGCGCTTCGGGGGCGATCACATACGCGGCCAGCATCGTGTCAAATATCGCCCCCCGAACCTCCAAGCCCTGCCACAACAACACGGCCATGTCGAATTTGAGATTGTGTCCAATTTTCTTTGTTTTGGGATTTTCCAAAATCTCCCGAAATTCTTCCAACGCGGCCCTGTTTTCATCCGGGTCTTCCGGCAGGGGCACGTAATATCCCGCGTGCGGTTGAAACGAGAACGCGAGGCCGAGCAATTCGCACGTTCTCGGATTCAGGCCCGTCGTTTCCGTATCAAAACAAAATGCCTTTTGCCGCGCCAATTTTGCGATTAAGGCCGCGCGCTTCTCCCGCGTATCCACCGTGTAATACTCGTGTTCGACATCCGCAATGGTCTTGTTATTCGACTCGCCTATCGGCTCATCCGCAGCCTCATCGCCAAACAGCGAGGTCTGTTGTCGATCCGCATTAAAATCGCCTCCAAACAGCCGTTTGCCCAGGGTGTGGAACTCCAACTCGGCAAACAGAGTTTTGAGCTTTTCATCGTCTCGCGGCTTCACCGATAGATCGTCCAACCCAAAATTCAACGGCACGTCGAGACGAATGGCGACCAATTCCTTTGACAGCAATGCCTGTTTTCGATACGTCACCACATTCTCTTTTTGCTTGCCCTTCAATTCATCCACATGATCGAGCAAGCCCTCCACGCTGTCGTATTGCGCGATCAACTTTTGCGCGGTCTTTGGCCCAATGCCCGGCACGCCCGGCACATTGTCGCTCGAATCGCCCATCAGCCCGAGCATATCGATCACTTGATCCACGCGCTCGATTTCCCATTGCGCCAGCACTTCTGCCACGCCCAAAATCTCCGCGCCTTGTCCCGTACGCCCGGGCTTGCTGATCCGCGTTTTTTCCGACACGAGTTGGGCATAGTCCTTATCGGGCGTCACCATATACGTTGTGAACCCGGCCTTTTCGGCCTGCTTGGCCAGCGTGCCGATCACGTCGTCGGCCTCATAGCCCGGTTTGCGAATCACCGGCACGTTGAACCCTCCGCACATCTGATCGATATAGGGCAACGCGAGGCTCAAATCCTCGGGCATGGCTTCCCGCTGCGCCTTGTACGCTTTGAACATCTCGTGCCGATACGTGGGCTCTGGCGTGTCGAAAACCACGGCCAAGTGCGAGGGTTGCGCGTTGCCCAAAATATCCAACAACGCATTTGTAAAAACAAATAACGCCGAAGTGTTCATCCCGTTCGACGTCATGCGCGGATTGCGGATCATCGCAAAATGCCCCCGATAAATCAGGGCCATTCCATCTAACAAATACAGGGTCTTATCTGCCATTTTTATTCCTTTGGGCTAAAAAATGCGAATAATCGGTCAATGCGGTGAATTGTCAGTGGTCCGCCCTTGTATCTTCGGGCGAGCACAGGAGCATCGCCCCTAAGTTTCTATCCTCGCATCTTGTATCTTTGGGCGAGCACGGGAGCATCGCCCCTGCGTTTTTATTTTTTTGATAATGGCGAGGCGATATATCACAAAGCCGACAAATCAATATCGCGTGCTTATGTTCACCTGTCAAGCGGACCGCTCATTCCTCCACCCGCAAAAACGCGCCGCGATCCCAAAACTGCCTCTTCGCCACCGCGCCAGTCGAATCCCAGTACGTCCAAATCCCATCGGGTTCGCCGTCTAGGTATGTCACTTCCTTTTGTTTGACGCCATTTGCATACCACCATGTTGAA
Source organism: uncultured Latescibacterota bacterium (assembly GCA_958295785.1). Lineage (GTDB taxonomy): Bacteria > Latescibacterota > UBA2968 > UBA2968 > UBA2968 > VXRD01. The sequence goes on from OY282377.1 coordinate 2,755,409, forward strand.
AGCCCGTGCCGCCCGCCATTTTCCCACATGCCCGTGTTCTTGATCTGTCCATTTTCGTACCATTCCACGACTGCGCCTTCGGGCTTGCCATCAACCCAGTCCATTTCCCCTTGTTTTTGCCCGTTCTCATACCAGTGCGTCCAAACCCCCACTTTGACATCGCGCTCGTATTTGCCGACCGAACGCTCGCGGCCATTTTCGTAAAACGACTGATACAACCCGTGTCTGAGATACCGCTTGTGCCCTTCATCCCAATACACATGGTATTTTTCGCGCCCATCCTCTACGAGTTGAACCTCGGGCCCACATGCAACCAGCGCGAGACAAAACGCGATGATTCTCAATTGACGCCACATCTTATCACCTGTAATAGTAGGGCGGCACCCCCGTGCCCGCCTAAATCTACGAATCTACGAAACGGGGTACAAATGCGTCAGCAGTTCATCTACGAACCCCGTCCATTCCCCAAAAACGAGATGTAGGGGCGGTGCCCCCGTGCCCGCCTAAATCTACGAATCGACAAATCGCAACGGCGGATAGGCGGGGTTAGACCCCGATCTCCAGCAACTGAATCGTCATGGTAACTTCCTCACCGGCCAGCGGATGGTTGCCATCTAAGGTCACGGTTTGGGGCGTGACTTTTGTGACAGACACTTCGACAGGCGTGCCATCGGGATCTGCCTGCACCTCCATCCGCACGCCCTTTTCGAGCGGTGCATCGGGTGGGAATTTCGACCGTGCGACCTCGATCACAAAATCGGGATTATACGGACCAAACGCCTCTTCGGGCGACAGGAGGACCGTGCGGGAATCGCCTTCTTTCATGCCGAGAACAAGGCGCGTAAAGATGTTTTTGACCGCCTCATCTCCCACAGTAAATTCATAAGGTTCGCCCTCAGCCGTGCCTTCGGCCACGGTTCCGTCCTCCAAAACGCCCTTGTAATAAACCAATACGCGGTTGCCAATTTCTGCTCGTGCCATAAGGACTCCGGTGGTTAGTGGTCAGTCCCCGCCCTTTCACCCGGCATAAAGGTGAGAAGCGAGAGGCGAGAAGGCCGCCCGAGCCCCAAGTGGTCATCGGAATAGATTCTCACCTTTTCCATTGCCTTTGTATATATTATTTTTTTTGCAGTATTCATATAAGCCATCACGCACAGCGTACAAGTCCTTCTACCAACACACGTTCATTTGGCAACCCACTCGGAAGGTCAGCGCATGCTGTACTGCTACAAAGCGATTGAACCGCTGGCGTAGTTGTTCCCACGGCGGCGCTCGGTTTTGAGACGCCGACCAACTTGAAAGCACGCTTGAGGTTGTCAGCAAGCGCCATGAACGAGAACTCGGCTTTGACGAGAAAGTGCGCGTAACGCCAGTTAATAACGAGGAATTTCCATGTCTGAAAATGCAATTGAAAAACCGAACGCCGTGCAAGAACTGCGCCGCGAATCCACCATTCTCACCACGACTGTGGGGTCCTATCCGCTACCCGATTGGCTCTTGGGCGCGGCGGGCGAAACCGCAGTTGTGGATGCCACGCGCGTGATTTTTGACACGCAACGCCAGGCCGGCATTGACCTGCCCACCGATGGCGAATTGTACCGATTTGACATCAACCACCCCGAAACCAATGGCATGATCGAATATTTTGTGCGCCCAATGGGGGGGACGCGCGCGGATTTTGGGCGCACCGAAGTCGAGGCATTTCGCCGACAACGTGCGATGGATTTTCGCGCCAAACCCGCTGCGGTTGTCGAAGCCGAACTCACAGAAGGCACGCTCGATCTGTTGTCCGATTGCGCGCGTGCGGCGGCCGTGGCGGGTGGGCCATTCAAATTTACCCTGACCAGCCCCTATATGCTCGCCCGAACCCTGCTCGACAATTACTACGGTGATTTTGACACCCTGCTCATGGGCGTGGCAAATGTGCTGGCCGATCAAGTGCGCGGCCTGCCCTGCGCCTGTGTCCAGGTCGATGAAGCCAATATCCCGGGCAATCCCGAAGACGCGCCGCTTGCGGCTCAAGCGATCAATACCGTGCTCGACGCGGTCGATCCCAGTGTGGAAAAAGCCGTTCACTTTTGTTTTGGAAACTACGGCGGGCAAACGATTCAACGCGGCACATGGCGGTCCCTCATCGCATTTCTCAACGCTCTGCACACCGATCACCTCGTGCTCGAACTCGCCCATCGCCCGGAAGACGATTTGATCGCCCTCAAAGAAATTGATCCGCGCATCCAACTCGGCATTGGCGTGGTCGATATCAAAATCAACCACCTCGAAACGCCCGAACAAATTGCTCGCCGCCTCGACCACGCAGAAAAAGAACTCGGCCCGGGCCGAGTCGCATTTATCCACCCGGACTGTGGATTCTGGATGCTCAAACGCTCGGTGGCCGACCGCAAAATCGCCGCCCTCGCACAGGGCAGAGATCTGTATTTGGGAAAAGCAACCGCATAAGAACGCAGATCGGGCGATCACGGATGAAACGGATGACGCGGATTGCGCGGATGAAAGGCGAAAAGCAGGAGTTATACTAAGAAGCCCTAACAAAAAGGAATCAAGCATCTGAAACAGATGAGTGAACACCCGCAGGAACGCCTCAAAGTCGGCCTCTCACAAATCCATGCCAACGCTTTTTGTTAGGGATTCAAGTGTCAACACGACCTATTATGCGGATCGTTTTTATACTGTTGTTTGTAATAGTCTCGGTACTCTGCGCTGTTCCGAATTTTTCGCCACCAGTCTTCATTGTTCAGATACCATTCCACTGTGAGGCGCAGGGCATCTTCAAAATTGTATTTTGGCTTCCACCCCAGTGCCGCGATTTTTGACGCATTCAGGGAATACCGCATGTCGTGTCCGGGGCGGTCGGTCACATATTGCATGAGGTCTTTGGGCTTCTCCAGATACGCCAGAATTTTTTCCGCGACAGCAAGGCCATCGGCTTCGTTCTCGCCGCCCACATTATAGGCTTCGCCCGGCGTGCCCTCGTGAAGCACCAGATCAATCGCCGCGCAGTGATCGGTCACGTAGAGATGATCGCGAACAGCCGTGCCCGCGCCATACACGGGCAATGGCATGTCGTCAATGGCATTGGCAATGTAAATGGGCACGCGCTTTTCGGGATATTGAAATGGGCCGATATTATTGGCCGCCCGCGTAATCACCACGGGCAGGCCATACGTGATGGCAAATGCCCGCGCCATCAGATCACCTGACGCTTTTGCCACAGCGTAGGGATTGCGCGGGGCAATGGGTGCCTCTTCTGTCCAGGGTTCTTCGCCTTCTTCCAAAGACCCATAGACCTCATCGGTGCTCACTTGCAAAAACCGCTCAACGCCGCGGTCGCGCGCTACGGCGAGCAGGGTATACACCCCCAGCGCGTTGGATTTCATAAACGCTTCCGCCCCCATAATGCTGCGATCCACATGGCTTTCCGCCGCAAAATTTGCCACGAGATCAACCCGTTGCATCACGCTGTGAACCAACTCGGCATTGCAAATATCCCCGCGCACAAATTCGTATCGGGGATGGTCCGCAATATCCAACACATTGTCCAGATTGCCTGCATACGTCAACTTATCCAAATTGATGACGCGGTAATCGCGGTACGCATTGAGGATGTGGCGCGCAAAATGGCTGCCAATAAACCCGGCGCCCCCGGTAATGAGAATGGTTTTCAAGGTGACTCCTCGTGGTTGCCAAAAAGCGATTGCGGATTAAGCGAAAAAAAGCGCGAGAGGGTAGGGGCGTGGTCGTAAATCCGACAATCGCAAGTCCCAAGCCGCACGGTCTGATCAGGCTCGTGCGCGATGGATTTACACGCTCGCTTCCTCAAAAAAGATGCGAAAATAAAAACGTAGGGGCGGTGCCCCCGTGCCCGCCCAAAGATAAAAGCGGCGAAGAACAGATAGGGTATCAGATGGGTATTGCTTCAGGTTCATAAAACACCTTTTTGCGGTCGTGGTTCAATTTCTTACGTACATGCATTCACGTCTTATACCAATTTGATTTTTATTTGTTCGTATCCTGCCTCCCTTCAGGGAGGAATGAGGAACAGACATTCCGTAGAGATCATGCCTTGCTTGTCTCAAGCGTTTGGTTCTACCTCCGCGTGGGTTGCCTTCGATGCGTTGGCTACGCCTGTGCCTACGGCGTGCGGCGACCTACTTTTTTTCAACAGCAAAAAAAAGTAGGCAAAAAATGCCGCTCTCATACGCCGAGAGGCTGGCACAGCGCAAATCGCTTTTGTAACAGAACGACATGCGTTGGCCTGCGAAGGAAGTTGCAAGATGGCTGTTGGTTGCCAAACGGCCTTGCGCGCTGTGCATGATGGCTTTGTGTGAAGGTATTTTGTGATCGCATTTTTGCGATGGCTTTTCTGAATGACTGCGGAACGTCAAGGGAGATTGCTTGCTGGCAACATATCGCACCAGGCCAATAGAAAATCAAATTGGTATTATACCAAATTGAAATTACAATGTGGGGCTTTGTCGGTGTGCTTTGGATATATTGTCCTTGAAAATTATCCCCTCGCATGGTAATTTCCCAAAAATTGTCCGCCCTGTCAAAGCCATTTAGACACCGGTTTTTTTTACGCTGGGAATCTCCTTGGAACGTGTCCCACTTAGGCATTATGCCGCCCTCCTGATTCGCTATCTTCGCCCCCATTGGAAGCGCGTGGTTTTGTTGGGCGTTTTCATGTTCACGGGCATTGGCCTCAATCTGATCAATCCCCAAATTGTCCGATATTTTATCGACACGGCGCAGGCAGGTGGACCTGTGCAAAACCTCGTGTGGGCGGGCGTTGCGTTTCTCGCCATTGGCATTGTGCGGCAGGGCGTGCAAATTGTGAGTTCGTATCTCGGGCAAGACGTGGGCTGGCGCGCGACGAATCAGATGCGGAACAATTTGGCGCACCACTGTCTCAATCTCGACATGGGCTTTCACCAGCAACACACGCCGGGCGAGATGATCGAGCGCGTTGACGGCGATACGATGGCCCTTTCCAATTTTTTTTCGCAATTCGTCATCCACGTTATCGGCAGTGCGTTTTTTCTCGTCGGCGTGCTCGCGCTGGTGTTCCGCGAAGATTGGCGCGTGGGCGCGGCTCTTACGGGTTTTTCGGTTCTCGCCTTTGTCGTTTTTAATCTCACGCGCAATATTGCCGTGCCCATTTACACGCGCGAACGCGAGCGTTATGCGCGTCTGTACGGGTTTCTCGAAGAGCGATTGCTCGGCCTTGAGGACATTCGCACCAACGGCGCGGGCGATTACACCTTGAATCGGTTTTACAAAGTTAACCAAGGCGTTTTTGATCGGATCAAAAAATCCGAATTTATGAGCGAGGGCCTGCGCGCGATTACCGGCCTGATGTTCGCGCTCGGTTACGCGCTCGCCATGGGCATGGGGATATGGCTCTACGAGGAGGGCGCGTTCACGATAGGCGCGGTTTTTCTCGTGTTTCACTACACGTCGATGTTGCGCGAACCGCTTTTTCAAATCAGCCAGCAGATCAACGATTTGCAACGCGCCACGGCCGGGCTAAAACGCATTGAAGAATTGCACCGCATTCAGACTCGCATTCGGGATGGCCGGGAAAAATTATCCGCATCCCGGCCATTGGGTATCGCGTTTGACCATGTGCATTTTGCGTACCATCCCGGCGATCCCGTGCTTTGCAATGTCTCCTTTTCACTGGAACCGGGCAAAATACTGGGCCTGTTGGGGCGCACGGGCAGTGGCAAAACCACGATTACGCGCTTGCTCTTTCGATTTTACGATATTCAGCGCGGGCAAATTCGCATTGGGGATCAAAATATCGAAAACATCTGTCTCGACGACCTGCGGCAGCACGTCGGCATGGTCACTCAGGATGTGCAGGTTTTCAATGCCAGCGTGCGCGACAATCTCACGCTTTTTCGGTCGGGTGTTTCCGATGAGAAAATCATCGGCATCCTCCGCGACCTGGGCCTGGGCGCGTGGTACGCGGCCCTGTCTGAAGGGTTGGATACCGAACTCGTTGCGAGCAGCTTATCGGCCGGCGAGGCGCAGTTGCTCGCGTTTGCCCGGGTGTTTCTCAAAAACCCCGGCCTGGTCATTTTGGACGAACCCTCGTCGCGGCTCGATCCCGCGACCGAGCAACAGATCAACCGCGCTGTGGAACGCCTGTTGCAAGACCGCACAGGCATCATCATTGCCCATCGCCTCGAGACCGTAGAGCGCGTGGATAATATTTTGATTTTGGACAACGGACGGGTTCGGGAACTCGGCCCGCGTGCAGAACTCGTTGCGGATCCAAACTCGCGGTTTTCGCGCCTGCTCAACGCGGGCTTGGAGGAACTCATCGCATGACGATGGGACAAACGACATGGCGATTGCTCAAGTTCCGCCCCGGCCTGTTTTTCGCCACGATTTTCTTTCGCGGGATCGACGATGTCGCGCCCTTTCTCGCGGGCGTTATTATGAAGGGGTTTTTCGACGCGCTCACGGGTCAGGCCGAAGCCGGGTTCACCGCGTGGACGCTCGTCGCCCTTTTTGTCGCGGTTGAAATTGGCGACCGCATCGCCCTTTTTGGCTCGGCTTTTACATGGCCGCGCTGGTGGTATGCGATTGAGACGCTGTTGCGGAAAAATCTTCTGAGGGCGATTCTCGAGGTTCGAGATCCGGGGAAAATCGCTACGGCGTCGGGCGAAGTGACCAACCGATTCCGAGACGATGTGTTGGGCATTATTCACTACCTCGACCGCTACATCCACATGTGGGGCAATCTCGTGTTTGCGGGACTGGCAATTTCTTATATGGCGACCATCGATCCCCATATCACCGCCATCACCATCGCGCCGGCGATCTGCGTGGTGATCGTGGTCGATTTTGCGCGCAATTACATTTACAAATACCGCACCGCGCAGCGCGTTGCCACAGAGCGATCCACCAATTTTATCAATGAGATGTTCCAATCGATTCTCGCGATCAAGGTCGCCACCACGCAAGCGCGTGTCATCGACCACTTTCGGAAACTCAACGACGCACGGCGCACCTCCACGCTGATCGACAATCTCTTCAATCAGATACTCAGTTCCATCAATTTCAACCTCGGTCATATCGCCACGGGCGTCATTCTCATTCTGGTGGCGGAAAAAATGAAATCGGGCGCGTTCACTGTGGGCGATATGGCCCTGTTTGCCACGTACGTGGGGCAGGTTGCGCGCAGCGGTTCCCTGCTCGGCACGTTGCTGACCAATCACAAGCGGGCAGAGGTGTCGTATTTTCGCATGGCCTATACCATTGAGGATATGCCCCGCGCACGCATTTCCCAACCCGCGGATGTGTATCTCGACGCGGATCCCCCGGATTTGCATTTGCCAGCACGCGCCGCATCGGACAAGCTCGGCGAACTCAGGATTTGCAACCTCGGTTATACCTATCCCAAATCCACCAACGGCATTCGCAATATTGACCTCGCGATTCCCGCCGGGTCGTTCACGGTTGTCACCGGACAAATCGGCTCTGGCAAGACCACGTTGCTCCGCGCCCTGATCGGGGTTTTGCCGGCCGCGAGCGGGGAGATCTATTGGAACGGGGAGAAAGTCGCGGATCCCAAAACCTTTTTTGTGCCTCCGCGCTGCGCTTATACCCCGCAAATTCCGCGTCTTTTCAGCGAATCCCTGCGCGACAATATTCTTTTGGGCTTGCCCGATGATCCGCACGCGCTCGAACACGCGCTCTACAATGGGGTTCTGGAGGCCGATGTGCCCACCCTTGAAAACGGATTGGATACGGTTGTTGGCCCGCGCGGTGTAAAACTTTCCGGGGGACAAATTCAGCGCGCTGCCGCGGCCCGCATGTTTATCCGCGATCCCGAGTTGTCGGTGTTTGACGATCTGTCTTCCGCGCTCGATGTCGAGACCGAGCGCGTGCTTTGGCAGCGCGTTTTTGAACGCCGCCGGGCCACTTGTCTCGTGGTTTCGCACAGGCGCCCCGCGCTTCGCCGCGCAGATCAAATTGTCGTGCTCAAAAACGGTCGGATCGAATGCGTGGGCACGCTGGACGAGTTGCTCGCATCGAGCGCGGAAATGCGGCAATTGTGGGATCGGTCATAAGAGACTGTATTAAGATACATTTGGCCCCCTCCCCGCAACGGGGAGGGGAGATGTTCTACCACCTTTTCTTGAAAAAAGATCTCGATTCCCCATTCCTCGTAGGCACAGGCGTCGCCTACAACGAGCGGAGCGCGTCACGGGGGTTAGGGGGGTAGGTCCCGATAATTTTAACACAACTTCTAAAAGGCAGGTATATCTTGTCTTGAATTTTGGCGCGGATTTTGGCATATATTAAGCGGTCAGCAAAACAAGCGATCAGCCCATACATCGCTTTGGGCGGTTGGGGAAGCTGATCGCTGAAAGCTGATAGGCATTGCGAAGCATTACACTTTATTTGACAGGAGGAATACATCATGGCGACCACACTCGTCCATATTGGCGTGCGCGCCACAGATATTGCAAAGACCATCCGTTTCTGGCGAGATGGCTTGGGCCTGCGCCTCGTGCAGGTGAGAGATCAATGTTATGACCTCACGGATGGCTATCACAATTTCCGCGTTTTTCAGCACAACGGGCCTTCCCGCCCCGCGCATGTGAGCGGCATGCTGGACTATTTGCACGTCGGCATCCGGGTTCCCAATTTGGAGGTTACAGCGCAGCGTTTGACCGAGATGGGCTACGAAATTTTTTCCGATGGCCTGAACGGCAAAGAGCCGCTGGCCCCGGACAATCTGGAGGAAGGTGCGTTCAAAGTGGAGGATCCCGACGGCATCACCGTGGATATCACCGCCAGTGATGACCAATGGCCGGGTACTGGGTTGATGGCGACGTGAAATTACGCAATTTATGAAACGCATCATCGCCTTGAAACGCTTGCGGGAGTACGCCAATAAATACCCCGGCGCCCGATCATCAGCGGATCCTGACGCACAGTGAATACAACAGAAATCATCGGCGAAATTTATAGGAGAACCCATCTCGGTGGTGCAACAATTTCTCTCGGGTGCGCGAGCGTTGACCAAAACGCATATTTGTATGTTGATACGCCATTTCAAGGTGAAGCCCGATCTGTTTGATTAAAAGGAGTCTTCCATGAACATCAACTTGGATGGAAAAGTCGCGCTCATTTCCGGCGCGTCTCGGGGGATTGGGCGCGGGATCGCCGTTCAGATGGGCCGCTCGGGTGCCAACGTCACGGTCAATTATCGCACCCATGTCAATGAGGCCGAGGCGGTTGCCGCAGAGATTCGCCAGGCGGGCTCTGATGCCCTCGTGCATAAGGCCGATGTTGCTGATCGAGAAGCCGTAGATGCGATGGTCAATGCCACTGTCGAGAAATTTGGTCGGATCGATATCGCGGTTGCCAATGCGTATTACAGCAAACGCGAACCCTTTCTCGACCTCGCATTGGAGGGCGCGCGGCGCACGCTTGAGGTCACGTTTTGGGGGGCTTTTCACATCGCGCAGGCCGGCGCGCGTCAGATGGTCAAACAGGGTGAGGGCGGCGCGATTCTCTTTATCAGTTCTGTTTTGGCCGAAATACCTTTTTCGACCTCGCTGCCCTACAACGCGGCCAAAGCCGGGATCAATCAGATGTCGGCCACCATCGCCAATGAACTCGCCGACCATCGCATCCGCTCAAATGTTATCGCGCCAGGCTACACGGATACGCCGGGGGAGCGGCAATACGCGACCGAAGCGCAGATCCGCGAAGCCGCGACTGCGCTGCCGTGGAAACGCTTGGGCACGCCCGAAGACATTGCCCAAGCCGCCACATTTCTCTGTTCAGACGCGGCGGATTATATCACGGGCACGGTTTTGAGTGTGGATGGGGGATACTGGTTGAAGGTTGGGAGATGAGGTAAGAAGGCCGCCCTGCTCCAGCAACGTAGGGACAGGCCCCTGTGCCTGTCCTCGCCCCCGCGGTGGGAATGGGTTGGGATAGACCACCGGCCGCTAACCACGCCAAAAAGGAGACAACATGCCTACGGACCTGTCTGAACACATCGCACAAACCGCTTTGTGCGACACGCACGAACACCTGTTGAGAGAACCCGCCTGGACCGATAATGGCCCCGATATTTTGCAGGACCTCTTTGGCAACTATGTGCCCGCTGATCTCATTGCGGCTGGGGCGTCGCCGCAGGCTCTCAGACGCCTCACAGATGCCTCCGACCCCGATTTGGTCGGACGGTTGCAAGGGATAGGGGCCGCGTGGGAAGCCACGCAATACACGGGGTATGGCGAGGCGGTGCGGCGCATTGTCACCGATGTGTATGGGTTTGACGACCTCACGCCGGATGTGCTCGCGCCCGCGCAGGAAAAGCTCATGGAACTCCGCAAGCCCGGCGGTCGGTACAAGTTGCTGCGCGAGGTTGCCAATCTCGATCACGTTCAAACCGATGATTTTTGCTGGCCGTGCCCGCCCGACGAATCCGGCGCCGAGTTTTTTCTCTACGACCTCTCGTGGGCGGGGTTTTGCAACGGGCAGATCGATCAAAAAGCCATTGCCGAAGACACGGGCATCGCGGTTGTCGATCTCGATTCGCTTCAAAAGGCGATGGAGGCCATTTTTGAAAAACACGCGCCTTATGCGATAGCGGTGAAGGCCCAACACGCGTACAACCGCACCCTGAAGTGGCAGGCGCGTGCGCGCGGAGATGCAGAACGCGCCTTGTACGCCACCCTCGCGTCCAACAACAAGGTGTCCGAATCGCTGCGACTGTGCCTCGGCGACTGGTGCTGGGCGCGCGGTGTGGAACTCGCGATAGAACACAATTTGCCCTTCAAACTCCACACGGGCTATTATGCCGGCAACAACCGCATGCCGGTTGATCGCATCAAAGCGGGCAATCTGTGCGGGCTTTTGGCGCAATACCTCGACGCGCGGTTTGTGCTGATGCACATTGCCTATCCGTACAGCGATGAGCTCATCGCTTTGACCAAGCACTACAAAAATGTCTGGGCAGATCTGTGCTGGGCGTGGTCGATTAACCCGTATGCGTCAAGCGATTTTGTCCGCCGCTTTATCCACGCCGCGCCCATCAACAAGCTCTTTGTGTTTGGCGGGGATACCCGCTGGCCCACCAGTGCTGCGGCCTACGCCTTTCAAACGCGCTTCTGGCTCGCCAAAACCCTTGAAGCCGAGGTCGATGAAGGCTATCTCACCGAATCCCAGGCCATGCATGTTGCGTCATGCGTGATGCGCGACAACCAGTACGCGTGCTTTGACCTTGAAGGCACGCGCAATGCGATTTGCAAAGTATCCGCAGGCGTCTCGCCACTTTTCTGAGGAGCTATCTTATGTCAGAAACAGTTCCCGCCTTAATGCCCGTCGTCGCCTCTGACCCATCGCTCTACGGCACGAACAGACGGGCCGATTATCTCGATACGCTCGCCGATATTGACGACCATCAAATCGCCCGGTTTCACGAACGGGGATACCTCGCCATTCGACAGGCGTTCGCGCCGCAGCAAATTGAAGCTGCGGGCCGGGCGATGTGGCACCTCATTGACGGCAAAAATTCGGACTTTAAGGGATTGCAGGTTGAAGCCGACAAGCGCGGGTGTTTTTCCTCGCTCAAAGGCGATACGCGCCGCGATGCCGTGCGTAAAATCTGGAAATTTGTCGATAACGATGACCGTCTCTATGCCCTCGCGCATGCCCCCAACATCCTCTCTGTGCTCGCCCGCATGATGAACGACACGCCCGTGCTCTTTCAGGACATGGGGCTGATCAAACCCCCGCGCATTGGTCGAGAAAAGCCATGGCATCAAGACTGTGCCTATTTCAATTATCCCGTCGGCACCACTGTTGTTGGGGTGTGGATTGCGATTGATGCGGCCACCGAAGAAAATGGGTGTTTGCACATTATTCCCGGTTCTAACCAAAATGGCCCAATCCCGCATTTTAAGCGGCGCGACTGGCAGATATGCGACGCGGAGGTCGCCGTTCCCAACAGCGTCACTGTTCCGCTCGATCCCGGCGGTTGCCTCTTTTGGCACGGCCTGACCCATCACGGCAGCCCGACCAACCGCTCGCCCCATCGCCGCAGGGCCTTGCAGTATCACTACTGTCCTGAAAGTGCTGTCGCGCTGACCACAGAAGAACGCCTATCCATTTATGGCGGCGACCAACTCGGGGTGACGTGCTAAAAAAGCGATGATAATACCAAATTGAATTTACCCCACCACATATCGCCTCGCTTTAGCGAATAAACCTCGTTTTTATTTTTTGTTTCATGTCGGGATTTGATTGGAGAATGCGCGATGTTTGGACTTTTGAAGCGGTACACGCACTGGTTGCACACGCGGTGGCCTTCGGGCACGGTGGAGAAATTGCCAGAGATGAACGAGGATGGATCAACGGCGGTGCCCGGCTTGTACATCGTGGGGGATTTGACCGGGATCCCGCTGTTGAAGTTTTCGTCGGACACGGGCGCGCAGGCGGTGCGGACCCTAGCGCATGACGCGGGATTTGAGAGGCGGACGCAACGGGACGGGGTGTGCGATTTGGCGATCATTGGCGGGGGCGTGTCGGGCATGGCGGCGGCACTCGAAGCGAAAAAGCAGGGATTGGACTTTGTGCTGTTGGAGGCGTCCGAGCGGTTTTCTACGGTGGTGAATTTTCCGAAGGGAAAGCCGATTTACACGTATCCGACAGACATGCTTCCCGCAGGTGATTTGCAATTTTCGGATCGGGCAGACGTGAAAGAGCGGTTGATAGAGGAACTCGAAGCGCGCACTGCGGATATCGAACCGGTGATCGCACGCGCAGAATGCGTGCAGCGAGAAGGGGATGTGTTGCGCGTGGTGGTTCCCGAAGGCCACGACCTGCTCGCACACCGGGTGATTGTGGCGATTGGGCGGTCGGGCAATTTTAGAAAATTAAACGCGCCGGGCGAAGACCGCGACAAAGTGATGAACCGGTTGCACGATCCCAAGGATTACGCGGATCGAGATGTGCTCGTCGTAGGCGGCGGCGACAGCGCGCTCGAGACCGCCATAGCCATTGCCGAGGGCGGGGGTCGCGTGACCCTGTCGTATCGGCGCGCGGAATTTAGCCGTCCCAAGCCCGAAAATATAGAGAAAATTGAGGCACTTCCGGATTTGCGCTTGGCATTGGGCACGGAGGTGGCGAACATCGGCGAGCGAGATGTCACCCTGTCAACCGGGGCTGGCGGCGAGACCATATCCAATGACGCGGTGTTTGCGATGATCGGGCGCGAGGCCCCGCTGGATTTTTTCAGGCGGTCGGGCGTGCCCATCCGCGGGGAATGGCGCGCGGGCACATGGATGTCTTTCGCGTTGATCATGCTGGCGTGCGTGTTTGTCTATCACTGGAAAACCGGTGCGGGCATTCCGATTTACGAGTGGTTCAAGAACGCGAACCTGTTTCCGTTTAATCTGTCGCCTGCCCAAGACAAGTCGGGATTTTTGGGGACGGTGTGGACGTCGATGACGCAGCCGGGATTTTATTATTCCCTGGCCTATTGCGCGTGTGTGGTCGGGTTTGGGATTCGCAGAATCAGGCGGCGGCAAACGCCTTATGTGACCGTGCAAACCCTGACGCTGATGCTCATTCAGTGCATTCCCCTGTTTTTGTTGCCCTACATCTTGTTGCCGTGGCTGGGGCACAATGGCTATTTTTCCAGCGGCGCAGTCCTCAAGCCCATGGCCGACGCGCTGTTTCCCGCGACAGAGTGGGATGCACACGGCCGGGAGTACTGGCGCAGCTTGGGCTTTGTTTTGGCGTGGCCCCTGTTCTTCTGGAACGTATTCACACACGAACCCCTGGGATGGTGGTTGGGCATCAGTTTGGTGCAGACCTTTGTGATCATTCCCCTGCTGATTTGGCGATGGGGCAAGGGCGCGTATTGCGGGTGGATCTGCTCGTGCGGCGCGCTGGCAGAAACGATGGGCGATATGCACCGGCAAAAGATGCCGCACGGCCCCTTGTGGAACAAGATGAACATGGTCGGGCAGGTGATTTTGGTGCTGGCCTTTGCGATTTTGGCACTGCGGATTGCGGGTTGGGTATTGCCAGATGCCCATTGGGCGACTGCGGGCTACATGGGGATGTTTATGGGCCGCGATGCCCATTGGGCCAGTTTGGGCTTTCCGCTGGCGTTTTTGAATTACCAATGGTTTGTCGATTTGTTTTTGGCCGGCATTATTGGCGTGGGTTTTTACTGGCATTTTAGCGGGCGGATGTGGTGTCGGTTTGCGTGCCCGCTGGCCGCGCTGATGCACATTTACGCGCGGTTTTCGCGGTTTCGCATTTTTTCGGACAAAAAGAAGTGCATTTCGTGCAGCGTGTGTACGTCGGTGTGCCACCAGGGCATTGACGTGATGAATTTTGCGAACAAGGGGGTACCGATGGAAGACCCCGAGTGCGTGCGGTGTTCGGCATGTGTGCAGAGTTGCCCGACGGGCGTGCTGACGTTTGGACAGATCGATCCCGCGACCGGGCACATCGCCCGAGAAGATGGGCTGGCGGCATCGCGGGTGCATCTCGCCGAGGGCGTGCAAAGTGGCGCGAAATGATGTTGCCCCGCCGTGAATTTTTTGTATGTTACACGCGCCGGGAACAATCCATTCACAGAACTCCGCTGAGAGTTCCACACCACAGGAGGTTGCGATGTTGAAGGTCATGAGGGTGTTGTTTTTGGGATTGATGTCGTCATTGGTGCTGACGGATGTGGGTTTTGCCGAAAAGTACCAAATTGACCGCTCCCATTCGACGGTCGGGTTTTCGATTCGGCACTTGGTCAGCCGCACATCTGGCCGGTTCAATCAATTCAACGGCACGATTGATTACGATCCAGCAGCACCCGAAAAGACGATGATTCAAGCGACGATCCAAGTACAGAGCATCGACACGGGCAATAATCGGCGCGACGATCATTTGCGCGGCGCGGATTTTTTCGAGGTGGAGACCTATCCGACGATTATGTTCAAAAGCACATCGGCCATGAAGGATGGCGACAAAATTATGGTGACGGGCGATTTGACCATGCACGGCGTGACCAAGAGCATTGCGTTGCCGGTGACCGTGCTGGGCATTGGCACGCATCCGCAACGCAACACACCGCTGGCCGGGTTTGAGACCGAACTCGCGTTGCTGTGTTCGGATTTTGGCATAAATAGTTGGGCAAATTTTGCCAAGGTGCTAGGGGATGAGGTGCGCGTAAATATCACCATCGAAGCGGGGCCGCCAAGACAGGGACGCGGGCAAGGAAGGCGCGGCGGCGAAGGGCGCCAAGGCGGTGGCGGAAATTGAGTTGGACGGCTCGCACAAAAAATCCCATCCTGAATTCAGGGTGGGATTTTTTATTGTGCGGCCTAACGCCAAGGCTCGGCTTTTTTATTCTATCGCGCTTAATTTAGGTCGTGTTGACACTTGAGATATGTTTGTTATGCTGTGTGTATGTCAAAATTTACCCTACCTGCGAAATAGTGGCCTAAAATTCTCGCTTTTATTCGGGAATGCCCGCCCATTGTCTGAATCGGGATTTTAGGATTGGAGGATTTTCAGGATTGGGTTCTGCGGTAGGATGAAAAAAATAAAAGCCCCGACGATACAAAAATCGTCTGGGCTTTTGTTTTACAAGTTGTCTAAAAATTAAATATGACCCTCCCCGTATTGACAAATTAACTTGACTGAGGGACACTTTGGATTATTTTGTAAATAATTACACCACATCCATCAACCTTTCGGGAGGAACGCCACATGAACATCAAAGCATACATCGCCGAGTTTATCGGCACGTTTGGGCTCATTTTTGCCGCTTTAGGCGCCATTGCGGGCACCAACGGTGGAGACTTGGTTGCGATTGCGCTGGCACAAGGTCTGATTATTGCCGTGATGGTAAGTGCAACGGGCGCAATCAGCGGTGGGCATCTCAACCCGGCCGTTACCATTGGAGCACTTACAGCCGGGAAGATCGATATCGGTAACGCTATTGGATACATCGTTGCTCAGTGTTTAGGTGGCATTGTTGCCGCTGCGCTAGCCAAAGTGTGTATTCCAGCCGATACCCTTGACGCAGTGGCTATGGGCACACCTGCACTTGGGGAAGGTATTTCGATAGGTATGGGCCTGTTGACAGAGATCATTCTGACTTTTTTCTTGGTGTTTGTGATTTTCGGCACCGCCATTGACAAACGCGCACCGCAAGTCGGCGGGTTGTTTATTGGTCTGACCGTGGCAGCGGGTATTTTGATCGGTGCATCGATCACGGGTGCAGCGATGAATCCAGCACGTCATCTGGGTCCGGCCCTCCTAGGCGGCGGAATGGGTATGACCTGGCTCTATTGGGTCGGCCCGATTATCGGCGGTATTTTAGCTACACAGATTTATCATCGCGTTTTGGGAGCAGATGATGGCAGTGAAGAATAATTAAGGCCTGTACAGAAGCAATTTTTTGCAAAGCGCAGAGAGCAAGGCCATTCTCTGCGTTTTGCGTTTTTACCGAGGGAGAGATTATGGGTATAGACAATCTGAGATCGGCAATGCCCGACTATGCGCGGGATCTGCGATTGAATTTGGGATCGGTGCTGTCTGCATCGCGCCTCGATCCCGCAATGGCATGGGGGGCCGCACTTGCAGCGGCATTGGTGTCGAAAAATGCGCGGGTCATTGGGCATATTGCCGAGGATGCACGAGCATTTATGGACGAAACACATCTCAAAGCCGTGAAGTCCGCGGCGGCGATGATGGGCATGACCAATGTGTGGTACAAATTTACCGATCTCATTCGGGACAGCGAGGTCAAAAAGCAACCGCCCAAATTGCGGATGAATGCCGTGCTGAACCACGGCGGTGTCGATCATGCATTGTTCGAGGCGTGGAGCCTCGCGGCGAGTGTGGTCAATGCGTGTGGTATTTGTGTGAATGCCCACGCATCGCAGTTGAATAAATTGGGCTTAGACGCCCAGCAAATCGCAGATATTGCGCGCATTGCCACGGTGGTCAAAGCCGTGGGCGATACCCTGTCGTTTGAAACAAATTTGCAACAGAGAGGGGAGACCTGATTCCCTGTTGCGATCCTGAACTGACTTCTTGCGGGATAGGCTCAGGTGCCCTCAATACAATCATTCGAGAACAAAAAATGTCCAACGCAATCCAAACAACGCAGACATCGCCCAAAGGGTTCTTTACCCTTGCCAAACGCGGCGGACGCTGGATTCTCCTCACGCCAGAGCGGACGCCATTTTTTTCGGTCGGGCTGAATCACATCGACTCTTCCCCGCTGCGGTACCCAGAAAATCTGCCGCGCTGGGAACAAAAATACGGCAACAACAGTTGCAGATGGATCCGCGAATCCGTCTCGCCCAACCTGAAAGCATGGGGGTTTAATACCGCCGGATGGGTGCAGGACGTGACCATCAAGCACCACGCGCACACGCCGAGTTTCTCGCTGGAGGAATACCGCGCCCTATCGCTGCCCTATTGCCACCTGCTCCCGTTCATCGAAACCCATCAGTGGAACAAATGGCACAAGAATCCCGATATCTTCAGCAAAGATTTTGAGGACTGGTGCGATTATGTCGCGCGATCCCAATGCACATCCCTGAAAGACGAACCGAATCTGATCGGCTATTTTTACTCGGACTGCCCGACCTGGGTTCACGTCCGGCCGCCCAATGCATGGCGCGGCCCCATGTTTGACCTCGAGCGGCTATCATCAAAAGCTGGTCAATCCGAACTTTTCGAGATGGCAACGCGCTACTACCGGGTCACCCACGACGCGATTCGCCGCTACGATCCCCACCACTTGATCCTCGGCGACCGATACGAAGCCAATGCACCACTCCCAATGGAGATTGTACAGGCTGCCGATCCCTATGTCGATGTACTCAGCTTTCAGGACTTCGCAACCCCGGTTGAACACCTGCGCGAATGGCACGCGGCCACGGGCAAGGCGGTTCTGTGGGCAGATGGATCTCGCCCGCGGGAAACCATCGCGGATGACAGCGAAAAGTATCTCGATGGGGCGTATTACCTCGCGGATGGAAAATGGTATGTCGATATCCTCTGCGATCTGCTCAAAAATCCCGGCGCTATCGGCGCGCATCTTTGCGGCGGTTATGTCCGCAACCGCTTCCGGCGAAAAGGGCTGCTCGACGAACGAGAACAACCCGACCGAGAAGCCATTGCCGAAATTCAAAAAGGCAGCCAAATTGTCGCCCACTGGCTCGGCAACTTGGAATTATGAGGTCATGATCCTACGGACAGGCACGGGGGCCGCGCCCCTACAATGCTCACTTTTCGCGTTTTCACGAGGTGTACAATGTCTATTCGCAACCGCGCAAAATACGGCGCCGAAGCCTTTGGCGAATTTGCGGGCAACCTGCCGCAACCCTTCCCGCGCACAATGGGTGCAAATTGCCTGACATATCTCAAAGAAGTCGTGGCGTCGGGTTTGCAATGCGACATGGTCGGGCGATTTGAAGCGGCCTTTGCAAAAGAAATGGGCGTCAAACACTGCATTGGCACGCCGGGATGCACCGCCGCGCTCAACATTTTGACCGCGGCACTCGACATGCAACCCGGCGATGAAATCATCGTGTCGCCCATTACCGACTACGGCACCGTGATGGGATTGCTCAAAGAAAACTTCATCCCGGTTTTTCCAGACACCGAACCCGGCACCCCCCTCATCAGTGCCCGCACCATCGCGCCACACATCAGCACCCGCACCCGGGCCATCCTCGCGGTCCACATCACCGGGTCGATATGCGATATGGATCCCATCCGCGCACTGGGAAAAAAACGCGGCTTGACCGTCATTGAAGACGTCTGTCAAGCCGCGTTTGGCACGTACAAAGGCCGCCTTGCCGGCACCCTCGGCGATGTCGCTGCCTTCTCATTCGATTCGGAAAAAACCCTCGGCTCTGACGTCGGCGGTTGCGCGATTACAAACGACGACGCGTTAGCCGAACAGATTCGGTTTATCGGACAGAGCCGGGGCGGGCAAATGGTCAAAGGATTGGGTCGCGTCCACGCCGCGAATGGCTACGCGCTTCGCATGACCCAATCAACTGCCGCCATCACCCTTGCACAACTCGAAATCATTCGCCCTGCGGTTGCACATATCGACCGCATGATTCGCCTCATCACCGACAAACTCGCCGACATTCCCGGCATCATCCCCTTGTCCATTCCAGATTACATGGAGGTCTATTCCTGTTGGATGGCCGGGTTTCGCATCGATCCCCACGCCTTTCAATGCGACGCCGAATCCTTTGCCCGACAAGTCGCCGACGCCGGGCTGACCGGCGCAGGGCTTGGCAAATACTATCTCATGCCCGCCGCGCTGCCCTTTTTGACCGACAAAGCCGAGAAACGCATCTTTCCCTTTTCAAAACCGCCCGCCTCTTATACCTATCACTACGGCGCCGACACCTGCCCCAATGCCCACAATTTTTTGACCCACTTCATCCGCTGGACCACGTTCTGCGAAAAATATCAACCCGAGCACTGCGACCGCGTCGCCCAAATTGTCGCCGCGGTCGCAGACCAAAACCGCGTTTGATACCATGTCATTCCCATACTCCTTAAATGCCCGGTACTATCGCGCATTGCCCATTGACGCGCCCGGGTACGAGTCGGTGCGTCTCACCTTGTCCGTTGAACACACCGCCCTGATCGGCATGCACTGCTGGAACATCGGCTGCCCAGACGGCCCGGCAATCGACACCAACTACTGCGTGGGCATGGGCTGGCCCCAGGCAACCGCCGAGGCATCGCGCATCATGGCCGAGGTCATTCGCCCGGCCATGGACGCGGCGCGCAAAATCGGGATGCCCGTCTGCCATGTCGAATCCGATTGGATGGCGCGGCAGTATCCCCATATCCCTGCCCGCCGCCATACAACGGCCAAACGCGCAGACCGCGCACGGGCCATGCAAGACCGCGCACATGGCCCGGATTACCTCACACAATCGCCCCTCGCACGCATGAAACGGGCAAAAATCGTCTCGCCCATTCAAGGCGAACCCCTGGTCTTTTACACCGATGCCCTGGACGCCTATCTCAAACCCCGCGGCATTACGACCCTCATCTACACGGGATTTGCAACCGACATGTGCATCCTCGGTGCCGAAGGGGGCGCGAG
Source organism: uncultured Latescibacterota bacterium (assembly GCA_958295785.1). Classification (GTDB taxonomy): domain Bacteria; phylum Latescibacterota; class UBA2968; order UBA2968; family UBA2968; genus VXRD01. The sequence goes on from OY282377.1 coordinate 2,775,573, forward strand.
GGCCATGCTCGCGTGCGGGTATCGATGCGTCCTCATGCGCGATGCGACTATCGGCGTGGAAACCCCCGAGTCCTTTCCCGAAAAATTGGCGACCCGGTACGGCACGCACATCTTCGAATGGCAAATGGGGTACAGCACTGCGTTCCGGGATTTTATCCACGCGATTTCCAATATCGCTTGAAAGGAAGAAAAACATGGCACTCACAATCTGCCCGTGGAAATACGACAAAACCTGGGTCTATTCCATCACATACGACGAAGCCCTCGCGGACTTGCACCGCTTTGCCATTCCCATCCACGAGGAATGCGGCATCCCCGGCCATGTCGAGGTGGTGGTCGGGCAGTTGGGCGAGATGCGCGACTTGGGCAATTCCAGCTACAACGGCTATCGCCACATGAACGCCGACGAACTCAAAGCCCTGCTCGCCCGGGGCTGGGGCGTCGGCAACCACTCATGGAGCCACGAACTCATTCAACCCGATATGGTGCATCGAGAACTCGGCATTGCAAAAGACGCGCTCGAAGCCGCCCTTGACGCGCCGGTCGATCTCTACTGCGCGCCCGGCAACAACGCGAACATGTCGAGCCACGTCCTCGAGGCGTGTCGCAAATACGGGTACCTCGGCGCGATGAGCCTCACCGATGCCCTCAACCGCCCGAGTGAACCGCTCTATTGGCTTAATCGCACGGCCTTGCACGACCACTATTACGCGCCCTTTTTCAGCGAATACGACCCGTTTCGCAACATCCGCCACGCACGAGCGGAACAGGGCTGGATCATCGACTACTGCCACTGCCCGTTGGAAACGCCCATCCATCCCAACAAAGACTGTTCACACCTACAACTGCGAAAAAGATTTGAAACCATACGCACAGAAGGCGGGGACAAAGTTTGGTGCGCCGTGCCCGAAGAAGTGATTTTCTATCACCTGACCCGACGCCACACGCAAATCGAAACCCTCGCCGATTCGGAAACCCAAAAGCACTACCGCCTCCACCTCAACGACCTGAGCGACCGCGTCACTTGCCGCACCCTTACCCTGCAAGCCGACGTGCCCGCCGCATGGTGCCGCACGCCCAAGGTGTGGATTGATGACCACCCCCATCCCGCGCTCCTCACAGAACCGAGAAAATTGCAAATCACAGTCGAGGTCACCCATGGCATGGAACTGATCTTTGGGCCGTCACATTAAGTGCGTCATCCGCCATTCTGATGCTCACACAAGCACATAGCAAAATGAGAAAAGGGCCACGGTATTTGCACCGTGACCCTTTTTGGTTAGGACTTACGCATGCTGAGTTAAAAAAGGGTGCAATTCCGTAAAATGGATCACTTTGAGGAGGTGTCAATGCGCCACCCGACGCGTTTGGATTACTGTCAGTATCTGCTTAGCAGTCCCCTCAACGATACCTTGACCCATTTCGCCGACCATAGCGAAGGGTTCAGTCATGATATGATCAACCGCTATCTCGCCGGTGATCGTATCCCACCCCGCTTGGTGTGGGAACACGTCAAAGCCCCCATCGCGTTGACGCCTGAAGGCGATGTGATCTTTGATGACACGGTTTTAGACAAGCGCCACGCGCGCAAGATCGCGTGAGTGCGTCGTCAATAGAGCGGCAACGCCCAAGGCGTCATCAACGGCATCGGGGTGGTCACATGTGTCTATGTCCATCCGCAAGAGGATCGGTTCTGGCTGATTGACTATCGGATTTATGACCCGCAAGGCGATGGCAAAACCAAATGGGATCATCTCAAGGACATGCTCTCTGGGTTGGTCTATCAGAAGCGCCTTCCTTTTACCGGGGTCTTGATGGACAGTTGGTATGCGACCAAAACGGTCATGTTACACATAGAGCAGATGCAAAAAACCTATTCTTGTCCCCTCAAGACGAACCGGCGCGTGGACGATTCGGCAGGCACAACCCCCTACCAGCGCGTAGATAGCTTAACTTGGACTCAAGCGGAGCGCAAACAAGGCAAGCCCATTAAAATCAGAGGGTTTCCCAAAGACCACAAAGTGAAATTATTCCGGGTGGCGTCTTCTGATAGACGCACGGCGTATGTCGTGACTAACGACCATGCTCAAAACGATTCTTCAGTGGTACAACAGGTGTGTCACCAAAGATGGAAAATTGAGCAATTTCACCGCGAAGTCAAACAAGTGACCGGGCTTGAAAAGTGTCAATGTCGGTTGGCACGCATGGTACGAAATCATATTGGGTGTGCAATGTTAGTTTGGATTCGACTCGCGCAGGTGGCCTATCAAACAGGACAAACCATTTATCAAGTCAAATACCGGGGGGTGGCTGACTTCTTGAGACAACAACTCAAAGCACCTCATATTCCAATGGAAATTGCGTAAGTCCTATAGAATTAAAATGGAAAATTATTTGATTTACAGAATATTAATACTCTGTAAATTAAGTTATTCTAAGTTTTGAATTGTCTGGATAAACGCGTTGATAATGGGTATTCATCTTGTCTCTGGCCTTGGGCAAAGTGAACTGCCAATTCAAGGGGATGCCCTTGGCCTCCCGCTCCTGAAAAAAGGCCAAAACTTCCCGGCGCAGTTCCGCCTTTGTCGCGATGCGCCTATTCAAACATCCTCGCGCCAGAGCCGAAAACTCAATCTCGATCATGTTTAACCAACTCGCCGACTTGGGGGTAAAGAAGAACTCAAACTTCTGCGCGAGGGCAAACGCCTCATCGGCCGGCAAGTAACGATAGAAGGCATGGCGGGTATGCGTGTTGAGATTGTCTTGCACCAAGCGGATTTTCTCCGCTTGTGGCCAATGCTGTGTCAGGGCCTGACAAAAGTGGGTGTATTCCTTCATCGTGCGCCGAGGATAGATTTCGGCAAGCCGTTTGCCGGTTAAAGGCTCAATGGCGGCCAACAGCGCACACGAGCCGTGTTTGGTATAGGCATCATGTTCTTTGGTCACTTGGCCTGTTGTTAGGGGCAAGGGATCAAGGACTTGTCCGATGAGAAAACAAGGACGTTCATCAAAGCAGACCACAGGAACATTGGGATCATGAGGTTGGTCATACAGCCAAAGCAAGGCTTCCATGCGTGCGAGAAAGGACGCATCCACTTTGCGGATGCACCATGTTCTCTTCAAGTGGGGCTTCAATTCGTTTTTTTTAGAATCGTCTTGACATGCGTGTGTGAGAGATGCTCACAATAGCCCAATGCCACGCACTGATCCGCCAAGAGGCGCAACGTCCATCTGCCATGGCCTGCCGGGGGGGTTGAACAGGCCAAGGCGGTGATTTGGGCCCGTTGCTTGCCCGTCATCTCCACCGGGCGTCCCGGCCGCGGGGCATCTTTGAGGCCATCCAAGCCGAGGGTGCGGTATTTCTTTGCCCAATTGCTCAGGGTCTGCCCGGTCATGCCGAGGGTTTGAGCCACTTGGGTGTAGGTTTTGCCTCGGTCAAGTTCAAGCAAGCCCAAGGCGCGTTTGTAGATTCGGGCTTTTTGGTCTCCTTTGGTGATCAAGGCGGTCAAAGTATCTCGGTCTGTGGGGGTGAGTTGGACGTGTTGTTTGGGCATGCGAACGCCTCCTTGAAATAATTGAAATTCCAAAGTATTTAATTTACATAGTAATTAAAGCCGTGATCAAAAAACTGTTGCCCGTGATCCGATGTGAAAATGATCAGGGTATTTTCTCGTAGATTATTCTGATCGAGGCAGTTCAAAATGCGACCGAGCTGTACGGGTTTGCTATATTATCGCAATTTTTCGCGTTTTGGAGTGAATAAATATAACGAAAATCAAATAAATATTCTTTAACTTTCTGTAACCATGCATAACTATGCGTAACGGATAGAAGAAACCCCCGCCCCTCATTTTGAGAGGCGGGGGTTTCTTTTTTAGCGTCGCCGCGAACGCGAATGGGAAAGGTCAGTTCGTGTAGGTGCGATCACCATACCGAACAGCAATGTGGGTGGTGTAGCGAAATGACGGGTAATCGCCGTAAATGGTGGGGATTTCAGATTTTGGGATGAAGATTCGCTGGCCGCTCTGATACACACCATCTGCGTATGGCCGGTAGGTGGGATTGATCGCTTCGTAGAGTACTACCCCGCGGGCATTCTTGATTGTCACTATGACCGCATCCGGGAGCCTCCATGTATGACAGGCATCAGTGAACAACCTGGCGCCGAGAGACGAAAGATAAGAGACTTCGATGTTGATGCCGGCGTTGAATTTGCGCGGTATGGCCGCCAAATAGGAAAAATCGTCAGGCAATTCGGCCACATTCTCGGTTCTGATATAGACAGTGTCCCGGACAACAACTTTTACTGTATCTACTCGAACATCTCTAATAGTGTCTCGAACAGCAACCCTTACTGTATCTACCCGGGCGGACGTCGTCGTATTCTCCCCCGCTTTGCCACCACAACTGGTTAAAATTGCAATGATGGCAAGGATGAGCAACCTGCGAAAAGAAAACATGATGCGCCTCCTGATGAAAATTAAAACGCCTCAAATTACCGGACGCCCGGTAATTTGCGAAAAAGTAAAGTGAAAAAATGATTCATAGGACTTACGCATGCTGAGTTAAAAAAGGGTGCAATTCCGTAAAATTTATCACTTTGAGGAGGTATCAATGCGCCAACCGACGCGTTTGGATTACTGTCAGTATCTGCTTAGCAGTCCCCTCAACGATACCTTGACCCATTTCGCCGACCATAGCGAAGGGTTCAGTCATGATATGATCAACCGCTATCTCGCCGGTGATCGTATCCCACCCCGCTTGGTGTGGGAACACGTCAAAGACCACATCGCGTTGACGCCCAAAGGCTATGTGATCTTTGATGACACGGTTTTAGACAAGCGACACGCGCGCAAGATCGCGTTAGTGCGCCGTCAATATAGCGGCAACGCCCAAGGCGTCATCAATGGCATTGGGGTGGTCACATGTGTCTATGTCAATCCGCAACAGGATCGGTTCTGGTTGATTGACTATCGGATTTATGACCCGCAAGGCGATGGCAAAACCAAATTGGATCATCTCAAGGACATGCTCTCTGGGTTGGTCTATCAGAAGTGCCTCCCTTTTACTGGGGTCTTGATGGACAGTTGGTATGCGACCAAAACGGTCATGCTACACATAGAGCAGATGCAAAAAACCTATTATTGTCCCCTCAAGACGAACCGGCGCGTGGACGAGTAGGCAGGCACAACCCCCTACCAGCGCGTAGATAGCTTAACTTGGACTCAAGCGCAACGCAAACAAGGCAAGTCAATTAAAATCAGAGGGTTTCCCAAAGACCACAAAGTGAAATTATTCCGGGTGGCGTCTGCTGATAGACGCACGGCGTATGTCGTGACTAACGACCATGCTCAAAACGATTCTTCAGTGGTACAACAGGTGTGTCACCAAAGATGGAAAATTGAGCAATTTCACCGCGAAGTCAAACAGGTAACCGGGCTTGAAAAGGGTCCATGTCGGTTGGCACGCATGGTACGAAATCATATTGGGTGTGCGATGTTCGTTTGGATTCGACTCGCGCAGGTGGCCTATCAAACAGGACAAACCATTTATCAAGTCAAATACCGGGGGATGGCTGACTTCTTGAGACAACAACTCAAAGCACCTCATATTCCAATGGGGATTGCGTAAGTCCTATTGGTTTTAGATAGTCGGCGGCATCTGTGTTAGAGACGCACTTCCTGAAGATATAAGTTCCGCACACCATCTCTGAAAGCGACACCGCTGAAACGAAGCATAAATTTCGCCCGTTCATCGCCTGCTCAAATAAAATTCGGGATGGCTTTTGACGGTTTTGCGGATCGTTTCAGGAGAGACTTTGCGATCTCTCTATTTTGCTATGGGCGCCATTTGGAAGGGAACGGATTTTTCAGGTCTCATCTGTGAGGGTAGCAACGGCATATTCACAGAAGATGTTTGCGTAAAGCTGAACATTTCGTTGGCTGTCGTGTTAAAGACCTGATTCGCTGACGCCAACCCACTCGTGCCAAATAGAGGTGCTACAAATTGTTCTACATTATTTTGAGTTGCCATGGCTCTCTCCTCCAATTAGATGTCGGTCACTTCAACCCATCCTTCTTTCAAATTTCGCTCCCTTACACCCCTCCTCAGCACCGCATGAAAACGCGAATGCGAACCCTCCAGACATCCGCGCATGAGCACCGCAAACCAAACGACATTGCTATGGGCGAAGCTACCACCGCATGACCACCCGATAAACGGAGCACGGGGATAAGATTTTGATTATATGAGTTTAAGGATTGTTGAAGGGGGGTTGAGGGGCCGGTAGGGCGGCTGGAATAAGAACTTGCTGTTCTTGTTTAATCCACCTTTTTCCTGCATCGCTGGCGATGAACTTTAAGGAAGGTGTCATCTCAAAAATCAAGGTCATCAAGTGATATGCAGTTAAAACATCATTTTGTAACGACTGGTCATCTTCGAGAAGTTTCAGCTTTATCCCGAGTTCCTTAAGTTTTGTCGCTCCAATTCTTTGACCATGAACATGAATTTGGTCATGACCAGAGGTATATTCAGCATTGAAATATGCCGCAATGGTATCCGCTTTCTCTTTTCTTTTTTTTTCATCTCCTATATCCTGGAGCATCCTTTTATTGAGCCAGTTGACGACCAACTCTTTGCTGTACGACAAAGCTTTATTTGCTTCCAAAACCAGTGAAGGTCCCATATTTTGTAAAATGGGTGCCCAAAGATGTGCTAATCTCGTGTCACTTTCAATATCCTCTTTCGCCTTGCTAAACCCTTCCTGAATTGCCCTCGCTGAGTGCGTTTTGTTGCCAGTGACTAACTGAGGGTCAATAGGTCCGAGTTGGCTCTGCCTACCGAGTATCAAAAGATCGCTTGCCAGGCTTATCATCGCACCGCCAGACATCGCCAGATAGGGCACGATTACTTCAATATAATCGAACTTTGAATGTAGGTACTCAACGATGCTTTCAACGGCGTTCGGGTCTCCACCAGGGGTATGAAGTATCAATGTGAGCTTTTTACTTTTTCCCGCTTTGTAAAGCGCGTTCATGAAACCGTTAATATCCTCTCTGTTAATGAGCACATTATCGGCGGCTTTTTGCAAAAAACCCGATGCGTAGAAGATAACGGTAGCATTCTTGCGATGCGTTGAGATAGCGATCAAATGCGCTTGCAATTTTTTTTCAAGCCAATTAGGGTCGTTCTGAGCATCAGCCTGCAAGGCAATCAGAAGTTCACTCCACGAAGCCATAGTCACTCCATTTTATGTACTGATGCGAATTGTATTTGTCGTCAGGGGATTTTCCAAGCTGGGAGGCTGATATTGTATCGGCTCCTCCTCTTGCTGAATCGGCAAGGTATAAAGGCCACTGATTTCCACATATTGCTGGTATTGCTTTTTGACCTCCTCCAAAGTCTTCAGATAATCATTTGAGACTTTTTCTTTTTTACTCCTGTCACGCATGACGGCTACCTCCTGATTGGTAGAATCGCTAAAAAACAGATATGCCTTTAAGAGCACCTATCAAAATCTGGCACCGGCCTCCTGATCCTGCGAACAGGACACTCTGTTGCAGTCCATGTGAGATAAATTTATCCGAAACACTGTCGGTTGTCAAGTGCCTTGCCCGCTTGGCTTTTAGCCTATTCCCCCCACACCCTTCCCACCGCATCGCGTATCTTCTCCTCGAATCGCTCGATCAATTCCCGGTTGCCATCCACCAATGCCTGCTCCGCCTCAATCTCTGCAACGATGGCTTGCTGGGTTTCGAGCAGTGGCAAGGGCAACTTCATCTTTTTTAGGACTTACGCAATCACCATTGGAATATGAGGTGCTTTGAGTTGTTGTCTCAAGAAGTCAGCCAGCCCTCGGTATTTGACTTGATAAATGGTTTGTCCTGTTTGATAGGCCACCTGCTCGAGTCGAATCCAAACTAACATCGCACACCCAATATGATTTCGTACAATGCGTGCCAACCGGCATTGACACTTTTCAAGCCCGGTCACTTGTTTGACTTCGCGGTGAAATTGCTCAATTTTCCATCTTTGGTGACACACCTGTTGTACCACTGAAGAATCGTTTTGAGCATGGTCGTTGGTCACGACATACGCCGTGCGTCTGGCAGCAGACGCCACCCGGAATAATTTCACTTTGTGGTCTTTGGGAAACCCTCTGATTTTAATGGACTTGCCTTGTTTGCGCTCCTCTTGAGTCCAAGTTAAGCTATCTACGCGCTGGTAGGGGATTGTGCCTGCCGAATCGTCCACGCGCCGGTTCGTCTTGAGGGGACAATAATAGGTTTTTTGCATCTGCTCTATGTGTAGCATGACCGTTTTGGTCGCATACCAACTGTCCATCAAGACCCCGGTAAAAGGAAGGTCCTTCTGATAGACCAACCCAGAGAGCATGTCCTTGAGATGATCCAATTTGGTTTTGCCATCGCCTTGCGGGTCATAAATCCGATAGTCAATCAACCAGAACCGATCCTCTTGCGGATTGACATAGACACAGGTGACCACCCCGATGCCGTTGATGACGCCTTGGGCGTTGCCGCTATATTGACGGCGCACTAACGCGATCTTGCGTGCGTGTCGCTTGTCTAAAACCGTGTCATCAAAGATCACATAGCCTTTGGGCGTCAACGCGATGTGGTCTTTGACGTGTTCCCACACCAAGCGGGGTGGGATACGATCACCGGCGAGATAGCGGTTGATCATATCATGACTGAACCCTTCGCTATGGTCGGCGAAATGGGTCAGGGTATAGTTGAGGGGACTGCTAAGCAGATACTGACAGTAATCCAAACGCGTCGGTTGGCGCATTGATACCTCCTCAAAGTGATAAATTTTACGGAATTGCACCCTTTTTTAACTCAGCATGCGTAAGTCCTATTTTTTATTGTTCTAACGGAGACAAAGTTAAAGGATGTTTTCCCAGAAAGGCGTAGCAGTTCATCTTTGAACTGCCCAGAAAGGTAAAACAAATATTTCGGTAGTAGATGGTTGATGAATTTTTCTTTGACAACTATACCATTGAACTGTTGGTTGCTCGTCAATTCAATCTCGGCAAAAGCATATTCTCCTACTGACGCCGTACAACATAGCAATACTGAATTGGGTGGCAATAATCTGAGGCTGGTCTGCCTAACAGCTTTGATTGTGGTGTGTTGAATCGTCTCCCGGACGATTCGTCCATTTCGTCTGATGTCCTCTACGGTGAACCAGGGAATGGTCCCATTCTCCCAATATGATGCCTCTTTTCGGGATGGTGTAGAACCGTTAAATATATCGCATACCTCTCCCAATTCCACCATCGGCCACTTGGGATCAATCGCAATATGCGGTCGATAGTTCTCCACCACGGCCCGTGCGCCATCAATGACGCGCTGATAGCCCTCAATTTCCGCGACGATTTCTCGCTGGACTTCCAGCGGCGGCAAGGGGATGCGTAGTTCACTGAACCTTGACTTGATGATTTCTTTGTAAGTTGAGCCACTAGCTTGGGCTTGCATTGTCGGCACCAACTTCGTCAATGCCAATGCAACGTATTCAGGAATTGCCCTATTTATATCTTTGATGACGACATTTTTGAAGCCTTGATTGGTGGCGAGAGGTATGCGATTGATACCGATTCGACCAATGGTCGCTCTTGATGAAACGACAACAGAGTTGGCAGGAAGCATCTTTGCAACCGAGTTCCGCAAGCCTTTTTCGCTTATCGTCCTCTGCGTGTCGGTGATTTCTGTGATGAAATCGCCTGCCGGCAAATCAACCAGCGTGATCCAAGGCACGCCACCATTCCAGTATTCCTTGACTCCTGATTTAGGTGTGCCACCACTTTCAACGCTAAAAACCCCTTGTTCTCCCAACGAGACCAGCGGCCAATTAGACTGTCTTGCATCACTCTCCCGATACCGTTCCCCGCTCAAATTGTACTCTCCGCCCTCCGCAACTTTTTCTTTTTTAACGACCAACCCGCGCTCTGTTTTGTACTGTATGCCTTGTTCTGCGACTTGGGAAGCGTCCGCCGATTCGCCTGTTCGCAGGCAACGCAAGTATTCGGCGAGTTCGGCTTGCACTTGTGGCAGGTCGTTCTCGGCGATGGGGCGGCGTTGCGCGCCCAAGTCGAAGCCGTCGTTTGCCACCTTGAAAAACGCGATGTGGTCGGTCTTCTTTGCGAGGGATTTGTCCAAAATCAGGATGGAAGTCTTGACGCCCGAATAGGGTTGGAACACCCCTGCCGGCAGCGAGACGACGGCGACGAGATAGCCTTCAATTAGCATCTTTCGCAACTGCTTGTGGGCGTTCTGGCTCTGGAAAATGATCCCCTCGGGAATGATGATCCCCGCGCGTCCGGCGGGCGTGATATGCTCGGCGATGTAATCGACAAACAGCACCTCGCTGCGCGTCGATTGCACGGAAAATCGGCGGTGCGGACGGATGCCTCCCTTCGGCGACATAAACGGCGGATTGGCGAGGATGACGTCGGCGAACTCGTTCCACTTATCCTCGCTGGTAAGCGTGTCGTACTCATAGATTTGCGGCTCGGCGAACTCGTGCAGGTACATATTCACCAGCGACAGGCGCACCATATCCGGCGAAATGTCGTAGCCCTTGAAGTTGGCAGCGAGTCGGCCCTTGTCGTCTGGCGTCAGCGTGCTGTGGCCGTCGCTGTCCATGTTCGCCTCGAGAATGTGCTTGTAGGACGAGATCAGAAATCCCGCCGTGCCACAGGCCGGGTCGAGCACGGTTTCGTCCTTTTTCGGATCGAGAATGGCGACGATGAAGTCGATGATGTGGCGCGGGGTGCGAAACTGCCCGGCGTCGCCCTGCGAGCCGAGCACGGAGAGCAGATATTCGTAGGCATCGCCGAGGCGCTCGGGATGGTCGTAGGTGAACTCGTCGATCACCTTGAGAAACGCCCGCAACGTCTCTGGATCTCGATACGGCAAAAAGGCATTGTTGAAGATGTTGCGGAACAGCGGCGGAATGCCGGGATTCTCGGGCATTTTCGCAATGGCCTCCGCGTATAGGGCGAGCATCTCGTAACCGCCAAGCCCGCCACGCATCAACTTTGCCCAGCCATAGCGCGCGAACGCATCGGCGAAAAACCCGCGCTTCCCGCCCAATTCCTCGCTCTGCGCGTCCATGTCGTCCATGAACTTGTAGATCAGCGCAATGGTAATTTGCTCCACCTGGCTCTTGGGATCGGGCACCTTGCCGACCAAAATATCGCGTGCCGTATCGATCCGGCGTTTCGTCTCAGCGTCTAGCATGGGATTTCCTTTTTGCGCCACAAAAAGCACAAAGGGCACACAAGGGGTTTTGAACCTTTTGTCATTTGAATTGGCTATCGCGCCTCTTGTGGCTCAAACAAACTGATTCAACGACACATAGTCCTTGACGTATTCGGGAATGAGTGTGCGGTACTCCGCCGGCACAGCGCGAAAGTCGTTCAGGGAAAAGACCGCGTTGGTCGCCAGAACCGGGAAGTGCCGCCTGTCGATGATGTCCCGCGTCCCACCGCTGGTGACGTATGCCTTGAAGAATGTCTTGATCGCCGGGATGGACTCGACCAAAGCCGGCTTGTGGTCGGCGACGAACTTGGCGAACTCCTCTTCGAGCAACTCGTCTTTGGACTTGAAGCGCGGGATGAGGTCAAAGACCTTTTCCAGAATCTCGCGCAGGGTCAGGCGGCGGTCCACCGCAGCGGCGCGGCGCAACTTGTCGAGGGTGTAGTACTCCTCGGGCTTATCGAAAACTTCTCGATTCACATAGTCGATGACCCGGTCCCACTGCCCAGCTTCAACGGCCTCTGCGATGATCTCGTCTCGGCGCACCGCGTCCGCAAACCGGTCAAAAAACATGCGGTCGATCCGCATCCCCTCCGGCCCAATGCGTTCCTCTCGAATCTCCACGAGCGCGTCCTGCCCCAAGTGCTGATATGCACCGAGATAGGGCACCCGCTCATCAACGCCTTCCCGGACTTGGCCGCGCTGGGGCCGGGGCAATTCCAACACCTCGTCGTAGTTGAACGCGGTCTCGAAGTATTCGCAGTTGCCAAAAAAGTCGAAGAGCTTGAACGCGGTCTTCTCCGGCTCCGCGACCCCGTCCTTCAGGCTGTCGTCGAAAAGCAGGCCGAGAAAATTGTGTCGCCGAGTGCCGCGGCCCTTGATCTGAATAAAGTCCGTAGGCGAAAAGATGGGTCGGAACAGGCCGAGGTTGAGAATGTCCGGGCAGTCGTAGCCGGTGGTCATCATCCCGACCGTCACGCAAACCCGGGCCTTGCTCGTGCGGTATTCGGACAGAAAATTGCCCGCGCCGAGCAACTTGTTATCGGCAAAGTTGGAGGTAAATAGCTGTGCGTCCTGCACCTGCGACGTGACCTGCACCGCGAAATCCGACTGGTACTTGCCGGGAAACATGCGATAGGCGATTTCATTGAGGACCTGGGTCAACCGCGCCGCGTGGTTCTGGCTCACCGCGAAAATGATGGACTTGCCGATCTCGCCGCTGACTGGATCGCGCAGCGCGTTCTCCATAAACGCCTTGCAAAAAAGCGCGTTGGTCGCATCAGAGAAAAACGCCTTCTCAAATTCGCGTTGCTTATAGGTCGCCTCATGATCCTCGCCCATGTCGTCGATGAACGAAACGATAAACCCCTCATCGGAAAGGAGTTGCGCGGTCACGTCTGTGCGCGCATCCACCACAGTCGGGTTGATGAGAACGCCATCTCGCACGCCATCGATCAGGGAATAGCGAAAAGTCGGTTGCCCGCTCTTGCAACCAAAGGTGCGGTATGTGTCGCGCAACAGCCGCCGCTCTGTTTCCCGGGGATCAGCCGCATCGGCATGGGCAACGCCTTTCAGATAATCGCACGGCGTGGCCGTCAGCCCCAACTTGTAACCCACGAAATAATCAAACACGGCCCGCGCATTGCCGCCAATGGAGCGGTGCGCCTCGTCGGAAATCACCAAATCAAAATCCGTAGGCGAGAAAAGCGACTGGTACTTGTTGTTGAACAACAGGGATTGGACCGTGCTAACCACGATCTCGGCACGCCGCCAATCGCCGCGGTTTTCCTTGTAAATCACCGCGTCAAAATCGTTGGCGAGCAAGCCCTGAAACACGTTTGCGGCCTGGTCTTCCAATTCCAGCCGGTCGACCAAAAACAGCACCCGCCGCGCATTGCCGCTGCGGAGAAACAGCTTGATGACCGCGGCGGAAACGAGCGTCTTGCCCGTGCCGGTCGCCATTTCAAAGAGAAAGCGGTCCTCGCCATCCTTCACCGCACGTTGCAGCGCGCGAACGGCCCGCACCTGATACGGACGCAAAAAGCGCAAGCCGTGTTCTTGGTCTTGGATGAACCCCTCGCGCTCATCTGCGTTTCGCCACGCCGCTTCTGCCGCATAATTGGGCCGTTGCGTCAGCGCGATATAGTCATCGCCAACGCGCTCATCGATGAGACGTTGCGGACTGGGCACGACCGTCTTATAGCCCTCTACTGAGTCCAGCGTCGGGAACGCGGTGATGCCGTAGGGATTACCGCGCTCCAAATCCCAAAAGTAGTGGAGGTTGCCGTTGGACAGAATGACGAACCGGCAGGCCAGCGAACGCGCGTACCGCCGGGCCTGCTCCTTGCCGACCAGCGGCTCCTTATCCTCGGACTTGGCCTCCAGCACAATGAGCGGAAATCCCCGGTCGTCCAGCAACAGAAAATCGACAAACCCTTTGCTGTCCCTCTCAAAATCATCCCCCAGACCGTCGAGGTCAGACGCCTTGATGGCGACGCTGAGTTCCAGCCGGATATTGGCGGGCTTATCCCCTTCGGCAAAAAACCGCCAACCGGCTTTTTTGAGCAACTCGTTAATTTTGACACGCGCCGTGGCTTCATTCACAACGCGCCCTCCCAGATTGTTTTCACGAGTAATATAAATTGATTTTCTATTGACCTAATGTGATGCGACCCGCAAATGATCCTCTTGACCTTACGCAGTCATTCAGAAAAGCCATTGCAAAATGCCATCCCAAAAAACCATCAGACAAACCCATCGCGCACAGCGCGCAAGGCCGTCTCGCAACCCACCTTGCAGGCCAACGCATGTCGTTCTATTACAAAAGTGCTTTGCGCTGTGCCAGTCCCTCGGCGCATGAGAGCGGCATTTTTTGCTTCCTTTTTTTGCTGTTGAAAAAAAGGAAGTCGCCGCACGCCGTAGGCACAGGCGTAGCCAACGCATCGAAGGCAACCCACATGGAGGCAGAACCAAACGCTTTAGACAAGCAACGCATGATCTCTGAGGAACGTCTGTTCCCCATTCCTCATTCCTCCCTGATGGGAGGCAGGATACGGACAAATAAAAATCAAATGGGTATAATACCAAGTGGCAAAACATCTCCCCTCCCCGTTGCGGGAAGGGGCCAGGGAAGGGGGCCATTAGCCACAAAAGGCACAGAATGGATTTTGACCTTTTTGTATTTTTGTGCTTCTTGTGGCTATCCCCTCGTGGCAATTGCCTTTATCTTTCGAGCAACTCGATTTCGTACCCATCCGGGTCATCGACAAACGCCATTTTGCGGCCCGTGGGGAAGGTCAAGCGCCAATCGCCGGGCCAAATGTCAAGCCCTTTCTTTTCCAATTCATCGCAAAAGGCGATCAAATCGGGCACGCCGATAGCAAAGTGCATCAAATCTTCGGGCACGTTCAATTCGTAATCATCCGAATAGGTCAGTTCCAGCGTGTGGGCATTGCCCGGCAATTCCAAGTGGCAGATCTGATTGCCCGCCGGCGATTTGTCCGACCGGCTTTTCAACACAAAACCAAAGTGGTCGCAGTAATACTGGATCGACCTGTCCAAATCGCTGACGCGAATGCGCGTATGGAGAAACACAGCCATTGAAAACTCCTTTCGGGAGATGGGAAAAAAAAACAGGTCGCGCAAAGCGGAACCTGAGAAAAAAAAGAAATGGAATGAACACTAAACAACGAGATGCGGCGATGGTGACGGGGGTTTGGCTTTTTTCGCGGGGTCAATGCCCAGAGCCTGTTGCACCCGGCGGATGGCCAGGCGGTAGTGGCTTTGCACCGCGCTTTTTGAAATTTCCAAAAGCAGCGCGATTTCCGCAAAGGTTTTGCCCTGCGACCGCAACAACAAGACCTCGTATTTGCGCCCGGTCATCACGGTTTCAATGACGTCCTTAACCTGCGCCAAGCGCACGGGATCAGGCTCGTCGGGCATCAGATGGCGGAGGTGACACGGCGCGCCATTTTCCTGCAACGCATCGGAAAGTTGGACGATATCTTCCGGGGCAAAACAAACTTCCCGCACCGTATTGTAATGTAGTTTTTCGCGCTTCATGGTGTCTTGTACCTCACTCAGGTCGTTCTGTTTAGACCGCTGTAATGTAGCGGTTTCAACCCGACTTGGCAAGGGAAAATACCCGTTGCCAGACCGGCGGAGAACTCCTCTCGAAGTTGTAACCCGCTTGTCAAATATCTTGACGAAAAATAATTTATGCTTAAATAAAAGGGCGATCCGCAGATGGGCGCAGATGGGCGCAGATGCACACAGAGAAGGGAGAAGGGCAGAGGGCAGAGGGTAGGACTTCTCGCTTCTTGCATTTTCGGGCGAGCACGGGGGCATCGCCCCTACGTTTCTATCCTCGCATCTTATCTTTTGCCACTGACCACTGATTTTGGCCGGATTGCGCTGCGTTGTAGGCTACGCCTGTGCGTCTATTCGTTTTGTCATGTACTGTTTCTTGAAGGGAGATACTGATTCCCCTCTTTCTTGTAGGGGGGTAGGTCCCAATAATTTTAAGCCAACTTCTAAGAGAAAATAAAATGATCGAACTTACCATTGTTGTCGCTGCTGTGATTTTGACCTCGGCTATGTGCTCGCTGTTTGAGGCCGTGCTCTATTCCGTGCCCATCAGCCACATTGAAACCATGGCGCGGGAAGGCCAAATATCCGGTCGCATCTTGCGGCGCTTGCGCCAAACCGTTGACCGACCCATTTCGGCGATCTTGTCCCTGAACACCATTTCAAATACAGGCGGCGTGAGTCTGGCCGGGTTTCTCTTTGCAACGGCTGTTATGGGGGAAAAAACGAGTGGGGAATCCTTTGCGGGCATTGCCTTTTCCATCGCCATGACCTTCGCCATCTTATTTTTGTCCGAACTGCTACCCAAAACCATCGGCGTGGTCTATGCCCGTCCCCTGTCGATCATCATCGCCCGCCCGCTCCAATTCTTGGTCTGGATATTCGCGCCGTTTATCGCACTGTCGCGCCTGGCCACGCGCTTGGTTGCCAAAGAGCAAAAAGAACAGGATATTTCCGACGAGGAACTCATTTCGCTCGCGCGGTTGGGCAGGCGCAGCGGCGCGTTAGACCCAACCGAAGCGCGGGTGATCCAAAACATCCTGTCGCTCAAATCCAAAACCGCAGGGGATGTGATGACGCCCCGAACCGTTGTCTTTTCTCTCAAAGACGACCTCGCGGTTGAAGAAGCCCGCAACCGGCGCGGGATATGGGCTTACAGCCGCATTCCCGTTTACGAGAAGGATTATGAAGATATCGTCGGCATTGTGTTGCGCCGCGATATTTTGGCCGCACTGACCGACGACCGGGACAATGCCAAGTTGTCCGACCTCATGCGCCCCGTGCATTTTGTCGCCGAATCGCACACCCTCGACCGCATTTTGCACATCTTCCTCGAGCAACGCCAACACCTCTTTGTCGTGATCGACGAATACGGGGGGATGGCAGGCGTTTTGGCCCTCGAAGACATCCTCGAAGAAATTCTCGGCTCTGAAATCGTGGATGAATCCGACCGCGTTGACGACCTGCGCGAACTCGCCCGCCGCCGCCGACAACAAACGCTAGCAGGATAGGCGAGAAGCGAGGGATTAGGAACGTAGGGGCGCGGCCCCTGTGCTCGCCCGAAAATACAAGATACAAGGCGAATCGCGGAGTACATGGATGACGCGGATGAAAGATGCAAAAATAAAAACGTAGGGGTGCGGCCCCTGTGCCCGCCCGAAAAAGTGCAGAGTGCAATGACTGCTGGCTGTTTGTTTTCCTGACCGCTAACCGTTCTTACTTCTTAACTTGAAGGGGCCGGGCGGAGCGGCCTGACCACTGGTCACAGGCCACTGGGGTGCCGGGGTTGGACAGACTAACTACTGAGGATTCCTTATGCAAAACCCACTTGCAAGACTGGATTTGAGCCGGTTCCGCATTGATTCAGAGAGCTTTGTCGGGCAGGCCCTTGAATTGGGGACGCGCTTTGAAAAACTGCCGCCCAATGCAGGGGACGCGCTTTTGGGCTTTTTGCGCGTGCGGGGCTTGCACTACGGCAAGCGCAACCGGTCGGGCATTGCCATGAGGCGCGAGGATTTGGAACACGGGGTGCGGCAGGCGTTGATTTCGCTGGACTTGGGCTTGGAGGCGCGTGCAGAGGGCGACTTGAATCGGGCGGTGGAGATCCTCGCGCAGGGCGATTTTGAAGGTTGCCGCAAGCGCGGGTACGAGATCGCGTTTTTCCGCTTGCAGGAGATGGCCCGCGAGTGTCGGTTGCTGTTGTTGCGGCCCGAAGCCACTGTTTTGCAACCGGAATACCGCGATGTATCCCGTTGGGCAAAGACGGTGGCAGAGACGTGGTACCGCCCGCCGGATGACGAGGAGGATGCGCCCCAACTGGTGGATCCCAAGCGGGATTACGCGGCTTATACGACCGCGCTTAGACGCCTTGCGTTTTTGCGATCCATCCCCCAATCCGCGCTGGCAGAGTTGGAAAGCGCGGTTGAGGGGCGCACGTATGACGGGTTGTTACGCAATCTCATTCTGGCACTGGCATTGGATTTGGAATCCCTGTTGCCATCCGCAGCGCAGATCGAGGCGTTTTGCCAAAGGTGCTTTGACGCGGGCGCGATGAAGGCGGGGGGGCGAAGCAAAATTTTTGAGTTGCTGGATCAACAGCTCGAGGCCAGCGTTGAAGACGCCGCGGACCGCACGACCATTCGGCGCGATTTTGAAGCGGAAATCGAGTTTTTAGAAGAAGCGTCCACCCGTTCTTTCAAAGGCGTATTTTTGTTGCCCAATCGGTCGGAGAGGCGAGAGAGGTAATTAGCCACAAAAAGCACGAGCGGGGTACAACTGGCGACAGCTAGTTCAAAGGCACAAAGCGCATAGTGGCAGGCCCCGTGCCCGCAAAAAAAGTTACTGGATGACTTAGAAGCCCTAACCTAAAGAAATCAAGCGTCTGAAACAGATGCGTGAACACCCGCAGGAACGCCTCAAAGTCGGCCTCTCACAAATCCCTGTCAACGCTTTTTGTTAGGGACTCTAAGAGATTTGGAAGTCCTACCCGCCTACTGGGATATTGAAACCTATCGCTTTCACAAAATTTTCAGAACAGACAGACCTACACCCGGCTTCGCTTCCTTCTATATACTAGGAGATAAACAAGCAAATAATCAAACATATTCAATCTTTCCCGCTCTTTTTTTTCTGACAGACACCTCCCGATCCTGCCCGTCAAAAAATATGATGAACGCAGATGAACGCGGATTGAGGCTTGCAGGTAGAGCGGAGGATGCAGCAGGTGGGAAGGCCGCAGCGGGGTAATCCGCGTCATCCTTTAATCCGCGACAATCCGCGATTCAGACAAATGAGGACAACCATGAACCGTTTCGCTATCCCAACCAAACTGACCACCTGCATTTTCGCGTTGCTCTGCCTCGCGTCTGTCGGGTGGGCTTCGCCGCAACCATCCGCAGAGGACAATGTGCATTTTTGCCAAGTTCTCGATTACGAAGACATGCGCGCACGCGATAGCCTCTACGCCGCACGCAAGCAGGCACTTAACCTGAACGTTGGCGAACCTCGCACGGTGCGGATGATCTACTTCTTGCCCAGTGACCGGCCGTTTCGCCAAGAAGTGGTCGATTCGATGAAAACGACGATCCGTCAGATTCAGACTTTTTTCCGCGAGCAGATGCGCGCAAATGGATACGGGGGCATGACCTTCCGCTTTGAAACCGACGCAGGGGGCAACCCGATGGTTCATCGCGTAGATGGTCAATACTCCGATAGCCACTATCTTGACCACACATCTAACACTGTACTTGACGAGGTTGGACAGGCGTTTGATCGCTCGGCGAACGTCTATCTCATCGTCGTTGACAATAGTATAAATACAATTGGTACTAGTGATGGCAGGCAGGCGGGAGGAGTGGGCTATGGCGGTAGAAATAGTGGCTTTGCGTTGGTTCCTGGCGGATTTAACTTTTTTACAGCCGCGCATGAACTTGGACATGCCTTTGGCTTGTGGCACGATTTCAACAGTAGTGAGTATATTATGTCGTATGGTGGTAGGACAAGGGATCTGTTATCGGCATGTCATGCCGAATTTTTGGCCGTGCATCCCTACTTCAATCCCTCTATACCAGATGGAGATACACCGCCGCCAACAATCGAACTCATTTCATCGCCTCTATATCCAGCAGGCTCAAAAAACGTTTCTGTCCAACTCAGAGTTAGCGACCCAGATGGACTTCACCAAGTGACCCTATTCGTTAGCACAAGAGAACCACACTTCGCCGCCGGAAGTCTTGAAGTGAAGGCGTGTCGGGGATTGAATGGCGAAAGAGAGGCTGTGGTTCAATTCGATTATGATGGCGTTATTCCATCTAGTTCTGACCCTCATGGTACGGGCACAAGCCTTTCTAATCCTCCTGTGCATAACCTTTATATCTATGCAGTTGATACTGGCGGAAATGTTAGTTCAGGGCGGGATGGGTATTTTCCCCTGTGGAACACTGAAAATGAACGCAATGTTATCGCCACACTTGAGGGGCATTCGTCTGATGTCAGTTCAGTTTCGTTTTCTCCCGATGGCAGAATCCTCGCATCAGCGTCTTATGATAGCACGGTCAAACTGTGGGATGTGGCAACGAGACGAAACATCGCCACGCTTGAAGGGCATACAGGTTGGGTCGAATCAGTATCGTTTTCGCCCAATGGTTCAACCCTCGCATCAGGGTCATGGGATGGCACGGTCAAACTGTGGGATGTGGCAACGAGACAAAACTTCGCCACGCTTGAAGGGCATAGGCATTGGGTCAATTTAGTTGCGTTTTCGCCCGATGGTAGCACCCTCGCTTCGGCGGCAGCTAAAACGATCAAGCTGTGGGATGTATCAACGAGACAAAACTTCGCCACGCTTACGGGGCCGAATCGGGTCTTTTCAGTTTCGTTTTCTCCCGATAGCAACACCCTCGCATCAGCGTCTTATGATAACACGGTCAAGCTGTGGGATGTGGCAACGAGACAAAACATCGCCACGCTTGAAGGGCATTGGCATTGGGTCAATTCAGTTTCGTTTTCGCCCGATGGTTCAACGCTCGCTTCAGGGTCAAGTGATCGCACGGTCAAGCTGTGGGATGTGGCAACGAGACAAAACATCGCCACGCTTGAAGGGCATAAGTATGGGGTCAGATTAGTTTCGTTTTCGCCCGATGGCAGAACCCTCGCATCAGGGTCATGGGATAAAACGATCAAGCTGTGGGATGTGGCAACAAGGCGCAATATTGAGACCCTTTACAGTAGGGGTGAGATCACTTCCCTGGCATTTTCACCCGACGGTAAGATTCTCGCACCCGGATCAAAGAAAACCTCCAATGACAATGGCCAGGTGGTACTGTGGGATATGCAGGCAATCCTGCCATCGCAACCTCAAGCCTTGGTGAAAATCTCAGGCGATAACCAGCAAGGCGTGTCAGGTGAAGCACTGATGAACCCGTTTGTCGTTGAAGTGAGGGATAAAAACGGTGTTGGGCTCGCTGGTTTTCCGGTTAGATTTACCGTCACCGCAGGCGATGGAAAACTCAGCGGGCGGTTCAGTGTTGAGAACGCAACAACCGATGCCAATGGCAGGGCGCAAAGCACATTGACGCTTGGAGACTATTCGGGCACAAACACTGTTGAGGCATCTTTCGCTGGCCGTAAGGTGGCCTTCAACGCCGTGGGGGTTGGAATGCCTACGCCGCCGATTGGGAGCGATTATCAGACATGGCATTTACCCGAAGGGGCAATCGCTCGCTTGGGAAAAGGAAGGATTAATGAAGTCGCGTTTTCGCCTGATGGTTCACTTCTCGCTGTGGCAAGTAGCATTGGCATTTGGCTTTATGACGCGGCGACCTCTCGTGAACTCGCGCTACTCCTTGGGCATACGAGTGAGGTCACTTCAGTTTCGTTTTCGCCCGATGGTTCAACGCTCGCTTCAGGGTCAGCGGATGGCACGGTCAAGTTGTGGGATGTGGCAACGAGACGGAACATCGCCACGCTCAGGGGGCATAGGAATAATGTCACTTCAGTTTCGTTTTCGCCCGATGGCAGCACCCTCGCATCAGGGGCAAGATATGGCACGGTCAAGTTGTGGGATGTGGCAACGAGACGGAACATCGCCACGCTTGAGGCGCATACGAGTACGAGGGGGGGGGTCTTGTCAGTTTCGTTTTCGCCCGATGGTTCAACGCTCGCTTCAGGGTCTCATGATGACACGGTCGTCAAGTTGTGGGATGTGGCAACGAGACGGAACATCGCCACGCTCGAGGGGCATAGGAATAATGTCACTTCAGTTTCGTTTTCGCCCGATGGCAGCACCCTCGCATCAGGGGCAAGATATGGCACGGTCAAGTTGTGGGATGTGGCAACGAGACGGAACATCGCCACGCTCGAGGGGCATAGGAATAATGTCACTTCAGTTTCGTTTTCGCCCGATGGTTCAACGCTCGCTTCAGGGTCTCATGATGACACGGTCAAGTTGTGGGATATGGCAACGAGACAGAACATCGCCACGCTTGAGGGGCATACGAGTGAGGTCTTGTCAGTTTCGTTTTCGCCCGATGGTTCAACGCTTGCATCTGGGTCATGGGATAACACGGTCAAACTGTGGGATGTGGCAACGAAGAGCTGGAACTTCTTTACACATACAGGGGTCGCCGAAAAAGTTTCGTTTTCGCCCGATGGTAGCACCCTCGCATCAGGGTCAAGAAATGGCAGGGTCAAGTTGTGGGATGTGGCAACGAGACGGAACATCGCCACGCTCGAGGGGCATTCGCTTTGGGTCACTTCAGTTTCGTTTTCGCCCGATGGTTCAACGCTTGCATCTGGGTCAAGAGATAACACGGTCAAGTTGTGGGATGTGGCAACGAGACAGAACATCGCCACGCTTGAGGCGCATACAAGTTGGATCAATTCAGTTTCGTTTTCGCCCGATGGTAGCACCCTCGCATCAGGGGCAAGATATGGCAGGGTCAAGTTGTGGGATGTGGCAACGAGACAGAACATCGCCACGCTTGAGGCGCATACAAGTTGGATCAATTCAGTTTCGTTTTCGCCCGATGGTTCAACGCTCGCATCAGGGTCACATCGAGAGGTCAAGTTGTGGGATATGGCAACGAGACAGAACATCGCCACGCTTACAGGGCATACGAATGATGTCTTTTCAGTTTCGTTTTCGCCCGATGGTTCAACGCTTGCATCTGGGGCATCGGATCGCACGGTCAAGTTGTGGGATGTGGCAACGAGACGGAACATCGCCACGCTTACAGGGCATACGAATGATGTCTTTTCAGTTTCGTTTTCGCCCGATGGTAGCACCCTCGCTTCAGGGTTAAGAAATGGCAGGGTCAAGTTGTGGGATGTGGCAACGAGACGGAACATCGCCACGCTCGAGGGGCATGGGAATAGTGTCGGTTCAGTTTCGTTTTCTCCCGATGGCAGCACCCTCGCTTCAGGGTCATGGGATGGCGTGGTTCTGCTGTGGGATATGTCGCCGTATATCACGCCGCTCACCTCCTTTTCACTTTCTCTGGATGGAGATGGCGCAGCGGGCGATCAAGCGGTGACAACGCTCGAGGTTTCGCCCGGGCCGGTTGCGACCATTCAGGTCTTTGGCAGAGGGATTCGGCAGGCCGACGGTATTTCTGCGCGTTTTGAATACGATTCAGCGCAGGTGGCTTACGAGGACTTTGACGCGGGTGGTATTCTGCCAAATGCACAGGTGCTTGCCGTGCCTTCAACGAATCCAACGGCTGTCGAGATCAATCTCGTCTCTTTTGGCGGGCAAGCCACAGCCGATAGGGGCATGGTGGGCACTCTTCGCTTTCGCAAAATGAGCGCGTTTTCCGGCACAACGCTTCGGTTGGTGCGCGCCGAACTCGGCCGAGGAACGCAACGCGAGCGCGTGACGTTTGCCGATACCCACATCACCTTACAACCCGCGGCCGCGGCACTGACGCCCGACTTCAATGGCGATGGCAGAGTTGATTCTGCCGACTTTGTGTTGTTCACCGCGCAATTCGGATTGCGTCAAGGCGACCCGGGATACGATGCGTGGTACGATCTGGATGGCGATGGCACCATTGGCTTCGGCGATTTCCTGATATTCGGCCGTGCCTTTGGTCGGGAAGGGTCATAGCCGCGCCACCGGACACGCGATAGCCTCTACGCTGCACGCGATAAAAAGCGATTTGTTGACGCTCTTTTGGCGTTGAATATATTGTTTTGAAGCACTCTGCGCTGGTGGTCAAAAAAAAATTGACGACCGCCTCCTTACAGCACGCTGAGGCACGCTATCCAAAGGAGAAAGCCCTTGTTTAATCTTAGAAGCCCTAACCTAAAAAAATCAAGCGTCTGAAACAGATGAGAGAACAGCCGCAGGAACGCCTCAAAGCCGGCCTCTCACAAATCCAGGTCAACCCTTTTTGTTAGGGATTCTTATACCAATTTGATTTTTATTTGTCCGTATCCTGCCTCCCATCAGGGAGGAATGAGGAACAGGCGTTCCGTAGAGATCATACGTTGCTCGTCTCAAGCGTTTGGTTTTGTCTCCACGTTGGTTGCCTTCGATGCCTTCGGCGACCTACTTTTTTTAACAGCAAAAAAAGTAGGCGAGCGGGGTACAACTGCCTTAGCAGTTCAAAAATGCCGCTCTCAAACGCCGAGAGGCTTGCACAGCGCAAATCGCTTTTGTAACAGTACGACATGCGCTGGCCTGCAAGGTGGGTTGCCTGATGGATGTGGGTTGCGAGACGGCCTTGCGCGCTGTGCGTGATGGCTTTATCCGATGGTCTTTTGGGATGGCATTTTTGCCATGGCTTCTTTGAATGACTGCGTAAGGTCAAGGGGATCGCTTGCTGGCAACATAGCGCATCACATGAGGACAACAGCTATTCAATTAGGACTTACGCATGCTGAGTTAAAAAAGGGTGCAATTCCGTAAAATTTATCACTTTGAGGAGGTGTCAATGCGCCAACCGACGCGTTTGGATGACTGTCAGTATCTGCTTAGCAGTCCCCTCAACTATACCCTGACCCATTTCGCCGACCATAGCGAAGGGTTCAGTCATGATAGGATCAACCGCTATCTCGCCGGTGAGCGTATCCCGCCCCGCTTGGTGTGGGAACACGTCAAAGACCACATCGCGTTGACGCCTGAAGGCTATGTGATCTTTGATGACACGGTTTTAGACAAGCGACACGCACGCAAGATCGCGTGAGTGCGCCGTCAATATAGCGGCAACGCCCAAGGCGTCATCAACGGCATCGGGGTGGTCACATGTGTCTATGTCAATCCGCAAGAGGATCGGTTCTGGCTGATTGACTATCGGATTTATGACCCGCAAGGCGATGGCAAAACCAAATGGGATCATCTCAAGGACATGCTCTCTGGGTTGGTCTATCAGAAGCGCCTTCCTTTTACCGGGGTCTTGATGGACAGTGGGTATGCGACTAAAACGGTCATGCGACACATAGAGCAGATGCAAAAAACCTATTATTGTCCCCTCAAGACGAACCGGCGCGTGGACGATTCGGCAGGCACAACCCCCTACCAGCGCGTAGATAGCTTAACTTGGACGAAAGCGCAACGCAAACAAGGCAAGTCAATTAAAATCAGAGGGTTCCCCAAAGACCACAAAGTGAAATTATTCCGGGTGGCGTCTGCTGCCAGACGCACGGCGTATGTCGTGACGAACGACCATGCTCAAAACGATTCTTCAGGGGTACAACAGGTGTGTCACCAAAGATGGAAAATTGAGCAATTTCACCGCGAAGTCAAACAGGTGACCGGGCTTGAAAAGTGTCAATGCCGGTTGGCACGCATTGTACGAAATCATATTGGGTGTGCGATGTTAGTTTGGATAAGACTCGAGCAGGTGGCCTATCAAACAGGACAAACCATTTATCAAGTCAAATACCGGGGGGTGGCTGACTTCTTGAGACAACAACTCAAAGTGCCTCATATTCCAATGGGGATTGCGTAAGTCCTATCAATTTGGTATTACGTTGTGCTTGCGCGTGCCGGCTTTCGCCGGACTGACCACTGACCACTAACCGGAGTATCATAATGGATCCTCGATGGCAAAACCTGCCGCATACCCATACCGAATTTGCGCCCAAAACATATCCCAATCGCGAGGCGTGGGAAAGGGAACGGGCGCGGTTGCGAAAGCAAATTCTGTTCGCTGCCGGGCTTTGGCCCATGCCCGAAAAGCCCCCGCTCGAGATTCGGATTTTTGACCGCATCGAGCGCGATGGGTACACGATTGAGAAAGCCTATTTCCAAAGCCTGCCCAATTTCTACGTGGGCGGTAGCCTCTTTCGCCCGGTGGATCCACAGCCCAACAGCCATCCCGGCATCTTGAGTCCGCACGGGCATGCCAAACTCGGGCGCCTGCAACACGGGGACACATCCTATCCCGCACGCGGCATTACCTTTGCCCGCATGGGATGCACGGCGTTTATGTGGGATATGGTCGATTACAACGACAGCGCACGGCATCTGTCTGGGGCGTATCAAGCAGAGACCTACGGCGTCGTTCACCGTGCGCCGTGGGCGCACGAGCAAGACGAGCGCATGCTGTGGAACATCGGTCTTTTGGGGTTTCAACTGTGGAACAGCATCCGCGCCCTCGACTTCCTCTGCGAATTGCCCGAAGTCGATACCAACCGCTTGGGTTGCACGGGCGAATCCGGCGGTGGCACGCAAACGTATAATCTCTATGCGGTTGACGACCGGTTGCATGTGACCGCGCCCGTGTGCATGGTCTCGGCCTTTATGCAAGGGGGGTGTGTTTGCGAAAACGCGCCCTTGTTGCGGGTCGATACGCACAATGTCGATATCGGCGCGATGTTTGCACCCAAGCCGCTCCTGTTGGTCAGTTCGGCGCAGGATTGGACGCAACACACGCCCGATGTGGAATATCCCGCGATCAAGCGCGTCTATGATCTTTATGACGCGGGGGATTGCGTTTCGCAAATCCAAATAGACGCGCCGCACGGGTACAATCTCGACATGCGCGAAGCCGTGTATCGCTGGTTCGCCAAGTGGCTCGGCTTGCCTTTTGGCGACGATTTTGTCGAACCGGCATTTGAAGTTGAGGAACACAAAGACATGCTCGCGTTTTTCGATGGCTTGCCCGATGGCGCGATCGCGCAACACGAAGACCTGATCGGCGCGTGCATCGCAGCGTCCAAATCCGCGTTGGAAACCCATCGGCCCGATACGTCTGACGCTTTGGCGAAAAATCGGCGCGTGCTCGGCGAGGCATTGCGCGTCGCGGTTGGGTATGACGACAGCGCGGTGACATACAAAGGCAGTGCCAAAACGCGATTCGCAGATATGCCCTGCGAAGCCGGAACCCTGATCGGCATTCGCCGCGGTGTGCGCGTGCCCGTTCGCACCTTTGTTCCCAACGCGCCCTCGGGCGCATCCGCGCTGTTGCTTCACCCGCACGGCATGAACGCGCTGTATTCGCCCGTGATTCGCGCCTTGCTCGACCAGGGGCAGACGGTTTATGCGATTGATCTGTTTGGTGTGGGTCGCAATGTCGGGGAGGAGAATCCGGAGGAGCCACGCGGTAGCAGTCCGTTTTTCAATACGTTTAACCGAACGGACGATGCCGAGCGCGTGTATGATATTTTGCTGACTTTGCGCCATATTGTTAGCGGCCCCCTGAATATCGTGGGCTTTGGACGAGCCGGGCTTTGTGCGTTGATCGCGGGCGCGATTTCAGAACGCACGGATTTGCAACTCGCGGCCGATGTGTGTGCATTTGACACGGGGCGAGAGGACGACTATCTCTATCGCTTGCCCATTCCCGGCATTCTCAAGGCCGGCGGGTTGCCCAATGCCGCCGCACTGGTCGCGCCGAACAATTTGCTGTTGCACAATGCTGGCGATGCGTTTGACACGTCTTGGGCCGAAGCCGCGTACGCGCGCCATCCCGAAGCCACGCTGACCATCCAAAGCGAGCGTGTGAAAAACGACGAGTTGATCGATTTCTTGTTCAATGCGTGCTCAATTTGAATACCTACCTCAGCACTTGACAAATGCGCTGAGGCGCGCTTTACTATTTCACTACAATCACTCGTGTTTTACAGCGTAAAATCATCAGGAGTATAGAGAATGACCCAACTTATTGACGGAGAACGCGCCCTGGCATGGGGCGCGATAGAATCAGGCGTCGGCGTTGTCACTGGATATCCCGGTTCGCCCGGCACAAATACGTTTAACGCAATGGCCGCAATGGCGAAGGACTATGGGCATCACGCCGAATGGTGCATCAATGAACGCATTGCGCTGGACATGGCGGCGGGCGCGTCTCAGGGCGGCAAGCGCGCGCTCGTGTGTCTCAAAAGCGTGGGGATGAATG
This sequence comes from uncultured Latescibacterota bacterium, assembly GCA_958295785.1. Classification (GTDB taxonomy): domain Bacteria; phylum Latescibacterota; class UBA2968; order UBA2968; family UBA2968; genus VXRD01. The sequence goes on from OY282377.1 coordinate 2,803,279, forward strand.
TCGCGCTCGATACCCTGATGGTGCTCAACATGACCGGGGTACACGCCGGGCTCGTGATCGTGATGGGCGACGATCCGGGCGCGTGGGGGTCGCAAAACGAGCAGGATACGCGCGCGCTTGGGCCCTTGGCCGAATTGCCCATGCTCGAACCGAGCACGCCGCGCGAAGGCCGCGAGATGATGAAATGGGCGTTTGACTATTCCGAGCAGTTGCAATCCGTGGTGATCTTGCGCCTGACCCGAAGTTACAGCGTCAGCACCGAGGCACTCTCGGGCTTTCATCCCCCGGCAAAACACCCCACCCGCGAACCGGACCGCGAGCCGATGAGTTGGATATCGGCATTGCGGACGACCGAAGGCAATCACGCAAAATTGCACGACAAGATCGCCCGCGCCACGGCGCAGTTTAGCGACTTGCCCTTCAACCGCATAGAGGGCGCGGGAAAAAAGGGCATCATCGCCGCGGGCATGGTGCATGCCAAATTGTGCGACGCACTCCACGGGGCAGATACCGCCGATCTCTCGATCCTCAAACTCAGCGCGCTCTATCCCCTGCCCAACCAACTCATTGCGGATTTTCTCGCGGGGTGTGACGAGGTGCTCGTTTTTGAGGAAGTTGACCCATACGTCGAAGACAACATCAAAGCCATTGGGTACGACGAAGGATTGACCCCGCCCATTTTGGGAAAACGCACGGGACACGTCGCGGATGTGGGCGAACTGTTTCGCTGGCAGATGCAAAACGCCCTCGCCGCGTACGTGCCGGGGTTCTCGCCGCGCACGCGCTACGCAGAGGAGAATTGGGAGCGAGAAAAGCCGTTTCGCAAAAACCACTGCGCGGGTTGCCCGTTCCCGGAGATCATTTCTGCCCTGCGCGATGAGGCCCAACGCCTCGGTCAAAATCCCTTTATTTCAGCGGATCCGGGCTGCGTTGTGATGGCCGCGCCCATGCTCGACACCAAATTGTCGATGGGGTCGGCCATTGGCGTGGCGTGCGGCTTGGGCAAGGCCGGCGTTGCGGAACGCACGGTTGCGGTCTGTGGGGACTCGGCTTTTTATCACGGCGGCATCAATGCGTTGGTGCATGCACGCGCAACAGGGGCAACGCCCATTGTGATGGTGCTCGACAATGGCGGCTCGCTCACCACGGGCGGGCAGACCACGCCGGACACGGGCGTTCACATTGACGGCGCAGCAGGCCCGCAAGTCACAATGCGCGATCTGGCTCTCGCCTGCGGCGTGTCGCAAGTGCGCGAAGTGCAAACGCAAGACACGGACGCCCGCATGCGTGCGGTCTTCCGAGACGCCCTTTGCGACCCCACGCTCAATCTCGTGATTGTGCGAAAGCCGTGCAAAGAGGTATGATACCAAATTGATTTTTATTTGTCCGTATCCTGCCTTCCATCAGGGAGGAATGAGGAATTGGGGACAGACGTTCCGTAGAGATCGGGCGTTGCTTGTCTCAAGCATTTGGCCCTACAGCATCGTTTGTTGCCTTTGATGCGTTGGCTACGCCTGTGCCTACGGCGTGCGGCGACTTCCTTTTTTTCAACAGCAAAAAAAAGGAAGCCAAAAATGCCGCTCTCAAACGCCGAGGGGGGCTCTGCACAGCGCAAATCGCTTTTGTAACAGGACGACATGCGTTGGCCTGCAAAGGTGGGTTGCAAGATGGATGTGGGTTGCGAGACGGCCTTGCGCGCTGTGCGCGATGGCTTTATCGGAGGGTTTTTTGGGATGGCCTTGTTGCCATGGCTTCTTTGAATGATTGGGTAACGTCAAGGGGAAAGCTTGCTGGCAACATATCGCATCACATGAGGCCAAGTGAAAATTAAGATGCGAGTATAGAACCGTAGGGCGATGCCCCTGTGCTCGCCCGAAGGTGAGAGGCTGACGAGATGAATCGGGCGTTGGTGCCTGATGGGGGCGAACACTTTGCCGTGTATTTGGAAGCAAAAACAAAGCAAAAACGGGCTGCGAGATTTTTTCACAGGCCGTTTTATTTTGCCCACTGGCGCCAGGTGTTTGAAGACAATAAAAAATACAATTACGACCTCTAAAGCCCGTCTTATATGGCTTGACGCTTATCCCCCCTTTGGTTATTCTATCTGTAACGCTATCAAAGCATGAGCGGCCGTTGTGGCAGTTGGGTGAAGAAGAAGTGAAAAGTTGGAAAAAATCGGGTGATGACCCCCCCCTTTGGTGTGTGGATCGGTTTGTGAGTGGGTTGTGGGCGTGAGTTGGGAGTAGAAGGGGTCGCTTTGTTGTGGAAGAAGAGAAACAAGCGCGTGCATGGGCATGGCCTGAGCGCATTGCAGATACGCCTGAGAATAGAGCCAAGGCTGTTCTTAGAGTCCCTAACAGAAAGCGTTGCCATGGCTTTGTGAGCGGCCGCCTTTGAGGCGTTCCTGCGGCTGTTCACTCCTCTGTTTCAGACGCTTGATTTCTTTATGTTAGGGCTTCTAAGAGGAGGACGCCATGACCCATTGCTCGTATTCCATGCGCTAGGACAAAAGACGATAGACTATCGCTTTCAACAAAATTTTTGGAGCAGACAGAGCGATTGTCGGGATGGCTTCCTTCTGTATACTAGGGAAAAAACGACCGAAAAATCGAAAATATACAGACTTTACTGCTTTTTTTTTTCTGACAGGCCCCTCCCGATCCTGCCCGTCAGAAAATCCAAATCTCAATGAATCTGACATCTACCATGATATTTAGAGTCCCTAACAAAAAGCGTTGCCATGGATTTGTGAGAGGCCGCTTTTCTTCTCAGCCCAACCCTTACAACGTCCATGCCCGGCATCTTTACCGGGCGAGGAGGGACAAATGACCAACCCCCTCGTGAGCGATGCACTCTGGGAAAAGGGCCCCCCCTTTTGCCGGTTCCCAAGCCTGGACGGTTCCGCTTTCCTGGCCGTAAGCGCATTGACGACCGCAAGGCATTGACCGGCATTCTATTCGTCCTGAAGAGCGGCATCCCATGGGATCAGTTGCCCCAAGAGATGGGGTGGGGTTCCGGGATGACCTGCTGGCGTCGTCTGAAGGCATGGCATGACGCAGGCGTGTGGGAGCGGCTTCATCATCTGCTGTTGTCCAAACTGCGAGCGGTCGATGGCCTGGCCGGGTCTCGTGCCTGCGTGGACAGCGCCTGCCTGCGTGCGGTAGGCGCTGGGGGGAAAACCCGGCCCCAATCCCACAGACCGCCGCAAGCCCGGGCGTAAGCATCATGGGATCACCGATGCCAACGGGCTACCTCTGGCCGCGATTGTGACCGAGGCGAACCGGCCAGATGTGACGCAATGGTTGCCATGGGTGGACGCCGTGCCTGCGGTCAGGGGCAAACGCGGTCGTCCGCGTCGCAGACCCCAACGGCTGTATGCGGCGCGTGCCTATGACTCGGAGGCGTGCCGGAAGGCCCTGCGTGCGCGCCACATCTCGCCGGTGATCGCCCGGCGGGGTACAGAGCATGGCAGCGGGTTGGGGGTGTACCGGTGGGTCGTTGAGCGGACGCTCGCCTGGCTCCGTCAGTTCCGCAGACTGCGAGTGCGCGACGAGCGCAGAGCGGACATCCATGCGGCGTTCCTCTCCATCGGCTGTTCACTCCTCTGTTTCAGATGCTTGATTTCTTTATGTTAGGGCTTCTAAAGCGTTTGGCTCTAAAGCGTCGTTTGTTGCCTTTGATGCGTTGGCTACGCCTGTGCCTACGGCGTGCGGCGACCGACTTTTTTTCAACAGGAAAAAAAAGTAGGCGAGCGGGGTACAACTGCCCCAGCAGTTCAAAAATGCCGCTCTCATGCGCCGAGAGGCTGGCACAGCGCAAATCGCTTTTGTAATAGGACGACATGCGCCGGCCTGCCAAGTGGGTTGCAAGAGGGAGGTGGGTTGCCAAACGGCCTTGCGCGCTGTGCGCGATGGTTTTATCGGATGGTCTTTTGGGATGGCATTTTGCAATGGCTTCTCTGAATGACTGCGTAACGGCAAGGGAATCATTTGCGGGTCGTATATCGCATCACATGAGGACAACAGCAATTCAGTTTAGTATGAGATAGGCGTGGTTGAAAATGCGATGTACCCAACCCATCGGGGATGCACCCCACGACAAAAGGCGAACACTATGCAGAGTACCACAGAAAGCCCTTGGGTATTCAGATCACAACGCTGTTGACCCTCGGCACGCTGATCCTGTTCAAACTTGGAAACTAATACCAACGCAATGACACCAACGCAAACGCCCCTGTTTCGGCTGAGGAAACAGGGGCGTTTTTTTGATAACGCGATAGTCATATTTTCGAGGTGGCGCGATATTGCGGCGCGTGCAGGCCATAAGCGTTGTGATGGACGGTCGTGTTGCCATCGGAGCGAATGGACAGGTCTTGCGGGGATTGGTAAAACCAATTGTGGTGAATATCGGCTCGTTCTTCTGGCACGCCGCGAATGACGACCGCGGTTTTTGGACAGCGAAAGGTGTTGTGGTGGATGTGCATCCACGTCCCGGCAACGGTGGTGTTGTCTTTGCGGTCTCGCCCGCCGTGCATGTCAAAACAGTGGCTGAGAGATTGGCCGAGTTCGATATTGTGGCACGCTTCGTACCCGCTGCCGGAGTTGCCCGTGCCCGCTATCGAATGCCGGTTGGTGTTGAAGAGGTTGTGAGAAATCAGGGATTGCGCGATGTCGTGCGAAATGCCGTATCCCAGACCGTTGTACTGGTTGTGGTGGATGAAATTGTGGTGGATGAAATGCCCGTATCCGCAGGTCAGGAAGATGGCCGCGTGACTCCAGCCGGCGAGTTCGCAGTTATCGACTTCGAGATGGTCGTGCTCTGTGGCGATGCCGTTAGAGGTGGGGAATTTGTAATAATAGCCGTGCCCCCGACCTTCGGCAAAAGATCGGTGGTGGTGCTCGAGACACGGTTTGGGATTGGGGCCGCGAATGCGGAGACCCGTGACGCGCACATTGGGACCGCCCGCATGGATCAGGGGGCGCGTGTCAAAGGTGTCGCTGGCGATCATCCCGCCGGGCGCGCTGTTTTGCCCCCGATTGCTGGCAAGCGTGACGCCTTCGGGGATTTCGATCACGAGGCCTTCGATATACACGCGCTCCGTGCAATCGATGGTTGTGCGCGGAGAGACAAACACGACATCGCCCGACCGCGCCTTGTCGAGCGCGCGGAGCAACTCGTCGAGGGTTTTGACAGGCGGGGCAGATGGCGCGATTGGGCGTTTGTAGCCCTGGCCGCCGCCAATTGCACCGTCGGCAGAGGGCGATGCACCGCAGGTGATGCCGTTGAGTTGGACGGTGGTTTTTGCGCGTTTGGGCATGCGGGCGTTGAACATGGGGGCTTCTCCCACTTATCCTTGCGTGAGATTCAAGAGTTTGGCGGCAGTGCGGTGTGTGATGTTTTCGCGGGTTTGGTTATCGACGGGCAGGAGGGCGAGTTTGACCAAGGCAGGGCCGGCATAAGAGATGGGCAAGTGCGTGCCAAAGAGGAGATGGTTCGCGCCGCCTTCTTCGATGAGGTAGGCGAGGTCTTTCATCGCGCTGGTGTTTCTGTGCAGGCCATAGTGAATTTCAGCCAGCGAGAGATCGACATACCAGTTGAGGTCGCGCAGATCCCCGCGCATCCAAAGGGGCGAGCGCGCGAGCGGACGGGCATTGGATACGATGATCGCGGCGTCGGGCACCGCAGCGATCAAATCCGCGAGGTGTGCCAAGTCCAAGCTGTGACCCGGATCCATCCAGTGATGCTGGCGCGCATCTTCAAGCCTGTGCGGGATAAAGACCGGGAGATCGCATTCGGCGCAGGCTTGCACCGCGCTTCGGATTTCCGACCCATGGGTTGGGTAGTTGTGGTATTGCGGAAATAGGCGAATGCCTTTCAGTCCGAGGTCGATGCAGGAGGTCAGGTCGCGTTCCCAATGCGGCGATAGGGGGTTGAGGGTGCCGAGGGGAATGAGGCGATGCCCGTGCGGTTCAATGTCGCGTGCGAGCCGCTCATTCGCCGATTGCGGGTGCCGGTGAAATGCGGCTTCGATATACGAAACGACGGCTTTGTCAATGCCCGAGCGATCCATGCGGGCGATGAGCGCATCCGGCGTGTTGTCGCGCAGGGAGCGGAAAGGCCATGTGCCGAGCCAAGCATTTGTGTCGATCAGCATCTGTTATCTCTTTGGTGAATGGGGTGCAAGCGAATCAACGGAACGGGGTACAACTGCGTAGCAGGTCAAAGTTCGCAGTATTTCGGGAGCGTGGGGCGGCCCTCTCGCGTCTTGCTTCTCACTTTTGATGGGCGGTTGGATGGGCGAAGGTTGTCTATTCGTCTAGGGGATGGAGCGGGGCCGCGCCTTGTTGGGCGAGGATGTGTTCGGCATTGGTAAAAAAGATGTGTTCGCGTTGGTCGTCTGTGAGGTCTGCGTCGAGGACTTTGCCGACAGAGCCGGCCATGGTGCCGTCCGTGCCAAAGAGCACGCGCCCAATGCCGAGTTCTGTGACCGCGTATTCGACCTGCCCATCGTCTAAGTTGCTGCCCGATACGTCGATATAGACATTGGGAGACGCATCGCGCATTTCGCGCACCGTGTGTTCCCAGTCGCCGCCGCCGCCAATGTGGGCGTGGATGAGCATGGCGTCGGGATATTTCTCGCTGGCTTCTGTGAAGTGAATGCCGTGTGAAATGAGCGGCTGGCTCGCGCGGTGTTCGGCGACCGGGTATCCGGCGTGTTGCAGAATGGGCACGCGGCGTTCGGTCGCCAGTTCGAGGATGGGGTGAACGGCCGGGTCGTTGATGCGGTACTGGTTGTAGAGCTTGATGCCGATCATGCCCGCGTCGAGGCAACGCTCGGCTTCGTCTATGGCGTCTTGAAAGTGACCGGGAATGACAAAGCACCAGCCGCGAATGCGTTGGGGGTGGCGTGCCATCGCGCTCAAAATGGTGTTGTTGTGCGGGCGCACTTCCTCTATGGGCGCGAGGATGCCTTGCTGGATGATGGAGGAACACCAGTATTCGGTGATGCCGAGCATCGCGCCCGAGTTGACGAGATGATCCGCTGATTGTTCCCATCCTTCCATGAGCCAGACATGACAATGCATGTCAATTTTGGGACGGAGAATGCCGGATTGGATGTCTAAGGTCATAGGGCAGTGGTCAGTGGTTGGTGGTTGGTGGTCAGCCTCCGGCCACAAAGGCGGATCGCGGATGAAGCAGATTGCGCGGATGAAGGCAAGAGGCGAGGATAGAAACGTAGGGGCGATGCCCCCGTGCCCGCCCGAAAAGGCAAGATACAAGGCGGATCAGGATGAACTTCTGAAGTTGTACACCGTTATTCAAGATTAAAGGATGGCAGGATTAAAAAGCAAGGGCAATCGTAGGCGTGCGTCCTTTGTGTCCGCAGATATGGGAAATTTAATCAGGGCTGTGCGGCAGGTCAAGGTGACAAGTGGGCGGTATTACAAAAAATAGTGCGTCCAGACTTTTTTGACCGCAGCGATGGTTTGATCGATGTCTTCATCCATGTGGCGTTCATCAACGGGCAGGCGCAGGCAGGTGGCTTGTAGGGTATCCACATTGGGGCAGTCGTCGGGCTCGTACGTGGTGTTTTGCCAGAATGTCGGGATGGCGTCTGTGAGCGGGTAGTATTTGCGTTTTTGAATGACTTCGGTGTGCAGGATGTTTTTCACGGCGGACATGCTGGTGTTGATGGGGATGCCTTCGGCGCGGAGGATGGCGACGAGTTCGTCTCGGGTTGGCGCGGTGCCAGTGTAGCGAATGGCGAGGGGCCACCACGAGGGTTGGGCGTTGTCGGCGATTTTGGGAAAGTCAAGGTGGGGCAGGTCGCCGAGTTCGGCGATGTAGCGGCGGGCGATTTGGTCGCGGCGGGCGACGAGGGCCTCGAGTTTGCGAAGTTGGGCAATGGCGATGGCGGCTTGCAAGTTGGTGGCGCGCAGGTTCGCGCCAAAAAAGGGAATGGGTTGCATGCCGCGTTCGAGTGTTGGGTCGCGCAGATAGGTTTTGTCGCGGAAGAGGCGGGCGATTTCGGCGGTCTCATCGTCGTTGGTGGTGACAAAGCCGCCGTCGCCGGTGGATATTTGTTTGGATTCGTTCATCGAAAACCCGGCCGCATCGCCGATAGAACCCACGAATTGACCGCGATAGGTCGCGCCGTGTGCCTGCGCGCAATCCTCGAGGATTTTGACCCCGGTTTCCTCGCCGATAGACAGAAACGCATCCATTTCGCAGGGCATACCGGCCATGTGAACGGCGATGATGGCGCGGGTTTTGTCGGTGATTTTTTCGCGCACTTTTTGCGGATCGAGCAGGCGGGTTGACAGGTCGATGTCCGCAAAGACCGGGATGGCGTGCAGGGCGAGGATGGCCGAGGTCGTGCCAAAGTCGGTCATGGGCGTGGTGATGACTTCATCGCCTTCTGAAACCCCGAGCGCGACCAGGGTGGTTTGCAAGGCCGCGGTGCCCGAGGTGACCATGATGGCGTATTTGACATGGAATGCGCGACACACATCGGCTTCAAAATCCGCGACTTTGCCCCCCGGCCCCATGAGTTTGCCCGAGTCGAGGACTTCGAGCAACAAGGCGCGTTCGTCACCGCTGTATTTGTTGGGCTGGTTGTAGGGCGCGGATTTGGCCTTTGGGCCGCCGTTGATGGCGAGTTTGTCCATGGTTTTTCTCCTGATGATTGGCTTTCAGCCTCCGCTGACAACTGACCGCTGTTCGGGCGAGCACAAGGGCATCGCCCCTACACACACCACGGGCGGGCACGGGGGCATCGCCCCTACGATGGCCTTTCATCTGCGTTCTTATGTGTCTATCTGCAAATTGCCTTTTGGCCGGGTGGATGGGCGGGGTCACTGACCACCTAAAATGTGCCGGGCCACGGATAAGCATTAGAGCCAGCATCGGAATCCACAGGCCCTTCGGGCAATGTGTCTTGCCATGCGAGTACGCGATCCGCCATTTGAGCCACGCGGTCGGGCAGGTGGTCGGCGCGGTTGTCGAGTTCCATAGGGTCTTGCGGGATGTTGAAGAGTTCGACTCGGCTGCGGTCGGGGTTTAAGAGCAATTTCCAATCGCCTTCGCGGATGGAGAGCATGGGGCTTTTGTGCAAGCAGTGCCCATGGATGTTGAACCGCCATTCCCACATGAGCGGTTTTTTTCGCATTACACTGCGACCGCGCAGGGCATCGGTCATGTCTTCGCCGTCGAGGGACAGGCCATCAATGTCAATGCCCGCGAGGGAGCAGAAAGTGGGCAGGAGGTCCACGGCGCAAAGCGGGGTGTGGTTGTCGATCTGCGCGGCAGACGCGCCATTGGGCCAGCGGATGATAAAGGGCGTTCGCACACCGCCTTCGTACAGGCTGCGCTTGCGACCGCGAAAAGGGCCGGACGAGCCCACGCCGCTGTGCGAGGCATTGCGAATGTGGATGTCCTCCGGGCCATTGTCCGCAGAAAAGATGACGATGGTGTTCTCGCTCAAATTCAGTTCGTCGAGTTTGTCCATCAAGCGGCCGATGTGGCGGTCTGCATTGGTGACGACCGAGTAGTAAATCCGCAGCGCGCCCTTGTGTTTGTCTTCCAGACCATTGGACGTGAATTGCCGGTACGGCGCCATCTGTTCCTCGGTGGGGTCGAGAATCGCATGGGTGTCGTTGAGCCACGCCTGAACGAAAAAGGGTTCGTTTTTGTTGCGCTGAATAAAGCCAATGGTTTCGTCGATGATGACTTCTGTGGAGCGGCTGCGCGATGCGCCCGTTTGCACGTCGGTAAAGTCGAGCAATGGGCCGTTGCCCACGTTGATTTTGCACTCGTCAATGCCGTAATCACAAGGCCCTGGCGCGCCTGTGCCACTGCCGAGATGCCATTTGCCAAAGTGACCCACGGCGTACCCGCTTTGCTGCAACAAGCGAGTGACGGTGACCGCATCTGGATCGAGGAAATTGGGCATGCCGCGGGCCGCGTTCTGTTCGTGTTGGGCAAAATGCCCGTGGATGCCCCAATGCGCTGGAAAACGCCCGGTCATAACCGCGGCGCGGCTTGGGGAACACACGCCCGAGCAGACGTAGAATTGGGAAAACAGCGTGCCCTGTGCGGCGAGGCGGTCCAGATTTGGCGTTTTGGCATGGGGATGCCCGTAACAACTCAAATCGCCCCAACCCCAGTCGTCGGCGAAGACGAAAACGATGTTTGGTCGGTTCATGAAAAGCTCCTTATGGAATAAAATCAGCGATCAGTCGCTCATCCCCATCGTCGGGTGCGAGGACAGGCACAGGGGCCTGTCCCTACGGGAGATGGGATGGCTTGAAAGCTATGAACTTTGCGTTTCGACAATGGATTCGGGTTTGTGATTGCGAAACAATATCCAGTACATGATCGGCGCGGCGACAAAAAAGAAAATCAGGGAAAAATAGACATTGTAATTCTCAATAAAGAAAACGGTGCTGGTAGATAAGGCCGAGTCTGTGTAATTGACGAATATGCCAGCGAACATGTTGATCGCGGCGTGCATGCCTATGGCGAGTTCAGCACCATTGTCTTTGAGCGTGACGAGGGCGAAAAATGCACCGATAAAAAAATAACCGGCCAACAGCGGCGCGATGCCATACGTTGCGATTTCGGGATTCATCAAGTGGAGCAGGGCAAAGGGCAGCGCGTTGAGCATAATGAGTGCAATGGGATGCCGCGTGAAGTGACCGAGAATTTGCAAGAGGTAACTTCGCATCATCAACTCTTCTGTGGTGGTCTGAAATGGGGTGAGCAAGAGGACGAGGAGGGCAGATTTGTAAAAACGTTCAGGATCCAGAGAATAGGTGTGTGTGCCGGGAAAGAGCAGTTCTTCAATGGCTACGTTGACAATACTCAGGCCCATCACCAGCCCAAAGCCTTGAAATACGCGGCCCCAGCGGATGTGATCGCACGGCGTGATGAGCGTGCGAAAAGGGCGTTTGTGCATGTTGCGAATGCCGATCCACAAGCCGATCAGAATCGCGATAAAGAGCGAGTTGACAAAAATAAAATTGCGAAAGGGCGTCGTGTCATCCATGATGGTGCCCGTTGCCATTGCTTTAGGGCCGTAAATGACGATGGGGACTGTGATATTGCCCAAAAGCCAGACGGCAAGGACGATCAGCAGTGCGACGAGGTACTTTGTCCAGCGCGTTTCTCCGTGCTCGGCGAGATCGAGAAATGCCTTGCCCAGTCCGGGCTTGCTCGGGGTGTGTTCGGTTGTTCCACTTATAAATTCCTCCTGTGGTTGGAAGAGAAAAAAAGTCACTGGATGACTTGCGTTGTGCTTGCGCGTGCCGGCTTTCGCCGGAATGACGGCGGGTTGAGCAATTTGCCTTATTGGACAGGCACGGGGGCCTGTCCCTACGCAAGACGGGATGGGCGGTCTCTCCACTGACCACTGACCACCGCTTTTCACCAATCCGCGACGCTACCATCGGTTTCATAACAGTATTCGCCGCCGAGTTCTTCTTCGTAGAGGCCGAGATTTTGTTCGGCTTCTTCGGGGATGAGGTCAATGCCCAAGCCGGGTTTGGTGGGCAAGTCAATGTGTCCATCTTGAACCACCCACGGGGCTTGCAAGAGTCCTTCGCCCAGGCCCGCATCGACTTGCTCTTGAATGAGAAAATTGGGCACGGCGGCGTCAACTTGCATACACGCGGAGAAAGCGACCGGGCCAATGGCGCAGTGCGGCATGATGTGCATGTAATACACTTCGGCCATGTTGGCAATGCGTTTGAGTTCTGAAATGCCGCCCGCGTGGGAAGCGTCGGGCTGGATGTACGCGACGGCGTTTTTTTCAAAGACCGTGCGAAATTCCCAGCGCGAGAGCAGGCGTTCGCCCGTGGCAATGGGAAAGGGCACATGGTCAGAGACGAGTTTGAGCGCGTCGACGTTTTCTTGCGGCACGGGTTCTTCGACGAACATGGGGCGCATGCCCTTGATTTCATGGCAGATTTCGATGGCGAGCGCGGGGGTCATTTTGCCGTGAAAGTCAAAGCAGAGTTCGCAGTCGTCGCCGACCCACTCGCGCATGGTGTACGCGCGTTTGACAAAGTCGTCGATCACTGTCGGGGGTTCGTGGGCGCGCCATTTGCCGCCCGGCCCTGTTTTGAACGCCGCGTATCCGCCCTTGTTTTGCAACATTTTGAGCCGCTCGCGTGCAGAGGCCAAGCCGCGTTCCGAGGTGTCGCCAATGCCCCAATGGGCATAGACGCGAATGCGGTCGCGCACCGGGCCGCCGAGCAGTTGATAGGTGGGCGCGTTGAAATATTTGCCCGCAATATCCCACAGGGCTTGGTCGATGCCCGAGAGGGCGGTCATGAGCACGTTGCCGCCGCGATAAAACGCGGATCGGTAGATGTGTTGCCAGTGGTGTTCAATTTTCAGGGGGTCTTTGCCGATGAGGTAGGAGGCGAGTTCTTCAACCGCGGCCCAGGTGCTTTTGGGCTTGCCCTCAAGGGTGGTCTCGCCCCAGCCGACGATGCCGGTGTCGGTGGTTATTTTGATCAGGCGCATCCTCCGGCGGGGATAGAACTGTTCAATTTTGGCGATTTTCATGGCTGTTCTCCGGGTGGTGGATTGGACAAATTCAAAGCACCTGCCGGCGTGGTGTAAGCCAGTAGGAACGCAGATGAAAGAGGCTTTCGTTCGGCAATGCCGCGCCATGTGATCGGATTGTCGCGTTGACAATGCGTGAACATAATAGGCGATTTGACGCGCAAAAGCAATGGTTGCGAAATGGGGTGCGATGGCAAGCGTGCGAATTTTGTCAGGCGATCCAGTTTGGGCAATTTTTGTTTGCACACAGCCTGCTAATTTTTTATATTCACCAGTGCATATTCAAATTATCACCAACGGTTGCGAGTTGTTCAGATGTCAAATCTTTGCAACTTTCAGCCGGTTAAATGCTATGGTTTCGGATTCCGAAAGGGCCGGAGCTTGATCATTTGGTGATGATCTAAGACGCCCTAACATAAAGAAATCAAGCGTCTGAAACAGATGAGAGAACACCCGCAGGAACGCCTCAAAGTCGGCCTCTCACAAATCCATGTCAACCCTTTTTGTTAGGGACTCTAAGTGTGCAACCTGTGGCATTTGACCGGCATAGTCGATAATTCATTCAACCGGGTGTCATTTGTCATGACACCCGGTTTTTTTTGAAAAGGTACCGAGTTCAATGTAGGGTGGGGCAATTCAGCCGGGCAACTTGCGTGAACGTTGTTGCAAGTTCCAAGTTGAAAATTTGCTTTTGAGAGGAGGTTCGAGACTTATCCCATCTGCCTTGTGCCCTTGGGTAGAATTTTTCAGATAGACAAGGGCGTTCACCACAAAGTGCGAATTGTCGCACGAAAATTTCCAAATTTTGGGAGGAAACGGTATGAAAACAAAATTTTTGTTCGCATTGGCCTTTTGTATGATGGCTCTTTCAGGGTGTTATACCGCAACCATTGAGACAAAGCTTCCCTCATCAAATAGAAAGATCGAAAACAATTGGGCTACCGGTTGGATTTTTGGTCTTGTGCCGCCAAAAACGGTTGAGACCGCGGCTAAATGTCCACATGGCGTAGCAAGGGTTATGACGCAACTCTCCTTTGCAAATCAACTCGTGGGACTACTAACTTTGGGTATCTATACGCCAATGACGATTCAAGTGACTTGCGCTCAAGCGTCTGAGACAAGCCTCGTTGATCCAAAAGATACCTTTGCTGTCTCAAAGGATGCTTCGTCAAAAGAGTTCCGCAATGTATTCATGATGGCTGCAGAGAAAGTTGCCCAATCTGAAAGCGAAGTATTTGTCATGATTTCAGAATCAGGCAAAGATGAGTTGCTCGACAAAACCACCAACTCAGAGGAGATAGAATGGACGGGTCGAAGGTAGCACAAAAAGTCGAGGCACTGGAAAGACGAGTGCGCTGGCAAATGCGGGCGATCATCGGGTTGCTCATTGCGTTTCTTTTGAACGCTTCGCCTGCTTTTACTTCAAAGTGGTTTCACCGGTTGCTCCCACCGAAGTTGACTTCTATAGGACTTACGCAATCACCATTGGAATATGAGGTGCTTTGAGTTGTTGTCTCAAGAAGTCAGCCAGCCCTCGGTATTTGACTTGATAAATGGTTTGTCCTGTTTGATAGGCCACCTGCTCGAGTCTTATCCAAACTAACATCGCACACCCAATATGATTTCGTACAATGCGTGCCAACCGGCATTGACACTTTTCAAGCCCGGTCACTTGTTTGACTTCGCGGTGAAATTGCTCAATTTTCCATCTTTGGTGACACACCTGTTGTACCACTGAAGAATCGTTTTGAGCATGGTCGTTGGTCACGACATACGCCGTGCGTCTATCAGAAGACGCCACCCGGAATAATTTCACTTTGTGGTCTTTGGGAAACCCTCTGATTTTAATGGACTTGCCTTGTTTGCGCTCCGCTTTCGTCCAAGTTAAGCTATCTACGCGCTGGTAGGGGATTGTGCCTGCCGAATCGTCCACGCGCCGGTTCGTCTTGAGGGGACAATAATAGGTTTTTTGCATCTGCTCTATGTGTCGCATGACCGTTTTGGTCGCATACCAACTGTCCATCAAGACCCCGGTAAAAGGAAGGTCCTTCTGATAGACCAACCCAGAGAGCATGTCCTTGAGATGATCCAATTTGGTTTTGCCATCGCCTTGCGGGTCATAAATCCGATAGTCAATCAGCCAGAACCGATCCTGTTGCGGATTGACATAGACACATGTGACCACCCCAATGCCATTGATGACGCCTTGGGCGTTGCCGCTATATTGACGGCGCACTCACGCGATCTTGCGTGCGTGTCGCTTGTCTAAAACCGTGTCATCAAAGATCACATAGCCTTCAGGCGTCAACGCGATGTGGTCTTTGACGTGTTCCCACACCAAGCGGGGTGGGATACGATCACCGGCGAGATAGCGGTTGATCATATCATGACTGAACCCTTCGCTATGGTCGGCGAAATGGGTCAGCGTATAGTTGAGGGGACTGCTAAGCAGATACTGACAGTAATCCAAACGCGTCGGTTGGCGCATTGACACCTCCTCAAAGTGATAAATTTTACGGAATTGCACCCTTTTTTAACTCAGCATGCGTAAGTCCTATTCTATCAACTTGTCGCCTGACGCAAGCGAGGGCAACGCGGATCTTCCGGATGTTTCGTCACACCGGGCACATGCACTCAGACGCGGACAAAGTGGTCGCGATTTTCTCGACAAGACGCTGTCGCGCTGGAACGAGGCACCGAGATCGAGCAAACAGGCGCAACAGGTTGTGGATGTCTTGACGACGCGAGAACTGCAAATTGTGAATGATGCGGGGGCACTCGTCGCAATAATTGGGTCGGATAGGGGTGGAGACGGGGCACTATTCGTAAGGCGAGCGGATGCCGAGCCATTAGTGAGTGTGGGTGCCGATCAAGTGGGCGATGGCATAGTGGTTATTAC
This sequence comes from uncultured Latescibacterota bacterium, assembly GCA_958295785.1. GTDB lineage: Bacteria > Latescibacterota > UBA2968 > UBA2968 > UBA2968 > VXRD01. The sequence continues at coordinate 2,818,748 of OY282377.1, forward strand.
AGGCACATCAGAATCTTTTGCGACTCTCGGTAGCGACGGGATGGGCGTTATTAGAGGATCCGAATCGAGCGGGAATGCAGCGTTTTTGTTCCTTGATGATGAGGGCAATGGTCTGGTAACGACCTTGAGTACCTCCGGTACGCTCGCGGCACTCGGTAATGTTGATGACTTTGTGGGCGTGATCGTCGCCGGTGGGTTTGAACTCGGTCAACCCGAATCGATCAGGGGTTGGGCGGGTTTAGGCGTTGGTGATGCCGGCAATGGCGTGGTGAGTGCCGCGAGTGCATCAGGTTCTCTCGCAACGCTCGGCGTTGATGAGGCGGGAGATGCTGCCGTGTTGGTGAACAACAGAAACGGCGATTTGGCTTCCGTGTTAGGCGTCGATGAAAAAGGGCACGGCGTCTTGGGTATTCTCAACGCCTCTGGACGGGACATTGCGGCGATGGCAGCCGATGCGTCTGGCAACGGGACATTGGGGATTGATGGCGGCAAATTCAGAGCTTTTGTCGATGCTTCGGGCAATGGCGTCGCAGAGACGCGAGGCCGAACTCAAAACCTCCTGTGGTCTTCTGAATCTGATTTTAGAGGAGGAGGCACGTCATCCGGGCTGATGGGTGATTTTGATAACGATGGCGATGTGGATTTCGCCGACTTTTTGACGTTTGCCGCAAATTTTGGCAAGAGAAGCGGGTAGCAGAGACAGATACATCAAAGCGGTCTGACCCGCTGACTGAAAGCACGCCCTGGCATTTTAAGATGCCAGGGCGTTTTTTTGGTCTGTGGAAAACGATTTTCCATCGCCGTTTTGGAGAGCCGCGTAACTATAACTTGACGCGCAAGTGGATTCGCGTATCTTGATCGCTGACTTTGAACGAGGGGAACGTGCGATGAAGTGCATGTATTGCAGAGGAACGATGGAGAAGAAAACGGTTCCATTTTCGGTTGATCGGAACGGGTATTACGTCCAAGCGAACTAAAAGACATGGAGGCATACGCGATATGCACTGGTCCGAGATATGTAGAAATTATCCCAATAAATGGCTGGTTGTCGAGGCGTTAGAAGCTCATACAACCCCTGATCATCGGCGTCAACTCGATCTGATAACGGTTGTTGGGGAATGCTCCGATGGCAAAGCAGCTATGAAACGATATCGGCTTCTTCACCAGCAACATCCCGAACGGGAGTTTTATTTTCTTCATACCAGTCGTGATTCACTTGATATTCAAGTGCGACAATGGTTGGGAGTCCGCGCTCTGTATGCAACTAATACGGATGAAGTGCATGTATTGCAAAGGAACGATGGAGAAGAAAACGGCTCCATTTTCGGTTGATCGGAACGGGTATTACGTCCATTGGCATACCTTGCCGACGTGGGTTTGCGTGCAGCGTGGCGAAGCCTATTTCGAGAAGGAAGAAACAGATAAAATTCAGCGGGTATTGCACGCGATTGATTTGGAGATGAAATCTCTTGCGAAAGTGGCGTCATGCGCTAAAAATAGAATGAGAAGATAACAGATGCCCAACTCGAATCCACCAGTCTTGCGGATCAGCGAGATGAACACACAGACTGAAAATGGCGGCCTGTCTGACCGAGACGTGTTGACAGCAGGCCCGAAATACAACGAGCCGCCCAAGAAGACGCGCATCAGATGGTATCGTTGCCGCGTCACCCGCGAGGCGTTGCGCGAACTCAACAGGCGGAGCGATTTCTTTGGCTCTGCCCAAACGCTCGGTTTTTTGGGCGTGTTGGTTGCTGGTGCGGGCGCGGCCATATACGCATCGCGCCATTGGCCGTGGTACATCACCGCGCTGCTGGTCTTCATCAACGGTCACTTTTGGCATTTTTCGGTCAATGGCTTTCACGAACTGGTACACGATTCGGTCTTCAAAACCCGGTGGCTCAATCGCTTCTCGCTTCGGATTTTGTCCTTTTTGGGCTGGCACAACCACCATCTGTTTTGGGCGAGTCACACCGAACATCACAAATACACCCTGCATCCGCCCGACGATGGAGAAGTGGTCTTGCCACAACAAATCGACCTCAAAGGGCTTTGGAAGCGGGGCGTTGTGAATTACAAGTATCCCTATACCCTGCTCAAGGAGAAGTTTCGGAACTTCACGGGTTATATCAACGCGAAAAATTCCTGGATCGGGGTGCTCTTTCCGGAAAGCGATCCAGAACGGCGGCGCGCCTATACGCGGTGGGAGCGCGTCTTGCTGATCGGCCATCTCCTAATCGCGGGCGCGTCCGTGGCGTTTGGATATTGGATCGTCCCGCTGGTCATCACATTTCCCAAGATGTTCGGGTCATGGCTGCACTTTCTCTGCAATTCCTCTCAGCACGTCGGGTTGCAAGACAAAGTGCCGGATTTTCGCCTCTGCTGCCGCACGATCTACCTCAACCCCTTGCTCCAATTTCTCTATTGGCACATGAATTATCACACCGAGCACCACATGTACGCCGCGGTGCCGTGTTACAAACTCGGGCGCCTGCACAGGCTGATCAAACACGAGATGCCCGATTGCCCCAAAGGCTTGCGCGAAACCTGGAGGCAAATCGCCGAGATATTGGAGCGACAGGCACGGGAGCCGGGGTATCAGTACGTTGCCAAACTACCGGGAAAAGCAACCACAGATGAACACAGGCATGTCCCCGCGGGTGTAAGCGGGGATGAACGCGGATGAAAGACGAGAGACAAAAAAACGAGAGACAAGAAGCAAAACGGGAAAGGCAAAAGTCACTGGATTTTGACCCCTGCTTTAAGAGTCCCTAACAGAAAGCGTTGCCCTGGATTTGTGAGAGGCCGCCTTTGAGGCGTACCTGCGGGTGTTCACTCCTCTGTTTCAGACGCTTGCTTTCTTTATGTGAGGGCTTCAAGGCCGTGCCCACTTCTCGGGGCACCTTGGGGGCGAGGGGCCCTGCTTTTTTGAACTGCCCGAACACATTGCGCGCGGGCTTCCAATTTTGTATTTTGTTCGACACTGGCGGTCCCTTTCTCGACTTGGGCCCCGGGAAGCGGAATATATTGCGTGTTCATTTTTTTCGTGTCGCTTTGGGAACGCGTGTGAACCGATCAGCTGACCAAGGACGAGAGGCGAGATTTCGCTTTTCGGATGACAGGTCCCCCTTTCTCGGCCTGTCAGTGGTTTTTCTTCTTGTGGTGAAGCCGTTGTTGGCGCGCGAAGCGCAGTCCTTGTGCCCTTTCTTTTCTTGTTGGTTATGGCCGTGGTGCTCTGGCCGCTTGGCCTTGCCAAGGTGCTCTTTGGATTGTGTGTGGTTCTCGGATTGTTGGGGTTTGGATTTTCGTTGTGGATGGATCTGAGGGCCGTTTCAGAGGCCGTATCTCAAGGGGTTGCGTTGGCCTTGCTCGGTGTTTATGCCTCGTTTTACGGGATATGTCTTGTGGTTTTTTTGGACCGGATTTTCTCTGAGAAGATGATCGCGGCAGATACCATTCAGGGGGAATTGCCGTCTCATTTCTCAGCGGGTTGTTGTGGGCGTTTTTCTATCCCATCTTGCTCTTGCTCGACCCCGCTGCGATTTCATTGCCGGTTCACACATCGGGCGAGTTTTCAGAGTTGATTTATTTTTCCTTTGTCACGCTGACCCCTTTGGGGTACGGAGAGATAACGCCGGTGAGTTGGATGGCGCAAAACCTGACCCTGTTGGAAGCCGTTTGGGGCAGACGTATCTGGTGGTGCGGGTTGCTCGCCTGGTGGGCTTGCATTTGAGTGGGGCCGGTCAATCGGATCACAAATAGGAAGGGTTATGAATGACAGATGGCCTGTTGTGTTTGGCGTTTTCTTTTGGGTGCTCTTATTGACGCCTGACGTTTGTGCTCAAAGTGAAAAAGAGCACGTCGCTAGCTGACCTCATTCCCGCATTTGCAATCCATTGAATTTTATCTACCCAAAAAATAAAAACGCCCGGTCATTGTGCGACTGGGCGTTATTTTGCTCGATTTGCGTGATCACTCGGTGCTTGGCTCGGTGTCTGTCAATGATGCGGTTGTTGGGGCGTTTGAGGGTTTGGCGAAAAAGTCGGGGATGGCAACAACGGGTTCTCCGAGGGACAGACGCATGCGCGCGTCCTGCATGCAGCATGCGGGTTCGTCGGCGCAGGGCGCGGTGCGATTGTTTGAAGCACAAAGAAAATGGGATGGCAGATTTGGTTTGGCTCTTGTAAGAGTCGGAACAGACCTTATTTTCCGTCCCGTCCCCCTCGGCACAACTATATCGCCCTGCAAGACATAGACATCATGAGCAATATCAGGAGCATGAACCTCATTCAATACATTCTGAAAAACCCCCTCATAACGCGCCACAGAAGCCGGCACCCTATGAGGTTCATTTGTCTCAAGCGACTCATAGACTTGCCAACCTTATGTTTCAAATCCGCTATCATATCCGCCATTATAGATCGCCTTTCTATTCACCAATCACCATCTCATAAACAAGATCAGATCCCATCATAGATAGACTTCTCGCCCCCATCCGTCAACTTATCCCACAATATCAAAATCTTCCAAGCATCATCCCTCTCATGTCCTAAATCCATCAATCCCTTGACCAAACGCTTCCGCCAATACAAACTTTCCCTCTTCTCTCCATTTTTCTTTGTTACAAATATCTGCTTTCCATCCAACACTGCAAGCACTTTTCTCTGCAAAAGCAACTCTCTAATACGTCCATCCTCATTTCCCTTTTTTCCTTTCACCGCCAAATCTAAAACCCGTGACAACAACCACCCCTTCATCATCCCCTGCATCCCTCCCAACATCCCCCGCTCATCCTTATCGCCTCCATCTGACGCCTCAACAACACCCAATGTCCGTCTCACAATGCACCGCCATTTTCTTATACAACAAAAGGCAATAGACTATCGCCTTTTCACAAAATTTTTGGAGCAGACAGAGCGATTGTCGGGATGGCTTCCTTCTACCCTATAGTGAAAAAACGACCGAAAAATCGAAATTATACAGACTTTACTGCTTATTTTTTTCTGACAGGCACCTCCCGATCATGCCCGTCAGAAAATCCAAATCATGCCCGTCAGAAAATCCAAATCATGCCCGTCAGAAAATCCAAATCATGCCCGTCAGAAAATCCAAATCATGCCCGTCAGAAAATCCAAAACGCAATGAATCTGACACCTACCATGATACCTAAAAAAACAAATATATCGCCGTTCACTTTCAACAACAGACAGATAACATTTTTGCTTTTTGCATCTCTCGATGAGACAGGGCCTATCTTTGGCGGGTTTGACCGGCGTCAATGGCCGAGGAAATGCACAAGAAAACAAACTCGACATCATCACCAAAACCCCCAACCAACCCCATCTCGAACACAATCCTTTACCCCAACAACAATTCTTTACCTTCAAGACGATTATTCCCCACAAAACTTGACGCTCCTTGATCTACACGCTTTAACGGAGATTTCCCATACCGAGTATAACAGGCCACACAAAAATCGTTCCCAAGGGATGCGACTGCAACACGTCCGTCAGCGCACGGCGCGCCATGCCCTGAACGAGCCCCTGCATCTGGCCGGCCGGCCGGCGCGATGATCGCGCAATGTAGATCGCAGTACCCATTGGGTACAGGAACTCGCGACGGAGGTCTTTTTCGCTCCCCTGTGAATCGCTTTCTTTGAGGGCGCCAAAAATGGCGATCCCTTTATGCCCTGCGTCTATTGCCGCTTGTGCGGCTTTTACGGCACGCTCGGCTTCCAACAACAAGGGCGCGGCCATTAAGGGGTAGATTACCCCTTCAGAGGTTACCAGCGTGGACAATTCAGGGGGCATGCGATCCGTTTCGATTGCGTTCACGCTCGTTAGGGGATTTGCCATGACATAGACTCCTCTCCGAATGCGAGCCGATCTCGCGCGCTGGCGTGAGTCAGAATGGCAGTTGGGGCGCGCTTTGTATGATATGATTTCACGCTGGAAACGCATGGGGCGTTTCGCTATATGGATGGGGTCTTATACCCATTTGATTTTTCTTTGTCCGTCTCCTGCCTCCCATCAGGGAGGCAGGAGAAATGAGGAACAGACGCTCCGTAGAGATCATGCGGTGCTTGTCTCAAGCGTTGGGTTCTGCCTCCTCGTGGGTTGCCTTCGATGCGTTGGCTACGCCTGTGCCTACGGCGTGCGGCGACCTCCTTTTTTTCTACAGCAAAAAAAGGAAGCAAAAAATGCCGCTCTCATGCGCCGAGGGGGGCTCTGCACAGCGCAAAGCGCTTTGCGGGTCGCACACCATGCGCTGGCCTGCGAGGTGGGGTGCAAGAGGGAGGTGGGTTGCGAGACGGCCTTGCGCGCTGTGCGCGATGGTTTTATCGGAGGGTCTTTTGGGATGGCCTTTTTGCCATGGCTTTTCTGAATGCCTAGGTAACGTCAAATGACGACAGGCTGACCGCTGACTGAGGACAGGCACAGGGGCCTGTCCCTACGGGTGATGGGGGTTGGGCGGGCTGACAACTGACCGCTGATTCACCGAGCAAAACTGATAACAGCGAACAGTTTTTTTCCGAGAAACTTATTGCTTGACTCGTAAAAGTATTCCTGTATATTAGGCTCCGCTTATACACAACCCAATTTCATTTTTGGTGCGTATCATCTCAATTTTTAGGGTCTCCATCACATGGCGCAGCTTTTTCCGCGTGGTAGCAACGCATTTGCCAGAGTCAGCATTGTCGCGGTTCTGGTTGTCGTTGGAACGGGCCTCTCCATTTTGCTCAACACCAACCGATTGCACTACACAACCGATGTTCAGGTTGCCAAAAAACAACCCGTTCCCTTTAGCCACAAGCACCATGTGACGGGCGTGGGCATCGATTGTCGATATTGTCACACCTCGGTTGAAGAATCCTCTTTTGCCAATATCCCTCCTGTTGAAACCTGCATGACCTGCCATTCCCAGATCTGGACGGAAAGCCCGCTTCTCGAACCCATCCGCGAAAGTTATCGCATGGGCAACCCCATCGAATGGGTGCGCGTTCACGACCTCCCCGATTTTGTCTATTTCAATCACAGCATTCACGTCCACAAAGGCATTGGTTGCCAGACCTGTCACGGGCAGGTCGATCAAATGCCCCTGATGTGGAAGGTGAACACCCTCAACATGGAATGGTGCTTGGAATGTCACCGGGCACCCGAGAAATTTGTGCGGCCCCGCGAAGAGGTTTTCAACATGACGTGGAAACCCACTGACGAACAGGGCCATGCGGTCTCTCAAGTCGCGCTGGGCGCGCAATTGATCAAAGAATACGATATCAACCCTTCTACGGATTGCTCGACATGTCATCGATGACACGCAAAGCACACAAAAACGGTTTGGACCTCTCTGCGATTCGAGAACGCCTGGCCCAAAATGAGGGCCGGGATTATTGGCGCAGCTTGAACGAGTTGGCCGATACGGAAGCGTTTCGCAACTATTTGCACCGCGAGTTTCCCGAAGGTGCTTCCGAATGGGGCGACAAAGTCGGTCGCCGCAAATTTTTGCAGGTGATGGGCGCGTCTCTGGCTTTTGCCGGTTTGACCTCTTGCACGCGCCAGCCCCCGGAAAAAATCGTTCCGTATGTGCGTGCGCCCGAGCAGTTGATCCCCGGAAAACCCCTGTTTTTCGCTTCGGCCCTGTCTCAAGGCGGATTCGCGCGCGGCGTGTTGGTCGAAAGCCATGCGGGGCGACCGACCAAGATAGAGGGCAACCCGATCCATCCGGCGACCCTCAGAGAGGGCGATGCGACTTTTGGGCCTGTGGATGCGATAACGCAAGCGCAGATACTCGATCTCTACGATCCGGACCGCACGCAGGTGCCCGTGGGAAATGGACGCGCGAGCACATGGACGCGGTTTTCCGCCGCGCTTGCGACCGAGGTGGCGAAATTCGATTTGGATCAGGGTGCGGGATTGCGCTTGTTGACGGAAACCGTGACCTCGCCCGTGTTGACCGCCCAGATTCAATTGCTCTTGGACAAATATCCCAATGCCAGATGGCACCAATTTGAGCCGGGCACGCACGACAATGTGCGCGAAGGTGCGAGGATGGCGTTTGGCGAGGGGGTCGAAACGCAGTATCACTTTGACAAAGCCAAGCGCGTTTTGTCATTGGACGCGGATTTTACGGCGTGCGGCGCGGCGAGTGTTCGGCATGCGCGGCACTTCGCGCTCGGGCGGCAAGTTGTTGACGGTCAAAAGGCCGAGATGAATCGGCTCTACGTGGTCGAGTCCACGCCGTCCAATACCGGGGCCGTGGCGGATCACCGCCTGCCGATGAAGGCGAGTCAGGTTGAGGGCTTTGCGCGGGCCGTGGCGGTTGCGCTGGGCATTGAGGTGCCGGGGGCCAATGCTGCCGGACGCGATGCGTGGCTCAACGCGCTGGTCAAAGACTTGCAGGCACATCGCGGCGCGTGTCTGGTCATTGCCGGAGCGCATCAACCACCTGCGGTTCACGCGCTCGTACACGCGATCAACAACGCGCTGAGTGGTGTGGGTAAAACCGTGACATATACGGATCCCGTGGAAGCCGAACCGACCAATCAATACGCTTCCCTCGTGGATTTGGCCTTGGATATGGCCGAGGGCAGGGTTTCTACGCTCATCGTTTTGGGTGGGAATCCGGTTTACAACGCGCCTGCAGATCTCAATTTTGCCGATGCGTATCAAAAGGTAGCCATGCGCGTTCACTTGGGCCAATCCCAAAATGAAACCGCGCGATTGTCCCATTGGCATTTGCCCGAAGCCCACGCCTTGGAAGCATGGGGCGATGTGCGCGCTTTTGATGGCACGGTGTCGATTGTACAGCCGTTGATCGAGCCGCTCTACGGGGGCAAGTCGCGTGCGGAGTTGGTGGCGATGATGCTCGGGGACGGGCGTGCGAATTACGACCGGGTCAAGGAATACTGGCAGGAACAGTACAAGGGTGGGGATTTTGCAACTGCGTGGCAGACGTGGTTACACGATGGAATCGTCGCGGATACGGCTTTGCCCGTGCGTTCTGCGCGCTTGACCGGAAATTACGGCGCGCCATCGCCTGTGGGCGAGGGCCTCGAAGTGAGCTTTCGGTTGGATCCCACGATTGGCGATGGGCGATATGCCAACAACGGCTGGTTGCAGGAATTGCCCAAGCCCCATACGCGCCTGACGTGGGATAATGCGGCTTTAATCGCGCCGGCAACGGCTGAGGCGATGGGGCTTCAAAATGGCGATGTGGTCAATTTGAGCGCGAATGATCGGTCGATAAAAACGCCGGTTTGGATCGCGCCGGGCCATCCTGTCGATGCGGTGACAGTGCATCTCGGGTTTGGGCGCACGGTTGCCGGGCGCGTGGGCAATGGCGTGGGTTTCAATGCGTACGCGCTCCAAACATCAAACTCGCCGTGGCTCGCTACGGGCGCGTCTATGACCAAGACCGGTCAGACGTATGATTTGGCCTGCACGCAGGATCACCACAGCATGGAAGGCCGCGCTTTGGTGCGCTCGGGCACAGTGGATGAATACGAAGGCAATCCGCACTTTGTGCATGAAATGGGGCACGAGCCCGGCCCGGAGGCCAACTTTTTTGACGGGGTTCACGACAACGAGGGCAAGGCCTGGGGCATGGCGATTGATCTGAATGCGTGCAATGGTTGCAATGCCTGTACCGTGGCCTGCCAGTCGGAAAACAACATCCCGGTGGTGGGCAAAGAACAGGTGCTCAATGGGCGCGAAATGCACTGGATTCGCATCGACCGATACTACAAGGGCGATTTGGACAATCCCGAACTCTACAACCAGCCCGTGCCCTGCATGCAGTGCGAGAACGCGCCGTGCGAACTCGTCTGTCCGGTCGGCGCGACCGTACACAGCGCAGAGGGCCTCAACGACATGGCCTACAACCGCTGCGTGGGCACGCGGTATTGTTCCAACAACTGCCCGTACAAGGTGCGGCGGTTCAATTTTCTGCATTATACCGACGAAGAAACGCCCAGTTTCAAGCTACAGCGCAATCCCAATGTCACTGTGCGCGGTCGCGGCGTGATGGAAAAATGCACCTATTGCGTACAGCGCATCAGCGCGGCGCGCATCGAGGCCAAGGTCGATGATCGCGAGTTGAAAGATGGCGATATTACCACCGCTTGCCAAGGCGCGTGCCCCACAGATGCCATTGTGTTTGGCGATATCAAAGACCCCAATAGCCGCGTTGCCAAGCTCAAAGCCCAACAGAGAAATTACGGCATTTTGACCGAGTTGAATACCAAACCGCGCACCACGTATTTGGCGCGGTTGACCAACCCCAATCCGGAGATCGCACAGCATGGGTAGTTCCGCGCCTATCAAAGACCCGACCATGCCGGCCCCGGTGCTCGGCCCGGGGCAGACCTATACCACGGTGACGCAAAAACTCAGCGCGATTATCACGAGTCGCACGCCATTGGGATGGATTGCCGCTATGTTGATCGCCGGTGGCATCTTGCAGTTGTTGATGTTGTCGGCAACATGGCTGCTGATCAAAGGCACGGGCATCTGGGGCTTGAATATCCCGGTTGGCTGGGGCTGGGCGATCATCAACTTTGTGTGGTGGATCGGCATTGGGCACGCGGGCACATTGATTTCGGCTATTTTGTTGCTGATGCGGCAGCAGTGGCGCAATTCGATCAACCGGTTTGCCGAAGCCATGACCATTTTTGCCGTGATGTGCGCGGGGATGTTTCCGCTGTTGCACACGGGCCGCCCGTGGTTGGCGGCGTATTGGTTGTTGCCCTATCCCAATACGATGTCTGTGTGGCCGCAGTTTCGCAGTCCGCTGATTTGGGACGTGTTTGCCGTGGGCACGTATTTTACGGTGTCGCTGATCTTCTGGTATCTGGGGTTGATTCCGGATTTTGCCACCTTGCGCGACAAGGCCAAACACAAAATTTCACAGTTGATCTACGGGGTGTTGTCGATGGGATGGCGCGGGTCCGCCAAGCACTGGTTCAACTACGAGATGGCCGCGCTTCTCTTGGCGGGGGTGTCCACGCCGCTGGTGTTGTCCGTGCATTCCATCGTGAGTTTGGACTTTTCCGTGGGGCTGATCCCCGGTTGGCACGCAACGATCTTCCCGCCCTATTTTGTGGCGGGTGCTGTGTACGCGGGTTTTGCGATGGTGCTGACATTGGGGCTGCCCATTCGCTACTTTTACGGCTTGCACGATTACATCACGGACCGGCACTTGAACAATATGGGCAAGGTCATGCTCGCCACGGGGCTGATTGTGGCGTATGGCTATGCGATGGAGCAGTTTTTCGCGTGGTACAGCGCGAGTCCCTACGAGGGCTACATGATGCAAAACCGCATGCACGGCCCTTATGCTTCCACGTATTGGTCGTTGATCTTGTGCAATGTGGCCGTTCCCCAACTGTTGTGGATCAAACGGGTGCGCCTCAGCCCACTCGGCCTGTTTGTGATTTCGATGTTTATCAATGTGGGCATGTGGCTCGAGCGGTTTATCATTGTGGTGACGAGTTTGCACCGCGACTTTATGCCTTCGTCTTGGGATCTGTACCACTCCACGCCTTGGGACTGGGGCCTGTACGCGGGCACGATTGGATTTTTCCTCTTTATGATGCTCCTGTTTATCCGGGTGATGCCCGTGATCAACATTTTTGAAATGCGGCAACTGGTGTCGAATCAACGGCGCGCAGAACGCGGAACTGCGGCGTCTGCCGATGATTAATCGGGTGTGATTATGGCTGATTTATACGGTCTGTTGGCCGAATTTGATGGGCCTGACGAATTGCTCAAAGCGGCGAAAGCGGCATATCGGGCGGGGTATCGCAAGATGGATGCGTTTTCTCCGATGCCGATACACGACTTGTCGGAATCCATGGGCTATGACAAGCACCGCGTGCCCACCATTGTGTTGATTTGCGCGTTGATCGGCGCGTGTTCCGGGTTTGGGCTTCAGTACTGGATATCCGCGATTGACTATCCGCTCAACGTGGGTGGGCGGCCCCTGTTGAGTTGGCCGTCTTTTATTCCCGTGACATTTGAACTCGGCGTGTTGTTTTCCGCTTTTGGCGCGTTGATCGGCATGCTCATCCTCAATGGTTTGCCGCGGCCCTATCATCCGGTTTTTAATGTGCCCGATTTTGAACGCGCCTCTGGCGACGGTTTCTTTTTCTGTATCGAAGCCGAAGATCCCCAATTCGATGTTTCCGAAACCCGCGCGTTCCTCGAGGGCTTGAACCCCAAAAAGGTAGATGATGTCGAACCGTAAATTGACAACCCGCGCTGCCCGCCCCCTGCTCGCGGCAATGGTGCTGTGCCTGATGCTCGGGTGCGAGGGCACGACAGATATCGAGCGTCTGCGGCAGGAGATGTACAACCAGTCGCGGTTTGAACCGCTGGAAAAAAACACCTTTTTCGCGGATCAACGGGCGTCTCGCCCGTGGATAAAGGGCACGGTCGCACGCGGGCAGTTGCGTACAGACGCGCATCTCTATACGGGCATGGTGAACGGCAAACCGGCCGAGACATTTCCATTTCCCATTACGCGCAAGGTGATTCAGCGCGGGCGAGAACGCTACAATATTTACTGCACGCCCTGCCATGGCTATCGGGGCGATGGGCGCGGCATGGTGGTGCGGCGCGGCATGAAACAACCCCCGTCCTACCACATTGAACGCCTGCAAAACGAGACGCCGGGTTATTTTTTTGACGTGATGACCAATGGCTTTGGCGCGATGTACAGCTATGCGTCTCGCATCAAACCGCGCGACCGCTGGGCCATTGCGGCCTATATTCGGGCGTTGCAACTGAGCCAAAATGCCACGCTGGAAGATGTTCCCGCCGATGTGCGCGAACGCCTTGAAAACGAGTAGGAGATTATGGCTACCCAATCCTTTGACCATCCGTTTGTCAATCACATTCAGCAACGGGGCCTGTTGATCGGCGCGGCAGCGGCGGTTTTGTCTGGCATCGGCGCGTTTGCCAATCCGCAGCAGTTTTTCCAATCGTATCTCGTCGGATATATGTACTGGTTGGTCATTTCCCTGGGCTGTTTGGGCTTGTTGATGTTGCACCATCTCGTCAGCGGGCGGTGGGGGTTTGTTATCCGGCGGCTGTTGGAGTCGGGCGCGCGCACCCTGTGGCTTATGGTCGTTTTGTTCATTCCCATTGCGTTTTTGGGCATGCACCATCTGTACGAATGGACGCACGCGGAGGTCGTCGCTAGAGATCCCATTTTGACCTTTAAGAAGCCGTATTTGAATGAGGCTGGATTTTACGGGCGCGCCGTGGTTTATTTTGCCCTCTGGTTGCTCTGGATGTTTTTGCTGACGAAGTGGTCGCGCCAGCAAGATGAAACCGGCGATCCGGGGCTGAAAAGCCGAATGATCAACATGAGCGGCCCCGGCATTCCCATGTTTATTTTGACGGTGACGTTTGCGTCAACCGATTGGGTCATGTCTTTGGAACCGCACTGGTTTTCCACGATCTACGGCTTGATTTTTGTGGTGGGCGGCGCGTTGGGCGCGATGGCGCTGTGCATCTTGTGGGTGATTAAATTGAGGGATGTCGAGGTGTATCGAGAGGTTGACGCATTTCGGTATTTGACCGACTTGGGCACGTTGATGTTTGCATTTACGTGTTTGTGGGCGTATGTGAGTTTTTCCCAGTTTTTGATTACGTGGTCGGGCAACTTGGCCGAAGAAGCGCCGTGGTACATTCGCCGGTCGCACGGCGGTTGGCAATACATAGGGACGGCGTTGATTCTTTTTCACTTTATTGTACCCTTCTTTTTGCTGTTGCAGCGGGCGATCAAACGCCGCGCCGCGCTGATGCTGGTGATCGCGTTTTTTATGTTGTTTATGCGCTATGTCGATCTGTATTATTTTATCGCGCCCGCTTTTGGGCACGGCGGTTCTGGCGGATTGCATCCCCACTGGCTGGACTTGGCGGTTCTCGTTGGCATTGGCGGGCTGTGGTTGGGTTTTTTTGCGATGCAACTGAGGGGCGTGCCCTTGATGCCTTTGCACGATCCGCGCATGGCGGAAACCTTTGCCGGAGAAGGTCACTGATATGGCGGAAATTCACAATGCCCGGGAAAAGGGCTACGAAGACTATCATCTCAATATTGGGCCGGTCCTCATTGCCACAGCGGCGATTGTCGCCGTCGCCCTTCTGTCTTTTATCGCCATGTGGGCGATGTTTCACGGCTTGGAACAGGCATCGATCTATCTGTCAGACGACCCGCCGCCCATGGTTGCCCATCAAGAACCCCATCGCGGCCCGTTGATTCAAGCCGTGCCGCCTGCCGAGTTGGCGCAAGTGCGCGCCGAAACACAGCGCACGCTGACCGAATACGGTTGGGTGGATAGAGATGCGGGCGTCGTGTATCTTCCCATTGAACGGGCAATCGATCTCACAGTTGAGCGCGGGTTGCCCGTGCGGGAGTAAAGCATGCGCGTTTTATTGGCATGGATGCTGTTGACCGCCATTGCCCAAGCCCAAGACCTCACGCCAAATCCCACGGTGCTCGATTCCGTTGGCGTTGATCAAAAGTTGGGTGAATCCGTGCCGGTCAATTTGATGTTTCGCAATGAGCAGGGCAAAGAGGTCGCGCTGTCGCAGTATTTGCGCGATAAACCCGTTGTTTTGGTGCCGGCCTATTACGAATGCCCGATGTTGTGTACGCAGATTTTGAATGGGTTGTTGTCCGGGCTGCGGCCCTTGTCCCTCACTGCGGGATCGGATTTTGTGGTGGTGATATTCAGCATTGATTCCGAGGAAACTTCGGCGTTGGCAGCGGCAAAAAAAGTGACTTACGTCGAGGGATACGGCAGAGAAGGCGGGGAAAACGGATGGCATTTTCTCACGGGCGACCACACCTCTATCCACGCATTGACGCACGCGATGGGGTATCGCTATCGCTACGATCCCGAAACAGACGAGTATATCCACGCCAGTGCCATTGCGATTTTGACACCTGAGGGAAAAATCGCGCGCTACTTGTTCGGGGTTGAATTTGCGCCGCGAGATCTGCAACTGGGGCTTTTGGAAGCCAAGCGAGACGCGATCAGTTCCCCAATAGACGCGGTTTTGCTCTATTGTTTTCAGTACAATCCATTGACTGGAAAATACACGCTGGCAATTTATCGGCTGGTTCGCATTGCCGGCGCGATCACCGTGATTTGTATTTTGGCATTTATTTTTGCGATGGTGCGCCGAGAACGGTCGCCATTGCAGGTGCGTTAAAGTTCATCAGCCCTCTAACTGCTTAGGTTGGCGCATGCAGACCGATTTTCCCCTCTTTCCAGATAGTGCTTCGAGTTTTGCCTTTCACGTTGACGCGCTTTATTTTGGCATTCTGGCTCTGTGCGTGTTTTTCGCGCTTTTGGTCGTCATTTTGGTGGTTGTTTTTGCGATCAAGTACCAGCGCAAATCCGACGACGAGGTGCCGCGGCAAATTGCGGGGCATCTCGGGCTGGAGATCTTTTGGACCGCGATTCCGCTGGTGCTCGCGCTCGGCGTGTTTGTGTGGGCCACTGTGGTCTATTTCCATCTGATTACGCCCCCGGCAAATGCCATGGAAATGTATGTGGTGGGCAAGCAGTGGATGTGGAAATTGCAACACCCAGAAGGCAAGAAGGAGATCAACGAATTGCACGTGCCGCTGGGCGAAGCGGTGCGCCTCACCATGACATCGGAAGATGTGTTGCACAGTTTTTATATCCCGGCGTTTCGCGTCAAAAAGGATGTGGTGCCCGGGCGATATACCAATTTGTGGTTTAAGGCCACGCAGGTCGGTTCCTACCATCTGTTTTGCGCGGAATTTTGCGGCACAGAGCATTCGCGGATGATCGGCACAGTCCACGTTTTGGAACCCCAGGATTACGAAGCGTGGTTGACCGGGGGAACGGCAAATGAGCCGATGGAAGTGGCCGGCGAACGATTGTTTGAACAATACGCCTGCCACACCTGCCACAAGATGGACGGATCCGGTCGCGGGCCGTCGCTGGCGGGTTTGTTTGGCAAAACAGTGGCATTGGAAGGCGGTGGGACTGCCTTGATCAACGAAGCCTATATCCGGGAATCCATTCTGAACCCCGCGGCCAAAGTGATGGCCGGCTACAAACCCATTATGCCGACGTTTAAGGGGCAGATCAGCGAAGAGGGCATCATCCAGTTGATCGCCTATATCAAATCCCTGAAAGCCCCCGAACTCACGAATCTGGAGTAATGCGCTATGGCAATCGTGGAGCGAGACATTCGCACATCTGAAGACGCGCCGCGCGTCAATTATCTGAACAACGGTTATGGGCTGAAGTCGTGGTTGCTGACCAAGGATCACAAGCGCATCGCGGTTTTGTACATTATTTCCATTTCCATCTTTTTCGCGCTCGGCGGATTGTTTGCCAGTTTGGTTCGGTTTGAACTGATGACCCCCGAAGGCGATTTGATGTCGTCGGATACGTACAACAAAGTGTTTTCCATGCACGGCATCATTATGGTCTTTTTCTTTTTGGTGCCCTCCATTCCCGCGACAATTGGCAACTTTTTGGTGCCCATTATGGTGGGGGCAAAAGACCTCGCGTTTCCGCGCGTCAATCTCTTGAGTTGGTACGTCTATGTGGTCGCGGGGATTTTGGGCACGATAGCCGTGGTCGGCGGGGGGGTAGATACGGGTTGGACGTTTTACACGCCGTATAGCAGCACCTATTCAAACTCAAATGTGATCTTGACCGCGATGGCGGCTTTTCTCGCGGGTTTCTCGTCCATTCTGACGGGCCTCAATTTTGTGGTGACCATCCACACCATGCGCGCGCCGGGGATGACGTGGTTCCGCCTGCCCCTGTTTGTGTGGTCGCATTATGCCACCAGTTTGATCATGCTGTTGGGCACGCCAGTGATTGCGATTACGCTGGTGCTGCTGATGCTCGAGCGCGGGTTTGGCTTTGGCTTTTTCGATCCCAACCTGGGCGGCGATCCGGTTTTGTTCCAGCATTTGTTCTGGTTCTATTCGCATCCAGCCGTTTATATCATGATTTTGCCCTCGATGGGCGTGATGAGCGAAATGGTGGCGTGTGTGGCGCGCAAGCGCGTTTTTGGATACGAGTTTGTCGCCTTTTCAAGCGTGGCGATAGCCATTTTGGGGTTCTTGGTGTGGGGCCATCACATGTTCGTGAGCAGCCAATCCACGTATGCGGGCATGGTGTTTTCCGTGATTACATTTTTGGTGGCCGTGCCTTCTGCGATCAAGACGTTCAACTGGACCGCGACCCTATACAAAGGGTCTATTGTTTTCGACACGCCGATGTTTTACGTGTACGGGTATTTGGGCCTGTTTTTGGTGGGCGGCTTGACCGGGCTGTTTTTGTCGAGTATGGGCCTGGATATTCACTTGCACGATACGTATTTTGTGGTGGCGCATTTCCACTATATTATGGTGGGGGGGCAGGTGATGGGATACCTGGGAGGAATGCACTTCTGGTGGCCGAAAATTACGGGCAAGATGTATCCCGATATTTGGGGGCGCGTGTCGGCCTTGCTGGTGTTCCTCGGCTTTAACCTGACGTTTTTCCCGCAGTTTATTTTGGGCTATATGGGCATGCCGAGGCGCTATCACGTCTATCCCGACGAATTTCAGGTTTTGAATGTGGCATCGTCGCTGGGGGCTTCGATTTTGGCACTGGGGTATTTGATTCCCGGCGCGTATTTGACGTGGTCGATCTTCAAGGGGCCAAAAGCACCCGATAACCCGTGGGGTGCCAAGGGCTTGGAATGGGAAACGACTTCGCCGCCGCCCACGTTTAATTTTGATGAAACGCCCCTTGTAACAGAAGAAGCATATCAGTACGGACCAATTGAGGAGCACTAATGGCCGATCACGCAGCACATCGCGATCACCCGCACGGGCTGGCGCACCAGTTCGAGGACATGCCACAGCAGAAGGAATCCGCTGTGATTGGCATGTGGAGTTTTCTGATTACGGAAATTCTGTTTTTCGGCGGCTTTTTTGCCACGTATTTGATCTACCGCTCCTATTATCCCTATGCCTTTTTTGAAGGCAGTAGCCATCTCGATATTCTGCTGGGAGGGATCAACACTGCGGTGTTGATTGTCAGCAGCCTGACGATGGCCATGGCCGTACACGAGTCGCACTCGGGCAACAAAAAAAGGATTATGGTCTATCTGATTTTGACCGGGATATTGGGGCTTACG
The DNA here is from genome assembly GCA_958295785.1 of uncultured Latescibacterota bacterium. Taxonomy (GTDB): domain Bacteria; phylum Latescibacterota; class UBA2968; order UBA2968; family UBA2968; genus VXRD01. The sequence continues at coordinate 2,836,936 of OY282377.1, forward strand.
TTTTTGGTGATCAAATATTTTGAATATTCCTCAAAGGTCGAGCACGGTTTGGTGCCCGGCTTGGTTTGGCATCCGCACGGCGAATATTCCCCCCAACTCGCCCTTTTCTTTTCCCTGTATTTCGGAATGACCGGCATGCACGCGCTGCACATGGTCGTCGGCATTGGCCTGTTGACCTGGGTGTTTGTCAAGACCGCACAGGGGACGTACACAGCGGAATACAATGCCCCGATTGAAATTTTTGGCCTGTATTGGCACTTTGTCGATATCGTCTGGATTTTCCTGTTTCCACTGCTCTACCTGCTGGGCACACAGGGAGGACACTGATGGCTGATCATCACCACGGGCCTACGGTCCGCATTTATCTGGCGGTGTTTGCCGCCCTGATGTTTTTTACGGTCTTGACGGTTTGGGTGGCTTATAGAGATTTGGGGCCGTTCAACGATGTGGTCGCGCTGGGGATTGCCTGCACAAAAGCCACGATTGTGATTCTGTTTTTTATGCACGTCAAATACGCCAGCCGCTTGACGTGGCTGATGGCGGGCGCGGGCGTCCTGTTTTTGCTGATCCTCTTTGCCTTTGCCATGGCAGATTACGTCAGCCGAGGCTGGCTGGGCATTCCGGTGAGCCACTACTTGCAATAATGTTCGGATACGCAAAAAGAGAGCGGAGAGATCTATTACTGAATTTCTCCGCTTTTTTATTTTTGAACAGGGGGCTGTGCCAACCGGTCGCGTTAAGGATGACGCCCTGCAAGGTGTCCATGTTGGTTCTGAAAGATAACCCAGACACGACCTGATAACAAGAAAGAGGCCCCGCAACTCGTTGCAGGGCCTAAATTATTGCTGTTACGCGATTTCGATTATGGTGGATTCTGAGAGCCTAAGGGGCCGAGACATCGCCGCTTATGTGGCGATTCCACATTTCCTTACAAATCAATATGCTCACCACAAAGCCCATTACCAACACTCCGAAATGAAAAATGTGAACGATAAAATCAAAAATATGGACCGCCGAGGAGCGGATAAGTAAGCAGGAAACCAAGCCCATCACGTTAATCCATGCCCCAAAGCAAAATATCAATAGCCCCCACATCACCTTCTTTTTTTTCATAGAGACGAAAGTCGTGGTTGGTTCTCGGATGAATGCGGAAAATATCGACAAGATAGTAATAGCAACAGCCAATATCGCGTATAGCTGTATCGGTGGCAACTCGGGCATCAGCAACTCCTATCGGTTCAGCGTTGCGGTGTTGGATGGGCCGAACTTTCGTTCAATGTCTTTTTTGTATTCACCAAGGACCTCATCTGTCACATGTTCGAGATCGCGTTGAACCCTTGTGCAATCGATCCATCTGATACTGCGTTCATTAGCACCCAATTTGTGCCGCGACAGATAGGCTTTTCTGCCGTCATCAATGATCTTGTAGTGAACGTCTTTCGGCGCCACATTGTCGCCCGTCCGAATATCTACTTGGGGATGGTTGCCAAACGTTTGCTTGAAAAGCAGGTCGTGGTCGAAGTTAAAGAAGCACTGGATTTTGAAATCCGCGTTTTGACCCAACTTTCTCTGCACGGCAGCAATGACTTTCGGGTTATTGTATATCGATTCCTCCATATCGTTGCCGTCGTCATAGATGGTCATTTTCTTTTGGGCTTCGTCCAACAGGTCAATGAAATACTCGGTCGCAGCGGGGTCATCGTTGATGGCGTTGGTGGCGGTGACATCGAGAATCGGCCATGCCTTGTAAATCACTCGGATGGCGGCAAATACACAAAACGCACCCCCCAAAAGTGCCAAAGCTACCGTTCCATAGATAACGATCTGCATCATTCGATTCTCCTTTCAACTAAAAAATAAACGACTTCCCTATTGAATTTGCCAAAGATAACCCAAACAGAATCAGATAACAAGCAAAAGACCCCGCAACTTTTTGCAGGGCCTCTTGGGATTATGCGTTCTGTGCAGTACAGATCACCGGGATTTTTGTTTTGCTCCGTATTGCTCAATAAACATTCGCTTTTCTTTTTTGGTCGGTTTGGGATTTCGGATTCTCGGGTTATATGTTATCCAACCCACCTCAAATTTGTCTACCGGCTTGCCTGGCCGCTTTTTCTATCCAGTCACCGAGGTTGTCATAACCGTTGTCATTGACCCAATCGTAGTATGAACAACAAGGATAAACAGGGTTGGTCGTGGGTTTAAAGTTAAATGGCGGTCTGGCAAAAGCATCTTCTCCCTTATTGGATGTTCTACCATCCTGATCCTTAACCTTATGAATGTATATCCCAATTAAACCATTCCGCTTTGCGATACTCTGATCTATTTCGTACTTGACCCATCTGCTATTCGCGGTTTGGCTTCCAATCAGAACACAGGTCACAGAAGTGCCTTTCATCTCATGGTCTATCCATTGCTTGATAGCTCTGTCCGTACTTTTTTTGATCTGTTCGATTTGGGCATTGTCAACAAAACCCGCCGCTGTATAGCTACCTTTGGCAACCCAACTGTTACGGACTTGATTGACGCGCCAAACATCGTCCCAATCAAAGCTAAAAAATACATGTCTCATTAATGCCTCCGTATGAACGATTACAAACACGATGAGGGGGAACACAATCGCCAAAAAGAGATTAGGATGAACGCAATCTCTCCCAAATAAAAAATAATAAGCGTGACGGAAAAAATGGCGGATACCCAACTGCATTTGGGCCTATTTTGATGCTTCATGACGTCCATCTTGAAATCGGTATCGGACTGAACTCTGACTTCATTGTAAATCTCTCGAAACAGCCTTTCCTGCCAAAGAAAATATCCGTCTAAAATCCAGAATCCCAAGATGGGAAAAATCAGTGCCAAAACGATAAGAGGGCTTTGTGTGTCAAGTCTGGTGATTAAGACCGTTGCAGCGACAATGATTGTCATGCTCCAGCCTTTCAACCAAAAGCTGTTGCTTCCCAAACGGTTGATAATAGCTTGGGTCATTTCCAGATGCTTTATGACCTTGTCCATACCATTCATGGTTTTATCCTCCGAGATTTAAGAATGAGAAGACAAATTGATCGCCTGATGCGAACTCCGAATTTTAACTCGCATAATATATGGTCAGACCCGCTCCTAGTGCAACTGTATTTTCCCCACAAATCAACCGCTATGAAAACGCCAAGAGACCCCGCGATCTCTTGGCGTATTTTGTGATGCGTTCTCGTTCTCAATCGCGGTCTTTCCAAAACAACCACTTGTTGCGTTTGCAGTGCATGAGCACGACCAAGACAATGGGGATCAAAATGGGTGGAAAGAGGAAGAAGAAACAACTTGCGATTATGGCAATCAGAATGCCCAATGTCCACGCCAGCACTTTCATTTTTGCTCTCCTATCTGCGCTAAGAATGAGAAGCCAAACTGATCTCTTAGAGGGCGCAGGGTTCATAACCGTTATCTATTGACCTCAGTCTTTTAGCGAGCGGAGTTCGTTCAAAATCTGGCGGAGGCGGAGTTTTGCGATCTTGGTTTCGTTGTCCCACAGTTTCGATTCGGGGGTTTGTGCTTGTTTGCGAATGGAGGCAGACCCGTGTTGCGAACCCATGTGTCATACAAATGCCTCTCGGCCTCCTCGGCTTCGGCAATTGTCTGAGTCGACTTCCATATTGCGTATTTCGCGATGCCACTGATCCGTTCGTTTTCCTCGTCCTGGCCGAAATGGTCGGCGAGTCTCTGGTGGAGGTTATCCGCTTTGCCAACATAGATGAAGTCGCCATTCTCTGCGAACAGCAGGTAGTATCCGGTTGTATGTGGTGCTTGTGAAATATCCTCTACATACAAACCGTACGCCTTGGCCAAATCAAAAAAATTCCACTTCTCAAATTTATCACGACCGCGGATCAGAGCATGATAGATACTGTTGAGCATATTTTTTTTTCTTTTTTCTAACCGATCCCGTCCCCTGATTAACTGCTCGCCTAACGAGACAGCGGAAGCGTGTTTAGAATCCATTTTCTTCTCCTTTAGGCTACGCTCAAGTCCGGTTTCTGATGATGGACCTCAACCCTCTGATATGATACAAGGACAGGATATTACACTTTTGTAGGCAACGGTTTCCTTTTCAGCCTGAAAAATGTATTTCAGAATCGCCTTCGCGCAATGGCAAATTCCGTTTATTGCACGAGGTGAACCTTGACCGAGCCGGATTTTTTGTCGGCGGCAGTGTGGAAGGCTTCGGCGATGCTGGCGAAGGGATAGCGGTGGGTGACGAGTTTGGTCGCTTGCACGCGCCCCGAGGCGATGAGGTCGATGGCGATGTCGAAATCGGTTCGCATGCCGCTGAAGCCGTAGCAATTGGAGCCGGTGATGTTGACTTCGGACCAAACGATAGAACGCAAATCGACTTCGAGGGGCTTGAAATAACCGGCGACGAGGACGATCATGGCATGGCGGCGCGCGATGGCGATGGAATCGTCAAAATTCTGCGCGGTGCCCACGGTCTCGATGACCGCGTCATACCCCATGCCATCGGTGAGGTCATTGACTACATCCTTCACATCGGTCGCGGTGATATCCACGACGCGATCTGCGCCCAGGTCGCGGGCGAGATCGGCTTGTTGGGGGTATTTGGTGGTGATGAGGGTTTCGCGCACGCCGATGGCTTTGGCAACCGCGAGACAGAGTTGACCAATGGTCCCGCCGCCGATGATGGCAACGCGGTCCTGATAAGATGCGTTTGCCTGCGCCAAGGCGCGATGCGCGACCGCGAGGGGTTCGACCAGCGCGCCTTGTTCAAAGGTGAGGTCGGGCAATTTGAAGACGCTGTTTGCGTGTGCGGTGGTGTATTCGGCAAACCCGCCGTGCGATCCGCCCGAAAACCACTTGCGGTTGCGGCAGTGGTTGTATGACCCGATGCGGCAGTAGTGGCATGTGCGACAATGCGAAAAGCATTCGGCGGTGACGAGGTCTCCTGGCTGGATGCCCGTCACGCCCTTGCCGACTTCTGCAACCGCGCCGCACAATTCGTGCCCGGTGGCGCGTTCATGCGTGGGCGGCCACTCGCCAAAGTAGTTGTGCAAGTCACTCCCGCAAATGCCCGAGCTCTTTGTTTGCAGGGTGATATAACCCGGCGCAGGGGGTTGGTATTCGACCTCTCGCCATTCAATTTCACGGATGCCTGTGTAAAGCGCGGCTTTCATGGTGGTCATGGGAATCTCCTATGGATGCGAATGTGCGAATCAACGGAACGGGGTAGAACTGCGATAGCCGTTCATCGGCGAATGCTTCTCGTATCTCGTGCGAGCACGGGGACATCGCCCCTACGTTTCTATCCTCGCATCTTGCCTTTGCCTTTCATCAGCGCAATCTGCGTCATCCGTTTCATCCGCGATCGCCTTTCATCTGTGGTCGCAGTTCGCCGAGTGGTTGTTCGCCGGGGTGGACAAATGCCACGGTTGGGCTTTCGACGCGGCCATACGCATGCCACACCTTGAAGCCGAGCAACGCGAGCAGGTCGGGCGAGGCGTTGGCGAGGACTTCGGGCGCCGTGCCCAAGGTGAAATTTTCTTGCGGGCGGAACTGAGGGCCGCAAAAGGTGGTGAGAATGGCCCAGCGCAATTGATCGCTCACATTGGCCCCTGTGCCGTGCCATATCCGTCCGTCGAGAAACCCAACCGTGCCGGGCGGGCCTTTGAGGGCGACGGTTTCGACCACGTTGGCTTCGGGATGGTCTGGGCGGCGTCCCCAAAGGTGACTGCGCGGCACGACGCGGGTGCCGCCGTTTTCGGATGTAAACGCGCCGATCATCCACACGACATTGACGACCACGCGCGGCGAGATAAACGAGGCGTTGGGTTCGTCTGTTTGTTCGCGGGTGATGGAACCCACGGGCAAATGCGCCCTGTGTGGGCGCGTGGGCGCGGGCATCCACCACTGGTCCGTGTGCAAGCGCATGGCAACGCCGCCGGGCTTGGCGATATTGGCCGAATGGCTCGACAGCAAATAATCATGGCCCAAGGCGTGATCCACGATGTTGCGGACGCCTGCGTGCGAGAGCATGTCTCGAAAGACGCGACCTTTGTTGATCAGCATCCACACGCGCTGGTTGACGCCGCCTGCGGATTGCGTAAATGCCCGAACGCGCATTTGCCCGTCTGAGTCTCGAAAATCTCCCCAGTTTTGTTTCGAGCCCCCGTCTTCAAATGCGAGTCCGCGTTGCTTTTCGGCTGTGGCCTGTTCTTGCAGGCGGGTTTTGATTTTTGACAGGGATTCTGCATCGAGCGCGTTGGCGAGCAAGCCATAGCCGTATGTGTTGAGTTGTTTTTTTACCAGTGCGAGGTCTTCGGTGGGATGTGGCAGGTTAGACATGGGTACTCCTTAAGGACGGGTAGAAATCCTATATTTGTGTTTATCCGCGTTAATCTGTGGTTGCTTCTCGCCCGTGCGGTGAAATCCCGAACTGGCGCAATGTGCTTTCCAGTGTTGGGCGATGGAGGCGAATGCGGTCGTCGTTCAGCAAGTAGGAGAAGACATAGCCGAGGCCGAGCATCAAAATGCCGATCAAAAAGCAATAAATGACCGCGCGGTCCGGATATTCGTCTTTGAGATAGCCCACATAGAGCGGGCCGGTGATTCCCGCGGCGGCCCAAGCGGTCAGAATCGCGCCGTAGATCGTGGACATCTTTTCGCTGCCGAAAACGTCGAGCACAAAAGAGGGCATGGTGGCAAAGCCCCCGCCAAAGCACAAAAGGACATAACAGACGAGCGCGGAGAAGATCCATGGATTGCGCTCCGTCATCAAGATGCCGAAGACGATCATCTGGCTGGCGAGCAAAATTCTGAAGATGCTGACGCGGCTGATGCGGTCCGATAACAACCCCCAAAACAACCGTCCCACGCCGTTGCACAAAGAACTGACCGCGATCAGCGTGGCGCCGTATTCGGCCAAGGTCGCCGGCTCTATGGACGGGTCCGCAAGTCCCCAAACTTCTTGCAGGAGTTCCGACTGAAAGCTGATGATGGAGATACCCGCGGCAATGTTAAAAAAAAACACGATCCACATGAGAATGAACTCGGAAGATCGCAAATAGGGCATGACCGAGTCGCCGGATGCGGTTGCGCCATGTGGCGTTCTCGCAGCGGGAGAAACGGCGTTTGGAGGATCGCGCAACAACGCGCTGGCCGGCAATAAAATGCATGCAAACACGACGCCGAGCCACAAGAACACGAGCGTCAGATCTTCCTCTGTTCGCAACACGAGGAAGGGGGCCAATATTTTGCTCAGGAGAAACGCGCCCACGCCGAAACCCATGACGACGATCCCGGTCACCCGTCCCTTGCGGTCGGGAAACCACTTGGCCGCGGTTGCAACGGGCGTGACATAGCCAAGCCCGATGCCCGCGCCACCGACGACGCCATAGCCGAGATAGAAGAGCGCGAGGATGTCCAAGTGAAGGGCGAGGCTGGCGATGAGGTACCCGCCCGAAAACATGATGCTGCCGGCCACGGCCAATTTGCGCGGGCCAAGCCGCGGGAGCATCGCGCCTGCCCACGTCGCCGATGTGCCCAAAGAGAAAATCGCAATGCTAAACGCCCATGCCGTTTCCGTGAACGACCAACCGAGTTGCCTGACCAGAAGCGTTTGAAAAAAACTCCACGCGTACACCGTGCCGAAGCAGATTTGCAGTATGGTGCATAAGAACGCGGTCATCGCGCGCGGAATATGGATGTCTGGTTTTGCCATGTTCAATCGCCCTGTGCGAATCTACGGTATAAGTCAGTACGCGATAGCAGTGCATTGACAGATCGGGCGGGCACGGGGCCGCGCCCCTACGATTCGTTTTTCGCCTTTGAGGGTGATGGGCAGGATTCGTCTATTATAGGCCACGCCTGTGCGTTGATGAATTAGCCCAAAAAACGGCTAATTGTACCCTGTTCCGTCTAGTCGTCGATGAACTGCTACCGCCGTTGGACCTCGTCCCGTTGATTCGTTGATTCGCTCTCTTCCCGTCCCGAAACATAGAGAAAGAGCCGCGCCAAGTGCCCCACTTCGTCGTCGCGCGATAGCAATTTGTCGTTCGAAGTCCCTTCTTCACCGCGTGCGAGATCCACGGCATACCCGAGGAGATCGCCCAAGGGCTTGGCCGCGAGGTTGACGAACCAAATTGCGGCCAAAACGCCTACGACGAGGATGATAGAGATGAGATAGATCTGTTGCCCGATAGCCCGTTGAATTTTCAGCGCGATCAACCCCGTGTCCATGCCGACGTGAACCGTGCCGGCAATGCCCGCCAAAATGGGGCTGCCCACTTCCACAAAATCGCCCATGCCGGGCAGGCTGCGTTCAACGAGTGCGGTGTTAAACGGATCGCTTGTGCGAATTTCTTCGGGAATGCCGGGCACGAATGTGTGGGCGAGAAATTCGCCCGATTCGTCTGTGATATAGATGTAGCGGATGCTCTGAATTTCCACGAATTGATCGATGAGCGATTGCAGGGCCGCGAGGTCTCGATTCAAGAGAATATCCACGCTGGAATCCGCGATGGTCTTGGCGATGTTCTCGCTGTTGTTCTCGTATTCCTCTGACAAGTGCGTATCGACCGTATAGACGCACAGAATGGAGGTCGAAAGGCTGATCGCGCCAAAGAGGGCAAAAACCCCGAACATGGTTTTTTGAAACAGTTTTTGAATTTTCATGTTAGGCAAACCTTTTTTTCCAATTGTCCAGTGTGACAAAGCGGCCGTTTTTGACCACTGTGTAGTAAACGCGCTGGAGCCCCTGCCGGCGGTTGGGGCCAAAGGAGACCTGCTCGCCGATGCCCAGATCAAAATCCCGCACCGTGAAGACTGCACGTTCGAGTTGGTTGCGCTGCGGGTCGCCGCCGAGGCGGCGGAGAATTTCGACCATCAATTTGGCGTTGAGAAATCCCTCGAGGCTGACAAAGCTGTGCGCGAAGGGCGCATACGCTTCTTTCATCAGGTCTTGGAGGGGCTGAGGATCGTGGCGTTGCATCAAGTCGCGGTACTCTTTGACGCCCGGTATGGACACTTCCTCGTAACTCGGCACCACTTGGGAATTGACGAGCAGGCGCGTATAGTGGTCGTTGTCGGCGTTGCCTCCGGTGAGGAGTTTCAAGAGGTTTTCGCTGCCCACAAAGGACAGGTTGGCGATGGGAACGCGCAGGTCGAGATCAACCGCATCGCGCACAAAGGCCGCGCAGGCCGCATAAGAGCCGATGCAAATAACGGCCTCTGGCTTTGACGCTTTCAGGATTTCGACTTGTTTTCGCATGCTACCGGTGAATTTTTCCCCGCGGCGGTAGGTCGCCTCGCCCGCAATTTGTTCTCCATACCGCTTTAAGGCGCGTCTGACGCCCGCCCATCCGCTGCGCCCGTACGCATCGGCTTGATAGAACACGGCAATGCGCTTGCGGTTGATGCGGACGAAATTATCCACGAGGCCGGCGGTTTCTTGGCGGTAGGAGGCGCGCAAATTAAACGCGAAGTCGCCATAAGGCGGTTCCCGCTGCGGTTGCGCGCCCGTGAACGGGAAGAACAAAAAAATGTTTCTTGCCTGAAATTTTTTTAGCATGGGCAGGACGCGCGTGACCGTTGGCGTTCCAACATAACCGAACAGCAAAAAGACTTGGTCTTGCAGCATCAATTTCAAGGTGTTTTTGACGGACGGGTCGGGCTGGTACCCGTCGTCATAAGTTTTGATCACCACCTCGCGCCCCGCGATTCCCCCGTGCTGATTGACGTGTGCAAAGTACGTGCGGGCGCCGCGATAGAGTTCAATGCCCAACCCTCGAGAGGGGCCGGAAAACGCCGCGGACATGCCGAGAATAATCTCGGTGTCCGTAACGCCCGTTGCGGTCTGCGGCACAGTGCTGCCGACCGCCCTGAGTGTTCTCAACCACGGGGCGAGCGCGCAACACGCAAGGCCGGACCGAATCAACGCACGTCTCGTCATGGTTTTCATATCGGATGCCTTCATCGTTCCTCTGTTCCCCCGTCCAACTTGTCAACGATTTTGCACACGAGAGAGCGAAACTCCTCGAAGCAACTCCGGATGGCCTGTTGCTGTGCGCCGATAACGCCATCTGCCGGTTTCAGCATGAACATGGGTTTGTTCGCCTAAAGCCATCTTAAAATTATAGAGAAGGGAATAAAGCGTTGCGAAAGCGTATTCATCTGTCCAAATTCAGGTTATCCAAATCACCTTGAAACGAAAGGACCAAGATGAATACGCCGAAGCAATATCCGACGGACCTCACCCAAGCGCAATGGCAATTGATCGCCCCTTAGCTGTCGAAACCCAAATGGCGACCCGGAGGCCCCGGATGCCCGCCCGACGACTTGCACCAAGTGATCAATGGCATCCTGTATCTTCTGAAAACCGGCTGTCAATGGCACATGTTGCCCAGAGATTTGGGTGCGATAAGACCGTGAATGCCTCCTTCAATTCCCACCTCTCACCTCTTACTGCTTATCAAAAATCATGCACGATATGGCCTTGCCCGTAGAAGAAGAGGGAATCGATCAGCGTGGAGAGAAACACGGCAAACGCATAGCCCACCATCAGGCCGATGAAGAACGGTTGGCCTCTGCGGTACATTGCCACGCCGCCGAATTTTAGGATGAGCGATTTGTATGCCCACGCCATAAAGACCGGAAGCGCGAGACGGCGCGCCATGTACATGCCTTGCAGTGCGAGGCCAACCGCGGGCAGGGGCCACCAGATGAAGTGGTATCGCAAAAAGGTCAATACCACGACGATGACCATACCGGAGCCGGCAAATGTGAGGCGGTCCCAGTCCGGCGGTTGGATGTTGCGAATCCAGGTCACGGCTCTTTGATAGTGGTTTCGCGCACCGATGACCCGCGTCAGCCCGCCCAAATTGTATCCGCCGTGCCGATAGGAGGTGTGAATGGTATGCCCGATAGAGCCAAAAAATCCCAGTGCCACTGCGATCACAATCGCGCCGATCAGGCGATTGCGCCGAAATTTTAACCCACTCGTGAGTTTGAGCGTCTGCGCGATGGGCGGGCCGAGAAACCCGCGCGTGGTGGCAAACAGGGCAAAGAGAAAGCCCTGACTGACCATAGATGGCGCGGCAATGTCGCGCGATCCAAAAATATAGATGGGCGCGTAGTTGAGAGCCGTATCTGAGATATTGGCATAAGGCAACCCCATTTCGGCGACAATGCGCGACAGGCCAACATAGGCGATGAGGGCGAAAAACATGTAAAGCACCAGCACCTTCAGTTCCATGCCCGATAAATGTAGCCACCCGCCCATATAGAGAAGCCCAACTGCCATCCCGATCACTGCGGTGCGATAGGACAATACCTCCTTTGAATCGTCGACCTCGGGATCGCCCCGCAAGGCTTTCCGAAACACCGCCTTCAAATGCCCGCGCGACATCCACAGGCCCACCAACACGATCATCACAAACGCGCCAAAGCTCTGTGCGCGAATCGCCTCCAAGCCTCCTTGCCCCACAGAAGACCCTACGCCGAGACGGTCAAACACAGACATTTCAATGCCCGTAAGAAAAAAAAACACCCAAAAACTGAACAGGGCTTCCACGCGCGCAAAATAGGCAAATCCAATAATGTAAATGCTGATCTGCACCCAGAACGTCGGCGCGCCTTCCAGCCAGCGAAACCAATTGGCCGCGTTCGGGGTTGTGGGCATCCGCGGCACGAGGGGATAGAAAAACGAGACGATATTCCACAACACTGCGAGCGCGCCTAAAAAACAGCCTATCTGAAACCCGCGTTGCCGAAGCATGTGGGCCATCCCTTCGGGGTCATCTGCCCCGGCGGCCATCTTCATGCTCACATTCATCAACGGGTATTCGAGGCGCTCATTTTCCACCCACTGCTTCCGCAAAATCACCATCATGCACAGCGTCACCCATCCAATGGCGCAGATCAGCGTTCCCCACCAAAAAATCGGCACGGCCCACGCGCCCCACGGAATTGGCTGATGCGGCGCGAGCCCTTCGTAAAACAGGGTTGCTGCGCCATCTTCGTTGTGCAAGACAATCCACCTCGGAATGTGTTCGTGCAACAACTCGCGCCAGCCATTTTCGGGCGTATCGAGATAAAAGGGCGCGGCGATCACCGTGGGCAAATAACTCGCCAGCCCAAAAAATGGGAAAAATGCACCGATCAACCCCATGCCGAGCACCACGCGCAACTCGGCCTGCGAAAGTGCCCACCTGCTTTTTGCGCGGTCAAATGCGATATTCGCCAAGACCAACACCACGTACACAAAAAACAACCCCATCGGCAGATAGGACTTGTTCAAACGAGCGGCGTTATGCAACATCCCCCATGTGATATAGGCTTCGGACAAGAGCACGACCACAATGCCCACGACAATGGCCTTCGGGGTCACGGCTTCTCTGACAAGGCGAACGGGTTCAACAGATAGATTCGCTTTTGAGATCATATACAACCTGGGTATTGTGAGAGGCAAAAGACAAAAAGCGATGACGGATGACGTGGAGGGGAGGGCTAAAAGCTGATTGCATCTTAGATCGTTGATAAATTGGTCTGAAAACGACCAGTTGTACCCCGTTCCGTTGATTCGTCTATTCGGGCGGGCACAGGGGCATCGCCCCTACATCTCAATTTTTTGGGTGGATGGTCCTGACCACTCTCCACTGATTATTATATAGGACTTACGCATGCTGAGTTAAAAAAGGGTGCAATTTCGTAAAATTTATCACTTTGAGGAGGTGTCAATGCGCCACCCGACGCGTTTGGATTACTGTCAGTATCTGCTTAGCCGTCCCCTCAACTATACCCTGACCCATTTCGCCGACCATAGCGAAGGGTTCAGTCATGATATGATCAACCGCTATCTCGCCGGTGATCGTATCCCACCCCGCTTGGTGTGGGAACACGTCAAAGACCACATCGCGTTGACGCCCAAAGGCGATGTGATCTTTGATGACACGGTTTTAGACAAGCGACACGCACGCAAGATCGCGTTAGTGCGCCGTCAATATAGCGGCAACGCCCAAGGCGTCATCAATGGCATTGGGGTGGTCACATGTGTCTATGTCAATCCGCAAGAGGATCGGTTCTGGCTGATTGACTATCGGATTTATGACCCGCAAGGCGATGGCAAAACCAAATTGGATCATCTCAAGGACATGCTCTCTGGGTTGGTCTATCAGAAGCGCCTTCCTTTTACCGGGGTCTTGATGGACAGTTGGTATGCGACCAAAACGGTCATGCGACACATAGAGCAGATGCAAAAAACCTATTATTGTCCCCTCAAGACAAACCGGCGCGTGGACGATTCGGCAGGCACAACCCCCTACCAGCGCGTAGATAGCTTAACTTGGACGAAAGCGCAACGCAAACAAGGCAAGCTAATTAAAATCAGAGGGTTTCCCAAAGACCACAAAGTGAAATTATTCCGGGTGGCGTCTTCTGCCAGACGCACGGCGTATGTCGTAACGAACGACCATGCTCAAAACGATTCTTCAGTGGTACAACAGGTGTGTCACCAAAGATGGAAAATTGAGCCATTTCACCGCGAAGTCAAACAGGTGACCGGGCTTGAAAAGTGTCAATGCCGGTTGGCACGCATGGTACGAAATCATATTGGGTGTGCGATGTTCGTTTGGATAAGACTCGCGCAGGTGGCCTATCAAACAGGACAAACCATTTATCAAGTCAAATACCGAGGGGTGGCTGACTTCTTGAGACAACAACTCAAAGCGCCTGATATTCCAATGGTGATTGCGTAAGTCCTATTATACTGTTTTCAAGCCTTGTTTGGAAGTCAAAATTTTTTTATCCGCGCCTTTTGCTCAGGCATGCGGAGAGAACGGAGAGGATTTCCGCAACCGCGTCGCGCCCGCGCCACTCGGACATGGATTGGCGGAGGGCATCGCTTTGTTCGCGGAGATCGCGGATGGCTTTGCAAAGTGTGTCGGGCGTGAGCCTGTCTTCCGAGAGCACGAGGCTATAACCAGCACTTTGAAATGCTTTGGCATTGTCGATCTGATCGCCGCGACTGGCTTGCAGAGATAGGGGGATCAAGAGCGCGGGTTTTTGTAGCGCGAGGAGTTCAAAGAGGGTGGTGGCACCTGCACGCGAGACAATGCTCTCTGCCGCGGCAAAAAGATGGGGCAGGTCATCGGTGGCGTATTCAAACTGCGCGTAGCCCTCGGTGTGGTTGAGCGCGGAATCGAGATTGCCCTGCCCGCACAGGTGACAGATTTGATAATCGGCGAGCAAGCCGGGAAGTGCAACGCGAACCGCCGCGTTCACGGCGTGCGATCCCAAGCTGCCCCCCATGATGAGCACGATGGGTTTTGCAGATGTAAAACCGCACAGGTCGCGCCCCCTTTCGGCATTGCCATGGGCGAGTTCTGCACGCACGGGAATGCCCGTGTGAACCGCTTTTTCAGCGGGCAGATAGGTGGCCGTTTCGGCAAAGGCATGGCAGATGCGGCGGGCAAACGGAAGGGCGAGTTTGTTGGCTAACCCCGGCGTGAGGTCAGATTCGTGGCATACGACGGGAATGCGTTGCAACCACGCTGCCCAGATAATCGGCGGGGTGACGAATCCCCCTTTGCTAAAGACGAGGTCGGGTTTGATGCGGGCGAGGATGAACAGGGATTTGAGAAATCCGAGTTTGATGCGAAAGAGGTCCGTAAAATTTTGCCAGTCGATATAGCGGCGGAGTTTGCCAGCGGGCACTGCGTGATAGGAAATGCCTTCGCGGGCGATCAGTTTTTGCTCAATCCCGTCGCGTGTGCCGATGTAGTGTATGTCGTATCCGGCATCGCGCAAACCGGGCAACAGCGCGATATTGGGGGTAACGTGCCCGGCGGTGCCTCCACCAATGAGGACGATAGTGGGCAAGAATGCCTCCTCTGCGTGATTTGAAAATGACGAAAAAATATAGCGAGGACGCACAACGAGCGCAATGGGGTACAACTGCGTAGCAGTTCATCGGCGGAACGGGGTACAAGGCGCGTTATCTGTAATGGTTTGGGACGGTGAGGCGGACTGACCACTGACCACTGATTTTGGATTGGACAAGGCGCGTCTATTTAATTCAGGACGCCAAATCGCAGAAAATGTCTATCGCCTTATTGCAAAAAATCCAATTATACGCTATATTTTCTTTGAAATGCAATCCCGTGTGACCACATCGCTATTTTAGAAGAAAGGATCAATCTATGGTGACATTCAGCGATGAAGAATTGATTGACGTATTCAGCCGGCAATTACCCGACCTGCTGGAACGCCGTCCTGAACTTGAGCCGGTGATTTATCAGGGATTCATGAAAGCGTTCGTGCGCCGCGAAGAGGTGGCCGTGATCTTGGATGAACTGCGCGAGTTGCGCGCTGAGATCGATCGAAGCTTTGAGCAAGTCGATCAACGTTTCGAGCAAGTCGATCAACGTTTCGAGCAAGTCGATAGACGCTTTGAGCAAGTGGAGGGGGCTACAAATGCCTTGCGTGCCGAGATGAACCAACGTTTCGAGCAAGTCGATCAAAAGATAGAGGCGTTTCGCAATGAGATGGATCAGCGTTTCGCGGAGGTGGAAGCGCGTATAGTTGCCCTCGAGTTCGGACTCCATAAGGCCATTGATCGGCTGGGGTCGCGCTGGGGCATCCGCAATGAAATCGTGTTTCGGAAGACCATAGCGACATTGCTTGAGGAATCCTTTGGGGTCAAGGTTGAGCAATGCACCATCGCTGGCGAACAATTCGACGTCGTCATTTACGACCATCAGCATATCCTTATCGAAATCGCCGCAAGCGTGGGGCGCACCATTGGAAAGCGTCTGGAGCGCAAGCGTCGTCTGTACACCGAATCCACGGGCATCGCTCCCACGCGGATCATTCTCGCCACGGCAGATATCCACAGCCACCGGGCACAAGTCCTGCGCGATAAGGGCATTGAGGTCATCGAACCCGAAGAACCCGACTATAGCAAAATTTGACGAAGATATGCTCGCAGCGTTGGGGTCTTTACGCCCAAGGCAACGGTCAACAAATTTTACGCCCAGTGGCGGATACAGACGAAACGCCCGAAGTCATTAGCACATGGCTTCGGGCGTTTTGCATTTATCATTTCCACGAATCAGCGAATCTACGGACGGGGTACAAGGTGCGTTGTTTGTAATGGTTTGGGACGGTGAGGCGGACTGACCACTGATTTTGGATTGGACAAGGCGCGTCTATTTAATTCAGGACGCCAAATCGCAGAAATGTCTATCGCCTTATTGCAAAAAATCCAATTATACGCTATATTTTCTTTTAAATGCAATCCCGTGTGACCACATCGCTATTTTAGAAGAAAGGAGCAATCTATGGTGACATTCAGCGATGAAGAATTGATTGACGTATTCAGCCGGCAATTACCCGACCTGCTGGAACGCCGTCCTGAACTCGAGCCGGTGATTTATCAGGGATTCATGAAAGCGTTCGTGCGCCGCGAAGAGGTGGCCCTGATCTTGGATGAACTGCGCGAGTTGCGCGCTGAGATCGATCGAAGCTTCGAGCAAGTCGATAGACGCTTTGAGCAAGTCGATAGACGCTTTGAGCAGGTGGAGGGGGCTACAAATGCCTTGCGTGCCGAGATGAACCAGCGTTTCGCAGAGGTGGAAGCGCGTATAGTTGCCCTCGAGTTCGGACTCCATAAGGCCATTGATCGGCTGGGGTCGCGCTGGGGCATCCGCAATGAAATCGTGTTTCGGAAGACCATAGCGACATTGCTTGAGGAATCCTTTGGGGTCAAGGTTGAGCAACGCACCATCGCTGGCGAACAATTCGACGTCGTCATTTACGACCATCAGCATATCCTTATCGAAATCGCCGCAAGCGTGGGGCGCACCATTGGAAAGCGTCTGGAGCGCAAGCGTCGTCTGTACACCGAATCCACGGGCATCGCTCCCACGCGGATCATTCTCGCCACGGCAGATATCCACAGCCACCGGGCACAAGTCCTGCGCGATAAGGGCATTGAGGTCATCGAACCCGAAGAACCCGACTATAGCAAAATTTGACGAAGATATGCTCGCAGCGTTGGGGTCTTTACGCCCAAGGCAACGGTCAACAAATTTACGCCCAGTGGTGGATACAGACGAAACGCCCGAAGTCATTAGCACATGGCTTCGGGCGTTTTGCATTTATCATTTCCACGAATCAGCGAATCTACGGACGGGGTACAAGCGCGTTGTTTGTAATGGTTTGAGACGGTGCGGCGGACTGACCACTTAATGATCGCAGGGCTCGTCTATGACTCGCTACGCTCGTTGTGGGCTACGCCTGTGCGTCTATTCGTCTATTCTGATTTGTCGGAATCACGCATGGATCTCAGCCATGGCATTGGGTTCGCGCCACTGGCGTTGTTGTTCAATCCACTTGTGGGGTTTGAAGGAGGTAGCGATGGTTTCGACGGCGTTTTCGAGGATGTCGATGTCGTGGAGGTCGGTAATGCCCATGCCGAGTTGCCCGGCGTAGTGCAAAAGTCCCTGTTCTGCCGGTTCAAAGCCCATGACCTTGGTCATAACCGCATCGACCGCGAAAACGTCTGTACTGGCTGCGGCGACGCCGAGATGGACCGCATCTGTGCCGCCGGGGCCATTGCCCTGCAAGCCCACAGTGCCGTCGATGACGCCGATGTCGGGTTTCAGGTATTTGGCGAGCCGAATGAGATTGATGTTGAGCCTTTTGGATTCGTTGGGGCGCAGGCGTTCTGCGTGCGTGGGGAAGCCGTGCATTTTGACGCGGTCTTCTTTGCGAATGGTGCCCATGATCATGTTTTTCAGGGCCAGGGTGACAACGGTGACGTCGTGGGTTTTGGCAACGGCCATTGAAATGGTGCATGGGCAGTCGAGCACGGTTTTGGGCATGTGGACTGCGTACTCGGTGCGGTCGTCGAGCGAGATGGGCACTGTTTCCCATCGGGTTTCGCAGTTGAGGTCTATCAGTCGAATGGGGATGTCGTATTCTTTTTGCAAGGCGTGATACCCGAAATTTTCAAAGGCTCGTCCCGAATGCGTTTCATTGCCCCCTTCGGCAATGAGGATTTCTTCGGGCGGATTGGGCACAGTGAGCAAAAAGTCAATCGCCCCGCGCATGGCATCGGCATGAGACGAGGCCAACTGATTTTCGGACGAGAGGAAATTGGGTTTGAGCATGACTTGCTCGGCGAGTTTGGGAATCGCGTCGTCGCGGATGAGGTCGAGCGCGCCAAACACATTTTGGCGGCGATTCTCGCGGCGGGCGAGACCGACATTAACTTTGGACATGAAAAGCTCCTTTAGGTGAAAGGCGGATCGCGGATTAAACAGATTGCGCGGATTGCGCGGATGAAAGGCAAAAGGCAAGAAGCAAGAACGTAGGGGTGCGGCCCCGTGCTCGCCTGTCAAAATATAAGATACAAGACGCAAATTCACCTTTCCCACGGAAAAGCGTACGTGGGCGGGTTGACATAGCGTTGGGTTTTGAGGGTGAGTTGTGCGCCGCCCCCAGGCCCTAGGCGAATGGGAATCCACGATGCGTCGAGGTCAGTTGCATCGCCATCGGTTTTGACCGCTGTGATCTGGTGTTCGGCATACGCGCCGCTTTGAATGATGAGATCCCGGTGTTCGATCTGGTTGATGTTGACGAGCGATAGTGCGACCTCGTCGGCAGTTAGGGTTTCCACCAGGGCGGCCACATCGGGCGGCAGGCCGGGGCGGCGACCTTCGGGATCGAAATACCGCACGCGGCAATGCAGGGGTTCGCCGTGGCGTGGCGCGAGCCCACCGAGTTGGAGTTGGATGAGCGCGTTGACCGTCGTTGCGGGATTGTAGGGCAAGGGGTCGTCTGACAGGCGGGTGTCGGTGGAGTCGTCGTCGTTCCGCACATTTTCCATTTTGGCGCGAATCGCGCTGATGGCATTTCGCAAGACGTGCGTGGGATGGTCGGGATTGTCGCCCCGAAGAAAGGCCAGCCACGGGTCCGCGGGAACGTACTGCAAATCCGCGTCGTCTATCGTCCAGTAATACACGTCGAGCGCGCCTTGACTGTATGGCTGCGGGGAGTAACCATACCACCCATCGTCGCCGTACATGTGCGGGTAGTGGGTCTGCCCGTCAACGGTTTTGCTGTTGCGGTTAACCGCGTTGATCATGTCGCGCCAGACTGTGGAATATTTGAAGTCGCCCGTCAGGAGCAGAGCATTGCCAAACCCGGCGACGCCGCGGTACAGGGCATTGCGGTCCGAAAGCGCGCCGGTTTGCGGAACGACCACTGTGAATCCCCAACCGTAACAACCGCCGTACCACTTGCCATCGCACGCGCCGCCAATCGCGCCATCAAGCCCGATGTTGGACGGGAGAACACCGCTGTTTTGGGCGGCCCGATCTGCCCATGCATCCGCGTATTCGCACACCCAGGCGCGGTATTTCTCTTCGCCCGTCAGCGCGAACGCATTGAGGCCGAGTGTGGTTGCCGCGAGGTTGAGCGGGTGATCGCCGATCACGTCTGTGTAGTCTTGAAAATGCATGAGCATTTCTTCAAAATTGCGTTCTCCGTGTCGCGGTGCGGGAAACCGGCCTTCCACTTCAAAGGGGTCCCCGGCCCAGTCCAGGGCCGTAGCTTTTCGCAACAACGGCCCTCGGCTGCCATTAAAAAGGCTACGGATGATCTTGTGCTCGGGATCGTAGTTTTTCGCTTGCGGGTCTTCGTCCATGTAAAACCCTGCGTACCGGCGCACGCGGTGCCCAAATTCGACTTCGTGCGGGTCGGACAATCCCTGAAGGTTGAACACCGTGAGCGACTCGCCGTGATGAAACCAGTCAAAGCACGCGGGAAATTCCTTGTAGTACATGCCGTTGCGCCCGAGGGGAACGACCTGCGTCCTCGCTTCGGAGTATTGTTCGAGATGCCCTTCCCACGCCTGCTTGTACAGGTCGAGAAGATGCGCCGGCCCGCCCAAGGTATGCACCATCGAATACCCGGTCAAATTTTCAATGGCGTCATCAGGCCCGTCATTCCCGCCCCAGCGCGGCACGCACTTGAGATACCCGCGGCTGTCGAAATACCGGTGGTAGAAGACTTCGCACGCCGCGGCCTGTGCGCGCATCAGTTCGCGCTGCAAAAGTGCCCACTCGGGCGGGGCAACAGGTGACGTGATGTGTAAAATCGGCATGGAAATTACTCCTGAGTGTGTTGCGTTTCACGAATCGCTTCGAGTTCCGCAATCGTTTCGAGATCCTTGGGTCTGCCCGCCGCTCGCTTGACGTGGATGAGGGTTTCCAAATCGAGACATAAACAGCGAATCCCGAAAACCTCAATCTCAAAGGTGTGATCCACAATGTCCTCATAGTTCCCGCCCCCGGTCATTTCGCCGAGTAAATTGAGATCTCCGAGATTCGTTTGCAAAGTAAAATTCAGCCTCATGCGGATGGTGGCTTCAGACCATTGAAAAGGAAGTCCCGGGGGCGCGCCGCGCAGATAGGGATTTTGTTCCTGAAATGCGTTGGAAAGGCGTGCGATATTCTCCTGTGACCTGCGGTATACCACGTCGAGGTCTTGTGTCAAACGACTGCTGCCATGAACAATAGCTGCCGCCCCTCCGATGATGATAAATTCAACACCGTGATCTGACAATAATTGCAGTATTTTGGCAAAATCCGTCACTGTTTGCGACCCCCGGCTTTTTGCAACCCATTGGCAAACTTTTGGAGTTGCATCAAATTTTGCAAGCGTTCTTCATAAGAGAGTTTGAGATTTTTGCGAATGAGTGTTCTGTCAACATCCTTTTTGTATGCCTCAATGACGGGATCGAGTCCGCGAGAATGATCCATCTTATTTCTCCTCCTTTTCCCAGGCCAGCGAATAATCGCGTTCTTCCGGCTTGGGATGCCCGCCCGGGCCATAGCCTGCGGTGGATTGCGATTCGCGGGTAAGCGGGATAAATGTATCGGTTATGCCAGCGTCTGTCACGTCAAAACGATAGAAGCCCAAAGTGGGATCCCCATCTGCCCATCGGTCCACACCTTGGGGCATGGCAATGCCAGCGCAGCGATAAAACCGAATGCCCTCAACTGTTTGGGGCGGGCGGCGGCAGTGAATGTGCCCGCTCAGGACAATGGACACATCGGCTTTTTTTAACGCTTCAAAGACGCGCTGTCTGTGGGGGGGATCGATGGAAAAATACCAGTCTCGATATTCGTCCTTTTTGGCGATATCCCATTTGGGTTCATCGAGGGTATCCATAAAAAGGGTATAATGCATGGTCATAACGTGATGCGCTGCGCGAGGAAGCGATGGCAATTCGCGTTCGAGCCAGTGCCACATGCGCGCCTCATGGGGCAATCCCGAACCGGCGACAGCGGCATAAAATCCGCTAAAACGCACATTCTCGTGTACAAAACTCCAGGGAAATTCCCCAAAAAAAGATGCAAACCGATCCAGTTGCTCGGCAGTGGCATTGAGGCGAATGTCTTCGCGCCCGGTGGCGCCGTTTTTGTCGGTGTGTTTGTTGCCGGTGTCCATGTTGCCGGGGATGGCGTAATAGGGATAGGGCAAGGCATCGAGTTCGCGTTTGGCAACTTCAAATTCAAAGTCGTGGCACGAGCCATCGCGGGTGAGATCGCCGCCCACGAGGAGGAGATCGACATCGGCAATGGCTTGAAGTTGGCGATACGCGGTCTGCCAGTTGTCTATCGCACGCTGATTGAAGCGAAAGGACCGGGGCGAGCCGGGTTGCATGTCGGCGATGTGGAGAAAGGACCAGGGTTGCATGGCAATTCCTTAAAAAAAGGGGGTGGTTGTCGTGGTCAGCAAAACAAGCGGTCAGCAGTCAGTGACCAGTCCCTGCCCCCATCAGCCGTAGGGACAGGCCCCTGTGCCTGTCCGAAGCAGCGGTCAGCGGTGAAAAAAACAAGCTAAAAGCTGATTGCTTCTCGCCATTCATCTGCGTTCATACGCGCTTCGTTCCCTTGTAGGCCGCGCCTGTGCTGCGGATGCTTTTATTGAAAAAATCTCAGCGTATCCGCCGGCGCGTTGGGCGCGATGCCTTGGGGCAGGACGAGGATGACGGCGCGGGCAGAGGTGTCGGCAATGCCGGTGCGTAAGTCCACGCTGTGCTCGGTGACGCCTGTGGGCGTGATAAAGGCGGTTGCGGGTTTGTCAGTGCCGATGCTTTTCATGAACGCGGTCCATATCGGCGCCGCGCCATTGCCGCCGGTGATTTGGCGTCCGCTCGCTTTTTCGATGAGTTGACGCCGCCCGTCGCGGTTGTCAAAACCGACCCATACGCTGGCGACCAAATTGGGCGTGAAGCCCGTGAACCATGCGTCTGTATTGTCGTTGGTCGTGCCCGTCTTGCCTGCAACGGGTGCCCGAAAGCCTAGGGCGCGAACCGCTCGCCCCGTCCCGCGGTTGACGATGTGTTGCATCAAGTTGATCACAGCCGCGGCGTATTCGGGATCGACAGCGGATATGGGATTTGGGCGATGCACATAGCGGGACGCGCCTGCGGCATCTTCAATGCGTGCGATAAATGTCGGTTCAACGCGAAAGCCATACCGGGCTATCGCGCCATAAGCGGCGGCCATGTCGAGCACAGTGACTTCCTGCGCGCCCAAAGCAATGCTCGGGTAGGGTTTGAGTTGGCTTTGAATGCCCAAGCGTTGGGCGAGATCGACAATGCGTTTGGGGCCGATTTGCATGGCGATTTGTACGCTCGTCGCATTCGCGGATTTGACCAGGGCCTGCGCGGCAGTGGTGAGACCCAAATATTTGTTTGCGAAATTTTTCGGCGTCCAATCTTTGTTGTTCACGCGATAGGTGCGCGGTTCGTCGTTGAAGAGCGAAACCGGAGACAGACCGCCGGTTTCAAAAGCCGCCAGATAGACAAAGGGTTTGAAACCCGAACCGGGTTGACGGCGCGCTTGCGTGGCCCGGTTGTAAAAACTGGTAAAAATATCGCGTCCCCCCACCATTGCTTTGACGTGTCCAGTGCGCGGGTCCAAGCAGATCAACGCGGCCTGCACGTAATTGCCGCGCTGTTCGGACGAGGCGCGTTCATAATCCGAGAACCCCAGTCGCACGTCGAGATCGACCACCCCCTTGGCAATGGCGCGTTCTGCGGCGCGTTGCATGGACAGGTCAAGGGGGGTGTGAATGGTCAGGCCGCCAAAGTTCAGCGCCGATGGCCCCCAAAGTTTCGTCACTTCGGCTTTGATGGTTTCGACAAAATACGGCGTGCGATTTTGGGGCGTGCGTTCCGAAACGAGTTGCAGGCCCTCGTCCATGGCGTTTTGGGCATCTTCTGAGGTGATAAAACCCGCGGCTTGCATGCGGCGCAACACGAGTTCGGTGCGGGCCATCATGTGCGATTGGTCTTGCCGAAAGGGGTTGAGCACACTCGGCGCGTTGGGCAGGCCGGCAAGCACTGCGGATTCGAGAAGCGCGAGGTCCGCGGGGCGTTTGCCAAAATAGGTGCGCGCTGCGTCTGCGATGCCGTAAGCATTGGCGCCGTAAAAACTGCCGTTGATATAGAGTTCGAGCAAGCGATTTTTGTAATCTGCGCCGTAGTGCCGTTCAAAAAGTGCTTCGAGTTGCGTCGCGAGGCAGAGTTCTTTCAACTTCCGCAAATAGGATTTTTCCCGCGTGAGAAAGATGTTTTTGACGATTTGCTGCGTGAGCGTACTGCCGCCGCGCACCTTGTCCCAATGGCGGATATTCGTCCAAACCGCGCCGAGGAAGGCTTTGAGGCTGTAGCCGCGGTGGCGATAAAAATCCTCGTCTTCTATCGCCAGCACAGCTTGCACAAAGTGCGGATGCACAGCGTCAAGGTCAACGCGATCTACGCGCTGATTCACCGTATAGAGCAATTCGCCCGAGGCCGCGTAAATGTTAATGCCAGATTCCGCCAATAAGGCATCGGGATCATCGGGCAATCTGGGCAACGTGAGCACGAGCCAAAATGCCGCGCCCAAGACGATGATCAGCGCGTCGGCAATGAGCAAGACCGCGAGAAAAACGCCGCGATGTGGGATGGGGTTTCTGGACATAGATTCGGGGAGGGGAGATGTTCTCCCACCCATTCTCGTAGAGAGTCACTCAATTCCCCCTTCCTGCGAGGCACAGGCGTAGCCTACAACCAAGCGTAGCGAGTAACGGGGCCAGGAGGATAGGTAACGTTCACTTCACAATTTCGGCAACAGCAGGTGCGTCAATTTCAAAAGCGATGGGCGCAGAGCCTTCTTCGCGGTAGAGTTCGCCGCGAAAATGCCCGAGATCGCGGAACAAGAGAATCTGGGGGATCCGTCCGTTTTGATAGGCGTCGATCAGTTCGGCTTGTTCGCGCTGTCGCAGGTCCGAAATGAGATCGGTTGCGAGTTCGGCAAAGACAGCGGCTTTGAGCGAATTGGGATCGGACGCGCTCAGGCTGTCGGCAGATGTGGCGTAGAGATGGTCAAAGCGGTTGCGGACTCGCGCGTGAAAATGGACGTCGGGCAAGTGCAATGCTTTGACAATACCCAGCCCTTGGCGATAGGCGCGCAAACTCGCGATCACCTCGCCGAGGGGTTGGGCGTTGGGATCGCCGCCCGGCAATGGCGTTTTGTAAATGGCGACATAGTTCGGCTCGCCGGTTTCGGGCACGCGCGAGCATTCAAAGCGATTGCGGGCAACCGCGACCGGCAGCCCCGATTGCGGGACGGGCAGGGGATCGGTTTCGTCCATGCTTTGTTGCGTTTGCTCTTGTGCGTGAATGCGTTGCCAAACCGCGCCGGTTTGCGGGCGTAGCGCGTTGGTCGAAAGGAGATATGCTCCCAGTTGACGCGCAAACCAATAGGTTTGGTACTCGCTCCAAGCAACACCAGCGCAGAACAGGACGACGAGAATGAGCACTGCCGCAACTGGGCGTCGGCGAAACATTGCGTTGATGTGTTCGAGAACTCGAATCATAACAAAAAATAAAATGGCATTCTCACGCCCAGTCAAAGGAAAACGCGAGGCGTTGCAATGGCTTGCGTTATACCAATTTGATTTTTATTTTTCCGTATCCTGCCTTCCATCAGGGAGGAATGAGGAACAGACGTTCCGTAGCACTCAGGCGTTGCTCGTCTCAAGCGTTTGGCTCTCAAGCGTCGTTTGTTGCCTCCGATGCCTTCGGCGACCTACTTTTTTTCAACAGCAAAAAAAAGTAGGCGAGCGGGGTACAACTGCCCAGCAGTTCAAAAATGCCGGTCTCATGCGCCGAGGGGCTGGCACAGCGCAAAGCGCTTTTGTAGGAGCACAACATGAGTTGGCCTGCGAGGTGGGTTGCGGATGGACTTGCGCGCTGTGCGCGATGGGTTTATCTGATGGTCTTTTGGGATGGCCTTGTTGCCATGGCTTCTTTGAATGATTGCGTAAGGTCAAGGGAATCATTTGTGGGTAGCATATCGCATCACATGAGGACAATATCTATTCAATTTGGTATTACTCAAAAGATGTAATACATTAAAGGAGAGTTCAGCGCGGGCATCAGCCCAGCGGAAAGGCGAGATGGGAACGAGAGAAACAGAAGGGCTCAACTACCAAGCGGTTCGCAGTCCGTTGCCCCATTCTGTCCCCATCGCCCGGAGGGGCAGGCCCCCGTGCCTGTCCGCAGATACAAGAGGGCAAACCATCCACCACAAAATAGGAGCCAGAATATGATCAAAATAGCGCAGGTCGAGAAGCGTTTCAAGAGTCCCGGCCCCCAGCCCAATGGATTGCAAGCCGCGGCAGATGGCCTGTGGATCATCGACCAAGTGGATTTGAAAATCTACAAAGTGGATTGGGAAACGGGCGACGTGCTGTTTGAGGCGCGAACCGATACGGATCACTCGAGCGGAATTACACTCGGCGGCGGGCATGTGTGGGTCGCATCCACATTTGAATTGCAGATCGCAAAGCTCGACATGGCAACCGGGAAAACCCTTGCAAAATACGATTCCCCCGGCGTCCGCATCGCCTCGTGGCGCGAGGGCATGCCGGGCGCAACAGCAACCGGCGCGCACGGGTTGGAATGGCGCGATGGCAAAATTTACATCGCGTCTCCCCCCTCGCAACATGTGCATGTGGTGGATGCCCAAACGTGGACCGAAGAACACGCATTTCGCACGCCGGGCCTCCGCAACCACGGGTTGGCATGGGAAGGAGACAAATTGTGGGTGGCAGATACGTCGGCAGGCACGGTGAATTTGCTCGATACGGCAGATGGCCGGGTGTATCAGGTGATCCGCGTGCAAGCACCTGACGAAGTCCACGGGATGACCATGCACGACGGCGTCCTGTGGTACTGCGATGCCCATAACCGGGATATTGGCCGGTTGATCGTCGAATAAACAAAAAGCAACCCCAGATGAACGGCTATCGTCGGGGCGGTGCCAATACCCGCGACATCGGGCGGTTGATTGTGACGTAGGCGAATGGACGGACGAATAGACGAATCAACGAGAACCAACCGGCGAGACGTAGGGGCGATGCCCCTGTGCCCGCCCGAATGGACAAAACAAAGGAGCGTTTTCCATGACTGCTCGAGATTGCGAAATCGCAGATATTGAACACATCTTGTTGCGCGTTCCGTTTCATCCGCGCTGTGCCGTGGTGAAACAGATTCGCGTGCCATTTTGGTCGCTCGTGGATGTGTGCAAGGTGACGACTAAGGCGGGTGTGACCGGATATGGCGAGACCTTGACGCGCTATACGTGGGGGCAGTCGAATGAGAGGCAATTCGCCCGGGTGCGCGGCGAGAATGCGTTCAATTTTTTGTGGGACGACAGTTTGGGCGCGGGGTTGCAGATGGCCCTTTTTGATGCGGCGGGCAAAACCCTCGGCGTGCCGTGTCACAAGCTGATGGGGGTGCAATACCGCGCATCGTGTCCGGTGTCGTGGTGGGCGCAAGACCGCACGCCCGAAGAATGGGCGATAGAAGCGCGGGCCGCCGTGAATCACGGATTTACGACGATGAAGGTCAAGGCGCGTCCGTGGTTTTATCCGGAAGAACAATTGGAGGCTGTCGCGCAATCCGCGCCGGATTATTTCAAGATCGATGCGGATTTCAATTCTCTGTTGTTGGGCGCAGATCAAGCCGCGCCTTTGATTCGGCACTTGGAAGACAAGTATCGCCAGTTGGCGATGATCGAGACGCCCATTCCGCAAAACGATGTGGCGGGCAACGCGCTGTTGCGACAAAAGATCGCCAGCCCAATTGCCATGCATTTTGGCAATCCGCCTTTTATGACTGCGGTGCGCGAGGGCGTGTGCGACGGGTTTGTGATCAGCGGCGGCGCGACTCGCGTGATCAAACAGGGCACATTGGCCGCCGAGGCGAATTTGCCGTTCTGGCTGCAACTGGTGGGATCGGGATTGACCACGATGTGGGGCGTGCATCTGGGCGCGGTGCTGTCTCACGCGCGTTGGCCCGCGATTCCGTGTGTGAATATTTGGGCGCATCCGCTCATTAAAAATTTCAACGTGCAAGGCGGGCATATTCGCGTGCCCAATGCGCCGGGATTGGGCGTCGAACTGGATTGGGATGTGATCGAGCGGTATCGCGTTGATCCCGATTTTAAGCTCAAAACAAAGCGTCAGATCCATACGATATGCTGGCCCGATGGCCGCGAGACGCATTATGCAGATGGACGGTATCGCGACGATTTTTTGGCCGGGCGACTGACGGGATTTTTGCCGGGCATCCGCTTGGAACTAAAATTGGACGATAGATCAGAGGCATTTGATCGCGCCTATCGGGAACTGTTCGGGAAAAGCGGTGAGAGGTAAGATGCGAGGATAGAAACGTAGGGGCGATGCCCCCGTGCCCGCCCAAAGATACAAGACGCGAGAGGGGTTGCGTGTGCGGACAGGCACGGGGGCCTGTCCCTACGGGTGATGGGGCAACGGACTGCGAACCGCTAACTGTTTGGTGGCCGGGTTGGATGAGCACAGAGCTTGCGCCCTTCTGTTTCTCTCGTTCCCATCTCGCTTCTCACTTCTCAGCTCTCACCTGTTTTCAAAGGAGATCGTCATGGCATTTAAGCTCGGATACTGTGCATTGCGGTGGAAAAATCCAGATTTGGAGCGGTCGCTCGAGGCCCTCAAAAAAGCGGGTTGGGATGGTTGGGAGTGCCGCTTGCCGCTGGACTGGTTGGGGCCGGCGAGTCGGGTGCGGAAAATTTGCGACAATGTGGGGCTTCCCATGGCGGTGTTCACAGCGCAAGGGTCGCCTGAGACCCCGGGGTGGGAACACACCGAGCGCAACATGCGCCGCATCGATTTTGCCGCTGAGATGGGCGTGGACTGCTTTATGTATATGAGCGGTCGCAAGCCCGAAGGTCGTTCCGTCAACGCAGACGACATCAAACGAGCCGCCGAAGCCGCGGACGAATGGGCGGAGTACGCGGCGCAATACGATTTGGAATTGAGCTATCACATTCACACCAATTTGCTGGTGGATTCAAAAGAGGACTGGCAGTTGTACACGCGCCAGTTGCAAAAGGCCAAGCTGTGCATTGACGTGTCACACGCGCAGCTTTGGGGGTATGACGCCGCCCAATCCCTGCGCGATTTTCGAGATCAACTCAATTACGTGCATTTGCAAGATTGGGCAGACGAGAATATCGCGCGCGATGCGGAAGGGCGGTTCATGCCCGCGTGGGTCTCTGTGGGCGTTGCCCAGGCATTGGATTTTCCCGCGCTGGCAAAGGTGCTCAGCGATATGGGCTACGACCGCTGGGTAACGGCGTGTCCGGGCGCGCCGATTTACGAGGGCGAAGACGCGGTGCATGAAGCGACCCGAAGTGCCAAAATGTATCGGTATTGCCGAAACGCGGGGTATTGAGGAGCGAGACATAAAATAGAAGCGCGAAAACCCCAATATAATGAGCAGGAATTTGCCCAACGGGGTCAAACTTGCTATGAGCGCGTCGTTTGTTCGCTTATAACAGATCGAGACAAAGGAAAATTTGTCGCCATTGATATCGATACGGGGTCTTTTGAAATAGATGCCGATGATTATACAGCGACAGAACGTTTGTTAAATCATCATCCACACGCGCAAATTTGGCTTTGTCGAGTGGGCCAAAAAACGACCTATCGCGTGGGTACAATCGCATGATTACCGGACATATCAATGCGTTTTCCGAGGCGATAATCCCCATTCACCTTCGGGATATATCAGGCGCAGTTCACGATTTTGAAGCAGTACTGGACACGGGATTTAATGGTTCGTTGACTTTGTCTCCCGAGGTGATTGACCGCTTGCAATTGCCTTGGCGAACTCGCGGAAGTGCAGAATTGGCCGACGGTTCCATAGAGACTTTCGATATCCACTCTGCCACGATTATTTGGGATGGTGTACCGCGTTCTATTTTGGTATCATCAGTGGAAACAAAGCCTCTTTTGGGAATGCGCGTGCAGATAGGCGGTTTGGTGGAGATTGTTTCTGTCAATGACGGTGGATTGGGCGGACTGACCACCAACCGCTGACCGCCCAATATTTCGGCGGATTTGTTTTCATTTTTTTTGGCGAATTGACATGGCGCGGGGTATCCCTGACAATCCATTTTACCATCCGATCATCGATTGCGATATTCACAACGCAGTGCCCAGTTTGGAAACCCTGATTCCGCATTTGGAAGACCATTGGGTGGCGTACATTGACGAATCGGCATTTGTGGGCCCCAATGCGAGTGATTATCCGCCGCGGGCGCCCACGTCTGCGCGGGAAGGCACAAAGCCGAAAGGCGGGCCGCCGGGGTCCAATTTTGAATGGCTCAAAGCGCAGGCATTGGATGCGTGGGATGTCGAGGTCGGCATTTTGACGTGTGCGTATCGCGTTCAAAGCGTACACAACGAGGACTTGGCCGCGTCGCTTGCAACGGCGATCAATCAGTGGCAAATCGAGGCGTGGTTAGACAGGGACGAGCGGTTGCGCGCCTCCCTGGTCTTGCCCAGTCAAAACCCAGTGCTCGCCGCACGCGAGATCGAGCGGTTTGGCGATCATCCGGGCTTTGTTCAGGTGATCGTGCCGGTCAGGTCTTATGAACCTTATGGCAAGCGCGTGTACGACCCGATGTTCGATGCGGCGGTCAAGCGCGATTTGGCGATTGGGATTCACTACGGGGGCGCGTCGGGTTTGCCGCCCACCCCGGTGGGATGGCCTTCCACCTATGTCGAGGAAATGGCCGATATGGCGCAGGTGTTTCAGTCGCAGGTGATGAGTTTGGTCGTGGAAGGCGCGTTTGATCGGTTTCCCGAATTGCGCGTGGTGCTCATCGAAGGCGGCTGGACGTGGATGCCCGCGTGGATGTGGCGATTGGACAAGGAGTGGAAGGGGTTGCGCCGCGACATTCCGTGGGTCAAGCGACCGCCCTCGGAATACATCCGCGAGCACGTCCGGATGACCCTGCAACCCATGGATGCGCCGCCCGAATCTGATTACTTGCTGCAAGTGATGGGGCATCTGGACTCGGACGATATGCTGATGTTTTCGACCGACTATCCCCATTGGCATTTTGACGCGCCGATAGACGCGATGCCCAAGGGCGTGTCGGATTCGCTGTTGGGAAAAATACTGTACGAAAACGCAAAGGCGTTTTATAGGTTTTAAGGCGGGAGACAGCCACCCAACACAGCCCCCAAATCCGACGCACTTCGTCGGTTCGCAGATTCATCGATTCGCAACATGACCCCTTTTTACGTGGAGACCCCCATGAAAACGTTCTCGATTTTGATGTTCGGATGCCTGCTCGCAACATCGGCATGGGCAGCGGATAGCCAAGTGGATTCCCTGTATCGCGCCGCGCTGGCGCACATGAATGAGATCGACGCCAAAGAGAGTGTCGATGCCTTCAAACAGGTGCTGAAGAAAGACGGCAAGTACGCGCCGGCACTCGCGCAGTTGACCCGGCTCTACATTCGGCTGGACACGCCCGAGTTTCGGCGCAGGGCCGTGGAAGCCAGTGAAAAGGCGGTCCGAATCGACCCCGAAAATTTGCAGTACCAACTCCTGCACGGCGAGGCGTTGTGGAACCGGGGATTTCAGCGTCAGGCCAAAGCGCATTACGAAAAGGTGATTGAAAAATTTCCCAATGCCGCCATTGCGGCCTACGATGCCGGCCGCCATGTGTTGGGCGAATATATGATCACGCGCGACCGCGTCTTGTCGCGCCGGGGGGCGATTCGGTCTTTTGCGAAAAACGAATACGACCAAGCCGTGATGCTGTTGGAAAAGAGTTTGGAGATCGATGCGGGGTATCGGGATTCCTATTATCTTTTGGCACTCGCCCATTTGGAGCATCGCAAAATCCCCGCCATGCAACGGGTGATGAAGCGGATGATGCGAAAATTTCCCGACGACATCAACGCGCTGCTGTTTTTGGCCTATTCGCACCAACTTCAGCGCAATTTGTTAGAGGCCAACAAATTGTACGAACAGGCCATCGCGGCGATGGGGGACGAACAGCGCGAAATGATGGAATCGGTCGAACTCATTGCGTCCGAGGAAGACCACGCACGCATCTCAAAAGCGATGGAAGTCAGCGAAGATGGCAAGTGGCGAGATTCCGCGGCACTGACGCAGTTTTGGAACAAGAACGACCCGCTGTTTTTGACCGACCACAACGAGCGAAGGATGGAGCATTACGGGCGCGTGGCATACTCAAATTTGCGCTTTAGCGTGCCCTCGCGCAACATCGAAGGCTGGAAGACCATTCGCGGACAGACGTACATCAAATACGGAAAATACCAGCGGCGCACAACGGGCGTGTTTCCCATGTTTAAGGAAACGTGGTACTACGGCGGGTACCGATTCACCTTTCAAAGCGTAAATGGCGTGGATGGTTGGGGGTTTGCTGGCGAAGTGGGGCCGAGCAGCACGGTGGATCTCATCGGCAGAGACCCCAACGCACAACGGACGCGAAACGTCGATGCAACGCAGGTGGCGCGCACGCTGTTTCGGAAATCGACCAACCCACAATGGGCGAGCGACAAGATGCGCGATGGGTATTACGAAATTCAAAATCGCGCGGCGTTTAAAAAGCAAGAAGCGCGGTTTGTCGATCCATTCCAGAGTCGGAAATACTCCTTGCCGCATCAAATCACCGCCTTTCGCACGGGCAAACAGATGCGCTTGGAAATCGCCTATGCCATTCCCTTGGACAAACTCAAAGCGAGTGACGAGCAGGCCCTGGTCATGGACGACGGCTTGTTTTTGTTCGATTACTTGTGGCGCGATATCTATCGCAATGTGCGCCCCTTGGGGCAAAAACAACCGGCAACGGGCGGCGGCCCCCAGTACTTGCTCGGCCAACGCGCGATGACGCTTCCGCAGGGCACGTACAATGTGGTGATCGAAGTCGGCGACCGGGTCAGCGGATCCATCGGCACGTTCCGCACAGAACGCCTGTTGACCGTGTCCGAATCGAGTTTGGACATGAGCGATCTCTTGCTCGCCAAGCAGATCGAAATGGTCAATCCCTTTCCTGAAAAGCGCGCGGATTTGCGGATTGCCCCCAATCCACTGCGCGCCTATCGCTCTGGCGGCTCGGCCTTTGTCTATTTGGAAATTTACAACCTGACACAAGATGACTTTGGGCGCACGGAATACCAGATCACGTACAGCCTGAGCGTGCCAAAAAAAGAGGAAGTCAATCCCGCGATGTTCGGCGCCGTGGCCCTCAAAAAAGTGGGCGGCCTGCTGATCGTGCCAACCGCTGAAGAATTGGCCGCAGAACAAGGGGAAGACAGATCCAGCAATGATGTGCTCACCGCGGGCAACGCGCTCGACGGCACAGATGGCGACGATTTGCCAGACGAAGATGCCCTCTCCGGCGATGCCATGGCCGGCGGCGAGGAATCCCTCAAAGCCAAACCCGTGGAATTTGAAGTGCAATACGTGTTGCCCGAGCGCAACCAGATGGCCGAATCCCTCGAAGCACTGCGCCGCGCCGGGCAGCAGAGCAGCACGTCGATCAGTTCGATGTACGCGGGCGACAAACCCGACGACTTCACCTTCTTGGAAATCGACCTGTCCAAAATGCCGCGCGGGGTTTACAAACTCGACGTCACTGTCGCGGATATGAAGGTCAACAGACAGGTCAAACGCAACGTCATCTTCCGCGTGCGCGAGTAGGACTTGCGACGAGGAGCGATGCCGTAACAATATCCTTTTCGTCGTCGAGGCATAGGGACAGGCCCCCGTACAATATCCCTTTCGTCGTCGAGGTGTAGGGACAGGCCCCCGTACAATAACCCTTTCGTTGTCGAGGCGTAGGGACAGGCCCCTGTGCCTGTCCGCACTCTCATGGAGCGATGCCGTAACAATAACCCTTTCGTTGAAAAAAAAAGGAGTATTCACAATGATTGGATTTGATACACTCAAGGCGGCTCTGCGGTTGCAGGATGAAGCGGGCTTTGACGAGCACCAAGCGCGGATTTTGGTGGCTACATTTGCCGAGGGTCTCGGCGAGGATATTGCCACGCGGGATGGGCTGGCACAAACCGAGTCCGTCCTGCGGAGCGATATGGAGAAAATGGAAGTCGCACTGCGGAGCGACATGAAGAAAATGGAAGCCACCCTGCGCGGCGAGATTGAAGCCCTGCGGAGCGATATGGAGAAAATGGAAGTTGCGCTTCAGAGCGACATGAAGAAAATGGAAGTCGCACTGCGAAATGATATGGAGAAAATGGAAGTTGCACTGCGGAGCGATATGAAGAAAATGGAGGCCACTCTGCGCGGCGAGATTGAAGCCCTGCGGAGCGATATGGAAAAAATGGAGGCCACTCTGCGCGGCGAGATTGCCGCCTTGCGTGCCGAGATGAGAGCACTTGAACTGCGCCTGACGATCAAGTTGGGCGGCATTCTCGTGCTTGCGCTCGGCCTGATGACCTTGATCAACAAGCTGTTCGGTACAACCACACCGATCCCTTAATGGTTCATTTCACCTATTTCTGTTGCGTTGTTCCAACTCTGGATACATACCTTGACCTTTGAACGCGATGGATAATACGCTGGCGATTACAGAACAGAATTTGTCCGCTGTCTCCTGCGACCAAGTGCTGCGCGACCTCAATGCGTTTTGGGCGCGGCGGGATGCGGACAATATCATCTTAGACCTATCGGGTCTGAACTTTGCCGATCCCTACGGCATGGGCATGTTGTGTCTGATTGGCCGGCATTTGAGCACCAAATACTGGGACATTGCGTGTCGGTTGCCCGCGGATTCGGATATTGAAAGTTATTTGACGCGGATGAACGTGTTTGACGTGCTGCGGGCTTATGTGACAGCGGAACGCGCGCCGCAAATGGGACGACCGCCAGTACACAATGAAAGTTTGTTGGAAATGACAGCCATTGAACAGCGAGGGGATATCGAGCAGGTGCTGGGCGTGATCGAATCTCGGGTGGGAGCTATTTTGAGTGCAGAGTTGCGCTATACAGTGCGGGAGATTACGGGATTTAAGAATGTGGTGGCCGAATTGTGTCACAATATTTTGGATCACAGCGGGGATAAAGGGTTCGTGGTGGCGCAACGCTATGTCAATCACAAGTCGCAAAGGAAATTTGCGATTATTGGCGTGTGCGACTTGGGCATTGGCATTCGGGAAAGCCTATCCACCAAACACGACGCAGCGCACTGGTCGCACGGGCAGGCGATCCAAAGAGCGGTTCAAAAAGCGGTTTCTCGGGGGGATACGCGAGGCTTGGGTTTGTACATTGTGAAACAGATTTGCCGCGAAAACAACGGCAGTTTGCACATTCGCTCGGGCAATGAACGGGTGTACATTCGCGGCGATCACACATGGGTGAAGCCATCTGCCATGTTCCCCGGCACGCAGGTGAGCATCAGGCTTTACGAAAAAATATAATGTTCTCGATTAGAAGACCACTCCTAATGGGATTCGATTGAAGGTTTTGAAAATGGCAAAGGGAAGAACAATAAGCGCGAGATATAGATACATTGAAACACTGGTATGGTCACAGGTGGTGCAATGTCGCTATGGCCTCTCTGTCGCCGAATAACGACACTACACAGCCTTCCCGCTGGTCCACATTTCTCTTCAAAGGAGGCATATCGTGAAACGCATTTTGTGTATTATCCTGTTGGGCAGTTTGATGCGGGTTGGGGGATTGAATGCCCAGACCGCGCCGTCGGAATGGGGCGCGGACGATCAACGGGGCGCGGCGAACCGGTTGACGCCGGCCAAGGTGCTCGAGGCGGTTGAGTTGATCGAGACCGGGAAAGTCTATCAGTTGGGCAAGGTGTACGAACCCGGGATACCCCTGTTCGGGTCGCGGCATTACAGTTTGACTATCGTGGGCGGGCCGAGTGGGGGGCCGCTCGGGGACAATCAACTGGTGTGGTACGACGAGATGTTCAGCGGGGAGATCGGGCAAATCGGTACGCAATTTGACGGGTTGGGGCATATTGGCACGCGGATGGGAGATGAAGATGTGTTTTACAACGGCTTTAAGCGCTCGGCGATTGGCAAATCTTATGGCTTGGAGAAATTGGGCGTGGAAAATGCGGGCGCGTTTTTAACGCGCGGCGTGCTGATCGATGTGGCGGGGTACAAAGGCGTGGCGCGGCTGGAGGTGGGCTATGTGATCACCGTGGCCGATATCGAGGGCGCGTTGAAAAAGCAAGAGGTGTCTGTGGGCGAAGGCGATGTGGTGATTTTCCGCACCGGGCACGGAACCCTGTGGATGAAAGACAACGAGACGTTCAACTCCGGCCAGCCCGGCATTGGCATGGCCGCGGGCCAGTGGCTGGTGGATCAAAAAATTGTGATGGTCGCTGGCGATACATGGGGCGTGGAAGTCGTGCCCGGCGAAGATGACGCGCTGGCCTTTCCCGTGCATCAACTGCTGATCGCACAACACGGGATTTACATTTTGGAAAATCTGGACTTGGAAGCATTGGCAAAGGATCAGGTGTACGAATTTGCATTCGCGTTTTCGCCCCTGCGCTTAAAAGGCGCGACCGGTTCACCCGGCAATCCGATAGCCATACGGTAACAGCCATTAACTGGGGACAGGCACAGGGGCCTGTCCCTACGGGTGATGGGGGTTGGGCGGACTGACCGCTGATTAGGAGAGACGATGGCGAAATCGAAAACATCAGAATATCCAGAATTGGCAGCCGCATTGCGCTCGCGGAGAGTGGGCGATTTTTTGAAATTTTTTGGCCCTGGAGCGATCATTGCATCTGTCACCATAGGCAGCGGGGAAACCGTGTGGGCGTCTCGCAGTGGGGCCATCTTTGGATATGCGATGTTCTGGGCGTTCAGCCTGTTTTGCGTCACCAAAGTCGTTCAGGTGTATTCGGCGGCGCGCTACATGACGCTCACAGGCGAGCATCCAATGGAGCGGTGGGCGCAATTGCCTGGCCCGAAAGGTTTGTTCCCCGCACTCGTGGGCGCGGTGATGGTGGTGAGTTTTCCGTTTTATTTGTCGAGTTTGCCCATTATGCTCGGCACCATTTCGTCGTGGATCTTGTTCGACGACCCGGCGCGGTATCCGCATTTGATCGCGCTGGTATTTATCGCGTTTTTGATCGCGCTGACCCTCAAGCAGAGTTATGGCTTGTTGGAAAAGGCGCAGACCTCGCTGGTCGGGTTGATGTTGCTGGTGATGCTCATTGCAACCGCGGCGGCAAATCCCGATTGGGGCGCCGCGTTGATGGGCGCGGCGGTGCCCACATTTCCGGCCTATCCAGACTGGGTGTCGCGCAATCCGATGTTTGCAGACCGCACCCTGATTGTCGAGATGGTGGCCTATATGGGCGTAATTGGCGGCGGCGTGCAGGACTATGTGGGGTATGTGGGGATGTTGCGCGAAAAAGCGTGGGGCCTGATCGGCAGGCGCGGCTCTGGCGCAGCGGCGATTTCAGAATCCGAGAAAAATATCCAGTTGGGAAAGGCCTGGTTAAAAGCCCCGCTGGTCGATACGCTGGTGTCGTTTGGCAGCGTGTTGTTGTTCACGGCGGCCTTTTTGATCTTGGGCGCGGCCCTCTTGCATCCGCAACAGATCGTGCCATCCGGGATGGATCTCTACAATCATCAGGTGGTGTTTTTGACGGCATTGCACGAAAGCGCGGGGGTCAAAGCATTTCTCTCGGGCTTGTACAAACTCGGCGTGTTCTTCGCCATTTTTGGCACGGTGTACGGCGCGTATGAATTGTATGTTCGCACCGCGCACGAAAGCATTCGCGCAATCACCCCCAACTGGCGCGATTTGGCACTGGACGATGTGCGAAAATGGACGCTGGGATACACCGCTATCGCAGGGGGCGCGTTGGTGCTGTATGCGTGGTGGACCGCAACGCAAGACCCCAATGGCATCGGCTGGAACCCGATTTCGATTATGACCATCCCGCTGCACATTACCGGGGTGTTCTTGGCCGGTCCGTGGTGCTTTGCGATGATTTATATCGACCGCAAATTCGTACCGCCCGCATTGCAGATGGGCTGGTTTCTCGTGGTGCTCAACCTCATCTCTGGCCTGGCCTTTACCTATTTCGGCGGCCTCGCCGTGTATGAGGATATTGTGGGATTTTAGACAGGATGCGAGAGGGGTCAAAATCCCAAATGGCCTCATCGTCACCCCTGAACAGGGCCGGCGATATGTTGCAACCGCCGCCATCGTGCAATCCGCACAAACGCATCAAACGATGGTCGTATCCCATCCACCA
Organism: uncultured Latescibacterota bacterium; assembly: GCA_958295785.1. Taxonomy (GTDB): domain Bacteria; phylum Latescibacterota; class UBA2968; order UBA2968; family UBA2968; genus VXRD01. The sequence goes on from OY282377.1 coordinate 2,874,630, forward strand.
TAGACTCGGATCGCAAATGGCAACTTCAAAAACACCAACCCCGCGCTTGGGGCACTTAAAACCCCGCGGAACGCGCCGCCTGATCTACGTCAGCGACCCTTCAAACACCACCAGCCACCTCAGCGCGCCGGCGGCTCGTCCCGAAGAATTGCGGCAGGTCGTTCGCAATTACGCATACACAGGGCATATCGACACCCTCGTACAGGAAATTTTCGCCGAAGCAATGACCATGTTCTGGCGAACAGACAAATGCCCCTACGACATTCGGTATCAGCACCAGCGGCTGCGGCCCATCATGAACACCGGCGTCATGCCCATCGAAATCTACATCGACGAATGCCATCGGCAGGGCATGGAATTTGTCGCGGGTTTTCGCATGAATGACCGCCACGGCCACCATCCAGAATTTTTCAAAAAGCTCTGTTGCGAGAAACCCGAATGGGTGCTCCGAGAATACAAGCCCTCCACGAAACGCGCGCCATCCGAAAGCCGCAAATACGGTTGCTCATTGAACTACGCCATCCCAGAGGTGCGCGGCTGGTTGCTCTCCATTATGGGGGAAGTCACCCATCGTTTCGACATTGACGGCATTGAATTTAACTTCACGCGCTTGGCAGAATGTTTTCCCAAAAATGAACTGGCACAAAGCCACGGCATCATGACCGACTTTATTCGGCAAGTCCGCGACATGCTCGACCAGGCCCGTCCTCTGAAAGCGCGCGACCTCAGCCTCGGCGTTCGCGTCCCGCAACAAATGGCGGGCTGCCAAAAAATGGGCTTAGACGTTCCCACTTGGATCACAGAGGAGCTCATTGATTACGTCGCGCCCGGGGATTTTGGCTTTACGGACTTCAACGAAAAGTACGAAGATTTTGTGTCTATCGCCCGAAAACACAAGTGTTATGTGTATCCCCAAGTGCAACCGAGAATCAGCATCGACACAGACCTCATCATGGATCAATCCCAATACCGCGCTGCGGTGCAGAATTTTTATGCCGCAGGCGCAGACGGATTTTCGACTCAAAATTTCTTCTTTCATTGGGGACCTCAATTCGATACCCCCGATAAGCACGGCGCGAAATTTCCCGCGATGTATCCAGCGGCAATGGGCAATCTCAAAGAATTGAAAAATCCGCAAACCATCGGCGCAGATCGCCGCTACACGTTCCGTCCGCTCTGGGCGAAAGGCAAGGGATTGGGCCAAATCTATGACAGAGAAGAAATTGTCTTGTCGCGCAAAAAAATCGGGCAACGCGAAAGTTTCAGATTTCGCATCTGTGAAACGCGCCCCGCAGATCCCGCGCGCTCGGAAAGCACCCTCGCGTTTTTTGTACAGGGCTTGTCAAAAGACGACGCGCTCACAGTCGATATCAACGGCACAAAAATTCCCGATCAAAATCAGAAGTGGACGTGGCCCGATGCGGATCAACCGCCATCGTGTACCATCGCGCTATCGAATCCGCCTTGTGTTTACGGCGACAACCATCTCGGCTTGGCTATCGCAAAATCCACGGCAAAAATGGACGCGGACATCGCGGTTGAGCACGTAGAATGCGCGATTCGATCCCGCGGCCGCGTGGCCGATCACTGGCCCGAGGACAACGAGAGAACGCAAAAACCCCGCGCCAGATAGGAACGGAGTCATCTATGGGCATCTTGCACGGACATATTATCGACAGTGCCACGGGCGAGCAACTCAATGCCAAAGTTCACGTCCTGACGTCCAACGGTCGCTTTTCCCACCCGAGCGATGCCCTGCTCAAACGAGGGCCAGGTATGCCCTTCTTCTTTTGCGATGGCGAGTTTGAAGTTCGGGCCGGGCGCGGGCGCACCGATATATTGGTCGAACGCGGCACGGAATACGAACCCGTCCGCACAGTGGTCGAAATGCCCGAACACGGTAGCAAAGACATTGAAATCACCCTCAACCGCTGGTACCGCCCGCAGGAAAACAACTGGTACCCGGGCAACACGCACATTCACTACGACGAAAAAGAAACCCGCCCAGACGACCGCTTGGGCATCGACTGTAGCGTTGAGGGCTACAACGTCACGGTCGTCAGCGTACTGGACAGGCGGCAACTGCCTTATGCGAGCAACAAATATCCCATCGGCGTGATGAACGAGTTTAGCACCGCGCACCACGTCCTCGACATCGGCGAAGAAAACCGGCACTACGGGGAAAATTCGCCCTGGGGATTTGGATATGGGCACGTCATGTTTCTCAACATCCGCAACCTCGTCCAACCCGTCAGCCGCGGGCACATCCTCGCCGCGCAATTCGACCCGGACTATCCGCCGCTGTGCTTTTGTTGCGACGAAGCCCGGGATCAAGGGGGCATTGTGATCTGGTGTCACAACGGCCGCGGCATGGAAGCCCCGGTTGCCGCGGCATTGGGCAAATTGGACGCCTTCAATCTGTTTGACCCCTTTTGGATGGATCCCGAATACGATTTGTGGTACAAATTGCTCAACTGCGGCATCGCCCTGCCCGCCTCCACCGGCACGGATTGGTTCGTCTGCTCCAACAACCGCGTTTATGTCAACACCCGCGGCGCGTTCTCCTACGAGAATTGGATTGCCGGGATGAAGTCGGGCAACACGTTTATCACCAATGGCCCGGCCCTTGATCTGCGCGTGAACGATCAGCCGATGGGCGCCGCGGTCGCCTTGCCCAATGGCGGTTCACTCGACATCGAATCCACCTTCGCGTCCTTTTATCCCATCCACTGTGCGGAAATCGCGATGAATGGCGCGGTCATCCACCGCGAAACCTATCCCGAAGGCAAACGCGAAGGCACTATCCGCCATGGGGTTCGCGTTGACCGCGATGGCTGGGTCGCGGCCCGGCTTTGGGGCAACCAGCGCGACAGCTTTGACCAATCGATCTACGCCCACAGCAGCCCGGTGTATTTTGTCTGTGGTCGCCCGCCCGCAGAGCGCGACGCATCCGCGCAGTATTTCCTCAACCGCATCGAAGACGCGCTCGACTGGATCGACACTTATGGCCGCTACAACACAGACCAACAACGCGAAGAGGTCAAAGAGCTCTTCCGCAAGGGACGAGAAGTTTACGCGGGCTTAATCTCATAACCCTCTGTATGTGTCTTCATGCTTGACACCGACATACGCAATGCCAATGTTGTTTTTTCCACCTTCATCGATCACATGAAAGCGCGACCCCATGACCGAAGACGAAAAATATCTCTTTGACCTCAACGGGTATCTCGTCATTGAAAATGTTTTGACGGCTGATGAACTCGCCATGGCAAACGAAGCGGTTGATCGCCACCTCGACCGTGGGCGCGTTCGCCCGAGGGAACAGCGTCTCGATGGCGACTCGCCCGCCCTTGAAGGCGCCCATGGTCGCGGCGAATTGCGCGATCTCATCCACTGGGCCGAACCCTGGTGCCATCCCTTTCGAGACATGCTCGCGCATCCGCGCATCGTGCCCTATCTCAACGAAATGCTCGGCGAGGGCTTTCGCATCGATCACCAGATGTTTTTGCTCTGGATGGACAAAGGCGCGGAAGGCTTTCGCTTTCACGGCTCCTCGGGGCCTGGGTTTGACCCCAATCAGTACTATATTTTTAAAAATGGCAAAATGCACAACGGCCTCACCGTGGTCTCAGTTCAACTCACCGATGTCAACGCGAGCGATGGCGGTTTATGCGTCATTCCCGGATCGCACAAAAGCAATTATCCCTGCCCGCAGGACATGCGGCTCTACCAAAAACACCGGGAACACATTCGCCAACTCACCTGTCGGGCAGGCGACGCGATCATCTTCACCGAAGCCGTCACGCACGGCACCCTGCCCTGGACAGCCGACCATCCGCGCAGGTCAACGCTCACGCGCTACACCGCCGGCAACATGGCTTATGTGCGCGCTTACGACATCCCCGAATGGGCAAATGAACGGCAACGCGCAGTCATGCAACCGCCCTACCACACGCGCCTCAATCGCCCAACGCTCGAGGGATGAAAATATTCGAACGCCTTATACCAATTTGATTTCAAGTTGTCCATATTCTGCCTCCCATCAGGGAGGAATGAGGAACAGACTTCTGTACGGATCATGGGTTGTTTGTCTCAAGCATTTCGTCCTACAGCATCGTTTGTTGCCTTTGATGCGTTGGCTACGCCTGTGCCTACGGCGTGCGGCGACCTACTTTTTTTCAACAGCAAAAAAAAGTAGGCAAAAAATGCCGCTCTCATGCGCCGAGGGGCTTGCACAGCGCAAATCGTTTTTGTAGTCGCACGCCATGCGCCGGCCTGCAAGGTGGGTTGCAAGATGGCTGTGGGTTGCGAGACGGCCTTGCGCGCTGTGCGTGATGGGTTTGTGTGACGGTATTTTGTGATCGCATTTTTGCGATGGCTTTTCTGAATGACTGCGTAACTTCAGGGGGATCAATAGCTGGTAGCATATCGCATCACATGAGGCCAACTGAAAATCAATTTGGTATTATATGACCAAAATAGTACCATCAGAATACACGAAAAAAAGTGAATAAACAGATAGACGAATTGTTGGCCCCCATGCCCGCCCGAATAGACGAACCAACCCCAAATCAGCAGTCAGTCCGCTCCTCCATCCCAAAACATCAACGCCGATGAACTGGCCTGAGCAATGGAGTACAACGGGTTGCCTCTCAGCGGTGTCTGTGCGTTTGTCGCGCAATGTGAAGTACCATACTTTCAAAAATTGGATACGCCATGGCTTTCAAAGTAAAAATCACAAACATCGGCAAACTCGCGGATGCGGAAATTCACATCGGCGATTTCACCGTGTTTGCAGGGCCAAACAATACGGGAAAGAGCTTTGTCTCCAAACTCCTGTATTCGCTTTTTAACGCGATGAACGCAAACCATGCCGAGACGCATCTCAACAATCTGCTCGAGCCTGTTAAAAATACTTTGTGGCGTCTGATGGCACCGGTGAGGCATGATCGAGGGGGGCATTATGATAAGGCTATACGCTCGTGGCAGTCTTCACTGGATAAAAAAATTAAAAAATTGGAAACGCTCGCTAAGGAGGCTTCCATTGAAGCGTTCGATAATGAGAACATTATTTTTTCTTTTCTCAGCCAGATCGAAACAATAGAACAAACAGCCGCCGATGTTCCGCAGTCCTTTATCAAAACAATGCCTAAACATGTCCGGACAGACTGGGACAGACTGACAAATTCGTTGACCGAGTTGAAAGAGGAACTCCACCGAACAGGTGCTGAAGATTTTATCGTCGCTGGTATAGGGTATGAAATCCGACACAATCTGATTCTGAATTTTCAAGTGCCAAATATTTCCGATCTCCAAGGAAAAGAAAGCAGACCATCAGAGGTTGCAGTTGAGGACTTTGGCGCATTCGAATTATCGCACGAGGGATTGGGATTCGGAATAGACAGAGCATGGATAAAGCAATTGCAGGACTACTCCAGAGTCCTCTACTTGGAATCACCTGCTTACTGGAAATTGAAAACCGCGTTGGAAGACATAAGAGATTACCCTGGATCTCGGTTCATGGAGAGAGAACGCCTCAGCGGCGTTCCGGGATATTTCTATGACTTGGGCAGAGCATTGAAATTTGAATACACCGGCGAAATGGCCTTTCCAGATGTATATGCAAAGCTGACCGGCGAACATGTCATCGGCGGCAGGATTGCCATTTCCGAAACCGGCGATTTGTCCTTCCGGGAAAATGGGCGCAATTTTTCCTTGCCCGTCACCGCGATGGGGATTGCCAACCTCGGCATCCTCGCGCTGCTGATCGAGCGCAAGGTACTGGATGAAGGGACCTTTCTGTTTATCGACGAACCGGAAGCGCATCTGCATCCGGCCTGGCAGGTCATCATGGCGGAAAGCCTGTTCGAGTTGTCCCGCCAAGGCGTGAACATCGCGATTGCCACGCACAGCGTCGATATCCTCAAATGGCTGGAAGTGCGGGCAAAGAAAAACCCAGAGGATGAGCAACGCATTGCACTCAACCACTTTTCCGCCACTGGCGTTAATCATTTCAATGCAGACAACGAGGACAACGCCAAAGATGATTTTGAAACCAAAATGGCAAAGATCAAACAAGAATTGACTAAGCCCTTCTCCGACCTGTATCTGGAGGGGCTATGATCGATCTCGAAAAATTCTTGCAGTTGATTGAACTTGCAGGTACACCGCTTCAAAACCACCATGCCTATCTTATGGATGGCACTTCGCCGCGTCCTGATATGAGAAAAGATGTGGACTTAGGGACTTGTAATTGCTGTGATTATTTTTCGATCATCAATGGGGTTGTCGTCTTGATTGAAGAAACCCAACTCTTGAGACAAATTGAGGATTTGAAAAACGAGTACAATTCTCTTAGAGGCACTGACCAAAATGACCAAATGAAATTTGTCTATAAGTACATTCGGCAAGAAAATCGGCTGAAAGCTTATGGGTCAATGCTCGTCTTATGTCGCTTGGCTGCGGTATGCAAAGATGCGAAAGACCTTTTGGGATCAAAAAAGTATAAGTTTTGGCTCGTCGTTAGCGGCATAAATATGACAGATGCCGAGGAGTTTGAGGCCAAAAGAATTTTTGATAATCTGAAAGACCATTTATACAGCGACCTGAAAAGCGTCTTAGGAAAAGAAATGGTAGATGATGTCGAAATCGTACCCTCCCATGTATTTGTCGGCAAATTGCCAACGCAGGCTCCATTTTACCAAATGACGCTCTGAAACCGTCGAATAGGGAGAGAGGTTTAAGCGAATTTGAGGCAATAATCTCGGGGACTATATGTATCGAAAAAAATGGAGCATGTCATGCTGGACGACAACAAGTTATTGGAGGAAATCCGCTTTGAACAGTATCAGAACATTGTGCCATAGAACGCAGCACGGCTTTCGGCCCGTGTTCCGGCTTATCGCGCTCGTCCTACTTGGAGTTCTCGTAGCCGCCTGCTCTGAGGACCCAGCGGTGACGGCCACTCCCGAAGAGGGGCCGGCTCTCACCACTCATCTGTACGCGCTGGAGAGCGAGTCCGTCAGACTCGAAAGTTTCGACGGAAACGGCGGGGCCATTGAAAGCATAGGTGAGGACCTGCTTGTCGTTACGCCGAAGGGAAGGTTTGCCCTGGTCTTCCCGGACACTGTGGAATATCTCGACGGTCTGGTTCCTATGAATTATACGGGGCTGCAATCAAGCCCAATCAGCGAGCATCCTGATTTCGACCTATACCCATTTCGAGTCGCCGATATTCTGCTGAAAGAGATTGAGGAAGGGTACATACTATTTGCTACCCATCACTATTTCACCGGAGAATGTGTCCGGTTCAGGTTGTCATCCACGACGCTGGTTCGGGAAGGACAGAGGTTGACAGTCCTGCCGGATTGGAGAACGATATTCGATGCGGAGCCATGTTTGGAACAACTTGATGGATGGCAGAATGCAGGCGGGAAGATGCTGACGGATGGAGAAGAACACTTACTCGTAACAATCGGCAACCATAAATATGGACAGTGCCTCATTCCTTCTAACCTGCATATAAGCAAACTCGTTCGCATTGAAATCGAAACGGGAGAATCGGAGATATTTGCCACCGGTATTCGCAACTCACAAGGGCTGGCGCGGGACTCGGAAGGCAACCTCTGGGCGACGGATCACGGGCGGCAAGGGGGGGACGAACTGAACCTGTTACGGGAGGGAGCCGATTATGGCTGGCCGCTGGTCTCTTATGGCATTGACTACGGCGGTGTCGCTCTCCGGCTGGTCGAAGACGAGATGGTGGGCCGGCACGACGGCTCCCTGCGGCCGGCGTTCGCATGGGTCCCAAGCATAGCCGTTTCCGCCATCGCCATCAACGACGAGGAGCATCTTCCCTTGTGGAAAGACGACCTGCTGGTTGCTTCGCTGGCCGGTCAATCCCTCTTCCGAGTCCGCCGCTACGGGACGGACGTGCAGTATGTCGAAAGGATCGAACTCGGCTATCGGATACGAGACATTACGGTTATGCCGGACGGACGCATAGCCCTGCTGCGCGATGGGGGGTGGGTCTATTTTCTGAGCCGTTCCGCGAGGTACTGCAATGAAGAAGCGTGGAATCAGCGCAATGTGTACTCAGTCAACTGCGATTCCATCGCCGCATCGCCAGCACTGGACTCACCGGGCGCGGGAGACTCGGGGCCGGCAGTTCCGCCCTTACGCGGAAATCTGGGGAGATACACGGCGGCCGGCGCTCAGCTATTCGACCAGCACTGCCGCAACTGTCACAACCTGAACGCCGAGCAGCACAGCACCGGGCCTCACGGCGCCGGGCCGCACCTGTTTGGCGTCATCGGGCGGCGAGCGGGCGAGGTCGGAGGCTACCGATTTTCGGCTGCGTTCAATTCGCTGGACGTCGTCTGGACGCAGGAACGCATCAAGCAGTTTCTCACTGACCCGGAGCAGTTCGCTCCAGGCACGTCCATGTCGTCGTCTGGCATTGGCGAAGCGGAAGCCCGCGCCATAGCCAACTACATCAGCACCCTCAACGACCTGGAGGAGGTGGTCAGAAATCGCGAACCGGCAGTCCGCTCCGACTTTGACGTATATCTCAGCGAAAACATGCTGGTCTATGCCAGGGAGCCGTGCGCCCGCGCCGACACGGAGGCGATGTTCTTTCTGCACGTCCTCCCCATCAACCCAAATGACCTCCCAGACCATCGCAAGCAGTACGGCTTTGACAACCTGGACTTCGATTTCGAGGGGCACGGCATGAGAATTGACGGGAGATGTATGGCGACGGTGGCTCTCCCGGGGTATGACATTATCCGCATCATGACCGGCCAGTACGTGCGCGTGGACAGCGATTTCGATAACCTCTGGGCAACGGAAATCCACTATGAACAGTAACGGGAACGACCTACAAGGCTTCGCACTAAACAATGGGAACTATATACTTGCCAACCCTAAACATTCTTGTTATATTTATCCAAGTTACGAATTAACAAGGGGGTGTATGATGGCAAAGCAGCTTAGTTTCGTCGCGTTCACACAGAAGTTTGCCACGCCTGAAGCGTGTATTTTGCACCTTTAGGACTTACGCAATTTCCATTGGAATATGAGGTGCTTTGAGTTGTTGTCTCAAGAAGTCAGCCACCCCCCGGTATTTGACTTGATAAATGGTTTGTCCTGTTTGATAGGCCACCTGCGCGAGTCGAATCCAAACTAACATCGCACACCCAATATGATTTCGTACCATGCGTGCCAACCGGCATTGACACTTTTCAAGCCCGGTCACCTGTTTGACTTCGCGGTGAAATTGCTCAATTTTCCATCGTTGGTGACACACCTGTTGTACCCCTGAAGAATCGTTTTGAGCATGGTCGTTAGTCACGACATACGCCGTGCGTCTATCAGAAGACGCCACCCGGAATAATTTCACTTTGTGGTCTTTGGGGAACCCTCTGATTTTAATTGACTTGCCTTGTTTGCGTTGCGCTTTCGTCCAAGTTAAGCTATCTACGCGCTGGTAGGGGATTGTGCCTGCCGAATCGTCCACGCGCCGGTTCGTCTTGAGGGGATAATAATAGGTTTTTTGCATCTGCTCTATGTGTAGCATGACCGTTTTAGTCGCATACCCACTGTCCATCAAGACCCCGGTAAAAGGAAGGCGCTTCTGATAGACCAACCCAGAGAGCATGTCCTTGAGATGATCCAATTTGGTTTTGCCATCGCCTTGCGGGTCATAAATCCGATAGTCAATCAGCCAGAACCGATCCTGTTGCGGATTGACATAGACACATGTGACCACCCCGATGCCGTTGATGACGCCTTGGGCGTTGCCGCTATATTGACGGCGCACTAACGCGATCTTGCGTGCGTGTCGCTTGTCTAAAACCGTGTCATCAAAGATCACATAGCCTTCAGGCGTCAACGCGATGGGGGCTTTGACGTGTTCCCACACCAAGCGGGGGGGGGATACGCGCACCGGCGAGATAGCGGTTGATCCTATCATGACTGAACCCTTCGCTATGGTCGGCGAAATGGGGCAGGGTATCGTTGAGGGGACTGCTAAGCAGATACTGACAGTAATCCAAACGCGTCGGTTGGCGCATTGACACCTCCTCAAAGTGATAAATTTTACGGAATTGCACCCTTTTTTAACTCAGCATGCGTAAGTCCTAACCTTGAAAAGATACGCTTTAAGGATGGCGAGTCTTGTCCGCATTGTGGTAGTATGGGAAAAATCTATCGTCGTTCTGATTTGGCGTATCGGTGCTCGGATTGTGGGCGTAATTTTCATATGATTTACGGAACGATGTTTGGCGCGTCAAAAATCAAGATGTTGCCTAAATGGTTCGCCGCAATATGGATTGAAACGAACCCCTCAAAAGGTATTTCAAGCGTTCAGTTGGCTAAAATGATCGGTACAACGCAAAAGACCGCTTGGTTTATGCTTCAAAGAATACGAAACGCTTTTGGCAACAAAGACGATGATGATGATGATTTTCTGTCTGGTATCGTTGAAATTGATGAAACCTACATCGGTGGCAAAGAAAAGAACAAACATAAATCCAAAAAGTTGAATGCGGGTCGCGGAACAGTAGGTAAATCGGTTGCTTTCGGAATGCGGGAAAAAGGGGAAGATGGTGAGGCAATGGCGGTTCATGTACAGGACGCAAAAGGGGCAACATGACACGAGAAGATGTTGAACCGGGTATTGACGGGCGCAACTATTCATGCAGACGAGAACCGCGCATACGGCGCGTTGAGGGATGATTACGAAGGGGAACAAATCAATCATTCTGCCGACGAATATGAACGCGATGGTGTCCATACGAACGCCATTGAGAGTTTGTGGGCACGGGTTAAGCGTGTCTATATGGGTATTCATCACCACGGGTCAGACAAACACATGCAAAAGGACCTGAATGCTTGCGTGTTTCGCATCAATCGAAAAAAGGGTGATACCTTAAGTCGTGTTGATGAGATGTTGAATATGGCGATGGGCGCACGGTTGACTTACAAGCAACTTATAGCCAGTGAGGGGGTTGCATGAACAACCTTTATGGCACAAGCGGGCGATATGGAAGTCAACGGGAAATGTTATCCACGCATGCAAATGTTATCCGTTCCTGAAAGACTCGAAGGAAAACGTTTTAAAACGTTAGATGTTAGGGGCAGGCATGCCGAAAATCAGAGGTCGCTTGCATTCAACACCAAAAACCCGTGATTACTTTAACAAGAAGATTTAGGTTGTCAAGTATATAATCCCCTAAACAATCTGTGGCGCGCCCTGATTGTGCTCTATCAGAACATAAGTACTCTGTAAATTAAGTTATTTTAAGTTTTGAATTGTCTGGATAAACGCGTTGATAATGGGCATTCATCTTGTCTCTGGCCTTGGGCAAAGTGAACTGCCAATTCAAGGGAATGCCCTTGGCCTCCCGCTCCTGAAAGAAGGCCAAAACTTCCCGGCGCAGTTCCGCCTGCGTCGCAATGCGCCTATTCAAACATCCTCGCGCCAGAGCCGAAAATTCGATCTCGATCATGTTCAACCAACTCGCCGACTTGGGAGTAAAGAAGAACTCAAACTTCTGCGCGAGGGCAAACGCCTCATCGGCCGGCAAGGAACGATAGAAGGCATGGCGGGTATGCGTGTTGAGATTGTCTTGCACCAAGCGGATTTTCTCCGCTTGTGGCCAATGCTGTGTCAGGGCCTGACAAAAGTGGGTGTATTCCTTCATCGTGCGCCGAGGATAGATTTCGGCAAGCCGTTTGCCGCTTAAAGGCTCAATGGCGGCCAACAGCGCACACGAGCCGCGATCTCATCGCCGCCCACTTCGCCTGCGCCCAGCTTAAAGGCTCAATGGCGGCCAACAGCGCACACGAGCCGTGTTTGGTATAGGCATCATGTTCTTTGGTCACTTGGCCTGTTGTCAGGGGCAAGGGATCAAGGACTTGTCCGATGAGAAAACAGGGACGTTCATCAAAGCAGACCACAGGAACATTGGGATCATGAGGTTGGTCATACAGCCAAAGCAAGGCTTCCATGCGTGCGAGAAAGGACGCATTCACTTTGCGGATACACCATGTTTTCTTCAAGTGGGGCTTCAATTCGTTTTTTTGAGACTCGTTTTAACATGCGTGTGTGAGAGATGCTCACAAGAGCCCAATGCCACGCAGTGATCCGCCAAGAGGCGCAACGTCCATCTGCCATGGCCTGCCGGGGGGGTTGAACAGGCCAAGGCGGTGATTTGGGCCCGTTGCTTGCCGGTCATCTCCACCGGGCGTCCCGGCCGCGGGGCATCTTTGAGGCTGTCCAAGCCGAGGGTGCGGTATTTCTTTGCCCAATGACTCAGGGTCTGCCCGGTCATGCCGAGGGTTTGAGCCCCTTGGGTGTAGGTTTTGCCTCGGTCGAGTTCAAGCAAGCCCAAGGCGCGTTTGTAGATTCGGGCTTTTTGGTTGCCTTTGGTGATCAAGGCGGTCAAATGGAAATAACAAATTATTTAATTTACAGAGTAATAAGTACGGGGGGCCTGCCTCCCCGGCTACGCAACGCGCTGTTCGTCCTGTTCATCGGGGGCATCCTGGCCTACGGGGCCGGGTTTGCCTGGTACATGCTCGCCCGCTTCGATCTCGTCAACCTGATCCGCGATGTGAACGGAGACGACTCCTTCTATTACTTCCAGATCGCCCGCAACTTGGCCGAGGGGAAGTTCTCCACTTTCGACGGCGGCATCACGCGCACCAACGGCTACCATCCCCTCTGGCTATTTCTGATCACGCCGTTCTACTGGGTATTCGACAAGGAAGCGGTGCTGTTCGCCATCAAGGCGTTCGAGATCATGCTCATCGCCGGCGGCGTGGCCCTCGTCGCCGCAGCCGCCCGGCTGGCACGCATGCCCTATATTCTGCTGTTCGCCGCGCTGCCGATGCTCTACCACCAGCACCACGCCTTGATTGCAGGAATGGAAGCGGCGGCAGGACTGTTCATGCTCGGCCTGTTCACTCTGGCCGCCTGTCTCTTTGCGCGAAGCCCGGCGCGGTGGAAGTGGCCGCTGGCCGCGGTCACCTTTGCCCTGCCCTGGGTGCGCTTGGAGTACATCGCCATATCGCTGGCGGGGACTGCGGTGCTGTGCCTCGTCGAGTGGTCGAGGCAGGAGCGAGCGCCCGGCGCGCCACTCGGAGAACGGGCGCGTTCCGCACGCTCCGTCAAGGCGGCCGCCCCGTTTCTCGGCACGGTCGGCGGCATCCTGGCGTACTTCGCCTACAACAAGCTCGTCTTCGGGGGCGTGACGCCTGTGAGCGGCGCGACCAAGCAGATGTGGTCGGAGCGGTTATGGGAGCAGGAAGGCGGGTACAGCTTCGTTCAGAACTTCTGGGATGTCTTGCAGATTCCCGCCTTCGACTACGAGCTGCTGGTCGCGCTGGAGGTCTGCGCCTACGTCGTTCTGGTCTGGTGGTCCTCCCCCCCCCCACGTTCCAGGGGCTGGACAGACCGGTTGCTGTTGGCCTTCCTGGTGTGCGTGTTCGGCTTGGCGGTCGGCCACCTCGCCAAGTTCGCTCAGACCGTTCTCACTGTGCATCCCAACTGGGGGAGTTATGCCTGGTACTTCGTCCCGGCATACCTGATGATGGTGCTTATTATTCCCGTAAGGTGCTATGTCGCCATCCACTTCATCCGCCGTTTCCTCGACCCGAAGTCGCCCCGGATAGCCAACCTCCTGAGCATGGGCATCGTTGTTGTCGGAACAGCCTTCCTGTTTACCAAGGCGGACTTCACGGGGCCATTCCGGTTGGTTGACCGTCTTGGCAAGTCAACCCGCCTCAAAATGAAGGTTATTTCTTATATGGGTGTGCAGGTTATGGACCGTGTGCTGCCCGAGGACAGCGTGGTCGGGGCGTGGGACGCCGGCGTCATCGGGTATTTCTCTCGCTATCCGGTGGTGAACCTGGATGGCCTGGTCAATTCCTACGAATACCTGCGCGCCCTAAGGGAAGGAACCGAGGCCACGTTCCACCAACGATACGGGATTACCCATTTCGCCATCGTCGAGTTCCTGCAGGAAGGAACCGAGGTCCACGTTCTGCCAGCAGTACGGGATTACCTGGCTCGAAAACGTCGAGAGCGCCCGGCCGTGGGTGCGATCCTGTTCGAAGGCTCGCAATATCGCCATAACAGAAAGAACGTACTGTACAAACGCCAATTCAGACTCCTGGCTCCCAAGCCGCCGGAGATGTCATCGGGCGGGATCAATCGTCCCGACTGGTTCTGGCAGCGGATGGCACCGCACTTCGACCACTGGTCGGACAGCGTCGGGCTGATTGTGGACGGACGGATGGCGCAGGCGTTCGTCAGAGATTGCACGCCGGACGAACTGGCAGTGTGGTCCTGGGCCGGACCAGGGGATGGAACGGCCGCCAGCGTCTGGACGCAAACGGGGTTGTGCGTCACCGCCGCCGTTCTGCCCCCCACCATATCGAGTCCGGTTCGGTTAGAGACAATGTCAGTAAGCGATTGGGGGTCGGGGCAGCTGGGTGGCGGCCGGCCGATCATCCGCTCCGACTGGGATGTGTATGTTGTCGGGAACAGTCTCATCTACAAGAAGGAGCAGTGTACCCCGGAGGACGTGGAACCAACCTTCTTCCTCCACCTGTATCCGGTTGACATGAACGACCTCCCCAGCCATCGCAAGCAGTACGGTTTCGACAACCTGGACTTCGCTTTCAGGAATCACCGTATCCCCATCAAGGGAGAAGTCTGTGCAGCGGTACGGGCACTGCCCGATTACGCCATCGCCGCGATCCGCACCGGCCAGTTCACCGGCGAGGGCCTGATCTGGGAGGGCAGTTTCGATGTTGTCGAGCCGGCGGATGACGGGAAAGCCGCGCAATGAACGGCGGGGGCGAAACAGCGCTACTGGTTTGCGCCACATCAGGGACATGGACATGAACAAGAAGATGACCACGCCGGATGCCGCCCGTTGTCTGAATCCGGGGGTAACACTGTCCTCTCGGTTGCACAACGCGCTGTTCGTCCTGTTCATCGGCGGAATCCTGGCCTACGGGGCCGGGTTCGCCTGGTACATGCTCGACCGCTTCGACCTCCTCAACCTGATCCGCGATGTGAACGGGGACGACGCCTTCTATTACTTCCAGATCGCCCGCAACTTGGCCGAGGGGAAGTTCTCGACCTTCGACGGCGGCATCACGCGCACCAACGGCTACCATCCCCTCTGGCTACTGCTCATCACGCCGTTCTACTGGGTATTCGACAAGGAAGCCGCGCTGTTCGGCATCAAGGCGTTCGAGATCATGCTCGTTGCCGGCGGCGTGGCCCTCGTCGCCGCGGCCGCCCGGCTGGCGCGCCTGCCGTGGGTTCTGATGTTCGCCGCGCTACCGATGCTCTACCAGCAGTACGGGTTGCTTCTGGGGATGGAAGCGGCCGCTGCTCTGTTCATGCTGGGCCTGTTCACTCTGGCCGCCTGTCTCTTTGCGCGAAGCCCGGCGCGGTGGAAGTGGCCGCTGGCCGCGGTCGCCTTTGCCCTGCCTTGGGTGCGCCTGGAGTACATCGCCATATCGCTTGCGGCAACCGCGGCGCTGTGCCTCGTCGAGTGGTCGAGGCGGGAGCGAGTGCCCGGCGCACCACTCGGAGAGCGGGCTCGTTCCGTGCTCTCCGTCAAGGCGGTCACCCCGTTTCTCGGCGTGGTCGCAGGCATCCTCGTGTACTTCGCATATAACGGTATCGTCTTCGGGGGCGTGACGCCGGTGAGCGGCAAGGCCAAGCAGATATGGTCGCAACGGTTATGGGGGCAGGAAGGCGGGCACAGTTTCGTTCAGAACTTCCGGGACGTCTTGCAGATTCCTGCCTTCGACCACGAGTTGCTGGTCGCGCTGGAGGTCTGCGCCTACGTCGTTCTGGTCTGGTGGTTCGCCCGCCGTTCCAGGGGCCGGACAGACTGGCTGCTGTTGGCCTTCCTGATGTGCGTGTTCGGCTTGGCGGTCGGTCACCTCGCCAAGTTCGCTCAGACCGTTCTCACTGTGCATCCCAACTGGGGGAGTTATGCCTGGTACTTCGTTCCGGCATACCTGCTGAAGCAGCTTATCATTCCCGTAAGGTGCTATGTCGCCATCCACTTCATCCGCTGTCTCCTCGAACCGAGGTCGCCCCAGGCAACCAACCTCCTGAGCATGGGCATCGTTGTTGTCGGAACAGCCTTCCTGTTTACAAAGGCGGACTTCACGGGGCCATTCCAGTTAGTTGACCGTCTTGGCAAGTCAACCCACCTCAGCATGAAGGTTATTTCTTATATGGGTGTGCAGGTTATGGACCGTGTGTTGCCCGAGGATAGTGTGGTCGGGGCGTGGGACGCCGGCGTCATCGGGTATTTCTCTCGCTTTCCAGTGGTGAACCTGGATGGCGTGGTCAATTCCTACGGCTACCTGCGCGCCCTAAGGGAAGGAACCGAGGCCACGTTCTACCAGCGATACGGGATTACCCAGTTCGCCATCGTCAAGTTCCTAAGGAAAGAAACCGAGGGCCACGTTCTACCAGCGATACGGGATTACCTGGCTCGAAAACGTCGAGAGCGCCCGACCGTGGGCGAGATCCTGTTCGAAGGCCCGCCATATCTCCATAACAGAAGGAACGTACCGCACAAACGCCAATTCAGACTCCTGACTCTCGAGCCGCCGGAGATGTCATCGGGCGGGATCAATCGTTCCGACTGGTTCTGGCAACGGATGGAGCCACACTTCAACCACCGGTCGGATGGCGTCGGGTTTCTTGTTGACGGGCGGCTGGTACAGGCCTTCGCCAAGGAATGCGATCCGGATGAACTGGTCGTGTGGCCCTGGGCCGGACTAGGGGATGGAACGGTCGCCAGCACCTGGACGCAAACGCAGACGAGGTTGTGCGTCACCGCCGCAGTTCTGCCCCACACTATATCGAGTCCGGTTCGGTTCGAGACAATGTCAGAAAGAGATATTCTGTTTCGTCTGACGGGTGGCAACCCGCCGGTAATCCGATCCGATTGGGATGTGTATCTCGTCGGGAACAGCCTCATCTACGTCAAGGAGCCGTGCATCCCAGAGGACGTTGAACCAAGGTTCTTCCTCCACCTGGACCCGGTTGACAGGAACGACCTCCCCATCTATCGCAAGCTGTACGGCTTCGACAACCTGGACTTCACTTTCAGGGATCACGGCTTCGACAACCTGGACTTCACTTTCAGGGATCACCGTTCTCCCATCGAGGGAAGAGCCTGCGTAGCGATACGGGAGTTGCCTGATTACGCCATCGCCGCGATCCGCACCGGTCAGTTCACCGGCGAAGGCAGGGTCTGGGAGGGCAACTTCACCTACAACTCTCTGTCCGATAAATCGGAGGCACTACACATGGAGGATCCCCAATGAAGGAGAATGCCCTCCGAAACGCGCGAGTCATTCTGCTACATTTGCCGTGGTTGGCGCTGCTGGGATGGTTCTCCTCTGTCGCGTGGTTCCTGTGCGACGACGCGTTCATCAGCTTCCGCTACGTCCGTAACCTGCTCAAAGGCCACGGCCTGGTGTTCAACCCCGGCGAATATGTCGAGGGCTATTCCAATTTCCTGTGGGTGCTGGAACTGGTCGCCATCTGGTGGGCGCTGGACGTGGCCCCGGAGGACGCGGCGCCGTGGCTGTCGGTCGCCTTTACCGCCGGCACCATCGCCGCGATGATGTGGTGGATCGCACGTCTGCCGTTGCTGTGCCACCGGGGGCTGGTCGCATGGATGACTCAGGGCCTCGTGTGCGCCAGTGCCACCTTCGCGGTGTGGACGTCCGGCGGCGGACTGGAGACGCGGCAGTTCACCTTCTTCATCGTCCTGGCCGTGGTGTGCCTGAGCCTTTACAGAGACAGCCGCCGGGGCCTGCTGGTGGCGTCGTTGAGCCTGGCGGCTGCCGCCTTGACGCGGCCCGAAGGCCCGCTGTTGGCGGCGTTGTGCTTCGGCTGGTTCGTCATCCAGCGGATGGCGGACACGGGGCGTCTCAATCCGGACTGGCGGCGGTTGATCTGTTTGGCAACGCCCTTTGTCGTCCTGGTCGGCGCCCATTTCCTGTGGCGATACTCCTATTACGGCGAATGGCTACCCAACACCTACTACGCCAAGCATGTGCGGCCCTGGTATGAGTCGGGTGTTCGCTACTTGTGGGCGGCGGCGCTGGAGACCGGGCTGTATCTGCTGATCCCCTTGGCCGCAGTCGCCATGCGGAATCGCTGGCGAGCATCCCAGGACGGGATATGGGCGCTGGTGCTGCTCCTGGTCGGCGTCCACATGGCCTATGTGATGCGGATCGGGGGCGACCATTTCGAGTACCGTCCGCTGGATTTCTACTGGCCGTTACTGGCTGTCCCCGCGTCCATGGGAATCGTGTACCTCGGCTCGCGGATTGCCAACCACCGGTGGTTGCGACGATTCTCCCCCCGTTTGGCAGTGGGGGCGCGAACGTGCGCAATCGTTCTCTTCGTGCCGGTATTGTTCTACACCAGCGCGATTCAGGGCGCCCTGTTATTCGAGGGGGCCGCAATACGCGAACGCATCAAGAGGCTGCACATAGAACTCGATGACGACAATGCGGGATGGTTACTTGCCGCGCCGGGGATGCCGATGCTCGTCGCCGTCTCAAATGACCTGCGCCACCAAACGTCCCGGCAGTTCGTCGCTTTGCCTCTCGCGGAACACCGCGAGTTCGCCAACTGGCAATTGCGAAGGTGGAAGCCCTACGAGAACATGGAGAGGGGAGTGATTCCCGATGACGCGCTGATGGTTGGCGGTTCGGTTGGAATCCGCTTCTATTATCTTCCCGACCTGAAAGTCATCGACTCCCTTGGCTTGACCGACGCGACGGTGGCGCGCAACCCGGTCGAAACCCCCAACCACCAGCGCCTCATCGCCCACGACCGTCAACCACCACCCGGATACCTCGAAGAGCGGGGCGTCAACTTCACTATACACCCGCAGGCACCCAGCGCATTCAAGGCGCTTGTCCGTGCGGAATACGCCGTAAAGGTCGGCCCGGATCTGTGGATGCCCTTTGACTCTCCCGACCAGCAGTGGGTCTTCGACCGTTTTGCCGGACGAGACTTGCGGGTGGCTGATCTCGATTACTGGACAGAGCTGCTCGGAGACCACCAACCGGCAATCCGCTCCGATTGGGAGGTGTATCTCTTCGGGAACAGCCTCATCTACAAGAAGGAGCAGTGTAACCCGGAGGACGCTGAACCAACATTCTTCCTCCACTTGTACCCGGTTGACGTGAACAACCTCCCCAGTCGCCTCAGGCAGGTCGGCTTCTTCAACAAGGACTTCGCTTTCAGGGATCAGCGTATTCCCATCAAGGGAGAAGTCTGCATAGCGAGGCGGGAACTGCTTTCTTACGGCATCGCAACGATCCACACCGGCCAGTACGTGCGCGTGGACAGCGGTTTTGAAAACCTCTGGAGTGGAGAGATACGCCGATAAGGAGAATAATATGAGCGATACTGCTGACCTCGGCCGGGGAGTGCAAGGGGAACCCTCTCGCAAGAAAAGTGTCCGGTTCCCTGCTTGGACAGCAGGCAGGCGGCCCGATCGCTTCACCCTGCTCCTCGCCGCCCTTGCAGTGCTGGGCGCCGTACTCATCCTGGCGCGGCAGGTCACCTATGGGGTGGGGTTGCACGGGGATTGGGTCACCTATATTTCTGTGGCCCGAAGTCTGCTGGCGGGAGAAGGCTTCGTTCAAATTCACGGTTGGCCCTATCTGCACTGGCCGCCGCTGTATCCGATGCTGCTCGCCGCGGCCAGCCTCTTTGCGTTCGACCCCTACGACGTCGCCGGGCCGTTGAATGCCGCTGTCTTCGGCCTGACTCTATTCGTCGCCGGTCAATACTTGCGGCGGCATGTGCAACACCCTTTCCTGGTCCTTTGGGCTTGTCTCGCCCTCATGCTGGCAATCCCCTTGACCCGGGTGGCCTCTCACGCAATTTCCGAGGCGCCCTTCATCCTGTTCGTGACGCTCTCTCTGGCGGACGTCCACATTTCTGGATACCGGCAAGCGGTCGGACCTGATTTGGGCCGCGGCGTTCACTTCCCTGGCTTTTCTGACCCGCTATATCGGCGTCACCTTGATCATCATCACCACGTTACCCCTGCTGCTGTTTCAGCGCGGCGGCGTGCCATTGGAGAAAGCGAAGCGCATTGGCTCGTACCTGTTGATTGCCGCGTTGCCGGTGGCGCTGTGGCTGTTGCGGAATGTCCTGGTCCACGGAAGATACCATGGGCGCAGAAACCCGCCGCCGTGGACGTTGCTGGAGATTCTGGACAAGTTCCTGAGCGATCTGGCCGGGTGGGTCTTCCTCTACTTGCCATCTGGGAGTGTCAGAGTAGCCGCCGCGGCACTGGGCGGAGTGTGGCCCTATTGGCACTGGCAATGTCCGTCTGCCATGCGGTCGTCCGCTCGTGCCGGAAGGTAGGGAACGGCATCGGAGGGAGCTCTTTCCACTTGTTCGGCGGCTTTGCCCTGGTGTACCTCGTCTTTCTCACCGCCTCGCAAGCGACCACCGAAATCCTCCCCTTGGGCGAACGCTATCTCTCTCCCGCATATATCCCGCTCCTGTTCGCGGCGGTGTTCGCGCTGGACAAGTTCCTTGAGAATCTCCGGCGGACTGCCGATGATTCAGAACAAAATAGTTGGAGGAGAGGGGGAACGGCGAGCCTGCTATTGGTTGCCCTGGCGACAACCCTTTCCCTTTGGCTGGCTTGGCAGGTGGTGCTGAACGTGCGTGAAATCAGACAGAATAATGAGGGCCGAGGCCTGGGAATAGCCGCGATGTGGGTCAACTCGGAAATCTTGCGGTACATCGAGGAGCATCTAATGGCGGAGCGGATATTCAGCAATGTGTCATCTGCCATATACCTCCGCACGGATCATGCGGACCTTCACTATCTCCCCCCAAGCCTACGATGAGAAGGGAGATAGAAAATGTTGTGCCCGGCGATTATGTCGCTTGTATGGATCCGAAGAAGTACCCCCGACATATCGCTGTGTTGAGGAAATTGCTGGGACTGGAGCCGGTGGCCGATCTGTCCGACGGTTCAATCTATCGCGTAACCCGCAGCGGCGCCGATCCCGCTCCTGCCTCTTTCATCAGCATCGTCGCTTCGATAGCAGGCGAGTCGTTCGTCGTCAAGTTGTCCGGCGGACATGCCAGATACGAACCATGGCAATGGGAACGGGGCAGCGATGCGACTGGCTGGACCAAAGTCACGCCCCGCGGGGCAACCTACCAATACACACCCACCGCCGCGGACGTTGGCCATCGCCTGAGGGCCTCCGCGGACTGTACGGACAAAGACGGGAAGACAATCAAAGCGATGACCGCGCCATCCGAACCCGTACAGGCGGGCACTTCCGAAGCGGGCTATGTACCTCCGCGGAAATAAGGATCTATGAGAACCGGAGCTACATCTGGAAAGACGAGTGAGGCTTTGCAGACGGCGTTGACGGATGTGTTGCAGGGCTATTGGGTTGCGCCTTTGCGTTTGGCGCGTCTGACCGGCTTTGGCTGGCGGCTAAAGGCACTCGAAACTATCAGGACATTGTAATTGCATTTTGGTCTTACGTCTGCTGTCTAATTGACTTTTCTTTGGCGACGCGCTATATTACGCGGTTTCCAAAACAGATGGGATGATCGGGAGATGGCATAAGGGCTTCAAATAGGGAGGGCCTGTGAAAGCAGCACAGATTGTCGCCCGCAGGCGCGTTGTGGTTGTCGAGGTGGATGAACCGCAACTCACAGGTGCCGGGCAAGTGAAAATTCGGTTGGAACGCGCGTGTTTGTGCGGTTCAGATGTGCCTTTGTGGGATTACGATCACAATGAATTGGCGGAAACCGTGCAGCGCGATCCGCGCAGCGCAAAGTGCGTGCCGTTTGTCGATTACGTTCATGGCGATCCGTATCCCTTGCGCGTTGGTCTGTCGATTCACGAATGCCTGGGCACGGTGGTCGCATCCACGTCCGACAAATTTCAAGCGGGCGATTTTGTGCTGGCATTGCCCGATGGGCAAACCGGGTTGTGCGAATATATTTGCGCGCCCGATAGCCGAACCATTCCCTTGCCCAAAGGCGTTGTGCCCGACGAGCAAATTTTGATGACGCAACCTTTGGGCACGGTGGTTTGGGCATGTCAAAAACTGGGCAATATCGTCGATTGCGATGTGGCTATTGTGGGGCAGGGGCCGATGGGTTTGATGTTTGCGCGCATGCTCGGCAATTTGGGCGCGCGAAGCGTGATTGGGCTCGACAAATTGGATTATCGCCTGCACGCGGGAAAAAAAATGGGCGCGACCCATGTGGTCAATGTCGATAAGGCCGATGCGGAAGAAGCCGTGCGCGAGATCACGGGCGGCAAAATGGCGGATCTGGTTGTCGAGGCGGTCGGGCATCAGACCAAAACCTTGAATGCGTGCATGAAACTCGTGCGGCCTCTGGGTACGCTGCTGTGCTTTGGCGTGCCGGATGATGTGTATTATCCCTTTGCGTATGCCGAGTTTTTCAGATTAAATCTCAATTTGATTTCCACGGTGGGGCCCAATGCCGTGCCCAATTTTTCGCTCGCCCGCGATTTAATCGCACAAGGTCGGGTGGATGTGGCGCCGCTGGTGACGCATGTGTTGCCGTTTGAAGAAATTCAGCACGGGTACGAGTTGTTCACCGACCGCGGGGATGGGGCCATCAAAGTGGTGATCGATTACGATTCGTTGAGTACCTGACAAAAGGGGGTTTTACCTGTGGCAGCAATGTTTGAAAACGGCGCAGTGGTTGGACAACCCGAATCCGATTCTGCTGCTGTGAGTATCTTAAAAAAGGGTGGCAATGCCGTGGATGCGGCTGTAAGCGCGGCATTTCTCGCGTGCGTTGCAGCACCCAAGTCTTGTGGCATTGGCGGTTATGGCGGCGCGATGACCGCCTACATTGGCGGCGAAGTCGTCTGCGTTGATTTTAATACGGTCGCGCCTCGCGCGGCCCATGCGCGGATGTTTCGGGTGACGCGCTCAGACGGGCGGTTTGGATCTGTGGTCGGGGGGTATGCCAATCAAGTCGGGTACAAAGCCATTTCCGTGCCCGGGGTGCTGGCAGGCCTGGGGTTGGCACTGGAGAAGTTCGGCAAGATGACCTTGGCCGATGTGCTCGCGCCCGCGATTCGCACGTGTAAAAACGGGTTTCGGGTGTCGGCAAATTACGCGGCAGGTGTTGCCCAAAGCGAAAGGCGTATCCGGGAATTTCCAGAAACCGCACGGTTGTTGCTGAACGAAGGCGAATTGCCCAAAAGCGGGGACCGGGCAAAAAACCCCGATTTGGGCGACTTGCTCAGTCAGATTGCGGACAAGGGCGTGCGCGAATTTTACGAGGGGAACATCGCAGAGTGCATCGCCAAACACGTTCGGGACAACGGCGGGGTCTTATCGCGCAATGATCTGGCAAAGTACGAGGCGCGCGTGGTCGATCCTGTACACGCGATTTGCCTGGAATACGATGTGTACAGTTCGCCGCTTTGCAGCGCGGGCTTGAGCTTGGCGCAGATGTGTGCCATTGCCGACGAGGCCGAATTGGATCTCTACGCACGCGACTCGGCCCGTTTGGCCCATGGCATGGTCGAAACCATTCGCGCAGCGTGGATGGATCGCTACCGGCATTTTGGCGATCCAAAGTTCGTCACTGTGCCCACAGACATGCTGATGTCGGATATCCACTTGGGCGCGACCGCAAAAGAGGTCGCCACCTATATTGCCGACGGCAAACGCGGTCAATCCCTGTTGCGACCATTTTACACGGGTGGCACCACGCATATTTGCACCGCGGACGCGCAAAACAATCTGGTCTCGCTGACCCTCACGCACGGGCCGGGCTTTGGGTCTTTTGTCACCATCCCGGGCATGGGCTTGCTGATGAACGCGGGCATGTCGCGGTTCGATCCCGGTTCGGGGTTGAAAAATTCCATTGGCCCCGGCAAAGCGCCGATTATGAACATGTGCCCGGTCATTGTGTTGCGCGATGGCGAGCCTATCATGACCTTGGGCGCGTCTGGGGGAACGCGCATCCCATCGTCCGTTTTTCAGGTTTTGGCGCGCAGACTGGTGCTCGACGAAGACCCCGAGTGGTCAATCACCGCGCCGCGGGTGCATTCAGAAGGCAATGAGTGGGTGCGTCTGGAAGAAGATTTCGGAGAAACCGCCCCGGAATATCTCAAGTCAGTCGGGTACAAGATAAACACCAAAGGCGCGGTGGCCGCCCATGTTCGGATGATCGAGATCACGGACGATGGCCTGCTGGCAATGTACGACCCGCGCATGAAGGCACGCGAGAAGGGGTATTGAAGCGATTGGTTATCAAGTGATCTCACCTGTGAGGGAGAATCTATCGAAACGATTGATCAGAAACGATGGAAAGTGGAGACGTTTCACAAAACGCTCACGTCTCATGCTCCGTTGGTCAAGTCGCCTAAAAAATAAATATCTGCGACACGCCCTGTATATGCCAGTTGAGGAATCCTTATGGTCGCACGCGAACACACCTTTAAGCAAAGCGTTGACCTCATGTTTGAACGGGCCGCGGCAACGCTCGATTTGCCCTCCGGATTGGCCGACCAAATCAAGGCCAACAACAACATTTATATGGTGCGTTTTTTTGTCAAATGCCACGGCAGTTATCAGATTTTCACGGGCTGGCGGTCGGTTCACAGCGAGCATCGCCTGCCGGTAAAAGGCGGCATCCGCTTTGCCCCCACAGTCAATCAAGACGACGTGGAAGCACTCGCAGCCCTCATGACGTACAAATGCGCCATTGTCGATGTGCCCTTTGGCGGCTCCAAAGGCGGCTTGTGCATTGATCCACGCGAATACGACGAGGAGGATCTCGAACGCATTACCCGGCGGTTTGCACAAGAACTGATCAAAAAGGGATATATCAACCCCGCCCTCAATGTTCCGGCACCAGACATGGGAACCAGCGACCGAGAAATGGCTTGGATTGCCGACACCTATCGCAACATGCACCCCGAAGACATCAATGCCATTGCTTGCACGACGGGCAAACCCTTTTCCCAAGGCGGGATTCAAGGGCGGCTCGAAGCGACCGGGCGGGGGGTTTTTTACGGGATCAAAGAATTTTTCAATCACCCGCAAGACGTCAAAGACGCGGGTTTAGAAGGCAATTTGGAAGGCAAGCGCATCATTGTGCAGGGCTTGGGCAATGTGGGCTTTCACGCGGCAAAATTTTTGGAAGAAGAAAGTGGGGCGCGCATCATCGGCATTATTGAACGCGATGGCGCGATCTTGTGCGAGAAGGGATTCTCCGTTGAAGATGTCGCAGCGTACCGCGCAGAACGCGGTTTGGCGAAAGGCTTTCCGGGTGCGACTTATGTCGCAGATGGCAAACGCATCCTCGAAGAGGAATGCGATGTGCTGATTCCCGCCGCGGTTGAAGGTCAGATCACGCTCGAAAATGCACGGCGCGTCAAAGCCCCGGTGATTGCAGAAGCCGCCAATGGCCCGATCGCGTTTGAAGCCGATGACGTGCTGCGCCAAGCCGGCAAGGTCATCATCCCCGACGCCTACCTCAATGCGGGCGGCGTCACGGTTTCGTATTTTGAGTGGATCAAGAACCTCTCCCACATCCGTTTTGGACGACTCGACAGGCGGCTCGAGGCGCACCGCGGCGTGCAAATCATCGACGCCATTGAAGAGATGGTCGGCAAACCCGTTCCCGACCATCTCAGATCAAAACTCTCCTACGGCGCAGATGAATTGGATTTGGTGCGTTCAGGACTCGAAGATACGATGAGCACGGCCTATCAAACCATGCGCGAAATTCGCAATTCGCGCGACAATGTGCCGGATTTACGCACGGCTGCTTTTGTGATCGCCATTGAAAAAATCGCACAGGCGTATATTGAAATGGGGCTTTAGGAGAGACCCTTCCCGGCCGAGTGGCGAGGCCGCCGATTCGGGCGAGCACGGAGGCATCGCCCCTACGTTTCTATCCTCGCATCTTACCTCTGGAGCGCGTTATGAGCCGCGCAGACTATCGCATCGACGGCCCCATCAACGCTTAGCAAGCCGGTATTGACCATGAGGTGATACAGGTTTGGATCATCCCATTCCACCTTGTAGTGGCGTTTGATATACGTTTTGCGGCGATCATCCACTTCGCGCATGCGCCTTATCGCGTCTTCGTCACAGGTCAATTGGTCGCGCGTTTTCACCACATCGAGCTTAAAATTTTGCGTGCTCACCACGCGCACATGCAGCGCGTCCCGCCGGTCTTTTAACATGGCTTGCCCGCCTCTGCCCAGCAAAACCACATCGCCTTGATCCGCCAACTGCTCTGCCACTTCTGCGGTCAATTTCGCGTACACCTCTTCATCCATTGTGGTCAGGGCTTGATCCTTGTGCTCTGACAACTCGGTCACAGTGACCGTTGCCCACCATTCGTATTCCGACAAGCCCGTCAATGTATCTGCGTATCCGGGGGTGAGAAATTTACGCAAAATTCTCAGCGCGGGGTGTTCGGGTTGTTCGTCATAGCGTTCAACCTCTGATACGGGGACTTTGGCTTTTCGCGCCACCTCGACGAGCAATTCTTTGTCGATATTGTGGTAAGACAGTGCCTCGGCAACGCGCGTTGCAACCGTGCGACCGTCACTGCCGTATTCTCTTGAAATGGTGATAACGCCCATGGTGGTCTCCTTTCTGAGAATCAGCTATCAGTTCCCTCCGCAGATGTGCGATCCCATCCGCATCCCTAAGAGGCTGTCTTAAAACTAAAGATGACCCCTCCCCCGACCGGCCCCTCCCCATTGCTTTAACACAACTTCTAATTATCCGCTAGTTGCTAGTTGCTAACCGCTCATCGCTTGCTTTAATCGATCCGCTATCGGTTGAATCATGTCGTCGGACAGGCAAACGGGACTGAAGATCAATATGCCGTCGTAGATGTCCGAGGTGCTGACGTGGATGCTCGGATCACCTTCCATCAATTGCCGCGCCAAATCCATCCCCATTTCCGCATGAGCAAGCGCGAGGCGAAGAACGGGGATGGCGCGATGGTGGTCAATGCGAATGTCGCACCCCGGCAAGTCGCGGATGGCGTCCGCCAAGTGCTCCATGCGTTGCAACCAGCGGGCGTATCGCGTCTCGTCGCTTTCGGCAACGAATTTTTTCAGCGCGACCATCAGGCCCGCGATCTGCTCTTTCCCCACTTTGCACGGTCGCCCAATCCCGTGCTGCGGCGCGCCCGGCAGAATGGCCTTGTGGATCAGCGCGGGCGGGGGCGTCCACAGGTCAAAATGCACATCCATGTCTAAATGCTGCAATGCCACTGCGGTAATCAATTCGCTGCGCCCGCACAAAATGCCCGTGCCCTGAGGCCCGCCAATGGTTTTCCCGCCGCTAAAACACACCGCATCGGCGCCCTCGCGGATAAACCGCTTCAAATTTGCCGCAGGGGGCAACTGACCCGCCGCATCGACGATGACCGGCACGCCGTGGTCGCGTGCTGCTGCGGTCACTTGCGACAAAGGCGGTTGTGCGAAGGATTGGGCGACATAGACAATCGCCGCGGTCTGATCCGTGATGGCATCGGCGATTTCCCACGCCTCTGTATCGCGCACGCCCGCGCCGCTAAACCGATCCGAAATGCCCACTTCCACGAGTGTGATGCCCACCGAGCGCACCGCGTGATCGTAAAAATTGCGATGCGACCGGGGCATGATCACCTCATTTTTCATGCCCGCGGTATCGGGCAATCGGTTCATCTTGCCCGGATCCATCTCTGTAACGCATGCCGCTGTTGCGAGCATCAGCCCCGCCGCCGCGCCCGATGTCACATACCCGGACTCGGCGCCTGTTATGCCGGCAATCAACTGACCTGCCGCGGCCTGCATCTGTGCAATATCCACGCAAACCCGTGCGGCCTCGCCCATCGCATCGATCACATCCGCGTCCATGCATGCGCCGCTCAAGCGCGTGACCGGCCCCGCGGCATTGATAATGGGACGCACGCCCAATTGTTCGAGAACAGATGCCATATTTTTCTCCGTCAGTTTTATACATCCAATCAGAATACACGACAAAAACGCGCACAGGCGCAACACCAGATTACGGCACGCTAGCGCAGGTGCTACAACCATGTGCCGAGAGGGGTTAGTCAGGGTCAGTAGAGCGCGGCGAGTAATCCCGCCCCTCAACCGTTGCGATCTCCGATGAACTGGACTGAGAAACGGTTACTTGGACGTGTGCAACAAAATGGTCACTGTCGCGCCCAAAATGGCAATCAGGATAGTAAAGAGGATGCCGACAAGCCAACGAAACGATTTATGCAGGTAGTCTTCAACCCTTGTAATGCGGTCTCCAACCCTTGTAATGCGGTCTTCAACCCTTGTAATGCGGTCTTCAACGCGCACAAGAGTTTGTGCTTGTTGTTCAACAATCGCTTCAAGCCTTGCCAGTCTCTCGTTGGTTGTGGCTTGTGACGGATCAATAATGGGAATAGGCATGGGGGCGCCTTTCGGATAAAGGGTTGGGGCCAGTTGTACACCGTTCTGTAGATTCGCACTGCTCGCCTTTCAATATGATCGTCCCCATGCCCGCTGTCAAGCGGAACCTCCCATTGCAAATCCCTTGTTCACACAGGTGATATTTTTTACTTTGTGGCGATTCGCAACTCCCATTGATCAATTGAGGTGATATATGCAAATACTCGAAGCCACGCCAAACCGCTTTCAAGGCATCGAATTGGACTCGGCAGCCCTGCCGTGCGACGCAGAGGAATTTCGCACGCGCTTGGTTGCGTCTTTGCGGGAATGGAAACGCGAAGCCTTTAAGGTCGTTTGGATCACCATTCCCATTGAACGCGCCGCGCTCATCCCGGTGGCAACCCAAGCGGGGTTTTCGTTTCACCATTCGGGATCGGACTACCTCTTGCTCACCAAACGCCTCGAACCAGACGCGCTCATCCCGGAATACGCCACGCATTATATCGGCGCAGGCGGGGTCGCGATCAACAGCCGCGACGAATTGCTGGTCGTCAGCGAATTGCACCGCCGTTCCGAATCGCCCTATTACAAATTGCCCGGCGGCGCGTTGCACCCCGGCGAACACATCGCAGACTGCGTGCGGCGCGAGGTTTTTGAAGAAACCGGCGTGCGGACCAAATTTGAAAAATTGGTCTGCTTCCGGCACTGGCACGGGTACCGCTACGACAAATCGGACATCTATTTTGTCTGCCGTCTCTCGCCCTTGAGCGAAGACATTGCCATCCAAGCCGAAGAGATCGAAGAATGCCTCTGGCTGCCTATCGCAGAATATTTGTCCAGCGACAGCGTCAGCACGTTTAACAAACACATCGTCAAAGCCGCACTTGAAAGCCCGGGCGTGGTTCACACAGAGATCAAAGGCTATTCCGACCCCAAACGCCACGAAATTTTCATGCCCAATGGCATGGAGGTATAACACTCAAAAAATAGGACACCCCATGGCGCATTCAAAACCCAACCTGCTCTACATCCACTCTGACCAGCACGACCCGCATGTCACGGGTTGCTATGGCGATGGGATCGTCGCAACGCCCCATCTCGACGGCCTTGCGGCAAATGGCGTTGTGTTTGAAAACTGCTATTGCCCCTCGCCGATATGCGTGCCCTCGCGCATGTCCATGCTCTCTGGACGCTATCCCTTTGAAAACGCCGTGTGGACAAACGCGCACGCGCTGCATTCGGGCATTCCCACCTTTGCCCATGCAATGGGCGCGGGCGGCTATTCCCCGGTGCTCATCGGGCGCATGCACGCCAATGGGCCCGACCAGTTGCACGGGTATGCCCAACGCTTGGTGGGCGACCACGGGCCCAATCACATTGGCGGACGCGGCGTCAACCACGGGATGCTCTCGGGCACCGCAGGGCCTGCCCGCGTCAGCCTGCGAAAATCGGGGATCGGTCAAAGTGCCTATCAGGTACACGACGAAGATGTGACCGCGGGCACGGTGGCCTATCTCGACCAATTGGGCGTCAAAAAACGCGCCGGAAAACCGGCAGAGCCGTTCTCGCTGAGCGTGGGATTCATGCTGCCCCACCAGCCTTTTGTCGCGCGGCGGGCAGACTACGACCGCTACGACGGGCGCGTTCCCCCGCCTGCGGTCTCCGTTCCCTTTTCCGACGACCTGCATCCCCACATCAGATGCTGGCGCGACCACTGCGGCATCGCCCACGTCACAGACGCGGAAATCCAGCGCGCACGCACGGCTTATTGGGCACTGATCGACCGCATGGATCACATGATCGGGCAAATTCTCGCGGCCCTGCGCGAAAACGAGTTGATCGACAACACCCTCATCGTCTATATGTCGGATCACGGCGAACAGGCCGGCGAGCACGGCTTGTGGTGGAAGCAGACGTTTTACGAACATTCCGCCAAAGTGCCCGCCATCCTCTCGTGGCCCGGCCACTTGCCCAAGGGCAAACGCTTTGACCAGGTCATCTCGTCCCTCGACCTCAACGCCACGATGATCGACGCCCTCCAATGCCCCGCGCTCCCGCATTCTCGCGGGCGATCCCTCTTGCCCCTCATGCGCGATGAGAGCGCGTCTTGGGACAATGTCGCCTTTTCCGAATTTTGCCAAGACCGCGCAGGGGGCGGCGGCCCTTTCCCATCTGAAGGCGTGTACCAGCGCATGATGCGCCAAGACGAATGGAAATTCAATTACTACCACAATCAGCCCTGTCAACTCTTCAATCTGCGAGAAGACCCCAACGAATTGCACGACCGCGCAACCGACCCCGCCTGCCAAAGCCCGATCAAAGACTTCACTGCCCGCATTCTCGACGGCTGGCACCCCGAAACCATTGCATCGCAACTGGCGGCCCAAAACCAGGACAATCGCATCCTCTCCGCATGGGCGCGCCACACCCAACCCGCAGACACCGTCCGCTGGGACTTGCGCCCGGAGATGGATTATCTGGAATAAGCATGCACGGGAGAAATTGACAAAAGAAGAATGTCGAGATTGGGGGTTGTAATCGCTTCCTCAAAACTGACCAGACTCGATGTGGCATCGTGGGGCGGGTTTATGGTATTTGCCACCAGCGGGGTGGTGACGCCGATATGCCTGCCCGAAATCGCCAAAACCCTGTCGATTTCCCTCTCTGAAAGCGGGGGCCTGGAAACGGTGCGCCTGTCTCTCCTGCTCGTCGTCTTGATTTTATCCGGCATTCTCGCGCGCACATGGGGGAAAAAACACCTCTTGACATGGGGGCAATACCTCACCGCCCTTGGCCTGCTGATGGTCAGCTATGCCGACACCTATTCCGCGTTGCTCCTGGCGCTCATGGTCGTGGGCATTGGCGGCGGATTCCTCGAAGCCCTCATCAATCCCCTGGTCGTCGACCTCCATCCCAAAAATCCGGGCAAATACCTCAACATCACCAATGCCTTTTATCCCATTGGCGTCATGATCTCCGCGCTCCTTTTTGGCGAACTCTTAACCCTCGGCCATTCATGGCGGGTCGCGTTTCGCATTGCAGCAGCGGGCGCGTTTGCGATGGGAATATGGTTTCACCTGTCGCGTTTTCCCGCGCCTTCAGCGGATCAGCGGTCGTCCATCCGCTTGATCGCGCAAATTCTCAAAATCCCCAAATTCTGGTTCTTTGCCATTGCCCTGTTTTTGGGCGCGGGCGTTGAAGCTGCATTCACCTTCTGGAGCCGCAGTTATGTGGAAGTCTATCTGCGCGATATGCCGCGCGCCGGTGCTATCGCAGTCGTCGTTTTCGCGGGCACCATGGCCATCGGACGCTTGCTTTCTGCAAAATTGGCCCACGAGATGAGCCAGCAAACACTGATGATCTGTTCGGCCATTCTCGGCGTCGCGATCAGCAGCGGCATTCCCTTTTCTGAAAGCCTGATCGGATTTTACGCGCTGCTCGTTTTCGCCGGGTTTGCCGCCGCCTGCTTCTGGCCTACCATCCTCGCCGAAGCCGCGGACCGCCTGCCCGTTGACGCGACCATGTTGCTTGTCATGCTCGCGTGTTTTGGCATTGCTGGATTTGGCATTACCCCGTGGATAATGGGCCTCATCGGAGACAGCGCCGGCCTCAAAGCGGGTTTTGCACTCATTCCCGGTCTTTTCATCGGCTTGATCGTGGTTCTTGCTATGGCGGGACGAAAAACGTAAGACGTAAGATGCGAGGATAGAAACGTAGGGGCGATGCCCCCGTGCTCGCCCAAAGATACAAGACGGAAGACGCCCTTTTCTCAATCCCACCGTTTTTCCTCACGCCAGCACGACCACAAAAAGCCCAGCCTCGAATAGAGACCGGGCTTTTGCTTTTGTGTATTCTTACGTCGTCATCCAGTGACTTTTCCCTCCGCCTCGACATCCCAAGCGGTCAGCGATCAGCAAAACGAGCAATCAGCGGTGGATGGGCGGGGACTGATAGCCGAAAGCATCTTACGCCTTCCCCAAAACATTGCGTTGAATTTGAGAGATCTCGGCGATGCCTTGTTGGGCGAGGGCGATCAAGTGGTGCATCTGATCAAAGGTGAAGGGATGGCCTTCGGCTGTGCCTTGCACTTCGACAAAGTTGCCCTGACCGGTCATGACAATGTTCATATCGACTGCGGCGGTTGCGTCTTCGGCATAGCACAGGTCGAGCATGGGGGTGTTGTCGATGATGCCCACGCTGACTGCGGCAACCGAATCCCCGAGAGGGTCTTCGGTGATCGCGCCTTCATTTTTCAGCCGGTTGATGGCATCGACCACCGCGACATAAGCCCCTGAAATAGAGGCCGTGCGGGTGCCGGCGTCGGCTTGTAGCACATCGCAGTCAATCCACAGGGTGCGCGTGCCGAGTTTTTCGAGGTCGATCACAGCGCGCAGGGCGCGACCAATCAGGCGTTGGATTTCTTGGGTTCGGCCCTTGGTGCCGTTTGTTTCGCGCTGGCTACGCGTGTGGGTTGCACGGGGTAGCATGGCGTATTCCGCTGTGATCCAACCCGTGCCTTTGCCCGAGAGGAAACGGGGGACGCGGTTTTCAAAACTCGCGGTGCAGATAACGTGCGTGTCGCCCATTTTGATTAAGGCAGATCCCTCGGCGTGTTTCATAAATCCGCGTTCAATGCTCACGGGCCGCAATTGATCGGCGCGGCGACCATCAATGCGCTGGTTCATGAATGCTCCTTTCTGTCGGGCGGTATAGAGGTCGATAAGGGCGTTATTACTTCAGATAAATCCGCTCCGCGTTTTTGTGAAAGAGTTTTTCGCGCTCTGCCGCGTCGGCATGGGCGACGATTTCGCGCGCTATTCGCGCCCATGTTTTGAGATCGGATCGCGTGTTGCAAACCGGCCAGTCGCTACCCCACACCACGCGATGCCAGCCGAAACTTTCGAGGCAGTGTTCAACATAAGGGCGAACCGCTTCAAGGGTGGCATTGCCCGGCGCGCAATAGGCCAGCACGCCAGAGATTTTGCACGCGACATTGGGAAGCGCGGCCAGTTGCGCGATCAGATCGCGCCAGGGATCCAGTGCGTTATTTGCAATATCGGGAACGCCGCAGTGGTCGAGGACGAATTGGACATTGGGGCACTTTCGCGCCAATGCGCGGGCAATGGGCAGTTGGCGGGCGAGGAAGCAGAGGTCAAAAGTGAGGTTGAATTTTTCGAGTAGGCGGATGTTTGCGGCAAAGTGATCCGATTGGGAGAGGGCGTCTGGCATGGTGTGCAAGATGCGGCGGAGGCCGACGAGTTTGGGATGCTGGATGGATTCGAGATAGGCTTCAAATCCAACGGGGTTTTCGGGACGGCAGTTGGCGATGATGCCTTCGATGATCGCATCGGGCTGTTCGGACAATTCGCAGACAAACCGGGTTTCGTCCCGCCAGTGGGGATCATCGGGCGAGGCTTCCATGAAAATGGTGCGCGCAATGCCACAACCTTCTGCGGCGACCAAATAATCCTCGATATGGAAGACATTGCCCTCGAGCGGCGCGAGCCCATCCGTCCAGGAATAGGGGTACTTGCGCGGATAGATCAGGTGTTGATGCGTGTCTAAAATGGGCATGGGGTCTCCTCGGTGAATCGGTGGCGGACTCGATGTATTTCCCACCTTTGACAGAGCCTTGCCGTTTTACTGCTGGATCAGAGACTGTGACGCTTATCCAGCAATATCTTTCTCAGTCGGTCAAAGGTGGAAGATCCGATGCCTGTGACCTGTTTGAGTTCGTCAAGTTGTTGAAATGGCCCGTGCTGTTTGCGGTAGGCCACGATGTTCGCCGCGATTTGAGGGGAAATGTCGAGTCGCTCCTCAAGGTTTTTTGCGGTTGCGCTATTGAGGTATTGTAATTGTTCAGCACCCAAACCCCATATTCTGGCAAACAAGGAACCCACCAACCCAGGCACTGTCGGCTTTTCAGGCTGTTCAGCGTCGGTCGGGCTGTATTCCCCACGCAGAACATTCTGCAATCTCTGTCTCAGTAGCAGTAGGTCTCCGATGCCTTTGACCCGTCTGAGTTCGTCAAATTTTTGGAATGGTCCGTTCTGCGTGCGGTAGGCCACAATTTTCGCCGCAATTTGAGGGGAAATAACGAGTCGCTCCTCAAGGTTTTTTGCGGTTGCGCTATTGATATATCGCAAGACAATCTGTTCGGTCGGGCTGTATTCCCCACGCAGAACATTCCGCAATCTCTGTCTCAGTCGGTCAAAGGTGTAGGATCCGATGCCTCTGACCCGTTTGAGTTTGTCAAGTTGTTGAAATGGCCCGTGCTGTTTGCGGTAGGCCACAATTTTCGTCGCGATTTGAGGGGAAATGTCGAATCGCTCCTCAAGGTTTTTTGCGGTTTCACTATTGATATATCGCAAGGCAGTCTGTTCAAATTGTTCCGCGTCGGTCGGGATGTATTTCCCACCTTTGATAGAGCCTTGCCGTTTCACTGTTGATCTGCTTGGCGGCGGCGACCCTTGTTCGGACTTTGGGGCAGGGGCAGATGGCGGACGGGTCACTCCTTTGCTACTCTGCGGTCGCAATGACCAAAAAACTTCATCAACCGCTTTGAGCATGTCTTTTTTGATTTCCTCCATCTTGCCCTTGATTGAGGTAAAATCCTTTTCTTGAGACTTTTTGATATTGTCAATTTTTTCTGATAGGGCATCCATTTCATCAGGATCGAGCTTGCTATTCTCAAGTACGTTTATATGATGACCGAGATCGTTGAGTCCTTTTCTCAGCAACTTAGCGGTATTCTCGTCTTTGCGAATCGCATTCTCGTACATTGCAAAAACGCTTTTAATTTCCCCTTTCAATTCAGCCTCCAAATCGCCTTTCGGCTGGTTTTCGCTACGGAAAAAGTCATGCAAAGACACCCCATCCTCATCAAATAAGTATTCCTTATGGTGACGGGCACTGTACGCGCTGATACCCACAGGCTCAATACCCTCGTCCTCAAGCGTTTCCTTTACCTCATCCAAAATATCTTCCAACTCGCTTTCGGGCTTGAGATCCGCCTTGTTCAAAACCACATAAAATGGTAATCCGTTCAGTTCCATACCTTTTATGAAATCCAGATCGCTCTGTGGGATGGTGCCGGTGGCGTCCAATCCAATCATCCAGATCAGGGCATCTCTGTCTTTTAGAACCTCGGCGGCGGTTTTCTTGTCCTGGTCGGTATTTCCCCCGGCCGGGTTGTAGCCCGGCGTGTCGATCAGGCAGATATGTTCCAAGCCCTTCATTAAAGGAACTTCCACAGTAATAGAAGGCATGAGGTCTTTGAGTTCAAAGGGAAATGTATCGACAAAATTGTGGGACAGTTGGCGGTAAAATGCCGGTGCGATATCCACTGTGCCCCCATCACGGGAGAATCCCTTGATAGAGACCTCGGTATTGGAAATCACGAAAGAAGGGATAACGGTGGCGGGTTCGACTTTAACGGGCATTTTCACGTCGGACTTGGTGATAAAGCTATTGACAAACTCGGACTTGCCGCTGCTGAAGCCCCCACCAATGGCGATGGATTTCTTGGTGAACGTATGGGGGAAAGCCACGAGCTCTTCCAAGCGTTTCTCGAGACTTTGCAATTTTTCCACGGCGGCAGCCTCCTCGGCCAGCGAGGACTCCTCATTGGCAAAGGCCATAAACCGCCCTTCGAAGAGTTCCTTAAATCTCTCGAATGCTTCATTTTCAGAACGTTTGGCGTTAAGCAGGTTGGAGACCAGTTCGTATTTCTGATCCAAACTATCGTGCTTCTCGCTCAACTTATCGAAGTCTTGACGAGTTGCATCTAAATCGGATTTTGTGCGGGCATGTTCTTCACGCGACTCGGTCAAGGCTGTCTGTGTCTGATCGTGCTCGCCGCGCAACGCATTGAACTCAGCCGTTTTTGTAGCATGATTCTCGCGCTCCTCGTCCAAGGCCCTCGTCGTCTGATCGTGTTCCTCCAGCCACGCATTGAACTCAGCCGTTTTCGTAGCATGATTCTCGCGCTCCTCGTCCAAGGCCCTCGTCGTCTGGTCGTGTTCTTCCTGCAACTCATCGTATTCTCGACGCACTTTGGGCCAATCTGTCTGCTTGTATTCCTCGTGCAACGCATTGTATTTTTTCTGTTCATCGCGCAAATCCGCCTTTGTTTGCTCGTGTTCTGTACGCGCCCCGTCCAAGGCGGTCGTCGTGCGCTCCAATTCCACTGTTGTCCGCTCGTGTTTTGCATGCCACTCATGGAGGTCATGCTGTGCCTTGTCTAAGGCGACTGCTACGCGCTCGTGTTCCGCACGCAGTTCGTCCAAGGCCCCGGTTGTGCGATTCAACGCCGTCGTTATCTGTTCGTGTTCTGCTTGCAACTGCTCAACGCGATGCCGCGCCTCATCTAAATCGGCTGTTGTCTGATCATTCTTTTCCGTCAAGGCACCGTACTCTGTTTGCAACTGCTGAAAACGATGCCGCGATTTGTCTAAGGAGACCTTTGTTTGCTCGTGTTCCGCACGCGCCCCGTCCAAGGCCCCGGTTGTGCGATTCAACGCTGTTTTTGTCTGTTCGTTCTTTGCTTGCAACTGCTGAACGCGATGCCGCGCCTCATCTAAATCGGCTGTTGTCTGATCATTCTTTTCCGTCAGGGCACCGTACTCTGTTTGCAACTGCTGAAAACGATGCCGCGATTTGTCTAAGGAGACTGTTACGCGCTCGTGTTCCGCACGCAGTTCGTCCAAGGCCCCGGTTGTGCGATTCAACGCCGTCGTTATCTGTTCGTGTTCTGCTTGCAACTGCTCAACGCGATGCCGCGCCTCATCTAAATCGGCTGTTGTCTGATCATTCTTTTCTGTCAGGGCACCGTACTCTGTTTGCAACTGCTGAAAACGATGCCGCGATTTGTCTAAAGAGACCTTTGTTTGCTCGTGTTCTGCACGCAGTTCGTCCAAGGCCCCGGTTGTGCGATTCAACGCTGTTTTTGTCTGTTCGTTCTTTGCTTGCAACTGCTGAAAGTTCTGCCGCACATTTGCCAAATTTTTGGTTGT
This sequence comes from uncultured Latescibacterota bacterium, assembly GCA_958295785.1. Lineage (GTDB taxonomy): Bacteria > Latescibacterota > UBA2968 > UBA2968 > UBA2968 > VXRD01. The sequence continues at coordinate 2,912,158 of OY282377.1, forward strand.
TCGCTCGTATTCTCCACGCAACCGCTCGTGATCCTTTTCCAGTTTGTTGAGGGTGTGTTGCACCTCATTCAATTTGGCAGTTGTCCCTTCCTGTTTGTGCCGCGCCTCGTCCAAGTCGGCGGTTGCCCGCTCGTATGTTGCACGCAACTTCTGATAGACTGGCCGATTTTGAATAAATCTTTCCCAGATAGATTTCAGACTCATGGGTTCACCTCCATTTTTTTCAATTCACCCTTGAGGCGGCTGATTCGCCTCAATTCCATTTCTTTCTTTTCAATGGATTCCTCAAGCGTGGTAAGTTCCTTTTCGATTTTTTTCAGAAGTTGATCATCCAACCGAACTTCTTTCATCCTTGCGGCGAGAACTTTGGGGTACTCGTTTGCCTTTCTAGACAATTCACGGGAGAGATTGTCAAGGTAATTTTTCGCCTTATCAATAAATTCCTCCGCCGCATCATCCTCCAACACGCCTTGGGGTTTCAGGGAATCCGGCATTCGGCTTTTATACTCAAATTTTGGGATGGATATGGAACTAATGGCGTCCCTGATTACCCGTCTGATCATCGAGGCTTCCAAACTCTCATCGCCAAAGTTGTCCCGCAAAATTTTGGCCATATCCCTGATGAGGTCGGTCCGCCAATCTCCCTTTTTGTCCTCTACTGTTTTGGTTATTGAATACACTAATTCTTCAGAAAACTTCGACAAGCTATGAGAAACAGCACCTGTGCGTATGGTAGGATAAGATACTTCCCTTTTAAATAGCCAGAAAAATCCCCATCTTTCTGTACGCATTCTCATTTCTTTCCCTTGATCTATATCCGATTCTGTACTCTTTTTTTCGCCTTCGATTTTTCTCCGAAATTCCTCCGCCAAAGAGCGGCTGAGATTATCGACCGATTCCTCGTAACCCCACTTGATATCCGCTGAAGCATTGTAGAGGGCCTTTTCCAAGGCTTCGCGCTGTGCCTTAATTTTTTCAATATCCGTGCCCTCAATTTCGGACTGCCGCTCGTCGGCAAACGCGAGCAAGCCATCCTTCAAGGCACGCAAAGACTGGCGTTTTGCGTCAACATACTTCGTCTGCCTTTTTTGGATGATGTCGTCCTTTTTCGCGCGCACCTTCGCGACAATATTTTGGATGGCCGAGATGTTGGACAACTTGTTCAAACTGATGCGCGACAAGTTCTCGTCCGCATCGGAAAAATAGTCTGGATAACCGGCTAGCAGACTACCCCAAGCGTGCCGCATCCCCTCGTCCCACTCGCCCCGTTGCCCAAAGAGTTGCTTCAGACTTTCGCACATTCCCGACGAGTAAATGATCTTGCTTTGGCCTTCGAGCAACTGATCGTAGGTATTTCCCACCTCGGGATTGCTCTCTTTCAAATTTGTGATCACCTTGTTCAATTGGTCTCCAAGCACCCCGGTGAGACTGTCCAGCACGCGATCCAACTGCCCGTCGTTCTCATCCTTCAGATGACCGAAAAGCTGGGTATCCGCCTGGGCCGCCACGACAAACAGTTCATGGATGCCTTCCTTGCTGGTGATTCGATCCATCAGTTCCAAATCCACATCATTCAAAAACTGCCCCGACGGGCTGAGGATCAACACCACATCGCATTGATTCAAGTGCTCTTGCGTCCGCGCCTCGCGGGACTGAACCGGATCGTTGAGGCCCGGCGTATCCACAATTTCTATGTCCTTCAGCTTCTCTTGGGAAAGCCGGAGGTTGACGCTCTTGGTAAAGGGCATGTATTTGCCCTTCGCGCCGACGTAATCATCCAACTTGTCGCCTAAGTCAGAAATACGGTCAAACTTGAGAAGGCGTTTTTCTTCCAAAGTCCTGATGGACAACCTGGTAGCATCCATTTTGGTGTATTGCTCATGTGCTGCCGAGAGTTCGACTTTCGCCCGCATCTCCCGATAGGCTTTGCTTTTTGCCAATTCCTCCGGGGATTTTCGGGATCGGGTTTGTCTCTGTCTTCCTTGTGCCAAGAATTTCCTGTATAGATCATCCCGTTGCCTGTTGTACTCTTCGTACTGGGCCTTGATATTCTCAAAGTCCTCTTGGGTGAAAAATTCCACTTCTGCCGACGGGGTATCCCCATGCGAAAGCGTGGTCAAGGCCGCGGTCATCGGGGTGGCCGCCTTGGGGAGAATGCTTTGCCCGTCAAAGAGGAGGGCGTTCAGCAACGAGGATTTTCCGGATTTGACCCGCCCCACAATGCCGATTTTCAGCAACCGGCCTTCATCGGCAATGGCCGCCAAATCCGCTTGCAAGTTCTTGCCCGTGGGAATGCTGTATTCCCGGCAGAGGCGTTGGGCCTCATCCCCGAGAAAGTCGTGGTAACGGCCCATGACTCGTTCCAACTCTTCCCTGAAAGTGACAATTCCGTTCTGGTTCATGTTCGTTCTCCTTGTTGTGCAAAAAGCACCGGCGTTGCCAGCAACCGGATGTTCTCTCGAATGCTGGTCAGATCCGCAATCGTTTGCCCAATGTCCTGAAGCGCGTCCTTCTTGGCCTGCTCGGCTTCGGCGATTTCGCTTTGTTTGGCCTTGATCTGCGAATCCAAAGCCACCGCGTTCTCATTGATGAGGCCGTTCACTTGATCCTCGAAATCTTTGGGCAGTTCGCTCCGCAGTTTGCTTTTGATGGACGGGATAACGGTTCCAATCAGTTGGTTGCGAATCTGCTCCTCCTGCCGCCGCTTTTGAAAGTAGCCAATAATGTCGGGCAGGAAGATGATGAAGAGTTCCAAAATTGGCATCACAAAACTGGTGGTAATGGCGAGCGTGGTGGTGAGAACGCGGTACAAATTCCGTCCGCCTTTGACTGCACCGCCAACCCCTTTGAGAATCGCACTTCCCTCAGAAAGAAGTTGTGGGGCACTGTACATTGCTTTTTCCAACCAATTTTCATTGCTCGTATAAGAGGAAAGAATGTGGTCAATGCCTTTGACGCTTCTGGACAGGTCTTCGACGATCTGTCTGTTCAACTGCTCCATTTCGGTTTTCACATGGCTCACGAGCGAAGAGCGCAGGATTTCCGACATGTGCCGCTGAAAAGCATCTTCGCCGCTGGACAGGGCGATGCCGGTCAATTCCTCTACGGCATTGTTCAGGTCCGCGCCCACGCGCTCCACAATGTCGTTGGCACGGGTCGTGGAATACCGCGAGCGGACGTCCCGAATCATAGCGTCCTTCTTTTGTTCCAAGTCTCGAATGCCCGCGGCGAGTTCGTCAATGGCCTCTTGGTTCTCGCTCTCGTCCTTTTTCAAGGAACTGATCCATGTGTTCAAGCTGCCGTCGATATCGAAGAAATGCCCCTCCAAGCTGGGGCGATAAAGCCGGGTGAAAAGCTCCTCTGGGTCAATGGCTCGAAACATTCTGTCCAGACTATCCCCGCCATCCTTGCCCACGGGAACGACCGCGTCGGCAAAGTCGAAATCGTCCTCGAGCCGATCTTGGATGTTCTGTGCGATTTCTTGAACCTCGGACTCCGAGCGCAAATTCGCCTTGCTCAAAAACACGGAAAACGGCTTGTCGAACTCGTCAAATTCGGACAACTGCCGATGGGCTGACTGCGTGACTGTGCCCTCCTCCACGCTGATCAAGACCGCATAGTGGCTCCCTCGGGCGAGGTACGTCAAAATGGCGCGATGGTGCAAATCCAGCGGCGAATCAAACCCCGGCATATCCACGAGCACGAGGGGCGCGATTCCCTTGAGTTGTTCGCTGTTGAGAAAGACCTCGACATATTGGTATTGCGCCGCCTTCTCTTTGATCGCGCCGATCTCCGCGATGGCGTAGCGATCCGACTCGCCATTTTTCATGATGGCCTCAACGCGCTCGCTGTCGGAATAGCGCAACTCGGTTGCCAACGCGGTTTCCGGGGTGATGTTGACGGGCAAGTAATCGGACCCCAAAAACGAGTTGATCAACGTGCTTTTGCCCGAGCTGAAAGCCCCGACGACCGGCACGACCAACTCGGCCTCGGCAATATCCCGCTTCAACTCCTCTGCGGACTGGATGTTTTTCCCAAGTTCTTCAAACACCCCCAAAGCACTCGTCCTATCCAATTCCGCCTTTATCCCATCCAAATAATCGCAAAACGCGCTCTGCGTCTGAAGCATGGCGACTCCCTCCAAAAAATGAAGCCCTCTCTGTCTCAAAAAAGGCCAATGGATCTGTCAAGTCATATTGCCAGTTCGTGAGCCTCCGATCCTTGATGACCACGCGGCGAAAGGCGTCTATGGGAGGGGTATCGGTCACGGCATTGGCTTCGGTCACACGAAATTAAAAATCAGCTATCAGCCCCTGTCTATCTGAAATGACGTTGCTCCAGCACATGCTTTGCCGACCGCTTGGGGCCTGGGCGGCTCTCTCGCGTCTTAGAAGTTGTCTTAAAACGAAAGATGACCCCTCCCCCGGCCCCTCCCCGCAACGGGGAGGGAGATGTTCTTCCACCTTGTATCTCGCCTTTTCGGGCGGGCACGGGGGCACCGCCCCTACGTTTCTATCCCGCATCTTTCTTGTAGGGAGATCTTGATTCCCCCCTTCCTTGTAGGCACAGGCGCACGCCGCAGGCATGGCGTAGCCATACCCTACAATGAGCGGAGCGAATAACGGGGGTTAGGGGGGTAGGTCCCGATAATTTTAAGATGGCTTCTTATATCTTCGGGCCGGCACGGGATCACACCCCTGCGTTACTGAATGACACCGCTTCAGCATCTACCTCGCGTTTCATCTGCGTTCATCTGTGATTGCTTTTTGGGGCAACGGATTTTGCCGATGGGCTTCTTCCATCACGGCGATTTGCTTTCGCACCTGCGCCGGGGTGATGAGGAGTTGGCCGTTGTTTTTGAGCGCGTCATAGACGTTGTTGTAAAATCGTTCGGGGCCGCTTTCGGGCTTGGTCTTTTCTGTTTCGAGCGTCCACGTTTCTTCGACCCAGTCGAGTTCTTCGCGGGTATATTTTCTATCTACAGACCACGTCCACATCTCGTGCTTGGGCGCTCTTTCCGGATCAAAATAACGCCATGTGAGCGCAGTCGCGCCGCCGGTCAGGCCGCCGCAGGTGCCGTCGACCGCGTACGTGTCGCGTTGCGGATAATGCAGGTAGTTGCTGACGACAATGTCGATTTGGGGGGCCTGCCGGTCCGGGTCGTACAATGTGAGGGTGCAGTGATCATCCGCGTCGCCCCAAAAGGGATTGTTGCAGTCCATTCGGGCAAATACGTGCGGAGTGCGGTCAAAGCCAAACAGGCAGAGGGCCTGATCAACGGCGTGAGGCCCGGTGTTGAGCAAGCCGCCGCCCCAGTTTTCCTGACGGGTTTGCCAGTCCCAACGCCGCGCAAACCGGCCCCATGAGGATCGAATATAGACAATTTTGCCCAAAACGCCCGAGTTGATAATTTTTTGCATTTTGTCAAAAAAGGGTTGCAACCGGTTGTTCTGAAACGGGGCAAAGACGCGCTGGTTGTCTTTGGCTGCGCGCACGATGCGGTCGAATTGCGCCACGGTTTTGCAGGTGGGTTTTTCGCACACGACATGGCAGCCGGCGTTGAGGGCCGCAATGCTGGCAACCGGATGCAAGGGCTGGGGCAGGGCATTGACAAAGAGGTCGAATCCCTCGACTTTGATCATTTCCTCCCAGTCCCGATAGGCTTTGGCGCCAAATTGTTCGCGGGCATCGCGCCTCCGTTCGGACAACTGATCCGAAACCGCTACGATTTTGAATTTGTCGGGCACTTGGCGCAGCCAGTTGGCGTGAATATTATACCCACTGCGGCCCTGCCCCCCAATGGCAACGCGAATGATGTTGTCAGACATGGACTTCCTTTCTCGGTTAAACGCCTCGTCATTTCTGTTTCGGGGCAATCTATTGCGTCTTCAAAGCCCCTGTCAACCCTTTTCTCAAAACAGAATGACCGCGAGACGAACAGACGCACAGGCGCAGCCTGCAACAAGGGCGCGCCCGCAGATGACGCAGATGAAATGAACGCAGATAAATGCGGATGAAAAATGAGGCATGACGTGTTTTTAGTCAGCCGTGTTATTCAGGAAGTAACCACGTTGACATCAAAAAAAAAGGACGTATATTTGTAAGATGTAAATTCACATGCCATTTTTGAAAGGACATGGACATGAGAAACATCCTATTGGTCGTTTGCATTCCATTGGGTTTGATGCTCATCGCGCCAAGTGACGCACAACAACCAGTCAGTCAAAAACCTGCACAAAATACAAGTGTATCACAAAATCAAACCGAACTTGGCAAGTTGATCGGCACTGTTGAACAACTGGACAAACGGCTTGAACGAGTTGAAAATAGGCTTGAACGAGTTGAAAATAGACAAAACGAGTTAGATGAAAAGATGGACGACAAGTTTGATGAATTGAACAAACGGATTGATGAGTTGGACAAACAGAACAACTACAAGTTTGAACGGATAAATAATCGGATGAACGCCGAGTTTAAACAGTTGAATAATCGGATGGATACCATGTTTTATTGGATTATGGGCGTCATTGTGGCTTTTGGTGTTCCCATGATCATTCCCATTTTCATCCCCTTTGCCCTTGACAGTTACAGACGTTGGAAAGACAGCAGGCCCAGTCCCCCGTCTCCTGTCTCAAGCCCCCAAGCAGTCAGCGGTCAGGAGTCAACAAAGCAAGCGACTGGTGGTCAGGAGTCAGCGGTCAGTCCGCCCCGTCCCTTGTCTGAATCATAGAGACGAGAGAGACGGACCAACGCACATGGGACGGATGGGCGGGGATGCAGTAGGCGCGAAGGACATGGGTTTTAATTCGCGCAATCCCTAAATCCGCGACAATCCGCGATCCAGACAAAAAAACGCCATCGGCAAATCGCTGATGGCGTTTGTGTTTATTGGGCGCAGACAATCCGCAACGCAAGAAGGCGCAGGTGCTCAATGGTTTGAGGTTCGATTTCGCCTCGTGCTTTCAGCCGTTGCACATCGCCATAGATATGCAGAATTGAGCATGTGGTGGGTTTGGGGGTGATGCCATTGACCTTTATGAGATTATTAAGCTGTTGGAATGACCCGTTCCTCGCTCTCCTGTTCGGGATGCGGATTGATACAGAATATCCGCTTCGCGGTCATACTGAAAAGTCAGGTTCGTTGCCATTTGATGTCCCCTCCTGTTGCCTATTTTCTGGCGATACATGTTTGTGGCGTGGCGGTTTGTCATATCTCCAAATGTCCGAAGGGATTAAAACCTCACAACGCCGTTTTGATCTCGTCTCTCGGCGCGCAGGGGCTCATCTGTCCAAACCGTCAACTCGCCGCCACGGGGCAGGGGCACGGTGACGAGGCCGCCACCTTGCAGCGCGGGTTTGCCTTTGGGCGCGTCATCGGCTTTGTGCGGTCTCAAGATGGCGATGACCATGGCCTCTTTTTGCGGTGCGGTGGTCTCTGCTGTCAGGTGGTATTCCGCAAGTTGAATCCGATCCCGCGGCGGCGGGTTGAACTGATCGGTTTGGCTGATTTTCAAATCGGCTGGATGCAGCAACGAGACCACACATCCCGCGTTGCCAGTCGCGATTTTTATCGTCTGTCCATCAACCGCCATTTCTGTCTCGGCGTGTAAGTGGTATTGAAATATCGAAGCCTCGTTTGCCACCACCGTATCGCAAATCACCACGACATCGGGTTTGGCAAACAAGATCTGTCGCGTGAACTTTTTCAGCTTTCCCGAATAGGCTGGAGCCGCTTCTCCGGCGACGTAATCAAAGGCGGCTGATGTGCGAAAAGCCAAAATTTCACCTGTGGCAGCCGCGTGGTTTCGCAACTGACTCTCGTTGTTGACCGTGATGCAGTTGGTCGATTTGGTGTGGTGCATCCAATTCTTGTGGTGGTCGCTGCCGTGAATATCGCGTTGCCCGGTGTGGATCAACAGCCGCTCGCCAAACGCAAAGAGCGAAAATGAATTTTGCGCGTCAAAGCCGTGACTTTGAGACCCCAAGGGACTGCTCTTAAAAATGACCGCCACATTGTTCGCGCCATCCGTCAAATCCGTATTCATCACCGCCAACCCCGTGCCGCGAAAACACTTTGAAGTGGGCAAATCCACCGGTGCTTTGGCGACCACCTTGGGCAATGCGCCCCGCACAAAGTCGATATAGCGCGACTGCCCTGCGCCGACAGCATTCAAACGCTCGTCTGCACTTTCGGCTTTTGCGGCCTTTGGATGCGCTTCCACGTACCATTGCCAGTATGGGTTGCGCGCCTGCGCCGCCAGTGTGCTCATCAAATCGCAATTTTGATCGGATGTTCTCGTGGTCGTCAAATCGCCCACCCCGCCGCCTCGGGTGCCGGGCGGTTGAAAATACATTGGCAGATCGCCAGCGCGTGCAAAATACGGCTTGCGATAGGCGTCGATCCCCATTGCCGCGTGCATAATATCTGCCCACCACGTAAAACGCTGGACATAACTCGCCCAATATTGCAACCCCTGATGCCAACCGCCATCCTCGTCACACCACGCGGGATAGACCGCGGCAAACACATTCATCGCAAACCACACCCATTCTTCGGCTTCGGGGATCTCATCCAAAAACGCGATGCCAATTTCACCCAAAAAATGCCACGCACGCCCGGCGTGGCTGCCGTAGGGATGCCACAAATACTGCATCTCGGTTGCCAGATGATCGCACATCTCGCGGCCTTGCACCCGCATCACCTCGCGGCAGAGTTCGCGCTCTTCTTCGCGCAACAAATCGTTGACAAACGAATAGGTTCGGGAAAAATAATAATTGTAGGGCATGCCCGCTTCGTCATTGTACCGATACCCAGTCGCCCCAAGGGGATCCCACTGGGCACATGCCAGAAGCAATTCTTTTGCCTTTTCACCATAGTGATTTTGACCGCCCAAAAGCCGCGTGAACGCCAGCGTCGCCGCGCTGTTCAACACGCGAATGGTGTACATCCGATTGCCCCACCAGATCTCTCGCCATGCTTCGCTCAACCAAACCGTGCCTTCCGGATACAGCGGCGGTTCTTCGGTGGGCGGAACATCGGTCAATATGTCTTCGCATGTAGCGACTAAATCGTCGTAAATCGGTTTGAGATCGCCCTGCGCCCGTGCGCGCAAATCATCCAACTGCTCGGGGCGCACAAACAAACGCGGATGGCTTTTTGGGATGCGCCCGATCAATTCTCCGCGTTTGGGCAAGGGCAAGGCTTTCGCGCCTTGGGCAATTGCAAACCCGCGCCCCGAACTCCAATTTGACACGCGACCCTCTCTATCGGCAAATCGAAACCGCCAATACCATTGCCCAAGCGCGAACACTTCTGCCGGGCGATGGGCCGTATAGCGCACCCCTCGCGCCTCGTATTCGATTTTTGAAAAATCCGCCACCCGGGCGCATTGAATGTCATAACTCGCCGCGTGTACTTGCGGGCGCCACACAAATGCCGGGGGCGTCTCCTCTGTCGTCACATCCTGCGGTCTGAAGCCCCATTCCCCTGGCCGTGCGGGTGTTTCGTCAATTGTCAATGCCATTTTAGTCCCTTTCATTTGATGGGTTGCAAGTAGAGGCGAATCGCTCCGTTGATGAACTGCTAACGCAGTTGTACCTCGTTCCCGACATTTGGGCGGGCAGGGGGCACCTGCGATTCGTTTATTCGTCTATTCTGATATTACGAAAAAAATACGGACGAACAAACGATAAATTAGTCCTTGACATCTCCCGATTTATCGGGTTATATTTGCGTGAACAGGACGACGCAAATCGTCAGGCGGCGAGCCGCTCGAAAAGGTTCTCGCCCGCGTGTTTCACATCGGTCTTTTCAATGGCCGGCCTCGTAACCGCCATTCGGTACCCGGCTCGGAAAGCGATTTCTTCAAAGACCGCCGCGCACACGCGAGGCACACGGAAAGTTCATTGAACCGCGAGTGGGAGTGACAGGCTGCAACGCACACAAGAGGAGGTCGATATGCCACCTATCTGTACCACGCGATCGGGCAGCATCGTGACCTCTCCCCCGATCGTCTGACATAGAGGTTCCACAAACGCCAACGGCCGCGATCACTGTGATTGCGGCCGTTCTTTTTTTGGCCAAAGCGAGTTCAGCAGGCGGCGCGTCTCTCGGGGCGTGCGCGTGCGGAACACGGCGAGGTGGCGATGCTGCGGTTGCTCAAACGCGGCGATCAGGCCCTTCTTGCGCGACCAATGGGTCTGAAACGCCCACAGAAACAGGGAGTCCTTCGTAAAGAAGTGCCACCGCAACTTTTCGCGGTTTCCGTTCCAAAGCTCGGTGCGTTTTACAAATCGGCATATAGTGCGCCAGAAGAGGCGCCAGAAGACGACCGGAAAGGCATAGTCGAGCCAGATGATGGCGGTTGCGCGTGTCCATACGAGATCGCGGCCGGCACTGTAATTGCCATCTGCGACCCATCCGTCTTCGGCGATGGCCTCGGCTATATTCTGCCTGAGAAGGTGGTTGGGCGTTTCGGTCCAGTTGGGGCCGTGCCGGTACGCGTCGAACTCGATGTGGGGAACGCCCATTCGGGAAGCGAGATGACAGGCGAGGGTCGTCTTTCCCGCGCCCGACGTTCCGATGACGACGACGCGGCGAAAGGCGTCTATGGGAGGGGTGTCGGTCACGGAGTTTGCTCCGGTCAAACGGGCGGTCACGGGGGCACGTCCCTACGATTCATTTTTTGTTTTTTTTCAAGCAAAACGGGCTACGACTTCTTGTCGTAACCCGTTGTTTTTTGCTGACCCAAGTCAGCGCGAGTTTGGAGCCGCCCAGCGGACTTGAACCGCTGACCGCCTGATTACAAATCAGGTGCTCTACCAACTGAGCTAGGGCGGCGCGTGGTTCACAAGATACAAAAGTGGGTGATTTTTGGCAACCTCAAAGCGGGGCACGACGCGAATATTACCACTGTTCAAAGGCATCGTGTTCGAGCCATTGTTCGGGTTCAGAGCACGTCAAAACAACCGCCAAACACAAAACACTGACAAACAAATAACCCGTCAGGCACTTGCCCGCAGATGTTTTGGCGTTGGCTGCCATGAAACGCGCTTTAAGTGCCACTCCAACACCTCGAGCGAAAAGGGATTGGGCAAATCCTTCAGAATCAGATCGTAGTGTCGGGCTTGCTGAAGCACCCGCGCTTCCTCCACATCGTTTGCCACATCGACATCGCAGCCCAAGTCAGCCAATTTTTTTTGCACAAAAGACCGCAACATGGGATCGGTTTCGGCCAATAAAATGGATTGTGAATAGGACATCATAACCTCAACAGTTCATTCGCGTCATTTGAATGTTTCACACCCCATAGCGTTGCAGACGCGAGCGTTTGGCGACGGACAGAGCTAAAAAAATGAGGTCTCGAGCTTTTGATCGCGTTCATGGCGTTCAATGCCCAGTTGGATGAGGCGATCAATCAGTTCTGCATAAGAAATCCCGCTGGCCTCCCACAGCTTGGGATACATGCTGATCCGCGTAAAACCGGGAATGGTGTTGACCTCATTCACCATAAAAGTGCCGTCGGGTCGAAAAAAGAAATCAGCGCGCGCCATCCCCTCGCAGCACAGCACTTGAAAGGTGCGAATGGCGAGGGCTTGCATCTGTTCGACAGCCTCTGCCGATAAATTGGCGGGAATGTGCAATAACGCGCCTTTTTCATCCAGATATTTCGCCTCATAAGAATAAAACTCGTGCTGCGGCAAAACCTCGCCGGGCACAGAGACAATGGGCGTTTCATTGCCCAACACCGAGCACTCAATTTCTCTGCCCGGGACAAACGCCTCGATCAGCACCTTATTGTCGTAGCGAAATGCGTCTTTCAAAGCCGGGATCAACGCCTCTTTGTCGCGTGCTTTGCTCACCCCAACCGAAGACCCCATGTTCGCGGGCTTTACAAACAGGGGCAATCCCAGTTCTGAAATGACATCGTCTAAATTCAAGTCTTCCAACTGAAACCGATGCACGGTTCGCCATGCTGCCGTGGGAATGCCGGCGTCGCGCAGCAAGCGTTTCATCACGTCTTTGTCCATCCCCACAGCCGAGCCGAGCACATTGGGGCCCACATAGGGCACATCGGCCAACCTCAAAAACCCCTGCACAGTCCCGTCTTCGCCCAGCGGCCCGTGCAAGACGGGAAACACCACATCAACCGCACCGGATGTGGATTGCCCCACCAGTTCGCCGCGGCCTTCTGGCATCAACGTGACCAGCGCGTTTTGATCGGCATCAGCCAGGCCCTCGGTCGTTGATTCGGGCAACAAGTGTTCGGCGTCGTCCAAAAACCACCGCCCCAATTTGTCGATCCCAATCGGCACCACCTCGTATTTGGTCTTGTCAATGGCGTCGATAATATTGCGTGCAGACTGCAAGGACACTTCATGCTCTGCCGACTTCCCGCCGAACAACACCCCCACGCGGATCTTTTTTTTCATAACATCGCACCGGATAAGCGTTCAAAATGTCGTGAAAAAATAATAAGCCCAAATGGACAATAAAGGAAGGATAAAGTCAGAGATGAGGCGTAAGTTTCTCCACAAAAGACAAGAGATGAGCACGTAGGAGCGTGGCCTCTGTGCCCGCCCGAAGAGGTGAGAAGTACCCCGCCCAGTCCTGCCCCGCTGTGTGCGTCCATTTGCCGATTCATCCATTACTCGCTTCGCTACGTTGATGAACTTGTACTCCGTTCCGCCGATGAACGGCTAACGCTAACGCAGACCCGTTCGGCTCCGCTCAGGGCAAGGTTGTACCCCGTTTCGGCTATTCGTTGATTCGTCTATTTCTTCTGCGCCACCACCAGAAGCCGATCAGCCCCACAACCATGAGTATCGCCAGCACGCGGTTATACGTCTTGAGCACGGCGACCACGATCTGCCAGTTTTCCCCTACCATCAGACCAAAATAAACGAGCAGGCTATTCCACAACAACGTGCCAAACATGACATAAATCGTCATGCGTACCGGGTGCATCCGGCTGATGCCCGCCACAATGCCGACAAATATCCGCACGGTGGGAAAAAACCGGTTGAAGATGACAATTTTGTCGCCATAGCGATTGAACCATGTTTCGGTGCGGAGCAGGGTCTCTTCATTCAAAAATTTCAAATTTAACCGCAAAAAGAACGCCCGTCCCTTTACAAAAGCCACGCTGTAAAGGAGCAAACATCCCACCGCGCTGCCGATCCACATGGCAAAATAAGCGGGCCAAACCGCAATCACGCCAATCCCGGCCAAATACGCGCCAAAAACAATGAGGGTATCGCCCGGAATAGGGGGCACGACATTCTCTAAAAAAGCACCTAAAAACAAAAAAAAATAAATCCACCCTGGCGGTTGATCATTCAAATAGGCCAAAAAAGTTTCCCAGAGTTCTGTGAGGTATTCCAATGATACGCCTTTCAAAGGTAAGAAGTAAGATGCTATCAGCTTTCAGCCCTCGCCGCTCCACCGCTAACCGCTGACCGCTAAGATACAAAAGGAGAGAGATATCCACAGATGAACGCAGATGAACGCAGATGAACGCAGATGAAATATGGGGCGGGTCCTCTTGATTAAGGCATGAACTACAGGCTCTGTGCCCGCCTGAAGCAAGAGGCAAAACGCGAGAAGGGAATGGCATACACAGGCATGACCCTGCGGGTATAATACTAAATTGACTTTCTGTTGACCTGATATGATGCGATATGCTACCCGCAAGCGATCCCCTTGACCTTACGCAGTCATTCAGAGAAGCCATGGCAACCAGGCCATCCCAAAAGACCCTCCGATAAAGCCATCGCGCACAGCGCGCAAGGCCATCTCGCAACCCACAGCCATCTTGCAACCCACCTCGCAGGCCAACGCATGTCGTGCTGTTACAAAAGCGATTTGCGCTGTGCCAGCCTCTCGGCGCATGAGAGCGGCATTTTTGAACTGCTAAGGCAGTTGTACCCCGCTCGCCTACTTTTTTTTGCTGTTAAAAAAAAGTAGGTCGCCGCTCGCCGTAGGCACAGGCGTAGCCAACGCATCAAAGGCAACCCACATGGAGGGGTTAGGGGGGTAGGTCCCGATAGTTTTGAGATAGCTTCTTAGGGCTTGCCGAGGTTAAACCCTATTCCCACGGCGGCACGCAGGGCACTCGCGTCTTCTTCTTCGCCAATGACCCAGCGAATCTCGAACAAAATCTCCATCTTGCGGCGCAACAATTGTTTTTCCATGCCGATGAGAATAAAGTGAAGCGAGGCCTGGTATTCACTTTGAAATTTGTTGGTGATCAATCTCTCGCGGCGCACGCGGTTCACCCCCAACCCGCCGCCCATATACGCAAAAGCGGTCCCAGATTTGTGCGGCCACAAATACTTGAGAAAAGCCCCACCGCCTCTCGCCCGAATCTCTGTCCCGTCGAGGTCGGCTCCTCTGCCCGCCTCTGCGCCGATTTCGAGACGCAGATTGGGCGTAAATACCGTTGCGATATCGGCTTGAAGGACAAAGAAATGCCGCGTGTCATTTGCCTGCACAACATCCAAACCCACCTTGGTTGCCAGATTGTAAAGCCCAAAACCCGCCTGGGCACCCGATGCAAAAACAATCAAAACAAAAAATCCGACACCCGCAAAAACCCTCATAATACACTCCTCGCAACACTGCTCGGCTGTGCCGGATGGAACGCCCTGTCACCCACGCGACGACGCGGCCAGTGCCAACTGTTTGAGATGAGAATAGGTATAAAGTCCCGTATCGTGTCCATCTGTCCACCGAAATTGAAGCGCGTAATTCCCCACGGGAACGACATCCGCCAGATCGACAGACGGTGTTTGATCCGTTGTAATCATCTGCAATTGCGCGGCTTGCTTTGCCCGCAACCCTTCGCACAAAGCACAGGGGCAAGCTTTTCGCACCTCATGCAACATCACGCGCAAAACCCCTTCGTCTGCCCACTCCGTTTCGAGCCATCCCCTTGCGCGGTCAACGCGAATCCGTTTGGGTTTTTCTGCCATAGCCCGTCCCCTAACGCCTCAAGGGATTTCTCAATCCCAATTCCTGAAGCAAGATACCGTATCGCTCGCGCAGATCGCTTTGCAACGCGAACGCACGGTTGTAAGCAATGGCGGCGTCTTCAAAAAAGCCTTGAACTGTGAGTGCGCGCCCCAAGAGAATATAATTGAGCGCGTAATCGGGCGCGCGTTCTGTGGTCTCGCCGACCATGTCGAGGGCCTGTTCTGTGCGTCCCGTTTCTAAATAAATCCAACCCAACCCCTGATAGGCCGCGATGATATTGGGATCCAGAACAAGCCCCTGGTGATAAAATTGCTCTGCCAAAACCAGATCGCCCATCCGCTGATGCAAATAGCCAAGCGCGACCCAAATGCCTGAATTGGTTGAGTCCTGAACGGATAACTGTTGGCAGGCATCAATGGCTTGTGCGAAATTTTCCGCCCGCAAATGCGCCGAGATGAGCAGGCGCAATGCCTGTGTGTGCGCGGGATTTTGCAGCAAAATATCGCGCAATTCAGCCGCGGCAGCACTGGGGTCGCCAGCCTCTAAAGAAACGACAGCGCGTTTCAATTTCGGATCGAGAATCGCAGCCATCGAATCAGATAGCGTCACCGCTGTCGTATCCACGACATCTGCACGCTCAAGCGCGTCTTGTGCATGGGCAACCGCCAAAAAAGAAAATACGACAAGTCCCACAATCCAGCGCAACATCATAACACGATTCCAAAAAAAATCGCATCCTTGCGCGATTTAGAGATGCGAGGGGCGTCCGTTATAGGGCCATTGCACCGCTGTCGCGGTTGTACTCCACTTAAAGGGGTAGCCAGCGGCGACATCCGAATGGGCAAAAGAGAAAATTTTTATTCGTTGGCTTGGGCGTGCAGAAGGGCCAGGCTCGTAGATTTCAATGGCCGGGCGGTTGCGCCACATCACGAGTACGAGTTCGGGATCGAGGTCTATTCGCTGACAGATCAATTTGAACATCAAATAGGCACTTGCCATCAATTTTGTCATCGCACGCTCATAAGAATGGATTGGGCTATCGTCACAGTTTCAGCACTTTGCGATTGGCGGCGTATTACAACCATTTCAAAATAGCCAAGGCCAACCCCAAAATAGCGAGCATTATCCTGAAACGCCATTTGGCGTCGGCGTCGATTTTATCAAACCGCGCGTTCATTTCTGCTCTGAAGTCCGCAAACTGCTTGTCAACTTTGTCAAACTGCTTGTCAACTTTATCAAATTGCTTGTCAACTTTGTCAAATTGCTTGTCAACTTTGTCAAACCGTGCGTTCACTTCTGCTTTGAAGTCTGCAAACTGCTTATCAACTTTATCAAATTGCTTGTCAACTTTATCAAATTGCTTGTCAACTTGATTAAATCGCGTATTCACTTCTGTTTTGAAGTCCACAAACCGCGCGTTCACTTCTGTTTTGAAATCGGAAAATCGCGTGTTCATTTCTGCTCTGAAGTCCGCAAACCGCGTGTTCATTTCTGCTCTGAAGTCAGAAAATCGCTTGTCGATTTGATCGAGAATACCCGCGAAATAGCTTTGCGATCTCTCGTTTTCGCCCTGATTCTCTTTTGTGTCGTGCATTCCTAAAAATTCCATTTTTCTTTTTCTTTTTCTTTTTCTTTTTGTTTTGACGGAAAAAACGCTGTCTAACGTCCGCTATCGCAACAATAGTCGAATATACACGATGAGCCGACCATCTCGCAAACCCACAATGTGGCACTGGTGCCCATCGAATCGGTCAGGTGAATGGGGCGTTCAGGTTGAAGTGTACCGGTTGCTGGCGCCCATCGTTGATCGTCACATTATCGGCGTAGAGGTAGGTTCGATCTAGGGTATCGGGTATTGGATTCAAGCGCCCCTGAATGCCCGGCAAATGTCCCGTGCGATTGGCGATAATCAGCGCGCCTCCGCCTGATACGGGTTGCATGCAAAGCTCGAGGGGTTGGTCGGACACATATCGGTGGCCGCGGCCAAGCGGATCTGTTTCCATAGATGTGGCGTATCAATAGGCATGGTATCTACCTATTGCGTGCCGGGTCAGGTCAACGGTCATCCTCAGCTACCAAACGCATTTGCAAATGCGATAAAGTCATTAAAATCAATGGCTCCGCCGCTCGAATCGAGATCCATGCGGGCATCATAACCGTCCTGCCCTGGTGCTTTGCCAAACGCATTTGCAAATGCGAGAAAGTCTTGAAAACCAACTTTTCCATCCCCAGTAAAATCAGCAGACGGAGTTGTTTTCGCAAAACTGATCACGATTCTAATTGGATCATCTTTGGGAACGTGCTGTTCAAGTGCGCCCCTTGCCAATCCCCTCACAGCCGGGCTCAATGACGATAATAATTCATCTAAAAGAAGGGGGCGCATAATAAACAAGGAATCCGCTGTCGCCGTGTACGTGTAGCGAAGCGCATCTTCATTTTCGCGCGTGATGACAAGTTGGTTATCGGCTTCCAAAGTGTAATTCCCCGAGTATTGGCTCGTATCGGGCACAGAGACCGAAATGGAGATCAATAATACCGCACTGATATCAGAGAGTGTCGTATAATCGGCTTGAACAGTGCCATTAGAATCAAAAGTTATTGTGCCATTGGTCTCGCCTTCAAATGTAAGCGGAGCGACAGCTTTCACGAGCGCGGCCGGGGCATAAGCGCTAAGCGAGGTCATCTCGGCTTTCCACGACCCGACGATAGCACCGCCCTGAGGCTGTGGACGCATGGTCAGCAATTCCGCGTCTGCCGGTCCAAACGCGATGCCGACCATCAGCGCGAGAGCGAGCAAATTTCTCACCGTGTTATTCCATCCATGAACCGCAATGCTAAAAATTGAACCGCACATACCATTTCCCTCCTGTGTGAGTTTTGATTCGCTTTCCCATTCCTCTATCCCAACCCTCTATCAATTTCCAATTTACGCAATTCGCGTGCCTTCAGCAACCCTTTTAACTCGCGATTCAGATTCGTAGATTTGCTGACTCGGACAGGCACGGAGGCCTGCCCCTAGGATTTTCATGCGTATTCACCGACCCCGTTCCGTTGATTTGCCCGTTGTAGGCCGTATCTGTCCGTTTTGTCATACACTGTGCTCGCGATTGTAACATGAGGGATAATCTCTTGTCGCGTTTTGCCTTGTGTGTTATAGTGTAAAATGTTGCAATTCAGAGCAAGTTTGTACTGTTTCGCCAAAAGGAGCACGTATGTTGCATTGGGTTCTCGCAGATGTCGATCTGCCAGATGAAATTTTAGAAATGTTGAACAATCGCTGTGAACTCCACATCTTGGCGCGTGGCGGTGTTTCAGACGAAAAATTCGCACGCGCACAAGGGCTACTCACGTATGGGCATCCGATTATCACTGGCGCGTTTATGGATCGCATGCCCAATTTGAAAGTCATCAGCAATTTTGGCGTTGGCGTGGATCACATTGACCTGCCAGCGGCCAAACAACGCGGCATTCCCGTGGGCAATACGCCCAATATGCTCGACGGCGCAACCGCCGATATGACCTTTGCCATGCTCATGGTCGCCGCACGCAATATCGTTATTGGCGACCGCTTTGCCCGCAGCGCGGCATTTACCCACTACGACCCGCGCATTCTGATCGGCTACGAAGTCCACGGCACGACGCTGGGGATTATTGGCATGGGCAATATCGGGCGGCAGGTCGCGCGCCGGGCATCGGGATTTGACATGAACATCCTCTACCACAACCGCAAGCCCGATCCCAAAGCCGAGGCCGAATTGGGCGCGACTTACGCTTCGCGCAATGACCTGCTCGCGCAATCGGACTTTGTGACCCTGAACGTGCCCCTGACGGATGAAACGCGCAATATGATCGGCAGGGATCAACTCAAGCGCATGAAGAAAACCGCCATCTTGGTCAATCTGGCACGCGGCGGCGTTGTGGATCACGACGCACTCGCGGAAGCCCTCGAAAACAAGTGGATCGCGGCAGCCGCGCTCGATGTGACCGAACCAGAGCCTTTGCCGCGCGACCATCCCCTTTTGGCCATGGACAATGCGATCATCGCGCCCCACTTGGGCAGCGCCACGCGCCAAACGCGCCTCGCTATGGGGCAGCGCACCGTTGATAACCTCCTCGCGGGACTCTCGGGAAAGCCGTTGATCACTGCGGTGGTGTGAAAAGGAACTACGGGCATGTCCCGGCATGGTGTAATACCAATTTGATTTTAAGTTGTCCGTATCTTGCCTCCCTTCAGGGAGGAATGAGGAACAGGCGTTCCGCAGAGATCATGTGTTGCTCGTCTCAAGCGTTTGGCCCTACAGCATCGTTTGTTGCCTGTGATGCGTTGGCTACGCCTGTGCCTACGGCGTGCGGCGACCTACTTTTTTTCAACAGCAAAAAAAAGTAGGCAAAAAATGCCGCTCTCATGCGCCGAGAGGCTTGCACAGCGCAAATCGCTTTTGTAATAGGACGACATGTGCTGGCCTGCGAAGGAAGTTGCAAGAGGGAGGTTGGTTGCGAGACGGCCTTGCGCGCTGTGCGCGATGGCTTTATCGGAGGGTCTTTGGGGATGGCCTGGTTGCAATGGCTTCTTTGAATGGTTGCGTAAGGGCAAGGGGATCATTTGTGGGTAGCATATCGCATCACATTAGGACAACAGAAATTCAATTTGGTGTAAGTTGGGATGAACGCAGATGAAAGGCACGAAAACCACTTGCCGTCATTCCGGCGCACGCGCAAGCACAGGCGTAGCCAACGCCGGAATCCAGTGACTTTTTGTTTTTTTGATCGCCCGAAAAGGCGAAAATAATCATGCGCGGTATTTGAAACGAAAAATGAAAAGACGTGTATATTAGGGCAAAGACATGTATATTACACGCATAAAGAACGACCCAACTGCGAATCCTCAAATCTCGAAAATCCCGATCTGTGACCAATATACTCTTCATTGCCAGCGGTGGTGCTCTAGGGGCTGTTTTGCGCTATGGAATGTCCATGGGCATCCACAGCTTGTTTGGACGTGGGTTTCCTTATGGCACGCTCGTGGTGAACATCATCGGATCGATTCTTATGGGACTGCTTTATACGATCCTGTTTGGTCGTCTGGATGGCGATGTGTGGCGCGCTGGCTTGATGATCGGCCTGCTGGGCGCGTTTACGACTTTTTCGACTTTTTCTATTGAAACCCTGAACTTGCTGGAATCGGGCGACCATGTTCTGGTCGCTGTGAATGTCATTTTAAGCGTCACCCTCTGCATTGCAGGATGCTGGATAGGCATGGTGCTCGGAAGGGCGATGTGAGTCATGCCAATTACCTGAACGGGTTCTGCTACGGATAGAGAACGCCGGCTCATGTCCGTTTCTTCTGCGATCAAAATTTTTCTTAACCATAGGAGGAATCCCATGATCCAACGCATTGTCGCCATCGGCATCATTTACCTCGGCATCACGGTCGCTTGGCTCATTTTGGGCGCGGCTGTTCAATTTCGCACGGAGACGCAAGACGACAAGCTCAAAAGTGCTGTGAGTCAACTTTGGGGTGTGCCGCAGACGCAGCAGGCGCCGCAAATCTATTGGCTGGAGCGCGTGCCCCATACCGAGACCAGTGCCATGGGTGTCGAGACCAGCGCCATGGGCAAATCCGCCTCGCGCATGGTGGAGGAAAGACGCTACCTGCACCTGAGGGCCAGCCGCATTGAAGTCGATTTGTCTATGGAGCATCGGCGCAAGGGCTTGCTGTGGTACGCGGTCTATCAAGTCGAGTTCGATGCCGCGTACACCGTCGCCAACACCACGGACCAAAGCCGGACCGTGTACTTCGATTTGGAACTGCCCGCGCCTCGCGCCGTGTACGACGCTTTCACCTTGAGCGTTGGCGGTGAGGCCATCGCCGATTTGCCGATCCGCAATGGCCGTCTCGTCCAGGCCATCCCTTTGGAGCCAGGGGAAGAATGCCCGGTGACCGTGTCCTATCGCTCGCAGGGTATGGATCAGTGGCGGTACAGTTTTGGTCATCACGTCAACCAAGTGTCGGATTTCGAGTTGGTCATGCACGCGGGCTTTGCGGCTATCGACTTTCCGCAAGAGAGCATGTCTCCCACCACCAAGACGCAAAACGGGGATGCGTGGACCCTGACGTGGCGGTACGACCATCTCCTCACGGGCGTGGATTTGGGGATGATCATGCCGACGCGTCTCAATCCCGGACCCTGGGTCAGCCAAGTCGTTTTCGCCGCGCCCATCTCCCTTTTCCTATTCTTCTTTTTGCTGTTCATCTTTGGCACGGTGCGCGGCCTCAACCTGCACCCAATGCACTATTTCTTTCTCGCCGCCGCCTTCTTCAGTTTTCACCTGTTGCTGGCCTATCTGGTCGATCATCTGCTCATCCACTACGCTTTTGTTCTGGCGTCGGCAGTCTCGATTTTCCTCGTCATCTCGTACATGCGGCTTATTTTGGGCACGCGCTTGGCCTTTGTCGAAATTGGCTTGGGGCAGTTCATTTACCTCGTGCTGTTTTCCTACACCTTTTTCTTTGAAGGCTATACCGGCCTGACCATCACCTTGCTGGGCATCGCCACCCTGTTCGCCGCCATGCAATTCACCGCCCGCGTGGATTGGAATGCGGTGTTTGAAAAGAAAGTGGTCAATGGTCAATAGTTAGCTTTCAGCCTCCGCTATGCCCCATTTGCGGCTTGGGACGCACAACGCACTTTCGCGCCACTTAAAAAAAGGAATCACTGTAATGGGTATTTCAGTGGAAAAAATTGACCTCAATATTTTGAACATGCACACGCGGTTTCCGTTCAAGTACGGGATCGCATCGCTGGTGGCATTGCCCCATTTGTTTGTGCGGGCACAGGTCAATGTCGATGGCGCGAGGGAAATTGGATTGGCCGCAGATGGCTTGCCGCCCAAGTGGTTCACGAAAAATCCAGACGCGCCATTTTCGGACGATCTGGACGAAATGCTGACCGTGATTCAAAGGGCGTGCGATTTTGCATTGCAAACCGAAGTCGGGGATTCGGTGTTTGATTTTTGGCAAAAGGTCTATGCCAAACAGCGTGCGTGGGCAAATACGATGGCCTATCCCCCGTTGCTGTGGGCGTTTGGGGTCAGCATGGTCGAGCGGGCCGTGATCGATGCTTTTTGCCGGGCGAAAGGGATGACATTTGCACAGGCTGTGCGGGAAAACGCGCTTGGGACGCGCTTGGGCGATATGCACGCCGAGTTGGAGGGATACGCGCCGGGGGATCTTCTGAGGCCATCGGCGCGGGGATCGATCACCGTGCGACACACCGTGGGCTTGGCCGATCCCTTAACCGATGAAGATATCGCAGACGAAGACCGCGTGGATGATGGCTTGCCCCACTCGCTGGCCGCGAATATTGAGGCGTATCAGTTGACGCATTTGAAAATCAAGTTGTGCGGCGATGCAGAACAAGATCTGGATCGGCTTCGGCAGATCGCGGGGCTGATGGGCGATCAATGCGCGTTTACGCTGGATGGCAACGAGCAATACGCCGAGGTCGAACCGTTTAGAAAATTGTGGGAAGCCATCCGAGGCGACGCGAGGCTCTCGCGCTTTCTCAACGGCTTGCTTTTTGTGGAGCAACCGCTGCACCGCGACAGGGCGCTGAGTTCAAAGATCAAAGCCGCGTTGATGGATTGGACAGATCGCCCGCCGATGATTATCGACGAGTCGGATGGCGCGCTCGACAGCGCGACGCGGGCATTGGCGTGCGGCTATGTGGGCACGAGTCACAAAAATTGTAAGGGCGTTTTTAAGGGGGTTGCCAATGCGTGCCTGATGGCGCACCGCCGCCGCCGCGATCCGTCGGGAACGTATGTTTTGAGCAGCGAGGACCTCGCCAATGTGGGGCCGGTCGCGCTGTTGCAAGACCTCGCCGCGCTGGCCGTTCTCGGCGTGGATCATTCCGAGCGCAATGGGCATCACTATTTTGCGGGCTTGGGGATGTATCCCGAAGCGGTTCAAAGCCAAGTGCTGGCGCGTCACGGCTCTTTGTACCGCCAACACGCGCGGGGGGTTCCGGTTTTGGATGTCCGCAATGGCGCGCTGAATTTAGACAGCGTGGTCAACGCGCCGTTTGGATATGGCTTTGAATTGGATACGCTTCAATTTACACCCCTCGCGGATTGGACGGTGGATTCACTGGGGTAGAGGCGAGATGCGAGGATAGAAACGTAGGGGCGATGCCTCCGTGCTCGCCCAAAGATACAAGAGGCATCCACAGATGGAAGGCGGTAAAGACTGACCCCGTTATTCGCTCCGCTCGTTATAGGCTAACGCCTGTGCAGATGGGGAAGGGGTCATATTTCGTTTTAAGACTGCTTCTTAGATCATACAATTTCCAACATGCGTTCTACGGCTTTTAAGGCGCGTATGCGGATGGCTTCGGGCACTTCGATGATTTGCTCGTTGTTTAGCAGGGCATTGCGCGTGTCTTCCAGTGTGATTTCGTTCATGTGCGGGCAACGGATGCTACACAGGCCCACCATTTCTTTCTCTGGATTTTCCGCGGCGATGTTGTCGCCCATGCTGCATTCTGTCAACAGCAAGTACCGCTCCGCATCCATTTCGCGCACGTAATCGACCATGCGGGATGTGCTGCCCGAAAAATCGGACGCAGCGACCACTTGCGGGCTGCATTCCGGGTGGGCGAGTACGACGACATTTGGAAATTGTGCGCGCACGTTTTCAATGTCTTGCACGGTAAATTGCTCGTGGACTTCGCACCGCCCGTGCCAGCCGATCATTTCGTATTCGAGACCGGGTTTGGGATCGGAAAACCCCGTTGTCGTGGGAAAGATGATGCGTTTATTGGTTTCTCGTGCGACATTGGCGGCCAAGTATTCGTCGGGCAAAAAGATGATGGTGTCCGAGTCGAGCGATTCGACGACTTTGTGGGCATTGCCCGACGTGCAGCAAATATCGCATTCGGCTTTGACATCGGCATAGGTGTTGATATACGTGACAATGGGAACGCCCGGATATTGTTCGCGCAGGTTGCGAACATCTCGCGCCGTAATGCTCGCGGCCAGCGAACAGCCGGCAATGCGCGCGGGCAAGAGCACGGTTTTGTCCGGGTTGAGAATTTTTGCGGTTTCGGCCATAAAGCGCACGCCGCAAAAAACAATGGGATCCGCGTCTGTCTCTGCGGCTTTGCGCGACAATTCAAGCGAATCGCCCACGACATCGGGCACAGAGTGATAAAGCGCGGGTTCCATGTAGTTGTGGCCGAGGATGATCGCCCCTCGTTCTTTTTTCAGGGTGTTGATTTCAAAGGCCAGTTCGGCTTTGTAGCGCAATTCGATATCCGGCACAATGCCGTCTAATCGCTCGGCCATCTGTCGATAGGTCTCTTCCAAGGTGGTGGCGGTCAGTGCCATAACAGTCAGCTCCTGTTGTCGGGGTCACATCGCCCCGGGGGATATGTGCGTGAATTTGGTTAAAGATATAAAAAGATGGCCTTTGTTGCAAGGTTTCGGTTATCACCGCTGGCGAGCGGCATGGCGTTTGGGCCGCGGGAGTGGGGTATGAAATTTGTGATTCGCGCAGGCGGCATTGGCACGCGGCTGTGGCCCTTGAGCCGCAAAAACAATCCCAAGCAATTTCACGCCTTGACGGGTGAACGCACGATGTTGCAAGACGCGGTTCACCGCCTCCAATCGCTGGCCGCAATGGACGATCTGTACATTTCCACGAGCGCGGCGTTGGTGCATCGCGTGCGCGAACAAGTGCCCGAGTTGCCCGTTGAGAATATCATTGTCGAACCGGCGCAGCGCAATACCGGGCCCGCGGTGGGGTTGGAGTGCGCTTTGTTGGAAGCCCGGTTTCCCGGATGCGCGATAGCGAGTTTGGGATCGGATCACCATATCGGCGCGCCAGAAGAATTTTGTCGGTTGCTCAAAGTGGCAGAAGACGCGCTTTCAGACCGCGCCGAGACCCTGTTCACGCTCGGCGTCAAACCGACGCGGGCAGATACGGGTTTTGGCTATATTCAAAAGGGCGATGTGATTGCCACGGTGAACGGCGAGCCGATATACGCGGTGGCGGCATTTGAGGAAAAGCCCGATGCAGAGACCGCAAAGACCTATTTGGCGAGCGGTCACTATTTGTGGAACAGCAATATGTTTGTGTGGAAAGCCAGTACCGTGTTGCATCTTTTTGCCGAGTTTGAACCCGAGATGTACGCCCTGCTCGAACAAATTGCCGCCGCTGCCAAAGCCGGACGCGAAGCCGAGGTCATTGCCCGGGGGTATCCGCAGATGAAAAACACGGCTATCGATCACGCGATTCTCGAACGCGCGTCTTGTATTGCGACCTTAGAAGCCGATATCGGTTGGTGCGATCTGGGCGCGTGGGATGCGTTGAAAGAGGTGTTGCCCGCAGATGCGAATGGCAATATATTGCGCGGCAATGTGCTGTCGCTCAATGCCGAGAACGCGACGGTCTATGGCGGCAAAGACAAGGTGATCGCGCTGGTTGATGTCGAGAATTTAATTGTGGTTGACGCAGGCGATGCCCTGCTTATTTTGCCCCGCGATAGTGCTCAGCGCGTGAAGGATGTGGTTGCAGTTTTGGACGAGCAGTATCTGTGACGGAAGGAGATTTCTGTGAAAATTTTAAGGCATTTTTGTTTGATGCTCGTGTTGTCCGCAAGTGTGGGGACTGCCAACGCGGCGTTTATCGACAGTGTGAATCTCGGCGGTGGCTTCATGTGGAATGACAGCATTCGCCCGAAGTTTGAATCCGCAGGCGGCCTGACCCTGCACGCCTCTGTGCATCTCAAACCGCCGGGGCCGTTCATAATAACGCCGTTTTACGATGTGAGTTTTGCCAGTCCCGCGATGCATGTCTTGGGCGCGGGTCTCAATTATACGGTTGGCATGCGCGATTTTGAAGCCCACAAGCTGTTTTTTGGACCCACTATCGGGATGGTGATGTCCGCAGGCGAATCTCAGCGCGTTATCGGCGGGGAATTGGGATACAAATTTCCCATCGGCGAAAAACTCGGCCTGTTTGCCAGAGTCAAATACCTCGAAGGTCAAAATAATGTGGTCAGTGGATTTTCCGGGCACCTCGGCGTGACATTCAAACTTTTTTTGTAAACCGGTTGAGGAGCAAATATGAAACGCTATGTGATCGCAATGCTGATCCTGACAGGTCCTGTCAGCGCGGAAAACGCGGACAAGATGTCGACGGGAGATGGGAAGACCGACGCGATTATGGTCGAGATTCAAAAGCAGGTCAGAGAAATTGACCGCTGTGCGGGGATGCAAACGACCGTTATTCGCATTATGGATCGGGAATTGACGCTTCGGGCCAACGCGGCATTTCAGCGCCCCAACCTGATGCGCCTCGACACGGTGCAAGATCGAGAACTCGTTTCCCAACGCCTGTCTGATGGCGGCCTGATGTGGACGTATGACCGGGCCGAGAAAATCGCCTCCAAAGTGAACCTGGGGCGCGTCTATCGCATGACCAATCTCGAAGCCGATGCGGACCAAGCCGATCCCCTGCGCCCGTTTCGCGGCTTGGAATGGACGACCATTCGCTACGTGGGGGACGAGATATTCGACGAACGACCCCACCGCGTCTTTGAGGCCAAACCCAAAGTCAATCTTTTGCACGCGCAATTGAACATCCCGCTCGTCAAAGCACAACTGACCATCGACGCCGAAAATGGCCTGTTGCGCCGAACCCGGCTTTTTGATGCGTCAGACAACGAGATCATCGCGCAGACGTTTCACAACCTGACCGTCAATCCCGACCTGAAAGACGCAAAGTTTGAATTTATCGTGCCTTCGGGCGCGCATATTATCGACGCCACCGACGAGGCGATAAAAGCCCTCAAAGGGGTTGAGTAGCGGCAGATCCTTACAAGAGAGGATCACAACATGGTGTCTGAAACCATCGTGAAAGACATATCCCGTGCGGTTGATCGAGACCGGTTATTATCGACCGCTATCGATCTCATTTCCATTCCCAGCCCGACGCGCAGCGCGGACAAAATCTCGAACAGATTGTCTGAAATTTTACAAAACGACGGTTTTGCGGTCGAGCGCGTAGAAGCCAACTGGCCCAAAGCCCCGGCCGTGGTCGTGCGGTTCGAATCGGGCAAGCGCGGGCGCACCTTGCAATTTGACGGTCATCTCGATACCGTCCACCTGCCCTACGTGCCCCCGCGCATCGACAACGGTATTTTGCGCGGATTGGGTGCTGCCGACATGAAAGGCGGGATCGCGGCTTGTGTCGAAGCCCTGCGGGCACTCCGCGAGACCCGCGCATTGCCCGCGGGCGAGGTGTTGTTCACCGCTCACGATCATCACGAAGGCCCCTGGGGCGACAAACGCCAGATCAAAGGGCTGATTGACGCGGGTTATGTGGGCGATGCGGTGCTCTTTCCCGAATACTTATCCAACCGCTTGCCGCTGGCGGGTCGCGGTATGGCTATTTTTCAAATGACCATCCATCGTACAGGCGAAGCTATCCACGAAGTTCTGCGCCCCGCCGATCTGCCCGATGTGTTGGGCACAGGCGCGAAACTCATTGGGCAACTCGGCGCATTGGGCAAACAGATCAGCGCGAACGCGCATCCTTATATGGGCAATGATTCGGTATTTGTCGGGCAAATCTCATCTGGCGAAATCTATAACCAATCGCCCGCGCAATGCCACATTCAGGGGACCCGTCGATGGGTGCAACCGGGATATGCCCCTGCCGCTCGCGCCGAACTCGAAACCCTGGTGGAACGCCTTGCCGAAACCAGCAACACCCAAATTGATCTCAACTGGCAAACGCGGGCCGATGCGTTCTCAGTTGCAGAAACCGACCCCATTGTTCTGGCCTTTCAAAATGCCCATCGCGCCATTGCCGGGCATCCACTCCCTTTTGGTGACAAACCCTTTGTCGATGACGGCAATCGCTACGCGGCGCTGGCCGATGTACCGGTTTTGACACACGGCCCAAACGCACGGGGTGCCCACACCACCGACGAATGGGTGCCTCTTGACGAACTCGTGCGCGTCGCTCGAGTCTATGCCCTCACAGCTATCGGCTACTGCAACTGCTGAAGAAAGATCGCAGGGACAGGCGTGTGTCCATGGAGGTAGCGCAGCACTTGTATATTAGCTATCAGCGGTCAGCAAAACATGTGCTGAAGCGATGCTATTCAGTACATGCAACGCAGTGTCTTGGGGCGGATGAGCAAGGGCTAAAAGCCGAAAGCTGATAGCTGATAGTTACATGAGAGGAAGGTCTCGTGACAACAACACGTTGGCGCGTTGCCCTATTGGGCTGGATGCTCTTGATTTTTTTCGCTTCAGGCAACTGGCTAGCATGGCAAATAACGGAAAAATTAATCGTTGCTTTGTGGCCTTCAGTTCTGTTCAGCGACGGCCCCCCACAACCACAATCGAGCAAATTCATATTTGTGCATACTGCGATACGCAAATTTGCACACATCGTAGAATACGCTATCTTGACCTATTTGTGGTTCCGCTCCCTTTGGACAGTGCCGAGCCGATTTATCTCCTGTATGCGGTGGAGCATGTTGCTATCCATTCTCTATGCGATGTTGGACGAATGCCATCAATATTTTTTGTTTTTTCGCGATGGTCAATGGGCCGATGTGTTTTGGGACAGTACAGGAATCGCAATGATGGGTCTGGTATTGTGGTATGTGAAACGCACGGGAAAGGGAAAGTGGATTTTAGGCGCGAATGGCAGTCAATAGTCCCTTTGTGGCCTCTTTAGGCAAAGAGAGATTACATGACCACAACACATTGGCGCGTCGCCTTGATTGTGTGGATGGGGGCTATTTTTATATTTTCGACCAGCCTGTTATCGGCTGAAAATACAGCAAAACATTTTGGCGACTTGAATTATTTGGCCCGCAAATTTGCACATATCGCAGAATACGCTATCCTGGTCTATTTGTGGTTCCGTTCTCTATGGACGAAGCCGAGCCGATTTATCTCCTGTGTGCGTTGGAGTATGTTGCTATCCATTCTCTATGCGATGTTGGACGAATGGCATCAAACTTTTGTCCCCAACCGAGATGGTATTTGGACCGATGTGGTTTGGGATAGTATAGGGATCATCGCCATGGGGCTGATATTGTGGTCTGCGAAACGCACGGGAAAAGAACAGCGAATTTTGGGATCCATTGGCGGTCAAGAGCCTGTTTCTCTGTCTCGTGAGTAGGTTGATCGCCTTTCAACGGGAAACCCATCATGACCAAATCTGGAAAAATTGAAAAACCCAATATCCTCTTTATCCTCGCCGACGACATGGGGTGGGGTGACGTCAGCTATCACGGCTCACCGATCCACACGCCCAATATCGACCGCCTTGCGGCCACGGGCATTGAGCTCGACCAGCACTATGTCTGCCCGATGTGTACTCCCACCCGCACCTGTCTTTTGACGGGTCGCCATCCCGGTCGCTTTGGACGCCATGCGACCGTGCCTTCCAACGCGCCCGTCCTGCCAGATGGCTACGAAACTTTGGCCGTATCCCTCCGCAACGCGGGTTATGGAACCGGGCTTTTTGGCAAATGGCATTTGGGATCATCGCCCGAATACGGGCCCAATGAATTTGGATTCAACACCGCGTATGGCAGCCTAGCCGGCGGCGTTGACCCGTATAACCACCGCTACAAATCAGGCCCTTACAGCGTCACCTGGCACCGCAATGGCGAACTCGTGGAAGAGCGCGGTCACGTCACGGATCTCATCGCACGCGAAGCCATTCAGTGGATCGAAGCACAAACAGGCCCTTGGTTTTGCTATGTGCCGTTCACCGCGGTTCACACCCCCATCAAAGCACCGCAACACTGGATCGACCGCTATTCAGACCGTCGCTACGATTCTGACGATGACAGAGATCGCTCGTTCAAAACCTACGCGGCCTACGCCAGCCAGATGGATCACGCGATTGGGCAACTCGTCGAAACCCTCGCCCGCACATGCCAGCGCGAAAACACCATCATCATCTTTTCATCGGACAACGGCGCCATCCCTTCAAACCCGATTCACGACACGGACAAATATCCCGGCCGCCATGAAGAAATGCCCCGCTTGGGCAGCAACTTGCCCCTGCGAGGCAAAAAATCTCAACTCTACGAAGGCGGCATCCGCACACCCTCCCTGATCAATTGGCCCTTTCGCCTCCCGCGCGGCAAATGCTTTCACCCCTTGCACATGACCGATTGGATGCCCACCCTGACCCATCTCGTGGGCTATACCCCGAGCACCGATCCCCAATGGGACGGACAGAACATTTGGCCCTTGCTCGCGGGCGATCAACCCTTGCCCGACGAACGGTCAATTTTCTGGAACTTCAGGGGATCGTCCTTTGGCATGCGTACAGGCCCTTGGAAATTGATCTGCGAAGAAGGCCAGGCCCCGGAAGAAACCGAACTTTTTCACATCGGCTCCGACCCTTTTGAAACGACAAATGTCGCATCCGAACAGCCCGACCGCGTCTATCGCATGGTCGAACAAATCGCCGATGCGCGAAAACGCGACGACAGTTCAAAAAGGTGAAGAGGAGAGTGAAGAGAAGCACTGCCTCTAATCCTGAAAATCCTCTAATCCTTCAATTCTGATTCAGAGGGAAGTTGGGCGGGGACTGACCACTGACCCCTGCTTTTCTTGCTTTTGTGCCTCTTGTGCCTTTTGTGGCGAAATTCACTTCTCACTCCTCGCCTTTTATCCCGATTTCCAAAAGGAGTTATCCATGTCTCACCGCAACGTTCTCTTACTCATTGCCGACGACTGGAGTCCCATTGCCGGATGTTATGGCAATGAGGTCATCAAAATGCCCAGCGTAGATGCGCTCGCCGCGCGCGGCACGTTATTTCAGCACGCCTTTTGCACCACCCCGTCTTGTGCGGCCAGCCGCGCCAATTTGCTCACCGGGCACTACAGCCACACGCACGGGCAATACGGGCACTCGCACGGGATTCACAATTTTCACACGCATCTCACCATGCCGTCCGTCCCCAAAGTCTTGCAAGCCGTGGGATTCCAGACCGGCGTCGTGGGCAAACTCCACGTCCAACCCGAGTCGGTGTATCCCTGGCACTACGAGGCCGGCGGCGGGCGCAATGTGCGCGGGATTGCGGACAATATTGCCGCGTTTTTTGAGACGATTGACAGGGAGCAACCCTTTTATTTGCACGTTGGATTTTCCGATCCCCATCGGGATTTTGGCAATACCCGAACCTATCCCGGGGTGCCCGAAACCGCGTATTCGCCCGACGAGGTCATCGTGCCCGATTTTTTGCCCGACCATCCGGACGCGCGCCAGGAATTTGCCGAATACTACCAATCCGTCTCGCGCTTGGACACGGGCATTGGCATGGCCGTGCGCGCATTGCAAGACGCGGGCCGCGATGACGATACGATGATCATCGTGATGAGCGATCACGGCATGCCGTTTCCGGGCGGCAAAGCCTCCTCGTTTGACACGGGCCACCACTGCCCGCTCATCATCGTGCGTCCCAATGCAGAGGCCGTCGTCAGCGATGCCTTGGTCAACTGGAGCAACATCGCGCCGACGGTTTTTGACTGGTGCGGCGTCGATCCGCCCGAGGGATTGCCTGAAAAATCCCTGCTGCCCGTTCTCGACCAGGCCCATCCCGAAGGCTTTGACGAAACCTTTTTTTCGCACACGTTCCACGAAGTCACCAACTACTATCCCTATCGCGTCTTGCGCGGGCGCAAATACAAATACGTCCGCAACCTCTATCCGGAACTCACCACCCCGTTGCCGAGCGACCTGTGGGCATCGCCCACATGGCAGGCCATTCGCAGGGAAAATTTGAACATGGGCAAACGCCGCACGGAAAAATTTCTGCACCAAGACGCCGAAGCCCTCTTCGACATTGAAAACGATCCCATGGAATCCACCAACATCATTGACGACCCCGCAGTTCAAGACATCGCCGAAACCATGCGCCAAAAAGTCCGCACTTTCCGCCGAGAAACCCAAGACCCCTGGTGCCTGGCGTCTTACCACGCTGGCGAACCGGGGATGAGGTCGGTGGTGAAGTGATAGTCAGCGATTAGCGATCAGTGACCCGCCCATCCGCAGATGGCAGGCAATCTTAGGGGCGGTGCTTCCGTGCCATTTGTTCCAGTTGGGAAATTGCAACGCGGGTCGGTGCTATCGGCAACCTGCTGTTGGGTCAATTCATTCGCATTGATAGCTGATTTTCAAACAAATTCAAAACTTCACAAAATACACAACGCGCAGTTCGCGGTCCGGATGTGGCTCGCGCATGCCATTGCGAAAAATATTCTTCAAATCAAATTCCACAGCCCAAGTGCTCGCCCCTGTAAATCTGAGGCCGGCATTTACAAATCCCTTTCCAGACCCCAAGCTGTTGTCCGCGTTGTCGTTCAATCCCAAATCGTATTCCGCCAGCAGCATCAGGTATTTTCCAAGCCCGATGTCCAACCCGACATAGCCCGTAAAATCCCCATCTCCATCGTCATCTTCAAAACTTCGGTTCGCGCCGATGTGGAGGCCCGCATGCCCCAAGAGTGACTTGAAATTTTTGCTGGCAACGAGATATGCCCCCTTGGATTTTTTGGTATAGCGTTTCAATTCCCTATCGTAAGTCCCGTGTCCTTGAGACGTATAGCCCAGCGCGATGCCCGGCATTTTATATCCCTCTTCAATCACCCGCACGCGGGCTGAAAATTCGACTCGCGGATTCAACGTCACTTCGTCATTGCCCAACAGGTCGCGTCCGCCAAACGAGACCCCTACCATGCCGCGCCCGAACAAGCCGACCCATAAATTGCCCAAAAGGCCATCGCCCTCGTAAAACCGCAGGTCCAAACCCACACTGCCCCCGGGCAACACCCCCGCGGTGGGGGCTTCGACCAATTGTCGCGGTTCCAAGTCTTGCTGCGCCCCAACGCGCATAGAGGTCAGGACGCACAACGCGGCGAGAAGTGAGACGGGGGACGGGAGACGGGAGTGCCGCCCAACACCCTTCCAACCGCTACGCGATTCGATTTGCCGTTCTGTCAATCCTTTTTCAATCACATCGCCCTCCTAACTATGGTCAGATTTCGCATTGTCTCTCCCGCATGGTCAAAACGCACGTCAATCGCGTGGTCGGGAATCAAATCGCCCCCCAAATCTGCCCATTCGATCAAACAGATGCCCGCGCTGTAAAACATGTCATCGCACCCGATAGCGTCTAGCTCGTCGGGACTGCCCAACCGATACAGATCAAAGTGATACACCGGCAGGGGCCCGCCATCGGCTGAGATGCCCGCGTATTCATTGACGATCACAAATGTCGGACTCGTCACGGCATCGGTCACGCCCAAGCCCTCGCAAATGCCTTGCACAAAGCGGGTTTTGCCGCTGCCCAACTCTCCGATGAGGGCAACGCAATCCCCCGGCCCGAGTTGCGTAGCGAGGTCGCGCCCGAGTTGGTGGGTTTGGGCGGGGGATGAGGATATGTGTCGGGTCGTTTTGTTTGACATGTTGAAAGTGCAAAGTGCAGGGGGTAGGTCTCATTTCCCGCGCATGACAGCCACGGGCAAAATGCACTCTTCGAGGGAAATTCCCCCGTGTTGAAAGCTGTTGGCGTATTTGGCCTGGTATTCGTTGAAATTGGTGGGATACACAAAAAAGTAATCTTCGCGGCAAAGAATGTAATTCGTGCCTTGACCAAAACTCGGCAGGCCAAACGCTTCGGGGTTGCGAATGTGCATGGCGTGCCGTTTGTCGCAGCGCAAATTTTTGCCGTATTTGAAGCGAATCCCCGTCGATGTCTCCCGGTTGCCATAAGCCAGAGACGCCCGGTTGCTCAACACACATCCGTGGTCTGTTGTCAACACCACTGTCGAATCGGTCTCGGCCAGTTTTCGCAACATCTCAAAAAGCGAGGAATGCGAGAACCAAGACCGGGTCAAAGACCGATACGCAGGCTCGTTGGGGGCCATTTCTTGCAGCAATTCGGATTCGGAACGCCCGTGCGTGAGCATGTCCAAAAAATTGACCACCACCGCCATCAGGGGAAAAGACCGGTAAGAATGCACCTTTTTTGCCAATCGGTTGCCCTCTGCGATATCCAGCACTTTGACATAGCGCGTGTCCAACTTCAGCGTGGGATCGATTTCCGCGAATTGCTGGTCGAGCAATTGGTGCTCGTGCCGGTTGAGGCTCAGGTCGTCCTGTGTGGCACGCCACTCGTCTAGATATAACGCCGCGAGATCGATGGGAAATAGGCCGCTGAAAATGGCGTTGCGAGAATAGGGCGTCGCGGTTGGCAAAATGGAATAGTAGTGGTGTTGCTCAATGTCAAAAATATCGGACAACAACGGCAAAATGGCAAGCCAGTGATCCAAGCGCAGGCAATCGACCACCACAAAAAACACCTGCTGCCCGGCTTGCACACACGGCGCGACAAATTCCGAGACGATATCCACAGAGAGAATGGGCGAATTTTCTTCGTCGTGTACCCAGTGCTCGTAATTGCCTTCGATGAACTTGCCAAATGCCAAGTTGCACGTGCGGCGCAAATCTTCGTGCATGGCGCGCAAGCCCGGGTCGTAAAAGCGATCCAATTCCAAATCCCATTCGGACAGGCGTATGTGGAGATCGATCCAATCCCGCCCTGAAGTCGCTCGCGTGAGAGCCTCGCGCAGTCTGTTGGATGCCGCGGCATAGTCCAGGCCCATGCGGTCTTTTTGAATTTGACGCGCGTCGAGCAGTTTTTTGCACGCCAGCAAAATTTGGCTCGGGTTCACGGGCTTGGTCAAATAGTCGTCGATCCGCTGTCCTATCGCCTGTTCCATCAGCCGTTCTTCTTCGTTTTTCGTAATCATGATCACCGGGATATGCGGATTGATATCCTTGATCGCGGCGAGGGTTGACAGCCCATCTCGCCCGGCCATCATTTCGTCGAGCAACACCGCGTCAAATCCGCGCTTTTGCACCAGGGCAATGGCATCGTCGCCATTGGTGACCGGGGTTATATCGTATCCCCGGTCTTTGAGGAACATCTGATGGGGGCGCAACAAATCGATCTCGTCGTCTGCCCACAGGATTTGCTTGGCTTCTTGGGGTTGGTTCACTGGCACCTCTCATGTGGTTTTTGGTGATTGGTATTTTCCGGGGACAGGGGCAGCGCGATGACAAATGTCGTGCCCTTGCCGGGAACGCTTTCCCCGAGGTGGATTTTTCCGCTGTGATAGTCTTCGACAATGCGCTTCACAAATGCCAGCCCAAGCCCCCACCCGCGTTTTTTGGTGCTGACCCCGGGCAGAAAAACTTGTTTGACCATGTGCGGCGGAATGCCCTTGCCGGTGTCGCGCACGTCAATGACCACCCGATGGGCTTTTGCATCGATGCGAGACGATATATCCACGCGGCCGCCCCGGCCTTCTATCGCGTCGGCGGCATTTTTGAAGAGATTTTCAAACGCCCACCCCAAAAGTTCCCGATTGAGCGGAATGGGCGGAAGATCGTCCAGTCCCTCTACAATCTGCACATTGTCGGGCAAGCGCGCCCGCAAATAGCCCGCGGTTTCAGCCACCACATCGCCCAAGTTTTCCAAGCGCAATTCGGGCGTTGAGCCGATCAGGCTAAAGCGGGACGCGATCTTGTTCAAGCGGCTCGTATCCCGATCCATTTCTTCCAAGATATTTTTTAGCCTTTGCCCGCTCGCCACATCGCCCAGCGCGTCCGCCTCGTCTTTCAACAGGGTCAACCACCCATACAGCGACGACAATGGCGTGCCCAACTGATGGGCGGTTTCCCGCGCCATGCCCACCCAAATCGACCGCTGTTCCCTGTTTTTAATGTACCGAAATCCGAGATACCCGCCCCCTGTAAATGCGATAGTCACGCCCAATGCGACAAAGGGCAGCCAGTTCAACCGCTTTTCCAGCGCGGATGCGCCCCAGTGCAACTGCCAGATTTCCGGCACGCCCCTGACCGGTTCGCCATCGGAACCCCTTTCTGTTCCGGGAAATTCAAATGGCAGGGGATCATTTTCCAGATCGAGCGCGTAGGCCCTATCCATCACTTTGCCCAGTGTCTCGGGAGTGTGGTCGTCAAAGGAAATGCCAATCGCTTTCCAGTATTTTGGCACGCCCTGTTCATTGGTAATTACGACCGGGAAGTTGGGATTTTCAATGGTATCAAAAATGACCTCCACGTAAAATCCCTCTTTGATCTCGATTTTATCCAATGTCGTTACGCTGTGCATAAAAGCGTAAATCGAGCCCATGCGCTTGGCCTCCCGCCGCATGGGTTGCACCACGTAAAGCTGCGTGTACACGAGAAATGCCGTGACGAGAATGACCGCCACCAAAAAAAAATACGCCATCAAAAACCGCTGGCTCGACAGGCGCGAATACCAGGTCTTGAGCGCGTCTCCAATCCCGTTTTCACTTTTTGCAGAACGCATTTGTCCCTCCGTTTGACGCCGCTTTCTCCATCCAAACGCCCGATGCTTTTTCGAGTTCCCATTCAAAATTAGAACGAGAAAATCTCGCGTATATAATAAAAAACGCCTCGATATAAACAAAGGCGTTTTTGTGTCTGGCGATTTTTGATCCACAAAGGACAATTTTATTGCAAACGCTTTCTCAATGCCGTATCAGAATGCTACCTGTTTGATTACCTCGCTACCGGCTAAAAGACGCTGGAGCAAAACCCGTGTGACGTTCAGTCTGCCAAACTATGGCTTCGGTTGCCGAAAGGACCTTTGATTTTTGCCGAGATTTTCAAGCAGTCAGTCTAGGGAATAAAACCCACTGACCTCTTATTCCTCAATCATCACATCATAAAACCACTTGCTCCCGGTCGGGTGTAGCTTGAACCCCGTGATCCGAGTGTGAAAGGCCGCGGTTTGGGTGGCGTGTACCAGCGGTACCCATGGCGCGTCGTGAAAAACGATCTCTTGCGCCTTTTGATACAAGGCCGTGCGTTTGGCTTTGTCCGACTCCTTTTGCGCGGCCACCAGCACCTCGTGCAGTGGGTCGCTGCGATAAAACGCGATATTGTTGGCGGGCTTTTGGGTCGCGCTCTTGTCCAGCAAAACGTAGAGAAAATTGTCCGGGTCCCCATTGTCGCCTGTCCATCCCAACAAGGCCATATCGTGTTGCCCGCGCTGAACTTTGTCCAGATACGTCCCCCATTCATACGTTGTGATTTCCGCTTTGATTCCCACCGCCTGCAAATCGGCCTGAATGGCCTGGGCAATTTTCAATGGCTGCGGCATATACGGCCGGGGCACGGGCATGGCCCACAGCGTGGTCTCAAACCCGTCTGGAAAGCCTGCATCGGACAGCAGGATTTTGGCTTTTTCCGGATCGTATTCATAGCCGGGGGTTTTCTTGCGATAACTCCAAATCGTGGGCGGAATGGGATTGACCGCGGGGATCGCCAAGCCCTGATACAAATTGTCGATCAGTGCCTGTTTGTCAATGGCGTGGTTGATGGCGCGGCGCACGTTGAGCTTTTGAAACGGCTCTTTGTCCATGTTCATCGCCAAATAGCCTACATTCATTCCGGGTTGCGACAGCAACGCGAGGTGATCGTGCGATTCAATGGTCGGCAAAAAATCTGGCACCAAATTGTCCATGCCGTCAATAGATCCCTGCGTCAGCGCGATCAAGCGAACCGAATTTTCGGGAATGCTCCTGAAAATGAGGCGATCAATTTTGGGGACTGACCCCCAATAATCGGGATTGCGATCCAACACAATGCGGTCGTCTTTGATCCAATTGACAAAGCGAAATGGGCCTGTACCCACGGGATGGCGGGCAAAATCAGCCCCCCATTTTTCGACCGCAGACGGACTGACTATGGCGCAAAAGTTCATCGCCAGATTGGAGAGAAAAGGCGCGTTGGGGCGTTTCAGATCAATGCCCACGGTCACATCATCAATTTTACGCACATCTCTCACAATCTCGCTCATCGACATGCTCGACCAGTATTGATACGCGCCTTCCACTTTGTGAAACGGATGATCGGCCTTGAACTGCCGCGCCAATGAAAACACCACAGCATCGGCGTTGAAGGGCATACCATCGTGAAAAACCACGCCTTCTCGCAGGTGAAATGTCCAGGTCAAACCATCTTCTGACGCTTGCCATGAAGTCGCCAGGCCCGGCGCCAAGTCCGTGCGCTCGGGCACAAAGGTGACGAGCGTCTCGTAAATATTATCGCACACCTTAAACGACTCGCCATCTGTCTCCAGCGCGGGATCCAACCCTACGGAATCGCCTCCGCGTCCGAAAACAAGCGTGCGCCCGGCCTGTTGGCTACAAGCGGTTATCGCCATCAAAATTGCAAAAAATAAATAGCGCGTCATGACATTCTCCAAGGATCTACAAATCTACGGATCGGCGGAACGGGGTACAACTGCGTCAGCAATTCATCGGTGGACGGGCACAATTGAATTGGGAATTGGGAGTTGCGAATGGAGGGTTGGGCCAGCCGTTCATTTGCGAATCTACGGGCGGGCACGGAGGCACCGCCCCTACGTTTTTTTTCGCATCTTCCGTCCTTACTCCTCAAATGCCGCGTCAAATGCTACATCTGAGGGTTCAAAGTCTATCTCGTTGACAAAGGCGCAGGCTTCGGTCGCGCCGTGCTCGCGGTCCATCCCCGAATCTTCCCATTCGACCGAGAGCGGCCCGTCGTAGCCGATGTCGTTTAATGCGCGAATGATCTCTTCGAAAGCCACGCTGCCGCGCCCGAGGGAGCGGAAATCCCAACTGCGGTCTGGATCGCCAAAACTGGTATGCCCGCCAAAAATGCCCGCGCGCTTGGGATAGGGCGACAAATACGCATCTTTCAGGTGGACGTGGTAAATCCGCTCGCTGAATGTGCGAATAAATCCCACGTAATCCACATTTTGATAGACCAGATGGCTCGGGTCGTAATTGAACCCGAACTCGGGTCGATTGTCCAATGCGTCCAATGCCCGCGCGGACGAAGAAATATCAAATGCGATTTCCGTTGGATGCACTTCCAGGCCGAAGCGCACATCGCAGGCTTGAAACACGTCCAGGATCGGATTCCAGCGGTCCGCAAAATCGCGGAAGCCCGCGTCGATTTGATCGGGCGACACCGGGGGAAACGAATACAACAGATGCCAGATCGACGACCCTGTAAACCCGTTGACCACCTCGAGGCCCATCGCTGTTGCGGCTTCTGCGGTCGCCTTCATTTCTTCGGCAGCGCGTTGGCGCACGCCTTCCGGATCCCCATCGCCCCACACATGCGGCGGCAAAATCGCCTGATGCCGTGCGTCGATATTGTCGCATACCGCCTGCCCGGCAAGGTGATTGCTAATGGCAAAACACTGCATGCCGTATTGCTCGAGCAATTCCTTTTTTTCGCGCACATAGCCATCATTTGACGCGGCTTCGCGCACATCCATGTGATCGCCCCAACAGGCGAGTTCCACACCGTCATAGCCAAAATCCCTGGCCTTTTGCAACATCGCGTCCAGCGGCAAATCCGCCCACTGTCCGGTGAATAATGTCACTGGTCTTGCCATTTCTCTCTCCTTTAAAAGCGGATAAAATCCAATCTCACCCCTCCCATCTGCGTCCATCCGCGTTCATCCAGGCTTACACCCGCGGCACGTCCATCCACGCTTTTGACTTCGCCGAATCCACGACCGCCTCCAAGACAGCTTGAACCTTTGTGCCCTCAACAAAGTCGGGCGAAAACGCCTCGTCCTTTGCAATGGCTTCAAAGAAATCCCGAAACTCGTGCGTAAAGGTGTGTTCCCAACCGATGATGTGCCCGGGCGGCCACCACGCGGACATAAAGGGTTGGTTGCCCTCGCCCACGATAATTTCGCGGAACCCCTGAATGTGGTCTTCGTCGTCGCGCGAATAGAATTGCAACTCGTTCATCTTTTCCAAATTGAACGCGAGGCTTCCCTTGCTCCCGTTGATTTCAAACCGGTTGTGATTGCGCCGTCCCGCTGCAAATCGCGTGGCTTCAAACGAGCCGAGCGCGCCATTGGCAAATCGCGCCAAAAATAAGGTGGCATCATCCACAGTCACGCGCCCCATGGTTTTGCCGCCCTTCGCGCCCAAACCCGCGTCAACCGCTTCGAGCATCGGGCGTTCTTTGATAAACGTGGTATCCGCGCCGACCACGCTGTCGATATCCCCCACGAGATGCAGCGCGAGGTCGATGATATGCGCGTTCAAATCGCCGTGCGGCCCGGAACCGGCCTTGTCTTTTTCCAACCGCCAGACCAGTGGGAAATCCGGATCGATGATCCAGTCTTGCAAATACACGGCGCGCCAGTGGTAAATCTCTCCAATCCGACCTTCGGTGATTAGCTGCCGCGCCAAGGCCACCGCGGGCACGCGCCGATAGTTGAATGCCACCATTGTTTTTTTGGATGTGTTTGCGGCCGCGGCCAGCAATTCTCGGGCTTCTTCGAGGGTGTTTGCCAGCGGCTTTTCGCAAATCACATGCTTGCCCGCTTTCAGTGCTGCCAGTGCCATGGGCAAGTGCAAGTTGCCGGGCGTGCAAATGTCGATGACGTCGATGTCGTCTCGGGCAACGACCTTTTCCCAGTCGGTTTCGCATGCTTCCCATCCATAAGCTTGAGCCGCGTCTTGCACCGCGTCGCGGTCGCGCCCGCAGATCACTTTCAATACGGGTTTTACATCGAGTTCGGGAAAAAACGCGGGCAACTGGCGAAATCCATTGCTGTGCGCCTTGCCCATAAAAGAATACCCGATCATGCCGATATTGAGTTCCATAACACCTCCTTGTTTTGTCTCAACATATCCCAAAAACCGCATCAATATTGGGAATCAGCCGTTTCTTGTCAACGACTAAACGAGTTTTTTGCACACGCCAATCAGGCTCAAACAACGACGACCTGTAATACGCAAAAAAGCCGACAAAAAAGATCGGCTTCTGAAATCTCAATCAAATATTTTCGGCGGGGATCAGAAAAATTCATATCCGTCTTTTACGTGCGCTCGTGCGAGATCTTCGTTCAATTCCACGCCCAGGCCCGGTTTTTGTGGCAATACAAATTGTCCGTCTTGGATCAAGGGCGCGTCGCCGATCACCAAATCCCATCGCCATTCTACCTGATCTGCGTGATAGGGCAGTTCCAGGGTGTGCAGGTTTCGCACGGCCGCGCCCACATGCGCGGATGCCACCATGCCCAGCGGCGAGACAATATTGTGAAACGCAACCGGCATGTAGTACAAATCCGCCATATCCGCGATCTTTTTGCCCTCCAACATGCCCCCGGTCGCCGAAATATCGACGTGTAGCATGTCGCACGCCTGCCGCTCGATCAACCTGCGAAACCCGTCTCTGCGGTGTACCCATTCGCCCGTGCAGATCGGAATGGGCGTGGAGGCCGTCACCTTGCCCATCGCGTCGATATTTTCTGGGGCAACCGGGTCTTCCAAGAACATCAAATTGAACTTCTCCAATCGCTGTGCGAGCAACACCACATCGCGGACATTGTATTTTCCGTGGCAATCAATGCACAAATCGATCTCGTAGCCGACGGCCTCGCGCACCGCGGCGACCATCGCTTCCATCTTGTCCAATTCGGCCAGCGACAGCCCCCGGTCCA
The DNA here is from genome assembly GCA_958295785.1 of uncultured Latescibacterota bacterium. GTDB lineage: Bacteria > Latescibacterota > UBA2968 > UBA2968 > UBA2968 > VXRD01. The sequence continues at coordinate 2,953,753 of OY282377.1, forward strand.
CGGGGTCGTGTTGCCATTCATTGGCCGATCCGTCAATGTCAAATTTGATCGCCTGAAACCCATCTGCCACGCCCTCTTCGGCGCGTGCGGCCCATGTTTCGGGGGTATTCGTGCGGTTTCGCCCCCGGCCCACATCCGCGTACATTCGCAACCGGTCTCGATATTTCCCGCCGAACAACTGATAGACCGGCACGCCAATGGCTTTGCCCGCAACATCCCAAAGCGCGGTCTCCACCCCGCCAATCGCGCCGAGCAACAGTCCGGCAGACGATTGTCCAGTTGACCTGTCGATCATCCGCGTGTAAAGCGGCTCGACATTGAGGGGATTTTGCCCGATCAGCATGGGCCGCAACCGCTTTGTGACCGCATCGCTTATCCCCTCGCCCGGATGCGCCTCGCCCACGCCCGATATGCCCTCGTCTGTCTCCACCTTCACGTAGTTCCAATCCTTATAGCCCTTCAAGGTCGTGGCTTTGACATCGGTAATTTTCATTTTTTGCCTCCTTTGAACACCTGCAAGAGCGATTCAATCGCGCACATCTGGCGGCTGGGGTTGGGAATGAAATCCGTAAATGCGTTTCATCTGTGGCGTGGCCCGCGCCACCACTTCGGGTTTGAGATGGTGAACAAAATCGAACATGGGCTTGAGAAAGGACCGGCAGCAAAAGCAGATCAGACACACCCGCACATCATCTGTTCGGTTGGCCCCTGTGGCGTGCCAAATCGCGCCGTTGAACAAAAACACCGACCCCTTGGGCGCAGCGAGGCGAACCTCATCTGGATGGCACAGAGACAGGGGATCGTCCTTGGATGGCGGCTTCTTCAAAAACCGATGGCTGCCCGGCACAAATCGCGTGCCCCCGTTTTCGGGCGTAAAATCGTTCAAAAGCCACAGGCTGTTGACGAACATCGGAAACGCGGGCAGGGGCTCTGGCATCTGGCTCAAGGCATTATCCACATGAAACGCATTGTCTTCCGCACCCGGGTAAATCGCGTTTGACGTCAGCGTACTGAGCGTGTAATCCTCGCCCAACATGTATTCAAAATAGGGCACGACTTTGGGATGTGCCACCAGCTTTTCATAGGGCTTGCCCTTGTTCACCAGCCACCGCACATGCTGGCCTTTGCCCTGGGTGTGTACCCGACCAGAACCATCTTTCCGCTCTTGTTCGGCAAGGCGCAGCAGCAGGGCGCGGTAGTTCGCGATCTCGGATTCAGAGAGCACGTTGGGGACGATCACATATCCTTGCTCGTCCAATTGTCGTCGGTGTTTTGATGGAATTTTCATCGCAATGCGCCAAGTCCGTGGAGAGTGGAAAACGATAGCTGATTTGCCTACAACCCGTAATACTCGTTGATCTCTTTCTGATACCCTTCCACCTCGCCGGTCAGCATCTCGTCCAAGGTCACGGTGCGATTGAGCATGCCGGATTCGAGAATCGCGTAACTCAATGCCAGATCGATTGTGCCTTCTTCCCCGCTCATCTGCGCGGGTTTGCCATCTGCAATGGCCTGCAACCAGTTCAGATTCTCGAGGGCAAACGCATCGGTCATCCCCCGTGGCATCACCTGATTGACAAGCGATGGATCGGCCTCGCGTTGAAAGCGGTCTTCCACATTTTCCGATTCGCCATTTTCCCCAAACAACTGCCCGTTGGAAATCGCCCCCTTGCTGCCCCAGATATTCGTCCCGCCCGGCACGCCCACCTGCGTTCCGCGCGCGCTTCTCGACACAGCGAGATGCCCGATGCCGCCCGCTTCAAATTCAAAATTGGCGAAAAACGCATCATCCACCTGATTTTCAACCCGAGCGACCACGGCGCGGTCGTCGTCAGACATCAAAACGCGCACAGGCTCCAGCGTTCGCCACAGGGCTTGCACGGACTTGACCGGCCCGCAAATCGCGCGAACCCCATTGAACAGATGCACGCCCAAATCGATGGCAACGCCCCCGCCCGCGCCCAATTTGCTCTGCCGCCAAGGCGTGCGCGCCGCCACGAGATCGGGCCGCGCATTGCGAAACCCGATCACGCCGCGATACAGCAGTTGCACATCCCCGATCAGCCCCGTTTCCACGGCCCATTGGCTCGCCCAAGTGCCGGGGTTGAAATTCACATTTTCGGCAATGGACAAAACGCGCCCGGTCTCGTCTGCAACCTCGCACATTCGCTGTGCGGCTTTGACCGATATCGCCATCGGCTTTTCCACCAAGATGTGCTTGCCCGCCCGCATCGCGTCTATGGCAATGCTGTGGTGGTTGTCGTGCCCGGTCAAAATGATCGCCGCGTCGATCTCGCCGCGTGCCAGCATCGCGTTGTAATCCGTATAAACCGCCGCATCGCGCTCCGGGTGCAGGTCGCTGATATACGCATGGGGCGCGTTGAGCGGATCCCCGGGCGCGTCAACAGGCGCGGGACGAGGGCCAGGGCCTTCGCCCCGCCTGCGAAACCGATGGGCGTCTTCTTCTTTGCGCGCACACAGCGCGACAATTTCAAACAGGTCGCCAAACCCGTTTTCCTGCAAAAGTTTGTACCCGCGCAAATGGGCGTTCAAAATCCGCGCACACCCGATAATGCCAATCCGCACTTTGGAAGCCATGTACATTTCCTTTTCAAAGCCGCCAGACCAGCAACAACTGCACTGCATTCTCGTCGACTGGCGTGCCCAACTTGTTCTGCCAGTACTGGTACTCGATGCCGACGAAAAACGTGTTGCCCGTGCCACTTATGGCCTTGCTAAAATCCCACATGAGTTGCGGCTGTGCGAGAATCCATGCCTCTACGTCACGGGGGGGTAAGAACTCGTCGGTCGTATTGCTGATGTATTCCGCATGCCCGGTGAATGTGAAGGACTGGCTGCCGAGCATGAAGGCCGCGCCCCAACTGATGTCGAACATGAAATTGTCTTCCGTCTTGGGCGCGCCGCCGCGTGCGAGGCCACTGCTGGCGTCGAGCACTGCGGTAAAGTTCGTATTCAAAAAGTAAAAGCCCGGGATATTCCATGACGCACGGATGCCGGGCAGGTACTTCACGACATTGGCATCGCCATCGACATTGACCCCGCCGATGATGGAAATGCCCCGAATCGGCCCCAGACTGATTTCCCTGTTCACCAATTTGCCAATGCTCAAGGTCGGATACCATTCGCCGTAAAAGGCTTTGTCATTAAAACCATCTGCGCCGCCATCGTCCGAAAAGTCAATAAAAAAGAAACTGTCGCCAAATCGCCACTGCGCGGCATGTTGCACGGTGAGGATGGACGTAAATTCTTTGTTTCCCGAAAACGGATTCGTGAGATTGCCGTACTGAAATTGAAATTCAAACTGCGCGCCTGCCACGCCCGGTTGCAGGACCATAAAAGCGATCAACGCGAATGCATGAAAACCAAAGTGTTGTTTCTGCATCTCGAATGCTCCTTTTGCAAATGGGATGACGACTGGACGAGACGGGGTTTCGCGCTATGCGGGATGGGTTATTTGAATCTTGGGCGAGCATCGGGGCAACGCCCCTACGTCTCGATTTTCGGGCGGGCACAGGGGCACCGCCCCTACGATTGCCTTTTGTGGCAAAACTCGCCTTTCACCAATTCGTATAAGACCCATCATCTCGGCGGAATCCCGCGCCTGTACTCGGTTCGGGCGGGGCCGTGTCTGCGAGCGCGTCTTCGTTGAACTCGATGCCCAAACCCGGCCCGTCTGGAACGAGCAAGTGCCCGGCCTCGTAAGGCACTTGTTTGGGAAATACATCCGTCAAGGCACTCATCGGCGGCCTGGGCAATTCTTGCACGCCCACGAGAGAAGACGACAAACACAGGTGCAAACACGCAGCGGTTGACACGGGCCCCAAGGGGTTGTGGGGCGCCAAGTGAATATAGTGCGTCTCGCACCAGCCCGCGATTTTTCTCGCCTCGGTCAATCCCCCCGCAATGCAGAGATCCACGCGGCAATAATCCATCAAATCCTCTTCGATCACCTGCTGAAATTTCCACTTGCTGTCAAACTGTTCGCCTATCGCCAGCGGCACATGCGTGTTTTGCCGCACGAGCCGCAGACTTTGCGTGCTTTCACTCCGCAACGGGTCTTCGATGAAAAACGGGCGATAGGGTTCCACGCCCTTGCAATACGGGATCACCCATGCGGGATCCAACCGCGTGTGAACATCCACGCAGATTTCCAATTCATCGCCGCATGCTTCGCGCACGGCTTTCACTTGTTCAATGCCATAACGCACGGCACGCGCAGGCTCAAAGACCTGTGGATCCGCGGGATCGCTCATGCCCCACCGCACGAATTTCCAGCCCTCTTTTTGGCGTTGCAAACAATTTGCGACCAAGCGGTCGATATTATCCCGCTCGCCAATATGCGGATAACACGCCACCTTGTCGCGGGTTCTGCCGCCGAGCAACTCGTACACGGGCACGCCAAGGGCCTTGCCTTTGATGTCCCACAGCGCGATGTCAACCGCACTGACCGCTGAGGATTGCACCACGCCGCCGGGGAAAAATCCCCCGCGAAACATCACTTGCCACAAATGCTCAATCCGAAACGGGTCTCGCCCGATCACGTCTGGCGAAAACGAGCGGATCACCTCGGCGATAGCCGTGCCTCGGCGTTTCAAACCCGCCTCTCCAAGGCCATAAATCCCTCCGTCTGTCTCCACCTTGACGAAAAAATTACCGGTTGGGGGAACGACGAATGTTTTGAGTGCCGTAATTTTCATAACCATCCTCCATAAGCGAATAGACGAATCGGCAAATCAATCTGTTGGTGAACTGCTAAGGGCGAGCACAGGGGCATCGCCTTGGCAATGGTCGGTTGCGCGGTTGCGGCACGCGCCCCTACACACTGTGGGCGAGCACGGGGGCATCCGCCCCTACACACATTGCTCGCCTTTTGTGCCTTTCATCCGCGCAATCCGCGTCATCCGTTTAATCCGCGATCCATCTCGCTTCTTGTTGAGCGGTTGGGCGAACGGGTGGGGACTGACCCCTGACCTACATGCCCCACACCGTGATTTTCGCATCCCCCATGCCTTTCTCGCGGCAAAATACCTTCTCGTCCCACGATACCCCTGCCGTGCGGTTGAAGACTACGAGATGGCCTTCTTTGGCGGCGCAACGATCCATGTAGGCGCGGGTCTGCGCGAGGCCCTCGTGCACGGTTTGGGCCAGACTTTTGTAAAGCAATTTGCATTCGATCACCGCCTTTTGAACCGCTTGATCGGGTCGGGCGTCGCTGGGTGCCGGCCATAGAATCAGCAGATCGGTACGCATCCGCCCTAGGCCATACTCGCGCTCAATGCGCCCGCCGCTGTTGACAATGCGTTGCAAAAACGCCTGCAACAGCAACTGCGGTCCGGCCTCCTTATACTGAAAGCGTTCGACCCAATGCTCTGAGTGCTCGCGGAAAAAGGTCTGGAACGCGGTCAGCAAATCGGCGAGACGCAAATTGCCCTCCGCATCCACGTACCATGCCGGATCTTGCGCGAGATATGCCTGCGTGGTGTAGGTGAGGGCGCGGGGGATGACCTCCCGATAGATCGGATTGGCGATGGCGATGGGGTCGTGCCAGCGCAAAAGCCCCAAATCGCGGACGTAGTCCACATCGTCTTCGAGAATTGTATCGGCGGGTTCAATGCCGCTCAATAGGGGTTCAACCACGCGCTGAACGCGCTTCTCTTGGAGTTTGTCCGCAAGTTGGTCGAGGTGCGTCTCGCGGCGCAGGATGAGTTGCTCGCGGGCGTGGCATATCGCATTGGCCGTGATGGCCCGGTTGCGGTCTCGCCCCGCCTTGTTTTTAAAGCAGGCTTCGTACGCCAAGGCATTTACGAGCCATGGCTGTCCCTGCGTCTGTTCCCAGATCTCGTTTTGGGCGTTCTCGTCGAACACCTGACCTGTCGCTTCGGTGTGTTGCGATAGCAGGGTTTGCACTTCGTGCGCGGTGAAATTGCCCAGGCACAGGGACTCGGCGCGGATGTTGAACGCGCTGCCGCCTGCGATGATCGCGTTCTCTGCGGTGGATCGGATGCGGTAGTCGCGCACATCGCGCACCCCGCACAGGATGACGGTTTGCGGGTATTGGCGCGGCCGGTCCGGATAGCCCGCGCGGAGTTGCCGCAACACGGATAAGAGGGTATCGCCGATCAGCGCGTCGATTTCGTCGATCAGCAACACCAGCGGCTTGGCATCGGCCGCGGCCCAATGGGTCAAAACTTCCTGCAATGCGCCGTGAGGCCCGCCCGCCTCAAAGGCTTCGCGCCAGACCTCTTTCACGACCCGATCACCGAGAAAGCGTTCCGCCCGCGAAGCCAACTGACTCAGGATGGCCTGCATAGCGACACCCACATCCTCGCGTGCGGCCTGGCCGATCTCCACATTGATGTACAAACAGCGATACCGCCCGCTGCCGTTCAGTTCATCCATCAGTGCCAGCAGTGCAGACGTCTTGCCCGTTTGCCGGGGCGCGTGCAGGACGAAGTACTTCTCGTCCCGGATCAGGGCGAGTACATCGTCTGTGTCCAAGCGTTCTAACGGCGGGATGCAGTAGTGTTTGTCCGGCTTGATGGGGCCGGCCGTGTTGAAGAAGCGCATGGGTTATACCTCAGTTACGACCTGACGTGCTTCCACCGTCACATTCCGCCATTCACGGCCTTCAAATCGCCACGAAAATGCGACCTCGGAATCGCCGCCATAGTAAAACTTCACGCCATCTATATCTGTGTTAGAATGCGTTACCAGTGGCAAAATCTGATCGGGAATCCCGAGCCTGCCATCGGCTTGCCGCACCTCAATTGTCGGCGTCACCTTACCCTTGAGTTCTCGCGTGCCCAAAAGCAGCGGGCCATAACATCCGGTCACCGCGCCGATGCCCCAGTTGCGCCCGTGCCCGGCGGCTGTCGAACAGATCGCGCCGCCCATATCGGCGTGTTCGCGCCCCCCGCGCAATACCCGCCGCGCCATCGCCAGCTTATTGGCCGCCTGCTTGAGTGCGCGTGCGGCATAGTCCGCATTCCCCGTCACTTGATAGGCCAGCGTCAACGCCGCGGCGCTCGGTTCGGTGGTTGGCGTTACAGAGCCATCGCGATTCCAAATTCCCCAATACGTCATGTCGTTGCGCTTGCCCACGCCGGGCCAATCGCGCCTGCGCGCCTGCGGAAAGACCATTGCCAGTTCGCCTTCTTGCTCGGCTGGAAACTGCGCGACTTGCGCCCGAATTGCCGCGTCGAGCGAGGCATCGGCAAATTGCCTGCGAAAATGCGAAATCGCCGCGGCCCCGGGATCGGAATACGGATCGCGCAATTGATCGACCATCGGTTCAGCAATCCGCCGCGCCGCGCGGTGAAAAACCGCATCGCCCGAAGCCCGAAACAGATCGCCCAGCGCGTATATGACGCCCGACGCCAGGAGGACTTCCACGCCCACGAGCGGATCGCCGGGGACGTGATGCCCGGCCTGCGCCGCCCTTTTTTGTGGTCCCGTGGCTCGCTTTGCAAACATCGGTTTGCCATCTGCATTCCAAGCCAAAGGCAGTGGGCCATCTGGCACGGCAACGAGCATCTCGGCCCGACGCCTGCCGTATTGCAAGGCCCAGTCCAAATACCGGTCATTGCCCGTCATCCGGTGCGCGCCCAAGGCGATGTGGACAAAGCGGAAATGCTCGGCAATTTCGCTGTCGTACCCATCGTTTCGCCCCACCGTGCGCGTGCCGATATGATAGCCGTAAAACCGGTTGCGCGCCCAGTCAAACCATTCGGGAATGCCCGCAACCCAGTTGCCGATGTGTTCGGCGGCGTCTTCCAACAGGGCGGCGGCTTTTTCATCGTTGGGAAACAAGCCCAAATAACGCGGCAAAAACAGGAGAAACGGCTCGGTGCCGTGATGGGCTTCGGCTTCGGGTTCATAACCGTGCAAGCAATCCCGTTCCACCCACCCGGCCAGCATATCGCGCAGATGTTCAAAATGCTCGCGCACGGCCTCGTTGCCGGTGATGAGATAATGCGGGAACCACGCCAGCGAATAATTCGCCTCGTCCTCGCCCCCGCCATGCTTGCTCGGCGGATCCATGCGCCGACTTTGATCCAGCCACGCATCCATCTCTTTTCGCAACGCCCGATAATATTCAAAACACGATTTCATCATGGCCTCCAAAAGTCAGTAGTCAGTGACCAGTCCCCCGTGCCCGTCCGCACGCCCGACCCAGTTGGGTGTTGCGCCGAGGTCGATGTCCAGCACCACGTAGGGACAGGCCCCCGTGCCTGTCCGCGCACGCAACCCCTAAGCAGTCAGTGGTCAGTAAAACAAATCGCCTGGAGGGGTGGACAGGCGGAAGCTGATAGCCGAAAGCCAACTGCTAAATTCTCTTGACGCCTCAAAAATGCCGACCTAACTTTGTGCGGCGTTATCATAGCGCGTAAAAATCGCAAAGTCAAGATTTCTTGACGGGCGGGCACGGGCCTGCACTGGAACGATTTAATATAGTGGGCCACGCCTCTACCTGCGTTTCATCCGCGTTCATCCCGGCTTATACCCGCCGGGACATGCCTGCGGTTGCTTTCTGAAAGGACTCCCATGCCAGACATTCGCATACGCGCAGAACATCTCGAATCCTTTATCCAGTCCGTATTTGAACGTGCGGGCATGCCGCCCGAAGATGCCGCGATTGAAGCGGAAGTGCTCGTGTGGGCAAATTTGCGCGGCGTTGATTCGCACGGGGTTTTGCGCGTGCTCTCGTATCTCGACAACATCAGATCGGGCGCGATGAATGCGCGGCCCAATATCCGCGTGATCAAAGAATCGCCAGCGGTTGCCCATATCGCATGCGACCGCGCGCTGGGCCCTGTTGCAACCGTGCCAGCGATGCACAAAGCCATTGAAATGGCGAAAAATGTGGGCATTGGGTGGGTGTTGCTCAGCAATGTCACGCATCAAGGCGCGATGGCTTATTATTCGTTGATGGCCGCGCGCGAAGGGTTTGCCGGGATTGCCATTGTTTGCAGTCCGCCCAATATGGCCCCCTTTGGCGCGAAGGCCGCTGGCCTGCACAACAGCCCTATCGCCATAGCGGTTCCGGCAAACGAGCGCGACCCCATCAGCTTGGATATGGCGACCAGCGTCGCGGCTGGGGGCAAACTCGATCTCGCCCGGGACAAGGGCGTGCCGCTCGGCGCGGACTGGGCACTCGACGCCGAGGGCAATCCGACCACCGATGCACACAAAGGCACTATCTTGCGCCCGGCAGGTGGGCCTAAGGGATCGGGGCTCGCGCTGATTTTTCAGTGTTTGTCCAGTCTGATGGCCGGCAATCCCCTTCTCGCGCCCGTGTTGCGCGGAGGCAAAAATCCGAGAGCGCAAAACGGCATTGTCGCGGCCATCGACATTTCGTTTTTTATCGACCTCGAGGATTACAAAAATCTCGTGGATAACTTGGTCGATGAACTCAAGGCATTGCCCAAGGCCGATGGCTTCGACGATATTCTCATGCCCGGCGAACCCGAAAATCTCACCCTTGCCCAGCGCGCTGTCGATGGCATTCCCATTCCGAAGGGCACGGCGGAAAAACTCCGCGAAGCCGCGCGGCGGTTCGGCCTCGCGTTGCCCGAGGGGTTATGATGAGGAGTATGACATGTCAAAAATGGTAACGATCAAAGACGTCAAAACCATTGTGACGCAGCCCGCGGGATCGCGCCTCGTCATCGTCAAAATCACCACGTCGGAAAACGGGCTTTACGGGTTGGGATGCGCGACATTTACACAGCGATTTCACGCGGTGCATGCGGCCATTGAAAAACACCTCAAGCCCTTTCTCATCGGGCGCGATGTGGATCGCATTGAAGAAATTTGGCAGATGAGCATGGTCAATGGGTACTGGCGCAACGGCCCGGTGCTCAACAACGCCATTTCGGGCGTGGATCAGGCCCTGTGGGACATCAAGGGCAAACGCGCGGGCATGCCCGTGTACCAACTCCTCGGCGGAAAGTGCCGAGAGGCCGCAGATACTTATGCACACGCCAATGGGCGCGACAAGTGCGAGGTGGTCAATAGCGTGCGCCACTACATGGAACAGGGCTATCGGCACATCCGCGTGCAGATGGGCGGGTACGGCGGGCAGTCGCAGACCATCCAAAAACCAGATGGCGCGCCCGACGGGGCGTATTATCACCCGCGGGAATACTGCCGGCGCATGTGCGAGATGATCGAATATGTGCGGGCGGAAATTGGGCCTGAAATCGAGTTGCTCCACGACATCCACGAGCGGTTGCGCCCAATAGACGCCATCCAATTTGCCAAAGACGTGGAGCCGTTCAAACTCTTCTTTCTCGAAGACGCCCTCGCGCCCGAAGACAACGCCTATTTTCACCACATGCGCGCACAGTGCGCCACGCCCTTGGCCATGGGGGAACTCTTCAACCATCCGCACGAATGGATGCCCCTCATTCAAGACCGCCTCATCGACTTTATTCGCATGCACGTCAGCCAGATGGGCGGCATCACCCCTGCGCGCAATGTCGCTGCCTTTGCCAATATGTACAATGTGCGAACCGCGTGGCACGGCCCGGGCGACACATCGCCTGTGGGTCACGCCGCCAATTTGCACCTCGACCTGTGGGCGCCCAATTTTGGGATTCAGGAATGGTGTCGCTTCAACGCGCTGGTGTACGACATGTTTCCCGGCTTGCCCGAAGTGCGAAAAGGCTATATGTATCCCAATGACGCGCCCGGCCTGGGCATTGACATTGACGAAGCCCTCGCGGCGAAATATCCGCCCCAAGACGAGATCATTCAATGGACGCAAACCCGCGCGCCAGATGGATCGCCCATGCGACCGTAAGGTAAGATGCGAGGATAGAAACGTAGGGGCGATGCCCCCGTGCTCGCCCAAAAATACAAGAGGCAAAAGGCTAGTCGTCAGCGATCAGTTGTCAGTCCCCGCCCATCTGCCCCAAGACGCAAGACCCGTAGGGACAGTCCCCCGTGCCTGTCCGTAGTGGTCACAGGAGCATTTTATGAACACCCACTCATCGCCATCCGAACTCAAAATCACCGACATGCGTATCGTCAATGTTTCCGGCGCGCCCATGCGATCTACCCTCATTCGCCTCGACACCAATCAGGAGATTTACGGCTTGGGCGAAGTCCGCGATGGCGCCAGCCACATCTACGCGCTGCAACTCAAGCGGCAACTCTTGGGCGAAAACCCCTGCAACGTGGATAAGGTCTTTCGCAAGATCAAACAATTTGGATGGCACGCGCGGCAGGCAGGCGGCGTGTGCGGCGTGGAGATGGCACTGATGGATTTGGCGGGCAAAGCCCACGGCGTACCCTGTTACCAACTCGCGGGTGGAAAATTTCGCGATGGCATCCGCATCTATTGCGACACGCCTTCAACGCCAGATCCGGAAGAAATGGGCAACAGCCTCAAAGCGCGCATGGACAGCGGCTTTACATTTCTCAAAATGGACATTGGCACGCGCTTGCTCAAAGGCATTGCCGGCGCGGTGTCCCATCCGTCCGGCATGCTGGAAACCGCGCAGATCATGCACCCGTTTACCGGCATCCAACTCACGGACAAAGGCATCGACTCGCTCGTTCAATACGTGGCGGTCGTGCGCGATATTGTCGGCTATGAGATCCCCTTGGCTGCGGATCACTTCGGGCATATCAATGTCGAATCGTGCATCCGCCTCGCGCGCGCACTCGAGCGGTTCAACCTCGCATGGCTCGAAGATATGATTCCCTGGCAATTCACCGATCAATGGGCGCGTCTCAAAAACGCGACAGCGACCCCTGTTTGCACGGGCGAAGACATTTATCTCCTCGAAAATTTCAAACCCCTTCTCGACCATCGCGCCGTGTCCGTCATCCATCCGGACCTCGCCACCTCGGGCGGCATTCTCGAAACCAAGCGCATTGGCGACTACGCCGAAGAATGCGGGATTGCTATGGCACTGCACATGGCCGCGACGCCCGTCGCAACCATGGCCAGCGTGCATTGCGCCGCCGCCACCCACAATTTTCTCGCGCTCGAATGCCACGCGGTCGATTATCCGCCGTGGAACACACTCGTCACGGGCTTGCCCAATCCCATCGTCCAAAACGGCTATATCCGCGTGCCCGACACCCCCGGCCTCGGCGTTGACCTGAATGAAGACGCCATCAAAGCACACATCAACCCGGATTTGCCCGGCTATTTCGAGCCTACAGATGCGTGGAATGAAGAACGGGTCAATGACAGGTTGTGGAGTTAAAAGGCGAGATGGGAGCGAGAGAAACAGAAGGGCTCGAGCTTTTGTGCTCACCTCAACGACCAAGCGGTTCGCAGTCCGTTGCCCCATTCTGTCCCCATCACCCGGGGGGACATGCCCTGATTTCAGTGAACATTTGACGTTACGCAATGCTGTCCCCATCACCCGTAGGGACAGGCCCCCGTGCCTGTCCGCACATGCAACCCCTAATGCCAATTTGATTTTTATTTTTGGGAATTATATACTTGACAACCTAAACTTTCTTGTTATATTTATACAAGTTACAAGTTACGAATTAACAAGGGGGTTATGATGGCAAAGCAGCTTAGTTTCGTCGCGTTCACACAGAAGTTTGCCACGCCTGAAGCGTGTATTTTGCACCTTGAAAAGATCCGCTTTAAGGATGGGGAGTCTTGTCCGCATTGTGGTAGTATGGGAAAAATCTATCGTCGTTCTGATTTGGCGTATAGGTGCTCGGATTGTGGGCGTAATTTTCATATGATTTACGGAACGATGTTTGGCAAGTCTAAAATCAAGATGTTGCCTAAATGGTTCGCGGCAATATGGATTGAAACGAACCCCTCAAAAGGTATTTCAAGCGTTCAGTTGGCAAAAATGATCGGTACAACGCAAAAGACCGCTTGGTTTATGCTTCAAAGAATACGAAACGCTTTTGGCAACAAAGACGATGATGATGATTTTCTGTCTGGTATCGTTGAAATTGATGAAACCTACATCGGTGGCAAAGAAAAGAACAAACATAAATCCAAAAAGTTGAATGCGGGTCGCGGAACAGTAGGTAAATCGGTTGCTTTCGGAATGCGGGAAAAAGGTGAAGATGGTGAGGCAATGGTGGTTCATGTGCAGGACGCAAAAGGGGCAACATGACACGATCAGATGTTGAACCAGGTCTTGACGGGCGCAACTATTCATGCAGACGAGAACCGCGCATACGGCGCATTGAGGGATGATTACGAAGGGGAACAAATCAATCATTCTGCCGACGAATATGAACGCGATGGGGTCCATACGAACTCCATTGAGAGTTTGTGGGCCCTGGTTAAGCGTGTCTATATGGGTATTCATCACCACGGGTCAGACAAACACATGCAAAAGTACCTGAATGCTTGCGTGTTTCGCATCAATCGAAAAAAGGGTGATACCTTAAGTCGTGTTGATGAGATGTTGAATATGGCGATGGGCGCACGGTTGACTTACAAGCAACTTGTAGCAAGTGAGGCGGTTGCATGAACAAACTTTATTCTGGCGATTGTATGACCATCATGCAACAGGAAATGAGGGCATCAAGCGTTGATCTTATCTCCCTTGATCCGCCGTTCAATTCCAATAGGGCTTACCACGCGATTTACAAGGATGAAACAGGGCGACCACTTCCCGAGCAGGTTGAGGCGTTTTGTGATAGGTGGACGCTTGACAGTGAACGGGAACGGGCGATCCGAAACAAGAAAATTTAGGTTGTCAAGTATATAATTCCCTTATTTTTCCGTATCCTGCCTTCCATTAGGGATGAATGAGAAATGAGGAACAGACGTTCTGTACGGATCATGCGTTGCTTGTCTCAAGCGTTTGGCCCTACAGCATTGTTGGTTGCCTTCGATGCCTTCGGCGACCTACTTTTTTTCAACAGAAAAAAAAAGTAGGCAAAAAATGCCGCTCTCATACGCCGAGGGGCTTGCACAGCGCAAAGCACTTTTGTAACAGCACGACATGCGCTGGCCTGCCAAGTGGGTTGCATCATGGCTGTGGGTTGCGAGACGGCCTTGCGCGCTGTGCGTGATGGCTTTATCTGATGGTCTTTTGGGATGGTATTTTTGCAATGGCTTTTCTGAATGACTGCGTAAGGTCAAGGGGAGCGCTTGCTGGCAACATATCGCATCACATGAGGACAACAGCTATTCATTTTGGTATAAGCAGTCAACGGGCAGTCTCCGCACAACCGACTCTTCTGAATCAGAATTTGTAGGATTAGAGACAGTGTTGCTCTCCACTCTCCACTTGGTAGGGCGGTTGGAACGCACACAATTGAAAGGAACGACATCATGATCACCATTGGCATTATCGGCGCGGAAAACAGCCATACCGTCGCCATCGCAAAAACCATCAACCTCGAAAAGCGCGTGCGCGGTTTCAGCGTGACCCATGTGTGGGGAGAGACCCCGAGCGACGCCCAAGATGCGCGAGAACGGGGGCAGATTCCCACTATCGTGCAGCATCCCGAAGACCTGATCGGCCGGGTTGACGCGGCCATTGTGGATCACCGGCACGCAAAATATCACCTGCCTGCTGTGCGCCCATTGATGGAGGCCAAAATCCCGCTCTTCGTCGATAAGCCCTTTTGCTACCGTGTCAAAGAAGGCCGCGAATTTCTCGCCCGAGCGCGCGAACTCGGCGTGCCCGTGTGTTCCTTCTCGGTTTTGCCCAAGCAGGCGTCATTTGGGCAGGTTGAAAAAGAGGTTCGAGAACTCGGGCGCATTCTGTCCGTTGTTTCGACCGGGCCTTGCGATATCGATTCCGAATACGGTGGCGTCTTCTTTTACGGCATTCACCAAGTCGATATGGTCTCGCGCCTACTCGATGGCGACATAACGCATGCACAACTCAACCGCGGAAAGCAAAACCACACCGCGACCCTGTACTCTGCAAGTGGCGCAGTCTCCACGATGAACCTCATCGGCGAAGGCCGCCCGGACTTCCACCTTTCTGTGCTGTGTGAAAAGGGCCGCATCGACCGCGTGATCGCGTACGATGACAACACCTATCTCACCGGCATCCGCGACTTTTGCCACATGTTCCGCACGGGCGAAACCGCCGAAACCGACCGTTCCATGCTCGCGCCCGTCGCAGTGCTCGAGGCCCTCGAACAATCGCAGGAATCGGGGGCAAAGGTGGATGTTGAACTTTGATGCAAAACGCGAAAAAATAAAATGGATCATCCCCCTGCTCAACCACGGATGTGGTTTCGGCTTGAGAGACGGGAAACGCAAGACGCAAGACAGGAGGAGCAGGTATGGCTGATAAACCCAATATTCTCATTATCATGTCGGACGAGCACGCGCCGCAATACAGCAGCGTGTATGGGCATTCGCTGGTGCAATCGCCCAATATGGAACGCTTGACCGATATGGGGGTCACGTTTGACAATGCGTATTGCAACTCGCCGATTTGCGGGCCGTCGCGCATGTCATTTATGACCGGGCGGTACATCCATCGCATCGGCACCTATGACAATGGGTTTCCCATGTCGTCGGACGCGGTCACATGGGCGCACCGCTTGCGAAACATCGGTTACGATGTGGTCATATCGGGCAAGCAACACTTTTGCGGCCCCGATCAATTACACGGGTTTCGCACGCAACTCGCACGCGACCTGCACGCTGAATTGTGGACGAAAAACGGCGTTCCGCACGGCGCGGCGAATTGGGAAGCGGGCATTGTGAAAGCCAAAAAGCCGTGGGGGGGTGTGGCAGAGGCCGGGCCGGGCAGGACGACGTCGATAGACACAGATGATCAAGTCGAAGAAGCCGCGCTCGCCTATATCAAAGCCGCCGCGGGCAAAGAACGCCCGTGGTGCCTCAATGTGGGATTTATCGCGCCGCATTTTCCGCTCGTCGTGCCCCGGCGATTTTGGGCCCTGTATCCCCGCGATCAAATTGACATGCCCGAAATCCCCGAAGGCCATCTCGAAAACATGCACCCGGTTTACAAGCGCATGCGCCTGATGTTTGGGCTGGTCGATTTTCCAGAGGAACTCGTGCGCCGGGCGCGTGCGGGTTATTACGGCCTCATCACGTATTTGGACGAAAAAATAGGCCGCCTCATCGACGCGCTCAAAGAAACCGGGCAACTTGAAAATACCATCATCGTGCATACATCCGATCACGGGGAAATGAATGGCGAGCACGGCATGTGGCGAAAGTCCAACATGTATGAAGCCTCTTCTCGCGTGCCCCTTCA
Source organism: uncultured Latescibacterota bacterium (assembly GCA_958295785.1). Taxonomy (GTDB): domain Bacteria; phylum Latescibacterota; class UBA2968; order UBA2968; family UBA2968; genus VXRD01. The sequence continues at coordinate 2,969,967 of OY282377.1, forward strand.
GATCGTTTGGAACGGGCATCTCCCGGGCGGGTTGCGAATCGCGCAAAATGTTTCCCTCGTCGATCTCGTCGCCACCCTCATCGAAATGAGCGGTGCATCAAAAGAGATCGCGCCTCTCGACGGCGATAGCCTCTTGCCCTTGATCCGGGGCGAAACCGAGACGTGGAAAGACGAAGCCTTCTGCGAATACCTCGCGCACGGGGTTCTCCGCCCCGTGGCGATGCTCAAAAAGGGCGATTACAAACTCAACATCAGCTTGGGAGACGCGCCCGAATTGTTCAACATCGCAGAAGATCCCGGGGAATTTAACGACCTATCGGATTCCGCACAACACCGAGAAATACGCGACACCATGCGCGAGCGGCTCTTGGAAATTTGGGGCGACCCAGAAGCCATTGAACAGCGCGTTCGCCAAAGCCAACGGGAGAGGCGATTTATCGCAACGGCGGGCGACAGGCGATGACCTCATGCCTCGGATTTCAGCATGCCCACCTCGATCAGTGCCGCTTTGAGTTCGGCAACCAATTCCCGATACGCGGGGCCGTTGAAATAGCGTCTCGCGTTTGGCATCGCCGCAATCCCCGTTCGATCCGTGTAATCCATCGCGCCAAAATACACCCCATCGGCAGCGTCGGCGATTTGTTCGGCAAATTCGCGCGGTTGGCAATACAGCACTGGGGCAAGCGACGCGGTGACATAAATACCCGCCTGGCGCAACCGCTTCATCGCGTTGAGACGCACGCCAATTTTCGGCGCTTTCGGCTCGGTGCGCTTGCGAACCCGGTCGTCATTTGTCGGCACGGAAAATCCCACGCGCAAGCGACTGCCAAATTGCGTCAACAAATCCAGATCGTCCAAAATGAGATGGCTGCGCGTATGCACGGTCAGGCCCTTCAAATTGCAATCCACCAGCACCTTTAAGCAACGCCTGCTCAGGCGATATTTCCGCTCGATATACTGATAGGGATCAGTTGCCGATCCCATGAATATTTTGCGCCCATAAATTTTGGTACGCGCCTTGCCCAACAAAAAAGGCGCGTTCATTTTGGGCCTCACCCACTCGCCCCATGCTTGGGGATGTTCGCGGGCAAATGGAAATTTCATCACATAGCAATAGGCACATCCCAGGCCACAGCCGGAATAGGGATTGAGCGTGTATTCAGAGACGGGTTCGCCGGGCGGGTTTTGAGGCACCAGCACGGATCGCGCGTTGGTCTCTTCAATGTGCAACACGGGCATTTTATCCGCCTCCTATTCCAATATTTCCAACAATATACTGCACATTTGTATATTATTCAAGCAAAAAAAAGACCGTGTCGGGATGCTCATCTCCCGCAACGGTCTGGACAAAAGATGTGGATTTTTATCTCACACAGGGATACCCTGACGGGCAAAAGGCGTGTTGGGATCATGGTGCTTGGATGAGTTCCAAGTCGGGAATGCCAGAGAAGTCGCGATCGTGGGATACAAGGGGGCAGTCCAGCATGATCGCGGTTGTAGCGATCCACGCATCTGCCACCTGCATTTCTCGCCCCACGGACTTCCGCTCGCTACGCAAGCCAGCGCATGCGTCCACCAGTTCTGGGCCGGGCCAAATTACCTCGTACTGTTCGAGATGGTGCGCGAACTCGTTCTTCCGCCTGTCGCCCCAGCCCTTTGCGTACGCGCCGTACCAAAGTTCCTCCAGCGTCTGGAAAGAAATGATCACGCGACGGCCTTGAATCCTGTCTTGGTAGTTCAATGCCCTGGCGTCCCGATTGAAGATGTACGAAACGATATTGGTGTCCAAGATTACCAATTTGAAAACTCCTTTTGCCCTGCGTCTCGACCTTCTTGGATGGTGCGAATGAACTCATCTGCATCGAAAGGTTCGCTGGCGGTAACGACCTTTTCAGGGTCGAAGATCTTCGGATTGGGGTCGTTGCGGAATGCCTCGAGGTCGAACGGCTCCGACCATGACCGCGTGCCGCTTACCTGCTCCACGAAAACCATGTTCCAGTTGTCATTGTCGTTGAAGCGGCCGCGGCCTCTGATCTCGACATACTGCGTCGCCAGCCGACGCATGTCGTCGTTCAGTGCAGGTTCAAAACGCAACGGCACGACCCGCCCATGCACGAGGTGCAACTTCGCTGTGCCGCAGGCCCAATTCACCTCCATCAGCCATCCATGCACCAACGCAGGCTCGTCCATGACCACCGGTTGCTTTGCGTCGAAACATCGCTTGACGGACTTCTCACTTGCTCCCGAAGGGCAACCAGCAAACAAGTCTTCGACGCTGAGGTCTGCGTTCAGGTCGGGCCAATAGATGCCTGAACCTCCGTTGATAGGTCGCCAGTTGCGTCTTTCTTCTGCCGTCGCGTGCATGAGTTTGGGATACCAGTCCAGGGGCACGGAGATGGTTCGCCCGTCGGAGAGTTCTGCCATCAGGGTGTCCTCGGTGACTTTCACGCGCTCAACTTCCGGCAACGTCACATCAATTGTCGAAATATTCATCCCATGCCTCCATCAGAACCGTTTGATTTTTCTCTCTCATTCTCGCTGCCTTCTTTATCCAACACAGTATTCGACCCACCCGTTTTCACCGGTCGGGCCTTTGGTGAACCACGCTTTTCGCCCCGGCGGATCGAGCACGATGCCGGCCATTTTTTAAATTTTTACGAATACCAAGTACAGTTTTGTAGCTACCAAGCGGTTGACACTGCTCTCTTGGTAAGAAATTGATACAAAGGAGAAGAAGGTTGAATTGAAATGAGACTGATGACGGTTTGATATGTTTTCAGATAAATCGCGTCTTCTTGGATGGTGAAACTTTGGGAGAACTCGTGATCCTCAGCCCACATCCCTACGGGTACTTGCTGTGGCACTCCGGGATAAGGATGTCCAGCAAAAAGCCGCCCTGCGAAAGAATCTGCATCTACAAGCGTTTGCATATCTAGCAGTCGCAAGGGAAAATTTTCGCTGGTTCTGAACCATTTTATCCTGCCATCAACGCTGAATATCGCCGCACAATCATGCCGAGTAAAATCAAGATATCGGAGAGTCGTCGCAGTTAAACTCGTTTTGAATTCTGTGCTCAATCTCTCAATTGTTGCCATAGTCGGGCTTTCGCAACAACCTCTTATCTCAAACAGAAAATCCGGCATTAGGAGTGCAACCGCAAAAGCATTAGCCTCTTGCTCTTCTAGAGGAAACTCTTGGTACCAAAATAAAAGCTCTGATCGATGACACAAAGAAAGTTGATTCTTTTTTTTGTGAAGAATAAAGTGCCCAAATTCATGTGCAATAGCAAAACGGCGTTGCCCGACTTCGCGAATCCTGTCAGAGACGCGTACCAGAGCCCTGTCTTTCCCATTGCGAACCAGACGAGCAAGAGCTCCTTTCAACGGTGCTTCAATCACCAAAACACCTTTATCCAAGCAGATGGCATTAAGGTCAATCTGACCCGGATTAGTAATCCCATAATACCTAAGGATTTTATGTGCAAGTTGAATAGGTCGACGTGATATGTAAGAGTTCATGGTGTTTTCTCGCCTTTCCCACCTTCGTATTCCAAATTTTCCCACAATTGAAGCAATTCTGCGTCTTGTGCAAGGCTTTCCATATCTTCCTTATCAATTGTGTTCAATTTGCGATAGAATGCTTGCAAAGCATTATTGGACACATCATAGCCAAATTCGTTTTTCAACCAGGTACCCATTTGCTCCCTTGGATCCCCAATTGAAGAAAGAGAATTTTTTACCTGAGCAACAAAATCCGAAAGACGTTTTTGCCGTTGCTGTGCCTTGGCCAGACGTACGCGCCCTTTCTGGTTTTGGATAAATGCCATCCCACGCTGTCTGAGCACATCCGGATCGTAACCGCTACGACGCAATTCATCGTTCAAGGTCTCTTCATTTTCGGTAGTAGCCTCGTGCAATGCGTCAACCAGATTATCCATTATCTCTGTGGAAGTGAGTTTACGCCTATTGTCCATATCTAATCAACCTTGTTATTTGTTGCAGATTGGCGGCCTGTAGTTTTCGACGAATTCGTCTTGTAATCACATAGATTTCTTTTACCGGTTTGCCAAGTTCTTTTGCTATTTCTTGGGGCTTTGCGCCTTCTTGCAAATACAAAAGAACCATGCCTGCTTCCTCATCATCTTCTAACAGGCTTTCAATCTGCGCTATCTGATCCTTGGACTCTAGGCTTTCTTCTGGCGAAAGATGGTTGCTCAAAGCTTCGTGTCCCCAACCATCGACACCTGCATCCACTGACAGTGCTCGGCGTGTTCTATTGTCCTCTGTCTCCGCTAGATGGTTTACTAGGCTTTTAATAATGCCTTTCAGCACCACCTCGAGATTGGGATGTTTAACTACATTCCATGTCCTCTGGCCACTAAAGAGTGCTTCAATAGCTTCTTGGGCAAGATCTTCTGCTTGTGTGTCACCGGGGGGATGTCCACCTGGCCATAGCATCAAATTCAGCTTTAACTGAGCATAAGCAACTAATGGGGGATAAATTTGATCCCAATTGGCTTTTTCAAGTTGGCGCAAGACCTCTGGACAGGGAAGTTTAGATGTGCGTTTTTCATCTTCCATAACCAAATCAATTCCTCCTCATACTAAGAAGCCCTAACATAAAGAAAGTAAGCGTCTGAAACAGATGAGAGAACAGCCGATGGAGAGGAACGCCTCATGGATGTCCGCTCTGCGTTCGTCGCGCACCCGCAGGTTGCGGAACTGCCGGAGCCAGGCCAGCGTCCGCTCAACGACCCAGCGGTACACGCCCAACCCGCTACCATGCTCTGTACCCCGCAGGGCGATCACCGGCCAGATGTGGCGTGCACGCAGGGCCTTCCGGTGTGCCCTCGAGTCATAGGCACGGTCCGCATACAGCCGTTTGGGTCTGCGACGCGGACGACCGCGTTTGCCTCTGACCGCGGGCACAGCGTCCACCAAGGGCAACAATTGCGTCACATCATGCCGGTTCGCCCCAGTCACAATCGCGGCCAGAGGCACCCCGTTGGCATCGGTGATCACATGATGCTTACTCCCGGGCTTGCGGCGGTCTGTGGGATTGGGGCCGGTTTTTCCCCCCAGCACCTACCGCACGCAGGGAGGTGCTGTCCACGCAGGCACGAGACCCGGCCAGGCCATCGGCCGCTCGCAGTTTGGACAACAGCAGATGATGAAGCCGCTCCCACACGCCTGCGTCATGCCATTCCTTCAGACGACGCCAGCATGTCATCCCGGAACCCCACCCCATCTCTTGGGGCAACTGCTCCCATGGGATGCCGCTCTTCAGGACAAATAGAATGCCGGTCAATGCCTTGCGGTCGTCAATGCGCTTCCGTCCGGGGTAGCGGAATCGTCTCGGCTTGGGAACCGGCAAAAGGGGGTGGACCTTTTCCCAGAGTTCATCGCTCACCAATGGTTTGGACATTTATCCCTCCTCGCCCGATAAAGATGCCGGGCATGGACGTTGTAAGGGTTGGGCTGAGAAGAAAATCGGCCTCTCACAAATCCATGTCAACCCTTTTTGTTAGGGCTTCTAAGAAATCCTTTAACCAACACGGTCGAATTAACAAAGAGCATGTCATTTTGTTTGCAAAATGAGAGACAGAACACGCATCACAAGTTTTGACCTACCTTGCTAGAAAAAGTCGGATATTTCGCCAGATCGGAAACTTGTGATCGTTGCACCAATAGACCCTGCCATCTCTGAACCAGAAATGCGAACGGCATCCTTTTTTTTGCAAAATGGAAGGACAAAGCGTTCCTAAGCCATCCTTATGCACCGTGAGGGACCAGACAGGCCTCTCATCTGGAATAAGGTTCATATACAGCGTTTGCTCGCATCCACAAGGGCAAAGCATCGCCGCGTGCCAAGGTTCACCAGCCTCCCTGACGATATAGAGAATTTTGGGCTTTAGGTGTTCTGGAGCATCTTCTTCAACAAAGACAGTTCTAAACCGAGGGCATAGCAGATTGTGTAGCCAGTTTTTGAGCCGCTTTAGCATCAACTTCATCAAGTGTCTCCATTTGACAACTCTGTTAGATTGAGTAGCGGTCTAACATCTCCCTTGCCAACATTGCCGCCAAAAATGGAGCAAAACTCGGGTTTGGGATCGTGATACATCTGCATACCGGCAAGGTCAACTTCGATGTGATCGTAATCACTATTAGGCTCGTCCCGAAATGGGTGTAACCTAGCGAGTAGTTCATGCACACCGAGCGAAGCCAAAGACATATTCAGACTAATGACGGCGGGACGAGCCACGACTACACCGGCGATATAACCATCTTTAACCTGTTGTGCGTGGGCCTTTGGATCGTTCCGTGCCAGCCCTGCTGCAGAGACCTGTTCTATGGTAAATACACCTCGACTAACCAAGCTCGACCCGCCTGGTTTCAGATAGTGTACACTTCCACAGATGGCTTTGATCTCCCCTTTACACTTATCATCCGGAGTTGCATGAATTCTGACACCAAGGTCAATATAGGGAAGCAGATAGTAGGAAGCGAGCAGGTTGAGCAGAAAACGCCCGTCAATTGTATCTACACACCCAAAAACGAGATCGCATTGGACAACGGCCCGCACCGCATCTGGTTTCCAAAGGTTTGCAGAGATAGGAACAACGCGGGTTCCTATACCCATACGCTTGATCGCATTGGCTAAGACATTGACTTTGTACCGACCAACTTGCACATCATTCATTGTCGCATTCAGGATGCGGTTGATATTTCGCTCCTCCACAATGTCCTCATCAATGAGTACCAGTTCCCCAACACCGAGTCGGGCAAGTTGCTCAATTACCGGACTACCAGTCCCTGAACAGCCAACAACTGCTATCGACAGACGGCGAATACGCTCAAAGGTCCCTTCGCCAAATGCTTGGGTATGCGAAGATGCGAAAGGCGGAGAATCGTTTTTGAGTGGATCGGCGTACCAGAATTGAAGGTCGTCCCCGACCACATTAATATGCGCCAAAGGCGCAAAGTCACCGTTTCCAGCAAGGTAACGACCAAACATCTCTCCATTGGGAAGCATGACGACACTACCGTGGAAGAAATCTTCCTCAAACCAGTCTCGAATCGCGGGTATTAGCTTGTGATCACCTTCATCATCGATTTCAGAGAACCGTGCCTTGCCATTGGGATGACTATGACTTTTGATCACAGTCAACCCCTGCTTTTCGGCGTAATCAAGCAGGGGGGCAATTACATCGGTTGACCAAGTCACTCTCACTGGCGTGCGTTCAGAGCATTGATCATACGGAATTGGGTGAATTTCTCGAGCAACGAGGCGATGCCTGCGATCACCAGCGCATCTACCACAAAGGATAATAGCCGCAGCCTCATATCCATCACCTGGCAAGAGATGCGCTTTAAGTTCCTCGTGTTGCTCTATGGTCAGGGTAAGCGTTACTTCCATTTGCTGTCCTCACTTCTCAAATTCTCGACTCAGCCAGTCTTCAACTAAGAGAATGTGCGTCCCAATGTCGTCTTGACCGACAATCCACGGGTTCGTACTTGTGCGGTGACGGGACCATCTTTGAAAAGTCTTGCCATCAATCGGTTGCGTCGCTTCAGTAGCTACAATCCGCTTTCCATCCTTTCGCACAAGTGCAGGAAAAAAATACACCATGTCAAGCGGTGCAATTGGATAGCCGCTTTCCAGACGGATAGCGGCTATAACCTGTTGATGGTTGTACCCTGAGTGCTGAGTACAAAAATCATGCAACAGCACCCATTGGGAGCCATCAGAGATGGCCTCCCAGGGGCAACCGTAATTGTCTAAAAATTGGCGATCATCCGCAGGAAGTTCAAATTGACGCCGTAATGACATTTTCTCCCTCTGTCTGATCAAGCGGCAGAGCCTTAAACTTTTCCACACCTGGACCCCTAAGATCAACCCGTTCGTCCGGCTTGATCAATTCGGGCTTACAGCCCCGTACCACGAACCGCAATGACCATTGGTCAACCGGGGTCAAGCCCGCTGTCTCAAGAATCATTTCACGAGTCGGGTTTGCCTCATGGATTACAAATCGATCACGATTGACGCGGATGCGATAGCCACGACAATGCGGGGGGCGTTCCCCACGCGCCGCATATTCTTCCAGGTCGGCGATTTCGTCGCGGAGTTCTTCCCGAATCGCCTCGGATACATCATTCACATTTATCATGCCATCCTCCCCTTGACCGGATGCAGGAGCTTTTTGTCCTGGCTTCAGAGGTCTGGCCATGTAAATCACCTCCTTTCAGAGTAGAATCTAACGCCTCTACCCATATATGCCCGTTAGTTTGCAAATTTTGCCATGAGGAAAAAAAAAATTTATAGTCCCTAGGTCGTGTTGACATTTTGTTTTACTGTGATGAGAGTAGCCGCAAAACAGAGAACGCCTCGATAACTCGCGTCGCGTTTCTCAAACCGAGAAAATATCCTGCGATACGGCTTCATTTTCCCGATGAACCGCTCAATCAAATTGCGTTGCTTGTATCGGTGGCGATCATCGCACCGTGGGGGCTTTCGATTAGACCGAGGCGGGATCCCGGCAATCTGTCCGCTGTTGAAAATGACGTCCTGAAATGCTTGTGAATCATCGCCCTTATCCGCGATGACATAAGAACTCTCATCCCCAGCGATTAACGCCTCTGCTTGGGTTTGATCGTGGGCTTGTCCCGGGGGGAGTCGAAACCTTTGCGGGATGCCTTGTGCATCGGTGCAAAGGGGGACTTGGGTGCTGAACCCGTCCCGGCTTCTGCCGAGGGCTTGCGCGGCTTGTCCCCCTTGTATCTTGCGAGAAAGGGTTAATTAGGTGTTGCACCGTCGTATCGAGACAAGGCATCTTGATGCCCGGCTCGGGGAAGGCCGATCCTCCTTGAAGGCGATGACCTTGTAGAAAAGATAGGCCCCCCGACCGCCGGGTCGATACCGAAGAGTATCTAAGTCCATTGAGGCTGCATAGACAAGGTCGGTAGGCTTGGCGTGAAAAGGTCGGGACGCGAGCGAAGACCGTATCCCTTAGAACCCCCTCATCACAGGAGGCCGCGATGTCGAAATCCCACCCCTCTTTTGCAGGCATTGATGTCCGTGCCCGTGCGTTGCGCGTTGCCCTGTCAAGCGCTGGGCAAGCCGTCAAGCAAGCGACCTTTGACAACGATCCCCCGGCACACAAGCGTTTGCTGAAGTGGCTCACCAAGGGCGGACGGACGGTCTGTGTCTGCCTCAAAGCCCCCGGGCTTTATCGCCTGGAGGTGGCTTTGGCCTTGCATCATCATCGCCGCACGCACGTCATGGTCGTCAATCCCAAAGCGATGCACAATGACGCGCAAGCCCGCATGCAACGGGCGAAGACAGACGCGATGGATGCGCTGTTGATCCTCGATGATGCCCAGCGCATGCCCTTTGTGGCTTGGCAACCCCCGAGCGAGCACGTCCTGCAACTGCAAGCCCTGACACGCCGGATGGAGCAACTCAAACAAGCGATCATCCGCGAGCGCAACCGATCCCACGCACAGGGCTACCCCATCCGCAGCACACACCTCATCGCACGCGATATTCAGGGGCATATTCGACACCTCAAACGCCGAAACCAGTACCTGCAAGCCCAAGCCCTTGACTTGGTCAAGCAGGACTTGACCCTCAAGCGCGCTTATCAACGCCTCTGCTCTGTCCGGGGTATCGCACAAACCAGTGCCTTGCGGATCTTGGCCGAACTGGCACTCCTGCCACAAGATATGAAACCGTCCCAATGGGTCGCACACGCAGGGCTTGACCCAAAACCGAAACAATCGGGCACAGCAAATCCGCCCAGACGCATCTCAAAAACCGGGAATAAGTACCTCCGACATGCCCTCTATATGCCTGCGTGGGTGGCCTGCCGGCACGAAGTCCATGTCAAAGCCTTCTATGACAAACTCATGGCCAGAGGCAAAAAGCCCTTACAAGCCATCGTTGCCGTGATGCGAAAGGTGCTCCATTCGATCTGGGGGATGTTGCGGCACGACCAAGATTTTGAGGGCGAGAAATTCTATCGCATCACCTCTCAAACCCCTTGACCTTTAAGAGAGTATCTTTTCTTTAAGTCAGTTCTCTTTACCTCTGTTAGAATTTCCTGCATGGCGTCTTTATGGAAATAGTAGAAAGCCAAATGTTCTTCGGTGGTGCCTTGCACATTTCGCTTTTCCTTCAAATACCTCTTATCGGCAGAGGTTAATGATTGGCGCACTGTTGAAAGCGATGGCATTTTTCGAATATATCCGCCATAATGATCTTTTAACAAGCTCAAGCCAGTGCCTGCCATAAAAAAGGCACTATCTTCTCCCAATGAAAACGCAAACCGTATTCCGTCTGGGAATATTTTGCGAAATTGATCTACTGCAAAACGCACGAGGTTCGGTTCTCTTTGTGAAAATGAAATTGAGGGCTTAATGACCCCTAAATTATGAGGATCCTCACTGCCCTTCGCACCATCTCCGCTATACAAACCAAAAAATGAAACCAAACTCTCATTGAGCGCGATTTTTGACTTGATCTTTACCTTATCACCTGTGCCATCCTTGCGAAAGACCACTAGAAAACCATCACTGATTTCTCGCCATTGATAATCAGCCGAAAATCTCCTATGCTTGGCATCTGTAATAATCTGCCCACGGACAGCACCGCGAGTCCTTTCCAGAAATTCCCTGACCATGATATGACCTAATATCGCCATCTTCTGTGCCCTTCCTCAAACCACTGCGACCTTTGATGAACTTCTCCCATCTCCCATTCCACAGCCTCGCTATCCAACACAATACGCCACCCACTCGTTTTCACCGGTCGGGCCTTTGGTGAACCACGCTTTTCGCCCCGGCGGATCGAGCACGATGCCCGCGATGGTTTGCCCGCAGGCTTTGCCGTTGTGAATCTCGTTGTGGCGGCATATTCCCATCGGGGCATTCACGCGGTCCGACAGCATATCTTTTAGGGCGTCCGCAGGGAGTTGGGCACGGGATGATAACAACCGGGTCGCGCGGCCCCAGCGCAAAATGCTCTGCCCGCGTTGATCCCATTGCCGCCGCTCAAAGGGTTTGAGCCGATCCGTCAAGTAGTGGTTGGCATGCGCCATTGGGCCATCAAAGGGACAGATCACCTCGTATTCCCGCGCTGTGGTTTCCAAATCGTAAATCTCGCCATTTTCATCGCAAAGCACATAATTCATCCCGGACGCACGCGGCTTTGCCACCACGGCATCTATGGCATCGCCGATTCGCACGGCTTCCAGAACGCGCCGAATGACAAAGGGATAGAGTATGCCGCCGCCCGCATCTGAGGGCACGAGATTGTTGATGACCACGCCAATGCCCGCAGCATTGATGCCCGCACAACCCAATATCCCGGCAGACGTGTAAAAAAGCGCGTCCGGCGCACGTTCACTTTTGACTTTGATCAACACCGCAGCCGAGGCATAGATCGAAGACAAGTCGTAATTTTGCGCGATCAACGCGCCCTCGCCCGAGGTCGTCCCCGGAACCATGAGCGACGTACAGCCCGATACGGCAAATGCCTCGGAATAATAATCGTGCAATTCCAAAAACGCATTCAGCGCGAGCAACTCTTCCACCGACACATCCGCGGCTCGAGCAATACCCTCCAACTCTTCAAACAGGTCGGGCGCGTAATCCCGCGTGGGGCCTTTATACGTCGACACAATCTCGCCGACGCGCGTTTTGGTCAGGCGTCCTCGCGTTGCCTGCGCCATATCTTCAAAATTGGCCGCGACCAGATCCCGAATGAGGTCTCTAAATGCTTCGCCGTGCGCCTGACCGCGCTGGGCCGGCGACCCCATAACTTCGATCATGGGCAGTGTTTGCGACATATTTGCCTCCGTGTTCTATCGCCAAAATGGACTCGCCCTATCCGAAAATACCACCCGCCCAAAATCCTCTGGCGCGTGAAACTGCGGCCGCGGCGTGCGGCTGCCCGACCACTGGCTAAATTGCTCATTGGTCTTTCCGCCCAGACGATTCAAATTCACATTCCACGCATCCCCCGGTTTTGGCGGGGTATGCACGGCAACGTGGGCAAAATTGCGAAAGGGAATGGCCGTTTCCAAAATCCAGTATTCATCTCGGTCCCTGTCATCGTTCAGCGTGCCGACAAGCTGCGTCTTGATCTGAATGCCTTCGCCGTTCCACTCGCCGGGCACGGGCGCGTCTGGTCCTTCGGGGTGAAATTGGTCGAGAAAAATGCCCAGTACATTCATCTCGATATTAAAGTACGCCTGGGGCCGATCCGGATTGGGCGCGGTAAAGACCTCTACGGTATCGTCTTTCCACACCGCGGAATCCCGTGCCGTGTGTTCTGCCCAAATATGCGCGTCTTCGCAGATATAGGCCACGTACAAATGCGCGTCATCCCACAGCATTTTGGCGACGGTCTGTTCTTTTTTTTCGGATTCATACCACGGAAAAACAAACGCCCCCACATCGGGCGCGGCCACCCATGCGGGTTCGTCCAAACGCCCGTCAATAACTATCGGCGTACCCGTGCGATAAACAGTATACATCGGCTGATCGGCGTAAGCGGATGGTGCCATAATCCCTCCAAAAAACAAAATCAGAGCGGCTCGTTTGCGTGCAAAAAATTTCATCGCCATCATCTCCCTATTTGTGGCCCCGAAAATAGACCGCGCAAAAACAAATGTCAACGCCATTTAGGGCCAATGCGCGCAGATTCGCCAATCGTTGTCTTTTTATTTTTTGTGGTGTATCTTAATTGAGATGAGAATCCAAAAACAGGAGACAAACCATGTTGACCGAAGAACAAGTGGCGGAATTTCACGAAAATGGGTTTTTGAACGGCGGCCCACTGTTGGACGCCGCGCAGGTCGAGGTGTTGCGCGAGGAACTCCAACGGGTGATTGCCAACAAAGACCGCGATGATGTGCCGCAGCCGGTGCTGTTGCGGAACTTGCACGGCGACGATTCTGCGCCCGTGTGGCAAATTGTAAATATCTGGGAAGCCAGCACGCCGTTTAAGGCATTGATGTATTCGCAGAAAATTGTCGAGGAAATGGCGCAGTTGACCGGTGCTGCGGAATTGCGTATTTGGCACGACCAGATCCAGTACAAACCCGCTGAAATTGGGGGGACGACCGGATGGCATCAAGACGCGCCCCTGTGGCCGATTATTCGCCCCATGACAGAAGTCAGTGCTTGGGTGGCAATGGACGATGTGGATGTGGAAAACGGGTGTATGAGCATGGTGCCGGGATCGCACAAATGGGGCAATCAAATCGCGTTTGTTCGCACAGTGCAAAATTTCGACGCCATGCCATCGGCGTTTGAAGGTCATTCCATCGAGGTGGTGCGCTGTCCCGTAAAAAAAGGCGAGGTACACTATCACCACGCCCTGACATGGCACGGTTCGCACGACAACCACAGCAAGCGACCCCGTCGAGCCATTGCGATTCACTACATGACGCAGGACACGTATTACGACGCGAGTGGCAATCATGTGATGAAAGAATTTGTCGATGTGAAAGACGGCGAGATTCTGCGGGGAAAACACTTTCCAACAGTGTGGAAGAAATGAGGAGTGCGAGGATAGAAACGCAGGGGCGATGCCCCTGTGCCCGCCCGTAAAAGTGAAATGTAGGGGCGATGCCCCTGTGCCCGTCCGTAGATTCGTAGATTCCACCGGAGGATTTTGTGTCCACAGAAAGAGAAGATCAAAAAGCCGCGCCGTGGGGCGAGGGCGAACCGATTGAGCGAGATTATCCGCCGATTCCATGGGGCGAAAAGATCGCGTATGGCGTGGGCGTTTTGCCGATGAACACGAGCGTCAATTCGATCAAAAAGCTCTCCGGCCCCATTTTTAATATCACGCTGGGGCTGCATCCATTCCGGGTCGGCAATGTTCTTTTGGCGGCCCGAATATGGGACGCGCTGACCGATCCGTTGATGGGGTGGATTTCGGACAACACGAAGTCGCGCTGGGGTCGCCGCAGGCCCTATCTCTTGCTCGGTGCGATTTTAACGGCCATTGGATACGCGCTCATTTTTAATGTGCCAGAAGGACTGAGCCCCGGCGCGCTGTACGCGTATTTTATGATCGGCAGTTTGGCTTTATATACGTGTGTCACCATTTTGCAGGTGTCCTACAACAGCTTGGGCTTTGAGTTGAGTCGGGACTATCACGAGCGCACGAATATTTTTGCGTACCGCTCGTTTTTTCAGCAAATCAGCACCATCCTGGTGGGCTATTTGTTTTACTTTTGTACGCTCGATCTGTTTGGCGATACCATGACCGGGGCCAAATACGTCGGCATCGGCGTTGGGCTGGTGATTTTTCTCTTTGTGTTGCCAACGGTTTTTTGCGTGCGCGAAGGCCGCTCGGAACAAGCGGTCAAACAAGAAAAAATACCCATCTTGTGGGCGGTTAAAACAACCTTGAAAACCAAGCCCTTTCTAATTTTGAGCGGCTTGACGGTTGTGACCATTTTTGGCGGCAATTTCACGCTGGCCCTGGGGCCTTATGTCAATATTTATCACGTCGCGCAGGGCGATGTGAAGTTTGGCGCCGAGATACAAGGCCACGCGGTTTTTATTGGCACCCTCGTATCTTTTGCCGCCATTCCCGTGTTGGCCTATTTATCGACTCGGATTGGAAAGATCAAAACCCTCGGCCTTGCGATTTGGTGCCTTCTGTTGGGGTCTGTTTTGAAATGGTTTTGCTATACGCCCGAGATGCCCTATTTGCAACTCGTGGTGCAGCCGTTTATCCGCATCGGCGAGATGGGATTTTGGTTGATTATTACTTCAATGAAGGCCGATATTTGCGATTGGGACGAGTGGAAAACCGGCTTTCGGCGCGAGGGCATGTACGGCGCGGCAACCGGCTGGTTTCAAAAGGTGACCCAGGCGACGACATTCGCGCTCGGGCAAGGGTATATTCTGGCGATTATTGGGTTTGATGCAACCAAGGGCGTTGCACAAGACGCCGGGGTGATGTTCTGGATGCGCTTTCTATTTGCCTGCTTGCCCGCCATTTTGGCCGTAGCGGGATTGATTTTGCTGAAATTTTACGAGATTGACGACGCAAAGGCCAAAGAGATCAAGGCGCAATTGGATGGCAGAACGATTAGAACAAATTGACTCCGAAAAAACGCCCATACGCGCGGTGACAGCGCGGTCCGTGATCGCGTCTGTGGTGGTGATCGCGGTCAGCGTGCTGTGGAATGAGTGGATGCCGTACTACACGTCGGGATCGAATATCAGCCGCAGCCATTTTCCAATGGCGTTTTTTTTTCCGTTTTTGACCGCGTGTACCCTCAATTTAGCACTGAACCACCTGCGGTCAGGGTGGGCACTTTCGCGGTCGGAATTGATGGTGGTGCTCGGATCCGGCTTTGTGGGGATCGCGCTGGCCTACGACGGATTGACCGGGCACTTCTTTGGGGTTCTGGCCGCGCCCTATTATTTTGCGTCTGTGGAAAATGGGTGGGGGCTGTTGCACGACAGCATTCCCCTCTGGCTCGCGCCATCAAATGCAACGGGTGAAATGACGCGGTTTTTTGAAGGCGGGGGCGGGACGCCGCCGTGGCGCGTTTGGGCCGTGCCGGTGTTCTGGTGGATGTGCTTTTTCGGCGCAATGGGGTTTGCGGTCTTTTGTCTGGTGGTGATTTTGCGGAAGCAATGGGTGGATCACGAACGGTTGGCCTATCCCCTTGTGGAAGTCGCGCAGTCTTTGGCAGAAACAGAGGAGGGCGGCGGCTTGGAAAAAGCGTTTCGCTCGCCCCTGTTTTGGATTGCATTTTCTTTGGTGATGCTGTTGAAGCTGTGGAATATCGGCTCGTATTTTACGCCGGCATTTCCGCATATCGATATCGAGGAGACCTTGTGGCAGCCGATTAAGGATTTTCCATGGATGGTGAATCGCCTGAGTTTTTACGCCATTGGATTTGGGTATTTTGCGCGGTTGGACGTGCTGTTCAGCGTGTGGTTTTTCATTCTTTTGACCGCGTTTCAGGTGTATGTGTTCAACATTTTTGGGTACCAAATTGGCGCGGCAACCCGGCACTGGACGAGCGATGCGTTGGGCTGGCAAAGCATTGGCGCGTTGATTTTTTTGGCGGCGTGGGGGCTGTGGATGGCGCGGGCGCATCTGAAGGCGGTGGCGCGAAAGGCCCTCTATCCCAACTGCGAGGTGGATGACCGCGGCGAGTTGTTGTCCTATCGCGTGGCGGTGTTTGGGCTGTTGGGGTCGTTTGGATTTGCCGCGGCGTGGCTGCATGCGGCGGGCATGCCCTTGTGGGTGGTGTTCGCCTTTTTGAGTTTGGCGATGCTGCTGTTTTTGGGACTTGCGCGGGCCATTGCCGAATTGGGGTTGGTCTATGTGTATTACCGCATTCAGCCCCACGATGCTGTGGTGCAGGCGTTTGGTTCGGGCATGATCGGATTCTCAGGCGTGGTGGTGCTCGGGTTTATGCATGTGTTCAATCAATGGCCCGATATCGGGAAGGGCTTTTTGATGCCGCCCTTTACGCAGGCGGTAAAAGCCGTGGATAAGGTGGTCAGCCCGCGGCGGATTACCGCAGTGCTGTGGCTGGCGTTGGCACTGGGGTTCACCATTTCCGTGGTAAATACGCTGTATTTGAGTTATGAATACGGGGCTTACAATTTGGGCAACATGGGCATGATGAAGACCGGGCCTGTGGCCTTTGATTTTGTGAATGCAGAAATCCGCAATCCCATGCGGCCCGGCGGCAATGGCCGGGTGATGTGGGCGTTCATCGGGATGGGCCTGATGGCGATTTTGACGACGATCCGCTACTGGGTGCCGTGGTGGCCCCTGCATCCCATTGGCTTGGCGATGCAGGGGAATTACGGCGTGAGCAAGACGGTGTTTTCAATTTTTATCGCGTGGGCGATCAAAGCGGTGGTGATGAAGATGGGCGGCGTGCAATTGTACGAGAGGGGCAAGCCGTTTTTCATCGGCCTGCTAACAGCGCAAGCGGTCAGCACGGGGTTGGTCTTTGTCCTCGACTGGTTTTGGTTCCCAATGCAAGGGCATAATGTGCATAATTTTTGACAACTCCTTTATGTTTGGATGACTTGCGTTGTGCTTGCATGCGCCGGGTTATTTGTTTAATCCGCGAACGCCCTCATCACCGTTACCTTTTTTAATCGGTCGGGAAGGGGATCAAAGCCCACGCCGGGCCTGTTGTCCAGCACCACATTGCAATTTTCATCCTGTTCGATCCATCGGTCTGTGATGTCCTCGGCATAGAACTTGCGGGAGGGAAACACGTCTGCCGGATACGTAAATCCGGGCAGCGCGCCCAAGGCCGCGCAAATCCCGGCGCCCACGCCGCTTTCCAACATCCCGCCCACCCAGGCATCCATGTTCGCGTTGCGCGCCATGTCGTGAATTTGCAGCGCGTTGAACAAGCCGCCCACGCGGCCCGGTTTGACGTTGATCGCGCGACACGCGCCCAGCTTGAGGGCGAGTTCAAAATCGCGGGGGCGTTTTACGGATTCGTCCAAACACACGGGCGTTGCGATTTGGCTTTGCAACTCGGCGTGTTCGATCAGGTCGAGATGATCCAACGGCTGTTCAATCATCGCCAGATTGAATTGATCAAATGCCTTAAGCGTATCAAAATCCGTTCTCAAATCATAGCCCGCGTTGCAATCCACATGCATGACGGGATCGGGAAAAGCCAACCGCACAGCGCGGAGCACGTCGATATCCCATCCGCGTTTCACCTTCAGCTTGATGCGCGGATACCCCTCATCCACCGCGCCTTGGATCAGGGATAGAAGTTCGTCAAGGGTATCTTGCACGCCAAAATCCGCGCCGCACGCCACAGTTGGATTGGTCGCCCCCAGCGACCGCCACAAGGGGATGCCTTTCAATGTGCTGTCCAACGCCCACCACGCGGTCTCCACAGCGGCTTTGGCAAATGGATTGCCCTTAAAAATCGCCAGCCTGTCCATGACTTCTTTTGCCGAATCCAATGTTTGACCCACCAGTTGCGGCAAAAAAAATTCCCGTGCGGTTTCATAAACGGACCTGGCGGATTCGGGCGAATAGGTCGGCGCGTAAAACGGCGTTGCCTCGCCCCACGCTTCAGCACCTTCCCCAGACAACTTGACCAGTACCGAATGCACCGTCGCATCCTCGCCATACGCCGTGCGCCACGGCGAAATCAACGGCAACTCGACATATCGTATTTCTGCGGCATCAATTTTCAAGGTTCGATTCCTTCTTTCACAGTACCCGACAAGTGGATGGGGGGGGGGTGGACATCTTATACTAAATTGATTTTATGTTGTCCTAATGTGATGCGATATGCTCCCGGCAAATGATTCCCTTGACGTTCCGCAGTCATTCAAAGAAGCCATTGCAAAAATGCCATCCCAAAAGACCATCAGATAAAGCCATCGCGCACAGCGCGCAAGGCCGTCTCGCAACCGACAGCCATCTTGCAACCCACCTCGCAGGCCAACGCATGTCGTACTACTACAAAAGCGATTTGCGCTGTGCAGAGCACCCCTCGGCGTATGAGAGCGGCATTTTTTGCTTACTTTTTTTTGCTGTTAAAAAAAAGTCGGTCGCCGAAGGCATCGAAGGCAACAAACGAGGAGGCAGAACCAAACGCTTGAGGTAAGTAACGCATGATCCATACAGAACGTCTGTTCCTCATTCATCCTTAATGGGAGGCAGGATACGGACAACTGAAAATCAAATTGGTATTACGTCTCACGTCTTGCGTTTCACTTTTGAACGGGTGTTGTCTATTCGTCTATTCGTATCTTCGCCCCTGGGATCATCTTCTTTTTACAACCAATGCGTATAGGGCCATACGGTCGTCGACCGCGTGAAGGCCGCATCCAAAAGTTGATCGGTTTCCTCGATGGGGTCGTGCCCGTAGCGGCGGACAAATTCCGCTTCGATCTGTTGCTCCAATGCGGTCGGTTCGCCTAAGGGCAAATCCACCCAGGCATTGCCCCGTCTCGCACTTTCCCGAATCGCCAAACAAAGCTCCCAATCCCTCAGCGCGTTCTCATACCCGTATAGCGGTTGACTGCCCTGAGTGATCGCGTTGTGAAAGCCGATTAAAATGCTCGCTTTGGCTATGTCGTCTGCGGAGCCGATTCGCCATTGTTTGTGCGGATTCTCCCACGCGACAGGGGGTTTTGTCTCCACCTGTGCCACGTCCAGCACGGGTTGTCCGTCCCTCGTCGCGTACCGCTCTTGGAGCGTGTATGTCTGCGAATCCCCGTACAACACGAGTTGGTTGCGATCCAGATGCCCCTTTGTGCCTTCCACCTGCCAGCCCACCGGGAAATTTTGCTGCGTGGAGGGAAAGGCCCGCGGCGGTTTTTCAAACAAACACGCGACCCCGTTGTCAAACTCGATCACTGCTTGATCCCACATCACGGTCGTTTCCAATTCCCCGCCATACGCCTCGTAAGGCTCTGCCTGCACCTCGCCGCAATACCCGAGCACCCGCGTGGCCTCTGCGTCCAACAGGGCGCGAATCGCGTTAAACCCGTGATACTGCCCCGTGAGATACCACAACCGCGCATGGGTCAACGCGCCGAGTAGCCCGGCTTCAATGATCCGTTTTTTCAACTGCTCTATCGGCCATAACCACACTTGCTCTGCGATTTCCCAAAGCACCCCGTGCTCGCGGCAGGTCTGTGCTATTGCCGCTGCATACCGCCGCGTAAGCCCCACCGGGATTTCCGTAATCACATGCGCCCCGTGCCGCGCGGCGGTCAGCGCGATCACCACATGGGAATCCTTGGGGGTCAGGCTCAACACCACATCCGGCCTTACCGCATCAAAAAGCGACCGCACATCGCCATAATGTGGACACACCGCCGCGGCCTCGGAGCGCGCCCGGGCATTTCGGTCACATATCCCGACCAGTTGAAAATGATCCGTCAACCGCGCAATGGTGCTGAGATACTGACGCGCCCGCGACCCCCGTTGTGCCCCCACCCCGATCACCGCAATGCGAAGCCTGTCCATTATTGAACCTCCTGTGAATGGTTGCTCGTTTTTTGCAATATATAGAGATGGATTTGGGCTTGTCAACCGCGTTCTCTCCGCTGATCGCGGGGCTCGTTTCTGTGTTCATGCTTTGATTGACTTCAATGGGGCAAGGCGGTATATTCCCACTTGCTTTATCGCATTCATTTTGCTCACCTTGTTGCCAACGCGATGAATCTCCAGAACATCCGAAATTTCTCCATTATCGCGCATATCGACCACGGGAAATCGACCTTGGCCGACCGCTTGCTCGAGCAGACGCAAACCTTGAGCAAATTCCAGATGCAAGACCAAGTGCTCGACAGCATGGACCTCGAGCGCGAGCGGGGCATCACCATCAAGTCGCACGCCATTCGCATGGATTACAGCGCGCCGGATGGGCGGGTTTATGAACTCAACCTCATCGACACGCCCGGCCATGTGGATTTCTCTTACGAAGTCTCGCGTAGCCTGACCGCGTGTGAAGGCGCGTTGCTGCTCGTGGATGCCGCGCAAGGGGTGGAAGCGCAAACCGTCAGCAATGTCTTGCTCGCGCTGGAACACGACTTGGCCATCATTCCGGTCATCAACAAAATTGACCTGCCCGGCGCAGAGATCGACCGCGTGGTGATGCAACTCCACGACTTGCTCGGCATAGAAGAAGAGGAAATCGTCAAAATCAGCGCGAAAGAAGGCATTGGAATCGACGCGCTCTTAGCCGCCATCATCGACGAAATCCCGCCGCCAAAGGGCGACCCCAACGCGCCGCTTAAGGCCCTCATCTTCGATTCCATCTTCGACCAGTACCGCGGCGCAGTGGCCTACTTGCGCGTTTTTGACGGCGTTTTGCAAAAGAACATGCCCATCCGCATGTTTTCGACCCGGCAAACGTACAGCGCGGAAGAAATCGGCACCCTCAAACTCAAGCGCGTCCCTCAAAAAAGCCTGCGTGCAGGCGAAGTCGGCTATCTGATCGCGGGCATCAAAGACCTCGAAGACGCGCGCGTGGGCGACACGGTCACCGGCGTAGCCAACCCCGCATCTGCCCCTTTGCCCGGGTACCAAAAAGTCAAACCCATGGTCTTTGCCGGGCTGTATCCCATCTCGTCAGACGACTTTGAAAACCTCCGCTCCGCACTGGAAAAGTTGCACCTCAACGACGCGTCTTTGCACTACGAACCCGAAACATCAACGGCCCTGGGCTTTGGATTTCGATGCGGCTTCCTCGGCCTCCTGCACATGGAAATCATCCAAGAACGCCTGGACCGGGAATTTAACATCGACATCATCACCACGGTTCCCAATGTCGAATACCAAGTGCGCCTGACCAATGGCGAATTGGTGCATGTGCAAAATCCCGCTGAAATGCCCCCTGCGGGACAAATTCAAGACATTGCCGAACCCGTGCTCGACGCGCAAATCCTCGTGCCCTCTGACTACGTGGGCAACATCATGCGGATCGCCCAAGGCCGCCGCGGGCATTACCGCACGACCGAATACATCGACCCCACCCGCGCCCTATTGCGCTATGACCTGCCCCTGTCGGAAATTGTGCTCGATTTTTACGACCGCCTCAAATCCGCGTCTCGGGGTTATGCGTCGTTTGACTACGAATACAAAAAACACGCCGCAGCGGACTTGGTCAAACTCGACCTGCTCATCAATGGCGATCCCTTAGACGCGCTCTCGGCCATCGTCCACCGCGACCGCGCGTACGACTGGGGCCGCGCTTTGTGCCGCAAGCTCAAAACCCTGATCCCGCGCCAACTCTATGAAGTCGTCATCCAAGCGGCTATTGGCGCGAAAGTGATCGCGCGCGAAACCGTGCGACCCTTCCGCAAAAACGTCACCGCCAAATGTTACGGCGGCGATATTACGCGCAAGCGCAAACTGCTCGAGCGTCAAAAAGAGGGCAAAAAGCGCATGAAGCAAGTCGGCGCTATCGAAATTCCCCAAGAGGCGTTCCTCGCGGTTTTGAGGATGGAATGATAAAGGTGAGATGCGAGGATAGAAACGCAGGGGCGATGCCCCCGTGCTCGCCCGAAAATGCAAGATACAAGATGGAAGTTTAGCCACAAAAGGCACAAAAGGCGAGCAGTGCGTAGGGGCGATGCCCCCGTGCCCGCCCATAAACGCGGGTGAACGCGGATGAAAGGCGAGGGGGTTGGGTTGCCTTCTTATACTAAATTGATTTTCTGTTGCCCTGATGCGATATGCTACCCGCAAATGATTCCCTTGACGTTACGCAGTCATTCAGAGAAGCCATAGCAAAAATGCCATCCCAAAAGACCATCAGATAAAGCCATCACGCACAGCGTGCAAGGCCGTCTCGCAACCCCCCTCCCTCTTGCAACTTCCTTCGCAGGCCAGCGCCTGTCGTCCTGTTACAAAAGCGCTTTGCGCTGTGCCAGCCTCTCGGCGCATGAGAGCGGCATTTTTTGCCTACTTTTTTTTGCTGTTAAAAAAAGTAGGTCGCCGCACGCCGTAGGCACAGGCGTAGCCAACGCATCGAAGGCAACAAACGAGGAGTTAGGACCAAACGCTTTAGACAAGCAACGCATGATCCGTACAGAAGTTTGTTCCTCATTCATTCCTGATGGGAGGCAGGATACGGACAAATAAAAATCTACCTACAAAATAAAATCGTTTCAGCACATGCCTTACATCTTACTTTTTTTATGTCCAAAAAATCCGTGACTGTCGAATACCTCAAAGCCATCTTGCTCGCGTTTGCCATCGCGCTTGTTATTCGCACCTTTATCGTGCAGGCGTTTCGCATTCCTTCCGGATCGATGGAAGACACCTTGCTGGTCGGCGATTTTTTGCTGGCGAACAAGTTCATCTATGGCGCGCGCATCCCCTTTATTGGCATCCGCCTGCCTGCTGTGCGAGAGCCAGAGCCTGGGGATGTCGTTATCTTTCAATACCCCCGAGATCCATCCCGCGACTATATCAAACGCATTGTGGCAGGGCCCGGACAAAGCGTTGAGATCAAAGACAAAAAACTCTATGTCGATGGCGCGCTCACCCGCGATCCGCCCCAGGCCAAATACATTGACCCGGTCGTTCGCCGAAATTTTATGGCCCACACGCGCGACAATTACGGCCCTGTGCGCGTGCCCAAAGACAGTTATTTCGTGATGGGCGACAACCGCGACAGCAGCGAGGACAGCCGATATTGGGGCTTTCTCAAGCGCGACCTCATTCGCGGCAAAGCCTCTGTGCTCTACTGGTCTTGGGCACCCGATGCCCATGTCCCCGAATACGACAACTTGAGTTCGCTGCCGGGGATCGCGCTCTACAATCTGCTCCATTTTCCAAGCCGCACGCGCTGGCGGCGCATTGGCGTGCTCGTGGAGTGAAATAGGAGAGTATTATGGCTTCTCAAGATTCACAAGTACGCATTCAACAAGTGTTGCACAAATTCCAATTGTTGCCGCCCGAACGCCTCGCAACAGTTGCATCCATGGCCGCTGAAGCCAGTTTCAACCGGGTGTGGGACAATATAGAAGGTGCAAACTGCGACAATCTGTAATTTCGGCGATGGCGTGCTGGCGCCGTTTCCGTTCACCGATCAAAATTGTGATTTTCAATGCCATGTCTCTCGGCCTCTACATCCACATTCCATTTTGTCACTCGCGGTGTCCGTATTGCGACTTTGCATTTGTCGTGGGCCAAACACATCTTGCAAAGCGATATACAAATGCGGTCATTGTCGAATTGCAACACCGCATGCAAAGCGCGCGGTCAGCGTTCAACACGCTCTACTTTGGCGGGGGCACGCCTTCGGCAATCCCGCCTCGGCAATTGGCCCGCATCCTCGCAAGGGTGAAAAACGCGGTGTCTCCGGACGCGGAAATCACGGCAGAGGTCAATCCCAACGATCATGCACACTTTGAAAAATTGCGCGAACACGGCATCAACCGCCTGAGCTTGGGCATACAGGCATTTGTGGATCGCACGCTCAAAGCGCTCGGGCGATTTCACACGGCCTCAGAGGCCACCGCGGCCTGTCACGCGGCGCGCACCGCGGGGTTTGAGAACATCAGCATCGATCTCATGTTTGGCGCGCCGGGGCAAACGTGCGAAGAATGGGACACCAGCCTACAGCGGGCGATTGACCTCTGCCCCGAACACATCTCGGTGTATGGCCTCACCATTGAACCGCACACAAATTTTGCCCGCCGCTTGCAAAAGGGACAATTGGACTTGCCGATAGAAACCGACCAAGCCGCAATGTATTTGCGGGCGATAGACCAACTCGAAAGCGCGGGGTACGCACAGTACGAAATCTCAAATTTTGCCCGACCGGGATTTGCGTCTCGTCACAACCGCAAGTACTGGCGTGACCGCGCTTATTTGGGCGTTGGCATGGGCGCGCACTCCTATCTCGACAACCGCCGCTTTTGGAACACGCACGACCTGATGGCGTATATACAGCGCGTTGAGGCGGGCGGAGAGGCATGTGACCGTGCGGAAACCCTCACGCCGACGCAGCGCGCCATCGAGCGCGTCATGCTCGGGCTGCGCCAGCGCAGGGGGCTTCGCGCCAATTTTTCGCGCCATCCCAAAATTCGCAAACACTACCTCGCAATGGCAAAGCGCGACCTGATCGAACAAATTGACGACCGCATTCGCCTGACGCGCAGGGGCCTCCTCCTCGCGGACTGGGTTTGCGCCGAACTCGTGCGGGATCTCTAATGGAATTTCGCATCCGCTTGCCCGGCTCCACCGCCAATCTCGGCCCCGGTTACGACGCATTGGGCATGGCCTTGTCCATTTACAACGAGGTCGCGGTAAGCCCCCGAACGCGCCCGGGCGCGTCTTTCACCATCCGAGGTGAAGGTCGAGGCATCTTGCCGTCCGATGGAGACAATCTCTTCTATCGCGCGGCGCAATTCGCGGCGCAGCGGGCGAGCAAACCCCTGCCCGGCTTGGATATCCGCATGCAAAACAACATCCCCTTGGCGCGGGGGTTGGGCAGCAGTTCAACCGCGATTGTCGGCGGCATCATCGCGGCCAACCGCCTCTTGGGCGATCCCTTTTCCCGTCGGGAGATGCTCGACATCGCCACCGCTATCGAAGGCCATCCGGACAATGTCTCGCCATGCTTGCTCGGCGGCCTCACCGCCTCGGTGATGGACGGGGACCGCGTGGCCTGCATACGCGCCCTGCCCCCTGCTGATCTGCGCGCTGTGGTCGCCATTCCCGATTTTGAACTCAAAACCCAAGACGCCCGAAATGTGTTGCCAGCCGCCATTGCCCACAGCGACGCGGTCTTCAGCGCCAGCCGCGCGTGTTTGGTAACCGCCGCGCTGATCACGGGCAATTTTGACCTGCTCGCGGTTGGCATGCAAGACCGCCTGCACCATCCCTATCGCGCAAAACTCATTCCGGGCTTTGATCAGATCCTCAATGCAGCGGTCAATGCCGGGGCATGGGGCGCCGCGCTTTCGGGCGCAGGGCCAACGATGATCGCGCTGACCGCGCAAAACGCAGACGCGATAGGCCGGGCCATGACCGGGATATGGGCGTCAAAAAATATTCCATCGCATCATCGCGTCCTCAAAATCGATCCTTTTGGAGTCACCCTTACATGATCCTTTCTACGGCACATCCGGGCCGATGGATGCGCGTGTTTTGCATCGCGCTCGCGGGCCTGCTCGTCTTTGACTTCGCGCTTTATCCCATCGTTGCACACGCGCAATCTCGCCGCCGCGACACGCGCCAAACCGAGGAAAAGCCCGAACGCCGAGAACCCAAGCGGCCCTTTTCCGCGCCATCTTTGGAAGAGTCAGAAAAAGACGCGCCCCCCACACCGGTTGAAATCAAAAGCATTGGCAAAGCGGCCTACGACGCCGTGATCCGCTCGGGTCGCTATATTGTCGGGCCGGGCGATGTTTTTGCCGTGGTGATCGACAAAGGCGAGGAAATCGAGTCCTTTGAAGTGCCCGTGGGCGCGGGCGGCAACTTGCTCGTTCCGTCTGTCGGCCCTGTTCCGGTTGCGTTTCTACCGCTTGTAGAGGCAAATCGCACGATCCAAGCCGCGATCAAAAAACGCTTTCAGCACCTCGACATTTCCATCAGCCTGACGCGCTTGCGGATATTTCCCGTCAATGTGGTGGGCGAAGTACACATCCCGGGTGCGGTTGGCGTACACGGCGTGGAGCAAGCGTCTCAACTCATCCTCAAAGCAGGGGGCCTCATCGACGACCCTGACCGCAGGGGATCCAGCCGCAATATCCAAATCACGCGCCATGAAAACGGGCAGTGGGAGCACACCGGGCGCAGGGTTGATCTCGCGCTGTGGAACCGCACGGGCGACGAACAGTACAACCCCTTCCTGATCGACGGCGAACAAATCGTCGTGCCCGCTGCCAATGGCGACTCCATTTCTGTCACAGGCGCGGTGCAAAGCCCCGGCACCTATGAATACGCGCCCGGCGACCGCGTGTCCGATCTCATTGTTTTAAGCAATGGCCTGCGCGCCCATGCCCTGCCCAAACGCGCCCAACTGTTGCGCTTGTCAAAAGACGGGAACTGGACGCCCATCGCCATTGACCTTCTCCGCGCCATGGCGGGCGACCCCAGCGCGAACCTGTCCGTGCAAGCGGGCGACAAACTCTATGTGATCGGCGAAACGGCATTTGTGCGCGTTGAGGGCGAAGTGCAATTCCCGGGGCCTTTTCCCCTCATGGAAGGGCTTCGCCTCAAAGCATTGTTGCGCCATGCCGAACTCCTGCCCGAAGCCTCCGTTGTTCAGGCGTCTCTCATCCGCAAGGTCAATTTTGAAGGCCAGACCGAAGACGATCCCGCGCTCGACCGCTTGCGCGACATTGACCGCACGCAGCGCACCGACGCCGAAGAAGCCCTCATCACCCTCAAAACCCAGCAACTTTCCGGGCGTTTGCCCATTGATTTTGCGGCCCTGATGGCCGGCGACGACCGGCACAATATCCTCTTGCAAGACGGCGATGTGGTCCGCATTCCCCGGTTTGTGCCTTCCGTGCGCGTGACAGGTGCCGTCATTGCCCCGGCGAATATTCCCTACAACCCGACCCTGACGGTGGGCGAATATATCGACCTCGCAGGCGGTTTTAATACGCGCGCAAAGCGAAAAGACATCATCCTCGTGGAAGGCAATACGGGCAATCCCATCCGCGTTAAAGCGACCTCACCCGTGCGCCCAGGCGACGCGATAGTGGTTCCCACACAGGAAAGCACGCCCGGCCAGGGCTATCGCATCGCGCGAGAAACCATTGCGATGCTCGGCTCGGTTGCCTCGCTCGTCCTGACGATATTTTTGATCAACCGCGAACGCGGGCAATAAAAAAGGTGAGAAGCAGTGGTCAGTGGTCAGTCTCCGCCTTGCATCCATCAACCGTAGGGACAGGCCCCCGTGCCTGTCCTTGACCCAATCCCAAGCGGTCAGTCCACCCCTAAAATCGAGATGTGAGACCAATTTGCTTTTAAATTGTCCGTATCTTGCCTGTCATCAGGGAGGAATGGGGAATGGGGAACAGACGTTTCGTAGAGATCATGCCTTGCTGGTCTCAAGCGTTTGGCCCTACAGCATCGTTTGTTGCCTTCGATGCGTTGGCTACGCCTGTGCCTACGGCGTGCGGCGACTTCCTTTTTTTCAACAGCAAAAAAAAGGAAGCAAAAAATGCCGCTCTCATGCGCCGAGAGGCTTGCACAGCGCAAATCGCTTTTGTAGTAGCACGACATGCGTTGGCCTGCGAAGGAAGTTGCAAGATGGATGTGGGTTGCGAGATGGACTTGCGCGCTGTGCGTGATGGGTTTGTCTGATGGTCTTTTGCGATGGCATTTTGCCATGGCTTCTTTGAATGACTGGGTAAGGTCAAGGGAATCGGTTGCTGGCAACATAGCGCATCACATGAGGACAACAGCTATTCAATTTGGTATTACTTCTTATGGAATCTGAACGCAATATCCTCGATCACATTTATGTTCTCGCGCGCTGGCGGCGCATGATTTTGGTTTGTTTTTTTGCCGTCACGTTGGTCGCGGCGGGGATTTCTCTGGTCTTGCCCGAAGCCTATCGCGCGTATGCCACGGTCTATCCCCCGAAAGAGACGGACGGGGGCATTGGCGGCCTGTCTGCCCTGTTGCAAGAACTGCCCGTCAACCTGATGGGCTTGGGCGGCGAAGCCATATCCGCGATGGAATTTGTCCCCGTGGTGGAAAGCGAAAGCGTGCGTTTGGCTGTTGCCGAGCGGTTTGACCTGGTCGCGCACTACGGCACCCGTCACCAAAGCGAGTTGCTCGACATGATCGCCCAACGCCTGATCATCGACCTCTCGCGCGAGCAATTTCTCACCATTTCTTACGAAGCCGACACCCCTGAACGCGCGGCCGCGTTGACCAATGCCTTTGTCGAAGAACTCGAAAGTGCCTTCGAGCGGCGCAACCAACAAAAAACGCGCACCTATCTCGCCTATCTCACAGAGCGGCTCAAAGAGGCCGAACAAGACATGATCAACGCCGAGCGACGCTATCGGGATTTTCAGAACGAACACATGATCTTAGATGTCGACGCCCAGGCCAAAGCGCAGTTGGAAATCGCGTCCGCGCTCATCAGCCCCCTCGCAGAGTTGATCGTCAAGCGCGATGTGCAGACGCGACTGATGACCGCAGACCATCCCAAACTCAAAGAACTCGATCTCGAAATCCAAACCACGCGCCAAGTGCTCGACGATCTGCTGATGGGCCAATTCCCCGACGCGGTGAACACCGCGGATCCTCCGGCACAATTGCCACCTATTTTCAAACCCTTTCGGCAATTGCCCGAATTGGGCCTGACCGCGCTGCAACACCTCCGGGATATTCAAATCCAAAACGCCATCTATCAATTTGTCAAACAAGAGTACGAAAAGACCCGGTTTGAAGATGAAAAAGGCATGCATACCGTCATTGTTTTGGACAAGGCTCGACCACCCGACACGCGCAGCTATCCGCGCCGCAGCCTCATGGTCGCCCTCGCCGGTGGCCTCAGTCTGACGCTGAGTTGCGTGTTGGCCTTTGTCTTTGAAGCGATGCGAAATCTGACCCCAAACAACCGAGCAAAACTCGAAGCCATAACAAAGGCGAGAAGCAGTGGTTAGGGGTCAGGGGTCAGCCCCTTGTCTGAATCGGGATTTTCAGGATAAAGGCAATCGTAGGGGCGCGGTGCCTTGTGCCTCTCGTGGCAAATGATTGTGAAATGCCGAAAAACAAAATCTACTTCATCTCGGACGCGCACTTAGGCGCGCCCACATGCCATCGTCCGCCGCGCGTTCAGGAAGACGCGCTCACTGGCTTTTTGCGCGCCATCCGCAAAGACGCCGAAGCCCTGTACATTGTGGGCGATCTCTTTGATTTCTGGTTTGAATACCGATCCGTCATTCCCGCGCATGGCGCGCGCATTCTCTTTGAACTCTACAACCTCGTCCAAAGTGGCACGCGCGTGATCTATTTGCCCGGCAACCACGACATCTGGTTCGGCCCATACTTGTCCGATCAAGTCGGCGCAGAACTTCCCGGGCCATCCTGCGCGGTCGCGCACCAAAATCGGCGCATATACGTCACGCACGGCGACACCTTTGGGCAGGATTGGAAAATGAAACTCATCCGCCGCATTTTGCACAATCCCCTGTGCATCGCGCTGTTTGGTTGCCTGCATCCGGACATCGGCACCTCTTTGGCGCGCATGGTGTCTCGCTTTTCCATATTGAAAATGAAAAACAAAAAAACAACCGCGCCCCCGTACACCACAGGCGCGGCAAAAAAACTGGTCAAAGGATTTGATCTGGTCATCTGCGGGCACTATCACACGCCGAGGGTTCAACCCATTGGCGACGGCGCGCTCATCATCTTGGGCGATTGGATGCGATACGATTCTTACGCCGTGCTCGAAAATGGCGACATCGCGCTGAAGCACTGGCACACAGCAGTGGAGAAAGTGATCCACTAAGGGGCGCGGTCCCCGTGCCCGTCCCGATATGGGAGATTGCACATGATCCTCAGCATCGATCAGGGAACAACCGGAACGACCGCATTGGTCTTGGATTCACAGGGAAAAATTTTGGGCAGGGGATATGCGGAATTTCGACAGATTTTTCCCCAACCCGGCTGGGTGTCGCACAATGCAGCAGAGATATGGGATACAACACTGAACGTCATCGGCTGGGCTATCGCCGATGCGGGGATAGAGCCAGCGGTCTTAAAGGGCATTGGCATTGCCAATCAGCGCGAGACAACGGTGATTTGGGATCGCAAAACCGGCGACCCCGTGGATGACGCCATTGTCTGGCAGTGCCGGCGCACGACGGATTTGTGCGATCAATATCGCGCAGATGGCCTCGAAGATGCGGTGCGCGAAAAAACCGGATTGGTCATTGACGCCTATTTTTCGGCGACCAAAATCGCGTGGTTGCTCAATCGCGTCGATGGCCTGCGCGTGCGTGCGGACCGGGGCGAGGTTTGTTTTGGCACGGTGGATAGTTTTTTGTTGTACAAACTCACGGGTGGGGCTGTCCACGCCACCGAATACACCAACGCATCGCGCACGATGATTTACAATATTCACACCAAAGAATGGGATGCGGACTTGCTGAACCTCTTTGGCATTCCCGCGCCTATACTCCCCGAAGTGCGCCCGTCGTCTGGCGAATTTGGAAACACGGTGGATTTGGGCGTCTTGCCCGCGGGCATTCCCATTGGCGGCATCGCAGGCGATCAACAAGCCGCGCTCTTTGGTCAACGCGGCATTTATCCCGGCGACCTCAAAAACACGTATGGCACGGGCTGTTTCATGCTTTTTCAAACCGGAAATACGCCCGTGCCCTCGGCGCATGGCCTGTTGACAACGCTCGCGTGCGACCCGTGCGGAGGGGTGTCCTATGCCCTTGAAGGCGCGGTATTCAGCGCGGGCTCAGCGGTTCAGTGGTTGCGCGATGGCCTGGGGATTATCAAAACCGCCGCTGAAACCGAGGCGATGGCGCGATCCATTGCCAACACCGGCGGCGTGTATTTCGTCCCCGCATTTACGGGCCTAGGCGCGCCGCATTGGAACGCGGATGCGCGCGGCGCCATTGTGGGGATCACGCGCGGCACCCAACGCGGCCATCTCGTGCGCGCGGCTTTGGAGGCCATTGCCTATCAATCTGCGGACCTCGCCGTTGCAATGGCCGCCGATGCCGAACATCCCATAACGAGTCTGCGCGTGGATGGCGGCGCGGTGGCGAATGATTTTTTAATGCAATTTCAGGCGGATATTTTGAATGTGCCGGTGATTCGTCCACAGTGCGTGGAGACCACCGCATTGGGGGCGGGCATGCTGGCGGGACTGGCGATAGGCGTGTGGGACGATGCGGACGCGCTTGTCGATATCAATCCGCCACAACGAATTTTTGAACCCAATATGTCGCAAGACCAACGAGACGCCTTGCTGACCGGTTGGCACAAAGCGGTCGCGCGAACCCTGTATTCGGGAGGAATTAGGAATTGGGAATGATTCTTAAGCTGTATTAAAATTATCGGGACCTACCTCCCTAACCCCGTTATTCGCTCCGCTCATTGTAGGCTTCGCCTGTGCCTACAAGGAAGGGGGGAATCAAGCCCTCCCGACAAGAAAGATGCGAGGATAGAAATGTAGGGGCGCGGCCCCCGTGCCCGCCCGAAAAGGCAAGAGACAAGAAAAGGTGGCAGACCATCTCCCCTCCCCGTTGCGGGGAGGGGCCGGGGGAGGGGTCATCTTTCGTTTTAAGACTGCTTTTAAAAATACGGCGCGATATTTTTTTCGATGCGCTCGAGAATGGGCGTACTGTTGAGTTCTGTCTCAAAATTTTCGCCCGTCACGCGCTCGAACAAGTCGATATATCGCTCGGAAACTCGCGTGCGAATATCGTCATCCAATTCGGGGATATTGTCGTCTGAAATCCCCTTCTCCACCAGCCAGAGGCGCAAAAACTCTTTGTCCAAACTCTCGGGTTCTTCGCCGCGTGCGTGCCGGTCGCTGTACGAATCGCGAATCCAGTAGCGCGAAGAATCAGGCGTGTGAATCTCATCGGCAACGGTCAGATTGCCCTCTGCGTCCAATCCCATCTCGTATTTGGTATCCACCAAAATCAACCCGCGTTGCGCGGCCAATTCCGTGCCGCGTGCAAAAAGTTTCAGCGCGACCTCTTCCACTTCTGCCCACCTATCGGCATCGACCAGACCGCGTTCGACAATTTGCTCGGGCGAGATCGACTCGTCGTGATCCTCTGCCTTTGTCGTGGGCGTGATGATGGGCGCGTCAAACTTCTGATTTTTCACCATGCCATCGGGCAAATGCACGCCGCAAAAGTGCCTCACGCCCTTGTTGTAATTCGTCCACACCGACGTGTCCGTGCTGCCGGTGAGATACCGCCGCACCACGATCTCGACCGGAAGCATGTCGAGTTCACGCGCAACCGTCACATTGGGGTCTGGCACGTCGATCACCTGATTGGGCACAATATCTCGCGTCTGATCAAACCAGTAGTGCGCGGTGCGGTTCAAAACCTGCCCCTTGAGCGGAATCGCCCCCAAGACGTGATCAAACGCGCTTTGCCGGTCTGTGGTGATCAAAATGCGCTTGTCATCGAGCAAATAAATATCCCGCACTTTGCCCTTTTTGTACTGAGGCTGCCAGCGGTCAAATTTGGCCTCCAACAAACAGTTGTTCAGTTGTGAACGAATTTGTGCTTGAGAAATCATGGGTCATACACTCCTTAAAAAAGAAAAGCAACCACATAAGAACAGGGATGAAGGCGGATGAACACAGATTGAAGCTGTCATCGTTTCACCCCCCTTTGTCTGACAACTCAACCCGTGCATCGGTTTCAGTTGGAAGACTTGAATTTAGACGATGTCATTAAACCCTTCTACTACCCTACGTGTTGGTCAAGTGCGTGGCTTGGCCCGACATCTTACCCCGCGAACACGCCATCGGATTCGTCACAACGCGCTTTTCAATGAACACGGGAATTGCATGTTCACCGGGGAGTTGTGGGCTTGGAGATGGGATTTTCTCGCCATTGTCGAGACGCCAATCAATCACCACTTTCAGCGCGTCTTGGGCTTCGAGAAACGCCTCTTGCTCATCTGCACCCGAAGTCAGGCACTCGGGCAGATCGCGGAACGAAACGACGAACTCGCCCGTGCAATCGGGCTGAAAACGCGCGGGATATTCAAATGTCATAACGATCCCCTTTTTTTTGGGAATTATATACTTGACAACCTAAATTTTTTGTTTCGGATCGCCCGTTCCCGTTCACTGTCAAGCGTCCACCTATCACAAAACGCCTCAACCTGCTCGGGAAGTGGTCGCCCTGTTTCATCCTTGTAAATCGCGTGGTAAGCCCTATTGGAATTGAACGGAGGATCAAGGGAGATAAGATCAACGCTTGATGCCCTCATTTCCTGTTGCATGATGGTCATACAATCGCCAGAATAAAGTTTGTTCATGCAACCGCCTCACTTGCTACAAGTTGCTTGTAAGTCAACCGTGCGCCCATCGCCATATTCAACATATCATCAACACGACTTAAGGTATCAACTTTTTTTCGATTGATGCGAAACACGCAAGCATTCAGGTACTTTTGCATGTGTTTGTCTGACCCGTGGTGATGAATACCCATATAGACACGCTTAACCAGTGCCCACAAACTCTCAATGGAGTTTGTATGGACCCCATCGCGTTCATATTCGTCGGCAGAATGATTGATTTGTTCCACTTCGTAATCATCCCTCAATGCGCCGTATGCGCGGTTCTCGTCTGCATGAATAGTTGCGCCCGTCAAGACCCGGTTCAACATCTTCTCGTGTCATGTTGCCCCTTTTGCGTCCTGTACATGAACCGCCATTGCCTCACCATCTTCACCTTTTTCCCGCATTCCGAAAGCAACCGATTTACCTCCTGTTCCGCGACCCGCATTCAACTTTTTGGATTTATGTTTGTTCTTTTCTTTCCCACCGATGTAGGTTTCATCAATTTCAACGATACCAGACAGAAAATCATCATCATCATCTTTGTTGCCAAAAGCGTTTCGTATTCTTTGAAGCATAAACCAAGCGGTCTTTTGCGTTGTACCGATCATTTTTGCCAACTGAACGCTTGAAATACCTTTTGAGGGGTTCGTTTCAATCCATATTGCCGCGAACCATTTAGGCAACATCTTGATTTTAGACTTGCCAAACATCGTTCCGTAAATCATATGAAAATTACGCCCACAATCCGAGCACCGATACGCCAAATCAGAACGACGATAGATTTTTCCCATACTACCACAATGCGGACAAGACTCGCCATCCTTAAAGCGGATCTTTTCAAGGTGCAAAATACACGCTTCAGGCGTGGCAAACTTCTGTGTGAACGCGACGAAACTAAGCTGCTTTGCCATCATACACCCCCTTGTTAATTCGTAACTTCTATAAATATAACAAGAAAGCTTAGGGTTGACAAGTATATAATTCCCTTTTTTTTTACCGCGCTTCCCTTCGCAACAGCCTGCCCCTAAACCGCACGATACAAAATCCCCGCTTCTCGCAACCGCACGATTAGCTCTGCTTGGGTACCGCTTCCCTTGCGAGAATTACAACTGTTGCAAAGCAGTTGCAGATTCTCTTTGTGACCTCCTCCGCCTTTTGCGCGAGGCGTGATATGGTCAACGGTCATATTTTGAAATGGGAAATGAATCCCACATCCCTTGCAATTTCCCTCTTGCTCGCCATACAACACATGCTTGTGCGTCCTGTAATCGGGCAATTCCTCTATATCCGTGCGGCGCGGAAGGTCTGTTCTGTGGATTACTTTCGGGAGTTTCCCGCCTTTCAAAAGCCCATCTGCATCGGATACCTTTTGCAATCGTTCAACGACAATTTTGCCAGCCAACGGGCTTAGGTCTATCCCAACCCATTGACGGCCCAACATCTCCGCAGAAACGCAGGTGGTGGCGCAACCGCAAAACGGATCGAGCACCACATTCCCCTCATTCGAGGAAGCCCGAATAACGCGCTCCAATAACGCCAAAGGTTTCTGCGTGGGATACCCTGTCTTCTCTTTGGATTGGGCAGACAAAGGCGGAATGTCCGTGATAACATCCGTCAGGATAGCCCCCTTAGATGTGCTCAAATACCGCTTGAAAGCCGGAACGCCGCCCTGCTTTTTCGGCCAATAAATAAGGCCATTGGCATCAAGAAAATCCAACTTGGCCCGAGTGTCCATATTTTCCCAATCAATGGGTTTCTCCACATGCGAAGGAAAAGTTCCAGGGCCATACCAATGTCGCCCGATTACCGAAGGGTCGATCCCACGCCACGGCTGACCCGAATTGCCATCTCTTACTACACCCGCCGCTGTCAAATCACCCGTCCGATACCGCCCATGCTCATCTTCATAACGATAAAACTTCCGAACATACTCAGGATCATGCTCACCATAGACCTTGTTAAACTTATGTCCCTCACCTTTCGCATACCACAACAAAATATCATGAACCCTTGGCAACTTCCGTTCTGTACTCCTCGACGAAGTGCGCTTCCAAATAACCTCATTCCGAAAATTGTCTTTTCCCAAAATACTGTCCATTACGAGTTTTAGATAATGACTCGCCGTAGGATCGCAATGCAACCATATACTCCCCGTCGGCTTCAATACCCTATGCAACTCCAAAATCCGAACAGTCATAAAAATCAGATAAGACTGCATTGACTTGCCATGCACCAACCCGGCCGCCTCAATCACCTTATACAATCGCTCATCACGCTCGGCAATTTCCCCGTGCCAAGCCTCGTCAACATCACTCAAAGTCCAAGCGTCTTTGAATGCCGCACCTGCCGCTTCCGAACCGATTGGCGCGCTATAATCCCGATTCGAGTTGAATGGCGGATCGAGATACACCAAATCCACACTCGCGGAGTTCATGCCCCTCAGAATGTCGAGATTGTCGCCCTCAAAGATCGTGCGATTTGCCCAATTCGGCGTGCTGACTTGTGACGCCTGCGCCTTAGCCATAGTGCAATCCTTTTATGTCAACATGTATTTTCGGGCGATCACGGAGGCATCGCCCCTACACACATCGCGGGCGATCACGGGGACATCGTCCCTACATTTTATTTTTACGCCGCGCGGAAGTGTACGGCATGGCCTTTTTCCGGAAACCAGATCACATCCAGCATTAGGGACAGGGCCACGCCCAGCACATAGCCGACCAGCAAGCCGATGAAAAAGGGTCGGGATTTGTGATACACCGATGGGCCGCCCACCTTGAGCATCACCAGTTTGATCAGCCACGCGATAAACAGCGTGAAACTGCTCGCCCGAATCAACGGCACGCCAGAAAGCGCGAGGCCGACCGGATGCAGGGGCCACCACACAAAGCGATGGCGCATAAAAATCAGGCCGACCATCGCCAGACCGCCGATGCCGAAAAAGGCCAGATTTTCGGGGTTCTGCACGTAAAACGGGAGCTGGTCCGATTGCTTGACCGCCGTGGCCGCATTTTTAAAATAATTGCGTGCGCTTCGGGGAATCTCAGCCACATTGAAATTAAACGCGCCCTCGTCGTAGCCCAATTTCAAAGTGAGAAAAATGCTCGTTGCAAAACTCACGGCAAACGCCATGTAAATCGCGACCATCAATTTGCGGCGGTTATCCGCAATGCCCTCGGACAACTTGCCCACCTGCGCCACGGCCGGCAAAACCAACCCCTTGGCATTGCCCGAAATCAAATTGGCAAAGCGAAAGGCCACATGCGTGGTTGAGGAAATCCCGACATTGCCAAAAAACGGCGCCACATAATTCCACGGAATCCCCGGGATCTGCGTGTAGGGCATGCCCGTATCCGACAAAATTTTCGCCATCCCAATATAGCCAAACACACACGCCAGCAACAGCAACACGCTGATAAGCGGATCCATGTTCATCTGCATCATCCAGATAAACAAATACGCGAGACCCGCCATAAGTCCGATCACCGCTGCGCGATAGGACAACATTTCATCGCGGTCATCCACGCTGTCGTCTTTGCCGAGGGCCTTCATCAGCACGTCCCGCAGATGCTGCCGCGCCACCCAAAACATCGAGATCACCAGCACGACAAACGCGCCGCGCGTCTGCCATTGGTACACGCCGCGATAGGCATGGGGCGCCATCGCCTTGTACCCCAGCTTATTGAGCCAACCCCCTTCTAAAATGAACACCAGATCGAACATCCACAAACTGAACAACACATCCAAGCTGGCAAAGTAGGAAAAGAAAATGGAAAACAGCCCCACCGACGTTCGCACGCGCGGAAACTGTGGGTCAATGGTATGCCACCTGGCCCCGTGAATGGGAAAGCGCGGAAAATTTGGCAAAAAGTAATTGATGCAATTCCACGCGATCATGCAAAATGCCAGCGCGAACCCAATCCAGAACAGGCGATTGTACATAAAGCCCGGCAAGGTGCGCTTGCCGCCCCCCGGCTTGGACATCATCGCGATCAGGGGCGCCATTGCCGGAAATGCCAAGCGTTCGTTTTGCACCCATTGTTTTCTAAAAATCACCCCCACACACGCCAGCACCACAAACGCAGCCGTAAACGCCATAAACCACCAAAACAGGGGCAACACCCACACGTCCCAAGGGATGGGCGCGCCCTCGGGCCGGCCTTCGAAAAACCACGCCACGCCATGGCCTTCGTTGCTCGGAAGCAAAAAATCGGGCAGATGCGGATGCAGCAACTCCGCCCAATTGTTGTCTTCTGTCGCGTAAAAATAGGGCGCGGAAATATACCCGATCAAAAACCCCGTGCTGCTCCAAGCCGGCAGGGTCGCGCCCACGAGGCCCATCGACAAAACAGTGTGCCATTCCCCCGGAAGAAGCGAAAACCGCGCCAGCCTGCCCACCACGGCCAGAGCAATGAGCATGGCGATAAACGCGATGAGCATAGCCATTGGAACGTGCGACAGCACCATCCGCGACCCGTGATAGTAAAACCGAACATAAACGGCGATCACGTCGAGCACCACCACCAAGAGCAGGCCCAAACCGATTGCCCGCGGCGTGATCCCACCTCGAAAGGCGCGCTCGGCATCGCGCTGGATATCTGATACGTGAGTCGCCATTTTCGGTATTCCTTTCTGCGAATCACTTTTATTTTGCTACTCTGGCGATTCGTCTATTCGTCAACGCGGGGCAGCACCACAAAACCCAGCGAATCCACGGACGCCGATCCAAAAAGCCCGATGCCGCCCTCAACGCGAAACAGGGGCCGCTCAAAATTGTCGCCTGCCAGGCCGCCGGGCTGAATGGCCGTGTCGCCATCGTCTTGAAAAAACTCGGGCACAGAGCGAATCAGATCAAACCAATTTTGGTCAACCGCGTAAATGCGGAGCACATGCCGCCCGGCAAAGCCCACGATAAACCAGGGCATACGCAAATTGCCATCTTGGGCTTCCAATGCGGGCGAACCGCCGTAGCGGTCAAAATCCCCTTCGTCAAACAAATCGGAATCGACCAAATAATCCGACCTTTGATCCAGGCTTTCTATCGAGATCTGGTAGCCGCTTGCGGGAAGGGGATCAAAGCGCATCTCCAAAAGCCCGGATTGGTAGGGCACTCGATTTTCAGGCGCGCTGAATACGCCGCCATCTTCATATCTCTTCAACTCGCGGATCACCTCGAGCGTCGCAGCGTCCAACAACACGGCCTCTCGAATAGCCAATGGGGCGGGTGTGGTGGTCTGCGCGCTGGCCTCTCGGCCTTGTGATCGCACGCGCAAATCATAAGCCGTATTCGGCAAAACGAGCGGCGCATTGGGCGGCGGCACATAGCGACCCGGCCAGTTTGGATCAGCGCGGTACAAAAACCGCTGTTCGCCCTGCGCGATTGTGACCTCGGCATCGGTCACAGCGGATTCTTTATAGCGCGCCCATGTATTCCATGCATTGCCTGATGACGCGATAGGGGTGGTCTGCGTGATGAGCAGAGCGGGCAGGGGTCGATCGACGATCAGCACGGCATCCACGACCAGCATGCCCGAAGCGTCGGGGCCGTAAAGACTCGACGGACTGCGCTCGGCCTTGCACCCGGCCAGCGCGATCAGGCACCCCGCGATGAAAAAGAGAGGTTTCATAATTGCCTTTCTCGCAACCACAGATTAAAACAACTTCTCAAAAATTAAAATTGATCCCCAGCGTGGGGACGATGGGCAACATTCTGATCACGTCTGGATCGGTCTCATCAAAAACCACAAACCACTCATTGCGCCGATTGAACACATTGAAGACCTGGACGTAAATTTCGGCGTTCGCGCCAAATGCGCGGAACCTTCTCTTTACGCTCAAATCCAACCGTTGATAGGGCAGCAAGCGACCGCTGTTGCGATCTGCGGGAAGGGCCAGATCTTCAATTTGCTGAGACAATGCGGGCGACCGCAAGAGATAGCGCGCAGACGCGGGGGTAAACGCCTGCCCCGTGCCGTAGATATAATTTGCCCCAAACGACCACTTGCCCACGCGATACTGCATCACAAAAGACACATCGTGGCGGCGGTCGTACTTGGGCGGAAACGCCTTGCCCCGATTGAGTTCGGCAAAGGTGCGCCGCGTCCATCCCAGCGTATAGCCAATCCAGCCCGTCAACCGCCCGGTGCGCCGTTGCAAAAAAACCTCGATACCGGTCGCGTACCCAGTCCCGCCACTCACAAAGACTTCCTCAGACGTCGTGGCATCGCTGTCGGCGGCGACGCGATTGTCCAGCACCACCAGATTCGCCAAATCCGTATAATAGGCCTCCACTGTGGCCTGATAGCGTTCAGACGGTTCCCACTCGACACCCACAACGCCTTGCCACGACCGCCCGGGATCCACGGTCTCATCCAGCGGCACCCAGAAATCCCCGCCGCTAAATGCCTCGGTGGTTACCCATTGCAAATACTGGTGAAACGCGCCGCCCGCCGCCTTCCACCGATAGTTGCCCGTGCGATAGCTCATGGACAACCGCGGCTCGATCTGAATGCGGGCTCCCTCGCTGAAATAATTGCCCCGCACCCCCAACCGAATATCGGTCGCAGTACCCGGTTGCCAGTGGTCCTGCATGTAAAGCGACAGCAAATTGGGCTTTTCGCGCAGGTCGAGTTGGTCATCCTGATTAAATTCCTGCACAAATTCAAAATCGTAGCGCGTTGCCAACACGCCCCCGCTGATGGCGTGATCGTGCGATGCAAACCAATCGAGGTCTGCCTTGAGCGTGTAATCGCGGATGCTATTGAAAAACAAAATCCGCGTATCGAGAATATTCAGATCGGTTTTGCTGGAGTAATGGCTGCTCGCCGCGACGAAATTGCCAAATAGCGCGGGTGAAAATACGTGCGTCCACTTGCCCAAAAAAGCCGTATTGCCCCATCGAATGCGGAAAAAAGAATCGGTGTCAATATCAAACGTCAAATTGTCTCGCCCCAAATAGCCGCTGATCTGCACCTTGTCATTGTCCGAAAAATCCCGATTGAGCTTGGCGTTCAAATCGAAAAAATAATACGCGGGCACATCCGTATCTTCATTGCGGATCAAAGACAAAATCGGGTCGATGTACGTGCGCCGTCCGGACACCATCCACGATCCCTTTTTAATCGGGCCTTCAAGCGTCAACCGCGCCGCAATAATGCTCACCCCACCGCTGGCCTCAAAGCCCTTGCGATTGCCGTCTTTGTTGTGGACGTCGAGCACGGCCCCCAAACGCCCGCCGTATTGCGCTGGATACGCCCCTTTGTGCAAACTCATATCCCGAATGGCATCGGGGTTAAACGTGGAAAAAAATCCAAATGCATGGGATGGATTGTAAAGCGGCATTTGATCCAAGAGAATCAGGGTTTGATCCGGCCCGCCGCCGCGGATGTAAAGCCCGGAACTGATATCCGACGCGGCCTGAATGCCGGGCAACAGGTGTAGGGTCCGCAGAATATCCGTCTCGCCAATGGACGGCATCTCGCGGATTTGCGCGGTCTCGATTTCGACAAACCCCGGCTGAATGCGCTGTTCTTCCTCCCCGCGCTTGGCCTCCACCACGATCTCTTGCACCTCGATGGGTTCGGGTTGGAGTTGCACATTGAGCCGCCGCGTTTCGCCGGCTTGCAAAGTCAGGGTATCCCGAAAACTGATGTACCCGATGTAAGAGATGGTCAAGGCGTATTCGGTATCGGCCAACACGCCTCGAATGGCGTAGTACCCATCGACATTGCTCAACGTGCCGATGGGGTCGCCTTGTCCTTTTAAGACCACTGTCGCATAGGGCAGGGACTCGCCATTGCTTTGATCCGCGACGAACCCGCTCAAGGTCGCGGCCCGAACAGGCTGTGGCAAGATCGCCAGCAGCACCAAAACCTTCACATAACTCCTCACCCCATGCTCCTTTATGTGGCACTCGTCTCGCGCCGCGCAACAGCCCGCGCGCGATCTTGAATGCGCCTGAGAATCGACTGCATCCGGTTCCTATCGTCATTTGAAAGCCCGTCATTGCGCCATGGATCCTCGCCATCTTTTTTTTGTTTGGTCATCTGCACATTGACCTGATACGATTGAAAATCGATCACCACCGATATGCGCGTGCGCCGCGAGATATTCAAAAACGCCTGACTGGCAAAACTCGACTCATCGCGCCAATCCGTCGTGACCAATCCCGCGACGTGATCGACCGTTGCGATGGTATAACCCTCTTCGGTCAAAAGGGTCACCGTCGCATTGACAAACGCCTCGGGCGCGATTTTTTCAACAGCCCCCGTAAGCGTGGTCGGATCGACCACATCGCAACCCAGTGCAAAGCCAAAAAAAATAAAAATCACAACGCATTTCATCATGACCCTCCAGCTAAAAGTTTCAGATTCTCCCGAAAACGCCATCCTCTCCGCGTTGCAATTTCAAATTGCAATTCCCGTGCCAAGCGATATCATCTCGAAACAAAAAATCATAAAACCATTATTTTTAACATCTTAAAAAATAATCTCAGTCATTATTTTGCTAAATAAATGTAGCAAAAATTCACACTGTGCGTCAATACATCAAAAGACGGATCGCGGATTAAGCAGATGGCGCGGATGAAAGGCGAAAACCAAACCCAGATGAACGCAGATGAACGCAGATGAACTTAGCGAAAATAAAAACGTAGGGGCGCGGCCCTGTGCTCGAATAGCGGTCAGCGGAGCAATGAGGCATCCTAATTCGGGGATGGGAGGGCTGCCAAATGCCCATTGCCGCACGTTCGGCGTTTGACTTCGCGCATGGTAACGAGCGATTTTTCAAGGGCATTGGACGCGGTGGCGAGGCGTTGGTTGGGCGAGGTGTTTTCCAAAAGGGCTTGCTGTTCGCGGAGGGAGAAGTTCAGATTGGCTGCCAGAACATAAGAAAATTCACTCGGGTCCACGTCGGGCATTTGGGGCGATACCCAGCCCGACGAGAGTTTTATGGCTTCGGCATAGATTGCTTTGGCGCGGTTTTCCAATGCAATGTCAACGGCTTCGTCGTCGTCTTCCACATCTTCCACAAAGGCCGAGAGATACGGGTGGATCTCGTATTGTTGAATCACGCGAAAACGGCGCGTTCCCTCGATCAAAATGTTCATTCGACCATCGGGAAACCGATTGAGCACGCCGGCGATACGCGCCGCGCATCCGATGTCCTCAAAATCGTCGTCCGCGCCCCACACGAGGCCAAACTCGGTATTGTCGTCCAGACATTCGCCGATCATTTGCTTGTATCGATCTTCAAAAATATGCAGGGGGACGCGCCGATAGGGCAGCAACACCATGTCGAGCGGAAACAGGGGGAGTTCGGTTGGAAGTGCCATAGAAGCAATCGATCAGGTGTCGGATTTTTGAACGCCGTTCAAGAGAATGTTGAGCAGCTTTTGGGTTGCCATAGACAAACTGCGCCCCTTGCGAAAGAGGATGCCCAATGGCCGGTCAAAATCTCGATCTACAAAGTGCAGGCATGCAAGGGTGTTGCACGCGAGTTCGTGTTCAATGGCATTGATCGGCACTATCGAAAGGCCAATATCGACTTCGACAGCGTGTTTGATGGTGGCGATGTGATCGAGTTCCATCACGATGTTGGGGCGCACTTTGTGCTTTTTGAAAAATCGATCAATGGCGTGCCGCGTTGGGGTTTCGCCCGTAAAGAGAACCAGCGGGTATTTGTTGAGTTCTTTTGGGGAAAGGGTTTTGCGCGAGGCCAATTCGTGATTGGGATGCATGGTCACGACCATCTGGTTGCGCGTAAATGGGATCACTTCCACATTGCGCTGGATGTGCGGATAGGGCACAATGCCCAAATCCACTGTGACATTGCTCACGTCGTCGTAAATTTTCTTTGCCTGATCGTATTGGAGGCGGAAATTGACCCGGGGATAGGCTTTGAGGTAGGTTTTGAGAAAGGGCGCCAGTTCGAGCATCCCCACGCTGTAAATAGATGCCAAGCGCACGGTTCCCGAAATCATCCCATCCATATCTTGGATGCGGTGTTCCATTTCTTCGTAGCGGCGGACAATGTCTCGGGCATAGCGATAAAAAACTTCGCCTTCTGCGGTGAGCGTCATGCGCCTTTTGACGCGCTCGACGAGTTGTGCGTCCTGGCGTCTTTCAATGCTTTTGAGTTGCTGGCTAATGGCGGATTGGGTAACGGAATTGAGGATAGCCGTTTTGGAAAAACTCTGCGTTTCAATCAGGTCACAGAAAACCTTCAAACTGGTAATAAGCACGGGATCGTCTCCATTGCTAAAGTATAATGGGATGTAGATTTGGGCAATAAATGTATAAGAGAGCTGAAATTGTGTCAACAGAAAAACTGGAATGCAATGGGAGAGGTGAGAGGAAAAGGAAAGAGAAGCACTGTCTCTGATTCTGCAAATCTTGACGGGGTTGGGTGAACCGCTAAGAAACTGTCTTAAAACGCAATGGGGAGGGAGACGTTATTCCCCCCTTCCTCGTAGGTACATGCATAGCCTGCAACGAGCGGAGCGAGTAACGGGGGTTAGGGGCCCGATAAAATTAAAACAACTTCTAAAACTCCACTCTCAGAT
Organism: uncultured Latescibacterota bacterium; assembly: GCA_958295785.1. Classification (GTDB taxonomy): domain Bacteria; phylum Latescibacterota; class UBA2968; order UBA2968; family UBA2968; genus VXRD01. The sequence goes on from OY282377.1 coordinate 3,014,056, forward strand.
TTGCCCTTGTAAAAAACGCCAGAACATCCTATACTACAAGCCATTATCGCCATGTGGAGGCCATTGATGAACTGGTTTAACAAACTCAAATCCGGCATTCAAACGCTCGTGCGGCGGCGCATGCCCGACCGCGTTTGGGTCAAGTGCGAGCGGTGTGAGCAAATCATTTACCAAAAGCAGTTGGAGAAAAACACGGGGATTTGCCCGCATTGCAAGCACCACGTCCGCATCTCCAGCGCGGAGTATATCGCCGCCGTGCTGGACAAGGGGTCGTTTGAGGAAATCGGCCGCGAGGTCAAATCGACCGATCCGCTCGCATTTGTCGATCTGAAGCCCTACCCAGAGCGGCTCAAAGAATACCGCAAGCGCGTGCAGATGGATGCCGCCGTGCTGGCCGGCACAGGCAAAATTGACAAGATGCGCGTGGGTATTGCGGTGCATGAAATTGGGTTTATCGGCGGGTCGCTCGGATCGGCTGAGGGCGAGCGCATTTGTCGGGTGATCGAGCGGTGCATGCGCGATCAGTTGCCGTTGATCATCGTGTCCCGCTCTGGCGGCGCGCGCATGCAAGAGAGCGTTTTGTCCCTGATGCAGATGGCGAAGGTCAATGCCGCGTTGTCGCAATTTTCAGCCGAGGGCTTGCTGTTTATTTCCGTCCTGACCGATCCGACAACGGCCGGGGTGGCCGCCAGTTATGCGTCCATTGGCGATGTCAATATCGCCGAGCCAAACGCGCTGATCGGATTTACGGGACCGCGCATTACCGGGTCGTCTGTCAGTGCCGCCGAGATGGAAGCCCTGCGCCAAGCCCAGCGCGCCGAACAAGTGCTCGAACACGGGTTTGTCGATATGATCGTTTCCCGCAATCAGATGAAAGCCACCTTGTCGCAATTGATCGCAATGCTGGCATCACCGCGAAAAGAATCCGCATAAGAACGCATAAGAAAGATGAAAAAATAAAAACGTAGGGGCGGTGCCCCCGTGCCCGCCCAAAGATACAAGATGCGAAGATAGAAACGTAGGAGCGGTGCCTCCGTGCCCGCCCGAAGACACGCGAGGTCGATTGTGAAAATTCTCGTTTTACAAGGCCCCAACATCAACATGCTGGGGCGGCGCAAAGCCGTGCATTACGGCACGGTGACGATGGGCGAAATTCACGCGCGGCTCGAACAAAAGGCGGAGGAATTAGGTTGCGAGATTGCGTGTTTCCAGTCGAATTACGAAGGCGCGCTCGTGGAAAAAGTGCAGGAGATGCGCGATTCCGTAGATGGTGTTCTCATCAATCCCGCGGGCCTGACCACGACGAGCGCGTCCCTGCGAGACGCGCTCGAAGATGCCGCTTTGCCGCTGGTCGAAATTCACTTGTCCAATATCCACGCGCGAGAAGCGTGGCGGCGGCATTCTCTGTTTTCAGAAATCGCCATAGGCATTATCGCTGGCTTCCGGTGGCGCGGCTATGTGTCTGCGCTCGAGATGCTGGTGGGCATGTTGCGCGAGCAATCGGAATTGTGATCGGTATTTGCAAGCCTTTTACACGCAAATCTCACGCCCCAATCGCGGGGCGTTTTTTGTTGCCTATTTTCGGTAAAGGCCATAAATCTCGATAAATTGGGCAACCGATTCGGGCACGAGGTCTGCGATAGACGCGCCTTTCTCAATGCGTTCGCGTACCAAAGTAGAGGATATATCGCCGAAGGAGGGAGGCAGTTGGAGGGGGTGGATGCGGTTGGCAAAAGGCGCGCATTCGGGACGCGCCATAAACGTGTGAAAAGCGTCTTGGTCAAAGGTTCCGCGGTTGGCAGATATCAGGTGGCACAGGGAAAACAACACGTTGAGTTCGGCGGGCATATCGGTGTAATAGCGCGGATCAAAGATGCGGATGAGGGTATCGTGCCCAACGAGAAAGTGAGGTTGGGCATCGGGTGGAAAATGGGCTTTGAGCGCGTGCGCCTTGTCGATAAACCGCGCGTGGCTACATCCTGCAACCGACAGGCAGAGGTCATCGGCGGCATCCGCGTAATGCGCCATCAGGGCCAAGCGTTGGCCCAAATCGGCCCCAAAGGTGGCTTTATCGACATTGGCTTTGGCGATTAAGAGCACAATTTCATCAAAGCCAAACGCCGCGTGGGCATAGCGGACGAGGGCCTCGTGGGCAAGCGTGAGCGGATTGAAGGACGCATCGAGCACCCCGATGTGTTTGCGCGGTTGCGCGGGGTAGGCGCGATGTGCAAATCGCACCACGGATTCCCCATCCGGATCGAGCCCGTCCATGAGCGCGTGGTAGTTTTCAAATGTGTTCATCGCAAACGCAATTTATGCCGGAGACGCGGCAGGCGCAAGACGGGAGATTATCAGCCATCGGCTTTCAGCCCCTGCCGCGCAACCGCCATCCTGATCAAACTCGGAAACTAAACCCCAAAATCCGAATTGCATCAGTCACCACAACACATAGAGGGCATGCATCCCCAAAATGCATGCCCTATTCTTTTTGCCTTCTCTCCGCGCAATCCGCGTCATCCGTTTCATCCGCGATCTTATGTGGTTACTCTCTGCGCGCTCCACTTTTCCTTGACTTCACCTGCACAACGCATTTTTTTCAGCAGTCAGCAAACCAAGCCAGTCTATAAACCGAACAACTCAATTGTCTTAGGGCTGAAAGCTGATCGCCCAAAGCTTCTTACCTTTTTTCAGGAGGCAACACATGCATGTGGGTATGCGAATCCCGCCGATGGGTCGGGAAATGGGATTGGAAGGCATTATTCAATGGGCCGCAGAAAATGGTTTGGCCGCTATTGATTTGCCCGAAGTCAATGCTGAAATTCGCGCGGTGTGCGACAATGTGGGGATCCGTATTGGCACGGTGGATTGGGGCGCGGGTGGCGGTGTGTTGAGCAAAGATGCCAGTGCGAGAGAAGAAGCCGCGACCGCGATGAAACAGCGCATTCGCGCAGTTGCCGAACACGGTTCAGGGGTGATTTTTCTGTGTCTGGCACCCGACGACCGGTTGCAGGCACGCGCCGAGACATTTGAAGTGTTCAAACAGAGCTATCCCGAGATCGTGAAAGAGGCGGAAGAGTGCGATGTGTCTCTCGCCATTGAACCATGGCCTGGGCCACCGCCTGCATACCCAAATTTGGGGTGTACGCCCGAAACCCTGCGCGCTGTTTTTGAGGCTGTTCCATCGCCCAATTTGGGGATATGTTACGACCCATCGCACTTTGCGCGCATCGGCGTGGATTACAAGCGGGTGCTGATCGAGTTTGGCAGTCGGGTTCGGCATGTACACGCCAAAGATACCGAACTCTTGGCGGACGGGCTGTACGAGTTTGGATGCTTGGGCCAATCGTTTGGACAACGCTACGGCTATGGCGAAGGCTGGTGGCGTTATTGCATTCCAGGATGGGGCGTTGTGGATTGGAAATGGGTGGTTGCGCGTCTGGAAGAGATAGGCTATGACGGCCCCCTGTCCATTGAATTGGAAGACCACCGCTACAGCGGCAGTGCGAAAAAGAATGCAGCGGGTATCCTGTCTGCAAAACGCTATCTCGAAGATATTTTGGATTCGTAAAAATCATGATGGGGTTTAATTTTTCCTATCGTTGTGTCGCTGTCCAGACCTGTTCACGGCGCGAAAAGTGCGAAAGGCTCCAAATCTGATCCGCAGATGAACGCATACAAAAGGCGAGAGATCCAACCTCTCGCCTTTTACTTTTTGCGTCTTACCTCTTGTATCTTTGGGCGAGCACGGGGGCATCGCCCCTACACACCGCTCGCTTTTTGTGGGTAATCACATCTTACTTTTTGCGTCTTACCTCTTGCGTCTCCCGTCTTGCATTTTCGGGCGGGCACGGGGGCACCGCCCCTACGTTTCTATCCTCGTATCTTACCTCTCACTTTCACAGTGTCACCCGTTGACCCGTGGCGTTTGACCGATATGTGGCCTCGATGATCTTTGCGACTTTTAAGGCGTCTTCGCCACAGGCCGGCGGCGCGCCGTTGCCCAGCGCAGACCGGATGAAGTCATCCAAAAAGGCGACGCCATAAGCACCGCCATAAGCATCAACCTGCGGGAGCGCGTAATCAAAGGTTCGCCGAGACGCCGTGTGCCAGCCTTTGGCAACGCTTTCGAGATGCACTTCTGACGGCCCGCCCGAGGGCGTCCAAAATACGCGCCCCATGTGACCGCGAAACCCCATATACGTATCGTAATTCGGCCCCATATAACCCGCGCCGCTGATCGCGAGTTGATAGCCTGCTTGCAAACTGCCCAGCGCGCCATTGGAAAACCGAAAGGATACAGAAGCCACATCTTCAACGTCAATGTCTTCGCCGCTGAGCGTATCCACGAGCGCGGAAACAGAGACGATATCCGCGTCCATCACATAGCACAGCAGGTCGATATAGTGACACCCCAACCACGACAAAATGCCGCCGCCGGAAATGGACCGATCAAACAGCCAGTGTTGGGGATCGCGAAATTTGACCTGAGACGTGACCATCCGCGACTCGCAGGCCATTACGCGACCAATTGCCCCGCCTTGTATGAGCCTTCGCGCTTCTCGCGCGGCCGGGTGATAGCGGTTTTGATACATCACGCCCAACTGCACGCCCGCTTTTGCCGCGCCCTCTACGACTCGAGAAACAGCGGCAACCGAAGTGCCAATGGGTTTTTCGCTGATGACGTGCATGCCCCGCTCGAACAAGCGCAGGCAGAGGTCTGGATTTTGATCGTTGCGAGCACAAGCCACGCCAAACAGCATTGTTTCGGCGTCTAAAAGCGCGTGGAGATCGGAATACGCGCCCGCGACTTTATCCGTGGCATCAAACCCATTTACAGCCGAGGGGTCGGCATCGTACAGAACGATCTCGGCCACTTGTGAAGAGGCCACAAGCGTTTTGAAATGGGCTTCTGAATGGGGATGCGTGAGGCCAAACAGGCCCGCGCGAACAGGTTGCATCACATGATCCTCCAGAGTTAGAGATACGGCAACACTTCGCGCTTGAGCGCGTTGAGGTATGTCCATTCTTCGCCGGGGTCTTGGAAGATCAACGTATAACACCCCGAGAAGTTGGCTTTGCGCGTCAAATCCAAACAGGCCAAAAAGCGATCCCGCACCATCACGCCATCTTCGTAATCCGCTTTGGTGTGGACGGAATCTGCAAATGGCAAAACCGCCGCGAGATCATCCAGCTTGTGTTCCCCTTTGAAATTGCCAAAATCAGTACACAACCCGATTTTCCCATCGCTTGTGTTCAAAATTTCCAACAACGGCGCGGCGCGCTGGGTCAATCGCTTGAAATTCTCGGTCATCACGCGCACGCCGCAATCGCGGGCATAATCCGACAATTGCAACAGGTTTTCCGCGCTTAGGGCGATGGATTCTGTGGTCGGCTCGGCTTCGCCTGCGATCACGCGCACATTGGCCGCGCCGCATGCAGACGCCACATCGATCCACCGCCGAATTTCAGACATGTCCCGTTCGCGCTGTTCGGGATCGGGATGCGTAATATCCCATGCGTCGATCAAGAGGCTGTAGAGCGATACGCCGTGCCTGTCGAGTTCCGCGCGCAGGTCTGCGATAAACGCATCATCGGTTGTGGGAAAATGAAAATGGCAAATCTCCAACTGACGGATGCCGTGCGATGCCACTTCGCCCGGCACATCGATCAATTGGACGCGCCCCACATCCGCGTTGCGATTCACAAATCCATCGGCTGTGCGGTCGTACCACGCCTTGCCCAATGCGCGGTGCAAACTCCAAGTCGATATAGAGAGTTCTGGCATCTTGTGATCTCCTCAGTAACCGACGTGACGCAATACCCACTCGCCATTCAGCGGGAAATCGCGTCACGCCCCGTATCCAAAAAATGCTGAAATGCCTCCGGATTGTTCACCTGCACTGCCGAACGATGCAACTGCTTGAGTCGCTGCAAATCGTCAATGGCCCGAATGCGACCGGCGAACTGACCAGCAACGCCCGGATCAAAGCGAATCTCCAGCACCTCGAGGATGTCTTCAACAGCGCGTTCTCTGCCCCCTTCTTCTCTGCCCTGCTCAATGCCCTGCTCAATGCCCTGCTCAATGCCCTGCTCAATGCCCAGTTCCTTGAGGTATTGGGCAAACGATGATTCACGCATAATCGCGTCCATAAGACCCTCCTGCGAAAGAATACTCATGATGGTGGTTGGTTCATAAGCCAACCCACTCAGTACCGCCAAACTGCCTAAAAAGTCAAATTCGCCTGTCCGATCTAACGAATTGGTCCTGCGAATGCACTGACGCAACCATTCTTCGGAAGCCATCCCCGCAGGACGCTTCATCAATGGCGCGTAAGGAAGCAAGCCCGGATGACCGCCTTCAATAATACCTTGCCCCTCAATTTCACGCAACCGAATCACCTTGTAGCGCACCACCACTGGATAATCGGGGTGCTCTTGAAGATAGAGCCCTTCATCGCGTCGCCCTGCATCGGGCCGCAAGTAGATCACATGAGAATAGACCGGCAGGCCATAGTATTCAATGAGTCGGATGATGTAACTGGCCATGCGAATCGGTATATCCTTGCTGTCCGTGGTCTGAAATTCCGTATGTACCAATACCTCCTTGTCACCAATCCGCACGCGAATCAGGCTATCGGTTAGGCGCGTTTCAACCTTGGGGAGTTCGGTTTCGATGATTGCGCGGATTTCGACATCCTCTCGTTCCAGTGCGAGACAGACGAAGTCGATGGGGTAGGCCTGAATCAAAAGTTTGGCAATCGTATCGTATTTTCCCATGTGGATACCTCGTTTGGGCAAACTGAGTAACGTCAGTCAGTAAATCGGTTTGTCATTTCCCATGTTATGGGGACTTGACCGTTGCCACGCCAATCATGCTGTCTCGGGTGACGAGATCGGCCAGTTCGGATTCGGTCAAGCCCTCTGTGCCTGCTGACCGCGTGCCCACTAATCGTTGATCATACTCAACCCAACAGTGATGATCGTCCCGAAAATGACGAGAAACCCCGCAATGATCACGGCGAATAGTTTATCGAGCCGCGCGTTGAGATCGCGGTTCAGCGCGTAGAGATTGCTAAAGCCCTCCCTGATTGTCGCCTCTTGGCTTGCCAAACGCGCGTCGTGCTGATCGACAATGCCCGACAGCCGCCCCTGTTCTTTACCTTGTTGGGTTTGTTCGGCGCGCTGTTTGACCTGTTCCTCCTTCAGTTGGGTTTCTACTTCCCCATGTCGGATATTGTCCTGCTCGAGCTGTTTGAGTTGTTCTGCCATGTCTGCCGTTGCCATAACGACCTCCTCCGGTTCATGATTGAATGGAATCAACAGGTCAACTTTGTACACATTCCCTTGTTCAAAGCGGAAGATAAGCCGCCAGTTAGCGGAAATCGAGTGTTCGTCCGCGTCTATCTGTGGTTGCCTCTTGTATTTTTGGGCGCGCACGGGGGCATCGCCCCTACGCACTGCTCGCCTTTTGTGGCTAAACTTCCATCTCGCGCCTCACCTTTTCCGCAAGCCGACAGATCGCTTGCGCGGCTTCGTCCACGTCGGCGGTGGAGATGCCGATGTGCGGAATCAATCGGATGAGAGAGGGGCCGATGACGCTGACCCGCACGCCGGATTCGGCGAGCAATTGGTCGCCAAATGCCTGCGCGGAAATGCCCGATTCAGACACGTCAAAACGCACCATATTGGTTTCCACGCTTTCGACATCAATGCCAATTCCGGGCGCGCCCGCAATCCCTTCTGCCAAGCGTTTTGCATGGGCGTGATCTTCTGCCATGCGTTCCACATGGTGGTTGAGCGCGTAAATCCCCGCAGCGGCAATGATGCCCGCTTGTCGCATCGCGCCCCCAATGCGCTGTTTCCACTGCCATGCCTTTAAAATAAAATCCGAAGACCCCGCCAGCACAGCGCCCACGGGCGCGCCCAAGCCCTTGCTCAAATCGATCCACAAGGTGTCGAACGAATCGGCATAAACTTTTGGCGCGATGCCCGTCGCAACGCTTGCATTCAAAAGCCTGGCGCCGTCCATGTGCGTCAACGCGCCGTTTTCGCGTGCCGTATCGCACACGGCCCGTATTTGTTCAATCGGCCATATCCGCCCTCCTGGCATATTTGTGGTCTGCTCCACGCAAACGAGGCGGAAAGGCGGTCTGTATCGCGTGGCGGGCAGCATGACCTCTGCCATCTGTTCGGGTGTGAACATGCCATTCGCGCCGTCGATGGGATACAGGGTCGCACGCGCGAGCACTGCCGCGCCTCCGGCTTCTGAAATGAGCGGATGCGCGGTGCGATCCAACAAGATGAGATTTCCCGCGCGGCAGTGAACCGCATAAGAAATCTGATTGCACATCGTCCCCGATGGCAAAAAAAGGGCCGCCTCTTTGCCCAGCATATCGGCGACCATAGCTTGCAGCGCGTTCACAGAAGGATCTTCGCCCTTTTGCTCATCGCCAACTTCTGCCCGACACATAAACGCGCGCATCGCCTGTGTTGGTTGCGTTGCGGTATCGCTGTACAGATCGATTTTAATATCGGCCATTTATCTTCCGCCTTTGGGACCGGATTTGAAAAGATTCAAAAACCGATCTTCGTAAAATGAATAGAGATCCCAACGGTCCAGTTCTGCCTTGAGTTCATTGGCTTTTTGGTGAAACTGATCCGTTTGGGTCACTTCGAGAAACAGCTTTTCAATGCGTTCCATCACGGACTGCGGCACTTTGTCATCTTCGGCCCTGCCGCCCTGAAATTCCCCCTCAGGCCCCTCTCCCATGTGGGAAAATGTCTTTTGGATCTGCATCTCAATATCTTCCATCGTGCCTTCCATTTTCTCGGTCGCGTCGTCGATTTCCGACATATCCACATCAAAATTGAGCAGGCGTCCCAAGGTGTGTACAATCTCTCTGGAAGCTTTTGGATTTGGAATGGGAGCTGCGTATTGCGGCATCGTGCCCAACAAACAGGCGGCATTGAGCTCGCGCCGTTGGGCAAAGCCCAGCAACAGGCCATTGAGTCCCGAAACCATCCCCTCTTGTAAAATCTCTACGCCCTGAGACGCGAGAAAATCTCGAAAATTATCGTTGTTGGCAACGCCCAGCACCTGTGCATCTTCTTTGTGACTGGCCTGCGTGAGATAGGCCGCGCCCGTGAAAATCGTATCCACGCCCAGCCGTTGTCCCATATCTAAAATGTGTTCCATCAGGTCATCGCCGGGCGTTCCGGCGATTTGCGCCTCGCTTTGAAAAATGACCAGATCGCGTTCTTCCACCGCGTAAAACATGTGGGCAGGTGGGGCGGGAAACCCCGCGATTCCATCTTCCACAATCATCGCTTCGGGCGCGAAGTGAGATTGCATGTCTATTTCTGCAAACGCGACCGCGTCGAGTTGGCGGCGAATATAGTCAATCGCGCCGATGCCCACGCTGCCCATGCCGGGCCACCCGGCAATCAGGGTAGATGCCCGAAAAGACCGGGGCAATTCTTTCAAGATGTTGAGTTTCATTTATAGTCTCCGAAGGACGGGTGGAAAAAACAATCAGCGCAATGGGGCGGCTTGCCCTGATATGGGTCAAATGGGTGTGCTCATCGCACGAAAAAGCTGATAATGTGACCAACAACGCCGAGCGTGCTCATAACAATCAGGGTCCAAATAATACCCTTCATGTTGAGCAAGCGGTTGGCCTCTTGCTCAACGCGATTGGCTTGGCGGTTGGCTTCTTGTTGACGCTGATCAAAAATCAAACGGGTCATGTATTCGAGCACCTTGTCGATCTTGTCATTGACTTTGTCGATCTTGGCTTCGACCTTGTCGATTCTGGCTTCGACCCTGTCGATTCTACCGTTCACCTTGTCGATCTCACTTTCGATCTTGGCTTCGACCTTGTCGATGTTGCTGTTCACCTTGTTGATCTCATTTCCGATCTTGGCATTCAGCAGCTTGTAATTCTCGTCAACCGCGTCGCGCACGCCATCAATTTTATTTCGCAACTCTTGGTGTTCTCGACGGTTGGTTTCCTCAAAGGTGGCATGTCTTTTTTTGCTGTCACTCAGCGTTTTGTCAATGCGGTTGATCGCCGCGTCATATTCTTCATGGGTGTGATCGACCATTGTTTCCCCTTTCAGTTGACGGTTTGTCTTTACCATTGCGGAACATCAGTAAATAATATCCAATTACCGCCTCAAACACAACCCCATCAACGCTTGGATCGCCATTTTTCGAGCGGATGTGCGCGATTGGGCAGGGGGAACACAGCGCGTTGTCCAGAAATTTGGGATGCGTACGCGCCGTGAATCATCTCGAGTGCCCAACGCGCGTCTCGCGCACTGGAAATGGGCGCGCGGTCTCGTTCTATGGCGTCGATGAGATCGAGGATGGCGCGATAATTTCCCGTGTCCTGCAAGTGATCGTCCGACAAATTGAGCGCGTGCCACGCATGACCGCCATCCCACGGTGCCCACAAGCCATTCTCGTAAATCGAAATCGCATCGGCGCCGCCGCTGAGGGCAATTCGCCCGGATTCGCCGACCAGCACCAGGCCATAGCCCTGCCCATTGCCCGCCTGATCTGCCCGCGAGACAAAGGAGGCATCCACGCCATTGCCAAAAGCAAACAGGCTGACGATGCCATCGCCCGCAATCGGGCCAATCGGCTCTGTGGCCTCGCGCACATCACCGGGGACAATTTCGCGTTCTCCCACCGTCACGCGCGCGGTCATCCACAGGGGATCGCCGGCAAAAAAGCGCGTCATGTTAAACAAATGCGTGCCCAATACCATCATGTCTTCGCCCCCGCCCCGATGATCCTGTTTGCCGTATCCATGCATGGACACGAGTTTTCCAATCCGATTTTCGCGCAGCAGATCGCGCACCTGATGGACTTGCCTGAGGTACACCGCTTGATGCGCCACGGCGATTTTGCAATCGCGCTGTTCGGCAGCGGTGACAATGCGGTCCGCAGACGCCAAGTCCATTGTCAGTGGTTTTTCCGAATAGACATGGCAGCCCGCTTCGATACACGCCAGCAACATCTCTTCGTGACTATCGACCCATCGAGGGCACACGCTGACAAGATCGAGCGACTCGTTTGCCAGCATGTCTCGATAGTCGGCATAACACCGCTTTGCCCCCGAATCTGCCATTGCCTTCTCTCGCCCAGCCACGTCCGGATCGGCCACGGCGATCATATCCACGCGGTCAATTTTTTGATAGGGCAGATGGAGGCCGTGCCCAAAATTGCCCTGCCCCGTCCGACCTATCGCTCCGGCGCGATAGCGTTTTGTTGCCATTGTTGTTCTCCCCGTAGTTGTCAGCCCGCCGAGCCAAAGGCGGCGGCGAAGATGAGAAAGTCGTCAAAGTCAATTTGACTATCGCCATTGAGATCGCACCAAGGGTCATATCCGTCTTCACCGCGGCGCGTCCCATACTTGCCGGCAAAGCGCATGAAGTCTGCAAAATTCACCTGCCCATCGCCATCAAAGTCGGGCGAGGGCAACAATTGCACGTCAATCGTGAAGGTCAGCGAAGCCACATCGCCATCGGCGTCCAACGCGCTCAAGGTGTAGGTCGCCTGGGCTGTCGCCTCGCTCGGCATACCGGAGAGCACCCGCGTCTTGTAGTCAAATGTTAGACCATCCGGCAGGGACGGTAGCAGGATATAGGCCAACATCCCATCGCCACTGGTCGCTTGCGGTAGCGTCACGGGATCGATCTCTTGATTGACGAGATAGCTCTGTGCGGTGATGGTGGTATCGCCAAAGGTCGGCATCAGATCGGGTACTTCAAGGGTGAACATGAGATGCACCTCATCGCCATTGCCATCTGTTGCGGTCAGCGTGTAGGTCATCGCGTCTTTCGCCTTGACAGGTGTACCAGAGATGATGAGCGTCTCGGCGTCGAAGCGCAACCCCTCGGGCAGATCGGGCGTCAGCGCGTAGGTCAGCGTGCCATCGCCACCGGCCGCTTGCGGCAGCGCGAGGGGATCGACCTCTCGATGTTGTACATAGACCTGTGCGGCGACAGTCGTATCGCCAAAGGAGGGCATCAAATCGGCTATCACCTCGAGGGTGAACATCAGGGTCGCCGCATCGCCATCGCTATCTGTTGCGGTCAGCGTGTAGGTCGTCTCGTCTATCGCCTCGAGCGGTGTGCCAGAAATGGAGCGCGTCTCAGCGTCAAAGGTCAACCCCTCGGGCAGCCCCGTCAGCGCGTAGGTCAGCGGTTCATCGCCACCGGTTGCTTGGGGTAGCGTCACGGGATCGATCTCTTGCTTCCGCATATAGGCTTGGGCATCCACGCTCGCATCGCCAAAGGAGGGCGCCCTGTTCGCAATGACAGTGATGAAGAAACTCATGGTCGCCTCATCGCCGTCTTCATCCGTTGCGGTCAGGGTGTAGATCGCTTTTTCGGTCGCCTCGCTCGGCGTGCCAGACACGATGAGCGTCTCGGCGTCGAAGTGCAACCCCTCGGGCAGACCTGTCAGGCTATAGGTCACGGTCCCGTTTCCATCTGTCGCCGCGGGCAAGGTCAGCGGTTCAATGGCCTTGTCTTGCCGATAGCTTTGCGGTCCTACCGCCTCGTTGAATCCCGGCTCTGTATCTGGATCAGGCTCCGGGAGCGTTGTACCAGACTCGCCGGGTGTGCCGGTCACCTCCTCCGAAGCGGGGCCATCATAGGCATTGGTGCGCGTGGCGATCACCCGGACCGTATATTCCGTATTCACGATCAGATTCGGAATGGTGTAGGTCGTACCGGTCACGACAGCCTGACGGTCAGCCGTGTCGTAGTTTTCATCCCCGGATTTCCACTGCACCTTATAGCCTGTCGCGCCGAGCACCGCAGGCCAAGACACGACCAACGCACCCGGGCCGGGGGTCACGCTGACCCCCGGCACTTGCGGCGCCCTGCCGAACTTCAGCATCGGATACTGCGCGCTTGTCCCGAAGTTCCACGGATCGTCGTTGCCCGTCATCCCGTCCACATTCACATTCCAGTTCGCATAGATGCCGGTGTACGATGTGACGGATTGCAGTTCGCTCGTGGTCTTGCCTTCTGGGGGGGTTGAGTCTGAGTCGTCGGCGAAGCCGGTCGTCTCGGTGTCCCAGTAGCTATCCGTGATTGTGCTGTTGTCGCGGATAAATCCCACCAAGCCCCCGGCGCTTCCGGAGTTCCAGACCCAGGTGGGCACCGACACCGGACCCGTGGCGTATGATGCGGTTATACTCGCCTGCTGTCCCGAAGAAGCTATCATGTGGCCCACTAATCCACCAGCATACTTTTGGGTAGCGATGCTTGGTGAGGATCTGGAGTCTATGGCTGACACTGAGCCGGTGGCATAGCATGCGATTATGGATGCGCTTCCTAAGGCGGCGCCTTGAAGCCAACCCACCAGTCCACCGACATGGACGGCTCCTGGCCCCGTTGCGGAGACATCGGCGCTCGACCAACTCGCCGCAATTTCCGGATCAGTATAGTATCCCGAATAGCTCGATCCCACCAAGCCGCCGACTTCGATGTCGCTGCCCATCGTGTTGACGGTGACGGAGCCGGTGGCGTAGCAGGAGCGCACCGTTCCGTTGTTTTTGCCGACAAGCGCGCCCGCGTAGGAAGTTCCTGGTACAGTCACGTTTATCTTCACATCCTTCAATCCCACGCCGCTGATGCTGCCGAAGGAGGAGAACAAAAACCCGAACAGGCCGATGTCTGTGAGGGTAGTGTTGCCGCTGATTGTGAGGTTGGATATGGTGTGGTTGTTGCCCTTAAATACGGCTGCGTAGCGAGGTATTGGCACCCAGTTGGCGTAGGGGGCGTCGGCTATGTCGTCTCCGGTAGTGTCAAAGTCCAAGTCGGTGCGCAGTTCGTAGCCCTTGCATGGCGATTCGGATGGGTCCGACGGCGACGGGCAACCCATTCGGGTTGCGGCGTTGATATCGCGGTTGGGGAAGGCGAGCAGGTAGTTCGCAGCGTCTCCCGCCGCCACATCGCCTTCGCCGTCACGATCCCAGCGCATGGCGTTCAGTTGCGCCAGCGTTGTGATATCGATCAGGCCGTCGTCATCGTCGTCGTAGTCGGTCGTGCTTTGCGCCGGGGCGGACGAGGCGGTGCCGAGTAACAGGGCGAAGCCCCATGCCAGCAGGGGCAGCAAGCGGATGTAACGGGGCGTCATTTTGGGCTCCTCTCGGGGGGGGGGGGGGGGGTACATTGTACCGATCATTCTAACAGACTGTTTTGCAATGGAATAGGACCTCTCCCGGCAATGGGGAGGGGAGACCTGACGCCCTTCTTTCGCTTGGGTACAGGCGGTGCCCATAGCCAATCGGCGGGTAGGGACGTAGGACCAAATGAGGTTCAAACAACGACGAAAAATTGCAGTCAACATGTGATGTCTCCTCGTGAATAGGACCCCTCTCCGGCAACGGGGATCGCTCCTACATGCCTACGGCAAAAACACAACGCCCAGCGCGGCATTGGGGTTTTGGATCAGTTCCTCGCACGCTTCGGGCGCGTCGTCAAGGGCAACGCGGTGCGTGATGAGGGGAGCGACCTTGATGTGCCCGGCGTCCATAAAGCGCAAGCACTCTTCCAGATTTCGGCGCGTTGTCCACTGCATAAAAACCGGCGGATAGTCCGCGCCGTGTTCCCATGCCTCGTCGTGATAGCCCGGCCCTGTGCGCGCGGCACTTCGCACGTCCAAATTGCCCAGCGCGGCGGCAAACCCGTGGTCGATTCGGGCGCCGCCCACAATCACAATGCGCCCCATCAAGTGCGTGTCCGGGGCTTTTTTGATCATCTTTGCAAGCGTGACAAAGGCCGGCGTGCCATCGCCGCCAAATGCGATCACGCCGCCATCAATGCCATAACCGCGCGAAAATGTCCGCGACACAGCCACCGGATCTTCTTCTGCGATATCGACCCCGCGATGCAAGCCGCACGCCGCGGCTTTTTCCAATCGCATGGGCAGTTGATCCAACCCCATCACATGGGATCCGGCAATGCGCGCCCACTGGCAGGCAAATTGTCCGACGAGCCCCAAGCCCGCCACGGCAATGTGTTCGCCGATTTGAAACGCGCCGCGCCGCACGGCATTCAAGGCCGTTGCGACCAGATGAATTGACGCCGCATCCCCGTCGCTGACGCCGTCGGGAATGGGCACGGCCATATTGCGCGGCACGCAAGCATGGGTGGCATGTTGTGCGTATCCGCCGCCCATGCAGGCCACGCGCGTTCCGAGGGGAATGTCTTCACACCCCTCGCCCTGCGCCACCACCACGCCCGCATTGGAATAGCCAAATGGCCGGGGCGCGGCATCCGACGGGTTTTCGCGCCTTCGCTTGACCCCGCCCAACTCCGTGCCCGGGCTGACCATGCTCGCCGCGACTTCGATTTGCACTTGGCCGGGTTTCGGGGCCGCCAGCGGTTCTTCGAGAACCAAAATATTGCCCTGTCCATCAATCGCTGCTGCTTTTCGCATTGCCATACTGGCCTCACAGTGTCACAATTTGTTTCATGCGGTTTGCCATCTCGATCTGCACGTCTCGCCCGCCGCCCACTTCGTGGATTGCGTACTGGTCATAGCCAATATCGCGCAGGCCCTTCATCACTTCTGCCCAATCCGTATCGCCCTCCATCAGGGGTACAAAATCGCGTTTCTGGCGAACAAAATCCTTAAAATGCACGCGCTTTATCCGGTGTTGAAGCCCGCGAATCCAGTGTTCGGGATAGCCGTAAAACATCATGTTGGCCGTGTCGAGATAAATCCCGACCCACTCGCTGTGCACGGCATCGACAAATTCGCACGCTTCGCGCGGGCTGAGCAAAAACTTATTCCACACATTTTCTATGCCCACCGCAACGCCCTTTTCTTCGGCATAGGGCGCGATAGCTTTCATCGCGGTCAAAAAATCATCCCATGCGTCTCGATACGTGCCTTCGACCGGAAGTTGGCCCGGGTGCAGCAAAACCGCATCGGTCTCGACCAAGTGGGCCACCTCAATGGCGCGGCGCAAACTCTTCATCCCGGCGTCGCGCTCTGCCCCATCGCGGCTGAGAAAATTGCCCCGATTGTCATACCGCGCCAGGGCACTGCTGATTTCAATGCCCGCGTCATCGCATCGCTTTTTGACGCCGCGCACCTCCTCGTCGCTCATCTCGACATTTGGATCGCCCTCTGGCGAAAAAACCAACTCGACCGCCTCGTAACCCGCCTCGCAACACAGCGCGAGTGTTTCGTCCAGCGTGAGTTTGCCCAAGATAATCTGCGTCACCCCAATTTTCATCAACGCCTCCTCGTTCACATGGCCCGTTCCGAAGAAAAAAATAAACCCTTGCCCAAAAAATGCAAGCCCTTGTTTATCGCGCTTGACAAGGTGCTCGTTTTTTTATTATCTCATTCTATTCACCCACCCTCACCCCCTAACACTGGAGCGCGTGCTATGATGTATCGCATTTTGTTTGGCCTGATCGTCCTCGCCGCGGGCTGTGGCCCTGCGGGATCTCCTGTGCCTGCGAAGCCTTCGATTACAATTTGGTGGGCGCAGTGGGATCCTGCGGATGGGCTTCGGGAATTGGGCGACGAGTTTGAGCGGGAAACCGGCATTGCCGTGAAAGTCCACCAAATTCCCTGGCCGTCCTATCAGGATCAGGTCTTCCTCAATTTTGGCAACGACAAAACGGATTTTGACATCGTGATCGGCGACAGCCAGTGGATTGGACGCGGCGCCACGCGCGGGCTGTATGTCGATTTGACCGACTGGCTGCCCACGGCCATAGATATGGACAAAATTCACCCCCGTGCGGCGCGTTATTTGTGCGAATACCCGCCCGGCAGTGGCAAATTTTACGCCGCGCCCTGCGAGACCGATGCCGTGGGATTTGTGTACCGCAAAGACTGGTTTGAAGACCCGGCCGAAAAAGCCGCGTTTAAGCAGAAATACGGGCGCGACTTGGCTGTTCCCGACACTTGGGATCAATTCCGCGATTTGGCCGAATTTTTTTACCGCCCGGATCAAAAGCAATACGGTTGCGCCCTGCTCACGGGCCGAGGGTATGATTCGATGACGATGGGCTTTCAGATGTTTATGTGGGGGTTTGGCGGCTCGTGGGGCGAGTTTGGCGAATTTGCGGTGGATGGCTATGTCAACAAACCCGAAGTGGCAAACGCCCTCGCCTATTTCAAAAGCCTGTTGAAATTCGGGCCCAACGGCGCGACCAATTTCGACTATGGCAAGACCTTTGAAGCATTTATCAACGGCTCGACGGCGATGAGCATGAACTACTTCGCCTTTTACCCCGGCATTGTCGAGCAGATGGGCGACAATGCCGGGTTTTTCACGGTGCCCAAAGCCGGGGACAAGCGCGTGGTGAGCTTGGGCGGGCAGGGGTTCAGCATCTCCACCAAAACGTCCGCAGAACAGCAGGAACTGGCAAAAAAATTCATCGCTTGGTTCTTGCAAACCGAGATTCAAAAAAAGTGGATCACCAAAGACGCGGGGTTCACCGCCAACACGGACATTCTCAACAGCGACGCCTTTCAAAACGCCTCGCCGTATAACCGCGCCTTTGCCGAATCGCTCGACCACCTCCAAGACTTTTGGAACGCGCCCGTGTACAACGAACTGCTCGCGGTTTCGCAACGCTATTTGGGCGAAGCCATCGACGGCGTGACGCCCGATCGGGAAGCCCTGGACAAAATCGCCGCCGAACACGAGCAGATTTTCAAAGACGCGGGCTTGTCAAAATAATGTGACCCCTCCCCGAATCGGGGAGGGAAGACGCAATTCCTCCATACGCATTGCGTATGACTTGTTGAAATAACCCCATTGCCACAAGGAAAGGACAACTTCTATGTCCTCTTTCAAAACGCCGCAAGACATCAAAGTGGGCGTGATCGGATACGGCGGCGCGTTTAACATGGGCCGCCAGCATCTCACGTTCATGAAACAGGCGGGCATGACGCCCGTCGCGGTTGCAGAACTCGACGAGACGCGCCTAAAAGTCGCACGGGAAGAATTTTCCGGCATCGAGACGCACACCTCTGTATCTGCAATGCTCGACCAATCCGATGTGGATCTCGTCACAGTTATCACCCCGCACAACACGCACGCCGAATTGGCATTGCAATGCCTGCGGGCGGGCCGGCATGTGATCAGCGAAAAGCCCTTGGCCATCACAACGGCGGAATGCGATGAGATGATCCGCGCGGCCAACGCGCGCGACCTCTTGCTTTCCACCTATCACAACCGCCATTGGGATGGCTGTATTCTCGAAGCCCTCGAACAAATTCACGGGCGCGAGGTCATCGGCGAAGTCTATCGCATCGAGGCCCACATGGGCGGGTACAATCGCCCGGGCGATTGGTGGCGCAGCAGCAAAAGCATTTCCGGCGGGATTCTCTACGATTGGGGCGTTCACCTCCTCGAATACGCGCTCCAGATCTTGCAATCGGAGATCGTCGAAGTCACGGGCTTCTCGCACACGGGCTTTTGGGCGGATCAAACCCGGTGGCAGGCCGATGTCAATGAAGACGAAGCCACCGCCATCGTGCGCTTCAAAAACGGCACCTGGATCAACCTCACCATGTCGAGTATCGCATCTGCGCCCCGAAAGGGTTGGCTCGAAATCACCGGCACCACAGGCACGTATATTTTTGATGGCAGCACCTATCAAATTTTGCAAAAAAAAGAGGGGCAAACCGCGACCACCTCCGGCAAAAATCCCAACGGCCAATACCATAGATATTACGACAATATCGCCGCCCACCTCTCGATGGGCGAAGCGCTGATCATCACCCCCGAATGGTCGCGCCGCCCCATCCACATCCTCGACCTCGCCTGCCAAAGCGCGGCATGCGGGCAGACGCTCAAGGCGCAATACGCATAGTGCGCGTGTCGCGCTCAATCGTGAATGAACATGCTCCGGTCTATATCTTGGATAGTTATGCCAGCCCGTAGAGTGCTCGGGCGTTCTCGGCCATGATTTGTTCCCGCACATTGCGATCCAGGCTGCGGGGCAGGGCTCGGTCGGGCGCGTCAAAATCCCAATGGGGGTAATCGGTCGCAAACATCAGTTTGTCGTTCATGTTGAGATGCGCGATCATCTGATCGAAATACGCGGGATCGGGCGGCTCTTCAATGGGCTGTGTGGTCAGCCAAAAATGATCTCGGATATACTCTGAGGGCAACCGCTTCAAATCGGGTACTTCCATCTTGAGTTTTTTGTACCAATTGTCCAGCCGCCACATCAAAGGCCCCATCCACCCAAAACCGCCCTCAATCAACGCGATCTTCAAATTGGGAAACCGCTCGAAAACGCCTTCGTACACATAACTCGTCACCTGTGCCTGAAACGCCATGGGCATTCCGCCGTGGTCTTGGATATAATGCGACGCCTTGCCCGCGCCCGTGATTGGGCCAACGCCCGCGCCGCCAAAGTGAATGCCAATGGGCAGGTCATACGCCTCGGCAACCTCGTAAATTTTCCAGTACTTTCGGCGGCCCAACGGCTCCATGGTGCGCGCCATAAACATCAGTTGCACAAAGCCCGGATGATCGCCCAAGCGTTCAATTTCAGCCACGGCGAGATCGGCGTCTTCATACGCGATGGTCAATGACGCGCGCAACCGCTCATCTTTTTCCAGCCACTCGGCAATCTGCCAGTCATTCACTGCCTGCGCGATGGCCGCGCCATAAGCCAAATTTTGCTGTCCACCAGCCGGTGAGAGCGGGTTCAAAATGCCGTATTCCATGTCCCATGCGTCCAACAACTGGTCCTGCATAAAGCCCAGATGAGAGCCCGGCGGGCCCTCGGGCGGAAACGCATCGT
Source organism: uncultured Latescibacterota bacterium (assembly GCA_958295785.1). GTDB lineage: Bacteria > Latescibacterota > UBA2968 > UBA2968 > UBA2968 > VXRD01. Next base: position 3,033,868 of record OY282377.1, read on the forward strand.
TGCGAGCGGCAAAAGGCACGGCACGCGGGCAGTTTGACCCTGCGCGTCGCCGCCCGGCAATTTTCAGATGATAGTCCTTCCACGCGCTGGGCATGTAATTGACCCAGACCTCTGTTGCGGGCGACTGATATCCATCCACATTGTGAATATCGCAATCGATCACCGCGAGTTTCTCCTTTGTGTGAACGCCGACCGCAGGCGCGTCTAAAAGGGGCGTTGCCATGGGGGTATCTCCTCACAAATTGTAAAACGCCCGTGCATTTTCCCGCAAAATTTTTTCGAGCAACGCATCGGGCAACCCGGTTGGGATGGCCTCATGGGGCCCATCAAAATGCCAGTGGGGATAATCGGTTGAAAACATCAGCATCTCGTCTGAGTCCAGTTGTCCGATCACTTGCAATAGATGGTCGGCATTGGCGGGCGCGTCTATGGGTTGCAGGGTGATCCGAATGTGTTCGCGCACGTAATCCGAAGGCGGGCGCACGACCCAAGGTGTATCGCGCCGCAACCCCTTCCACTCCTTGTCCATGCGCCACATCCACGCGGGCATCCACACAAACCCACTTTCGATCAGCGCCACGCGCAATTCGGGAAACCGGGCAAACGCGCCTTCAGAGATCAAGCTCAGGACTTGCGCTTGAAAAACCTGCGCCATATCCGCGCATTCTTCAATATACGTCGACGGCCAGCCCACGGGCGTGGGCGGAAGCGAGGATGCCCCGCCAAAATGAATGCCAATTGCCAGATTGTGCTTTATCGCAGCCGCGTACATCGGGTCGTATTCCCGCTTTCCGTAAAGGGAATAGGAGCGCACCGGGAGCATGACTTGCACAAAACCCGGATGATCGCCAAAGCGTTCGATCTCTCGGGCAGCCAGCGCCGGATTTTGGCTCGGCACGACCAATGAGGCGCGCAGGCGGGCGTCTTTTTCCAGCCAGTGATCGATCTGCCACTGATTGATCGCGGTTGCAAGCGACGCGGCCAAATCCTCGTTGAGCACGCTTTGCACCCCATATACACACGTCAAAATCCCCACCTCTGTGTCCCACGGGTCGAGCCCCTGTTTTTGCATCCGTGCCAGATCTGAACCCGCAGGCCCGGTTGCGGGCGCTGTACCTTCCCGCGCAGATGTGGGCGCGCCGCGCGGATAATCATTCGCGCTGGGGCCTCGAAAATGGGATTCGCGGATGTACGCGACCCAATGGTCGTGGAGATACGGCACGAGGGTTTCCAACGAGGCAAACGCATTGTGAATATCACAATCGATCACCGGCCTGCCCAAGCCTGTAAAATCAGCAGCCATATTTTTTCTTTGAATTGGGACGGGCGGGCACGGGGGCACCGCCCCTGCGTTTCTATTTTCGCATCTTTTATTTGCGTTCATCCGTGGTCAAGATACGCGCTCGTCAAAAAAATGCAAGACAGGTGCGTTTTCTAACTTGTGCGATGCAAAATCCCACTTTACCATGGGCGTACATAGAATATTCCATCTCTTGCAAAGGATAAAACCATGACCCGTATTCGAAAAGCCATTGTCGCCCTCGTGTTGTTCCTTCCGTGTCCCCTGGTCGCAGATGTTTCTCTGCCCGCGCTCTTTTCTGACAACATGGTGTTGCAGCGGCAAATTGCAATGCCCGTTTGGGGGCGTGCCAATGCCGATGAAGTGATCACCGTTGAACTCGATACACAGCGCGTCACAACCACAGCCGACAAAGGCGGAACTTGGCTGATTCACCTCAGCCCCATGGATGCCGGCGGCCCGTATCAACTCACTGTGCGCGGCAACAACGTCATTGTCCTAAAAAATGTGATGGTGGGCGAAGTCTGGGTCTGCTCGGGACAATCCAATATGGCCTGGCCCGTCAGGCGGTCTCAAAATGCAGAAGCCGAAATTGCAGCGGCAAATTTTCCCAATATCAGACTCTTCACGGTTGAACGGATGGCCGTGCAAAGACCCGCGCAAGACGTCGCGGGCACCTGGCGCGTTTGCGATTCCGAGTCCGTCGCCAACTTCTCTGCGGTGGCCTATTTTTTTGGGCGCCGCCTGCACAAAACGCAACATGTGCCCATTGGCCTGATCAACACGTCATGGGGAGGCACGCCGGTCGAAGCGTGGACCGCATTGCCCGCGCTTCAAGCCATGCCCGACGCATATCTCCCGCTGGCCCAACGCTGGACAGAACACATTGCCGCCTATCCCCAAGCGAGCGCGCGTTTTCAAAACAGACTCGCCATGTGGCGTGCAAAATCGGACAGCCTCAAAGCCATTGGACAGACCATCAAAACCAGACGCCCCCGAGCACCGCGCAACCCCAATTCCCCACATCGCCCCTCCATGCTCTACAACGGCATGATCGCGCCCCTGATCCCTTATGGCATTCGCGGCGCCTTGTGGTATCAGGGCGAATCGAATGCCGGGCGGGCGTATCAATATCGCGCATTATTTTTGGGCATGATTCAAAACTGGCGTGCTAATTGGGGGCAAGGCGCGTTCCCCTTTCTCTTTGTGCAACTCGCCAATTTCCGGCCGCACAAAGAAAATCCAGAGGAAAGCACATGGGCCGAACTGCGCGAGGCGCAACAGATGGCCCTCTCATTGCCCAATACCGGCATGGCCGTCACCATTGATATCGGCGAGGCCGACGACATTCATCCCCGCAACAAACAGGATGTTGGCTTGCGTTTGGCCCTGGTCGCAGAGAGCCAAGTATATGGCGCGGATCGAGCGTATTCAGGTCCCATATATCGAACGATGGTCGTCGAGGGCGCCAAAATTCGCCTGCACTTTGACCACGCGCACGGCGGCTTAAAAGCAAAGGGCAAAGCACTCAAAGGCTTTGCCATTGCCGGGCAAGACCGCAAATTTGTTTGGGCAACTGCAACCTTAGAAAACAACAGCGTGGTCGTCTATAGCAAAGACGTGCCGCAACCCGTCGCGGTCCGATACGCATGGGCAGACAATCCAAGTTGCAATTTGTACAACGGCGCAGACTTGCCCGCGTCCCCCTTTCGCACGGACGACTGGCCCGGCATCACAGCCGATAGGCGATAGATCAGCTATCAACCCCCCCCCACCCTTTCGCCCCGTGTGCGTGTCCATCTCGTCCGCTTGGGGCCGGGTGGCTTGGTTGCTGACCGCTAATTGCAACTGACGAACCCCTTGAACGCGCAGTTTTGTCAAGACAGGTAGGGGGTGAACGGTTCAAGGTGGGCCGCCCGATATATGTCGGTGGTGCGGGCAACCGCATAGGGTTCGAGTCCCTCACCCTCTGCCAATTGTATCTTTGGACGAGCACAGGGGCATCGCCCCTGCGTTTCTATCCCTCCGAAATGATCTCGAAAAGGGCTTAAAGATGTATCGGAAACGCTGGTCTATTGAAACCGCTTTGGCTTGTCTCAAATCAATTGAAACCAAGAAAAAATAGATGTCACAACAACTCGCCATAGATTTCAACAAGGTCGCGACGATTGAGACTGAAAAAGTCAATCGTATGATTCGCTACCGCGTGCTGGCAGGCACAAAAGGACGGGGAAATAAAATCGCCGGTACTGCGGGGACTGTGCGCTTTCTGTGGAACAAACTTATTGAGCGTAATAAGCGAGCCTATAAGCAATACAAAGAGATGGTTAAGAAGGGTGAGGATGCCGAGTCGCCGAGCACCAATTATGAATCATTCAGCAAAGAGTATTTGGCGATCAAAGCGGAGTTTCCGTGGCTTTCCGAGTATACGTCCTATGTTCGTGCTTCTGCGGCCAAGCCATTGTCCGTGGCATTTAAAAATAAGTTCAATGGGATTGGGGGGTTTCCGAAGTTCAAAGGTCGCCGTGGTGACGATTCCTTTGTCTATGATTTCACAGGGACAAAGAAAGCGATGGAGGATTTGTCCAAGAATGTTCTCAATATCCCGCGGGTTGGTAAAGTCACCATTCGTCGCCGGGGAGGGGATCCATATAGAGGATGCACACCAAAGGCCATTCGTATCAAACAAGAATGCGGTAAATGGTATGCCTATCTCTGTTATGAAATCACCATTCCAAAGGTGATGGATAAAGACCTTAAGACGGCGATTGGGATAGACATGAACGTTGTCAACCAATGTGCTATGTCCAATGGGGAAATAGTGAAGTCGTTGTCAGTAGAGAAATATGAGGCACGTAGAAAGCGATACCAGCGGCGATTGAGCCATCAGAAGAAAGGCAGTAAGCGGCGGGGACGGACAAAAGAGAAGTTGGCAAAAACGGCTCGCAAGATTAAAAATGTCAGAGATACGCACAATCATACAATTTCCCATCGCATTGCAAAGAATGCCGACGTAGTGGTGGTAGAGGATTTGAACGTGAAGGGCATGACGGCAAAAGCGAAAGGGAAAGGGAAAGCACAGAAAAGCGGGTTGAACAAGGGCATTCTTAAGAATGCGTGGGGCGACCTTAGACGAATGCTGGAATATAAAGCCAACCGCCTTCAAGCGGTCAATCCCGCCTATACGTCACAGGCGTGTTCTCAATGTGGGCATGTGGCAAAATCAAATCGTAAATCACAATCGCAGTTCCACTGCAACGAATGTGGACATAGCGAGAATGCGGATGTGAATGCCGCAAAAAATGTTCTTTTTCTTGGAATGAAAGAGATTACGGCGTCGGTTTCAGGCGCATCTGGACGTGCGAGGGGCGTTCCCGAAGTAAAGGACCCCAATGACCCGTCAATTGACATTTTCGGCTCTAAGTTGATCCCCATATCTCATAGATTTTTATGAGGATATAGCCACCATACGGCCGAGGGCAACTTGGATCCGAGGATGGATTGAAACCTGGATCCTGTCCCCACAATCACAGATCGCGGGCGAGGCCGAGGGCAACTTGGATCCGAGGATGGATTGAAACCCGAACAGGTCTTTCTGTGTCCAGATTTTCGAAGGCGCCGAGGGCAACTTGGATCCGAGGATGGATTGAAACCGTGGGGGGTTCGTATCGGGAAACGTCGGGCATCTTGCCGAGGGCAACTTGGATCCGAGGATGGATTGAAACCTTTCAGGAGAATCCCTGTCCGCGTTTTTTCCTTGGCCGAGGGCAACTTGGATCCGAGGATGGATTGAAACAATGTTCTGAATGTGTTTAGCGATAGAGCTTTGTTTGCCGAGGGCAACTTGGATCCGAGGATGGATTGAAACCAAACCAGAATCGCCGAGGATATGGCGGGGAACCGCCGAGGGCAACTTGGATCCGAGGATGGATTGAAACCTGGATTCGCTCATCGAGCCGATCCCAATCTGGCAAGCCGAGGGCAACTTGGATCCGAGGATGGATTGAAACCTGGGGTGTTGCTGAAATTGCGTTGACGTACCTGAGGCCGAGGGCAACTTGGATCCGAGGATGGATTGAAACCCAACAAAGGGGTGCAGAGCCTGTCGCCGATCTTGAGCCGAGGGCAACTTGGATCCGAGGATGGATTGAAACTAATGCGGCCCGCTTCGGATAGCCCGGAGCGCGACGGGCCGAGGGCAACTTGGATCCGAGGATGGATTGAAACTATTATACGATGTCTTTACAGACGGGTATTTTGCTTATGAAAAACTTCACTCAAAATACCGAATTGCAAGATGTTGTACACCTCCAAAGGAGACAAACCATGAATCTCAAAGGCAAGTTGGTCGGTACGTCAGATGTCGTCACAGTGCAAACAGAGGGCGAGAACATCGCGGGCATTCACTGCGGCGTTTCAACAGACGCGATAGGCGGAGACGACGTGTGGATTGCGCCTGCGATTTTTGATGTGCAAGTCAATGGCATCGGCGGGATCAACTACAAAGCCAAAAATTTAACCGTAGAAAAAATCGCGGAGACAACCGCGTGGATGCACAAGACCGGCACGGGGTTGTGGTGCCCCACTGTCACCACCTCGTCTGCTGAAGATGCGATTCAGGGATTGACACTCTTGGCAAAGGCGTGCGAGGAATCAGAAATAGCGCGGGCGTCTTTTGTCGGGTTCCACGTCGAAGGGCCGTACATCGCATCGGAAGATGGGCCTCGAGGCGCGCACCCCTTGGCGCATGTGCGCGATCCCGATTGGGATGAATTTCAGCGGTATCAAGAAGCCGCGGGCGGGCGCATTGCAATTTTCACCCTCGCGCCCGAGCGAAAAGGCGCGTTGGCATTTATCGAAAAAGTGGCTGCAACCGGCGTCATTGTCTCCATTGGTCACTCTGGCGCGAGTCCCGAGCGCATCCGAGATGCGGTCGCCGCGGGCGCGAAAATGTCCACCCACTTGGGCAATGGCGCGCACGCCGAATTGCCGCGCCATCCCAATTACATCTGGGAACAACTCGCCGCAGACGCGCTGTGGGCGGGCATCATCCCCGATGGATTTCATTTACCTCCATCCGTATTGAAGAGTTTTTACCGCGCAAAGGGCAAAGAGCGGATATGCTTGGTCAGCGACGTGGCATCTATCGCCGGCCTACCCCCGGGCATCTACGGCTCGGAAAGCGGGTTGGGCGAGAGCGAGTTGCACGCCAATGGCAAAATTTCACTGGCGGGAACGCCCTATCTGGCCGGCGCGGGCCTGTTGCTGGACAGCGGGATTCCCAATGCCGTGCGATATACAGACGCATCCCTATCCGACGCCATTGACATGGCCTCGATAAACCCAGCGCGCTTGTTGGGCATTGACAACCGCGTGGGGTCTGTGGCTGTGGGCAAAGAGGCGAGCCTGTCTTTGTTTCGCTGGAAAGACGGGCAAGAGAAATTGGACATCGTGGCAACGGTCGTGCGTGGGCAGGTCGTTTATCGGGCGTGATGAGTCGGCGCGATATACTGGCTTGTCATTCTCAGCGCGCAGCTGTCGAAGCAACGGTGTACAACCTTGCTACTCAAATTGAAATTGATCGAGAAGCTGTCTTAAAACGAAATATGACCCTTTTCCCGGTGCTCCCGCAACGGGTCACTCCCTCCTTCCTCGTAGGCACAGGCGTAGCCTACAACGCAGCAAAGCGAGTAACGGGGGAGGGGGTTGATAATTTTAAGACAGTCTCTGAGGAAAAACCGTGAGTATGGAATTAGATGGTCGAGTCGCACTCATAACAGGTGCGGCGCGAGGGATTGGCGCGGCGATAGCAGAGCACCTATCAGACGCGGGCGCGAGGGTTGCCATTGCGGATTTGGATGGTCAGGCCGCGAAAGAAACCACGGGGACGCTCGCAACGCAGGCAATCGGTTTGTCCGCCGATGCGTCTGATGAAAGCGCGATGTGCTCGGCGGCAGATCGGGTTGTCGCAGAACTCGGCGCGCTCGATATTTTGGTCAACAACGCGGGCATTGGCGGGCCGGATACCAACGCGGCCAAGGCATCTTTGGAAATCCCGCTGACGGAATTATCCGCCGAGGACTGGGACGCGCAGTTGCGTACCAATCTCCGCACGGTCTTCGCGTCTTCCAAAGCGGTCATTCCGCATCTCGGGCGCGGATCCAGCATCGTCAACATCGCCTCTATCGCCGCGCTGATGCCCAGCGTTTCGATGCCGGCTTACGGCGCGGCCAAAGCCGGAGTGATTCACTTGACCCGAACCCTGGCGCGGCAACTGGCAGGGCGCGGGATCAGGGTCAACGCGATCTGCCCCGGCTACCTTTGGACGCGCGCATGGAAAATGATCGCGTCTCAAATCCAAGCGACCAACCCGGCGTACAAGGGGTTCACTGCCCGGCAAATTTTCGACGACGTGATCCGCAACAGCGTGCCTTTGGGCAGCGAACAAACCCCCGATGACGTGGGGCACATGGTCGTTTTTTTGTGCAGCGATAAGGGAAAAAACATCACGGGCCAAGCCCTGACCATTGATGGCGGCGCGACATTGGGCGGGCGAAAGCAGGGGAGAAGCAGGGGTTAGTGATCAGTCCCCGTCCATCCCCTGTGTGTAGGGGCGATGCCCCCGTGCTCGCCCGTCAGGTGTGTTATTTGTTCCAATAATGTTTTGCACGCAAACGATATTTTTCGATTCTTTTTCAAAAGGAGATAGAACATGAATCTCGAAGAACGCCATACCCAAATTGACACGGCCAAGCGCATGGCCGATGCGGCCACGGCATTTTTGGCCTCTTTGCGGCCCGATCAGGCGGCGATGGCGCAATTGGCTTTTGACGATGAGAATGCGCGGCGAGACTGGCATTATATTCCCCGCGACCGATTGGGCCTCGCGCTCAAAGACATGGAAGCCCATCAGCGCGACAAGGCGTTTGCCCTGCTCGATACGGGATTGAGCGAACAGGCACGCGCCAGAGTTAGCACGATCATCAGTTTGGAACCGATCCTCGCCGAAGTCGAAGGCCCCAGGCGGCGGTTCCCGCGCGATCCAGACCTGTATGATCTCGTCATCTTTGGCACCCCCGGCGGAGAGACGACGTGGAGTTGGCGTTTTGAAGGCCATCACGTTTCGGTCAACTACACCATTGTCAACGGCACGCTCGTCGCGCCCACGCCGATTTTTTTGGGGTCCAATCCCGCACAGGTTCGGCACGGGGAGCACGAGGGTTTGCGCGCACTCAAAGAAGAAGAGGATTTGGCCCGCGACCTGCTCGCGTCGCTAGATGGGGAACAAAAGCGCGTGGCGATCGTCAGTTCCAAAGCCCCGGATGACATCCTCACCCGCAATGTGCCCCGCGTCAATGAGGAAGTTCAAATTGATGGCCTGCAACTCAAAGATATGACGGCTGCCCAACGCGAAGTCGTCACCGCGCTACTCGATGTGTATGTCACCCGCCTGCCCGACAGCATTGCCGAGGCCCAGCGCGCCAACCTCGTCTCGCTCGACACCGCGGCCTTTGCATGGGCCGGCGGGGTTCAGCGCGGCGAAGGCCACTATTATCGCGTGCTCGGCGCCACCTTTCTCGCCGAATACGACTGCACCCAAAATCAGGCCAATCACATCCACGCGGTGTGGCGCGACCTGACCAATGATTTTGGCGACGACATTCTCAAACAGCACTATCGAAAGAGTCATTAGGGGCAAGAGGCGAGATGGAAGTTTAGCCACAAAAAATACGAGCGGGGTACAACGAGCGACAGTCCGTTCAAAGGCACAAAAGGCGAGCGGTGTGTGTAGGGGCGATGCCAAAATGAAATTCGCGTTCACTACGTCAGCCATTTGACACAAAAGGTGAGCGGTGTGTAGGGGCGATGCCCCCGTGCTCGCCCAAAGATACAAGATGGAAGAGGCGAGAGGCGAGATGTGAATTTTGCCACAGAAAGCACAGAAGACACAAAAGGGGCGGCCTTTTCCCCTCTTACTTCTTACGCCTTTGAGAGGTGATCTATGCAAGCCGTTGTGCTATTGGCTGGCAAGGGAACGCGGATGGCAAAGGATTATGAAGGGCCGAAGCACTTGTTGCCAGTCGCTGGGAAGCCCATTGTGGAGCATGTGCTGGATCGGTTGCCGCGTGAGGTGCGCGAACTGATATTTATTGTGGGCGGACCACATGAGGAGGCGATTCGTCGGCACTTTTCCGATGGCACATACCGGGGACGGCGCATCGCGTTTCTCGTGCAAGAAAAACCGTTGGGTTTGGCCCATGCCTTTCGGGTGGCGGTGCCTGTGATTACCGGGCGATGGTTGGGGATGGTCGGCGATGATATCTTCGGCCCGCGCAGCCTTCGAGCTCTCGTGCAACAACGGGATTTGGCTGTGGGCGGTTCAAGGGTGGCGCGTCCGCAAAATTTTGGGGTTTTGGTGACAGATGACGACGGCTTTCTCGTGCGTTCTGTGGAAAAGCCCAAAGCGTTTGTTTCGGATTTGGTTTGGAACGGGGCGATGGTGATGGATACGGATTTCTTCGACATGGAGATGGTGCCATCGGCGCGCGGCGAATACGAGGTGCCCGATATGTGGATGAAGTTGATTGCGGCAGGTCGAAAAATTGAGGTGATCAAAGCCGATTATTGGTTGCCGATCAACGACAAGGCGCAACTCGAGGTCGCGGAGAAGTTTCTCGGTTCGCCGCAAGACGGATAGACGACCTCACCCAACTTAAAAATCAGTGGGCAATGGTCAGTCCCCATCCATCCCAAAAAGCGAGAGGGAGTTTAGCCACAAAAGGCACGAGCGGAGTACAACTGGCGATAGCCCGTTCAAAGGCACAAAAGGCGCATGTGTAGGGGCGATGCCCCCGTGCTCGCCCAAAGATACAAGAAGCGATTTTTGGCTTTCAACGATCAGTTCCGGCCATCTGCCCCAAGGCGATGCCCGTACTGATCGGCTAATCCCCGAACCCCGATAGCATCTCGCTGACCGCTAATCGCTGGTTGCTGGTTGCGGATGAACTGGCCTGAGCAAATGGGGTACAACGGACTGCCTCTCAAAGTTGTACTCTCGTTTCGCTTGGCGGTCACTGTGCGAATCCACATTGAAAGGAGTCACCCATGCAACGCATTTACAAATCCGCGCCGCAAGGCGAACTGACCCTCCACATTTTTCAACCCGACACCGATGAGCAGACCGCTGCGATTGTCTTCTTTTTTGGCGGCGGCTGGACCGGGGGCAATCCGCAACAGTTTTTTCCGCATTGCGAATACCTCGCCGCGCGCGGGATGCTCGCGGCCTCGGCGGAATACCGCATCAAAAGCAAACACGGCACCTCGCCTTATGAATGCGTGGAAGATGGCAAATCGGCGGTGCGTTGGCTGCGAGCGCACGCGGATGAACTCAATATTGACCCCAATCGCATCGCCTCGGGCGGCGGGTCCGCTGGCGGTCATGTCGGCGCGTGTACAGGCACTGTTCTCGGCTTGGATGCGGCCGATGAAGATGGGACTGTCTCTTCCCGGCCCAATGCGATGGTGCTGTTTAACCCGGTTGTTGACGTGGTCGCGCTCGAGCGCCTCGCGGACCGTTTTAGGTCTCCCCGGGAAATTTCGCCTTTTCACCACGTCCGTCCCAATCTGCCGCCCACCATCATCTTTCACGGCACGCACGATAACACCGTCCCTTTTGAACAGGCCGAACGCTTCACCAAAGCCATGCGCGAAGCGGGCAATATCTGTGATCTTTGCGCGTACGAAGGCAGGAGCCATGGCTTTTTCAATTATGGCCGCGGCGATGGCGCAGATTGCGATCAAACCGTCGCGCAGATGGATGACTTTTTGGTGCAACTCGGATTCTTGGAGCCAAAATCGTAAGCGGTGAGATATGACCTTCGACTACGACATCCTCGTCATTGGCACCGGGCCGGGCGGCGAAGGTGCGGCGATGAAATCCGTCAAAGAGGGCAAGCGCGTTGCCGTTATCGACAATTTCACCAGCGTGGGCGGCAACAGCACGCACAGGGGCACGATTCCGAGCAAGGCCCTGCGCCACTATGTCCAGCAACTGATCGACAACAATACCCACCGCACGACGCGCTTTCCCGACTTGCTCGACCGCGCCGCGGCCCTCATCGGGCATCAGGTTGACCTTCGCACGGGTTATTACGAGCGCAACGAGGTCGATATTATCCTGGGCCGGGCGTCCTTTGTCGATGCACACACGCTTGAGGTCGCGCTGCTCAACGGCGGGGTTGAACGCTATTCGGCGCGGGGATTTGTTATAGCGACGGGGTCTCGGCCCTATCACCCGCCCGATATCGATTTTTTCCATCCGCGCATCCGCGACAGCGATTCCATCCTCAATCTCGAAGAAACGCCGCGCAGCATCACCATTTACGGCGCGGGGGTGATCGGCTGCGAATACGCATCGATCTTTCGCGGGTTGCGGATCAAAGTCAACCTCATCAACAGCCGCAGCCAGTTGCTCTCGTATCTCGACGACGAAATTATCGACGCGGTCAGTTATCACCTCAGCCAAAACGGGGTACACATTCGGCACAGCGAAGAATACGACCGCGTGGAAGCCAATGACAAAGAAGTGCGCGTCTATCTCCAATCCAACAAGCAAATCGTCAGCGACATTCTCCTTTGGGCGCAAGGCCGCACGGGCAATTCAGACCACATGGGATTGGAAAACGTCGGGATTGAAACCGATAAACGCGGCTCCATTCTCATCAACGACGCGTACCAAACAACGACCCAACCCCACATCTATGCGGTCGGCGATGTGGTTGGGTTTCCCAGTTTGGCGAGCGCGGCTTACGACCAAGGCCGGTTTGCCGCCACCCACCTCATCTTTGGCGAATGCGAACAGCAACTCGTCGAAGACATTCCCACGGGCATTTACACCATTCCCGAAATCAGTTCCATCGGGTTCACGGAAAAAGAACTGACCGCAGAGAAAGTCCCCTATGAGGCGGGCCACGCGTACTTTCGCCATATCGCGCGGGCACAAGTGACGGGGCGACTCACCGGCATGCTCAAAATTCTCTTTCACCGCGAGACCTTTGAAATTTTGGGCATTCACTGTTTCGGGTCGCAGGCCTCTGAAATCATCCACATTGGGCAGGCGATTATGGCGCAAAAAGGCGCGGCCAATACCCTGATGTACTTCATCAACACCACGTTTAACTATCCCACTATGGCCGAAGCCTACCGCGTTGCCGCGCTCAATGGGTTTAACAGGGTGAAATAGAAGAGCAACCACAGATGACCACCGATAAACGCGGATGAAAGATGCAAAAATAAAAACGTAGGGGCGATGCCCCCGTGCTCGCCCGAAAAGGCAAGATGAAAGGCGGATCGCGGATTAAGCAGATTGCGCGGATTACACGGATGAAAGGCAAAAGGCGAAAATAAAAACGTAGGGGCGATGCCCCCGTGCTCGCCCGAAAAGGCAAGATGAAAGGCGGGAAGTGAGAGGTCATACCAATCCGATATAGAAATCTCGCATTTTGTAATCGGAAATGGAATGCCTATTCTGGTCGCAAAATACGGTCAAACAACTTTGTTCTCGAAAATGAACGACAATACAATGCGAAGTTAATTCATGCGATGGGGTATCAGATGCACTCAGCCGCCCAAAGCGATGTATGGGCTTGCCGCTTGTTTTGTTAACTGCTGACCGCTTGGAACTGGATGGTCGTCTCACTTCTCACGCCTTTTTGACTGTTTGCACAATTTTTCCCCTTGCCCTATATTGTCGCCGTTTACGGGTGGGACTCGCCTGCCCGCGATTTTCGACTGTTTTCCTACGGAGAATTTCATGAACGACCAGTTGCCACTCGACCAGATCAAAGTCGATCAAGACAACCTCTATCGAGAAGAATCCATTACGGATTTGCGCGTCGCCACCATTCGGCGGCTCATCCCGATCAAAGCCGATGGCACGGACGACCTCGGCCGTCCCGTCCAATACATCGGCTCCACGCAGATCATCTCCCAAATGGGGCCTTTGCCGATCTCCACGCCCATCGAAGCATCTTCTCTTCGGGAAGCTCTGGAAAAATTTCCCCAAGCCATCCAAGATGCCGTCGACCAGATGGTCGAAGAGGCAAAAGAATACCGCCGCCAAGAATCTTCCCGCCTCGTCGTTCCCGGCGCAATGCCCAGCGGTTTGCCCGGACAGGGCGGCCTTGCAGGTGGTGGCAGTCCACAGGGCGGGATCATTTCGAGTTGATTCATTGCAACACAAAAGCCGCGAGAACACGCACTCGCGGCTTTTTAGATAAGAGAGACCAAACGATATGATCGAGAAAACCATTGACGTTGCGACTTCAGAGGGCACAGAGAATAGTGACAATGGGTAAGGTGAAGTCAGCGCAGTCTGCGGTCAACAAGCCGAATTGGGTGAATCGCACAATCTCGACATTCTGCGGGCAAGTTTTTTGGGATTTGGGCGCAGGGTAGTAGAAGGTTTGTTGAGTTGTCAATAAATGGGGTGAAACGAATGACAGGCACAAAGGAGACGCTCGATCACGAGGGGCGCATCTCGCGGCTTGAGGGCATCATTGAGGAAATCCGGGCGCGGTTGGCACGAATCGAAGCTGACTTGCGCGACATGAGGCGCGAACTGAGCGCGATGAATGAGCGGCTTCATCGTCTCGATGTGAAAATTTCCTCTCTGTGGGTTGGGGTTGTGATCATCATTGGCTTGTTGACCAAAATTGCCTTTTTTGACTGAAAGCGGCTTTTGGATAAGAGAGATCAAACGATATGATTGAGAAAACCATTGACGTTGCGACTTCAGATGGCGCGATGCCCGCGTATGTCTTTCATCCAGAAGGCGGGGGGCCACATCCTACTGTGATTTTCTACTTCGACATTTTTGGCATTCGCGGCGAATTGAAAACCATGTGCCGCCGCTTGTGTCGCGCGGGGTATTACACTGTCCTTCCCTCCCTGTTTTACCGCATGGGCAATCCGTCTTATGATCCCCAAAAATTCATGAGCGGCAATCTCGCGCTCGACAAAACAGACCCGTTGCATCCGATGAACCTCAACGCCAGCACGACCAATGCGATGGTCACTCAGGACACGGGGGCTTTGCTTCGGCATCTCGACAGCGAAGAACCCCGGGCCAATGCCCAACGGGTCGGTTCTATCGGCACATGCATGGGCGGTCGCCACGCGCTTTTTGCAGCCGCAACGTATCCCGACCAGGTTTTGGCCTTTGCCTCCATTCACGGGGGCAAACTCGTCACCGATGCCCCGGACTCGCCTCATCTCGCCATTCCCAAACTCAGGGCCGAGGGCTACTTTGGCTGGGCAGACCGAGACGCCGGCGCGACCGAAGAACACTTGCACCGTTACAAAACCGAACTGACCCGCTGCAAAGTCCCGCATCGCATTGATTTTATGTGCGGCGCGCTACACGGCTATTTTTTTCCCGAGCGTGCAACGCATTACAACAAAGATGCCGCCGAAAAATCGTGGGATGCAGTGCTCGCCTTATTTGCCCGCGCCCTCAAAAACTGCCCTTAGAAGTTGTTTTAATATTATCGGGACCTACCCCCCTAATCCCCGTTAAATGATGAGACGCTTGCGATAGGTCGTCATAACTTAAATCCTCACTCTGCACTTTGCACGCTACGGCGTGCTCCTGCGACCACCGCCATCCATATAAATCGAACTGCCGAACACATAAGAACACGGTTCAGATGCCAAAAAAGCCACGACATTTGCGATCTCTTCGGGTTCGGCCATGCGCCCGGCGGGCACTGTTGCGCCCAAATCGTTGAGCACCGCTTCGACATCGCGGCCCTCGCGTTCTGCCCGCGCTTGTTGCTGTATGCGCGCACGTGAGGTATTGGTCAGCCCCGGGCAAACCGTGTTCACCAAAATGCCATCGCCAGACACCGCATCAGACAACGCGCGCGTCACGTTCAAAATGGCGATATTGGCCGCGCCAGTCGGAATATTGCTCCGCGTGGGGCTCGTGCCCGCGCCGCCGGCAATATTGACAATGCGCCCCCAGCCATTTTCCCGCATCAGCGGAATCACGATCTGCGCCATCCGCAAATAACTGTACGTTTTCAACTGCAATGCCTCGCTGATCTGCGCGACATCCAAGTGCAAAATATCGGCATTGCGCGCGGCCCCCACATTGTTGATCAAAATATCCACACCGCCAAACGCGCCCACTGTCTCATTGACGACCGCGTCACAATTTTCTCGCCGCGTCAAATCCACGGCAACCGCATGCCCTTCGCCGCCGGCCGAGTTGATCTCGGCAACCACCGAATCCAATGTTGTTCGCGTACGCGCAGCAATACACACGCGCACGCCTTCCCGCGCCAATGCCAAGGCGCAACACCGGCCAATGCCCTGACTTCCACCGGTCACAATGGCCCGTTTTCCTCGCAATCCCAAATTCATTGATATCCTCCAAAGGACAAATAGACGCACAGGCGTAGCCTATAACGCAGCGCAACAAGTAACGCCACAATATCGGTTGTCAGCCCACCTCACCAAAGGCGAGAAGCGAATCGTAGGGGCGCGGCCCCTGTGCCCGCCCGAATTGGCGAATCGACGGATCAAAGGCATTTATGAAGAAGTCCGTGGTTAGTCCCCGCTTATATGCCCTAAAATCACCGCGCACTTCATTGTACCCTGTCCGTCGATTCGCTTGTGTCTGTGTGTTTTGTCGTGTATTGTGGATACACAAAAGCCCCGGATTTCTCCGGGGCTTTTCGCGCTTATACCTGCGCTTAAACATGGGGGCATTCAAAATTTAGGCCATCCATGATCACCGCGATCTGATCGTGCGGTTTGAAATAATCGGTCGCCGTATAATGCGCGCCCATGTCGCCCATCAATCGCCGGCGGCGGGGTGTCATGCGCGCCAAAACCACATCCGGACACGTCTCGTAATCATAGGGACGGCACCACATCTGCCCGTACCGAAACGTGATGCTGCGCCGCACCACATCCGAGTGATTGGGCGCGACTGCGTGCCACATCGCGTTTGGAAAAATCGCGCAATCGCCGGCTTCGGCGATCAGTTGAATCGCGCCCGGCGGCGTTTCATTGCGCTGCAACTTGGGCATGGGGCGGCGATGGCTGCCGGGCACCAGGCAGAAATTGGCGCAATTTTCACGGGGAATGTCGGTCAGGAAGAACTGAATTTTGAAATTCAGCGGCAAACTGTCCGGCGCGACCCGAATTTGCGCCAATGAACGCCCGGCATCGGTGTGCCAGCCGAGCAAATTATCGGCCTTGTCACTTGGATAGCGCACGTAAATCTGCGATCCCATAATCTGGAGATAGGGCCCCATCAGATCGAGGATGATGCCGAACAAATTGGGATGGTCCATCAACCCATCGATCTCGCCCGTTCGGAAAAGGGTTTGAATGATCGTATAAACCCCCTTTTCGCGCACATCGGGATTTTCCGCTTCGTACCGCGCGATCACCTCATTGGCCGCGTGGAGATAGCCCGCGGCTTCGCCTTTGGGAATCACATTCTTCAGATGCAAATAGCCCTGCTCATGCCATTGCTGTCGCATTGTTTTGGTCAATCGGTTCATCGATCCTCCTCTGTCGTTGGATTTAATGCTCCCATGAATAACACATCAAAGACGCGCTCAGTAGCCTCGGCGAGGCCCCGCCTTCGCCTTCCATAAGGCAAAAGCGTGATGCCGGTCAGAATTTCTGCCTCGGTGATGGTTGTCACAAACAGACTGTTTGCTGGCTGTGCGTCGAGCCAAGCCAGAACCATTTGTTCCGGGCTATCCCTCATGAGTTCCGATATGACGTTGGTATCGAGAATGATCATTGTCAGCGTCTCAATCGAAGCGCGGTGGTTCGCGCATCGATTCTCGGGGAGGGATATCGAGGGTCACGCCGCCAAAGGGTTTGAAGAGTGCGTGGATCGCCGTGCCAAGGGCTTCCACTGGGGCCACCTCTTGGTCAAGTGCGGCGTGCAAGATGTTTCGCGCTTCTTCCTCCATTGAACAGCGTGCTCTGCGGCTCGAATGCACAGCCGTTGCTTCAGCCGTTCGTCGAGTTTGTGAATCGTAATGCTGGGCATAATGGCACCTCCATGACCTCTCATGGTGAAAATGAATACGGAAAAAAATCGCGGTGCGCGGTTCATCACCGCATGTAGGGATATGCCTGTCGCATCTCGCCGCTGGTGGTCGCGCTTTTGGTCGAGTGTGTCATGGCCGTGCCTCAATTCGGACGATTTCACCGCGTTTCAGAACATCTAGACTTTTCAGCAGATCGGGAACCAGCGGCCTCAAGTCATCGATGCCATTCGTTTTTGCGGCGAGAACCACTACCGCGACATCGGCTTCCGTGATGTGCTGTTGGTATGGGATGTTTTGGTCGGTAGTAATGATAACGTCAAACTCGTTTCGGGCCAGCGTCAAAAGTTCGCCATTGCGTTTGCCATTCCATCCCATATATCTGGCAGTCGCGACTTCATGTTCGCCCATCAGAAGAGGTCGCAGATCCCAGGTAACTGATTCATCGAGCAGTAACCGCATGGATCTCTTTCTTCAAGGCTTTCTGAGCCATTTTAAGGATCGCCACCAACTGTTCCGGACTCGCGGATGGAAATTCGAAATAAAAATCCTTCAGGCTATATGCGGCGGCCAAGCAGTCAAACAGATTTTTAACCGGCAACCGGGTGCCCATAAATACCGGCGTTCCACCCATAATTTTGGGGTCGCTGTGAAAAACGCTGTTCGGGGCCTTATAGGCTTTCTGCTCCAGAATATCCCTGGTCATTTCGAGCACGGCATACGTCTGCTCTCGCAACACAGTCGGAAAATCGTAATGAAAATCCTTCAGGTTATAGCCCTTGATCAAGTAGATAAACAAGTTCTTCACCGGCACGCGGGTCCCCAGAAAAACGGGCGTATCGCTCGCGATCTTCGCGTCGATGTGAATGACGCTACTCGTTTTCCGATGCACTTGTTTTTGAAGTGCGTTCAGTGCTTGATCGAGACTCACGGATGGGAAGTGATCCATGAAGAGGTGCAGGCTGTGCCCCTTTTTTCGACAGTCAAACAACTTTTGCATCGGTACATCCGTTCCCTCGAAAAAGGGGCCGGAGCACATCCCCGCATCGTCACTGCGAAAAACGCTGTCCTCAAATGCAATAGCCGCGCTTTCGCTCAGTTGTGCCATAGCAAATCTCCTCGCGTTGTTTCCGCTATTTCGCCAATTCGTTCAACCACGGCCCTAACACATGCTTGAAGTCCAAGTCTCTCAATCATCTCGTCTTGGGTTTCTTCCAACATCTCTCGTCAGACTTTTGGCAACGCGATTCAGCCACTTTTTGTTTTGTGCGAGAGCCAACACAAAGGGCATCGGAAGGGCTAAAATCGTTGCCCAAATAATTTCAGTATTCTGTAAATTAAGTTATTTTGAGTTAGGGTATCTCGGTCTGTGGGGGTGAGCCGGACGTGTTGTTTGGGCATGCAAACGCCTCCTTGAAACAATTGAAATTCCGAATTATTTAATTTACAGAGTGTTGAGCCCTTTCGTTTCTTGATTGCGACAAACGAATTGCAAATCTCCGCGATTGTGCGTCTCCCAAACCCCTCACCCTGTCAAAAGTCCTCCGGTATTTCAAATATCACGCCGTCCTTCTTTTTTTCGTAAAAAATGATCTTTATCTCGATAGACTCCGCCAAACTTGCCATTGCGCGATATGTGTTGGGCTTGATCGAATACGCTTCTTCGCCGATAAAACCATCTATGCCTTGAGATTCTTCGTAGGGTTCTGCCAAACGGTAGTCGCAGCCTTTCATTTCCGATAACTTTCTCAGGATCGCCTCCTGAAATCTAAGCCCGGTGAAAGTCTTGACGAGCACCAGATCTTCTACCCATGACCTAACCATATCCCGGTCAATTTTGGGGAATACCACATGGAAGTTTTCTATCATTGAGATTATTTTATCTGTGGCGTTGTCAATCGCATCGGGATATTGTTCTCGATACCACACAACCCATTCCTCGAAAGTTTGTCCCGGAAATTTTTGAATCAGATCGGTCAATTGTCCGACAACTTTTGGCCGCGTGCCCTGGGAATTTTGATTGGCGAGATTCATCAATTGCGTCGCGTACTTTGGAAATTCGGGGGCAGGCGTGCTTACGCATTCTCGTATCTCGGCATTTTTCAGTTTGATCTGCATAGCTAATCCTCCTTCGCAGAATACGGTATCACCGCGCATTCAACAGATCGAGTTGCGGCGGTGTTTTGAGGTTTTCTGTCTCGGGATCCGCCATGTCTTGAGGGGTTTCTGAATACACCACTTCAAAGCTGCCGTCCTCCTTTTCGCGTACATCCTCCAAACCGTTGAACAAAATGTGCTGTTCTTGGCGCGTCACGACGGGATAGCCATAATGCTCGTTGGTATATTTCAACGGCCCTGATGTTTGAATCCGATTTTCGACAAATGCGACATGTCTGTTCAATCTGTCGCGCAAATAATGGTTTGAAAAATCGACAATGCGGCGGGCGAGCGGGCGAATCGCGTGTTGAAAGCTGCGGTCGATTTCAATGCCGATGCTGTTGCGCGCAGAGGCCATCGCAGCCGCCATCGCGGTGCCCGTGCCCAAAAACGGATCGAGGATCACATCGCTTTTCACCGAGTACATGTTGATCAGGCGATAGGCCAATTCATAAGGAAATGCCGCACTCCGCAAGCGCGATACCCCATCGGAAAGTTTCTGACAGGTGCCTTGAATATCCAGCCAAATATCCGAATACCAGATATTTCTCTCTTCCCAAAACAACGCGCTTTCGCGTCTGTTCTGTTTTTCGGCTTCGGTCTTAAATTCCCTTTTGGGCCCTTTTCGCGCAATCAGAATATACTCGTGCTCTAGCGTCACATAAGCGCCGGCGGGCAGCATGCCCGATCCCATAAATTTATTGGGGGCATTGGTCTGTTTTCGCCAGAGGATATCGGGCAGTGCTGAGAACCCGATATCTAAAAGGGCGTTCAAAATGCGCGCGTGGTTGGGATACAGACAAAAATCACCGCCGATTTTCCGCGTTGCATCGCCGATATTGATGCAGGCAAACCGACCGGGCTTTAAGACCCTGAACACCTCGTCCCATACGGAATCGAGAATCGCGTGCATCCATTCGTAAGCCCGCATCCCATCGCCGGCCTGCAATGCCTCTTGGATCGCCCAATTTTGGTTGCCAAATACCCGATCCCACATGGAGATCATGGGATAGGGCGGCGAGGTGATCGCCAAATCGACGCTTTCCGAAGGGATGTCCTGCAAGTTACTGGCGTCTCGATAAAATATGGCGTGGGTCGTTTTCATAGTCGTCAGTCGTCCGGTCGCCCAATTAGAAAGGCGCGAGACGTAAAACAAAAAATCACCCGATCTCACATCCCAAGCAGTCAGGAATCACAATGAGTCAGGGCAAATTATTATCCGTTGATTTGCTTTTCGCTTCAATGCGTTTCTCCAATGCGTTTGGTGATAAGCCTCTTTAGTTCTACAAAATCATCAGGGACGCATTCGGCGTTTCTGAGAAGATCCTTTGCGACCTCATAGATTTTCTCGCGTCCCTGTAGTACCGTCCCATCTGTTGATCTGACTTGAAAACATCCGGAATTAATCACCTGAGCAAGTATCCTTTTGCCTCGCACCCTATCCAGCCAATCACTCGAGCCAAAGGCGAGTCGATCTCGGCCATTTGTCATTGTCTCAAGACATTCTCCAAAGCGGCGTTCCACCTCTTTAGCAGAAACCGCATTCTCAACATGGGTGCGATATTGATCAAATTCGTTAGCCAGTTTCAATTTTTTCAAAGCGATTTCTTTGGAAGAAAAGTCATCGGGATTTGAAAATGTTTGAATCCAATTCCTCTTTAGGTCTTCTCGGATAGAAATAATGACGTGGTTTGCAGCATCGAGAAACAACCGCTCGTTGGCAAATTGTAGAATTTGTCGCGCCAGATCGTCCTGTTCGGCTTGGCAAAACTGCGACTGAACGAGAAAGTTTGGTTCCAAAAAGTAGTTTTCGATCTCTCGGCGTCTCCAGACGAGTAGGTTATATGTATCGGGGTTTGGAAAATTGTGCCAGCAACGGTTTACAAACTCAATGTCGTGGTGATCGCGGTCAATCAAAAAATATAGTAGGACTTACGCAATCCCCATTGGAATATGAGGTGCTTTGAGTTGTTGTCTCAAGAAGTCAGCCAGCCCTCGGTATTTGACTTGATAAATGGTTTGTCCTGTTTGATAGGCCACCTGCGCGAGTCGAATCCAAACGAACATCGCACACCCAATATGATTTCGTACCATGCGTGCCAACCGACATTGACACTTTTCAAGCCCGGTCACCTGTTTGACTTCGCGGTGAAATTGCTCAATTTTCCATCTTTGGTGACACACCTGTTGTACCCCTGAAGAATCGTTTTGAGCATGGTCGTTGGTCACGACATACGCCGTGCATCTGGCAGCAGACGCCACCCGGAATCATTTCACTTTGTGGTCTTTGGGGAACCCTCTGATTTTAATTGGCTTGCCTTGTTTGCGCTCCGCTTGAGTCCAAGTTAAGCTATCTACGCGCTGGTAGGGGGTTGTGCCTGCCGAATCGTCCACGCGCCGGTTCGTCTTGAGGGGACAAGAATAGGTTTTTTGCATCTGCTCTATGTGTAGCATGACTGTTTTGGTCGCATACCCACTGTCCATCAAGACCCCGGTAAAAGGAAGGCCCTTCTGATAGACCAACGCAGAGAGCATGTCCTTGAGAGGATCCCATTTGGTTTTGCCATCGCCTTGCGGGTCATAAATCCGATAGTCAATCAGCCAGAACCGATCCTCTTGCGGATTGACATAGACACATGTGACCACCCCAATGCCATTGATGACGCCTTGGGCGTTGCCGCTATATTGACGACGCACTCACGCGATCTTGCGTGCGTGTCGCTTGTCTAAAACCGTGTCATCAAAGATCACATAGCCTTCAGGCGTCAGCGCGATGTGGTCTTTGACGTGTTCCCACACCAAGCGGGGGGGGATACGATCACCGGCGAGATAGCGGTTGATCATATCATGACTGAACCCTTCGCTATGGTCGGCG
The DNA here is from genome assembly GCA_958295785.1 of uncultured Latescibacterota bacterium. GTDB lineage: Bacteria > Latescibacterota > UBA2968 > UBA2968 > UBA2968 > VXRD01. The sequence goes on from OY282377.1 coordinate 3,056,276, forward strand.
AAAGGGGTCAGGGTATCGTTGAGGGGACGGCTAAGCAGATACTGACAGGAATCCAAACGCGTCGGGTGGCGCATTGACACCTCCTCAAAGTGATAAATTTTACGGAATTGCACCCTTTTAGGACTTACGCAATCACCATTGGAATATCAGGTGCTTTGAGTTGTTGTCTCAAGAAGTCAGCCACCCCCCGGTATTTGACTTGATAAATGGTTTGTCCTGTTTGATAGGCCACTTGCTCAAGTCGAATCCAAACTAACATCGCACACCCAATATGATTTCGTACAATGCGTGCCAATCGACATTGACACTTTTCAAGCCCGGTCACCTGTTTGACTTCGCGGTGAAATGGCTCAATTTTCCATCTTTGGTGACACACCTGTTGTACCACTGAAGAATCGTTTTGAGCATGGTCGTTGGTCACGACATACGCCGTGCGTCTGGCAGAAGACGCCACCCGGAATAATTTCACTTTGTGGTCTTTGGGGAACCCTCTGATTTTAATTGACTTGCCTTGTTTGCGTTGCGCTTGAGTCCAAGTTAAGCTATCTACGCGCTGGTAGGGGGTTGTGCCTGCCGAATCGTCCACGCGCCGGTTTGTCTTGAGGGGACAATAATAGGTTTTTTGCATCTGCTCTATGTGTAGCATGACCGTTTTGGTCGCATACCAACTGTCCATCAAGACCCCGGTAAAAGGAAGGTCCTTCTGATAGACCAACCCAGAGAGCATGTCCTTGAGATGATCCAATTTGGTTTTGCCATCGCCTTGCGGATCATAAATCCGATAGTCAATCAGCCAGAACCGATCCTGTTGCGGATTGACATAGACACATGTGACCACCCCAATGCCATTGATGACGCCTTGGGCGTTGCCGCTATATTGACGACGCACTCACGCGATCTTGCGCGCGTGTCGCTTGTCTAAAACCGTGTCATCAAAGATCACATAGCCTTTAGGCGTCAGCGCGATGTGGTCTTTGACGTGTTCCCACACCAAGCGGGGTGGGATACGCTCACCGGCGAGATAGCGGTTGATCATATCATGACTGAACCCTTCGCTATGGTCGGCGAAATGGGTCAGGGTATCGTTGAGGGGACTGCTAAGCAGATACTGACAGTAATCCAAACGCGTCGGTTGGCGCATTGACACCTCCTCAAAGTGATAAATTTTACGGAATTGCACCCTTTTTTAACTTAGCATGCGTAAGTCCTACCTTTTTTAACTCAGCATGCGTAAGTCCTATATAGGTTGGATGATGAGGGTGCAAAGCCTCCGCAACGCTTTTCACTGAAAATGCAGGCCCAAGGGGCTCTATTCGAAGGTGAGGGTCAAAAAGTTCACTGAGAACTTTGGGATCCAAAGCATTTTCGTCTTTCCCTTCAACAAAGAGAACATGTCCAGCCTGAAAGCGGACGCTTTCAGGGCGAATCCCCGTTCTAACGCCGAGCATTTGCCAGCCTCCTATTCTGCCACCAAGAGAACGCGCCGATCTTCGGCAACCGAGTCCATGATCTCTTCAGAATGGGTTGCCATGATATATTGATTTTGCGGTGCCAAGCTCACGAGATCTTTGACAAAAATGCGGTGCCATTGGGCATTCAGATGCAACTCTGGTTCGTCGATAAACACAACCGAAGGATTGTTCTTCGTATGTTCCCACACCAAGAACAAAGTAGAGATAATTTCTTTTTGTCCAGAACTCAGACCGTCAAACGTAAATGATTTTCCGCCGCGCTCGGGTTGGACGCGGAAATCGACTGTGTTGTCAGAAGACGGGCGGAGTTTACCGATGGTGCCGCGTGCATAACGCGCCATCAACGCATTGAGTTGCTCTACAGTGTCGTCCGGCTTTTGATCTTCTACAAATTCAAAGAGTCGCGCCTTTCCCATCATGGAACGCAAAATTCTCAACTTAAATTCGCTCATCGGAAAATCGGAAAATCGCCCTCCTCTCGTTCTTCGCGAACGGTCTCGCTCTACCATCATGCCGAGTTCTGGATTTCCCTCTTGAACTTTGCGATAGCTATGGAATAAGAGAAAGGTATTCTCGACGACTGGGTTGGGCGTAAAGCCACTTATTGCGTTTATGAAATCGTAGAGCCCTTCTTCTGAAACAAAACGCTCATTTTCCTCCATTTTTTTGCGGAGTAATTTCCCAGATATATTGACGTTGCCGCGCCGATCTATCCGAATTTTCACCACGCCCGTTTCTTCTCCAAATGCGATGTCGCCGGCAATTTCCGCACATTGTGCATCAGATCTGATCAGCAAGTCGGGCACATCCACAATTGAATAATGGTTGGCCAGAGGAAAATTCTCTTCCTCGAGCGTCGCCGCCAAAAGCAGCAGTGAGCAACACTCGATAATTGCTGTTTTGCCGAGACCATTCTCGCTACCCATCACGAGGATATCTGGATCACCTGGCATTTTGGGAGGTGGAAAGTGCAGCTCGAGTTCGTCAATGCCCTTGTAATTTTGGATGGCTATTCGCCTGATCTGGATGGACATTTTTTTCATGATGACCTCCTCGTTACGCGACCTCTGCTTTTAATCTCGCAATTTCATCGCGGTAGTGCGCGGCTTTTTCAAATTCCAAGTTTTCAGCGGCTTCGCCCATTTTGCGCGTCAGTTCTTCGATCAGATCCAAGCGATTGTCGCCATCTACATATTCCGGCGTTTCTTCGGCGACCATGGGCAGGGCTTCGGCTTGTTCGTCGGCCACCGCTGTGGTTTGGAGGATCTCTTCGCGGGTCTTGTACAGCGTCTTGGGCGTGATGCCGTGTTTGGCGTTGTGCGCCTCTTGCAGGGCGCGGCGGCGATTGGTCTCGGCGATGGCGCGTTGCATCGAAGCCGTCACCTTATCCGCGTACATGATCACCGTGCCTTCTGCATTGCGGGCCGCGCGCCCAGCGGTTTGAATCAGCGAGCGTTCCGACCGCAAAAATCCCTCCTTATCCGCATCTAAAATCGCCACGAGCGACACTTCGGGCAGGTCGAGACCCTCGCGCAGCAAGTTCACGCCCACGAGCACGTCAAATGTGCCCAAGCGCAGATCGCGGATGATCGCCACGCGCTCGAGCGAATCCACATCCGAGTGCATATAGCGCGCGCCAATGCCCAACTCGCGCATGTATTCCGACAAATCCTCGGCCATGCGCTTGGTCAGGGTCGTCACCAGCACGCGCTGCCCGCTTTCCACGCGCTGCCGGGCCTCTTCGATGAGATCATCTACCTGCCCGCGCACCGGGCGCACGACCATTTGGGGATCGAGCAAGCCCGTGGGCCGAATCACCTGCTCGACCACCACGCCCTCGCATTTTTCCAATTCGTAATCCGCGGGTGTGGCGGACATAAAAATGACCTGCTTTGCCTTTTGTTCAAACTCCTCGAAATACAGCGGGCGGTTGTCCAGCGCGGCGGGCAATCTGAACCCGTGCTCGATCAACACCTCCTTGCGCGACCGGTCGCCGTTCCACATGCCGCGCAACTGCGGAACCGTCACATGGGATTCGTCCAGCACGATCAGAAAATCGTCTGAAAAATAATCCAACAACACGTAGGGGGCTTCCCCTGGCACGCGCCCGTCAATGTAGCGCGAATAATTTTCAATGCCCTGGCAGAACCCGATCTCGCGCATCATCTCGATGTCGTAGCGCGTCCGCATTTCCAAGCGCTGCGCCTCCAACAATTTGCCCTGGCTGTGAAACGCCTCCAACTGCTCGGCCAAATCGACTTCGATCTGTACAATGGCCCGCTCGATCCGATTGCCGCTGGTGACAAAGTGTTTGGCCGGATAAATGATGATGCGGTCGCGTTTTTCGAGCACCTCGCCCGTTACCGGATGTATGATGCACAACGCGTCGACCTCGTCGCCAAAAAATTCCACGCGCACCGGGTACTCGCGCTCGGGCGGATAGATTTCGACCACGTCGCCGCGCACCCGAAACGCGGCCGGCGCGAGTTCGATGTCATTGCGCGCAAAGTGAATGTCCACGAGTTTTCGCAACATGGCGTCGCGGTCCATCTCTGCGCCGCGATCCAACACCACGAGATGATCTTCGTATTCTGTTGGGTTGCCAATGCCGTAAATACACGACACACTCGCCACGATGATCACGTCTTGCCGCTCCATCAACGCACTGGTCGCGCGCAGGCGCAGGCGGTTGATTTCGTCGTTGATATCCGATTCTTTTTCGATAAAGGTATCCGTCACGGGTTTGTACGCTTCCGGCTGGTAATAGTCGTAATACGAAATGAAATACTCCACGGCATTATTTGGAAAAAAGCTGCGAAACTCACCGTAGAGTTGCGCGGCCAGGGTCTTGTTGTGGGAAATCACGAGCGTGGGCTTTTGGATGGCTTCGATCACTTTTGACATGGAAAACGTCTTGCCCGTGCCCGTGGCGCCCAACAAGGTCTGGTACGGCGCGCCAGCGCGAATGCCCTGGGCGAGTTCTTCGATAGCCTGCGGCTGGTCGCCGGCCGGCTCAAAAGGCGATACCACTTCAAATTTCGGCATGGTGATGCCTTGGAAAAAGGGGTTGCTTGTTTTGTCATTCACTTTAATTTGCACAGAGAAGGGATGAGATGCAAGGAGCAACCCGTTTTGATAGCCCGCGCTTTGGAAAAGAAAATGACAGATCCCGTATTCATCGTAAGCACCGGACGGTGTGGGTCAACAATGCTGTCGAACATGGTCAAGTTGCATCCCGATCTGTTGAGCATATCGGAATTTTTTACCTCGTTGACCAGCCGGGCATTTCGGGGGCGCAGCGCGACTGGCGAGACCGTGTTCCGCCGCCTGAAGGCCCTGTCTCCGGGGGGCAAGGCCCTGTTGACAAACGATTTGATCGTGGATGAGTTTCTCTATCCAATTGGACCAGACGCACGCTACGCTTTGGGCGAAGTGCCGCCGATTATGTGTACCACGCTGCCGCATCTCACAGACGACCACGAGCGGTTGTGGGACGATCTCTCGGCGGCATTGCGGTCGCGTGGCAGAGCATCGTTGACCGCGCATTATCGCTTCATCTTTGAGTGGCTCGCGGACCGATTTGCGAAAAAGGTGTGGATCGAACGCTCGGGCCTCTCTTTGCTATTTGTCCCGACATTGGCGAAGATGTTTCCCGATGCGCGGTTCGTACACCTCTATCGGGATGGCAGAGATACCGCGATTTCCATGTCGCGGCATCCATACTTCCGCTTGCGCGTGCAATCTGAGGAGTTGATGATGAAATTTGGGATCGATCCGTACCGGCCCTTCAACCTGCTCGGCACCAGCCCGTATATCCCCTTTCTCGAGTGGCTTCGATTCCAATTTTTCACGGCGGAGCGGTATCGACGCACCGAGATCGCATTGCCCGCATTTGGGCGGTTTTGGAGCCGCTTGATCGTACACGGGGTTGCGTATCTAAACGCGCTGCCGCCCGAGCGCGTGCTGTCGATGCGCTACGAAACCGCGCTGTCTTTGCCCGAGCGCGAATTGCGCCGGTTCATCCGCTTTGTCGGGCCGGAATACGAAGACAGCCAATGGCTAAATGCGGCCATGGCCTCGATACAGCCGAAATCGCCCAATTGGACGCGCCTCAGCGCAGACGAACAGACACAACTCGCCGCGGCCTGTGAACCCGCACAGACGCTTTTGGGATATACCGAATGAAAGGCGAAAGGTTGGTTGCGAGATGGACTTGCGCGCTGTGCGTGATGGGTTTGTGTGACGGTATTTTGTGATCGCATTTTTGCGATGGCTTCTCTGAATGAATAGGTAACGGCAAGGGATCGCTGGCTGGCAACATATCGCATCACATGAGGACAACAGCTATTCAATTTGGTATTACCTGGCTGTTTTTCAAAGAAAGGACGAGTGAGCATGGAGACACCGACCATTGAACGTGCGCCGTTGTCGCCGAGTGCGAAAGGGCGGTATGTCCGCAATGCGATTATGCGGATTCGGGATACGCTCGGGCTTTTTACGGCGTTGCACAGGGACTATGGCGACATCGTGAGGTACAACATCCTCTTTCTCGAGTTCTGCATCATCTTCGATCCGGATCTGATCAGAGAGGTGCTCTACGAGAAGCGGTCGTCATTTGAAAAGGGGTTTATTTACAAGCGCAACACGGTTCTGCACGGGCCAACGCTCGTGACTGGGGATGGCGAGGATCATCTGCGGCGGCGAAGGATCATCCAGCCGTTCTTTCACCGGAAGGCACTGGACAAATACGCCGCCATTATGGCCGAGCGCGCTATCGCCAAGCGGGAGGAATGGCATCGCGGTCAGATCATCGATGCGGACCGGGAAATGCGTCATTTGACGCTGTCCATCTCGCTCGAGGTCTTTTTTGAGGACAAGACGCGGATCGACAACGAGATGGCCAAAAATCTGATCGATTTGTTGATTTTGGATTTCCAATTGGCCCTGCTGCCGGGCCGCCAGTTTATCAAGCGCGTGTTGCCGCGCTACCGGCGGCTGATGCGCCTGAAGGAGCCGATGGACGACATTATCCGGGCGTCTATTCGCGCGGCCCGCGCCAATGCGGGGGAGCGAACCGATCTGGTGGCGTTTCTCGTCCACGCCACAGACGAGAGCACGGCGGCGCCTGCGTTTGACGAATTTGAGGTGCTGGACGAAGTGATAGAGATGCTGATGGCGTCCCACGAAACGACGGGTTGTACGCTGGCGTGGGCGTTCTATTTTCTCAGCCGGAACCCGTCTGTGCGCGAGCGGATGGAGCAGGAGATCGACGCGGTGTTGGGCAGACAGACGCCGACTTTGGCGGATTACGACCGGCTCGTCTATACCCGCGCCGTGCTCGACGAGACCTTGCGCCTCGCGTCGCCCTCTTATTATATCGGCCGACGCGCCATTGAAGACTGCACGATTGGCGGCTACTTCATTCCCGCGGGCGCGAATGTGCAACTCTGTTGCTATGCGTCCCACAGAAATGAGCGGTATTTCCCGCACCCGCATCAGTTCCGGCCGGAACGCTGGCTGGAGCCGCAACCCGAACGTCCGCGGTACGCGTACATGCCGTTCGGCGCAGGTTCGCGCGGTTGCGTCGGCGAGGCGTTCGCCCTGATGAGCGGGGTGTACGCCTTGGCGAGCATCGCGCAACGCTATCGGCTCGAGGTCGTCTCGGACCAGCCGCCCGCGTTGAAAACCATGGCGGGCTACTTTTTTAAGAATGGCCTGCCGGTCGAGGTGTGCGAGCGTCAGGGTTAGTCGAACAGGCGCGTCTCGTAGTCGCCTTTCTCGAGCCAGAACGCCACGCCCTTGTATTCTTGAACCGCGCGGGGGACCAGCCACGGAACCCGCTCGGAGAGCCACACGAGGGCGATGAAGCCATAGCACAACAACCGCCGCTTTTGCTTGGGATAGCCCAACTGATCCGCGAGTTTGTCGCCGAGCAGGTGGCGCGACATGGGATTGGCCATGCTGACGAAAAAGCGCGCTTGGCGTTCGTTCTCAATTTTCATGAGTTCTGGGCCTGCATGGATCAGGGCTTGGCACAGGTGCTTCGAGGTCTCGTCTGGGTCAAATTCCAAGCTGAACGCGATCTCTATCATCCGCTGCGCTTGTTCTTCCGACGCACAGACCATTTCGGGATTGATGGCAAAGAGATACCCGATATACCGCCATGTTAGGAGAACGCCTTCCTCTTCGCGGCGCGTCAAACGCATCCCCAATCGCTTCATCCCCTGAATGACATGGAACGAAAAAAAAATTGCATCCATCGCCATGTGCGCCTGATTGAGCGGGAGTTCGGGCGTGCTTTGGTCCCAGTCGTCCGCCTGAAGAATCTGCCGCCGCACTCGGGCGTGCAAGACGCGCACAAAAACGACCAACCCAAAGCCATCCGCGTGGCGTTGCAAGCCGCCTGGCAAAAAGCTTTCGGTGATCAAACGCAAGGTCTGGGCGTAGCGATGGGCGGTCTTATTGAGGAGCGTGCGCGTAAAAGCGAGGGGTTTGTTGGCGGTTGCAAGGTAGGTGTGCGGCAAGGCGTAGGCGGCAAAAGACAGGGCAGTGAGCAACCCCGAGCGGATGATCTTCTTGCTCGCAACAAGCATGAGATCCCATTCCACCCAAGCGGGCACGCTATCGAGTTGTTCAAACAGCGCCACCAGTGGTTTGGGCGGATTGTCGATGGTCTCGATGCCGTCCTTGAGGGCCCTAGATAACATGCTAAACCCCTGGCCAGGCGGCAGTTTTTCAAAATGGAGAATGAGATCGTCAGCGATGGGATCGCCCAGGCGCAGATACTTCAGATATGGATCAATCGCGTTGCCATGCCGTTGTCTGGCCGCGGCGATTCGCTCGGCTGAAAGCGGTGGAAAAGGCGAGGTGCCAGGCAACATCTCTTTTTGCTTCTCGCGCGATCTCAAAAACATAGTTTCACCCGTCGCCCAATAACTTCTGTGCGTTTTGATAGGTAATTTTGTCATAAGCTGCTTTGGGCAGGTCCAAACGCAGCAAATAATCCATCAAGCGCGTGTCAAAATAATCCCGTCCAAACAACAGGCGGTCCTGAAAATCGATCAAAAACCGCCTGCCAAACGCTTCATCTCTGCCAATCGCCGTCAGGCCCGATCCCGCCGAGAGGTCCGCATACAAATTGTCGTATTGCCGCAGCATTTGGGGCACTTTGCCGCCCGGTGCAATCGGGCCTGTGGGATAGGCTTCTTTGTCAAACTTGTCGTCTCCGGAAATGTGCGCCCAAAACCCCGGCGCATGGCCGATGAACTGCGTGTCGGGGCATGCGATAATCGCCCGTTCAAATGCTTCAATGCTGCCGCCATACCACCAGTTGGGTCGAGGATAATCCCCACGCCCGCGTTCAATGGGATAATCCAAGTGAATCGTAATCGGCAGGCCCATGTCACCGCAGGCGCGATAGAGACGGATCGCATCGGGATCGTCGAACAACACGCGCACCTTTAATTCGCTGGCAACGCGAATCCCGTGAATTTCCACGGCGGCTTTTAAGCGATCAATGGCATCGGGCCGCTTGGGGTGTGGCATATAGCCCAAGACAAAACGGTCGGGGGCCTCTCGTCCCACTTGAATCACGTCTTCCAAGGGAATGCCCACGCCCGTGGGCGGCAACGCGCTGTGATACGCGGGGCTGTATTCGTCTTCGGGCACTTCCCACGAAAACAACCACATCTGATCGATGTGTTGCTCGTCCATGTTTTTGAGAATTTTCTCCGCATTAAACCCGTGCCAGTTGGGATGGTTGTGCGCGTCGATAATCATGGGATTCTCCTTTTTTTTCCCTAACCCCGTTATTCGGTAGGCGACGCCTGTGCCTACGAGGAACGCAAAAGAACATCTCTCTCCCCGATTCGGGGAGGGGTTACATCGCATCTAAAACCGCACGCAGTTGTCGCACGCCTTTCAGCATCAACGCGGGCGATCCCCAGTGCTCGATGCTCACATTGCCCGCGTACCCGTCTGTGCGGAGCATGGCGAGCAACTCGGCGTATGTCATCTCGCTGCCGCGAATGGGGTCGAGTTCTTTGTGCGGATTGGGCTTGACGTGCAAGTGCGTGATCCGTCCCTTGAGTTGTGCGTACCCATCCGGCACGGCGCGTTCGCCGCAACCAATGCCGTTGTTCACGTCCCAGCAAAAGCTAAATCCCGGCGTATTGCCCAGCGCGTCGGCCACCATCCGCGCTTCTGCACAAGTGCCGGCAATGGTCGCGCCCTCGTTTTCCAATGACAGGGTTACGCCTTCGCGCTCTGCGGTTTTGACAATGGGTTCGAGAAAGGGCACAATCGCATCGAGATAATTCGCAACGCCGGGCCGATTTTCCCGATCCCCTTGTTTTCGATTGGGATTCCACAGGGAAAAGCCTCGGATGACCGTTGTGCCAAATGCGTGTGCCAACTCGATCATGCGGTCAAACACGCGCTGGTGCTCGGCCTTTTCCGCCGCGCTGTCGTGCGCGCATTTGCCCACAGGTGAACCGACAGACATCACAACCATGTCGTACTTTGCCAGCACGTCTTGAACGCGCTTCAGGTCGTCATTGTCGATCTCTTGAACGCGCTTGCCCCAAATCCCGCCGCGCAACTCGATGCCCGTTGCCCCGGCTTCCGCGCCCAATCGCACGGACGCATCAAAATCGGCTTTGTCGATCTCATCTGCAAAATAGCACAATTCCATTTCTTCCTCCTGTCACTCAAAGTGGCTTGTGTCATAATATAACATCTTCTTTCTTTGGAAAAGAAAAACCCGACCTGTGTCCTTGCATTTTTTGTTTTTTTTGTTCATTTTTTGATTATCATAAATTTTATGAACGAACAGACGCGCACAAAAATTTTGCAATCCACACCGCGCACAAAGGGGATTCGCAAACTCGACCACAAACGCCTGCGCGCCCAATTGTCCCGCGCTGCGCCGCCGCTCGATTACGACCGTTATATGCGATCCAAAGCATGGCAAATCAAAAGGCGAAAATTCCTCGCCCACTACAATTGCCAATGCGCCCTGTGCGGCAGCAAAGAACATCTGCACGTCCACCACTTGCACTATCAGACCTTGGGCAAAGAGCGCGTGGAAGATGTGCTCGTGTATTGCCGACGGTGTCATTTTTTGGCGCACAAGGAGGAGTGAGAAGTGAGAGGCAAGATGCAAAAATAAAAACGTAGGGGCGATGCCCCCGTGCCCGCCCAAAGATACAAGACAGGAGAGGCGAATTTTACCACAAAAAGCACAAAAGGTGAAAGGCGAGAAAGACAAAGTGCAAAGTGCAGAACGAGAGGCCGGGGGAGCGGGTGGCCTTCTTCCCTCTTGCGTCTTACCTTTTACCATTTCCGGAGATTTCCATGCCAAATATCATCATCATCACCACGCACGACACGGGGCGGCATTTTGGGTGTTATGGCGTCGAGACTGTGCATACGCCGGCCATTGACGCCATTGCTGAGGATGGATTTAAATTCACGCGCTATTTCACCACGAGCCCGGTGTGTAGCCCCAGCCGAGGGGCCATGCTCACGGGACGCTATCCGCAGAGCAATGGGCTGATTGGCCTGACGCATTCGCCGTGGAATTGGCGTTTTAACGAAGGCGAGCGCCATCTCTCGCACATCTTGCGCGACGCGGGCTATCACACGGCCCTTTTTGGCTTGCAACACGAAGCGTCCAACCTCGACGATCTGGGGTTTGATGTTGCGTATGCACAGCGCGGTGAAACCGGTGGTCGCGCAACCGCCCCCATGGTGGCCCGCGCTTTGGCCGATTTTCTCGGCACAGACGCAGCAGGCAAAGCCCCGTTTTACGCGCAGGTCGGCTTTTTTGAAACCCATCGCCCGCACGCTTTTGGCGATGTCGAACCCGACGACAGCAAGGGCGTTTGCGTGCCGCCCTATCTCGTTGACGACGAAACCGCCCGCCGGGAACTCGCCCTGCAACAAGGCGCGATTCGCCGGGTTGACGACGCAGTGCGGATCATCACAGACGCGCTCGCGGAAAGCGGCTTGGAGGACGATACCGTGCTCGTTTTCACGGTCGATCACGGCATTGAATTTCCCCGCGCCAAATTTTTTTGCTACGACCCGGGCATCGGCATTGCCCTGCTGATGCGCTGGCCCGGCGGCGGTGTTTGCGGGGGCATAACCTGCGACCACCTGCTCAGTAACGTCGATTTTTTGCCCACGTTGATGGCTCTCATCGGCCAACCCGTGCCCGGCAATGTCGAGGGCATCGGCTTTGCCCAAGTGTTCGCAAATCCCGATGCACCCCCGGTGAGGGACGCGGTCTTTTCCATTTTTTATGGCAGCGACAGCCGCAGCATTCGCACGGACCGCTACAAGTTCATTCGCAACTTTAGCCCGCGCCGCATGATAGACGCACCGATCAACATGACAATTTTTTCCGGGGCGATAATATACGATTTTCTCGGTCGCCGCATGATAGACACACCGATCAACGCGACAAACCCACCCAAGCCGCACCTCAAACAGCCCGTAGCGCAACTCTACGATTTGGAAAACGACCCCAATGAGTTTGACGATGTTGCGCGCAATCCCGAATACCGGGAGATTTACAACACCTTGAGCCAACGCCTTTGGCAGTGGATGGAAGACGTGAACGACCCCACGCTCAAAAGCCCGATTCCCACGCCGTATTATTGGGAAGCCATGGCGGATTATCGTCTATAGAAAGGAAACGCGATGCCCACAGGAAAACCCGTAAATCTCGCCCTCGTCGGATGCGGCGGCATTGCCGGCGCGCATCTGCGGCGATATGAAGAACTCCTCAACCGCGGCGAAGACCGGTTTCGCATTGTCGCCACAGTGGATAGCGATTTCGACCGCGCGACCGCGTGTGCAGATCAGATCAGCGGCAAAACCGGATGGCGCGTGACGCCCTATCGCGCGGTGGAACATTTGCTCAATTCGGAAACCGATCTCGACGGCGCGGATATTTGCAGCCCGCACGGCCTCCACCACGTCCTCGCCTGCGAACTGCTCGCGGGCGGCGTGCATATCCTCTGCGAAAAGCCCATTGGCGTGACCGTGAAAGCCACGCAAAAAATTATCGCCGCGGCCAAACGCCACAACAGAATCGCCGCCAATGCCGAACAGTGCCGCCGCAGCATTGGGCAGCGCACCATTTACTGGGCGTTTCACAGTGGCCTGCTCGGCGATCCCCGGTTGTGGTACGCCATCAAATCGGGCTGGCAAGACCCGTCTGATCATCCCGACTGGCACTGGCGCGTGGATCGCAAACTCGGGGGGTGCGGGATGGTGATGGACAGCGGCGCGCATTGGGTAGATACCATGCGCTATTGGTTTGGGGAGATCGACAGCGTGTACGCCCGGGTTGAGCAACTCGAAGCACGCCCGCACCAAAAAGATGACCGCCTGGTGAGAGACGCCCGCGAGGATTTTTGGACGAGCATTTTCAATTTTGCAAACGGCGTGATCGGCACCTGGTCGTGGACGATCAGCGCGCCCGGCAAGGGCTTTACCCAACTCACGCTCACCGGGAGCAAGGGCAGCCTTGTCGATAGCGACATTTTCCACCCGGCGGCCTCGCAGGCGCGCGGCGAATGCCAGTTGATCGACGGGACGACCTACGGCATGCCCCAACTGCAAGACATGTTTCTCGGTACCCTCAGCCCACGCGAAAAGGATCGCCTCTTTCCCTTTGGCGTCACCGATGGCATGGCTATCGAATTGTGGGATTTTATCGACGCCCTGAGCATTGGGCGCGATGTTGAAATCGACGCGACAGAGGGCCTCAAGAGCAAAGCCGTGAGCGAGGCGATCTACGAATCCGGCAAGAGCGGACAAGTCGTCAAAGTGGCCGACGTGATCTCGGGAAAGGTCAATGCCTACCAGCGCGATGTGGATCAGATGTGGGGATTGGATTGAGCGGATGAAAAATTCAAGTGAAAGAGGTGAAAAGCAGTGGTCAGTGGTCAGTGGTCAACACTCATCAGTCCGCCCGGCCCCATCAACCGTAGGGACAGGCCCCCGTGCCTGTCCTCCCACCTAGCGACGAGGTGCAACCGGGACAGGCCACCAACCCCTAAAGCGGATCAGGATTTGCAGGATTGAAAGATTTTCAGGATGCAAGGTAATCGTAGGGGCGACGCCCCCGTGCTCGCCCAAAGATACAAGGCGGAGTATCCACGAAGGGCGCGAAGGGACACGAAGGGTCAAGAAGAACACGGGCATAGTAATACCAAATTGAATATCTGTTGTCCTTATGTGATGCGCTATGTTGCCAGCAAATGATTCCCTTGACCTTACGCAGTCATTCAGAGAAGCCATTGCAACAAGGCCATCCCAAAAGACCATCAGACAAAGCCATCACGCACAGCGCGCAAGGCCATCTCGCAACCCACATCCATTTTGCAACCCACCTTGCAGGCCAGCGCATGTCGTGCTGTTACAAAAGTGCTTTGCGCTGTGCCAGCCCCTCGGCGTTTGAGAGCGGCATTTTTTGCTTCCTTTTTTTGCTGTTAAAAAAAAGTCGGTCGCCGCACGCCGTAGGCACAGGCGTAGCCAACGCATCGGAGGCAACCCACAAGGAGACAGAACCAAACGCTTGAGACAAGCAACGCATGATCTCTACGGAACGTCTGTTCCCCATTCCTCATTCCTCCCTGATGGGAGGCAGGATACGGACAAATAAAAATCAATTTGGTATAAGCAGGGATGGACATAGATAAGGATGGAAAACAGCAGGGCCGCGATCAAGTGATCGTGGCCCTATTTTTGGGGCCAAATACTGGCCTTTCTCCGTTTGTATTTTCGGGCAGGCACAGGGGCCTGCCCCTACATCGGTGTTCATCGGTGTTCATCGGTGTTCATCGGTGTTCATCGGTGGTTGCTTTTCGCCTCTCCCATCTCCCCTTTTGCGTCTTGCGTCCCATGCTTGGCGAGTTCGATGAGGTTGCCATCGGGGTCGTGGACGAAGACGTAGCGCGTGCCGTCGTGTGGGCGCACGCCCGGGCCCGATGCAACGCGCACGCGCTCTCGGTCGAGCGAGGTGATCACGCGGTCAAAATTGGCGACTTCAAAGGCGATGTGCCGGCGCGATGGTCGGGGGTGTTCTTCGGCTGCGATCAAGTGAATTTCGAGATCGCCACAGCGATACCACGCGCCTGCAAAATCGTAATCTGGCCGAGGGATGGGTTGCAATCCCAAGAACTTTTCGTAAAACGCAGATGCGCGTTCCAAGTCGCCCGTCACCAATGTGATGTGGCTGACGTGTACAATGCCCAGGCCAGATGGTGCTGTCGTGCCGTTGGACACCGGATCAATTCTCCGTCAGAAGGGTTCTGATTTTCCGCATGCGCGCGGGGTGCTTGAGGGCCGAGAGGGCTTTGTCGCGGATTTGGCGCACGCGCTCTTTGGTCAGGTTGAGAATATTGCCGATTTGTTCGAGCGTCATGGTCTCGCCGCTGTTGATGCCAAAATAGAGGCGCAAGACCCGGGCATCGCGCGGTGCCAGGGTGTTGAGGGCCGTGTGGATTTCGTCGGCCATAGAATTTTCCATCAGGACATCTTCGGGCGTTTCCTGATTTTGGTCTGCCAACAGTTCCAGCAAGTTGGTATCCGGGCTGTCGTCAATGGGCTTGTCATAAGAAATGTGCCACCGCGAGGCATTGAGCAGGTCTTGCACTTGCCCGGGTTGCATGTCGGCGCGGGCCGCAATTTCATCGACCAGCGGTTCGCGCCCCAATGTCTGTTTGAGGTCCGCCGAGATGCGCTCCAATTTGCTCAGGTGTTTGATCTTGTTCACCGGCAGGCGCACCATGCGGGCTTTTTCTGCCAATGCCGACAAGATGCCCTGCCGAATCCACCACACGGCATAGGTGGTAAATTTGACGCCGACGGTTTCGTCGTAGCGGGTTGCCGCGCGCACGAGCCCCATGTTGCCTTCGGCGATGAGGTCTTCCAAGGGCAGGCCGCGCCCCTGGTATTCTTTGGCGATGGTAATGACGAATCGCAAATTGGATTCGATCATTTTGTTCAGGCTTTGGCGATCCCCTGTGCGGATGCGCTTGGCCAGGGCGACTTCTTCTTGTGGCGTGAGCAATTCGTTGTACGCGATGTCTTTGAGATAGAGTTCAAGTGCAGAACTTTTGCTGCCGTTTGTTCTCGGTGCGGTTTTGTAACTCATGAGTGCAGCAGGCATATATTTCCCCCGTGACTTGGAAATCGACGCTCGGTCGCGTGTCCAGTGTTCCAGATCAATTCGCCAAAGGTCCGCAATCCGAGACGCAGACGCGATGACACTGTCCGACTTTGGATGAAAAAATCGGTCGTTGCCAAAATAGATGGCCCCGCGGTCATGGGGAAACCCAGGGCATAGATGTGTGACAACATGGGATAAGGGGAGTGTTGCTTGGGGAGTAATTTGGAGGAAGGAATCGAGCGCGAACCGCAGGGGAGCGGTGTTTTCGATCAAACCAGAATGTGTGGGGCAAGTATTGAGGAAATACTTGGGCAGACAAGATAGGGGATTAAACTTTGGAACGCAACAATAATTTGCCCAATATTGGGCACTTTAAGTCTATAGTTTTCAATTTTTTGAGATCTTTAGGCTGTGCGAAAACGCCGGGTCCATCGTTCAGATTGAGCAACTCAGCTCCTGACGTTACGCAGTGATCCCATATCTTGTGATACAATTAAAATTTTATACACAAGATATTGTGTCGGAAGGAAGCATTTTTTGCAAAAGGCGTAACCCGTTACTTTTTGCACCCTCTGATTTTGATAGCGGATCGCTTTTTTGATCCTTTCAAGGCTGCCCATAATCCTGGGCAAAAATCAAAAAATCGCCAAAACCGATCCGGCCATCGCCATCCAAATCGTATCGCACATCGTAGTTTGCATGCCCGGATGCGTAGCCGTAATGAGATGCGAAAAGGAGGAAATCCTGAAACCCCACGTTGCCATTGCCGTTGAAGTCGGCCCGCAATCCGCGCTGGCGCGAAAATGTCAAGACCAGTGGATCGGCAAACACCTCAAATTGTCCTGCCCGCCGGATGCGCGCCTGCCGCAGGCGGATTTGCCCCGTGTAAAAAGCATCTGAGGCGCGAAAGCGGATGGTGCCGAGCCACGCGGAGGGCTGCGCGATTTTGCTGCCAAATGACGCGGCCATCACTTCTATCGCCGAAGCACTGTTGGGCGGGGAATAAGGCCCTGGCGAATGCCCATTTGGAATCCCGTTTCCAATATCAAACCCCTCGTAAGCCAACGCGGGCGCGTCAAAATTGAACAATGCGCGAAAACCGATTGCATCTTTGACCTGCTGTCCGTGAATTTGCACGGCAATTACGCCATCGGCAGGCAGGGCGTACACGCCGTTATTTTCTGTGCCCCCTGTTACGAGCGACAGCGCGAACCGGGTGGTTTGAGGCCGGTACCCCGTTCCGGAAACGCGAATGCTGACCGCAGGCGTTTGCGGGTCATTGCTGTATATGGTCGCGTTGCCCGATAGGTCGCCCGTTCGGTTTGGCTCAAAACGCAGGGTAAAAAAGCCGTTTTGTTTGGCGGGAATGGTCAATTGTTTCGGGATGGCCCCCACTTGATCATCGCTGGTGATAATGTCGGTGATGGACAGGGCGGCGTCTCCAAAATTTGTGACCGTGACTGTCATCGACTTTGACGTGCCAATCTCAACGCGCCCAAAATCGCGCAGAGAAGAATCGACCGAGAGTTGCGGAGCGGGCACAACGGGTTGTTGAACGCCTCGTGCGCGCAACGTCACCGTACGATCCGGCAAATTGCTCAAAATGGTCATCGCGCCGGATTTATCGCCCAGGCTCTGCGGCGAAAAGGTGACGGAAATTTGCCCGCTGCGCCCCGGCGCGACGGTATATGAAGAGTGCGAAAGATCGTAATCGCGGGATGGCAAGAGGATATTTGTTATGACCAAGGACGCCTGCCCGGGGTTGACAATCCCCAGTTCGAGGGTTTGGGATTGTCCCAACAAGACCGCGCCAAAATCGAGTTCCGTGCGCGAAAGATTCATGATGGGCATGCCAAAAAGTGGCAATAACTCCAAGCGCCCGGCGCCATAGACATTATCGGGCCCCCGATCTCCCATATCAACCGCAGATCGCATCAGCGCGTCTTTCAACCGCCGCGCATTGTAATGCACGGGATCGGAAGATTTTACGAGTGCGGCGGCCCCCGCGACATGGGGCGCAGCCGCCGATGTGCCGTAATAGCCCGGAGGGCCATAGCTCACCGTGCTCACCCCCGTAGGTGCGACCAAGTCGGGTTTGATTCGCCTGTCAAACGTCGGACCTTGGGAACTATACGATTCAATCGGCCCTGTCGTATAATTGCGATGCCCCAACGCCCCCACAGTCAGCGCGCCACGCGCATCCCCAGGCGAAGACAATGACCCCGCAATGGATATAGGCCCGTCGAGATCGTGGGATGGACTGATCAATTTGAAAAGGGTCACTTTGGCGTCTTCTGCCCGCCAAACCGCCAAGCCGTAATTCCCCGGTTCTCGAATGGTGTAAGCGAGCAACTCAAAAGGAGGCGAGTAAGACTGTTTGGTATCTGCACGTTCGATAATTTCAGTGCTGCCATCCGTTGCGATTTTTACGAGCAACAGATCGTAGTCGTGAGATGTGAGCGGCCATTCATTCCACGTCAATACTGCTTTTACTTCGTCTCCTACTCGGACATTTTTTAAGCTGACGATTTCATCGTCTCCCTCGAAGTTGTGATACCCGTCGCCATCCGGGTCGCTCAACTGTGCAGAGATTTTTCTTTTTGCCTCATTCCCCGCTGCATTCACCCACAAAACATTGTTCTGAAACGCATCATCGACAATTTCACACGCGCGACCCGTTCCATCGCCAAAACCTCTCGCAAAATCCCACCCCAAAGATACGGTGACGATATCGAGACCCTCCTGAATTGCCGCGTCCTTGGCGTTTTCCAAACTGACCATATCCGCTACCTTGTACAGATGAATTTCAGCATCCGGGGCAATGTCGTGGACGATTTCGGCGCAGGCCGATCCGTGTACCATTGCACTTTCGGAAAGACTGCCTCGTTCAAAAATCCCCCCGCCCGTAAAATCCCGAGAAAACACTTGGGGCAATTCGCCCCGATTTTGCAAGGAGGGCACGCCGACAAAACCGATGTCAATGACCCCGACTTTTACCCCGCGCCCGGTAAAACCCCTGCGCGAGTAAACCGATGCTTTGACGCGCGCCACGCCCTCGCTGACAACGAGCGGGCGCGGCTTGATGGGCAAACGCACAAACTGCACGCCCGCCACATGGGTCAACCTCTCAAGCGCGGATATGGGCGAGGACACTGCGACCAAATGCCGAGATTGGGCGACAATGCTGACGCCCAAATTGGATAACGCGCCAAAATCGATACTTTCTGAAAGTTGCCCATCTCGCGGCTCCAATACGACTGTGATATTTTCGCCATCGATATCTGCCGCGCCGTATTGTCTTGCCGTCGCCTTGGCCAGTGCCCGTTTTTGCGCCGCCCAGTTCTTTTGAATCCGAGCCAGCACGCCCTCCAACTTCGGGGGGTGATCGACCTTTTCATACTCGATTTGAGTCGCCTGCACGGAAGCGGTTAAACTCAGTGCAACAGCAAAAAAAAGCAGGACGAGCACCGAGAGAACACCGCGCGGAGATTTCAGAGAACGAATCATCGCTCACTGTCCTTTGCCAAAATTTTCCGAAAAGATAAGGAAATCATCGCCATCGACATCGCCATCATTGTCCAGATCGCCCTTTAAGGAGGTGGTCGAACCCGTGGTGGATTGGGCAGGGTTGCTCGCCCAAGTCGTGATACCCTGTGGGGACAGCGTGCGGACAAGGCCATCGCCGCTTGTCGTCGCTCCCATTTCTACGAGCATCCTCTCCCGGTTATCCTGTATCCCCACATAGCCATTTTCGTCCCCGCCGACGATCCAAACGCCGAGGGTGCCATAGCGATTGCTCACCCTGATCAATCCATCATGTTTTGTATTTGAACCCGCCGTAATGAGTTCTGTGCCCGTTTCGGAGTTGAGTTTCAATACGCCTCGTCCCTCGCCATTCCATCCCAAATAAGCAATCTCCTGATCGGCGTTGTTCGACAGCCGCAGATTGCCAGCGGTCTCATCTGCATACATGGACACCAAGGCTTTTCCCGATGCGTTACTCAGACTCAAAATCCCGTGATCCCGAGTACTTGCACCCAGATACGCCAAATTTTCATTTTCATTTTCTTTTTTGTTGATGCGTATCCCGGGGGTTTCATACGCATATACACTGATCAAACGCACGCCATTTTTGTTTCTTATATTGATAAGTCCATCTCCCGTCTCAGTAGCCGATCCCAAGCTAATGAGGTTCGTTTCTTCTTTTGACTTGATCAACATCAATCCATCGCCATTTTCAGCTGCCGATCCAATATAGACCAGTCTCCTGCCTTCCGCAGAATTGAGCAGAAATCTGCCGCCCAAGGTACTGGCCCCCAATTCGACGACCGCTTGTCCGGCACTGTTCACAATCTGCAATCCCGTCGTGCGAATCGGCCCCTGCGTTTGCGCCACTGCTTTTCCCGATCTCTGCGCGTCCGGATGCCTTGTAGCGGGCATGCCTTGGGTTGGCGCGTCGGGAATTTCAAAACGGGCTTTGGGCGTCGCCACAGGCGCGAGGAATGAGCCGATCCTAAATGGCGAAATGCCCTCTGTTGAGGCAACCGTGATCATTGCCACCAACAGGAGACACAACAGGATATTGAAATTGCGGTAGCGCGCAACGCGCGTTTCCAACAGGATATTGAAATTGCGGTAGCGCGCAACGCGCGTTTCCAATTTGCACAAACGCTCTTCAAGTGGATTCATGATTCTGTCTCCTGATGTGAGGTAGAGGACGGGCGGACACGTCCGACGCCCCTGCGATTTATCCATTACTCGCCTTTTTGAGATCTTTAGGCTGTGCGAAAACGCCGGGTCCATCGTTCAGATTGAGCAACTTAGCTCCTGACGTCACGCCGTGATCCCATATCTTGTGATACAATTAAAATTTTATACACAAGATATTGTGTCGGAAGGAAGCATTTTTTGCAAAAGGCGTAACCCGTTACTTTTTGCACCCTCTGATTTTGATAGCGGATCGCTTTTTTGATCCTTTCAAGGCTACCCATAATCCTGGGCAAAAATCAAAAAATCGCCAAAACCGATCCGGCCATCGCCATCCAAATCGTATCGCACATCGTAGTTTGCATGCCCGGATGCGTAGCCGTAATGAGATGCGAAAAGGAGGAAATCCTGAAACCCCACGTTGCCATTGCCGTTGAAGTCGGCCCGCAATCCGCGCTGGCGCGAAAATGTCAAGACCAGTGGATCGGCAAACACCTCAAATTGTCCTGCCCGCCGGATGCGCGCCTGCCGCAGGCGGATTTGCCCCGTGTAAAAAGCATCTGAGGCGCGAAAGCGGATGGTGCCGAGCCACGCGGAGGGCTGCGCGATTTTGCTGCCAAATGACGCGGCCATCACTTCTATCGCCGAAGCACTGTTGGGCGGGGAATAAGGCCCTGGCGAATGCCCATTTGGAATCCCGTTTCCAATATCAAACCCCTCGTAAGCCAACGCGGGCGCGTCAAAATTGAACAATGCGCGAAAACCGATTGCATCTTTGACCTGCTGTCCGTGAATTTGCACGGCAATTACGCCATCGGCAGGCAGGGCGTACACGCCGTTATTTTCTGTGCCCCCTGTTACGAGCGACAGCGCGAACCGGGTGGTTTGAGGCCGGTACCCCGTTCCGGAAACGCGAATGCTGACCGCAGGCGTTTGCGGGTCATTGCTGTATATGGTCGCGTTGCCCGATAGGTCGCCCGTTCGGTTTGGCTCAAAACGCAGGGTAAAAAAGCCGTTTTGTTTGGCGGGAATGGTCAATTGTTTCGGGATGGCCCCCACTTGATCATCGCTGGTGATAATGTCGGTGATGGACAGGGCGGCGTCTCCAAAATTTGTGACCGTGACTGTCATCGACTTTGACGTGCCAATCTCAACGCGCCCAAAATCGCGCAGAGAAGAATCGACCGAGAGTTGCGGAGCGGGCACAACGGGTTGTTGAACGCCTCGTGCGCGCAACGTCACCGTACGATCCGGCAAATTGCTCAAAATGGTCATCGCGCCGGATTTATCGCCCAGGCTCTGCGGCGAAAAGGTGACGGAAATTTGCCCGCTGCGCCCCGGCGCGACGGTATATGAAGAGTGCGAAAGATCGTAATCGCGGGATGGCAAGAGGATATTTGTTATGACCAAGGACGCCTGCCCGGGGTTGACAATCCCCAGTTCGAGGGTTTGGGATTGTCCCAACAAGACCGCGCCAAAATCGAGTTCCGTGCGCGAAAGATTCATGATGGGCATGCCAAAAAGTGGCAATAACTCCAAGCGCCCGGCGCCATAGACATTATCGGGCCCCCGATCTCCCATATCAACCGCAGATCGCATCAGCGCGTCTTTCAACCGCCGCGCATTGTAATGCACGGGATCGGAAGATTTTACGAGTGCGGCGGCCCCCGCGACATGGGGCGCAGCCGCCGATGTGCCGTAATAGCCCGGAGGGCCATAGCTCACCGTGCTCACCCCCGTAGGTGCGACCAAGTCGGGTTTGATTCGCCTGTCAAACGTCGGACCTTGGGAACTATACGATTCAATCGGCCCTGTCGTATAATTGCGATGCCCCAACGCCCCCACAGTCAGCGCGCCACGCGCATCCCCCGGTATGCCCACTGACCCGCGAGATACAGAGCTATCGAGTTCGTGATTTTCGCTGGTCAATTTGAAAAGGGGAATTATATACTTGACAACCTAAATCATCTTGTTAAAGTAATCACGGGTTTTTGGTGTTGAATGCAAGCGCCCTCTGATTTTCGGCACGCCTGCCCCTAACATCTGGCGTTTCAAAACGTTTTCCTTCGAGTCTTTCAGGAACGGATAACATTTGCATGCGTGGATAAGATTTCCCGTTGACTTCCATATCGCCCGCCTGTGCCATAAAGTTTGTTCATGCAACCCCCTCACTGGCTATAAGTTGCTTGTAAGTCAACCGTGCGCCCATCGCCATATTCAACATCTCATCAACACGACTTAAGGTATCAACCTTTTTTCGATTGATGCGAATTAGGCAACATCTTGATTTTTGACGCGCCAAACATCGTTCCGTAAATCATATGAAAATTACGCCCACAATCCGAGCACCTATACGCCAAATCAGAACGACGATAGATTTTTCCCATACTACCACAATGCGGACAAGACTCGCCATCCTTAAAGCGTATCTTTTCAAGGTGCAAAATACACGCTTCAGGCGTGGCAAACTTCTGTGTGAACGCGACGAAACTAAGCTGCTTTGCCATCATACACCCCCTTGTTCATTCGTAACTTGGATAAATATAACAAGAAAGGTTAGGGTTTCAAGTATATAATTCCCTTGAAAAGGGTCACTTTGGCGTCTTCTGCCCGCCAAACCGCCAAGCCGTAATTCCCCGGTTCTCGAATGGTATAAACAAGCCTTTCGAAGGGTACTGACCTGTATTGTTTGGTATCTGCACGCTCGATAATTTCAGTACTGCCATCCGTTGCGATTTTTACGAGCAACAGATCGTAGTCGTGAGACGTGATCGGCCATTCATTCCACGTCAACCACACTTCGACTTCATCGCCTGCACGAACATTTTGCAAGCTGACGACTTCATCGTCTCCATCAAAGTTGTGGTACCCGTCGGCATCCGGGTCGCTTAACTGTGCAGATACTTGGCTTTGGCTGTAATTCCCCGCTGCATTCACCCACAAAACATTGTTCTGAAACGCATCATCGACAATTTCACACGCGCGACCCGTTCCATCGCCAAAACCCGATCCCCATCTCCAGCCCAAAGATACGGTGACAATATCGAGGCCCTCCTGAATTGCCGCGTCCTTGGCGTTTTCCAAACTGACTATATCCGCTACCTTGTACAGATGAATTTCAGCATCCGGGGCAATGTCGTGGACGATTTCGGCGCAGGCCGATCCGTGTACCATTGCACTTTCGGAAAGACTGCCTCGTTCAAAAATCCCCCCGCCCGTAAAATCCCGAGAAAACACTTGGGGCAATTCGCCCCGATTTTGCAAGGAGGGCACGCCGACAAAACCGATGTCAATGACCCCGACTTTTACCCCGCGCCCGGTAAAACCCCTGCGCGAGTAAACCGATGCTTTGACGCGCGCCACGCCCTCGCTGACAACGAGCGGGCGCGGCTTGATGGGCAAACGCACAAACTGCACGCCCGCCACATGGGTCAACCTCTCAAGCGCGGATATGGGCGAGGACACTGCGACCAAATGCCGAGATTGGGCGACAATGCTGACGCCCAAATTGGATAACGCGCCAAAATCGATACTTTCTGAAAGTTGCCCATCTCGCGGCTCCAATACGACTGTGATATTTTCGCCATCGATATCTGCCGCGCCGTATTGTCTTGCCGTCGCCTTGGCCAGTGCCCGTTTTTGCGCCGCCCAGTTCTTTTGAATCCGAGCCAGCACGCCCTCCAACTTCGGGGGGTGATCGACCTTTTCATACTCGATTTGAGTCGCCTGCACGGAAGCGGTTAAACTCAGTGCAACAGCAAAAAAAAGCAGGACGAGCACCGAGAGAACACCGCGCGGAGATTTCAGAGAACGAATCATCGCTCACTGTCCTTTGCCAAAATTTTCCGAAAAGATAAGGAAATCATCGCCATCAACATCGCCATCATTGTCCAGATCGCCCCTTAAGGAAGTGGTCGAACCCGTGGTGGATTGGGCAAAGTAGCTCGCCCAAGTCGTGATACCCTGTGGGGACAGCGTGCGGACAAGGCCATCGCCGCTTGTCGTCGCTCCCATTTCTACGAGCATCCTCTCCCGGTTATCCTGTATCCCCACATAGCCATTTTCGTCCCCGCCGACGATCCAAACGCCGAGGGTGCCATAGCGATTGCTCACCCTGATCAATCCATTATCGTGTGTATTTGAACCCGCCGTAATGAGTTCTGTGCCCGTTTCGGAGTTGAGTTTCAATACGCCTCGTCCCTCGCTCTCCCATCCCAAATAAGCAATCTCCTGATCGGCGTTATTGAATAAACTCACATTGCCAGCGGTCTCATCTGTCCCCAGGTACGCCAAGCGTTTTCCCGATGCGTTACGCAGATTCAAAAGCCCATTGCCCCGGGTACTGGCCCCAAGATACGCCAAATTTTCATTTTTGTTGATGTATATCCCGGGTCTTTCATCCGCATACAAACTAATCAAACGCACGCCATTTTTGTTTTTGATACCTATCCACCCATCTCCTGTCTCATTATCCGATCCCAAGCTAACGAGGTTCTTTTCTTCTGTTGAATTGATGAGCAAGAGTCCATTGCCATTTGAAGCACTACTTCCAATGTAGACCAGTTCCCTACCTTCCGGAGAATTGACAAAAATAAGGCCACCGCCCACGGTACTGGGCCACAATTCGACGACCGCTTGCCCGGCACTGTTCACAATCTGCAATCCCGTCGTGCGAATCACATCTTGCGTCTGTGCCGTTGCTTTTCCCGATCTCTGCGCGCCCGGATGCCTTGTAGCGGGCATGCCTTCGGTTGGCGCGTTGGGAATTTCAAAACGGGCTTTGGGCGTCGCCACAGGCGCGAGGAATGAGCCGATCCTAAATGGCGAAATGCCCTCTGTTGAGGCAACCGTGATCATTGCCACCAACAGGAGACACAACAGGATATTGAAATTGCGGTAGCGCGCAACGCGCGTTTCCAATTTGCACAAACGCTCTTCAAGTGGATTCATGATTCTGTCTCCTGATGTGAGGTAGAGGACGGGCGGACACGTCCGACGCCCCTGCGATTTATCCATTATACCAAATTGATTTTTATTTGTCCGTATCCTGCCTTCATCAGGGATGAATGAGGAACAGACATTTAGTAGAGATCATGCGTTGCCTTTGATGCCTTCGGCGTCAAACGCTCAAATTATTCGCGTTTTCATACTTTTTTTCAACAGCAAAAAAAAGTAGGCGAGCGGGGTACAACTGCCCCAGCAGTTCAAAAATGCCGCTCTCATGCGCCGAGGGACTGGCACAGCGCAAATCGCTTTGTGGGTCGCACGACATGCGCTGGCCTGCAAGGTTGGCTACATAATCGCTGTTGGTTGCGAGACGGCCTTGTGCGCTGTGCGTGATGGCTTTGTCTGATGGTCTTTTGTGATCGCATTTTTGCAATGGCTTCTTTGAATGCCTGGGTAAGGTCAAGGGGATCGCTTGCTGGCAACATAGCGCATCTCATCAGGCCAATAGAAAACCAATGTGGCTTCTCGCTTCTTGTATCTTACGGACAGGCACAGGGCCCCGTCATGCTCGTTTTTGTTTTTTGTGGCGAAACGCGCTTCTCACCACATTACCCGAAATTGTGCTGTTGAGATTGCGCGTTTTAGATTGTGCAGGTCTTCGACCACCACGCGCAGGGCTTTGGGGCCTGGCATGGTTTTGTCTAGGGCCAAGGCCAAAAACAACGCCTCCCAGTCGCGGGTGCCGCGCTGTTCGTAAGACACGGCTGTCGCCCAATCTCCTCGTTCTGCGTCGCTGGCATCGCTTAATGCGCGCACCTGAAAGGTGAGTTTGTAATGGGTCGCGCCAAAATTGTCGCGTTGCAAATTGTAAATCTCGAAATACACCACTGCGCGCCCGTTGTTTTCGTATTGCCGCAAGGGATTGGACAGCACGAGAAAGCGATTGCGTCCAAAGGGGCGGTCTTCTCGCTCCACCACGCGCCGCGCCAGCAGCAAATCGCTGACCTCCAACCGGTCATTTGCAAAGTGCCGCACATCGAGCGTATCTCGAAACGCGCCCACGGATTTTTTGGCGCGATCCTCCACTTCCGCAGCCAAATAATAACGCCCGGCTTTCAGGTTGAGCCGATCACCGGTCAACAAATAGCCCGTGCGAACCGCGTCGTATTTCACCAGCGGCAGGCGATGCACCCGCGCGATCTCTCGGCGCAACGTATCCCATTCGGCATCGAAGAGGAACAGGCCCTGGCGCAAATTGACGCCCTTGAGGCCCGCGCGGAGGTCTTCGATCTCGACCTCTTCGGCATCGAGCGCGTAATACACTTCGACCCGCACGCTGTCATTTTCCCCGCGAAATTGCGCCACTTGATGCGGCACATTGTAGCGCTGCGCCCAGTACGGGTCTCGAAAATGATCGGGGTTGCGCGCGACAAAGGACTTAAAACCCAATGGATTCACGCCGGAATCCAACCAGCCGAAGCGGAAATTCCAGTGATCGCGCGTGTCCGTATTTTCAAAAATGATCGTAAAGCCATCGTATCGCCACAACTCCTTGCGATGCTCGAAATTGTGCGACATCGTCTGCCACCGCGCCCGTCGGGCCAGATAATCCTGCATGTAGCCGGGCAAATCCACACCCGTGTGAAATTCCGCTGGCCTTGCCACCAGCGCGATGGGATGGCCGTAGCGGATATAGACTTGGCCTTTGTCCGTGGTCCATCCGGGAATGCCTTTGAGGGGATCGCCAAATCGCAAATTTGAGTACGCCACGCGCCGGCAGTGTTCGAGCAATCGCTCGTTGTATTCGGTCAAAAACAACGGGTCTCGGCCCGTCCAGAACTTGCGGATGGCCGCGCGGTCTGGCGCGGTCGAATCCGGATCGGCCAGCAAAAACACCCCCATCATAAACCGCTGCTCTGCGGCCTGCATGCGCGCAAGCCCATTGGCATAAGCGGCATAAGCGCGTTGCAACCGATCTTTGGCTTGATAGCCCAATCCGAGAAAAAAATGGGCGTGGGCATTGTCGGGATGCCGTTGCAGATAATTTTCAAACAGGGGAATCAACTCATGGGGCATTCGGCCTTCGTAATAAACCAAGCCCAAGAGGTGATGCGATGCCCAATGGCCGGGGTCTTTGTCAATGGCGCGGGTCAAATATCCAATGGCCGCATCGCGCGCCTCAATGCCGTAGTGTTCCAAACTCAGGGTTCTGACCCTTCTTCTGGGCCTATAGGGATCAGAACTGTAATTCACGATTTTGCGCTCGGCATTGAGATACCGCGTCATATTCCACATCTCAAAGCGCGCCGCCCAATACAGAGGCCCCACATTGTCGGGATCGCGCGCAATGCCCCGTTTGGCATAGACTATCGCGGTTGTTCGCCGCCCAATGCGCCAGTAATACTCGGCCAGCGAGGTCAAAATATCCCCGTTATTCGGCTGTTGCTGCACGGCTTTTTTTAACCACCGCTCGGCCGTGTGTACATACCCTTTGCCCCGCACCATGTACAACGCGCCCAAGGCGTGGGCCGCGCGTGCAGAGGTATCGCGTTGGGCAGCCGCTTTTAAGAGCAACACGCGCTCGTCAAATGCCCGCGCTGTATCGGATGCCGCCGCGAGCAAAGAATCGACATTTGCCCACGCCCCACTCGTCGGCGAGACGAACGCGATGATCAACAGCATTCGCAATGTCATGTCATTTCTCCCAAGGCGTGTATGATGCGTTGCATTTCTACGCTGTCAACCGTCTCATGGCCCACTCGAGTGGGCCGCGGCCGAAGTGCTGTCGCCATTTGTCTGAATAGGCGACAGCCAACGCGAAAAATACAACCGCGCTCGTCACGGCAAATTCGAGACTCTGATTCTCCAGACGCCCGAAAATATCCAAAATGCTCATCCCCAGTACAACGTGTGCGACGTAGAGCGTCAGCGAAAGCTGGCCCGTCGCCACCAACGCGCGATGGAGTCTGAGATGCACAAATCGCGGCGAAAGCATGACACACATTGCGATAACGGCAAAGGCCGTGCCGCCCGCGGCCAGCATATACAGCGGCACGGGTGGGAGCATTTCAGTTCCAAAAACAGCGCGTATCGCTTCTACAGAATCGGCGGATGCACGCGCTGTCAGCGTCTCTATCAGCACCGCGGATAGAAATTCGGCAAATAGCGCGACCCCGGCACCCATTAGAAATACGCGCTTGCTCACCGACGAGTCAGACATATCCCGCCTGCCCAGCCACATGCCCGCCAATAAAAAAGCAGTCCAGGGAATGACGGGATGAAGGCCGTTGAAAAACAGGTTGCGGAGCATGCCCAAAGGCGTCCAGAGTCCTTCGTACTCCAGCGTGGTAAAATCCCATTCTGCCTCGTAGTTGAACCCCAGGATCAGCACGGAGAAGGCGATGACAAATGCGGCAGCCAACCCCCAAAGCCACCGACCGGACGCCGATAGGGCAAGCGCGCCGATAGTGATGTAGATGCCGTAAAAGTGCAGGATGTCGCCCAAGTAAATGGGGAGGTACAGCATGCCGACCACGAACAGGAAGGCGGCGCGCTTCCACAGGGTTTTGCGGGCGTTGAACAGGGCTTCGGAATCGCCGGACTGCCGCTCGCGGCGAGATGCCAGCGATAGGCCAACGCCTGCCAACACGACAAAGACGGCAGCGGCGCGACCTTCGAACAGTCCCGTCGCAAAGGCGAGCCAGCCGGGGCCGCTCCCGTCGGCTGTCATGACGACCTTGTAGTTGACCAGCGTCATGCCAAAGATGGCAAAAGCACGGGCCACATCGTAGCCGAATATGCGTTCTCCCGCTTGCATTTGCAATCTCTCAAGAAAAAATGCCCCTGGCAGGACTCGAACCTGCGACCAACGGATTAGGAATCCGCTACTCTATCCTCTGAGCTACAGGGGCGTGTATCGTTCTTTCTCCAATAGGTATCAATACCGGATCAGCGCGTGAATGGGCCAATCGCCGAGTTTTTCGCGCCCGTGCAAAAAGGTCAATTCAATGACAAAAGAGAGACCGGCAATTTCTCCTTTGAGCGCGGAGACGAGTTGACAGGCAGCGGCCATTGTGCCGCCCGTGGCGAGCAAATCGTCGACCAGCGCGATCTTTTGTCCTTCGGCAATGGCATCGGTGTGGATTTCCATGCTGTCTGTGCCGTATTCCAATTCGTATTCCGCAGAAATTGTCGCTGATGGCAATTTGCCGGGTTTGCGAATGGGCACAAATCCCGCGCCGAGTTCGAGCGCGAGGGCCGCGCCAAAAATAAACCCGCGCGCCTCAATGCCGACGACCAAATCCACGGGCGCGGCGCGATAGGGACAGGCGAGTTGCTCTATCGCCACGCGAAAAGCCGCGCGATCCGCGATCAGAGGCGCGATGTCTTTGAACACAATGCCCGGTTTTGGAAAATCGGGCACATCTCGAATAAATGCCGTTAAATCCACGATTTCCTCCTATCTATCGCCTGGCCCTTGTTTCGGACAGGCACGGGGGCCTGTCCCTACGCATTATCTATCGCGTCGGCGAGCACCTCGGCGGGGTGGCGAGCCTCGCGCCCGGTGGCGTGGGCGATCTGCTGCCTGCACGACAAACCCGCAGCGGCAATTTCGGTTGTCTCATCGGCGTTGCGAATCACTTCGAGCAAGCGCGGCTCACCCACTTTGAGCGACACGTCGTAGTGCTCGGCCTCATAGCCAAACGAACCGGCCATGCCGCAACACCCCGATTGGATGGACGTGACGCGAAAGCCCTCGGGCAATCCCAATGCGGCTTCGGACGCGCCCATGCCCCACAGGGCTTTTTGGTGGCAGTGCCCGTGCAGCAAGATGTCTTTTTTTTGATCGGTAAATGGCACGGAAAATTCGCCCCGGTCGGAAAATTGCTGCACAAACGCTTCAAATGTATAGACATTGTCCGCCACGGCGCGCGCGTGCGGATCGCCGATCAAATCGACGTATTCATCTTTGAGCATCGAAACGCACGACGGTTCAAAGCCCACGATGGGATAGCCCTGCTCGGTATAGCGGTACAAATTTTCGATATTGAACCGGGCGTTTTCTTTTACGCGGTCGATATAACCGTTCGAAAGCATCGGACGGCCACAACAGCGTTTCACGGCCAAAATGACCTCGTAACCCGCGGCTTCAAACAAGGCCGTGCCCGCCTTGCCGATGTCGGGATAATTGTAGGTGGTGTACGTATCGGAAAAAAACACGACGCGCTTGTTCCGCACGGGCGCGCGGCGACGGGCGAACCAGTGGGTAAATGTCTGCCTCGCAAATGGCGGCAATGACCGCGCGGGGGCGATTCCCAACCGCTTCATCATCCATTTTGAAACCCGCGTATTGCCCAACCCATTGGCCAGGGGCGCGGCGACGCAGCCGAGTTTGCCCATCATTTCCACATTGCCAAATAAGCGCGCGCGCAAAGGCCGCCCGTGTTTGGCGTAGTAATGGGCCTTAAACTCGTACTTGATCTTCGCCATATCCACATTGGACGGGCACTCGGCTTTGCACGCCTTGCATTCCAAACACAGGGCGAGCACGTCGGCGATGCGATGATCGGTCAGCCCGCCTTCCCACCGCCCGGAAATGGCTGCGCGAAGCGCGTTTGCCCGCCCCCGAGTCGAGTGTTCCTCTTCGAGTGTCGCCATATAGGACGGGCACATGGTGCCTGTGAGTTTTTTGCGACACGCGCCCACGCCATTGCACATTTCAACGGCGCGGTGAAATCCCCCATCCGCGGAAAAATCGAAATGGGTCTCGATCTCATCGGCGCGATAGGCCGCGCCATAGCGCGAATTTTCCGTCATCATGGGCGCGTCGACAATTTTGCCGGGGTTCATCAGCCCCTTGGGATCAAAGGCGCGCTTGACCCCTCGAAAAGCATTGTAGAGCACCGGGCCAAAAAACGCTTCGTTCCAACAACTCCGCACCAAGCCATCGCCGTGTTCACCGCTTATCGCGCCGCCGTATTTCATCACCAAATCGCGCACGGCTTCGGCGATGAAGCGCATTTTGGCGATCTCGGCGGCATCTTTGAGGTCGACCATCGGGCGAATGTGCAACAAGCCCACGCTGGCATGGGCGTAATACCCGGCCCGCGTGTTGAGCGTTGTCATCAAGTCGCCAAAATCGGCGACATAATCGGGCAATCGCTCGGGCGGCACTGCGGCATCTTCGACAAAGGCAATGGGCTTGGAATCGCCCTTGACGCCCATCAGCAAGCCGAGGCCCGCTTTGCGGACATTCCAAACATCGGCTTGCTCGGCCTCGGAAATGGCTCGAGAAAAAGTATGCGCGAGATTCAGATTGCCCAACAGGGTTTCGAGTTCATCCAATTTGCCGAGCAGTTCGCCTTCCGAATCGCCGTAGTATTCCACGGCCAGCACGGCTGCGGGATCGCCTTGCACCCACGAGCGCGTGCGAGACAGTTCCACCGATCCCTTGGTCTGCTCTAAAATCATCTCGTCGATCAATTCGACAGCCGCGGGTTGCGTTGCCAAAATCGGCGCGACAGCCTGCATAGACGCGATCAGATCGCCAAATTGCACAATGCCGAGCACCTTTGCCCGAGGCAGGGGAATCACCTTGAGCTTCGCGCCGACCACCGTCGCCAACGTACCTTCAGAACCGATGACCATGTGCGCGAGACTGAAGGGCTGCTTTTTGATAAATTCATCGAGATTGTACCCGCCGACCCGGCGCAAAATTTTGGGGTATCGCCGCTCGATCTCTTCCGCGTTTTCCCGCGCCAAGCGAATCACTTCCCGATACGCTTGGCCTTCGAGATCTCGTTGCTCACACTTTTGTTTTACCGCGGGCTCGTCCAACGCGCCCGCGGTGGTCCGCGTGCCATCGGACAAGATCAGATCGAGTTCCAAGACGTGATCGATGGTCTTGCCGTAAATGACCGAATGCGTGCCCGCAGAATTGTTGCCCACCATCCCGCCGATAGTCGCGCGGCTGCTGGTGGCGACATCGGGCGCGAATTGCAGACCATGGGGCTTGAGAAAGGCGTTGAGTTCGTCGAGGATCACCCCGGGCTCGACTTTGACCCATCCCTCTTCGGCATTGAAGTCGAGAATGCGGGTCATGTATTTCGACATGTCCATCACCACACCGCGGCCCACCACCGCGCCCGCAAGCCCAGTCCCGCCGCCTCGGGGAATGACGGCCACCCCGTGCTGCGCCGCGAGGCGGATCACCTTCAAAACATCCCGCTCGTGCTTGGGCAACACGACGCCCACAGGCTCTATTTGATACATGCTCGCGTCCGTGCTATACAAAATGCGCGACATTTTATCGAACCGCACCTCGCCCTCGATTTGCTGCATCAACATCCCCGCAAAATTCATGGGCAACCTTCCTCTCTTAATGACTTAAATATTGTTTGCAGAACGCATCGATCACGGCTCAAGCCTTTGGATTCCCGCGATAAAGAGTTCCTCCTCATCAATTCTCAAATCTTACCTTGACAATCTGCGATACAGAAATTAAATATACATCTCGTCGCGTGATGGGTCAAGATATGGAAATGACGCGCTGAAGGCATAGCGATAACCCATCGTGAAATCAGCATATCCCACATGCCGTTGAGGCCCGTGTGGGACCGCGTTAAATGATATGTTTTTTCACTGTGAAAACAACCCTTAATACCAACGACCATCTTTACCAAGCGGTCAAGCCAAAAGCAAAGGAGTTTTTTATGGCAGAAACACTCGCAATAGACGGCGGCGTTGCCGTGCGCGATACAGAAGTGTCGCCGTGGCCCACATGGCCGGCCAATACAGAACGGGAATGGGAGGAGGAAATCGCGCCCATCCTCAAAGAAGTCTATCTCGAACAAACCGAGGGGTTGCCCGCGCCTGTGGGGCATCGCTTTGGACAGGCATTTGCAGCCTATTGCGATGCGGCTTTCGGCGTGATGATGCCGAGTGGCACCACATCCATTGCGGCGGCATTGTCCGCGGCCCTCGACCTCGATGGTCTCGTCGATGGCGGCGAAGTCATCATTCCCAACTACACGTTTATCGCCACGGCGAGCGCGCCTCTGTCTGTGCGGTGCTCGCTCGCGCTGGTCGATATCGATCCGATGAGTTTTACCATGGCGCCCGAAGCGGTTGAAGATGCCATTACCGATCAAACCGTCGCGCTCCTTCCCGTTCACCTAGGAGGGCACCCGGCCGATATGGATGCCCTCAATGACATTGCCCAACGGCACGACCTCAAAGTCATTGAAGACAGCGCGCAGGCACACGGCGCCGAGCACAAAGGGCGCAAAGTGGGGTCGCTGGGGCATGTGGGCGCGTTCAGCTTTCAATCGAGCAAAAACCTGACCTCGGGCGAAGGCGGATGCCTCCTCACCAATGACCGCGATATCCGAGATCGCGCCTGGGCCTTCCGCGACGTGGGGCGGCGCCCGGGCGGCGAGCGATGGGAATATCCCCGCTTGGGTTGGAATTATCGCACGTCTGAGTATTTGGCCGGCATTTTGTTAAAACGCCTGCCCAAACTCGAAACCCAAATTGATTTGCGAAACAAAAATGCGGCCTACCTCGCCAAGGGCCTGGATGAAATTGGGGGATTGCACCCCCCGCGCTGGCGTCCATGGGTCACGCAACACGGCTATCACCTGTATATGACGCGCTACGACAGCGCGGCATTTGGCGGAAAAACCCGCGACGCGTTTGTCGCGGCCCTGCGCGCCGAGGGCATTCCCTGCACGCCGGGCTATCAGCGGCCTTTAACCGATGAGGGCGGTCTCAAGACCGTGATGGAACGCCATCCACACCTGATTCGCCGTTTGCCATGCCCCCATGTGGAAGCCACATGTGCATCTAGCGTCTGGTTGTTGCAAAACATGTTGCTGGGCCAACGGGAAGATATGGACGATGTTTTGGCCGCTGTTGCCAAAATTAAACGCGCTTTCACAACTTGAGAAAGGCATCCATCCATGAATGCACTTGAAAAGGGCTTGTGGGCGAGCCAGCGGATCATGGGCGCGGTTTTTTTGGTCGCGGGGTTGACCAAGATCTGGGATCCTGTGCTCTTTTTTTGGGAGGCTATGCCGCATATCCAGTTTTTCACCGGGTCGGCAAACTGGGAGCATATCGCCACTTGGGCACTGCTGTTGGGCCCGCTGGAGTGCGCGGTGGGCTTGGCGCTCTTGGTTGATTGGAAGCCGCGTCTCGCCTTGCCGGTGGGCGTGGTGTTGATGGCGTTTTTTATTTTTCTTGTTGCCCTGGCTTGGCATCGGGGCACTGCGGAGAATTGCGGGTGTTTTGGCACGCTGGTCAAGCGCTCGCCCGGTGAGGCCCTCATAGAAGACATCGCCATGTTGGGGCTGTTGCTCTTTTCGTGGTGGGGGTTGCGGCGGCGAAAGGCGGTGCAACGGGCATGGCATCGGCGGGTGGTCTTGATCGGCGGCTTGGTATCCCTCATCGCGCTGGGGTTCCGCTATCTGCCCGAGCGCGACCGCCTGACCGAGTCGGATTTGCAAGTGGGTCTCGAGTTGCCCGACATCGCCTTGTCAAATGCGGATATCAATCTCGCCGAAGGGGCCCATTTGGTGGTCTTGTTTAGCCCAAAGTGCGGGCATTGCCAGCGGGCCGTGCCCGAGATCAATACATGGATCGCGGATCCAGATGTGCCCCAACTCATTGCTTTGAGTTGGTTCCCCGCGAACAGTCCGATGATCAGATGGTTCAAAAAGCAGTTCCAACCGCGCTTTGCTATCGCCGCCATTTCCACTGTCGATTTCCGGCGCCTAACCTGGGGGCACGGCTTTCCACGGCTGGCGTATATTGAGGACGGGGTGATCAAACAAG
Source organism: uncultured Latescibacterota bacterium (assembly GCA_958295785.1). Classification (GTDB taxonomy): domain Bacteria; phylum Latescibacterota; class UBA2968; order UBA2968; family UBA2968; genus VXRD01. The sequence continues at coordinate 3,091,421 of OY282377.1, forward strand.
TGTGGGATCACGGGGTTTTTCCCCCGCTGGCAACGTTGAAGCAGTTGTAGGATGATGACTTGAGGAATTGGAAAAGTTGAAAAGATGAGAATGAGAATTGCCATAGATTCAATAGCGGATAAGGGCAATCCAGAAAAGGAACGCCTCTTCCTTCGGGTGCGTGCAGACGCGGATGTAGGGGACTACATTTTAATTCAAACCGGATTCCAACAAGATGGCGTGACGATTGATACGCACAACACCTATTGGTTTCCGTACAAAAAAGTAGAAGCGGGCGACTTCGTGGTGATCTACACCAGAAAAGGTCGTGAGAATCAGCGGGCACTGGAAGACGGTAAAAACGTGCATTTCTTTTATTGGGGACTTTCCGGACCAATATGGGCGACAAAAGACCGCGCCCCGGTGCTCCTGTGCGCGCCCGAATGGATCAGCAAAGAACCCCAGGACCTTTGACCCGCACGCCGAACAGAACCACTCGCCGCAGCAAAACAATCCCTTCCACAAAAAGCACTGGAAGTCGTTCCGGGCTTTTCCCATGTCATCCCCAAAAAAATACCTCCTGCTCATCCCCATCATCGCGCTCGCCATTGCGGTGGGTTATTGGTGGGGTATTTCTGCTTTCAAAGAGCCAGTCGCGCCGGTTCCCGAATCCGCGCATCAAAACCGCCTCGGCGAAGAACTCAGCCCGTATTTGCGCCTCCACGCCCACAATCCGGTCGATTGGTATCCCTGGGGCGAAGAGGCATTGGCACAGGCGCGGCGAGAGGACAAGCCGATCTTTTTGTCGGTCGGCTATTCGAGTTGCTATTGGTGCCATGTGATGGAACGGCGGGTCTTTTCCGATCCGGCTATCGCCCAACTGATGAATCAATTTTTTGTCAACATCAAAGTTGACCGCGAAGAGCGACCCGACATCGACGAGATTTACATGACCGCGACCCAACTCATCACCGGGCGCGGGGGATGGCCGAACTCCGTTTTTCTCACCCCAGACCTCAAACCGTTTTACGCGGGCACGTACTTTCCGCCCGAAGACGCGCCCGGGCGCCCGGGCTTTCCGCGCGTGATTCAAGCCTTGCATGTGGCGTGGCAGGAAAACCGCCAGGCACTTGAAAAACAGGCCGATCAGATATCCCAATCTATCGCCCGCATGCACACCGCGCACTCGAGTTCCGAGCATGGAGAAGCCGACCTGATCGCCCAGGCCCTCGACCACATTGAAACGCGATTTGACCCCCGCAATGGCGGCTTGGGCACCGCGCCGAAGTTTCCGCCCGATCACGCGCTCGGCCTGTTGCTGACGGCCTATCGACGCGATGCCCAGCCAAAATATCTCGCAATGGCGACGCAAACCCTCAGCCACATGGCGCGCGGGGGCATTCGCGATCACTTGGCCGGGGGCTTTCATCGCTATGCGACCGATGCGCGTTGGCGCGTGCCGCACTTCGAGAAAATGCTCTACAACCAAGCCCTCCTCGTCCACAACTTTCTCCGCGCCTACCAAATCACAGGAGAAATGGCCTACCGCATGGCAGCAGAAGAGATCCTCGACTTTGTGTCAAACGACATGACAGATCCCAAAGGCGGGTTTTACACTGCCCTCGACGCGGAGACCGACGCCGAAGAAGGCGCGTATTACACCTGGACAGAGACGGACATTCGCCAGATTCTGAAAACAGACGCGGACTTCTTCCTCGCGTGTTACGCACTCGCGCCCATGCCCGAAGGGGAGGCAGGCGTTCTGTACAAAGCCGAGACAGACAGCGCGTTGGCGGCGCGTCATCAAATTGACGTTGCGACCCTGCACGCGCGCCTATCCCCGCTCAAAGAAAAACTCCTGAATGCCCGCGCCCAACGCCCGCGCCCCCTCCTCGACGACAAAATTATCACCGCTTGGAACGGCCTCATGATGGGCGCGTATGCCCGCGCTTACGAAGTCCTCGCCCGTCCGGGCGACCTCATCGCGGCCCAAAAAGCCGCTGATTTTATCCGCGACAACCTCCGCGATTCGCGGGGCGACTTGTACCGCATCTCTCGCGGTGGACAGCGCAAAGGGCAAGCCTATCATGAAGATTACGCCTTTGTGATCGATGGGTTGCTCCACCTCTATCGCACAACGCATGCGGGGCACTATCTCCGAGACGCCCTATCGCTTGCAGAACGCATGCACACCGCGTTTTGGGATACGCAAAATGGCGGATATTTTCTCGTGCGGGATCAACAGGAGATGATCGTACGCACCAAAAGCCCTTACGACAGCGCGTTGCCCTCGGGCAATGCCGTTGCCCTGCACGTCCTGTGGCAACTCCACGCCCTCACGCAAAATCCCATCTACGCCCAACGCGCCCGCGCCCTCACGCAGTGCTTCGCCCCCCTCGCCGAGAAAAGCCCGGGTGCGTTCCTGCACTTTATCCACGGCGCGATGATGGCCGCGCCCATCCATCCCATTGCAACGCGCTCGCGGGATGATCTCGTCACGGCCTCGGTCACAATCTCGTCTTCTGACGACAACACCTTCGCCGCGAACGCGCGCTTGCACATTGCGCCGGGCTGGCATATTCAAGCGGCCCATCCCACCGATGAGCACCTGATTCCCACGCGCATCACCCTGGACGCAGACAGTGCCAAAATCACCCAAATCGCCTATCCGCCGCCCAAAGACTTGCACTTTCCCTTTGCAGATCATGCCATCGCGGTTTATACCGACAGCCTCGACATTCCCCTCACTCTATCCTTCAAAACCCAGCCGCACACCCTCGCGTTGCTGCTCACCTATCAAGCCTGCGACAGCACGCGCTGCCTTCCCCCACAGACGCAGCGGATAGCGTTGAATAGACGAATGGACGAATAGAGTACTATAAACGCTTCGCAAGATGGCGCCAACGCACCCGACAACGCACGCCGTAGCCGAGACGTTAACCGTTCATGCTTTATTCCGAAAAGAAAGCCCAAGTTCGCTGCGAACTCGGGCTTGTGTTTTGTGGAGAATTTCCTTGCTACCTAATTTTTCTGAATTTCAGGTTGTCGCAGTGTCCGATTAATTTTTGAAATGAACCTTTCGTCGGGACGCTATGCCAAATCACAACTTTTGTCGATAGGGTTGACAAAATCCATTTACGCATGATTTCCTCTTTCATCGAGAGGTTTCAAAGTTGAGAAATCAATGATCTATTGCCACGCTATTCGAGATGGGGATTTGGTACCACGGACATCGTCCGTGCGACCCGAAATCCAATGTAGGCCCTTCGCCAGCCAGACCTGATTTTCTGGCGTGACGCAGAACGAAAATACCGCGTGTAGTAGTCGTGCCACGCGCCTCCGCGCGTGACGCGCTGCGTGCAATCGCCTTGTTGCCACGCACGACCATCGGCAGGCGCATCGTTGTAATTGGGATTCCAGCAGTCCGCTGTCCACTCCTGCACATTTCCGATCATATCGTACAAACCAAAGGGATTCGGGCGAAACGACCCGACGGGTACTGTCGCGTTTTGTCCATTTTTCGCACAGCTAAAGTTGCTTTGCCCGATATTCGCATAGGTGCAGATCACGCTGCTTTCCGGGTGATGGTCGTCCCCCCAATAATTCGATGTGGGCGTTCCGGCCCGCGCGGCATATTCCCACTCGGCCTCGCTCAACAGGCGATACGATTTTCCCGTCTTGCGACTGAGCCAGTAGATATAGTTTTGCGCTTCGTTCCAGTTCACGTTGATCACCGGACGATTGCCTTTGCCCCACTTTTCGTCATAGGGTTCATAGTCGTTGCAGCCGCCTTCTGCCACACAAGCGTTCCACTGCGCGAACGTCACTTCATAGCGACCCACGGCAATGTACTGTCCAATGGTCACCGGATGAGAGGGCATCTCCTCTCGTCCTGGGTTGGTGTCCATCCCACGTCTGACAGACCCCATAAGAAAAGAGCCGGCGGGCAGAACGACCATCTCTGGGCAATTTGAACAGTCGCGAAAAACACCGCCGACAGACCTGATTTTCCGCCTTCTCTGTGGAAGGACGACCACATCCTCTGAGCCAGGCAGTTGCGTCCATGCGGTCTCCGCTGTGACCGACACGCCCATCAACAGGATAGCACCCCAAATGAAGACTCGAAGTTTTTTCGACATGAATTTCTCCACGTTGTATGCAGACTGGTCAGTTTTATGCACATTTGCAGTCATCTTGAATCTCCTAAAAAATAAAGTTGCAGTGCAGTCTGAAGTCGGAGTCTGCACGATGAAAGTCATTCCATCAGGGATGAATGAGGAATGGGGAACAGACTTACGTACGAATCATACGTTGCTTGTCTCAAGCGTTTGGTTCTGCCTCCGCGTGGGTTGCCTTTGATGCCTTCGGCGACTTCCTTTTTTTCAACAGCAAAAAAAAGGAAGCGAGCGGGGTACAACTGCCCCAGCAGTTCAAAAATGCCGCTCTCAAACGCCGAGAGGCTTGCACAGCGCAAATCGCTTTTGTAACAGGACGACATGCGCTGGCCTGCAAGGTGGGTTGCCCAATGAACGTGGGTTGCGAGATGGCCTTGCGCGCTGTGCGCGATGGTTTTATCCGATGGTCTTTTGGGATGGCATTTTTTTATGGCTTATTTGACGTACTGCGTAACGTCAGTTCACAGAAAAAAGGCACCTGCTTGGATGCTCAATTCGCGTTGCAACTATTTATGCCGGACTTTCACACCGTATTGTTTTCCAGCGAATACGCACGGTTTCCCTCGGCGCCACCGCCGATAGCCCAGGTGCCTCGGAACAGGGATTGGCGTTTGGGCGGCATGGTTGCGATGGTCTCGTGGCTCAAATTGAGCCGATGCCACTGCGCCCAAAGCGAATTGTAGCAGTTAAAAACCGCGCACCGAGGATTGGAGGTTTGGGTCCAGTCATTCGCCGCGTGGACGAGGCTTTCGGTGAATATGACCACCGAACCGGCCGGGCAACTGTAATCGTCCATTGCCGCGCGCATGCTCGCCTCCCACGGCGATTCGCTGATATTGGGCCGAAATGGATCGGGGCCTCCGTAGTTGAAATGCGCCTTGTGCGACCCGCTCAGAAAAGACGTGCCTCCATTTCCGGCTTCTACGTCCTCGAGTTCCCACACCACGCGGGTCAGGCCAGAGAATATTTTTTCGCCCGCAACCTGATAGCGCATGGCGTTTGCCTGTTGGGGCGGACGCACCACATGCGGCATGCCATTGTCGCGCCGTTCAGATGTGCGCCAACCGGGCCGCCGCACAGTGGTAAAAGACCCTTCGCACCGGAAACTGTAACAATCATCCCGCACAACAGGAGCTTCCGACAAAATCTCGGTAAGGATGCCCGCGATGGCCGGATGGTCGAGCAAGTTTTGAAGCGCGCCGCAATAGCTCTGCCTGGCCCCGGCGTACACCTCGGCCTTCATCTCGTCAATTTCCGCCTGTGACAATACGGCCGGCAACAAAATCCACCCGCGCAGGTCAAAGAAAAACTTCTGCTCGGGGGTCATCAATTCTGACATTGTTCCTCCTTTGTGCCAATGGTTAGCTTATCCACCCCAAAGCCTTGGCGATTGCAACCAAAAATGTGGCAATGCCAAGCGCGAATCCCGCTGTCCAGCGCATGCTGACCTTCAAATCTTGATACGCTTTTAGGGACTCTAATCGCAACAGTTCGATATCTCGTTTCAAGTCTCTGTGGTTGTCGTCAACTTTATTTTCGATGCGAACGAGATTCTTGTCAATCCGCTTGATCACCTCTTCGCGTTGGGCAACGTTCCGAGTCATTTTTCACCTCCTTCCCGGTGGATGGTTAAAGTCCATTTACGCGAGCTCGCCGCCGCAACTGCTGCCCGCGCCGGCTGTGCAACCGAAACAGTGATCGCCCACGCGCACGTCGCGCCCGATCAAGTCGTCAGGGGTCAACTCCCAGAGTTTGACTTCGCGCCCAAATGCATGCATATCGAGCATCTGGTTAAAATCGCAATCGTAAATCTCGCCTCGCCATCCGACGCTGATCAGGGAGCGACACATCAAATTGTCAATCGTGTGGGGGTTAAAATTGTCCCGCAAAGTCCGCACATAGCTGTCGTAAATGCCCCTGCGCTTGAGAAAATCCCCAAATCGGCTGATGGGCATGTTGGTGATGGTGTAGAGCTTGTTAAACTCGATGTCGTAGCGCGCGCTCAATTCCCCTTTGTAATCGGCTTCGAGTTCGGCCTGCGGCGGCGGCAAGGACGCGTCGACCGGATTGTACACCAGATGGAGTTCCAAGCCCGTGCCCTGCTGTCCATATCCAATGCCGTTGAGAATCTGCAACGCCCTGATGCTTTTGGTGAACGCGCCGCGCCCGCGCTGTTCATCGACATTTTCCTCCAGATAACACGGCAGGGAACACACCAATTCGATTTCGTGCGTGCGGTAAAATTCCGGCAGGTCTTCTTGCCCGGGTTCAAAAATCACGGTCAGATTGCAGCGCACCATCACGCGGCGGCCCTGTTCGCGGATGCGCTCGACAAAAGCGCGAAAATCCGGATTCAACTCCGGCGCGCCCCCAGTGAGGTCAACCGTCTGCACATCGGACTGTTCGAGAAAGGACACAATGCGGTCGATGGTCTCACGGGTCATGATCTCGGTGCGCGTGGGGCTGGCATCCACATGGCAGTGGCGGCACGCTTGGTTGCACAATTTGCCGACATTGACCTGCAAAATATCCAATCGGTTGCGCGCGAGTTCGAGGTGCTCAGCGCGGAGTTTGCCCGCAAAATCGGTCTTTTGATCGTCGCGTGCAATTTGCATCAAATCCATTGTTGCCAAAGCCATGTTTTTCTCCTAAATGATCTTGACCTTACGTACAAATCAGCACATGCGTTGCTTGTCTCAAGCATTTGGCCTTACAGCATCGTTTGTTGCCTTTGATGCCTTCGGCGACTTCCTTTTTTTTGACAGCAAAAAAAAGGAAGCAAAAAATGCCGCTCTCATGCGCCGAGGGGTGCTCTGCACAGCGCAAATCGCTTTTGTAATAGGACGACATGCGTTGGCCTGCAAGGTTGGCTACATAATCGCTGTGGGTTGCGAGACGGCCTTGCGCGCTGTGCGTGATGGTTTTGTCTGATGGTCTTTTGGGATGGCCTTGTTGCAATGGCTTCTTTGAATGACTGCGTAACGTCAAGGGAATCTTGCTGGCAACATAGCGCATCACATCAGGGTAACAGAAAATCAATTTAGTATGACATACTGCGTAACGTCAAAGGCAACTCGCCGATTGCCGACTGCAAACGATGGATACCCGCCATTGGGTCTGTCTTAAAATGGATGCGAATAGCCCGCCTGTTGCGGCGCGAAAGCGCGTGGGCATCGCCCAGGGCTTGGGCGTCTTTGAGCACGCCAAACGAGAACACCCGTCCCGGAATCGGCACATCCGCCGCATCCTCGCTGGTCAGTTGTACGACCACCACATTGTTTCGCCCGCCTTTGTGCAACTGCCCGGTGGAATGCAGGAAGCGCGGCCCAAATCCCAAGGTGGTCGCCACCCGATAGACATTGCGAATCCGATGTCGCAAGCCCTGCAACTGCGCGACAATCTCTTCATTCATATCGAGATACGCGCAGAGGGCGACGTAATCGCCCGGTGCAACGCGGTTGAGAAATTGGGCGACACAAGCACGGTCGAGATCGTCCATCCCCGCATCGGCGTAAACCGCGACCTCACGGTCGCAAAACAACGGCGTTTGCACGGGCAACGCGCCCTCTTTTTCATAGGTCTGCGTCAATTGCGCGGTAAAATTTTTGCTCTCCTGCACATTGGGTTGATCAAAGGGATTGATCTCCAAAATCGCACCCGCGACCGCTGTTGCGTATTCCCATCGGAAAAATTCCGCGCCCAGTTCATAATGATCGGCCACGTCGAGTTGAATTGCGGGAAAACGCGCCGCGTGCAAATTTTCGATCCCCGCATCCTGTTCGGGACATGCATCGCCCAACAGGCGAATATAGACAAAGACCCGATCTTCGCCATACACATCGGGCGCGGCGACTTCTTCCAAATCAATCGGTATCAACCCTCGGCCATTTTTGCCCGTGCTCTCGGCCAAAAGCTGTTCTAGCCACGCGCCGAAATGCCGCAGTTTGGGAGACGTGACAAGCGTCACTTTATCCCGGCCGGCTTTTGCCAACTCGCCCAGCATGAGGCCCAACGACAAGCCGGGGTTTTGGGCATCCGATGATTTGCAGCGCGTGCCCATTGCGACTGCGCGTTCCAAAAACCGCTGGACATCTATGCCGATCAAGGCCGCGGGCAACATGCCAAACTGAGAGAGGGCGGAAAACCTGCCGCCGATCTCTGCGACCCCGTGAAAAACCGCGAGAAAATCCCGTTCTTTGGCGAGCACTTCCAGCGCGGAACCCGGATCCGTAATCGCGACAAAATGCCGTCCCGCCGCATCGCCAACCGCTTCCCGCATCTTTGCCCAAAAGAACTCGCAAAATGCGTGGGATTCGGTCGTCGTGCCGGATTTGCTCGCCACAACGCACAGGGTCGTCTCCATACGGACCGCATCGGCAAACCGCTGCACTTGCGCGGGAACAGTGGAATCCAACACATGCAACGCGGGCCATCCTTTGCGGCGACCAAACGTCATCGCCAGCACTTCGGGGCACAAACTGCAACCGCCCATGCCCAAGAGCAAAACATCCGTCAGGCCCCTGTCGCGCACCTGCCGGGCAAACGCGCGGAGGCCCGCCACCTGATCGCGCATTTCAGACGCGATAGTGAGCCACCCCAACCCATGGGCCTCGTCTGCGCCCGACCAAAGCGAGGCATCGCCGCGCCATAACCGCGCGGTATTGTCCTGTTGCGACCACGCCCGCAATGCGCGGTCAACTGTGGTTTGAAACGCGCCCAAAGACGCATGCATGTCTGAAATTTTGCACATAAGCGCATTCTGTCATTCTGAACTTAGCGGAGTGGAGGAGGTGTTGGGCGCAGGAGATTCGTTGTGCCCGCCTCAGCATGACATTTTTATTTTTGCTCGTTCAAAGACCAATCGTACTCCAAGAACAGCACCTGAACATCCGGGTGAGTTTGCAAATACGCGGCATCGTCTTCGTCGAGAAACAGGCAAATATAATCCAACAGGGTCTCTCCCGCATTTTCCGCCTTCAGATATGCGGTAAAATCATCGGCAAACCAATTAAAAATCGCCGACAAGCTCACAATGCCCGCCTGCCTATTGATCTGCACATGGGTCGCGTTGCGAACCATATCGCGCATGGCCGCGTGGAGTTGCGCGTGCAATTCGCTGGGCATAAACGCCCTGTTCTGCAAGCGCGGGCAACTGATCGCCGCGCAATTGATCGCCGCGTGGATGCGCGGGTCGGCAAATTGTTTGCGGATAATCTCGTGTTCGATATAATCTAGCGTGAGCCTGCGCGCGCCAATGACAAACGAATGTATTTTGAAAAAGCCGTAAAACGGCGCGATGTCCGTCACAGATGCAATGGGATAGGCTTTTGCGACTCCGGACAGCACGCATGCGTTGTACGCATTGATCCAAAAGGCGAGGCTGTCTGCGCGGGTGGGGAAAAGCGCGGGATGCGTGTCCGGGCTGACCCGCGTGATCTGTTCGATAAAAAGGCGCAAGTCCGCATCGGTCTTTGCGGCCTCGTAATTGACCCATCCCCCTGCGCTGACGACGCGCCCGAGCGAGCGGTTGAGCGGTGCATAATCGAAAGATTCGGCGCCGCTTTGCTGGATAAATCCCGCGAAAATGAGGCCGATGGCGCAAAGTCGCCACATGTTGAACTCCCCTTTTACGGATCGAAAAACGTCAGATACGGCTTGTTGTCGATTTCTCGCTGGAGCAAAACCGCCAATTCCATCGCGTGGTAATCGCCCCACATCGACGCCTCGCCGCACGCGACCCGCTGCCCCTCTGGCACGTGGTCCCACGCATTGGGATTGTGATAAATCGAATGGAGGATGAGGCCCTGATGGGCTTCGTCTTCGGACAGATAGGGCGCGTCAAAAAGCGTTCGCGCCACTGTTAATGCGGCTTGGCGATAGCGCGCATCGCCTATATAAACGCCCAAGCGGTAAAGCCCTTGCGCCGCAATGGCCGCGGCAGAACTGTCCACGGGTTCATGTGCATTGTACGGATCGGATACGCGATTGCCATAATTTTCCATCAGCGCGAGGCCGGGCGCGCCCGAATCCCAAAATGGAATGCCATCTGCCGTCGTGATCGCGTCGATGTAATAATCCGCTGTGGCGCGGGCCGCCTTGAGCATCCAAGCTGTCACCGCATCTCGTCCGCCGTAGAGATCGAGTGCGTCATCTGACAGGTGGGCCACGTATTCCAAAAGTTCGGCATAGCCGGTCAAAATCCACGCCAAGCCCCGCGTCCATGTGGAAAACGGCGAATAGCCCTGTTGCGTGCTCGGACAGCGGTAATTGCCGTCGTTGAGATTGAAAATCGACTCGTGTACCACCTTGCCGCGCACATCGTAGCGGTCGCGTCCCTCGCCGTAATACACGTTGAATCGCGCGGTTGTCTCGGCGTGGTGGAGCAGGCGTTGGAGCAGGGAAATCGCGCGGTCATTTTCCCCCATCAAGACGTGGTCGAGATCGTGCGCCAAAGCCAATGCGCGGCACGATCTGATGGTGTCTGAAAACAGGGAATGCGGCCCGTTGAACGAATAGATGTAGCCCTTGCCATCGCCGATAGTCGTCCAGCGCGCGGCCTGAACCGCGCCCGAGGCTTTGAGGGCCAAGTCGTAAAAGTGCCGCTCCCACTCGTTTTCGGGAAGCGCGCCTTCTCGCATCAACCGGCGCAAATTGCCATAGGTGGAGACATTGTTAAACCCGTGATCGTGTACGCCAACATGCGTCACATGAGACGCCATGCGCTCGACCGTGCCCACGCGCCCAATTTGCAACAGGTCGTCCTCGCCCGTGATCTCATAGCCCAAAATCGCGCATCCAAATTGAAATCCCTGCGTCCATTCGGTCCACCCCCGCGTGGTGTATTTGCCACCCACCGTAAAGACCGGCGTTCCGCGATTCGGATCCCATGTCGCATCGATGCTGCGGATTTTCCGAGCGGCCAGCGCGAAAAAGCGATTCAACTCGTTTTTCAAATCGCCGAGCCGAATATCGGCATTCACTTTCATTCTGCCTCCATGTAGTCAGTTGTCGGCAAAACAAACTCTTTAGGACTTACGCATGCTGAGTTAAAAAAGGGTGCAATTCCGTAAAATTTATCACTTTGAGGAGGTATCAATGCGCCACCCGACGCGTTTGGATTACTGTCAGTATCTGCTTAGCAGTCCCCTCAACGATACCCTGACCCATTTCGCCGACCATAGCGAAGGGTTCAGTCATGATAGGATCAACCGCTATCTCGCCGGTGCGCGTATCCCCCCCCGCTTGGTGTGGGAACACGTCAAAGACCACATCGCGTTGACGCCTGAAGGCGATGTGATCTTTGATGACACGGTTTTAGACAAGCGACACGCGCGCAAGATCGCGTGAGTGCGCCGTCAATATAGCGGCAACGCCCAAGGCGTCATCAATGGCATCGGGGTGGTCACATGTGTCTATGTCAATCCGCAACAGGATCGGTTCTGGTTGATTGACTATCGGATTTATGACCCGCAAGGCGATGGCAAAACCAAATTGGATCATCTCAAGGACATGCTCTCTGGGTTGGTCTATCAGAAGCGCCTTCCTTTTACCGGGGTCTTGATGGACAGTTGGTATGCGACTAAAACGGTCATGCGACACAGAGAGCAGATGCAAAAAACCTATTCTTGTCCCCTCAAGACGAACCGGCGCGTGGACGATTCGGCAGGCACAACCCCCTACCAGCGCGTAGATAGCTTAACTTGGACGAAAGCGCAACGCAAACAAGGCAAGCCCATTAAAATCAGAGGGTTTCCCAAAGACCACAAAGTGAAATTATTCCGGGTGGCGTCTGCTGCCAGACGCACGGCGTATGTCGTGACCAACGACCATGCTCAAAACGATTCTTCAGGGGTACAACAGGTGTGTCACCAAAGATGGAAAATTGAGCCCTTTCACCGCGAAGTCAAACAAGTGACCGGGCTTGAAAAGGGTCCATGTCGGTTGGCACGCATGGTACGAAATCATATTGGGTGTGCGATGTTAGTTTGGATAAGACTCGAGCAGGTGGCCTATCAAACAGGACAAACCATTTATCAAGTCAAATACCGGGGGGTGGCTGACTTCTTGAGACAACAACTCAAAGCACCTCATATTCCAATGGTGATTGCGTAAGTCCTACTCTTCTTTCTACCCGCGATTGACCGCTTTGGCAAAATCGACATCCGCACGGGTGACGGCATTTTCGCTGTGCGTTGTCACCGAAACCGCGAGGGTTTTTGTTCGGCTGTTGAGGCCGATATCGGAATGGTGGTTGTTTTCGTCCATAATCTCTGTCAGCCTGCGGACAAAAGCCATCGTTGGCACAAATTTTTCAAAATGCCAAACGCGCTGCAATTCCTTTGTATCTGCGAGATATTCCCAGCCTTCGAGCGCGGCGACTTCTGCGCGAATCTCGTCTTCGGTCAGTGCGGTTTTGTCTTCAATAGCCATCGGATACCTCCTGTGATGAGAAATGGATTGCGTGCGGCAATGTACGAAAAAAAAGAAAAGCAACAACAGCAGTCATGGCGCGTGCAAATTCGCCAATGCAAGTGCGCGTTGATAGCGTTGCGGCGTGTTGACGTTCATCAGAAATCGCAGTTCTGGGTCAACTTGCACGAGCGCGTCTTTTTTTATTATGTGAACGCGGCACGCATCTGCCAATGCCAAAAGCCGCCGCTCGCCTTTTTCGAGCAGCGCGTGGGCCTTTTTCCATATTGCCGTGCGATAAAGCGCGCACAAAGGGTAAAGTTGATCATCCACGCACGGCATCGCGATCTCGGCCTCTGCTGTCCTGTGCGATTTGAGGCAGTGGATCAATTCCGCGCTGATAAATGGCATATCGCAACCCGTCGCCAGTGCCCATTCAGAAACATCTGCGACATGCTGCAACCCGGCCATGAGGCCCATCAACGGCCCCTGATTCGGCACGGGATCACAAACAGACGACACATTGGGGATGGATGGCAAGTTTTGACGCGGCGCACGCACAATCACGATGGGACAAACAGCCTCCCTCAGATTTGCAACACTTCTCATAAGCAGGGTTTCGCCGCCAAAGGGCAAGCCAAACTTGGGTTTGCCCATGCGCCTGCTTTCGCCACCTGTCAGGATGATGCCAGCACAGTCCATCAGCGCGACCATTCAAAAAAAGGACGCTCTCACACGCCCTTCTCAAAGTCATTCAATGCCGAGGCGCTCGGCCTCTTCAGATGTGTAATATCTGATGCCTTTGGCCTCTAATTCCTCTCTCGCCTTTTGGCCCTGTTCGCCACCCTGTCGCACCAGCGTCAGTAAGCGCTTTGTTTCTTCGAGGTTTTTATTTATGTAACTGGATTTCAAAACACCACCGCCTTTGGTTTGTCGCATTCCGTGCGAAATGTATCCCTATATTGTGACTCCCAATATATACAAAGAGGCTTTTGATTGCAATGCCTACCCGCTTGGCTTAAGCCAGCGAGTTTTGTATATTAAAATAGCTATCAGCGGTCAGCAAAACAAGCGGTTAGGCCATACATCGCTTTGAGCGGATGGGCTGACCGCTGACTTTTGGGCGGGCATAGGGGCTGCGTTTCATCTATTCGGGCGGGCACGGGGGCACCGCCCCTACGTTTCTATCCTCGCATCTGGAGTGGACCGGGGGCTTGTATGCCAAAAGAAATCGAGCGAAAATTTTGCGTGCGAAAGATGCCGAATCTGGCGGCATGCGCGGGCGTGGAAATCGCACAAGGCTATCTCGCGGTGGGCGGCACAGAGGTTCGGGTGCGGCGCAAGGGCGATCAGTTTTATCAGACCGTGAAAATGGGCACGGGCGTGAAACGCACCGAAGTCGAGATGGCGTTGAGCCGCGCGCAGTTCGATCTCCTCTGGCCTTTGACAGCGGGCAGGCGCGTAAAAAAAGTGCGGTATGAGTTGACCGAAGGAAAATGGACGATTGAGTTGGATGTGTATCGCGGTCGCCTGAAGGGCCTCGTGGTGGCCGAGGTCGAGTTTGCAAGCGTGGCCGAAAGTGCGCGCTTTGTCCCGCCGCCGTGGTTTGGGCGGGATGTGACGGATGATGATCGCTACAAAAATGCAAACCTCGCCCAGAGGGGACTGCCCGATGATCGCACGCAGTAAAACATATTGCTTAACCGAGGCACACGGCCGGGAATGGGTCGAGCAACTCGCGCCCAATCGCGTGGTGGCTTTGTCTGGGGAAGAGAAGACCGTGCGGTATTTCGACACATTTGACTGGCGGTTGTATCGCAAGGGCCTCGCGCTGATGCAAGTGGGGCGCGATGCGTATTTGCAGCGCGTTTCCGATGGCGAAATACGCGGCCAGACCGAGATCTCGCCGGAAGGCCGTTTTTGGTGGACGCTCCTCAAAGGCGCGGTGCGCGATAGATTGCGAGACGCACTCTCGGTGCGGGCGTTGTTGCTTCGCGCAAAGGTGCGGCAAAAGGCGTGCGCGTTTGGCGTTTTGAACGCCGATGAAAAGACCGTCGTTCGCCTGTTTCTCACCCATATCGCGCCCGATGGGATGACGGAAAACGGACAATCGCTTGCCACATTGACGCTGCGAGAGGTGCGGGGCTACGAGCGCGAGTTTGAGGCGTTGCGCCGCTGTGTCGAAAAATTGGATGTCGCCCTTGTGTCCGATGGCGCGTTTGAGCGCGTGATGCACGTAGCCGGATGCGTGCCGAGGGATTACTCTTCAAAGCTCAAACTCACCTTGAACCCCGAAGCGACCGGGCGCGCGGCCATAAGTGACATTTTGAAATGCCTGCACGCCGCGATGCGCCAAAACGAGGCGGGCATTCGCGCGGATTGGGATACGGAGTTTTTGCACGATTTTCGGGTGGCGATTCGGCGCACGCGGTCCGCGCTGAGTCAGATCAAAGGCGTTTTGCCCAAAGATGCGGTGGCCCACTTCAAAGACGAATTTCGGCAGTTGGGCAGAGCGACCAATCGGTTGCGCGATTTGGATGTTTATTTGCTCGAAGAGAAAACCTATCGGGCGATGTTGCCCCCCGCGTTGCAACCCGGTTTGGACGCCGTGTTTTCGCGCTTAAAAAGAGAACGCGAGCGCGCTTTGCACGACATGGTGCAAGTTCTCAACTCGCCCGAATACCATGCCCTGATGGATTCCTGGGCCGCGTTTTTGCATGGCGAACAGGCGGGTGATGCGCCGGCAGCCGACGCGCCTGCGGTCGCTCTTGCGCGGGGGTTTATCTGGAAGCATTTTAAGCGGGTGCTCAAACGCGGCCGCGCCATTGCAGCCGATACGCCCGACGAGGCCCTGCACGATTTGCGAATCGACTGCAAAAAATTGCGGTATCTGTTGGAATTTTTTGCCTCGTTTTTTCCCAAAAACAAGATGGACGAGTTGATCGGGCACTTGAAGAAATTGCAGGATAACTTGGGCGCGTTTAACGATTTATCCGTGCAACAGTGGGAATTGATGGCCGATTTGAACGCGGCGTTGCCTCGCGGTCAATGCGAGGATCGCTCGCTTTGCGCGGCGGCCATTGGCGGACTTGTGGCGCAGTTGCACGCCCAACAGCGCGTTGTTCGGCGCGAATTTGCCCATGCGTTCGCCGCGTATAAAAAAAAGAAAAATGTTCGGCTCTATCGCGACTTGTTTGGAAAATAGGTATGAGTATCTGGGCACTGTACAGCATGAAAGGCGGCGTGGGAAAGACCGCTGCCGCGGTGAATCTGGCCTATGAAGCGGTTCAATCAGGCGCGACAGTGTTGCTGTGCGATTTAGATCCGCAAGGCGCGGCGGCCTTTTATTTTCGCATTCGCGCAAAGAAGAAGTTCGGGCGCAAGCGTTTTTTGAAGGGCGGCAAGCACGTCACGCAAAATATCCGGGGCACGGATTTTGAGGGATTGGACCTGTTGCCATCGGCGATGTCGTTCCGCAATCTGGATTTGGGATTGGACGACAGGGCGAAAAACAAAAACCACCTCAAGCGTTTGTTGGCCCCGATGCGGAAAGACTACGATCACATTTTTTTGGATTGTCCGCCCAACCTCACGCTTTTGGCCGAGCACGTTTTCAGAGCGGCCGATTATGTGGTCGTACCGTGTATTCCCACGACCTTGTCGATGTTGACCCATCAAAAATTGCTGGATTTTTTTTCAAAAAACCGATTGAAGCGCGAGAAATTGGCGGCGTTTTTTTCAATGGTTGAACAGCGCAAAACCATGCACCGCGAGATGATCGCGCAAGCGAGTGAGCGCGGCGCGAGATTTTTGACCGCGCAAATTCCCTATACGACAGATGTGGAACGGATGGGCTGGACGCGCCAACCCGTGGCGTGCGTTCGCCCGCGTTCAAAAGGCGCGCAAGCGTATCGGGCACTGTGGGCAGAATTGCAAACGCTTTTGGCGGAATAAGCGATCCGCCCAAAACAAAACCCCCCGGCAAAGACTTGTCGGGGGGTTGATATTTGTGGGCACAGTACGCGTCAAAACGCACAGACACTGCCTACAACAAGGGGGAACTCACTGCTCCAAGCGGAAGCGGATGGGCATAACGAGATAGACTTTGACGGGTCTGTCGTTTTGACGCGCGGGCGTGAAGCGGTATTGATAAACGGCCTTGAGGGCGGCTTTTTGAAAAATTTCTTTGCCCCGAACGGCCGTGGCTTCCGCGATGCTTCCGTCTTTGTCGATCAGCACTTTTATGACGACCGTACCCTCAATGCCCGCCTTGAGCGCGACTTGGGGATATTCGAGTGCCACCCGCCCGATGAGCTTGGGCTTTTCTTCCACCATCATATAGTCGAGAATTTCCTCTTCTTCCACTTTGATGGCCGTCTGTGTAGGCGGCGGAGGCACGTCAATTGAGACGTGGTCAAAGTCGAGGTCCGTGGTCTCGATGGTGACGTCGTCGGGCACGTCTTCGCTTTCGGTTGCAATGGGCACTGCCGGACGCGCAGGCGGAGGTGGACGGTGAATTTGACGGGTTTCCGGAATATCCAAGGTTTCGATGATGATGGTCTTGCGCTCCACTTTGCGCGGGCTGGCTTTGAAGGTGGGAAATGCGATCCCAATGCCCACATGCAAGATGAACGCGACTCCCATGCAAATGCGAAAGGTGCGCTTGTAAGTGCGTTTGAGATCGCACGCCGGATTTTTCGTGCGCGGGGTCTCAGGCGTAATCCACTGATCGGGTTTCTTTTCCATGATTTTTCTCGCATGTGTAAAGTATGGTGGGGCCGGTGTGTGTATCTAACTATACATCGCTCCGCGTGGAATGGCAAGATATTTTCGCCCGCTCCTGTTCGACAAACCGCTTGTGTGTTCGGGTTCGATGGCAATATATTGAAGCCCGTTGACATGCGGATTTTCTTTTAAAAATATGAAAAATCGCTTCTCATATCTTTGGGCCACGCTCCTGCGTTGTCGGCTGCGCCCGTGCCGCGCAATCCGTTTCATCTGCGTCTATCTGCGGGCACTTTTCGCCTCTCGGGCGATATGCGTATGCACAGCAGGCATGTTGGTCGGATGCTACAATCCCAAACGCGATTTGAGCATTGACCCGCACAATACGCCGATCATCCACATTCTCGATGCCATTTATGACGCGCCCACGGGCATGGCCGTCGTGCAGTGGGAATACCTCGGGCAGAAGCGGGTTGCGAACTTCGTTCTCCAGCGCGGGGAGGCGTCCGTTTTCAGCGATGTCGCGCGTTCCGTCACGAGTGCCCAAGGCGAATACGCGACTGTGGGGGCGTTTCGAGATGGAGGCGTGATCGCGGGCGAGGCCATGCAATACCGCGTGGTGGCCGAATACAGCGCGGGGGGACTGGCGCGCACTGATGTCGTCAAAGTGCCCATCCCGGGCGCGGGCTTGCGCGAGATCAGGCGCGATCCCGTCGCGCTTGCCGTGCAAGTGGTGTGGCAAGCGGGCGATGGGATAACCCATTACGAGGTCGTGCGGACGCCCACAGGCGGCGATAGCGAAACGATCTTCATCGCGCAAGACCCGCAGCAGACATCCTTTTGGGATCGGTCAGTTGCGGACAATCGGCCATATCATTACGCCATCCGGTCGCACCTGTCAACGGGTGTGCAACTGATGAGCCGCAGCGTGCGCGTGCAATTTTATCGCGAGGGCGGGCGGCATCTCGTCGAGCCCCTGCGCGGCGATGGGGAGCGGATGCGACTCGCGGCGACCGATCTCGATGGCGAAGCCGATATGCTCGCGCTCATCGGGCGTGCGGACCGGATTTCCCTGTTCCGCCTTCGGCATACCCTCAATACCGGCCTGTCCGCTATCGTATCGCGGGGCCTCGTGGGGATTTCTTTTGTCCAATTGGACGACCTCGTGCCGCTATCGCTGGATTTGGTCGGGCTTCCCCTGTCGGGAACTCGGAGCGTTTTTCCCCGCGTGTATGTCGGCGGTCTCGCGTCGGATGGGCGCGTGATGGTTGTGGGCATTGACCTTTCAAATAACACCACAGTTTGGCATATACCCGACCGATGGATGAGTCGATCTTCGCATGCGCGCTTGGCACGGGACGAACAACAGCGGATTTACGTTGCGACCGATGGGCAACTGCGCGTCTATTCCGCGGCCGGGGATCGCTTGGGCGCGTTCGATTTCAAACCGGGCGACCCCGTGGATATCGCGGTTCAAAATGGCGCGATCTGGGCCGCGTGGGCCAATCGGGTTCAGCGCGGGGTCTTGCACTTTTCCGATGAGGTGCTCGCGGATATCGCCTGGGAAGAGGTGTCGCTTGGATCGCAGAGCGAACCCATCGCGTTAACGCTCAATGCCGCGGGGCAGGCTTTTGTGCTAAATCGCGCTGCATTGCAGGTGTTTCGCGCCGATGGCACAGCCCTCATATCTTGCGAACTGCCTGCGGGCGTCTCTGCCGCGGGCGATGTGGCTATCGGCGGAACGGCTCGCGGTCTCGTCCATCTTTCAACTGAAAATGGGGAGGTCATAACCTATGTGCCATAGACTGATCGTTTGCTTATGCCTGCTTGCCCCTGCGTTTTCGCACGCGGGCGATGTGCCGCAAGAGGTGGTCGAAAAAGCGCGGGTTGCCTATCGCACAGGCGATTACGATAGCGCGTATCGAACCCTTTCCCATTTCCCTGGCTTGTTGGGCGTGGTGCCCTTGCTCGACCGCCCAAAACAGCGCGGGCGGGCAGAGATATTTTTTTCACTGGGGCGCATTCACATGGCGTCTGGCGACACGGCGCGCGCGCGATTGGCACTCGTGGAGGCATTTCGCATCTATCCACAGGCCAACCGCGGGATTGTGAATCTCGATGAGGACCGCGCCCTTGCAGACACGCGGGCCATGATCGCGGGCATGCGCCGCAAAGCGCGGCAACAAGCCCTGGGGAAAACCACGTTTTGGGGCGCTGCGGGTCGGTCCCTGCTCTTGCCGGGTTGGGGGCAGATGTACCGCGGGCACAAAAAACGGGGGTATGGGTTTATGGGCACCTCTGCCGCGCTCGCAGCGGTCTGGTTTGTGACCGATAGATCCTATCGCAGTGCGTACGAGACCTATCGCAACACCCGCCTCAATGATTTGAGCTTGGATCAGCGCGGCGCAGATGCGGGCACAGATGCGTTCACCCAGAATTTTGAACGCGCCCAATCCCGCGCCAAACGCGCCAATCTCGCACTCGGCCTGCTCGCGGTGGTGTGGGTGTCGGGGGTATTGGATCACTTGATCATCGGCCCGGCGCAGGTTTCCTTTTCCGTTCCCCTACCGTGAGGGAGATGCCGCAAATATGACTTTGATCCGCCCTTGCTTATTCGCCCTCGCGTTTTTCCCCTCTGTTGTTTTTTCCCAGTCGCCGCCGGTCAGGTTGGCTGTCGCGCCCTTTTATTCCCCTTCCAACGGCGATTACGGTCTCTATATCGCCAACCGCATGGCTTGTGCCCTGCACCGCCGCGCAAATGTGCCCGCGTTGGGCCGGGCGCGCTTTGTCATGATAGAAACCGATACCCTTACCACCGCGATGCAAAAGGCGATAGCCCAATCGGAAAATCGCCTGTCCCCCGCGCTGCGCGAAGCCTTGAGAAAGCGCGTCCCGACCGCGTATCTCTTGGCCGGGTCAGTCGCGTTCACGGGCATCTATCAGATCGACCTCAAACTCATCGACCTCCAAACCGGCGCGATTGTCTATCAGGGCGAAGTGCGGGACAATCCGGCGTGGGTGTGGACGCGGGCACATCGTTCCGTCGGGGAAATCCCCACGGATGAAGTCATGGCCCTGCTCGGGTTTGCCGAAGCGGAAACGCCTGTGCATCCATCAGATGCGGACCAGTTGCCCCGAGACATTCTGCTACAACCGCTTTCGACTGCGGATCATCTCGCCCTTGCCGCGGATTGCGAATCCCGCCTGCAACGCGCCATTGCACGCGACGGCCTGTTTTCATTGGTGCCGGGCGCCTTGGAGGACGCACGGGGCCGCGTGCGGTTTGCGCGCATGGGCCGCTCGTTGCGTCGGCAAGCCGCGGAAACGACGCTGGCAGACGCCATTTTGACCGGCAGTTTGTTCACCTTGGGCAAGGATGGCGCGACGGACAATATCGGCGTGGTGTTGCGTTTGATAGACGTGGAGACCGGGCAAATTCTGTGGATGGGCGCGGCGAGCGGGCGGCGCGTGTGGCGATGGGACAGGATGGCGGATATCGTGTCCGGCCTCATCGGGCGTCTCGCCGAAGACCTGGCGCGATACGGCGCGGGTGCCGCGGAAACCCAGATCGCCGCGTTGCGCGAGCGGGCAAAGGACGGGCAGTCGTGGCACGCCTTGGGGCAGGCGTTTCTCGAGCGCGGCTTGTTGCAACAAGCCGAAGAGGCGTTTGACAAAGCCATGACTTTTCAGGATGCACAAGCGCGGGCACACGCGGGCAAGGGCCAGGTGTTGCTCAGGCGCGGGGGGCATTTTGACGACGGGGTGAAAGCACTGCGGGCCGCGATGCGCGCCGAGCCCGATTATTTGCACGCCTACGCGATTTTGGCGCAGGCATTTCTCGACCGGGGCATGGTCGATGGCGTGGGGATTGCGCGAGACGCGATTCGGCGCGATTCGACTTATCACCCGCCCTACCGCGTGTTGGGCGATTGGTATGCGGGCCGCGAAGACCATCGACAGGCGATGGCGTTTTACAAGACGTATTTGACGCTCCGTCCCGATGACGATGACGCGGCGGTTCGGCTGGGCAGGAGCCTGTTGCGCTTGCACAATTACCGGGACGTCGACCGGGTCATCGCGCCCATTGCCCGCGCAAAACCCGAGGCATCCGACCTGTTGCCCATCGTGGCGATCAAGGCCATGCGCGTGAAAAATTACGCGGAAGCCACGCGGTTGTTCGAGCGATTCCTCGCGCAAGTTGACGCGCCCGCCCGCCGGCTTTACGAGGATATTTGGCCCCTGTTGCCAGACGGGGAAAAAGGGGCGTATCGCGCCCTTGGCGATTTGGAACGGGAAAAGTATCGCGTGCGTTTCTGGCGATCCAAAAATCCGAATTTGTCCAACCCATACAACGAGCGGCAACTCGCGCACTACGAGCGCGTGTGGATTGCGCGCTGGGAATTTGGGCGCGAAAACCATCCTTGGGACAGGCGCGGCGAGGTCTATATCCGCTATGGTGAACCCGATTACCGCGCCCGATCCGGATGGGTGCCTGCATTGCCGTCAACCCGCGTGCAAGAAGTCAAGGAAAAGGTGTATCGAGAATTGTATCGCACCCCGCACAATGGCGAACTGATCGGCCCGGTCTTTCCCATTCGCAGCGACCGCGGGTTTTCCACACTGCGCGATCTACCCGATCAAAATGCCGAGCGAGACGGGTCGCGCGTGGAAGAGCTCCTCGCCGATGAGACTCCCGACGAGGCTTACGCGCCCGTGACCATGCAGCGCGACCGCAGCATCGTGCCGTGGGAATCCTGGGTTTATACCGATGTGGATGGGGGCATGGTCATTGATTTTACGCGCGAATTGGGCGGGGTTTCCGGGTTCGATTTCGCGCCCATTCCGCCGATTCCCCCCACTATGCTCAAAGACAATATCCGCCTTGCCGAACACGCCCCGGCCATCCGCTATCAAAACGCCATCGTGAACCGGCCCGACGAATTTCGCAGCGCGCCGCGTTTGGCACTGGGCACTTTTTATTGCGATTGGGCGGATTTTCGCGGGGGTGCGGGCAAAACCCGCGTGGATGTCGCATACGGCATTCCGCTCAAAACCTTGCTCGTGGTGACAGATGGGCAACGGCCGCAAGTGGTGTTCAATCGCGCGGTCGCGCTGGCCGATTCGGCCTATCGCATGGTCTATCGGCAGGCGCGAAAAGTGCAGTTGGCAGTGGATACATCCGATGTCGCCACCCGAGAAGTCGTGGATATCGCGCGCCAAGACGTACCCGCAGGCAGGTATCACCTCACCGTGACCGTCACCGATGCCCTAACGGGCCGGCAGGCCGTGCTCAAGCGCGATGTGACCATTGATGACTACGGCGGCGAGCAACTTCAACTCAGCGATCTCCTGCTCGTCAAAAGCCTGTCGGATACGCTGCGCGATGTGCGGTTTCGCCGAGGGAATTGGCAGGTCGTCCCCAACCCGCGCCGCGTGGTTCACGCGCCCAATCCCCTGGGATTTTACTGCGAAGTCTATCATCTGACAAAAGACGAGTTCGGGCAGACCCGCTATCGCGTGACGACCGCAGTCAAGTCCGTAGCAACCCAACGCCGTCCCTCAGGTGCCGCTGAACGCGCCGAGGTCGCGCTGTCTTACGAACAAGTGGGCAACAGCACTTGGGAACGCCTGCCCCTCGAAGTCGATTTGGAACACGCACAGCCCGGACAAAACCGCCTCTTTGTGATCATCGAAGATCTCGTCGCGAGAACGCGGGTGGCAAAAGACACTTTTTTTCAGTATATTCGCAGGGAAACCACAGATGAACGCAGATGAGAAGGCGGATCGCGCGGCGCAGCCCACAACGGAGCGAAGCGAGTGTGAAAGGCAAAAAGCAGGGACGCGCCCCCTGTGCCCTCAAATATCCAAGACGCGAAAAGTAAAAACGCGGGTATGGATGGATTTTTCAAGCCAATAGGACTTACGCAATCACCATTGGAATATGAGGTGCTTTGAGTTGTTGTCTCAAGAAGTCAGCCAGCCCCCGGTATTTGACTTGATAAATGGTTTGTCCTGTTTGATAGGCCACCTGCTCGAGTCTTATCCAAACGAACATCGCACACCCAATATGATTTCGTACAATGCGTGCCAACCGGCATTGACACTTTTCAAGCCCGGTCACCTGTTTGACTTCGCGGTGAAATGGCTCAATTTTCCATCTTTGGTGACACACCTGTTGTACCACTGAAGAATCGTTTTGAGCCTGGTCGTTCGTCACGACATACGCCGTGCGTCTATCAGCAGACGCCACCCGGAATAATTTCACTTTGTGGTCTTTGGGAAACCCTCTGATTTTAATGGACTTGCCTTGTTTGCGTTGCGCTTTCGTCCAAGTTAAGCTATCTACGCGCTGGTAGGGGGTTGTGCCTGCCGAATCGTCCACGCGCCGGTTCGTCTTGAGGGGACAATAATAGGTTTTTTGCATCTGCTCTATGTGTCGCATGACCGTTTTAGTCGCATACCAACTGTCCATCAAGACCCCGGTAAAAGGAAGGCGCTTCTGATAGACCAACGCAGAGAGCATGTCCTTGAGATGATCCCATTTGGTTTTGCCATCGCCTTGCGGGTCATAAATCCGATAGTCAATCAGCCAGAACCGATCCTCTTGCGGATTGACATAGACACATGTGACCACCCCAATGCCATTGATGACGCCTTGGGCGTTGCCGCTCTATTGACGGCGCACTCACGCGATCTTGCGTGCGTGTCGCTTGTCTAAAACCGTGTCATCAAAGATCACATCGCCTTCAGGCGTCAACGCGATGTGGTCTTTGACGTGTTCCCACACCAAGCGGGGGGGGATACGATCACCGGCGAGATAGCGGTTGATCATATCATGACTGAACCCTTCGCTATGGTCGGCGAAATGGGTCAGGGTATCGTTGAGGGGACTGCTAAGCAGATACTGACAGTAATCCAAACGCGTCGGTCGGTCCATTGACACCTCCTCAAAGTGATAAATTTTACGGAATTGCACCCTTTTTTAACTCAGCATGCGTAAGTCCTAGCCAAGTGATTGACAGCGATGCGCGCATTGCTTAAGTTTGTCGCCGAAGTTCGGATGATGGATTCTCTATCGCTGGCGGTTCGTCCGTTGGTCAACCGCTGCCCGTGCCACCCCACGCCTACCGGGAGGTTTGCGATGACGACCAAATTGCCGGCGGCGGTCGATCCTTCGGTCGATCCCCTAATTGAGAACGGCGTTTTTTATCCCGAAACGGACGGTGTACCCTTGCCCGATGGAGAGTTTCAATATCCGCTTTTCCACACGGTCGTGATGCCGTTGCGCCACCATTTCCGCAACCGTCCCAATGCCCGGGTCAACGGCAATACCTTCATCTACTACGAGGAGGGCAAGCCCTCCCAGTGGGTTTCGCCAGATTGCTATGTGGCGTTCGAGGTGGATGTGTCCCTGATTGAATACCACAACACCTATCGGGTTTGGGCTATCGGAAAGCCACCCGATTTTGTGATGGAGATCGGCTCGAAGAGCACGGCGCGCCGAGACATGACGGCGAAGCGAGATCTGTATGCCAAACTGGGCATTGGCGAATATTGGCGCTACGATGCCACCGACGACAGCGCGTTCTACGGCGAGCCATTGATCGGCGAACATCTGGTGGAAGGCGCGTATAAGCGTCTGCCCTTGAGCCCGATTCCCGATGGGGTTTGGGGACAAAGCCCAACTTTGGGATTGGATTTGCACTGGGATGCCGGCCGGTTGTGGTTTTACGATTCTTTGACGGGCGAACGCCTGCTCAGTTACGATGACCAAGCCGAGGCTATCGAAGAGGCCGAGGATGCCTTGCGAGAATCGGAAACCGCCCGCCGATCCACCGTGGTTGCTTTGCAGTCTGCCGTGGTCGCACGTCAGGCCGCCGAGGCCGCACGACAAAGTGAAGTCACCGCACGTCAGGCCGCCGAGGCCGCTTTGCGGGAATCGGAAGCCGCCCGACAACGCGAGGTGGCCGAGTTGCACGAGCAGTTGCGCCGGTTGCGAGCGCGGCAGGGGGATGAAACGGCGTAATGGCAAAGGACAGAAAAATGGAAAAGCCAGATTTCAGCGAAGACGACCGCATCTTGGCCGGTCTGACCGACGATGCAGACATCGAAGCGTTTGGCAACCTGATGGCACACGCCCACGATCAAGGCGTCAGCGCTGCGGATTTTATCCGGGAAGAACCGCGGCGCACCTCTCGAGCACGCATTCGCAAGCTCTGTTTGAAAAACCGCAAGCGATCCCTGCAAGTGATGCTGCGATCCATTGTCAAATCCCTGTGGGATCGCCCGGCGACCGACACCTCAACTGTCGAACCCCTGTATGGCCTTCCCCCACATCTGGACAAACCCCACCGCAATGGGCACGGCGAAAGGAATCGGGGTGAATAATCCACTGATCCTTCGGGCGCGTATCGCCGAAATAGAAGCCCTGCGAGACGACTTGTTGCCCGGTGCAAAAAGCGGACAGACCGAGGCGCGGGCACGTGCGGTTGCCCTCCACAAAGCCGCGATGGAAAAACGCGACCACCTGCGGGGGCATCCCCCTCGATTGGGCGATGGGTAAATGGTTGCGACACCGTTTTTTGGGGAGCGTATGATGGCGCGAATTTTGGCGATTGACTTTGGCAGGCGGCGCGTTGGCCTCGCCGTATGCGACGAGTTGCAAATCGCAGTGCGGGGACTGCCCACGCTCGACGTACGCAATTTCAATGACAGCATCGCGCAGGTCGCGCAGGTCGCTGAACAAGAAGAGGTCGCAAAAATGGTCGTTGGCCTGCCCTTAAACATGGATGGCAGCCGCGGGGAAATGGCGATAGCCGCAGAAAATTTCGCTTCTCAACTCGCCGCTTCGTGCGACCTGCCCGTTTGCATGTTCGACGAACGGCTTTCATCCGCAGGTGCCAAACGCACGTTGCGGGCCGTATCCGCAAAAACGCACAAAGGCGCGGTGGATCGCATGGCCGCAGTCTTGATTCTCGAAACCCATTTGCAACGCGAAGGGAGATAGGCCCTCATGTCAAAATTTGTTTTTGTCCTGCTCGTGGTGCCCATTGTGTGTATTTTGGGTGCTTGCACGGGGATTTTCTTTTTGAATAGACCAACGGGTGTTGCGGCCCAAAATGTCGAAATTCAAAAGGGCGCGTCCGTTGAACAGATCGCCCGCCAACTCCACCGGGAACGCCTGATCCGCAGCCCGCACTTATTGCAATTGTTCGCGTATTTCAAGGGAAGCAGTCGCCACTTGATGGCGGGTGTTCATCCCTTTGACGGGGGCATGACGACTTATGGGGTTTTGCTCGAACTGGAGCGTTCGCGCGATGTCACCTTGAAGGTGACGATCCCCGAGGGCTTGCGAAAAGAAAAGATCGCGGCGATCTTGGTGAAAAAATTGGATCTCGACGAACAAAAATTGCTCGCGCTGATGAATGACCCCGCCTTTTGCAAAACGCTTTCCGTGCCGGGCGATGATCTCGAGGGCTATTTGTTTCCCGAAACCTATCAACTTTTGGCGATCACCTCCGAACAGCGGGTGTTGCGTCGAATCGTCGGGCATTTTCACACTGTTTTTGATGAACGGCTCAAAAAGCGCGCCCGAGAGATCGAGATGAGCATGCACGAGGTGGTCATACTCGCCTCCATTGTCGAAGGCGAAACCTGTTGGGATAACGAGCGCGATACCATTGCGGCTGTTTATCACAATCGCCTCAAAAAGGGCATGCGCCTGCAAGCCGACCCCACGGTGCAATACGCACTTCCCGATGGCCCTCGGCGCCTGTTTTACAAAGATTACGACTACGATTCGCCCTATAATACCTATCGCCACGCGGGGTTGCCGCCCGGGCCTATTGGCAGCCCTGGCCGCGCATCTATCGAAGCCGCGCTCTTTCCCGCGGATGTCGATTATCTCTTTTTTGTCGCAACGGGCAAGGGCGGTCATATTTTTTCCCGCACCTTTGAAGAACACACGGCTGCCAAACAAAAGACCACGCCCGCACGGGAAAATTCCTGGCGCGAGGGCGCAGAGTAGGATTCCAACGCGCACAGAGTCAAAACATGACTTCAATTCTCGAAGGACTAAATGACGCACAGCGCGAAGCCGTACAGGCCGTTGATGGCCCTGTGCTCGTGCTCGCGGGCGCAGGGTCTGGCAAAACGCGCGTTTTGACGCGGCGCATCGCCTATTTGCTGGGCGAATGCGGCGTTGATTCGCGCCATATCTTGGCGATGACCTTTACCAACAAGGCCGCCGGGGAAATGCGAGAGCGCGTGGAAGACCTGCTTCAGATCTCGTGCAAAACCATGTGGATCGGCACGTTCCACAGCTTGTGTGCGCGGCTGTTGCGGTCGCATGCCGAGCGGGTGGGGCTGAGATCCAACTTCACGATTTACGACGCGACCGATCAACTCGCCCTCCTGCGTCGGGTCATTGCCGATGAGGAACTCTCCGAACGAGAATGGCCTGCGCGGCAAATTCGCGCGCGGATCAGCAAAGCCAAAAACGCGATGCAGGGCGCAGATGTTTTTGCACAGCGCGCGGGCGCGTTTGACGAACAGATGGTCGCGCGGATTTTTCGCCACTATCAGGACGCCCTCAAACAGAACAACGCGGTTGATTTTGACGATTTGTTGATGTTGAGTGTCGAACTGATCCGCGATCACGAGGACATACGCCAGACCTATCAGGCGCGGTTTTCACATATTCTCATCGACGAATACCAAGATACCAACCGCCCGCAATATCTCTTTGCGCGCTATCTGGCCGAGGCGCATCAAAATATCTGCGTGGTGGGTGATGACGATCAGAGCATCTATGCGTGGCGCGGCGCGGATATTCGCAATATTCTCGATTTTGAGGCCGATTATCCCAACGCGCTCGTCGTGCGTCTCGAGCAGAACTACCGTTCCACGCAGGTGATTTTGGATGCGGGCAATGCCGTGATTCGCAACAACGCGGGGCGCAAGGGCAAAGAACTGTGGACGGATCGCGCAGGGGGCGAGAAAATCCGGTTGAAAAGATGCGCGGATGAAGCGGCAGAAGCCCTGTGGATTGCCGGCGTGGCGCGGGATTTTAGACGGACGCATGCCTATCGCAATACGGCCGTGCTCTACCGCACCAATGCCCAATCTCGCGCCATTGAAGAGGGCCTCAGACGCGAGAATATCCCCTATCAAATTGTGGGCGATGTGCGGTTTTACGAGCGCAGAGAAGTCAAGGATGTGCTCGCCTACCTCAAATTGGTGGTCAACCCGCACGATTCCATCAGTTTTTGGCGCGTGCTCAACACGCCGAGGCGCGGC
The DNA here is from genome assembly GCA_958295785.1 of uncultured Latescibacterota bacterium. Taxonomy (GTDB): domain Bacteria; phylum Latescibacterota; class UBA2968; order UBA2968; family UBA2968; genus VXRD01. The sequence goes on from OY282377.1 coordinate 3,120,007, forward strand.
ATCGGCGCGACATCTGCGGCGCGGCTCGACGATTTTGCCATGCGCGAGGGCATCGCGCCCTATCATGCCCTCGCGCGTTTGGATGAAGCCGACGCGCTTCCCGCGCGCACGGCCCGCACCATGCGCGGTTTTTACGATCTGATCGAGGGCTTTCGCCGCGACATGGAAACCATGCCCGCGGATGAACTCGCGGCAAAGCTGGTGGTTGACACCGGGTATTTGCGCGATTTTGAGAAGCTCGTGCGGGAAGAACGCGAATCGCGCAGGGCGCACGTCGAGGAATTGTTGACGGATATTCAGATTTTTGTCGAGCAATCGGACGATGTTTCCCTCGAGGCGTATTTGCGAAAAGTTTCGCTGGTGACAGACGTGGATCAGTGGGAAAATGCCGTGGATGCGGTAACGCTGATGACCCTGCACAGCGCGAAGGGCCTGGAATTTCCCATCGTGTTTATCGCCGGCCTCGAAGACGGGCTGTTTCCAATTTTGAGACCGGGCGCAGAAGGGGATGTGGAAGACGCCTTAGAGGAAGAACGCCGTCTGTTTTACGTGGGCATCACCCGCGCCGAGGAGCGGCTCTTTTTGTCTTATGCGATGCGGCGGCGGCACTACAGCGGCGCGGTGTCGTGTTCGGCGTCGCGGTTCCTGTCCGAAATTCCCGAAGACCTGCTCGACGCCGGGTTCAAGATCAGCGAGGCCAGCAACGCGCCGCGCCAAAAATCGAGAGCTCCTCAACGGGTTCGCCCGGGAGAATCGTTTTTAATGGATGTCGGCTCTTGGGTCGTGCATCCGGCCTGGGGCCGCGGGCAGATTCAAAGCCGCACCGGGTCTGGGCAAACTGCCAAACTCAAAGTGAAATTTAATGGCGGAAGCGTCAAGACGCTCATGGTCAAATTTGCCAACCTCCAGCCCGGGTAAAATTCACCAACGGGGATTTCCATAAACATGCAACGCTACCAACTCCGCCTTAGCGGCCTTAGAGAGAACAAAGGCCATGTCAAAGTGGCGACGCTTCAGTGCTTTCTATATGCCCTCGTCAAGACAGCGGAATGCGCCACCCGTCTGCTGGTCACCGGCGAAGGCAGCGGGAGGGGGCCGAAACCCAAGTGGCTAAATGCAGTTCTCGATTTCACCATCACTGGACAAAAGCGCGACGCGACCCTTTTTGAAATCGAGGCACCCCAACTTGGCGAGACAGCCTACGCACAATTTGCCCAACAGAATTTTTGGCGTGAACAGCCTACCATGCGAGACACCGCCGTAGATCTCGCCGCGCTGGCGATCCGAGAAGCCCAAACAGCGACCTCCTCTGGCGACCGATTTGACGGTGCCGTTCTCCGTGCGATTCTCAAGTTCCGGCAATCTGCTCAAAACGCGGATATCCGCTATCACCTAATCCCGCAGAAACCAGCACGCGGGCAGTTCACACTCGACGCATTAACTTGCGCCCAGATTGAGGAGCGGTTGAAAAACTTTCCGCCTTCAAGGGCATTTATCGTCAGCGGCAGGATCGCCGAAATCGAACATGGCAACGGTCACTTTCTCCTCGAATTGCGCGAAGAAAAAATATTTGGTCGCCTACAATTGGAGAGATTCGATGTCGGCGTGTTGCTGTCATTGTGGGACAAGCGCGCAACTATTCAAGGCGTGGTTCACTTCAAGGCCAATGGTCAGCCCCGGCTAATTAAAGTCCACCGGCTGAGAGCCTATCGAGACGGAGATGTCGTCTTTGAAAAACTGCCTTTTGCCGAGATGCCCAAGTCCCGTGGCTTGACACCTCGCCAAGAAAAGCAGGCCCGATCTTTTAATCTCCTGAATTTATGCGGCGCGTGGCCCGGCGCCGAACCTGTCGAAGAATTGTTGGCGCAGATAGATTGAGCCTGAATATCATGAGCAACTTTTTGCTGGACACCGGTCTGTTGTTGGGATTCTGCCGATCCGCTCCTTGGGCTCTCCAAGCGCGAACAGTACACGGCCTTGGAGAACCAGAAGCAACGGTTTTTACTTCTATCGTTTGTCACGGAGAATTGCTTTCACTCGCCGAGAAGTTCGGCTGGGGAAGAGATAGGCGAACTCGCCTGCGGGAAGTCCTCGCAACAATGCCAGTGATCGACATCAATGACGAATTGATCTTGGAAGCCTACGCGCAAATTGACACTTGGACCCATGGTAAATCCGTCATATTTCCCGATAGCACACCGCCACCTAAACCAGCGATCCCGATGAAGCAGAACGACCTTTGGATCGCGGTCACAGCACATGTTAGCGGTGCGGTGTTGCTGTCAACGGACAGAGACTTCGCGCATCTCAACGATGTATGGCTTAAGTTCGTCTATGTCGATCAAACTCAAATGACGACCAATCATTGACTGCTATTGGGCTATCTGGCGGGCGGGCGGATTTTTTGATTGGGTTTTGATTTTCGGCGAAAATTGAACGTACTACTTCTAATAATCTATCTAAATATCAAGAGGTTATGCAAGTATCCACTTTTTGATTGGGTTTTGATTTTCCGAATGATCAAGACGCCCATAGTGCCGACCTCCAGCCCGGATAAAATCCACCAACGCAGATGAAGGCCAGTTATAGACACAGTGGAGATGGACAAATGAACGACACCCGCATCCTCGCGCTGATCGACGATTTGAGGGCGGCGTCCGCTGAGACTGCTTGTGTCGAGTTTAAGGAAAACAACTTTGCACCCGCAGTGATCGGCAAATACATCTCTGCCCTCGCCAATGCCGCTGCGCTGGCAGAGCGAAATTTTGCCTATTTGATCTGGGGAGTACGCGACTGTGATCACGCTGTAACCGGCACGCATTTCGATCCCGATTCAATCAAACACCACAGCCAACCGCTGGAATTTTGGCTGGCGCAACGGCTCAACCCAGATGTCGCCTTCACATTTCAGATTGTGGCGCATCCAAAGGGGAGGCTGGTTCTGCTTGAGATTCCCGCCGCAACCACGAGTCCGGTGGCGTTCGAGCGCACTGCGTATATCCGGATTGGTTCTGCAACGCCGCGCTTGTCCGATTATCCCGACCGTCAGAAAGCACTCTGGAATAAACTCCAGCCATACCTCTGGGAAAGCGGCATTGCTGCACAGTTTCTCGGGGAAGATGAAGTGCTCGCCCGCATTGACTACGCGAGTTATTTCGACCTTACCGGACAACCTCTGCCGGCCAACCGACGAGGTATTTTTGAGCGGCTAAGCCAAGACCAAATTATCGCTCCGGATGTCGGGGGCCGCTGGAATATCACCAATTTGGGCGCGATTCTGTTTGCCAAATGCCTCGATGATTTCGATTTGAGGATCGCACGCAAGGCGGTGCGCTTTACGGCATATAACGGCACTGGACGCACGGATATGGTCACTCACCGGCACGACGAGCCACGGGGTTATGCCGCTGGCTTTGCGGGGCTCGTCGACTATATCGACCGGCTGTTGCCGAGGAACGAACAAATTGGGAAGGCTTTCCGCACTGAGCACCCGCTGTTCCCGTCAATTGCCATTCGCGAACTTGTCGTCAACGCGCTCATTCACCAAGACATGACGATTACCGGTGCCGGGCCATCTATCGAACTCTTTAGCAATCGGTTGGAAATCACCAATCCGGGCAAGCCTTTGATCAGCCCCGACCGGTTTATCGACTCTCCGCCGCGTTCTCGGAACGAAGCCCTCGCCGCTTTCATGCGGCGCATGAAGCTCTGCGAGGAACAGGGTACAGGTATCGACAAGGTCGTGGCGGCGGTGGAGCTCTATCAACTTCCACCACCGGATTTTCGCGTACAGGAAGCCGGGATAGAGGCGACCTGTGCGATTCTTTTCGCACCGCGTCGGTTTGCCGATATGACGGTCGAAGAACGTATCCGAGCCTGCTACCAACACGCTGTGCTGAAATTCTTGAATGGAGAATCCATGAAAAACAGCAGCCTGCGAGAGCGTTTTGGCATCGTTCCGCGCAATGCGGCACAAGTGTCGCAGGTGATCCGACGAGCACGTGACCGAAAACTTATCAAGGCCGAGGACCCCGCGCATCCGCAATCGGGCTATGTGCCGTTTTGGGCGTGAGGGCAGATTTTTTGATTGGGTTTTGATTTTCGGCGAAAATTGAACGTACTACTTCTAATAATCTATCTAAATATCAAGAGGTTATGCAAGTATTCACTTTTTGATTGGGTTTTGATTTTCGGAATGATCAAGACGCCCATAGTGCCGACCTCCAGCCCGGATAAAATCCACGCATACAACTCGCACTATGGGTTAAGTCGTTTTGAACTGATCCGCGAACGAAGCGGCCTCGGATCAGAGGGCCAACCGATGAGACTCCTTCACTACCTCGAGATCGAAAACTTCAAGCGTTTCGGCGACAAGCAGCGCATTGAGTTGGATCATCCCGCAGTCCTCATCGGTCCGAACAACTGCGGCAAAACCACCGCAATCCAAGCGATCTCGCTCTGGTCACAGGCGGTCAAAACGTGGTTTGCCAGCAAGGGCCAGGCCCCCCCAAAACAGCGGCCATCCACTTCGCTCAATCGCCTCAACATCGTCTCAGTTCCAGTGGGACGCACCCGCGATTTTTGGCATAATATGGCCGTGCGTACCGGCAACCAAAATATCGCGCTGCGGATCACGCTCGGGGTTTTGCACCGGAACGACATCGCGCCGGTCACGATGTGCTTTCGCAACCAAGGCGACGATTTGGTGTATTGCACACCGGACCCAGAGACCCTTGCACGGCCCGAAATCATCGCGGCAGCGGCGCGGTTCAACGTTGAGTTGCTCTATCCCATGTCCGGACTCGAAACCGAAGAACCCATCCTACAGCGCGGACGCATTGACGTGCTCATGGGACAGGGACAGACCGCGCAGGTGCTGCGCAACCTGTGTTTGATCGTATGCGAGAACGCGCCCGCGGATTGGCAACGGATCACCGAGTTGATAAAACGCCTCTTTGCGGTCAAACTCGGTGACCCCAAGGAAAACGCACGCGGCAGCATTGACCTCCACTACCGACAAGCCGATGTGCGCGAGCCATTGGACATCGCGCTCGCCGGACGCGGGTTACAGCAAATGTTGCTGATTTTTGCCTACCTGTATTCGCATCGCGGCAGCGTACTCCTCATTGACGAGCCCGACGCCCACCTGGAGATCCTGCGGCAACAACAGGTGTATGTGTTGCTGCGCGAAATCGCCACGCAAAACGAGTCGCAGGTCGTCATGGTCACGCACTCGGAGGTGATCCTCGAGGAAGCATTGGAGAGCAACCTCACACTGTTATTGGAAGGAAAGGCCGACAACCTCGCCGCAAAAAGATCGGACATTCGCAACGCCCTCAAGTACTATGGGGCCGACCACTACCTCCGCGCACGGCAACGGGGCTATGTGCTCTATGTGGAGGGCCGCACCGATCTCGATATCCTGCGCGCGCTGGCAAGACAGCTGGGGCACGCGGTGGAAAATGCTTGGGACGAGCGGATTAACGCATTTTATGTGCGAGATAACTTCCCGGGTGTAACTCTCGACTCGGAACTCGAGCGCGTTGCAGGAGGCTTTGGCACGTCGCCGAAGCAACATTTCTTTGCATTGCGTGCTATGGTGCCCAAACTCAGAGGACTGGCTATCCTCGACAACGATGCCGGGCAACGGCAAGACTCGGCAGAAGGCGGGCTACAGATCGCCTACTGGAGCCGTTACGAGAGCGAAAACTACTTCGTCACGCCCGCGGTCCTAAAAGCTTATGCGATCCATGCTTACCGCGACTTGCCCCTCTTCAACCAGTTCCAGAGCGAAATTGATGAAGTCCTCGACGGGCTGATTTTGCAGCGCGTCTTCGCCGGTCACACTGCGGATTTCGCCACCTATCAGGGACTCGTTGCCGACGCGGCCCGCCTCGTGTGGGAAGCCCGCACCGAGCGGCAAAAGCTCGGCGATTTCGCCGAGGAGTTTTTTCGCCGCCTTGGCCACCGGCTAGGCCACCCGATGCTGCTACGCAAGTCAGAGTTGCATCGCCTTGTAAATTTTGTCGATCCGCAGGACATACCCGAAGAAGTCGCACAGAAGCTCGATTTGATCGCGTCCCTCTTCGCCTCAGTGCGACCGAGTGAGGAAACGCGGCGTGATACCAACTGATCACCGATCCCAATGGGCCGGCACGGGACACCGCCCCTACATCTCGCCATTTGGCGTGCGGGCGGATTTTTTGATTGGGTTTTGATTTTCGGCGAAAATTGAACGTACTATTTCTAAGAATTTATCTAAATATCAAGAGGTTATGCAAGTATTCACTTTTTGATTGGGTTTTGATTTTCGGAGCGATCCACTGACCACCGAGCCACCACTATGCCTGTCACAAAAAATGATGTACAAAAAGTCGCGCAACTCGCGCGGTTGGCGTTTACGCCCGAAGAAGAGGCCCAACTCATCGGCGATTTGAACCGCATGCTCGAATACGTTGCGGCACTCGATCAACTCGATACGACGGGGGTTCCGCCAACCGCGCACGTCCTCCCGCTCGACAATGCGTTTCGGGACGATGTAACGCGCCCCTCGCTGAAACAGGCGGACGCGCTGGGCAATGCCCCGCTTTCTGGGCAGGGCCATTTCCGCGTCCCCAAAGTGATCGAGTAATGGGTCGGCGGCGGATGAACTTCCCGCCGATTTTCTTCTGAGAAGCTGTTTTAGCAACGGAGCGGGGAGATGTTCTGCCACCTTTCGCGCTACGGAGGCGCGTTGTGAAAAAAGAAAATCGCACACCAAAATACATCGTGGTCGCCGGAGGCGTGATCAGCGGGGTGGGAAAAGGGCTCGCCACAGCATCTATCGGCAAAATTTTGCAGTATTACGGGTACAAAACGACGGCGATCAAAATCGACCCCTACTTGAATTACGACGCCGGAACGCTTAGGCCAACCGAACACGGCGAGGTGTGGGTGACAGACGACGGGGGCGAAATCGACCTCGACTTGGGCAACTACGAGCGGTTTCTCGGATTGGATTTGCCCCGCACGAACAACCTCACCACCGGGCAAATTTACCACACGGTGATCGAGCGCGAGCGCAGGGGCGAATACCTCGGGCAGACCGTGCAACCGATTCCGCATATAACCGACGAGATCAAAGACCGGGTTCAGCGCGCGGCGCAGGGGTTTGATATCGCGCTCGTGGAAATCGGCGGCACCATTGGCGACTACGAAAACATGCCCTTTCTCTTTGCGATCAAGGGGCTAGAGCGAGAAATTGGCGAGGCCAATATCACGTATGTGCTCGTCAGCTATTTGCCCGTGCCCGGCCACATCAACGAAATGAAAACCAAGCCCACGCAACACGCGGTCAAATTGCTCAGCGAGCACGGCATGGTGCCCGACTTCATCATCTGCCGCGCCACGCACCCCATCGACGAGGTGCGAAAACGCAAAATTGAGATCTCGGCCAATATCTCGGCAGATCGCATTATCTCCGCGCCCGATGTCGATGTGGTCTATCAGGTTCCGATCCATTTTGAAAGCGAGCAGGTGGGCATTAAAATGCTATCACACTTGGGAATTGAATCAAAAAAAGAACCCGATTGGACGCGGTGGAACGGCCTCGTCAGCCGCATTCGCGAGCCTTCGCAGACGGTCAAAATCGCGATGGTCGGGAAATACGTGGAGATCGGCGATTACGAATTTACCGATTCGTACATTTCCGTGAACCAATCCCTCGAACACGCAGGCGCCAATTTGGACACGCGCGTGGAGATTTCATGGATCGATTCGGCCAGCTTTGAAACCGGTGGCAGCGAGGATGTGCTGAGGTGTTTCGACGGTTTGATCGTGCCGGGGGCCTTTGGCGAAGGCGGCGCCGAAGGGGTGATTGAGGCGATTCGCTACGCGCGCGAAAATGGGGTGCCGTTCTTGGGGCTGTGCTACGGTCTCCAGATGGCCGTTGTCGAATACGCGCGCCATGTGATCGGCTTGAAAGACGCCAATTCAGCCGAAAATGATCCGGATACGCCCCATGCGGTGATCGACATTCAGATGGGGCAGCGGGAATTTATGGAAGAAAACCAGTTTGGCGGCACCATGCGGTTGGGCGGGTATGTGGCCGCGCTGCGCCGCGAGAGTGTCGTGCTCGACCTGTACGACCGCACGGGGCGATTGGAAGAAGACGCCTGGCGCATTGAACAATTAAAAAAGAACCCGGCAGAGGCGTTTCGTCTGGGGGTCATTTTGGACAGCGAGCGCGGCGTAATCGAACGCCATCGCCATCGCTATGAGGTGTCGCCCAAGTTCGTCGATCTCTTCGACGAGTACGGCCTGATTTTTTCGGGGTATCACCGCCGAGAGGATGGCACCAAGCTCATGGAATTTATCGAGTTGCCAGACCATCCCTTTTTTATCGCCACGCAAGCCCATCCCGAATTTAAGTCCCGCCTCGAACAACCCGCCCCGTTGTTTTACGGGTTTGTCGAAGCCGTTGTCGCGCATGCAAAGGCACGCATTGAAAAGTCGGTTTCCAAACAAAACGCTTGAGGTGCTCTTGTGCGCCCTGTGCGCCTGCGCCCCTGTCGATCCAGAGCAGCAGGTAGCAGACGCAACGCCGGCCAAGCGGGAAATGTGGGGCTGGGCCACGCAAGTGACAGAGCGCGGCAAACCCAAAGCGCGGGTGCGGGCGGGCCATTTTCAGCAGGCGACGGAAAGTGACCCCGCGCGGTTTTCCGACGGCGTGCAGGTCGCGTTTTTCGATTCCCGCGGCGATACGGTTTCCATCCTGCGGGCAGACCGGGGCGAGATCAACGCATCGGGCGACGACATGAAAGTCTTTGGGTCTGTCGTGGTGATGGCGCGAGACAGCACGCAGTTGCAAACCGATTCCCTGCGCTGGCAGCGCGATGAAGACCGCATCACCGGCGATGGGCATGTGACCATTTCCCGGCCCGATGGCACAGAGACCGGGGTCGGTTTTAATGCCGCGTCCGATTTGAAACAGTGGACCCTCAACTTTGTGCAGACGCAGATCAGGAAAAAAAACCCGTGAAAAATATTGGACATCATCTTTTTGCGCGAGCAGAACTCCGGGGCTTTCTCGGAGTTCTGTTTGTATTGGCCTGCACAAACGCGCAAGCCGATCAGACGCTCAGTGCAGACTGGGTGGAAACATTGCTTTTGGACGATCAGACGCAGCGCAATTACCGCGGGCAGATTGCATATCGAGACAGTTTGCGCGGCTTGGTCGTCAAAGCCGATTCCGCGCATGTGCGCGTGGAAGACGCCATTTATCATTTTCTTTTTCGCGTGAGTTACAAAGACACGGCGCGAGAAATTCGCGCAGATACGCTCATCTATGAAGACCGCGCCGGGCGTGCCACGTTCCGAGGGCGCGTTTTTTTTCGCGATAGCCAGCGCGAACTCGGCGCGCACAGGGTGCGGTTTTTGCGCGAGGAGGAAATCCTCATTGCCGAGGGCGATGTCGCGCTCCAATTGCCCGAAGATCGGCGGTTGACCGCATCCACATTGCGCTATGAGTTGACGCGCGAGCGGGGCAATTTGCACGGTCAGACGCAGGTGCGGGTAATAGGCGACAAGGGCGATACCCTCGAAGCGCGGGCGGATTCCATTGCCTTTGCCAAGCGCGGGGAGGCTCTCTTTTTTTATCGCAACCTCATCTTGCGCCAGGGCGATATGCGCGGAGCGGCCACGTGGGGCGCGTACGCGGATTCCGCCATGGCCCTATCTGGAAATCCCGCGATGACATGGGCAGGTGCCGAGCAGCGCGATTCCATTTTTGCACGAGGGGCAGAGATGCGTCTGGATCTGTCCGGTCAGGCTATCGGCGCGTTGGCTTTGTTCGATAGCACGCGCATCCATGCGTTTGCCGATAGCACATCGCGGTCGCAAAAGATCCGCGCTGATTCCGCTCGGATCGTCTTTCATGACGATGCGCCGCAGCGCGTTCACGCCTGGGGCAATGTGCGCCTCGACCTGCGCGCACAAGAGCGGGCCGCGCTGTCTGGCAGCGATCTCAGATTGGCCTATCGGGATGGGAAAGCGGACAGCCTGATTTTGTCCGGGGGGTGTAGCGGTTTTTATGTCGCCCGAGACAGCTTGTCCAAAAGCCGCTTGGGGGGCAAGCGGTGTTTGCTGTGGTTTGCCGAAGGCGCGTTGTCTCGGATGGCCCTTTTCGGCGAAGCCCATTGCACGCGCATCGCGCAAGACAGCGACCGCGTGACGGTTTCCGGCGATGATCTCCTCTTGCGCTTTGAGGCTGGTCGCCTGTCCTCTGTTCGCGCTGACGGGGCCGTGCGCGGGCACTATATTCGCGTTCCCGAAGAATCGAAACCGGAGGCTGTGCCGTGAACTTGAGGGCCGAGGGTCTGGTCAAAAAGTACGCGCGTCGCGTCGTTGTGAATCGGGTCAGCTTGATCGTCAATCCCGGTGAGATCGTCGGCCTTTTGGGGCCCAATGGCGCGGGAAAGACCACTTGTTTTTACCTCATTGTCGGCGCGATTTCCGCCAATGCCGGGTACATTTTTTTGGGTGATCGCGACATCACCGCGTTGCCTATGTATCGCCGTGCGCGCTTGGGCATTGGATATTTGGCCCAGGAAACCACGGTTTTTAGAAAAATGACGGTGTTGGACAATGTCCTGTCCGTTCTCGAATACGAAAAAATGAACAAGGCGCAACGGTTGGATCGCGCCCGCTGTGCCTTGGAAGACTTGGGCGTTGGGCACTTGTCGCATCAGCGCGCAGACAGTTTGTCCGGCGGCGAGACGCGCCGATTGGAAATTGCGCGGGCACTGGCGCGAGAGCCGCTCTTTATGTTGCTGGACGAACCCTTTGCCGGCATCGATCCGCGCGCGGTCGAAGATATTCAACACATCATCGCCGAGTTGCAACGCCGACACATCGGGGTGTTGATTACCGATCACAATGTGCGCGAGACCCTGGCCATTACGGATCGATCCTATCTGCTCTCGGAGGGCGAGATTCTCTTGTCGGGAACGCCTCAAACATTGGCAACGAGCGCGGAAGCGCGGCGAATTTATCTGGGTGACCGGTTTCGGCTCGATTGAATCTCCAAGGGGATGAATCGGGAAAAGGGGTTTACAACGCCCTCTGTTATTTGTTATTATTTCCTGCGAACGCCGAACAGGAAACGCGAAAGGTCAGAATCCCCGCTACAACTCGGCAGGCGGTATTCCCAATTTTGGCGGCAGTCGCGCCGATCAGGTCTGTTGTGGCGGCGGAAAGCGACGAGAATCGAAGGATCTGTTGAATCTATCGCATCCGAAATCAAGCGTCAGCCTCGAGAGAGCGATGCGTGACGCATAATCTGGAGGAACGAAATATGTCTGAAATCACGATTTACGCCGCCAAACAACTCAGTGGCTATACCTGCGCGCTCGAACCGAGAAGCAAAGCAACGATAGTGGATCAACTGCCCAAAGAGCCGGTTCCAGCCTCGAGCGTGTTTATCTCTTATGGCATCAGCTCAGATATTGAATTTCAGTATGAGTCAATGTGGAAACATATTGCAGAACTCTTAACGGGCCTTCCGGCAGAAAAGTTGCAGGAACTCGGCAAGGTCGTATTTGTAGATCCTAGGACAAAGAAACTTCTCTTTGAGCCTTTGGCACAATATGTCTAAAAAAGCCAATCTTTATATAGGCAGAGCAGGCCATCTCGCGGTTATGGCGGAACTGTTGCTCAGAGGATGGAACACGGCCATTCCCGAAGTAGATGTGGGCGACGATATTTTCGTCGTACCCGATAGTGCCGGGGATATGCATCGCGTGCAGGTGAAAACGGCTGTGGCAAAACCGTTGAAGTCTGGGTATAGCGCGCAATTCAATATTTCGTTCCCGCAACTCGAAACGCAGATAACGCCAGATATAATTTACCTTTTTGCAGTCCGACTTCACAGCCGCTGGGACGCTTTTGTCGTGATTGACAGGGAAATCCTAAATGCAGAACACAGTTTGCACGGCATCGGAAGTGAATACAAGGACAGGCTGACCTTGCGGTTGCGTTTTGCGGGAGCGCGTATCACCTGCGGCGGTCGTGACTTGTCGCAATACAAAAATAACTGGACGTATTTTCCCATTATCGATCACCGATGAGGAGCGGAGATGAAACCCGTAACGATGGCAAAATTGGAAGCGGGGTTGGACGCGATTCGCCAGTCGCCCACAGATGCGGGCGCGTTGGCACTGATCGTGCGCCGCCCGCAGGTTGAGGCGCGAGAAGTTTTGGAAGTTGGAATGCTCGACTTGGACGAAGGACTCGTGGGCGACAACTGGAAAGCCCGCGGCAGTTCTCGAACCGCAGATGGGTCGGCCCATCCAGACATGCAACTCAACATCATGAACGCCCGCGTGATCGCCCTGTTGGCACAGCGCGAGGATCGCTGGGCACTGGCCGGGGATCAGTTGTATATGGACCTCGATTTAAGCGCGGAAAATGTGCCGCAGGGCACCCGATTGCGCTTGGGTGAGGCCGTGATCGAAGTTACGGATCAACCCCATACTGGCTGCAAAAAATTCGCTGCCCGGTTTGGACTGGACGCGCTGCAATTTGTCAATTCGCCGGTGGGCAAACAGCTTCAGTTGCGCGGGATCAATGCCAAAGTCATCTGCCCGGGCGCGATACGGGTGGGCGATGTTGTGAACAAAATGTAAACGCTGAGGGGACGAAATTCAGCACCAAAACGATTTTGAGGCCGCGATGGATATCGATAACAAACAATTTCAGGGAATACAGCAAAAACTGGCGCCGCAACTCATCCAATCTTTGCGGATACTCCACCTGCCAACCGCCGACTTGACGCAGTTGATTCAACAAGAACTGGAGATCAACCCGCTCCTGGAAATCGACGAAGATGTGGATTTGGATTTGGCGCAAGAAGAACCCGAAGCCGAACAAGCGACCGACGAGCAGAATGAAGAACCCCTCGAAGAATTGGAATTTGACGAACCGGATTTGGACACGCTCGACACAGATCTGTTCGACGAGCAAGACTGGGATCACTACTTGAACGAATCTGGATATGCCAGCCCACGCGAAGAATTTGATCCCAATATCGAAGACTGGCGCAACGACAGTGCCAGCGAAAAAACGCTCAGGGATTCCCTCTTAGAACAATTGGCACTCACAGACCTTTCCCCGAGCGAGCGCATCATCGCCGAATACCTCATCGGCAATATCGACGAAGACGGGTTTTTCGAAGGCACGCTCGGAGAGGTGGCAGAGATTTTGGGCGTGGAACGCGACAAGGTGGACCGCGTTTTGGGCGTCATCCAGACATTCGATCCGATAGGCGTGGGCACGCGAAATTTGAAAGAATGTCTGTTGATTCAATTAAAAGCCAAAAATATCACCAATGGCTTGGTGGCAACGGTCGTGCGCGAGCATCTCGACGACTGGATCAACCGGCGATTTGGACAAATAGCCCTCGCGCTCAACGCGAACTTGGACGAGATGCGCGCGGTTGAAGAAGTCCTCTCATCGCTCAATCCCAAGCCCAATATTGAACCCGAACCCGCGGTGAATCTCAACCACCTTATTCCCGATCTCGAAGTTCAAAAAGTGGGGGACGAGTACGTTGTTTCCCTAATGGATCGCACCCTGCCCGAATTGCGCGTCAGCTCCATTTACCGCAGGCTGCTCGGGCAATCGGACGAATCGGCGGGCACTGCCGAAAAAGAGACCAAAAAATTTGTCGTTGACAAACTCAATTCCGCTCGCTGGTTTATCAATGCGATTCACCAACGCCGCGCAACCATGCTAAAAGTCATGCGGTGTATTGTGGAAAATCAGGTTCAATTTTTTGACCGAGGGCCTGGGTTTCTCAAGCCCATGGTACTTCAAGAAGTCGCGGATCAAGTGCAGATGCACATTTCGACCATCAGCCGGGTGAGCAATGGCAAATACGTGCAAACCCCCCAAGGCGTTTACGAACTGAAATATTTTTTCGACAGCGGCATAAGCAGATACGACGGCAATGACATCGCCGCCAAGAGCATCAAAGAAAAAATCGCAACACTCATCCGAGACGAAGATCCAAAGCGTCCATTGAGCGATCAGCGCATCTCAGATATATTAAAAAAAGAAGGCATTAAAATTGCCCGGCGCACAGTCGCCAAATACCGAGACCAACTCAACATCAACTCCGCACGCCTGCGGAAAGCCCTCTGACGGGTAGGGAGAGGGAATAGCGGACATTTTTTATTAACTCTGCGTGCCTGCGCGGAGAATGGTCGCAGGGGTGGGAATTGGGGACTGGTGGACTTTGCTCTTTGCACGCGGCGCGGCCGGATGGCCTGACCACCGACCATTTGGGGAAATGGAAATTGGGGACTAGGACTTTCACTTTTTAGAATCGCACTGGAACAAAATGTTCACCTTCGCTAACCCGTTGATTTTACGCGCTTTTTTGGGCACACAGCGCGATCACAGGCCAGTGACATATCCATGCCTGAAAAAAGTGATCCATTGCTCTCGCACAGCGCCGAGCAGGCATTTGCAGACGCTTTACATATAGGACTTACGCAATCACCATTGGAATATGAGGTGCTTTGAGTTGTTGTCTCAAGAAGTCAGCCATCCCCCGGTATTTGACTTGATAAATGGTTTGTCCTGTTTGATAGGCCACCTGCGCGAGTCGAATCCAAACGAACATCGCACACCCAATATGATTTCGTACAATGCGTGCCAATCGACATTGACACTTTTCAAGCCCGGTCACTTGTTTGACTTCGCGGTGAAATGGCTCAATTTTCCATCTTTGGTGACACACCTGTTGTACCACTGAAGAATCGTTTTGAGCATGGTCGTTCGTTACGACATACGCCGTGCGTCTGGCAGAAGACGCCACCCGGAATAATTTCACTTTGTGGTCTTTGGGAAACCCTCTGATTTTAATTGACTTGCCTTGTTTGCGTTGCGCTTTCGTCCAAGTTAAGCTATCTACGCGCTGGTAGGGGGTTGTGCCTGCCTCATAGTCCACGCGCCGGTTCGTCTTGAGGGGACAAGAATAGGTTTTTTGCATCTGCTCTATGTGTCGCATGACCGTTTTAGTCGCATACCCACTGTCCATCAAGACCCCGGTAAAAGGAAGGCGCTTCTGATAGACCAACCCAGAGAGCATGTCCTTGAGATGATCCAATTTGGTTTTGCCA
Organism: uncultured Latescibacterota bacterium; assembly: GCA_958295785.1. Lineage (GTDB taxonomy): Bacteria > Latescibacterota > UBA2968 > UBA2968 > UBA2968 > VXRD01. The sequence goes on from OY282377.1 coordinate 3,135,168, forward strand.
TCGCCTTGCGGGTCATAAATCCGATAGTCAATCAGCCAGAACCGATCCTCTTGCGGATTGACATAGACACATGTGACCACCCCGATGCCATTGATGACGCCTTGGGCGTTGCCGCTATATTGACGGCGCACTAACGCGATCTTGCGTGCGTGTCGCTTGTCTAAAACCGTGTCATCAAAGATCACATCGCCTTCAGGCGTCAACGCGATGTGGTCTTTGACGTGTTCCCACACCAAGCGGGGGGGGATACGATCACCGGCGAGATAGCGGTTGATCATATCATGACTGAACCCTTCGCTATGGTCGGCGAAATGGGTCAAGGTATCGTTGAGGGGACTGCTAAGCAGATACTGACAGTAATCCAAACGCGTCGGTTGGCGCATTGATACCTCCTCAAAGTGATAAATTTTACGGAATTGCACCCTTTTTTAACTCAGCATGCGTAAGTCCTATACATATTTCCTTGTTTTATCGTGCCTTAGAATATTCTGAGGTACTTTTTTGTTTTTAGGCACAACAATTGCGAGATATGCTACGCATCAATCGCCAGAATACACGACAAAAAGCGCGAATGGACGCCCAGTCGTAGCCTACAATGCAGCGTAGCAAGTAATCCCGCCCAACTCCAAAATCGGTGGCAATGGTCAGTCCCCCCGCTTCCCAACCCCTGCGTGCTTCGATTTGCCGATCCCCTGATTCGCCCATGACCTGGCCTGAGAACCGGCCCGTTGTACCCCGTTCCGCTTGTTGTAGGCTGTGTCTATGCGTTTTGTCGCTTATTGTGGCAACTCATAGCCATTTGTTTGCCCCTTTTGAGTACGCGCCAACTCGCTATTGACCTTGCGCGGTATGGGGTTATCTTTTCAAATCCGTGTTCGTTTTTCTCGCAGCAATCTAACAGAGGAGGGTGTTATGGCAGATTCACCAGAAGTTGCACACGCGGAAGATTTGGGTCTCGGCAAACGCATGATGGGCGTGTTCGTTTCCCCTGGCGCGACATTTGAGGCCGTGCGGGCGCGCGTCAGTGTCGCAGATTGGTTGGTGCCTCTCATTTTGACGGCGATTGTGCTCACTGTGGCCGCGTACATGACCCTGCCACTTATGGATCAAATGGCGATGGCACAAACAAATGTTGACGAGAATATGAAGGCCGTTAACAATGCGGCGATGTTGATCGGCGCGCCGATTGGCGTTGTTGCCATGGTGTTCGTAGTGGCTGCGATATTTCTGGGGCTCGTGCGGCTCGTGCTCGGCGGTGATACAACGTACAGACATGTGCTGGCAGTCACCTGCTATAGTTCGTTGGTGTGCCTTCCGGGCGCGATAGTGACGGTACCTTTGATGCTCGCCAAAGAATCCGCAGTTGTGCAAGTCGGATTTGGGCTGTTGTTGCCCGATTCTATGACAGATAGTTTTCTCGCATATTTTTTGTATCATCTGAACTTTTTTACCATCTGGCAATATGCTTTGACTGCCATTGGACTGGGGATTGTCTCGGGCATTTCCACCAAGAAGGCTACCATCGGCGTCTTTATCTTGCTCATCCTGTACGCGCTGGGTTCGGCTGCATTGCAAGGGATGGCGAAAGGGCTGGGAGGATAAGTGGCGGCGTCTTGGTCTAAAAGGCGCAAATTGATCATCGGTGCAATCGGACTGGTCGTGGTGGCTGGTATGATCGCGTTCAATTTGCAACGGGAAAACAAAGCGGAAAGTCCAACGCATGATATTGAGGCTGTACCCGTGCGCCGAGGGGCTGTCGTTGAACAACTCAAGGAGACCGGGCGCATCGAATTTGTGCGTACCGTAGAGGTCAAATCCACGGTATCGGGCGAAATCGTGCATTTGTTTGCCGAACCCGGCCAGGCCGTATCCGAAGGCGATATGCTGGCGATCATTCGCCCAGACCCCAACCAGACGCTGCAACTCTACAACAAACGCGCGGCGGTGGAGCGGGTGCGTATCGACCTCGAGCAGGTCCGCAAGGACTTGGCGCGCAAAGAAGCCCTGAAAAAACAGAATTTGATCGCGGAAGAAGAAATCGAGCGCGTTCGCGATCAACTCGAAAAGACATTAAACGCGTACCAACTGGCGCGGCTCGAACTGGAGACGCTGGAGACGCGGTCGAATATTCAGCAATCGGAAGGGCACTCGTCCAAGGCGCAACTGGACAATGTGCGGGTGTTGGCACCCGCGTCGGGCATTGTGATTGCGCGCCCCGTGGAAATCGGCGAGGTGGTGGTCTCGGGCATTCTCTCCACCGTGACGGGCACCAAACTGTTTGAAATTGGCGACCCGAGTCTGATGATGGTCAAATCCCACATCAGCGAAGTCGATGTGGGGCGGCTCTTGCCGGGGCAGGATGTTCACATCATCGCGGATGCGTATCCAGATACGACGTATCGCGGCGAAGTGTATCGCATCGCACCCGTGGGGCAAATTCGGCAGGGCAGCAACATCGTATCGTTTGAAACCGAAATCCGAATTTTGGATCGAGAACCCCGATTGCGCCAGGGTATGTCGTGCGATGTCGATATCGTGTTTGCCCAGCGCGATTCCGCGCTCTATTTGCCAATCGAGGCCGCGTATGAGCATTTTGGAGACGCGGTTCGAGAAGGCGACAAAAAGGGCGCCCGAGGGCGGTTTGTGGTTTTTGCAAAACGAGACAGCTTTGTCAAACGCGAAATCCAAGTGGGGTTGAAATCGGATAGCCGCGTGGAAGTCCTGTCCGGACTGGCGATAGGAGATTCGGTTGCTGTCGATGCTGAAAAACTGTTCAAAAAGCGCGAAGAGGAACGCGACGAATGAACGCGCTCGATTTGTTTTTAATCGGTCTGTCTCAGTTGCAGGCAAACGCCCTGCGGTCCCTGCTGACGATATTGGGGATTACGATTGGGATCGGCTCTGTGATCGGGGTCGTATCTATCGGCGAGGGCCTGCGGCGCAATGTCGTGTCGCAATTTTCACAGATAGGCGGTGCCAATCTCGTGGTCGTGCAGCCGCCGCGAACCTACCAGATCAAAAATGGACGGCGGGTGCCGCGTTCATGGCGGGAATATCTGACAGCGCGGGATTTGACGGCGATTGGGGCGGAAGTGGATCGCATCCGCGCGGCACTTCCCCTAGTGGGATGGAACATGCGGGCGCGCTATCAAAAAGCCTCTGCAACCGGCGAAGTGCAAGGCACCTTGCCGGGCTATCACCAAGCAATGGATTGGGAACTGGCGCGCGGGCGGTTTTTGTCGCATTGGGACGTGAAAACCTGGCGGCGCGTGTGCGTGATTGGCGACAAAATCGCCGAAGACCTCTTTGGATCCCTCAATCCAGTCGGTCGAGAAGTGAAACTCAATGGCGAACGCTATACGGTCATCGGCGCGATGAAACCCCGGTCGTTTTTTGGCCGCGATTGGGGCAACCAGATCGTCGTGCCCGTGACCACCTTGCAAAAGCGCGTGGTGGGCAACGATTATTACAGTATCATTTTTGTCTATGTGGAAAACGCCGCCCACGTCAAATCCGTCACACAGGACATCAGAAAAGTGCTGAAGCGATTGCACAAACGCGGGGACGCCTTTCGCGTGGACACCGGGGAGCGCGTTTTGGAAAATGTGGACAACGTCACGCTGATCATGAAACTCGTGGCCGGGGGCATCGCGGGCATTTCCCTGATGGTGGGGGGGATTGGCATTATGAATATCATGCTCGTGTCGGTGACGGAACGCACGCGCGAAATCGGCATTCGCAAGGCCATTGGGGCCAAGCGCGTGCATATCCTCATTCAGTTTATCATCGAATCGGCTGTGTTGAGCCTGTTCGGCGGGTTGCTCGGGATTTTGTGTGGGCTTGGGTTCGGTTTGGGCATTTCTTCTTTGATCGAATATTATTCCGAGTCCGAGTTTCCCAGCGTGGTTTCGTGGAATGCGGTGATGCTGGCAGTCGCCATATCGGGCGGCATCGGCGTATTTTTCGGGGTTTATCCCGCGGTCCGCGCATCGGCTTTGGATCCGGTCGAGGCATTGCGCCATGAATAAAGCGCAGATTCAAATTGACGCGGTGCGGAAAACCTATCAAATGGGCAATGAAATTGTTTACGCGCTGCGGGATATTTCTTTTCGCGTCCTCCAAAACGAGTACCTAGCGATCATGGGGCCCCTCCGGATCCGGCAAATCGACCTTGCTCAATATCCTCGGATGTTTGGATACGCCCTCGGCCGGGCAATACGTTTTGGACGGGGAAGCCATCAGCGAGATGAAAGGGGATGCCCTCGCGGACGTGCGAAACCGAAAAATCGGATTTGTGTTTCAAACGTTCAACTTGCTCAGTCGCGCAACAGCCCTGCAAAATGTGGAGTTGCCGCTGATTTACACGGGCCTATCCAGACGCCATCGCAGAGAACGGGCCAAAGCCACGCTGGATCGCGTGGGGCTATCCGACCGCATGACCCATCGCCCCAACGAGTTGTCGGGGGGGCAGCGTCAGCGCGTCGCTATCGCGCGGGCACTGGTGAACGAGCCGGCCATTCTGCTCGCCGATGAACCCACCGGCAATTTGGATACGCGAACCGGCGAAGAGATTCTGACCATTTTTGAAGCCCTCCACCAGCAGGGGCAAACGGTTTTGGTCGTGACCCACGAAGAAGACGTGGCCCGGCGCACCTTGCGCGTTGTGCGCCTGCGAGACGGTCGCATCGAACAGGACGCGCCGCCATAAGCGCGAAAATTTGGAGGAGATGCAATGAACAAAATCAAATTTTACGCGCGCTCCTTTATTCGCACTTTTCACTTTTGGGAATCGCACTGGAACAAAATGTTCACCTTCGCAACCTATTGATTTTACTTGCTTTGGAACAAAAAGTAGCGCATTCACAATCAGATGACACCTCCCGTCCTGTAAATCGCGATCCACATGCTCTCGCAGCATGCCGCGCGTGCGTTTGCAGGCATGTTACATATCCCCTTGTTTTATCGCGTCTTAGAACATTCTGAGGCGTTTTTTTTATTTTTTCGCAAAAGTGGCATGGCAATTGCAAGATATGTCGCGTGCAGAAAATTACCGATGATGTGAACGCAGAGATGATGCAGGTAAACCCAGAGATAGCGCGATGAAAATTCTACACATCTTGGATATTTCGCTGCCGCACCGACAAAGCGGCTACAGTCTGCGGAGTCAATACATCGTCAACGCGCAAAAAGCACTTGGCTTTGACCCCATCGCGCTCACCCGATTGGGCGCGCCCGCCGATGGGCAATGTGCGGATGGCGTGGAATATATCGACGGTGTGCCCTACTTGCGAAATACCACAGAAGAACACCTGACGCGCATGGCACAGCGGCTGGGCGAACCGGCGATTCCACAGATCTATCACGCGGGGCAGGCACATCGATTTTGCAAGCGCGTTGCACGGGCCATTGAAATGGAAAAACCCGATCTGTTGCACGCGGCGTCGCCCGGCAGAAACGCGCAAATTGCCATTGATCTGGGGCATCGCTATGGCCTGCCCGCGGTGTACGAAGTGCGGGGCTTGTGGCACGACAGCGGCGTCGCGCAAGGCATGCTGTCTCCCGATTCAGCGGCGTATCAGAAACAACACGCGCAGCACGTCCAAGCTATGCAACGCGCCGATGCCGTGGTGACATTATCCGAAGTCCTGAAAGCCGAATGTGTCCGCGAAGGCATTGACGAACACAAAATCGGCGTGGTGCCCAATGGCGTCGCAGTCGCGTTTGACGCGCCCCAAAGCCGGGCGCGTGACCTCGCCGAGCACTTGGGCATTGAACCGACCGATGTCGTACTGGGCTATGTCGGGCTCGTGCGGTCACTCGAAGGATTGCATCTGCTGTTGCAGGCATCCGAACAACTCAGAGGCCGACATCCCAACCTCAAAGTGCTGATCGTCGGCGGTGGCAGAGACTTGCCAAACTTGCAACGCGAAGCCCGTGAACGCGGCCTCAAAGACGCCGCGATCTTTACCGGCCAAATTCCCCACGCCGACATTGCGGCGTATTACACGTTGATAGATGTATTCGTCATTCCGCGCACGCGCAACCGCGTTACCGAATTGGTCGCGCCGATGAAGCCCTACGAAGCCATGGGCATGCAAAAAGCCGTTGTCGTCAGCGATGTAGCCGCACTTAAAGAAGTGGTGACAGACGGCGAAACCGGGCGCGTTTTTGCAACCGACGATGTCAAAAGTCTCACGCGAACCTGCGCCGAACTCATCGCACAGCCTGCGCTGCGAGCGCGACTGGGGCAACAGGCATGCCAATGGGTGCGCGCAGAGCGCACATGGCCCCGAGTTGTGGAACGCTATCGCGAAATATATGAAATCGCGCGCGCGGCGCGACCCCCTCAACAATCCACCGTGCCTGTCAAAACGCGGCGCAAACGCATCGCGTTTTACAGCCAACACCTCATCGGCGTTGGGCATCACTTCCGCAACCGGCAAATTGTCAATGAACTGGTCAAAACATGCGATGTGTATTTCATCGACGGCGGGCGCCCCGTTCCAGGGGCCGAGCTCGATGAACGCATCGCGCATTTTCCTGCCCTCGCTTCGCGCAGGCGCGCGTGGCATTGAGCCTGTTGACGGGCACGGGGATTTGCAGGCCGCGATGCGCGAGCACCAGACTAGGCTTTCCGAAGCGATGGAACAAATTCGCCCCGACGTGTTGTGCATCGAATTTTTCCCATTCAGTCGCTGGTCGCTCAAAAGCGAAATCCTCAATACCATTGTCAAGTGCAACCAGATCAATCCCAGTGCAAATGTGGTGTGTTCCCTGCGCGATATTCCAACGCGGGCAAAAAGCGATGTGTTGCAACCGATCACCGAGTTTGCCCAACGCCGCGATGGCGATGCCATGCGGTTTTATTCCGTGCCCTTTGGCGGGATACACCACGAGCACCTGTCTTTTAATCGGCGCTACTACGAAGAGGTGGCGCCCGTATTGAATCTGTATTTTGACGCGGTATTGGTACACGGCGATCCCAAATTGTCGCAGTTGGAAGATCACTTCCCATGGGTGGCAGACATCGGCATTCCCGTGGTCTATACGGGATTTGTGTCCGAAAAGCTCGAAGACGCCGTGCGCCCTGAATGCGCGCCCAACCGGTATGTTTTGGTCAGCACGGGCGGCGGGGCCGAAGGCGTTGCGCTCGCGGCGCCGTGTATTGAAGCGTGGAAAAAATTGGAATGGGACGATGCGCTCAATGGCCGCGAGATGGTGATTTTTGCTGGCGCGTTTATCGAGGACACGCATTTTGACGCCCTGCGCGCCCTGTGCGGCGACGGGCCGTTTCACTTGGAACGCTTCACGTCCAACTTTTTGGCCTGGATGAACGATGCCGATTTGTCGATCAGCCGCGCGGGATACAATACGTGTATGAATGTGCTCGAAACGCAAATCCCAGCCATTTTAGTGCCGAGCATTGCAATGGACGATCAGGAATTTCGCGCCCAGCGGTTGATGGATCTGGGCCTCGCACATGTGATACACCCCGATCACCTGTCTGCGACAAAGATGGCAAACGCCATTCGAGACGCGCTCGGAAGCACGGTGCCCGAACACCCTCTCGGCCTCAATGGCGCCGAGCGCACGCGAAAATTTATTGAATCAGCGGTCGGCAATTAGCGATCCGATACCCCATCACTCCCCTGAGGTCAACAATGAAGATCTACGTCCCCCATCCGTATCACGATCAAGAGAAAGTCACACAATCAAATAGTGGCGCGTCCCTTTCGGGATTGAACCACATTCAGGCGTTGTCGCACGATTGCGATGTGTATGTGCCAGCGCCTGAAGCCGTGGATTACGGCCCGAATTTGCACGGGATTCGGCAGGCGTTTGAGACGATTGAGTCGTCTCGGCAATGGTTTGCGCGGCAGGATTTTGACGGTGTAGTGATGTTTGAACCCAAAGCAGATGATCTCGCGTTTTTCCGCCATGTGTGTCCCGCGCCCATCGTGATTCGGCTGTCGTGTTCTTTTGGGCGCAATCGCGATTTTATGGACAAAGTTCTGAATTGTTATTCGCTGTTGCGGCCTTGGGACGCGCTGTCGCCCAAGTCGGCTTATGTCGCCGGAGAAATGGGCGATTTGGTGTTTGACCCGTCGCATTTGCACCCGATTACCAATGGGGTCAATGCCGATGTGTTCGCGACGATAGACAAGTTGCAAGCGCGAAAAGAGATCGCGACGAAGCCGGGTGATCAACGCTTTTTGGAAATGCCCGTGGTGGGCTTTTGCGGGCGGTTTGAACCGGGCAAGGGCGCGTATCCGTTTTTGCGGATGGCAGATCTGAATCCCAATGTGTTGTTCGCGGTAATCGGCAAGCAGTTCGCGTCTGTGACACATCCCCCCAATGTGGTCTTCCTCGGCGCGCAACCCTATACGCAGATGCCGCTGTATTACAACATGCTCGATGTTCTGTGCGCCCTGTCCGTGTATTCGTACGAATCGTGTCCCTCAACCGTGTTGGAGGGCATGGCGTGTGGGCTCCCCGTTGTGGCGACAAATTTTGCGGGCGCGCCCGAATTGCTGGGCCACAGCGGGCGGTTGATCGAGATCGAGCGATTTGAAGACGAGCCATTGAATGTGACGGGCTATATCTCACCCCGCGCGATTTCGGATGCGGTGCGCGATTTGTTAAAGAGCAAAACCGAGCGCGTGGAACTGGGCGACAAGGCGCGCCAACGCGCACTCGAGTTTTCGTGGGATCGCACGGCAAAGCAAATCATCGCCCTGTTTGAAAATCTGCGGATCAAACGAGACGCGCCCGCATGCCCCATTCCAATGACCATAAGCTTTGCCCAAAGTTGCGATGCGTCCAGCAACCTGAAAAGCGTGGCCAAGGGCTTTAACTATCTGGGTAGCAAACAAGGCCCGTTGCCGCGCATCCCGTTTTTGGGACAAGACCTGCCCCTGCTTGAAGGCTTGGGCCTTCACTTGATGCACTATCTGCATCCAAACGAAGTCGAAGCCATCCTGTCGGGCTTGTGCGATACGCGAGCCACAGCCCACAAAACGCTTCGCAAAATCCGACACCTCAGCGACATGCTCATGGCACCCTGATCAGCACCCAAGGGATGCTATGCTACCCGCGCTGAGATGCGAAAGAAAGGAGGTGATAAATATGACGAGACGAATCGTATCAAACCCTGGGCAATCGGCTCCAGTTGCGACCTATTTGCCGATTAAAACGACTGATCTGAACGCGCGTCAAACGGCTCAGGTCTCTGGTGGCTACGTTGGCTGGTCCCTTTATGATCTCATCGCTGATTATATCAGTGAGGAATTCGGTATCGACTTGCCAACACCACCAGATGTAGATGTTCACCCTTGGTCAATGTAGTTCAAAACCAAGGTGAGTAAGAAGCCGCTACTGCGGTGAGTTCCCAGTGGGAATACATGCTGACTATTCTGCACAATTCTCACATTCCATAGATGCTGGGTCAATACCCGACATTTCACAACGCATGCCCTGAAAGTTCGCCCTCGAACTAAGGTGAGTATTCAGGGTGCAAACAATTTTCTTGCTGAACGTTTCCATTCATTTATTTTTTTGGAGGATATCATGTCCGCTATCGCTTTGAACAATCGCGTCACCACGTATTCAGGTTCAGATGTCGCTTTTGCCTCTTGCACGGCATTGCCCATCCATCAAACAACGCTCAGTGCTGAAGAACTGGCCGGCATTGATGGCTTGTGGGATTGGGGAGATTGCATTTCTTGTATGGTGGAAGGTGCTGCAACTGGTCTCGTAGGTGGGGCAGTAGGTGGTGCCTTAGCTGGAGGGCTTCCCGGTGCTTTGATGGGTGCTGCGGCTGGTGCAGTAGCTGGTGCAGCAACTGGTGCAGCCGGTTATGCATGGGATGAATTCTTAGGTGACTTTTAGGATTATTATACCAGTTTGGTTTCCTGTTGTCCGTATCCTACATACCATCAGGGATAACAAAAAGGCATGTCCATTAGGGTGAGCAAGGAAAGAGATGCTTCGACTACGCGACGCTCAGCATGGCGTGCGAAACCTTGGACGTAGATATAGGCCAACATCAAATCAATTTGGTATTAGCACTTCCTAATTGAGAGTCTTCTGAGCAGATGGCTACCCAGTCTTGTTGCGAGGAAGACTCTCAACCTGAACCAATTTTTTAAGGAGGTGAAAAACGAGGATCACGGGCATTCTTTCCACATAACTAGCTGTTCCAAACTGTCTGTTTCAATGGAGGTTTTTAATGAAGCACAAAAAGTCTTTTTTCGGCCATACTTGGTCAGGTCTCATCTTTGGTGTTATACTTTTGGGGATCCTTTTAGGGTTTGTCGGCGCACCAATAGCAATAATCATGACGCATTTTTATCCTGAATCAAACGGTATTGGCATAGGTAGTATCGCGAGCGGACTGATTGCCGGTTTGTCAGTAAAGGCAAAAAGGTATTGGAATTGGGCTGACCAAGTGATGGCAAAGCTCTTTGGATCCAATGGCAACAAACAGACGGGATAGAAAGGGCAGTCAACTCGTTGAGGTAATCTCCCTTAGAGGTTCATTGGACATCCGGTGTAAGTCCTTTTAAGGGACTCACACCGCCTACCTAAAATCAGTGACGTTTTTGTTTTTCAGTGAGTCATCTATTTGACAGTAATTCACATTTTACCACTGTCTGATCAACGGAAGTCAGGTATCGTAAATTGTTGCTAAACGGTAAGTTGATTCGAAGGTCACTTTTGATTATGGGGTAGGAGCGTTTGATGGTATCGGTTCCTATCCCATAAAATAGGACTTACGCAATTTCCATTGGAATATGAGGTGCTTTGAGTTGTTGTCTCAAGAAGTCAGCCACCCCCCGGTATTTGACTTGATAAATGGTTTGTCCTGTTTGATAGGCCACCTGCGCGAGTCGAATCCAAACCCACATCGCACACCCCATATGATTTCGTACAATGCGTGCCAACCGACATGGACACTTTTCAAGCCCTGTCACTTGTTTGACTTCGCGGTGAAATTGCTCAATTTTCCATCGTTGGTGACACACCTGTTGTACCCCTGAAGAATCGTTTTGAGCATGGTCGTTCGTTACGACATACGCCGTGCGTCTGGCAGAAGACGCCACTCGGAATCATTTCACTTTGTGGTCTTTGGGGAACCCTCTGATTTTAATTGGCTTGCCTTGTTTGCGCTCCGCTTGAGTCCAAGTTAAGCTATCTACGCGCTGGTAGGGGGTTGTGCCTGCCGAAAAGTCCACGCGCCGGTTCGTCTTGAGGGGACAATAATAGGTTTTTTGCATCTGCTCTATGTGTAGCATGACCGTTTTGGTCGCATACCAACTGTCCATCAAGACCCCGGTAAAAGGGAGGCACTTCTGATAGACCCACGCAGAGCGCATGTCCTTGAGATGATCCCATTTGGTTTTGCCATCGCCTTGCGGGTCATAAATCCGATAGTCAATCAGCCAGAACCGATCCTGTTGCGGATTGACATAGACACATGTGACCACCCCAATGCCATTGATGACGCCTTGGGCGTTGCCGCTATATTGACGACGCACTCACGCGATCTTGCGTGCGTGTCGCTTGTCTAAAACCGTGTCATCAAAGATAGGACTTACGCAATCACCATTGGAATATCAGGTGCTTTGAGTTGTTGTCTCAAGAAGTCAGCCACCCCCCGGTATTTGACTTGATAAATGGTTTGTCCTGTTTGATAGGCCACCTGCGCGAGTCGAATCCAAACGAACATCGCACACCCAATATGATTTCGTACAATGCGTGCCAATCGACATGGACACTTTTCAAGCCCGGTCACCTGTTTGACTTCGCGGTGAAATTGCTCAATTTTCCATCGCCTGTGACACACCTGTTGTACCACTGAAGAATCGTTTTGAGCATGGTCGTTAGTTACGACATACGCCGTGCGTCTGGCAGCAGACGCCACCCGGAATAATTTCACTTTGTGGTCTTTGGGGAACCCTCTGATTTTAATTGACTTGCCTTGTTTGCATTCCGCTTGAGTCCAAGTTAAGCTATCTACGCGCTGGTAGGGGGTTGTGCCTGCCGAATCGTCCACGCGCCGGTTCGTCTTGAGGGGACAGTAATAGGTTTTTTGCATCTGCTCTATGTGTAGCATGACTGTTTTGGTCGCATACCAACTGTCCATCAAGACCCCGGTAAAAGGAAGGCACTTCTGATAGACCAACGCAGAGAGCATGTCCTTGAGATGATCCAACTTGGTTTTGCCATCGCCTTGCGGGTCATAAATCCGATAGTCAATCAGCCAGAACCGATCCTGTTGCGGATTGACATAGACACATGTGACCACCCCAATGCCATTGATGACGCCTTGGGCGTTGCCGCTATATTGACGGCGCACTCACGCGATCTTGCGTGCGTGTCGCTTGTCTAAAACCGTGTCATCAAAGATCACATCGCCTTCAGGCGTCAGCGCGATGGGGTCTTTGACGTGTTCCCACACCAAGCGGGGTGGGATACGATCACCGGCGAGATAGCGGTTGATCATATCATGACTGAACCCTTCGCTATGGTCGGCGAAAGGGGTCAGGGTATCGTTGAGGGGACGGCTAAGCAGATACTGACAGTAATCCAAACGCGTCGGTTGGCGCATTGATACCTCCTCAAAGTGATAAATTTTACGGAATTGCACCCTTTTTTAACTCAGCATGCGTAAGTCCTAAAAGATCACATAGCCTTCAGGCGTCAGCGCGATGTGGTCTTTGACGTGTTCCCACACCAAGCGGGGTGGGATACGATCACCGGCGAGATAGCGGTTGATCCTATCATGACTGAACCCTTCGCTATGGTCGGCGAAAGGGGGCAGGGTATCGTTGAGGGGACGGCTAAGCAGATACTGACAGGAATCCAAACGCGTCGGTTGGCGCATTGACACCTCCTCAAAGTGATAAATTTTACGGAATTGCACCCTTTTTTAACTCAGCATGCGTAAGTCCTAAAAATATCAATAAGGACAAAAACGGAGGTTCTGAATGAAAGACCAATCTCGCGATTATACATGGAAAGGACTCATTTGGGGGGTTGTGTTGTATGTGCTCCTTGCAGTAACTCCAGCAATAATAATCCTTAGATATTTTTTGAGTGTAGATTATGTTCCCCTGATTGGTGGCATGACTGCAATGCTTATCTGCTTTGTACTCCAAATAAAAAGGCATTGGGCTTTGGGAGAGAGGGTGAGGAAAGTGATGGCGCAGTTTTTTCGTTTCTCTAAAGCCAAGAAAAACAAAAAAAAGAAATTCATGAAATTATGTTCGATCAAGATGGCATCAATGATATGATGATTCTTGCAGTCATTATGTTTTGGTTTGCTACTGTTATTATCATTCTGGGTCACATGTTATCTTTTTCGGAGATCGAGTTGCGTTTTCCAATCATTGACCTCTGTAAGGTATTGGGAGCGACTCTTTTAATGTATACGTTTCACGAAGCCCTTCATGCTTTTGCCGCTATGCTGTGGGGGAAGGTCCCGTGGCGTTCAATACATTTCGGATTCCAATGGCAACCGGGAGTTTTGTATTGTCATGTTGATAGATCGATAAAAATAGGTAATTACCGCATCTTCGTCCTTTTCCCACTGATTGTCACCACGCCCACAGCAGGTCTGATCCTGTGGTTAGATCCATCTATCTGGTCACTATTGCTCTTTTGTATCACAATATCTGCGTGTGCTGGAGATGTTATGGTATTCTTCAAGGTTCGCCGAGTAGAAAATGACAAATGGGTTCAAGATCACCCATCGGCAATGGGTTGCTATATCTTGTCAGAGTCAAAGATAAATGGAGGTTGAAATGGCGTATCCAAACTTGAAGCAGTCAATTTGGCTGACGGTATTGTTTCTTCTCATTACAATTGGTGTGGGCATATCGGTTGCCATTGTAGGCTATATCATTGATGAGCCTTTGGATGAATATGATTACCTGAGTGGGCTGCTATCGCTGGCGAGTTTTATCCTGATTTTGTGCTATGTCTCACATCGCACGGGTCGAACGTGGAAAGATATGTTGCCGCTTGCGATTACAGACATAGACTACAATTGGCGCGTGTGGCTTTCCGTTGGATTATCTATTTTGGGATTGGGGATCATGCTTTCTGAATTAAATAACGCGGTGATATCTGTGATACCCATGCCCGATGTGATGCAGGACATCTATCATAAATTGGTCGGCAAAAAAGTATCTTATCTATCAGCCTTAACTGGCGCAGTCGTGATAGCACCTTTGGGTGAAGAGATCCTTTTTAGAGGTATCATTTTGAGGGGTCTATTGGCACACTACACGCAAAGTCGGGCAATTGTTTGGTCGGCCATTCTGTTTGGCTTGGTGCATCTAAATCCGTGGCAATCTCCAGGGGCCTTTATATTGGGAATTGTCTTTGCGTGGTGGGTCATCCAAACGGGGTCTTTGTGGCCTGCAATTTTGGGGCACGCGCTGAACAATTTTCTGTTCGTGACATTTGTGCATTTTGAAATACCAGGTTTTCCAATCTCGGAAGATTTCAATGTTATCATCCACAATCCGTGGTGGTTAAATGCCTGCGGACCAATATTGGCCGCGCTCGGGCTATGGTGGTTTTACCGGGTGGCGAAGCAAAAGAAAACGGGCTGTCTTGCAGCGCGAGTTGAACCCGAGGACATTGAGGAAGCGCGTAAGGATACAGGTTAAACAAGATAATTCATGACTTTATTGACATCCCAAATGAACCGAAATATTGCCTATTAAGAGATGATAACGCCCTAGTCGGAACAGGGCGTTTCGGTTCGGCGAAAGGGTCTGCTATGACCCAGTTTGAGGAAACAAAATTGAATACCGCAAAGACAGCAACCGAGGTGGCATTCATGAATTTCTCTCGCTTCTTTTTATCAAACGCGGTTCGAGCAACATCTATGAGCGTCCCTTTTGGCAGTGTCATTTTTCATCAAGGTCAGGCCGGGGATGCCTTTTACATGGTGCAATCCGGTCGGCTGAGGGTGATCAAACACAATGCGGAGGGCGGTTCTGCAACCGTGGGCTATTTGTACGCGGGCGACCACTTTGGCGAGGGCGCGTTGCTAACCGGGCAGGGACATCGGGCGACCGTGCGGGCGGTCGAGGATTCGGATGTGTTGCAAGTGCCGAAAGATCAATTCTTTAAAGTCCTAAAAAAGAAGCGAAACTGAAAGCCTATCTCGAGAATCAAGTCGCGCAAATTGCGTATCGGAATTTCACGCGATTTTTGAAGGGAGATGTTCCGAGCGAGGTGTTGCGGGTGTTGTTCGCGCGGTTGAAGCGCGAAGAGGTGGCAAAGGGAAAGCCCGTTGTCGATCCAAACAAGCGATTTTACCTCATTGGTCGCGGCCAAGTGGAAGTCGTATCGGCAAATGGCGACACCGCGATCTTGCGCGCCGGGGATTTTTTCGGCGATGAGAATTTGCCGAGCAACAAAATACCCGCGATCCGTTGCCAAAGCGATTGCGTCCTCTTTTATATCGACAAAAGCGATTTTAACAAACTCAAAGACATGATGCCCGCACTCGGCGCGGCATTGGAGATGGGTCGGATATCGCGGTCAGAACACGCGACAAATGGGGCATCGCCCATCGCAGTCGCTCCCCCGCGACAAACCCAAGGCGCAACGTTCGGCAATGGGTCAAGCGCGCAACCCAATCGGCAAAGCCAACAGGTCACAAAGCCAACCCGTGCGCGATCTGTTCAAAAACAAGACGCAAAATCCAATGTGGTGACAATCAAAACCGGTGACCCCAAGCAGAACGCGCCCACCTCGTTTCGCTTTCCATTTTTGAAGCAACACGATCAATCCGATTGCGGGGCCGCGTGTTTGGGGATGATCTGCAAGTATTACAAAATGCCCATTGGCTTGAACCGGTTGCGCGATATGTCCAATGTCTCGCGGTACGGCACGTCGATGGCCGCATTGGCCGAAGCCGCCGAAACCCTGGGCTTTGTCACGCACGGGGTTCGCACGGGGTATGAAGCCCTGATGCAAACGGAACTGCCGGCCATTCTCCACTGGGAAGGCAATCACTTTGTGGTCTTGTATCAGATCACGAAAAAGGAGGTGAAAATTGCCGATCCGGGCGTGGGCATTCGCAAATTGTCTCGGGCGGAATTTGAAAAGGCCTGGACAAACATGGCCCTGTTGTTGGAATACACGGATCAAGTGGCAGAGAACGAAACCTCGCGCTCGTCTTTTAAGCGGTTTTTCCCATTGATAAAACCCTATACAGGCATTTTGATCGAGGTCTTGTTGGCGTCGCTGGTGCTCAGTTTGTTTGGCCTGGCGTCGCCCATTTTTATGCAGACCATCGTCGATCAAGTGCTGGTGCATCACGACGAGGCTTTGTTGAACTTGATGCTGGTGGGCATGGTCTTTGTCGCGCTGTTTCAAATGGGCACGTCAACGCTGCGGATGTATTTGATCGGCTATGTGAGTGCGCGGTTGAGCCTTTCGATGTTGTCGCGTTTTTATCGCCATCTGCTGGCCTTGTCCATGCGGTTTTTTGCCCTGCGGCGCACAGGCGATTTGACCACGCGATTTAGGGAAAACGCCACGATCCAACGCCTGCTGACCGGCACGACCATTTCTGCGATCTTGGACTTTGTCATGCTCTTTGTCTATCTCGGGTTGATGTTTTACTACAATTCCGAATTGACGCTCGTCCTGCTGATTTTTGTGCCCCTGTCCGCGGGCCTCACGCTGATCTACACGCCGATTTTGAAATCCTTTAGCCAGCGCGCTTTTTTGGCGCGTGCCGAACAATCATCAGTCTTGATCGATTCGCTGCACGGCATCGACGTGGTCAAAGCCGAAGCGGTTGAGCGATCAACGCGGTGGCACTGGGAAGGCAAGTTCACAAAAGAAATTCAGATTGGATTTCAACGCTTAAAAATGCAGATGCTGTTCGGCGCGGGCGGCAACCTGATCAACTTGTTGAGCAACACGGTGATTTTGTGGTATGGCGCCTCGTTGGTCATCGAAGGCAATTTGTCCGTGGGGCAGTTGATGGCGTTTAATGCCCTGATTGGCAATGTGATGGGCCCCATCATGGGATTGATCGGCATCTGGCCGCAGGTGCAAGAAGCGCGTGTCGCGCTGGATCGGCTCAATGATGTGTATGACACGCCAATAGAAGATGCGCGGCAACAAGGGCAGGGCCTGCGCTTGAAGCGGGTTGAAGGTCGCTTGGTTTTTGATGACGTGTTTTTTAGGGGAATTACATACTTGCCAACCCTAACCTTTCTTGTTATATTTATACAAGTTACAAGTTACGAATTAACAAGGGGGTTATGATGGCAAAGCCGCTTAGTTTCGTCGCGTTCACACAGAAGTTTGCCACGCCTGAAGCGTGTATTTTGCACCTTGAAAAGATCCGCTTTAAGGATGGCGAGTCTTGTCCGCATTGTGGTAGTATGGGAAAAATCTATCGTCGTTCTGATTTGGCGTATCGGTGCTCGGATTGTGGGCGTAATTTTCATATGATTTACGGAACGATGTTTGGCAAGTCTAAAATCAAGATGTTGCCTAAATGGTTCGCCGCCATATGGATTGAAACGCACCACTCAAAAGGTATTTCAAGCGTTCAGTTGGCAAAAATGATCGGTACAACGCAAAAGACCGCTTGGTTTATGCTTCAAAGAATACGAAACGCTTTTGGCAACAAAGACGATGATGATGATTTTCTGTCTGGTATCGTTGAAATTGATGAAACCTACATTGGTGGCAAAGAAAAGAACAAACATAAATCCAAAAAGTTGAATGCGGGTCGCGGAACAGTAGGTAAATCGGTTGCTTTCGGAATGCGGGAAAAAGGTGAAGATGGTGAGGCAATGGTGGTTCATGTGCAGGACGCAAAAGGGGCAACATGACACGAGAAGATGTTGAACCGGGTCTTGACGGGCGCAACTATTCATGCAGACGAGAACCGCGCATACGGCGCATTGAGGGATGATTACGAAGGGGAACAAATCAATCATTCTGCCGACGAATATGAACGCGATGGTGTCCATACAAACGCCATTGAGAGTTTGTGGGCACTGGTTAAGCGTGTCTATATGGGTATTCATCACCACTGGTCAGACAAACACATGCAAAAGTACCTGAATGCTTGCGTGTTTCGCATCAATCGAAAAAAGGGTGATACCTTAAGTCGTGTTGATGATATGTTGAATATGGCCATGGGCGCCCGGTTGACTTACAAGCAACTTGTAGCAAGTGAGGCGGTTGCATGAACAAACTTTATTCTGGCGATTGTATGACCATCATGCAACAGGAAATGAGGGCATCAAGCGTTGATCTTATCTCCCTTGATCCTCCGTTCAATTCCAATAGGGCTTACCACGCGATTTACAAGGATGAAACAGGGCGACCACTTCCCGAGCAGGTTGAGGCGTTTTGTGATAGGTGGACGCTTGACAGTGAACGGGAACGGGCGATCCGAAACAAGAAAATTTAGGTTGTCAAGTATATAATTCCCTTTTTTAGATATGGCGTCGGGGCTGACGAACCCTATGTGTTAAACAACATCGACCTGACGCTTGAACCCGGTCAAAAAATCGCCATTGTCGGACGCAGCGGCGCGGGCAAAACCACATTGGTCAAGTTGGTGCCGCGCTTGTTCGATCCGTCAGAAGGCCGCGTGTTGCTCGACGGGATGGATGTGCGAGATTTTGACCCGCATTGGTTGCGGCGGCAAGTGGGCATGGTCATGCAAGAGCCATTTTTATTTAGCGGCACCATAGCGGAAAATATCGCCGTTGGACAGGAAGATGGCGACATGGAGCGCGTCAGGGAAGTTGCAAAACTCGCCTGCGTACAAGACTTTGTGAGCGATATGCCGTTGGGATACGAAACAAAAGTGGGCGAACAGGGCGTGGGCCTGTCCGGCGGACAGCGGCAACGGATTGCAATTGCGCGGGCGCTGTATCACGATCCCAAAATTTTGATTTTTGACGAAGCCACCAATGCGCTGGATACCGATTCCGAACAGGCGATTCAAGCGAATTTGGATCTGTTTTTGGAAGATCGCACCGCATTGATCATCGCCCACCGCTTGAGCACAGTGCGAGACGCCGATGCCATTGTGGTGCTGGACAAGGGCCATATTGTCGAGAAGGGCACGCACGGCGAATTGATGGCGCGACAGGGGTTGTACGCGCACATGTGCGGGCAACAGTTGCAGGGGGTTTGATAGAGAAAGCCATCAGCCCTTCGCTTTCGGCTATTCGCCTGTTTTTTTGCTGACCGCTTTTAATAGGAGCGCGTTGAATGGCAGAACCGCTGTTGGAGGCAGAGCCGAGGGCTTTGCAAATTGAACGCGACGATGCGTCAGAAGAGACGCGCGCTTTTATGGGGTCTTTGCGGCCTTTTTGGGGCCGTGCATTGCTCTACATCGTTCTGCTATTTATCGGCATTGCCATTGTGTGGGCATCGTTGGGCAAGGTGGATGTGGTGGCGTCAGCCCCTTTTCGGTTGGTGCCTCTGGGGCAGGTGAAAACCATGCAAGCGCAGCGGGGTGGCGAAATCGAGTGGATCGGCATTGCCGAAGGCGATCACATCGCAAAAGGCCAGGTGTTGTTCAAGCTGAAATCATGGGAGACCTGGGGAGAATTGCGGGAACGGGAACAAGCCGAGATCGCGTTTCAGCAGGCCGAATACGATCTCAAAAATGTGTTGCCGCAAAAGGCCAAATTAAACCGGGAAACCATTGGCGCGCTCGAACAACGCCTGTCCGTTTTACAGCGGTTTATGGCGGCACACCAAAACGCGCTGGAAGATTATCGCAGCGATGTGGGCGATGCGTCTCAAAACGAAGTGCCGGACGCGGGATTGCAAGCGCAGATCGGGTTTCGCCAAGCGGAAATTGACCATCTCAAACAGGCGTTTTTGCAGCAAAAGACCCTGTTTGAACGCAAATTGATCAGCCGTTCAGACATGAATCGCGCGCGCGTGCAATACCTCAGCGCGCTGGCCGCACTGCCGGGGCGCATGTCGGAGATTTACAAAAACGAAATGGCGGTTCAAGACCTCAAGCGTCAAATTATGGAAGCGCGCATCGCCCACGAGCGCGAGGCATCGCAAATGCAGCACGCGCACGAAACCGCCCAACTGCGATTGGAACAGGCGCGCAAGCGCGTTGATCGCGTGCTGGACGCCGAGTCGGACCTGATTTTGGCACCGGAATCGGGCATTGTCACCCAAGTGATGGTGAACACGCTCGGGCAGGTGATCAACAAGGGGCAGCCCTTGACCGCGCTGGTTCCCGCGTCTGCACCCATGGTCGCGGAATTGATGGTGATGAACAAAGACGTGGGCTTGCTCAAGCCCGGACAGGTGGTCAAATTGAAATACGACGCGTACGCGTTTCAGGATTTCGGCATCAAGCGCGGGTGGCTAAAACACATTTCGCCCGATGCGGTTATCGACGAAACGGTTGGGCCGATATTCAAAGCCGTCGTGGCATTGGAAGAACACACCATCCGCGTAAAAGGCGACCAAAAACCCCTGATGTTTGGCATGAAGGGCACGGCAGAGATCATGACGGATCGCCAATCGGTCTTGCTGATGCTGTTCAGTCCCTTGCGACAGCTTTACGAATCGGCCAAGTACGACGTAACGACCAACGAGGAGGGCGGCGATGCAGCGCGTCGAATCGAAAATTGAGGATGCGGTGCTGATCGAGGTCAACGGTACCGCGGTGTCGTTGCGCCACATCGTGCGGCAATTGGGCGTTGCCGACGACCTGCGTTTTTTTGATCGGTTTGCACGCGGGGAATTGATCCGCCAACTCGCGCAGCGCGAAGGCATTGGCACAACGCGCGAAGACATTCAGCGCAAAGTTGATGCGTGGCGGTATCGACACCGCCTCGAGCGCGTGGAAGACACCGAGGCCTGGCTCGCGCAGCGCGGCATTACCCTGCAAGACGTGGCAGAAGACGCCGAGGTGAGCCGACTGGAATACCTGCTGTCGCAAAAAATCGCGGACGGGCAGATCGATCCCTATTTTGCACAACACACGCTGGCATTTGACGAGGCAGAAATTTGTTGGATTTTTCACGCTGACAGGGGCGTGATCGACGAGATTGACGTGCAGATTCGGGAGGATGGCGCGGACTTTTACGCAATGGCGCAGCGGTTTTCCCAAGATGCACACACACGCCCGGGCAGTGGGTTTTTGGGCCGCGTGCGCCG
Source organism: uncultured Latescibacterota bacterium (assembly GCA_958295785.1). Classification (GTDB taxonomy): domain Bacteria; phylum Latescibacterota; class UBA2968; order UBA2968; family UBA2968; genus VXRD01. The sequence goes on from OY282377.1 coordinate 3,156,369, forward strand.
CACGCAGTTGCCAAAGGGCATTGCCGCCCGCGTTTTCGCCGCGTCGCCGGGCGACCTCTTCGGCCCGGAAAAAGTATCGGGCGGGTTCGCGCTGTACTTGTTGCAACAAATCTATCCGGCAACGCCAGATGATCGCGTGAAAAAAGAGATTCGCAAACGCCTGTTCAACCAGTGGCTACAGCGGGAAATGCAACGGGCAGATATACAGTATCCAATTTGGGCAACGCGAAATCGGCCTTGACGCACTCGTCAAAGCAGAGATATTGCCCCGCGCTTTCGGGAATGGCAATCGCGAACCCTTTGACAGTGCTTCTATAATATGATAGTTTGTACACAATATTGGAGGATAGATTTATGAATCAAAAATACAAGGCTGTTTACTTTCCCGATCTCCCGGCTCCTACAGCAAAAAAAAAATCACTGACCTTGGCATTTGGCAAGAAAACACATGAACTATACGAGTGTATTAAAGATCTTTCCAGTGCTGAACTGCGTCAGTTGTTGGGAAACAATTATCGAGCACTCGTGGCGAATGCCGAGGCAAGTGACTTACCGTTAAACACCTATTGTCTTCGCCAACTAAAGCAATCAATAAATCTCATTCGAGGCCACGAGACTCAGCTTTTACTATCGAGTATGGATGCCGAAACGAAATTATTCGATCCAGTGAGTGTGACTTTCAAGGGGGGAAAAAAAGAACCCTTTGCGCGGTGGTATCCGTACTTAGAGGGATATTCGACTCAATTTGTGGAATCCATCTTGAAGAGGTACGCCCCGAATGCACAAGTGATCCTCGACCCCTTTGCTGGAACGGGAACCACATCCTTCACCTCATCGCAACTCGACAAAACATCCTATTTTTGTGAAATAAATCCCGTCTTACAATTTATTAGCGCGACAAAAATACGAGTCCGGCGATTAAACTCATCTCGACGTTTTGTATTGGCTCAAGAGCTCGTTCAGGCAAAAGAGACTCTGGGAAATGTAAAAAAATTCCCGCGAAATGACATATTGCACCGAGCATATACGCAAACTTTTGGCGACAGTCTATTTTTTGATGCGCCAGTTTACGATCAGGTATTGCGAACGAGATCATGGCTTGACGAAGTCGCTCTTGAAAGTTCCATGTTAGCGGACTTAATTGCGGTCGCAATTTTATCGGCACTCGTTCCGGCATCTCGAATGAAGCGGGCAGGTGATTTGAGATACAAAACGCCCAAGGAACTCGAGCGGCAAACAGTTCCACTCGTTGAAGGCATCTGCCAAAATATCAATCAGATCGCTCAGGATATCCGAGATGACGTGGATGGCCTGAAAACAGAGCCGTTGCTCATCTGCGAAAACGCACGCTCATTAGACGACATACCCCCTCTCGGCATTGACGCCGTGATAACCAGCCCGCCTTATGTGAACGGAACAAATTATTTTCGCAACACAAAGATAGAGTTGTGGTTCTTGCACTGCTTGAAGGAAAATCGGGATTTGACAAAATTTCGCGCGGCATCTTTAACGGCTGGCATCAACGATGTCACCGTTGCAAAAGCACCTGTTTCGTCGCATCCGGATGTTCAAAAAATCGTTTCGGTTCTTGAACGCGAAGCTTATGACGCTCGCATTCCCCGCATGATCGCCAGTTATTTTAGCGAGATAACAGACATATTTCGAGCAATTCGCGGTCACCTAACGCCCGATGCGACAGTCGCGATTGATATTGGCGACTCTTGTTATGCGGGGATTCGCGTTCCGGTTGATCAATTGTTATCGGCTTGTTTGCAAGACCTGGGTTTTGTTCAAGAAGACGATGTGATGTTGCGACAACGCAAATCCAGAAGCGGAATGTTGCTCAAACAATCGCTGATCGTTTTCAAATCCAAAAAAAGAAAATACCGAACAAAAAAACGGATTCCGCACTGGCGGTCCGCATGGGATGGCTTCAAGAAAAGCCCGCCTCACCAGAAAGCACCCTTTACAAAACGCAACTGGGGACATGCATGGCACTCTCTATGTTCATATCCGGGAAAACTGAAGCCCGCTATCGCACATCACTTGGTGCAGACCTTTGTTCCGCAGGGCGGACGAGTTTTAGATCCTTTTGCGGGTGTTGGCACAATCCCATTTGAAGCGACACTATCCGACAGACTCGCCTACGGTTTTGAGATCAGCCCTGCGGCTTTTGTGATTGCCAACGCGAAGGTTCAGCATCCCACGAATCGAGGGTGTGCGGCAGTTATTGGAACAGTGAAAAATTTTATTGAATGTAACTCGGCTACAGATCGGGAGATCGATGAAGTTCATCGCTTGGGTTTCAATGGTAAAATCGCCGAATACTACGAAACCCAAACCCTGAGCGAAATCATCTTATCCCGTCGATACTTCCAAGCCCATCCGCCACAGACGCCTGAGGAGCAATTCGCATTTGCCTCGCTGTTGCATATTTTACACGGCAATCGCCCCTATGCCCTCAGTCGTCGCTCGCATCCGCTTACGCCCTACAAACCGACAGGGCCTTATGAGTATCGCCCGTTAATAGATCGGCTACGCGCAAAGGTGCGGCGAAGTTTGACCGAAAATTTGCCTGTCGATTGTCCGCCCGGCAAGATATTCTTCCAAGATGCAACGAGTTGGTGGCCTCAAGAGGTCGATCAACTCGATGCCGTTATTACGTCTCCCCCCTTTTTTAAGAGTACCCGATTTTACCTCGCAAACTGGTTGCGCTTGTGGTTTGCGGGTTGGTCTGCACGCGATTTTGACACCCGCCCATCTGTTTTTGTCGATGAACGACAGATGAAAAGTTTTGATGTGTATATCCCGATTTTACGCCAAGCAAAGGAGCGGCTCAAATCTGATGGCGTCGTTGTTTTGCATTTGGGCAAAAGTGTGAAATGCGATATGGCCGCCCACTTGCAGAAGTTGGGCAAACGATGGTTTCGCTCTGCCGATCTTTTCGACGAAAGCGTTGTCCACTGCGAATCTCATGGTATCCGCGACAAGGGAACGGTTACGTCCCATCAGTACTTGGTTTTGTATTAGAATGCGACTTCTGGCGAATTACTCGCCGATACTCATGATCGGCTTGGCAAATCCAAGCCGGCGAAATGGTTGTTGAATACTCGAAAAAGTCAAAATTTTTATACTCTAAAATTCGATTGCGTAACTTGATAATTTCCGGCATATAGGCCGCGTATTTTGTCAGAAGTCGATCGACGTGTTCAGGATTTTTGAGGCACTCAATCGCTTCGGGATTGTAATGAGCCGATCCAGCGAGTGTCTCGTACTGAACACCTGTCAGGACAGCGAGTGCCCTTAACTCATTGTTCGAGTAATATGCTGAAGGCCACCTGCCCGATTTCTCTCCATTGTGTTCTCGACATAGCAATGTCGCATTTTCAGTTGTCAGGGGCCACAAAAAGACAGCGGGAAGCGTGTGATCGAGCGGGCGTTCTTTAGCCTCCACTTTCCGCAGATCTTTCTTGCACTTAAAACAACGGTAGGCAAAACGCTTATAGACTTCTTCGCTGTTGATTTTTGTACTTGCTGACAGGTCTAAATACATTCGTCGCTTCTGCGCTGCTTCTCGATGTTGGTCTGTCAACCGAGTCTTATTTTTAATCGCGTTGTAAACCGCTTTGCACAGTCTGCACTCGCCCTGGCGGCCTGATCTTCGAGAGCGGTGTCGATCAAATAAATGAAGCGGTTTGATCGTATTGCAAATGATACAATACTTATACCCTTGAGCCTCCTCGATATAGTCATCGTGCAGAATGGTAAATCTGCCTTCTTCAGTAATGGAATTGTATCTCTGGTCTATCAATTTGTACTCATAAAATTGGGTTTCGTCACCTGACCGCATAACAGTCTCACAACTCGGACAGACCAGTTCGAAATCCTCGCCGATCTCATCTTTGCGAATAAAGATAAATTCCCGACACGCACTATTCAAACACTGGAAGCCTTTGAAAACGATGTCGCCCATCCCCCGGACGTGATCTGAACGAATCTGATTCGTTTTAACGACTTTTGTATAAGGCTTGCGTCTCGCCATTTCAATCTCCTCTCAAATTGGGCGCGCGATTAATCAATATGCCTTCGGTTCTCCTCATAGGCAACACTTGATTTTGATTCTTTAAGACGAACGGCAGTTGCCGAACAAGTGCGTAAAGGAGCATGTCGATGAAAATTATCTTGGTTGCGGGTGCGCGGCCCAATTTTATGAAAGTTGCCCCCGTGTGGCGTCAACTGATTAAAACGCCCGATGTGTTTGAACCGGTTTTGGTGCATACCGGACAGCACTACGACGATCAGATGTCGCAAATTTTCTTTCGGGACTTACATCTTCCCGAGGCGCATTATCAACTCAATGTGGGATCGGGCAGTCATGCCTATCAGACGGCCCAAATCATGATGGGGTTCGAGGAGGTTTTATTGTCGGAACGGCCGGATTGGGTGGTCGTTGTAGGCGATGTAAATTCCACCCTCGCCTGTGCCATAGATGCCGCGAAATTGCAAATCCCGGTCGCACATATCGAGGCGGGCCTGCGAAGTGGGGACAGGTCAATGCCCGAAGAGATCAATCGGTTGATGGTCGATGCCATATCCGATCTGCTGTTCGCGCCCTCAACGCAGGCGTGTGACAATCTGAAGCGCGAGGGGATCGGCAATCGCCGCATCCACTTTGTGGGCAATGTGATGATCGATACCCTGTTTTTATTGGCGGTCAAAGCCGATGAATCGCGCATCTTGGACGCGCATGATTTATCGGTTGGGGAATACGTTTTTCTCACGCTCCATCGGGCGTCCAATGTCGATTGTCAAGATACGCTGCGGGGCATTTTATCCGCGTTGCAAATCCTCCAAAGCGCGTGCCCCATCGCGTGGCCTTTGCATCCGAGAACCCGCTATCGCCTCTCCCAATTTGGCTTTTTGCCATCTGTTGAGCAGATGGACAACATCAAACTCATTGACCCCGTGGGCTATCTCGATTCCCTAAAACTCCAAAAAAACGCAAAATTCGCGATGACCGATTCCGGGGGCGTGCAAGAGGAAACGACGGCCTTGGGCGTACCGTGCTTGACCCTCAGAGAAAATACAGAACGCCCAGAGACCATAAAAATCGGGACGAACACACTGGTAGGTGTTCGTCCCGAACGCATTGTTGCAGAGGCGGAATCCGTCTTGAACGGCCATTACAAAACCGGTCGCCTGCCCGACTTGTGGGATGGGAAAACCGCAGAGCGCATTGTCGCATTGTTCTGATTTGAAATTTTCCCGCGCTTTTTCACACAGGGGTTCGCCTCTTTCGCCGGTCGAAAATATAAAATTTGACAAGCCCAACTGCGCCGACCAAACCGCAGGGAATCACGACAAAGCGATACATCGAAACTTCGGCATAGCGAAACGAGGCGCCGGCCGCGCCGATAGTCACAATCACAAACGACAGATGCATGAGCTTTCGCGCCAAGTGCTTATTGGCAAAGGCAGCGATCAAAATCGACACGAGTGTTGTGTGAAAAAGGACAAATCCCGCGTACCCATTTCGCACAGCCAGATCGAATTGCCAATCGTAACGATAAATCCACACCATGAGCACATGGACAAAAACGATCAGCGCGACAACCCGCCACAGTGCTATCGGGTGTCGGTCTCGCAGCGTGAGCACAACCGCAGCGGTCAATCCCACATATCCCACTATCGCCGCGAAAAAACAGATAAAAATTTCCGTTGTTCCTTCTCCCACCATCGCAAGGGGCTTCCTTTGACTGTGGCCTGCTTTCTTCTGAAATGGCGCGCAGCGAGTTGTTCGGCTATGTTCGGGGGGCGTTTACCGGCGCGAGTGAAACGCGCTCCGGCTTGGTCGAAGCGGCGCAAGGGGGCACGCTGTTTCTCGATGAAGTGGGCGAATTGTCACCCGGCCTTCAGTTGCAATTTCTCCGCCTCATACAAGAGCGGGAATTTCGCCGCTTAGGCGAGACCTCAATACGCAAATCCAATGTTCGTTTGATCACTGAGACGCACTGCAATTTGAGGAAAATGGTGCGAGATGGGACGTTTCGGGCAGATTTCTTTTATCGCTTAAATGTCGTGCCTCTATATTTGCCGCCCCTGAGGAAACGGCAGAGCGATCTGCCCCTTTTGGTCGCGCATTTTTGTCAGCAGGTTCATGGGTACACACGCACGTTTTCCCCCGAAGCCCTGCATAAGATGTCTTGTTATGACTGGCCGGGCAATGTGCGAGAGTTGCAACACGAGGTCGCTCGGTTGATGGTTATGGGCAAAGGCAAAATTATCCAGGTATCTGATCTGCCGCCGCGCATTCGAGGGGCCAATGGCAAGGATGATGTTTTTGAGCAGCCGTTTAAAGACGCCAGAAAGGCGGTACTGCGCTGGTTTACGCGGGAATATCTACACAGAGTGTTGATGCAGACGCGAGGCAATGTGGGATTGGGCGACAGTATTTCCAGTTGCGTATGGCCGAACACGGTCTCAAGTCGGCAGATTACAAAAAGAAGCACAGCACGCGACAAGAGACATAAGTTAGGCGTTCACGAGTTTTGAGCTTTTTTTGTATCAACACACAGGTAAAGATGCTTCGTCAGCCTGTCGATAGATAGTCGAGCCAGGGGAGGGGCTGATAGCTGATTGCTTTTCGCATCTCGTATCTTGCATTTTCTGGCGGGCATAGCGACCACGCCCTTATGTTTCTATCCCTCCCATCTCGCCTTTTTTGTGCTTTTTGTGGCTAATCGCCTTTCACCTCGCGCCGATCAAATACGCAACGGCCCCCTTTGCCATTCCCGCATTGTCGTGTCCCACATCGGGCACGGTATCCAATTGCCAGTTAAAGGGCACGCCAAGGGCTTGGGCCTCGCGTTTTGCCGTTTCAAAAAACGTGTGACCGCGTTCAAACCGGTGCGCGCCCTGCCGCCTTGCCCCTCGCGTGCGCCGCAATTTGGGATGCGTCACATCCACGTCATCGCTACCCAAAAGTACCACAACCCGCTGGCGCAACGCCCGCTTCAAATCCGCTACAGTCAGGCCAGACTCGGCCAATCCGTAGGGATAGGCCAAATCGAAGGTGGGCATCGTGTACCACCCGGCATTGGCCGCAACAAAAAGACGCGCCCTTGCCCGAGGCATAAAGTACAAAAACCGATGGACAAACTGGCTGCCTGCGGAATGCCCGTAAAATCCGTAGGACGCCGCGTGCAGTCCCGCACGTTTTTTTACGCGATCAAAAATGCCTTCAATCACCTGAAAAGACCAATCGGCCTCGGGGTTTCGCGCCCCGCCTTTGGCAAACACATTGCCGAGATTAAACGACCGTTCATCTGGATAATGCGCCAAAGAGAACGCTGGGGCCAACAGCAAAAACCCATGCACATCTGCATGGCGCGCCCACGTATTGCGGTAGGTGCGGGCATTGCGCGACGCACCGTGCAGGGCGAACACCACTGGCAAATCAACCATGCGACCCTGCGGGCAGTGATACCACACCCGCACGCGACCAAAATCAAAAGTTCCAGAGCCTCGATTCATTTTTCCCTCGTTTATTCTCCAAACCGCTTGACGGCATTTCGGATGGGCGTGACTGTTCGCAAATAGCCGTAAATGGCACTCAGGTCTTCATCTGTCATGCCCGCGTACATCGTCCAAGGCATCACGCTATTCATCCCGTCTTGCAGTGGAATCCGCTTTGATTCTTCCGTGGCAAATTGCCTGAAGCGACTCGTGAAATACTGTTTTTGCCAGTGCCCAATGCCCGTTTCCATATCTGGGGTAATATTGGCCGATTGCACAATTTTCCCATTGGGCAAAAAAAATTGAAATCCCCCGGCAAATTGCATGCCTTCGATGGGTTGCCGCTGTTCGTGGGGCGTGTGGCAAGTGGCGCATCCGGCGATGGTCGCCAAATATTTGCCGTAAACAACGGGGTCTGAACGGTCAATCGGCTCGGGCGGAGGATGCGCTTGGGGCATCGTGTGGACCATCAAATTCGTGGGAAAGTTCAACGCAGAACGCGGCGGCTTATGGTCAATGGGCGGCAAGGTTCGCAGATAGGCCACAATGGCCTCGGCATCCTCTGTCATCAGAAATCGGTATGCGCGATAGGGCATCAGGGGAAAAAGGGGATCGCCGTTTTTGTTCACCCCATTCGCAAAGGCCCGAATGATCTCGCCATCCGTCCAATCGGCCAGCGCGGCCGGCGTGATATTGGGCGCGACCAAAGTGCCCGGAAATCCCGTTGCCTCGGAAAATACTTGACCCCCTTTGCCCTCTGTTCCCGGTATTGGGGGCGCGGAAAAAAGCGCCCAATCGCGCGTTGAATGGCACTCGAGACACACCGTCACATGATGGGCCAAATAACGCCCGCGCGCGATTTGTTCGGGCGTTCCCGCCACGCGAATATCAGGCGGCGGCCCCACATTGGGAAAATGGGTTTTCACATAGTAACCGCCGAGCACGCCCACAATCGCGAGCACCCCCACGACTATCGCAACCGCGATAACCCGCTTCATCGACCTATCTCTCCGAGTATGACGCCCACACAAAAGCCACATCAAACGATAAATTTATCTGTCTCCGCTGTCAATAGACGAATGGACGAATCGGTGAATGGACGCACAGGGGGTAGCGAGAAGGAGACAGAATCGGCGTTCTTATGTGGTTGCTTTTTGTTGTCGTTCCACAGCATTGCGGATCGCCACCATCTGCCCGATGGCAAATGCCCATCCGATCCGCGTATCGGGCGTATCGCCCAAAATGCCCGGCGTGTGGTCCGGGTCGATCATGCCATCGTAACCCACTTCTCGAAACGCCTGCACGCAGGCAAACATATCGCATTCGCCGTCATCGTGAAAGGTCTCCAAATACTTAAATCGCGGAATCTCGACTTTCACATTCCTAAAATGCACTGTGCCAATGCGGTTGCGCGACCCAAAATAGCGGATCATCTCCACGGCATCCGCGCCTTTTTCCGTCATTACGCCCGTATCGAAGAAAATGCAGTTGGATGGACTATCCACCACATCGATCAGCCGCATCATACCCGCCACATCGCCCAGGGGTTGGGCCACCCCGCGATATTCCGGAATCGGTGGATCGTTGGGATGCGCGGCCAACTGAACGCCCGCGCTTTCCGCTGTGGGGATCACGGTTTCGAGAAAATACGTCAGATTGTCCCACATCTCGTCCATGCCAATGCGTCCGATAGAATCGAGTGGAGGCAAATGGGCGATACGCTCATGGTCAAAATCCCGCAAGTCTGCACCGCCGCGCCCGGCACCGCGCCGCGCAGCATACCCTTCTGATGCTCGGAGGGCCGTAAAACTGTAATGCAATGCCCGAAGCCCCAGCCGCCCGGCAATTTCGATATTGGCTTTGGCGATCTCCAAATCGTCCGCTCTGCCTGGCTTGCCCATCAAAACGCGCCCCGAAATATCCAATCTGGCGACCAAAGGTTGCAAATCAAACGCCTCGATGCGCGCCATAATGCGCTGCAATTCGCGTTCATCCCAAACACTTCCCTGCGCGCCTTTTGGCCTGGTCTGAGTCGGCGGCACCAATTTGCGATCCCCGGTTCCCGGGGCCTCTCGCCATCGCATTGGCATCGAGACCGCCTCCACGCCAATCTGCCGATAAAATCGCAGGGTGTGTTCCGAAACATCGCCAATACCCTTGCCAATTTTGATTTGCGACATTGCGTATCCTCCTTGTATCTTGCATTTTCGGGCGGGCACGGGGGCATCGCCCCTACGTTTCTATCCTCGCATCTTGTATCTTTGGGCGAGCACGGGGCATCGCCCCTACATTCTCTTACCTCTTGCGTCTTACGCCTCATGATAAACCAACTCAAAACCGAAATGAAGACCCGATTTGGCATCGCGCGTAGGGATGTGTGCATCGTGCAATCGCCCTATCGTATATGTCCGCTCGGCGCGCATATCGACCACCAACTCGGTCGGGTTATGGGCATGGCGATTGATCAGGCGGTATATCTCGCGTTCGCGCCATCGGGCGATGAAAACACGCATCTGCAAAGCCTCACCTTTGACGGCGAAGTCTCGTTTGCGCTCGGGGATGTGCCGGACAAAATTGAAGGGGATTGGGGCAATTTCCCGCGCGGCGCAGTGCGTGCATTGCAACAACGGGGTCACAAACTCGCCCGCGGCATCACAGGCATCACGGCGGGCCGAATGCACGAGGGGGGCTTGAGTTCATCGGCGGCCATTGGCGTGGCGTATTTGCTCGCATATCAAAAGGCCAATGGCTTGTCCGTCTCGCCCGCGGACAATATCCAGCTCGATCAAGCCATTGAAAACAACTATCTCGGCCTGAAAAATGGCATTCTGGATCAATCGACAATTCTCTTATCGCAAAGGGGATTTCTCACTGTGATCGATTGCGCGAGGGCTTCGCACAAATTGATTCCCCAGTCTCCCGACCTGCAACCCTTTGATATTCTCATCGCCCAATCGGGCCTGCGAGACGCATTGGTCTCCACCGGGTATAACGCGCGGGTTGACGAATGCGCTCGGGCAGCGCGAGCCCTGCTCAATGCCGCGGGGCGCCCCGATCAACAACCCCTGCTCGGCAACATCACCATCGAAGAATACGAAACGCACAAAAGCCTGTTGAGCGGCCCTGCTGCCAAACGCGCCCAACACTTTTTTTCGGAATCTGTGCGCGTGCTTCAGGGCATCCGCGCATGGCGCAAGGGCAACCTTGCGGGCTTTGGCCGCCTCATCGCGGAATCGGGGCGCAGTTCAATAGAAAATTACGAATGCGGCAGCGAACCCCTCATCGCCCTCTATCGCATCCTCATCGACACAGATGGGGTTTACGGTGCTCGGTTTAGCGGCGCCGGATTTCGGGGTTGTTGTATCGCCCTGGTCGATCCGCAAAAATCCAGCGCGGCGATGGAACACATCCGCACGGCTTATCGGGCGAAATATCCCGAGTTGTCAAAAAATGCCTCGGCCTTTATCTGTCACCCCGACGACGGAGCCAGAATCCTGTGAAAGCCATTATTCTCGCGGCGGGATATGCCACGCGGCTGTATCCCCTCACCAAAAATTTTCCCAAGCCCTTGCTCGAAGTGGGTGGCAAAACCATTCTCGACCACCTCATCGATCAGCTCAAAACCATTTCGGACATTGACCGCGCGTATCTGGTGTCCAACCGCCGATTTTACGACCACTTTGCGGATTGGGCACGCGCAAAGGGCGAAACGCATCTGCCCATTGAAATTTTGGATGACGGCACGACCTCCAACGACGACCGCTTGGGCGCGGTGGGCGATCTCCTCTTTGCCATTGAAACACGCGCCATTGCCGACGATGTGATCGTTCTCGCGGCGGACAACATCTTGCGGTTTTCCCTGCAAAATTTCGTCAACGCATTCAAAGCCAATCCCGCGCCTCACATCGCCGTGCGCCACAATCCCAACGACAATGACCGCAAACGCCGGGGCAATGTCCTGCTGGGCGCAAACAACCGCGTCTTGCAATTCATCGAAAAACCCGCCAAACCCATTTCCGAATGGTCCGTGCCGCCTTTTTATATTTATCCATCCACCACCTTGCCCCGCGTCAAAGCATACATCGCCAACTGCGGCACACCAGACGCGCCCGGGCATTTCGCGGAGTGGTTGCACACGCGCGAAACCGTGTATGCCCACGAAACTGACGGCCGCATTTTCGACATTGGCAATCGCGAATCCCTGTCCGAGGCGCGGGCGTTTTTTCAATCCCAAAACACCTGATCGCACGCATTGACATCGCGGGGTTCGGGTTCTATCTTTTGGCAAACAGGAGGAATTTGCTATGGAAATCGCATTGGATGTCAAGCCTTTTGGCGAACTGACAGAAGATGAATTTTTTGAATTTTGTCAACGCAACGGGGATGTGCGTATTGAGCGCGATGCAAAAGGAGAAATACATATTATGCCACTAGCAGGCGGAGCAACGAGTAACCGAAATGCAGGAATCACAATGCAGTTGGGTTTATGGGCAAAACGCGATGGGACGGGCATTGCCTTTGATTCCTCGGGCGGCTTTCGGTTGCCCAACCAAGCGGTGCGTTCACCGGATGCGTCCTGGGTCTTGCGCTGGCGTTATGACCAATTGACCAACAGGGAACAAGAGCGATTTTTACCCCTGTGTCCCGATTTTGCCATTGAACTCAAATCGCCCTCGGATACTCTTTCTGTGCTGAAACGCAAAATGGACGAGTATATCGAAAATGGCCTGCAACTCGGTTGGCTCATTGAACCGAAGCAGAAAACCGTTCATATTTATCGTCCGCATCTGCCCGTTGAAATCCGCGACAATCCCAACACCTTATCCGCCGATCCAATTCTATCGGGATTTATTTTGGATCTCACGGAAATTTGGTGAGATGAGCATTTTATCAATAGGGGAATGTGCTATGGAAATTGCATTGGATGTCAAGCCCTTTGGCGAACTGACAGAGGATGAATTTTTTGAATTTTGCCAGCGCACCCATGATGTGCGTATTGAACGCGATGCAAAAGGAGAAATACATATTATGCCACCAGCAGGCGGAGCGACGGGCAATCGAAATGCGGGGATCACAACACAAGTGTATTTATGGGCAAAACGCGATGGCACGGGTGTTGCGTTTGATTCCTCAACTGGCTTTCGGTTGCCCAACCAAGCGGTGCGTTCGCCGGATGCGTCCTGGGTCTTGCGCTGGCGTTATGACCAATTGACCAACAGGGAACAAGAGCGATTTCTACCCCTATGTCCCGATTTTGCCATTGAACTCAAATCGCCCTCGGATACTCTTTCTGTGCTGAAACGCAAAATGGATGAATATATCGAAAATGGCCTGCAACTCGGTTGGCTCATTGAACCGAAGCAGAAAACCGTTCATATTTATCGTCCGCATCTGCCCGTTGAAATACGCGACAATCCCAACACTTTGTCCGCCGATCCAATTCTACCGGGATTTATTTTGGATCTCACGGAAATTTGGTGAGGTGAGCATTTTATCAAAAGGGGAATGTGCTATGGAAATTGCATTGGATGTCAAGCCTTTTGTCGAACTGACAGAGGATGAATTTTTTGAATTTTGTCAACGCAACCGCGATGCGCGTATCGAACGCGATGCACGAGGAGGAATACGAATTACGCCACCAGCAGGAGAGGCTACGATAGAAACCGTATTGGATGTAGAGCCTTTTGTCGGGCTTACGGAGGATGAATTTTTTGAGTTTTGCCAGCGCACCCATGATGTGCGTATTGAACGCGATGCACGAGGAGGAATACTGATTATGCCACCGACAGGAGGTGCGACGGGCAATCGAAATTTGGAGATCGAAATACAGTTGGGTTTATGGGCAAAACGCGATGGGACGGGCATTGCGTTCAATTCTTCAACTGGCTTTCGGTTGCCCAACCAAGCGGTGCGCTCGCCGGATGCGTCCTGGGTCTTGCGCTGGCGTTACGATCAGTTGACAGAACGAGAACGAGAGCGATTTCTGCCTCTATGTCCTGATTTTGCCATTGAACTCAAATCGCCCTCGGATACTCTTTCTGTGCTGAAACGCAAAATGGACGAGTATATCGAAAATGGCCTGCAACTCGGTTGGCTCATTGAACCGAAGCAGAAAACCGTTCATATTTATCGTCCGCATCTGCCCGTTGAGGTGCGCGACAATATCAACACCCTATCCGCCGATCCAATTTTGTCGGGATTTATTTTGGATCTCACGGAAATTTGGTGAGATGAGCATTTTATCAAAAGGGGAATGTGCTATGGAAATTGCATTGGATGTCAAGCCTTTTGTTGAACTGACAGAGGATGCGTTTTTTGAATTTTGTCAACGCAACCGCGATGCGCGTATCGAGCGCGATGCACGAGGAGGAATACGAATTACGCCACCAGCAGGAGAGGCTACGATAGAAACCGTATTGGATGTAGAGCCTTTTGTCGAACTGACAGAGGATGAATTTTTTGAATTTTGCCAGCGCACCCATGATGTGCGTATTGAACGCGATGCAGAAGGAGGAATACGAATTATGCCACCGACAGGAGGTGCGACGGGCAATCGAAATTTGGCGATAGAAACCCAGTTGTATTTATGGGCAGAACAAGATGGCACGGGCATTGCCTTTAATTCCTCAACTGGTTTTCGGTTGCCCAACCAAGCGGTGCGTTCGCCGGATGCGTCCTGGGTCTTGCGCTGGCGTTACGATCAGTTGACAGAACGAGAACAAGAGCGATTTCTACCCCTGTGTCCCGATTTTGCCGTTGAACTCAAATCGCCCTCGGATACTCTTTCTGTGCTGAAACGCAAAATGGACGAGTATATCGAAAACGGCCTACAACTCGGTTGGCTCATCAACCCCAAGCAGAAAACCGTTCATATTTACCGTCCGCATCTGCCCGTTGAAATACGCGACAATATCAACACCCTATCCGCCGATCCAATTCTATCGGGATTTATTTTGGATCTCACTAAAATCTGGTAGCCCCAACACAAAGGACTTTCACGTTATGGCAAGCGTTCACATCATCCGTCACAAGCCCATCCCCATTTTTGCCAGCACAGCCGAAGTCGTGATTACCTACGACGACACCCAAGTTGCGCGCCTCGTTGAACCCAGCGGCAATGTGGGCACGCAATATCCCAACGAACTCGGCGCAGAGTGGTTTGGCACAATTGAAAACCTCAGCGCGGGCCTCGCACGCGGGGGCGCGAACTGGGGCGATGTGTACAAAACCGATGTTCTTTGGACCACGCCCTCTGGTAGGCGCGACGACTGCGCGGCTTATCGAGATGCGTTCAACGCGATCTATGCCCCGATGAGTAGCGCGGCGACCGGTTGCGAGCTCAAATCCAATCGCATGGCGCGCTTCACCCACCCGGAGGGATTCCCCGATCCCAGAGCACTCTTTGAGGTGGAGATCAAGGCCATCAAGGGCGAAGACATTTCTTTTGGCGATGGCAAAATCGAATACGGCGCGTGGACCGATCACCAACCCAGCGGTGCCTCGGTGATGCACGTCGATGATCGGGGCAATATCGCGACGACACTCGGCGGCGACCTCAAACGAGAAACGGAATTTGTGCTCGAACAATACGCAAAAAAGCTCGCGGCTGACACTGTCGATTTCAAAACGCAAACCGTCTATCTCGAAGCCCTCGTCGCCATTGACGACGATCCTGCGGCGATTTGGGCGCGCATTGAAACCGTGCGCGACGCGATAGCCAATTATTTTGGCGACCATCGCCCCGCCGGCAAAATCTATGCGGTCTCGCGCATTCCCAACCTCGATGGCGTTGTCGAACTCCAGCCGCGCTGTGTCACCGGCGATGTCGCCATTGACCGCTCGGACCATATCGCCGATGGCTTCAGCACATGGACGGCCATTCGCAGGCAAGGGGTGTCCGAAGTGCTGATCAGCGGCGTTGGTGGCGACGATGCCGCCGCCATTCTCAACGCCATTGACGCGCACATCAAAGCCGCAGGCGGCGCAGGGCTGAAAGAAAATGGGGTTTTCAACAATGCCTATATTGTTGCCGCCGAAAGCAGCGCGGCCTCACGCGAGCGTCTCGCCACCTTCAACGACCAATTCTCGGGCTATTACACGGGTGTTGCGCCTTCTGGCCGAACCGCCCAATTTGTGCCCGGCTTCATGCGCGACAACCACATCTGCGGCATATCAAACCGCACGATATTTGCGGGGTAAGCGGAAACGAATATCAGGGATGCACAATGAAAAACATCCCCTCATCCATTGATGACGAGACCTACCGGCTCTCCCATATCAAAGCGGCAGAGTAGAACAGGATTGCGATGGCCTGCGCGTACTCAATCCCTTTACCCCTCGATCAACGCCATCACGTCTTCAAACAACGCGCCATTTGTGCCGATAGCCTCGTTGCCCCAAATCGTGGCTTCGCCGCTCCAGGTGGTAAATGTTCCGCCCGCTTCTCGCAAAATGGGCGCGAGTGCGGCACAGTCCCACACACTCATCACGGGATCGAGCATCACCTCTGCGCGCCCGGTCGCCACGAGCATATATCCGTAACAATCGCCCCAGCCGCGCACCAGCTTGGCCCGCGAGCAAATCCGCGCAATGGCTTCGTCGCGTCCGTGTAGATGCACGGAATCGGTCAAAATCACTGTGGCGTCCTTCATATCTGACACCTCCGACACCCGCGCTGCGCGGCCATTCCACATGCAGCCCAAACCCGTGGCCGCGCAAATCATCTCGTTCAACGCGGGAAAATGCACCACGCCAACTGCGGGATCGCCATCGACCTCTACGCCGACCATCACCCCATAGAGCGGAACGCCGTGTACAAATGATTTTGTCCCGTCAATCGGATCGACGATCCACCGTCTGCCCGTTGTGCCCGCTTTGTCGCCGTGTTCTTCCCCCACAATGCCGTCATCGGGAAACCGCGTGGCGATCAATTCCCGCAATTTTGTCTCTGCATCCCTATCCGCTGCCGTCACCGGCGATTCATCGGCCTTTTGCTCAACCGCAACCCCAGTTTGAAAATACCGCAATGTAATCCGTCCGGCTTGCCATGCCGCATCCATTGCAAAATCCAATATGTCCCGCAGCGATGCGTCTGCCATTGTTGCCTCCTAAAACGCGAAATGGCATTCAAAATTCCTCTGCCCGCGAATGTCCGCGAACAATCTAAATGCCGATATTTTCCCTGTCAATTGAATGCTTCGGGCGGGCACGGGGGCACCGTCCCTACGTTTTCACGCCTGACCTTTAGATGGACAGATGGTTGAGCGGACTGGCCCCTGACTGACCGCTTATTTTGCACAGGAGACCAGATGGAACACCCCGAACACAGCGGTGCAATTCGCACCTATATCGACCACCTCTATGCCGACAACCTGCGCTATGTGGCATACGGGACAACGGGCCGCGAATCGTTTCAACAATGGCAAGCGCAGGCGCGGCCCGTGCTTTGCCACTTGCTCGGCCTTGAAAGCATTGGCGCGTCTTTGGGCAACCACACCATTCAGGTGCAACGCGGCGCAGTGCAGGACAGGGGCACCTACACGTTGCAACCCGGGATCATCACCACTGAACCGCACTTTGACTTGCCCTTTTGGTATCTCCAACCCAAAGGAGACGGCCCTTTTCCACTCGCTGTTTTGCCACACGGCCACGACAAATACGGCATGGACACGTACATTGGCAAAGCACGCGACGCCGACCATCGCAAAAAGATCGAAACCGAAGATCGAGATGTTGCGGTTCAGGCCGTCAAACGCGGGTTTGCCACCATCGCTCCCGCAGCGCGCGGCACCAGCACCACAGGCATTCCCGATATCAACAAACGCCACGGCGACCGCGACTGCCGCAGCCAGTTTATGCACGCCTTGCTCGCCGGGCGCACCGCTACCGGCGAGCGCGTGTGGGATGTGATGCGCCTGATTGACTGGGCACAGGACGTACCCGAAATCGACACTTCAACCATCTTGGTGATGGGCAATTCGGGCGGTGGGGTCATCACTTGTTACGCCGCCGCAGTGGATCCCCGCATCACCATTGCCGTGCCGAGTTGTTCCTTTTGCACGCTTGTAGGGAAAACCGGCTTGATTCACCATTGCGATTGCAATGCCGTGCCCGGCATCGCGCGCTTTGGCGAAATTTGGGATGTTGCGGGCCTCATTGCCCCGCGCCACCTCTGCATTGTCAATGGCAAACAGGACGCGCTATTCCCCATCCCCGAAGTTGACCGTGCGGTCAAAGGCATCGCGCATCTCTACCAAATCGCCGGCATGCCCGACCGCGTCGAACACCACTACGGCCCGGCCGGGCATCGCTTTTACAGCGATCTCATGTGGCCGTTTATTGAAAGAGCCAAAAATGCCGCTCAATGAACGAGTGCCCAAAAAAGACAAAAGGGCGTCGGTGAGTTGTGCCAACGCCCTTTTTTTGCATTTTTTAACGAGATAATGCAGGCGAAACGCCGATGTCTCGCCTTTTGTCGCGTATTCTGGAGGATGATACACGAAAGTAACCATACGCGGGTTCGAGCCGACTTTGGTTTAATTTTCGAGATTGGCGGAAAACGGTTGTCCTCTTATATATCGTTCCATGTGGTTGTAGTCTGGTGTTTCGCGTTCCGTGACTGGCAATTTGATTCTCGATGCTTTCAATCTCGTCTGGCTGCATTTTCTGCCATAGTTGTACCGATACTGTTCTATATTGAGAAGCGTTACGAGGAACATGGCGATGTATGCGTTCATCTCAAACTTAGGTACCAGTTTTTCAACGTGATCGGATGCTGAAAACGGGTCTTTTTGGTAAGTACAATATCCCAAAACCGCACTGTCAACCGTCAACACGCCCCCATCTTCGGTTGCAATGCTGTAAAAACCATTGACACCATTATTAGTCGCTTGCGTGGTGACATAGGGATATATTCCCGGGCCCGCGCTTTTCAAATCGCCGATAGGCGTCGTTTTACTTCCCGTAATTTCAAATAAATCAGCTAGGGAAAACCATTTCCAACGCTCTGTATTCAAAGATACGGGGGGGCCGGATGTTTTATCGGATACACTTCGGCAGACGCGATTGCGAAACAAGTACGTGGAATACTCGTGCAAAGTATCTTCAAATAGACCATCTGATACGATGGTGTAATCCGTCTCCATATATGCTTCTGCAGCCCACTCATCTCGAGGCCCTAACCGGACATTTACACTCAGGCCCGGTTTTGTTTTGCGGTTGATATATAGATCGAGCCACTCTTTCTCGATCTCGGGCCATCGCCCCGATGCGTCTATTCGGCCCCCTACTTTTTGTTTGACAAACCCATCATTTTTGAAATAGCCGAGAAATGTATTTTTGTTTTTCGGATGGGAATGGTGAGCGAGAAAAATCATGATGCATGAGACAACGCCGACTTTAGAATTAAAGAAAAGTTCATCGGGCATGGAGCAAACGGCTTCCAATGTGTGATTTTTTAGGATATTTTTCTTCAGCAAAGCTCTGGCACCTCGTACCGCTAAAGCACATTGCATGGGTAAAATTGCCACGCAAATTGAACCTGGTCGTAAACATTCTAAATTGTTGAGCACGAAATCGAACTCTTCCCTATCGTTCCTTTTATCTGCCTTATACGGTGGATTGAGCAAGCCGACTGTGGGATTTTTTTTTTGTATTTCTCGGATGATGGCTTCGTCAAAACAATCACCGCAGTAAATATTCGATTTCCCGTCTTGGTGAATATACATGTTGGAAACCGCTAAGGAATAGATATGATCCTGAAATTCAACACCGAAAAGCTGAGATTGCTTAATGCGTTTTTCCATTTCCATAGACCCTTGTGCCTTATCGATCATGCGTTTCATCGCACTGATGAGGAAACCGCCAGTGCCAGCACAATTGTCATATACTATCGAATGGGTGTTAACTCGTGCCAAATCGGCAAAGAGTGCTGTAATATGCGGAGGCGTGAGAACGATACCGAGACTTTTGTCGCTATTGGCATATTTGAGAAACTCCACGTACAAATTGCCGAGTACGTCCCGATATTTGTGGTTTTTGATGAAGGAAGTCACCTCGGTATCAATGTGTTGAACAATCTCTTTCAGCTCATTTGTTTTTCCTATTTTTCCCGTCAGCCCTGTCGCCGTTGGCAAAAAGCGAAACTGTTGTTCCAAAATTGACAATCCGGCAACACTTGCATCTTCCAACTGTGCCAGTGCTGCATTTACGATCATTTTAGCCAATCTAGTTGGATCGTCTTCTGAGGAGTAAGCAGTTTTGAAAGACCGCTGTTCAAGCGCGAGCAATATCGCACTGATAAGCAAAGATCGGTTGCTTTCGGCGACTTTGTTGCTGTGAAGGCGAACATTTAAGTTGCGTATGAAATTTTGCAGCGACTCATGATCCCGCTGATATTTTATCGGGTCTCTTGAGTACCCTTCAATATAATCCGTTGGGGCGAGCAACGCTCCTCCAAAAATTTCAGACGCGCTGTGCTGATTTCTCAGTTGAAGAAAATGCGAAACCCTGACATCCTGCTCGTTTGTACCGCTCACGCCAATTGCCAACACATCAAAATTTTTGGAAAGATATGACGCATAGAGCAAGGCGCCATCAACGGCAAAGTCTTTATATTGATCGCGTTGTGGACTCTGGTGTTTTTGCGGGTCTGCTTTGCACTCGACAACGATCAGCAAATCGAATTTCTTTTTTCGCGAAATAAGGAAGTCTGGATACCCTCTTCCAGGTCCATCCTTTGAGGCCGATTGAAGCAATTTATTGATTTGAGGTGAATCCGAAGATTGTTCCGCTAGAGTAACTTCATTACCAAATTTTTGGAAGTGTCGGCGCACAATTTCTGCTGTTTTTCTTTCGTTAGCCATAGTGTCCTCCTTCCCCCCTCTAGTCCCAACCCCAAAGTGGTCAGCGGTCAGTCCCCGCCCAACAACCCCAAAATCCGAAGCACTTCGATGAACTGCTATCGCAGTTGTACACCGTTCCGCTTGTTGTAGGCTGTGTCTATGCGGTTTGTCAGGTACTGCGCGAATTGGCATAACATAGTCAAAAACGCCATCGCAATCAAGACGCGATTGTGAAGGCGTTTCGCGTTGAAAATGAAAGGGCTACACCTGCTGACCGCTTGTGTTACATACGAGGACAGGCACAGGGGCCTGTCCCTACGGCTCATGGGAGCGCGGGGGTTGATCGCTGACCACCGGCCACTGACTTGTATTTCAACTACAATAGGCCGTGAGTCGCTTGCTGTGGGCGGGGTGGCACCGAATCTATGATGTTGCGGGTATCATTTCCCATTGAGAATTTACACAGCCGATTGTATCTTGCCATAGGTAATAGGGTCAGGGTGTCTGACCCAAACATTGCAAACCAATTTCACAGTGCATGGCTTTCCAGAGAACAAGGAGCATTCATGCAGAGGGATTATTCCGAAGTCAAAGGGCAATTGCGGAGTCAAGAGTGGTTCAACAACCCGCACAACATGGGCATGACCGCCGTTTATGTGGAACGCTACATGAACTACGGCTGGACGCGCGAGGAACTCCAATCGGGCAAACCCGTCATCGGCATCGCGCAAACGGGCGGGGATCTCACGCCCTGCAATCGCATTCACGTTGAATTGGTCGACCGCGTCAAAGCCGGTATCCGCGACAACGGGGGCATCCCCTTTGAATTTCCCGTTCACCCCATTGCCGAACAGGGCAAACGGCCCACGGCCGCACTGGATCGCAACCTCGCGTATTTGGGCTTGGTCGAAATCCTGCACGGCTATCCCATTGACGGCGTGGTGCTTACCACAGGGTGCGACAAAACCACGCCTGCGTGCATCATGGGCGCCTGCACCCTCAACCTGCCCGCCATTGTACTCTCGGGCGGCCCCATGCTCGATGGGCACTTTCAAGGGCGTCTGGCCGGATCGGGCACGGTCGTGTGGGAAGCGCGCGAACGCCATGCGGCCGGGGAGATCGACTACGACGGGTTTATGGACCTCGTCACGTCCTCCTCGCCCAGCCTGGGCCATTGCAACACGATGGGCACGGCCCTGTCCATGAACGCTTTGGCCGAAGCCTTGGGCTTGTCCCTGACGGGTTGTGCGGCCATTCCCGCGCCCTATCGCGCCCGCAAGCAGATGGCCTATGGCACGGGCCTCCGCATCGTGGATATGGTCAAAGAAGACCTCACCCCGGACAAAATTTTGACGCCCAAAGCCTTTCAAAACGCCATTGTGGTCAACTCTGCGCTCGGGGGATCGACCAATGCGCCGGTTCACATCACCGCGATAGCGCGACACATCGGGCACGCGCTCCCGGCAAAAGACTGGCAAACTTATGGTCACAACATCCCCTTGCTCGTCAACTGCCAGCCCGCGGGCGAATACTTGGGCGAGGCGTTTTACCGCGCCGGGGGCGTGCCCGCGGTCATGGCCGAACTCGTCAAAGCAGACAAACTCCACGCGGACTGCATGACCGTCACGGGCGAGACCATGGGCGAAAATCTCGAGGGCATCGCCATTGAAGACGACCGCGTCATCAAGCCCTACGACCGGCCCCTAAAAGAAAACGCGGGTTTTATCGTCCTCAGCGGCAACCTCTTTGAATCGGGCTTGCTCAAAACCTCGGTGATCGGCGACGCGTTCCGCAAAAAATACCTCCAGCGCGAAGGCGACGAAAACGCATGGGAAGGCGCGGCCGTGGTCTTTGACGGCCCGGAGGATTACCACCACCGCATCGACGACCCCGAGTTGCCCATCGATGAAAATGCCATGCTGTTCGTGCGCTATTGCGGGCCTGTGGGCTATCCCGGCTCCGCCGAAGTCGTCAACATGCTCCCGCCCGAACGCCTCGTGCAGGCCGGCATTTCCGAACTGCCCTGCATTGGCGACGGGCGTCAAAGCGGCACGTCTGCCAGCCCGTCCATCCTCAACGCGTCGCCCGAAGCCACAGTCGGGGGCGGCCTGGCGTTTCTCAAAACCGGCGACCGCGTGCGGATCGACCTCAACACATGCACGGTCAACGTGCTCATCAGCGAAGAAGAACTCGCGCGGCGCAAAAAGGATTGGAAACAACCCGACCTGACCCACCAAACGCCCTGGCAGGAACTCTACCGTCAAAACGTGGGGCAACTCGCGGATGGCGCGTGCTTGGAACTGGCTGTCAAATACCAAAACGCGCGCGACAACACCCCCCGCCACTCGCACTAAAAAAGCGCGAATTGAGACGCGCTGATTTCAGCATCTGCGCACGGCCCATACAGGGTTTTGTGCTGCATCTTTGCGAGTGCCCGCAAATCCAACCGCTTGAGGATATGCGCGGTGATCGGGCGTTTGGCATCCCAAAAAATGAACGCCCGCAAAAACTCACGCGCGGCTTTTGAATTGAGCAGATCGGCACACAAAACCGCCTCATTCCGATTTGTGCAGGGCAAAAAATAACACGTATCGTCAACCATTGCGGGTTTGCCATCCACAGGTGGAATGATTGAAAATTGGATCCTTTTGTACAATCCCGAAATCGCCACCTTCCACGCGGCAAAGGAATAATCGCCGACGCCAAAAATGGAAAAACGCGGTTTATTCTTGTAAACAGAGCTTTTTCTTTGATCCAACTCGTCCGCGTATTCGGTCAAATACGACCACGTCTTGGGTGCGCTCTCCCGAATAATGCGGGTGTCATCGCCGACGCTTTTTTGCGTGATTAGAACCCAACGCTCGGGCCTGTTGGTCAACCCCTTTGCCACAGCCGAACTTTTGTACAGCGGGAACACAAACTCGTCCTCAATATCGACCCTCTCGCCCAAGCCATTGACAAACGCGCCCTCTCTGCGGATAAATTCCATCACTTGAACGCAATCGTGTTTGACGCCCGACCGCCATGCAACGGGCACCTGCCCATCGAGTTGCGACCACTTTTTGTATTTTTTCTGATCGGCCAAAAGGGTTGCCTCGTGCATTCCTATCGCAGAGATTTTACGCGCAGTCGAAACGCCGCTGAAAACACCGCACGCCTTGGCCCCAGCAGGCGGGCCCGCCCGACACACCAGCAGGCAGGCGGGCGCAGACACATTGAAATGCGCCTTGGCATCCACGGTGTATAACCGGGTATCCGAGATGCTGAAATCCCGAGTCCATATATGTTTCAACACTTTTCTCGCAACCGCAGTCTTGCACAGCATCGCCAATACAGCGCGCCTGTGTTGCAATTTATCCAGCAGGTGAATGAGCATCCACTCGGATATGTCGAAATTGGATTTTCCGGTTATGGCATCGAATCCCCTGTGGCCTTGAAAATTATTTTTGATGGGCAAATTCGATCCCCGAATGCGCCCCAAAACCGAATTGGTCACCCACGGCGGATTGCCGAGCACGAGAATGGGTTCAGGCAGGTGGGGCAAAATATCCTCCCAATCGAGTTGAAAAAAATCCGCATGTCTCAGTTCCACCCGCTTGCGGTCTGCCTGTCGCAGTTTTTGTTCGAGAACCCGCAGATATGCCCGGTTAATCTCAATGCCCAAAAATTTCCGCGCATGCTCAAAAGCGGCCATCGCACTGATAAGAAACCCCCCTATCCCGCACGTCGGTTCAACGACACTCTTGGGACGCACGCCCTCGGCAAGCAGGCAATGGCAAATCTCATCTGCGAGATGAGATGGCGTTTGAAAATCGCCAAACTCCACGACCTGTCTTTTTTTTTGGTTTTTCCCAGTCATAATATTTCTAATATCCCCTCAACTTGTCCCGCTTGGTCAATGAGCCTACGATACTGAAGCCGCCACTGTAAGGCGTTGGAAATTGTGAGGTACCCAATATTGGGCGGATTCTTAAATAACTCTTGAGCTATCCGCCGCGCTTCAATTTCGCTTCCTTTGGTGAAATGTTGGGGACATTTGAAGATAGTCATTTTTTTTATTTTTTATGATACTCCCAACTTCCGAAGAATACACTGTCCTCGCCCTCTCGCTCAAGGTGGGCGTGCTCTGCGTGGTGATCAGCCTGCCCTTTGCCGTCTCGTTGGGGTGGGTGCTGGCGCGCAAAAACTTTCGCGGCAAGCTCCTCCTCGACGGCTTGTGCCACCTGCCCCTCGTGTT
This sequence comes from uncultured Latescibacterota bacterium, assembly GCA_958295785.1. Lineage (GTDB taxonomy): Bacteria > Latescibacterota > UBA2968 > UBA2968 > UBA2968 > VXRD01. The sequence continues at coordinate 3,180,963 of OY282377.1, forward strand.
GCCGCCCGTCGTGGTCGGCTATTTGCTCCTCCTGCTGTTGGGACGCCGAGGGTTTTTGGGTCATATTCTGAGCGAATGGTTTGGGTTGCAAATCGCGTTTACGTGGCGCGGTGCTGTTCTGTCTGCTGCTGTGGTGGGGTTCCCGCTCATGTTGAGAGCCGTGCGCTTGGCGATTGAAAGCGTCGACCCCCGGCTTGAACGCGCAGCGCGCACCCTCGGCGCCCATCCGCTTCGCGCCTTTGTTTCCATTACGTTGCGCTTGGCCGCGCCGGGCGTGCTCGTGGGATGCCTCTTGGCATTTGCCCGCAGCTTGGGCGAATTTGGCGCGACCATCACCTTTGTCTCCAACATCGCCGGCGAAACCCGCACCCTCCCGCTCGCCATTTTCACGTACATCAACCAACCCGACGGCGAAGCAGCGGCCGCGCGCTTGGTCGTCCTCTCCATCATCCTCTCGCTGGGCGCGCTCATCGCCAGCGAGGCCATTGCCCGCAAAATGAAATCCTAACCCATGCTCACCTTGCGCGTACACAAACAACTCGCTGAATTTACCCTTGAAGTCGATGTGACGTGCGCCCATCCGGTCACGGCGATATTCGGGCCATCGGGCGCGGGCAAGACCACGATCCTCAATCTCGTCAGCGGCTTGATGCGCCCAGACAGCGGCGAAATCACCTTGGAGGACATCCCCCTCTTCCACGCGGAAAAGGGCATTGACCTGCCCCCGGAACAGCGGCGCGTAGGCCATGTGTTTCAAGACGACCTGCTCTTTCCCCACTTGAGCGCACGCCAAAACCTCGCGTATGGCTACCAATTTCTCGCCCCATCAGAACGCAAATTTCACCCCGATGCCATCGCGGACCTGCTCGAATTAACCGCTTTGCTCGACCGCCGGCCCGCGTTGCTCTCGGCCGGGGAACGCCAGCGCGTCGCGCTCGGGCGCGCCATCCTGACCTCGCCCAAGTTGCTTCTCATGGACGAACCCTTGGCCGCGCTCGACCGGGAACTCAAAGACCGCATCATGCCGTATTTGCGCCACATTCGCACGGACTTGGGCATCCCCATGCTCTACGTGAGCCACGCGGTCGGGGAAATCCTGCAACTCACCGAGCAAGTCATCGCACTCAACCGCGGGCGAGTGCTCGCGCACGGCAACTTTTCTTCTATCGCGCACCAAGCCCAAATCCTCCCCTTGCTCAAAACACGCGGGTTTGAAGGGGAATAGCCCAAAAAATTTCCCTCAAAGTGCATCCAAAGGCATGTAACAGTGAAGGCCGAAAAAAATCCCAAATTCTTCCTTGACGAATTGGGATTCTCTGAGTATCTTTTCGCGTCTCAACAGTCGCAACCCATCACCTTACAAACAGGGAATCCATCGTGTATATTTTCAATCCCACACCATTGGGCTGAGTGTCCTGGTACGACATTCGCAATAACACGAGAAACTCGCTTTCAATCTCGCCATTGTTGCTCTCTCTCAATCGTCCCCCCAGGATCGCTCGCAACACAACGAACGCGCTTTTGTCGCGCTTGGGGAGGATGTATGGCTTGTTGAACGCATCAAAGAACAGGGCCATCCCTCGCCGGATGGCCTTTTTTTAGGCCACAGTGCGACCAAAACGCGGTGGCCTTTTTTTTCAAGGAGGCGCGATGATGATTTGACAAACGAGTTGCAAAATCGGACTGGTATCACTTCTCACCCCCAAACAGAGAGGAGGTTCGACATGACGCCAGTGCAAACAAAAAGGCCCTCGCGCGAGTCTTTGGCCGGACGCCGCGAGGACCTCTGAACACACCGATCAGTACGTGCGGTGTTCGCATAATTTAGGACAAATTTTCCATAACTGCAAATGAAATATAAACTTGTGGAGACAGCCCATGCAAACGTGGAAGGATGTGTTTCGCAGAAAAGAGGAACGGCAAAATCTGAAAAACATCGGATTTTGCATCCTGATCACCGTCGCGCTCGTCACGGGTTCGTACGCTCTGTCGTCGCTGCGCGACATCTTTCAAGTCTCGCGCGCGGCGCCCGCAGAGTGGGAAGTGACCGCGACGCTTGACCTCGTTGAAGACTGAATCGACAACCATTCACCAAAAGGGTGCAAACCATGCAGTATGCAGAAGAGAGGGACTTGGTGCGCCGCACCTTGAACGGCGATGCCCGCGCTTTCAACAGGCTCTACAAACGCCATCACCCTCGGATTTTGGCAACCCTGATCGGGCGAACCCAAAACCGACACGATGCCGAAGACCTGATGCAAGTGACCTTCTTGCGCGCCTATCGCGGTTTGGCCGGGTTTCGCGGGGACGCCGCATTTTCGACTTGGCTGATGCAAATTGCCCTGAATGTGTGTACCACGCACCTGCGCGCCAAACAAGCCCGCAGGTCTTGGCAAAAGACTATTGAAGACCCGCAGTTGGGGTATCGAGACACATGGGAGCCTGCCGACGCAGAGCGTCCCGACGACGCGCTGTCTCGAAAAGAATGCCGCGAAATGCTCGAAGAACGCATCGCAGAATTGCCACAGCAGTATCGCCACGCCGTGCGGTTGCGCTATGTGCAAGATCGATCTTATGCAGAAATTGCCCGAGAACTCGGCGTGCCCATGGGCACATTGAAAACCTGGCTACACCGGGCGCGACACCAGTTGCAAGCCTCGCTCAACGAGACCGAACTCGCAACGATGTAGCGAACCTGCGGCACGGGGTACAACTGGCCGTTGAACGGCCTCGAGAGGCAGCCCGTTGTACCCCATTGCTCAAGCTATTTCATCGACGAATCGTGGATTCGCGGTCTTTGCCACGGCCTTGCTCGCCATTGCCATCCAAGCCCTCAAAGCCGCCCGCCGCAATCCGGTCAACGCATTGCGATACGAGTGAGCGCGAGAATTTTCCCTGTTGACAGAACGAGAGAAACCGCGATATTAGCGGTCAACAATCAGCGCCACCGCTTGGAGCCGGATGGTGGGCCGGACTGACAACAGACAACGGACAACGGCCTCATGATCCCCAACAACCTCACAAACCGAACCGCTATCGTCACCGGTGCCGCGCAGGGCATTGGCAAAGCCATTGCCTCACGCCTTGCCAATGCGGGCGCGCGCGTGGCAATCGCGGACCTCAATTTGGACATGGCCCGAGAAACGGCTCGGCAAATCCGCGCAGACGCATTCGCCCTGTTGCTCGACGTCGCCAATGCCGAGAGCGCGCAAAACGCGGTCGATGCCTGTCTCAACGCATGGGGGCGCATCGACATTCTCATCAACAACGCGGGCATTATCGGGCGCGGCTTGCCGGTCAAAGACCTTACAGAAAGGGACTGGGATCAGGTGCTCGACATCAACCTCAAGGGCACGTTTCTCTGTTCGCGTGCGGTACTCCCGCCGATGCTCGCGCAAAAAAAAGGCGCCATCGTCTCGGTCGCCTCCATAGCTGGCAAAGAAGGCAACCCGAGCATGACGCACTATGCGGTCTCGAAAGCGGGCGTAATTTGCTTTACCAAGTCCCTGGCCAAAGAGCATATCCACGACAACATCCGCGTCAACTGCGTCTCGCCCGCCCTAATCGAAACCCCCCTGCTGGCAAATGTCAAGGCGGAGCAACTCGAATACATGACCTCCAAAATCCCCCTCGGCCGCTTGGGCCAACCCGAAGAAGTCGCCGAGGTTGTTCACTTCCTCGCCTCAGACGATGCCTCGTTTGTCACGGGCCAGTGCTACGACATCAGCGGCGGCAGGGCGACGTATTGAAAAGCAACCACCGATGAACGGGCAGGTCTCTGCGTGATGTAATACCCAAGTCACTGGATTACTTACGTTGTGCTTGTGCGTGCTGACTTTCGTCAAAATGACGATGGGACGGACGGACCGCTAACCCCTGACCGCTTTCCATCATCCCAACGGTCGCGCGCTGAATACGTCTCGCAAATACAGGATCACCCATCCGAGAACCGTCACGACAAGAGCCACGCCCACGGCGATCAGACACAGCAGCCAGCCCGGTGGTCGAGCGTCTGAATTGTGATAGGGATTTCGTCGAGGATCGTCCCAGCGCATGGCCGTGTTCCAAATTTGATTCCTCCCTCCTCTTCCACCTCTTCTCGTAGGGAGGCCGTGATGCTCCCCTTTCTGGCTGGCGGGAAGGGGAGGAAATAAAAAATTAAAACAACTTTTAATATACCTCAAAGCCTTGGGTTTTGAGGATTTTTTATTTTTTTCATTTAGGGCTTGACATTGGAATTGTCTTAGTGTATTATTTAAGTAGAACACTAAGATACTATGACAAATGGGGTATGATTCACAATGGCTACCTTTGAGTTCGATCCGAACCAGCCGATTTATTTGCAAATTATCGCCGAGATCAAAAAGCGTTTCGTGCGCGGGGTCTATGCGCCCGGCGCGAAGTTGCCCTCGGTGCGGGATATGGCGCGAGAAATGCGCGTGAATCCCAATACAATGTCGCGTGCTTATGCCGAACTCGACCGAGAGGGATTTATTTTTACGCGGCGTGGTCAAGGGTCGTTTGTCACCGAGAAACAGAAGACCATCAAGGCCGAGCGGCAAAAGTTGGCACAGAGAGCGGTGGCGCAGTTTGTCGCAGAGGTGGGCGAACTCGCGCTTTCCAAATCGCAAATTGCAACGCTGTTGCACAAAATTGAGGAGGATTTGACATGATGATCGATGTTCGCGGTCTGTGGAAGCGATACCCGGGCACATGGGCCTTGCGGGGGATTTCCTTTCGGGTTGCGCGTGGGCGCGTGCAAGGCGTGTTGGGCGAAAACGGCAGCGGCAAGAGCACCTTGTTTCGCATTTTGACCGGCATGACCCGACCGTCGCGGGGAACCGCTGAGGTGATGGGGCAAAAGGTTTGCGCGAAGACCCGGCAGCATGTGGCGTATTTGCCCGAGATCAATCCGTTTTACGATTGGATGAAGGAAGGTGATGGAGCAAATCGAATTTTTGGCGACCTTTTATCCCATGTGGGATCTGGATAAGTCGCGCGAGATGCTCGGTTTTATGGGCCTGGATGGCGACAAAAAAGTGGGCGCGCTTTCGCGGGGGCAAAAGGGACGGCTCAAGGTGGTGTGCGGGTTTTCATGGCCGAGCGATCTGGTCTTGATGGACGAGCCGCTGGCCGGCATTGATCCGCCATCGCGCAAACGCATTGTCGAAGCGTTGTTCAACGAGTTTCGCTTTGACGAGCAAACGATTTAGGACTTACGCATGCTGAGTTAAAAAAGGGTGCAATTCCGTAAAATTTATCACTTTGAGGAGGTATCAATGCGCCACCCGACGCGTTTGGATTACTGTCAGTATCTGCTTAGCAGTCCCCTCAACTATACGCTGACCCATTTCGCCGACCATAGCGAAGGGTTCAGTCATGATATGATCAACCGCTATCTCGCCGGTGCGCGTATCCCACCCCGCTTGGTGTGGGAACACGTCAAAGACCACATCGCGTTGACGCCTGAAGGCTATGTGATCTTTGATGACACGGTTTTAGACAAGCGACACGCACGCAAGATCGCGTGAGTGCGCCGTCAATATAGCGGCAACGCCCAAGGCGTCATCAACGGCATCGGGGTGGTCACATGTGTCTATGTCAATCCGCAAGAGGATCGGTTCTGGCTGATTGACTATCGGATTTATGACCCGCAAGGCGATGGCAAAACCAAATGGGATCCTCTCAAGGACATGCTCTCTGCGTGGGTCTATCAGAAGCACCTTCCTTTTACCGGGGTCTTGATGGACAGTTGGTATGCGACCAAAACGGTCATGCTACACATAGAGCAGATGCAAAAAACCTATTATTGTCCCCTCAAGACGAACCGGCGCGTGGACGATTCGGCAGGCACAATCCCCTACCAGCGCGTAGATAGCTTAACTTGGACTCAAGAGGAGCGCAAACAAGGCAAGTCCATTAAAATCAGAGGGTTTCCCAAAGACCACAAAGTGAAATTATTCCGGGTGGCGTCTTCTGATAGACGCACGGCGTATGTCGTGACCAACGACCATGCTCAAAACGATTCTTCAGTGGTACAACAGGTGTGTCACCAGCGATGGAAAATTGAGCCATTTCACCGCGAAGTCAAACAAGTGACCGGGCTTGAAAAGTGTCAATGTCGGTTGGCACGCATGGTACGAAATCATATTGGGTGTGCGATGTTAGTTTGGATAAGACTCGCGCAGGTGGCCTATCAAACAGGACAAACCATTTATCAAGTCAAATACCGGGGGCTGGCTGACTTCTTGAGACAACAACTCAAAGCACCTCATATTCCAATGGTGATTGCGTAAGTCCTACGATTCTGATTTCGACCCATCTCGTTCACGAAGTGGGCGAGTTTGTCGAAGACGTGATGTTCCTCAAAGAAGGCGAGATCGCCCTTTCCGGCAATGCAGACGCCCTGCGCGAGGAACGCGGGGAATCGTTTTCAGAGATGTTTGAACAGGTGGCGTTTTAACCATTGTCCGAATCGCGGATGAAAGGCGCGAGTAGTGCAAAGTCGGGGTGTGGCTACTGGATTAAGCCTTCTTGCACAGGCCCCATGCCCGCCCGAATCAACGCATCGACAATCCTTAACACGGGAGTGCGACATGAAACAGTTTTTTGCATTGTACGTGAAAGAACTCAAGGCGAATAAGGCCATTTTTTTGTTTTTGCTCGTTTTGATTGTGGGGATGAACGCCTATGGCCTTATCTCATTGGAAAATTTTCGGCTTCTTAAAATGGAGACAGGTTTTGGAAGAACACTTGAGATTCTCAATGTTCCTTGGTCGGGGCTGGCCGCTTTTATCTTTTTTTTCTCTCTGCCCTTTTTGCTCGCGCATGCCTTCAATGCCGAGTGGAAATCAGAAACGCATTATCTCCTGTTTGCCCTGCCAGTTTCGCAATACAGCGCGATTCTGGCCAAGGTCGCTGCGGTGGCGAGTATGGGCTTTGTAGGTGGCGTGATTGTTATTGTCGGTCTGTCTTTGTGGATGGTGCGCAAGGGAATTTTGCCGTTTATGTCATTTGATTTTGCTTTGGTCACTGGTTTGATACTTGTGACGTATATGGTTTTCATTCTCGGCCTCGTAGTCGGAATGGAAGGGGTAAAGTTTTCTGTGAAGCGGTATCGAGGATTGACTGCCGTTGCTTTTTTCTCCGTCTCTGTGTTTTTATACGGCTACTTTTACCCGCACGGGGAGAGGGCATTTGAATTTTTCGGGCAAATTTCAATATCTCTTTCCGATGAATTTTCAACCGATTTAGCGCCTTTTGTCTATACCTTTCTGGTGGGCATCATCTTCCTCGTCATTGGGTGTGTGACATACGAAAAACGCGCAGAAATTTGAGGCTTGAAGCGCGAAATATTTGGAGAACGGGTTATGACGACGCGATGGAAATGGCTTTTTGTGATTTTTTTGGCTACGCCAGCAACACAGGCAAAAGTGATTCGGGGCAGTGTGACCGACGCGGCAACCGGTGAACCGTTGCCCGCTGCGACAGTGCTGGTTCTCGGCACGTATCACGGCGCGATTTCAAATGCCGAAGGCCAGTACGAGGTCGAATTGCGCGCCTTTCCCGCGGCGGTGGAAGTGCGTTATATCGGCTACCGGTCGCAGCGGATCGAGATAACCGAAGACGCAGCCGATGTACACCATTTCGCCATGGAACTCGTGCCCCTTGAAATGGAAGAGATCGTGGTTACGGCAGAGGATGGGCCGAGTATTATGCGTAAAGTCATCGCGCAAAAGCAAACGTGGTGGGGCGCGCTCAAGACATTTCGCGTTGCGGCGTATTCGCGGTTTGTGTTTCGCAGGGCATCCGAGATCGCGGCGATTACCGAAAGCCTGTCCGAGGGGTTTTGGGACCATCGAAAAGGGTGGCGAGAGGTCGTTATAGACAAGCGCGTGACCGAGAACTTGGATTTTGAATTTGGAGAGCTCGTTTTGCCCGCGGCTCAAGGGGTGAATTTGTATGAAGATGAGACAGAACTCGGCGGTCATCATCTCGTCGGCGTCACGCACCCCGATGCGCTGGATCACTACGATTTCGTGCTCGCGGGGCAGCGCAAAATGGATGAGCGCATCATTTACGATATTGACGTGCAACCCAAACACCGCCTCAAGACCGCGTTTCAGGGTCGCGTGGCCGTGCTCGACAGCGCGTATGCCCTCGTGGAGGTGGAACTGACGCCCAATCAGGCGTTTTTGTTTCCGCCGCCCATTCGCGGATGGACGAGTACCATGCGCCAGCAGTTTAGCAATTTTGGAGGGGATTTCTATTTGCCCGTGGGCTGGCAGTCAGAGGATAAAATTGGAATCGGGATCATTGGCCTGCAATTTCCGCCAATAGAGGTGCGACGCATTTCCCGCCTGACCGGGTATGAGGTAAATGTCGCATTGCCCGATTCGCTTTACGAACAGCAGCGGGATGTAGTGGTGGATTCCGCGCGGGTTGAACAGGACAGTTTATTGGCGAGAACCGCGCTTGCCGTGCCATTGGATGAGATCGAGCAAGAGGCATACACACGCATTGACAGCACGATGACGCTTTACGAAGCGTACAAGCCCAAGGGATTTTTGGCGCGTTTTATCGAAGATGATGAAAGCAAAAGTGGAAAAAAAAAGAGGGACAACAAGAAGAAGGGGCGGCGCAAATGGCCGGTTCGGATCAGTTCCGATCTGTGGTTCAATCGCGCGGATGGGGGGCACCTGAGCTTAAACCTGTCCGCGGGATCGAGCAACGCGGCGTTTGCCGGCGGAGGGGCGTATAACACGGGTTTGAAACAATGGGCTTTTGATGGCGAAGCGACGTTGCGCTGGGGGCCGAGCAAGCGGGGATGGGTCGCGCTCGCGGGATTGCGCGGCACAGATACGCGCTATCGGTCGAGGCTATATGGACGGACGCAGACCAGCGCGCAACAGATTTTGGGTTTTGAAGATTATTTCGATTATTTCTGGCGCGAAGGAATAAGCGGAAGCGCGGGCTATGGGTTTGGGCATCCACACAGGGCGAAGATGCGGTTGAGCGGCGGGATAAATATCGAGCGACACAAGTCTGTGAACAAGACCACAGATTGGCATTGGCTTGGGGACCGAGACGCGCAACGCCCCAATCCATCTATTGACCCGGGCAATTCGCGGTCTGTGGTCTTGCGCGCGGACTTTGAGGGCGAAAGCGCGGGCCCCTCGCGCCTTTTTGGACAGCGAAAAATCGCATTGGAGGTCGAGCACAGTCGCCCGGGGTTTGGGAGTGATTTTGCCTTTACCCAATTTCGGTTGCTCTTGGATCGGCGGATAGAAACGCTGTTTAAGCGGCGTTTGTTGCCCAATGTGCTCGACGTGCGCGTGGTTGGCAGCACGTTTACGGGAACCCTGCCCCGGCAACGCTTTGAGATTTTGGATTCGGGCCTGTTGCTGGGCGGGATTTCGACCTTTGGGGGATTTCGCACGCCTGTGGATCGCCCGTACGAAGGCGAGCAGGTGCTCGGCGTGTTTTGGGAACACCATTTTCGCACGGTGCCCTTTGAGTTGATCGGCTGGCGGTGGGCTGCCGAACAGAATATCGGTTTGACAATCCACGGCGGTCACGGGCGCACCTGGTTTGGGGATCGCACCTTGGCGGGCTTGGATTACAAACCGCAGTATCTCGACGGGGTTCACCACGAACTGGGCGTGTCGATCAACGGGTTGTTTTATCTGTTGCGCGTGGATTTTACCGTGCGATTGGATGCGCCGGGCTTTTATGTGAGCGCGGGAATAGCGCGGTTTTGAAAATGAATCTACGAATAGACGAATCAGCAGAACGAGAGTACTACTTGTACCCCATTGTTCAGGCTGGTTCATCAGTTAATCGAAGCACGTAGCGGTTGAGGAGTAGGGCGAGTTGCTCTTTGATATAAGTGTTCGTTTTCGGACATCACTGTATCAAAATCGGACACTTTTTTACTAACAAAAAGTGTCCGATTTTTTTAGTGCTGAAAAAGCAAATAATTCTGAAATTTTATCTCTTTGTTTTTCAAAAATTTAATCATATTCAAGTGCCTTTTTTTAATTTCTGGACACCTTCTGGCACACATCTTGCGATTAGAAAGGGCGAGGTGTGAAATTGTGAGATATTCGAGGAGCACAAACGACACACCTCGCAGCGCGTATAAATGCTCGAGAAAGGAGGCATTATGTTTGACTCTGGTCGAAACGATGCTGTTTGTTCACCTTTCAATCGAGGAGGGTAATATCATGACTAAGTTGTCTTCCCGCATTTCTTCGGAATCCGACCTCAAAGCGCACATTGCGTCATATCCTGAACTCTACGAGGATCTGGCGAATGAAGGGCGAACGGATGTGCGACAACCCGTCTAACGTTATCCCAATCCAGAAATAAAGGAGCTTTACGATGACCGCGAATAAAGGACGAACCCATGTGCAACGCGCTATGTATGGCGCAACCCGCTTGTTTTTTCTTGTGTCGCTGTGTCTGATCATCGCGTCCTCGGCGTGGAGTGGCTATCAAGAGGGCAAGGATGCTTACAACCGCAAGGACTACGCGATTGCGCGCAAAGAACTGCAACCCGTCGCAGAGCAAGGCGATGCCGGTGCTCAGTATCTCATCGGCTATATGTATTACAAAGGCCGAGGCGTGAAGAAAGACGGTGCAGAGGCCACAAAATGGCTTCGCATGGCCGCAGAACAAGGCCATCTCAAAGCACAAGTGCGCTTGGGCATAATGTATCGCCTCGACGGTTCGGGCGTGCCGAAAAACTACGCGGAGGCCGCAAAGTGGCTTGGCATGGCTGCTGAGCAAGGCGATGGCAAAGCCCAGTATAACCTCGCCTTGATGTATGTCAGAGGCCAAGGCGTGGAAAAAGACGAAGAGGCGTTTGTGGAATGGATTCACAAGGCTGCCGAGCATGGCTATGCCGGTGCTCAGTATCTCATCGGCTATATGTATTACAAAGGCCGAGGCGTGAAGAAAGATGGTGCAGAGGCCACAAAATGGCTTGGCATGGCCGCAGAGCAAGGTCATCCGAAGGCTCCACTCGTGCTTGCCGAGATGTATTCCAAAGGGCAGAGCGTTCCGAAAGACGGTGTGGAGGCCGTAAAGTGGCTTCGCAAGGCCGCAGAACAAGGCAATGTCCAAGCCCAGGGCCACCTTGCGGAGGCCGTAAAGTGGCTTCGCAAGGCCGCAGAACAAGGCGATGTCCAAGCCCAGTTCCACCTTTTCGATGTGTATTTCAATTTCGATTTGTATTTTAAAGGGCGTGGCGTTCCGCAAGACCCTGCGGAGGCCGTAAAGTGGCTTCGCAAAGCCGCAGAGTCAGGTCATCCGAAGGCTCAACTCGGCCTTGCCGAGATGTATTCCAAAGGGCAGAGCGTTCCGAAAGACGGTGCGGAGGCTGTAAAGTGGCTTCGCAAGGCCGCAGAACAAGGCGATGTCCAAGCCCAGACCCGGCTTTTCGATGTGTATTTCAATGGGCGTGGCGTTCCGCAAGACCCTGCGGAGGCCGTAAAGTGGATTCACAAGGCCGCAGAGCAAGGTCATCCGAAGGCTCAACTCGGCCTTGTCGAGATGTATTCCAAAGGGCAGAGCGTTCCGAAAGACGGTGCGGAGGCTGTAAAGTGGCTTCGCAAGGCCGCAGAACAAGGCGATGTCCAAGCCCAGACCCGGCTTTTCGATGTGTATTTCAATGGGCGTGGCGTTCCGCAAGACCCTGTGGAGGCCGTAAAGTGGCTTCGCAAGGCCGCAGAACAAGGCGATGACCAAGCCCAACTTGTTCTTGCACTGATGAATGACAAAGGGCAGAGCGTTCCGAAAGACCCTGCGGAGTTTGTCAAGAGGCTTCGCAAGGCCGCAGAACAAGGCGACGGCAAAGCCCAACTTGTTCTTGCCGTTATGTATTCCAAGGGAGAGGGTGTTGAAAAAGACGATGCGGAGGTCGTAAAGTGGCTTCGCAAGGCCGCAGAACAAGGCCAAGAAGTAGCCCTATTCTTCTTCGGCAATCTATATTCCGTGGGTGAACTCGGCCTGTCGAAAGACCTTGTGGAGGCCTACAAGTGGTGGAGTTTGGCCGCGGCACAGGGCCACAAAAAGGCCCGCAAAGAACGCGATAGGCTCGCCCAAGATATGACCGCAGATCAAATTGCCGAAGCCGAGCGCAGGATGCACGAGTGGGCGAAAAAGTGAGCGATGAGTATCCGCAATGGTCAAGGCCGCTCACATTGTTTATCGAGATATAGGTGGCCTTGACCAGTATTATTACTTTGTGCAACCGATGATGATTATGTTCATCACCAAATTGTGCAACAACCTGTCGGGCTTCTTCCACTTTCCCAAAAAAATAAAGGAGATTTATCATGGCTCATATCACGATGACTGCGAATGAACAGCGAACCCATGTGCAACGCGCTGTGTATGACGCAACCCGCTTGTTTTTCATTGAGCAAGGCGATGCCAGTGCTCAGTATCTCATCGGCTATATATATTTCAAAGGTCGGGGCGTGGATAAAGACGGTACAAAGGCCGTGAAGTGGCTTTGCAAAGCCGCAGATCAAGGCCATCTCAAAGCACAAGTGCATCTCGGCATGATGTATCGCCTCGGCTTGAAAGTGCCGAAAGACGGTGCAAAGGCTGTGAAGTGGCTTCGCAAAGCCGCAGATCAAGGCTATGACCAAGCCCAGTTCCAACTTTTCGAGATGTATTCCAAAGGGCAAGGTGTTCCGCAAGACCCTGTGGAGGCCGTAAAGTGGATTCACAAGGCCGCAGAGCAAGCACACGCTGACGCTCAATTCTCTCTCGGTGGGGTATATGCTCAAGGTGCGTTTGGCGTGTCGAAAGACATTGTGGAGGCCTACAAGTGGTGGGACTTGGCCGCGGTGCAGGGCCACAAAAATGCCAGCAAAGAACGCGATAAGCTCGCCCAAGATATGACCGCGGAACAAATTGCCGAAGCCGAGCGCAGGATGCGCGAGTGGGCACTTTCCGATACCTGATTACCAAGGTCAATAGCCAACCTGTTTTGACCGAATTTGGCAAGTATCATTTTTATCCCTTCAAATAATCGTGTCTTGATTAGATCGTCTATATTATATACGTACACAGACAGGTTGGTTCTCAATCCCCCTCAATCGAAAGGTACGCCGATGCGTTTCATAAAAGTATTCCCTCTTCTCATCATCAACCTTTTGGTCCCTTATGGCACCACTGCCGCATTGCATTCAACGGTGGTCGCGGAGAAAAAACACCGGATCAGTGTGGATATAGGATTGGCGCATTACACAACGAGAACTTCCCAATGGTTGGACATATAGAATCTCGGTTCAGGACTGGTTTTCAGTTGACAATGTTTCGCATGAAGGCGTTGGCATTCCCCCGGATATTCGCGTTGCGATCTCGCCATCAGACGCGCTGATGAAAAAAGATGCGGTTATCGAGAAAGCGATACAATTACTCCGATCCGGCGGATGATGCGGATGTGCTGTCGCAGAAATTACAACGGTTGGTTCAAGACGTGGCACTCCGCAAAAGGCTCGGCAGGGCCGCAAAACAGAAAGTAGAAAGCCAATTTTCTCCGGATCGAGAAACGGAAATTTGGCGCGACATCTACCATCGAGTGTCAAAAAAATAAATCATCTGCCCCTTTAGGTTCAAGCAGTGAGCAGCCCATGACTGTACACTGTTCCGCCAATTAGCCTGTGCGTCGGTGACCTAGCCTGAGCAATGGGGTACAACGGGTTGCCTCTCAAGCCCGTTCACCGGCCAGTTGTACCCCGTCCGTTTATTCGTCGATTCCCCTATTCCCAATTTGGAGGTGCGATATGATCTGGAATTATCTCATCGTTGGATTGCGACATTTGCGCCAATCCACTTTTTATTCCCTGCTGAATATCCTGGGACTCGCCGTGGGGATTGGATGCGTGTTGTTGGCGATGTTGTATGTCGATTATCAGTTTCGGTTCGACCAGCACCACGAAAAGAGCGACCGCATTTACCTGTTGCTCCGAAAACTCGAAGATGCCGGCGGCACGCGCTACGATCTGGGGACAAAGCCAGTCGCGCCGCATCTGCGCGGCAGGTTTCCCGAAGTCGAGGCCATGACCCGCATGCTCATGCGATCCATGTGGGCGTCTCATGGGGATCGCGGTTCGAGTGCGCGCGTTTGCATAACCGATGCGGAGGTGTTCAACATTTTTACGCTTCCGATGGTGGCGGGCGATCCCGAAATCGGACTGAACGCCCCCAATACGGCTTTCATCTCGCAAACCATAGCGCGCAAGTTGTTCGGCGACGAAGACCCCATAGGCAAAACGGTCTACATCAAATACAAGTGGCTGGAAGGCCATTTTACGGTTATGGGGATTATGAAGAACCAGCCCAAGACCTCAAACGACAAGTTGCGCTTCGACATTCTCACCACCACGTATCCGCCCAATCCGCGCTGGCGGCCCAGGGTGTGGGAAACCTGGCCCTCGAATTTCATCGGGCCCTTGCGGACGTATATTCTCTTGCACAAAAACGCCGATGTCGCTGAACTGACGCAGAAGTTGCGCGATTTTGCAGCGGCGCGCCAATCGGAGGGCGATACCCGCTACGATTATGATTTGCAACCGCTCGACCGCGTGCATTTGTATTCCATGCGTGATTACGGCACCGCAGAGGCCAATGCCGGAGACATCACGCGCTGCTACATCTTGCTCTCTGTCGGGTTGCTGGTGCTGTTGATTGCGTGCATCAACTACGTCAACCTGGTGACAGCGCGATCCGCCAATCGCGTGCGCGAAGTGGGGCTCCGCAAGGTGGTGGGCGCGACTCGGCTGCAATTGATGGGGCAATTTTTGGGCGAATCCCTGCTGCTCGCACTGCCCGCGGGGGGGCTGGCCGTGTTGTTTGCCTCTGCTACACTGCCCTTTTTCAATGAGATTTTGGGGGTCGATTTGAAATTGGCAGACGCGGGCTTGGCGTTTGCCGCGCTGTTTTCCCTGCTCGTGCTCTTGGGCGTGGGCCTGCTCGCCGGTGCCTATCCGGCCTTTGTCCTGTCCGGGTTCGACCCGGTTCGGGCGTTGAAAGGCACCTTGCGATTTCGGCACATGGGGTTGAACCAAGTGATGGTCATTTTGCAATTCGGCGTGTCTGTGGTCCTGATCATCTGCACGTTGGTGGTGTACCAGCAACTGGTGTTCGTGCGTTCCAAAGAACTGGGGTTTGACAAGGAACAGATCGTCATCCTCCCGTTCTTTTTGCAAGACCGCGACCTGCGTCCAAAGGTGGGGGCCATCCTCAATGAATTGCGCGAGTTGCCAGGGGTGTTAAAGGCGTCGGCGTTCCACCTGCCGCCCGGGCGGATTGCCGTGGATGCGAAAACCATGCGCGCCGAAGGGCATGGCAATGAGAAATTCAAGCTGTATTGGAACGGCATTGACGACGATTATTTGGCGTTGTTCGGGTTGTCTCTCGCCGCGGGCAGGGACGTGATAGGGGCGCCGCTTCGCCCGCGCAAAATTGGCGAGAACAGATGGGAAACAGCCATCTTGATCAACGAGACCGCCGCGCAAAAACTGGGCTGGGACGAGCCCGTGGGCAAGTCCTTCTTCGAGTATAACGGCCGGCTTCAGGTTCGAGTGATAGGCGTGGTGAAGGATTATCACAACCAGTCGCTACACCGCGGCATCGAGCCGATGATGTTGGAAAAATCCCTCAGTTTGAACCGGGTTGCCGTGCGCTTGGCGCCTGGGGATTTGCAGGCGCAACTGGCCGGGCTGGAAAGCGTGTGGAAGCAGTTTTTGCCCACGCGCCCGTTTGTGTATGAATTTTTCGACGAGGCACTCGATGCGTATTACAAGTCGGAAATGACCCTGCAAGAGGTGAGCGGGGTTTTTGCCGCGCTGTCCATTTTTATCAGTTGCTTGGGGATGCTCGGCCTGATCACATTTGCCGCGCAACAGCGCACCAAAGAGATCGGCATTCGCAAGGTGATGGGCGCGTCAGCGGGCAATATCATCCTGTTGCTGACCCGCAATTTTCTGTGGCTAGCTGTTGTCGCCAACGCTATCGGCTGGCCCGTGGCGTATTACGTGATGGCCGCGTGGCTCGACAATTTCGCGTACCGCATCGCGCTGGGACCGCTCCTGTTCATCGCGGCCGGACTGATGTCGCTGGGGGTTGTGCTCATCACCGTCGGCGGACAAGCCTGGCGCGTGGCCTGCGCCAATCCCGCCAACGCCCTGCGGGATGAATGACCGCGCAACAAAGTTCAACGCGCAATCGTCAATCATACAAAATCGACAACACAACTTCGGAGACACGCGATGGTCATTCGCATTTCAAATCTGACAAAAGTATATCGGCGCGGTGACGCACCCGCTTTGGACGATGTCACCTTGAACATCCCGCACGGCACCTTTGGCCTGTTGGGGCCCAACGGCGCGGGCAAAACAACGCTGATTAAAATTCTCTCCACGCAGATGGACGCATCGAGCGGTAGCGTGGCGATGGATAACTTCGATCTGGTCAAAGACCGCGCAGAGATCCGCAGGCGCATAGGGTATTTGCCGCAGCATTTTGGCACCTATCCCCAACTCACGGCCTGGGAATTTCTCGATTATATGGGCATTTTGGGCGACCTCCACAACAAGCGGGAGCGGCGCGCGCGCGTTGCGGAGGCACTGAACGCCGTTGCGCTGTACGACGCACGCAATCGGCGTTCCGGCAAATTTTCCGGGGGCATGATGCGCCGCCTCGGCATCGCGCAGGCCATTTTGACCGATCCGGAATTTCTGATTGTCGATGAACCCACCGTCGGGCTCGACCCGGAAGAACGCATCCGGTTTCGGGGCATTTTGGGACGCTTGAGCAGCGACCGTGCGATTTTGATCTCCACGCATATTGTGGGCGATATTTCGAGCACTTGCGAGGATCTCGCGGTTTTGAATCGCGGGCAACTGATCTTTCGCGGCTCTCCCGCCGCTCTCATTTCAAAAGCCGATGGCAAGACATGGGAAATACAGGTCGATGAGCCGGGTTTTGAAATCCTGTCGCAAGCGTTTCATGTGGTCACTGTCAATGTGGAAGGCGATCAGATGCATGTGCGAATGGTGGGCGATAACGACCCGCCCGCCAATGCCAAAACAGTTGCGCCCAACCTCGAAGATGCGTATTTGTATTTTATGGGCGGGGACATCGATGGCGAACTGGCTGCGTAACGCGCGTGCTGGCGGTGATCCACGAAGAGATGAAACGTAGGGGCAGGCCCCCGTGCCCGCCCGAAAATGTGAGACGTGGAATGTAGGGGCGGTGCCCCCGTGCCCGTTGCGGAGGGATCGCATTTTTGAAGGAGAAATCGCAAATGGCAAAACAGCGTTGTGTACTCTATACACCCGAAGAGGTGGACCAGGCGCGGCGAAATATCGCGCGATGCGATTGGGCAAAAGCCGAGCGCGATGCGGCGGTCGCAACCTGCGCTCCGTGGATGGCGCGAAGCGATGAGGACATTTGGCAACTCGTCACTGGGCAGTCCATTCCGCGCGGGATTCACGTCAATTCCGACCTCGGCTGTGTATCGTGTGGTCGAGATGTCTATGCGTTTGGGAATTACCCGTGGAACGTGTCGCTGGCGCGGCCGTGGAAACTCGAATGCCCGTCGTGTGGGGCGGTCTGGCCGAAAAACGATTTCGAGGCATTTTACAAGAGCGGTCTGGGCACCGGTGGCGTCTTTGACCGCGGGCTGGCCGACGACTCCCTGTTGTTCAATGCGGAACACGCCGATCCCGCTGATCCGCTGCGGGGCTTTGCGGTGGATGACGGCATGGGGTGGATCGACGACGCGGGAAACCGCTGGTGGTTCATCGCCTACTACAGTCATTATTGCACATGGGCAACGTTGCCCGAAGCGGCGTTGGCACTCGGCAAGGCGTATTTGTACACGGGCGATGCGGCCTATGCCCACAAAGGCGCCGTGATATTGGACCGCATTGCAGACGTGTATCCGGAAATGGATTTGACGCCCTATTCGGATCTGGGGATTTACAATTCAGACGGGAGCACTGGGCTCGGTCGCATCAAGGGCTGTATTTGGGAGAACGGGATGGCCGAGACCCTGTCGCTGGCCTACGATATGGTCTATGAGGGGATGGCAGGCGACGCGGCGTTGGTGCGGTTTTTGTCGGAGAAAGCCGCGACGTGGGAGATTGCGCGGCCCAAGCACAGCATTGCCCATATCCGCGAGAACATCGAACACGGGTTGCTCAGGGAGTTTATGCTTTCGTGCCGGGACAGGCGCATCCGCGGCAACGAGGGGATGACGCAAACCGCGATGGCAACAGCGGCGGCGGTGTTGGACGATCCACAGGAGACGCCCGAGGCACTGGATTGGCTTTTTGAACCGGGCGAATCCCGAGGCACGGGCGGAGGGCACATCCCCGCGACTTTGATCGGCGAAGTGGATCGCGACGGGGTCGGCAACGAGGCCGCGCCGGGCTATTGCTTTGGGTGGATGACCGCTTATGCGCGCTGTGCGTGGGTGCTGGACCGGTGTCGCAAATATCGAAACTACGACCTGTACCGGGATTATCCCCGCCTCAAGCGCATGTTCGGCGCGCCCTATCGCCTCACCGCATTGGATCGATATACCCCCCACATCGGAGATACGGGCAATACGGGCGGCGTGGGAATGGTGAATGTGGATCTCCAAACGGTTCTCCACGCTTTTGTTCGGTTTGGCGACCCGGATCTCGCCCGCTTGGCCTACAAATTGAACGGCAACCGCACAGATGGGTTGCACACCGACATTTTTGACGCCGAACCCGAGGCGATCCAAAAGACGGTTCTCGACATCGTGAAACAGCGCGGCGAATTGCAACTTACGAGCGAAAATCTGAATGGGTATGGGTTGACCGCGTTTCGGCACGGAACAGGGGACGAGCAGCGGGCCGCTTGGCTGTATTACGGGCGCAACGGGGGGCACGGTCACAAGGACAGGTTGAATTTTGGGATGTATTGCCGGGGTATGGATGTGTTGCCCGATTTGGGGTACCCGGAATACGCGGACAACAAATGGCCCAAGCGCGCGGGTTGGACCACAAATACCATTTCGCACAATACTGTGACGGTCAACCGGCAACAGCAAGAAGTGAACTGGATTGGGCACTGCCAGTTTTTTGCCGCGTCTGAGGGCGTGGGCGTCGTGGAAGTTTCTTCCCCCGAGATCTATCCCCCGGTGCGCGATTATCGGCGGACGCTGGCGATGGTGGATGTGTCGCAGACCGCGTCCTATCTGGTTGATTTTTTTCGCGTGGATGGCGGGGACGACCATGTGATGAGTTTCCACGCGGGCGAAGGCGATGTGAGCACAGCGGGCATCGATCTGCGCCGGCAGGAACAGGGGA
Source organism: uncultured Latescibacterota bacterium (assembly GCA_958295785.1). Lineage (GTDB taxonomy): Bacteria > Latescibacterota > UBA2968 > UBA2968 > UBA2968 > VXRD01. Next base: position 3,200,327 of record OY282377.1, read on the forward strand.
CGTATGCGGGCGAGGCCATTGCCTTTGGCACGCACTACGACGGCCCCAATGACGGACGCTATCGGGGAAGCGGATTTTCCTATCTCTACGAGGTTGACCGCGCCGCCGACCCCGCACCGGGATGGTGGGCAGACTGGCAGTTGGTAGATACTTGGAAAACCCTGATCGGCGAAGCCCCGCTGCACCTGCGCTATCGCGTCTTGTCCAATGTGGAAGATGCCGCGCTGGCATGGGGCGACCCGCCGCAAAACAAGCCGGGCAATCCCCGGCGGATTCGCTATGTGCTCTTGCACAATTCCGGGTCAGACCTCAAGAGCGTGTTTGCGTCTATCGCAGAGCCTTATAGCGAGGGACAACCGCATATTGCAGACGCTGCCCGCATCGATCTGGGGCTGGATAACGGCGATTTGACAGCGGCGGCTGTACGGGTATCCGCCCACTCGGGCCGGGTGGATCGCATTTTGTCATCTGACGATCCCAACCGCGTATTTGACTTGGGCGATGGCATTGAAGCAGCCGGGCGATTTGCCCTGGTCTCGCAGGAGGAAGATGGACACATCGCCATCTTTCTGCTCGGGGGAACGCAGGTGACGACCCGGTTCGGAACCCTGCGGGTGAACGATCCGGTGTATCGCGGCGCGGTAACGGACTTTCACCGAGAGGAAACCGGCACGGCTTGGGTTGAGGTGGAAGGCAATCTGTTGCCGGACGAGCGGCTGGTCGGTTCGCAACTCCGAATCGCAAATGACGGGGTCCGAGATGCGTGTTACACCGTGTCCGCCATTTCGCCTGCGGGCAAAGGCGCGGTGCGCTTAGAGGTGGGCGATACGTCCTTTATTCGAGGGCTTCAATCGCGTGAGGATTATACAAAGGGATTTGTGTACAATTTTTCCACAGGCGACCCCTGCGAGATCCAAAACGCGATCCACCTTCGCATTGCCGCTGGCAAAGCCAATACCCTGCACGCGACCGCGGATTTTCAATGGAGGTAAAACCACTAACCACTGACTTTCCCGAAAGGAGAGCAACATGGTTCGCATGACCGATACCACAGATCGGCGAGTTCCGGAACTTCCGGACGCTGAAAATGAGATGAGTCGCCGCTATCTTCGGATGATCGAACAGTGGATTCCAACCGGCGTCGCATATTTTTCCAATTGGCCCGATCGGCCCAATTGCGGGCATTTTTTTGGTGGGTGTCACTGGTATGGAATCGAGACCATCAGTTGTGCAGAGACCTTTGCTTATGCCAGCACGTCGCCCGAATACGACGCGGCATCCACGGGCGTGTCCCGCGATGCCCTGCGGGAGATGGCGATTCAGGGGGTGCGGTATTTGTGCTTTACGCACGATTCCGGGCCCGAAGACTGCGTGCGTCCCCAACAGGGATTGGGCCGAGCGGAAAATTGCGGCACCAAGTGGGGCGAGCGGGGCAAGGGCTTTTTCCGCGAGAGCCAGTGCGGCAGCACGGTTGCCGGGTTGGCGCATGTGTGTTTGCTGTTGCGGGATTGGATCGACGAGGAAACGTGGATGATGGTTGCCCGCGTGCATGAGGACTACGCCGCGCGATTCGGCAGCATGTCCCCCAAAAGCGGGGTGTACACCGATACGCAGATGGAGGAAAATGCGTGGACTTCGCACGGGCTTGCGTCTTGTGTGCTCTTTTTGTCTGGACACGCGGAGGCCGCGCATTGGGAGGGCACGGCCCGCAGGTGGATGTTTTCCGCATGTGCCACGCCCCAAGACGCCAAAGACCTCGGGCAGGTGGGCGATGAAACGGCCCGCGCCCTGACCGAGAAAATTTTTACCACCCTGCCCGATTATTTTGCGGAGAACCACGGGATGGTGCATCCCAGCTACACGGCTTCGGGCATTTCCCCGCTGATGAGCGTGGGCTGTCTGTATCGGCTTTGGGGCCGCGACTTGCCCCCGGAACTCTTTTGGAACCGGCAGCGGATCTACGAGAATTTGAAGGCATTGACCGACGGTGGAGGGTATGCCCAAGCGGTTCAGGGCATGGACTGGCACTATCTGAATATTTTTGCGAGCACTGCGGCGCACGCCATTGCCGCCGTGTTTTTTGACGACGCAGATGCCGCTGCGATGGAACGCTTGGGGTTGGAAAATGCCGAGCGGCGTCAGCGCGGAAATGCCGGGCGCATGTACGACAAAGACTTCGCGCTGAAGGCACGCGATCAGCAAGACCCGATGATTATGCGGGAGGTCACGATTTCGGGCGCGGCCGGCCTGTATCTTTTGCACCGCCTGTTTGGGCCTGGCCCATCGCCTGCGCCGCGTGCGGAAACAGAAGCCCGACTTTCGGGCGTGCGCCACTTTCCCCACGCGGGATTTGTTCACCACAGGCACCCGCACGGGCAGACTTCGTTTGCATGGCGCAATTCGATTATGGCCCTGCCCCTCACGCGGGAGGGGATTTACGCGATCTCCCCGTGTTCGGACACCTGGCTCGGCAAGCCGATAGTGCGAGACCGTCCCGACAGCCATCGCCTCAAGACGATCCGCGTCGCCGAATACGACGACGGCTTTGCCGCTGCGCTGGCGATGGACCGGTGCCAGGAATCCCTGCGCCAGCAAGTGCTCTTTGCCAGCCTGCCCGACGGGCGCGCCCTGTCTTTTGAAAAGTTCATCGCGCTGGAGGATTTGGTGCTGGAGGGATTGGACCAAGGGTTTTTACGCATCACCAACGAGCATTTCCCGCTGATGGCGCCCAACTGCCGCGGAGCGCGCGTGCTCTATCGCGCCGAAGGCGAAACCCGATACGCGGGTTGGCACGGCGAATCCGAATCGGATGATGTGATTGACCACTTGGGCCATCCGCTGTGGCTGAATGTGGATGACCGCTTGGGCATTCGATTTGCCGGGAATGGCGAGGCGATTTATCACAATCGGCATTTTTTTGATCCGTATCGGGCCATTGCCGACGATCTCACGCTCTCCCGATTCGAGGGTGAAAGATCGCTTCGGGCGGGCGAAGAAGCGGGTCGCTTGAGCGCGTTGCTCCTGCCCGAGCAGGCCGCTGTCGATACGCCTGCCGTCGTTTTTGAGATTTTGGATGGTTCAGAAAATGGCGTGGGTTTGCTGACCGAGGGGTTTTTGGCTGTTGCGAATTTCGCGCCCGCGCATCAGATCTGCGCGTTTGGCAGGGGGCGAACCGAATCCTTGCCGGTTTTTCCCGGCGCGGTGCTCGAAACGCATGGCGATCATGTGAGCTATCGCGTGCCTATCGGCGGCGCGTCTGCCTGCCTGCTCCGCGCGACATACACCTTGAATCTGAAAGGCGACGCGCGAATAGACGCCATTCCAGACGGGGCACTTTACGTTTTTAGTTCAGAGGGCGCAGAGGTGGATATTGTACAGGGAGACGGCCCCAAGCGCGTGCATACCATTGGCCGCGGACAATCCAAGCGCGTTGCTTAAAAGCTGACGTTATGCAGTCGTCAGATAAGCCATCGAAAAAAGCGATCACGCACCGCGCAAGTCCGCGGGAGGACAAATGATGGAGGTTGAAAAGTATTCTACAGCTTTTTTGCCGGGTCAAATCGTCGTTTTGAAGTCCAACCCCTCCATTAGGGGCGCAGTTGTTGAGGTCTTGCCGGGCCAGCCCGAAAGCCGCGTCAAGGTTTTCATGGATGGAAGTGTGCAGACGTACTACGCCCCTCAGTTGAAGGCCGAAGACCAAGCCAATGATGACTTACAGTCGCTTTCTCGCAATCGGTTTCACGCCCATCTAACCGCCCTTCAGATTCGACATCCCAACCTATCGACACTGTATTCGCTCAACGCCGCCCGCGTCGATTTTATTCCCTATCAGTTCCGCCCCGTGCTGCGCTTCATTCGATCAGACCGTCCGAGGCTGCTGATCGCCGATGGCGTCGGCGTGGGTAAGACCATTGAAGCGGGCTTGATCCTCCGGGAGTTGCAGGCCCGGCGCGAGATCGCGTCCGTTCTTATTACCTGTCCCCGCCCTTTGGTGACCGAGCGCAAGTGGCAAAGCGAGATGAAACGGTTTGACGAGCGTTTCATGCATCTAGATGGCAAAGTTTTGAGATACTGCGTCAGTGAGATGGATCTGGAAGGCGTGTGGCCCGAACAGTATCAAAAGGCAATTCTCCCTTACTCGTTGTTTGATGAGGTGCTTCTTCACGGATCGGGCAGAGGAGGCCGACAAAAAAATAGAACAGGGCTGTTGGACTTGGACCCGCCGCCGCGCTTTGATCTCGTGATCGTGGATGAAGCCCATCACATCCGCAATCAGAACACTTACTCTCACCAAGCGGTGCGGTTTTTCTGCGACCACGCGGAGGCAGCGGTCTTTCTGACAGCTACCCCGATCCAACTCGGCAGCCATGACCTGTTCGTATTGCTGAACGCGCTTCGCCCGGATCTCATCCGGGACCGAGAGAGTTTTGCACACATGGCGGAGCCAAACCCGTTTATCAACCGGGCCGTGGATATCGCTCGCGCCCAAGAGTCGGATTGGACAGCGCGGGCGGCGGATGCCCTCGACGCGGCCGCCTCAACGGCTTGGGGACGAGTACTTATCAGGCACGATCCCGAATTTAACCGGATCAGGCGTCAACTCGCCGGGGACAGCGTCGCCACCGACGAAAGAGTCCGACTCATTACGGACATTGAAGCACTGCATACGTTCTCGGGCATGATCAACAGAACGCGGCGGCGCGATATCGGGGCTTTCACCATTCGCAAACCGGAGACCGTAACCGTTGCGTTTACTCCCAGTCAGCAACGGCTTCACGACGAGTTGATCCAAGTCCAAGCGGAGATATTTAGACGACTTCACGGGGATGTCAACGTCGAGTTTATGATGACCACGATCAGACGCCAAGCCGCGAGTTGCCTGTACGGGCTGGCCCCCTTCCTCGAGGACATTCTCAACCGCCATATCGACGAATTGGAATGGGAGGAAGCCGACAATACGGGGCCGCAACTCTCGGGCGATGCCGTCGATCCCATTCACCGGCAAATCCGAGCCATTCTCGCGCAAGCGCGATCTCTCGATCCCCGCGATCCAAAACTCGACGCGCTTTGCAAAGTCATTCGGGACAAGCAAAGCCTGCCCAACAACAAGGTGATGCTGTTCAGCAGTTTTCGCCATACCCTCCGCTATCTCTACAAACATCTCGCGGAGGACGGTGTGCGCGTCGGGATGATCCACGGCGGGACGCCAGACGAGGAGCGCGTTGCACTGCGGATCCGTTTTGAGAAACCGCGTGAAGATAGCGACGGTCTCGATGTCCTGCTGTTCTCGGAAATCGGCTGTGAGGGCTTGGACTACCAGTTCTGCGACTGCATGGTGAACTACGACCTGCCGTGGAATCCAATGCGCGTTGAGCAACGGATAGGGCGCATTGACAGAAAGGGCCAGCAAAGCGAGAGCGTCTCCATTGTCAACCTGATCGCGCCGGGAACGGTCGATGCGGATATTTACGAGCGGTGCCTCGTTCGCATCGGCGTATTCGAGCGTGCGCTCGGCGGCAGCGAGGAGATACTCGGAGAGATCACCGTGGGAATCAAAAATATTGCGGAAAACTATGCGCTGAACAAAGAGGATCGCCGAGCCAAGTTGCAGCAGTTGGCGGATAACAAAATTCGGTTGATACAAGAACAGGAAAATCTGGAACAGCAACATAAGGAACTTTTTGGCATTCGTCTCCCAGAGGATCAAATGCAGAAAGAGATCGAGGATGCGTCGAGTTTCTGGCTGTCTCCTGCGTCCCTCCGCAGGCTCGTCGCGCTCTATTTGCAAGACAGATGCGGAATGGATCAGGAGTTCATCCTCGGCGAAAAGCCCCTGAAAACACTCCGTCTTTCACAGGATGCCCGCAATCGCCTATTGCGCGATTTTCGGCAACTCCGCCGACAAAGGGCCTATCGGGAATGGGAGAACTATCTCAAGGGCGGCAATCCCCACCTGTCCGTCACTTTCGAATCGGACTGCGCCTCGCAGCATTCCGACGCCGCGTTCATCATGCCGCTCCATCCCTTGGTGAAGCAGGCGGCGAAGTCGTTCGACAGAGCGGAGCGCGTCATCGTAAGCCTGAAGGCACAGGCGGATGAGGTGCCCGCCGGCCGTTGTGAATTTGCCATCTATCAGTGGCGGTTTTGCGGGATTAAAGAGGATCTCGTGCTCAAGCCCATTGCCTCGTCAGATGCCGTAACGCCACACCTCAGCCGCCTTTTTGAGAAAGCGGTGGACGCAGATGGCCGGGAAGATAGCAACGCCGCCATGTGGGATGAATTAGACGATCATCATTACAAGTTGTGGTCTGAAGCACGCGCAAAGCACCGGCGAGAAACACAAGAGTTGGCAGCGTACCGCAGGGAGAGCCTATCTACGAGCCACCGGGCGCGGATAGCACTGCTCGAGGAGCAACTCGAACAGGCGGACAATGAAAAGATACGGCGGATGCGCCTATCGCAGATTGACCGCGCACAGGCCGACTACGCCAGACGCATCCAAGAACTCGACAGTGCCATGGAGAAAGCGGATATTCTCGCCGAGCCGGTGGCATACGGGATTTTGAATATAGGGATTGAAAATTAAAGGATAGTACTGTGAAGCGCGATCCCATTGTTGCAGAAGTGCGGCGAATAAGGCAGGAGCATGCAGCGCGGTTCGATTACGACTTGGACTTGATCGTGAAAGATCTCAAAGCGCAGGAGCGGGCAAGCGGCCGATCCTATATCAGCCTGCCGCCGCGTCGTGCGAAACCGAGAAGGCATGGTATATTGGAGCGAAAGCCGGTCGACGAGCCACCGGGCGCGGATAGCACTGCTCGAGGAGCAACGCGAACGGGCGGACAACGAGAAGATACGGCGGACGCGCCTATCGCAGATTGACCGCGCACAGGCCGACTACGCCAGACGCATCCAATAATCTTCGGATCGGTATTTCAGTCGAGATTATAGATAAATAGGAGGCCTCATGCCAAGTGATTACAAGGCAATTTGCCGAGACAATATACGTCGGCGCGGCGAAGAGTTTGACGATATTGGACGCCTAATCTCTCAGGAGTTATACAGCGACAGATCTCATTTCGTGTATGAGTTGTTGCAAAATGCCGAAGATGCGTTGGAGAGACGCTTCGGGCAAAATCCCGATGATAACTCTCCCCACGCAGTTCGGTTTCGACTTTTCCCTGACCGACTTGAATTTAGACATTTTGGTGCGCCGTTTAACGAGGAAGATGTTAAAGGAGTATCCGATGTCTTGAAAGGCACTAAGAAAGATGACGTCGCTCAGATCGGGAAATTTGGTATTGGCTTCAAGTCAGTTTATGCCTTTACTGCCTCTCCAGAAATTCATTCTGGCGATGAACATTTTGTTATCAAACGCTATATCAGGCCTGAAGCGAAAGCCCCAGATCCGGCCTGCCAAATCGCAAAAGGTGAGACAGTTTTCGTTTTTCCATTTGATCATGCAAATTTGTCCAAAGCAGATGCCTTTGAACTCATTTTGGCCAAGTTGCAAGAACTTGGCCCAAGGGTATTGCTATTCTTGAGGCGGATTGACGAAATCGAATGGCGCATTGAACCGGATGGCGAAAAGGGACAATACCTCAAAGAATCCGATCCAGTCAATGGTTGTAAAATCGCGCACCGCGTTACTGTAATTGGTCAGAAAGATGGTGAGGAAGAGGAATTGGAGACGGAACTTCAAGAAGCCCACGATATGGTTACTGTAATTGGTCAGAAAGATGGTGAGGAAGAGGAGGACGAGAATTGGCTGATTTTTGAACGACCAGTGTCTGTTCCCAATACCAGTGGGCAGGTTTCTGTCGAGGTAGGGTTCCGACTTGGGACCAACGCCAGAGATGAAGAAAGTATTGGAAAAATTGATCGATCACCGTTGGTCGTCTATTTCCCGACAGAGAAGGACACCAAGTTGGGCTTCCTGATGCAGGGGCCATACCGCACGACGCCTGCGCGTGACAACATCCATAGACATGATGAGTGGAATAAGAATCTAATCAAAGAAACCGCTGAGTTGGTCGTCGAGTCTCTGCGACAGTTGAAAGAGATGGGGTTGCTATCGGTATCTGTGTTAGAGACTTTGCCGATTGAGTTTGAGGACAAAGATAGTAGGCACTATACACCCAAAACACCCAAGAGTATTTACGGAGAGTTTTATCCCATCTTCAAAAAAGTGCGGGAAGTCCTTATGACCGAGGCACTTCTTCCAGCAAATGACGGTACGTTCGTCTCTGCGCGGAACGCCAAGCTCGTGCGTGGTGCTGAACTGATGAAGATTCTGAATCGAGAACGGCTCAGTGCATTGTTTCCGTTCCGCGCCGACAAGTGGCTGTCATCTGATATAACCCAAGACCGCACACCTGATCTCCGGTCTTATTTGATGCAAGAACTCTACATTGAAGAAGTTACTCCTGAAACGTTTGCTCGCAAGTTGTCTAAACAATTCCTTGCCAGTCAGAATGACGAGTGGTTTGTTGAGTTTTACAAATATTTGTTGGGACAAGAGGCACTGTGGCGAGCACCGAGAGGGAAATACGATGAACCAGGTATTCTCAGAAATAGACCTATTTTGCGGCTTCAGGACGAGAGCCATGTGAATCCATTTCAGGATAATGGCTCGCCAAATGCCTGCTTAGCCGTTAAAACGGATACGGAAACTTTGTTGCCAATCGTAAAGGTAGAACTGTCTCTTCATGAGAAAGTCCGCCAATTTTTAGAGGCGCTTGGCATTCCAAAATTGGACCTCGTAGAAGAAGTCATTAAAAGGATTCTGCCAAAATATACTGACGATCCAGTAGCGGTTGCCCCAGAAGAGAACAAAAGAGATTTAATAAAAATTGAACGGGCATACTCGACAGATTCAAACGAGAAGAAATCGCGACTTGTGGAGCAATTGAGGGAGACACCGTTCATTCTTGCAGAGCACCCGAGTTCAGGAGAGACAAACTACCGGAGGCCCAATGAGGTCTATTTTGGAAGTGATGAGTTGCGGATTTACTTCTCCAAGAACAATAACATAAGCTTTGTCAGCCCTGAATATACCAAGGACACGGCTAATTTCCTCAAGGAATTGGGAGTTTCGGACAAAATTCGAATCAAGGGCAGATCGAAACTTGGATCAGACGAGTATGTCTCTTTAACAGAAACAGATTGGGGAGACTACAGACGTGGATTAAAAGGGTTCGATCCAGATATCAACGTTGATGGTCTTGAAAACGCCCTCGAGAGTCCATCTACCAAAAGAAGCGAAATAATCTGGAATAAGATAGCAGTCAATTATAGCCACTGTATTAAAGGGAAAATTCTTATATCAAGTCGTCGGGATTTTTCACCTGATGCGAGCACATATCAGAAAAAAATAGAAGTGAGCAATTTTGGCAAGTTGCTGATTGATACCGCTTGGCTACCAGACTCAAACGGAGATATGCACAAACCCTGCGACCTTACCCTTGATGATCTGCCCGAATCATTTGACCGAGATGAGAAATTGGCAGATCGACTTGGTATGAAGAAGAAACTCCAAAAAAAATTTGTAGAAGGAGCCGCCAAGTCTTTCGGGTTTGATTCTAGTGAGGAAGCAAAAGAGATGGCAGAGTTAAAACGCAAAGACCCAAAGGGATACAAAAAATGGCGGGAAAGTTACAATTCGAGGGCCGCGTTTCCAGAAAGAGCAACGCAAGACTCTGAACGCCGTGGGAAACAAGTGGGCGAACAATACGGCGAGGCTTTAAAAAAGAAATACGAACCGCGAGAAAGAAGCGTTCGGACTTCACGAGGAGCTATTGACCCTGATTCCTGGCTTAGAAGCCGGTACATGAACGAAGACGATCAAATGATCTGCCAGATATGTAAAGAGGAAATGCCGTTTAAGAAGCGCGATGGAGAGTATTACTTTGAGGCGGTGGAGGCTTTGTCAAAAGACTATCTCCCCAAGGAGCACGAGGCCCAGTTCTTGGCTCTGTGTCCAGTGTGTGCGGCGAGGTACAAGGAATTTGTAAAAAATGGCGAAAGCACCATGGAGAAGCTACATCGCGCCTTGAAAAATTCAGACGATCTAGAGGTGGCGTTGAGGTTGGGAGAGTGGGAAACAAGCCTCCGATTTGTGGAGATCCACCGGCAGGATATGAAAACGATTCTACGAAAAATAGGCAAAACGGAAAAATAAACATGCCACTGACCGCACGAGAAGTCTTCGCAGAAACCGTTCGCGACCTGCCGCCTAACGAGCAGTTGCACCTCGCAACGTTGATTTTACAGGAACTGGCGCGATCCAAGAGTGCTGTCATGGATCAGAGCGACACTTGGAGCGAACAAGATCAAAAAGACTTAACCGGCGCTTCCTTAGAGTATGCGGCGACACTTTACCCAGAGGAGGAGGATCTTGTTTAATCCGGGCGACGTGGTCGTGCTCGACTTCCCCGGTGTAACAAGCGGCAAACGCCGGCCAACAGTGATTGTCTCCTCTCCTGTTTATCATGCCTCGCGGCCCGATGTGGTTGTCGGCCTAATTACGGGTCAAAACGTGGCACTTGGGCCTACGGACTATGTATTGCAGGATTGGTCGCAGGCTGGTTTGCGGATCCCCTCCGTTTTTCGCTGTTTTTTTGCTACGCTACCCTCCGCTACGCATCCTACGCTTGTCGGCCATTTGTCTGACCGCGATTGGCAGGGCGTATGTGTGCGTGTGAGAATTGCTTTGGATCCATTGGCTTCCTCATCTCCGCCGGACACCTTACCGTTGTAATCCGCCACGCGCTATGCAGTGAGATTCCCCAATAGTTGAAGTTGTCCAGCAAGTATCCGATTTGATTACTGCGTAACATTAGTAAAATAAGGAGGAGGGATGCAGCGCGAAATCGCAATCAGCCCCCGTTATTACCGCTGGCATGTCGATCCGGGGGTGATTTGGGCCGAGGTGAACACGAGCTATGCCCATCTGAATTGGGAAATCCCTATCGCGCAAGCGGCACTGGTGCTGGTCGATGTGTGGTCGCATCACTACTTGAAAGACACGGAAGCCCGATCCGAGGACATCGTGTGCAACAAGATTGTGCCCTTGCTCAATGCATGTCGGAAAGCGGGCATGCCCATTGTTCACGCGCCATCCCCGCGCCTGGCCGAAGCGCATCCGTCACGGGTGAATCTGATCGACAAAACAGAGGCAGGAGCCACAGACAGGGGCGACTGGCCCCCGCCCGCGTTTCGCGGCAAATCCGGGGACTTTGAACACTATGCGCGGCCCATTGAACCGCGCGAGGAAGAATTGCAAGAGATCCGATCCAAGCTCGAGATGCACCCGTTGGTGCAGGTCGAAGCACGAGAGGCGGTCATTGCCACCGGGGAAGAACTCCATCGCTGGTGCGCGCAACGAGGCGTTCTCTTTCTCTTTTACCTCGGCTTCAATACCAACGCCTGCATTTTAATGCGCGACTACGGCACGCTGGCGATGAGCCGCAGGGGGTATGACGTGATCATCCTGCGAGATTGCACCACGGGGATGGAGTCTTTTGAAACGCACAACGCCCTCACACAGACGCGGTGCGCGGTGCTTTTCTTGGAAATGTTCGGCCACTATTCCACGACATCGAAGGAACTGATCGCGGGGTTGCCGGGCTGAGTTTATGTCATTTATCCGAACAACATATCACACACACATCCGCCGCGTGATGATCGCCATTGCCATCTGCGCGGGGCCGGCAACGGGGCAAGGCGTGCCGCCGGACGAATCGTGGCGCACCCTTGAGACGAAACACTTTCGCATCAACTTTCCCGAGCACCTTGAAGATTTGGGCCGACGGGCCGCGGATCGTGCGGAGTGGGCGTATGCGCGATTGTCCGAGGAATTTCTCGAGGGGCCGCGCGGGACAATCGATCTGGTGGTCTCTGACCACGTCGATGTCTCGAATGGCTTTGCGACCGTGTGGCCGTCGAACCGCATCTTCATCTATGCCCGACCACCTGTGGATGATTTCGGGCTTGCGTATTTCGACGACTGGCTGGAACACGTCATTGTGCATGAAGTGACGCACATCTTCCACATTGACCGGTTGGGCCGCTACAGTTTGCGCCAAGCGTTCGGGCGCGTGCCGTTGCCGGTGGTCTCGTTTCCCGCGTACTCCCTCCCGCGATGGGTGCATGAGGGCATCGCCACCTGGTACGAATCCGCGCTGACCGGTGCTGGGCGGGTAGAGGGCACATTTCACGACATGGTCTTGCGGACCGCGGCACTCGAAGGCCGATTCGAGTCCATGGGGCAAGCAGGGGGCAACTCGCCGCAGTGGCCGGGCGGCACGCGGGTATACGCTTATGGGTCGCTCTTTTTTGACCACCTGATAGAACAATACGGGCGCGACCGGATGGCGGCCTTTGTCAAAGCCGTAGAAGGGCAGTGGATTCCCTATCGCCTCAATGCCGCGGGCCGCCGCGCCTTTGGCGTCACCTTGTCGAGTGCGTGGAAGGCGTGGGCACAGACGCGGCTGGCATCGGCGGCTACGCTGGACCGGGAACTCGGCGCGTTGGGCGCGATCACCGAGCCAGAGACATTGACCCGCGGCGCCCGGTACGCACGCCATCCAAAAATATCCCCGGATGGCGCGTCACTGGTCTATATCCGGTCGGATGGTCGGTCGGATGTGCAACTGGTATCGGCTGACCCCAATGGCGGCGGCGCGTCAACGATAGCCCTGACCAGCGGGGGCGCGTTCTCGTTTGCCCCGAATGGCGATATTGTTTTTGCGGCGATTGATTTTGCGGACCGGTATCGGCAGTTCAGCGATCTCTACCAAGTAGCGCCGGGGCGTGCGGTACAGCGCGTGACGATAAATGCCCGGTTGACCGCGCCGTCGGTCACCCCCGATGGTTGGGCCGTTGCCATAGTGGAAGGCCGGGGAACGAACGGATTGGCGCGGGTCGATTTGCGCGATGGCAGGATTGAAATGCTGGTGCCTCCCAGTATGGAAGTCCACTGGGCGTACCCTGCGGTCTCGCCCGATGGTCGGTATATTGCGGCGACTCGCTGGACTGGCGGGTGGCACGACATCGTTATTCTCGATGCAAAGGGCAGGCGCGTCTGCGAAGTGACGCGGGATAGGGCACTCGATTTTGCCCCTTCTTGGAGCGCGGACGGGCAATGGCTGGTCTGGTCGTCTGACCGCACGGGTATTCCCAATGTGCTGGCGGCAAAGGTGGATCAGGGGACGACGGCTTCCCCGGTGATGCTGACCAATGTCCGCACGGGCGCGGCGTTTCCAAGCGTGGATCCCTCCGGGCAGTGGCTCTACTTTTCGGGGTACCACGTCAATGGGTGGGAGGTAGAGCGCGTCCCCTTCAACCCCACTGCCGCGCCGCACGCGCCTCAACCGAGGGATGAGTCGCGTGAGATCGCCATCGCAGATAGACCGAATGTTCGCGTCAAAGGGCCGGCTCGTGCGTACTCGCCCTTGCCGACCCTTAGACCCTATTACTGGTGGCTCGAAGTGACTGAACCCATCGCGATAACGCTGCCGCGCAGCAGAGAGGATAAGCCCACTCGCGTGGAGGTGCTCGGCTATGCTATCGACGCGCAAACCTCTGGTATGGACCTCGTGAGCCGGCACGCTTATGCGGCCCGTGCTCGCGTTTTCCTGCCAGGGCCTTCGGGCAGAAGGGCAGCGGGCAGTCTGTCTTACCAGTACCGCGGACTGGGCAATCCCACGCTCGGCGTATCCCTGTTGCAGAACTGGGGCAAGGATGGCGCGAGAATCCAGCGGGGGAGCGCGGCACGCGATACGTTCTTTGTGCTTGAACGGGCGCGGCGCGTTGCTGTGTCGATAACACTAACGCGACCCAAGATCCGCAGCAACTTATCCCTCGCGCTCTCCGGTGGGTTGGTGCGCGAAGACCGGGAAGTACTGGACCGCGCGCTGCAATTGACGGATCGGTTTCAACTCGACCGGCCGAGCAACACGCTGGGCGAATTGTCCATCCGCTTCTCTGCCTCCACCGCGAGATCGCACGCCTTTCAGATGGGCCGAGCGACCGGCGCGTCTTTCTCTGTCCGCGCCAGGCACCGCGAGGACCTCAACGCGCCGACCGGGGAATCCGCGAGGGATCGATCAGTCGATAGCGTCATCGGTGTTTTCAGAACTTATGCGCGGTTGCCCGGGCGACAATTTGCTGTGCCTGTGTTGGCACTGCGGGCAAGCGCGGGCGCGGCGCGAGGGCCGGGCAGCGGCACGGACTATTTTGACATCGGCGGGGCTTCGGGCAATACCGCGCAACTCTCTTTTCCCGTGCGGGGCTATCAGACGACGACTCGATCAGGACGCCGCGCCTGGGCCGCGTCTGTGGAATACCGCGTGCCCATCGCGTTGATAAACCGCGGCCTGGGATCCTGGCCCCTGCACGCAGATCGGCTCTTTGGATCGCTCTTCATGGATGCCGCAGACGCTTGGGGGAATGACGCACCGCAGACGCGATCCCGGCCCTTGCTGTCCGCTGGCGCGGAGATCACCGCCGACACCGCCGCGCTCTATTTGTTCCCCATCCGCCTCCGCATCGGCGCGGCGCGCAGGTTCACGGCTCCGAGGGGATTCGGATATTATGTTCGGCTTGGTATGTCGTTTTAAAAAAACAACTACCGGGTGCGCGGACAGGCACGGGGGCCTGTGGGGACTTTGCTGGACTTGTGCCGCGTCTTATACCAATTTGATTTTTATTTGTCCGTATTCTGCCTCTCATCAGGGAGGAATGAGGAACAGACGTTCCGTAGAGATCAGGCGTTGCTCGTCTCAAGCGTTTGGCCCTACAGCATCGTTTGTTGCCTTCGATGCCTTCGGCGACCGACTTTTTTTCAACAGCAAAAAAAAGTAGGCAAAAAATGCCGCTCTCAAACGCCGAGAGGCTTGCACAGCGCAAATCGCTTTTGTAACAGGACGACATGCGCTGGCCTGCGAGGTGGGTTGCCCAATGAACGTGGGTTGCGAGACGGCCTTGCGCGCTGTGCGCGATGGGTTTATCTGATGGTCTTTTGAGATGGCCTGGTTGCAATGGCTTTTTTGAATGACTGGGTAACGTCAAGGGAATCATTTGATGGCTACATATCGCATCACATCAGGGCAACAGAAAATCAATTTAGTATTACAGTTATAGTATATTGGCCTGTCCCTACGACTGCTTGGGGACTTGGGGTTGGGCGGACTGACCACTGACCACTGACCACTGACCACTACCATGTTATCATTTCCAGATTTCATCGTTATCTTTTTTTACGCCCTGCTGATGGCTTGGGTGGGTGGCGTTGCCAAGAGGAAGTCTCGAAACGCGGATGCCTATTTTGCGGCCGGGCACAACTTGCCGTGGTGGATGGCCGCTATTTCGCACCACGTCTCTGGCTACAGTGCCGTGGTGTTTGTGGGCTTTGCCGGCCGAGCGGTCACGGCGGGATTTAGCATGTGGACGCTGTTTTCCCTGTCGTGCTTTATCGCCATGATGATCGGCTGCCTCGTGTGGGCGCCGCGCTGGTCGCGTCTCAAGGTGATGACGCCCGTGGAATACCTCGAGGCGCGATACGGCAATTCCGTGCGTTTTTTGGTGGCACTTTCGGGAATTGGCATCAAGTTTATCGACCTGGGAATCAAGCTTTACGCGATTTCCGTGGTGGTGCAAACGGTCACGGGTTGGGCGGTCTTGCCCGTCGTGCTCGTGGCCGGGGCCATTACCGTGGGCTACGTGCTTTTGGGCGGGTTGTGGGCCGCGGTGTTGACCGATTTGATCCAGTTTGTGTTGCAACTGATCATCAGCTTGATCGTGGTGTTTCTCGTGCTGGACAACGTGGGCGGATGGCATGGACTGTGGGCACAGTTGCCCGCAGAACGCGGCGCGTTTTTCAATGCAGAGGCAGGCATTGGCGCGGACTTCTGGCTGGTCTATCTCGCGGTGGTGATTTTCAGTTACAACGGCGCCACATGGGGCTTGGCGCAGCGGTTTATTTCCGTAGCCGATCCGCGAGACACGCAAAAAGCCGCGTTGCTGTCCGGCTTTCTCTACTTGCTGTATCCAGTCGTGATTTTCATTCCGGCATGGGCCGCGCCTTTGGTGCTCGCAGAATACTTTGACCCGGTTTCTCTCGCCCCCGTGCCCGGGTTTGATCCGCAACAGACTTACGTCTTGATGGCCCAACGCATGCTCTCTGGCCTGATGCCCGGGTTGATCGGCCTCTTGATCTGTTCGATGTTCGCGGCGACCATGTCCATGATCGACAGCGATCTCAACGCGCTGGCCGCCGTATTTACCAAAGATGTTTACCAGCGCAATACCGAGCGCGAGTGGACGCCGCAGACGCTGTTGCGGGTGGGCAAAATTGTCACATTGATTTTCGGATTGGCAGTCATTGTCACCGGCGTGGTGATCGCCGAAAGCGAGGGCGCGGAAAAAGTATTTGCGGTAACGGTGCAAATTTTTGGCGCGTTGCTGTCTCCCATTGCGATTCCGCTGATGTTCGGCATGCTGTTCCGAAAGCCGACCGCCCGAGGCGCGGTATTGGCCCTGCTGGGCGGGTTGCTGACCTACGGCATCTTGGTGCAATTCACGGACGATTTTGCGATTTATACCGGGGGCGAAATTCTGGTCGGCCTGTGTTTGTACTTTGGCGAGGGATGGCTTGGAAAACGCCCCCCGGCCAAAGAAGATGAAGTGGAACGCTTGTTTGACAAATTGACTTCCTAAAAGAAATTTTATACAAAAATAAAAGGCTTGACATACCTATCTCGATAGAGTTATCATGGCACGTTACACTTTGCGTCGAAATTTCTAAACCAAAGAAAGGGGTGAGTCCAATGCACTGAAACAGCATGCGTTGCAACCGATTCAGCATTTCGTTGGGGTCAAACTGTTTCACGATTTTTCAGTTTTTAGCCGCAGAGAGGAGGGTTTATGACACGCACATTGCGTATTTTTCTTTTGGGCGTATTGCTGGTGCTTCCGTCCGGTGAGTTGTTCGCCGAATCCCAGGGCGCCCCTGCCGATCAGAACCGATGGGGTATCGGGGGGTTCGTCGATTACCAAGTTCCCCTGTTCAATTTGAGGGACCGCTACGGTCAGACCGGGAAATACGGCTTTAACTTGAACTATGTGGCGAGCAACCTGGTGACCGTTGAGGTGGAATATCACTATTCCAAATTCGACAATGGGAAACTGGCATCCACGCCATTTACCTACCCAATTGACGGTCGAGACCACACCAGTCCCAACGCTTCTTCGACGATGACCTACAACAGCCTGTGTGTGAACGCACTCGTCTTTGTGGGCGAGGAGAATCAGCAACACGGGTTTCAGGCGAAGGATTATCGCTATTATCTGGCGCTCGGCGGTGGCTTTTTCCGTTACAATGCCGAGAACCGCAATCTGGTATGGCCGTCTCAGACCAGCAATCCGATTGATCTCGAGGAGGTGATGCCTCCGCAAATTGACAAGCGCACGACTATCGCGCTGACCGCAGGCACGGGAATGGAGGCATTCTTGGTCGATAATATCAGCTTGGATGTGCGCGCGCGCTTAAACTTTGTGATAGGCGAGTTGCGCCCCAGGCTCTTTTACGGTCTGGAACGCACCCGTCCGCTGATGTCTTTTGACATAGGTGCGGGACTTAAGTTTTACTTTTGGCGTTAAACTGTTCGCAACAGCCTGAACTCTATCCACACTCTTTTTAGGAGGTCGTGCTATGAAGCACAGATTGTTGTTTTTTCATTTTCTGGCAGTTGTCGGTATCCTGCTCGTCGGGACCGGCGACTTGTGGGCGGGCAGCACTGGGAAGGTCAACGGGGTTATTCGGGATGCCAGCGGGCAACCGTTGCCGGGCGTCAATGTGGTGGTCAAAGACGTGCAGCGCGGGGCCGTTACCGATGCCGATGGGTATTACGCCATCATCCAAGTTGATCCCGGGCGCGTGACGCTCACCGGATCGCTCGTCGGCTATGAGACCGTTCAGGTCCAAGACGTGCAGATCATCGTGGATCAGACCGTCACCGTGAATTTCACGCTCAAAGAAGCCGCAGTGGAACTCGGCGAATTGGTGGTGATCGCGGACCGCCCATTGGTGGAGCCAGACAAGACCACGAGCAAGTACACCGTGACGCTCGAAGAAACCGAACGCATTTTGAGCATGGTGCGGAACACGGCTGAAATTTTGCAGTTGCAACCCGGCGTGGCCGTTGACGGGTCCAACCGGTTGCGCGGCAGCCGCGTTGGTGGAAACATATCCGGAGGCGAAGTCCCGTGGGGCAGCGACGTGGCCTATATGGTCGATGGCGTGCGGATGAACTACAATGACGGTCGCGGGGCCGGCGGGTCGTTCCGAACCGTGAACCGCGGCGCGATTCAAGAATTGTCCGTGCTCACCGGCGTCACGCCCGCCGAGTTTGGCAATGCCCAAGCCGGCGTGGTGCAAATTGTGACCAAAGAAGGTGGCAATCAGTACAATGGCTGGGGCGAATTTCGCTATGAGCCTGCCGGGAAAAAGCACTGGGGCGAAAATGTCTATGACGCCCCGCAACACCAAGACAAAATGCAGTGGGACAATCCCGACTGGCTGACCGAACGGCGGCCCGATATTTCGAATGATTCCATGCTGAAAGAATTGGTCGGCGAACCCCTACACACCCGTGAGGATTACACAGAGGTCGGCGGTTGGGACGCGGAAGCCAATCTTTCGGGCCCCATCGGCACCAATGTGTCGTTTGTGCTCACGGCAAAACACAGCCGTTTGGCCAACCCCTATCCGGGCTCCAAACAGACGGGATTTTACAACGACACCAACACCTTTATCCCCACGGGGCCGGACAATCTGTCGCTTTCCGGGAGTTTCACGTTTAGGCCAACGCAGAATTTGAAGTTGAAACTGGGCGGGCTTTACCAGGGCTACGAATTTTGGTCCAACGGCGTGGCCGATCCGTGGATCCGCACCGCGGATTCCATCCCGGGCGTGCATCGCGGCTTGGGCGATGGGGGCCGCGACCTGTTTTTGCCCGAAAATTGGTCCGCAGCCGGCAAGCGCAGAGAGCGCGAAGAATTGCAGTACTTGGTGGTGACGCACACGCTCTCGCCCAAAACGTTTTACGAAGTGCGCGTGTCGCGCAGCCGCTCGAAAACCGATACCATTGGCGTGTACCAGACGACATCGACCAACAACAAGGGCGATGCCAACTGGTTCAATGTCGGGCGAACCGCTGCCCGCTATAAAGTGGCTGACCGCAATCGGTTGGGGCTCAAGGTGGATTTGACCTCTCAGGTGACCAAGGGCCACCTGATCAAGGCGGGTATCGACTTTATGCAACGCGACATTGCCATGACGCTCATCGCCAACTCCAGCCCTGCGGATCGACATCTGATGTTTGTCGCAGACAAGGGACAGATCGGCGATGGCGTGAGGCCCTATACCATCAACTCGTACGTGCAGGACAAGATGGAATTTGAGGGCATGATCGTGAACCTGGGCCTGCGTATGGACGCCTTCAACCCCAATGCGCGCAGGATCACGCACGGCGGATTCAGGGGGTCCGAGATGTTTCGCACCTATACCCGAGCGCGCGATTACGCGTACCAGGATGGCTCGATCTGGTCGACAAACGCGCCGTGGCATGTGGTGTTCAGCCCGCGCATCGGGATTTCGCATCCGATCACCGAGCGGGCGCAGTTCCGCTTCTCGTCGGGCGTGTACTTGCAGTGGGCCGATCTGTGGTTCTACTTTGGCGAAGATTTCTGGGTCGCGGGCAAGTCCGAAGACCGGGATATCAACGGCAACGGGGCCATCGACGAGACGGAACGCTACAACAACTTGGAAACCACGTATAGCGGTCGAAACGGCTCGCACCTCTTGCGACCCGCCAAAACAACGGCGTTTGAAGTGGGCGCAGACTGGAACTTCGTCTCGAACTACACCGCGGCGATCACGGCATATTACCGCTCTGAAGTCGAACAATTTACGTGGTATCCCAACGAGGATTGGCGCGGCCCGCGCGTGACGCACCTGCGTTATTCCCGCACGCTGGACAACGGCGCGTATGGCGATACCCGTGGCGTGGAACTCGCGTTGCGAAAGCAGTTCAGCGACAATTTCTCATTCAATTTGTCCTACAACTACCAGTGGGCGTCGTTCACCACTGGGAAGCGCGGCAATGTCGTGCGCCGGGCCTACATGGATGAGGGTGGCGTGAGAGCAGGCGCGGTCAATGTCGCCTATACGCACCCCGAACTCGGCGTGCGCGTGCCCGATGTGTGGGTCGAGTGGGATGCCCACCCCTCGGGCAGCGAAGTGCCGCACATGATGTCGCAGGAAGACATCGACTTTTATGCGGAACGGGCGAATAGCCGATTCGAGTCCAATTCCGAGTCTCTCGCTTATGGCAATACCTTGGGCACGGGCGAGTGGGATGGCCCGCGTCCGGCCGAAGGCGCGACCGAGGGCAAGGGCGTGCATATCATCACCGGCGGTTATAGCCAGTTGTTCCTCAAACCGCGTTCCGGAGATCGGCGGCAGTACGGCAGCGCCTCGATGCTGGCCTCCTTCCCGTCCGATTTCGACCGGGGCGGGGCCATTGTCAGCGCGGTCTTGCGAAATATGCGTATCAATCTGGTCACGCGGATCGAAACGGGCGGGTTGTTCCTCTATAGCCCACCCGAAGGCGGCGTGCGCCCCTACCGCGAACTGGCGATGGATTCGCGCACAGACCTCGCGCTGGAAAGGACGTTTGCCATCACGTCCCGGGTGCAAACCTCGCTCTTTCTCGATGTACGCAATTTGTTCAATCAGAAAGACCGAACGAGCCCGACCAACCGGAACGACTACACGTATTACGGGGTTGATGGCCCTCGACCAACCGACAGTACCTACCTGCAATACGGCGACGTGCGCGATAGAACTTATGCACACACGCCGAGGTTGACGCAGGTGGGCGTGCGATTTAACTGGTAGCGGTTTAAGTGAGCGGGCCTCATGGCCCGCTCACTTACCTTTTCCGAAACCCGAGATGGAGGGCGAGGAATACAATGACGCGATTTAAGATTTGTACATGGTGGGTCGCAATTTTTGCTATCGCTGTTTTGGCGACCAATGCCGCGGCGCAATTCGACCCAAATGTGGTCCCGTTCAGGGAAAACACCAGGGCACTGATCACCAACTCGTGGAACAACATGGGCATCCAAGGCGGCAATCCCGAGATCAACCGGGGTGGTGACCGCAATGCCTATCCCCACAATGGCGTGGGGCCAGGCTCCTTCGGGCAAGTGTTGTCGCAATTTACGAGCGGCCCGAAGTCCCAGGTGTACAACGACTACAAGACCTCGATGGGCGATGGCTTGTGGATTTTGACGGGCGACGGGCAAATCAGCCTGACCGGGCCGAGAGCGTCGCCGTGGATCAAGGATTTTATTCGTCCATTGCCCTACGACCCCAGGGGCAACGAGGAAGAGAACTGGGGGGTTATCAACCCTCTGCGCCTGTCCGACGGTTCGGCGAACATCATCGCCAGTTGGAGCGGCGGCGGTACCGAACCGTGGTTGTCCAATTACTGGTCGGGGGTGACAGCGTCGGATTTTGGGAGTTATTTGGCGAGCAATTTTGACCCGTCTTCGACGGGGCCAGTCGTGATCGCCAATTACAGTCTGGGCGGGTATATCGTCGATCAGACGATCCCGGAAGAGACGATCATCACCCGATGGGTGCATATCAAGCAGGGCATTCAGGTGACGCGACGGGTGTACAATTGGAGTCATCCGAACTTTGACGATTTTTACTTGGTGGATTTGACATTTACCAACACGGGTGATTTCGACGGGGATGGGCAAGAAGACAACCCCGGTGGCACGGCGACCCAGAGCGACATCTATTTTTCGTTTGTCAATTCCTGGGTGTCTGCGGCAATGGGCCTTCAGGAGGCGTTCGGGTGGGATGGTTATGTGACGGCCGGAAATGGCCGGGGCGTGGATGATATTTATTTTTATTCCGATGCGCCCAACTACGGCGGTGCGTTTGCGCCCGGCTACAAGGCCAGCATTTTCCGCGATTCGGATAACCCGTTGACGCCACACGACGATACGGGCGACCCATTTTTCCAGCGTTTGGGCGAGATCGATGTGTTGCAAACCGAGGGGCAACTTCGCGCACCTCAGCACATTGTGATGGCGCCCGTTGCTTTTACCGATGATCCGGGCATGCACGCATTCAATGACCGCGACATGGGCAAATACGTGCAACCCCAGGGCGACCAACCCTTCTCGGCACAGTGGTGGCATGCGCGGTCCAAGGACGATTTTGACGATCCCTATACCGAGAAGGACACCGAGTCTCAGATGTATGGTGCCATGCTAAAAGGGGGGATCAAAGACAACCCAAACGAGAGCAATGTAGATGACCGAAAAATTTATATTTTCTCGCAAGTCTATGGCCCCTACACGCTTCAAGCCGGGGAAAGTGCCAAGATCGTGATGGCCTTTGTCGCCGGGCATCCGGCGCAGGTGAAAAACATGGATATCCTGACTTGGGACCGTTCGAGCACCCCGGTGGAAACGAAGATCCAGGAGTTCAAAACCCTGGGCGAGCAGGCGGCATTTGAGAATTTGCAACTCGCGCATTTTATTTACGACGCCAATTTTCACCATCCGCCCGCGCCGATGAACACGTTTATTTCAGCCAATGATCTGACGTCCAGCGGATTTGCCCGCCAACAGATTTCATGGGCAGACGACGCGGACCGCGCGGTCAATCCCTATACCAGCGCGCAAGACATCGTGGGCTACCGCGTGTATCGCTCCACTTGGTTTGGGTGGGGCCCTTGGGAATTGCACGATACAGTGCTGAAAGGACAGAGCGGTTCCAGCGTCAATGGAAACTGGTCATTGTCCGGCGGGAAGTACACGTACGAGGATTTGGACACGGCTGCCGGGTTTGAGTATCACTACTCGGTGCGGCCCTACAACAGCGGATACAGCAGCTGGATGGGCGGCGGCATGACGCTGGCAGATTTGCCCACGGGCAGGGCGCGCACCAATGCCTCGGGTGGGTACGAGAGCGGTTGGGGCCCACCCACTGCACGCACTTACGACGGGGACGACAGGCGGCCATTCCAGCCGACCACTGCGGAAACGGATCAACTCGACCGCAAAGTGGTGGTGGTGCCAAATCCCTATTTCGTGGATGGCAAGCATCAATATCCCAACAGCCGCAACCTGCGGTTCGTGGGGATTCCGAGCAAGTGCAAAATCCACATTTTTTCGGCTTCTGGCGACAGGGTTTATACCATACAACACGACAATCCGGATCGAGGCGAAGCGGCGTTTCGGCAAGTCACCTACAATTTGGCTGGCGAAATCCAGACCGGTCTGTACTACTTTGTGGTGGTGTCCGAAACCCAAGGCAGCCAAAACAAGATCCAGCGCGGTGCTTTTGTGGTGATTAAGTAGAGGAGGAGGTATTCATTGTGAAACGGAAGACTCTCACACTCACAGCGGTCTTGGGCCTTCTGCTGATCGCCAGTCCCGTTTTTGGGCTTGAATCGGAAGGCGTCACCGGGATCAAAGGTGTTAAAAAGGTCAACATCGCAGGCATGCAGTTTTTGAAAATCGGGCAGGGCGCTCGCGCAGTCGGAATGGGCGATTCATACACGGCAATTGCCGACGATATCAACGCCATTTTCTGGAACGGCGCCGGACTGACCCATGTGGAACGGTTCGCCTATCAGGCCAACTACACCAAGTGGCTGGCCGGAACCGACCTGTATTCGGCGGCGGCGGTCTATAATACCCACTCGTCTCGGGGCGAAGTGCTCGGTATCAGCCTGATCACGCAACAGGTCGATCCCATCGAAGAGACCACCATCTTTCAGCCAGGTGGCACGGGTCAATTTATCGACGTGAATTACATGGCCGTGGGCTTTCTCTACGCCATCAAATTCACAGATAAATTTTCGTTCAGCGCGAAGGCCAACTACGTGCAGGAACGGCTTTACACGCAGACGACCAGCACATTCACGGTGGATTTGGGCAGCCATTTTTACACCGGGTTTAGAAGCCTGCGCGTGGCGATGTCGTTCAAGAATTTTGGGCCGGATCAAAAATCCAGAGAAGAGGCATTCTCGTATCTGATGCCCCTGACCTACAACATGGGTCTCGCGGCCGAGGTCTATGGGGAAAAGGGCGATCCGACCTATTTGACAGTGGCAGCCGAGAGCGTATTTCCCGTGGACTTCGAGCAACGCTATCACTTTGGCGCGGAACTCTGGTTCCAAAACATGATCGCGTTGCGTGCGGGGTACAAGTGGAACTACGATCTCGAGAATTTTGCCTTTGGCGCGGGGTTCAAGCAGACAGTGGGTGGGCAAACCTTTTCGGTGGATGTGTCCTATTCGCTGCTGAAGAGTATCGACGGCGTGGCTCTGTTTGACTCGCCGTTGCGCGTGTCTATCGGCGGCACGTTCTAATCCCACGGATCCAAAGGTTGTACATTTTTCGGGCGACTGCCGGGGTTTGCCCCCCTGCAATCGCCCTTTGTATTCTGTGCCAAAATAGACGGTGCGTATTTCTTAGTGGTCATTCGCCCACTGCATTTCCGTAGCGAAAAAACATGTCGAAAGATCAACACATAAAAACATGGCCCCTCGTCGCCGTGGCCCTCGCTGTCTTTGCGGTGTTTGCAAACACCATGGGCAATGGGTTGGTCTATGACGATCACTTTTTGATCGAGCGCAACCGGCTGATTCGCGACGCGGACATGTGGGGCGTTTTGACCACGCACTATTGGGGCGGATATGAAGACGAGGCCAATGCCAATGGACAGTATCGTCCCCTCACGGTGCTGTCTTTTGTGCTGGATGGATGGGGCGGGATCGAGCCGTTCCGATTTCATTTGACCAATGTGCTCCTGCATGTGGGCAACAGCCTGTTGGCCTATCTCCTCTGCGCGAGCATGGGGTTGCAACGCGGGGCGGTTTTTGCCGCCTTGCTCTTTGCCGTGCATCCCATCCATGCCGAAGCCGTCGCGGGCATAACATTTGGGCGTGCCGACTTGTTGGCGGGGTTGTTTTCGCTGTCCGCCCTGCTGTTCTACGTTCGCTGGCATCGGCGCGGCGCGGAAGCGCATTACGGGTTGGCCCTCGCGAGTTTTTTTTTCGCCTTGCTTTCCAAAGAGAGTGCGCTGACCGCGCTGGGGTTGGTGGTGGTCGTCGATTTGACCCTCGTCCCGATGCGGTCGGGAGAACGGGTTGAGGGAATACGCAAGCTGATACGGCAACGCGGACCGCGCTGGGCCGGCTTTGTCGGGGTTTTTGCCCTCTATCTGGCCCTCCGAAAAGGCGCGGCGGGGTTGGGTTTTTCAGCCGAAAATGTGCTCGCGCTCAACAACCCGCTCATCGATCAACCGCTCGATCACCGGCTCTTGACAGCGGTCGGACTGTTCTACAAGTATCTCGGTCTCGTTTTGGTTCCGGCTCGACTGTCCGTCGACTATTCCTACAACGCGATTCCAGTTGTCACCTCTCTGTTCGCCCCCGAAGCACTGGTGGGCCTTGTCGTTGGCATAGCGGGCCTCCTGTTGTGCGCGGGTGCTTTTTGGTGGTGCTGGCCCCGCGTTTTTTTTGGACTGGCATTTTTTTTTGTTCCCTATTCGGCCGTGTCCCAAACGCTCGTTTTGATCAACGCCATTTTTCAAGAGCGGTTTTTATATCTGCCGGTGCTGGGGTTGTTCGCGCTGGCCGGGCTTGGGTTTGAGCGCGTTCAAAAATCTTGGGCATTTGTTCTCGCCGGTTTGATCCTCGCGGGCTATGGTGCGCGAACTGCGATGCGAAACGCGGACTGGCACAGCGATTTAACCCTTTACCAAAGCGCGGTGGCAGCGTATCCCCAAAGCGCGAAAATGCAACACGCCTTGGGCGACGCGCTGGCCGAACGCGGTCGGGTTTCCGAAGCTGAGGCTGCGTACCAACAGGCGTTGGCGATCCGGGAAGATGCGTTGACCTATAATAACCTGGGCAATCTCTACGCGGCAACCGGCCGGTTTGATCGGGCGGCGTTGGCCTACCAAAAGGCGGTGGCGATGCACCCGGACGATGCCGCCGCGTGGATGAACAAAGGGCTTGCAGCGATGCGGGCCGGGCGAGCGACAGACGCGCACGCGGCCTTTGAACGAGCGGCGGTCCTCACACCTGACAACGCAGAGGTTTTTTACAATTTGGGCGTTGCCCGCGAGGCCCTAGGCAGGCCGGGGCCTGCGGCTTCTGCCTATGCCCGCGCCATCGCATTGCGCCCGGGTTGGGCCGAGGCGTATTTTAATTTGGGAAAAGCCCATCGGGATCATGGCGACAAAACCGCCGCGATACGGGCGTACCAACACTTTTTAAAACTTTGGCGCGGCGATCCACAAGTGGCGCAGTTGGCGCGTCGCGAACTCAAAATACTCGGTGGCGATTGATCGGTGACAGATGTCGCTCTGAGCAACCGAAGGACCTCGTCTTTGCGTCAATACACGGGTAAAGACGAATTGCGAATCGTCAATTCCCAATTCCTAATTCCTATGAAAAAATCCCTTCCCGATAGCCGAGCCATCCAAGCCTTTTTCAACCGCGCTGCCGAGGGGCGAGACCGTTGGCGCAGGCGCAACCGCGCCTATCACAAAGAGGTGTTGCGATTTTGCCGCAGTGTGGTGCCCGAAGGCGAGTCTGTGTTGGTCTTGGGATGCGGCACGGGCGACCTGTTGGCGGGCCTGAAACCGAAACGGGGACTCGGTATCGACTTCAGCGAGGCTATGGTGCGACAGGCGCAAAAAAAATATGCCGACTTGGAATTTCGCGTGGGCCGCGCCGAGTGTTTGCCCGAAGGCGAGCGGTTTGAGTGGATCATTTTATCCGACCTGCTGGGTTTTTTGCCGGACATCCAAGGTGTGTTTAGCGAATTGTGGAAGGTGGTGTTGCCCGGTTCCCGCGTGCTGGTGACGCATTACAATCCCCTGTGGAAACCGATGCTAAAGGCGGCAGAGATGTTGGGCTTCAAGATGCCCGAACCCGTGCAAAACTGGTTGACGCACCGGGATATTCACAATCTGCTCTATCTGTGCGGCTTTGAGACAATTCGACGGGAAAATCGCCTGCTTTTGCCCTGCGGCGTGCCGGTTTTGGCGGGGTTTTCAAATCGCTTGTTGGCGAAGGTGCCGGGGTTGCGGCGCATGTGTCTGATCCAGACCTTGGTCGCACGCCCGGTTTTTCCCGCACGCGAGGCATCCGCGGTTTCTTGCTCGGTCGTGGTGCCCTGCAAAAATGAACGCGGCACAGTGGAGGAGGCGATAGTGCGAACCCCGCACATGGGCGCGCATACAGAACTGCTTTTTGTGGTGGGGCATTCAACAGATGGCACAGCCGAGGAGGTCGCGCGATGTATGGCGGTGCATACAGACGCAGATATCCGCTTGATCCGGCAAGCCGGAAGCGGAAAAGGAGACGCGGTGCGGCAGGGTTTTGAGGAGGCGGTGGGAGATGTGTTGATGATTTTGGATGGCGATCTGACCGTCGCGCCCGAGGATTTGCCCAAGTTTTTTCACGCGCTGGTGTCGGGCCGGGCCGAACTGGCCGTGGGAACGCGATTGATCTACCCAATGGAACACGCGGCCATGCGCTTTTTGAATCTGTTGGGCAATCGGTTTTTCGGTCGGGTTTTGAGTTGTCTGTTGGGCCAACGCATATCGGATACGCTGTGCGGCACCAAAGCCCTGTTTGCTTCGGATTACCGAAAGGTCGTTAAAATACGTCGGGATGTATGCGACTTCGATCCGTTTGGCGATTTCGATCTGCTCTTGGGCGCGTCCAAGCTGGTTCGCAAAATTGTGGAAGTGCCGGTGCGCTATCGGGATCGCGTGTACGGAACGACGCAAATCCGCCGGTTTCGGCACGGCTATTTGCTGTTGCGCGTTTGCTGGGCCGCTTTCCGGAAGCTGTGTTGATGAACGGCTATCGCAGGTGTACCCCGATTCATTGATTCGGACAGGCACGGGGGCCTGTCCCTACGATTTCCATGCGTTGATTCGCCGATTCATTGATTTGGATAGGTACGGGGGCCTGTCCCTACGATTTCCATGCGTTGATTCGCCGATTCATTGATTCGGACAGGTACGGGGGCCTGTCCCTGCGATTTCCATGCGTTGATTCGCCGATTCGTTGGAGGTATGCCGTGTTCACTTTACCAATGGTCAGATATGGACTGCTAATGGCATGTGTCGTCGCGCTTTGTTGCGCCGAAGCCCATGCCGAGAATCAGGTCATCCACACCGGATCAACCGGGCGCGTGTGGACCTTTTCCCGGCAAACAGATGGGATCGGCCTGACGGAATTGTGGCGCGATGAGGCGGGCGTGGAACAGTGTTTGGGTATTTTCCCCGGGCGACCAGGACAGCTTGGAAAGACGGAATCGGGACGCATTATTTATCAGTCCCCGCCGCTGGCATTGCCTGCTCCGGGCGATATTTTGAACCGCGGACACACCGTTTCGCTCGCCCCATCCAGATACTGGGAGGTGCTGTCAAGCGATGTTCTCGCGTTGAGCGATTCGGAGATCGATCAACCTGTCGTTTGGACAACTGAAACGGTCAGCGGATTAAAACCGACCGAGCCGGCCGCGGGCGAGAAAGCGACAGTCGATCTGCACGCGGGTTTCAACGCCGCCCGCATGGCGCAGTTGAGTCT
Organism: uncultured Latescibacterota bacterium; assembly: GCA_958295785.1. Classification (GTDB taxonomy): domain Bacteria; phylum Latescibacterota; class UBA2968; order UBA2968; family UBA2968; genus VXRD01. The sequence continues at coordinate 3,229,036 of OY282377.1, forward strand.
CTCGCGCTGGGAGTTCAAACAGGCAGCCACTTATTATTTTCAGGCGGCAAAATCGCTCGACAAACTGGGCAAGCGGGCGTCAAAGATGGGCCTGTCCGACGCCCCTATGCGAGACTATGTGCAGGCGTTTCAAACAGCCGCGCAGGAGATTCGGCGGGATGGATCCCGCTGGGTGTGCCGCGATCACCTCGGGGCTATGGCCGAGTTGTTGACGGCGTATCGCAAGGCTCATCGCGGGCAAATGCCCGATCAGCTCAAAACGCTTTGGCAATGGGCAAGTGATCGATCCTCCGCAGACGCAGAGGTGGTTTTCCGCTTGTTCCGCGCACCTAAAGACAAAAGTGATCCGCGGTCAGTCAGTTATTTTTACAGGCCCGATGCCGCGCCCGGTGAAGCGGTTGTCGTGAGTTATTTTTATCCCGGCCGTCTGGTGGAACTGGTTCGAGAGAATGGCGGCTACCGCGTGCAAGACCGTCCCATTGGGCAAGCGCAAGTGGATTCTCTTTTGGAGATGGGCAAGACGCTTTTGGCGCGAAACCACGCGCTCGCGGTGCCGATTTTGAAAATCCTCGTGCGGGTGGCGCCCAAATTGGCGATAGGGCATTCGCTTTTGGGATACGCCCTTATGCAGGCGGGCGATGATGACCGCGCGCGCGATGCGTTTGAACGCGCCATTGACCTCGACTATCGCCTCGCCGAGGCATACAACGGGCTGGGGCTTATTTTTCGCAATCGGCGCAAGGGGATGTACACGGCCATTCGCTATTTCAGAAAAGCCCTTCAGTGGCATCCCACGTACCTCGAAGCCCGTTTCCACATGGCGCAGACGCGGTACGACCTCAAGGAATACGATACAAAGCGGGACCTCGACCACGTCATCGCGCTGGATCCGAATTACGCGCCGGCCTACAAGCTGCTGGGCAAGTGGTGGGAGGAACAAGAAGAAAACGACGAACAAGCGGCGATGGCGTATGCCCGCTATGTCGCGCTCACGCCAGACGATCCCGAAGGCCGGGAACTGCTTTCGCGGGCGTATTTACGCAGCGAAAATTTCGACCGCATCATCCATCTCTTGGAAGACCACATCCGCGAACATCCCGAAGAAATCGCTTCCCTGCCCATTTTGGCGCAGGCGTGTTTGGAACTCAATCGCGTGAACTGGGCGCAGGCTTATTTTTTTTCTTATGTGGATCGGCTGCCCCCACAACGCCGCGCCCTGTATGAGGATATTCGATTTTTGGCATCTATTGAGGAATTGGCAGAATATACCAGCCTTGACACAGATGCGGCGCGTTCTGCATTTTTGCAACAGTTTTGGTCCCTGAAAGACCCCAACCTGATCACGGCGATCAATGAGCGCAAGTTGGAGCACTACCGCCGGGTGTGGTACGCGCTGACAAATTTCTCAGAGGGCAAAAAGCCGTTTGATCGGCGCGGCGAAGTGTATATCCGGTTTGGCGAACCCGATTACCGGTCGCGGTCCAACATGCTGAACCTGGATCAAAGTCTGGCGGTGCAGCGGGTGAAGGAGCGCGTGGCCCACACCCTGTTTGGCGCGCAAGCCGCGCAGCAAACGTACTTCGGTCCGGTGTATCCGGTGCGCAGCCTGCACACCAAATTGGGCGCGTCAACCCAACTCAGGGCGCAACTTGATGCCGCATCCATGCAACAGACTATCGCACAGTCACAGGAACGGGAGCGACAGCAACTGGAGGCGGGAGATGAAGAGCGGCGTACTGTGCGTTCGGGACAGGCAACAGCCGATGATCAGACCGGCGAGGACATCAGCACATACGAACGGCTGGCGAATACAGTGGTCAACGCCGGGAATATGGGGAGTGAATTTTTTAATCTCCAGCCGGATTTCCAGGCGGTCTCCGTACAGGAAGATGCCTCAATGGTGCGGTGGGAAACGTGGATCTATACGGATATAAACGGGGGGATCGAGATTACTTTTACGGATGAGGCCATGACCGGCCATTTCGATTACGCACCTCCGCCTCTGGATCCCAATATCCCCATCCGCAGGCTGGCCCTGTTGAACCGGTACAATCCCCGACGAATCACCGAGTTTGCAGCGCGGGTGACGCCCGATTATTACGTGACGCCCGAAAACACCCGGCCTCTGGAATTTTATTACGATCTGGCAGATTTTCAAGGTCGGCGCCAAGGCGTGAGCACGCTGGAAGTTTATACGGGCATCCCACACACATTCGGGCGATATTTTGCCGAAAAGAACGCCACCGAGTTGGTGGTGGAGCGCACCGTGGCGTTGTTGAACGAGCAGACCGGGGATGTGTATCGGCGCACGGGCGAGGTGCGGTATCGCAACACAGGTGACCTAACCGGAGTCCACGGGGCCTTTGTTCCCGATGTGGTGCGCCTGGAGGCACCGCCAGGATATTACAGGTTGGAAGTATATTTGCTCAACCGTCTGTCCGGCAGGCAAGGGCGGTATCGGCAGGTAATCGAATTGGAGAAATATCATATCAGGTCGTTGAAAGTGAGCGACTTGACGTTGGCATGGCGCGTTGCAGAGGGCGGCCCGCAGGATAAGTTCCGCAAAGGCGCGTTGCACGTCGTGCCCATGCCCACGCGAACCTATCCCAAGGGGCAGAGCATTTTTGTGTATTACGAAATCTACAATCTGAAACGCGATGCGTTTGGGCAAACGCGATACCGCGTGGAATATACCATCGCGCCAAAGGGCAAAGGCGTGGGCGGCGCCGTGTCTCGGCTGGTGCAGACGCTCAAGGGCAAACGCGGGCAGGTGTTGATGGGCTATGAGCAAGTGGGAACAATGGATTTGGAAGCGGTCTATACGGAGTTGGAATTGGGCGACCGCACGCCGGGGCGGTACGCGCTGGAGGTCAAAATAACCGATTTGAACAACAATCAGACCGCGGTTAAGGATGCCCTTTTTGTGGTGGCACAGTGAGAAAAGCAGTGGTCGGTGCTCGGTGCTCAGTGGTCAATCCCCGCCTATCTATCCCAAAATTAGTGTGATACCAATTTGATTTTTATTTTTCCGTATCCTGCCTCCCATCAGGGAGAAATGAGAAATGAGGAATGAGGAATGAGGAATGAGGAATGGGGAACAGACGTTCCGTATCATGCGTTGCTTGTCTAAAGCGTTTGGCCCTACAGCGTCGTTTGTTGCCTTTGATGCCTTCGGCGACCTACTTTTTTTTAACAGCAAAAAAAAGTAGGCGAGCGGGGTACAACTGCCCCAGCAGTTCAAAAATGCCGCTCTCAAACGCCGAGGGGTGCTCTGCACAGCGCAAATCGCTTTTGTAACAGGACGACATGCGTTGGCCTGCGAAGGAAGTTGCAAGATGGCTGTTGGTTGCGAGACGGCCTTGCGCGCTGTGCGTGATGGCTTTTTTCGATGGTCTTTTGGGATGGCCTTGTTGCAATGACTTCTTTGACGTACTGCGTAACGGCAAGGGGATTGCTTGATGGCAACATATCGCATCACATGAGGACAACAGAAAATCAATTTGGTATTATCCGTAGTTGCTTTTTGCCTTTCTTCGTACCCGTGAACTGCTATCGCAATTGTACCCCGCGCGTGTCCTCTTACCGCTAACCGCTGACGATGCCCCATGACCAAACAGAATCTAAAACGCCCCCTGCACGCCGCACGCATCCAACTGCCCGAGCGCGTGGTTCGAAAAAAAAGTCTGCGTATTCACCGCCATCTGATCCACATGCCCGCGTACCGAGTTGCACAGCGCGTCGCGTGTTATGTTTCGGTGAAAAATGAAGTGGATACCAAAACACTGATCCGCACAGCACTCGGCAGCGGAAAACGAGTGGGCGTTCCCATTACACGGGCGAATGGCGCAATGGATTTTCAAGCGATTGCGGGATTGAATGAATTGCGTACCGCACACAATGGCTTGCGCGAACCCGTGCCAAATCCCCAGTTGGTTTTGTCACCCCATACCCTTGATGCAATCCTCATCCCCGGCATCGCTTTTGATCGCTTGGGGCATCGCATTGGATCGGGCAAAGGCTACTACGACCGATTTCTGACACGGACCAAAGCCATTCGCATCGGCCTGTCTTATGCCTTTCAGATTATAGACCGCGTACCCGCCGAACCGCACGATGTGAAGATGGATTTCATTGTAACCGAAAGCGAAATGATTGAAATTTAGCACAGTACACGACAAAACGCACAGCCACAGCCTACAACAAAAGGAGAGATCGCATGCCAAAACTCCTATCACCGGCGCAATTGCGCGAAGTCCTCGCACGGCATCGAGCGTGGATTGCGTCAAATGGCGCGGCGGGTGAACGCGCTGACTTGGCGGGGACAAATCTAAACCGCGCCGAATTGCAACATGCCCTCTTGCAAGATGCCGATATGCGCGAGGCCATTCTCAGTGGCGCGCAGTTGCGAGGGGCGAATTTGTCCGGGGCCAACTTGCAGCGCGTGCGTTTTTTGCAGGCCAATTTGAGCGATGCGAACCTCGAAGGCGCGGATCTCAGCGGGGCGTTCTTGCAAAATGCGATCCTCACCAAAGCCAATCTGAAAGGCGCGCTGGCAACACCGGCAGATCTGGAATTGGCAGATCTCAGCGGCGCGAACCTCGAAGGCGCGAATTTTGAGGGAGCAAAACTGGCCGGGTGCAATTTGCGCGGCGCGAAATGCAAAAACGCGAATTTTTACAAGGCCAATTTGTCGGAAACCATCTTGGTCAATGTGGATTTTGAAAACGCCATTTTGCGGACCACCGACATCAGAAAATCGGATTTGACAGACGCCAATTTGAACCGGGCCAACCTGCAAAGTGCCAAACTCCAAGAGGCCGACCTCGTCAAAGTCGATTTGCGAAACGCCAACCTCCAGCGCGCCCGCATGCAAAAAACCGACCTCTACAAAGCCCAATTCGACAATGCCGACATGCGCGGCGCGGATATTCGGGACGCCGTTGGTTTTTCACAAAAACACTTGGATGTGGTGCGATGGGATGAGAAGACAAAATTGAGAGATTGAGCCAGCCTTAAGCGAGAAGGCCAACGGAATGAAACCCACACTCATGAATAAAAAAAGCAGGTGGTCAAATAACCACCTGCTTTGTGCATGTACCGAAAAATCGCTTACACGTTACACGTCAAAGTAAAGTGCAAATTCGTGGGGATGGGGACGCTGATTGATCGCGTCAACCTCATTCTCGCGCTTGTATTCGATCCACGTTTCAATCACATCCTCTGTAAAAACATCGCCCTTGAGCAAGAAATCGTGATCCGCTTCCAGAGCGTCCAAAGCATCGGCCAGCGATGCGGGCGTCTGCGGAATGGATGCGGCTTCTTCGGGCTCGAGGTCATAGAGGTTTTTGTCGAGGGGGTCGCCCGGATCAATTTTATTTTGAATGCCGTCCAGCCCGGCCATCAACATCGCCGCGAAAGCCAGATAGGGATTGGCACTCGGGTCTGGGCAACGAAACTCCATCCGCTTGGCTTTGGGACTTTGAGAATACATTGGGATACGCACCGAAGCACTGCGGTTGCGCTGCGAATAAGCCAAGTTGACCGGCGCTTCGTACCCGGGCACCAACCGCTTGAACGAATTGGTGGTGGGGTTGGTCAATGCAATCAGCGCGTTTGCGTGTTTGAGCGTGCCGCCGATATAGTGGAGGGCGGTCTCGCTGAGGCCCGCATACCCGGATCCGGCAAAGAGCGGCTCATCGCCTCTCCAGATGCTCTGGTGCGTGTGCATGCCCGTGCCATTGTCTTCAAAAAGGGGCTTGGGCATAAAGGTGGCGGTTTTGCCGTGTTTGTGCGCCACGTTTTTGACAATGTATTTGTACAGCGTCATTTTGTCGGCGCATTCGACCATTGGGCAGAACCGAATGTCGATCTCGCCCTGACCGCCGGTTGCCACTTCGTGGTGATGCACTTCGACGTCAATGCCCACATCTACCATTGTCAGCACCATTTCCGTGCGGATGTTTTGCAGGGTATCGTGGGGTGGCACCGGGAAATAGCCCTCTTTGTGCCGGGGCTTATACCCCAAGTTGGGGCCTTCATCTCTGCCCGAATTCCAATAGCCCTCAATGGAATCTACGCTGTGAAAGGCGTGGTTTGACCCTTCGCCAAAGCGCACATCGTCAAAAACAAAAAATTCGGCTTCGGGGCCAAAATACGCCGTATCGCCAATGCCTGTGGACTGCAAATAGGCTTGGGCTTTTTTGGCAACTGAGCGCGGATCGCGCGAATAGCCGCTCTTGGTAATGGGGTCGGCAATGTCGCAGATCATCACCAGCGTTTTTTCTTCCAAAAACGGATCGATAAATGCCGTTGAGGCATCGGGCATCACGAGCATATCCGATTCGTTGATGGCCTGCCAGCCGCGAATGCTGGAGCCGTCGAAACCGAGTCCATCTTCAAAGGTCTCTTCTTCGACTTCAGAGGACAGGATCGTAAAATGCTGCCAATGTCCGGGAAAATCGGTAAAGCGCATGTCAACGACTTTAATGCCCTGATCATTGAGCATTGCGAGGACATCTTGTGGCGTTTTGGCCATATTCTGCTCCTTTCATTTTGAGAAAAGTGGCCTGTGATTGATGAAGATATGCAGCGGATCGGTGACATTTTTCGATCCAACATATCGACAGGAAATATAGACAACGTCTATTTCAACACAATTTCTGGCGTATTAAATACGCATTACACGGCGAATTGGCGGAACGGGGTACTACTGGCCGGTGAACGGGCTTGAGAGGCAGCCCGTTGTACCCCATTGCTCAAGCCAGTTCATCAGCGAAGGGCGTCGGGTTTTGGGGGCTGTTGGGTGGCCCTCTCACTCGTGGATGGGTGGTTGGGGACTGACCACTGATCACCGACCACTTGGTGGTGTGGTTGTGCGGGGTCGGGGTTTGTCTATTCTGCAAGCGGAGTTTATTATAGACATTTCTCCAAAAGTTGCAAGACAATTTTTGGTTTCCTCTAAAAAGGCGGTTGTTTTTCAACAAAAAATACGCTATACTTTTCGGGAACAAAGCGCGAGGTTGTGTGTAATATCCCAATAATGCAATGTCGCGCTCCATCACCTTTTCTAAGGAGGGTTTTATGTCGAAGTTCGATTCTCGCAGGTTGCTGGTTGTTCTGATCATCGCATTGATGGGATGGAGCGGCCCGGCCGATGCGCGTCGTGTCCGCGTCGGTCAACTTCCGAATGGCAGCAAGTTCCGCTGTGCTTCGTGTCATGTAGATTCAAGCGGGGGTGGTACATTGACCGCTTTTGGCGATGAGATCAACAAAAATTATCTGACGCAGAGTGGTAGCCGCGGTCGCGTCACCTGGAATGCCATGCTTGCGATGCTCGACTCAGATGGCGATGGCGTGTCCAATGGTCGAGAACTGGGCGACCCGGATGGCGATGGGGAAATTGATCCGAGCATTGAGGCGACAAATCCCGGCGATGCAGGTGATTTTGTGCAACAACCTCCTCCCAGCGTTGGCCCCCCTGCGGTGACTTCGCTCGTCATTGGCGGCGTCACACTCGAAGAAAATGCAAATAATCCGCCCGTGCCGAGTGGGATGCAATCGTTTGAAGTCACATTTGATAAGCCCTTGCACGCAATTCGGGACTCGGCTGGAGACATTGATGTACCCGTGATGATATATCCCTTGCCCGAGAATCCAGCAGCGTGGGTCATCAGCGCGGATAGCCTGAAACTAACGGCAACCGTTCAATTGCCCGAAAATGCGACCTATCAGCTAATCGTTGGCAATCCGTCCGCGCAGCAACAGTACTTTTTTGGCACGGTGGCATTGTCAGATGCCGTTGTTTCCGGGAGGGCGATGTTGCCCGCGGGCGTTAAGCTGGGCGATGAACTGGGTTCGGCGGTGCTGATAGATGCTGACAGGTATTCAACTCTTCTATCTATGGATGGCGGCAGTGATGACCCGTTGCAATACCTGGCGGCCATTGTTCGCATTGCCCCTTTCGATATCCTCGAATCGCTTCCCGAACAACTCGCGTTTGAGTTGAAACATGTGCCCGATGGGTCCTATATCTTGGCTCTGAATCAAAGTGCGGTTGATGCAAATGGAGACTCCGTTGACCTATCTGCCCTTGTGGGCCTCAATGCACTGGGGGTTGATTCCGACAACTTGATTCGCGTCGAGAACGGTACAAGCGCGACCGCTTTGCAAGTCGCGTTGCAAGAAGCGGTCGAGCCGGAAGCAATTAGCAACATCCCACAGGTGCGCGTCGACCGCATAGACGCTGAAAAAAATCTGTTTTTCGTTCAAAGCGATGGGCGACAAGTGAGCGTTTTGGTCACTGTTCCAACGCCGGGGGATACCACTTCCGCAGGGACTTTGTTGGTCATGATAAATGACGCATCGTTTGATGATCCCGACGAGATCTTGTCACTTCTTAGGTCAGGCATGATACCTGCTGGCATTCCCTTTTTCCAGTTTAACCAGCTTATGGTAGGAGATACGGTCTCCATTCTCGGATTGCCCAGTTCCGATAACGCGATTCAAGCGTTGTTCATCGTGCGCCATGAATCGTCTGCCATCATTGGCGATTTGAATGGCGATAAGATGGTTACTTTCCAAGACTTCCTGCTCTTTGCCGCAGCCTTTGGCAAGGGCGTGGGCGATGAGGGCTACAATCCCAAGGCCGATTTGAATGGCGATGAGATGGTTAATTTCCAAGACTTCCTGATCTTTGTCGATAACTTTGAGAATTAGGCGCGCTATCGCAGATTGGAAACAGGTTGGCAAAGCGAGTCGGCCAGCCTGTTTTTTTGCCAAGCGATACTTCGCTCAATGGCCTATGGGCTTGACAAATTTTCTCCCCTTTCATTTATTTTTAGAAAGGGCACATCCTATGACCGAACTGACCTCCCGAGAAAAGGCAATTCTCGACATTTTGATCGGCATCTATGTCGCCACGGGCGAGCCGGTGGGGTCGCGCACCATTTCCAAAATGGATTTGGGACTCAGCGCGGCAACCATCCGAAACTCGATGGCCGATCTCGAAGAAAAGGGTTATTTGCGCCAGCCTCATACATCCGCAGGCAGGGTGCCCAGCGACAAGGGCTATCGCTACTATGTGGATATGCTGATGAACCTAGAAGAACTCGCCGAGGCGGTGCAACGGTCTATTCGCAACAGTGTCGAGCGTTTGCGCGCGGGCAATACCGACGGTTTGCTGGAGCAAGTGTCCAAAGTTTTGGCCGATGTCTCGCACAATCTCGGCATCGCGCTCGGCCCTCAATTTGCCCAGGGCATTTTTGAGCGTTTGGAAGTGTTCAAATTGAGCGAATCCAAGTTGCTGATGGTCCTGTCCATTCGGTCGGGGTTGATCAAGACAATGGTCGTGGAAATCAACTGGGCTATCGAAGACGCCGAATTGGAGGCCACGCAGCGCGTGGTCAACGAGCGGCTCTCCGGCCTCACGGTGGGCGAAATTATGGCGTCTGTCAAAGAACGCCTCGAGTTCGCATCGTCTGGGTCGCCCAAGCTGTTGCGCTTGTTCGCCAATAGTGCCGATTACATGTTCCGGTTTTCGAGCCTTTCCGATTTGCACATGGATGGCACGCGCAACTTTTTTGATCAGCCCGATTTTTCCAATGAACGCCTGGCTGGCCTGATCGGCATGCTGGAAGCGCGCGAACAGGTGGCGTATCTGTTGAGCGACCGCACGCCGGGCACGTTCATCACAATTGGAGACGAACACGAATCGCCCGAGCTCAAAAATTGCAGTTTGCTCACCTCCACGTATTCGGTGGGCAATGTGTCGGGCGTGATCGGAATTATTGGGCCGACGCGCTTGCCTTACGGGCGGCTCGTGCCCCTGGTGCAATATATGGCAAATTTGACAGAAGAGATATTGGCCCACAGATAAAGGAGTAGTTCAAAACTTATGAAAACAAAAGAAACACCGTCAAAAGAAGAAGCCTTGGAAGCAGCAGAGATCAAAAAAGAGGAGGCCGATACACCGGAGCCTTCATCAGAAGAAGTCTCGGCAGATGCGGAAGTCGCAAAAACCGAAAATGAGGAAGCCAATGAACGAGGAGGTGCCTCAGAGAAAAAGATAGAAATTACCCCATTGTTTCTGGCACGCGAAGAAGCCGAAATGTACAAAGACCGGTGGACGCGCCTCGCGGCGGAATTTGACAATTACAAAAAGCGCAGGGCGCGAGAATTTGAGATGCTCATAAAATCTGCCAGCGAAGATGTGATCCGCGATTTGTTGCCCATTTTGGATGGCGTGGATCGCGCATTGGCGCACAGCGAAAACGGGGATACGGAGTCAGAGGGATTTCGAGAGGGCATAAAAATGATTATGGAGCAATTTCCGCGCGTGCTCTACAACCGCAATCTCAACGAGATTGACACCGTCGGAAAACCCTTTGATCCGACTGTCCACGAGGCGTTGATGCAAGTGCCATCGGAAACCTACGACGCGGGCATTGTTGCCGATGTGATTGAAAAGGGATATTGCCTGGGCGACAAAGTGCTGCGCCCGGCCAAAGTGGTGGTCAGCCAAGGCAAAGCGCAAGCCGACGCGGATGCCGACGCGGGTTAGACAAAACTGGGAAAGGGTTCATGGCAAAACGAGATTATTACGAAATCCTGGGCTTGAATCGCAATGCTTCCGAAGACGAGATCAAAAAGGCGTATCGCAAGCACGCGCTGAAATATCATCCAGACCGCAATAAGGACAATCCAGCGGCCGAGGAAAGGTTCAAAGAAGGCGCCGAAGCCTACGAAGTGCTGATGGACGCACAAAAGCGGCAAGCTTATGACCGGTTTGGGCACGAAGGCGTCAGTAGCACCTTTCGCGGCGGGGGCTTTCAGTGGTCAGATTTTTCGCACGCCGGCGATTTTCAAGATATTTTTTCCAATCTCGATGAGATCTTTGGCGGGGGCATCTTCGGCGATTTGCTGGGGCGGCGAAGACCGCGCAGGTCAAATCGCGGCGAAGACCTCAAAGTGTCGGTCAGTTTGACCTTAGAGGAAATTGCCGAAGGCGCGCAAAAAACCATTCGGCTGTCGCGTTTGGTAGCCTGTGATACGTGTGGCGGCGGCGGGGCAAAGCCGGGCAGCGCGCCCGTGCCGTGCGACATGTGCGGCGGAGTGGGGCAAATTCGGCAGGCCACGCGGTCGTTGTTTGGGCAATTTGTCAATGTCGCCACCTGCCCGCAGTGCAATGGCAAGGGAAGAATGGTGCGCGAGCATTGCAGCAGTTGCCACGGGCAGGGTCGCGTGAAAAAACAGGAGACTCTGTCGGTCAATATCCCCGCTGGCGTGTCAGAGGGCAATTACATCCCCTTGCGCGGGCAGGGCAATGCCGGGCCAAATGGCGGGCCTGCGGGCGATTGCATGGTCTTTATCGAAGAAACAGAGCACGACCATTTTGAACGGCACGGCAATGACATCGTCTATGATTTGCCCATCAGTTTTAGTCAGGCAGCCTTGGGCGCGGACATAGAAGTGCCAACCCTGACCGGGCGGGTGAGTATGAAAATTCCGCAGGGAACGCAATCCGGGCGAATTTTCAGATTGCGCGGCAAGGGCTTTCCCGAATTGGATGGCTATGGCACGGGAGATCAACTCGTGCGCGTGGCGGTCTGGACGCCGACCAAACTGAGCCGGGAAGAAGAGGCCCTGTTTCGCCATCTCGAGAAATTGAAAAACGCACAGCCGCCCGAGGGAGGCAAAGGGTTTTTCGAGCGCGTGAGAGAAGCACTGGGTGGGTAGGTTCTGGAAAAAAAGAGACGAGCGGCCCAACGATTTTTGTTCGGGCCGCTTTTATTCTTTGGTGACACATTACGCGACAAAACGCATATCTACGGAGAGGGGTACAACTGACCGTTTCTCAGGCCAGTTCATCTTTGGTTCTGCCTCTGCGTGGGTTGCCTTCGATGCGTTGGCTACGCCTGTGCCTACGGCGTGCGGCGACTTCCTTTTTTTCAGCAGCAAAAAAAGGAAGCAAAAAATGCCGCTCTCATGCGCCGAGAGGCTGGCACAGCGCAAATCGCTTTTGTAACAGGACGACATGCGTCGGCCTGCGAAGGAAGTTGCAAGAGGGAGGTGGGTTGCGAGACAGCCTTGCGCGCTGTGCGCGATGGCTTTATCGGAGGGTCTTTTGGGATGGCCTTGTTGCTATGGCTTCTCTGAATGACTGGGTAACGTCCAGGGAATCATTTGCGGGTCGCATATCGCATCACATGAGGACAACAGCTATTCAATTTGGTATGACTACTGGTCACTGACCACTGATTTTTGGGCGGGCACAGGGGCACCGCCCCTACGATGCGTTGGGTGGAGGATGGAGCCGAGGTGGAATTACTCGCTATGCTCGTTGTAGGCTACGCCTGTGCGTGCTTTTGGCGTGTATTTTGGTTTGGAGGGATTATGAAACGGATAGTTTGCGCGGTATGGTTGTGTTGCCTTGCCGGATGCGCTGAGGAGAAAGCGGGACAGGCTACAGTACCCCAAAAATTGGACACGCCCATGGGCACTTGGTTTATGTATGCCGGCAGCGAAACCGGGAGGCGGACAGCCGATGATCTGGATCGGGAAATTACGATCCTCGTGCTCGATGACAGCACGTATTCCCTGACGATGATGGAGCCGCACATCCAGCGAAATTTTGTGGAAAAGGGACAGGTGAGCTACGACATGCGAAACGAGCAGATCAAGTTCACCGTGCATACGGCCACGGGAGCAGACTTTAGCGGGGCAGAACCTCGAAAACTCGTGGATATAGACCGCTTGGTGCCATGGCAACGCGACCCGGGAACCGAGTATGTGATGGTGTGGCACTTGGAACAACAGCGCGATGCAACCGGGGAAAATACATGGAACGTGTTGGTGCTTTCCGCAGAGGGACACGAGAAATCGTATTTTGCTCGCCTTAAAGATCGGAATAGAAGCGCGATTTTAGATGCACAGATGAAATGAGATGGGTTCTCGCGGAGAAATCTCAGCCATAGACCCAAACGACCTCGTCCTCAATGGTTATGCGCCATTGACTCGCCGCGTCCAAAGATGCCCATTCTGAAAGCGTATAGACCAGCACATCGGCGTGTACGGGCAAATCCACCGCATCCCACAAAACGCTCCGGCGTTCAAAAGGCGTTTGGCACACGCGCGCCAAAACGAGCACATCCACATCACTGCCCACCCCCCAATCGCCTCGGGCATACGATCCAAAATACCCCACGCGCACCACATCGACATGTTGCGCGGCAATTTGCTCGGCCCATGCCTGCACCGCCCGATCTACCGTCTGTTTATCGGGCCATTTTATGACTGACGAAGTCAATAATTTCACGGGCATAACGCAACGCCTCATTGCTTTGCAACTGGCCGAAATGTTCAAAAGGCGCGCCCTCTGGAAACCCATTGGGATACCGCGCAGGAATGTAGAACCCGTCCAACACCCGCCCCTTATCCACCAGATCGTCTCCCACCGCTATGCCTTCGGGCAATTCTCTCAGCAGGCGCGCCACCACATGACCCCGCGCCTCCTGTCCCAACGCCAGATGCAGTGCCTTGACCGCTTTTTCCGCGGCTTGTTGCGCGGCGAAACACGCCCACTCGTGCCTGTCTGATCGCCGGGAATCCTCGGCCTGTTCAAGGTCGCGCCGCGCTTGCGCCAACCAGTCTGTTGCGCGATTGGACATATCTCAATTTACCTACCGCGAAAACACCCTCAACCGATTTGGTGATCGCCTTCGAGAACTTTCCCCACCTCGTGCAACGGCATTTCTCCAACCTTCAATTTTTGCGTTGCTCGTTCCAAATACTGCATTGTTCGCCGGTCGTAATACCATTCATCGCAAACCCTACAAACGGGCCCATGAATGGGCACCTTGACAATGTTCGGATGAGACATTCTATCATGCGTTAGCTCGTTCTACACGCCTTTCTGTTTGCTCTGTTTGGCGCGGTTTGTTTCGCGCAGGATCGTCTTGTGTTTTTAGATCTAACAACGTGAGGGCTTTAGTGATTTTTCCCATTACTGCACTTGCAGCTCCTATAATCGTAATCAACAGCACACATAAAAGGCCAATAATCCAGTCTATCCGCCCGTCTAAGCGGTCTATCCGCCCGTCTAAGCGGTCTATCCAATCTTCCAAGCGGTCTATCCGCCTGTCCAAGCGATCTATCCCCTTACTGATAGACTCGAGTTTGACAACTGTCAGGCTATCGGTTGCTTCCGATTTCGCTACAAACCAGCACAACAGGGCAAGCAACCAAAGACACGACCAAAAGGTAAAACGCAACAGTTTGAACATGTCGATCTCCTACCGCATTTTACGGTCTTCTCCTGCATTTCTATCCAGCGACTTCCTTCGCCAGGCCCACGCAGCGGATCAAAAATGCGTCGTAAGCCGCCTTGAACTCTGCGCTGGTTTTTTGCACCGATCCAAAATTGGGCCAGTCGTCGGGTTCCAGGCCCCGCGTTTGCCAGCCGCTCAGATCGATTTTGACCTCGCGCTCGAGAAACTCCTTCAGCGCGGGCGTCAAATCGTAGCCCTTTTGAAAATCGGGCAACTCGTAAAGCCGTTGCGCCACCCCCGGCTCGTATTCATGGCCGATGGATCCCCTGAGTTCATCCAGATCAAAATCCGGCTCTTCCGACACGAGTTGCACCGCGCGTTGGTGATTGGGAAATTCCGTGTGGCACATGTTTTCGCCCAAGGCGTGCAGCGTATCATCGGGAACGCGCTTGGATGCGGGCAGCACATCCATCGACGCCAAAATCCATTGTGCGCGATCTTTTGACACGCCGTAGGCATTGGACAAATAGGCCACCCATTTGGGCCGGTTCTCGGCCGCGTAAAAAATCCAATGCACGCGACGGGCGACCAGGGTCCCCGCCTTCTTCAAATCCGCTTCGAGTTGCACCATCGCCTCTGAAGACTGTCCCACGGCTTCGGCAACTGATAACATTATCGGGTGATCCAGCGACTTCAAATGGGCGTAAGAACAGACATGAACCGCGCGTTCGGCCAGTGTGCCATCGGGCATCTCCACGCCCAAATCAGAAGCGAGTTCCGCGAGCCATTCGCCTGCGCGATCTTCTGGCAACGCGCCAAACAGCTTTTCGGCTTCGACCTCGCGCAAATGGCTGACAAAGCGCCCGCCCATATTCGTCTCATAAGTTCGCACCACGGGCTTGCCCGCCCGAGCCGCTCGGGCTTTGCCCTCAAACGCATCGATGACGAGTTGCACTTCCTGCGCCACCGTATAGACCACCGTGTTATTTGTGCCAATGCCCTCGCTGTTGAGCACGGTCGTAATTTTTCGCGCGGCCTCGTGCCCGCCGCCGACCTTAAAGACAATATTGGGATTCAGTGCGATATCGCCTGCGCCCAACAATTTGTCGTAGCCTTTCAAATACGCATCGGCAATGCGATGGGCGTTGCGCGCATCTTCAATGCTGGCATCGGCCTGATCTGCGATATTGGGATTGAGTTGAAAACTCACCATGTAGTCCTTCAATGCCGTGTGCATGGCCAAGGGCCGAAAAATGGACAGATTCGGCCACAGCGCGATCAGCGTGGCCGCCATGACAATCTCATCGGCATACTTTTCGGGATCGGCTTTCCACGCATCGCGTTTGGCAATTTCGGCTTTGAGTTCATCGTCCAGTGTGGGGTCTTCGTCAAATGCCTTGGCAGCCAAGACCGGATTTGTCGAAACCTGACAAAACCCGTAGTGCCGCAAATACTCCAGACCGCGCGCAAAGTCATTGCCGAACTTACAGACATTCTCCCCGATCATCTGCCAATACACGCCGCCGCGCATCTCGGCCTTGAGCAAGTCCAAAAACGACCTGCCGGGATTGCCCGCGTCCAAATTTGCCTCAATGCGTTCGGCCAGCAACCCCGAAAGACTATCGGACAGGTTCACGGATTTCATATCCGCCAAAAAGCCATCCACAACGCATGTTGCCACCGCGACTTCCACCTCGTCAATCGCGCCCAACACCCGGTCGAGTGCGGCGTCGATTTCATCCGCGCCATAGCCGACAATCTCGGCATCGCGCCCGACAAAATTCATGCCCAACTGAATCAGGGTCTTGCAAATCAGATCGCCCGACGCCCCGCTGTTTTGAACGGCGTCTAAGAGATCATCCACGCGGCCCTGCAAAGCCCCGGCCTCGGGCGCAATCAAAACCCGGTCAGCCACCGCGAGCGTTTGCCCGGCATCAAAAGCCGCCTGTACATCCGCACTCATAACTGCCTCCTCAAGTGTTGTATCCATCAAAATCCGAACCCGTCCAATATCCCCCAAAACAGATAAAGTCAAAATGCGATCTCCCGCCGCCGCGCCCCTACGTTCCTATCCCTCGCTTTTGTATTTTAGCAGTCAGCGGTCAGCAGTCGGGAAACCAAGGGGTAATCCCATCCATCGCTTTGGGCTGAAAGCTGATCGCTTTTCACATCTTGTATCTTGCCTTTTCGGGTGAGCACGGGGGCATCGCCCCTACGTTTTTATTTTTGCATCTTTCTTATGCGTTCATCCGCTTCATCTGGGTTTGCTTTTCGCCTTTAATCCGTGCAATCCGCGTCATCCGTTTAATCCGCGATCCATCTTACCTCAACCCCAACACATCGCGCATATCGTACATGCCCGGCTCTGCGGCAACCGCAAAGGGAATTGCGCGAATCACGCCAGATGCGAAAGTATCGCGGCTCTGCGCTCGGTGGACGAGCTCAATGGTCTCGCCAATGCCTCCAAACACAACCGTGTGTTCGCCGACAATATCGCCGGCGCGCACCGCGTGGACGCCGATTTCATCGTGCGTTCTCGCGCCCGTATCGCCATAGCGTCCATAAATGCCCACGGCTTGCAAATCGCGCTCCAAGCCACGCGCTGCGGCTTGGGCCAGGGCATAAGCCGTTCCCGAAGGCGCGTCTGTCTTAAACCGATGATGCGCTTCCACGATTTCCACATCGTAATCACCGCCCAAAATGCGCGCGGCCTCTTCCACCAACTGCGTTAGGACAGTGACTCCCACGCTGAAATTGGGGGCAAACACGCAGGCCACAGCCTTCAGATCATGCGTCATCGCCTCGACCTGTTCGGCAGACAACCCGGTCGTGCCAATCACCATCGGCACGCCAGCGCGTCCCGCAATGTTCGCGGCCACAGCCGTTGGCTCGGGCGGCGCCGTAAATGCGACCACCACATCGACATCGCCCACAATCGCTTCCACGCTATCCACCACCTGCACGCCGAGAGGCGAAACGCCAATGACTTCGCCAATGTCTTTCCCAATCGCGGGATGGCCTGCAAACTCGACCCCGCCGCCCAAATCCAAATTTCCGGCCTCTAAGGTCAGATGAGAGATGCGCTGTCCCATCCGCCCGGCAACACCACAAATACCTACCTTAATCATACTCGCTCCTAAAAAAGCTATCAGCGGTCAGCAGTCAGCCCCAGCCCTGCCCAAAGGCGATCAGCATAAGAACACGAAGAAAACGCAAAATGTAGGGTGATGACCCAGTGCCCGCCCGAATAGTGATCAGGAGTCAGTTCCGCCCAACCCATCGTCATTCCGGCGCACGCGCAAGCACGAGGTAAGTAATCCTAGACCAATCGCTCATTGCGGGGCCTGATAGCTGATAGCCGAGGGGTGACTGACCACCGCCTTAATACGCCAAGCCTTTTAGCACCGCCGGATCGTTCAAGCGTTGCGCGATGTCTGTGCCAAAAAACGAAGCCGCGGGCGCGAACACCTCGGGGCTTTGGGCGTGGACTTCGCGGGCAATGCCCAGCACGATATCCAATCCCGCCCGATTCATTTTCCCCAAGGGCTGGCGGCACGGGCCGGCCGGCATGCCCAAAATATTCATCAAGGTCTTAATCGGCAAGGGGTTGCGCGCCTTGACCTCTGTCATTCCATAAGGCGTCGATTCTTCAGACACCACGCCCACCATGCCAAACAAGGGCTTCAATGCGGCGTGCAGGCGATCCGCTTCGTCCCTATCGCCGCGCTGGAGGGCGTGTACCATCTGCGTCACGGGGCCGGGCGCGACATTGGACGCCACGCTGATCACGCCCGCGGCCTTGATCTCATCGCGGATCATCATCTCAAACGTCTTGTCGTCATCCCCGGACAGGATCGAAAAATCATCGCCACAGCACGCGCGGGTGCGCGCCATATTGTCCAAATCGCCTGTGGCCTCTTTCACGGTATTCACATTTTTGTATTCGAAAAACAAGATGCCGAGATCTTCCGGCAGCAATTTTGTGCCCGACCTGCCGGGAATGACGTAGGGGATCATATCCAAGTCGGGAAAGGCGCGGGCCACGGGTTCGACGTATTCCTTGCGAATCTCCAACGAACTCGGGCCATTGTAATAGGGATCCACCAGCAAGATGGCGTCTGCCCCCTCTTGCGCGGCGTATTCGGCGGATTTGAGTGTTTTGGCAGTGGAATTGCTACCCGCGCCGCCAATGGCGCGACACTGTTCTTTGGCTTGGCGGCACACCACGCGCGTAATCAAATTTTGCTCGTCGCCGCTTAGGGTGGGGCTTTCCGCCGTGGTGCCACAGGCCAACACGCCATCGATCCCTTCGGCGATCTGAAACGCCACCAGTTGTTCCAGACCGTCATCGTCCAGTGCATGATCGGCAGTTAGGGGGGTGATCAACGCCGTATGACATCCTTTTAACATCACAACCTCCAGGTTTTTGTGAAATAAACCCGCGTCCTCGCAATCAAGGTAGCCAACGCAAATCGGACTGTCAAGGCCAAATCCGTTACAGGTTGCCAGATGCTGATTTCAACCGTTCCAACGCTTTCATCACCGCATCGTCTATTGCCACACCCGACTGAATCCGCCTCTCTCGTTCCCTGAATGCGCGTTCCCCTGGCACCAAAATCTCGGTGACACCGTCCGCTGGCAGCGCGTTTTTAATTGCATGCACGACCTCGCCCACGCCCGCACGAAACGCATCCATCCCCAAAAAAATGGACGGATCGATGCCCAGCATGAAAATCCCGTAATTCTTTCCCATCTCGGGCACGGCATCCGCAGCGAGCAACGCGCCGGAAAAAAGCTGAATCATCACCCCCAACGCATAGCCTTTGTGTTCGCCAAAGGGCAATGCCCCGCCCAAGCGCGCCAGTTCGGGATCGGTCGTCGGCTCGCCATCTGGCCCCAGCGCGTGCCCTGCGGGAATGGCTCTGCCGTCTTTGAGCGCGACCAAAATCTCGCCATTGGTAATCGCCGCGCACGAAAAATCCACCAAGACCCGGCCCTCTGCCGAGGGAAACCCCGCGGCAATGGGATTTGTGCCGAGCACGGGTTCGCGCCCACCCCACGGGACAATGCGCGGCCCCGTGTTGCACATCACCAACCCCACCAGCCCGGCATCGGCGATCATCGAGGCGTAATATCCGAGCATCCCGCTGTGGCTCGTCTCGCGCCCCCCCACGACGCCCACTCCGCTCTGTCTGGCCTTGTCAATGGCGATGCGCGCACAGCGATGCGCCACCAGATAGCCCAGATTATCCCGCCCATCGATCAGCGCATACGCCGCAGCCTCTTTGACCGTGACCATGGGCACTTGGGCACCGTGCGAGACGCGCTCGGCAATGCCGGGCAAACGAATCATCCCGTGCGTGGGTCGCCCGCGCAATTCGGCTTCGATTAAAATATCTGTCACGACATGCGCGTCAGCCGCGTCCAGTCCGCGATCCATCAAAATAGACTGGCACAACGCGCGCAAATTTTCAACTGTGATGATCATAACCCCTCCTAACCCAAAAAATTCAAAGATTGCATTTATGGCAATATTGCGTTGACAACAGATGTCCAAGTTGTTAAACATAAGCACCTATCGATCATCGGGCGAGCACGGAGGCATCGCCCTGCAATGTGATTATGACTTTTCACCCGAGGTACCCATGTCCGGCCCCACGCCTGAAATTCACACCCTCAACAATGGCATTCGCGTCGTCGTTGAACCCATGCCCGGCGCGCAATCGCTCGTTGTTGCATTTCGTTTTGCCTTTGGTGCGAAAGACGATCCCAGCGACAGATTGGGCCTCACGCGCATTGCCGAAGACGTGCTGTTTAAGGGTACGCCCGACCGAGATGCACGCGCCATTTTCGACGCCTTTGATGGGCTGGGCATCCGGCGCAGTTCCTCGACATCTGTCGAACACACATCCTTTGTCGCACAGGTCTTGCCCGACAAAGTCAAACCTGCCCTCAAACTCTATGCCGAACTGTTTCGCAGCGCGTCTTTTCCGGACAACGAGGTCGAAATCGCCAAAATCATCACCCTTGAAGAACTCAAACGCCTCGAAGACAACCCCATCCAACAGGCCATTTACACGACCTACGAAGCGGGGCTTGGCTCGCCGATGGGCCGAATCCCCTTGGGCGAACCCGATACCGTCTCTGCCATCGCGCCTGCGGAGGTGCGTCGCCATTGGGATGGGCATTGCAAGCCATCCAATCTGCTCATTGGCGTGGCAGGCGGTTTGGCTTCCGACCCTGCGATGGAGGCCATTGGCGATGTTTTTGGCGGTTGGGCAGGCGCGTCCTCCGCTCATCAAAAACCCCATGCCATCTGTGTTGCCGACCGCAATGTACACTGCGAAAAGCCCTCGGAACAAGCCCATATTTGCCTGCTCTCTCGCAGCGTTCCCAAAGGCCACGCCCTCTATTACGCAGGCCAACTCGCCATTGCCATTCTCTCGGGCGGCGGGTCGAGCCGCTTATTTACAGAAGTTCGAGAAAAACGCGGCCTCGCCTATAGCGTGTCGGCATTTTATCAGGCATACCGCAGCGGCGGTCTTATGACCGTTTATGCGGGCACCAAAGCGGACCGCGCCCAAGAAACGCTCGATGTCTGCCTATCGGAACTCGTGCGGCTGGGCAAAGACATCACCGCCGAAGAGCTCGAACGCGCCAAAACAGTGCTCAAAGGCCACCTCTTCACCTTGGGCGATCTGCCCGGAGGCCGGGCCGCGGGCCTCGTCGAGGGCTTCTTCCTCGAAGGCCGCGTGCGAACCATTGACGAAATTGCCGCCCACATTGACGCCGTCACGCTGGATCAGATTTCGCAATACACCGAAACATTTCCCCCAACACCGAGCACAGTGCTGGTTTTAGGCCCTCGCCCCCTCGACAAAAATTGATCGCAAAAAGCAGTTGGCAATCAGTGGTCCGCAAAACGAACAACTCGATGGTCTTGGGGCGAATAGGTAGGGGTTGCACGCGGAGCACAACGTTAGAAGTTGTCTTAAAACGAAAAATGACCCCTTCCCGCAACGGGGAGGGAGATGTTCTGCCATCTTGTATCTTTGGGCGAGCACGGGGGCATCGCCCCTACGTTTCTATCCTCGCCTCTTGTATCTCACGCTTTTCCCAGGAGCAATACATGTCCACCGATACCACACACTATCCGCCGCCGACCGATGCGGAACGCGCTTTTTACGATGAAAACGGATACATCGTCCTCAAAAATGCCCTCAATCCCACCGGCCTTGACCGCGTGCGCCGGGCATTTGAACGCCGCGAAGCCGAGACCCGTGCAGAGTGGGAAGAAGAACTGCGGCGCGGCAAATTTCGAAACGGCTATGGCAATGGGCCGCACGCGCATACCATTCGCCCGGATTTTGACACAGACGCGGTCATTCTCGACTTGGCGAATAATCCCCGCGTGATTCCCTTTGTCGAAAACATCGTCGGCCCCGATTATCAGGTGATGGAAATGCTCTATCACAATCACCACGCGGGCACGGCCGCCCACACGACTTGGCACCGCGATTGGCCGCCGTGGACACACCCGCAATACACCTTGAAAATCAAAGTGTTTTATTTTATCGACGATCAGACCCCAGACATGGGATGCTTTTCACTGGTGCCCGGCACGCACACCAACGCGGACTATCCGCCCCGCGAAGCCTATTCGGGAGATGCTTTGGAACGCATGCCCAACATGAAAAAAATGGCCCTCAAGGCCGGTGATGCCGTGTTGTGGAACGTGGTCTGCTGGCACACCGGTTGCGCCAACACGAGCCCGAGGGATCGGCGTATGGTCATCTATGGGTACATGCCCTTTTTTGTCAAAAAATGGATCGCCAGCCCTCCGCCGCAAAGCATCGTCACCTGGGCCGACACCCCGCAAAAACGACAACTCATGGGAATCCACTGCGTAAGCGGCAGACGCGGTTGGGATCGCACAGACGTCCCCTATCTGCCCGAACACGAAGCCATTGCTATGGCGAAAGCGTTGTGAGGGGTCAGGGGTCAGTTCTCCCACGCCGCCACCCTCTCGGAAAGGCGTGAGCAGAGAGAAGTTCTGCACTCTCCACTTTTCACTCTCCACTGCTCCTCATACAAGTCTTGTCAAAAATGGCGTGATTGTATCATTTTTTTGTTCCCCCGCGCTGACTATCGAGGTGCTCGAGGTGCTCGATACCGAGCAACCCACTGTGGAAGCCCGGCGCGCCGATAGCCTGATTCGCGTGCGTATTGAGGGCGAGGATGCGTTGATTCATTGCGAATTTCAAACCGCGGACAGCACGGACGTCCCGATGTCGCGTCGCATGGCCGGCTATATCGGTCGCGCCATAGAACGCTATGGTCTGCCGATCTTTTCCTTTGTGATCCACCTGCGTCCCGGTGCGGGTCAGCGCGATAAGGGATACTACATCCAAGAACTGCCCGGCCACCGTGTTGTCGTGGAATATCAGGTGATTCGTCTGAGTGAGATCGATGGTCAAGCGATTATCGAGGGTGGTCATCCGGGCTTGCTTCCGTTTGCGCCATTGATGAAACCTCCGTCTGGCGTGTCTGCGGATGCGTGGTTGCGTCAATGTCTTCAGGCGACGGAATCCTTGCCCTTGGACACTTCAACCAAGGTTGACATGATGGCGGGTATGGCTATTTTAGGTGGGATATCGTATGAGTTGTCCACCGTTAGGCGTATTATTTCTCAGGAGGGTTTTATGGATGCGATTATGCGTGAATCATCGTTTGCCCAATACCTCACCCAACAAGGTATTGACCGCGGCATTGAACAGGGCATTGAACAAGGGATCCAAGAGAGCATCCAAGAAGCGTTGGAGGTTCGCTTTGGTTCGGTCTCTGTGTATCCCTTTGTTGGTCGCATTCGGGCTATCGACGATTTGCAACGGCTCAAGCAGTTGCTTCGTGAGGCGGTGCAAGTGGATAATCTCGATGCTTTTCAGCGTGCGTTGGACGCAGAGGCATAGCACTGGATTACGGCGTTTTGGCACAGGCTCTGCAACGCAACTGTCTGGATTGAGGATTGTCGCGGATTAGGGGATTGCGCGGATTACCCCTCGCCACCCTGCCTCCGCTATGTCCTCTCTGTTTCGGGTGGGCACGGGGGCACCGCCCCTACGTTTTTATTTTCGCATCTTTGTCCAACAAAGTCTTGTCAAAAATGGCGTGATTGTGTAATTTTTATTCCCCATTTTTTTCATCAATTTTTTCAAGGTGGCGTTTATGGCCGAATACGATACGATATCCAAACACCTGATTCAAACCTACCCGGACGATTTCATCCGCTTCACACTCGGACGCGCTGACATCGAGGTGCTCGAGGTGCTCGAAACCGAGCAACCCACTGTGGAAGCCCGACGCGCCGATAGCCTGATTCTCGTGCGTATTGAGGGTAAGGATGCGTTGATTCATTGCGAATTTCAAACCGCGGATAGCACGGACACTCCGATGTCGCGTCGCATGGCCGGCTATATCGGTCGCGCCATAGAACGCTATGGTCTGCCGATCTTTTCCTTTGTGATCTACCTGCGTCCCGGTGCTGGACGACGCGATAAGGGATACTACATCCAAGAACTGCCCGGCCATGAGGTGCTGGTGAAATACAAGGTGATTCGTCTGAGTGAGATCGATGGTCAAGCGATTATCGAGGGTGGTCATCCGGGCTTGCTTCCGTTTGCGCCATTGATGAAACCTCCGTCTGGGGTGTCTGCGGATGCGTGGTTGCGTCAATGTCTTCAGGCGACGGAAGCCTTGCCCTTGGATGCCTCAACCAAGGTTGACATGATGGCGGGTATGGCTATTTTAGGTGGGATATCTTATGAATTGAGCACCGTTAGGCGTATTATTTCTCAGGAGGGTTTTATGGATGCGATTATGCGTGAATCATCGTTTGCCCAATACCTTACCCAACAAGGTATTGACCGCGGGATCGAGCAGGGCATTGAACAAGGCATTGAACAGGGCATTGAACAGGGTCTGGAGCGCGGGAGCAGAGAAAGCACCATTGAAGCTATTTTCGATGTGTTGGAGGTTCGCTTTGATGCAGACGCGCCCGGTCAGTTCGCCGCCCGCATTGCGGCTATCGCCGATTTGCAACGGCTCAAGCAGTTGCTTCGTGCGGCGGTGCAAGTGGACAATCTCGATGCTTTTCAGCGTGCGTTGGACGGTGCCGCCGAGTGACGCGATTTTCCGATAAATGACAAAAGCAGACTGGATCGGTATGACGCCCGGTGCGATCTCAATGGCGATAGTCAAATCGGCTTTGGCGATTTTCTCATCTTCGCCGCCAGCTTTGGCACGGTGGGCTGAAGCGGCTTCAAATCACAATCGTTTTCAGACAGTTTCTTAGAAAGGATTGCCCTGCAAATGGCGAGTATTAATACGCATTACGACAAATTGTCTGCGGGATATTTGTTTCCCGAGATCGCGCGGCGCACGCAGGCGTTTCTCAATGCCCATTCAGGCGCGTCGGTCATGCGCTTGGGCATTGGCAATACGACCGAACCGTTGCCCAAAAGCGCGATTGCCGGCTTGCACGATGCCGTGGATCAAATGGCACATGTCGAGACGTATCGCGGCTATGCCGATGGCGGGGAAGGCGAACCCGAGATGCGGGAGGCCCTGGCCAAACGCTATGCAAAATACGGGGTGGAACTCGATGCGTCTGAGGTGTTTGTGAGCGACGGAGCCAAATCGGATTCGGCGAATATCCAGTCAATTTTTGGCCTCGACAATGTGATCGCGGTGCAGGATCCGGCCTATCCGGTCTATGTGGAAAGCAATGTGATTGCCGGGCGCACGGGCGAGGCGATCGACGATCAGTATGAAGGGTTGGTCTATATGCCGTGCATAGAGGCCAATGGCTTTGTGCCCGATGTGCCTGATCGAGAAGTGGATTTGATCTATATTTGCAGCCCGAACAACCCAACGGGCGCGGTGGCAAATAAAGCGCGACTTCGGGCCTTTGTGAATTACGCCCGAGAACACGAGGCCGTGATTATTTACGACGCGGCGTATGCCGGATACATTTCCGACGCGGACTTGCCCAAAAGCATTTACGAAATTGAGGGCGCGAAGTCTTGCGCGATTGAGATCAACAGTTTTTCCAAAGACACGGGCTTTACGGGCGTGCGCTTGGGGTGGACGGTGGTGCCCATGGATCTGGTCGTGGAAGACGCGGTGCCGGGCAAGGTGAACGCGCTGTGGGGCAGGCGGCAAAACACGTTTTTCAACGGCGCGTCGAATATCGTGCAACTGGGCGCGCTGTCGGTCTTTACGGAAGATGGCGAACGGGAATGCCGCGAGATGATCGCCTATTACATGGAAAATGCACGCATCATTCGCACGGGTCTCGAAAGCTTATGCCTGACGGTTTTTGGCGGCGTTCACGCGCCCTATTTGTGGGTCAAAACCCCGGGTGGCATGTCGTCTTGGGACTTTTTTGACAAATTGTTGTCCGAAGCCCATGTCGTGGGCACGCCGGGGTCGGGCTTTGGCCCCGCTGGCGAAGGCTACTTTCGCCTGAGCGCGTTTGGGCACCGGGAAAATATCGAACAAGCCGTGGCGAGTATTCAGGCGAATTTGCAGCTTTAAGACGCTGGAAGCGATCAGCGGTCAACGGTGGAGCATCAGGGGGAAACCATGCAACATCAACCCGCAAGTCTCTATGCCCAAAAAGATCAGCAAAGCATGCTGGATGCGATTCATGCTGACTGAGCACGCCGGCTTGAAGCGCGTCAAAAGGCCCTTAAAGCCAAAAAGAAATTGTTTGAAGAATACATAAAAAGAAAGGAAACCCATGCCTATCCCTCTCATTGACCCGTCACAAGTCACTACCAACGAAAGACTGACGAGGCTTGAAGCCATTGCAGAAGCACACACAAAGGCCCTTACAGAGATCAAAGCCCACATTGTCAGACTGGAAGACCACATGCATCAGTCTTTCCGTTGGCTTATTGGTCTTATGTTTCTCGCATGGATTTCAACGATTGTCACGATCCTGTTGAAAATTGATTGAAACCCCACACAAAACCCGCGTTCCGGCATTGGGAGCGAGGGCTGATAGCTAGGAAATTCGCATGGCACAGAACGAGCCGAACATCATTTTCATCTTGGCCGATGACATGGGCTATGGGGATCTGGCGTGCCAAAATCCAGCGTCCAAAATTCCAACGCCCAATCTGGATCGGCTGGCGGCACAGGGGGTGCGCTTTACGGATGCCCACGCGCCATCGAGCGTTTGCTCTCCGTCTCGCTATGCCATTCTCACGGGCCGATACGCTTGGCGAACCCGCTTAAAAGGCGGCGTGTTGTGGCCTTGGGATCCGCCCTTGATCGAACCGGGGCGCACAACGGTGGCGGCATTGCTGCGCGGTCAGGGGTATCGCACGGCTTGTATTGGAAAATGGCACTTGGGTTGGCACTGGCAGACAGTGGATGGGCGCGTGCCCAACGAGGGCGCGGAATACGGGGTGCTAGACAGGGATCGGCGGTATGAACTGGGCAAGCATATCGACTGTGAAAAGCCAGTCACGGGCGGGCCTATTGACTGCGGGTTTGATTGTTATTTTGGCGACGATGTGCCCAATTTTCCGCCCTATACGTGGTTTGAAAATGATCGGCTGTTGGAAGTGCCCACCGAAGAAAAGCCCGAGGGCATGTTTGGACTTCCCGGCGCAATGGCGTCGGGGTGGTCGCTCGAAGCGGTGATGCCGGCGTTGACCCAGCGTGCGGTGCAATATATCGAAGCGGCGGACGACCAGCCGTTTTTCCTGTACTTTCCACTGACCGCGCCGCACACGCCGATTGTCCCCACAGATGATTTTAAGGGCATGAGTCGCGCCGGTGAGTACGGGGATTTTGTGTGCGAAGTCAATTGGACCGTGGGCGAGGTGATGGCCGCGCTCGACCGCAAGGGGATTGCCGAGAATACGTTGCTTATTTTTTCCAGCGATAATGGCCCCGAAAACTCTGCTTATGGACGCATCAGAGAATACGATCACTACAGTATGGACGGCCTGCGCGGGTTAAAACGCGATGCGTGGGAAGGCGGGCATCGGGTTCCTTTCATCGCCAGATGGCCCGAGCGAATTGCGCCCGGCAGGATCTGCGACGAGGTGATTTGTCTGTCCGATTTTACGGCGACAGCAGGGGCTATCGCAGGCGCGCCTTTGCCCTCAGATGCGGCTGAAGACAGCTACAACATCCTGCCCGCGCTGTTGAACGAATCCGTTGAAACGCCCATCCGAGAGGCGACTGTTCACCACAGCATGCGGGGCAAGTTCGCCATTCGGAAAGGCCGCTGGGTGTTGATCGACGCGCCGAGTGGCGATGACAATGCAGAACCCCAGTGGCTGAAAGAAGAACGCGGGTATGAACCCCACGATCAGCCGGGCGAACTCTACGATCTCCAACGCGATGGGATCGAGCAGCGATACAATCGCTACGCGGAACACCCCGAGGTGGTCGAGGAACTCAAGGCATTGCTCGAAAAGTATCGGCGAGAGGGCCGAAGCGTTTTTCGCTAAATTTTCACCGCACGCGACAAAACGCAACTTCGGGCGAGCACGGGGGCATCGCCCCTACACACACTGCACGCCTTCCGTCTTACCCCTAATTTTTTTTGGATAAATTTTATGAAGCCTATTTTTTGCATGTTACTCGCCTTCGCGCTGATGCGGGTTGGAACGGTGGCCGCAGAGGTGCAGGTCGAATTTCGCTTTGAGGCTGTTTTTGGCGAAATAGGCAGTGGTGAGGGACAGTTTCTCGATCCCGAAGGTTTGACCCTCGACATGTCGGGCAATCTGTTTGTGGTCGATACCGGAAATGATCGCGTCCAAAAATGGTCGCCAAATGGCACGTTTTTGATGGCAGTTGGCGCGCCGGGCTGGGAAGATGGACAGTTTAACAAACCCAGTGGGATTGCCGCGGGCAAGGGCTTGGAAATTTATGTGGCCGACAGCCGAAACCGCCGCATTCAGGTATTTAATTTCAATTTGCGCCTCTTGGCAGTCATTGGCGGGCCGGACGTGGATGCGTCTGTGGCATGGGGGACCCTCGGCGGCATTGCCGTGACAGATGCAGACGAAATTTTGGTGGGCGACATAGACGCGGATCAACTCGTACAGATCGATACGTATAGCCGAGTTGATCGCAGCTTTGGCGGGTTTGGATACGGCGCGGGCAATCTGCGGCGGCCTTTGGGCATTGCCACAGAGGGGCGCGATGCGGTTTATGTTTGCGACAGCGAAAATGATCGGATCGCGGTGTTCGACCGGTTCGGCAATTTTCAAAAAGCAATGGGCGAAGACATGTTAATGCAGCCCTCGGCCCTTTGTGTTGGCCCTCAGCGCACGCTCATTGTCGCGGATACAGGCCACCATCGCATCGTGGTCTTTGACTTGCATTCAGGCCGTGTCGCAGGCTTCTTGGGCGGTCCCGATCCGGGAAAAGGCCCGATGGCATTTCAAACCCCTCGGGGCGTCGCGTTCGGGCGCGCCGGCAGGTTATTTGTGCTGGATTCGGGCAATGGTCGCATTCAGAAATTGCAAATGCAGGTTTCAAAACGATGACTGTTCTGGCACAAGACAAAAAGCAACCACGGATGAACGCGGATGAGAAATGGAAGAAAGGACGAGGAGGATTAACCCGAATGGAGGCATTGATGGACTACAAAGTACCACTTGTTCTGACACCGCAACCCGAAGAGAGATTATACTGTGACCTCTCCCTTGTTGCCCGAGTTGGTCACTGAAGGCGATTCGATCCCAAGCCGTGGAAAAGTCCAAGACGCGCTGGCAACTGTATGAAGATCTTGGACGCTCATTGCCTTAAACAGAAAACCCGACAAAAACACAAGCCCGAGTTCCTTGCGAACCCGGGCTTGTGTTTTTTAGTGAGGCATCCTTCAATGATGCACAGACAGCTAAGGAGACTCCCCCTTACATCTTTGGGCGAGCACGGGGGCATCTGATGGGGAGCGGAGAACTGACCGCTGACCGTTGTCTTGTATCTTGCATTTTCGGGCGAGCACGGGGGCATCGCCCCTACGTTTCTATCCTCGCCTCTTGCCTTTGCCTTTCCTCCGTGTAATCCGCGCAATCCGTTTAATCCGTGATCCGCCTTGTATCTTTGGGCGAGCACGGGGGCATCGCCCCTACGTTTCTATCCTCGCATCTTGCCTTTGCCTTTCCTCCGCGTAATCCGCGCAATCCGTTTAATCCGCGATCCCCCTTGTATCTTTGGGCGAGCACGGGGGCATCGCCCCTACGTTTCTATTCTCGCATCTTGCCTTTGTCTTTCCTCCGTGTAATCCGCGCAATCTGCTTAATCCGCGATCCGCATCTTTTCTTGAAGGAAAGGGGACGGGGGGATAGGTCACATCCCGCCGCTAACCGCATCTCCTAATCCGCGCAAATCCGCGATTCAGACAAGGGGATTGCGAGGATCGGGGACGAACCGCTTGACAGACCGAGAGGTATTGCAGATTGTTCACTGACGTTACGCAAGTTGATAACAACAAGAGTTATCCCATGAATCCCGTAATCCGCTGCGCTTGTTTTTTGGCTTTTTGGAGTGTTGTGGCAACCCCGCACGCGCAGCCCGTGCCCGAGGTGTTCACGTTGTTTGACCGGGGACGGGTGTTTCAAACCGATGGCAGCCGCGGGCCCTTTTCGATTTCCGACCGGGCCATTGAAAAGGCGAGCGTGCGCGTTTGGGCAGATGGGGTGTTGCTACTGCGCGACCGCGATTACGTGGTGGATGCACACCGCGCGTTGCTGACGCTCTTGCGGGATGTGGCACGCGGCACTGTGATTGTGGCGCGTTTCAAACAAAGCCCACAGGTGACCGATGCCATTGTTCGGCGTCGCGTGCTTCAGCCGCCGGATACCGAGGGAGACAAGCCGATGCCGCGCGTGGTTTCCCGGCCCGTTGTGCGAGCGCGGGACGAAGAACAGAAATTGACGATAGGCGGTCACAAAAGCATTTCCATCACCGCCGGGTCTCAACACGCGGTTCATCAGGCTTTGCAGGTGCGGATTGCGGGCGAGGTCGCCGAGGGCGTGGCGTTGTTGGCCGTGTTGTCTGACCGCAATTTGCCCATTGGCGAGCGCGGGGGATCGCGGCGGTTGCAGGAATTGGATCGCGTGTTTTTTCAGGTCAATGCCAACCGCATATCCGCCACTTTGGGCGACCTCGACGTGGCGTTTGACGAGACGGTATTTGGACGCTATCGGCGGCAGTTGCAGGGCGTGCGCGTGTTTGCCCATCGGGAAAAGGGCCAGGTTGCGGCGTTTGGGGCCCTCTCGCGCGGGCGTTGGGAAACGCGGCGGTTGGCGCCCCTTGAAGGCTACCAAGGGCCGTATCGAGTCAGTGGCGCGGCAAGGCAGATTGTGCCCGAGTCCGAGCGCGTGTACCTCGACGGGCGGTTGCTCAAACGCGGGGATGGCGTGGACTATACCATTGACTATGAGCGCGGGCACATCTCATTCGCGCCGGAAAGACCGATTGGCGTCGAAAGCCGCATTGCCGTGGCGTATCAAGTCATTGAGGCCGGCGTACACAGCCGGTTGATGGGCATGGAATCCCGCTTGTCCCTCGGCGAGGGCGCGTCGTTGGGCACAACGCTGATTCGAGAAGCGGCGTCGCCTGACCGCCCCGCAATCGCGCCGTCTGTGGGCATTGGCGAGGCGACGCGGCAGTTGGGGGTGGTTTCTGCGAAGTACGCGCCGTGGGCCGGGGTGCAGTTGGCGGGGGAAGTCGCCCTCAGTGATCGCGATGCCGGAAAAGGCCGCGCATTTCGCATGGACGGGGCCTGGGCATCGCGCCATGTTGAAGTCGCGGGGCGGTTTCGTCAGGTCGGTGCTCATTTTGAAGCCTTTGAACGCTTGGACCGAGGGCGTGCTGCCGGGCGATGGGGCTGGCAGGCCGATACGACGCGCACAACCCAACGCGAGGGCGATGTGTCTGCGCGCTGCCACTGGGGCGAGGCATTTGCCATTGCCGGGGAATACGGACAGCGTTTGGGCGCGCGCCGAACAGATCGCAAAAGCGTGGATATTCGCACGCCCGTGGGGACGTACCGCTACGAATCCCTCGGGCGCGACAGGGGCCACATGAATCGCCACGAGGGGCAGATTGACGTGTTGATGGGCATTGTCAGGCCGGGGTTTCGCTTCGCGCTGGAAAATGGCGAGGGCGATGGGGTGGGAAGCAGTTCGCTTTTTTATGCCGCCCGCCCGCGCGTTTTACCTCTGGGGATTGGCAAACGCGAGTTGATTTGGCAGATGGCTCTTGGAGCAGGGCGCGATTGGGCGTGGTCATCGGAATTGAAATATCGGCATTTCAGGCAGCGGGGAACGGGGTACAACGGGCAAGTGCCCGTTTCAACCGCGTGGCGAGACAGTTTGCGCGGGTGGTCGCACACGCACAGGGCACGGGTGACAAATTGGAAGGGCTGGATTTTTTCTGGATCGCACACGCGGGGAACAACGCGGATTGGGCAGGCCTGCCAACAGGCCACACACTTGGGCCGCGTGCGGCTGGGGCATACGCGCCCGGGCCTGTCGCATCAGATCACCTATCGCGTTTCGAGCATGGGCGTGCAATCGCGCCAGCCCATTTTTATCGAAGTCGCGTCTGGGCACGGGGAATATATCTGGGAAGACGCCAATGGCGATGGGTTGCGCGATGTGGAAGAATTCGTGCCCGATGTCGATGGCGATTATGTCCGAGTATCCGATGTCGGCCAATATACCCCCGCACGCGATGGCGCGCTCGGCCTGCGCGTGGAACTCGATTTTCGCCGCCTGATCGGCCCCGACCACCGCTTGTCTGCCCTCGCGCTGGATGCGTCTTTGCGCGCTGATCGGCAAATTGCATCTGTGACAAGGGGGGCGACGCCTTGGGATTTGTTTGAATTTGATTCGGGCGATGGGGTTTTGGGTGCGCGCAGGGACGCGCTGGTGCGTCTCTACTTGTTTCGGTATCACAGGCGGGGATCCCTGCGCCTGACCGGGCGGGTGCGCCATCAGGTCAATCGGGCATTTTACGAGGGGGCCGCCGAAGTTTTCGCAGCGGGGAACGCGCTGGGCACCTGGCGGCCTGTCCACCGCCTTGAACTGGAGACGGAGTTCGATGTCGGACAGCGCGTGCGCGAGGGGGCGGGAACTTTTGCCTATCGCATTGACAGCGCGGCAAATGCGCTGCGCTGTGCATTTAGACCCTCGCGTCAATGGCACTTGCGATTGGGCGTTTTGGCCGGGCGAGACCGCGAACGCCTGCGGGCGTTGCGCGTGTTCTATACCGGCGTTCAGCCCGAGATCCTCTGCGCGTTGCCAGGGCGCGGGCGATTGCGCGGGCAGTTGGATTGGACGCGGGTTTGGGCAACGGATGCGATGCCCTTGTTTTTGGGCTTGGCAAACGGCAATCGGCACGGACAGAACTGGACATGGCGATTGGGCATCGACCACCGATTTGGCAAGTACGTCACCGCGCAAGTGATGTACGACGGACGCATCCGCCCCGACCGCCAAGCCGTGCATCTGGCACGCATGGAAATGCGAGCGGCGTTTTAAGCAGATCGCGCCACCTTGGAATGGGCGATTTTTTCACCGGAATTTTCAAGCAGGCCGCCTGTGGCATTTGGGCGGTCTATCCGAAAATCAACCGCGTGTCACTGTATTGTGGCATTCGGTTTTTTTGTTTTTTTGTTTTCGGCAGGTTATATATTGTCTCTCGTCAATACATCCATCTACTC
The DNA here is from genome assembly GCA_958295785.1 of uncultured Latescibacterota bacterium. GTDB lineage: Bacteria > Latescibacterota > UBA2968 > UBA2968 > UBA2968 > VXRD01. The sequence goes on from OY282377.1 coordinate 3,262,060, forward strand.
GTGAAGATGGCCCCTGTATTCCCAACGCAAAGGAGATAGCTATGCGTAGTAAACGGATTGTGGCAATGGGCTTGTTGATGACCGCACTGACCGTGCTGGTCTTTGTGGGCAGGCAGGTCGCTGCTGAACCCGATGCCAATGCGGGCGCGACCACTGGGGAATCTTCCCCGAGTCCTGAACGGCGCGCCAAAGTTGCCGCTGGCGCCAATGCCAATGCGCGTCTGTCGCTGGATCTGATTCCCAATGGCGGGTCGGGCAATCAACGAAATGATGCCGTGACCTCGGGCACCGTGTCTGGACGGGGCACGACCATTGCCATTGAAGTTTTCGCAACCGGCGTGACCACCGCTTTGGTCGGCATGCAAATCCGCTTTGACTTTGATGCGACTGTGCTGACCTTTGTCAAAGCCGAGAACAGCGCGTTTGTCTTTAACCTGCCACAACCGACGGGCACAGACTTCGCGGCAACTTCGCCGCCGGTCACATTGCCGTCTTCTGGTTTTCTAACACGGGCAGAGTTCACCACAGCGACCGATGTCACGGGCAGGGAATTTTCCATTGGCATTGCGTCGGTGACACTTTCTGAAAGCTCGTCATCGAGCGATATGCTCACCACGACAAGCCGGATCTCGTTTACCTCTACCCCGACGCCGGATTTTGATGGCGATGGCACAGTTGGTTTTTCCGACTTTTTGGCGTTTTCAGGGCAGTATGGGTCAAGTCGCGGGGATGGCATATACCAAGCCAGGTATGATTTGAATAGCGATGGCGCGATAGACTTTTCTGATTTTCTGATTTTTAGCGGCAGTTTTGGCGGCCCAGGATCGCCTCCTGGCGGGGGCGGCGGCAGTAGTAGTAGTCCCGACCTGATTGTTCAATCGCCTTCGGTCAGCGATAGTACCTTGACGTCTGGGCAATCCTTTACCCTGCGTGCCACGGTTCGCAACTCGGGCACGGGTTCGGCTGCCGCGACGACCTTGCGCTATTACCGTTCGTCCGATTCGGCGATCTCCACGGGTGATACAGAAGTCGGCACGGATGCGGTGAGCGGGCTTTCGGCTTCTAACACGAGTGCTGAGTCGATCAGCCTGAGAGCACCTTCGAGTGCGGGGACGTATTACTACGGCGCGTGCGTGGCAAGCGTCAGTGGCGAGAGCAATACCGATAACAACTGCTCAACCGGCGTGCGCGTCACGGTGAGCAGTGGCAGCGGGGGCGGTACGCCCAAGATGTACTGGACGGACTATGGCACGGAGAAGATTCAGCGTGCCAACCTCGATGGGTCCAATGTCGAAGACCTCGTCACCACAGGATTGACGACGCCACTTGGCATCGCGCTGGATGTGGGGCGCGGAAAGATGTACTGGGCGGACGGGGGCACGTCTAAGATTCAGCGTGCCAACCTCGATGGCTCAAATGTCGAAGACCTCATCACCACAGGATTGACGACGCCACTTGGCATCGCGCTGGATGTGGGGCGCGGAAAGATGTACTGGACGGACGGGGGCACGGCTAAGATTCAGCGTGCCAACCTCGATGGCTCAAATGTCGAAGACCTCGTCACCACAGGATTGAGGCATCCATTTGGCATCGCGCTGGATGTGGGGCGCGGAAAGATGTACTGGCCGGACAATGGCACGGCTAAGATTCAGCGTGCCAACCTCGATGGCTCAAATGTCGAAGACCTCATCACCACAGGATTGGATCGGCCAGTTGGCATCGCGCTGGATGTGGGGCGCGGAAAGATGTACTGGACGGACTCTGGCACGGATAAGATTCAGCGTGCCAACCTCGATGGCTCAAATGTCGAAGACCTCATCACCACAGGATTGTCGGTGCCAGTTGGCATCGCGCTGGACATAGCCAGGGGCAAGATGTATTGGATGGACCAGGACACGGATAAGATTCAGCGTGCCAACCTCAATGGCTCCAATGTTGAAGACCTCGTCACCACAGGATTGGACAGGCCGTTTGGCATCGCGCTGGATACTTCAGGGTCTATCAGTAGTGGTGGCGGTGGTGGCGATGACCACAGCAATACCCGATCTGGCGCGACCAGTCTTTCTTTGGGTGGCTCACGCTCAGGACAGATAGAAACCGGTGGCGATGTTGATTACTTCAGGGTGCAAGTCAGCACTTCTGGTACCCTGACGGTTTACACCACAGGCAACATCGATACTTATGGTACGCTACAAAACAGTTCCGGTTCCGCTTTGGAAACCAATGACGATGGAGGCAGTGGTACGAATTTCAGCATCGCACGCGCCGTGAGTGCGGGCACGTATTATGTTGAAGTCAAAGGGCTTCATTCAGGAGTAACTGGAAGCTATACCCTTCATGCGCGTTTTGTGAGCGGTGGTGGCGGTGGTGGCAGTAGTCGTCCCGATCTGATTGTTCAATCGCCTTCTGTCAGCGACAACACGCTGACAACCGGGCAATCCTTTACCCTGCGTGCCACGGTTCGCAACTCGGGTACGGGACGGTCGGCCTCGACGACCTTGCGCTATTATCGCTCGTCAAATTCGTCGATCTCGACAAGCGATACAGAAGTCGGCACGGATTCGGTCAGCGGGCTGTCGGCTTCGGCGACCAGTTCTGAGTCGATCAGCCTGAGAGCGCCTTCGAGTGCGGGGACGTATTACTACGGCGCGTGCGTGGCAAGCGTCAGCGGCGAGAGCAATACAAACAACAACTGCTCGGATGGCGTGCGCGTCACGGTGAGCGGTAGTACTCCGCCACCACCACCAACGGGTAGTCTCGGTGCTTGCCGTGTGGGGATGGTCGTGCGTCCCAACCAGAGTTGTAGGACCAGCGATGGAGAGTTTAGAAATACCGGCGATGGGTGCTTCGGTTATCCCCCCCTCGTCGTCGGCAACGGGATTTGTGGTAGTATCACTTTGAGCGGCTTGCGTGTGACTCGGGTGGGCAACGATTATCGGATTGACGCGGTTCCCTAACCGGCTGGTCATGAGAAAGCGTCACTAACAACACAAGCCCGGGTTCGCAAGGAACTCGGGCTTTCTCTTTGTCTGAATCGCGGATTGTCGCGGATTTAGGGATTGCGCGGATTAACCCCACCGCCTGCCACTCACTGCATCCTCCGCACCTGCTACATCCTTTACACCACTTGCACGCGCTACCCTACCGACGCCGCCCAGTGCTCGCGTGGCGGCATACCCAGATTAGGCCCAAATTTTTGCATCCTGTCGGTCAAATTAAAATAGCGTGCTTGAATACTTGGCGGAAAGCGCAAGATATTTTGTTGTACTTTCGTGCTGGAATATATAATCTCCCATTCCATTGGGATAGCATATAACGGAGTTGTTATATTGTGTCAATCTGATTCTGACGAGGTATTGTCTTTTGCCTTCCATCCGCGTTCATCGGTGTTTATCTGTGGTTGCTTTGGTTTTCATGCTGATTGCGTTTGGCACAGCAGCGGGGGATCGCCCGATTGTGGCGCGCGTTCAAATTGAAGGGGCGCGGTCTGTGCCCGTGCGCGATGTGCAGGGGTGGTTGGTCACGCGGGCGGGCGTGGCAGTGGATTCCGCGTTGTTGCGAAAGGATGTGCAACGCATTTTGGAAGGGTACAAAAAACAGGGATTCTGGCAGGTGGCGGTGGCGTTTCCCAAAATGATACGCGGCGATCAAACGACGGTCGTTTTTGCTATCGCCGAAGGGGCGCGAACCCGGGTCGCGTCTGTGCAAGTGCGCGGCGCGTTGATTTTTGATCCGTTGGATGTGCGCGAAGCCTTTGGGCTTGCACGAGGCGCGGTGTTGATCGAAAGCGATTTGAACCACCACTTGGATCGCCTGTTGCGTTTTTACGAAGATCGGGGCTACCCGTTTTGCGCGTTGCACCCCGATGTGCATTTGGACGGGAATGGCGCGGGCGTGCAGGTCGCCGTGTCGCCCGGCCCGCTGGTGCGTATCGATGCCGTGCGGTTCGAGGGAAATGCGGTGACGCGAGAAGAGGTTTTGGCGCGCCATGTCTCGGTGGGCGAAGTCTATGACCAGCGGCGCGTGGATGCTTTTGTGCAGCGGTTGCAAAATTTGCCCTTTATCGACCGCGTGTACAAGGCGGAACTCGTACTGATGGGGGATGAAATGGCCCTCGTGATCGGGTTGGAGGAATCGCGCCACACGCGCATCGAAGGGGGGCTGGGTCTCGGTTCTGAACAGACCTTGACGGGGACAATCGCGCTCGATGTGCTGAACTTTTCCGGCGGCGGGCGCGAAGGCGACGCGCTGTGGTCACGGCGCGGCGCGGGCGCGTCTCATTTGCGCGTCTCCTATCGCGAGCCTTATGTGTTTAACGGCCCGGTCTCGGCACGGGGCCGCGTGGAAATGACCGAGCGCGTGGGATATGTGACGCAGCGGTTTGGCACGGGCGCAGATGTCGCCGTCGGCGCGGGCAACTTGTTTGGCGGCATTGTATACCGCCGCGTATTGCCCGATTCAACGGGCTTGGGGTTTTACGATGCAGAAAAGATGTGGGCTTTCGAGGCGGGCGTTCGGATTGACCGGCGCGTGCAGGCAACACGCGGTTGGCAGGCCGAGTTTCGGGGGGAGATCGGCGAGGTCGCACGCGGAATCAGGCGTGGGCGATGGGCAGCAGATGGACAGGTGTTTTGGCCTTTGGGCAGGCGATCCATTCTCGCGGGACGGGCGCGGGCCTCGTGGGTTGGGCAAACCGGAGACGTGCCAGAAACGGCCGGCATTTGGCTGGGAGGCGCGCAATCGTTGCGCGGCTATCGGGAGGAGCGATTCTGGGGAACCAACGCGGGATGGGTCAATGTGGAATGGCGGCGGTTGCTGGGGCCAAAAACGCGGATCTTCGCCTTTGTCGATGCGGGGCGGATCAGCGGGAATGGCTCTGCCATTTGGCCCGTATCCTACGGCATAGGGCTTTTGGCAAATGGACGGATGGGCGCGGTTGGGATAGACTATGGATTGCCTTGGCGAGAAAGCCCGGCCCAAGGCATGGTGCATGTGCGGATGATCAGCGCGTTTTAGGGACTGGGGATTGGGACGCAGATATCTGACAGCGGGCAAGGGCCTACACACTGCGGGCAAGCACGGGGGCATCGCCCCTACACGTTGTATCTTTTTACGGCACGATTTTAAACGCAATGTCTTTCTCCACCTCGCGCTCTGCCAGCAAATCCGTTACTTTGACGCGCACTTCCTGGCCGCCCGGTTCGGCGTCTTGCAAGTCCAATTCGACATACGCCATATCTTCTGTGCTATCGCCCGATTGCTCGTAGGAAATCACCACCTCGCGCCGCTTCTCTTGCAAGCGCAACAAACGCCCCAAGCCGCGCAGCGCACGCACCGGCGCGAGTCCTTTTTCTCGGGCGCGAAAAGAATAATCCACGCGGTATTTCGTCTGCCCAAATTCATCGCGTTTCAAATTGTACACTTCAAAATAGACAAACGCATTTTGATCGGGCCGAAACGCCTTTGACGCCATGGGAATGACCTTTAAGCCGCGTTTGTGAAACGGCCCTAATGTGTCGCTCGGCTCAATCCAAAAGGCCAGGGCAATATCGCTCATCAACAGACCGTCCGCTTGCGAAAAATCGGCTATGTCCAGCGGTTGCTGATACACCTGCGATTTTCCCGACACCACATCGCGGATTTGAAAAGAAAGATGGTGAAGCCCCGCGCCGACCTCAAACGCGACTACCCCCGGAATAAATGCCCCGTCCAAGACTTGCTGATCTGACGGCGCTTGAAATGTCAGTTGATCCTGCACCCGATAGACTTCTGTCCACAGGCTGTCAAACATGGCCAGGCCGCGATCTAACAGCACCTGGTCGGTTTTGTCATCCACGGGCAACCGCGCCATTTCCGAGGCGGGCAACCCGTAATAGATTTCCAGTCGCGTCGCCCCATTTTCGCCGCGAAACCCCGCGGGAAAATAGTAAAAATCAACGGGCAGATCGGCAAAATCCACATCGTAAACAGAGGGCTGACGCGCGGCGACCTGTCGCAAAACCATCTCGCTTTGATACTCGATCAAATCCGTCGTCAAAGCGATGCCCAGGCCATCGGGCATCTGGGGAAATTCGTACACATTCCCCTTGCCACGCCGCACAAAGTCAAACTCCGTCCCGCCAGCCAAATCCGCATACACCCAATACTCCCACCACGACAGCGATGGCACGGGAAAAATGGGCTGTCCGGGCCTGATTCGCAGCGCAATGCGTCTGCGATTCACGTAATTTTGTCGCGCATCCTGTATCTCCCTGTCCATTTCATTTTGAATATCGCCCGACTTGCTCGTGTGATCGGGTTCGCCAAATCGCACGTACACCTCCCCGCGATCATCCCACGGAAACGCCCCCTGACCGTATCGGTGACGCGCATGCGCCACGCGCCGATAATGCTCGATGAGCCGTTCATTGGCCTTTGTCAAAGGCGATGGATCCACGCGCCGCCAAAACCGGTCGGTCAATTCAGCGCGTTTTTCTTTGCTCGCATCGCGGTAAATCTCCAGATCATCGGGCAGTGCCACTTGCGAGAGATCGCGATAGAGCACGCGCTCATTTTCCGGCAATGTCGCAATGTATTCTTCAAACAGGGTCTGAGATTGTGCATAGTCCCGAACCGCCTGCGCTTGCACCGCCTGCACCAAAAGCGGATTGTCAAAACCGCCATCCTGCGCCCACAACATTGTGTTCAGAACGAGCAGAAAACCAGCAAATGTAAATATCGCGGACATACAAAACCTCCTTGGAGCGGGATTTCTATGATTAAAGGATTACGGATACCAATTTGATTTTTATTTGTCCGTATCCTGCCTCCCATCAGGGAGGAATGAGGAATGGGGAACAGACTTACTTAAAGCGTTTGGTTCTGCCTCCACGTTGGTTGCCTTCGATGCGTTGGCTACGCCTGTGCCTACGGCGTGCGGCGACTTCCTTTTTTTCAACAGCAAAAAAAAGGAAGCAAAAAATGCCGCTCTCAAACGCCGAGGGGTGCTCTGCACAGCGCAAATCGCTTTTGTAGTAGTACGACATGCACTGGCCTGCAAAGTGGGTTGCAAGAGGGAGGTTGGTTGCGAGACGGCCTTGCGCGCTGTGCGCGATGGCATGATCTGATGGTCTTTGGGGATGGCTTTTTGCCATGGCTTATTTGACGTACTGCGTAACGGCAAGAGGATCATTAGCTAATTTGGTATCACGCATTGACAAGCAACCCGCCCGCCCGTATCTTTTTCGCTCGCAGTTGTATCCGTTCATAGGTAATAGACGCTTCATCAGCCTCTCGGTTGCCTTAACCTGACAGCCTTCCGCGATACGGATGGCGGCTCAACTTCTCAAAAGGAGTTCCCACATGGCAGTTGATGTTCAAAGTGGCATTGGCAAAATCGCAGACTACCTCGGCAATGATTTCGACGATTTGCTCTATCACAAAGCATTGGTCGATAAAGACTTGCTCGCGCTACCGGGGCCCGACTTCGTCGACCGGGTGTTTGCGGATTCGGACCGCACGATTCCCGTGCTCAACAATTTGCAACGCCTCTACAATGCGGGCCGGCTCGCGGGCACGGGCTACGTTTCCATCCTCCCCATCGATCAGGGTATCGAGCATTCCGGCGGCGCGTCCTTCGCGCCCAACCCCATCTACTTTGACCCCGAAAATATCGTCAAACTCGCTATTGAAGGGGGTTGCAATGCCGTGGCAACCACGCTGGGCGTGTTGGGAATGGTGGCGCGCAAATACGCCCACAAAATCCCCTTCATCCTCAAATTCAACCACAACCAACTGCTCACCTACCCCCCCCAATACGACCAAGTTCTTTTCGGACAGGTCGAACAGGCATGGGAAATGGGATGTGCCGGCGTGGGCGCCACGATCTATTTTGGATCAGCCGAATCCAACCGACAAATCGTCGAAATCAGCGAAGCCTTTGCCCGCGCCCACGAACTCGGGATGTTTACCGTGCTGTGGTGCTATTTGCGTAACTCGGCATTTGCCACCGACGATGTGGATTACCACGAAGCCGCGGACCTGACCGGACAGGCCAACCACCTCGGCGTCACCATTGGCGCGGACATCATCAAACAAAAATTGCCGACCAACAACCGCGGGTACACGGCCTTGAACTTTGGGCGCACGCACGACAAAGTCTATACGGACCTCACGTCCGATCACCCCATTGACCTGTGCCGCTACCAAGTGGTCAATTGCTACATGGGCAAAGCCGGGTTGATCAATTCTGGCGGGGCATCCTCTGGGGCAAGCGATTACGCCGAAGCCGTTCGCACGGCGGTGATCAACAAACGCGCCGGAGGCACGGGCCTCATCTCTGGCCGCAAGGCATTTCAACGCCCCATGCGCGAAGGGATTCAATTGCTCAATGACATTCAAGACGTTTATCTCTGCGCGGATGTAACTATCGCATGACATGCATGCACCACAAAAAAGCGGGGCCTTCGGTTTGCCGAAGGCCCCGTATTTTTGTATGTATTGCACAGCCACCCCGATCCGCGTACTATCTGCTGACCACGGACCACCAATTACAGGGAGAACACATGGGATATACCGCTCAGGTGCGCCAGTTCACGATGGCTTGCAACGATGACCTGCCCGCGCGTCCGCAAAAAATGACAAAAGAGGGGATTGCGTTTATACGACAAATGGTCGACGATGAACTCGACGAGTTAATGGCGGCGCAGACCGTTGCGGAACAGGCGGACGCGCTCGTTGACGCCATTTACTATATCTGCGATTTTGCCGTGCGGAACGGCGTCAATCTCGACCCGCTTTTCGATATTGTTCACAGTGCAAATATGCAAAAGGTGGTGAATGGAAAAGCGATTCGTCGAGCAGATGGCAAAATACTCAAACCCGAAGGATGGGAAGATCCCGCGCCCAAACTCGCACGAGAAATGGCGCGTCAAGCGCGTGAAGGCGGGTTTGACAGTTGAGGAATGGGGGATCGGGTCTCCCTATTCCATACGCATCGCGTTAAGAGAATCAATACGACATGCCAGCGCGGTTAGGGATTCGGTGGCTTTGTCCTTTTGGCACACGCGCAAGCACAACGCCGCAGTCCAGTGATTTTTCAACCCGGTTACAAAAGCGATACTAAGAAACCCTAACAAAAAGCGTTGACATGGATTTGTGAGAGGCCGATTTTCTTCTCAGCCCAACCCTTACAACGTCCATGCCCGGCATCTGCAACCGGGCGAGGAGGAACAAATGACCAAACCCCTCGTGAGCGATGCACTCTGGGAAAAGGTCCACCCCCTTTTGCCTGTTCCCAAGCCGAGACGATTCCGCTTTCCCGGACGTAAGCGCATTGATGACCGCAAGGCGTTGACCGGCATGCTATTCGTCCTGAAGAGCGGCATCCCGTGGGAGCAGTTGCCCCAAGAGATGGGGTGTGGTTCCGGGATGACCTGCTGGCGCCGTCTGAAGGAGTGGCATGAAGCCAGCGTGTGGGAGCGGCTTCATCATCTGCTGTTGTCCAAACTGCGAGCGGCCGATGGCCTGGACGGGTCTCGTGCCTGCGTGGACAGCACCTGCCTGCGTGCGGTAGGTGCTGGGGGGAAAAACCGGGCCTAATCCCACAGACCGCCGCAAGCCCGGGCGTAAGCATCATGTGATCACCGATGCCAACGGGCTACCTCTGGCCGCGATTGTGACCGGGGCGAACCGGCATGATGTGACGCAATGGTTGCCATGGGTGGACGCTGTGCCTGCGGTTAGAGGCAAACACGGTCGTCCGCGCCGCAGACCCCAACGGCTGTATGCGGACCGTGCCTATGACTCGAAGGCATGCCGGAAGGCCCTGCGTGCGCGCCACATCTGGCCGGTGATCGCCCGGCGGGGTGCAGAGCATGGCAGCGGGTTGGGGGTGTACCGGTGGGTCGTTGAGCGGACGCTGGCCTGGCTCCGGCAGTTCGGTAGCCTGCGGGTGCGCGACGAGCGCAGAGCGGACATCCATGAGGCGTTCCTCTCCATCGGCTGTTCACTCCTCTGTTTCAGACGCTTGCTTTCTTTATGTTAGGGCTTCAAGGCCGTGCCCACTTCTCGGGGCACCTTGGGGGCGAGGGGCCCTGCTTTTTTGAACTGCCCGAACACCTTGCGCGCGCGGGCTTCCCATTTTGTATTTTGTTCGACAATGGAGGTCCCTTTCTCGACTTGGGCCCCGGGAAGCGGAATATATTGCGTGTTCATTTTTTTTATGTCGCTTTGGGAACGCGTGTGAACCGATCAGCTGACCAAGGACGCGAGGCGAGATTTCGCTTTTCGGATGACAGGTCCCCCTTTCTCGGCCTGTCAGTGGTTTTTCTTCTTGTGGTGATGCCGTTGTTGGAGCGCGAAGCGCAGTCCTTTGTGCCCTTTCTTTTCTTGTTGGTTATGGCCGTGGTGCTCTGGCCGCTTGGCCTTGCCAAGGTGCTCTTTGGGTTGTGTGTGGTTCTCGGATTGTTGGGGTTTGGATTTTCGTTGTGGCTGGAGCTGAGGGCCGTTTCAGAGGCCGTATCTGAAGGGGTTGCGTTGGCCTTGCTCGGTGTTTATGCCTCGTTTTACGGGATATGTCTCGTGGTTTTTTTGGACCGGATTTTCTCTGAGAAGATGATCGCGGCAGATCCCATTCAGGGGGAATTGCCGTCTGATTTCTCAGCGGGTTGTTGTGGGCGTTTTTCTATCCCATCTTGCTCTTGCTCGACCCCGCTGCGATTTCATTGCCGGTTCACACATCGGGCGAGTTTTCAGAGTTGATTTATTTTTTCTTTGTCAGGCTGACCCCTTTGGGGTACGGAGAGATAACGCCGGTGAGTTGGATGGCGCAAAACCTGACCCTGTTGGAAGCCGTTTGGGGTCAGACGTATCTGGTGGTGCGGGTTGCTCGCCTGGTGGGCTTGCATTTGAGTGGGGCCGGTCAATCGGATCACAAATAGGAAGGGTTATGAATGACAGATGGCCTGTTGTGTTTGGCGTTTTCTTTTGGGTGCTCTTATTGACGCCTAACGTTTGTGCTCAAAGTGAAAAAGAGCCCGTCGCTAGCTGACCTCATTCCCGCATTTGCAATTCATTGAATTTTGTCCATCCAAAAAATAAAAACGCCCGGTCATTGTGCGACTGGGCGTTATTTTGCTCGATTTGCGTGATCACTCGGTGCTTGGCTTGGTGTGTGTCAATGATGCGGTTGTTGGGGCGTTTGAGGGTTTGGCGAAAAAGTCGGGGAGGGCAACAACGGGTTCTCCGAGGGACAGACGCATGCGCGCGTCATGCATGCAGAATGCGGGTTCGTCGGCGCAGGGCGCGGTGCGATTGTTTGAAGCACGAAGAAAATGGGATGGCAGATTTGGTTTGGCTCTTGTAAGAGTCGGAACAGACCTTATTTTCCGTCCCGTCCCACTCGGCACAACGATATCGCCCTGCAAAACATAGACATCATGAGCAATATCAGGAGCATGAACCTCATTCAATACATTCTGAAAAACCCCCTCATAACGCGCCACAGAAGCCGGCACCCTATGAGGTTCATTTGTCTCAAGCGACTCATAGACTTGCCAACCTTATGTTTCAAATCCGCTATCATATCCGCCATTATAGATCTCCTTTCTATTCACCCATCACCATCTCATAAACAAGATCAGATCCCATCATAAATAGACTTCTCGCCCCCATCCGTCAACTTATCCCACCATATCAAAATCTTCCAAGCATCATCCCTCTCATGTCCTAAATCCATCAATCCCTTGACCAAACGCTTCCGCCAATACAAACTTTCCCTCTTCTCTCCATTTTTCTTTGTTACAAATATCTGCTTTCCATCCAACACTGCAAGCACTTTTCTCTGCAAAAGCAACTCTCTAATACGTCCATCCTCATTTCCCTTTTTTCCTTTCACCACCCATTCTAAAACCCGTGACAACAACCCCCCCTTCATCATCCCCTGCATCCCTCCCAACATCCCCCGCCGCTCGTCCTTATCGCCTCCATCTGACGCCTCAACAACACCCAATGTCTGTCTCACAATGCACCGCCATTTTCTCATACGACAAAAGGCAATAGACTACTATCGCTTTTTCACAAAATTTTCAAATTTTTATCACCAGCACATCTCCACCCCGGGTCGCTTCCTTCTATATACTAGTGAAAAAACGACCGAAAAATCGAAATTATACAGACTTTACTGCTTATTTTTTTCTGACAGGCACCTCCCGATCATGCCCGTCAGAAAATCCCGATCATGCCCGTCAAAAAATCCAAATTTCAATGAATCTGACACCTGCCATGATACCCAGAATAACAAATATATCGCCGTTCACTTTCAACAACAGACAGATAACATTTTTGCTTTTTGCATCTCTCGATGAGACAGGGCCTATCTTTGAGACAGGGCCTATCTTTGACGGGTTTGACCGGCGTCAATGGCCGAGGAAATGCACAAGAAAACAAGCTCGACATCATCACTAAAACGCCCAACCAACCCCATCTCAAACACAATCCTTTACCCCAACAACCATTCTTTACCTTCAAGACGATTATTCCCCACAAAACTTGACGCTCCTTGATCTACACGCTTTAACGGAGATTTCCCATACCGAGTATAACAGGCCACACAAAAATCGTTCCCAAGGGATGCGACTGCAACACGTCCGTCAGCGCACGGCGCGCCATGCCCTGAACGAGCACCTGCATCTGGCGGGCGGGCGGGCGCGATCATCGCGCAATGTAGATCGCAGTGCCCACTGGGTATAGGAACTCGCGACGGAGGTCTTTTTCGCCCCCCTGTGATGGGCAATTCAGGGGGCATGCGATCCGTTTCGATTGCGTTCACGCTCGTTAGGGGATTTGCCATGACATATACTCCTCTCCGAATGCGAGCCGATCTCGCGCGCTGGCGTGAGTCAGAATGGCAGTTGGGGCGCGCTTTGTATGATATGATTTCACGCTGGAAACGCATGGGGCGTTTCGCTATATGGATGGGGTCTTATACCCATTTGATTTTTCTTTGTCCGTCTCCTGCCTCCCATCAGGGAGGCAGGAGAAATGAGGAACAGACGCTCCTCAGAGATCATGCGGTGCTTGTCTCAAGCGTTGGGTTCTGCCCCCTCGTTTGTTACTTCCGATGCGTTGGCTACGCCTGTGCCTACGGCGTGCGGCGACCTCCTTTTTTTTAACAGCAAAAAAAGGAAGCAAAAAATGCCGCTCTCATACGCCGAGGGGGGCTCGGCACAGCGCAAATCGCTTTGCGGGTTGCACACCATGCGCTGGCCTGCGAGGTGGGGTGCAAGAGGGAGGTGGGTTGCGAGACGGCCTTGCGCGCTGTGCGCGATGGTTTTATCGGAGGGTCTTTTGGGATGGCCTTTTTGCCATGGCTTTTCTGAATGCCTAGGTAACGTCAAGGGAATCATTAAGAAGCCCTCACATAAAGAAAGCAAGCGTCTGAAACAGAGGAGTGAACACCCGATGGAGAGGAACGCCTCAAAGTTGGCCTCTCACAAATCCAGGGCAACGCTTTTTGTTAGGGCTTCAAAAAAAAAAGCACCACCTCAAAAGAGATGGTGCTTTTTGCATAATTCTGAATCGAGATTCAGATCATTGCTTCACGACATTTGACGCTTGGAGTCCCTTAGGCCCCTGAGTGATGTCAAATTCGACGTAGTCACCTTCGGCCAAAGACTTGAAACCCTCGGATTGAATCGCGGAAAAATGGACAAAAACATCTTCGCCACCTTCTTGTTCGATAAAACCGAATCCCTTGGCGTCGTTAAACCACTTGACTCTTCCTTCTGCCAACGTACTTCACCACCTTTCTAACAGCGAAAATTGCACAACAGAACTAAAAAAAAAGGCAAGAATCAGAAGTTTCGATTCTTGCCATACCGTCTTTTTCAGGCCGATTGTACAGGAAACAAAACAACATATTCTCAATGCATGGGCAAAGATACCCGTTCTTTTGTCAGAAGTCAATGCTTTTTTGCCAAATTTCCGCTCAAGCCACAGCCTCAACCAGCATTCCCCGCCCTTTTTTTGTGTATCGCGCCTTGTCTTCTGGCGCCACGGTTCGCCAAATCAGGAACTGTTTCCGCAACAAATTCATAAAATTCTGGTTGACCCGCCGCCATGACGAGGCATCGCCCGAAAGCCGATCTATGGTCAGTGCCATTGCAAAAATATCGTGTTCGCCCATGGGTATCGCTTCAAAATGCACCTGCTGGCTCACGCCCAAATCATAAGGCGCCAACCAGATTGTCGTATCAATCGCATAGCCCTGTCCGGCCGCGGTCTCAATGGATCCGAAGCGTGCGCCATCCGTGTAAAACGTCCCCAAACTCTCGCCCGCGTGTGCTTCAAAATAATCGACCAAAAACACGGACAGCCCAAATACGTCTTTGCCCCCCACGGTAAATGGAAACTCAAAATGCCAGCGGTCCCCATCCGGCTCTGGAAACTTCCAGCGGCGCGTCACGTCGGGCACGGCTATCAGGGACGCCTGACGTGCGGGATAGAGCGAGGACAGCAACACCACCAGCATCACCAGCATGGACGATGTCACAGTCGAAAGCGCGGAATAATTCACGGTCAGCCCTTGTAGCGCGTCTTGCCACAACAAAAATTTGGCGACGCTTTGCCCCAAAAGATACCCGGCAACCGTGCCCAAAACCGCGTACACACACGCCTCGGCAAGGAACAAAAACGCGATGTGAACGGGCGCCAATCCCACAGAAGAATAAATGCCGATCTCGCGGAAGCGCTCGTACACCGATCCCATCATCGTATTGAGCACAATCAGCGCGGCCACCAAAATGGGAATAAACAAATTGCCCAACCCCCGCAAAGACGTATCGCCCAAGGAACTGTAAACCGCCACTCGGATGCCGCCATCTGCCGTTGGAATGCCCGCGAACAACACCACGGACAGGCGCGACAAAAACGACTTGATCTCGGCCTCTACATCCACGGCCTCGTGAAAGCGCACGGCCACGGACTGCAAGGGACTGCCCACATCGCGCAACAGCGCGTAGGGCACGATCACAATCTCATCGGGGTCGAGGTGTTCAAACGGCACGGTCTCGACTTCGGGCTGTTCCAAGCCCTGTCGCTCGCGGTTCTCGGTCTGCGACATGACGGTGATAAACTCGTCATCGGTCACCTGAAAATCCGCGGGCGTCAAAATTTCCTCATCCAAATCGACAAAGGTCCGCATCTTCTCGGAATCGATCACCCCGATCACCTTCAGTTGTTTGCCGAAAATGCGAATGTACTTTTCGCCGACGTGCCGATCTGCCACGCCCAAAAGCTCTGCCATGCGGTCGGGCAAAACGCAGGCCGACTCGCCCGGTTGAAACCATCGCCCGGCCCGCAGCAGGGTATCGATGCGCGTCACCCGCGCCTCTTGTGGCGCGAGGCCCAACACGCCTTGGGCGCGGGCATTTTTTTCGCCCGACCACACCGCGGCCTTTGATTTTTTTTGTTCCCGCGTCGCAACGTACCAACTCCGGGGCGCCACCGTCCCCGCGTCTTTGAAATTGATCCGCGCATAATCATAAGCCGTATCTTCCAATGGCCCCCAAAACTTGCTTCTGATCAACACGCCGGGATAGGCACCTGCCACATCGCGTTGAAGTTGGTGAAATTCCAATGCCGATTTGATGGACGTGAACGACAGCACGGTAAATGTCAGCAACACCAGGGTTGCAAAGGTCAACCACGTCCGCAATTTGCGTTTTTTCATGTTGGCGATGCCCAACTGAAACGCGGCCACAGACGCGCTGACCCGCCCCACATCGGTTTCGTGCAACAACACTTCGGCACTTCGCAACCGCCGAATATTCTCGCTGAACCGCCCCGACAAAATCGAAATCACAAAAATCGCCAGCGCCATAATCACAAAAGCCAGCAAAATCACAAAGGGATTGGACAGGTCAAACGCGGGATGCACCTGTGACAGAAAAATCCAGATCGCGACAAAAACCGCGCCAAAGCCGCCGATTTGCATGCGAATATCGGAAAAGGCAAAAATCAGCCGCTCGAGAAAAAACGCACACGGAATGACCAGCAGCATGAAGAAAATCACGCCGCGGATCACGTCGTTCTGCGTTGCTTTCACATCCGGATACGCCCGCGACTCAATGCCCATGCCCGAGCGCGTGTGCTTGACAAAGGCATCCCATTGCTTTTCCGCCATGGCGTTTTCGGCTTCGTCCAAGTGGTATTTGGCCTGCGCGTGCAATGCCTCTAGCCGCTGGTTCTCTATCGAATACTGGCGCAACTTCTGCATGCGCGACTCGTTCAACATCCACATATCCCGCGCCGCCTGATAGGGCGTGCGGATCAACGCGCCCGATGACAGGGTTTGAAACCCCTCGCCGCGCGCATCCCACTCGTTGTCCGCGCTTTTGGAATTGAGCAACAAATAGCGCACGCCGATCACCCCGGATCGCATCGCAATTTTCACCCGTTCCCCCGGCGACGTAAAGACCACCCCAACCGGTTCATCCGGGCCAAACCCAACCGCGTACCCGTATTCCTGCGGCGCGGTATTGCCCGCCCCATACACGCTGATATTCGACAAGGTGGTCAAATACCGCGGATCGACTGTGCCGTAAAAATCGGTTGCCACGCACGGAAACAAAATCACGGTTTGCTTTGTGATCCACCAGTTCATATCGAAATTGCCGCTGTAAATTTTGCCCTGCCGCCCCATGTTGGGCGCGTACGTGATCTCGCCGGTTTCCGGGTCGAGATAGTACGCCCGCACGTGTACCCTGCGCTCTGCCACGCCCGGAATATAGTATTCGCCGCGGTCGTCTGCGAGGTCGTAATAAATGCGCCGCACGCCCTTGATCGATTTTTCCAACCCCATCCGCATGGCGGCTATCGCGCCCGGGCGCGGTTTGTCCGGCGTGATGCTCCGCCGCGGAAACGTGCGAACAAATCCCTTGAGGCCGCGCATGCGATCATCGGGATCCAACTTGTAATCGGGCAAAAATTCATCGCTGTTCAACGACAAATCCAGCACGCCTGCGAGCACGCGAATCTGTTGGGTCAAATTGTCGTAATTCACGAACTCGGGCAGATCCAGCGGGGTATCCACGCGAAATCGCGCATCGTTCACCGTGGTCAAAGACAGCGCGGGCGTGCCCGCATAGAGCACCACTTCGCTGTCGCTCTTGATATTTTTCCCGGGAATGTACATATCCCATGTCATCCCGCCTTTGGGATTGATCCCATCGACCATCGCGTCTTTTGACGGCGCGCCGATGCCCTTGGCAATGGCGGTGGCATAGCGCGTAAAGGACTTGCCAAAAACGGCAAAAAATCGCGTGTAAAAATAATTGACCGCCGCGTTCGCCGAAAAGCCAGCGGTCTGACTCGCCACGCCCAATTCAGCGGTTTGGCTCGACAACTCCAACCCGATAAACAGCGCGATATCGATGGGTTCGGTCATCAGCGCGGCAAAATGCTCTTCCTTGCGCGAATGCCGATTCAAAAAGTCGCAAATCCCCCGAAAGCCCAGGTGATGCGCCGAAGACGCCAAAAAGAGCACCGTGTATTTGGGGCGATGCGCCCGAAAATACGCGGCCAATCGCATCAACCCCACAATGCCACACGCCATTTCCGCGCCCGGCGCCTGCGCGGGCACCACAGACATGGCGTCGTAGTACGCGTTGATCACGACAATTTTTTTCGACAATTCCGCATCCGACCCCTCGATCCAGCCCAACACATTGGACACATCGCCTTTTTTCCAGGGCATCCGCGATTCGAGTTGCACCTCTATTTCGCCTTGCGTTGCCAACAGCGCGCGCAATTTTTCCCCGTGCTCGCGGTCAATCCAAAACCGCTCAATGCCGTTGGGCACTTGCAAAAATTTCGTCTCGGCCTGCGAGTAAGACGTGGAATCCGGCGCGATAAAAATGACCTGTTGCGCGCCCAAAATGGCCGCGTTGAGCCATCTGTTCCACGTATTAAAATCCAACAACACGACCGCGCCCTCCACATCTTTGCCATCATACGCCTTAAATTCGCCATTGCCCCCGTCGATCAAGCGCGTGCGAACACCGCCCGGCGGCAAGGTGGAGGTCTTCACCAGATTGGGCCACATCCCAAAAAGCGGAAACACCTCGCCCGACGCGACGAGGGTCAACCGACTGCCTTCATCCACGGGCGACGTCACCCCGTAGGATTCCGTCTCCACATCTTCCAGCCCCAGCGCGCGAAACCGCTCCTCGATAAACGCTGCGGCCCTATCGTGCCCCGGATAGCCCGGCACGCGCGATTTGTGTTGCGTAAAGGTCGCCATCAACGCGCGCACCTCGGCTTCGGTGATTTCGCGCTTCACGCGGTCGGCCACCACCTCGGCACCCGGCACGGGCAGTGGTGCGACCGGTTCGGGCGTCTGCAATCGCAGAACGATACGCAACAGCGGATCGACCGTATCCGGCCCCAAAATCACGGTTCCAAACCCAAACACCCCAAACGCGATCAATGCCAACCAGCCAATGCGCCGATACATGGCGTTCCTCTCGAGAAGTGGTTCATTACCAAAAATCAGGGGTCAGTACACCTCGCCCGAAGCGAAATGCGCGAATCGAATCAATACCATTTGTGAACCGTGTGTCCGCGGGGCATAAACCACAGGGCATCGACAACGAGGCCCAATGCGGTTGACAGCACATAAGCCACCAGCATGCCGACAAAAAACGGCTTTGACCGGCGGTAGAACGGCGCGCCGCCAATTCGCAACAAAGTGAACTTGATCAGCCACGCGACAAAAATGGTGAAACTGGTGAGGCGGGCGAGCATCGTGCCCGACAACGCGAGTCCAATGGGATGCAGGGGCCACCGCGTAAATTGATACCGCAAGAACAGCAGGGCAAACATGGCGCAAGATCCGATCAAAAAGAACCAGTAATCGATCCCTTCCATCGGTTGCGGCGACACGATTGCATTGACCGCATTTTGGTACCCGCCCACGCCCGCGCGGATAATGAGCCAGTTCGGCGTGAAATTATACCCGCCAATGCGATAGCCCAACCAGATGGTGAACAATGTCGAGGTGACGATGCCGACGACAAACGCGATGCAGACGCCGCCAAACAGCGGGCGTTTGTTGCCGGGGATGAAATCGGCCAAGCGGTTGAGATGCGTGCCCACGGAAAAGGTGAACCCGCGAAAGTGGTTGATGGCAACCGATGCCGGATACAGCATGGCGTGTGTCGATGCGGGAATGGCGCGTGCGCCGCCCATCAGCGCGGTGGTCAAGGTCCAAGCCGACGCCGGCGCGTTCACGTAGATCAGCCCGGAATCGGCTAAAATTTTCGACACCGCGCCGTAGGTTAAAAACATCGTCGGCAACAAAATGGCAATGACTGTCCAAGCGATCCCCGATGCCGCCAACCACACCAACACATAAACCATTGAAACCGCGAGGCAGCAAAAGGCCGCGCGGTAGGACATCAGTTCGCGGCGGTCGTCGATATGCCCGCTTTTTGGATGCAGGGCTTTTTGAAATGCGTCTTTCAAATGTGCCCGCGAAATCCACACCCACCACAAGGCGAGCGCGACAAAGGCGCCCGTTGTTTGCCACGAATAGCGTTTGGTGGCATAGTAGCGGTGGAAGGCCGGCACGCCCAGTTGATCGAGGATGCCGGACTCGACGGTGAACATCAGATCAAAAACCCACAGACTGAGCAACACTTCCAAACTCGCAAAATACGAAAAGCATATTCCCACCGTGCTGACAAATACCCACTGCGGCGGAAAATTTCGCCCAATGGGCACCCATGTGCCCGCGGCAGTGGGGAATTTTGGCAGCGCGGGATGAAACCACGCGATGATATTCCACACAAAGACCACAGCCACCACGCCAAACCCGGTCCAGAACATTCGCCCCTGCATGAAATTGGGCAACCACGTCCGACCCGTGCCGGGCTGTGTGGTCAGTTCAACGATGGGTTCCATCGCGGGATAGACCAGTTTTTCGTGCTCTGCCCACTGTTTCCGCATAATCACCGAGGCGCAAAAACAGGCGAGCGCCACGGCACACACAAAGGTGAACCACCAAAAAAGCGGGCCGAGCCAGACCGCCCAAGGCACGGGCGCGCCTGCGGGCAGGCCATCGTAAAACCACGTCATCGCGCCATCGCGGTTCGATGGGATGATCCATTCGGGCAAATAGGGGTGCAAAAACTCTGCCCATCGGTTCTCTGGCGTGGCAAAATAGTAGGGGGTGACAATGACCCCGACCAGATAGCCGCTGACGCCATAAGTTGGGCCGAGGGAACTGATAAAGCCCATTGAAAAAATCACGAGCCATTCGCCCGGGGAAAAGGCAAAGCGTTTGCCAAAGCACCGTGCGAGCGCGCTGCACGCGATCACACTCAGCAACGTCAGCATCAGATTGCCCATGGGCATGTGGCTGTACGCCATGAAGGAGCTGTGCAAAATATACCGCACGACGGTTGCCAGCGCGCTGATCGCAACGACCAACACGAGCCCGAAAATCAGGGATCGCACCGTCACGCCAGTATTGGCACGCGCCCTCGGATCGGCCGTTAAATCTGTATGTTCCGCGCTCAAAGCCATGGCGTTTATCTCATTAAAATTATGGGTAGCTGATGATAGACACGGAAAAAAGGTAATCGTAGGGGCGATGTCCCCGTGCTCGCCCCGAATGGACGAATAGACGAATCAATGGACAGTGTACAACTGGCCTGAGAGGCTGTGTCAAAATTATCGGGACCTACCCCCCTACCCCGTTGCTATTTTCGTCTTAAAACAACTTCTCAGAAGCAATACCGTGCTGATCAGGAGCGCGCCTTCGGCAATCACATATTTGTACTCGAACCAGTCGTTTAGATACGGAGCGATGAGGGGATAGCCATGTGGGTCGGGCATGCCCGCGAGCAACAGGCCGATGGCCCCCAAATAAAGTGCCAAGGGGTGAGCGATGCCTTTCCGGTGGCATTGAATTAGGATGAGGAGAGCGGGCAACAACCACACCGTGTTCATCGCCCAAGTTATCGGTGCGGTTAGCAAAATAGCGGTCACCACCAGTTGCCAATAGATCAATTCTGCGGTCGGATTGAGGCGATCAAAAAATTGTTTTTCGCGCAGGTGCCACGCGATCATCGGCAGCAAAAACAGCCCCATCAGGCTGGTCGATACGCCGAACGCACTGCCCCATCGCGGAGAGATTACATCGACCAGAGTCGCGTTGCCCACAAATTCAAACGCGCTGAGGCGATAGCGATGGCCTTCCTTTTGTGCGATTCCGTTCCGGTGGTCGGACAGATAGGGTTGCACCAATGCGCGGGGCAACAGCATGTCCCGGGTTCCGCCTTCTCCGTATTGGGAAATGCGAGGCAGGTGCGTCAGCACATAGTCCCGGTTTGCAGAATACCCATCCAGCACGAGAGAGCAAAGGCCAAAAAAGAGACACCCACTTGTAAATCCCGCCAGCGCGGTCCATTTTCTCCGCAATACAAGAAATGGCGCGAAATAAACGCAGTGCAATTTCAGAAGTGTCGCCACCGCGAGGCAGAGGCCCGATGCGACTTGCTGTCTCTTGCCGCGTTGCATAAGATAAACAAATGCGGCGAGCAATAATAGAGTCAAGCCATCGACCTGACCGCGTTCCAAAAGGGTCAAGACCGGATGGAACAGGCAGACGCATATCCCGGCGAATATCGCTACATCGCGCCCCATTCGCGCCTGCAATGTCTTGTGTGCCACCCACATGGCGAGCGCGATGCAGATCAGCGCGAGGCCCGTCCACAATCCTTTGGCAACGCGATAGGGCAAATACGCGAGGGGCTGGAACAATCGAGCTGCAAAAGGCGGATAGAGAAATCGGCTGTGTCGCAAAAGCCCGAACCCGTCCCATATCGGCGGGGTATGTGCCAAGTGGGTCCGATAGGGCGACAACCCCTGTGCCACCGCCTGCCCGGCTGTGTAAAAAGCCGAGAAATCCATTTGCACGCTCTCACGCCCGAAGAGAACGGCAAACCCCACGACGCGACCAGCCGATAGCAAAAGGAGTGTGACCAGCAGCCATCGGACGTATTTTGCCTTCTTGTTCACAGGGGTTATACCAATTTGAATTAATGTTGTCTGTATCCTGCCCTCCCATCAGGGATGAATGAGGGATTGGAAACAGAAGTTACGTAGGGATCATGCTTGTCTAAAGCGTTTGGTTCTAAAGCGTCGTTTGTTGCCTTTGATGCGTTGGCTACGCCTGTGCCTACGGCGTGCGGCGACTTCCTTTTTTTCAACAGCAAAAAAAAGGAGGCGAGCGGGGTACAACTGCCCCAGCAGTTCAAAAATGCCGCTCTCAAACGCCGAGAGGCTTGCACAGCGCAAATCGCTTTTGTAGTAGCACGACATGCGTTGGCCTGCGAGGTGGGTTGCAAGATGAATGTGGGTTGCGAGACGGCCTTGCGCGCTGTGCGTGATCGCTTTTTCCGATGTTTTTTGTGATGGCATTTTTGCAATGGCTTTTCTGAATGACTGCGGAACGTCAAGGGAGATCTCTTGTTAGCAACATAACGCACCAGGCCAATAGAAAATCAAATTGGTATAAGCCCCCTTGACTTCAAAATTCCGTCTATGTATATTGAACACTCAGTAAAGGTTCCCCCCTGATGACAAGAGCCCAAGGGGCTCTCTCCAGAAACGGAGTAGTCAGGGGGGTCGTTTTTTTTAATAGAATATATATCAGTAATAGTACAGCACATCGTCCTGAAAGATGTCCAATTCGCTACGCACCGCTTCCTTGATCTGGTCAAACCATGTTGTTTCTCCTGTTTGCAATTTCCTGTACACGGCCCAACAACAGTAGTCGGCCACCTGCAACCCGTAATGGGAACGGGAGTCATGATGTAGAATACGATACTTTATCTTTGGGAGCAACTGGCCGGTCAGCGCGAGTTGAATACTCTTTTCAATGGCCTTTCGCCGCTTGTTCACTGGGATGGTATCGGTAATGACGATGACTTCATCAGTATCTACTGCGAACGTCTGAGGCAACACAAACTTCAGCAGATGGCCCAGCATTTCCGGATAGAAGTGCTGGGCTATCCGCAAATCTGGGTCAGTTTTGGCCTTCTCGATCACCAAGCAGTCGATGCATAAGCCATCGAGATGATCGCCGATGAGATCAAACACTTTGCCTCGCACATGTTTGTTGTCAGCGGTGCAGTGGAAGTATTCGCTATCCAAGCCGTATTCAATGCAGTCGTACTTGCAATCGTCAATTGATCTAAACCACCGGAAGGGTCTCCTCATGCTGACGCTGGTCAGCACGAAATAGCGGGTTCCATTCGCGCTGAAGTCGAAGTTTCCAGCTTCATCGAGGAAGATATAGGCGCAACGATTCATAAGTTACCTCCTTCAAGAATCCTTTGAGGGAGAGTCCTTGAACTATAAGGAACTTGCTTCGCGGAATAAAAAAATAAACGCAGTCGCTATCGGTTCGCAATTCGGAACACGCCTTCCCGAACTGCGGATTGCGCGCTGTTGCGGTCTTTCACGGTCATGATCAGGCGATACCGCCCGGGGGCAACTTGGCCGATATCGAGTTCGACATAGTCGGCAATCCACAGGTCGCGTCCGGTTTGCGCGTATTGCACGCTGATCACCTCCCCATCTCTGCGCCGTATCTTGGGCTGAGATGCCAACGCTCGTCCCTTTTCCGGTGCCACGGCAAAGGCAACTTCGTAGCGCGTTTGCCCGAAGGCGTCTCGCGTCAGGTTGTAGATTTCAAAATAGACAAAAATGGGCGTTCCCGAGAAAAAGGTGCGAGAGGGCGAGGTCGTGACGCGCCACTGTGCAGACGAGGTATCGCCTTCGATTTTCGCAATATGCTGTGCGAGTTGCAGATCGCTGATCATCAAACTGTCGCCCGAAAAATCGTGCAGGCGCACCTTTTCTCGATAATTCCCCAGCCGATTGGTATTTACGCGCCACATCTGCACCGCGAAGTCGTATTCGCCAGGGGGCAACAGGATATCGATTCGATCCCGCGCAAGCAGACTTTTGCCTCGAAGCCCAATGGGTATGGGCACGGCCACCTCTTCCCGCAGGCGTTTGACTTCGCGGTCGCGGGCATCCACCAGCGCGATGCGCCGCTCGACCACCGCCGCGGTATCCGGATCATCGGGCAGTGCCACTTCATCTATGGGCAGACCGATGTTGATCTGCAAGTTCGTCTTGCCCCGTTCCCCTCTGAACGAAAGGGCTTCGTAGTAAAAATTGAGCGGCTCCAGGTCGGATGTGTCGTAGCGTTCGGGATTTTTTGCCGCGACAGCAGCCACTTGCGATGCGGGCGCGTAATCGTTCATCAATTGTTGGAAGCGAAGGGGCGATCCTCGGGAATCGACTTCGTAAATATCCTCATGGTCGAGCGATGGCACGGGCGCGAAGTCGAAAATCCGCGTGTGCATCTCGTCGGTGAACACCACTTCTATGCCGTTGTGGATGTCGGCATAGATCCACACTTCCCACGGCACGCTGGAAAAATCATTTCCGGCGGTTACGGGCTTAAACCCGCGCAAGCCGAGCGTGCCATCGTCTTCCTCGAGCGGGCGGTTGCTCTCGACATTTCGCAGGCCAATGCGGACCGGGAACACAGGGCCGATATAGGTCGCGGTGGTACCGGGGCGACCGTAGAGTTGAAACGCCAGTTTTTCCTGAACCCGCTGCACGGGAATCGGCACGCTGGCATTTGGCTCGCGCCAGGACGAGCGATAGTCTGGCTCGCCGTAGCGAATATAGACTTCGCCGCGCCGGTCAAAGGGATAGCGATAACGCCCAAAAAAGGTTCGCGCATGCCAAACCCGGCGGTAGTGTTCGGCTCGCCTTTGCGTTCCGCCCGTTGTTCCAAACGGGTCTTTGCGAATCCAGAATGCCTTGAGAAAAGCGTCCCTCTCTTCGCCTGAAACCCCGCGATATGCCGCGACCTCCTCGGCGTTGCCCACCAGCGCGATATCTTCATAGACCGCCTTTTCCCGCGCATCCAAAGTCGCCAAGTATTTTTCAAACAGGGTCATGGCCGCTTCAAAACGCCGCGAGACCAAAAGCACCTGCGCCAGCAACGGCAGCCTTTGGGCATCGGCCATACGAGCGGCGAGTTGCGTCACGATGTCGTAGCGTTTTTCGGTCAAAAATCCGAGGGCAAGCTCGAGGGCGAGTGCCTCTTCTTGCGAGCCTTGGGCCAAATAGTGATTGTAGTGGGCAAGCGCGCGGTGCGTATCGCCTTTTTGCTGATACAGACGCGCCAGCAGCAGATGGGCGGGCGCGTGGCGGGGGTCAATTTGCAATGCCCTGTTTGCCGCTGCCATCGCCTCCTTCCGCTTCCCGCGGGCGAGATCGGTTTTGCCCAAGAACGCATAGTTTTCGGCGCGGTTGGAATCGGCCTGTATCGCCTTGTTGAAGTGCGTGCGCGCACGCTTGTGCTCGTCCCGATATTCCAAAAAAACGCGCCCCAATCCCAGGTGGGCGTCCGCCTGATGCGGATCGTTGTTCAGCACGCGCACAAAGGCCGCTTCCGCGCTGTCGGGCAGGTGCAGTCGCAGGTAGAGATGGCCGATGCGCGCCAGCAACACAGTGGAATCCGCCGAGGTCGGCAATGCCCGGTTGAGCACATTGAGGGCGTCCCGAATCAGACTCGGTCGCCCGAGGGTCTGCACTTTGAGATAGAGCGCGTCCAGATCCTCTGAGTTTGCCGAAGAAATCGGCGGCGCGTCATCGCCAAACGCATGTCCGACGAGCCACAGGAGCAGACAGAAAAGCCAAATCCAATAGCGGGTGTGAATGTTCATCATCATCTCCACTTGGCGAAAAGGTGTACAACTGTTGGTCAGCAATCAGCAATCAGCAATCAGCAATCAGCAATCAGCAATCAGCAATCAGCAATCAGCAATCAGCAATCAGCAATCAGCGGTCAGCAACCAGCGGTCAGTTGTCAGTCCAATCCCCAGTCCACACACCCATCAACCGTAGGGACAGGCCCCTGTGTCTGTCCTCTTATACCAAATTGATTTTAAGTTGTCCGTATCCTGCCTCCCATTAGGGAGGAATGAGGAACAGACGTTCTGTACGGGTCATGGGTTGCTTGTCTCAAGCATTTGGTCCTACAGCGTCGTTTGTTGCCTTTGATGCGTTGGCTACGCCTGTGCCTACGGCGTGCGGCGTCAAACGCTCAAATTATTCGCGTTTTCATCCTTGTTTTCAACAGCAAAAAAAAGTAGGCGAGCGGGGTACAACTGCCCCAGCAGTTCAAAAATGCCGCTCTCATGCGCCGAGAGGCTGGCACAGCGCAAATCGCTTTTGTAACAGAACGACATGCGCTGGCCTGCAAGGTGGGTTGCCCAATGAACATGTGTTGCGAGACGGCCTTGCGCGCTGTGCGTGATGGCATGATCTGATGGTCTTTTGGGATGGCATTTTGCCAGGGCTTCTCTGAATGACCGCATAACGTCAAGGGGATCGCTTGCTGGCAACATGCGGTTGCTTCTCGCTTGACTTTAATAAATGAAACTGTTACAATTTCACAACATTTTTTCTGATGGCTCATCGACCATTTTTAGGCGTACATAGATATATGGATATGGCAGATACACTTCTGAACGACACGCGCAGTTGCACTTCACTTCAGGCCGAGTTGAAAGCGCGGGGCAATTTGCCGCAGCACATTGCGATTATTATGGATGGCAATGGGCGGTGGGCGCAGCAGCGCGATTTGCGCCGCACGGATGGGCACAGGTCTGCCCGCGAAACCGTGCGCGATATCGTGCGTGCCTGCGGCGAACTCGAAATTGATATTTTGACCCTGTTCACGTTTGGGACAGACAATTGGCGTCGGCCCTGGACAGAGGTGTTGTCCCTGATGCAGTTGCTGCGCGACTGTTCATATCAAGAACTCGATGAGTTGCAGGAAAACAATGTGCGCCTGATTGCAACCGGCAATACGGGTCGGCTGGTCAAGCACTCGCGCGAGGCACTCGAAAAGGCCATCTGCGAAACGGCTGATAACAGCGGACTTACGCTCAATTTGGTGCTGAGCTACGATGGCAAAAGCGATATTCTTCAAGCCGTGCAAAGCATTGCCCGCGATGTGGCGCAGGGGCGCGTTTCGGCAGACGAGATCGATGCCGAGATATTTTCCCGACGCCTGTACACGAGTCGCTTGCCCGATCCCGATTTGCTGATTCGCACCAGCGGAGAAGTTCGGTTGAGCAATTTCATGCTCTGGCAATGCGCTTACACAGAGTTTTGGTTCACAGATGTGCTGTGGCCCGATTTTAAGCGCGAGCATCTCTACCAAGCCATTCGCAGTTATCAAAGTCGAGAACGGCGGTTTGGCAGAACAGGGTTGCAACTGCACGCCGAAATGCTCTCGGGTTGAAGCCAATGGGTCAGTGGTCAGTGGTGAACAAAACACTGAAAGCTGATTTCAGTGCCAGTCCCAACTCCTCGCCCCATCGCAAAGGATGAGGAGCGGCAATCTGAAAGCTCTTATCGGAGGATATGTGGCAAAGTCCAATCTGGTTCAGCGCGTGTTGTCGGCGGCGGTTTTTGGGCCGGTTTTGTTGGTGCTGTTCTGGGTGGGGGGCTATGGGTTGCTCGCGCTGTGGTGCGGCGTGGTTTGCGTGGGCGTCTGGGAATTTTATCGCCTGCTGTCTCGCAAGGGGTTGCATCCATGGATGGGCTTTGGCATTTTTGCAACGCTTGTGTGGTGCGCGTTGGCGTTTTGGGTTGGGCTGGATGCTTTCGCGCTGTTTTTTTTGTGTTTATTGCTTTTGCTGTTCTGCCTGGCCCTGTTTGATTCCTCCGATCATCGCCTGCTCAATGCGGGCGGCACGCTTTTGGGGGTGCTCTATGTCGGTTTTTTGGGTAGTTTTGTTCTCATCGTAAGAGATGCGTTGCCCCTCAGCGCGTCAGAACACGGTCGCGGGGCAGTGCTCATTTTGCTGGGGATTTGGGCCAATGATGTGATGGCCTATTTTTTTGGCCGGTGGTTTGGCCGATGGCGCCCGTTTCCCGGCATTAGCCCGGGCAAGACCGAAGCGGGATTTGTCGGGGGGCTTTTGTCCGCGCTGTTGGTCGTGGGGGTTGGGGCACATATCTTTGGCTTGTTCAATGCGTCGCAAAGCCTCGTGCTCGGCCTTCTCATCGGCGTTGGCGCGCCACTGGGGGATCTCGTGGAATCCATGATCAAACGCACGATGGATGTCAAAGACACGTCTGAATTGATCCCCGGGCACGGCGGGGTGCTGGATCGCTTTGACAGTTTGTTTTTCGTTTTTCCACTCGTTTATCTCTTTTTTTTTCTGCTATGATCAAGCGCGTTGCCCTTTTGGGATCGACAGGCTCTATTGGCACAAACACGTTGCGCGTTTTGAAGGGCCTGCCCGACCGGTTTGAACTGGTGAGTTTGTGCGCGGGCCGCAATGCCGAGTTGCTCTGCGTGCAGGCCGAACACTGGCGCCCGAAGCGCGTTTGCATTGACCGAGGCGCGAAAGCGGTGCGGGCGCGGCTGGCGCCGTTGGGCATCGAGGTGCTCGAAGGGCGTTCTGGCATGCGGGAACTTTCCGTTGATCCAGACGTGGATTTGGTGATCAATGGCCTGGCCGCAGGCGTGGGATTGCGCCCGACATTGGCGGCTGTGCGCGCTGGCAAAGATGTGGCTATCGCCAATAAAGAGACGCTGGTTGTCGCGGGGCATCTGGTCACGGCATGGGCAAAACAAACGGGCGCGACATTACTCCCCATTGACAGCGAGACCACGCCCTTGTGGCACCTGTTGCAAGAGACAGATCGAGACGATGTCAAACGCATCGTATTGCCCGCTTCGGGCGGCCCTTTTTTCGACCACACGCGAGAACAGATGGCCGGGGTGTCCCCCGCTGAGGCCCTCGACCATCCCACTTGGCAGATGGGGCCAAAAATTACGATAGACTCGGCCACGTTGATGAATAAGGGCTTTGAGGTGATCGAAGCGCAGTGGTTTCTAAATTTGCCCGTGTCAAAGATCGATGTGATTATCCATCG
Source organism: uncultured Latescibacterota bacterium (assembly GCA_958295785.1). GTDB lineage: Bacteria > Latescibacterota > UBA2968 > UBA2968 > UBA2968 > VXRD01. The sequence goes on from OY282377.1 coordinate 3,291,091, forward strand.
GCAGTCAATTGTGCATTGCCTCGTGGAATACGTGGATGGGGGCATGGTGGCGCACCTGAGCACCCCCGATATGCAACTGCCCATTCAGCAAGCGCTGGTGCATCCGCAAAAACTGCCCACGCAGGTCGAACCCCTGGATCTAGCGCGGGTTGGCACGTTGAGTTTTTTCCCGCCCGATACCGCGCGTTTTCCCTGCCTGCAACTGGCGTATCGGGCCGTGGAACAGGGCGGCACGGCGCCCGCTGTGCTCAATGCGGCCAATGAAGTTGCCGTGTATGCCTTCCTCGACAACCGCATCGGATTTCTCGACATTTCGCGCGTGATTGCAAGCACCTTAGACGATCGCGAAGCCCATCGAGATGCCGATACCCTCGAGGCGATTTTTGAAGCGGACCGCTGGGGACGAGTCCGCGCCAATGAGCTGATTTGTTCACTCGTATCACAGAAATGAGGTTTCCCAATGATCGTCGATCTGCTCTATTTCATATTTCTGTTGGGCGTGCTGATATTTGTTCACGAACTCGGGCATTTTTTGGTGGCGAAAAAATCGGGTATCCGCGTCGAAAAATTTTCCCTTGGATTCCCGCCCAAAGCCGTGGGTCTAAAAATAGGCGAGACCGAATACTGTCTTTCTTGGTTGCCCTTGGGGGGATACGTCCAGATGGCGGGCATGGACGATTTTGCCCGCGAAGAGGGCAAGGGCGAGCCCTGGGAATTTCAGTCAAAGCCGCGCTGGATTCAAATGGCGGTGCTCGTTGCCGGGCCGATTATGAACTTTGTTTTGGGCTTTTTACTGCTGCTTGTTGTGCGGATGGCCGCGGGTGACTACGCTTTTATGGACGATTCGCGCGTGGGCGAGGTGAAGCCAAACTCGCCCTATTACGCGGCGGGGGTCAGGCCAGGCGACCGCATTTTGACCGTTGGCAATACCCCGGTGAATGACTGGGAGGAAATGACCGATGCGTTTCTCCAAAATGCCGGCAAGGTCGTCTCTGTCGAGGTTGAGCGCGTCCCCGAGCGGTTGTCGCTTTCCATCGATTTGACCTCGCCACCGCTTGACGGGTCGGGCCTAGGGCATTATATCACCACGGAGGTCGGAGGGGTAGTGCCCGGCACGCCCGCATCGGAAATTGGCCTGCAACCGGGCGATGTGATTGCATCGGTCAATGGCGTGAAGGTGGCGATGTGGTGGGAGATGGACCGCGAGATTTCCTCGCAGCTAGGCGTGAAAATGCCATTGACATGGCGGCGCGATGGCGAGGAAATGACCGCGTGGATTACGCCCGCGGCGGACACTTTCAATGGCGTGGGGCGCATTGGCGTTGGGCCTGCGTCCAAACGCAATCCCATTCCCTTTTTGAAAGCCGTGAGCCGCAGCGCGACAGAAACCGTCAATTTGTCGATGCTTATTGTCGGATTTGTCAAGGGCTTGGTCGTTGGGGAACAATCCAGCCGCAACTTGGCAGGTCCCGTGGGGATTTTTCAGTTGGTGGGCATCAGCGCCGAGCACGGTTTTTCCTATTTCCTCAGGTTTATGGCCATGCTCAGCATTAACTTGGGCATTCTCAACCTGCTACCCATTCCCGCGCTCGATGGCGGTCATCTCACCCTGCTCACCATTGAAGGCATTATCCGCCGAGATTTGTCTGCGCGCAACAGAATGCGGCTTCAACAGGTCGGATTTGCATTTGTGCTCTTTTTGATCATTTACGTGACCTTCAGCGATATCGGGCGCATTTCTGGCTGGTACTAACGCCTCGCGGCAAGGTACAACTGTCCGTTGAACAGGCTTGAGAAACAGCCCGTTGTACTCCATTGCTCGGGTCAGTTCATCAACGAATCAGCGACTCGCCTTTTCATCTCCACTGACCACTTTCCCATCCAAATACACGGCTTTTTATTTTTTCAAAGACGCGCCTTGCGTTGTTTATCCCCTGTCGGTTCATCGGATTTTCCCTTGCTCTTTCAGGGGGCTCGTGCTATCATGTCGCGTTGTTTAACGACCCGCTCTGCATTTCAATTGGCATTCCCAAATCGCTTATGAAATCCCGATACTCCCCCCTGTGGTCAATCCTGTCTTGTCTCGCGTTGCTCTGCCCGTGCGCGGCATTTGCAACGCCGGGCCTGCGCCCGAAAATCGGCGCGTCAACGCTCGAAGCGTTTTTGCGCGACGACCCGCAATCCGCGGCTTATTTCCCCCGCAGACGCGCTTATGCCACCCCCACGGCGCAATTGTTGGACGCGGAAGCCCCGTACCGCCTGAAGGTTTTCCGCGACCTGGGCGGCATGCCTTATGGCCTGCCGATGATTATTGACCTGGGCGAATTTGCGCGCTACAAATTTCGCAATGACGCCTATCGCCTCGCGCAAGAACGCCTGGGCAGCAGCGTGAATACCGACGGCGAAGGCGAGGGGTTGATCGATGTCAAAATTCCGTTTCGCGTGCCCAAACGCCTGAGCGCGATCACGGGCGAAGGGGAAACCAATCTCACCATCAGGGGCCGCCGCCGCATTGAACTGTCCGGGGTCTCACAGTACACCTTGGGCGAGGCGCAAGCGGCCACGGCGCGCACGTCGCGCTTTCCAACCATCAATTTTGAACAAGACGCCCAACTCACGGTTGAAGGCAACATCGGCGACCGCATCACGGTTTCGCTCGAGCAAAACAGCGCGCAGAACTTTAATCTGACCGATGGCCTGCGCCTGCAATACAAAGGCGATGAAGACAGCATCATCGAAACCATAGAGGCCGGCAGCACGTCGCTCACCTTGCCCGGCACGCGCTTGATCGGATTCAGCGGCGGCAACCGGGGCGGGTTGTTCGGCATCAAAACGCGCAGTCGGGTCGGCGCGGTCAATTTTACGGTTGTCACGTCGCAAGACAAGGCATCGTCCGACCGCAAAACCTTTACGGGTCAGGCCGAAGAATCGTCTTCTGAAATCAATGATTACAGATACATCCAAAATATGTACTTTTTTATCGACGAATTTTACCGGGAAAACTTCCGCAACGGCCTGCTTCCCGCGCCAAATAACCGCGTCAATGTGCAAAGCGTGCGCGTGTTCATCAACGATTTTAACGCACAAAACGACCTCGAAGACTCGGCCATTCCCGGCGTGGCCTATGTTTCATGGAACAATGGTTCGCCCGATGAAGCGGGGTCGCGCCGCTTTGACAAGGGCGTTGAAGAAGGCACGTTTCACGAACTCAGCCCCTCTGATTTTACGGTCTTGCCCGAAGGCTATCTCATTCATGAACGCGGCCCGGTCTCGCAGGGATACACGCTCGCGGTTGCGTATCAAACCGCGGCAGGGGCGACCTTTGGCGACATCCAATTTATTCCAGAGCCGGGCAATCCAGACAAAAAAATTCAGCTCAAGCTCATCAAGGCCAGGCAGCAACGCCCCTCGGACCCGACGTGGAAACTTTCGTGGCGCAATGTCTATTCTCTCAGATCGCGCAACATCGATCCCAACGGCTTGCTCGTGGGCATCTTTCTCACAGTGCCGGGCGAAAATCCGCAGGACAATCAGGAAGGCAACCCATACCTGCAAATTTTTGGCCTCGACCGGCACACCAATGGATCTTCCGAATCCTCCCCGCCGGATCAGAGAATCGACATCGGCACGGGCAATGAAATCCCCGGTCTCATCCTTTCCCGAGGCCATCTCGTGTTTCCCTTTCTCGAGCCGTTTGGCGAACAGGGCTTGGGCGCGCCCGACCTCGAGGTGCGCGTGCCGGATATCTACACGGAAACCAATTCCGCCAACCGCACCGAAGCCGGGCGTTATGTGATCACGGTGCGCTCGACGAGCCGCGCAACCGAATACACCCTCGGGATTAAGCTGATCAGAGACAGCGAAGTCGTGCGTCTGAACAACCGAACCCTTGAACGCGACAAAGACTATACGATAAATTACGAACTCGGACGGTTGAAATTTATCGGGGACGCGGAAAACGAAGTGTCTGACCCCACCGCCGATCTGGACATCTCGTATCAAAACGAAGACCTATTCGGCCTAGGCGCGCAGTCCAAAAGCCTGTTGGGCTTTCGCCTCGAGCGGCCCTTTGACGATCAGTATTCGCTCGTCGGCATGACCTTGCTCTACAGCAATCAGAGCACGGCGAACCACCGCGTGCGGGTCGGGCAAGAACCCGCGCGCACGATTTTGTGGGATGCCAATGCGCGCTTTCGGATGCAACCCCAGCTCTTGACCTCTCTCGTCAACTCGATCCCGCTGGTGAACACGCAAACGCCTTCGTCTATCGACATCGACTTTGAAATCGCGCAGAGTTTGCCAAACCCCAACACGCGAGGTGTGGCCTATATCGACGATTTTGAAGGCTCGTCGAGCAGCGATGCCTTTCCGATAGGCAAACTCGCGTGGAGTCGCGCAAGCGTGCCCACGCGCAACAACAGACCGCTCGCATTGCCACAGGGGCGGCTGACTTGGTACAACCCCCTCGACCGCGACCGCACAACCCTCTCCCAAATTCAGCCCACCCGCGACGACATCAGCGCGGAGCAAGACATCGTGGATATTTTCAAACTGCGCTTTGACCCCGCGCGCAGCAATGGGTTTCCCACGCGCACGCACAACGACCAAAATGGCATTCCCCAACGCTCGTGGGCGGGCGTGATGCGCTATGCCAATCTCAGCGACCTGTCGCGGGAAAAATTTATCGAACTCTGGATTCGGGGCGACGACGGCCATTTGCACATCGACTTGGGCGATATATCCGAGCGGGTCAGCTTGCCGTTGGATCACCCCGTTCACAACGCCCCGGACGACCGCGACCGGTTCCCGAGCGGCTTTCGCACAGAAGACAAACCCATCGGCGGATTGCCCACCGGCGACGACATTGTCGTCGAAGAAGAGGACATCGGCCTCGACGGCCTCACAGACGCCGAAGAAGCCGAGGTCTTTAGAAAAATATTCCCAGGGTCAACCGCGCCCGCCGACCCCGCAGGCGATAATTTTCAAGACATCGACCAAAATACGACGGATATTCGAAGCCGCTATCCCGCAGGGCTCAACGGCACGCAGAACAACCGAGCAGAGCGGCAATCGCGCCCGGATACCGAAGACCTCAACAGCAATGGGTTTCTCGACCAGCGCGAGAGCTTTATTCGCTACAGCGTGGATTTGAGCACCAACCGGGGCCTGTCTCCGGAAACGGGCGCGTTTACCGGCCCGTCCCTGCTCGTGCCCGGCACCGAATCCGACCTCTTTCCCGAATTGCGCGGCGTAGCCAATCCGCCGTGGCGCCTGTTGCGTATTCCCCTCAAGGGGCAAGACGCGCCCCGCACTTTTGAGGGCAGCCCGGATACCACCTTTACCAGCGCGATTGGCTTTGCGCGCCTGTGGCTCGAACACAGCGACACCACCACGGTTGAAATCTATACCTTTGCGACCACCGGCAACACTTGGCAGGAAGACCCGGCGCCCATCGGGCAATTGTCGGGCGATTTTCAGATTTCGACCATCGGCACCGGCAACTCTTTTTACGAATCGCCCGCGGGCCTCGAACGCGAAATCGATCCCACCACCGGCATCCGCCTGTCTGAAAATTCCTTGGTCATCGAATTTGTCGATCTCTACCCGGGCGAATCCATCTCTGCGTCTCGCACTTTTGCCAAGGGTGAAAACTACACCAATTACGGCGCGATGAAGTTGTTTGTCCACGGGGGCAACCCCTCCTTGCCGACTTATGACGTCAATTTCCCAGACGCAGCCGACACCTTGGGCGCAGGCCCCAGCTCCATTGAATTTTTTATGCAATTTTCCCCCATCAATTCCGACACCCTCAATTTTTACGAATACCGCTCTCGGGTCTATCGCGGCTGGGCCGAAGAAACCAATACCGTGCGAATCGATCTCGAACTCATGTCGCAACTCAAGGGCCAATTGCTCGACCTCCAAACCGCCGGTCAAGAATCGGACACCGTGCGCGTGTCGCTTCGCCGCGGCGAGTTCCTCGCGCGCTACGACCGCGGAGGCAATCGCATCGAAATAGAAGTTGACGGCCACACCTATCTCGTGCGCGGCAATCCCGCGCTGTCGTCGATCAGCGCGTTTACCGTGGGCGTCCGCAACCTGGGCGACCACATCTTGATGGGCAAAAACGAAATTTGGCTCGACGAATTGCACGTGGATAATATTCGCAAAAAACCCGCCTTGTCCGCGCTGGCAGACACGCGCATGAAGCTTGCGGATTTGGGCAATTTGACGGTCAATTTGGAGCGCAGAAGCGGAGATTTTCAAGACCTGCAAGGCAATGCCTCGGGCAACACCACCACGCGCTTCAACTTCGACAGCCAGATCAACATCGACAAATTCTTTCCCACCGAGTGGAACGCCTCCATCCCGATGCGATTCAGCTACAACCGGTTCTCGTCCAGCCCGCGCATTCGCCCGGGGTCCGACATCGTGCTCACCCCGGAACAAAAAACCAATGAAAGCGACGTGCGCTCGCAGACGCGCTTTAGCATTTCGCTCAGAAAGCGACCGGCGCGCGAAAACCCCAGCTTGCTGTCGCGCATTTTATTTGACAAAGCCTCTACATCGCTCAACTACAGTTCCGACGCCTCGACCACGGGCGCGATCACGCAGCGCAGGCAAAGCCAAAACCAGAACTTAAACGGCAACATGACCTACAATCAGGCGTGGTCGCAGCGCAAATCTTATGCCATTTTTAAGTGGTTTCCCTTTTACAAGCCGCTCAAAGAAGCGCAGTTTTTTTACCTGCCCACCAGCGTCAATTACAACCTGCGATTTAATCGCGGCGTGTCGGATCAGACCTCGTTTCGCGCCGTGGCGAACGATACGTCAAACGTGATCGACACGGTGCGAGAAACCTTCAACCTGAGTGAAAATTACGCCATCAAACTCTCGCCCTTTCGCAGCCTGAACGCGGATTATTCGCTCAATATCGCCCGCGATTTACGCAATGGCTATGCCCTGACCCAACTCCAATTTGGCCGCGAAACATCGCGCACGCAGGCGATCAATTTCCGGTTTACGCCGCGCCTCTCCAACTGGCTCACGATCAACCCCTCGTATTCGGCCAATTACAACGACCGCTTTGAAATCGGCGGCGAGCGCGTGCAACACGGCAGCATTCGGCGCGGACTTTCCGTTACGAGCACGCAAACCGCGCAAGCGCGCGTCAACTTCAACCTGCCCGGTTTGTTTCAACGCTGGGCGCGCAAATCCGGCAAAGACGGTTTTTCCATTTTGCAATGGGTTGGCAAAGCGGGGGCGCGGCTTCAGAATGTGACGAGCAGCATTTCCCGAAACACGTCCAACAACCTGTTTGGGCTTACGGCCCGCCCGTCATTGGCCTACCAATTCGGCTTTACAGATACCATTGATGTCCCCTCTGTCACCACGGGCACGGGCACGCGGGTCAACGCGAAAACCATCCGCAATCAGGCGCAGGCATCCAGTGGGGTTCGCCTGCCCTTGGGCCTGAATTTCAACACCTCTGCCACGTATTCCCAAAACGAACGGCGCGGCAACACACTCGGCAAAGACGATCAGATCGTTTTTCCCAAACTGGACATGAGTTGGCGCGGCCTCGACCGCGTGCCCATCATCGGCTGGTTGTGGGTCAGTTCCAACGCCAATTTTGGCTACCAAGAATCGCGCATCCGGCGCGGGGATGGCGGCCTCGACCTCAGCGAGCGTTTTATCACGAGCGATGCCAAGGAAACCGCTTTCAATCCGCTTTTCCAGTGGAGCGCGCGCTGGAAAGGCGATGTGAATACGACTTTTAGCCGCCGCCAAACCCAAACAGATGACATTCGCTATCAGCGCAATGTGACCACCGATACAACGGCTGCCCAACCCTCGCTTGCGGACCGCTTGATCGGAACCACCCTGACAAAAAACAGCACCCTGCAAGCGGACACGCGCTATTCGCTTCAGGGAAGATTTCAGCGCAACTTAGAACTCAATATTTCCTTTTCGCGCACCAAAAATATCCAAACCGAAATCCCGCGCAGTGCAGCGCCAGATGTGATCGCAGAACCCATTATCCGCCAGAACACGACGTCTTGGTCCGTCACTTTGGGCACCCAATATGGGTTTAGCTCGCGCTTTACGGGCGGCACCACGTTTCGCCATGAACGGCGCATCGACAAGTTGCGCGATGACCTGACCAATGTGATCTGGGATTTTCGATTATGGGGCGAGATTGGGTTTCAGTAAAACGGCGAGAGGGTGGTCTTCTCGCGTCTCATGTCTTGTATCTTTGGGCGGGCACGGGGGCATCGCCCCTACGTTTTTGTGGGGTTGGTTTTCGCCTTTCATCCGCGCAATCCGCGCAATCTGCTTAATCCGCGATCCATCTTAACCTCTTACGGACTTTCCCATGTTCACCTTCAATCGCAACGAACAAATCATCCTGTTGCTGCTTTGCTGCATTCTCATTGTGGGCATTGTGATCCGGTATCTCGACAGCAGGGACCCGGACAGCATTCCCAATTTTGAGGTGCAAAAAAGTGCCGTGCCCGTTCCCGAAGAAAAAACAGAATTTGAACGCCTGCCCGGCATTGGCCCTCAAATTGCGGCGCGCATCGTGGCTTACCGCGAACAGAACGGGGCATTTAAGCGCGTTGAGGAGATTACAAAGGTTAGAGGGATTGGCGCCAAAACCCTCGAGCGGCTGCGCCCCCATCTCACCGTGAGCACGCCATGAGCACAGCGACGGGCATTCATATCTCGGACAACACACTGCGCGTGGTCTGCCTCGAAAAATTGGGCCATGTATATCATCTCAAGGGCCTCCTGACCCAGCGCGTATCGGTTTCATGTGATTTTGATTCAGCAGTGCCCGAGCCATTTGTCGAAGCATTGCGCGAGGCATGTGATCGCTTGCCAAAACCCCTCGGCACCCTGTCGTTTGCCCTTTCGGATTATCACATCCAAAAAGTGCCCCTCGAGGTCGCATCAGCAGAAGACCGCCGCGAGCAGGTTTTGTGGGAAGCGTCTCAGGCACTCATTTCTCCGCTTGACGACTTTGAGATCGACTTTGTTGCGGCGGGCCGTGCGGCTTTTTGGATTGCAATACGCAAAGAGGTGATTGGCACCTACGAAGCCCTGTGTCACGCGCTTGGTCAAACCCGCGTGCATCTCACTGCCTCGCCTTTTGCCCTTTTTCATGCCGGGCTGATCGCCCGTGTATGGCAACCCGGGCCGCAGCTGTCTGTTCACCGCGATTCTGCCGGATCTTTTTGCATCTCCGTTGAAAATGGCGTTTTAACCGCTGTTGGGACAGACTGGCACGCGGTCGCCCGTCTCCCCTGCAAACGGGTTTATCTGTCCGGAGACAGAACGGACATTGCCCCCTCAGCAGAACGCGACTTTGTGGCATATCCCACATTTCGCGGGATAAACACGGCGCGATTGCCAAACCGAGACCGCGCAGAACTCGAACACCCGGGCAAATTTGCCCTTGCCCTCGGCGCAGCCGCGCACAACTTATTACAAATTTAATCATGGAGATCCCATAACACATGGCAGACCTTAAAGATCAAATTCAACAAATACGAGAGGAGATGGCGCGCATTGAGCAAAAATTGGATCAGATCACGGCCTTTCCAGTGCGAGACCTTCAAGAGATCAAGTCGCGGGTTTTCAAAGAAGCCATTAGCGGCGCGCGGGAACGTCGGGAAATTTTTTCTATGCTCGCTGAAATTCAAAAAAATATCGCGGCCTTGCAAGCCAGTGCCGAACGCCGATTTCGCCGCCGCACAGACATTCCCGATACCGAATTGCGGGTCGGGATTTTTGTCGATGTACAAAATATCTTTTACGCGGCAAACGAGTTCGATGCGCGGCTCGATTTTGCAAAACTGCTCGAACGCAGCGTGGGCAAACGCCGCCTAATCCGCGCGATTGCTTATGTCGTGCAATCGCCCAACGTCGATCAAAGCAGCTTTATTTCTATGCTCCAACAAAAGAGCTACGAAGTTCGGAGCAAAGATTTGCGCCAGCGCAACGACGGGTCGGCCAAAGGCGATTGGGATATGGGCATGGCCATCGACATCATGCGATTTGTCGATAAACTCGACGTGGTGATCCTCGTGAGCGGCGATGGCGATTTTGTCCCCCTGGTCGATCTCGTCAAAACCCTAGGGCCGCGCGTTGAGGTCATCTCCTTTACCCACAACACGGCCCGCGATCTCGTCAACAGCGCGGATGAGCACATCCCCATTGAGGAAGCCCTGCTCTGGCGGACGGAAAGGCGGATCGCGGATTAAACGGATTGCGCGGATGAAAGGCGAGTATGTGTAGGGGCGCCCGCCCGAAGATACAAGACGTCCGCCTAGCCACCAGGCCCTAAGCGGTCAGCAGTCAGCAAAACATGCGATCAGGGGTGAAGCGGCAGAGGCTGATAGCTACACGCGAAGCACAATAGTAAAGCCGATGGTTGCCCCTAATCTCAGTGGTGAAGCCCACCAGTCCCAAATCTCCAACCCCGCTTCACAGAGAAACGACCTATGTCCATGACCAGCGACCTTCTCATTGCGCCGGGCAAATACTGCGATTCCCTCACGGAATACACCCGGTTCAAAACCCGCGAAGTCGATATCGGCGGCGTGCCACTCGGCGGGGACAATCCCATTCGCGTGCAGTCGATGACCACGACCGACACAATGGACACCGACGGCACGGTGGCCCAAGCCATTCGCATGATCCGCGCCGGGTGTGAATACGTGCGCGTGACAGCACCGAGCCAAAACGAAGCCCGCAACCTCGAAGACATCAAAAAGAAACTTCGGGCCGCGGGCTACAGCACCCCCTTGGTGGCCGATATTCACTACACCCCGCACGCGGCTGAAATTGCCGCCCGAATTGTGGAAAAAGTGCGCGTGAACCCCGGCAATTACGCGGACAAAAAAAAATTCCAGATCATCGAATACACAGACGCGCAATACGCCGAAGAACTCCACCGCATCCGCGACAGATTCGCGCCGTTGGTCAAAATCTGCAAGAAATACGGCACGGCCATGCGGATTGGCACCAACCACGGCTCTCTCTCTGACCGCATTATGAGCCGGTATGGGGACACGCCCTTGGGCATGGTCGAATCGGCCCTCGAGTTTGCGCGAATCTGCCAGGACCTCGACTACCGCGACATCGTATTTTCCATGAAAGCCAGCAACCCCCAAGTGATGGTGCAAGCCTACCGCCTGCTGGTACACAAAATGATGGCCGAGGGCATGAAGTATCCGCTCCATCTGGGCGTCACAGAAGCCGGCGATGGGAAAGACGGGCGCATCAAATCGGCTGTGGGGATCGGCGCGCTGCTCGAAGACGGTTTGGGCGATACCATTCGCGTTTCTCTCACCGAAGCCCCCGAAGCCGAACTCCCTGTGGCGCGAGCACTCGTGGCCCGCTATGGCAACCGCAGGGATCACGCGCCCATACCGCCCATGGCAGCGTCATCTATCGACCCATTTGCGTACACGCGGCGCGAAACCCGAGTAATTGAAAAAATCGGCAAGCCCAATGTGCCGGTCGTCATTGCATCGCCCCAAAGCCCCATCACCCCCGAATCCCTCCAACCTTTTGGTTATACCTACGACGCCGCGCTCGACAAATGGCATATCGCAGACATGGCGGTTGATTTTATCCACATTGGCGACCGCGCCTTGGATTTTGAACTGCCGGGCACCCTCGGCGTTATTCAAAATGCCCGCGCTTGGACGCCCGCATCCAATGCCTATCCGATGTTTTCTGCGGATGATTATTTGCAATCCGATCAACGATGCGACTGCATGACCTTTGTCTGCGCCGAACTCGCCGAACTCGATGCCCCCCTCATCCGCACGCTCAAAGCCGACCGCAATGCGGTGCTCGTCCTGCAAACCCACAACCCCCATGCCATGCCCGAGTTGCGCCGCGCATTTTGCCTGCTCGCAGAACGGGATTGCGACATTCCCGTTGTCATCCGCCGCAGGTATGCCGAGACCGATGAGGTGTTCATGCTCTACGCCGCCACAGATTGCGGGGGATTGCTCGTGGATGGCTTGGGCGATGGCCTGTGGCTCGAGTCGGATCACACACACGCGGCCCCCCTTACCCGCACGGCTTATGGCATTTTGCAAGCCACGCGCACGCGCATCTCCAAAACCGAATACATCTCGTGCCCTTCGTGCGGGCGCACCCTGTTTGACCTGCAAGAAACAACCGCCCTGATCAGACGCCACACCAACCACCTCAAAGGCGTCAAAATTGGCATTATGGGCTGCATCGTCAACGGGCCGGGGGAAATGGCCGATGCCGATTACGGGTACGTGGGCAGCGGGCCTGGCAAAATCACGCTCTACAAGGGCAAAGACATCGTCAAACGCAATATCCCCTCAGAAGGCGCGGTTGACGAACTGATCGCCCTGATCCGCGAAGGGGGCGATTGGGTCGCGGGAAGAGGGGAGAGGCAAAAGCAACTGAAAGACCTGTAGGGGCGCGGCCCCTTACGCGGATGAAAGGCGAAAGAGGGGTAGGGCGGCCCTCTCATTTCTTGCGTCTGCCCTCTCACCTTTAGGAGTTCACCATGCCACGCATTCCAGAAACGGTTATCGATCAAGTGCGCTTGGCGGCCGATATCGTCGAGGTGGTGGGCAACCACGTCGCGCTGACCCAGCGGGGCAAAAACTTCGTCGGGTTGTGTCCCTTCCACGACGATTCCACCCCCTCCTTCAACGTGTCGCAAGACAAGCAGATCTACAAGTGCTTTGCGTGCGGCGCGGGCGGCAATGTCTTTACATTTTTGCGCGACATCGAAAACATCAGCTTTATCGAAGCGGTTCGCCAACTCGCGGATCGCGTCGGCATTGCCCTGCCCGATGCGAGGCCGGAAAACCCCGAACAGCAACGGGTATTTGACCAACTCTATCGCGCCAATGAACTCGCGGCCAAATACTTCCACCACATGCTCACGCAGGACAAACGCGCATCTGGCGCGATGGCCTACCTCGCAGACCGCGGCATAACCCGCGACCTCATCGACTCGTTTGCACTCGGTTACGCGCCCGATCAGTGGGATGGCTTTTTGCAGGTTGCCACGCGCAGGGGATTCTCGCCGCAAATTCTCGAGCGCGCGGGCTTGGTCTTGCCCAACAAAAAAGGCGGATTTTACGACCGATTTCGCAATCGGATCACCTTTCCCATCCACGCGGCCACCGGGCGGGTGGTCGCTTTTGGCGGTCGCGCACTCGATCCCAACGCGCAAGCCAAATACATCAATTCGCCCGAAACGCCCGTGTACAACAAAAGCGCGACCCTCTACGGCCTGTGGCGCGACCGAGATGCCATTCGCAAGGCGGGGACCGCACTCCTTGTTGAAGGGTATATGGACCTCATTGCCCTGGCGCAATACGGCATTGAAAACGCGGTCGCATCATCGGGCACGGCACTCACGCCCGACCACGCGCGCCTGCTGAGGCGTTACGCGCCCAAAACCATTCTCGTTTTTGACGGAGACGCGGCCGGCGCAACCGCGGCCGTGCGCGGGATCGGATCGCTCTTTGAAGAAGGCCTCGAGGTCGGCGTTGTCACCTTGCCCGAAGATCGCGATCCGGACAGCTATGTGCGCGCCCAGGGTGCAGAGGATTTTCTGAAGCTCATTGAACGCGCCGCGCCCGCGGTGGATTTTCTCATGCGACAATTTGCCGCGCGAGACGACCTTTCCACCATAGACGGTAAAACCCGCACCGCACACGCTATGGCAGCCTTGATCGCCCGCATCAAAGACAATGCGCGCAAACAATTTCTCATCAAAGACATCGCCGAAAAACTCGGCTTGGGTGAAGACGTCCTCATTCGCATGGTGCAAACCCAACGCCGCGCGCCATCGCAGAACCGGGCTTCGCGCCCGCAAAATGGACAAACCGCCCCCGAATTTGATGCGCGTCCGCGCTACGAGCGCGAATTGCTCACCCTGATGATGCAACATCCCGAAACCGCCGATGCGGTGTTCCGCGAAATTTCTCCCGACAATTTTACAAACAGCGCGTACAGGCAGATCGCAACGATGATCGCCCGCAACCGCCACGCAAAACAAAGCGCGGAGGCCGCGCACCTCATCGATCAGTGCGCCGATGATCGCCTCAGCCGCATTTTGACCGACTTGTCTTTGGAAATCGGCATTGCGAATCCCGACATTCAGATTCCAGTAGGGGATTATATTCACATGTTTCAACGCAAAAATCTCGACCGCGAACTCGAACAGCTCAAAAGCCAGTTGCGCCAACCGCTCTCTTCCGACGATCTGCGCGCCACGCTGGAGAAACACCGCCAACTCACCGCACGGCGCAAAGCCATGGTCGAGCCGGAATAAATACGCAATTTTCGGTTGCACCGCTGGCCTTAGTTCTTTATCTTTTGCCCCGTGTTGAATTGAAAACCGAATTTTTGGGCGCATAGCTCAGTTGGTTAGAGCAACGGACTCATAATCCGTCGGTCCGGGGTTCGAATCCCTGTGCGCCCACCATTCTAAATCATCCGGTGATCAGCAGCGAGGTCGCCGTTATTTTTTTCTATGTAGAGGGGGTTGCGCGTGCAAACCGTCACCAAAGCGAACTTGACGAAACTACTCGCAGATGAAATGAATTGCCAGACCACGATGTCCAAACAGGTCGTCGATATACTCTTCGAAACCCTCGCAGACGCCATTATGGAGGGCGAACGAATCGAAATTCGAGGCTTTGGCAGTTGGGAGGTCAAACGCACCAATGCCCGCCCCCGTGCGCGAAATCCCCGAACGGGTGACGAAGTTTTTGTGCCCGCCCGCCGCAAAGTGGGGTTCAAACCCGGCAAAATCCTGCGAGACGCCCTCTCAACACCCCTCACAGACCTCGAATAACGAGACAGCCAAAAAAAATAATAAAAATACCGCAACAGATTTGTTGCGGTATTTTGCTTAATTCTCGGATAAGAAACAAGCCAGTTGACTGCGAAAAGGGAGCATTTTTTTGTCACTTTTCATGGAAATGCCTTTTGTTCAACCCTTTGTTTTTTAACCAAAATCCCAGCCGGAAATTACAGGTTCTCACACTGAAAAATCAACGATGACATTTGACCTTCTCATTCGCAATGGCACGGTCGTAGATGGCACGGGCCAAGCCCCTGGTTTTCGGGCCGATGTCGGCATTTGCGGGGATCGCGTCGAAGCCCTCGGCGATCTGTCCATGTGCAAGGCCAATGCCGCGATTGACGCAGCGGGACAGATCGTTTGCCCCGGATTTATCGACGTGCATGTCCACTCGGAAATCGGCCTGTTGACGGGCGTTCACCGCTTTGCCGAGGTGCAGCAGGGGATCACCACGCAACTGTTGGCACCCGATGGGTTTGGCTGGACGGGGCTATCGCCCAAACGCACACGCGAATTGTGGACTTACACGCGCTTTTCTATCGGCGAGGTCGATATCCCACTCGGCTGGCAAACGCCGGAAGATTATCTGTCACTTTTTCCCGACAACAGCGCGGCCAATGTGTATCCACAAGTTCCGCACTGCGCCATTCGCTTGGCTGCATGCGGTTGGGATGCGCGCCCGGCAACAGATGATGAAATCGGCCAGATGGTCGATCTCACGCGCCAATGGATGGACGCGGGCGCAGGCGCGCTCAACTTGGGCCTCGATTATCAGCCCAGCGCCAACGCGGACTTCCGCGAACTCGTTGCCCTTTGCAAAGTCGCCGCAGAATACGGCGGCATATACGCAGCCCATGCGCGCTATCACACCATCGGGCGCGTCGCCGCCTGGGAAGAAACAATCGCTCTGTCCCGCGCTACAAACATCCCGGTTCACATCTCGCACGAGCGCGTCAATGACGAAAACGCGGACCTGCTCGAAAAAATTGATCGCGAAGATATCGACCTCACCTTTGAATCCTATCTCTACCCAGCCGGCATGACCCATCTGTACATGATGTTGCCCATGAAATTTCAGACAGGCAGTCCAGACCAAGTCAACCGCCGCCTCAAAGACCCGGCAGTGCGCGCCGAGTCCATTGCCGAATTGCAAAAATGGCTCGGACGCGGAGACCAAATCGTCGGGTACACCGCATCCGGCAATGGCACGGGTCAACGCCTGTGCGACCTCGCGGCAAAGGCCAACACATCTATCGCTGCTTTTGCTTATGATCTGATTTTGCGAGAACGCGAGTACCATTCGGTTATTTTTCCCTGGCAAGTTGATGCGGAAGAAGCCGAACGGACCGTGACGCGCACAGCCACCCACCCGAGGATGATGATTGCCAGCGATGGCATTTTTAATATTCCGCATCCGCATCCGCGGGGGTTCGGCTGTTTTGCGCGCATATTGGGCCATTTTGTGCGCGAGCGAAAGTTGCTCACGATGGAAGAAGCCATCTACAAAATGAGTGGTTTTCCCGCACGGCGTTTCAACATTCCCGACCGCGGCGAACTCGCAGCCGGAAAAGCCGCCGATCTCGTTGTTTTTGATCCCGATACAGTGGCGGCAAAATCCACTTTTGAAAATCCAACACGGCCCCCAACAGGCATCTCGCACGTCGTTGTCAACGGTCAATCCGTCATTGCCAACGGAGAACCCACAGGCGTGTTTCCCGGCCAAGTGCTCCGAAAAAAATAGAAACTCGCCTTGTCAAAAACGTCAAAGCTGAGTATATTTTTTAGCCAACAGACCACCAACACCCAAACGAGCAAGGAAAAACGCAATGTTTGATGCGAATGACATCAAACGCAAACTGGGAGACACATTTACAGAAGATCAAATCCAAACCCTCACCGAGGTATTGCGCGAAGGATACGTCGGCCTAGCGACCTCAATTGATATGCGAGATCTCAAGGATGCTGTCAAAGACCTCGCCATTGCCCAAGCGCGTTCCGAAGAACGGCTCGACCGCATTGAGGCGGCTATCGAGAAACTCACCGCTGCACAAATCCGTTCTGAAAAACGCCTTGACCGCGTGGAAGAACGGCTCGACCGCATTGAGGCGGCTATCGAGAAACTCACTGTTGCCCAAATCTGTTCCGAAGAACGGCTCGACACTTTGACGGAACGGCTCGATACCTTGGTCAAAGAACACGGTAAAACCCGCACGCAACTCGGTGGACTCGCTATGACAGTGGGTTATACCCTCGAAAATGCGGCCTATCGCGCACTGCCTGTACTCCTTAAGGCCGATTATGGAATCGAGATTCAGGATAGACTGATTCGCACCTACCTCACGGATGACAAAAAACGTTCTCTCGAGGTGAACATCTTTGGCAAAGGGCTGAAAAATGGGCGAGAAGTGGTCATCCTCGGGGAAAGCAAAAGCCAGTTGTCCGCAAAGCATATCAATCGCTTTATTTCGACCAGGCTGTATCACTTAAAACCGCTATTTGGCGAGGTCTTGCCCGTCCTCGTGACGCATATGATTTCATCGGAAGGCGTTGCAGCTTATGCAAAAGAACAGGGCATTGCCTTGTATTATTCCTATCAATTCTAATGCCCATCGATTCACAATGTGCAGGCTCCGACCATATCTCGGGACGGAGCCTGTCGTGTGTCTGATGGTCAGGGATCGGACCATCCAGCCTTGGGATGGGTAGGGTGACTGACCACTGACCGCTTTTTTATGCCCATTCAACTACAAATCTGCGCCACGGCCGACGGAGTGGCGCGAACCGCTGCATCGGAAATCGCCGAACTCATTCGCCGAAAGCCCCATGCCGTGCTCGGTCTATCGAGCGGCGCGACTCCGGTGAAAACCTATTCCGAACTCATCCGCGCCAATCGGGATGGCCTGGGCTTTGCGCGCCTGACCACCTTTAATCTCGACGAGTACCGAGGGCTGGAGGCCGGGCACTGCCAAAGCTATCGCCATTTTATGAACCACATATTTTTTGCCCATACGGATATTCGACTTTGGAACACGCATATTCCCAATGGCGTGGCGGTTGATCCCAAATGCGAGTGCCGCGCTTTTGAAGCCAAAATTCGCGCGTGTGGGGGCGTGGATTTGTGGTTGCTCGGCATG
The DNA here is from genome assembly GCA_958295785.1 of uncultured Latescibacterota bacterium. Classification (GTDB taxonomy): domain Bacteria; phylum Latescibacterota; class UBA2968; order UBA2968; family UBA2968; genus VXRD01. Next base: position 3,309,109 of record OY282377.1, read on the forward strand.
GGGCGCAACGGACATATTGCTTTTAACGAACCCGGCAGTTCGCCGGATTCTCGCACCCGTCTGGTCGATCTGACAGAAGACACGCTGGCAACCAACAGCCGTTTTTTCGCGCATCTCGACGATGTGCCCAAACAGGCCCTCACCGTGGGTATTGCCACCATTTGCGACGCCAAACGCATTCTCCTTTTGGCAACCGGTCAGAGCAAAGCCCGAGCCATTGCCCGCGCAGTTCAGGGTCCTCTACATCCCGACTGTCCGGCGAGCTTTTTACAGGCGCATCCCGATTGCACGTTTATTCTCGACAGCGAAGCCGCGTCTGGCCTCAATTTATCGGAAATCAGCCATCGGTCCCGCCGCGCCACCGCCGACTGAGGACCTCTAACCACAACGGGCGGGCACGGGAGCATCGCCCCTGCGTTCTGGTGTCTCGCTTTTGCGTGTGGGCGTGCGGGGAGGGGACTAACCACTGACCGCTGTTTTCCACACTTTTTTGAAAGGTTTGCCCATGAAAAAAACTCTCGCCGTGCTCGAAGGCGACGGCATTGGTCCTGAAATTATGCGCGAAGGCATCAAAGCCCTTCGCACCATTGAAAAAAAATTCGACCACGAATTTGTGATCGAACACGCGCCCTTTGGCGCGCGGGCTTATTTTGATGAAGGCAGTCCGTTTCCCGATCAAACAAAAGCGATCTGCGACCGGGCAGACGCCATCATCAAAGGGCCTGTGGGGCTCTCGCTTGAAGAAATGAACAAAATCCCGCCCGAATCAAGCCCAGAACTCGGCGCGATCCTGCCGTTGCGAAAGCGATTCAACACCTATGCCAACTACCGCCCGATCCGATTGCCCAAATCCCTCGCATCATTCTCGCCCTTGCGCGACAGCGTCATCAAAGACGGGATTGACATTCTCATGATTCGGGAACTCGTGGGCGGCATTTATTTTGGCGACAAAGAAGAAGGCGCCGCCACCGGCATGAAATACGCGCGTGACGACTGCATTTACACCGAAGAACAAGTGCGTGCCATTGGCAAAATTGCATTTGACGAAGCCCGCCGCTTGGGCGCCACCTTGACCCATGTTCACAAAGCCAATGTGCTGGCGACCTCGCGGTTTTGGAATGCCATCATCGAAGATATGGCAAAAGAATGCGCCGATGTCGAATGCGTCTCCATCCTCGTGGATAACGCGGCTTTTCAACTCGTCAAAAATCCCACGCAATTCAACGGCGTCATGCTTCTCGAAAATATGCAGGGCGATATTCTCACAGATCAGGCGGGCGGCCTGCTCGGGTCTTTGGGCCTGATGCCTTCGGCGTGTATTGGTCCTGAAAAAGGCTATGTCGAACCCGCGCACGGGTCTGCCCCGGACATTGCCGGTCAAAACATCGCCAATCCCTATTCCATGATTGGCAGCATTGCATTTCTCTTGGACAAATGCCTGGGCCTCAAAGAAGAATCCGACGCCTTGTGGAACGCGATGTTCGACATTCTCGAACGGGGATATGCCACTTCCGAACTCGCCGGAGAAACCACCGATCCCAAAAACGTGCTCTCCACCCGCGACTTTGGGGATATGGTCGTGGACATTTTGAGTCAGTCGTAAAAAGGCATAACGAATAGACGAATCCCACGTTCCGCCAATTCACACCCTGTCAATTCAAACCGTTTTAAGGAGATTTTCCATGAGCGATATCCTCGCCTACATCGGCACTTATACCCGCGAGGGCGGCAAAGGCATCTACATCCACCGATACGACGCCGACACCGGCGCGCTGACCCCTGTTGGCAGCGTTGAGAGTGAAAATCCCTCCTTTCTCGCCATTCACCCCAGTGGTCGCTTTCTCTATGCGGTCAATGAAGTGGGCGAATACAAGGGCGAGCAAGCAGGCGCGATCAGCGCGTTTGCCATCGGCGCGGACGCCACAGAACTCACCCTCATCAACCAGCAATCCACAAAAGGCACCGGCCCGTGTCATGTCAGCATCGACGCCACGGGCCGGTACGCTGTTGTCGCAAATTACGGCGGCGGCAGCACCTGTCTGCTGCCCATTGCCGACACTGGCGCCTTGGGCGAAGCATCGGATTTTGTCCAGCACGAAGGCAGCAGCGTCAACCCACAACGGCAACAAGGCCCGCACGCCCATTCTGCCAACATCTCGCCCGACAACAAATACGTCTATGTCGCGGACCTGGGGTTGGACAAGGTGTTGATTTACCAACTCGACCTCGACCAGGGCAAACTCATCGCAAACGACCCGCCCTCTGTTTCCGTCGCGCCCGGACAAGGCCCGCGCCACTTTGCCTTTCACCCGGATGGACAATGCGCCTATCTCATCAACGAAATCGGCAATACCGTCGCGGTCTATGCCCACGACGCAGGCACTGGCGCCTTAACCCCGCGCCAATCCATCTCCACATTGCCCGACGAGTTCTCGGGCACCAGCCACACGGCGGATATTCACGTTTCCGCCGACTTTGTGTATGGGTCGAATCGCGGGCACGACAGCGTGGCGATCTTTGCCATTGACAAATCCACGGGCACCCTAACGCTGGTCGATATCCATCCCACCGGTGGACAAACGCCCCGCAACATCGCGCTGTCTCCAGATGGCAACCACCTGATCGCAGAGAATCAGGCCAGCGGCACAATCGTTTCATTTGCCATTGACCACCAAACCGGGAAATTGACAGCGACGGGACATGCTGTGGATGTGCCCATGCCCGTCTGCCTGAAATTTTTGCAACGATGCGGTGACTCACGCTTAAAACATGGGAGCTAATGCTTCTCCAATTCTCTGTCCCAACAGGGGTGGAATCGCATTTCCTATTTGTTTGACGATTTGCGAGCGCGATCCCGCAAACGCGAAATCGTCATCAAAGGATTGTAAACGCGCGCCCTCTCTGGGTGTCAGTGAGCGGTTCTGCACGGGATGGATACATCGGTTAGATGCGGGATGAACAAAATTGACCGTTAATGTCACGGCAGGCTCATCCGCATCCAATCTCGAATAACAAGAACTAAACCCGCTGTTGATCAACTGTTTGGGAATAGAATGGATATTTTTTCCTGCATGGCGTATGATCTCGAGCATTTTTTTAGAATGACAGGTCGCTTCATGTAGCGTGAGGTGCTCCATTGCATTTCTGCGCGCACGTTGATATTCTGTTCTTGGTTCGTTGACATACACTGTGGCTTTGTCACCCGATTCAATAGGAGGCAAATCATCAATCGCATCTCTCACGGTTATGGCGGGTTTTAATTTTGACTTTGTAAAAAGATCTGGCTCCTTTGGCAAAAGCATTCTAAATTTCTTTTTATGCCCAATAGTCGTCCCTTGATATTCATAATCCGGCACGGGAAATTTGAGACGCGCTCCTTTGACGACACCTATAAAGATCAATCTCTCGCGCTTCTGAGGAACGCCAAAATGAGCGGCATTGAGAATCTTCCAGTCGCACTCATACCCAATTTTGTAAAAGCACGCCTCCATCATTTCTATTGTAGAACCCGCTTTATGCGTTGCCAACCCCACGACATTTTCCAATACAAAGGCTTTGGGCCGAAAAAAGTTGACAAATGAGGCGTATTCCTCAAAGAGTGAATTTCTCGGGTCGTCTTCTCGGCATGAGCGAAAGGGCCTAATAGAAGAAAAACCTTGGCAAGGAGGGCCTCCAATGATCAAGTCCAATTTCCCTCGCTGAATTTTCAACATGTCGGAAACTGCCGTTTTTCTTAAATTTCGCATATCTTTGCATATCCCAAAGGCTTCCGGGTGATTGAGGCAAAAAGTTTCAACGGCAATAGGCAATAAATCTACTCCCAAAACAGTTTGATATTGCATGGCGGAAACTTTTTGAAAACCTTTTGAAAAACCACCTGTGCCACAAAACAGATCGAAAATTTTGACTCGCTCCATCATTGACCTCCAAAAAAAGTTGTGCAATGCGGTAGAGACTTCGGAAATTTTCTCGCTTTGATAAAAGCGATTCGCGCAGAACAGAATTTGACGCTTGAGCAATTAGCCGAACAAGCGGGGATACACAGAACAATGGTCGGGCTATTGGAACGACGCGAACGCGTACCCACAATTCAAGTTGCCAATCAAATTGCCCACGCCCTGGGATTTTCACTATCAGATCTGGTGCAAATGGCCGAATGGATTTCATCAGAGGAAAATTCTAAATTTTCTCTTTCATTCCTAAAGCCGCGAAAGCCCAGCAGGTTAAATATCAGAAATGAACACATATTGCTCGAGTTAATGGGTATTGAAGGTAGCGTGCTGCTTGAGGCCATTGAGTACGCCTACGGAACATTGGATACGATTGATCGAAAATTACTGACATCTCAATCTCCAGTCGTTGCAGAATTGGCCGAACTTGCAAATTTTTCATCTATGCTGGGAAATCTGATCGGTAGTGGCATTGCAAAATCATCAGGGGGACTATACGAGCGCAACCGTCCTCATACATACCCCGATTTACTACCTCTCAAAGCACCGGCCGTAGATGTAGAATTGAAAATGGCTTTAAAAAATAACAAGCCCAAAGGGCATCTCCCGAAGGCAGGCGTGTACATAACCTTCAGATATGTTTTGGGAGATCGCGAGGGCAATTTTATTCGAGGAAGGGAAAACAGAGGAAATACAGCTTGGATATGGGAAATCAAACTGGGTTATGTTGACGAGGATGATTTCTCTATCAGCAATACAACCGGAGATTCTGGTAAAACCGCAGCAATCAAGACAGATGTTCACAACAAAATGCCTTTGGTTTACTATGACCCCCAATTTCTGCCTTATTCCCCTAGGAAAGATGCCACATATCCAGGCTTTAATTAAAAGAGAAATCACAATTGTCAACATAAATTGGGGACCTAAAAATCATCACGGGTTGCCATTGGGCGATGGCAACCCGTTGTGTTTTGGTTTCATTTTTTTTCCTTACCACGAATGCACCATGTGGCCGTTGCCGGGGAAATAGATGTGATCTACGAGGGTAGAAAGGCCAACGCCGAGGGTGTAGCCGATTAAAAGGCCCACAAAAAAGGGTTGCAAATTGCGGTAGAGGCGAATGCCTCCGATACGCAACACAATGGACTTGAACGCCCAGACGAGGAAGACGGTGAAAGCAGTAACTCTGACCGGATAGACATAGCCCACGGTGAACCCGACCGGATGCAGGGGCCACCGCGCAAACCGCAGGCGCATCAGGCTCAAAAACAACGTGCCGAGCGCGCCCGCGGCCAAAAAACGCCATTCGATATTGCCAAAAAAGGGCGGCTCGGACGCCCACGAGACCACGCGGTCAAACATGCGCTGGCTGTACCCGCCGAAAACGAAGACATGGCGGATGTTGGCCGCGCCGGTCGCGCCATAACACAGGTTGAGCGTGTAGCCAATTGAAACGACAAAGCCGACGATAAACGCGAGGATGAGGGCCGCGACCATGCGATTGCGCGGCCATTGAAAGGTATCGTGGATTTTGGCTATGTGCGCGAGCGATGGAAAGGCGTATTCCCGGTGGCTCTCCACGCTGTTGGCCGCCAAGGCCATGCCCACATGGTCCGGGGTTTGCACGCTTGTGCCGAGCGCGGCAGCAGCGAGTTCTTGCGTCCGCAACGGGGTTTCCACATACACGAGGCCGGTTTCCGCGACGATTTTAGCCAAGCCAATAAAGTAGATAAACAACAGGCCGAGTTGCATGGCAATGCCCAGCAGCGAAATGCCCAGCGCGTACATCCACGCACTCGCGTAAATGAGGGCGATGATCAAACAGATAACAGCCGTGCGGTAAGACAGGAGTTCGGATCGGTCTTCTGCATCGGCGCGCCATGCAGCGCGGACAACGGCCCCGATGTGTTGCCGCGCGATAAAGAGGCCGAACAGCGCGAATGCCGCGAACCCGCCTACCTGCTGGAGCAACAAGCCGCTGCCAAAATCCTTGCCCACCGCGACGCCAAACCGGTTCAAGACCCCAATTTCAATTAGCGACAACACATGGAACAACCAGATAGAGAGCAGGACCTCGAGGTTGGTGAGATACCCAAAAGCCGCCATGACAAAGTTGAATTTGATTTGGAGCGGCGGAAAATCGTGCCCAAATGAGATGGTGGTGCGGTGGGTGGGGCCAATGGGGAGAATGGGGAGGTTGTGCCAGAACAGGGGCAGGATGTTCCAACTCAAAATGAATAAGGCGATGCCAAATCCGGTCCAGAACAATCTGTTTTTGAGGAAGCCGACCTGCCCCGATGCCGTGTCTTGAATCATGAGGATGGGCAACTGCGCCAGGGGAAACGCGAGGCGTTCGTATTCCACCCATTGCTTGCGTAAAATGACGGCGATGCACAAACACGCGATAAACAGCGCGAAAAAAAATGTGAACCACCAAAAGAGCGGCCCCGCCCAGACGTGCCACGGGATGGAAAGATGCGCGGGCAAGCCCTCCCACAGGTGGGTGATGTCGCCCGTGCGATTGCTCGGCACGGCCCATGGTAGAATGTGTTCGTGGGTAAATTCCGCCCATCGGTTTTCCGGCGTGGCTTTGTAATACGGGCTGGCGAGCACCGCAATCAGACGCCCGGCGACATTTTTGGTGGGAAATACGCTGCCGATAAAGCCCATGCACAGGATGAGCCCCAATTCGCCGGGGCGAAGCATCCAATCGCGCTGAATTTTTTTGAGGAGCGGATTGATCAGGAAGATGAGGAGGAACGGCAGCCACAGCGACATGGGCATGTGGCCTAGCGAAACGCGGGAGGCGCGCAGGCGATAGGTCGTGTCCGTGGCGAACCAACATATCGCAACGGTGAGGATCAAACCGATGACAATGGCGCGCGTGGTGATGTGCCGGGCGGGTTCACTTTGCGGCGCGGGGGCGGATGCGTTCATACGTTCTTTCGGTTGCGGGTTGACGGGCGGGTAATATGGGCGAGATGGATAATCAGCGCAATTCTTTAATTCGCCCAATCGGCGATCCGGTTTTGGAATTTAGAGTCTCTAACAAAAAGCGTTGACATGGATTTGTGAGAGGCCGACTTTGAGGCATTCCTGCGGGTGTTCACTCCTCTGTTTCAGACGCTTGATTTCTTTATGTTAGGGCTTCTTAGAATGCGGAGGGCATCATGCCATTTCGAGTTTTTGACTATCGCGACGACATCGCCAATATGTTGGTGACACCGCAGATTCGCTCGCGTTTTTTGAAGATGGCGGTGGGGCAGTTCAATCAGAGTCACACGCACGACTTGGGGCACGAAATTTTCTTGATTTTGCAAGGGCGGGCCGAGTTTGACATTGAAGGCCACAAAGAAGTGTTGGGCCCCGGACAAATGTGCATCGCGCTGACCGATGAAGCGCATACTGTACGCAATGTGGGCGATGACGAGGTGATTATGTATTTGTCGGTGACACCGCATATCTTGCCAACCCACACGTATTGGACCGCAGCAGGCGAAAAAGAGCCGCCGCGATTTGCAAAATCTTCCGCTTATGATCTGGAAGCGGATTTGAGCGCGGGCGCAGGCGAAAGAGCCGACGAACATCTGCAAGCCGTGGAAGACTTTGTCGCACAGACAAAAGAGACAGCAAAAACGCAGCGCGAGCAAGTTGCAGCTTTTAAGCAGGCACTCGCAGCGGACGACAAAGCAACCGCATTAAAAGCGCGAGATGCGATGTGGCACGCGCTGTATCCGATGTTCAAGGCCGTTCACGAATTGGCAGATGCGTGGAATACATTCGCGCATCGCACCGAGGATTGAATTTAAAGTGTAGCGTGCAGTGATCTGGTCCCGATGCGAGAGTGGAGGGGCTGATCGCTGATGGGCCTGCACGGGGCACCGCCTCTACTGTCCTACTTTCGCATTTTGCATCTTAATCCTGCCCATCCTTTAATCTTTAGGACTTACGCAATTTCCATTGGAATATGAGGTGCTTTGAGTTGTTGTCTCAAGAAGTCAGCCACCCCCCGGTATTTGACTTGATAAATGGTTTGTCCTGTTTGATAGGCCACCTGCGCGAGTCGAATCCAAACGAACATCGCACACCCACTATGATTTCGTACAATGCGTGCCAACCGGCATTGACACTTTTCAAGCCCGGTCACCTGTTTGACTTCGCGGTGAAATTGCTCAATTTTCCATCTTTGGTGACACACCTGTTGTACCCCTGAAGAATCGTTTTGAGCATGGTCGTTAGTTACGACATACGCCGTGCGTCTATCAGCAGACGCCACCCGGAATAATTTCACTTTGTGGTCTTTGGGGAACCCTCTGATTTTAATTAGCTTGCCTTGTTTGCGTTGCGCTTGAGTCCAAGTTAAGCTATCTACGCGCTGGTAGGGGGTTGTGCCTGCCGAATCGTCCACGCGCCGGTTCGTCTTGAGGGGACAAGAATAGGTTTTTTGCATCTGCTCTCTGTGTCGCATGACCGTTTTGGTCGCATACCAACTGTCCATCAAGACCCCGGTAAAAGGAAGGCCCTTCTGATAGACCCACGCAGAGAGCATGTCCTTGAGAGGATCCAATTTGGTTTTGCCATCGCCTTGCGGGTCATAAATCCGATAATCAATCAGCCAGAACCGATCCTGTTGCGGATTGACATAGACACATGTGACCCCCCCGATGCCATTGATGACGCCTTGGGCGTTGCCGCTATATTGACGACGCACTCACGCGATCTTGCGCGCGTGGCGCTTGTCTAAAACCGGGTCATCAAAGATCACATAGCCTTCAGGCGTCAGCGCGATGTGGTCTTTGACATGTTCCCACACCAAGCGGGGGGGATACGCTCACCGGCGAGATAGCGGTTGATCATATCATGACTGAACCCTTCGCTATGGTCGGCGAAAGGGGTCAGGGTATAGTTGAGGGGACTGCTAAGCAGATACTGACAGTAATCCAAACGCGTCGGGTGGCGCATTGACACCTCCTCAAAGTGATAAATTTTACGGAATTGCACCCTTTGTTAACTCAGCATGCGTAAGTCCTAATCTTGAAAATCCCGATCCGTCTTCGGGGTTGGATGGGTGGGGACGGAACATTTTTGAAAAGGAGCAGATATGGGCAAATTTAGACTGGCTTGTCATTTGATTCAATTTCGGGGTGAGCAACACGAAAATCCCGAAAAGGTGTTGGCAGAAGTTGCCCAAGCCGGATGGGATGGCGTTGAAGGGCTGAAAATTAAAAATGCCGATGATCTGGTGGATAAGGCCAATCTCGCAAAAAGCAATGGCCTGCATCTGGTCAATGTGGGCGGGCCGACCCCGCTGGATCGAGTGCGGTACAATATCGCACTGGGCAATGAGGCCGCAGAAGTGCCCTCGCTTAGGCGTGCGATGTGGGGAGGCGATGAGCCGACCGATGAAGATATCGAAAATGCGGCGCGCACGCTGGGTGACGTGCTGGCGTATTGTGTGGCGCACCGTGTGAAGGGCTTTCACCACGCGCACATGCGAACCCTGATCGAGACGGTTGAAGACGCTGAAAAATTGATGACCGCCGCGCCCGATTTGTGGTTGCTCTACGACACGGGCCACATGTTGGCGGCGGGTAGCGATCCGATGCGGGTGTTTGGCAGCGATGTATTGCGAAATCGCATTGGGCATGTGCATTTGAAAGATGTACACGCCAATGATCCCGCAACGTGGAACCACCGCACTGGGCAGTTTAATGAAGAAGCGCGGTTTGCAGAACTCGGCGCGGGAAATTTGGGATTCGATCCCAAAGCCGCATTGGAAAAACTCGAAAAAGTGGGCTACGATGGCTGGGTGTCCGTTGAACTCGACCGCCCCTATCCACCCAAACCCGCGGCAGAAGCGGCAAAGTCCAATCGCGATTATCTGCGAAGTATCGGGTATTGAAGTGCAGAGTAGAGCGTGTATTTCATCGACATACGACAGAACACACAAGCCCGCGTTCACTGCGAACCCGGGCTCGTGTGTTTTGGGGTGTATTGTTGATAAGCCATCAGTGGTCGGCGGTGACGGACGGGCCTGACCACTCTCCACTGCCTTTTTCTTGACATCGCGTTTTCTTTCTCTTATTTCTCTGAGTCAATTTCACACTTTTCAAAGGGATACCGCCCATGGCAAAATCTCACGCTTTTTCTGAAATCGGTCGTCTTCCGTTGCCTGAAGACAACGTCGGCATTGCGACCCGCAAACTGGACAAGGGCACGCAGATCGTCCATGCGGGGGGCGCCTTCGCGCTTGGGCATACCATCCTCGAAGGCCATCGCTTTGCGGTTCAGCCCATTGCCCCGGGCGATCCCCTGCTCTCGTGGGGCTTGCCCTTTGGCGTTGCCACGCGCCCGATAGCCCCCGGGGATTACGCTTGCAATCCGCAGATTCTCCACGCCCTCGCCCTGCGCGACCTCGACTTTGACCTTCCCGCTGTGCCCAATTTTGAAGACCGCATTGTGCCCCACCAACTCGACGCGTTTGAGCCGGGAAAGCAAGTCGAACTTTATGACCCTTGCGGTACATTTCAAGGATACAGGCGACCGGGTGGGCGCGGGGTGGGCACGCGCAATACCATTGTCATCTTGGGCACGTCCTCGCGCACGGCGAGTTATGCCAAACAACTCGAGGCGCGATTAAAAGATCGCGTTCGCGCCTATCCAAACATAGACGGCATTGTCGCGGTTGCCCACACCGAAGGCGGCGGCGCGGAACGTCCGAATAACAAAGCCCTGTTGCTGCGTACACTCGCCGGGTTTGTCGCGCATCCCAATGTCGGCGCCGTGCTCGCGGTGGATTATGGCTTTGAAGCGGTCACCAATCGGGATTTGCAGGCGTTTCTCGAAAAAGAAAACTATCCCATCGACCACGTCTTGCACCGCTTCCTCACACTCAAAGGCAGTTTTGAAGACGCGCTACAACAGGGCGAAACCACCATCGCCAACTATCTGCCCCAAGTCAATGCGATGACCCGCACCTCTGAATCCCTGTCGCACATCAAAATCGCGCTGCAATGCGGCGGCTCCGATGCGTTTTCGGGCATTTCCGGCAACCCATTGGCGTCGTGGGTGGCGCGGGAAATCATCCGGCATGGCGGCGCGGCCAATCTCGCTGAAACAGACGAACTCATCGGCGCGGAGTCATACCTCCTGCAAAATGTCGCGTCTCGCGACGTGGCCCAATGCTTTCTCGACAAAGTCGAAGCCTACAAGACCTTGGCCGCGTGGCACGGCACAACCGCAGAAGGCAATCCGTCGGGGGGCAACAAATTTCGCGGTCTGTACAACATCGTCCTCAAATCCATTGGCGCGGCCATGAAACGCCACCCGGATGTGCGCCTCGACGCGGTGATCGACTACGCCGCGCCCATGACGCATCCGGGCTACTATTTCATGGACAGCCCGGGCAATGACCTCGAAAGCATTGCCGGGCAAGTGGCCGCGGGATGCAATCTGATCTTTTTTGTTACGGGCAATGGCTCGATCACCAATTTCCCCTTTGTGCCCACCCTCAAAATCGTGACCACCTCTGAACGCTATGGCCTGCTCGGCAAAGATATGGATGTCAACGCAGGCGCGTATTTGGACGGCACGCCGATAGACGACCTGGGCCGCGACCTGTTTGATCTGACCTGCAAAATCGCTTCGGGACAACGCAGCAAAGGCGAACAGGCCGCCCACGCGCAGGTCTCTATCTGGCGCGCATGGCGACAGACCTCCACAGATCGCCTGCCCGACCTGCAAAATCGACCAGAACCCCAGGGCGCGCCGCTCGTTGTTCAAACAGAGGAACGCGGACAGAGACGCACATTTGAAGCCCTTCGCGCCCGCGATGGATTGACCACGGACCGCTTGGGTTTGATTCTGCCGACCAGCCTGTGTTCGGGGCAAATCGCGCTGATGGCGGCCAAACGCCTCACCGCAAAGGGCCTGGGCCGCGAAAAGGGCATCTCGCGCTTTGTGGCCCTCGCGCATACCGAAGGCTGTGGCGTATCGGGCGAAGCCACCGAACGCCTGTACACGCGCACCATGCTCGGGTATCTCACCCACCCCTTGGTACACAGCGGCCTGCTCTTGGAACACGGTTGCGAAAAAACCCACAACGACTATATCCGCCACGCCCTCCGCGACAAAGGGATCAGCGCGGATGCGTTTGGATGGGCCAGCGTGCAACTCGACGGCGGTATCGACGCGGTTTTGGACAAGGTCGAAGCCTATTTTGCCCACCAATTCGCGCGGGCCGAACCGCCCGAAATCGTTCCGACCGATCTGTCCGCACTCCGCATTGGCCTGCACGCTTCAGGGCCTTTGTCCAACAGGGCCGCGCAATCCCTCGCCCTCCTGTCGCAAACCCTGATCCGCGCAGGCGCCACGCTCGTTGTTCCCGACAATGCGATGTGCCTGTCCCATCCCATCTATCTGTCCGACGTTTTGGGCAGCGCATCCCCCGCGCCTACCCTATCGCACGGGCAAACCACAGGCCAAGCGGGATATTATATTATGGACAGCCAGACTGATCACTGGGTCGAAACCCTCACGGGATTGGGCGGCACAGGCGTCCACCTCATCGTGGCTTATGCCGGCGACCATCCGCAACAGGGCCATCCGCTCATCCCGGTGTTGCAAACAACCGCCGAAGAACGCGCGGCCAGCACCTACGGCGATGATTTTGACGCGATCCTCAACGCCGATCCCAAACGCAATGCCGCCGCCCTCTTAAACGCGATCATCGCCATCGCCTCTCGCCAACACGCGCCCAAAACCCCCTCAATCGGCAACACGGACTTTCAATTCACGCGCGGGCTTTTGGGCGTTTCGATGTGAATGGTCAGTTCCCTCGCCCAAAGGCGAGATGGGAGGATAGAAACGTAGGGGCGGTGCCCCCGTGCTCCCCCGCGGTGTGTAGGGACGATGCCCCCGTGCTCGCCCAAAGATACAAGAGGGAAGACGAGCTCTTAGGGGGGAGCGGCGGAGGGCTGATAGCTGATTTTCAGCGATCAGATCTCGATGTGACCATAGCCCATCTCGGGCCAAAAAAAAAGCCAGATATAGCATCTGGCTTTTTTGTTTTGCTGAAAGCTCACTTGGGCGTTTTCCACAGTCGCACGGTGAAGCGGCTCTCTTTTTCGATAAAGTCGGGCTCTGTTCCGTTGTGTTCCAGCATGCCGGGGATGATCTTGTTCCGCACCCCCATGCCGCGTGCGTCGACGTATCCGTAATCCCGCATGATGTTGACCAGCGTTTGGTTGCGCGCGTAGCGCATGCCCGATTTCATGCCTTCAATCGTCACGGTATTGGGCAGGCGTCCCGGGCTCTCGATCTCGAGCCGGTCCGCGTAGATGGCGAGCAGGATATCGGTGCCCGCGATGGTGTAATCGCGGTGAACGAGTGCGTTGACGATTGCTTCGCGGAAAGCACTCTCGGGATAGTCCCAGCGGTCGATTCTTCGACCCCCTTCAAGATGGGCCGTGGGTGTCGTGTTGCGGCGAACGAAATCCCACGCCTGCTCGACGAGGCCGGTTTCCACGATGCGCCCGTCTGCGGCCCCCAATGGAACCATGGGGCCTCGCAGTTCCTCGTCGGCACGGGTTGCATAGTCGGGCTCGGTGCCCGGATAACACACGGCTCGAATGCCCGATTGCGGTACAAATCGCCTCGGATTCTTGCCGAAGAGGAGTTGCCCATCCACCGTAGCGACGTATTGATCTATGGAAATCGTCATCAGTTCCACGTTCCGGAGCAACACCTCCCAACCGTGGATATCCCCATCAGACGGGGCCTCACCTCCAGATACGCGCGTGAAGTAATCGCGCAATCGGCGCAGGTCAAACGCATCGAAACCCGCGCCGGAAATGGGTTTCAAACCGTAATGCAATTGACCAGACGCTTGAAACAATCGCTCGAGCTCTTCGCGGCTGGCCTCTCGCGACGTATCGCCGACGCGAATGTAGTAGGTTTTGCGATGGTTGTGAAGGCGTGCGTAGGGCTTGTCCGGTCCCAGCATGACGCGAACGGCGAGGACGTGCCGGCCCGGCTCGGCATTTCTCGCCCAAGAGAACAGCGGGATGACCGGGGGTTCGATCTTCACGCGGCAGATTTCGCTGACCCACTCCTCGAGACGCTCTCGGGTCGTGCCGGAAATACGTCCGTCGTCCTCCACGCCGAGCAGAACGGTACCGCCTTCGAGGTTGAGAAAAGCCACGAGTTCCTTGGCCAAATCGTAATTTTGGATATTGTCGCGCTTGAACTCCAGAGTCGAGTCCTCGCCATTTCTGAGCAGTTCCGACAATTCTCTAGGGGTCATCTTCCCATCCTCAAAATCCATACTTCCTGCGGCGGCGCTCGAAGGCTTCCTTGCCTCCTTCGAGGATTTCTTCGACCAGTTCCCGAACCGGGCGCGCGTCAATTGAGCCTACATGCTCGGCCTTGATGCTTGCGGTCCCTCTATCTGCCTCGCCGGATGGCGTAAGCCCGACGATCATCTCGGCGTCGCCGAGCACGGGGATGTTGGCGCTGTGGGTGGAGAAGACGAACTGACGCCCGCGCTTCTCCTCGCGCATTTTGGGGACGATGCCTTCCGTGATGAAGCGGTTGTCGAGATCGTCTTCTGGCTGATCGACGATCAGCGGCGCGTCGGATTCCAGCAAGAGGAGCAACAGCACCGCGGTTGCTTTCTGACCGGTTGAAAGGGCTTCGAGCGCGTGCCATGCGGGCGGGTCGCCGGCACGTGCCGCGTTGAGTTGGATGGTCGTTATCGGCGGCAATTCCAATTCTTCAATTTGCATCAGGACATCGGCGGAGGCCTCGGCAAGGCGTGTTGCTTGGGATAGCGGGATAGCGTAGGCATCCCGAACCGTTCCTTCCCTACAGCTTTCGACGAATTGGGAGAGTGAAAAGCTCTCCACCTTGGCGATGGCGCCAATGGCTTCTAAGAGACGGCCGCCGATCTGATCGCGGAGAAGTTGAAACAGCGGTTCGCGGTCGTCCGTAGCGGTCACTTCAACCCGAACGCGACCGCGCAGCTTTTTGCTGACCTTTTTCGCGGCCCGATCTAAAAGGCGAAATTCCTTCGCCTTGACGTCTTCCCAGTCCACGAGCAACGCGCGGCGTTGCGTTGCGTATTCACCTTCCAAGCGTTGCAACAAGGCCCGGCGTTCGCGCAACGGGCGCAACGCTTCGATCTCGCGCCGCAGGCGAATAAACGCCTCGCCATCTCCGGCTGATTTCCGGAGTTCGCGCAGGATTTTTTGATATGCGGCATCGACCTCACTTTTGCGTCTGTCCCAGCGAGATCGCACCTCGGCGATGCCTTCATCGGCGCGTTTCAGGGCGGCTTCGAGTTGGCGAACCACAGGCTCAAGGTCGTCGCTCAGATCCTTCAGCACACCATCAGCCCCTGCGAGGATGTTCTTGCCGGGCAGGTCTTCGAGTGCCCTCGGCGACAGAAATACGCGGTCGATGGGCAGTTCTTGGCGCAACATGTCCAGGCATTCGCAGAATGTTTCCAGCCGTTCTGGGATCGAGTCGAGCACGCGCTCCTCGCGGACGATCAGACTCTGTTCGCGCAGGCGGTCTTCGAGTCCGGCCTCTTGAAATTGTTTGAGCGTCTCCTCGAGGCCCGGCAGGGCGGCCAGTCGCTCGTCAATTTGCTCGCGCTCTGCCCGAACATCGAGGGCGGCGCGTCTCACTTTTTCGAGTCCGCGGCGGAGATCGACTTTGTGCCGGGCGAGATCGGCATCCCGATCCATGAAGCGGTCGAGCAGGCGGGTGAGTTTCTCCCGGCTCTTGGCGAGTTCCGATATTTCGTGCTGCCCATACACCTCGATGTGGGGGAGTATTTCGCTTGGCAACCGGTTCGATATACTGCCGTTCTCGTCGCGCACAACAGGCGGGTTGGGAACGGTCCTCTCGATCAGGTACTCCCGTTTCGCAGGGCGATGGGATCGGACGCAAAGCGATATTTTCGTCCCGCTCCGGAGCACTTGGTGGACGATGCCCTCATGCGCTGTGCGGGCGTCTTCGCCGATGGGGTCCACGCCGAGCACGTATCGCAGGCTTTCGATAACCGTGGATTTGCCGGCGCCGCGCCCGCCAACGAGTACGTTCAGATTTGGGTTGAAGCGAAAGGCCGCGCCATCGAGAAATCCGCCCTCCCACGTCAGCGAGATGAGCTCGGCATGTTCTTCCGGGGGGGGGTCGCTCGCCAGCCGGATCCGCGACCCCGGATCGAGAAAGGCTTGCCGCAGCCCTTCAACTGTGACCTCGGACATCTTGATCCAGCAGGTCGCCGCTGGGTCTTCTATATCCTCGGGATCGACAATATCCTTCGCGTTGATCGCGGCCACTGCCCGATAGTCACCCGCCGCAGGGGTGCGCCGATACTCTGCGTTTTTATTTTCGACGATCTGGCGTATATCTTGGGACAAATTCTCGACCGATCCCGGAATCTGAATCGCGAGGAGGTCATCACTTTGCCAGGCCTCGATCCGCGCTTGTCCCGGAAGAACCTTGAATAGCCCTTTGTCGTTGGTCACATGCGCGGCGATGGCGATGCCGCCCCGTTTTCGGACCAGTGCGAGAATCTCGACAAAAGTCTTGCGCGACAGGTCCGAGGAAGGATCCGTCCCCGTGATCCCAAACTCGCCGAGGAATCTTTCGAGTCGCTTCTCGGAGGTATCTCGCGGATAGATGCAAAGGACGTGGATGCCCTCTGAGGAGGAAAGTTCAAAACCGGGAAATATCGCAATTCCTCGGTCCTTGGCGGCGTCTCGAAATGCGGAGACGCCACTCGCGCTGTTGTGGTCGGTAATGGCGAGCACAGAGACGCCGATCTCGGCGGCCTTTGTGACGATGGCCTCGGCGTGGGACCGAGCGTCGCCTTTGGCTGTTTGACCGCGGAATTTACCGCCATAGCCGTGCGGGTTGACCTGTAGCGCGCACCGATGAAACACGGCGCCTGCCGGCATCGCTTCTGCGTTGGCTTTTTTCATGTTCGCTCTCCGAGGACAGATCGAAAGGGACGCGTACAGAAGAAATATATACAATCGGTGTCTATCGTCAAGTGGATTTCAGGCATCGGCAACGCACGCCCTCATTTTCTTATTCTATTGCTGGGCAGGGCCGTATATTGCAAGACGAGATGGAAGTTTAGCCACAAAAGGCGCGAGCGGAGTACAACTGGCGACAACCCGTTCAAAGGCATAAAAGGCGAGTGTGTGTAGGGGCGGTGCCCCCGTGCTCGCCCGCGGTGTATGTAGGGGCGGTGCCCCCGTGCTCGCCCACGGTGTATGTAGGGGCGATGCCCCCGTGCTCGCCCAATGATACAAGAGGAGGCATATCGTTTTGACCCATCCATTTTTTGAACAGCCCATTATCAACTCGCCTTATGCGCGACCGAGCCGGCATTGGGAACTGGACGAGGCCGGGCAACCGACTCAGAAGATCGTCGAAAACCGGCGGCCGGTCAAATTTATCACGCCGATCCCAAAGCCAAAGCGGCAAAGGGGATCAGCCGGGCAACAAGCGGCCCTGGTATTCGACGAGGGCAAAGGGCTTTCAACTGTGCAACAGCAGTACGCGCACGCGGAAATCATCAACGGGATTCGGCGGCACGTCGACTTGTGGCGAAATACACCGGATCCGAGCCAATGGCGCGTGACGCCCGAGACCGCCCGCTTGCTCTATCACTGGCGGCATCATGCTTTCAGCGGGATTCGGCCCTTCTTCTGCCAAATTGAAGCGGTGGAGACCGCGATATGGCTCGCCGAGGTCGCGCCGCGCATGGGGCGGGTCGGCAGGGGCTTCCTCGAGCATCTCGTAAATGCCAACAACGAGGCCAACCCCGAGTTGTTGCGCCTCGCGCTCAAGTTGGCGACAGGCGCGGGCAAGACCACCGTCATGGCGATGTTGATCGCATGGCAAACCGTCAATGCGGCGCGCCATCCGCAAAGCCGCAGATTCACGCGCGGGTTTCTGGTGGTCACGCCCGGCATCACCATCAAAGATCGCCTGCGCGTGTTGCAACCCAATGATCCGGACAGCTATTACCAAAGCCGCGAGTTGATCCCCAGCGATATGTTGCCCGATTTGGAAAAGGCAAAAATCGTCATCACCAACTACCACGCCTTCAAGCGGCGCGAGCGCGTGGAACTCTCCAAAGGCAGCCGCTCCTTGCTTCAGGGGCGCGGGCACGGCCTCTCGACTTTGGAAACCGAAGGACAGATGTTGCGCCGGGTGATGCCCGAACTCATGGGCGTCAAGAACATCATGGTTCTCAACGACGAAGCGCATCACTGCTACCGAGAGAAACCGGGCGAGAATGAAGAAGGCACGCTCACAGGCGACGATAGGAAAGAAGCCCAAAAGAACAGGGAAGCGGCCCGCCTGTGGATTTCCGGGCTTGAAACAGTGGGCGGAAAACTCGGCATCGGCCGGGTGATGGATCTCTCTGCGACGCCGTTCTTTTTGCGCGGGTCGGGCTATGCCGAAGGCACGTTGTTCCCCTGGACGATGAGCGACTTTTCGCTGATGGACGCCATCGAATGCGGCATTGTCAAACTGCCCCGCGTGCCCGTGGCCGACAACATCCCCGGCGGCGACATGCCGAAGTTCCGCAATCTTTGGGCACACATCCGCGCGGACATGCCAAAGGCGGGCAGGTCCAAATTCCTCGATCCCCTCAGCCTGCCCATCGAACTCCAAACCGCATTGGACGCGCTGTACGGGCATTACGAAAAAACCTTTGGGCAGATGCAAGCGGCGGGCATTGCCGTGCCGCCGTGCTTTATCGCGGTGTGCAACAACATCTCGACCTCCAAACTGGTCTATGACTATATCTCGGGCTTTTACCGGGACAATGACGACGGTTCGCGGGTCTTGGAAAACGGCCGCCTGCGCCTTTTCCGCAATTTTGACGATGATGGCAATCCTTATGCCCGGCCGCGCACCTTGTTGGTCAACAGCGAACAATTGGAGTCTGGCGACGCGCTGGACAAAAACTTCCGCGCCATGGCCGCGGACGAGATCGAACGCTTTCGGCGCGAAATCATCGCGCGCACCGGTGATCGCCACCGCGCCGAGAACATCGGGGATCAGGAGTTGTTGCGCGAGGTGATGAACACCGTGGGCAAACCGGGGCGGCTCGGGGATTCGATTCGCTGCGTGGTGTCTGTGGCCATGCTCACCGAAGGGTGGGACGCAAACACCGTCAGCCATGTGCTGGGCATTCGCGCTTTTGGCACGCAGTTGCTCTGCGAGCAGGTCATTGGCCGCGCGCTGCGCCGGCAATCCTACGATCTCAATGAACAGGGCTTGTTCGACGTGGAGTACGCCGACGTGTTGGGCATCCCCTTTGATTTTACGGCAAAGCCCGTCGTTGCCCCGCCGCAGAAGCCGCGAGCGACCATTCAGGTAAAAGCCATACGCCCCGAACGAGACGCGCTCGAAATTCGCTTTCCGCGCGTGGCCGGGTATCGCGTGGCATTGCCCCAAGAGCGACTTCGCGCCGCGTTTCATGAAGACGCGACATTGGTACTCACGCCCGATCTCGTGGGGCCATCGCGCACGCGCAACCAAGGAATCATCGGCGAGGGCGTCGATCTCACGCTGGTTCACACCAACAACCTGCGGCACGCGACCCTGCTCTTTCACCTGACCAAGCGGTTGCTCTACACAAAGTGGCGCGATCCGGGCGAAGTGCCAAAGCTCCACCTGTTCGGCCAACTCAAACAGATCACGCGCCAGTGGCTGGACGACCACCTCGTTTGCAAGGGCGGCACGTACCCCGCGCAACTGATGTACCAGGAACTGGCCGACATCGCCTGCGAGCGCATCACCGCCGCGATCACGCGCCACCACGCCGCCGAGCGTCCCGTTGAGGCCATGCTCGATTCCTACAACCCCTGTGGCTCCACCGCGCAGGTCAATTTCAACACGTCCAAGACCCGGCGCTACGAAACCGATGCCCGGCGTTGCCACGTCAACTGGGTCGTCCTCGACAGCGACTGGGAAGCCGAGTTTTGCCGCGTTGCCGAATCCCATCCGCGCGTCAAAGCCTACGTGAAAAACCACAATCTCGGCCTAGAAGTGCCCTATCGCACGGGTGCAGAGTCCCGCACCTACATCCCGGATTTCATCGTGCAGATCGACGATGGCAAGGGCGATGACGACCCGTTGCACCTGATCGTGGAGATCAAGGGCTATCGCGGCGAAGACGCAAAGGACAAGAAGACCGCGATGGAAACCCATTGGGTTCCGGGCGTGAACCGCCTCCGCGATTACGGGCGCTGGGCCTTTGCCGAATTTACAGATGTTTACGAGATCGAATCCGCATTTGCCGATAGCGTGCGCCGGTTGGTCGCGAACCCGCAACTGACCGAGCTCGGAAATGAGGCCGCCGAAGGCTCTGCGGGCGGAGATACGACACTACATTGAGCAGGAGGCTGTTCATGGTTTGACGCAGACGCGAAAGGACGAACGGAGTATTGACAAAGCCATCAACCCTAGAAGTTGACAAATGGTGATGGGTATTCTATCTTTATTTGAGTCAACAAAAAAATTGACTAAATTACTCATCCCAAAAATGGAGCGAGAAATGCAAGAAGCATTACAGGACACAGGCGGCAATAATCAGCACGACGAGTCCCGGCGAAAAATGGAACGAAAAATACAAAGCGCGTTACAAGGCTTGGCTACCAAACGGCGGCGTTCCGTTCTTTGCTTCTATGGAGATATGGATCAAAAATCTGTCCAAAGGGTGCGTCGTATCGCGTCTCAACTAAAAGCATCCAATAAGTTATCGGTCTTGTTGGATTCTCCCGGAGGCTATATTGAGGACGCCTATAGAATAGTTTTGACACTGCGAGAATACGCGGAGGATATCGAAGTGCTCGTGCCTCGGTGGGCAAAAAGTGCTGCGACCTTTTTTTGTCTCGCGGCGAATACCATTTATATCGGACGGTATGGAGAGTTGGGACCCCTTGATCCACAGATGCTAGATCTACAAGGAAGTGCGATGCTGATCCCCGCACTGGAATCGTTTAAGGCACTTGATCAACTGTTTATCTTTTCTCTGGATTCATTGGATGGGATAGTCCAGCAATTGTTAAATAATGCGCCTATGGATATTCCCTATGCAATAGAACACGCACAACCATTATTCGCCGCAATCGTGTCGCCACTGTACTCCCAAGTTGATCCATATGAATTAGGCAATGCGGGAAGGGCGTTGGCTACCAGCGAGGAATATGCGATGAGAGTCATGGAGAGATGGGGATATTCAGAGATGGAAGACGACGCAAGACGGTGGACAGTACGACATTTAGTTTGGAACTATCCGACGCATGGATTTGTTATTGACTTGAAGGAAGCGAAACAGATCGGACTGAAAGCCGAAAGACTTGACCATGACTGTGACGAGATGTGCAGGGAGATATTGGAACTGCTCGACAGCGCAGATATCTCTGGCTACATTGGCATTGAAGTCCCCCCACCAGATGTCCAAGACAAGGAGAACAGGCATGAACCCAAAGGAGAGGAAATTGCAGAGAGGGATTCGGAGAGGCAACAGAACGCCGTTTAGACGCGAGAAGCCGTCCGAGCGATCGTCTCTTCGCGTCATGGATTGGTTGCGGCAAAGGCGAATCTATCGCGGCATCCGCCATGTGCCTTTCATGCCCTATGAGGATGATAGATCCAAGGGCAGATCGGGGTACTGAAAAGTCCAATTTCTGATCACATTCGCTCCACGGCAGTACGTCTTGCTCCTATCCGCGCAGCGCGGGCGGTCATGGGTAAGGCCGATCCCTTGGAGCTTTTTTTTGCCAGAATACACGACGGGGTACAACTGATCGCCGCTTAGGCCAGTAGTACCCCGGTTTCGCTGAGTGTCCCAACCTTAGTCATCAAAGAAAGGAGATGATCGTGAAAGACATTACCATGAGTGCCGCCGAGAACTTGATCGTATCAGCACACCGATGCGCGGCGGCGAACCGCACGACCTTAAACGCGCAATTTCAGTTGTGGCTGAAAGACGACATTCAGCGCAACGGAGACTGCGTTCAACGCGAAAATCAGGTTGCCGAAGCCATGAAAGTCATCCGCGATCTGCAAGGCAACATCTTCACTGGCGGGCGAAAATTTACTCGGGAAGAGATGAATGAGCGTTGAAAGTTTGCTATTGCCCCTAGGATTGGTTATCATAATCGGCCTTAGTTCTGAACACCCTGCTGGGGAGGCTTCTTCATTCCACCGGCTCCCCAAGTCGGCTCTTGGTGGACAACCGCCGGATATTGACCGGCACCTTCTTTGATCTTAAAATGGGCATCCTCTTAGGAATAGTGAATGCCTGCCTAAAAAAATGACTGGAGGTCAAATAAGGAATTAAGAAAGAATTTGACCAAGCTATTCAATCGCAAGAGACGATCCACCCGGAGGTTTTATGGCTACAATGACCTTTGATACCTACGCCTTTGTCAAGGAACTGGTTCAGGCCGGAATGCCTGAAGAACAGGCTGAGGTGCTGGCGCGTTCACAAGCGGCGTTGATTGCTGAAAAATTGGCGACCAAGCAGGATTTGAAAGAACTGGAATTGTGTGTGAAACGCGACCTGAAAGAACTGGAAGTGCGATTGAAACGCGATATGAAGGAGATGGAATTGCGTCTGAAGCACGATATCCAGAAATTGGAACGCGATATGAAGGAGATGGAAGCCAATTTGAAACGCGATATGAAGGAGATGGAAGCCAATTTGAAACGCGATATGAAGGAGATGGAATTGCGTCTGAAACGCGATATCCAAAAATTGGAACGCGACATGAAGGAGATGGAATTGCGTCTGAAGCACGATTTGACCTTGCGTCTCGGCTCCATGATGGTCGTCGCTATCGGCGTAGTCGCTGCGCTGGTGAAACTCCTATAAGGATAATCCATAGGTGATGGAGAAGCGGGCTTTGTTGCCTTGTTGTTCATTTTGGTATTAGTCATCAAAGAAAGGAGATGATCGTGAAAGACATTACCATGAGTGCCGACGAGAACTTGATCGCATCGGCACACCGATGCGCGGCGGCGAACCGCACGACCTTAAACGCGCAATTTCAGTTGTGGCTGAAAGACGACATTCAGCGCAACGGAGACTGCGTTCAACGCGAAAATCAGGTTGCCGAAGCCATGAAAGTCATCCGCGATCTGCAAGGCAACATCTTCACTGGCGGGCGAAAATTTACTCGGGAAGAGATGAATGAGCGTTGAAAGTTTGCTATTGCCCCTAGGATTGGTTATCATAATCGGCCTTAGTTCTGAACACCCTGCTGGGGAGGCTTCTTCATTCCACCGGCTCCCCAAGTCGGCTCTTGGTGGACAACCGCCGGATATTGACCGGCACCTTCTTTGATCTTAAAATGGGCATCCTCTTAGGAATAGTGAATGCCTGCCTAAAAAAATGACTGGAGGTCAAATAAGGAATTAAGAAAGAATTTGACCAAGCTATTCAATCGCAAGAGACGATCCACCCGGAGGTTTTATGGCTACAATGACCTTTGATACCTACGCCTTTGTCAAGGAACTGGTTCAGGCCGGAATGCCTGAAGAACAGGCTGAGGTGCTGGCGCGTTCACAAGCGGCGTTGATTGCTGAAAAATTGGCGACCAAGCAGGATTTGAAAGAACTGGAATTGTGTGTGAAACGCGACCTGAAAGAACTGGAAGTGCGATTGAAACGCGATATGAAGGAGATGGAAGCCAATTTGAAACGCGATATGAAGGAGATGGAATTGCATCTGAAGCACGATATCCAGAAATTGGAACACGACATGAAGGAGATGGAAGCCAATTTGAAACGCGATATGAAGGAGATGGAATTGCGTCTGAAGCACGATATCCAGAAATTGGAACACGACATGAAGGAGATGGAAGCCAATTTGAAACGCGATATGAAGGAGATGGAATTGCGTCTGAAACGCGATATCCAAAAATTGGAACGCGACATGAAGGAGATGGAATTGCGTCTGAAGCACGATTTGACCTTGCGTCTCGGCTCCATGATGGTCGTCGCTATCGGCGTAGTCGCTGCGCTGGTGAAACTCCTATAAGGATAATCCTAGGTGATGGAGAAGCGGGTTGCACCTGTCTTTACAGTGAAGACATGCAGGAAGGTCAACAGATACGGGGCTTGACCATTCAAAATCCATTCAAGTAACCATTGCAGAAAGGATCGCGCCCATGGCGAAACGATCAAGAACGCCCAAATCCGTTGAGACCCTCACGCACGGCGACGCGACGCGCAAGAATATTCCCACCGCCGAGTATCAGCCCGTGATGCGAGCGGAGGATCAGGCCCCAATCCGCGTCGCATATCAGCGGCGCAACCGCGATCTCGATCCGCAACTCGTTTGGCGCGGCAAGGACGAGCAAGATTGGTCGGACCTCGTTGTGCCCGCGCCGCCGCTTTTCATTCAGGAAAAGGTGCATCCGAAAGTGCTGATCGACGATCTGTTGCGCCAAAGCGCGGAGACAGCCACCACCGCGCCGGGGTTCCAGCCCGATTTGTTCGCCGACTTCAACGGCCTGCCCGACCCAAGCGCGGCGACCGAGTTCTACCAGCACGACGCCAACTGGTCGAACCGCATGATCCTCGGCGACAGCCTGCAAGTGATGGCCTCCCTGGCCGAGCGTGAGGGCCTGCGCGGTCAAGTGCAGTGCATCTATATTGACCCGCCCTACGGCATCAAGTTCAATTCCAATTTCCAATGGTCCACCACCAGCCGCGACGTGCGAGACGGCAAGCGCGAGCACATCACGCGAGAGCCTGAGCAGGTGAAAGCGTTTCGGGATACGTGGCGCGATGGCATCCATTCCTACCTGACCTACCTGCGCGACCGCCTGACCGTAGCGCGGGATTTGTTGACCGAGAGCGGTTCGGTGTTTGTGCAGATCGGCGATGAAAATGTCCATCGGGTGCGGGCGTTGATGGATGAGGTGTTTGGGGATGAGAATTTTGTCGGGGAGATTATTTTTAAAACCCGTAGCACATCTACCAGCAAAAATCTGTCTGCGTTGAATGATTACATCATATGGTATTGTAAAGATATTAATGCACTAAAATTCCGTCAATTTTACATGCAGAAAAGTGCTGACAGGGCGCGTTTCAATTTTGCCGATATTGATGGCGAAATTTTCAGTGTCAATGAAAAAAATATCAATATCGGAAGCGTTAAGTATTTCTCAAGTAGTAGTCTGTTCTCAACAAGCGGCGGAGACGCTTCCCGGATTCCCTTTGAGTTCTGTGGGAAAAAATATACCCCGGCAATCTCTCGTGGATGGCGATGCTCACTTGATGGGCTATTACGCCTTACCTATGCAAGCCGTATATTCAACCAAGGTAATTCTATCCGCTATAAATACTTTCACGCCGATTTCCCATTCGTCGAGGGCGGGAATCTATGGGATGATCAAATGTCCGAGCAAAACAAATCTTATGTGGTGCAAACATCTCCAAGACCCATTGAACGCTGCATCCTCATGACCACCGACCCTGGCGACCTCGTTCTCGATCCCACCTGCGGATCTGGCACAACCGCTTATGTCGCCGAGCAATGGGGCAGGCGGTGGATCACCATTGACACCAGCCGAGTCGCGCTCGCGTTGGCGCGTGCCCGCATCATGGGGGCGCGCTATCCCTACTACCTCCTCTCGGACAGCGCGGAGGGGCAGCGCAAGGAAGCGGAAATCAGCCGCACCGCGCCATCGGAAACGCCCGCATACAACGACATCCGCCAAGGCTTTGTGTATCAGCGCGTGCCGCACATCACCCTGCGCGACATCGCCAACAACGCGGAAATCGACATCATTTGGGAGAAATATCAGAAAACGCTCAAATCGCTTCGGGCATCGCTCAACAAGGCGGTGAACGAGGATTGGCGGGAATGGGAAATCCCGCGCGAAGCCGACGAATCGTGGTCGGACGCGGTCAAGGCATTGCACGGCCAATGGTGGGAACAGCGCATCGCACGGCAAACAGAGATCGACGCGTCTATCGCGGCGAAAGCGGACTGCGAGTATCTCTACGACAAGCCCTACGAGGAGAGAAAGAAGGTGCGCGTCGCCGGCCCGTTCACGGTGGATAGCCTATCGCCGCACCGCGTTTTGGGCATCGATGAAAACGACGACCTCATCGACAGCGCGGCAGATCCCGAACTCGAGCACAGCGAATCGCAGGATTTTTCCGGGATGATTTTGGAGCACCTCAAAACCGCTGGCGTGCAACAGGCGCGCAAAGACGACCGCATCGCGTTTTCATCCCTCGCGCCGTGGCCGGGCGATTTGGTTTGCGCCGAAGGCACGTACGCCGAGGGCGACGCGGATTCTGGCATTTACAAACGCGCTGGCATTTTCATCGGCCCCGAGTTTGGCACGGTCTCGCGTCCCGATCTGGCGAGGGCCGTGCGCGAGGCGGGCGAGGCCGATTTCGATGTGCTCATCGCCTGCGCGTTCAACTACGACGCCCAATCCACGGATTTCGACAAACTGGGGCGCGTCCCGGTGCTCAAAGCGCGCATGAACGCGGATCTTCACATGGCCGACGACCTCAAGAACACGGGCAAGGGCAATCTGTTCGTGATTTTCGGCGAGCCTGATATTTCAGTGGCGAGTGAAGAGTGGTTAGTGGATGGTTCAGAAAGGAGAATCGCGCCGTATGACATCTTTAAGCTCGTATCGGGAACGGATCGGCTGGCAGAAGTCAATAGACTTGACCGTGAGGAGTTACGCGCTCATGCGGCGCTTTCCCGCCGAGGGGAGATATGGGATTACCTCACAGATGCGGCGTGCCGCGTCCTCAATTCCGGCGAACATCGCGGAGGGACAGGCAAGGCGAACAACGAGGGAATTTCTCCAGTCGCTTGGCATTGCGCGGGGGTCTCGGGCGGAACTGGAGACCTTTCTGACCTTATGCGAAAGGCTGGCACTGATACGGAGAGAGGCTTCCGAGAACTTGTTGGCAGACTGCGCCGAGATCAACAAAATGCTCAACGCGCTGATGAAATCACGCGCCACTCGCCACTAACCACTCGCCACTATACACAGGTCACTGTCCACGGCGTTGACGTCTTCCACCCCAACACCGGCGAGATTCGCAGCGATGACGCCGATGGAATCGCCTGTTGGTTCATCGACACGGACTATAACGAGGAGAGTTTTTTCGTGCGCCACGCCTACTTTCTCGGCGCGAGCGATCCGTACAAATCCCTCAAGACCACGCTCAAAGCCGAGATCGACCCAAACGCTTGGGCCACGCTGCACAGCGACACCTCGCGGCCGTTCGCCAAACCCAAATCCGGGCGCATCGCGGTCAAGGTGATCAACCACTTGGGCGACGAGGTGATGAAAGTGTTTCGGGTTTCATGACCGCTTGAGACATCCATCAAAGGAGTTGCGATGCTCAACACTGCGTTGGCCGTTGTGAAAAACGGCAAAATCGAAACGATAGAACACATTGCGTTGTCCGAAGGCCAAAAAGTGCTGGTAACTCTGTTGCCCGACGATGCGACTTTCTGGCAAGAAGTTAGCCAACAAACGCTGAAACGAATTTGGGACAACAAAGAGGACGATGTATATGCCCAATTAGACGTCGCCAAACGCCGGGAACATGTGGCTCAGTTGAAGAATTCTTTCCAAAAAATGAGCCGCGATATGGGGCCTCGTAAATGGACGCGGGAAGATCTCCATGCCCGATAAAGATAGGGAGGTCAAAGAAATTTGACCTCCCTAAATTATTGTAAAATATTTGGATGCGGAAAATTAAATCCAATGTTTGGATGTTGCGATATTAGAATTTTCAGATATATGTTGACGAATGAGATGGATTTTGATACATTTCGTAAAATTCGACATTCAACGAGAAGTATCTAAAATATCTTGTTGTAAGTGGTGGTTATTTTCCAGTACAGACGCGAGAGGATATCATGCTGACGCAACGCGAACTGGGGCAGCGGTTGAAGCGTGCGCGCGAGGCAATCGGGTTGACCCAACAGCAGGTTGCCGATAGCGTCGCGCTTACCCGCGTTGCAATTTCCCAAATCGAATCGGGACGACGGGCGGTCAGTTCATTTGAACTCCTGCATCTCTCGCGTCTTTACGGGCGAGATATGGTCAGTTTTTTTGACGAAAATGCCCACATGCAGGAGGCGGAAAACGCACTGACTGTCCTGTTTCGCACGCATCCCGAACTGGTTCAAACCCCTGCGTGCAGAGAAGCATTGCAACGGGCCGATGAGATATTCCGAGAATATCTCAATTTGAAAGCCCTTTTGGATTTGGATACAGAACAGAACCTGCCGCCTGTATATGCTTGTCCCGAACCGAGAAATGTTTGGGAAGCCATTCATAAGGGCGAGCGCGTCGCCGAGGCGGAACGCAGTCGTCTGGCGTTGGGGCATGATCCCATCCGCGATATGACCGAGTTGGTGGAATCGCAGGGCATACCCATCATTGAAATCAATTTGGATGATCAGATATCTGGTCTCTTTATCGCCCATACAGAAACGCAGTTGTGCATCTTCGTCAACCGAGAACAACTCGGTAGGGCAAGGGCGCGAGTCGCATTTACTATCGCCCATGAATACGGTCACATCTTGCTTGACCGGGATAAAGTCAGTGCCATCAGCAGAATCTCAAACGAGCGCGATTTGTTTGAAGTGCGTGCGAATGCTTTTGCCGCCGCGTTTCTCATGCCGGAAGAAGGGGTGAGTCAATTTCTCAAAACCATCGGCAAAGGCGCGTCCAGCCGCGAAAAGCTGTTGGCCTATACCGTGCCCGACCTGCTCGTGGGGCATCACCGCCGCTTGGCATCCACCCAAGTCCTCACGCTTTACGATGTCGTCAAGTTCTGCGCGTATTTTGGAACCAGCTTTGAAGCCGCCCTGTACAGATTGAGAAACACAAAGTTTCTTTCCGAGGGATCATTTGATCAACTCTACGAACAAAAAGAAAAAGCGAGGAAAATTGGACAACATCTCAAAATAGAAGAAGGAAGGCGAGACCACCCCAGCAGTTTCGCGGTCAATTTCACGGGGCTGGCTATCGAAGCCTATCGGCGCGACAAAATCACGTACGACAAATTGGTCAATCTCGCAGCACAAGTGAAATTTGATTCTGAGGTCATAGACGAAGTACTCTCCTGCATGGGACTGGAAAACAATCGCGAAGAAGCGATCTATCTTCCGGAGTGATCTCGTGTAGAAAAAACAGAGAGCCAGTCATGCGTGATTACGGACGCAAATATTCTGATCAATTTTATCAAAATTGACCGTGTGGATATTCTCCAACACCTGCGAGTGTATACTTTTTACTTGCCCGAGGAAGTATATCGGGAAATCACATATCCAGCACAACGGCTCGTTTTAGATCGCGCCCTCAAAAATGGATGGCTGAAAAAAATTGTGATAACGGATCAAAATGAATTGCGTTCTTATGCAAAATACAAACGACAAATGGGTGATGGAGAGGCCGCGTGTTTGGCGATTGCGATTTGTCGAAAGTGGCTCATGGCCTGCGATGAACAAAAAAAGAAACTGATTTCCAGAACAGTTTAGCATCATTTGGGAGCGGGCTATCTCCTGAATACACCGGGTATTTTGCTCAAGGCCATACGCGAGAGCATTCTCACTATATCACAAGCAGACGCAATCAAAAACACGTTGGCGCAGAACCGATTTGTCATGCCATTTGCCTCTTTCCAGAATTTTAGCGCACCATAGCCCTGCTTCGAAAAAAAAGGCGTGAGGGTTTGTTTCCGCACGGCCTGTTACTCGGTCCAAAGCGATCAAATTTATGGCATAAAAGAAATCCATTCGCCAAACCCATATCCGGGCGCATCGCGGTCAAGGTGATCAACCACTTGGGCGACGAGGTGATGAAAGTGTTTCGGGTGTAAAGGAGTGGTAATTTATGAATTTTCCAGACCAAAGCCATATTGACCGAGTCCGTGAAGCACTCTGGCAACGTTCAAGCGATGCGTCCGTCATGGTTGGGAGCGGTTTCAGCCGAAACGCCTTGAAATCCCGACCAGATGCAGACGACCCTCCAACATGGCGCGAAGTGACAAAAGCGGTATCCGATAAACTGTATTCCCAAGACGACGGTAGCGATGTGATTTTGAGATCCTCGGCAACGGGCGACTTTTTGCAGTTGGCCCAAGAGTATGAGGCCGCGTTCGGACGCGGGGACCTGCATCTCTTTATCCAAAGGTTGATTCGGGACGACGATTTCAAGCCAGGTGATCTACATACGCGGTTGCTACGGCTTCCTTGGCGCGATGTCTTCACAACCAATTGGGACACGCTTTTGGAACGGGCGTGTTCTTTTGTAGCTGATCGCGCCTACAGCGTTGTGAGAAACATGGATGAGATTTCGTTGGCTGATCAGCCTCGCATTATCAAACTGCACGGATCGCTTCCCGCACATTTCCCGCTGATTTTCACGGAAGAAGATTATCGAACTTATCCAAGGAAATTTGCTCCGTTCGTGAACACCGTTCAGCAAGCAATGATGGAAACAGTATTTTGTCTGATCGGCTTCTCGAGTGATGATCCAAATTTTTTGCAATGGTCGGGATGGGTTCGTGACAATCTGGGTGAATCCGCCCCGAAGATATATTTGGCCGGATGGCTGGATTTGTCACCTCACAGGCGCAGGATGCTTGAAGACCGCAACATGGTTTCTATTGATCTTGCGCGTCATCCGCATGCGAACAAATGGCCGGAACACAAGCGACATCAATACGCAACCAATTGGATTTTGCATTCATTGGAACGTGGACGCCCATACGAAGTCACAGAGTGGCCTTCTCGATCAGAGCGGCAACTTCTACCAATACCGAAAGAACTTCAACCTGTTAAAGAAGTTGTTCCTGATGAACCAAGAGAGGAGATAGATGCGCCAGCGTGGCCTGGAAATGATTCGGGAAATTTATTAGAAAAGGTGAAGGAATGCCTCAAGATTTGGACGCATAACAGGAAAATCTATCCGGGTTGGTTAGCTACCCCCGCAAGTGCGCGACATTCCATGAGTTGGGACACCGAACAATGGGAATCACCGATTTTAAGCGTGCTTCCCAACTTTGCTCCAGTAGAACGCTTGAAAGCCATTCGGGAGTTGATGTGGCGCAGGGAAATCATGCTGGATCCGATCTCTAACGAACTTGAAACCGCCGCCCAAAAAATCTTGGAAGAGATAGACTGCCAAGCTCGAACAATTGGGGGTGTTGCCGATACAAGCGTTAATTGGGCGGACATGCGGGAAACTTGGCGTACTGTCGCGCTCGTGCTCGTGACAGCAACGAGATTTGAATTTGATGAAGACCTGTTTGAGGAACGGATTGCGGCACTGTCCCCTTTCCGTGACGATCATCCAGACATCGTTCAACGGATACATCACGAGCGTTGTCTATGGGCGGTTTATGCGCTCAATTTCGAGAAGTTGGAAGGCTTACTCAAGGATTGGAAAACTGAAAATTGTGATCCAGTCTGGATGATGAGAAAAGCCGCTATCCTTTTCGAAATAAATCAAAATGACGACGCAATTCAACTGATCAACCACGCGCTTTCGGCTATCCGTGAGAATCTTGGCGATAAACGTAGCTTAGCCGGTCCTTCCCGCGAGGGTTGGGCACTGTGGTTGGCACTGGCATTTGAAGAAGGATGGGGGGAACCAAATAAAAACCTTATTGACGCACCTCCAGCTTTCAGAAGATGGCAGGAGTTGGCATCGCTGAAATGTGATGCCTTCACAGAGAAACACTGGTACGCCGAAGCAATCAAAGGCAGTGAAGAAAAAAAAGAAAAACTGCCCTTCGACCTTGGTCAGGGGCAAGGGTATCACTTTCACCTATCCAATGCCGAATATGATCGATATATTGCAGCTTATCGTGCAATTCGTCTCTCTGAAGTAGCCGGGTTACCTCCATCTACTAGCAGTTTTGTCGTAGCTTCGGATATATTGAAACTTGCCGCCGATAGGCTAGCCATGACGAATCCAGAGATGACCGCACGTCTGATCCTTCGAGTTTTGAACTATGACGGGGACTCTATGCTCACGCATGTTCTTTCGCGTCCTCGGGTGGCCGCTATGCCAGTGGACTCGGTGGAAAGGCTTATTCAGGTCTGTAACAATGCCATTGAATACGCGCTCCCTTGGATATCGGGTGGACGCAGGCATGCCATGTTCTGGATTGAACGATTTCGCGTTGTCTTGGAAGTACTATCTCGGCTTGTTCTCCGATCTGATCCCGAAACGGCAGAAACTATTTTTGATAAAGCACTTGAATATTACCGAAATGATCACATAGCTCAGTGCCGGCTTTTAGAAGGACCTGTCCAACATATTCTGAAACGTTCTTGGGAAACCTTACCTAAAGATCGCCAGACTGACCGCGTGCTCGATCTGTTGAATGCGCCTATTGTTGGTATAGACGGATTTACTGGATCTGAAGGCTACCCAGATCCCGGGAAATTGCTATATCACAGAAATCCTCTGCCCATTCGCACGTCGGACAACGAGAACCACTGGCAAGAAATCATCAGTCTGAATGTGCGTGGTTTGAACGCTGGTGGGGAAGCGCGCAAACGAGCATCTGTCAGAATAGCCCAAATAGCCTCGAAAGGACGGCTGTCGGATGATGAGGAATCGCAAGTCGCTCAAGCACTTTGGAGCCAAGATCATACCAACCCCAATGATCTACCGGGTGGAACTAATATCTATGAGTGGGTATTTCTTCTATTACCACAGCCGAAGCCAGGCCTTGCAGAAGAGCGTTTTCGTCGCAAATGGCTCAATACTGACAACCTCTCTCAAGGCGATGGGGCCGATTTGGATGAAATTCTCTCGCAAGTTGGTTCTGCGATTTCCGGACTAAAAGCTCACCAGCATCAGCTAACGCTTTCGGATAAAGAGAAGAACTATCTTGCAGACCTTGTCGGGCGGTGGGCAGAATGTCGACCGTTGCCAAAAATAGGGCACTTTCCAGATAATGAGCGCATTCGTCTTGAGAATCGGGCCATTGATGGCCTGCTATTTATCCTATTGGCAGTGTCGATTCCAGAAACCACAGCTACAAAACTCTACAAAAAAGTTCAAGACCTAAAAGAATCTGACACGCCAGGGCTGAGGCTTATCGCCAGCATTGTTAAGGCATTGCCCGATCAGGTTGATGAAATCGCTTTGTTTGTAAGAATGGAATTGACATCTGATAATAAAGGCTGGGCCGGGAATGCTACACGGGGATTAAATTTTTGGTTAGAGGCTGCGTCCGATTCAACGCTCGGCATACAGCCTCCACCTGATGACTTGGTTCATGAAATTGGCATCGTAATCGCTACCCGTAGAAAAGTAGTTCTCAAACAGGCATTGGAGATAGCAAAATGGGTATTTGAGGAAGGAAGTGAGGAACAGAGAGAAGTCATTAGCCAGTTGACGATACAGGGGCTGGGTTATCTGATTGAGGAATTGCGATACGACAGAGAGCACGATCAGGATAATGACTTTGATGTGCCGTTTTTGCGCTGGGTCTGCACACATCTTGCCTTAGCAATGGCGGAGCATGGCTTGGCCGACGACCCGACTGTTGCTCGCTGGCTGGAGATTGCCAAAGAAGACCCGCTCCCGGAAGTGCGGCAGGCAAAGCATTCCGCTTTTGCTCGTCAGCATAAGGAGAAGGAAAGCACGGGCGAAGAGCCAATGTCTCAAGCCGAGTAAATTGATAGAACCAACGATAGGCAGGCGAGAGGCAATGGCCCTGAAAAATTTTATGTACTGAACGGTATTGCCGTACACATTGCGATATGATCATTCGTTCTGTTCGACACAGGGGATTGCGCCAGCTGATAGAACACGACAATCCCCAATTCCTGCAACGCGACTTGGTTGACCGAGTACGCAAGATATTGACGGCACTGATCTTGGCTGAGGATTTGGACAGTTTTATCGCCGATGCCCCTCAAGGCTGGCGCGTCCACCGTCTCTCAGGTAACCGTCAAGACGCCTGGAGCATTTCGATATCTGGCAATTGGCGGATCACGTTTGAAGAAGATACGGGCTATATTGACCGCTTAAACTTGGAGGATTACCACTGATGGCAACCGATGGCCTCACAGTGACCATGACCCCTTCGCATCCGGGCGACTTCATTCGCACAGAGGTCATTGAGGAGTTGGGGGTAAGTGTGACGCGGGCAGCCGAGATTCTGGGGGTTCGTCAAGCGACGCTTTCGGAGGTGCTAAACGGCCATGCCGCGCTATCGCCGGAAATGGCCCTACGCATCGAAAAGGCATTTGATATCAGCATGGATATGCTACTGCGAATGCAGGCTTGGTATGACGCCTCGCAAATGCGCGCCCGGGCAAATGAGATCGAGGTTCAACGGTACGCGTCCGCTTGATAGATAGAGGCAGTGATGAAAGTATTTCGCGTTTCATGACCGCACTCGTGCGAGCGCATTGTGCGACTCTCCTTGGAACAATCGGTTTAGACATGTTTAGATGATTTAGCCACAAAAGGCACACAGATGCTGTTACATAAAATGTTTCGCATGTAAGGGCACTGCGACGAAAGGCAGTGTCATCCATGAAAAAAAATGAAGATTGGAGAGAGCTAAAGCGGAAAATTGATCGGGTCAAGCGCGATGTTTTCAACAGAAACCACTTGACACATCCTTGAGTGTGCGATACATTTTAAAACATAGGACTTACGCAATTTTCATTGGAATATGAGGTGCTTTGAGTTGTTGTCTCAAGAAGTCAGCCACCCCCCGGTATTTGACTTGATAAATGGTTTGTCCTGTTTGATAGGCCACCTGCGCGAGTCTTATCCAAACGAACATCGCACACCCAATATGATTTCGTACCATGCGTGCCAACCGACATTGACACTTTTCAAGCCCGGTTACCTGTTTGACTTCGCGGTGAAATTGCTCAATTTTCCATCTTTGGTGACACACCTGTTGTACCCCTGAAGAATCGTTTTGAGCATGGTCGTTCGTTACGACATACGCCGTGCGTCTGGCAGCAGACGCCACCCGGAATAATTTCACTTTGTGGTCTTTGGGGAACCCTCTGATTTTAATTAGCTTGCCTTGTTTGCGCTCCGCTTGAGTCCAAGTTAAGCTATCTACGCGCTGGTAGGGGGTTGTGCCTGCCGAATCGTCCACGCGCCGGTTCGTCTTGAGGGGACAATAATAGGTTTTTTGCATCTGCTCTATGTGTAGCATGACTGTTTTGGTCGCATACCAACTGTCCATCAAGACCCCGGTAAAAGGGAGGCCCTTCTGATAGACCAACCCAGAGAGCATGTCCTTGAGATGATCCCATTTGGTTTTGCCATCGCCTTGCGGGTCATAAATCCGATAGTCAATCAGCCAGAACCGATCCTGTTGCGGATGGACATAGACACATGTGACCACCCCAATGCCGTTGATGACGCCTTGGGCGTTGCCGCTCTATTGACGGCGCACTCACGCGATCTTGCGTGCGTGTCGCTTGTCTAAAACCGTGTCATCAAAGATCACATAGCCTTTGGGCGTCAACGCGATGTGGTCTTTGACGTGTTCCCACACCAAGCGGGGAGGGATACGATCACCGGCGAGATAGCGGTTGATCATATCATGACTGAACCCTTCGCTATGGTCGGCGAAATGGGTCAGGGTATAGTTGAGGGGACTGCTAAGCAGATACTGACAGTAATCCAAACGCGTCGGGTGGCGCATTGACACCTCCTCAAAGTGATAAATTTTACGGAATTGCACCCTTTGTTAACTCAGCATGCGTAAGTCCTAAAACATAGAGATATAAACCTTTCTGTTCGCAAGAAATTGTAAGCGCACGGAAAGAGAGGGAAGGATAAAGGGTGCTTATGTGTAATTGAGCACCCTTCTTTTTTTGAGGAGAATGTGGCATGGACATAACAGCGGTCTATCTCGATGGTGGATACAAGGAGACGCCAATGTCTAAAATTGACTTTTACACCTGGAACAGATGAAGCACCTGTCGCAAGGTGAAAGCGTGGCTTTCACGAGAAGGGGTGGATGTGGTGGAAAGGGATTTTTTTGTGGATGGCTTTACAGACGCAGAACTTCGGGCGTTGCTCGGAGACCTGCCGCCGGATGACGTATTCTCGTGGCGGAGTCCGTCTGCGCGTGCGCTGAGGCGCGACCGAGATGCGGTGTCGGCAGACGAACTGATCCGTCTGATGGTGGCACAGCCTCGGCTGATCCGCCGGCCCTTGATCCGCGCAGGCGGGCGCCTGTTTGTGGGCACGGACAAGGCGGCGATGGCAGAGGCATTTCCCGGATTGGCGTGACGCGCTTGCGTACAAGAAAGGGATTCACCGATGAATTTCAACACCACCACATTTCGCCAATTGATGGGCAATGGCCTGAGTGATCGCGTGCCCCAGTTCCAACGCGATTATTCATGGGGCACGGACGAATGGGACGACCTGTGGCAGGACATGGTCGGGCTGTTTGGCGAAGACCCGGACCCGCGCATTACATGGGCTACTCGGTGTTGCAATCGCCCGACAACCGAGCGTTCGACATTCTCGACGCGAGGCGTTCACCTATTTGGCAACAGCGGACAATCGCACGTTGGGAAAGACCGGCTTCTCAGAAAAGCGTCCTGTTTATCAAAAAAGCCAATTCGCCATCACTCGCAAATCAGCAGAAAACTGCGACACTTGGACGACCGACAAAATTCGTTCACATCAGAACTGGATGGGCGAACGGGCATCTGGCGCGTCAATTTCTGAACCGACCTCAATCATCCCACCTCGACTTCTCGCCCCGTGCGACCCGATTCAAACACCGCATTGATAATTTCCACGGCATGGCGCGCGCTTTCAAGGCCGATCATCGGATCGCGGTCTTCGTTGATGGCCTCGACCAAGTCCGCAATAATCGTGGTGTGTCCGTCTGAACTGACCGCCATGGGGTCCGCGGAGATGTTCTTCTGCTTGTCTTCCCGGCTGCCGTACAAGCCCAGCATCTCTTCTTCTTCGGCTTCGTTCTCGCCCTGAATTTTCCAAGTGATCAGCTTTGACGCATCTTTCATAATGGACCCCTTCGCGCCGTAAATGGTCACCAGTTGGGAAAGGCCGGGGTAGCAACAGGTCGTCGTATAAACCGTGCCGATGGCGCCATTTTTGAATTTGAACAACGCCACAGTCTGGTCCTCGGCTTCGATGTCGTGCCCAAAGACGCCAAACATGCCCATCACAGACGCGACACCGCCGGCGAGCCACTGGATCAAATCCACGGTATGCACCCCCTGATTCATCAGTGAACCGCCGCCATCGAGATCCCATGTCCCCTTCCACGAGCCGTGTGCGCCCTGATAATAGCTCTGTGCGCGATACCACGGCAGATGGCCGTGTACCCCGATCAACTCGCCCAACTTGCCGCTGTCTATCGCCTCTTTAATGCGCCGGTTTAAGGGATCCAGACGCGCTTGAAAAATACACCCGGCCTTGACGCCGGCATCTTTCACCGCACCGATGAGTTGATCCACGCGCTCGGGCGTAATATCCGCTGGCTTCTCCACGATCATGTGCTTGCCCGCATCTGCGGCCTGAATGCCCAGCGCGGCGTGCTTGCCAGACTCCACGCAAATATTGACGATCTGCACTTCATCGTCCTGAAGCATCTCTTCGTAACTCGCGTACGCCTTGCACCCATATTGCTCGGCCACCGGCTCCAAACGATCTTCATCCACATCGCACACCGCCACCAACTTCGCCCCTTGGGCCTCTGTGACAGATCGACAATGATGCTTGCCCATCCCCAGTCCAACAACGCCAAAACCCAGTTCTTTTGCCATGACATCCTCCTATCGGAAAGATACAGATCGATTTCTCAAACGCGGCTCAATGTAATGAGACGCACTTTTGCGAACAAGCCAAAAACCATCCCATAAGCCCTTGACATTTGGCGGAAAGAGGCGAAAAAAAAGATGGGAACGAGAGAAACAGAAGAGCTTGAGCTTCTGTGCTCACCTCAACTACCAAACGGTTCGCAGTCCGTTGCCCCATTCTGTCCCCATCACCCGTAGGGACAGGCCCCTGTGCCCGACCAAATAGCCATCAGTTCCCTGCCTCCATCAGTCGTAGGGACAGGCCCCCGTGCCTGTCCTCGCACCCAGCGGTTACACCCAGCGGGCGAGCACGGGGGCATCGCCCCTACGTTTCCATCCTCGTATCTTACCTCTTAACTTCCATAAGCCCGTGCGAAAAGCAGAAAATCGCCCATTCCCACTTGCCCGTCCAGATCCAAATCAAAACGGGCGAATACCGTGGCGTATTCGCCCACCACTTTTCCGAAGGCATTGGCAAACAGGAGAAAATCTTCAAAACCCACTGTCCCGTTGCCATCAAAATCGGCACTGCGGGAGGTGCTCGCCTTGAGAAAAAGCTGCCGAACCGATTTGAAGACCGCGTCATCGGGCACTTTGGGCAAGGCATAAGTCACCACGCCCTCGCAAAAGCCTTGCCGCCGTTGCACCAGTGCCATTTTCACCTTGTCGCGGATGCGCTCGGGCGCGGCCGGTTCTCCGTTCCGTTTGACAAACTGCGGCCGGTTCGCCGCGATCATCACCACCAATGGCAGGCGATACGCGCCCGCGCCCCGATAGGCCGGCGCGAAGTTCGCGCTCCAGTGTCCTTGAACCACCTGCTGCCACTCTCCCTCTGCGACCAAGCCCGCCACGACGGGTTCTTGGACTTCCACA
Source organism: uncultured Latescibacterota bacterium (assembly GCA_958295785.1). Taxonomy (GTDB): domain Bacteria; phylum Latescibacterota; class UBA2968; order UBA2968; family UBA2968; genus VXRD01. Next base: position 3,347,818 of record OY282377.1, read on the forward strand.
GTGACGGGAAAGTTGGATACGCGCTTGCGGTCATAGACCCGAATGGTCAGGGTGACCTGTGATTTTTCCCCCACCCAAGGCGCGAGGGGCAGATCGACTGTTTGCCATATTCGTTCGCCGCCGGCCACGTCTTCTTCCCACACCACTTGGTCATCTATGAGCACCTGCTTGAAGTGGTAGCCCGCTGTTGGCCCCTCATAGCTGTCTTGTTGCGCCGTGCGAAGGACGTATTGCGCGGCATTGGACAGCACGCGAAACCGACGTTGAAGGCTGACGTGATCGCCCACTGCGGAGCGGGTGTACGCGGGATGGGAAAATTGCCATCTCGCGGGCGCGTCCAAGCGGTCATTTAACAACAGCCATGCCCGTTGCACGGTTTGCGCGGTTTTGGGATAGGCCGCCACCACGCCATCAATGGCCTCGCCATAGCCATCTATAAATTCCCGGTTTAACTCGCGGTAATACATCAGGGGCCAGAACTCGAGATCGGGATTGACGGCCCGGGCCCGATGGCGCATGTCCAATACGTAATCCGGGGTGTACACATTGCGATTCGCCCAAAAGTCGTCGATCACAAATGCCTTCAAATTGGCATGGTCAATTGACAACCGCGCGATCTCTTCTGCCCAGCGCGGATAATCCAAGCGAAACGGCTCGGAATACCGCGTCCCGTAAATCGGCGGGCTTTCCGATGGCGGCACCAGATAAACCCATGTGTCGATCCCCGCGTCGCGCGCTACGGGCAAAAACCGCTTGAGATCGTCCCAATCGGTTGCTCTGTGCCAGATCAAAAAAAAGTAGGTGTTGACGCGCAGTTCAGACAAGCGGCGCACCAGCACGGGCACATCCACGCGGTCGTCGGCCCCTCTCACCTCTGCATTGTAATCGGCCAGCACGGGCGGCGATTGGGCCAGCGCGGCCCTCGCGCTGAATATGAGCAGGAATCCGATAGCGAAACGCATGATGGCGACCTCGGGCGAGTATCCGCTAATGAACGCAAATGAAAAGAAAAGATAAAAGGCGACAAGTGAGGAGTGAGAGGGCCAAAACCACTGCAAACGACTGACGCGCCACTCGAGGCAGTCATATCATTTTTGTGGCTTATTACTCTGAGATGTACCTATATTAAGACCGCGCAACTTCAAAATAAAAAGAAAATCTGTGGCTCGCTTCAAGTGAGAATTTAACGATCAAAACGCTATGGCTCTTCTCCAAACCCCATCTTTCACCTCTGAGGATGTCCAACACAAAGCGGCGCGCATCACGCCTCGCAGCATTGTTTTCGGGCTGGCGATCTCTTGTCTGGCAAGCGCGTGGGTGACGTATTCTCGCACGGCTGCCAACACGTCCGCCGTCAACATCACCCACCTGCCCGTCGCCATCTTTGCCATCTTCCTCTGCGTTTTTACGGTCAATACCCTCTGGAAAATGCGGTTCGGCAGACCGGGCTTGGCGCCTCGAGAACTGGCTGTCATCTTTGCCATGGGCCTGATCGGCGCCCTCATTCCCGCGCGCGGTCTCACCGGCATCTGGCTGGGGCTGATGGCCGCGCCCTATTATTTGGCGACGCCGGAAAACGGGTGGATCGACAATGTCCAACCCTATCTCTCGCCCTATCTCTTTCCGCCCAATGACCATCTCCAGACCACATTTCTCTACGAGGGCTTGCCCTCTGGCGTGCCCATTCCGTGGGAAGTTTGGATCGGGCCGATTTTTTGGTGGATCACTTTTATTTTGGCCGGCTTTGTCGCGTGCTTCTGCATCGTGGTCATTCTCCGCAAGCAATGGGTTGAAAGCGAACGCTTGGACTATCCCCTGCTCGCGCCGGTGCTCGAAATGGTCGGGCGCGATTCCTCGGCGCAAAGCGGTTGGCCGACCCTGTTTCGGGGCTACCTCTTTTGGATCGGTTTTGGCCTGGCGTTTGGCATCATCGGCTGGAACATCATCACCTATTTTTATACGACGGTTCCCCGCATCAGCATGAGCCCCAATGCCGGGCTTTTTTATTTTGCGCGCCTCTTCCCGCCGCTGTTGACGCATATCAATACTTATACCATCGGCTTTGGCTATTTTGTCAACCTCGAAATTCTCTTTTCAATCTGGTTCTTCCACTTTCTGCTGATGGGCGAAATCGCGCTGATCCGCAAAACCGGCTTTCAGTTTGGGCGCATGCACCAAAAAGGCGGCGGATGGGGCGATCCCCTGGTGCAGTGGCAATGCATGGGCGCGCTGTTCGTGTTCGTCGGATGGGGGCTTTGGACAGCGCGCCGCCACCTGAAGGCGGTCTTTCGGAAAGCGTGGACAAACGACCCCGATGTGGAAGACGCGGATGAACTTCTGTCCTATCGCACCGCGGTGATCGGCCTGATTCTCGGTCTCATTTATATCATCGCATGGCTTCTGAAGGCGGGGGTCGCGCTGGGTCTTTTGGCGATCACCATACCGGCTGCCATTGTCATCTACATTGCCCTGGCGCGCTTTGTGTGCGAATCCGGCACTCTGTACTTGGGCATCCCCACAACGCCGCTCAATGTGGGCTTTCAACTCATTGGCACCGTCACCATCGATCCCAGAACCATCGCCGTGGGATCGACCGCCCACGCGCTGCGCTGGATGCTGTTTATGCCCGCGTTGTCGCAGAACGCCAAAGTTTTCGACCAAGTGCCCGGCAATAAACGCACGCTCTTTTGGGTGCTGCTTTTGGGCTTGCTCGGCGCGCTTGTGGTCAACATTTCGATGGTGCTCTACTTGGGCTACACGCACGGGGCGTACAATTTTACGGAATACCCCTTTACCCGGTACGCGCCCCGCCTCTACGACGCCATTGTCACCAAAATCAAATCGCCCGAACCGGCTTCATGGGAGCGGATGGTGCTGTTCGCCTTTGGGGGCCTGGTTTTTGCCATACTCACGGCCCTGCGCTATCGCCTCCCCTGGTGGCCGATTCACCCCGTGGGCTTTATCATCACCACCACGAGCATTCTCCACGAAATCACCTCGCTCATCATCGTCTGGCTGTTCAAAGCCATCGTCATTCGAGTGGGCGGTGTCTCCCTCTACCAGAAATATCGCCCGCTCTTTTTCGGCATCATCGCCGGCAGGGCCACGGGCGTGCTCGTCTCGTTTGTCGTCGATCTGATCTGGTTTCCCGGCGGGGGCCACGGCGTCCACGGTTGGGCGTGACGAATGGACGAAAAGGCAAGACGCGAGATGATCGCCCATCCACTCTGCACTTCGGCCCGCCCTTACGCGCTCATCCCTTGGCTTTTGTGCCTTTTGTGGCGAAACGCGCTTTTCACCTACACATAATCTTCTGCATTATCCACGGGATCGTAGCCAATTTCTTCGCGTGCATTTTGAATATCCCAATACGCCCGTGCGTTGCCCGAGATGCCGTAGTAAATCGCAAAATCAATTTTCTCAGGTGCGTCAATGCTTCGCCAAGTCAATTGCACGGTGTCTTTGTAACTCAGCCAGGTCGATAAAATGCGGTCGCCGTTTCGATTGCGGACAGAGGAAACCGGTTGAAAGGATCCGATGCGGTGGCAGATCACGGACAGGCCGTATTCATCGACATAATATCGCCCCAAGGCTTCGCCATAAGCTTTGCTCGCGCCGTAATAACTGTCGGGGCGCACGGGCATTTCCCATGTCGTGTAAATGGGGCCTTTTTTTTCGTACATGCCGGTGACGTGGTTGGTGCTGGCAAAAATCACCCGCTTCACTCCCTCGCGCTTGCACGCTTCGTAAATATTGTGCGTGCCGATGATATTGGCCGCGACGGTTTCTTCAAATGTCGCGCCACCCGACGGATTACCCGCCATGTGGACCACGGCATCCATCCCATCCACAGCCTCTTCCATCTTTTCCAAATCCGCGATGTTTGCGACCCTCACTTCCTCGTCGTACTTCTGATCCAGAACGGTGCGGTGATACAGCACCCGCAACTGATACCGGTCGTGCAAACCATCTGTGAGCACTTTGCCAATTCGCCCGGCAGCACCGGTAATCAACACCTTCTTTTTTTTCACACCATCTCCCTTGAAAAAAGTGTTTCACATCAAATAAACATCTACGCGACAAAACGCATAGATACAGCCTATACCCATTTGATTTCAAGTTGACCCCCGACCACGGCTTCAGACAGGCACAGGGACGCCGCCTCTACGATAGCAGGTCTCAATGAGGAAAGGGGAGGGGGCATAGTTCGTTTTAAGAAGCCCTAACATAAAGAAATCAAGCGTCTGAAACAGATGAGTGAACACCCGCAGGTACGCCTCAAAGGCGGCCTCTCACAAATCCATGGCAACGCTTTTTGTTAGGGACTCTAAGACCGTTTCTAAGCATCAGATCGCATCCTCGCGTGTGAGTTCGCGGGGGGCGACCATCAGGGTTTTTTCATTGCGAATGGTGACCAAGCCCGGGCGCGCGCCTCGGGGTTTTTGCACATAGCGCACTTCCGTGTGGTTGACCGGCACGCTTTTGGCCCCTCGCGCTTTGCTCCAGTACGCCGCAAGCGCGGCGGCTTCTTTCAGGGTCTTGCGAGAGGGGCGGTCGGCTCGGCCATCGCGCTTGAGGATAACGTGGGATCCCGGGCACCCGTGGACGTGCAAAAAGATGTCGTCTCGCGCCGAGCTTTTGGTCAACCGGTCGTTTTCCGCGTTGTTCCGCCCCACCAGCACGCGCCAGCCGTCTCGCGTGCGATACCGCCTGGGGTGAATGTCGCCGGGCTGGCGTTTGGACTTGGAGGGCGATCTTTTCTTTTGTTTTTTGATCAAGCGCACGGCTTCCAATTCTCGGCGCATGGCGTCGAGTTCATCTTCCGATTGGATGGCGCAGAGGTGGTCGATATAACGCTGGAGGTCGTCCTTCTCCTGTTGCGCGACCTCGAGGCGTTTGCCGAGGATGGGCGCGCCTTTTCGCGCTTTTCGCGCCCGCTTGAGATAGTCGCTGGCATTTTCCGAAGGCGTGCGCCGCGGGTTGAGGGGAATGACCACGTCCGCGTTGGCAGGGTCAAACAGATCCGGCAGGGTTATGGATTCGACATGGAGGGGGATTTGCGCGAGGTGGCACATCAGCAAATTGCCCATTTTTTTGTACTGATCTGCGCGGCCCGCATCGGCTATATCTGCGCGGATGCGCGCGATTTTTCGCTCTGTGGTGGTCAGGCGATTTCGCAGGTCTTTTTCCAAATTTTTCTGTTGCCCTTTGCGCGCTTCTGCCCGCACTTCTCTCGCGGCAACATCCGCGATAGCTCGGCTCAAGGTTGGATATGTCTGTTCGGGCTGTGTGTGCCGAAGGGATAGGGCGCATACCACACTGCGATTGTCGTTGTCGCCTACGCGCGTTCCCCCGTCGCAAAATGGCGGCTTTTGAAAAAAGGCGCGGATGGTTTGGGCAAACGCGGCGAGCGCGTCGGGCGAGCGCGGGCGTTTTTCCATCAGGCCAGCGAGGTGGAGCAATTCGCGGGCGGATACCGGATCGAGCCCGGCGATGTGTTGGGTCAGCGCGTTGGCGCGGGCATCTTCAGGACAGTCGGTCAAAAAGGCCAGCGATTGTGCGGTCAAAATTTCGGGCGGGATGCGGGCGAGCGCGGGCGGCGGCTGATAGGTTTTTCCCGGGTATATGGCCCGCACGCGGTTTTGGCGCGAGCGAATGGATCGGAGCGATCCCAAAATTTTATCCGTCGCGCTATGGACGAGAATGACATTGGCATATCGCCCGATCAATTCCACGACAAGGCGGCAATCCGTGGACGTGCCAATGCGGTCGCGTTTGCGCGCGACGAGATGCACAATGCGTTCGTGGGCAATGTGTTCAATGCCGATAATCCCCCCACCGCGCAAGTAGCGATCCGCCCAGGGCAAGCGCGTGCGCCGCGCAGGCGGTTGGGCAAACACCACGCAACTCCTGTTCGGATGCGCGGAAAGCAAGAGATGACCGGCATCGCCCAGGTTCAAATACAGATCGCGTTGATCCACCAAAAAGACATCGCGGATGAGACGATGGTCAATTTGCGGTCGCAGTTCATCGCACAATCTGCGAAGTGTGAGCGGGCTGAGATTCATAAGCGGTCAGGAAACCAAGCGGTTAGCAATCAGCAGTCAGCAATCAGCAGTCAGCAAAACAAGCGATCAGTTGTCAGTCCGTCCGGCCCCATCTCCGTAGGGACAGGCCCCCGTGCCTGTCCTTGCACCCAGTAGCGCGGCGGGGGCTGAAAGCTGATGGCTGATTTTCAGCGATCAGTCGTCAGTCCGCCCGGCCCCATCTCCGTAGGGACAGGCCCCCGTGCCTGTCTTTGCACCCAGCAGAGCGGCGGGGGCTGAAAGCTATTTTCCCCAAACCGCAAAAGTGTACCAATAAACGAAAAAAATGAAAAGTAAAACATAAAAAATCAACCGCGCTATTCCATTTCCATTTTTCACCAGAACGGGAAACACCTATTGACATCACCGCAAACCGCTGTAAATTCATCTCATACCAATTTGATTTTTATTTGTCCGTATCCTGCCTCCCATCAGGGAGGGATGAGAAATGAGGAACAGATATTTTCCGTAGAGATCATGCGTTGCTCGTCTCAAGCGTTTGGTTCTGCCTCTTTGTGGATTGCCTTCGATGCGTTGGCTACGCCTGTGCCTACGGCGTGCGGCGTCAAACGCTCAAATTATTCGCGTTTTCATACTTGTTTTCAACAGCAAAAAAAGTAGGCGAGCGGGGTACAACTGCCCCAGCAGTTCAAAAATGCCGCTCTCAAACGCCGAGGGGCTGGCACAGCGCAAAACGCTTTTGTAATAGCACGACATGCGCTGGCCTGCCAAGTGGGTTGCAAGAGGGAGGTTGGTTGCGAGACGGCCTTGCGCGCTGTGCGCGATGGCTTTATCCGATGGTCTTTTGGGATGGCCTGGTTGCAATGGCTTCTTTGAATGACTGCGTAAGGTCAAGGGGATCGCTTGCTGGCAACATAGCGCATTACATGAGGACAACAGCTATTCAATTTGGTATAAATTCATCTCAAACGCATTTCATTCCCATTCCAATGGGACAGACGCTATCGCCAGAAAGGGAGGCACCGCCATGAAGGACCTGTCTATACATCCTGATGCTTGCAACACTCCTCGTTTCGTGTTCTGATTCTGGAGAAGAAGCATTAGCACCTGTGAAAATCGGTGACAAGTATGGGTATATCAACAAGGCCGGCGAGATCGTTATCAAACCGCAATTTGATGATGCTGGATATTTTTCAAAGTGATCTTTGTGGTCAAGATAAAAAAAAGCCCCATCTGAAATCGCTTGTGCGACCTCGGATGGGGCGTTGTTTTGATGGCGAATGCAGCCGCTTCAACTGTCCTGTCCAATCATTCGCTGGTATTCGTCATGATGACCGATCCAAACCCAGATGAAATCTTCACCGTCTTCTACGGCAAGTGCTCTGTGGGCAATACCAAGGCGAATGGACCAAAATCTGCCAATTTTCTTGAAATGCAAAGAAGGGTGCCTTGGATTCGCTTTGAGCAATAGAAAATTCCGTCTCGCCACCTTTTGGACAGCTTCGGGAAGTTTCTCAAAGTCTCTCCAAAAGTGTGTTGTTGTCCGATGTATTAAAGTGCCTTGAGCATTCCCTGTTCTTTTTCTTTTTTGGCCTCGGCAATTAAAAAATCCAACTTGCCCGATTTTGAGTCCGCCTCGATCTGCCTGTCCCAGTTTTCCCAGTCTTTTTCACTGAACCATTGCCTCAATGCGACGTAATCCGTTTCGGACAGGGCTTCAATCGCCGCCTTAATGGCTTCTACATTTGCCGCCATCTCCACCTCCTTATGATGGCTTGACAGTTTGGAGTCATACTGGTATTGTTTAGAGACTTACTCCCTAACCCCTTCCAACTTGGAGCTTTTATGTCGAAAAAACAACCTTTTTCCCCTGTGGATTTGCAAAAAGACCTCAAGGATTTCCTCGAGCAAAAATACGGGAATCAGGTGGTCGTGCAACAGGGAGAACCCGCCGGGATGCGGGAAGGCCCGCGCGTGGAAGAACCCGCAGAGGAGACCATTGATTTTGACCTCAAACCCGAAGAATTAGAGGCGTATTTAGACGAGTATGTGGTCGAGCAGGGCGAGGCAAAAGAAGTGTTGGCAACCAAGATCTGCACGCACTACAACCGCATGAAGCTCGACCGCGAGGACCCGGAGTTTTCGCGCAAAAACGTGGGGCAGATCAAAAACAATATTCTCCTGATCGGGCCTACGGGCGTGGGCAAAACGTATTTGATCAAGTTGATTGCCCAACGCATTGGCGTGCCATTTGTCAAGGGCGATGCGACCAAATTCAGCGAAACGGGATATGTGGGCGGCGATGTCGAAGACCTCATTCGGGAACTGGTGCGCGAAGCCGATGGCAGCATTGCAAAGGCGCAATACGGCATTGTGTACATCGACGAAATCGACAAAATCGCGTCGGCCTCAAATCTGGCCGGCCCGGATGTATCGCGCACCGGCGTTCAGCGCAACTTGCTCAAGTTGATGGAAGAAACCGAGGTCGATCTCAAGGCGCCGCACGACCTCACGTCGCAGATGGAATCGATGATGCAATTTCAGCGCAGCGGCAAAGTGGAGCGTCAAAAAATCAACACGCGCAATATCTTGTTTATCGTCAGCGGTGCGTTCAGCGACCTCGAAGATATCGTGCGAAAGCGGCTCAATTTGGGCAAAGTCGGGTTTCAATCCGGGCGCGACATATCCCATGAACAGGAACGGGATCGGACCACGCTTTTGCAGGAGGTCAAAACAGAAGACCTGATCGAATACGGGTTTGAATCCGAGTTTGTGGGGCGGTTGCCGGTTATGGCGATTTTGACGCCCCTGAGCGTTGAGAATCTCTACGCGATTTTGAAAAGCCCGACGAGTTCGGTGATCGTGGGCAAGAAACGCGATTTCAAAGCCTACGGTATCGATCTGACCTTTGACGATGCCGCGCTCGGGTTGTTGGCCGAACAAGCCGCTTTGGAACAAACGGGGGCGCGAAGCCTGGTCAGCGTTTGTGAACGCGCCTTGCTCAAATTTGAAAAATCGTTGCCATCCACGGATATCGCCGCGTTTCGCGTCACGCCAAATGTGATCGAATCCCCCGAGCACGCGCTTCAGCAATTGCTGGTCTCGCGGGGCACGGGCGCGTTTGTCGAGCAATTTCGGGGCACCTATGGCATCGCGCTCGCCTTTGACAATGAGGCACTTGGGGAACTCGCCGATAAGGCCGCCAACGAACATCGCACCGTTGACGAGGTCTGTCAGGCATTGTTCGACGATTACGGGCACGGGCTGAAATTGTTGGGGCACGCATCTTTTGAAATCACCGCAGAAGCCGTGCGCCAGCCCAAAGCCTTTCTCAATGGTTTGGTCAAGGCGTTCTATCAAGCGGATAGGGCACAAAAATAAACCTTACCCTCTACAAAATCCCCTTCGCCTTCAACCGCACAATCAACTCCTCTTGCATCCGATTGCCATTCAGCGGGAAATCGCGTCGCGTCTTCGCATCCAACAGACGCTGAAATTCATATAGATCATCGACTTGCACTGCCGAGCGGCGCAACTGCTTGAGCCGTTGCAAATCGTCAATGGCCCGAATGCCAGCGGCGAATTGATCGGCCACGGGCGGATCAAAGCGAATCTCCAGCACATCAATTTGGTATCGGATGGTCACTCCCCCAAGACCGCGTTTAAGACACCCTTATTTTTTTTGAGCAATGCACGGGCTGTTTCGATAGAGACAGCCCGTTTTGTCATGACGAGGGCGGTTTTGAGGTCGCCCTGTGCGCGGTCGAGTGCTTTGCGGCTTTCTTCCGGGGGGAGATCCGCGATAAGTCCCAAAATGCGCTGGGCGCGATCCGAGAGTTTGTCGCAGGTGGGGGCGAGATCGATCATCAGGTTTTCATAGACTTTGCCCAAGCGGATCATCGCGGTCGTGGTGATCATGTTGAGGACGAGTTTGGTCGCCGTGCCCGCTTTCATGCGCGTGGACCCGGCGATGACTTCCGGCCCGACGACTGGGACGATTGCAACATCTGCGCGTGCGGTTCGCGCGGGATTGCATGTGAAAAACACGGTCTTCGCGCCGATGCGTTGGGCATATTCGAGCGCGCCGAGGACAAAGGGCGTGACCCCACTCGCCGCAATGCCCATAACGACATCATCGGATGTACAGGCGCGGGCTTCAAGGGCCGCTTTTCCGTCTTCGGGGTGATCTTCCGCACCTTCTTGCGACTGCGTCAACGCGGGCACACCGCCTGCGATAATGCCCTGCACCATGTCGGGTTGTATGCCGTAGGTCGGCGGGCATTCAGCCGCGTCGAGCACGCCGAGCCGCCCGCTGGTTCCCGCGCCCACGTAAAAGAGCCGCCCGCCCTTTTGAAATGCCGATACCACGAGATCGACAGCGCGGGCAATGTCGCCTATCGCGCCTTCAACCGCGCGGGCGATTTTTTGATCTTCGGCATTGATGATTCGCAGCGCATCTACTGTGGAACAGCGGTCGATGTGCGTGCTGTTGGGGTTGCGCTGTTCCGTGAGCAACCCCGCCCATTTTGAGGCTTGCTCGTTCATCTCTGCCTCCGAGAAATGCAACCACAGATAAACGCGGAGAGAATGCCAGGAAAATGCCAAAAACCCTCAGACAATCCCTCGCAAAACCCATCTTCATTCCCCCCTTTTTAGGGGAGTATAAGAGGAGAGGCCGACCACTGACCCCTGATTTTTTTATTCATCTTCATTCATGCGCCGAAGGGTCTGACGCAGCGCGTCGATGCTTTGTCCGTAATCGGAAAACGCGCCCGAGCGCAAGTGTTTTTGGGCGGTTTCAAATTGGCGATAGGCCTGGCGGGCGAGTGCTTCGAGGTCTTCGGGCAAATTTTCAGACGCGGGCAGGGCTTTGATTTTGGCAAACACCCTGTCGAGCGCGTCGTTGAGGTCTTCGCCCATCGCGAGGCGGTCCCCGTGAATGGCGAGCACGCGCTTGAGTTCTGGCATGCCGTTTTGGGAGGCGCGCAAATAGAGCGGTTCAACGTAAATGAACGAGTTGCGGATGGGAATGACCAGCAAATTGCCGCGTATGACATCGGAGCCGCGCTGATCCCACAGGGTGATCTCGCGGGAAATATCCGTGTCTTGATTGATGCGTTGTTCGATGAGCATCGGCCCGTAGATGAGCTTTTCCTTGGGCAGTTTATAGACCGTGAGTTGTCCGTAATTTTCGCCATCGCAACGCGCGAAAATCCAGCCGATCATGTTGGGTTTGTTCGATGGCGTGGCCGGAAGCATGAGGATGTATTCTTCGCGCTCCTCACCGGGCAAGCGAGCCATCACGTAATACGGGTGCATGCGAATGGGGCGGTCCATCGTGCCGTAGTATTCCGTGGGGATTTCCCACACATCTTCGCGGTTGTAGAACACGATGGGCGAGGTCATGTGATAGGTGTTGTAGAGCGATGCCTGAATGTCGAAAAGGTCGATGGGATAGCGCAGGTGGGCGCGCAGCGCGGGACTGATTTCATCGGCTGATTTGAACAGGTCCGGAAAAATCGCCATATAGGTTTTGAGCAGCGGATCGCTCGTATCCCATGCGTAGAAAGAGACGCTGCCATGGTACGCGTCCAGCACCACTTTGACCGAATTGCGGATGTAATTCATTTCCCGCACATAAGGCCGGCCATAAGGCATAGAATAGGGGAACATGTTGGAGATCGTATAGGCGTCCTGTATCCAGACCAAGCGGCCTTCGACCAAGACGAGATAGGGGTCGCTGTCGAAGTGGAGAAAGGGCGCGATTTTGTCGAACCGCCGAGGGGCATTTTCGCCAAAGCGCGTGCCGATGTGCCGGTCGAACATCATGCGGCTTTGCGGCGTGATCGCATCGGTAAAGAGGATGAAGGGATCGGCAAAGCGCAGGGCAAACGCGAGGCGCGTCAAAAACCCGCCCATGGGCACGCCGCCGCGCCCTTTGTAGGTCGTATAAATATTTTCATCGCCTTTGGGATAGTCGAACTCCGGGGTGTTGGTCTGAACGAGGACGTAGTCGCGCATGTCCTCGCCGTAGTAGAGTTCGGGGCGGGCAACCGCAAGCCCGGCCGATGCGGCAGGGGGAATATCCTTGAGGAGAAACCCGGGCAGTCCCTCGGCGGCGATCTCGTTGGCCGGACTCATGACCAAGCCGTATCCGTGCGTGTACACCAGATGGCGATTGACCCACGTATCCCCGGGCAGGTCGCGCGGGTTTCTGGCGAGTTCGCGCGCGGCCAGCATGACCTGCCGATAGTCGCCATCAATGCGATAGCGATCCACATCCACACTGCGGAACTTGTAGTAGGATCGAATTTCCTGAATCTGCGAGTACGTGTCCATCAAGGGCCGCCGGTCCCACAGGGGAATGCTCTGTATGGTGGCCTGATTGTTTTCGATATCGCGCGCCGTGAGGTCGGATTCTCCGGGAAAGGGCACTTCCTCAATTTTGTCCAAGGCATAAGCTTTGCGCGTGTAGTTGATGGCGTGTTGGATATAAGGGGCTTCCCGGTCAAATTCATTCGCCCGCACGACCACGAGTTCAAAGACAATGGGGATGAACCAACTCGCGACAATAAGCGCGCCGAGATAGGCCGCCGCGCCAAATCCGGGAATTTTCCAAGTGCGTAAGCGCGTGTTGTAAATGAGCAACCCCGCGAGGACAATGAGGCCGACGAGCATGACGCGATAGGCCAGAATCTGAATGTTGAGGTCCGTGTAGCCCGCGCCAAAAAAGGCTTCTTTGCGAAAGGAGTAGAGCAGTTCGTATTCTTTGAGCCAATAGCCCCACGCGAGTAAGAGGCCGAGCGCGGCGGCGAGAACCGAGATGTGCGCCCGCACATGCGGGGTTGTGATCCAGCGTTTGTCGTCGTAGCGAATGGCTCGGTCTCTGTGATAGGAAACAGTTGTGAAGATGCCCGTTACGAGGATGGCGGCGATAAACCAACCCTGCAAAAAATTGTACAGCGGCAGGCTGAAAACGTAAAATGCGAGGTCGTACCCAAAAATGGGATCCGCAAGGCCAAAAGCAGAGGGATGGGCGTATTTGAGGACAACGGGCCACGCCGCGGTGCTCGCAACGCCCATAAAAAAGGACAACAGCGCGACAATGCCGATCCATGCGTAGCGTTGCCGGCGGGAGTGATCGGGCGGTGTGGAAACATCGCCATCAATGACGACCTCGAGCGCCATGATGCGCGTGGGTTGTCCATAATGCCGAGCAGCGGCAATGCTCAGGCCGCAGATCAGGGCAAACGCGCTGCCAAATGCAAACAAGACGAGGGTCTTGGTGCGGATGACCGTGACATAGGTATCGCGGAACCCGAGTTCTGAAAACCAGAGATAATCGGTATAGACCACCGCGAGCAGCCTAAGCCCGATGAACGCAGCAAAAACAGCAAAACCCAAAATGAGTATGATCAGCGTGCGTTTTGGCATGAGAATTTCCGGTTTTTGAAAAAGCAACTGCGGATGAACACAGATGACGCAGATAGGGGCTAAACGCCGATAGCCGACAGTTTCCTTTTGAAGTCACACATGGGGTTAAAGTACAAGAAACGAATGGGTTGAACAAGGTTTTTGTCTGCGTGCGTGCAATGCGTGTTTGCCCGTTTTAGAACTTGACAAAGATGGGATATGGCTTTATTCATAAATGCGAATTGCAGGTCAAAAACGCGATTGCCAATGTGCATATTTTTGACGTGAGAGACCCCGCTTATGTTGTCTTTCGGCAGGCGAATTGAGCGTCTCCGCGTTTTCTTCTCTCATTTTTTTCAATCAAAGATCGAAAATGGACGTTATCCAAGCATTGCATACACCGCGCACAAAACCGCCCGTGGCGTTTAAAGATCTCGCGCATCGCGCGTTGCGCCGAGACGAATTTTGGCGGCGCATTCCCGCTTTTAGAAACACAGACGCACGCACCTTTCACTCGCATGTGTTTCAGATGCGCCATTCGATTACCAGCGTGGGCAAGTTGAGGGCCGCCATTGGCGATCTCGTGTCCGATGGCTTTTATCGAGAAGTCGTGGCAGGGCTGCAACACGCGCCGATGAGCGTGCGAATTTCGCCGTATATTTTGAGCTTGATCAATTGGGATGACCCGTATTGCGATCCGATTCGCAAACAATTTTTGTCCCTCAGATGCGAGCAAAAGATAGATCACCCCGAGTTGCACCTCGATTCGCTCAACGAATTGGGAGACGCGCCCGTTGCGGGGTTGACCCATCGCTATCCAGACCGCGTGTTGTTTCTCGTGTTGGACACCTGCCCCGTGTATTGCCGGTTTTGCACCCGAAGTTATGCGGTGGGGTTGGATACGGAAGATGTCGAAAAGGTGAATCTGCGGGTCAATCGGGCGCGGTGGGACGACGCGATAGGCTATATCCAATCGCGCATCGAGGTCGAAGATGTGGTGGTCAGCGGGGGCGACGTGTATCAACTCAAGGCCGATCAGTTGGAAGAATTGGGCAACCGCCTGTTGGATATCGACCACATTCGGCGCTTCCGGTTTGCCACCAAAGGCCCGGCCGTGATGCCGCAAAAACTCATTGCGGATGACGCATGGGTCGATGCGCTGACGCGCGTGGTGGATCGCGGGCGTGCCATGCACAAAGACGTGGTTCTGCACACGCATTTCAATCACCCCGCGGAAATCACGGACATCACGCAGGATGGACTCAATCGGCTGCTGTCGCGCGGGATCGCGATTCGCAACCAAGCCGTGTTGCAGCGCGGCGTGAATGACGACACTGAGACGATGATGCTCTTGGTCAAACGGCTGAGTTATCTCAATGTGCAACCCTATTACGTGTTTTTTCACGATCTCGTGCGCGGCGTTGAAGATTTACGCACCACGCTCGATGACGGCCTCGCCCTTGAAAAAGCCATTCGCGGCACCACATCCGGGTTTAACATGCCCACGTTCATCGTGGATACCCTGGGCGGCGGCGGAAAGCGAGACGCGCATTCTTATGAGTATTACAATCGGGAAACCGGGATCGCCGTTTATATCAGCCCCGTGGTCAAGCCCGACGCCTTTTTCTTGTATTTTGATCCGCTTTGGCGTTTGAGCCGAGATGTTCAGGCGCGGTGGCAGGATGAGGTGGAGAGGAACAAGATGAAGGCAGAGGCGATAGAAGCGGCGGGAAGATGAGAGGTGAGACAGGAGAGATGAGAAGGCCACCCATCTGTCATTCCGGCGAAAGCCGAAATCCAGTTCGCTTAAGTAATCAGCAATCAGCAGTCAACCCGTAGGGACAGGCCCCTGTGCCTGTCCTCTCTTTATTTTTCTTCATCTGTGTTCATCCCTGCTTACATCACTCAGGGACATGCCTGTGGTTGCTTTTAGGGACAGATTGGGCGGGGGCTGAACGCTGATTGCCAAAAGCTGAACGCTCATTACGCAAAAGGGGCGACCAAACGCGGTCGTCCCTTTTTGTCATGAGAATATGTCGTTGAAAAATAAAATGATACTCAGAATGGATAGGGCTGTCAACTCAGTGCGTTGTTCACGGCGATTCGCACAGCCAGCGTGCCATAGCTTTATCGGGATCGGCGATTTCTTCGAGGGAGGAGTAATAATAATCTTCCCAGCCGCGTTCTGGCAAACCCGTAAAGAGCATGAGGTTGAGGGGATAGTGTTCCGAGTCGGTGCAACGGCGGAAGTCATCGCGGAAGAGAAAGGTTTTTTTCCCCAAAGCAATGGCAACGCCGAGCTCGACCATCACGCCTTCATCGGGTGGGGTGCCATTGACAATGGCAAATACGGCGTCCGATTCCCCGACATCGCGCAGGTCGGCCTGCCCGATTTGATACGCCCATCCGGCTCGTGTCCGGTCAATTTGCTTGTTGCGTTCAAAAGGCTCCCAAACTTCTGCGCCCAGGGATTCGAGCGCGTGAACAAATTCGGGCAAGAGGTTCTGTTTCTGTTGCGCTGAAAATCCGTAGGGGCTGGCGAGATAAATCGTTTTGGACATGGCGGCCTCCGAAAAAAATAATAGACGAATCAACGAATGGATGAATCGCAGGGGCACGGCCCCCGTGCTCGTGTGAAAATCAGTGGTCAGTTGTTATACCAAATTGAATAGCTATTATCCTCATGTGATGCGCTATGTTGCCAGCAAGCGATCCCCTTGACCTCAGAGAAGCCATTGCAACCAGGCCATCCCAAAAGACCATCAGACAAAACCATCACGCACAGCGCGCAAGGCCATCTCGCAACACACATCCATCTTGCAACTCTCTTCGCAGGCCAACGCATGTCGTGCGACCCGCAAAGCGATTTGCGCTGTGCCAGCCTCTCGGCGCATGAGAGCGGCATTTTTGAACTGCTAAGGCAGTTGTACCCCGCTCGCCTACTTTTTTTGCTGTTGAAAAAAAGGAAGTCGCCGCACGCCGTAGGCACAGGCGTAGCCAACGCATCGAAGGCAACCCAGGAGGAGTTAGGACCAAACGCTTTAGACAAGCAACGCCTGAGTGCTACGGAACGTCTGTTCCTCATTTCTCATTCCTCATTCCTCATTCCTCTCTGATGGGAGGCAAGATACGGACAACTTAAAATCAAATTGGTATTGGGGGAGTAGGTCCCGATAATTTTAAGATGGCTTCTGACATTTGGCAATGACTTTCGCCTTGCATGCGCGGTACTTGAAAGATATAATAGCGTCTCAACTGCGAGAGCGAAATGGGATTTTTACCAAAAAAGGGCAATGCGCGGTTCAATTTTATCGTGGGCGTGTTCAACGGCGGGGTGTTCGCATTTGGCATATCGTTTTTAGACCCCACAACTGTTTTGCCCGTTTTTATTCGGCATTTTACGACATCGGATACGCTGGTCGGGTTGGGCAGTTCGCTGCACCGTGCGGGTTGGCATTTGCCGCAGTTGCTCGTGGCGGGATATTTGGAGCGGCGCGTGCGGCGGTTGCCCGTGTACAGGCAGGCCAATGCCGTGCGTATGTCCCTGATTTGGGCCATTGTGCCCCTGATCGCGTGGTATGGACTGGCGCGGCCAGGTTTGGTGTTGGGCGGGTTTCTCGTCCTGTATGGCGTGGCGTCTTTGTTTGGCGGGCTTGCGGGCAATGCCTATACCGATATTGTGGGCAAATCCCTGCCGCGGTCGCACACGGGCTTGTTTTACGCCTCCCGTTCGTTTTTGGGCGGCGTGTTGAGTATTATCGCGGGCGTATTGATCGAGTATTTTCTGCGCCCCGCAAATGGATATGATTTTCCGATGAACTACGGCGCGATTTTCGCCCTGGGCGCGGGAATGATGAGTTTGGGCATTGGGTGTTTTTGTCTGGTTCGAGAGCCAGAGGGCGAGGTGAGCGCGGCGCAGAGAAACGCCATTGAGGTGATGCGCGGCATTCCGCGCTTGTTGCGCCGAGATCGCAATTTCGGTCGTTTTCTCTGGGTGCAAATCCTGTCTTCTGGCATCGGGTTTTCACTCCCGTTTTACGTGGTGCTCGCCCGCGAGGCGTTTGGCATTTCAGAAAGTACGGTCGGCTTTTTTTTGGCTGTGCAAACCATTGGCGCGGCTGTTTTTAACGTGATATGGGGGCAGTTGTCCATCAAGCGCGGCAACCACCGCGTGGTGTTGGCCGCCGTGTTGGGCGTGGCGCTGATCCCGTGTTTGGCATTGGTTTTGAGCAGCTATGCCAGTGTGTTGCAACGCGCTTCCGAATGGGTGATCGCAGGCTGTTTCGCGCCGATTTTTTTTCTAATCGGCGGCACCACAACGGGCATTTTCATCGGGTTCAAAAGTTATCTTTTGGATATCGCCCCCGCAGAACGCCGCCCGACTTATGTGGGCATCACCAATACCGTGCTGGGCGTGGGGTCGCTCTATCCCATACTGGGCGGCGTGCTCGCGGATATGGTGCATCTACAAGGCGTGTTTGCCCTGTCTGCCCTCACGGTCTTTGCGGGGCTGTGGCTGTGTTTTTATTTGAAAGCGATGGGTCGTTAAGCGAACATTTTCGAGGAGTGAGCAATGCCCAAACAACCCAATATTCTGTTTGTGTTGACCGATCAGCAACGCTGGGATACCATCCACGCGGCGGGCAATCCGCATATTCGCACGCCAGTGATGGATCGGCTCTGCCGCGAGGGCGTGAATTTTACCAAGGGATATACGCCATCGCCGGTTTGCGTGTCGGCGCGCGCATCGATCATCACCGGGCAATATCCGCACAACAACGGCTGTTTTGACAATGGATTCCCGCAACCGACAGACCGCCCCTCGTTGATGGACTGCCTCGCGCGGGCAGGGTATTATTGTCACGGCGTTGGGAAGATGCACTTTACGGGTGATCGAAGGGGACTGCGGGGATTTCACACGCGCGATGTACAGGAAGAACTTTGCGGGGCGGTCGATGTGGACGATTACCTGAAGTTCGTACACGCGCAGGGCTTTGACCACGTCCACGATGTGATGGGCGCGCGCGGGGAGATGTATTATATCCCGCAGATTTCCCAACTGCCCGCCCGCCTTCATCCCACCGCCTGGGTGGCGGACCGCAGCATTGACTTTTTGCAAAACCGCGATGCGTCCAAGCCGTTTTTTTTGTGGTCGAGTTTCATCCATCCGCACCCGCCGTTTTCCCCGCCAACGCCGTGGAACAAACTCTATCGCGGCGCGTTGATGCCCTTGCCCAAACGCCCCGATAACACGGAAGACCTGTGGACGCATTTCAATCGCCATCAGAATCGCTACAAGTACCGCGATGCGGGGTTGGATGATCGCATGTTGCAAGTGATGCGCGGGTATTACTGGGCGTGTGTGTCGTTTATCGACTACAGCGTGGGGCGAATCATCGACGCACTCGAAAAACAAGGGGAATTGGATCATACCCTGATTGTCTGGTCGTCTGATCACGGCGAGTTGCTCGGGGATTACAACTGTTTTGGCAAGCGCAGTTTTCTCGACGCGGCCGCGCGCGTGCCCATGCTGGCGCGCTATCCCGACCGATTCCCGTGCGGTGTCGCGGAAGAAACGCCCTGTGGTTCGATGGATTTGATGCCGACGTTTTTGGGCGCCGCGGGCGTTTCTGAAGTCGAGGCGGATTTGGACGGTTTGGACATGGCGGGTATGGTCGGCAGCGAGAACAAGCGCGTGATTTACGGGCAGATTCAGCGCGGCCAGCGCGGCGTGTACATGGCGTACAACGGCGATTTGAAATACATTTATTCGGCGGGCGATCAAAAGGAATATTTGCTCGACCACCGCGTAGATGCAGAAGAGACGCGCAATTGTGCGTACAATGTGCTGTACGCCTCAGCCGTGAAAGCCATGCGCGAAAACCTGATTGGCTTCTTTCAGGACGAGGGCTATACCGAACCCTTAGATGGCGGCAATTGGAAAGCCTTTGATCGAATTGCCGATCCCAAAAGCGCGGATGCAAATTTGTTGATCCAAGATGCGGGTTGGGCGACTCCCCACTACCGTATTCCGGGGTATTCGAGTACCCCATGAGAGGATGAGCAACAACTTTGACCTTGCCAATGCTTTCCCCATGCCGCATTCTAACGACAATCCGCAAACAGTGTTTGGGACGATGCGTAAACACATACATTAACGCATCAAATATTTCGCGGACTCGGCAGCTATTTGAACAAAAGATTCATCCGTAAATCAAAAAGAGCCTATTTTACAGGCTCTTTTTTTTGGCATAATCATTGCATTAGAGATTGCAAAAACGCCGATTTCAAACGAGGCATTATGTGCGATTATGCCCTACCTTGGTTGGTGCTCTACGCAGTGCCGGGCCTGGGGCCTGCTGCTTACTGCGCCCTTATCGAGCATTTTGAAACGCCCGAGAATATTCTTTCGCAATCTCCCCAATCGCTTTGCAGTGTCCCCGGCATTGGCCCGAGCACGGCGCAATCTATCTGTTGCAACCGGGACTGGGCATGGGCGCGTGATCAAGTTGCGCGGGTGCAGGGCATGGGCATTCAAATTTGCACGCTTTCCGATCCACTCTATCCCACCATTCTAACCCAAATCTACGCCCCGCCCTCGCTGCTGTTTGTAAAAGGCGACATCAGGGTGTGCCACCAGCCCACAATCAGCATCGTGGGATCGCGTTCCTACACGGCGTATGGACGAGAAACCGCGCATCGCCTAGGGGGCGATCTCGCCAGATCGGGGATCACTGTGGTCAGCGGCATGGCCGTTGGCATCGATGCCCATGCACACCGCGGCGCGCTCGAGCACGGCGTGACCGCAACGGTGCTCGGCAGCAGTTTGGATCGCCCCTAGCCCCCTGAAAACCGCGCCCTATTTGACCAGATTTGCGAACGCGGCGTTGTGTTATCGGAATTTCCCTTGGGCACGGCGCCAGAGCCGCACAACTTTCCCAGGCGCAACCGCATCATCAGCGGCTTGAGCTTGGGCACGGTCGTTGTTGAGGCCGGCACGCGGAGCGGAGCGCTGATCACCGCCCAATTTGCCCTTGACCAGAACCGCGATGTGTTTGCGGTCCCCGGTCCGATTTATTCGGGCAAAAGCCGGGGCACCAATGGCCTGCTTCGCCAAGGCGCCATTCTCGTTCAAATGGCGCAAGATATTTTGAGCGAGATCGAACTGCATCCCCCATCCTCCGATCAATCCCCTGAGCAAAACACGCCCCGCGATCCCGTTCTCCCCGAGCGAGAACAGCGCGTATGGGACGGCCTCGCACGCCTGTCTGACGCCGATGCCCCAGTGCATATTGACGCGCTTGCAAGGGAGACGGGATTCTCTTCTGGCGAGGCCCTCGACATCCTCTTGGGGCTTGAAATACAATGTCATGTCGAGCAACTGCCGGGCATGCTTTTTAAGCGCAAGTGAAGCGCGGATGGACGAATAGACAGAACGGAGTACAACTGCGTAGCAGTTTATCAGCGACATGAATCGTAGGGGCGCGGCCCCTGTGCCCGCCCGAACAGAGAAATAGACAAATGGACAGAACGGGCATAGGTATGCCATCCCATACAAAGAGAGCCTTCTCACCCGCTTACGCACGCGGGAAAAAGGCTCTCTTTTGCTTCAATGGCGCATCGTTCAAAAAGACCGCATCAAACCGACAATTTTACCGGCGATTCGGAATGAATCGGAACTTTTACCTACCACAATGGGTTGGTAGGCTTTGTTTTCGGGCATCAATTTGACTTGCGAACCCTCTCGATAATAGCGTTTGACCGTGGCTTCTTCGCCGATCACAGCCACGACAATCTCGCCTTGATGCGCGGATTCTTGCTGCCGTGCGAGCACAAAATCGCCATCGAAAATCCCGGCATCGCGCATGCTATCGCCCTCGACTTTGAGGGCAAACACATTGCCTCGCGGCACAAAACCGGAATCCACTGCGAGCGTGCGCTCGATGTTTTCCGTTGCGAGGATGGGTTCGCCGGCAGCCACGCGACCGATCACGGGCACTTCGCGCACATCGCCGGAAAGAGACGCATCTTGGTAATCCGTCAATTCAATGCTGCGCGACAACATGGCGGTTCGCCGAATATACCCCTTTTTTTCTAAGGCAGTCAGGGTGGTTCGCACGCCATTGGTCGATGCAATGCCAAACGCCACCATGATTTCTCGGATCGTAGGTGGGTAGCCATTGTTGCGGATCACCTGAGCGATGAAATCGTATATCTCTTGCTGGCGTGCAGTGAGTTTTTTTCGCATAACACACCTCCTTATTTCGAGTGAAAGACCTTTTTCCCTTCACATGCACATTTGAATATAGTGAACGTTAGTGCATCCGTCAAGTTTTTATTCAAAATAAATTCCGATTTCCGCCCAAAGTTCCCGACCTTCGCCCGCTCTAAACGTTGCGAATCCCTCCGCATATCCTCTGCTTGACACCGCAAATACCCCCTTGTATTTTATGTTTGTGAACATACGAATAGACGGAACGGGGGTACAACTGGCCGTTGAACGGGCTTGAGAGGCAACCCGTTGTACCCCATTGCTCAGGCTGGTTCATCAATGTCGAACGGGTCTGCGGCAGCAAATCATCTACGCAGGTAGTGGTTTCGGCTAGATGGTGGCCTTCTCGCGTTTTGCCTCTCGCTTCTCGCCTTCAGATCGGAAAGAGTACCATGAAAAATCTCGCGTTTGACACGTACGTACCCTTTGCCTGGCAGGGCATTGGCTTGGCGATTCCCTCGGAATGGAATCCCGGCAAAATATCGGGAGAGGCCAACTCGGGCGAAGCGCGCCTCGATGATTCGCAAATTGCGCGTCTCGAGCTCGAATGGAAAGAAGCGCGGGGGGATGACCGCGTGGCGCAAATTGTGGATCGCTATATCGAGGGACTGGCAAAAAATGCCAAAAAACAAAAGAGTCGCCTGCGCGTTGAACGCAATCCCCAAGCGATTGACCTCGACCTTCCCGCCATGCAAAACACGCAGTATTTTTTGTGGGAATCGCGTTATACAGTCCACACCTTGGCGACGTATAGCCCCATCTCGGATCGTCTCATTTTTATTCGCATCATGGAGCACCCAGATGAAACCCTCACCCCTGTTCTGCCCCGCGTTCTCAACACGCTTCGAGACACCGCGCCCGGCGAACCCTATACATGGGCACTCTACGACCTGATCTGCCAATCTCCGCCCGGATATGAACTCGAAAATTTTGACCTCAAATCCGGGCATATAGGCTTGAAATTTGAAAGGGAAAACACCCTGCTCAACATCGACCGCCTCAGCTTGGCGCGCACCATTCTCAACAACAAAAATCTCGATGAGTGGTACATGGAGTTTTTTGCCAAAAGCCTCCGACACATGCACGTTGAAACCGATCTCCAAATCCGTGGTCCCAACCTCGTGCTCTCGGTCAATGGCCGCCCCAAGAGCCGCTGGCATGGCCTGCTTCAGCCCTTGCCCTTTTGGAACACGCGCCCCCGGCAAAATCTATCGGGACGGGTTTGGACGGATTTGGAGGCGAATAAAATTTTTGCTGTTCAAACATTTTGGAAAAATTCCGAAGACGCGCCAGATTTGGATGCTTGTTGCGCGGACGTAACAGCCATTTCCAACGGAACGTAAAAAACTGTGGAGTTCTGATATGTTCTTTAAGAAACAACCCAAAATTGGCCGCGAGGCCATGTTCAAATCCAAGCCCGTTCGCAACAATCAGGTCGAATGGGAGAAAAATGACGACGGCGAAATTCACGTCACCCTCACGCGCGGCGATTCGTGGAAGGTGCGTACCCTTTCCAAAATTTTCTGGATTCCCAAGACAAAAACCCTGGTGCTCGACGAAATTGGCGCGCAGGTCTGGGATATGTGCGACGGTCGCACAACTGTCGAAGCCATCATCAAACGCCTGGGCAAAACCCACCAACTCAATTTGAAAGAAGCCGAAATCTCGTTGCTCGCCTATCTCAAAAAGCTCGGGCAAAAGGGATTGCTCGGGTTTGCCGTTTCAAAAAAAGACCTGCCCGGCAGCAAGCGCCGCAGACGCGCCAGCGGCAAGGCATGGGGATGAGCCGCACAGGCGAGTATAGCCTACAACGCAAACTTCAGACGAGGAGAACACCATGAGCGAAGCCATCGCCTTTGACACACATCAATTCGTCAAGCACCTGACAGCCAATGGCTTTACCGAACAACAGGCCGAGGTCCTGGCCAACGAGCAGGTCAACTTGCTCAACAGCAACTTGGCAACCAAATCCGACATCGCGGCTGTCAAGGCCGATATCGAGGCTGTCAAGGCCGACATCGAGGCCCTACAGTTGGCTATTGAGTCCAAAATCGAGACCCAGCAGTTGGAGACCGAGTCCAAAATTGAGGCACTGCGATTGTCCACCAAGGCCGACATCGAGGCGCTGCGATTGGCGACTGAGTCCAAAATTGAGGCACTGCAATTGTCCACCAAGGCCGACATTGAGGCTGTCAAAGCCGACATCGAGGCGTTGCGATTGGCGACTAAAGCTGATCTTGAGGCCCAGCAGTTGGCGACTGAGTCCAAAATTGAGGCGTTGCGCCTGTCCACTGAAGCCAAAATTGAGGCTATCAAATCCGATCTGCTGAAATGGATATTTGGCCTCGCGCTCAGCTTGGGCGGCCTGATAGTCGGTCTATTTGCCATCGCAATCAAGATGCTTGGGGCGAACTGAATTTGTCTGTCCGTTATATGCCAGCGGCAAGGCCTGGGGATGAGCCGCACAGGCGAGTATAGCCTATAACGCGAACTTCAGACGAGGAGAACACCATGAGCGAAGCCATCGCCTTTGACACGCATCAATTCGTCAAGCACCTGACAGCCAATGGCTTTACCGAACAACAGGCCGAGGTCCTGGCCAACGAGCAGGTCAACTTGCTCAACAGCAACTTGGCAACCAAATCCGACATCGCGGCTGTCAAGGCCGATATCGAGGCTGTCAAGGCCGACATCGAGGCCCTACAGTTGGCTATTGAGTCCAAAATCGAGACCCAGCAGTTGGAGACCGAGTCCAAAATCGAGGCACTGCGATTGTCCACCAAGGCCGACATTGAGGCTGTCAAGGCCGACATCGAGGCGCTGCGATTGGCGACTGAGTCCAAAATTGAGGCACTGCAATTGTCCACTAAGTCCGACATTGAGGCTGTCAAGGCCGACATCGAGGCGCTGCGATTGGCGACTGAGTCCAAAATTGAGGCACTGCAATTGTCCACCAAGGCCGACATTGAGGCCCTGCGATTGGCGACTAAAGCTGATCTTGAGGCCCAGCAGTTGGCGACTGAGTCCAAAATTGAGGCGTTGCGCCTGTCCACTGAAGCCAAAATTGAGGCTATCAAATCCGATCTTTTGAAATGGATATTCGGCCTCGCGCTCAGCTTGGGCGGCCTGATAGTCGGTCTGTTTGCCATCGCAATCAAAATGCTTGGGGCGAACTAAATTTGTCTGTCCGCCGAAGGAAACATCAATGGAACTTCTTTTTATTTGGTTTCTGTTTGGCATTGTCAGCGCGGTGGTTGCCACAACAAAAGGACGAAGTGGTTGTGGTTGGTTTGCCCTTGGAATTTTGCTCGGTCCATTTGGTTGCATTCTGGCATTGGTCGTTCCAAAAAATCAGGCCGTGGCCGAGAAAGAAGCCGTTAAACGCGGCGAGATGAAAAAGTGCCCATACTGTGCTGAACTGATAAAAGCAGAAGCGATTAAGAGTCCCTAACAAAAAGCGTTGCCCTGGATTTGTGAGAGACAGACTTTGAGGCATTCCTGCGGGTGTTCACTCATCTGTTTCAGACGCTTGATTTCTTTATGTTAGGGCTTCTAAGTGTCGCTATTGCGGAGAAGATGTAACCGGAAATTAGCCGACGTATCTTTCGATTTTTTTTTGAGTTTAATCTTGACATTTTTGTATGCTTTGGGTAAGTTTGCGCGGTGCTGACCCTTTCAATAAGGAGTTTTACCATGAGTTCCCAAACGCAAGAGCTCGAAACGCTGGCGACGGGCGATTACAAATTTGGCTGGGTGACGGATATCGAGCAGGAATCCGCCCCCCCAGGTCTGAATGAAGACATCATTCAATTTATCTCCGAGAAAAAAAACGAGCCCGATTGGTTGCTCGCATGGCGCTTGAAAGCCTATCGCCACTGGCTGACCATGACCGACCCGCTCAAGCGCAAAAAGAGCGAGCAGTGGGCGATGGTCACATATCCGGATATCGACTATCAGCGCATCGTGTACTACGCCGCGCCCAAGAATGCGGGTGAGGGGCCGGAAAGTTTGGACGAGGTCGATCCCGAACTTCTGGCGACTTATGAAAAACTCGGCATTCCCCTCGAAGAGCAAAAAATGCTGACCGGCGTGGCTGTCGATGCGGTTTTTGACAGCGTTTCCGTGGCGACGACCTTTAAGGAAACCCTGGCCGAGGCGGGGGTCATTTTCTGCTCGTTTTCAGAAGCCGTGCAAGAGCATCCCGATCTGGTGAGAAAGTATCTCGGTTCGGTCGTGCCGCATACCGACAATTATTTTGCGGCCCTCAACTCGGCGGTCTTCAGCGATGGGTCGTTCTGCTATATCCCCAAGGGCGTGCGCTGCCCAATGGAGCTATCGACGTATTTCCGCATCAACGCCGCCAACACAGGCCAATTTGAACGCACCCTCGTCATCGCCGATGAGGGGGCTTATGTGTCGTATTTGGAAGGATGCACAGCGCCGATGCGCGACGAAAATCAGCTTCACGCCGCAGTGGTGGAGCTCGTCGCGCTGGGCAATGCACAGATCAAATACGCCACAGTGCAAAACTGGTATCCGGGCGACATCAACGGCAAGGGCGGCATTTACAACTTCGTCACCAAACGCGGCGCGTGCCGGGGCGTCAATGCCAAAATTTCGTGGACGCAAGTAGAGACGGGCTCGGCCATTACGTGGAAATATCCGAGTTGCATTTTGCAAGGCGACAACTCGGTGGGCGAATTTTACTCGGTCGCTGTCACCTCCCTCAAGCAGCAGGCCGACACTGGCACCAAGATGATCCACATCGGCAAAAACACGCGGAGTACCATCATCTCCAAAGGCATCTCTGCCCTGCGCGGGCAAAACACCTATCGCGGTGCCGTGCAAGTGCTCAAGGGCGCGCGCGACGCCAGAAATTTTACCCAATGCGATTCCATGCTCATCGGCGACCAGTGCGGCGCGCACACCTTTCCCTATATCGACGTCCGCAATCCCTCCGCACAGGTCGAACACGAGGCCACCACGTCCAAAATTGGCGAAGATCAAATTTTCTATTGCAACCAGCGCGGCATCTCCACAGAAGACGCGGTTTCCCTGATCGTCAATGGGTTTTGCAAGGAAGTCCTGGCAGAATTGCCCATGGAATTTGCAGTCGAAGCCCAAAAACTCCTCGGCATCAGCCTCGAGGGCAGTGTGGGATAGGAACTATCCGAAAGCGCAAAGGAGGCCATCACATGGCAAAACAAATTGCACTCTTCAATCACAAGGGCGGCGTGAGCAAGACAACGACCACCTTCAACCTCGGCTGGATGCTGGCGAACAAGGGGAAGAAGGTGATCCTCGCCGACTGCGACCCGCAGTGCAATCTCACGGGCATGGTTTTAGGATTCATGGATGCTTGGGATTTTTCATCGACTTACGAGTCAAAAAAGGTGAAAAATATCCGCGATGGTCTCGCCCCCGCTTTTGAATCTCGGCCAGCACCTATTGAACCGGTAGTCTGCGAGCCAATCAAGGGGCAACCTAACATGCACCTGTTGCCCGGTCACATTGGCCTCGCCGAATACGAAGTCACCTTGGGTATTGCACAAGAGTTGTCAGGCTCGCTCGTAACCCTACAGAACTTGCCAGGCTCTCTTCACCATCTCTTTTCTAAAACTGCCGAGAAGTACGACGCCGATTTTATCCTTGTGGATATGAGCCCGAGTCTGGGGCCCATTAACCAAAACCTTCTGATGACGAGTGACTATTTCATCGTACCGATGATGCCGGATTACTTCTCGGCGATGGCGACGGATAGCCTTGCCTCTATTTTGCCCAAGTGGTCAGAATGGGCAAAGGAAGCAAAAAAAATAAAAGCGCTCAGGGAGGCGATTTATCCTTTTCCCGATAAGACACCCAAATTTCTCGGTATGATCGTTCAGAAATTTAGGCCAAAAAAAGAAATTCCTGCCGCTGCATTCCAAAATTGGATCGATCAAATAGAAAAAGGAGTTGGGGAAAAGCTCATACCCGTGTTAAGAGAACGCGATATGTTGCTTCCAGAGAAGGTCTATCAAAAAAATGGCTTTCAGATAGACCAACCGCTTCTTCAGATGGCAGACTTCAACAGTCTGATCGCCCTTTCGCAAAAGCACAACGCTCCTATTTTCGATTTGACCGATGAGCAAATTGGACAAACGGGAGTCGTGCTTGAAAGTACCAAGAAATCCATGCTTCAATTTCGGGATTTATACGCCAAAGGGGCGGATCTAATCATAAAGCTCGTTGAACATGCTTAGTGCCATTCGACAATTTCGTGCGAATATGGAACGGGTACGCGCTATCGGCGGGTTGTATGAGGCACTCGATCAATTGACGACACCTGCCGTAGATGCAACAGATCTTTTACGCACACAAATCGCGATGGCTATAAGCGCGCTCGACCATTACATCCACTCGATCACCCGGATTGGGATGTTAGAGGTGTACGATGAAAAACGTCCTCCGACCAATGCTTTTTCGCGCTTTCAAGTGACGATAGATGCGGCCATGACAGGGATTGCCGAATCGGTCGGAAACGCTTGGTTTGAGATGGAAATCCGCGAGAAACACGGATATATGGCCTTTCAGCATCCAGACAAGATAGCGGATGCGGTGCGGCTTTTCTCATCGTGCGAGTTATGGACATCCGTTGCTTCGCAACTGGGGTTGACAGTACAAGACGTGAAAAATCGGCTTCGCCTTATCGTCGATCGCCGCAATCGGATCGTTCATGAGGCCGACCTGGATCCGAGTTATCCCGGGAGCCGTTGGCCTATTTCACCTTCTGACTCGGCGGAGGCCGCAGATTTTATCCAAGACATTTGCGAAGCCATTCATGAGGTTGTTACATAAACCGCAACACAATGAGGGATGAATACATGTTGGAAATTCGGAATTTGCATGCCGGTGTGGAGGGCGCGAAAATTTTGCACGGCATTGATCTCGCGGTCAATGCGGGCGAAACCCACGCCATTATGGGCCCCAATGGGTCGGGCAAGAGCACATTGGCGCAGGTGCTCGCGGGGCACGAAGCGTATTGCGTCACGGCGGGCGAAGTTTTCTATCGGGGCGAAGACCTGCTCGATATGGCCCCTGATGAGCGCGCGGCGCAGGGCTTCTTTCTCGCGTTTCAATATCCGGTGGAAATCCCCGGCGTGAACAGCGCGTACTTTTTGCGGACGGCCCTCAACGCCATTCGCAAAGCGAGAGAGGAAGATGAGATCGATGCGTTTGACTTTCTCTCCCTGATCCGCGACAAACTCAAACTGGTCGAAATGGACGAAAAATTTCTCAATCGCCCGGTCAACGAGGGCTTTTCTGGCGGAGAAAAAAAACGCCATGAAATTTTGCAGATGGCCGTTTTGGAACCCCGCCTCGCCATTCTCGACGAGACCGATTCCGGCCTGGACATCGACGCGTTGCGCGTTGTTGCCCATGGGGTCAACACCCTGCACGGCCCGGACAAAGCGACCATTGTGGTGACGCACTACCAGCGGTTGCTCAACGACATTGTGCCCGATGTCGTCCATGTGATGCTCGACGGGCGCATTGTGCAATCGGGCGACAAAACCCTCGCCTTGGAATTGGAAGAAAAGGGATATGACTGGATAAAAGAAAAACGCGGTTAGACAAACCCCGCCCCACGCGGCCAATCCGTCCATCCCCCTCGCATCCGACAGTGGAGATAGGCGGGACGGATAGCTTCTTTGAGGAAATGCGACACATGGCATACAATCACCCATCGTGGATTCGGAAATTTGAAACAGCGTGCAATGGGCAACCCCTTCGAGCCTTGCGCGAAACGGCAATGGTCGATTTTGACCGGTTGGGCTATCCCACCACCGCGGATGAAGCGTGGAAAAGCGTGAATCTGTCCGCGCTCATCAAGCCCGATTTCCAACCCGCTGCCCCTGTCCCGCTGTCAGATGCAGAATTGGCCCCCTTTCTCTATCCCGACCTGCGGGCCATCCGCATCGTCTTTGTCAATGGGCACTACGCGCCAACACCTATATCTGAGGCGGCCTTAACTATCGCCAATCTCGCCGATGTGTATGACCACGCGCTCGTCAAAGCGCGTTTGGGAACACTCGCGCGAACAGCAAACCTGCCCTTCACGGCCCTCAACACGGCCTTCATGCGCGATGGCGTATTTATCCGCGTTCCGCCAAATGTCGCGGTTGAAACACCCGTGCATCTCCTCTTTCTCACAACGGCTTCAGAGGTGCCCACGATATCGCATCCTCGCGTCTTGATCATCGCGGAAGAGAACAGCCAACTCGCGCTTGTCGAAACGCATGCCGGAATCGATACAGGCGTTTATTTTAGCAATGCGGTGACGGAAATCATCGCCCGCGACAATGCCAGTGTGGATCACATTCGCCTCGGGCTGCAAAGCAAGGAGGCATTGCACATCGCCAATTTTCAGGCCGAACTCGGGCGCAACAGCCGGCTGACTTTGCACGATTTTACCCTCGGCGGGGCATTTGTGCGCCACGACATCAGCGCGTACTTGCGCGGCGAGGGCGGCGAGGCCACGGTCAATGGCTGTTATGTGCTCAACGGGTCTCAGCATGTGGATAATTATACCCTGCTCGAGCACGCCGAACCCCATTGCCCGAGCCACGAACTCTACAAGGGGATTTTGGGCGGGTCCGCGCGCGCCATTTTTCGGGGAAAAATTCACGTCCACCAAAAGGCGCAACACACAGACGCTTACCAGCAAAACGAAAATATTTTGCTATCGGACAATGCGCGGGTCAACGCCAAACCACAACTCGAAATCTATGCGGACGAGGTCAAGTGTTCGCACGGCGCGACTATCGGGCAACTCGACGAAAACGCCTTGTTTTATTTGCAAGCGCGGGGCATTGCCAAAGCCGAGGCCCGGCGGCTATTGTTGCGCGCCTTTGCCGAAGAGGTCGTCGGGCGCGTGCCCCTTGCCCCTGTGCGGTCACATCTGAGCGATTTGATCGACGCGCGCCTCGCCCACATCCACGCAGAGGACATGGCATGAATTCGCCATTGGACATCCTAACGCTTCAACCGCCCGAGGCTATCGCGCGTCCGGCACAGCCTTTTGATGTGCGCCGCATTCGCGCAGATTTTCCCATTTTGGGCGAACGAGTGCGGGGCCAACCGCTCGCGTACCTCGACAACGGCGCCACCGCGCAAAAACCATACGCGGTCATCGACGCGCTCGCGCATTATTACGCAACGCAAAATGCCAATGTGCATCGCGGCGTACACCACCTCTCGCAGGTTGCGACCGACGCGTACGAAGCGGCGAGGAGAAAAGTCGCATCCTTCATCAACGCGGCCTCGGACCGGGAAATCATTTTTGTGCGCGGAACCACCGAGGGCATCAACCTCATCGCGCAAACTTTTGGACGCGAGGGCGTTGGCGAAGGCGATGAAATCATCGTCAGCGAAATGGAGCACCATTCCAACATCGTTCCGTGGTGGATGCTCTGCCGGGAAAAGGGCGCGAAATTGCGCGTCATTCCCATGAACGACCGGGGCGAATTCCGTTTGGATGCGTATAAAACCCTGTTCTCGCCGCGCACAAAACTCGTGTCTTTTGTCCACATTTCCAACGTGCTCGGCACGGTCAATCCGGCCGCGGAAATGGTGGGCATCGCGCGTGAGCACGGCGTGCCCGTACACATCGACGGGGCGCAAGCCGTGCCGCATCAGCGCGTAGATGTGCGCGAGATAGATTGCGATTTCTACACGTTTTCCGGGCACAAAATGTTCGCGCCCACCGGCATTGGCGTCCTCTACGGCAGGGAAACGCTCCTCGAATCCATGCCGCCCTACCACGGCGGGGGCAGCATGATCCAGCATGTGGATTTTGACGAGATCACGTACGCGGACTTGCCCAACAAGTTTGAAGCCGGCACGCCCAATATCGCGGGCAGCATTGGCTTGGGCGCGGCCATCGACTATCTCAACAGCATCGACTTTGACGGCGCAGCGCGATACGAAGCCCAGCTCTTGGAATACGCCCACGCGGCCTTGCGCGCGGTGCCCGACCTCAAATTGATCGGCACGGCAAAGCACAAAGTGGGCGTGCTCTCGTTTGTCCTGTCCGACATTCACCCCCACGACGCGGGCACGATTCTCGACCTTGCCGGCGTTGCCGTGCGCGCCGGGCACCACTGCGCCCAACCCATTATGAAACACTACGACATCCCCGCAGCCACGCGCGCCTCGTTGGCATTTTACAATACCCGCGAAGACATTGACGCGCTGGTGCGCGGGCTTCACAAAGTGCGAAAGGTTTTTGGCTGATGTCCAATTTGCGCGAACTCTACCAGCAACTCATTCTGGATCACAACAAAAATCCCAGAAATTTTCGCGCGCTCGATCCCGCGGACCGCTATGCCGAAGGCCACAACCCCCTGTGTGGCGATAGGGTGCAGATCTATCTCCAAATTGAGGGCAACCGCATTGCAGAAATCGGCTTTCAAGGGTCGGGATGCGCGATTTCCAAAGCATCGGCGTCTTTGATGACCGAAGCCGTTCAAGGCAAAACCCTCGGCGAAACAGAAGCCTATTTCAAAGACTTTCAGGCGATGCTCACCGATCCGACCAGCGAGCCGGACCTCAACCATATAGGCAAATTATCGGTTTTTGCCAGCGTGCGCGACTATCCCACCCGCGTCAAGTGCGCGACCCTGTCGTGGCACGCGCTTCGGGCAGCCATAGAAAATGCCCACACACCCGCAACCACAGAAAGAGATGACCCATGAGCCTCTTGAACATATTCCGCAAAGATGACGCCCCTGCAACACCCAAAGGGGAAATTCACAATATCGAAGCCCCGCCAACGCCCGCATCAAAAGACCCCATCGACCCCGAGGCGGTCCGGGAAGAAATTGTGAAGGCCCTCAAAACCGTGTACGATCCAGAAATTCCGGTTGACATTTACGAACTCGGCCTCATCTACGATATCAAAGTGGAAGAAGACGGCAATACATTCGTTCTAATGACGCTGACCGCGCCCAACTGCCCGGCCGCGGGCATTTTGCCCGGGCAAGTCGAATCGGCCGCCCGATCAGTCGATGGCGTTTACGATGTCAAACTCGATCTCGTTTTTGACCCCCCCTGGACGCCAGAACGCATGTCAGAAGCGGCCAAACTCGAGTTGGGGATGTTTTGAATGCGGCACTTCGCGGTGTCCATTTTCCATCTCAAAAGGAAAAACAATGCTCTTGACGCTTAAACAGGCGAGCGAATGGGCATCGGAATACGCCAATAAAAACGTGACGCCTTCCAATATCTCGTATTTGATTCAGTACGCGCGGATCAAATGTGTCGTCAATAACGGCGTCAAGCTCATTCCCAAAGAAAGCCTGATTGCGTACTACGCCGCGCACCAAAAGCGCCGAGAGACCCGGTGGAAAGAACAACTCGGAAGCGACTTGAATTGGCATCTTTCCTTTGAAGAGGTCAAAGAAGCGGAAACCACGAAGCACGTACACCGGTTGCACCCCTACAAAGGAAAATTCATTCCCCAACTGGTCGAATATTTCTTGGACGACCATACGGACGACTTTAAGCGGGACACCTATTTTGAGCCAAATGATATTGTCCTCGACCCTTTTTGTGGCAGTGGGACCACACTGGTTCAAGCCAACGAACTGGGCATGCACGCCATTGGCATTGATATTTCGGCTTTCAACGCTTTGATCGGCAATGCCAAAGTTGCGGGTTACAATTTGGGCGAGTTATACGCCGAAAGCTGGAAAATTACAACCGCCCTGAGAAATTTTGTATCCCGCTCGAACATCCTCACATTTGACTCTAAACTCGCTGAACGGCTCGCGGCCTTCAACGCGGCGCATTTTTCCGTTGCTTTCAAGCAGCGGGTCAAAACCGGGGAAATTGATCAGAAAAACTACGGCAACGAAAAGGACGCCGCCTTTCTGAAAACGTATCGCCAACTCGTTGCGGAGTACCAAATTGATTTACGGATGTCTGCGGACTCGGGTAGCTTTATGCGACATTGGTATCTGCCGTGCATTCGGGCGGAGATCAATTTTGTCCACAGCATGATTCGACAAGTCGCAGATGAGGCGACCCAAAGAGCACTGATGCTGATTTTGAGCCGCACCATCCGCTCGTGCCGGGCGACAACCCATGCGGATTTAGGCACGTTAAAAGAACCGATCACAACGACCTATTATTGCCGAAAACACGGAAAAATCTGCAAACCGCTGTTTTCCATTTTGGGTTGGTGGGAGCGATACAGCGAGGACAGCGTACAGCGATGGGATGCGTTTAGACAGATAAAAACGGATACTTTTCAACACTGTTTGACCGGGGATTCTCGAACCATCGACATTTTTAAGGCCGTCAGACAGGCGAATCCGCGTCTCGCCGAACGCGCCGAAAAACAACGGATCAAGGGCATTTTTTCCAGCCCGCCTTATGTCGGTTTAATCAACTACCACGACCAACACGCCTATGCCTACGATTTGTTTGGTTTCAACAGGCGCGATGAATCGGAGATCGGCCCTTTGTTTAAGGGCAAGGGGAAAGAGGCCAGAGCATCGTATATTCGAGGGGTGTCGGAGGTCTTAAAGAATTGCAAGCGATTTTTGGCAAAAAATTGCGACGTGTTTCTCGTGGCAAACGATCAGTTTGACATATATCCGACCATAGCGGAAAGAGCGGGGATGCAAATTGTTGACCAGCACAAACGGCCCGTCTTAAATCGCACGGAGAAAAACAGGGGTTCGGCGTATTCCGAAACGATATTTCATCTGAAAGCACAAAATCACTAATGGGCGGTATGCGATATGGACCGCGTTTTCATCTACTGGGACAATTCCAATATTTTTCACGAGGCGCAACGCCTTGCCGAAGAACGCAATGAAGGTGCTGACGCCCGTTACCGCGTGCGTATTCACTTCGGCAACTTGTTGCGCTTGGCGCATGCCGACCGACCGCTGGCAAAGGCACTCGCCGCCGGTTCTGTGCCGCCGGAAATGCGCCAGTTGTGGAATCGGATGGAAAGCGGGGGTGTGGAAGTCCAGTTGTTTGACCGCGGCAACCCAGAACGCGGCGAACAAGAAATGCCCGACCGCGTGTTGCAGTTGCGAATGTTGGAAGACGCGCTGGATTACAACGGCGACCCCGGCATTGTGGTGTTGCTGACCGGCGATGGCGCGGGCTACTTGCAAGGCGCGGGTTTCCACAGCACGCTGGCGCGCATGCACAAACGCGACTGGCGCGTGGAAATCCTGTCGTGGGCACACGCTTGCAACCAGCGGATGCGCCGATGGGCAGAAGAAAACGGGGCGTTTGTGGCGTTGGACGACTTTTACGAAGCCATAACCTTCAGGGAGCCATCCAGGGCCGGGTTTGCGCTCGCGGCGGCACGCGATTCTGCGGCATTGGATTTGTCGCAGCGGGCGATGGCTCAATGACGCGAAAATAGAAAGGTGTTTTTATGAAATTGAGCGCGCAAGAAGAATACGGCCTGCGCTGTCTCCTGCAAGTCGCGCAGCGCGAATCCGAAACGGGAGCGAGCATTGCGATTCCCGAAATCAGCCGCGCCGAAGGCTTGTCCCCCGCCCATGTGGGCAAACTCGTGCGCCTGTTGCGAATTGGCAACCTCGTCAAAAGCGTGCGCGGTCAAGCTGGCGGTTACAAATTGGCGCGACCCGCCCGCGAAATCCTGATCGCCGATGTGCTCGACGCGCTCGGCGGTCCGTTCTTCAACGACGACTTTTGCGACGAACACACGGGCCATGAAGCGTGTTGCACGCATTCTGTCAACTGCTCGATTCGCACCCTCTGGAACGCCATCCAATTTGTGGTCGACCAGATGCTCGACCGCATTACATTGCAAGACCTGATGGGCGATGGGCAGCAGCTTGAAACCCATCTCGCGCACAAAGCCGACAAACTCTTGCAGGTGGCGATGCCGTAGAGGCGTGAGACGAGAGACGTAAGATGGGCCTTCTCACCTCTTGTATCTTTGGGCGAGCACGGGGGCATCGCCCCTACGTTTCTATCCTTCCATCTTACGTCTTACTGCTTCCGTTTGTTTTGCCGACCACTGCCCACTAACTGCTGAGAGCTTTTTTTTGAGGAGAAATGTTATGAAGATCACCGTTACGGATGTTGCACAAACAGAAATCACCCGCTTGATTTATGAACAAGAACAGGTGATTACAGGCGTGCGGATTGCCGCTGAGGCGACATCCCCGTTGCAGGCCAACTACCGCCTCGCCTTTGTGGCCGAAGGGCAGGACACGGGCCGCGATACCGCGATTCCATTCGATGGCTTCAACATTTACATCGACGGAGACAGCGTGCCTTATACCCAAGACATCACGCTCGATTTTGTCGATGGCCTGATGGGGCGCGGTTTCAAAATTGACAACCCGCACAAAGTGCCGCCGCACCTCAAAGGCAGCGTGGCTGAAAAAATCCAAATGGTCATCGACGAAAAAATCAACCCGAGCATTGCCGCGCACGGCGGGCATGTGGCATTGGTCAATGTGGAGGAAAACGCAGCCTATCTTCAATTTGGCGGTGGATGCCAGGGCTGTGGGATGGTCGATGTCACGCTCAAGCAGGGCGTGGAAGTCATGATCAAAGAAGCCGTTCCCGAGATCGAAAGCGTCCGCGACATCACAGACCACGCCGAAGGCACCAATCCGTATTATCAAGCCGCGCAGTAAAGGCCCGATGCCCACCGCTACGCGCAAAAACAAAGCACCCGATTCTCTTATGTGAAATCGGGTGCTCTGTTTTGGATCCCGTTTTAACATTGATTGTGACTGCGAAAGGCGCGAAAAGACGCGAAAAAACAATTAAATTTGTGTAACCTGGAGGCTGTCCAAAGCGGTCGCACGCGCCGGAATTTCTGCGGCAAAAGAATGAGATTGTCGATGCGATATTCCCCGCCTTGTAGGCACTTTGCACTATTTCCATGCCCCACATCATTGTCGAAAATCTGATCAAAACCTTTCACATCGCCCAGCGGCAGCCCGGGGTTTGGGGTGCGTTGCGCGGCGTCATACATCGCAACTACCGCGAGATCGCGGCCTTGGACGGCATCTCGTTTGCGATTGAGCCCGGGGAACTCGTGGGTTATATCGGGCCGAATGGCGCGGGAAAATCCACCACGGTCAAAGTCTTGTCCGGCATTCTCGTGCCAGACGCGGGGCATTGTGAAATCCTCGGGCGCGTCCCGTGGAAAGAACGCATCGCGCATGTGGCGCGAATCGGCGTGGTCTTT
Source organism: uncultured Latescibacterota bacterium (assembly GCA_958295785.1). Lineage (GTDB taxonomy): Bacteria > Latescibacterota > UBA2968 > UBA2968 > UBA2968 > VXRD01. The sequence goes on from OY282377.1 coordinate 3,384,791, forward strand.
GGGCAACGCACGCAATTGTGGTGGGATTTGCCGGTCATCGAATCTTTTGATTTGCTCCGCGACATCTACCGCGTTGACCCGCGCCAATACGGGCAAACCCGCGATGAATTGATCGCCCTGCTCGCCCTCGAAGATCTCCTCGACATTCCGGTGCGCCAACTCAGTTTGGGACAACGCACGCGCTGCGACCTGGCCGCGGCCCTCATCCATCGCCCGGCCATCCTGTTTTTGGACGAACCCACGATAGGCTTGGACGCAGTCGCCAAACTCGCGGTGCGCGACTTTATCAAACGTCTCAACCGCGAGCAAAACATCACGGTCATCCTCACCACGCACGACATGGACGACATCGAAGCCCTTTGCACGCGCGTCATGGTCATCGCGCAGGGACAAATTTTGTCCGATGGCACGCTCGAAGCCCTCCGCGACCGAGTCACCAAAGAGCGGCGTCTGATCGTCGATCTGGAAGGCACGGAAGACATCGCGGATCCGGACGCCCATGTGATCTTGCGAGACGGGCATCGCGTGCATCTCGCGTTTGATCCGGACCGCATACCCCCCGCGGAGTTGATCGCCCGCATCACCGCGCATCACCCCGTGCGCGATCTCTTTGTCGAAAACGCGCCTATCGAGGAAATCATCTCGCGCCTTTACGCAGAAAATCGCTGACGGATTTGCCACAAAAGGCACAGAATGCGAAGATAAAAACGTAGGGGCGCGGCCCCGTGCTCGCCCAAAGATACAAGACGTAAGCCCCACCCAACCACCCAACCGCGTTTTTCCGATTCGTTGATAAACGGGCTTGATAAACGGTCAGTTGTCCCCCGCTTTGCGGATTCGCCGCGTACTGTGAATTTTATGAACACATACTTATCTGACAGCAAAGCGTACGCGGCGGTTTGTTCGGCCAGGTTCCGCACGCTCTTGCAATACCGCGCCGCGGCATTTGCGGGGTTTGGCACGCAACTCTTTTGGGCTCTCATCTACATCATGATCTTCGAAGCGTTTTACCGATCCTCACCTGCGACACAGCCCATGACCTATCCCGAAGTCGTCACCTATATCTGGCTCTGCCAAGCCTTTCTCGTCATCCTCCCGTTCAATGCAGACCCCGACATCCGCGCTATGGTGCGGTCGGGCAATGTGGTCTATGAACTCCTGCGCCCGGCCAATTTGTATTTTTTCTGGTACAGCCGCGCCATCGCGCAACGCACTGCGCCCGGGGTGTTTCGCGCCCTGCCCATACTCATCATCGCGCTCGTCTTTTTTGAGATGGATCTGCCGCCCGATTTTTTAGCTGCAGGGGCATGGTTCATCTCGATGATCTTTGCGGTCCTCATCAGCGCGGCCCTCACCAATCTGTTGAACATTTCCCTGTTGTGGACCCTATCGGGCGAGGGCATAAGCGTCCTCCTCGCGGCCTCGGCAGGGCTGTTGAGCGGGCTGACAATCCCCTTGGTGTTTTTCCCGGACTGGTCGCAGGCATTCATCGCCTTCCTCCCGTATCGATACGTGATGGACATTCCCTTTCGCTTTTACCTCGGCCACCTCTCGGCAGACCAAATCTGGAATCACTTGCCGTTTCAAATTGGGCACCTCGTCGCGCTGATCGCGGCGGGGCGTCTCATTCTCAACCGCGGGATTCGCAGGCTCGTGGCGCAAGGAGGATAGCGATGACCAACGCGCTTCGCCTTTACGTGCATTATATCGGTCAATCGGTTCGCAGCCAGATGCAGTATCGCGCGTCATTCCTCATGCTCTCGCTGGGGACTTTCTTCCAAACGGGCATCGATTTTCTCGCGGTTGCCGCGCTCTTTGCGCGATTTGAACACATTCACGGATGGGCCCTCCCCGAGGTCGCGTTTCTCTATGGCCTGATCAACATCGCCTTTGCGTTTGCCGATGCTGCATCTCGCGGGTTTGACCTGTTTGGCATCATGGTCAGAAGCGGCGATTTTGACCGCCTCTTGTTGCGCCCGCGCAGCACGGCCTTGCAACTCGCCGGGCAGGAACTCACCCTGCGCCGCGTGGGGCGTCTGCTCCAGGGCTCAATCGTCTTTTTGTGGGCGTGTCACACCCTGGACATCGCGTGGTCCGCGCCCAAGGTCTGTCTCGCGTTGTTCGCCATCTTCGGCGGGGCTTGCCTTTTTGTGGGCCTCCTGGTCATGCAGGCCACGCTCGCGTTTTGGACCACCGAATCTCTCGAACTGATGAACACCATGACGTATGGGGGCGTGCAGACCGCGCAGTATCCCATGACCATTTACCGCGCCTATTTTCGCAAATTTTTTACTTACGTCGTTCCCCTCGCGTGCGTAAATTACCTGCCCGCGCTGGCCGTTCTCGAACGCAGCGACCCCCTCGGATTTCCCGTTGTCTTGCGGTGGATCGCGCCCATCATCTGCATTGTCTTTCTCGTTGTCGCCCTCCAAGTCTGGAAAATCGGCGTGCGCCATTATCGCTCTACGGGGAGTTGAGGACCTAGGACAGACGAATAGGCGAATCATTTGCCCAAAGGGGCTTTCTTTGAACACCACCACGCTCTTTGACCAGGCGTATGAAAACCGCAAACGCCCGATTCTAAAAAAAGTCGTCGATCAAATTCGACCGATTTACACAGCGGAAGAACTGACCGCCATGCGCGTTGATCCCATCAACCGCGCGATTCTGTCGCAGCGTTCGGGGCGCGGTTTTGTCAATCGGGATTTGCTCGAAACCGCGCTCGGCAATTTGCTCGAATGCGTGGCGCCCGGCTCTCACAATGTGTCTGAAACCGATTACGCGACCCTGATTGAAAATATCGAAGAAATTGTCGATCAGCTCTACGCGATGATCTACCAATCGCTTCAGGCCGCGCAAGGCCAGGCCGATCCGATAGAAGAGGTGGCGCTGCAATCGGCGTTCGCGCTCGTCTCTCAGTTGCCCCGCCTGAAAACCCGCGCGCTGTGGAACCGCTTTGCCTCGCTCAAAGACCCCGCGGTTTGGGATGCGTATTTGCGAAACGCCTACGGGTTGGACGAAGACGATCTCGCTTCTTGGATCTTTTCGCCCATCATTGACGACGCCATCGAAGCGCGTTCGTTCGCGCCTTACGAAACCTTTCTCGCGGACAAGGGCTTGGAATTGGCCTTGGCGTATCAGATGCAACTCGTCGCGAGTGCCTATCCCGGATGGCGCGTTTTGTTCTACCACGACATCGCCCATGCCCTGACGCAAAAAGGCGAGATTGAAACGTTCGACTGCACGCCCATTCCCTTGTTGCCGCGCGCCATCTCGGAACTCGGCGGACGCTATTATCAGGCCGACATCCATCCGGAAACCACCATCGCGGACGCCAATTTTCTCGAACACCCCCACCGCGGCCTCACCACAGGGCAAACGGGCGTGATCGGGTACGGGTGCATCATCTACCCCTGCACCCTCGGCGGGCTTACAGAACGCGCACGGCAGAGACATCCCACCATTGGCAATTTTGTCAAAATCGGCACAGACGCCACCTTGCTCGGCCCGGTTGTGATCGGCGACCGCTCCACCATTGGTAGCGGCACGGATATTTACGGCTTTGTGGAAACGGGCACCGGTTGTCAAATCGCGTCGTCCGTCGTACTCGGCACCGTGCGGTCCGGCGCGCGCGACCCGGGCAAAATCATCTTGGGGGATCACGTCCGCGTAGGCGACGGCACCATTGTCGAAAACAGCACGGAACTGGATCTCATCATTCCCGACAAATCCGAAATCCCGGCCCGCTCCCACATCGTCAACGACGGCTTCGGCAATCCCAAATACGCACGGGAGTAAAAGCGAAAGGCAGTGATCAGGGGGCGGTGGTTAGCCCGCTCAACGAATCTACGAATCAGCGGAACGGGGTACAACCGGCCGGTTCTCAGGTCAGTTCATCAACTCAAGGCCCGATAAAATCATTCGCAGGAGAAATACGATATGGACACATCTACCGTTGACCTGAAATTTGCTGCTGATCTGTTGCGCTTGCCCTATTCGCAAATTTGGAGTGACTATGATGAAAGGGCTGATGTCTTGTATCTCAGCTTTGAGAAACCCCAGCGCGCCGATGACAGTGTGATGGAAGCTGACGGGAATATTTACCACTATCGCGGTGACCGTCTGGTTGGTATTACGCTGCCCAATGCGCGCACGCGCTTCTGTGCAGATGGCTGACCTTTTGCGCCATACCCAAAAAATAAAAAGCCCGAGTTCATTGCGAACCCGGGCTTGTGTTTTGCAAAAAAAGAGAACGCCCCTGCATCGAAAGAGCCGGGGCGTAAACTTCGGCTCAGATGCGTTTTTGAGTGCTTTTCCGAACACTCAGTACCAAAGATGCGAAAAATGTACACCAATACCGAACGTTGTTAAGCCAGATGCGGGTTTGCCCCAAGTCGCGTCTAAACCGATGATCCAATTCTTTGAGACCTCGCGCCCAACGCCAATACCGAGTCCAAATCCTGTTGAAGATTCATAATTATCTTCAAATGGCGCAAAAACACTATTGAATCCAATGACTGCCGAAATGAAATTCGCATGGGTATCTTCGGATAGAAAGTAAGTTATTCCAAGTCCACTCGTACTGCTGGCAATCGTGATACCAACAGAATCGTACCAGAGGACTTTATTAGACCAAGTTATTGCTGTCCGATTGCTCGGCGCATATCCAATGAGAAAGTCTGTTTTCACAGCAAACTTTGACTCAGTACCAAGAGTCAGATCATTGCGGGCATATCCCATACCGGGACCAACTCCCAGTATAAATCCCGCCCTATTTCCATCAGAAGCAAATCCAGTTCCAGAAAATTTGTTGGGCTTCAATTCCTCGCCTGCTTCCTGCTTTGCTTTGATCTCCTTGTCAATGGCAATCAAGTTGGCAAAGCGTTCTGAATAGGGTGGGTGTATTGTTTTGTAGAAACTCCCGCTTATTTCGTTCACCCTGCGCCAAAACTCGGAGACATCTGTTGTTGGTATGCCTGCGTTCGCCAACAGATACATGGCTAAATAGTCGGCTTCGCGCTCAAAGTCCTTGCTAAAGGCCCAGTCCTCATTTGACGATTTTGACGAATTCCAATCATTATTCCCAAATGGACCACTTGAACGCGGAATAATAGCTATCAGAGTGATAGCTATTATCTTACCAATCAAGGAATCACGTTTCATCCTGCTTAAGTGCTTTTTTATCTTATGCGCCAATTGGTGAGCAATGACAAACTGAAGTTCTATGTCGGACTGTGTAAAGTCCATCATGCCTCTTGTGACGTAAAGCGTTCCATCGGCAAAAGCGTAGACCTGTTCGCTCATCATCATCATATCAATGGCGAAAGGCGTAGCTTCAATGCCTCGTATGTTCAAAGTCAAGAGTTTCTCATCGCGCTCGACAACGAAGTTCACCCATCCATCATCATGGGCGTCTTCCATTTTTTTTTGAAATCTTTCGAGGACTTAAATCGCTTGTTCATGACAGCAACAATGCGATCTCCGGGCTGCATTCCTGCAGTGTCGGCGGGCGAGTTTTTCAAAACGTACCACACATACACGGCAAAAGGCTTGTGTGTATCAAAGCCAAATTCTTTGATCAAAACTTCGCGTTTGTATGGTTCTATATCTTTTTCATAGTGATCGAGGGCGGCGTAAAGGAATCCGAAATCGTATCCAACTTGTCGGTGGGGACTGACGTTCACGGCAGCGCGTTGTAGAGGATAGGCCAAATTGTAAAGCTTGATCATGCGTACCTTATAGTCTTTCACAATCTGGCGGTAGGCTTCCTTCAATTCTGCGGCCTGTTCGGCGTTCGGTGGTTGATGTCGCGTGGAAGCGCAACCCAAAAACAGGATCGAGAGCACGCAAAAGAACAAGCAATGATAAATCCATTTTTTCATCTCAATCTCCTTTGTTGTGAAAAAGAAAACAGCGATAAATTGAACCGCCAGACCTGTACACCGCTTCGCGTTTCTGAAACCTCCTTTCAATGCTTCATTCATTGCCTTGATCAAAATCCGATCAAGAACAAGAATGTCCACAAGAACGCCGCTAACAACTCCGATTAAGAAGCCCTAACATAAAGAAATCAAGCGTCTGAAACAGATGAGTGAACACCCACAGGAACGCCTTAAAGTCGGCCTCTCACAAATCCAAGTCAACTCTTTATGTTAGGGCTTCTAAGTCTTTCGTCATTCCGGCACACGCGCCAGTATCGAAAATACCGGGGCATTTTTGCGCGCAGAGTAAATTCAATTCTCAAGAAGAAGAAGATCCACTACAGTTTTGAGAAGACCTTTCTACGCTACTGATGAGCGTTATGCCGCCAGATGTTACGCCCACCCCAAAATCCTGACCACTCTCACATCGGCTTCTCAAGTCGCTATTGAGATTGAGTTGCGAACAGGCAGTTCTGAGGGCAGCACGCAAGGCTTCCTCTTGAGTAGCACCTGTGCCGCTGCCACTTCCCGATCCAGAGGGTGAACTAAGATTTCCGATCGTCGCGGGCCTAAGGGTCAAGGTCACGGTACATCGCCATGAGCTTGACCCATTTGATCCACTCGGATCGTCCTTTCCACAGGCATAAGCGAAGCACATGACCATCAGAGTGCCCCCAAAGAGAAGCAACAGCTTGAACTTCATTGCCCAAGTTCGCGCTTGCTTACAAAGATATTGCATAAGTTTCCTCCTTGAAAAAGGGATATATGAGCCTGTCTAACTAAGAGTCCCTAACAAAAAGAAATCAAGCGTCTGAAACAGATGAGTGAACACCCGATAGACAAGCTCGAAACGCCTCAAAGTCGGCCTCTCACAAATCCCTGTCAACTCTTTATGGTAGGGCTTCTAAATCTACGGCATCGAGAAAGCGTTGTGAAAAAAAAACTTTTCAAAGGCGATGACAAATGAAACGAATGGGTGAGGCGAGCTGACCGCTGGAAATCGGCTATCAGATTTACTAACATTGTGCTTCGCGTGCATCTATCAACCCCCCATCCCTCCGCCCAAAGCGATGTATGGGCTGACGGCTTGTTTTGCTGACCGCTGACCGCTTGGGCGGCGGATGGGAGGAAGGGCACATTCATTCAAACGGCATGACAGCGGAGGGATGATCGGATGCGGCGAAAGACAGCACCCGGTCGTGCAGGGTTGGGCCGTGCAATTCGCGGTAATACGCGAACAAATACTCGTTGCAATAGCCCGCCCACTTGCCCCATCGCGCCTCGGCCCATTGGCATATCTTCGCCTCGGAACCGGTGACGCCATACCATTCTCGGGCAAATTTTCGCACCCATGTATCGACGGGCACCGCGCACAGCCGATCCAGCGAGAAAAGATCGATGCACCGCGCAACCTTGATGCCAACGCCACTGCCGGATAGGGCGTGCAAATCGTCTGCGACAGACCGCCAGGTTTCGAGGTCCGCGGGACCGCGGATGGCGTTTGCGATAAATCGTGCGGTTGTTGCCACGCGCTCTGAACGCCAGCCAAACCGGTGATGCCTGTAAAATCCGCCATCCAATTCGGCGAGTGCGTCGGGAGATGGAAATGTCCAGTACGTCTCGCCATCAAAAATCCGTTTATTGCCCAAGGTGCGGGCGATAAATCCGATCCGCTTTTTGGTCAGGGACATGTGCGCTTGAACCGAGAGCACGTAAGAAATGATGCACTCAAAGGGGTCTTGTCGAACAAATTGCAGGCCCTTCAACAAATCTCTGGCTCTTCGCAAGTGTGCGTCTCCGCGCGGCACGCGAATGCGGGGCATGTGATCCAAGCGCAAATACCACCGCAAAAATGCGTCTATCGCCATCTCGCCCCGATAGGTCTGTACGGTGTTGACCGATGCGCGATACGCGATCTGATCGCGCGTTTGCCTGAGATGCACAACCGCGCCATACACCATGCCTTTCCACCACCCATCGCTGTCTCGCCCCCACCGAAACACCTGCCCGGATGCGAGTGTTAGTCCCAAGTGAACCTTTGAGTTTTTGATCGTCCCTTCTGAAACATGCGTCGCCATCTGATCTCATCCTTGCGCGAATCTACGGACGGGGTACAACTGCGTAGCAGTTCATCGGCGCATTGACCGACAGTTCATCTATTCGGGCGAGCACGGGGGCCGCGCCCCTGCGTTCTCATGTCTCGATTTTGCGGTGGCTGTGTGGTCGCCCTCTGCTTTCTTCGTCTATTCGCGCTTAAGATCCCATTGACAAAACTCGAACTTTCCATAAAATTGATGCACTTCAACGGGCGCACGCTGTGATTCATCGCGCCCTTGTTTTGGGAGATCGAACATGACGAGACACGCGATAGAACAGAGCACGCGCTTCGCCCTGTGGACGCTTTTTGCACTGATGGTCGGCTGCGCTTCTGCGCCTCGCGTTCAACAATCTCCGATCCAGTCCCCTCAAATTTGGCACACAAAGGCCGATACGGCAACCCCTGCTGACACGCTTTGGTGGGCGACATTTGACGACAGTCGGCTCGATAGTTTGGTCGCGCAGGCACTGGCATACAACTGGGATTTGCACGCCGCCAGCGCGCGTCTCAGTGCCGCACGCGCACAGGCCAAAATCGCCGGCGCGCCCCTGTTTCCGCAAATCAGTGGGGTCATGTCCAGGACAAAACGCAAACAAAATTTCATTGGATTTCCCATTCCCGGCCTGGCAGAGGACGAGGTCCTCTCGAACACGAGTACCACATACAGCCTTTCCGGCAATGCGTCTTGGGAAATTGACCTTTGGGGCCGGCTCGGCGCGGGTGCTGCGTCAGCACTGGCAAATTATCAGGCGACACAGGCCACATATCGGGGGGCGCGCATGTCGCTGGCTGCACAAACCGCCAAGGCGTGGTTTGCCGCCCTTGAAGCCAAACGCCAGCGCGAACTCGCACGGGCAACGTACGAAGCCTATCGCACCAGCCACGAATTAGTGCGCGCACGCTATGAACGCGGGGTGCGGCCCTCGCGCGATACGCGCCAAAGCGAAGCTGACCTCGCGTCATCGCAAGACCGCCTGCACCAGCGCGAACAACTCTACGACATATCCATCCGCCAACTCGAAGTGCTCATCGGTCGCTATCCGGCCGGCACATTTGCTATTGCGGGCGATCTTCCCCTTGTGCCGCATCCGGTTCCTGCGGGCCTGCCGGCAGCTCTCGTTTCCCGACGCCCGGACCTCATTGTTGCTGAACGCCGATTTGCCGCGTCTCAGGCCAGTCACAAAGCCGCCAAACGCACGCGTTATCCGCGCATCAGCCTGACCGCTTCGGGCGGCAGCAGCACAGACGCATTGGGCAAATTGCTCAACGGGGACTTCGGCGTGTGGAGCCTGATCGGCAACCTCACGCAACCTATCTTTCAAGGTGGGCGCGTTCAAGGCAATATCGACCTGACCCGCGCACGGGAAAGCGAGGCCGCCGCGGTGTTTGCCCAAGCTGTTTTGCGGGCGTATAGCGAAGTTGAAAATGCACTCTCGGCAGAAGCGTATTTGGCAAAGCGCGAGGCCGCTTTGACGACCGTCGCCGAACAAGCGCGGGAAGCCCGCCGGTTGGCAGAAGATAGGTATTACAGGGGGCTTTCAGACCTTTTGACCATGTTGCAAACGCGCAGTACGGCTTATCAAACCGAAAGCCAACTGCTCGCGGTACGCAGGCAACGCCTCAATGCGCGCATTGACCTCCACCTCGCGTTGGGCGGGGGATTCAAAGGCAATTGAAATCAGTGGTTGGTGGCGAGTGGTTAGCCCCCGCCCGCCCTTTTGAATCGGAATTTGTAGGATGAGAGGCAGTGCTTCTCGCCACGCTCCACTGATCACTCGCCAATCTTACCCATCTAACCGTGTAGAAAATGCCTTGCTCTTTCGCAACAATAGCCCTTATTTTTTTCACCCGTCTTTTTCACCCCAACTTTTGGAGGTATTCGTGAAGAACAACAAGCAAATTATCGCGGTCATTGGCGGCGCAGCCGTCGTCTTGGGTCTGATTTTGTACATCGCATTGCAGCCGAGCGAAGAGCAAATTGTTCGGGAAAATCTCTATGTCGTGCAACTCGAGGCCGATGCCGAACGCTATGCGGAGCAGGCGGATTCCCTGAGTCTCGTGGTGGAATCCTTAAATGCCCGCATCGACACTGTGCGCGCACAAATGGACAGTGCCCGCACAGACAATAAAATGTTGCTGACCACGCTTCGCCGCGTGACCAACGAAAGCAAGGAATACCAGCGTCTGTACAAAGAGCAACGCACATTGGTCGATAAGTTGCGCGATGAAATCACGCGGGTCAAAGCCGGTGCCGCCACGCAGATCGAACAACTCAAAACCTCCTTAGACAGCCTCAACAACACGCTTTCTGAACAAGCCATTCGCCTCACTCGAATGACAAACTCGCTGAAAAAAGCCGAAAAAGAAAACCGCGCATTGCGCCAAACCCTCGCGGAGGCCCAACAAGAAAGCGAGGCATTGCGCGAAACCCTCCAGTCGGTGCTCGTCTATGTGGGTACAGAGGATGGCTTAAAACAACAGGGGTATCTCAATACGTCTCGGCGATTTATTCGCAAAAATTACAAAATGACAAATTTCCCCGACCTCGACAACAGCGACATCGTCAAAGTTGGCATTGGGGAAACCTTTAGCGTGCAGGGCAAACTCGCGGCCCTGTGCGACCGCCATGGCAAACTCGGCAAAGGCAAGGAATACGAACTCAGCGAAGGACAAGCCGGGCAACTCCACATCGCCTTTTCCGACTCCGCGCTCGCAGGCCAACGCATCCTCGCGGTGTTGAAAAATTGAGTGGCGTTCCATGCGATACGCGAACAAAAGCCCTTCTCCCAACTTGGGAGGAGGGCTTTTGCGTACATGCACACGTATGAGTTTGGAAAACATCGGGTTGATATTTGCATCGAATTTGGGTATTATTTTTTCTCATCTCCAACCGCACATTCATCACTTCAATGGAGGAAACCGATGGCTGTTATCAACACGAGGGAAGACCTAATCCGCTTACTGGACGAAAAACCCAAGTGGGTCGAGGCCCTGCGCGTCCGGCTACTCACGCGCGAACTGATCGAACTGCCCGAAAAATTTGCCGAGTTCGTCAAGGTGACGAATGAGCGGTTTGACAAACTCGGAGGGAGATTTGACAGGCTTGGATCCCAAGTGCAGTCTCTCCAAGATGACGTCGGCATGCTCAAAGGTGCCCACGCCAGAAGTGCCGCGATTAGGGAGGCCTCTTCCATTGCCAGGGAAATGAATTTTTATCGGACGAAAAATCTCAGCCAAGACGATCTTTGGGCACTGATTGACCGCGCCGACACAGTGGATATTCCCAAAAACGTGTTGCGGAGTTTCCGCCGTGCGGACCTGATTATGGAAGCCGCGGACCAAGATGGCGAAACCTGCTATATTGCCGTGGAAATTTCCTTTACGGTCAATGGACGGGACACCACGCGCGCCCTTCGCAACGCCGAGTTCATGACCCAGTTCACCGGCAAACCCGCCCATGCCGCTGTCGTCGGTTTGCGCCGAGATGATCGCATCCACGACCTCATCAAACGCGGCGATGTGTTTTGGTATCAACTGGATCCAGAGATCGTGGAAGTGGAATAATCCGTTGCGCGATTTTCAAAACGAAAAAAGCCGATGCAGAAGACATCGGCCTTAAGGATGGGCTGAACGAGCTACTTCAAAAACCGCAACAGGTTTAAGGGATGCCAGACCGCGTGGCCCGTGCCTTCTGATAGGTGGAGGGCGCACACGCTGCTTTCCGTGACAATGGCCTCTACATCGGCGTCACGGAACCCCTCAAAGAGCGGCTCGCCAACGGCCTGTGACAATTCGTAGCCGAGCGGCCCGGCTTTCAGGCCAAATGTTCCCGCCATCCCGCAACAAGTGCCGGTTTCAATGAGCGCGACTTCTGCACCGCGCGCGTGCAAAAATGCCATCGCGTGTTCCCCCGCGCCTAGGGGCCGTTGGTGGCACGGGATGTGGAAGCCAAATTTTCGCCCGGAGAGTGCATTGCGTTCGCCAACTGCGACATCGCCCTTGAGCAGGGATAAAAACTCGAAAAACTCAAACGTGTGGTCGGCAATGGCAACCGCGTCTTCGGATTTGTCGAGCAATTTGGGATATGAAATTTTCAGGCAATACGTCGCCGTCGGCTCCGTGGCGACCACCTCGTACCCCCGATTGACATAAGGCGCGAGAAAATCCACATTTTCGCGTGCGACCTTTCGCGCCTTTTTCAGATCGCCGTATCCGATATAGGGATACCCACAACCCTTTTGCGGCGGGATGACGACCTCGCAACCGCGCGCTTCTAGGCATTCAATCGCGGCCATGCCCAAATCGGGATCGTTGTAATTGGCAAATAAATCCATAAAAAACGCCACCTTTCGCACGGGATTTGAAACCGGTAAAGGCCCGCGTTTTGCAAAGCGTTTCACCAGCGTTTTGCGGCTAAATTTGGGCAACTGCCGCCGCCGGTCGATCCCCATCGCCTTTTCCATTGCCCAGCGCACCCAGGCATTGTCCATCAGCCAGTTGGACAAGGGCGCGGTCAAACTGCCCATCTTTGCCGCCCTTTCTGCGGCCATCAGCATCTTGTTCACGCGCGGATGCGGATTGACTTCGCTGTCGCGGTCTTTGACCCCGGCAATCATCATCGGGATGTCGATCTCGGCCGGGCAGATCTCTTTGCACAACCCGCACGAAATGCACAGGGGCGCGAAATCGCCCGCCTTATCCAAGCCGTGAACCTCAGATGTCCAAGGTATGCCGATGGGCCCGGGATAGATGTGCCCAAACGCATGCCCGCCCACCACGCCATACGTCGGGCAAATATTCATACACGCGCCGCAGCGGATGCAGTTGAGCGCGTCTGAAAACAGGGGGTCTTCTTTCATCGCGGAACGCCCATTGTCCAAAATGATGATGTGCGATTCCCGCGGCGTTTTGCCATCGGCTCCCAAAGGCGACCTGCCGCCCATCCACGTCACATAAGTTGTCGTGTGTTGCCCGACCGCGCTGACCGGATGCGCCAACATCATCATGATTGCATCGCCTGTGGTCTCCACCACTTTTTCGCGCCCCATAATGCAGATATGCACATCCGGAATGCTCGACACCAAACGGGCATTGCCCTCGTTGGTCTCGATCAAAATCGCGCCGGATTCGGCAACGCCCACATTCGCCCCGGTCATGCCGATATCCGCATTCAGAAAAATCGGGCGCAGGTATTGGCGCACCACTTTCATAATCGCATCCACGTCATGGGGCACCCCCTCGCCCGTCTCTTTCTCGAAAATCTCGGCCACTTCAACCGCGGTCTTATGCACGGCGGGAAAGACGAGATGGAACGGTTTTTCGTGGACCTTTTGAATGATCAACTCGCCGAGGTCCGTCTCGATCACCTCCAAGCCCGCTTCCTCTATCGGGTGGTTGACCTCGATTTCCTCGCTCGTCAGGGACTTTGATTTGGCCACGGTTTTGGCGTTTTTCTCCGCCGCGAGTTTCAAAATATAGCCGATAGCCGCGGCCCCGTCTTCCGCGAGAAAAACCCTTGCCCCGCGCGCCTCGACCCGTTCGGCGAATTGGTCGACCAGATCGTCCAACTTCGCGGTGCAGCGCACTTTGATCTCGCGCACTTCTTTGCGAAACGCCTCTCCTTGCGGCAAAATATCTATCGCGGCCCGCCGAGAATCTCGCGCCCGCTTGACCGCGTTGTAGAGTTGCGTGCGCTTGGGCTTTTCGCGCAATGCCGTTTCTATCTTTGCATACAGATTTTCATACCGTTGGCTCGCCATATCAAATCCTTAAGATCGGTGGTCGGTGGTCGGTGGTCGGTGGTCGGTCTCCACTCGTTTTCCTTGTCGCGTCTTTCGCAGTTTGTGTGCCTTGCGCCCTACGCAATCACAATGGCATGGGCAACTTCAGGCCCGTGTACCCCCAGCGTCAGGCGCATTTCGATATCTGCGGTTCGGCTCGGCCCGGAAATAAACGTGGCCGTTGCGTTGTGGGGATGATCCTCAAAAAACTGGCGCAACGGCTCGGCGGCATCCGTCAAATTTGCCAGCAGCGCGCTCGCCTGAAAAATGCCAATGTGTACGCGGGGCAATGTGGAAACGAGGCGCACGGCATCATCTAAGGCAAATTCCACGAGACTGCCCGATTCGGCCACGGCAAATGCGGCCCAAGACACCCCCACATCGGCAGCGTCAATCGCGTGGGGCAATGCGCGGTTGTCAAAGGGCGGCGTCAGTACTTCAAACCCCGCATCCACACACGCGCTTTGGATCGCATCGGCCAACCCATCGGGCAATTCGGCGAGCGCGACCCGCTTGCAATCGACATCCCCGAGCACCTGAACCACAATGGGCGCGACCGCATCTGCGCCATTGACCACATGGGCGATGCCAGATAAGGACGCATACTTTTTGACGAACACATCGATCAACGCGGCACGCATAGCACACCTATCCATAAAAGGTTCAACGGACATCCAAAGTAATGCGAAACACTGTTTGACGCAAGTTTTTCAACGGAGAGATGCGAGGATAGAAACATAGGAGCGATGCCCCCGTGCCCGCCCGAAAAGGCAAGATACGAGATAGTTGCTGTTGATCTACATTGAATTGGGGCTTGATTTCTCAGCTTTTTCGGTTAAATTCACTTAGTCCTGACGTTGTACAAACCTCGAACATCGAGACGCCCATGCAACTTCTTTCAACTTTAATGGAGAAAAGCAATGATGGAGAATTTAATAACATACACTGAGCGGATGGAGGACGCACTTGTCGGTAAAAAGGCATTCCATACTTACAACCGGGACATTCTTCACGCCATGGAGATTATTGTTGCCGGATTCCGCCACGCCCAAAAAGAGGTGAACTTGCTCTCCAACAAGTTGGAACCAAAACTGTACGACACGCTTCGTCTTAAAGAAGCAGCGCGCTCTTTTTTGAAAAAAGAGGGGACGGAGTTGCGGATTCTCGTGGAGACCAAAATCGACTCGGATCATTCGATGATGACGCTTTTGGATGAGTTTCGAGACAAGATCAAGATCAACACCGTTCCAGATAAATGGAAAAAGATCTACAATTTCAACTTTATGGTCGTGGATGATTTTGGTTACCGGTTTGAATACGACCGAGAAAAATACGCTGCGATAGCCAGTTTCTACGAGGATGACCAGAAGGAAATGCGATCCGATCTAAAGAATTTCTTCCAAATATTGGAAAAGCATGCCGAGCCTTATCCAATTCAAGCCGAGGCCAAATCATGAACGACTTTGTTCTCGTCGGCATTTTTCAGATCAATGTCACATTGGGAATTTTATATATAGGTCTAAAACAGTTCAGATTCCGCGAAAATCTCTACGTCGATATAGTACAACTCATCAATCATCATTGCTACGCCGACATCCACCAATCGGACCATAGCGATCTGCTCAAAAATGACTCGGATTTCTCCACCCACTATCACACCATCCGAGAATGGATAATAGCCCTGCCGGACAATTACCAACAAAAATTAGACGGAATAGAAACTTTTAAATTTCTCACACCAAAAGAAGAATCAACGCGGCGATTGTTGAGGCTACACAATTGGTTTCTGAAAGATAGAGATAAGCGTTGGGTTTGGAGAGTTACCATTATGCCTTCGCTTGCCGCATTGTGGATATATTTGAGTCCTATTTTTGCAAATTCGCCTGTATTTTATTTTTTTTAGGCACGGCTATTTCCGGGCAACTCATACTTATCTTTAATGCGTTCTTGGGCTATCTCATCGTATTGAGAAAAACCAAAGAGCAACTCAATCGCTCACTTCCATTCGTCATGGATAAACACAGAAAACAAGAGGCTGACAAGGATGTGAATGAAGCAACAAAAAAAGCCCTGCGCCTTCAGGATGAGTAGTTCGCCATCTACTCGGTCATTTCAAACCCAAATTTCAATGGTCATCTCCCATGCCATCTCCAATACGCATCGCACAGGTTGGGCTTGGGCCGCTCGGCCTTATGCTCACGCCGTATCTGCTCGAGCGGTCGGGCATTGAACTCGTCAGTGCTATCGACATCGACCCCGCCAAATTGGGTTGTGACTTGGGCGAGGTCAGCGCGTATGGGCAAACCCTCGGCATTGCAATCGGCGATGATCTCGACAAGGGCTTGACCGGCGTGGATCTAGCGGTGGTGACAACGGTTTCAGAACTCCAACGCATAGCCCCCACATTGAAAAAAATTCTCAATCGGGGCGTCCATGTGGTTTCCACTTGCGAAGAACTTTCCCATCCGTGGGCAACGCAACCCGAATTGTCTGCAACCCTTGATGCGTGGGCAAAAGCGCACGGGGTCTCGGTTCTCGGCACCGGCATCAACCCCGGTTTTCTCATGGACTTTTTGCCCACAGCGGCTACGGGCGCGTGTCACGACGTGCGGGCCATTCGCGTTGAACGCATCCAAGATGCGGCCTCGCGCCGTCTCCCCTTTCAGCAAAAAATAGGGGCTGGCCTGACCGTCGAAGAATTTCAATCCCTCGTGTCCCGTGGAAAAATCCGTCACGTTGGCCTGACCGAATCCATGCACATGATCGCAGCGCGATTGGGATGGACACTCGACCGCACCGAAGACATTGTGGAACCCGTTGTATCAGAAGACGGGCGTTGCGCGGGCGTCGTGCAAACGGGCCGGGGGTATCAAAACGGCCGGAAAGTCCTCACCCTCGTCTTCAAAGCCGCTGTTGGACAGGCCGACCCTCGAGAACGCATCCAAATTGTGGGTACGCCGTCATTCGACCTGATCATCCCCGGCGGCATCAACGGCGATATCGCCACCTGCGCGGTCATTGCCAATGCCATTCCCATTGTCGCTGCTGCCCCTGCGGGCCTGCACACCATGGTCGACCTGCCTCCCCTTTCCTGCGCGCAAGCGGTGTAGAGGGAACAATGCCGTTCACTGTCTCTCAAAGTGAAATTGAGCGCGTCGCCGCGGAAAAGGGCCGCGCACTCGCGGTACGCACCTTTCAACCGGGCGCGATATCTGTCACCCTCATCGCAAAAACAGAATGCGCCGCCTTTCGGCAATATCAACAAATCGGCTTTTTTTGAATCCTCCTGCCGCAGCACCACACGCCGTTTCCCTACCGCTTGCACATCACCTATCCAGATGGTCATGATATGACCATCGTCGATCCCCATTCCTTCCCCCCCGTTTTGGGCAGTGGCGCGAGTAAATAAATTGATTTTCTGTTGACCTAATGTGATGCGATATGCGACCCGCAAATGATTCTCTTGACGTTACACAGTCATTCAGAGAAGCCATGGCAACCAGGCCATCCCAAAAGACCATCAGATAAAGCCATCACGCACAGCGCGCAAGGCCGTCTCGCAACCCACCTCCCTCTTGCAATTTCCTTCGCAGGCCAGCGCATGTCGTCCTGTTACAAAAGCACTTTGCGCTGTGCAAGCCTCTCGGCGCATGAGAGCGGCATTTTTTGCCTACTTTTTTTGCTGTTGAAAAAAAGTAGGTCGCCGCACGCCGTAGGCACAGGCGCAGCCAACGCATCGAAGGCAACCAACGAGGAGTTAGGACCAAACGCTTTACGTAAGTCTGTTCCCCATTCCTTCCCCCCCGTTTTGGGCAGTGGCGCGAGTAAATACCCTTATGTTCTTTTTGACCTGCCAAATCTGCAAAAAGACCTATGCCCCCAACACCTTGCAATGGTGCTGTTCATGCGGCGGACTTTTTGACCTCGTCTTTGAGGGCGAACTACGTGTTGACGCGCTTGCTGACCGACCGCCCACGCTGTGGCGTTACCGAGAGGCGATCCCCATTGCGGACGACGCCCATATCGCGAGCTTTGACGAGGGATTCACCCCGCTGACGCCCGTCACCATTGCGGGCAAATCCCTCCTCGTCAAGCAGGATCACCTGTTTCCGTCTGGCTCGTACAAAGACCGCGGCGCGACCGTTTTGATCAGCCAGGCAAAGGCGTTGGGTGTTCAACACATGGTCGAGGATTCATCGGGCAATGCGGGCGCGGCAATCGCGGCTTATGCAGCGCGTGCGGGGATTGCCTGCGACATCTACGTTCCCGACAGCACGTCGCCGGCAAAACTCGCGCAAATTCAAAGCTATGGGGCACGGCTTTACAAAATCCCCGGCGCACGCGAAGACACAGCGCGTGCGGTTCAGGGCGCGGCGCGAAAGCATTTTTACGCAAGCCATGTTTGGAACCCCTTTTTCTTTCACGGCACCAAAACCCTTGCGTACGAAATCTGGGAACAACGCGGTTTCAACGCGCCGGATACGCTCATCATCCCAACGGGCAATGGCACGCTGTTGATCGGTGCGTACATCGGATTTACAGACTTGCTCAGGCAAAACCTGATCGACCACCTGCCCAAACTCATCGCGGTTCAATCCGCCAATTGCGCCCCGCTGATGCCCAACTGGCACGGAAACCCATCCGAGACCATAGCCGAAGGCATTGCCATCGCCGAACCCGCCCGCGCCGCGCAGATGCTCAGGTACATTGACCAAACAGGGGGCGATGTGCTCACAGTCGAAGACGATGAAACGCGCCACGCCCAAAAACAGATGGCCGAGATGGGCTTTTACATCGAACCCACTTCGGCCACGGCCATTGCAGCTTATATGAAATACCCGGCTCAAAATGACGAGGTCGCAGTCGCCCCCCTCACCGGGCACGGGCTAAAATCTGGAAAAAAATAAAAAAGCCCCAACTTGAGAATTGGGGCTTCATTACGCGGCTTTGAGACTTTCAAACCACTTAAACGCCTCATAAGCTTGGATCTCATCTGAAAATATTTTAACCTTTTTCCGCATCTTTTTGAAAAATTTGATCGAGGCGGGAACTTGGCTCCATCGCCTGACCGCATCAATTCTTTTTGCCACCCGCAAGACGGCACTTCTTTTTATGATGATGTCAATGAAGAGTACCTCTACATAACGCAAAAACAAGGCTGCGAGTTCAGGATTTTTAGACAGTTCTTTCGCGAGTTCATTTTCATTGGGCCGCGTGCTGTGGACACCCGCAATCAGGGCCTTGATGAACCACCGAACATTAGGCTGTCTTCCCGCAGCAATTCCCAAATTGATAACGCCATAAACAAGTTCAAAAACTTTGTCGTTTGCAACTTTGCCCTCTATTCTCATGGTTAAAAATTCATCTCTTATGGCGCACAATTTGTAAATATCCTCTTTCCATTGCAACCGTTTAAGCGTGAAATGGCGATGATACCAAAAGGTGATCAAAAGGGTAAGACCGCAACACACACCGACGAATATCTCAAATTCATTCATGCTCGCCTCCTTCTTCCAATTTTTTGATTACCGCATCCATATCCTTTGAACTGCGTCGCTCTTGCAAAATATGTTCCAACAAAAGGTTCCTTTCTTCTACCAATCGCGTAACCTCTGCATCGTGCAAAGATTCCATGCGTTTGATAATATATTTTGAAAAGAAAAAAATAAAACAAGTGTAAGAACAACCAAAAAAGCACTGAAACCGTGCTCTTCGAGTACCCTGGTGAGAATTTCTAAAAATGTTGTGAACACCTATCCCCCTGAATTTATAGGTTTTCAATGTTTATCTAACTCATTTCTAGGGACGAAATCAAGTAATTTTTTGCACGCTTAAAAATATAAATGCGTTTCTGCCCGCTCCATTTATTTATCCATCACACCCGCCAAGAAATTTTCTCCCACGCCTCGTCTTCGCAGTGTTGCACGTATTCGCTGATGATCCGCAACGCATTGTCCGGGCTGCCCGAGCGGTCCATATCCACCCAATTGATTGCATCGCGTTTTGTAGCGAGCCAGCTTTTCAAAATTTCAAACGGCGCGCCCGTTTCGAGATCCGGTTCTACGTGTGCGTCAAAATAAAGTTGGTACAAGCGGCGTTGTGCGGCCTCCCAATCGCGCAGGTCTTTGCGTGCATGCACCTGCTGAAAAGATGTGCCCTTTGCGATGCAGAACAATTCCACGCATTCCGGCTCGGACGATGGCAGAATCAGCACTCGATTTTCCGCCCCCAAATCTATATCGCGGCTGTGTACGTCAACCTGTGTGTTAAACTCGGGCTGGCACAGGGCGATCAGTTTTGATTCGAGCAAGAGTGCCTCGAGTTCAGAGCCGACTGTCTCCACTTCCATCGACCGTATTCTGTCCAAAATGCGCTGGGTTTTTTCGGGTCGCGCTGACCTTCTGGCAAAATAACTGCCCACGCGCGTTCGCAAATTCACCGCCTTGCCCACGTAAATCGCACGGCCCTCGCGGTCGCGCATGATATACACCCCGGGCAACGCGGGCAACGCGCTCAAAAACGCCTCGTCAAAAGCGTAAGCGTCAAAACACACGGGAACCGGGTCCGGATACAGAACTGCGGTCAGGGCTTCGATGGTCTGAATCCCCGCGGATTCGCACTGTCCCAACAAGTGGAACAACACCTCGGCTTGCAAACTCGCTTCCCCTTCAGCCCCTCGATCTGCGACAAACGACAGGCCCATCGCAACAGCCAAGTCTTCAACAACATGCAATTTGACATCCGGATAAAACTGCCGGCCCAACCGAAACAGGCAAATTCCAGAATCCACTATCGCCTCGCCCATTGCCGCACGGCTCAGCCTGTTCAAGTCTCGTTGAATTTTGGGCCATTGAAATCCCACCATCACCGCGTCTTTGGCAAATTCGGCATAAGAAGCCCATATTTCGGCGTGCTCGCCCATGCGAATCCGCACCGGCGGAAACAGGGTTTCGCCGTTATGCACTTTGCGACCCGCGAGGGCATATACCTCTGCATCGGCAGATGGGACGAGCCCAACGCACACAAAAGAAATTTCCCGCAGAGGCGTTTCCCGTGCGGGAGATTTTAAGTACCACATGCCCCCGCTGTCGCACACAAAACAGGGGTCAGCCTCAACGGCTGCGCGCACCACTTTGTCCGCAATAGAGCCGACTGCGCCGCGCAACCCCATGGCCTCGTAGGCCAGCACCTCGGCTCGCACGCCTGTGTCGCGTTGTTCCAAAAAATCGCGGATGCGATCTTTAACCGTTTTGCTCACCGTTTACTCCATTTTGAACCGGCCTGAAAAACGGCCAGTTGTAATCCCGCTATGTCTATTCGTCTATTCATTCGCCCAAGTGCTTGCTCTGCGCGCTATCGCGCATACCCATTCGCCCTCGTGGAGCATCTCATCGATAGACAGATTCGCCCCTTGTAGCGCATCGCAAAACGCATCGCGCTCGCGTGCCAAAATCCCTCCCAAAACCGCGCATCCCTCGGGCCTCAGTCGCTTTGACAGTTGCGGCAGCATGGGTAGCAAAATGCTACTGATGATATTGGCGACCACCACATCGAAAACACCGCACACCCCATCGACCGTCTGCTGTGACAGATTCACCTGCGCGACCACATTGTTCAAAACGCAGTTGGCGCGGGCATTTTCTATGGCAGAGACTTCAATGTCCACAGCCATGACTTCCGCCGCGCCCAACTTTGCGGTTGCAATACTCAAAATCCCGGATCCCGTTCCCACATCCAGCACGCGATCTCCTTTGGCGATCTGTTTGTCCAATCCCAACAGGGCCAGGCGCGTTGTCTCGTGGTGCCCGGTGCCAAAAGCCATTTGCGGCTCTATCGCAATGGCAAAACCGCCCGGCGGGTCGGGCACGAGCTTCCACGGCGGGCAAACCGCGATGCGCGGGGTTGGATAAACAGGCTGAAAAAAAGAACGCCACGCGGTTGTCCAATCCTCATCCGGCACGGGGTCAATGCGGCATTCATATTGCGGGAGGGCCTGTCGCATCCGCGCCTCAAAAGCCGTGCGATTTTGCACCGCCTCAAAATAGGCGATGAGCCGAACTGAACCATCGCTTTGATCCTCTTCCGCGATGCCGCAACAACCCAGTTCAAACAATTGGGCGGACACGCGCTCAACCCGTGTCCGCCGCAGGACAGTACATATTTGGAAGTAGGTGTGCAAAATCAGTTGATCCGCATAATCAGATGATAGCCCAGAGGCGTTTTGACAATGCCACTGACCTCATTCGGTTTGAGTTTCATCACCACGGCCTCAAAATCCGGGTGAAAATCGCCCAGTGAGAAAAATCCCGTGCTGCCCCCATTTTTCTTGGATGGATCAATGGAATACGTGCGGGCCAGCGCGGCAAAATTTTCGCCCGCTTTGAGCTTGTTCAAAATCTCCTGCGCCTCGGTCTCCGTCTTGACCAAGATGTGGCGCACGCGCATCTTGCCCGCTTGGATGGACTTGATAATATCCAAATTGCCCTGGGCGTCGCGCAGGGTCTTGGGATCTTGGCTTTCGGCCATCGCCGTTTCATACGCCATCCGCGCTTTGTCCAAATCGCCCTGAGAGGAATAAATAAACCCCAAATTGTTGTGAACCTCGGCATCTTTGGGATCGATCTCCAACGCCCTGTGGTAAATAACCCCGGCAGAATCGACATTGTCTTCGCCCAAATACAGCAATGCCAACCGCTTATAGGGCGCGATCCAATCCGGAGAACGCGCGATGCAGTCCGAAAATACGGCCTTGGCCTGCGCCTCCTCTGCCTTTGCCACATAGACCTCGGCCAGGCGCAAGCGCACCGGGTGGGCGTCGGGCGCGCGTTCCAAAATGCCCAGCATCTCGCCGATACTCGCGTCCAAATTGCCCCTCGCTGCGTAGAGTTGGGCGAGCGCGTCTCGCACTTCGAGATCCTCAGGCGCGAGGTCGCGCGCTTTTTCCCATGCGGCCTGTGCAACAGCCAAAGAATCGACTTCTGCGGCCATAAAGCCGAGCGCGCGATGGGCCGATGGATCTTCCGGTGCAGTCGCAATGGCCTGTCGATACGCCGCAAGTGCCTCTTGCGTCATCCCCAGCGCGTGAAAAATGCCCCCCCGATTGACCATCAACATCACATTGTCCGGATTCGCCCCGAGCCCGCGATCCATCACGGCAATTGCACTGAGCGAATCGCCGAGCGCGATGTGGGTCAACGCCAGCGTTTGATACGCCTCGATGAAATCCGGACGGCGTTTAATGGCCGCTTCAAAATCGGCTATCGCTTCCTCGCGCTTGCCCAAATCCCGATTGAGCGAGGCGCGCTCTACCAAGAGCAACACCGGTTCATCGCTTTGTGCAATGCCCTGATCCAGCGCGGCAAACGCCTGCGAAAACGCGCCCTGTTGCGCGAACACCACCGCGAGATCGCGATAGCCGCGAACAGAATTTGGTTTTATCGCGATCACCTTTTGAAAAGCGACCACAGCAGCGTCCAACTGCCCGGTCTCCGCGTAAAGCGTGCCCAAAAACCCGTGTGCAGACACACTATCGGCATGCGCTTCGGCAAAAGCTTTCGCCACCGCAAGCGCGTCCTCAACCTTGCCTTCGCTGTAGTGCGCCTCGATCTCCTTCAAAAAATCCCGCGCATCTGCGACCTGAAAAAACAGCATCCCCAACGCAAAACACAAAATCCACCGTTTCAAAGTTCGACCTCCATCCTTGACAACATCGACACGACACAATATAATCAGCTATCAGCCCGCCTCTCTCAGCGACCGCTTGCCTTCGGGCGGGCACGGGGGCACCGGCCCTACGTTCTCATGTTTCGATTTTGCGGTGGTTGGGCGGTGCGGGGACTGACCTGACCCCTGACCCCTAACCACTGACCACTGCCTCCATGTTCAAACGACACGCCATTCCACTCGCCGCTTTTTTGATCACATGCAGCACGGCGATGCTCGCTTACGGCCACCTGCACTATGCGATACCTTATGTGGTCTTTAAGTATTCCATCGCCATTGTCGCGCTCTACGCATTTTTTCAACTCATCGCGCATGCAGAGCGGCGGCGGAGTGCCCAACTCGACGAAGTGGGCTTGCTTCGGCCCCTGCGCGACGGGGCTTTTCTCGTGTGTCTGCACGGGCACTTGCGCGACCTCGGCATGGACTTGAACATTGTATCGCCCGCATCCAGCATGCCCATTGCCATCATCTCATGGGCGGTTGCCCTCGTCGGATATTACGCCGATGAGCAACCGCGCGGCCTGCCCGCTCGCCTGATCGACCTCATCCCCGGCATCGCGCCTACCGCACGCAGGGCCGTATGCCGCGGATTCATCCTCGCCGGGCCAATCGGCGCAATCGGCTCATTCGCCGGCATCGCGCAACCCCTCTGGCTCGTCATCCCCCTGCTCATCGTATTGATTCGCGCCTATTGGCATTCCAAACACGGGGCGTGAACGTGCAAAATGAACGCCTCGACACCCGCGCCACCCTCCTCAACCTCACAACGGCTATCCTCTGGGGCGGAAATTCCGTATCCATCAAACTCGGCCTGGCTGGCATCCCGCCGCTTTGCCTTGCGGGCGTGCGCTTTTTGCTCGGCGGCCTCGTCGTCTATCTTTGGACGCGCCCCCTCAAACTCGACCTGAAACTCAACCCCGACGAACGCCGCGGCATTCTCGGCCTCATCGCGATTTTCTTCATCCAAATCTATTTGCTCAATGTGGGCACCGCCTACACCCTTGCCAGTCGCTCGACCATCTTCATCTCGGCCCATCCGTTCTTCACCGCCCTGTTTGCCCACTTCTTTATTCCGGGGGATAAAATCAGCACGCGCAAAATGATCGGCATGATATTGTCTTTCCTCGGCGTGGTGTTCATCTTTGTCGAAAGTCTCTCGTTCAATGAATTTCAGTATCTCTTGGGCGACATCCTCCTGCTCGCCAGCGCGTCTCTGCTCGGCGCGCGCCAAGTTTTCCTCAAGCGGCTCACGCAAAACATGCACCCCGGAAAAGTCTTGATCTGGCAGTCCGCGCCCAGTTTGCCCCTGTTTTTTACCCTCAGCGCGCTTTTTGAAACGCAGCCCATTCAACTCGATATCCGCGTCCTAAGCGCCGTTTTTTATCAGGGATTTGTCGTCGCGGGCTTTTGCTTCATTCTGATCACCAGCCTGTTGCAACGCCATTCGGCCAGCCGACTCGCCGTTTTCGGATTCACCACCCCGGTCATCGGCGTCATCATCAGCAACCTCCTCCTCGGTGACCCCATCTCGCCCGGCATCCTCTTCAGCCTCGCGCTCGTGGGCATCGGCATCACCATCGTCAACACATCGCAATGAGAATCACTTTGCATCGCCCCCCACGGGTTATATTGTCTCGCAGATGCTGATACCCGCCGAACAGCGTATCAATTTAGGCGGTATCATTACACACGGCAAGAAAAAATTGGGCTTTTAACTGTTGCGTGTAATCTACAAATATCTATTGGAGGCGGAACGCGCTATGATGCGATGTCTGATATTTTAGGTGTGAAGTCGGGCGATATGCCGACGATTTGTTATGCGCGTGTTTCAAGTTCGGATCAAAAAGGGCTTTGGAACGCCAGCAAGCCGCCTTGGAGGCGTATTGTGCGGCGAAAGGTTGACAGTCGCATCCGATAAAGGATTTCGCGGGCATCACCTATCGCAAGAAAGGGTTGCAGGAGTTGTTAGCGTTGATTCTGCGTCGCCGAATGAAGCGCTAGGTGTTGACGCACCAGGATCGTTTGTTGCGTTTCGGTGCGGAGTTGATTTTTGCCTTGTGCGAGTTGCAAGGTATTGAGATTGTCATTATTCACCGTGGCGAGCAACCGAGTTTTGAAGAAGAATTAGCACAAGATGTTTTGGAAATCATCACGGTATTTAGTGCTCGGTTGTATGGTGCTCGGAGTTGCAAAAACAAGCAGATATTGGATTGTTTAGCAGAAGCGACGCAGAAAAAAGTAACGGAATCTGCGAAGCAGTTGGCTCTCAAGATAGGATAGTCGGATGTTGAAGACACACAAAATCGCATTGGTTCCGACGCGTGAGCAAGCGTTGTTGTTGAGTCGTCATTGTGGGTATGCCCGTGTGGCGTACAACCACGCTTTGGCATCGTTTGAGGCAGGATTGAAACAGGACGAGTTTAAGTCGGTCTATACGCTGAAGCGTGAGTTTAATGCGGTGAAAAAAGACGAGTATAAATGGTGTGTCGAGTTGAGTCAGAACGCATCTAAGAGTCCCTAACAAAAAGCGTTGACATGGATTTGTGAGAGGCCGACTTTGAGGCGTTCCTGCGGGTGTTCACTCATCTGTTTCAGACGCTTGATTTCTTTATGTTAGGGCTTCTAAGAACGCGATACACAATCTGGATCGTGCGATTAAGAACTGGCTGAATAAGAAGTTGCAGGCGAAAAAGCCGAGAAAGCACAAACGCCAATACGGTCAGAAGTATCAAGCGGATAACGGGAAAGGTACGGTGAAGGTGTGCGGGAATGCGGTGTATTTGCCGAAGATCCAATGGGTGAAGATGCGTGAGTGTATGCGATTTGATGGTGAGATTGTTCAAGCGACGGTGACGAAGACTTATGGTCGTTGGTTTGTTTGCTTGACGGTTGAGACGGGCGAGGAGCCGCCCGACAAGCGTGACGGCGAGACGATAGGTATTGATATGGGATTGAAGACATTGGCGGTGTGTTCTGATGGGACGACGGTGGAGAATCCGAAGGCGTCAATGGATCATCAGTATCGTAAGTTGTGTAGAGTGGATAAGGCGATAGCACGTTCAAAGAAGGTTCACGGCAAGACAAACACCAGTAAGCGCAGGCAAAAGAAGTATGACGAGAGACAACGTATTTATGGGCGTATCGCGAACATTCGTGACGATGTTCACCACAAGGCCACATCCGCGTTGGGAAGCGCGAAGCACGTTGGTCGTGTGATTGTCGAGTCGCTGAATGTCGCAGGCTTACGTCGGAATAAGCATTTGTCTCGTGCGTTTCACCGGGCAGGTATTTCCGGCTTTCTGCGAATGCTGGCATACAAGAGCGGCTGGAACGGTGTGGCCTTTGAGAAAGCCGACCGATGGTTTGCCAGCACGAAGACGTGTTCGGGGTGTGGACAGAAGAAAGTCGCCATGGACTTGTCGGAGCGCGAGTATGTTTGTATGGGTTGCGGTCTTGTGCTTGATCGGGATTTGAATGCGGCACGAAACTTAGCGCAGTATGTGAAAGACGACGCGGCAAGCTCTGCCGAGTCGCTAAACGGACGTGGAGGCTTTGTAAGCCCTGCTCGTACAGAGGCCGAACCGACGAAGCGTCTATTGGAGCCACAACAACTTTCTCTCGCTTTTGCCATATAGATTTTGGTAGATACTTGTAGGTTTCAAGGAGCGGAATAGCCAAACCAATGCCTCACTGGATTCTGACTTTCGTCAGAATGACAGCGGGCGGGCGTCACTCCGGCGCACGCGCAAGCACAGGCGTAGCCAATGTCGGAGGCCAGTATCAATAAACTGATTTGAAAAACCACTCATTCCACAGGAGAGAACATGCGTAACTTACACCTGATCCTCGCCATGCTATCTATCGGCCTTCTGGCGCATCCGCTTCAGGCAGGCGTTGCATTACAAGTCACCCCGTCTTCGGACTTTAATGGCAATGGCACTGTCGATTTTCTCGACTTCAATTCGTCGGCAAGTTCGGATCGGAGCAAGGCGATGAAACGTATGAACGCCGGTTCGACTTGGACAGCGAAGGCGCGATAGGATTTTCAGACTTTCTGATCTTTGCCCGCGAGTTTGGCAAAAGCGTGCCCCTGACCGTGGATAGGATGAATTTTCCGCTACGCGCCATCTCTGTTTCGGGAAATTGGGGAGACACCGGCTATGTTGTGGACCAATGGGAAGCCGCCGGGCGGACGGGCACGCTCATCCCGCCGGACTATATCGAATGGCTGGAGAGCCTGCATGTGAACTGGATCTGCCTCTCGGTCGCGCTACATTATGACGACAGCATGGACAGCACGGTCGAGCGCGTGTACTCATCCGATGTCGGTATTCGCACGTTTTCCGATGAAGCACTCAGGCAATTGATCCGGGAATTTAGATCACGGGATAAACGTGTATTTTGACCTTGGCATTTGAAGCCCACGAGGCTGAAACCGCTACGCGCCCGGTACAGAGGTGGCAACTCGGAGACCCGGCCCCGCCTCACACCGGCGGCGTTCCTCCTGATGATCCGAATGTTTTTGGGCTGATATTGCCGGAAAATTGGCCGTGGCGTCCCGATCATCCGGATCACCGGCGGTTTGTTGCCGAGTTTTGGGCGACCTATACGCAACAAGCCGTGCATTTTGCCAGAATCGCCGAGGCCGAGGGCGTGTCGTTGTACTCGTTGGGCACAGAGACGGATCGGCTGTTTCGCACGCGATCCGGGGGCTATATGACCAATGATTTTGGCCGGGAACTCCGATCATTGGTGCAAAGCGTGCGTGCCGTGTACAGTGGCTTGCTGACCTACGATATGCACTATGACGCGCTCATAGACCTCGACTTTTTTGGCCCGGGATCGAATTATCTATGGAAAGATTTGGATCTCGACATCGCGGGGATCAGCGCGTATTTCCCGCTGACAGACTCGCGTCCTTCTTCTGTCCTGAGCGTCTCATATTTCCAAGCGCGTTATGAGCAGATATTCCAAGACTATCTCATGCCGCTTATGGACAGAAATCCCGGTCGCCCCATTTTGTTCCTCGAATACGGTGCTATAGATGTGGTTGAATCCCCCCAATCACCAGGTGATGCTTCACCGGAAAACCGGCGGTTCGTATTTACCGATGCCAATGGCAACGGCCGGGATGACGGACAGGAAACGCAGGCCAATATCTTTCAGGGATTGTTCAATGCGATGGACAAATACCCCGGCGTGGTGAACGGCGTCTTTTTTTGGGACAATTGGATCAGCAGTGACGAACTGTGGTCGAGCTACTGGGCTGGTCGGCGCACTTACGGCATCCGCGACAAGCTGGCCGAGGATGTGGTGCGGTCAGCATACCAGTCCTACAAGCCATAACAAAAACTCGGCCCGCTGATTTCTTTCTCTCAACAGTCGCACACCTTAGCCCGCAGTCAAACAACCAACAAAAAGCCCGACCTCGAATATGAGACCGGGCTTTTCTTTTTTTTTATTAGCTTTCTATCTCGCTGGCGTCTCCTCCTCGGTGACCAGTGGTTGGTCAACAAGGGGACGGGTAGCAGGACGACTTTCCTCCCTACGGGGAACGGAACGAGGAGCTTCGGCGGCGGTGTGCTTTCTGTTCCAATACCAGTTCATCCCCACATTGCCCAGAAAAAGCGTGACGATGATCCCGACAAGCCACCGAAATGAGGTATTCATTTCACTTCTCAGGGTATTTATTTCCCCTCTCATGATATTCATTTCCCCTCTCATGATATTCATTTCCCCTCTCATGGTATTCATTTCACTTCTCGTAATATTCATTTCCCCTCTCATTTCACTTCTCGTAATATTCATTTCCTCCCTCATTTCACTTCTCAGAGCCTCCAAACGCTTTAACGTCTCGCGTTGATCTTGCTCAATATTGGTCAACCGCTTGTCAATCTGCTCGACAATCCCTTCTAATCTGCCCACTCTGCTCTCTAAACTGCCGCGCGGTTTTTCCGTTTGGGCATTGGCTGCGGGTATCCATGCAAACGCGAATAACAGGGGGATGACATATTTCATTTGTCAGGCCTCCGTTTTGGTGGAAGTGGTCTCGTATGAAAAAAATAACAAAAAAAGTCCATTTGTCACCTGTATTTTTTTCATGGGTCTATTCGTCCAACCCAATATCGGGCAACTCAAAATCATCGCCCGTGTCTTCAATCCACTGCGCGAGGCGTTGGTGGCATCGCGCTTTCTCCTTTTGAAACGCTTTGTTATAGACGCAATTCGCCTGTTCGTAGGGATCGTCGGCGGTATTAAAAAGCAACCAGTCATTGCCCGGCGTACACGCGTATTTCCACCCGTCTCGCATCGCCACGGCCCGCCACGCCTTGTTCACGGTGTGCGCGTGCATCTTTCGGGGAATCTGCTGGAGATAGGCCGAGTCCGGTTCTGAATTTCTGTCGGGCCTGCCCTTGAACTCTGCGGCAGACTCGGGAATGCAATGCCCCGAATAATCGTGCCCGACCATGCGCTCGGGAACCGGGATACCGCACAGCCCGAGGGTCGTAGGGGCGATATCGACGTGATTGATAACCGCATCGGTCGAACCCGTCCGCATGTTGTAACTGCCGCCCACTTTGCCAATGACAAACGGAATGCGGATCGATTCCTCCCACGGCGAGGATTTGCCCGACTGTGCGTGGCTCCAAAGCATATCCCCGTGATCCGAAAAGAAAATCAAATAGGTCTCGCGATCAATGCCCATTTCTTTGAGCGCGGTGCGAATCCGCCCCACATTGTCATCCAAATTTTCCACCATCGCGTAATAACCCGCGTGATCCAGCGCGGCCCGCTCGCGGATCCACGGCACATCGGGCACATTGCGCCGAAGCCGAATCTCTGACGGGTGAATCCGAGTGGCATGCGGATGGGTGGGCGGCACATAAGGATTGTGGGGCGGCTGCACCGAAAGCACGGCAAAAAAGGGCTGATAGTCTTCTCGTCCACCCACATGCCCATTGAGATGATCCAACAGCAGGGCGGTCAGGCCATCGGTTTCGTACGCATCCAACCGCATGGGCGTTTCGCCATCCGAGCCATAGACATAGCACTCGTTCTGGTTGTTGTTGTTCTCATACCCCATCCAATACTGAAAATTCCCCCTGCGCGCGGGCGGAACATAGTGCTCTCGCGCATTCGCCCCATCCAAATGCCACTTGCCGATATACGCGGTGTGATACCCCGCGTCGTTGAAAGGACAGGCAATGGTCGGAATCGTCGGATGCAGCGGAGACGGCGTTCTCGTCACGCCATTTTGGTGGGGATAGGTACCCGTCAGCAACGCGCCGCGAAAAGGCGAGCACCACGGCGCCCCTGCCACCGCGCAATCAAAGCGCGTCCCCTCGCGTGCGAGATTGTCGATATTGGGCGTGAACACATTGGGGTCGCCCCGATAGCTCAGGGCGTGGGCGCGATGCTGATCCCCAAAAATCCAGATCACATTTGGCCGGCGCTCCGGCCGAAACGAAAGTTGCTCACTCATGGCACAAAACCTTTCGGATTGATTTTTGATAACAAATACGTTATCGCTACATTCGGGCGCGTTTGAGCCTCTAATGCTCATGCCCGTGCGCGTGCAGGGGCGTGTGATCGTGATAAATGCCGCGCTTGTGCATCTGCTGGTGCAAGCGGTTGTGCGCGGCTTCCAATGTGGCGCGCATCTGTTTCAGGCGCGTTGCCTCGGGGCGCGGCGCGAGCGTATCCAAATAGGCAATCGCGCCCTCGATCTGTTCCAAAACCGCGGTCGCATCGGCCTGTGAAAAAATCGGTTTTTCCGCCACAATCACCTGCACCGCACTCGTATGCGCTGCAATCTCGCCGTGTTGCCCGCGATAACTCCCGCGCACCCGCAGGGCGATCCAAGTCGAATTTTCCACGCGCACGGCCGCACTGCCCGACGCAGACAGAGCCTTGTTCACATTGACCTGGTCGTGCGTCAGCCCGCCCACAACCACCTCAACCTGATCGATGGGCAACCGCACAGACGCCGCCTGCCACGTCACCTGCACCGTCCCGCCGGACGCGGGCAACTGCACCTTTGAGCCGGGGGCCTGCCCTTCCACCTGAATATCTGATAGCGGCC
Source organism: uncultured Latescibacterota bacterium (assembly GCA_958295785.1). GTDB lineage: Bacteria > Latescibacterota > UBA2968 > UBA2968 > UBA2968 > VXRD01. The sequence goes on from OY282377.1 coordinate 3,416,396, forward strand.
CCACCGTCACAAACGTATGCCCTGCTTTGGTCGCCGCCATCCAGTTTTCATAGTCAAACGCGCGATCTCCCAAATGCGTATAGGTTCGCACCCCGCCCAGTTGAGACGCAGCCGCCATCTTGTCCGAACCGCCCACGACCGGAATGTGGTGGCCCAAATTCAAATACCGGTACCAGTCCGCAATGCCATAAGGATTGATCTGGGCATTGTGCGGATTAAACGTCATCATCTCTATCGCGTGGATCAGGCCCAGCACGATATCCGCCGCGCGCTCGCACTGCGGATTGGGGCCGTGCGGCATCACCACGAGCCCGCCTTGATCGATGCACTGTTGCGCCCACTCGGCCATCGTCACTTCCTGCGCGTCTCCCAGCGCGGATTCCGACGGCCCGCCCGAACACAGCGGGTGAATCATCTGCCCGGAATAGCCCAACAGGGAAATATGCCCGAGCACCTGCATGCGATTCTCCGTGCCTACGCGCACGAGAAACTCGCCATCTCCGCCAAAATCCTTCGCGCCCAAAGTCGTCTTGCCGTCAAAATCCGCCACATTGCTAAACATCTCGCCCCACTGGCTCGCCAGCAAATTCACCACATTTACGCCTTCGCCCTCGCCTTCCAAGCGCGCGGTTTGTGGGCTTAGGAAATGCACGTGCGTATCGGCTGTCACCCACCCCTTTTCCCGCCACTTGAGCACGCGATCAATCTCAAACGTCACGACATCCGTATCCGCACCCACCGTGAACTTCTCCCGGATAGGCGCGATCTCATACCCCTTTTGAATATCGACATACACCTCGCCCAAGGGCAAATCCGCCACGCATTCGCCCGGGATATAGCAATACTGATTCAGCCCATTGACGTGCTCCCCGTAATTGTCCTCAAACCAGTGCGGGTTCACCCTGCGGTGATACCCCTTGGGCGGCAAATACTCCCCGGCCTGCCCGTGCATGTGCAACCGCACCGCGACCAGCTGTCCCGTCCCCTTTTCCACCACGCGAATTTTGACCGGGCGATGCGCGGGTTGCACCTTGGCGATCCCATCTGCCCGCGCCAGATCATAAACCGCATTCTTCCCGACTTCTGTCCCCACGTACAACTTGGCCTGCGGATGGGCGATGTACTCCACAATCACCGCAGAAGATGACCGCGCCGGTTGCACATCCACCTCGGCGCCCAACCAGCGGTCCGCATCGTAATCCAAAACCGCCCGCGCAGACATGACCACGCCCAGATCGATGTCGATATTCTCGAGTTCGCCCAAGGCGTTCAAACGCGCCCCGGCCGGCAAATCCAACCGCAATTTTTCGCGCACCCCGGGCCGCAACGGATGATCCGCCACCTGCGTACGCGCAATCCCCAGCACTGCGGACCGCTCGGTTTTCGGCGTCAACACCAGTTGTTGAATGGGTTTGTGCGGATGCGGATTGGGCAACGCGTACACCCACAGCTTTGCCCGCCCCCCATCTCGGCCCGAACTGTGCCGCGTCTCTGCGCGCCCATACGCCGATGCGGGCCGCCGTCCAAGGCCGTGTTCATCTGTCGCGCCCATCGCGACACTGGGTTTGGCCGCGGGCATGGCGGCAAACGCGCTCGCCCCCCATGAAATATGGGCTTGCTGAATCGCAAACCGCCGCAAAATGCGCGTCGCATGGGTCTCGCTATCGGCGTATTCCAGCGCGTAATCCGAGACGTGATCGCCCAGTTCATTGCCATCCGTGGCAAAATCGGCCAGTCCCTCTTGATAACGACTCACGCGATCTTCAACCGCGTGCAAAAACAGGAGATAGGTCGCTTTCGCGCCGCCCATATCCACCTGCACCGCATCGCGGTCGAGCAATACGGCATTCGGTTCGTTTGGCACGCCCAGATCAAACGGCATGCCCAAAACGGACTGCCTCCCGTACATCGCGTCCCAATCCTCGCCCCCAAACCCCTCCAACTGCCCGCGGTCCACATTGTAATGCTTCGCCAGCGAAATCGGCGTAACATGTTCAGACGGAGGAATATTCATCGCGCACCTCGCCGAGTAAATTGTCATACCAAATTGATTTTTATTTTTCCGTATCCTGCCTCCCATCAGGGAGGAATGAGGAGTGGGGAACAGACGTTCCTCAGAGATCATGCGTTGCTTGTCTCAAGCGTTTGGTTCTGCCTCCGCGTGGGGTGCCTTCGATGCGTTGGCTACGCCTGTGCCTACGGCGTGCGGCGACTTCCTTTTTTTTAACAGCAAAAAAAAGGAAGCAAAAAATGCCGCTCTCAAACGCCGAGGGGCTTGCAACAGCGCAAATCGCTTTTGTAATAGGACGACATGCGTTGGCCTGCAAGGTGGGTTGCAAGAGGGAGGTTGGTTGCGAGACGGACTTGCGCGCTGTGCGCGATGGCTTTGTCTGATGGTCTTTTGGGATGGCCTGGTTGCCATGGCTTATTTGACGTACTGCGTAACGTCAAGGGAATCATTTGCGGGTCGCATATCGCATCACATCAGGGCAACAGAAAATCAATTTAGTACAAAGGGGATCGGTGATGGGCATATCGTCACATCCCCCACACATCGATCTCGGCGCCGTTGCTCGCCACCCGCCGCTCGTGGAACACCTTGTCGTCCCAACGCCGCCCTTCGCGCCGGTCAAAGATCACCAAATGACCCGACTCTGTAGCGCAACGATCCATATACTCGGCGGTCTGATCCAAGCCATCGGCGATGGTTTGCGCCAAGCTTCTGTGGAGAATTTTGCACTCGATCACAACCTCGTGCGTCTGATCCCCCTGCGGCCAGACGATGAGCAGATCCGTACACATCCGCCCCAAACCGTACTCTCGCTCAATGCGCCCACCGCTGTTCACAATGCGCTGGAGGAATGCTTGAAGCAACAACTGAGGCCCGGCCTCCTGATACTCGAATCGCTTCACCCAATGCTCCGAGTGTTCGCGGAAGAACGTTTGGAACGCGGTCAGCAGTTTGACCACGTTTAGGCCGCCATTGGCATCGACGTACCAAGCCGCATCCTGATTAAACTCTTCTTGTACCACCCACGTCATTTCGCACGGGATCACCTCGGCGTAGATCGGATTGGCGATACGCAAGGGACGATCTTGAGCTACGAGACCGAGATCGCGCACATACTCCAAATCCCGATTGATGAAGTCGCGTTTCTCGCCACCGCTCAACAAAGGCTCAACGACGCGTCGCACGCGGTCCTCTTGAAGTTTGTCTGTCAGTTGGTCGAGATGCGTCTCTCGGCGCAGGATGAGTTGCTCGCGGGCGTCGAGGATGGCGGCGGTGGTGATCGCCCGATCTTCTGCGGCGGCGCCATAGAAGCAGGCTTCTTCCGCCAAGGCGTTGACCAGCCAGGGCTGACCTTGGGTCTGGTTGCATATCGTCTCTAGCGCGTCTGGGGTGAACGCCTGCCCTGTCTCTTCGGTGTGTTGCGCCAGCAAGGCGACCACCTCATCACGCGAGAAGTCGCCCAAGCGCAGGGATCGCGCTTTGATGTTGAACGCACTGCCGCCGGTGATGATATCGTTGGTCGAACCAGAACGGATGCGGTAGTCGCGCACATCGCGCACGCCGCACAGTATCACACTCTGCGGAAAACCCGCCGGACGGAGGTCATAGCCAGCGCGCAATTGCCGCAACACCGACAGCAACGCGTCGCCGATCAGCGCGTCTATTTCGTCGATGAGCAACACCAAAGGCTTCGGGGTTGCTTCAGCCCAGCGCGTCAGGGATTCGCGCAGGGCCGCGTGAGGACCGTACTTGGTCAAGATGTCGAACCAAACCGCGTCTAAAAACGCGTCGCCTATTGAACGCGCTCGAGATGCCAACTCGCCTAAAATGGTGCGAATGACCTGTTCCACATCTTCGCGCCCGGCCTGCCCGCCTTCGACATTGACGTACACGCAAGCGTAGGCGGCTTCGGCATTGAGCAGATCGCGCAGAGTTAGCAATGCAGAAGTCTTGCCCGTTTGCCGAGGCGCGTGCAGGACAAAGTAGCGTTTGTTGCGGATAAGCCGCCGCACCTCGGCGAGATCCAGCCGTTCCAACGGCGGGATGCAGTAGTGATCCGCGGCCACCACAGGGCCACTCGTGTTAAAAAAGCGCATGATACAAGTCGCCTCCAAGTCAATCACAAAAAATACCGCTCTTGCTTCACCATCGCCTCAAACTCGGCTCTCGCATGTTGCACCTCTTCCACAGTCGAAACTTCCGCGACCGGCACATCCCACCAACTTTCATAACTCGGCACGCGCACCTCGCGGTCCACCTCCACCGCGATCACGGTCGTGTGATCCACGCGCCGCGCTTCGGCTATCGCCCGCATCAACCCCTCCTTGCCCTCGGGCCGCAACACGTACGCGCCCAAACTCTCGGCATTTGCGGCCAAATCCGTCGGCACATGCTCCCCATCCAACTGCCCGGTTTGGGCATCGCGCATCTTGTAGCGCGTCCCAAACTCGTGCGCGCCCACCGCGTCCGACAATCCCCCAATGCTCGCAAACCCGTGATTATCCAGCAAAACGATATTCAACTTCATCCCCTCCTGCACCGACGTGGCGATCTCCTGCGCCATCATCAAATACGACCCATCGCCCACCATCACATACACCTCGCGGTCGGGATCGGCCATCTTAATGCCCAACCCCCCGGCGATCTCGTAGCCCATGCAAGAATAGCCGTACTCGAGGTGATAGCCCTTGGGATTGCGCGTGCGCCACAGCTTGTGCAAATCCCCCGGCAGGCTGCCCGCGGCGCAAACCATCACATCCTCGGGCGCGGACCCTTCATTCACCGCGCCGATCACCTCCCCTTGGCTCAAAACGGGGCGATGTCCCAAATTGTAAATGCGATTGACCTCGGTCTCCCACGCCTCCCGAAACGCCGCAATTCGCCGCGTCAAATCCTCTGGCACGCGATACCCCTGCACGGCTTCGGCGAGTTCCTCGAGCACCACCCGCGCATCGCCCACCAATGGCAGCGCGCCGTGTTTGCCCGCGTCAAATTCCGCCACATTCACCGCGATGAATTTCACATTCGGATTTTGAAACGCCGTCTTGGACGCGGTCGTAAAATCGCTCAAGCGCGTGCCAATCGCGATCACCAAATCCGCCTCGCGTGCGATGGTATTCGCGCCCGGCGTGCCCGTCACCCCCACCGCGCCCAAATTGTTGGCGTGGTCGCAATTCAGCGATCCCTTGCCCGCTTGCGTCTCGCCTATTGGAATACCCGTTCGCGCCACAAATGCCGCCAGCGCGTCGCTCGCCTCGCTGTACAGCACCCCGCCGCCCGCTATTGCCATCGGGCACTTGCTCGCCCGAATCCACGATGCGGCTTTTGCCACCAAATCGCGATCCGGGCGATTGCGCGGCACCACCCAAACGCGCTTTTCAAACAACTGTTCGGGATAGTCAAACGCCTCGGTCTGCACGTCTTGCGGACAACACAATGTCACCGCGCCCGTCTCGACCGGCGACGTCAAAACCCGCATCACCTCGGGCAACGCGACAATGGCCTGATCCGCCCGATTCAACCGATCCCAGTACCGGGACACGGGCTTAAAACAATCGTTCACGGAAATATCCTGAGACGCATTGGATTCTAATTGTTGCAATACCGGCGCGACATTGCGCCGCGCAAAAATATCGCCCGGCAACAGCAACACCGGCAAGCGGTTGATCGTCGCGGTCGCCGCGCCCGTCACCATATTGGTCGCGCCCGGGCCAATCGACGCGGTACACGCCAAGGTGCTCAAGCGGTTTTTCATCTTCGCATACGCCGCCGCCGTATGCACCATCGCCTGTTCATTGCGCGTTTGATAATACCGAAACTCGTCGCGGTATTGGTGCAATGCCTGCCCGATCCCGGCCACATTGCCGTGCCCAAAAATGCCCGACATCCCCGCAAAAAAGGGTTGTTCAACCCCATCGCGCGAGACGTGTTGCGCCTTCAAAAACTGCACTATCGCCTGCGCCATCGTCAATCGCCGCGTCTTTGCCATATCGACCTCTCAGTGGTCAGTCCGCTGATTCGCTGATTCGGACAGGCACGGGGGCACTACGTTTTTATTTTTGCATCTTTCATCTGTGTCGTGAACTGCATGACGTAGTTGTACCCTGTCCGCTGATTCGTTGACTTGGACAGGCACGGGGGCTTGTCCCTACAATTCATAGGCGTTGATTCGCCTATGAATTGGCTTGAGAACCGGATAGTTGTACCCCGCGCCGTGTCGCCCTTGGATCACCCCAACACATCCGTCCGGTCGTGTACGCCAGGCGGCAAGAGAACGCGCTTTTGTCGTTCGGTCAGCCCTTCATAAGCCGAACTGTCGTAGCCCTTCGGCGCGGAAATCAAATGCCCCGGACCGTACTTGTAAAGCAACACTTTGCGCTCGTGATCCGCCCGCCAGGGCAAGGTGCCGTGTATCAGGGCTTCCGTAAAAAAGATCGCATCGCCCGCTTTTGCCGGCGGCTGGACAACATAGTGCGGAACCCGCTCAAACCGCTGCACATCGCGCGGCAAATCCATCCTGAAATTGCTCTTGTGGCTGCCCCGCACACAGGCAAACCCGCCATCGCCCGCATTTGCATCCGACAACAAATAGGTCAAAACCGACAAGCCACACTGCATGGTGCCATCTCGATATTTGTAATAGTGGTGGAACAAATCCGGCTTGCCCCCGTGCAAACTCCCGCGCTTACCATTTTTTGTCATAAAAATGGCGTAATCGTGATCCAAGCGGAACTTCGGGCCGAGCAATTCCACGAGATAGGGCAACACCTTCGGATGATCGATCAAATTCCGACACGCCACATCCCAATCCACAACACTCGGCGCACGGCGCACTCCATGGGCATTGCCAAAGGCCCCATCTGCTTCCGCATCCGCGTAATCCCTGGGAAACGCTCGGTCCGCCACCGCGTTGAGAACATCCAATTCCTCTCGGCTCAACACATCTTTGATCACCAAATAGCCATCGAGGTCAAACATGAATTTTTCTTCTGCGGTCATCGCACCTCCTAGCAATTGCGTAAATATTGCCCATTATATCCTCCTTGAATTACACGTTATAGAATTTGTTATTATATTTATTACTCTGTAAATTAAGTTATTCTAAGTTTTGAATTGTCTGGATAAACGCGTTGATAATGGGTATTCATCTTGTCTCTCGCCTTGGGCAAAGTGAACTGCCAATTCAAGGGGATACCCTTGGCCTCTCGCTCCTGAAAAAAGGCCAAAACTTCCCGGCGCAGTTCCGCCTGCGTCGCGATGCGCCTATTCAAACATCCTCGCGCCAGAGCCGAAAACTCAATCTCGATCATGTTCAACCAACTCGCCGACTTGGGAGTAAAGAAGAACTCAAACTTCTGCGCGAGGGCAAACGCCTCATCGGCCGGCAAGTAACGATAGAAGGCATGGCGGGTATGCGTGTTGAGATTGTCTTGCACCAAGCGGATTTTCTCCGCTTGTGGCCAATGCTGTGTCAGGGCCTGACAAAAGTGGGTGTCTTCCTTCATCGTGCGCCGAGGATAGATTTCGGCAAGCCGTTTGCCGCTTAAAGGCTCAATGGCGACCAACAGCGCACGCGAGCCGTGTTTGGTATAGGCATCATGTTCTTTGGTCACTTGGCCTGTTGTTAGGGGCAAGGGATCCAGGACTTGTCCGATGAGAAAACAAGGACGTTCATCAAAGCAGACCCCAGGAACATTGGGATCATTGGGCATGCGAACGCCTCCTTGAAATAATTGAAATTCCAAAGTATTTAATTTACAGAGTACTTAGAAAATCTTGGATATATTGTAGAATCTCAAATTTTACAAGCCGTCCATTTTGGAGTTCCACAAAAAAGAGAAAGACTTTTTGTCATTGCACATCGGGGAAATTGGCATTTTCCAAGAGGTAAGTTCTTTCATCCCGTTACTGCTGGGGAAGCACTGGCGGAACTCGCTTATAGTATTCCAGAGAACGCCAAATTTCTGACACCGAGCATGGACAAATACGTCGCAAATTACGAACGCGCATCTCAATGTATTCGCCCTCGAGATCTTCATCTCAACCAACCCGCAAGAACGATAACATGTCGAAATTTACATGGGGCTACGGGCGACATGATGCGTATTAAACTAAAAGATGGAAGACGCAGGCGGCTCAGTGTAAGAGAAAGTGCCCGATTGCAAAGTTTTCCCGACTGGTTTCAGTTTTGTGGGAGTGAAGGTAGCCAATTTAACCAAGTGGGCAATGCTGTACCGCCTTTGCTCGCAAAGGTATTGGCAATAGAAATTCAAAAGTGCTACGACGGCCCTGAACTTTCCCAAGATGATGTTAACCACGTCAAGCGAAAATACCCAAAATCCTCTCAACTCGAGATATTTTGATCTCAAAAAATTACCATGACCTCCATTCAAGTCAAAATATCAGAAGCCCGCACAATTCTCCGAGCAATAGGTATCCCACTCGGAGAGGGTGAGCTAAAAACCGAACTGCGGCAAGACCGACTCGCGCTTACATTGCTTGCAGTATCAGATATAAAACCTTCGTCAAAATGGGAGGAAGCAAAAATACATGGGGATGGAAATGACTACGCACTACGAACGCGAGATATCATAGAATTTTGGAATAAATTTTACGGATTGAATCTTTCGCCGGGGTCCTATGACGACGTCAGGCGAAAAAATCTCGTTTATTTGCTTGAAGCAGGATTGGTTTTACGCAGTGCCCACGATCCAAACGCCAATACAAATAATCCAACGCGTCGATATGCCGTATCACAGATTGGCTTGGATCTCTTACACCAATTTGGAAAATCTGGATGGGAAGAATGCGTCAATCGGTTTAAGTCTGAATGTGGAGATTTGCGTAAAAGACTACAAAGAGATCGCCAAAGAGCAATGATACCGGTAAAATTTCCAACTGGACACGAGCTATCTTTAACCCCGGGGCACCACAATGTTCTCCAAAAGGCCATTGTCGAAGAATTTCTACCTCGTTTCGCGCCAGGTGCTGAGATTTTATATTTGGGCGATACAACGAAAAACAACTCTTTAAGCATGAAGAACGCTTGCAAACGTTGGGATTTTTTGACCTAAATCAGGACCTACTGCCAGATGTCGTAGCCTACGACCGAAAGAACAACTGGATTCTTTTGATTGAAGCAGTCCATTCTTCCAATCCGATCAGCAAATTAAGACATTTGGACTTGGAACGCTTAACGGCGAGGTGTCGGGCAGGCAGGGTATTCGTAAGTGTTTTTCAGAACCGTGAGGAATTTAGAAATGGGTCGTAGAGATAAGTTGGGAAACAGAAGTATGGCTCGTTGACGAACCTTCTCATCTGATTCATTTCGATGGCGAGAAATTCCTTGGCCCTCACCGAGTTGATGGTTGATCATTTCCAATCGCTACACTTTCTTGAACGCGCCGAAACTATCCGTGTCCCCGCCATCTCCCGCAATTGCAATCCCATCCTCCTATCTGTAGGGCAATGGCTTGGGGGCGAGCCATTCGACGATTCGGTCTTTAATCGCCCAAGCAAAAAAGAAATTCCCGCGCGGCGTGTGGTGGCCGATATAATACGGCGCCAAAAACGCCTGTACATCCCCCCGATACGTTGTGTATGCCTCCCGGAATGCCTCGCGCAAATCGATCACCGGCACATCCTTTGTCGCCAACCAATCCAAAAACGTCTGGTCAAAAAGGGGCTTGCCTTCCAATGCTTGGGCCATATTGCGCGCGCCAAACGACAAAATCACCAGCAACTTTTTTTCATTGGCCTTTGTAAATGCCTCGGCCTTTTCAATGACAAACCGAGTCGCAAACAAGGCCGCTTCGGTATGCAACCCGTAAACCTCGGCATCCGAGCCTGCGTTCTCGCGTTCTCCGCCCAGACTTCGCGCCATTGCCGCTACATCTTCCACACTGCCTTTGCGCGCCATCACTGCGTGCAAAATCGGATCGTTGCCAAACGTCTCCCACACCCAGTCCGTGTCGCACAGCCGATAGAGTTCTTCCGGCGTTTTGCAGAGGTTTTCGCGCTCTTCAACGCTGCCGCGTTCCAAGTTGACGCGCAAATGCGGCAGTGTGAACCGCCCCTGTCTGCCCATGCGAATGGACCGCCACGCATCCAAATTGCGAAAGTGATCGTCGTCCCACACATTCAAAATTACGTACTCGGCGGGGTGTTCCCGCTCCACGATCAACATGCGCCGATACGCCTGATACACGCTGTGCCCGCCAATGCCGTAATTGCGGACCGGCTCCAACAGATGGGCGGCCAAATACTCCTGCCACGTCTCGCCATTGCTGACCTGATCGCAATGCGTAAAGCTGTTTCCATACGTGTGGATGCGGCAGGCGCGATCCGCATAATTGACCCCCTGCCGCGCACCGTCCTTTTGGTATGCGTAAAACCCGCGCGAACCATCCACGCCACCGCCGCGAAATCCGTCGCAAACCACCCATCCAATTTCGGGATCAAACGCCGACTTCGCATTGTTGCACATCGCCCTCGCCAACTCGCGTGGCACCTCCGCCTTCGCAGGCGTCACAAAGTGATCCACCATCTCGCGCGTCGGCATAATCGACGCCAAATATTCGCGTCTCGTCATCGCCCTCTCCTCGCCGTTTTCGCGCCCAACGCCTCAAACAGGCTGTCTCTAAATTGGTTCTCGTCTTCGTTGTTGTAGAACGGCACGCCGATCAAACGGTATTTTTTATTTTTAAATGTCAAGAGTTTGCCGGCAGGCTCGGCGGTAATCGCTTTCAAAAAGGCTTCCTTCCAGCGATCGCGATCGCCCAGATGCTTGCCTTTGGGTTCGACAAAAAGTTGATACGTCAACAAGTCGCCAGCCCTGTCGCGCAGGAACAGGACAAAATCCGGTTGGAAGGCTCGCCCGTCGTCAAAATTGTAAATCTCGAAATGCCTTTCGTTGCGAAGCAAATAGATCGCGTCGTAATCTCGTTGTAATTTCTGCATTTGCCTGTCCAGCATCCGCACAAACGCCTTTTCTTCGCTGGTACCGTAAATTGTGTTGCAGGCAAACCAGTCTTTGGCAGAGACGAAATGTTCAAATTGCGCGTCTTTCTTAGCGCGGGGATTTTTGGCGTCAAATTTCAACACCTTATCCCCAAAGACTCCATGCACCCTATCGCACCTAAACGCTCGTGAGCCTTCGTATTCGGTCACTCGCTGGCGAATTTCGGCTTCGACTTGACGCAACAACCCCGACACAGCAGCGCGTTTTTCAACGCGGTTCTCGTCCAATCTATAAATATTGCCCTGATAAGTGATTTCCAGCCCGCCGAGATAATTCTCAGAAACCACAAAATCGCGCATGGATGCGAGATTGGGAAAATAGCGTTTGAGCGACGCAAAGGCAAAGAACGGATTGCACGCAACAGCAGATTGAACGATGTTGCGCTCATGGGCGCGGACCTTCACGTCCTGCCGGGTTTCGTCTTGCGCCACATGTTGCCCAGTTGCCAAAACGGATTGCGCGCCGCCGCGCCCCGTGGCAATGACGTGGACGTAATTCCGTTTCTGCACGCCCAAATCGGCAAACGATTGCACGCGCTGGTAATTTTTCGGGCGGCGGTCATTGAACCAAACCACCCCGCGTTTGTAGAAATCGGTTTGCTTAAACGAGTCTTTGAGCGCGAGTTTGCGCGTCACTTCGCGCTCGTCCATCATGCCTTCTTTGATCAGCGCGGCGCGAATTTCGGAAATATAGCGCGAATCATTGATGCTGTGATAGTGCAATTCTTCCAGCACGCGCAACTCGTTGTCGAGATCGCCGTCGAACTTGCGGCGAAAACGGTCCGCGTTGTGCGGCAAAACGTATGGAAAATACCGCGCTCCGCGCCCAATGAGTTGCGCCTCGGACATGGTCGTTCGCCCGATTTTATTTTTCCCGGAATCGCGCGCTTCATAACAGCGGACAATGTCGAACAGATTGAGCACATCCCACCCTTCGTTGAGCTTTTGCACGGCAAAGACAGCGCGAATGCGGTTGTGGCGGTCTTCGAGGGTATTGACCAAAATCTGATGATTTTCCTTTTCTTTTTCCTCGTTGACCGAGAGGCAAAAGTCTTCCCGAAATTCTCGCTTCAGGCGTTCTGCCAACTGCGCGTCCCCAATGTCGTGATCGTGAAAAAAGCGAAACGCCCGCTGAACGAGCGGGATGTTTGAGTTGCGAATTTGGGCGATGTTCGCAGCCGAGAGGCCATTGACGAGGTCGTGAAAGTTGGCTTTGTTCTCCCGCGATTGGGCTATGGTGCGTTGCGCTTTGAACAGAACCACGGGCTTGAGATCGATGTGGTATTTCGCCGCCACTTCCCGTTTGTACTGGCTGAGAATCAGAGCTTGGAGGACGCGCGCGTTCAAGTCAAAATCCGATTGCACAATGACCACATCCTTTGAAAACAGATCGTTGCGGAATTGGAGCAAGTCATAGCGATACAACACCTTGTTGCGGTATTTCTCCACCATTGCGGGGGTTTCGTAATCGTGTGTGGCGGTGAACTCCAACAAGAGATTGTCCTCATTCTGCTTGAAAATGCGCTCGACAGTATTCTCCCAACTCTCGAACATCTTCTGCTGAGACTTGGTCGCGACGTTCATGTGATGCGCTTCATCGGCGATCAGCGCCACTTTGTGCTTGCGAAAGTCTTCAAACGTAATGGCATTTTCCTTTTCGGTCATCAGGTCAGAATGGAGTTTTTGAATGGTGGTAAAGGAAAGGTTGATGTCGTTGGGATTAACCGCCTCGAAATTGTCCACAGGCGAGATTCGCACCCGGCTGTCGGCAATGTGGATGTCCCCATTGAACAGATATTTGATGCTAACGGGGTTGAGAAAATTGTCCCGCGTCTTTTCGATGATGTTGGTCGAGTTGACGAAAAACAAAAAATTGCGATACCCCTTCTCATACAGATAGAGAATCAGCCCGGCCATCATCAACGTCTTGCCACTGCCCGTCGCCATGTTGAACAGAAAATGCAGCGGGCGTTCCTTGTCCGGAAAATCATTGGCAAAACAGTAAAAAAAACGGGCAAACCCCTCTTCCTGATAGGGCCGCAACTCAAACTTGGGATTCAGATTATCCCTGAGATAAGCGGGAATCTCTTTGGGCAAACGTCCCATTTGAGAAACAGAATCGAGCGTCTCATACAAAAACTTATCCGCCATCACGCGCCTCGTTGTAAAACGATTGATTCAACGCCTTGTCTTCATCGCTGACCTCGAAATCTTCATCCTCAATCTCCGAAAGGTGGACGTAGAGTTGGTTTTTGTCCAGCAATTCCATCAGCAACTTCTTTTGCTTGTCCAGCCCATCTTCACCACGCCCAATCGCAATAAAATCATCGACCGCATCTTCCGGTGCTTTGGGGTTGACATACCAGTTCAAAAATGAGTTTTCGGCTATGTCCCGCCAGAGTGCCACCAGTTTCTCGGATGATTCGGCGGCCTGGATCGCGTCCATAAAGACTTCGTTGTACTGCATCAGTTCGCAAAAGATGAAATCGCCGCCACCCTGATAGTTGACGGCTTTGGAGACGCCGCCTTGTTCGCCGGCGAGCACCTTTTCCAAACGAGGAAACGTCACCGTCTCTATGTAGTCCATCTGCTCAACCCCAATCCATTGGCGGTTCATCTTGTGTGCGACAGCCGCGGTTGTGCCACTCCCCAAGTGGTAATCCAAAACAATATCGCCTTCTTGGGTCGTGTATTCGAGAATGCGTTGAATGAGTAGTTCAGGTTTGGGATAAAGAAACACCTTGCTCCCGAATAATGCCACAATTTCGTCCGTACCTTTCTTGTTGAACATGCTTTTCAGCAACTCATCCATCGCTCGATTGAGAAAATCCGACGACACGTATGCTTTATCAAAGTCATCCCCTTTTCTCGCAATCTCTTCCGACTTGAAGACACGCATTGCAGGCTGTTTCATGTTCAAAAAATCGTAATCACCGGGGACAATCTTCCCTTGTTTGAAGTAGTCATGAAATGTGTCTTTAGTAACTGCCCAACCCCGATTCGGATTGACGGGAAATTCTTGCCCATTTCGCGGATTGATGAGAGTGAAATTTGAATTTGGGCGTTCCTCAATTGTACGTTGCGTCGTTAGTGGGCTAAGTCGCCATTCATCATCAGGGAAATCGGGCGTCTTGTAATACTTTCTTGCAACGGCACGCCTGAAAAGCTGATCTTTTTTTGTCGCGCCTTTTGTGTACATCAGCATCCAGTCAAAATCTTGCGACAGCTTGTAAGGCACATCGCTTTTTCCGCTCCGCGTCTTTCTCGGCACAGTTGCGATGAAATTGTCTTTGCCAAATATTTCATCCGCCACGAGTTTCAAGTAGTGCATTTCTCGGTCGTCAACCTGAATGAAGATCAGGCCGTCAGCCCGCAACAGTTCCCGCGCCACTTCCAGCCTATTCTTCATGAACGTCAGCCAACTCGAATGGTTGAAGTTGTCATTGTACCCAAAACTATCACTGCCGTTGTTATACGGCGGATCGATGTAGATCAACTTCACCTTGCTGTGGAACTGTTTCTTCAGCGTGTGCAACGCCAGCAGGTTGTTGCCCTTGATGAGCAGGTTTTCTCGAATCGTCCCGTCCTCGTCTCGTGCGATCTCCGCGACCTTTTGTTCGCCGTCAACCGCGTGGCGTTTCCAGTGGGTCAGCACCTTCGGGGCAAACATGCGGTTAATCTCGTCCTGCGCCAGCACTTCGTTGAAGAAAATCTCCTCGCGCTTCTCCTCCTCTTTGGTCTGCCCGCCTTCCAGCACGCAATCCTTGTACGGCCAAACCAAGGACACCTCGCCCCGCTCTCGCATGGATTTGTCTCCAATGTCCAAGCCAATTCTGTTGCGAAACCGGGTGTAGGAATTGGCGAGAAAGTCCTTGGCGGAAACGTAGTCGATAAAGGTGTTGTAATTAAAAATATAGTGCCTTTCAATCTCGTCAAAAAACTTGGCCTTGATATCGGCATCCCCGATCAGCAACCGCACGAGATCATGGTCAATTTTCCACGCCCGATCAATCACCGCCGCCTTGATCAACTCGCCCTCTTCATCTATAAAACGGGCATCTGTCTCGAGCAATGCAATCAACTTTTCGTCAAAGCCTTTTGGCATGTTGACCTTCTTTAACGTTTATTTTGTTGATTGACGATCACATCCTTATCAAGCATCTCGATAAGCACGCAAAAAATCATCACGCGAAATTCCCGATTGCGTGCAAATCGTTCGCAACGTCGATGACTTGAGTCGCAAATGATTGGGCATGGTCAAGGGCGTTCTGGTGCATCTACATTTTCCCTAAGCATTGCAATGTGTGTGGCTTCACGCACGACCCTGAATCCCAAAAATTCAAAAGTGCGAATCACCCTTCGCTCGGGGGCGTCAACGGGAAACTTCGCCATTTATACCGCCATTGCTTCATCAACCAGAAAAGCTTCCAAAACAGGGAAATCTTCATCCCATGCTTCTGCGCCAAATGTCTCGATATGAAATTGCACAGCAGATTTTACGTCCGCCAATGCTGTTTCATACGTCTCTCCCTGTCCAACGACGACGCCCTTCAGTCCGAGGGGATAGCCCACATAACCATCGGGATATCTTTCAACAACAATCTTAAAACACCTCAAAATATCCTCCTTGTATCTTCCCTCCGCGTTTTTGTGGGGTTGCTTTTCGCCTCTTGCCTTTCATCCGCGCAATCCGTTTCATCCGCGATCCGTCTTCCCTTCCTTTATTCCCCGATTTGCCAACTGATCGGCTTTTTTGTTTTCCTCTCGTCGTACGTGTTTGATTTGGAATTTGTCAAAAGTTTTGCTCTGCATTTGCGCGGTTTGATAGAGCGACCACAGCGCGCTGCTTTTGACCTTGTAGTGCCCGTTCATCTGGCGCACCACGAGTTCGCTGTCCGAAAAAACGGTCACGCGATTCGCGCCGAACTGCGCGGCGAGTTCGAGGCCCTTGATCAAGGCGCGATATTCTGCCACATTGTTGGTGGCCTGCCCGATGTACTCGCAATGCTCAGTCAAGAGTTTGCCTTCTCCTTCTATGCGAATGCCAATGCCCGCGTGCCCGGGATTGCCCTTGGATGCGCCGTCGATAAATAGGATGAGTTCGTTCAAACCGCGCCTTCGTCTTCTCGCCACGCCAAAATACGCCTGCAACCGTCGCAGCGCAAGATGCTGTCGGCACGCCGGACTTCGACCAAACGCTGCGGTGATAATTGCCGGTAACAGCCGCCGCAGGCCCCTTTGTGAACCGGCACAACGGCAACCCCGCCCTTGACGACCTCGCGGATGCGGTTGTACACGTTCAAAAGCCCGGGTTCCACATGGGGTTCAATGGCTGATCGCTTCCGTTCCCATGCGCGCACATTTTTTTCAATGGAATTGAGTTTGGCCGTCAACTCGTCAATGCGTTTTTGCCGGTCTTTTTCAATTTCTCGATAGTACTTTTTGTCTTCGCCGAGTTGTGCCTCAATCTCCTCAATCATTTCAATATTTTCCAAAATCGCGGTTTCGTGGTCGTCCTTGCGATCTTGAAGGCCCGCGATTTCGATTTGCAACGCGTCGTATTCCTTATTCGTTTTGACCTCGTAGAGCCGGTCTTGGTGTTTTTTCAGATCGGCTTCAATCGCTTCGAGGTCTCTTTCGAAGGTGCGCCGGTTTTTTTCGAGTTCTTCGCTGCGTTGCTGTTGCGCGTCGAGTTGATCGCGTGCGTTTTTCAGTTCGACTTCCAAGGTGTCGATTTCGAGGGGAAAATCGACTTGCGATTGGTGCAGCGCGTTGATTTCTTTGTCGATTTCCTGAATTTTCAGCAAATTGTGCAAACTCTCTCGCATGCGTGGGTCTCCTTGTGAAGTGTGCAAAAAGAAAAGGTGCGACCCTGAGCAGGTGCACCTTTCTATGGCTGTTTTTACTGCGCGTTGAACCTCTTGATCTGCTGGGAAGAGGTGGGTAAATGGTGGGCGATACTGGATTTGAACCAGTGACCTCCGGTATGTGAAACCGGCACTCTAACCAACTGAGCTAATCGCCCAATTTCGTGAGGATACCGCACGGGGCGGTCGCTGTTTTTTTTCATAATCAAAAGAGTGGCTTGAAGTTTGGCGAGGGGTTGTAATTAACAAAAGATATTTTGGGATGTCAAGCCCGATGTGTGTGAATTTTCCCATTGCCCGCGCCTGTGCAGGGGCTTCCTGCACGGTGTCTGGCCGCCGACCAATTGACGGAGAGGCCATGAGGCGCGCCTGTTGTTCGGTCAAATTTGTTCCTTGCATCTGGCGACAAACCGAGGTATTTTCAAATGAGAAAACGAGGTCGTTCATCTTCCACACGCTGCTGATAAAAGAAGTGTGATAACGCGAGTAATTTGAGCGTTTGGCAGCGCACGCCGTAGGCATCAACGCATCAAAGGCAACAAACGAGGGATTATCGACATCAGCTTTTGAAAAGCATCGCAAAACGGCTTAAAGGCGCGTAACTTCAGGTCGTAAATCGAGGAGTAGGGATGGGCGACGGCTGATTGCCTCTTGTATCTTTGGGCGAGCACGGGGGCATCGCCCCTACACACGGCTCGCCTTTTGTGCCTTTGAACGGGCTGTCGCTCGTTGTACCCCGCTCGTGTTTTTTGTGGCTAAAAACTGACATCTTACCTCTCGCGGAGAATCCCCCTTGTACATCTACATCCTCAAAAGATTACTGGCACTGATTCCCACGCTGTTGGGCATTACGGTGCTGGTTTTTTTTATGGTACATCTCGTACCTGGGGACCCGGCGCAGGTGATGCTGGGCGAGCGGGCGAGTGCCGAAAGTTTGGCCGCGCTGCGGCGCGATTTGGGGCTGGATCAGCCCTTGCATGTGCAATTTGGACGCTATCTCTCCGACCTGATGCAAGGCGATTTGGGGCGGTCGATCAAATCGCACGAGCGCGTGTCTGTCGAATTGATGGCGCGTTTTCCCGCGACGATGGAATTGACGCTGGTGAGCATGGTCTTTGCATGTGTACTTGGCCTTGGCGCGGGGATTGTGTCCGCAATTCGCCGCGGCACATGGTGGGATTATATCGGGATGACGGCATCGCTGGCCGGGGTTTCGGTGCCGATTTTCTGGTTGGGATTGTTGCTCATTCTGGGCTTTGCCGTTTCGCTGCCGCTGTTTCCGGTTTCCGGGCGCCTCGGTTCGCATGTGTTTATCCGCGCTGTCACGGGTTTGTATCTCATCGACAGCCTGATTGCAGGAGATTTGCCCGCGTTTGCCAACGCGCTCTGGCATCTGATTTTGCCCGGTGTGACCCTGGGCACAGTGCCCGCGGCGGTGATTGCGCGCATGACCCGGTCAAGTTTGCTGGAGGTGTTGCGCGAGGATTACGTGCGTACCGCGTGGGCCAAAGGGCTGTCTGAACGGGTGGTGATTGCGCGCCATGCATTGAAAAATGCGTTCATTCCCGTGTTGACTGTGATCAGCTTGCAATTTGGCTATTTGCTGGGCGGCGCGGTTTTGACCGAGAGTATTTTTGCCTGGCCTGGGGTGGGACGCTGGTTGCTTTTGTCTGTGTACGCGCGCGATTTCCGGGCGATTCAGGCGGGCGTTTTGATCGTATCCACGACCTTTGTGGCGATCAATTTGATCGCAGATTTGTTGTACGCCTATCTGGATCCGCGCATCAAATACGGCAGGGAATAGGCGGCGACATGTCACCTCCTCGAGACACGCTCCAAACACCGCCCGAGACCGCTTGGCTTTGGCATCGCTTGCGTCAAAACCGTCTCTCTGTTGTGGGCATGGTGTTGATCGGCGGCTTTTTGTTGCTGGCGTTCGCGGCGCCTTTGATCGCCCCTGCGGATCCGATGAAGCAAGCCCTGTACAACCGATTGTCGCCCCCAACGCTGGAACATCCGTTTGGCACTGATGATTTTGGTCGAGATATTTTGAGCCGCATGATCTACGGCGCGCGCATTTCCCTGCGCGTGGGCGTGTTTGCCGTGCTGATCGCCCTCGTGCTGGGCACGTGTATCGGGCTGGTCGCCGGCTATTGGGGCGGATGGATCGATCAAGTGCTGATGCGCGTGATGGATCTCCTCTTGGCCTTTCCGAGTATTTTGCTCGCCATTGGCATTGTGGCGATTTTAGGGCCTGGCTTGGAAAATGCAATGCTGGCCGTGGGCATTGTGGCTGTGCCGCAATACGCGCGCTTGATTCGCGCGTCGGTCTTGACCGTGCGAGAAACCGATTACGTGCTGGCCGCGCGCGCGATGGGGGCATCCGATGCACGCATTTTGGCTATCGCCATTTTGCCCAATTGCCTCGCCCCCTTGATCGTACAGGCGACCCTGGGTTTGGCAACCGCGATCTTGGACGCGGCTGGCTTGAGTTTTCTCGGCTTGGGCGCGCAACCCCCCACGCCCGAATGGGGCGCGATGCTGAGCCAAGGCCGCGAATTGATCGTGCGCGCGCCATGGGTGCTCGCCTTTCCCGGCGGGGCGATTTTTTTTACGGTCCTCGCGTTTAATCTGGTCGGCGACGGTTTGAGAGACGCGCTGGATCCAAAAGCGATCCGCAGATGAACGCCATTTTTTTATTTCAGAAATTTGCGACAGGCATGTTATATTGCTTTTCGTCAAGGCCCTCTCCCGCCTGCGAGAGACGACGAGATTAGGTCTCCCATTGCGGAACTTCGGAAGGGATCATCTAAATACCCAAGAACAGGAGAAAACATGTGGAAATGGACAAAAAATAAAAGCACTGCGGCACATGCGCTGTCAACGCTGATCGCGTTGATAGTGCTGGTCTTTGCGGGGCAGGCATCTGCCGGTCCCAATGCCAATGCGATGCTGTCGCTCGACCTGATTGCCAATGGCGGTGCGGGCAATCAGAGAAATAATGGCGTCACAACGGGCACGGTTTCTGGACGGGGCACGACCATTGCCATCGAAGTTTTCGCAACGGGCGTGACGACGTCTTTGCGCGGGATGCAGATCATATTCGATTTTGATGCGTCTCTGTTGACCTTTGTCAAGGCCGAGAACCGCGCGTTTTCCCTCACCATTCCAGAAAGGCAAAGGCCGGGCACGAACTTCGCATCGACGTCCCCAGTCACATTGGGGGCGTCGGGTTTTTTGGCACGCGCGGAGTTCACCACGGCTGCGGATGTCACGGGCAGAGAATTTTCCATTGGCATAGCGACGGTGACTCTTTCTGAAAACGCGGCATTGACCGACACATTTATGCCGACAAACCGAATCGCGTTTAATGCGACTTCCACCCGTTTTTCCCTTTCGCTGGATGCAGATGACGCGCCGGGCGATCAAGCAGTCGCCTCTGTGGAAGTCCGTCCCGAGAGCGTTGTTGCCATTCAGGTCTTCGGCGCAGAGATTCAAAATGCCACGGGCATTACCATTCGCTTTGAATACGACGCGACTCAAGTTGCCTACGAGAGGTTCGATAGCGGCGGCAGTGTGTTGCCCAATACCCGAGACATTCTGACCAGAGGTGCGAATCCGACCTCTGTCGAAATTGGCATTGCGTCTTTCGGCGGTCGCGCCACGGCCAACAGCGGGCTGTTTGGCGCGTTTCGCTTCCGCGCGACAGCGGCGTTTTCCGGCACGACCATTCGGTTGGTGAGGGCGGATCTTTGGCAAGGGGGGGTTCAAACGCAGACTGCGACGCCAGATGAGCGCGTTGAGTTGTTGCCTCCCGCGGCGCCCTCGCCCGACTTTGATGGCGATGGCACGGTTGGCTTTTCCGACTTTTTGGCATTTGCGGGCCTGTTCGGGGCACTTCAGGGCGATGGCACGTACCAGGCGCGGTACGATCTGGACAGCAATGGCGAGATTGGGTTTTCCGATTTTCTGATCTTCAGCAGCAGCTTTGGCACCCCCCCCGGCAGCGGTGGCGACACGGGGCGTCCCGACCTGATTGTCGAATCCCCTTCGGTCAGCGATAGCACCTTGACGCCCGGGCAATCCTTCGCGCTGAACGCCACGGTTCGCAACGCGGGCACGGGTTCTTCTGCCGCGACGACCTCGCGCTATTACCGCTCGTCAGACGCGACGATCTCCACGAGTGACGCGCCAGTTGGTTCAGACAGAGTAGAGAGTCTTTCGGCTTCTGCCACCCGTGGCGTGTCGATCAGGCTGACAGCCCCACGGCGTGCAGACACGTATTATTACGGCGCGTGTGTGGTGCGCGTCAGCGGAGAGAGCGATACCGACAACAACTGCTCGGATGGGGTTCGAGTGAGAGTGCAAAGCGGCGGCGGCACAACACCGCCCCCGCCTAATAATGCGCGGTATTGGAGTTCTGATTCTAAATATCAAATCGCGTGGTCTCCTTCCCCGAGCGCGACTTTTTACCGGGTCTATTTCGACAGAGCGACTTTTTTTAACGTGAGTTGCCCAGGGGGCTGTAACCTCATCGCCACGGTGACGGACACGAGCGCGAGTCACGATGGCAGTGGATCTCGCATCGGATACTGGGTGCGGGCTTGCAATGATGCGGGCTGTTCGAATTATGTTCGCGCCGAGCGCGGCACTGCGAGCAGCGGCGGCACGGGTGGCGGGTCAGCCACCTATGCCCCGATATCGGGACTTCGCGTGTCAAACGGCCGGATTCAGTTGGCGTCTTTCTCAGTGGAGGACTGCACTGGATTGAATGGACTCGGTGGATACGAGGTACACACTTCAAAATGGCAGAGAAAATCCGGGACATCGTGGGTCGATATTCCCGGCACGGCACGCACGGGCGAAGTGTGTGCCTATTCAACCACCACCCCTGGCGAATACCGATTGGTGGGCGACGTGAGCATTAACGGCGTTAGAGGACTGCATTCCAGCGAGAATACCTTCACTGTGAACTAAACCCATGCAACCCCTCGAAATCCAGCCCACGACAACGCCGATAGACGCAGAGGTCGCGATTCCGGGATCGAAAAGCATCACCAACCGCGTGTTGCTGATCGCCGCGCTCGCAGATGGCGTCAGTCAGCTCGACAACGCGCTGATGAGCGACGACACGCGGTATATGGCCAATGCCTTGCGCGACTTGGGCATTCGCATAGACGAAAACGCATCGGAGGCGACATTTCGCGTTTTTGGCACGGGCGGGCGCATCCCCGCTGAGAATGCGGAACTCCACATTGGCAACTCGGGCACGTCGGCGCGCTTTCTCACGGCCTATCTCGGCTTGGGCCATGGGACATATCTGATCGATGGCGTTGCGCGCATGCGCGAGCGGCCCATTCAAGACCTCCTCGACGGCCTTTCGCCCCTCGGCGCAACCGCGCGCTGCGAAGGCAAAGACGGGTTGTGTCCCCCCGTGCTCATGGTCGCTTCCGGCCTTCGGGGTGGGCAAACGACGATGAAGGGCAACAAGAGCAGCCAGTATTTCACGGCTTTGCTCCAAGTCGCGCCCTATGCCCAAACCGATGTTGAAATCTGCGTTGAGGGCGATTTGGTGTCCAAACCGTATATCGACCTCACCATCGCGGTGATGCGCGATTTTGGCGTTGAAGTCGTCTATCGCAATTACCGCTCTTTCACCGTACACGCGGGGCAGCGTTATCGGGCACGCTCCTATCAAATTGAACCCGATGCGTCCAATGCCTCGTATTTTTTTGCCGCCGCCGCGCTGACGGGTGGGCGCGTGCGCGTGCCCCATTTGACCGCGCAGTCGGTTCAGGGCGATGTGGGTTTTGTCGATATTTTGTCCAAAATGGGCTGTGAGGTCCGCAAAGACGCCGATGGCATTGAGGTGCGCGGCACGGGACGCCTGTTGGGCATGGACATCGACATGAACGCCACGCCCGACGTGGTGCCCACGCTTTGCGCGCTGGCGCCCTTTGCTTCCGGGCCGGTCAACATCCGCAACGTAGCTGTTTTGCGCCTGCACGAAACCGACCGCATCGCCGCACTAAAGACCGAGTTGAACAAGCTCGGCATCCGCGTTGAGACCCGCGCCGACGGGCTTATGGTCTATCCATCAGATCGCATGCAACCCGCAGCGCTCGATACGTATGACGACCACCGCATGGCGATGAGCCTGTCGCTGATCGGCCTGAAAATTCCGGGCATTGTCATCAACGACCCCGATTGCGTCGCCAAAACATTTCCGACTTATTTTGATGTCTTGGAAAAGGCGATCACGGATTAAACGGATTGCGCCGATGACGCGGAGGAAAGGCGAAAAGGCGAGCGGTGTGTGTAGGGGCGATGCCCCCGTGCTCGCCCAAAGATACAAGGCGGATCACGGATTAAACGGATTGCGCCGATGACGCGAAGGAAAGATACAAGACGGGAGAGGTGAGAAACGTAGGGGCGATGCCCCCGTGCTCGCCCGAAACGAGAAACGACCACAGATAAACACAGATGAACGCAGATTGGGATCGCAGGTGGGGTTAATCCGCGCAATCCTTAAATCCGCGACAATCCGCGATCCAAACAAAGGTAGAGGCGTGGCCCCCGTGCCCGCCTTGTTTTTTTGGCGTGATGCAATGACAAACCATTCAAATGCCCATGCCGAAGATTATCCCAGGGAACTCAACCCGAGAGTGCGTTTGATCGTCTATGGGCAGGAACTCAACGACGAGACGTATGCGATCTGCAAGTCGGATATGATGATCAAGGGGCAAAACGCCAAAAACATCCATCCCGGCAACAGCTTCACCGAAGGCGGCCTGCCCGAAGAACAACAACAGCGCGTTCTCGCGGTTCTCGCCGTGCAGGACAACACGCAGACATACAAAAACCGCGACGTGTTCGCGGGCTCACAGACGCTTTTACAAAGACGCGGGTGAACGTCACGACAGCCCAACTGAAGAATCTATCAAGCCTTGGGCGAACACACGACGAAACCGCCGATGTTTACACCAATCGCAAGGGCGAGGCCGAAGCCGATTCGGAATTGCGTGACTATGAGAATGTGCCGTTGCGAGAAGATGTCGACGCGTACTTTGAGCGCGAGGTGTTGCCGCATGTGCCCGACGCGTGGATCGACCACCGCAAGACCAAAGTGGGCTACGAAATCCCCTTCAATCGCCATTTCTACATGTTCACACCGCCGCGTGCATTGACCGACATTGACGCGGATTTGAGAGGCGTGACCGCACGCATTGTCGAGATGATCGGAGGGCTTTCACATGGTATGAAGTAGATGGGGCCGACTATCCGTTAACCTCCTCCTCGATTTGCTCGCGGATATCTGCGGCCACCTCGAGCACTTCTGCCGGCGCACGAACCGCCTCGCCTGTTCGCTGGCGCAAGGCGATAATGAGCGGCACTAAAGTAGCGGCTTTCTCTGTGTCCTCCGCCAGAATCTCGACGAGATTGCGCTCCGAAGTTCCGCTTGCGATCAAGTTGATCACGCGCCCCATCATCTCGCGCATCATCGTTTCATTGCCCGGGGCGAACGCGGCATACATCGAGCGGAACGCATCCATGGCGGCAGGGCGTTTCTCTTGAACGAGCAGTGCCTTCGTTCTCATCCACCGCGCCCGCCATTTGAAAGCAACTTCATCGTCGCCAATCAAACCACCGAACCTGCGTTCGAGTTCGTCGCTCATATTCAGAGCCTCTTCGCCGAGACCGAGTTGGATTTGTGTCTCACCCTTGAAAGACAATGCGCTAGCGATCACTTCTTGAAGTTCTGGCGCGGTGCTATTTCCAAAACGCTTGAGCACTTCGTCGTAGAGGGCAACCGCCGCCTCGAAATCCCCCCGTTCCCCGCACTCAATTCCCTTGTTGAACAATGCAGAGGCGACCTGTTCTTGAAGTTCTGGCCTGTCGCTATCGCCAAAACGCTTGACCACTTCGTCGTAGAGCGCGATTTCTGTCTCGAAATCCCCGCGTTGCCAGCATGCAATTCCCTTGTTGAACAATGCAGAGGCGACCCATTCTTGAAGTTCTGGCCTGTCGCTATCGCCAAAACGCTTGATCACCTCATCCCAAAGCGTGACCGCCGCCTCGAAATCCCCTTGTTTCCCGCACGCAATTCCCTTGACAAACAACGCCTTGGCGACCCGTTCTTGAAGTTCTGGCCTGTCGCTATCGCCAAAGCGTTTGACCACCTCATCGTAGAGGGCAACCGCCGCCTCGAAATCCCCTCGTTCTCCGCACGCAAGTCCCTTGTTGAACAATGCAGAGGCGACCCATTCTTGAAGTTCTGGCCTGTCGCTATCGCCAAAACGCTTGACCACCTCATCGTAGAGGGCAACCGCCGCCTCGAAATCCCCTCGTTCTCCGCACGCAAGTCCCTTGACAAACAACGCCTTGGCGACCCGTTCTTGAAGTTCTGGCCTGTCGCTATCGCCAAAGCGTTTGACCACCTCATCGTAGAGGGCAACCGCCGCCTCGAAATCCCCTCGTTCTCCGCACGCAAGTCCCTTGACAAACAACGCCTTGGCGACCCGTTCTTGAAGTTCTGGCGCGGTGCTATCGCCAAAGCGTTTGACCAACTCATCGTAGAGCGCGATTTCTGCCTCAAAATCCCCTCGTTCTCCGCACGCAAGTCCCTTGACAAACAACGCCTGGGCGACCTGTTCTTGAAGTTCTGGCCTGTCGCTATCGCCAAAACGCTTGACCAACTCATCGTAGAGCGCGATTTCTGTCTCAAAATCCCCTCGTTCCCCGCACACAATTCCCTTGTTGACCAACGCCTTGGCGACCCGTTCTTGAAGTTCTGGCCTGTCGCTATCGCCAAAACGCTTGACCAACTCGTCGTAGAGCGCGATTTCTGTCTCAAAATCCCCTCGTTCCCCGCACACAATTCCCTTGTTGACCAACGCCTTGGCGACCCGTTCTTGAAGTTCTGGCCTGTCGCTATCGCCAAAACGCTTGACCAACTCGTCGTAGAGCGCGATTTCTGTCTCGAAATCCCCTTGTTCCCCGCATACAATTCCCTTGTTGACCAACGCCTTGGCGACCCATTCTTGAAGTTCTGGCGTGGTGCTATCGTCAAAACGCTTGACCAACTCGTCGTAGAGCGCGATTTCTGTCTCAAAATCCCCTCGTTCCCCGCACACAATTCCCTTGTTGAACAATGCATGGGCGACCCATTCTTGAAGTTCTGGCGTGGTGCTATCGTCAAAACGCTTGACCAACTCGTCGTAGAGCGCGATTTCTGTCTCAAAATCCCCTCGTTCCCCGCACACAATTCCCTTGTTGACCAACGCCTTGGCGACCCGTTCTTGAAGTTCTGGCGCGGTGCTATTTCCAAAACGCTTGATCACCTCATCCCAAAGCGCGACCGCACTCTGAGAAGCGAAAGAATCGTTTGCGCCCTCGATAACTTTCTCGAAATCCCCCTCGTCGAATGCTATCGCGATCTCATCGGCAAGTCGTTGGGCCTCCCCGTCGTCGAGCGTCGCAGCCCGTTTGGATTCCAGCTCAATACCTGCCCGTCTCATGCCGAAAAAGAAATGCTCAATTTGCGGCAGTTCGACTATGGCCCGTTCAATTCCCTCGCGAATGGCTGGCGACTGCGCCGCCTCTGCAATCAACTTGCCGGACATCTCCGCCAGTTCGTCGCTGGTGTAGAACACGGCCATAAAGTGAATCAAGTCTCGCACGACAGCCGCTTCGTCGCGTTCGCGCCGCAACTTGTAGTAGATGCTGTAGAGGCGTTCTGCCGCAGAGTACTGCCGCTTCCGGCTGTTGCCTTCCACGATGACCGCGCCCCGGTTGACGAGCCTTCCGAGCAGGGTCGATACCTTTCGGATCTCCATGCGGGATCGCGCTGCAATTTCGCTGGTGCTCGACGGTTGCCACAGGTCGATCACAGCGAGATAGACGCGGCGCTCGGTCTTTGCGAAACCTTGCAGATGGGCGCGGAAATACTCGGTGTGATCGTCGATCAGCGTTACCAACTCTTCCATCAACTGGCGCAGGGAACGGTGCCGGGCGAACTCGGCGACAATGACCAAGAGGCGGGGATTGCCGCCGGTCAGGATCTGAAGCGGCCTAATCGTGCGCGTGCTCACCGCGTCGCCGCTGACCATTTGCCACAGGCATTGGCACTCCTCGGTATCCAAGCGTTCCAACCCGACTATTCGGAATAATTCGAAGAACGGCTGTTCCACATCGTCCAGCCCTTCAAAACGACTGGTGGCCGTGGCGAGCAACACGATTTGGGGTTCTGTCTGCAATACCTTGCGGAGCTTCCAGCCGAAATGGCTGTCCACATCAGAGCACAGATCTTGCAGGTTCTCGACCATGAGGACGAGTTGCTTTTCCAGCCGATCCGCCGTTTCCAAGACCGCGACGAGGGCGCGTTCTTCGAATTCCCTGCCGCGCCATTGGCTGGCTAAGTCGGCGTGCGTGGTTCGCAAGTCCCGGGCAATATCGGGATGGCTGTTGGCGATCTCCCCGGCGAGATAGAACAGCGCCTCGAGCCAGAAGTCGGCGGCATCAAATATCTCATGGCTCTCTTCCATGAACCGCACGGGCAACAGCCGCCGGGCGAGCGCGTCATCGGTGCGTATCTCCGCAGCGGCACGCGCCAACAGCATGGTCTTCCCCCGGCCGCGAGGGCCGACGAGCAAGACGTGTTGGCACGATGGCGCACCGATGTTTTCTCGGAGAACCTCCATCGCGATGCCGAACTCGCGTTTCCTGACGACGAACTGTCTTATTACTTCTTCATCGGTCTGAAACGTCCCCGGATTGAACTTGCGGATCGTCCGCTCAAGCGGTTTGTTCATTGGGTATCTCCTCAATTCTCAACGCTCGTCAGAAAAGCGACTTTCGAGAGGTTTGTAGTGATCGCGGAAACGCGCCGACCACCAGTCCTTCAGTAGCCGCGACGGGAAGCGATAGCCGTCGTCGCCGGCTTCGAGGTAGCCATCGTGCGCCAAGATGTCGAGTGCCTCGACGATGCAACCGGGGGCGTCGTCGAGCTTTGTGGAGTACTGCCGTTCGAGGCTCTGCCGTGCGTCGCTAGTGAACACATCTTGAGTGGCGGCCTCGGCGAGAATCTCCATGGCGACGGGGTAACTCTCGTCGTCCAGCCCCTCCTTGAGGCGCGTCTCGTAGTGGACGAGGACATTCTGCCCCGCAGGCCCGAGCAGTTGGGTGCGATAGACCTCGTCCACATCCTCCACCGTCACCCGCTCCCGATTCTGCATGATGGCAAAATCCCGCAGGCCTGCGAAAAAGAACTGGACATAGTGCGGAATACCGATGCCGAGTTTTTCGTACACGGCGTTTGCCACACCGTCGTCGATCCGCAACTCATGGCTCTCGGCGAGGCGTTCGAAACACTCGACACTAACTTCGCGGCACCACGGCCCCAAGCGAAAGGAGTAGAGATAGTTGATGCGGTCGGGTATGCCGAGACGTTGCACGAGCGGTGCGAGCCCGATACTGCCGGATACGATGAGAACCGGAGAGCCGCCTTTGAGTCCCTGAAACGCGCCGCGCAACCAACTGAGGAACTCATCGACCCGTCGTGCGCCATCGCTATCGCTATCGCTGAGCATCCGTTTGAGGAATATCGGCAGTTCGTCAATGACCAGGAGAATCGGTTTGTCGTGCTTGGCGCAAGCGCGAATGAGCTGTTCCCCGCGGTGCCGCCAGTTTCCGGCGTCCAGCCCAGCGCGGATTTTCACGCCAAAGTCAAGGGCATTGACCTCCTTAATACTCTTCATGACCCGCCCTATGGTACTCTTCATTGCCCGCCCCATGGTACCGACGAGACGCGCTGCGAGGGAGCGAACTGGGTGCGCCGCCTTTGCGATAGCGGCGATTACATCCTCTGGACAGGTCGCGCCTTCGACATCTGTAAAAAGGAAAACCCATCCTTGGGCCTCCAACTGTCGGCCGAGTTCCCGGACGACGCTGGTCTTGCCCATGCGCCGCTGGCCGGTCAGCAGTACGTGGTTGCCGTCGCGAACTTGCGATTCCAGTATTTGCAACTCGGATTCACGGTCGAAAAAGTCGTCGCCATCCACCCAGCGACCAGTGGATACTTTCATGAGAGCACCTCCTCGTTTGTCCATTTCATCAAAATTCAATACTCAACGGATATGTTGTCAACAGATAGGTTGACAATGATTTTTCAACAAATTTAATACTCAACGGATATGTTGTCAACAGATAAGTTGACAAAATGCCATGTCAACGATATTTTCTTGAATGCCCATCAAAAAGGGTGGATGCGGGCGTGCAGATGGACACACTCAACCTCATCATCCTATCGCAGGACAAAACCTCGGCAGCGCGTGCGTTTTACCTGAAAATGGCGATTCGCAAAAGATGGAGTAAGCGGAAACTTGAACGCCCGTTTCGCGGGGCCTTATTCGAGCGGGTCGTGCTCAGTCCGCCAAAAATGTCAGCACTGCCGACACATATCCATTGGCGAGGCGTGGATACTTCAGATGTCAAACGCATGTGGTTCACGGCTTGGGAAAAGCAAAAACTGAAACTTTGTAAGGATGATCTGTTGGTCTGCGAAGGAGGGGATGTCGGTCGCAGTGCGCTTTGGAACGACGAGATTGAAGGTTGCTATATTCAAAACCCGCTCAATCGCGTTAGAGCACGAGAGAACGCAGACACGCGGTTTCTTTTTTATTGGCTGTATTTCATCAAGCAGATAGGCTACATAGATATGATTTGTAACAAAGCGACCATTGCCCACTTTACTGTTGAGAAGGTTGAGGCGACCCCGTGAGTGCATCCTCTCCTCGACGAACAACAAAAAATCGCCGCATTCCTCGACAGGGAAACGGCGAAGATTGACGCTCTCATTGTGGAATGCGAAACCGCGATTGGGTTGCTCAAGGAACGCCGAACCGCGCTTATTTCGGCGGCGGTGACGGGCGAGATTGATGTGCGAGATGTCGAGCACGCGGAACGCTACGGCTAAGCCGAGTGAAGGGATGCGAGAAACTTGCGTGTGGTGGCATGTTTGGCTACCTTGTTCAACAAGTGCCTGGTAAAAAAAATGATCGAGGTGGAAACGACAACATTCAATGGAGGCGACCTGCATGAGCCATATCAAATTCAGAGTTCGCATTGAACAAGATGAGGATGGCGTTTTTGTGGCCGAAGTACCCGCATTACCAGGGTGCATTTCGCAAGGGCAGACTCGGGATGACGCCTTGGCAAATGCCGAAGAAGCGATTGCCCTGTACATAGAAAGTCTGGAAGCCCATGGCGATCCCACTCCTCCATCAATTACAGAAGAAATTGTCGAGGTAGAGATTTGATGCCACTTCCAGTTGTTGCAGGCCGCGATGTTGTTAAGGCGTTGGGGAAAATTGGTTATGTTTTTGACCGACAACGCGGAAGTCATATCATCCTGCGACTGAATCGAGAACCCCATCGTCGCATTGTCGTGCCGAGACATAAGGAAGTTGCCAAAGGGACTTTACGAGCGATTATTCGAGAGGCAGGTCTGACTGTTCAAGCGTTCAGAATCCTCTTGTAAGTTCGGCGAGATATGACAATGACCACCAAACCCACCTCGGAAAGAGATTTTGAGAACGCGATTGAAGCGTGGTTGTTGGAGCAGGCCGGCTACACCCGCGTTGACAATCGCCAATTCGACCCGGCACTCGCCCTCGACAAACACACCCTGCTCGCCTTTCTCAACGAGACACAGCCCGGTGCTTTGGACGCCCTCAAGCGCAGCGGCGGCAGCAATGTCGAGCAGGCCGTCGTCCATGAGGAAATTTGAGATGGCGATTGGGTTGCTCAAGGAACGCCGAACCGCGCTTATTTCGGCGGCGGTGACGGGCGAGATTGATGTGCGAGATGCAGAACACACGAAACGCTACGGCGAACAGGCTTATGGAGAATCCGAGTGAAGGGATGCGAGCAACTTGCGGGCGGTGGCATGTTTGGCTACCTTGTTCAATAAGAAGCCCTAAGATAAAAAAATCAAGCGTCTGAAACAGATGAGTAAACAGCCGATGGAGAGGAACGCCTCATGGATGTCCGCTCTGTGCTCGTAGCGCACCCGCAGTCTGCGGAACTGGCGGAGCCAGGCCAGAGTCCGCAATCCATGGCAACGCTTTTTGTTAGGGCTTCTTATTGTTTCGCGTCATCTAACCAACAGGAGGTATGAGAACATGGACTACAAATTGCCCGAAGACTTTCACGCGGTGCTCCAAATCGCCAATGCGTATGAACGCCTTGACGAAGCCCTGCAAGTCGCCGAAAAGATCGTTGCTGCCGGCGTCAAATTGCACCCCAACATGGATCACGCGGCGATCTTTACGGACCCGCCGCACCTCGTTGCGGGACCTTTGAAAACTGTGGGGTACATCGCGGGTTGGGATACCAAATGCTATCCCTCGCCCGTCGATGAACGGGATTATATCAATGTGCCCTCGGGGTTGCCCGATGGCCATCCTGCCCTTGCGCGCGGTTGGTTTCGCTACGTCGCCGTGGTTCACCCGGTTGACATGGCCGCGCTCAATCAGATGATTCGGCAGGGCTACGGCAATCCCTTTATCCACCATCTCACCTGGGGCATTGTGCCGCCCGAGCGAAAGAGCGGGGATGATTTCGGCTATGCCTGCGAGGTGATTTCTCACAT
This sequence comes from uncultured Latescibacterota bacterium, assembly GCA_958295785.1. Taxonomy (GTDB): domain Bacteria; phylum Latescibacterota; class UBA2968; order UBA2968; family UBA2968; genus VXRD01. The sequence continues at coordinate 3,447,942 of OY282377.1, forward strand.
GGTCAATGTGTGGCAACGCATTGGCGATCATCTCAAGGCAGAACCGGGTACGTTGATCATGGCCTTGCCGCCCGAGGTCACGCAACACCCGCAATTTGAAGCCACCTTGCCCGAATTGTTCGACGGGCTGGATTCGGCATCGCATCAGGTTGAAACCATGCAAGGCGGGGGATTTTTGATTCAGTTTTTCGTTCTGACGGGCGGGCGCATTGAAGTCGCGCTTCGCATTGACACACAGCAGACCTTCAACCCGAAAAGCGTACACAAAATCTCGGAAGACGAAATCAGCACGCAACAGACGGATTCATGAAAGCTACACCCTTCCGCCATTCGGTCACTGATCTCCAGAGCTACGGTAAGCCCGCTGTGGCATTGGAGGCGGTTTTCAAGATGAAGGCAGGGGACATAGCGGTGGCGGAAATTGAGTTGGACAGCTCGCACAAAAAATCCCATCCTGAGTTCAGGGTGGGATTTTTTTATTGTGCGGCCTAACGCCAAGGCTCGGCTTTTTTTATTCTGTCGCGCTTAATTTAGAACCGACTAAAAAAGTCCCATACGATCTGATTTCCGTCCACTCCTGCACTGTTGTCTGCATAGGGCCATTCGTGCCCGAAGTTCGTGATTTTGTAATACCAAATCTCAACGTTGGCGTTACAGTCCCGGTGCTTATAAAGCGTGTTGTCGGAATTTATATCGATGGTTTCGGTAGTCAGACATGAATTTTGATCGCTCCAATAATCTATAATTATGTCCATGCCTGGCGCGCCACCCCAGCCACCCTCGATCTTGAGGCCTCCATCAATTGGAACAATTTCATCATTGACGCCAGAAAGCTGAAGCAGGGGAAACGGCGTGGGAATGCGGTTTTGCCAAGCACCTCCACTCATCGTGCCAATAATTGATGCAACCCCTTTGAATACATTTGGGGCCTCCATTCCCAACACGTATGCCATCATACCTCCATTTGATACACCGGCAACAAAGGTTTTCTCAGAATTTAAATGATGTTCAACCTGTAAAAACCGGGCCAAAGAACTCAAGAACCCAATGTCATCCGTATTGCTGACATTCAACCGAGCATTCCAATGCCGCGTGCCTTCGTAATCTTCGCTTCCCAAGGGATATACAACCGCAAATCCATTTGAATCGGCAGTAAAATTCAAATTTGAGTACTCTCGTAAATATTCGGGATTACCCCCATGACCATGCAACATGAATATCAATGGTGCATTTTCGGGCAGATCTCGTGGTTTATGGAACAAATAATATCTGGCGATACCATTGTAAGAAAATTCTGAATATTCGCTGAGATCCAGATGCTCTGATTTACCGTCCTTAGAGTCATCCCTTGATTTATCACTTTTCCCTACGCCTACAATCGCAAAATTAGTTCCGTCATAGGTGCAGTTAATGACATATCCTCCAACATCGACATCGACATTCTGCCCGCTTTGAAGATAGCTCCCGTTTTTCGCAACATTGTCGCTGGTTGTCAAAACAACGCTTTTATCCATTCCGAAATCAAAGGTATAACCGAGGTTTTTATAGGTTGCGGTTAGGGTTAAACCATTGACCGCACCCGATTTATCGCCCATGGGCATTTTCGATGATTCGGTCGCGCGCGCCTTTTCGCCGATAGGCAAATTGAGCATCACCTCGTACCCGCTGTTGACCGGGATACTCGACCACGAACCGACCTCGCTTCCGTCTTGCCATGCGCGGGCGCGATAATAGCCCGTCACATTGTCCGACGCGATCTCCACACGCGCCTGCCCCATCTCATCGGTCATGCCCGACCATTGATACGACGCTGCCCGGCCGGCAATGGCGCGCGAAAATTCCACCCTTGCACCGCTTACGGGCGCGCCATCCCGCGACAGATTGACCACCACCACGGCTTGGGAAGCGCGATCGCGCGCAGTCAATTTGCCCAGCGGGGGGCCGGTCGTCTCGGTCAGTGATTGGGTCACGCGCTCGCCGCCGCAACACCACATCAGGCCCGCGGCGAGGGCGATCACAGCGATAATGCGAATATTTTCCAACATGACAATCTCCTTTGAAAAAAAATCCCAGAATGGACGATCTCTCGTTTTATTTTTGCAAAACGCCTTTCCAGTCTTTGTTGAAGTTTCGATGTATCCACCACGCCATTTGGATTAGACCGACTAAAAAAGCCCCATACGATCTGATTTTCGTTCATGCTTTCATGGAATTTTCTCCTTTAATAACTGGGAGTATGTCACATCTCCGTGATTTCAACCCTTTGCCGGAATGTGTCGAAGTCAATTTTTTTGCTGGCGTACGCGTCGAGGTCGCGTTTGGTCACGCGGAAAATGAGGCGGTCGGGGTGCTTAATCACCTCGGGGGTTTTGTCTTTTTTCGCACGCACAATACGCACAATTTTGTGGTCGGCGTCTTTGATGAGATCGGCGTGGACGACGATGGATTCCTCGGCCGGAAGGTCGCGCAGGGTTGGGCCGTAGTCGGCGAGGGTTTCGATGACTGCGGTTTTGAGGGCTTCGAGTCTATCGGGGGCATCGGTTTTGTTTTTTCGGTACCAATCGTACCAAAACAGATCGCTCTGTTGCGAGACGAGAAAGATCGCGCCTATGCCTTTTTGGTATAAACCCGCGCTTTTGGCACCACTCAAGAAGTGGAAATCCGCATCCCCTTCCCGTTTGATGACGCCGGACAAAATATCGGTCATGATGTCGATTTTTTTGTCACGCGAAGGCTGTGGCTCGCGCTCGCGGAAGGCGATCCGATTCCGGAAGGTTTGTCCGTCAATTTTGCCCCGATTGTACGCGTCAATGTCGCGTTTGGTCGCAGTGGCTTCATAGAAGATCCCCTCGTGATCACCCTGAAATATTTTTGCGAATTGGTGCCCGGCGCCGTGCATGGCTACTGCCATCTTTTTGTGCATTTCCACCCTCTTTTTTTTCCACTCCATTGCTGTTTCCCTGTCAATGTCGCCTTTCCCCGCGTACAGGCTGTTGATTTTGCCTATCATGAGACTGTCGATTTCGCCTATCATGAGACTGTCGATTTCGCCCATCTTTGAGTCGGCGTCGGGCATATTGATTTTTGATGCGTACAGCAAAACGGTTACGCGATCACCGTCTTTCAGTTGCCCAATGGCATTTGCATAAGTGCCCAGAAATTCGGCGATGCGTTTTTTGTTGAAGACTTCGTCTTTTTCAAGGTCAAAGGAGTATGTTTGGGGCCAACCTCGGTCAACGAGCAAGACGCCGTAATTTTCGATATAAAGACCGGTTGTCGCCCCTTTTTTTGTCTCCAAGAATCGGTCGAGAATGCTTTCCTGAATGGCGAGGTCGCGCTTCATGCGTTGCCAGTCCAGGTCGGCAGAGGCCGATGTGCAAAGTGCGAGAAAGCCGATCCCCGCAAAAAGGATGGTTCGAATCATTTTTTGTCCCATTTTGATTTCTCCTTTTTTATTGTTTTTTTCTAACTGTGGGAATGATGCGGGTGGGTTGATTTTTTTCAGCGGGCACTAAGGGCATTTGTTGCAATGTATTGTCATAGCGGGTTCCCCGAGTGTTGTGGAGAATCCACAGGCCGCGGTCAATGCGTTGTAGGTCTTGTTGACGTTGGGTTTCGAGTTCGCGCATCAAGTGGATGAGGGTGCTGTTGACCTCGTCGCGCTGTCGGTTTTGAGATGCGCGAACGAGGCGATTGGCGTAGTCGATCAGGTTTTGCTGGTGGACGATCAATTCGCCGAGGGTGATGGGCGCGTCCAACGGATGGGTTTCAGACGTGTCATCAACGGCGATCTGTTCAGACGAATCGCTGGATCGCAGGCCAATAGAGGCGTGGAACGCGCCCTCTCGAAGGGCAAATTCGACATTGAGAAAGGTTATGACCAGGATCGCGGCAATGGCAAAAGCGGCCGCGGCCGCCCATCGCTTGGGAAATCGCGCGGGCCACAGGTTTTGCCAGAAGGAGGGGCGTTCTGCCGCAAACGCGAGGTCCAAATCGGGCGTTTCATCGCGCCAAGTGCTGAGAATGCGGGATGCGTAGCCCAGTTCCTCGAGGGTTTTGCTGCACGAGGGGCAGGTCTCGATGTGAACGCCGAGGCGTTCGCGCTCGTCTTTGTGGAGGTCCTCGCCGTAGAAATAGGCGATTAATTGTTCGCGGGTAATGTCACAATTCATAGCGCACCATGTCCTCGCAGATGTGCCAGCGGTCAAAAATTTTTTTGAGGGCTGAAAGGCCGTAATACATTCTGGATTTGACCGTGTTGATCGGCGCGTTGAGCGTTTCGGCAATTTCGGTGAATTTTAGGCCCTGGTATTCTTTCATGACGATGACCAAGCGCTGTTCTTCGGGCAAATTTTGCAGGGCGCGGTTGATCAAATCCCGCACGCTTTGTTCGTGAACCCGAGCATCCGGGCGCGCTCCGGTGTCTGCTATCGGGGTGGATTCCAAAAGCGCGTCGAGGGAGATGAACTTGCGACTGCGCGCCGCGTCTCGGCACGCATTGAGCGCGATTTGGTAGATCCACGAGGTGAATTTGTCCGGGTCGCGCAACCGCCGAAGGCTTTTGTACGCGCGAATAAAAGTTTGCTGGCACAGGTCGTGTGCATCGTCTCGATTGCCCGCATAACGCAGGACAAAGTTGTAGATTGGACACTCCCAACGCTTGACCAAGGTGTTAAAGGCCGCGATGTGCCCGGCTTGGAACTGCGCGATCAGCGCCGCATCATTCATCGAGAGAAGCCCCGCGTTTGGCGTTCAACAGTGTGTCATCACCCTTCAAGACGTTAGGTTGGGCCAAAAAGTTTTAACGCCTGTCAAAAAATTTCATATTTTTTCAAAACAAAAAAAGCGACCCTTTTGGGTCGCCAACTATTCCTTACTGCGAGTGCGCGATGCAAGAACCCGAATTTACACAACACCCCACTGAGGTATTTGGGCATTCCTTTGTTGACGATTCTCCCCTGGCACAAAGCAATCGACAAAACCAGTTTTGCCCATTTCTGGACAGCGAATGCAAAAAGCCGAGAAAAAGTGAACCCCATATCAAAGTGGGCGTATGCACAGTCGGTTACAGAGGCAATTTTTTAAATAAAAGGAATCCCGTTATTGTTTGCCCGCATCGCCTCAAAGAAAAAATCGTCTATGAAACCATTGAAAAATTTTACTTCAATAATCTTTCCAGTAGCCACACCATAAAATGGACATCTGAAGTCTCTTGCGGGGTCGCGGGACATATTGACTTTGTTGCGGTAAAAATGAAACGCAACACAATAGAGGATTTCCTGTGCGTCGAATTTCAAGCCGCGGGCACGACAGGGACTCCGTGGCAAGCAGTTGTCGATTTTAAGAAAACTGGCAAATTCTCCCAGAGAACCTACAAATATGGGATAAATTGGGCAAATGAATTTGCGAAAACAATGATGCAACAAGTGTACAAAAAGGGACTGGTCATGGAATATTGGGGAAAGAAAATCGTCTTTGTGCTTCAGGATGTTGGGCTTCATTACATCCAATACGCCACGGATGCCAGTGATTTGCGCGAAGCGTCAGATGATGATTCGATTCATTTTTGTACATTCAAAACGGTTTGGAATAACGGGTTGAATACTTGGCGATTGGAATTTGACAAAAGAATGAGCACCAACACAGAAGGCATAAGAAAAATTCTAGGAGGTGCTCACAGAGAAACATTTTTGACTGTCGACGAGTTCAGAGACAATATTAATGCCAGACTTGCGTCAAATTTGGAGGGCGAGTTGGGTCTCGTTTAATCTCTCCTGTGCAATTTCGAGATACTGATCACTCAACTCAATTCCAAGTCCAGCCCGACCAAACTCGTTGGCCGTAACGATTGCACTACCTGTCCCCATAAAGGGATCCAACACAATGCCGCCGATTTTGCTCGTTGCCAAAATGGGTATTTTTAGTAGCTCAGTGGGAAAAACAGCATAGTGTGCGTCTTTCCGCCATTGATCTTCGGGAACGATGTCCCAGATGTCTGATGGCAAAAATCCCTTCGCTTTACTCGTCAAAATAAAAAAGCCTTTTGTTTTCAATTCTTTTGCCCGCCCACTTACGCTTGCGTTATCGCTGTGGTAGGTGCGCTGTGTGCCTCGAATTGTCATCCGAAAATCGACCAACTCGCCATTTCGCATCTTTTCCAAGGTTTCATCGAGAGCCTTGAGCGCGTCATCGCGTTCCCTGTCGTTTAGATTTTCCGATTCCAAAATTTGCTTTCTGTATTTTTTTCCGCTTACGCCCGTGGCAGAAATAGTCTGTTTGCCGTTAATTGTGGGGAACTTGATCGGCTTAATCCGAATGCTGTCACCATCGTAGTAGTACTTTCTATTTTTGACAAAGTGGAATACATGCTCATACATATCTCTCAGTCTGTCCTTCGCGCTTTGCGTTCCCTTTCTTTGGTTCCAGATGACATCATTTCTCAAAATCCACCCGTCGTCCTGCATGGCCAATGCCACGCGCCAGGGCATGCCCATCAGGTTCTTATTGTGATATTTATCTCCGAGGTTTAACCAAACCGAACCATCGTTTTTTAGTACTCGCTTGATCTTGTGAAAAATCGAAGTTAGTTTTTCCACGTATTCTCCAGGCTCTTTTTCTCTGCCGATCAACAGATCCAAATATTCCTCCTTGACGTGATACGCTCTCATCTTCCAATATGGAGGAGAAGTGACGACACAATCAATGCTTTCATTGGGAATTTCGTCTAAAATTTCGCTGCAATTGCCCCGCAATAGAACAAAAGGTGCAATCCCATGAGTAAGTGCTTCGATCTGTTTTTTATAGAGAAATGCCAACTTAAAACTCCTTTTTATTTTTTCGGCGTATTGATGGTCTCTCCCAAATTGTACACAGGCGTTAATTCTCGAATGACAGTGCTGATTTTCTTTCTTTCAGTTGCATCCGAAAGCAATTGCTCAAAATCTTCTAAACTCATGATGATCGCTTGAGATACATTGCGCCGCTTCACGATGTAGCGCGTTTGCCCGTGAACCACGGCATCGATGATTTGTCCGAAATTGTTCTGAACTTCCGTCGAATTGATTGTTCGTATTTTCATATCGCCTCCTATATTCCCATAATAGCTAACATAGCTATTATAGCCAGATTTGCACCTTCGTCAAGGAAAATTTCGATGATTATTGACGCGCACAACCACGTTTATTATCACGGCCTGAACGCAGAGGGCGTGTTGGCTGAGATGGATCAATTTGGCTATGATGTGGCGTGGTTGCTCACATGGTATTTGCCGCCGAGTGAGCATATCGCGAGCAGCCATCGCGTGTTTAATCCCGCCAATGCGCGGCCCGATGGCACGCACGCGGGCGCGACATTGCCCGATCTTTCGCGGGCGTGTGAGAAATATCCCGACCGGTTTGTCGCGGGGTATTGCCCATGTCCCGCAGAGGGCGATGCCGCAGCACTTTTTGAAGCCGCGTATCACACGCACGGGGTTCGGGTGTGCGGCGAGTGGAGCTATCGGATGTTGTTGAATGATCCCCGTGCGATTCTGTTGTTCCGCAAAGCGGGTGAATTGGGCGCGCCGGTGGTTTTGCATATCGACACGCCGTTTTTGAATGGGGTGTATCAAGCGGATTGGTATGGCGGTGAAATCGGCGCGTTGGCGCAGACCTTAGAGGCGTGTGCCGAGACGACATTTATCGGCCATGCCCCCGGGTTTTGGCGGCATGTGAGTGGGGATGAAGCGACCGATCCAAAAAAATATCCTGCGAGTCCCATTGCGCCGGGGGGCCGTTTGTTCGATCTGTTTGCCCAATACCCGAATCTCTGCGCCGACCTGTCGGCGGGTTCTGGCCTGAACGCCCTGAAGCGGATGGCAGATGGGGGATCGAATTTTTTGATCGCATATCAGGACCGGTTGTTGTTCGGCCGCGATGCCCCGGGAAATGCGTTGCAGGTCCATCTGGATGGGTTGGCTTTGCCCGCGGATATCAGAAAAAAAATTTATGGCGAGAATGCGTTGCGCTTGGTACCTTTGGACAGTTCGTGACGTCAGGCGGTATCAAGGCCAAGGGAATGGGTATCAAACCTATTGGTTTCAGGCATTCAAATTCAGTACCACCTTAACCAGGTTAGAAAGAAGGACGTATGGTTGCAATTAATCCTAGACAAATTCTCGGTGCGTGGCGTCAGGGTTACGTACTAGACAATCACACACTGCGAAGTGAATTTTTAGGCTACGATCAGTTTGGAAACCCGAGATTCGACACCCAAAGGACTGAAGTAGGTGAACTCCTCTACAGGCTAAAGTATAGAGGAAAGTCGGAAGCCCTAGCCCCATTGGTCGAGACTACCCTCGCGTTTGTAAGGAACTGGCAGGTTGCTTTCGATGCTATTATTCCCGTTCCTCCGACCCGAACTCGTCGCTTTCAACCAGTCTTCGAAATTGCGACCCGTCTTGCTAAGCCCCTGGGTTTACCGCTGCTCAAAGACTTTGTTCAGAAAGTCAAGAATAATAGGGAACTCAAGAACGTGTTTGATTACGCCGAACGGCTCCAGTTACTCGAGAATGCTCATAGAGTTCACGATCAATCCTGCCGCGGCAAGGCCGTTCTGCTATTCGATGATCTATACCGGTCTGGTGCAACCCTGAATGCAGTCACTCGGGCACTTTATGAGCAGGCACGATGCTCGGAGGTGTACGTGCTGGCTCTCACCCGTACAAAGGCAATATCATGACGACGGTTTTCATTGGCGGCTCTCGTAGAATCACGCGCTTGAACGACACTATTCGTTCCAGAGCGGATAACATTATGCGTCAGCGTTTCGCTGTCGTCATCGGCGATGCAAATGGGGCTGATAAGGCCATACAGACCTATTTAGCATCTAAAGGATATCGGAATGTTGTCGTCTATTTTATGGACAATCACTGTCGGAATAATGTGGGAAGTTGGCCTGTAGAACAGGTATCTGCAAATCATCAGCGAAAAAACTTTGCATACTACGCAACTAAGGATAAGAAGATGGCTCAGGTAGCCTCCTATGGATTCATGATTTGGGATGGAAAAAGTAAGGGGACCCTGAATAATATTCTCAACCTGTTGCAACAACAGAAGAATATCTCGGTTTACTTTTCTCCCGATAAGTCTTGTTATAAGCTCAAATCACTCAAAAATCTTACGACACTGTTACACAAGTGTGGTGGCGATATAAAAAGAAAGTTCGAAAAGGAGTTCACACTACAGGTCCCAGCGCGTTCAGAAGTGTCAAATTTTGAGCTTTTCGCAGTTGATAAAGGCGGTTGATGGTAATGACCGAAGTTAATTACTCGCTTCCCGCGTTGTAGGTTGCGCTCGTGCGCCAAGTCCTAGAGGAATTTTCACAATGGCACTATCCGACCACATGCACTGGTCGTTTCAATACGACGGGAGAAGCCAGAGGCCGCATTTTTGCAGACAGTTGATGGATGTTTTGCGCCAACAGGATCGATCTCAAGATGGCGATAGGTACGCGATTTTGCCGAATTATTGGAAGGGATACAAACGCGCAGACGAAATGGCGGAGGGGGTTGATCTGGCTATCGGCGAGGCCGCGATAGACAAAAGGCGCGAGGCGTCGGGGAACTGGCGTTACGACGTTCGGGTTTTGAATACGACGAGCGGTGAAAATTTGCACTTTGACTTCTGTTGTGCAGACGATGACTTTCGCACCTTGTTGGACACCTGGCGCGTAAGGGCGATCAATGGCGCGGGGGATGGATATCGCACCTTCACCTGCGAGGGGCGTATTGCAGATCGACAACAGGTCGCGCTCGTGGTCAATGGCGTCACATTGCCAGTCGGGCGTTTTGATCAATCGCCCGACGCGACCTGTAACTGGGCGCTGTTCGACGTGATCCCCCGTCTGGCCCCTCGCCTAAAAGCGTCTGGCGAACGGGTTTCTCTGGGGATTTTGGAAGATTTGGAAAAAGTGCGTGCGCCCGCGTGCATCGGCTTTTTGGAAGACTGGGTTATGCCACTCGATGGCGGGGCGTTGGAACTCTCTGGATTTTTCGTCTATGGCGCGGGCATGCCGCCTTCGTATTGGTGGTTGGATCAACGCCCGCGGGTGGTGATCGCATCCACGACATTCCAAACCTTTGTGCTGGAAGGAGGCGCGGCATGAGTGGTCGCCCGAACATCCTGTTTATCAACACCGACCAACACACATGGGACGCGATATCGGCTTATGGCAACGCGCATGTGCAAACGCCAAATATCGACCGCCTGCACGCCAATGGCATGTCCTTTATGCGATCTTATTGCAGCGATCCGGTCTGCGCGCCGGCCCGTGCGAGTTGGATGACGGGGCGTTTTACGTCAGAAGCGGGCACGCCGTTCAACGGGGGCTATTTGCACGAAGACATGCCCGATTTGGGACCCATTTTGACGGCCGGCGGGTATCGGGCGATTCACTGCGGCAAATGGCATGTGGATGGCCGCGATGTACACAGCAGCTTTGACGTGCTGTATTGCGGCCAAAGGCGCATCGGCGCGGGGGGTGGCGAATATTACGATGCGGCGATGACCCACGCCGTGGTGGATTTTTTGACCAGCCGTGAAGACGCCGATCCGTTTTACCTGCAAGTCGGGTATGTCAATCCCCACGATATCTGCGAGTATGGGCACAACTTTGAAACAAAAGTGATGCCCGATGCCATCCGCAGGGGGATGCTCAGGGAAGCGGATTTGCCGCCCCTGCCCAAAAATTTTGAGTACGATGAACGCGAGACGGTTTTGCACCAGGTGTGCAGGCGCGTGGATGAGTGCTTGATCCACTGGCCCATTTTGCGCGCGACGAGAACGTGGTCCGAGCGCCAATGGCGAACCTTTATTTGGCATCACCACCGGTTTGTGGAAAAGGTGGATGGCGAGATCGGCCTGATTTTGACCGCGCTTGAACAGAGTGGGCACGCAGATAATACGCTGATTATTTTCAGCGTGGATCACGGCGAAGCCTTTGGGCAACATCGTACATTCCAAAAATTTTCCCTGTACGAAGCCAGCATTCGCGTGCCGTTTATCGTATCCACACTCGGGCGCGGGTTGAATATTCCAAAAGGCGCGTTTGATCAAACGCATTTCGTGTCCGGGGTCGATCTGCTACCCACGGTTTGCGACTATGCTGGAATCGATCCGCCCGATCAGGTGCGGGGGATGAGCGTGCGACCGCTCGTCGAAGGACGCAATGTGGCATGGCGCGATTTTGCCTTTGTCGAGAGCAATTACTGGGGCCGCGCCCTGATTTTTGATCGGTATAAATACGTTGGTGAGTATATTCCGCATGGAAACGAAAAAGACCTGTTGCCGCCTGGCCCGGATCCCCAACGTATCGGCCTTGAACAACTTTTCGATTTGCAGGCAGACCCCGCCGAGACGCGCAATCTCGCTTATGACAAACCGGATGTGTTGATGCAATGCCGCCAGACCTTGCTGAATTTTGAAGCGGAGTTGGAACGGCGGCGCGTCACCCAGGCGCGGCCCGCGCAACGAATTGGCGAATGGGCACAGCGGATTCGGGCGCACTGGGACGCACATCCCGCATTGGACGCGATGCGGATTCGGAGTTGAGAAGGGAAACAGAGCAATTTCACACGTATTCTTTTTCAAAGGACAACGCAATGGACACACCGGACTACACGTCACTCGTGCCGCACTACACATTTCCAACCGCGCTGGAGGAACAGCGCGAGGCACTGGCGACCAATCCGCTGTTGCAGCGGATGAAGGATGCGCGGAAGGGATATGCGGGCGATCCGCACAGGCCGATCTATCACTACGTGAACCCGGAACACACGCTCAACGATCCCAATGGGCTTTGTTTTTGGCAGGGGCGATGGCATTTGTTTTATCAGGCGTATCCCCCAGAAGACCCGCGCCAGCACTGGGGCCATGCGGTCAGCCGCGATTTGATCCACTGGGAAGATTTGCCCTACGCGATTTATCCCCATCCCGAACGCTGCTGTTTTTCGGGAGCAACGCTCGTGGAAGAAGATCGCGTCATCGCCATGTATCACGGCACAGAAGTCGGCAATATGGTGGCTATATCGCGCGACCCCCTCTTGTTGAATTGGGAGAAAGTGACCGGACGCGCCGTGATTCCGATGAAGAATCCCGATGGCTCTGTGCCGCCCTATCGGGTATTTGATCCGTGTATATGGAAAAAAGGCGATTTTTATTATTCGCTTTCGGGCGGCACTCTGCCCGGGCCGGGTGGCAAACGCACGCGCGCAAATTTTTTGCTCCGCTCGCCCGATTTGGCAAATTGGACGTATTTGCATCCGTTTGTGGAAGATGACCGCTTTACACTGGTCGGCGACGATGGCGCGTGTCCCTATTTCTGGCCCATTGGCGACCGCCATATCTTGCTCTTTTACAGCCACATGAGCGGCGGGCAATATCTGTTGGGCGATTGCGATACCGAGCGCGACAAGTTTGTCGTGACCGCGCATGACAAATGCAATTTTGGCCCCTCCGGGCCATGCGGGGTCCACGCGCCTTCGGCAACGCCCGACGGCGAGGGCAATATCATCGTGATTTTCAATATGAATCCGGGAAAGCCGACAGAGAATTGGAATCAGATTATGACCTTGCCCCGCAAGTTGACGCTTGTGGGCGAAGAGGAGTTGCGGGTCGAGCCGGCAGGGGATGTGGCGTCGCTGAGACGCGATCGCCAGCATGTGGAGGGCATGACGCTTGCGGCCAATCGAGAGGTGGTGCTCGACAATATTCGGGGCAATGCGATGGAGATCGCGGCCGAGATCGATCCCAAAAACGCGCAGATGGTCGAGATGGATGTGTTGCGGTCGCCAAATGCAGAGGAGGTGACGCGCATCGTATTTTTCAAAGACCGCGGGTTTAGAAATCGGGAGTTGAACACGCAGAAGAGTTTGATCACCATCGATTCCTCGCGTTCTTCCATTTTGCCCGATGTGCGTACCCGCGCACCCGAGACCGCGTCTGTTTATATCGCGCCGGATGAGACCCTGAAGTTGCGCGTGTTTGTCGATAAGAGCGTGGTGGAAGTGTTTGTCAATGGCAAACAGTGCGTGGCCTTGCGCGTGTATCCCGGGCGCGAAGATAGCGTCGGCGTTTCCCTGCGGTCACAAGGCCAAGACTGCGAACTCATTTCGCTCGATGCGTGGCAGATGGCGGATATTTACGCGAGTCAGTGATCAGTGGTCACCGGCCACCGGTGCCTCGCCTGCTGCTCGGCGTTCCAATTCGCCGCGCCAACCGATAACTTTTCCGGCTTTGATGTGCCGGATGTCAAACCCCGGGTAGCGGTCTTCGAGCGCGTCCCCCAACTTTTGCGTTTCGGCCCAGCGGTCCCATGCGGTCTGCATCCACTCGTGTGGCAAAGCATCGCGCACGGCGGGATCGAGTTGCCACGCATGGCGCACGTCTGCCACGGACGGTTCTCCGGTGAACGGGCCTGACCACTTTGACCAACCGATAGACAAGGTGTTGCGCTCGCGGTCGGGGACCGTGTGTCCCGTGTGGATGGTGGTCCCATTGCGGATGAGGGCTTCCCCGGCTTTGAGGCGGATTGCAACTTGGTTTGGCAAGGGGTCTTCCCCGTTCCAACTGGGGGTATGCGGCACCCCTTGTTCTTTCATCGCTTTTGGCAAGAGCACGTCGTGCTCATAAGGTGTGCGCCATCGGTTGTGGCTGCCGGGGATGAGCTCGTGGCATTCGTCATCGGTCAATGCCAAGAACATGCTCACGCCGTTCCGCTGTGTGAGGGCCTTCGCGTTGTTTGCGCGGATTTCTTGCCAGCGGCGTTTTTCCACCTCCTCGGAATAAGCCTCTGGGCCTTCCCCGCGCACTTCCCGCTGTGCAAAGTAGGGTTTTCCCGTGCCCCACCACGTCACGTCCCTGTGCCAACTGAGTTTGTTCTCGCGCTGCCGGGGGTTGCACCACAGCAACAGGCCACTCAACGTCATATCCTCTGGCTGAAGCCCGTGACACCACGAGGAGACGAAGGTGAGAAAATCGGGCGAGCCGTGGAACTCGGCAAAGCAAGGCTCTCCAAAAGCGGGATGGATGAGGCCCCGGATCGCCCAGGGCTCGTCGTTGCCCGTGCGATGCACATAGCCTTTCGAGCAGTCGATGGTGTCGTAGCCACTTTCGGGCGCGCACGCCTCGGTCACGCGGCGACCCGCCTCTCTGAGAACGGGGATCCACGGATTATCGACAAAGTCGGTGATGATGACAAACCCGTGTTCCTTCAAGTGGGCCAACCGCTCTGGCGTGGCCCCATGCGCCGCGAGTTCCGGCTTGGCGTCTGCAAAGGCCGTGGCGCGGTAAGACTCAGACGTAGGTGCTTGAACCTTGTCCATTGTGACTCCTTTCGCCCCATGCACTGCGGGGCCAAAATACACGACAAAAATGCGAATAGGCGTAGCCTACAACGCAGCTCAGCGAGTCATCCCCCCCCACCTAACACATTGTAGCCCCTGTGCCCGACCAACCCCAAAACCCCACGCACTTCGTAGGCTGTGTCTGTCCGTAGTGTAATAGGTCTTATTTTTTTGTCAATGATTTACGGACCCCATCGTTGTTGCGCGTCATGCCTCTATCGGAGAGATTGACAAAATATGACAATCCGCTATGTTATTGTAATGGAGACAGACTGATGATGAAACACAAAGAGTTGATCGCAACAATGCGGTCACAACCCGGCTACAAAGAAAAGTATGATGCCGTAGCATCTGAGTTTGAATTGCTGCGTAAGATGCTTGAAGCGCGCAAACGCGCTGGCCTGACGCAAGAGCAGGTCGCCGAGAAAATGGGTACAAAGGCAACGGCGATTACCCGCTTAGAATCTGCCAATAGCCAACACTCCCCGAAAATCGAGACCCTGCGAAAATATGCAGAGGCTGTCGGATGTCGGCTCAATATTGAGTTGATTCCCGATTGACCGAGGGCTATCATTTTGACTCGGGAAATTGTCCAATTACAACATGGAGGTCATCGTGGAATTAAGCGAGCGTCAGAAGCGATTTTTTTACAAAGAGGGCTATCTCAAAGTTGCGGGCGCGGTGCCTCGCGTGATGGTGGATGCGGCGCGGCAAGTGATCAACGCCGAAATGGGCAAGGGGAATACCAATCCGTTCTCCGAGATTAACACCGCGCCGGTCATTGCGGATTTGTTCAACGAAACGCCCGTGTTTTCCCTGCT
Source organism: uncultured Latescibacterota bacterium (assembly GCA_958295785.1). Classification (GTDB taxonomy): domain Bacteria; phylum Latescibacterota; class UBA2968; order UBA2968; family UBA2968; genus VXRD01. The sequence continues at coordinate 3,463,143 of OY282377.1, forward strand.
CGAATCCGCATTGGGAAAAGGCAATTTGCAGCGTTGTCAAGCGGGCGGCATTAAGCTCAATTTTCCGCGCGCGCCCGGCAGTTCGGCAGATGCGTTGACAAAGAAAATTGGATGGGGCAGAAGCGGTGGGCATCTCGATGGGATCAAGGCCGTGGGCGACCGCCTGCGCGGGTTGCGCGAAGACGGGACGTATAACCGCAATTTTACGTCGTTTGCCACGGTGTATTTGGACGACGTGCCCGTGCCCAATGGCGGCAATTTTACCGTGTGGCCCAAGTCGCATCACTTTTTTGAGAATTATTTCAGAAAACACGGGCACCAAATTTTGGACGACCACATGCCCCATGTCACATTGCCCGAAGATCCGGTATTTGTGACTGCCAAAGCGGGTGACGTGATTTTTGCCCATCATGCAATGGTGCATACGGGAGGCCCCAACACCTCGCCAAATATCCGGTACGCGGTGATTTTCAGGGCCAAACACGCACGGATCAACGACATTGGATTCGATGCGTTCACGGATATATGGCGCGAGTGGGATGGCGTGCGCGAAGCCGTGGGCATTGCGTGAAAGATCACAAGTGTGGACTTGTGTTTTGAGGGTCAATTAAAGGACAGATCGAAAATGACTGGAAGTGCTCAGTACATCAAAATCGTCGAATGGTCGGACGAAGACCAATGTTTCATTGGTTATTGTCCGGGCATTATCGGTCCGTGTTGCCACGGAGATAATGAAATCGAAGTCTATCGGGCGTTATGCCAGATTGTCGATGAATGGTTGGAAATCGCCCGTCGGGAAAACACGGCATTGCCGCCCCCAACGATTGGTAGAAACGTCGCCAAATTGTTGATGCCTACCTAACCCCAAAGCCGTTGGGATTGATGGCGCGAGTGGGCATGGGATGAGACGAACCACAACAAAGGAGATCGATATGAAATCGGCGTCTAAATACGATCGGGAACTCCTCGATCTTTACGACGAGTATGTACACGGGCAAACGGATCGGCGTGGCTTTTTGAATCGCGCTGCGAAATTTGCCGTTGGCGGCGCGACAGCGGCCTCGCTTTTGGACAGCCTGAAACCCAATTACGCGCTCGCACAGCAAATCGCCACAGATGATGCGCGTATCAGTGCTGCGTATCAAACCTATCCATCGCCCGAAGGCCACGATACCACGCGCGGTTATCTCGTCGCGCCGGCAGGGGCCGAGGGAAAAGTGCCCGGCGTGGTCGTCCTGCACGAAAATCGGGGCTTGAACCCCTATATCGAAGATGTTGCGCGCCGCGTGGCAACGGCCGGTTTTTTGGCCTTTGCCCCGGACGCGCTGGCACCGTTGGGCGGGTATCCCGGCACGGATGACGAGGGGCGGCTCATGCAGCGGCAAGTGGATCGCGATAAGATGATGGCAGATTTTATCGCTGCTGCGCGTTTTGTGCATTCGCATCCCCAATGCACGGGCAAAGTCGGCGCGGTGGGGTTCTGCTTTGGCGGCGGCGTGTCCAACGCGCTCGCGGTGAGTATCCCGGATATTATTTCCGCTGCGGTCCCCTTTTACGGGCGGCAACCCGCAACTGAGGATGTGCCGAAAATCAAAGCCGCTTTGCTCATTCACTATGCGGAATTGGATAGGCGCATCAACCGGGGCTGGCCCGCGTATGAGGCCGCCCTCAAAGAAGCGGGCGTGAATTATACGGCACACATCTACGAAGGCGTCAACCACGGATTTCACAACAATACAACGCCGCGCTATGACGAGGCGGCAGCAAAATTGGCGTGGCAACGCACGATTGATTTTTTTGACGCGACACTGCGGGAATAGGGAAAAAAAGATGCGAGGATAGAAACGTAGGGGCGGTGCCCCCGTGCCCGCCCGAAAAGGATAGATACAAGAGGCAATGGATCTGAAAATCCGCTTGACAACATCCTTGGATTCGCATAGCTTGTCCGCTCAAACACAGCGCGAGGGTGGGCGATTAGCTCAGGTGGTTAGAGTGCTTGCTTGACATGCAAGAGGTCACTGGTTCAAGTCCAGTATCGCCCACCATTCAAAACGACAAAATGGGTTACGCTAATTTCAGCGTGACCCATTTTTTGATTGCGGATTGGTATAATACTAAATTGATTTTCTGTTGCCCTGATGCGATATGTCACCCGCAAATGATCCCTTTGACGTTACCCAATCATTCAGAGAAGCCATGGCAACAAGCCCATCCCAAAAGACCATCAGACAAAACCATCACGCACAGCGCGCAAGGCCGCTCGCAACCCACAGCCATGATGCAACCCACCTTGCAGGCCAGCGCATGTCGTAGTGCGACAAAAGCGATTTGCGCTGTGCCAGCCTCTCGGCGCATGAGAGCGGCATTTTTGAACTGCTAAGGCAGTTGTACCCCGCTCGCCTACTTTTTTTTGCTGTTGAAAAAAAGTAGGGCGCCGCACGCCGTAGGCACAGGCGTAGCCAACGCATCACAGGCAACAAACGATGCTGTAGGGCCAAACGCTTTAGACAAGCAACGCCTGAGTGCTACGGAGCGTCTGTTCCCCATTTCTCATTCATCCCTGATGGGAGGCAGGATACGGACAAATAAAAGTCAAATTGGTTAAGATGCTATTCCCACGGGTGAAGCACGATCTTTGCGGCTTTGCCGGCGGCCAAAAGACCGAATGCTTCTTGGATGTTGCTCATCGGCATGACGTGGCTGATCAATTTGTCGATGAGGGGGGATTCGGCGATCACTTGCATCACGCCTTCGTAGTCGCGGATGTTGTAGAGCCATGTTCCGCACACTTGCAACCCCTTGCGGATCAGGTCGTTGCTCACTGTGATCGGCAGTTCATGGGCACACTCGCCGACGAACGCCACGCGGCCGCGTCGCCGCACCGCGTCTATGCACAGCCGCTCGCCGGGCACAGAGCCAGAGCAATCGACCGCGCAATCAACGCCGCGACCGCCGGTCAGTTCGCGGATGTGCGCGAGCGGATCATCTGACGGATGTAGCACCACTTCTGCACCCAATTCGCGCCCGAGCGCGGCGCGCCACGGCGCCGGTTCCACGGCCAGCACGCGCGCGCCTCGGAACCGGGCGTTGATGATGCCGCCGAGGCCCACCGGCCCAAGCCCTGTGATCAGCACCGTATCAAAAGCCCCTATGCCTATCGCCTGCATGCCGCCAAAGGACGCGCCGATGCCGTCAATTGCCATCGTCGCCTGTTCGTAGGTGACGCGCTCTGGAATCGGCAACAACAGCCATGAGGGTTTGACGACGTAGTGGGCAAACGCGCCGCTGCCCTCGCGGGTGCCGGTAAACGCGGCGAAGTCATAACTGTTTTCGCAGTAGATATAGTCGCCCGCGCGGCACAGGGCGCAAGTCCCGCACGAGTATTGGGGCATCACCGTGACCCGGTCGCCCACCTTCACGCGCCCCGGTTGCGCCATTGCCACCACTTCGCCGGCGCCCTCGTGCCCGATCACGTTTCGGCGGTCACCAGCCAGCCACGCCTTGTATTCGGTACACATCGCCGAGGCGTGTACCTTCACCACGGCCCAGTCCTCTTTTGGCTCTGGCACGGGCGCAGGCACCACATCTGCCTGCCGCTTGCCAATGATCCTCGCTTTCATACCTTTCTTCCTCGGGCGCAATGGGTGACTCAATATCGCCAATTTTCATGGGCGAGCGGCGCGCGATTGAGTTCGTCTCTGTATAAATGCCATTGGGGCATCAGGGCATCCATCAGCGCACGGAAACGCGCATTGTGGTGTCGTTCCAAGAAATGGACCATCTCGTGGACGAGAATGTACGCCAAGCACGAGGGCGGCTTCTTGACCAGTTCGAGATTCAGCCAAACGCGCCCGGCACGCGCGTTGCAGGATCCCCAGCGGGTCTTCATCCTTTTGATACGCACGTCATTGACAATCACGCCAACCCTCGCTTCCCACTTGGCGACGAGTGCGGGCAACGCGCCGCGGAGTTGGCCGCGATACCAGCCATACAGTACGGCCTCTCGCGTATCTCGGTCGTTGCCCCGGCGAACGCGCAATTCCATGGTGGCGTTATTGGGCAAACGCACCGCCGGCGGGCCATTGTGTTCAATAATGTCGATCCGATAGCGTCGGCCCCAAAAATAATGGCTTTCGCCGGTTATGAACTCCCGTTGAGACTGGCGATCCTGTTGCGCGAACTCGGCCTGCTGCCGGCGAATCCACCCCAAGCGCGAAATGATGGCCAGGCGCACGGCGTCATCGTCGAGGCGCAGCGGCGAGGCCACCCGCACGCGACCGGTTGGCGGATAAACGCCCACATGCAAATTCTTAATGTCTTTGCGAACGATCTCCACAGAGATGCCACGCACATCGATATATCGCCGATCAGTAGTCATCTCGCGCCTTTACAATCTTGAATATCGCCTTTGCGAGACACTCGTCTCCCCCGAGCTCCGACTTGATGGCTTTGCAGATGCGCCGTTCCTTGAACGTGTTTCCCCTCCAGTCCGCCATCATGGTGCCACGAACCGCAATGTCGATAGCCAAGGCCGTTGTTTCGGCCGTACTGGCGGCGGTATCGGCGACCCGCTCTCGGCGCACGAGTTGGTCTAAGCCCTCGACGTCCTTCAAGTTGTCGTACAGGGCGCGATGGGCGCGGGTCCGCAGGGCAATCGGGTATGCCCCGTGCTCCGGCTGGCTCACCTGTTTCGCCAACGCGACGATCCGCGCCAGATAGGCTTTGTAATCTATGGCCGCCTGCTTGCGTTGACAGATCAGGGCGTCGAGCAAGGCCGACATTTTCTCGTAGTACTTTGGGTTGACGGCCGTCTCGTCGATGATGATTCGCCGCACATTGTTCTCGATAGTCTCGGCCATTGCTTCTCGATTCTCGCGAATGCCCGCGGGCAAGGACGCCAGCGCGTTCTCCCCGCGCTTGGCGATCAGTTGCACGAGCGTCTGATTGTCGAATGTGGAGATCTGCGCGGTCTCCTCGGCCCGGATGTACATGTCGAGCAAATCCCTCATCGCCGGTTCGTACATCTTCAGGTCGATATAGTCGCCGCTGGCGAGCTTGACCTCTGCACGCACCTTTTCGCAGTGGGCCACCTCGTCTTTGATCGCCCGCGCCTCGGCGTCGGCATAGCCTGCCTCTCGCATCTCGTTGGCCAAATTGGCGTAGGCGCGCAGGAACGATCCGACGAGTTTGTAGAGCGTCACGCGCTTGCGCTCGTTGTCCTTGCGTTGCTCGCCACTTTCCGCAACGCAGAAGAAGCGCAGATAGGCCGCCGTATCGCGCGGGGGCGCGACCGGCTCGCACAGCGCCGCGATCTCCTCGCGGACTTCCTCGAGTCGCTCCCGCCCCTTTTGCAATCGATCCTCGAGCAATCCCCTGACGTCTTCCGCGTCATAGCCATCAAACGCCTCGCCGGTATAATCGCCGATAGCCTGCTCGAGCGACCGGAACAGATCCTTGTAGTCGATGACGTAGCCGTATTCCTTGTCTTCGCCATGCAGGCGGTTGACCCGGCAGATCGCTTGGAACAAGCCGTGGTCGCGCATTTGCTTGTCGATGTAGAGATAGGTCGCGGGCGGGGCGTCAAAGCCGGTCAGCAACTTATCCACCACGATCAGGAGTTTCATCAGCCTCGGCTCTTCGACGAATCGCTTTTTCACCTCCCGCTCGAATTGCTCCACCCTGTACATCGCCGCGTCTTCCGACGCGTTGAAGTGCGCCGCGAGCATCTTCCGGTAGATGTCGTATTGGCGCAATTTCTCGGTGAGGCCCTCGCCGGACTCTTCGCCCTTGATGTCCGACACTGCCGGTTTGTAAGACGTAACGATGGCGCACTTGCCCGCCAAGTCGGTTTGCTGAAACAACTCGAAGAGGCGACAGGCCGAATAGATGCTGTTTGAGACGAGCAGGGCGTTGCCGCGACCGCTCTTGAGCCGATCTCGCGTTTCCATGTCGAACAGGATGTCGGCGACGATCTTCTCCAGTCGCCCCCGCGAACTCATCACCTTTTGCATCGTGCCCCAGCGTTGCTTGAGTTGGGCCTTTGCGATATCGGTCAATCCTCGGGTCTTGCTCTCGAACCACTGATCGATCTTGGCCTGCGACGCGATGTTCTGATCGATGTCGCGCGCCTCGTAGCGCAGGTCGAGGACGACGCGATCATGCACGGCCTCGTCGTATTTGTAGGTGTGGATGTACGGCCCGAAGGTCTCGATGCTGCGCTGCTTGTCGTCCTTGAGCAACGGCGTCCCGGTGAAGCCGATCAGCGTCGCCGCAGGCAACAGTTCTTTCATCGCCGCGTGGAGCTTGCCCGACTGGGTGCGATGGCATTCATCCACAAAGACGAACAACTCGCCTTTGGCGCGAAATCCCGCCGGCAAATTGTTGCGAATTTCTTTGAGGAATGCGTCGAGGTCGCCATCTTCCGACGCGCCAAACTTGTGGATCAACGAGCAGATCAGCCATTCGTCGCCCACGTTGAGCACGCGCGCCAGATCGGCACCGCTCGTCGTGCGATAGATGTTCTCGCTGACGCCCTTGAAGACCCTTTCGATCTGCTCGTCCAGTTCAGTGCGGTCCGTGACGATCAGCACCCTGCCATCGGTTACGCGCTCGCGGATCCACTTTGCCAGCCAGACCATCGTCAGGCTTTTGCCGCTGCCTTGGGTGTGCCAGATGATGCCGCCCTCGCGATGCTGAACGCGCTGTTGTGCGGCCCACACCCCGAAATACTGATTGTGGCGGCAGGTCTTTTTGCCGCCTGAATCAAAGACCGTGAAGTCGTGCGCGATCTCCAGCAACCGCTCCTTGCTGCAAAGTTGACTCAGTTCCCGCAACAACGGGTTGTCGCCTGCGTCTAAGTGGGCGTCTGTTTCTTTCCAGCGCAGATAGTATTTCTCCTGTGTCTTGATCACGCCATAGCGCAACCCTTCGGTTTCGTTGCCGGCCAGCACGAGTTGAACCGTGGTGTAGAACGGGCGGATGAATTCTTTTTTCTGGCTGTCGAGGTGTTGCCGAATGCCCTCGGCCACCGATACTGTGGACCGCTTCAACTCCAGCACGCCCAAGGCGATGCCGTTGACGTAGAGCACGAGGTCGGGCCGTCTGGCGTTCTCTCCGGCAATGGTAACCTCCTCGGCGATAGCAAAGGCGTTGTTGCCCGGGTTTGACCAGTCGATCAGATAGACGGTCTGGGTTTGCCCGCCGACGTTTGGACGCACCTTGACGCCGTATCGGAGCAGGCCATACACCTCGCGGTTGGCGTCGTAGAGCGTTTTGTTGATGCCGAGTGCCGCGTCCAATTTGTGCAATGCCTTGTCAATGGCTTTGTCGCCATGCCCTTGGCGCTTCAGCCAGTCGGTGAGCAACGCCTTCTCGACATTGGCGTTGTCGCGCCGACCCTTCCAGTTGCCGAGGTAGGCATAGCCGAGCGCGTCTTGAAAGAACGCGACCACGCGCCGTTGTGTAAAAATTTCTTTTTGACCAACTGTGCTCATTGCTCTGCCTTTCCCATTTTCAAGGTCGCCAACGCGGCCTTTCCCCCGTCCGTCAGGCGGTACTTCTGCAAGGGGCTTCTCGGCTTGTCGGGGATTGTCTTTTCCAGTAATCCTTCATGTAGGAGGCGTGCAAGCCGCTGTTCGAAAGTACGCGTTCGGCCAGAATAGCCCGCGGCGACTTGCAACTCCTTGCTCGTAGCCGGTGTTTCAATACACGCTTGTAACATGGCTGAATCTCTAGGTTCCAATTCAGCTTGCACCCCTGCTTGCACCCTATCTTGACCTTCTTGCACCCCTGCTTGCACCCTATCTTGACCTTCTTGCACCCCTGCTTGGCCCCTGCTTGGCCCATTGGCCCCTGCTTGGCCTCTATCTTGACCAGCTTGCCCTTCAGCTTGCCCCCCAACTTGCCCCCCATCTTGCACCCTCGCATGTCCCGAATTCGGCTCCTCCATAACCCGCCCTGCGAGTGCCTTTCGCCGAATCGTTGTGACGAACCCATCGGTAACGGCAAATTCAGGTTCTGATAAACCGGCCCCGACACAGCGGCGGATCATGTCCAGCGTTCCGGTTCCCATTCCTTCAATGTATTCGGCGAGATACAGAGACTCGGCCAGCAAGGGGTTGCCCGGTAAAGAATTGTGCGGCTCGCGTAGCTTTTCGAGGGTCAACGGGGGCGACAGCCTGCCGGGGTTGCGGACCTCTAAGCGGTCGGCGAACAGCATCACCTGTACGCTGCCGTTGCTCGTGTAGTCGCGGTGCGCCACCGCGTTGACAATGGCCTCGGTCACAACTTCCTTGGGCATCTCGTAGGTTACGGGTGCGCGGACGCTCTCGGCACGGGTGCCGACGTGCAACGCGATCTTGCTCAACACGAAATCCACCGCGTGATCGACCAACTCGAACGCCGTGCCCTTATAGACTTGGTAGGACGGAATCGGCTTGGCGACCTCGGTTCCATGGAAGTGGGCGCATTTGACCTCGGAGGAGATCAAAAACCGCTGCGGCGATTTTCCGAACAACAACACCGCAGCATGGGTCAGCCGCCCGTCGTTCAGCAGGTTCAGATGGGCCAGCAACTCCTCGGGCGATGCTTCTTCGGCCAAGGGGAACTGCCGGACACTACGCGCTCGGCGAATGAACCAACGCATTCGCTCACTATCGAGATCGTCCAGTGTCGCTCTCGGGCAGGCAACCGCGTCGAATGGCCCCCTGCGGATCAATTCCGCGTTCTCCAGATACTCCACCAACGCGGCGTAGAGTTCGGTTTTCAGGTCTTCGGGGGTGTTGAACCGCTTTCGTATCAGCCCGGCTTGGGCCTTGCCGATCAGTGCCCGCATTTTGGGATGCCGGGCGCCGTCATCCGCCCCCTTGACGAAGATCAAGCGGTGGATGCCGAGGGCACTCGCATGGTCGAACTCCCGTTCTGTCGGCGCAACGCCGGCTTCATCCTCGCCGCCATAGCCCCAGCCGAACAATCCCACATAGACATCGCACCGCTCGACTTCGTCCAGATAAAGCGCGTCGGGCCGTTGGTTAGAGGCCGGGGCGTCCTCGAACAGGAACACGTCGAAAAATCGCCGCAAAAGCGCATCGCCGCGAACATAGTCGCGCAACGCCGCTCGCTCTTGGGCGAACTCGCTCTGTACGCTGCTGATGAATAGACGGAGGGGGGGCATGCTTTGAGCCTTTCATTCGGCAATGCTCTCTCGCAGAAATTGCGCGATTCTGTCTTGGTTCGCGGTTATGCTGGAAAACTGCTTTTCGCCTAAGTTGCTGAAGCGTGCCAGCACTTTTCGACTGATGGACTCCTGATCCTCAAAAATGGCTAGGGAGCGGAACGGGATGCCCCACTTCTCGAACTGAAGTAGCGCAATCGTGGCATCGCGGGTCCTGCCGTCGCCCGTAAGGGCATGGACGAAAAGGGGTCGGGGCATACCATTGATTCGGCAATCCACCGTGTACATCTTTTGGGGGTCGCGTTTGGGATCGTTCCAGTCAAAAACCCTGCGCTTTTCCGGGATGACTTCACACAACAGTGCCCGAAAGTCATCCATGAAAGTGGATCGAACCCGTTCTCTCGACAGATACGACACGTCGGAGACCTTGAGAAGTGCTTGCACAAAAGAATACAGCGCGTCGCCGTAACGCCCGTCCGGCACATCGAGCAACAACTCTCCGTCTCGGTCCTCGACCTGAAACGTGGACAGCGCATTGGAGATGATCTTCTGACGTGTGCCGCTGTGAAGATCTCTCTCGTCAATGTCGTAGGTGAGGTGCATGTAGGTGTGCGCCTCGTCGGACAGCACCCATCGCATCCCTTTCTTCTTCAAGACGATAGACAGGTGGTCGCCATCTTCAAACAGGAAGGGCGTGAACACGCGAAAGCGTTCCATTCCCTCGCCTGCGAGCCGAATCTTTGCCGAAATTTTTTTGCGAAATTCTCGCTCTATGGTCTCGATAGACATAACCTACCACTCCTTAAAAAGATTGCCTTGCGATTCGGGCGGCACCTCAAAATTCGCGTCGTCAATCAGACAGTCAAGGGCACCGTTATAGTCGGCGTAGCGGTCAGTTGATTTAGCGTAGGTATCTTCCCGCGCTCCTCTTTGCTGATACCGTTCCGTTGCAAAGTGTATGTGAAAATCATAGAACGTCTCATTTTCGATACGGTTGGTATGCTCGTGGCTCTTGCCATTGTAGCGGCGAAGGCGAAATAGTTGGTTGGATTGGGGAACTTGAACAGCCAAGATGACGGAAAAGTCAAGTTGATTGATGCTGTTTTGCCTGAGAATGAGGCGAAATTCGTTCCCTGTCGCACCAACCAGATCTAGGTGTCTTTCCTTGTGGCCGCGCTTAGTTCTTAGAGATATCCGGTTGCGCCAGTCGGTCGGCAAAGGCTTGCGTTCCTGTAACAACGACGCAATGTCTCGGTCTGAGTACGTAACTGCCATGGGTTACTCCGATTTGACCAGCCGAATCCGTCCCGTGAGAAGTTGTTGCATCATCCCCTGCTTGACAGCGCGGGTCTTATCTCGGCGTCGCTCCAGCGCGGCGATCTCGGCGTCCATGTCGGAGAGGATGGCGGCGATGGCGGCCTGCTCATTTTCGTCGCTAGGAACACGGAGACGGAACTGTTCTACTTGTTCCGAGTTCGCTGCAGTAAATGTACTACCCTGCTCGAGAATCTGCCAACGCCCCTCGGCATGGACCAGAGCATGGAATAGAAACGCACAGTCCCCGACCGGCTTCAATCCACAAACTCCACGTCCAAGACATGCTTCCTTTTTCGCAATCGCAATAGTTCCGACAGGAGCCCGAACCGTAAGAATCAGGTCGTCCGCATCACAGTGCTTGCTTGCCTGTGTTGTCCACACGCGGTCAATCGTCTTTCTGTCCTCAATGTCTGCATTTCCTTGAATCAATGGAAGACCCAAGCCTCGTAGGTTGTAGAACTTAGAAGGCGGTGATTGTCCCATAGTAAGAGCCGCAAGATCAACGAGCGGCTTCTCAGCCCACGCCCCACTGAACCCCGGCAGGCGCGTCTTGCCGGTGAGAAGTTGCTGCATGGCGGCCTGCTTAATGGCCTGCTTCTTGGCGATCAGTGCCTCCAATGACCGGAGCAGGCCGTCCACATCCGACAACGCCTCGGCGATGGCGCGTTGTTCTCTGATAGGCGGCAGTGGTATGCAAACATCCCTAAGTGCTCGCTTCGATATGCCAAAGACTTTTAGACCGGTGGCAAGCCGACGCAACTGCATCTTCACGGGTGCTTTTTCGAGAAGATAGCCGCGATAGCCGTCACGAGTTTTCTTGTTCTTTGCCCTCAAAAGGAGCGTGTGCAGTCCTGAAACTGCTTCAGTCGCTCCAAGATTGCGAACTTCCACGCTTTTTCCGACACCGGCCTCGTCTTCGGAAGCATCCGCGACAATTAGATCGCCATCACGAAGGCGAGTAGCTGTGACACTTTTGTTAGCCAAAAGATGCGGCACTTCGTCACGAAAAAAATCTATGAAGTGATGAAAGCGGGTATGAATGTCACCGTAATGCACATACAACACAGTGCCAGTATGGCCTAGGTCGGCTCTTGAATTGGAGGCGGTATGCAGATAGTCGAAAAGCTCGCCAATGGAAAACACAGACCAATCATTGGGGATTACGCCTACTGTTGTCTGTTTGTAGCCCACTGGCGGCCTTTGCTGAACAGAAAATTCTTTCATTTTCATGTCACCCCATCTTCTCTAAGTGCCGGTATATCACATTTATAGCTTCCAGCAGATTGATACCGCGTCCACTTTCACCCAGTATCAATCTCTTTCCCGCGACGCGCTGACGGCATCCAGAATGTCCCCCGTGGTGGCCCGTGTGTTGACACCCGGTACGTCAAACGGCGATTCGGTTGCACTTTCCTTGGCCTTGACAGAAAAAACGCTCCCGTCTTTAGTGCGAATTTCCACTTCTTCTTTCTGTGCAAGAGTGAGCAGACGGGCCAGATTTTGGCGTGCTTCCAAATAGGTAAATGTCTTCATGGGCGATCACTCCACTATGTTAATCCCCAAATCACGAGCGATTTGTTTCATTCTTTTGTCAAGTGACATGAGGGGTTGGGCCAAGGATTTGGCACAGATCAGAAAATACGCATCGTAGGCGTAAATGTTGTGTTCAATAGCCAACTCGAGTGCCTTTTGGATGTCGATGCTGACCAGCCTGACCGGAATTAGGTTTGCGGCCTTTTCAGCAACCAAGGCTTCGGCCTTGGAAATTTGTCTGCGCTTGATCATCGCGGAGAGCGCGTTGCCAATTTCATAAGGCAATATTTCTGGAGCAATCAACACAGCATCCGATGTGACTTCTATGATGTGTGCTCTTTCCGGCTCGTTCAATACGACCGCGAGGAAGATGTTTGTGTCAGCGACCAAATTCATATAAATATACGATCAAAAAGTGGCATAAATAAGACCGGATACAGACGCCAAGCTCACAGCGTCACCCCCCATTTTCTCCAAGTGTCCCGCGACCTTGTCGCCAAACGCCGGTCAGTACACTTGGGCGGCAGTTTCACGATGGATTCAACAGACAGCGTCTGCACAATTCCCGACATTTCCGGATCTGCTAGCTGGGGGGCGGAGGCTCCCTGATGTTACTCAATGTCTCTTCTTGAGGGGCCGTCATCAATTTTGCAGACACCGTCTGCAAAATCTCCGAGTAGCACCTATAGAACTTGCACGATAACGCCAAGCTCCGGCTGGAGCAACCTCGTATCGCCAGTTTGGCCGCCAGTCTTTTGATCAGTGCCACGCCATATTCCGCCCTATCCGCGCCATGCTGTTCATACTCGACGATATACCAGCCGAACAGCCAGTTCCGCACAACGAGTGAGCGATCAATAGCGCGTACCGCCGAGTGTCGTGTTTCCTCGTGGGTTCGCCGACACAACTCCACGAGATCCTCGAAATCGAATGCTTGACTCACAGCGTCACCCCCATCTTCTCCAAGTGTCCCGCGACCTTCTCGCCAAACGTTGCCACCTCTTGCTCCAACGCCGGCAGCGTTTGCGCGTATCGCTCCTCCAATTCCTTCACCCGCCCGGCGAGTTGTTGCGTCAGCCGCTGCACCTCGCTGTCGATCATGTCCTGGATATTGGCGAACCATTTGTCCTCGATGACCAGCGTCTTGATCTCGTCCTGAGAGAGCGCGGCATAGTGTGCCAACACCTGCGCGTCCAACTCGGCTTGGGCGTCCCTCACGGCCTTGTCGGATTTGGACTTGGCTTGGAAAAGGGCGAGGCAGTGCTTGAGGGCGGCATGTTCTCGGTCGCCCTCTAACTCGTCCCGCATGGCCTTGAGCCGGTTGACCACGCCGATTTTGGTGACCGTCCCTTTGTCATTGGCGGCGTCTTCTAACAGACCGCCCTCGCCGATGTGTTCTTCGATAAATTCCTCCAACGCGCGAGCGGCGTCCTCCTGCTCCATCCGCAACCCCTCGAGGGCGACCTGTTCAGCGGCGAAGTAGCGCGTCGCGATCAACGCCGGCGGAATCAGATCCATCTTGTACTTCCCGCGCTTGATGGTCAAGTCCGGCGTTTCCTTGATCTTCTTTGCCTTATCCTCGATGATCCCGCGAGGCTTGGCCGCCTCGACCCAGCCATCCGCCGCGATGAGATACACATCGTCCTGCATCGTCTCATCCCAATAATTTATCAGACATTGGTACACGTCGTAGCGGTTGAGCAAGGGGAGATCGGCGAAGCGCGTCAGCAGATCCTCGGACAATTCGTCGATGACCGCCGCGGGACGGGCATTGACCCCAAGTGCCCAAAGGCGCGGCTCGTGGGCCTCGCGCCAAGCCGTGAAAACAGCCGCAACGCGCGCGCGATAGAACGCGATAGAACTCGAACTCCTCGTGACCGAGAATGACGGCCTTCACCCGTGCGGTCTCGACGCGGGCCTCGCTGTAGCCCGCGCAACGCGGGGAAGACCGCCCAGTAATCGCGCAGGGCGTCGAGATCGCGGTCGGGAATGCCGCCGTTCAAATGCGCGTGGAGATCGTGCCAATCCTCTAACTCGCTGGCGTCGATGTAGCGCGGGATGTTCAAGTTGTAGTCGTTGGCCGGGCTGGCGACCTCGGCGGCGGACACTATGCGCGCATAGCCCGGCTCCTCGACCTGCCGGTTAAACACATCCACAATCCGGTGAATGTCCTGCGCCCGCAGGCGATTCTTGTTGCCATCCTTGAGAAAGCCCCGGCTCGCGTCGATCATAAAAATGCCTTTGCGGGCGTGGGCGTGTTCTTTGTCGATGACCAAAATGCACGCGGGAATGCCCGTGCCGTAGAACAGATTGGCCGGTAGGCCGATGATGCCCTTGATGAACCCTTGCCCGATGAGATTTTTGCGAATCTCCGCCTCCTTGTTGCCGCGAAACAACACCCCGTGCGGCAGGATGATCGCCCCCTTGCCCCGGCGCTTGAGCGACTTGACGAGGTGCAGCAGGAAGGCGTAGTCGCCGTTCTTGGCCGGTGGGATGCCGTACTCAAACCGCCCAAATTCGTCATTTGCCGGATCGAATCCATTGGCCCATGCCTTGGTCGAAAATGGCGGATTGGCGATGGCGAAGTCAAAGGTCTTGAGGCCGTTGTCCGAGTTCTTGTAATAGGGCGCGGCCAGCGTGTTGCCGCGCCACAACTCGGCGGTCTCGTGCCCGTGCAAGATCATGTTCATCTGCGCCAAGGCCCAAGTGGCATTGTCCATCTCCTGCCCGTAGATGCTGAGGCCGCGCGGCGCGAGGTCCGCGGCTTTGAGCAACAGGGAGCCGGAACCGCACGCGAGGTCGTAAATGGTCTCGTCTTGGCGGGTGTGCGGGCCGATGCCGATCACCTGCGCCATAACGCGCGAGACCTCGGCCGGCGTGTAGAACTGCCCTTTGGCCTTGCCGGATTCGGTGGCAAAGTGCCGCATCAGGTACTCGTAGGCGTCGCCCAACAGGTCGTCGCCCTCGGCGCGGTTGGCGCGAAAGTCGAGGCCCTCAAAGATGGCGACCAACTTGGAGAGGCGGTCTTGCATCTCTTTGCCCGCGCCGAGTTTGCTCTCGTCGTTGAAATCGGCCTGATCGATGACGCCCTTGAGGTCGTTGGCCTCGGCGAGGTGGCCGATGATCTTGTTGATCCGGTCGCCGATCTCCTTGTCGCCCTTGAGCGCGGCCATGTCGGCAAAGCCGCCGCCAGTGGGCACTTCGATGAGCGAGTCCGGCTTGTCGGCTTTGTCCGAGACGTACTTCATAAACAACAAGGTCAGCACATAGTCCTTGTACTGAGAGGCGTCCATGCCGCCGCGCAACTCGTCGCAACTTTGCCACAGCGATGCGTAGATTTGGGATTTCTTCAGTGCCATTCGCGTCTCACTTTATTTTAGCACAAAGTTAATGTCATCTGCCCATGGATCGATCCGCGTCAGGCGTGCGCTTATGCGATCGCCGGCGCGAACAGGCGATAGCAGGCGCACGTCAATTTGCAGGGCGTAGTCCAAGACCTCAACCCGAGCGCGTTGATCCCAAACATCTAAAACGAGCCCGTCAAACACTTGTCCTTTGTGTCGTGAGAGATGGTGAAAAATCCAATAGCGTTCGCGCCGGCGTTCCAAGTTGCCGATCAGGCGGAGCCGCTCTTCGATTTCGGGACACAGTGCGGTCAATGCTTCAAAAGAATAGGGCGGGGCCTCGTTGCCAATGATCGCGACGAGTTGCCGCTGTGAGACCAGATCGATAAATCGCCGCAGGGGGGAGGTGATCTGGCAATAGGGTTCTACGCCCAACCCGCCGTGTAAGCCCGGTTTTAATGAAAGGGCCGCAGCGCGCATGCGCGTCAAGACCCGATAGCGGTGCAACAACTCGTTATCCGTGGGTGCTAAATCGGAGAGGTCAGGCGCGTCTTGGATGCGAAAAATCGCCGGGACATTTTGATCGGCACACAATTTTGCGGCCTCGACATTGGCCTTGATCATCAACTCGCTGACCAGCACATCGGCCCTGGAATCGCGCGTTTTGACCGCGATATCCACGCTGCTATCGGGCAAAACCTTCACGCGGCGGGCAACTTGATCAACCGCTATGGCCCCTGATTCCACGCGCTGGATCAAAAGCGATTCTGCCGCGTCAAACAGGGCGGACAACATCGCGTGCCGCGGGTGTGCCACATCGTCGAGAATCGCGTCTGCATCCTCATAACTCAACTTCTCGCAACACCGGATCGCGGAAAGCGTCCATGTTGGGGATTTGACGACGCCATCGCGCCCCACATCCCACAACAGGCTGACGGCCAACCGATTTTCATTCGGCAACAGACTGCCCAAATTTCCCGACACCTCCGGCGGCAACATCGGAAAGGTCTTCTCCGGCAAGTACAGACTTGCCCCGCGGCTTCGGGCGGCTTCGTCCAAGGCAGAACGCGCGGGGATCAGCGCGGCAACATCGGTAATATGCACACCCACTTGAAAGCTGCCATCTTCCCGAAAGCGCGCCGATACCGCATCGTCCATATCGGTTGTCGAGGCATCGTCGATGGTCACGGCATCCAAATATGTGAGGTCCGTGCGGCGTGCCAAAAGCGATTCGAGTTGAAGCGCGCCCGCTTCTTTGATCACCACATCGGGAAAATTGAGATCGAAGTCTTCGCGCATCAACTCGACAAATGCGTGCTGATCCCACACGCCTTCGGCGACGATGCGCTCATAAGCCCGCCGCGCAGAGATCGGTTCGCCAGCCATGCGTTCAAGCGTGCGCGCGTACTTGCTCTGTGCGCCGTACAGGGCCACATCCCTCACGCGATCAATCCACTCGACCTCTGCACATCCGCCCCGATTGTGAAACCACTTCAAAAACCTCTCGCGCTCGGCCTCTCGCTCTTCGGCGCGGGCAACCATTTCCAACCTGAGGTCCGCCTCTGCCCGATCAACGGCGCGAAACCCTCGGTCTTCGGCATCGAAATAAACACTTGTTTCCAAAGCGATCAAAAATGCCGACATGTGTGCCGATGCGGGCGCGTGGTTGTAATACAATTCGGCCAATTCACTCAAGTGCCAGACCTCATCTTCCTCTGCGACCAGTTCCCAAATTTCACAGAGGTCGATATCCGCACTCGCGGCCTCGGCGCGAGTGAACCACGCCATGCCGGCGGATTTATCCCGTCCGATATGTCCAGTCGTTTGCAGGATGTTCTCGATGGGCACATTGAGCGATGTCCGCGCCGATACCGCAAATCTGGCTCGGGTATGCGAGACATTGACACACACGCCCGCTGTCAGTCGATTTCGATAGCGGAACAAGACAATTTCGTTTTCTTTTGGCACTGTGTTCATAAGATCATCCGAAAAAACAAAACGGCAGACGAAGTGCAATCCGCCTGCCGCCATGTCGATAGCCACCTCTAAAGGGTGGATAACAACGCCTCTGGATGCGTGCGGGCATTCACATTGGCGTGTACTCCTGCGATGATACCATCGGGGGCAATGACATAAGTCATGCGTTTGGCAGCGCGGTCCAATGCCGATTGACACGCGCCATAAGCGAGGCAGATTTCGCGTTCTGTATCGCACAACAGAGGGTAATCAAAATTTTGTGCGTTGGCAAATTTGGCATTGGCAGCAACACCGTCTGTGCTCACGCCCAGAATTTGCACATTCTCGGCCGCATAGTCGTGGATTCGCGCCTGGAATCCCGCTCCCTCAGCCGTTCAGCCCCCCGTGCTTGCCCTCGGATAAAACCAGAGCACGACGGTCTTGCCGCGATAATGACTGAGCCTCACCTCATTGCCTGCGTGATCTTTGACCGAAAAATCAGGCGCAACATCGCCAACAGCGAGCATAATGCCTCCTCAAAAAAATTGACCTTTCTGCAAACGTTGCCAATATAGGCAAACGGGATGTGCAAAACCAGTATGAAATCAGCGGTCAGCGGTCAGTCCACCCCGCCAACCCATAAACAATCGCCCTGCCTGCGCTTTCCGGTAGGGCGATTGTTTTGACAGACGAAAAGGCGAGCCACCCGTGCGACTGGGGCGTTTTCCGAGATTTAATCCCGAAGGTCCGCGGGGTCGTTGATGCGGGAACCGTTGGGCGCGGGAACCCAACCAGATAGGAGGGGATCGTCGGTCGTTTCCATCCATGTTTTGAGGCGATGGCGCATGGCGTTTCGGGCGTGTTGATGGGCCGGGTCAAGGGCGAGGTTATGCGTTTCAAACGGGTCAAAAATCAGGTCGTAGAGTTGCTCGCGGGGTTGGGTTTTTCGCCGCCATCCCCGTTCGAGAAAATAGGATTTGCTCGGGCTGCCATCGCAGTTGATGTCGCCCGGGCGCGCTGTGGGGTACCAGTGGCGGATGTATTTCCACTTTTTTGTGCGAACTGCGCGTTGTGGGTCGCAATAGCTGTGGTAGTTGATTTCCGCAAAAATTTCTTCGTGGATCTCATCCGCTTCGCCGCGCACGAGTGGCAAAATGGATTTGCCTTGCAGCCAGTCGGGATGGTCGATGCCTATCGCGTCGCACAAGGTGGGAAAAAGGTCGATTTGCGAAACCATGCCGTCGATCACTTTGCCGCCCGAAAAACCCGGCCCGCGCATAATGAGCAACACCCCGATGCCGTGATCCGTGAGATTGCACTTCATCATGGGAAACGCAATGCCGTGATCCGTGGTGCTGATGACGAGGGTATTGTCCGCAAGCCCGGCCCGGTCTATGGCGTTGAGCACGCGCCCTATTTCGGTATCGAGGATGCGAACGCAGGTCTTGTATGCCGCGGTATCGAAGCGCGTTTCCGGCGTATCGGGCAACGGCGCGGGGGGCATGCAATAGCGCGGGTCGTCTTCGGGACGCGGTTCGGGAAAACTGCGATGGGTAACGGTGTATCCAACATCGAGAAAAAAGGGCTTGTCGCGCGCGCGATTGAGAAATGCAATGGCCGCATCCGAAGTTGCCCGTTGATTTTTGCCCGTGTCGAAAATTTCGTCATAACCGATTTCAGACGGATCGGCGGCCGGCAACCGGGCGACGTGCTGAAAGCCCGAAAGCGCGGTTGTGTAACCCGCGTTTTTGAGGGTTTGCACCAAGTGATGGCTGTAATCGTCGAGCCGAAATCCGCGGTGTGCCAGCCCCAACATACCGCAACTGTGCGGCCATTGCCCGGTCAAGAGCGCGGCGCGACTCGGCGAACACGTTGGGTTGGCGCAAAACGCCTGGCGAAAGAGCACCCCCTGTTCGGCGAGGGCTTGAAAATGGGGCGTCGGCATGGCGTGCCCATAAGGCCGAATGTAGCGACCCGTGTCGTGCGAGTGGATGTAGAGAATATTTGGACGGGACATAAAATGCTCCTTTGGGCTTAGGATTCGAGATATGCGCGGAGGTGTTTGAGGGCGCGACCCGTGTCGATAGCCGACTGAGCCTGTTGAATCGCGTCTCGGGGGTCGGGGTTGAACCCGAGCAGGTGATCCGTCAGGGCTGCGTTGAGTACAATGCGGTCGTACACATGGCCTCTTTTGCCGGAAAGCGCGGCGAGGCCGAGTTTGGCAAAAACATGGGCGCCGACCGCTTTGGGGCGCGGGTTTTGCGCGTAGTGAAAGCCGTAAGCGGCTGGATCGATGTCGCGGGCAAATGTTTGATCTGCGCGAAAACCCTGTGAAAAATTGATGGCATTGCGCCTTTTGTCCGTGGGTTTGCCCAAGCGGAGGGAAAAGTGGCTGCTGCCTTCTTCCCCCTTGATCGCCACCGCAGATGTGAACCCGGTCTCGCGCGCGATTTTTAGCAAGGGGATTTCGTATCCCGAATGATAATACCCGATGACGAGGTGATTGTTGCCGGGGCAGGTGAAAAGTTGCTGCGCCTTTTCCGTGGCAGACCACGGAGGGCGTTTGCCAATGTGGGTGCGAAGGTCGCGGGCCGCGTACGCTTTGGGGGCGTATTCGCGCTGGCTGATGTACGCAAAGCCGATTTCGGGATTTTCGAGCCGCTCTGCCGCTTCTGACAGCGACAGCTTGGCGCGGGCGTGGAGGGCATTGAGAATTTGCTCGTCTGTCACGCCCCATTTGGGGGGCATGGCATCGACCCCGTGAAGCACGGAGGGACGACCGAGAGCCGCGCGGAGGGCCGCGACAAACAGGGTGGGTTTGAAATATCGGGTCGAGCCGTTGTAGGGCTGACCGAAGTGGGTGAGATCGTCGACCTTCACTGTGCGGATGGATTCGGGCGAGAACGCCGCGTGGAGATAGCCGCGCACCTCGTCGTGGGATTCGAGGTTCATGCGCTGACCGATCAGAGCTGCGCCTTTGAGGCTGCCGCGCACCCGATCCGTGAGAATGGCCTCGCACATCAGGCGCGTGTGGCGATACGCGAGATGGCCGCCGCAGAGGATGGTTTTCAGCGCGGAAATGACGGTCTGCTCTTCGGGGGATTCTGGCGGGCAGTGATCTGCAAAGCCAAAAATGTACTGCACGTCGGGCGGCAGGTGGGTTTGCAGAAGGGCGCGATAGCGTTGAAACGCCTGGACTTCCGCCGCGCTCCAAGCTGTTTTGGTCGGGTATGCGCGCCGCAAACGCATCGCGGCAAAGAACGCCCCCATCTGAATATCCGAGACCGGGTGGCGCGCCGCGTCTTGCAGGGTATCGAGGATGGCTTCCAAGACGGGTTGCGGCTGGGGATCGCCCGTTTTCACGCCCAAAGGCCGGGATTGCGTGGGGCCTGTACACACGCGCGCTTGGGCTTCGAGGACGAGGGGATTGGGATCAAATTGGGGCATAAAAAAACTTATCGCCGAGACGCGATGTTGTCAAGCGGTCAAACGGGAGCGGCGAGATGCAATCGGCAATCAGTTCCCGCCGTTCCACCCGGGGGGCTTGTTTTTCTGACCGCTGACCGCAAAAAAAAAATTGACTTTCAAGCGGAAATTGTAATATATTGGCGAGCAAACCGATCAGATGTTTCACACCACATATAAGGATATGGTACTTATGGAGATTAAAACCGAACGACAAAACGGAACCTTAATCGCAAAGGTGGAAGGCCGGGTTGACAGCGCCAATGCCCGCGAGTTCGAGAATGCCCTCAGCTCTGCGATCAGCGATGACGACACATACGTGATCGCAGATTTTGAAGGGCTTTCCTACATCAGCAGTTCGGGCCTTCGGGTCATTTTGCTGATCGCCAAGACCCTTCGGAGTCGCAACGCGAAATTCGCGCTCTGCTCGCTCTCTGGCCCGATTGGCGAGGTCTTCAAAATCAGCGGCTTTGACAAGATCATTTCGATCTACGGCTCACAGGCTGAGGCACTCGCCGGATAGATTTTGCATCGCACGCCTGTCGCTGGCGAAAGTCGGGGGTGGTTTTTCAACCTTCCGCGTACCGCTGATGTGCAGGCGGAGGAAACTCGCAAACGCCTTCCCGTTCTCGCCCCGTGCCCCTCGTGAAGGGGCCGGGGCCTCCCGTCTCTTACAATACGCCCCGCATCCAAACCTTCCGAAAAATACCGCCCTCCTTTTTTCATCCGATAGATCATTGAGGAATATATGGCGCAAGCGCAATTCAAGATCCTAGTGGTTGACGACGAACCCGACCTCGAACACTTGGTGAGGCAACGCATGCGCCGCGATGTGCGCGCCGGACGCTACTTGTTCGCCTTTGCCCACAACGGCATTGAGGCCCTCGAGATACTAAATGAGGACCCCGACATCGACATGGTGCTCACAGACATCAACATGCCTCAGATGGACGGCCTCACCCTGCTCGAACAAATTCCCAAAGTCGATCCCAACATCCGCTCTGTCATCGTCTCGGCTTATGGCGACATGAAAAACATCCGCACGGCCATGAACCGGGGGGCGTTTGACTTTGTTACCAAACCCATCGACTTTCAAGACCTGCGGATCACCATCGATCGCACCTTGCACCACATGGCCTTGTGGCGCGATGCCCTCGCTTCGCGGGACAAACTGGTGGCGTTGCAAAACGAACTGCACGTCGCCAGCGAAATGCAACAGTCGATTTTGCCGACCCAATTCCCGGATCTGCCCGGCTGTCAGGTGTTTGGCAACATGGCGCCCGCGCGCGCAGTGGGCGGCGACTTTTTCGACATTGTGAACTTGGAAAAGGGGCGCATCGGCCTGGCGATTGCCGATGTTTCTGACAAGGGCGTGCCGGCCGCGTTGTTCATGATGTCCAGCCGCACCTTGTTAAAAGGCACCGCCATTGGCGACCCAAACCCGGGCAGGGTGTTGACCGAAGTCAACGACCTTCTGGAGCAAGACAACGAGGCGGCGATGTTCGTCACCATGTTTTACGCCGTGTTCGACCCGGCCACAGGCAAACTCGTGTACGCCAATGGGGGGCACAACCCCCCGATCATCGTCCGCCCAGATGGCAGTTCGACCGTGCCTCCGCAGACCGACGGGATCGCCCTGGGCATTATGCCAGACGTCGACTTCACGCAGAACGAGATCACCCTGTCGCCCGGCGATATCCTCGTGCTCTACACAGATGGCGTTACCGAAGCCATGAACAGCCGCGGCGAGGAATTCGAAATGGATCGCCTGCGCGCCGTTTTTGCCGCCGCGCAATGGGACGATGCCCGCCGCGCAAACCAAGCGGTTTTCGATGCCGTGCATGCGTTTGCGGGCGAAACGCCGCAGTTTGACGACATCACCTGCCTGACGCTTCTGTACCGCGGGAGAGAGCCATGAGCGCGAAACGATTGCTGCGTTTTGCGACGCGCCTCGACGAGTTGGCGCGACTCAGCGCAGCCATTGAGGAACTCGGGGAGGCGGAGGATTGGCCGCTCGACCTCGTCTTTCAAATCAATCTCGTTCTCGAGGAATTGGTCGTCAATATCGTAAACCACGGGCACGGCGGCGACCCAAACCACGAGATCGAGATCGCATTCACCTCAGAGGCAGACGCCCTGACTATCGAATTGATAGACGACGGTCGCGCCTTCAATCCACTAGACGACGCCCCCACCCCCGATCTGGATTCGGAAATTGAGGATCGCCCCATCGGCGGGCTTGGCGTCCATCTGGTGCGTACGGTCATAGACGCGATGATCTACAAGCGCGAGAACGACAAGAACCACCTGACCATGATCAAGCGGAGGGATGGATGAGACGCTCCTTGTGCGCCATCGCGCTGATCGCCATGGCGATAGCGGACCTCCGCGCAGAAGAATCCGGCATTTTCGGCCAGCGCATCCTGTTCGGCCAGTCCGCCGCCTTTAGCGGCCCGGCCAGCGAACTGGGCAAAAACATGCGACTCGGCATCAAAGCGGCCTTTCAAGAGGTCAACGATCAGGGGGGCGTACACGGCCGGCGCCTAGAGTTGTTGTCCCTCGACGATGCTTACGAACCCGAAGCCGCCATCGCCAACACCAGCGAGTTGATCGAGCGAGAAGGGGTTTTCGCGCTGATCGGCGCGGTCGGCACGCCCACCTCGCTCTCTGCCACGCCCGTCGCCGCTGCCGCGCGCGTTCCCTATATCGCGCCCTTTACCGGCGCGGCTTTTTTGCGCGAATCCAAGTGGCAAAACGTGATCAATCTGCGCGCTTCCTACGACCAAGAGACCGAGGCCATGGTCGCGCGCTTGACCGCGGACTTGGGCATTTCGCGCATCGCCGTGATGTACCAAGACGATTCTTTTGGTCGAGCCGGCTATCGGGGCGTGCGGCAAGCGCTCGAGCGGCGCGACATGGCACCTGTGGCCGTGGGGGTGTACCCGCGCAATACCACGGCTGTGAAAACCGGCTTGCTCGACATACGCAACGCACATCCCGGCGCCGTGATCCTCATCGGCGCGTACCAGCCCGTGGCAACGCTGATCCTTTGGGCGCGGCACACGGGCTTAAAGCCCGTGTTTATGACCATCTCCTTTGTGGGCAGCAACGCGCTGAGCAAAGCACTCGGGCGCGCGGGCGCGGGCGTTTTCGTCACCCAAGTCGTGCCCTTTCCAACGGGCAACACGCCCCGCGTTGTCGCGACCTACCGCCGCGCATTGGCGGCCCACGCGCCCAAAGCCGCGCCCGGGTTCGTTTCTTTTGAAGGCTATCTGGCGGGGCGGTTGGCAATTGCCGCCCTCCAACGCTGTGGCAGAGATGTCACCCGCGCCCGGTTCCTCGACAACTTGTGCGGGGCAGATACCATTGACCTCGACGGCTTTCAACTTCGCTATGGCGAGCGCGACAATCAGGGTTCAGACGCCGTCTTTCTCACCGTGATCGACAGCGATGGTCGCTATCGCGCCATCGACACACTTCGGGATGTCATGCAGCCATGACCGACTTATTAAAACGCCTCCTCGAAGGTCGCTTCCGCATCTCCTCGCAACTCTATTTGGGCATTGGCAGCGCAGTCATGCTCACGATGGTCGCGAGTCTGGTCGGTTGGTTTTCCTTCAACCGAGTGGGCGACGCCCAAAGCCGCGTGAACGAGGGTAGCGTGCCCGGTATGGCAGCCGCTTTCGGGGTCGCGCAACAAAGCAGTGCTCTGGTGGCCGCCGCGCCGCGCGTGGCCTCTGCGGCCTCGCCCGAGGCATTTGCCCTCGTAACCGCTGAAATCGCCAAAGAGCGCCGCACCTTTGAAGCGCAATTGGCCGCCCTGACGCAACAAGGCGGCGAAGAAGAACGCTTCAGGCGCATTCGCGCCCATGCCAACACCTTGATATCCAACATCGCGGCCATCGAACAATCGGTGGCCGAGCGTTTTGTGCTGATCGAGCGCAGCGAAGCCCTGCGTGCAGAACTCGCCGAAGTCCGCGATGTGTTGGTCGGCGCTTTGGTGCCGGTCATTGACGATCAGTTGTTCTACGCCATGACGGGCTACCGCAACTTGGGCGAAGCACCTGCGCCACGCGAGAAACACTTCTCAGAGGCGGAGTTTGACCGCTATCGCCATTTGTCCGAGTTGCAATCCGATGTCACCATCGCCATCCAACTTCTCGCAAGCGCGTTCAACCTGTCGGACGCGCCCCTGATCTCGCCCCTGCGCGAGCGATTTGAAGCCGCCAAGGGCAGAATTGAGCGGAGCTTGTCCGCACTCGAAACCGTTTCCTCGCGCGATCAAGTCGCCCAAATTTGCGCGCAGTTGTTCAAACTGGGCCTGGGAGAACAGAGTGGCTTTGACCTGCGCGCCCGAGAACTCGAGTTGGTCTCGCACCAGCGGGAGTTGCTCGCCATGAACAACCGCCTCGCCATCGACTTGATCGCAGAAATCGAGGGTCTCGTCAGCGAGGCCCGCGTGAGCGTGCAGGAAGCCACGCACGCCTCCACGCAAACCATAAGCACGGGGCGTCGTTTCCTCCTCGCTTTGAATATCATCAGCATCGCCGGGGCCGTGCTGATCGCCTATTTGTTTGTGGGGCGGGTGTTGTTGCGCCGCCTCGAGCGACTCTCGGATCGCATGCGCCGCATGGCCGATGGCGATTTGGAGGCAAAAGTCGATATCGACGGGCGAGACGAAGTGGCAGACATGGCCGCGGCCCTCGAGATTTTCCGCCGTCACGCCCTCGAGGTGCAACGCTTAAATTTGGTGGAAAAGTTGGCGGAAGAGTTGCAAGACAAAAACTCAGAACTCGAAAAAGTTCTAGACGACTTGCACCGCGCACAAGATCAGATCGTCATGCGCGAAAAATTAGCGGCACTCGGCGAACTCACCGCGGGCGTGGCCCACGAGATCAAAAACCCGCTGAATTTTGTGAAAAACTTCGCGGAGGTCTCTGGGGAACTGATCGAGGAATTGGAAGAGGTGCTCGACGAGAGCAGCGACTCAATCAGCGAGGATCAGCGCGAGTTGATCGACGAAATCTGCCAAGACCTCACCGACAACTTGGGGCGCATCCGCGAACACGGCAACCGCGCCGACAGCATTGTTCACGGCATGCTCATGATGGGCCGCGGATCCGGCGAACGCCAATCCACCGATATCAACAAGTTGCTCGACGAACACGCCCGCCTCGCGTATCACAGCGTGCGCGCGGCAGACCCGAATTTCAACCTGACCATTGAAATGGACCTCGACCCAACCGCGGGGGAGCTCGATATCGTCTCGCAAGACATGGGCCGCGTTTTTCTCAACATGGTGAGCAATTCCTGCCACGCCACAGACGAGAAACGCCGCGCATCAGACGGGTCGGGCTATTTTCCGACCTTGTCGCTTGCGACACAGCGCATGGATGATCGGGTCGAAGTCCGCATCCGAGACAACGGCAGCGGGATGCCGCCCGAGGTGATTGAAAAAATTTTCAACCCATTTTTCACCACCAAACCCACGGGCCAGGGCACTGGACTCGGTTTGGCCCTGTCCAACGACATTGTGCGCGAACACGGCGGCGCCATCCGAGTCGCGTCCGAACCCGGCGAGTTCACCGAGATGACGGTCGAACTGCCCCTGAACCAATAGAGACAGAAGCGAAGGCAAGATCCACGAAGGACACAAAGGAGCACGAAGAAAGCGCGGATAGAAACGTAGGGGCGGTGCCCCCGTGCCCGCCCGAAAATGCAAGATACAAGGCGAAAGGGGGTTTCGCCACAAAAGCATGCCCTTTGATGATTCTACACAGGGGCAGAAAAAAAACAGGCGAGAAGCGAAGCGCGAGAAGGCGGCAACCATACCGTATATGTCATACCAAATTGAATAGCTGTTGTCCTCATGTGATGCGATATGTTGCCAGCAAATGATTCCCTTGACGTTACCCAGGCATTCAGAGAAGCCATTGCAAAATGCCATCCCAAAAGACCATCAGACAAAACCATCACGCACAGCGCGCAAGGCCGTCTCGCAACCAACCTCTATTTTGCAACTTCCTTTGCAGGCCAGCGCATGTCGTGCTCCTACAAAAGCGTTTTGCGCTGTGCCAGCCCCTCGGCGCATGAGAGCAGCATTTTTTGCCTACTTTTTTTTTCTGTTGAAAAAAAGTCGGTCACCGCACGCCGTAGGCACAGGCGTAGCCAACGCATCAAAGGCAACCCACAAGGAGGCAGAACCAAACGCTTGAGACGAGCAACGCATGATCTCTACGAAACGTCTGTTCCTCATTCCTCATTCCTCCCTGATGGGAGGTAGGATACGGACAACTTAAAAGCAAATTGGTATCAATCGCAGGATAAAAAATGAATCCCACCCTTACCAACCCAAAATAGGAGAACACCTATGAGCAAATTTGCAACCATCCTTTTGCCCCGCCGCCTGGGAGGAAAGACACTCGCAGCCCTCGGTGTCTTGGCGTGTGGCGCGACCGCTGTACACGCCTCGGTTGAGGCCGAGACCGCCTTTGTCTTCAACACCTTTTCATTTCTCATCTGGGGCGCGCTGGTGATGTGGATGTGCGCGGGCTTTACCATGCTCGAATCCGGTTCCGTGCGTACCAAAAACGCTTCGGTGATCTGCTTGAAGAACATCGGCCTCTACTCCATCGCCGGGCTGGCCTACTACTTCATCGGCTACAACCTCATGTACGTGGATGTCGGCAGTTGGATCGGCTCGTTCAAATTCCTGTACGGGCCTTCTGCCGGCGACCTCGCTATGGTGGGGGGCGATGAGGCCGCCAAGACCGCGGCCAAGACCGCCATACTCGAGAACGGCTATTCCACCATGTCGGACTGGTTCTTCCAGATGGTTTTCGTAGCAACCGCGGCCTCTATCGTGTCTGGCACCTTGGCCGAGCGGGTCAAGCTGTGGTCGTTCTTCCTCTTTACCTTATTGCTGGCCTCGTTCATCTATCCCATTGTCGGCGCGTGGACATGGGGCGGCGGATGGCTCGCTCAAATGGGCTTCAAAGACTTCGCCGGTTCGACCATTGTACACGGCACTGGCGGTTGGGCCGCGCTGGCGGGTGCGCTGGTCGTTGGGCCTCGGCTGGGCAAATTCCGCCGCGACGGCACGATCAAAACCACGCCGCCCTCCAACATCTTGGTAGTGACGCTGGGCGTCTTCATCTTGTGGTTCGGTTGGTTCGGCTTCAACGGCGGGTCACAACTGGCAATGGGTAGCGCGGTCGATGTGATCGCAATGAGCCATGTGCTGGTCAACACCAACTTGGCGGCGGCAGCAGGCGTTATGGCTGCCCTGGTTTTTTCTCGGCCCATTCTCGGGCGCATGGATTTGTTCGCCGCCCTAAACGGCGCCATCGCCGGCTTGGTCTCGATTACCGCAGGGCCGGATATCGTGGAGCACTACTGGGCCGTCATCATCGGCGCCATTGGTGCCATTATATGCACCGCCGGGATCAGGCTTCTCGAAAAGCTCAAGCTGGACGATGTCGTCGGCGCAGTGCCCGCCCACTTGTTCGCAGGTATCTGGGGCACCTTGGCGGTCTGCATTGCCGGTGGGGGCAACTTCGGCGTGCAATTGCTCGGCGTCGTGGCTATCGGCGCGTTCGTGTTCGTCACCTCTTGGCTGGTGTGGCGCGTGCTGGAAATGACGATCAAAGTGCGGGTGTCGCGCAAAGTTGAACAACTCGGTCAAGATGTCGCAGAACTCGGCATCGACGCGTACCCCGAATTTGTGCTCATGCCGGAAGAAGACGAAGATGACTAAGTCGTTCAGTTGGACCACCACAACCGCTATTGCCGGTATCCCGATGTATTTCAAGGGATAGGTTTTCAGGCGCGTTGCGGTATCAAATAAAAAGCCCTCCTGTTTTTCGCAGAAGGGCTTTTTTATTTTTCGAAAAGCCTGTCATACCAAATTGATTTTCAGTTGACCTGATATGATGCGCTATGTTGCCAGCAAGCGATCCCCTTGACGTTCAGCAGTCATTCAGAAAAGCCATGGCAACCAGGCCATCACAAAAGCCCCTCCGATAAAGCCATCACGCACAGCGCGCAAGGCCGTCTCGCAACCCACGTTCAT
This sequence comes from uncultured Latescibacterota bacterium, assembly GCA_958295785.1. Lineage (GTDB taxonomy): Bacteria > Latescibacterota > UBA2968 > UBA2968 > UBA2968 > VXRD01. The sequence continues at coordinate 3,492,001 of OY282377.1, forward strand.
TTGGCAACCCACTTGGCAGGCCAACTCATGTTGTGCTGTTACAAAAGCGATTTGCGCTGTGCAAGCCCTCGGCGCATGAGAGCGGCATTTTTTGCTTCCTTTTTTTTGCGGTTGAAAAAAAGTCGGTCGCCGAAGGCATCGAAGGCAACAAACGATGCGGTAGGGCCAAACGCTTGAGACAAGCAACCCATGATTCCGTACAGAAGTCTGTTCCTCATTCCTCCCCGATGGGAGGCAGGATACGGACAATTTGAAATCAAATTGGTATCAGAGCATATCGAGCACGCTTTGCATATCCTCGGGCGGAGGTGCTTCAAATGCCATTTCTTTTTTTTTAACCGGATGCACAAATCTCAATTGCGTGGCGTGGAGCATCTGTCGATTTGTTTGCGCGAGCAGGCGAGTTGCCCGTTGCCGAAACAGGGGGGCAATGCCATTTAGCCGCTCCTCGCGTCCGCCGTATAATGGATCGCCAAACACGGGGCGATTGAGATGCGCCAGATGCACCCTGATCTGATGTGTGCGTCCCGTCTCCAGCGCGAGAGACAAAAGAGAAAGAAAATCGCGACGCGCCCTTACGCGCCAGCGCGTTGCTGCAAATCGCCCATTAGGAGAAACAGCCATCTGCTTTCGATTTTTGGGATGGCGACCAACAGGGGCTTCCACGCGCCCCTCATCTGCTTCAAACCCTCCCCAGATCAGCGCGAGATAATGCCGCGCCATCGTGCGGGCCGCCAACTGGGCCGCCAATCCGCGATGCCCCTCATCGCTCTTGGCAACCACCATCAACCCGGATGTGTCTTTGTCCAGCCGATGCACAATCCCCGGGCGCAAAACCCCATTGATACCCGACAAATGCGTGCAGTGCGACAGAAGGGCATTGACGAGTGTGCCCGAAGTCACGCCCCCTGCCGGATGCACAATCACACCCGCGGGTTTGTCGAGCACCAGCAGGTGATCATCTTCAAAAAAAATATCCAGAGGAATATCCTCTGGATCGATGGCACTCTCTATTGGCGGGGGCACCTCTATGGCGACGCTATCGCCGGCCACCACCCGATAGCTCGCCCGCGGCGTCTTTCCATTGACGCAAACAGCGCCCTCGGCAATCAGTTTTTGAATGCGCGAACGAGAAAGATCGGGGCGTTGATCGGCCAAATAGCGGTCCAAACGCACGCCTTCATGATTGGGCAGAATTTTTAGTTTCACGATTTTTAGATGCGATGCCAAAAACAAAAATTAAGATGACCGTGCCCACACTGACGCAGGCATCCGAGAGGTTAAACACCCACCACCGCGCACCCCCGACGCCAAAATCGAGAAAATCGATCACCACGCCAAACCGCACGCGGTCAATGATATTGCCTATCGCGCCGCCCAGCACCAGCGACAACCCCATGGCGGCGCGGCGATCTTCGCTGGAAAGACGCCACAACAACCCGCCCACCACGAGCAACGCGACGAGAGCCAGGGCCAGATGCAGGGATGGATTGCCCAATCGGAGGCCGAATACCGCGCCGGGGTTGTGAATGTAGGTCAGCCGAAAAAAAGACCCCAGTACCGGTACAGATTCGCCTAGGGCCATGCTTTGCAACACCCACCACTTTGTCAGTTGATCCAGCACCACTGCCACGCCTGTAATCCACAAAAATCTCACGCGCACCTCATCTCGTTGTGTTCTCGTTTTCGCGCTCTTTGCACGGCACGCAAATTTTCGTGGTCGGCACGGCCTCCAACCTCTCTTTGGGGATGGGGGATTGACACACGCGACACACGCCAAAAGAGCGGTTTTTAATGCGCGCCAACGCAGCGTCAATTTGATCCAGATAAGCACCGTCGCGCGAGGCAAATAAAAACGCCTTTTCGCGTTCCATCGTCGCGCTACCCAAATCGGGCATGTGGTCCGAATACGTTAGGTCGCCCGACGATGCTGCCGCGGTGATCTGCATGGACTGACTTTGCAACGTGCCCAGGTCCTTCAAAATGACCGTGCGTTTGGTCTCTAAAAGATGTTTGAAATGCGCCAGATCTCGTTTTGTCATTTTATTCCTTTCTGCGCCCTGCCTCCCAAATTCGACAGGCGTTTTCTCGGATGAGCGCGCGTTGTTCCGGCCAAAAAAAATCGGGCAGGGGATCGAGCGGCACCCACGCCATGCTCGCATGGTGTTTTGCGTCTGTTGGCACGGCCTCAACCTGATCGGTGACATACAAAAAATAATGCGTCACCTTCCACTCTTTCTTCTCAAAATCGAGCCGTTCTTTTATCCCGAGTTTTTCCACGAGTTGCAACTTCGATATCCCCACTTCTTCTTCTACCTCTCGTCTGGCCGCGTGCTCGATATCCTCGCCCGCCTCAACGTGGCCTTTGGGCAACACATAATCGTCAAATCCCCTCTCGCGGGCGAGTGCTATCAGTGCTTGTTCGCCATCCCACCGCACGACCACACCGCCTGCGGCATAACTTTCGGGTAGCCCTTTGGGGCGTATGTACCAGCTATTGTCGATCATGGGTCATAAGAGGTGAAAGGTGAAATGGAAGTTTAGCCACAAAAGGCGCGTGTGTGTAGGGGCGATGCCCCCGTGCTCGCCCAAAGATACAAAAGTAGGACTTACGCATGCTAAGTTAAAAAAGGGTGCAATTCCGTAAAATTTATCACTTTGAGGAGGTGTCAATGCGCCAACCGACGCGTTTGGATTACTGTCAGTATCTGCTTAGCAGTCCCCTCAACTATACCCTGACCCATTTCGCCGACCATAGCGAAGGGTTCAGTCATGATATGATCAACCGCTATCTCGCTGGTGATCGTATCCCGCCCCGCTTGGTGTGGGAACACGTCAAAGACCACATCGCGCTGACGCCTAAAGGCTATGTGATCTTTGATGACACGGTTTTAGACAAGCGACACGCACGCAAGATCGCGTTAGTGCGTCGTCAATATAGCGGCAACGCCCAAGGCGTCATCAATGGCATTGGAGTGGTCACATGTGTCTATGTCAATCCGCAACAGGATAGGTTCTGGCTGATTGACTATCGGATTTATGACCCGCAAGGCGATGGCAAAACCAAATGGGATCATCTCAAGGACATGCTCTCTGGGTTGGTCTATCAGAAGGACCTTCCTTTTACCGGGGTCTTGATGGACAGTTGGTATGCGACCAAAACGGTCATGCGACACATAGAGCAGATGCAAAAAACCTATTATTGTCCCCTCAAGACAAACCGGCGCGTGGACGATTCGGCAGGCACAATCCCCTACCAGCGCGTAGATAGCTTAACTTGGACGAAAGCGCAACGCAAACAAGGCAAGTCAATTAAAATCAGAGGGTTCCCCAAAGACCACAAAGTGAAATTATTCCGGGTGGCGTCTGCTGCCAGACGCACGGCGTATGTCGTGACCAACGACCATGCTCAAAACGATTCTTCAGGGGTACAACAGGTGTGTCACCAAAGATGGAAAATTGAGCAATTTCACCGCGAAGTCAAACAGGTGACCGGGCTTGAAAAGTGTCAATGCCGGTTGGCACGCATTGTACGAAATCATATTGGGTGTGCGATGTTAGTTTGGATAAGACTTGAGCAAGTGGCCTATCAAACAGGACAAACCATTTATCAAGTCAAATACCGGGGGGTGGCTGACTTCTTGAGACAACAACTCAAAGCACCTGATATTCCAATGGTGATTGCGTAAGTCCTAAAAAGGTAAAAGGGCCACCCTTCCCGTCTTACGTCCCCCCTTTTTTCCAATACTTGCCGTACAAAAGATTCAGCCGTTCTTTTGCCGCTGGGGAAATCGCATCGGGGGCTGTAATCACCGCAAATTGCGCGGCATTGAGACAGTCGCAATCCGATGTTTCGGGCAAGCGCGTCGCCAAAGTGCGGACAATTTGATTTGCCCGCTCGGCATTGGCTTGTAACACGGCGATCACACCTTCTACGGATACATCCTCTTCGGCCTCGTGCCAGCAATCGTAATCCGTGCCCATCGCCAAGAGCGCGTAACACATCTCGGCTTCGCGGGCGAGTTTGGCTTCGGGCAAAGCCGTCATGCCAATCACAGTTGCATCAACTTCGCGGCGGTAAAAATGGGACTCTGCGCGCGTGGAAAACTGCGGCCCTTCCATACAAATATACGTTCCTCTATCGTGTGTGGGAACGCCGGATGCCCGTGCCGCGGTCAGCAACAAGTGGCGCAAGTCATCGCAAAAGGGATCGGCAAAAGCCACATGCCCGGCAATGCCACCGCCAAAAAAGGTGCTCGCACGGACGCCTCGGGTGCGGTCAAAAATCTGATCGGGCAACACCATATCCCCCGGCGCAATCGCTTCCTGCATAATTCCCACCGCGCTGATCGCCAGCAAGTGCGTCACGCCCATCTGCTTCATCGCATACACATTGGCGCGATAGGGCACTTCAGAGGGCAGCAGCACATGCCCGCGTGCGTGGCGTGGCAAAAAGTACACAGATCGGTCGGCGATGCGCGTTTCCACAACCGCGTCTGAGGGATCGCCAAAAGGCGTGCCCAGGCGGTGTTCTGCCACAATTTCCGCGCCCTCCATGCGATAAACACCCGACCCGCCAATCACGCCCAGTCGAACAATTTGTTCACCCATCTCCGTCTCCCTTTGCGTCGTCTTCTGTTTCCGATATGTCTTCTTCCACCACATCGAAAGCTGTCGCTTTGAACTGCGTCAAAAAATCCGCTTGAATCTGCACGAGAGACTGGAGTTTGGACACAAACATATCGCGCTGATCTTGCAACGTCAAAATCTCTGTCCGAATCGCATGCACATGTGCGCGTGCTTTTTCGATAGCCCGATTGCCGCGGATCTCGGCTTCTTTCACGATCAGCCGCGCTTCCTTGCGCCCATTTTCTCTGACTTCTTCGGCGGTTTGTTGGGCAGTTCTGAGCATTTCTTGGAGGGTTTTCTCCATAGCCCGATAGCGGTCGACCTCTGATTGCAGTGTTTTTATGTGTTCTTTTTGTTCGATATTTTCGAGGTTGAGTTGCTCAAATTCTTCGGTCAGCGCGTCGAGAAAGGTCTGCACCTCTTCCCGATCATAACCGCGAAATGCCCGCTTAAAAACCTGCGTGCGAATATCCAATGGCGTGATGTTCACAATATCCCCCAGAGGCTATTGATATAACCCAAATACACTTTGAATGGCATTTTGTGCAATTTGCAGGAGCAAAATGAGCAGAATGGGCGACAAATCGAACATGCCCAGCGGCGGAACGATCTGCCGAAAAGGCCCCATAACCGGCTCGGTCAAGCTGTAAAGCGTCCACATAAACCTGCCGCCGCGCACAAAGGGCAACCACGAAAACACGATGCGCGCAATAATTAAAACCAGCAAAATGGCAACGGCCCCATAGAGCAACCACCCGATAATTTCCAAGAGGTTGCCAGAAGCAATCCCGTGCAACAATCCGAGCAATGCGTGCAACACATCGGTGGTCAACCACTTGATAAAAAACGCCCCGATCAATGTCGCAATCACCAAAATCAACGGCGCCGCAGAGGCGTTGCCGGGCATGTGTTGGGCAATGGGCCACACGAGCGGATCGGTTGCGCGGCGGACGTAATACGCGACCGAGCCAAAGGGATTGACGCGCAACAAAACCGCGCGCAACACCAGCAATGCCACGATGCCGATCACCAAAGCGATGAGCAACCCGTCAATGGCCTGCTGGATCAAAATAATCACCTGAGCAACCATATCGATCATCGCTACACCGCCCGCTGACCAAAAATCGCCGTGCCCACGCGCACCATCGTCGCGCCTTCTTCTATCGCCACTTCAAAATCGCCGGTCATCCCCATGGACAGCGCGGTCACATGGGGCTTGTGAACCGCGATGCGATCCCCGATCTCTCGCAACGCGGCAAAGTTGGGACGCACGGTTTCGGGGTCGGGTTCAAACGCGCCTATCGTCATCAGCCCTGCCACCGCGACCCCCTCCAATTCATCGATCTGCCCGACCAAGTCCGGCACCTCTTCGGGCGACGCCCCAAACTTCGATGCCTCGCCCGAGGTATTGACCTGCACCAACACGCGCACTGCTGCATTTTCCCGCACAGCCCGCCGACTGATCTCGTTCGCCAGACGCAGGGTATCGACCGAGTGAATCAAATCGAATAAGGGCAACGCAACTTTGACTTTGTTGCGCTGTAAGTGCCCGACCAAATGCCATGAGACAGGGCCTGTCACCGCTTTGACCTTGTGTTGGGCCTCTTGCACGCGGCTCTCGCCCAAAACCCCTGCCCCAGCATCTACGACCTGTTGCACCACATCGGCAGACCAGGTCTTTGTCACAACGATCAGCGTCACCGCATCTGCCGACCGCCCCGACCGTTTGGCCGCATTGGCAATGCAGTCCTGAACGCGCTTTAAATTTTCAGCAATTGCCGACATAACTCGACCTCAAAACTCGTGGAACAGGGATTTTGTAATTTAGGTAAAAATCAGCGTGAGGGCAACGGCTTTGAAAGCCAGACAAACCGCGTGAAATTTTGGACCTCAGAGTGCCAAAAAACCATTGACGCCCTGCGGGACATATCCGTATCGTAGGCGAGAGGTTTCCGCAGATACTGACAACTTGGGGATGGGAGGCGGGGGGGGGACTCTCCATTTACCACGGGAGTTTATTATGCCGCGAAACGGTTATGGACACATGGTGCTAGATGATTATGTCGCGCAGGTGCGAGCGATCAATGCGGACCGCGCAAAACGCCTGTCATCCATCCGCACACCAAAAGAAGCATTTGCGTACCGCGATGAGGTGCGCGAGGCCATTGACAAAGCCCATGGCCCGTGGCCGCGCAAAACACCGCTCAACGCACGCGTCGGCGGCGCTGTTGAACACCGCCACTGCCGCATTGAAAAAATCCTCTTTGAGAGCCGCCCGGGGTGTTGGGTCACGGCCCATCTTTATATTCCCCACAGACTCGATGGCCCGGCCCCTGGCGTGATCGGCTCGTGCGGACACGCTGCCGAGGGCAAAAACGCCCCGCTGTACCAGGCATTTTGCCAGCGGTTGGCGCGCAATGGCTTTGTCGTTTTGATCTACGACCCCTTCAATCAGGGCGAGCGCGATCAGTATTACGCCCTGCACAGCCGCGAAAGCGTGCGTTCATCAACGCATGCCCACAACATGATGGGCAAGCAACTCGAACTCGTGGGCGAATGGTTTGGCGCGTGGCGCGCCTGGGATGGCATCCGCGCCCTCGATTATCTGCTCACCCGTCCCGAAGTCGATCCCGCGCGCGTCGGGCTGACGGGCAACTCGGGCGGCGGAACAATGACGAGTTGGATCTGGCCGGTGGAAGAGCGTTTTACAATGGCCGCGCCCAGTTGTTTTGTCACCACCTTTGCCGCCAACCTCGAAAATGAGTTGCCCGCAGATGCCGAACAGTATCCGCCGGGCGTTATTGGCGCGGGCCTGGACATGGCCGATTTTTTTATCGCCCGCGCGCCCGCCCCGGTTATCTTGCTCGGTCAAGCCCATTGCTTTTTTGACCGCCGCGGCCTCGAGCAAGCCCATTCTGAAATCCGCCGGTTCTACGACCTCATCGGCGCGCCCGCCAATGCGACCGATCTGTTCATCGGGCCAGAAGGCCATGGATTTTTTCATCACAACCAAGAGGCGATGGTGCAATTTTTTGCAACGCACGCCGGCATTCAACAGGTCGTCCACTTGAAAAACGCGGAAGCCCTCGACGCCGACGCGCTCAATGTCACCCCCAAAGGCGAGGTGATACCCGAAGGCGCTATCCCCATCTACGATCTCATCGCGCAAAAAGCCGATGCCCTGGCCGGCAAGCGCGAAAATTTGGACAAGGACCAACTCAGCCAGCGCGTGCAAACCCTGCTCAACCTGCCCGCCAACCGCGCCCTGCCACACTATCGCTGCCTGCGCGGCACCACAGAGGGCGGCGCCCGCTTGGCGCGATATGCGGTTGAAACCGAGGGCAATATCCGCGCCATCATGCGTAAACGCCTGCCCGATCCCGCTTATTCCCATACCTTGGATGTCGAGCGCGAAATACACCTCTATCTGCCCCACATCTCTGCCGAAGTCGATTTGCTCGAAGACCCCATGGCGCGAAGTCTCAAAGAACAATATCCGCTCTATGCCCTCGACGTGCGCGGTTTAGGCGAATCGCTCGCCGATGATGAACGCGATTTTTTTCACCCTTATGGCAATGACTACATGTGCAATGGCTATGGCCTGATGCTCGGTCAAAGTTTTCTCGGACGCAGGGTGCGCGATGTGTTATCTACCCTCGACTTGCTGGTGGATGAAGGCGCGGAAACGATCCATCTCTACGGCCGCGGGCAAGGGGCTATCCACGCTCTGTTCGCAGGCTTTCTCCATCCCGCCATCACCGCAGTCACCCTCAAAAATTATCCTCCGTCCTACCGTGCATGGACGCAAACGCCCCTGGTCAGTTGGCCTGTTGCCAATATCCCTCGGGGCGTTCTCACATCCTTTGACCTGCCCGATCTCATGGTTGCTTTGGACAAAAAGCTCGAACTGATGCAGCCATGGGGGCCGGATATGTCAGAGATCAAAGACGAGGATCCGCAGATGAACGCAGGCATGTCCCCTTGATTAAACCCTCAAGGGCAGGCTCTGCGGGTATAAGCAGGTGGCGGTGGGAATGACTCAAAAGCTGTGTATTTCATCCAGTTCGGGTAAGAGCCTAACGCTCTCTTGTTCATCGGGGTCCGTGCGGGCAATGACAGCCGTGCAGGTTTCGGTCTCGCTGACGTTGTAGGGCAGATGGGGTACGCCAGCGGGAATATAGACAAAGTCGCCGGTACAGGCGATCAGGTGCTCCTCTAATTGCTCGCCATACCACATGCCCGATTGGCCTTTGATGATGTAAATAGCGGTTTCGTGGTTTTCGTGCAGATGCGCCTTGGCGCGGTCGCCCGGCGGAATGGTCAGCAGGTGCATGCAAATCCCCTGCGAGCCACTGCTTTCAGCCGAGACGCCCGCGCGATAGGTAAATGCCTGTTTGCCCTCATAGACTTCCTGTGAGCGAATCACTTTGCAGATTGGCTTGGATGCTGTCGCCATTGTTCTCCTCTTCTGTGAAAATGTTTCATTTTACTTCTCCCGTCTTGCATCTTGTATTTTCGGGCGGGCACAGGGGCACCGCCCCTACGTTTCTAGCCTCGCCTCTTGCCTTTGCCTTTAATCCGTGCAATCCGCGTAATCTGCTTAATCCGCGATCCGCCTTTCACCCTTCCAATTGTGCGCGCAAGCGGGCTTCCATCGCCACAAATCGCGGATCGGCTCGCAACGCATTTTCGCGCGGACGCGGAAAACCAACCGCCAGATCATCTACAATGCGACCCGGTCGGGCAGACATCACCACCACGCGGTCAGACAAAAGCAACGCTTCAGAAATGCTGTGGGTAATAAACAAAATCGCCGAACCTGTCGCCTGCCATATACGCAACAGTTCAATCTGCATCTTTTCGCGCGTGATTTCATCCAATGCCCCAAACGGCTCGTCCATCAGCAAAACAGCGGGGCGAAAGGTCAACACTCGGGCAATGGCGACCCGCGACTGCATGCCGCCGGACAATTCGCGTGGATAGGCATGCTCAAATCCCGCCAACCCCACCATGTCGATCATCTCGGCGACCCGCCCGACAACTTCCGCGTCGCCAAACACCTCTGCGGGCAAGCGCACATTTTCTTTTACAGTGCGCCAGGCGAGCAGCGAGGGGTTCTGAAACACAAAGCCCACCAACCGCTCGCGCCGTGCGGCTTCGGGCATTTTCCCGAGCACGCGAATCGCGCCCGCACTCGGCGTTTCCAGATCGCCCACAACCCGCATCAAACTCGTTTTGCCACATCCCGATGGCCCGATCATACTGACAAATTCGCCGCGCTGAATCCGCAGAGAGATGCCCGCGAGAGCCTCCACCCGGCTGTTGTCGGTCACAAAAACCTTGTGTACATCTCGCAGTTCAATGGCCCATTGGCGTCTTGTGTCTCCCATCCGCGTCTCGTCTTTTCGGGCAGGCACGGGGCACTGCCCCTACGATTATTCGCATCGCTCATTGGAGGCGCGCCTGTGCGTTGCTCCTGCGATTGCCTCTCATCCTGCAAATCCCGATCCGCCTTCAATACTTAGAAGCCCTAACAAAAAGCGTTGACATGGATTTGTGAGAGGCCGACTTTCTTTTCAGCCCAACCCTTACAACGTCCTTGCCCGGCATCTGCAACCGGGCGAGGAGGAACAGATGACCAACCCCCTCGTGAGCGATGAACTCTGGGAAAAGGGCCCCCCCTTTTGCCGGTTCCCAAGCCTGGACGGTTCCGCTTTCCCGGCCGTAAGCGCATTGATGACCGCAAGGCGTTGACCGGCATTCTATTCGTCCTGAAGAGCGGCATCCCGTGGGATCAGTTGCCCCAAGAGATGGGGTGGGGTTCCGGGATGACCTGCTGGCGTCGTCTGAAGGCATGGCATGACGCCGGCGTGTGGGAGCGGCTTCATCATCTGCTGTTGTCCAAACTGCGAGCGGCCGATGGCCTGGACGGGTCTCGCGCCTGTGTGGACAGTGCCTCCCTCCGTGCGGTGGGGGACGAAAAAAAACCGGCCCCAATCCCACAGACCGCCGCAAGCCCGGGCGTAAGCATCATGGGATCACCGATGCCAACGGGCTACCTCTGGCCGCGATTGTGACCGAGGCGAACCGGCCAGATGTGACGCAATGGTTGCCCTTGGTGGACGCTGTGCCTGCGGTCAGAGGCAAACGCGGTCGTCCGCGCCGCAGACCCCAACGGCTGTATGCGGACCGTGCCTATGACTCGAAGGCATGCCGGAAGGCCCTGCGTGCGCGCCACATCTGGCCGGTGATCGCCCGGCGGGGTACAGAGCATGGCAACGGGTTGGGCGTGTACCGGTGGGTCGTTGAGCGGACGCTGGCCTGGCTCCGGCAGTTCCGCAGCCTGCGGGTGCGCGACGAACGCAGAGCGGACATCCATGCGGCGTTCCTCTCCATCGGCTGTTCACTCCTCTGTTTCAGACGCTTGATTTCTTTATGTTAGGGCTTCTAAGCCTCTGCGTCCAACGCATGCTGAAAAGCATCGAGATTGTCCACTTGCACCGCCTCACGATGCAACTGCTTGAGTTGTTGCAAATCGTCAATCGCCCGAATGCGACCGGCGAACTGACCGGGCGCGTCCGCATCAAAGCGAACCTCCAACACATCGAGAATATCTTCAATGGTGCTTTCTCTAATCCCTTCCTCCCTGCCGCGACGCATCCCCTGTTCAATGCCCTGTTCAATGCCCTGTTCAATGCCCTGCTCGATCCCGCGGTCAATACCTTGTTGGGTAAGGTATTGGGCAAACGATGATTCACGCATAATCGCATCCATAAAACCCTCCTGAGAAATAATACGCCTAACGGTGGACAATTCGTACGATATCCCACCTAAAATAGCCATACCCGCCATCATGTCAACCTTGGTTGAGGCATCCAAGGGCAAGGCTTCCGTCGCCTGAAGACATTGACGCAACCACGCATCCGCAGACACGCCAGACGGAGGTTTCATCAATGGCGCAAACGGAAGCAAGCCCGGATGACCACCCTCGATAATCGCTTGACCATCGATCTCACTCAGACGAATCACCTTGTATTTCACCAGCACCTCATGGCCGGGCAGTTCTTGGATGTAGTATCCCTTATCGCGTCGTCCAGCACCGGGACGCAGGTAGATCACAAAGGAAAAGATCGGCAGGCCATAGCGTTCTATGGCGCGACCGATATAGCCGGCCATGCGATGCGACATCGGGACGTCCGTGCTGTCCGCGGTTTGAAATTCGCAATGAATCAACGCATCCTCACCCTCAATACGCACGAGAATCAGGCTATCGGCGCGCCGGGCTTCCACAGTGGGTTGCTCGGTCTCGAGCACCTCGAGCACCTCCACGTCAGCGCGTCCAAGTGTGAAGCGGATGAAATCGTCCGGGTAGGTTTGAATCAGGTGTTTGGATATCGTATCGTATTCGGCCATAAACGCCACCTTGAACAAAATGATGAACAAAATGATGAACAAAATGATGAACAAAATGATGAACAAAATGATGAACAAAATGATGAACAAAATGATGAACAAAAAAATGATACAATCACGCCATTTTTGACAAGACTTTGTTGGACAAAGATGCGAAAATAACAACGTAGGGACGGTGCCCCCGTGCCTGCCCAAAAAGGCAAGACACAAGGCGAAAGGCAACCCTAGAGGGACAAATATTGGGAAGCGCAGGACAGCCAATGGAGCAGACAGAGAGGACATAGCGGAGGCAGGAGGGTGGGGGGTAATCCGCGCAATCCCCTAATCCGCGACAATCCGCAATCCAGACAGTTGCGTTGCAGAGCCTGTGCCAAAACGCCGTAAGCCAGTGCTAAGAAGCCCAAAAAAAAAGAAATCAAGCGTCTGAAACAGAGGAGTGAACACCCGCAGGAACGCCTCAAAGGCGGCCTCTCACAAATCCATGGCAACGCTTTTTGTTAGGGACTCTTAATCAAATGTTTTTCCAGCGTCCTGACCACAGTCTTCATCGTTTTAATGCGTGCGTGCAACTTGCAGTTGGATTCGACAATAGTCCAGGGCGCGTAGGGCGTGTGCGTGCGGTACAACATCTCATCTATAGCGTCTCGATACTGATCCCACTTCTCTCGGTTGCGCCAATCCTCATCCGTAATTTTCCACTGCTTGGACGCCACTTTTTCGCGGTCTCGAAAGCGGCGCAACTGTTCTTCTTTGTCGATATCGATCCAAAATTTGAACAACAGCGTGCCGTTATTTGCCAGCAGTTCTTCCATCTCATTGATCTCGCGGTACGCGCGCTGCCACTCCTGTTGTGTGGCAAACCCCTCAACGCGCTCGACCAAAACGCGCCCGTACCACGACCGATCAAAAATGGCAAAATGACCGGCCTTGGGCATTTTGAGCCAGAACCGCCACAAATAGTGATGGGCCAGTTCAATATCATTGGGCGCGGCAATGGGGATGACTTCGTAGCCGCGCGGGTCCATCCGCCGCACCAAGCGTTTGATATTGCCCCCTTTGCCGGCAGCGTCCCACCCTTCGTACACAATGACCACGGCCTGCCTTCGCCGATAAACATCGTGCTCGAGTTCCCACAGCCGCTTTTGATACACGCGGCGCAGGTGGTCGTATCTTTTGCGCGTGAGTGCTTTGGACAAGTCGGACGTCTCGAGCATCGAATGCGAAATTGAGGGTAGGGCAACCGCTCTGGCCCGCGTCTTTTTGGTCAAAGCCAATAGTTGTTTTTCAACAACTTCAATCACTGTTTCAAAAACCGAAACCACCGCAAAACGCCAACTTTGCGCCGGCACGAGATGCCATGGGGCGCAGTCACTATCTGTGCGTGCGAGCATCTCTTCGATCACGTCCCGATACGATTCGTATTGCTTGTTCTTTTTCCAGTCGTAAGGGGTCACGCGCCAGGCCGTCATCGGGTTTTTCTCGAGTGCCTTAAACCGCTTTTTCTGCTCTTTCCGCGAGATATGCAGGAAAAATTTGATCACCACATGCCCGTCATCCACGAGTTGGCGTTCAAAACCATTTACCTCCTGATATGCTTTGTCACTCGGCAACTGGCTCATAATCGGATCCATTTTCTCCACGATGAACCGGCTGTACCAACTGCGGTTGTAAATCGCCACGCGCCCGCGCTCGGGTATCTTTGTCCAAAACCGCCACATAAAGGGGCGGCGCAGTTCTTCTTCATTGGGGGCTTGCGTGGAATACACCTTCACGCCCCGAGGGTCGAGCACTTGCAACAACTCGTTGATCAACCGCCCCTTGCCCGAAGCCCCCCAGCCCTCAAACACAATCGTAATGGGCACATTGCGTTCCCACGCCTTCCGCTGAAGTTGCCCCATTTTGATCTCCAGCTTTTCCATCTCGGCTTGGTAATCGGATTTTTCGATCTTGGCGTCCAAATCAAGGGCGTTCAGCAGGCCCATATTTACTCCTTTCGAATGTAGCGATCAGCAGTGGCGCGGCGGCACTATACCCATGTCCTCGAATCCGGCACATCCAGCCAGGCGCCATCTTGCACAATGGACTGCTGGCTGATCAACCCCGGCAGGGTCATGTCCATCGCCTCGTGAATGCCTATCGGGCAGGCGATCTCGCCATTGATGCTTTGGATAAAATCCATCACCTCGAAAAAATCGCTCCCGCCGTGCCCGGATCGCAATGCGGCTTCGGGCGGGTCGCGCCACATATCGGGCAAATAATCGGCTTCCAAATCGGTCAAATCCATCCACGCCTGCTCGTCCTCGCAGATATCCGCGAGCCACACGCGATTGACGCCGCCGCGTTCTCGCGCCGATTCGTAGCACCCCTCGGTGCCCTGCAATTGAAAATTGCCCGTCGCGTGGGGCCGTTCCGACAGCATATCCACCCGAATTTTCACCAGTCCACCGCGCGCCATCTGGCACAACATCACGCACGAATCCTGATTTTCGTACTGATCCCCGCGCGGGTCCGTGTAGTGGTGCCCGCTTCCGGCGCAACACACCCGCGCCACGCGGTCACCCGGCATCCACTGCAACAGAGGGCCTAAACTGTGCGTGCAATACGTCACGCCGTCAATCCCGGTTTGCCACTTGCGCCGCCATGTCGTGATTTCATTCAGGGCTTTCAATTCGTGCAAATACTCGCCTTCGCCGTAATACACCTCGCCAAACAACCCCTGTCGGACGAGTTCCTTCACCAAGACATTGGATCGGGTATAGGTGTAATTTTCGGCCATCATATAGACCGCGTTTGACGCCGATGCCACCTGCACCAATTCGCGGCATTCCGGCACGGAAACCCCAGCCGTGACTTCGCTCAAGACGTGAATATCCCGGCGCAACGCGGCGATAGCCTGCGGGACGTGAAAATGCATGGGCGTGCCGATCACGACTGCGTCAATTTCAGAACGCGCCAGCATCGCCTCGTAATCCACGTATTTTTCAGATGCGCCCAAGCGTTCAGCCGCGGCATTGAGCGCGTCTTCGCGCACATCGCACACCGCGTGAATGCGGGCCATGTCCTGCGCTTCAAACGCCACGCGAAAACTCGCCCCGCGCCCGGCAGCCCCCACAATGCCCACATTTAATTTTTCGACAAGGCCCATTTTTACCTCCGGACAATCGGCGATCAGCTTTGCGGTTTTCAATTTATGGGGCATACCCATTGTCCGCTGACCGCATATCTTCCACCACCATTTGCACCTTGGTACTGCCCTGCCATGTATTGGTTTCCAGCGCGAAAGCCAAATCGACCTGATCGCCCACCGACAATTCGTAAACCCGCTCGCCATTGCGAAACCAAATTGCATCGCAAAACTGAGACCCCGTATCCACGCTCAGTTTCAAATGCGCGCCGCGACCAACGGCCCGCACATCTGCAATCCGGCAATTGCGGGCCGCAAAACGCGGCGATTCATTCCTCGCGCCAAAAGGTGCCAATTTGCCGAGGATCTCAACCGTAGCCAACGAAATCTTAGAGGGTTTGAGCACCACATCGACCTCTAATTGCGGGGTCAGCGCGTCTTCGGACAACCGCTCGGTCGCATCGGCGATCAGCCGCGTGCGAAATTCGGGATACTTTTCAGCGGGCACCGAAAACCCAGCCGCATCCGCGTGGCCGCCAAATTCGGTGAGCAAATCGGACACGCGGAAAATCGCTTCGACAATATTGTATCCCCCTGCGGTGCGCGCAGACCCCGTATAGATGCCATCTTTGCGAAAATTGGTACACACCAGCGCGGGCCGATAAAATTTTTCGACCAACCGCCCGGCGATCAAGCCCACCACGCCCAAATGCCAATTTTCGCCGCGCACCACCAAAATGCGTTGCGCGTCCAACCCGTCCTCTTCCACCATGCGTTCTGCTTCTGCCATCCCATCGCTTTGCAATGCCTGCCGCTCGCCGTTTAAGCCATTCAGGGTTTCGGCCAAGCGCGCCGCTTGTGCGTGGTCAGCACTGAGCAACAAATCGAGTGCCAAATCCGCCGAAGACAGACGCCCCGCGCTGTTGATGCGCGGCCCAAGAAAAAAACCGATTGTGGTCGTATTGACCGGGCGATGGGTTGCCCGCGCGACGGCCTTGAGTGCCTGCAAGCCCGGGCGTTGGGTGCGCGAAAGCACCTGCATCCCCCGCCGCGTAAGCAGGCGATTTTCCGCGATCATCGGGGCCATATCCGCCACTGTGCCCAGAGCCACCAGATCCAAAAGCGCGTTCAAATACCGCCTGCGTTCCGATTCGACAATAAACTCTCTCGCCAAAGCCTGCACCACCTTAAAAGCCAACCCCACGGCTGCCAGGCCCTTAAAGGGATAATCGCAATCCGAGCGATTGGGATTGACCAGCGCGAGCGCGTCTGGCAATTTGTCCTGTTGCGGGCACTCCTGACGCGCCTGCGGATGGTGGTGGTCGATCACCACCACATCGACACCGGCGGCATTGGCAGCGTCAACCGCCTCAAAAGCCGAAACGCCATTGTCGGCTGTCACGATCAGTTGCGCCCCCATTTTCAGCGCCCGCGCCACGCTCGGCGGCTTAATGCCATACCCATCGCGGTATCTGTCGGGCAACAAAAACGAAGCATTCGCGCCCACCGCGTCAAAAAAATCCAGCAAAACAGCCGTGCTCGTCACCCCATCCACGTCGTAATCGCCAAAAACCACGATGCGCTCCCCGCGGCGAATGGCCTTCACAATGCGTGCGACAAGGCGATCCATGTCCACCATCAAATAGGGATCGTTCAAAATCTCGGGCGAATCGGACAAATGCTCACTCGTCAATGAGCGGTTTGCCAAAATAACATCGGAAAGAGAAGCGTAATCGCCTCTATGGCGCACATGCCAGACGGGATATTTGGGGGTCATAAAATAATCTCCAGGAGGATCGGGGGTTATGGATCATCGCACAGCACGCGACAGAACGCACATCGACGAAACAATGGAACGGGCTTGAGAGGGAGCCCGTTGTACCCCATGCTCGGGCCCAGTTTATCAGCGGATGGGGTAATCGTTCATTGGTAAATTGAGGTTCGTAGTCGTTGGGGGTGAGGGGGAACTGATCGCGGAGAGTGGTGGACTGACCACTGATTTTGGAGTTGGGCGGGATTACTCACTGCGCTCTGTTGTAGGCTGCGCCTATGCGTCCATTCGGGCAGGTGCGAGGGGCTCTGCGTTTCATTTGCGTTCATCTGCGGATCGCCTTTGGGGTTGGGCGGGGACTGACCACTGACCACTGGTATTCTCTCCTTGACGCGGTACAATTTGAACAGTAACTTTTTGAAACCAATAATTCGCCTGCGAATCTCATAGATGAACGGCAAAACGCCAACCGTTTTTTCAGGAGCCTAAAATGTCAGAATATTTCGATACAGTCAAATCTTATCTTCACGACCTCGACCTCGCCATCGACGAAGAAGATATTCCAGAAGCCCTAGTCGTGGTCAGCGACGAAGACCGGGGCATCAACCACCTCATCGTGGATTGCGAGGATCCCATCCTCATCATCGAACAGGCCATTCTGCCCAAGCCCAGCGCGCCGGGCGACCTGTACAAGCGGTTGCTCGAAATGAATCGCACCCTCGTTCACGGCGCGTTTGCCCTCGACGATGAAACCGGCACTGTTGTCTTCCGCGACACCCTGCGCCTCGAAACCCTCGACCGCGCCGAACTCGAAGGCTCTATCACGGCCCTCGAACTCGCCTTGGCTGAAAACGCGGCAGAACTGCTCGCATACAGCCAGAAATAACCACCCGCTTTTTGCAAAGGAGTTTTTCATGAGCATCTTTCAACGTCTCTTTAACGTGGGCAAGGCCGAAGTCAATTCGGCTATCGACAAATTTGAAGACCCCATCAAAATGACCGAACAGGGCATCCGCGACCTGAAACGAGACCTCAACGGCGCGATGACCAGCCTCGCAGAGGTCAAAGGCCAGGCCATTCGCTTGCGAAAGCAGGCCGAAGACAACAAAAAAGCCTCGGCGGATTGGGAGCGAAAAGCCATGATCTTGATCCAACAAGCCCAAAATGGGGGTCTGGATTCCGAAGAAGCCGACCGATTGGCAACCGAAGCCCTCAACCGCAAAGAAGAAGCCGAGCGACGCTTGGCGCAGTTTGAACAGGACGCCCAAGCGCAGGAAAACATGGCAACGCAACTTCAAAGCCAAGTGGATAAACTCAAATCGACCATTGCGACCCACGAAAACGAACTCATCTCTTTGCGCGCGCGTGCAAAAACAGCCGCTGCGACCAAAAAGATCAACAAGCAACTCGCCAAGGTCGATTCGTCTGGCACCATCGCCATGCTCGAGCGCATGAAAGAGCGCGTTGAAGAAGACGAATCGCTCTCTCAAGCCTACGGCGAAATGGCAGACGAAGCCAAAAGCCTCGATGAAGAAATCGATTCGGCGCTGAGCACCGCATCGAGCGGCTCGGACCAACGCCTCGCGGCCCTCAAGGCGAAAATGGGGATGGATGCCTAATCGCTACGCAAGTCGCCTGTCTGCCTTCTCTGAGGGCAGACGGGTTGACAACAAAGCATTGGAAAACAGATGAATTGGAATCCCTTCAAAAAAAAAGAACCCGAACCCGAAGCCCACGATCCCCTCGGCTTGACCCTGTCCGATCTCAAACCGGGCTATGTTCTCGACTACGACCTCAAAACATGGCAGGTTGTAGCGCACCATTATTACGATTACGACGGCGACCGCGTGGATGAATGGGAAATCACCTGCGGCGACGATGTGGCCTATCTCGAGCGCGCAGAAGACGATGGCATCACTTGGGGCCTAACGCGCAAAATTCCCCTGTCCAGCATCGGGGGCAACATCCGCGATCACATGCGCCACAATGACGATCCCCCGGATGAAGTCATCTGCAACGGCGTTATATACCACGGCGAATCATCAGCCGTTGGGCAGTATCACAAAAACGGCGACCAAGCAGGACGGGAATTTATCGTCTGGCAGTACCTCGACGACTCGGAAAAACGCACCCTCTCCCTCGAGCAATGGGACGAAGACGATTACGACGCCTCTGTGGGGGAAATCGTCGAAGAATACCAATTCACGGATATCCTACCAGTCGCATCATGAAGCGTGGGCAAAGGCCATACAGCGGGAGCGGCTCATGTGGGAAAGCAAATATGTTCTTTCAAAGTCCAAATTTTGGCGAGCGATCATTCTCAATATCATTGCTATTTTTGGTCTTGTATTTCTGTTTTGCAAGTTTGGGCACAATCCGTTTCAAAGCATAAAAAAAATAAGTGATCTAACGAATTTCTTGGCTTTGTTGGCATTTGTTATTTTAACATTGGGAGATACCGCTGTGTTTGTTTATGAATCTTTGAGTATATGGCGTGAGCAAAGGCGTGAGCAAAAAATTGAAAAGGCGCGTCAAGAAGGGCTTGAACAAGGGCGTCAAGAATTGCTTCGGCGATTTGACCAAGCGTTCGCAGGCGATCAAGACGCAATGGAAAAACGCGATCAAATTTTCAATGGCGCAACGGAAACAGGCGAAAAATAAGCCCTATTGCGTTCAGTTATCGCGCAGCTTCACCCGAAGGCGACTTGTTTTTTTCACTGCTGACCGCTGATCCTCTCACCTCTTCCGTCTCACCTCTATTCCATCCCCCATTCCGATTGCCGATAATATCGATCCACCGTCGGCATCATTTCCGTGCTCACGTCGATCTCGTGCTGCGCGTCGAACATGCCCTTCCAAAAGTGCAACATTCCCCGCATCGCTTCCGCATTCAAAAATCGCGTTTCGACCTCTTCAAACCGAAGTTCTCGCACCCGGCGAACCAGCCCCTCTGAGTGCCTGCCTTTTGCCCGCATCCCCAATACCCACCCCCAATCGCCCATCGTTGGGATATACGTGTGATACGGAACGGTTGCAAAATTGGCGTCTGCTATCGTGCGCTCAATGCACAAAAACGCGAGCCGCGCGTGAAGCGGACTCGACGCCTGCGTCACCAGCACCCCATCGGCGGTTAAGTGACGCGCACACAAGCGATAAAATTCCCGAGCATACAACCGCGCGAGGTCCGGCCCTTTTGGATCGGGCAAATCCACAATAATCACATTGAACAGCGAATCTGAACGCGCCAAAAACGCGCCCGCATCGCCGATCACCACCCGCACGCGCGGGTCGGTCAGCGACTTTTTGTTCGCGCCCACAAAAACCGAATGCGTGCGCGCCAGATCGATCATCGCCGCGTCTAACTCCACCAGCGTAATCGCCTTCACATCGGCGTACTTCGCCACCTCGCGTATGGCGAGTCCATCGCCTCCACCCAAAATGAGCACATTGTCGTGCGATTCAGCCAATTGCATGGCCGGATGCACCAGCGATTCGTGATAGCGTTCTTCGTCATACGTGCTGAATTGCACATTGCCATTTAAGTACAGCCAGTGGTAGCCTTTCCACTCCGTGATGACAATGCGCTGATACGCCGTCTGATCTTGATAGACCACGCGGTCGCGATATCGACTTTGCTCGCCATGCATCACAATGGGGCGAATGGCAAACCCCAGCGCGAGAAGGCCCACGCCCAGAATCCAAAACGCCGCCATCAAGGGTTTGGGACGCGCCAATAAGTGCCGATATTGCCACAACAACACCGATGCGACCGCAAAGTTCACCGCGCCCAACGCGAGCGGGGTATAGGTCAACCCCAGTTTTGGCAAGAAAAAAAAGGCGAACAAAAGCCCGCCGATCAACGCGCCAAAATAGTCCTTTTCCATCACAGAGGCGATATTGCTCCGCAAATCCTGATACGCCTCATTCATGCGCGCCACCAGCGGAATCTCCATCCCGATCAGCACCCCAATGGCAAAGGCATAGCCATAGATAAAAGCCCCTGCCGACAACGCGAGTGCCGATCCAAAATAAGCCGCAACCGCACAGGTGGCACAAAGCGCGGACAAATAAAACTCGACCGCGACAAAGCGATCCAACAGCCGATCCGTCAACAACCGGCTCCAGCGACTGCCCAAGCCCATGGCAAATAACATCAGCGACATGAGCACGGCCCATTGCACGGTCGTATTGCCCAACAAATAACTCGCCAGCGTTGACAGCGTAAACTCCGCCACAATGCCCGCACACCCGGTTGCAAACACACAGGCTTTTAAGAGATAACTTTGACGCATACGCATAAAAACAACTCGGAGGTCGCAAACACCGCCGAGTTGGAGAAATTCAATCGGGTTAGAATCACAGCGCGATTTCTGCTATTCATCCGGTAATCCAATTCTACGATAAAAAAAGTAAAACCTTTGGATTAAATGCATGCAATAGAGATTGGGCAAAACAGCCAATCTCTTGATATGACTCGATCTTATACTTAAGAAGCCATCTTAAAAATTATGGGAATTATATACTTTCCAACCCTAAACATTCTTGTTATATTTATCCAAGTTACGAATGAACAAGGGGGTGTATGATGGCAAAGCCGCTTAGTTTCGTCGCGTTCACACAGAAGTTTGCCACGCCTGAAGCGTGTATTTTGCACCTTGAAAAGATACGCTTTAAGGATGGCGCGTATTGTCCGCATTGTGGGCGTATGGGAAAAATCTATCGTCGTTCTGATTTGGCGTATAGGTGCTCGGATTGTGGGCGTAATTTTCATATTATTTACGGAACGATGTTTGGCAAGTCTAAAATCAAGATGTTGCCTAAATGGTTCGCGGCAATATGGATTGAAACGAACCACCCAAAAGGTATTTCAAGCGTTCAGTTGGCTAAAATGATCGGTACAACGCAAAAGACCGCTTGGTTTATGCTTCAAAGAATACGAAACGCTTTTGGCAACAAAGACGGTGATGATGATGATTTTCTGTCTGGTATCGTTGAAATTGATGAAACCTACATCGGTGGCAAAGAAAAGAACAAACATAAATCCAAAAAGTTGAATGCTGGTCGCGGAACAGTAGGTAAATCAGTTGCTTTCGGAATGCGGGAAAAAGGTGAAGATGGTGAGGCAATGGCGGTTCATGTACAGGATGCAAAAGGGGCAACATGACACGAGAAGATGTTGAACCAGGTCTTGACGGGCGCAACTATTCATGCAGACGAGAACCGCGCATACGGCGCGTTGAGGGATGATTACGAAGGGGAACAAATCAATCATTCTGCCGACGAATATGAACGCGATGGTGTCCATACGAACGCCATTGAAAGTTTGTGGGCACGGGTTAAGCGTGTCTATATGGGTATTCATCACCACGGGTCAGACAAACACATGCAAAAGGACCTGAATGCTTGCGTGTTTCGCATCAATCGAAAAAAGGGTGATACCTTAAGTCGTGTTGATGAGATGTTGAATAGGGCGATGGGCGCCCGGTTGACTTACAAGCAACTTATAGCCAGTGAGGGGGTTGCATGAACAACCTTTATGGCACAGGCGGGCGATATGGAAGTCAACGGGAAATGTTATCCACGCATGCAAATGTTATCCGTTCCTGAAAGACGCGAAGGAAAACGTTTTGAAACGTTAGATGTTAGGGGCAGGCATGCCCAAAATCAGAGGGCGCTTGCATTCAACACCAAAAACCCGTGATTACTTTAACAAGATGATTTAGGTTGTCAAGTATATAATTCCCAAAATTATCGGGACCTAACCCCCTAACCCCCGTTATTCGCTCCGCTCGTTGTAGGCTTCGCCTGTGCCTGCGAGGAAGGGAATCAAGATCTCCCTATAAGAAAGATGGATCGCGGATTAAACGGATTGCGCGGATTGCGCGGATGAAAGGCGAAAACCAACCCCACAAAAACGTAGGGGCGATGCCCCCGTGCTCGCCCGAAAATGCAAGATACAAGGTGGAAGAACATCTCCCATCCCCGTTGCGGGGATGGGATTTTCTTTGCATTTCCAAAATTACTCATTCCCGCCCTCTTCTTACAAACTCCACACAATCAGGAATGACGCGCTCACATAAGACCCCGCTTCGATGAAGCCCGCGCCCAGGTTGGGGTGTTCTTGGTTTGCGATTTCATCGGTCAGCTTTTGCCCGGGCAACAAAATCACATCGGCGATGGTGCGGGCGATGGGCAACAAAATCAATCCCATAACCACCTCTATCGCAAAATCCTGCAAATTCACGGCCCATGAAATAAAATTGCCCGCGGATGCGTGGAACACAATCACGCCAATGCCGACCAATGCCCCGGCAAACGCCACGCCTGCCGCGACATTGTCCTGCTCAATTTCATCGTGAATGCTGTACGGGGTAATCCACTCGTACACCAACCCGGCCAACACCAGCGCCACCTGCCCCAAAGCCCAGAACGCCACGGTCGTCACAATCCCGCCGATCTCGCCCGATACCGCGCCAAAAATCACCAAGCCCGTTGCGATGTACGACGCGGCGACAACGACACCGGTCCCCGCGTTTTGATCGCGGATCAATTCATCCCGAATTTTGAACCCGTGCAAAATCAACCCGTCGTTGACAAAGCGCGACAGGTTCATCAACACAATCGACAACAATCCGTAAACCCCGATGTCGATCAAATCGTTGTCCAGTCCCTGCGATGGACCCGACAGGGTGCCGCCAATCGCCATCACCAAGCCAAAATAGTATCCCGCCATAGCCACGCCCAAGGCGGCGTTGTCTTTTTCGACCAACTCGTCCCGCACGCGATAACCCCTTGTGGTCAAATCCTTGACCAACTTGCCGATGTAGAACAGCACAAAGGCGCAAATCAGATAAATCCCCGTTGCCATCAAATCCTGTCCAATCATTTTCCAAACCCTCCAGAACTGCGGCTGCCAAATCCAGACCGACTGCGAGTTGTCGAACGCGAACTGCTGCCAAAAGAACTGCGGCTCGTGGAACGCGAACTGCCAAACCCACTGCGGCTCTGGCTGGTGCGGCTTTGCACCTTTTGCGCGAACGATTGCCTCTTTTGCGCCACCGCTTGTTTGCGCCGCTCAAACGTGGATGGCTTTTGTTTTTGCGTCACGGATCCCTGCGTACCGTATTCCCGATTGCGTCCGTAATACGGCCGGCGGTCGCGGCGATGAGACCGATAATCGTCGTAATCGTAGCGATTCATGCCAAACCCGCCGCCCCAACCGAGCAAATCCCGCATCAGCGCGTACTGCCCGTAAAACTCCCAGAACGACGTGCCGCCGCGATCCACCCAACGCCCGTAGCCCGGATTGCCCACATAGTGGTACCCGGGCGGATGCGGCGTATTGTTGACCCCGTCTTTCTCGGATTTCGCCATCAGTGCCATGCCCAAAAACGGTTCGTACTTTTTGTAAATGGACTCCGACACCTCGATCCAGTCCGTCTGCACCTTCTTGTCGCCCTGCGTAATCAAATACCGGTGATAGTACTTGGTGAAAAACGAGCCCTCTTCCCGCATATCGTCCAACACGATCATATACGCCGGCGCCGAGGCCAAGGACCGCTGCATCTCGACCACGGGATCGCGCTCCCCCCCACAGCCGCACAACAACAGGCCGATCAGCAAGACCGGCAATCTTCCGTGCATCATAGCTTCCTCCTTTGAAAATGAGAATTAGCGGTTAGCGGTCAGTTCCCGCCCATCCGCGTTCATCCGCGTTCATCCGTGGTTGCTTTTGCCCCTCTCGGGTCTTCGGGCAACTGCGAGAAATCAAATTCATTGACCGCGTCAATATCCGGCGCAAATGGGGGAATGGCGTGCGGGATGGGGGCGTGGCCGCAACGCGAGATGAGTGCCCGCGCTCGCGCTTGTCGCGCGGCCCGGTTCAGCATATCATCGGCAGACCAGCGTGCGAAAATTTTTTCGAGACCGGATTGGATCACGTCCCGATACCGGGGATCATCGCGCAGGTCGCGCCGTTCATCCGGATCCTCGTCGATATTGAACAACTGGCAGGAATCGCTCTCCGCGTAATAGTTCAACTTCCATGGCCCCGTGCGGATCATACACGCGGGTCGGTCGCCGAGCAAGCCGATATATTCGGCAAAAACCTCATTCGCCCAATCCGATGCCGGCACGCCCTTGAGGAACGGGGCAAAACTCTTGCCCGCCACATCCGGCAGGGGATCCGCGCCCGCGATCTCCAACGCCGTAGGCCCGACGTCGATCAGGCTGACGATGGCGTCCTCTACTTGGTTCTCGCAAAAATGCCCCGGCCACGAACAGATCAGCGGGATGCCCACCGAGCCTTCGTAAAAACTGCTCTTCCACCACATGCCGTGTTCATGGGCCATATCGCCGTGGTCCGAGGTGTAAATGATCACCGTATTGTCCTCGTCCGCAGTCGCATTGACCGCATCGACAATCCGCCCAATGTGCCGGTCGAGTTCGGTCGTCAGGCCGTAATACGCGGCCAACCCGCGCCGATTCTGCTCCGGGGCGATGTCGTCCACGCCGCGCCGCGCACGCCAGTTCTTCATCGCCGGATGCAGGGCGTTTAGGTACTCGGGCGATTCCGGTTCGAGCGGCGGGATCTGCGCCATGTAATACGCAAAATCCTCCGCGCCGCAGATCAGGGGATTGTGCGGGCTGATGTACCCGATGACAAGCGCGTAAGGTCGATCATCCGCACGCCGCGCCGCGATGAATTTGCAGGCCGTTTCCGTGACGGATTTGTCGTAGTGGCGATACCCGGTTTCCCCATACCCCGAGACTTGCACGCCGTATTTGGTCTGCCCTGTGGTGCGGTTGTATCCCGAACCCTGAATTTCTTTGGACAGGCCCCCGCAATCCGCGTGGATGCGTTTTTCAAAGCCGTGGAATTGATCGGGATTTCTAAAATGCATGCGCCCGCACAACACGGCTTCATATCCGACCGCGCCAAATCCGTGGGCAAAAGTGGGCGTGTCAGAAGACAGTCCCCCGCTGTTGTCGTACACCCCCACGTCGCTGGGGTACTGCGCCGCCATAAAGCCCGACCGAGAAGGCGCGCAGAGCGGATAGGGACAATACGCATTGCCAAACCGAACCCCGCGCCGCGCGAGCGCGTCCAAATTTGGCGTTTGCACAATCGGATTTCCCGCACACCCCATCGCATGGGGATTGTGCTGATCGGACATGATGAGAATGATGTTGGGAGTCATAAAAAAGGCAAGATACAAGATGTAAGTTCAGCCACAAAAGGCGCGCAATGTGTGTAGGGGCGATGCCCCCGTGCTCGCCCGAAAAGGCAAGATACAAAGAGGTAAAAGGTGAGAGGGCCGCCCAAAGCGGTCAGCCCTTTGCACAACATCACAAAAGACGAGAAACAAATCGTAGGGGCGATGCCCCGTGCCCGTTGTGGTCAGTGATCAGCCCTCGCCCACCCGCGCCACCGCCCGTGTGCGTGCCCCCATTCCATATTTCCCAGCCTCTCGCCATTCATCCGCGTTCATCCGTGGTTGCTTTTGCCTCTTACCGCTTTCATCGTTTCCATTGTACACCCCCTCGCCGCGCACGAGCAGGCGTTTGGGATTGGGAATGTCCATCAGTTCGTCAACGCTGTGATAGCCAACGGTCATGCTCATGCGCGTGTCGTCTGTGTGGTTTTCCCCCGGCCCGTGAATGACCATGCTATCGATCACGAGCATCCCGCCTGCGGGCATGGGCACGGGCAGGGCCTGGCCGAGCACATCGCGCGCCCAGTCTGAATTGTGAATCGACATCGGAACGCCGGGGAAATGATGCGAGCCGGGCACGATGCGGGTGCAACCATTTTCAACCGTGGTTTCTTCAAGGTAAAAAATGATCGTGAAAATATTGCGCGTCCATTGCTTGACATCGCGGTGCAGCGCGTCGCGCTTGTTTTCCCCAGAGGTTCGCAAGGTCGCGTGATTGTGGCGGTTGATGAGGACTTCGATATTCGGCCCCAACAGGGATTCGAGCGGGTCGAGCGCGGAGGGATGCGCGGCGGCTTCTCGAAAAATCGGCGCGCGATCCATCAGCGCGGAAATACGCACGGCACGCCCATCCCGATTGCGTACAACCGGTTCGACCTCGCCGGCGATATCGGCCATAATCGCGACCTTCAGGTCTTCGACCAATGCCGGTGGCAACCGGTTCGGCAGGCGCAAAAACCCGTTGTTCCGAAAGAGTTGGACTTGTCGCATTGCGAGCATGGGGCTATTTCCGAACTGGGATGGGATAGGGATGCGGGTGGCCGGTATAGACCTTTTCACCGCGAACGAGAATTTTCTCCGGATCGTCTTTGATCACATCGTGGGCGTCGTGTGCGCGATAGGCCACGGTCATGCTGCGCCGGGAATGCGCGGAACAGTTCGTATCAGACCCGTGATAGCAACAGTCGTTAAACAGCAACACACCGCCGCGCGGCATGGGGATGGGCAAGGCGCGGTAATAGTGGTCGCTGTCGTAAAAATCATCCCGCTGCGCCTGCGGTCGGCGCGGGTTCACAAACGGGCGGTTGTGACTGCCGGGCACGATGCGGACGCAACCGTTTTCAACTGTGGATTCCTCGAAGTAAATCAACCCGGTGATCAGCGTGTGGTCGTATGGTTCTTCCCCGGCGTGCCACGGCACGGGATAGGATCCGGACGGACGCACCATAATGTGATTGTGTTTGTTGGTCAACACCTCGATGTTCGGCCCGAGAATGCCTTCGAGCGCGTCGAGGATGATGGGGTGCGTCGCGGCTTCGAGATAGACCGCATCGCGTGAAAAAATTTTCGACAGCCGACGCACATTTTCCTGTCGCCGCGCCCCTTTTTCTTCCCAAACAATGGGTTCGCGCAGGTCTGCAATCTGCCGATCAGTCGCGGCATTCAACCGCTCAACCAAATCATCGGGCAGGGTTTCGCGGACCTTGTAAAACCCCGCGGTCTTGAAATACCAAAGATCTTCTTCCGCGATCATAACAGATACCTTGCGTTTTTTGGTCGGTGTGGTAAGTTGACACAGACAGAAGATAATAAAATTATGGGCACAGAAAAAAATAAAAAATCGAGCAAACGCGGAAAAGAGTGAGATTGGCGAGAAAAAAACAATCATTCTTTGGATCACCTTTTGTCCGGATTGCACAATGAGCATCTGCAAAGAAACGCAAGCCCCCCATAAACGGGCGACTGACCTTCGAGGGCAAGTGACGGGGCGAGCACTGGTGATAGGGGTGGTGACGATTGTGGCGATGGCGCTCTACATGTCCTATTTCGGTCGGAACTTGGTGAAAAATTATATGCCCGTGGCTGTGGTGCTGCCATTTGTGGTGTGGCTGGGGGTCAACGCGGCGTTGAAACTGTTTGTGCGGCGGTGGGCACTGTCCCGCACGGAAATGCTGACGGTGTTTTTCATGGTGTGGCTGGTGGGGAATTTGCCGGGCATCGGGTGGGCGATGTATATGGTGACCGACATTGCGGCGCCGGCCCATTACGCCGCGCCTGAAAACCGCGTGCGGGAGGTGGTGATGCCCCATTTTCCGCACTGGCTATTTCCCGAGGAATCCGCAGTGGTGATTGGGCAGTTGTTTACTGGGGTACAGACGGGCAGGGCCATTCCTTGGTTCGCTTGGGGGCAACCGCTGTTTTGGTGGCTGATGGCGTGTTTGTCGCTGGTCGGCGCGGTTTTTTTTGCGAGTGTGATTTTTTACAAACAGTGGCACGAGAAGGAACGGCTGGTCTTTCCGATGGCGACGTTCCCGGTGGATATGCTCAGGCAGTCCGAGGGCAACCGGATGCCGGATATGTTGCAAAATAAGGGGTTCTGGATGGGGTTCGGTTTTGTCGCGGGGATCATTGGCTGGAATATCATCGGGTATTTCGCCCTCAGCCTGCCGCCTATCACCCTGTTTTACAGCACCGCGCACAAAGCCGTGCCCCTGGGGCACCACTTTCCGGATTATTTTTTGCGGGTGCAGCCGATGATTATGGGGCTGGCCTATTTGTGTCCGTTGGATATTTTGTTCAGTTTTTGGTTTTACGATTTTGTGAACATTTTGAAACAGGGGGTGCTGAACCGCACGGGGTTTACGGTGGGCTTGTCTGGGCAACCCGCCATGGGCGGCGAGATTACAATGCTGGAATCGCACGGCGCGCTGGTGTTTCTGGTGGGCTGGTCCGTATGGGTCGCTAGAAGGCATTTGCGAGAGACGCTGCAAAAGGCGTTTCACGCAGGGCGTGAGGCCGATGACGGAACCCCGGTGTCTTACCGCACCGCGTGGCTGGGGTTGTTGTCTTCGGCGGTATTTTTGGGCGGCTGGATGGTGTCTGCTGGAATGCGGATTCCGGTGATGCTAGTGCAGTTGTTGCTGCTGTTTATCTGCTTTTTTGCGATTGCCAAATACGCGGCCACCACGGGATTCATTTTTTTGTCTCCAGCAGGCGGGAAAGGAGCCGGTGTGCTCATGGCACTGGGCGGAACGTCGAACCTGCCACCCGCTACGCAGACATCCCTCTGGCTGGTGAACAGCAACGCGCTTTGCGGCGTGCCGATCCGAATGACGTGTATCCCGTCCGTGACGCATTTTTTTCGCATGCTGGGCAATCACCTGCGGCGGCATCCGCTGATCTGGGGCTGCATCCCGCTGGCTTATGTGACGGGCTTTACGGCTTCTGTGGGCACACAGCTCTATCGCTGTTATACCGAAGGCGGTCTCAATGGGCACCTGGCACTTTGGGACTGGGGGGTGCTGCTGGGGCGGGTATCGCTGATCGAGGGGAGCAAGCAGACGGTATTTGATCCGCAAAAACTGGGGGTGTGGCTTTTTGGCGTTGTCGAGGCAGGGGTGCTGACCTATCTGAAGGCGCGGGTATCGTGGTGGTCGTTCCACCCGGCGGCGATTGCTTTGCCCGTGGGCCGATACGGATTTTGCCTGCTGCTGGTGTGGTTGATGAAAACCACCGTGATCCAGTTCGGAGGCGTCAGTCTCTACCGGCGGTCGCTGCCGTTTTGGTACGGGGCGATAGTGGGGTATTTATTTGGAATAGGAGTCTCAAAGACAGTGGATATGATCTGGTTTCCAGATGGCGGACATGGGGTGCATGGGTGGTGAGGATATGCAGGGTGCGAAAATAGGGACGGTGCCTCTGTGCCCGCCCGTTGCGTCTATTGCTCCGCTTCGCTACGTTGTAGAGCCTGCACTGAAAAGGGGTACAACTGGTGGTTGAACTGGCGTGAGCATCAGCCAGTTGTGTCCTATCTTCAGGCCAGTTTATGCCGCAATCTAGTGCTGCGTCTGTGCGTCTATTCGTCTAAAGGAGAAAGTGCTATGCTGGTTGGATATGTGAGCGATGAGCGATACATTGCGCTGTCCGATGTGTCGCTGGAATTTCAGAACGCGTCGGGCGTGAGGTTTGCGCGGTCAAGTGCTTCGGGGGCGGTTTATGCGGATATTGCGCCGGGGCATTACCGGGTCGCGCTGGCCCACAATGGCTATGGGTCCAAAATTGTGGAGATAGAAATCGCAGAGGGCGCGCCCTATCCGTTCCGTCTGCTGTCGGATGGCTTGCTGGGGTATATGTGGCCCAAGTGCGTGAAATCCGGGGATGAGTCGGAGTTTAGGATTCATTCGCACGAGCAGTACAAGCTGGAATTGTGGCGCTACGGTTGGCAGAAGGAATTGATACACCCAATCGGGTGGTACGACGAGCACGGCCCGCGCGCAACGGTGCAGATCACGCCGGATGGAGACTATGCACAAACGGGCGTGGCGTGGAACAAATTCGGATACACCAGTCCGCGCCACAAGCAGTATGTGGCGGCACCGCAACGGGGGGGGCTTTATTATCTCCATGCAAAAACCGAGTCCGGGCTGTTTTTTTCATTTCCGTGGGTTGTCGCACCGGCAGAGCCCACCGCGAAAGTGGCGGTGCTGGCGTCGAATATCAACTGGAATTGCTACAACAACTTTGGTGGGCGGAGCAACTACATCCACCCGGACCGGATGCCGCCCACCCCGACCATCAACGCACGACTCGAACTCAAGCGATACACCGACCCAGAGCATATCAATTACGATACAGAGGAATACCTGCCGCTTTCCTTTGATCGGCCAGAGCCGATCAACCATGTGCCGGAAGATGCACAGGTGACAGACCCGATTGAGGGGCGCACACCCAACCATATCGCGCCCGCTGAGTGGCGGCTGTTGGGCTGGCTGGAGCGGGAGGGTTTTGCCTACGATCTGTGGTCGGAAACGCAATTCCACTTTGGCGATTTAAAGCTGGATGATTACGAGGTTTTGGTTCTCGGACCGCATCCGGAGTACTGGTCTAGCAAGATGTATTACGAACTGAAAGACTGGGTCTTCAACCGGGGCGGACGGTTGATGTACCTGGGCGGAAATGGGCTGAATTGCGAGGTTGTGTTTTTGGACGAAGCCACGATGGCGGTGCACAATGGCGATGGGCGCGAGCAGCGCGATGGGGGATTTGAGAGCCGCTTTCACATGCGCCATGAGTCCGAGGCGAACCTGCTCGGCGTCGTGTTCACAGATGCGGGGATTATGACAGCGGCACCCTACCGGGTGGTGGATGCAGGCCATTGGATATTTGAAGGCACCGGGTTGAAAAACGGCGACCTGTTCGGACAGGCGTGCCTGCACATGCGCGTTCCGGGGGGCGCATCGGGACACGAAACAGATAAGATATCGCCGAGGTTCTCGCCGAAGAATACCCACTTGTTGGCCAAGGGAACCAATCCCGACAACGGCGGTGCAGAGATGGTGCTACACGAACCCGAAGGAGGCGGTGCCGCGTTCTCCACCGGATCGATTACCTATATCAGTTCGCTGCTGGTGAGCGAGCCGGTATCTCGAGTGACGGCAAATGTGTTGCGACGGTTTTTGGGATAGCTTACGAAAGACGATTCAGGAACTCCTGGGGGATTTTTGCACCATAGACCTGGGAGTGACCGCCGCGGTTGGAGGTGTAGATGAGCCAGGCATTGTCAGATGTCATGTAAGGATGGGTGTGCGACCATTGCTGGCCGTCGTGTTCGGTGCGGCTGAGGACGAGACATTTGTGATTGCCCGATTTGAGGGAGCCGATGTGGATGGGGATGTCTCGCTCTTGGGTGGCGTCCCCAACCCAGTATTGACCACAGCGGGAGACGCTGACGTGGCCGAATCGATAGGGGGTCACGCTGACCAGGGTTGGCGCGTTGTCGTTTAAGCCCGCAGTCCAGAGGTTGCCCGGGCTGTCTTCGTCAGATCCCGTAGAGATAAAGATGTGGTCAGTTCTGCCAATCCATGCTTCGTGGCCGGTGGGGCGCGGCGTGTGGGGGCGATCAACGGGGAACCAAGTGATGCCTTCGCGGTCGGGTTCAAGGGCGCCGAGGTGGACGCATTCGACGGCGGGCATCTCGTTGGCCTGGATGAGGATCCGGTTGTTGCCATCGAGGGAAAATTGCTCGTGTTTGAAGTGGTAGTCGTCCCGATGGGCAAGGGTGCCGCTTTTCCCGGTTGAGAGGTCCGTACACCAGACTTTGCTCGAACCGCCTTCCGGGTGGACGCTGGCAGCGTAGTAACGCCCGTCCTGAGAAGCGGTGCCGTAGCTGAAGCGGCCCTCTTCGGTCGGCAAAGATGTGATGTCTTCTTTTTTGAGGGTCTGGTAGTTACAGCGTTTGAGCACAAGCTCATCCCCGCCTTGCTGATAGTAGAGGTGTTCGCCCCAGGCGTGGAAGGCGGGGAAGCGAGGGGCCTCGGCGAGTACGGTGTGGTGGCTGCCATCTTCCAGGTCGAGGAAGGACAGGCCGCCAGGTTGCCCATTTTTGGGATAAAATCGGATGGCGACGCGGGTTCCGTCAGCCGAGGAATAGGGCTGTTCGCCATAGATGTTGTCGGCGGGGCGAGGATCGTCGACGAGTTGGTAGATTTCAGCACCGGAATTGGGATCGGTTTCGACGAGTTTCATGGCGAGTCTCCTGCGTATGGGACATTGGAAGGAACAATTTGATGGAATATACCATGCCTGTGGATGACGCATCAAGCAGTTTTCCAGCGGGAAGAAAGAGATGCGGCGCGGCGGGTTGGCCCCTGTTGTGAATATTACCTTCAGGTGGCGATGGGGGCTGGCTCAAAGGCCGGCGGCGTGGGATTGGACGCGATGTGGTTTGATACGGATTTGCAGTGTGCGGCGCGATCTTTGCCCGCGCTGTTCTGCGGGGATGCACTTAATCGGGAAAACGAAACGGGGGCGCGATGTGTAGCCAGTTGCTCCCGTTGAGTGCTTTGAGGAAGGCGATCAGGTCTCGTTTTTCCGCGTCTGTGAGGTCGAGGGGCGCGATCAATTCGTCGAGAAATGGATTGGCGATGCCGCCCTTGTCGTAAAATTCGACGATTTCTTTTAGGGTTTTGATGCGACCGTTGTGCATATAGGGGGCTGTGCGTGCAATTTCTCGGAGGGTGGGCGTTTTCATTGCGCCGAAGTGCTGTGGCTTTTTGGTATGTGCATAACGCCCGGGATCAACGCCTTTGATGTCGTCTATATTGCCGGTTTTTTCGTAAGTGGAAAAATCAGCGCGATCCCACCCAACGCCGATGTTGTGGAAGTCTTCATCGGTGTAATTGAACCCGGCGTGGCAATGCGTACAGCGCGCTTTGGCGCGAAAGAGGCGCAGGCCCCGGAGGGCAGATTGGGACATGGATCCTTTAGGCCCGCCGTATTCGAACAAATCGTAGGGCGATTCGCCAGAAATCAGCACGCGCTCAAATGCGGCAAGTGCTTTGGCGATGCGGTCAGGCGTGATCGCACGATCTCCAAATGCGGCTTTGAACCGTGCGCGATAACCGGAAATGGCCGACAGCGTGGCGACGACTCGGTCGAGGGTATTGCCCATTTCCGCGTGGCTCTGAAGGGGGATAAGGGCCTGTTCTTCAAGCGAAGTTGCCCGTCCGTCGTAAAAATAAGCGGAACCGTAAACCAGGTTGAGGAGGGTGGGCACATTGCGTTTGGCGGTCTGACCGTTGATCCCCGTGGGCAAAACCCGACCATCGGTAAAAGCGCGGTGGGGTTGGTGGCAAGAGCCACACGCAATACTGCCATCTCTAGAGAGACGCTTGTCAAAAAAAAGGAGTTTGCCCAAGGCAATTTTGCTTCGGGTGAGGGGGTTGTCTTTGGGCATGCTGTTGAGATAGCGAATTTCGTCGTGGCCCAAAGGCACGCGGGGGATGTCGCCGCCAAACCCAGCAATTGGAAGCGCGATCAAAAGGACGAAAAAAAATGCGATGCGGCGGAACATGGCGGTCTCTCAGCGAGCGCAGCGAAAGCCGAAATAGGCCAGGCTGCCGTTGTCTTGGGCCGAAGGCTCGCCCCCATAGCGGCGGGCACAGCGCAATGAATGCGGGGACGACTGCCATTGCCCGCCCCGGCGCGTGTGTTGATAGTCGAGGCCCTTGTCGGGGCCTTTGGGATTGTCGGAAGGTGCGTTTTGGTAATAATTCGGATCGTACCAATCGGCGCACCACTCCCACACATTGCCGGCCATGTCGTAGAGGCCATAGGCATTGGGCGGGTGGGATTTGACGGGGCGCGTGGGATATGGGGTTTTGAAGATGCGCCCGTAATTGGCCCTTTGTTCATCGGGCGGGTCGTCGCCCCAGGGATATTTGGCCTGGGTGCGGCCCGCGCGGCAGGCGTATTCCCACTCGGCTTCGGTGGGCAAGCGGGCGTTTAGATACCGGCAGTACGCATCGGCGTCGTGGTGGGTGATGGCGACAACCGGGTGCGTGTCAAACTCAGACATCCAAAACCAGTCTTCTCGCCAGTGTTCGGGCGAAGGGTGCCCAGTGGCGCGGGTAAAGGCGAAGTATTCGGCATTGGTGACTTCGCAGTGCATGAGTTCAAAATCGGCCACGGCAACCTCGCGGATGGGTTTTTCGTTTTCAAACGTGCCGCCCATTAGGAAAGTTCCGCCCCGAATGGACACAAAACCGAGTGCGCCGGGCCGGGGCAGCACAAGCGGACGCCATGGCCTTGACGGATCGACGACAACCCAGCCTTTGCCGGAAGCCATCAGGTTGCCGACCAATGTATTGAGCAGGGTGCGAATCGCGGTTTTGTCGGGTGCGTCGGGCGAAAGTTCGAGATAGGTTTTGAGGTGGCGATACGCATGGGCATCGCGGTTTTGCCGGCGATAGAGGCGGGCGAGAATCAGGTGCGTGGGTGCGTGTTTGGGGTCAATTTTGAGGATTTTGAGAAACTGCTGTTCGGCATAGTCGATCTCGCCATCTAACAATGCCATGCGGGCCAGGTCATAGCGCGCCGGAACCTCGGCGGGATTGCTCTGCGCGTTGGCAATAAAACTCAGCAAAAAGACAACGATGAGACACGGGCGGGTCGGCATAGCGAATATCCGAAAAGTGAATACAGGTCGAGTACATAGCCAAAAGTTAAGGCGGTTGGGAGGCACTGTCAAGCGCGACAAGACGGGCGATGTGAAAAACGAAAAAAGTGCTTGACATTGGGAGAGGCTTTAATACATATTGCCCACCAGTGAGTTTTGTCATTTTTTTGCGTTAGAACCGTCTAAAAACCAACAGAGCGCGTGGCATAGATGGGTTTTTTTTTACCCCTGTCCGAAAATTAGAAGGTGTTGTTTGATTTTACATTAAAGCGGTTGTTCGGGGTGCGACATTTGTGCGTATTGTCATACGATCCAAAACTGTCCGAAGTATTTTAGCTGGGAGAAAGGAGGTCGATTTGAATCGAGTGCGATGCCGCGTTGTATTTTTCCCATTTTCACAGGAGGATCAACTTATGCGGGTGTTGAAAATATTGTGTTTCGTCGGGGCAATTCTGATCTCGGTTTCCAGCGCAAGGGCCTTTGAAAAAGGCCGGGCGGGGATCGGATTTTTTGGAAGTGCCCATGT
The DNA here is from genome assembly GCA_958295785.1 of uncultured Latescibacterota bacterium. Classification (GTDB taxonomy): domain Bacteria; phylum Latescibacterota; class UBA2968; order UBA2968; family UBA2968; genus VXRD01. The sequence continues at coordinate 3,527,854 of OY282377.1, forward strand.
GCCGATGTTCAACTTTGGAAAATGGTATTCGATTTCCCCCAAACTCGGCTTGAGTTACAACTATGTGGTGAATCCGAAAATCATCGCCGAGATCGAGTATCACTATTCCAGAATGGGCGGAGGCGATTTGGCAGAGCGGAGGTTCAGATGGTCGGTCGATGACAACGAGCATCTCAGTCCGCAGGTTTCCCAAAAGATGTCTTTCAACAGCATTGCGGCCAACGGGATTGTGCATTTGCGGGCGTTGGGCCAAGGCACAACGCCCTACCTCACCGGCGGCATGGGTTTTTTCTGGTATAAGAACGCGGTGTCTGGGTTAATTTTTCCCGGGCAGACAGGCACGACCCTAGATACCGGCCTTTCGCTTTCGGCCTATGAAGACAATTGGCCGGCGTTGACAGCCATGCTGGGCGCAGGCGTTAGCATTGTGACTTCCGAGCGTTTTTTGATCGATATTCGCGCGCGATACAATATTATGCTCGGCGAATTGCGTCCGCTCGAGGACTGGGGCCTCTTGAAGACATTTCCACTACAAGCGTTCGATCTGATGGTTGGGTTCAAGTATTTCTGGTAGATTGAATCTTCACGGAGGAAGGAAGATATGAAACGTGTTTTGGGTGTTTTGAGTCTTCTGGTCGCTGTTGGCCTGGCACATGCCGCCACGACCGGAAAAATTACCGGGCGGGTGGTCGATAGCAAAGGCGAGGTCCTGCCCGGTGCCAATGTGACGCTGGAAGGGACGTACCGAGGCGCGACCACCGATGCGGAGGGGTATTACGTGATCCTGTCTGTGGATCCGGGCATCTATGTGCTGAAGGCGTCTATGGTCGGCTATTCAGAGGCGACCAAAACCGATGTGCGGGCAAATTCGGACATTACGACGACCGTGAATTTCGCGCTCAATGAAGCGACCCTGGAACTGGGCGAGTTGACCGTGGTGGCGGAACGGCCCCTGGTTGAACCCGACCGCACAGAGAGTCGCTATGTGGTGACGGCCGAAGACATTCAAGTGCTTCCCATGGTTCGCAATTTGGACAATTTTGTCGAATTGGAAGCGGGGGTGAATGTCGACGGATCAGACCGAATCCGCAATGCCTGGACACAGGGCGGGAGTGGCGAAGTCACGGAATACCAAGTTGATGGGATCAAGTTGACGATGATGGACGGTCGCCGCGAGGGCCGGGGCACGTCTTCGCAGACTTTCCGCAACATCAATCCCTCGGCGATTTCCGAGATCACGGTGCTGGCCGGTGGGCTGAATGCCGAATACGGGCACATCGGCGCGGTGTCGGTCGTGACGCTAGATGGCGGGCGAGACTTTCACGGGCAAGGACACTACCGGTTCTCGCCTGCGCGACAAAAACACTGGGGCGAGAATTTTTACGAAAGCCCGATTCACAAGGATCGGTTGAAGACCGGAAATTCGGCATGGGAAAACGAAACGGACGACGCGGGGCGGCGCGTGCATCTGCGGCCCGATAGCGATTATACCGATGTGCAGGGGCATTTCATGGAGGCATCCCTTTCGGGCCCCATCGGCCGCGACGTGTCGTTTTTCCTGAGCACGCAGCACGATTTTCAGCCGACTCGCTTGCCGGCCGCGCAACTTCGCAAACCCTTTAATGCCAATACGACCTACAAGCTGACCACCAATCTCACCCCGAACCTGAAGCTGCGTGCAGGTGGGCTTTACGCACGCGACAAGGGGCGGTTCACCACGGGTTCTAACCTGCTGCGCGCCAGTGCACAACGGCACAGGAATAATGCGCGGGGAATCTTTTTGCCCGAAGGCGAATCTGCCGCCGGATCGTGGCAGAGCACAGACAATTTGATCTACGTGTTGGCGACGCACACCTTGTCGCCTCGGACCTTCTACGAGGTGCGCTTGTCGCGTTACGGCAGCGTGCAAGATACCCTCGATGTGCCGTCTGTGACCGCGGATCCGACTTTGGATCAAGACGGCTGGTACTATGCCGATGCGGGGCAACTTCAGGACTATCAACTCGGTCAGCAGATCCGGTACACGCTGAAAGCCGATTTGTCCAGCCAGATCACGCGCGGGCACTTTGTCAAGGCGGGGATCAGCCTGACCCGCTACGATGCGTACCAGATCAATTTCACGGAAACCGCCGGCGGCAAGAACCGCTATATCATTCATTTTGGGAAATACGGAGAATTTGAAAGGGGCGTGACCCCCTGGGAATTTTCCGGCTATATTCAGGACAAGATGGAGTTTGAGGGGTTGATCGTCAATGCGGGGCTGCGTATGGAGCGGTTCTGGGGCGAAAAGGTGCCGCTGATTCCCTTTCAGGGCGCGCCGATGACCAACACGTTCACCCGGTATCAGGCGCACGCGCAATACGGCGATATGAAAGCCTATACGTGGTATATGCCGCGGCTAGGCATTTCCCACCCGATTACGGAAAAGTCGAAAATTCACTTTTTTTACGGCAAATACCATTCGCGTCCCGCCTTTGATTTGTTCTTTAGAAATCGCTGGCGCACGTCGGGGGCGGCTTCCCGCGATTTGAACGGGAACGGGACCATTGACGCGGCAGAGGTGAATAACAACCTGCCGCTGAACGACTCGTTCGGTTCGGCTTATGTGATCGACAATCCCTCTTTTCAAAACGCACAGGTCTCTACGGCCTTCGAGTTGGGGACAGAGTATAACTTCATCGGCGACTACACCTTGCAAACCACGGCTTACTACCGCGTGTCCAACGGGTTTTTGAGCGTGCAGGCGATGTATTTTGTCGATCCCACGCTCGGCAGAAAGTCCAAGACCCGGGCAAATGGCCCGCGCGGGCATGTGACGACTCGGGGGTTGGAACTCGCGCTGAAGAAAGGGCTGAAGCACAACTTCTCGTTCAAAGCGTCCATCAACATGGGCTGGGGCGAGCGGTTGACCATTGGCGGCACCAAGCGCGGAAATGGCGAGACCGACATTTTCCCAGACGCCACGTATATTGCCGATCCGAGTCGCTATTGGCAAGCATGGACGGTCGATCCAAATACCGGCGCGGAAATGCCCAACCCGCCCACCGGTGCGAAGCTCGAGGAATTGCAGGCAAAAGCACAGGCACAAGTGGATTTGGGCCTCGACGGGCAGCAGAAGGTGGGGGCGCAACACCGCACGGACTTCATCAAGCTGTGGGAATTGCCCTGGCTGTCCAGCGAAGACGCGCAGCGATTGCGGGGCCTCTATTCCATCTCGAGCACGTTTTGGAGCGTGGAAGGCGCGCGCAGCGACGCGCGGCGCACGCAAGGAAGCTTGGTGCTCATCTATGCCAGCCCTCCCGATTTTGGCCCCGGCGAGATGTTTTGGGGAAGCAAGTTGTTGGGCGACCTGCGGATCAACATGATCTACCGGCTTTACACCGGGCGGCTTTTTAATTTTAACGATCCGATCACCAGCCTAAATGTGAAGCGGGAAGGTCCCACGTCGTCTGTAACCGATCTGAGTATTCAAAAGGGCTTTAACATCAAAAACGTGAAGCCCCTGATTTACTTGGAAATCAACAATTTGTTCAACCAGAAAATCCCGAGCACGCAAAGCCAAGGCGGCGGAGTCGGCAGTTCATCGGATTATCTCAGATGGGGCTTGGTGGCGCCTCGGCCCGATGACGCCACGTTCCAGCAACACGGAGATGTCAATGACTACGACCGCTTCAGCGGCGAACCCCGGCAGATCTTCGCGGGGTTGCGCGTGACGTGGTAAACGGAACCCGTCATGCCGAGGAAGATGATGCTTTGCTCGGCATGACACCGCAAAAGGGAGTACTGTTTATGCGTACATCTACACTTTCACCGATGGCCCATGCGATCATGGCGGCGGTTTTTGCGGTGGTGCTGATTTTTGACATGGCCCACGCGCAGGTCATTCCAAAGATCGAATACCGAAATTTTCGGCGCGCCAAGCTCTGGACGGGCCTGATGAACACGGGCACACACGGCCCTGACCGGGACGGAAGCCGGCGTGCGAACATGGAAGGCATTGCCTATCCGGGCCGGGGCACGCGCGTTTCTGGCGGCATTTGGGGCAACCGCACATGGCCGGGATCCAATCAGTGGGTGCAAAACTACCTGCTGCGAACCTCTGGCGCGCGCAATTTGGGTACGTACATCATCACCAAACCCAACCCCGCGGAGTTCACGCCCACCGGCGGCACGACTTACAATGTCTCGATTTCCGCGCTGACCCACACGCCGGATATCACGCCAATGCGGTATCCGGTGGAAACCATGCCCGAAGGCATCGCCGGCGTGGGTTTCGAGCACACCCATCCAATCGCGCTGGTTCCGCTGGCGAGTTGGTGGCCGGGGCAAGTGCCCCTCGCCGCCGATAGGGTGCTGGAGATCCACAACGCGGATTACGGCAAATACATGAAGGCCGAGCACAAGCGGTTCGGAGAATTGCTCGGCATTGCCCATTGGACGACCGAGACGGGCATTACGGGGACCAAAAAGGTCTATCAGTGGAGTTTTCGGGACTGGAATGATTTTGTCATTGTCGAGAATATTTTCGAGAACACAGGAGACAGCGACGGGGACGGAATCGCCGATTTGAACGGGGGCGCGGGCTTGACCCTCAACGATACGTATTTCTCCTTTGTGAACCTGCTTTGGCCCACCGAAGGCGGCACGGCCAACCGGGATATCGTGACCAATGCGCGGGGGTATTACTACTGGCTGTTGCGCCGATCCGAAGCAGAGACCTACCCCGAAGTGCAGGACGATGTGCTGCGCTATACAGATGCGACCAATTATCCCGGGGGCGCGGATCCGAGTTATTCGGATGTCGCCGATGCGCGCGGCCTGAAAATGCACTACGCCTTTGACGGGGACTCGCCCGTGTCTTCGCGCGACGATACGGGAGATTCGCACATTCCAGAGACGCAGTGTTGCTGGGGAAGGCAAAATTTCCAGATTCGGGGCGAGATCATGGCCGGGCAATACGTGGGTTTTCTGCCCATCGATTACGATCCCACCGATGGATTTGCCAACGACACCGAAACCTATGTCGCGCCCCGAGTGACCGATCAACCCTTTGTCGCGTCTTGGTTCACCCACAAGGACGACCCCTCGATTGAACGGGGCGACCACACCGAGGACGACATCGCGCTGGCCCTCGTGTCCGTGCCCATGCCGGGGGAGCGACCGAGCATTTTGAACGCGGCCGGGCGCACGCCTTGGCCCGTGAATCCCACCGCGCCCTTGCCTCCGCAGGACAATCCCACGCGCAGCGGCGAGACCCTGACCGCGCCGATGTCGCCCAACTGGTATTCGGCGGTGCAGACTTATGGGCCTTACGATCTGAAAAAGGGCGACAAGGTCAAGATCGTCACGGCCCTCGTCGCGGCGATGGCGGTCGAGGAAAACATGTGGGCATGGCAGCGGAATATTCCGCAGAATTTCGACGATCTGCACACGGACAAGGTGATGCAAAACTTGGTCAAGCACGCGAGAAAGGCCAAAGAGATCTACGATCTGGAGTTCGACATACCGCTGCCGCCGCCGGATGTGACGCTCACCGTTTCAAACACGCCCGAGGCCACGGCCAAACTCAGTTGGGGAAGTCTAGACGATCTGGAAGACCCGGATTATGCGGGCACGCCCGAGGCCAGAGATGTGGCCGGGTACCGGGTCTATCGAAGCGATTTTTACATTGACAACTGGCAGTTGTTGAAAGACATTCCCACAGGTGATGCCGCGCACAAAAACGGCGATACGTACGAATTTATCGACGATACCTCTCTCGCGGGTTTCGAGTATTATTACGCGGTCACGGCTTATGATACGGGGCACGGCGATTTTAAGGGCCGCGGCCCGGTGCCGGCTTTGGAAAGCAGCCTGTCGGCGTTGGAGCAGTTTTTCCAATTCTCCAAAACGCCCACGAGCCCAGCAGTGGCCGCCAATCCGGTCGCCAATGCTTTGGACGCACCTGTCGCCGTGATCCCCAATCCCTTCTTGGCCGATGGGTCGCATGCGTATGAGGGGTCGGATAAAATTCGATTCACGAATCTGCCATCCAAGTGCCAGGTGAAAATTTTCTCGGTCTCTGGGGACCTGGTCGCGGAATTCACGCACGACAATCAGGAACTGGGCGAGGCGAGTTATTTGCAACTTTCCCGGGAATTGACCGGGCAGATCAGCGCGGGGGTCTATTTCTTTGTGGTGAAGTCAGAGACGCCCGAGAGCATGGGCAAGATCCAGCGGGGGACTTTTGTGGTCGTCGGCGGGTCTGTTAGATAAGGAGATTGCGCGATGAATAAAAAACTGATCGTCGGATGCACGATGCTGGCGATTTTAGCCTGGGCCGGGCCGGCTTTGGCCGGAGGGACTGTGAAGCGCGTTGGCCTGACGATTTTCTCGGCTCTGGAAGTGGGCCAAAGCGCGCGTGCGGTCGCAATGGGTAGCGCGTTCACCCCGGTTGGCGACGATATCAACGCGATCTGGTGGAACCCGGCGGGCCTGTCGGGTTTGGACCGCGCCGAGGTGTCGTTTAGCCATTCGCGGTGGTTTGTGAACTCGCAGTTCAATACCGGCGCAATTGGGGTGCGAAAAGGCGTTCACACCTTTGGGATGAGCGTGTTGAGCTTTCGCCCCGAGACTGTGGAGGAACGCACGATTTTGCAACCCAGCGGCACCGGGCGGATGCTGAAACTGGGCACACTGGCCGTCGCCGGGGCCTATGCCATCCGGTTTACGGACAAGTTGTCGTTTGGCGTGCGTATGGGCTGGGCGCGCGAGGATTTGGACCTGACCAACCACTCGACCTTCAACGTGGATTTCGGGACGCGGTTTCACACTGGATTCCGCAGTTTCCGCCTGTCGATGTCGATGCGAAACTTTGGGAAGGATACAGAAGTCCTGCGCCGGGAGTTCCAGCAACCCTTGACATTCAACATCGGCGGGGCCGCTGAAGTTGTGGGGATCAAGGGCGATCCCTTCTATGTGACGGCGGCCTACGAGCTGAGTTTTGCGATTAACTACGAGGAACGCCACCACTTTGGCGGCGAGGCATGGCTGGCGAATAGGCTGGCCTTGCGCGCTGGCTATATGGGCAATTACGATGGCGTGGGCTTTAGCGCGGGCGTGGGGTTAAAAGTGCCTTTCGGGGTACGCAATATGACGGCCGATTTTGCCTGGCAACAAAGCAAAAACGACCTGAACGCGCCGTTGCGCTTTACTGTTGGCTTTAAGCTTTGAGCTTTGGACAACCGGAAAAAAAAGGGCGACCGGATAAAAGTCTGGTCGCCCTCTCTTGTATCTTTTCTCTATGAATTGTAACCCCTCCCCCGGCCCAAACGCCGCCATTATTTTTCGTACCGGAACAAAATTTCCTTGGCTGAGACCTGCTCGCTGGTGAGATCTTCCACGGTGACGGTCAGGCGGTTGTATCCCGGTTTGACTTTGTCCAGGCTGAGTTCAAAATAGCCAGTTGTGGCGGGGTCGTTGCCAACTTGGTCAAAGCCGACCTTCACTTGCGTTTCTTCCTCGCGTGCAAACAGCCCGGTCAGCACGCCGACACTGCTACGCAAGAGGTTGAAGGGCCGCTTGGGGGTTTCGGAACTGATGGTATAGGTGATGCGATAACGGGTCTCGCCAAAGGTATTTGGCGTCAAGTTATAGACCTCGTAATACACATAAGCATTTTGATCTTTTCGATACGCCCGAGTGGTCATGGGAATCACATAGATGTCTCCCTTTTTGAATTTTTCATCGCCGCCTCTGTCCGAGATGTGATAGCCCAACTGGAGGTCGCTGAGGCGCAATTCCCGCCCAGTATACGATTCGACTTGGATGAGGTGACGGTAGATGCCCTTGCGCTCTGAGGCCCGGTCGTTGAGTTGGACCGTGAGCAGATAGTCCCCAGGCGGCACATTGAGGGAAAGGACATTGGGGATGAAGGCGCCTTCAGGCCATTTTCTGTGCCCGATAGCCCGATAGCCGAGCAGGTCTTGCGTGCGGTAAACCCGAGTGTAGGACGTATCGGTTAAAACAATGGCGCAATCGGCCATGATGGCACTCGTATCGCCCGACGCAAAAGTGCCCATTTCCACGGGGTCAATGCCGTAATAGACTTCGACGGTTGTGTTTCCGTGTGGATCGCGAAAATCGGCAAAGTCGTAGGCGAATCCCAACCCCGACATGGGGCCTCCGGGCCTGTAAAAATCGGGGATTTCCACAATGGCGCGGGCCGCCGCCGCATGCGAGGAAAAATAGGCAAATTGGGAATACCGATGCAGGCCAATTGAGCCATCCTGTTCGGGAAAGTCTGGGATGGGCGCGTAGTCGTAGATGCCGTTGCTGTGCTCGTCTGTAAAGGTGATCTCGATGCCTTCGCCCACATTGGTATAAACCCATGATTCCCACGGGACAATGGTCATGTCGCCGGCTGTGGTGACGGGGCGAAAATGGTGGATGTTGTCCGGGCGCGTTTGGCGTTGGTGAAAATTTTCCAAAGCGTTTTGCTGCGCGCTGCCGGCTTCGCCTGCGTCTTCGACGGTTTCGTCGGCTTCATCCAAGATAATATCCCCGAGCAAGTTGCCACCTTCATCAACGCGCTGGACCGCGGATGGATCGAGCACGCCCATAAAGGACTGGTTGCTGCGTACCGGATAAACGGGGCCAATAAAGGTTTCATCGATGGATTCCGGCCCGTAAAGCGCGAGGGCAAGGCGTTCTTTGACCTGTTCTACGGCTGTGGTCATGGGCGCGGCTGCATACCTCGACCGCGCCCGGTGGTCTGGGTCTCCATACCGAATATAAATGTCTCCGCGCATATCCCAGGGCTTTTGGCTTTGTCCAAAGTGCTGAAGCGCGTACCACACCCGGCGGTAGTGTTCAAAGAGCCGCTCGTTGACCGGGGTCAACAAGTCGAGGTCGCGCCGCGTCCAGAATTGCTCGAGAAATGCCGCGCGCTCCGCTTCGGGCAATTGGTTGTACGCCCGGATTTCCCCCTTGCTGGCCACTGTGCCGATGTCGCGGTAATGCGTGCGTTTCCCCTCGGGCAATCCGTCGATGTACTGCTCGAAAAGCGCGAGGGCGTGCTGGGTTTCGCCCTGGTCATAGTGTATTTGCGCGGCGATGTGGAGATAGGCGCGGTCGTCCAAGTGGGCTTTGAGATCGTTGAGCGTACTTTCGTCCAAGAGGTATTTCGGGGTTGCGCGGTCTCCCTGTGACCTGCGGCGGTGCTCGATGTAGGCTGTGCCAAATAAACGCGCGGTTTCTCGGTCGTGGGGCTGAAGTTGCAGGGCGCGACCATAAGCCTTGAGGGCCGCGGCGTAGTTTTCATTCAGCCGCTCGTAGCTTTTGCCCAACAGGATATGGGCCGGGGCATAATCGGGATCCAGGCGCGTGGCGCGGCGCGAAAGGGAAACGGCTTTGCGGGCATTGCGGACCGCGAAAAATCCCCCCGCGGCGCGTCGATAGTGGATGCGCGCCATGCCGGATTGCGCCCGCGCAGAGGCCGCGTCAATGTCCATCGCGTCTCGATACGCCCGCATGGCGCGGTCCAATTGCCCGATGTCAAAATACGCATCGCCCACGGCAATTGAGGTTTCAACCCCCTCTGCGTCCACCTCGAGGGCCTCCTTCAAATGCGCGATGGCTTTTTTGTTCTCTCTTGCCCGATGTTCGGCCTTGGCAAGCGCGATGAGGGAATCGCGCACCGCACTCTGATCCGCGGGCACGACGTGGAAAAAGCAAAGGATGAGACCTAGCGCAACGGTCAATGGTCGCGGGTTGAGCATGGCGAGCCTCCGGATGAAAGACATGTAAAGGCGCGGCCCCTGTGCTTATGTGCCAACGCATTCAGCGTCCCGGCCTTGGGCAGGCCCCTGTGTCTGCCTGAAGAGACGCAGAATCTATCTGCGGGAAAATATAGCCCATCGGATGGCCTCGCACAAGCCCCATACTGCAATAATTGAAACCCCTTGGAGAACGCGCGATGAGCCTCGCTGTTGAAACCCCTGCTGCGATTTCGTTTGCCGAACGGGGTGTTACCGCCCGCGCTGTGTTATTGGGCCTCGTGCTGGTGTGTGTCGAAGTTGCGGTGATTGCGTTTTCCGAGCCGGTGGCGCGGTCGTCGTCTATGAACGTGAGCCACTTTCCCGTGGGGTTTTTCATGTGGTTTGTGGCTGTGGTGCTGTGTTTGAACCCGCTCTTGACGTGGATTTATCCGGGGTACAGGCTCTCGCGCGCTGAACTGTTGACGGTTGCCGCAATGGGATTGATCGGCGCACATATTCCCGGCAGCGGTCTTTTGGGATTTTTCTTGGGCGTGCTCGCCGCGCCTTATTATTTTGCGTCGCCCGAAAATCAATGGGAAGCCCTGCTACATCCGACCATCCCATCGTGGCTGGCACCTTTGAATGCACGTGGCGCGATGCAGGGGTTTTTTGAAGGCACGGCCTCTGGCGCGATTCCCTGGTCTGCATGGATCGCGCCCCTGTTTTGGTGGATGTGTTTGATCGGCACGCTGACCTTTGTGCTATTGTGCATCGCGGTGATGCTCAGAAAGCAATGGGTGGAAAACGAGCGGTTGATCTATCCCCTGATTTCGCCCGTGTCCGATCTCATCGCAGATGCCGATGGGGGGGGCCTGCGCCGCAACAAGTTGTTTTGGGTGGGGTTTATTTTCGGGTTTGGACTGCTGGCATGGAATTTTGTGTGGTATTTCTGGGATGCCTGGCCGCGCATCAACTACTTTGGGCGCAAAGACTTGGTGTTTATCGACGGGTTTCCCGCGATGACCAACCGCATCAATTTGTACATTATCGGGTTTGGTTATTTTGCCAATCTGGACGTGTTGTTCAGCCTCTGGTTTTTCTATCTTGTGTACTGGACGCAGAATGGGGTTTTCAACCGCATCGGGCTGGATTTGGGGCCGGGCACCGGCGCGGCGAGTGCCTGGGAAAATCTGGGCGCGCTGTTCGCGCTCGTGTGGTGGGCTTTGTGGACCGCGCGGCAGCACCTGCGCGATGTCGTGCGAAAAGCGATCAATCCAAAATACGAGGTAGATGATGCGGGAGAAATGGTCTCTTACCGCACGGCCGTGTTCGGGGTGATTTTGGGATCGGGGTTTTGCCTCTTGTGGCTGTGTCTGGCCGGAATGGCGTGGTACATCGGCGTCCTGTTTTTGCTCGCGCTTTACGGGGTGTGTTTGGGGTTGGCAAAAGTGGTGTGCGAGAGCGGGTTACTCTATCTGGCTTGGGGGGTGAGTCCGCAGGTGCTGGCGACCAATCTTCTGGGATCGGCGTCTATGTCAGGCGGAACGGTGACAACGCTGGCATTTACAGAGGGCCTGTTTTTCCACGGCAAGGGCCTGTTTATGTCGTCTTTGGCCAATGGCGCGAAGATGGGCGATCTCGCGTCAACCGGTCAGCGGCGATTGGGCAAGAGCATGGGGCTGGCGCTGCTGGTGGGCATTCCCCTGTGCGTTTATTTGAGCCTGGGATGGGGCTACGAACAGGGCGCGTATAATTTTGGCGGGTTTCCATTTCGCTACGGGCGTGACAGCGTGTTTGCGCGAGCCGTGAACACGCTACAAAGCCCTCGGGACCCCGCATCCTCTCGCTTGATTTTTTTTCTTATAGGGATGGTGGGCATGACCTTGTTGACCGTATCGCGCTACCGCTTGCCGCGGTGGCCCTTGCACCCTATTGGGTTTGCAGTGGGCGGAAGTGGGCGCGCTGCGAAATCGACGTGGTCCATTTTTATCGCTTGGGCGTGTAAGTTTTTGATTGTGAAAACCGGGGGCGTAACCCTGTATCGGCAGTATCGCCCCTTGTTCACGGGGCTGCTCGCGGGATATTCGCTCGGGGTGGGCGCGTCATTTGCCGTGGATGTCGTGTGGTTTATGGGGCGCGGGCACTGGATTCACTTGTATTGAGCGATCTCCTTTTGCGCTTTCTGTGCCTTTTGTAACTGTCACTGGATTCATTCAGATATGCTCGGAGGATGGAATTTTGAAAGGGTTTGGTTATTCGCTCGCGTTGTGGCTGGCGCTGGCCTCCAATGTCAAGGCCGTTGCACCGGCGCCGATGGACTCGGTGCTGACAGACATTATCAAGGGCGATTATTATGGGGCTATGGCGCGGTGTGAAGACGCGATTGCTGTCGATTCAACGGCGGCAAAAGCGCACCGGTTTTTGGGGTGGCTGCAAATTGTGACGCGGCAGGGCGACCTCCACGAGGCCGGGGAAAATTTGCAACGGGCGATCCAATTGCAATTAAAAGATGCGGGCGCGCACAACGATTTGGGATTTGTCTATGCGTTTCAGCGCAATTACGGCCCGGCTATGGCGGCATTTGAACAGGCGATAGCGCGAGCACCTAACGAGACGCTCTTTCATCGCAATTTGGGTTTTGCCGCCCACATGGCGGGTGCATATCCCGCTTCGGAATCGGCGTTTCGAGTTGTTTTGGCACGCGACCCCACAGATGACTTGGCGGTTTATGGATATGGCCTAGCACTGGGCAAACAAGCGCGCTATGACGAGGCACTCAAAGCATTTCAAAGGGCCGTTCACATGTTTGCAGATCGCAAAGAAGCGCATGTAGAAATTGGAAAAATTCGGATGATGCAAGGCGATTATACATCTGCGGCGGCGGCGTATGAGCGGGCAAAAAAAATCGACTTTGAAGATCCCAAAAACCACTACGCGCTGGCACAGACCTATCGGCAACTGGGCGATTCCCTGTCGGCGCGGCAAGCATGGGGGGCGTTTAAGTTTTTCGACAAACGCCACCGGCACGCGGTTCGAGACAAATACGTATTGCCCGTGCGCTTTGATACAACAGCCGATTTGCTGGATCGCGGAGAACGGTTCGCACGCCTAGGGCAGCACGAAGACGCCATCGCGGTATATCGACAAGCAGCCGATTTGGTGGCCGACCCGGAATCGCCCCTGCGCTTTAGCCCAGAAGTGCCGGTGATCTATCTCGCGCTGGGGCAGTCCTATCGAGCACTAGGCGATGTGAAGCGGGCGCGAGGGGCTTATGACGCGGCCTTCGCGCTGGGCAAAGGGGGCATTGTGTCCAGCGAGGCATTGCGTCATGCGGCAGATATGTTTTTGTGTACTGAAGGGATGTCGGGCGAAGAGGTGAAGGGATACGCGCGGATTGTGGCGATGGATCCAATCGCGTATGCCGCGTTCTATATTTGCGATCAAATAAGCCAGGCCCAGGCGAAAACAGGCCACTTGGAAAAGTGCATCGCAACTTATGCGCGCAAAGCAGAACGGGTCGGATATGCTGCGGGATTGCTGGTGCGCTTGGGCGTGGCACGCGCGGCAGCAGGCGATATAGACGCGGCAAAGGCGTTGTACGACCGCGTGATTGAAAACGCGCAAGACCCGCGTGCGTTATATCTCCAGTTGTCAATTCTCTATCGCCGGGCCGGGCGAAAAGCAGAGGCCGAGGCGATGTCAGCAAAGGCGCGATACAAATGATGGCGGGCGTGCAAAAGGGCGTTGTCTGGATTTTTTTCAGTGTTTTTTTTGCTTCGGACGCGAGTTTCGCAGAACAATTTGTGGAGGTCACAGAAGCGGCTGGCATCGCGTTTGTACACCGAACGGGCGCGCGGGGCAATTGGCATTATTTGGAAACCATGGGCTCCGGGTGCGCCGTGTTTGATGCCGATGGGGACGGCGATCTCGATCTGTATTTTGTCAATGGCGACCACGCGCAGGCGGGCGGTGAGAACGCGCTGTACCGAAACGAAGGCGGGTTTCGCTTTGTAGCCGTTCCAGGGGCGCCGGGAAGAGGTTATGGCATGGGGGTTGCGGTTGGCGATTACGACAACGATGGCGATCTCGATCTCTACACGACGGGATACGATGCCAATGTGCTGTATCAAAACGACGGTCAGGGGGGGTTTGTGGAAAAAAAGGCGGGCGTGACCGGGGGCGGATGGTCTTCTGGCGCGACCTTTTTTGATGCCGATGCCGATGGCGATCTCGATCTGTATGTGGCGCGCTATCTGACATATAATGTGACAACCGAACCGCGTTGCGACCGCGTGGGCATTCGCACCTATTGCGATCCGGGCTATTTCAAGGGCGCGCCGGATTTGCTGTATCAAAATGACGGAAATGGCAGATTTACAGATGTGTCTTTCGAGATGGGCGTGGCGGATTCTTCGGGCAAAGGGCTTGGGGTGATCAGCTTGGATTACGACGGCGATGGGGATACCGATTTGTATGTCGCAAACGATACGACGCCAAATTTTTTGTACCGCAACGATGGCGGGCACTTTGAGGATGGGGGGTTGGAAGCGGGCGTGGCATTCAATGCCGAAGGCGAGACGCAGGCCGGGATGGGCGTCGATGTGGGGGATATAGACGAGGACGGACGACCCGATATTTTTGTGACGAATTTTTCCTACGAGACCCACGCGCTCTACCAAAACCGAGCAGGTGGCTTTTTCACAGAGGTGAGCGTTTCAACAGGCATTGCCGCGCCATCCCTGTTGCCCCTCGGATTTGGCTGTAATATGTTCGATTACGACAACGACGGCGACTTGGATCTGTTTGTGGCGAACGGGCATATTTTCCCAAATGTGAAGGCATTTTCCAAAGCTGAGTCCCATCCACAGGCCGATCAGATATTCCGCAACAATGGCGGACACTTTGAGACTGTAACCGCGGGCGTTGAAGTGCCAGGGGTGAGCCGCGGGTCGGCAGTTGGCGATCTAGATGGGGATGGCGACTTGGATTTGGTGGTTCTGCATTCGGGGCAACGGGCGCGGGTGTTTCGCAACGATGGCGGAAATGCGATGCACTGGATAGCCGTAAAGTTAGTAGGCACGCGCTCAAACAGGGACGGCATTGGCGCAGTCGTGAAAGTGACTGCCAAAGGAAAGACGCAGGTGCGCGAAGTTCGTAGCCAGTCGAGCTATTTGTCGGCGAGCGATTCGCGCCTGCATTTTGGAATAGGCCCTGCCAATCGCGTGGCACAAATCGCAGTGCATTGGCCGGGCGGGCATGTGCAAGTGTTGAAAAACATCGCCGCGGATCGGGTTGTCGTCATCAAAGAAAAATGACCACACCATCCGCAGACTAAAACGATAACCGGGAGGCAGACATGGCAGAGCGGGAAAGGCTGTTGGCGGAAATCAACTTGGCGGGGTGTCCGCTGGGCACGGTGCTGGATAAGACAGAGCCGAATCAGCGCGTGGAGGCGCGATATTTCAAGGGTTGGTGGAACGCGCTGGTCGCGCCGCCCAATTGGAATATGCCGAGCCACTATCGGGTGGTGAAAGACGGCGATGATGAGGTGTTGGAGCACACCACCAAATCGGATCGGTGCTTGGTGACCGGCGACCCCCTGTGGGGCGATTACGCGGTGGAAGCACGAATGCGACAGTTGAATGCGTATAGCCAGCCGAGCAGTGATGATCCCCATGCGATTGTCGCACGGTCAGGCATTATGGTGCGGTATCAGGACTTGAGGCGGTATTATTATTTTTGCATGGAGGGGTTTGATCGCTTTGTCCTCTATCGCAGGGAAGACGAGGCCTGGGCCATGCTAGCGGATGTGCCCAATGGAATTGATCGGGGGCAATATTACGCCTTAAAAGTGGTGTGTAAGGGCGAGCGGTTTGCGTGTTATGTCAATGGCGAGGTGGCATTTGTCGCGTATGACGACCGCTTTCCCACCGGCAAAGTGGGCATAAGGACGAACACGCGCAGTCGCATGGGCAATGTGCGCGTCACAGCGCGAGAATCTGCCCAGACCGCGTACGCAAATCGGTTGGACGCCCATCAAAAAGCCGTGGCAGAGGCGGCGGAAAAATATCCAAAACCCGTGCTTTGGAAGCGAATTGACATCGGCGAATTTTGGCCGTGCGAAGTGCGATGCGGCGATTTTAGAGGGGCGGGGCAAAAGGAGATCGTGCTGCAACAAGAGACCGACGAGGGCCCGCGCGTCGCGTGCCTAAATTTTGATGGGGAAGTGCAATACGACCAGCACTTTCCCGCCGCAAAGGGCTTGCAGCGATCCGTCATCCACGATCTGGACGGGGATGGCGTGGAGGATTTCATCGGCATCGCGGATCAGCGGCTAAAGTTGGTGAGCGGAAAATCCGGGCAGGTGACCGCAGAAACAGAACTGCCCAAGACCGGGCCGTATCTCGGGTATCGCAACGCGGGCATGGGCAATTATTTGCATTCGCTCAAGGTGCTCTGGCCGTGCAAAATACGGCAAACAGCCAAAGCGCAGGATTTGATTTTGCGAGATGGAGACAGCGCGGGCACAGGGTATTCGATCTGGGCGTTTGATGAAACGCTGACCTTGCGCTGGCGGCAAGACGCGCACAATGCGTGGTACGGCATGTACATTTGGTTTTACGACATCGATGGCGACGGGCGAGACGAGATTTTGCCCGGTTACGATCTCTACGACGGAGACGGCAATCACCTCTGGACGATGGAAGGCGCGGAGTACATCGAGGATTCTGGCGGTGCAGGGCATATCGACCACGCCGCCTTTGGGGAATTGGACGGAGACGAGCGCAACGGGCCAGAGATCGGGATTGCGGGAAGCGATCCGGGGTTTTTCTTGGTGGATGCGCGCGATGGGTCCGTGTTGCGCCACCACCGCTACGGGCATGTGCAGGGGATTTACGCGGGGAATTTCCGTCCGGATTTGCCGGGCCTCGAGATGTGGATGGGCGACCGTTGGGGCACCTACGGGATTTTGAATCTGGTGAGCGGGCAGGGGGATCCCCTCTCGCGGATGGAGCCGGACAACCGCAGCCAAGGCGGCCCGGCCGTGAACTGGCGCGGCGATGGGGAAGAACTGCTGTTTATCAGCACGAGTGCCGAAGCCTTTGGGTTTTACGACGCGGCCTGCCGCAAGGTGATCACACCCGTGTGTGAGGGCTTGCCCTTTCATTGGGCGGCCGGGATTGTGGAAGACGTGATTGGCGATCCGCGCGACGAGATCGTGTATGTACGCGATGGCGCGATTTATATTGTTACGCAAGACGCGCCCTACACAGGCGATCAGATCTACGCGCCCACGCGGCGGATGGATATTTCGATTCCGGGATGGCGGGACCACAATGCTTGATCTTTGCCGCACAATCGGATTTTTGATGGCGTTGAGTTTGGGCGCGTGTTCGCCGCGAGGCGACCATGTACCGGCGCACGATCTGTCCGCCGCGTATGTCTCTGCATTTTATACGGGTGTGTACGCGCTGGAAGTGGGGGCTTTTGATCGGGCAGACATCAGTTTGGGGCGGGCCATCGCGCTACGACCCGACGAGCCTGGCGCGTGGACAAATCGCGGAGTGTTGAACTTGCGGCGCGGGGATTATGACAGCGCGGCCAAAGACCTGAAAACAGCGCGTTCATCGATGCCCGAAAACGGAGATATCGCGCTGTTGCAAGGGCTGGTCGAGCGGGCGAGAGGGCAATCGGACGCCGCCATCGCGTTTTTTCAAGCGGCAGCGCGACAAGGGGTTGTGAAGGCGCGATACGCGCTGATGAAAGAGATCGAGCGGCGGGGCGGGCCGCAAAGCGATCAAGCGGTTTGGGCGCAGTTGGACGCGCTGATCAAACAGGCGCCGCACAATCCCGCGCTGTGGGTCGAGCGGGCAAGGCAGGCGGGCAAGCGGGGCGATGCAGAGGCCCTGCGGGCATCTGTGGAAAAATTGCGCGCATGGGCAACGGATTGGGGCGAGGCAGCGCGGACGCATCTGACGTTGGACATGACGCCTGTGCAAGCCGTGTTTTTGCACAATGTGTTGTTGCGTACCCCCGCGTATCGGCAGGCGCTAAATGCCCTGATCGTCCCGGCTGAACGCTTGGGTGATCCCGTGTTTGAATTTTTGAAACACAACGCGCCCCAAGCCTCGCCATCGCCGCCCGATTTGGCGACCCATTTTGTCCCCAAACCCATCGCTGGGCTGACGGGCAACACCTATCAGGTGCTCGTGCCATTTTGGTCAAAAGATCGCGTTGCCGTGCTTGCAGCGCACGCCTCACAAGTGCATAGCCCCGGGGGGATGTCGCTCGATTTTCCCGGCCTGCCCGCGGCAAATGGGGTGCTGGCCGTCGATTGGAACAACGATTTTGCATTGGACTTGGCATTGGCCGGGGCCGAGGGCTTCCGCTTGTTTCAACGCAGCGCAGAGGGAGAGTTCGAGGCAGTGGCTGTTGGATTGGACAACGCGGCAACGGCCTATTCGGGCGTGTGGGGCAGCGATGTCGAGATGGATGGGGATGTCGATCTCGTGTTGGGCCGTTCCAACGGCCCTCCACTGCTGTTGCGAAACAACGGGGATGGATCGTTCGCGGCGCGAGAGCCCTTTGGCAGTGTGGACGGGCTGACGGGCTTTGTATGGGCAGATTGGGACGCGGATGGAGACCCTGATGCGACCATGCTGGATCGGCATGGGCAGTTGATCCACGCGATCAATGAACGGGCCGGGGATTTTGCCCTCGGACGGCAACAAGCGGTGAACGGGATCGCGCTAACAGCGGGGGATCTGGATCGGGACGGGCACTTAGAGCGCGTGGTGTTAGACCGCGATGGCAACGTGATCGCCGTATCCCAAGACGAGACCCGCAATCTGATTCGCGGTTGTTCGCCCCTTGAAGGCGCCACCCTTCTCATCGCGGATTTGGACAACAATGGCGCGCTGGATGTGATCTGCGGCAAACGCGCCTATCTGGCATCGGAAACCGGATTTCACGCGCTGGATCTAAAAGGTCGCGCAACCGCTGTGGCCGATCTAACCGGCGATGGGCGGCTCGATTTGCTGGCTGTTTCAGACGCGGGCGAGGCGTTGCAATTGCGGAACCGGGGCACGCTGGCCTATCACTGGCAGGCGATACGTCCCATGGGTGGCAAGGCCATAGGCGACGGGCGGATCAACGCGCTGGGCCTAGGCGCAGAAGTGGAACTCCGTTCTGGCGCGCTCTATCAGAAACAGGTGGTGACTTCCCCGGTGCTGCATTTTGGGTTGGGCACTTATACGGGCACAGACATGGTGCGAATTGTGTGGCCCAATGGCATGCCGCAAGTGGAATTTGATCTCAACGCGGATCGAGAAGTGCGCGCCGTACAGCGGTTGAAAGGGTCGTGCCCTTGGGTGTTTGCCCACAATGGATCAGAGATGGCGTTTGTAACGGATTTTCTGTGGCGGTCGCCGCTGGGCATGCGGATCAATGCCCAAGCTGTGGCGGGCACGGCGCAGACAGAAGATTGGGTAAAACTCACAGGCGATCAGTTGGTCGCGCAAAACGGAGTTTACGATATCCGAATCACAGCGGAGCTATGGGAGACGCATTTTTTTGATTGGGTGTCGCTCATCGCAGTCGATCATCCCCCGGGGACCGAGGTTTTTGTGGATGAGCGATTTGCGCGCTCTGCCTCGCCGCTCGATGTGTGCGCGACCACACAGCCGCGCGCTTTTGCAAGGGTGACAGACGACCGAGGACGCGATATAAGCGATAAGGTGCGGGTTCGGGATGAACAATATGCAGCCCCCTTTGACCGGGGCAAGTACCAAGGGCTGACGCGAGAACACTATGTGGAAGTGACAGTGGGAGACCACGCGCCCCAAAAAGGGCGTTTGTACCTTATCGCTCAGGGCTGGATCCGCCCGACTGACAGTTCGATCAACATGGCGATTGGGCAGGGCAATCATCCACCGCCTCGGGGCATCTCCTTGCATGTGTTCGATGGCACCTCCTGGCGAGTCGCGCACTCGGACTTGGGTTTTCCAGCCGGCAAGCGCAAGACCATGCGGATCGATCTAAGCGGGGTCTTTCCGCCGCATGGCCCTCGAAAATTCAGATTGCAGACCAATTTGGAGATCTATTGGGACCGTTTGGCCTGGGCCGTGCCCCTCGACGATTCCGCGATGACCGTTCGCGCCGTGCCCTTGCAAAGCGCGATGCTGCGCTACCGGGGGTTTTCGCAAGTAACAGCAGCAAATGCGCGTTCGCCCGAAGTGCCGCATTACCACGCGCTTGGCGGCACGTCGCAACTGTGGCGCGACCTCGTGGGGTATTATACGCGATATGGGGATATCGCGCCGCTGCTCTCGCAGGTTGATGACCGCTACGCGATTGTGAATGCGGGCGATGAAATCCTGTTGCGATTTGCGGCGTTGCCGGCCTCCAACGGGAAGCGGGATTTTGTTTTGCAAGGCGATGGATGGGTAAAAGATGGCGATTACAACACGGCTTTTTCCACAACGGTGTTGCCCCTGCCCGCGCACGGTGTTTTGAATTACGACCAACCGCCCAAGTCGCTCGAAGATGATCCCGTTTTTCAAAAACATGCAAAAGACTGGCAGCGGTTTCACACGCGATATGTGACGCCCGAATGGTTTGACCGGGCACTGAGGCGGCCGTGAAACCCATGGTGCAAATTTTGGCGGTGCTGTTTTTGGGCGCTGCGCTGATCGCGTTGGGCTGGGGCGGTTGGCAACGCGAGAAAAAGGATGGGCCGCCGGTTGCCCGCTATGGATTTTACCTGGAGGAAGTCGGCCGGCAAGTCGGGATCGATTTTGTCCATGAGGCACCTGTTCTAGATGCGAAGTTGGATCATATCATGCCGCTGATCGCGTCTATGGGTGCGGGCGTGTCCGTGGTGGATTACGACCGAGACGGATGGCGAGACCTGTATGTGACAAACAGCCGGAAGGGGCGTCTAAATCGGCTATATCGCAATTTGGCGGGAAGGGGATTTGAAGATGTGGCCCCGGCACTGGGCATCGCAGATGTCAACCGAGAAGGCGTGAGCATGGGCGCGGTGTGGGGCGATAGCGACAACGATGGGTTTGAAGATTTGTTTTTGTACAAATGGGGCCGCCCCGAGTTGTTTCGCAATTTGGCGGGCAAGGCGTTTGAGCGCGTAACAAAAACAGCAGGTCTGCCGGACTGGATCAATGCCGGAAGCGCGATTTGGGTCGATTACGACTGCGACGGATATCTCGACCTTTTTGTGGCGGGCTATTGGCCCGAATCCCTCAATCTGTGGGACTTGCAGACCACGCGGATAATGCCAGAAAGTTTTGAATACGCCAATAATGGGGGGCGAAAATATTTGTTGCGAAACCGCGGCGACGGGACATTTGAAGATGTGACGGCAAGGGTCGGAATTGCCAGCAGGCGGTGGACCCTAGCCGTGGGCGCAGCGGATTTGAACGGTTCGGGGTTTCCCGATTTGTTTTTGTCCAATGACTACGGGCGTTCAGAGTTGTACGTGAACGAGGGCGGCGAGCGGTTTGTCGACCGAGGAGAACAAGCCGGGGTGGGCCGCCAGCCAAAAAGTGGCATGAATGCCGCGTTTGGCGATGTGTTCAACCGGGGCGATTTGGCAATTTACGAGACCAATATTTCTCAGGCAGGCGTTCTCATTCAGGGAAATAATCTGTGGGTGGCAACGGCGCACATGCCCCTGCGATTTGAAAATCTGGCCGGGGCGATGGGCGTGGCCCTGGGCGGGTGGAGTTTTGGCGCGCAGTTTGGGGATTTGAACAACGACGGGATGTTGGATCTTTTTGTCACCAATGGATATGTTTCGGCAAACGGACGCGAAAGCTATTGGTACGATTTTTCCCAAGTCGCAGGCGGGCACAGCGCGATTATTTCAGATGCGAAAAATTGGCCGCCGATACGGGGCAGAAGCCTAGCAGGCCATCAAACCCAGCGCGTTTGGATCAATGATGGCGCAGGACAATTCGCCGAAGTGGCCCGGTCCGTGGGCGTTCGGGAGCGATTCGACGGGCGCGCCGTGGCGCTGGTCGATCTGTGGAACAGGGGCGTGCTAGACGTGGTGGTGGGCAATCAGCGGGGGCGTCTTTTGGTGTATCGCAACACCGTGCGGCCCCAGGCGAACTGGATTGGATTCGATCTGATCGGGCAACAGAGCAATCGCAGTGCGATAGGCGCGCGGGTGCAGGTGTTTTGGCGCGATAAGATGCAGGTGCAAGAAGTGTTGGGCGGCAGCGGCTATGCCTCGCAAAATCAACGACCACGCCACTTTGGCCTAGGCGAGGGCGCGGGGGTTGACAGCATTGCAATACGCTGGCCGTCGGGAAGGGTGCATAAGCTCTACGCGCCCGATATTCGGCAGGTGCATCGAATTTTGGAGCCTTGAAAATTGGCGTGTGATCATCCCATATTGCGGCGTGCGACCACGGTGTGGAAATCGGGATTGCAAAGCCGCTATTTGTCGCCGGCATTGATTACGTGCATCCTGATTGGGGCGCAGGTTTCTTTTGGCATTTTGGAAAGTCTGGCACAAACCCTGACCGCCATCTCGAGCAGTGTGCTGGCAGAACTCGTGCTCGGCCGGCTGACATGGGGCGCGTGGCCGGGGCTGGTCAGCGCGTACATCACCGGCATCAGCGTGGGCATTTTGATCCGCTCGCCCCTGTTCTGGCCTTATGTGCTGTGCAGTGCCTTGTCCATTGTCTCTAAGTACGCGTTGCGCTGGCGCGGCAAACACCTGTGGAATCCATCCAATTTTGGGGTCAGCGCGATGCTATTTCTCGGCCCCGAAGCCGTGGCAGGCTTGAGCATCCAGTGGGGTAACACCTTGTGGACGATGGGCATAATATGGATTTTAGGCAGCGCCGCCTTGTGGCAGTTGCGGCGATTTCACATCTGCGCGGTCTATGTTCTTTCGTTTTTCGCCTTTGCCCTTATTCGCAGCCTGTGGACCGGCCAGGCATACATAACCAGCCTGGCACCGATTACGGGATCTATGTATCAGTTGTTCATTTTTTTTATGATTACAGATCCCAAAACAACGGTCCCGACCTATAAGGGCCAATGCCTCACGGCTTTTCTCGTGGCTTTTGTCGAAATGATTTTGCGGCTCAAAGAAGCGATCTACGCACCATTCTACGCGCTGTTTATCGTGGGGCCTGTGGCAAATGCGTTTGCGATATGGCGCGAAGCCAAAGGGTCTGCCTCAGCAGCCGTTCACGAGCACAGAGAAATGCAGTAGGCCACACGCCTATATTCTCGCTTTTCATCTGCGTTCATTTTTAACAACAGCTTCTTAGAAACCCTAACATAAAGAAATCAAGCGTCTGAAACAGATGAGAGAACAGCCGATGGAGAGGAACGCCTCATGGATGTCCGCTCTGCGCTCGTAGCGCACTCACTCGCAGTCTGCGGAACTGACGGAGCCAGGCCAGAGTCCGCTCAACGACCCACCGGTACACACCCAACCCGCTACCATGCTCTGCACCCCGTCGGGCTATCACCGACGAGATGTGGCGTGCACGCAGGGCCTTCCGGTGTGCCCTCGAGT
Source organism: uncultured Latescibacterota bacterium (assembly GCA_958295785.1). Taxonomy (GTDB): domain Bacteria; phylum Latescibacterota; class UBA2968; order UBA2968; family UBA2968; genus VXRD01. The sequence goes on from OY282377.1 coordinate 3,551,146, forward strand.
CATAGGCACGGTCTGCATACAGCCGTTGGGGTCTGCGACGCGGCCGACCGCGTTTGCCTCTGACCGCGGGCACAGCGTCCACCAAGGGCAACAATTGCGTCACATCATGCCGGTTCGCCCCAGTCACAATCGCGGCCAGAGGCAGCCCATTGGCATCGGTGATCCCATGATGCTTACGCCCGGGCTTGCGGCGGTCTGTGGGATTGGGGCCGGGTTTTCCCCCCAGCGCCTACCGCACGCAGGGAGGCGCTGTCCACGCAGGCACGAGACCCGGCCAGGCCATCGGCCGCTCGCAGTTTGGACAACAGCAGATGATGAAGCCGCTCCCACACGCCGGCGTCATGCCATGCCTTCAGACGACGCCAGCAGGTCATCCCGGAACCACACCCCATCTCTTGGGGCAACTGCTCCCATGGGATGCCGCTCTTCAGGACGAATAGAATGCCGGTCAACGCCTTGCGGTCGTCAATGCGCTTACGTCCGGGAAAGCGGAACCGTCCAGGCTTGGGAACCGGCAAAAGGGGGGGCCCTTTTCCCAGAGTGCATCGCTCACGAGGGGGTTGGACATTTGTTCCTCCTCGCCCGGTTGCAGATGCCGGGCATGGACGTTGTAAGGGTTGGGCTGAGAAGAAAATCGGCCTCTCACAAATCCATGTCAACGCTTTTTGTTAGGGCTTCTTAGAGTTTTTTTTGTGTAAAAAAGAAAAAATATCGTATATTGAAAATATCCATATTGAAAATATCCCTTATTGAGCCTTTTGTGAAAGGATGACCACATGCCCAACGCGCTTCTCGTGTATCCAAAAAACCCGGTGACGTTTTGGAGTTTTGACGAAGCTCTGAAATTGGTCGGAAAAAAGTCGGCCTTCCCGCCTTTGGGGTTGTTGACCATTGCCGGTATGATGCCCGACCACTACGATTTGCGGGTTGTCGATGTCAATGTGTATCCCCTGACAGATGGCGATCTGAATTGGGCAGATATTGTGATTACATCGTCGATGATTATCCACTGGCATTCCCTCGAGGAAATTATCGCCCGGTGCAATGCTGCAGGCGTGCCCGTGCTCAATGGCGGCCCTTTGCCCACGCAGTATTGCGAAGAAATTGAAGGGCATGCGGCTTTTTATTTGGGCGAGGCGGAAAATGGCTTCATGGATGTGGTAGAGCGGTTGGTGAACGAGCCTTACAGTGGGGGGCGCGAATACATCGACCGGCGCGGCGAGTTCCAAAGCCTCGAGAAAACCCCGCTTCCGCGTTGGGAGCTGATCGATTTTGACGATTACACGGTGATGGTGATTCAGATTACGCGCGGCTGTCCGGAAAGCTGTACGTTTTGCAATATCCCATCGCTTTACGGCAAGATCACGCGCCTAAAAAACAGCAGTCGCGTGATTCGAGAACTCGACGCGCTTTACGACCGGGGCTGGCGCGGCGCGATCATGGCGGTCGACGACAATTTCGTCGGCAACAGCGAAGAGATCAGGCAAACGCTGGAAGAAGAGGTGATCCCGTGGCAAAAGGAGCGCGGATATCCCTTCCAACTCAACACGCAAGCCAGCATTCGCGTCAGCGATGATCCCGCGCTGTTAGAAGCGATGCACCGCGCTGGATTCGACAAAATTTTTGCGGGGATTGAATCGCCCGTGCGAGAAAGCCTGAAGTTTATGGGCGCGCAAAAAAACTTGCAGGGCGAGACGCCTTTGTTGGACAAAGTAAAGGTGTTGCAATCTTATGGGATGGAAGTGCAGGCCGGGTTTATTATGGGACTGGATACGGACCCAGACAATATCGCCGACCGCATGATCGCATTTATCAGAGAAGCGGGCATCCCCGTGGCAATGGTCGGCATTTTGGGCGTGTTGCGCGACACGCCGGATTACAAGCGCTACAAGCGGTTGGGCCGCCTGATCGAAGGCGCGAAATACACGGGCGATTCCGGGATTTTCAGCCGGCAGTTGAGCTATGTGCCCCTCATCGATCCGGACGAACTGCTCGCTCGCCATCGCCGCGTCGTGGAAACCCTGAACAGCCCCGAGATATTTTTTGAACGCTGCCGCACGCACTACGCCCATCGCACGCGCAGACCCATCGCGTCTATGCCCATTGGTTGGACCGAAATTAAAGCGTGTTTCCGCTCTTTGTGGCAACAAGGCGTGGTCGGTACGTATCGGTGGGCGTTCTGGAAGTTTATGGCCTATATGCTCGTGCATCATCCCCGGTATTTGGGCGATGGCCTGCGCCTCGCCATTCAGGGCAATCACCTCATTCTCACCACGCGCGAAGCCCTGCAAGTCGATGAGGTGAAAACATTTTTGGATGAGGCCCTGGATCATCTGAAGCGATTTGGCGAAGGGTATCGAGAAAAACATGTCGGCGACTACGCGAGCCAATTGATGCACGCCTTGCACGGGCGTTTTGATCATTTCCAAGACGATTATCGCGCCTTACAGCACAATGCCGAGGTGCTGTTGAAAGCCGCCCATGAATACTGCGAATTGATCCGCGAAGAATTTCGCCACCAAATCGCAGAACCCCTCGAGTGTTTTCAGCAAGAAATCGAAGCCATCCTCGAAGCCTATACCAAGCAAAACGGTTTGCAACCCGCACGGTAGTGCAAATTGACGACCAGGTGGTTAGCGATCAGCCCGCCCCAAACCATTATACACAATGTCGATGAACTTCTATCGCAGCCTGACCCTGATAGAATCGATCAGGGGTTATCAGCTCAATGTCACACCCCGTCCATAGATTCGCCGATTCGCGGAAAAGAAAAAAGGCTACGAATAATCTCGTAGCCTTTTAATTTTTGGCTCCGGCGGTAGGACTCGAACCTACGACTTAGTGGTTAACAGCCACTCGCTCTGCCGACTGAGCTACGCCGGAACATCCTATCCGATGGTGGTCAAATTTACGGGAAGTGAATACAGGTGTCAAGTGCAATTTTTACGTTGATCTCTCGGGGTATTGGCAACGCTGGATCGCGGGCATTCCCCTTGACAAATCCCATGTGAACATCTATGTTGTCGGCTCTTAGCCATCAGCTACAGTTCCCAATTTTTCGCTTTTCTTACAAAAAAAATGAACGTAACGCGAAAGCGGCACTATGCCTTTGGACGGCGAAATGCAACGGCAACCGCGCATTTGAGACCGCCGATCATGCGGATTGCACACAGAGGGGCTTCAGGCGAGGGGCTCGCCCCTGAAAATACCTTGGCTGCCGTCAAAAAGGCACTTGATATTGGGGTAGATCTGGTCGAAGTAGATATCCACTTAACAGCCGATAGACAACCCGTCGTCATTCACGACCAAATGGTGGACCGCACGACCAACGGCACGGGTCTGGTCAGTACAATGACCCTATCTCAGATCGTGGAACTGGATGCTGGAAGTTGGTTTGGGACCCAATTCAAGGGCGAGTCGATTCCAACCTTAGAGGAAGTAATCGCCATGTGCCGGTCCAGGGCACTGGTGCTGGTTGAAGCAAAAACCGTTGACGCTGCTGAGGCGGCGGCTGTGCGCGTGCGGGCCATGCGGGCTCAATCGCATGTGATGATTCAATCCTTTCACGGTGCGGGTATCCGCGCGGTCAACAGATTGGACAAGCGCATTCCCACGGCATTTTTGATGACGGGAAGTGAGGCGACTTTGCGGCGGCGCACGGGGGGTGTCAAGCGCGTTTTAAAATTGGGTGCCAACGCTCTCGCGCTCAACCATCGGGCCGCACAGCCCGGCCTCGTGGCACAATTTCTGGCGCGGGCACTGGGGTTCTGGGTGTACACTGTCGATGAAGAACGAGATATGCGGGCGATGATTGAGATGGGGGTAGGCGGGATAATTACGAATTATCCGGATCGCCTGAATCGGGTGCTCGAAGAAGGGTGAAAATCCGTGCTGCATGGCGCGGCCAAACTGATTTGACAAATTGACAACTGATGAACGAAAAATTGATACAGCGGATTGTCGCCGAAGTGGTGCGGCGGTTGAGAGCACTAGAGGGAATCGCGGCTTGCGAACCGGTTGATCCGCCAGTGAATTTGGTGACGGAAGAACGGGTCAAATCCGCACTCAACCGCGGCGGCGATGCGGTTTATGTGACGCCCAATGCCATTGTGACGCCATTGGCGCGCGATCTGATCAGGCAGCAAAAAGTGCGTCTGGTAGTGGCTACCGATGACGCGGTGATTCAATCGCAGAAATCGGATGGGGTGGCGATTGGGGCAGACCACACGGGTTTTGAGTCGAAGAAACAGATCGCGCAAATGTTGCGAGATGCCGGGCGAGAGGTGATGGATTGTGGCGTGCATGGCCCGCAAGAGACCTCTTATGTCGATATAACAAAAAAGGTGGCGGATGCGGTCACAGAGAACAATTTAATGACGGGCATTGTCGTTGATGGAAATGGCATGGCTGCTGCCATCGTTGCCAACAAAGCAAAGGGGATTCGCGCCGTGTCCTGCCACGATGTGACCTCGGCCAAATTTGCCCGCGCCCATGTGGATGCCAATGTGTTGTGTCTCGGCGTGGACATTGTGGGCCCCACAGTGGCAAAAGAGATCATCGCCACCTGGTTGAGCACGCCATTTGAAGGCGGGCAATACGCCGTGCGCGTTCGGGAAATTGACGCTGTGGCGCGTGAGAATCAGTAAGAGAAGGCTATCGGCAACCAGCTTGAGCCTCGACCATCCCCCCTTGAAGACGACTTGTTTTGCTGGCTACTTCCCGCTGATACCGACCGCCAAACCGAAAAGTTGAAGGTTGACTCTATGTGGAGAAATCCGTATATTTTTTTTGTTTCTAATCGGGAGTTGTTTTCCACACTTTGGAGTCTGCGTGCAGGACGATGATCTGACGGGCATGAAACTCGCCCTTGAAGAAGCCCGAGCCGCAACACGCGAACGCGAAGTGCCCGTTGGTGCGGTTGTGATGTGCAATGGCGAGGTCATCGCACGAGATCACAATCGCGTTGTTCAACGAGATGATCCCACAGCGCATGCCGAAATGCTCGTTCTTCGGCAGGCCACGCAAAAAATGGGGGTTCGGTGGCTGAATGACTGCGCGCTTTACACGACGCTCGAACCCTGTGCGATGTGTGCAGGTGCGATGGTGCTCGCCCGATTGTCCCGGTTGGTCTTTGGCGCGTGCGATCCCAAAACCGGGGCGTGTGGTTCCTTGAGAAATATTGTCGAAGACAAACGCCTGAATCGCCGCTTGGCCGTGCGACGAGGGGTTTTGGAAGAAGAATGCAGTCAGATATTGCGGGCGTTTTTTCAAACTTTGCGAAAAAAATAAAATATTGCGGAGAGGTGCTGGAGTGGCCGAACAGGCCGGTCTCGAAAACCGGTGTACCTTCGCGGGTACCGTGGGTTCGAATCCCACCCTCTCCGCCAAAAACAAGTGATCAGCACGCCCAAAAAATGGCGTGCGAAAAGTCGAAAACCATTGTGGAGAGGTGCTGGAGTGGCCGAACAGGCATGACTGGAAATCATGTGTATCCTTACGGATACCGAGGGTTCGAATCCCTCCCTCTCCGCCAAAAACAAACGATCACCGACAGCTATTTTACGAGGTCGTTATGCCGCATCCCATTCGCATCACAGTTGGCGATATTCAACTCGACGCGCAGTTGAACGATTCGGAAACAGCGCGCAAAATTTACGAGCTTTTGCCACTCAATTGTTCGTTTAATACCTGGGGCGACGAGATTTATTTTGCGATTCCCCTTGAAATGGGGCCCGAAGACCCACGAGAAACCGTGTCGCTAAACGAACTCGGGTATTGGCCTCCGGGTCATGCGTTCTGCATTTTTTACGGATTGACCCCGGCCAGTCGGGATGGCAGTGAAATTCGCCCGGCGAGTCCCGTCAATATCATCGGTCGGGTTCTGGACGATGCCACGGTGCTCAAGTCCGCATCGGGCGCGCATAACATTGCGGTCGAAGCCGTTTAGGTGGGGCTGTAGCTCAGTTGGGAGAGCGCTAGAATCGCACTCTAGAGGTCGTGGGTTCGACTCCCATCAGCTCCACCAAAAAATAATTGTCAGGGGTCGGTGTCCTGTCCCATTGGCGTTGGACGGGGAACTGAGTTCTGATCGCAGTTTAGATTTTCAGGTCGTGCTAGACGGGGAGATAGCGGTGCCCTGTAGCCCGCAATCCGCTATAGCGGGGTCGAATTCCACGTCTGAGAACCGGTATTTTGGATCGCGGTCAACGAGTAAGCAGTGTTGATCGTCAGGTCCTGCGCAACGTGCCTATGCCGAATCCCGTCAGGACCGGAAGGTAGCAGCGGTAAGCAAATCGGCGCGTGTGCCGCAGGGGCACCTGGCAGGAGCCCGCGCTCGTTGAACGCCCTGGGATAGCGGTTCGAAGCGCGGTGCACGGCCTTTTTTTGTTTTTTTCAAAGCCCTTTTGGAGTTTTTATGTCTTACACGGTAATGGCGCGAAAGCGGAGGCCACAGGCATTTGAAACCGTGGTCGCACAAAGCCATGTAACCACCACATTGCAAAACGCCATTCGGCTGGGGCGCGTGGCGCAGTCCTACTTGTTTTCCGGGCCGCGGGGAACGGGCAAGACCACCACGGCGCGCTTGCTCGCTATGGCACTCAATTGCGATCAGGGGCCGACCTCTGAACCGTGTGGACAGTGTGCTTCGTGCGTTGCCATTCGGCAGGGCAACAGCATGGATGTGCTAGAGATCGACGGGGCTTCAAACCGCGGGATCGACGAAATCAGACAATTGCGCGAAGAGGTGGGATACGCGGCTTCGCAGGGCAAGCGCAGGGTTTATATCATCGACGAAGTTCACATGCTAACCACCGAGGCGTTTAATGCCCTGCTCAAAACGCTCGAAGAACCGCCAGCGCACGTCGTGTTTGTGTTTGCGACGACCGAATCCCACAAGGTGCCCGAAACGATTTTGTCGCGCTGCCAGCGATACAATTTTCGGCGCATTCCGGCCGCGGCAATTGTGGAAGAACTCAAAATAGCCGTGGCCGAAGAGGGCGTAAAAGCCGAAGAATCCGCGCTGTTTTTGATCGCCCGAAAAGCCGATGGCGGCATGCGCGATGCGTTGAGCTTGCTCGATCAGGTCATTGCCTTTTCAGAGGCCGGCATTGCCGAAGATGCGGTGCAAAATTTACTGGGGCTGATTCCCCGAGATGTGTATTTCGATCTGACCCAAGCGATTGTGGAGCGGGATGGCAGCCGGGCACTGGGCGTTTTGGATAATCTGATGCGCGAAGGCAGCGACCTCAGCGAATTTGTGGCGGGTCTGATGGCGCATTTTCGGCATCTATTGGTCGCCCGTGCCGTGGGCAAATTGACAGATGAAAATTTGCCAGAAGCCGATAGCAAGCAATACACAGAGGTTGCAGCGCAATTTGAAGAGCCGGATCTCGTGCGTATGCTCAATGCCGTGGGCGAGTTGGAAACGCAGATCAGCCGCGTGACCGAGCCTCGATTCTGGCTCGAATTGACGGTTATGAAACTCGTGCAGATGACGGCGAGCGTGGATTTGCAGGTTTTGATCGGTCGCTTGGAGCAACTCGAGCGCGACTTAAAACGCCGTGGAACAGTATCTGCACGCACGCCAGCCGCCATTCGGAACTCGCCCAGGCCCAAAACACCTTCTCAAAACACAACATCGCCCGGGCGAAACAGCAACATCAGACCAGCACCCCCTCAAAGGGCAACCGATTCCAAACCCCCTCTCGCAGCACAACCGCAGGGTAATGGTCGGGGCGCGTCAGAAACGCCGCGGATTGCAGAAAACGCACCGCCAATTGTATCCAATGGCAAGCCGCCAGACCCTTCGGTTGTAGAAGACAGGTGGGCGCAACTCGTGCAAGCGGTGAAAGACAAAAAAATTTCACTGGGCACATTTTTGGATGAAGGCCGCCTGCAATCCCTGGATGGAAAGCGTTTGGTGGTGGCTTTTGAAAAGGACCGCGAATTTCACGCCAATCAGGTGCGGCGCAACCGCGCATTGGTCGAAGAAGTGGCAGGGGGTGTTTTTGGAGGCACAGTCACCATTTCGTGCGAGGTCGTGTACGATAACGACAACGCGCAAATCCCGGAGGAGAAAGGCCCGGAAAACGACGAGCGCGTGCAGATGGTGATGCAGGTGTTCGGCGGGGAAGTGATCGGGTAAGACGCAATTAGCTATCGGCTTTTGGCTTTCAGCTGTCAGTCTAAGGAGAAAAAAATGGCAAAAAGCATGGGTGCCATGATGAAGCAGGCTCAAAAATTACAGGCCAAACTGGCCAAGGTGCAAAAAGAACTGGGGGCAAAAGAGGTCGAGGCAACCTCGGGCGGGGGCATGGTGACGGTGCGGGCGAATGGGCATCAGGAGATTTTGTCCGTGAAAATCAATCCCGAAGTCGTCGATCCCGAAGATGTGGACATGCTGGAAGACCTCGTGCTGGCAGCGATTCAGCAGGCGCGGGAAAAATCAGCGGAAATGGCCGAAGCGGAAATGCAAAAAGCCACAGCGGGGCTGATTCCCCCGGGCATGAATATGCCGGGGTTCATGTAAAGGAGAAAGGAGTAACGTCATGCCAGCGAGACTTTTGGCTGTATTCGTTTTGATGTCGTTCTCAGGCGTTGCTTTTGGTGCTTCATCTCCTTCTTCAACCAATCCAAGTGTTGAAGAAAGATTGGCGACACTTGAAACGACCATGAAACTTCAATATGAAGCCTTGAGCAAGCAGATTGAGGCAAATCACCAGGCCACGCTTAAGTTGATTGAGGCGAATCACCAGGCCACGCTTAAGTTGATCGAAGTTACGAATAATCGAATTGATACATTGAACAACTGGGTCATCGCTTTATTCGGAGCTATGGTGGCCTGTGTCGTGGCCGCTGTAACGTATGCGTTAGGGCTTTGGAAAACTCCCAAGAAAGATAAAACCGTGGCAACGGAAGCAAACGCGAACAGGTCAGAAGTAAGCCATACCGCGTGATTTGTTGATTGGCATTTATCCGCGCAGATATGAACGCGATCAACCTTTTCACCATAGAGGTAGCAATGGCTGCGACAATTGAAGAATTGGACAAACGACAAGCGGTTTTAGAAGTTCAACAAAAAACTTTGGAAACCGAACAGCGAACCCCTGCACAAGGGCATACCGACCTTCGGGAACGCCAAACCCGGGTAGAGGAAACGGATAGGCGAATATTAGAGCAGTTGGCGTTTATCCGCGTTGAGATTGGAGAAGTTAGAACCAATATTAGGGAAGTTAAAACCTTTTTTACTTGGTTCGTCAGCCTCGTCGTGGCGATCTGAACTGAGCATGACCGCGTCTAATTTTGACGCCTGAGAGTCATTTGTGCAGGCGCGAGAATACCGGGAAAACGCGCTTACAATGGCCTGGCCTATAAAGGCCAGAACAAAGATGCGAGGATAGAAACGTAGGTGCCCGAAAATGCAAGAAGGAGTACGTCATGCCAGCGAGACTTTTGGCTGTATTCGTTTTGATGTCGTTTTCAGGGGGTGCTTTTGGTGCGTCACCAAATCCAAGTGTTGAAGAAAGATTGGCGACACTTGAAACGACCATGAAACTTCAATATGAAGCCTTGAGCAAGCAGATTGAGGCGACCCACCAGTCCACACTCAAGCAGATTGAGACGATCCATCTGTCCACACTCAAACAGATTGAGGCGAATCACCAGTCCACGCTTAAGTTGATCGAAGTTACGAATAATCGAATTGATACATTGAACAACTGGGTCATCGCTTTATTCGGAGCTATGGTAGCCTGTGTCGTGGCCGCTGTAACGTATGCGTTAGGGCTTTGGAGAACGCCCAAGAAAGATAAAACCGTGGCAACGGAAGCAAATGCGAACAGGTCAGAAGTAAGCCATACCGCGTGATTTGTTGATTGGCATTTATCCGCGCAGATATGAACGCGATCAACCTTTTCACCATAGAGGTAGCAATGGTTGCGACAATTGAAGAATTGGACAAACGACAAGCGGTTTTAGAAGTTCAACAAAAAACTTTGGAGACCGAACAGCGAACCCCTGCACAAGGGCATACCGACCTTCGGGAACGCCAAACCCGGGTAGAGGAAACGGATAGACGAATATTAGAGCAGTTGGCGTTTATCCGCGTTGAGATTGGCGCGGTCAAAACCTTTTTTACTTGGTTTGTCAGCCTCGTCGTGGCGATTGGCATTTTGATTGTCGGCCTGTTGAACTATCTGAACTGAGCATGACCGCTTTGTATTCTTCAACGCTTGGAGTTTCAAATGGCATCAGAAGCCATTGAAAAATTGATTGTCGGTTTGAATCGGTTGCCCGGAATCGGCGCCAAATCAGCGCGGCGCATCGCGCTGGATATGCTGACATGGGATACGGAAGCGGTGCGCTCACTCGCCGATTTGATGGTCGATGTCAAGACTCGAGTGCGCCGTTGCTCAATCTGTTTTAATCTGACCGAGGTCGAACCGTGTTCTGTGTGTAGCGACGTGCGGCGAGATCGCTCCCGAGTGATGGTGATCGATTTTATCGGCGACTTGTTGGCATTTGAGCGCACGGGGCTTTATCGCGGGCTTTACCATGTGCTGGACGGGCGGATTTCGCCCTTGGACGGCGTTGGCCCAGAGGATTTAAATATTTCCCAACTGTTGCACCGCTTGCGCCAGGGGGAAATCCGCGAAGTGATTTTAGCCAATGGCCCAACAGTCGAAGGCGATGCCACCGCGCAATACCTGTCTCGGTGTTTGGCGCCTTATGAGGTGTCTGTCACGCAAATTGCACGCGGGTTGCCCGTGGGCAGCGATCTCGCCCTGGCCGATCAAGTGACCTTGTCGCGCGCGCTGGAAGGACGTCGGGAGTACTAAATGCCCCAGGTAAATACCATAGAGCCGAATCGCATGACAGTGCCCAAACCGCGTCCCGCAAACCGGTTGTGGACCGTGCCCAATGTGTTGACCGTGTCGCGCTTGGTGCTCACACCCGTGTTTTGGCTGTTGATTTTTGCCGCCAACTGGTATTTCAAAATCCTCGCGCTGTTGGTCTTTACCGTGGCCTCGTTGACCGATTTCTACGACGGGCGCATTGCGCGGCGCGACGGCACAGTGACCAATTTCGGTCGCTTTATGGATCCCCTTGCCGATAAACTGCTGGTGTCTTCGGCCCTGATCGCATTTGTGCGCCTAGGCATGATCGAAGCCTGGCTCATCGGCGCGATGCTCTTGCGCGATGTCGTGATCACCGGGTTGCGAATTCTTGCGATTCGGCGCGGCAAGCCCGTGGTGACCTCGCAACTCGCCAAGTGGAAAACCATGCTGCAACTGGTGCTCGTGTTTGGCATTCTGGTCTTTATCAACGTGCGCGTGGTCGAGGCCAAATTGGCCGCCCAACCCATTGTGCTCGTGGGCGATATTTCCTATTGGGTTTTGAATGCACTGGTGGCACTTGTCACCCTTGTCGCCGTGGTTTCAGGCGTTCGGTATTTGATCGAAAACCGAAAGGCGTTTTGACGGAATTTCCATGACCGATTTTCGACCCTCCAAGCCGCCGTTTTTTGTCCGGTTGATCGCAACCGGCTTTTTTTCTGGCTATTCGGTTTTCGCCCCCGGCACAGCGGGTTCATGCGTGGCACTGGCGATTTATTGCTTGTTGCCGCCGCTGAGCGCGTGGGCGTGGTGTGGCCTGTTGTCTGGGCTTTTTTTTCTGGGCGTTTATGCGTCCCGAGCCGGTGAAAAAGCATGGGGTAAAGATCCCAAATACGTGGTGATCGACGAGTTTCTCGGTTTTTTTGTCACGGTGAGCCTGCTTCCACAATCGGTGCTCATGGGCATTGTGGGGTTTGTCGCGTTTCGCATTTTAGATATCATCAAGCCACCGCCAGCCCGACAGGCCGAGGCATTGCCCGGAGGGTGGGGCATCGTGGCAGACGACGTCATCGCGGGCATTTACGGGCATCTGATTTTGCGCGGGTTGCTGATGTTGTAAATGCCCAATTATTCCTTGACTTTACACAAATGTTCACTATATTCTCTGCGGCAGACGACGAGATAGACAGTGCCGCGATCCCCAACCTTTTGTAAGGAGAGATGCAGATGGCAAAACGAAAAACGAAGAACAAGCCGCAAATTGAAGGCAAGGAGCAAGCCATTGAAAATGCAATTGCCCAAATCGAAAAGCAATTTGGGCAAGGCTCAATTATGCGCTTGGGCGGCGAGGAAGCCGAGCCCGTCACAAAAGAGGTTATCCCCACCGGGTCTTTGAGCCTCGATGTGGCCTTGGGCGCAGGTGGCGTTCCGTATGGTCGCGTGGTCGAGATATTTGGCCCCGAAGGGTCGGGCAAGACCACCTTGATTTTGCACATCATTGCCGAGGCGCAAAAGCGCGGTGGCGTGACCGCTTTTGTCGATGCCGAACACGCCTTGAATGTGGAATTGGCCGAACGCCTGGGCGTGGATCTTTCAAATTTGTTGATCGCCCAGCCCGATTCGGGCGAAGAAGCCCTTGAAATTACCGATACCCTCGTGCGAAGCGGCGCGTTTGAAGTGGTGGCTTTAGACTCTGTGGCCGCGCTGGTGCCGCGCGCCGAACTCGAAGGCGAAATGGGCGATTCCCACATGGGCCTCCACGCCCGCCTGATGTCGCAAGCCCTCCGCAAAATGACCGGGTCGATCAGTCGGTCTAAAACCTGTCTGATTTTCGCCAATCAGATTCGCATGAAGATCGGCGTGATGTTCGGCAACCCAGAAACGACCACGGGCGGTCGCGCCCTTCCCTTTTACGCATCGGTGCGCCTGGACATTCGGCGCATCGGCTCCATCAAAGACGGGCAAGAAGTCATCGGCAATCGCGTGCGGATTCGCGTGGTGAAAAACAAGATGGCGCCGCCCTTCAAAGATTGCGAAGTCGATCTGATGTTCGGCGAGGGCATTTCCAAAGAAGGCAGCCTGATCGATATGGCCGAATTGCACGGCATCGTCAAAAAAAGCGGTACGTGGTTCTCTTGTGGCGACGAGCGGCTCGGGCAGGGGCGCGAAAATGTCAAGCGGCACCTGAAAGAAAACGCGGCCCTGGCTGCAAAAATTGAACACCAAGTGCGCGAGATTGTGGGCCTGCCCGTCGATCCGGCATTTCAACTCGAGTCCGAACCCGCTTAAGAGCTGTCTGAAAACCGCATTTTAGGCTTTGACAACAGAGTGGGTTTGCCTATTTTAATACCCGCTCTGTTGTTCTTTTTTGTAAAGGAGTTGGCGTGAAACTGTTTGAGGTTGACGAGGCGGTTGAAAAGGCCAAGGCGTATGCTATGCGCCTGCTCGGCTATCGGGCATATACCCAAAAGGAGATTGGCGACAAACTCGCCAACCGCGGCTATGCACAACGTGCGATTGAACAAACCCTATCCACCCTCGAGCGGCTCAATTTAATCGACGATGCGCTGTTTGCGCGTCAATTTGTCGCACAGCGGTTGCGGTCGCGCCCTGCGGGCCGAAAGGGGCTTGCATTTGACCTTGTGCGGCGCGGCGTCCCATCCGAAGTGATCGAGCGCGTTTTGGACGAGGCTCTCTCAGATGTCGATGTCGAAAATATGGCACTCGATCTGATGATGCACCGGGCAAATCGCTACCGGGGCTTGTCGCGCGAGCGCGCACTGGGGCGGATGTACGGGTTTTTGGGGCGCAGGGGATTCGAGGCGTCGGTCGCGCGAGAGGTGGCCCAAAAAGTGTGGACGACTATCGAGAATGAAAAGGTTGAGCAAAGATGAAAACCGCTACACAAATACGCGAAGAGTTTCAGGCGTTTTTTGAATCCAAAGGCCATGTGCGAGTTCCAAGCGCGCCTCTCGTCCCGCAAGACGACCCCACCTTGTTGTTCACCAATGCGGGGATGAATCAGTTTAAGGATGTGTTTTTGGGCACCGGGCGTCGGCCTTATGCGCGTGCGGTGGATACTCAGAAGTGTTTGCGCGTTTCGGGCAAGCACAACGATCTGGAAGAAGTGGGGTTCAGCCCCAACCACCACACGTTTTTCGAGATGTTGGGCAACTGGTCTTTTGGCGACTATTTCAAAAAAGAAGCCATTGCATGGGCCTGGGAGTTGCTCACCGAAGTGTGGCAATTGCCAAAAGATCGCCTGTGGGCAACGGTGTTTGGCGGCGACGAGGCCGATGGCCTCGAGGCCGATTCAGAGGCCGAGAGCCTTTGGTCGCAGGTGACGGATTTGCCCGCCTATCGCGTGCTGCGCTTGGGGAAAAACGACAATTTTTGGGAAATGGGCAATACGGGCCCTTGTGGCCCGTGTTCCGAAATCCACCTCTATCTCGGCGACGACCCAACACTTCAGAAGGCCGTGCCCAATTTAGACACAGAGGATTATGTCGAACTCTGGAATCTGGTCTTTATTCAGTACAATCGCAGTGCCGATGGCAGCCTAGAGCCTCTGCCCGATCAACACGTAGATACGGGCCTGGGCTTCGAGCGGATCTGCGCGATTTTGCAAAACGCGGAAACCACTTACGATACGGATGTGTTTTTGCCCATCCTCGCGGGGATCAGCGATATGACCCGCAAGCCCTATCGCGGCGACCATATCGTGCCCATGCGCGTGATCGCCGATCACATCCGCACCCTCACCTTTGCTATCGCAGATGGCGCGCTGCCGTCCAATGAAGGCAGGGGCTATGTTTTGCGGCGAATTTTGCGCCGCGCCGCGCGGTTTGGGCGCGCATTGGACAGGCGCGAGCCATTCATTTTTCAATTGGTCGAGATCGTGGCCCGAGAAATGGGCGCGGCATTCCCCGAAGTGGCAAAAAAGCGCGATCACATCGCACGGGTGATTCGGTCCGAAGAAGAGAGCTTTGGCAAAACACTGGATCGCGGCCTGGAAATTTTTGAAACCATGCGCGCAAAAGGGCGTATTTCCGGCGCAGACGCCTTTCGCCTATACGATACTTATGGTTTTCCCATCGATTTAACCCGGTTGATGGCAGCCGAAAAAGGCATTGAGGTCGATGAGGCGGGCTTTGAAGCGCGCATGGCCGCACAGCAGACGCGGTCTCGCAAAGCGGGCAAGCATGTGTTTGCATCGCAAGAAGCGCGACAACCCCTGCCGCAAAACCATTCGGAATTTGTCGGATACGAAACCCTGACGGCCCATTCCCGCGTCGTGGCCTATCAACCCGTGCGCGATGGGTTGCTGGACCTCTATTTGGACATCACGCCCTTTTACGCCGAATCGGGCGGGCAGGTCGGCGACAGGGGCACGCTCACAGGCGATGGCACGCGCTTTGACGTGGCGACCACCTTCAAGGATGGCGAGGCCATTGTCCATCGCGGTCGCCTGTGCGATGGGCCAGCCGAAGCCCTCATGGGCCTGCGCGTGATGGCATCCGTCGATGCCGAAACCCGCTTGAACACGGCGCGCAACCACACGGCCACGCATCTGATGCACCGCGCCCTGCGGCAGGTCTTGGGCGATCACGTCCACCAAGCCGGTTCCCTGGTCGCTCCGGATAGGTCGCGCTTCGATTTTACGCATTTTGAAGGCGTGGAACCCGCCCAATTAGACGATATTGTGGGGATTGTCAATGACGCGATCCGTAGCGATTGGGCCGTGGATATTTCCCTTGTCCCCTTGGCCCGCGCTGCGGAAATGGGCGCGATGATGTTGTTTGACGAAAAATACGGCGATGTGGTTCGCATGGTGCAAGTGGCAGACTTCAGCTTGGAGTTGTGCGGGGGCACGCATGTGCAAAGCACCGGACAAATCGGACTGTTTCAACTCGCGCACGAGACGGGCATTGCAGCGGGCGTGCGGCGCGTGGAAGCGGTCACAGGGCCGGGCGCGGAGGCCATGGTGCGCGATCAAAGAAAAATTTTGACCGATCTCACGTCCCAACTGAGCGCGCAAACTTCTGAATTGCCCAACAAGGTCGCGCACTTGCTGGCGCGCACTCGCGCACTCGAGCGCGAGGTGCAATCCATGCGCCGCGAGCACGCGGGTTTGGAGATGGACGCGCTGGTGGGCCGCGCCATCAATGTGGATGGGGTGCGCGTGGTCGCCGCCGAAGTCTCGCCGCCCGATATGGACGGGTTTCGCACCCTGGGCGACGGGTTGCGCGGCGCGCTGGGCACTGGCGGGGTCGGCGTGATTGGCGCGAACCTCAATGGCAAAGCGTCTCTCCTCGCGGTGGTGACAGACGATCTGATCGGTCGAGGCGTGCAGGCCGGCGATGTGGTCAAAGCCATCGCAAAGACCGTGGGCGGGGGCGGGGGCGGGCGGCCCCATCTGGCGCAGGCCGGCGGCAAATTCCCCGAAAAGATCGGCGAGGCTTTGGCGCGAGTCCCCGCCATCATTCGGGCACAGGTGGGAGGGTAGCCTCCATGACGGTATTTGAACAATTGGTGGCTGTTCGAAACCGCCGAGGCGCGGGTTTTTTGCCCTATCTGGATCCCGACCGGCTCGACAAGAAGGATTTGGCGCACACGGCTGCGGTTTGCGAAGCACAGGGCGCAGACGCCATTTTGATCGGCGGGAGTTTTTTGTTTTCCGCCAATTTCGACCGCATGGTACGCGAAGTCGCCCGAGCCGTTGAGGTGCCGGTGATTATTTTTCCCGGCGATACCAACCAGATATCGCCAGCGGCAGATGCGATTTTGTTTTTGTCCCTCATCAGCGGGCGCAATGCCGATTTGCTCATCGGGCAACACGTCAAGGCCGCGCCCATGTTGAAAGCGTGTGGCATAGAACCCATAGCCACCGGCTACGCGCTCATAGACACGGGACAGCAGACCACGACCGAATACGTGAGCAATACCCGGCCTTTGCCCCGCGACAAACCCGAGATCGCTATGGCGCACGCCTTGGCAGCCGAGTATTTGGGCATGCAATGCGCCTATTTGGATGCCGGCAGCGGGCCGGAGTTGATGGTGCCCGAAGATATGGTGTGCGCTGTGTGCGACTATGTCGACATTCCAGTCATTGTCGGCGGCGGCATCCGCGACCCCAAAGCCGCTGCAAAACGGGTCGCACTCGGCGCGTCTTTTGTGGTGGTTGGCAGTGCGTTTGAAGAAACGGGTTGGGACGCCGCGCTGATTGGCGCGTTTGCCGCTGCCATTCACCATCTCGACTGAGTTCATTTTTTGTTTTTTACGATAGGGTATAGTCTTACCGTCTTTGCCGACGGTTTTTTTATGCGAGTGTATTGTTATGGCTATTTCATCTGGTGCAGTTTTGTGTTACGGTTTTTTGGGTATAGATCAAATTGTTCAAGTGCCGTGGTTTCCCGAGCGCAATGGGCACACGCGCGTGCTGCGAGACGAGGAATTTGTCGGCGGCGAAGCGACCAATACAGCGGTGACTTTGGGCGGATTGGGCGTTGACGTGCGGTTGATGGGCTGCGCGATTGGCGAGGATCGCAGGGGGGCGTTTTTCCTGCGCGCCATGCGTCAATTTAACTTGGATGTTCGCAAGTTGGATATAGACCCGAGCGTTCGCACGGGGCACACCGTTATCCTGTCAGATGTCAACGGCGGGCGAACGATTTGCGGGCATTTTCTCGACGTGCGAAGCCGCCCCTTGACCGAAGCAGATCTCGAAGGCGTCGCCCTGTTGTCGGTCGATCCCTTTTTGGGCGAAAATGCGATCCGCGCAGCTAAAATCGCACGGGCCTGCGATGTGACGGTGTTTGCCATTGAATTGACACCCGATCACCAACTCGCAAAATTCTGCGATGTGGTGATCAATTCGGCCGGGTTTATGCGCCGGCACAGGATGGGCCCGCCCGCAGATGTGGCGGTTGGGCTGTTGAAAGCCGGCGTGGAAACCGTGGTGATTACCAAGGGAAAACTGGGAAGTCAGGTTTTTCAGGAAAATGGCAACAGTTTTGACCAACGCGCATACCAAGTCTCTGCACGCGAGACCACCGGCGCGGGCGATGCGTTTCGCGCCGGCCTCATCTACGGGTATTTGCAGGGATGGACCCTGACGCGCAGCGTGCAATTTGCCAGCGGCAGCGCGGCCATAACGTGTACAAGGGCCGGCGGTGCAGGCCATATTCACGGGGAAGAACAGGTCTTGAAACTGATCGCCGAAGAGTGAGGCATTTAAGAACTGACGTTACGCAACGTCGCGTCGTTGCAACAGCGGTGTACAACTGCGATTCCTACGTAGGTCTTAAGCAAAGGTGACGTATTTATGCAGGAACAACGGGCAATCGTCAAAAACGAACTGGGCATCCACGCCCGACCTGCGGCTTTGCTCGTGCAGGCGGCGGCCAAGTTCACTTCTGAAATCACATTGAAAAAAGATGGCCTCGCGATCAATGGCAAGAGCATTATGGGCGTGATGATGTTGGCCGCAGAAGCGGGTTCTGTGATCACCGTGCAGGCCGAGGGCGACGATGCACGCGAGGCACTAGATCACATCGTCAAAATGATCGAGTCGAAATTCGACTGAACATGAGAAGCCATCTTAAAACGAAGACCCTTCCCCGCGATGGGGATGTGAGGCGATATGCCGACATCAATTGCGAATTGGGGAGCATGGGGCATTCCTCATTTCCCAAAATTTATGGCGACTGACTTATGAAGCACTTTAAAGGCATACAGGCTTCTCCCGGCATTGCGATTGGACCGGTGTATCTCTACGATCCCGAAGAGTTTCTCGTGGATCAACGCCGGGTACATCCCCGGGATATTCCCGCAGAAGAATCCAGATTGCGAGACGCGATAGCGGCCGTGGCCGAGGATTTTGCGGCCACGCGGGCGCATGTCGAAGATGTGCTCGGCAAAGAACACGCGCAGATTTTCGATGCCCACCTGCTCATTTTGCAAGACGCCGCACTCCTCGATCCCACCATTGCGCGCATTCGCGACGAGGCGCGCAATGCCGAATACGCCTTCTGGACGACCTTCCGGCATTTGCGCCGCCAATTTGAAGCGATCCAAGACGATTATTTGCGCGAACGCGGCACAGATCTGTTGGGCATTGAAAAGCGGGTTTTGGCAAAATTGTGCAACTGGGAAAAGGCAGGATTAGACCGATTGCCCCACGAGGCGATAGTGGTCGCGCGCGATTTGATGCCCGACGATATGGCACACATGCAACCCGACCGGGTTTTGGGGCTGATCACAGAGGTGGGAGGCCCCACGTCGCACGCGATCATTTTGGCGCGCGGCTTGGAAATCCCCGCGGTTGTCAGCGTCGTCCATGCGTTGTCTGAAGCGCGCATGGGAGATATGGCAATCGTCGATGGACAGCGCGGACATTTTATTCTCCATCCCGATAGAGAAACACTTGCACACTATCGCCGCCTGTCAAAAAAGCTCAGGGCGCGAAAGGCGGGATTGGTCGATTCTCGGGATTTGCCGGCCGAGACCACAGATGGGGTTCGCGTCGCGTTGCAGGCCAATGTGGAATTGCCCAACGAGGTGCATTCCGCCATGGCCTACGGCGCCGAGGGCGTGGGGTTGTACCGCACGGAATACCTCTATCTCGCGCAAAATACCTTGCCCGATGAGGCGTCCCAAGTCGCCGCCTATTCGCAAATGGCCGAGCGCATCGCGCCGCAACCGCTCGTGATTCGCACCCTGGATTTGGGGGGCGATAAAATGTCGCATGTGCTCAACACACAGCCGGAAATGAATCCCTTTTTGGGCCTGCGATCCATCCGCCTGACAATGGAGCACCGCGATCTGTTCAAAACGCAGTTGCGGGCCATCCTAAAGGCGAGTGCCGTCGGCAATGTGAAAGTGATGTTCCCTCTGATTTCGGGGGTCGGTGAATTGCGCGAGGCCCTGTTGGTGCTCGCCGAGGTGCGCGAAGAATTGACGCGGGAAGGCGTGCCTTTTGACGACCGCTGTCCCGTCGGGGTCATGATCGAAGTCCCTGCCGCCGCGCTGGTGGCCGATCAATTGGCGCGCGAAGTCAATTTTTTCAGCATTGGCACCAATGACCTGATTCAATACACGCTCGCGGTTGATCGCGGCAACGATCTCGTGGCCTATTTGTTCGAGCCGTTTCACCCTGCGGTCTTGCGCTTGATCAAGCGCGTGATAGACGCGGCGCACGCGCAACAAATACCCGTGACCGTGTGCGGCGAGATGGCGGGCAATCCGCATTCCGGCCTGTTGCTGATGGGCATGGGCGTGGATAAACTCTCCATGACGCCCTCGGCCCTGCCAGAGGTCAAACGCGCCATCCGCGCCGTGTCCTTTGACCAACTCCAATCTCTCGCCGAAGACGTGCTCAACATGCATGTAATCGCAGAAATTCGCGCGCGCATAACCCACGCATTTTCCGAGGAAGATGACGCGGGAGAAGCCAGAGGTCAAGAGTCAGTTCGCCCATCCACGCACAAGAACGCAGCGCAGGCGTAACCTACAACATATCGAAGATGGTACTGTGCCCGCCCAAAGATCGACTCTGTATCGATGAACTGCTAGCGCGGTTGTACCCTGTTTCGCAATTTTTTTGACAGGAGTAACTTTTTATGAACCGTTTGTTTACGTCTGAATCGGTTTCCGAAGGGCATCCGGACAAGGTGGCCGATCAAATTTCAGATGCCGTGCTCGATGCCATGTTGTCGCAAGACCCCAAATCCAGGGTGGCCTGCGAAACGCTGGTGACGACCGGGCTCGTGGTGGTCGCGGGCGAAGTGACCAGCGACGCGGTCGTGGATTTTGAATCGCTGGTGCGCGGCGTGGTCAAAGACATTGGATATACGGATGCGAGCTATGGATTTGATTACAAAAGCTGTGAGGTGATGGTGCGATTAGGCCAGCAATCGCCCGATATTTCCCAAGGCGTGACAGCGGGCGAGGGGTTGCACACCGAGCAAGGGGCGGGCGATCAGGGGATGATGTTTGGCTATGCGTGCAGGGAAACGCCGGAATTGATGCCGCTGCCCATTACCCTGTCGCACAATCTGGTGAGCGAACTCGCGCAAATCCGCAAAGACAAAGGGCTTTCGTATTTGCGCCCCGATGGCAAAGCACAAGTGACCGTGGCATACGACGGAGACGAACCGCGCCGCGTCCACACCGTGGTGGTCTCAACGCAACACGATGAAAACATATCCCACGATCAGATTGTGCGCGACATCAAAAACAAAGTGATCCGCGAGGTGGTGCCCTCGCATCTCTTGGATGGGGAGACAATTTATCACGTCAACCCAACCGGCAAATTTGTGGTGGGCGGGCCACACGGCGATTGCGGGTTGACCGGGCGAAAAATTATCGTGGATACGTACGGGGGCATGGGGCGTCACGGCGGGGGCGCGTTTTCGGGCAAAGACCCGAGCAAAGTGGATCGCAGCGCGCATTACGCCGCGCGTTGGGTCGCCAAAAACATCGTGGCGGCGGGCCTCGCGTCTCGATGCGAAGTGCAACTCGCCTACGCTATCGGCGTGGCAAAACCCGTTTCGGTTGCCATCGACACGTTTGGCACGGGCAAACAGACGGAATCAAAAATCGCAACGCTGATCGAGGAACATTTCGACCTGACGCCATCTGGCATCATTGAGACCCTTCAATTGACCAAGCCCATCTATCGCGCCACAGCCGCGTATGGTCACTTCGGGCGCGGCGAATTTACCTGGGAACAAACCGATAGAGCCAACGCCTTAAAACGGGCCGCTGGCCTGTAGAAACGCAAAAGAGCGGGCGCGAATGCCCGCTCTTTTTTTTTAACATCTCTTGCTTAGAACTGGTACCTCAGGCTGAGGCCCGCGCCCCAAAACCGGGTGTCGTCCGTCCTGACTTGGTATAAAATCTGCCCGCCTCGGCCGACGGAAGACTCGTGGCTGCGGAGCTGATTCCATTCTCTCCTTTCGCTCTTGAATTTTCTGAAATCCGCCATGCGAAATCTGAAATCCAGCGCGACCCGGTCGCTGAACAGATAGTTTGCGCCGGCGAGTATCTGATAGCCGATCAAGCGATCTGCCAAGCGCGCCTCGCCGATGGTGGTCGAACCTGCAACTTTCGCTTTCAGCATCGGATCTTCAAACGTCGCGATCTTGTCGGGATCGTCATTTCGCTTCCAATGCGTAAAGTAGTAAAACGACGTATTGCCCAATCCCGCGCCAGCCCCCACGTATGGCGTAAAGGGCGATTTCAAAGAGAAGTTGTAGTACACATTGGCAAAAAAGTTGTGCGACGCCATATTGTCGATGCCGCCGACCGCCAACTCGATTTCCTGATCCTGCTTGCCGAGAGTCACTGCGTCGAGAATGGTGATATCGGCACGCTCGTTATAGATCGTGACGCGATAGAAATACTCCCCTTCAACCCTGACCGCTCCTCGGCGATATCCAAAGGCAATACCCGACTGCATGCCGGTGCCTCCGCCCAATGCCTGACTCCACTCTCCCGGCCCCGGGGGGTTATTGCACTCATCTGTCACTTCCAACCCATCGGGATTGATGATCCGGTCACACTTGGTGCTCCAGTCGTTATCGTCGCCATCCATGTCAAATGCCGGGGATACAACGAGCCCCAAGCCCATCTGAATGTACACGCCATCCCGTGCAATGGCTTGCCCAGACAAACTCAGCGCAGCCACCATCCACAACAAAACGCGCGAACACATCGCCCTCTCCTTTGAAAAATAAAAATCGCCAACGCTTCCATCCCGCCCAATTTTCCCTTCGAATCCCAAAAAAATAGTATAAAACAAAAAAGGCAACTGTATACAGCTATCGGCCCCTACCCATTCGCCCCAAAGCGATGTAGGAACTTGCCGCTCGTTTGCCGACCCCTGATCCTTCGGCTTGCACAATCCTCTCATTTTTCGAGCGCGTAATAGTTGATTTTCTTGTGTAAGTTGGTGCGTTCAATGCCCAAGGCGTTGGCCGCGTGCGTGACGTTCCAGTCGTGCTGATTGAGTGCTTCGGCAATATGGTGTCGCTCGACGGCTTCGCGCACCTGACGGAGCGATTTCCCCGGGCCCAGGCCGGGGATGGCGTCGGCCGGTCTCGGCGCGTTCACACCCTCTAAAGCGGGCAAATCTTCGGCGTAAATCGCAGCGCCCGAAACCATGATCGAGAGGCGTTCAACCAGGTTTTTCAATTCGCGGATATTGCCGGGCCAGTCGTAGCGCAAGAGCACATCCCGCGCATCTGACGCCAGTGTTTTGGGCAAAAATCCGTTTTCTTCCGCATAGGCGACAAAAAAATATTCGGCCAGATCCGGGATGTCTTCGCGGCGCTCTCGCAGGGCCGGCGCGGTCAAGGGCACCACATTGAGGCGAAAGTAGAGGTCTTCTCGAAATTTGCCCTGCGCGACTTCGGCGTGCAAATTTTTGTTGGTCGCGGCGATGACGCGCACATCCACGCGAAAGGTCTTCGCGCCGCCCACCCGTTCAAACTCTCCCTGCTCGAGCGCGCGCAACACCTTGGCCTGCACCGACAGGCTCATATCGCCAATTTCATCGAGAAATAGCGTTCCCCCATCGGCTTGCAAAAACTTGCCATCGCGCGTTTTCACCGCGCCGGTAAACGCGCCGCGATCACTGCCGAACAATTCGCTTTCGATGAGTTCTTCGGGAATGGCGGCGCAGTTCACTTTGATAAATGGCGCGTTCGCCCTGCGGCTCATTTTGTGAACAGCGCGCGCGATGAGTTCCTTGCCTGTGCCGCTTTCGCCCAAGATGAGCACGCGCCCATTGGTCGGCGCGACGCGCGCAATTTGATTGCGAATATCCGTCAGCGCATCGCTCGTCCCCACCATTTCATAGCGGCTTTCAATTTGTTGCTTGAGGTCGCGGTTTTCCGCGGCGAGTTCTTGCGTTTGCAGGGCGCGAGAAACCGCCAAGAGCACTTTGTCGCGCGACAAGGGCTTTTCCAAAAAATCATAAGCCCCCAATTTGATGGCGCGAACCGCGTTTTGCACATTGCCGTGCCCCGAAATCACGACAACGGCCAAGTCCGGGCGCACCTCGAGGAGTTTGGGCAACAGGTCGAGGCCATTGATTTCGGGCATCACGATATCGAGCAAGACCAAGTGGATGGGTTCTTTGTGCAACACGCCGAGGCCGGCTTGCCCCGAAGCGCGGGCAAAAACCCGATAGCCTTCGCCCGATAAGATCATGTCCAAAGTTCGGCGGATGTTTCTTTCGTCGTCGATGATGAGAATATTTTGGCTCATCGCTGTTCCTCCTGTTTTGCGCGTTCCGGAATGGGGAATTGAATGTCGAATCGCGCCCCGCCCGTGGGCGCGTCTGTCACCGAGATGTGCCCGCCGTGGTCTTCGATAATGCTCCGCACCACCGCAAGGCCCAAGCCCATCCCGCTTTCCTTTGTGGAAACGTAGGGTTGGAAAATGCGCGCGCGATCTTCTATGGGCACGCCCGGCCCGCTGTCGATGACCGAGAGGACCGCCGTCTCCCCATCCCTGTGCGTGCGAATGGTGATCTGCCCGTTTTTGCCCGAGGCGTCAATGCCGTTTTCGATGAGGTTGATCAACACGCGGCGCATCTGCTCTTCGTCGAGTTCGAGCAGGGGCTGGTTGTCCGCCAAGTCGAGGTGAATGCGCGCATCCGGGTACAGGCGAACAACGCGGCGCAAGCTCTCGTTGAGATCGCTCGGCGAAAGCGACAGAGATGGCATGCGCGCAAAGTTGGCAAATTCCTGTACGAGTGAACGGAGAGTTGTGACTTCTTCTGTGACGATTTCCGTGCAGTCGGTGACAAAGCGTTGATACTCCGGATCGTCGCCCGCGTACTTGTCGCGCATTTGTTGCACCGCGAGTTGAATGGGCGTCAAGGGATTTTTGATTTCGTGCGCCAACCGCCGCGCGATTTCGCGCCACGCTGCGATTTGCTCGGCTTCGAGGCGTTTGCGCCTGTTTTCCACGAGGTCTTGTGCCATCTGGTTAAACGATTCGATCAACACCCCGACCTCGTCATCCCTGTCGTTGGGAATGCGGTATTGCAAGTTGTCGCGCGCCATTTCCCGCGTGCCTTTCAGCAAGGCGTGAAGCGGTTGCGTGATTCCAAAGCCAATGCGAATGCCGATCACGCATGCCAGAACGACTACGCCGGCCGCGGCGACGAGAAAGGCGAGCAAAAAGGCCGTTCGCAAATCGCTTGCCGCCATTTCGATGTGCTTGTAAGTACGCACGGCATTTCCAACCGCGATGAGTGCATCGAGCGAATGCAGCGCGATCAATGCCCGCTGCGAGTCGGGAAGCACGAGGGCGAGTTGGAGTTGATCGGTCGCCACTTTGGAGACCACCGGGCCGTGCGCGAGATCCATTTCGACCTGTTCCACGGGCGCGATCCGCAGGGTCAGATCCTCCAACCCGGCAGTTGCAAACGCGGCGCGTATGGCTTCGCGGTCGCGGTGAGGCGGCGCGGACAAGAGATGCCCAATCTCCTGAAGTTGTCGCTTTTTCGAGTCGTAATTCTCTTTTGCCAACGCGAGCGCGCTGGTCATCGCGCTGCCCATCTCGACATTGACGCTGGTCTGAAGCTGAAGACTCAGTGCCAAGAAGTGGCGGGCGAGCAGGGTGAGCGCGAGCGTCGTGCCCAAGGCCAGTCCAATCAGCGCGACGATAATGCGCCACCGCAAGGGGAGAGCTTTCATGGTGTGTCTCCATAAGTAAGACGCGAGACGTGAGATGGAAGTTTATCCACAAAAGGCGAGTGTGTGTAGGGGCAATGCCCCCGTGCTCGCCCAAAGATACAAGAGGGTCATCTGTTTTATTTCTCGAGAAGATGCGGAAGCGCGCTGGGGCGAAATTTGATCACGTCAACCCATTCGGACGACGGGGGGCTGTCCAGCGAATAAAAAAATTCGAGATAACTGCCCTTTTCCAAAATCTTGAGCCACCGCCGCGTGCGCTCTTGCTGTTCGGGCGAAATGGGGTTCACGTCTATCCGCATTTGCAGGGTGAGGGGTACGTTGGGCAGGGGCAACCCGGCTAGATCGAGCCCCTGAAGTCGGGAACACCCGCGTCGAATGTCTTCAAAACGCGGCGTTATCAACGTGTCTGCCTGCGCGGCTTGTCGGATGAGGCGGTATTCCCCTTCCCATATATCGTGTTCCAAGCGCGTGGTCAGGCCGCGCTGTCCCACCTGATCCCCGCGCCCGGTCCGCAGGCGAAATTGCACGACAATCGACGTTGTCATGCCCGATTCAATCGCGTCTATCGCCCGTTTGGAAAACAGGGACGCGATAGTCGCATCCACGCGAAGCGTATCGGATTGTACATAAATGTAAAGACTGTCTTTCGAGATGTGCTGTGCAAACACGGGCCGAAAGGGTGCGAACATGCATGCAACGAGCATCGGGATATGGATGAACCGAGCCATCTTTGCCTCACAGACCGAACTTGATGCCGCCAAAGCGATGCGATTTGACGATCAGTGTGCCCGTGTTGATCCCAAAGCTGATGTCGATGCGGTTGAACAGCAACAAGCCCACGCCAATCGCAGTGCCAGCGTCTCGCCGACTGTTGTCGTTCACAAAGCGACAGACACCGCCGCTTTCGGCAAAGGCATATATCCGCCCCAGGGGTTTGATAGCCACGGCATAGAGGGCTTCGGCTACAAAAAACAGGGTGCCTCCTTCAGGGCCAATAACGCGGCGTTCAATCCCCCTGAGTTGGTTATCGCCATCGAGGTAAAAGCGTTCGTAAAAGGGCGGATGCCCCCAGATGCCCCCTGCTTTGATCCCCAGCGAGAGGATGTGCCCGGCAAAAAGGTGCTGGTGTCGATAGAGTTCTGTGCGGAATTTGGCGTAATTGGCAACCGATCCCAGCACTTTGGACGACAGGGTGAGGCGGGCGTTAAAATCCGTGCCATGCCCCCATGGGCCGCCCGTGGATTGCTTGAACAGGTGCAACGCGAGTGTGGATAGTTTTTCCCGGCCTTCGGCCTCTGCAATTTCATTGGCGAAAACCTCGTCACCTGTGGCAATGGCGGGCCGTTGAAACGCGCCGATTTGGATGGCTTCAAAGGCGTATTTCAAGACGAAATGGTACGCGCGCAGAGGAGAAGGTTGACCAATTCCCAGAGCAAATCCGATGCGTTCGAGATCGTATCGCCCCCGGATATCGGGGTTTGAATGGCGAAAAATATCGCGATCCGCAGAAGATCCCCTGACCTGAATGTGAAATGCCTGATTGGTTTTGAGAAAGAGCGGATCGCCGTATCGAAACCCCCAGTATTTGAGGCGTTCGCGCCAACCATAAGCCGCGCCGATCAATTTGCCCTCTCCGCGCAGATTGGCGTAATAAGCATCCGCGGCCAGGCCAAAGCCGTCGAGTTCGGAATATTCGAGACTTCCGCCCAGGGTGCCAAAGCGTTTTTCCCGCACGTACACGACGAGAATGGCCTTGCCTTTTTGCGTGCCGGGTTTGACATTGACAAAGACCGTGCGAAACAGCAACAACCGCTCGAGCACCACGCGGCAGCGATCCAGATCCCCTTCGCGCAGGGGATCCCCAATTTTGATGGGCAAGACCTGCCGAATGATTTCCGCGCGGGTTTTTTCATTGCCGCGCACTTCAATCTGTTCTATCTCGTGCCCAATTTGAGCCAAAGCAGGCGCGGCAATCAGGCAGAGGATGGCGAGGTATTTGAACATGACAGAGGCACTCGTGTGGATTTTGAATATCATTGGGCAAAAACCGTGCCCAATGGCCGCAACTGTTCTTGGGCAAAAAATAAAATTTGGAAAAACAAGAAGTTGTGCGTATATATAACGCCAAAGCCCGGGGCGCGTTCTGTGAAAGAATACGACATGTGTATCTTTTTTGCAACAGGATTGCAACATACAGCAACCGAACTGGAGACGCGCCATGACCCCAGAGCAAAGTATTTCGCAAAAGAAAATCGCGTAAACGAAACGAGGAGGCCTACTATGTCAAATTTGCAACTCGAATCCATTGAATCCTGGGCGCCGCATCCAACCGCCGCACCATTGACAGAACGCAGCGAAGACGCGCTGGCAATTGCCGCGAATGGCACGCGCACCTGCATTGGCGGATGGCAGGTTGTGTATTCGGGCACTCGGGCCGGCAAAGTGTATGAGATTGTTGCCCATACACAGTTTCAAGACGTGGATCACGCGCGCGATGTGTTGCGTTGCGAGGCGTATTGGGGCCACATGCCCCGGGACAATGCGCGGCGAAACAACGTGCTGTCTTGGGATTATCTTCTGCCCGAATGGAACGGCAATACCGTGCAATTTTCGCGACGCCTCACCGCGCCCAAAGGCGCCGACCACCTGACCGTGCGCTATACGTTCCGATGGTCCATCAAAGGCGCGTCCGAATGGCAATTGCCCAATGTGACCGTACACGGGCAGGGCGAATCGTCCAAACCCGTAAAAATCTGCGTGGCAACGGGCCGGCGGGAAGATCGCAACCGGCGGTTTGCGTCCATTCAAGACAATGTCGATCTGTACGCGTCTTTGTGCCGCTCGGCCTGTGAACGCGAAAAACCCGATCTCATTGTGTTGCCCGAGATCGCATTGCAATACGGGATTCAAGGCAGCCCTTTGGATTTGGCCGTGCCCGTGCCGAGTGCGGATACAGCACCGTTTTCAGATCTTGCGCGAGACTATGGCATCCATGTGCTCTTGGGCGCGATTGAACGCGATGGCGATGCGGTGTACAACACAGCCGCGTTGTTCGCGCCCAATGGCGGCATAGCGGGCAAATACCGCAAGGTGCATCTGGCCGTGGGTGGAGAAATGGATTCCGGCATTTTGCCGGGCGATGATTTCCCGGTGTTCGATACGGCAATCGGCCGGATCGGGTGCAATATTTGTATGGATTCTTCGGCGGCCGAGTCCTCGCGGATGATCGGACTCAATGGCGCGGACTTTTTGCTGTTGCCCATTATGGGCGATCACCGCGCTTGGCATCCGGAAGATCATACGTGGGACGCCCAACGCTTTCGCGGCATCATGCAAACGCGCGCGCTGGACAATCAGTTGTGCATGGTGGTGGCCGTCAACCGCGCAGAGGGCAGTTGCATCATCGACCGCACCGGGCATGTGCTGGCCTGGAACGATGGCAGTCAGCCCTTTGTCACCGCCGAAGTCGATCTCGCAGATGGCTTCCGCCCGCAAAATCGCGGATGCTATCGCAGCATCAACTGGATGCAACGCCGCCCCCATGCGTACCGCGTTTCAGTCGATGAAACAAACGCGGGCGGCCTGCGCCTTGAAGCGTATTGATGGGGAATGGAACAATCCTCGACATCGCCAAAGGAGATATGCCGTGAATGCGATTGACGACATCCGGGCAGAACAAGTCCAACGGCGGGAAAGACAAGCCCGAATTGAAGGCATCAATGAGCAGATTTTAGCGCGGCTGACGAGCATTGAAATTTGGCAGAGATTGGCTGGTTGTGCGGGAATCTGTCGTCGAATACAAGGCGGGGCAGGACTGCCGAAGGGGTAGAGGTGAATAAGCACGTTGCGCCAAAACAAAAGCCTCCGAGACGATGTGTTCGGAGGCTTTTTTAGATGTCGGCCTCAGCGTATCCATTGCAAGTTGGGGTGGCGCGGGGCATTCCTAATTCCCGATGGGATGCAGGAACTCGAAATCAAATCAAATGGGTATAACACCCCTTTGTTTGAGCGTTTCGGGGGTATCAGCCGAGACAGAGATGGCGCCGAGTTCTCTGAGGTGGGCGTTGTCCGGCGAGTCCAAAGCGAATACCGGCTTGCCCTGGGCGAGCGCGGCCTTGCACAGCCCCTCGGTCTTGCTGCCCGGTTCGGCATGGGCGATGAAGATGTGGTCGGCCAACGCGGCGACGTAGGCATTGCGCCGGGCAGCTATAGCGACGGTTGGGCGCCGGATGGTGTCGGCGAAAAAGGACAGGATGAGCAAGCGGCCTTGGGTGAGTGCGGGTTTCCAACTTTTCGGGATTCGCAGGCGCTGGAATCCCCGCGCCGGACAAACGACAATGGACGCCGTGCCCCGCAACAGAATGTCCAGAAATTCTTTCTCCATCGCGGACTGAAAACCGCCGATGATCGCCGCGTCTGCCTCTCGGAGTGCCTGCGCCAGATCATAGGTCTTGAGGATAATGTCGCCCGGACACCGCACAGAGCAAAAGAACCCAATCGGGGTTCTGTCCAGTGCGCCGAGATTGCCTCGTGCTGTGACGACAGGAGGGGTGCCGTTATCCTCACATTGGCGCAACACCGCCGGATAGTCCGCAGCGTCGGGGCTTAACAGCGTTTGCTTCTCATTATCCATAGCATCCGGCTCTCAGCCATTCTCATTGTCCATGGCCTCCAACAGGCGGGCAATTTCCCGTGGCGACGGCAACTGCCCTTGGCGTTCTTTCTACTTTTGTAAAAACCCCGCGCTGGAATGACCAGACGGGGTTTTTGTCATGTACTCCAATTACCGCGAGATACAAATTACGCCCTGCTTTCGCCGCGCTTAGGAGAAGGCCAGCGCGGGATTGCTCGATGGGCAGTAGCTTCCCATTTGCGCGATTTATTCCCCTTCGACAACCGGATGGCCGTCTTCACCGCGTTCTGGGATCCTCGGATCTTCGTCGGTGAGGATGGCTTCTGACTCAGTGGGAGGGTCTTGAGTCTCATGGTTTATCTCCTTGAATTGACCCAAGAGGGTCAGCCCTTCATTTAGCTTGGGATTAGGGCATCAAAAATTGCATCTAATTCCGGTAGCAGTTACTACATGTTTGTGTGGTCCGTCGTCGTTATTGTCTGCGGTTCTTTTGTTGCCGCTCGGTAAGCGTCAAGTCCGCTGTCGGCCTTTTGCCAGTTTCGATAGACTTCCATGACTTCGTGCACGCCCGGACGCGCCAATGCCGCTTCCAACATGGCCTTCCGGTCTTGCTCCCGCTTGGAGTCTCGATGCTTGGTTGCGTGTGTATCGCTCATTTTATCCTCCTATGTTCACATTCGTTGTTTGAAGTGTACGCAAAAATAAAATTGGTAGGCGATCATGTCGCGCTTGTGGGCGATGTCTTTGAGCGCGTAAGGCTTGTCGGCGACCGTGACTTCAACATCCGCTCCGCCGGGGTTCTAGCTGAACTCGTCAGTGAACAGCGTCTGGAGATCAAAGGTCTCCAGATGCTGTTTGACTTTGTTTCTGTCGAGAGGCGTCGACATTTCAAGGGCCTCACAAGGATGGCGGCGGCAGAATACAAATTACGCCCTGCTTTCGCCGTGCTTAGGAGAAGGCCAGCGCGGGATTGCTCGATGGGCAGTAGCTTCCCATTTGCGCGATTTATTCCCCTTCGACAACCGGATGGCCGTCTCCACCGCGTTCCGAGTTCCTCGGCTCCGCGTTGGTGGAGTCGATTTCTGACTCTGTGGAGAGGTCTTGAGTCTCATGGTTTACCTCCTTGAATTGACCCAAGAGGGTCAGCCCTTCATTTAGCTTGGGGATTAGGGCATTAAAAATTTCATCTAATTCCTGCGGTGATTTTTCAACTTTTAGACCGATCCTCTCGGCCTCATCCGAGTCAATCACAAATCCGTGCTCGGGATATTGTTCCACTAAACGACGTGCTATCTTTCTCGATTGTTCATCTGTGTGTTTTGATGATAGCAAACGGATCGCATACTCCTCAGCCACTTGCAAAACTCGTGCCATTTGTGTGTAATGCACTGCGTCAATATTCTCTATTAAGGGCCGTATAAAATTGGCTGTGTACTCAAGGACAGGCGGCAAAATGGTTTCTATCTTTTTTCCTGTTCGCCCTAACAACAGCAACATAGTTTGATAGAAAACATTGAGTGCAGCGGCATTTAATCGTTCGAGGGTGTGAACCTCGTCAAGTGCCGACATAACATTCTCTCTATCGACATCTCTTATTTGGACATCAAGCGGTCCCAACTCGGCATCTACCCCCAAGTAAATTTGATGTGCGCCGAGGGCAAGAAGTGTGGCCGCGCTTTTGGCATATCGGGGAATGAGTGCTATGAAACCGGCTCGTCGATTGAAAAGCCGAGCAATCTGATAGGCCACTCGAGTATCCCCGCCCGATGAATCTATCAGTAGCAACGCTGGTTGTTCTGAGGATATCTGGCTCTTTCTTTCCAAAAATTCATGTTGCAACCCATCAGAAATTGGTTCTTCGCCAAAGAGGAATAGCCAAAGCGGTAGATTCTCAAACTGCAATTGAGAGGGCAGGACAGCGTTCAAAGATCTCACGCTCATCTCTTGCAACTGACATAGCAGACGAGCAAACTCGTCATCCAGTTCGGCTTTTTCGCCACAATATATGTCAGCGGTGTATTTCCGTTGGTTTTGGGACATTCGTCTTCCTCCTTATCAGCACGTTTCTGACAATTTAGCCGCCTAACCGAGATTTGTCAAGACAGGAACTTCTCATCATGCCTTGCTCGTGCATTGCTATTGCTCACCGCCCCATGCGATACTTGATGTCGTAGTTGATGATGAAGTCCAATTCCTCGTCCGTGAAGCCGTAGTGTTTGGCCAACACGCGGTCAATTTCGTCGATAATAGGCTTTGATTCCCTATGGTAGTACTCATAATCCGTTTGCTTAGTTCCAACAAATTTTTTGTTTTCTTCCAAGTGCAGTTCAAGAGACCTGCCAAGCTTGATGAGTGACTTTCTATTAGTTTTAGACATTTAGGACTTACGCATGCTGAGTTAAAAAAGGGTGCAATTCCGTAAAATTTATCACTTTGAGGAGGTATCAATGCGCCACCCGACGCGTTTGGATTACTGTCAGTATCTGCTTAGCAGTCCCCTCAACTATACCCTGACCCATTTCGCCGACCATAGCGAAGGGTTCAGTCATGATATGATCAACCGCTATCTCGCCGGTGCGCGTATCCCACCCCGCTTGGTGTGGGAACACGTCAAAGACCACATCGCGTTGACGCCCAAAGGCTATGTGATCTTTGATGACACGGTTTTAGACAAGCGACACGCACGCAAGATCGCGTTAGTGCGCCGTCAATATAGCGGCAACGCCCAAGGCGTCATCAACGGCATCGGGGTGGTCACATGTGTCTATGTCAATCCGCAAGAGGATCGGTTCTGGCTGATTGACTATCGGATTTATGACCCGCAAGGCGATGGCAAAACCAAATTGGATCATCTCAAGGACATGCTCTCTGGGTTGGTCTATCAGAAGCGCCTTCCTTTTACCGGGGTCTTGATGGACAGTTGGTATGCGACCAAAACGGTCATGCTACACATAGAGCAGATGCAAAAAACCTATTATTGTCCCCTCAAGACGAACCGGCGCGTGGACGATTCGGCAGGCACAATCCCCTACCAGCGCGTAGATAGCTTAACTTGGACTCAAGAGGAGCGCAAACAAGGCAAGTCCATTAAAATCAGAGGGTTCCCCAAAGACCACAAAGTGAAATTATTCCGGGTGGCGTCTTCTGCCAGACGCACGGCGTATGTCGTGACCAACGACCATGCTCAAAACGATTCTTCAGTGGTACAACAGGTGTGTCACCAAAGATGGAAAATTGAGCAATTTCACCGCGAAGTCAAACAAGTGACCGGGCTTGAAAAGTGTCAATGCCGGTTGGCACGCATTGTACGAAATCATATTGGGTGTGCGATGTTAGTTTGGATAAGACTCGAGCAGGTGGCCTATCAAACAGGACAAACCATTTATCAAGTCAAATACCGAGGGCTGGCTGACTTCTTGAGACAACAACTCAAAGCACCTCATATTCCAATGGTGATTGCGTAAGTCCTAACATTTTTCCCAAGTCAATACGAAAATCGCTCACGTCATCAACAGTCAAATGCCAGCAGTCTCCTTTAGTTTCCCAATGCCAAAAGAACAAGCTGGAATTAAACACACCTGACAACTCCTCTGGTTGAATTCCTTTTGCCGGATAATAAGTTTTAAACTCCCGTGACTTCTTGGAGGCAAGAAAACACTTTACCCACATCATCAATCTAATGTTCAAATAGAATGGTTGAGAATCAGTTTTGCGATTAGAGTACAACGTATTCAGTGGGAGAATGTCCCTGTTGATTTTGCTGATAATGGATTCTTCAAGTTCCGTTGCAAACTTACGAATAAATCCCTTTCGATAGTTTAGTCTGTTGTAATCCAGGTTGTTAAAAAGATGATTCCTTTCACTGTCGGGAGCTCTTCCATAAAAGTGAGTAAATCCTGTGGAATGGATGGCAGAATTTCCCTTAGTGCAAAGTATGATTGAAAGTTTCTGATGTACCCCAAAAAATAATGTAGATGGTCTGTCAGCATAATTACTGATATGCAACATAGGATAGGTTGCGGTTATGACATTTCGAGCTTGATTCATCCTCTTGGTTGACACCCAAGAGATAGGAATTATCCACCCCGCATTTCTTTGACCGAGCGAGGTTCCCCGCTCAAGCACGAAGGCGTAAAGGCTGCCGCAGGATTCGGTTTCGTAGCCTTTGACGGTGTAGCCTTCTTTGGTTTTTTTGACTTTGCTGTATTCCACATACGGCGGATTCCCAATAATCACATCAAAGCCACCCTTGTGCATGATGCCGTAGAACTCGACGAACCAATGAAACGGCTGATGGCTGTCGCGCCATCGCTGATACGCTCGCCGGCTCTTGGGCTTGACGCCGTATTCACCGGCCAAATACTCGTCCAACTCATCGCGCAGATTAGTGAGGCGTTTCCGCAATTTCAACTTCGCGCTGGCAAACGCACTGGCGTCCATCCCAGGTTTCGTCTGCATCTGGCGGAACTGGCGAAAGGCGCGGTCGGCTTTCTCGGCGCGTTCCTCGATCTGGGGAAGCGACAGTTGCTTGATCAGGTCGCTACTCAATGCTTCCTTCACTTGCGCGAGCGAAGTGAAGCCGACGAGCGTGTTCCCGGCGCGGACGTTGAAGTCGATGTCGGGCAACGGCTCGATCTGCTCGTAAGTATCCAACTGCGCGACGAGTTTGAGGAACAGCCGCAGCTTGCAGATTTCCACCGCCTCCTCCATGATATCCACGCCGTAGAGATTGCCGATGATGATCGACTTGAGAATGAAATAGCGTTCGCTGGCGTGCTCTTCAACCTGTTGCAACACTTGGCGAAAATCGCGCAGTTTCTCGGGGCGGTGCTTGCGGTTCAAGCGTTCCAAGTCGTCGAGGAAACCGCGCATGGCCTCCAAGCAGGCGACGTAGAGCGGCTCCAAAATGTTGAGCGCGGCGAATAGGAATGCGCCCGAGCCGCAGGTGGGATCGAGGACGGAGACCGCGTTGATCGCCTTCCAAAAAGCGTGCACCAGTTCCGGCCCCTCGCTGCTCGCAATGACGTCTTGGGCAAACTTTTCGATGTCCAAATTGTACGTGATCAGATCGTTGATCGACGCGATTGCACCAGCGGCGAGTTTGGCGCGGATGTCCTCATAGCGTTGGCGGCGGGCAATGTGCTCGCGCCACGTCTCGGTCGGCAGAGCGTATTCGGGCGGGGCCGCTTCGTTCCAGCCATCGCGCTTTGCTATGTCGTCCAGACCGGCGGCGATCTCCGGCGGCAGGGCGCGTTTTTCGGCAAGGTCCGCGTTGTTGTGCAGATCGTAGGTGATGCCGTGACGCACCGCCTCGTGAAAGTAGCGATCCGGGGCGTCCGACAGCAACCGCCATATCCAGCCATCGGGCGAGAAGGCGATGGCGCATGCCTTTCGCGCTCGGTCGAACAAGAACGGAATGATGCTGTTGCGGCTAATGTAGCCGGTAATGTCTTCCTTGGTGTAGTACGCCCCCATCTGTTTCTGGTTGATGTACTTCTCGAAAATGTAGCCGAGCACATCGGGGTTGATCTCGTTGTCGTTGCGGAGCGGCCGGTCGTCGAGATGCCATTGGTACGCGTCGAAGAACGCGAAAATCTGTTCAAAGGCTTCGTCGGGAATGTGAATTTCCGGGTTGTCCCGCTCCAAGTCATGCACCTCGAACAAGCCGCCGTTGAGATAGGGGACTTTGCCGATCAGGGCGACCAAGGCGGGGGCGCGGTCAGCTTCGGGCTGTCCCAAGCCCTCGTGAAACAGCCGCAACAGGAACAGCCGGTAAAAGCCGAGGAAGTTGCCCTCGCCCTGTTGCTGGCGCACCCGTTCCAAACGGTCGCGCAGATAGTTTGGGTTGTTGTCGAGAAAACCGCGCTTCTGGATGAAGTAAATGAACATCATGCGATTGAGCATCAGCGAGGCGTACCACTCGCGGTCAGTCAAATTTTCAATGCCCTCGATGAAGTCCAGAAACGCGCTGTGCTCTTTCTTGAACCGGTCATAGAATCGCTTGGCGACTTTCTCCACATCGAAAGCCGCCCGCACTCGGCTCGTCACATCGACAAGGGTGAGGGCTTCTTCCTCCTCCAGCGCGAAGGCGATTTGCTCTAACTTCTGGACCAGGGATTCGCCCGATTGCCCCCGATCATAGATATGCTGTCGAGACCGATCGGGGCGACCCGGTTCGCGCTTGACCCATTGCCAATACTGGGCATCGGCGCGTGCGTAGATGATGAGGTGTTCGCGGACGGTCTTGGCGACATTCCGCTCGATCTTCTGCCGAGTGGGGTAATCGGGCAAGGCCCTGTCCGAATCCGCCATGTATTGATAGGCAACCATACCGCGCTTGTGGGCGATGGCCTCGAGCGCGTAAGTCTTACCGGCGATAGTAACCTCGGTATCCGCTCCGCCGTGGTCCCAGCCGAGTTCTTCAATGAAGAGCGTCTGAAGATCGAAGTTCTCCAGATGTCGTTTGACTGTGTTTCTGTTGAAATTCATGGTGAAACCTCTACTGCGAAACTACGAAAAACGCGAAAAGGCGCAAAAAAAACAATGCCCATTCTTCAGTCCTTTCGCGCCTTTCACGTTTTTCGTAGTCCCTTTTCGCCCCATGCGATTTCTCAGGCCAACTCGACTCCCCGCAACTCACTGCCGAGTGAAAGGTTATCCGGTGCAGGAAACCACTCGTCATTGGCTGGCAGAAGTAGTTCACTTCTGAGTTGCTCTTCGTACCTACTCAGCCCATCGGCTCTGCCCATTTTTTTTAAGTGCTTAACTCTAGACGAGTTCAGATGGATTGAGTAGTCATCCCGAACATAGAGTAGTCCGGTATCGAAAGACCGATGATGCAAGGAGCAAAGAGCCAAGCCATTGCTGACTACATCATGCCCTTGTAGATGGGCGTGTGGCACAATATGAGCGGCATCTACAAGGCCCAGTTGAATCCCGCACATTGCACACCTGTAGGAGTACGCTTCTAACACCGCTTGCCTGAATCGTGGGTTTCGAGGATACGCAGTACTAGTTACCTGTATTCTCTGTCGCTTGACCGCGATTGGTCGCGCAAGGAATTGCTTATAGTCTCGGGCTATCCTTTGCAATGCCCGATCAGTATCTCGGTGAAGTGCTGCCTGGTTCTCCACATACAAACCAATGAGATCGGGGCGAAACATGATCACGATTTGCCCATCGGTGTCGGTATGAGTTGATAATCCCTGTGCGGCAGCCTCCTGCATGCGCGATAACCGAGTATAGAGAGAAAATCGCTGGACTCTCGATTTCCGGTCCAAAAGTCTGTCTGGATCCCATGCGCTGAATGTATTTACGTCTGCGGAAAATCCGAGAACGAGAACCTTGTCCTCCCTTTGTCTATTCCTGAGTTTCTCAGGCAAGTCGCCTGGACATTGGATCCGATATTCATCCGGCGTACGGCTAGTAGAATGGATGTTGCCAATGAAAACAGTAACGAACTTGTCTTTGAAGAAAAAGCGGTACGGATTGTCTCTGCCATCAAAATAGACGAGGTCTGTGTGTTGTCGAAAAGCGTCGAACAATGCATGGAACAGATCCATCTTGTTTAGTATGACCATTTCAAATTATCCTCAATCGTTATGCCGACTAAATTTCTTCAACGCGCTCAGGTTTAATCGAGAATGTCGTCGATATCCACTCGTCAATTTCGTGCAGACGACCATCGGCGGAAAAATCCATGGGACTCGGCGGCAGGAAACGCTCTCTTAGAGATGGGGGGATGTTCTTCTCTCCGGCTTCGTAGTTGATACTACGTACCAAAGAAATAAAAAAAAATAATTCTTTCAAATCAGCCCAACCTGCACCCAGTCCCGAAAGAAATACAACATCGGCCTTTCTCGTCAGTGAAAGCAACTTTTGATAGTTGAAATTTCCAACGTACTTACCTGCGTTTTTCTTAAAGACAAGCGCGGAATATCTTTGTTGGTGTAGTAATTCTCCAATGGTAGCCAGCCTGCGTAAATGATCTTTTGGAAACGAAGCGATGGGCGCGAGGAGGTCCGTGAGTAACCAGTTTGTAACGTGGAATCCATCCCCTCGCGTTAGCCAATACCAAAAGCAGGCGTCGCCTGCTGTACTCGCGAGCGCGGCAAATGCTATCTCATCAGAGGGCAGTGTCAGCCAGCCGCACTGAGCGGGATCGAGCACACATCCGTCATCTACGTGCAATACGGGTGGCTGTTCAAGATATGTAGAAATGAAATTCCGCGCTGTGGGCGAAAATCCCAATCTGACTGTTGCACCATCTGTAGCGCAGGGCGAGGTTGGCTTTGAGGGAGATGACTCGATGTGCAATGCCAACAGTTTTGCACAGTAGCGATTCGCCAAGCGGGGAATGCCGAAATTTTCGGCGGGGACGCCATTAGCTACCTTGTTATAGGTTATGTTGTTCAGCAGAAAAGTCCGAAACGCCGAGCGCCATCTAAAGAGACGAGTGGCGAACGAATCGCCATCCGATGGGGAACTAAGCCAGATTGTGCATCGCTGGCTTACGCCGGAAAAGAGGGTTGCGGGCCCATTGTCGAAAGAAGAAAACCAATGCGTCCCCCTGTTGGCGAGTTGCCCCCGGAGGTCAGAAAACTCAAAGCTGAAGGTCACAGAAAGGGGAACAATAACCCCGTAGCGTCCGCACTGATTGGTGATGCGGTGGGATTGCATGACCACGTATCCATAAATGTCCGGGAATTTCAGGGACTTGGGCGACTGCACAACGTATTCCAGTGACTTGCAGTTGATATACGGCGGGTTCCCGATCACCACATCAAAGCCGCCCTTGTGCATGATGCCGTAGAACTCGACGAACCAATGAAACGGCTGGTGGCTGTCGCGCCATCGCTGATACGCTCGCCGGCTCTTGGGCTTGACGCCGTATTCACCGGCCAAATACTCGTCCAATTCGTCGCGCAGATTGGTGAGGCGTTTCCGCAATTCCGACTTCGCGCTGGCAAACGCACTGGCATCCATCCCAGGTTTCGTCTGCATGGCGTGGAACTGGCGAAAGGCGTGGTCGGCTTTCTCGGCGCGTTTCTCGATCTGGGGAAGCGACAGTTGCTTGATCAGGTCGCTACTCAATGCTTCCTTCACTTGCGCGAGCGACGTGAAGCCGACGAGCGTGTTCCCGGCGCGGACGTTGAAGTCGATGTCGGGCAACGGCTCGATCTGCTCGTAAGTATCCAACTGCGCGACGAGTTTGAGGAACAGCCGTAGCTTGCAGATTTCCACCGCCTCCTCCATGATATCCACGCCATAGAGATTGCCGATGATGATCGACTTGAGAATGAAATAGCGTTCGCTGGCGTGCTCTTCAACCTGTTGCAACACTTGGCGGAAGTCGCACAGTTTCTCGGGATGGTGCTTGCGGTTCGAGCGTTCCAAGTCGTCGAGGAAACCGCGCATGGCCTCCAAGCAGGCGACGTAGAGCGGCTCCAAAATGTTGAGCGCGGCGAATAGGAATGCGCCCGAGCCGCAGGTGGGATCGAGGACGGAGACCGCGTTGATCGCCTTCCAAAAAGCGCGAATCAGTTCCGGCCCCTCGCTGCTCGCAATGACGTCTTGGGCAAACTTTTCGATGTCCAAATTGTACGTGATCAGATCGTTGATCGACGCGATTGCACCAGCGGCGAGTTTGGCGCGGATGTCCTCATAGCGTTGGCGGCGGGCGATGTGCTCGCGCCACGTCTCGGTCGGCAGAGCGTATTCGGGCGGGGCCGCTTCGTTCCAGCCATCGCGCTTTGCTATGTCGTCCAGACCGGCGGCGATCTCCGGCGGCAGGGCGCGTTTTTCGACAAGGTCCGCGTTGTTGTGCAGATCGTAGGTGATGCCGTGACGCACCGCCTCGTGAAAGTAGCGATCCGGGGCGTCCGACAGCAACCGCCATACCCAGCCATCGGGCGAGAAGGCGATGGCGCATGCCTTTCGCGCTCGGTCGAACAAGAACGGAATGATGCTGTTGCGGCTAATGTAGCCGGTGATGTCTTCCTTGGTGTAGTACGCCCCCATCTGTTTCTGGTTGATGTACTTCTCGAAAATGTAGCCGAGCACATCGGGGTTGATCTCGTTGTCGTTGCGGAGCGGCCGGTCGTCGAGATGCCATTGGTACGCGTCGAAGAACGCGAAAATCTGTTCAAAGGCTTCGTCGGGAATGTGAATTTCCGGGTGGTCCCGCTCCAAGTCATGCACCTCGAACAAGCCGCCATTGAGATAGGGGACTTTGCCGATCAGGGCGACCAAGGCGGGGGCGCGGTCGGCTTCGGGCTGTCCCAAGCCCTCGTGAAACAGCCGCAACAGGAACAGCCGGTAAAAGCCGAGGAAGTTGCCCTCGCCCTGTTGCTGGCGCACCCGTTCCAAACGGTCGCGCAGATAGTTTGGGTTGTTGTCGAGAAAACCGCGCTTCTGGATGAAGTAAATGAACATCATGCGATTGAGCATCAGCGAGGCGTACCACTCGCGGTCAGTCAAATTTTCAATGCCCTCGATGAAGTCCAGAAACGCGCTGTGCTCTTTCTTGAACCGATCATAGAATCGCTTGGTGACTTTCTCCACATCGAAAGCCGCCCGCACTCGGCTCGTCACATCGACAAGGGTGAGGTCTTCTTCCTCCTCCAGCGCGAAGGCGATTTGCTCTAACTTCTGGACCAGGGATTCGCCCGATTGCCCCCGATCATAGATATGCTGTCGAGACCGATCGGGGCGACCCGGTTCGCGCTTGACCCATTGCCAATACTGGGCATCGGCGCGTGCGTAGATGATGAGGTGTTCGCGGACGGTCTTGGCGACATTCCGCTCGATCTTCTGCCGAGTGGGGTAATCGGGCAAGGCCCTGTCCGAATCCGCCATGTATTGATAGGCAACCATACCGCGCTTGTGGGCGATGGCCTCGAGCGCGTAAGTCTTACCGGCGATAGTAACCTCGGTATCCGCTCCGCCGTGGTCCCAGCCGAGTTCTTCAATGAAGAGCGTCTGAAGATCGAAGTTCTCCAGATGTCGTTTGACTGTGTTTCTGTTGAAATTCATGGTGAAACCTCTACTGCGAAACTACGAAAAACGCGAAAAAGGCAAGGCCATAGCCCCGCTTTGATTTTCGCGTCCTTTCGCGCTTTTCGTAGTGGAAAATACGATCATCTATAACTACGAAAGAGAAAAAAAAGACAAAGCCCACTCCTCGCCCCTTTCGCGTCCTTCCGCGCTTTTCGTAGTGGAAAATACGATCATCCTATAAGACGCGAAAGGGATGTTTTACAATTCGTTGACGAAACGTTCGTATTCTAATTTTGGGTGATAGCCGAAATTGACGAGCAGGCCGAGTTTCATACCTGTTGATTTCAGGTAATTGATGATTTGGCGCGATGTCGGTCTTGATTTCCACAATTATTGTGTCGAAACAGAGAAAATCAGGTAGGTAGAACTGCTTCAACGCCTGCCCTTTGTAACGAAGTTTCAATTTTGTCTTTTCCTTGTGCGGGATATCCGAAGAAGTGAATTCCATTGCGAGGCACTCTTGATAAACAGCTTCGAGAAAGCCGGATCCTTTTTCTTTGTACACTTCAAAGCAGGCACCGATAATCCGGTAACTTTCTTCCTGATAGACAATTTTTCCAGTCATAATTTTCGCGTCCTTTCGCGCTTTTCGTCGTTCATCAGACCCATAGAGCAGATAATGCGCGGCTCTTGGCGTTCGTCTTCTTCGTGCATGATGCAAAGCCGGTCGTCATCTCTGAGCGCGATAACCAATTGCGCGAGGGCCTCGTCGGAGATGCTGCTACGCAACTGGCGGTTCAGCGTATCCACCGCCGTTTGGCGCAGGGGATAGCGGTAAATGTCTTCAATTGTACGCCGCAGCGAATCGGTATCGAACAACGTGCCTTTGACGTTTTCCGCATAGCTCTTGAGCCTTTCATAAGCGCGAAACCGCGCACCGGATGGCCGGCCGAGATGACCGCCGACCTGCTTTTCCTCACGGGCGATATGTTCTGCGGCTTTGCGAACCAAATCGTGGTGGGTCTCGTGGCGCGGGAGGGCCGGCGTATCGGGCACGCATGCGGCGGCGTGCAAAATCTCGAATTGACTTTCGGTCACGCTATTGCCATCGCGATTCATCCACGCCAAGGCATCGTGCCCCTGCGCTGTACGCATATAAACCAGCGCGCCTTCGGGCCGCTGTGGCGTTTCCGGATATGCCATTGATGAATGCACCACGGATGGCATCGCTTCAATTTTCCGCTCGAGCGATGGATCGGCTGTTGTCGCGTTTTTCCAAATCTGATACGCATACGAGGCGAGATCGACATCCGTCTCGTCGTCGCTGTCGAGAATCCCCGCCTTTTCGTTGTAGAGGTCGAGCACGGCCCGTTGATCCTCATCCTCGAAAAACGCCTCGTCCGTTCCCATCACCTCGGCATTGTCGCGGAGGCGCGTCCGAACGCGGGCGCGAAGTCGGATCAAGCGTTCAATGCCCTCGGCAGGCAAAAAGGAGCAGCACAAAATATCTCGCGCCTGTTGACCGATGCGGTCCACGCGCCCGGCCCGTTGAATCAAGCGGATAATCGCCCACGGCAAATCGTAATTGACAACGATGGCGCAGTCTTGCAGGTTTTGCCCCTCACTGAGCACGTCGGTTGCGACCAGCACGCGCAACTCGCCTCTAGATGAGACCCAAGCCGTCTTGTCGTTGCTCTTTGGACTGAACCGCCACGCGAGTTCCGTCGGGTTCGCCATGTCCCCAGTCGCGGCGGCTATCCCGGACACGCCGCGTGCTTTTAGCTCCATCTCCAAATAGCGCACCGTGTCGGCGAACTGCGTAAAGACCAGAATTTTGCGGTCGGGATGTTCGTCCATGAGCAGGACTTCCAAGGCGCGGAGTTTCGCGTCTTCAGCCGCCCGCCACGCGCCGAACTGCGCCAACAAATTGAGCAGCGTCTCGGTGTCGGCGACCAAGTTCCTGCGAAGGGCGTCGCCAAAATGATGCGAGGCCAACCACCGAAACCGCCTTGTGTAGGTGTTGGCAAAGCGTGCGTAGATCGCGGCAGCGCGGTTGCGAAAATCCCTTTCGGCTCTTAGCGGCGTCGGCTCTGCGGGGGCCTCATTCTCCTCGTCATCCGCATCAAAAAAATCCCCGATAGTCTGATCGGCGTCCTCGTCAAAAGACTGCGGATCCAAGAGTCCCGCATCTGTCGTCCCTATCGGAAGCGGCAGGTCATTTTCAAGGGCATACAAAAAAATGAAGTTCCGCAGAACGTGCCGTTCAACCGACAGCAAGAAGGCGTGGCCGCTGCTCTCCAAGCGTTTGAACAAATTGGTTCGGCAAAAACCCATCAGCCGCTTGCCCGCGCGCGACAAATCGTCCAGCACCTTCTTTTCTCTCGGCGTGGGTGGCATAGGCGGCGACGCCCCGACGTAGTTGCCGAGTCCATAGCGCGGCAGTTCCAAGCTGTTTATGGCGTCGATCACGTCGTTTGCAAATAGCCGGGCGTACTGATCGTCAATGTCGAACGGAATCGTCTTTGGAACCCGAGTCGGAAAATACGACCGCGTGCCATCTTCAAAGGTCAGGTACTTGCGACCACTGTGCGGATCCGTGTCGGCGTAGTGTGCACGAATAAAACTGCGCGTCCGGCGCACGAGATATAAGCGCATGAGCTCGCGCCAGTCGTCCGCGTACTCGGATTTTTCAAACGCGGATAGAGACCGCACAGACGCTTGGTGCCGGCGGATGAACTCGGTTTCGCCGATCTCCTGCAACATGCGCTCTGGGCGAATGCCCAAGTCCTCGTCTTCGGGCACAAACAAGCGGAGTTGGCTGGACAGATCGAGATACGTTTTGTTGTAGGGCGTCGCGGACAGCAGAATACACTTGCTGTCGTTTTCCCAGATGTATTCTCGGATGGCCCGGTAGCGTTTGCCCTCGCGGTTTCTCAGGTTGTGGCTTTCGTCGATGATCACCAACCGATACCGGCGCAGGTCGGGCAGTTCGTTGATGACGCGGCTCACC
This sequence comes from uncultured Latescibacterota bacterium, assembly GCA_958295785.1. Classification (GTDB taxonomy): domain Bacteria; phylum Latescibacterota; class UBA2968; order UBA2968; family UBA2968; genus VXRD01. The sequence continues at coordinate 3,595,333 of OY282377.1, forward strand.
GATAGCACGCGGGCGCGCATGCGGTATTGATCGCGGTAATCCTCCCACATGGAAACGAGGTTTTTCGGACTTATGATCAGGGTTTCGAGGCCGTGATCGTCTTCGAACACACGCGCCAAGGCCGTCGCCATCAGGGTCTTGCCCAGCCCGACGACATCGCCGATGATGACGCCGCCGCGTCGGTTGAGGTGATGCGCGGCGATTTTCACGGCAGCCGTTTGGAAATCGAGGAGTTTGTCGCCAAAATCTTTCGGGATGCGAAATTCCGCCAAGCCGGCCCGCGCTTCTTGCGAGAGGTGGTACGCAATCTTGATGTAGATATGGTGCGGCGGGATCAGTTCTTCTCGCGCCCAACTCTCGTCGATAATCTCGGCGAGCGCGTCAGAAATATCCACGCACCAGCGGTCATTCCAGCGGTCTTCAAACCACTGGGCGAGTTTTTCGCAGGCGTCTCGGTCGAGCACGTCAATGTTGAGTTCGCCCTGTCGGGACAGCCCCGATAGCGTGAGATTGCTGCTTCCGAGATAGCCAACCGTCGGGTTGATCGGATCGGGACGGAATAACAAGTAGAGCTTGGCGTGAAGCGGGTGTTTGAGAAAGAGCTTGACGACGACTTTCTCAGCCTTGATCTGCGCTGCCAACCGCCGCAGACCCGCCTCATCTTCATTGGTCGGCGCGCCCAAGATCAGTTGTTCCCGAAATTCTTCCGCGAGTCTTTTCTTTATGCGGTGTGCCGCCTGATTGTCGAGCGCGGAGCGATTGCCCGACAAGCTCGCGGACAGCCGAAACTCGTCGTGTGGCAAGCGTTGCATCCCAACGAGAAGCCGGCAACAATGTCCGACGCCTCCGCGCCACTTTTCCACGTATTCATCAATTGACCGCCATCCTCGCAGGTTGAAATAGCCCACGCAAAAATCCGCCCGCTCTGCGATCTCCAGGGTCTCCGCCAACGCGGGATGGAGGTGTTGTTCAATATTGTCGAAAATTCGGGGCATACATGCTCCTACGGTTTGGAATTGGATCATTTGGTTTGATCTCCTAAGATTACGCTGGCGATGTCAGCACGGGTTGACGAAAGGGCATCGTCAACGCATCGCATATTTTGAGAACTAAAAATTATATGCCGAGCGCGCTTTGTTCGCACTCGGCGTATTTTTTTCTGAGCGCGTCGTACACTGCGGGATTGGAGGGCGAGACCGCAGAGGCGGATAGGGGGTTGGCGATGCCCGCGATGAGGTCTTCCCAAGGGGTGTCCTGCGAGGCGTTGAGGTGGGCGTGGGCTGCGCGCAAAGCCGCGCCGAGGGCCGCGCTGTTGGTGACTTCAAACGGGTACACCGGGCAGTTTTGCACATCGGCCATGATCTGGAGGATTTCGGGATTGACAGACGCGCCGCCGGTCGCGTAAATGGCCGAGGGCCGCACGCCCATCCATTCCGCGTGCAAGCGCATGGACATCATCTGTGCCTCGACAACCGCGCGGCAATTGCCAGCCGCGTCTCGTTCGTCGAGGTCAAAGCGGTGAACGCGAGGGACGAGCACATTCGGCACAATCTCAGGCTCGAAATAGGGCAGCATGATTTTGCCATCATTGCCGGGAGGCGTGGATTGAAGGGCGCGAGAAAAATCGTCCCAGTCCAAGCCGTGCGCTTTGCGAACCGCGTCGCGGGCGAGCGAGCCATTTTTGAAACACAAGAGGGTCATATAGTCGCCCGTGGGCGAAACAAAAACGTGCCCCTCGCCGCGCGGATCGGTCTGGCAAAATTTCATCGTGCCAAAATAGGTGTCGCTGGTGCCGAGCGAAATGGCGACCATGCCCTCGCGGATGAGACCTAGGCCAATGACGCTGTTGGGATTGTCGCCCGACCAAACAAGGGCCTGCGCCTGGGGATTGAAATCGTATTTATCGACAAAATACCGGCTGACCGGCCCGATCACTGCGCGGGATGCGGCAAGCGGGGGCAGGCGGTCAGACAGGCCGGGGGCGGTGGCGTCGAGCGCGCGGGGATGCCATGCGCGCCGCTGAATGTCCATCAAATTCATGCCCGCGCCATCGCCGTGATCGATGGGGGCAACTGTGCCCGCGATCAAAGAAGCCATAAAGGAACTGACGAGCATGACATGTGCCGTGTGGGCATAAGCATCGGGTTGCGTTTTGTAAAATTTGCGAATCTGCGGCCCTGTAAAGCGTTCAAAAGTCGTCGAGCCGGTGGCCCTCGTGGTCGCCTGAAGCCCGCCCAAGGCAGCGCGAATTTCATCGCATTCAACGCGCGTTGAGGAATCCATCCAGATCGGCGATGTGTTGCGAGAGAATACCCCATCGAGATTTTGAACGAGGGATTTTGCGGGATCGAGATTGGACAAGGCGCGCACAATGCCGGCGTTGAGATAGACAGAGCCGTGTTGCTGCCCCGAACCCGAGATGGCCCGAATATGGCCCAGGCTGACGCCTTCGGCTTTCAGAGTGTCAAACAGCGCGTCGAGGGCCTCGGCCCACATGAGGGGCGGCGCGTGAACAATTTTGGGATCGGGATTGTCTAAAACGCCATTTTGCGTGCCGTAGTGCGGCAGCGTTTCGTCGTAGTTTAAGGAAATATCGCACACCGCGTTGCGGGTGTCGAGATCGATAAGAACAGCACTCAAGCTCTGTGTGCTCGCGTCGAGTCCGAGATAGAGGGTGCTCATGCGCGCTCCTTTTTACGCCCCGTAAATCACCGGGCATTTGGACAGGTCGTCAATATGTCGGGTCAGGCCCTGCCGCAAGTCGTTGACCGGGCGCGATTTTTCGCTCCGCATGTGAATGGCAAAGCTGCGGCGGGGGCCATTGGAACGGTTGGGGCCGCTACCGTGCAGGGTGAAGCAGTCGTGCAGGCTCAACGCGCCGTGCGGCAAGAGCATGGGCACTTCGCGCCACGTTTCGCGTTCGGGAATTGCGATGCCGCCGCGCAAGGTGTCGAGGTCCTGTTGTTGAAAGCCGAAGTCGATGTCCAAAAGCCCCCAGCGGTGCGACCCCGGCACAAAGCGCATCGGCCCGGCATCGGGGGTGATGTCGCTGAGGGCAATCCACGCCGTGAAAAGTTCGCTGCCATCTTCCCACGCACGCCAATAGTAGCGGTCCTGATGCCAGCCGATGTTGGTGACGCGCTCGCCTTCGGGTTCGCCCACGGGTTTGTAGAGCAGTTGCACCCACCAGACCTGCACCATTTTCGCCCCCGTGACCTCGGCCGCGAGTTTGCCCAGCGCGGGATGCGCGACCAAGTCCATAATGGCGCGGCTCGCCAGTTGGGGCATTTCAATTTTGCACAGGGTTTGGGGATCGTCGCCCGGGGTCCAGCGCGAGTTTTCCGGCGGGCATCCCGTATCGTACTGTCCCGCGCGCACGGCGTCCATGCCCGCAACTGCGGCATCGACGACCTCGGCGGGCATAACCGGTTGCAAAACCGCGCAAAAACCGTCTTTTCGATAGCGTTCTGAAAGGGTCATCGCGTCCTTTCTGAAAATGTTTTAACGAAGGGCATAGCACGCTCAATGAACATGCCTTTTGCGCCAAATTCGACAAATCTGCGATATCTTGAGGCCGTCCAGTCGCTTTTTTATTTTGCTTTAAATTGTGCAAATCAATACTTTGTCACAACCTTGCCATACGCTCAATATAGCGTATCCATACCCACTTTTCAACGAGGAGTTTCCCATGCGCGTCATCGTTATCGGCACGGAATACACGGGCAAAACCACGCTGGTTCAGGCCATCCAAAAATGGGGCATGGGCCGCGGGATTCGCCATCACATGGACGATCACTTTTCCATCCCCGACCAGCAAACCCTGACCAATCCCGCGGATCAAAAGGCCATGACCGAATTGCCCTCGGCCATCAAAGAGCGTTTTCAGCGTTTCCAAATCGCCTATCACGTCCGCTTGGTCCACAAATACCAGCACGTCTTGCTCACCGGCTTTCACATCGAAGAAATGGTCTATGGGCAACGCTACTACTATCCGGACCTCGCACGCCCGGTCGAAACTCCCCAAACGTGGGAAAAAGACATGCCCTCGGACATGATTTTGGTCCTTCTCACAGCCAGCGCAGAGGTCATCAAACAGCGCATGAAAGACGACCCACACGATTATCCCATTGTGCCCGAATCCGACATCGAAGACGTGCAAGCCGCGTTCCGCGAAGAGTTTCGCAAATCCTTCTTCAAACAAAAATTCCAGATCGACACATCAAACGTGACCACTTACTCCTTGCTCCACGACTTCCTCAAGCAATCGTTTCCCTACCTCAGCGCCGCGGACCACGCCATTCGCCTGGCAAGCAGCGAGAGGTAAATGGCGAGGGCCAGCCTTCAATCCTGAATAACGGCGACTTCATTGTGCGAACTCCCCTCTCACGTCTTGCATCTTTGGGCGAGCACGGGGGCTTCGCCCCTACATACGCTCGCCTTTTGTGGCTAAACTTACATCTCACCTCTCTTCACTACACCAACCTTGCCCGATCCATCTTCTGACATTCGCCTCGCATTTGACGATGGCACCCTCGTCCTCTTGAACCCGCCGCCGGGCTATGAACCGCTGGCCCCTTTTGTGTGGGACAGCCGCGTGGGGCGTTGGCGCGCGCAGGCGCATCGCTATCGCCAAATTGTCGAAGCACTGCGCGTGCAAGACAGGGGCATCAAAAACATCGCCCCGCGCTACAACCGCCTCGCGCTCACCTTCAAGCGCGAACACGCGCCCCATCCCCATCAAGCCGAAGCCCTCGACGCATGGCGGTCAAACCAGCGGCGCGGCGTCGTGGTGTTGCCCACGGGCTCGGGCAAATCGCTTCTCGCGCTGATGGGCATTGCCGAAGTCAATCGCAGTACCCTCATTGTCGCGCCCACCATCGACCTGATGAACCAGTGGTACGACCTGCTCAAAGACGCTTTCTCCCGCACGGTCGGCATCTTGGGCGGGGGCTATCACGAAATCGAAGCCCTCACCGTGACCACGTACGACAGCGCGTATATGCACATGGACCGCTACGGCAACCGGTTTGGCTTTCTCGTCTTTGACGAAGTCCACCACCTGCCCGGAGAATCCTATTCCCACGGCGCAGAGCTTTGCATCGCGCCCTATCGCCTAGGCCTCACGGCCACGCTCGAACGGCCAGATGGCCGCCATCTGATGCTGCGCGACCTCGTGGGGCCAACCGTTTATGAAAAGGGCATCCGCGACCTGTCGGGCGATTACCTCTCTGACTACAACACGCAGCGCATTGAAGTCGATATGGTTGCCGAAGAACGCGCCGAATACGAAACCGCGCGGTCGCAATTCAGCGCGTTTCTCGAATCCAAAAATCTGCGCTTGGGCAGCGCGTCGGGCTGGCAAAACTTCGTGCGCCTCTCGGCGCGATCCAGCGATGGGCGCCGCGCCATGCTCGCCTATCGCCGGTATCGCAAAATCGCCTTGGGCACCGCCGCCAAATTGCGCGTGCTCGAAGACCTGCTCAAAAAACACCCGCGCGACCGCATGCTCATCTTCACCAACGACAACGAAACCGTCTATACCATCTCAGAGCAATTTCTCATTCCGGCCATCACGCACCAGACGCGCACCAAAGAACGTCGGGAAATCCTCAAAGCCTTTAACCGGGGCGACATTCTCGCGCTCGTCACGTCTCGCGTGCTCAACGAAGGGGTCAATGTGCCCGAGGCCAATGTCGCCGTGGTGCTCTCTGGCACGGCCACCATCCGCGAACACGTCCAGCGCTTGGGTCGCATTTTGCGCCGCCGCGAAGGCAAACACGCCATCCTCTATGAAGTCATTTCCCGCAACACCGTTGAAGACCGCATATCCCGCCGCCGCAGACAACACGATGCGTACGACGGCACGCAACGCGAGATGCGCGGTTGACAAACCCGCCCTATTGCGGCATTTTTGGGGTGTGGATAACTGAAAACCACAGGAGAAAAATCATGTATGCGTGCGTGACATCAAAAGGACAGATCACACTTCCCCGTGAAGTGAGAAATCAACTCAACTTAGCTACGGGATCCATCGTCTCTGTTGTCGTCAAAAATGGGCGCGCTGAACTCATTCCGGTTGAAGATGATGTTATGGCACTTAGAGGTCGCGTTCCAGCCAATGACCCGCAGGACTTTGACGTGATTGAAGGGGTGTACACCTGCGACAGCAGTTCAATTGAAGAAAAAAAACGCATCGCCTCCATAGAAAGCATAGACAAACTTCAGAACTTGCAACAAAGGAAGCACGTCATTAAAGGCGATCCCGAAGACTTGGTCAATATCACTTGGGACAAGGAGATGAACCTTGATCTACCTTGATACCCATGTTGTTGTGTGGTTGTATGCTGGTCAAATCGAAAAATTGAGCGAAAAGGCCAAATCGCGTATAAATGAAAATGACATTTATGTCTCTTTAGCCGCCGCAGACAACACGCTGCGTACGACGGCACGCAGCGCGAGATGCGCGGTTGACAAACCCGCCCTGTTGCGGCATTTTTGGGGTGGATGCACAAACAAAATTTCACGGAGCGCGCCATGCCTCAAATTACCTTTGAATGCCCAGATGATATTCTGCAAACCCTCAGCGAAACGCCCGAACACTTCGCTGAAACAGGACGCATGCTCATCGCCGTCAAGTTGTTTGAACTCGGCCACCTCTCGTCAGGTCAGGCAGCGCGTTTTGCCGGCATGGAGCGCGTTCTGTTTTTGGATGCCCTAAAGTCCTACCGCGTATCCGCCATCAACCTGTCCGCAGAAGATCTGGTCATGGATTTCTCCAATGCCAGAAACTTGTAGCATTGACACATCCCCCCTGCTTTACTTTTCCCGAATTGATCAATTAACGCTGATTCGCCGCCAATTTGATAAGAGTCCCTAACAAAAAGCGTTGCCATGGATTTGTGAGAGGCCGCCTTTGAGGCGTTCCTGCGGGTGTTCACTCCTCTGTTTCAGATGCTTGATTTCTTTTTCTTAGGGCTTCTTAGCACTGGCTTACGGCGTTTTGGCACAGGCTCTGCAACGCCACTGTCTGGATTGCGGATTGTCGCGGATTAGGGGATTGCGCGGATTACCCTCCACCCTCCTGCCTCCGCTATGTCCTCTCTGTCTGCTTCATTGGCTGTCCTGCGCTTCCCAATGTTTGTCCCTCTAGGGTTGCCTTTCGCCTTGTATCTTGCCTTTTCGGGCGGGCACGGGGCACCGCCCCTACGTTTTTATTTTTTCATCTTTTAGCCGCGTGAAACAAAGTCTTGTCAAAAATGGCGTGATTGTATCATTTTTGTTCCCCATTTTTGTTTCTCAATTTTTTCAAGGTGGCGTTTATGACCGAATACGATACGATATCCAAACACCTGATTCAAACCTACCCGGACGATTTCATCCGCTTCACACTCGGACGCGCTGACATCGAGGTGCTCGAGGTGCTCGAAACCGAGCAACCCACTGTGGAAGCCCGGCGCGCCGATAGCCTGATTCTCGTGCGTATTGAGGGTGAGGATGCGTTGATTCATTGCGAATTTCAAACCGCGGACAGCACGGACGTCCCGATGTCGCATCGCATGGCCGGCTATATTGGTCGCGCCATAGAACGCTATGGTCTGCCGATCTTTTCCTTTGTGATCTACCTGCGTCCCGGTGCTGGACGACGCGATAAGGGATACTACATCCAAGAACTGCCCGGCCATGAGGTGCTGGTGAAATACAAGGTGATTCGTCTGAGTGAGATCGACGGTCAAGCGATTATTGCGGGCGGTCATCCTGGCTTGCTTCCGTTTGCGCCATTGATGAAACCTCCGTCTGGGGTGTCTGCGGATGCGTGGTTGCGTCAATGTCTTCAAGCGACGGAAGCCTTGCCCTTGGATGCTTCAACCAAGGTTGACATGATGGCGGGTATGGCTATTTTAGGTGGGATATCGTATGAATTGTCCACCGTTAGGCGTATTATTTCTCAGGAGGGTTTTATGGATGCGATTATGCGTGAATCATCGTTTGCCTAATACCTTACCCAACAAGGTATTGACCGCGGGATTGAGCAGGGCATTGAGCAGGGCATTGAGCAGGGCATTGAACAGGGCATTGAACAGGGCATTGAACAGGGCATTGAACAGGGCATTGAACAGGGCATTGAACAGGGCATTGAACAGGGCATTGAACAGGGCATTGAACAGGGGATTGAACAGGGGATGCGTCGCGGCAGGGAGGAAGGGATTAGAGAAAGCACCATTGAAGATATTCTCGATGTGTTGGAGGTTCGCTTTGATGCGGACGCGCCCGGTCAGTTCGCTGGTCGCATTCGGGCCATTGACGATTTGCAACAACTCAAGCAGTTGCATCGTGCGGCGGTGCAAGTGGACAATCTCGATGCTTTTCAGCATGCGTTGGACGCAGAGGCTTAGAAGCCCTAACATAAAGAAATCAAGCGTCTGAAACAGATGAGAGAACAGCCGATGGAGAGGAACGCCTCATGGATGTCCGCTCTGCGTTCGTCGCGCACCCGCAGGCTGCGGAACTGACGGAGCCAGGCCAGCGTCCGCTCAACGACCCAGCGGTACACGCCCAACCCGCTGCCATGCTCTGTACCCCGCCGGGCGATCACCGGCCAGATGTGGCGCGCACGCAGGGCCTTCCGGCATGCCTTCGAGTCATAGGCACGGTCTGCATACAGCCGTTGGGGTCTGCGGCGCGGACGACCGCGTTTGCCTCTGACCGCAGGCACGGCGTCCACCAAGGGCAACCATTGCGTCACATCTGGCCGGTTCGCCTCGGTCACAATCGCGACCAGAGGTAGCCCGTTGGCATCGGTGATCCCCTGATGCTTACGCCCGGGCTTGCGGCGGTCTGTGGGATTGGGGCCGGTTTTTTTTTCCGCCCCCCACCGCACGGCGGGAGGCACTGTCCACACAGGCGCGAGACCCGGCCAGGCTATCGACCGCTCGCAGTTTGGACAACAGCAGATGATGAAGCCGCTCCCACACGCCGGCGTCATGCCATGCCTTCAGACGACGCCAGCAGGTCATCCCGGAACCCCACCCCATCTCTTGGGGCAACTGCTCCCACGGGATGCCGCTCTTCAGGACGAATAGAATGCCGGTCAACGCCTTGCGGTCATCAATGCGCTTACGGCCGGGAAAGCGGAACCGTCCAGGCTTGGGAACCGGCAAAAGGGGTTGGACCTTTTCCCAGAGTTCATCGCTCACGAGTGGTTTGGTCATCTGTTCCTCCTCGCCCGGTTGCAGATGCCGGGCATGGACGTTGTAAGGGTTGGGCTGAAAAGAAAGTCGGCCTCTCACAAATCCATGGCAACGCTTTATGTTAGGGCTTCTAAGGTGCTCGTGCCCGAAGCTGTCGTTACAGAATTGGCGATGGGAAAGGAACGCGGTGTTCGCGTTCCCGATCTGACCCATTATCCTTGGATTGAGATTCGACAAATAGAACGCCGGTCTGTATCAGAGAGCGTGGATTCACTGGGGGCCGGCGAGCGCGAAGTCATCCTCCTCGCGCTTGATGGTCATGCTGACTGGGTCATTTTGGACGATCTAGACGCCCGACATCAGGCCGAAAAAAGTGGTCTTCAAGTCATCGGCACAGTTGGCTTGTTGGCTTCTACCAAAAAAAACCTGCTCGCATCAGTGGCTCCCTTTCTCACAGCACTTAAAAATGCCGGGAGTGGTTGTCCGAAGACCTTAAACGAAGCGTTTTAGAATTGGCCGATGAAGCCTGAACAGCAAAAGCGCGATGGCGACACCCAATCTCCAAAAAGCAAAAGCGTACGTGTTCATAGACACGTACGCTTTTTTATTTTGGCTTTCACTGTCTGATCTTATGCTACCATATCAAGGTCAACCGACCAGACTTCCCGCGATTTGGACTCGGCATCCCACTCCTCCATTTTGTCGAGTTCAACGAAAAGCGCGTCATCGGTTAAAGGTGAAAAATCTCGTCGCGCTGTCCATCGTATGATCGCAGAGGCAACCTCGTGCTTTTTTACCCGTTCACGCGGTCAATGTCATAGACCTTCAGCACTTCGTCGCCGTAGTGATTGATGACTTTGATGGCGATTTTGCCGGTTTCGGGCGGGGCAAAGGGGAGGCTTTGCGTGCGGTACAGATCGCCCCAAGCGGCTTCGTCAATTTCCGTGCGGAGGGCGCGTTTGAGGTTGTCGTAGGGCCGGTCCGAACCGGTGAAATACGCATGGCGAACAAAGAAGCTTTCGCCGCTGTAGGCGGTGTCAATGAACCAGCACGCCACATCGTCCGTTGAAGAACAGCGCAAATCGCCGGTGGTGGGGTCATAGACATCCACGCCCAAGAGTTCAACCATGAGCATCCCGTCGTCTTGTGGGTGAAGCGCGATATCGGGTTCGCCAAAAATCATGAACAAATTGCCCGCGCCGGTTTTTTTCAGCAGATCGTCGCCCATAGCGAGATCGGGATTCATGCGCGTTGGCAAAACCGTGAGCCTGCCGTAGCGTTTGGATTCTTCGCTGACGTGGGGGTCAAAGGCAAATCCGCCGACAACGAGCAAATCAAAGCCCAAGCCCTGCACGGCTTCTTTGGCGGCTTCTTTGACTTGCTGCGGGCCAACCGTGCCGTGTTCGGGGCCAATGGAGACCGCCACCCGGCGGCTCTGTCTATCGGCGTCTGTGTAATCGCCTTCGGCGTGTACCCACGCGCCTGGATACGGTTCGAGGCGGTCGAATTCGAGGCGTTCGTTTTTGCGCGTGTTTTGCACGCCGGCTCTGCGGAGGTTCTCGATAATCGTCGTGGCGAAATCCTGTTGTTTTCGCGCTTCTCGCTCGGATACCGTGCCGTCCATGTTTTCATCGGCGGCGAGAACGCGATGGGGCGAGAGGCTTTCGACCGTGAACGGCCCGGTCACGCGCACGCGCTTGGCGTCTTGATAGGGCTGATCGTACAGGGTTTCGGCCTCGGCATGTCGGGCAATGACCGCGTCAATTTCAGCTTGGCGTGTTTTTTTCATATCCCAATAGGTTGCAAGAGTTGCTTTGAGTGCTTTTGATCCTTTTTCGATAGCGCGGGGAATTTCCCATTCCCGATAGTTTTTCCCTGCCAGGCCGTTAATGTTTTTTCGCAGTGGTTCGAGTTTCTCCTGCCATCGTGCGTGAATCGCGTCAATGTCCGGGTTGTTGGCGATGAACTTGAGCGTGATATGCGGCACGCGCGTGTACACAAAGCCCTTTTTAATATCGTTTTCAGTGGGATAATCGGACGGCACTTGCCCCATGAGTTCGGCCTCTTTTTGCACGCCTTCAGGCGAATCGGCGAGGAGATAATACGGATAGCGCGCAGACATCAAGCGGGTGCGGGCGAGCGCGAAGGCAACGCGAGACGTGTCAATCGCAATCCACCGCCGCCCCCATTGCTCGGCAACCACCGCAGTCGTGCCGCTGCCACAGGTGGGGTCGAGCACCAAATCGCCGGGGTCAGTGGTCATGAGGAGACAGCGTTGGATGACTTTTGTTCCTGTCTGGACGACGTATATTTTTTTGTCCGTAAAGCTACCCGTAGCTGTATCATCCCAAAAATTTGAAAATGGAGTTACGGGATAATCATCTATGAAACGACAAAAATTGGGAAATCCGGCAGAAAGTGTAATTCGATCTTGAATTGCAAGACGACGAAGACCTTCGACGGTAGTGGCCCAGTGAGTTCCGGGACGTGGATAGTAAATTTTTCCTTGAAACTTAAAATCTTGAGGTGTGTTTGTCGTTCCTTGCGAGCATATATCACTCAAGCGAAATAGTTTTGCATCACTGGGAATTAGTTCCCGATTTTTCTTTTCTCTTGCTGTCAGTTTTCTTCTGGTACCATCTGCAAGTTCTATCCATTGGTAAACATCATAACCTCGTCCCTCTCTCTTTTTTTTATATTGCTGTCGATACTTTAGCTGATCTCTATTTTTTCCATACCAAACAAGAAAGTCACAGACATTTGATAGGTAATTTGGCGAAAAACCGCTCGTTTTTGCAAATGGAATCAGGCTGACAAAATTCTCACTGCCAAACACCTCATCCATCAAGCACCGGACGAGATGCACGTTTTCATCGCCGATTTGCACAAAGATGGAACCGGTTTCGGTGAGGAGTTCGCGGGCCGCGAGCAGGCGGTCGCGCAAATAGGTGAGATAGGAATGGATGCCGAGCCGCCAAGTGTCGCGGAAGGCGCGGATTTGTTCGGGCTGGCGGGTGAGGTCATCGGCGCGGCCATCGCGCACATTGCGTTTGCGCGTGCTGACCTGCCAGTTGGAGCCAAATTTGATGCCGTAGGGCGGGTCGATGTAGATCATCTGCACTCGACCTTTGAGGCGTTCTTTTTCTGCCAAACTGGTCATAACGAGGAGCGAGTCGCCCAAAACCAAGCGGTTGGACCAATGCGGTTGGCTTTCCGCGTCGTGGCTATAGAAATCGAGTTTGCGCTCAAAGTCGTCATCTTCCAAGCCGTTGAAGTCGTTAAAAAGGTTGAACTGGCGAGCCGGGGTTTCTTCGGCACAAGCGCGTGCAGATCGGCGAAAATTTTCGATAATGGCTTGGGGATGAATTTTTTCCTGAATGTAGATCGGCACAACCGGCACGGCGAGGTCTTCGGCGTCTTGCTCGTCTTTGCCTTTCCACACCAGTTGCGGGTCGAGCGATGGGTCGCGCGGATACAATTTGGCCTCGGTGCTGCGTTCATCATCGGGCACAAAATCGCGCAGTTCTTCTGTTGGGATATTGGCGCGTCGATCAGCGTGTTTAATCGCGTCAATGGGATTTTCAGGAGAGGACTTTGAGAGGGACATAGGTCTAACCTTTGGTTACGCGGATTAACTTTTTAGCCAATGAGTTGTGCATTCGGATTTTCCGGTCAATGCGGTCGGCAAGTGCCCGAAAGTCGCGGTCCTCGGTGCAAACCACAATGCCTGTATGGGCATTATTGCCATGGTGAAGTCTGATGAAGTCGGTGCGATTGAGTGTGATAACAGCGCGATTTTTCGAGGTGGCAAAGATCAATACCTGCTCATCGGACACGCGCTTGTTTGCGCGACCGGATTCCTGCGACGTGAGCACATTGTGACCGAGGGCGCGAAGGCGTTTGACCGCAGGCAAGGGGAAATTCTCGTTTGCGTATAAATCAGCCACGGGCCGGGATTTCCTCCTCGTCCTGCTCTCGAATATCGCGGTCAATTTCTGCGCGGTGCGTCTCGTAGTATTTTTGCACGCGATTCAGGTGATCAGCAGTGAGTGTCGGATAAGCCCGCATCACATCTGCCTCGGTCGCGCCTTGCTGAAAAAAGCTGATCAGCGTCCAAACGGGAATGCGCGTGTTGCCCACGCATGCTCTGCCGCCGCAGACGCCGGGCGTTTTTTGAATTTCGAGGGCGACGCGAGAGGACAACGCGGGCATGGCACTGCGAATTTTTGCAAGCTTCAGTTTAACGGCTTCAACGGACATGACGCGAGAGGACAACGCGGGTATGGCACTGCGAATCTGGTTTTGCGCGTTCCACGGATCGGTAATTTCGATGAATGCCCACCGTCCAAATCCGCCGTGATTGTCCACAGCGGGTATCCACAGGGTTTGGGCGGTTTCAACTTTGATGGCCTTGTCTTTTTTTTGTTCGCCAGTGACTTCAACGACGAGGTTGAGCGGGTTTTCTTTTCCATGTCCATCGTCAATGTGAACGATAAAGTCGGGATAATAGTGCCTTTCCTCCCCGTTGAGCGTATAGGGAATGCCAAAGCCGAGTTGGTGGTTTTTGACATAGCACGCGACCTCGTCCATCTCTTCCAATGCCTGGGCCATTTTTTGTTCCCATGAATGGGTGTCCGCCACAACATGGGAAATATGGCATTTTTCCGGGTGCGTGGCATAGACCGGGCGCGTGGTATCAAAATCGACATAGCGGGTTGACCCCAGAGCATCGCAAGGGCGAAGAATGGGTTTGACGACAGGATGGCCCGATGGGGAACGCACAACGGCTTTGTAGATGCGGTCAGCTGCGTCGTGCATCAAATCGCCGATCAGCAAAAGCTGGGGAAACGCATTGTCTTTGCAAAAAACACACTCGGCCAAATAGCGTTTGGCAATGGCGAGCAACGATGGAAAGAAATAGGGCCGGTCATGGCCTTGATCGTCGCGAAAATATTTTTCCAGCGTCAGCTTTGCCACGCGAAATGCCACGTCATTGACGCGCCGCCGCTTGAGGTGGTCGAGCGTGTGGTGGCTGGATTGGCCGACAATGGGCGCGTTTTTGGTGTGGGTGGGAATGTCGTAAGTGGAAAGCACCTGTTTGGAAGTTTCGCCAAATGTCGCTGTCAACTGTTCGCCGATCACTTCATAGCGATACCCGAGCAGACGGGGAAATGTGATTTCGCACCCCGCGCGGTCTGTGAGGGCGCGCACCCGCGTAGGCACGGGGCCGGGTTTGGGATTCGGGCTGGAGCCAGAACAGGGAATAAACGAAAAGGGAACGCCGTAAACTTCGGCATATTCGGGTTCAAACAAGCCCTCTGCATCGGACGTATAATTCATGCGGCGCAGCGCGCGACCAACGACCTGTTCGCACAGAAGTTGTGTGCCAAAGGCGCGCACCCCAAGAATGTGCGTGACCGTGTTGGCATCCCAACCTTCGGTCAGCATCGAGACGCTCACCACGCATTTGATGTGTTCGCCCAGTTTGCCCGGTTTGCCGACTGTGTTCATCACCTCGCGCAACAGATCTTCGTCTGTGAGTTTTTCCGCGTCGCGTCCGGGAAAGCGTTGCCGATATTCGGCTTTGAACTCTTCGATTTCACGGGCGGCCAGTTTCTTAAACTCGCCACTTAGGGCCTCGCCCGATTCGAGTTGTTCGCTGTCTATCAAAATGGTATTGGGGCGGTGCAAATAATTTCCCCGCCCATCGTCGTTTCGGAAAATGGGCAATGCCCCCGCCTGCACGACCGCGTGGTCGCCAATCTGTTTTTCCCAACCTGCGATATAATCGAAAACGAGTTTGGACACAGTGGTGTTGCTACAAACCACGATCAATACGGGCGGGGTTGTACCGCGTTCTTTCGCGCTGCGGTTTTGTTCCCATTGGCGATGGTACTTTTCATAATTTCCGTACAGACTGTGCAACGCGCCTTGAAGTTCTGCCGGAAGTTTGGGGTCGCGGCTGTCGCTGTCTTTCCCGCGTCCTTTTCTCGGCAGGTTTTCCCGAATGCGCGTCCACAGGTCGCGATAAGTCGGCTGCTCGGCCTGCATGGCATTGTCTTCAACCGGCACGCGAGGCACTTTGACAATGCCCGATTCAATGGCGTCAATCAATGAAAAATCAGAGACAACCCACGGAAAAAGCGCGGCTTCGGGCCAGCCAGACCCCCGCAAAAAGAAAGGCGTTGCCGAAAGATCATAGATCGTTTTGACGCCGATTTTCGCCTTGATCGCCTCAATGCCCGAAATCCAAATACGCGCTTCTTTTGCGCGCTTGGTTGCCTCGCGGCGGTCGTCGCGTGAAAGCCTTTCCCGCTCGCCATCCGGTTTTCTTCGGTAGCAGTGATGCGCTTCGTCATTTATGACAATGATATTTCTTTTGCTGCCCAGTTCGCGGCAAACGCGGCGCACCATTTCACCGGGGGTTTCGGTGAACGCGCCGTTGGCGAGAACCGTTTTGGTGATTTTGCGCGGTATTTTCTCCCGGCGTCTGAATGCGTGAAAATTGGTGATCACAATGCGCGCCTGACCGAGTTGCTCGAGCAGATGTGGCGGCAGAATATCGCGCTGGCGATAATAGTTTTCCGGATCATTGGGCAACAAAACGCGCAGGCGGTCGCGGATGGTAATGCCCGGCGTGACGATGAGAAAGGTATTGGAAAACCGCGCATTCCGCGGGTCGGCCATTTTGTTGAGCACCTGATAGGCGATGAGCATGGCCATCACAACGGTTTTGCCCGCACCTGTCGCCATTTTGAAGGCGATGCGCGGCAGGCCGGGATTGGACGTATCGTTGGCTTTACGCAACTCGTTTTCAATCCAACTATCGCCGTATTTTCGAGCGGCCTCGGTGATGTAAATGGCGGTTTCCACAGCTTCAATTTGGCAAAAAAAGAGCTTGCGTTCGCGGTCTGGATTCGTCCAATAAGCAAGCAAACGGCGCGTGGTGGATGTCGCCCCGGCATAGCCCCCCTGACGCCAGATGGCAACGCGCTCTCGAATGCGATTGACCAGCCGGTTTTCTTCAAGGCGATCCCGCGTCCATTCGGTATCAAAAACCATCTGTCGACGGCTTTTGTTGCGCGGTTGGGCGATGGGTATAAAGTAGGCACTTTTGCGACGGGCCTCGATCACATCGTTGGTAATCCCTTCGTCCGAGAAGCGAAAGTGCCTTTGCGGTGCGCGATACGGCGAATTGAGAACGGGATTTTCAATGACGACTTGGTTCATGCTGTTTTCTCATGTCTGAAGGTTTTGTCAGCCTGCGCCCAAAGTAATGGAATACATCCCCTTGTCAATTCAAATTTCCCTCTCTTGCATCTTTGGGCGAGCACGGAGGCATCGGCCCTACGCACACTGATCGCCTTTTGTGCCTTTCCTTTGAACTGTGTACCCCGCTCGCGCCTTTTGTGGCTAAACTCGCGTCTTACATCTTGCAATTAAGCCCATACAAAGCTATATTCTGTGAGCGAATTGAGAAAGCCGCACATTGACGGGGCGCGTTTTGTGATCGCATATTCCAGATGAGGCAGACAATGGAGAAAACAGAACTTGTGAACACACTTCGGGCATTGAAACCCGAGCTCGGCCAACACAAAACCATTACAGAAGAACTCCCAAAAGCCAAACCACGCCTTCAGCAACTTTTAGCCGATGTCACCCACGACAAACCCAAACAGAAAGGCACATCATGGACTTGACCAACCAACCGCCGCGCCGCCCGAGCAACATCTCGATGCTCGGCATTGTGTCACTCGCGCGCCTGACCGACAAAGCGCGGGCGCACTGCGCGGGCACCATTGGCGACCACCTCTATGGCGACAACTCGGGCTTAGACAAAAAGGCGCTCGCATTCCTCGGCCTCTCGCACGACGCATTTGCCGACGCGGCCCAGCGCATGAACGACGCCGAACTGTGCGATTGGCTGCGCGAAAACGCGCCCAAAACCGAAAGCGAAATCCAAGCGTACAACAATGACCTCCTCACCTGGGAGCCTTTTGACGACGCGAGCCGCCAACGCCTCGCAGATCGCCTTGAACAATTCAATGCGGACCCCGACAAAGTAAAAACCATGCTCCAATCCATGGAACTCGACGACTGGGGCTGTTTCCGCGATACGGACCTCACCCAACGCCCGCCGCGCCCGCCCTATAACCGCGATGTCGCCGGTCTGTACGGCGTGTCGCGCATGGCCGATAAAGCGCGCGCTGCAAGAATCGGCAAACCAAACGGGTACATCTACAACAGCCCCCTCGACAAAGCCATCCTCGACTTCCTCGGCATATCCGCTGAACAATTCCAAGACGCCGCCTATCACCACGTCAACGATATCGAACTCGGCGAGTGGGTTCTCGAACACACGGATCGCACGGGCGATGAAATCGCGCACATGAACGACGTGCTCGTCAACAAAGGCCCCGAAGGCAAACGGCAACTCGAAATTTTCAACACCATGCGGGACCGCATGGCCCCTGATCGCACGGACATCAAGACTTGGTTTGACCTTCTCGAACTCGACGACGCACACACCTACAAGAAGTGAGAAGTGAGAGGCCGCCCAACCCCTCTGAATCAGGATTAAAGGATGAGAGGCACTGCACTATCTCGCCTTTTGTGTCTTTGAAACGGGTTATCGCCCAGTTGTACCCCACTCGTGTTTTTGTGGAAAAACTCGCGTCTCGCGTCTTCCCCATGCTCACCTCCGACCTCCTGCTCGTGCGCCGGCGCGGGCCATATCTCGAACCGCGCTATGTGGATGCAACAGCGCCCAACATCATCGCTTTGGCCGAGGAAATGATCGCCATCTTTGACGATCACCAGGGCAAATCGCGCGGGGACTTGCACAGCGCGTTGGATGCGCGCGCAGCGGAATCCACGGACTATCGCATTCAGCGCGGCCTGGCCAAATTGCTCGAAGACCACCGCTGCGAGTTTCGCATCGACAGCATCGCCGAACCGGAAGAAATTCGCACGCGGGTTTTTGGCCTCAGCCGGGAGAATCACCCCATCGTGCGCGAACCCGATCTCCTCTATCCGGTCACGCGCGAACACATCCTCGACCAAGTCGCCCTCAAATACCAAACCTCTGCCGAAAACATCGCGCACAGCCTGTACGCGGATTTGCCCCTCAATCACCGCCTCGACCACTTTGACGCGCCCGCCCCCGCGTGGTTGCTCAACCGCTACAATGTCGCACTCGCCCAAGCCATGTTCTATCGCTGCACGCGCATGCGCCTCTCGGTGCATCGCAACTTGCCCGTGCGCTACAAACAACTCTTCAAATTCATCAAATTTTATCGCCTGATCCACGACATCCGCGGCGATAGAGACGCGGGATATGAGATCGTCCTCGACGGCCCCATCAGCCTGTTCCGCCTCTCGCAAAAATACGGGATTCAGATGGCGGTCTTCCTGCCCGCTCTGCTCTTGTGTACGCGCTGGAAAATGGAAGCCACAGTCAGGCTCAAAGACGGGCGAGAGGGCGACTTTGTCCTCGGCGACAACCACGCCTTGTCGTCGCACTACAAAGACCAAACCGCGTACGATTCGCTCCTCGAAGAAACCTTTGCGATGCGCTTTGAAAAGGCCAAAACCGATTGGCAACTCGAACGCGAAACCGAAATTGTGAACCTCAAACACACGGTCTTTATCCCCGATTTCGCCTTCCGCCACCCCGACGGGCGCACGGCCCTGCTCGAAATCGTCGGCTTCTGGCATCCCGATTATCTGCGGCGCAAACTCGACAAACTCCGTCGCGCCCAGCGCGAAGACCTCGTCGTCGCGGTCTCCCGCGATCTCAACGTGGAGGAAAAAGACTTCGAGGATGTGCCCGGGCACGTCTTCTTTTTTAAGACGCGCATCCAGCCCCAAGACGTCATCCAACGCCTCGATCAAATTCGCCCGGAAAACTGCGTAAACGGTTGAACATGGGCCATAGACATGGTATATTTGTCGCCCTTCCCGGCTTCGGGAAAAGGAGGCGTTATCTTTCTCCTTCGCAGGATCCCAAACCCATTTCACAAGGAGTTCGCCATGCGAAAATCATTCGTCCTCTCGCTGTTCGCCCTCTCGCTACTCGCTTCGCCCGTCTTTGCCGGGTTCAAGCGCGTCAACGCGCCCAATCCCAATGACCCGATGGATGTTCACATCTACAAACTCGACAACGGCCTCACCGTCTATCTCACGGAAAACCGCGAAGAACCGCGTTTTTACGCTGAAATTGCCGTGCGTGCGGGCAGCAAACACGACCCCGCCGAATCCACGGGCCTCGCGCACTACTTGGAACACATGCTCTTTAAGGGCACGCAAGACATGGGAACGCTGGATTACAAAAAAGAGCGCGTCCATATTGACCGCATCATCGCGCTCTATGAAGACCTCTTCCGCGAAACCGATCCGAAAAAACGCGAAGCCATTTACGCCGAGATCAACAAAGCGTCTCAACGGGCCGCCCAATACGCCATCCCCAACGAACTCGACAAACTCTACAAAGCCATGGGCG
Source organism: uncultured Latescibacterota bacterium (assembly GCA_958295785.1). GTDB lineage: Bacteria > Latescibacterota > UBA2968 > UBA2968 > UBA2968 > VXRD01. Next base: position 3,615,022 of record OY282377.1, read on the forward strand.
AAACCGGCTTGAACGCGCACACATGGCACGAAGAAACCGTGTACAAAGTGGGTCTGCCCAGCAACTACCTCAAGCACTGGGCAAAAATTGAATCGGAACGCTTTCAAAACCCGGTGTTTCGCCTGTTTCAACCCGAACTCGAAGTCGTCTATGAAGAAAAAAACCGCACCTTGGACAACAAGAGCCGCCTCATCAGCGCGGCTGTGAACAAACGCCTGTACAAGCATCACCCCTACGGCCAGCAAACCACCATCGGCGAGGTCGAGCACCTCAAAAATCCGTCTCTCAAAAACATGTATCAATTCTACGACACCTATTACGTGCCCAACAACATGGCGATCTGCATCTCGGGCGACATCGACCTCGACGCGACCATCCAACTCATCGACGAACATTTCTCCGCGTGGAAAGCCAAAGACATTCCCGCGCTCAACACATGGGAAGAGCCGCCCATCCGTGGCGTGGAGCGCGACACGGTCAAATTTCAGGGCGAGGAATACGCGCTCCTCGCCTTTCGCACAAACGCCCGCAACCACAAAGACGCCGAAGCCTTGAAGCTCATTGACATGATCCTCGACAATCGCACGGCGGGCCTCATCAACCTCAATCTCGTGCAACAGCAAAAAGTCAGACGCGCCGGCAGCTATCCCTATTTGTTCAACGACTACGGCGCGCAATACCTGTGGGGCATTCCCAAAAAGGGTCAAACCCTCGCCGAGGTCGAGCAACTCCTGATAGATCAAATCGCCATGATCAAACGCGGCGAATTTGACGAAAGCCTGCTCGCGGCCATTGTCACGGATTTCAAAAAAACGCAAAAACGCGGCATGGAATCCAACGCGGGCCGGGTCGGGCAAATGACCCGTGCGTTTTTGGGATTTGCCGAATGGGATCACGAGATCGCCGAAATTGCCCGCATGGAAACACTCACCCGCGAAGATGTTGTGCGCGTTGCCAATCGCTACTTTGGCGAACACTATGTCGCGGGTTATCGCATTGACGAACAACACGAACTGCCCAAAATCGCAAAGCCAAAAATCGACAAAATCGACATTGACCCCACGCGGCAATCCGACTTTGCAAAAGAAATTTTGGCCCTGCCCGTAGAGGAACTCTCGCCCGTGTTTGTCGCGGACAAAGACTACACCATCGCCGAAGTGCGCGACGGCGTCAAACTCTACTATGTCAAAAATCCGGTCAACGACCTCTTCGCCTTCACCCTCAGCGTGGAAATAGGCGCGTATCAGGACAACCGCCTCGGCACGGGTAGGGCGCTCATGGACAAATCGGGCGCGGGCAACCTCTCGCCGGACGCGCTGAAAAAAGAGTGGTACAAACTCGGCACGGACTTTGGCATTGGCGTGTCGAACAACGAGACCAACATCCGCATTTCCGGCCTGGATGAAAATTTTGAAGCCTCCCTCGCGCTGATGGTGAAATACCTCCAAAATCCGACTGCGGATCAAGCCACGCTCGACGAGCTCGTCAAAATCACCCTCGCGCAACGCGAAGACGAAAAAAAAGACCCCCGATCCCTCCGCAATGCCCTGCGATTCTACAACCGCTACGGCGACAATTCCTCGTACAAACGCCGCATCCCTGCCGAGGCCCTGCAAAAACTCACAGTCGCAGACCTGCACGGCCTCATCTCCGGTCTGCCCGCGTACAAACACACCTTGATCTACGCGGGGTCCAAATCCATAGATGATGTCCTCGCCGCGGTAAAAAAGCACCTCGCCACCAGCCGCGACCTCAACCCCCCCCCGCCATATCAACACCTCATGACGCGCGCGCCCACCCAAACCGAAATTCGATTTTTTCACAAAGAAACCGCGCAATCGCAAGTCTTTGTCGAATTTGGCGATGTCGCATTCGATGCCGCACTCCGCCCGGCCATCGATCTCTACAACGAATACTTTGCCGGGGGCATGTCCAGCATTGTTTATCAGGAATTGCGCGAAGCCCGCGCCCTCGCCTACGCCACGTTTGCCCGATATGACCCGGGCAGGCGCAGCAACGATCAAAACCTCATGTGGGGATATATCGGCTGCCAAGCCGACAAAACCCCCGAAGCCGTGACCGCGCTGACCGAACTGATCGACGACTTGCCCGAATCGCCCGAGCGCTTTGACGAGGCCAAAAAATCGGTGATCAACCGGTATCGCGTCGCCAAAATCAAATTCCGCGACCTGCCCGGCGTCCTGCGAACATGGGAACGGCGCAACCAAACGCCCGACCCGCGAAAAGCGCGCTTTGACCACATCCGCCGCGCCGACATGCCGCTCGTCCTCAACTTCCACAAACAACACCTCGCCAACCGCCCCAAACTCATCTCCATCATGGGCGATACATCCAAATTTGACATCGACACCCTCAACGCCCTCGGCGCGGTGACACCCGTCACATTGGACGATCTGTTTGTGCAATGATTGGAAAGTCACTTTATTTGAAGACATAGCAATGCGCGAGACGCAATCCAAGCAGATGAGAAAACCGATTTTCTCACAGATTGGCGTCCAACTTTATCACGGCGACGCCATGGAAGTTTTAGGCGAAATGCCCGAAGAAAGTGCGGATATGATTTTCGCAGATCCGCCCTATGGGTTGTCGAATGACGGGATGTCTGTCCACGCGGGCAAGCGCGTTTCAGTGAATAAAGGCGCGTGGGATAGAAGCCGTGGTGTCGAGGCGGATTTCGCCTTTCACAAAGCGTGGATTTCCGCTTGCCGTCGTGTGTTAAAACCAAATGGTACGCTGTGGGTATCGGGAACCTATCACTCCATTTATGCTTGTGGTTTTGCCTTGCAGAGCGGCGGGTGGCATCTGCTAAACGAAATTTGCTGGTACAAGCCCAATGCCGCCCCCCATCTCGCCTGCCGGATGTTTGCCGCGAGTCACGAAACCCTGATCTGGGCGCGAAAAACCAAATCTGCCAAACACACGTTTCACTACCGGGAAATGCGCCGCGAAAGCGGCAACTGGGATTTTCTCAAAAAGGCCAATCGCCAAATGCGGAGCGTGTGGGGCATTTCCGAAGAAGAGGATGTTCCCACGACTGCCTGGGCTTTCAACACGCCAGGGCGCAGCGAAAAAGTCCACGGCAAGCACCCGACGCAAAAACCACTGAAATTGCTCGAGCGAATCGTCCGCGCCTCCACCGATACCGGCGCTGTGATTCTCGACCCGTTTTGCGGGAGCGCGACGACCGGGGTCGCAGCACTTTTGCAAAAAAGAAAATTTGTCGGCATAGACGCCAGCAGAGAATTTTTGGAAAAACTCGCTATTCCGAGATTGGATGCTGTGTTGTGCGCCAATGCAAAATTTTCTGGCGAACCTTCAAACAATGACCACACATGCGAAAACAGCCAATTAACCCTGACGCTACGCACGGACATATCTCAGGGCTCTATTTGAGGTTTTTATGATAATACGTGACTCCGACTCTGAATCGTCCATTTCACAAAGACCGGTGAAAAAGAGGTGCGAATCCTATGCAAACAGGACACAAGAGAATCGCGTCCGGCGATTTTCCGGGATAAAGGGCTTTTCCTATTGCCGGTGAAAAATGGCGAATACGCGATTATCAAAGGCGAAGGATATGTTGACATACCGCCTATTGAATCATCCCCACTGAAGTATCGAAGCACTTTTTCCTTTTCATTGGAAACGACACAAGTGGGTGATTCAGAAATGCAACACCTTGATCGCGCCTATGCGGTCAGCTTAATTCGACATTTTACTGAAGACGATTCATTGGTGCTAACTGTTCGCGGGCGGAAATACACGCCTCCGTTTGGCTTTTATGCGGGCGGTTTTCCAATTTCTGTGCGAAGTGTACAGACTGAAGTTGATGGCGGATATGAGGGCAAAAATCAGGTTGTTCTAATAGAAGCAAAAAATGCAAATGCTAGCAATACGATCATTCGACAGATCTATTATCCGTTCCGCCTGTGGCAGGAGCACACAGAAAAACCGGTATCAACGTTCTTCTTTCAAAGAACACATGAAGATGAATACCACATCTGGCAATTTGGTTTTGACGATCAGGAAAATTACAACAGCATCCGCCTGCTGAAATCAGCGCGATACAAAATCGTTTTCTCTCGTCTCCCATAACAACGTTTCGTCAAAAACGACGAAAGACAATGAATCCCGAACGCCTATGCGAAAGAGAAATGGTGGGGGCAAGCCCCCCTCATTTCGGAGGGCATCAACCCAAAGGACACCCCTATGAAAATCACCGATGTAAAAACCCATCGCTTGCGGTATCCATTGCGGGAAAAGTTCGCAAACTCGCGCGGGTGGTCCACGAGCAGGAGCGCGCAGGTCGTCGAGATCGCCACGGATAATGGCTTTATTGGCTGGGGTGAGGGGACTGGCGAGGTCAATCGATCTGCGGTTGAAAACCACATTATCGGGCGCAGTCCATTTAATTATGGCGCGATTTGTCAGGCGTTGTTTGACGATGGGGTCAGTCCGCGCGCGATCAGCGGCATCGACATCGCGCTGTGGGATTTGATGGGCAAGGCACTCGACATGCCCGTGCATCAATTGTTGGGCGCGAAGGTGAGAGACAAAATTCCGGTCTATGCCAGCGGGTTATTTTGCAAAGATCGCCAGGATCTGACGCAGGCACTCGTGGATGAGGCCAAAGAATATGTCGATCTGGGATTTCCAGCGATAAAAATGAAGATCGGATTTGGCGCGGCTTACGATGTCAAAAACGCAACCGCGATTCGGCGGGCCATTGGCGATCAGGTGTTGTTTGCCGTGGATGCCAACTGCGGATACGATGTGGGCACGGCCATTGACGTGGGGCGCAAACTCGCGCACAACGATCTGTTTTGGTATGAAGAGCCGCTGCCAACAGACGATGTGCGCGGGTATTTGGAGGTCAAACGCGCGGTGCCCATCCGCATTGCGGGCGCAGAGGGTCTCGCCGGATGTCGGGCGTTCCGCGAATTGATTCAGCAACGCGCACTGGATATCGTGCAACCCGATATCAGCATCGCGGGTGGGTTTAGCGAATGCCGCAATATCGCCGCGATGGCGCATGCGAATTACGTGCGCGTGTTGCCGCACATGTGGGGCGGGCATATCCGCCTGGCCGCCACCGCGCATTGGCAAGCCACCATACCCGACGCGCCCGATGTGCTCCATCCCATTCCATCCCTGTTTGAATACGACATGACGGAAAATGGCCTGCGTACCGAATTGGCCGTCAATCCCATCCAAGCCGTGGATGGCGCGTTGCCCGTGCCCGACGCGCCGGGATTGGGCATTGAAATCGATCGCGATGTGCTAAAAAAATATGCGGTTTGACCCCGAAAAGGAGCCAACGATGAAAATTCACGAATACCAAGCCAAGGAAATCCTCAAATCCTTTGGCGTGCCCGTGCCCGAGGGCGGGGTTGCCCGCACGCCCGAAGACGCCGAAGCCATCGCCAAAACCCTCGGCGGGCATGTGGTCGTCAAGGCGCAGATCCACGCTGGCGGTCGCGGCAAAGGCGGCGGCATCAAACTGGCAGCCGACCCATCCGAAGCCAAACGGGTGGCGTCTGAAATTTTGGGCATGCACCTCGTCACGCCGCAAACCGGGTCCGAGGGGCAAAAAGTGCAATCCGTTTGGGTGGAACAGGCCACGGACATCGACCGCGAATTGTACTTGGGCATCGTGCTCGACCGCGCACAATCGCGCCTCGTCGTGATGGCGTCTCGCGCCGGCGGCATGGACATCGAAGAGGTGGCGGCGACCGCGCCGGAACAAATCCTCAAAGAAGTGGTTCACCCCGGCGTGGGCCTCCAGCCCTTTCAGGCCCGGCGTCTCGCGCTTGGCCTCGGGCTTGCAGGCGAGCAACTCAAACAGGGCGTTGCATTTATCACCGCCCTCTACAAAGCCTACGAGGAAACCGATTGCTCGCTCGCGGAAATCAATCCCCTCGTCGTGTCCAAAACCGGCGACGTCTCGGCCTTAGACGCCAAGATGAATTTCGACGACAACGCCCTGTATCGCCACCCCGATATCCAAGCCCTGCGCGACTTGGACGAAGAAGATCCCCTCGAGGTCGAAGCCTCGCAATTCGCCCTCAACTACATCAAACTCGACGGCGAAGTCGGCTGCATGGTCAACGGCGCGGGCCTGGCGATGGCGACGATGGACATCGTCAAATACGCGGGATCATCGCCGGCCAATTTTCTCGACGTGGGCGGCGGCACCAATGTCGCGCGCGTCAAAAACGCCATGCGAATTCTCACGTCCGACACCGACGTCAAAGCCGTGCTCATCAACATTTTCGGCGGCATCGTGCGCTGCGACCGCGTGGCCGAGGGCGTTGTCGAGGCCCTCAAAGATATTGAAATCGACGTGCCCCTCGTCATTCGCCTGCAAGGCACCAACGCCGAAGAAGGCGCGCAAATTCTCGAAAACTCGGGCCTCGAATTTGCCGTTGCCCGCAAACTCAAAGAAGCCGCCGAGGCCATCGTCGCCGCGGTGCAACGCGCTGCGTGATGTGATCCACGAAGGGACGCGAAGGGGTATGAACGTCATTCCGGTGGAAGCCGGTGTCCAAGTATGTGCTAAAGTGGTGTTATTCAGAATCAGAACGTGAAATGCGAGAGCCGTAGGGGCGTGGCCCCTGTGCCCGCCTGAAGATACAAGATGTCCACGCCGAAAACAAAACGGGCCGCATTGTGACAGTGCGGCCCATTTTTCGCGCCAGCCATTGACAATGTGGCGAAAATCCAGCCAATCTGACAAACCGACCAAAATCCCAAAAATCTCAATCTGAAAATAAACCACTGTTCTATATCAAATTGCAAATTTTCAGGTTCATTGGTCCGTATATTGCTTAATAGATAGTTCGTTACCGTCACATCACCCTTATGAACGGGGCTTTGGTTTTCGCGGGTACTCGCGTTCCCGTTGAAAGTTTGATTCAGCACCTCGTCGCAGGGGATTCACTCGACAAATTCCTTGCCGATTTCCCAACTGTATCTCGCAAGCAAGCCATCGCCTTTCTCAATATGACGCTGGAGATCATTGATGCGCGTGCTGCTTGATGAGAATTTACCGCCCTCCCATCACCCCAACACAGAGGATTTGTTATGACAACCAAAGCGCGAATGACCAGAATCATTGGACACTTGAATAAAGGCATCCATGAAAGAGAAGAGACCATCGCGGTTGCGTTTTTGGCTACTTTAGCCGATCAAAATGTTTTCTTGTTTGGCCCGCCGGGAACGGCAAAAAGCCTAATCGCTCGCCGCTTGTCCCATGCCTTTGAAACAAATGGTTATTTCGAATATTTGATGCACCGGTTCAGCACGCCAGAAGATGTATTCGGACCGGTCTCGATTACGGAACTGAAAAGAGATAACTTTCTCCGAAAGACCGAAGGCTTTTTGCCCCAAGCCGATTTTGCGTTTTTAGACGAAATTTGGAAATCGAGCCCCGCCATCCTGAACACGCTACTCACAATCATCAATGAGAAATTATTTCGCAACGGCACAGAGGTCGAATCCGCGCCGCTAAAGGCATTGATCGCCGCATCCAACGAAACGCCACCACCAGGGCAAGGGCTAGACGCCTTATACGACCGTTTTCTCGTCCGGTTGCATGTCCCGCCAATGGAACAAAAGGAAAATTTTGAACGCTTGCTAAACGCGCAACCAACCCGTGCAGAACTCAATCTCCCCGATGGCTTGGCGATCAAACATGCGGAATGGGAAAAGTGGTGCGAGAAAATGCACGCGGTTAAACTTTCGGAAGAAACCCGAAACATCATCCACGATATTCGGCTGTCCTTTGAGGAAAAAGGCGAAGAACTCGATGTCTATGTTTCTGACCGCCGTTGGCAAAAATCGTCAATTTTGCTCAAAGCCGCAGCGTTCTTTTGCAACAGAACAGAAACCAACTTGGTCGATACCTTGTTGTTGCGCCACTGTTTGTGGACCACAAAGGAGAATTGCCCGGAGGTGCAAAAAATTGTTGAGAATGCTGTGAGGAATTGCGGCTTTGAAACGGGCATCAGCATCCGGGGGATTGAAGATAAAAAAAACGACTTAGAAAAGGAGATCAACGAGGAGCTTTTCCATAGCGAAGATGTTTATGAGACTGAAAAACTGCGCGGTGATGAATATTTCAAATGTGATAGAAGATATGGAAATGCTGGGTATGGTCAAAAACAACAGAAAACCTTTTATATTTTAAAAAGCAAAATGAAAAGTACGGACGAGTTCCACCCAACAGATCAGCAAGGAAATGAACTTGCATGGATCAAGTGTTGCTTTGAAGGTCAAGGAACTTGTTCAATCGAAATGCACCGAAATGGTGAAAATGCAGATCTATCTTATCATTCGCGGGCCTCCCTTTGGGAGGAAGCAGAACCCTTCACTCCCGAAGTCTTATTTTTCAAAGGAAACAAAAAAGAGAACGTCAACCAAAGGCTCATTGGCTTATTGCAGGAAGCCGTGCAGGAATTAGCTGAGGAAATTGAGAAAATCACCAATCAAATTGAATCCAAGCTCTCTCAATTCAAGCAAGAATTGGAGTCCCCCTTTGTTCCTAAAGCCATACGGCGCATTGCTTTGGAAAGTGTAGAAAATCAGTTACGGGACATGAAGGTGAGACGTCAGGACTGCAACCGATTGGAAAAGTTGATACCCAAAATGACCGCTACGACCCGAGCGCGTGCGAAAAAGCCCTAAAAGAAACCAGCAAAAAAGCGTGCGACCCGAGCGCGGCGAACTAAGTAGGCCAACCCATCCTGGCTGATAGGATAAGTTGGCTCAACGCCTGGCACCGTTTTTGAAAACGCCCTCCGAAAGATGGATAGCGCATGAACCAAAAAGCAATAGAAAATGAAATACAAGCCATATTGAACGAACTCTCTCAAGCGTTCTCGGTTGCAAAAGAGCCGGATGTTAGAGAACAGCTATCGTCAGAAATTGAAACGGAACAATTTAGGATTGACAAGCGGTTAAGGCGGGACAATCCATTTCGGGAGAGCCAATCTGCCCTGCAACGTGCGGAGAACGAGTTAGCGGAAAACATCGCCACAATAGATCGGTTGGAGCGCGACTTTCAATACTTCCAAGCCTTGGCAAAACAAACAAACTCTCGGATTGATGAAGCGTATTGGTTGGCGGAGTTCAAAAAACTCAAAGAGAATCAAACAGATAATCAGAATTTTACTAACCTTGTCCTCAGAGAACTATTTCAAACACCCACAATAGCAGAAAAAGTGCTGAAACAGAAAATTCACGAGGAACAATTCATTTGTCGGACACTTTTATTGCAACAATGGCGAAAATTATTAGACGAACAATTTGCCAAATGGGAAATAGAGACCATCCAAAAGTATCGGCGAAAACTATTGGACAGACTGCGGGAATGGCTCGAAAAACTCCAACTGCTCGCAGACACGTTGGACGAGTTATCTATCGAACCCGGTTTGTTATTCGATTTGTCAAAGGACAACCTAACCCTGTCGGATATTGAACAACTGAAAAAGTGGGTCTCGTACATCTCACGAGATGAAGGGGTCAAAGCGTTGTGCGACCTGATGGGTCGTCTCCGTCGCGCCGAGCAAACCAAGCGACAAGAACTCGTCAAGACCGTATCCACCGTTGCGGAATACGTGCCAGACATCAACTCGAGAGAAGAAATCATAGGCATCTACTTGGGGAAAGACATTGAACACGCGCTCCCACAGGAAATCGCCTTATTGTCGGACGATGAGACCGCGATATTATTCGACATGAAATTCGTGGAAGGCCGGTTGATGTGTTTTGAAATGGAAGGGATGCAGGCGCGTTCTTATGACGTTGAAGAAGAAATCGTGATTGAGGTTGAAGAGGAAGAAAAGTTAGGCCCTATCATCATCTGCGTTGACACCAGCGGTTCTATGCACGGCATGCCTGAAACCATAGCTAAAGCCGTCACCTTATTTATGGCAACGCGCGCCATCTCTCAAAAGCGCAATTGTTTCTTGATCAATTTTTCTACTGGGATAGAAACATTGGATTTGTCGGGACAAATTGGGATGGGCGAGGTAATTGCGTTTTTGCAGCGTTCTTTCCACGGCGGCACCGATGTCGGCCCTGCACTGACCCATGCCCTCCAAATGATGACCGATAAAAACTATGAACAGTCCGACCTGCTCATCATTTCGGATTTTATCCTGGCTTCGTTGCCCGAATCCTTGTATGAACAAATCTCAAATGCCAAAGCGAATAAAAACCGATTTTATTCTTTGTCTATCGGGGACTTGTTCTTGAGCAAGCGGTTGCGAGAGGTCTTTGACGATGAATGGGTTTACAACCCGAGCACTTCCAGCATCCGCTCGATTCAAAATGTCGCAAGTGCGATTTCGTAGTCTCCGTTCACCATCACCCCAACACAGAGGATTTGTTATGCCGACGTATGAATATGCGTGTACCGCATGCGAGTATGAATTTGAAGCCTTTCACGCCATCACCGCGGACCCCATTCGCCAGTGTCCCGAATGCGGGGAGCGCGAAGTTGAACGCCTCATCAGCGGCGGCGCAGGTCTCATCTTTAAGGGATCGGGTTTTTACATCACCGACTACCGCAGCGACGGATACAAAGAAGCGGCAAAAAAAGACAAGGAAGCAGAGCGCGGCAAAAAATCGGACGACAAAAAATCGAAGTCCAAAAAGACATCCGACGCCAAAAGTTCAGACACCAAAGCCGCGTAAGCATTAAAAGCAAAAAATGAGCAACGGTAGGGCCTTACCCCCTTCGACAAACTCGAGGCGTGCAGGATCTAAGTGCGGCACTCGTTGGGCTGGTTGCTGAACTGGGCGGAGCAATCGAAACGGGTCGAGCGAGGAAGCAACGATCATCTGTATCTGGAGAATCAAATCCGGAACACAAATTTGCCCGCAACACCGCTACAATCGGGGAGGCCGTTGCCCATGAGAGGACGATGGGATGGATTTTGTAAATCAAATTATTTGCGGCAATTGCGAAGACGTATTGAAAAATTTGCCCGATAACGCCGTCGATCTCATCTTCACGTCTCCCCCGTATGCGGATCGCAGAGCAATGACTTATGGTGGCGTCAAGCCGGGGGACTATGTCAATTGGTTTCTCCCCAAAGCCGAACAATTCTTGCGCGTCTTAAAACCCACCGGAACCTTTGTTCTCAATATCAAAGAACGGACTGTCAACGGTGAACGCCATACGTATGTCATAGAATTGATTTTGAAGATGCGAGAACAAGGGTGGTTGTGGACAGAAGAATTTATGTGGCACAAGAAAAATTCCTATCCGGGAAAATGGCCCAATCGCTTTCGAGATTCATGGGAAAGACTCTTGCAGTTTAACAAACACCGAAAATTTCGGATGTGCCAAGAAGCCGTTATGGTGCCAGTCGGGAACTGGGCAAAGAAGCGGTTGAACAATTTGAGCGAAACCGATAAAAAAAGGGAATTATATACTTGACAACCTAAATTTTCTTGTTTCGGATCGCCCGTTCCCGTTCACTGTCAAGCGTCCACCTATCACAAAACGCCTCAACCTGCTCGGGAAGTGGTCGCCCTGTTTCATCCTTGTAAATCGCGTGGTAAGCCCTATTGGAATTGAACGGAGGATCAAGGGAGATAAGATCAACGCTTGATGCCCTCATTTCCTGTTGCATGATGGTCATACAATCGCCAGAATAAAGTTTGTTCATGCAACCGCCTCACTTGCTACAAGTTGCTTGTAAGTCAACCGTGCGCCCATCGCCATATTCAACATATCATCAACCCGACTTAAGGTATCACCCTTTTTTCGATTGATGCGAAACACGCAAGCATTCAGGTCCTTTTGCATGTGTTTGTCTGACCAGTGGTGATGAATACCCATATAGACACGCTTAACCAGTGCCCACAAACTCTCAATGGAGTTCGTATGGACCCCATCGCGTTCATATTCGTCGGCAGAATGATTGATTTGTTCCACTTCGTAATCATCCCTCAATGCGCCGTATGCGCTGTTCTCGTCTGCATGAATAGTTGCGCCCGTCAAGACCCGGTTCAACATCTTCTCGTGTAATGTTGCCCCTTTTGCGTCCTGCACATGAACCGCCATTACCTCACCATCTTCCCCTTTTTCCCGCATTCCGAAAGCAACCGATTTACCTACTGTTCCGCGACCAGCATTCAACTTTTTGGATTTATGTTTGTTCTTTTCTTTCCCACCGATGTAGGTTTCATCAATTTCAACGATACCAGACAGAAAATCATCATCATCATCTTTGTTGCCAAAAGCGTTTCGTATTCTTTGAAGCATAAACCAAGCGGTCTTTTGCGTTGTACCGATCATTTTTGCCAACTGAACGCTTGAAATACCTTTTGAGTGGTTCGTTTCAATCCATATTGCGGCGAACCATTTAGGCAACATCTTGATTTTAGACTTGCCAAACATCGTTCCGTAAATCATATGAAAATTACGCCCACAATCCGAGCACCTATACGCCAAATCAGAACGACGATAGATTTTTCCCATACTACCACAATGCGGACAAGACTCGCCATCCTTAAAGCGGATCTTTTCAAGGTGCAAAATACACGCTTCAGGCGTGGCAAACTTCTGTGTGAACGCGACGAAACTAAGCTGCTTTGCCATCATAACCCCCTTGTTAATTCGTAACTTGTAACTTGTATAAATATAACAAGAAAGTTTAGGTTGTCAAGTATATAATTCCCTAAAAAAAGGGATGAATCGAAAGCCGAGAGTGGATTTGGCAAAAATGTGTCCAATTGGGTGGGCAGAGACAAAGTGTATCCCACAAACGTCATCCATCTCGCAACGGAATGTTCCAATCGCAATCACAGCGCGGCCTTTCCCGAAGATTTGCCGGCGTGGTTCATCAAACTCTTTACGCAGGCAGATGATATGGTATTGGATCCATTTATCGGTTCGGGAACAACCGCCGTGGCCGCCAAACAATTAAAACGCAACTACATCGGCATCGATACCAACGAAGAATATTGTCGGCAAGCGAGAAAGAGAATCCTGAAAGTTCAGCCTCGTTTATTTGATTGACGAGTCATGCAACCTTCAACGCAGAGATCAGCCATGAAACCGTTGTCCTTCAATGCAGTAAACCAATTCGTAAAATCTGGAGGTGGCAAAGCCACTCCTACCCCTTTGAATTGATCACACCACCATTTCACCCAACAGGAGATTCTCACACAATGGGCAAAGTCATTGGCATTGACTTGGGAACCACCAACTCGTGTGTCGCCGTGATGGAAGGCGGCGATCCCGTGGTCATCCCAAATTCCGAAGGGGGGCGCACCACGCCCTCAATTGTCGCATTCGTGCAAGACGGAGAACGCCTCGTCGGTCAGGTTGCCAAACGCCAGGCCGTGACCAACCCGGGCAAAACCATTTATTCCATCAAGCGGTTTATGGGCCGCCGCCGCGACGAGGTGAGCACGGAAATTTCCGAAGTGCCCTACGCGGTCGTGGGCGACGCCAATGGGTTGGCGTCTGTGCAACTCGACGATAATACGTACACGCCGCCCGAGATCTCGGCGATGGTGCTTCAAAAAATGAAGCAAACCGCCGAAGACTATCTCGGCGAATCCGTCACAGAGGCCGTCATTACCGTGCCCGCCTATTTCAACGACGCACAGCGGCAGGCCACCAAAGACGCGGGCAAAATTGCGGGCCTCGGGGTGTCGCGCATTGTCAACGAACCCACCGCTGCCTCCCTCGCGTATGGCTTGGACAAAAAGAGCGAGGAAAAAATCGCGGTGTACGACTTGGGCGGCGGCACATTTGACGTATCCATCCTCGAACTCGGCGATGGCGTCTTTGAAGTCAAATCCACCCATGGCGACACGCATTTGGGCGGCGATGACTTTGATCAGCGCGTCATTGACCACCTGGCCGAGGAATTTTTAAAAGAAAACAGCGTGGATTTGCGCCAAGACCCCATGGCCTTGCAACGCTTAAAAGAAGCCGCGGAAAAAGCCAAGTGCGAACTGTCGAGCTCCGCATCCACGGATATCAACCTGCCATTTATCACCGCCGATGCGTCCGGGCCAAAGCACCTCAACGTCACCTTGTCGCGCGCCCGGTTTGAGCAACTCGTGGACGACCTCGTTCAGCGCACCAAACAGCCCTGCATCCAAGCCATTCAAGACGCCGGGCTTTCGGCTTCGGATATCGACGAAGTGATCCTCGTGGGCGGCTCCACGCGCATTCCCAAAGTGCAAGAAGTCGTGGCAGAAGTTTTCGGCAAAGAGCCGAACAAGGGCGTCAATCCCGATGAAGTCGTCGCCATTGGCGCGGCCATTCAAGCGGGCGTGCTCTCGGGCGATGTGACCGATGTGCTCCTGCTCGACGTGACCCCACTCTCGCTGGGCATTGAAACCCTCGGCGGCGTGATGACGCGCCTCATCAACCGCAACACCACCATTCCCACGAACAAGAACGAAGTGTTTTCAACCGCGGCCGACAGCCAGCCCTCGGTGGAAATCCACGTCTTGCAGGGCGAACGCGATATGGCGCTGGACAACCGCACCATTGGTCGCTTCCACCTGGATGGCATTCCACCTGCGCCGCGCGGCGTGCCGCAAATTGAAGTGACGTTTGACATCGACGCCAATGGCATTCTCAATGTCTCGGCCAAAGACAAGGGCACGGGCAAAGAGCAGAACATCCGCATTGAAGCCTCGTCTGGGCTGTCCGACGCGGAAATTGACAAAATGGTCAAAGACGCCCAAACCAATGCGGCCGAAGACAAGAAGAAGCGCGAAGGCGTGGAAACCAAAAACACAGCCGAGCAGCAGGTGCATCAAACCGAGAAACAGATGGAAGAAATGGGCGACAAAGTCAGCGACGCCTCAAAAGCCAAAGTGACCGAAGCCGTCGACAAAGTCAAAGAAGCCCTCAAGGGCGACAATGTCGATGCGATCAAATCGGCCAATGACAACCTCACCCAAGTGTGGCATCAAGTTGCGAGTGAACTCTATCAACAAGCCTCGGCAGAAGGCGCGCCCCAAAGTCCACCTGGCGGCGAACCGGGTGGAACAGAAGGCCAAAAGCAAAGCGATGACGGGGTCGTGGATGCGGATTTTGAAGTGGTCGATGACAAGAAGAAGTAAGCAACCGCCAAATCCCATCACAAAATGCCGAGGGCAAAAGCTCTCGGCGTTTTTGGTCGTGTGGGCATCGGAATACAAGACCTATGGGAAGTTCGTTGCAAACTCAGCGACAGGCGTATTGTGCGAATTTTGTTTAGCGTAGAAGGTGGCGATATGGTACTATTGCACGGCTTTTTCAAGAAGACTCGAAGAACACCGCGTTCTGCTTTGAAGTTGGCACAAGACCGAAAAAATCTATGGCAAAAGGGGAGAAAAGCATGAATAAGTATCGCGGCAGCAATTTTGATGATTTTTTACAAGAAGAAGGCATGCTTGAGGAAGTATCAGCACATGCACAAAAGCGGTTGGAGGCATTACAAGTTGAAGACATGCCCACTGACCCTAGCAACAGATTTTTACGCTGGCTTCAGCAATCTGCCAATCGCCTTTCTATGTTGATCGCTACGCTTTCTCGATGGTCACGCGGATGGCGCCCAAGGGTCTGATGAACAAAAACCTGACGGATTTACCCCGTGCGTCAAACCCGCCTTTGCCCGCATCGCGGCTCGACAATTCCCGCATAAAATTTGCAATCCACGTCGCGTCTCGTTTCCATTGCGGCACGGCATTGCGGACAAATGTTCGCACCCATGCCGCATTGCGATTCACGTCCGCCAAATCCCATCACAAAACGCCGAGGGCAAAAGCTCTCGGCGTTTTTGCGTTCGAAATTATGTACTTGACAAAAAAGAAAAAAAATCATTTATATGTTTATATATTTATATATCTGATATATAAATGACAATATGTTGCGGTACCGACTTGTATGATATAATAGACTGGTGAAGTAAAATGATTAGGACTTACGCAATCACCATTGGAATATGAGGTGCTTTGAGTTGTTGTCTCAAGAAGTCAGCCACCCCCCGGTATTTGACTTGATAAATGGTTTGTCCTGTTTGATAGGCCACCTGCGCGAGTCTTATCCAAACGAACATCGCACACCCAATATGATTTCGTACCATGCGTGCCAACCGACATGGACCCTTTTCAAGCCCGGTTACCTGTTTGACTTCGCGGTGAAATGGCTCAATTTTCCATCTTTGGTGACACACCTGTTGTACCACTGAAGAATCGTTTTGAGCATGGTCGTTAGTCACGACATACGCCGTGCGTCTGGCAGCAGACGCCACCCGGAATAATTTCACTTTGTGGTCTTTGGGGAACCCTCTGATTTTAATTGACTTGCCTTGTTTGCGTTGCGCTTTCGTCCAAGTTAAGCTATCTACGCGCTGGTAGGGGATTGTGCCTGCCTACTCGTCCACGCGCCGGTTCGTCTTGAGGGGACAATAATAGGTTTTTTGCATCTGCTCTATGTGTCGCATGACCGTTTTGGTCGCATACCAACTGTCCATCAAGACCCCGGTAAAAGGGAGGCGCTTCTGATAGACCAACCCAGAGAGCATGTCCTTGAGATGATCCAATTTGGTTTTGCCATCGCCTTGCGGGTCATAAATCCGATAGTCAATCAGCCAGAACCGATCCTGTTGCGGATTGACATAGACACATGTGACCACCCCAATGCCATTGATGACGCCTTGGGCGTTGCCGCTATATTGACGACGCACTCACGCGATCTTGCGCGCGTGTCGCTTGTCTAAAACCGTGTCATCAAAGATCACATAGCCTTTAGGCGTCAGCGCGATGTGGTCTTTGACGTGTTCCCACACCAAGCGGGGTGGGATACGATCACCGGCGAGATAGCGGTTGATCATATCATGACTGAACCCTTCGCTATGGTCGGCGAAATGGGTCAGCGTATCGTTGAGGGGACTGCTAAGCAGATACTGACAGTAATCCAAACGCGTCGGGTGGCGCATTGACACCTCCTCAAAGTGATAAATTTTACGGAATTGCACCCTTTTTTAACTCAGCATGCGTAAGTCCTAATGATTCCAATGTTAGACAATACCATAAAAAATGAACTTACCAACCAGCTAACAAAAATTGAGCAACATTTTGATGGCAAGGTCGCATTTTATTATGGTGCGATTGAACCTGGGATTATAAAAATATTTCGGGATTTCATTGAAAAAATGGCTGAGTATGAAAAAAAGAAAGAGCTATTGATTTTTTTTCTCAACACACCCGGCGGCAGTGCAGAATCAGCCGAAAAGATGGTCGAGATTATCCGGTTTCATTTTTCTGAAGTTTACTTTGTTGTACCAGATTTTGCTCTATCGGCGGGAACGATATTGTGCATGTCTGGAGATCGAATTTATATGGACTACTCATCCTCATTAGGCCCCATTGATCCTCAAGTCCACAATGGAAAGGAGTGGGTGCCAGCTTTAGGATATTTGGATAAAGTGGCTGAGATGCTGGAAAAGGCAAAGGATGACAAATTAACGGAAGCTGAATTTTTGATTTTGCAGAATCAAGATTTGGCAGTTCTTAGCCGATATGAACAAGCAAGGGATCTGACGGTTACTTTGCTAAAAAAATGGCTCGTTGAGTATAAATTCAATAATTGGACTGTCCATGAAACCAGCAAGAAAGGTCAACCCGTCACTAAAGAGGAGAAGCAACAGCGTGCGGAAGAAATTGCCAAGACGCTCGGAGATAACAAACGTTGGCATTCTCATGGTCGAATGATCGGGCCAGACACGCTTCAGAGTGTTCTCAGGTTGAAGATCGATGATTATTCAACAGATGGTGAGTTGCGACAACTCATCAGAAACTACAACGATCTCCTCACCCAATATATAGCCAGAGAGGGCTATCCATACTTTCTGCATTGCAGAGACTATTTTTGAGCGGGAGAGACGCTATGAACTTAACAAGTCAAATTGAGAAACTGCGAGAAGAGTTTCCACCGCTGTCACCAAACTCTCAAGCAGGTACCGGCATTTTAGCAACGAATCACAAACGCCTCAGTGAGTTTTATGAATACATGAAGGCGAAAGGATTGGTGAAATCTCCAACTTATGATTTGCCGCAAACCGATACCATTGGTCGAAATTTGGTGTGGCGTTAGGTTTTTGTAGTGGTCAAAAAAAAAAGAAGTAGACGCGGTCTGCAAAAATAAAAACGCCGAGGGCAAAGCTCTCGGCGTTTTTGGTCGTGTGGGCATCGGAATGCAAGACCTATGGGAAGTTCGTTGCAAACTCAGCGACAGGCGTATTGTGCGAATTTTGTTTAGCGTAGAAGGTGGCGATATGGTACTATTGCACGGCTTTTTCAAGAAGACTCGAAGAACACCGCGTTCTGCTTTGAAGTTGGCACAAGACCGAAAAAATCTATGGCAAAAGGGGAGAAAAGCATGAATAGGACTTACGCAATCCCCATTGGAATATGAGGTGCTTTGAGTTGTTGTCTCAAGAAGTCAGCCAGCCCCCGGTATTTGACTTGATAAATGGTTTGTCCTGTTTGATAGGCCACCTGCTCGAGTCTTATCCAAACGAACATCGCACACCCAATATGATTTCGTACAATGCGTGCCAACCGGCATTGACACTTTTCAAGCCCGGTCACTTGTTTGACTTCGCGGTGAAATGGCTCAATTTTCCATCTTTGGTGACACACCTGTTGTACCCCTGAAGAATCGTTTTGAGCATGGTCGTTAGTCACGACATACGCCGTGCGTCTGGCAGCAGACGCCACCCGGAATAATTTCACTTTGTGGTCTTTGGGGAACCCTCTGATTTTAATTGACTTGCCTTGTTTGCGTTGCGCTTTCGTCCAAGTTAAGCTATCTACGCGCTGGTAGGGGATTGTGCCTGCCTACTCGTCCACGCGCCGGTTCGTCTTGAGGGGACAATAATAGGTTTTTTGCATCTGCTCTCTGTGTCGCATGACCGTTTTAGTCGCATACCCACTGTCCATCAAGACCCCGGTAAAAGGGAGGCCCTTCTGATAGACCAACCCAGAGAGCATGTCCTTGAGATGATCCAATTTGGTTTTGCCATCGCCTTGCGGGTCATAAATCCGATAGTCAATCAGCCAGAACCGATCCTGTTGCGGATTGACATAGACACATGTGACCACCCCAATGCCGTTGATGACGCCTTGGGCGTTGCCGCTCTATTGACGGCGCACTCACGCGATCTTGCGTGCGTGTCGCTTGTCTAAAACCGTGTCATCAAAGATCACATCGCCTTTGGGCGTCAACGCGATGTGGTCTTTGACGTGTTCCCACACCAAGCGGGGCGGGATACGATCACCGGCGAGATAGCGGTTGATCATATCATGACTGAACCCTTCGCTATGGTCGGCGAAAGGGGTCAGGGTATCGTTGAGGGGACTGCTAAGCAGATACTGACAGTAATCCAAACGCGTCGGTCGGTCCATTGACACCTCCTCAAAGTGATAAATTTTACGGAATTGCACCCTTTTTTAACTCAGCATGCGTAAGTCCTATGAATGACAGATGGCCTGTTGTGTTTGGCGTTTTCTTTTGGGTGCTCTTATTGACGCCTGACGTTTGTGCTCAAAGTCAAAAAGAGCCCGTCGCTAGCTGACCTCATTCCCGCATTTGCAATTCATTGAATTTTATCTACCCAAAAAATAAAAACGCCCGGTCATTGTGCGACTGGGCGTTATTTTGCTCGAATTGCGTGATCACTCGGTGCTTGGCTCGGTGTGTGTCAATGATGCGGTTGTTGGGGCGTTTGAGGGTTTGGCGAAAAAGTCGGGGATGGCAACAACGGGTTCTCCGAGGGACAGACGCATGAGCGCGTCCTGCATGCAGAATGCGGGTTCGTCGGCGCAGGGCGCGGTGCGATTGTTTGAAGCACGAAGAAAATGGGATGGCAGATTTGGTTTGGCTCTTGTAAGAGTCGGAACAGACCTTATTTTCCGTCCCGTCCCACTCGGCACAACTATATCGCCCTGCAAAACATAGACATCATGAGCAATATCAGGAGCATGACCCTCATTCAATACCCTCTGAAAACCCCCTCATAACGCGCCACAGAAGCCGGCACCCTATGAGGTGGATTTGTCTCAAGCGACTCATAGACTTGCCAACCTTATGTTTCAAATCCGCTATCATATCCGCCATTATAGATCTCCTTTCTATTCACCAATCACCATCTCATAAACAAGATCAGATCCCATCATAAATAGACTTCTCGCCCCCATCCGTCAACTTATCCCACAATATCAAAATCTTCCAAGCATCATCCCTCTCATGTCCTAAATCCATCAATCCCTTGACCAAACGCTTCCGCCAATACAAACTTTCCCTCTTCTCTCCATTTTTCTTTGTTACAAATATCCGCTTTCCATCCCACACTGCAAGCACTTTTCTCTGCAAAAGCAACTCTCTAATACGTCCATCCTCATTTCCCTTTTTTCCTTTCACCACCAAATCTAAAACCCGTGACAACAACCACCCCTTCATCATCCCCTGCATCCCTCCCAACATCCCCCGCCGCTCGTCCTTATCGCCTCCATCTGACGCCTCAACAACACCCCATGTCTGTCTCACAATGCACCGCCATTTTCTCATACGACAAAAGGCAATAGACTACTATCGCTTTTTCACAAAATTTTCAAATTTTTATCACCAGCACATCTCCACCCCGGGTCGCTTCCTTCTATATACTAGTGAAAAAACGACCGAAAAATCGAAATTATACAGACTTTACTGCTTATTTTTTTCTGACAGGCACCTCCCGATCATGCCCATCAGAAAATCCCGATCATGCCCGTCAAAAAATCCAAATTTCAATGAATCTGACACCTACCATGATACCCAGAATAACAAATATATCGCCGTTCACCTTCAACAACAGACAGATAACATTTTTGCTTTTTGCATCTCTCGATGAGACAGGGCCTATCTTTGAGACAGGGCCTATCTTTGACGGGTTTGACCGGCGTCAATGGCCGAGGAAATGCACAAGAAAACAAGCTCGACATCATCACTAAAACGCCCAACCAACCCAATCTCAAACACAATCCTTTACCCCAATAGGACTTACGCATGCTGAGTTAAAAAAGGGTGCAATTCCGTAAAATTTATCACTTTGAGGAGGTGTCAATGCGCCAACCGACGCGTTTGGATTCCTGTCAGTATCTGCTTAGCCGTCCCCTCAACGATACCCTGACCCCTTTCGCCGACCATAGCGAAGGGTTCAGTCATGATATGATCAACCGCTATCTCGCCGGTGATCGTATCCCGCCCCGCTTGGTGTGGGAACACGTCAAAGACCACATCGCGTTGACGCCCAAAGGCGATGTGATCTTTGATGACACGGTTTTAGACAAGCGACACGCACGCAAGATCGCGTGAGTGCGCCGTCAATAGAGCGGCAACGCCCAAGGCGTCATCAACGGCATCGGGGTGGTCACATGTGTCTATGTCAATCCGCAAGAGGATCGGTTCTGGCTGATTGACTATCGGATTTATGACCCGCAAGGCGATGGCAAAACCAAATTGGATCATCTCAAGGACATGCTCTCTGGGTTGGTCTATCAGAAGCGCCTTCCTTTTACCGGGGTCTTGATGGACAGTGGGTATGCGACCAAAACGGTCATGCGACACATAGAGCAGATGCAAAAAACCTATTCTTGTCCCCTCAAGACGAACCGGCGCGTGGACGAGTAGGCAGGCACAATCCCCTACCAGCGCGTAGATAGCTTAACTTGGACGAAAGCGCAACGCAAACAAGGCAAGTCAATTAAAATCAGAGGGTTTCCCAAAGACCACAAAGTGAAATTATTCCGGGTGGCGTCTGCTGCCAGACGCACGGCGTATGTCGTAACGAACGACCATGCTCAAAACGATTCTTCAGGGGTACAACAGGTGTGTCACCAAAGATGGAAAATTGAGCCATTTCACCGCGAAGTCAAACAGGTGACCGGGCTTGAAAAGTGTCCATGTCGATTGGCACGCATTGTACGAAATCATATTGGGTGTGCGATGTTAGTTTGGATTCGACTTGAGCAGGTGGCCTATCAAACAGGACAAACCATTTATCAAGTCAAATACCGGGGGCTGGCTGACTTCTTGAGACAACAACTCAAAGCACCTGATATTCCAATGGAGATTGCGTAAGTCCTAATGAATAAGTATCGCGGCAGCAATTTTGATGATTTTTTACAAGAAGAAGGCATGCTTGAGGAAGTATCAGCACATGCACAAAAGCGGTTGGAGGCATTACAAGTTGAAGACATGCCCACTGACCCTAGCAACAGATTTTTACGCTGGCTTCAGCAATCTGCCAATCGCCTTTCCATGTTGATCGCTACGCTTTCTCGATGGTCACGCGGATGGCGCCCAAGGGTTTGATGAACAGAAAGCGCACGGATTTGCCGCGTGCGTCAAACCCGCCTTTGCCCGCATCGCGGCTCGACAATTCCCGCATAAAATTTGCAATCCACGTCGCGTCTCGTTTCCATTGCGGCACGGCATTGCGGACAAATGTTCGCACCCAGGCCGCATTGCGATTCACGTCCGCATCGGATACACCGAGCACTGTCACCATAATCTCAGACCGCAACAAATCGGTCTCTGGCCCCCAGAACTCCAGCACCACTTGCCCATCGCCCGTCGCGCCGATATGCCTCGGCTGTCCCTCGAGGGGATCCATTTCCTCCAATATCAAATCATCGGGCATCCCCGCGATCATGCCATCGATAGACAGGGCATCGGCAGACTTTCGCGGCGTTGGGGTTGCGGGTTGCGGCGGGCGCGTCACAGGCCGTTTTTTTTTCGCGCTTGAACGACTCGCGAGGTCTTTTTGCAATGCGGCACGCACGGCGGCGGCGTCCCCTACATAATGGCCGTGTACCCACCCCTCGGTCTCATCCACGCGCACGCGCAACCACGGGTCGGCCCGTTCGACGATCTCCAACTCGCGGCCGCGTTGCAACCGCCCCACCACACGCGACTTTGTCGTCGGCTTTTCCCGCAAATTCAACACCACAGCCGCGACATAGCCCTTTTCTTTCGGCGCGAGATACCCACACCCACCCAAACTCGCAATCAAAAGAAAAAAAAGGCCGACAAAAAATCGACCAGACAAAAACACCATCGATCATCCTTTCGCCATTCTGCATTATCCAATGATATACGCCATGTAAGGGGATGCCCTTGGCCTCCCGCTCTTGAAAGAAGGCCAAAACTTCTCGGCGCAGTTCCGCCTGCGTCGCGATGCGCCTATTCAAACATCCTCGCGCCAGAGCCGAAAACTCAATCTCGATCATGTTGAGCCAACTCGCCGACTTGGGAGTAAAGAAGAACTCAAACTTCTGCGCGAGGGCAAACGCCTCATCGGCCGGCAAGGAACGATAGAAGGCATGGCGGGTATGCGTGTTGAGATTGTCTTGCACCAAGCGGATTTTCTCCGCTTGTGGCCAATGCTGTGTCAGCGCCTGACAAAAGTGGGTGTCTTCCTTCATCGTGCGCCGAGGATAGATTTCGGCAAGCCGTTTGCCGCTTAAAGGCTCAATGGCGGCCAACAGCGCACGCGAGCCGTGTTTGGTATAGGCATCATGTTCTTTGGTCACTTGGCCTGTTGTTAGGGGCAAGGGATCCAGGACTTGTCCGATGAGAAAACAAGGACGTTCATCAAAGCAGACCCCAGGAACATTGGGATCATGAGGGTGGTCATACAGCCAAAGCAAGGCTTCCATGCGCGCGAGAAAGGACGCATCCACTTTGCGGATGCACCAGGTTTTCTTCAAGTGGGGCTTCAATTCGTTTTTTTAGAATCGTTTTAACATGCGTGTGTGAGAGATGCTCACAAGAGCCTAATGCCACAGGACTTGACCGACTGACAGTGTCGCAATCAAGTGGTTCGTTGTCGAAACTCATTCCCCTCGAGCGCACCGAAACCCGATCTGGGCAAATATCTGATGCGTGCCCGCATCGTCTGATTGCTCTTCCATAATTAGCACCGAACTCCGCACAAACACGCGGACATTGTGTTGCGCCGAAAACCAACCCCCGCCGCGAAGCGTGCGATCCGGGCCATCTTCCATGCCCGCATTTTTCAAATTGACCGGATTGTGAACCGGGCTGTTTGCGTAATACGTATGCTGGTATTCATCCAGCGTCCACTCCCACACATTGCCCGCCATATCCAACGCGCCAAAAGGACTCGCCCCCTCTGGATAGCTGCCCACGGGCGTTGGGCCGGAACTAAAATTGAAATTGCCGAGCGACTCATCTGCTGGCGCGTTGCCCCACGGAAACACGCGCCCATCCGTGCCCGCAGCGGTCAATTCCCACTGCGCTTCACTCGGCAACTGCAAACCCGCCCACTGGCAATAATCCCGCGCCTGATTCCACACCAAACCCACCACCGGTTGATCGGGTTGATTAAAACCCTCCTCCCGAATAAACTGCGGGCGTTCACTGCCCGTTGCCTCAACATAACCCAAATACTGCGCGTTGGTCACTTCGTATTTGTCGATGTAAAATGCGTCGAGCATCACCTCGTGCGCTGGGCGCGCATTGGACGGGCCATCGCTCAAACCCATTGTAAATGTGCTGGCCGGAACAAACACCTGCACATGCTCTGTGCCCGCAGGCGTGGTGACAATGGATTCTTCAATCACAAATTCCGGCTCGACCACCTTGCCGCAGGCCACCGGCAACACAACGGCCAAAACGCCGAACAAACGCACGGGCAACGCGCCGACAATGCAGCGCAGAAAATCAATCGCTTTTGGCATCATAGTTTCGATCCTCGTCCCTGCGTTTCGCCTCTCGTTGATTCGGGCGGGCACGGGGGCCGCGCCCCTACATTTTTACGTCCTCAATTTCGAGGGTGGCTGAGTTGGGACTGACCACCGACCACGGCATCATCCTCCCCCCCACATCATATAATCCCCCGAATCCACCATAATGCGATGGACATACGTCTCGATCATCGCTTGGTCGCGCTTTGTGGTCTTTAAGCCAAAGGGCCGCAACACGGGAATTTGCATCTCGGGGTGCGTCCAATCTTGCACGTAAACCGGCGCTTTCATGCCGCGCAAGACCACCTGAATATCGGTTATCAAATCGTCTGTAAAATGATTGGGCAAATCCCACAGTGCAACCTCCGGGGCAAAGGTGTGCAAATCGGAAACAAACCGGGTTTTGTGACTTTGCACGGTCTCATTAAACGCCCGTTGCAACGCCACGCGCCCATCCAAATGCGCGCATGTGCGAACCAGAGGCCCCAGGTCTTTGGGACACACAACCGCGTGAACCGTCGTCACCTTTTCATTTTCCCCCGGCGCGGCCACGGCCAGCATCTTCTCGGCAACGCACGGGGGGAAGCCCGTCAGCATGGGATCGATAAATTGCCGGTGTTTCAAGCCCGGCCAGTAAAAGTGCATCCCCACATCCATGTGCTCGTGCATCTCCAACAAGCCGTGAAACACGCACTCCAGCGCCGTATTGCCCGCCGACACGCCATTGGCCGAATCATTCAAATGCGGCACCTCAGACGCCTTCATGTCGGTCGGCACGAGCTCGACATTCGGCGTCAATTCGCAAATCGGGGTTTCGCGCCCGCTTGCCAGCGCGTCAAAAAACGAAATCCGCTCGACCGCCTCGGCCATGGCCCCGGCCAGCACTTGCGCTTTGGAAAGCCCCTTGCCCATGGTCCGCAGGGCAATGCCCTCCATCAGCGGCCCTTCGTATTTGCGAAACAGAGCCGACTGCACGTAATCCGTATAACAATCCGCGATCCACACGGTCTTGTAAAACCGCCGCGCCCGCGTCTGAAATCGACACATCTTGGACAATGCCTCGCCAAACCGGGCAATGGTTTCTTCAAACGCAACCGTGCGATCCGCAACGACAATGTGATGCGACGCGCTCATCCCGCCCTTGCTCTGTTCAGATCTTCAACAGCTTCCACAAATCGACCCAATTGCCGAAACGCCTCTGCGCGCCGTTCCCGCGCCCATCCGTTTTCCGGATCGAGATCCAACGCGCGCGTAAAGTCCGCAACCGCTTCTTCGCATTGCCCGAGCATCCGCCGGGTTTCGCCGCGCTGCGCCCAGATCCGCGAATCCCCATGCGCGATCCGCACGGCCCGATCAAAATCCGCGAGCGACGCCTCGAGATCATTTTCCATTCGCCGCGCAACGCCGCGCCCCAACAGTGCCCACAGATGATCGGGCACAATATCCAACGCCTGGGTAAAATCGCGGATCGCCTCGGCGCTACGCCCCATCTGTTGCAATATGTCTGCCCGCCCGACCAACAAATCCGGATCATCCGGCGCGAGAACGAGCGCGTGGTCAAAATCCGCGAGCGCGGCTGTCCATTGCCCGCTCGCCCGCAGCACCTCGCCCCGGCCGATCAACGCGCCCAAATGGTTGGGCATCGCCTTTAGAGCCTGATCAAACATCGCCATTGCGCCCTCGGCACTCCCGCCCCGCCGATAGACCTCTGCCCGCCCGACAAACGCATCGGGATGCCCATTGCCCACGGCTATCGCCCGATCAAAATCGCCCGCCGCCGCGTCGCATTGTCCCATCGCCAGCCACACATGCCCTCGGCTGATCAACGCGCCAAAATAATCTGCATCCCGTTTCAAAACCCGATTGAGATCCCCCAGCGCCGCGTCAAACCGCCCCATCTCGCGCAGGGTTTCCCCGCGGCTGGCAAGCGTCTGCGTATTGTTTGGATCGAGCGCGATAGCTTTTCCAAAGCTGTCGATAGCCGCGTCAAATTGCCCCATCAACCCGCAGGCTATCGCCCGATTCGCCCACACCCATGGATCATCGGGCGCGAGGGTGATCGCGCGGTCAAAATCCGCAATGGCCGCGTCAAATTGCCCCAGTTGCCCATTTGCGATCCCGCGATGCACATAAGCCGCCGGGTCGCTATTGCGGATCGCGATTGCCGCATCAAACCCCGCTATCGCCGCTTCCAAATCGCCGGCATCGCGGCGGGCTATCGCGTGCTGAAGCGCGGCGTCAAAGTCATTTGAAGATAGAGACATAGCAAAAAAGGGGAACCCCAAAACCGCCAAAACGTGAACACAATGTAGAAAAGCCACTCCCCAAAATCAAGCGCAAACCCCGATACATTTTTTTTCCACATGCGAATGCGATTTGCTATATTATCAGCCGTGCCTTGCGATTGCCTATCATCCGCGTCATCTGTTTAATCCGTGATCCGCCTTTAACCCCTAACCACTGCTTCTATGATTGCTTTTCACCTCTCTCGTCTCATCCCCTTTATCCAATGGAGGAACCCATGAAATACCGTCTCTTCTTTCTCGCCCTGTTTCTGTCTCTGTGTACAACCGCTTTCGCCCAAAGGGTGGGTGAAAAAATGCCCGGATTTCAACTTAGGGCCACCGATGGCAAATCGTACAGCGTCAATGATTCGAGCAACACGGTCTCCGTCCTCTTTTTTGTCGGCTTCAACTGAGGGACATGCATAGGGGCGGGTCCCGCCTTTGAAGCTAATATTCACCAACCCAACCGCAACAAACCCGGCGTCCAAGTCCTCACGCTCGACAGGTACAACGGCAATTCCGGGCAGGCAGAATCCTTTCTGACACGAGCCAGGGTAACGACGCCTATGCTCATGAATGCGGGCACCATCTCCGGAACTTATGGCGCCAGAAACGAAGATATCCTCGTCATTGACCAAGCGGGCATCCTGCGCCTTAAGACCACTGCCCTCGGCACCGGCAATCTTGCCTCAGTCAACCAGAGGGTTGACGCCCTCATCAACCAATCGCCGGTTATTTCCCTGTCCGTGCGACAGCTTTACTTTGGCAGAACGCTCGAAGTGGGGCAATCCAAAACCGTCGATCTCACCATCAACAACACGGGCGCGGGGCCGCTCGAAATCACCGGATACTCGGCACCCGATGGCATCACCATGACGCCCTCCTCCCTGACCATCAACCCCGGCGAAACTCAAACCGTTCAAATCACCCTCACGCCAACGCAACCCGGCACATTTTCAGGTAGCATCACACTCCAACACGGCGACCAAAGCGTCGGCACCCTGCAAGTACCGGTGCTCAATCTCACCATCGAAATGGCCCCATTGCCGAGCATTGCACTCATGCAAGAAAGTTTGAGTTTGGGTGAAATTAAGGTGGGCAACAGCATCACAAAAACAGTCACCATCACCAACAGCGGCACAGGCCCGCTCACCGTCACGGACATTCGATCCGACATCGCGGGCATCGCGTTTTCAGAAACCCAATTCACCGTGCCCGCCGGTTCATCTCACGACATCACCGTGACGTTCAACCCACAAGCCGAGGGGCCGATCACAGGCACCATTGACATCCTCTCAGACGACCCGCAAAACGCCTCGATCAACCTGACCATCACCGGCTCAATCACCGGTCCACGCACGCGCTCCGATTTCGATGGTTCGGGCGAGATTGACTTTTCAGACTTCCGCTTGTTTGTAGCAGCCTTTAACACGGTCAATCCAACCTTTGATCTCGACAACTCGGGCCGCGTGGATTTTCTCGATTTTCTCATCTTTGCCGCAGACTTTGAAAAACCGGTAAATTAAAAGACAGTCCCCCGGCCCCTCCCACATCCCAAGTGATCAGTGATCAGTGGCCAGTCCCAACCGCCCGACCCCGCCTTGGGATGATGGTGCGGAGACCGACCACTGACCACTGATTTTCGGGCACAGGGGCATCCCCCTACGATTGCCTCTCATCCGCGCAATCCGCGTCATCCGTTTAATCCGCGATCCGCCTCTTGTGCCTTTTGTGGCTCATCGCCTTTCACGCCTTTATGTCCTGCCGTCAACCCCTCATCGCCGCATTCAAACGCATCCTCGAAATCGCGGATCACGGTCATCTCTCTCTGCCCTTTCAGCGCGACAGCGCGTTGCGGGCAAAATATTTTCCCGGCGCAGGGGCTAAAATCGGTCGAAAAAAATTGATCGACGCGTACAACCGCGAATTTGGCAACGCGAATCCCGACGAAAAATTGCTCCAACACGCCACCTATCCCTGGATTCACGGATACGACGCCAGCCTCACGCACATCCTCCACGACCTCAAAACGCACCAAAAACAAGCCCCAGCCGAACTTCCGCTCGACCGCAAGCGCGCACTCGAAAAGCAATTCACTCGCACGGGCGCGGAGGAAATCGCGGCATTTTGGACCGTCTATGCGGGTGCGGACAACGCCTACCGCAAAAGCGTCATCGCCATGCTCGCCCAAGTCAAACCGCCCGAAGCGGTCAAGTCCAAGACAGCACCTCCCACAATCCAGCCGACACAACCCCAGCGCAACCCAAGCGCGTCAAATCCCCAACCCGAACCGGCCGCACAGTCGATATACGCCCTCTTGGGCGCGCTCATCTTCTTCGTTCCCGCGCTGATGTTTGCGGGGATACAATACTATCGCCTGCCGAATGAGAGCCACTACATCGCCCTCTCCGTCGCCGGATTCTTCGGCCTCATCGCGCTCGTCTTCCTCATCGACTATCTGCGGAAGCGCAATCCCTAATATGAAACGTCTCCTCGCCATCGCGCTCTTCCTCGCCTTGCCGCGCCACGCATGCGCCGAACCCCTCGGCCTTGGCGACCCCCTCGCCGATTTTGCCCTCGCGGACCTCAATGGCGCGCCCGTCGCGCTTGGCGATTTATTCAGTGACCGCGCCCTCGTCATCGTCTTCAGTTCCATCGTCTGCCCGGCGTCGCTCAAATACGACATCCACCGCGCGCAAATTCACGATCAGTACGCGCCCAAAGGCATCCGCCTGATTTCCGTGAATGCCAACTTCAACGAAACCGACCGAGACATCCGCGGCCACTACGCCCAAAATCCCGTGCCCTTTATGGTCTTCCGCGACCCGCAAAACAAACTCGCGGACCACTTGGGCGCGACGCACACCCCCCAAGCCTTCCTCTTTGACGCACAACGCCGCCTGCGCTACAAAGGCGAAATCGACAACGGTTGGGGCATAGCCGAAGATACCACCTCGCACGGTTTGTGGGACGCCCTCGACGCCCTGCTCGCCAACCGGGAAATCGCCAATCCCATCCTACCCAGCTTTGGTTGCGAAATCAGACGCCTGCCCCGCGTGACTACTGCCGCGCAGGCGTCCGCCCCAACATTTTACCGCGACATCTTGCCCCTGCTTCAAAACCGCTGCCAAACCTGCCATCGCCCGGGCGGCATGGGCCGCGTGCCCTTTTTTGACTACACCGAAGTCCTCGCCTGGGCCTATCAGATGCGCGACTCCATCGAAGCCCGCATCATGCCGCCGTGGAAAGCCCGCCCCGAATACGGCGACTTCAAAAACTCTCGCAGGCTCACAGACGACGAAATCCACACCTTCGCACAATGGGTTGACCGCGGCATGCCCGAAGGCGATCCCGCAGACCGACCCGAACTCCGTGCATTTCCCACTGGCTGGACCTTGGGCAAGCCCGACTTGATCCTCCAACCCGAAGCCCCGTATCCACTCAAAGCCGTGGGGCGCGACGAATATCGCTGCTTTGTTTTGCCCACCCAACAGGACAAAGACAATGACGTATCGGCCATTGAAGTCCTGCCCGGCGACCGCGAAGTCGTCCACCACGTCAGCGCGTACATCGACGTCTCGGGCAAAGCGCGCCTGCAAGAGAAAAACGCACCGGGGCAAGGCTATCCGTGTTTCGGCGGCATTGGCGTACCCATCTACGAATCCCTGGGCGGCTGGGCACCCGGCAACACCCCGTTCATTCTCCCCGATGGCACGGCTCGGCATTTGCCCCCCAACAGCGACATCATTCTCCAAATCCACTACCACAAAATCGGCCGCGCCGCAACCGATCACTCTCGGCTCGGCATTTACTTTGCCAAAAAACCCGTTGAAAAACGCCTCCGAGAAGAAGTCATCACCAGCCGCTTGCTCTTCATTCCGCCCAATGTCAAACGCCACCGGGTCACGGGATCGATCACCATCCCCTACGACCAGCACCTGCTCGGCATCTTGCCCCACATGCACTTGCTCGGTATGGAAATGAAACTCACCGCCACCTATCCCGATGGCACGCAAAACCCTCTAATATGGGTCAAACCCTGGGACTTCAACTGGCAGGAAACCTACGTGTACAAAACCCCGGTCGCGCTCCCGCGCGGCACGCGCATCGCCCTTGAAGCCCATTACGACAATTCTGCCGACAACCCCCGAAACCCCAACAACCCGCCCCGCTTGGTGCGCTGGGGCGAAAACTCAACCGACGAAATGTGTACGGCATTTCTCTACGTCACGCGCGATGATGAAAACCTGAGGTAAAACGTGAAAAAACTCCTCCAACTCTGCATCCTCATCATCTTGATCCACGCGCCCATCGACGCGCAGTGGCACATCGCCGTATTGCCCCATGAAAACATCAGTGGCGACCCGAAGTGGAACCATCTCTCGTTGGGCATTGCCGAAGGGTATGTCAACGCCTATTATCCCGTCCCCAAAATCTATGCGGTTGACGAAGAATACGTGCGCCACAAACTCGGGGAAACGCGCGTCAGCACGTCTGATCTTGCAGAAAAATTGAACATCCACCTGATATTGCGCGGGCAATACCACATCGCGGGATCGCGCATCCATCTCAAAACCGCTGTGCTTCAGGCAACCACGGGCGAAGTCATCGAAACCTTTGCGGGCCAGGCGTCTGCCTCTGCGCCCTTGGACGCGATCTTGCCCGTGCTCTACGCCCTTGCAGATCACTTCAAAGTGACCCTCACGCCCGAGGAAAAAACCCGCATGCAACGCCCCCTGTTTCACAATGCAGAAAGCCTCCGCATCGCAACCGAAAGCCTGATGGCCCTGCATCGCGCACTGCGGCAATCGCCCATCGACAACGCCCTGCTAACACAGGCCGAAAGCGGCCTAAAACGCGCGGCCCAACGCGATCCCAAAAGCGCGATGCCCCACTATTATCTCGGGCGCATCTACGAAACGCGCAATCAAATCGCAGAAGCGGAAAGGGCCTATCGCAACGCCCTCCAAATCAATTTTGAACACGTTGCCGCGCGCTATCGCCTCGGCCTCAGCCTCAAAAATCGCGGGCGCGTAGACGAGGCCATGAGCGAACTTGAACAAGCCATCCGGCTATCGCCCTTAGACGCCGACATCCAAGCCGCGCTGTCCGGCATGTTTTTCAACCAATACGCCCAGACCTTTGAAACCATCACCGCGCAACTGCGGGAAGCCATCCGCGCCAACCCAGACGATCCCATGGCCTTTTATGAATTGGGCAATGCGTATAACGAACTCGACCGCATCGACGAAGCCACAGAGTACTATCATCGAGCCTTGGAACGCGATTCCACACTGGCCGACGCGCATTTCAAACTCGGCCTGATCATGCACCGCAAAGGTGATCACGAAAAAGCCGTTGACCACCTGCAAAAAGCCGCAGCACACAACACCCAATTCACCCGCGTCTATTTTCGCTTGGGCAGCGTCCTCTACCTGATCGAACGCTACAACGCGGCGATTGAAGCCTTTGCAAACGCCATTGACGCAGAACCCAATTACGCCATGCCGCGCTATCACCTCGGCCTTAGCTGTCTTGCGACCGCGCAGACAGACAGGGCGTATGACGCCTTTCAACAATACGCCGAACTCGTCTCGGACGACCACCGCCCGCATTTTCAAATGGCCGAAATCGCCCGCCAAAACGACGACTATGAACGCGCGGTTGGCAGTTATATGCGCGCCATTGCCATCAGCCCGGTTCACATCCCATCGCATCTCCGCTTGGGCTATCTCTACGCCGAACACCAGCACTTTGACCTCGCCATCCGGCAGTTGCAAACCGCGTTGCGCCTCCAACCCGATCACCCAGACGCCGAAAAAATCCGCGCCGACATTCAAAAATGGGCGCGGTGAAGCAGTGGTCAGTCCGCACACCCCCTCAGCATGATTTGCAGATAGGGCAAAAGGTGGCTATCCACAGCCCCAAATGAGTTGGTCGCTCTATCGGATCACCCCGCCCCGTAGGGACAGGCCCCCGTGCCTGTCCTCGTAGCCAACGTCTAAAATAAACACAAAAAAGCGGCGATCCGAAGATCGCCGCTTTTTTGTGTTTTGGCGGATACGGGGTCATTAACTGCCGGTCGCTTGCTTTGCCGACTCCTGATCGCTGATCGTTTGGGGGCTTGGGCTGTTCCTCAATCGCCTGTACGTGTCAAAGCCAAGGGTAATGGCAATGGGCGCGACAAGAGCCGAAATAATGCCCATAAACCAATAGAACATAGTGTCCATCCGATTGTGCAACTGTTCAAACTTGGCGTCCATCCGTTCAAACTTGGCGTCTATCCGTTCAAACTTGGCGTCCATTTTTTTCTCTAGCGCGTCTTGTCTATTTTCAATGCGATCAAGTCTATTTTCCATTCGTTCAAGCCGTTTGTCCATTTGTTCAACTATGCCGATCAACTTGCCAAGTTCGGTTTGGTTTTGCAATGCGCTTGTGTTTGGTGCCGGTTTTGGTTTTTGACTAGCCTGCTGTTGTGCGTCAATCGGTGCGGCGAGCATCAAGCCCAATGGAAGGCAAACGATCCATAAAATGTTTTTCATGTTCATGCCCTTTCAAAAGTGGCATCTGAATTTGCGTCTTACAAATATACGCCCTTTTTGACAGATGTCAACTTTCGCCCGGCCCCATCTGCGATCCGCCTTGTATCTTGCCTTTTCGGCCGGGCACGGAGGCACCGTCCCTGAGTTTCTATCCGCGCATCTTGCATCCGCGTTCATCCGTGGTTGCTTTGCCTCTCATTCCCACGTCGCACGCGGCCCATCTACATAATCCAAAAAGCGATTCGCAACATCCGCCTGCGCCGTATCTCCCGTATGCACGGTCACGCGCCAGCGAAACGTCATGGACGCGCCAGCGGGCAAATGGTGATCCGGCTGAAACATCCAGCAGTTGGGCGCGAACAAGCCATAGCCGCGCACATGCCAAGTGGTGGGATAGCGGAAATTCTGCGGATGGTCAAAAATCGCAAAACCAGCCGTTTCTTCGCCCACGGGGCCGTAATAATCCATCCAGTGCGCCGGCAGTGACCAGCACCCGGCCTCATCGGTCGCGCCATACGCATTGCACATCTGCCCATCCGCATTGGCATTCATGGACGGATTCACGCGAATGCACAAAAAGCCGCCCTCTTTGGTATCGCCTATCGCCACCGCGCCATAAGCCGCCTTGAGCACCAGCGCGATATCCAAAACCACAGTCGCTCGCCCGGAATCGAACAACCGATACCATCGGCTGTCGGTCATCAGGGGCCGGTCGCCTTCATACCACGTATTTTCGGACGCGATCACCAGTGACAACGGATGGTGCGAAATTGAAATCGCATCTTGTGCCGTGCGCCCATATCCCGGCAGATTGGGCCGCTCGTTCCAGCAATCCACCCCGTTGATGGCGCCCTGCATCAGCGTCAACCCGCGCTGCCATGGATGTTCGCCCTCGCCCCATGCGGGCATGGGCTCGCGCAACATATTCGCGCCATTCGGCGTTAAAATCGGATTGATCACCGGCTTGGGATAATCCGTCGCGTGGTGGAACGTCATAAACCGCGATCCAGCCAGCGAAACATCCAATTTCCCATCGGCATTGCGATGCGAAATCCCCGATGCCGCATCTGCACTGTCCAACGCCAGTACCTCAAAACTCACTTCTTTATCCGCATCCAGCGCGGGCAGATTGACGTGATAAACAGGGGATACCGGATCGCGCTCGGCAATCAGGGTCTCCCCTTTGCCCTTCAGTTGCAACAACGGCGCGTCACATCCTTCCGGCGCGGGCAACCCCGCCAAATGCGCCGCGCGAGAACGCGGAATTGAAAGCGTCAATTTCATGGGTCAAAACTCCTTTCTGTTTTGTGGATTTAATTCCAACCTGCTTTGCAAATTTGCTTCAATATCTGCCCGATCCATCAGCAGGGGGTGATACGCGTCGGCGGCCCACAATTCGGATTGCGTGCGGTAATTTGGGTTGCCCGGATGCCCCGACTGTCCGCCGGCCGCGGTTGCCATGCTATGGGCGGGGTCGTCCATATCCACCACCATCCGATAGGTCGAAAGCGCGGTCACCTCAAATGGCTTGCCAAAATTGTAACCCGTCGCCCGCACCGTGCCCGCGCTTCCAGACGACTCAAAAGGCCCCACGTCAAACACCTTTGACAAAGCCCCGCCATCGCTCAAGGGATGCCGAAATGTAACCGCGTGCAAACGCCCCCAACGCCACTGCGACTTGCGCGTGCCCACGCGCTGGCGCAACCAATCGCGTGCGTCAATCAATGCCGCGCAAACCTCGCGCTCGACATCCCACCCCTCGGGCGTCCATTCTCGCGCATCGCCCGTCAACACGCGCCGCGCCACACTCCCACCGCGTGCTGCCACCAACTGAACCATGTGGTCGGGAAACCGCGCCCGCATCACCCGCCGCACCCAGTGCTCCCAAAATGCCGTGAACAAGGTCGCGGCCACTGAATCGACCGAATACGCGCCATCCCAATCGCGCAACAACGCGCCCCAATCGCGCACGCCCTTGTCCCGCGCTTTCAGGGCGATCTCTGCGACCATAGGCGCGAGGTCTTGCCCGCGACCGTGGATGACATCCGCGTGGATTGCCCCCACGCTCGCCTGCGTATGCGTTTCCAAGGCTTCAATGCGCGCCTTGATTCTGCGAAACCGATACCCCTCTGACCATCCGCCCAAACTCAGATACGACCCCTTGCCACCCCAAGGGGGATTATTCGCCGTCGCCACCCAGTTGCATTCGGGGTCCACCAGATTCGGCAACTCGTCAAACGCATGCGGCGCGCCCCACTCGTGCGCGGGGTCATTTGCCGCGCGAAATCCAAAATTCACCGCCGCGCGCCTCGGCACATGCCCAACCGCGTGATAGCCGAGGCGTCCGTTGGAATCGGCAAACACAAAATTCAAAATGGGCATCGGCCACTTTGCCAGCGCGTCCAAAACCTGCGCGACATTTTTCGACTTCATCAGCGCGAGCATCGCTTCAAACCCCGTGGTCGCCTCGGCCCCCACCCAGCGCAGCGACAGCACGGATTGCGCGCCATCATCCACCGCAGGCACAAACGCACTGACAATCGGCCCGCGCCGGGTTTTGCGAATCGCCAACTCATCCGCTGTTGCACCGCGCACGGGAATCGCTTGTCGCTCGACCTCAAATGGCCGCCACGCATCGCTATCGCGGTACAACTGCCCATCCTGCGACACCTCTTCCACGTACAAATCGCGCACCGAAGCCGTGTGATTGGTCACACCCCACGCGGTATGGCGCGTATGCCCCAGATAAATGCCCGGCGTGCCCGTGAAAAACGCGCCCACCGCATCCATGCCCGGCGCCCGCACCTGCGCCTGGTACCACTGCCTGCACAACCCCACCTCGTTGTGCGGGTCCGTTGCCAGCACGGGTTTGCCATTCGCCGTGCGTTTACCCCCAACCACCCAGTTGTTGCTGCCCATCCCCGTATCGTATCCCCCGATGCCAGCGGGTTCGTCAGATGGCACAATGGTCTCCTCTGCGGCCTCGGTCGTCAAAAACAAGTCGAACAAATCCGCGGGCAGGTGGCGTTTGGCCGCCTCATTCACCGCGATCAGATCCAACCGCCCGGTCAGCATCCACCACCGCCATTTCCAGATCGCTATCGAATCCACAACAGTCCACGGCGCGGGGTCGTACTCCAAAATGTCAAACTCCACGCACCGCCGCTCGCCCATAGTATCCATCCACGCATTGATCCCATCGGTCAAAGACCGCAACACCATCGCCACCTCATCTGGCATCGCCGAAGCCGCGTTTTGTGCTGCATACGTCAGGCCAATAGTGCGATGCAACCGATCTCGCGCCAGATACTCCGCACCCAAAATTTCCGCCAACTGCCCGTGTGCCAACCGCCGCATATAATCCATCTGCCACAACCGATCCTGCGCCATTGCATAGCCCAGTGCCACAAAACAATCGGCCATAGACGCGGCCTCAATATGCGCCACGCCCCACTGGTCGCGCAACACTGTCACCGGTTGATCCACCGGCACGCGCACCACCTCCCGCGCTTTGGGCAACCGCTGCCGCAAAAACCGCTGCTGCATATCCCGAACCCCTCGGCGCGAAACCCCCAATTCACTGGCCGCCTGCTCAACTGTCACGTCCCCGCGCAACAGTTGTATGATGATTGCCTTTCGATCTGCCATTTTCTCTCCCAATATTTTGTTCGGGTGGGCACAGGGACACTGCGAAACACGCGAAAGTATCTCGCATCTTCGGGCAGTCGCACGAGGGCATCGCCCCTGCATTTTCACGCCTTCCTGACCGAATCCCTAACGACTGCCTCTTGTATTTTCGGGCGAGCACGAGGGCATCGCCCCTACACACTGCGTGCCTTTTGCGGCAAATTGTATTTTCGGGCGAGCACGGGGGCATCGCCCCTACGTTTCTATTCTGCGGATACTTCCGGCATCTCGACCGG
The DNA here is from genome assembly GCA_958295785.1 of uncultured Latescibacterota bacterium. Classification (GTDB taxonomy): domain Bacteria; phylum Latescibacterota; class UBA2968; order UBA2968; family UBA2968; genus VXRD01. Next base: position 3,652,570 of record OY282377.1, read on the forward strand.
CAAATCCAGCCGGTCACCCCACTCTTTCCACGATCCGATGTAATTTCGCACCTTTTCGTAACCCAGCAATCGCAACGCCAGATACGTGTGGGAAGAGCGGTATCCGCCCTGTCAGTAAGGCACAATTTCCTTGTCGGGCGCAATCCCCGCGTCCTCGTACATCGCGCGCAATTCACCTGCCGGCTTGAACGCGCCCGCCTCGTCCAGATTGTTCACATACTCGATATGCACAGCCCCCGGAATCGCACCCCCGCGCGCCGCACGCACATTGCGCCCGAAATACTCATCGCTGCTGCGCGTATCCAGCGGCACGACATCATCGCGTCCCAAAAGGCCATATAACGCATCTGCCCCCATGTGACGACCCGGCACCGTCTCTGCGACAAATGGCGCCTGTTCGACCTCCGCGCAATCCGTGGTCCATTCATAACCCAGAGCCTGCCATGCCCTGAATCCGCCATTGAGCACGCGCACGTCGGGATGGCCCAGATATTCGCAGATCCAAAAACCGCGCGCCGCGCGCATCCCGGAATCCTCTTCGTACCACACCACTGGTTTATCCGTGCCAATCCCTCGGCTGCCCAACAAATAACCGAGCATCCACATAAACGCCTCGAACGCCTGCTCCCGCGTGTCGTTCAAACTGATCCCGTACAGATCCAAGGGAATCGCTCCCGGAATATGCCCGGCAATGTATGCATGCGTCGGGCGCGTATCGACAATGCAAACATCGGCGCGGTTCACATACAAATCCCGCGGCGAAATCAACAACTTGGGATTCTCATACCCCTTATCGCTCATAATCACCTCCAAAAGCCGAACCGAAGCCCGATTCATGTGTTATATTGTGAAACGCAAAAACAAACGGTTCATCAGTGGCAGGGCACGGAGGCACCGCCTCTACGATTCGTTGTAAAGCCTACCCTGGAATGCTGTAATCCAGTGCTACAAGTGTGCGTCTATTCGTCTATTCGCAAGGAGACATACATGAAAGGCATCTTACTCGCGGGTGGGTCTGGCACGCGGCTCTATCCGATCACGCGCGTGGTCAGCAAACAGCTTCAACCCGTCTATGACAAACCCATGATCTACTATCCCCTGTCCGTCCTCATGCTGGCCGGCATCCGCGATATATTGATCATCTCCACGCCGCACGACCTGCCGCTCTATCGCCACCTGCTCGGCGACGGCTCATGGATCGGCCTCAACATCGCCTATGCCGAACAACCCCGTCCCGAAGGCATTGCCCAGTCCTTTGTGATCGGGCGCGAATTTATAGGCCGCGACCCCGTGAGTCTCATTTTTGGGGACAACATCTTTTACGGGCACGGCCTCGTCGAAGTTCTACAACGCGCCGTGCAACTCACCCAAGGCGGCCTCATCTTTGGCTATCCCGTAACCGACCCACAGCGATACGGCGTCATCGAATTTGACGGCGAAGGCCATGTCGTCGGCATTGAGGAAAAACCCGAGTATCCCAAATCGCGCTACGCCGTTCCCGGCCTGTATTTTTACGACCCCCATGTGGTTGACATCGCGATGAACCTGACGCCCTCGGCGCGCGGCGAGTACGAAATCACCGATGTGAACGGCGAATATCTCAAGCGCGGGCAACTCAAGGTCGAATTGCTCGGCCGCGGATATTGCTGGCTCGACACGGGCACGTTTGAATCGCTCCACCAAGCAGCGGGTTTTGTTCAGGCGATTCAGGAACGCCAGGGCCTCAAAATTGCGTGCATCGAAGAAATCGCCTATCGCAGGGGATACATCGACGCGGCACAACTCGAACAACTCGCGCAAACCATGGCGCAAAACAGCTACGGTCAATTCCTCTTATCGATTCTCGACGAATAGGCGACCCCGCCCGAAAAGCAAAAAGCAACCACATAAGAACGCAGATAAACGCAGAGGGGAGGGAGATGTTCTATCCCCTTTTCTTGAAGGGAGATCTCGATTCCCCCTTCCTTGTAGGCACAGGCGAAGCCTACAATGAGCGGAGCGAATAACGGGATTAGGGGGGTAGGTCCCGATAATTTTAAGACAACTTCTTAGGCCATCAACGATCTAGCCCGACCACCGCGCTGGGCGATCTCGTCCAAAAACACATGCCGAATTTCCGTGTCGATATCCGGGCTGCATCCCTCTCCTATCTCGCCGTGTGTGTACAAAAGTTGCGGAATTTCAATCTTATTATCGGCTGTGGCGCAACGCTCTAAACTCGGCAACCAGTCCGATACCGTCTGATCTTCTGGCGAAACCCGGTGCGCTTGCCATGTATCGCCCCCATCACGCGAAATAAACAACACAATCGCATTTGTCGGATCGGCCCAGTGCCCGCCGCGCTGGCACACCACGCCCGCCGCGTACAGCGCGCCATCCTTTGCCGCGCTCAACACACACCGGTCAGACATCGCACACGGGCCAAAAACACTCTCAGCCAGCGGCATAAAAGACACGGCCTCCCATTTTTCCCCTCGCCAGCGATACAAAAACGTCTCGTCAACCTCGGCCTCTCGCCGATTCAGCGAAAAAAACACCGCATCGCGCGCGGCCACCACATTGCCAATGCGAACATCGTTCCCATCGTCGTATTCGATCACACACGGAGATTCGGGCGTCGCGGGCAACTCGAGCGCCTCGCCTGCGACCGTCTCCCAAGTCTCGCCCCCATCGCGCGACCGCATAATCCCAAACCCGCGGCCCTTTGTATCTGCGGGATTATCCACCGTGCCCCGCGAGAGGTGAAAAGACAGGTACAGCACCTCGCCCGCAATGTGGATACCATTCTCAACGTGTACATACGCAGGCGGCCCTTGGGGATCGACCAGTTTCACCGGCACAGTCCAATCGCCATCCACCGCGCGCCTTTGATAAAACACGCCCCATGGCCGCTCGCGCTCATAAGCCCCGCGATAACAGGCGTGCAACACATCGCCCGCATCGCAGACCAGACTCGGGTAGGTCGCATTCACCCCGCCGAATGGGGCGAGCACGCGCCACTCGGACGCATCGTTGGGATTCGCGCTTACCGCGTGTTGCATCGGATTGTGATGCGGCCCGAACGCGAGATAGAGATACCCCTTGGAATCCATCGTCATTGCCGCGCCCGCGTGATTGTCGTCGCCATCGCCCACAAACACCGCATTGCCCCACGTTTTCGCTTTGTGATCGTACGTCGCCAGATAGGTTTTGTGAATCTGATCCAGCCACACCACATGCGTTTTGCCCGCGTGCGCGACAATTTTGTTGCTCATCCCATACGCCGTGCCCCGCGTTGACCCCGTTTTTGATAACACTGTGTATTGCATAAAAAAATCCTTTCTGATGTAAAGGGCGCCGCCGCGCTGTTGCGTTTCGCGCTTGCGTCTGCTATAATAGGCGTCCGCAATGTCCTAGTTGTTTCACTTGAATGGGAGGATTATGCCCAATCTCACAAACAAAGTCGCCCTCGTGACCGGCGCGGGTGGGGAACGCGGCATTGGTCGTGCAATTGCGATGCGTTTTGCCCGCGAAGGCGCGGATGTCGTCATCAACGATTTGACCGCCAATGCCCGCGGCGATTGGGCGGGCTTGCCCGCGGTTGCCGCAGAGATCAAAGCCATGGGGCAACGGGTTCTAACGATAGAAGCCGACGTGACCCGCGCAGACCAAGTCGATCAGATGGTGCAAAACGCGCTCCATTGCTTTGGCAAAATCGACATTTTAGTCAACAACGCAGGCGCGCCCGCAGGCCCTGACCGCGTGCCCGTCGCCGAATTGGAAGAAGATGTTTTTGATCGGGTTCAAAGCGTGAATGTCAAAGGCACGTTTTTGTGTTCCCGCGCTGTCGTGCGGCTTATGATCGAACGCGGCAATGGCGGCAAAATTATCAACATCGCCTCAACCTCGGGCTTGCGCGGCATCCCTCGGTTCGCGGCCTATTGCGCGTCCAAATTTGCAGTCGTGGGATTCACGCAATCCCTCGCCCATGAAATGGGTGCATATCGGGTTCAAGTCAATGCGATTTGCCCGGACCTCATTGAAACCGAACGCCTGTACGGCATGGCCAGCGGAATGAAACCCGAAGGCACCTCGACCGAGGAATACAGAGCGCGAATGATCGAGCGATCCGTCCAAAACACGCCCCTCGGCCGCATTGGACAGCCAGAAGACGTGGCAAATGTGGCGGCCTTCTTGGCGTCTTCCGATGGCGATTACATCACCGGCCAGGCGATCAGCGTATCGGGCGGATCGATCATGGTGCATTAAAATTCGTCTATTCGAGCGGGCACGGGGACATCGCCCCTACGGTCTCACGTCTCGATTTTTGGGTGTCTGTTGAATGGGATTACTCCGCTTCGTTGCGTTGTAGGCTACGCCTGTGCGTCTATTCGCCAATTAGTACAGAATGCGCTGATCGCTCAAGTCCTTGCCCCCTATCGTGCGCGTGAGCGACCCACCCAAATATTCCACGACCTCCAAATCCGCGAGCGCGTTGACGATATTGTACATCGTGGGCAGGTCTTCCCATCGCGCGCGGTGCCATGCGATGCGCCCATCGCCGGTCAGGTGTTCTTCAACTTTTCGATGCCCCCCCGCGGCTGGCGTAATCACCGGATACGCGATGTCCTCTGTGCCCCATTCGCCCGTTCGGGGCATGTATTTGTAGTGGAGCGTGCCATCGGCTTTCGCGCCTGTTGCCGAGGCGGGTTTTCCGGATGGCGGCGCGAGATTTGTCACCGAAATGTCCAAAAAATTGAACCCCAACCAACCGGCCACGCCTTGTGCTTCGCCGCGCGTAATGCGGGGTTCGGGCAGTTCGCAATAGATTTTCGAGAATCCCAATTCCTCGCGGCCCGTGATGATGGGGTCGCAAAGATTTTCCCACAGCACAGAGAGAAAAGGCCCGCGCACACAGTCTTTTTTTCCCTTAAAAACCGCGGGAAACGTCACGCCCAAAATATTGTAACCGCGCCCCGCCAACCATTCAATTTCCTTCATATAAGTGGCATACACCGTGACGACGGGCCTGTCGCCGAGTTCAAAACAATCGGGCAACAGGGCCTCGAGTTGTGCCGCATTCGAGAGAAACGACACCGAGATTGAGGTGTTTTTGGGGTTGTCTTCGCATTCAAATTTGCAGCCATCCGGCCCTTGGCGCGGCCCCATCAAAGGGCCAAAGTGCGTGGGCATGCGATACATTTTATCGCGTTGAAATGCGTAAGCCATAAAACGCTCCTGTGTTTTGAGTCTATGTGCGAATCGGCGAATAGACGGAACGGGGTACAACTGCGATAGTCGATCATCGAAGTGCATAGGGTTTTGAGGCCGTTGGGATGGCCTTCTCACGTCTTATACCAAATTGAATAGCTGTTGTCCTCATGTAATGCGCTATGTTGCCAGCAAGCGATCCCCTTGCCGTTCCGCAGTCATTCAGAGAAGCCATCGCAAAAATGCGATCACAAAATACCGTCACACAAAGCCATCACGCACAGCGCGCAAGGCCGTCTCGCAACCAACCTCCCTCTTGCAACTTCCTTCGCAGGCCAGCGCATGTTGTCCCATTACAAAAGCGATTTGCGCTGTGCAGAGCACCCCTCGGCGTTTGAGAGCGGCATTTTTTGCTTCCTTTTTTTGCTGTTGAAAAAAAGGAAGTCGCCGCACGCCGTAGGCACAGGCGTAGCCAACGCATCACAGGCAACAAACGACGCTTGAGAACCAAACGCTTGAGACAAGCAACCCATGATCTCTACGGAACGCCTATTCCTCATTCCTCCCTGATAGGAGGCAGGATACGGACACATAAAAAGCAAATTGGTATTGCTTGTTGTATCTATGGGCGGGCACGGGGGCCACGCCCCTACGATTGCCTTTCATCCGCGTTTATCCGCATTCTTATGTGGGGGGTTGCCTCTCGCCTTTTGTGCTCTTTGTGCCTTTTGTGGCTAATCATTCAAATTATCCACCACCGCCAAGGGCGTTGCCGCAAAAAGGCCGGCATCAACGGGAATGACCACGCCCGATATCCAGCGCGATTCGTCGCTGCCCAAAAACACGGCTGTCCATGCAATATCCCAGGCATTGCCCTCTGTGCCGAGCGGCGCGATTTTGCGGCGGCGTTCCCGCGTTTCTTCGGGGAGTTGGGCCACAAAGGTCGTGTGGATATGCCCGGGCGCAATGCAGTTGACGCGCACGTTTTCCCTCCCGTGGTGGACGGCTGTATGCCGCGTCAGGGTGATGATGCCGCCTTTGGCAACACTGTAGGGAATATTGCGGGAATAGCCCGCCCGCATGCCGTCAATCGACGAGATATTGATGACAGAACCCCCGCCCGATGCCGCCATTTTGGGAATGGCGTATTTGCACAAAAAAGCCATGCTTTTAAGCCCCACATCCATCATGCGATCCCAGCTTCCTTCCTCGATTTCAGTGACCAGGCCAGCGCCATAAGCCCCCACATTGTTGAAGAGAATATCCAACTTCCCGTAGTGTTCAACTGCGGCCTCCACAATGGCCCGACATTGAGCAGGCTCTGAAACATCGGCGATGACGATCTCGGCCGCGCCGCCCTCCTCCCGAATAGTCCTGCGGGTTCTCTCGGCATTTTCCCTGTCGATATCCGCCAAGATGAGCTTCGCGCCTTCGCGGGCAAAAAGCACAGCCGTTGCACTGCCCGTGCCGCGCAATGCCTTGTCCTCCACGTCGCGCGTGCCCGCCCCCGTGACAATGGCGATTTTGTCTTTTAAGCGATTCATAAATAGTCCTTTGAAGTAGGTCAGCCATCAAACAGATCGCCGGTTCGCACCTTCGGCGGCTTGTACAGGGCGTCTGGGACGGTCGGCAACTCGGCGGCGCAGAAACAGTCACCCGCGACGACCGCCTCGAGCAGGCTTTCTTGTTCGGGATAGCGGGCGACAGTCGCCTCTAGCACCCAAAGCAACTCGAGCAACTCGGTCGTGAACGGGCTGCGCCAACGCATGGGGCGGATGTGGTCCAGCGGCGACGACTTCCTGCCGGCGCCATTCTTCATGCGGTACTTGAGCCAAGACTGCACCCCCTTCAATCCAGAAACCTCAAACTCATACACCTCGGGCGCGACCGGCGCGAATTCGCCTTCGCCAACGCGCAACGTTTGGGTCGAGTCATTGTAAGCGAACGTTTCGGGGTAACCATCAACGTCACCGGGAACGGCTTTGGTACATCGCGCCGCGCCATTCGGCACAACGCCTCGTCCCATGCCCCCGGGAACGAATCGCTGGCCGTACGTGTGCAGATAGAGCAACCGCGCCCCCGCCTTGCGGACCTCCTCAAATAGTCTCGCGTCCTTTGTGATCGGCACGCGCACTTGCCGCGCCTCCAACTCGCGCTCGAAACGCGCAGTAAAGGCCGGTTGCGCCAACGCGCCATAGATGTATGCCGCGAAATCTTCCGGCGTCACCGGGCGTCCGTACTCCTCGCTTAAGAGATCGAGCAGGCCGGGCGGGATATTCGCCTCTGAAGCATCGGCGGTGCGGTAAAGTGGAATGACATCTTTTGCTCCGCGTGCAGAAAAATGGTGAAGATCGGGAACCAACGCACAAGCAGTAAATGCTGGACCCCGACCGAGAAACTGCGTCAGCAGACTCGTCAAATATACCTGCCGGTCGCTGTGGGCGTGCCAAAGATCGGGGCGCGGGCGAGACATCAAGCGACCATCTGCGATGAGGTATTGGCGGTCAAAAGAGCGATAAGCGTATCTTTGCACTTGGGGGACAGAAGCGTCGCTTGGCAGTTCGGCAATTGGCGTCGGGTCATCGTTTCCCGTCAAGGCGACGCGATGCGTACCATCAACCGTGCGATCTTGGGTTTCTCGAAATGCCTCGGACCGATCGGTGGCATGTAGAAGTTCGCGCCAGCGGCGTTCTAGCGTTTCCGAATCGGGGGCGATAGGCCAAGTTCGTTTCAACTGAATGCCCGAATGTTGCCACGGCATTAGGTCAGTCAGCATGGGCCAAGCAAAATAATCGCCCTCGCCCGCCGGGCGAAACGGCGCGTGCCAATCGTCTGGGCAATCCCGCCATGCCACTGCCTCGAAATTGTCAATGCCGTCGAGCGCGGCGAGTTTTTGTTCGCGCGTTCCTTCAATGCGGGTATAGCAGACTTTTGCGGGGGCGTCTTTTTTTGCCTTTTTCGTCCGCAAAGCCACGGCAATGGCCACGGGCGTCTGAATCGCAAAGACATTATCGCTCCTGCGCGTGCCGCGTCCCTCGCCGCCGAGGTCGAGAATCCAAATTTCATCGCACTGCCGGCGCATATACTCGCGCATTCCACAAAAAGCATCGCCATGGAGATAACTCGACGCGGTAATAAAACTGACCACGCCGCCCGACGGGTCGTGCTCAAAGACCTTCCACAATGCCCACCGCCAAAAATAAACATAGAGATTGTAGAGATTTTTGACATGCACCCCGTGCCCTGCGGCAATGGCGGGATCGAGAAAATCGCGGAAAATCGCATCTGCCCCCTTGCCATTGTCGCCCCAGCGGACCCATGATCCCGTGCGATCTCCATTGTCCGGGCGGGCGGCCTCGTGCCGGTCATAAGGCGGATTGCCCAAACACACGAGCACCGGAACCGCGCTCTTGACCTCAAGTGCCTTGGTGCGCTGCTCTGCGATGGGCTGAAAAAACAGCGGCAGTTGCATGGGCTCTGCGGGCGGGCTTTCGAGCGTATCGGTCAAATACACATGCGTGCCGTCTTGGGGCAGGTGTGCGCCGCGGTCGCGCAGGGCGCGGCTCACGCGCAGTTCGCTCACCGCGTAGGGGCCGATCATCCGCTCAAAGCCATACAAGTTTTCAGCCAGCGTAGCAGCTTGGCCCGCAACAGCCCCCGCGCCCTGCGCTGCTTCAACGCGGCCTAGGATGTGTTCGATAACGCCGAGCAAATAGGTCCCTGTTCCGGTTGCGGGATCGAGCGTAATGACATCGGAATCGGCAAAACTCAGGGGTTTGCCGAGGCGGTGAACGAGCAACTCGTCAATCAAACGCACTTGGGCGCGGACCACCTCGACCGGGGTGTAATAAGCACCGGCGTCCTTGCGGAGATTGGGATCGTAAACAGCGAGGAAATCTTCGTAAAAATAGAGCCAGGGATCTTCGGGGCCAGCGAGCGTGTCGGGCGGCACCACAGCGAGCACGCGCACGAGCACATCGAGGGAAGCGGTCATGTCGGCGCGCGCATTGGGATCCGTCAAAACGCGCAATGCGCGCGACAGCAAGTTGTGCTGTACATCGAGGGCCTCTACTGCGCTTTCAATGGTGAGCGGGTCGGCTCCCTCGCTGCGGCCTAACAGGAGGGCGAAAGCGACCGTCTGGGCATAAGCGTCTGCAAATTGCGCGTCCGTGGCGTCTGGAAAGAGCAATTGCCGCCAGTCTCCCGCGAGTTGCACGAGGGGCGAAGCCGAATTTTTAAGCGCGTCTGTCACATCTTCGCGCAACATGCGACACAGCGGCGCCAGCAGCGCGGCAAAGCCTTTGAGATCGATTTTGCCCTTGCGACCCGTGGGGATAAAAGGCTCCCACGAGAGAAAATCGCGCAAGAGGTGTTCAATGGCGCGGGCGTCCCGAGGCGCGGCGGCCACATCGCCCGACAGGCGGACGACCTCATCCACCAATTTGCCGTCGCGGTAGAGTGCCCACTCATTGCCGTCGGTATAGAGGATATTCGGCACAACCGAAAAGCGTTTGAACTGATCGCGATTGTGGCCCCGAAACCGGATGGCGGTCGCGCCGACGCCGGGGGCTTTGAGTTCGACATATCCGGCGAGCAACTGATCGCGGTGAACCGCGTAATCCGGACAACCGATCTGATCGGGCAAGGGCGTTTCGCCCGTGCAGACCACATTCCAACCGAGCGCACGCGCCGCCTCGGCCATAAAAGTCTCAAATGGCCCGCGCACTTGGTCTTCTGCCTCGCCCAGGGTGACTTGCGTCATCTTGGCGGTCACCGCAGCGGCAAAGTTTTGCAATGCCTCGTGGATTGGCATACTCCGATTCATTTTTTATCTCGTTTCAAATGGATCGGGAACAACCGGCATCGCACGAACCCGACCATGTGCATACCAATTCCGAAACCCGAAGTACCCCTTGGTCACCGAGCAGACCCTTTGAAACTCCTCATCAATGCCGCTGAAACAGGCCCTCAATTTGTCGAATATCCGATAGAGGGGCATCCGCCTACACGCCTGAGACGCCCGCTTGGCAACTTGACGAGTCTCGCGGCGATATGCCATACACAAATCGCGATACGCCTTGCTTACTGCATCTCGTCTTTTTCTTCTCAAAGATACGAGAAAATCTCGTCGGATATCTGCCTCCAAAAGCGTAAGGAGCTTAAAGGCATAATCCTTGCGGATCTCTTCGAGCAACTCAGCGCGTAATTCCTCGCTCTCAGCGGGCGTAAAGGACTCGAAATGCACATCGTTCAGATCGCGCACATTTTGTCGAAGAAATCGGTACCAGTCAAGCAGCGAATCGCAAGTGAACTCGCTCATATTTCTTCTTCCAAAAAATTGACCAAAAATTCTTCAAAGGCCGCTTTATTGAACGACCACCGCACGGGTTTTCCGTATCTCCCCTCTCGCCTTGCAAACTCCCACTCGTCTTTTCCGCTGTGTAACAGCATTGCGAGAGGAGTATTCCCCGCGGTCATATCGACTCGGCCTCGAGAGCCGATAACGAAATATCCAACCGGTCTGATCGCGAGAATCTGTCTTTGCAAAAAAACGAGACGCAACGCGGGGACTTCGTACTCCCCAAACTGATCCTCCCAAATCGAAACGGTCTCCAGTTGAATTTCGAGATAGTTCTCGTCTTTGAGGGGTTGCAACCACTCGATTATCCTCGACATGAGATTTTCGCAGTGGGCTATCCACTTTTGGCAAAGCACGCGCTCACTGAGATATTTGGATTTCAGGCACTTCCGCTTTTGTTCCAGCACTTCCTCGAGTCGCGTGGACATTTGTCTCTCCTTTCTTTTTTGCCCTAAAAATTATAGCGAAAACCCTCTGCCACCCGCTCTCGATCAATCACCCTCACCAAGGTATAGGCATAGCGTCCGACATCTTGGATCTCCGTGCCGCGATCTGTCAGCTTGACCTCGAGGGTATAGATAAAACCCGGCACATGCGTAAATCCCTCTATTTCCTCGTAAAAGAACTCCCACTTGCCCGTGGCTTCGTTTCTCGCGATGAGGCACTCTTTTTCGATGAACCCCTGGCACGTCAGCCTTTCAGGGCCGATCACCAGTGTATTTTCGGAAGATGTAGAAGGGTTGGACATACAGCCCGCGAGCAATATTGCGACCGCGAGGCAAAGGGCTTTTGGGCCGAAAATTTTGATACCGCGGATCATCATCTGCCTCCTTTGGACTTTCATCAATGCGGCAAATAGTGTTCGTGCAGTTGCGTTTTGGCAACGCCATCTGCGATCAGGGAATCGATATGGTCGTCATCATCCCCCAATTCCCGCAGAATCTCCCGGGTGTGTGCGCCCTGTTTGGGGCATGCGGACAGAAGTTGAATCGGCGCGTTTTTCAGACGCACATAAGCCGGCGGCGCGAGATCGACCGCACTGCCGACCGGGTGATCCACAAAGCGAACAATGGCAATGGACCGCCCGTCATCCCAGGCGTTCAGATCGTCTGCGGACACCTCGTGCAAATACCTGCTGCGAATGTCCTCAAGCGAATCGATGCGGTGCCCGGCCAACCCTGCATCGTTAAACAGTTTGACCCAATGGGCCACATCGCGTTGCGCGATCTTCGCTTCCAAAAATTTATCCGCACCCTCATCAGGCGCGTGTTCCAAGCCCGGGACGCGCCTCAATTTATCGACCTCATGGCACAACCCACCCACAAAGACCCAAGCATCCCGCGCGCGATACATGCGGTGCAAGGCGTGTTCGCCCATCGCATCTTGCCCAGAGGGTTCATCGCCCGAGCACCCGCTTTGGCACGCATACATAAAGGGCGCCTGCACGAGTTGCCCGCCCTGCGCGAGCGATGTGGTGACAAAATCGCCGCCATCGGGAACGCCGCTACGCCTGCGTTTGAGCAAGGCGAGCGCCGCGCCAAACGTCGCCGAATACCCCGTGATGTAGTCGATACAAGACGCCCACCCGTGCAAAATCGGTTTCTCGCCCGCGCCGCCATAGCGCATTTGAATGCCGGTCGATCCCTGAAGCAGGGGATCAAAGCCCGGGCGATTCATCCACGCCCCCGGGCGCGGGCCATTGAAAGCCGTCAGGTTGAGATAGACGATATCGGGCTTGCGCCTTTTGACCGCGTCGTAATCAATGCCCAAATTTTGGGCCACGCCGGGCCGGAAATTGTGGACGATCACATCGGCTGTTTCGACCAACTTCAAAAACGCGGCCTTGCCCGCCGCCTTTTTGAGATTTAGGATCATGCTGCGCTTGCCGGGGCTGACCTCTATCGGAAACCAACTGGAGACGCGCGGGCCAAAATAGGGTTCGGGCGGATCGATCTTGATGACCTCTGCGCCGTATTCCGCCAACGTGCGCGCACTGGCCGGGCCGGCCAACACATTGGACAAGTCCAAAACGCGAATGCCCTCGAGGATGGGCTTTGCCGGCACTGCTGCGACATTCTTCATGGGGCTGGGTTCAACGCATCCCTTGAACGGTCTTGACGGTTTGGGAATGGCGTAGTCCGCCGGGGTTTTGGAAAGCCATGTTTGCACGCCGAGTTGCCGCGTCGGGCCATATTCGGGATCATCCACCACGACAGTCAACGCCGCCTCGTCCGTCTCGGATTTGTGCAACCACTCCTGTGCGGTGCGCTGAATCGTGCAGGGCACCCCCGCAGCGGTCAAAACATTGACCCAGTGTTGCGCGGGTTCGCTTGCGAGCACGGCCTCAATTTTTTCGCGCACTTTGAGATTCCATTCTCTGGACAGATGGGATGAATCGGGAATGTTATTGGTCAGATGCAGGTTTTCATACACCGGCACATCGACCATGCCCTGGTCGATCAGATCGTCATACACCGCCAACGCTTTGACCAGTGATCGGCTGTTCCGCGCATGCCCGGCCGCGATGATGTAGAGCCATTGCCTATCGCCTGCGCGAAACGCGCCGCTAAACGGCGACTCTGCGCCACCGCGTTGAGGGGTTTTTCGCGCCGCATTAGACATGCCGTATCGCGCGGGTTTTTCCGCCACCTCCAACATAATCACAGCCATCGCAGACATGGCCGCGCCCACCAACGAAACCTCGATCACATCGCCTCGCCCGGTTTTTTCGCGCGCGTACAGGGCGAGGGTCGCGGCGATGACCCCGTGAATCGCGCCATAAGTCGATCCCAATGGCATGGGCGTGTAAATGGGCGGCGCATCGGTCATTCGGCGTGCGTTTTGCAGATCGGTGTATTGACCGATTGCCGCGCTGATAATGCCTTCAAATGCGCGAATCGACGCTTTTTCATCTGTGGCAGCAAAGCCCGGCAACGAGAGATAGACCAAGCCCGGGTTTCGCGCGGTCATATCTTCCGCGCCCAATCCCAACCGCTGCATCACGCCCGGGCGAAAATTTTCAATCACCACATCTGCCGATAGAACCAAATCCACAGCCCGAGCGCGATCATCCGCATCTTTCAAATTTAGGGTAACGCGCTGTTTGCCCCGATTAAAAACCCCATTTGCAGGGGTATCCCAATCGGGCCTGCCCGGCCGATCCACTTTGATGACCTCGGCCCCCTGATCCGCGAGCAACATCCCGGCCAATGGCCCGGCAATATAATGCCCAAAATCAATGACGCGAATCCCGGTCAATGGCGCCTGTGTATCGCGTTTTCTGTTCATCCTCTGTCTCCTTTTGGGGTTTTTCGCGCCCCCGTATAATAATACGTTTGGGTTGGGGTAGGTAAAAAAAACGATCAGAATTGAAGGATTTGAGGATGAGACGCAATCTTTCTATCCGCGCCTCTCTCCACTGCTTTCATAAAGTCTTGCCTAAAATGGCGTGACTGTTTATTTTTTTTGCAAAAGGATCCAAGCGTGCATAACAGCTTTTGCATCTAAAAGGAGACTTCCCTTTTACCACTGACTCAAGGAGTTTTTCTTGCTCGACCTCGCATCTCTCCACGCTCTCGAAATTCGCATTTTGCGCGCATACCAAAACAATGCCGAACAGTCCGATGCACAACTTCAACAGGGCATCGGCGAAGGGCAGGTGCGCCGTGCGGTCGAGTGGCTCATGTCCAAACATCTCCTCGAAGTTACTGCGGAAACCACGCGCACAACCGTTTCCCTGACGGAAGTGGGACGGGACTTTGCCTCGAAAGGCGCGACGCCAGAAACCGCGCTTTTAGATCGGGCAGGCGCGGGGCCGGTGGCGATCAAAGACCTGCAAGCGGATCAACGCTTTGACAAAGGGGCTTGGGGCAGCGCGTTTGGCGGTCTAAAAAAAGACGGCATTATCGATCTCGACAAAGGGGATATTGTCATTGTCGATCCAGACCGCGCTTCCTTTTTTGGAAACCGGCTCATCCCAGAACTTTTCGCCCGATTTTCCGACTCAAATACCCACATCGAAATCGGCGAGTTTTCTCAAGAGATTGCCCAATACATTCAGGCCAACGCCCGCAAGCGCGGCAGTGGCAAAGCACCCCTGCGCTTGGATGAACGCACCGAGCGGGTTTATCGCCTCACAAAAGACGGGCGGCGCGTGCTCGTCGAAGTCCTCAAAGCCAATCTCACGGGCGATGAAATTTCTCGCCTCACGCCGGAGATGATCCAAAAAGGCACATGGCGCGGCGCGTCCTTTCGTCGATACGACCTCTCGATCAAACCGCCGCGCGTGCTCATTGGCAAACACCATCCCTATCGGGCGTATCTCGACAGTGTGCGCCGCAGGCTGATGGCACTCGGGTTTGAGGAAATGAAAGGCTCGCTGGTCGAAACCGAATTTTGGAACATGGACGCCTTGTTCATGCCGCAGTTTCACGCCGCGCGCAATATTCACGATGCCTATTACGTGGCCGAACCCGCGCAAGCCAAACGCGCCGAAGAACCCCATTTCTCCAGCGTGGCAAGCGCACATGAAAGTGGCGGCGACACGGGGTCGCGCGGTTGGCGTTACAAATTCAATCCCGAGCAATCGCGCCGCCTCATCTTGCGAAGCCAAGGCACCGCGCTCTCGGCGCGCACCCTGGCGTCAAATCCCAATATCCCGGGCAAATACTTCGCCCTTGCGCGCTGCTTCCGTCCCGAAGATGTCGATGCCACGCACGCGGCGGACTTCACGCAGGCCGAGGGCATTGTTTTGGGGGAAAACATCAACTTTCGAAGCCTGCTCGGTTTGCTCGAGTTGTTTGCCCTAGAAATCGCGCAAGCCGAAGCCGTGCGCTATGTGCCCGACTATTTCCCCTTCACCGAACCCTCGGTCGAATTGCAGGCCAAACACCCGGTTCTCGGCTGGATAGAACTCGGGGGCGCGGGCTTGTTCCGCCCGGAACTCACGCAACCCTTGGGCGTGGATGTCCCGGTCATTGCGTGGGGCCTGGGCGTTGACCGCATGGCAATGGTCGCACTCGGCATCAGCGACATCCGCGACTTGTTCAGCACGGACCTCGATTTGCTCCGCAACACGCGGTAATCGCACGGGAAAACACAATGCCTAAAATCACCGTTGACAAACCCGACCTCGAACGCCTCGCGGGACAGGCGTATTCACTGGAGAGCCTGAGCGCGGCACTCGAAACCGCCAAGGCCGAAATTGACGCTGTAGAAGGCGATGCGCTCCGCATTCAACTCAAAGATACCAACCGCCCGGATCTCTGGTCCACAGAGGGCCTCGCGCGATTGCTCAAAAGCCACCGGGACAATGCTCCGCCCGATTATTCCTTTTTTCATCCACAGATAGGTCGCCATGCAGAGCGGGAGGTCATTGTCGATCCCGGTTTGCAACACATCCGCCCCTATATCGCCGCTTTTGCCTGCGAAGGCATTTCGATCGACGAAGCCGCGCTTAAAGCCCTCATCGAAGCACAGGAAAAACTCGCCGATGGGTATGGGCGCGGGCGCAGCGCAGTTGCCATTGGGATTTACGATGCGTCTGACATTGCATATCCCGTGCGCTACGACGCGGCCGATCCCGACGCGACGGCATTTGTCCCGCTCGAGTTTGAACGCGAAATGACCTTGCGGCAAATTTTGTCCGACCATCCCACGGGCAGGACGTATTCGCATCTCCTCGCCGGCAAAGATCGCTTTCCCCTAATCCGCGATTCGCGTTGCGAAGTGCTCTCAATGCCCCCTGTGATCAACAGCCAGACGTTGGGCCGCGTTGAAGTGGGCGACTCATTTTTATTTTGCGAAGCAACCGGGCCCGAACTCGATGCCATTCTCCTGTCGATGGCGATTATGGCCGCGAACATGGCGGACCGGGGCGGACGCATTCATCCCGTCACCACGCGCTATCCCTACGACACGCCGCACGGGCGCACCCTGACGTGTCCCTATGACCTCACCGCGCCCATGCAAGTCGATATCCGCGAGATTTACAAAGTCGTGGGGTCGCACATTTCGACAGATCGGATTCAGATGGCACTCAACGCCCTGGGCTACCGCGATATTGCCGTCGGGAAACAGACCGTCAACGCGCGCCCGGCCCCGTATCGCGACGACATTTTGCACCCCATAGACATTGTCGAAGATGTGGTAATCGGCATAGGGTACGATACTTTTGAACCGGAAATGCCCCGGGATTTTACCCTTGGCAAAGCCGCGCCAGAAGAAGATCTCGCGGATCGATTTCGCCAACTCATGGTCGGCAGTGGATTTCAAGAGGTCTTTTTGTCGATTCTCTGTTCTCGACAAGAACAGACCGAGGACATGAACGATCCCGACGCACAGATTGTTGCGATCTCAAATCCCATGTCCGAAAGCTATAGTGCCATTCGCGCTTCCCTGCTGCCCGGTTTGCTCAAGACCGAAGCCGCGAGCCGTCGCGCGCGCTATCCGCACCGAATTTTTGAAGTGGGCGAGGTGGGCGTGCTCGCGCCCGACGAAAATTACGGCACGCGCACAGACATTCATCTTTGCGCCCTTGAAGCGAGCGACGAGGCCAATTTGTCCGGCATTCAAAGCTATCTCGAGGTTTTGGCCTATTACTTCAATTTTGACTACACCCTCGCGCCCATCGATCATCCCACCTTCTCGCCCGGGCGCAGTGGCGAGATCCGCATAGGCGAGCGTGTATATGGCCTTATCGGCGAAATTCATCCCATCGTTCTCGAAACATGGGGCATCAATTATCCCGTCAGTGCATTTGAGATTGACATTCTCATCGCAGATCGGATCGCGGATGAAAGGCGAAAAGGCGCGCAGTGTGTGTAGGGGCGATGCCCCCGTGCTCGCCCGTCAAAATCGCAGAAACAAAAAAATCCGAGTCGCAATGACCCGGATTTTTTTGTGTAACTCGCGTTGTGGGCGGATTAAAACCGAACCGTCAGGCCGCCTGAAAGCATGCGTCCAATCAGGGGCGCGCCGACAAAGGATCGGTATTTCTTGTTCAGCAAATTGCTGGCTTCCGCGGTCAATATGAGTTTGAAGCGATCATTTGAAAGAGGCAATTGGTAGGAAGAGTTCAAATCCACAAGGGTATAAGAATCCACGGGCCCCATATAAACCCCCGAATTCATGGGGAAAGAACCGCGATAGCGCAATTTTCCGCCAATCGAGAGCGGCGTATTGGGCAACTTGCACTCGGCGCCGATGTTAAACTTGTGCCGGGGCGCGTTGAGGGCAATGTCGCCAATATTGTCCAAATTGGGAAACAGGTCCTCGCTGACATAGGAGTAATTGCCCATAAAAGTCCAAGTTTCATTGGGATAATACGCAAATGAGAGATCGGCGCCATAGAGGGTGATGCGGCCAAAATTACGATACGTCACCATCACCGCAATCGGGTCTGATGCCTGCTCGGCAGAGATGGTGCCAAAGGGAATCTGCACCGCATTGGACACGAACAACTGCGTCAATTCATCTATGCCCGTCCCATTGCCATTGCCGACCAATCCCAAATCTGGCTGATTGAGTTGATCCAAAAGCCCCACGGCTATGGCGAGACTCGCATTGGTAGGGTCGCTCAGGGCCTCTTCAAGCGCCGCGGTGAGTGCGGTGCTCAAAGGCCCGGCTTCGAGAAACACATTGGGCGTTTCAATCCGCAACGGGCCGACAAAATTTTTGATTTGGGTGCGATAGACATCCGCCGATAAAATCAGTTTGTTTTTCACAATGCCTTTGTATCCCACTTCAAAGGTTTCCGTGATGGTCGATCTGATTTTTTTTATGTCTGTAACCGCGTTGGCAGGATCGGCGATGGGATCGAAAGCGAGCGTTCCCGTATTCAGGGTCGCAACGCTGTTTTGCAAGCCCTGCAGGGTCTGTGGAACAAGGCCGGGAAAATCGGCGACCAGTTGTGCGGCTACCCCAGCGGCTTGGTCGCGGGGCAGGCCGAGCCGCTCCGCGAGGAGGTTTGTCGCCAAAGGCTCGAGTTGTGGCAAAAGTTGGCTCAGAATCGCGCCGCGCGCTGCCCCCCACATCATATTGGTGGCCTGCGGATCGTGCATGGCAAAATAGTGATCTGCTGACACCCCCGCCAAGGGCGCGAAAGACGACCGAAACATGGGCAGGCCATTTTCGCCTTGCCGAAACGTGAACCCGCCGGCCGTGCCCTGTGCGCGAATATCAACTGCGGGATTAAAGCCCAATAGCGCGCTGAATTGCCCCAGGCCATAAACGTCGGGAATGCCGACCCGATCCAAAAACAAGTTGGAGGACGAAGGCGTGTCAAATGCGCGGTTATAGGTGAATCGCAGGGTGTTTTCCAGCGAGGGTTTGACCACCAGCGCGGCGCGGGGCGAAAAAACCGGTTTCTCAATGTGGTTGTGCTTGTCGATGCGCCCGGCCAACACCACTTCAATTTGATCGGTCAGATTCGTCTCGCTTTGCAGGTAAAGCCCAAACTCGTTGATGTTATCCCTGTCTTCGTTGAAACCATTGACCGTGCCCTCTGTCTGAGGGCGGGTTCGCAGCACATCTACGCCATAAGCAAAGTGTTGTTTTTTCCACAGACTCGCGCTGTGTTGCAGTTGAAAGACCATCAAATACGACTTATCCACAATTTGGTCGTCTGTGATGAGCAACTTCGTATCGCCCGCATCGCTCGTGTTGTAAAAAATTTGTGCAAACCACCCGCGATAGAGCATCCGCCCTTGCAGAAAATTATACGTCCAATCTTTGGCCTGACCCGCGCCCAATCCCGTCAGTTCAATGTTGCTCGTACTCGTATAGCCCGCGGATCCGATCAGCGTCAACTCATCTGTGGGCCGAAAGTCGAGCCTGATTTCCCCAATTGTGCGCTCGCTATTGTAATTGCGCGGATTAACCCCGTTGCGGGCATTCACCTCTAAGGAATCCACGTATTCCCAATCGTGACCTGCAAAATACCCACCCGAAACTTTGATCCCCACTTTGTCATTAAAACTGCTGGCGTGGCGCAAAGACACTTTTCGCAAACTGCGCTCGCCGCCCGATATGGAAACCGTGTTGCCTTCTGACCCAAAGGGCGAGCGGGTGATAATGTGCATCACGCCTTGGGCACTGTTGGGACCATAAAGCGCGGATCCAGGCCCCAAAACCACCTCAATGCGCTCGATATCGTCGCCGGTCACCGGTATCAGATGATAGGCGTTGAGACGCAAAGACGGGATGCGGGCAATGCGGTTATCGACCAGCGTGAGCAAGGCGCCGGAAAATACATTGTTGAACCCCCGAACCACCATATTGCCCTGCGAAATGCCGGTTTGGGAATAATCCACGCCGGGTAGGGCTTTGACGTGCTCGGTGACAGACAACACCTGTCGATCTCTGATTTCAGCCGCATCGACCATTGAAATTGACGCCGGCGCATCCAGGGCTTTTTCGCGTTTGCGCGATGCCGACACCACGACTTGTTGACCGACCAGCGATACAGTAGTCAAAATAAAATCTCGCGTCGTGCGTTCGCCCGCCCGAATTTCCACATCGAGAACGGTGCGCGTTTCATACCCAATATAGCTGATGGTGAGTTCGTAAACCCCCGGCGGCAACTGGTCGATGCGGTAAAGACCCCGTGCATCTGTAGCCGCGCCTCGCCTGCCCTCAATGGCCGGTCCTTTGACCACAATATTGGCGTCGAACACCGCCTCTCCGGTCTTATCTCCCACTCTGCCCGTCAAACTGCCCAAATCCTGGGCCGCAACCGAACACGCACTCCCCATAACCACCAAAAAACACCACAATGCACGCATAAAATCCTCCGTGAAGTCGCCTACGAACACGCCGTTTAACAGCCGTCATTCCGTTGGGTTATATATAGATAAAAAGAGCGTAATTGTCACGTACAAAAACAGCGGATAGAGATACGAGGCGAAAAGTTATCGGTGGTTTTGGAAAGGAACGGGGGCCTGTCCCTACGGCTGACGGGCGCGGGGGCTAGCCACCGACCCCCGACTGTTGCTACGACATAAACACGTACTTGGCAATAAAAATGACCGCCAGCACATCCATGATCGGATGCACTTCATCGCCTTTTTTGCTCAATCGCTTGATAATGGGATATGCGACAAATCCCAGCGCCAGGCCGTCGGCAATGCTAAATGTGAGGGGCATGGCGATCAGGGTCAAAAATGCAGGCACGGCGTCCGACACATCATCCCAGGCGATTTGGGCAACGGGTGCGATCATCAGCACGCCCACGACGATGAGCGCGGGGGCCGTGGCAAAGGACGGAATGGCCTGTACGAGAGGGGTGAAAAACAACGCGCCGAGAAATAACCCGCTGGTGACAACACTGGCGAGACCCGTGCGGGCGCCCGAAGAGATGCCCGTGGCACTTTCGATATAGGTCGTGACCGTCGATGTGCCCAATACGCTGCCGCACACGGTGCCGACAGAATCTGACAAAAGCGCTCTGTTGGCGCGGGGCAATTGACCGCGCGCGTCCAAAAATTTTACGCGCTCAGAGAGCCCCACAAGCGTGCCCATGGTATCGAACAGATCGACAAAGAGAAACGCAAAGACGAGTTCGATCACTGCGGGGTGAAATGCCAAAGGCAGATTGTAAATGGCTTCTCCAAAAAGATGCGTGGGCCAAATGGGCAGGCTTATGATGCCCGCCGGCCACGGCGTAAGGCCCGTGACCATGCCCAACATAGTCACGCCCAGCACGCCCAACAAAATCGCCCCGCGAATGCCGCGCGCCAGCATCACGCCCATGCCCAAAATCCCCACCATCGCCAGGCCAATCGGCCCGGTGCGAACATCGCCCAAATCGACCAATGTGGCCGGGTTATCCACGATAAAACCCGCATTTTTCAATCCGATAAACGCGATAAACAAACCAATCCCCACGGTGGTCGCTCGCTTGAGGGATTGGGGCACGGCTGTGATGATGGCTTCGCGCACGCGCAACACGGTCAACAACAAAAACAAAAGCCCTGACGCCAGCACGCAACCCAATGCCAGTTGCCAAGGGACGCCCGTGCCCAGCACGATGGTGTATGTAAAAAACGCATTGAGACCCATCCCCGGCGCCAGGGCAAAGGGATAATTTGCCAAAAGCCCCATCAGCAATGTCGCAATGGCCGCAGAAGCACAGGTGGCAAACACCAACTCGCCAAACAGATCTTTGCCCATTGCTCCGGACAAAATCCCCGGATTCACCGCCGCGATATAAGCCATGGTCACAAATGTCGTCACGCCGCCTGTGACTTCAGCGCGCCAATTTGTGTTTTGCGCTTCAAACTGAAAAAACCGCGCTATCGCGCCGTGAACCGATCCCCTTTGTTCTTCAACCGCCATATCTCCCTCCCGTGAGAAAGTGTGGAAATGTCTCGCATACCGAGACATTATAGGTTATCTCATGTGCAAAAACAATGGCTTAAAAATGGGGGCTGATTTTGTTTTCGATGGTCCAAGTTATTTCTTGACAACGGATTTCTTATGCGTATTCTGATGCCGCGATTCGGATTTGTAACCGCTAAAATCCAGTCGCTCAATTGTCGAACTCGATGCCTCGACGAACGCGGGGTTTGCAAAGCTGGCGGTTCAATGGATTTGCACACACACCGAGGAAAATTGCCATGACCGAAGACATTAGCCCTTTGCTGCGCCATTGGCCCTATGATCCAAAAAACAGCATTCGCAAAATTATCTCGTCCAGAGGCGTAGAAAAAATTCAGGTGCGCGTGGATCAAGGGCCGTTTCAGGGCATTTTGCAGATGGAACTCGACGGGCGTCCCGACGGGCGAAAGCCGCACAACAGCGTGTTTGCACTGGATCATTTCTACGACAGGCTTCATCGTTTTATTGCAGAACACGGTACAGCCAAAGAATTTTCACTGAGAGAATCCCACTGCCGCGAGTTGTTCGACGAGAGCCGCTTGCTCTACGAGCGATATGTGTTTTTGCTCCAAATACGCGACTACGACCGCGTCATCCGCGATACAGAGCGCAACATGGATCTGTTTCGCTTTGTCAACCAATACGCCGCCGTGCAAGAAGACCGCCTCAATTTGGAAAAATGGTGGCCCTATGTTTTGCGTATCCACGCCATTGCGCGCGTGATGATTGCCACGCAAGACAACGACTACATGGCGGGCATCCGCATTATTCGAGATGTTCTCGACAAGATCGAAAATTTGGAAGAAGTGGATGCAGAAGAATTTTTCACTGAAAAACGCCGCTCGGTCGAATCCCTCACCGAACTGCTCGAAGAACTCGACAAAAGACGCCCCCTCACCCAGTCCGAACGCCTGCAACGAGAATTGCACGACGCCATCGACAACGAAGAATTTGAACGCGCCGCCGAACTCCGCGACCGCATCAACAGCATGGAAACGTGAGCATTCCCCCAATTTCCTTGACAGAATGAACCGAAGGTTGTATTTTTTTGCTTCATTAAAAACAATCCCATAAACAGCAGAGCGCGAATCATGACGCACTTTATCACCACATCCCTTCTTGCAGCCACAACGGTCGTCGTAGGCGTCGTCGTACGCGTACCCATGCAATGGGGGGATTGATGGTTGTCGCGCAGAAACATCTCGCCCGTCATTGCATACCATAATGCGATGACGGGCTTTTTTGTTTTCAACTTTCACTCAGGAGATTTTGCAATGGCGATCACACCTCAGCCCGAGGCTTATGACAATGGCACATCCCGCGAAATGAGCGGTGCCGATATTTTGGTTGAAAGTCTCATACGCGAGGGCGTGGAAGTGCTCTTTGGCTATCCGGGCGGAGCCAGTATGGAAATGCACCAGTCCCTCACCCGTTCCAATATCCAAGTGGTGTTGTGCCGGCACGAGCAGGGCGAAATTTTTGCAGCGGAGGGATATGCCAAAGCCTCGGGCAAAATCGGCGTGTGTATGGCAACTTCAGGGCCCGGTGCCACCAACTTGGTCACGGGACTGGCCGATGCCAAAATGGACTCTGTGCCCCTCGTCGCCATCACGGGGCAGGTCTCCACGGCGGTCATCGGCCGCGATGCGTTTCAGGAAACCCCCATTATCGAAGTCACGCGGCAGATTACCAAGCACAACTATTTGGTCGACCGCATCGAAGACATCCCCCGCGTGGTCAAAGAGGCATTTTACATCGCGTCTTCTGGGCGGCCTGGGCCTGTGCTAATCGACATTCCCAAAAACGTGCAGCAAAGCCTCTGCGTGCCCGAGTTTCCAGAAAGCGTTGCCATTCGCAGCTACAAACCCAACGCGCTACACGCCAGCCAAGCGCAAATTCGGGAGGTTGCCCAAGCCATTTTTGAATCCAAACGCCCACTGATTTACGCGGGCGGGGGCATTGTGACGGCCAATGCGTCGGCCGAACTTCGGGAGTTTGCCAAAAAGACGCAGATCCCGGTGGCGCAAACCCTCATGGGACTGGGCGTTTTCCCGCAAACGGATTCGCAGTCTTTGCAGATGCTGGGCATGCACGGGTCGGTTTACGCCAACTATGCGATCAACCACGCGGATTTGCTGCTGGCATTTGGCGTGCGCTTTGACGATCGGGTGACGGGCAAGCTCGAAGAATTTTGCAAACACGGGCGCATCGTACACATCGACATTGACCCCTCTGAAATCAACAAAAACAAAGTCGCCCATTTGCCCATTGTGAGCGACATCAAATACGCCCTGCAAGAGCTCAACCGCATTGTCGCGCCGGGCAATTACGAGGCTTGGCGCGATGAGATCGAAATGTGGCGCGAAAAACACCCCTTCAAATACAAAGATGTCGAAGATGTGATTTTGCCCCAGTACGCGATAGAAATGCTGTATAAAATGACCGATGGCAAGGCCATCATCTCCACGGGGGTGGGCCAGCACCAGATGTGGGCCGCGCAATTTTATCCCTTTGACGAGCCGCGCAGGTGGCTCACGTCGGGCGGGCTTGGCGCGATGGGGTTTGGCTTGCCCGCCGCGCTCGGCGCGCAACTGGCCTTTCCAGACGCGCTCGTTGTCGATATCGATGGCGATGGCAGTTTTGCGATGAATGTGCAGGAGTTGGCAACGCTGTACGCGGAAAAAATTCCCGTCAAGGTCCTGATTCTCAACAATCAGCACTTGGGCATGGTGGTGCAATGGGAAGACCGGTTTTACAAAAGCAACCGCGGGCACACGTTTATCGGCGACCCCGAAGCCGCACAGGCGCACGAAGACATGAACATCCCGCCGAACCACGCGATTTTCCCGGATTACGTCACCATCGCCAAGGGCTTTCGCGTGCCCGCCGAACGGGTGATGCACAAAGCGAATGTCGTGCCCGCCATTGACCGCCTGATCTCTGCCAATGGCCCCTATTTGCTCGATGTGATTGTGCCCTATCAAGAACATGTGTTGCCGATGATCCCCTCGGGCATGACATTCGCCGACATCATTACGGAATGAGAATCAGCGATCAGTCCCATCCGCCGCCGTAGGGACAGGCCCCTGTGCCTGTCCGAAGTAGCAAGCCCATTGGTTCTCCCTTTCGCGCCGTGAACGTGTCAGGACAGCGACGCGTTGAAAATCGCTCTGCGCCTTTCGTCGTTATTAGTGGTCAGTGGTCAGTCCCCATCCAGCCGCCCCAAAGACGATCCGCAGATGACGCAGACGAAAGGCAATCGTGTGGGCATCGCCCCTACACACACTGCTCGCCTTTTCGCCTTTCCTCCGCGCCATCCGCTTAATCCGCGATCCGCCTTTGTATCTTGCATTTTCGGGCGGGCACGGGGGCATCGCCCCTACGTTTCTAATCCCTCGCTTCTCGCCTTTCATTCGTGTAATCTGCGCCATCCGTGTAATCCGCGATCCGCCTTACTTCTCGCCTATTCATACAAATCCATCTGTCCGTTGCCCGCCCAACCTGCGCTCAAATGTCGCACAGCCCTGGGGGCGCTGACCGATGTGCCGAAATCCGGCCGCTTCAAACACGCCCATCGCGCCCGTTCTGTCGCGCGGCACAACCGCTTCCACCAAGCGCAAGCCCGAGTCGCGCAGATGCTCTGCTAAGGCATTGACCAGCCCCGTCGCCACGCCAAAGCGCCGATGGTTTGCGCCCACCCCCAGCCCCACAATCACGGCCTGCATCTCATCGTGTTGCCACGCGACAAAGCCAATCCATTCGTCGCCCTGCACGGCCACGAGCGTCTGATCGGGCGAGATGGACACGCGCTTGGCCCACAAATTGACCACACAGCGCGGCCCGATGGCTCGCAGTAGTGCTTCGAGTGCTTCGCTATCGGAAGCGCGGGTCGGATGTATGGTCAAATTGGGTAACATCGGTCAAAGGTGAGACGCAAAAAGCGAGGGGGAGAAGGTCGCAACCCCAAGCGGTCAGCAAAGCAAACTGATCGCATTTTGCAGTGGAATTAGCCACAAAAAGCACAAAGGGTTTTCTCAGTGCCGTGAACTGTCGATAAAAGCAACTCGGTGTCGCGCTTGCTTTTATTGAATACGCCTCGCGCCTTGTTGCAACACATCAGTTTCTCGCTCGCCCAAGGGCCAACGTCGGGCAGATCGTTTGCATCGTTAGTTGGCGCGCCGGCCGCTTGTAACGGCATGCCAAGTTGTTGATCGGGTTGCATTTGTGGATATTCCAACCATTGGCGTCCGTCGAGCGTGTTGCCGCCCGCTTTGGGGGTGCGCCCGCCCCATTGCTTGAAGAAGAAGGCCACGCGCTGGGCTTGGCACTGGTCGCGCAAGGCCCGCACCCACTCTATTCGCATCGGACGCGCGCCCGGTCCGCTTTCGCCCCCGGCGATGACCCAGTGAATGCCCTCCAAACTCTCCGCGCCGAGAGGGCCGAGCAACGGCTCGAATGAGACAAAGCGCACAGAGGCATGGGTCTGTTTCAAGTGCCGCAGGCGCGTCATGGCCGCGGCGTTTTCGATAGAGACGCCGAGCCAGATATGCGGGGGAGCCAGTTGGCCCCGATAGTACTGATGGATGAAATCGCGCATCGGCGAACTGCGCTTGGTAAGCACCTGATAGGTGTGCCAGTTGGCGCGCGCCATCGTGTCGAATACGCGGGCGATGTACTCGGCGGGAATGTCTTTGTGAAAAAGATCGCTCATCGAGTTGACGAAGACGAGTTGTGGACGCCGCCAGCGCAGCGGTTGCTCGAGACGCTCGGGCCGAAGGGTGAGATCAAAACCCCCCTCGAACGGATGGCCCTCGACACCGCGAAAACGCTCGGAAAAGCGTTCGGCATAGCAATGGTCACACCCCGCGCTCACTTTTGTGCAACCGGTGACCGGGTTCCAAGTGCTGTTGGTCCATTCAATGGTGCTTTTGCGAGACATGCTGGCTCCTGTGCCCATTCTGCTATTTACTGACTCATCTCGTGTCAGCACATGTTTTGGCAAACTTTGTAACGTCAGTTAGCAACGAATAGATGAACATAAGTGTAGTAAATTTTAAGCCAAAGGTCAAGCTGGAATCGCGTGATTGATTTTGATTGGAGCCAAGAGATAGTTGATGATGTCGTTGACTTAACAGACTGCATTGAGTTGAGCGTCGCACAAAATAACGAGTACGACGGTTGTTTCACGCACGCAAATTTTAACTCAAAACGAGATTTTGGATGATGACGATTTTTTTATGGCGAGCAAGTTGATGATTTTAATGCAAAGTTTGAAGAGGCGATGGCTCTTATCAAAAACCGCGCATTAGGGTTGGGGGGAACCTACCCCTTCAGGCAAGACGATGGTGAAGTGCTGTTTGCGCCGCAAACATCCAAGCAAAGAGGCGATGCGGGCGTTGTTTCCCGATTGGGCAGAGGTTTTTCTGTTCAGTCAAAACAGCGAAGATAAAAAAATCTTGGGTGGTCCGCGAGAAAGGCCATTCCGGCCTTGGCGGAAAAATTAAACGCCCAAGTGTACCGAGAGGAAATAGATAAACTGCCCGACACGCAACGCGAGTGCGGTGTTGATTTGATTGCCATTTGTTCTTTTGATGACGAATTGGAGTATCCATTTTTCGCTTTCGCTCAATGCACAGTGGCAAAAGAGTGGTGGACAAAAAAACACGAAGCCCAAAGTCGTCATGCCTTATCGGGGTTCGTGCGGTTAGATACAGATCATACAAATTTTTTGTCGATTCCTTACTTTTCGCGTATCAGCCTCACAGAATGGCGGGAAGAGGGGTTGGAGCGGCCTTCTGGCGTCTCCCTCTCACTTTTGAGTGGGGGGGATATATTTGATCTGAGCCGCGCTGTCCCAGCCGAGGATGGTTTGCAAAATGCTGCGCTGTCCCACGTAGATCCGCAAATCAGCGGTGGAGCCAAAGCTCAGAGAGATAGGAGCCTGTTTGACCGCGACCTCCAACGCAAACGTGCGAACCCCGCCTTCGTGAATGGCGTACCCGTGAACATCTGAGACCTCGCCCTGACCGAGAAACCCCTCGCGGTCCGTGAACAGATTGCTCAATATTTCCACGGATTGACCGGGGCGCACCTTCCACGCGCTGGTCTCGGGCATCCACGCATCGACCACCGTGCCCTCACCTTCGCCTGCGATGATCATAACGATGGCGCCCTGATTGGCCTGCATGCCCGGGTAGAGATCCTGGCGGACGACCACGCCGTTGACCGGCGAACGCATGGTGGCGCGTTCAAACGCCTCGCGGGCCGCTTCGCTGTTGTGTTTTGCCTTGTCCAAAGCGGCTTGGGATTGGCGCACGGTGGCTTCCACATGTTGAATTTCCGAAGCCAAGGGGCCGCGCCGCACCAAGTTGAGATTTTCGATTGCCACCTTGAGGTTGGCCGCCGCGAGGTCGTAATTGGTCTGCGCGCGCTCGTAGTCCTCTTGGCTGAAAATGCGTTGCCCTTGGTGCAGGGCCTCGGCGCGTTTGAGTTCCTGTTGCCGCGCCGTGAGGCTGATGCGCGCTTGCTCAACGTGCGATTCGGCGATCTTGAGTTCTTCCTGCGTGGGATTTTCGCGCAACAGGGCAAGCCTGGCACGCGCGGCTTCGAGGTTGGCAATTTCCCGTTTGATTTCCTGTTCAGCGGTTGTCGCTGTGGCTTTCAAATCGCCATCATACAACCGGGCGACGGGTTGCCCCACTGTCGTCGAGTCGCCCGGTTCGACGAAGACTTCGTGCAACACGCGGCTCATGGGCGAGTCGATATAGACCTTGTCTCCGGGTTCGACAATGCCCTGAGCCATGACGATATCGTCAATTTTGATCAGCGCGAGCGCGAGCGCGATGGCCCCGATCACGCCGAAGATCCACAGCAACCATTTGTAAATTCGGCTTTTCCTGCGGCGGCGCATCATGGGATTTTCTCAGTCCTTTTTCTTGACAGATCTTGGGAGACTGGCTATATTTTGCACTGCTCGACAAAATCTCAGATGGGCGCGTAGCTCAGGAGGTAGAGCAACGGCCTTTTAAGCCGTGGGTCGCAGGTTCGAATCCTGCCGCGCTCACCATACACATAACAGCCCTGAATCACAGCGATTTCAGGGCTTTCTCTTTGCCCGATTTCGGTATCAAATTTAGTACATTGTTTTTCAAAGGTCAAGCGCGTTGCCATGACCTGCCCACCTTGACATCACAATGGGGATTAAATATATTGTGCATCGACGAACTCGAGCATAGGAGATGCCGTGATTACCCGAAAAAAATTGATCGCGCAATCCCAAGCGTTTGAAACCGCACCATTGGAAGACATCTTGACTTGGGCCTGGGAAACGCTGGGGTCGCGCGTGGCGTTTGGCACGGCATTCGGCGCGAGCGGCATGGTCTTGCTCGACGCGATGCAAAAGGTCGCGCCGCAAATCCCCGTATTCACCATTGATACGGATTTTCTATTTCCCGAAACCCTGCATTTGATCGAGCGCGTGGAAGCGCGCTACGAGATCGCAATCGAGCGTGTGCATTCCCGTTTGACCGTGGAAGAGCAAGCCCACGATTACGGCCCCGAACTCTACAAGCGCGATGCGGACCGCTGTTGCTGGTTGCGAAAAGTCGAGCCATTGCAGCGCAAGTTGTCCGAGTTGAACGGTTGGATCAACAGCCGCCGCCGCGACCAAGGCCACACCCGCAGTCAAATTCCCATTTTGGAATACTACGAAACAGATGGCCGCGCCTTGCTCAAATTAAACCCCATGGCACCGTGGACGCGCAAACAGGTGTGGGATTATATTCTCGAATACGACGTGCCGTACAACCCCCTCATGGATCAGGGCTATGCCACCATCGGCTGCTGGCCCTGCACAAAAGCCGTCGATGCCGATACTGATGAACGCGCAGGTCGCTGGGCCGGCACGGACAAGACAGAATGCGGCATCCACACGTTTTTGCAACCCATTGACGCAGCACCCAACGCCGAGGCCGTTTCGTCTTGACGAGAAAGCCCTTAGCGCGAAGGAGATGATCGTGAAAGACATGGCCCGGAATATCGAATCCCGTGTGACAGAGCAAGGACAGACGACACTCCCCAAGCCTGTGCTGGAGGCACTTGGCCTGAAGGCAGGGGATCGCGTGCGCTACTTCATTGCCGATAGCGAAGTGCGAATTGTGTCCGTGCTCTCGATCAGTCGGCTGTTTGGCGCACTCCCGTATGACGGCCCCCCTATCAGTGTGGAGAAGATGGAGCAGGCCCTCTCCGAAGGAATTTCTGAAGCATGATCGCGCTCGATACCAATGTCCTCGTCCGCTATTTGGTACGCGATGACATCGAGCAGGCGGATACAGCCCGTGCTTTAATGGAATCGCTTACGGAAGACCGTCCCGGCTATATCTGTCGTGAGGTTGCCGTTGAACTCGTCTGGGTACTGGAACGCGCTTACGGATATTCCCGTGACCAAATCGCGACGATATTGGAAGAGTTGGTCGTGACTGAGGAACTCGTCATTGAGGCAGCCGGCGATGTTGTCCATGCCGCATCCCGCTACCGGATGGGCAGCGCGGGTTTTTCCGACCTGATGATTCTCGCCGCCGCCGAACGATCCGGTGCCAATCCCCTGTACACCTTTGATAGAAAGGCGTCACAGCTTGAGGGTGTGGTACTGCTTTAGAGGGTTCAGATACAGGGTTTGACCATTTAAGTAATCTCGGCAGAAAAGGTCGCGTTTATGGCGAAGCGACTAAAAAAGCCGAAGGCTGTTGAGGCTGTCACACATGGGTCCGGCACGGACAAGACAGAATGCGGCATCCACACGTTTTTACAACCCATTGACGCAACACCCAACGCCGAGGCGGTTTCGCCTTGACGAGAAAGCCCTTAGCGCGAAGGAGAGGACCGTGAAAGACATTACCCTGCATGCCGACGAGAACTTGATCGCATCAGCACACCGATGCGCGGCGGCGAATCGCACGACCTTAAACGCGCAATTTCAGTTGTGGCTGGCGGACTACGTTCAGCGCAACGGAGACTGCGTTCAGCGCGAAAATCAAGTTGCCGAAGCCATGAAAGTCATGCGTAAATTGCAAGGCAAACTTCTCGTCGGACGCAAATTGACACGAGAGGAAATGAATGAGCGTTGAAAATTTCATAGACACCAATATCTTTATCTCTCAACTCGAACGCTTGGATATCCGCAAGGCCACAATCGCAGAAGAACTCATCAGACAGGGCATCGCCAATAAAACCGCATGCATCAGTTTTCAGATCGTTCAGGAATGTTTGAATACCGCGCTTCGCAAGGCACAGATACAGTTGAGCGAAAGTGAAATGCGGAGTTATTTGCAATCTGTGCTCGGCCCGCTGCTCAGTGTCCAGCCGAGTATTCAACTCTACAATTCAGCCTTGGATATTCGGTTGCGGTATCCGTTCAGCTTCTACGATTCGCTGATCATTGCCGTCGCGCTTGAAGCGGGTTGCACCTGTCTTTACAGTGAAGACATGCAGGACGGCCAGCAGATACGGGGTTTGACCATTCAAAATCCATTCACGTAACCATTGGAGAAAGAATCACCCTGTCCGAAATCATATTTGAAGCCCCAAAGACGAACGCGACAGCGGATACGTCGCTACCGCCCTAGGTGGGATACGGCATCCACACCCAAGGCGACACCTTCGACGAACTCCGACAAAATATCAAAGAAGCAGTCGCGTGCTACTTTGACACAGTCCCCAACGCCGAGGCGGTTTCGCATTGACACATCAAAACACGAGGTCACACCATGAATAAACAACTCGCAACACATCGGAAGGTTTTGCTGGATCTCTATACATCCTTGCATCAGACCCTTGACAAAGGGGCTAAGAGCATTGACGCGGGCTTGAGGGCGGCGCAGAGAAATATCGCAGCGGAAAAGTTTTTGCTCGCCATTGTGGGGGAAGTGAAAGCCGGGAAATCGACCTTCATCAACGCGCTACTCGGCGAGGCGATCTTGCCTTATGACGCCCTGCAAGCGACCTCTGAAATTGTTGAGATCGACAAGTCCGATAAAAAGGAAGTACGCGTCACCTTTGCCAATGGCACAAAACAAGTCGTTGAGGACGACCCGCAAACGCCTGAAAATGAGGCGGTGCCGTTTCTCAAGAAAATTGCTGCTGTCAAGGAGGAATACCGCGACATTCCCATCGTCCAAGTCAATAGATTCCTGATGGATCATTACAACAAAGAAAATGGGAGGGCAGTATTCAGCGAGGAAAAATTGGAGGTGTTCATCAATTCTGGGCTCGAAAATGTACACAACATGGAGAAAGAGAAATTTGAACGCAAAATATGTGAATATGTCCAGAACAACATCTCATGCGCTGAGATTCCCAAAGAGGTCACACTCGGTTATCCGATTGAGTTTTTGCAGTCCAAACATTTCAAGATTGTCGATACGCCGGGAATCAACGCGATTGGCGGCATAGAAGATCAAACGAAGGATTTCATCGACCGTGCGGATGGGGTTATCTATTTGCACAAAGCAGGCCAACAAGAAAGTAACGCACTCCGCAATGCCTTGGAGAATGAACTGCCCGAACGGGTCCAAGAGCGTTTGATACTCGTCCTGACGCACGGAAGCCAGATCGATGAACAAGAACGCGAGAGAATATTGCAAGCGACCGGGAGGTATTACCCCGAAATCGGCGCGGATAACATCTTTTTCGTCGATAGCCTGACTGAACTCTATTTGAGAGAATCCTTTTACAAAACAAAAACGATAGATGAAATCCGTGCCATTCGCAAAGAAAACTCGCAAATACGGAGGCTAACTGCCGATTGCTTTGAGATGGCCGATGGCGATAAAAATGAGTTTCTCGACCGATTAGAAGCGCAAGCGAATTTCGATGGGATTCGCAAAAGAATTGAAAGCGATGCACAAAATTCAGCTTCTATTCAAATGAAGGATTTTGCCAATGCCTTAAAAAAGGAGTATGAAGTCCTTGACAACAACATTAGCGCACGCATAGAACCCCTGCGAAAAAAGTATCAGAATCCTCAGTCTTTTGCATTGGAGATACAGAAGCACAAAGATGAAACGGAGAGAATGAGAAGGGATTACAATGAATTTACCTACGAATTGAGGGAAGAATTTAATCCACAAGATAGAAACAACAGGTATTATCGAGAAATAGATCAAATCGTGAAGGGGTACATCGCAAAGGTCAACGGCAAGAAATTCGATCTTGGCTCCGACACCCCAAACACAGTTGCGTCTTATGTAGAAAAATTGCAAGAAGATTACTATGATGCAATGAAAGCATTCGTTAAGTCACTGGAGAAAGATTTAGAGAAACGAATAGTAGATAAGGCTGTTGACGTGCAAAGTGATTACTCAATAACTGTGCCCAAAATACCACTGGATAGTAATTTTTGGAAGAGAGGGTTAGCGGCGGCCGAAAAAAAAGTGAAGGAGCTAGTAGCAAAAGAGAGCGAAATGGAAGGTTGTTGCTCTTCTAGAGAAGAAGAAAAAGAAGCAATAAGAAGGACTCTTCCACAAAAGCTTTGGGAGGAAATTAAATCGTCTCTTGTACCCCTATCTCAAAGAATTAAGACAGAAGTTCAAAAAAACATTGATCGGCTAATAAACAATTTCTGCGACAGATATAAGCGTAAGTTTGATGGGGAACTTCAGGAGCGACAGGAGTATATGGAAAGTCTTGAGAGGGACAAAAGAACAAATGAAGAATTGAGAGATGCGATTTCCTCTCTGGAAAAGGAAAAAAAAACTTTCGAGGACAGCATCAAAATGTGTATAAGAATCGGAGGAGAACTGTGATGGAACTTACCCACGCAGAACGCATCTTCTCGGATATTGGGTCTATGGTGAAAGAGATCAAAGCGTATTTCAGTGATCTGGACTCAGAGAACATCGGGAGCGAAATGTACGCGGATAGAATCGCCAAAGAGTTGGGGGCGCGTATCGAAAATCTCAATGGCGTCATCCAGACGACCTTGCTGACATATCTGGACAAAGACGCCCGCCAAGCGATCTCCAACTGGGAGCCGGTGGATCAAAATCGGTATTACGATAGCAAAATCCGCGATCAAGTCTCATCCCGCATTGACGAGACCGCGTCCTTTTCGCCCGAAATTTTGCCAAAAAAATACATCCAGATTGCCTCTGGTGTTGTCGCTGCTGGCGGCATCTATCGCGCTGTTGCAGCTACCGCTTTTTACTCTGGCGCGTTTATTGTCGTTGTCGCAGCGGGCATGTTCTTTCTGCTTCCCCGCGTCGTCGATAAGCACAATAAGACGAAGACCTTAGAACAGTTGAATGCCCATCTCGATGCGGTCGAGACGCGATACAAAGCGCAAGCGCGAAAAATCATCGATGAATACGTCGCCTTGTTTGGCGAAATCACACCTGCGGAGGAAAATTGAAATGGCAAACAATTTCTATGTCCACATAGTTGAATCACCATCGCCTGACGAACTGCTCAATGATATTACCGAGGGCAGAGCTCTATGCGAGTTTCTCGACATCGCCAGGATTCCATACTCATATAATCTTGCGGTTGACTCGGATCGTTTCCGCATAGCAATGACCTATAGGGTTGAAGAAGCTATGGATGAGTTTTGCAAAATTCCAATTTTGCATCTCAGCACACACGGGAACAAACAAGGCATTCAACTCACCGACCAATCCATGCTCTCGTGGTCTGAACTCGCTCCTTATCTTCAGGACATTCATAGGTACAGCGATGGCAAGCTCGGTGTGTGTATGTCATGTTGCGGTGGCGCATACGGCATACAAATGGCAGAGGAAATTCAAAAAATAAATCTCCCTTATCAATGGATCGCTGGCTCATTCAGTGAAATCGATCTCCGCGATGCTGCATTGGCATACGCCATCCTTTACCGCAGACTCCACTGCGGTATTGACGACATTAGCCTTTTGGTCCAAGCCATACGTGTTGCATCAGGTATTGCTGATTTCGATATATGGGACGGTGAACTAGTACAAAAGGCATACGTGCAGGACATAATAGCGGAAGAAATTCTCGAAAGAATCCGCCACAAACACGGAGGAATACCATAACCAAGCAAATGCCCAAGCCGATGGAAAAGGCTGAAATTCTTAGGCGCAACCCGATGGTTGATCCAGTTTTGGTGGCGCAACACGAGAAGTTGGAGTTGGAATTGCGCCGTTTGGGCGTCGATACGAAACCCAAATACAATATCGACCCGCCGCTGGGTGGAGGTCGCCTGCACCTTTTTAATGAATAGGGGATACAATACCCCTGTTCAACGAAATAGCCCTGCGGATGTAAGCAGGGATGATTTTATTCACCAAGGTAAAAACCCACATGGCCAAATACGATACGATTTCCAGACACCTGATTCAAACCTACCCAGACGACTTCATCCGATTCACACTCGGACGAGACGACGTCGAGGTCAGGGCGATCCTCGACACGGAGCAACCCACGGTTGAAACGCGCCAAACCGATAGCCTGATTCGCGTGCGGATTGACGGCAAGGATGTCGTGGTTCACACGGAATTTCAAACCACGGACAGCACGGACACCCCGATGGAGCACCGCATATCCAGCTATATCGGCCGCGCCATTGAGAAGTATGGCCTGCCGGTCTATTCCATCGTAATCTACTTACGGCCCGATGCGGGGCGGCGCGATACAGGGCTTTACATCCAGGAGCATCCCGACTTCCAAGTGGTGGTGCGCTACAGGGTGATTCGGCTGAGTGAGATAGACGGGCAAAGCATTATCGAGGGCGGTCCTCAGGGTTTGCTACCGTTCGCGCCATTGATGAAACCTCCTGTGGGGATGGCTTCAGAGGAATGGTTGCGTCAGTGCATTCTCAAGACCGATGCTACATCGTTGGCTCATTCAACCAAGGTTAATTTTTTGGGTGGGTTGGCGGTATTGAGTGGGTTGGTGTACGAGCCAAGCACCATCACGAGTATCATTTCCCAGGAGGGCCTTATGGACGCGATTATGCGTGAATCATCGTTTGCCCAATACATTAAACAAGTGGGTATCCAAGAGAGCATCCAAGAAGTGTTGGAGGTTCGCTTTGACCCTGACGCGGCTAACCAATTCGCCGCTGACATCAGGGCCATCGACGATTTGCAACGCCTCAAGCAGTTGCATCGCTCGGCAGTGCAAGTGGATGATCTGGCGGCATTTCAGGATATGTTGGATGCCGAGTAATGACGCGATTTCCCGGTGAATGACAAGAGGAGCATTGCGTAACCTACTTAATCCACACAGGAAAAGACATTGGCAAACCCGATGAAAAACAAAGCGGAAGCATTGGCTCTTGAAAGACAGAAAGTGGCTGATCAAGAAGATGGGGCGCGGGAACTCAACGCAATTTTCTCGGACCTTCTCCCTTGGACCATCGAGTCAACAGACGCCGATACCCTGCGCGAAAACGTCATGCGAGATCGCGGCGACATCGAGCGATTCCTCGATTCGCTCTATTTGTTTCGGGTGGGGGAAATTTCTGTTTCCACAGATGCCCAAGATGTGGCCGACCTGATCTACAAAAGACAGCAAGCCGCGATTGTCGCTGCATCCCAAGCGGGTTATACGCTTACGACTATCATTTCTGGGAATGGCGGCGGCACGGTTGATATTTTTCTCGGCGTCAGTGGTGAGGAGCATGTGAAGGAGGTGTTCAGGGAGCAGTTGCAGGGGGTTTATCCCGGAAAAGGCATTGAATTTGTCGAGGCACCTAATATAAAGAATACGCTAAAAGAACAGACGCATGGCGGCATCCTCACAGGTATCCCGACGCAAAAAATAGACGAGGAGAAACAGACCTTTAATCTGTCTTCGGTCATAAGAAGCATGAATGGGCAGAAATTTCTCTTGGCGATAGTCTCGCGTCCCGTTGCGAAATACGAGGCAGCGGAACAACTCCACGAGTTGATGGTCTTAAAAGACAAGTGCCACGCGCTGGCAAATCGGCAAATCGGGTTGGAAGAGAGTGCGGGCATAAACCAAAGCCAGGCGGTTCAAGAAGCAAAAGGATATTCCAAGAGTGAAACCATTGCGCCCAACATCGTATCTACAATAGGGCGCAGACTTTTTGGCGGTGTAAGCTCCACAACAGAAACAAAATTCTCAAGCCATTCGGAAACCGATACCGTAGGCTGGTCGGAAAATGTCGGG
The DNA here is from genome assembly GCA_958295785.1 of uncultured Latescibacterota bacterium. Taxonomy (GTDB): domain Bacteria; phylum Latescibacterota; class UBA2968; order UBA2968; family UBA2968; genus VXRD01. The sequence continues at coordinate 3,689,660 of OY282377.1, forward strand.
CGCAGTCTTTCCTACGAACAGCAGAACACCCTTGCGATAGAGTTGGAAAGTATCGCCGATAAGCTGATCGCCCGATTGCGGAATGGCCTGAACACTGGGCTTTGGGAAAGTTTTATCACATACACGACAGTATCGCCTACGGCCTCGCAGATTTTATCGGGCACCTTGGCGGGAGAACTCATCAAGGCCGATCCCGACGCCCTGCCGATCCGAAACGTCAGCGATGCGTTGTCTGCCAACCTGCCGATCTTTATTCCCAAAGAGCGAGACGGGCGATCCCTCATCACGGGTAACAAATTGCTGTCGTTCCTGTCGAGCGACGAAGCCGCCTTGCTCTTGGCCCCGCCGCTATCTTCTGTTCCCGGCTATGATATTCGCATCAAACCCGCCTTGAGCCTGACAGATACCCGAGAACGCGCAGGTTCATCAATCGGTCGCATTTCCGAACACGGACGAGTTGTAAAAGGCTCTGACTTTACCATCTCAAAAGACGACATCCGCAAACACATCTTTGTTTCTGGCCTTACTGGATCGGGAAAGACGACCACAGTCAAGCACATTCTGCATGGCATTGATACGCCCTTTCTCGTCATCGAATCCGCCAAGAGAGAATACCGCAGATTATTGGCCGATGCGAAATACAGCGAAAGTCTGCGCGTCTATACGGTTGGCGATTCGGGCGTTGCACCGATACGCCACAATCCGTTTACGGTACTTCCCGGGGTGTCGCTCATCACCCACATCGACAATCTCAAATCCATTTTTTACGCGAGTTTCTCCCTCTATGGGCCGATGCCCTACATCCTCGAAAAATGTATTTACAACATCTACAAAGCGCGGGGATGGAATTTGACCACAGGCCGACATCAGCGGGCCGCGATAGAAACGTTCGCGGATTGCCAGACTCATCGCTTTATCTATCCCACCATCAGAGACTTGATCGACGATGTGAACCGGTATGTGAAAGACGAATTGGAATACAAAGGCGAATTGCAGGACAATATCCGCAGCGCGATTGTCGCCCGTCTCGAATCCTTGGCCGTCGGCGCGAAGGGGTTTCTCTTTAACACGCACAACTTTATTGACATAGAGGATTTGCTAAAAGGCCGCGTTGTGTTTGAACTCGAATCGCTTTCCGATGATGACGACAAAGCCTTCTTCGTCGGTTTGATGCTCGCGTTGGTGAGCGAATACCGGCAATGTTTGGCCCGCGAAAGCGTTCTGACGCACGCGGATGAGCTCCACCACGTCTTGGTTATCGAGGAAGCGCACAGGTTGCTCAAAAACGTCCAGACCGAGCGCACCAGTGAAATGTTGGGCAATCCCAAAGGCAAAGCCGTCGAGTCTTTTTGCAACCTCATCGCCGAGATGCGCTCTTACGGACAAGGCGTAATTGTCGCCGAGCAAATCCCAACTAAAATTGCCCCGGATGTGATCAAGAATACCAATACCAAAATCATCCACAGGCTCGTTTCGCTAGACGACCAAATCGCCGTCGGCACGGGCTTGGGATTGGAGGAATGGGAATGCCGGTACCTCAACCAACTTTCCGCGGGCACGGCACTCGCCCATAAGGAAGGGATGTCAAAGCCGGTTGAAATTTCCGTTTCTAACGAACTGCCAAACGAGGCAATTGGAGATATAAGGATCAACGTCGAGGATTTGGAGCCAGAACTCGCACTCCACGAGAGCGGCTTGCTGGAAAGCCGACACCTGCAAGCCATCGCGCTGCGATTGCTCCATTCGCTTTTTCTTTTAAATGCTGAACTCGACGATCTACTGCCCGAGGCCATAAAGACAGCCAGAAAAGCAGAGCAATTGACTTATGTCGCCGATGAAACCATAGAGCACGCCTTGCGCGAATGGTTTCGCCGAAATTTATTTTCCGCAACTTTGGGGTTTGCGAAAAAAAGGAAAATTGATGGTGATGTTTTAGAGATTGTTGATCGCCTTTGGGATGATCGCCTGCGTTTTGATCGCGGCAGATTCATGGCGGCCCTTGACAAATGGCTGGGTGAGAGCAGTCGGGATTGCATCATGGAGGGCATAGCAAATCTGGCTATCTATGAATGTGGAACGAAGAGAGCAGACATTGGGAAAACCATTGACGCGGAGCTGCTCGTCGATGACCGGGAGATCGTGCGAGAAATACGCAACGCTATTGGAAAGCGAGTGATATGATGGTTGTTGAGACTGCGGTAGCGGCGGGTGCTGAAACCGTTGCTGAAGTTGCGGCGGAAGCCGCTGAAGCGACGGCTGTTGAGGGCGTCTCCGTAAGCGGGGCAACCGAGTTGAGCGAAACCCTTTCGGCGATTCAGAAAGAGATTCCGCATGAAGTCATCGGCGAGAAGGTTGATGAGATGCTCGCGAATCCAGATTTCCGCGCTGAAATCCAAGAAGCGATCTATCCCGATTTCTCTGAACATTGCCGATTTGAAACCTCTCTCCCCGAGGATCGGTACTTGGACAGTGATTATCAGCATTTCAAGGATTGTAATGAGCAGTTGCATCGGGCTTACGAGAACGGCACTCTCGACCCAGAGCAATTCACAGATAGGGAACTGGAACAGATCCGCAATGGCGACAAGCCCGAAGGATATACTTGGCATCACCACGAAGAACCTGGGCGCATGCAGTTGGTCGATTCTGACATACACCGCCAAACTTCGCATGTAGGTGGTCGGAGCTTATGGGGTGGTGGAAGGGAAGCCCGATAAAACAGGAGTGTGCATGATGACCTTAGAATGGAAATACGCCGAGCCACTGGACGAGATCCAATTGTCTAAAATTGAGGAACACTTTGGCCTCAGCCTGCCGGATGATTACAAGATGTCACTGGCAAAATGCAATCGGGGAAAACCCACCTTAGAGCGGTTCGATACAGAACTTCAAAAGGAGTGCGTCCTCGATTACATGGTCAATCTCGAAGAAACAGTCGCCATTGCCCAAGCGATCTCTCCCGATAACCTGATCCCCATTGCAACTGACCCGTTTGGAAATTTAATCGCCCTCAAAGTCGCCGATAGACAGATCGAGTCGGTGGTTTTTTGGGATCACGAAAGCGATAAAATTTCCAACCTATCGGGCAGTTTTACCGAATTTTTGGCAAAGCTGTATTAACCTCAATTTCACGGTTTTATCAATCGGGCAGGCCATTTATGAAGCGTTTAGGCATTCGCCATTCCATTCTCGATGCCATCGGCAAAACGCCGTTGTTGCACATTCGCGGGTTGGGCAAGCAGATCAACCCGAGCGTTGAAATCTGGGCGAAGCTCGAGATGTTTAACCCGGGCGGCTCGGTCAAAGATCGGCCCGCTTTGCAGATGATCGAAGACGCCGAAAAAGCGGGCAAACTCACGCCCGACAAAGTGATTTTGGATTCGACCTCGGGCAACACGGGAATCGCCTATGCCATGATCGGCGCGGCAAAGGGCTACCGAGTCGAACTGGTCATGCCCGAAAGCGTGAGCATCGAGCGGCGCTACGTCATTCAGCATTACGGGGCTGAGTTGGTATTGAGCGACCCACTCGAGGGATCAGACGGCGCGATTTTGAAATGTCGAGACATTCTCGCATCCGATCCCGACCGGTATTACAAACCCGATCAGTACAATAACCCCTCCAATTCCAAAGCGCATTACTTGCACACAGCCCCGGAACTTTGGGCGCAAACCCGGGGCAGAGTTACGCATTTTGTGGCGACATTGGGCACGAGTGGCACGCTGATGGGCACGGGCCGAGGGCTGAAAAAATTCAATCCCAAAGTGCAGATCATCGCCGTTGAACCGCCCGAATTTCACGGGATTGAGGGCCTGAAAAATATGGATGTGTCCATTGTGCCCGGCATTTACGACCCGTCCGCGTGGGACGAAAAAATGCGGATTGAAACCGAAGACGCCTATCGCATAGCGCGGTGGTTGACCCGAGAGATGGGGTTGCTGGTCGGGCAATCGTGCGGTGCTGCGATGGCCGCGGCCCTCAAAGTCGCCAAAACCCTGGATCATGGGGTCATTGTCACGCTGTTTCCCGACAGTGGCGAAAAGTATATGAGCACGCCCTTGTGGCGGGTCGATCCTGTGAGGTGATCATGTTTGACAAAGCCGTTTGGGACGCCATGTTTGCCCACGCGCACCGCGAATATCCGGCCGAGTGCTGCGGCATTGTCATTGAAGACGCTTCGGGCGGGCAGGTGGTGCATCCCTGCGAGAATGTCCAAGACAAATTGCACGCCGCCGATCCCAAAGCCCATCCGCGAACCTCAAAAACGGCCTATCGCATGGACGACATGCAGGTGATGCGGATTCAATCTGAGGCCGAAAAAGCGGGCGGGCGGATGATCGCAATTTACCATTCGCACATCGATGTCCCCGCGTACTTCTCCGAAGAAGACCACAATGCCGCGACATTTTTCGGCGAACCCACCTATCCGGGCGTGGTGTATCCCGTCATCGCGGTCAAACAGGCGCGGGTAGATGTGAAAGAAAAAAAAGTATTTCAATGGTGCGAGTCATCATCGCAATTCGAGGAAGTAAGACAGCAGATGCGAGATGCGAGGATAGAAACGTAGGGGCGATGCCCCCGTGCTCGCCCAAAGATACAAGATGGGAGATGCAAGACAGGAAGGACAAGTTTTCGTCACTCCGCCGGATGCCGGAATCCAGTGACTTTAGACGCGAGATGTAAGACAGCAGCGGGGCGCGGTCAGCAAATCGAGCGGTAAGCCCACACATCGTTTTGGACGGATCGGTGGGGATGATAGCTGATAGCTGAAAGCCGACTGCTTTTCACCTCTTACTTTTTTTAAGGAGAAAAAAATGGCTGTAACAGTTCGCATTCCAACGCCCCTGCGTAAATTCACGGGCGATCGGGCCGACGTGGAAGTGCAGGGCGCGACAGTTGGGGAAGTCATTGACGACCTCGAAGCACAGCATGCGGGCATCAAAGAACGCATGGTCGATGAATCCGGGGCGATTCGTCGGTTCGTCAATGTGTACGTCAACGAAGAGGACATTCGCTTTTTGGACGGACGCGATACAGATGTCAAAGATGGCGACCAAGTGACCATCGTCCCCGCCATTGCCGGTGGGTGTTCTGTCCTTGCGTGACAGGTCGCGTCAAAATACCGGGCATAAGCCTACAATAAGAAGCTGTTTTAATATTATCGGGACCTAATCCTCCGCTACGCGCTCCGCTCGTTGTAGGCTATGCCTGTGCCTACGAGAAAAGATGGCAGAACATCGTTCATATTTTGGTCTTAAAACAGCTTCTAAGGCTATCACATTTCGGATTTGATATGGATGGCGCGAAAGTTGGACACACGGTTCTGGACTTGGTGGGCAACACGCCGATGGTACAACTCAACCGGGTGGGGCCCGCACATGGCGCGCGGATTTGGGCGAAATTGGAGTTTTTCAACCCGGCGGGCAGCGTCAAAGACCGCACGGCATTGGCGATGGTCGAAGCCGCAGAAAAAAATGGTCATCTCAAACCTGGGATGACCATTGTGGAACCCACCAGCGGCAACACGGGCATTGGCCTTGCCATGGTGGCGGCGATCAAAAAATACCGCCTGATCATCACCATGCCCGAAGGCGTCAGCGATGAACGCACCCGATTGCTCAAAGCGTATGGCGCCGAAGTCGTGCTCACGCCCGCCCGCGACGGGATGCGCGGCGCCATTGAAAAAGCGTGGACATTCAAAGACAAAAAGTGCTTCATCCCGATGCAATTTGAAAACCCCGCCAATCCCGAGATTCATCGGCAGACCACGGCCCGCGAGATCATCGCACAACTCAAGGGCGTGCCCGATGCGTTTGTCGCAGGCGTGGGCACCGGAGGCACCGTGACCGGCGTGGGCGAGCCCTTTAAGCAAGCGCGATCAGATGTGGTGGTCGTCGGCGTGGAGCCAGAAGATTCTGCCGTGCTATCGGGCGGCGAACCCGGCCCTACGGAGATCGATGGCTTGGGCGCGGGCATGATCCCAGACGTGCTGAACACCGAAATCCTGGATCGCGTGATCGCCGTATCCAATTCCGATGCGCGCAAAATGTCCAGGCGATTGGCACGCGAAGAAGGCTTGCTCGTGGGGATTTCCTCGGGCGCCGCTGTCCATGCAGCCGTTGCTGTCGCCTCCGAAATGACCCCGCAACAGAGGGTCGCAACCGTATTGTGCGACACGGGCGAACGCTATTTGGGCACGTTTTTATTTGGGTGAGAGGGGCGGCAGATCTTGTTTTTCTGACCCCTGACCACTTGGTGGTCGTGTATTCTGGCGTGCGATAGCGACGCAAAAAACCCGGCATCTCTTTGAGATCGCCGGGCCTTTTTATTTTGGTGAGGTGATGTTGTTATGCCTCGAGTGCAGCGACGTGGTTCATGATTCTCGATTTGTATCGGGCCGCCGCATTGAGGTGAATAACGCCTTTTTGGGCCGTTTTATCAATAATGGACTGCGTGCGATTGATCTGTGCTTCGGCTTCTTCTTTGCTGGTTGTCGCCAACATTTTTTTTAGAGAAGATCGCAACAATGAGCGCGTACTTTTGTTGCGAAGCCTGGCTCTTTGGGCCTGGCGCATGCGTTTTTTTGAAGATGCCAGTTTGGGCAAGGGATTCACCTCCTTCGGGATTGTTGAGATTTGGAGCGTACAATCTAACAATTCACGGGCATTTGCACAACCCATTTTTCGCATTTTGAGGATCGCAACCCGCCACCGCAAACGCCCTCTTTTGTGATCAGGCGACTCGTCATCCTTCACGCCTTCAAAAACAACTCGACCACGGGAACTGTCACCGCGGGTTTTTGCACGGGCAATTCCAAGGTCAGGGTGTTATGGGCAAGGCTGCTGTCTCCGGTGTGCCCGGCGCGCGGTTTGTGAAATCGCACTTCTGACGCGTCGTTCAACAACTGCGCGTATTCTACCTTGTCGGCGAATCCGTCCAAATGCAGATGCCGAAACGGCCATGTAAAGATGTGGACATACAGCCGATGGGTCTCGGCATTGTAGGTCAAGCGGCAATCCTCGGGCGTTTGAAAACCCGCGGGCGCGGGCGAACACCCGTAAATGGATCGGCTGTGCCATTTCATCCACTCGCCGATGCCGCTGAGGCAATGCAGCGCGCGATCATCAAACGCTCCGCGCCCGGTCGGCCCGACATTGAGCAGCAAATTGCCCCCGCGGCTCACTGTGCCGATCAGCATTTGCACGAGTTGCTCAACGCTCTTCCAACTCGTCTCATCGCGGTGATAGCCCCACGATCCCGAAAAAGTCTGGCACGTTTCCCACAGCACGCGCTCGCCCTGATACGTCACCCACTCGCGGGGCATAAACTGCTCGGGCGTGCGGTAGTCCCATCCGCCTTCCACATCGTCCAAATCCAGCCGATCATTGATCACGATGCCCGGCTGCAATTCGCGCGTCATCCGCATCAATTCCGTGCTGTGCCAATCGTCTCGGCCCTTGCCGTCAAACCCCTCGGGCCTGCCCCTGGCGCCGGGCGGATAGCTAAAATCGTAAAACATCATATCCACTTGGCCGTATTCGGTCAGCAATTCGCGCACCTGACCGCGCAAATACGCCGCGTATTTGGCCTGATCGCGCGATTTGTTCAACTCGTCCTTATCGGGATGATTCCGCATGGCGTGAATCGCGTCGATCCTGAAATGCGGATGGTGCCAATCGATCAGCGAGTGGTAAAAACCGACCTTCAACCCCCGCGACCGAAACGCATTCACCATCGGCTTCAACAAGTCCCTGCGCGTCGGCGTGTTGGTCGCCTTGTAATCCGTCAACTTGGAATCCCACAGCGCGAACCCCTCGTGGTGCTTGGTCGTCACGCAAAAATACTTCATCCCCGCCTGGGCTGCGGCATCTGCCCAGGCTTCGGGGTCGTACAAATCCGGGTCAAAGTACTTCAAATACCGGTCGTACTGCGCGTCTGGAATTTCCTCCCGTTGCTTCACCCACTCGTGGCGGGCGGGCAATGCGTACAGGCCCCAGTGGATGAACAATCCAAATCGGTCGTGCGTGAACCAACTCGTATCGCCTTGCAAATCTGACATGTGTTCTCCTTTGCGTTGGGTGGGTTTGGGGATCAAAACTCAAGGGGAGGGGTCATATTTTGGGCTTAAAACAGCTGCGTTCATCCATGTTCTTATGGGGTTGCATTTACCCGAGAATGTTGTCGATTTCTGCCATTTCCGCGTCCGTGAGGTGCCAGCCGACTGTTGCGGCATTTTCAGTGACTTGCTCGGGGTTGGTGGCCCCGGCGATCACAGAGCACACACAGGGGTTGGCGAGGAGCCAGGCAAACGCCAAGTCGAGAACGGTATGGCCGCGTTCACGGGCGAATTTTTCCAGGGCTTCGAGAATGTCAAAATTTTTATTCGTGAACATGCCGCGGTCCCCTTTTGACAAACGCGCGCCTTCGGGCGGGGGTTCATTTCGGCGGTACTTGCCCGTGAGAAAGCCGCTGCCCAAGGGGAAATAGGGCAAGATGCCAATGCCATAACGCTTGCAAAAAGGCACGAGTTCGGCCTCGATTTCCCGGTCGAGCATGCTGTAGCGGGGTTGCACTGTTGAAAATGCCATCGAGTTTTTCGCGCGAGAAGTCCACAGGGCTTCGCAGACTTCCCACGCCATAAAGTTGGAGCAGCCGATATAGCGCACTTTGCCTTGGGACACGAGTTGGTCAAGGGTGTGCAGGGTTTCCTCAATGGGCGTATTGGGGTCGGTCTGGTGAATCTGGTAGAGATCGATATAATCCGTGTTGAGGCGTTTGAGGCTGTCTTCGATTTGCGCGAGAATATGGTGGCGCGAGTTGCCGCGCATATTGGGGCCATCGCCCATGGCCATCGACACTTTGGTCGCCAAAATGAACGCATCGCGCTTGCCCTTGATCGCCTGCCCAATATAGGTCTCGGACAGGGAGTCGCCGTAAATATTGGCCGTGTCGATAAACGCAATGCCTTCGTCGAGTGCCCGATTCATCACGCGGGCCGTGCCTTTGGCATCGACTCGGCGACCAAAATTGTTGGTGCCCAAGCCAATCGCCGAGACCTGAAGCCCCGCATTGCCGAGTTGCCGATATTCCATATTGAAACTCCTCGAAAAAAAATATCACCCGATGTAATACTAAAAGGAATAAGATACAGAGAGGGGCAAGGAGGGATGAGAGCGGGTAAAGGTGAGGCGGTCTAAGGGGATGGCGTGCCAAGTATCGTGACTGGCGAGTCTGCCGATCATGCCGCCGATGCCGGCGCCGATCAAAGAAAAAACAACGGTTTCCGGATTGAAAACAATATTGGCAACGGCTGACCAGCCGGTTTCGGTGCTGTTGTCTAAATCGGAGGAGGAAAAGATGACCCCAATGCCAAAACCCGTGACCAGCCCGGCTTTGAATCCCTTTTTGGTATGGGATGTTTTGCCCAAGAGAATCGACATGTGACCGAGTTCGGAAGTGGTCAGGGTTTTGTGCTCATCGCGCTTGTATGGGGTTGCGACGACGAGACACGAGTCCGTGACACTGGCAATAATACCCGCGAACCTGCTATCTGTATCCAACGTGCCAATCGCGGCGCGATGTCCAATGGCGACCCCGGTTCGGGTCAAAAACCGGCGCGCTTGGGGGTTGAACTGCACCGCGATTTTTTTTGTGTTTTTCACGCGCAGGCGATCAATTGACTGGTAGATGATGCGCTGTCTGTGGGGCAACTGCTTTGTGACGAGGGTGACAGCATACCCCTGCGTGCGGTTGATATAGCCTCGAAATCGCCTTTTTTGCCCGCCGACAAAATGCGTGCCCTCGACATACGTGCCAATGTCGAGGGTTCTGATTTTTTTTTGCACCTCACTGGCAGAACCCTGCGTACAAAGCTGTACCGACAGGAACATCAGGAGGCATGAGACTTTTGGTATCAAACGGGAGTTAAAAAGAAAAAAAGAGAGGGGCAAGAGATGCGGTCCGTGAGAGGAAGAGGCGTTACGGCTTGTCTTCGGGTGGAATATAGCGGTTGGCGAGTTCGACGTAGTCCTCGCGGATCGGCGAGAAGATGTCGAGGGCCACACACGGGCCGTCTATGGCTTCGGCGCGGTGGGGCACATGCGCGGGAATGAGAAAGGCTTCGCCGGATGCAACCGTGCGGGTCTCGCCGCCAATGGTGAATTTCATCGCGCCCTCGAGCATCACGCCCCCTTGCTCGTGGGGGTGGCTGTGCATGGGCACGACAGCACCCGCGTCAAATTCAACGCGCGAGAGCATTAGGTTTTTGCCATAAGGCGTTCGAATACGCACGCCGGGCGCGACTTCGTTGGCGGGATAGGTGTCCCAATCAATAAATGACATGGGGCGATGCCTTTGAAAAGTGGGCAACGGGGATTAAGGGGCCGCACGCGCTTCGGCGTCAATGGCGGAAAAGAGTTGGCGGGTCATCAATCGGGCCGCGCTGGCGTGCAAGCGTTGGCCCACTGCGGCGAGCGGGCCGCCGATTTGCACATCGCCGTCAAAGGTCACTTGCGTGCCCTCGCCTTCAGAGGTCAGCGCGACGCCCCCTTGGCCTTTGACAAACCCCGTCGTGCCTTTGATATCGACCGACATGGTATAGCGTTCGGGGGGATGGAGGTCGGAGAGCACCACGCGGCCCGCGTACTTCCCGCGAATAGGGCCAATGCCCGCCGAGACGCCGATGGTGTAAACGCCATCGCCTACCTGCTCGAGCGTTTCGCAGCCGGGCATACAGCGGGCGAGCACTTCGGGATCGGTCAGCAGGTCAAATGCGCGGTCGGGAATCGCGCCGACGCTGTGTGTGCCGGTGAATTTCAAGGCCCCTCCTTCAGGTTGCCCGTTCAAATGCCCGAGTCAATGCCCGCTGTGCGAACACGCGGGCCAAATGGGCGCGATAGTCGGCGGAAGCGTGGTGGTCTTCCTGAAATTCTTCCACGCCATCGGCGGCATGGGCAGCGGCCTCGGCGATGGCATCTAGACCTCGGCCTCGAAGCGCGTCTTCAACCGCATGGGCGCGATACGCAACAGACGCAACGCCGGTGACCCCCACCGCTACGGAAGCGCAATTCCCCGCGCTGTCGAGCGCGACTTGAGCCGCAACGCCCGCAAGGGCAAAACCGGATGCGGATTGTCGCATTTTGACGTACGCGCCGCCCGAGTTTTCAGGCGGGGTGGCAATGCGAATGCGCGTGAGAACTTCGCCGGCTTGCAATGCGGTGGTGAACAGGCCGACAAAAAAATCAGAAGCCGCAACCGCGCGTTCACCGCTTGGCCCGGCAATGTCGAATTGTGCATTGAGGGCGAGCATGGCCGCGGGCCAATCCGCCGCTGGGTCCGCATGGGCGATGCTGCCGCCCACAGTGCCCCGATTGCGAACTTGCACGTCGCCGATTTCCGATGCGGTTTCGGGCAAGAGCCGGCATTTGCCCGGCAACAGGCGATGGCTTTCAACCGCGTAGTGCGTCGCCAACGCGCCGATAGTGATGGTCTCGTGGCCCGCAGTCACTTTTTTCAACCCGCCAATGCCGCCCAAGTCAATGACGACCGCAGGCGCGGCAAAACGCAATTTCATCAGCGGAATCAGGCTGTGACCGCCGGCCAACACGCTGGCGTCATCGCCGTGTTCCCGCACCAGACGCATCGCTTTTTGCAGGGTTTTGGGTGCGTGGTAATCAAAGGGAATCATCGTTTCTCTCCTGCATGAGTTTCCAGAGTTTTTCGGGCCGCAGGGGCAGGTCGATGTGCCGCACGCCAAAGGGTTTCAGCGCGTCGATGACCGCATTGGCGATAGCGGGGGTGGAACCGATGGTGCCCGCTTCGCCCACGCCTTTGACGCCCATGGGATTGACCGGCGACGGCGTGACCGTATTGCCCAGTTCAAAACGCGGGAAATTGTGCGCCTTGGGCAAGGCGTAGTCCATGAATGACCCGGTGAGCATCTGCCCGCTTTCGTCGTAGATGGCTTCTTCGTAAAGGGCTTGCCCCACGCCTTGGGCAATGCCGCCGTGGACCTGGCCTTCAACAATGAGCGGGTTGATGATGTTGCCACAATCGTCAACCGCGATGTAGCGTTGCAGTTCAACTTCGCCGGTATCGGCATCCACCTCGACCACGGCGATGTGCGTGCCAAAGGGATAGGTAAAGTTTGGCGGTTCAAAAAAGTGCGATTCGGCAAGGCCGGGCTCTGTTTCGGGCGGAAGGCCGACCCCGACGTGTGCCACCTGTGCGATTTCGGCCAGGGTGAGACCCGATTCGGGCGCGCCTTGAACGCAGTATTTGTCGTCTTCGAGCACGATGTCTTGCGGGTTGCTCTCCATGAGGTGCGCGGCAATTTTGATGACTTTGTCTTTGATTTTGCCCATCGCGTGAACCATGGCCGTGCCGCCCACAGCGGTTGCGCGGCTACCAAATGTGCCAATGCCGTATTGCACGGCATCGGTGTCGCCGTGGATGATGCGAATATCCGCGAGGCCGACGCCCAAGCCATCGGCAACGAGTTGGGCAAAGGTGGTTTCCTGCCCCTGCCCGTGAGGCGACACGCCGGTGAGCACCGTCACTTTGCCGGTGGGATCCACGCGCACTGTGCTGCTTTCCCAACCGCCGGCCGGCATGGCAGCCGAAGGCCCCATGCCGCAGATTTCCACGTACGTGGAAAATCCAATGCCGAGGTACCGGCCCTGGTCGCGCAGTTCGGCCTGTTGCCAGCGCAAGGCGTCGTAGTCGGCCATTTCGACCGCGCGGTCAAGGGCCGCGGTGTAGTCGCCGCTGTCGTACGCCAAGGCGGTTCCGGTTTCGTGGGGAAAGGCGTCTGTGCCAATGAAATTTTTGCGCCGCACATCGAGGGGGTCAAGGCCGAGATCGTGCGCTGCGATGTCGATCATGCGTTCGATGAGGTACGTGGCTTCGGGGCGCCCGGCGCCGCGATACGCGTCGGTCGCCATTTTGTTCGTGAAAGCGGCTTTGAGGTCCATCTGCACGTTTTGAAAGGTGTACGAGCCGCACAACATCAACCCCGTGAGCGTGGGAATGGCCGGGGTGAGCAGTTGGTAATACGCCCCCACATCCGCCGTGACCGCGTATTTGAGGCCGAGGATCGCGCCGTCGTTTTTTACCGCGAGTTCGACCACCCCGGTCTGGTCGCGCCCGTGAATGGTGTGCAAAAAGTTTTCGCGCCGGCCCTCAATCCATTTGACGGGTTGCCCGAGGGTTTTTGCCATGTGCCCGAGCAGGGCTTCTTCTGCGTACACGTTGAGTTTGCATCCAAACCCGCCGCCCACTTCCGGGGCGATAACGCGCACATGGTTTTCGGCCATGTCGAGCATGATGGACAATTGCGTACGCAAGAGGTGGGGAATTTGCGTGGATGACCAGATGGTGAGTTGGTCTTTGCCGCGCATATACTCGGCGAGCACCCCGCGCGTTTCCATTGGGTTGGGCACGAGGCGTTGGTGCTCGATGCGCTGGCTGACGATGTGATCGGCTTCGGCAAATGCCGCGTCGATGTCGCCCCCGGCAATTTGCCACGTAAAAGCCATGTTGTCGTCCCAATCTTCGTGGAGAACGGGCGCGCCGTCGGCAAATGCCGCGTCTGCGGAGTTGACGGCATCGAGGGGATCGTAATCGACTTCGATGAGATCGAGGGCGTCTCGGGCGATGTACGCGCTGGTCGCGGCGACTGCGGCGATGGGTTCGCCCACAAAGCGCGCTTTGTCAATGGCGAGCACCGGATGGTGGGGCACTTTGATGCCGGGAAAGCCCTCGGGGTCGGTCGCCGCGCAGGGAATCCCGCCAATGGTGTCTTTGATGTCGCTGCCGGTGACGACGGCTTTGACGCCGGGCAAATTTTGAGCCGCATCTGTGTCGATAGCGCCGATGCGCGCATGGGAATATGGGCTTCGCAGGATCGCCACATGCAAGGTGTTGGGCAATTTAATGTCATCGACATAGTGGGCGAGGCCCTGGATCAATCGGGGGTCTTCGCGGCGTTTGATGCGCGCGCCAACGGTTTTGCTAACGGGCATGGGTGGCCTCCTCTATGCGGTCATTTTCGCTGCGGCGTATTGAACCGCATCGACAATGTGTTGATAGCCAGTGCAGCGGCAAAGATTGCCTTCGATACCGCGTCTAATATCGGCTTCGCTGGGTTTGGGATGGCGTTCCAAAAGCTGGTGCGCGGCAATAATCATGCCCGGCGTGCAAAAACCGCATTGCAAGCCGTGGCATTCCCAGAAGCCCTCCTGAATGGGGTGCAATTCGCCGTTTTGAGCCAACCCCTCAATGGTGGTGATGTCGGCACCGTGGGCCTGCACGGCCAGAACTGTACACGCTTTGACAGCCTCGCCGTTGAGCATCACACTGCACGCGCCGCACAAACTGGTCTCGCAACCTACATGGGTACCGGTCAGCCCGACGACTTCGCGCAAGAAGTGGACGAGCAACATCCGGGGTTCGACCTCATGGCTTTGATGCTCCCCGTTAATGGTGACTTCAATTTTCACGAGCGCGCCTCCTTTGTGAGAGGAATACATGAACACCTCTTTGTTATGTCAAGATATGGCGCGTAAAAACGAGATGCAAATGGTTTCTCGCAGGTGTTAGATTATTTTATTTTTTTAGTTGGAATTGACGGTTCGGCCATAAACACTGGCAAAGGTGAGAAAGTCGGAAACGCCGACCGTGCCATCGCCGTCAAAATCAAAAGTGGAATCGGAGGTTTGAAAGGCGCGGACAAAGGCCAGAAAATCCGGGAAGTCAATAACGCCACTGCCATCCGCGTCGGCGCGGGCGAGAAGGGTTGTATCCGCGAGGGTCGTCTGCCCAAGGGGCGTGCCGGTCGCATCGGAGGCGTTGAGAATGGTCAGCGCGTACGGGGCGGGCAAGCGCGTTGCAAAAGCCAGAACCGCTCGGGTATTTTGGCGATCCAAAATCACGGACGTGGGTTGGCCCACCCCCGCGAGCGAATAGGCCGAGGGCTTGGCCGCATCCGCGCTCATGGCTTCGGAAAAGAAAATCTCGATCTGATTGTCCGAAGGGGTTTCATAACGCACCACTTTGGGCCGCGCATTGGGGACGAGCGACACGATGCCCGAGCGCAACTCGGTTGCGGCAAGGGCGACGATCTGATAGCGATAGGTCTCGCCTTCGGTGAGCAAAGCGTCGATATACGCGGTGCGGTCATCGATTTCATCGAAATAGGCCAGCGCGCCTTCTCGTCCCACAGCGCGATAGATCTGGTAGGCAGACGCATCGGGCACGGGCATCCAGTTGATCTCAACGCGGGTTGGGCCAAGGGCGCGTGCGCGGATGATCTGCGGCGAGGCAAGGGACGGGGGTTCATCGCGTTCGACAATGCGAACCGCGCCATCGAAATTGAAGAGCACCTCGTTGCGAGAATTTTTGTTCAAATCCGCGATGAGCGGGCGATAGGTCAAATCGACGGGCGTGTGCCAGAACGGGCGGTAGCGATTGGGCGCGTCTGCGCGAAAAGCGTAGAGATCCGGGCGCGTGCAGACCAGGAGATCGGGCCGCCCATCGCCATCGGCATCCCCGGCGGAAATCCCCGTGCCCGCGGTCGCCGCGCCGTTGATCCGAATCGCCCATTCGCGCGCAAAGGTATCGGCACTCGCGCTGTAAATCTCCAATTCCCAAAAGCCATTGAAGGGATTATTGGCATCTTCATAAGCGCGGGCAACGGCAAATTCGATAGCCCCGTCGCCGTCCAAATCCACGCCGCCGCCGATCCATTGCGCGTCTCCCTGTCCGTGCGAAACCCAGGTGGAATGATAGCTGCCCGCGCGGTATTCGTACATCCACAGATCGCCATCCGCATCGCCCGCGAGAATTTCCCGGTGTCCGTTGTTGTCAAAATCCGAGACGACAAAGCGCGTGCCGAGCGCGCCTGTGCCCCGCGAGGGATCGGGCAGAAAATCATCGCGGATTGTGCCGCCGCCAGAGCGAATAACGCGGATGCCGCGCCGCAGATCCGCACTGGCGACGATATCGGGGGTGCCGTCGCCATCCACATCGGCAAACTGCCCGCCCCAAAGGTCGCTCCATCGTTCTAAGCGCGTGGGATAGGGATTGGAGTCCGTGCCCGTAAAGAGCATCAGACCCGGCGGAAAAGGCCCGCCCAATAAGTCGGCGCGTCCATCGTTGTTGAAGTCGCCAATTGACCGAGGCGTAAAATGTTCATCGCTTTGAAATGCTTTGGAAAATGTGCCGTCCACGTCCAATTCGTAAATGTGTACGGGGCCCAATGGCACCTCTCTGACGTAGGGCATCAGCGCGATTTCGAGGTTGCCATCGCGGTCAAAATCAGAGGCGCGGTCGGGCAAATAACCGTCGGGCAAGGTGCCGATTTCCGAAAAGCCATTTTGCGGCACGCGAAAAGGGACGTAATCAAACGCGCGTGCGGGTTCGGTGGTGCGGGCGCCGTTTTCACCCTCGGCGAGGATGTGAAATGTCACCGCGCCTGCCGGCAAGGTGTGGGGCAAAACGACGCGATGGGTGGTTTGCACGAGGCCCGTGTAGATCGTATCGAAATCCGCGGCAACGCGATAGGCCATGCCCCCGTGTGCGCGTTGGTCCGTTTCATAGCGGCATTCAAAAACCCGTCGGTCGGCCTCCAACACGTCTCCGCAAACGAGATTTGCAATCGCGGGGCCGGTTTTCTGAATCGCCACGCGCACGCGGTCTTCGATGACTCCGCCGCCTGACAAATCCGCTTCGAGGCGCAAGACAGCGGCGGTATCTGCGATGTTCGACACGTCCCAGGCGTGGTGGATGGACTCGGCGGGCGAACCCGATGCGAGGCGCGTCCAGTTTCGCGGATCGCGCCCCAAGCCATAAGACAGGCGATAGCCCACCCCCTGCGCGCCCGAAACAGAAGCGCGGATATCGAACGCGGTGCCCGCTCCCTGATCGTTGTTGGGCGCGTGAATCGCAACCGTCAGCGCATCGAACGCGCCCAAGCGAGCGGCGAGGCTGTCTCCGCTCACGCGCCCGCCGCCAAAGCGATTGTCGTGCCCCGGTTGCCCGAGGTCAATGGCAGACGCGATGAGCAACCCGCGCACGGATTGGGGCGAAAGATCCGGGCGACGCGAAAGCACAAGGGCGATCAAACCGGAAATATGGGGCGCGGAAAACGAGGTGCCATTCACTCGATTATAGCTGTTGGGCCAAGTACTGAGCACATTGACGCCCGGCGCGACGAGGTCGAGCGCGGCCCCCCTGCTGCTAAAACTCGCCAGGCGGTCGGCCTTATCTGTCGCGCCTACGGCGAGGGTGGCGTGATGCGCCGCGGGATAGGACAGTGCCCCCTCCGTGTTGCCCGCAGCGGCGACGAGCACAATGCCTTGGGCATGTGCGTATTGGAGCACATCGCTCAGGATGAAGGTGCGCTCGGGCCCGCCCCAACTCATGTTGATCACCTGCGCGCCATTTTCCACGGCATAGAGAATCGCCGCCGCGAGATCGTCTTCTTCCAAAAGGCCAGGGCCTTCAAGCCGGTTCAAGCCGGCCCGCAGAGCCATAAGCCGCGCATCGGGCGCGATGCCCGCAATGCCCACATTGTTATCTGTCGCGGCCGCAACAATGCCCGCGACCTGTGTTCCGTGCGGCGATTCACCGCGGGGGTCGTTGTCGCGGTCGAGGTAATCGCCCATGCCCGGCACCCCGGGCGCGTGGGTAAAATCCCAGCCTCTGATGTCGTCGATATACCCGTTGCCATCGTCGTCAACCCCCGGCGCGCCGCGCACTTCTGCATCGTTTTTCCAGATATTGTCGCGGAGGTCTTCGTGGTCGTAATCCACGCCGGTATCGATGATCGCGACGACGATTTGTTTTTTTGAGGGGCCGAGGGATCGATGTAGCCTCTCCCAACCCAGGGTTCGCAGGCTGTATTGATCGTCGTAGCGCGGGTCGTTGGATTGGTGCGTAAACAGATAATTGGGCTGGGCATAAACCACATCGGGCCGCGCTGCGTAATCGGCTGCGGCGGCTGCCGGATCGCCCGACAAGTGAACGCGATATACGGACATCAGGGGATGGGGATACGCTGCTTTGGCACTGCGCGGCGCGAACAGGGGTTCGATACCGGTCACGCCGTGTTGGTCAGACATAAATGGGGCCAGTGCCGGCTTCGCGTTGCGGAACTTGACGAGAATTTGGCCGGGGGAATAATCGGGTTGCGCGTGTGCGAGGTGGGAAAGACAAAGTGCAAAGGTGCAGAGTGCAACGCGCCAACAGGTGCGAAAGTGCGAAAGTGTGTAGCGTGTGAAAGTCAAAACGGAAATCCAGTGGTTAGTGGTTAGTGGTCAGTGCCCATCAGTCGTAGGGATAGAATCCCGTGCCTGTCCTCGTAGCGGGGGACTGATAGCCGATAGCTAATACTAAATTGATTTTATGTTGGCCTGATGTGATGCGATATGTTGCCAGCAAGCGATCCCCTTGACCTTACGCAGTCATTCAAAGAAGCCATTGCAAAAATGCCATCCCAAAAGACCATCAGACAAAACCGTCGCGCACAGCGCGCAAGTCCATCTCGCAACCCACATCCATCTTGCAACCCACTTGGCAGGCCAACGCATGTCGTTCTGTTACAAAAGCGATTTGCGCTGTGCCAGTCCCTCGGCGTTTGAGAGCGGCATTTTTGAACTGCTAGGGCAGTTGTACCCCGCTCGCTTCCTTTTTTTTGCTGTTGAAAAAAAGTAGGTCGCCGCACGCCGTAGGCACAGGCGTAGCCAACGCATTGAAAGCAACAAACGACGCTTGAGAACCAAACGCTTGAGACGAGCAACGCATGATCCCTACGTAACTTCTGTTCCTTATTCCTCCCTGATGGGAGGCAAGATACGGACAACTTAAAAGCAAATTGGTATAAAAGGATCACCGATCCGTTTCAGAAGGCAAAAGCGCGACCAGCAGCGCGGCGGGGATGAGTAAGAGCGATACGGCGGTGAGGGCAACAGATGTGGAGAACCATTCGGCGAGGCGGCCCACAACCAGCATGGCAAGGCCCGCCATGCTCCAGGAAAAACCCATCATCAACCCGGTCGCCGTGCCCGTGTTCTGTGGCAGGGCGCGTTGGGCGAGGGAGATGTTCGTAGTGATGCCGAGGTCGAACAAAAACCCAGCCACAAAGAACGCGATGAGAGATAGGTAGCCGTCCGTGAGACAAAACCCCATGTGAAAAATTGCGGATGTCGCGCATGAAAAGGCCAAGAGTTTGCGCTGAGACATGCGGTCTGCCAGATAGCCGCCCGCGAGGCGGCCCAAGGTGCTGGCGAGCAAATACCCGGCGAATACCCAGCCAATTTTGACCGTGGACCAGCCGCGAGACGCGCCCAAAATAGCCGTAAAACTGACAAAACCCGTGTGGATAATGGAGCGCGACACGCTGATGGCAAAAAGCGTCCACAGGGCGCGGGTTTTGGACAGGATGGAAAAGTCAATTTTGCCAGCGGTTGTGCGGCGTTCATCGCACGGGATTTTTCGCGCCTGCCACAGGACCAATGGCACGAGAATGAAAACCGGGATGCCGATGAGCCACAGGTATTGAATGCCGTATTGCTCGACGATTTGCGTGCCGGCAAGGGCTGCGATTGTCATGCCCAGGGTGCCGCCCGTGAGAAAAATCGCCATTGCCAGATTCTCGCGGCAAGGGTTCAACGCCGTGACCAAGCCGCCGGCAGTGGGATGAAAGAGAGAAGACCCAAAAGAGGCGAAGATAAGAAAAACAGCGAGGATATAAGCACTGGGAGAAAAGCCGATGCAAGAGACAAAAACCCCGGTGACAAAAAGCCCCAGCGCGACGAGCACCATGCGGTCGCGCCCATCGCTGAAATAGCCCATGAAGGGCTGTGGAACAGAGCCGCAAAAGACAATGACCGTGGGCAAATAGGCAAACTGGGCCACCGTGAGATTGAAATGCCCCTGAAAAAACGCCCACAATGGCGGCGTGAGGGTCATGTAAAAATCCAACGCCATGTGCGCGGCGGTAACGTAAAAAACCGGGCGAAGCGATGTGCGGGTGGTAGGCATAGTGCAAGACGTGAGAGGTAAGAAGGGAGACGTATCCGCAGATGAATCGTAGGGGCGATGCCCCTGTGCTCGCCCAAAGATACAAGGAGGACCTGGGGTCACACCCCTACATCTTTGCCTTTCATCTGCGTCATTTGCGGATGGTATCCATCGGTGTTCATCGGTGTTCATCCGCGGTTGCTTTTCGCCTTTCCCGTTGGTGCAGGAAAGCGCGGACCAGCCTGAGTTCGTCGTAGGAATAGACGTCGCCGAGGAGGTTTTTGACCGGCGTCAGGGCCGTGCTGCTCGAGGTGTGGAAGGCGGTTTTGATTTTCTTGAAGTGTTCCAGCGGCGGCATCAATGGGCGGAGGTCCATGTCCTCACCCGCTAAAATCAGACGCTCTATGTGGCTGATGACCGTGCGCTCGGCGAGGCCGCGCTGTTTTGCCATCTCTGCGATAGACAGCCCTTGGTGCAGCAGTTGCTTGGTCAGGTCGTAGGTCGAGCCTTTGCGCCGCGTGTTGCGATTCTTGCCGCGCTGTTGGGAGGGCAGGTTGCGTTCCGTCAAATTGTTCTGGCGGGCGTGGTCGCAAATGGCGGACAAGAACGCATCGCCCAACTGCGCCAATTTCACCGCGCCCACGCCGGAAATGCGGGACAGGTTCTCGCGGCTTTGGGGAATGTAATAGGCCATGTGCTGAAGCGTGGCATCGCTAAAAATGATATAGGGCGGCACGTTTTGTTCAGACGCAATGCGGCTTCGCAGCAGGCGCAGGTCATCAAAAAGGGCCCGATCATAGTCGCGTGTCGTGCGGCTCGAAGCCGTTGGTTCTTCCTCGCGCTTGCGCCGCGTGAGGGTTAGCTGTGCGCGATTTTTGAGAAAACTCCGCCCGGACTCTGTGACGCCCAGCGTGGGGTATTCTCGACCTTTTTTGTACAGGAGTTCCTGGGCGATCAGCAACCCTGCAATCTCTTTGAGGTCGTCATCCGAAAAGTCGTCGACAATGCCGTACACGCTGAGTTTGTCGTGCCCGAGTTCTCTGATGCGTTTGATATTTGCACCCCGCAACACCTGACTGACGTGACCGATGCCGAACCGCTCGTTTGTCCGCACGACGGCTGACAGCATTTTTTGCGCGATGAGCGTGGCGTCGAACGTCTCTGTGGCAGCGAGGCAGACATCGCATCCCCCGCAATTTTCTTTGTCCCAATGTTGACCGAAATAGTTTAACAGGTATTCTCGGCGGCACGTTTGCAACTCGCAAAACGCGATGGTCTGCGCCAGTTTCTCCAGCGCGTTTTGCCGCTCGGTCTCATCTGCAATTTGGTCGAGAAAAAAGTCGTGCTTTATCTTGTCGCCATAAGAGTAGAACAAAACGCAATCGCTGGGCAAGCCATCGCGCCCGGCTCTGCCCGTTTCCTGATAATAGCCCTCCAAAGACTTGGGCAAATCGTAGTGGACGATCAGGCGGATGTCGGATTTGTCTATGCCCATGCCAAAGGCGATAGTCGCCACAATGATGGGCACTTCGTCGCGGATGAATTTCTCCTGCGTTTGGCTTCGCACATCGTGTTCTAGGCCCGCGTGATAGGGCAGCGCGTGAAATCCCTCGTCACTGAGCCCTGCGGCCACCGCCTCTGTATCCTTGCGGGAAAAGCAGTAGATGATGGCCGATTCGCCCCGATATTTTTCGAGCAGATCCAAAAGCGCGTCAAAGGTGTTTCGCTTGGGGCGCACCGCGTACTCGAGATTGGCGCGGTCAAAGCTGGCGATGAATTTTTGCGGATCGCGCAGGTCGAGGTGCGCGACAATATCCTCGCGCACCCGCTCGGTGGCCGTGGCGGTCAGCGCGATAAAAGGCACATGCGACAGGCTGCGCCGCAGGTCGCCCAAGGTGCGGTAATCCGGGCGGAAATCGTGCCCCCATTCGGAAATACAATGCGCTTCATCCACCGCCACGAGGCTGACATCAAGCGTTCTTAAAAAATTTCTGAACCCCGGCAAAGCCAGTCTTTCGGGAGCGATGTACAGGATTTTGAGCACGCGCTGTTGCGCGAGGGCTTGAACGCGGCGCATCTCGGCATACGATAGGGTGCTGTTGATAAACGCCGCTACAACGCCATTGGATTTCAGGGCATCCACTTGGTCTTTCATCAGGGCAATCAGCGGCGAGACCACCAGCGTCAGCCCGTCGAACCGCAGCGCGGGCAACTGATAGCACAAAGACTTGCCCCCGCCCGTGGGCATAATCACCAGCGCGTCCCGGCGTTTTATCACGCTGGCGATGATCTCTTCCTGAAGCGGAAGAAAATCGTCATAACCGAAGTATTTTTTTAGGAGATCGAGCATAAGAAGGTGAGACGAAATTGATTTGATATTAACCTATATACTGGGACCCCCTCAGCATATCAGCAAATATTGGGTTACAACTGGCCGGTTCATCTACGAAGTGCGTCGGGTTTTGGGGTTGGTTGGGCGGCGACTGACCCCTGACCACTATCCGCTGACTTTCACCAGAGCCACCGCCTGCGCTGCCATGCCTTCTTCGCGGCCGACAAACCCCATCTGTTCGGTTGTCGTCGCCTTGACCGAGACGCAATTGACCGGAACGCCCAATGCCCGCGCCATATTTTCGCGCATGCGTGCAATATGCGGCGCCAGCTTTGGGCGTTGGGCCATCACCGTGGCATCTACATTGATCACCCGCGCCTGCGATTCTTTGAGGAGGTCGCCCACGCGAGCGAGCAAAACGAGACTCGAAATATCTTTGTACGCCGCATCTGTATCGGGAAAAAGCTGCCCAATATCGCCTGCGCCCAGCGCGCCCAACACAGCGTCTATGACAACGTGGATCAACACATCGGCATCCGAGTGCCCGAGCAACCCTTTCTCGTGCGGGATATGCACGCCCCCCAAAATCAGGGGCCTGCCTGCCACGAGCCGATGCGCGTCATAGCCCTGGCCCATTCGCAATGCGGGTGTTATGTCGCCGCGTTTCTCCAAGATATGCAATCCCAAGTTGAGGTCTTCGGGCGATGTAATTTTGATATTGTCCCATTGCCCGGGCACAATGACCACGGCCGCGCCCAATCGCTCGACTAGGGCCGCATCGTCCGTGCCCGCATAGCCCGATTCACGCGCTGATCGATGGGCGCGGCAGATCACATCGCGGCGAAATACCTGTGGCGTCTGCACGGTTCGCAAGGTCGATCTATCCAGAGTTTCTGCGACCTGATCCCCACGCACGCGCTTGATCGTATCGGTGACAGGCGTGCCCAAAACCGCGGCGCCGCATTCAGCCGCTGCCAACACCACGGCATTGATATCCTCTGCCCTCACAAACGCCCGCGCGCCATCGTGGACGGCAACCACACCCGCGGTTGCCGGAATCGCTCGCAATCCACTCGCAACAGAATTTTGACGTTCGGCTCCGCCGGCCACCACATCGACAACTTTGGGAAATCGCTGCCCGCCAAACTGTGCGCGACACGCATCAACCACCTCGCGCCCCACCACGAGCACAACGCGATCAATGCGGTCTGCGCGTTCAAACGCCATCAGCGTCCAGGTCAACACGGGCCGCCCGGCGAGGTCGAGAAACTGCTTTGGAACCTGCGTGCCCATCCGCTTTCCCGATCCTGCGGCGAGAACAATGGCGTAGTTCATGGCGAGTAGCTTTCAGCGATTGGCGATCACGGATTAAACGGATTACGCGGATGAAAGGCGAGATTTCAACCCTTCGTTTATCCCTGCATATCGGGACAGTCTCATAATTCGCTTTCCTCAACAATCGCGGATGAAAGGCGAGATGGAAGTTTAGCCACAAAAGGCACAAAATGCGACATCAACCGTAGGGACAGGCCCCCGTGCCTGTCTTCGCATCCAACCATAAAATCAGTGGTCAGTTCCCGTCCAGCCCGAGACGGGAAACCGTAGGGGCACGGCCCCGTGCTCGCCCGCAGTGTGTGTAGGGGCGATGCCCCCGTGCTCGCCCAAAGATACAAGAGGCAAGACAGGTACGGAGACCAACGCATCCCGACAGCCGTGCGGAGGACACCCATCGGTTAGGCAGATACCGCAACCGCCGTGCGTGCGGGCAGGGCTTCGACAACGATGAGTGCCATCGCATCGCCGGCGTCGGGATGGGATAGAATCGCGTCGGCAGAACTGGGCGCGGGGATCGCATCGCCATCTTCGGCGAGGCCCTCGAGGTGGAGGGCAAGGGCTTCGGCGGCCATTTCTCGCGCCTCTTCAAGCGTGCGCCCGGCCGTAATACAACCGGGCAGATCCGGGAAACTCACCCCGTAGTCGCTATCTATTTCCTTATGAACCAAGCCCATGTAAGTGCAGGCCATCATCTTTCTCCTCAGCGCAAGCGAATCCCCGATTGCCTTGCGATGTTCCTCAATGTCCCGGCTGGAATATCGCGTCTCGGGTGCGGCACTGTGACCGTCCCTGTTTTTTCATTGTGTTTTAGCTGGTGATGCGATCCGCGAATACGCACAATTTTCCAGCCATCCGCACGCAATATGCCCAAAACCGTTCGACTGTCCATTGTGTTGGCAACGCTTGAGAATTAGGCGGATACCGCAACCGCCGTGCGCGCGGGCAGGGCTCAATCAGAATCGGCCCGCATTGCCATTCGCGCCCGCAACCGCCGTGCGCGCGGGCAGGGCTTCGACAACGATGAGTGCCATCGCATCGCTGGCGTCGGGATGGGATAGAATCGCGTCGGCAGAACTGGGCGCGGGGATCGCATCGCCATCTTCGGCGAGGCCCTCGAGGTGGAGGGCAAGGGCTTCGGCGGCCATTTCTCGCGCCTCTTCGAGCGTGCGCCCGGCCGTAATACAACCGGGCAAATCGGGAAAATGGACGCAGTAATCGCTGTCGGGTTCTTTCTCCACCAAGCTTATGTACGTTCGCCACATCATAAACTCCTCAGCGCAGTCGGGTTCCGGATTGTCTTTTTTCTTCGTAGCATGCCAGTTGTGAGATCGCGTCTCGGATTTAGCTATCAGCTTCAGCCCCCGCCCCAAGCGATGTATGGGCTTACCGCTTGGGGGGCTGACAAATACAAGACACTCACCGTTCTGCCATCTTGCGTTTGCCATCTCGTATCTTTGGGCAGGCACAGGGGCCTGCCCCTACATTTTCACCTCTTGTCTTTTGCGTCTGTTGACAGGACGCGCTACTTGCTGGACTCGCACGGCACAGGGGCCGCGCCCCTACATTTTCATCTACGTTCATCTACAGGTCGCTTTTGGGCCGGATGAGCGGGGACTGACCACTAACCCTTGCTTCTCACGCCTTATACCGATCCTGTTCTCGCTTGGCCCAGTCCGCATTGACAAACATATTCAAGCCGGGATCGGCGTAGATGCCATTTATTTTTTTGCCCTCGTGTTGGCGCAAGAAATCGATGTCGATCTCCACGCCCCAGCCTGGGCCGGTGGGCAATTCAAAATGACCATCCACAACTTCGGGATACGGCGTTCCAGCGCGTTTGACGTGCTCGTCTGCAAAATCGTTAAAATGCTCGAGGACTTTGCCATTGCGTAGGGTTGCCATCAAGTGAAGGGTCGCAACGGTGGTGACAATCCCCCCTACATTGTGCGGGGCGACCATCACGTTGTAGGTCTCGGCAGTGGAGGCGATTTTCTTGGTCTCCAACAATCCGCCACACTGGTTCAAATCCGGTTGGATGATATCTACCACGCGCATGGGAAACAGGTCTCGAAATTCCGCGGCCTTGTAAAGCCGTTCTCCGGTCGCAATGGGAATGGACGTATGCTGCGCCACCTTGGTCAACGCGCCCAAATCCTCCGGCCGAGTCGGTTCTTCAATCCACCCTGGGCGCAAGTGCATAATTGCGCGGGCGATCTCGATGGCCTGATGCGGCGCGAACCGACCGTGCATCTCCACAAAAATCTGCACCCTGTCACCCACTGCGCCATGCACGGCCTCGATCAAGTCTATGGACCTAAAAAACTCGTCTCGCGTCAGTTCCAGATTGCCATTGCCAAACGGATCGAATTTCAAGCCGATGTATCCGCGGTCCACCACCTTTCGCGCTACTTCTGCGAATGCCTCGGGCGACCGCTCCACAGTGTACCAGCCATTGGCGTACGCGGGCACGCGCGATACGACCTTGCCGCCGATCAAATTGTACACGGGCTGATGGGTCAATTTGCCAATGCAATCCCAACACGCCATTTCCACCAATGCCAAGCCCGTCATCACCACTTCGCCCGGCACGCCGAAATCGAGGAGCGTGAATCGGCGATACAGATCTTCGATATCGTACACATCGTGCCCAATAAAATGATGCTGCGTATCCCTCAAAAATTCCAGCACCGTATGCGTTTTGCCCAAAACGCGCGCTTCGCCAACCCCGCGCGTGCCGTCTGCCAATTCGATAAACAAATACGTCAAATTGCGCCAGGGTGTCCCCAGCACGTACGTTTCATAGCGTTTGATTTTCAAGTTGATACTCCTTTTGAACGGTCAGCTAAAAGCTCTTACACCACCAGCATCGCGTCGCCATAACTGTAAAACCGATACGCCTCGCGCACGGCTTCTCGGTACGCACGCATCGCAAAATCGCGCCCCATGAAGGCTGCGACGAGCATGAGCAATGTCGATTCTGGCAAATGAAAATTGGTAATCAGACCATCCACCATGCGAAAATCGCAGGGCGGATAGATGAATAGGCGCGTCCAGCCCGAACCGGGTTTCAGGTGCCAACGCGATCCGACTTTGACAGCCGCAGACTCGAGTGTTCGCACCGCTGTCGTTCCCACTGCAATGACGCGGCCGCCGCGTGCCCGGCACTGGTTGACGACTTTCGCCGCGCCTTCATCCACCTGCCAAAATTCCGCATCCATTTTGTGATCGCGCACATCTTCTGCCTTCACGGGCTTAAATGTACCCGGCCCAACGTGTAGTAAAACCCGCGCAATGCCCACGCCCAATGCTTCGATTCGCGCAAGGAGATCGGGGGTAAAATGAAGCCCCGCAGTGGGGGCGGCAACCGAGCCGCGCACGCGCGCGTAAACCGTCTGATACCGCTTTTTGTCCGCTGTGTTATCCGCCCGTCGAATATAGGGCGGCAGTGGCACATGCCCATGGGTTTGTATCAGATCATCCAACGCGCCTTGGCCCTCAAACCGCACGCGGCGGTTGCCCGAATCCAAGACGTCTTCGACGACAGCGATCAGGTCGGATCCCTCAAATGCAACCCGAGCACCCACCCGCAATCGGCGGGCGGGCCGCGCCATTATTTCCCAGCAATCGCCATCCGGGCGCAACAGCAAAACCTCGATAGCGCCGCCTGTGCCTGGGCGATACCCCTTCAGCCGTGCGGGGAATACCCGCGTCTCGTTCAACACCAAACAATCGCCCGCCCGCAAAAATTCGGGCAGGTCGCAAAATATTCGATGGGCTATCGTCCCCTGTGCGCGATCCACCACCATGAAACGCGACCCATCGCGCTCGGGCGATGGGTGTTGGGCGATCAGATGTTCGGGCAAGGCATAGTAAAAATCAGAACGCTTCACGGCGCGAGTTCATTTCCTATTCAAAGCCTTCAAAAAGCGATGGGAAGTGGCGATGGGGTTCGGCTGGACCTCGGAAGAGGATTTGCTGGCGCGGCGTCAGTGCGGTATGGGTCGGCGGCTGTACGCGTTTGGGACGCCATGCGGTTTGCGACACGCAATATTTGTAGAGCAATGAGCGGCGTTGGTGCGCGGCAGTCCACGCGGAGGTGCCGTGCGTCAGGGCCTCGGTGAATAAAATCGCAGACCCCGCAGGCGCGTGGGGGATGATCACATAAGGCGATTCTTCGGGCGCGTCAAAGATCTTTTGGGGCAATCTGTAATGGCTTTTGTGGCTGCCGGGAATGCAGCAAAAGCCCCCGTGATCCGGCCCCGCGTCTGTGAGGCTCCACGCGACGACCATGAACCCGTCGGTTATTTCGTGCTTGGGAAAGTGAAAGTACTCGCCCTGCACCGAGTTGGCAATGGGCGACATCGCGCCGTAGTCCGCGTGCAGGCGTCCCCTTTTCATGCCCGCTTTCATATACATGCCATAGAGGCGGTCAAGGCGAAAGCAATCGCCCAATCTGGCGCGCAAAATGGGCATGATCTTCGGGTGGTCAAGAAGGTCGCAAAAGGGTTTGCCCCATTGCAAAAAACCCGGCCCATCTGGCGCGCTGCCAAATCGCTGGGCCTTTCCCGGCGGGGGCAACTGTTGCTGGTTAAACAGGGCGTTGAGCGTTGCAACTTCGTCCGCGCTCAAGGCGTTCTCAACCACGAGATAGCCCTGCAAGTCGAGCAGGTACTGCTGTGTTTCGAGGTCTTCCATGATGTCCTCCTGGGCTTGACGTCAAGGGTGCGATAGGATGCGTTCACGGTGCGTCCCATGGGTGACAATGTGAATTGCTACTCCGCAATAATACCAATGGATTTCGCCATTGACAAGGCGTATTCTATTTTTTAAAAATCACTTACCACTGGACTTCGCCCGCGAAATCCACGCTTTTTGTGCCTTTGACAATTTGCCCGATGGGGTATGCGCGACACCCCGCGCTGTTTAGGTGTGAGAGGATCCGGGCGACAGCCTCTCGCGTGCAGACGAGGGCCATCCCCACACCGAGATTAAATGTTCGCAGCATATCGGCTTCTGCAACCGAACCCTCTGCGCGAATCGTTTTGAACGCGGGGAGCACTTGGATGGCAGGCAGGTCAATTCTGGCGTTTAGGGTCTCGGGAAGAATGCGGGAGAGATTGTCCCGAATGCCGCCGCCTGTGATATGGGCTATGCCTTTCAACCCCTCGTCTTGAAACAATCCCTCAATGGCTTTGTAATAGCACAGGTGGGGACGCATAATCGCGTCGAGAAATGAGACGCCCTGTATCTTCCGATCTTTCAATTCTGGCTTGCGCTTCAACAATGCCCTGACAAGCGTGTAGCCATTGGTATGAAGCCCGTTGGACGCGAGCGCGAGAACCGCGTCTCCCGCTTCAATCGCGGCGCCGTCGATAATATGATCCTTATCGACAACCCCAATCGCCGACGCGCTGAGAATGTACACCCCGTCTTCGACAACCCCTGGCTGAACAGATGTTTCCCCGCCTGTCAACGCACATCCCTGCGCCTCGCAGGCATCGGCAATACCGCGCACGAGTGTTCTTACAACCGCGGGTTCGAGTTTGCCACAGACGATACAATTTTGCACATAAAACGGGTCCGCGCCCATCGCGATGATGTCGTTGATCAAGTGGTTGACCAAGTCATGGGCAATAGACCTAATCCGCCCGTGTTCAAACGCCAATTTTTGCTTTGAACCCGGCTCTTCGGTTTTTAGGACGAGAACCGGGTGGTCATACCCCTCAAAACGACCATCGACCAAACTGCCGAACGCCCCGAGTTGATTCAATACCCGCGCATCGCCGCGCCCCACATGGGAGGCGATATGCTTTTTGACCGCATCTGTTTCGTCGATATTGACGCCGCTTTTCGCATAAGATAAAGACAGATCGTTCGACACGGTGTTCCTCCCGATCTACGGTTTTGTTTCCGAAGCGCACGAATGCCCGTGTTGCGCGAAATCCAATGGATTGGAGGGGTGAATGTCTATTTTCAAAACTCGGTCCGCCCGGCTGTGGGATAATGTCGTTCCCTCGGATTGGGAGAAATGACCCTCATCTCGCCCGATACGCAGTTCGTTTCCCCTTACGCTTAGTTGGCCCGCCCACCTGTCGCCGAGGACGATCTCGCCCAACTTTTTGATTAACAGGCGTTTTCTGTCAGCCCGTATCGCGGTTTGCGCGTCCCAATCGCAACAGTCGATTCCGTAATCGAACTCAATGGCGAGCAACATGAGTTGTGTGAACACCCCCGAACCGTCTCCCCTATCAGACGTGTAGAGCACATGCACGCCGGATTGGGTCATGCCAATGTACTGATAGCTGAATCGCTGGCTTTCTTTTTCGGTGTACACAAAGGGGCATTGCCCATCTGTAGCATTGACGCCCACATCGCCGAAGTACCGGTTGCTCCCTTGGGCATCGCTGAGGTTGATCGCCACGACTTGGTCGCCGCGGTCACTCAGCCATGTGGAAAGATCCTGGATGATCTTTGGATGGATGAAGGGGGGGCGCACAAAGGAATACGCGTACTCGACCACGCGCACAGGTGGCGCGTCTTCCTGTCCGTTGACGGGTTGCACGCAGCACAACACAAAGAACGCGCCAGCAACGCACGCGATTCGGATCGGTGACATCTCGGTACCTCCATAATTGTTTGGAAATTCGTGCGGGAAATACAGGGTTTTGTGAATGCCGTGTGGTATGACCCACAGGCTGCTCTGCAACGCGGCTCATTCGTTTAACTCAATCCGCTGGCGATGCCAATTCGCCCAATATCGAGCGGCGCACCAGATCCAATCCCTGAATCACCAACCAGCGGCGGATGTGATCCGAATCCTGAAAGCGGCGGCTTTCAACACATATTTGCCCTTGTGGACCGGGGCCATAAACAGCCATAAATGTCGCGCCACCTTCACAAGGGCCGAGCATCGCCAGGCCCATCCCGCCTTTGGGCGCGGCGGCTTTGGCCATCGCCGAAGCCCTGGCGCGGGGATCATCCGGCATATCTCCCCTATCCTGCATCTGCGGCGCGACCACCACATCCCCCGCGCCATTTTCCTCAAACTCCCGCACCATTTGTCCGGCTGTCAGCGCATCTACCACGCCAATCGTCAGCCCTTTTTCCCGCAACAACTCGCCCACCACCTCGGCCACTGTCTCTTTTTTAGTGCCGTAGATCGCAACGCCCAATCGCTTCCTGAGTTCGGCTTCTATCGGCGCGATCAGCGCATCGGCCTCTTCCTCTGTCTCCGCTTTCGCGGTCACGCGCACGTCGGTTTGCCCGGCATGCGCGGCCAATCCCACCGTTGGATTGCGTGCGGTCATCAAATCGCCAATCGCGCGGTCGATATTGCTCTCGCCCACCGCGCAGGTACGCAACACGCGCACCTTTGTCACTTTGCACCCGCCCATGCGATGGATCAAAATTGGGATCACAACTTCGTGCAGCATATAGTCCAATTCCCTAGGCACGCCCGGAAGCGAAATCACACAGCCGCGCCCACGGGCATCTTCACTCAAAAAACAGGGCGCCGTGCCCACGGGGTTCTCCAGCGTCATCGCCCCTTCGGGAATATACGCCTGTCGCTTGTTGTTATCGGCCATGGGGCGCCCAAAATTGCGAAACCGCGATGCGATCTGCCGCTCCAATTTCTCGCTGTAAATCAGCCTGTGCCCGGTCGCACGCGCCACGCATTGCCGCGTCATATCATCGACCGTAGGCCCAATGCCCCCCGAGGTCAAAATCACATCCGACCGCGCCAGCGCGATATTCAAGACCTCTACGATGCGATCTTCATTGTCGCCCACCGTGGTTTTGTACAACAAATCCATGCCAATATCGCGCAGTGCTTTGGCAAACATCGCGGCATTGGTGTCCACTATCTCACCGAGCAACAACTCGGTCCCAATCATCACAATCTCAGCTTGCATGGGAATCTTCCTCAACGCATTCTTTTTGGACTAAATGGAACTCTGTATTATGTTCAGAGTTACACAAATGAAATAAAATAAAACGCGAGACGCAAGATGTAATACTAAATTGATTTTCCATTGGCCTGATGCGATATATTGCCAGCAAGAGATCTCCCTTGACCTTACACAGTCATTCAGAAAAGCCATTGCAACCAGGCCATCCCAAAAGACCATCCGATAAAGCCATCACGCACAGCGCGCAAGGCCGTCTCGCAACCCACAGCGATTATGTAGCCAACCTTGCAGGCCAACGCATGTCGTTCTGTTACAAAAGCGATTTGCGCTGTGCCAGTCCCTCGGCGCATGAGAGCGGCATTTTTTGCCTGCTTTTTTTTGCTGTTGAAAAAAAGTAGGTCGCCGAAGGCATCAAATTGAGATACCAAAGGAGCGATTGAAATGAGCGCGTATATTTCCGAAACCGAGTGGGAGGCGTTTGACGCGCAGGGGTATTTGCACTTGGGCAATGTGATGAACGACGGTGAATTGGAGGCATTGCAGGAGCGGATCGACGAGATCATGATGGGCACGGCGTCTATCGACTATGACCGCGTGATGATGCAACTGGATTCCGACCCCGACCGCGGCGGACAGCCCGGCCCGCAGAGCAAAGGGCACAAAATCCCCACGCTGGCGTATCGCAAAATTCAGGATTTGGAATGGGATGACCGGTTTCTCTCATTTTTGCAAAAACCCCTGTTTCGAAAAATTTGCGAGCATGTGTATGGCAAAGGCACGCCCGTGGATTGTTTTCGGGCGATGTTCATGAACAAGCCCGCACGCGAGGGCACGCCGCTGGTGTGGCATCAGGACCGCTGGACGGATTTGACCATGGATCCGCAGATCACCATCTGGACAGCATTGGATCCCACATCGGCCGAAAATGGATGCGTGAAAATTATTCCGGGGTCACACCGCGAATTGATCAATCCCGAGCAAGGGTCTGGGTTTTTGACCGAAGAACACATCGAGACGGTTGTCGCCAAGTGCGAACCGGTGGATCTCATTTTGGCGGCCGGTGACTCGGTTTTGCTGCACAATTGGACGTTACACAGTTCGGAGATCAATACGACGGATCGCGCGCGGCGGGCGTTCAGCGTGTGCTATATGCACGGGGACACGCGCTCTTTGCGCGGCAATACATTCACTCGGGTTTTTGGCAGCGGTGCCGTAAGGTGAATGTAAATCATGGCCGATCCCCTCGTTATGCGTTTCGCACCGAATTGCTGGCGCGGGGCAACGCGCAGACGCGCTTTATATGATCAATTCCGTGCGGGAGTGGGGCAGGCTCAAACTCGTCGAATGATTGGAGGCTTTATGTATCGAATTGGACAACCCGAAGTGAAGCGCGTGGAAAACCTGTTGGAAAGCGGCGAGATTTTTCGCTATGGCAAGGCCGGGGAATGCGATCAATTCGAAGCGGACTGGGGCAGGCGATTGGGCGGCGTGCAGGTGCGAATGACCACGAGTGGCACGACCTCGCTTTACTGCGCCCTCGTCGGCCTGAAGGTCGGGCCGGGGGATTCGGTCCTTGTGCCTGCGTGTACGTACATGGCGACCGCGCTCGCGGTTGTCGCCGCAGGTGCCATGCCCATCGTCGCCGAGGTGGATGAATCGATCACCCTGTCTCCCGAAGATGTGGCGCGAAAAATTGCCCCGCACACAAAGGCCATCATTCCCGTCCACATGTGGGGGTTGCCCTGCAACATGGACGCGCTGATGGATATTGCAGAAAAACGCAGGGTCAAGGTCTTAGAAGATGCGTGTCAGGCCGTGGGCGGCGGGTACAAAGGGCGCGCGCTCGGTTCGATAGGACACGCGGGCGCGTTCAGTTTTAACTATTTCAAAAATATGACCAGCGGCGAGGGCGGCGCGTTTGTTTCTGCGGATGCGTCTGTTTTCCGGCGCGGCTCAGTCGCCGCCGATTGTTGTTCTTATTATTGGAACCCGGAAGAGCATCGCCCGGATGAACAATTCGCCGGGTTGAATTTTAGAGCCACGGAAATTTCGGGCGCGATCCTCAATGCACAACTCGAGCGCATCGACGAAATGTTAGATCGGATGCGCGGACACAAGCGCACGCTGACAAAGGTGGGCGAAGACGCGGGCCTGACGTCGATCACCAACAACAGTTTGGACGATGAATGCGGCACGCATGTCGGGTTTATTTTTCAAACGGAAGAACGCGCACGCGCATTTGCCGGGGAGATGAAGACATTGACTGGCCGCGCTTTTTTGCCCATTGATACCGGGCGACACGTCTATACGCGCTGGGACCCCATCATGCGAAAACAGGGCGCGCACCATCCCGCGCTCGACCCGTTTCGCCTGCCCGAAAACGAGGCGTTGCAGATCGCGTATTCAGAGGACATGTGCGCCCAATCGCTGGATATTTTGAGCCGCGCCGTGCTCATTGGCATGCATCCGGACAACGACCGGGAAAAGGTGGAGGAAATCGCAGACGCCATTCGGGAATCCGCAAAGGAGGTTTTGTCGTGAAGACGCAATGGGTATTGATTTTGATGCTGACACTGGTCAGCAGCGGGTTTGCCGCGCCGGGTGGGCCTGCGCCGCGCAAATCCAAAACAAGTGAAAACGAAGCCGCGCTCCGCCACTATCGGGAAGGCTTGCGCCACCGCGATGCGGCTTGGGTGTACGAAGAAAAAATGGCGGGCACAGAGGGCGAAGAACGCGAGTCGTACGCGCGGTTTATCCAAACCACTTACCGGCGCGCACTGGACGAGTTTCGGAAAGCGACCGCGCTGGATTCGACCCATTATCAGGCGTTTAGCAGTTTGGGATATATTTTGCGTAAGACCGGGGATATGGATGGAGCACTGGCGGCTTACGACCGCGCGTTGGCGTTGAATCCAAATTATGCCGAAGCCATTGAATACCGCGCCGAAGCCTATTTGATGAGGGGGCGTTTGGACGACATGAAACGGGCCTACGGCGTCTTGGCCGCCCTGAACCGCCCCCACGCCGCGCGATTGCTGACCTTTGTGACGCAATGGGCAGATCGGGGAGACGATGCTGAATTGCGCGCCTGGGCCGCAGAAAAAAAAGAGGCTCTCGGCGAAGTGAAGGAGTTTGTCGAGAAGTGGTGAGGAGAGAGGGAAGACGCGAGATGCGAATTTTGCCACAAAAAACACGGGCGGGGTACAACTGGCGACGCCTCACCAGCAGTTCACGGACGCGAAGGGGTACAAACGTTATCTAGGCGAAGCCGGAGGCCAGATCAGGCTGTGAAACGTGCGGCATGTCATTCAGGAATATAGGGGCGATGCCCCTGTGCTCGCCTGCGGTGTGTGTAGAGGCGATGCCCCCGTGCCCGCACTCAACAGGATGGAGACATAAGCCATGCGCTTCTTCAACACTGCCGGCCCCATCAAGCCCGCAAAACACTACTGCATCCCGCCGCTGGAACGCTTGGATTTAGACGATGTACTCGGCCTCATCCGAGACGAAAAGTACTTTGTCCTGCACGCGCCTCGGCAGACGGGCAAGACCTCTGCCCTGCTGACCTTGCGCGACCTGCTCAACGCCGAGGACGCATACCGTTGCGTGTACGTCAATGTCGAAGGCGGGCAGGCCATGCGCGAAGATGTGGAACAGGTCATGCGCGTCATTCTGGGCGAGTTGGCACTCCGGGCGAGTTTGACGCTGGGCGATGCGTTTCTGGACGAGATTTGGCTCGACATCTTGACCAAGAGCGGGCCGGGTGCTGCGTTGCGCGTGGCCTTGACGCGATGGTCCAATGCGGATCCGAAACCGCTGGTGTTGCTCATCGACGAGATAGACGCGCTAATTGGCGATTCGCTCCTGTCCGTGTTGCGGCAGTTGCGCGCAGGCTACGACCAACGTCCAGAGTATTTTCCGCAAAGCGTGGTCCTGTGCGGGATACGCGATGTGCGCGATTACCGCATCCATTCCGGTTCTGCCAATGCCGTCATTGCAGGTGGGAGCGCGTTTAACATTAAATCGCGCTCGTTGCGATTGGGCGACTTCTCGCAGGACGAGGTACACGCCTTGCTCGCACAGCATACGGAGGAGACGGGGCAGGCGTTCACGCCCGACGCACTGGAGACGATCTGGCATCAGACACAGGGGCAACCGTGGCTGGTCAACGCCTTGGCAGATCAAACCTGTTTCCGAGATGGTGCCGCGAAGCGAAGCGATCCCGTCACTGCTGCCGCTGTCATTGAGGCGAAAGAGCAACTCATCCTGCGCCGCGAAACGCATCTCGACCAGTTGACCGACAAGCTCAAAGAAGAGCGCGTGCGGCGCGTTGTCGAACCGATCTTGAGCGGCGGCGATGAGGAACGCCACTTCACGGATCGCGATTTGGAGTATGTGCGCGACCTCGGACTCGTGGCGCAAGATCATCCGATCCGCATCGCCAATCCAATCTACGCCGAAGTCGTGCCCCGCGAACTGACGTGGGTGGTCCAAGGGGAATTTGAGCAAGAAACAGCTTGGTACGTCAACGCCGATGGCAGTTTGGATGTGGTCAAATTGATGGCCGAGTTCCAGACTTTCTTCCGAGAAAATTCCGAGCATTGGATCAAGCGATTCGCGTATCAAGAGGCCGGACCACAACTTCTGCTTCAAGCGTTTCTTCAGCGAATCATCAACAGCGGTGGGCGTATTGAACGCGAGTACGGCTTGGGGCGCATGCGTACCGATCTGCTCATCCTCTGGCCCCAGGGCGAGCGGGAGCGCAAATTTGTGATCGAGTGCAAAGTGCTCCGCAGGACCTTGGAACGGACTATCGCCGAGGGGTTGGAACAGACCGCAGACTACATGGATCGTTGCGATGCAGAAGCAGGTCATCTGGTGATCTTTGATCGCCGCGAGGATCGGCGTTGGCGGGACAAGATATTTCGAGATCGTCGAGCGTCTGACAGTGGCGTTGAGATCGAGGTATGGGGGATGTGATCCACGAAGGACGCGGGACGGTGTACAACTGCGATAGCCGTTCACGGGCACGAAGGCGAAACGCACACGGCGGGGCAGTGATGGGCGGGGATCGCATTCAACGCACAAAAGAGGTGATCAACCCGATGAGGCCGCCGAAAACGCCGCCCCAGACGACCAGCCAGCCGAGGTGTTTGCGGATCATGTTCTGGACGATGGTCTTGACCATTTCCGGCGTCAATTCATCGAGACGTTGCACGACGATGGCATCCACTTTGGCGATCAGATCGCCTGCCAATGCCGCGCTGCCAAGCCCTTCTTGGATGGTGTGGAGGAAGTTGGGCGATGCGAGCAAGAGGCGAATCTCTGCCCGAATTTTTTTGATAAAGGGATCTTTGAGTGAGTGCAGCGCGTTGGGGCCGCCGACGATGTTGAGCATGCCGCCGAAGGGAGACGCCATCACCCCATCGACCAAGCGACTGAAGATGCGGTCGTAGTCAATGGCGTTGAGCACCGGGTCCGGATCGAACGCGGCGGCGATGTCTCGGGTTTGGTCCGCGAGAAATTTTTCGATGTTTTCAGGCGTGAAAAACTGGTTCATGATCAAGGCGTGGATGCCGGTTTTGAAGTCTTCAAACCGGTTGGGCACAACGCCCGACCCGTAGAGCAAGGGCACTTTTTCAAACAGCATGTGAACGGCCAAATAGTTGGTGAGCGCGCCAGAGGTGGCAAACAGCCCAACCGCGAGCAAGTGATCGGAATAAACGGGGCTGACATAACCCACACCGATCACGCCGAGAGCGATCAGATTTGTCGCAAGGCTTTTGTTCATTCGGCTTCCTCAAGCATGAAGATAACAGAACAACGTGGCGATCAAATTGTCAAAAACGCGCAGGCGGCAGACCTCATAGCCGTGGGAATTTTCACGCGGATAGCCAATGGTCGCAACGCGCGGCGCGTGCCCGGACTGAAGAACCCCCGACGCATCGGATACTGCGCGGTCATAGACAGCATATTGCAACTGCGTGCCCGCGCGATGGGCTGCGGATGTGAGATCGGCAATCAGGCCCTGGTCAAAATGGGTCTGGCTGTCCATTGACCAAATCGCAGGGCGAGCGTCGAGTTGGAGGCGTTGATTGCGCGGCATGGGGCATGAATCAACCGCGACAAAAATTTCGACCGGATTGCGCGCGGCCCAACCCCGCGCGCCGATCA
Source organism: uncultured Latescibacterota bacterium (assembly GCA_958295785.1). GTDB lineage: Bacteria > Latescibacterota > UBA2968 > UBA2968 > UBA2968 > VXRD01. The sequence goes on from OY282377.1 coordinate 3,727,430, forward strand.
ATCCGGTTTCTTCCTGCACGAGAAAACACAGGCAAGCGGTGCGATTGGGTTTTGTTTTTTCCTTTGAGATGCGCTGTAACAGGCGCAACAGGGTGAGGCTGCCGCCTCGGTTGTCGAATAACCACGCCGAAACGAGCGGGTCGTCGGGCGGTCCGAAAAAGTGAGGGCCGCGCACGCCAGCTACGGGTACGGCGGTCGAGCCAACGCGCACGCCAGCACGACAGAGTTGTTCGGGTGTGAGGCCAGTGAGCAAGTGACAGTAGGGCCAGGTGATGCCGCTTTGCCCGGTTGCAAATTGCGTGTTGGGATCCGATGGGTCAACAGTATGCGTAGAGCCAAAACTGAGGTGTGCCGCAACTGTTTTCGCGCCATCTGTGAGAATTTCAACCGGACATTCACCGAGTTTCCAGGGATGCAATCCCCCACTTGGCCGCACCTGTAGGGTGCCGTCGGCATTGATGGCGGTGATCACCATGGCGAGTTCGTCCATGTGACAGGCGAGCGCGACGCGCCCCAGCTTGGGATTTTGCCCGGGAATTTCGACCCACACATTGCCTTGCTGGTCTTGTTGCGGCGCGTGGCCCAAGTCGGCGATGCGCCGCATGATTTCTTTGCCCATAAGCTCTTCGCGGCCCGATGGCGCGGGGATGTGCAAAAGGTCAGTCAGCAGACAGATATTGGGATCATTGTAAGGATAGGTCATAGCGGGTCCCCCGTGCGTTTTGTGATGATTGATGGAAGGATAGAATAAGTGGGCGCGGGCGATTTATCAAGCGTTTTCAAAAGCCGTGAAGCCCTTTTGGTGTTTATGCGTCCAACCCCAAAGACGTGAGAGGTAAGACGCAAGAGGGCAGGCCGCCTCAAAGCAACCACAGATAAACACAGATGAAATGTAGGGACAGGCCCCTGTGCCTGTCCTTGCCGTAAAACAAGCGGTCGGCAAAGCATGTGCCGAAGGGATGGTATTCAATATCAAGGATAGCGCGGGGCCGATAGCTGAACGCCAAACGTAACAGCAGATAAACACAGATAAAATGTAGGGACAGGCCCCCGTGCCTGTCCTTGCCTGGAAAACAAGCGGAACGCAACAGTTGTTTTTTAGCCTTCGAGAAAACCATGAACGCCAAATACCAATCTGCCCTGTTGCCGCGCATTTCGGTGAATCGCCCCGTCACAGTTGCGATGTGTTTGGTCGCGCTGCTGCTCGTGGGCATCGTGGCCTATTTTCGCGTGCCGGTGAAATTGTTCCCGTCGGGCTTTACGCCGCCTTTTTTGTTCGTGGATATCGAATACAACCACCGCAATGCCTCGCCCCAAGAGGCCGAGCAACAAATTGCCCGCCCCCTCGAAGAGCAGTTGCGAACGGTCAAGGGCATTGAGAAAATTCGCACGTACAGCGCGTCTTATGGCGTGGATGCGCCCATCGAGTTTTTGCCCGATACAGACATGGTTTTGGCGTATAATCAGGTGGTTGATCGCCTCGAACGCCTCAAGTTGGAATTGCCCGAAGAGGTGCGCGATCAGGTGCATGTGTACAAATTTAATGCCGACAGTTGGTCAATTATGTGGATCGGCATTGCGTTGGATACATCTGTGGTCGATCCCTATCGATTCTTAAACCTGCATGTGCAACGGCGGTTGGAGCGGGTCGAGGGCGTGGGCAGGGTGAACTTTTGGGGCGTGTACGAAAAAGAGGTCATGATCGAACTCAACCACGAGCGACTGATGGCCCGAGGCGTGGATTTGGGCACGATGGTGCAATCCCTGCGAGCGGACAATTTCGCGCTGTCAGTCGGGCAAGTGCGCGAGGGGGGCAAGCGGTTTTACGTGCGGTCACTGGCGCGGTACCAAAATTTGGGCGAGATCACAGACATTCTCATCCGCACGCCCCAAGGCGACGTGCGCTTGGGCGATGTCGCCGATGTGATTTACGACGTGCCCGAGCGTTCATGGTATCAGCGCATCGACGGGCGGCCCGCCGTGTCTATTGGCGTATCGCAAGAATCGGGCGCCAATATCGTGGCGGTGTGCAACCGCGTGGTAGAAACGCTGCGCGATATTGAACGCGATCCGCTTTTGGAGGGGCAAATTTCGTTCAACGTGTTTTTCAATCAGGGCGAGTACATCGAAAACGCGATTCAAAACTTGGAGACCACCGGGCTTTGGGGCGGGCTGTTTGCCGCGCTGGTCTTGCTGTTCTTTTTGCGCGCGTTGCGGATGACGGCCATCATCACCCTGGCGATTCCCCTGTGCGTGATGATCACCATTACAGCCCTGTATTTTTTTGGCTGGTCCCTCAATGTGCTGACCATGATGGGCCTGATGGTGGGCGTGGGGTTGGTGGTGGATAATGCCATTGTGATTTTGGAAAACATCTATCGCATGCGCGGCAAGGATCTGTCCGCCAGAGATGCGGCCGTTGCCGGCGCAGGCGAAGTGGGCCTCGCCATTACCATGGCAACGCTGACGACGGTGGTGGTGTTTTTGCCCCTGATGCTGATGAGCGGCAATGCACAACTGACCTTTTTTTTGTCGCGCATTGGGGTGCCTGTCGTGGTCGCGCTGATTGGGTCGCTCTTTGTCGCGCTCATTTTTGTGCCGCAGGCCGCGTTGCGATTTGGCGGGCAGAAGGTCGTGGCCGATCCCCCGATCATTCAACGGGCGCGCGATTGTTATACGCGCATGCTGAACTGGACGCTCGCCCACAGACGCGATGCGTTTTTGATCGCATTGGTTTTGCTCGGCAGCATCAGCATTCCCATGAACGGGCTTAAACGCGGGGATTCAGAAGGCAACATGATGAATGATTTTCGCGTCTTTTTTCAATTCCCAAAAGATTTCAGCGTCCAAGAGGCCAGCGACACGCTCGCAGAAGTAGAGGATTTTTTGGACGCGCGCCGCGAGCAATACGGGATCGAGACCATGCGCGTGTGGTATAGAGCCACTTATGGCAATATTCACGTATTCCTAAAAAAAACCGATGAAGCCTGGTGGTACACGACCTACAAATCCATGCGTGCATGGCTGGGCATGCCCGTGCAACAACCCTTGCCGCGCAATGCCGTGATCGAAGACATAAAAAAGCGAGCGCCGCAATTTGTGGGGGTCAAGGTGACTGTGCAGGGGCAACGCAGCAGCGGCGACAGCGATTCCTCGGTGTCGTTGATGCTTTACGGAGATGACGTGGATGTGTTGGCGGATTTGTTGCAGGAGGTCGAGCGACGCTTGCAAAGCGTTCCATCGGTGATCAGCGTGGATTCCGATTTGGAACGCGCCAATGACGAGGTGCAGATCATCATCAACCGAGACCGCGCACAAAAATTGGGGCTTGCGGCCCGAGAGGTGGGGCGCAACATTGGGTTCGCGCTTCAAGGCATTCAATTGCCCTATTTGCAATCGGACAACCGCGAGATCAGGGTGCGCTTGTACTTGGAAAAATTGAACCGACAAACCCTGCAACGCCTCAAGCGGTTGACCTTTCCGTCCGAGGCGGGCACGCGGGTTTCCCTGATGGATTTTGCCGCGTTGCGGGTCGATCAAGGCCGGGGCACGATCAGGCGCGAGAATGGCAAGACGCGGTTGCGCGTGCAGGCGTTTGCGACCCAAGACGATGTCAAAGCGCTTTACGGGGAAATCGACCGCGCGATGGCGGGGTTCGAGTTGCCGCGCGGGTATTCGTGGGACAAGGGCGAGCGGTATTCCAAGTTGCAAGAAGAAGATGATACCATGTATTTCGCCGGGATTATGGCCGTGACGTGTGTGTTCTTGCTGATGGGCGTTTTGTTCGAGTCTTTTGTGCTGCCGTTTTCCGTTTTGTTCTCCATCCCGTTTGCCTTCTTGGGCATTTATTGGACCCTGTATTTGACCCAGACGCCGATGGCCGGCTTAGCGATGGTGGGCATCATCGTGCTGATCGGCGTGGTGGTCAACAATGCGATTGTTTTGGTCGATATGGTGAATCGCCTGCGCGCAGAGGGCATGGACAGAACGGCTGCCATCATGGAGGCGGGCGCGAACCGCTTTCGCCCCATTATGATGACGACATTTACAACGGTGTGTGGGCTTTTGCCGATGGCGCTGGGAAGCAGTGCGATTTTGGGACAGCCCTACGCGCCGATGGGCCGCACCATGATCGGCGGCTTGCTTTCTTCGACCTTGCTCACCCTGCTGCTCGTGCCGCTGTTTTACATGTTTTTGGACGACCTGCGCGCGGCCCTCAAACGGCTGACCGCCAGCGCGTTCGCCGCGCCGAGTGATGTGCCCGTGCCCGATGCGGCAGATTGACTTAGCCCCGTGCCCGCCGAAAAAATAAGGAGCGCGTCCGAGGATCGCGCTCCTTTGCTTTTCGTTTTTCAGTGCCCCAAATTGAGCGGGCTGACCCCTGTTCAAATGCGCGGCACCGAACTCGGGAGGGTATTTCGCGTTGTTCTATGCCCCTCCCAATTGTCGGGGTACAGGCTACATTTGACATTGTCCAATGTTTGCCCTAAATTTTCAATATGACATCCAGAATTGTGTGAGCTAAAACTCGGAGGCCATCTGATGAGCACCGGCGCAAAGATCAAAAAATCCCTCGTCGGGATTGAATTGGCTCGCCTCCTCGCCCACGAGGGGGACCGGGTCTTTTCAACGGATCGGGCAAGGGAACTCGCACCGAGAGTGGGTATCGAGGACGCCTACCTCTGTGAGGCCCTGTATCACCTTCGGCGCAATGGCTGGATAGTCTCACTTCGCAGGGGACTATATGCCCTGTCTTCCGCTGTTCCCGGCGTTATCCCCACGCACGAGTTCGAGATCGCCATGGCTTTGGTTGAGCCATCCGCCATATCTCACTGGTCGGCCCTGCACTACCACACCCTAACAGAACAGGTTCCGAGGACAGTATTCGTCACCACGACAACAGAAATGTCGATCCCCCGCCTGAGAAAGGCCAAGCAATCTGGGGATGGGTACCCAGTCGCAGACGCGATCTACAAGTTCATCCAAGTAAGGCCAGAACGCTTCTTTGGCACTGAGAGAGTGTGGGTCGGCGAGGGCAGGGTATCCATCACAGACCTTGAGCGCACGTTGCTAGATGGCCTTTCTATGCCACAGTATTGCGGCGACTTTGCCGAGGTGCTCCACGCCTTTGAGGTCGGCAGTTCTCGATTGAACATCGAGCGGATTATCCGATATGCCCTCAGGCTAAATATGGCTACGGTCAAGCGTTTGGGGTGGGTTCTCGAATACCTAGGCCTCCATCCCGACCACCTCGAACAACTCGCTGAACTTCCAATAAAAGGTTATCGCAAACTCGTTCCTACAGGACCGAGAAAGGGGCCCTACAACAACCGCTGGATGGTTCAGGAAAATCTGTCTGGAAGGATTGGCCCGTGAAGCCCCTCCGCACACGTCTTCAGGAAGCACGGCGGCGTCTCGGCACTCCTTGGGAGGTGCTCGAAAGGGATTACCTGCTGTCATGGATGCTGGTCGGTATCGGCGAGATACCCGTGCTTCGGGATACCCTGGCCTTCAAGGGTGGCACGGCACTCAAGAAGTGCTACTTCGGCAATTACCGGTTTTCAGAGGATCTGGATTTCTCCGGATTAGATGGCGTTCCCACAGGGGAGGCGATGGCGAGATCGGTTGGCAAGGCATGCGAGGCCGCCGGGCGATTGTTGAACGAGTACGCGCCTGTGGAAATCACCTGCGAACGCTATACCGAGCGCGAGGAGCATCCGAGCCCCAAATTGAGCGGGTTGCCCCCTGTTCAAATGCGCGGGATGTTTTTTGAATTGGACGGGGTTATGCATGTTCAACATCCACCGCTGCTTTCCGCTCAATGCTGTTGCAGATCGCCTCGCAGACCCCCATTGCCTGACAGGCATCGCGCAGGGTTGGCGAATCGGCCTCGCCCTTTCGCACGGCCCGCGCAAAGGCTTGCATCTGCCCCCAGTAGCCCCCGCGTTTTTCCGCATTGTCGCGCACAGCGGGCGAATACGACTGCGATGGGATACCGGGCGAGGGTTGATAGCCGCCTTCGGGTGAGTGCGGTTCAAAATCCAAGGTGTGCAAATTCACCAAGCGCAAATGCGCTCGCGCATCGCCTGTCGCTTCAATTTTGCACGTCCAATTGGGGGTGCAACCCGCGAGTGTAATCACGCCGGTTGCACCGCTGTCAAAATGCGCGGTGCAGGCAATGGCAAATCGCCCGCTTTGACCGACCGATAGATCCGCATAAACCCGCGTGATTTCCCCGGCCAAAAAGCGCGCGAGATCGACCGCGTGTGTGGCCTGAAAAATCATATACTGCCAGCCTTCGCGGCAATCTGCACGCTCTGACCACATAGGGCTGGGCATAAAATATCGGCTTTCCAAAAAGAGCAACTTTCCGAACGCGGGCGTCGCCATCAACGCCCGAAATTTCCGCACCCCAGGCGCGTGGCGCATGTTGTGACCGATTTGCGTAATCAGCCCTCGGGCTTCGGCCATATCGGCCAATTCGCGTGCATGGGCGGTCAAACGCGCGGGCGGTTTCTCCATCATCAGCGGCAATCCCGCGGCCAACACCTGCTTTCCGCACGCAAAATGCATGTCCGGCGGCCCCACGACCATCGCGGCTTCCAGATCTTCCTTCTCGAGCATGTCAGCCAAATTGGTGTACCACCTTTTCGCGCCGAAAAACCGGGCATTGCGCTCGGCCAGTGACGCTTGCAAATCGCAACAGGCGCGCAAGTCCAATTCGGGCAGCGTGGCAAAATTGGGATACCACGATGCACTGGCCTGTCTGCCACAGCCGACAAATCCAATGCGGACGGGTTCATCACTCATACTCAACCTCTCAACTTATTTTGAAATGACTTTCGGAACTTTTGCACTTTGGGATGGATCACCGCGATGCAATACGGTTGATACGGATTTTGAACAAAGTAATTCTGGTGGTAATTTTCCGCGTCGAAAAATGTCGGTAGCGGCGCGATTTCCGTCACAATGGAATCGGGCCACAACTCCGACGCGTCTGTTTCGGCAATGGACTGTTCGGCAATTTTTCTCTGCTGTTCATCGTGATAAAAAATCACAGACCGATACTGCGTGCCAACGTCATGGCCCTGCCGATTCAAGGTTGTGGGATCGTGCGTGCGCCAGAAAATAAACAGGATATCTTCAAACGAAATCGCGGTTGGATCAAACTCAATTTGCACCACCTCGGCGTGTCCGGTGTTGCCCGAACACACCTGATGATAAGTCGGATGCTCAACCGATCCGCCCGCGTATCCGGACACGACGCGATGCACGCCAATCACATCCTGATAAATCGCCTCCACACACCAAAAGCACCCGCCGCCCAGGGTTGCGGTTTCTATTGTTTTGGATATATCGGACATATTGTATGTTCCTTTCAGTTGTCAGTTGTCAGTTGTCAAAGGATTATACCAATTTGATTTTTATTTTTCCTTATTCCGCATCCCATCAGGGACGAATGAGGAATGAGGAACAGACGCTCTGTAGAGATCATGCATTGCTTGTCTCAAGCATTTGGCCTAACTCCTCGTTGGTTATTTTTGATGCCTTCGGCGACTTCCTTTTTTTCAACAGCAAAAAAAAGGAAGCAAAAAATGCCGCTCTCAAACGCCGAGGGACTGGCACAGCGCAAATCGCTTTTGTAACAGAACGACATGCGCGGGCCTGCGAAGGAAAGTTGCAAGAGGGAGGTTGGTTGCGAGACGGCCTTGCGCGCTGTGCGTGATGGTTTTATCTGATGGTCTTTTGCGATGGCCTTATTGCAATGGCTTCTCTGAATGTCTGGGTAACGTCAAGGGAATCATTTGCTGGCAATATATCGCATCCCATCAGGTCAACAGCTATTCAAATTGGTGTAACCCCCGTTACGCGCTCCGCTCGTTGTAGGCGACACCTGTGCCTACGAGGAAGGGGGAATCAAGCCATCCCGACGAGAAAAGGTGGCAGAACATCTCCCCTCCATTATCCCCGTCTCCGCGCGTTTTGTCAAGGTGAAATCCGCAGGCCACCGCGCGATAGGCGTGGATTTTCTGTTTGACACACGCGCCATATCCCGTCAAATTAAATTTCCGTTTTAGACCTTTATCTTTTTAAGGAGTGTTGCATGTCCCAACGCGAGTTCAAACTCAAATACGCCCCGCATTACGGCCACTTCGCGCACAGCGCGGGCAATGACTATCTCGACCAACTCAAATATGCAGCGGACCAGGGCTTTGCGGCCTGGGAAGACAATGGCATGCCCAAACGCGAAGTGGGTTTGCAGAAAAAGATCGCCGCGGAAATGGCCCGCCTGAACATCGAGATGGGCGTTTTTGTGGCGACGGGTTCTTTTTCGGATGTCACGTTTGCCGGCGACGATGAAGACGCAAAACAGGCTGTGTTGAAGGATATCAAAGCCGCGATTGACGTTGCCAAGCGCGTGAACGCCAAGTGGTGTACGGTGGTGCCCGGGCTGTACGACTTAAAACTCGCATGGGATTATCAGACCGCCAATGTGATCGAATTGCTCAAGCGATGTTGCGATGTGCTCGAAGAATCGGGGCTGGTGATGGTGCTGGAGCCGCTCAACCGCCTGACGAATCATCCGCGCGTTTTCTTGGCCGGCTCGCCACAGGCGTATTTGATCTGCCAAGCGGTGAACCACCCGTGTTGCAAAATTTTGTTTGATATTTACCACCAGCAAATCACCGAAGGCAACCTGATCCCCAATATCGACCGCTGCTGGGCAGAGATCGGCGTGTTTCAAGTGGGCGATACCCCCGGTCGCAAAGAACCCACGACCGGCGAGATCAACTACAAAAATGTCTTCAAGCATTTGTGCGAAAAGAACTACGCGGGCATTGTCGGCATGGAACACGGCATCAGCTTGCCCGGCAAAGCAGGGGAAGACCGCTTGATCCAAGCGTATATCGAATCGGATGATTTTTAGGAAAGCAACCACATAAGAACGCAGATGGAACGCAGTGCCCTCCCGTCAGGATGGGATCGCACCCGGGGCGGTTGCGGTTGAAGGGTGACCGCCCGATCAAACAACCAAAAGGAGTCTATCTATGAAAGCAATTCTCGTTGGCCTCGGGGGTCGCGCCCGTCATTGGCAGGCCGCATGTGACCAGCATCCCGAAGTCGAATGGGTCGCGTATGTCGAACCCTCGGAACAAAACAAAAACCGCGCGATAGCAGAGCGCGGCGTTCCCGCCGATCTCATCTTTGACGATCTCGGCGATGCCGCTGCATCCGTACAAGCCGATTTTGCGGTGGATGTCACGCCGCCCGCGGTTCACGAAACCATTGCGATGAAAGCGTTTGATGCGGGTCTCCACCTCTTGGGCGAAAAACCCCTCAGCGATGATTTTGAAGCCGCCAAGCGCGTTGTTGACGCGGGCAAAAAAGCGGGCGTCAAACACATGATCACACAGAATTATCGCTTTAATGCCCTGCCTCGCACGACCCGGCGTTTGCTCAAAGCCCAGCGCATTGGCGACGTGGCGCAACTCGATGTCTCGCTGTATGTGGATTGGGCGGACAATCCGGGCAGCCACTACGTCACCGAACCCTACATGTTTCTCACCGACATGGGCATCCACCACTTTGACATGATGCGCTATACCCTCAATGCGGATGCGGTCAGCGCGCACGCCATCACTTGGAATTTGCCCTGGGGCTGGCATCGGGGCGATGCGTGTCAGATGATCGTTTTTAAGTTTGAAAACGGGATGGTCGCAACGCATCGCGGGATTGGATGCACGATGGGGCATGTGCCGGCCGGTCACAATGGCGAGTGGCGTTACGAAGGCCCCAACGGCACGCTGACATGGGAGGGATTTGATCTCTTTTACACCCTCAAGCACAAGCGGAATCCGCAAATCCGCGAGCGAATCGAACTCGACGAGGTTGACGCGCCAAATCCCGTGCTCAACGAATTTGTCCGCGCCCTTTGTGAAGACCGCCAACCCGAATGCAATGCCGAGGACAATCTGAAATCCATGGCGATGGTCTTCGGCGCGGTCACGAGCGCGAGAGAAGGTCGGGAAGTGCAACTGGCGGAATTGTGAGAAAGGGCTGTGAGATGCTCGGCCTGACGCCAAAACAGATTGCACACGCTCGAGTAATCGCCAATATTTCATCTTCGCCGCCAGCTTTGGCACGGCGGGCTGAGGCGTGACATAAGATCGCTGCGCGCCACAAAACAAAAGCCCGGGTTCACTGCGAACTCGGGCTTGTATTTTTTTGGGCGGGCACGGGGGCACCGCCCCTGCGATTGCCTTTCATCCGCGTTTTTGCACAGCGGTCAGAACGAGCAAGATCGCCGCGCCGATGGCGTGGCACGTCCACAACGGCCAAAGCAGCAAAACAGCGGCGGTCAAAAACAAAACCCGGTGCAAAACAGGCAGCGATCTCAGGTGAAACCCCTCGGACGCAGCCGCAAAAGCCAGCAGGCCGAGCAGGGCGGCTATCGCCGTTTCAATGACGCGCCACGTTTCCCCTTCAAAAAGGATGGGCGTGTAGCAAAAGAGCAGGGGGATAAAGTAGAGTGCTTTGGCAACGCGCCACGATTCAACGCCCGTCCGCAATGGGTTGGCTCCTGCAATGCCAGCAGCGGAATAAGCGGCCAGACAAACCGGCGGCGTGACATTGGCATCCTGCGAATACCAAAAAATCAGCAGGTGCGCGGCAATGAGACTCACCCCCAGATCAGTCAGCGCGGGCGCGGTCAGCACTGCGAGCACGATATAAGACGCCGTGACCGGAAGGCCCATGCCCAAAATCAGGGACGCGATGGCGATGAGCACAACCGTGATGAGCACACTGCTTCCGGCTATCGCCGAGATCAACAGGGAGAATTTGATGCCGATGCCCACCATCAGCACGATCCCGACAATAATGCCAGCGCACAGGAGAATAATGCCCGTCGCAACCATGTTCTGAGCACCCAGCGCGAGCGCGTCAACAACATCGCGGAGGGTCATGCGCGTGTTCTTGTGCAACCAACTCGCAACGACAATGCTCGAGGTCCCGACTGCCGCCGCATAAGTGGGGGTGAACCCGTAAATGAGCGTGCCCACGAGCACGGCGATGGGAATGGCAAAATGCCAACCCCCGCGCACGGTATCGCGGATGTTTGGGATTTCCGAGGCTGTCAAAGGCGCGATTCCCCGCTTTCGCGCGCGGAAATGCACAAAAAAGACCACGCTCAAAAAATAGATGAGCGCGGGAATGAAGGAGACCGCGACGATGGTGAGATAGGGAATTTGCGTCCACTGGCTCATGATAAACGCGCCCGCCCCCATAATCGGCGGCATGAGTTGCCCGCCCGTAGAAGCCGCCGCTTCCACCGCGCCAGAGAACGTGGGCGAGAAGCCCGTGCGTTTCATCATCGGAATGGTGAGCGACCCGGATCCCACTGTATTGGCCACGGCACTTCCCGAAATGGAGCCGAGCATGCCGCTGGCAAAAACCGCCATTTTCGCCGGCCCGCCCACTGTTCGCCCGAGCAGGGCGAGCGACAGGCGAATCATAAAATCGCCCGCGCCCGATCTCAGAAGAAACGCGCCAAACAGCACGAACAGGGCGACAAAAGTCGATGAAATGGTCGCAATCGTTCCAAAAATTCCATCGGGCGCGAAGTACATGCGGTAGAGCAAACGCGGGACTGACACCCCCGGAAACGCCCAAACGCCGGACAAATATCGCCCCCAAAAAAGCGCGTAAGTGAGAAATGCAAGGGCGAGCACTGGAATGAAAAGACCGCTTGTGCGGCGGGTAATTTCGAGCAACAGGAAAATCGCAAGGCCAGCAAAAATGAGATCAGCCGTATTCGGCACTTCGTTGCGGGCGTGCAGCGCGTCTTCAAAAAACACGAGATACAGCGCGGCAACCAACGACAGAACAGCCAAAATATAATCCGCGGCCAGCGTGCGCGCGGCATGGCGTTTGGAGATGGGATAGAGCAAATAGCCCAAAAACAGGATGAGCGCGTAATGGGTTGCGTTGCGCTGCAATTCGGGCAACACGCCCAGCGTATTGCTCCACAAGTGAAACAGAGACAAGCAGACGCCCGCAATAACGACGATCAGGCGATGCGGTCCCGCAAGCACGCGGTGCGGGGTACTCGCCTCGCCGCTGAAGTCTGGTTCAACATCGCGGGATCGGGTTTCAGGAGATTTTGGCATGTTGCGGTAATTGTTGGGGTTGAGAACGGGTGTCAGCCCCCGCCCATCCCCGCCGCCGAGTGGCTGGCGGCCGGTGGTCAGTGGCATGTCCCTGTCTCGTCACTGAGTACGAGGACAGGCACGGGGGCTTATCCCTACGGCTGATGGGGTGCGGGGCGGACTGACCACTTGTTTTGCTGACTGTTGACCGCTGACCGCTGCTTTTTCATTCCCCAACAATAGACGGTGGAATATCCACGCCCATTTCTCGATAATAGCGCGCCGCGCCCGCATGCAGGGGAACGGACAGGCTCGAGGTGGCTTTTTCTATCGACATGGCGAGCGTGGCTTTGTGGATATTTTGAATTTCCGTTAAATTTTCGTAAATGGTCTTGGTGATCTCGTAGATCACATCTGCGGGCAAATCTGCCCTGCACGCCAAAAAATTGGGTTGTGCGATGGTCTCAATCGCGTTGGACTGGCCGGGATATGTGTTGGCCGGGATGGTATAGCGCGTCCACACCGGAAAAGATTTTTGGATGGCATCGAGGTGATCATCGCCAAACGCGAGCACGGAAACCGCGTCCGCGCCGAGTTGGGCAAACACCTGCGTCACCGCTGCCACGGGAGGCCCTGCCGATAGCGTTGCCCCTGCAATGCGCCCGTCGATCATCGCCTGAGCAGACGGGCTATAACCGAGATATTCCGCAGTGAAATCCTCATCTGGAGAAATGCCCAAGGCCGCGAGAATGGATCGGGTCGCGCCTTCGGTGCCACTCCCGCGCTTGCCAATGGCGTATTTGTGACCGAGGTTTTTCAGGTCGTCAATCGCACCGGTTTTGGCATCGGATGCGCGGAGCACAAAATGTTCGACATTTTCCCACAGCATGGCAATAGATCGGATTTCCCGAACGGGTTGGCCCTGATACGTTCCCTGCCCGCGATATGCCATCGCGCCGTACAACCCCTGCAAAATCGCCAAATGCGCCTCTCGGTTGAGGAGCATCTGAATATTCTCGCCCGACCCCGCGGAATTGATGGCCGATACCACAATTTTGGGTTGCAACTTCTGCGTGATGGTCGTGCCCAATGCAACCCCCACCGGATAATACGTGCCGCCGGGCGTGGCGGTCGCAATAATCAAGCTGTGCGTCTGCATGCCCTCTCGCTCCCCTCCGCAAGAAATGCAGAATATCGCGGCGACCATCCAAAGAAAATGCGTGCGCGTCATGGAAAACCTCATCGAAAAAGTGAATGGGTCATAGTTGGTTGCTCTATTATACCCGCCTACCTGTATGCGTCAAGGGAAAATCGACGGCACAGTGGACAACTCCATCAGTATCGGCAAATCGAAGTGCGTAAGGTTTGGAGGGTGAGACAGAGGTCGTCTATTCGCCTATTCGCCCATTCGCCTTGACAACCCTCGTTGCGATTTCTATACTTCCTTTGAGGAGCGAATCCATGAATCACAAACACACCCTTCTGTTTTGCCTGTTCGCGGCTGTGCTGCTCTTGGCGGGCTGTGCCGAGTATCGGGCGTATCGCCATTTAGACCGTGCGGTGGCCCACGAGGCCCATGGCGACAGCGAAACCGCTCTGGCGATATTTCGAGCCACCGTAGATATGTGTCCCGAAGACGCGGTTTTGCGCCGGTGGTTGGGCAGGGCATATCTGAGAAGCCACCAATACGCCGCGGCCCAAGCCGAGTTTGAAACCGCACTCGCGTTGGCCCCTCAGTATCTGATCATCTATCGAGACTTGGCGATAGTCAGCGAGGCCCTGAAGATGCCAGAAGTAGCTATCGGCTGGTTGGAAAAAGCGGCCGCTCAAGTGCCCGCACATGAGGAAACGCACCGCGATCTCATCGGCCTCTATCTGGCACACGATCAATTGCCCGAAGCCCAATCGCTTTTGGAAACCGTTATCGAACGCTGGCCCCGTGCGATGTGGGCACATTTTCAACTCGGCGGTCTTTATCTGGTCTTAAAATGGCACGAGCGCGCCGAAGAAGCGTATGCACAGGTGCTGGCTATTGAACCCCAAAACGAGCGCGAATCAGAACTCCACGCCCGCACACACGGCGAGTTGGGCAATGTGTATTACGCGCGCGAGGACTATGAACGCGCAGAGGAATACTTCAAAAAAGCACTGGCACTCAATCCCCTTGACGACAGCAGCCTGAACAACCTCGCTTGGCTATACGCCATTCAGGGGGTTCACCTGCGCGAAGGCATTCGCCTGTCGCGGCGGTCATTGCGCCTGCGCCCCCACGCGCCTTCCTACATGGACACGCTGGCCGAATTGTATTACAGAATGGGCAATACCCAACGCGCCATTCTGATCATTCGCCAAGCCATTGCATTGGATCCTGACGACCCAGACCTGCGCGCACACCTGCATCGGCAATTGGCGAAATTCATCTCGGGCACGCCGGGAAAGGCGTAAGACGGGAAAGGCGAGAGGCCAGGCAGAGTGACAACTGAAATTAGTAACTGACGTTAGGCAGTACGCCAAAGATCCTTCTTGTATCTTTGGGCGAGCACGGGGGCATCGCCCCTACACATACTGCGGGCGAGCTACATACACCGCTCGCCTTTTGTGCCTTTGAACGGGCTGGCGCCCGTTGTACTTTGCTCGTGTTTTTTGTGGCTAAACTGACATCTTGTATCTTGCGTCTTACTTTTTTTATCGATGCTATGAACTTCAAAGACCCCGAATGGAGCAACCCGACACAACGCGGTGGTGAACGCGAGAATTTGCTGGATATTCTCGCTCGGCTCTCGTTGTTTGACACCTTGACCGGGCGGGAATTAGCCACGGTTGAACGCATGGTGCATCGCCGCCGCTTTGCCACCGGCGAAATGATTGCCACACCGCGCTCGGGGTTGTTTGTCGTTGTTGCTGGCAGCCTCCATGTGGTGCAACATCTGCCCGATAGCGAACGGCAGGTTCTCGACATTCTGAGGGCAGGTGAATGGGTCGGCGAAATTGTGCCACTGGAGGATTCGCCGCACGCGACTTCGATTTTATCGGTCAAACAGACCGAGGTGATCGGATTTTTTCAGTCTGATCTGGCCGATCTGATACACACCCAACCGCAAATGGGATTCAAAATTCTCTACCGTTTGACACAAATGATGTCGCGCCGCATGCAACGGGCAATGGGCGAGTTGCGAAACGCGCGCCTGACCGCGATGAAACGGGAAAACACCCTCACCACATCAGAGGAGGACATTGCAAGATGACGCGAATTGAGACGGTTCACGCCCGCGAAATTTTGGACTCGAGGGGCAATCCAACGGTCGAAGTCGATGTGCGCTTAAATTCCGGCATTGCCGCACGCGCAGCCGTGCCTTCGGGCGCGTCAACGGGCATCCACGAGGCCGTGGAATTGCGCGATAGACAAACGCGCTATTTGGGCAAGGGCGTGCGAAAAGCCGTCCAAAATGTCAATGACAAAATTGCCAAAGTCATTGTTGGCATGGATCCGTCGGATCAAATAAAAATTGACCAGGTCATGCGCGATACAGATGGCACGCCCAACAAGGGCGCGCTCGGCGCGAATGGCATCTTGGGGGTCTCGCTCGCCACAGCCAAAGCGGCCGCCGCGGCGTATGGCATGCCCCTGTATCGCTATATTGGCGGTGCGTCTGCCTGCCAGTTGCCCGTTCCGATGATGAACATTTTGAACGGCGGCGCGCATGCCGACAGCAGCGTCGATCTGCAAGAATTTATGGTCATGCCCGCGGGGGCGAAGAATTTTGCAGAGGGCCTGCGCGCGGGGGCTGAGATTTTTCACGCATTGCGCGAGGTGCTCAAAAACGCGGGATATAGCACGGGCGTAGGCGATGAGGGTGGGTTCGCGCCGAGTTTGGGGTCAAATGACGAGGCGTTGGAGGTTATTGCCGAAGCCATCAAAAATGCCGGCTATGTGCTCGGCGACGATATTTTGCTGGCCTTGGATCCCGCGGCGAGTGAATTTTGCGATGGCGCGCACTACGTGTTCAAAAAGTCGGATGGCGCGAAGCGATCTTCGGCTCAGATGATCGAATTTTGGACCGACTGGGCGAATCGCTATCCCATCATCTCCATTGAAGACGGTTTGGACGAAGACGATTGGGCGGGATGGGCCGCGCTAACCGCCGCGTTGGGAGATCGCGTGCAACTCGTTGGCGACGATTTGTTCGTCACCAACACAGCGCGATTAAAGCGCGGGATTTTGGAAAAAGTGGGCAATTCGATTCTGATTAAGGTCAATCAAATCGGCACCCTAACCGAGACCTTGGACGCCATTGAAACAGCCAAACGCGCGGGATATACAGCCGTCATCTCCCATCGGTCGGGCGAGACCGAAGACACGACCATCGCCGATATTGCCGTGGGCACCAATGCCGGGCAGATCAAAACGGGGTCTGCATCGCGTTCAGACCGCATTGCAAAGTACAACCAATTGTTGCGTATTGAAGAAGAATTGGGCGATGCGGCCATCTATCCCGGGCGGAACGCATTTTACAATATCGACCCCAAAAAGCGCGGATAGGCGCGCAGGCATAGTCTCTAGCGGGCCGAAGCGAGTAAGAGACGCAACCCGTTCCGCAGAAAGGCGCGAAAATGAGCGATTCCCTGTTGCAAATCGCATCGCCAATTTTACCCGAGCAAACGCGCACGCGCTTAAACGCCGTGTACGCACGCATTCCCGCGGTGTCGTGCGCCGGGTGCGACGCGCCGGGGAGTTGTTGCGAACTGACAGACGCCGAATACGATGACAATTTTGCAACCATGTATCCGCTTTACGCCGTGGAATACGTCCATATCGTGGATTATGTGCGCGCGCATTTTGACGCCAAAAAACAGCGGGCACTGTTGGACATTGTCGATGAACGCCCGCGGCGGTGTCCGTTTTTGACCGATGAAGGCGGTTGCTCAATCCACCCGGCGCGCCCCTTGACGTGTCGCACGTACGGGGTTTTGAACCATGTGTCACAAGTCAAAGCCACCGCCGCGTCTGCCCATGGCGAGGTGCCGGGGCAATGGGTATCGGCTTTTTTAGCCATAGAACAGTACAGCGTGTGTTCTAAAACAAAATTAAAAGAAGGCGACAAAGTCGATCAGCACCTACAGGCGATGGTCTCATTGCAATACGAACGCGAGTTGATCGACATGTCCAACGCGCTCAATTGGTTGGATGTGGATCGCCGAGCCGCATTTCAGCAGGCCGCCCACAAAAACCGCCCCACGCGATGGACGTGGGGCGGTTTTAACGCGCTTGCCCAAAAGCCGATGGCATGGGTCACGCGCGCTTTTGCAAATTTTTGGAAAGCGTCTTTTTTGGGTGAGTGAATCCGTTGGCTTTCAAATCGGTTTATCGCCAGACAGATGCCACTCCGGCAAAAGCCGGAGGCCAGTGTCTTTCCCCGCTAATATCCCTTCTCTTTATCCACCACATTGAGCAATGCCTCGCCCTGCACATACCGGTGCAAATTATCCACAAATCGCGCCATAGCCCGCCGCCGAATGTGTTGGGAAGACCCCGCGCTGTGCGAGGTCAAAATCACATTGGGCTCGGTCCACAGGGGGCTGTCTTCCGGGCACGGCTCCGTGTACGTAACATCCAGCCCAATGCCCGCCAGTTTGCCCGACCGCAAAGCCGCGATCATCGCCTCCTCGTCCACCACTTTTCCCCGACTGACATTGATGAAAAAACTGCCCGGCATCAACCGGTCAAACAAGTCCCGAGAGATCATTTTGTGCGTTTCAGGCGTGCTCGGGCAACAACTCATCACCACATGGGACTGCGCCATGAGTTCGGGCAAATAGGCCATTTTTTCCAATTGATCGACCGTGTCGGGGCAATCCATATCTTCGGGATCAACGGCGAGAACGCGAAACTCAAAGGCTTTTGCGCGGTCTGCGATAGCCAGCCCAATGCCTCCCAATCCAATAATGCCCATCGTCATACCGGCCAGTTCCAAACACGGCACGCGCTCCCAGTGTTTGCGTTTCATAAATGCCAACTGCGTGTGAATCTGCCGCGTCAATGCCAGCAAGAGCGCGAACGCATGTTCTGCAATTTGCGGGCCGAACAATCCCCCGGCATTGGTCAAGACGATGTCGCTGTTCTTAAACTTTTCGTACAAATGCCCTTCGGCCCCCGCATGGGGCTGTTGAACCCACTTCAGCGCGTCAGCCGCGTCAAATTCGGATTCGGAAAGCCGCCCAAAGAGCACTTTGACCCCCGACAGATAATCGGCCTGCTTTTCGCCCTCGGGCAAAAACGCCACCTCCGCTTCAGGCGGCGCGTCATCTAACAACGCCTCGACCTCCGCACCATTTCGACTGCCGATCAATACGCGAATCATAAGCGATCTCCTTTTGGTCTTTTTTTTTCACGCGGGGCCAAGCCCCTGCGATTGCCTTTCATCTGCGTTTATCCGCGTTCTTATGTGGTTACATCTCACTCAATCTCAATCCCCATCATGTTCAACTGCCCGCGTGCAAATCTTGCGACGAATGACGCGCCGTATTCTGCGACGATCTTTTGATACGCCTCGCTGGCTTGCAGGGGTTGATGCCCGAGTTCGTAACATCTGCCCGCTTCCTTCAACGCAATCGGCGCGTAGGGCGAATTGCGTTGGGCTTCGGCAAAGGCCGCGAATTGTTGACCTGCTTCGGCAAATTTGCCTTCGCTTTCAAGACATGAAGCCAACCCCGACCACGCGCCATACCCCAATGGCCCTTCTGACGAGTTTTCATCCAGATATTTTTGAAAAAGTGCGCGTGCCTCTGAGATCTGGCCCTCTTCAAAATGCAAATTGGCCAAGGTCATCAATGCCTCGGCACTGGCGGATTGGCCTGCATAGGTCTCCATCACATCGTGCGAGGTGGCTATGGCGTCTGCGGTGCGGCCTTCGGAAAGCGCGATATAAACCGATCCCAACGCTTCACGCGCAACCTGGGCGCGTTGTGTTTGCTCGCGCTGGACAAAGACGACGATCAGCGCGGCGGCAAGTGCAATGCCAAATCCCGCGAGGATGGGGATATAATTTGCCTCAATTCGGTCCCACACCTTGAGAAACCAGACCAACATGTCTTCTTGTTGCGGCTTTGTTTGTTGCATCAATTTTTCCTTTCCTATTCGGTGACGCTGGTTCAGACAGGACATTAACGTAGGGGCGATGCCCCCGTGCCCGCCCGAAAATGCAAGATGAAAGATGCGAGGATAGAAACGTAGGGGTGATGCCCCCGTGTTCGCCCGAAAATGCAAGATGAAAGGTACACAAATTCCATAATTAGGGCAAGGTCGGTTTTGGCGATCAATTCCAGCGGCGCGATATCCTCCCATCGATGAATCGGCGAATCTACAAACGGGATTTACACACAAGATACAAGACGCGAAGATAAAACGCTCCTATCTCGTTCACAAGCGTTCATCTGGGGTTGCTTTTGCCGCTTGAAAAAATTCCCGGTTGATCGCGAACGATTTGGCGACGAGATCGACTTGTCTCAAAACCGGAGCCTTTTTTTTGTTGGGCGCGTAAACCCCGATGTCGATTAAAAAGAACCGATTGATATCCACATCGACAAACGCATAGCTCTTGAAAGGGCCGCCTTTCCAGGTGGCTTCGTTTTCCCAAAGGCCCTGAAGCACTGTGGCGAGTTTGCCCGCAAATTCGGCCTGCCGCACAGCGACTTCGCCCGGCGCGATGCGGTCACCGCCAAACCACCGCCCCATGATGTCGTCGCGTTTTTGAATGCACCAGTCTTCGGTGAGTTGATCCGGGTGTACATCCGATTCCCAATAAACCGAGAGCCAGCGGTTGGGGTTGTCGCGGGCGAGCACCACAAAACCGCTGTCTGGATAGGCTTCAAGGATGCGATAGCCAAAGGGCACGCGCACGCTCCAACCGTAGGTGTCGGCCAATTCGCGGGTGATGTTTTCGCGTTCGCCAAAGCTGTACACATTTTCGCGCACACTGTGATCAACGGCATTTTCCAATGTGCGATACAAGCGGTCGGACTCCATGTAGAGGTTTTCAAGGGTCGTGGCTAAATTTTTGCCCGACACCACGTAAAAGATTTGGTCTTTTGCCCACACGTCTTTTTTCCAAGACACAGCCGCGCGGCCTTCCAAAATGGCCTGTTGCACTTCGGGGCTGAGAATGTCTTTGACGAATTGCGCGGTGGGATGATCGGCGTTGAGGGGGGCAATGACCAGGAGATTTTTGCGCTGCGCGTGTTTGTGTGCCTGAAAAAAATTGACATCGCCTTGTTCAATTTCATACACGCGCTCGGCCTGGGGCGTGTAAATAACCGTTTCAAAAATCTCTCGGAGGGGGTCTTCGAGCGTCTGCCAATCGGTCGAGTCGGCGAGCACGATCAACTTGCGGGCGGGGCCGAGGGATTCGGGCAGGTAATCGCCGCAGCCGCCGAAGCACAAGACAAAAAGACAAAGCGAGAATTTCATGGAATATTGGGACATGAGAGAGTACCTAAAACCGCGTTTGTAGATTGGAACTGTTCACCAAACATATCGCCGAGGCAGGCGTGCGCCGAGTTGGGAAATAACTTCGTGTGAAATGCAGTTTGCCCATTGCGCGAGGTCGGTCACTGTGATTTTATGGTCGCCCTGTCGCCCGATCAAAACGACTTCTTCGCCGGGACAAACCGGCGGTATGTCGGTGACATCGATGAGGGTCATGTCCATGCAAATCGCGCCGACAACCGCGCAGGGTTTGCCGCGTATGAGGACATGGGCGTTGTTGGACAGGCGGCGGCTGTACCCATCGGCATAGCCCAAGGGCACAAGGGCGATGCGAGAAGGGCGCGTAAGCGTGCATGTGCCGCCATAGCTGAGGGTTTGGCCGGGCGCGAAATTTCGCACCTGTGCGATACGCGCTTTGAGGGATAGCGCGGGCGAAAGCGAGAGGCCGCCCTCGCCTCGAGTTGGGGGAACGCCATAGGTGAGCAAGCCCACGCGCACGAGGTCGAAATGCGATTCGGGCAGGTGAACGGTCATCGCGCTGTTGGCGGCGTGGTGCCATCGGATCGGAATGTGGGCGAGTTTGGACACGCAGGCGGCGAATGTGTCGATCTGACAGCGCGCCTTGTCCATATCTTCTGCGCGTTCCCACGCGACATGGGTGGCAATGCCCTCGAAAAACAAGTGGGGGTTTGCAGCGATTTTTTGCGCGAGACCGAGGGCATCGTCAGGGGACAGGCCAACGCGCCCCATGCCGGTATCGACCTTGAGATGAACCCGCGCTTGTGTCTCGCGGCGTTTGGCAGCTCTTGCCAGCGCGGGTATCGCATCGTCGCCGCCGATGGTTTGAGACAGGGTGTGGACAACGAGGCTTTCGGCTTGTTCGGGCAGGACAGGGGTAAGCACGACAACGGGTGCGCGAATGCCGGCTTTGCGAAGGGCAACCCCCTCTTGCAACAGGGCAACCCCCAAGGCAGACGCGCCGCCTTTGAGGGCCGCTTTGGCAACGGGAATGAGACCGTGCCCGTAGGCATTGGCTTTGACAACGGCCATGACCCGGGTCGTTGGCGAGACGCGATGACAGACAGTGGAAATATTGGTTGCAATGGCCGAAAGATCGACTTCGAGCCAGGCGGGACGGTCGGGTTGG
The DNA here is from genome assembly GCA_958295785.1 of uncultured Latescibacterota bacterium. Taxonomy (GTDB): domain Bacteria; phylum Latescibacterota; class UBA2968; order UBA2968; family UBA2968; genus VXRD01. The sequence continues at coordinate 3,749,208 of OY282377.1, forward strand.
GGCATCAGTAGAGCACCTCAAAGCGCGACCCCTGATCGGGGTATTTGGTGACTTCGATCTGCACGGGAAAAGCTTGTTTGAGCGATTCGACGTGGGTAATGATCAGGATTTTTTCAAAATCGCTGCTGATGGCCTGGATGGCTTCCACGAGGTGGTCGAGTCCTTCGGCGTCTTGCGTGCCAAATCCCTCGTCGATGACCAGAGTACGCAGGCGCGTCTCCGTGCGGCGGGCCAAGAGTTTGGACAGGGCAATGCGAATGGAAAAGTCAATGCGAAAGGCTTCGCCGCCCGAATAGAGCTCGTAATTGCGTTCCCCGAGTTCGTCGCTGATTTTGATGTCCAGAGTTTCGCTCGTGCCCCCCTTTTTGAGATCGCGCAGGGATTCGAGGGCAATTTGCGTGCGGTTGTCCGTCAGGCGTGCGAGAATGCGATTGGCTTCTTCCTCGATTTCCGGAATGGCCTGTTCGATGATGAGTGCCTGAATGCCATCTTTGCCAAATGCCGTGACGAGTTCTCGGTAGATGCGAATGTCGCGCTTGCGCGATTTGATTTCTTTTTCCACCGCGTCTCGTTCTGACCGCAGCGCGTCGCAGCGCTCGATCTCCGATTGCAGAATGGCGTGTCGCCGAAGCAGGTGTTCGCGTTTGGACCTCATCTCCGCGATGGTTTTCTCCAGCGCATCGGCTTCTTCAAGGGTGGATTCGGCGCGGTTGATGGCTTCGGTGAGTTCTGCCAAACGCCGGTGGGTCTGCCCGTGCCTCTCGGTGAGATTTGTCAGGCGGTCGGTTGCGGCATTGAGGCGCGTTTGTGCATTTTCAAAATGGCGTTGGGCACTTTGAAGGCGTTCGTATTGCGCGGGCGCGTCGCCGAGGTCCGCGAGTTGCTGGGCGAGTTGCCGATGGTGTTCGGCGTTGTAATTCAGGGCGCGGATGCGATTTTGCACTTGTTCGCGCTCTCGTTGCTCGTTGGGCGCGTATTTTTTTTCGTTGAGCCACTGCTGTGCGAGGTCGCGTTTTTGGCGAAACCCGGGCAATTCCGCGAGGATTTTTTCTCGGCGTTCACGGGCCATTTGGAGTTGGGCATTGCGCCCCTCAACCGATTCGAGGTCTTTGAGTTTTTCGCGCAGGGTGCGGTGTTCGGCCGGGCTATAGGCCAAATTTTCCAACGCACTGCGGGCATTGGACAGGGCGCGCGCTTCCGGGCTGTTTTGGGTTTGCTCGCGCAACTGGGCTTTTAGATCGCGGATTTGTGCGGTCGTAGTCTCGCGGGTTTGCGCGGCATTTTCGGCTTCTTTTACCGCGGCTTCGGCTTCGGCGAGGCGCTGGGCCGCGCCCTCGGTTGGGGCGAGTTGGTTTTTGATGTCTTGATAGCGACGGCGATACTGTTCGCGTTGGGCTTCGGCTTTTTGAATGCCGGCCTCCAATTGCGCGATTTGTGCGCGCTGTTCGCCCAACTGGTTCGAGAGCTTGACCGCCACTTCTTCGCGGTGGCGCTGATCGAGTTCGCTGCCGCACAAAGGGCATGAAGCGTCCCGAACATTTTGCAGGGTTTGTTGTTGTTGGGCGATTTCTTCACGGGCAAGGCGCAGGGTTTTGAGGCGGTCCGAATCGGTTTCGATCTGAATTTTGAGAGCACTGCCTTTGGTGCGAATCTCGTCGCGTTGGGCTTCGAGGGATTGAATTTGTTCGGTTTGTGCATGGCGTTTTCGCCGCGTTTCCCTGCGGGCCTCCAGTTCGGTCAAGACCGCGTCTGTCTGTTGCAATTGCTGCGTGTGCGTGTTGATGGACACTTGCAGGTCTGCACAGGTGCTTTCGATTTTTCGCTCGAGGTCTCGAATGCTGCGCTCGGCGCGTTCTCGGTTTTCGCGCAGGGCTTCCCATTCGCGGTCCTGCTCTCGGGCGCGGTGCAATGCCTCGACTTGTGCTTGAATGCTTTGGCGATTTGCCAACAGGGTTTCGGTTTCGCGCAACTCGGTCTCTGCTTGCTCAACGCGCACTTCCCATTCGCCCAAGCGGCGCTCTACTTCGTGACGCTGGTCCGCGATTTTTTGATCGAGTTCTGCGGCGCGTTGTTCGAGAGGCCGCAGCGCGTGGAGTTTTTTTTGCCAGTCTGCGTCTTCTCGTTGCAAGGCGCGGTGTTTCTCGGCTGCGCTCGTGATCTCGTCGCGCCTGTCGAGGATTGCGCGGTAGGTCGCCACGTCTTTTTGAACGCTTTCGCGCTCGGTTTGTCTTTCCCGCATTTCCGATTCGATGCGCGCTACATCCGCTTGCAGGGCGTCGCGCTCGGCTTCATGGCGTTCGCGCTGGGTGCGTATTTTTTGCAGGGCTTCGCGCCGATTCTCCGCGCTTTCCAAGTCGCGTTCAGCTTCGCGGCGTTGGGTCTCGACCCCATCGCGCTGCGCCACAAATTCGCCGCGTTTTTCTATCGCCTGCGCGATGTCGTCCTTTTTCGCCTGGGCGGTTGCGAGCGAGATCTCGCCCTTGCGTGCGCGCTCTCGCGCCCGGGCAGACAGGGCGTCGTAGTGCGATAACCCCAAAATGTCCGAGAGGAGGATTTTTCGATCACTTGCTTTGCAGCGCGTAAATTCATCCGCGCGGCCCTGAAGCAGGAACGCCGAATTGATGAAGGTCGGATAGGTCATGCACAACAGGGCGTCGATCCGCGCTTGGGTTTTGCGAACCGCATCTTGTTCCGAAAGAGCTTTGTACCCGCCGGTTTCCGGCGAGAAAATTTGCAACTCGAGGCGCGTGGTCGCGCTTTTCCCGGTCTTGCGAAAACTGCGCGTGACGCGATACCGGTCGTCTTCGAGGTGAAATTCAAAATCGACTCGCATTTCAGTGGCGCCAATCCGCAACAGCCCGTTGTTGGGGCTTTGGTCGCGCCCGAATTTGCGGGCTTCGCCCCACAGTGCCCATGTGATGGCGTCGAGCAAGGCGGATTTGCCGTGCCCATTGCGCCCGGAGATGCAGGCGACGTGAAAGCCGGAAAAATCCAGGGGCGGCACGTTTTCGCCATAGCTGAGGAAGTTTTGGAGGGAAAGACTGATGGGAATCATTCACCACCTCTCAATTCTGCTTCGAGTTGCGCGCCGTAATTCTGGAGGTCTTTTTTGATGTCTGCGAGTTCCGGGCGGTTTTCCAAGTACGCCCGCAGCGCGTCTTGAACGCCCATATTTTCCGAAATGCCGGCCCTGCGCTGGATTTTTTGGACGTTGGGCTTGGGTGCGATGCTGGCGATCATAAACGCGCCCTCGAGGGCTTTTTTGACGGCTTTGAGATCAACCGTATCCGTGCGGTTGTCCCCCAAATCGTAGATCACGCGCACAATGGCATCGGTGAGGGTGTGTTCGCCAATGGCTTCGAGAATGGCCGTCGTGGGGTCTCGGTCTGGGGCGATGTCAACCGATACCGTGCAAAACGGTCGGGCAGGCGTGCGTACAAATTTGTAAGATGTTTTGCGACCGGGGCGATGTTCGTCTGCCGCGCCATCGAGATTCTCGATGGTGACCATGACCACGCCCTTGGTTTCTTTTTCTTCGCCAAAATCGATGCGTTCAATGCTGCCCGAATACACCACCGGAGGTTGGGCATTGGCGTTGAGGTCTTGAAATTTGTGGATGTGGCCCAAGGCGACATAGTCGAAGGCGGGATTGGCGAGGGTGCTGACGAGAAACACCGGATCGCGCCCGATAATTGCGGTTTGTTCAGAGCCGGATAAGGTCGCGTCTGCGGCCGATAGATGCCCCACGAGCACCGCGGGGATATCGCGGTCAACCCGCGCAGCCAGATCTTCGATGATGAGGTTGCCCAGGTCTTGCAGTTGCTTGACGATTTCTTCTTGCGACAGGTTGTGGTAGGGGCCTTTGGCGAGCAGGCGACTGCGGTGAAGCCATGGCAAGCAGGCAATTTGAATGGGGCAGGATTTTGTGGAAATGGTGATGAGGCGATCTTCAGAGGCAATGTGGACGCCTTTGGTGCCCAAGGTGCCAAAAATATCGACCGATGAGGCTTTGCCATAAGCCACGGGGCTGTCGTGGTTGCCGGTGACCATGACCACGGGGATATCGCGGGCGCTGAGCATGCGAATAAGCGATGCAAATTCGCGCTGATGCGTGGGCGTGGGATCGCACGAGCGATAGGCGTCACCGGCAAAAACAACGAGATCGACCTCCTCTTTGATCGCTTCTTCAAACGCGAAATGCAGGCTTTTGATAAAGTCCTGCAAGCGCGTGTGAAGCCCCGTGCCTGAATCGAGACGCCCGTGAGTTTCAACGCCAATATGCGTATCGGCAACGTGTAGAAATTTGATGGACATAGCAGAAAAGATGGATCGCGGATTAAACGGATGGCGCGGATTGCGCGGATGAAAGGCGAAAACCAACCCCACAAAAACGTAGGGGCGATGCCCCCGTGCCCGCCCAAAGATACAAGTTTGGATGTTGGGAAAGCGGCGACAACTGCGCCGGTAGGTCAAGACCGTGGGGAAAATTTAAGGAAGAAAGTGCAAAGTGCAAAGTGCAAAGTGCGAGGATGAACAGCAGGCGCGTCGCGATTGTTTTCGCGGCGATGCCTTCCATGGTCGCGTTTTGATTTCTCATCTCAACGGCAACGGGGTTCGTGCGATACTGCGCGAACCCCGCTGGTCATCATTGAGATTTTGCGGACATTTATTCGCCCATGCCCACCTTAACCCCTCGTTTCTTCAGGGCAGGAACCTGCATGTTGGTCGATGCGTCGCTCAATGGGTTGCGCCTAATATTCAGCGTGCCCAGTTCGCTCAAGCCGGACAACGGCGAGAGGTCAGCGACTTTGTTGTTGTTGAGATTCAAGGTTTTCAACTTCGCCAAGCCAGACAGGGGCGCGAGGTCCGCGATTTTGTTGATATTGAGACTCAGCGATACCAGATCAGCCATACCCGACAGGGATGAGATGTCCGAGATGTCGTTGTTGCTCAGATTCAGGGTTCTCAACTTGGCCGCGCCAGACAGCGGCGAGAGGTCGGATATTTTCTTGTTGCCGGCAAGCGTCAGGGTTCTCAGCTTGGTCGCGCCAGACAAGGGCGCAATATCGGCTATCATGTTGCCGCTAAGACGCAACGTTCTCAGATTCGTCAGACCCGCCAAGGGCGCGAGATCGGAGATTGACGCGCTGCGGTCAAGGTCCAGCACTCTCAACTTGGTTAGGCCAGATAGGGGCGACAGGTCGGATATATCGTTGCTGTTGGCGCGCTTTTTCTCCACGCGCGCATCGCCGAGATCCAGATGTATCAGGCTGGTGGCGTGCTCCAATCCCGTCAAATCGCCAATGCCTGCATTCGGCGCGACGAGGCGCGTCACCATGGCCATATCAGCCGTGGTGATCGCCTCATCGCTCGCCTTGTTCAAAGAATCCACAATCACCGCACGCAGATTGGCGTCGGGGATGGCGACTGTTTTTTTTTCGTGCATTTTGTGATGGGCGGCATCGCTTGCACCATAGCCGGCAAAACATGCAACGACGAAAAGCAGGGCAAAGAGTGGATGTCGATACGTCATGGGAATTTCCTCCAGGGGTGAATGGGACAGGTTGTTGAATGAACGCGATGCTACAACCGCTTACTGATGGTTTATTGTCCTCCTTTCTTGGGGTTTAAGCGGTATTGAACTCGCTAATCGGTTGAAGTCTTGCCTACATTGGAAGTCGGTCAAGTTATGTGTTCATCAACCAACTTAATACCCAATATGACCTTTGGCAAGGACTAAAGGCAGGGCCTAACCCGACCTTATCCGCATGAGTTGGATTCTGCGGGATGGCTTGAAGAAGGCTTTTGAAACCCGCTTCTATTAGATATGATAAGATTAGCCGAGAAAAACAAAGGAGGTAGGAAAGAGGCAAGACAAAATGCAAAGTGCTGCGATAAGACCTATAATACCAAATTGATTTTCTGTTGACCTAATGTGATGCGATATGCTACCCGCAAATGATTCCTTTGACGTTACGCAGTCATTCGAAGAAGCCATGGCAAAAATGCTATCCCAAAAGACCATCAGACAAAGCCATCACGCACAGCGCGCAAGGCAGTCTCGCAACCCACCTCCCTCTTGCAACTTCCTTCGCAGGGCCAGCGCATGTCGTCCTATTACAAAAGCGGTTTGCGCTGTGCAAGCCCCTCGGCGCATGAGAGCGGCATTTTTGAACTGCTGAGGCAGTTGTACCCCGCTCGCCTACTTTTTTTTGCTGTTGAAAAAAAGTAGGTCGCCGCACGCCGTAGGCACAGGCGTAGCCAACGCATCAAAGGCAACCCACATAGAGGCAGAACCAAACGCTTTACGTAAGTCTGTCCCCAATTCTTCATTTTGGTATTACGTCTCTCCTCTCACGCCTTTACCGTCGAAGATCGAGTTGCGCTGACCACGAGGAGGTGCGATGGTGGCTGTAGCGCGTTGACAAGCGGAAATGCGCGTTTGCCCAAGCGATGCGAAGGCCGCGATTGGTGCCATCTCCCGAAAGGGTGACGAGGCGCGTGCCGCCCCACACATCGGGTTCAAAGTCGTAGATGCGCGCATTGTAAGATGAGATTTTGTGGAGGGAGGCCCAAAGGGCGAGGGAGAAGCCCGTGGTTTTGCCGAGGGTGAGGCGAAGGCCAGCGGCATCCCCCGAAGTCTCAGCGCGAGCGTGCTGAACCCATGCGGTCAAAGCGTGGGTGGGGCGTTTGTACGCAAGCGCGAAGCGCAGGCTTTGGCGGGACGGGCGACCCGTGGCACTTCGGGTATCACCCGTGAGACGTGCGGAAACCCCCGCGTTGAAGCGGTGGGTAAAGTTGAGCCGCAGGCGAGCGCCGCGGCCTGGCAGGGCGCTGTTTTCTGGGACGAGACGCCCGTGGCGGTCGAGGGCGATATCCAGGCGTCTGCGTTTTGACAAACGCCATGTCAGGCCAAAGAATGTGCCCCATTCGTTGTTCGGCGGCGTGCCATAAGCGGCGTAAGGCGCGCCGTGCAAGCTGTGAAAATTTGCGCCATAGCGTCTGCCAACGAGGTGGAAACGCAAGATGGGCGTGCCTGCGACTAGGCCCGCGACAAAAGCACGGGGCGCGATTTCGCCAAAAAGAACCACGCGGTTCGTGCGATAGAGGGCGTTGAGGCCAAATAACGCGCCTGCCCGTGCCGTGTTCGGTGTGGCAACCTTACCCGCTGATCCATCAACGGGGGTAAAGGCCGCATTGAGGAGTGTCACGCCAATGTGTTTTTGCGATGAGCCGATGCCGAGGTGCGCGCCCGCGAGGTTTCCGTGTCGTGGAGGCCGCTCGTGTAGATGCGCGTGCCCGAGGCATCCCAAGTGATTTGCCCATACATCGCGTGCCAAAACATGCGGATGTGTGAACCGGACTGGTAAATGCCGCGCAGGGCACCGTGTTCGGTGCTGGTGCGGTTGCCCGATTTCGCAGCAGAGCGGGCGCGGGCATAGCTCAGGCCGGTGGCGATGCGGGTGCGGCGCGAAAAGAGCAATCCCTGCCCCCATTCTGGGCGCACGTCTCCCAAAATGAGGGTGACGCGGGAAAGGGGTATGGCAACGTAGCCGGTGACATGATCGGTAAAGGTGGGTTCTTTGGGATCGCGCTCGGTCAGAAAAAAGGCAGACATGCCCCAGGGCGAGGCGATTTCGAGCCGCTAATAGAGGCGCGTGTCGTCAAATCGGTTGGCGCGATTGGAAGGGCGAGAGATGCGGGATGTGTACCGGGAACGCCATGGGCGCGTGGGCGCGATAGAGAGATAGGGCGCGATCAGGTCGATGTGTTCTGCGGACAGGCCCTGCACATCGGCGAGGTCTTCAATGGCGCGATAGGGACGTCGCGCGATGATCTGCTGGACGAGTTCCGAGGTCAGGCCGGGGAGTATGAGCAGGGCTTTCGCGCTCGCCCGATTGAGTTCGAGGCTGATGCCCTCGAGGTCGCGCAACAAATCGTTGAACGCTTCGGCCTCGCCCTCGGTGTGGACAACGGGCACTTGGGCGAATAAGAATGCGGGCACGCAAAAGGTGAACACCACGTACCAAGCGAGCGTGCGGATGTGAAAAATCTGTTCTGGCATTGGGCGCGTTTGCAAGATAATGTTCTGATTTTACAATAGGTTGCGTTATTCCTGCATCCTATCCTATGCAAACAACATGCCAATTTAAGGCCTCCACCGCGCCGCCCATCCGCCTTGCATCTTGCCTTTTCGGGCGGGCACGGGGGCACCGCCCCTACGTTTTTGTGGGGTTGGTTTTCGCCTTTCATCCGCGCAATCCGCGCCATCCGTTTAATCCGCGATCCATCTTTCTTATGCGTTCATCTGCGGATGCTTTTCGCCTCTCGCCGCCGCGTATGCAAAACCGGTTCGGTATATCCATTTTCGACTTCGCGGCCTTTGAAAACGAGATCGAGCGCGGCTTGAAATGCGATGCTCCGATCAAAATTTGGCGCCATGTTGCGATAGGCCGCATCGCCCGCATTTTGTCGATCCACAACCGCAGCCATCTTCTCGAAGGTCGCGCGGACTCGCTCTGCGCTCACAATGCCGTGATGCAACCAGTTGGCGATGTGCTGGCTGGAAATACGCAGGGTCGCGCGATCTTCCATCAGGCCCACATCGTGGATATCGGGCACTTTGGAGCAACCAATGCCCTGATCGATCCAGCGCACCACATAGCCCAAAATGCCTTGCGCGTTGTTGTCCAATTCTCGCGCGATCTCCTCGTCCGTCAATTTTCTATCCAGCAAGGGCGGGGTCAAAATCGCATCCAAGCTGGCGCGTTCGCGCGTTGCGAGTTCTTTTTGCCGCGCCGAGACATTCACCTGATGATAGTGCATGGCGTGCAGGGTGGCCGCGGTTGGCGAAGGTACCCACGCGGTCGTCGCGCCGGCTTCGGGGTGATTCATCTTGGTTTCCACCATCTCCCGCATGGCATCGGGCATCGCCCACATGCCTTTGCCAATTTGCCCCTTGCCGATCAATCCCGTCTCGATGCCCACATCCACATTCCAATCTTCATACGCCGCCAGCCATGGCTGCGCCTTAATCTCATTCTTGGGCAACATGGCCCCGGCTTCCATGCTCGTGTGAATCTCATCCCCCGTGCGGTCCAAAAATCCCGTATTGATGAAAATGACGCGGTCGCGCGCTTCCCACATGGCGCGTTTCAAATTGACGGTGGTGCGCCGTTCTTCATCCATAATCCCGATCTTCAGGGTGTTGCGATCCAGCCCCAGCGTGTCTTCCACGCGGTCGAACAAGGCCGCGGTTGCCGCCACTTCTTCAGGCCCGTGCAGCTTGGGCTTTACGATATACACGCTGCCCGACCGGCTGTTTTGAAATGCGCCATTGCCCTTCAAGTCGTGCAGGGCCGCCAGCGCGGAGATCATCGCGTCCAAAAACCCTTCGGGAATCGCCGCGCCATCGGCAGTCGTCACCGCGTCGGTATAGAGGTGAATGCCCACGTTGCGAATCAGCAGGGGGCTGCGCCCCGGCAATGTCAACGCGCCGCCGTCTGGGCGGATGAACGCTCTGTCGGGATTCAGTTTGCGATTGACGAGGCGTCCATTTTTCTCAAAGGTCGTCTCCAACGTGCCTTTCATCAGGCCGCACCAGTTGCGATACACGCGCACCTTGTCTGCGGCATCCACAGCCGCCACGGAATCCTCGCAGTCCTGAATTGTGGTGAGGGCGGCCTCTAGCACCACGTCTTTGACCCCGGCCGGATGATCTCGGCCAATGGGATGCGCGGGATCGATCTGAATCTCGATATGCAACCCATGGTGCGCCAACAACGCGCTGGACAAGTGCCCCTCTCGCGCTGTATAGCCCACAAACTGCGCTGGCTCTGCCAAGCCCACATCTCGGCCATCCACTCTTGCGACGAGCACCTTGCGCCCGTCTGATTCGCAAAGGGCAAACGCCGTGACCGCGGCATAAGACCCCTTGCACAGCGGGACAGTGGAATCCAAAAATTCATTCACTGCAACAATCACCTTTTCGCCGCGCACGGGATTGTACGCCGCGCCCCTTTCCGCGCCCCCGAACTCGGAAATCACGTCTGTCCCATACAGCGCGTCGTACAAACTGCCCCAGCGCGCATTCGCCGCGTTCAAACAATACCGCGCATTGTCCACGGGCACGACCAACTGCGGGCCGGCCAGTGTTGCAATTTCCGGATCGACATTGTGTGTCAACACCTGAAAGTGATCGCCTTCGGGCAGCAAATACCCAATGTCTTGCAAAAATGTCCGGTACGCGCCGCGATCTATCGGTTGCCCTTTGCGCGCAATGTGCCACGCATCGATCTCGGCCTGCAAGACATCGCGCTTTTCCAATAACCGCCGATTCTGCGGTGCCAAGTCGCCCACAATTTCCCCCAACGCACGCCAAACCGCTTCGGCATCTACGCCTGTGCCGGGTGCGATTTCGTCCTTGACCAAGGCGTGGAGTTCGGCATCTACGTTCAATTTTCCAACCGCAATTCGGTTTTTCATATCTCCCTCCTTTTGAGCGTTAAGTATATCCGCCTTTGCCGAGTAAAATACGCGCCTCTTCATCATCACCTTCTAAGACCGCCTGTGTCAATCCGCTATCTGGCGGCGGGCCGCCGTGGGGAGACCGCCGCAGCCAAGTCGGCGTATAGCTCAAAATCAGCATCCTGCGCTTTGTTCGCAGCGTCGGCATGCCCCGATGCCAAAGATTGCCGTGAATCAACACCGCGCCACCGGCTTTTACACAAATCACGCGCTCGCCATCAACGGGCGAGTACGCATCTCGTGGCGGTTCTCGATGTAGCCAATTGTGCGACCCCGGCACAACGGCTACAGGTCCCGTATCTTCATTCAAATCATCCAGATAAATCAGAGCATCCAATCCGTGCGGTCTGGAAAACCACGGCGGCAAGGGCTTGGAAATCACGCGCAAATGCTGGTGCCATGGCGTCTGATGAGGCGTTGCGGCCGGGTAACTGATCCGCGCACTCAGGCCGCGAAGCCTGACCAAAGGGCCCATCATGGCCCGCGCCACAGACAACACGGGTGGATATTTCAGCAAGTCCAAAAACACCGGATCTTTGTCCATCAAATGCCGCGGAATGCGCCCCCATGACCGCTTTCCGCCATCTTGAAACGCGCTCGATTCCCGCTCCTCCAATCGATCCAATGCGTCTTGCAACGCGCTTAGAGCCTCGCCTGTGAACAAGCCCTCGCGCAGCAGGTACCCGTCCCGATCAAATTGCCGCAATTCCTCGGGCGATGCACAGACATCGATCTCGCAATGGCGGTCGGATTCATGGGCATTCTGGTTGAGCACTTCATAAGATAGGGTGTGGGTTGCGTCAGATTTTCTCTGGATAGACATCGCAATCTCCTGATACAAAAAATAGAATCTCATTGCGTTAGGCAGAAGGCAACCGGTCCCGTTGAGGATGTTTGACAACGCGCACGCGGGAGCGGTTTGGGCAATTTTATGCCTGCGCTCTCTTTCGCCTGCCCATCGCCTGATCGAGATCGCGGCATGTTTCTTTTTTGATGCAGATGTTCATGATCGGGATACAGGCCCATACTGGCAGTGTGGGCCTAATCAACAGGTAAAAAAATATGTTGCGTCGTTGATTAAACAGAATCCTTGACGGGGTTCCGTACCCTCATTATCATGGCCATGCAAATCATCACTGCAAACGAGCTATAAAGGATTTAAAAAATGAATAATATACCAAAAGGTGTTGAAAAAAAAGGATATTTAACTTGGAATCTTGAGTTACTGGCAAAAGCCATGAGAATTACCCATGAGGATGTTCGCGCTTATTTTACTGATGGCCGTCGGGTGTCTTTCATTATGGAGAGAAGGATTGCCTACGAGGTCATAGGAGGAACTTTGGCAGCTAGCGAAGGGGCTGGATTCGATTTGCGTGATAAGAGAGGTGGTAAATGGGAAGTCCGAAGTATTACAAAAGGAGGTGTCTATTTTTGCCCAAGTTATATGGTAGGCTCAGGGCGAAAATTTGAATTACGAGGATTTCTCAGCAAACTCAATGAAATTCGAGGATACATTCTTTCTGATGTCCAATCTTTTCCCGAAGTACCTTATTGGATCATTCCAAAAGAGATCGTTAGAAACTGGTGGAATAAAGGACTATTGGGATCCGCAACGAAGATATCGAGAAAGAAAGCACTAACGTTAATCAGCGGGATAGAATAATGGCATCAAACGCAAGCCAACTGGTTTTTGATTTTTCCGGTCATGTGCAGCGAAAATCAAATGACTGCCCTACTTCCTTAGTAGAGGATATTAAAAATTTCAATGCGTTTGGCAAAGAGACGATAGTGACTTCAACCGAGGCCGAACATGTGGGCGGGGATTTAGGACGCCATCGGATTCGGGTTGAAACGTATGTGAACGAATTTTGGACCTCAAAACAACGGGCCGCAAACGCGCTCCACGAGATCTCGTACCGGGCGTGTTTCAAACCCCAACTGCCCAGGTTTTTTGTTGACCGATTAACCGCGCCGGGCGACGCGGTCTATGACCCCTTTGCCGGACGGGGCACAACGCTCATCGAATCCGCGCTGTTGGGGCGCGTGCCCATCGGGTGCGATATCAATCCGTTGAGTTCAACCCTTACGCTTCCCCGTCTGCATCCGCCCACAACCGAGCAAGTCGCCGATAGGCTGTCGCGCATCGCTCTCGATGAAGGGGATGAATATCCCGAAGAGTTATTGGTCTTTTACCATCCGGAAACCCTAAAGCAGATTTGCGCCCTAAAAAAATATCTGACAGAAAAAGCGCGCGGCGAAAAACTCGATGGGGTCGATCAGTGGATTCGCGTGGTCGCGCTGAACAGATTGACGGGTCACTCATCGGGGTTTTTCTCTGTTTATACCCTGCCGCCCAATCAGGCGGTCTCGGCTGACGCGCAGCGGAAAATCAACAAAAAGAAAAATCAAACACCCCCATTGCGAGATGTCAAAACCATCGTCCTGAAAAAAACGCGCGCCCTTTTGAAACACTGCGACGACCACACGCGGGACACCTTGCGCCGCGTGTCGCATCGAGCGCAATTCCTCACGCAACCATCCGATAGCGTGCCCGAAATCGCGTCCAATTCCATCGCCCTGACCGTGACCTCCCCGCCGTTTCTCAATGTCGTCAACTACGCGCAAGACAATTGGCTCAGATGCTGGTTTTGCGGCATAGATGCCCAATCCGTTCCCCTGACGATGCCAAAAAAAATTGCAGATTGGCAGCGTGTTATGACGCGGGTTTTTGCCGAATTGGAACGGGTATTGAGACCCGGCGGGTATGTCGCCTTTGAGGTCGGCGAAGTCCGCCGCGGCAAAGTGAAACTCGAAGAAGCGGTGATCCCGTGCGGGCTCAAGGCGGGCCTGATGCCCATACTGGTTTTAATCAATGCCCAGAAATTCACAAAAACCGCCAATGTTTGGGGCGTTGACAATGGCAAAAAGGGGACAAACACCAACCGAATCGTCGTTTTCAAAAAGAATGCGTGACCGACATTGATAAACGCGCCTTGTAGAAATGGGTGTTCCAATTTCTCTCTATGGAGCGGCGCAGGAGACGATGCGCCCGCCCGTGATTTTGATTTCGCCTTTGCACTGGAGGGCTTCAATAGTGATGTTGCCGTTATCCCATAAGATAGTCCCCGTGCCCATGGCCTCAATGTAGAGTTCGCCCTCGGGCACGCTGAGGGTCAACGGTTCGGGCTCGGCGCCGTGGAAGGCCGCGACGTAACGCTTGGTTTGGGGGCAGGCGAAGAGCCAAGCGGGTCGGTTTCCGCAGGTAAGCGCGGCGTTTTCGACTGCAATGCGACCCGTGCGGTTTTGACGGGCCAAGGGAGATTCGAGTTGGGGCCAGCCGAGAATGCCTTTGTGCGTCCAGCGTTTCTGGAGGTGCCATTCCAGCAGGTCGATCTGGATGCCGAGGGCCTGGTTGTCGCGGGCATATTCGACAGACCACGGTCGCGTTTTGCCCGCTTCGTACGCGATGGGAGGCACCGCTTCGTCTTTGAGCGTGCCAGCGGCGACGGTCTGGACAAAGGTTTGTACATTGGGATAATCGGCGCGTTCGGCCAGTTCCGCATAAAAACCGCACTGGGGTTTGCCCTGGTAAAAAGAGCCGGGATGGCCCTGCTCCCAGAAGGTTTTGGGCGGGCCGAGGTAGTTGTAGAGTTCGAGAAAGAGGTGGGTGTCGTGTTTGACCAAGCGCAGGGGTGCGTTGCGGCCCAAGTCCGTGCGGCCGAGGGGCCGAATGCCGACGAGGACGGGGCCCGCGGCGATGGCGATGGTGGCGGGTTCGGGAATGTCAAAGGGAAGGGTTTCGACTTTTTGGTCATTGACCCAAATTTCCTCGATTAGACGGCGGTCGTGCCAGCAGACGACGGCTTTGGCGCTGGTTCGGGGCGTCATTGCGCCCAGGTCTTTGGGCGAATACAGAACAATGGCCCGGGGGCCGTCTTGAACATTGTGACACTGGCCTTCTTCAAAGAGGATCTGATCGTTGGACCGAGCAGGCGTCGAGCGGAACGATCCGAGCCAGTGGTCGTCGAGTACGTAGCGAGAATAGATGACGCCCGTTTGATCTGTATCGGTTTTGTGGTGCGCGATAAAGACGCTGGACTGGCCCGCGATGAAGCGATTGGCCTGACTTCGCAGTTCGCAAGTAGAGACGCCCAGCGCGAAAGAGGGGCTGTGGTACGTGGTGATGCCCACGCCGTTTTCCGAGTCGGCGGTTTCGCTCAAAAAGAAAGCCTCCGGACGGTGGTTGAGGGCGTCGTCGAGCCAGGCGGGCAAAAGACCCGTTGCTATGTATTCGCGGAAGACGCCGATTTCGGGTGGGGTCTGGCAAAAGAGTGCCTGACGGTACGCGCGGCTAAAAGGGCCTGCCCAGCGTCCGGTGGGTGGGTGAATGTGCAAAGCTGCTGAAAGGCCAATTCTGGCACGCATGGTTTTGGCGCCCATGCGCGTGGGGCCGTGCTGGACGAGTTCGCCGAGTTTATGCAGAACGCGCATTGCGACATCGGCGTAATTGGGGCTGTTAAATTCGTAGGCACAGCCGTTTTGAAGGGTGAAGGTCATCCAAGCCTGAAATTTCCGATAGCCCCTGTTTTTGAACGCCTCATCCCCGAGGAGTTCGCCGCCTAGGCAGGTGTTGGTGATGTCTTTGACCGCGATATTGGTGTAGCGCAAATGGACATCGATCCGGCGAATTTCTTCCAGGCCCAGACGGATGCTTTGGAGGACGCGGTTTTGCAGGTCAGCAGAAAGCGCGTTTCGGTGCGCGATCATCAACGGAATGAGTTGGAAAAGGCAGAACTGCACCGCGTTGAGGTCTTCAATGGCTTCGTCTTCGCGCTCCCAAAGAAAATTGCCCAAGTGGGGATCTGCCTCATGGGTCTCTTGGCACGCGAGCACGGCATCGAGTACTTTTTCGGCCAGGTCGATATCTTCGCGCGTGCCATTGTCCAGAAGGGCGTTGGCAAATTCAGCGGCCAGACGGGGCGCGTGATAAGTCTTATCGCCTTCCCGGCGGGCGAGCATGTGGGTTTCGGGATTGAAGTTCGGAGGCAGTGAGAGGGATTGCGTTTCGGACATCACAAACTCCTAATTGTGAAAAGCAACTCGTCATGAACGACAAAGCCACTTCGCACGGAAGTGGCTTTGTTGCGTTTTGAACTGAACGCCATCAAGAGTCTCTGTTGAATTTGATGCTGCAACCCAGGGCTTTGGTCTCGGGTATTGAAACGGCTTTTCCAGCCAACAATGCGTCGAGTGCGTCTTTGAGATAGGCCGCTTCCACAGCGTTGGCATCCGAGGCATTGTCGTCTATGGCGCCGCGGTAAACGAGCCTGCCGTCGGCATGAAAGAGAAAGACCTCGGGCGTGCGACTGGCGCCAAAGGCGCGGGCAACTCGAGATGTGGAATCGGCGACGTAGGGAAATTCGTAAGACAGACTATCGGCGCGGGCGACCATTTCGTCAAAGCCATCTTCCGAAACGCGGGCGGGATCGTTGGGATTGATCACCATGACGCCAAAGCCCTTGTTGCGATACGCATTGCCAATACTGGCGACGCGGCGTTCCCACTTGACCGCCCACGGGCAGGAGTTGCACGAAAAAATGACCAGCGTGCCTTTCTCGCCCCGCACATCCGTCAAGGTGTACATCGCGCCATCGGTGCCTCTCATCTGCAAATCGGCTGCGGGTGCTTCTGATCCTAATGCGAGGGGTTCGCTGCCATCCGCTTTGGCATTGAGACCCATCGTCAAACCCATCGCTGCAACGAGTGCAAGGGCTAAAGTGCTGTACAATTTACGCATGGGATCCTCCTGTTGGTTGGGGGTGGGTACATCAATGGGGCAACACATCGCGTATTTTCTTTTCCAATTGTTCGCGCGAGGCTTTTCCGATCCAAAAATGGCGTTTCTCGCCCTCGCCGTCGTATATCCATGTGGCGGGCATTGCGCCCGACCAGTTGGGGTCTAATGTATTGATGAATGCCCTGTCGTCGCTCAATTTGAGATAGGTCGGAAAATCCACGCCTTGGGTTTTGAGAAAAGCACGCGCGTCATCGGCTTGGTCTTCAAAATCGACAGAAACAAAAACGACCCTCAAACCCCGACTTTTGTACTGCTGATAAACCGCCATAATATCGGGAAATTCTTCCACACATGGCACACACCAAGTCGCCCAGACATTGACGAGAACAACATTGGCATTGGCATTTTTGATCACATCCAGGACCTCTGCCGCAGTCGCAGGGATGAGTTGGAGATCGGTTTGCGATGCGTCACAACTCAAAAAGAGAAACGCGAGAAAGACAAAGCATTTCCGTTTCAAAAAAGACCTCCAAAGCGAATCTACGAACGGGTTACAACTGACCGTTTCTCAGTTCATCAGCGGTCAGCAGTCAGCAGTCAGCAAAACAAGCAATCAGCGGTGGAGCGACGGGGGCTGATAGCTGATAGCATCTTGTATCTTCGGACGGGCACAGGGACCACGCCCCGACGTTTCATCTGCGGATACTCACTCCTCGCCTTAGCCCCCCTGCGCGTCTTTATAGGCTTGCAGGCGTTTTTGGATGCCCGCGTCTGAGAGCGCGAGGATTTGTGCGGCCAGCACAGCGGCATTGCGCGCATTGTCAATGCCCACAGTCGCAACGGGAACGCCCGGGGGCATCTGGACAATGGCGTAGAGGGCATCCACACCGTTGAGCGCGCCCGAAGCGCATGGAACGCCAATCACCGGCAAAGTGGTATGCGCCGCGATCACGCCGGGCAGTGCGGCGGCCAAGCCAGCACCTGCGATGATCACTTTGAGGCCACGCGCTTTGGCCGCGCGGGCGTATTCTGCGGTGCGGTCGGGGTTGCGATGGGCAGAGCATACAGTAATGTCGTAGGGAATCTGGAGTTCGTCGAGAATGGTGCAGCCCTTTTGCATCGTGGGTTCATCCGATGAACTGCCCATAATAATGCCAATAACGGGGTCTGCCATAAAAATCTCCTGTGGTAATGGGTATTGCAAGACAAAAAAACTATCGGCTTTGTATAGTAGGACTTACGCATGCTGAGTTAAAAAAGGGTGCAATTCCGTAAAATTTATCACTTTGAGGAGGTGTCAATGCGCCAACCGACGCGTTTGGATTACTGTCAGTATCTGCTTAGCAGTCCCCTCAACGATACCCTGACCCCTTTCGCCGACCATAGCGAAGGGTTCAGTCATGATATGATCAACCGCTATCTCGCCGGTGAGCGTATCCCACCCCGCTTGGTGTGGGAACACGTCAAAGACCACATCGCGTTGACGCCTGAAGGCTATGTGATCTTTGATGACACGGTTTTAGACAAGCGACACGCACGCAAGATCGCGTTAGTGCGCCGTCAATATAGCGGCAACGCCCAAGGCGTCATCAATGGCATTGGGGTGGTCACATGTGTCTATGTCCATCCGCAACAGGATCGGTTCTGGCTGATTGACTATCGGATTTATGACCCGCAAGGCGATGGCAAAACCAAATTGGATCATCTCAAGGACATGCTCTCTGGGTTGGTCTATCAGAAGGACCTTCCTTTTACCGGGGTCTTGATGGACAGTTGGCATGCGACCAAAACGGTCATGCTACACATAGAGCAGATGCAAAAAACCTATTATTGTCCCCTCAAGACGAACCGGCGCGTGGACGAGTAGGCAGGCACAATCCCCTACCAGCGCGTAGATAGCTTAACTTGGACTCAAGCGCAACGCAAACAAGGCAAGTCAATTAAAATCAGAGGGTTCCCCAAAGACCACAAAGTGAAATTATTCCGGGTGGCGTCTGCTGATAGACGCACGGCGTATGTCGTGACCAACGACCATGCTCAAAACGATTCTTCAGGGGTACAACAGGTGTGTCACCAAAGATGGAAAATTGAGCCATTTCACCGCGAAGTCAAACAAGTGACCGGGCTTGAAAAGTGTCAATGTCGGTTGGCACGCATTGTACGAAATCATATTGGGTGTGCGATGTTAGTTTGGATTCGACTCGAGCAGGTGGCCTATCAAACAGGACAAACCATTTATCAAGTCAAATACCGAGGGCTGGCTGACTTCTTGAGACAACAACTCAAAGCACCTCATATTCCAATGGTGATTGCGTAAGTCCTATATAGGTGTTGTGCGGAGACTGCCCGCTGACTGCTTATACCAATTTGCTTTCAAGTTGTCCGTATCCTGCCTCCCATCAGGGAGGAATGAGAAATGAGGAACAGACTTACGTAAAGCGTTTGATTCTGCCTCCTTGTGGGTTGCCTTCGATGCCTTCGGCGACCGACTTTTTTTCAACAGCAAAAAAAGTAGGCAAAAAATGCCGCTCTCAAACGCCGAGAGGCTTGCACAGCGCAAACCGCTTTTGTAGCACTACGACATGCGCTGGCCTGCCAAGTGGGTTGCATCATGGCTGTGGGTTGCGAGACGGCCTTGCGCGCTGTGCGTGATGGTTTTGTCTGATGGTCTTTTGGGATGGCCTTGTTGCAATGGCTTCTTTGAATGACTGTGTAACGTCAAGGGAATCGGGTAGCATATCGCATCACATCAGGGCAACAGAAAATCAATTTAGAAGCTCTAACATAAAGAAATCAAGCGTCTGAAACAGAGGAGTGAACACCCGCAGGAACGCCTCAAAGTCGGCCTCTCACAAATCCATGTCAACCCTTTTTGTTAGGGACTCTTAGAAGCCCTAACAAAAAGAAATCAAGCATCTGAAACAGATGAGAGAACAGCCCATGGACAGGAACGCCTCATGGATGTCCGCTCTGCGCTCGTCGCGCACCCGCAGTCTGCGGAACTGCCGGAGCCAGGCCAGAGTCCGCTCAACGACCCACCGGTACGCGCCCAACCCGCTACCATGCCCTGCGCCCCGGCGGGCTATCACCGGCGAGATGTGGCGCAAACGCAGGGCCTTCCGGTGCGCCCTCGAGTCATAGGCACGGTCCGCATACAGCCGTTGGGGTCTGCGGCGCGGACGACCGCATTTGCCCCTGACCGCGTGCCCTGCGCTCTGGAGCCTTGCCATCTATGGCCGCCGGTAAATCGCATATACGGAAGCCGCAAGGTAGTCGCGCAACACCGGCACGCGCAGCAATAGGTTGGAAAGTCGCCAGAGCGCGGGCCAGCGTTTCAGTTGCGTGTTCACAATCAGCCGTTCCTTTTTTCATCCCATTTCTTCGACGTAACGAAGAAACTCCGAAAACTTCATTTTGTTCAGTCCTTCTCGCGTATCTTCGAACGACTCGGCCTCATCCGCTACCGGTCGCCAGAACTCGCGCCTGAGACGCATCAGCGCGTCTTCCGAAAACAGGACACCGGCCCACGGTATTCGGAATCTGAAGAACCGGTTCAGGTGGTCTCCGAACGGTGAATGAAACAGCGGGCCAAAGGCTATAATTATTACGCCTCCCGGACTTTTTGACTTGAGGACCCCGTCCATACGGCGGAGGCAGTCGCCAGGGCGTTCCACTTCTCCCATGCCGCACCCGACGTCCAAGTAGCGCATATCCGGCTCAATGGGAATTTCGTTGTCCAGTCGGCGATTCCATTTTTCAAAGCGAGCCGTCGCGGATTCGATGCCGAGATCACGCTCAAGCTGACGAAGCTCCTCCGCTTCGGGATGCCTGCCATGCGCGAAGGGCCGAAGCAACCAGTAATCAATCGTCTTACCAAACATTTGGCTTCCCTCCCGCGAGGTCGTCTTGTTCTGTGTGTATAGCAGCATCGCCAAAGCGCGCCACAGATTATTCACTGCGAAACCTTGTGGGCCGTTCCCGCTGCCGTTCAAGGCGGAACGCCACCTCCCAAGCGATGCGGCATCGGGGCGGCAGCACGGCTAAGGGCGCGGGCGAAGCACGTAGGGCCGCTCGTTTGGCTTGAGTGAAAGCGCGGCGGCCTGTGTGTCGAAGACGAGTTCATCCAGCACTTCACCGTTCTGAGAGACGGTGAATGTTCTGCCGACCCAATCCGTTGGTTGGTCGAACAGGATGGTCAGCGGTTGGTTGAACCTGACGTTGTCCAGACCGTCGGACAGCGTGATTTCGATGCTTTCGGTTCCGGCGCCGCCCTCAACCACATCAACCGTTATCACGGCGTTCTCTCTTTCCCGGACATAAAGGGTTATGTCGTTCATCGAAGCGGTCCAGAAATCCCGCGCCGCGATGGATTGAACGTCTTTGCGAAATTCATCCCAATCGTACCATCCCCAATGCCTCTGTCCGATGCTATGGTAGGTCAAGATAACCCACGCAGTCCGCGCCAATGCCTCATCGAGGATAGGCGTCAACTCGTCATTGTCGTTGATGCAGTTGTCGCAGCCTTCAAACTCGATACTTTGCATCTCCAGCGACATCAAGCCAAACCAATTATCCGGCGCCAACTGATCTCCCGGGATATTGTAAGATTCGCTGGGGTTCCTAGTTAATAGTCTGCCGCTCAAAAACCCTGAAGCCTCCAGAGCCCGTTGCGTCTCTTCTTCATGCCCGGCGCTTCTTGGATAGCCATAGGCGACGGGCGTCATTCCCCAATCTATCATGGTGTCATAATTGGCTTGGAACGATTCGAGGGCCTCTTCGTAAGACAACTCGTCGTGGTCGATGTGATTGTGTCCATGCCCAAAGTAGCTGAACCCCTGGGGGACCAGTTCCGACATCAGATAGGCGATCCGCTCATCGTCAGGCCCGCTGAATATGCGATCACCGGAAAAGGAATTTCCGGTCACCACTTCATAGCCCATTACCAGGCCCTGCTCCAACACGTAGCTGTCTATGTCCGGTTCCCTTCCGGGGATGGGCCAGTCATCGTTGGTAATCGAGATTGCGGCGGCGTGGTTGTCAAACCACTTTGCGACTGATGCGTTCAGAGGGGTGTTGGACTGGCATCCCACCGCCAGGACCAAAACGCCGAGTAACAGCGCCGTCGCGATCATTGCAACGCAATGTTGCCGGGGGGTGAGTGAATGGGTCATGGTGAGCCTATCTTCCTCATTACTGCCGCATTAAAAGGGAACTCCGCCTTCCAAAGGTGGTTGAAACCGCCTCCCACGCGCACATACTGGCCGGCGCCGATGCGAGCAATATCATACTCCGGGAGAGGGATTCTCACCATACACTTCCCGTCGAATATCACGCCGCGCTTATAAAAATTGAAGTCCAGGTTGTCGAAGCCATGCCCCCGGCGATGGTCGGGCAGGTCGTTCACGTCAACCGGGTACAGGTGGAGGAAGAACATTGCTTTGGTGTCGGCCGGGGCGCATGGGTCTTTGACGTAGCCCAGCGTGTTCTCGCTGAGATATACGTCAAAGTCGGAGCGAATGACGGGTTCGCCGTCGTAGGCGGGGAGGGCCGCCAGTTCGCGGGACGCTTTGATGTTCTCAATCAGAGCGATCTTGAATACTCCGTCGTCGGTGACATGCTCAACTGAAACTTGCCAGCCCAGCAGTTCCAATTTCTCCGGTATTGATATTTTGCTAACTAGGAAGATTCTATCTGGAACATTGGAGAACGAGGCGATCAAGGTGATCAAATCGATCATCTCACGGAGACACCGACGGAGACCCGGTCCGGCGGAGGCCCCACACCAGCGGGTCCCATAGTAGTAATTGTCTGGGCTTCCCTCTTCTCCGTGGTAGAACCGGATGGCCGGGACCGTCCCCGAGACTGCGTAAACCATGTCATCTTCCCGCACCCGTTCTTCTAGTGCGGCAAGAACGGATTTGATGTTTTTACGTGTCTTGTATGGACTGTCCTGCCTCATGGCGTCCACTCCGGCTAGGGCTGTGGCGCCAACGACCGCGACGACCAGTGCCGGCGCAGCCACACCCGGTGCGTCGGCGCAGCCAGACTATCAGCTATCCAATGGATGGCGACGCCTGCGACCAGGAAGACGACCGGCCCCAGATAGATAACCTGGCGAATGCCCCCAAGGGGGTATATTCCCAGCAAGGCGGCGCCGACGGAAACCGCGATGCAAAGCGTAAATAAAACCGCGATGGCACCGCCGGGAAACTCTCCTTGAAACTTTCCAAGGAATGCCGCGACCAGGAGGAGCGCGAAGGCGACAAGCGCCGCTGTCGCGACAACCCACGGCAAATGATACGTCAATAAACCCCAGGTCCCGTCGATCGAAAACTCGAAGATCGAGTGCGCTTCAAATTTCCCCTGGTAGTAATTCTTCTGTAAGTAGCTTTTCGAGGCAAATCCTCCTTCTTGCCATTGATAGCGCAAAGTGACCGCGTAGCTTATGGCGCACCCCGCCAGGAAGCACCCCGCCGGCCAGACCAGAGCGATGCGTTGCCTGAGCCAATGAGGAATCCGGCTCAGGTACGAGTTCTCTTCCGATGCCCCCAAAGTCGGGGGAGGCAGAACCACAGCGGTGCCAATGACGGCGACGCCGAACAGAACCAGGCCGTACTGGAGCAAGGGCGCGAGGAACAGTGAAACGCAGAGCAGGGACTTCCTGCCGTCCCGCAGATACCCCAGCAGCCCCGCTATCATCAGCGCGGCAAGCAGCGCGTCGATGGAGTATTCGCGCGCATCCTGGGCGTGCTCTATTGCGGCAACCGAAAGAGTCGCCAGCAGAGCCGCCAGAAACGCGGCCCACCGGTTCACTCCGGCGCGGGGAAGCAGAAAGAGCAGGGCCGCCACGGTCAGAACGCTGGCCGTGGCCGGTAGAATGCGGATGCTGAAGGCGGATACATCTACTTTCTGTACCGCCCACAGTGCCAGAGGATACAGTATTGGCGAGGAGTTCCTGTGGCGGGTATTGGGGATTACTTCCGAGAGGGTGCCACTCGAATTATTGGCGGCAACCGCTTCGTCATACCATACGGAATGCCCCGGCAGGTCATAGAAGCGCAACCCCGCCGCCACTACGAGCAGGCACACGAACGCCGCAAGAACCAGCCGTTCCGGAGAAACACGTGCGGGGAGGGAGCGGACGGGAATGCTCATTTGCCTTCTCTCCAAGGGAACTCCGCCTTCCAAAGGTGGTTGAAACCGCCTGCCACGGGCACGTACTGGCCGGTACTGATGCGGGTAATATCATACTCAGGGAGAGCCACCGTCGCCATACATCTCCCGTTGCCGAAGAGTGCCACGCTATACCCCCTGAAGGTGAAATCCAGGTTATCGAAGCCGTACTGCTTGCGATGGTCGGGTAGGTCAGCCACATCAGCGGGAATCAGGTGCAGAAAGAATTTCGCATCCGTGTCGGCGCGGTCGCACGCCTCCCTGACATATACCAGCGTGTTGTCGCTGATGTATATGTCGAAGTCGGAGCGAATTACGGGTTTGCCGGTTGCCAGCGCCTCGTAAGCGGAACGGTCCTCCGCTTCGACCGACCCTCTAGCGTTCATAATCAGATTGACCTTGAGACGTCTGCCATCAATGACACGCTCAACTGAAAATTGCTCTCCCAGCGGTTCCAACACATCCCATAATGACGATCTGCACTCATGTACCCAGAAGATTCTATTTGGGACATTGGGTTGCGAGATGACAAAATCGGCCATCTCCTGGATGTACTTTTTGCCGCCGTCCGCGCATCTTGTCTTCCCATAGTAGTAGTTGCCCGGTTTTTCATCTTGATAGAGCTTCAGAAAGCGGGCCGCATATGCGGTTGCGTAAACCATGTCTCCTTCTTCCACATGTTCTTTTAGAAACTTGGTGGCGTCGTAGGTTTTTTCATACGGACTGTCTCGCCACAGGTCGCCCACTCCGGCAAGTGCTATTGCGCCGACCGCCGCGGCGGCAAGCATCGGAGCCACCCACGCCCGGCGCGTGAGCGCGGACAGACTCTCAATCATCCAATGGATGGAGACGCCGGCGGCCAGAAAGATGACCGGTCCCAGATAGATGTTTTGGCGAATCCCTCCAAAGGGGTAAAGGTTCAGTATGACGGCAGCGACGGAAACCGCGATGCACAACAAAAATAAGACTGCGATGGCACTGTCTTGAAGATTTCCTTGAAACCTTCTGAAGAATGACGCGACGAGGAGGAGCGCGAAGGCGACAAGCGCCGCTGTCGCGACAACCCACGGCAAATGATACGTCAATAAACTCCAGAGCCCGTCAATCGAAAACTCGAAGATCGACTGTGCATCGAGTTTTCCCTGATAGTAATACGTCGACAAATAGCCATCCGGGCCGAAGAGCGGTATCCCCCAGTGATAGCGCAAAGTGACCGCGTAGCTTAGGGCGCACCCGGCCAGAAAACACCCTGCCGGCCAAACCAGGGCGATGCGTTGCTTGAGCCAATGACGAAGCCGGATTAGGGATGTATCCCGTTCCGGCGGCGCTGAATTCGGGGGGGGGCGGGGTAGAACCATAGCGGCGCCCATTACGGCAACGCCGAACAGAACCAGACCGTACTGGAGCAACGGCGCAAGGAACAGGTAAAGGCAGAGCAGGGCCTTCCGGCCATCCCGCAGATACCACAGCAACCCCGCTATCATCAGCGCGGCAAGCAGCGCGTCGATGGAGTATTCGCGCACATCCTGGGCGTGCTCTATTGCGGCAACCGAAAGAGTCGCCAGCAGAGCCGCCAGAAACGCGGCCCACCGGTTCACTCCGGCGCGGGGAAGCAGAAAGAGCAGGGCCGCCACGGTCAGAACGCTGGCCGTGGCCGGTAGAATGCGGATGCTGAAGGCGGATACATCTACTTTCTGTACCGCCCACAGTGCCAGAGGATACAGTATTGGCGAGGAGTTCCTGTGGCGGGTATTGGGGATTACTTCCGAGAGGGTGCCACTCGAATTATTGGCGGCAACCGCTTCGTCATACCATACGGAATGCCCCGGCAGGTCATAGAAGCGTAGCCCCGCCGCCACTAGGAGCAGGCATACGAACGCCGCAAGAACCAGCCGTTCCCGAGAAACGCGCACGGGCCGGGCGGGGACGGGAATGTTCATTTGCGTTCTTTCCAAGGGAACTCCTCCTTCCATTGGCCTGTTGTCCATTTCTGTAGCTTACCCCTTATAGGTTGCAGCCTGATCGTTTGCTCGATTTCGGATTTTATTTCCGCGATAGCTGTTTGCAACAAGGACATTTCCATAGCGTAAATCCTTTATCAATGCGGCTTTTTAAGCGGTTTTTTGAAGATAACCGGGGCGAGTTCGCGGGCGAGTAAACGCTCGAGGCTGGGTTTGAGGTGCCAAAAATCGCGCAGGGTGCAATACTCTTGAACAGCGGTCTGATCGCCTGTTCGGGAGGTTTTTTTTGCGCGGATGAGGAGGTTTTTGGGCGTGTGTTTGGAGTCGATAAATTCCATAACTTCAGCGCGATAGCCCAATATGCGGAGGAGTTGGGCGCGGCAGGCGTCGGTGAGGATATCTGCGGTGCGGCCTTTGAGAATGCCGTGTGCCAGGACTGGCGCGAAGACAGACGCGCCGAGTTGGGGGCGCAGTTCGCGTTGGCAGCAGGGCGCCGCGAGAATGACTGCACTTTGCCACTGCACGGCGCGGGCAATGGCGTCGTCGGTTGCGGTGTCGCAGGCGTGCAGGCTAAACACAATGTCGGGCCGCGTTTGCGGTGTGAAATCCGCAATGCTGGACTCGCAAAACGCGATGCCTGTCCAGCCGAGGGTGTGGGCCAAGGCGCGACATTTGGCCATGAGAGATGGGTTGCGGTCAACGCCAATGAATCGCGCCGGAATATTTTGGATGTCGTTCTTAGTCTTACGTCTTGTATCTTGCATTTTCGGACAGGCACAGGGGCCGCGCCCCTACGTTTTTGTGGGGTTGGTTTTCGCCTTTCATCCGCGCAATCCGCGTCATCCGTTTAATCCGCGATCCGTCTTTCCATTGCCGACTGCTCTACTGCTTCAACCTGCGAATCCGCGCAGGCGTGTGGTCCGCGTGGGTTTCGCTGGAGAAAATTTTGAGCGCACGATCTTCGATGGGCAGGTCAATGCGAACCCCGCCTTGGCGGTGGGATTCCCGCAAGGCGATGGCAACTTCGAGCGCGGCGCGTCCATCGGCCCCAGAACAGCGCGGCGGCCGGTTGTTTTCCATTGCGTCAATGAGGTCATTGACAACGGTGATCCCCTGCCCTTCGGGCCTCGCGGGTTGCGGGAAAGGCGACCGTGCGGGAATGCCCCGATCTCGGAGACCGCCTGAAACCCTTTGAAAAAACTCAAACTCAAGCGCGTCTGACAAGGTGCGTACGCGTCCCTTTGTGCCGATAATGTCAAACTCCCACGAGGCCACGCCGGTCGATGTGCTGCGAAGATAGGCCCGCGCGCCGTTGTCAAAGGCGAGATACCCATTGCCCATCAAATCGTTGTCCGCGGCGGCGGCTTCGTCAGACGCCATTTCTCCAAAAACCCACGCGACATTGCCCCCTGCGAGATAGCGAATGGTGTCGATGGCGTGGCTGCCATTGTGCGACAGACCGCATGACGCATAAGCCGTGATCTGGAGGACATCGCCCAAATCGCCCGCTTCGATCATGCGACGGGTTTCACTGAAATAGGTGTTGTAGCGGCGCGAGCAAAAGATGGCCAGGGCAACGCCATTTGCCCGGCAGGCGTCGACCATGGCATCGGCTTCTTCAAGGCTGAACGCAATGGGCTTTTCCGCCCAAATCGCTTTGACTCCTGCTTGGGCCGCGTCGAGCACAATTTGCGGGCGGTGACGCGCTGTGGTGGTCACGCTGACGATATCGGGTTTTGCGCTTTCGAGCATGTCTTTGTGATTGGTGTACAGGTGATCGCGATCAATGCCCCACCGGTCGCCAAACAGGGCGCGTTGCTCATCGTGGGGATCGGCCCCTGCGATGAGATCGATTTGCGGATGGGCATGATAGGTGGGGCCGTGGCAATAGGGCAAGAAAATCGCCCCGCCCTGCGTGATCTCATCGTCAAATGTACTGCCCATCCGCCCCAAGCCAATAACCGCTGCTTTGTAAGACATGACGTTTCTCCCGTAGATGTCGGATTGTTTTTTTATCGACTCAAAATTATGACGCGCAACCGCCGAATGGGTTGACCAAGATCAAAAAATCCCAAACCCTATCGCGCCATCGCCATCCAGATCGCACCTCATGCGCCCCCTTATTGCGGGGAGATGTTCTTGCATCTTGCATTTTTGGGCGAGCACGGGGGCATCGCCCCTACGTTTTTGTGGGGTTGGTTTTCGCCTTTCATCCGCGCAATCCGCGTAATCCGTTTAATCCGCGATCCATCTTTCATTTTTGGGCGAGCACGGGGGCATCGCCCCTACGTTTCTATCCTCGCATCTTGCCTTTGCCTTTCATCCGCGTAATCTGCTTAATCCTCGATCCGCATCTTTCCTTTCGCACCCATAAGGCACTATCGCTCATATCCTTGCGTTCCGCCCACATCCCAAAGAAAGGCAAGGCAACGAAATTTTTGCGTTCATTGGACGCAAGGCTTTGACGAGCGGTGTTGATCGGTTCAATATGTATGATCACTTCTGTTCCTTCGGGCAGGGACAAAGGCTTGGAAAACAAAATGTTTCCATCTTGTATCTTACCGCGTTCCACAAACGCCATTTTTCACCTCCGAGTCGAATATTGATTGGGCAGGCTCTTGAATGTTGCTATCAATGCCTCTATTCAGTGCGCGGTGTCCAATATCTCGGCGGAAGTACGCGTTGTCAAAGTCAATTTTTTCCACGGCTTCGTACGCGCGATCAATGGACGATTGGATGGTATCGCCGATAGCAGTCACGCCGATCACGCGCCCGCCATTTGTGACGAGTTGCCGATCTCGGCGTGCCGTGCCCGCGTGGAAGACCACGACATCGCCCAATGCTTCGGCGCGAGCAATGCCGGCAATGGGAAAACCGGTCTCGTACGCTTCGGGATAGCCGCCCGATGCCATCACCACGCAGGTCGCCGCGCGGTCGTCGAGTTCAATAGCGAGGTCCGCGACAGAGCCATCGCAAACCCCTGCGACGATATCGACGAGGTCGGTTTTGAGCAAGGGGAGCACCACCTGCGCTTCTGGATCGCCCATGCGACAGTTAAATTCAATGACCTTGGGGCCGGCGGGCGTGACGATGATGCCCCCGAAGAGAATGCCACGATACGGGCGGCCTTCCAATGCGAGGGCGCGTATTGTGGGTTTCATAATGCGCTGCACGATCTCGTCGAAAAGTTCGGGCGTGATGACCGGCGCGGGGGCATACGCGCCCATGCCACCCGTGTTGAGACCCACATCGCCTTCGCCAATGGTTTTGTGGTCTTGCGAGGGCACAATGCAAACGATGTTCTGCCCATCGGAAAAGCCAAATATGGACGCTTCTTCGCCTTCGAGCAATTCCATCGCCACGAGTTTATCACCTGCGGCGCCAAATGCGCGTTGCACCATAACCTCATCCACAGTTCTGAGGGAATCGCACGGGGTTTCGCAATAAATCGCCCCCTTGCCCGCTGCGAGGCCGCTGACTTTGAGATAGAGCGGGTGTTGCCATGCTTTGAGGCGTTCTCGGGCGGTTTCTGCATCGACAAAGGTTTCGTAAGCCCCGGTTGGAATGTCGTATTTGTGCATGAGTTTGAGGGCAAAATCTTTGTCCGCTTCAATTTGCGCCGCCGCCTGCGTGGGGCCAAAGACCGCGAGGCCGCGTTCCGAGAAGATATCGACAATGCCATCTGCAAGCGGGGCTTCAGGGCCGATCACCGCAATGTCAATGTCCGCTCGGTGTGCAAAGTCCGCGAGGCCCTCGAGATCGCCGTCCGCAATATCGACACATTCGGCGTACCGCGCCATGCCCGGGCTGCCGGGCGCGGCGTATAATTTTGTGATTTTATTGCTCTGCGCGAGTTTCCAAACATAGGCGTGTTCGCGCCCGCCCGTGCCAACGACGAGGAATTTCATGGGTTTATCTCCAAAACATCTTCTGGCGTTTGGGTGATGAGCGTGCCGACATTTTGGCCTTCGACAATGCGGCGCATCATGCCTTGTTGCCCAAAGTCGAAAACGTGGATTGGCAGATTGTGGTCTCGGGCGAGAATCACCGCGGACTGATCCAATGCACCCAGGTTGTTGCGGATAATGGTGTTGTGGCTGATGCGGCGATAGAGTTTGGCACCGGGGTTTTTGTTTGGATCGTCCGTATAGATGCCATTGGTTTTGTGCTTGGCAAACAAGATGGCCTCTGCACGCACTTCGAGGGCGCGCTGCACGCCGGGATAGTCGGTGGTGAGAAAGGGATTGCCAATGCCGCCGGCAAAAATGACAATATACCCTTTGTCGAGGTGCCGAGCGGCCACCAAGCGGATAAACGGCTCTGCGACCGCGTTGATCGGAATGGCGGTCATAACGCGCACTTCGGCATCGCTTTTGGCGTTGAGCACGCCGCGCAGCATCAGGCTGTTGATGATCGTGCCCAGCATGCCGATATTGTCGGCCTCGGATCGCTCGATGCCCCAGCGCGCACTTTGTTCGCCGCGAAAGATATTGCCGCCGCCAATCACAATGCCAATTTCAATGCCACGCGCGCGGAGGTCGAGAATTTCGTCGGCAATGTGTTCGAGGGCTTCGGGGTCAAATCCCGATTCCAAAGTGCCCGAAACAGCGCCGCCACTGAGTTTGAGAACAACCCGTTTGTACCGCATGCGTTCCGACTCCTCTGAGAAAGGCAATACGTTCACGATGGCGGTTTCCAATATATACCGATGCGAGACAGAGCGAAAGGGGAAAGACATTGACATTTGAGGAATTTTCAACTTACTTGAGACTTGACGCACGCGACTTGTCAATCTATTTTTTTTCTGAAATCCCCAACGACGAGATGCCCACATGAATTCCAATGACAATGCCTACGTTGAATTTGAGCGCGTCTGCAAGAGCTATGACGGGCACACGATGGTTGTTCACAACGTCGATCTCAGCGTCCAAAAGGGCGAGTTTTTGACCCTGCTCGGGCCGTCTGGCTCGGGCAAGACGACCTGCCTGATGATGCTCGCCGGCTTCGAGGTGCCCACCTCGGGCGCCATTCGCATTGACGGGCGTTCTGTTCACGCGCTACCCCCGCGCAAACGCGGCATTGGGATGGTGTTTCAAAACTACGCGCTTTTCCCCCACATGACCGTGAGCGGCAACCTCGCCTTTCCGCTGGAGGTGCGCGGGTTCAACCGCGAGGAGTGCCGCGAGCGCGTGGCGCGTGCCCTGCGCTTGGTGCGCCTCAGCGGCATGGAAGACCGGCGCCCTGGGCAACTCTCGGGCGGGCAGCAACAGCGCGTGGCAATTGCCCGCGCGCTGGTATTCGAACCCGATCTCGTGCTGATGGACGAACCCTTGGGCGCGCTCGACCGCCGTTTGCGCGAGGAAATGCAGTACGAAATTCGGCGCATCCACAAAAGCCTCGGCGTGACCGTGGTCTATGTCACGCACGACCAGCAAGAGGCGATGGTCTTGTCGGATCGCATCGCGGTTTTGCGCGGCGGAGACATCGAGCAAATCGCCGAACCCGAAGCCCTCTACGAAGAGCCGAAACGCTCATTTGTCGCCCGCTTCATCGGCGAAAACAACCGCCTGCACGGATGGGTGAGAAAAGTTGGGGGCGACATCTGCGAGGTGGAAACCGGCGGTCAGGTCATTCAAGCGTTGCGCGTCGTGCCCTGCCGGCTCGGCGATTCCATCACGCTTTCAATTCGCCCAGAGCGCGTCGCCATCGCGCCCGATCCCGGCCTATACACCAATGAATTCGACGCAAAAATCGAGGACATCACTTTTTTGGGCGACCACTTGCGCCTGCGCTTGACCGTGTGCGACCGTTCGGATTTCATCGCCAAAATTCCCAATATCGTGGGGCACGGCGCCATCTTAGAGGGCGACCAGATCCGCATTGGCTGGACGCCGACGGACTGCAGGGTGCTCGATCCAGACGACGAGGAGGACACCCTGTGAACCAGAAGACCTTTTGCAGCGCGGTTCTGATCGCACTAGGAGTGTTGATGTGGAATCGCGCTGGCGCGGACCACCAAGTGCTGACCGTGACTTCTTGGGGCGGCTCGTATGAACGGGCATGCGTCAAGGGCTACCACGAGTGCTTCAGCACTTGGCTTGCCCGCTGAGGCCATATCCCACAACCTGCCGGGTGCTCAACCCAAACCACGAGGAGGACACACCATGACGTGCAAACACACACATAGGAAGGCAATCGCGGCGCTGATCGCTTTGGCGATGCTGGCGTGGAATCGCGCTGATGCGGACGAGCATCAGACGCTCACTGTGGTTTCGTGGGGCGGCTCTTATGCACGCGCATGCGTCAAGGGCTACCACGAACAATTCACCGCTGAAACGGGTATCGAGATCAAACTCGAAAGCTACAACGGCGGGTTGGCGGAAATTCGCGCACAGGTCGAGACGGGCAATGTCCACTGGGATGTGGTCGATCTGGACCTCACCTACATCGTGCGCGGCTGTGACGAGGGTTTGTTGGAACCCTTCGATACCAGTTCCCTGCCCCCAGGCGCAGATGGAACACCCGCCTCAGAAGATTTTTTTATCGGCACAGAGACGGAATGCGGCGTGGCAACCCTGTTCGCCTCCAATGTATATGCCTATAACTCAGAGCTCATCTCGGGCGAAAAACCGACCACAGTGGCCGACTTTTTTGACCTCGAGAAATTCCCGGGCCGCCGCGGAATGCGCCGCGCGCCCCAAGTAAATCTGGAATTCGCGCTGATTGCCGACGGGGTGTTGCCCGACTCGGTGTACGCGGTGCTCGCCACGCCAGAGGGGATGGACCGCGCCTTCCGAAAGCTGGACACCATCAAAGACCACATCGTGTGGTGGGAGGCCGGCGCCCAGCCACCGCAGATGCTCGCCGATGGCGAGGTGGTGATGAGCACGGCCTACAACGGACGGATCTTCAATGCCCAAGTAATGGAAAAACAGCCTTTTGTCATTGTTTGGGACGGCCAGATCCTCGAGGTCGGCGGGCTTGCGATAGTCGCGGGTGCGCCCAACCGCGAGGCCGCGGAAAAGTTTCTCAATTTTGCTGCAAAGGCAGAGTCCATGGCCGGTGTCGGGCGCTACATTGCCTACAGCCCCACGCGCCATTCTGCAATGCAACTGATCTCCACGCACGTCGCGACCGGCGTGGAGATGATGCCGCACATGCCCACGAGCCCGCAAAATACCAAGCGCGCCGTGCGAAATTCCTGGGAGTGGAGAAGCGATCACGACGACGAAATGAACGAACGCTTCAGCACTTGGTTGGCGCAATGAGGCGAGATGGGAACGAGAGCAACAGAAGGGCGCGAGCTTCTGTGCTCACCTCAACTACCAAGCGGTTCGCAGTCCATTGCCCCATCCCCCGTAGGGACAGGCCCCCGTGCCTGTCCGCGCACGCAACCCCTAAGCAGTCAACGGGCGGTCTCCGCACAACCCCCATACAAATGTTGAATGCAAGATACAAGAGGGGACGCTTTTCCGCAGGAGAGGATAGACATGCATGTACTCGTCTCTTGGGACATAAAGGCCGAAGGTGCCGAGTGGAAAGAACTCAACGAGGAACTCAAAGCGTGTCTTGAGGGTTACTCGTGGGTCAAGCCACTCTCCACGCTGTATATCGTCCAAGTTGAGGATGCCCACGACCTCTTGAACCTCAAAGAGTCTCTGACGGAAGTCTGTCGCGACCATCCCAAGCTGATCCACTTTGTGATGGGCCCGCCGGTTCAGGGCGGCAACTACGATGGGTGGCTCCCAAAATCTCTGTGGCCCGCGATCCGCAAGCGCGCGGAAGGAGCCGCCTGACAAAGAACAGAGTCGAACAGATCGATGTCGATGAAATTTCCCCTTCAGAGGATTCACAGGACAATACATCTGGCGACTTCAATATTTCTTTGCTCGTTCCGGAGAACATTGAGATCCGAATGGTTGACGCGACTCAGTTGGGTCAATACGAGATTTGGTTTTTTAGTGCCGCTGTCATCTTGTCGGTTGCTATGAGTTTTATCACGGCCTGGATTTTGGATACGAATCTCGACACGAAGCCCATTCTCGGAGGCGTCAGCCTTATCTTTCTCGCACTCTTTGTCTTCTTCCTCGTCATGACGCTCGTCACCCGTCACGCTCTCAGGAAAAAGGGAAAGGTCGTCAAGCTATATACATCCCGAGTTGTGGAGTCAAAGAAATGATCTAAGGGAAGGTATAAACGGCGCAAACAACAGAGAGAATAGCAATATGGCACTTACATGTGATTTCAAAGAGGTGATACAGGCCCGTGTCCAGCGAGATCCTGCTTTCCGCGAGGAACTCATGAAAGAAGGCATCGGATGTATGCTTGCCGGCGATGTGGACACCGGCAAGGTCGTGTTGCGCGACTATATCGACGCGACTCAAGAACACGCGCATGAAAGTGGCGAGATTATGAAACCAAAGATATATATGGAGCGAGATCCAATCTAAAACCGATATGAAACCCAAGACAGACATCAAAATCTCCGTCCTCCGCCCGCGCCTGCGCGCCGCGGGATTGGTGTTGCCATTGCTGGCCTTTATCGGCATCACCTTCATCGCGCCGCTCGGGACAATGCTCATCCGGAGTATTTACGACCCGGTGGTCGCCGATGCCCTGCCCGAAACCCTGGATCTGCTTTCGCAATGGGATGGCACGGGCACGCCCGACGAGGCGGTCTATGCAGCCCTCGCACGCGAACTCCGAAAAGCTTATGAGGAGCGGACGCTCGGTCGGGTTGCCGGGCGCGTCAACCGCGTGCATGCCGGGCTTCGCAGTGTGATGACGCGCAGCGTGCGGCGGTTGCGAAGCATGGACGAGGGGCCAGGGCGAGACGCGATGATCGGCATAGACGCCGCCTGGGGCAATGTGCAAACCTGGCATGCGATCCGCAGCGCGGGGGCGCGTTTCACATCGCGGCACTACCTCAACGCGCTCGACCTGCAACGCCTGCCCGATGGCGCCATCGCCAGCCAACCCGCTGAACGCCGCATCTATTTGTCCCTCTTGTGGCGCACCCTTGTCGTGAGCTTGACCATCACCGGCCTTTGCCTATTGCTCGGCTATCCCATCGCCCACTTGATCGCGCATGCGTCTGCGCGCGTCTCAAACCTGCTGTTAATCCTCGTGCTCGTGCCCTTTTGGACGTCGCTCCTCGTGCGGACGACCTCGTGGATCGTCTTGCTCCAAAAACAGGGCGTGCTCAACAGTTTGCTCGTCTCACTCGGGCTGATTGGCGACGACGGTCGGATCGCCATGGTCTATAACATGACCGGCACCCTGGTGGCGATGACCCATGTGCTCTTGCCTTTCATGATCTTGCCCCTCTACTCGATCATGCGCGCCATTCCGCCGACCCAAATGCGCGCTGCCTCTTCGCTGGGCGCGAGTCCCTTTCAGGCGTTTTGGCGCGTGTATTGGCCGCAGACCCTGCCCGGCGTGGGCGCGGGGTCCCTCCTCGTGTTCATCCTCGCCATTGGCTACTACATCACCCCCGCGCTGGTGGGCGGCAGCAGCGGGCAACTCATCTCCAACATGATCGCCTACCACATGCAGACCTCGCTCAACTGGAGTTTGGCCGCGGCACTCGGCGGCATCCTCTTTGTTTGCGTTGTCGCGCTCTATCTGTTCTACGACCGCTTGGTCGGCATCGAACGCATGAGATTGGGCTGATATGATCCCAAAACAAAACCTCGGTCGGATTGCCTACTTGGTCTGTTGTGTCCTGATCTTCGCGTTTTTGATCGCGCCAATTTTGGTGATTGTGCCCCTGAGTTTCAACGCCGAACCCTACTTCACCTTCACCGAGGGCATGGTGCGCCTCGAGGCCGAAGCGTATTCCCTGCGCTGGTACCGGCAGATCATCCAAGACGAAGTGTGGACGCGCGCACTCGGCAACAGCCTGATCATCGGCATTGCCGCAACCGCGCTGGCAACCGCGCTGGGCACCCTCGCCGCGCTGGGGTTGTCCAGCCCCGCCATGCCCGGTCGCCGCTTCGCCATGGGACTGCTCATTTCCCCGATGGTCACGCCGGTGATCATCTCCGCAGCGGGCATGTTTTTCTTTTTTTCCAACCTGGGCCTCGCCCAAACCCACCTCGGATTGATCCTCGCCCACGCCGCGCTGGGCACGCCCTTTGTCGTGATCACAGTCACCGCGACCCTGTCCGCCTTTGACACAAACCTGACGCGCGCTGCCGCGAGCCTGGGCGCCGGCCCTTTGCGTACGTTCCGCCGCGTGCAACTCCCGCTGATCGCGCCGGGCGTGATTTCCGGCGCGCTTTTCGCATTTGCAACGTCTTTCGACGAAGTGGTCGTCGTGCTCTTTATGGGCAGCGTGGAGCAACGCACCATCCCGCGCCAAATGTGGGCGGGCATCCGCGAACAAATTAGCCCGGCCATCTTGGCCGTGGCGACTTTCCTGATCGCGTTTGCGGTGTTGCTGTTGCTCGCGGTCGAATGGCTACGACGGCGCGCCACATGAGTGATAACCATGGCTGATTTACAGGCGACAGTCCGCGATATCCTCACCTTTATCCAAGATCGATTGTATTTCAACCGCGCCGATCTGGAAATCAAGGGGCAGAAGCACAATGCCGCTTTGTTGTTCAGCGTGCTGACCGGCTTGCTGGGGGGCAAAATTTTGATCGTGGGCGAACCCGGACTGGGCAAAACCACGTCCGCAGAGTACATCGGCGCGCTGCTGTATCGCCTGCCGCTTGGGGCCGTGTGGGAAGCCGAGGTGAGCGGGCATCCCGAACAGACCGAAGAAAAAATTGTCGGGCGGCCAAACCTGGGCGCGCTCAACCGCGGCGACGAAGAAGTGGTGTGGTCCGCGTTTTCCGTCTTGCCCGTCAAGGTGGTGGATGAAATCAACCGCCTGCCGGAAACCAAGCAGAGCTTGATTTTGAACGGCGTGGATCGCGGCAATTGGACGTATTTGAACCAGGTGCAGATCAACGAGGAATACTGTTTGTTTGCAACGGCCAATTATCAGGATCGCGGAACAAATACCATCGTCGTCCCCCTGTTGGATCGCTTTGACGTGATGGTGGAATCCAAATACCCGGGCGCGAATTTGTCGTGGATGATCGGCGCGCAATCCTCCCCGGCATCGCTGTTGCGCGACCCGCAGCGCGAGCGGGCCATCCAAGCGCGTTTGGCAAAGCGCGATGCGGATGTGGAAGCGATTTGTACAGACTATGGCAAAGCGATTTCCAAGCGTTTGTCCGTGCCCACCTTGGGGCGCGCCGAACGCGAGGCCATTCGCAGCGAGATGGGCGCGTTGTCCGTTCGCCCAGACGCCAGTGCCTTTGTGCGAACCTTTTTGGCCGAGTTGTCTTTTTGTTGCAAATACGGGCAAAAACGCACCCATGAAGTCTGCGGCGAAGGCTGTCACTACACGGGCTATCTGTGTTACGAAGTGCAAACCTGTCCGTCCAATCGCCTGCCCATTTCCCTGCGGCGCTACGCTCAGGCCCTCGCATGGTTGCTACGCGATTCACATGTCGATCTCGAACACATCCGCGCGGTCTTGCCATACACCTGCGCGCACCGCATTCAATGGCGCGATGAACACGAGGCACGAGATCGGCGCGAAGACGCGCTGCCCATCCACAGGGCGCGCGAAGCGGTTCGGCGCGTTTTTCGCCGCTATACCGAGCAGAGCGACCACATCCAATCCGCGCTGATCGCGGCCAATCGCATGGTCAATGGCGAAGACGTGCAACCCGTTCAGGGCGAACATCCGATTTACATGGAGATTATGCGCGACTTGGGTCGGGAATGCGCGAATAGACGGATTTGATCAATGGTTTGGTCGTTTGCGAAAACGCGATTCTCATGCTTGGAAGCGCGTTGGTGATCGAGTTCGTCGTGCTTCTATGGGCAATCTTGGTGATTTTAAGTCGGTTGGTAGTGGGGGTTTAGAATTTCGCATTGATTGCGGACCTGGATATCGCATATATTTTATTTGGCATAAGGGTGTATTATTGTTGCTTTGGGTGGTACAAAGACAACGCAGAGCCGAGATATTAAAAAGGCTGAGGATTTGGTTAAAAATTTGTGAGGAGGTCAAAATGGCGAAAACGCGAACAATGCCTTGGGACATAGTGGATTATTTGGAGACGCCACAATATATTGTAGGGTATTTGGAAGCTGTGATCGAGGGCGATGAAAATGATTCTCAATCTCTATTTGATGTCGCCTTACAAGACGCAGTAAAGGCTGTTAAGCGATATGATATAGCTTTGGAAGATCTTGTTCGTGGTTTTGATCGCGCTGTGATTGAACGCGGTTTTAGCCGTGAACATGCGGATCGCGTGATTAAGGCATGCCAGAAATTCAGCAGGACGCCCCGCTTACTGGGGTATTGAGACCTATTAGAAGGGAGCCGTAATGCACAATTTCAGTGTCAAGTGGAAGCCCATGCAGTTGGGCAAAGCAACCTTTCCCGTGGTGGATAGGGAAAAGCTGTTCTTCACAGTCCGCGAACATATCGACGGGGACTACGAATGGCTGGTTTCCTTTAACCGCTACAAACTGTCAGGGCGTGCTAAAACAGAAAAGCTTGCACAAGCCCACTGTGTAGCCAAAGGCTTTGGTCTCTACCTTAACCATCTTCT
This sequence comes from uncultured Latescibacterota bacterium, assembly GCA_958295785.1. Classification (GTDB taxonomy): domain Bacteria; phylum Latescibacterota; class UBA2968; order UBA2968; family UBA2968; genus VXRD01. The sequence goes on from OY282377.1 coordinate 3,787,289, forward strand.
CCTTACAGAGTAGAATGAAAGAGAAAGCCTAAACGCTTGGGTTATTTAGAAGTACTACCCGCCTACTGGGGTATTGAAATTTAAACTTCCTCATTTCTCACCCCTTTTTTTTTGCCCTCTTGGGCTTTAGAAGTACTACTTTTTTGGGGTAAATTTTAGTTTTGTTTTTCGCGATTATTATGGTGTTGTTATGTGCAAAATAGGTCGCACAAGAGAGTATATTCAGTGGCTTAAAAAGTTAAAAGATTTACGCGCACGTAATCATATTGGTATTCGGGTTCGACATTTTTCTTTCGGTAATCTTGGAGATATAAAATCGGTGGGTGATGGTGTTTTGGAATGTCGTATTCATTATGGGGCCGGGGTATCGTCTGTATTTTACTTGGCGCGAGGAAACATTGATCTTGCTTTGGGGTGGTACAAAGACAACGCAGAGCCGAGATATTGAAAAGGCGAAAGTTTTGTCGCGCAATTTATAGGAGGTTAATATGGCGAAGACGCAAGTGTTCCAGTGGGATCCTGTGGATGATTTGGAAACGGCAGAAGAAATTGTAGGGTATGTTGAGGTTGCATTTGAGGATGGATCCCCCCGTTTGATTGGGGCTGTTTTGGAAGATGTTGTTCGGGCTGTTGAAAGATATGATATAGCTTTGGAAGATCTTGTTCGCGGTTTTGATCGCGCAGTTATCGAACGCGGTTTTAGCCGTGAACATGCGGATCGCGTGATTAAGACATGCCAGAAATTTAGCAGGACGCCCCGCTTACTGGGGCATTGAAACTCACCAGACCCATAGCACATCCGATTCTTTTTCGGTGTGTAGAGATTTATGATTTGGATTTTAGATATAGGAGGCAATTATTCAGACTTGATTTTTCTAAATTTTGGAGTTCATGATGAACAAAGTTGAATTTGCGAATGAATTTGAGCAGTGGTTTGGAAAATTACGGAATAAGCGTGCTAAACAAGGCATTATGAAATGGATTCGTCGTTATATGGAAGATGGTGTTTTGAGTGGTGTAAAGCCGGTTGGGGGTGGGATTTTTGAATTTAGTTTGGATACTGGGCCTGGGTATCGCGTGTATTATATTTTCAGTAGTCGCAGAGTTGGGATATTAAGAAAGCCAAAAATTTGGCATCTAAATTGTAAGGGGGGTTATTATGGGAAAAACGCAGACTGTACTTTATGATCCCGTCAAGTATTTGGATACGGCGGAGGATATTGTTACATATATCGATGTTTTGTTGGAAGATGGGGATGTGCGTTTGTTCAAGGCAGCTTTGATGAAAGAGATTGTGCCCGCTATTACGCGGTATGGTGTTTCTGTTGATGATATTGAGCATCTTCTTGAAGTTGTTGCGAAACAGAATGATTATGTTCGTGAGCGCGTTGGTCATATTCTCGCTGTGTGCCGACAGGTGTCAGGTGAAAGAAATTTAGCAGAATGCCCCGCTTATTGGGGTATTGAAAAGGCAAAAAATTTGGCGTCAATTTATGAGGAGTGAAAATGGGCAAAAAGAAGATATTGCCGTGGGATCCTATCAAGGGTTTGGACACAGCAGAAGATATTGTTGAATATCTTGATGTTTTGTTAGAGGAAGGCGATATGCGTTTGTTCAAGGTTGCTTTGCGAAAACAAATTGTGCTTGCTATCGAGCGATACGGCATTTCTGTGGATGATATTGAGCGCGTTCTTGAACGTGTTGCAAGACAGCATGATTATGTTCGCGAGCATGTTGATTATATTCTCGCTGTGTGCCGATCTCATGAATTAACTTTGCATTGAGGGGCAGTATAGAGCGTTTGTGTGTCGTGTTTGCGGTCAGTCGTTGTCAGTTGTTCGTCGTTTTCACAACCAGGAGGGGGTTGTCATGAATACTCTGTAAATTAAATAATTTGTTATTTCCATTGTTTCAAGGAGGCGTTCTGATGCTCAAACAACACGTCCAACTCACCCCCACAGACCGAGACACTTTGACCGCCTTGATCACCAAAGGAGACCAAAAAGCCCGAATCTACAAACGCGCCTTGGGCTTGCTTGAACTTGACCGAGGCAAAACCTACACCCAAGTGGCAAAGACCCTCGGCATGACCGGGCAGACCCTGAGTCATTGGGCAAAGAAATACCGCACCCTCGGCTTGGACAGCCTCAAAGATGCCCCGCGGCCGGGACGCCCGGTGGAGATGACCGGCAAGCAACGGGCCCAAATCACCGCCATGGCCTGTTCAACCCCCCGGCAGGCCATGGCAGATGGACGTTGCGCCTCTTGGCGGATCACTGCGTGGCATTGGGCTCTTGTGAGCATCTCTCACACACGCATGTTAAAACGATTCTAAAAAAACGAATTGAAGCCCCACTTGAAGAAAACATGGTGCATCCGCAAAGTGGATGCGTCCTTTCTCGCACGCATGGAAGCCTTGCTTTGGCTGTATGACCAACCTCATGATCCCAATGTTCCTGGGGTCTGCTTTGATGAACGTCCTTGTTTTCTCATCGGACAAGTCCTTGATCCCTTGCCCCTAACAACAGGCCAAGTGACCAAAGAACATGATGCCTATACCAAACACGGCTCGCGTGCGCTGTTGGCCGCCATTGAGCCTTTAAGCGGCAAACGGCTTGCCGAAATCTATCCCCGGCGCACGATGAAGGAAGACACCCACTTTTGTCAGGCGCTGACACAGCATTGACCACAAGCGGAGAAAATCCGCTTGGTGCAAGACAATCTCAACACGCATACTCGCCATGCCTTCTATCGTTCCTTGCCAGCCGATGAGGCGTTTGCCCTCGCGCAGAAGTTTGAGTTCTTCTTTACCCCCAAGTCGGCGAGTTGGTTAAACATGATCGAGATTGCGTTTTCGGCTCTGGCGCGAGGATGTTTGAATAGGCGCATTGCGACGCAGGCGGAACTGCGCCGGGAAGTTTTGGCCTTTTTTCAGGAGCGGGAGGCCAAGGGCATCCCCTTGAATTGGCAGTTCACTTTGCCCAAGGCCAGAGACAAGATGAATGCCCATTATCAACGCGTTTATCCAGACAATTCAAAACTTAGGATAACTTAATTTACAGAGTATTAACTTTTGGGATATCAGAGACAACTATCAATTCCAGCCGCTGTCTCAATTCATGTAGCCGCTGTTTCAAGCAGGTCAGGATCATCTCCCGTCGCAAGGTGCTCATGAGTGCCGCGCTGTTATTTTGCTTTACACGCAGAACCTTTTTGCATATCATTTTCACGCTTTCGGAAGATGTGTTCCCACAACAGGAGATCGAGCGATGGCCGCCAAAATTTCGACGATATTTACCGACTATGAAGAAGCGAACAAGGGCTTGGAGCAGACGAGCAGTAAGTTCGATACCGAGCAAGAAATCCCGGTCGAAAAGTATTGCTGTATCACGGGCGAACCGGTAAAATCGAATTTCTGCCGTTATCCCGACTCGGAAGAAGGCACGATGATGGTCATGTCGAAAGAGCAGATGCTCCTCCACTCCCGAAATGGCGGTAGTGTTGCCAAGGTTTTCAAACAAGTCTTGACGCTTCGCAGAAAACGGGAAAAATAAGCGGGCGTCCACAAATTTCCGGGCAATATCCCCTTAAAGGTGAGATGGAAGTTTAGCCACAAAAGGCGAGCAGTGTGTAGGGGCGATGCCCCTGTGATCGCCCCAAGGCTATTGTTCATTTTGCTGACCGCTGACCGCTCGCCTGAGCACCAAGCTCGTTCAGTAACCTCTCGCCATACCCTCCATCCCTTTCGAGAATGCATGTGAAAGACGGCGTTTTGAAATACGGTTTTGTAGGCCCCGCGCTGATCTTTCTGATTGCCTTCAACATTTTTCCCCTCCTTTACAATATCTACCTCAGTTTCACCGATGCCGAACTCAGCGGCGGATTGGCGCGGTTTGTGGGCGGGCGCAACTACGGCGTCATCTTCGACGACACGCGCTACGGTGTGGCCCTTTGCACAACCGGACTGTTCGTGGTTCTGGCAGTTGCGGTTGAACTCGTTTTGGGCTTTGGCCTCGCCCTTGCTCTTCGCGGCCCCTTTTGGGGCAAATCCGTTGTGACGACCATTCTCCTGGTGCCCATGATGCTTTCCCCCGCGGTGATGGGCTTGTATTGGAACTTTATTCTGAATGGACACTACGGCGTTGTCAACCAAGCCCTCGCTGTCTTGGGGCTTTTTCAACCGCAATGGCTGACCGACCCGGATTTGAAACTCCTCTCCATTTTGATGATCGACATCTGGATGTGGACGCCGTTTATGATGCTCATTGCCCTTGCGGGTCTCAACGCCATTCCCCCTCACCTCTACGAAGCAGCGGCCCTTGATCGCGCGTCCAACTGGACTGTTTTTCGGCGCGTCACCCTGCCGCTGTGTTCGCCCCTCCTCTTTCTCGCGGTCTTGTTGCGTACCACAGATGCCCTCAAGCAATTTGACTTGGTGATGGCTGTGACAGGCCCCAATGATCGCACGACGCAAACCCTGAGTGCCTTGCTCTATCAGGTGATGTTTCGCGGATATAAAATTGGGCTGGGCAGTGCGTATAGCCTCGTCATTCTTTTGCTCGTCATAGTGCTTGCCAATGTTTTTATCCGATACATCGCCAGCATCCAAGCAAAACAGGGGAGGGATGTGGCATGAGGGGTTGGAGATGGCTCGTTATTGTGCCCTATTTCCTTTTGGCAACGTTGCCTTTGTGCTGGCTGTTTCTCACGTCGCTGAAAACGCAGGAGGCCGCGATCAGTTCCACGGCGTCGCTCATCCCGACCACCGATGAGAATATCGCGCCCGGCGGTCTAAAATTTTCCGCCACAGGGGACGCGTACCGCAAGTTGGCAACGCCACATACGGGCAAGGCACACGCATTTTTTCACTACCTTTTCAACAGCGTCATCATTGGTCTACTCAGCGCGTTGGCATCGGTTGTTCTCGGAACGGGTTGCGCGTATGGCTTTAGCCGATTCCGCATTGCAGGCACGCGAGATTGGCTTTTTTTTATTTTCTCAACCCGCTTCCTCCCGCCGCTCGCGGTGGTGGTTCCCGTGTTGATGATGTATCGCCTCTTTGACCTGCCCAACACGCACTTGGGCCTCATCCTGCTCTATACGGCGTTCAACTTGTCGCTCGCGGTCTGGCTGATGAAGGGATTTATAGACGAAATCCCCCGGGCGTATGAAGAAGCCGCGCTCGTGGATGGATACAGCCCGTTTCAAGCGTTTTACAAAATCATCTTGCCCCATTCGGCAACGGGTATGGCCGTAACGGCTGTTTTCTGCTTGATCTCCGCTTGGAATGAATACGGGTTTGCCCTCGCGCTCAACAACGCCGAAGCCGTTACTGTGCCGGTGTATTTCGCCGGGCTTCAGGGCAATATCCAGGGCATCCCCTGGCCGCAGATCGCCGCGGGCGTGCTCATTTTTGTCGTGCCCATTGCTGTTTTCACTGTGCTGGTTCGCAAGCACCTGCTGCGCGGGGTGACGTTTGGGACGATTAAGCAGTAGAGGCAGGGGTTAGTGGTCAGTCCCCACCGAGCCACCCACAAACGCGAGACGCCCATGCCATTTCTCGAACTTCAAAATCTTCAGAAAACCTATCCCGACGGCACGCGGGCGGTTCGGGGGATTGATCTGGCGGTCGATGAAGGGGAATTTATCGTTTTGCTCGGGCCTTCGGGATGCGGGAAAACGACCACGCTTCGCATGATCGCTGGGCTGGAAGACCCTACGGATGGGCAGATTGTACTCGGCAATCGGAATGTCACGCACTTGCCGCCATCCCAGCGCGATGTGGGGTTTGTCTTTCAGTTTTACGCGCTCTATCCGCACATGACCGCAAAAAAAAATATCGCTTTTCCGCTGGAAAATATCGGCACATCGCCCTCGGATATCGACGCGACGATTGATCGCGTTGCCCGCGCTTTGGGGATCGAGGCTTTGCTCGACCAATATCCCAGGCAACTTTCGGGCGGGGATCAACAGCGCGTCTCGCTTGCGCGGGCGATGGTACGCACGCCAGATGTTTATCTGATGGATGAACCCTTGGGCACGCTCGACGCAGAGCATCGGTTGGAATTGCGTGCGTTTATACGCCGCCAGCAGTTGGCACTTTCCACAACGGCAATTTACGTCACGCACGACCAAGAAGAGGCGATGAGCTTGGCGGATCGCATGGTGGTCATGGAAGGCGGCAAAATTAAACAGACCGGTTCGCCTCCAGAAATCTACAATCACCCCGCGGATCTGTTTGTCGCAAATTTTGTCGGCAGCCCGGGCATGAATCTGATCGACGGACAGATCGTACAACACGAGGATGGGCTGGCCTTTACGCGGTTGGGGGCAAACGTTCACATTCCCATCCACTTGCGCGTCGCTCCTCCCCGGGCGATTCTCGGCATTCGCCCAGAATTTATCCGCCCTGCCAATCGCGGGGTGCCGGGCAAAGTTGTCTTGGGCGAATACTTGGGCAGCCACGCTTATGTGCATGTGGATACGCCGTTGGGCGAATTGGTCATGCACGCGCCTGACCGATTTGCCATCGGCGAAAGCATCCATTTGCGCTTGGACGAGGGGCGCGTTTGCTTGTTCGATCCAGATACGGGAATGGCCTTGGCGCGATCCGCGGGTATGAAGGATGTGAAATTGTATGGGCGATCCATTTCTCAAAATTGACAATCTGTCCAAAGTCTATGGCGAGACACACGCGCTTTCGGACATTTTTCTTTTCCTTCACGCGGGGGAACTTTTGGTCGTCTTGGGGCCAACGGGTGCGGGCAAAACAACGCTTTTGCGGATCATCGCGGGCCTCGAAGTGCCGGATGCTGGGCGCGTTGTCGTAGAGGGGATGGATATGACCCACTGTTTGCCGGCAGAACGCGATGTCGCCCTGGTCTTTCAAAATTTTTCACTCTATCCCAACAAGACCGTGCGCCAGAACCTCGAATTTCCGCTGCGAGCACCCGGGCGCAACCTCTCCAAAACAGAAATCGCCAACCGCATTTCCGATACTGCAAATCTGCTCCGCATCGCGCCGCTTCTCGACCGGCCCGCCACGCACTTGTCGGGCGGCGAAATGCAGCGCGTTGCCATTGGTCGCGCTATCGTGCGCCAACCCCGTCTTTTTTTGTTCGACGAGCCCCTCACCAATTTGGATGCCAAGTTGCGCGAAGTGTTGCGGGTCGAGCTCATCCGCCTCCAGCGCGACTTGGGCACGCCCATGATTTACGTGACCCACGACCGGGTTGAAGCCCTTTCAATGGGGGATCGCATCGCCGTTTTGTCCGAGGGGAAAATTCTGCAAATCGGTTCGCCCGAAGACATCTATCAACGGCCCAATTCCCCGGTCGTTGCCCGGCAACTGGGCTATCCGCCCATCAATTTGATAGAGGTTCACAAGCGGGCCGATCAGTGGTTCACAGCGTCGAATCACGGCATTGTGGCGGCGGATCGCAACGCCCCTCAACGGGCGACCCTCGGCATCCGCCCAGAAAATATTTTTCCACATGGGGGAGAAATCCCGGCGACGATCGAAGCCGTTGAAAACCTGGGCGCATCGACCATTTTGCTCGGCACTTGGGCGGATCGACCCATCCACATTTTGATCACCGGCGAGACGCAATGGCACCCCGGCGATGTGATCTATCCGTCTGTCGATCCAAATCGCGTTGTGGTGTGGGAGAGGAGAAACGAGGAATGAGTATCCGCAGATGAACGCGGACGAGAGGCGAGGCAGGTGCTGAAGCGGTGTTATTAAATTGATTTTCTGTTGCCCTGATGTGATGCGAGATGCGACCCGCAAATGATTCCCTTGACCTTACGCAGTCATTCAAAGAAGCCATTGCAACCAGGCCATCCCAAAAGACCATCAGATCATGCCATCACGCACAGCGCGCAAGGCCGTCTCGCAACCAACCTCCCTCTTGCAACTCTCTTCGCAGGCCGGCGCATGGCGTACTACTACAAAAGCGATTTGCGCTGTGCAAGCCTCTCGGCGCATGAGAGCGGCATTTTTTGCCTACTTTTTTTGCTGCTGAAAAAAAGTCGGTCGCCGCACGCCGTAGGCACAGGCGTAGCCAACGCATCACAGGCAACAAACGATGCTGTAGGACCAAATGCTTGAGACAAGCAACCCATGATCCGTACAGAACGTCTGTTCCTCATTCATCCCTGATGGGAGGCAGGATATGAAAAAATAAAAATCAAATTGGTATTATTCAGTCATGTCGCGGCCCCGTGTCCGCCCGATATTACGGGCAATGGATCGCGTGTTGTTCGAGCCAGGTTTTGAGGGGCACATCTTCGGGAGTGGGGGAGGTGTAGCCGCGACCGCCGGAATAACTGACGCCGAGGAGTTGTTTTTGGATGGGCGTGCAACGGTCGAGGTGGTGTTCAACGCGCATGTCATCTCGAGGGCGAAGCCAGCGGTAGGAATAGCCGTAGAAGAGCACGCGGCGGGGTTCTGTCCAGTAGTTGGTGCTGGCCGAGTGCCACAAGCGGCGGTCGAAAAAGACGGCTGATCCGAGGGGCGCGAGCACGGGCGTGGCATTGGGGGGGGGCACTTTGCGGTCGCGGCCGGGAAATGCGTTTTGGGTTTGGCTACCGGGAATGACGTAGAAATTGCCGCGACCCGGTTGGGAGGTGTCGGTCAAAAAAAAGGCGACTTTGAGGGAAATCATGGGGCGCGGCTCCATGTCGAAATCCCAATTGATGCGCCCGCTGTCTTGGTGAAAGCCGAGTCCAAGCCCGTTTTTTTTCGGGGATTTGTGCGGTTCAGCGGGCGGGGTGACGGTCATGTGGGTGTGGTAGAGTTGGATGTGCCAGCCGAGGATGCCCCACACCTTGGGAAATGTTTTGTACCAGTCGAGCAAAGGCAAAAACCGGTCGTCTTTGCCGATGAAATCGAAGTGGTTGACGCGCTCTTGGGGGCTTGTGCCCATCCGGGCGCGTTCTTTTTTGTCTGTGCGATCAACCGCAACGATGAGGTCCGCCACCGTATCGGCGGGCAAGACGTCGGGCACGATAAAATAGCCATCGCGCTTGAATTGGCGCGCTTCTTCTTCTGTCAGGCAATAATCGAGACATGCGGGATCCATAGGTGTTGGCCTCCGGTTAAGACGACCCGTCTGAAGGGGTTTCGAGACGATAGACCGATGTGATGTTGGGAATGCCGCGCAGGCGTTGCAAGAGTTCTGCGAGGTGGTCGGCATTTTTGATTTCGATCTGAAATTGGTTGTCAACCTCTTCGCGGTGGGTTTTGATGTTCGCGCCCACAATGGCAACGCCGAGGTCGGACATGGTTTTTGTTATCTCGGACAACAAATTGGCGCGATCTTTGCCAATGACTTGGATGGTCGTGGGAAAGGTTTGCGCGAGATCGGTTTCCCAATCGAGTTCCACAATGCGGCCGGGGTCAGAAGACAGGTGGGGTAAATTGGAACACCCTCTGCGATGCACAGAGATGCCGCGCCCGCGCGTGACAATGCCAATGGCCGGATCGCCCGCAATGGGATTGCAGCATTGTGCATAGTGGATCATCAGGCCGTGCAACCCGTGAATGCGAAGGGCTTCCGGGTTTTTTGTTTTTTTCTCTTTTTGAATATCGCCATAGTCTCTGCTGGCCTTGGGAAAGAGTTGGTTGAAAAATTTGCCGAGTGAAATCTCGCCGTTGCTAATGGCGGCAAACAGATGATCGACATCGGATTGCTCAAATGCCTTGGCGGCTGCTTTGAGGGCGTCGTTGCTCGCGCGTTTGCGTCGTTGTCGCAATTCGCGGTCGACCATATCTCGGCCCAAGCGCACGCTTTGCTTGAAGGTCTCTTCGCGCAGGGCGCGTCGGATGCAACTCCGCGCTCTCGCGCTTTTGACAAAGCCGAGCCAATCGCGATGGGGGCGCTGGTGTGGCGACGTGATAATTTCTACGGTCTGCCCGGTTTCCAGCGGGGTGGATAGGGACGCCATGCGGTTGTCGATGCGCGCGCCCACGCAGCGGCTGCCGATTTCGGTGTGTACGGCAAAGGCAAAATCGACGGGCGTGGCCGCTTCGGGCAGGTGGATCAGGTCGCCTTGGGGCGTGAAAACATAGATTTCGTGGGAAAAGAGATCGACTTTGAGTTCTTCGATAAGGGTCTGCGGATCGGAGGTTTCTTCCTGCCATTCGAGCAGGTCGCGCAGCCAGTAGGTATGCTGATCGACTTCTGTCTGTTTTTTCGCGCCCTCTTTGTAGAGATGGTGTGCGGCAATGCCCACCTCTGCGGTTTGGTGCATGGCGTGGGTGCGGATTTGCACTTCGATCATCATGTTGCGCGGGCCAATAACCGTGGTGTGCAGGGATTGATACATGTTGGCCTTGGGCGTTGCGATAAAATCCTTGAAGCGCGGCATAACAGGCGTGCAGAACGAGTGAAGCATGCCCAAGACGTGATAGCATTCTTGCACCGTATCCACCAAAATGCGGAGGGCCAACAGATCGTAGATGTCTTCAAAGGCTTTGCCCCGGGTTTGCATCTTGCGGTGAATGCTGTAGAAATTTTTGGGACGCCCCGTGATTTCCGTGCGGATATTGGCTTCTTTGAGCATTTTTTCCAAGGGCACGCGCATCTCTTCGATATAGGCTTCGCGCTCTCGCCTTTTGAGGTGGATTTTTCTTTGAATGGCGCGATAGGCTTCCGGTTCGAGCCACTTGAGGGCGAGGTCTTCGAGCTCCCACCGAATGCGCGCAATGCCCAAGCGATGGGCCAGGGGCGCGTAAATATCGAGGCATTCCCGCGCCACGCGCTTTCGCAGGCCGGGAGACAGGGAATCCAGCGTCCGCATGTTGTGCAGGCTATCGCAAAATTTGATGAGCATAACGCGCAAGTCGTGGATCATGGAGAGGAGCATTTTGCGGAAGTTTTCGGCCTGATCGGCTTCGCGCGAATAGAAGGATATGTCTTTGATTTTGGTGACGCCCTCGACGAGGTTGGCAATATGGTTGCCAAAGTGACGGGCGATTTGTTCGGTCGTTGCCGCGCCGTGCCTGATCGTATCGTGCAAAATCCCCGCGACCAAGGTTGCGGTGTCTTGGTTGAGATCTGCGAGGATGCGCCCCACCTCGAGGGCATGCACAATATAGGGTTGACCCGACTTGCGGAATTGGTGCCGGTGTGCTTTGTCGGCAAAATGAAACGCACGGGTCAAAAGTTCGACATTGTGATCGGAATGGCTTTGGAGGGCATGCTGGAGAAATTCGGCAAAGGCGGGATGATCTGCGAGGGGTTGTTTGGGTTGCGTGGGCACTGCGACCTCCCTCCCTGAGGTAGATTGGGTTTTGTAGCCTCTGTGCCCGCCCAAATGTATGGAACGGGGTACAACTGCGGAGCAGTTCATCAACAGATCGAATCGCCGATAGTTGATGTGCGGTTTTGGCGTGTACTGAGAAACTGTATTGAGATACATTTGGATACCTCCCCTCTCCGTAGAAAAGGGGGTAGGTCCCGATCATTTTAAAACAGCGTCTTAAGAAGCCCTAACATAAAGAAATCAAGCATCTGAAACAGATGAGTGAACACTCGCAGGAACGCCTCAAAGTCGGCCTCTCACAAATCCAGGTCAACGCTTTTTGTTAGGGACTCTAAGCCTCTGCGTCCAACGCACGCTGAAAAGCATCGAGATTGTTCACTTGCACCGCCTCACGAAGCAACTGCTTGAGCCGTTGCAAATCGGCGATAGCCGCAATGCGACCAGCGAACTGACCGGGCGCGTCCGCATCAAAGCGAACCTCCAACACATCGAAAATAGCTTCAATGGTGCTTTCTCTGCTCCCGCGCTCCAGACCCTGTTCAATGCCCTGTTCAATGCCCTGTTCAATGCCGCGGTCAATACCTTGTTGGGTAAGGTATTGGGCAAACGATGATTCACGCATAATCGCATCCATAAAACCCTCCTGAGAAATAATACGCCTAACGGTGGACAATTCATACGATATCCCACCTAAAATAGCCATACCCGCCATCATGTCAACCTTGGTTGAGGCGTCCAAGGGCAAGGCTTCCGTCGCCTGAAGACATTGACGCAACCACGCATCCGCAGACACGCCAGACGGAGGTTTCATCAATGGCGCAAACGGAAGCAAGCCCGGATGACCACCCTCGATAATCGCTTGACCATAGCGTTCTATGGCGCGACCAATATAGCCGGCCATGCGACGCGACATCGGAGTGTCCGTGCTATCCGCGGTTTGAAATTCGCAATGAATCAACGCATCCTCGCCTTCAATACGCACGAGAATCAGGCTATCGGCGCGCCGGGATTCCACAGTGGGTTGCTCGGTCTCGAGCACTTCGAGCACCTCAATGTCAGCGCGTCCAAGTGTGAAGCGGATGAAGTCGTCCGGGTAGGTTTGAATCAGGTGTTTGGATATCGTATCGTATTCGGCCATAAACGCCACCTTGAAAAAATTGAGGAAGAAAAATGGGGAAAAAAAAAATGATACAATCACGCCATTTTTGACAAGACTTTGTTGGACAAAGATGCGAAAATAAAAACGTAGGGGCGGTGCCCCGTGCCCGCCCGAAAAGGCAACCACAGAGGGACAAACATTGGGGCGTGCAGATAGGACGGCGAATGGAGCAGACAGAGAGGACAGAGCGGAGGCAGGAGGGTGGGGGGTAATCCGCGACAATCCGCAATCCAGACAGTGGCGTTGCAGAGCCTGTGCCAAAACGCCGTAAGCCAGTGCTAAGAAGCCCTAAAAAAAAGAAATTAAGCATCTGAAACAGAGGAGTGAACACCCCCAGGAACGCCTCAAAGTCGGCCTCTCACAAATCCAGGTCAACGCTTTTTGTTAGGGACTCTAAGTCTCAAACTTCATCAACCGCGACGACCGTGTCTGTTTGCCATGATTTTATCGCGGCTTCGATGACCCGTTGTGCTTTGAGGGCTTCTTCGCCCGATCCTTCGATGTCTTCGGGAGATGCGTTTTCGAGGTTTTGTTCGATCCACCGCCCAATGCGGCTTTGGAAGGTTTCGTTGAAGCCCATCATGCCGCCGATGTAGTCGTAGCGTTCCAATTCCATTGAGCGGCGCGGGTGGAAGTACAGGCGTTCGCAGGCTTCTTCAAGGACAAAGCGGGCGTCTGATCCCACGACTTCGAGGCGTTCAAGACCGTAAGACCCGCCCGGCCCGGTGGCGTCGTAACTCCCGGTGAGATTGCCCACTGTACCGTCTTTGAAGCGCGTGTTGAGTTGCATGTTCGACCAGCAGACCCGGCGATTGCCGTCTTTGTCCAGGCCGCGCTTAAAAAAGGCGTGGACTTTTTCAATATCGCCGCAAAAGTAGCGCATCACGTCGATGGAGTGCGGGTGCAGGGCGCGAATGTGAAACCAAGGCGATGTTTCTCGGGGGTTGTTGATCCACATGGTCATGTTGATGATGTTGATTTCGCCCAAACGCCCCTCATCAACCCATGCCTTGGCGCGTGCAGCAGCAGGCGTGAACCGGTGGTTGAGGTCGATGCCGTAGCGCACGTTCTTTTCTTTGGCTTTGGCGACCATTTCACGGGCTTCGCCGATGTCGTTGGAAATGGGTTTTTCCCCGAGCACATGAATCCCGGCGGCGAGCAATTCCATTGTCGGCTCGTAGTGGTCGCCGCCGTTTTCATGCCCGGCGGTTGCAACGCTCGCCACGGCGATGTCCAGATCGGCGTCGAGCATGTCTCGAACTGTGTAAAATGCTTTGGCGCCGTATCTCGACGCCGCGGCGTCTGCGCGTTTGGGATCGATGTCGCAAACCGCGACGAGATTGCACTCTGTGTGGTCGTCGTAGATGGTGGCGTGCCGGTTGCCAATGCCTCCCAAACCGACTACGGCGATGTTTAACGCCATCTGGAACTCCTTTCTACCAATACCGAAGCATCCGATCCACAAAGGCCGGCACTTCGTCTGTGAGATACATCGCGGCGATAAACCCCCCGACGAGCAGATAGATCGCGAGAATGATGATCAGGGCGATCTTCTTGCGCCCGCTCATTTTGGGGCGCGGAGGGGGGCTGAGATCGCGTGGCTGTTTGAGGGAGGTTTTGTCCGGTGAAGGCTCTGAGGATTTTTCTTTTGCGTCTGTTTCGGGAACTGCCTGCGGCGTTTCCGTCTGTTGCGCGTCTGTGGGGAGTTTTTCTTTTGCTTCTTTCGTCTCTGATTCCGGTTTGGTTTTGCCGAGCACGCGCTCAATTTCTTCGATGAGCGGTTTGGCCTCGCACGGTTTTTCGACAATGCCTTGAGCACCTTGGTCGAGAAGTGCTTTGGCTGCGGACACCGCGGCGACCTCCGATACCACGATCACCGGCATTTCAAAGCCTTCTTCGCGGATAAATTCGAGCAAGGCCGCGCCGCGAATGATGGGCATTTCCAGGTCTAATAACACCAAGTCGGGTTGTCCGTGCGCGATAGCATCAACGGCTTCGATCCATTTTGTCGCGCTTTGGGCCCGGTAATTGTTGGATTCGAGAATATTGACGATGCGCTCTGCAACGGCTTCTTCATCGTCAATGGTCAAAATTTTTGTCATTGTGTCTATCCGCGTGTGGAAAAAAAGTCGGCGATTGGAAGTATAAAGCGAAAAAGGGCTTATGACAAGCCTTTTCCAAATTTCTGCGTTCATCCCTGCTCACGCCCGCAAAGCCCGCCCTTGAATGCCTTAACCGGGAGGCCCTGCCTACAGATACTCATCGGGTTCGCTCTTCAATTGTGCCATCTGTTTTGCCGATGATGATGCGGTCGGTTAGGCCAATGAAAAGGCCACATTCGACCACGCCACAAATCGCATTGATTTTGGCTTCGAGCGCGGGCGGGTCGTCAATGCGACCAAAATCGCAGTCGAGGATGTAATTGCCGTTGTCGGTGAGATAGGGCGCGTGGTCCCGGCTGCGGCGAAGCGCGGGGTGACACCCCAGTTCTGCGAGCCGGCGTTGGATGGCTTTCCAGCCAAAGGGGATGACTTCAACCGGCAGTGGAAACGCCCCCAAGTGCGCCACCACCTTGGATTCGTCGGCGATGATGATTTCCCGGTCAGACAGGGAAGCCGCGATTTTTTCCCGCAACAGCGCGCCGCCGCCGCCTTTGATGAGGTTGAAGTGCGGGTCTAATTCGTCTGCGCCATCAATGGTCAAGTCGATGCGCGTAATTTGGTCAAAGCCAATGAGGGGGATGTTTTCCAATTCTGCCTGCCTGCGCGATAGCTCTGAGGTGGGGACGCCGCAAATGTCGATCCCTTCTAAGACGCGCTGACCCAGCTTTTGAATCGCAAAAAAGGCTGTTGATCCCGTGCCCAATCCCACGACCATGCCCTTTTCGACGTATTCAGCGGCGCGTTCTCCGGCCAGTTGCTTGGGGTTTACCGTCATGTTCGTCTCGTTCCTCTCGACAAAAATCCGCGAGAAGATAAACCCAAGATGCGCGTTTGGCAATGATTTTGAACCCCCACATGCCCGGCGTTTCCCGGCTTGTTTTCGGGAAAAATTATCGTATTATAGAAAATAGGGGTCAGGGGTTAGGGGTTGGTCCCTACCAGACCGACCCACCGCAAAGGCGTGAAAATGTAGGGGCGTGGCCCCGTGCCCGCCCATTGTGCTGATTCGTCAAAAGGAGAAGAATGTGAGCTATCACACGCTGGAAGATTTTTTGGGTGATATTGTGGGAAAAGCGCGGCGGGGGCAGGGGATTTCAGAATTGGAGTTGGCGCGTGCGACAGGGTTGAACGCACGGGAAATCGGGCAAATCGAATCTTATGCCCTAACGCCCGATGACCGCGTCATTCGCAGGCTCGCAGACGCGCTTCATCTCGATGGCGAAAAACTGGCGGGCGTGGCGCACGGGTGGATGCCACAGCGGGGCAATGAGGCGTTTGAAGATCGGGATAGGCGGGTCGAGCGGTTGATTCTCGACGCGGGGATGACGGTCAATTGCTATCTGCTCAAATGCAGGGCGTCGGGCAAAGGAGCTATCGTCGATCCCGGCGGGCAAGCGCGGGTGATTTTGGACGCCGTTGCACGCACCGATATGCAGGTGACGCATATCTTGCTCACGCACGGACACAGGGACCACGTCGGCGCGCTCGAAGCGGTTGCCGATGCAACGCGGGCGCGTGTGTGCGGTTGCCAACGCGATTTTGGGTTGATGGGGTCGCGCAACCAAAGGGTGACAGAGCATGTGGATGAAGGATGGCAAACGAGGATTGGTGAACTCGGCGTGGATGCTGTGAGTTTGCCCGGGCACACGGCCGGGGGCATTGGGTACTATACGGCCCCTGTGTGTTTTTCTGGCGACGCGCTCTTTGCGGGTTCTTTGGGCGGGGCGGCGGGCGATGCGTACCACGGGCAAATTCAAGCTGTGCGCGCCAAAGTGCTCTCTCTGCCGGGAGAGACGACCCTTTTCCCCGGTCATGGGCCAATGACTTCTGTGGCGCAAGAATTGTCGCACAATCCCTATTTTGTTTGAATGATCAACTTATGGCTTTCAGCTATCAGCCCCCTGCCTCCATCACCCGTAGGGACAGGCCCCCGTGCCTGTCCTTGCACCCAGCGGCGGGACTGATAGCTGAAAGCTGATTGCATCTTGTATCTTCGGGCGAGCACAGGGGCATCGCCCCTACACGCACGGGCGAGCACAGGGGTAGAGGGGTAAAGTCCCGATAATTTTAAGACAACCTCTAAAGCCTGTACCACAACACAATGGTACAGGCTTTTTTTAGATTGAACTGGGAATTTGCCTATTGATACCACGCGGCTTGCAGGGCGAACATGTCGGCGTATCGCCCGCCCTTTTGCACCAGCGTTTGATGAGATCCCTCTTCTGTGATTTGTCCGCGTTCCAAAAACACAATGCGGTCCGCGAGTGGGGCACAGCCGAGGCGATGGGAAATTAAAAGCACGGATTTGCCACGCGACATGTCCTGAAACTGACGATAGACTTCGACTTCTGCACGGGCGTCGAGCGCGGCGGTGGGTTCGTCTAAAACGAGCACTTGAGCGTCTCGCAAATAGGCGCGGGCAAGGGCGAGTTTCTGCCATTGTCCCATCGAGAGGTCATGTCCGCTTTCATCGTATAGGCGCCCGAGAACCGTTTCATACCCCTGCGATAGTCCGGCGATGACCTCGCTCGCGCCGCTCTTATCGGCGGCGGCTCGTATGGCCGCGTCGTCATAGAGGCGGTGCAGATTGCCAAAGCCGATGTTTTCTCGCGCCGTGATTTGGTAGCGCGTATAATCCTGAAAGACCGCGCCGACCATTTTGCGCCAAGCGAAAATATCGAGATCGGCGAGGGATCGTCCGTTGACGGTGATTTGCCCTTCCTCTGGCAGATAGAGGCCGAGCAGCAATTTTGCCAAGGTGGTTTTTCCCGCGCCATTTTCGCCCACCAAGGCAACGCGCTCGCCCGCATGGAGGGTCAAGTTGAGCCTGTCGAGCACGGGGGTATCGCTTCCCGGATAGCGAAATGTCACGCCTTCAAAACGGACTTCGGGAACGCGATCACCTTGCACCTTGCACTCTGCACTTGTATCTTCGGGCGAGCACGGGGGCATCGCCCCTACGTTTCCTTCCTCTTCCAATTTTAGATAGGCCAGCAAGTCGCCCAAATAATGCAAATCGTCTTCCATCGTTCGGATGCCGTTGAAGAGCATCAAGGCGGCGTCTCGAAACAGGACAACGGCATCCATGCAGGCGACATAAGACCCGACAGACAGGCTGCCTCGGGCGATGAGGGCAACGATGCCAGTGAGCACGAGACTATAGGCGATCTGGTCGCCAATAACGCCTGTGATGATTGCGCGAACGCGCGCAAATGCCAAGCGCAACCGCTCTTGGCGCATGGCGAAAAACAGGGCTTGCCATCGCTTTTGCAACTCGTTTTCAAGGCCGAACAACCGAATCTCTGCTGCGGCTTCTCGGCGGATCATCAGGTCGCCCAAATAATCCAAGCGTCTTTGGGATGGCGTGTGTTTTTGGATCAGTTGATAGCGTTTTTGGTCGTATTTTCGCTCGATCAGATGCCCGGGAATGAGACCTGCGAGGAGCGCGAGGGGCAACGCATAGCTTATGGTCGCAAGGTATATCAACAGGCCCATACAGGTGATAAAGTGCGCGGGAATGGGCATGAGCGATTCCATTGTGGCGAGCAAGCGTTCATCCACGCCGCGATGTGCGCGATGGAGTTGGTCGTAAAACCTCGGCGTTTCACAGACCTGTAGCGGCAGCCGACTCGCCTTTGCGAGCAGGCGTTCATGTGTGCGTGCTTTGAATCGGGCGAGGATGCCGTAGGCCATCCACTCGCGGATCGGCATGGACGCCCAAGATAGGTAGCAGGCGATCACCAAGCCACCCAACCACAGCAGGGTCATGTGCAAATTGCCCTGGCCCTGAATGAGGGCAACCGCGTGATCCACCACATGGCGCAACGCGATGACCAAGGCGATGGGCATGAGGCCAAATGCGAGGTGAAGCGCGCCGACTATCGCAATATCGCGCGGGGCCAAGGCGTAGAGAACGCGCAGGAGGTGGGGCAATTTTTGCCACTTATTCGCCATCTCGCGATCCCTCCGTTCGATACCGCGCCGCTTGCATGGCATAGCTCGTGGCATAATCGCTTTTCGCATCTATGAGTTCGGCGTGTGTGCCCACTTCTGCGACGCGCCCGCGTCTCAAAAAAACAATGCGGTCGGCGAGGCGTGCCGCCCCCAACCGGTGGGAGATCAAGAGCACGGTTTTGCCTTTTGACAGGTCTGAAAACCGACGGTAAACCGCGACTTCGGCCAAGGCGTCCAAAGCGGATGTGGGTTCGTCCAAGGCGAGGATTTTGGCGTCTCGCAAATAGGCGCGGGCAAGGGCCAATGCCTGCCATTGTCCGCCGGAGAGGTCTGTGCCGGTTTCAAATTCTCGACCGAGCAGGGTATCGTATCCGCGCGGCAATGTCGCGATCATCTCGTCGGCAGCACTTTGTCGCGCAGCGCGTTGGATGGCGGCTTCATCGGCGCGTTTGTCGAGATTGCCAAATGCGATGTTTTCCCGCACGCGAAAGGCGTATCGCCCGTAGTCCTGAAACGCGGCGGCGACCTGTGTTCGCCACGTTTTGGGGTCTATTGCGTCGAGCGGTCTGCCGTCGATATAGATGCGCCCTTTGGTCGGTTGATAAAGGCCGAGGAGCAATTTGACCAAGGTGGTTTTGCCCGATCCATTTTCGCCCAAAAGCGCGACGCGCTCGCCCGCCCGAATGCGGAGGTCGATATTTGAAAGCGCGGGTTTTTCTGCGCCGGGATAGGCGAATGAGACCCCTTCAAAGATCACTTCGGGGACCGCATCAGAGGCGGTTGCGTCTGTTGTGGGGAAAGAGCGAGATGGCGGGGCCTCTTTCTCCATAAAGTCATAGGCATAGCGCAGTTCGGCAAAAAACCACTGCATGCGCGTGATGCGGTGGCCGTTGTTGTGCAAAAAGAACAGGTAGTGATGGATGGCGTAGAGCATGGCGACGAACTGCCCGATGCCGAGCGTCCCACGGGAAGATTGATCGATCAACAACGCGATAGACAGGCCAAATAATCCGGCCATGATAGCGAGGAGGATTAAAAGCGTTTGGGTGAAGGTGCGGCGGGCATCTGCGATTTCGCGGATCATGGCATCGTTGAGCACGCGCCATGCCGATAGCATGTAATTGCCCAATCCAAAAAGACGGATTTCCGCAGCATGGGCGCGTTCTGTGAGCAAGCGTCCCCAATAATCGCGCTGTCGCTGCCGCGCGGTTTGGTCGTAGTGGATATCGATGAATTGCCGCTCGTGTCTCATGCTCCAGCGCATCATGTACAGGCCGCCGATCAGGAGGATGAGAACAATGGCGATATTTACTTTTGAAAGCGCGTAGAGAATGGTAATCGCGCCTGTCGTGCAGGAGATGAGCCGTTGCACCGCGTAGAGTTCTTGCGCCGCGATTTGCGACTGGCCTCGGGGATGAATGCCGTTGATCGCGCGGTATGCGCGGGTCATGGTGTCGTGCTGTTCGGGATATTCGAATCGTTCGAGGGGAAGGGCGAACACGCGCCAAAAAAAGGTTTTGTTAAACCGTTGAACAACGCGCTCGTTGAGATGCGCGGCCAAATAACGCTGAAACGTGTCGTAGTACAGAATCCAGTGCAGGGCCATCATGCCGATCAACAGGCCGAGATAGGGGGCATAGGGCATCAGCAGATCAATCGATGAGGCATCTGCCCGCGCCCGTTCTGCCATCAGCATGTCGATCAAGTGCGTCGTGGCATAGATGTGCAAGAGGGGAACAGTGCCGCCAATGGCCCCTATGACAATCAAAAAGACCGCATAAGGCGGCCAGGGTGCGATGAGGGTGCGGTATGCAAACCGCGCGAAGGGATAGATGGGCTTCAAGAGACTAGTTGAGGAAAAACGCTTTGACGATATGGGCCACAATGCCCAACACGCACGAAGATAAAATTGCAATCGACAAAGTTCGCAGGTCGTCAATCCGTTTGTTCAGATTCGCATTCGGATCATCAACGCGCTTATTCGCGGTAACAACAGAGACAATACGCCATTGACAACGGTTTTGCAACCTTATGTCAAATATTTTTTTCAGATGAAAATGTCGCGTCTTGCGTCTTGCGGTTATGTTCATTATACTCATGGAAATTGACATTTGCCCACTTACAATGGTCCGAAGCAGGAGTTGCCGTTTATCTGCGGAGAAACGCGTCGCTATGGAAACGATGAATCCCGATCCGCTCGTTCAATTTGAAACGTGGTTTGAAGAGGCGAAAGTTTCGGAATTGACCTTGCCCGAAGCCGTGGCATTGGCAACGGCAACGCGCGACGGGCGGCCTTCGGTGCGGATGGTGCTGGTGAAACGATACGACCGCAATGGGTTTGTGTTTTTTACCAATCGGGAAAGTCGCAAGGCCGACGAATTGGCGGCAAATCCCCGCGCTGCTTTGGTGTATCACTGGAAGTCGTTGGGGCGTCAGGTTCGCATTGAGGGAAACGTCGAATCCGTTTCAGATGACGTGTCCAAAGCGTATTTTGATTCCCGGCCGCGCGGCAGTCGCTTGAGTGCGTGGGCATCGCCGCAAAGCGAAAAAATTTCAGCCCGTGAATTTTTGGAAGGGCGCGTGGCAGAACTGGCGCGGAAATACCCGGGCGACGATGTGCCATTGCCGTCGTTTTGGGGGGGCTATCGGGTGATTCCCGAGCAATTTGAATTTTGGATAAGCAGAGAGGATCGGTTGCACGACCGGTTTTTGTACGTGCGGCAAGGCGATGGCAGGTGGAAGCGTTCGCTGCTGGCTCCATAGGATTGTCGAGGAGGATGGCAATGACCAAACTCAGTGTCAATTTGAACCGGGTCGCGCTGTTGCGAAACAGCCGCCCGCTCACCGTGCCCAGCGTCACACAGGCCGCGCAGGTGTGTATTGATGCGGGCGCGCACGGGATTACTGTGCATCCCCGGCCCGACGAGCGGCATATTCGCAAGGCGGATGTTTATGAACTCAAAGAGGTGATTGCGGGGGTGGAATACAATATCGAAGGCAATCCCTTTCCCGAGTTTATGGATATGGTGCGCGATGCGCGCCCCGATCAATGCACGCTGGTGCCCGATGAACCCCATCAGCGCACGTCGGATCACGGTTGGGATTTGCAACGCGATGGCGAGCGGCTCAAACCGATAGTCGCGGAATTGAAAGCCCTGGGCATTCGGGTTTCGCTGTTTATGGATCCGGAACCGAAAAATATGGTTCTGGCAAAAGCACTCGATGCGGATCGCGTTGAACTCTACACGGAATCTTATGCGTCTGCATTTGCCAATGGCGATGTGGGGCGCGTTTTTCGGCAATACGCCGATGCCGCACGCGCGGCGCGGGATGTCGGGTTGGGGGTCAATGCCGGGCACGATCTCAATCTCGATAATCTGGGCGAGTTTGTGACCATTCCCAATATTCTCGAAGTGTCCATTGGTCACGCGCTGATCGCAGACGCTGTTTTTCTGGGCTTGGAGAATACGGTGAAGGCGTATTTGGCGGTGCTGGGAAATCGGTAGTCAGTATCGGTTTAGCGGTCAGCAAAACGAGTTCAGCGGTGGATCGGCGGGGGCTTATAGCCGATAGCTGACTGCCCCAACGCCATTGACAAAGCGATTTTATTTGTTTATTTTGCACACTGTTCAGCGTCCAACGCATCATTATGGGAAAGGATTGTCCAACGCGATGAATGTGCAGGTAACCGAATCCGGAACATGGCGGCGAACATTGGAAATTGAAGCCCCGGTTGAAGCCGTGAACGAGCGTCTCGATGCCGCTTATAGAAAGTACAGCAAGACCCTCAGTTTGCCGGGATTTCGCAAGGGCAAAATTCCCTTGAGCGTTGTCAAACAGCACTTTGGGAAGGCCATCCAAGGAGAGGTTATCCAAGAGATGGTCGGGGAATTTTATCAGGATGCCAGCGAAGCCGAAGGCATTCACCCGGTTTCCCAAGCAGAGATTGAAGACATCGAGTTTGAAGAGGGCCAGCCGCTGGTGTTCAAGGCATCTGTCGATGTTCGCCCCGAGATCACCGTGGAAGCCTATAAGGGACTGCGCGTGACCCGGCCCGCTTCTACCATCGGGGACGATCACGTTGAAAGACAGTTGCAGATGATGCAAGACGCGCACGCCAAAGAGCAAGTCGTGGCACGCGCTGCCGAACTCGAAGACGTGGTTTTGGCCGATGTAGAAGAGCTCGGGGAAAACGGCGATCCCGTTCCGGATCACGGGTCAGGAGACCAGTCGATTCGGCTGTTCAAGGATGACGAGGGCAACCCAGTTGACTTTGCAGAACAGTTGGTCGGCATTTCGGCCGGTGAAACCCGCGAGATTACAATTACCCGGGCCGTTGCGGATGATCACGAGCATTGCGATCACGACCACGGCGAAGAAGTCCAAAAAGAAAGCGTGCAGTTTCGCGTGATGGCCAAAGAGATACGCGAGCGCGTGTTGCCGGAATTGACCGATGAATGGGCGCGTGATGTCGGCAACGCAGAGACCTTAGACGCGCTTAAAACGCAGCTTCGAGATGAAATGCAGGTGCAGTACAATCAGATTGCGCGCCAGCGAGTCGAGGAAAATTTGATCGACGCGCTGATCGAAGGCAATCCGTTTGAGATTCCCGATAGCATGATCGAAACGCATCTCGACAATATGATCGAATCGTACAAGCAGGAACACGCGGATCACGACCATGAGATCGACGAAGATGCCATGCGGGAAAACGGGCGCGACCAAGCCGAGTTCAGTATCAGACGCTATCTGTTGCTCAATGCGGTTGCCGCGCAGGAAAATATCGAAGTGACCGGTGGAGATCTCGACGGGCACCTCGCAGAGATGTCGCAACGGCACAGCATTGAAGGGCCGCGCCTGCGTCAAATTCTGAGCCGCACCGGGCAACTGGATCAGATTTATGCGGATGTCAAAACGCAGAAGACCTTTGATTTCCTCATCGCCAACGCGAAGGTCGAAGACGTCGAGGAAGTCGAATCAGATGATGGATGAAGCACGCGGTCAGCGGATCTTACCACGCAAACCACAAAACGGGATGTGAAATCAAAATGGCTTTGGTTCCTACGGTTCTCGAACAAACCGGGCGCGGCGAGCGCGCTTACGACATTTTTTCGCGCCTGTTGCGCGACAATATCATTTTTATCGGCACGCCGATCAACGATACGATAGCCAATTTGGTGATCGCCCAGATGTTGTTTTGCACGTCTGAAACGCCAGAGAAACCGATTCGGCTGTACATCAATTCTCCCGGTGGCAATATTACCGCGGGTTTGGCGATTTACGATACCATGCAATACGTGCCCAACGACGTGGAAACGGTTTGTGTGGGTCAGGCTTTTTCACTCGGCGCAGTGCTTCTTGCAGGTGGCACAAAGGGCCAGCGCCGCGCATTGCCAAATTCGCGCATTTTGCTGCATCAGCCCATTGGCGGCGCAGGCGGTCAGGCGTCGGATATCGAGCGGCATGCCGAAGAAATTTTGCAATACCGCGACCGCTTGAACGCCATCCTATCCGACTGCACGGGGCAGGCGATAGAGCGGATAGAAAAGGATGCGGACCGGGATTTCTTTATGTCGGCCGACGAGGCAAAGGACTACGGCCTGATCGACGATGTGCTCGTTCCCGACCAAGCCCCCAAACCCGATATCGACGAAGTGTAGGGCATTATGAAACGACGGACGTCCAGAACGGAAGTGCGCTGTTCTTTTTGCGGCAAAAGTGCCGATCAGGTCGATAAGATCGTCACCGGTCCCAGCGTGAATATTTGCAGTGAGTGCATCAAGCTCTGCAATGAGGTTTTGCGAGAAGAAGATCTCAAAAAGCCCGTCACGCTGCACAAGGGCCTGCCCAAGCCCACGGAAATTAAAGCGCGTCTCGACGATTATGTGATCGGTCAAGATCCCGCCAAGCGCGTGCTCGCGGTCGCGGTGTACAACCACTACAAGCGCATTCGGAGCACTCCGTCTTCAGACGATGTCGAGCTCGACAAGAGCAATATTTTGCTCGTGGGGCCCACGGGCACGGGCAAGACCCTGTTGGCGCAAACCCTGGCGCGCACCTTACAGGTGCCGTTTTCAATTGCCGACGCCACCATTTTAACCGAAGCGGGATATGTAGGCGAAGATGTCGAGAATATTTTGGTGCGCCTGCTTCAGGCTGCGGATTACGACGTGGCGCAGGCCGAGATGGGCATTTTGTACTTGGACGAGGTCGATAAAATTTCGCGCAAATCGGCCAATCCGTCCATTACGCGCGACGTGTCCGGCGAGGGGGTTCAGCAGGCGTTGTTGAAAATTTTGGAAGGCACTGTGGCGAGCATTCCGCCCAAAGGCGGGCGCAAGCATCCCGAACAACCCCTGATTCAGCTCAATACGAAAAATATTCTGTTTATCTGTGGCGGCGCGTTTGATGGGCTGGAAAATGTCATCAGCACGCGCATCGGCCAAAAGACCATTGGCTTTGGGTCGGATTCGACCGAGATGGAAGACCGAAATGCCGGCGAGATTTTCCAGCACGCAGAGCCAGAAGATCTGATCAAATACGGGCTGATTCCCGAAATCGTGGGGCGCATGCCCGTGATGTGTGCGTTGGGCGATTTGGACGAGACCGCGCTGTTGCGAATTTTGACAGAGCCGCAAAATGCCATTACCAAGCAATACCAAAAGTTGTTTGAACTCGACGGGGTTTCCCTGACCTTTGAGCCTGACGCGCTGCGCGAGGTCGTTCGCATTACGCAGGAAAAGGGCACGGGCGCCCGCGGGTTGCGGTCCGTTCTCGAATCCCTGATGACGGATTTGATGTTCGATCTGCCGTCCAATGGGGACATCGCCGAGGTCACTGTGACCCGCGACATGGTTCAAAACCGCAACGCGCCGCGCATCGAAGTTCTCGAATCGGAAAAAAAACGCGCTTAGAACAGATGGGTGAGCAAGCGAGAAACCCTACCCCCTATCCGAAAGGAAACCCCCATGCCGATCCCCATCATTGAATCGCAAACCACCAATGAAAGACTGGCAAGGCTTGAAACAATTGCTGAACAGCACACGCGATCCCTTAACAGACTTGAAGATGACATGCATAAGTCTTTTCGTTGGCTTATTGGCCTCATGTTTATCGCATGGATTTCAACGATTGTCACGATCTTGCTGAAAGTTGATTGACCACCCGCCAAAAAGCCATTCGCAGATGGGAACCGGGGCCGAATTTGACCCCGGTTTTCTTTGTGTTAAAAAGGCGGATCGCGGATGAAACAGATTGCGCGGATTGCGCGGATGAAAGGCGAAAGGCAAAAGCAACCCCAGAATGGACACGGATTGAGGCTTGCAGGTAGAGCGGAGGATGCAACAGGTGGGAAGGCCGCAGCGGGGTAATCCGCGCAATCCTTTAATCCGTTTAATCCGCAATTCAGACAAATGAGACAGCCATGAACCGTTTCGCTATCCCAACCAAACTGACCACCTGCATTTTCGCGTTGCTCTGCCTCGCGTCTGTCGGGTGGGCTTCGCCGCAACCATCCGCAGAACAAAACGCTCAATGTATCCCGAGTCATTGAATACACCAGACACTTGCCACCGCGCCGTACGAAACCGAACTTGTGGCAAATAGGAGGACAATTATGAACAAAACACACGGTACTCGATTTAGTGAATTGGTTGGAGAGAAGCTGGCGTCTGAAGAACAGGCTCGCCAGCTATGGATACCCATAGCAGAAGCATTTAATAGGGATGGTCCCGATGCCGCCAAGGAATATCTTGCCGCCGAAAGTCAGCGGCTTGAAGGACGCGTACAGAATCTAATCAACCAATTTAATGGGAGGTAAAGCTGATGAAAAAGGGATTCCGTATCCAGACCCTTGCAATCGAAGGATTCAAGGGCTTCACGACACGCAAAGAAATTGACCTTAAAGGGTGTCACACCTTTTTGCTAGGACAAAACGGCAACGGAAAGTCGAGCATCATAGAGGCCATTCGCTGGGGGCTGTTTGGTTCTGTAGGTAGGCCAAATGAAATTATAGCGAATCGAGACTACTCTAAACGGTGCCGCGTCGATATTACCCTTATGAGTGAAGGGAAGAAGTTGAATCTTCGACGTACACTGATACAAGGTGCGAGTGGCGGAAGCGACGCTATACTCACCGATGAGCACGGGGAGGAACTCTCTATTCGAGATATTATGCCCCAACTGGACTCTGTGGATGCAGGCGAGGGAATGCACATCATTTTTTCGCCCCAATCTACTCCGCTCCGCCGCCGACCTGAAGATCTTACGCCATTTGAAAGAACCGTCTTCAATCACCTCGGGCTCACTCATCCTCAAGCGTTACTGAGTCAACTGGATAGCTTCCTCAATAATCAAGAACATGTTGAGAAAAACTTGGGTGCAGAGCTCACTGCTACCCGCCAAAAAGTCGATACTCAGATTGGTGAACTCAATAGTCGGAGAGGAAATATTCTCAGTTCACCGCCTTGGGATGACGATCGTACGCCATCAGTCGCAGATTCCGAAAACAAAGCCCGAGATCTGATCATAGAGATTACCGGTAAACAACCTGACCCGTCTTTGTCAGGAGCATCACTGAATGCGCTGATTGACAATGGAGAAGACGCTCTAGAAGACAGACGAGATCAAGACCAAGGTGGACTAAAAATAAAAAAAGAAATTTTTGTTAAACGCAGGAATAGTCTGGAGGAACTCCGAGAAATTGAAAAGGAACTTAAGATACAAAAATCTCAAGTTCAAGACTTGCAATCGCAACTTGACGCCATGCTAGAGGGTAAATCTCTCGACGAACTCCGGGACAGTAGCAAAAAAATGCGAGAAGCAACAGACGCCGCAGAGCTAAGGCACCAGATAGTCGAGAGGGCGATTGAATTGTTAAATCGCGACCAAAAAGATTCCGTGTACTGTCCCGTTTGCGAAGTGGAACACCACCGGCAACCTTTGAGGTCAGCACTCCAGGGTACTGCCAGTCGACATTCTGACGATGCAAATTCAAGACTAAACCAACTCGAATCTTGGCTCAAAAAAGCCGAAGAACTTGAACACGGGGCCCAAAGGCTCAGGAATGAATTAGCTGAGACAGAGCAGAGGGCAAATGATATTAGGGCGGACCTTGATCCAGACGACGTGCAAGAACTCTCTGATCAAGTTAATATGGAACAACTAGATGAAATGATAAAACGCTGTTTGAATCGAGAATCTTCGATAAAGGATCAGATTGAACAAAAAGAGAGTTGGTTTGGTGCAATAAAATCCCGGTTATTCAATCTGAAGGAAGAAGGAAAATTTCATCAAATCCAAGATGAGTTGATTAATCTTCAGCAATCCAGAAACCGATTTAAGGAAGTCGAGAAAGCCTACCAAGACCTTGTTTCGTTCGGTGAATCAGTTCGGATAATACAGCAGGCAGTGGAAACTTGCCTTAAAGAACGACTTGAGAAAGATATACCGGGGGTATCTGAAAATCTCTCACAGGTTTTTGTTGCGTTGACTCGCCATCCATGGTTTGACCGACTGATCATTGCAAGGGATCCACTGCCAAAACTCGAGCTAAGGGTGGCGAGTAGTCAGGACTCCTCCGGTACTTCACACCCCACTGGAGTACTGAATGGACAAGCTGAAAGTGCGCTGGACCTTGTCCCGTATTTTGCATTTAGTCAGGCGGACAATGCGCCTACTGAGGTGTATCTGGTCTTACTGGACGATCCTACACGAGCGTTTGATGAAGAACACACTAAGATATTAGTCAAGCGCTTAGCCGATCTCGGTCATTACGTACAACTCATGGTTGCTTCTCAGGAGACTGCTCGATTTCGAGAACTGTTACCGAAGAATTTCGAGCAAAGTGAATATGTTATCGTTGAACCTACCCG
Source organism: uncultured Latescibacterota bacterium (assembly GCA_958295785.1). Classification (GTDB taxonomy): domain Bacteria; phylum Latescibacterota; class UBA2968; order UBA2968; family UBA2968; genus VXRD01. The sequence continues at coordinate 3,815,705 of OY282377.1, forward strand.
CTGGTCGTATCACGATGGCCCAGAACTGGAGATCGAATATGAATAGTTACACGCTACCTGGTGCAAGGGAGTGCATTGAACGCATACGCTCAGACACCTCTCCAGGTGAGTTCGGCTACAAGATTCAAGCTCTTGCTGCACATGTGCTAATACGGCTCGGTTATCAAATAAACGAGTTCAACCGGTCAGGACATCCAGATATTGTCGCTATCAAAGACGGGAGAGAATTTCGTTTTGAGGTAGAAGCCGAAGTGATCGGACCTTGCCCTCGTAAGCTGACAGATGCTGACTTTGCTTCGTTGACGGAATCATCAAACGTAGTTGGCTATTATGCGCTTGCGATTAGCTTCCCAACGCCCTATTGGGTATTGGTGCCCGCCTCTAAACTCATCTGTAGAAAATTTTCCAGTTCAAACATGTTACTAGAAGCTCTCAGTGATAAGTCATACTCATCAGAATGGACATGGGAGTATGTGCAGTTGCTTCAATCTGCTTGCCGACAAATCAAGCTATCATCATTCAGAGATTTAAGTAAAATGGCACTGGCAGGCCGTAGTCTTTAAGTGGTTGGTGAAACCGAAACTTCGGCGATTTCCTGATATTCGGCAGTGCCTTTGATCGGGAAGGGTCATAACCGCGCCACCGGACACGCGATAGCCTCTACGCCGCACGCGATAAAAAGCGGTTTGTTGACGCTCTTTTGGCGTTGAATATATTGTTTTGAAGCACTCTGCGCTGGTGGTCAGAAAAAAAATTTGACGACCGCCTCCTTACAGTACGCTGAGGCACGCTATCCAAAGGAGAAAGCCCTTGTTTAATTTAGGCGATGTGCTGGTGCTCGACTTCCCCGATGTGACGGGCGTCAAACGCCGGCCAGTAGCGGGTGCAGAGGTGCGGGGTAATCCGCGATTCAGACAAAGGAGACAACCATGAACCGTTTCGCTATCCCAACCAAACTGACCGCCTGCATTTTCGCGTTGCTCTGCCTCGCGTCTGTCGGGTGGGCTTCGCCGCAACCATCCGCAGAGGACAATGTGCATTTTTGCCAAGTTCTCGATTACGAAGACATGCGCGCACGCGATAGTCTCTACGCCGCACGCAAGCAGGCACTTAACCTGAACGTTGGCGAACCTCGCACGGTGCGGATGATCTACTTCTTGCCCAATGACCGGCCGTTTCGCCAAGAAGTGGTCGATTCGATGAAAACGACGATCCGTCAGGTTCAGACTTTTTTCCGCGATCAGATGCGCGCAAATGGATACGGGGGCATGACCTTCCGCTTTGAAACCGACGCAGGACGCAACCCGACGGTTCATCGCGTAGATGGTCAATACTCCGATAGCCACTATCTTGACGACACAGTTGGCACTGTACGTGACGAGGTTGGACAGGCGTTTGATCTCTCGGCGAACAACGTCTATCTCATCGTCGTTGACAATAGTATAGATGCAATTGGTTTTAGTGATGGAACTCAGGCGTATGGAATTGCTACTGTGGGGGAAAGAAATAGCGGCCGTGCGTATGTTTCAGGCGAATTTGACTTTTTTTTAGCCGCGCATGAACTTGGACATACCTTTGGCTTGGGTCACGATTGGAGGAATCGGAGGTATATCATGTCGTATGGCGGTGCAGAACGATCACGGTTATCAGCGTGTGCTGCCGAGTTTTTGGCCGTGCATCCCTACTTCAATCCGGATATTCCAGATGAAGAGACACCGCCACCAACCCTCGAGCTCATTTCATCGCTTTCATATCCGCCAGGATCAACAAGTGTCCCTGTCCAACTCAAAGTCCATGATCCTGATGGGCTTCATCAAGTGTGGTTAGTGGTTAGAGGGGGATTAAAGATGTGCCAGGGATTAAACGGCGAACAAGATGCCATCGTTCAATTCGATTATGATGGCGTTATTCCATCTGTTGAAGACTTTTATGGCACGGGCACAAGCCTTTCTAATCCTCTTGTGCATAACCTTTATATCCGTGCAGTTGATACTGGCGGAAATGTTAGTTCATGGATGGATGGAAATTTTTCCCTGTGGAACACTGAAAATGAACGCAATGTTATCGCCAAACTCGAGGGGCATTCGTCTGATGTCAGTTCAGTTTCGTTTTCGCCCGATGGTAGCACCCTTGCTTCAGCGTCTTATGATAGCACGGTCAAAATGTGGGATGTATCAACGAGACAGAACATCGCCACGCTTGAAGGGCATACAGGTTGGGTCGAATCAGTTTCGTTTTCGCCCAATGGTTCAACCCTCGCATCAGGGTCATGGGATGGCACGGTCAAACTGTGGGATGTGGCAACGAGACAGAACATCGCCACGCTTGAAGGGCATGGGCATTGGGTCAATTTAGTTGCGTTTTCGCCCGATGGTAGCACCCTCGCTTCGGCGGCAGGTAGAACGATCAAGCTGTGGGATGTATCAACGAGACAAAACATCGCCACGCTTACGGGGTCGGATCGGGTCTTTTCAGTTTCGTTTTCTCCCGATGGCAGAACCCTCGCATCAGCGTCTTATGATCACACGGTCAAGCTGTGGGATGTGGCAACGAGACAGAACATCGCCACGCTTGAAGGGCATACGTATTGGGTCAATTCAGTTTCGTTTTCGCCCGATGGTTCAACGCTCGCTTCAGGGTCAAGTGATCGCACGGTCAAGCTGTGGGATGTGGCAACGAGACAGAACATCGCCACGCTTGAGGGACATTCGGCAGGGGTCAGATTAGTTTCGTTTTCGCCCGATGGCAGCACCCTCGCATCAGGGTCATGGGATAACACGATCAAGCTGTGGGATGTGGCAACAAGGCGCAATATTGAGACCCTTTACAGGGGTGAGACTGCGATCACTTCCCTGGCATTTTCACCCGACGGTAAGATTCTCGCATCCGGATCAAGGAAAACCACCAATGACAATGCCCAGGTGGTACTGTGGGATATGCAGGCAATCCTGCAATCGCAGCCTCAAGCCTTGGTGAAAATCTCAGGCGATAACCAGCAAGGCGTGTCAGGTGAAGCATTGACGAATCCGTTTGTCGTTGAAGTGCAAAATAAAAATGGTGTTGGGCTCGCTGGTTTTCCGGTTAGATTTACCGTCACCGCAGGCGATGGAAAACTCAGCGGGCGGTTCAGTGGTGAGAGCGCAACAACCGATGCCAATGGCAGGGCGCAAAGCACGCTGACGCTTGGAGACCTTCCGGGCACAAACACTGTTGAGGCATCTATGGCTGACCTTAAGGTGGCCTTCAACGCCGTGGGGGTTGGAATGCCGCCGATTGGGAGCGATTATCAGACATGGCATTTACCCGCAGGGGCAATCGCTCGCTTGGGAAAAGGAAGGATTTATGAAGTCGCGTTTTCGCCTGATGGTTCACTCCTCGCTGTGGCAAGTAGCATTGGCATTTGGCTTTATGACGCGGCGACCTCTCGTGAACTCGCGCTACTCACTGGGCATGGGGGGCGGGTCTTTTCAGTTTCGTTTTCTCCCGATGGCAACACCCTCGCTTCAGGGGCAAATGATAACACGATCAAGTTGTGGGATGTGGCAACGAGACAAAACATCGCCACGCTTAAGGGACATTCGAGTGGGATCACTTCAGTATCGTTTTCGCCCGATGGTAGCACCCTCGCTTCAGGGTCATGGGATGACACGATCAAACTGTGGGATGTGGCAACGAGACGGAACATCGCCACGCTTGAGGGACATTCGGGTTTGGTCGAATCAGTATCGTTTTCGCCCGATGGTAGCACCCTCGCTTCAGGGTCTTATGATGGCATAGTTCTGCTGTGGGATGTGGCAACGAGACAGAACATCGCCACGCCTGAGGGACATTCGGGTTCGGTCCATTCAGTATCGTTTTCGCCCGATGGTTCAACCCTCGCATCAGGGTCAGGGGAAGGGGAAGGGGGAGGGTCAGGGAGGCCTGGCACGGTCAAGTTGTGGGATGTGGCAACGAGACAAAACATCGCCACGCTTGAGGGACATTCGGGTTCGGTCGAATCAGTATCGTTTTCGCCCGATGGCAGCACCCTCGCTTCAGGGTCATGGGATGACACGATCAAACTGTGGGATGTGGCAACGAGACGGAACATCGCCACGCTTGAGGGACATTCGGGTTTGGTCCATTCAGTTTCGTTTTCGCCCGATGGCAGAACCCTCGCATCAGGGTCATGGAATGGCATAGTTCTGCTGTGGGATGTGGCAACGAGAAATGTGGCAACGAGACAGAATATCACCACATTTGAGGGACATTCGGGTTCGGTCCATTCAGTATCGTTTTCGCCCGATGGTAGCACCCTCGCTTCAGGGTCAGGGGATAACACGGTCAAGTTGTGGGATGTGGCAACGAGACGGAACATCGCCACGCTTGAGGGACATTCGGGTTCGGTCCATTCAGTTTCGTTTTCGCCCGATGGCAGCACCCTCGCATCAGGGTCATGGGATAACACGGTCAAGTTGTGGGATGTGGCAACGAGACGGAACATCGCCACGCTTATAGGGCATTTGAGTGGAGTATCGTTTTCACCCGATGGCAGCACCCTCACTTCGGCGGTAGGTAGAACGATCAAGCTGTGGGATGTGGCAACGAGACAGAACATCGCCACGCTTGAAAGGCAGAGAGATTGGGTCGAATCAGTATCGTTTTCGCCCGATAGCAGAACCCTCGCTTCAGGGTCTCATGATGGCATGGTCAAATTGTGGGATGTGGCAACGAGACAGAACATCGCCACGCTTGAGGGACATTCGGGTTCGGTCGAATCAGTATCGTTTTCGCCCGATGGCAGCACCCTCGCTTCAGGGTCAGATGATCGCACGGTCAAGCTGTGGGATGTGGCAACGAGACAGAACATCGCCACGCTTGAGGTATATTCTTCGGTCGAATCAGTATCGTTTTCGCCCGATGGCAGAATCCTCGCTTCAGGGTCATGGGGTAACACGGTCAAGTTGTGGGATGTGGCAACGAGACAGAACATCGCCACGCTTACGGGGCATTTGGATGGGGTCAAATCAGTATCGTTTTCGCCCGATGGTAGCACCCTCGCATCAGGGTCATGGAATGGCATAATTCTACTGTGGGATATGTCGCTGTATATCACGCCGCTCCCCTCCTTACCACCCGCGGTACTGACGCCCGACTTCAATGGCGATGGCAGAGTTGATTTCGCCGACTTTCTGTTGTTCACCGCGCAATTCGGATTAAGTCAAGGCGCCCCGGGCTATGATGCGCGGTACGATCTGGATGGCGATGGCAAAATTGGCTTCGGCGATTTCCTGATATTCGGCAGTGCCTTTGATCGGGAAGGGTCATAACCGCGCCACCGGACACGCGATAGCCTCTACGCCGCACGCGATAAAAAGCGGTTTGTTGACGCTCTTTTGGCGTTGAATATATTGTTTTGAAGCACTCTGCGCTGGTGGTCAGAAAAAAATGACGACCGCCTCCTTACAGTACGCTGAGGCACGCTATCCAAAGGAGAAAGCCCTTGTTTAATTCAGGCGATGTGCTGGTGCTCAACTTCCCCGGTGTGACGGGCGTCAAACGCCGGCCAGTAGCGGGTGCAGAGGTGCGGGGTAATCCGCGTCATCCTTTAATCCGTTTAATCCGCGATTCAGACAAGTGAGAGTTGATCTATGAAATTCCGTTCTGCCGAATTTGCAATGAGCGTTGGTTTTGCGCGGCAATTGCCCCGCGATGGGGGGGCTGAAATTGCATTTGCAGGGCGTTCCAATGTGGGCAAGTCGTCGCTGATCAACCGGTTGTTTAACCGCAAAAATCTGGCCAAGACCAGCAACGCGCCCGGCAAGACGCGCACCCTGAATTTTTATTCGGTCAATCGCAGGTATTATTTTGTCGATTTGCCCGGCTATGGATACGCAAAGCGAAGCCGAAGCGAGCGACAGGCGTGGGGGAAGTTGATCGAAAGCTATGTGCGGGATCGCCCTTCGCTCAAGGGATTTGTGCAACTCCTCGACGCGAGGCACGATCCGAGCCGCGATGATTTGCAGATGATCGACTGGCTGATGAGTGGCGAGAAACCGTTTTTGGTGGTCGCCACCAAGACCGACAAGTTGTCGGGCAACAAACTCAGAAACCGATTGGATCAAACCCGGCGCGTGCTCGCGTTATATGGAAATTTTGATCTGCTGCCGTTTTCCGCCACAACGGGTCGCGGTAAGGACGCGGTTTGGCGCTGGATTGGAGAGGTGTTAGATGCGTAAATACCACGTTAAAAACGCCCGCGAGATTCCCACGCCGGCCTTGTTGATCTACAAGGCGGCGGTGGCGCGCAATATTCGGGCGATAGGCGAAATGATGGGCGGATATGCGCGGTTGCGCCCGCATATCAAGACGCACAAGATGTCGCAGATCGCGCGCATGGAACTCGATGCGGGGATCGATAAGTTTAAGTGTGCAACGCCCAAAGAGGCGGCGATGCTCGCGGCGATAGGCGCGACAGATGTGTTGATTTCCTATCACATGGTGGGGGCAAATATCGACCGCGTGGTCGGTTTGAAGCGGCTGTATCCGGATGTCGATCTCAAAATCATCGCCGACGATGCCGACAATATCCGAGCACTATCCGATGCCTGTGCATCGGCCGAGGTGCGTTTGGGCGCGATGGTGGATGTCAACACCGGGATGAATCGCACGGGCGCGTTGCCCGGCGCGGCGTCATTGGCATTGGCGCGACAGATCGCCCTATCGCCAAATTTGCATTTTGCGGGCTTGCATGCGTACGATGGGCACGTGGGCGGAAATGATCCGGATGTTCGCCAAAAAACAGCGGTTGAGGCCATAGAAAAGGCGGTTGAAACCCGTTGCCTGATCGAGCGGTCCGGCCTCGAGGTGGAGAAATTGGTCGCCTCTGGATCGCCGGGCTTTGTGCATACGCAAGCGGTGGGTGAGGTGGATGAGGTGTCGCCCGGGACGTGGATTTTTTGGGATACCGGCTACAGCGACCTGATGGAGACGCCCTTTCAGTGGGCCGCCTTGGTTTTGTCCAGCGTGATCAGCGCGACGCGGGCCGATCTGATCACATTGGACGCGGGCAGCAAGTCCATCGCCCCCGATACGCCAGAACCCCATTTTCGCGCCTTGGGCTTGCCAGACGAGATTGCGTTTGTGCGGCGCAATGAGGAACACCAGTTGTTGCAACTGCCCAAGGGCACGCCGCGCCCCCGTGTGGGCGATCAGTTTTATTTGGTGCCGCGCCATGTGTGTACAACCGTGAATTTGTGGGACGAGGTGTGCGTGATCGATGACAACGGGGTGTTTGTCGAGACATGGGCTGTAGATGCGAGAGGGCATTGAAATTGGAAAGAGTTCTGATCGGTGATTCCCTAGCCGATGGCTGGCAGCGTGTTTTCGCTGCGTCAAATATAGCAGTCGATGTGAACACGGGCTTGCCCGAAGGCGAATTGTGTCGCGTGATTGGCGATTATGTCGGGTTGATCGTGCGGAGTACAACGCGGGTGACGCAACGGGTGATCGATGCGGGTGTGAATCTTCGCGCAATTGGTCGGGCGGGCGCGGGCGTGGATAATATCGACATGGAGGCAGCCACGCAACGGGGTATTGTGGTGATGAATGCGCCGGGCGGCAATACGATTTCCGCCGCCGAATATGCGATGGCGATGCTGATGGCGCTGTCGCGCAATATTCCCCAGGCGACCGCGGCTACCAAAGCGGGTGAATGGGCGCGCGGCAAATACACGGGCTTCGAATTATACGGCAAGGTTTTGGGCATTGTGGGCGTGGGGCGCGTGGGTCAACAGGTGGCGCGGCGCGCCCATGCGTTTGGGATGAAGTTGTTGGGCGCAGATCCCTTTTTGTCGGACAACCTGGCGCATCAGTTGCACATCCAGCAGGCTTCAAACGATGAAATTTTTGCCAAAGCAGATTATATTACCCTGCACGCGGCATTGACCGATCAAACCCACCATTTCATTTCCGCGTCCTCGCTTGCAAAGTGCAAAGATGGGGTGCGCCTTATCAACTGCGCCCGAGGCGAACTCGTGGATGAGCAAGCCCTCGCCGATGCGATAGAGACGGGCAAGGTCGCAGGCGCGGCGCTGGACGTGTTTGGCGAAGAACCCCCTGCGGCGGATCATCCGTTGCTCAAAAGGCCCGAGGTGATCGCCACGCCGCATCTGGGGGCTTCGACATTTGAGGCGCAGGAGAAGGTGGCGCGACAAATTGCCGTGGATTTGCGCGATGCCCTGCAAGGCAAACCCGTTCAAAGCGGCATCAATTTGCCCCCGATAGATCCGGAATATTTCGATGCGATCAGCCCGTATTTGTCGCTGGCCGAAAAGGTGGGGGCCCTGCACGCGCAACTGATGGGCGGGCACTTGCACAAGGTTGTGAACCGATACCAGGGCGTGATTCGGGAATACGCAACTGCGCCGCTTTCGGCTGCGGTTTTGAAAGGCATTTTTGGGCACCAGTCCGAGGAACCCGTGACGCTGGTCAACGCGCCGCTGTGGGCCAAGTCCCGCGGCATTTTGGTTGAAGAGTCCAAGAGCAGCCACGAAGATTACAACAATTTGATCAGCATAGAGGTCGAGACCTCAGAAGAGCGGACGTCAATTTCAGCGACGGTTTTTGGGCGGCGCGATTTGCGCTTGGTTCGCATCGACGATATCGAGGTGAAGGCCAAACTCGAGGGCAATATGATCTTTTTGGGCAATCGGGATGTACCCGGCGTGGTGGGGCACATGGGCAATTTGTTTGCCGCAAATGGGATCAATATCGCCGATATGGCGCTGGGGCGCAGAAGCCCGGGCGGCGAGGCGATCATGGTGTTTAATATCGACGCGCCAGTGTCCGATGCGGTGCTGACCGATATCGTGTCCCAAGAATTTGTGAACTGGGTGAAGCAGGTGGTGCTGTGAGCGATCCACCGGTCAATCTCTACACCTTCAATACTTCGGACAGTTTTGGAGCGATCAAATGGTTAAATTGAGGGACACAAAATAGGCGGCATTTGATTTCCCCCTTTGTGATTTCCGTGCCTTTTGTGGCGATCATCAAAAAATGTCCGTGCAACTTGAGACCAAAAAAGGATGTCGAAATATGCCTGTTTCAGCAATTGTAGGCGCGAATTGGGGCGACGAGGGCAAAGGCAAGATGACGGATGTCCTCGCCCGGCACTCGGACTTTGTCATTCGCTATCAGGGCGGCAACAACGCCGGCCATACCATCATCAACGATTACGGAAAATTTGCCCTTCACCTCTTGCCATCGGGCGTGTTTTACCCGCATACGACCAATATTCTCGGCCCGGGCGTCGCGTTGAATATCCCCTCATTTTTGGGCGAATTGGACGATCTCATCGCCCGCGGCGTGCCAAAGCCATCTCTTTATATCTCCGAGCGCGCACAGGTGGTGCTGCCCTATCACCTGCTCTTGGATGAGTACGAGGAAGAGCGGTTGGGGGATCGCAAATACGGCTCGACCAAATCGGGCATCGCGCCGTTTTATTCGGATAAGTATTTGAAAATTGGGGTTCAGGTGGCCGACCTGTTCCACGAGGGCCGCTTGCGCGACCGCATTGAACGTGCGCTGACCGTGAAAAATTTGCTTTTCGAGCATTTGTATCAAAAGCCGGTCATGTCTTTGGAACAGATCGCGCCGGCTTTGATGGAGGCGGGGGACCAAATAGCGCAGTATGTTTGCGACACGTCATCGTTGCTGCACAATGCCCTGAAAGAAGAAAAGAAAATTCTCGTCGAGGGACAACTGGGGGCCTTGCGCGATCCCGACCACGGCATTTATCCCTATCCCACATCTTCTTCCACGCTGGCCGGTTTTGCATCTATCGGCGCAGGCATTCCGCCCCATTCAATTACGCAGGTCGTCGCCGTTGCAAAAGCGTATTCCTCATGCGTGGGGGCCGGGCCTTTTGTTTCCGAGATTTTTGACCGAGAAGCCGAGGAACTCCGCGAGAGAGGCGGCGATGCCGGGGAATACGGCGCGACAACGGGCCGTCCCCGCAGGATGGGTTGGTTTGATGCCGTTGCAACGCGCTATGGGTGCCGCATGCAAGGGGCGACAGCGGTCGCGTTGACCCTGCTCGATGTGTTGGGGTATCTCGACGAAATTCCAGTCTGCACGGCTTACGAGATCGATGGCGAAAAAACCCATAAGTTTCCGGTTCCCGCGCTTTTGGACCGCGCGACGCCCGTTTTGGAAAAATTGCCGGGTTGGCGACGAGATATTTCATCGATTCGGCGGTTCTCGGACTTGCCAGCGAATGCACAAAATTACGTCAAACATATCGAAGACTGGCTCGAAGTGCCCGTGAAATGGGTCTCCGTCGGGCCGAGACGAGAAGATATTATCGAGTTGCCGTGATCACCGGCTATAAGCTCATGCCACGCAAAAACCCCAGACGAAAATCGCCTGGGGTTTGGTTTTAAGCACAGCATCAATAAAATGCAAAGGAGTCCACCATGCCCCTCGCTGCATGTATATGGGCACTGACCTGCCCTGAAGAAATCGCCTTGACGCAAATTGCCGATGCGGGATTTACCCACATTGACATTCGCCCGAGTGGGTTGCAAACGCCCGATCTGCAACAACGTGCCAAAGACCTCGGCCTCGCCATTTCGTGCATGGCCGCCTCTGCCGAGATGCCCGCAGGCGCGTCTCTTGCCGGAGATGACCCACAACCCGCCCGCGATCACGTCTGTCGCGCATTTGAACACGCCGCTTTGCTCGGTGCCACCACCGCGTATCTCGTGCCCAAGGGCGATGATCCCGACCGCTTTGCCGAATCCCTGATCCCGCTCGCGGACAGCGCGCAAAATGCGGGTCTCAAACTCGCCATCGAACACTTTCCCGGCACCTTTTTGCCCACCGTGCCGCTCGCGCTCGAATATCTCGAGAAAATCGGTCACCCCAACCTGTACCTGCTTTTTGACATCGGCCACGCGCAAATGGCAAATGAAAATCCCGCCGATATGATCGCCCTCGCAGGCGGCCGCCTCGCTTATGTCCATCTCGACGACAACGATGGCGAAAGCGATTTGCACCTAGGCCTCTGCGATGGCGTGCTGACCCCAGATGCGCTGCGATCCACCTTTGCCGCGCTCCAATCAATTCACTATACCGGCAACATGAGCCTCGAACTCAAATCGGACATTCCCAATCCCCTCGCCGCGCTCAAAAAGAGCCGTCGCATTGTGCTTGAAAATTTGGGGAGAGGTAAGGGGTAAGATGCTATCGGCAATCCGTTTTCAGCCCCACCGCTGACCGTTGCTTCGGACAGGCACAGGGGCCTGTCCCTACGGCTGATGGGGCAGGGACTGATCGCTAACTGCTGATGGCTGACCGCTGACCGCTAAGATACAAGTTGAAGTTTATCGAATCAGACATCGTCGGGCCGCCTATCGTCAATAACAAATGAAAGCGATCTCAATAACTCATGGCACGAGAATATCTCAATCCCGAAGTCGCCTCCCGGCTCTCGCGTCTCGACCTGATTGCGCGCATGGTCGTGGAAGGGTTTATCACCGGGTTGCACCAAAGCCCCTATCACGGGTTCTCGGTCGAATTTTCCGAATACCGCCAATACATGCCGGGCGACGCGCTGCGCGATTTGGACTGGAAGGTGTTTGGCAAAACCGACCGGCTCTACGTCAAACAATACGAAGAAGAAACCAATCTCAAATCTCATCTCCTCATCGACGCCAGTGCCTCAATGGCTTATGGCTCGGGTCCGATCACCAAGTTTCAATACGCATCTTATGTCGCGGCGGCCCTTTCCCATCTCATGTTGCGCCAGCGCGATGCTGTTGGGCTGATCGCTTTTGACGATCAAATTCGCACGTATTTGCCGCCCCGATCTGTCACCAGTCATTTGCACGCCCTGCTGATCGCGCTTCAAAATACCCGTCCCGAAGGGGGCGATACCGATCTCGCTGCTGCCTTTCACGATCTGGCCGAACGCATTGTTCGGCGCGGACTCATCGTGGTCATCTCCGATTTTTTCGACGATCCAGACCGCTTGCTCAATGGCCTCAAACACTTTCGCCATCGCAACCACGAAGTGATCGTTTTCCATGTGATGGACCCTCGGGAACGCGACCTCGACTTCAATCGGGAAACGCGCTTTGTCGATCTCGAATCCGGCGTGCAAATCGCCACTGAGCCATGGCATATCGCGCCTGCGTATCGGGATCACATGGAAGCCCTCATCGCCCGGTTTCGCCGCGAATGCCGCGAGGCCCTCATCGACTACGTGCTCCTCGAAACCTCAGAACCCTTTGACACCGCGCTTTTCAATTATCTCGCCAAACGCAAAAAATTGATGTAGCGCGGCGCGCCTGTCGCCAAAACGCAAAGCCGATCCCAGTTATCTATGGATCGGCGAGGAAGCGAGACCTTCCGATTCTAAAACTGAATCGTCAATATCTGCGTCCCTCGGTCATACGCGCTCTCGAATCGCGGCAAGGGGGCTGTTGCCGGGCCTCGCAGAACCGCACCTGTCGTCCTGTCAAATAACGCGCCGTGACATTCGCACCAGATTTGCGGATCGCCTTCGCCCGGCAAATTCACCTCACAGCGCTGATGGGTACACAGAGAACTCAAAACCAAAAACGCTTCTTCCGACAGGCGAATGATGATCACGGGCTCGCCGCCGTGTTGCCCCTCAAAAATCTGTTTTACCGCACCGCCCACCTGTGCCAATGCGGGCGCATCCGCCACATTGAACCGCACGGCCACGTCGGACGATTTTAACACATCGGTCTCACACCCCGCGATCCATCCGGCGCACATGCACCCGCCCACGAGCGCGAGGGTCTGCGTCAAAAATGCCCTTCTTTCAGCGTCCTGTATCTCTCCCACAGGCTTTTTGCACGTCTGCGCCATTACTCGTTCTCCTCCGCGATTGTTGAACCAAAAAAGTTCGCTTTTAAGTGGATCTCCGTCCCGACCCGACTGCCTACCAACCCGCGTGTCCCTGCAATATCAAAATCCTTCAATGCAATCTGAAACGCCCCCTTGACCACGAAAAAATCCCCCGGTGCCCGTTTCTCGGTCTGATCCGACGCCAACAAATACGTGGCTTCAAACGGAATTTCCATTTCCTTATCTACGCCGTGCAAAGAAAACGCGCCCATCGCCACCCCTTGAATGGTCGCCTTGGTTTTGTCCGCCTGTACAGATACATCTTTCAGGCCCGCGATTTCAAACGCTATCGCCGGAAATTGTTTTGCATCCATCCAGTCCGCGCCGTGCAAATGCTCGTCGCGCCTCTTTATCCCCGTTTCCATGCTCGCAACTTGCACCTCAATTTTTCCGGTCATCGCTTCCACATGCGCCGGGTTCAGTTTTAATGCGCCCGAAATCTCCGACGCGGTGCCGTGAATCTCTTCCAGCGGTGCCGTGCTCACAAATTGAATCTGATTCTTGCCGACCCGATTGCTCAACACAACGGTCTGCACGCCTTCAACTGGCAGCCCCAATGCATGTGCTGAAGGGGGTTCATTCAATGCGGTTTCTGCCCAAACCTGTTGCGTGCCCACACACCCGGCGAATAACAAACCGACCATCCATTGTTTCGTCACGCTTTACCTCCTCGGTTGCAGATTGAGATGAAGAACTGACGTTACGCAGTATTCAGATCGGCTCTCCATATATAAAACAAGGGGTTACGTCAAAATTAACGCAACCCCTTGCTCTGAGTGGTCGGGGCGAGAGGATTTGAACCTCCGGCCTCCTGCTCCCGAAGCAGGCGCTCTACCGGGCTGAGCCACGCCCCGTTTGCTATGCTTAAAAATACCAAAATCTCATTTTGAAGCAAGAAAAACATTTACTCCTGAAATGTCGCAACAGCCTCATCGACCGAATCGTAGAGATCGAAAATTTTGATGAGTTGCGTCTGGACAAAAATGCTGATCACATGATCGTGGGCATTGGCGAGTTTCAAATCGCCCTCGGCCTTGCGTAAGCGTTGCAACAGCGCGGTCAAAACCCCGAATGCCATGCTGTTCAACCACCGCACTTGCCCCAAATCCAAAACCATCTGCATCTCCGCATTTTGGGCGAGAACCTCGGTGACGTACTCCGTCAACTCCGACATCTCGCGGTCCGTCACCTGACCGTTGAGCTTGATGATGCGAACATTCCCCCGCATTGTTTCTTCAAAAGCCATCGCGATTCCCTTCTTGTTTGTGCCTCAAATTCCCTTGCACCGCGAGCGCGGCCGCAAGGTGTTTCACTTTTTCTTTTAGGTTTGCGACATGGCAATCCACATCGGCCCAATTTTCGCCTTTTGCCATGTCTTCAATCGTCGCGGCAACCTCCCTCGTGTGGTCTGCGTAAAACAACTCGGCGTTTTCCCTCAACTCGCGCGCGCCCGTGCGGATCGTCTCGGCATCGGCTGCGCTGTCGAGTTGTCGGATCAGATCGTCCTTTGTTTCCAAAAACATCTGGGCCAACCGCACGAGAAGTGTCTCATCTCCCCCCACATGTTGCAGTGATGCTTCCCAGTCGAGCGTCTGGCGCGCGCCCGTCGATGAGCGGTTGTACACCGCTTCCACCGATTCGTAAAGGGCCTGTGAGCGCAGGGGCTTGGCGACAAACCCATCCATGCCCGCCGCCATGCAAAGTTCGCGGTCGCCCTTCATCACGTCGGCGGTCATCGCGACGATTCGCAAATGCCTGCCCGTGTTTTCCTCGCACTTGCGAATGGCTTTGGTGGCTTCCAACCCATCCATTTCCGGCATCTGCACATCCATCAAGACCAGATCAAACGCGTCGTCTTTTTTGAGGACGGTCAAAGCCTCTGCCCCATTGTTCGCCACAACGACCGTATGGCCGCGCTGGTGCAACATATCGATGGCGACGCGCTGGTTGACCACCCCGTCTTCCGCCAGTAAAATGTGCAGGGATTTTCGCGCCTTTTCGGGCCTCTGATCTCTCGCGTGCAAACTATCGGGTACAGACGTCTCGAACAGGCCGGCGATCAAATTAAACAGATCGGATTGCTTGATGGGCTTGGACAAACACCCGGCCAGCATCTCGCGGACAAAAGGCACCTCGGACCGCCCCGCAGAAGTCAACACCACCACGCGCGTGGATTTCAACGTGGCCTCTGCGGCGATATGCCGTGCGAGCGCGTACCCGTCCATCACCGGCATTTCCGCGTCGAGCAGAACCAGCGGATAGGGACTGCCCGCGCGTTGGGCGCGCAACAACTCTTCCAAAGCTATTTGACCATTCTCGGCCAGTGCGGGTTTCAGACCTTGGCATGACAGCATTTCTTCAAAAATCACCCGATTGGTGACATTGTCATCGACCACCAAAACCGGCATGCCGCTCAGGGTATCGGGCAAAACATCCCGATAGGACACGCCATTGGTCTGGCGCGAAAACACGGCTTCAAAGAAAAACACGCTCCCCTGACTGGGCGCGCTTTTGACGCCGAGCTTCCCGCCCATCAACTCAACCAGTTGGGCGGAAATGGTCAAGCCGAGTCCGGTGCCCCCGTATTGCCGCGTCGTGGAACTGTCCGCCTGATCAAACGCGCTGAAGATCTGTCGCTGCACTTGTCGCGGAATGCCGATCCCGGTATCGCGCACCTCAAACCGCAGTTGCGTTTCGTCCTCGCGCATCGCAATCAGATCGACATCGATATCCACGCCCCCGGTCTCGGTAAATTTGATGGCATTGCCCACGAGATTGACGACCACCTGCCGCAGGCGAATGGGATCGCCGATGAGGCTATCGGGCACCTCGGGCGAAATCCGATAGGTCAGTTCAAGCCCCTTCTCGCTCGCCCGAACAGCCAGCGTTTGCAATGTATCGCCGAGCGTGTCTCGAAGCGCGAAGGGAATGCTTTCCAACTCGAGCTTGCCGGCCTCGACTTTGGACAGGTCGAGAATATCGTTGAGCAAGACCAGCAGCGTATCTGCCGAATTGTAAGCCAGGTCCGCGTACTCCTTTTGCCGCGCCGTCAATTCGGTGTTGCCGAGCAATTCGATCATCCCCATAATGCCGTTCATGGGCGTGCGGATTTCATGGCTCATGTTGGCTAAAAACTGGCTCTTGGCTCGGTTGGCGGCTTCGGCGGCCACGCGGGCTTTTTCGAGTTCCTCGTTCTGCGCTTCGAGGCGCTCGAGGTCGCCCAACCGGGTAATGCCCATCGAGACCAACTCTGCAATGCGTTCCAAAAACAGGACCTCGGCATCTGAAAACGCCGAAACCACATCGCTCAACAACGCCAGCGTGCCCCGTGCGTGCGGAATGTCGAGAATGCAGCGAATGGCCACGCCATACCGCGCAGACATGCCCTTCAGCCCCACGGGCGTCAACCCCCCCATATCTTCTGTGAGATCCGCGCGGTAAATCGTTTTTTGCTGTTGCCACATGCGATAGACATTCGGCACGGCGCGCACCAAGCGGTTGATCTGCCCCGAAGGCATCACCTCGTAGGACTCGAAGGTCTGCGTTTCGGGATCGAGCAAGCGATGCACGGCAATGGCGACAAACGACACATCGAGCACCCGCAGTTGTTCCCGACACGCGACGACAACCCCCTCGAGATGCTCGGGGCGCGTCATCTGTTGCACCGCACGGCTGACCTGCAAAAGCGCGTTTTGAAAAGCCACCTGCTCACTCAGCGCGGCCTCTGCGCGCTTTTGTTGCAATGCGTCCAACGCCTCTCGAATCTGTCGATAACCGCCCGTTGCATCAACGGTATGTGTCTCGCGCCTATCCATGCTCAAAATATCTCATTGAGGTTCAAAGTGAAACCGCGCAATGTGGGCGAAGTCAATATTTCCCCTTCGCGGTAGGTGTTCACGACCTCGAACCCGCGCTCGCCCAGCAACAGCACTGTTGCGGTTTTTGCGATGGCATCCACCATCCAGTACTCTTGCACGCCGTGCATCGCATACAGGGTGCGCTTAAACGTCTTGTCGCGTGCAGCCGTAGAAGGAGACAAAATTTCGATCACCAGATCGGGCGCGCCCTGAATATTTGCATCGGTGATGATGTGGGCACGCGCATGAGAGACAAATATCAAATCGGGTTGCACCACGTCCAGGTCCGACAGCACCACGTCGAAGGGCGCGTGATAGACCCGGCCCAAGCGATTTTCAGACGCGAATTGAATGAGTTTCCATCCGAGCAACGCAGACACGCTCTGGTGAAGTTCTCCCGGTGCAGGGACCACAATCAATTCTCCGTCCAAAAGTTCGTAGTACTGGTCTTCCGGCGTATGCAGGTAGTCTTCATAGGTGAACTTGACTCTGGGCTTGGCGATGACCATGGTTGCCGTCCTTTCTCGCGTTTCACCTATCTGCCGCTGAGTTATCCGCTATTCATCTTCTGTGCCTTGGGGCATTACCTGCTCTGTAGAGGTCTCGGCAGGGACGGATTCAAAGAGAAAATTCATCTCTTTCGCGCCGTAAAGCACAATGACCAAAACAATGACCACCACAATCACAATAAGCCCATTCCTCAAGTTTTTTCTTTCGTCAAAACGGCGCAGAATGTTGCTGAATTTTCGCCGTTCTTCCTGTTCATTGTGGATTCGATCCAAATCCTTGAGATCCATAAACCACCTCCAAAAAAAGAAATTGGGACAGCGATGCTTCGGGCGAAAGGCGAAAAGTGAAAGGGGAGTATCCGCAGATGAAACGCAGGGGCGCGGCCCATGTGCGCCCGAAGATACAAGATGCGAGGATAGAACCGTAGCCCCCGTGCCCGCCCAATAAGATTGTACACACAATACCAGAAGTCAACGAAAAATGTACTTCGCCAATTTGTGGTCGCAAACCATCTGCTCAAACAATTCTGGTTGACACAACCCCTCAATCCGTTGTACTTATTATCGCGTGCCACAAGGTCGTCCTGCTATGGAGATCAAATACGATGGTCAACGCCCCAACACGCGATGAATATGACGCGCTCGTTATCGACCGCAACCCCATCCATCGCCACCTGCTCCACGTGTTGCTCAAACAAAAGGGCTATCGGGTCGCGTCGGCGCGTGAACTGCCCGACCGAGATATATCTTATGGCTTCGCGCTGATCGACATAGATGCGTGTCGAGATGTTGAACAACAACTCGCACAGGCGCGACCGGGCACCCGCAGTATCGGCCTCGTATCGCGGGAAGAGTACGCCCAACCCTGTCTCGACGCGGGGGCCGCAGCAACGCTGATCCGCCCCGTTCGCGCAGATCAACTCTTCGCCCTTTTGCAAAACCTGCAATCCCAAAACGCCAGTTCCAAAACGCCGCCGATTGACATAGAGGGCATCATGGCGCGGGTGGGCGGCAAAATGCAAATCCTCGAAAAGATGGTCGCTATTTTTTTTGAAGAACTGCCCGACCAAATCGCCGCATTGCATCGGGCTATCGACCGGCAGTCGCCCGAAGACCTGCGCCAAGCCGCCCACGCGCTGAAGGGGGCGGTTGCCAATTTTGACGCCAGCGCGGCCTATCAAACGACCGCCGCACTCGAACAGATGGGCAAATCCGGTCACTTGCGCGATGCGCGCACGACCTGCCAGCAACTCGAACGCGAGGTGTCAGCGGTTCAAAACGCGCTTGAAGAACTCATCTCCTCCGCTTAACCCCGAGTACAAACCATGTCCAAAATACTGATCGCCGAAGACGACGGCCCAACCCGAGTGCTGGTAGAAGCCATACTCAAAGACGCCGGATATACAACAGAAACGGCGACCGATGGCAAACGGGCTTACGACCGAATCGCCGAGACCCCTTTCGACTTGGTGCTGACCGATATCTGGATGCCCGGGATCAACGGTTTGGAACTCTTGTCAAAAATAAAGACCCTGCCCGCGCCGCCGCCCGTCATTGTCATGACCTCTGATGACACGCCAGATACCCTTCTCGAAGCCATCCGCGAACAGACATATCACTATATCCCCAAACCCATAGACCCCCAAGAGTTGATTCGCCTCGTCCAAGATGGCCTCAATGCGACCGAGCGGGGAATGGTTATTGAAGTGGCCTCGGCAACCCCCAACTGGGTCGAAATTTTGGTGCCCTGCGATCAAAAAGCCGCGGCTCGGATGCGAAATTTTGTGATGCAATTGGAAGCCGACCTGCCCGAAGACCTGCGCGAGACCATCGCCATGTCATTTTACGAACTCCTCGCCAATGCCATTGAATGGGGCGGGCAACTCGACCCGACCAAAAAGGTCCGCATCGCATTTCTCAGATTTGAACGCATGCTCATGTTTCGCATTGAAGATCCTGGATCGGGCTTTGACATCAACGCGCTTGACCACGCTGCCGTCAACAATCCCAACGACCCCATCGCGCACATGAGCATCAGAGAAAACCGCGGGCTGCGCCCGGGAGGATTTGGCTTGTTGATGGTCAAAACGAGCGCGGACGAATTGCTCTACAACGAATCGCGCAACGAAGTGGTCTTTGTCAAATACCTCGATAACCCAAAAGACATTTCCGAGTGACGGATATTATACCAATTTGATTTTTAGTTGTCCATATCCTGCCTTCCATCAGGGAGGAATGAGGAACAGACGTTCTGTACGGATCATGGGGTGCTCGTCTCAAGCGTTTGGTTCTGCCTCCATGTGGGTTGCCTTCGATGCGTTGGCTACGCCTGTGCCTACGGCGTGCGGCGACCGACTTTTTTTCAACAGCAAAAAAAAGGAGGCGAGCGGGGTACAACTGCCTTAGCAGTTCAAAAATGCCGCTCTCATGCGCCGAGAGGCTGGCACAGCGCAAATCGCTTTTGTAGTAGTACGCCATGCGTTGGCCTGCAAGGTGGGTTGCAAGATGGCTGTGGGTTGCGAGACGGCCTTGCGCGCTGTGCGCGATGGCATGATCTGATGGTCTTTTGGGATGGCCTTGTTGCCATGGCTTCTTTGAATGATTGGGTAAGGTCAAGGGAGATCGCTTGCTGGCAACATATCGCATCACATGAGGCCAAGTGAAAATTAAGATGCGAGTATAGAACCGTAGGGCGATGCCCCTGTGCTCGCCCGAAGGTGAGAGGCTGACGAGATGAATCGGGCGTTGGTGCCTGATGGGTGCGAACACTTTGCCGTGTATTTGGAAGCAAAAAACAAAGCAAAAACGGGCTGCGAGATTTTTTCACAGCCCGTTTTATTTTGCCCACTGGCGCCAGGTGTTTGAAGACAATAGAAAATACAATTACGACCTCTAAAGCCCGTCTTATATGGCTTGACGCTTATCCCCCATTGGGTTATTCTATCTGTAACGCTATCAAAGCATGAGCGGCCGTTGTGGCAGTGGGGTGAAGAAGAAGTGAAAAGTTGGAAAAAATCGGGTGATGACCCCCCCCTTTGGTGTGTGGATCGGTTTGTGAGTGGGTTGTGGGCGTGAGTTGGGAGTAGAAGGGGTCGCTTTGTTGTGGAAGAAGAGAAACAAGCGCGTGCATGGGCATGGCCTGCGCGCATTGCAGATACGCCTGAGAATAGAGCCAGGGCTGTTCTAAGAGTCCCTAACAGAAAGCGTTGCCATGGCTTTGTGAGAGGCCGCTTTTCTTCTCAGCCCAACCCTTACAACGTCCATGCCCGGCATCTTTACCGGGCGAGGAGGGACAAATGTCCAACCCCCTCGTGAGCGATGCACTCTGGGAAAAGGCCCCCCCCCTTTTGCCGGTTCCCAAGCCTGGACGGTTCCGCTTTCCTGGCCGTAAGCGCATTGACGACCGCAAGGCATTGACCGGCATTCTATTCGTCCTGAAGAGCGGCATCCCGTGGGATCAGTTGCCCCAAGAGATGGGGTGGGGTTCCGGGATGACCTGCTGGCGTCGTCTGAAGGCATGGCATGACGCAGGCGTGTGGGAGCGGCTTCATCATCTGCTGTTGTCCAAACTGCGAGTGGTCGATGGCCTGGCCGGGTCTCGCGCCTGCGTGGACAGCGCCTCCCTGCGTGCGGTAGGCGCTGGGGGGAAAACCCGGCCCCAATCCCACAGACCGCCGCAAGCCCGGGCGTAAGCATCATGGGATCACCGATGCCAACGGGGTGCCTTTGGCCGCGATTGTGCCCGGGGCGAACCGGCCAGATGTGACGCAATGGTTGCCATGGGTGGACGCTGTGCCTGCGGTCAGGGGCAAACGCGGTCGTCCGCGCCGCAGACCCCAACGGCTGTATGCGGCGCGTGCCTATGACTCGGAGGCGTGCTGGAAGGCCCTGCGTGCGCGCCACATCTGGCCGGTGATCGCCCGGCGGGGTACAGCGCATGGCAGCGGGTTGGGCGTGTACCGGTGGGTCGTTGAGCGGACGCTGGCCTGGCTCCGGCAGTTTGGCAGCCTGCGGGTGCGCGACGAACGCAGAGCGGACATCCATGAGGCGTTCCTCTCCATCGGCTGTTCACTCCTCTGTTTCAGATGCTTGATTTCTTTATGTTAGGGCTTCTAAGTCTTTTCGCTGGCTTATTGGCCTCATGTTTATCGCATGGGTTTCAACGATTACCACGATCTTGCTGAATGTCGATTGACCACCCGCCAAAAAGCCATCCACAGATGGGAACCGGGGCCGAATTTGACCCCGGTCTTCTTTGTGTTAAAAAGGCGGATCGCGGATGAAACAGATTGCGCGGATTGCACGGATGAAAGGCGAAAGGCAAAAGCAACCACAGAATGAACGCAGATGAACGCGGATTGAGGCTTGCAGGTAGAGCGGAGGATGCAGCAGGTGGGAAGGCCGTAGCGAGGTAATCCGCGTCATCCTTTAATCCGCGACAATCCGCGATTCAGACAAATGAGGACAACCATGAACCGTTTCTCTATCCCAACCAAACTGACCGCCTGCGTTTTCGCGTTGCTCTGCCTCACGTCTGTCGGGTGGGCTTCGCCGCAACCATCCGCAGAGGACAATGTGCATTTTTGCCAAGTTCTCGATTACGAAGACATGCGCGCACGCGATAGCCTCTACGCCGCACGCAAGCAGGCGTTTAACCTGAACGTTGGCGAACCTCGCACGGTGCGGATGATCTACTTCTTGCCCAATGACCGGCCGTTTCGCGCAGAGGTGGTTGACTCAATGAAAACGACGATCCGTCAGATTCAGACTTTTTTCCGCGATCAGATGCGCGCAAATGGATACGGGGGCATGACCTTCCGCTTTGAAACCGACGCAGGGGGCAACCCGATGGTTCATCGCGTAGATGGTCGATACTCCGATAGCCACTATCTTGACAACACATCTAACACTGTACTTGACGAGGTTGGACAGGCGTTTGATCGCTCGCTGAACGTCTATCTCATCGTCGTTGACAATAGTATAGATAGAATTGGTCTTGGTGGTGTCAGGCGGGCGGGAGGAGTGGGCGGTGGCGGTAGAAATGGTGGCTATGGGATGGTTCCAGGCGGATTTGGCTGGCAAACAGTAGCGCATGAACTTGGACATGCATTTGGCTTGCGTCACGATTTCCGCAGTGCTGCGTACATTATGGCGTATGGTTCGAGACGGTATCTGTTATCGGCATGTCATGCCGAATTTTTGTCCGTGCATCCCTACTTCAATCCCTATATACCAGATGGAGAGACACCGCCGCCAACAGTCGAACTCATTTCATCGCCTCTATATCCAGCAGGCTCAAAAAACGTTTCTGTCCGATTCAGAGTGAGCGACCCAGATGGACTTCACCAAGTGCTCCTATTGGTTAGAACAAAAGAACCACACTCCGCCGCCGGATTTCTTGAAGTGAAGGCGTGTCGGGGATTGAATGGCGAAAGAGATGCTGTGGTTCAATTCGATTATGATGGCGTTATTCCGTCTGATGGCAAGACGAGTCTTTTGAATCTCGACGATTACAGGATTGTTGCCAAAGCAGTTGACATTTTTGGAAATGTGGAGAGGACTACATTAGAGGTAACTTGCGGGAACTGTCCTATAACGCTGGCAAAAATCTCAGGCGATAACCAGCAAGGGGCATCAGGGGAAGCACTGACGAACCCGTTTGTCGTTGAAGTGCGGGATAAAAACGGTGTTGGGCTCGCTGGTTTTCCGGTTAGATTTACCGTCACCGCAGGCGATGGAAGACTCAGCGGGCGGTTCAGTGGTGAGAACGCAACAACCGATGCCAATGGCAGGGCGCAAAGCACATTGACGCTTGGAGACTATTCGGGCACAAACACTGTTGAGGCATCTGGCGCTGACCGTAAGGTGGCCTTCAACGCCGTGGGGGTTGGAATGCCTACACCGCCGATTGGGAGCGATTATCAGACATGGCATTTACCCGTAGGGGCAATCGCTCGCTTGGGAAAAGGAAGAATTGAGGAAGTCGCGTTTTCGCCGGATGGTTCACTTCTCGCTGTGGCAAGTAGCATTGGCATTTGGCTTTATGACGCGGCGACCTCTCGTGAACTCGCGCTACTCACTGGGCATACGAGTGAGGTCACTTCAGTTTCGTTTTCGCCCGATGGCAGCACCCTCGCTTCA
The DNA here is from genome assembly GCA_958295785.1 of uncultured Latescibacterota bacterium. Classification (GTDB taxonomy): domain Bacteria; phylum Latescibacterota; class UBA2968; order UBA2968; family UBA2968; genus VXRD01. The sequence continues at coordinate 3,839,127 of OY282377.1, forward strand.
GGGTCAAATGATCGCTCGGTCAAACTGTGGGATGTGGCAACGAGACGGAATATCGCCACACTTGAGGGGCATTCGCGTAGTGTCAGATCAGTATCGTTTTCGCCCGATGGTTCAACGCTTGCATCAGGGTCATCGGATAACACGGTCAAGTTGTGGGATGTGGCAACGAGACGGAACATCGCCACGCTTGAAGGGCATACGGATCGGGTCGGTTCAGTTTCGTTTTCACCCGATGGTTCAACGCTCGCATCTGGGTCATGGGATCGCACGGTCAAACTGTGGGATGTGGCAACGAGACAGAACATCGCCACGCTTACAGGGCATACGGATCGGGTCGGTTCAGTTTCGTTTTCACCCGATGGTAGCACCCTCGCTTCAGGGTCTTATGGCATAGTTCTGCTGTGGGATGTGGCAACGAGACAAAACATCGCCACGCTTACAGGGCATACGCATCGGGTCAGTTCAGTTTCGTTTTCGCCCGATGGTTCAACGCTCGCTTCAGGGTCATGGGATGACACGATCAAACTGTGGGATGTGGCAACGAGACAAAACATCGCTACGCTTACAGGGCATACGCATCGGGTCGGTTCAGTTTCGTTTTCACCCGATGGTAGCACCCTCGCTTCAGGGTCTTATGGCATAGTTCTGCTGTGGGATTTGGCAACGAGAAATGTGGCAACGAGACAGAACATCGGACATTCGAATGAGGTCCTTTCAGTTTCGTTTTCGCCCGATGGCAGAATCCTCGCATCTGGGTCATGGGATCGCACGGTCAAACTGTGGGATGTGGCAACGAGACGGAACATCGCCACACTTGAGGGACATTCGAATGAGGTCCTTTCAGTTTCGTTTTCGCCCGATGGCAGAATCCTCGCATCTGGGTCATGGGATCGCACGGTCAAACTGTGGGATGTGGCAACGAGACGGAACATCGCCACACTTGAGGGACATTCGAATGGGGTCAATTCCGTTTCGTTTTCACCCGATGGTAGCACCCTCGCTTCAGGGGCATCTCAAGAGGTCAAACTGTGGGATGTGGCAACGAGACAGAACATCGCCACGCTTACAGGGCATACGGATCGGGTCGGTTCAGTTTCGTTTTCACCCGATGGTTCAACGCTCGCATCTGGGTCATGGGATCGCACGGTCAAACTGTGGGATGTGGCAACGAGACGGAACATCGCCACGCTTACAGGGCATACGGATCTGGTCCTTTCAGTTTCGTTTTCGCCCGATGGTAGCACCCTCGCTTCAGGGTCATATCGAGAGGTCAAGCTGTGGGATGTGGCAACGAGACGGAACATCGCCACGCTAGGGCATTGGGGATGGGGTCAATTCAGTTCGAATGGGGTCAATTCCGTTTCGTTTTCACCCGATGGTAGCACCCTCGCTTCAGAGTCATCTCTAGAGGTCAAGTTGTGGGATGTGGCAACGAGACGGAACATCGCCACGCTTACAGGGCATACGTCTGATGTCAGTTCAGTTTCGTTTTCGCCCGATGGCAGAATCTTCGCTTCAGGGGCAGATGATGCCACGGCTCTGCTGTGGGATATGCAGGCAATCCTGCAATCGCAACCTCAAGCCTTGGTGAAAATCTCAGGCGATAACCAGCAAGGGGCATCAGGGGAAGCACTGACGAACCCGTTTGTCGTTGAAGTGCGGGATAAAAACGGTGTTGGGCTCGCTGGTTTTCCGGTTAGATTTACCGTCACCGCAGGCGGTGGGTCGCTCAGTGTCGAGACCTCGACGACCGATTCGAATGGTCACGCACAGACGACCTTAACGCTGGGTGCTGTGGGCACGAACACGGTTTCAGCTTCTGTCGAAGGGGTTTCGCAACCCGTGACCTTCACTGCGGTGGTAGATTGGCTGCCGTCGTTTGGCGATTCGACAGTGATCGCCGCGCAACGCTACATCATCGGGGACAGCATCCGCGTGATCTTGCCGCAGGCAACCGGGGGCGATGGTCCCTTGGTCTATATCTTGTGGCCATCCCTGCCCAACGGATTGCGGTTCGCCCCGACCACGCGCATCATTTCCGGCACGCCGCGCAAGGTGCAGCCCGAGACCAAATACACCTTGTCGGCACTGGACGCAGATGGCGATGTGGTCTCGCTAACCTTCACTCTTAAGGTGCAACAGCAACCGACCCCCGACTTCAACGGCGATGGCCGGGTTGATTTTGCCGACTTTCTGTTGCTCACCGCGCAATTCGGATTGGGTCAAGGCGCCCCGGGCTATGACGCGCGGTACGATCTGGATGGCGATGGCACCATTGGCTTCGGCGATTTCCTGATATTCGGCAGTGCCTTTGGTCGGGAAGGGTCATAACCACGCCACTGGACACGCGATAGCCTCTACGCCGCACGCGATAAAAAGCGGTTTGTTGACGCTCTTTTGGAGAAAAAAACAAAATTAGGACTTACGCAATCTCCATTGGAATATGAGGTACTTTGAGTTGTTGTCTCAAGAAGTCAGCCAGCCCTCGGTATTTGACTTGATAAATGGTTTGTCCTGTTTGATAGGCCACCTGCGCGAGTCGAATCCAAACGAACATCGCACACCCACTATGATTTCGTACCATGCGTGCCAACCGACATGGACACTTTTCAAGCCCGGTCACCTGTTTGACTTCGCGGTGAAAGGGCTCAATTTTCCATCGTCTGTGACACACCTGTTGTACCCCTGAAGAATCGTTTTGAGCATGGTCGTTGGTCACGACCTACGCCGTGCGTCTATCAGAAGACGCCCCCCGGAATAATTTCACTTTGTGGTCTTTGGGAAACCCTCTGATTTTAATTGACTTGCCTTGTTTGCGTTGCGCTTGAGTCCAAGTTAAGCTATCTACGCGCTGGTAGGGGGTTGTGCCTGCCGAATCGTCCACGCGCCGGTTCGTCTTGAGGGGACAATAATAGGTTTTTTGCATCTGCTCTCTGTGTCGCATGACCGTTTTGGTCGCATACCCACTGTCCATCAAGACCCCGGTAAAAGGGAGGCCCTTCTGATAGACCAACGCAGAGAGCATGTCCTTGAGAGGATCCAATTTGGTTTTGCCATCGTCTTGCGGGTCATAAATCCGATAGTCAATCAGCCAGAACCGATCCTCTTGCGGATGGACATAGACACATGTGACCCCCCCGATGCCATTGATGACGCCTTGGGCGTTGCCGCTCTATTGACGACGCACTCACGCGATCTTGCGTGCGTGGCGCTTGTCTAAAACCGGGTCATCAAAGATCACATCGCCTTTGGGCGTCAACGCGATGTGGTCTTTGACGTGTTCCCACACCAAGCGGGGGGGATACGCTCACCGGCGAGATAGCGGTTGATCCTATCATGACTGAACCCTTCGCTATGGTCGGCGAAAGGGGTCAGGGTATCGTTGAGGGGACGGCTAAGCAGATACTGACAGTCATCCAAACGCGTCGGGTGGCGCATTGACACCTCCTCAAAGTGATAAATTTTACGGAATTGCACCCTTTTTTAACGTAAGTCCTAAAAATGTCTGATCTGTGGCGTGAAACATTCGTCGAGAAGCGCGTTCTGTATAGCCTTGAAGTACAAGGGCGGCTCGTCACCATTGAAAATGTCCCTACGCGAGTCAATGTTGAGTCGGGGAAAAATTCTTTTTTTTAGAAACTGTCGAGCGTTTGCAACAAGCGGTTTGGGGCCACTGTCAACCCGTTCGCACCATCGAGACGCCCGTGTATGAGTACGCCGAATTAGCCTAACAGGACAAGCGAGTAACAGGGAATCGAATCTTCCCTCCCCGTTCCGCAGATTCGCTGGGATGGGTCAACCCCCAACCCCAACACACTGGAGAAAACGATGAACAAACGAATTGCATTCACAGGTCTGAGGATCCATGCTTACACCCGGTCAGCACAGGCATTGATGATCGCCCTTACATTGCTGGTCTTTGTGGGGCGGATTTCTGCCGGTCCCCATTTTGAAAACGCGACCTCAAGCACTGAAATCGCGCCGACAAACAAGACCACGTTTCAAGGCACGCCCGACTTTGATGGCAGTGGCACGGTTGATTTTGCCGACTTTCTCATTTTTGCCTCTGTTTTTGGAACAACTGCATCGGATTCCGGTTTTCATGTATCGGCGGATTTGAATGGCGATGGTGCGGTAGGGTTTGCAGATTTTCTAATTTTTGTCCGCTACTATGGAGCAATGGTATCTGAAAATAGTCCATCCATACCAGGATTGGTTATTACCTCTGGCCCCAATGTCAATGCTGTTCTGTCTTTGGATATTGATGCCAGCAATAATAAAATGGATGATGGTAATACATCGGGCACTGTTGCGGGTGCTGGTACCGATATTGTCGTCGAGGTGTTTGTCAATGGGTTAGCAGGTCCAATTATCGGTGGCGAGTTATCCTTTGATACGGATATGCTGACAGTCAAAGGTGCGGTGGTTACTACAGGGTTAAATATCTTTGGGACTATCGCCAAAACCACCACTCTTGGCGGTTTTCCGCCTGGTGTTTCTCTAACCAATGGCTATTTGGCAACTATTACGTTTACGACTGCTTCTGATGTAACAGGTACCGAGTTCACAGTTAGTGCCAGTATGAATGTGGCTGATGGTACAAATATTGGTCAGATTAATATGATTGTTGCGTCTGCGCCCTTGACTTTTAACACCACCTCGCCTCCCTCGCCTCCCTTGCCTCCCTTGCCTCCCTTTTCACTTTCTTTGGATGGAGATGGCGCAGCGGGCGATCAAGCGGTGACAACGCTCGATATTTCACCCGGGTCGGTTGCGACCATTCAGGTCTTTGGCAGAGGGATTCGGCAGGCCACCGGCATTTCTGCGCGTTTTGAATACGATTCAGTGCAGGTGGCTTACGAGGACTTTGACGCGGGCGGTGTTCTGCCAAATGCACAGGTGCTTGACGTGCCTTCAACGAATCCAACGGCTGTCGAGATCAATCTCGTATCTTTTGGCGGGCAAGCCACCGCCGATAGCGGCATGGTGGGCAATATTCGCTTTCGCACAATGAGCGCGTTTTCCGGTACGACGCTTCGGTTGGTGCATGCGGAGCTCGGCCGAGGAACGCAACGCGAGCGCGTGACGTTTGCCGATACCCACATCACCTTACAACCCGCGGCACTGACGCCCGACTTCAACGGCGATGGCCGGGTTGATTTCACCGACTTTCTGTTGTTCACCGCGCAATTCGGATTGCGTCAAGGCAACCCGGGCTATGACGCACGGTACGATCTGGATGGCGATGACGCCATTGGCTTCGGCGATTTCCTGATATTCGGCAGTGCCTTTGATCGGGAAGGATCATAACCGCGCCACCGAACACGCGATAGCCTCTACGCCGCACGCCATAAAAAGCGATTTGTTGACGCTCTTTTGGCGTTGAATATATTGTTTTGAAGCACTCTGCGCTGGTGGTCAAAAAAGCTGGCACAGCGCAAATCGCTTTTGTAGTAGTACGCCATGCGTTGGCCTGCAAGGTGGGTTGCAAGATGGCTGTCGGTTGCGAGACGGCCTTGCGCGCTGTGCGTGATGGTTTTATCGGAGGGTCTTTTGGGATGGCATTTTTGCAATGGCTTCTCTGAATGACTGAGTAAGGTCAAGGGAGATCGCTTGCTGGCAACATATCGCATCACATGAGGTCAATAGAAAATCAATTTATATTACAGTTTCAAAACGCCAAAGGACTGCACATCAATCGAGATGTACAGTCCTTTTGTTTTTCGAAGATGTTTTAATTTTTTGGACCTACCCTCTACTCCCATTACGCGCTCCGCTCGTTGTAGGCGACGCCTGTGCCTACGAGGCAGGTAGCCCCTCCCCGTTGCCGTTTTAACAGCTTCTTAGCCTGTTGTCGTCCACACCCTAATCATCTCGCCCTGGGAAAGTCAACTCGGCAACGCCCGATTTGTCCAAGTCGCCCTTGCCTTTTTCCGTCATCAGATCAAATTGGGCCTTTGTCGCTTTTGCCAGTGGAAGATTGAGCCCCGCGTCTTCGGCCAATGCGAGGGCGATCCCCGAATCTTTGGCCGCGTGATCTGCGGAGAAATAGCACTCGTGGTCGCGGTTGAGCATATCCTCGCCATCGGTTTCGAGCACGCGGGAATTTGCCCCGGTTTGTGCAAACACTTCCATGAGCACGTTCAAATCCAGGCCGAGCGCGGCGCCCAAGCCCAAACCTTCTGCCAGCCCCGCGGTGTTGATATTCATAACCATATTGACGAGGGCTTTGACCTGAGCGGCCCGCCCCGCCTCGCCGATATAGATCAAATTTGTACTCATAGATTCGAGAATCGGACGCGCCTGCTCAAAGACCGCACGCACGCCGCCGCACATCAAATAGAGCGTGCCTTCCCGCGCTTGGGTAATGCTGCTGGCCATGCACCCTTCCAAACTGCTCGCGCCCGCCCGTTCGGCGAGGCGTTCAATATCTACGTGAACCCGCGGCGCGACGGTCGCGCAGTTGATAAACACCTTGCCCTGAGCACCTTGCAACAAACTGTCGCCGCATTCAGAATAAATGCTCCGCATCGCGTCGTCGTCTGTCACCACCGTGATAATATAGTCTGCCGAAGCCGTCACTTCGGCGAGTTCTGTGTGCGCCCGGGCACCGACCTCGCTGGCAATTCCCAACGCAGTCTCGAATTGAACGTCATAAACAGCCACAACCGAAAACCCATCGTCGTTGAGATGGCGCGCAATATTCGCGCCCATTCGTCCCACACCGACGATGCCGATCTCGCAATCTGAATTTGCCATATTTGCCTCAATGAGTTAAGGATGAAAAAATTTTGACTGGCAATATAGTTTTCACAACGCCGACCTGTCAAGCGCCATTCAGAATCCGCTTACTTGGCCTTGGCCAAACGCTCGAGCACGAGCACGAGCACCAGCCCGAAAAGCGCGAGGCCCAGCGCACCTATCGCTTCGCCCGTCCACGCCTCTGGCAACGCATTCACCTGAACCAAGGGCACTTCCTTGCCGCGCCGGTTGACCATCGTTTCTATCATCTCTTTCCACGGCCAAATTTTCCTGAGCGACCCCAGCATCAACCCGGTCAACAGCGCGATAGTCAAATCGTGGTAGCGTTGAAGAAACCAGCCCAGAACGCGCGCAAAAGCCATCAGCCCAACCACAGCACCCGCGCCAAAGAGGCCGATGACAAACAGATCGCGCGTATTGACCGCGTTCAAGATATAAGCGTATTGCCCGAGCAAGACCAACACAAAGGACCCCGAAATGCCCGGCAAGATCATCGCGCAAATCGCAACCACAGCCGAACAAAAAATATACGGCGGACTGTGCGGCATTTCAACCGGCGCCAATCCGACCAGAAAATACGCGCCCAGTGCGGCGCCAACAGCCCCCAAAAGCGTCCGCCAATGCCATTGCGAAACGCGCCTTCCCACCGTATAAACAGATGCCAACACCAGCCCAAAGAAAAAGGACCACAGGAAAACAGGCTCGTTTACCAGCAGATAGGTAATCGCACGCGACAGGGAAAAAATCGCCAAGAGAATCCCCATGAGCAGGGCGCACAAAAAAGGCCAGCGCACGTAAGCGAGCAGTTCTTTGATCCGAAATCCCATCAAAAGCCGCAAAGCCCGTGCATCAAAAGATCGAATTGACAAAATCAGTTCTTCATAGATGCCCGTGATCAGCGCCATCGTGCCGCCCGACACGCCGGGCACAACATCGGCTGATCCCATGCACACGCCCCTGAGCGCGATGCCGAGATAGCTTTTCAAAGACCGGTTTGGACGGTGTCCCATATTTTTCATTGCAAATGCTCTCCTTGGACGAATCTGCGGAACGGGTACAACTGGTCGTTTCGCCGTTGCGCGTTGTACTGTACAAAATACAAAACGCCACAGCACGCCAGAATATAGAAAGGGAACCCTCCGGAAACAACAGCGACGTCTAGGCCGCACGCCATCCCCCAATCCCCGTTGCAGTTTTGAGACAACTTCTCAAATTGGTTTGTTCTTGACAAAGCCAAAATTCCTGTTTTATTCTTCACGACAAGATGTGGTCATTTTGCTTTGCCCGCTATCGACGTTTTGACAGGAGATTCCTATGGTTCGCACATCTATCACACTCATTTTTTGCGCCTTGCTGATCGGTTGCAGCGACGATACCCAATACCAAGCCGAACTTCGCGGAACCTGGTTTTTGGAATCGCGCAAAATCGCCCCGGATGAAATCGTCCAGAGTCCCAAAATCAGCGGCCTCATCGAATGGTTTCCAACAGCGCCCAACCAAGCGCAAGTCCATCTTTCCGTGACGGACAACAGACAGAGCATTCGGGTTATCGACCGCAGGTATGATCTTCAGGACGCGGCATTTACCTATCAATCCAAACTCAGAATTGGATCCGTGTCAGAGCAGATCTCCGATGACATGTACGACACGACACCTCAAGAAGGCACCGGGCAAATCACCTCTGACGATGCGCGCGTCACCCTCACCCACGACAATGGAACGCAGTTTGAATTTATCGGCCCGCAACTCACTGTCACCTATCCAAATGGCGTGGTCGATACGTGGAAACTCAACAAAGACCAGAAAGGCGTGTTGGCAAAATAAAACGGGAGATCACTTTCTCAACGCGATTCAAACCGCGCCAGCGCGCATGCCCATGAACCCCTTCAAAAGGAGCAAACAATGGCAACATTCTCGACGCCGTCAATCTGAACAACCTCGATGACTGGACGGCGTTTCGCGCCCAACTGAAAAGCCAAACAGTCGTCTATTTCGATCAAAATCTCAGAATGCACATTCTCTATTCTGGGATTTTTTTAAGCAAAGGAGATTGTAATGTTGCAAAATATTCGCAGTATCTTCGTTCTCACCCTCGCCGCGGGCCTGATGTGGCATTGCGGCGGCGAGCGCGTGACCCAATCGCAGACCGAGACGACAGGCCCCCCGCTGGGCAAATTGACCGCACGCGGCGCATCCCAAGCCGCGGTCGTGGTCAACCTGTCGCAAGATGGCGCGCCCGTGAGCGGTGCGACAGTAGCGTTCTCGCGCTCCATTGCCGGTCAGACCGCGTCGTATCAGTGGTCTGGAACGACGGATGAAATGGGGCGTGCGCGTGTGGAAATCGCGTCGGCCAATGTGACGGGCTACTATCTCGCCCGCGCCATGCAAGCCGGGAGCGAGATCGGTTCGTGGTCGAGCATCCCGATCAACAGCGGCTACGAGGTGATGCTCAATTTGCCTATCGGCGGAAAGGCGCGCGTGACCGCATCATCAAAAATCACGAGCGAGACCCCCATTGGCCTCGTGGTGCCGCTGACGGGCAGCCTGGCTTCGACGGGCATGACAGTAAAAAACGGCTTTGAACTCGCACGCGAGGAAATCAACCGTTCACCCCTGCTCAACGGGACAACCCTCAAATTTATCATCGAGGACGACCAGAGCACCGCAGCGGGGGCCGTTGCCGCTTACACAAAGTTGATCGATCAAGATGGCGTGTCTGCCATCCTCGGCCCTTTTACCTCGAGCATGACCCGAGCGGCCTTTCCCATCGCCCAAGAAAACGAGGTCGTGGCGATCAGTCCCACCTCTGCCGCGCGTGGCCTCAGCGCGATAGGCGCTTACGTCTTCCGCGCCAGCCTCACTGTAGATAGGCTCATCCCCAGCGGCGTCAAAACGACCCAAGCGGCCTTGGGCTATCGGCGCGTGGCAACCATATACGACAGTGACGACGTCTTTTCCCAAAGCAGCGATGCGGTGCTCAAGGAAGCATTTATGGACAATGGCGTGGAGGTGCTGACCACCGAGACCATCCAAACCGGCGATACGGACTTTTCCGCGCAACTCATGCGGATAAATGAGCTGAATCCCGACGCCATCTTCGTCTCTGCGTTGCCCACAGAGGCGACCAATATTTTGATCCAAGGTCGGCAACTGGGTATTCCCACCAAAGTACCCTTTATCGCGAACCTGACCTTGACCCCCAGCGAAATCCAGCGCGCGGGGGCCGCCGCCGAGGGGGCGATTGCGTTTACCGCCTGGAGCAGCACGGCGGATACCCCGGGCAATCGCGCTTTTGTCGAAAATTACCGCGCAAAATTCGGCAGTGACCCCGATGCGTTCGCCGCGCAAGCCTATACCGCGGTCCACATCTTGGCGCGCGCCATCGCCACTGCCTCATCGACCGATGCGAGCGCGATTCGGGACGCGCTGGCAAAAATCGGGAATATGGACACGGTTTTGGGTTCGTTCTCATTTGACGACAATGGCGATGGGGTTTACGATCCGGCTGTCCTGATCGTCAAGGATGGCGAACTCGAGGTTTTCAAGCCGTCGCCCAGCGTGATTTCCATTGGCCTCGTCCCGCATCTGACGGGGCCATTCGCCGAGACCGATTTGCAAAACGCTGCGGAACTGGCTCTCGCCGAGATCGACAAGTTGCACGACAAGGCCATATTCAAGTTCATCGTCGAAGACAGCCGGAGTACCCCAGCGGGCGCGATTGCGGCTTACGACAAACTGATCGCCCAAGGCGTGCAGGCCATCCTCGGCCCTCGTAACTCAACGGTGTTCCGCGGGGCTCTTGCAGTCGCGCAAGAAAATGGGGTCGTGGCGATCAGCCCCACCTCTGCCGCGCGTGGCCTCAGCGCGATGGGGGATTATATCTTCCGCACCAGTCTGACGGTGGACCGGCTCATCCCCAGCGGCGTACAGACCACGCAAAAGGCCCTCGGCTATCGGCGCGTGGCGACAATATTCGACAGCGGGGATGCCTTTTCCCAAAGCAGCGATGCGGTGCTCAAGGAAGCATTTATGGACAATGGCGTGGAGGTGCTGACCACCGAGACCTTCCAAACGGGCGATACCGATTTATCCGCGCAATTGACGCGCATAAAGGAGATGAATCCCGATGCCATTTTTGTCTCGGCCCAAGCGACGGAAATGACGGAGGTTCTGATCCAGGGGCGGCAACTGGGCATTCCCAGTGAGGTGCGTTTTATTGCAAATCTGATCCTGACCCCCGAGCAAATCCAAAGCGCGGGTGCCGCCGCCGAGGAGGTAATCGTATTTACCGCATGGAGCAGCACGGCGGATACGCCGGGCAATCGCGCCTTCGTCGAGAATTACCGCGCGAAATACGGCGGCGAACCCAATGTGTTTGCCGCGCAATCTTATGCCGCGGTCTATATTCTCGCAAAGGCCCTGGGCACTGCCTCATCGACAGATGCGAGCGCGATTCGGGACGCCTTGGCGGCGACAATGGATTTGGACACAGTCTTGGGCAAATTCTCTTTTGACGCCAATGGCGACGGGATATACGACCCGACGATACTGATCGTCAAAAATGGCAGACTCGAGGTTTTCAAGCCGTAAACAGGGGCAGTTGATAAGAGGTCGCCATGTTGAAAAGCATTCGCAATATCGCTGTCATCGCCCTCGCCGCGGGCCTGATGTGGCACTGTGGCGGCGAGCGCGTGACCCAATCGCAGACCGAGACGACAGGCCCCCCGCTGGGCAAATTGACCGCGAGCGATTCCGCATCGCAAGCCGTGGCGATGGTCAATCTGACGCGAGATGGCGCGCCCGTAAGCGGTGCTATCGTGGAGTTCTCGCGCTCTATCGCCGGGCGGTCAGCCTCATATCAGTGGTCCGGAATAACCGATGCGATGGGGCGTGCGCGGGTGGAGATCGCGTCGGCCAATGTGACGGGCTACTATCGGGCGCGTGCCTTACAAGACAGGAGACCGGCCGGATTGGGCGGGAGCATTAGCCGGATCGGTTCGTGGTCGAGCATCCCGATCAACAGCGGCTACGAGGTGATGCTCAATTTGCCTATCGGCGGAAAGGCGCGCGTGACCGCATCATCAAAAATCATGAGCGAGATCCCCATTGGCCTCGTCGTATCGCTGACGGGTAGCCTTACTTCGACGGGCATTCCGATAAACAATGGCTTTGAACTCGCGCGCGAAGAAGTCAACCGCTCATCCCTGCTCAACGGGCCGCGCATCCGATTCATCATTGAGGACGACCAGAGCACCGCAGAGGGGGCAATCGCGGCTTTCAACAAGTTGATCGATCAAAACGTGTCTGTGGTCCTCGGCCCTTTTACCTCGACTATGGCCGCCGCGATTTTTCCCATCGCGCAAGAACATAGGGTGGTGGCGATCAGCCCGACCTCTAACGCGCCCGGCCTCAGCGCGATAGGCGATTTTGTCTTTCGCACCAGCCTGCCAGTGGATCGGCTTTTGCCCAATGGGATTGCGACCACGCAACAGGCCCTCGGCTATCGGCGCGTGGCAACAATACACGACAAAGACGATGTCTTTTCCCAAGGTAGCGACGCGGCGTTCAAAAAAGCATTCAGAGATAACGGCGTCGAGGTGCTGATCTCGGAAACCTTTCAAACGGGCGATACCGACTTTTCCGCGCAACTGACGCGCATAAAAGCGGCGAACCCAGACGCCATCTCCATCTCGGCTTTGCCCACCGAGATACCCGAAATTATGATCCAAGGCCGCCAACTCGGTATTCCCTTTGAGATTCCCTTTATTTGTCCCACCCTGGTCATGGGCGAAGTGCAACGCGCAGGTGACGCCGCCGAGGGGGCAATTACCATCGCGCTTTGGAGCGAAAAGGCCGATACCCCGGGCAATCGCGCCTTCATCGACAATTATCGCGCGAAATTCGACGGCGAACCCGATGCGTTTACCGCACAGGCTTATACCGCTGTCCATCTTCTAGGCAAGGCCATTGCCGATGCCCAATCGACGGAGGCGAGCGCGATTCGAGACGCCCTATCCGCGATCCGCGATGTCCCCACGGTTTTGGGCAACTTCTCTTTCGACGATGGTGGCGACGGGATTCACAACGCGATCACCCTGACCGTCAAGAATGGCAAATTCGAGGTTTTCGATCCATAAACAGGAGGCAGTTATGTTGAGCAACATTCGCAGTATCCTCGTTCTCACCCTCGCCGCGGGCCTGATGTGGCACTGCGGCGGCGAGCGCGTGACCCAATCGCAGACCGAGACGACAGGCCCCCCGCTGGGCAAATTGACCGCACGCGGCGCATCCCAAGCCGCGGTCGTGGTCAATCTCTCGCAAGATGGCGCGCCCGTAAGCGGTGCGACAGTAGCGTTCTCGCGCTCCATTGCCGGGCGGGCAGCGTCCTATCAGTGGTCTGGAACGACGGATGAGAACGGGCATGCGCGTGTGGAGATCGCGTCGGCCAATGTGACGGGCTACTATCTCGCCCGCGCCATGCAAGCCGGGAGCGAGATCGGTTCGTGGTCGAGCATCCCGATCAACAGCGGCTACGAGGTGATGCTCAATTTGCCTATCGGCGGAAAGGCGCGCGTGACCGCATCATCAGAAATCATGAGCGAAATTCCCATTGGCCTCGTCATGTCCTTGACGGGACGAATAGCCGCGACCGGGACGACCATGAAAAATGGCCTTGAAATGGCCCTCGAAGAAATCAATCGCTCGGGCATGCTCGGCGGGACAACCCTCAAATTCATCATCGAAGACGACGGGGGCACGATAGAGGGTGCGGTTGCCGCTTACACAAAGTTGATCGAGCAAGATGACGTGTCCGTGGTCATCGGTCCCTTTAGCTCAAGCGCGACCAAAGCGGCCTTTCCCATCGCCCAAGAAAATGGAGTGGTGGCGATCAGCCCGACCTCTGCGGCGCGTGGCCTCAGCGCGCTCGGGGATTATCTCTTCCGCATCAGCCTCACTGTTGACGCGCTGTTGCCCGGCGGCGTTGCAACAACGCAAAAGGCCCTCGGCTATCAACGGGTGGCGACCATCATCCAAGCTGCCGATGCCTTTTCCCTCAGCAGCGACGAGGTGTTCAAAGACGCCCTTCGCGCAAACGGCGTGGAGGTGCTGACCACCGAGAGCTTCCAACCGGATGGGGTCGACGACTTGTCCGCGCAATTGACGCGCATCAAAGCCCTGAATCCCGACGCCATCTTTATCTCGTCCCAGCCGCCCGGGCGGGTTCAAATTCCGATTCAAGCCCGGCAACTCGGCATTTCCAAGGACATTCCCTTCCTCGTCACCCTGATGACCATAGACGACGTCCTGCAAGCAGATCCGGCGGCCGAGGGTTCAATTAGTTTTACGACCTGGTCCAACAAAGCCGACCCACCGGGCAACCGCGCTTTTGTTGCGAAGTTCCGGGAGAAATACGGCTATGAACCCGCCGCGTTCACGGCGCAATCCTATGCCTCGCTCTACATTCTGGCGCAGGCCATTGCCGATGCCAAATCCACCGATGCCCACGCCATTCGAGCCGCGCTGACCGCGATTGATCTATCGACCGTTTTGGGCCAATTCTCGTTTGATGCCAATGGCGACGCGGTTTATGACCCGATCATCCTGACCGTCGAGAACAGTAAATTTGAGGTTTTTGATCCGCAGATGAGCACGGGCGAAAAACGCCTGCTCAATATGGGCTTCTACGCCTTTTTCGAGCCGCTCAGTTACAGCGCAAATCCCGACCCGATGGCCCCTGGATTTAAGGAACACCGCGGCTATGAAGCGGATCTGTTGACCGCGCTCGAAGCGATGAAAGGCGAGAATTTGGCTTTTGTTCGACACCCGATAGCCGAGTGGCCCAATATCTGGTTGAAACCCACGGAACCACAATACGATCTGGTCGGCGGCGGGATCACGATTCTCGATTCTCGAACCCGAGACGCCATGGGCAACCAAGTGATCACCTTTACGTCGGGCCATATCACCTTTCGCCAGTCGCTTCTGGTGCGCGCCGACGATGCACAACGCCTTGCCAGCCATAGCGATTTGACCAGCGATGTGCGCGTGGGGGTTCTCGCCGGCACCACGGGAGAGGCCCGCCTGCTGGAACTGACGGGTCTCGTCAATGACATGGGCATGCTGGCCGCCGGTGTGCGCGTGGAAACCGCGCAGGACACTGTGGTTGCCGATGGCAGCGCGGATTACGTCATTACCTCTGCGGGGGCATCTCCTGTGTTGATGGGGCGTCGCCTCCTTCACCCACCTTCGGAAACCATGCCGCAAGTGGTTTATTTGGGCGACGAGACCGGCGAAACCGCGTTGCTCAACGCCCTGCGCGATGGCAACATAGACGCCGTCGCCCGAGGCGAGATTGGCAACCGCACCGCCGTTCAAAATTTCGGCAACGCCTTTGCGGTGACAGCCCTTGACCCTCAAATTGAACTCGGTGGATTTGCAGTGTCAGCGGAAAATACCGCGCTGCTCACCTTCCTCAATGAGCGGATCAACTATCTGACGGACAATCGCCGCATCGGCTATGCAGAATGGCTGGCCGATCCCACGGTGTTCACGCGCCGCGCCGAGATGTGGCCGCGTTAGCCCCTTAAAAGCTGATGCCTGATGTAGCATCGGCACTTGCCATACAAAAAGCCCGGGTTCATAGTGAACTCGGGCTTGATTTTTTTGGATGACCTTTCCTCCGCGCCATCCGCGTCCTCTGCTCAATCCGCGATCCGTCAGAGATGTTTCAAAATGTCTTTAACGCTACCTTTGGGATCGGTGACATCAAATGGAAAGCAAGACAAAGACAAGTCCTCATCAAACTCGTACCGCAACATCTCTCGAAATTGCGCTGTCTTGGGATAGACGAGCGCGACCTGTTTGCAGCGATACTTTTTGCCATAAGCGAACAACTGGTACACATCGGCTTGGTTAATGCCGTGCTTGCTGTCATTGCCGTTTTCGTTAACGCGCTTCCATTTGGTGTCGAGGATAAATTTTGTTTTGCCATCGGACATCAGGCTGATATCCGGTTTCATAAAAAAAACATCGTTGCCCCGAATGCGGGCTAACGGTTCTTTCGGCCCCTGCTCGCGCACGGAAAACTGTCGCTGATACCGCCGAAAACACGTTGCGACAAAATCCTCAAACACATCCTCCATCGGAAACAACAAGGTCTGGTTGACGTGTTTGCCGGCAAACGTGGTCAGGCCGCGACCAAACAGAAACAGCCCGACCCACTGCATCACCGCGTCGTAATGGGACATCGAGCGATCTACCCGGTGCTGTTGCCAGTCGCTTTCAAGTTGGGTTGACGTGGGAATATCGGCAAAACAGATACGCAACTGATGGAGCAACTGTTGATTTCTCGACTGTCGTGCGAAACCGATCAGTTTTTGGATGGTGCTGTGAATCAGGCGATTGGCCGGGCGGTTGGCGGTGAACTCGTCATAGCCGACGTAAAACCGCGCACGGTTGACCGCATTTTCACGAATGTGCTGCGGAAACAGGATCCGCCCGCGCAGGCAAGGCAGGTTGTCTTCCACCGGTTGATAATTGCGGGCCAGGCCGCGTTGCGTCAGCAGAACGAGGTTGTTCAAAAACAGGTGGACAAACACTTCCAGCATATTGAAACGGCGCACGGCGTTGATGTGACTCGCGTTGAACTGCGCCATTTTCTTGAACCCGCGCCAAGTCCGCAGCATGTTGAAGAATACTTTTTTGCTTTCTTCCTCGTCTTTGGCAAAATCTACCTTCGGCAGAATTTCGAGCACGGTTCCCTTGCGCGTTTCGATAATGCCGACGTAGTTTTGTGCGTGTAGCCCGTTGTTTTTCAACACCAAAACAGGTCGGTGGTTGCCCTGTCCATCCGTCTGATTGGCAAGGGCAAAGTCCTTCAGATCCCTCAATTCATCTCGGGCGAGACCCGCCAGTTGTTCATATTCTTTGACTTTGATAACGGACATCGTCAAGCGTCCTGTTCGGTTTTATCGGCGTCGCCTTGTTCATCTTTTTCGTAGATCGCACGGTAACTTTTGGGGTCTTGCCATTTGTCAGAATCAGCCAGCAATTCATAAAAGTTGCGATCCTGATCCATCAAGTCGGATTCCAATAGCAAATTTTCAGGGGAGACTTTTGAAATAAATCCGTTCTCATTCAAAACCAGCTTGATTTTCTCATAGTTATCGTAAAAGTATTCCTGCAACAGCGGGATGATTTTGGTCTTGAACGCTTTCTCCAGATCATCCACGCTGTCAACATTGATGAAATACGTGTGTCCGATCTGATGCTCCCGATCAAATAGGAAACGGATGCGGTCATTCATTGTAGCGAGCAGTTCCTGACAATTCACGCCTTCAACATTCTCACTGATACATTCATGGTTTGAATTCGGCATCATCTCGACGAACTCAAACCGCCGCCTCAGTGCGGTATCCAACAGGGCGATAGAGCGGTCGGCGGTATTCATCGTGCCGATGAGGTACAGGTTGTCCGGGATGCCGAATAACTTTTTGGAATAGGACAGCGTAACGGTTGCTTCGTCCTCTCCGCCGAGCCGTTTGGAGGGTTCAATCAGCGTGATCAACTCGCCGAAAATTTTGGCGATGTTGCCGCGATTGATCTCGTCAATGATCAGGACATAATTTTGATCCTCGTTTTTATCGGCCCGATCAGCGATTCGCTTGAAAACACCCGCTGACAATTCGTATTCAACATTTTTGTTTTCATCCGACAGAACAGGTCTGATGCCCTCAATAAAATCCTCGTAAGCAAAGTTTTGATGAAACGTCACCATTTCAATCTGGCCTTGCTCTTTCAATTCATCAAACCGTCCCTTTACATCTTCACGGCCTTCGCGTTCAATCTCCGCCAAAGCCTTGCCCTCGATAATCGCCAGCGCGTGATAGACGGTGTTCCAAGTTTTACCGGTTCCCGGCGGGCCGAAAAGAATTTGGTTCAAAGGATGATTCTCAGGTTCAGGGCCGTTTTCTATGGAATTTCTTGTCAGTTTTTTTGTCAAGTCAAACGAAGGCTTGTAGCCCTCCATTTTTTCAAAAGCCGAATACGTTCCGCTACCGGCCTCATTAAAACCTAGCGAATCCGTTAGGCCATCCAATTGACTTGTCGATTTGTTTATCCACAAGACATGAATTGCACCATTTTTGTCAAATCCACCTACTTCGGCATAGTCATTTTTTTTCACTATACCAATCCCTCTTCCTTTTTGCTTTCCTGTTCTAACTAGAATAACATCCCCTGGCTTGGGTTCTGTCAGGGGATATTTTTTTTTGTTTCCTTCTCCTCCAGTATAAACTTTGTTATTGTTTTTGAAATCATCCCAATAATCGGTTCCCTTGTTATATACATTAGTGCTTATCTGAAAAAAATTACTGCTCACTTCAGATTTTTGATCAAATTGCAATCCTAAAAACATATTGATTTCATAAGGCTGACACCCCGGGAACGCCTTCTTAAGTTTTTCCAAAATAGACAGATACTCCCCATAACCACCATCTTTTTTTAGCCTTTTTATTTTACTCGACAGTGTCGAATCCGGCAGATACTCTGATACAGTCTCAGTTAACGTATCCACGGGAAGGAAATATGTCGGGTTTATCAAAAACAGAACTTGTGTCAATTTCGGAACGGCAACGTTTGGTATATCCAAAACTTTCTTAAAATCACTTGGATCAATTGTCGGCTTATCCTTTACTGCCTGCCGGAACAAACGCCAAAGCAAATCAGGATGAAAGATTTTCTGATTATGAAAAAGAACTGAAGCATCCGACCGGGGAGTGGGAAAGACATAGTAATCATCTATACTGGCATTCGGGAGCGGACTTTCAATCTCAAATACATCTTGAATATCGTCGTACACTGGTTTCCTTTGGTTACTAGTGCTCTTTTGAGCCAAAAAATAAAAGAACGACAAGGGATCAATATTCTCATCGCCATATTGAAGCAAAGGGGGATTTTCATTTTTCCAGTCCATTTGCTTTGCCTTGTTAACCAGATATTCTTTGCCTTTTGTCTCAATTTTTTTTCCCAACTCTTGAAACCAAGGTACCCAGCTATAAATTTCTTTCATTTGACTATCTCCGTTTGTGGTGGTCGCGCCGCCCTCTCTGCGGTTGATGCTAACTTAGCGAAGGAGACGCCATGCAATGAATGTGGCAAAAAGATAAATAGGTGGTATGACAAGGGATGTCGTAGGTGATCGAATTTTTTCAAAAATTCAGATTTTTTTTTGTTCAATGCAACCAATCGTCCGCGAGGCCCATGGCGTTGAGCCAAGCGTCTGAATTGCGTTTGCGCGTTTCGATAATGCCGACGTAGTTTTGTGCGCGTAGCCCGTTGTTTTTCAACACCCGCCAGTTGTTCATATTCTTTGACTTTGATAACGGACATCGTCAAGAGTCCTGTTCGGTTTTATCGGCGTCGCCTTGGTCATCTCTTTCGTAGATCGCACGGTAACTTTTGGGGTCTTGCCATTTGTCAGAATCAGCCAGCAATTCATAAACTGACCGCTGTTCATCAATCAAATCCGAGTTTTTGAACAAAGTGGTATCAAAGCCTCTTTCTTTGATAAATCCATTCCCATTCAAAACCAGCTTGATTTTCTCATAGTTATCGTAAAAGTACTCCTGCAACAGCGGGATGATTTTGGTTTTGAACGTTTTCTCCAAATCATCCACGCTGTCAACATTGATGAAATACGTGTGTCCGATCTGATGCTCCCGATCAAATAGGAAACGGATGCGGTCATTCATTGTAGCGAGCAGTTTCCGGCAATTCACGCCTTCAATATCCGTACTGATACATTCATGGTTTGAATTCGGCATCATCTCGACGAACTCAAACCGCCGCCTCAATGCGGTATCCAACAGGGCGATAGAGCGGTCGGCGGTATTCATCGTGCCGATGAGGTACAGGTTGTCCGGGATGCCGAATGGCTCTTTGGAATAGGACAGCGTAACGGTTGCTTGGTCATCTCCGCCAAGCCGTTTGGAGGGTTCAATCAGCGTGATCAACTCGCCGAAAATTTTGGCGATGTTGCCGCGATTGATCTCGTCGATGATCAGGACGTAATTTTGATTCTTTTTATCGGCCCGATCAGCGATTCGCTTGAAAACACCCGCGGACAATTCGTATTCAACATTTTTGTTTTCATCCGACAGAACAGGTCTGATGCCCTCAATGAAATCCTCGTAAGCAAAGTTCTGATGAAACGTCACCATTTCAATCTGGCCTTGCTCTTTCAATCCATCAAACCGTCCCTTGACCTCTTCACGGTCTTCGCGTTCAATCTCCGCCAAAGCCTTGCCCTCTATAATCGCCAGCGCGTGATAGACGGTGTTCCAAGTCTTACCGGTTCCCGGCGGGCCGAAAAGAATTTGGTTCAAAGGATGTTTCAGGGGAGATGGCGGCGACTGACCATCTGCCTTCGGTTTAGGGTCGTTTTCTGGCAAAATTTTCCCACTATGGTCATAGTTGTAACGACACGGATTAGAGGCACTCTTTCTTTTATATTTATCAGGGATTCGTTTCCCCACATAAAGCTCTTGAATGTCAGAACTGGCTTCGCGTCCGATAAAATAGATACGCCCTGGGTCCTCCGCCGCCTGCCATTCATCAGCGATAAATGCCGCTTTAATTTCACCATGGAAAGTTGACAAAATGACCTCTGCCTTCTCGGCTCTCGATTTACTGATTCTCCAAGCGGAACGGGTTGCCTCATACAACTCTTTCATCGATGCGCTTGTCTTGCCTTGCTGGTTAATTTTTATGAGCAGAACTCGATGGCGAAATTCAGCGACTTCGGTTTGTTTCTGCATTTTTCCTCCTCGAAAATGTCGCGCTATCCTCTCTGCGGTTGATGCTAACTTAGCGAAGGAGACGCCATGCAATGAATGTGGCAAAAAGATAAATAGGTGGTATGACAAGGGATGTCGTAGGTGATCGAATTTTTTCAAAAATTCAGATTTTTTTTGCTCAATGCAATCAATCGTCCGCGAGGCCCATGGCGTTGAGCCAAGCGTCTGAATTGCGTTTGCGCGTGGCGATGAGGCGCGGCGAGTGCCCGCAGCGATCTGTGTTATTGGGATTCGCCCGTCATCTCGGAACTCATTGTTAGACCGGCGATTTTAGGAACTCGGCGGGCGTCAGAATCTGCACACCGCGAAATGGGTTCAGAACGAGCAAGTCGGCATCGCCTGTAATGATCAATTCGGCATTCCCACTGATGGCTAATTCCAAGATTCGGTCGTCTTTGGGATCGCGGCAGACTTGGACTGATTCGGTAATTTCTATCAGGTCCGATTCGCGGATCAAAGTTTCGAGAAATCCGTCGCGCTCTTCACGGGAAACGTACCGGTCAAACTTATCCCGATTAAGCACATCGTCGAGTTCTCTGATCAATGAGCCAGAAATCAATATGGACCCATGATTCAAAGCTCTAATGAACGCCTGACTCGGCACAGAATTGTCAAAGAGTACCGCGCTAACAATGACGTTGGTGTCAAAAACGAAGCGGGTCATTCCTCATCCAATATGGACTGCAAAATTTCTGGCGTCAGACCCCGCTGTTGCGCGTTGCGGCTGATTTCCAACATGACCTCACGCAGTGATTTCTCGGACGCTGTCGCATCGCGCAAACGCAAATTGATGAGCAAATCCAGTTTGCGACGCTCACTGTCCGAAGCCGAACGATAGGCATTGGCCACGTCGGAATCAACCGACACAGTTATTAGATCTGCCATTTCTGTTCCTCGAAAGTAAATGACTTCAATCATCACCCCGCACACAATTGCCAACATGGTACATAGTATGATCGCGCCACCCTCTCTGCTGTTGATGCTAACTTAGCAAAGGAGACGCCATTGCAATGAATGTGTCTGAAAGATAAATAGGTGGTATGACAAGGGATGTCGTAGGTGATCGAATTTTTTCAAAAATTCAGTTTTTTTTTAATGCAATCAATCGTCCGCGAGGCCCATGGCCTTGAGCCAAGCGTCTGCATGGCGTTTGCGCGTGGCGATGGATCGCGGCGAGTGCCCGCGGCGATCTGGGCTGTCGGGGTTCGCGCCCGCGGCTATGAGGAGGCGAATGACTTCGCGGAGGTTGTCCTGATTTTTGATGGTTGAGCGCGAGGCGGTCATAAGCGGGGATTGGCCCTCATGGTCTTTCAAATCGACTTCGGCACCGCGTTTGAGGAGCAGCGAAACAATAGCGACAAAGCCCGCCTTGGCCGCGCAGTGCAACGCGGTTTGTCCTTTGTGGTTGCGCGCGTTCACATCTGCGCCGCGTGCTATCAGGTCGCGGATGCGTGCGACACTGCCGCCGCGGTCGCCGCGAGATTGGAAGACGATGGGCGGCCAGCCATCCTCGGCGCGGTTTGGATCGCAGATGATGCCGTGGCGTGCGAGCAGGGCGATGATGGCGGGATTGGTGAGGCCGGATCGCGGCGGTTCAGCGGTTGCCGGGTCGAGCCCGGCGTCGAGCAACACCTTCAGAATGTCCGCCCTATCCCGCCAGATGCAGAACCGCACCAGCCAATAGGCATAAGGCCGCGGATCTGCGCCGCGCTCGAGCAGCGATGCGACAATGTCCAAGTGCCCTGCGCTGACCGCGTAGTGCAACGCCGTGGCGCGCATATTGGAATCGCGCTGTGCCCGCTCTGCCGTGGCGAGATTCGGATCTCGGCGCAAGCACTCGGCGACCGAGGCACCATCGCCGAGATAGGCAAACGTGTAGATATCCGCGCTCGCCCCCCGCGCTCGCAACGCATCGGCGACCGCGTCGTGTTTCTTAAACCGCGCCGCGCAATAGGGCGAAATATCCACCAACAGCGGCGTGAAATGACAACCCCATGCGTGGATGTCTGCGCCTCGGTCGAGTAGCATTTCGACTATCGGCAACCGCCCCCGATACGCGGCTTCCCAAAGCATCGTGCGCCCGTGCGACCCGACGCGCAACAACCAATCCGGCCTTTCCGACAGCACGCCTCGCACGGTTTCCAAATCGCCGCGACCCGCAGCCGCAACGCCGATCTTCAAAAAGTCGCTGACTTTGCCAGTGAGAAGCGACATGGATTCTCCTTTTCGGATTTCTCGACCAACTGACTGCGATTGCGCCGAATCGGTCTGCCAACAGTTATCTCCCAAGACTTCGCTTCCGCGATCAAACGCCGCAACAGCACCGGCACCGCTTCGACCTCGCCGTGGCCTTCTACAATCGGTTGGATATTTTTCACCCGAGACCTTCCTCGAACAACGCGATTTTAGGCGGATCGGACGCAGAAAAATCGGCAGCCGTCAACGCATTGGATCGCATCAATTCACCCGCACCCATCAGATGTTCTCTGAGTGCGATACGCGAGGCTTCAGAGACTGGGGCAATACGCGTCGCGCCCGCTTTCCAGTTCACGATCCGCAGGTGGCCTTCCCCAATCCACGAGGCGTCGAGAATATCGGGGCTGTGGGTCGTCACGACCACCTGCATGAAGCGACCCGCGTGTCTCAACAGGTCGAGAATCGCGCCAAGTGCCCCCGGATGTATTGTGGCTTCTGGCTCCTCAATCACCAGAACCGAAGGCGACAGGGGCTGGAAAACAGCCGCGAGTAGCCCCAATGCCCGCAACGTTCCATCGGACATGTTGCGCGCCTCAAACGCCACTTGTTTCGCATCTGCCCCTTTCTGTGTCAATTCCAGCGACCACTTGTCGCCGTACACCTTTGGTCTTATGTCGATCACGCCAGGAACAATTTCTTTTACAAGATCGCGGATCATCTGCCAGTTATCTGGCGATCCCCACTCGATCTCGCGCCATACGTTGGCCGCGTTGCGCCCATCGGAACGCAATTGAACCCCGATACTCAGATCTTGCATTTCTCGTAGCACAGCCGGCTCAATCCGGTACACCCGCATCATCGTCAAGAACCGAAAAACCGAAAAAAATCGCTTATCGCCTCCGACCAACGGAAGTGCCAAGGCATTTGCCTCTAAAGCCGGTTGTAGGGAATCTGTATTGCTTCGAAATACGCCGTGGGAACGATCAAACCAGTTACATGACCCGTCGCGTCGCCTCACCGAGCACTGCTCGCGCACGACTTCAAAGCCATAGCTCTTCAGGCCGCGCAACTCAAAGGCATACGTGGCTCGGCGCGTTTCCCCGTCCAAATTTTCCAATTCAACCCTCAGTCCCATGTTGGATGGTTGCTTCCTCGAAGCCCTTTGATGTCCAACCGAGTCAAGGCCACCGCGGCTATCGAATACGGCCATCAATGGCGAGGCCATTGCTTCGGAAAGAAAAGAGAACGCATCGACAATATTGCTCTTGCCCGCGCCGTTCTGACCGACCAAGAAAGTCGGATTGTCGAACTCGAGCACTGCCGATGAAAGACTCCGAAAATCCTTGAGCGACAGGTTGCAAAGCATGGGCATCGTCATGGAAGTTCCTCGTCGGTTACGGGTGTCGCGCGTTTCGCCACATCTAAGATGGCATCCAACACAGTGGATATCTCGGGCTCGATCTGGCCTTCTGGCACATATCGGGCGAGGGTGTGGTAGTTCGTCTTGTGCATGAGATTGGGCATGCCGAGTTTTTTGAAAAAACTGTCAAAAAGCGGATCGAGAAACTCATCGCTGACCTTTGTGTTCGGATCCCACGGCGACCCCTTGCCAAGGGTTTTGAGTGCCTGCCCAATTTCGGCGATGGTTTCTTCCATCTTGGCCTTCCACGCACGGGCAAACAGAGGCCCCTTTTGTTGCTCGCCCATGTCTTCTGCCCATGCGATGAGCACCTCTCTTTGACACAGATAATTTTCGATTTCGCGCTGTTTCCACATGTACGTCCGCAGTTCAGAGTGATTTTGGAGTTGCCGATCCAGATGGTCGAAGAGTCCAAACCCGATCAAATCCGGTTTTGCCTCTCTCAGCCCGTAGAAATGGTCCCGCGCTTTCTGGGGTTGGTTTTCAACATAATGTACAAAAGGGCGTTCCAAAACATCTCGCGCTGGATGATTGAGTTTCTCCGAGTATGCCCGCAAAATCGCGAGGTCGGTCGCGCCCTCAAGGTAGAGCACCCAGCCCGTTTGTTCTGCCTGATAGTATTGCTCGAAGCCAATGGATTTGAGGGATTTTAGGAGTTGGCTTCCGCGGTCATCAATGCGATGCGGCTCGCCGAGGAAGGCGACCACGACATCGCGTGCGGCGGCCTCATTTAAAATGACCTCAGAATGGCTGGCGGCGATAATCTGGCTGTTTTGTTGGGCGGCAAACTCGGTGAGAAGTTGGTAAATCTGTCGCTGCCTGAGAATTTCGAGATGGGCATCGGGTTCATCTAAAAGGAGCACGGACTCGGGATGTGCTGCGAGATAGGCAAAGAGAAGCAATGTTTGCTGCAACCCCCGTCCCGACGAGGCGAGATCCAAACGACTCTTAGAGCGGTCTCGATAGGTCATCTCAATCTCGCCGCGCTCTGGGATGTAAATTGGATCATCGAGCGCGACGCCAAACAGGTCGTGGATTTTCTCGCAGATGGTGTCCCATGCCTGTGCCGAAGGGCTTTTATTTTTTATTTGTTTTTCGCTCGCGAGTCGGTGGCAAAGATTGCGGAGGACCTCGGCGGTGCGGCCTTCTCCAATGCGGACATTGATGGCGCCGGGATCGAGCCGGGTTTCATTCGCCGCAAGCCCGGACATCGGTGGCAAAAACGCGATGCGGATATTCTCTATCCCCTCGGGTATTGGCATGCGTTCGGAATTTTTCCCTTCGGTCAATCGGAGCGGACGGCAGTAAAAGGACTCCTGATTGGCATAATCAAACTCGAGGCCGCACGCCCACGCCTGTCCCCGAGTCACGCCCTTCACGAGAATATCTATCCGAATATTCTGAGTTCGTTGCCGGCCATTGACCGTCTGAACATCGCGCACATGCAAATTTTGCCAGAGTAGATTCGCATGGGAAACGGGAATGGCGATCAGGTCCCGCCTGTTGATCGCCACGCCCGGACGCTGTTCCGGTTTCGTCCGGCCCTTGTACTTTTCCCGCCAACGCTTGAGGCCCGTATCCCAAAGGGCGAGAGCTTGAAGCGCGGCTGTTTTGCCGGAGTTGTTCGGTCCAATAAAAACAACGGGATTGCCGAGCTCTATTTCGACATCCCCAAAACATTTGAATTTTCTACAGATCAATTTCGTCAGCATGTGCCCTCGTCTCCATACTGGGAATGCGGAGCGTCATTTCTTCGCGGCGGAAGATCAATTCACCGGGCGATGGCTGGCTGAAAGGGACAGGGCGCGGGCGCGCTCGTTGCGGTACTCGGCGAGGGACAAAAAACCGCTCGCGTGCAAATCGGACAGGAGAGCGTCTCGGCGATGGAGCGCGGCGATGGGATCGTGCATCGGCAGATGACCCGCTGGCGCGGTTGTACCCCGCTTCGCACCTTGCGCGAGATCGCACAGCAACAGAATCTCGCCCGCCGTGAGTTTGGAATAGGGAACGCCAAAATGGTATTGGGCTGCCCGGGCGAGACCGCGCACAGGGCCAAATTGCGCGTGGTGCAAATACGCGGCGGCTTGTTTTTTTAATGGCGTGAACCCGAGGAACACGGCAAAAACCAAACCGCGAATGGGTTGCCCGGGGGCGAGTGATCTGGACAGGGCGCGCGTCAGCCCCGGCGTTTCATCAAGTTCGTGATAGGCCGCTATCAAACGGGATATGCCCGCGGCGTCGCGCGAAACGGGCGGCACGGCAAGGGCATGGTGAAATGCGTTGTGATATTCGATGCCAACAAAAACACAGACAATCAGCAAAACAGCGGCGACCAATCCAAAGATATGTCGGACAGAGCGGGTCATACGCGCTCCGGTCGCAAGATGTAGTCGGTCTGCGTGATATGCGCGTCTGTCACCGCGTACACGCAATAGGGATGGGGCGGATCGCGAAAGGCGCGGGCCGTGGCAAAGTAGATGTGGTCTTCTGCCATGAGCGATATGCCCTCGTGATAATGCCCGCTGAGGACGAGTTTGGGGCGCGAATCCGCGAGCAGCGCGGCTTTCAATTCGGCGGCATTGCCGTAGTTAAACGGATAATCCCCACCGTAGTCGGGCGCGATCAGATAGTGTTGCAAGTGAATTTGCGGACGCGGGTCTTTGTCTGACAACACGGCATTGAACCGAGCCAGTTCTGCCCCCTCGCGCTGCGGGACATTGTTCTCTCCTTCGTCGTCTAAAAACGCGATCACGCGAAAGCCATGGACATCAAACTCAAAGGGCTGGTCGGAAAAAATGCGGCGAAAAGACGCGGGATGATCGTGGTTGCCATACACATAAGCGACGGGACAGGCGAGGCAAGCGAAGCATTCGCGCACGAGGCAGAGATCCTTTTCTCCCAACGCGACCGTAGCCGAGTCGTCCAATGCGTCGAGGGGATAGTGGATCAAATCACCCGTCACAACGACCAAATCGGGCGCGTGCGCGGCAAGTTGGCGTGCGGCTTCAGCAATGAGGTGGGGCATCTCGCCATTGCCATCGGGGAGATGGTGGCGGAGATGGAAGTCGGAGATGTGTGCGATTTTCATAAGGCAGTGGTCGGGGGTTAGGGTGAGAGGTAATATTACATCTCATTTGGGCGAGCACGGGGGCATCGCCCCTACGTTTCTATCCTCGCATCTTCCCTCTCACGGCATCATTTGCACCGCGAGGGCGAGGGACAGTTCGATGTCTGAGATCGCTTGCGACATGGCTTGGCCGATCAAATCGAGCTTTTGGACTTGGTCGATGCGTTCGGAAACGCGCGCCAGTTCGCGGGCGGACAAAATTTCCTTAAACAGGTCGCAGGCGTGTGCCAGGCCGATGATCACCACGTCGCGCGGGTCGGGGATTTGGTCGCTGAACAGCACCTCCATGATCCTGAGCTTGACCTCGCGCTGGGGGGTGTCGTCAAGGGCCGGATAACGCCGCGATTGAAAGACCCACAGAAATCGGTCTTCCTCCTGTTTGAGAATGCCCTTTTTGACGAGCCGATAGAGGGCCTCTTCGCGGATACCGTCTGCGCGGAGGGCAGTGCGCTCCACCCAGAAACGCGCATCCCGGGTATCGGTCGCCTCAGCAATGTCGGCCAGCGTGGGGTCGAGCAGGCTGTCTTGCACCGGCGTGGAATCGACGAGGATCAGTTGTTTGAGATCCGTGTCAATGCGGTTCTCCAGCGCCAAATCCATCAGCACCCCACCGGCGAGCGCGTAGCGCATGAGGCGATCTGGCACGCGGGCGAATTTTCCGTTCTCATCGTCGAGGATGAGCAGCATGAGTTCTTCGGCGAATCGCAACATCATTTCGTTCCTTTCATTGAGGGTCGGCAGCACCAACCCGTTTGGTCAAACCTCAGTTTCTCCCGGCCCATCTCACGGCTCGCGCGACCAATTGTTGCATCGCCGCCCGCTCGAATGTGCCGGGGCCATGTCCCAGCGTCGTATAAAATACCCGTCCGGCGCCGTAGGGCTTGACCCACGCCATGGGGTGCTGCTTGTCGCTCCAAGTCGCCGTTGCCAAGATGTGAATGGCGGGATCCCATGCCGACATGTAAATCTCGTCTTCCACTTCAAAATCGCCGATGCCCCGTGTGATGGGGTGCGCGTCATCCGCGATCTGCACGGTGAAAGTCGCGCCCGGCGGGTGCCAGTTTGCGTGTCCGCCGATCAAATCTATGGCCTTGCCGCCGATCCACCAAGCCGTGCCGTGAATGCCCACCAGGCCCTTGCCTCCGGCCACAAAATCGAAAATCCCGTTTTCTTGCGCGGGCGTCAAATCCGGCACGCGATTCACGCTGCCATCTGCCCCGCGCTCGGTGCGCGTGAAGCCCGTGCCATGCACCAACACGTCAAAATCATTCAGCGCGCTCGCGGTCAACACATCCTTATCGGTCTCAAGCGCGACCGACAAATCGGCCCGAGCACCCAAAAACCCGTTGATGACCTCGGCACTTGCATCAAACCGATGGTTCTCTCCGGACAAAATCAGCACGTTCATGTTCTCCTCCTCTGTGTGGTCGTCTCCAACTCGCATCGGCGTAGATAATACACGCCTAAAACGCGGTCAAGTGCTTTCTCAAAATTGGCGGCAGGCATCGCGACGGCGTTTCACCCGGTAGATGGTGACAACTCGTGCGCGATCATCTATGTCGTTTGAAGCGTGCGATAGCTTTATCGATATCTCCCATATCTTCAATATCTTCTCCGCGAGCGGCTTTGAGATGGAGATTCAGGGCGTATTTGCAACACTGTGCAACATAGGCGATAAACTCGGTCAAATCCTCGGTTCTATCGGCACGCGCCAAGGTGTCGATATATCGATCTCTTTCCTCATTGGGGATTAGGGCCACTGTGTAGCCGTGCGCGATCAAAATCATATTCATCAAAAGCCGCGCCATGCGCCCGTTCCCATCGTCGAAAGGATGGATGCGGACAAAGCGATAGTGAAACGCGGCGGCGATGACAATGGGATGTTCGCCCTCGTTCTCTTTCCTTCTGTACCAATCCAACAGATCGCTCATCGCGGGTTTCACTTGCTCGGGCGGGGAAAAATAATACGTCTCGCCGGTAGCGGTTCGCACATTATTGGGCCGAGTTTTGTACTCGCCAATGGCAATGCGTCGCTTCACGCGCTGCCCATCGGGCGTTATCGCGTCGTTTTCGTACGGCTCTTTCAACAACACTTTATGGAGATTGCGGATGAAAACTTCGGTGAGTGCCTCATTTTTTTTTGCGGCTTCCTCTATGGCCTTGACCGCATCGTCGTGCCCTTCAATATCCAGATGATCGCGCATGGGTTTGCCCTGTGCCGTGAGGCCATGCAGGATCAGACTTCTCGTTTCCCCGAGGGTCAGGCTGTTGCCTTCTACGGCATTGGAGTGATAATTCGACTCGATCCTGAGCTTTTGCTCTATGCGGGCAAGGGCATTGGAACACAAGGGTCGCAAAGCGTCCAACTGCTTTTTCAACCGATCAATTTCTTCAATGAGGTCGCTCATAACGTGTTCCCGCAATGATTTCACACAAAAACATAAGGGTGCGATAGACGTCAGTCTATGATTGACTGTGCGATTTTCTTCGCCCATTCCTCTCCCTCGGACATATCCTTCTCGGTCATAGCAGGAAGGTCGCGGAAAACGATCTGTGAGACGCGCTTCTTCGTTCCACTAGCAGAACGCTCATACCCGATGACCCAGCGAAAGATGCTGCCGGGACACAGCCGTTTGAGATCGTCCTCTGAAATCTCATCCAGAGGAATGACGGCTTCCTCCTCCTGCCTGGAACCAGCGGTCAAATCCAACAGCCGTGCAGTAAATTCTTTCTTGTCGTGTTCAAGAACATAGCCCTCCCACTCTTGAAGTGCGTGAAAGATGACCTGTGGTCGAGTTTGTGAAATGCCAGACAAGTCGGGGAAATCAATGATCTGAGGGGCATCGTAGTTGACCTCGGTTGTCATTGGAGAATCACCGTCGTACACTGTCATTTCGGGAGCGTGTTTTAGGGCAACTTCGACGCGTTCCGCGTGTCTTTCTCGAAACCGCTGGTAAAAAGGATCAGGTGCGGTCCCTCCCTCATCATTCTGAAAGTTATTGTTTGCAAAAGCGAATGCAGTCTCCGACATGCTCATCTCCTCGTTAATGACATAATATTAGGACTTACGCATGCTAAGTTAAAAAAGGGTGCAATTCCGTAAAATTTATCACTTTGAGGAGGTGTCAATGCGCCAACCGACGCGTTTGGATTACTGTCAGTATCTGCTTAGCAGTCCCCTCAACTATACCCTGACCCATTTCGCCGACCATAGCGAAGGGTTCAGTCATGATATGATCAACCGCTATCTCGCCGGTGATCGTATCCCACCCCGCTTGGTGTGGGAACACGTCAAAGACCACATCGCGCTGACGCCTAAAGGCGATGTGATCTTTGATGACACGGTTTTAGACAAGCGACACGCGCGCAAGATCGCGTGAGTGCGTCGTCAATATAGCGGCAACGCCCAAGGCGTCATCAATGGCATTGGGGTGGTCACATGTGTCTATGTCAATCCGCAACAGGATCGGTTCTGGCTGATTGACTATCGGATTTATGACCCGCAAGGCGATGGCAAAACCAAATGGGATCCTCTCAAGGACATGCTCTCTGGGTTGGTCTATCAGAAGGACCTTCCTTTTACCGGGGTCTTGATGGACAGTTGGTATGCGACCAAAACGGTCATGCGACACATAGAGCAGATGCAAAAAACCTATTATTGTCCCCTCAAGACAAACCGGCGCGTGGACGATTAGGCAGGCACAATCCCCTACCAGCGCGTAGATAGCTTAACTTGGACGAAAGCGCAACGCAAACAAGGCAAGTCAATTAAAATCAGAGGGTTTCCCAAAGACCACAAAGTGAAATTATTCCGGGTGGCGTCTTCTGATAGACGCACGGCGTATGTCGTGACTAACGACCATGCTCAAAACGATTCTTCAGGGGTACAACAGGTGTGTCACCAAAGATGGAAAATTGAGCCATTTCACCGCGAAGTCAAACAGGTGACCGGGCTTGAAAAGTGTCAATGTCGATTGGCACGCATTGTACGAAATCATATTGGGTGTGCGATGTTAGTTTGGATAAGACTTGAGCAAGTGGCCTATCAAACAGGACAAACCATTTATCAAGTCAAATACCGGGGGGTGGCTGACTTCTTGAGACAACAACTCAAAGCACCTGATATTCCAATGGTGATTGCGTAAGTCCTAAATATGATCGATAATTTGATCCGCACGCCGAAGGGATTCATCAAAATTTTTCTCCAGCAACGCGACGATTTCACGATTTGCCATCTGGCTGTCCAAGTTCTCAATGGTATAGTGGTCGTTGACTCTAACTGATATGCCGAAACGGCCTTGTCCCCCCTGGTTTAACGGTTCTACCGTCACATTTATCGCTCCGCCCGGCGGTCTGCCTTCCAAATTCAATTGGGTCATGGTAAGGGAAGTCATGCCGCCTAGTTTGAGTTTCTCTCCCCAATCGCCCCATGGCGCGACAGGGGCCAACAGTCTGCTGAGTTTATTGCACTCGGCAAAGTTCTGCACGGAAAAGTGTACTTCCCGGTTGATCCCTAGGACCGCAAGAGGCGTATGGGGAAGGTGTTCCCGAAAAATACGGACAGCCAGATCCTGCAAACGAACAAAGGGCGACTGGGTCGTACTGATCGCAAAGCGTTCTGGCTGGACGATCAAGTTGAGCCAATCCGCACCGAACATCGTAATCTGGGGATGGGCGATTTTCAGATCTGCAATATTGACTACCTTTTCGGGAAGAATCCCATGCTAGGCGAACCACTGAGGGGTAAAAATGGAAGGATTGAAATGACCGAGCATGACGAGCGAGACATTGGCGTTTTCAGGTTCAATTCTCATTGGTGAATTCCTCCTGCGCGAATGGTCTATTGGTCGTTGCACTGCGATTTGGGCGTCAACGCCCGCAATAGGTATGTGTGAAATTGAAGATCGTCAAGGGAAACGGGGCCGCGCTATCTCCGCAGTTGGAACCCCTGCGCGGTCAAAAATTCGTCCAGTTCTTCTCGAGCGTGAAATTGCCCGGTGCGTTCGGCCATCACTTTGGTCCAACGCTGATCGCCTGTGTGCATCCCCTGTGACGCATAAAATTCGACCATCGTCTGGTCGTAATCCGCTAAAATCGCTCGGTGCTTCTCATCGTCTAAATAATGCTCCCGATGCAACACCGCATCGAGTGGCAAGCGCGGTTTCACTTCTGGCGCTTGCGCGGGATAGCCAATGCAAAATCCCGCCACGGCAACGACATGCGACGGCAAGCCGAGCAACGCGCCCACGGCCTTGGGGTTGTTCCGCATCGCGCCGATCATGCAAATGCCCAATCCCATAGCCTCTGCGGCTATCGCCACATTTTGCATCATCAGCGCGACATCCACAGTCGCGATCATCAACGCCTCGACATAATCCCCGTCAAACCGCTCGGCCTCGTGCATCTGATTTGCCATCCAGTCCCGGTGCAGATCCGCGCAAAAAGCCAAAAATGCCGCGCTCTGGTGAATCTGCGCTTGATCCGCACACAACTCGGCCAGTCGCTTTTTGCGCTCGGGATCGGTCACATGAATCGCGGTATAAGCCTGCAAATTGCTCGACGTGCTCGCCTGCTGCCCACACCGAATCAGGGTCTCCAACACCCCATCGGGCAACGGGCGATCTTCAAACCGCCGAATACTCCTGTGCGACATCAACAAATCAATCGTGGGATTTGACATGATGATCCTTTCTGAAAGGCGAGCAGTGTGCGTAGGCGCGATGCCCCCGTGCTCGCCCGCAGTATGCGGAGCCCAGTAATGTTGTGATTTTAATCCGCGACCATCCGCGATTCAGATAGGTGGGCTGACCCTAAAAATGAACCCATACCCCCACTTTGTCAAGCGACCAAATCGAACTTGACGCGGATTTCTTTTTTCGTTTCTTTCCTGCGTCCAACCACAACGCGACACGGGGGAAAACCATGCGCCTCACCTTGAACCAAAAAGACACGGGCTATCGCGGGATATGGTATTACAACCAGCCATCCGGCGATGAGTACGCGTACAAATACAGCGGCGGCTTGGGCACGTATTGCGCCAAACACCGCCCGTTTGCCGCGTACCGTCCCGAAGTCGATAAGACCTTTTTCTGTTACGGCGGCACGCCGGTTGATGCACACCGCAAACACAGCGCAGCAGACCTCCGCGGGGACGGTGCCTTTTCCCGGGACCGCGCGGGATTTTTGTTGCACATGGTCTCCTATTTCGACCACAAAACCCGGCAGGTGCCCCGCCCGACCATTTTGCTCGACAAGAACACGGCGGATGCCCACGACAATCCCGTCATCTCCATCGACGACGCTGGGTACATCTGGA
This sequence comes from uncultured Latescibacterota bacterium, assembly GCA_958295785.1. Classification (GTDB taxonomy): domain Bacteria; phylum Latescibacterota; class UBA2968; order UBA2968; family UBA2968; genus VXRD01. Next base: position 3,872,804 of record OY282377.1, read on the forward strand.
TCTTCTCCACTTCGCACGGCTTGTCGCGTCCCTCGTACATCCACCGCAGCGTGCGGCCCTACGCCATAGATGCGTTTGAACGGGTCGACGCGACCTACCGCTTCGAGGGCAGTGAACGGGACATGGACAACTTTTCCTACATGCAGGCGTGGCACTTGCCGGGGCGCGGCTTCATCAATTTTGTCACGCGCTACAAAGACCCGGCGGACCGCACCCTGTTTTTTACGACCAGCGCGGACGGCGTCAAGTGGTCGGAATGGACGCGCTTGGCGGCCATAGAAAAAGGACATTACCAAATCAGTGCGTGTTCTCAGCACAAAGCCGTCACGGCGTTTAACTACCATCCATCGCCGCAGGGCCTCAACTGGCGCACCAACCTCTACTATCTCGAAACCCCGGATTTTGGACGCACATGGCAAAACGCCGCCGGTGAGCGCGTTGCCCTGCCGCTCACGACGCCAAATAACAAGGCTTTGGTATGCGATTACGAGGCCCGTGGCTTGAAAGTCTATCTCAAAGACATCCGCCTCGACCCGCGGGGCAATCCCGCCATCCTCGTCATCACCAGCAAGGGCTATGCGTCAGGCCCTGAAAACGGCCCGCGCACATGGACGCTGTTGCAATGGACGGGCAGCGATTGGCACAGCCAACCCATCACCACGTCCGACAGCAATTACGACATGGGGTCGCTCTACCTCGAAGCGGACGGCGTGCAACGCATCATCGCGCCCACAGAACCGGGGCCGCAGCCCTACAACCCCGGCGGCGAAATGGCGATGTGGGAAAGCAGAGGACGGGCGTGGCAGCGCGTCAGACAACTCACGCAACACAGCAGGCGCAACCACACGTACGCCCGAAGGCCGGTGCAGGCACATCCCGACTTCTACGCGCTTTGGGCCGATGGGCATGCGCGACAGGCGTCCAAATCCCGCCTCTATTTTTGCGATCAAAAAGGCCAGGTTTATCGCCTTCCCGAAACCATGACCGACGAGTTTGAGCAACCGCGCAAACTGACGGCTCATAAGAAGCCATCTTAAAATTATCGGGACCTACCCCCCTAACCCCCGTTATTCGCTCCGCTCATTGTAGGCTCCGCCTGTGCCTACGAGGAAGGGAGGAATCCAAGACCTCCCTACAAAAAAGGTGGCAGAACATCTCCCCTCCCCGTTGCGGGGAGGGGTCATCTTTCGTTTTAAGACAGCTTCTAAGGAAACGCCAATATGAAAATTGACCTCGCCACCGCGCCAGTTTCCTGGGCATCGTGCTGAAAGACACGCCTTTTGGACGAAATGCGCGACGCCGGTTATACGGGCACGGAACTCGGCCCTTAAGGGTATTTGCCGCTGGATCGAGTTCAAACGAACTGGACAGTTGTTCACAAAACGCTCGGGGAGATCGGTTTTGCGGGTTGGGCGGTTATTGAACGGGATATTCTTCCGGACAGCGGGATCCACGCGCTTGAATGCGCCCGTCACAATCTGGCTTATTTGAAAAATTTGGGTTGGTAAAAAAAGTTTGAATTGTCTGTCCAAATGCCTTAAATTTGTCGTCCATCCAGTGCAACTGGCGGAAATGTGGAAACAACCACAGGGGAGCACTGAAAGATGCACATGCCGACCGCCTGGGCTGAAAACAATCACATGGCCCGGGCGCGTTTTGTTTCGGGCTTTCACCGGAGAAAGTCAGCATGGCACATATCATCAGCGGTACAGCCCTGTCCAAAACCATGCGCGCTGAAATGGCCGCAGAAGTCGAGCACCTCAAGGAATCGCACGCGCTCACGCCCGGCCTTGCGGTGGTGCGCGTTGGGAACGACCCGGCATCCATAAGCTATATCAAGGGCAAGCGCGAAGCATGTGCAGGCATCGGCATTTACACCACAGAACACATCTTGACCGCGGATCGGCCCGAAGCCGACCTGCTCGACGTCATTGAACAACTCAACGACGACCCCGCCATTCACGGCATCCTCGTGCAACTGCCCCTGCCCGATGGGTTTGACGAACAAACAGCCCTCAACAGCCTCTCGCCCTACAAAGACGTGGATGGCCTGCACCCGGTCAACCTCGGCCGCCTCGTGCGCGGTGAAAAAGGCTTTTTGCCCTGCACGCCGCACGGCGTTCAACAAATGCTCGAGCGCGGCAAGTTTGACGTGGCGGGCAAACACGTCGTCATCGTGGGGCGCAGCACTTTGGTGGGCCGCCCGCTCGCCAACATCCTGTCGCAAAAAGCCACCAATGCCACCGTCACCTTGTGCCATACCGGCACGCGCGACCTCGGCTCTTTTACTCGTCAGGCCGACATTCTCATTGTGGTGACTGGGCATCCCAACACGGTCACGGCGGATATGGTAAAAAAAGACGCCATTGTCATCGACATTGGCGTCAACCGCGTGCGCGATCCCTCCAAAAAATCGGGGTATCGCCTCGTGGGCGATGTGGACTACCCTCGCATAAAAAACAAAGTCCGCGCCATCACCCCCGTGCCGGGTGGCGTTGGCCCAATGACCATTACCATGCTCTTGCACAACACCATAAAATCCGCCAAACGCCTGCGCGGGATCGGATAAGAGATAAGATGCGATATGCTACCAGCCATTGATCCTCTTGACGTTCCGCAGTCATTCAGAAAAGCCATTGCAAAAATGCCATCCCAAAAGACCATCAGACAAAACCATCACGCACAGCGCGCAAGGCCGTCTCGCAACCCACCTCCCGCTTGCAACCCACTTTGCAGGCCAACGCATGTCGTGCTGTTACAAAAGCGATTTGCGCTGTGCAAGCCTCTCGGCGCATGAGAGCGGCATTTTTGAACTGCTGGGGCAGTTGTACCCCGCTCGCCTACTTTTTTTTGCTGTTGAAAAAAAGTCGGTCGCCGCACGCCGTAGGCACAGGCGTAGCCAACGCATCAAAGGCAACCCACAAGGAAGCAGAATCAAACGCTTTAAGTAAGAAGCCCTAACAAAAAGGAATCAAGCATCTGAAACAGATGAGTGAACACCCGCAGGAACGCCTCAAAGTCGGCCTCTCACAAATCCATGCCAACGCTTTTTGTTAGGGCTTCTAAGTCTGTTCCTCATTCCTCATTCCTCCCTGATGGGAGGCAGAATACGGACAACTTGAAAGCAAATTGGTATAAGAGACAAGATGCGAAATGCAACCAGCTTTCAACTTTACTAACGTTGGGATCCTCGTGCAGTCCCTGCCCATCTGCCCAAAACCACTGCGCGCTTTGAATCGCCGATTCACAGAAAGCATGCGATGCCTCCGATTGTCGTTTCCACATGGCGTTTTGGTCTCGCTGCCAATCAACCCGCATGGAAAATTTTGAAGCAGGGCGGTTCCGCGCTCGATGCGGTCATTCAGGGGGTGGAAGTTGCCGAACGCGACCCGGCGGTCAAGAGCGTTGGGTACGGCGGATATCCCAATGCCGAGGGCGAGGTCGAAGTCGATGCCGCGGTTGTTGACGGGCGCTCGCTCGGCTATGGCGCGGTCGCAGGGTTAAAAAATATTGCCACGCCCACTGCGGTGGCGCGGCGGGTGATGGAGAAAACCGACCATGTGTTTCTCGTGGGCGAGGGCGCGTTGCAATTTGCACGCACACAAGGCTTTCAAGCATGCGAGATGCTTACCGAGGACGGGCGAAAAGCATGGGAAGCGTGGAAAAACGGGCAGACAGACGCCCCCGCGGATGTCCACGATACCATTGGCATGATTGCCCTTGACCAACGCGGAAATCTCGCGGCGGCGTGTACCACCAGCGGCGCGGCCTTTAAATTGCCCGGTCGCGTGGGGGACTCGCCGCTGATTGGGTCGGGCCTATATGCGGATAATGACGCAGGTGCCGCAGCGGCCACGGGACGCGGCGAGGAAATCGCCCGCACCTGCGGGTCGTATGCCATCGTTGAACACATGCGACAAGGCAAGTCGCCCCAAGCGGCATGTGAAGCGGTTGTACAACATCTCGTTGCGCGCGTGCCCAAGGCGCAACCCCATCAAATGGCCTATATCGCCCTTGACAAACGCGGCAATTGGGGTGCTGTGGCAACCCGTTCTGGTTTTTTGGCGGCTGTGACGAGCAACGCGGAAAATCACCTTTGCGAAAGCCGATATTTCATTGATCGCGGCGGGGTTGTCTGATGGCATTGTGTCTCCATCTGCTACGAAGTTGTTTTAAGTTGATTGGAACCCATCCCCGTAACCTTCCTACCTACGAGGAAGGAGGGGATCGAGTCTCCCGGCCCCGTTTTGGGGCGGGGGCCAAATTTGTCTTAAAACAGGTTCTAAGCATCATTTTCACGGTATGCGCGTTCATGGTGCCCGTTTCTGGCGCGACTCCCGATTCCACGGCCGTCCAACCCGGTGTTTCCGTGCCCGTCAATGCTGTGCCTGTCGATCTTTCGACAACCCTCGCAATAACAGATCCCTCTCAACCGCCTGCCCATTGGGTTACGCCTTTCGGGGACTCCACCTGTGTTCTTGAGTCCTTTGACTATCCTCGGTTTTTGAATACCTATCCCGACAAAATTTGGGAAGGACGCTCGGGCTGGCGATATAGCAAAACGAGAAAATCAGAGGTTTATTATCGGATTTTGATAGAAGGCGATAATTATTATCTCAGCGCGGAAACCCAAGGAGGGGCCGTGAACTTTGGCAGAGCAACCCAACTCCTTTATCGCGGCAAAAAAATCAAAGCCAATTTGCGTTTGTTCCAAAAATTGCGCTGGCGCTGGCGGGTACACAGGTTGCCGGAGGGATCCGATGAAACCGACAGCGGCAAAAACGACAGCGCCGCTGCCGTGCGTCTGCTTTTTGGAACCGGTGCTTTTTCAGGCAAATCACTGAAATATATCTGGAGTGCAACCCTTCCCGTAGGCACGGTCATTGAGAGCAGCCGTCAATATGTCGTTGTTTTGCGTAGCGGTACTGACGATTTGGGCAAATGGGTTTGGGAAGAAGTGAATGCGTACAAAGATTATCGGCGTCTTTTCGGCGGTGATCCCCGTCCGGCAGATGCGTTGGGCCTGCTCACTGATTCAAATAATACAGGGACAGTTGTCGGCGCGGATTACGACGACATCATTTTTCTTATCCCGAGGCCCACTGTTGAGGCGATCCCCGAGAATCCCGAATGAAATAACCCGCGTGCGACGCCAGAATACACGACAAAAAGGGCGGAGCGAAGTACAAGACGAACCCTGCCCAACCGCCGCTCCCAAGTGGTCAGAGGTCAGTCCCCGCCCCACCCCTAAACCGTTGCGAACTTCAACGGACTGTTGACGCAGTTATATACCCCGTTCCATAGATGAACTGGCCTGAAAAACGGCCAGTTATACCCCGTTCCGTAGATTTGCTTGTTGGCTGTGTCTGGCGCGTTTTGTCGCGTACTGTGGTGCAGCCCTACAACGAGTGCGTATCCCTAGGGATGGACACTGACACGCCGGAGGCTACCCGTGAATGCACAACGCAAAATTTCGCGTCCATTGTCGATACTTGCCCGCTGTATGCTTCTAGCACTGTTGGGTGCAGCATCGGCAGAGGCGCAAAATGTTTCGGTTACCGACTACAAGGTGCCCGTGAGCCGGACGGACAACCTGCGTATTAATGCCTTGAGTTTTAATTTTACGACTGTGGATGATGAGATTGTCACCGAAGAGGGCAATGTTGGGCTCGTGTACAAAAAGTTTTACAGTTCTCTGCCCTTTGCATACTCTATTGACGCGGTCGGTTCAGCCTCGTACTTCCGCAAAATAGCGGGCGACCGCGATGGCACGTATGACTTTTCAATCGATACGCGGGTTCAGAAGTATTTTCGGGAGACCAACGAGTTTTTTTATTCTATCAGCCCCGAAATTTTGGATCGCAGAGGCTTTGATCGACCGCAGATAGATGTCGTTGTCGGGCTTGGGTACGGTCGCTTTATCAATGCCACCGCCCTGCGTAAAGCCGTGCGTATCGAAGAATTTTTGTTTAGAGAAGGCGTGATTAGCGACCGCATGCCCAAAGACACGATGATCGCTTTGGGACAAATGATTGAAAAAGAAGCTGAGTATCGCGATCTCTACGGGGATCGTTCCTATCAGAACTACTGGTATGAAGACATGACCAATGAGATCAACAAAACCGGTTTGGTGACCGGAGGTGGGAATATCGGCCCTATTGGCATCTTACGCATGCGCGAAGTGCTCACGCAAGAGCAGATCAGCGACCGCTTTTTTGGTTGGGATACCAATGTGGGGATCCAGTATCAAATCCTGACCCGAGCGAAAGAAATAGAACGCCCCCCCCTTGCCCTCGCCGTCAATTTGCGGTATTCCCGCCCCATCAGTTGGCGGATGCAAATTAACACCCGTTTCACATTTGATACCCCATTCAGTGATTTTGGTCGCGCGTATAACGCCCGGCAGAATGTTGACTTTATCTACGAAATTACGAACAGAATTGCCTTTGTCACATCCAATACATTTCATATCACGAAAAAGAAACAGGAAAAAGTTAGGATGGGGTATGTTTCAAATATCAGTTTCACATTTTTTGTTGAAAATAAAATCAGTTTGTCGATTATTGAGCAACTTTCTAAGAATGAAGGGGCACCGTTTAGACAGAGTTTTCATCTCGGTCTGAGCTATCGCATTTTTTGAGGCGCGGCGCGCGTGTTAAAAAGACTTGTGAACACAAAATTTCTCTCCTATTTTAGCTTTGTTCCTCGGCTCGCGTGCATCCCAAATTGCGTATTGGGATAGGAGCCGGTTTGTTCATCCAATTGTTGGAGGCTTCATGGCAAAAGAAGAAAAAGTGGTGCTGGAAGGAAAGATTGTCGATATTTTGCCCGATGGGCAATACAGGGTCGAGATCGAGGGGGGGCATCAGATTCTCGGTTATACATCGGGCAGGATGCGCCGTTTTAATATTCGCATTGTGGTCGGCGATACCGTGACGATTGAGACCTCGCCTTATGACCTGAACCGAGGGCGCATTACGTTCCGCGATTCCGGAACAGACGCGCCGCCGAGCGCGCAATCGGGCGGGAACCGACGCTCCGGGCGCGGGGGGCGCAGGCCGCGTCGGCGGCGTTAAAGACGCACATGTAGCCATCGCAAACGACCACCCGCCAAGCGGGTGGCTTTTTTTTGGGATATGGAGGCCCCCCGCTCACCCACCCAACGCATCGTAGGGGCGGTGCCCCCGCGTCTGTCCAAAGATACAAGTGGCGAGTGGTTCACTCGTCACTATAACGCGGATTTTCTCGTGCCCGATAGAACCTGCTTATCCACACTAACAGAGGGGTCGCTATGACTATCCAAGCGAAGAATTTGCTACCCAACGCCAGTAAGGGCGTGATGAAAGCAAAAGAGCTCCTCAAAAAATGGGAAAAAGTCTCTGTTCAGGACTTTGTCGAACTGACAAAAAAAGTCTTTGTGCCGGACTTTTACTTACTAACTATATATGCCGCCAGCTTGGTTTATACGACCTTATTGGGGCTGGTGCCTCTGTTGGCACTCGTCTTCGCCTTATTACCAACATTTGGACTGTTGGATCAACTGGAGCCGGTGCTCCTTGAGTCGCTCGATCCTTTGGGAAATAAAAAACACGAGATCATTCGCTATATCGTCAAATTTGTAGAAGAACTGCACTTGGACACGCCGGTCATTCTCGTCTCCTTGCTGGCAACCTATCTTCTTTTGACCCTCAAGATAGAGAAAGTATTTAATGCGCTCTGGCACATCTCGAACACACGCAACCTTCGACAAAAAGTTACCAACTATATTGTTGCCATCTTGGTCGGCCCGGTATTGATTTTTGCCAGTCTGGATCTAGCGGATACTGTCATGCAGTGGCTTTCTTCGGTTGAGCTATTTAAAATTGTCCTGTTTTACGACATAATCCCACCCGCGCGTTATCTTCTGATTCTGGTGGCTTTTGTGTTTTTATATACATTAGGACTTACGCAATCACCATTGGAATATGAGGTACTTTGAGTTGTTGTCTCAAGAAGTCAGCCACCCCCCGGTATTTGACTTGATAAATGGTTTGTCCTGTTTGATAGGCCACCTGCTCGAGTCTTATCCAAACGAACATCGCACACCCAATATGATTTCGTACAATGCGTGCCAATCGACATTGACACTTTTCAAGCCCGGTCACTTGTTTGACTTCGCGGTGAAATTGCTCAATTTTCCATCTTTGGTGACACACCTGTTGTACCACTGAAGAATCGTTTTGAGCATGGTCGTTCGTTACGACATACGCCGTGCGTCTATCAGAAGACGCCACCCGGAATAATTTCACTTTGTGGTCTTTGGGGAACCCTCTGATTTTAATTAGCTTGCCTTGTTTGCGCTCCGCTTGAGTCCAAGTTAAGCTATCTACGCGCTGATAGGGGGTTGTGCCTGCCGAATCGTCCACGCGCCGGTTCGTCTTGAGGGGACAGTAATAGGTTTTTTGCATCTGCTCTATGTGTAGCATGACCGTTTTGGTCGCATACCAACTGTCCATCAAGACCCCGGTAAAAGGGAGGCGCTTCTGATAGACCAACCCAGAGAGCATGTCCTTGAGATGATCCAATTTGGTTTTGCCATCGCCTTGCGGGTCATAAATCCGATAGTCAATCAGCCAGAACCGATCCTCTTGCGGATTGACATAGACACATGTGACCACCCCAATGCCATTGATGACGCCTTGGGCGTTGCCGCTCTATTGACGACGCACTCACGCGATCTTGCGCGCGTGTCGCTTGTCTAAAACCGTGTCATCAAAGATCACATAGCCTTCAGGCGTCAACGCGATGTGGTCTTTGACGTGTTCCCACACCAAGCGGGGTGGGATACGATCACCGGCGAGATAGCGGTTGATCATATCATGACTGAACCCTTCGCTATGGTCGGCAAAATGGGTCAGGGTATCGTTGAGGGGACGGCTAAGCAGATACTGACAGTAATCCAAACGCGTCGGTCGGTCCATTGACACCTCCTCAAAGTGATTCATTTTACGGAATTGCACCCTTTTTTAACTCAGCATGCGTAAGTCCTATACATATATGCCGAACATCAAAGTGAAGTTGAGTTCTGCATTTGTCGGGAGTCTTTTTGCTTGCGTGTTGTGGTTAATCGTCAAAGGAATATTCCTCAATCTAATCGTCAATTCACCTAGGTATGGAATCTACAGTGGTTTTGCCGGTGCCGTGCTATTCATTTTTTGGGTTTATTTGGGATGGTTAATTATATTGCTTGGCGCGAAAATCGCATTTTATTGGCAACATCGAAAGCAGTTGTCCGCGCTTATGGAACCTCTCAGCAGTCGTGAACGTGAAGAAGTTGCGTTAGAGTTGGTGGTCCGGATCGCCCGATACAATGCTCCTCCCAAAAAGAAAAAATTGAATTTTGATGATCTGGTTGAAACGCAACCGAGACTTCTACCGGACAAATTGCGCGAACTAGTGGGTCTTCTAAAGCAAAAAAAAATTATTATCGAAAGCAATGGGCGTTTTAATTTGGTTCGCGATACCGACGCAATCAAGGTAAAAGACATTTTGGCCTCAGTGCGCGGATGTGATACTATTGAGAGTAGCCCTTCTGTGGATAAGCTGATGAATCAAATTGATAAGAAAAGAGATAGCGTTGTGGGTGGTATGACTTTGGCAGACTTGATCGAAGATGAAGACGATGACCGAGAAGGCGACGGATAAGGGATGTGATTCACAAGCGTTTCTCGACGCCATTTCCAACAGCGGACAGGTTGCCGTGATTCCTCCTCGGTCTAATCGAAAGACCCCGCGTTGCTATGATAGGCACGAGCAACGCAATTTGACGAGCGGTTCTTCAAAAAAATGAAGCCGTATCGCAGGTTATTCTCTCGGTTTGAGAAACGGGGTACGAGTTATCAAGGCTTTCTCTGTTGCTACTCTCATCGCATCAAAACAAAGGGAATTATATACTTGACAACCTAAACTTTCTTGTTATATTTATACAAGTTACAAGTTACGAATTAACAAGGGGGTTATGATGGCAAAGCAGCTTAGTTTCGTCGCGTTCACACAGAAGTTTGCCACGCCTGAAGCGTGTATTTTGCACCTTGAAAAGATCCGCTTTAAGGATGGCGAGTATTGTCCGCATTGTGGGCGTATGGGAAAAATCTATCGTCGTTCTGATTTGGCGTATAGGTGCTCGGATTGTGGGCGTAATTTTCATATGATTTAAGGAACGATGTTTGGCAAGTCTAAAATCAAGATGTTGCCTAAATGGTTCGCCGCCATATGGATTGAAACGAACCACTCAAAAGGTATTTCAAGCGTTCAGTTGGCTAAAATGATCGGTACAACGCAAAAGACCGCTTGGTTTATGCTTCAAAGAATACGAAACGCTTTTGGCAACAAAGACGATGATGATGATTTTCTGTCTGGTATCGTTGAAATTGATGAAACCTACATCGGTGGCAAAGAAAAGAACAAACATAAATCCAAAAAGTTGAATGCGGGTCGCGGAACAGTAGGTAAATCGGTTGCTTTCGGAATGCGGGAAAAAGGTGAAGATGGTGAGGCAATGGCGGTTCATGTACAGGACGCAAAAGGGGCAACATTACACGAGAAGATGTTGAACCGGGTCTTGACGGGCGCAACTATTCATGCAGACGAGAACAGCGCATACGGCGCATTGAGGGATGATTACGAAGTGGAACAAATCAATCATTCTGCCGACGAATATGAACGTGATGGTGTCCATACGAACTCCATTGAGAGTTTGTGGGCACTGGTTAAGCGTGTCTATATGGGTATTCATCACCACTGGTCAGACAAACACATGCAAAAGGACCTGAATGCTTGCGTGTTTCGCATCAATCGAAAAAAGGTTGATACCTTAAGTCGTGTTGATGAGATGTTGAATATGGCGATGGGCGCACGGTTGACTTACAAGCAACTTATAGCCAGTGAGGGGGTTGCATGAACAACCTTTATGGCACAAGTCCACGCATGCAAATGTTATCCGTTCCTGAAAGACGCGAAGGAAAACGTTTTGAAACGCCAGATGTTAGGGGCAGGCATGCCCAAAATCAGAGGTCGCTTGCATTCAACACCAAAAACCCGGGATTACTTTAACAAGAAGATTTAGGTTGTCAAGTATATAATTCCCAAAACAAAATACAACCCATCCAACGCATTTTAGAGGCGGTGCCCCCGTGCCCGCCCGAATGGATGAATCAACGAATAGACGGATCGAGAAACCCCATCCCATCCAACGCATTGTAGGGGCGGCACCCCCGTGCCCGCCCGAAAATACAGGCGATTCGCCGATTCGCACCCCGGAGGAAATATGCCGGAAGAAGCCAAAGATGCACAACCGTCAGATAAAAAAAATGAAAACCCCGATCTCTACGCGCTGGATCCGCGGGCGGTTCGGCAACCGCCACACGGGCTTGTGGGCACGCTGAAGTTTCTCGGGCCGGGGCTGATTCTCGTGGGGTCTGTCGTGGGGTCTGGCGAGATTATTTTGACGACCAATCTCGGTTCTCTCGTCGGGTTTTCCATGCTGTGGTTCGTACTGTTGAGTTGCTGGAGCAAGAATATCGTGCAGGCCGAGTTGGCGCGTTTTTCAGTGGCATCTGGCGAACCCTTTTTGCACGCTTTTAACCGCTTGCCCGGAAAATTGCCGGCGTTTCGCGGGCAAAAGGTGTCGTGGTACATCTATTTTTGGTTGATCTGGATCATTCCCGGCCAGTTGATCAGCGGGGGGATTTACGGGGGCGCGGGGCAGGCGATTCACACGGCACTGCCCGTTCTCGGTTCGCAATGGTGGACGGTCATTCTCGCGGGTGTGGCGTCTGTGATCGTGCTGACCGGGACGTATCGCTTTCTCGAAAGGTTGATGACGGTTTTGGTGGTCGTGTTTACGTTTATCACGATTGCGTGTGCTGTTTTGCTACAACTGACCGAATACGCGATTACCTGGGACGAGGTGCGCGGCGGGCTGGCGTTTGGGTTTCCGGCGTTTGCGGTGCTGGCCGCGCTGGCGATGTACGGGGGCACGGGGGTCGGTTCGGGCGAACAGATCGCCTATACGTATTGGTGCGTGGAAAAGGGCTATGCGCGGTTTTCAGGGCGCGCGGATCAATCCGATGCGTGGGTGCAGCGCGCAAGGGGTTGGGTGCGCGTGATGCAGACCGATGTGCTGTTGACCTTGGGCTTGCTCACCTGTGCGACAATTCCGTTTTATATGCTGGGCGCGGGGGTGCTCTATCGGCTGGACAAACACCCCGATGGCCTCGAGACCATTCCCGTGTTGTCCAATATGTACACGCAAACCCTGGGCGAATGGGCGTTTTGGCTGTTTATGGTGGGGGCTTTTTTCGTGTTGTATTCCACGGCGATATCCGGCCTGGGCGGCGGGGTGCGCGTTTTTGCCGATGGCATGTCCGTGATGGGGTTGATCAAACGCAATGATTACGAGACCCGCGTTCGCATTTTGCGCGTTTGGGCCGTGGTGTCGCCGCTGGTGACGTCGATGGCGTATTTCTTTTTTCAAAATCCCGTTTGGATGCTGACGATGGGACATCTGTTTGGGGCGATTAAATTTCCCCTGATCGCCGGGGGCACGCTGTATTTGCGCTACAAACATCTCGACCCGCGGTTGAGACCGTCTTTGAAGACCGATCTGCTGTTGTGGTTCTGCTTTTTGCTGATGATCGGGCTGGCTGTTTATATTTTATATACGCGCTATTTTTCATAAGGGAGACGACTATGGCACTTCCCACCTATCAATCCATTGGCGTGCGCCCGCTGATCAACTGCCGCGGGACCTATACGATCATCAGTGGTTCGCTGATGTTGCCCGAAGTGTGCGAGGCGATGATGGAAGCGGCAAAGGCGTATGTGCATTTGGACGAGTTGATGGATGCCGTGGGCGCGCGCATTGCCGAGGTGATGCAGTGCGACTGGGGGTTGGTGACAAATGGCTGTGCCGCGGCGTTGACGCAGGTGACGTCCGGGTGCGTGGCAGGTGCTGATCCAAAAAAGATCGCGCAGTTGCCGGATACGACCGGGATGAAGGACCGCGTGTTGTACCAGCCGGGGCATTTGCACGGTTATACGCACGCGATTCGGGCCGTGGGCGTAGAGATGGTGGAGGTGGAAGATCACGACGCGCTCGCTTCGGCGATTGATGATCGCACGGCGATGTTTGCGTTTTTTGGGGATCGCGCCGATGACAGTGCCATCCCGCTCGAAGATGTGGCGGCGCTTTGCCACCGCAAGGCCGTGCCCGTGTTTGTCGATGCCGCAGCCGAGCGACCCGATGTGCCCAATGCGTATTTGCAGGCGGGCGCGGATGTGGTGGCGTATAGCGGGGGCAAGTGCTTGCGCGGGCCGCAGTCGTCTGGCCTGGTGCTCGGGCGCAAGGATATTTTGCAAGCGGCGTTTGCCAATGGCGCGCCGCATCATTCGCTGGGGCGGGCGATGAAAGCGGGCAAGGAAGAGGTGATGGGCTTGCTGTCAGCGGTGGAGCAATGGGTGTTGCGCGACCACGATGCCGAGTGGGCAGAGTGGGAAGGATGGTTGCAGGTGATCGCCGATGCGGTTGCGGATTTGCCGTCTGTGACGACTCGGGTTCGCATGCCCGGGCGGTCGAATGTGGCGCCGATTTTGGAAATTCACTGGGCGTGCGCGTCTTTGCCGATAGTGCCGGATGAGGCGCGACAGCAGTTGTCGGACAGTGACCCGCGCATCGAATTGTTCACCCATGAAAATGGCGTGGAAGTGATGCCCTATATGATGCAGCCTGGCGAGGCCGCAATCGTCGCCCGGCGATTGCGCGAGGTGCTCTTTGGGGATTAGACTTTTTCACAAAAAGTGGAGATAAACATGAAACGCATTATTTCGGATCCAGATATTTTGGGCGGCAAACCAGTTGTTGATGGCACGCGGTTGAGTGTTGAACATATCTTGGGCATGTTGTAGAGGTTTATCCCACATTAACGGTTGAAAAGGAGCGAGACAATGGCACAGGTCAATATTTCGTCAGGCGCGACAACAGTGGGCGATTTAACAGTTGATGAGTTTCAGAAGCTCGTTCGAGAAGTGGTCGTGCAAACGCTCTCGGACATGCTGGGCGATCCCGATGAAGGGCTGGCGTTGCGAGAGGACTTCATCGAAGAACTCCAGCATTCCCTCGCTACTGTGGAAGCAGGCGGCAAAACCATACCCGTGGAGAAAGTCGCCGAAAAATTGGGGATTTCGCTGTCGAAAAAACATAACAGTACGCAGCTATGTGATGAGGAGTTCGATGCCCTGGCCGATCAGTTGGCTAACGAATTTATGGCGTGCGTCGGCCCTGACTGCCCACCGTTATCCGATTGCACAATCAGCCGCGAAGGATTGTATGAGGATCATCTATAGTCGTGATCTATCTAACCGATACCAATGTTTTGTTGCGGTTTTTACATCGCAACGATCCGCGTTATCCAATCGCTCGAGCGGCTGTGCGTACACTGCGGGCAAATGGTCATCAATGCCGAGCCACATCGCAAAATTTCATGGAATTTTGGAATGTGTCAACCCGCCCCATAAACCGAAACGGTTTTGGGCTTACGCCATTGGAAACAGATCGACTCTTGCGACGCGCAGAACGGCTTTTTCTCGTGCTTCCGGATTTGCCTGCCGCGTATTCCAAATGGAGACAACTTGTCGTGACTTACGGTGTATCTGGCGTTCAAGTTCACGATGCGCGATTGGTTGCGACGATTATTTCTCATGGCGTAACGCATGTCCTGACCTTCAACACGGCAGACTTTGTTCGTTACGCACCTGAGGGAATTGTGGCTGTTGATCCAGCCACGGTTTAGGTGACTATGCGGATGGTCGTCGAGATTTTTTGGCGAGGCCGCAATCGTCGCCCGGCGATTGCGCGAGGTGCTCTTTGGGGATTAGACTTTTTCACAAAAAGTGGAGATAAACATGAAACGCATTATTTCGGATCCAGATATTTTGGGCGGCAAACCAGTTGTTGATGGCACGCGGTTGAGTGTTGAACATATCTTGGGCATGTTGTCAAACAACATGTCACATCAAGAGGTTGTGGCGGCGTATCCCGTCTTAACGATTGAAGATGTGAATGGCGTTTTGGAATACGCTGCAAGGGCATTGCGAAACGACATTGTGATTGATGTCGATACAACTTCGGGAGTCTAAGCATGTTGCCACCTCTTGTGGCGGATATGGATATCGGGATTCCTGTTATTCAGTTTCTGCGTGAAAATGGCATTGATATTGTGTCTTCTGTGGAAGAGCATTGGGGGCATCTAAGCGACGAACAAATATTGGCTTGCGCCCATAAAATGAATCGGTTTATTCTGACGCACGATTCCGATTTTGGGACATTAGCTGTTTTTTATGGCAATCCCATAACAGGTATTATTTATTTGAGACCTGGAGGACGTCAGCCTTCTGAAGTGATTGCCGATTTGCGTGCTATCATGGCGGCCTCTATTGATTGGACACCTCCCATGATTGTTGTTTACCGTTCTGGTCGTTTACGGATTCGGAGATTTTGAACGATAGGAATTGTCATGACATCTCGTTCTCATTCCGGCTGGAGATATGGCCTGTAGGGATTGACCATCCAAAAGATCTGCGCTGTTTTTGGCCGCTATCCGCAAGTGGAAAAAGCGATTCTATACGGCTCGCGTGCCAAGGGCACATATAAGAACGGTTCGGATATTGATCTAACCCTCTGCGGCGGTTCCGACCTGACGCTGAATACGCTGTGCCGAATCCGCGATGAGTTGGACGATTTGCTCCTGCCTTATACGATTGACGTGTCCATTTTCCACGACATCGGCGATCCCGCTGTGGTCGCTCACATCCAGCGCGTCGGTCTGCCGATGTACGAAAAGGGTTTATTGGATGATGAGTTCGATGCCCTGGCCGATCAGTTGGCTAACGAATTTATGGCATGCGTCGGCCCTGACTGCCCACCGTTATCCGATTGCGCGAGGTGCTCTTAGGGAATTAGACAGCAGCAACGTTTTGAAGATGAAAGATGGGAGGATAGAAACGCAGGGGCGGTGCCTCGTGCCCGCCCGAATGGACGAATAGACAAATAGACGAATCTCGCCCATTCACCAACCCCAAAACCACTGTGAATTTCGTAGATGCGTAGATAAACTGGCCTGAGAATTCATTTCACAAGCGGGCCGGATGGTCGCGTCCCTTTTGGGATGAGGAAAGTCCGAGCTCCACAGGGCAAAATGCTGGGTAACGCCCAGGCGGGGCGACCCGATGGAAAGTGCCACAGAGAACAGACCGCCAGCGGGCGCGATGATTCGCGCAGCGGGCAAGGGTGAAACGGTGGGGTAAGAGCCCACCGCGCGCCTCGGCGACGAGCGCGGCACGGTAAACCCCATTTGGAGCAAGGCCGAATAGGAGCGGAGAGATGGCCCGTCTCGCTATCACGCTCGGGTAGGCTGCACGAGGCGTCGGGTAACCGGCGTCCCAGATAAATGACCATCCGTTTGGCAACCGCCAAACGACAGAACTCGGCTTACAGGCCCGCTTGTTTTAGCGCGTGTGCAATGGCGGATTTTCGATTGGGAATCCGCCATTTTATCACGGGAGATGTGCATGTCCTTTTTAGCCAAATACGACAACGCAGTGCAGCGCAACGACAGCTTTGTATGCGTGGGCCTCGACCCGGACATGACAAAATTGCCCGAACACTTATTGGGAACGCCCAATCCCATGCGCGCTTTTCTCACAGACATTGTCGCCGCCACGCGGGATATCGCCTGCGCGTACAAACCCAATTTTGCATTTTTTGGCGCGCAGGGCCTCGCCGGATGGGAAGCCCTTCAAGGCACGATTGACGCCATTCCCCAAGACCTGCCCATTGTGCTCGACTTCAAAGCGGGCGACATTGGCAACACTGCCGAACACTATGCGGCGATGGCCTATCGACAACTCGGCGTGGACGCTGTGACTGTCAATCCGCTGATGGGTACAGATGCCATCGCCCCGTTTTTGGCCTATCAAAACGGCTGTGCCTTTCTCTTGTGCCTCACGTCCAATCCAGGATCGGCTGATGTTTTGCGCCTCAACACAGAGCGCGGCGCGCTGTATGAGGTGCTCGCGCAACAAGCCGTGCATTGGTCGCAAACAGGCCCTTGCGGCTTGGTCGTGGGCGCGACGCATCCCGACGATTTATCGACCATTCGCGCCATCGCGCCCGACCTTCCCATCCTTTTGCCCGGCATCGGGGCGCAAGGCGGGGAAATCCGCACGGTCATCCAAAATGGTCTAAACAGAAATGGCAGCGGCATTCTCGTCAATGCCTCGCGCAGCATCCTCTACGCCTCGCGCGGTGCCGACTTTGCAGAAGCCGCCCGACAAGCCGCAGAAACCCTGCGTCAAATGCTGAACAGCGCAAGAGAGAAGATGCGAAAATAAAAACGTAGGGGGCGATGCCTCCGTGCTCGCCCAAAGATACACAAGACGGGAGACGTGAAAAGCAACCGCAGATGAACGCAGATGAAAAGCGAGAGGCGAGGCGTGAGAATGCAGGAACGTGGCTCCTGTGCCATTTGTTCCAAATAGGTCGTATTGATATTTGGGATATTTGCATTATCTTGGGTTTATGTCAAAAATTACCATCCCTTTGAAAAATAAACGCTTCGCGCAATGATTGTATATACTGGAGAACACTGCTTCTGCCAGGATTTACTGACTGCTGAGATCTTGTTTCCCCAACCACTCAAACAAAAGGAGTCAACCATGTTGACGCAAGAACAGATCGCGTTTTATCGCGAGCACGGGTATCTCGGTGTGGAGAACGTGTTGAAC
The DNA here is from genome assembly GCA_958295785.1 of uncultured Latescibacterota bacterium. Lineage (GTDB taxonomy): Bacteria > Latescibacterota > UBA2968 > UBA2968 > UBA2968 > VXRD01. The sequence goes on from OY282377.1 coordinate 3,890,624, forward strand.
GAGGGCGAGGGCGATGACTTGCGGCGCGTTACCGATGTGTTTGTGGAGAAGTCGCGGGGGGTCACGGAACACACCGGCGCGTTCGATCTCGAGCCGGGGCACACGCCCGAGAATCCCAAATTGAGACGCTTGAAGAGTCCGATTGAGCTGCATGAAGTGTATCGCAAGACCCTGCACCACGAAAAAATTTTGACGATGGTGTCGCAGTTGATCGGCTACGGTCTGCGGTGCAATGGCAACAAGTTGAATATGAAGCAACCCGGCTACGGTAGCCCGGTCGAATGGCATCAGGATTGGGCGTTTTATCCGCATACCAACGACGATTTGCTGGCCGTGGGCGTGGTGCTCGACGATATGACAAAAGAAAATGGGCCGTTGCTGGTGATTCCAGGGTCGCACAAAGGGCCGGTGTACGATCACCACCTCGACGGGCATTTTTGCGGCGCAGTCACGGACCCGACGTTTAGCGACAAGGGGACGACGCCCGTGATGGTGAAAGCCGGCGGCATTACCATTCACCACGTCCGCATGCTGCACGGTTCCGTGTCCAACACGTCTGACAAACCCAGACGCCTGCTGCTGTTTCAATATTGCGCGATAGATACGTTTCCCCTGGGCGGTATCGTGAACTGGGATGCGTTTAATGCGACCATTGTGCGCGGCGAGCCGAGCAATATCCCGCGCGTCGAACCCGTGCCCGTGCGAATGCCATACCCGGGCGCGCTCCGAACCGGATCCATTTACGAATCGCAGACCGTGCTGAAAAAATCGACCTTTGGGAAATGAGTACCGCCACGAGTGGGGTAACTGGCGATAGCCCGAACCAAGCGGTGAGTGCGATCCCCGTGCTCGCCCATCAGTAAGATACGAGAAGCGATAATCGGGATGATTGCAAAACCCTTGGACGTCAAGCGCGTTTGTAGAGCCGGGCTTTTTGGTCTCCTTTGGTGATCAAGGCGGTCAAAGTATCTCGGTCTGTGGGGGTGAGTTGGACGTGTTGTTTGGGCATGCGAACGCCTCCTTGAAACAATTGAAATTCCAAATTATTTAATTTACGGAGTATTAAATACTCTGTAAATTAAGTTATTCTAAGTTTTGAATTGTCTGGATAAACGCGTTGATAATGGGTATTCATCTTGTCTCTGGCCTTGGGCAAAGTGAACTGCCAATTCAAGGGGATACCCTTGGCCTCCCGCTCCTGAAAGAAGGCCAAAACTTCCCGGCGCAGTTCCGCCTGCGTCGCGATGCGCCTATTCAAACATCCTCGCGCCAGAGCCGAAAATTCGATCTCGATCATGTTGAGCCAACTCGCCGACTTGGGAGTAAAGAAGAACTCAAACTTCTGCGCGAGGGCAAACGCCTCATCGGCCGGCAAGTAACGATAGAAGGCATGGCGGGTATGCGTATTGAGATTGTCTTGCACCAAGCGGATTTTCTCCGCCTGTGGCCAATGCTGTGTCAGCGCCTGACAAAAGTGGGTGTATTCCTTCATCGTGCGCCGGGGATAGATTTCGGCAAGCCGTTTGCCGGTTAAAGGCTCAATGGCAGCCAACAGCGCACGCGAGCCGTGTTTGGTATAGGCATCATGTTCTTTGGTCACTTGGCCTGTTGTCAGGGGCAAGGGATCCAGGACTTGTCCGATGAGAAAACAAGGCCGTTCATCAAAGCAGACCACAGGAACGTTGGGATCATAAGGTTGGTCATACAGCCAAAGCAAGGCTTCCATGCGTGCGAGAAAGGACGCATCCACTTTGCGGATGCACCATGTTCTCTTCAAGTGGGGCTTCAATTCGTTTTTTTTAGAATCGTCTTGACATGCGTGTGTGAGAGATGCTCACAATAGCCCAATTCCACGCACTGATCCGCCAAGAGGCGCAACGTCCATCTGCCATGGCCTGCCGGGGGGGGTTGAACAGGCCAAGGCGGTGATTTGGGCCCGTTGCTTGCCGGTCATCTCCACCGGGCGTCCTGGCCGCGGGGCATCTTTGAGGCCATCCAAGCCGAGGGTGCGGTATTTCTTTGCCCAATTGCTCAGGGTCTGCCCGGTCATGCCGAGGGTTTGAGCCACTTGGGTGTAGGTTTTGCCTCGGTCAAGTTCAAGCAAGCCCAAAGCGCGTTTGTAGATTCGGGCTTTTTGGTCTCCTTTGGTGATCAAGGCGGTCAAAGTATCTCGGTCTGTGGGGGTGAGTTGGACGTGTTGTTTGGGCATGCGAACGCCTCCTTGAAACAATTGAAATTCCAAATTATTTAATTTACGGAGTATTAAAGTATGGAAACTGCTGTTTTAGTAACGGGTGGCGCGGGCTATATTGGCAGCCATGTGGTTCGGCGTCTGTTGGAAGACCATCGCCGGGTCGTGGTGCTGGACGACTTGTCGACGGGCAACCGGGAAGCGATCACCTTGTTTGAACAAGTGTATGGGCCAAAGCAATTTTGTTTCGAGCACGTCAGTTTGCTCGACCGCGATGCTCTGGCCTCTGTTTTTGATCGCCACGATTTTTGCGGCATCATTGACTTGGCCGCCAAAACCCTGACAGGGGAATCTCAGAAAATGCCCTGCCGGTATTTTGCAAATAATGTGATTGCTTTTCAAAACTTGTTGGACATTGGGTTGCCCATTGTGAAATCGTCAACCGCTGCAATTTACGGCGAACCCCGCGCAGAACACATCCCATTGAAAGAGGATTATCCGCAAAAATGGATCGCAGACGGGGGCTTTGAACACAGCCAGTTGATGCCCGCCGCGGTCGATTTTGAGACCCTTTTGCAGTGGTATGAAAAGCACATCGCGTTCAAATTGCGCGAAGGAGATATCGCCCTGCTGAAAATGCCCCTGAATGTCTATGGCATCACAAAAATGATGGGTGAACGCATGTTGTTCTATGCCGAGCGACAAGGCGGCGCGCCTTATGTGGTGTTGCGCTATTTTAATGCCGCGGGCGCGGACCCCTCGCGTTTGATCGGCGAAGACCACACACCAGAGACGCACCTGATCCCCCGGGTTTTACAAGTGGCACTGGGGCAACGCGACAAAATCGCCTTGTTTGGCGACGATTACGCGACGCCCGACGGCACGGCTGTGCGCGATTATCTTTCTGTGGTGGAATTGGCCGATGCCCATATCATGTGTTTGGATAGGTTGTTGCAAGGCGGGCAGTCTGCAACTTACAATCTCGGCAGGGGCTATGGCTGGAGCGTTGGGGAGATTGTGCAAGCCGCACGCGACGTGACCGGCCATGCGATCCCCACAGCGATTGGCGCGCGTCGAAGGGGCGACCCGGCAACGCTGATTGCGGCCCCGAGTCGCATTCGGCGCGAACTGGGATGGGTTGCGCGGGAATCGATCCATGAAATTTTGGAATCCGCATGGCACTGGCATCGGCTTCACCCAAATGGGTATCGGATTGTGCAAGAGGAACGATTCAATCCATTTTGGAACAGGTGGGTCAATATCGCGGCCCATCGCCGAAATCGCCCCTGGCGCGGGGAAATACAGCAGATGGACGATTCTGCTGATCGCGCATATCATCCCGCCTGCTATCTCTGCCCCGGCAACACGCGCGCCCGCGGCGATGTGAACCCCGATTACAACGGCGTGTGGACATTTGAAAACGATTTCCCCACGCTGGAATTGGATGCCTATCAAACGCAAGAACAGTTGGGGCCCTATGCGTCGCGCACTGCTCGGGGCACATGCGAGGTCGTGGTCTATAACCGCGATCACTCGCAACGGTTATCTACCCTGCCGTTAGACGCACTCGTCCGCGTGATGGACGCATGGGCAAATATTTACGAGCGGTTGGGGAAAAAGGCCGAGATCGCTTATCCCCTAATTTTTGAGAATCGCGGCGCGGTGATGGGCAATTCACAGCCGCATCCGCACGGGCAGGTCTATGCTTATGGCGCCCTTCCCGACCTGATGGTGAAGCCGCAACTGGCGCAGTTCGCGTCCCACCGCGAGAAAACCGGCCGCTGTTTTGTCTGCGACGCCAACAGCGTTGAATCCCAAGATGGATGGCGCGTTTTGTTTGATCGCCCGCATGCACTGGGTTATGTTCCGTTTGCCGCGCAATTTCCCTACGATGTGATCATCATACCCAAGGCGCACGCGGCGAGTCTGTTGGATTTGCAAGCGGCACAACGACGCGACTTGGCAACGGGTTTGCGCGATGTCCTCGTCGGTTTAGACCACTTGTTTGCCGCGCCCTATCACTACACCTTGGCCCTGATGCAAGCCCCCACAGATGGCGTGGATTACGGTTATCACATGCAAATCCACATCGCGTCCTTCCTGCGCGGGCCTGGCCTGCGAAAACATGTGGTGGGCACAGATATTTTTGGCAATCTCATCAATCCCTCGGATCCAAATGTGACAGCAGAAGAAATCCGATGGGCGATGAGAAAGGCGGATCGCGGATTAAGCAGATGACGCGGATTACACGGATGAAAGGCAAAGGCAAGAGGCGAGGATAAAATAAAAACGTAGGGGCGATGCCCCCGTGCTCGCCCAAAGATACAAGAAGCAACCGCAGATGAACGTAGGGACAGTGCCCCCGTGCCTGTCCGAATGCGAAGGATAGGAACGTAGGGACAGTGCCCCCGTGCCTGTCCGAAAAGGAGCGAATTTTGCATCCCATTGTCACACGCGCACAACGCGCTTTTGAATCGGTTTTTGAGGGGCAGGCAGATGTCCTCGTGCAGGCGCCGGGGCGCGTCAATTTGATCGGAGAGCACACAGACTACAATGAGGGCTTTGTGTTTCCCGCGGCGATTGACCGCTATGTGGTTGTCGCTGCGCGGTCGAGAACCGATCATCGCGTGCGGATTTACTCGGCGATGTACGACGAGATGGCCGAATTTCAGGTCGATAATATCTCAGAGGCACAGGGCAATTGGGCAGATTATCCCAAAGGGGTCGTGCGCGAGTTTTATCAACTCGGGCATCGGCTGTGCGGTTTGGATGCGGCGATGGTGGGCAATGTGCCCATCTGCGCGGGGTTGGGCAGTTCTGCGGCTGTCGAGATGGCGATGGGTGCGGCAGTCGCCTCGTTGAACAATATTGCGATCTGCAAACCCGATTTGGCCCTTTTGGGACAGCGCGCGGAAAATCGCTATGTGGGCGTCAATTGCGGGATCATGGATCAATTTGTCTCGGCCAATGCGCGGGCCGGTCACGCACTGTTTCTCGATTGCCGGGATCTCTCTTTTGAACTCGTCCCCCTGTTTGACGACAGTATTCGCATCGCGATTTGCAACTCGGGCGTGACGCGCGGGTTGACGGATTCCGCGTACAATGATCGACGCGCCGCCTGCGAAACCGGGGTGTCGCATCTCGCGCGGGCGATGGGAACAAAGATAGGGGCACTGCGCGATGTATCGCTGGCAATGCTCAACACATATCGCGGCGCGCTATCGGAAACGGTTTTGAAGCGATGCCGCCATGTGATCGCGGAAAATGACCGCACGCAACGAGCGGTTGCATTGCTCAAAGCGGGCGACCTATCGGGCTTTGGGCAGTTGATGGTCGCATCCCACGAGAGTTTGAGAGACGATTACGAGGTCAGCGGTGAGGAACTCGACCTGTTGGTCGAAATCGCGCTGCGCGTGCCGGGCGTGTTCGGCGCACGAATAACGGGCGCGGGTTTTGGCGGGTGTACTGTCAATTTGGTTAAACGCGATGCCGTGGCAACACTGACCGATGCGATAAACGCAACGTATCCCCAAAAGACCGGGTTGACCCCTGGGATTTACGTTTGTTCAGCGGTCAATGGCGCAGCACAGGTGGCGTGAGATGTGTAAAAGGGTTTATTGTCAAAGCCGGTGCATGTGGAATCCACCGTCAACTGGAATGGCCGCGCCGGTTGTGAAATCGAAATATCCAAGCCCAATGGCCGCGACAGCTTTGCCGATATCTTCGGGTTGTCCCCACCTGCGAATGGGGGTCAGGCCATCGGCGATCAGGGCGTCGTATTTTTTTTTGACTGGCCCTGTCATATCGGTCTGAATAATCCCCGGTTGAATTTCATTGACGGGAATGCCGTGTTCTGCGAGCCGGACGGCGAACAAGCGCGTCATCATGCTCAGTCCTGCTTTCGAGACGCAGTATTCGCCGCGCGCTGTTGACGCAGTATAAGCCGATATGGACGTGATGACGACAATGCGCGGCGCCTGAATTTTCCCTTGTTCTTTGAGGGCGATCATGTGATTTGCCGCATATTGGGTCAAAAAATAAGGGCCTTTGAGGTTGGTATCCATCACTTCTGCATAGCTTTCGGGCGTGGCTTCGAGAATGTCGGCGCGTACCCGTGGGGCAATGCCGGCGTTGTTGACGAGCATATCGAGGCGGCCAAAGGCGGTGAGCGTTGTATCCACGAGGCGTTTGCCGTCTTCGATGCGGGTTATATCGCCCTGACAAATCCGGACTTTTCGCCCGCGTTCCCGAATGCCGCCCGCGGTTTCTTCTGCGGCCACTCGGTTGCCCGCGTAGTTGACCAAAATGTCGTAGCCCACATCGGCGAGGCAAAACGCAATGCCCCTGCCAATCCCCCTGCTGGATCCCGTAACGAGTGCTGCTGGCATGTGCCCTCCCTTTGCTGTTTGTCCAAACGTTCTCCCCATAAAATACCACATTTAGCGACAAGTGCAAAGTAGAGGCATGCCTTTTGCATTTCGCCGATTCGGTTGACAAACGGGCTTCCCGCGATTATACATGTGCTATCGCCCTTTTTATCGCAATAATGCTTGTAACCTATCGCATGCTCGCCGAAGAATCCATTGGGGATTCCTTTTGAGAGGAGAAGATCATGGGACTCGATTCAGACCGAAAACGGCTATCGCAAGCCAAGATGCCCGCATGGTTGCAGCGCGATCTTCAAATGAACGAGATGATCACGGTGTACCACCTATCGGATCGAGAAGGCACCCCCGCTTACGACGTCTATTGTGCTCTGATTCCATCGGACCAAATTGAACGAGTACTTTCTGATCCAAACTGGGACCTTTCGCTCCGCGATGGTATTCCCTGTGCGAATGTGTGCTACGAGGGCGGAGAGGAGCACGCGGAATATCTCCGCTACGGCGTTAAAAACGGAATTGAGCCTTTGATCATGAACCGTAGCTTCTATGAAATGCGGGATGGCTACCGAGAAATATCCGAGGAGTTTCGCCTTTTCCACAATCTATATCACGATAGAAAGACGGATAAATACATCAAAATTGATGACGCGGGTCATGAAAATGTAGTGGCTGTCGTCGAGCCGAACCGCGTTCAGATAAGGCTCAAGGAGATTCGCCAGTTCTTGGCGATCAAAGAAATGTACCTATCCATCCAATTCAATCGTCTGGAACGCTCGAGGCACTCGCTAAAAGAACTCGGGCTTAAGACAGGTGAACGCGATCATCGGGACGATCTCAGGTATTGGAGACACCACTATGGCGACTTTGACAGTTTGGGCAACGCTCAAGCATTTAGCCGACTGTGGGGAAAGCGACTCATCAAACCCCTGCCAAAGTCCAAAAGCGGCATGGGGGGATTTGCCGAAGAACCCGAGCAAAAGCATGTAGAATTTATCATTGGCGTCGATGAGAATGGAGATGAAATAACCTATACCTCCGATCCTGATGCGCTGGCAAATTATTTTGACGCCAATCCCTCTGCCCCCCATCACCTCACCCCTGTACATTTTCGCAAACAGGTGTTAGACAAATACGACCAACAGCCCAGTAAATACACAGTAGAGGATGCGTTTCTGCGCTGTGGCTCCCTTTGGGGTATGGATATTGACAACCACCACGCCGACAGCGTCTGCGCGTGGCTGGGCGATCTGGGGCGAGATCTCCCCTATGCGGAACAACTGCACTGGCGGGCGCACAATATCCCCCCCGCCGGTGGTGTGAGTCAGATCCACTTGAAGCGTCAGATCTTGGCTGAGTCAGCAAATTCAGCGCAACCGGATCACTTGTTTAAGCAACGTTATCGGGATTTACAAGCGGCCTGTAAGGAATCGCTTGGTTGGCATTTATTGTTGCCGCTAGATATTGGCGACGAGTACCACTTCAAAAGTTTGAGGCTTCCGGCCGCTGATGAACCGCGCGATTTTGATGAATTGGTTTTGAGCCTCGCAAAAATACTCATCGATTCCCTAAACGAGAGACGTCTAAATACGCTAATTCCCGATGAGCAGAAAGCGGAACTCAAAGGCAGTATTGCACGTCTCGACGCGGTCCTCAGTTCCCGCGCTGCTGAAGGTGCCGCCGATCATATCGTTTTTCTGCGAAAACTACAGAGCCTGCGTTCCAGTAGTGTAGCCCATCGCAAAGGTCGCAACTATCAAAAAATTGCTAGGGACTTCGGCATTGAAAGTCAGAGCTTACGCGATGTGTTCACCCAAATTGTCCGGCGGGCTTTAGGCGTTTTGGATTACTTCATTCTTCTCGTGCGGAGCGGCCAAATTGACCCTGAAATCATTAAACGAAATAGCGTAAAAGAAGGATACGCGATTCTCAACGAGATGGTTGGATTCTGCGAATCGGACCAAACTGATGGCTCTGTCAATCACGATGAAGTCATTTATGAACTTCGGTCAAAACCATGATTTTTGTCGATACCGGTGCATGGATCGCCCTTTCCAATTGAAGGGATCAACATCACGACAACGCTTCTGCGATTTATAGGACCTTAGCACAGCAGAACGCGCAACTCTTGACGACAGATTACGTGATTGATGAAACCATCACCCGGCTCAGATATGACGTGAGCCACGCAGTAGCAGTTCAGTTTCTCAACCACATTGAACGCGCTGAAGAAACAGGTGCTTTAACCGTCGTAACAGTTGATGGCCCTTTGTTTCAAGAAGCCAAGCGGCTTTTTCGCCAATACGATTCGGCAAGGTTGTCATTCACGGATTGCACCAGTTTTGCGGTCTGTCAGACGCACAACATCTCTGAGGCTTATGCCTTTGATCAACATTTTGCGATGATGGCGAGAACCTTGCTCAAGTAGTTGGCTTTGCCCAACCCGCCATTGCAAGTGCGAACAGGCTCTTTGGTTGCCTCAAATTTTGAAGCCCTAACATAAAGAAATCAAGCGTCTGAAACAGATGAGAGAACAGCCGATGGACAGGAATGCCTCATGGATGTCCGCTCTGCGCTCGTCGCGCACCCGCAGTCTGCGGAACTGGCGGAGCCAGGCTAGAGTCCGCTCAACCACCCACCGGTACACGCCCAACCCGCTGCCATGCTCTGTACCCCGCCGGGCGATCACCGGCGAGATGTGGCGCGCACGCAGGGAGGCACTGTCCACGCAGGCACGAGACCCGTCCAGGCCGTCGGCCGCTCGCAGTTTGGACAACAGCAGATGATGAAGCCGCTCCCACACGCCGGCGTCATGCCATGCCTTCAGACGACGCCAGCAGGTCATCCCGGAACCACACCCCATCTCTTGGGGCAACTGCTCCCACGGGATGCCGCTCTTCAGGACGAATAGAATGCCGGTCAACGCCTTGCGGTCGTCAATGCGCTTGCGTCCGGGGTAGCGGAATCGTCTCGGCTTGGGAACCGGCAAAAAGGGTTGGACCTTTTCCCAGAGTTCATCGCTTACGAGTGGTTTGGTCATCTGTTCCTCCTCGCCCGGTTGCAGATGCCGGGCATGGACGTTGTAAGGGTTGGGCTGAGAAGAAAATCGGCCTTTCACAAATCCATGTCAACTCTTTATGTTAGGACTTCAAAGTCTGGTTCCCTGCTTGGGCGGCAGACCGGTGGCCCGACCCGCTTCATCCTGCTCGTCGCGGCAGCCGCGCTGGGCACTGGTCTCGTGCTCCTGCGGCAAGCCAGTTATGGACCGGGGTTGGGGTGGGATGGGGTCAACTACATCACGGTTGCACGCAATCTCCTGGCGGGCGATGGCTTTGTCGATCTGTATCATGAACCTATGGTGCTCTGGCCGCCGCTGTATCCGGCGATGCTCGCCGGTGGGGGATTGTTCGGGATCGACCCGTACTCTGTCGCCGGGCCGCTCAACGCCGTCATCTTCGGGCTGACCGTTCTGGTTGCGGGTTGGTGGCTGAGGCACTATCTGCGATCCCGGCTCCTGTGGCTGTGGGGTTGCTTCTCTATCGCGCTTGCCCTTCCGCTCGTCGAAATGGCGTCCCAAATTATGAGCGAGGCGGCTTTCATTCTGTTCGTAACGCTCTCGCTGACGCAGATCGACGCCCACTTGAAGGGCGGCAGCCGCGCATCCCTGATACGAGCGGCGGCGTTCAGCGCGCTTGCCTGCCTGACTCGCTACATGGGCGCATCCGTGATCCTGGCGGCACTCCCGATGCTACTTGTAGGGCGGGGGGGGGGCGCGCCGGAGAAGATGAAGCGTATCGCTGTCTATGGGCTGATTGCAGCAGCACCGGTGTGTCTGTGGATGCTGCGGAACTTTCTGGTTGCCGGCTCCACGACCGGCGGCAGAGACCGGGCTTTCTACTCATTTTCCTTCATTGTGGACGAGGTTTTGCGACTCGCGGTTGAGGACTGGTGGCTCGTGGGGTTGACCGCCCCGGTTCTGTTGGCGCTCGTGATTGCCGCCTGCCATGCGTTCCGCCGCCGCTCAGACCGGAAAAGTGACGCTCCTTCGGATGTTGCATGGCGTCCGTGGTGTGTATTGGTCGGTTTTGCGCTGGCGTACCTGACACTGCTCGTCGTCGCGATGATGTCGGGAAGCACCTGGAATGGATTGCAGTGGAGATTCCTCGTTCCGGTGTATGTTCCGCTCCTGTTCGCGGCGCTGCTGCTGATGGACGGCGTCCTCCGGTATGCGGGAATCGTTCTGCGCCGGCGGGGAGTTCGAGCGATAGCGAGGAGAACTCTTGCAGTTGTCCTGATGTTGGTGCTGTCCCTGCAAGTGGCTTGGCTGGTTACGCTGAATGGGCGCGAGCTACAGGCTTGGAATGCCGGCGAGAAACAAAAGTATGCCGCACCATGGTGGAGGAATTCGGAGAGCACACAGTACATTTCGGAGGCGGCTCTAACCGGCACGATCCTGAACAATGCCCAGGCCTTCACGAGTTTCTACGCCGCCGGTCCGGCACGCCATCACGAACTACCGTGTGAACCGGATAGGCTGCGCTCCGCATTGGCGAACGCAACTGGCTGGGGTGGAGAGGTGCATGTCCTCTATTACTTCGATGGCTGGCAGAGGAACTCATGCTCTCCGCAACAGTACGACGACATCGGAAGTGCTTTGTCTCGGGAGCCCTTGCTGGAGTTGGTGGTGGAACTGGCGAACGGCAAGTTGTATCGCCTGCGCGAACGCGAATCCCTGGAATCCCGGCCCGCTATGTTCCTCAGTTCCAATGCTCCGGTGGTAGGCAAGTCGTTCGGCGCCTTTTTCAACAAGTCCCACGGCCGGCGGCTGTCCCGGTGGCGGTGGGAGAAAGGCGGCGATGCCGATGGCTGGACGAGCCTCCCGGTTCAACGGCCCACCTACAAGTACACCCCCACGGCTGCCGATGTCGGGCATCGCCTGCGCGCTTCGGTGTACTACGCAGACCACCTCGGCAACCGAGTGAAAGCGTTTACCAGGCCATCCGAACCCGTACAGCCGGACATCCCGAAAGTGATCTTGACGCCGCCTAAAAGATAAGACAGAAGGGGCGCGGCGAGCACTCCCGAAGCGGACCGCATTATTACTTCCAAGTACGATGTGTACCTCCGCGGAAACAGGCTCTTTGGTTGCCTCAAATTTTAATTGCGAAAGGAAAACGGATGCCTCGTGGTCGGTGTCATTTCGCGCTGTTGCTCAAATTGCAGGCGCGTCTCGCGCACGAATTGCCCGAACTGGGTGCCTTAACCGCGCAGTATTTGCCGGACTTTCTGGGTGGTTCTACGGCGCCCGATGCAATGCGTTCGCTGGGCAGTTTGGGCAAATACGGATCGCATTTTTACACGGAAGACCGCCGCGAGACCTGGGGCAAATCCGTGTCGGGCATGTTTGAAACGCATCCCGATCTGGCCGATTATCAGACATTGGCTGTACCTGACCGCGCGTTGCTGATGGGATACATTTCGCACCTGACGGCGGATGAAGCGTTTCGAGATGTGGTGACCATTCGCGTCCACGGCATTGAAGACTGGCGGCCCATTATCTGCGGGTTGTGGTCTTATGTGGATGAACTGCCCATCGATCACCCAAACCTCGGCGGTGTGCTGGATCGATTTGATGGCCGCGGACAGGTGGGCTTTATCGACCGCAAAACAGCCGCTCTGTTTTTGAGCCGCGCCCGCGGTTGGGCCGAAAGCGCGGATCCCTTTGTTCACGAGCGGGTCTTTCTCGAGATGACGGGACAGGCCATGTCCGATGCGGATGTGAAAAAGCGTCTCGCTGAAAACCGAGCACTGGCAGAGGCGTTTTTCGATGCGCGTGTCAAATCGCGCTTTGTCGCTGAGGCCCTCGCACGCGCACATGATGAGATCGAGAAATTTGTCAATCGGGCGTATGTCAAAAAATAGATCGCTTGCGACTATCCTGACGGGCGAGCACAGGGGCATCGCTCCTACGGTCTCATGTCTCGATTTTGGGGTGGCTAGGCAGGGACGGACCATTGACCACCGCCTCTCCCATCTCTCGCTTTTCATCCGCGCAATCCGCGCAATCCGTTTAATCCGCGATCGCCTTTGGAGAATTGATGATGATAAAATTGTGGATCGCACTATTGGGCGTATTCGCCGGGTTTGTGTTGCTGGTGCAGGCGATGGGATATGTCGCCTATTCCCTGTCGCCGCGCGACCCGGCCGCCATACAGCGGGCATCGGAATTTGAGGCTGCGATGGGTCGCCTCGTGAACGCGCCCAAAGAGGGCATTGTGCCCCTGGCACCGGTCGAAATTCCCAATCGCCATCCCAAAGCGGTGGGTGCGGTACATCGGGTGGGCGAATGGTCGGGCGGGCGATTTGGCGAAGCCCCCCTGCTCGCCCAACGGGTGCGCGAGGGCCATTTGCCCGCGGTGTCAGAACGCCTGCCCGAAAATCCCTTGGTCATCATCCCTCCGCAACAAAACGGGCCTTATGGCGGAACGTGGACGCGGTTTGCCACAGGGCCGCGCGATGTGGGCATTGTCGAAGCCCGATTTGCGTATGAAGGCCTGGCGCGGTGGGATGCCATGGGGCAAAACGTGATCCCCAATCTGGCCGTGCGGTGGGAAATCGCCGATGGGGGTCGCAGCTTTACATTCTATTTACGCAAAGGGGTCAGGTGGTCAGACGGGCATCCCTTCACGGTTGACGATTTGCTGTTCTGGTATGAGGACGTGTTGCAAAACGAGGAACTCACCCCAGTGGTGCCCCGAGATTTTAAGCGGCAGGGCCGGGTGATGGGGTTGGAGAAAATCGACGATTACACGGTGCGGTTCACCTTTCTCGAACCCAATGGGTTGTTTCTCAAGAAACTGGCCTCCGGGCGCGGGTATGAAATGTTGCGCTACCCGGCCCATTACATGAAGCAATTTCACCCGCGATACGCGGGGTTGGCAAAACTCGAGGCCATGACTGAAAACGCGGGTTTTGAGTTGTGGAAGCAGCTTTTTGAAGACATGCGCGATTGGCGCAACCCGGATATCCCGCGGTTGTGGCCGTGGATTGTGGTCGCGCCGCCGCCTGCGCGCCCCGCCGTGCTGGAGCGCAATCCCTATTATTGGAAAGTCGATCCCGACGGGAATCAACTGCCCTACATCGACCGCATGACCTTTGAAATTTTCGACGCCGAGACCATCAACCTCAAGGCGATCAACGGCGAGATGGGCATGCAGGGCCGGCATCTCCAGTTTCAAAATTATCCCCTGTTTATGGAGGGCCAAAAAAAGGGGGACTATCGGATCGTGCATTGGATCAATGGGTCCGCGGGCGCGAACATCTTGGCGTTGAACTTGAACCACCGCGATCCCGTGCTCAAAAAAGTGATCGAGGACCACCGGTTTAGGAAGGCCCTGTCGCACGCGCTCAACCGCGAGGAATTGAACGAAGCGGATTACTTTGGCATTGGCAAACCCCGACAAGTGTGCCCGCCGCCCTCGTCGCCGTTTTACGATGCGGAGTACGAACGCGCCTATATCGAATACGACCCGGACCGCGCAAACGACTTGCTCGATCAGATAGGCCTCACGCGCAGAGAAGATGGCCTGCGGTTGCGACCCGATGGCGCGCCGATCAAACTCTATATTGAGACGACCTCGTTGAACAATCGCATTTTGGAACTCGTGGCGAGCTATTGGACTGCGGTGGGGGTGCAGACAGAAATCAAGGAGGAAGCGCGGCAGTTGTTTTACGAGCGCAAAAAGGGATTGTTGCACGATGTGGGTGTGTGGGGCGGTGCAGACGAGCAAATCGCGGTTTTGGACCCGCGCTGGCTCATTCCATTTAGCGATGAATCCGTCCACGCGGTGGATTACGCGCGGTGGTATCGCACGGGAAAAAAACGCGGCGAAGAACCCCCGAAGGATATGCGGCGGTGCATTGAACTGTTTTGGCAAATTGAAAAGACCATCGACGAAGCCGAACAGATTCGGCTGATGAAGGAAATTATCGCACTGAACCGCAAGAATCTGTGGGTCATCGGCACCGTGGGCGCGTTGCCCTCGTTTTATCTGGTCAAAAATTCATTTCGCAATGTGCCCGAAGTCGCCATGACCGGCTGGGCCTTCCGCACCCCCGGCAACACGGCGGTCGAATGTTACGCGATTGAGAAATGAGGAGGAATGGCCGCGTTTGGATTTATCCGATAGAACATATATGTGCCATTTTTGTGGTTTGGTGATGGATAGAGATTTGAATGCGGCTCTCAACATCAAAGACGCGGCAAGCCCTGCCGAGTCTCTAAATGGACGGGGAGACTTCGTAAGACGCGGTGCAGGAAGTCCACGCAAGGTCATGGAAGCGTCAATCAATTCGCCGCACCTATCGTTGGCATTCGCTCGATGCGATTTTATACGATAGGATGCGATACTATGCGATTTGAAGGAGCGGAAGGCAGGCATCACCTTCCCCTTTTTGTTTTATTTTTGTTCTGCGGCTCTCGCGGGAGCAACACTTGCGGTTGGACGATGCGGCGGCGTTGGGGCGTGAGGCGATGGAGCAATTCCGGCGAGGGCTGGTACCCGTGCCGGAAATTTCCCCACGAAGGGCCGTAGCGATACACGACAATGCGCCGCGTACCCGCATTGATTCGCATGGCCGATCCATGGGAAATCCCATCAACAAAAACGAGGGCATCGCCCGTTTTCATAAACACTTCAATCGCGCCTATTGTGCCATCTACGGACCTGTGCTTTCCCATCCGTTGCTTGTCGAAATGCGGATGCTTGAAATTCGATTTGTGGCTGCCCGGAATCAGCATCGTTCCCCCATCGCCCGGCCCAATGTCTGTGAGGGCGATCAGCACGTTGACCTGCCCGCACATAAACCGCCCGCCGCGATAGCGAAACTGATTTCTGTGAATGGGCGGAAACCCGCCCGAATGCAGGCCAATGGCCTCGCCCTGCCCGCGAAAATTGGCAAAACACTCGTCGATAAACACGGGGCCGTGATGGTGATCAAAGGTGCCTTCCGCGCCGATGAACAGTTTGACGTGCTCAAACCAAGACGGGTGATCGATTAGCTTTTCATAAGGCTTGCCCGCCTCGTAAATCTGCTGATAGTTGATTCCCGATGTCGCATCGCCATACGCATGACCGTGAACATAACCATACCATTCCCCCGGCGCGAGTGCGGGAATCTCGTCCAAACAATCGTTTAATGCCCGCACTTCATCTGCGGTCAGCGCGCCTTCCATAAGCAGGTACCCGCGCAAGTCAAACAGGTAGATATCGAGATCCGAAACCATGGTCATCCTCCTTTTTCGCATTATTCCCATCAATATGGAAAATGTATGATAATTTCTGATTCTGTGAAAATCCACATCATTTCTTCGGGTGGGCACGGGGACCGCATCCCTACATCTCGCCATCTTCTCACTTGCTTCATTGTCATTCCCACCCTATACTTGGGAAACAAGCGGACATGCAACAGAGCGGTTCAGCGAGGCTACATGGAACAGCAAAGACCCCAAGATATGCGACAAAATCGGGCGCAGGCATTGCGCGCCTCTCAGACTCGTGAGGCACGCGGTGAACAAATCGAACGGGAATCGGTCACAGCGGCGGAAATGCGCGAAGCACAACCCCAACCCAAGGCGCGGCGGGCATTGACCTTGCAAAAGCCGCTCGGCATTTTGTTTGACATGGGCGACACGCTCTTGACGCACCTCGGTTTCGATCCAGAAGCGGGTATTGTAGCCACGCTTGAAATCGCCAACAACCCATCGGGCTACACGGTCGAAGACATTGGCAGACGCATTGAAAAAATGAACCGCGATCTCATTCCGCGCCGCGAAAAAGCGAAAGTTGAATTTCATCCGCATATTGTTCAACGTCACATTTATGAAGCCCTGCACATCGCCTTTGACTGCACGCCCGAAGAAGTCGAGCGCGTGTTTTGGCGCGCTGCCGTGGCGTGGCGGCCCGAACCGGGGGTGGAAGATGTCCTCAAAACTGTGAAAAAAAAACGCATTCCAATGGGCATTGTCAGCAATGCCGCGTTTTGCGGCAACACATTGTGGTGGGAAATAGAACGACAAGGGCTTGCGGATTATTTTGATTTTCTCATGTCCAGCGCGGACTATTGGGTGCGTAAACCCCATCCTCTCATCTTGGAAACCGCCGCCGCCAAACTCAGGGTGAAACCCGCGGATGTGTGGTACGTGGGCAACGCGCCGCAATACGATATTGCCGGCGCGCACAACGCGGGCATGGGGGCTGTTTGGTACAACCGGTTGGACGCGCCGCTCGATGGCCCGGAGCCACATGTCGAAATCAAAAATTGGCGCGAATTTCTGTTCCTGATCGAACAGTATTGACCAAAAACGCCGCGGCATCGCATTCGCGCAAAACCACAAAGGAAAATGAATCATGCCCGATTTTTCTATCGCAGAAGCCGTCGACAAGGCATTTCAAAACCACGCCATTGTCGATATTCACACGCATCTCTATCCCGCGTCTATGGCCGCGCTTTATCTGGCTGGCCCCGACGAGTTGTTGACCTATCACTATCTCAAAGCCGAATGTTCGCGCATGTTGCCCGACGGCGTTTCGGTGGGCGCGTTTAACACCATGCCCGCCGCTGAACAGGCCGATATGATTTGGCAACAACTTTTCGTGGGCGACAGTTCGCCTATCTCCGAAGCGCAACTGGGCGTGGTCACTGTGATGAGCCGCTTGGGGCTGAATCCCCGCGCCAAAGACCTGTCCGAGTTTCGCGCATTTTACGCCTCCAAGACGCCCGAAGAATATACCGATATGGTGTTTGAAAAAGCCGGGGTCGCCTGTGTTTATATGACCAACGATCCGCTCGACGACACCGAAGGCGCGATGTGGCAACGGGGCGTCAATATCGACCCGCGCTTCAAGGCGGTCTTGCGCCTCGACAGCGCGCTGATGAACTGGCCGGCCCCTGCGGACAAACTCCGCGGTTTGGGTTATGGTGTCGAAGAGAAGTTGTCCGACAAAACCTTTGCGGAACTGCGCCGCTATCTCGCGGACTGGGTCGAAAAAATGGACGCGCGCTACATGGCGATCTCGCTTCCCCCAGATTTCGCATATCCATCCGCAGACAGCATCGCCCTTATGATGGGCAACGTCGTGTATCCCACGGCGCGGGAACTCGGGATTCCCTCGGCGATGATGATCGGGGTGACGCGGCAGGTCAATCCCGTGCTCAAAGACGGGGGCGATAGCTTGGGCAAATGGGACATCGCCAACCTCGAGCGCATCGCCCGCGATTGGCCGGAGGTTGATTTTCTCATCACCCTGCTCTCGCGCGAAAACCAGCACGAACTCTGCGTCACGGGACGCAAATTTCCCAATGTGCATCCCTTTGGTTGCTGGTGGTTTTTGAACAATCCGAGCATCATCCGAGAAATGACCGCCGAACGCCTCGAACTGCTCGGCACGAGTTTTGTCCCGCAACACTCCGACGCGCGCATCCTCGACCAGTTGCTCTACAAATGGACGCATTCCATCCAGGTCATTGCCCCGGTTTTTGTCGAGAAATACGAATCGCTCCGCGCCGCGGGCTGGCCCCTTACCCAAGCCGACATCCAACGCGACATCTCGACCATGTTCGGCGGGGGCAAATTGCTGGATTGAGGATGCGATACACGGCAAAAATTCATTCTCCATTCTCGACATGTCTATACGGAACCCGCTTTGAATAACGCCTTGACAATTCCTCCCAAAAGCAAAAACGCGCTCACACCGCCTGAAATCCTCGTTGAGCACTTAGAGTCCCTAACAAAAAGCGTTGACATGGATTTGTGAAAGGCCGACTTTGAGGCATTCCTGCGGGTGTTCACTCATCTGTTTCAGACGCTTGATTTCTTTATGTTAGGGCTTCTTAAGTGTACTGATCGGAACCTCATTTCCATTGACAAGGAAAACGAGAACCGATGGCACCAATATGCGAAATTTGATCGCGGCAACACTCGAAAAACATCCTTTGCCGCCGCCATGTGATCGGGGTTCCTATACCGTCATTTCTCCAAAAAAGAAAGGTGTACCTCGGATTATTCGAGAATATATCGACACCTATATCGCTACGACTGGTGACGCGTACAATCTCCAAGTATGGAATCGAAATCCCGTAGGAGAAAGTATCCAAATTGAGTACGCTTTTGGGGAAAACTTGCATGAGCGAGATGTTAGATTTGTTATCGTGCGCGTCAATCCCCATACCTTCAAAGTGCGTTCCATTTTCCTCTTATCATCGGATTATATTGTAAAACATTTTGGAAAATTTAGCAGGCCCACAATCAAGCATCAGGTCATTATCAGTGATAAAACACGCAGGAAAATTTTGGAGACACATCCTCCCATTCTCTATTATCCAGACACCGCTAGAGTTGAGACAATGGTTTCGCAAATTTATGAAAGGCCACGCGCTTCTATGCGTGACAAGCCCAGACTGGGGCAAGTACTGGCACTGCGAATATTGCGAGAGAAAGTAGCTACCCGTCTGATAAATGCAACAATTGAGGGGGTTGCCACTAAAAACCGAGGGCAATTTCTCGAATTGCTCATTTCCCAGTATCTGGGATATATGCCGCGTGCGGATGAACCACTCAGGGGAAGCTATCCCGACTTGCCCAATCAAGCACTAGAAGCCAAAGTGCAAGATTCACCCACCATTGACTTGGGTAGGTACACTCCTCGTTTCGAGGAAGATGTTCCCGCATGTCCGGGGTTCACGACATCGGATATTCGATATCTGATTGCGTTGACAGACGAAAAAACAGGCGCCGTCACAGGTGTTGTTTTGTGCCCTGGCGAAAAATTAGGCGAGCATTTCTCTTTCGTTGCCAATACGAGCTACAAATGCCAAAGGACGATTCCGATGCGCTTCTTTGACCAACATGAAGGCCGTGCTGTTCACGATCCCTAAATTTCGGACACGGGCTCTACACCAAAGGCACTTGCGACCACAATTTCCAATGCTCGTTCTTTTTGCTCACGCAATTTATCATCTGAGCGAGAAAATACCAACTCTTTGACCAGAGCGACAATCTGCTGTGCGTCGCGGGTGGTTGGATCGGGAAGCGGATACTTTTGAACGTATTGAGTCAAATATCGCCGCCGTCCAGCATAGAGCTTGTTGTTAAATGAAAGGTCGTGATAGCGCGTCATGAGTTTTGAATTTGCCACGCCTTGAAGCAAAAAAAGCACCTCTTCATCTACTCCATTTTCCAATGGAATCCAATAGCAGTTGCCATCGACGATATATCCATCTGCATCATAGAAAAATTTGGGTACCAAACTTATATCGGGAAAAACGATTTTGGGCAGTTTCCACAAATGGGGATTTTGAGGTACCCAGATCTCGTACCAATTGCGTTTCGCTTTCAAAACGTATTTTCTGCCTTCCAAACGCTTTCGATACAGAGAGAGATATGCCTTGGCTTTTGGATATTCAGATAAATTAATCGCCTGGCGTTTGCCATTTTTTGCTTCATGAGTGTACAAGACTTGCTTAAGAGCCGCTTTCCTTGTTCGAGAACGCCAACGGGTTGCATCGCCATGAGACAGCACGTATTGAAGGAGTTTTTTTTCTGGCTTTAGCGTTTTAGAAAACGCATCCCAATTTTCTCTGATGAACACCTCATCCGCCGTGGTCTTAATACCCACTCGAACTTTCAAAATATCTCCAATGCGATAAAAGCTCCGAGCGTTTATCCTTTCGAGCCAAGCACTTTCCTCTGCCGTAACCATGCGCCACGGTTCGGAGGATGAGGCTGGGATGGAAAGAAAACCTCGCGAGACATTGAAGCATTTACTCTGGATTTGATGGTTGCCAATGGCCTCGCTTTCGAGAACCTTAAACACGGAGTCAGCGCACTCTACATTTTGTTCGGGATTGTCATTGCCGTTCAGATTTTCATAAATTTTTACAAACTTTTGTAACTTTTTGTCGGGTAATTCCCTGTCAGATTTTCGCTGTCCTATAAATACCGCGGGCAGGACCGCAGCGTCAAAAAGTTTTGTATCTCCAAGATCAAAAATTTCAGCGATATGGTATTGACGATCCAAAAATTCTCGCACAACGGTTGCACCTCGGGTAAAAAGAAACCTATTTGAAGTAATCACGCCTATCATTCCCCCCAGAGACAAACGATCTGTCATCGCAATCAGAAATGCCTGATAGAGATCGATTCGCCCCTTCAAACCGAAAAGGGTCGATAATTTTTGTGCTTTCTCGGCACCGAGTATCTGTGTTCTTACATAAGGGGGATTTGCAATAATGACATCGGCGGGTTTTACGGGCGAATGACACTTTGAAGGGAGATGAAATAAATCGGGAAGTTTCTGCTGGTTTTCGTAGAACGCCAAAAAATCGTCTTCGTGGAGTTCGACTTCTTTTGCGGGCAAGTGCGCCAATCGTTTGCTTGCGCGATGCAATGATGAGCAGTCTGACTCAATACCTACCAAAGTACATCGGGCTTGAAATGCTTTGGGAAGCATTTCGGCAAATGCCAAAAGCAATTCGCCATCCCCACAAGCAGGATCGAGAACCCTGAGGTGCTTTGAGGCATTAAAAGAGAATGCGTTAATAATTCTCCGAGCGACAAAACGGGCCAATTCGGGAGGCGTAAAATGTACCCCCATTGCCTTTTGTTTTGTTATGACCACAGCCTGTCCTTTTTTGCTTAAAGATTCTGCACAAAATTATTCTGCGTTTGGGTTGAACTGAGGCTTTTGATTGCCTCCAGGCTCCCCCTCATGTGGAGGCATTATCATAAACAAATGTGTAGTTGTCAACGCAAATTTTTCCATTCGGTTATGTGGAGGAGATCGATGAATTGGCGTCACAATATTTGGGTCACAGTTGGCGCGATTTTCCTCTTGGCCGGGGCGGGGATTTGCGCGCCGCATAAAGTCTATGTCTTTCTCGGTGAAACCTGCCCGGTCTCGCGGCATTACACGCTGACGCTGAGAAATCTACACGCACAGTACGCGTCTGAAGAACTCGAATTTATCGGCGTTTTTCCCAACCGACTTTCTACTCCAACCGCGATTGCCGCGTTCAAAGAGAAATACATGTTGCCTTTCTCCTGCATACGGGACTCTGCCCACGCCTGGGTGAATCGTTTGGGGGCAACAGTCACGCCCGAGGTCGTGGTTGTCGATTCGTCGAACGCCGCGATCTATCGGGGCCGCATCGACAACACCTTTGCGCGTGTGGGCAAAAGGCGCCGGGTCGTCACCGCGCGCGATCTCGCAGATGTCCTGAATGCCATCTGCAACAACACGCCATTGACATTTCGCCAAACCCAGGCCATTGGCTGCTTCATCACGCCCTTGCAAAACACAGCACAGGAGTAACCCATCATGCGCCTAACTGCTCTGTCGATTCTCGCACTTCTCTGCGCCATGGCTTCGCCGAGCGCGCAAACGGTCACGTTTGGCGAACACATTTCCCCGATCATCTACAACAACTGCACATCTTGCCATCGCACGGGTGAAATTGGCGCGATGCCCTTGACGAATTACAGCGAGGTTGCGGCCCATGCGACCATGATTCAACACGTCACGCAAAATCGCTACATGCCGCCGTGGAAACCCGATCCCACTTATAGCCAGCACATTGGCGAACGAACCCTGACCCAAAGTGAAATTGACTTGATCCGCAATTGGGTCGACGCGGGATTTCCGCAAGGCGACCTCGCCCTTGAGGCACCGCTGCCGACCTTTCCCACAGGCTCTGCGCTCGGCACGCCCGATCTCGTCTTGACGATGGCAGAACCCTTTGCCATCCGCGGGGATAACGAGGACCAATACCAGGTCTTCGTCCTTCCAACCGGGCTGGCAGAACCTCGGGCCATCGCGGCTGTTGAATTTCGTCCGGGCAATCGCCAGATCGTTCACCACGCACTCCTCGCCGTGGACATCACGGGCACGGCGCGCCAAAACGATCTCGAAACGCCGGAATACGGGTACGAGTCTTTTGGCGGGTTCGACTCTCCCATTGCCGCTATCCTGCCTTCTTACACACCGGGCACGCGCACAGTGGCGTTTCCCCATGGCGTTGGGCAGATCTTGCCCCAAAACGCCGATTTACTCGTTCAAGTGCATTACGCCCCCTGGCCCATTGCAGAGTCAGATCAATCCAGCGTCAATATCTTTTTCAAAAAAGAATCCCTTGAACGAGAAGTGGGCCTCATCGCCATTGTGCCTTTTTCACTCAATGACATCAAAGCGTTTTTCGGCAATTTTGGTGGGCGCGACATCGAACAGATCATCGCGCAACTCGAAGCGAGCGGCGCGGAATTGCCCCCCAATCTCGACGACCTGATCGATTTCGCCGCCAGCGCGAACGACTTGTTTGGCGCGATCAATCCGATGGCAAAGATCGAGATCGACAGCCGCTTTGTCATTCCGGCGCGCGAGGTCAAAACCTTTCGCGGAACGCTCACTATCGATCAGGACATCAGCCTGCTGTCCATCTATCTGCACATGCACTTGCTAGGCCAATCATGGGAAGTGTACGCGGTTGATCCACAGGGCAATCGCACTGATCTCGTGCGGATTTCAGACTGGGATTTTAACTGGCAGGGCAGTTATACATTCACCCATTTTCAAAAAATCGCCGCAGGCTCGAAAATTCACGCCGTGACCACCTATGACAACACCATCGACAATCCGCTCAATCCCAATTACCCCCCGCGCACTGTGGCATGGGGCGAAAAAACCACCGATGAAATGCTCCTCGTGGCGATGGAATACGTGCCCTACCGCCAAGGCGATGAAAACATCGCCCTGGCCCCCAGCGTAGGCTATGTCGCGCGCATTGACTTTGATGGCGATAGACAACGGGATTTTGACGATTTTGTCTTGTTCGCCCAAAACTTCGGCCTGAGCCAAGGCGATGCCGACTTTCAATCTCGCTTTGATCTCAACCGAGACGGTCGCGTCGATTTCGCGGACTTCATCATCTTTGCCCGCCTGTTTGGCGGATAGGATTCGCGGACCTACCCCCTTTCGCTCCGCTCATTGTAGGCTGCGCCTGTGCCTAAAAGGAATGGGGGAATCGGCTCCCTACGAGAAAGATGCGAGGATAAAAATGTAGGGGCGGTGCCCCGTGCCCGCCCGAAAAGGCAAGATACAAGGGGGAAGAACATTTCCCATCCCCGTCTCGAGGGGCCAAAAAAAAGGCCCTTGAAGAACGCATCTTCAAGGGCCTTTTGCATTGTGGTTTGAGTTCGCCTGCTATTTCTCCAAATACACCACGCCATCTTCGCCGATATCCAAACGAAGCGCGTGTGCGCCGGTGTTTGAATACGGGCCATACATGACGGCGCGCTGTTCTTCGGTCATCCCTTCCACAAGCTCTTCATCCCAATACGTTTCGGGCGGCGCAACGGGTTGCGAAATGCCCGATCTCGTGGCGGTGCGCGAGGCGTATTTTATCAAGATGGATCGCCGTTCAAAATCAGCGGTCCACGGGTGCGTGCCGTGGGTTTGCGCGCCGTCCATAAAAAAGAGCACGTCGCCCGGGTGCAAGTCCGGTTCGGCCACCGCGCCCATTTCGTCTTCTTGGGTCCGCACGCCGGCGGGCATGGGATATTTCGATTTGTGCGATCCCGGCACGCATGCAAAGCCGCCGGAGCCTGTTGGCGATTCGCCCAACTGAAAGGTGACGGTCACGCCGCCGACATACGCCTTGCCATTCTGGTGGTGATAGGCCACGGCTTCTCGATGCGGTTCGCCCGCGCCGTGCAGGGTGCCCCCTTTGGTGCTGTTGATCCCCCCAATGAACTGCGGCCCGTGATCCAGCCGAAACCCCTTGCCGCACATGATATTGAGGCGCGACACAATGGCGGGCAGGGCGATCATCTTGCGAAACGGCTCGCAGTGGGGCGCGGGCAAGGTCAAGAAAAAGGGATAGCTGTTGGTCGTGCGGGTCAAGATGCCATTTTCGATGCTGGAGCGACTGCGCTCGCGCAACAATTCGAATTCGGGACTTTTATCCTCGCTTTGCACCACTTCGCCGAGATAGTCAATCGCCTCGTTCGCGGCTTTGACATCTTCTGGTGGAAAAACATCGCGCAAGACGAGATAACCCGTTAGGTCCCAGTAGTAGCGTTCTTTGGCGTTCATGATTTTCTCCTGTTAAGCGGTAAAAGCGGTAAGAGAGGAAAGAGGCGAGGATAGAAACGTAGGGGCGGTGCCTCCGTGCCCGCCCGAAAAGGCAAGATACAAGGCGAATTTAGCCACAAAAGGCGTGAAAATGTAGGGGCGGGCCCCCCCGCCCCCAAGCGGTCATCGGTCAGTCCCAACCCCACACATCCATCAATCGTAGGGACAGGCCCCTGTGCCTGTCCTCGTACTCAGGATGGGGGCTAATCGCTGATTTATCGCCTTATTCAATCCGCGGCTTGTTGTTCACGCATATTTTCCAAGCGAACCGCGCCATCGTCTTCGATCACGAGGAACATCTCGTCGCTTCCGGGGGCGGAGCACGGCCCGAACATGACAGCGCGTTGTTGCATGGTCATGCCGCCTACGGTATCGCCATCCCAAAATATTTCGGGTTGGCACACCGCTTGAGATGGCCCGCCGCGCGTGGCAGTGCGGGATGCGTATTTAAAAAGAATTGATCGGCGGGCGTGGTCATTTTGCCAGGGATGCGTGCCGTGCGTTTGCGCGCCATCCATGAAAAAGAGCACATCCCCGGCCCGAATGCCCGGGTTGGCGACCGTGCCCATGTCCTCATCGCAGTAGCGAACCCCAATCGGCATGGGGTATTTCGATTTGTGGGACCCCGGCACGCAGGCAAACCCGCCTTTATCTTCCGGACAATCGGTCAAATTCCAAGTGACAGTGACACCGCCGCAATACATTTCGCCGTTCTGGTGGTGATAGGCCACAAAGTCCCGGTGCGGTTCGCCCGCGCCGTGCAGGGTGAGGCCCGCGGTGCCTTTGACTGCGTTGTTGAATTGGGGGCCGTGGTCCAGGCGAAAGCCCGCGCCGCACATGACATTCAGATATTGCACGACGACCGGATGGGCGAGCAAGTTGCGGATCGGCTCGCAATGGGGTTTGGGCAACTCCAACAAATTGGTGCCGTGCGCCCAGCGCGACCCGGCCCCGCGCAAAAATGTAGAATCCGCTGCCCCGTGATTGTCTTCGTTCTGGTGAACACTACCCGCGTCAATGACGAAATCCAAGACGGCGTTCACGGCGTCGAGTTCTTCTTGCGACAAGGTATTTCGCACCACCAAATGCCCCGTCACATCCCAGTAATAGCGTTCTTTGGCAGTCATGATTTTCTCCTCGATAAGCAACAAAAGGGAAGAGGGGAAACGCAAGAGGTGAGAAGGCCGCCCAGCCCCCAAGCGGTCAGCAAAACAAGCTAAACGCTGATAGCTATTTCCCCAACCGTCATGCTGGCGAGACAACCCGCGTGGTTTCGCCATCGGATTCCAGCAGGGGCAGGCGACCGCCGTGGTGAACGCCGGGGCCATACAAAACGGCCTGTTGTTCGGGCGTCAATTCATCGACCCAATCGCCGTAGCGTTCGAGAGGCGTGAAGTATTTGCCCACGGCGCGGGCCGCTGCACGCGAGGCGTATTTGTAGAGCACGGAGCGGCGTTCGCCTTCGCCTTGCCACGGCAGCGTGCCATGGGTCATGGTCTCGGCAAAAAAGAGCACGTCGCCGGCTCGCATTGCGGGTTGATAGACCAGGCCCATATCGTCTTCTGCGGAACGCACCTCTGCGGGCGTTGGCTCGGCGGTTTTGTGGCTTCCCGGCACGCAGGCAAATCCCCCGTCGCCTTCGTGGACCTCTGTCAGTTGCCACGCCACGGTGATGCCGCGACAAAAAATTTTGCCATTCTGTTGATGGTACCACACGGATTGGCTAAACGGTTCGCCGCCGCCGTGCAGGCGATGGCCTTCGGCGCCTTTGTGCGCGCTGATCAAGAGCGGGCCGTGATCCAAGCGAAAGCCTTTGCCGCTAAATTCATTCAGGCGGCTCACGACAACCGGATGAACGAGCAACTGGCGAAACGGCTCGCGGTAGGGTTCGGGCCAGCCCAACATGCCCGAGAGCTCGCGCCGGCCTTCTGTGCCAGACAGCGCGGACGACCCCTGCGCCAATCCGCCATCTGCGATAGATCGCGTTTTGATTTCATCGGCGTAGTGATCGATGGCATCGTTGCACGCCTTGACCTCTGCGGCGGACAAGGCGTTGCGGACGATCAAATATCCGCGCAGATCAAAAAAGTACTTCTCTTCTTCGCTGACAGTATAAGGGTTGTTGTCCATGGTGACTCTCTCCTATGGGTTGAGGGGCGAATTGATGGGTTATTCCCGTGCGTCTGCGTCTATTTGCACGGTGCCCTCTTCGCCAACCGCCAGATAGGGCACGCGCCCTTTGTGGTTGGAATAGGGGCCGTACATAAGGGCCAATTGCTCGGGGGTCATGCCCTCGACGATTTCTCGGTCCCAATAAATCTCCGGTGGCGACACCTCCTGCGATGGGCCTCCTCGCGCACATGTGCGACCAGCGTATTTGAACAGGATCGACCGCCGGGTGGTCCCCAATTTCCAAGGGGTCGCGCCGTGCGCCTGCGCGCTGTCCATAAAAAAGATGACATCGCCGGCTTCCACCACGGGCTGTTTGATCAAGCCCATGTCGTCGTCTCCTGTACGCACGCCTTTTGGGGTGGGGAACGTGGATTTGTGGCTGGAAGGCACGCAGGCAAACCCGCCCATGCCCTCCTTGCAATCGTGCAATTGCCACGCCACGGTCACGCCGCCGACCCACGGCATGCCGTTTTGATGGTGATAGGCGACATGCGGGCGATGCGGTTCGCCATTGCCGTGCATGGTGTGGCCTGCGGTGCCTTTGTTGCTCACGATAAACATCGGCCCGTGATCCAAGCGAAAGCCTTTGCCACACATGACATTGAGATATTTCACCAACACTGGGTGCGCCAGCATGTCCCGAAAGGGATCGCAGTCGGGTTTTGGAAACTCGAGAACGCCGGGCAACATCGGGCGTCCCGTGCCCGCAAAGGCAACCGAATCTCGCGCTGTTGAACCGCCAACTCGCACCTGATCCCAATACCGGTCCACAATCTCATTTGCGCGTTCCACCTCGGCTTTTGACAACACGGCCTTCGCGACGAAATATCCCGTCAAATCCCAGAAATACCGTTCGCGTGCATTCATGTCGCTCTCCTTTCGCGGCAGGTTAGGGTTCTCAATCTACAAATGTAGAATACAAATGAACCCAAAATTTACAAAAGTCAATTTTTTTCGACAGGGGACAAAGAGAGTTTGAATCAAAACAAAGCCATCTGCGCGGGTGCTTCTGTGATCTGCTCTGCGGGCCAGGGCGGCATCTCGCCGACATTGATATGTCTGGACAGCAGCCTGTGAAAATGGCGGGCCAATTGCGGCGCGTAAAAGTCATCGGGCGCGTGGAAGAAGACAAAAGGCGTGCGTCCCTCGCGGATCCAACCCGCAACCACGGGTGCCCATTCTGCGAGCAGGGGCAAATTTTCGCGCACCTCGGGGTGTCCGACAAATCTGACAAAAGGAAATCGCCCGGTTGCGACAAACCGCACTGGGACCTTGGGCTTTTTGCGCTGTGCTTCGCGCCCTGCCCTGTCATCGGTGCTCGCACTGTGCAATCCCCGGGTGTCAAAGACCACGCGATTGGCGCGATGGCTTTTGAGAACCGCGTTCAATTCATCTTCCGCTTGGGCAAAAAACAAACCGTGTCGGATTTCCACGGCATAATGGAATGCGGCGGGCAGCGCGGCCAAGTACTCGTCCAATGCAGGCAAATCCATTGGGCCAAACGAGGGCGGTAATTGCAGAAACGATGGGCCTATGCGGTCTTGCAGTGTTGCGAGCAAATCCATAAACGCAGCGGTTTCCGGTTCGGCATTTCGCAACCGCTTGCCGTGGCTGATCGCACGCGGAAATTTGAGTGCAAAGCAAAATCCCTTTGAGGTGTCGGCTAGCCAACGCGCCGCGGTCTTTGCGGTTGGCAACCCGTAAAACGTGGTGTTGCCTTCCACCGTGTTGAACACCGAGGCGTATTGTCTCAAAAAGTCTGTTTGCTTGACCTCTGGCGCGAACAACTCGCCGACCCACGCCCGATTGCCCCAAATTGGACAGCCCAAAAAATACCGCTCAATACCCATGACATCTCCACATATTTCAACCATCCGCAGGGTTGTCGATGCGCGGAAAACCCGACTGGGATAGACTCATCCGCGTAGATTATCGCGGCGCAAAGGAAGTTCCAACCGGCACTTACCACGCCATACTTATCCCGCCTTGTATCTCACCTTTTCGGGCGGGCACGGGGGCGCCGCCCCTACGTTTCTATCCTCGCATCGTTCATCTGTGTCTATCCGTGGTCATCCGCGATTGCCTGATTGTTTTTTTTGGCGGATCGCGGCGATTTCCCTTTCGATTTGATCGGCGAGGCTTTCCGCTCGATTGTCGGGGTTCTCCGCGCTGGCATTGGCTTTGTCGATGGTTTTCATGAGTTCAACCGCTTGTGCCGCATACCGAGCGCGGGTTTGTTGATAATCGCCCGCCTCAACTTTTCCCATGCGGTGGTCAAAATCGAGTTCGCGGATGGCTTCATAGACCATGTCGCGCTGTTCGATCAGTTCGCGGCGTCTCGTCTCCCTGCGCGAGATCTGATCGAGGGTACCTGTGTGGCGCGTGTCGAATAGCGGGGTGAACACAAAGAGCAGAACGCCCGCTGCGATGAGGATAAAAGCGGCTGTGATCATGTCTCGCGCTCCTTGAGTTCGGTTTCGAGGCGGTCGAGGTAAGGGGCATCGCGCACGGATCGCGTTGCGGGTGTTGCGGGAACTTTTGTTTTTGACCATGAGCGTAGCACGCGGCGCACCACCAAAAAACCGAGCAAGAGCACCGCGGGCGGCATGACCCACGCCGCGAGGTTGAACCCCTCGGCCGGCGGTTTGGCGAGGACTTCCTTGCCAAATTCGCGCACATACGCATCGACAATGGCCTGTGGCGTTTGGCCCGAAGTGAGTAGGGATTTGATGCGCGCGTGCTGGCGCTGGGCATAGCCACACACGCATTCGTCGAGGGGCCTGCGCGGGCAGTCGCCGCACAAACACGCGAGTTCTTCGCCCACTTCGTCAATTTGCGCCTTGGTTATTTCAGCGCGGATGGGGATTGCGAGGAGACAAAAGCATATCGGGATGAGGATCGCGGTCTTCATGCTACTCTCACTTTGGATATTGCGCGTTTTTCGCGTTTGTCCGGCCACATGACAATGATGGTGCCAATGGTGATCACCCACGCGCCTATCCAGACCCACATGACGAGGGGATTGATGTAGAGGTGAAACAGGGCGACTTCCTCGCCGTCTCGCATGTCAATGCCCTGATAGAGCGCGTAGAGGTCTTCGCGCAAATTCGACCGAATGGCGACTTCTGTGGTGCTTTGCTGGTCTTGTCGCTTGTAATAGACTTTTTGGTGCGGCCACATCGTGCCCAATCGCTGCCCGCGTTTGTAAACCCCGAGTTGCGCCACGATATCCGCGGTGAGTGGATTGACGGATTCGGTGATGCCTTCATACGTGAGCGTGTACGGGCCAATCGCGGCGGATTCCATGTATTTGAGTTCGACTTGATCGGCTTTGTTAAACGCATTGCCCGTGAATCCGATGAAGAGCAAGACCACGCCAAAGTGGATGATATAACCGCCATATCGGCGGCGATTGCGCCGGGTGAGGTTGAGGAGCGCGACGGGATAGGATTCGCCAGAACTGCTGCCCCGCGCTTTGGCCCCGCGGTGAAATTCGGCGATGATGGTGCCCGTGACAAAGCCGCAAAAGAGGAAGGAGATGATGGCGTAGATGTCGCGCACGCCCAACGCGGTGGCAACTGCGCCGCAGATCAAGCCGAAGATGCCCGATCCTGTGAAGTGTTTTCGCAGGCTTTTGCCCGAGGTGCGCCGCCATGCCAGCAAAGGGCCTATGCCCGTCAGGCCGAGCAAAAGCAGGCCAATGGGCACCATCACGGTGTTGAAATAGGGAGGCCCGACCGTGATTTTGTCTCCTGTCACGGCTTCGGAGATCACCGGGAACATCACGCCCCAAAAAACGGCAAAGGTGGCGGTGACAAAGAGCAAATTGTTGAGCAAAAAGCCCCCTTCGCGCGAGATGGGCGATTCGTATTGCGTTTGGCTTTTGAGCAGATCCAAGCGCGAGACCAAGAGAAAGGCCGAGAAGATGACGATGAGCACGACCAACACGCCAAACCACGGGCCAATCGGCGACTGGGCAAAAGCGTGTACCGAAGACACCACGCCGCTGCGCGTGAGGAAAGTGCCGTAGATGCACAGGGTAAAGGTGGCGATGATCAAGACCATGTTCCAGACCCTGAGCATGCCCTTTTTTTCTTGGATCATCACCGAGTGCAAAAAAGCCGTGCCGGTCAGCCAGGGCAAGAGTGCGGCATTTTCGACCGGATCCCAACCCCAATACCCGCCCCAGCCGAGCACCACGTATGCCCATTTGCCGCCCAAGAGTTGGCCCGTGCCGAGAAAAAACCACGCGAGCAGGGTCCAGCGGCGGGTGGTGCGAATCCACTCTTCGTCAATCTGTCTGGACAAGAGGGCGGCCATGGCAAAGGCGTAGGGCACGATAAAGCCGACATAGCCGTGGTAGAGCATGGGGGGATGAATGGCCATAACGGGATGGACGAGCAAGGGGTTCATACCCGTTCCATCGGATAAGGCGCGAGGCAGGGTGAGAAAGGGATTTTCGTGTACGCAGATCAAGGCGAGAAAAAAGACCTGCGCGAAAGACATGATGCCCGTGGCATAAGACGCCAAGGGGCCGCGAAAGGCGCGGGTTTTGACGCTGGCAAAAAATATGAAGCCGGACAAGATCAACGCCCACAGCAGAAGCGACCCCTGCATGCCCGACCACACCGCCGTGAATTTGTAGCCCGTGTGCAAATCCCGGCTGGAATGCGTGGCGACATAGTGGACATCGAAGCGGTCCGTGAGAAAGAGCACTTCGAGAATGCCCATGGCCGCGAGGCAGAGTACAAAACTCGCCGCAACCGCGCGCTCCGCGCTCAGGGTCAACCCCACGCGCCGAGTTTTCCCGGCCCAAATCGCGGCGACAACCGCATAAGCCGAGATGAACAGCGCGAGATAGAGGAGAAAATTGCCGAATTGTGGAAGCATATTTGGCCTTGCGTTATGGGTCGGTAAATCTACTTATTTGCCGCCTTCAAGAATCACTTCGACCCCTTCTTTCAGATTTCCATTCAGCGCGTCCAATGTCTCGCCCTGAGAAGCTGTCTTAAAACGAAAGATGACCCCTCCCCCGGCCCCTCCCCGTTACGGGAAGGGGAGATGTTCTATCACCTTTTATCGAAATGTCTAAGAGGTCAGTGACAGCAAATTATTCAACGTGTTTGTCGTGCGCTTTGAACTCAACACGCGGTGCAACGCATCGCGGAATCCCTGTTCGCTGTTGCAGTTCACCTCAGACAGTTCACCATCTTCGTCGTCAAGATCATCTGACAAGGCAAGTGGGTAGTAGTCTTTCAGTGGGTAGATCACCGTAACAATATCTAGATGATAGCGATCCAATGCCGGAATTGTGATGGCGAGCGTTGATCGAAATTGCTGTTTTGTAAGCCCGCTTGTAACAACCGATGCCCTGATTTGCCGGCCGACTTTTTCATTCAAAACACTTGCCTGCTCTTTTAGTATCTGAACAGGAGGTGGCGGCTCGGCAGGAACTTGGAGATCGCCCCAGTAGTCTTGTGTTGACATTTCAAACACTCCTATGATTTAAGTGATGTCCAGCGAGAGGAATATCGGCAAGTGATCCGAAAACCGGCTCGCGTTTGGGCGTCCATTGGCTCGGATCAGGCTCTCCCCTGCCAACTCCGTAATGATGGTTGGGTCTTCATCACTCAGAATGGGTATCAGGTCTGGTCGCAATAGCACTTGATCGAATAAGTGCCAGTAATAACGGACGTAATCCGGCTCTCTGTAATAATAAGTTCCCATCGGTGCTTGGCGTCGTCCATAAGCTGCCCACATCGGATTGTAGAAGTACTTGTACGTTCGATCATCCCAGCGGCAACTAACGCCAGCAGCCACATCTGGATCCATGACGGCATTTAGCGTTTCCATGTGGACGATCTCCCTATCAAAGGGATTTTGGTTAAGGTCTCCAATGACGACTGTTCTGTCTGTTCCCGATGTACTTTCTTTTTCTAGAATGTCTTGGCACAGCCACCTGAAAAGTGGGAGGCGATTGTCCGACCCGATATAGCCTATCCTGGACTTTGCAGGCATGTGGACAGCGACCAAGATGAGTGGTAGCCCATCTGACAGCGAGAGTTGATAGATAGTCCAGAACTTTGCGTGGTGCAAGTACTGTACTTGAGTAGCAGAACGCCGGTGATACAGCACGACTCGGCGGCGAGGCAGTATCTGATCACTTACCTCAAACGTGCTGTCGTATTGTCTGAGCCGAGTGAGAATATCCTCTGTCCGAGGCGGCATTTCCGCGAGAACCACAATGTCGGCCTCTTTTTTTTCGGCCAACAGACCAACAGATTCTGATAGGGATTTTTTATTTAGATTCCAGAACAGCAGATTCAACATCCTCAGTCCTTCATTAGAAGCCCTAACATAAAGAAATCAAGCGTCTGAAACAGATGAGTGAACACCCGCAGGAACGCCTCAAAGGCGGCCTCTCACAAATCCATGTCAACGCTTTTTGTTAGGGACTCTAACTCAATCATCGGGTTTTGGTATTTCGGGTACATCATCTGATTGAAAGTACAAAATAAAATCTCGCAAACGGGTTTTGGCTTCATCTATGTGTTGCCTAATCTCACTCAGTTCCTCATCGTTGATACGTCGAGCCGACAAATTCTTTCGATTGCGTTCCAAGACTGCAATGCTTATAGGGCCATCCACGCCGCCGGGATTGCAATCAACAACGTGTTCCAATGCCCAAGCGGTTGCAAAAACCCCTTCCCGAACATTGGGTTGTCTGCCATCTGCCCAGAAGACATTTCTCATAAACGCCAAAAATGGATCCGTGATATTTTGACCACTTCCCATTGAGCAATACCAAATTCTATCCGCAGTTTTCATTTCAGGTTGAAAATCGTATATCGCAAATTCGCACAAACAGGGTTTTCCTTTTACGAGATAAGCCACAAGGGCACCGTACTGCTCCTTAGGTGCCCCGGTTGAAGCAAAGTCTTGTATGCCATTTGCACACAAAACTTTGGCGATTTGCATGGGTGTACCCTGGAATTTTTTGCTATTCCATGCCTCAGAAACGACTTCCGCGAATCGTTGACCAAGACCTACTTGCCCAGTTCCCGCTATGATAATACGATCATCTATAATGCTGATTTTCTCGGATGGTTGCTCAATTGTTCTTTCTCGTCCAGTGCTGAAGGTGGATGAACTGTCTGCACCTATCACCACCCCGTCACTGCAAAGCATCCCTACAATAGCAGTCATCTTCTATCCTTAAAAACGCTATTTACCTTCATTTCTGGATAAGCGGCATAAACCGCCGAAACGACCTGAGAAAACGAGAGCGGAAATATCCAATCCACAATTTTTTGCAAAAATTGCCAGACTTCTCGAGGGATATTTTCAACAATTTGCTCAACGCGAATCAATCCGACGCTTGTGCATGAATACACGCACCACCTGCAGCCACTGGGCATGTCGATATTCACCAGTCCCTCTTGGGCTAAAATTTCTGCATCCCCATATATATCAGCATTGAAGGGGCCGTAATTATAAGGCTCAAAGTGGTAGCAATTTTCCATTTTATCGGGGAAAGATTCCCCCAATAAAAACAGCGTTTTTTGCAACTGCACCGGCGTAAGTGCTTTGCCCTGTGCAGCACCCAACGCCAGCAAAGTCCAGTATTTTCTATCCATTTCGCACCCCCATGATAGTGGAAAAAAAAGAATGGGCTATACGTATATATACTCAAATTTCTCATATTTGCAAGCAAGTGAAAAAACACGCGACAAAAACAGCGATAAAAACGCTTCGGCACGGACGCGCATCACGCAATCGACAGGCGTTCTTAGTAGGGTTCACCATCTTCAATAAGCATTTCGACCCCTTCTTTGTGTTTGTCGTGCGCTTTGAACTCGACAATCGGATCTTTAATCATCTGAGACTTCTCCGAATTCTTTGGGCGTTGTACACTTTGTCCATTCGTCTATTCGTAAGACGCTTTGATCTCGTCGTAGCTTTGGCTTTCGTATTTGGAAGGGCATTTGGCGAGCATGGTTTCGGCGGCGAAGATGCCGTTGGGCCCCATCTTGCCTTCGAGCACGACATCGGCCCCGTCTCGGAACGTATCGGGCAAGACGCCGCTGTAGCGGATGGCGCGGTTGTTGGATGCCGTGTCTTTGTTGCTCGGGTCGCAGATTTCGAACTCAACCGTGCGGTTGCCATCGCGGTGGATGATGGATCCGGGAACGACTTTGCCGGCGAGTTTGAAGCGCGTGTCGGCAAATTCGGTTTCTCGCGCTTCGAGTTCAGAGACCGTGAGGTAATACAGGGACATTTTCTCTGAGCTGTACGCGACCAGCGCGAGCAAACTGACGACGATAACGGCAAATCCGGCGGTGAATTTTACTTTTTTGACTGACATGGCAACCTCTGTGTTTGTGGTATTTTACGCGGTGTTTCAGACGCCTAAAGATAGATAAGTGTTTGGCTGGGGACAACCTCAAAAGCGGATCAGGATGAAAGGATGAAAGGATTTTCAGGATGCCCAGTTCCAAGCGGTCAGCGGTCAGCGGTCAGCAATCAGCGGTCAGCCCGTCCTGCCACCAGGCCCAAAGGCGAGAAGCAATAGGTAATACCAAATTGATTTTCTGTTGACCTGATGCGATATGCTACCCGCAAATGATTCCCTTGACGTTACACAGTCATTCAGAGAAGCCATGGCAACCAGGCTAT
Organism: uncultured Latescibacterota bacterium; assembly: GCA_958295785.1. Classification (GTDB taxonomy): domain Bacteria; phylum Latescibacterota; class UBA2968; order UBA2968; family UBA2968; genus VXRD01. Next base: position 3,926,230 of record OY282377.1, read on the forward strand.
CCCAAAAGACCCTCCGATCATGCCATCACGCACAGCGCGCAAGGCCGTCTCGCAACCCACAGCCATCTTGCAACCCACCTTGCAGGCCAACGCATGTCGTGCTGTTACAAAAGCGATTTGCGCTGTGCAAGCCCCTCGGCGCATGAGAGCGGCATTTTTGAACTGCTGGGGCAGTTGTACCCCGCTCGCCTACTTTTTTTTGCTGTTGAAAAAAAGGAAGTCGCCGCACGCCGTAGGCACAGGCGTAGCCAACGCATCAAAGGCAACCCATGTGGAGGCAGAACCAAACGCTTGAGACGAGCAACGCATGATCCTACGGAACGTCTGTTCCCAATTCCTCATTCCTCCCTGATGGGAGGCAGAATACGGACAACTTAAAATCAAATTGGTATAAGATACAAGGATAGAAACGCAGGGGCGGTGCCCCCGTGCCAGCCCGAAAATGCAAGAAGGAGAAGGCCCCCAGTTCCCAAGCGGGTAGCGGTTGGCAAAACAAGTCGCCTTCAGGGGTAGGGCGGTGGGGGCTGAACGCTAAAAGCCGATAGCTGATTTTCAGTCGTTAGAGCCTTTCTGCCCTCTGCCCTCTGCCCTTTATTCCAATCCCAGTTGCGTGCGGTAGGCGGTATCTTCAAGGTTGTTTTTGTTCCAATAATCGAGCATGATGGTGTGGGTTTTGCGCGCTGTGGTCGTGAGCCAACGGCCCCGGCGTTGGTGCGATTCTTCCCAGCCGAGGATGGCGTGGGGATAGTTTTTCTCAAAGGTTATCGCGAGTTTGCGGTCAATAGATGTGTACGCGAGGGTATAAACGCGCGTGGTGTCGCCAGTGGCGAGTTCGGCATGGGCGGTCTGAACTTGGGGCAAGGCGTGTGCCAAACGCTGAAACTGAGTTCCGGGAATGATCTGGATTTCGCCGATAGGCAACTGATCGGGTGCCAAGCGGATGCGCGTCCAAATTTCGTCTTCGAGTATGGCGTTGGGCAAGGTGAGGTCGCGGTCGCCTTCGCCTTGAAAATACGAGCGCACGGTCGCGTGGTACCCGCTGTCTCGACGGTTGAGTTGAATGAAGGTGTGCCCGCACCACTCTTGCGTGGTGCTCGTGACTTTGAGCGAATGTTTTTGATCGGGTGCAACGGGTGTAAAGACCGAGGTCATGATGGAATAGGGATACAGGCCCGTCGTAAATTTGCTCGTGGCATTGAGCTTGAGCACCGAAACGCTCGGCCCGTCGCCGCGTTCGCGTTTGACGTGTTTGTCCGCGAGAAAATCCTCAGTGACAAAAATGAGCACCGCATCGCCATTATGAACATCGCGGTACTGCGCTTGTTTGAGTTCATAGCGCGTAATTTCCGCCAGCCCGGCATACCACTGCTTCTTAAACGCCTCGTCCCAGGGTTTTACTTCGGCGTGAATTGGAAGGGCAAAACCCGCGCAGAAAAAAAGGGTGATGAGCCGTCGCATCGCGCACTCCTTTTGAAAGGTGAATGGGGTTTTGTGCCGCAAAATACAGTACCGAAAAATTTTCGAATTGGCCTTATATTGTGACACAATGGGAGGAACGTACCTTCCCGCAGGAAACTGCGAATTGTCTCGGAAAGTATCATGGGCGGTTGAGTCTGTCACTGTCGTCCTACATACACACTCAAGGGAGCCTGTGATAATTACGCCGAAATTCCCTCGCTACTGAATCGAGTTCAGCACATGTTTGCAAGCAGGGGAGTACGTCAATATAACGACTGAGGGACAACATGCGACCCAATTTTTTGATTTACCGAAACTGGTTGGAAAGAGAACATCCCGCTATCGCGCAAAAGGATCATCTCAAAGAAGGCCCTTCGGTCTGCATTCCTTCCGCACAATTTTCCGTTGCCACTTGCCGACCGCACAATGGCGATGTAAAAACCGATCTTTTAACGCGCTTGATTCGGGAAAGAATCCGCTGCACGCGCATGGACAATCCCAGAATCACATCGTCTGCATAAGAGTTGACCCGACCTTTTTCAAAGGAGATGCGATGTCCAAAAAACCAAATGTCATTGTGTTTTTTACCGATCAACAGCGATGGGATTGCATGGCCGCGCATGGCAATCCCTTGGGAATTACGCCCAATTTGGACCGCGTGGCGCGGCACGGGACGCATGTGTACAACAGTTTTACCTGTCAGCCCGTGTGTGGGCCGGCGCGTTCGTGTTTGCAAACGGGCATGTACGCGAGTGAGACGGGGGTGTATCGCAATGGGCTTGGGCTGAATCCCGAGCACGAAACCCTCGCGCAGTGTTTTAACGATGCGGGGTATCGCACGGGATATATTGGCAAGTGGCATCTGGCCACGGGCGGACGAGGGCCTGTGCCCGAAGATCAGCGCGGGGGGTACCAGTATTGGCTTGCGGCCAACGCGCTGGAAGGCACATCTGACGCTTATGATTGCGTTGTGTACGACAGCGATGATCGAGAAGTGAAATTGCCCGGGTATCGGGTGGACGCGCTGACCGATGCGGCGATTCGGTTTGTGGATGAACGCCAGAACGATCCCTTTTTCCTGTTTATGTCCTTTTTGGAACCCCATCACCAAAACCATCTGGACGATTATCCCCCGCCCGATGGCTACCGCGAAATGTACGCTGGCCGCTGGACACCGCCCGATTTGGCGGCACTGCCCACGCATCCACAGGCCGAGGGCGAATATCCCGGCGCAATCCCCACGGGCGGCAGCGCGCAGCAGCATTTGGCCGGATACTGGGGCATGATCAAGCGGTTGGACGAGGCTTATGGGCGGTTGCTCGACGCGCTGAAAAGTCTGGGGCTGTTGGAAGATACCATTGTTTTATTTACTTCGGATCACGCCTGTCATTTCCGTACCCGAAACCGGGAATACAAACGCTCGTGTCACGAAAGTTCGATTCGCATTCCAACCGTGTTGACGGGTGGGCCATTTACAGGCGGGGGCACGCTGGGCGAATTGGTGAGTCTGGTCGATTTGCCTCCCACGCTGTTGGACGGCGCCGGGTTGGAGATTCCCGATCAAATGTCGGGGCGTTCCATCCTGCCCATTTTAGGCGGCAAAGGCACAACACGCGCCAACCCATGGCCCAATGATGTTTTTGTACAGATTTCAGAGAGCGGCATGGGGCGCGCAGTTCGCACCAAGCGATGGAAATACGCGGTTCACAGCGACCAAACACAGCCCGGGGCAGCCGGGGCAGCGCGGTATGGCGAAGCCTATCTCTACGATTTGGAAGCCGATCCCTACGAATTACGCAATCTCATTGGCTATGAAAGCCACCGCCCGGTCGCAGACCGAATGCAAGCGCGATTGCTCCGCTACATCCGAGAGGTCGAAGGCGAGTCCCCCGAGATTGTCCCCGCGGACACGCGGCAAAGCGGTCAACGCCGCGTGTCTGATGCGGAAGTTGAGATGTGAAAAGCGAACGCGGATGGAAGATGCAAAAATAAAAACGTAGGGGCGTGGCCCCTGTGCCCGCCCGAAGGCGCGAGGAACGATCCACGAAGGGGATGAGCGGGGCACGCACGGGCGGCGGAGCGGATGGGCGAACTGACCACTCGGAAAGGAGATATGCGATGTACATTCAAGATCAAGTGCAGTACGACGATTTGGGCGACGAAATTTTGAGTTTTTACAGGGCGATCAGCGTGGATTCGATTCATCTCGAATTGCGGGGCGGGCGTCCGCCTGCACAATCCGGGCGCAAGTTGCAGGGGAGCGGTACTGGGCAGGCCCATTCAACGCTGGCGCAGCGGATTCGCGCTGGGGAGGATTGTACGGAAGAATTTGAGAAGGCGCGGGAGTTGGTGGAATCCCACGGCATGAAATTGAACAATATTTTTATGCCGTGCTGGGAAGAGATCGCGCTGGCAATGGAAGACCGCGATGAAAAGATCGGGTACTGGTGTCAGATGCTCGAATCCCTGGGCCGGGCGGGCATCCCGTGTTTGGGCTGGAATTTCAAACCAATGGGCAATTTCCGAACGCCTTCGGATACGGGGCGCGGCGGGGTGACATACAGCACATTTGACTACCACTACTTCACGCAGAACCGCCCGGCACCATGCGATCCGCCCGTTTCGGAAGACGCGATGTGGGCGAATATGGCGGCGTTTTTACACGCGGTGATTCCCGTTGCAGAGAAAGCGGGGGTGCGAATGGCTCTACACCCCGACGATCCGCCGATTCCAGAACCGCTGGGCGGTATTGCCCAGATCTGTTCCTCGTTGGAACAATTCAGACGCACGCTTTTTGAAATCGCGCCGAGCAACAGCAATGGCATGTTGTTCTGCCAGGGATGCATGACCGAATTGCTCGGTCGCGGCGTTTATGATGCCATTGCCGAAATGGCGTCGCAAAACAAAATCGTGTGGGTGCATTTCCGCAATGTCAAAGGTCGCCTGCCGCGGTTCGTGGAAGTGTTTATGGACGAAGGCGATATCGACATGAAGCGCGCGATGGCGATCTACCGCGACAATGGATTCAACGGCCCTTACATGATGGATCACACGCCGCGTTTTGCCCGCCCCATGCACACGCAGTTACACGGCAAAGCTTATGCCATTGGGTACATCCGCGCCTTGATTGACGACATCTATGGCTAACCGCAAATTCTGTATTGACGAGGAAAGAGAAATAGGTATCCTGTGCTTGCGCTGTGCGCCTGCGTGACGTTCGCCCTTCGTGTCGTGAACTGCTGGTGAGGCGTCGCAGTTGTACCCCGCCCGTGGATCACATCTTGCATCTCGCTTTTCATCCGTGGTTGTCTGCGTTCTTATGTGGTTGCTTTTCGCCTTTCAAGGAACACAATGCTCATCCTCGTCATCAAACGCCTGTTGTGGATGATTCCCACGATGGTGATCATCTCGTTTATTTCGTTCTCGATCATCCAACTTCCTCCGGGCGATTATCTCACGTCCTACATTGCCGCGCTCGGGGAAACGGGCGAGACGGTCGACGAGGCGCAGGCCGCGGCATTGCGCGCGCGCTACAATCTCGATCAGCCCTTTTTGGTGCAATACTGGCGGTGGCTATGCGGCATGGTGCAAGGCGATTTGGGCATGTCCTTCGAGTGGAACCGCCCGGTCACGGAACTGATTGGCGAGCGCATCCTCTTGACGACCATTATTTCCATTGTAACGCTGCTGATGACGTGGGCTTTGGCGATCCCCGTTGGGATTTACTCTGCGGTCAAACAGTATTCCCTACCCGATTACTGTTTCACATTTTTGGGCTTTATCGGCCTTGCAACGCCCAATTTTCTGCTCGCGCTCGTGTTTATGTACATCGGGTATTCCGCGTTTGGCGTGAGTGCCGGCGGGCTGTTTTCGCCCGAATATCAAAGCGCGGCGTGGTCCCTTGGCAAAGTGTTCGATTTGCTCGGCCACCTGTGGATTCCGGTCATCGTGATCGGCACGTCTGGCACGGCGGGGTTGATCCGCGTGATGCGGGGCAATCTGTTAGACGAATTGCGAAAGCAATACGTGATGACCGCACGGGCCAAGGGCGTGCGCTATTGGGTGTTGCTGATGCGCTATCCAGTGCGCGTGGCGCTCAACCCGCTCGTCAGCACAGTGGGCTGGGTTTTGCCGGGCATCGTGTCTGGCGCGACCATCACATCGGTGGTGCTCGGCCTGCCCACCACAGGGCCGTTGTTGTTGCGCGCGCTGATGAACCAAGACATGTATTTGGCGGGCAGTCTGGTGATGATGTTGAGCCTGTTGACCCTGATCGGCACGCTGATTTCGGACGTGTTGTTGCTGTGGCTGGATCCGCGCATTCGGTACGAAGAGGGAGAGCGGTAAATGGCAACCCTCGGCACAACAGAAGACACGGACGCATACGCCGCATCCCAATGGCAATTGATGTGGTGGAAATTTCGCAAACACCGCTTGGCCATGGGCGCGGGGTTGGCGATTGTCGCGCTCTATGTGGTGGCCGCGTTTTGCGAGTTTTTGGCGCCCTATCCCCTCAATCATCGGCAGGTCAGATATGCGTTTGCCCCGCCGCAACGTCTGCATTTTGTGTCGGAGGAAGGCGTGCATTTTTGGCCCTTTGTGTATGGGATCAAGGGCGTGCGGCATCCGCAAACCCTGCGGAAATTCTACATTGAAGACCGCGAGCGACGCTATGCCGTGCGCCTGTTCACACGCGGCGCGCCCTACCGGTTTTGGGGATTGTTCGAGACGGATGTGCATTTTTTTGGCGTGGCGGACGGGGGCACGGTCTTTTTGCTGGGCACGGACCATCTCGGCAGGGATTTGCTTTCGAGAATTATTTACGGCGCGCGCATTTCCCTGACCATTGGGCTGGTGGGCGTGGCCCTGAGTTTTGTATTTGGCCTCGTGATCGGCGTGGTATCCGGCTACTACGGCGGGTGGATCGACAATCTCATCCAGCGCGGGATCGAAATTCTCAGGTCATTTCCGTCTATTCCCCTGTGGATGGCCCTCGCGGCGGCCCTGCCCGCGTCGTGGTCGCCCTTGCAGATCTACATGGGCATTACGGTGGTGTTGTCCTTTATCGGGTGGACCGGCTTGGCGCGGCAGGTGCGCGGAAAAATTTTGTCGTTGCGCGAAGAGGATTTTGCCACCGCGGCCCTGCTGGCCGGCGCGAGTCGCTGGCGGATTATGACGCGCCACTTGCTACCTTCGTTTATGAGCCATATTATCGTGAGCTTGACGCTCGCGGTGCCGGGCATGATTTTGGGCGAGACCTCGCTGAGTTTTCTCGGCCTTGGGTTGCGCCCGCCCGTGACGAGTTGGGGCGTGCTCTTAAAAGAAGCGCAAAATGTTCAGGCCGTGGCCTTTCAGCCGTGGCTGTTGACGCCTGTGGTCTTTGTGATCATTACCGTACTCGCATTTAACTTTGTCGGCGACGGCCTGCGAGACGCCGCCGATCCGTATTCGCGTTAGGAGACGAGCATGGAACTTCGACAAAACCGGGTAAAACGCAAATTGCAACGCGGCGAACGGGTTTATGTGGCCGCCGGATTTACGCACGCCGATGACATCGACGCGTTTGGCCCGGCGGGCTTTGATGGCATCTGGATCGAGGGCGAGCACGGCGCGATGGCCTTCGACGAGTTGGGCAATCTCACGCGCGCTTGCGACCTGTGGGGCATGACGTCGATTGTGCGCGTCAACCGCAACGATCAAACCCTCATTTACCGCGTCTTGGATCGGGGCGCGCAGGGCATTGTGGTGCCGCATGTCAACACGCGCGAAGAAGCGGAAAACGTCGTGGCGGGCGGGCGGTTCGCGCCCTTGGGTCAGCGCGGCATGTTCACGAGCCGACAGGGCTATGGGGTCGCGGATTATTTCGCCAAGGCCAATGACGAGGTGTTGCTCACCGTTTTGATCGAAGACATTGTCGCCGTGGAAAATCTGGACGACATTCTCAGCGTCGATCAGATCGACGTGTTCTTTGTCGCGCCTTCGGATCTGGGGGCGTCAATGGGATATATCGGCGATCTGCAACACGCCGATGTGCAACAGACAATAGACCGCGCACTCGAAAAAATCATCTCCTCCGGGCGCGTCGCAGGGACGATGACCACCTCGGAAAATGTGGGCAAATTCGCTGCTTCTGGCGTGCAGATGCTGCTCGTCAACAGCACGGGATGGCTGCACGACGGCGCGAAGACCTTTGTGGCGCGGGCGAATGGGGCGGTTTGATTTGGATCCTGTACTGACTATCGACAACTTGAAAACGCACTTTTTTCTCGACGAGGGCACGGTTCGCGCCGTGGATGGCGTGACGCTGGCGATTCCGCGGGGCAAGACCGTGGGCATCGTCGGCGAGAGCGGGTGCGGGAAAAGCGTGACGGCCTTTTCCGCGCTGCGCTTGGTGGCGTCTCCCGGTCGGATTGTGGATGGCGAGATTGTATTGCATCGGCCAGACCATGCGATTAACTTGACGGACTTGGACGCAGAGGGCGAGGAGATTCGCACAATTCGCGGGCGCGAGATCGCGATGATTTTTCAAGAACCCATGACCTCGCTGAGTCCCGTGCATACGGTGGGGTTTCAAATTGTGGAGGCCATTCGCTTGCACCTCGACCTTCGCGGGGACGACGCACGCAAACACGCGGTTGGCATGCTCGAGCGCGTTGGCATTCCCGATGCCAATAGGCGGTTCGCGCAATATCCCCACGAGATGAGCGGCGGGATGCGACAGCGCGTGATGATCGCCATGGCGCTTTCCTGCCGGCCCGCGCTGTTGATCGCCGATGAACCCACCACGGCCTTGGATGTCACCATTCAGGCGCAGATTTTGGACCTGATGCGCGATTTGCAACGCGAGTTTCACATGTCGATTATGCTGATTACCCACGACTTGGGCGTGGTCTCAGAAATGGCCGATGAGGTCGCGGTGATATACATGGGGCGCGTTGTGGAACACGCGGCAACCGAAGAGATCTTTGAACACCCCAAACACCCGTACACGCAGGCGTTGATGCAATCGATCCCCGGCCTGGGCATGGCGCGAAAAACGCGCTTGCAAACCATTGCGGGGTCCGTGCCCGACCCGTACGCGCGCTTGCCGGGATGCCCTTTTCATCCGCGCTGTGATGTGGCGCAAGACGAGGTGTGCAACGCGGGCGACAGGCCGGAATTGCGGTTTGTGGGCGATGGGCACGCGGTCGCCTGCGTGCTTTGCGAACAGGATGGGCGCGATGGGTCATGAAAACGCACTGTTGCGCGTGCGCGATTTGAAAAAACACTTTCCCATTACGGGCGGTTTTTTCAATGCCGTTGTCGGACAGGTCAAAGCCGTGGATGGCGTGAGTTTCGACCTGTTTGAAGGCGAGTGCCTGGGCTTGGTGGGCGAAAGCGGATCTGGAAAAACAACGGTTGGACGCGCGATTTTGCGTGCGCTGACCCCCACGGATGGCGAGGTGTGGTTTCGCAAAGACGGACGGGAAATCGACGTCGCCCGCGCACCGCACGATGTGCTCAAGGTCTTGCGCCGAGATATGCAGATGATTTTTCAAGATCCCTACGCCTCCTTGAACCCGCGCATGACCGTGCTCGATATCGTGGCCGAACCCCTGTTGGTCAATGGGGTTTCAGATCGCAAAGCGCGAGAAGCGTGCGTGCGGGACCTGCTCGTTCAGGTGGGGTTGAAGCCCCATTTCTTGCGGCGGTATCCCCACGCTTTTAGCGGCGGACAGCGGCAGCGCATCGGCATTGCACGGGCACTGGCTTTGCATCCCAAATTGGTCGTGGCGGACGAACCGGTTTCCGCACTCGACGTGTCTGTGCAGGCGCAGGTGCTCAATCTGCTCCAGGAATTGCAGGACGGATTGGGATTGACCTATCTCTTTGTGGCGCATGACCTGAGCGTGGTGCGCCATATTTCCGACCGCGTGGCCGTGATGTACGTGGGCAAGATCGTGGAACTCGCCCCTGTGGATCGGCTCTTTCAATCTCCCGCGCATCCCTATACCGAAGCCCTCTTGTCCGCTGTGCCCGTGCCAAATCCCAAAGCGAAAAAGAAGCGCGTGTTGCTCTCGGGCGAGGTCGCAGATCCCGGCGACGCGCCCTCCGGCTGTGCGTTTCACCCGCGCTGTCCGTACGCCGAGGCGCGCTGCCATCGCGAAGTGCCCGAATTGCGCGAAATCGCCCCCGGTCACGTCGCGCGCTGTTTTTTCAGCGACACCTTGCAACTGGAAGGCATGGCGTGGTAGGTAGATGAATAGACAAAAGCTACTACATAGGCGAAATGGTAATCGTAGGGGCGGTGCCTCCGTGCCCGCCCGAAAATCAGTATGGCAATCGCAGGGGCGCGGCCCCCGTGCTCGCCCACTGATGAACCGGCCCGAGCAACGACCAGTTGTACCCCGTTCCATTGATTCACTTGTTGTAGGCTATGCGTTTTGTCGTTTACTGTGATCCATCTCATGAAAGGAGAACCAAATGAAGGTCGAACACATTGCTTTTGTGGTTGACGATCCCGATGTCGTCGCAAAATGGTATTGCGATAACTTGGGCATGCGCGTGGTGCGCCAAGGGCCGCCCCCCATCAAGATGACGTTTTTGGCCGACTCGGAGGGGCAGACGATGTACGAGCTTTACGCCCAGCCCGAAGTCGAGACCCCGGATTACGCGTCGATGCACCACCTCGCGTTGCATTTCGCGTATTACGCCGAAGACCTCGAAGCCACGTTTGAACGCCTGAAAGCCGCGGGCGCAACCGTTGTGCAAGTCCCAACGCCCACCGATGCAGGCGATACCCTCGCCATGCTGCGCGATCCATGGGGTGTATGCGTGCAACTGGTCAATCGCAAGAAGAAGATGATTTAAGGCGCGAGGGATCCGCAGATGAAAGGCAAAAAGCAAGACGCGAGGATAGAAACGTAGGGGCGGTGCCCCCCGTGCCCGCCCGAAAAGGCAAGATACAAAGCGGGAAGGGAAAGGCGAACGGCGGCCCCTGTGCTCGCCCAAAAGGCGAAAGGCGACCACCGATGAATGTCTTTGCGCGATCACATTTCTCACGCGCTTTCTCACAAAAAGCCCGCTGATCTCATAATCAGCGGGCTTCCTCGTTACATTTGTCCGACAAGTTGATGGCAAAGGATTGACTTGCAAATGGCTACTTATGATTTCACTGCATCGCTGATTTCAACCGAACTTTCCCCTTGATTGACCACCTCGCCCAACTCTTTGCCTTTTTGTTGAGCGATCTGTTCAAGCCGATGTTGGCGTTTCGCATCGAGGTAAATTGGCAACTGAATCTCTGCTCCCTCGCGGTAAAATTTCCCTCTTTCGGCCTTGGAAAAATCGTATTCCGATTTCATTGGCTATCTCCTTGTGTACTGTCTTGTTTCATTCTTGGTTGCTTTGCGTGCCGAGATCAACCGTATTTGGGCATTTACTTCTGTATCTTCACGATGTGGGTTGCCTTTGATGCCTTCGGCGACCTACTTTTTTTCAACAGCAAAAAAAAGTAGGCAAAAAATGCCGCTCTCAAACGCCGAGAGGCTTGCACAGCGCAAATCGCTTTGCGGGTCGCACAACATGCGTTGGCCTGCCAAGTGGGTTGCAAGATGGATGTGCGTTGCGAGACGGCCTTGCGCGCTGTGCGCGATGGCATGATCTGATGGTCTTTTGGGATGGCATTTTGCAATGGCTTATTTGACGTACTGCGTAACGTCAAGAGAATCATTTGCGGGTAGCATATCGCATCACATGAGGACAATATCTATTCAATTTGGTATTACATAGTTGCCGCTGTTCGCGCGAGCGATTCGCCGATTCGATCAATGGGGACTTTGTTGCGGAAGTAGAACAGATCGTCCTCTGTTACGCCCGCCAATGCCATCCCGATTTCCAGCATGTGGGGACGCAACTCGTTGATCAGATAAGCGGCGAGACTAGCACCGCCTCTTTCACCAAGCACATTACCTAATACGCCCCCGACGGTTCTCAAAATAGCGGAGATACCGAAGTGCTGGAAAAGTACCAACGCCTTCATAGCATGGACGCGCTTCCTGTCGTCGAATGCCACTGCCTCAAAGTCGCCCTCTGTCTTTACGATGTCACAAAGCAGGCGGATGCAGAGGACGATTTCCGTCGCGTAAGGCAGAATGCCGCGCACTGTGTCGGGAACGTCAATTCCAGAGTTATCGATCCAAAGATCCAAACCTTCCCCACCCGCAAGTGAGATAAACGCATCGCTGGAGAGTTGATCAATAAACTGGTCGGATAGTTCAGGGTGCTCAGCCAAGATCACAGCCCGTAGAGTCCCCAGAAGTTCCAAACCTTCCTCAACTTCGGTACTCAACGCCTGATTGGAGAGGTTAATGTCAACAAACCGGGATGATAGTTCAGGGTGCTCAGCCAAGAGCGCATCTCGGATATCATTGCTGACAGCGAACAACACATCCGGATTTTCCTGCATGCGAGCGAGCACCTCACCGGCGTATTCCTCACCACCGACCTTCACTTGAATCTGTACAGTTGTCTCGTCAGGGCCTGTACCGATAATATCCCATCCCGGCTGGTTCTGATCCGCGGCAATCTCAAACGAATAGCCGGGGAACTCCTGTTGCAAGTGATCTTGCACTCGAAGCTCACCCAATTTCCCCTTGAGGTTGCTGATGAATGGCGTAACGCTTTCCGGCCCGCGGTCGACCATCTCCGCGTACCGACCATGCAACGAATAATCAGCCGCTACATCCGGCGACGCGAGGCGGTACGCTTCAAACAAGTCGGCGGATATTTCGGGCACATTCTGTGCGGCGAGCAACGCAGACAGTGTGTCTTCAACGCCCGCTGCGATTTCGATAGCGAAGTAATCATTTCGCATCAATCCCGAGAGTTCAACTACCTCTTTATATGTGTATCGCCCGTGCTCAGCGCGAAGGGGAATTTGTTCCAATTCGGAAAGCAGATCGATAGATTGCATGGCTACGAGACCACAAAATAGAGGATGAGGGCCAACGCGAGGACGGCAAGGACCACCGCAGTATAAGCGATTCGGCGAATAGTGCTCAGGGCCTGAGACACTTCGCGTTGCACCAAGTTTGGCAACTGATCGTTCACCTGTTGCAGCACGCGGGCTTCTGCTTCCTTCACAAGACTCTGCACTTGCTCTTTGACATTTTCTTCTGCTTCCTTCACAAGACTCTGCACTTGCTCTTTGACATTTTCTTCTGCTTCCTTCACAAGACTCTGCACTTGCTCTTTGACATTTTGCAGCACGCGGGCTTCTGCTTCCTTCACAAGACTCTGCACTTGCTCTTTGACATTTTGCAGCACGCGGGCTTCTGCTTCCTTCACAAGACTCTGCACTTGCTCTTTGACATTTTGCAGCACGCGGGCTTCTGCTTCCTTCACAAGACTCTGCACTTGCTCTTTGACATTTTGCAGCACGCGGGCTTCTGCTTCCTTCACAAGACTCTGCACTTGCTCTTTGACATTTTGCAGCACGCGGGCTTCTGCTTCCTTCACAAGACTCTGCACTTGCTCTTTGACATTTTGCAGCACGCGGGCTTCTGCTTCCTTCACAAGACTCTGCACTTGCTCTTTGACATTTTGTAGCACGCGGGCTTCTGCTTCCTTCACAAGACTCTGCACTTGCTCTTTGACATTTTCTTCTGCTTCCTTCACAAGACTCTGCACTTGCTCTTTGACATTTTGCAGCACGCGGGCTTCTGTGGCGGCGATTTGGCTGGTGATGTTGGCTGTTCGATTGTGCAAGTCGGTCACAATATCGTGCATCTCCATCACGCGGGGAATGAGGGCCTGATTGATCTTGTCCTGCTCCTCCCAAAAGCGGACTTTTTCCCCGATACTCAGGCGTTCCGCATTTCCATCTGACGGGGCATCTGTTTCCTCGTCTGGCACCTGAACAAGGCAACACAACCCTATCCGAATGTCGTCGGGGTCATCAAAGAAAACCCATTGCCACCCCTGCTCATTGACATCGCCAACATCGACATCCACGCCTGCGGCCTTGAGTTTCTGGACGCTATGGTTCAAATTGTTCACTTCGAAGCGCATAAAGCTAAAGCCCTTTGTTTCCAACCACCTTTTCCGAACGCGAGACTGTAGCGGCGCAGAAATGAAGCGCATAAAGCTAAAGCCCTTTGTTTTAAACCACCCTGTTGATGAGAGTTTTACGATTATATCCCCCGCCTGCAAAAGGACACTGTCTTGGTCGTCCCCGTAGGTCCAACTCTCAATTTCCTTTAGACCAAGAACCTGGGTGTAAAAATTGACCGAATCTTCGACATCGCCCGTGTTTATGCTGATCCCGTTGATACGAGTTTCTATCTCCTCGCTATCTGACATTTCAGACAGAGCGGCTGTCGTCAAATCGATCACCTCATCATTAGGACCGAGAAAGCTAGTTGTCTGCGTCCCGTCATCATTATTTTTTTCTTCGACATCTTCGCCTAAGTTTTTGAGTTTATAGACGATGCTGGCTAAGTTGTTCACCGTGAAGGCTATGCTAACTGATCCCGCATCCAGGTCCATGGATTCTTGCGACAAGAGTTTCAAACTACCGCCTATCTCTCTTCCCTGCAAAGAAACGCTGTCGGAGTCACGCTCTATTTCCTTCAGCCCCAGGGTACGAGTGTAGAAGTCAACCGAGTCTTCTAAATCACTCGTCACCAAACTAATGCTATTCAAAATCATTTCTGTCTCCTCCTTTGACATAATGAATACTCGACGCGTTGCAACTGCGTCCTATAATAACCATCGCGTTGTGCATCTGCAATCAAAAACGGACGTTACGCAGTTTTAAGAAGTGTTGTGTTGTCTGCCAAAACCGATGTGGATAAGTTCCTCGTTTGTCGCTTCTTCGGCCTTGGAAAAATCGTATTCCAATTTTATCGGCTATCTCCTCGGGTTGACTTTTGTCGTATAACACGGTACTTTTGAAATCGCAATCAAAGACTTTTTACAATACCTCCCAGGTGAACTGACACGGGCTGGTAAGATGAATAATTTTGGCGATCTCGCATATCTCAAAGTCCGCTGATTTCTGACCCTTGCAACGGGAGTTTGTCCATGGCAATGACGACCAATTACCTCGCTTATGACTTGGGCGCGTCCAGTGGCCGGGCGGTTTTGGGGCGGTTTGATGGGGCGCGTCTCAACATCGAAGAAATTCACCGCTTTCCCAATCAGGGGATACCCATTGGCAACAGCTATTATTGGGATGCCCTGCGCCTGTTTGACGAAATGCGAACCGGTTTGCGCCAAGCCGTGCGGGCGGGCGAATCGCTCGCGGGCATGGGCTGTGACACATGGGGGGTCGATTACGGCTTGCTCGACGCGCACGACAACTTGCTCGGCAACCCCTATTGTTATCGGGATACGCGCACGCAGGGCATGCTCGACAAAGCCTTTGAGCGCGTCTCGCGCAAAGACATATTCGCACAAACCGGCATTCAATTTATGGAACTCAACACGCTCTATCAGCTCTTGGCACAACGTCTCGCGCTATCGCCTCAACTCGACATGGCATGCACTTTTCTCACCATGCCGGATCTGTTCAACTTTTGGTTCACGGGTCAGAAGGTCTGTGAATATTCCAACGCCACCACCACGCAATGCTACAACCCGCGCCAAAAAGCATGGGCAAAAGAGATGCTCGACACCTTCGGCATTCCCACCGGCATGCTGCCAGAAGTCGTCTCGCCCGGCACAGTGCTCGGCCCCATTCGCAAAAGCATTGCCGATGAGATGGGCATATCGCCCATCGATGTGATCGCGCCGGCGTGTCACGACACGGGATCCGCGGTTGCGGGCGTGCCCTTGTCCTCGCCCGATGCGGTCTATATCAGTTGCGGCACATGGGCGTTGATGGGCGCGGAACTGACAGAACCCGCGATCAATGAAAAAGCCCTCGCGCATAACTTCACCAACGAGGGCGGGGTTGACAACACCATCCGGTTTCTCAAAAATATTTCGGGCCTGTGGCTTGTGCAAGAGTGCCGCCGCGTCTGGGCATTGGCGGGCAACGACTATTCGTGGGAACAGTTGATGGCCCTCGCTATGGATGCGGAAGCCCTCGCGGCCTTTATCGACCCGGATCACGCGGACTTTGGCACGCCAGGGGATATGCCCGCGCGCATCCGTGCCTTCTGCATTCGCACGCACCAACCGCCGCCCGACAGCGAAGGGGCGATCATCCGCACGGCTCTCGAAAGCCTCGCGCTCAAATGCCGCAGCGTTCTCGATCAACTCGAAGACGCGCTCGGCAAAACCCTCGGCGACGTCCATATCGTGGGCGGGGGCATCCACAACACCCTCTTGTGTCAATTTATCGCGTCTGCAACCGGGCGTGCGGTGTTGTCGGGCCCTGCCGAAGCCACGGCCATGGGCAATGTGTTGATGCAGGCCATGGGCAAAGGACAAATCGCCTCCCTCGATGAACTCCGCGACATTGTCCGCGCCTCTACCCCTATCAAAACGTATCTCCCCACCGACGCGGACGCATGGACAGAAGCCTTTGAAAAATTTCAACAGTTCATTTGATCGCCGCGTCCTGTCGTGAAGTTTGAATCGAATCGGATGAACAGAAATTGCTGTTGGGCAACGTGCCGAGGTGGCAAATCAAAATCCTTTCCAAACCAAAAAGGCGTCCATGGAATCGGTTCTAAACAACCGCTTCCACAGACGCCTTTTCTTTTTTTGAGGTGTCTTAGAAGCCCTAACATAAAGAAATCAAGCGTCTGAAACAGAGGAGTGAACACCCGCAGGTACGCCTCAAAGGCGGCCTCTCACAAAGCCATGGCAACGCTTTCTGTTAGGGACTCTTAGAAGCCATCTAAAAATTATCGGGACCTACCCCCCTCCCCCCGTTACTCGCTCCGCTCGTTGTAGGGTATGGCTACGCCATGCCTGTGGTGTGCGCCTGTGCCTACGAGGAAGGGGGGAATCAAACCCTCCCGACAAGAAAGATGCGAGGATAGAAACGTAGGTGCGGTGCCCCTGTGCCCGCCCGAAAATGCAAGAGACAAGATCAGTGGTTTGTGAACATTCCCGCGGCGAATTTCGTAAACTGAGGATGATCGCCAAGGGCGTGCACCAAGTTTCTGACACTCCGTGCCGCGGGAGCAGGATTCTGCACAAACACCGCCTCCATCTCTTTCTGCAGGACCGGTCCGCAAAGCAAATTTGCAATACCAAGCCCGTACTCTATGTCCGGACCGGGTTCACCGGCATCTATCGCACATTCCTTCAGGACACTTACAATCTCCTGCGGTGTGTCCCAGAACTGGGCGAGATAGAAGGTCATGGCAGAGAGGCGGGCGGAGGCGCGTGAGGTGGACTGCCTGGGAATGATCGTAAAGCAGGCATCTTTGAGGGTGCCGCAGCGAATAACATTCCGATGCGGCACTACTGTCATACTGTCCGAACTGACATTCGCGCTGCTGGCAAAGAGTACATTGCCGAGCCGTGCGATCTCCAGGTTGTTCTGGTAGACTCCCCAGTTTCTCTCTGCGGTGGAGCCCACTCTCCCATAACCGTCTGCTTGCCAGAGCAGATGGTCGTCGTTCCACAAATCCCAAGGCCTGGATGTCGGAGAGTTTATACGATCAATCCTGGCGTATATATAACTATGGGAATTATATACTTGACAACCTAATTTTTCTTGTTTCGGATCGCCCGTTCCCGTTCACTGTCAAGCGTCCACCTATCACAAAACGCCTCAACCTGCTCGGGAAGTGGTCGCCCTGTTTCATCCTTGTAAATCGCGTGGTAAGCCCTATTGGAATTGAACGGCGGATCAAGGGAGATAAGATCAACGCTTGATGCCCTCATTTCCTGTTGCATGATGGTCATACAATCGCCAGAATAAAGTTTGTTCATGCAACCGCCTCACTGGCTATAAGTTGCTTGTAAGTCAACCGTGCGCCCATCGCCATATTCAACATCTCATCAACACGACTTAAGGTATCAACCTTTTTTCGATTGATGCGAAACACGCAAGCATTCAGGTACTTTTGCATGTGTTTGTCTGACCAGTGGTGATGAATACCCATATAGACACGCTTAACCAGGGCCCACAAACTCTCAATGGAGTTCGTATGGACACCATCACGTTCATATTCGTCGGCAGAATGATTGATTTGTTCCACTTCGTAATCATCCCTCAATGCGCCGTATGCGCTGTTCTCGTCTGCATGAATAGTTGCCCCCGTCAATACCCGGTTCAACATCTTCTCGTGTAATGTTGCCCCTTTTGCGTCTTGTACATGAACCGCCATTGCCTCACCATCTTCACCTTTTTCCCGCATTCCGAAAGCAACCGATTTACCTACTGTTCCGCGACCCGCATTCAACTTTTTGGATTTATGTTTGTTCTTTTCTTTCCCACCGATGTAGGTTTCATCAATTTCAACGATACCAGACAGAAAATCATCATCATCGTCTTTGTTGCCAAAAGCGTTTCGTATTCTTTGAAGCATAAACCAAGCGGTCTTTTGCGTTGTACCGATCATTTTAGCCAACTGAACGCTTGAAATACCTTTTGAGTGGTTCGTTTCAATCCATATTGCGGCGAACCATTTAGGCAACATCTTGATTTTAGACTTGCCAAACATCGTTCCGTAAATAATATGAAAATTACGCCCACAATCCGAGCACCTATACGCCAAATCAGAACGACGATAGATTTTTCCCATACGCCCACAATGCGGACAAGACTCGCCATCCTTAAAGCGTATCTTTTCAAGGTGCAAAATACACGCTTCAGGCGTGGCAAACTTCTGTGTGAACGCGACGAAACTAAGCTGCTTTGCCATCATAACCCCCTTGTTCATTCGTAACTTGTAACTTGGATAAATATAACAAGAAAGTTTAGGTTGGCAAGTATATAATTCCCATAACTATTACTCGTGGCAGTGACAAACAGTATATTGCTTTCTCCTCGCAGTCTCTCCACATCCAGTTCTGTTTTAAAGGGAATGCCAAGCGGTATATGCACTACCCGGGTTCTCCTGCGCAGGGATTCATATCTGCCGGAGGTGAGGTCCTGCAACCCTCGATTTCCTTCCAGAATAGAACCCCAAGCATTCAAAGAAAACGAGAGTGAGGTCTCCGGGATGCCCATGCCGATTAAGACATTGCGCATATTTATTCCATGCTGACTTTCCGGGTCATCACCGACCAGCAGAGTGTCCCGCCATCCGCCGCGCATCCTGACTGCTTCGCTGTTGAAATCGTATATGCTGTCGTAATATCCTTCATAGGATGTACTGCTGTACCTGGTTGGCATATACCTTGCGTTAATTCTGATTAAGGACTCTTTGGTCAGCGGAAGATCATTCTGACCGCAACCACCATCCTTGAGGATGAAACCCGGCATGATCAACAATACCACCAGTGAATACAGTCGCATCTTTCATCTCCTTTCTGGTTGGTCGCTGAATTTTCGAAGGCTTTCAAAGGATTACGAAGTCTTGACCCGTAGCAGTGAAGCCTTTATTCACCTATCTATGAGTCCTCTCTTGCTCAAGCGACTCGCTTAACGGACAGGGTTAAGATGGTTTTCAGACGAAATATGACCCCTCCCGCAACGGGAGACGTTATTCCCCTTCCTCGTAGGCACAGGCATAGCCCACAACGAACAGGGCAAGGGCTTCTAAATCTGATGTTTTTTATGTGCTGGCGAGAGATGGATTGTTTTGGAACACATGCGACACCCAATCGGACAATCGGGTATTGAGCGGTTTGAGCATGATGAGGGCATCTTCGCAAGGGTGGGTGTAATAGGCTTTTTGGATCGCCACAGTCTCAAATCCCATCTTTTTGTACAGATCGATGGCAGCGCAATTGGACATCCGCACTTCCAAAGAGATCACCTGCGCCTTTGTATTGAGCAAATCAAACACGGCTTCGAGCGTCTTTTGGCCCAGCCCTTCGTGCTGAAAACACGGCGCGATGGCAAAATTTTCCAGATGAAATTCCCGATCAATCACAAAACCCACGACATAGCCCGCAACCTCGCGCTCAACCCGCACAACCCAGCAAAGACTGTTGGCGCGCTTCCGCGCAAGCACAAAATCGCGCTTTGTCCATGGACGAGAAAAAACAGCCCTTTCAATCTCTATGACCCGGCTGAGATGAGCACGGGCTATCGGCACGAGTGTCATGGGCTTATCCATCCAACCGCAAGCGTTCTGCTTGGGTTTGGCGCAAATAAAAAGGCTCGGCCATGTCGATATCATCCGATTTTCCTTGTTCGCAACGCGCCTGACCCAGCAGGGCAATGGCCCCGGCAGTAGGGCGACCCAATGCCGCGTTTGCGAAATACGCCTCTCGCCCCATCGCGTCTTCAATGACATCGCGGTAAGCCCAGGCCCCATCGCCCACCACCATCACCGGGCGCGGCAGGTGTGTGATCCAGTTGGAAAGGGCATCTGCGCGGTCGGGGATTCTCGACACGGGCATCCCCGCAACGAGATCGTAAACCCCGGCATATACGTCGCCTCGCCGGGCATCCAACATGGGACACAAAGGCAAGCCCGCTGCGCCCGCGCCAAACGCCATGCCCGCGAGGGTGGAGATGCACGCCAATTTGAGATTGGCACCTCGGCACAACCCTTTGCCCATGCCCATCCCGATACGCAATCCCGTAAATGAACCAGGCCCGGCAGCCACGGCCACGCCATCGAGATCGCCAACGCTTAGATTCGCTTCTCGCAACGCCAGTTCGATCATGGGTTGCAACCGCTCCGAATGGTGCGTTCCCAATTCCAAAGTGTATTCCACAAGCACGCGATCACCGCAAGCGATTGCCACGCTGCATACCGGTGTTGAAGTCTCAATGCCCAAAAATTTTTTCACTTTTCAATATCCTAAAACAACGCACTTTGCGCCTCATCTTCCGGCGGCGTTTTCCCCAAATGCAAATACGCCCGCACAGTCGCTTGCCGCCCCCGATGCGTGCGGACCAGCAACCCCTCCTGAATCAGATAGGGTTCGTAAACTTCCTCGATTGTATCCGTCTCTTCGCTCAGCGCGGCCCCCAAGTTATTGAGGCCAACAGGCCCCCCGTCAAATTTATCGATCAGGGTTTCCAACAAGCGGCGGTCCATTTCGTCCAAGCCCTTTGCATCCACCCCCAACAAATCCAGTGCCTTAACAGCGACTGCTCTCGTAATCACCCCATCGGCGCGCGCCTGTGCATAATCGCGTGATCGGGACAACTGCCGCCCGGCAATGCGCGCTGTTCCCCGCGACCGGTGGGCGATTTCACGCGCAGCATCCGGTCCAATTTCAATGCCCCAAATCCCCGCAGCCCTCACCACAATGGCCTGCAACTCGGCGGGCGTATAAAAATCCAGCCGCTCGAGCAACCCAAAGCGCGTTCGCATCGGCGCGGTGAGCAAGCCCATGCGCGTTGTCGCGCCCACCAAGGTAAAGGGTTCGAGCGGAATTTGATACGACCGAGCACTCGGCCCACTGTCGATCATAATGTCCAGCGTAAAATCCTCCATCGCCGAATACAGATGCTCCTCGACCACCCGATTCATGCGGTGGATCTCGTCGATAAACAGCACGTCTTTTTCGTTCAAATTGGTCAAAATGCCCGCGAGATCAGCCGGGCGTTCCAACACGGGGCCCGACGTCACCTGAATTTCCGCGCCGAGTTCGTGGGCAATCACGTAGGCCATCGTGGTCTTGCCCAAGCCGGGCGGCCCGTGCAAGATAACGTGATCCATTGCCTCATTGCGATGGCGCGCGGCCTCGATGGCAATACGCAAATGCGCCTTCACCTTTTCTTGCCCGACCATATCGTCAAATCGAATGGGGCGAAGCCGCTGGTCGCGCTCAAATTCGTCGCCACCTTGAAACTCGGGGTCTGTGAATCGTTCATCCATAAATTGACCTTCGCCTAAACGCGCTTGAGTGAGCGTTTGATCACTTCCTCTATCGGCGCGTCATCGCCCATATCCTTCAATACGCTTGCGACAATTTTGCGCGCCTGTACCGGATTGGCGCCCAAACCGGCCAAGGCAGCAGCGGCTTCGTCCAACACATCGGGATCTGCATGCCCTATGGCATCGGGTGTCAAATCTTCTGGCGCGATGTCGCCAATTTTATCCTTCATCTCCAGCACCAAACGCTGCGCGAGTTTTTGACCAATGCCTTTGATGCGCGTCAGCCCTCGGGCGTCTTCCGAGGCGACCAACCGCCTGAAATCGGCAATGGGAATGCCGGACAAAATTTTCAATGCCATCGGCGGACCAATGCCCGAAACCGCGATCAGGCGTTCGAACAAATCGCGCTCGGACAGGGCGCTAAACCCGTAGAGCGTCATCGCGTCTTCTCGCACATGGAGATGCGTGAGCACTTTGACGCGCCCATCCTCGACGGAAAGCGATTCGTAACTCGCCAGCGAAATATGGACATAATAGCCCACGCCCTGCACATCAATGAGGACATGCGTGGGGTGTTTTTCGACCAGCAACCCTTCTAAAAACGCGATCATTGGATCACCATCCCCTCTTGTTCAACCGCCGCCGGGACTTGGCATTGACGCCGATGGCTTTCAGTTTTTCATCAAATCGACTCTGTTCTCTACCGGCCTGTTTTAAGCCTTCGATCTTCTCTGCCAAGTCATTTTGTCGCTTTCCTCGGCCGTGCGTTGCGACCTTTTGATGCGCGTGGCACAGCGCGATAGCCACGGCATCTGTCGCGTCGAGGTCTTGATCCAGTGCTCTTTTGCCAAACAAACGCTGGATCATAAACTGCACTTGTTCTTTTGCCGCGCCGCCTCGGCCCACAACGGCTTTTTTCACTTCGCGGGGCGCGTATTCAAAAATGGGCAGATCGGAATTGGCCAAGGCCGTCACAATGGCCCCGCGCGCCTGACACAACTTGATCAGCGATTGCGTGTTCGCGCCGTAAAAAACGGATTCAAGCGCGACTTCATGCGGGCTTGAATCGGCGACCAAATCGATCATGTGATCGTAGATATAGAGCAATCGCTGGGGAAAAGACAATTTGTGACCGGGTCGAATACATCCGCATTGCAGCAACCGATTTTTCCGATTCTGATGCTCAACCAGACCAAAACCCGTCACCACACTGCCCGGATCAATACCCAGAATGATCACGCAAACCACCTTTCGAGAGGAAAGAGAATGTAGGGGCGATGACCCCGTGCTCGCCCAAAGATACAAGATGCGAGGATAGAAATGTAGGGGCGATGACCCCGTGCTCGCCCAAAGATACGAGATGCGAAGATAGAAATGTAGGGGCGATGACCCCGTGCTCGCCCGAAAAGGCAAGATGCGAGGATAGAAACGTAGGGGCGAGGCCCCTGTGCTCGCCCAAAGATACAAGATGCGAGGATAGAAACGTAGGGGCGATGACCCCGTGCTCGCCCAAAGATACGAGATGCGAAGATAGAAATGTAGGGGCGATGACCCCGTGCTCGCCCAAAGAGATACGAAGATAGAAATGAGGAACAGACTTACGTAAAGCGTTTGGTCCTACAGCATTGTTTGTTGCCTTCAATGCGTTGGCTACGCCTGTGCCTACGGCGTGCGGCGTCAAACGCTCAAATTATTCGCGTTTTCATACTTTTTTTCAACAGCAAAAAAAAGTAGGCGAGCGGGGTACAACTGCCCTAGCAGTTCAAAAATGCCGCTCTCATGCGCCGAGAGGCTGGCACAGCGCAAATCGCTTTGCGGGTCGCACAACATGCGCTGGCCTGCAAAGGAAGTTGCAAGATGGATGTTAGTTGCGAGACGGCCTTGCGCGCTGTGCGTGATGGCTTTATCGGATGGTCTTTTGGGATGGCCTTGTTGTGATGGCTTCTTTGAATGACTGGGTAACGTCAAGGGAATCATTTGCGGGTCGCATAGCGCATCACATCAGGTCAACAGCTATTCTAATTTGGTATAATACCGATTTGCTTTCAAGTTGTCCTAATTTTCATACACGACAGCCACACGCACGGGCATACAGATTGAGTATAGTTCGTTCATCTCTAAAACAGATAAGGCCGCCAACTTGGAAGCTAACGGCCTAGGTACTTGTTTTCGATCCATACAGAGAACGGATCAGAAAGCATCAATTCGCTAAGTCAGTCTTTGGCTTTGTTGCATGAAAGCCGGTAAGGTTCATCGGATCCTTACGCTTTGGTTTAAGGTGCCTTCGTCTATCGGGCCGGAATCCAGATTACAATTCGAAGAAAGCAGAGTCGGCAGTCATCTGACCAGCAGGAAGGCTTGAAACTACTGTAAGCAAGTTGGGCAGGAGACAATCTATCAGGCTGCATCACAATAGATTAACTATCGGCGTGCGGAATATCAATCTTTTTTTTCTGCAATGCGACGGTCGTCAGTATTTGCATGTGATCGGGAACGAGAACCACTCGGTTCTTCATCTGTGCCGACAGACTCGACCAATCTAACGACTCTGTCAGATGATACGATGAAGCTGCCGTACCACTAGGACAGGTCAATTCTAATCCCGGATATTGTACAGTTTTCGTCATATTACCTTCCTCCAACCCTCAAATTTTCGTTGGTCGCGAATAGCAACCTGTTTGAACGGTATCCCTTCTTGGTTTTGCTGGATCATTTCTGTGATTTCGATCTCGCCAGCCGTAATGAAATGGTGCGCCCCATGATCCGCACTGGGGAGGAGTCATCTTTCGTTTTAAGATAGCTTCTTAGAAGCCCTAACATAAAGAAATCAAGCGTCTGAAACAGAGGAATGAACACCCGCAGGAACGCCTCAAAGTCGGCCTCTCACAAATCCATGGCAACGCTTTTTGTTAGGGACTCAAGCCTCTGCGTCCAACGCATGCTGAAAAGCATCGAGATTGTCCACTTGCACCGCCGCACGATGCAACTGCTTGAGTTGTTGCAAATCGTCAATGGCCCGAATGCGACCGGCGAACTGACCGGGCGCGTCTGCATCAAAGCGAACCTCCAACACATCGAAAATAGCTTCAATGGTGCTTTCTCTACTCCCGCGCTCCAGACCCTGTTCAATCCCTTGCTCCCTGCCGCGACGCATCCCCTGTTCAATGCCCTGTTCAATGCCCTGTTCAATCCCCTGTTCAATCCCCTGCTCAATCCCCTGTTCAATGCCGCGGTCAATACCTTGTTGGGTAAGGTATTGGGCAAACGATGATTCACGCATAATCGCATCCATAAAACCCTCCTGAGAAATAATACGCCTAACGGTGGACAACTCATACGATATCCCACCTAAAATAGCCATACCCGCCATCATGTCAACCTTGGTTGAAGCGTCCAAGGGCAAGGCTTCCGTCGCATGAAGACATTGACGCAACCACGCATCCGCAGACACCCCAGACGGAGGTTTCATCAGCGGCGCAAACGGAAGCAAGCCCGGATGACCACCCTCGATAATCGCTTGACCATCGATCTCACTCAGACGAATCACCTTGTATTTCACCAGCACCTCATGGCCGGGCAGTTCTTGGATGTAGTATCCCTTATCGCGTCGTCCAGCACCGGGACGCAGGTAGATCACAAAGGAAAAGATCGGCAGGCCATAGCGTTCTATGGCGCGACCGATATAGCCGGCCATGCGATGCGACATCGGAGTGTCCGTGCTGTCCGCGGTTTGAAATTCGCAATGAATCAACGCATCCTCACCCTCAATACGCACGCGAATCAGGCTATCGGCGCGCCGGGCTTCCACGGTGGGTTGCTCGGTTTCGAGCACCTCGAGCACCTCGATGTCAGCGCGTCCGAGTGTGAAGCGGATGAAATCGTCCGGGTAGGTTTGAATCAGGTGTTTGGATATCGTATCGTATTCGGCCATAAACGCCACCTTGAAAAAATTGAGGAAGAAAAAATGGGAAGAAAAAAATGATACAATCACGCCATTTTTGACAAGACTTTGTTGGACAAAGATGCGAAAATAAAAACGTAGGGGCGGTGCCCCGTGCCCGCCCGAAAAGGCAACCACAGAGGGACAAACATTGGGGCGTGCAGATAGAGGACGGAGAATGGAGCAGACAGAGAGGACAGAGCGGAGGCAGGAGGGGGGTAATCCGCGACAATCCGCAATCCAGACAGGGGCGTTGCAGAGCCTGTGCCAAAACGCCGTAAGCCAGTGCTAAGAAGCCCTAAGAAAAAGAAATCAAGCATCTGAAACAGAGGAGTGAACACCCCCAGGAACGCCTCAAAGGCGGCCTCTCACAAATCCAGGTCAACGCTTTTTGTTAGGGACTCTTAGATGGCCCAATAAGACTATGGAATTTTTGTAAATTAGGACTTACGCATGCTGAGTTAAAAAAGGGTGCAATTCCGTAAAATTTATCACTTTGAGGAGGTATCAATGCGCCAACCGACGCGTTTGGATTACTGTCAGTATCTGCTTAGCAGTCCCCTCAACTATACCCTGACCCCTTTCGCCGACCATAGCGAAGGGTTCAGTCATGATAGGATCAACCGCTATCTCGCCGGTGAGCGTATCCCCCCCCGCTTGGTGTGGGAACACGTCAAAGACCACATCGCGTTGACGCCTGAAGGCTATGTGATCTTTGATGACACGGTTTTAGACAAGCGACACGCACGCAAGATCGCGTGAGTGCGCCGTCAATATAGCGGCAACGCCCAAGGCGTCATCAACGGCATCGGGGTGGTCACATGTGTCTATGTCAATCCGCAACAGGATCGGTTCTGGCTGATTGACTATCGGATTTATGACCCGCAAGGCGATGGCAAAACCAAATTGGATCATCTCAAGGACATGCTCTCTGCGTTGGTCTATCAGAAGCGCCTTCCTTTTACCGGGGTCTTGATGGACAGTTGGTATGCGACAAAAACGGTCATGCGACACAGAGAGCAGATGCAAAAAACCTATTCTTGTCCCCTCAAGACGAACCGGCGCGTGGACGATTCGGCAGGCACAACCCCCTACCAGCGCGTAGATAGCTTAACTTGGACTCAAGCGCAACGCAAACAAGGCAAGTCAATTAAAATCAGAGGGTTTCCAAAGACCACAAAGTGAAATGATTCCGGGTGGCGTCTGCTGATAGACGCACGGCGTATGTCGTAACTAACGACCATGCTCAAAACGATTCTTCAGGGGTACAACAGGTGTGTCACCAAAGATGGAAAATTGAGCCATTTCACCGCGAAGTCAAACAGGTGACCGGGCTTGAAAAGTGTCAATGTCGATTGGCACGCATGGTACGAAATCATATTGGGTGTGCGATGTTCGTTTGGATTCGACTCGCGCAGGTGGCCTATCAAACAGGACAAACCATTTATCAAGTCAAATACCGCGGGGTGGCTGACTTCTTGAGACAACAACTCAAAGCACCTCATATTCCAATGGGGATTGCGTAAGTCCTATAAATTATACTGCTTCTATTTCGACAGAACAAGACAAATAAGCAGTTGGGTAGCCATCGTACAAAAAAATTTAAGGCATTTTAAGTATCGTGTCAAGCCGCGCCATTGTGATAACCATTCGCGCCACAAATTACAATATCTGCCGCGCAGGTGTTCAGGTGGAAATTCGCGTTTTCTTGCCGCCATGCACACTCGGCTCGGCGCACCATTGGTCGCGCAGGATGGCGAGCGGTTCGAGGGCCGCTCGGGGCAGGTGCAACAGGTCGATCAAGACAGCGCGGTCAAGGGCCTTTCGAGCGTCGTCTCGATACGATTCGTTAGCCGGGAGGAACGCTGCGTCCTTAAAACGCTCGAAGATCGCCTCGGCTTGGGCGAGTTGAGCCGGGCTTAAGGAGCGCGGATCCAGCACGGTCAGGCGGGGCAACCGGGTGATCGTGAGCAGGCCGCGGCCCTGTTGCTGTCGGCTTCCAATCCACCAGAAGGACAGGAGACCCAAGGTGGTATTGGCCCACAAGACAAGGGGTAGGATCCACTCGTCGCGTTCCGGCAGGAAGTTCGGCCATGCCCGGCCACCGATGGCTTTGGTCGGTGTGAGGCAGGCCATGAGGCTTTGCGATCTGAGTCCAAAATCGAGATTGAAGTGTAGCCGCGAGGCCGTGCGATTCCAGACAGCAACAGCGCGGTCGTCGCAACCGGGGCGCACCTCGCCTTCGCTATCGGGCGGGACGACGAAGCTCCGCTCGCGCTCGGCGACGTGTCCCCACAACACCGGATACTGCGGCACGCCTTGAATGGGAATAATGTCAAACGGCCCTCTCGGTGTGCCATTGCTGTTCTTCCCGGAAATGTCGCGGTGGAGCAACCCCTTCTCGCCGAGGTCCCCAAGACGAGTCGTCGCCAGCGGCGCGGCGTATCCCCGCGGCAGTCGGAGCGTCCCCTCCGCCAGCCCGAGGGCAGTATCCGCCAACGTCGTCTCGCGCAGCGACGTACACCCGCCCTGATTCAGCGGTGCCCGAATGTACATCCCGACCGTCTCGCTATCGCCCACGCACAGCCGCCCTCGCCGCACATTGCCCGGAAGCCGCCGCACGGCCCGCGCCATCTCAAACGCCTCCGCGATACTGCCTGGCCGGTGATAAAAATTGACGAACAGCGTTTCCCCGCCTTCCTCGTTCCGCTTGTCGCGCCGCTTGGTCGCCACCACGAGGGCCTCGGCCATCCCCGTATCCGCTGAAAACGCCCGATCCGTTGACCCGTGTGCCGCAATGGTCAGCACGGTCAAGTCCTCGTACTCGCGTTCCAACAACTGCCGGAAATTCGCCCAAGAGCCGCCGCTCACGCACGCCGCCGGCAACACCAGCGCGAGAATCCCACCCGGTCGGAGCTTGACATGCGCCAGATCGACAAAGTTGGAAGCCAGTCCCGCGTTGCCGTGCCCGACCGGATCGGTCAACCGCCGCCGGATCTCGGATAGACGCTTGGACATAGCTTGTTGCTCATCTTGGGTCGTGTTTAGCCCGGCAAACGACGGCACCGGCACTTCGGTATTCTCGTGGTTCGTCGGGCGCGTAAACGGTGGATTCATAATCACCAAATCCGCTGTTTTGTGGGGAAGATCCAAGTCGCTCCCAATCCCCTCGGCTTCCACATCTGCGCCCGTGCCTTGCGCCACATGGATGCCGGTTCCAAACAGCGACGGGGCAGAGTCATACGCAATCAGATCGAGCGCGCCCAAGGCCATCGCGTGCCGCTTTTCCTGACTCTGCTGGCCGTAGGGCAGGGTATGGACGCGGGTGTGACCAAAGGTCGTCCCCGGATGAGCACTCGACAGCATGGACGCAGTCAGATGCGTTGCGGCCGGCATGATGTCCGCGGCGATGAGGACGCATTCCATCATCCGAGTGTGCAATGCCCGATCATCCCCGCCAGTCCGCCGGTGGCGTGTGGATAAAGCGCGATACGCCGCCGAGAGCAGGGCACCCGTGCCACAGGCCAAGTCCGCGACTTGCAAACCGATGATAGCCTCTGGGTCGGCCCAATCCGTCCTCGCGTCAAGGCGGGCCACCGCCAACTCGCCGAGCAGGGCAGCCGACGGCGGCAACGTGTAGAACGTGGCGAGAAACTTCCGGTCCGCAATCAACCGTTGGAACATGCGCCCGGACAGGTCGTGCAAGGTCGTCGCCCCCAAGCCCGCCAAATCGCTGACCGCCTGCGCGAGGCGGTTGAGCACCGCATGGGCAGTGCGGTCGTCAATGGGCAGGAGCAACTCGGAGGCGATGTGGAAAATGGGATAGTAATTGATGTTGTCGAGAATATGCCGCCAGCAGGCCAGTACGCGGCTTTTATTGACGGAGTTGCTCCCCGAACTGCGGAGTTCGTCAATGGTGTCGATGCCGTGGGCAGCGGCGATGGCGGTGTGGAAGACGAGCGCGTTGGCGATAATGGCCATGGCCATGCGCGAGGTCTGATCGCCATCCTCTTGGTGGAGGGCCTGCGCCATTTTCTCGAGGGCATGGGGGCCTGCGGTTTCGCGCAACCGACCGGCGGACTCGCCAATGCTCTGCTCCAAAATCTGCGTGCCCTCGGCGAGCAAGCGTTCGGACAGCGCGACGTTTTCAATGCAAGTGGCGAGGTCGTCAATGCTGCCAGTCAGCCAGCCCATAGCCGGCCAGCGCACCGCCGCATCCGCTTCTTGCAATGAGAACGTGCAATAGCGGAACTCGGCGGCCTCAATTTGCCGCTTCAAGTCCTCCTGCGGGGCGTGGCTCAGTTCCAGCGGAATCCGGACCGCGATGGTCTGTTCAATTCGGTCGCCATTGTATTGCAAAAATTTTCCCAAACGGTCTTGAGCATCTGCCTCGACGCTGTGCGCTGGCATAAACTCCGTCTCGATGACGACCGGAACCCCGCCCGGTGGGCGAATGACGATGTCCGGCCGCAGGGCAGTCTCGCGGAGGACGCCTTGTTGTTCCACTCCGATGTGGTCATGCCAGCGCGGATGTTTCGTCTGCAACGCATCCAACAGCCGGACGTTGAAGGCAACTTCGTTCGTTTTGTGCATTTTTTTAGGGCGTGAATTTGTTATACGAAGATAGGAAGGATTGGGGGAAGGGGAGGCTGATTGCTGACGGCTTGGGAACTGGATGCGAGACAGGCACGGGGGCCTGTCCCTACGGGTGATTGGGGACTGGTCACGAGGACAGGCACAGGGGCCTGTCCCTACCGATGATTGGGGACTGGTCACGAGGACAGGCACGGGGGCCTGTCCCTACCGATGATTGGGGACTGGTCACGAGGACAAGCACGGGGGCCTGTCCCTACGGGTGATCGGGGACTGATCACGGACCGCTGACAATCACACTGTTAGCGCGGTCAATTCACTGTCGTCAATCTCAAAATTGGCATAGACGCGCTGCACATCGTCATTGTCTTCGAGCATTTCCATCAAGGTCAACAATTGCTGCGCGGTTTTGCCTTCAATGGGCACGGTATTTTGTGCAACGCGCGTCAACTCTGCACGTTCAATTTCAATGCCCGCATCTTCAACCGCTTTGCGAACGCTTTCAAAATCAGATAGAGAGGCGTAAATTTCATATCTGTTGTCTTCTTCTGCTATATCTTCGGCACCAGCGTCTAAAGCCACCAGCATCAGATCTTCTTCTTCCACGCCATCCTCGGGAACGACAATCAGTCCCTGTTGCACAAACACCCACGCCACCGCGCCGGTTTCGGCCATCCTGCCATTGTATTTGTTGAACAAATGCCGCACATCAGACACTGTGCGGTTGCGATTGTCGGTTAGCGTTTCAACAAACACGGCCACGCCACCCGGCCCATATCCCTCGTAAATCGCGCTTTCGTAAGACGCGCCTTCGAGTTCGCCTGTGCCCTTTTTGATGGCGCGTTCAATATTGGCCGCGGGCATGTTTTCCGCCTTGGCATTTAAGACCGCAGCGCGCAGACGGGGGTTGTTCGCCTCCTCGCCACCGCTTTCGCGTGCTGCCACGGTAATCTCTCGAATCAGTTTGGTGAACGCCTTGCCTCGCGCGGCGTCTTGACGGCTCTTGCGATGCTTGATATTTGCCCATTTAGAGTGTCCAGCCATACGCCATATTCCTTTGTTCAAACGTCATAAAAAACGGGTGTAATAATTTGATAATGTAGTTAGAAGCCCGTGGTTGTGCAATGGGAAATTGCGTTTGAAACATATCGCTGATTCGTCTATTCATCCATTCGTCCATTCGCTTGCACTGTGAACATATCCATAAATTCCCACACGGGCATGGCGTCCAAATCTGGGCTTTCAAACGCACGCAACATTTCTCGTATCCGGTGATCCGCAAACCGGGGGGTCATATTTTTTTTGAACTTTTCCACCAACAAGGGCGCGGCCTCTTGCCGCCTTCTGCGATGCCCGATGGGATATTCGACCGTCATGGCCTCTGTGGCCGATCCATCTGCAAAAAACACCTGCACGGTATTGGCGATGGACCGCTTGTGCGGATCGTGGTAATCCCGCGTGAACTGCGCGTTTTCCGCCACCACCATCTTTGCTCGCAGCGCGTCAATGCGCGCGTCTCGTGCGCGTTCGTCCCCGTAGTCATCTGCGGTCAAATTGCCGAAAATCAGCCCCATCGCCACCATGTATTGCAAGCAGTGATCTCGGTCTGCCGGATTGTGCAAGGGGCCGGTCTTGTCGATTATTTTGATGGCGGCTTCATGGGTGGTTACCTCTACGCGCTGGACGGACGCTATTCTTTCGCCCACTTGTTCGTGCAATGCAAACGCCGCTTCAACTGCGGTTTGCGCGTGAAATTCAGCGGGAAAAGACACTTTGAACAACACGTTTTCCATCACATAGGAACCGTACAAGCGCTGAAACCGAAACCGGTCGCCCTGCCATATCTGGTCGTAAAAACCCCATCGGGGCGCAGACAGCGCGGTTGGATAGCCCATTTCCCCGCGCTTTGTCTGCAATGCAAAGAAGACGCCGCGCGCCGTGGCATCGCCCGCGGCCCAACTCTTGCGCGACCCCGTATTGGGCGCGTGGCGATAGGTTCGCAAAGGGCCCAAATCGCACCACACCTGCGACACTGCGTTGACGATTCGCGCCTCGTCGCATCCCAGCAGATCAGCCGAGACCGCCGCGCTCGCCAGTTTCACCAAAATCACATGATCCAGCCCGCGGGCATTAAAACTGTTTTCCAGTGCCATAACGCCCTGAATCTCGTGCGCTTTGATCATCGCGGTGAGCACATCCCGCATCAATAGCGGTGCTTCCCCGCGTGCGCGGCGCGTGCGCGACAACCAGTCCGCGATGCCGAGAATCGCGCCCAAATTGTCGGACGGATGGCCCCACTCCGCCGCCAACCACGTATCGTTAAAATCCAGCCAGCGCACCATCGTGCCGATATTAAACGCAGCCGTCACCGGGTCGAGTTCAAAATCAGTGCCCGGCACCCGCGTGCCATTGGGCACAACTGTTCCGGGAACGACGGGACCGAGCATCTTCGCGCATTCGGCAAACCGCAACGCCAACACCGCGCAACCCAAACTGTCCATCAAACACAATCGCGCGGTCTGAAAAGCCTCCTCAGAGATCGCGTCATAATTTCGCACATATTGGGCGATATCCACCAATTCGCTATCGGGTACTCGATCATTCATGTTGCACCTCAAGCGGCGAAAAGCGGTCAGCGAAACAAACGATCCGTGACCAGTCCCCGATCATCCGTAGGGACAGGCCCCCGCGCCTGTCCTCGCATCTTTCATCCGCGCAATCCACCTTGTATCTTGCCTTTTCGGGCGGGCACAGAGGCACCGCCCCTACGTTTTTATCCTCGCCTTTTGCCTTTGCCTTTCATCCGCCCAATCCGCGCAATCCGTTTAATCCGCGATCCGCCTTTCATCTTGCCTTTTCGGGCGAGCACGGGGGCATCGCCCCTACGTTTTTATCCTCGCCTTTTGCCTTTGCCTTTCATCCGTGTCATCCGCGCAATCTGCTTAATCCGCGATCCGCCTTTCATCTTGATTTTCGGGCGAGCACAGGGGCACCGCCCCTACGTTTCTATCCTCGCCTTTTGCCTTTGCCTTTCATCCGCCCAATCCGCGCAATCCGTTTAATCCGCGATCCGCCTTTCATCTTGCCTTTTCGGGCGGGCACAGGGGCACCGCCCCTACGTTTCTATCCTCGCCTTTTGCCTTTGCCTTTCATCCGCCCAATCCGTTTAATCCGCGATCCGCCTTGTATCTTGCCTTTTCGGGCGGGCACAGAGGCACCGCCCCTACGTTTCTATCCTCGCCTTTTGCCTTTGCCTTTCATCCGTGTCATCCGCGCAATCTGCTTAATCCGCGATCCGCCTTTCATCTTGCCTTTTCGGACGGGCACAGGGGCACCGCCCCTACGTTTCTATCCTCGCCTTTTGCCTTTGCCTTTCATCCGCGCAATCCGCGCAATCCGTTTAATCCGCGATCCGCCTTGTATCTTGCCTTTTCGGGCGGGCACAGAGGCACCGCCCCTACGTTTCTATCCTCGCCTTTTGCCTTTCATCCGCGCAATCCGCGCAATCCGTTTAATCCGCGATCCGCCTTTTGCCTTTGCCTTTCATCCGTGTCATCCGCGCAATCCGTTTAATCCGCGATCCGCGTTTCATAAGGTCGCGCTTTGGGGCCTGTGTATTCTGCCAGGGGGCGAATCAGCCTGTTGTCTGCGCGTTGTTCCGCGATGTGGGCGGCCCAGCCGCTGCAACGACTGAGCACAAAGATGGGGGTGAATAGCGCGGTCTTGATGCCCGCCATGTGATACGCTGTTGCCGAATAGAAATCCAAGTTTGGAAACAGCTTTTTTTCGTCCCACATGACCTGTTCGATGGCTTCGGAAATTTCGTACAGCGTCATGTTGCCCTTTGCCTCGCTGATCCGCCGCGCCCAGTGTTTGATGATCGCATTGCGCGGGTCTCGCACGCGATAGACCCCGTGCCCGAACCCCATAATCCGTTCTTTGCGCGCCAGCATCTCGCGCACCCCCATTGTCGCGGCTTTGGGCGTCTCGAACTGCGCGATCAATTCCATTGCGCGCTCGTTTGCCCCGCCGTGCAATGGCCCGCTCAAAGTGCCAACTGCGCCGGTGATACAGCCGTAAAAATCGGCGAGTGTAGAGGCGCAGACTCGGGCCGCAAATGTCGAGGCATTAAACTCGTGCTCGGCGTACAAAATCAATGACGCATCCATCATCCGACATTCCAATGCCGAAGGCGCGTCTCTTTTGAGCATGGAAAAAAGATAACCCGCGTGATCATCTGCTCTCGCATCGAGCACATCAGGCCCCAAGTGCCAGACCCCCAGCATAGAGGGCAACGCGCCCAAAAGCCGCAGTGCCACGGCCTCACCATCTTCCAACCCCTGCTCTGGCTCGGCAATGCCAAGCGCGGACACGCCGGTACGCAACACATCCATCGGATGGGCATGGGCGGGCAGGGCGCGCAAAACCCGCACGACCAGATCCGGCAATTGCCGATGCGCCCGCAAGCGCGTCTTCAACGCATCCAACTCCCTTTGGGTGGGCAATGCGCCGCACAACAGCAAATGCACCACCTCTTCAAAACAGGCGTTTTCTGCCAAGTCTTCAATGGCATAGCCCCGATAGTGCAAGCCGTGACCTGCTGCGCCCACAGTGCAAATTGCCGTGTTGCCTGCCTTAACGCCCCTAAGTCCCGTCGTCTGTTTGCTCATCGCATCCTCCAATCGCAAAAAAAAGGCCGCGAGCGTTTCACCCACGACCTTGTTGCAAACTCTCCTTTGGCCCTTTACCCCCCATACAGCCGATCTACCCGCGCTTCATACGCATGATAATCCAGCAGATCGTAGAGTTCTTCCCGCGTCTGCATCTCGTTTATCAATGTCCTTTGCGTGCCCCGTGTCCGCAGCGTTTGATACGCTCGATGCGCGCCCGCATTCATCATTCTAAACGCCGTGAGCGGATACAACACCATCGCCACGCCTGCGGCTCGCATCTCGTTCAGGCCAAACAGAGGCGTTTGCCCGAACTCGGTGACATTGGCGAGCACAGGGGCAGAAAGCCCGTGGGCAAAGGCGCGAAAATCCGATAGGGATTGCAGGCTTTCTGCAAAAATCGCATCGGCACCCGCGCCGATGTATTGGCGTGCGCGTTCCACCCCGCGTGCCAAACCTTCGCCGGCCACCGAATCGGTTCGCGCCATAATCACAAACCCGCTGTGTGATCGCGCATCGACTGCCGCCTTGATTCGGTCGCACATCTCCTCGGCAGACACCACCTGTTTTCCGGGGCGATGCCCACACCGTTTTTGCAAGCCCTGATCTTCAATGTGAACCGCGGCAACGCCAATTTTTTCCAGCGTCTTGACCGCGCGGGCAATGGAGAAAAACGTGCCGCCAAACCCGGTGTCGATGTCAACGAGCAGCGGCAGATCGACCACATCGGCGATCCGCCGCGCATCTTCGGCCACATTGTCCAGCGTTGTCATGCCCAAGTCCGGCAACCCGTAAGACGCGGAAGCCACGCCCGAACCGGAAAGATAAAGCGCGCGAAACCCAGCGCGTTTTGCCATCAGCGCGGAGATGGCATTGATCGCGCCCACAATCTGCAAGGGACGCTCTGCGTCCAGCGCGGCCCCGAACCTGCACCCGGCAGACATCGCCACCTCCACATTACGCTTCGACCAACTCGCGGTCGTGTTCAGAAGCCGCGATCACCTTTTGCGTCACATCGTGGGGAACGGGTTCGTAGTGGGAAAATTCCATCGTATAATCGCCCGTGCCCTGCGTCATAGACCGCAGCGAGGTCGAGTATTTGTACAGGTCAGCCAAGGGCACCTCGGCGTGAATCACCTGAAAATTGCCTTCGGGATCCATGCCCTGAATGCGCCCGCGCCGGCCGTTCAAGTCGCCCATCACATCGCCCATATAGGCTTCGGGAACAACCACATGCACCTTGTAAATCGGCTCCAGCAAAATGGGTTTGGCATCCATAAATGCGTTTTGAAACGCGAACGTGCCGGCCAGCTTAAAAGCCATATCGGAAGAATCGACCGCATGAAAAGACCCGTCGTAAACCGTGACCTGCGTATCCACGACCGGATAGCCGGCCAGCACCCCGCGCTGCATGGTTTCCACAACGCCTTTTTCAACCGCCGGAATAAATTTGCCGGGAATGGCTCCGCCAACGACCTCGTCGACAAATTCAAAGCCCTCGCCGCGTTGCTTGGGCGCGATTCGCAAATACGCCTCGCCGTATTGCCCGCGTCCACCGCTTTGCTTTCTGTGCCGATACTGCGCTTCTGCACGCCCTTGAATGGTCTCGCGGTACGGAATCCGCGGTTCGATCACATCGACATCCACGCCGAACTTGTTCTTCAACTTGTCAAACACAACCGTCAAGTGCAACTCGCCCTGCCCCTCGGCGATAATCTGCCGCAATTCCGAATCGTAGCCGGCCGCAAAACTCGGGTCTTCCTCGTGGATACTTTGCAGCCCCGCGCCAATTTTGTCTTCGTCGCCGCGCGCTTTGGGGGCAACGGCCACGCGGATCAGCGGGTGTGGAAATTCAATGGGTTGAATTTTCAAATGCAGGTTTTTGCTGCACAGGGTATCGCCCGTATGCGTGTTCTTGAGCTTGATCAACGCGCCGATATCGCCCGCGCCCACGCCGTCCATCTCCACGCGCTTTCCGCCGCTCATCGCGTAAATCTGACCGATGCGCTCGCTGGCTCGGCGGTTGGTATTAAACGCGTCGTCGCCGGGCTTGACACTTCCGGAATACACGCGCAAAAACGACAGATCGCCCACGGACTCGGAAATGGTCTTAAACACGACAGCAGCCAACGGGGCGTCATCGCTGACGGCGAGTGCGACTTCTTCTTCCGCGCCGGCTTTGTATGCGGTGGGAATGGGCAAATCGAGCGGGCCTGGCGCGAAATCAGACAGAAAATTGAGCAGCAAATCAATGCCGACATTTTTGCTGGCAGCACTCACAAAAACGGGAAACAAGGTGCGATTGACCATCCCGATTTTCAACCCCCGCGCAATTTCTTCGTCCGTCAGATCGCCTTCTTCCAAATATTGCTCGATCAAGTCCTCATCGCTTTCGGCAGCCCCTTCAACCACCTGCTCTCTGAGGCTCTCGGCCTGATCTTGCCACGCTGCGGGAATGTCTGAAACCTCTGCTTTGCCCTGGGTATAGGTGATCAATTTCATCTGCAAAGCGTCAATGATCTGATTAAATCCCTCGCCTGCATTGACCGGAATCTGGAAGGGAATCGCCCCATTGCCGAAATGCTCTTGAATGGCGGCAAGCGCGCTGTCGAAATCGGCAAATTCCCTATCGACGTGATTGATCAAAAACGCGGTTGCGCGATTAAATTCATCGGCAAAATTGAACGCCTTATCCGTGCCGATCTCTACGCCACTGGCCGCATTGACCAACGTGAGGACCATATCAGACGCCCAAATCGCGGCTTTTGCATCGCCAATAAAATCGGCATAACCCGGAGCGTCCAAAATATTCATTTTGGCGTCCTTCCAATCGCAGTGCAACATGGAGGTGCTGATAGAAATTTTGCGCGCGATCTCTGCATCCGTATAATCCGACACGGTATTGCCTTCATCGACTGAACCGAGCCGATTGGTTGCACCTGCGGAAAACATCACGGCTTCGGCAACGGACGTTTTGCCCGTGCCTCCGTGCCCGCACAGGGCGATGTTCCGAATTTTTTCAGGCGTGTATTCACCCACAGTCAAACCTCCTTAAATACCGGTATAGATGCTCAATTTGAGAAATATCCCATTTGAAAAATGAGGCGCGTATAATTGCAAAACAAAGCGGCCTTGTCAAGCCTTCTTTTGATCCTGTGCAATACAAAAAGCCCGGAGTTTTAAGTCCGGGCTTTGTTGTTTTCCTGGCAACGACCTACTCTCCCACAAGGTCTCCCAAGCAGTACCATTGGCGCTGGAGGGCTTAACTTCTCTGTTCGGAATGGGAAGAGGTGTGGCCCCTCCGC
Source organism: uncultured Latescibacterota bacterium (assembly GCA_958295785.1). Taxonomy (GTDB): domain Bacteria; phylum Latescibacterota; class UBA2968; order UBA2968; family UBA2968; genus VXRD01. Next base: position 3,964,088 of record OY282377.1, read on the forward strand.
TATAGCCACCAGGAAAGTTTTATTGAATATGGATTGGGCACCAAACAAAGCACAGAAGCGATCTGCTGAAAAGTGTAAAAAAAGGTCAAGCCGCACGGCTGATTAGTATCACTCGGCTGAACGCATTGCTGCGCTTACACCTGTGACCTATCGACCTCGTAGTCTACAAGGAGCCTTTAGGTGGGGTTACCACGGGATATCTCATCTTGGAGTGGGCTTCGCACTTAGATGCTTTCAGCGCTTATCCCTTCCGAACATAGCTACCCAGCAATGCCCCTGGCGAGACAACTGGTACACTAGAGGTTCGTCCATCCCGGTCCTCTCGTACTAGGGACAGATCTCCTCAAATATCCTACGCCCACGACAGATAGGGACCGAACTGTCTCACGACGTTCTAAACCCAGCTCGCGTACCGACTTTAATTCCCGAACAGGGAAACCCTTGGGACCTTGTCCAGCCCCAGGATGTGATGAGCCGACATCGAGGTGCCAAACCTCCCCGTCGCTATGTACGCTTGGGGGAGATAAGCCTGTTATCCCCAGAGTACCTTTTATCCGTTGATCTCCGGCGCTTCCACGCGCAACCGCCGGGTCACTAAGCCCTGCTTTCGCATCTGCTCGACCTGTATGTCTCGCAGTTAAGCTCCCTTATGCCTTTACACTCTTCGCGCGATTACCAACCGCGCTGAGGGAACCTTTGGGCGCCTCCGTTATCTTTTGGGAGGCGGCCGCCCCAGCCAAACTTCCCACCTGGCATTGTTCCCAATCCCGATTCAAGGATCGAGGTTAGAATTCCAACACAACAAGGGTGGTATTTCAAGGACGACTCCACGAAAACTGACGTTCCCGTTTCACAGTCTCCCACCTATCCTACACATACTGAGTCGAAACCCAGTACCAGGCTGGAGTAAAGGTTCATGGGGTCTTTCCGTCCCGTCGCGGGTATCCGGCATCTTCACCGGAACTACAATTTCGCCGAGTCCCCTGTTGAGACAGCGCCCAAGTCGTTACACCATTCGTGCAGGTCGGTATTTAGCCGACAAGGAATTTCGCTACCTTAGGACCGTTATAGTTACGGCCGCCGTTTACCAGAGCTTCGATTTGAAGCTTCGTCCGAAGACTAACCTCTCCTCTTGACCTACTGGCACCGGGCAGGTGTCAGTCCCTATACGTCGTCTTGCGACTTAGCAGAGACCTGTGTTTTTAGTAAACAGTCGCCCAGGCCGTTTCTCTGCGGCCTCCTTCAGCTCCCGGAGCAAGTCCGTTCACCTACTTGGAGGCACTCCTTCTCCCGAAGTTACGGAGCCATTTTGCCTAGTTCCTTAACAGGGGTTCTCTCGCGCACCTTAGGATTCTCACCCCGTCTACCTGTGTCGGTTTGCGGTACGGACACCCGAGAGACTCACATAGAGGTTTTTCTCGGCAGCATGCTTAAGATCAGTTGGCTTGCCCGAAGGCTCGTTTCCCCTTCACCTCTCAGGGTTGTGATCACCCGTATTTTCCTTGGTGATCCCCCTACAGGCTTAGACCCGCATTTCCAGTCGCGGGCTGATCGTCACTTCTGCGTCACCCCATCGTTCAAACGCCTCTAAGGTGGTACAGGAATTTTGACCTGTTTCCCATCGCCTACGCCTTTCGGCCTCGGCTTAGGGTCCGACTAACCCTGGGCGGACGAACCTTCCCCAGGAAACCTTAGACTTTCGGTGAACAGGATTCTCACCTGTTTTATCGCTACTCATGCCGGCATGATTGCTTCCACGTCGTCTAGCAGACCTCGCAGTCCGCCTTCAGCCTACCGTGGAATACTCCTCTACCGCTTCAACAAAAGTTGAAGCCCACAGCTTCGGTGACAGGCTTTAGTCCCGATCATTATCGGCGCAGGTTCACTTGACCAGTGAGCTGTTACGCACTCTTTAAATGAATGGCTGCTTCTAAGCCAACATCCTGGCTGTCTACGCACTCCCACATCCTTTGTCACTTAGCCTGTACTTAGGGACCTTAGCTGGTGGTCTGGGTTGTTTCCCTCTCGCACATGAAGCTTATCCCCCATGCGCTGACTCCCTTGAAACGAGTGTACGGCATTCGGAGTTTGGTTAGGGTTGGTAAGCGGTGAAGCCCCCGAGCCTATCCAGTGCTCTACCTCCGTCACTCTATAACAAGAGGCTAGCCCTAAAGCTATTTCGAGGAGAACCAGCTATCTCCAGGTTTGATTGGCCTTTCACCCCTACCCACAGCTCATCCCCCAATTTTTCAACATTGGTGGGTTCGGACCTCCACATGAGATTAGTCACGCTTCATCCTGGCCATGGGTAGATCACCTGGCTTCGGGTCTACCCCACGCTACTTAATCGCCCTATTCAGACTCGCTTTCGCTACGGCTTCCCTACAAAGTAGGTTAACCTCGCAACATGGGAGTAACTCACCGGCTCATTATGCAAAAGGCACGCCGTCAGGCTTTCCGAAATCATAAAGATCGCGGATTGCCCTCCGACCGCTTGTAGGCAAACGGTTTCAGGTTCTATTTCACTCTCCATTCAGGAGTACTTTTCACCTTTCCCTCACGGTACTAGTTCACTATCGGTCACAGAGGAGTATTTAGCCTTAGGAGGTGGTCCTCCCAGATTCCTACAGGATTTCACGTGTCCCGCAGTACTCGGGAATGAGATCACAGGAGTCAGCAATGTTTCGCCTACAGGGCTTTCACCTTCTGTGGCCAGACTTTCCAGAACTGTTTGACTACATTGCAGATTTGTAACTCCCTGATAGGTCTGCGTACTATCAGATCTCACCCCACAACCCCGGTCGCACAACACACGCAGGTTTTGACATGCGAACCGGTTTGGGCTGTTTCCCTTTCGCTCGCCACTACTGAGGAAATCGCGGTTGCTTTCTATTCCAGGGGTTACTTAGATGTTTCAGTTCACCCCGTTAGCCCCACCCGAGCTATATATTCACCCGGAGGTGATGCGGCATGACCCGCATCGGGTTGCCCCATTCGGAAATCCCCGGATCAAAGGTTGTTTGCACCTCCCCGAGGCTTATCGCAGCTTACCACGTCCTTCGTCGCCTCTCTGTACCAAGGCATCCACCGTTTGCCCTTATTAGCTTGACCAAAACAGGTTTTCAGCAGATCACTACTGTGCTCTGCCAAAGAATCCATACTTCAGTTTGGCAAATTGATATACCCAATTCATATTCAATTGTCAAAGAGCAGTCGGGAAAATCCCGAAAGTTCTGTAAAAATTACAACTTTGGTGGAGATAACCGGGATCGAACCGATGACCTCCGGCTTGCAAAGCCGGCGCTCTCCCATCTGAGCTATATCCCCAATATGTTACTTTATTTTTGGTGGGCCTAAGTGGAGTTGAACCACTGACCTCGCGCTTATCAGGCGCGCGCTCTAACCAACTGAGCTATAGGCCCTCCCTAAAAAGCAGGGCAAAGACCCGGCTCTTCAAAAACCAAATAACGTGCACATGCCCAAACTTGGCATTGACCTTAGGAGTAGATGTGAGCACCTATGGCCTCACATCGCGTCTCCCTAGAAAGGAGGTGATCCAGCCGCACCTTCCGATACGGCTACCTTGTTACGACTTAGTGCCAATTACCGGACCTACCTTCGGCAGTGCCCTCCCAAGGGTTGGACTACTGACTTCGGGTATTCCCGGCTTTCATCACTTGACGGGCGGTGTGTACAAGACCCGGGAACGTATTCACCGTGGCATGCTGATCCACGATTACTAGCGATTCCGCGTTCATGGAGTCGAGTTGCAGACTCCAATCCCAACTGAGACCGGTTTTTCGGGATTGGCTCCACCTCGCGGTATTGCAGCCCTTTGTACCGGCCATTGTAGCACGTTTCCAGCCCCGGACTTAAGGGCCATGAGGACTTGACGTCGTCCCCACCTTCCTCCTGCTTAACACAGGCAGTCTCCCTAGAGTTCCCACCATGATGTGCTGGCAACTAAGGATAGGGGTTGCGCTCGTTGCGGGACTGAACCCAACATCTCACGACACGAGCTGACGACAGCCATGCAGCACCTGTATACCTGTCCGAAGAAGACCCTATCTCTAGGGGTGTCAGGTATATGTCAAATCCGGGTAAGGTTCTTCGCGTTGCCTCGAATTGAGGAACATGCTCCACCGCTTGTGCGGGTCCCCGTCAATTCCTTTGAGTTTCAGCCTTGCGACCGTACTCCCCAGGCGGGGTACTTAATGCGTTAGCTACGGCACTGAAGGGGTCAAGACCTCCAACACCTAGTACCCATCGTTTACAGCTAGGACTACCGGGGTATCTAATCCCGTTCGCTCCCCTAGCTTTCGCGCCTCAGCGTCAGTATCAGGCCAGAGAGCCGCCTTCGCCACCGGTGTTCTCTCAGATATCTACGCATTTCACCGCTACACCTGAGATTCCGCTCTCCTCTCCTGTACTCAAGACCGATAGTTTCGACTGCAAGTTGCTGGTTGAGCCGACAGATTTCACAGAAGACTTATCGGTCCGCCTGCACGCCCTTTACGCCCAGTAAATCCGAACAACGCTTGCCCCCTTCGTATTACCGCGGCTGCTGGCACGAAGTTAGCCGGGGCTTCCTCTGAAGGTACAGTCAAACAGGAAAAGTTGTTTCCTGCATTCTTCCCTTCTGACAAGAGTTTACACCCCTAAGGGCTTCATCCTCCACGTGGCGTCGCTGCGTCAGGCTTTCGCCCATTGCGCAAATTTCTAGACTGCTGGCCCCCGTAGGGGACTGGACCTTTCTCAGTTCCAGTGTGACCGTTCACCCTCTCAGGCCGGCTATCCATTGTTGCCTTGGTGAGCCGTTACCTCACCAACAAGCTAATGGACCGCGGGCCCATCTTTAAGCGAGACAACCGAAGCTGCCCCTTTAACAACCGTCTCCATGCGGAGCCGCTGCATTATGCGGTATTAGCCCCTCGTTAGAAGGGTTGTTCCCCACTCAAAGGTAGGTTACCCACGTGTTACTCACCCGTTCGCCACTTTACTCGCACCCAAAGGTGCTTTCTCGTTCGACTTGCATGACTAAGACACGCCACCAGCGTTAGTTCTGAGCTAGGATCAAACTCTCCGTGAAAAAATGAGAGTGCCCAATTAAATGGGCTTTTGTGCAAATACTAAATTCCCAAGAAATCTTGAGAACCTACCAAGCTTTCAATAACACATGCACGTTATTCAATTTTCAAAGAACAGAATGGGCACTTCATCACAAAGTGCCGGTAAGGGACAAACTTACAGGATTGCCCTTTGGAAGTCAAGAAAAAATCTGCGCCATTTTCGGCGTAGAAGCGCACAATATAAAAAACGGAATCTCATAAGTCAATCAATTTTTGTCAAAAAATCCTCACTCCCACGCAACTTTCTTCAACATCTGCTCAGAACCGCTCGCCGAGATCAACAGATCGGCGCACAGAGTCGGTAAAATATGACCGGGCAAGATGAAAGTTAAGAAACCCGAGGCCGGCAACCTCAATACGATCCACCCGCTCTATTGTCCTGTCAAGATGCGCCTTGAGTTTCTCGGCAAGAGCGCAGTTACTCGCATAATCACCATGCGCGGCATCATGCGGATGCTCAACGGTACACTGGACATCTCTCAAGCCACAGGCAGACCGCAGACAGACATCTATCGCGTCACGAATGACCTGTTTCATACAATATCTACCGGTCAAATGCTTCCCGCAGAATAATTTTCTGCTGCGGCACAGACGGAACGGCAACCATCGCCTCCCCGTACGCGCGATCAAGATAGTTAACAACAAGACCATCGCCGCGCAACGACACTTCACCTGGCGTTATCCGATCACCTATAAAAATAACATTACCGCCGGCATACACACCGGCAACATGTTTCGCCAGACCGACATACCAGAACACACCGCTCCCGCCCGTGTACTGCTTCAGCCACACAGCGATATCCTCCGTGCCGGCAAGCGGCACAGCACGGACAACCTGCACCTGATCAATTCCGTCCTCTTCCGACTCATCATAGTACTTTCCGTTCCGAAGCGTGTAAGCCCTGCCCTCTATAAAGTAAGTCGCGCTGCCGACCAGCGAGAGGTCACTCCGACCGTCACCGGTAATGGCAATACCATGGACACCGGTCACCCCACCATGCTCTTTTTCAGAAACAACCCTGCTCTCATCAGCATGCTTCCGATACCACCGATGCTTCTTGCTGTAAAGAGAAACACAAACATCCGCAACAAGCAACACCACAACCGCAATAAGGAGACCGATAACGAGATTTTCTTTTTGCGCTTTTTTCATGCTAAAAAAGATACTTACCAAACAGTATACCACACAGGATTTCCGCAATCCGGCACGGGTGTGAATTACACTCACAACACTAAAAAAATACCCCCGCTCGTACTGAACGGGGGAAGAAAAAGATCATTTAGTTGGCGGTAAACATCGCCACGGCAAACGCCGTGAACTTGGGATGATCGCCAAATGCATGCACCAGATTTCGCATGCTCCGTGCCGCAGGAGAGGGGCTTTGCATAAATGCTGCGTCCAGTTCTTTCTGCAACACCGGTCCGCAAAGCAGATTCGCGACACCTAACCCGTACTCTATGTCCGGGCCCGGTTCACCAACATCTATCGCGCACTCCTTCAGAACGCTCACCACTTTCTGCGGTGTGTTCCATTCAGGGAATTGGAAGAGAAAGAAGGCCATGGCAGCGAGGCGGGCGGAAGCGGGCGAAGTGGTCTGTGCCGGCACAACAGTTAGGCAGGCATCCTTAAGAGTCCCTAACAAAAAGCGTTGCCCTGGATTTGTGAGAGGCCAACTTTGAGGCGTTCCTCTCCCTCGGGTGTTCCCTCCTCTGTTTCAGACGCTTGCTTTCTTTATGTGAGGGCTTCTTAATGATTCCCTTGACGTTACCTAGGCATTCAGAAAAGCCATGGCAAAAAGGCCATCCCAAAAGACCCTCCGATAAAACCATCGCGCACAGCGCGCAAGGCCGTCTCGCAACCCACCTCCCTCTTGCAACCCACCTCGCAGGCCAGCGCATGGTGTGCGACCCGCAAAGCGCTTTGCGCTGTGCAGAGCCCCCCTCGGCGCATGAGAGCGGCATTTTTTGCTTCCTTTTTTTGCTGTTGAAAAAAAGGAGGTCGCCGCACGCCGTAGGCACAGGCGTAGCCAACGCATCGAAGGCAACCCACGAGGAGGCAGAACCCAACGCTTGAGACAAGCACCGCATGATCTCTGAGGAGCGTCTGTTCCCCATTTCTCCTGCCTCCCTGATGGGAGGCAGGAGACGGACAAAGAAAAATCAAATGGGTATAAGACCCCATCCATATAGCGAAACGCCCCATGCGTTTCCAGCGTGAAATCATATCATACAAAGCGCGCCCCAACTGCCATTCTGACTCACGCCAGCGCGCGAGATCGGATCGCATTCGGAGAGGAGTCTATGTCATGGCAAATCCCCTAACGAGCGTGAACGCAATCGAAACGGATCGCATGCCCCCTTTATTGCCCACGCTGGTAACCTCTGAAGGGGTAATCTACCCCTTAATGGCCGCGCCCTTGTTGTTGGAAGCCGAGCGTGCCGTAAAAGCCGCACAAGCGGCAATAGACGCCGGGCATAAAGGGATCGCCATTTTGGGCGCCCTCAAAGAAAGCGATTCACAGGGGAGCGAAAAAGACCTCCGTCGCGAGTTCCTATACCCAGTGGGCACTGCGATCGACATTGCGCGATCATCGCGCCCGCCCGCCGGCCAGATGCAGGGGCTCGTTCAGGGCATGGCGCGCCTCGCGCTGACGGACGTGTTGCAGTCGCATCCCTTGGGAACGATTTTTGTGTGGCCTGTTATACTCGGTATGGGAAATCTCCGTTAAAGCGTGTAGATCAAGGAGCGTCAAGTTTTGTGGGAAATAATCGTACTGAGGGTAAAGAATTGTTGTTGGGGTAAAGGATTGTGTTTGAGATGGGGTTGGTTGGGCGTTTTGGTGATGATGTCGAGCTTGTTTTCTTGTGCATTTCCTCGGCCATTGACGCCGGTCAAACCCGTCAAAGATAGGCCCTGTCTCAAAGATAGGCCCTGTCTCATCGAGAGATGCAAAAAGCAAAAATGTTATCTGTCTGTTGTTGAAAGTGAACGGCGATATATTTGTTTTTTTAGGTATCATGGTAGGTGTCAGATTCATTGCGTTTTGGATTTTCTGACGGGCATGATCGGGATTTTCTGACGGGCATGATCGGGAGGTGCCTGTCAGAAAAAAATAAGCAGTAAAGTCTGTATAATTTCGATTTTTCGGTCGTTTTTTCACTAGTATATAGAAGGAAGCGACCCGGGGTGGAGATGTGCTGGTGATAAAAATTTGAAAATTTTGTGAAAAAGCGATAGTAGTCTATTGCCTTTTGTCGTATGAGAAAATGGCGGTGCATTGTGAGACAGACATTGGGTGTTGTTGAGGCGTCAGATGGAGGCGATAAGGACGAGCGGCGGGGGATGTTGGGAGGGATGCAGGGGATGATGAAGGGGTGGTTGTTGTCACGGGTTTTAGAATGGGTGGTGAAAGAAAAAAAGGGAAATGAGGATGGACGTATTAGAGATAGGACTTACGCATGCTGAGTTAAAAAAGGGTGCAATTCCGTAAAATTTATCACTTTGAGGAGGTGTCAATGCGCCAACCGACGCGTTTGGATTACTGTCAGTATCTGCTTAGCAGTCCCCTCAACTATACGCTGACCCATTTCGCCGACCATAGCGAAGGGTTCAGTCATGATATGATCAACCGCTATCTCGCCGGTGATCGTATCCCGCCCCGCTTGGTGTGGGAACACGTCAAAGACCACATCGCGTTGACGCCCAAAGGCTATGTGATCTTTGATGACACGGTTTTAGACAAGCGACACGCACGCAAGATCGCGTTAGTGCGCCGTCAATATAGCGGCAACGCCCAAGGCGTCATCAATGGCATCGGGGTGGTCACATGTGTCTATGTCAATCCGCAAGAGGATCGGTTCTGGCTGATTGACTATCGGATTTATGATCCGCAAGGCGATGGCAAAACCAAATTGGATCATCTCAAGGACATGCTCTCTGGGTTGGTCTATCAGAAGGACCTTCCTTTTACCGGGGTCTTGATGGACAGTTGGTATGCGACCAAAACGGTCATGCTACACATAGAGCAGATGCAAAAAACCTATTATTGTCCCCTCAAGACGAACCGGCGCGTGGACGATTCGGCAGGCACAATCCCCTACCAGCGCGTAGATAGCTTAACTTGGACTCAAGCGGAGCGCAAACAAGGCAAGTCCATTAAAATCAGAGGGTTTCCCAAAGACCACAAAGTGAAATTATTCCGGGTGGCGTCTGCTGCCAGACGCACGGCGTATGTCGTGACCAACGACCATGCTCAAAACGATTCTTCAGTGGTACAACAGGTGTGTCACCAAAGATGGAAAATTGAGCAATTTCACCGCGAAGTCAAACAAGTGACCGGGCTTGAAAAGTGTCAATGCCGGTTGGCACGCATTGTACGAAATCATATTGGGTGTGCGATGTTAGTTTGGATAAGACTCGAGCAGGTGGCCTATCAAACAGGACAAACCATTTATCAAGTCAAATACCGAGGGCTGGCTGACTTCTTGAGACAACAACTCAAAGCACCTCATATTCCAATGGTGATTGCGTAAGTCCTAAGAGAGTTGCTTTTACAGAGAAAAGTGCTTGTAGTGTGGGATGGAAAGCAGATATTTGTAACAAAGAAAAATGGAGAGAAGAGGGAAAGTTTGTATTGGCGGAAGCGTTTGGTCAAGGGATTGATGGATTTAGGACATGAGAGGGATGATGCTTGGAAGATTTTGATATTGTGGGATAAGTTGACGGATGGGGGCGAGAAGTCTATTTATGATGTGATCTGATTATGGTTTATGGTGATTGGTGAATAGAAAGGAGATCTATAATGGCGGATATGATAGCGGATTTGAAACATAAGGTTGGCAAGTCTATTAGTCGCTTGAGACAAATGAACCTCATAGGGTGCCGGCTTCTGTGGCGCGTTATGAGGGGGTTTTTCAGAATGTATTGAATGAGGTTCATGCTCCTGATATTGCTCATGATGTCTATGTTTTGCAGGGCGATATCGTTGTGCCGAGTGGGACGGGACGGAAAATAAGGTCTGTTCCGACTCTTACAAGCGCCAAACCAAATCTGCCATCCCATTTTCTTCGTGCTTCAAACAATCGCACCGCGCCCTGCGCCGACGAACCCGCATTCTGCATGTCAGGACGCGCGCATGCGTCTGTCCCTCGGAGAACCCGTTGTTGCCATCCCCGACTTTTTCGCCAAACCCTCAAACGCCCCAACAACCGCATCATTGACACACACCAAGCCAAGCACCGAGTGATCACGCAAATCGAGCAAAATAACGCCCAGTCGCACAATGACCGGGCGTTTTTATTTTTTGGGTAGATAAAATTCAATGAATGGCAAATGCGGGAATTAGGTCAGCTAGCGACGGGCTCTTTTTGACTTTGAGCACAAACGTCAGGCGTCAATAAGAGCACCCAAAAGAAAACGCCAAACACAACAGGCCATCTGTCATTCATAGGACTTACGCATGCTGAGTTAAAAAAGGGTGCAATTCCGTAAAATTTATCACTTTGAGGAGGTGTCAATGGACCGACCGACGCGTTTGGATTACTGTCAGTATCTGCTTAGCAGTCCCCTCAACGATACCCTGACCCATTTCGCCGACCATAGCGAAGGGTTCAGTCATGATAGGATCAACCGCTATCTCGCCGGTGAGCGTATCCCACCCCGCTTGGTGTGGGAACACGTCAAAGACCACATCGCGTTGACGCCTGAAGGCGATGTGATCTTTGATGACACGGTTTTAGACAAGCGACACGCACGCAAGATCGCGTTAGTGCGCCGTCAATATAGCGGCAACGCCCAAGGCGTCATCAACGGCATCGGGGTGGTCACATGTGTCTATGTCCATCCGCAACAGGATCGGTTCTGGCTGATTGACTATCGGATTTATGACCCGCAAGGCGATGGCAAAACCAAATTGGATCCTCTCAAGGACATGCTCTCTGGGTTGGTCTATCAGAAGCGCCTTCCTTTTACCGGGGTCTTGATGGACAGTTGGTATGCGACTAAAACGGTCATGCTACACATAGAGCAGATGCAAAAAACCTATTCTTGTCCCCTCAAGACGAACCGGCGCGTGGACGAGTAGGCAGGCACAATCCCCTACCAGCGCGTAGATAGCTTAACTTGGACGAAAGCGCAACGCAAACAAGGCAAGTCAATTAAAATCAGAGGGTTCCCCAAAGACCACAAAGTGAAATTATTCCGGGGGGCGTCTGCTGCCAGACGCACGGCGTATGTCGTGACTAACGACCATGCTCAAAACGATTCTTCAGGGGTACAACAGGTGTGTCACCAAAGATGGAAAATTGAGCAATTTCACCGCGAAGTCAAACAAGTGACCGGGCTTGAAAAGTGTCAATGTCGGTTGGCACGCATTGTACGAAATCATATGGGGTGTGCGATGTTAGTTTGGATAAGACTCGCGCAGGTGGCCTATCAAACAGGACAAACCATTTATCAAGTCAAATACCGGGGGCTGGCTGACTTCTTGAGACAACAACTCAAAGCACCTCATATTCCAATGGTGATTGCGTAAGTCCTAATTCATAACCATTCCTATTTGTGATCCGATTGACCGGCCCCACTCAAATGCAATCCCACCAGGCGAGCAACCCGCACCACCAGATACGTCTGACCCCAAACGGCTTCCAACAGGGTCAGGTTTTGCGCCATCCAACTCACCGGCGTTATCGCTCCGTACCCCAAAGGGGTCAGCCTGACAAATGAAAAATAAATCAACTCTGAAAACTCGCCCGACGTGTGAACCGGCAATGAAATCGCAGCGGGGTCGAGCAAGAGCAAGATGGGATAGAAAAACGCCCACAACAACCCGCTGAGAAATGAGACGGCAATTCCCCCTGAATGGTATCTGCCGCGATCATCTTCTCAGAGAAAATCCGGTCCAAAAAAACCACGAGACATATCCCGTAAAACGAGGCATAAACACCGAGCAAGGCCAACGCAACCCCTTCAGATACGGCCTCTGAAACGGCCCTCAGATCCATCCACAACGAAAATCCAAACCCCAACAATCCGAGAACCACACACAACCCAAAGAGCACCTTGGCAAGGCCAAGCGGCCAGAGCACCACGGCCATAACCAACAAGAAAAGAAAGGGCACAAAGGACTGCGCTTCGCGCGCCAACAACGGCTTCACCACAAGAAGAAAAACCACTGACAGGCCGAGAAAGGGGGACCTGTCATCCGAAAAGCGAAATCTCGCCGCTCGTCCTTGCTCAGCTGATCGGTTCACACGCGTTCCCAAAGCGACATCAAAAAAATGAACACGCAATATATTCCGCTTCCCGGGGCCCAAGTCGAGAAAGGGACCGCCAGTGTCGAACAAAATACAAAATTGGAAGCCCGCGCGCGCAAGGTGTTCGGGCAGGTCAAAAAAGCAGGGGCCCTCCCCCCCAAGGTGCCCCGAGAAGTGGGCACGGCCTTGAAGCCCTAACATAAAGAAAGCAAGCGTCTGAAACAGAGGAGTGAACACCCGCAGGTACGCCTCAAAGGCGGCCTCTCACAAATCCATGGCAACGCTTTCTGTTAGGGACTCTAAGGATTCTTTGTTCAACGGAAGATCATTCGGACCGCATCCGCCATCCCGCAGAATGAAACCCGGCATAATCAACAGTACCACCAACGAATATACACGCATCTGTTACTCCTTTTTTAGCACGCGGGGAAGGCCAATTAGCCTTCCCCAATTTATGGTATCCCTTCAATTCTGGTTTCATTCCCTTTCCCTTGTGGCCTCTGCCCACATCAAAAAAACTCTCCTCGCACGCGGCTTTCTTCAACATCTGCTTCACCGTCAAACTGCCTTAAATAACGCACTGCCCGCTCCATATCTTTTTTTACCCAAGCATCGGGTTCAGACGTCATCGCGCGTTCAAGTGCGGGAATGGCTTCGGGTTCTTCGAGTTGCATCAATGCCCAAGCGACAATTTGGCGCGCATCTCGATCTTGGTCTCCGAGCATCAAAACGAGATCGCGCAATGCCTCCTTCGCCCGCAGCATTCCCAAGGCCCATGCGACCTTTGTTCGCACCTGTGGGACAGAGTCGCGCAAAGCAACGCGCAGATGGGGAATGGCCTCAGCAATTCGCTGCGCGCCAAAAAAGGATGCCGCATCCATGCGTTGCTCAATCGATCCAGACCGCAATTGATCGAAATAGTCGGCATACGGAGACCCGCATCCCAGAAAAAAAAGTATTGGCAGTATTTTTTTTATTCGATGCATGCTTTTAATGCTTCGCAATTTGCCTTTACGGTCGCGTCAATATCCGCGTCAGAATGTGCCATAGATACAAACGCGGCCTCGAACTGTGACGGTGCGAGATAAATACCTTGCTTGAGCATCTCTCGAAAATATCGGGCGAATAGATCCTGATCGCACGCATTGGCAACATCAAATGAGGTCACGGGTGTTTCCGTGAAAAACAAGGTCATCATCGAACCCACTCGATTGGTCTGATATTGCAATCCCAGCGCGTTCAAATTTTCCCGAATGCCCATCTCCAACGCCCGCGCTTTTGCTTCCAATGCGTCATATACACCCGGCGCGCGCAATCTCCTCAAAGTCTCATATCCCGCTGTCATTGCCAGGGGATTGCCGGACAATGTGCCGGCTTGTGACACCATTTTGCCCAGCGGAGAAATATCCGACATGATTTCCCGCTTGCCCCCAAACGCGCCAACCGGCAACCCGCCGCCGATGATTTTCCCCAAAGTCGTCAAATCGGGCGTCACCCCATACAGGGCCTGCGCCCCGCCTGAACTGACGCGAAACCCGGTGATGACTTCGTCAAATATCAACACAATGCCCAATTCTGTGGTTAAATCTCGCAAGCCCTGTAAAAACCCCGGCGCAGGCGGAATCACGCCCATGTTGCCCGCGATGGGTTCGACGATCACAGCGGCGATCTCATCCCTGTTTTCCGCAACGGCTTTTTGCACGGCTTCCAAGTCATTATAGGGCGCGGTGATCGAATCGGCTGCGGTTCCAGGTGTGACCCCAGGGCTGCTCGGCGCGCCCATCGTAAGCGCGGAAGACCCGGCGCGAATCAAAAAACTATCGGCGTGACCGTGCCAGCATCCCTCGAATTTGACAATTTTGTTTCGCCCCGTGTGTCCGCGCGCCAGTCGAATCGCCGACATCGTGGCTTCCGTGCCGGAATTGACCATCCGCACCATTTCCACGCCTGGCACCATTTCGGCGACCAACTCGGCCATTTTGACTTCAATTTCAGTCGGCGCGCCAAAACTCGTTCCCGCTGCTGCCGCCGCATTGACCGCCGCAACGACTTCCGGATGGGCATGGCCCAAAATGAGCGGCCCCCAGGATCCCACAAAGTCGATATAAGACGCGCCATCCGCATCGGTAATTCGCGCCCCCTCACCGCGCACAATAAATAGGGGATCGCCACCTACGGGCCCAAATGCCCGCGCGGGGCTGTTCACACCGCCGGGAATGACTCGTCGCGCTGCGTCAAATAGTGCTTTTGAACGCGTACCCAAATTACACCTCCGAGAGAGAACGGGATAAAAGATGTAAAAAGCAATCTGCAATCAGCTTTCAGCCCTCCGCCCAAAGCGATGTATGGGCTGACCACTTGTTTTGCTGACTGCTGATAGCTAAGATACAAGAGTGGGCTTTTTAATAACTCCATACGCTTTATCCTGTCAAGTCAATTCCTTTCCCTTGCCAAACGCGACCACAATCCGTATATTGTCCACACGGCGGCAGTAGCTCAATTGGATAGAGCATCTGGCTTCGGACCAGAGGGTTGGGGGTTCGAGTCCTCTCTGCCGCACTTTTTTGAGGCACTTGCGTCGGTTGCGTAAGTGCCTAAATTTTTGCGATGCCAGAATATCCGTTTCCAACAGGTCTTGACAACATTGCGAGGTGTTGGTATAATAATACAACACATCTTTAGCTCTTTCCGCGCAGGAGCCAAAGGGAAAACGCTTGTAACATCATCGTCATAACCAATAAGGAGGTGTATTTTCTCTCTAATACCAATTTGATTTCAAGTTGTCCTTAGCCTGCATACCATTAGGTATTACGAAAAAGGCATGTCCATGCTGAGGCAACCGATAGGCTGACGAATCATCCCCTACCTGTGGGGTGAGCAAGGCAAGAGATGCTTCGACTACGCTCCTCTCAGCATGACGGGCGAAACCCTGAATGAAGATAGAGGCCAACAGCAAATCAATTTGGTATAATTCACAAAGGAGCCAAACTATGGACAACCGTCACCAAACATTCGGTCAGCTTTTCAAAGCGAAGCGCGTTTCGCTCGGTATGGGCCTTCGCAAATTTTGCTTAATCAACGGCCTGGATCCCGGCAACGTGAGCAAGATTGAACGAGGCGTGTTGCAACCGCCCCAAAGAGAAGCGTTAAAGCGTTACCTTGGTTGCTTGGGCATTGAAGAAGGATCAGGCGAGTGGTTTAACTTTGCGGATCAAGCAGCCCTGGAAGCAGGCCAAATTCCACCGGATATTATGTCGAAAGAAAAAGCAATTAAACATTTGCCTGTCGTATTTCGAGCATTGAGGGGTGGCAAACCAACGAAAGAGGACTTTGAAAGGTTGGTCGAAATCATTCGGAGGAGTTAGAATTGATACCGAGAATATCGACCAGAGAGATTATTGGGATTGCAGAGCAAACGGCAAAAGACTGTGGGTGCAACGACATTCCCATTGATGTTGATTTAATTTTGGACTTGAAAGGCATTTCGCTGATACCCGCCCCGGGAATAGGTGATGATGGATTTTGTAGCAGGAACTTTGATCGGATATATTACGACCCACTCCAACCGGAGGTGAGAACGAGGTTCACTGTTGCCCACGAATTGGGCAACAGTCTGTTGCACAAGGATTATCTGCAACAGAATTTCGACCTAAACTGGACAGATTTTTCAGGGTGGCTGAATTTTCTCGATCAGATTGATCCATTTGACGAGCGAGGAATGGAGACACAAGCCAATATTTTCGCCTCTCATCTTTTGGTTCCAGAAATCCCGCTTGTGGATGTTTCCGCCAGAGAAATGCCAAAAATTAGGTCTGCTATTAAAAGGGCAGAAGCGATGGGACTTACAAAGGAGGATATTGAAGACAGGGCCCGGATATGCTTGCAAGAGCAATCGCCCAAGACTTCGAAGTGTCAGCCTCAGCGATGTTCTATCGGTTAAAACACAGTGGCGTTCGGTTCGGGTGACATGACAGATAAAAGCATCACTCGTTCGCCAAAATACTGGGACTGTAAAAGCTATCTCCATCGGTAAATAGAGGTTTTACTTTTCGCTTTTCCCCATTGCATCCATGAGCCATACCATTGCCATTCGAGGTGCGCGGCAGCACAACCTAAAAAATATCGACTTGGACATTCCGCGCAATTGTCTGGTCGTGATCACCGGGCCTTCGGGGTCGGGCAAATCGTCGTTGGCCTTTGATACGATCTACGCCGAAGGGCAACGCCGTTATGTCGAATCCCTGTCTGCGTATGCGCGGCAATTTCTCGATCTGATGGACAAGCCCGATGCCGACAGCATCGAAGGTCTCTCGCCTGCCGTGGCAATTCAACAGCGCGGCCTGCCGCGCACACCGCGTTCAACCGTAGGCACCCTGACGGAAATCTACGACTATTTGCGCCTCTTGTTTGCCCGAATCGGCACGCCGCATTGTCCAATATGCGGCCAGACCATTGTCCGAGAGACGGTCGCGCAAGTCGTGGATCGCGTGCTCGCGCTGCCCGAAGGCCAACGCCTTCAGGTTCTCGCGCCTCTGGTTCGCAATGCAAAAGGGGCTCACCTAAGCGTTTTTGATCAGTTGCGAAAAGCGGGCTATCTCAGAGTGCGCGTCGATGGTGCGGTTGTGTCTCTCGACAGCGACATCGCGCTGGACAAACGCGCAGCGCACAGCATCGATGCGGTTGTCGACCGCTTGGTCGCGCGCGGCAACATGGCCGGGCGCCTCGCGGATTCGCTCGAAACCGCGCTCGATCTGGCCGATGGTACAGCCACACTCGATATTGTTGACAAAGGGGAATGGACGTTTTCCACGCGCTTTGCCTGCACCGAAGGCCACTTTGAAATCGAAGCACTGGAACCGCGTTTGTTCTCTTTCAACAGCCCTTATGGGGCCTGCCCGACCTGCGGTGGGCTTGGGACTGTTTTCAAAGTCGATCCCGACCTGGTCGTGCCCGATCCGTCAAAATCCATCCTCGAAGGTGCGATTGCGCCCTGGGGTGTCCCCAAAGGCAAACGCCATGCAGCGCAACTCCAACGCTTGGCCCAAGACCTGTCCTTTCATCTGTCAACGCCTTTTGCAAATTTTTCCAAATCCGTTCAAAGAGCCCTTCTCGCAGGCACGGGAAAACAGGGCGATGGCGTCATTCCCGAACTCCAGCGGCAATACGAAGCAGCGGCTTCTGACGATGCGAAAAAAAAGATCGCGCCTTTTATGCGCGGTCAGAGCTGTCCCGATTGCAAGGGGGCGCGATTGCGCGCAGAGGCCCTGGCCATCACGCTCGCCGATTGTACCATTGCCGACGTTGCCCGCATGCCCATTGAAAAGATCGGGCAATTTTTTCAAACGCTCGATTTGCAAAATAACGCCGCTGAGATCGCCGCGCCCCTGATGCGCGAAATCGAAAACCGCCTCGGCTTTCTCGCCGATGTCGGCGTGGGGTATCTCGCGCTCAACCGCGGGGCAACAACGCTTTCGGGGGGTGAATTTCAGCGCATCCGTTTGGCGACTCAAATCGGCACGCGCCTGGTCGGCGTCCTGTACGTGCTCGACGAACCGAGCATTGGCCTGCATCCTCGGGACAACCGCAAACTCATCGACGCGTTCTGCAATTTGCGCGATTTGGGCAATTCGGTCATTGTGGTTGAACACGACCGCGAAGCCATGGAAATGGCCGATTATCTCATCGACTTGGGGCCGGGCGCAGGCGAACGCGGCGGGCAAGTAATCGCACGGGGTTCGCCCAAAACCGTGATGGCCGATGCAACTTCCCTCACGGGCCATTATCTCTCGGGGCGCAAAGCCATTCCCCCGCCCCCGGATGCGCGTCAATCGCGTGGGCATCTCTCAATTCGGGGTGCCCGCGGGCACAATTTGCAACGTGTTGATGTCGATATTCCATTGGGCGTCTTTTTGTGCGTCACCGGCGTATCGGGTTCGGGCAAGAGTTCGCTCATCGATCACACCCTGTATCCCGCGCTTGCCCGGCATTTTCACCGAGCGAATGCCGAGCCCTTGCCCTATCGGGCGATTGAGGGTATTGAACAGATCGACAAGGTCATTCGCATCAACCAATCGCCCATTGGGCGCACGCCGCGATCCAATGCCGCCACGTACACGGGCCTGTTCACAACCATTCGAGACCTCTACGCGCAATTGCCCGAATCCCGCGTGCGCGGTTATGGCGCCGGGCGTTTCAGTTTCAACGTCAAAGGGGGGCGATGCGAAGCCTGTCAGGGCGATGGCGTGCGCCGCATCGAGATGCACTTTTTGCCCGATGTATTTGTCACTTGCGACACCTGCGCCGGCAGTCGCTACAACCGAGAGACCCTCGAAGTCCGGTACAAGGGCAGTTCCATTGCCGATGTCCTAAATATGACGGTTAATCAGGCGCGATCCTTTTTTCGCAATATTCCATCTGCACAGCGACACCTCAAATCACTGACCGATGTGGGGCTGGGCTATTTGCGCTTGGGGCAGGCGGCCACCTCATTGTCTGGCGGCGAGGCGCAGCGCGTGAAACTCGCAACAGAACTGGCGCGAAGTGCCACGGGTAAGACGCTTTATTTGCTCGACGAACCCACCACGGGCTTGCACTTTGACGACATCCGCGTGCTCATCGAAGTGCTTGACCGCCTCGTTGACCGCGGCAATACCGTGCTCGTTATCGAGCACAATCTCGACGTGGTCAAACGCGCGGACTGGATCATCGACCTCGGCCCGGATGCGGGCGAAAACGGCGGCACCATCGTTGCCACGGGCACGCCCGAGGCGCTCACCCGCGTTGCCGCTTCCCACACGGGCCGCTTTCTCAAGAAAATTTTGACGTCGTAAAAAAGGAGATGCTCAATACGAGCACCCCCACCAATCAATTCCCCTTCCGTGCGCTATGGTACAGTTTGATGCGTTTCAAGTCAAAAAAGTGCCCCGACAAACATCGTCGAGGCACTTTTTTGCGATGTATCAGGTGCTTAACACAATACGGATTTGTGCAAAGCCTCAAGCACCGCTTCAAGTACGGCATCGGGATTGAGGTGACTGGTGTCGATCTCAATCGGGTCAAACATCCGGTACGTTCGAAGCACGTCCTTGCGTCGAGCAACATCCACTGCGAGGTTGGTTTCGCTCCTCATCTTTAACAGGCTCATCCCGCCCACGCATTCGCTTCAGGCGATTTTCCTCATCCACTGTAAGCAGAATGACCACATCCGGTTCTCGGAGTTCAGGTGGATAACGCCCCTGCCATTCCCGATTAATGTTCAAGTCATCATCCAGCGCGGCGAAGGCAACCGTGCTCGCCCAGTAGCGGTCCATCACGACGTGGCCGGTTTGCAATGCCACCTCGGCCAGTTCGCTAGCGATGAGATTTGCCGCACGGTAGTAAGCGCGACGTTGCACATGAGGGCGGCAGTCAAAGTGCGAACGGAGGTCTGCGACAACTCAGGTGCTTTGAGTCGCGGTGGACATGCGAGCAAAGTCGCATCGAGACACTCGGCCAGTTTGGGCACCAGAGTTGACTTGCCCGTTGCATCGAGTCCTTCAATGACGATGAATTTACCAGTCATACTGCCCTCCTCTTTTGAGAAAACGTTCAAGGTCAACCTTTACATCCTTCAAAGCTTTCCCAATTCCATCCTTCAAAATAGGGCTGCTGTAAGTATGGGCACCTTGCGCGTTATCAAAAAAGCGGCCCGCTGGGTCAATCATGACATAACTTTCCGTCATCATTTCATTGCTCTCTGGCACGACGATAATACCGTCATTTTCGACAATGCGATTGCGTTGGACGTACGCCTCGAATTGCGCTAGCGCGATCTCGAAATTGGCGATATGCGCGTCGTTTTGCCCCTTGACGGGGAGGGCTTGGAGCAACTTCCATCGCTCCGGTTTTGCCGACTTGATGAAGCCGGTAAAATCCTCTTGCCACGTTTCTGAAGTTACAACCGTGTTGATTTTCAGACGAACCCCTCGTCGCTTTATGGTGCGGATGATGCCCAGATATTCTTCCTCAGTCATGGGGTTCTTTCCGCCACTGAGTGCGCGACCCAAGCGTTTCAGTTTTTCCGGATCGACGGTGTCAATACTCAGCGCGATCCAGTCCAGACTTTCGTTCAACTCGTCCAGCCATGAATTGGTGATTTTCGATCCATTCGTAACGATGGAGGTAACCATGCCGCGTTCCTTTGCGCGTTTGATCAAGTTCGGCAACCAAGAGCAAAGCGTGGGTTCACCGCCGGCAAAATTGATCTTTTCAAAACCGGCTTGAGCAAGCCGATCCACAATCGAGAGACACTCTTTCTCCGGCAAGTGGCCTTTGGGCAGTTCCATGTCTCGCTTGACATCTTGAAATGTGGCAAAACAGAACTTGCAGCGCATGTTGCACGGCTCCCAGAGATGGTAGTTGACCGATGGAATTTTCTGCGACTGATCTAGGGAATTGGTGGTCATTTTCATGTTCCTTTCTCCTGTGACAAAGTGATTCAAAAATTGTCTTGAAAGGATGCGCCATAGCACGATCTCAAAGAGATCAAAAGTGTGACTATTGAGCCACGAAGCGCGGACGCACCAGTTGATAAATGAAATGTTGGCGGGAGGTGTTGTCTAATCAGCACCTACCGATCATTTCATTTTCGTCTCGGCGGGGCATTGGTTCGGCCACCACCGGATGGATTTCCGGTCTTGCTCGGCCAGTTGCCACTTCCACGGCTTTTGCTTTGACCGCCCCGTCGGGTAGCACTTCTACCGCCACTCCGATTACCACTGGATTTTGCCATTCTCATCACTCACCTCCTTTCTCGTTGGTATCTATCGCCTCAGGGGGACACTATTCTTCCCAATTGAGCCGATCATCTTTCTCGCGTGTGCGGTGCAACTCTGTTCTGCGCGTTCGCAACGCGCCCGCTTGATCTATCGGTTTTCCAAGCGTCAACAGATGCGCTTGGCGAAGCCACCAAAAGGCTTCAAATAGCGGGCGCCGAGGCGATGCACCGCGTTCTAAATTCGGTTTTCTGCGGTTGAGATGCCGAATTTGTCTGTGCGCTCGTTTTGCAAATTCTCTGACCGTTTCATCGGGGTCGTTCTTGGAAAGCCAGAACAGGGTTCTGTGCGCTCGTCCGCCGGGATTGACGTGCAATGCGGTCACTGCCTGCACATAACACCGCCGCCACGGGCGACGCGGTTCAACAAATCCTTCATCTGTATTCTTTGACACGTTGCTTTTCAGCTTGGTGTCAATTTTTTTTGTTTTGAGCCGGTCAAGACAAAATTTGGCGAACTCCTCGCGCAATTTTTGCAAGTGCGGGTCTCGCTTCAATTCATCCCGAAGATTCTGCGGATACATGGCGATCCCGATCCACAAAGGAATTTGATTATACGGATGCGGAGGAACTTCTCGCCCAGTTTCAGGCCAAGGACGCAGATCAGATGCGACGGCTGGCACGGTCATCTCAGTAAAAGCCAGCAATAAGGACTTCAGGCATTTCCACGGGATCGAAAAAATACACAACACCTCAAAAGCCTTGTCGTAAAAATCGGAAACGGGCGTTCCCTTCGAATCCTTACCCGTAAAATCCTCAGGCGTTTCGCGCAATATTTTTCGCAAAATCCCGATGTGCCGAGCGGCACTTTCAACGAGCCGATTTCTGAGTTTATTGGAAAGATCAGCTTCCAACCCACCCATACTTTTGTCGTAAATCACCACGGATAACCGCCACCATGCTTTGAGCAGGGATGAGGGTTGTGGATGCGACTCTGGCGCGTTCCCATTCAACAGTTCCAAAAACGGCATCAACTCATGTGCAACAACCCGCCATCCATCGCCCAAAGCATGCAAACGATCCTGACCCAACGCCGCCCCAATATTCACGGCATATCCAATGGCATTCAGGAGTCCGAGAACTTTAGCACCTAAAACATCATCGGAAAATTTGGAAAACGCTTGCAATAAGGTGTGCAGGCTGATTGTGTCGCAACGTTCAGCATCTGTGCGAAACCGCCAGATCAACCAAAATTCAAGTCCTTTTGGATCCCTAAAATCATTGCTGGACCAGCCTTGTCGCCGAATCGGGTCTAACAAGTCCAAATCCACGACCTGCGCCAAAGGCACGCCATTGGGAAAGAGAAATGGCATCAGATCAAAGAATCGGAAAACAGACGAGTCCCGCAGGTCAGTGAGTTTGTGCCAACCCATACTTTTTGCACAAAACTTCGCATGCGTTTGGAACGCGCCAACCCACGAGGGAATATGCCAAGCGTCACCTGATTTTACGAGCCTATCATGGGGCCGAACCACCTCGCTGTAGATCGGTCCAAACCCAAGCAGGAATCCGAACAGAAGCACCAAGCGGATTTGCCTGTCTTCCTCGGTTTGATCAGGTTCGCCTAATTTTTCCACAACGCCGGGCAGGACGTGCTCAAAAGAAGCCGTAAACGCATCTTTGAATACAGCGTCCCCGTTGGGATCGCCAAAACAGTCTGGACGTTCAAAAACGCGCACCAGCCATGCTTGGTCATCGCGGGAGAAACCCGCGTCCTGAAGACACTGCACAATAAGGGAAATTTCTTCGGAAGAAGAATCGCGTAACGGAAAAACAAGACCGGAACGGCCATCTTTGGCTTCGCTCATTCCTACTCCTTTGTTAAGCGATACCCTTATCCTTGTGAGGCAATCGGTCAGGATTTGCGGATTATCGAATAAAACCAAAAAATCCATGCATCCTGTTGCAGATTGTCGAACCCGCAGGATTCCCGACTGAGAATGTCGGGACCGGAAGAGATGCAAAAGGCATCAAAGCAACGAGGTTCTGTGTTCTGCTCTAAAAATTATCTGATTTCGGGAAATATGTCAATCCCTTATTTTCAATTTTTTTTGCGTTCAGGACAGCCTATTCCCAATACGCCAGCCACTTAAATCCCGTTGGAACGCATTTGAAGATCTCTTCATCGGTTTGCCGAAGCTCAGCCTTGAAATATGCACAGAAAAACATGAGATAAGGTTCGTAAAGGGTAATGGTGTTGTTAAGCCATGTATTTTTCTGAATGGTCTCAATATATTTCTCTTTTACATCAACGGCATTTTTCCAGAGCTCTAACTTCTGTTTGGCAAAGTCATAGTCGGCGCACGTCTTAAGTTCTACATTAAACTCAAGATTGTCCACCAATCCGCGTCATTTGTCTGGATCGCGGATTGTCGCGGATTACGCAGATTGCGCGGATTACCTCCCACCCCTTCCACCTCCGCTATGTCTTTTCCATCTGCTGCGTCCTTAGCCTATCTTTGGTCAGGCACAGTGTTCAAGGGTTTTCGCGTCATTTCGCGCTTTTCGTAGTTCTTCTTATTGTCGCGGATTAAGGGATTGCGCGGATTAAATCGCTTCGCATAAGCGCGGCGAATTTGACGGATTTCATTCACAAGTCCTCTACCCCTAACCTGCACGCTCTATCTATCGATCTCGGGCACGACAATGTCGATGCTACCCAGAATGGCCACGGCATCGGCGAGCAGGGTGCCGGGCATGACCGCGGGCATGGTGGAGATGTGAGAAAATGACGGGGTTCGCAATTTGAGGCGAAAGGGAATGTCGCTGCCGTCGCTGGCGATGTACATGCCAAAACTGCCGCGCGGGGATTCCACGCAAAAATAACAGTCGCCTTCGGGCGGGCGAATGCGTCTGGGCACGCGGGCCGCGACAAAGGGCCCGTCGGGCATCGCGCTTGTGGCTTGCTCGACAATGCGAATGCTTTGGCGCAATTCCTCCATGCGAACGAGCGTGCGGGCAAAGCAATCGCCCTCTGTTTGGGTGGGCACGTCAAAGTCAAAGCGGTCGTAAATGCCATAAGGTTCGGCTTTACGCACGTCATGGGCTACGCCCATCGCGCGCAGGCACGGGCCGGTGATCGCGTATTTTTGAACGAGGTCGGGCGCGAAAACGCCCACGCCAATGGTGCGTTCTCGAAAGATGACATTGCCGATGACCAGCTTTTCGAATTCTTTTATCCGATCCCGAAAATAGGTGCAAAAGTTGGCGACCTGTTCGAGAAAAACATCATCCACATCGAGGCTCACGCCCCCAAATCGCGCGTAGCAATACGTGAGGCGCGACCCCGTGATGCGGTCGAGGATATCGAGGATTTTCTCCCGGTCGTCAAAGGCGTAGAGAAACGGGGTGAACGCGCCCAAGTCCATCAGGAACGTGCCCAGCCAAAGCAAGTGGCTCGAAATGCGGTTGAGTTCATTGCATATTATTCGGATGTACTCGGCGCGTTCAGGCACGTCAATGCCCATCGCGCGCTCAATCGCTTGGCAATAGCCCACATTGTAGATCATGCCGCCGAGGTAATCCACGCGGCTCGGGTTGGGCAAAAACTGGAGGTAGTCGCGGTTTTCCGCCATTTTCTCGTGCGCCCGATGCCCGTATCCGATAACCGGCTCTGCGGAAATCACCCGCTCGCCATCCAAGTGCAATTTGATCCGCATGACGCCGTGCGTGGAGGGGTGTTGCGGCCCCATGTTGAGATAATACGTATCTCGATTTTGCGGGTCTTGCGCGACCTCAAATCGGCTGTCCATGACGCGCCTCACTCGCTGCGATAGGGACTGGGGGGATCGACAAAATTTTTGAGCAGGGGATGGCCCACATAATCTTCTTCCATCAAAATGCGTTTCAAGTCCGGATGCCCGTCAAACACAACGCCGTACATGTCGAAAATTTCGCGCTCATACCAGTCCGCCGCCGGAAAAATCGCGGCAATACTCGGCGCGGTTGCGTCGGGTGATAGGTCGGCAGAGATCACATGCCGTTGGGGCGCGCCGTATCGGTTGAATTGATAGATCAGGCGAAACACCCGGTCAGTCTCCCGGCGATCTTGGCAGGTGAGCATTTCGAGGTGAAAGCCCTCGGCGAGGAAAACCCCGGCGATCTGCGGGAGATTACAGGGCAAAGCCGCGCCTTGCAGGTGATACCCGCGTTCGGGGTAGGGAGCAGCATCGCGTATGAACGAAGAGAGTTTGTCGGCGATCATCTGTTGAATTTCTTTCCGGCTTTGATTTTTTCTTCCAGCTTAAACAGCGCGGCAAACAGGGCTTCCGGGCGCGGCGGGCAGCCCGGCACATACACATCCACCGGCACAATTTTGTCCGCGCCTTCGACAATGGCGTATTGCCCGGGATACTTAAACGGGCCGCCGTCAATGGTGCAACCGCCCATGGCAATCGCCCATTTGGGCGCGGGCATCTGATCCCACAGGGTTTTAATCGCAGGGGCCATTTTGCGCGAGATCGTGCCCGCGAGGATCATCACATCGGCTTGCCGCGCACTCGGGCGAAAAACACCCGCGCCAATGCGGTCGAGGTCAAACCGCGACGCGCCTGCGGCCATCATTTCAATGGCGCAACACGCCAGGCCAAAGGTGAGCGGCCACAGGGATCGCGACCGCGCGTGATTGAGCAAGTTTTCCAGCATGTCCATGTGGACCAACGGGCCGATCTGCTCGCGCAATTCTTCAATATTTTTTGGATCGCCCGCCACGAGAGGGAGGTCTTTTTGTTTCACGATCAATTTCTCCAGTGCAAAACGCCTTTGCGCCACGCATAGACAATGGCGAGAAAAAGAATGCCGACAAAAATTGTCAATTCGACGAAGTCGCGCCAAATATAGGTTCCCGTGTCGTAGATCACGGCGATGGGCAGAATGTAGAGCACATCGACTTCAAAGGCAACAAAGATGAGCGCGAACAGATAATAGGCAATATCAAAGCGCACCCACGCGCTGCCGATGGTGTCCACGCCGCATTCGTACGTATCCCGAGTCTTGCGCCCGCGTGCGCGAGGCGAAATGATCAGCGGCAACACCACCGGAATCGCGCCGAGCACAATGCCCGCGACCAACAACGCGCCGAGAAAGCCGTATTGAGAAAACCAATCCATCATATCTCCTTTTGCGTCACGCGCATTGCCAAACCAGTGCGATTATGATGATCAACATAAAATAAAAAAACCAAATCGCAAATGAGCCTAAGGTCCATGCGAACTGCCGGCCAATGCGGTTGTCCGGGCGTAACACATAGAGATCGGACAACCCAACTTCGCCCTTGTGGAGTTTGCAGACAAATGCGTCGTACATGTCGCGGAAATCCCGTTCCAGTGCCAAGTAGTAGGTGTCGAGAATCAAAAACAGCAACGCCGGGATGAATGCAAGTAGCACGTAATTGGCTGTCTCCGTTCGGGCCACCAACACCAGCATTGCCGCCACTAGCGTGATGCACCAAGTCTTGCAAGACGCGCTGTTGCCCGCCATTCGCTGGATGCCCGCCTGCACGATAGACAAGTGTGTTCTGACGGCATCGGAATCTGCGCCGTATTTCTCGGTTTGCGATTGCTCTGCCATTGTTCCTCCTCGTGTTTTGAATCATGCGGTTAAACGCATAGGAATCCCTGCTTTACGCCATTTCACTACGGATACTGATTGCGAATCTATATCGCTTCCTCAACCCAATCCGCGATATTATTAGTAATATAACTGTACACATCCTTGCTACACATATATGGCGGATTGTATATCGGCACGGCGGACGACATAGAAATCCGCAATCCATTGAATGCGGGGACTGTGAAGTTGTCGAACGGGTTCCGTCCCTGTCCTGATGGGCGTCTGTCTTTATCCAAAAGTTGGTGGATGTAAATTCCGAGCAACCCCTTGCCGTCATGCCATGATTTTTCTATTTCATATTTTATCCAGTCTCGACCAGCCGTATGGCTTCCAATCAGAACAACCGTGCATGACCTTGTGTGCATCTGATCGTCAATCCATTTTTTGATCGCAACTTCACTGCCCTTTGTTTCTTCCCAATCGTTGTCGCTGATGGGTTCATTGCCATCGAGAGTACCGGCATTCCGGATCTGAGCAGCACGCCAAACATCCTGTTCATAGTGAAAACAAAAAAAGACCCGGCGTTTCACAGATTTCACAATAGCCTCCTGTATGAATTGAGTATCGAAACCGTCTCATAAATTACAGCGTTCAAAAAATAAATCAAGCGGATACACATTACAATTCGCTGCGATCTGTTTCACGTTGCCATTGCCGAAATACATTAACGAGATGATCGACAAATCGCCGGAAGGCTCGGTCTGCCCGCTTGGCGCGGTCAATGTCCATGTGTTGTACGATGTCTTCTGCGAACTCAATGCCGCCAAAACTGGGCATGATGCCCGCGGCGTGAATGGCCGCAATCAAACGTTGTTTGTAGAGATCGCGGTCACACTTTTGATCCGGCGCATCGCAACCCCTGCCAACTGCGGCTTTGAATGCGGCACTATCGAGCAATAGCCAGCGTTCGATGTGTGGGTCGGGAATGGCGAGGATCATAGGCGCAGGCGCGTTGGGCTGACCAATTTCTCTGACGCGCTCATTCAGTCCCCTACAATTGGCGTCTGTGGCAACGATGATTAAGAAGCCCTAACATAAAGAAATCAAGCGTCTGAAACAGATGAGTGAACACCCGCAGGAACGCCTCAAAGTCGGCCTCTCACAAATCCATGGCAACGCTTTTTGTTAGGGACTCTTATGCTAACATTCTCCAGTTAATGAACATGATGAGTTTCAATACCCTAGTAGGCGGGTAGTACTTCCAAATGGCTTGAAAATGAGTCGCCTTGGGGGTCTCGACCATGTGTTTCAATACCCCAGTAGGCGGGTAGTACTTCCAAATGCTGGTATTTGTCAGTGTATTCTTCTTGCGTGTTTGTCAAAAGTTTCAATACCCCAGTAGAAGGGGCATCCTTCCAGATGCAAGAAAGGGTTTGTGTCGCTTAGACACAAACCCTTTTTGTTTTTAATATCCCAGTAGGCGGGTAGTACTTCCAAATATACCACCGTCACGCTTACGGCTACGGCCAACTTGCCCTTGTGTTTCAATACCCCAGTAGGCGGGTAGTACTTCCAAATGCACACGATGACGAAGCCGACGATGAATCAAGTTGAGGTTTCAATACCCCAGTAGGCGGGTAGTACTTCCAAATAAAAGAAGTCCGAAACGCCGAAGTCCGAAACATAACCCCAGTTTCAATACCCCAGTAGGCGGGTAGTACTTCCAAATGTAAGTCATGAATCGTCTGCGCGGGGATGGCGTCAGAAAGTTTCAATACCCCAGTAGGCGGGTAGTACTTCCAAATTCACCTCACTCCGGAGGAGTTTTTGAGGCAACGAGCGGGACTGGTTTCAATACCCCAGTAGGCGGGTAGTACTTCCAAATTCAGTTATTCTGAACTGATCAACCGAATTTTATGTGTTTCAATACCCCAGTAGGCGGGTAGTACTTCCAAATCAAAGACGATCCACGAAACATTCTCCGCGCGATTGACTTGTTTCAATACCCCAGTAGGCGGGTAGTACTTCCAAATCTGATTACACCAGAGAATTGGTACGAGCATGAGAGGTTAGTTTCAATACCCCAGTAGGCGGGTAGTACTTCCAAATAAGGCGTGGGGGCAAATCGTACCATATCGCATTCAAAGTTTAGGTTTCAATACCCCAGTAGGCGGGTAGTACTTCCAAATCTATCGGTGAACTTTCCGAAATAGCCGCCGTCCAAAGAGTTTCAATACCCCAGTAGGCGGGTAGTACTTCCAAATAAAACAGAAAGCCCTGCTGAAAAAGTTGACGCTGAGTAGGTTTCAATACCCCAGTAGGCGGGTAGTACTTCCAAATAAACGGCAACTATCAAATTGGCTATCACGCAACATTATAGTTTCAATACCCCAGTAGGCGGGTAGTACTTCCAAATGAAAGGCACGTATAAGTGCCGATTTGTTTCAAGTCCTGAAGTTTCAATACCCCAGTAGGCGGGTAGTACTTCCAAATACATTGAATTTGGTGTTGAAGCCGTGACAAATATGGTTAAGTTTCAATACCCCAGTAGGCGGGTAGTACTTCCAAATTATCAAATACGCCGCGATTATTCGAGGCGGATTGATTGAGTTTCAATACCCCAGTAGGCGGGTAGTACTTCCAAATGAAGACCTTGTATTTTAATCCCCGAGAAAAGTCAGACGAAGTTTCAATACCCCAGTAGGCGGGTAGTACTTCCAAATGAAACGAAATGACACTTAGAACGCACGATCTCGCCGAGATGTTTCAATACCCCAGTAGGCGGGTAGTACTTCCAAATATCACAATCAAAGTTACTTCCCGTAAGGGAGAGGATGACGTTTCAATACCCCAGTAGGCGGGTAGTACTTCCAAATCAGGACGAAAGGATTGCCGGATCGAAAAGCAACAGGCTGGTTTCAATACCCCAGTAGGCGGGTAGTACTTCCAAATGTTGGCCGTCGGAACCTTCGCTCGGGGCTGGCGGGAGGAAGGTTTCAATACCCCAGTAGGCGGGTAGTACTTCCAAATGCCTGGTGTATGGATTCTTAAGGGGGTTATCTTGTTACGGTTTCAATACCCCAGTAGGCGGGTAGTACTTCCAAATTGGAAAAAATTCTCGCATCGTAAATCCGAAATGCCGGTCAGTTTCAATACCCCAGTAGGCGGGTAGTACTTCCAAATTCGATGGCGGGAAGTGGAGATTTGGATTCGCCACGGAAGGTTTCAATACCCCAGTAGGCGGGTAGTACTTCCAAATTCGATGGCGGGAAGTGGAGATTTGGATTCGCCACGGAAGGTTTCAATACCCCAGTAGGCGGGTAGTACTTCCAAATTTTTTACGCAGGTCTTGCGCGTGCATGCGCGTAAGGGCGTTTCAATACCCCAGTAGGCGGGTAGTACTTCCAAATGTAAACTTGTCGAAAGTGAAAGAGCGAAAGCAGACGCCGCGTTTCAATACCCCAGTAGGCGGGTAGTACTTCCAAATTTCCCCAATGGCTTAATCCATCAGAATTACAGATAGCGGTTTCAATACCCCAGTAGGCGGGTAGTACTTCCAAATATGAAGATTGTCCGATTAGTAAAAAAGAATCCAAATTGAGTGTTTCAATACCCCAGTAGGCGGGTAGTACTTCCAAATCGACGACCTCGACCAGATCAGCAGGGCATGCGGCCTCCAGTTTCAATACCCCAGTAGGCGGGTAGTACTTCCAAATGCGCTCGAGGCATTTTTCATCGAGTACCGCTTCACCAGCGTTTCAATACCCCAGTAGGCGGGTAGTACTTCCAAATGAACAACTTGACCGCGTTTCAAGGCGCGAGCGACACGAACAGTTTCAATACCCCAGTAGGCGGGTAGTACTTCCAAATCGAATGCAGAACAAGCCATTAGGGCAGCCCGAGGTGGAAGTTTCAATACCCCAGTAGGCGGGTAGTACTTCCAAATTCGCCCCTGCGTTTATCCCCCTTGCATCTGCCTGCGGAGAGTTTCAATACCCCAGTAGGCGGGTAGTACTTCCAAATCAACGCGGGCAGAGGCGCACGGAACTCGTTCACGATTTTCTTGAGTTTCAATACCCCAGTAGGCGGGTAGTACTTCCAAATTCGCCCCTGCGTTTATCCCCCTTGCATCTGCCTGCGGAGAGTTTCAATACCCCAGTAGGCGGGTAGTACTTCCAAATCAACGCGGGCAGAGGCGCACGGAACTCGTTCACGATTTTCTTGAGTTTCAATACCCCAGTAGGCGGGTAGTACTTCCAAATTCACGGAGAGATCAAGAAGTACTATGCCCAAACGCTTAAAGTTTCAATACCCCAGTAGGCGGGTAGTACTTCCAAATGCGGCTGGATTACCACGAGATCCACCATGATGGTGATGGGGTTTCAATACCCCAGTAGGCGGGTAGTACTTCCAAATTTCGTGGCTTTCGAGTTCATTCAAAAAACCAACATGACGGGTTTCAATACCCCAGTAGGCGGGTAGTACTTCCAAATGCCCCTTGGGTTAAAGCCCTTGAGGACGTCCGGCAAAGTGTTTCAATACCCCAGTAGGCGGGTAGTACTTCCAAATGGCTTGCGAGGCGTGTGTCGTTCGTGCGCATCTTGATATGTTTCAATACCCCAGTAGGCGGGTAGTACTTCCAAATGGAATCGTTCGGCAATGCCGACGCTGTGAGCCAATATTGGGTTTCAATACCCCAGTAGGCGGGTAGTACTTCCAAATCCACTAAGGAGGGGTTGTGTTTTCTCATGGATCACAAAGTTTCAATACCCCAGTAGGCGGGTAGTACTTCCAAATCCATGACCTTGCGGGCAAGTTTTTTGCGCTGACTGAGCAGAGTTTCAATACCCCAGTAGGCGGGTAGTACTTCCAAATGGATTGGAGCGTGGTAATGAATGCGCTATATGATGCGAGAACAAGTTTCAATACCCCAGTAGGCGGGTAGTACTTCCAAATGGAAAGAACTGGAATTGAAGACCCTGGCATCACGCCGATCAAGTTTCAATACCCCAGTAGGCGGGTAGTACTTCCAAATATACACACGCCGAGCTCATCTTCGCACGAAACAATGAGTGTTTCAATACCCCAGTAGGCGGGTAGTACTTCCAAATGATTTAATGGAGGTTAATACAATGACCTATCCTAAGGTTGGTTTCAATACCCCAGTAGGCGGGTAGT
Source organism: uncultured Latescibacterota bacterium (assembly GCA_958295785.1). Classification (GTDB taxonomy): domain Bacteria; phylum Latescibacterota; class UBA2968; order UBA2968; family UBA2968; genus VXRD01. The sequence goes on from OY282377.1 coordinate 3,996,011, forward strand.
ACTTCCAAATGTGAAAATCCGTGTAAGGAAAATTTACCCCATGCTGATTCGTTTCAATACCCCAGTAGGCGGGTAGTACTTCCAAATAACCCACAAAAGGAGTAGCAAAATGAAACTTCGAGAAACGTTTCAATACCCCAGTAGGCGGGTAGTACTTCCAAATGCAAGCAATTCAGGAGCAATACACCCGAAAAGTCTCGTTTCAATACCCCAGTAGGCGGGTAGTACTTCCAAATCAGTGGGCAAGATATATCATGCTTGACCGCGCCCTAAACGTTTCGTTTCAATACCCCAGTAGGCGGGTAGTACTTCCAAATAAGTTTCATCCATAGGAGTAGCAAATGTCGAATATCAGGTTTCAATACCCCAGTAGGCGGGTAGTACTTCCAAATTATTACAAACGTAAGTCTCCGTCCTGCCCTATTCTGTCGTTTCAATACCCCAGTAGGCGGGTAGTACTTCCAAATTCGGTTTATTCATGGCTACGCTCGTGAAGTGACTATTTATGTTTCAATACCCCAGTAGGCGGGTAGTACTTCCAAATACACACCCGAGGAAAAAGAGAAATTCCAAACATTTGTGAGTTTCAATACCCCAGTAGGCGGGTAGTACTTCCAAATCCGACGAGAGAGATCTCTGACCGATCCCGAGTACAGGGAAGTTTCAATACCCCAGTAGGCGGGTAGTACTTCCAAATGATACACGGACCCAGCACGCAACACGTTTCCCTACGATAAGTTTCAATACCCCAGTAGGCGGGTAGTACTTCCAAATCAATACGAGGCATGCAACAGTTCCGCCGCATTATGCCGGTTTCAATACCCCAGTAGGCGGGTAGTACTTCCAAATAATGAACGTGATTGCCCAGAGGGCGCTCACCACGCAACAAGGTTTCAATACCCCAGTAGGCGGGTAGTACTTCCAAATGAGAATTTGGACAATTTCTATGTGGTCTATTGCACTAATAAGTTTCAATACCCCAGTAGGCGGGTAGTACTTCCAAATGGGTATCGCATTGAAGGATTTATGCCCAACGACAAGAAGGTTTCAATACCCCAGTAGGCGGGTAGTACTTCCAAATTCAATGTCCGATTTCGTGCGATGGGGGATTCTCCCCAAGTTTCAATACCCCAGTAGGCGGGTAGTACTTCCAAATAAGGCGTTGGAAGCGGAGCGAAAGGGGTTGCGCGAGAAGTTTCAATACCCCAGTAGGCGGGTAGTACTTCCAAATCTTCGGCTATAAAGTAGCAAGCGAACCAATACTATACAAAGTTTCAATACCCCAGTAGGCGGGTAGTACTTCCAAATCCTTCAAGGGGGATAGATGAATATCAATGTTGAGATACAAGTTTCAATACCCCAGTAGGCGGGTAGTACTTCCAAATATACCCCCGAGGAAAAAGAGAAGTTTCAAACATTCATAAGTTTCAATACCCCAGTAGGCGGGTAGTACTTCCAAAGTCGATGGCGGCAAGTGGATTTTTAGGGGTTTCGTCTCGGGTTTCAATACCCCAGTAGGCGGGTAGTACTTCCAAAGCCCTCCTTTCTAACTTATTGGGCCGCAGTTCGTATGAGGCCCTTGTGCGACTCAGGCCACTTTGACAGGCAGATGCCCCTCAAAATCGCGCTGACGACTAAAATGGTGTTCGGATAATTGCTTTCGAGACAGGCCGTTACAAATTTGCGACCCAGAATTGGATCAGGTAACGCGCCTAATGTTCGATAGCTTAAATCAATATAACCCCATTGCGTCATTATGACAACCTTTTTTTTTCTGGGTCGCAGACGGACTTCTATCGCGTCGGCACTTGCCCAATCAACCCGGTTGACTGCCCAATGCCAAACTTTCAGTTACTGATGTGAATTGCAGTCTCGGAAATACCGCTTCTGCGGCTTTCTGCTCCCAGTCCTGAAATGCCTGATCCATAAACTGACGGACATAATCCCGTGCTGTTCCACATCCTTCTTGAGAGACCGGCCCAAAGCCATGTGCGAGAATAGACTGATTTCTCAGCCCCAGCACTTTTTTCACAGCACTTTTTTGAGGTCGCCCTTCCCGTCATACTCATTTGTGAACACCCCCCCCCCAAGTCATCGACCAAATGCTTCAACAACGCATAGCTTTCATACAGCGGCAGTTCAATTTTGCCGGACCGGACGACCACTGACCACTGACTTTTCTCTCAGCGCACCAAAAAAGTTCGGTAGTGGCCTTCCTCGCCCAAGATCACCCGGGCCAATCGGCGCACTTGGTATTCGAGGCAACGCCGGTAGATCGTCCCTTCCACGCGCACGGCACTCACTGGGTAGATCACGCGGTCTTCAAGGCGTCGCTGGTATGCTGCGATTAACTGTTTGCGGCTGTCGCCTTGTAAAAATACCCCGCCATCTCGCGCTTCAAAATCCTCGCGTTGCACCCGATGGTGGTTGACCAGATCCAGAACGAGGGTATCCCCGCAATTTCAACAGTTTCAATACCCCAGTAGGCGGGTAGTACTTCCAAATTGCACTTAGAAGCCTTAACAAAAAGCGTTGCCATGGATTTGTGAGAGGCCGACTTTGAGGCGTTCCTGCGGGTGTTCACGCATCTGTTTCAGACGCTTGATTTCTTTATGTTAGGGCTTCTAAGTCTGGCAACGGCCCCCCTTGTCCGCGCAGCAAATAGTCGCGGAGTTCCCGAACGACCCGTCCGTGGCCCCTTACTGCACTTCGCCAGTTGAACCGCACATCGATACTGTATTCATCCGCAAGGCGTTGCACCAATGCGCCAATAACTTCTTGATGGGCGGAGTCTTCGACGAACAGCGCGATCTCACGCATCGAAATCTCCTCTCAAAATGCGTTCGGAAACGGGCAGCCTTTCCGCTCGGTCGTCAAGTGCATATTCAATATCGTTGCTGCGCGCCAGCGGCCCCCATGTGGTAAAGGGGTCGATATGCGTTTGGCGGTCAACGCGCCGCACCGCGAACAGGGAATCGCCGGACAGCAGATCGGGAAGAATCGGCGAATGCGTAGTGACAATGTACTGGGTCGGGCCAAGGCGCGAGCGCGTCTTCAGCAATTCCGCGATCAACCGAATCCGCCGCGGGTGAACGCCGTTCTCCGGCTCCTCAAAGCCCACCAGCGAGGGCACCTCATCGGCACCGGTCAATGCCAAAAGCCCCAGCATTCGCAACGTGCCTTCAGACAACACCCGCGCGGGAATGGCGACCCCACCTTCGTTCAGACGCAACTCGACCTCGCCGAGTTCGCTCACATCCACCTCAATCCCCTCCACATTGGGCATCAAGGTGTGCAATGCCCTTTCAACGGCCTTGAACTGCCTGGGCTTGAGCACCTGAAGCGTATTGAGAAAAGCCGCGAGTTCCTCGCCCATCAGCCCCATGTGGCGCACTTCCTTGACCGGATTGACCGCGCGCATGCGCTCGCGTGGCTCGAAGTAGAAGAACAGCCAATGCTCCAATTCGCGCCGCGCCGCGACCAGGTGCGGATAGTGCGGCGGATAATGCGGCATGGAAAGAATCGTATGGTCGAGATAGCGGTCGTAGTACGTGGGGTGCGCCTGTCCCTCCAGCCGCAAGCGGATATGGTCGCCGTGCCGTTCGATAAAGGGCCTGCGTTTGCCCGTGGGTTCTCCCGCAGCGTTCAGCGCCGCCAGATATTCATCCGCGATGCACATAATCCCGGATCGGGGTTGCATCTCGACCTCCACTCGGTAGCGCAAGTTGCGTTCGCGGACAGGGGCGGGCCTGTTGTCTGTCTCTGTGCTGCTCGGACGCCGCATTTCCCGTATCTGCCGATTGACGGCCTCGACGACCCCATCCGACAGGTCCAAATCGGCCTCAAGAGAAAAGATCAACCGCTCTTGCTGAACCATCCCCTTAAGCCCTTTTTCCCCAATCGCGAAGGATTCGAGCGGCTTGCCCCGATACGGCGGATCAAAGGCTTCCTTCAGCGTGCGACTCGTCGCCAGTTTCGACAAAAGTTGGAGCGCGTCGAGGAAATTGCTCTTGCCGGCCGCATTTGGCCCGAATAGCAGGGTGAGAGGCGAAAGTTGCACCTCGACATTGGACAGGGATTTGTAGCCCTTGATGTGAACGCGCTTCAGCATCTCGCGTCTCCTTTCATCTTATTCCGATTCGTCTCGGGTTGCCAGTCGCGGATGATGGCTGTTTCCAAGGCGTCGGTTTCCTCGGCATTGGCCGTGAAGGCGACTGAAAATTGCACCATGTCGCGGAAGGTGCGGAGGACGCGCCGCAGGCTCGGGTTCGGCTCGTTCTGGAGGTGGTCGAGCAGGCGGCGACGGATGCAGGTTTCCGACTTGCCCACATAGATGCAGTCGTACCCGTCTATCACTGCCGATGGCAACCACAGCGCGTACACGCCGCAGCGGTTCTCCGGCAGTGTCTGCACGTTTTCGCGGCAGTAGGGGTGGTGCTGTTGCCGCAAGCGATATTTGAGGGCGAAGGGGGTCGTTTGGGACATTTTATAGGGGGGAGTGGCTACTGCGAAAGGCATGAGACTGAGAAAGACGTGAGACTGAGAAAGGCACGGGCGGGGACTGGTCACTGACCACCGGCCACTGCATCACAACAGCGTCCCCTGTTCTTCAATCTGCATCCGCTCGACAATATCCTGCCACTCTGCGACCAGATGGTTGAAGAGGACCGCGTTTTGGGACTCGCCCTTGCGGTCGTGGTGTTCGTAGAGGATGCGCGCCAACCGCTCGACGGACTCGGCGTTGCCGTCCATGGCCCGCGCCACTCGCGCCGCGCCGGGAATGCCGCCGCCGTCCTCGCGCTTGGTGTCCAAGTGATACGCCATGCGGAAGCAACCCTCCCACGCGGTCATTTTGAGCAGGGGAGGGGGCAACGGGCGGTCGGGGCCGTATTCATCGACCGGTAGCAGGCGCACTCGCCCGCCCCCGGCGGTGAGCAGATGGCGTATAGACAGGGCGTCGATGGACACGTTTTTGGCTTGGGCGAGCACCTCGGCGTCGCCGTATCGGCCTTCGCCATAGCCATTCTGCCGCAACCAGTCCATGCAAAAGCGGCTCTCGGCGTCCAAGTTGCCCTGTTCCCGCTGGTGGTATTCGGCGATGACGCGGTTGATCTCGGCCAGTGCCTCGCGCACCGGCACAGGCTCGCCGCCGATAGTCTCCACGCTGCTGTATTGGGAGTAGATTTTCATGCCCGGCCCAATGGCCGCCTGCGCCAAATCGACCGGGGCGATGTGGCCCTTCCGTGTGAGGTGGTCGAGATCGGCGGGCAAATCGCGCTCTAAGGCGTCCAAGAACTGGCGGCGCGTCACCATGACCGCGTCCTCGGCACGCGGGCGGCAGACCAAGACGACGGACGAGGCCAGCGCATTGGTTCCGAGCGAAACTGAACGATTGCCCAACTCCGTTCGCATCGGCCAAGTGCCGATGATCTGAAATCCGGCGTTCACCAATGCGGACAGCATCGTGTCCCAACCTGTGGAGGTTCTGCCGCCGCGTGCCATCTCCTGTTGTTTGTAGGCGTAGAAGATGGACGACGGAAATTCCGGGCTACAACGCTTCCGTATCAGCCGCAAGGTTTTGTTCAACAAATCCTCGAATCGCTCGCGGGGATTATCGAACCGGAACCGAGAGGCAATCATCTCCTCTGCTTTGGGTACCAGAATGCCGGCAAACAGTTCAGGATAGATGCCGCGCAACAATGGGCGCAACCATACATAGAAGAAGTCGGAGAGATCGGCGTAACCAATGTTGTCGTAATAAGGCGGATCAGTAACGATTACGGGCCCACTGTCGGCGTAGATGGTGGTTGAGGCGTCGGCTTGATGTGTTTCACCGGCGTTTGCATCAACAGGCAGACGCTCGACAGCATTTGAGATTCGTTCAACGTGAGCAAGCCAATTCCCTATTGAATTGCAGAAGGGATTCGTTTCGGCAAAATCCCAAACCATCGGGATTGCTTGGCGTGCGAAAATGTTTCTGATTGCTTCAAGCGACACATGCAACGTCGCAAAACTGGAACAATAGTCCGCATTTTTACCAACCGCCAACGCAAGATAGGTGCGAATAGAATTGACGTATCCCTCATCCGCTCCGTCCCTTTTTATGACCTCTCCAACATCCCCTAACAGATCGCTAAACGTGGTCAGCACGGTCAATTGTCGCTTTGTGAAAAGTTGATGCCAGTGTGTCAACCCATAAGCCTGCACCCTGAAACCCAAGGCTTGCTTTGGTAGATTGCCGACAGGCCGCCATTTAGGTTCGGCTTTCTGCGCCGCCTCGACATGACCTTCTGTTGGCGACGCGAACAGCCGCTTGCGATTCCCCTCGGCGACGATGGCAGTCATCACCTCGCCCATCCGCCCTGCCTGCGCCTGCTCGCGCACATAAGTCAACTTCACGCCGGCGTTACACGCGATACAGGTCGCGCCGTTGCGGTCCACGGTGCCGCCCTTGGGCACACCGCCGCTGTGGTTCTGCACCGCAAACGAAACGCTTGCGCCCTCGACGACCGGCCGTATCCAGTGCTCATTGCCCTTTTTCTTCGACACCTGAAACGTCCTCATCAACGGCATTGCCGCGCCGCAGGCCGGATTCGGACAGGGCACTGTCCGCGCCCACAGCCACGCGATCACAGTGGCCTCGCCGCCATCCCTCAGTCGCACCTTGGGATAGAAATGCCCGACGCGCCTATAAGCCTCCTCGCGCATCCAACGCCCGTAATAGCGAATGTCGTCGGCCAAGCCCGCCGCACCGCGCCAGTGGCCGGTGGCTGTTGGCTTGTCCTCGCCCCCCTGCATTCCAACCTTTCCCTGCCCACTGCCCACCGAAGCCGCGTTTTTTTTTCGCGCCTTTTCGCGTCTTTCGCAGTTTGTTTTCACCGACCGTTGCCCCCTGACCACTGGATCCACATCTGGATTGATCGGCGGCCGATTGCGGAACTTGGGCGGCAGTTCGATCAACGCCTTGGTGATGAGCACGGCGACCGGGTTGAGATCCGTCCCCACTGCCTTTAGCCCCAGCCGTTGCGCCTCCAACGGAATGGACCCGCCGCCAGAGAAAGGGTCGTAAATGGGCAACGCCCTGTCGGCCAAATAGCGCAACACATCCGCCGACGCAGTGGGGGCCGTCTCGCCCCCGCGAGCGCGGGCCACCGAGCGGGCGATCTCGTATCGCGCCTGCCGCAACAGCACCTGCACATCGGTCTTGCGCTCGTCCGTGCTCTCCCACTTGACCAACTCGCGGATGATCCCGTGCAGCCGCTCACGCTCGGCCCGCTGCGCCTCCTCTGTGGGAAACTCCTCCACACACGCCGCTGGGTCATCCACCATACTGGCAAAAATGACCGCCCGGCACGCCGCCAATGGCCGCCGCGCCCACCACAGATGCAACGTGGAGGGATGGCCGTGCCGAATCGATTTCTCGCGGGCCGACTCGGCGTTGATCTCCGCTAAGGGCAGATCGACCTCGATGAGCTTCTTGCGGTATATTTTCATTGTTGCTCCTCACAGTACAACAAACTAATCAACAGAACGGCGTAGGGGTTGGGAGCGGGCGGACCGCTGACTTCTTGGAATCTGGGGGGGGGCGAGGACTACGGGTGATGGAGGACGAGCGGACTGACCGCTGACTTCTTGGAATCTGGGTGCGAGGACAGGCACGGGGGCCTGTCCCTACGGGTGATGGAGGACGGGCGGGCGGACCGCTGATGGTACTGCGCGCAGGCTCTATTTTTTGGGAGAAAGTGCCCATAGTGGATGTGCAAATTGGGGAGCGTCTCTAGGGCTTCCAAGTATGTTTTCTGTCGCACTCGTCGCTCCGAGTCTTTTGTCGTTTTCTTCAACGTTCCCATCTGAAACGAATTAAGAGGCCAAGCTGATGTACCTGTCAATATCGGGAACAGATTTTTCCCGAAAGTCGTTCAGTGCCGGATACTGGGTATCGGCATTCTTGGTCAGGTAGGCCCGTTCCTTTCTTCCCAACGCTTCGAAATCCTCATAAACCACAAGGCTGAAGAACGGCAACTCATCTTTCTCAAACTCCAACAGAGCAATGGCGACATTTTTTGCCTTGTCGTTGCCCGGCACTCCGAAAACATAAAAGTCAACATTTTTGTATTTTAGAAACCAATCTACACTGATGGGATATTCAGAGAGAGGAGAATAGTCCGCACGGGGATTAAACCGCTTGAGTTCGGTCGTGACGTATTCCTCCAAATCGTCGTAAAACGCACTGCGGATAATCTCTCTGCTCCAATAGCGCATATTGCACACTTTTTGCACGCAACCCGCAAATTGCAATATACTCTCATAGAGTCTGTCCACAGGCGTATCCAGATAAAGATGGCCCTGATCGTTATGAACGCCGTTGTTGATGAGAATACTGTCAAAAATTCTCTGCCGGGTGTCGGTATTCACCTCGTAAGTGTAGGACAAGCGCATCAGCGTCATTCCAAAATCGCATAAGCGAATACAACCCGCGTGCTCGGCGCTATCCTGCAAATAGATGTCCACCATATCTCCATCCTCGTGGAGTATGGGAGCGATCAACTGGTAATGCCCCGGGCGGCGCTCGTAGAAATCAAAGCCCGCCGCTATCGTACCGCTCAATGAGGCCCTAATGCGATTGATGTCCATTAGAAAAGGCTCCCTTACAGTAATTCGGGGAAATACCCCCCGTAATTGGTCGCGCCAATATCGCCAAAGAAAACCACAAGCGCGTCTTCAAATGTGCTATATCGGCTCGTGATTTTTCTATCTCGCTCTTGGGGTTGCGTATTTCCAGACGCTATTTCTGTTGCGGTGATGCGGTGAATGTGTGGCTGGGCATAATGCCCATCGGGGGCCGGCTGTATCCGCCGTGCGGTCCATTGTAGCGAACAAGCGTGATGGTTCCCAACTTTGGGTCGTTGGTTTGATAACGCAACCCGATAGAAAAATTTTCTATGAACATGATGTTTTGGCGCGTAAAGACCGTGAACTTTTCGGCGCTGGACGGCATGGTTTCCAATGCCAAATCACAACGCTTGTGGAGATTTTCTTCTTTATATCCTCTAACGGGTTCCTTCTTTACGATCACTTTGGGACAAGCTATCAAATCCCTAATTTGCCGATCAGTCAGCATAGCATCTCCTTTAGCCACAGGTCGACGAGCTTTGACATACACTCTCTACCTGTGTATTATTTTCTTTCCCCCAGTGATAGTATCGCTGGCCCGACGCTCCTCAGTTCTCAAATTGAGGGGCGTCTCTTTTTTTTGAGCCGTCCTCCCGCCTCTCCGATTTCCACGCCTTTTCGCGTCGTGAACTGCTGGTGAGGCGTCGCAGTTGTACCCCGCTCCGCGTCTTTCGTAGTTCCCTTGTCCGGCTGTAGCGTGTTTAGCCACGCAACGCTTGGGTCAATGGCGATCCGCACCGCATTAGGTGAATCAGTTCTGGCTTTCCTCGAAAACGAACCTTGTTTTTACGCAATTTGTCCACTTCAGCGCGGTGAAGTCCACCATCGTGAACTGCGATAGGGCGAAACCTGACTCGAATCTTCTGTGGCAATAAATTATCCGCTATATTGGCCCCACCCTGCAATTGGCGTTGAAACTCGTTGGCCCCTTTCTTACTTGCGGTCAATTCTATTGGCGCGACCCACGGCCCGTCATTGTCATCTTTGCCGCCAACGAACAAATAATTACAATGAGCTTGGTTGATATTCACCGGCGAAGCCGGGTGTTCCAGACTGATCAGCACATTTGGCTCCGGTACATCCTTCAGTGATAGCGAGCAACCACCATCGCGGCATTTTGTATCATGGCATCCTGGGTCTGTTTTTCTTCGAACTGTTTCCACCACTGTCGTTGGCATTATCCCTCCTCAGTCCGGCTAAAAATATTTGCCCAGCGGTTATAGAGCGATTCCGTGACCAACCCGAAACCGGACTGGAAGCCACCAAACTCCGCGTCAAGCGGTATTTCCTTTACGACCGATCCTTTGGGTCGCTGCTTAGGCTCGAACAGCCACGCACCCACTTCGTCGCGGCGGAGTGCAAAGTCCGCGCCCGCGATGTCTCTCCTCTGTGCTTTCGGAAGTTCCGATAATAAAACCAGATTCGCCAATTCTTCCAGCACCCACTCGCTGTGCGTGGTGAGCATCACGCGGACGCCAGAGCGCACAACCGCCGCGAGTTGGCGGATAAATTCGACCTGCATTTCCGGGTGCAAGTGAGACTCGGGTTCCTCGATAATCAGCACATCGCCCGCCTGAACCACATGGCGCAAGTACAACACGACCGGCGCCAACTCCGACACCATGGACGACGCATTCATCAAGGGTATGTCTTTCTTACATCCTTCCGGTTGATAAGAAAAAATTGGATAGCCTGTCTCTGAGTCCTCTTTGCGGATTTTCCCCTTGAGGATTTGTTTCTCAAGCCTTCCGGCGAGATTCCCGTCACGGACGCGCTGTCTTCTGCCCGACAAATCTCCAAGCCCAACGAGTTGCTCGAGAAAATCGGCGAGAACGCCCGAAAGTGCTGGCAACGGCGTGTCGCGCATAAGTCCCCCACGCGGCGCGTGTTGAATCAAAGAAGCCACGACGACGCGGTGCGCGTGCATAACCCCAGTGCGGTCAGCGGGAAGATAATGGGCTGCGCGAGCCAATGGGCCAATAGTGGAGAAAACAACCAATTTGGAAATTTGGTCTATGATCATTGCCGCAATCTCTCTTTTTTCTTCCTCGTCTTCTAATTCGGCATATCGCGTCTGTGAAGCAAAGATACCAAATGGAAAAACCGGAAACCTCTGATCACTAATTCTCGGTTGATCAATATGCAACGGATGCTCTTTGGAAGTCGAAACCACCAATTCAGATTGCTTACCTTTCAGTGCCAATTCATACTCGAAAGGCTTGAAGGAATCGGAATCCTCCGCGATATGTTGCAGAACAATCCTCGCATCATGGTTCTTGCCATGGCGAATGAGTTGGCGCGTATCTTCGACACCGAAGCTCCGCCCGACTTCCTCCGCGATGATTTTGTTGAAGTCTTCCATCTGCTTAATGGTAAGATGGACCCATGACGCGACAAAGTCCGGCAGTTGAACCCGCGAATTATCTGACGGATTTTTTGCTACTGTGTCTATCCACGCAATCAATTTTCTAACATCCTCATCGGAGATATCCTGTTCCTTTGCCCATCTACCTCGATAGAACAAGGGGTAGTCTCTTGGCGTAAGCCCAAAATGCCGACCACTGAAATAACCGAAATAACTGCTGAAAAACCTGTGCAGCGCGTAAATCAGGATCGCCAAGTAGGATTTGCCGGTGTTGCTCGGCCCGACGAAGACCGTCAGCGGGCGCAAGTCGATTTCCGCCTCGGCGATGGGGCCAAAATTTGAGACCCTCAGCGCGAGGGGCTTTGTGTCAGTCGCCATGTTGAATCATCCTGTGTGTCGCGAGTTATGTCGCAAGTTCAGTTGACATTTTTTAGGTGGTACATCCGCTTATTGGTCGCGGCTTCGAGAACCCTCTGAGCGCGCTCAATGAGGCCGGCCGCGATCCGATTGGTGATCGCGAATATGGGTTTGAAGGCACTGTTCATTTCGCGTTCCTTTTTTTCCGCCGTGAACTGCTAGTGAGGCGTCGCAGTTGTACCCCGCTTCGCGTCTTCTGCGTTCTTCTGCGTTTGCTTTTCGCCTTTCATCCGCGCAATCCGCGCAATCCGCGCAATCCGCGATCCGTCTTTGTATCTTGCCTTTTCGGGCGAGCACGGGGGCATCGCCCCTACGTTTTTATTTTCGCATCTTGCCTTTGCCTTTCATCCGTGTAATCCGCGTAATCTGCTTAATCCGCGATCCGCCTTGTATTTTGCCTTTTCGGGCGAGCACGGGGGCCGCGCCCCTACGTTTCTATCCTCGCATCTTTCTTATGCTTTCATCTGCTTCCATCTACGTTCATCTACGTTCATCTACGTTCATCTGGGTTTGCCTTTGCCTTTCATCCGTGTAATCCGCGTCATCCGTTTAATCCGCGATCCGCCTTTCGCAGTTCTTTTGAGACTTCCGCTCACGCCAAGCCTCCATCCTGTGTCTCCATGTCGATAGCCAAATTGAGCTGAACGCTGTTCTCGCGGACCGCACGAGCCGTGCTTTCGGAAAAGCCATCGGCCTTGTGTGCGCGGATGGTAATTTCGACCGTTATATCGCCGCCATCGTCGCGCAGATTGCGGATGATCTCCTCGCGCAGCAAATTGACATCGTCCAGGGAAATTTCGCCCTGCATGGTCTTGGTGACAGCAACGCGCTTGGGGCCGCGCGGCGCGGGTGGAGACGGTGTTTCATCGCCATGTGGTTGTTGAGGGGTGTACGCGCTGTCAGTTGGAGGCTGTATCGCTTCCGGCGGCATTTCTTCCTCTACGAGTTGGGCCATATCGGGATTGACCAAAAGCCCTGCATCGCCCTCGGCCACCCCCGCTGAAAAGTCGGGCATGTCGCCGCCAAAGCGCAGGCCGCGGTAGTCATCGTTTTGACAGCCCTCGGCATATCCAAAGTCGCGGTTCGGCACGCCGCGGTTGATGCAATCCATCAAAACCGTCTTGTTTCGCAGGCGGTGCATATACACCTGACTCGTCATCAATTCCCACAAGGTATCGATGGCGATGTGATAGCGATACGCCTCGTTGGTCCACACGTATCGCGCCAGCATACTCGCCAGCGACATCGGGGATATGCCCTCGACGAGGGCCTCCTGCGCGATGAACTTTGCAAACGCGCTATCGACAATCGCGCCCGTGTCCTCGGTCTGGAACGTAGAAAACCCATAGTCGGCTCGTTGCGGATCCGCCTGCGTTGGCGCCATGGCCCAGCGATAGGCCCTGACGAGCGCGGCCTCCATTTCACTTTTAGCTTGTTCCAAACTGCTCCTCGCTTGGCGCAAGCGGTCGCCCGCGAGATTGGCGATGCGGCGGTCGCCGTGGACAATGGAATCCCAGGCCAGGTACGTCCGCGTATGGGTTTTGAGCGTGCGGAGTTCGTCGTTTTTCGCCGCCAAAAAGAGCAAGGTGTTGCGGTGGACGCGCGGGCCATCGCCGCGGTTTTCGAGGATGTCCAATGCCGCCTGCGTGCCCTCGTCCGCCTCTGCCGAGCGGCTGGGCAAGGACTGGTTCGGACGCAAAATGACGAGGCGCGTCGAGTCGTTGTCCGGCACCGCGGCGGAGTTCGCCGGGCATAAGACGACATCGGCGCGGCGTCCAACGGCTTCGCGCAATTCCGCGACGATGCGCTCTTCAATGTCGCGGTTGCTCAGTTGCGCGGCGCGGTCCGTGGCGACTTTGTTCAGATTTTCCTCGGCGTGAAAATAATAGCGTCCGTCGTCGGTGTACAGATAATACAGATCGCCCACCATCCGTTGCAGCGCGTCGTTGTACGCGGAAATGCCGTCTCCCGGTTGCACGGCCCCCAAGTGGATCTGGCGGAGATCGATGCCCTTTACCGCGCCGCTCGGGGCACTGCCCAAAAAGATCGCACGCGCCAACCGACGGGCCGCGCCGCCGACCTCGGCAAAGCGTTGCACGGTGGCGTCAATCCTATCCGCTTGGGAATGGTCGCTATCCACTTCGGACAAAACCGCCTGCCATTGCCCCGGCAACAGGCGTTCAAACTCATTGCCCAACGAATCGTCCCTCAACGGCAAGGTGGCGGGCATAATCAAGGGGCCGGCGTCGTTTTGGCGGTACAAATAGCTGATGCAATTTGCCATCATCCGCAACACCCCGCGCGTGCGCTGAAACTGCGGTATGGACGACCAGTCCGCGTAGAGCCGCTCGAAAATTTCCGGGTGGATGGGGTAGCAGTCCTTCAGCCGTTGCAAATACCGGGCTTCGCTGACGCCGGATGGATATTCGCCGCGGCTCTGTCCGTACATGCGGGAAAAGGCTTCGCAGGTGCGATCCCTTTCGCCCGCATTCTCGAGCGCGCCGAACAGCCGGCGGCGCACCACGGCAAATGCCTCGCTGACTTCCAACGGCTCCCAAACCGCTTCAATGCGCCCGAAAATGTGCTCCAATCGCGCGAGTGCTTTTTGCCCGGCCTCGCCGCCCAATTCCATATCGCTTTCGGGCAGGGTAATCACCAGCACCGCCTCGTCCGCGCGGCTGACCGACTGGCTGAGGGCCTGCAAGAAGGTATAGATGCTGCCCTCGCGGTCACTCGGCACATTGCGGACATAAGCCACCAATTCGTCCATCAAAATGAGGGATGGCCCGACCGTGCTGAACAGATCGTCGAGCTGCGCGCCGCCCGGCGCAGTGCCTTCGCGTGCGGCCTGCCCGATCATCTCGTAAGCGTCCTGTCCGCCTAGTTGATACGCCATCTCGCCCCACAGCGCGTTGCGCGGGTCGCCGCCCGGCGTGGTTCGCGTATCCGTGGGCGCGAGGTGCGTGCCGTCCAAAACCGCGACCGCAATCTGGGGGATGTCATGAGAAGTCAATCCCGCTTCCCCAATGAGGGCGCCGATCTCCTCGTTGCTTTGCGAAGAGTCGTTGAGCAAGGCGTCCGCGCTGTTGACCAAGTGGTACAGGGCGATGAGGCTGTGGGTTTTGCCCCCGCCGAATCCGGTCTTGGTCTGAATCACGGGATCGCCGCCATTGCCGCTGAGTCGCTTCAGCGCGTTCACGAGCAAGGTGCGAATGCCGGGGGTGATGTACGTCTGCCGGAAGAAGTTGACCGGGTTGCCATACTCGGTGGCTAGGGCGCGACCGTCATGCACGCGCTGGAGATCCGCGGCGAACTCGGCCTCTTGAAACGTGCCCAACGCCACATCCGAACTCGGCGGCATCACGTCGCGCCAGGGCCTGAGATTGATGGATGAGCGGGCCTTGCGGGTCGTTCTGGCATTCACGGGTGCGGATGGCACGGCCCCATCGCGTTGGTCGGATTCACTGACGAGCCGATCCCGGATGCCTTCCACTTCGCGCTTCGCGTCAGATGCGTTGGTGCGTCCGAGCACGACGGCGATGTCGTACAGGCGGACCTTCGCGTATTCCACATCCATATCTTGCCGCCCCGAATGCACTGCTTTGTTGCGTACTTCTGTGATTATCCACAACAGATTCTGAACCGTTTTGTCATCCCCAAACGCACGGCTGAAGACCTCGCGCCAGTTCCTGCTGACCAGATTGGGAAAGTCGTTGATGTCAATCGCGTCCTCGACGCTGTCGTTCCGCTGCAAGTTATGGCGGAACTGCCCGGCCTGCCGGTCAGGCAGCGTTTCGCTTATCGCGTCTTCGACCCCCTTGCCCTTAACTCGCTTCAAGCAACGGACGATAAACGGCCGCATGGCATCGCGGTAAATATCCAGCGCGTTTAAAAGCGCGTCTCGGTTTGGTCGTCGGTCGGTCTTTGTCATTGCGGTCTCCTAACGGATGTTATTTACAGGCGTTGTTTGTTCAATAGCATGGTAAGGGCTTTCTCGCGGGTTTGCAAGTTGGCAACCGGCGTTTCGCTGACAACTGGCTACCGATCCCCATCCAACCCATGCCGCGCGACAAAGCGATCAATCTGGCGAAAAATGCGATGGACAGTCGCCACATCGCGGTGTTCCATGTCAATGCGATTGAAAATTCGGCGGATGGAGCGGATAAAGGTCTGCGGGCGGTGGCGCGATACAAAGCCGAGTTTGTCCAGCGCGGATTGCATGTGCTCGTACATGGATTCGAGTTCGCGGCGATTCGCCAAATCCGAAGAGGAGGGTTTGTAGGGCGTTTCGCAATGGGCCGCGCGGAAGAGTTCGTACCCGTAGATCAGGGTGGCTTGAGACAGGTTGAGAGACGGATAGCGCACCGCCGACGGGATGCGGGAAATCATCTGGCACAACTGAATTTCGTCATTGGTCAACCCGTTTTCTTCTCGACCAAAAACGAGCGCGCCCGTGTGATTTGCGGGCAGGGACAAGAGTTTGTCCACCGCAACAGAGGGCGGGTGTACGATGTCAAATTCGCGGCGTTTGCGATGGGATGTCCCCACGGCGAGCGACACGTCTTCGAGCGCGGCGGACAGCGAGGAGACAACGGTCGCACCGTAGAGAATATCGCCCGACCCGTGCGCCATTGCGCGGGCAGCACCGCTGGTATGGTCGGGCGGGTTGACGAGATACAGGCGCGACAGACCCGTATTTTTCATCGCCCGAGCCACCGCGCCGATGTTGCCGGGTTCTTTGGGTTCAACCAAGACGATGCGGATGTGATCGAGGGAATCGGACATGACAAGGTACTCTCTAACTCAAAAAATCAAAAAAACGCCCGGCGCACCGCGGCCATGGCATCGAATAATCGCGCCATATCCTCATCGGTGTGCGTTGCCATCACCGAAAGGCGCAAGCGGCTTTGGCCCTCGGGCACGGTGGGCGGGCGTATGCCGTAGAGATAGATACCGCGATGGTAGAGATCATCGGATATCGCAACGGTTCGTTGGGCGTCGCCAACGCGCACGGGCACGATCTGCGTTTGGGATTGCGCGAGGTCAAACCCCATCGCCCGAAGACGCTCGCAGATGATTTTTGTATTGCGCCAAAGGCGTTGGCGCAAACCGGCATCGCGCTGAACGAGGTCGAGCGCGGCAGTGGTGGATGCACATGCGTCGGGAGGCATCGCGGTCGTGTAAATATAAGCCGCCGAACGGTTGCGAATCAGGGCGATGAGATCCGCGCTGCCACAGATAAAACCGCCCGACGCGCCCAAGGCTTTGCTGCCCGAGGTCATGTGAATGTCAATCGCATGGGGCGACAGGCCAAAGTATTCGAATGTGCCGCGGCCCCGAGGCCCGAGCGCGCCGGTCGCGTGGGCATCATCCACCATCAAAATGGCCTCGTATTGTTCGGCGAGGGAAACGAGTTCGGGCAGGGGGGCGATGTCGCCGTCCATCGAGAAGACGCCGTCGGTGACAATGAGGCGACGGCGATAGGAGGCCGCGGTTTTGAGCAGGGATTCGAGATGGGCGATATCGCAATGGCGATAGACCGCGATTTGCGCGCGGGACAAGCGGCAGCCGTCGATGATGCTGCGGTGGTTTAATTGGTCGCTGAAGATGATGTCGCCGCGGTTGATCAGCGCGGGAATAACCCCTAGGTTGGCCGCGTACCCCGTGGGAAATACGATCGCGGCCTCTGTGCCCAAGAACCGGGCCATGCGGCTTTCGAGTTCGGCGTGCGGGGGCATATAGCCCGAAATCAACGCGGATGCGGCGGTGCTGCTGCCATAGATGTTGAGGGCTTCGACTGCCGCGCGTTTGAGGGCCGGATGGGTGGCAAGACCCAAATAGTTGTTGGAGCAAAAGAGGACGAGTCCCCGCCCATCAATGCGAATGCGAGGCTCTTGGCAGGTTTCCACGCAGCGCACGGCGCGATAGCGATTTTGCCTTTGCAATGCGCGGAGTTCTGAACGAAGGTCGGGCAACATGGGGATACACCATTTGTATTGAACGGCAATTGACAGAAATTTGATGCTCATTTATATTCCACAATCTTTGTGCTTTTCGCAACATGGATTTTTGTTTTTCCAGTACGCGACAAAACGCACATCGGCACATCGGCGAATTGAAGGACGGGATTACTTGCTGCGCTGCGTCTATTCGTCTATTCGTCTATTCGTCTATTCGTTCAAAGAGGAAAAATGTCGGACGCAATAAAACAGGACAAGATCTCGGGTTGGAAATTATCGCTTGGTTATCCCGCGCTATCGGGCTTGCTGATGGCCGCGGCATTCCCTCCTTTGCCACTCGGTTTTCTGGCGTGCATCAGCTTGTTGCCCCTCATTCCCGTTGCCGAAAATCTGCGCGGTCGGTTGGCGTTTGGCGCGGGATTTTTGCAGGGCGCGGTCTTTTACGGCGCGACCGTTTACTGGATCGCGTGGATTACCCCCCCAGGTATGGCGGGGGCGATTTTCTACATGGCGCTTTTCAGGGGGCTGTTCGTCTATTTGTGGTCGGTTGCCTGGGCGCGCTTTGGCGGGTTGGGTTTGTGGCTGACGCCCTTTTTGTGGGTGGGATTTGAATATTTCAATACCCTGGGCGATATGGGGTTTCCGTGGATGCTGCTCGGGCATTCCCAGGTGGATTATTTGCCGCTGATTCAGGTTGCAGAAGCCACCGGGGTGTACGGCGTGTCATTTTGGGTGGTGGTGGTCAATCTCATCGCCCGCGAGATCGCCAAAAGCGCGCGGCGCGGTCTGTGGGTTGGCGCGCTGATTTTGACATTTGCCGCGCCCTTGGGATTTGGTTTGTGGCGCGTGGCAGACCCCCTTGCCAAAGGCGATCTCAAAGTCGCCATTGTCCAGCAAAATGTCTCGCCCGTTGAAAAATCCTACTGGGGGTTCGATCACAATTTCGACAAATTGAAACCCCTGACCATCCAAGCGGCAAAAACAGGGGCGCGACTGGTCATCTGGTCAGAGGCCGCCGTGCCCGCGTATTTGAAAAGCGGGCGGCCATTGCACAACGCTTACCAAGCGCGGGTGCAGGCATTGGTCGATTCGCTGGGCATTTATTTGTACACGGGCGCCAATCGCTACGAAGCCGCAACGCGAGATCGGTATTACAATTCCTCTTTTTTGTTCAAACCGGGCGGAGGCGATTTGCCGCATTACGACAAGGTGAAAGTCGTGCCCTTTGGAGAACGCACGCCATTTCCCCAACTGCTCGGGTTTTTGCGCGATATTCAATGGCGCGGCGGCGGGTACATCAGCGGCGATTTTGAGAGCGGAACCGCGCGAACTGTTTTTGAGATACCGGGCGGAAAATTTTCCGGCATGATCTGTTTTGATTCGGTGTTCCCATGGCTGGCACGCGAAATGGTGCTTCAAGGCGCCGAGTTTTTGGTGGTGATTACCAACGACGGTTGGTACAAGCGCACGTCTGCGCCGTATCAACACGCCGAGATCGCGACCTTCAGAGCGATTGAAAACCGGCGTTGGGTGGTGCGCTGCGCCAATACCGGGGTGTCGCTATTCGTCGATCCCCACGGGCGGCAATGGCAAAATACCGAGTTGTTTCACGACGCGGTTTTAGAAGGCATCATCGCGCCGCGCAAGGATCAGACGCTTTACGCGCGGTTTGGCGATTTGTTCGCGCAAGGATGCGGGCTGATCGCGCTGATGGGGTTGGCTATCGCGTTCATTCGTCGGCTCGAGAAAGCAACCGAGGAACGGACGCCGCCCGAAGGCACGGTACCGGCACTCGCGCCTGACCGAGAACTGCCCGATGAAGGCAAACCCATGCCCTTTCTCGATCACTTGGAAGAATTGCGGTGGCGCATTCTCAAGGGGTTGAGCGCGGTTATTGTGGGCGCGGTTTTGTGCGGGATTTTTGTCAATGACATTTTGGCCGCGCTGATCCACCCGGCCCGAACAGAGGAAAACGCGCTCGTGTTGCAAACCCTCAAACCCATGGGCATGTTTATGGTCAAACTGGAGATCGTGCTGGTGGGCGGCGCGATTCTGGCTCTGCCCTTTCTGATTTACCAGATCTGGATATTCGTCGCGCCCGGTCTGTTTGCCGGCGAGCGGCGGTTCATCACCTTTGTGATCGCGTCCTCCACCGTTTGTTTTGTCTTGGGCGCGATTTTGGCCTACTGGCTGGTCATCCCGCTGGCCATGGCGTTTTTTGTCGGCATGACCGTTGATACGGGTGTGGCTCCCCAGTTTGATATCGGCATGTACATCGGTTTTGTGCTGCGTCTCCTCGTGGTTTTTGGCTTGGTATTTGAGTTGCCCGTGGTGACGTTTTTTTTGGCGAAAATGGGCATTGCCACAAAGGAACGCATGCGAAAGGGACGGCGCTATGCCATTTTGGTCGGGTTTGTCCTCGCCGCCATTTTGACCCCTCCGGATCCCCTGTCTCAAATTTTGATGGCCCTGCCGCTCGTCGTTTTATACGAAATCAGCATCTGGATCGCGCGCTTTGTGAATGAATAGATGAGAAGCCGTGGGCAGTCCCTGCCCATCTCCCCAAATCAGCCGAAGGCGTTGAAGGCGACAACCGATAATGCGCGACCAATAGCTCCCCGGAAAGGAATTGACCAGTGAAAATTTGTTTGTTGGCAAGTGGCAGTGGTGGCAATTCAATCTATGTTCAAAACGGGTCTTCGGGCGTGCTGATAGACGCGGGTTTGACGGGCAAGAAGATCGAAGAACGCTTGCATAGCAGAAATATCAACCCCGCACGGGTGCAGGCCATTGTCGTCAGCCACGAGCACGCCGATCACATCAAGGGCGTGGGCGTGTTGGCGCGGCGGTATGGGATGCCGGTTTGGATGACCCAAGGCACGTTGAACGCATCGAAACAGACCTTTCGCGGCACGGAACAAATTCGGGTACTTGAAAATGACGAATCTTTTTCAATTGGCGACCTGTCCTTTCAGGCGTTCCAACTGCCCCACGACGCCGCGGATCCCGTGAATTTTTCCGTGACAGATGGCCGCGCCGAAGTGGCCGTTGCAACCGATATGGGCACGGTGACGCAATTGGTGTATCAGCGCATGCGAAGTGCCGATTTGGTAATTATTGAAACCAATTACGACCGCGACCTGCTCATGAATGGCCCCTATCCCTGGGATTTGAAAATGCGGATCAGCGGCACGCACGGTCATTTGTCAAACCACGGCGCAGCCGAGGCCCTGTGCAACTTGGCCGCGGAGGGATTGCAACGCGCGGTTTTGGCGCATTTGAGCGAGAAAAACAACCGTCCGAATTTGGCGCGCAAAACGTGCATCCATCAGTTGCGCGGTCATGGGATTCGGGATTTTTCTCTCTGCGTCGCCGAACAAGATCGACCGAGTGAGGTGTTTGAGGTGTAATGGAGAGTGCCCGACCCATGTGCGGGAGTGCGCTGAATCAGTGCAAGTGGCCTTCTTACTTCTTATACCAATTTGATTTTCTGTTGACCTGATGCGATATGCTACCTGCAAATGATTCCCTTGACGTTACGCAGTCATTCAGAGAAGCCATTGCAAAAAGGCCATCCCAAAAGACCATCAGATAAAGCCATCACGCACAGCGCGCAAGGCCATCTCGCAACCAACCTCCCTCTTGCAACCCACCTTGCAGGCCAACGCATGTTGTACGACCCGCAAAGCGCTTTGCGCTGTGCAAGCCCCTCGGCGCATGAGAGCGGCATTTTTGAACTGCTAAGGCAGTTGTACCCCGCTCGCCTACTTTTTTTGCTGTTGAAAAAAAGGATGAAAACGCGAATAATTTGAGCGTTTGACGCCGCACGCCGTAGGCACAGGCGTAGCCAACGCATCAAAGGCAACCAACAATGCTGTAGGATCAAACGCTTGAGACCAACAAGCCTGTGCTGATGCGTCAGGTCAGTCAGCGACAAATAATGCCATCCCCAATCGGACAACTTGAAAGCAAATTGGTATTACTGACTACTAACCGCTATTCGGGCGAGCACGGGGGCATCGCCTCTACGTTTTTATTTTCGCATCTTACCTTTGGAGGGATTGTGAACATTTGGGCTGATGTAGGGATTCTCATTTTGTGCTTTGCCGTGTTGGCAAGGTGTGCAAACTGGTTTGTCGATGGCGCAGTGGGTCTCGCCGACTATTTCAACGTGCCCAAAATGCTGATCGGCATTGTGCTGATGAGCTTGGCGACGACTTCGCCGGAATTGGCGGTTTCCGTGATGTCTGCCTTAGAGGGCAAACCCGAAATCGCGCTGGGCAATGCGGTGGGGTCCGTGATCGTCGACGATGGGGTGGCGCTGGGCCTGGGGGTGCTGGTCGCGCCCGCTGCCATTGCCATCAATCCCTATTTGTTGAAGACGACGGGTGTCTTTTTGATTCTCGTGGATGTGGCCGCTTATGCAATGGCTTTTGACGGTACATTGGGGCGATTGGAAGGCGGCGTGCTGGTCGCGCTTTTTGTGGCCTATACCGCGTTTGCCTACGCGACCCGAAAAAATTCGCAAGACGCGGAAAGTTTTGAAGAACTGGCGGAGATCGAGGAATCGATTGCCGGCAAAAGTCTGGGTCGGTTGATGTTTTGGTTCTGCTTAGGGCTGATCGGCGTGCTGGTGACGAGCCATTTTATCGTAAATTCCGCATCGGCTATCGCCTCGTTTTTGAAAATCGGCGATGCGGTGATCGCGCTGACTGTCGTCGCCATTGGCACATCCCTGCCCGAAATTGCAACGGCTGTAACCTCTGCACGCAAGGGGCACGGCGAGTTGATGGTGGGCAATATTTTGGGCGCGGATATTTTGAATATTTGCTGGATTGCAGGCGCGTCTGCCTTGGTGAATCCCCTGATTGTGCAACCGCGGGTGATTCACTTTTCTTTTCCCGCGATGTTGATCATTGTCGTCGCCATGCTGGCGATGATGCGTACGCGGCATCGGCTGTCTCGCGGCGAAGGGATTTTTCTGCTGGTGCTCTACGCAATTTACCTCGGCCTCACCGCGCACTTGTTTTTCTTGCAATAACTCACAGACGCATAGTTTGACAAACGGTCTGTTACAAAAAATCGAATCTTTCCATTGGGTTTGAAATGCCCATTCTAAACTGTCGGCAGTCTGGCAGCGGTGCTGGCGGCGCGCGTGACGCGGTCGTCCGGGGAGGATAAATGACGGTGGATCTGCACTTTGCAACAGTGGCTGAATTGGGCGCGCGTTATCGAACCGGCGACGTGTCGCCGGTCGAGGTGGTCGATGCGCTGCTCAATCGCATTGACCAGCGCGACGAGACCAAGGCGTTTATTGCGCTGACAGCAGAACGCGCCCGCGCCGAGGCCCAAGCGGCGGAGACGCTGTTGCGCGCCGGGGCGGATTTGGGGCCTTTGCACGGCATCCCCATCGCGCTGAAAGATCTGTTTCACACCGCGGGCATTCGCACGACCTCGGGCGCGAAAGCGTGGGATCAATTTGTGCCCGATACTTCGGCAACCGCGGCAAAGCGACTCTCGCGGGCCGGCGCCGTGTTGATCGGCAAAACCAATATGGTGGAACTCGCGTTTGGGCCCTATGGCTTGAATCCCCACTTCGGAACGCCGCGCAATCCCTGGGGGGAAGACCGCGTGCCGGGCGGGTCGAGCAGTGGGTCGGGCGTGGCCGTGGCCGCGGGGTTGGTGCCTGTGGCACTGGGCACGGATACGGGGGGATCGATTCGCATCCCAGCGTCGTCTTGCGGTGTTGTGGGCCTCAAACCCACATTGGAGCGGGTCAGCCGTGCGGGGGCAACGCCGCTTTCGTGGACACTGGACAGCATCGGGCCATTGGCGCGGAGCGTGGAAGACGCCGCGCTGGTGTTTGAAGCCATCGCAGGGCCTGATCCCGCTGATCCGGTGACCTTAAAGCAACCTGCGGTAGATGTGATGCGCGGATTAAAGCGCGGTGTGACGGGGTTGCGAATCGGTTTTGTGCGCGACCCGTTTTGCGACGGGGCAGATGCCGAGGTCATCGCGGCGGTGGAAAGCGCAGCAGGGGTTTTGCGCGACTTGGGGGGCGATGTGATCGACCTGCCATTTCTCGAAGCGCGTGCGGCGTTGGACGAAGAACGCGAAGGCCGCGGCAGTTCGATGATCATGTCTGTGGAGGGATATGCGTGCCATCGAGCGTTGATCGCGCGGCATGGCGAGATGATGGATCCGCGCATTCGAGCGCGACTCGAACTGGGCGCCTCGTTTTCCGCGCCCGATTATGCGATGGCTTTGCAACGCCGCGAGCAGTTGCGAATCTCTGCCCGCGAGACCCTGCGCGATGTGGATGCGGCGATTTGCCCCACGATGCCAACGGTTGCCCCGCGCATCGCAGATGTCGATGTCGCCCCCGTGCGGCTGACCACCCGACTCGTGAATTTTTTGGGCTTGTGCGCGATCTCGGTGCCCTGTGGCTGGTCTGATGAAAATTTGCCCATCGGGTTGCAGATCATCGGCAAGCCCTATGACGAAGCCCGCATTTTGCGCGTGGCACATGCCTATCAGCAAGCGGTTGGTATGCCCCGCTATCCCAAATGAGAATCGGGAAGGACCCGCGGTCAGCGATCAGCGGAAGGCTCCTGTCCATCCGCCAAAACACAAGCCCCGGCGATTTTTGGATCGTCGGGGCTTCTTGTTATTCTCTCGCCATTCTCGCATCGGGCGGGCACAGGGGCCGCGCCCCTGCGATTCGTTCCTCGCTGTGGTACAGGAGTACTGCGAAAGGCGTGCCTACAATTCACCTCTCGCCTTTCGGCATAAACGCCGTAGTGAAGATCAGGTTGAGATCGACTTTTTGATCGATCAGGCCCAAGCTGTGGAGAATGTCCTGCGTTTGTTGCCACTTGGCCTTTGTTTGCGCCCCGAGGCCGAATTGCCGCGTGTCGGCACTCTGCAACAGGGGAATCAGATATTTGAAATTGGCGCGGTTGAATTCCTCGTCGCTTTCGGGACGCGCGGCCATATACGCGGCGACCGCATCGTCGGGATGATCGACAGCGTGTTGCCAGCCGCGGAGGCTCGCCCGCAAAAAGCGTTTGACCAGATCGGGATTTTCTTCGAGAAAGGCCGCGTTGGCAATGATGTTGGTGCTGTATATCTCAATGCCGTAGTCCGAAAGGGCGAGGCGATTGACCGCATGGCCTTGAAGTTCGACGGTCACGGGTTGATCTTCGGTATATCCGAGCATCGCATCCACTTGACCCGCCAAGAGCGGCGCGGGACTGGCCTCGCTCATGCCCATCAGTTGGATGTCGTCTTCGGAAATATTTTGCCGGCGCAAAAAGGCTTGAAATTCGCGGTGCTTTGTGCCGCCGATATTGACCCCAATGCGTTTGCCGATCAAGTCCGCGGGGGTTGTAATATCTTTTTCTGTGAGCGAATAAACGACAACCGGGGTTTGCTGATTGATCACGGCCAGCGATACAATGGGAATCGTGCGCGCACGCGCCATCACCGTTGCCGCGCCACTCGCCACGCCGAGTTTGTACGTGCCATTGCCAACCACGCGGGCCGCAGTGGGCGCGCCGCTGCCGTCGAGAATTTCGACTTCGAGGCCCTCTTGTTCGTAAAACCCCTTTTGCTGCGCGACAAAAAAGCCCGCGTGTTCCATCTGCGCCTTCCAATCGAGAATGAACGGCACAGGCGTCTCGTCTGTCCCGGCGCAGGACAGGGCGATGAACCCGAGGGCAAAAGCGATCCATTTCATGGCGATCTCCTATTAACGACCCATCGTTTCAACAGCGCCGCCCCATCGGCGCAAGGCGGTTTTCTCGAGGCCATCCACGAGCAAAAACAGGCCCGTGCCCATACAGCCCAAGGCGAGCAGCGCGGCGAACATCAGGTCCGTGGCGAGTTCTGAATTGGCGAGGCGAATGAGGTGGCCCAACCCCGCGCTGGCGCCGACAAATTCGCCCACCACCGCGCCGATAACGCTGAGCGTGATGCACATCTTGAGGGCCGCAAAAAGATAGGGAACGGCATTGGGCAGGCGAATCTTAAAAAATATCTGGCGTTGGCTGGCCGAAAGCGACCGCATCAAGTCGAGGATGGGTTTATCGACAGACAAGAGGCCGCGGGTGGTGTTGATCACAACCGGAAAAAAGGAAATGAGTCCCGCAATAATCACCTTGGGCAACAGGCCAAATCCAAACCAGATCACAAAAACCGGGGCGAGTGCCTCTTTGGGAAAGGTCTGCGTGGAGATGACCAGCGGATAGAGCATCCGCTCGATCAGGCGGGAGCGGGCCATGGCTATCGCGCAGAACAGTCCGGACGACGCCCCGAAAAAAAAACCGCCCAGGGCTTCGGTCAACGTCACCGCGCCATGCGAGAGCAGAAGGCGATGCGAGGATGCGAATTTGGAGAGGATTTGCGAGGGGGGAGGCAAGATGAATGCGGCGATGTCGAGGGTTCGCACGACAACTTCCCACACGCCGAGCAACAAGGCGATAAACAGCCCTGACAGGGCGTATTCGCGGAGGAAAAAACGGATCAGTTTCACAGGTCGAACAAGATGATTTGCGCGTGGACAGAGCCGGCCTGACCGTGGTATTCGGGATTTTCGTTCATCGCGAGAAACAGCGGGCCTTCGTAGGGCGAATAAAAGTCGAAGTAGTTGCCCACCGAAAGGATCGGGCTGCCGGCGATGTGCCCGACCAGCGCGCCGACATTGGTGCCGGGCAAAAGATATCGCTCGTCCGCGGGACGGCCTTCAATGCCATCGGGACCGCACCAGACTATCGTCAGCGGGCGCATCTCTGGCGACCAGAGGCCCTCCGCGCTGATGATCACGCGCTGGTCTTTTTGGATCTGGAGATACATTTCTTGCCACACGGCGTTTGGACGGATGGTTTTGGCGATGGTAAATGCCACGGTTGCTCCTCGGTTTGGGGTGTTAAAAACTATCTCAATTTTTCGCCTTTTTCGCGTTTCGCTACAATAGAAAAATAGAAGGCGTGGAGGCGATTGGGAAATTTGTAGCCCCCGCGCACATCGGCGTCTGTCTCGATGGCGCCCAAATTTAGCATGCGTCTGAGAAAATTGTCCATCACTTTTCCCTCTTCGTTTGTCAGACGCGCCGCGAGTTCCGATCTCCGAAAACGCATTTGGGGTTTGTCCGCCATTTTTCGGAAAATTGATCGATACCTCTCACTGCGAATCGCGCTGAAAATTTGCGGTTCCAACAATTTGCGACCAATGACCTCGGCCGCGTTGAAGATGCCTTGGGAAATTTCCCGCGCATCGATTTCCAAGTTTTTGGCTGTCCGCCAAACCGCATCGCCGATCTCGTGCGCCAAAACCGGCGATCCACCCGTGAACTGAACGAGGGTATTGAGTTCCGCCGTTTCTATTTTTGCCTGCGCGGATTGGAACGCACGTTGGTAAAACTCTGCGGCTTCTTCGTCTGACCACGGGGCGATGTCGATCAGTTCAAAAACCCGACCGAGAGAGGGTTGTTTCTCCACCAGTTCTCGGCGCCGCTCCTCGAGCCCAACGACGAGCAGGCAAAGCGGCATTTCTCGGTCAGATGTGGCAATCTCATCGACGGTGCTTTTGAGCCAGTTGGCAAATTCTTCGGAGGCCGCAAGCCCGTTGATATCATCCAAAACCAAAAAGAGCGCGTCCTTTTGACCCTTGAGTTTGTCCAAGAAATTTCTCAGGGACGGAACAAAATTTCGGGTCAGTATGGATAAATCACGCTCCTTGAGATCCAACTCGAGTGAAACGCCTAACAACCCCACTTTGCGGACGTGATCGCCAAAGAACTCGCTGACTTGCTGGTGCCACGGCTTGTCCACGCTCTCTTTGAGCAGGCGATCAAATGTTTTCCGCACCATCTCGTTCAAGGCTTGGACACCGCCGAGAAAAACGTGGCAACCGGCGGTATTGCACTCGCGGTCCGAAAGGCGGCGCACGAAATAGGCGAGAGAACTCTTGCCGATGCCGCGCTCCCCGCTGATGAATCCGATTTTGAATCTGCCCTGCGCGCTCGCTTTTGCCATGCTACGCACGCATTGGATTTCTTTGATGCGACCGACAAAGAACTCAGTCGGCACCGGCTGTCCCGGTCTGAATGGGCTCAATTCTGGGTTCACGGCGTTTATCCTCTGGCGTTTTGTTCTTCGATGCCTGGGCGCGTTCTTTGCGGGGTTCTTCGCGTTGTTCTGTATGTGGTTCTTCGCGCAATGTGTACGAGTTGTCTGGTTTGTGTTGTTTGGCAACGACAGTCATAATTTTTTTCGCGCCTTCGCGGTCGAGTTCCGGGGATCTTTGGTGGAATTTGTCGAGTGCTTGATCGACAATTTCGTCCCAACTGGCACCTTCTGCGTTTTCCTTGACTGAAAAGAGGACATTGTCCGCGAGGCGCACGAGGCTTTCATCGTCTATTTTTGGCGTGTTGCCGATCAAATCCAAGGCGGGGTCTGGCAGCAACTTGCGGCCGAGGGCGCGCAAAAGGCTTCGGACAGAGGTGACCATAGAAAACAGATGGGCTTCGACGATTTCGATATCTCTGCTATCGGTCTGGGCCTCCGCGACTTTTTCGCGCACATGCCGGGTCATCACATAGAGAATTTCGGCCATGTGCAACGCCGACCGCCGCATGAGAAACTGGCAAACGTTGAGAATGAACAGCACAACAACGATCAGGCCGAGACCCAACTCGAGATAGGACATCATGGGGAACACTCCCTGGCAAGTGTGGTGGATAGAACGAAAGTTATGTCATTTTAAGATTTCTGCCAGAGATTGTCAAGGCTTGTGAGCGGGCGTCAATGCGCGCGTGCGACTGCTGTGACGCGCTTGGCAAAGTGGGAGAGGTCATCCATGAGCGAATAGACCGTGGGCAGGAGGACGAGGGTCAAAACCGTGGAAATGGACAGCCCGGAAATCACCACCAGCCCAATTGGCCCCCAGCGTCTCGAGGTGCCTTCGGCATTGCCAAAGAGCATGGGGAGGACCAGGGGCAACAGGCCGATGATCGTGGTCGTGGCGGTCATCATAATGGGGCGCAAGCGATCCTGTCCACCGCGAATGATGGCATCGCGGCGCGCGAGCCCCTGTTTGCGGTAGCGGTTGATGTGATCGACCAAGACGATCCCGTTGTTGACCACAATGCCAAACAGCACCAAAAGCCCGTATTTGGCATTGCTGTCCATGGCGATTTTGAAGGTGTAGAGGCCGAGCGCCACGCCGATGAAGGCGAAGAAAATGCAGAACATAATGGTGAGCGGGTGGACGTAGGATTCAAAGAGCGAGGCCATGATGATGTAAATGAGAATCAGCGCGAAGATCAGGGTCTCGTAGTCCTGCGCCTGTTCTGCATTCATCGACCTGAAGCGGCGGTCCATTTCGTAGGAATAGCCCTTGGGCAGGGGAACGCCCTCCATGCGGGCTTTCATGATTTGCCCCACGCGAAACACCGTTTGCTGGTCTGTGTTGGCGAAAACCGTCACGGTTGACATGCGGTCTTCGCGCCGAATCGTGTTGCGGCCCGTTGTGAGGTCGAAATTCGCCAAGCTCGAGAACGTGACCATCCCGCCATTGTCGCTTTCAAATTCCGTTGTTTTGAGTTGCTCGAGCGTGGCGCGGTCTTCTTCGCGCAAGAGCACGGTGATGTCGATCTCCCCATCCGGGGTTTTGAAGTTCGACCCGCCGCGCGACCCCAAGGCCGAAGCGATGGTGGTGGCGATAGCGCGTGGGGAAAGCCCATATCGCTGTGCGCGCTCCCGGTTGACGCTCACGCGAATTTCTTCCGTGCCGCTTTCGAGGCTGGTCTGGATTTCGTGAACCCCGGGCATGCCCTGCATGCCGGTCTCGATGTCTTCGGCCAAAATCGCCAAAATTTCTTGGCTGCGGCCCTTGAGTTGCACGCCCGCGCCCACCGCAGAACTGCCGCGCCCACCGCCGGATTTGAAGCGCACGCCGGGAATGTCTTTGGGCAACAGGGCCATCGCCCTGCGCTGAACCTCATCGGTGGTCAACTTGCCCTCGTCTGCCGGCGTGAGATAGAGGGTCAAGCGCGTGCCGCGCCGCCCGCTGTATCGGCTGCCAATGGCTTCGATATCGAGTTCGTCTTTGCGCGCGATCAAAATATCTTCCGCGATCCTAAAAATTTCGCGCGCTTTATCCACATCGTAGTTGCGGGGCATCTCCACCGTGAGGCGCACCGCGCGCGAAGGTTGGTACCGGAAGGGCTGTTGCTCCACTTTGCCGTAGATGTGATTGCCCACAAACAGAAGCACGCACGCGGCAGAGAGCGTGGCCCAGCGGTAGTGCAAAGTGGCCGAGACCCACTTTGCGTACAGGGCTTTGGGGCCAAGGGCGCGGTATCGCACCACGAGAAAGGCGATCAGCGCGACGATGCCGGGAAAACCGACTTTGGCAAATGCCGGCAAGGCGCGGATGGTGTTCTCAAAATTCGCCCACATGCCCGCAAAGTCAACTTTGCCAAAATCCGTGTAATACGCAAAAACAGCCACCCCGAGCGCGCCTGCGAGGCAGACGATGCTTTTGAGCACGCGGTCAACCGTGCGCCCGCCTGCGTTGAAGGCGCGCGACGCAGCCAATGGGATGAGCGAGAGCGCGATGCAGAACGAGGCAATGACGGAGATGACGACCGTCACGGCAAAGTCGCGCATAAAAAACGAGGTGCGCGAATCCGTCACAAAAATGACCGGGACAAAGACGCAGATGGTCGTCAGCGACGCGGCGAGCACGGGCAGGCCGATTTCATCGCTGCCTTCAAGCGCGGCCCGCGTGGCGTCTTGGCCTTCGTCAAATCGCTTGCGAAAGATATTTTCGAGGGCCACGACAGCGGGATCGACCAGCATGCCAATGGCGACCATCAACCCCATCATGGAAATCAGATTGAGGGTGATGTTTGACCCGAATTGGCGCATGAGATACATGATCAAAAACACGGTGAGCACGCTGAGGGGGATGGCCGATCCAATGATGAGCGTGCTGCGGAAGTTGCGGAGAAAAATAAAAATGGCGAAGACGGCCAACAGGCCCCCTAAAATCGCAGACTGGCTGAGGCTGGCGATGCTGTTTGTCACGTCGATGGAGCGGTCGCGCACCAAGTGCATTCGGAGCTTGTCTTTGCCGACTTCCGCGTGGATGAGGCCGAGTTCTCCGCGCACGAGTTTGCAGACATCGACCATGTTGGCGGTCGAGGATTTCTGGATTTCAAGGGTCAGCGCGGGGCGCCCGTCAAGGCGTTCAAAACTGCGGGATTCGGGATAGTCGTACGTGACGTGGGCAATGTCGCCCAAGGTGAGGTTGGGGCGAATGGGCAGGTCTCGAATTTGATCGATGGTTTCAAACTCGCCCATGCTTCGCACCGCGAGGCGTTTGCCGCCTTCGGTGACATAGCCCGCCGAGATATTGATGTTGTTGCTGTTCAAAGCGCGATTGATGGTGCGAAAGTCGAGTTTGTACGCTGTTAGAGCTTTTTGATCGACTTCCACGAGCAGGTCTTTTTCTCGCAACCCCTGAAGTTCGACATTGGCGACTCCTTCGAGACGCTGCACCCTGGGCAGGATTATCTGGTTGAACACATTGACGAGTTCCCGTTCGTTTTCCCCGAGCCATGTGAGGGAGTATTCGAGGATGGGAAAGTCTTCGGTGTCGAAACTGCGAATGTCGATGCGGTCCACATCCTCGGGCAAGTCCGCGCGCACTTGATCCAAGCGGTCGCGGATGTGGACGCCGACGAGGTCCATATCGGCATCCATCGCAAATTCCATCCCGATGCGCGCGCTGGAGCCGCTCGACGAGGAACTGATGCCTTCGATACCCGACAGCGTGCCGAGGATTTCCTCGATGGGCCGCGTGATGAACCGCTCGATTTCTTCGGGCGAAGACGAGGGATAGTTGACGGACACAAAGATGCGCGGAAATGTCAGACTGGGCAGGTATTCAAGTGGCAACCTGAACAGGGAAATAAATCCCATGACCACAATACTGAGCGCGATCATGACGGTGCTGATGGGTTTGTGAATGGCAAATTCGCTGAGTTTCATGGCATCCTCCTCGTTGTTTGAAATCGAAATTTTGACGATAATTGAGATGCGATTGTTCCCAGTCTGCGGCGCCCGGCGATCAGTCCCCCATCCGCCGCAGGGACAGGCCCCGTGCCTGTCCTCGTACCCCGCAACGGGGATGGGCGAGAGCTGATTTCCAACGCCCTACCCATCGCCTTTCATCTGCGTTCTTATGCGGATGCTTTTTTTTTACCTAAAGCGGCTTTTTCGCGTACATTTGAGGCAGTCGGGTTGGACGAAGCGAAAACCAGCAGCTCTCAACATCAAAGACGCGGCAAGCCCTGCCGAGTCTCTAAATGGACGGGAAGACTTCGTAAGACGCGGTGCAGTAATACCAAATTGAATAGCTGTTGTCCTCATGTGATGCGCTATGTTGCCAGCAAGCGATCCCCTTGACCTTACGCAGTCATTCAGAGAAGCCATTGCAAAAATGCCATCCCAAAAGACCGTCAGATAAAGCCATCA
The DNA here is from genome assembly GCA_958295785.1 of uncultured Latescibacterota bacterium. GTDB lineage: Bacteria > Latescibacterota > UBA2968 > UBA2968 > UBA2968 > VXRD01. Next base: position 4,027,969 of record OY282377.1, read on the forward strand.
CGCACAGCGCGCAAGGCCGTCTCGCAACCCATATCATCTTGCAACTTCCTTCGCAGGCCAGCGCATGGCGTGCTGTTACAAAAGCGATTTGCGCTGTGCAGAGCACCCCTCGGCGTATGAGAGCGGCATTTTTTGCCTCCTTTTTTTTGCTGTTGAAAAAAAGTCGGTCGCCGCACGCCGTAGGCACAGGCGTAGCCAACGCATCGAAGGCAACCCACATGGAGGCAGAACCAAACGCTTTACGTCAGTCTGTTCCCCATTCCTCATTTCTCCCTGATGGGAGGCTGGATGCGGACAACTTGAAAGCAAATGGGTATAAGACCACGCAAGGTCATTGAAACATCAATCAATTCGCCGCGACTATCGTTGGCATTCGCTCGATGCGATTTTATACGATAGGATGCGATACTATACGATTTGAAGGAGCGGTCAATGCAAAGGAGGCACCATGGATCTTTCCAAATTTCAGGACGACACCATCCGCGCCGAATGGCTCCTCGCGGAAAGCGAACAGGGGGAACAGGTGGACATCCCCATGCAAATCGGGGCCTGGGGTCGCGCCAACGAAATCCGCGCTGACATTTTCCTCTCCGACAGCGCAGATGGGCAAATCTACTGCACGCTCGCGTCGGGGCATCGAACCGAAGGCATGAGCGAAGACGACGGGTATCACTTCAACGCCATCGTCTCTTTGCGCGGCGGCAATATCTGGGAGGGCTGGCGGGAATTTCGCTTCCCGGCCGAATGCTTTTACACCAAGGGCATCCCCTCGGGGTGGCAACAGATGGTTTCTGGCACGATCCGCCTCCCGTCGGGCTCTCGCATCCGCAACATCCGCCTGATAGAACGCCAAATCGCGCACGGGCCTCGCCTGACCGATAGCGCGCTCATCGCGGCCCTCAACCTGAATCACCCCGGCCTAAAAGCAGCGGCAAAGGCCGAGACGCCCCGCGACCAACTCGCAGCCATTGCAACCCATTTCCGGAACAGCGCCTTCAACCGGCGGCACATCGTCCCGGACCCGCCGCACAAAGCCGACATGGCAGAGGCAGACCGCATCCTCGCCGGGCACATCATGGGCCACCACTGGCCCGAAGGGGTGGATTGGGACGCCAATCCCTACGGGTACATCGAATGGTCTATTCGCATCCACGGCTTTCCCTACTTCACGCCGCTCGAACGCGCGTGGGAAGAAACCCGGGATCCGAAATACGCAAAAGCCATTGAAAACATCTTGCGCGATTGGATGCACAAAACCCCCATTCCCTACGGCGTGCGCGCAGGCGGCCTGGCATGGGGGCATTCTTTGATCGTGAGCCAACGGGCATTTTGCACGCTCGTCGATGCCTTCACCGTGCTTTGCGACTGTGAGGAAACCGAAGACCGCACCATCCTCGACCTGCTCAAATCCATCTGTGAACACGCGATTTACCTCCTCAAATTTGAATCCTTCCCGCCCTCCAACAAAACCATTTCCGAAGGCCGATCCATCCTCGCAACCGCCTGTTCTTTCCCAGAACTGCGAGAAGCCCAAGCGTGGTACGATGCGGGCAGCGCGCGCCTCTTAGACGACATGAACATCCAAGTCATGCCAGACGGCGCCTCTTACGAACTCACCCCCGGCTACCAAGTGTCTATCGCCGCGTGGTTCTTGGACGCCCTGAAAGTCGCCCGAAAATTTGGTCGATCCCTGCATCCCAAAGTGGAAACCGGCATCCGGAAAATGTACGATTGGTGCGTCTCCATCAACCGCCCGGATTTCTCCCACCCCTCGGTCTCTGACGCCGGGAGTTTGGATGGCAAATACGCCAGTGCGCTCGCCGAACCCGGCCGAGTGCTGGCCAACCGCGCCGCCTTGTGGATCGGCACCGAGGGCACAGAAGGGCATCCTCCTGCCCACACGTCTATCGCCTATCCGGACTCGGGCTATTTCATCATGCGGAGCGGGTGGGACAAAGACGCCCAATTCTGCCTGTTTGAAGGCGGGCCTTATGGCCGCTTCCACCAGCACGAAGACATGCTCTCGTTCGACCTCTACGCCCGCGGCCTGCCCTTTATTGTCGATCCCGGCATCGCGTCCTACTTCCCAAATGCCTGGACATCGTATTACCGCACCACCGAAGCGCACAATACCGTGCTCGTGGATGGTTGCGGGCAAAACCGCCGCGAGCAAACCATCGCCGAATGGGTCGCATCTGCCCGCGACAAAACCATCTGGCGTTCTGATGACCGCGCCGATGTCGCCATCGCCACTTATGACGCCGGTTATGCCGGGCTGGACGCAGGCGTTTCCCACCGCCGCGTGGTCATGTTCGTCAAACCCAATTACTTTCTCATCTTCGACGAACTCACCGGCGACGGGCAACACACCTACGAGGCACTCTTCCACTTCATGCCCTACCGCATCCTGATCGACCCCGATACCCATGCCGTCCGCACCGGGCGCATGACCCCGCCCAATCTCGAAATCCTCCCCCTCGTCGCCATGACGCCCCGGCTGATATGCGGTCAAAACGATCCCGTGCAGGGCTGGCTCGCTATCGGCGGTCAAGACGTCCCCGCGCCAGTCGCCATTTACAAAAAACACGCGCCCCTGCCTTTCCGAACCGGCTATGCCCTCATCCCCTTCACAGACGGCGCCACCGCTGGCGCGACATCCGAGGTCATCCAACGCGGCGACACTTGGAACGTGCATATCACCCATTTAGACCGCAGTGTGGATCGCATTCAAATGGACTGGTCCGATCCACAAGGCCCGGTGCTCGTTTAGCTCCTATTTCGGCACAAACAGACAAGAGCGCGAGGGGCTCAACTCTTAAATTTGCCAAAAAAAACGCCCTGAACAAAGGAGTTTTCGTTTGCGTATATCACAAGTGCTTTCAGAGAATCGGATCGAAAAATCTGAGCACACCTGCATAAGGGGCGTCATCGGTCAGCATATTCTGAATCGCGTTTTCGACAGCAGTACGTGTCGCTGCGGTAATACGGGTATCTCTCAACACCAACTTGAAAGTTCGGAACACTTTGAATACGGCGTAGCACTGTTCTTGTAATTCAATTCGATTGAGTCCCAAGTCTCGCTCGGCAGCTTTTACAAAATTTTGCGCGTCCGGCACTCCTATTAAGGCCACCCGTTTCACGCGCCGCAGCGCGTCGTCGGCATTCCACGCGAACCATCGCGCAGGATCATCCATATATGGATTGACGATGAATGGTCGTTCTGTTCGGTGAGCCGCTTCAAACGCGGCGACGTGTGCGGAATTTAGCGCGTCTGGAGAGAGGCGGGATTTGTGCGACTCCAAAAACGCATCTGTTGAATTGCGCTTTACAATGACGGGTGATCGAAGAGGGCTATTCTTTACGGGAAACTGGGCAACTTTGTACTTTTGGTTACAGATCTGGCACGAGGCGAGGTAATTGTCGTAGCAATAGGCCAGCCACCAATACTTACTCTTTGGCCGATAATGCTCGACATCGCCATAGGCGACAACTGCGGTTGGTGTTTCGCAGTCAGCGCATTTGCCGCGGGACTCTTTCAAGAGTTGGGGTTTGGCCTTTTTCCAGCGAGAAGGTGAGAACTTTTGTTTCGTGCCGCTGTTCTGCAAACCCTCGCGGCGATCCGTCATGAGTTCCAGATTGAACTTCTCGCGTTTTGCTTTCTGAAAATTTTTATGAACCGGCGGGACTGTTCGAACTCGGGTAAGCGGGATCATGATCTGCACGCCTCAAGTTCTTTTTCAATGGTCTTTAGAAGATCGAGATGATCTTGAGATATTGCCATGTTGGAGCGCGTGGTTTTCGGCATTGCGGACAACTCTTCTTTTCGTTTTTCCATTTCCTTTTGTTCGGCGGCCGTGCGTTGCTCGGCATAGCACAGCTTTTCGTAGCGCGCCTTCTTTTGTTCCAGCAACGCCGATTCGTCCGAGGTCAGCCCAAACACGTCTGACATCACCAATTGATGCAACAGCATCGCCATGGGCACACCGGTAAACTGATGCAATTTGAGTGACCTGCCGCGCCTTTCGATATAGTGCAGTTCGTTTTTATTCGCCTGCTGGGCAGTAATGGGTGAATGGGTCGTTGCCACGACTTGAAAATTGGGCAACTTTCTACGCAAAAATGCCAGCAGATCCCGTTGCCAACGAGGATGCAAATGCAGATCTACTTCATCGATCAGCAACAAGCCGCGCGTCTTCAATGGGGTTTCATAGTCGCCAAAGGCTTCGGTAATCCGGTACAGCAGATCGCCCGTCCAAGCAGCCACATTCTGAAAGCCATCGCTCAGTTGACTCATTGGAACCGAGCCAAGCGGCGTTTGAAAAATAAGCTGTCCTTTTTTTTTGTCGATCTTTGAGAACTTCACGCCTCGCAGAAAATCGGACATCACTTTGCCGATGATATCCATCGCGCCTCGGTTTTCCATATAGTCCATGTCCATCGCCCATGACTCAATCGGGATCAGCACCTCATCGGGATTGAACAGCGTCGATATGCTTCGAGCGCGTACATGGCGATAGTTAGAACTTTTGTCACGACGTCCTCGGTTGACATTTAATCTACGAGACGCGCCATACGCCAATACGAAATAGTTGCGATTCGCGTGCTCTAGTGCTTCGTCCAGTTCTGTTAGCGTTTTCTTGGCGCGATCCAACACTTTGGTGACGGTATCTTTCTTTTCAATGCGAAGCAATACTTGCTGTTCTTCGCCCTTTTCTGTCCTGAAAATGGCATCTATTTGACAGAATTTTTTGCCAACCTGAATCCAACTTTCGGGTTCACCTAATAATTCGGCAAGAGCGTCTCGCCCCGCAGTCGCCAAACCGATAGCCTTCAGGAGATTGCTCTTGCCAGTGCCATTGTCACCAAGTAGGATCGTCGTCTTGCGAATGTTCTCCTTTTTATTTTTCGAATCGTCGTCCACAAACGACAATTCATGGTTTGAAAAACATCGAAAGTTCTTTAACCTAATTGACTTGAGAAACATTTAACACCCCTTTCAGTAGGCAACGAAAATCTGTATGGCAACTGCCAATATAACTTTGCAAAGCAATCACTGTCAAATGAGTTATCTCCATCCAGATGGCAGTGTGGATCGCATCACAATGGATTGGTCCGATCCACCGAGAGGATGCTTGGCAAGGGTCGCGGGCTTTTGTTCGATGAAGCCTTAAAATGTTGACTAAATGAATTTCATTGTTTAGATTACCCGTCAATGTACGCCGCATCTCACCGCTTTGCCCGTATGACCGTGCGGGCAACACAACAGATAGAAACACTTGACGCTCAATTTTTAGAGCAAAGTGTCGTCTGTTCAACTGGCATATCGAAAGGAGTTTGCCATGCCACACAGGTATCGTTTGAAGTCTCTTGCGCTCGGCTTCGCGCTCGCGATGAGCGGGAGTGCCATCGCGCAGGAGGGGCAATCTGCCGCAAGCGCGGATACCACCGCGACCGAGTTTCCGGATATCCTCGAAGAGGTGATCGTGCTCGAGGAATTGGTGGTCATCGGGTCGCGCGCCCAACCGCGTTCTGTCACCGAGTCCGCCGTGCCCATCGACGTGGTTGCCGGCGAAGAAGTCGCCAAACAGGCCGATACGGATTTGCAAAATCTGATCAGAAATATCGTGCCCTCCTACAATGTCAGCACGCAACCGATCAGCGATGCGTCGACCGTGGTTCGCCCGGTCAATCTGCGGGGCTTGGCGCCCGACCACGCGATGGTGCTCATCAATGGCAAACGCCGCCACCGCGCCGCCGTGATCCACTGGTTGGGCAATGGCGTTGCCGATGGCGCGCAAGGCCCTGACATCTCCGCGATTCCGTCTATCGCCCTCAAGCGCGTGGAAGTCCTGCGCGATGGCGCGTCTGCCCAATACGGCTCTGACGCCATTGCCGGCGTGCTGAATTTCCAGTTGAAAGACAGTTACAGAGGCGGTTCGGTTGAAATCAAACCCGGTATTTTCCAACAGGGCGATGGCCGCACTTATGCCGTCGCGGGCAATATCGGCCTGGGCAGCGAAAGGGCTTGGACCAACCTCAGCGTGGAATACGGAAATGCAGACGATACGGACCGTTCCGCGCAGCGCGCCGATGCCGCGCGTTTGATTAGGGAGGGCAATAGTGCCGTGGCCAATCCCGCGCAAGTTTGGGGGCAGCCCTTCGTCCGAAACGACCTGAAAATTTTTGCCAACTACGGCTTGTCCATCAATGACAACATCGAGTTCTATGGGCATGGCAACTATGCGAGCAAAGAAGTGGAAGGCGGTTTCTTTTACCGCAATCCCAATACGCGGGGTGGCGTGTACAAAGGCCCGGTGCTCATGTTTGACGGCACCGACTATCACACGCTCGCCGAAGCCGAAGAACTGGGGATTGTCGATGGCGTGAACGGCACGCGCACCGCGACATTGCTCGTGGGCAACATGAGCGGTGGCGATGTTCCCGTGGTGCCCATCGTCTGCGAGGTGCCCGACCAAAATGCCCTGCAACAAGTGCTCAATGACGCCAATTTGTTCACGTTCCGCGAACTTTTCCCCGGCGGTTTTACGCCCCGATTTGGCGCGAATACGACAGACTACGCCATTCTGGGTGGCCTCAAGGGCACGGCATCGTCGCTGCTGTCGTGGGATTTCAGCGCGTCTCTGGGACGCCACGAAGCCGATTTCTTCATTTTCAACACCGTGAACGCCTCTTTGGGGGCCAACACGCCCACGACATTTGATCCCGGTGCCTACATCCAAACCGATACCAATTTCAACTTCGACGTGACCTATCCGTTCAGCGATCAGTTCTTTTTCGCTGCCGGAGCGGAATATCGCATTGAAAATTTTGAAATTGTGCTCGGACAAGCCGAGTCTTTTCAAATAGGCCCTCTGGCGGGGCAAGGGTTTAGCGCGGCTTCCAATGGGTTCCCGGGGTTCAGCAATATCGCCGCAGGGAGCTGGAGCCGCGCCAACTGGGCGATTTACGGCGATGCGGAATTTAACCCCATTGAAAACTGGTTGGTTGCCGCTGCGCTGCGCTTTGAAAATTTCGAGGATTTTGGTTCTACGACCAACTACAAGTTGGCGACCAACTACGGGGTCAACGAAAATTTGAAGGTGCGCGGCTCTTTTAGCACGGGCTTTCGCGCGCCCACGCCCGGACAGCAAAATGCCTTTAACGTGACCACCGAATTTAATGCAGCGCGAAACGATTTGATCAATCGCGGCGTGATCCCCTCGACCAATGACGCGGCAGCACTGAAGGGGGGCAAGGCGCTGAAGCCCGAAAAGTCGATCAACTTCACGGCTGGCCTGATCGTGACGGTGCCCATTTATCCCATAGAAACCAATATCGAGCCGGTCAATATCACCGCCGACTATTTCAACATCGCCGTGAAAGATCGCTTGACGCTCTCGCAAGACTATACGCTCACCGAAACCGAGGTGCAACAACTGATCTCTTCCGGCTTCACCAGTGCGCGCAATCTGCAAGAGTTCGTCTTCTTCATCAACGATTTTGAAACGAGCACGCAGGGGATCGACATCGTGATCACGGCGCCGTTTTGCTGTGATGGCGAGATCAGCCTCGCGTACAACTTCACCAGCACCGAGGTCACCAAACGCACGGAAACCCTCGACGATACCCGCATCCGGGAATTGCAGGAGGGCCTCCCCAAGCACCGCGCGAATTTGACCCTGACCAAAACCTTCAGAGAGAAAATCGATCTCTTGGGGCGCGTGCGGTACTATGCTTCATGGTACGATTCCGAGGACAGTTATACTTATGGCGACGAATTTGTGCTCGACTTGGAAGCCAGCTACGCCTTGGCCAAGCATTCCAGAATAACCGTGGGTGCCCAAAACGTCCTCGATATCTATCCCGACGTCAATCCGAATGCGACCAGCGTTGGCCGCTTGTACAGCCAGTTTAGCCCATTTGGCTTTGGCGGCGCGTTCTGGTACGGAAAATACACCTTCTCCTTTTAGGACCTATCCCCCTAATCTCCCTTCCCAACAGGGATGGGGAACACATCTTCCGTTGCAGGGAGAGGTCCCATAAACCAAGAGACCGGGTTTTCAAAACTCGGTCTCTTTTTTTTTTCGTCAATTATCGTATAATACATATAAGGAGTCCTCCCATGCCGCACAAATATCCCTTCGCCCTCGTCATCGCGCTCGCCATGAGCAACATCGCCATCGCGCAGGAAAATCCATCGCCCACGAGCGCGGATACCACCTCGACCGAGTTTTCGGATATCCTCGAACAAGTGGTCGTGCTCGACGAATTGGTGGTGACGGGTTCGCGCGCGCAACCGCGTTCCGTCGCCGAGTCTGCCGTGCCCATCGACGTGGTTGCCGGCGAAGATTTCGTCAAACAGGGCGGGACGGATTTGCCCGATCTTCTGAGAAATGTCGTGCCGTCTTACAACGTCAATATCCAGCCGATCAGCGATGCAGCGACCTTTGTCCGACCGGCCAATCTGCGCGGGCTGGCACCCGACCACACCTTGGTGCTCGTCAATGGCAAACGCCGCCACCGCGGATCGGTGATCTCATGGTGGCCCACGGGTGTCTCCGATGCGGCGCAAGGCCCCGACATATCCCCGATTCCGGCCATTGCCCTCAAGCGCGTGGAAGTCCTGCGCGACGGCGCCTCGGCGCAATACGGCTCTGACGCCATTGCCGGGGTGATGAACTTCCAACTCAAAGACAATGACAAGGGCGCGTCTTTTCAACTCAAACCCGGCATTTTCCAAGCGGGCGACGGTTTTGCGTACAGTGTCGCGGGCAATGTCGGCCTAGGCAGTGACCGGACTTGGATAAACCTCAGCGCGGAGTACGGCAATGCGGACGAGACGGACCGCGCTGTGCAACGCGCCGATGCCGCGCGTTTGATTGCGCTGGGCAAGGATATAGCCGATCCTGCCCAACCCTGGGGCCAACCCATTGTTCGCAATGACGTGAAACTCTTTGTCAATTACGGCGCGTCCATCAACGACAATGTCGCGTTTTACGGGCACGGCAATTTTGCCAGCAAGGAAGTCGAAGGCGGGTTTTACTTCCGCAATCCCAATGAGCGACACGGCGTGTACAGCATCGATAAGGGCGAGACCCTGCTCATTGGCAGTTTGAGCGGGCGCGTGGTGCCCGTGGTGCCCATCGCCAATGACGTGCCGCATCCCGATTCCCTGCAAAAGGTTTTCGACGACCCGGATTTGTTCACGTTCCAAGAAATGTTTCCCAATGGTTTCACGCCCCGGTTCGGCGCGAACACGCAAGACCGCGCCCTGTTGGCCGGGATTAAGGGCACGAAATCGCTGTTGTCATGGGACCTCAGCGCGTCTTATGGGCGTCACGAAACCGATTTTTTTATTCACCGAACCATCAATGCGTCTTTAGGCCCCAGCACCCCGACTGCATTTGACCCAGGCGCGTACATCCAGACCGATACCAATTTCAACTTCGATGTGACCTACCCATTTAGCGAGCGGTTCTTCTTTGCGACCGGGCTTGAATATCGCATTGAAAATTTTGAAATCGCGAGCGGGGAGCCAAAGTCTTATGAAGTGGGCCCGTTGGCGCGCTATGGTTTTCTGCCGAGTTCCAATGGGTTCCCGGGGTTCAGCGATGTTGCCGCAGGGGCGTGGCACCGCGCCAACTGGGCGATTTACGGCGATGTGGAATTGAACCCGCAGGACAATTGGCTGCTCGGCGTTGCGTTGCGCTTTGAAAATTTCGAGGGGTTTGGCACCACGATCAATTACAAGTTGGCGACCAACTACGGGATCAACGAGAATGTGAAAGTGCGCGGCTCATTCAGCACGGGCTTCAGAGCACCCACGCCCGGGCAACAAAATGCCTACAACGAGACCACAGAGTCCGGCGAAGATGGCGAAGGCAATCTCATCTTGGTCAATAAAGCCACGATTCCCTCAACGCATCCGGCCGCGAAACTGGTGGGGGGCGATGTGCTAGAGCCGGAAAAATCGCTCAATATCTCGGCTGGCCTCGTTGTGGCGGTTCCCGGTTATCCCGTCAATATCACGCTCGACTATTTCAATATTGTGGTGAAAGATCGCCTGACGACCTCGCAGGACTTTAAGCTCGATGAACTCGGCGACGCACAAAGAGAACAACTGCGCGCCGCGGGCATCACCAATCTGCAAGAGTTCCGCTTCTTTACCAATAATTTTGAAACGCGCACCCAGGGAATTGACGTTGTTCTCACAACGCCGTTCAGGTCTAAGGGAGAACTGAGCCTCGCGTATAATTTCACCAGAACCGATGTCACCAAATCCGACGACCTCGTCAACCAAAAACGCATCACGCTCTTGGAAAAGGGACTGCCCAGGCACCGCGCAAATTTGACCCTGACCCACGCCCCGACCGATTATTGGCGCGCGTTGGGCCGCGCCAGTTATTACGGTTCGTGGGATGAATGGGACTGGGGCCACCAAGTTTTTGGAAGCGCGTTGTTGCTCGACCTCGAGTCCAGTTTTTCACTCGGTGCTGGATCGACAATCACTATCGGCATTCAAAATGTCCTCAACACCGAGCCGACGAATTACGAGAACAAGATCGCAGGCGAGGACCCCGCAACCGGCCTCGGCAGACCCTTCGGCGAGCACAGTCCATTTGGCTTTGGCGGCGCGTTCTGGTACGGAAAATACACCTTCTCCTTTTAGGACCTACCTCCCTAACCTCCCTTCCTAACAGGAATGGGAAACACATCTCCCGTTGCAGGGAGAGGTCCCATAAACCAAGAGACCGGGTTTTCAAAACTCGGTCTCTTTTTTTTCCAACCGTCAATTATCGTATAATACCAAATTGAATTGCTTTCGTCCTAATGTGATGCGATATGCGACCCGCAAATGATCCTCTTGCCGTTACGCAGTACGTCAAATAAGCCCTGGCAAAATGCCATCCCAAAAGACCATCAGATCATGCCATCGCGCACAGCGCGCAAGGCCGTCTCGCAACCAACCTCCCTCTTGCAACTTCCTTCGCAGGCCAACGCATGTCGTAGTGCTACAAAAGCGATTTGCGCTGTGCAAGCCCCTCGGCGCATGAGAGCGGCATTTTTGAACTGCTGGGCAGTTGTACCCCGCTCGCCTACTTTTTTTTCCTGTTGAAAAAAAGTCGGTCGCCGCACGCCGTAGGCACAGGCGTAGCCAACGCATCGAAGGCAACCCACATGGAGGCAGAACCAAACGCTTTATGAGGTTGCTTGGAATGAGGTCGAACGGCTTTGGGCGCAACTTACGGTTCGCCAGAGGGCGATAAACTCGATGTATGGGTCACGCTCATCGAAGCGTATGAACAAAAGCGAACCCCCATGAGCGCGTACTCATGGGGGTTTTGTTGTACCGAGTGCCGATGTGGGAATCAGGGCGGATCGAATTTGTAGCCCACGCCGCGCACGGTGGTAATGGCGTTGCCCGATTCGCCGAGTTTGGAGCGCAAGCGGCGAATGTGGACATCCACGGTACGCATGCCGCCGTAATAATCGTAGCCCCAAATGCTGTCGAGCAAGTCCGAGCGGGTAAATACGCGGGCCTCGTGCGTCGCCAGGTGCTTGAGCAGTTCGTATTCTTTGAGGGTGAGTTCGACAACGCTGCCCTTGACGCGCACTTCGTAGCGCGCCATATTGATGACGAGGTCATCTATTTTGACGGTGTGGGCGTCGGGGGTGTAATCGTCGTTCCAGAGGGCCAGGCGCAAGCGGGCTTCAAATTCGCGCAGGCTATAGGGCTTGATGACAAAATTCGAAATTCCGAGCGAAAAATCCAGGTTGAGCGCGGTCATTTCATCGGTGACGACGAGCAGGGAACAGTCGTTGGCAGGGCGGTGTTTTTGCAGGTGCGCGATGGCGTGTGCGAGGCGATCAAGCGAGGATTCCGGGTCGATGATGGTCAGGTCAATCCCATTGGCGGGAACAGAAGGCAAGCGACTCTGCCCGCGCATGATCAGGTGTTCAACCCGATGCCCGATGTATTCGAGGTCAGATTTGAGACGCGCGCCGTGGGCTTCGTCCGCGAGAAGGAGAATCGTTGCCATGAGAAAAAAAGAAAGGGAGGGATTGATACGACGTATCGGAATGGTTTTGGTGCGCCACACTATCCTGACGACATATTGAGAAGTTGGAAATTAGGGCGTGCAAGAAATTTTGTCAAGCCGTATCTTAAAAAGGAATTTCGATCAGTCGTTCCCTGCAACCCATCAACACAGGAGCACATCTATGGATTCTCCTCATGTGATTTCGCAACCCGCTTATAGGCCATCCGTTATGGGCAAAAATGGCGTGGTGGCATCGGCCCATTGCCTCGCTTCCCAAGCGGGCATTCAACTTCTGATGGCCGGGGGCAATGCCATTGACGCCGCCATTGCCACAGCCGCTGCGCTCGGCGTGGTCGAGCCGCAATCCTCTGGCATAGGCGGCGATGGCTTTATCTCGATCTACGACGCCAAAACCGGCGATGTCTATGCCGTCAATGCCACGGGCGCGGCGCCCACGGGGGCGACCCGAGAATTTTATCTCAAACGCAATGGCATCCCGATGAAAGGGATTTTGAGCGTTTCCATCCCCGGCTTGGTGGATGGCTGGCTCGTCGCACACGAACACTTTGGCACGCGCCCGCTCGACGAGGTCTTTGCCCCGGCCATTGGCTTGTGCGAAGATGGCTTTCCGCTGAGTCACAAACTGGCCGGCAGCTTGAGCGGAGAGACAAAACGCTTTGCGTCTGACCCACACACGCGGGCCGTTTTCACCAACGACGGCCAGCCCCTCGCGCCGGGCGATATCGTCTATCAAAAAGACCTGGGCAAAACCCTGCGAACCCTTGCCGCGCAGGGCCGCGATGCGTTTTACGAAGGGGAAATCGCCAAAGCCATTGTCGCATTCAGCCAATCGCGCACGGGCTTGCTCACCAAAGCCGATATGAAAAACCACCGCGCCCGCATCGTCGATCCCATTGCCGTGGCGTACAAAGGTTATACCGTCTATGAAACGCCGCCCAACTCGAGCGGGCACATCTTGTTGCAAGAACTCAATATTGTCGAAAATTTTGACCTTCGCGCCCTCGGCTACAACAGCGCGGCGAGCATTCACTTGATGGTCGAAGCCAAAAAACTCGCGTTTGCGGACCGCGAAAAGTACGTGGCCGATCCCGACTGGATCGATGTGCCGATAGAGGGCCTGCTGTCCAAAGCCTACGCCAAAGAGCGCGCGTCCCTGATCGACCCCGAGCGCGCCGCTATCCACGTTCCGCCCGGCATTCCCGAAGCGGTGGAAGACACCACTTGTTTTTGCGTGGCAGACAAGGCGGGCAATGCGGTGTGTCAACTCCAGAGCATTCAATCCGGATGGGGATCGAGCCTGATTGCGGGCGAGACCGGCATTTTGCTCAACAACCGCATGACCTATTGGCACTTGGAAGAAGATCATCCCAACTGCCTCATGCCCGGCAAACGGGTTCGCCACACGATGAACCCGGTGATCGTCACCAAAGACGGCAAGCCCGTTTTGATCTGCGGCACCCCGGGCGCAGACACGCAGGTTCAGACCAACTTGCAACTGGTGACGCATATCTTGGACTTTGGCCTGACCCCGCAAGAAGCAGTCGAAGCGCCGCGCTGGCGTTCTTTGCAAAACCCGATGGAATCCACAGTGCCCCACACCTGCGAAGACGTGCTGCAACTCGAAACCCGTTTTGACACCTTTTTGTGCGAAACCCTCGCCCGAAAAGGTCACGACCTCCGCTACGTCCCAAGCTGGGGTGGGCCGGGCAACGCGCAAGCCATTCAGATCGATCCCGCAACCGGCAACATGATGGGCGGCTCAGACCCCCGGCGCGATGGCTATGCGGTTGCGTTTTAAGGTGAGAGGACAGCAGTCCCCGCGCCCTGCCCAAAAGCCCCAATCGTTCAGCGTTCCGTTACCCGTTCCCAAACGCCAAACCGTAGGGGCGGCGCCTCCGTGCCCGCCCACTGATGAGTTGCTACATAGATGTGCCCCATCCGCCGATGCACGGGCCTGAGCAACGGCCAGTTGTACCCCTCCCCGTTGATTCGTTGATTCGCAGAGTGGTCGTTTTTACATTTTCTTCAAGGAGCATCCATGAAAATCAAAGACATTCGCGCAGTGGCGGTGGATATCGCCCCGGCACAGCGGACAAAGGCCCGCGTGCCCAAGCTGCCGACCGATGGTTTTATCAGCCCGATGGCGCGGTATCCCGAATACAAAAAATCGGACTGGAATCCCAAGTGGACGCGCACGGCCTGTGTCGTCACGGCGCAAGACGGCACATGGGGGCTGGGGCTGACCAACCACAGCGGCCCGGTGCGCCGCATCGTCAACGATCACTTTGCCCCGTTGTTGGCAGGCCAAAATTGCATGGCGACCGAAAAGCTGTGGGATATGATGCGCCGCGCGTCCTCGCCCTATCACACCGCGGGAGTGCCCAGCTATGCGATCAGCGCGGTGGATAATGCCCTGTGGGATTTGAAGGGCAAAATTTTACAGCGTCCGGTTTACGAACTTTTGGGCGGGCCGCAAAAAGACAAAATTTTTTGTTATGCCAGCAACACGGACATTTCTTACGGCACGGAAAACAGCATCGAATGGTTTCTCGAACTGGGCTTTCGGGCCGTCAAACTCTTTGCGCGACACGGCCCGGAATCGGGCATTGAGGGCATTCGCAAGACCGAAGCCCTCGTCGCCCAAACGCGCGAACAGATCGGCGACGATGTCGAACTCATGCTCGATGCGTGGATGTCGCTCAATGTCGAATACACAGTGCGCCTCGTCGAAGCCCTAAAACCCTATCGCCTCAAGTGGCTCGAAGATTACGTGTTGCCCGAAGATATGGACAGCTACATGAAAGTGCGCCAGCGCGTGCCCGGTCAAATCCTCGCAACGGGCGAACACTGGTACACCATCCATCCCTTTGCCACAGCAGCGCGCCGTGGGCTGGTCGATATTTTGCAACCCGATGTCCAGTGGGCAGGGGGTATCACGACGTTGGTGCGAATATGCCATCTGGCCGAGGCGCACGGGCTGACGGTCATTAGCCACGCGGGGATGAATTACCCCTACGGTCAGCACCTCTCTTATGCCATGCCCGCGATCCAGTGGGGCGAGCGTTCAGAAGGCGTATCGCCCCCGGGCGTTCCTCTGGAAGAACGCGTCGCGCTGCCGGGCACGCCCGTGATCAAAGACGGGTATCTCATTCCCAGCGACGCGCCGGGTTTTGGCATTGAAGTCACGAAAACATGGTTGGAAGAGAAGGCCAAAAAGTGATATGATCCACGCAGGAACCCGAAGAAAGATGAAAAAATAAACCCGTAGGGGCGATGCCCCCGTGCTCGCCCGAAAAGGCAAAATACAAGGCGAATCGCAGGTAGGGCAGAGCGTACAGAGGACGCAGGAGGTGCGGAGGACATGGGTTTTTAATCTGTGCAATCCTTAAATCCGCGCCAAACCGCGATCCTGACAACAGGAGATCACATGGCGCAACCATGGAAACATTTGCTCAATTTTCGCTGCACCCGCTGTGGAAATTGTTGCCGCGAACCCATTGTTTTGGTGACCGACGAAGACATCCGCCGCATTATTGAGGGCACGGGCCAGACGGCTTATGGCATTGTCGATTTTTACAAACCGAGTGAAATCGAATGGGGCAAAGACCAGCCCGGCTGGATTCGTCTGAAGTCGGGCCGCCGCATCATGGGATTGCGCCGCACCGAGGGCGGATGCCAATACTTGGGCGACGATGATTTGTGCCGCATCTACAATTATCGCCCGGTGACCTGCCGCCGCTATCCGTTTGACTTGGAATTTGATGCAGATGGCGACATCGAGTTGCTCCGCATCAGCCAATCCGCCGATTGCCCCTATGAACTCGATGGATACAACCCGTTGGGCGAAATCAAGGCCATTGCCAAATGGGAAGCGTGGGAAGAAGCCCCCTATTACGCGCTGCTCGAAGAATGGAACACGCGCAAAAAAGCAGGCGGCAAAAAGACATTTCTCAAATTCCTGGGATTCGACGAGCGGTGAGGTCGATAAAGAGCATAGTTGACAAACGCGCATCGTTGCGACATTTTTTTTGTTTTTTTCAAACTGGTTTAATTTTCTCAGAACCTACCCCCTATCCCCCATTACGCGCTCCGCTTAAGACAGCTTCTCAACAATGAGGACAACCATGAACCGTTGCACCATCCCAACCAAACTGACCACCTGCATTTTCGCGTTGCTCTGCCTCGCGTCTGTCGGGTGGGCTTCGCCGCAACCATCCGCAGAGGACAATGTGCATTTCTGCAAAGTTCTCGATTACGAAGACATGCGCGCACGCGATAGCCTCTACGCCGCACGCAAGCAGGCGTTTAACCTGAACGTTGGCGAACCTCGCACGGTGCGGATGATCTACTTCTTGCCCAATGACCGGCCGTTTCGCCAAGAAGTGGTCGATTCGATGAAAACGACGATCCGTCAGATTCAGACTTTTTTCCGCGAGCAGATGCGCGCAAATGGATACGGGGACATGACCTTCCGCTTTGAAACCGACGCAGGGGGCAACCCGATGGTTCATCGCGTAGATGGTCAATACTCCGATAGCCACTATCTTGACCACACATCTGGCACTGTACTTGACGAGGTTGGACAGGCGTTTGATCTCTCGCTGAACGTCTATCTCATCGTCGTTGACAATAGTATAAATGGAATTGGTCTTGGTGGTGTCAGGCAGGTGGGAGGAGTGGGCAGTGGCGGTAGAAATGGTGGCTATGGGTTGGTTCCAGGCGGATTTAGCTTTTTTACAGCAGCACATGAACTTGGACATGCCTTTGGCTTGTGGCACGATTTCCACAGTGGTACGTACATTATGTCGTATGGTTCGGGACCGTATCTGTTATCGGCATGTCATGCCGAATTTTTGTCCGTGCATCCCTACTTCAATCTCTCTATACCAGATGGAGATACACCGCCGCCAACAGTCGAACTCATTTCATCGCCTCTATATCCGGCAGGCTCAAAAAACGTTTCTGTCCAACTCAGAGTGAGCGATCCAGATGGACTTCACCAAGTGCTCCTATTCGTTAGAACAAAAAAACCACACCCCGCCGTCGGAAGTCTTGAAGTGAAGGCGTGTCGGGGATTGAATGGCGAAAGAGATGCTGTGGTTCAATTCGATTATGATGGCGTTGTTCCGTCTGATGGCAAGACGAGTCTTTTGAATCTCGACGATTACTGGATTACTCTCGAGGCAGTTGACATTTTTGGAAATGTGGGGAGGACTACAGTAGAGGTAACTTGCGGGAACTGTCCTATAACGCTGGCAAAAATCTCAGGCGATAACCAGCGAGGAGCATCAGGGGAAGCACTGACGAACCCGTTTGTCGTTGAAGTGAGGGATAAAAACGGTGTTGTCGCTGGTTTTCCGGTTAGATTTACCGTCACCGCAGGCGATGGAAAACTCAGCGGGCGGTTCAGTGGTGAGAACGCAACAACCGATGCCAATGGCAGGGCGCAAAGCACATTGACGCTTGGAGACTATTCGGGCACAAACACTGTTGAGGCGGCATCTGTCGCTGGCCTTAAGGTGGCCTTCAGTGCCGTGGGGGTTGGAACGCCTACGCCGCCGATTGGGAGCGATTATCAGACATGGCATTTACCCGCAGGGGCTATCGCTCGCTTGGGAAAAGGAAGAATTCAGGAAGTCGCGTTTTCGCCTGATGGTTCACTCCTCGCTGTGGCAAGTAGCTTTGGCATTTGGCTTTATGACGCGGCGACCTCTCGTGAACTCGCGCTACTCCTTGGGCATACGAGTGAGGTCTTGTCAGTTTCGTTTTCGCCCGATGGTAGCACCCTCGCTTCAGGGTCTTATGATGGCACGGTCAAGTTGTGGGATGTGGCAACGAGACGGAACATCGCCACGCTCAGGGGGCATACGAGTGCGGTCTGGTCAGTTTCGTTTTCGCCCGATGGTTCAACGCTTGCATCTGGGTCAAGAGATAACACGGTCAAGTTGTGGGATGTGGCAACGAGACGGAACATCGCCACGCTCAGGGGGCATACGAGTGCGGTCTGGTCAGTTTCGTTTTCGCCCGATGGTTCAACGCTTGCATCTGGGTCAGATGATAATACGGTCAAGTTGTGGGATGTGGCAACGAGACGGAACATCGCCACGCTTGAGGGGCATACGAGGTGGGTCAGATCAGTTTCGTTTTCGCCCGATGGTTCAACGCTTGCATCTGGGTCATGGGATAACACGGTCAAGTTGTGGGATGTGGCAACGAGACGGAACATCGCCACGCTTGAGGGACATTCGGGTTCGGTCGAATCAGTTTCGTTTTCGCCCGATGGTAGCACCCTCGCTTCAGGGTCAGATGATGGCACGGTCAAGTTGTGGGATGTGGCAACGAGACGGAACATCGCCACGCTTGAGGGGCATACGAGGTGGGTCAGATCAGTTTCGTTTTCGCCCGATGGTTCAACGCTTGCATCTGGGTCATGGGATAACACGGTCAAACTGTGGGATGTGGCAACGAAGAGATGGAACTTCTTTACACATACAGGGGTCGCCGGAAGAGTTTCGTTTTCGCCCGATGGTTCAACGCTCGCATCAGGGTCATGGGATTACGCGGTCAAGTTGTGGGATGTGGCAACGAGACGGAACATCGCCACGCTTACAGGGCATAGGGGTATTGTCAGATCAGTTTCGTTTTCGCCCGATGGTAGCACCCTCGCATCAGGGTCAGATGATGGCACGGTCAAGTTGTGGGATGTGGCAACGAGACGGAACATCGCCACGCTCGAGGGGCATACGAGTGATGTCTTTTCAGTTTCGTTTTCGCCCGATGGTAGCACCCTCGCATCAGGGTCAAGAGGTGACAAGGTCAAGTTGTGGGATGTGGCAACGAGACGGAACATCGCCACGCTCGAGGGGTATAGGCATAATGTCACTTCAGTTTCGTTTTCGCCCGATGGTAGCACCCTCGCATCAGGGTCTTATTATCGCACGGCCAAGTTGTGGGATGTGGCAACGAGACGGAACATCGCCACGCTTGAGGGGCATACGAGTAGTGTCATTTCAGTTTCGTTTTCGCCCGATGGTTCAACGCTTGCATCTGGGTCAAATGATCACACGGTCAAGTTGTGGGATGTGGCAACGAGACGGAACATCGCCACGCTTGAGGGGCATAGGAATTGGGTCTATTCAGTTTCGTTTTCGCCCGATGGTTCAACGCTTGCATCTGGGTCATGGGATAACACGGTCAAGTTGTGGGATGTGGCAACGAGACGGAACATCGCCACGCTCAAGGGGCATACGAGTGCTGTCATTTCAGTTTCGTTTTCGCCCGATGGCAGCACCCTCGCATCAGGGTCATGGGATTACACGGTTCTGCTGTGGGATATGTCGCCGTATATCACGCCGCTCACCTCCTTTTCACTTTCTCTGGATGGAGATGGCGCAGCGGGCGATCAAGCGGTGACAACGCTCGATGTTTCGCCCGGGGCGGTTGCGACCATTCAGGTCTTTGGCAGAGGGATTCGGCAGGCCGACGGTATTTCTGCGCGTTTTGAATACGATTCAGCGCAGGTGGCTTACGAGGGCTTTGACGCGGGCGGTCTTTTGCCCAATGCACAGGTGCTTGCCGTGCCTTCAACGAATCCAACGGCTGTCGAGATCAATCTCGTCTCTTTTGGCGGGCAAGCCACAGCCGATAGGGGCATGGTGGGCACTCTTCGCTTTCGCAAAATGAGCGCGTTTTCCGGCACGACGCTTCGGTTGGTGCGCGCCGAACTCGGCCGAGGAACGCAACGCGAGCGCGTGACGTTTGCCGATACCCACATCACCTTACAACCCGCGGCACTGACGCCCGACTTCAATGGCGATGGCAGAGTTGATTTCGCCGACTTTGTGTTGTTCACCGCGCAATTCGGACTGCGTCAAGGCGACCCGGGATACGATGCGTGGTACGATCTGGATGGCGATAGCACCATTGGCTTCGGCGATTTCCTGATATTCGGCCGTGCCTTTGGTCGGGAAGAGTCATAACCGCGCCACCGGACACGCGATAGCCTCTACGCCGCACGCGATAAAAAGCGGTTTGTTGACGCTCTTTTGGAGGAGAAAACAAAATGTCTGATCTGTGGCGTGAAACATTCGTCAAACCCTGTTTGGTGACGACCAACCCATCGGCGTCCAGTTGACCAATAACACCGGAGGGAAGAACCATGCAAAGCGTGTTGCATCGCAAAATGACCGTTTTACCTGGCGGCAAAATCGAAATCGTGGATCGGGAACTGTCCGCAGGAGAGTCGGTGGACGTGATTGTGCTATATCCCACTTCCCCAGCGTCAAAGCGGCGGTCTGCTGTCGATATTTTCGCCGAGGCACCCGGGCAATGTCTCTTCAAGACCGCCGCGGATGTTGAAGCCTATCTTCAAGACGAGCGTGAAGCATGGGAGAACTGACGCTACCGAATACCGGGCCAATCTATCTCGACGCCAGTGGATTCATTTATAGCTTGGAGCGCATTGAACCCTACTGCACACAACTCGAACCAATGTGGCGACAGGCTCAGGCGGGGCAGTTTGTCATTGTGAGCAGTCACTTGGTCGTATTGGAAACATGGGTCAAGCCCCTGCGTGAAGGCGACATCGCCCTTGAACAGTCTTTTCGTGAGCTACTCTATGCCCGTGAAGTGCAGTTGATCCCGGCAACCCTCTCTCTGTGGGAACGCGCCGCACGTCTGCGTGCCGCGACAGGCTTAATACTCTGTAAATTAAAAAATTTGGAATTTCAATTATTTCAAGGAGGCGTTCGCATGCCCAAACAACACGTCCAACTCACCCCCACAGACCGAGACACTTTGACCGCCTTGATCACCAAAGGCGACCAAAAAGCCCGAATCTACAAACGCGCCTTGGGCTTGCTTGAACTTGACCGAGGCAAAACCTACACCCAAGTGGCTCAAACCCTCGGCATGACCGGGCAGACCCTGAGTCATTGGGCAAAGAAATACCGCACCCTCGGCTTGGATGGCCTCAAAGATGCCCCGCGGCCAGGACGCCCGGTGGAGATGACCGGCAAGCAACGGGCCCAAATCACCGCCTTGGCCTGTTCAACCCCCCGGCAGGCCATGGCAGGTGGACGTTGCGCCTCTTGGCGGATCACTGCGTGGCATTGGGCTCTTGTGAGCATCTCTCACACACGCATGTCAAGACGAGTCTCAAAAAAGTGACCAAAGAACATTTTGGTGCAAGACAATCTCAACACGCATACGCGCCATGCCTTCTATCGTTCCTTGCCGGCCGATGAGGCGTTTGCCCGCGCGCAGAAGTTTGAGTTCTTCTTTACTCCCAAGTCGGCGAGTTGGTTGAACATGATCGAGATCGAATTTTCGGCTCTGGCGCGAGGAGGTTTGAATAGGCGCATTGCGACGCAGGCGGAACTGCGCCGGGAAGTTTTGGCCTTTTTCCAGGACCGAGAGGCCAAGGGCATTCCCTTGAATTGGCAGTTCACTTTGCCCAAGGGGAGAGACAAGATGAATGCCCATTATCAACGCATTTATCCAGACAACTCAAAACTTAAAATAAGTTAATTTACAGAGTAGTAAGTTTCCAGTTGCCATCGTTATCACAGACATTGCGAAAGGTACCCAACACGCTGCAACGCACCCCTGCATGGCGCAGTTGGTTGAGCGTGAACTGGTCCGTCTTGTTGTCAGCATCCCATTGTGCAGGAGAATCAATAGAACGCTACGCTGCATCATATCGCCAAGCGTCTGTCTCCTGTTGATTAGGCAAAGGGGCATGTCCAATAACGCGAAGCAAGATGAGTGCTGTGTCTTCTTTGTCTGGTTTGGGCTTGGTTTTCGGGTCTATCCGGGTAGCAAGCAGGAAACACCCCATTGGTAGACCTCCCACATCCTGTCTCAGAGCATCCTGGACAAGAACTGTCGCCTCCAAATAGTCAAGAGACAACAAATCTCCGGCCCTGGTCGTCTCATCAATATAGGACGACAATTTTCCTCCCGCTTCTTCAGCGGCTTCTTCTTTCGAGTCTGCTACTTCCTGGTTAAACAAATCATTCATTTTTAGCCTCACATATCGTTTTTGTGATCTGCATTGCGTTTGCGTTGTCTCCCCTACGATAATACCTAATAGGACTTACGCAATCTTCATTGGAATATCAGGCACTTTGAGTTGTTGTCTCAAGAAGTCAGCCACCCCGCGGTATTTGACTTGATAAATGGTTTGTCCTGTTTGATAGGCCACCTGCGCGAGTCGAATCCAAACGAACATCGCACACCCAATATGATTTCGTACCATGCGTGCCAACCGACATGGACCCTTTTCAAGCCCGGTCACCTGTTTGACTTCGCGGTGAAAGGGCTCAATTTTCCATCGCCTGTGACACACCTGTTGTACCCCTGAAGAATCGTTTTGAGCATGGTCGTTAGTTACGACATACGCCGTGCGTCTATCAGAAGACGCCACCCGGAATAATTTCACTTTGTGGTCTTTGGGAAACCCTCTGATTTTAATGGGCTTGCCTTGTTTGCGATCCGCTTTCGTCCAAGTTAAGCTATCTACGCGCTGGTAGGGGATTGTGCCTGCCGAATCGTCCACGCGCCGGTTCGTCTTGAGGGGACAGTAATAGGTTTTTTGCATCTGCTCTATGTGTCGCATGACCGTTTTGGTCGTATACCAACTGTCCATCAAGACCCCGGTAAAAGGGAGGCACTTCTGATAGACCAACGCAGAGAGCATGTCCTTGAGAGGATCCAATTTGGTTTTGCCATCGCCTTGCGGGTCATAAATCCGATAGTCAATCAGCCAGAACCGATCCTCTTGCGGATGGACATAGACACATGTGACCACCCCAATGCCATTGATGACGCCTTGGGCGTTGCCGCTCTATTGACGACGCACTAACGCGATCTTGCGCGCGTGTCGCTTGTCTAAAACCGTGTCATCAAAGATCACATAGCCTTCAGGCGTCAGCGCGATGGGGTCTTTGACGGGTTCCCACACCAAGCGGGGGGGGGATACGATCACCGGCGAGATAGCGGTTGATCATATCATGACTGAACCCTTCGCTATGGTCGGCGAAATGGGTCAAGGTATAGTTGAGGGGACTGCTAAGCAGATACTGACAGTCATCCAAACGCGTCGGGTGGCGCATTGACACCTCCTCAAAGTGATAAATTTTACGGAATTGCACCCTTTTTTAACTCAGCATGCGTAAGTCCTAACCTAATATCGTTTTTTGTAAGATAATACCAATTTGATTTTAATTTGTCCGTATCTGATGGTCTTTTGGGAGGGCATTGTTGCAATGGCTTCTCTAATTGGTATAATAGGCAAGTGCTCATACGGCACAACGCTCAAGCGACGACATTACTTTCACCAAAGCGGCACAATCGTCGATGTATCCCAAAATTTCATTCTTCCCTATCTTTCAAGACAGCCGAGCGCACGGTTGCGTGGGGTTCTGCGGGGCGCGGCAGATCCCAAAAATCCGCGGGCAAGGGCTTTTCCCCGCGCTTGAGAAGACCTTTTTGTAACATACTCGGGTGAGGATATAGGATGCGCGATGGGCGACAAACGTGCTATGGGACGACCATGTTCAGTAATGATCACTTCTTCACCTGCTTTGACCTGATGCAAGCACGCCCGCAACGATGTTTTGAGTTGTGATACCGTTGCGGTTTGCACGGCATCTCCTTTCGTGTTTTATTTTTTTGTTTTTGTCAAACAGTCCAATCTTCCAACTTCTATTCTCCTATGAGTCAAAAGGCGTCGGTTGCTTTGCTTTTTTTCACCCGCAAAAGTGATTCGATGTCCTCATAGGTGACGTAGGGCGGTTTTTCCATTGCCTTGATAATGTGAATCGGGTTTTTATTTTTTGTTCCTGCGATGTCTCTTGCCCTTTGGCTTTCCATAATTAGAAACTCGAGGTAATCTTTCAGTTGTTCCGCTATGACACCCAAGAATTGAGAAATCGCCTCAACTTAAAAAATGTGATAAAACCTGAGCCTGCAACGGGGAGGGAAGACATTGACAATCGGCCCTCGAAAGATAAAATTTAATATATGTACGAAGTTCGCTACCAGAAGCAGGTCGCCAGCCAACTTTACCGCATGGCACCCAACGTAGCACAACGGATTTGCGCCAAGATCGACGCATTAGCGGTGGCCCCTTATGCAAAACATCCGAACGCGACGCGGTTGCGGGGACGGGGTGCCGATTTTCGGCTCCGAGTAGGTGACTGGCGCGTGATCTATTCGCTCAACGATGAGAGCAAGGTGTTGGTGGTGGCAAAAATTGACCGGAGAGGACAAGTATACCGATGAATGAACAAGGCGTACAGACCATTGAGAAGGACGGCAAGCCCGAATATGTCGTGGTCCCAATTGAGGAGTATCGCCGCATGGTGGCGGCCCTCGAAGACGCGGCGGATTCGAGGGCTATTGAACGGGCATGGGCCGAGGACGCGGCAGGTGAGACGATCCCAGGCGATGTTGTGAAGGCCATTTTGGAGGGCGTGCCGCCCTTGCGCGTGTGGCGGAAGTACCGCGGGCTTACGCTGGCCCGGCTGGCCGAGGACATAGGGGTCTCCAAGAGGTATCTAGCTCAAATTGAGAACGACCAGAAACCCGGAACGCTTGACCTGTTCCGCCGCCTCGCGGATGTGCTCAATGTGGCGATAGACGAGTTGGTCGGGCGGAGGGCGAAAGAAGAAGCTGGAGCGCGGCGGTAAGGCTGGTCGGCTTGAGGAAGGAGGTAGCTATGGCTGGTGCAGACGCCTTATACCAAATTGAATAGCTGTTGTCCTAATGTGATGCGATATGCGACCCGCAAATGATTCCCTTGACGTTACCCAGGCATTCAAAGAAGCCATTGCAAAAATGCCATCCCAAAAGACCATCAGATAAAGCCATCACGCACAGCGCGCAAGGCTGTCTGGCAACCCACAGCCATCTTGCAACCCACTTGGCAGGCCAGCGCGTCCTATTACAAAAGCGGTTTGCGCTGTGCAAGCCTCTCGGCGTTTGAGAGCGGCATTTTTGAACTGCTGGGGCAGTTGTACCCCGCTCGCCTACTTTTTTTTGCTGTAAAAAAAAGTAGGTCGCCGAAGGCATCAAAGACAACAAACGATGCTGTAGGGCCAAATGCTTGAGACAAGCAACGCATGATCTCTACGGAATGTCTGTTCCTCATTCTTCATCCCTCCCTGATGGGAGGCAGGATACGGACAAATAAAAATCAAATTGGTATTACTTGCCTACGAGAGCTATCTGAAAACGCCTGACGATGGGCGTTACGAACTGTTGGATGGGCGTATTGGTCATGGTTCTGGCCCCGCTTACGCATATAGGTGGTGTGGTCAGATCATTTACGTTTTCGCCCGATAGCAGAACCCTCGCTTCAGCTTCAGAGTCATATCAAGATGTCAAATTGTGGGATGTGGCAACGAGACAGAACATCGCCACGCTTATGCATATAGGTGGTGCGGTCAGATCATTTACGTTTTCGCCCGATAGCAGAACCCTCGCTTCAGGGGCTCATGATGGCATGGTCAAGTTGTGGGATGTGGCAACGAGACGGAACATCGCCACGCTTGAGGGGCATACGGATTGGGTCAATTCAGTATCGTTTTCGCCCGATAGCAGAATCCTCGCATCAGGGTCATGGGGGGATGACACGGTCAAGTTGTGGGATGTGGCAACGAGACAGAACATCGCCACGCTTACGGGGCATTTGGATGGGGTCAAATCAGTTTCGTTTTCTCCCGATGGTTCAACCCTCGCTTCAGGGTCATGGAATGGCATAATTCTGCTGTGGGATATGTCGCTGTATATCACGCCGCTCCCCTCCTTACCACCCGCGGTACTGACGCCCGACTTCAACGGCGATGGCCGGGTTGATGTCGCCGACTTTCTGTTGTTCACCGCGCAATACGGATTGGGTCAAGGCGACCCGGGCTATGACGCGCAGTACGATCTGGATGGCGATGACAAAATTGGCTTCGGCGATTTCCTGATATTCCGCAGTGCCTTTGATCGGGAAGGATCATAACCGCGCCACCGGACACGCGATAGCCTCTACGCCGCACGCGATAAAAAGCGGTTTGTTGACGCTCTTTTGGAGGAGAAAACAAAATGTCTGATCTGTGGCGTGAAACATTCGTCGAGAAGCGCGTTCTGTATAGCCTTGAAGTACAAGGGCGGCTCGTCACCATTGAAAATGTCCCTACGCGAGTCAATGTTGAGACGGGAGAAAAATTCTTTTTTCCAGAAACTGTCGAGCGTTTGCAACAAGCGGTTTGGGGCCACTGTCAACCCGTTCGCACCATCGAGACGCCCGTGTATGAGTACGCCGAATTAGCCTAACAGGACAAGCGAGTAACAGAGAATCGAAGGGCGTGACCACCTCTTTGAGATGATTCGCTGTTGACGTTTAGAAGCCCTAACATAAAGAAATCAAGCGTCTGAAACAGATGAGTGAACACCCGCAGGAACGCCTCAAAGTCGGCCTCTCACAAATCCATGTCAACGCTTTTTGTTAGGGACTCTTAGCAAAGCCGAGAACAGTGCTTTTTTTTCTGTTCCAGAAGCCACGGGCACGAGCTTTGCGTCAGTGACGCCTGTCACATTATGAGACAGTCAAACCCTGTCTAGTGACGACCAACCCATCGGCGTCCAGTTGACCAATAACACCGGAGGGAAGAACCATGCAAAGCGTGTTGCATCGCAAAATGACCGTTTTACCTGGCGGCAAAATCGAAATCGTGGATTGGGAACTGTCCGCAGGAGAGTCGGTGGACGTGATTGTGCTATATCCCACTTCCCCAGCGTCAAAGCGGCGGTCTGCTGTCGATATTTTCGCCGAGGCACCCGGGCAATGTCTCTTCAAGACCGCCGCGGATGTTGAAGCCTATCTTCAAGCCGAGCGTGAAGCATGGGAGAACTGACGCTGCCGAATACCGGGCCAATCTATCTCGACGCCAGTGGATTCATTTATAGCTTGGAGCGCATTGAACCCTACTGCACACAACTCGAACCAATGTGGCGACAGGCTCAGGCGGGGCAGTTTGTCATTGTGAGCAGTCACTTGGTCGTATTGGAAACATGGGTCAAGCCCCTGCGTGAAGGCGACATCGCCCTTGAACAGTCTTTTCGTGAGCTACTCTATGCCCGTGAAGTGCAGTTGATCCCGGTAACCCTCTCTCTGTGGGAACGCGCCGCACGTCTGCGTGCCGCGACAGGCTTAAAGACGCCTGATGCCCTCCATGCTGTGACCGCTCAAGACGCTGCGAGTACGCTTTTTATCACCAATGATAGAGACTTTCGCCGCGTTGCAAATTTGCCCGTCATTGTATTAGATGACCTCCTCTAAAGAAGGAGGAAACAATGCACTCTGAGGCCGACTGGAGCGGGATGCCCCAGCCCGTCATTCAGCGGTTGTCGCCTTGACGAACATATTGAATCAAAAGGAGAAGCATCTATGTCGCACACCGTATTTGAGCGGGCGGAGGAATTTATTTGGAACAATGCGCGGTTGCTCGAGCGGCAACGATTTGCCTATCATTTCAAAGGCGGATCGCGCGAGGCTGTGATCGCGGCTCTTCGCGCCTATCAAAACGCGGATGGCGGATTCGGAAACGCGCTCGAACCGGATATTCGCTGCCCGCAAAGCCAACCCGTGCCGGTGCAACACGCCCTCGAGTTTCTCGACCATGTGGGATTTGACGCCCAAATGGCGCAACGCGCCTGCGATTATCTGATGACCATAACCACGCCCGAACGCGGTGTGCCGTGGCTGTTGCCCTCGGCGCATCAATATCCGCGGGCGCCGTGGTGGAACGCGGTTGACAACCTGCCCGCGTCCCTCAATCCAACCGCCGCCATTGCCGGCGTCTTGCACAAAAACGAGGTGCAACACGCATGGCTGGCGCCGGCCACGGGCTACTGCTGGTCGCAAATCGCGGACCTGCAAGCCGAAGAAATGCATGAAATGGGCGCGGTGCTGGCCTTTCTCTACGATGCCCCGGACAGAGAACGCGCAGAACGCGAACTCGCCCGTTTGGTCGACGCGATGTTCTCCACTGGCCTGGTGGCAGATGCACGGGCCACGGGCTATGTCCGCAAACCCCTCGACTGGGCGCCGACGCCCGACCATCCGCTTCGCAAGTATTTTCGAGAGGCGGACATCGCGGCCAATTTGGACGCGCTAATCGCAGACCAACAAGCCGATGGCGGCTGGAACATCACATGGCAAGCCGTGAGCCCGAGTTGCGAACTCGAATGGCGCGGCTGGATAACCTTGGGCACATTGCTCACGCTTAGGGCGAATGGACGGATTGATCGCCCGCAGTGTATGTAGGGGCGATGCCCCTGTGCTCGCCCAAAGATACAATACGGGGATTCGTACGATTCCGCCAATTCGCAGTTTTTTCCTTGACATATTCCACTGAGGTTGCGTAGGTTATGCCATCTGAAATTCACAACCACGCAATTCCCAAGTCTTCTGCCATGCGCTCACTCGCCACATTGACGATCTCCACACTGCGAAGCGGTGTACACCTGCGACAGCGGGTCATCCGCATTTCGCGCCTTTCCATTGCAGGTCGCGTGCGTCTGCACGTTTTGCACCTGCTCCTAATCGCGGGCCTTTCCCTCGCCCTTCTCATTCGCTAAGCGCAGGCTCTTTCCCCACTTTCACGACAATGCCACAACCGGACAGAGCCTCTGATTGATTCACAGGCCGTTGTCACCTCATGCATTCGGAAAAATGATATGCCTCAAAAACACACGATATCCGCTCTGGTCGAAAACCATTTTGGCGTCTTGTGCCGCGTGGCGGGGCTTTTCTCCAGTCGCGGATTCAATATTGACAGCCTGTCCGTCGGCGAAACAGAGGACCCGAGCATCTCTCGCATGACCATTGTCGTCGGCGGCGACGACAGCGTGCTCGAGCAGGTGGTTAAACAATTGGACCGCCTCATCGACGTCATTCGCGTGATCGACATTACGCAGGGCCAATTTGTCGAACGCGAACTCGTGCTCGTCAAAGTCAAGGCCGACACCGCCACGCGCGCAGAGATCATTCAAATAGCCGAAGTATTTCGCGCAAATATCGTGGATGTAAGCACGCATTCCATAACCATTGAAGTCACGGGCCGCTACGATAAAATTCAAGCCATCATTGGCATGCTCCGTTCTTTTGGCATTGAAGAAATCGCGCGCACGGGCACGGTGGCCCTGTTGCGAGATTCTGTTGCCGAACGACGCTGACCCGAAAAAAAAAGGAGGTGATGCAGATGGATGCCGACCTCGGCGATCTCGACCTCGATCTCGTTTGGCAGGTGGAAATGACAGCCAGACCGTTCCGTCTGCCCACTCACCTCTGTCTGGCGCGTGCAAAGGAATACCATGTCACAGGAAAAAAACAAAGATCGCGTCATTATTTTTGACACCACTTTGCGAGATGCAGAACAAACCCCCGGCGCGTCGCTCACCGTGCGCGAAAAACTCGAAATCGCGCGGCAACTCGCCCGCCTCAATGTCGATGTGATCGAGGCGGGGTTTCCCATTTCGTCCGATCAGGACTTCGAGGCCGTGCGGCGCATTGCCCACGAGGTCGAAGGCCCTGTGATTTGCGGGCTGTCGCGGGCCATTTTCAAAGATATCGACCGCGCGGGCGAAGCCTTGAAAGGCGCGCCCAAGTCGCGCATTCACACGTTTATCGGCACCTCGCCCCTGCACATTGCCATGGTGGGCAAAACCCCGGACCAAGTCCGACAAATGGCCGTTGATGCGGTTGCGCGGGCCAAGTCGCATTGCGAGGATGTGGAATTTTCCCCGATGGACGCTGCGCGCACCGAGCCGCGCTATCTCCTCGAGGTGATCGAAGCCACTATCGAAGCGGGTGCGACCACCATCAACATCCCCGACACGGTGGGCTATGCCGTGCCCGAACAGTTCGGCGCGATCATCCGCAATATCTGCGAGAATGTGTCCAACATCCACCGCGCAGTCGTCAGCGTCCACTGCCATGACGATTTGGGCATGGCGACCATCAACGCGCTCGAAGCCCTCAAAAACGGCGCGCGCCAGGTCGAATGCACGATCAATGGCTTGGGGGAACGTGCGGGCAACACCTCGCTCGAGGAAGTGGTGATGGCCGTCAAAACGCGCGGGGATTACTTCGACCTGTACACGGACATCGAAACGCGCGAAATCGCCAACACGAGCCGCTTGGTCAGCCGCTTGATGGGCATTGTGGTTCCGCCCAACAAACCGATTGTGGGGGCCAACGCATTTGCCCACAGCTCGGGCATTCACCAAGATGGCGTGCTCAAAGACCGGGAAAATTTTGAAATCATCGATCCCAAGGCCGTGGGGTGGGACGAATCGAGCATTGTGCTCACCGCACGTTCTGGCCGTCACGCCTTGCGCCACCGCCTGGAGGAACTCGGCTTTCACTTGGATCAGCGGGAATTGAACATCGCGTACGAGCGGTTTGTCAAAGTTGCCGATAAAAAGAAAGAGGTCTATGACGAAGACCTCATGGCCATTGTGGAAGACGAAATCCGCGACTTTCCCACGCGCTTCGCGCTCGACTATTTGCACACCGTCAGCGGCACGGGCACCGTGCCTTCCGCGACGGTCCGCATTGGCATAGACGGCGAAAGCGATGTTCAGGAATCCGCCTGGGGCGACGGGCCTGTGGATGCGGCCTATCGGGCCATCAAAAAGGCGACTGACAACGCGGACACAAAAGTCGAAGACTACACCATTCGCGGCGTGACCGGCGGCGCCGAAGCCATGGGCGAAGTCACGGTCAATGTGTCATGTCGCGGCCGCGTCAGCCGAGGGCGCGGCGCATCAACCGATATCATCGAAGCCAGCGCGAAAGCCTTCCTCGACGCGCTCAACCGCTTGGCCCTCCAGCAAGCCGCGCACAAAGAGCGAGAGCCGACCGTGTGATGCGAAAATAGAAACGTAGGGGCGATGCCTCCGTGCTCGCCCAAAGATACAAGAGCGGAACGCGACGCGCTGTTTGCAAATTTGACCCTCGACGAAATTCTCGCGGCCATCAAAAGTCAGCCCAATTCCGGATTTCAACAGCCATAATACCAATTTGATTTTCTATTGGCCTGATGTGATGCGATATGTTGCCAGCAAATGATTCCCTTGGCGTTCCGCAGTACGTCAAATAAGCCATGGCAAAAATGCCATCCCAAAAGACCATCAGATAAAGCCATCACGCACAGCGCGCAAGGCCGTCTCGCAACCCATATCCATCTTGCAACTTCCTTCGCAGGCCAGCGCATGTCGTCCTGTTACAAAAGCGGTTTGCGCTGTGCAGAGCACCCCTCGGCGTTTGAGAGCGGCATTTTTGAACTGCTGGGCAGTTGTACCCCGCTCGCCTACTTTTTTTTGCTGTTGAAAAAAAGTATGAAAACGTGAATAATTTGAGCGTTTGACGCCGCACGCCGTAGGCACAGGCGTAGCCAACGCATCGAAGGCAACAAACGATGCTGTAGGACCAAATGCTTGAGACAAGCAACGCATGATCCATACAGAACGTCTGTTCCTCATTCCTCCTTGATGGGAGGCAAGATACGGACAACTTGAAAGCAAATTGGTATAACCTCAACTCCCAACTGACGTTCGGATTTTCAGAAAAGAGGACATCATGGGTCAAAGTTTATTTCAAAAAGTTTGGGACGCGCATGCGGTGCGGACCTTGCCATCGGGTCAAACGCAGTTGTTCATCGGCTTGCACCTCGTCCACGAAGTCACCAGCCCGCAGGCGTTTGAGATGCTGAGAGAACGCAATTTGGGCATTGCGTATCCAGAACGCACATTCGCCACAGTTGATCACATTGTGCCCACGCGCGACCTCGACCGACCATTTGCCGACGAAATGGCCGAGCACATGATGGCCGCCGTTGAAAAAAATACTGCGGAATTTGGCATTCCCCTGTTCGACCTCCACGACGAGCGACAGGGCATTGTCCACGTCATTGGCCCGGAATTGGGCCTCACGCAACCGGGCATGACCATTGCCTGCGGCGACAGCCACACCGCCACGCACGGCGCGTTTGGCGCGATAGCATTTGGCATTGGCACGTCGCAAGTGCGCGACGTACTCGCAACGCAGTGCTTGGCGATGGACCCGCTCAAAGTGCGCCGCATTGAAGTATGCGGCACGCTTGGCGACGGGGTTTATGCCAAAGATGTCATTCTCAACATCATCCGCAATCTCGGCGTCAAAGGCGGCACGGGCTATGCGTACGAATATGCGGGCACGGCGATTGAGGGCATGGACATGGAAGCGCGCATGTCCGTGTGCAACATGTCCATTGAGGGCGGCGCGCGTGCGGGTTATGTCAATCCCGATCAAACGACTTATAGCTATTTGCAAGGCCGCGCACACGCGCCTTTGGGCGAGGCGTTTGACCGCGCGGTTTCGTGGTGGCATTCGCTGACGTCTGACCCGGATGCCGATTACGACGACATCTATCGACTCGACGGCTCTGCCCTTGAACCCACCGTGACGTGGGGCATCACGCCGGGGCAGGCACTCTTTGTATCGGAAAAAGTGCCCGCGCTCACAGACCTGCCCGACGACGAGCGCGATGTCGCCGCCGAAGCGTACGATTACATGGACTTAAAACCGGGCGCGGCCATATCTGGCATTCCCATTGACGTGGCATTTGTGGGATCGTGTACCAACAGCCGCATCTCCGACCTGCGAGAAGCCGCCCGCGTGGTCAAAGGCCATTGCGTGGCCGAGGGCGTCAAAGCACTGGTCGTACCGGGTTCCAAATCCGTTCTCAAAGCCGCCGAGGCCGAGGGCCTGCACCACATTTTTGAAGACGCGGGTTTTGAATGGCGCGGCGCGGGTTGCTCGATGTGTCTGGCGATGAACCCCGACAAATTGCAGGGCCGCGAAATTTGCGCCTCGTCCAGCAACCGCAATTTCAAAGGGCGCCAAGGCAGCCCGACGGGCCGCACGCTTTTGATGAGCCCGGCCATGGTGGCCGCCGCCGCCATTGCGGGCGAAGTCATTGATGTGCGGAAAATGTGAGCGAAAAGCAGGCCCCTGTGCCCGCCCGAAGATACAAAATGCGGGGATAGAAACGTAGGGGCGGTGCCCCCGTGCCCGCCCAAAAATGCAAGATACAAAGCGAAAAGCATCCGCAGATGGCGCATAAGAAAAGCGAACGCAAGGGCCCCCTGTGCCCGTCCGTGCGAGATTCGATAATCAGGAGGGGATATTCATGAATTTGTCTGTAATCCAACGGGTGAAAGGCCGCGCGATTGCGGTTCGGGGAAATGACATTGACACGGACCGCATTATCCCCGCGCGCTATCTCCGCGCCATTGCGTTTGATGGCTTGGGCAAACACGCATTTGAAGACGACCGCAAATCAAATCCCGATCACCCCTTTGACAATCCGGCCTATCGGGGCGCGGCCATCCTCGTCGTCAATGCCAATTTCGGTTGTGGGTCGTCTCGGGAACACGCGCCCCAGGCCCTGATGCGCTGGGGGATTCACGCCATTGTCGGCGAATCTTTTGCCGAAATTTTTCTCGGCAACTGCACGGCGATGGGCGTGCCGTGTCTGACCGCTTCAACCGAAGATATAGTAAAAATACAGGACGCGAGTTGCGCGCATCCCCAGCGAGAAATGGCGGTTGATCTCCAAAACAAAAAATTGATCTTTGGCGATATGGAAGTCGATCTGCAAATTGCAGAAAGCAACCGCCTGCAACTCATCGAAGGCGCGTGGGACGCAACGGGCATGCTGCTCGAAGGCCGAGATGCGGTCCGCCACATTGCCAATAAACTTCCCTACATCGCGGGCTTTTAACCCTTTTCACGCCTGCACCTCGCGGGCTCTTCACTATGCAAACTCACATGCGAACAGGCAGGAGATATGATCCGGGCACTCGTTGCCCGGAGGCCATTGGTTTGAAAATCGAATAGGCTCTCATCGCCCTCTCGGGCAACGAACTTGAGATACTGTGGGGTGGAACCCCCGACTTTCTTTTTTCAACCAAAGGAAATCACATGTCTAAACAAGTGGAAATCTACGATTCGACCCTTCGAGACGGCGCGCAGGCCGAGGGCATCTCGTTTTCGGCTGAAGACAAAGCCGTGATCGCGCAGCGTCTCGACGCGATGGGCATTCACTACATCGAAGGCGGCTGGCCGAATCCGACCAATCCCAAGGACCTCGAATTTTTTGAGCGCGTGCGCGACTGCGAATTTCGCAATGCCAAAATTGTCGCATTTGGCAGCACCTGCCGCGTGGGCAATCCGCCCGAAGACGACCCGACCCTCGCCACCTTGCTCAGGGCCGGCACAGAGGTCGTCACGCTGTTCGGGAAAAGCTGGACGCTCCACGTGACCGACGTCTTGCGGGCCACGCTCGACGAAAACCTGCAAATCATCGCGGATTCCTGCGCGTGGCTCAAAGAAAACGGCAGGGAAGTCATCTACGATGCCGAGCACTTTTTCGACGGGTACAAAGCCGATCCCGAATACGCATTGAGCACCTTGCAGGCCGCACAAGCAGGCGGGGCCGAGGTGATCGCCTTGTGCGACACCAATGGCGGCGCGATGCCCTACGAAATCCAGCAAATCATCGCGGCCGTTCAGGGCAAACTCACTGTGCCTTTGGGCATTCACACGCACAACGACGCGGGCATGGCCGTGGCCAACAGCATTGTCGCGCTCGAAATGGGCGCCGCGCATGTGCAGGGCACGATCAACGGGTATGGCGAACGCTGTGGCAATGCGAATCTGTGTTCGGTCATTCCAAATATCGAACTCAAGCTGGGCAAAACGGCTATCGGCGCGGCAAATCTCACAAAACTCATGGAATTGTCCCGCTTTGTCAGCGAAATAGCCAATGTGTATCACGACCACCGCCAACCTTATGTGGGCGAAAGCGCGTTTGCACACAAGGCCGGTGTTCACGTAGATGCCATGCTCAAACAGCCCGCCACTTACGAACATTGCAATGCGGAATGGGTGGGCAACCAGCGGCGTTTTCTCCTCTCGGAACAATCGGGCGGGGGCGCGGTTGCCGCAAAATTGGACCATCTGATCCCGGGCTTGGACAAACGCCATCCCACCGTTCAAAAATTGTTGCAAAAAATTAAGCAACTCGAACACGAGGGCTATGTGTTTGAAGCGGCGGAAGCCTCGTTTGAAATTCTCGCCCGGCGGGTATTGGGCAGCATTCGCAACCCGTTCAAACTCATCCACTACCGCACGATCAACCGCAAAACCATTTCCGGATCTGAAGTCGAGGCCATTGTCAAAATCGAGATCGACGGTCAGATTTACCACACGATAGGCGAGGGCAATGGGCCGGTCAATGCCTTGGACTTGGCCTTGCGCCAGGCCCTTGAAAACGTGTATCCCTCCCTCAAAGACGTGCGCCTCGAAGACTACAAAGTGCGCGTGTTGTCCAGCGCGGAAGGCACAGCGGCCAAAACCCGCGTGCTGATCGAATCCTCTGATCGGCAGCGCGTTTGGAATACCGTGGGCGTATCTGAAAACAGCATCGAAGCCAGTTGGATCGCGCTGGTCGATAGTTTGACCTACAAATTGCTGCTCGACGGCGTCATTGCCATCAACTGATGGACCTCCCCCCCTAACCCGAGACGAGATGGGAGAACATCTCCCCGTCTCGGGTCCGAATCTGCCCCTTTTAATGAGCATCTCCATGCAAATCAATTCTCGGCGCATTGAACGCCTGCCGCCATACATTTTTCACGAGGTGAATGCCCGCAAAATGCACCTGCGGCGCAAGGGCGTGGATATTATCGACCTGGGCATGGGCAATCCGGACCAGCCCACGCCGCCGCATATTATTGACAAACTCGCCGAAGTTGCCCGCGATCCCAAAGCGCACGGCTATTCGCCATCGGCGGGCCTTCCCGCGCTGCGGCGGGCGATTTGCCGGCATTACAAACGCCGGTTTGCCGTCGATCTCGATCCGGAAACAGAGGCCATTGTCACCATTGGCTCGAAAGAGGGGCTGGCGCATATTTGCCTGGCCCTCCTCGATCCGGGCGACCTCGCCATCGTGCCCAATCCTGCCTATCCCCTGCACCTCTACGGCGTTGCAATAGCCAATGGCAACGTGCTCAGCCTGCCCTTGCGCGCGGAAAAAGAATTTGTGCCCGATCTACACATGGTCTCGCGGGAGTTGTGGCCCAAGCCCAAAGTCATGATTTTCAACTTCCCGCACAACCCCACCACGGCCACGGTCGATCTTTCTTTTTTTCAAGAACTTGTGGCTTTTGCCCGGCGTCAAAATATCATCGTCATCCACGACATGGCCTATTCGGACATCGCGTTTGACGACACCGAAGTGCCGAGTCTGTTGCAGGTCAAAGGCGCGAAAGAAATCGGGGTCGAATTTTACACCATGTCCAAATCCTACAACATGGCCGGTTGGCGCGTGGGCTTCTGCTTGGGCAATCCCGAGGTCATCAAAGCCCTGTCCACCATCAAAAACTACTACGACTACGGCGTCTTTACCCCGATCCAAGTCGCGGCCATTGCCGCGCTCGACGGCCCGCAAGACTGCGTGCGGAAAGCGGCGGCCATGTATCAAAGCCGCAGGGATACGCTGATAGGCGGTCTCAACCGCATCGGGTGGCCGGTCGACAAACCCAAAGCGTCGATGTTTGTGTGGGCGCCCATTCCAGAATCCCATCGGCATCTCGGCTCGATGAACTTCGCCCTCAAACTCATGGAAGAAGCCGAAGTCGCGGTGTCTCCCGGCATTGGGTTTGGCGACATGGGCGAGGGGTATGTACGCATCTCTCTGGTCGAAAACGAACACCGAATCCGCCAAGCCGTGCGAAATGTCAAACGCGCACTGTTTTGAACGCCGAAAGCTGGTGGCTGATTTCCAGCGGTCATTCGACGGTATTTTGCGATGGCATTTTTTTCCCGTACTGCGTAACGTCAGTTCCTCATTGGAAAGGCAATAGATATGATTACGCAAATCGAGGTCGGAGGCTATCGGCTTCTCGACGAGTTTGAGGCCGATCTCAAATCGCTGACAGTGGTTATAGGCGCGAATGCCGTTGGCAAGAGCACGCTACTCAATTGCCTGCAACTGATTGGCGAGTGTAGCGCGGTGCCGGTAAATACCGCAATGGGGTTGCATGGGGGGGCAGCATCTCTTCTTACAGTCGGGAACGAGAAGAGCCAGTTGACTTGGAAAATCACTTTTCATAAGCCCGCTACATGGGATGCTTTTCCATTGAAGCAGGGGGATTCACTGGTGTACGAGGTCGTTCTCCAAGCCGATGCACAAAACCAGATGCACCCGCAATACGAGGTTCTCAGAAATCGAGAGCCAGCACCAGGGCATGCGGGACCCCTCAAGTTTTTGGAGGCAACCCCGTATCACCAACACATATTTGACAGAGAACAACGCCGATTGATACCGTTTGACGAAGTGCAATCTTCTTCTGATGTCGTCCGCGAGTCCGATTCGACGGAAGCCACCTCGATGGGCAGTCTGCTACCACCCGGCCGACAAGAGGCCGCGTTGCTGCTTTCGCAAATCCGCTTCTTCAACGAGTTTCCCGTTCCTTCTTCGGTACGCGTTCTATTGGCGAACATAATGTGCTATCCGGGTTTCGATGTGACGCAGTCTTCCGCGCTCCGCACCAAGGCCGCCGCTATCGAGCCGGTTGCAACATTATCGGCTAACGGCGACAATTTGGGCACTGTGTTGCACGAAATCCTGACCCGATACGATTTCCGATCAGCAGCAGAGGAGTTGCGCGATTTTCTGCGCGTAGCGTACCCCGCATTTGAGGAAATTCATTGCGATACCGCCTATGGAACGCCACCGCAAGTGCTCGTCCGGGTGCGAGAGCAAGGCATGTCTCGCTCTATGGAGATGTGGGAGCTGTCGGACGGCATGCTACGCTTCTTGTGCTTGGCGACGGTGCTGCTAAATCCACTTCTGCCGCCGCTGGTGGCAATCGACGAACCAGAATTGGGCCTGCATCCCGGGCTGTTGCCGATTGTCGCCGAGATGATCAAGACGGCGGCGGAGCGCACCCAAGTGCTGGTGACGACGCACAGCCCAGACCTGCTCAACTGCTTCGACATAGCCGATATGGCCGTGATGGCGCGGAATGCAGATAACGCAAAGGTCGCTTGGCATCGTCCCGCGAACCGCGAGACGCTTGTGCCAATGCTCGACAACATTGCCGGCGAAACCCTTGGCGACCTGCACCGCTCCGGCGAACTGGAGGCCGGCGTATGAAGGTGTGGATTTTTGTAGAAGGGAAATCGGACGTTCAGGCACTGTCGGCATTGTGGGGAGGCTGGAAGCAAAACCTCGGCGCGAAAGGCTGGGGCCTTCAGCTAATATCCCTTCAAAACAAGCCCAACTATTTCAGAAAAATTGGACCCCGAGCGAGTGAGAAGTTGGTGCATGATACACGCGATCTCGTTGTCGGCTTACCCGATCTCTACCCAAATCGAGACTATGCGAATACGGCGTACAAGCACGACAATTTGAAAGAACTTCAAGACGTGCAAATGCGACTCGTAAAACAAAATTTGCCACAAAAGTTCA
Source organism: uncultured Latescibacterota bacterium (assembly GCA_958295785.1). Taxonomy (GTDB): domain Bacteria; phylum Latescibacterota; class UBA2968; order UBA2968; family UBA2968; genus VXRD01. Next base: position 4,066,607 of record OY282377.1, read on the forward strand.
GACCGGCTGACGTCGAAAGCCACATCGCACGTTTTTATGCCAGCGCGTTGAAACACGACCTGGAAGTGCTGCTCCTCGCCGCGACGAGTCAACTTCAGTCCCGACTCAAGATGCGGAACAGGCCCGGCGGTTGGCGGCATCCCCCGGAAGATCAAAACCAAAACAAGCCCCCCAAAAAAATAGTTGAAGAACTCTTTCAAAAAAATCTCAAACGGGCCTACCGCGAAATTACGGATAGCGATGCCATTCTCGGAAATGCAGACCTGCAAGAGGTGGCGAAACAGTGCCCGGCATTCCGCGCTGTGATCGATTGGATTGGTGCGGAGACCGGCGTACCTGGGTACTGAAATGGAGGTGTGTTGTGAACTTTACGGAAAATACCATCTCATGGAAGAAGCCGAAGTCGCGGTGTCTCCCGGCATTGGCTTTGGCGACATGGGCGAGGGGTATGTACGCATCTCTCTGGTCGAAAACGAACACCGAATCCGCCAAGCCGTGCGAAATGTCAAACGCGCACTGTTTTGAACGCCGAAAGCTGGTGGCTGATTTCCAGCGGTCATTCGACGGTATTTTGCGATGGCATTTTTTTCCCGTACTGCGTAACGTCCGTTCCTCATTGGAAAGGCAGTAGCGGTCCGTAGGTCATAAACGGAGCGAAGCGAGTAACGGGAGGGATCATATTTAGTTTTAAGACAACCGTGGGTTGGTGCATAGCATTGCCCCATCCTACCTCATATAGAAGATCACCCCTAATTGGATTTGATCGGAGGTATTGAAAGTGGCAAGCGGAAGAACGATAAGCGCGAGTTTTTTTAACCAACTTGGATAGCAGGGTTATCGATCTTTGTGAGATCGTATCCGAGTCAATTGGTGAAGCCATTCCATCTGACAAAAAAAAGATGGATTTCAAAAAAGAATTTGAAAAAATTAGCAGGACAAGAGATAGTGGTACTGGTCGTGGCGGTGGCAAACTGCAAAGAGACGCCGTTTGTACAAGAGGCCGTGGAGGTAAAGCCCCTTTTTCAAATAGGAACCTGAGATGGCATCCATTGATCGTTGCCGAAAACAGGCCAAATTTTGCAAAGGAAATAGAGAGAATAGAGATTGGGGGAAGCGATGAAAGTCAAATCTTGATTTTTGTCATCAAAGACAAAATGGGACGAGAAATCAAATTTCCATCAGACAAAGTGCATGAGATGCCGGAAAGATTTGTCTCGCTTCCCAAGCATTGGCATCCTCATATAGATACATTGAAAAACTGGTCGGATACATTGTGGACACAAAACTCATGTGTGATTTCGGCACTTGAAGCTTGCGACTGGTGGGATTCTGTGGAAACTTATGCCATTCTTGGCATCTCTATGGCTGTTGAATTTTATGGCGCAGACTTGAACAAACTTTACGGGAAGATAACAAGATTGTTGAGAAATCAGAAAGTTGATGGAAGAATTACTTTGCCAACAGATGATTTCCCAGATGGAGATGATGACGTTTTGCAATGTCCCTTGTGCCGCCAGAAGATTTCAAAAGACTTGGAAGACTTCAGAAATTCCACGAGAGAAGAAACTTGGCAACCGGGTTGGCGTACCTCAAAAAAGACAGAAGGCGATGATTCAAGCATCCAAATAATGCATGTCAATCCCCTTGTAGAAAGCGAGATAAGACATAAAGCTCACAACGTCAAATATGGTCATAGGTGGTGCAATGTCGCGATGACCGACCATTCGCTTGACGAAACTTTGGACTTCATGGAATTTGTCGTTCGCGCTCATCATAGGAGTAAGTAAATGGAATCACCCTATTTGTTTAATCCAGACACATTAAAAACAAAAAGGTTCGTCAGTGTTGCCGATTTGCGTCCGATAAACAATCTGAAGTCCGTTTTCAAAAAAATAAGAGACTACTGTGCAGGAAATGTGACTGGAATCACGCGAGACGAGAAAATCGCCCAAAATATGATGCGTTTGCTATTTTGCAAAATCTACGACGAAAAAACGAGTCTGGATATCGTTGAATTTTCCAACCGTCCACGCGAAAGCAACGACTTGCTCCTGTCGAGGATAGAGGTCTTATTTGACAGGGTGAAAGAAGCCTACCCCGGCCTTTTTAACCCGGAAGAAAAAATAGAAGTGCAACCCAAAGACCTGTCATTTATCGTCTCGACACTGGAAGACTATTCTATTTTGGACGCTGACAGGGATGTAATTGGAGATGCTTTTGAGGAATTAATAGGGACTTCGTTCAGAGGTGGAGCGGGACAATTTTTCACACCGAGAAACGTCGTACAAATGATGATTGATATTCTTGAACCTAGGGAAGGGGAAAAAATTATTGACCCGGCTTGTGGAAGCGGCGGTTTTCTCGCCTACACATTGAGATATTTTCTTTCCAGCAACACGAAAAATTTTCACATTGTAGGGATTGACAAAGATGCTTTTCTCGCAAAAATTGCAAAAATTTATCTTTCGCTAATTGGTGATAGCGATTATCGCATCTATTGCGAGAACAGCTTGGATAATCCAGCAAAATGGAGAGACGATACGAGAGGGAATATCCGGTGTGGTGAGTTTGACATTGTGCTTACTAATCCCCCTTTCGGAGCGAAAATCCCAGTTATAGGAAAACAGCTACTAGGGCAGTATCAGCTCGGTCATAGGTGGCGAAAGCAAGGCAAATGGTACAGATCACTCGAATCGCTCGAGAAACAATCCCCTCAAGTCCTGTTCATTGAGCGGTGTATTCAGTTGCTTCGTGAGGGTGGGCGTTTGGGCATCGTTCTACCGGAAGGTATTTTTGGCAATCCTTCGGACAGATATATATGGGAATATGTGAACAGTGTGTGCTCGGTTACCGGAGTTGTAAGTCTCCCCCAAGAAACTTTTCAACCGAGCACGCATACGAAAACAAGCGTGCTTTTTTTGGAAAAGACGACCATGAGGCGCGATTCGTTGTTCATGGCTATCGCAGGCAGTGTTGGACATAACAAAAATGGCAAACCGATCTACAAAGTGGATGCTGAAACCGGCGAAGAAATCCTAGATGACGATATTCCCTCCATCACAAATAATTTTAAAAAAGAAAATGATGGAGAGAATCGTCTCGGGTTCCAAATCCCGTATTCCGAGTTGAACGAGAGTATTTTTATTCCAGAGTATTACAACCCTGAAGTCCGTAGAGAACTAGAGGATCTGAAACACAGCGAAAAATACTTTTTGGTTTCAATCGGAGAATTACTTCAAAAAAATATCTTGCAGATTAAAAGAGGTAACGAGATAGGCTCACGCTTTTATGGCACGGGGAACGTGCCATTTGTGCGAACCAGCGATATCGTTAATTGGGAAATCAAGTTTGACCCCATTAAAGCAGTGGCAGAGGAAGTGTATGACGAATACAAATGCTCCCAAGATATTCGGGAAAGAGATATTCTGTTTGTGAGCGATGGCACATTCTTAATCGGGCGCACCGCTATTGTCACGAGATTGGACTTAAAAATCATCATTCAAAGTCATCTAAAAAAGATAAGAGTACTGGAGAAAAATTTCATAGATCCATACTACCTGTTTTATCTTTTAAATAGCAAAATTGTAAGGAAACAGATAGACTCCAAAACCTTTGTACAGGCGACAATATCAACAATCGGAAACAGGCTGGGCGAAGTTGTCCTACCAATCAATAATGACAAAGGGGAAATCAGAAAAATCTCAAGCGAAATAGAGTACATCATCTCTAAAAAAGTTGAAGTCAAAGAAAAAACAATGAGGATCATCCAGAACAGTATTTGACGTTCTGGACGCACGCATACCGAACAGGATGGTTTGTGTACGTTTCGGCGATATCCCAACGCCAGATCGACGCGACGGATCGGCAAATTGACAGGTTGGTGTACGATCTGTACGGACTGACGGAGCGAAAAATAAAGATCGTCGAGGAAACGAGCGGCGTAGATTGATAACTCTACAGTGAGGTGTGTTGTGAACTTTACGGAAAATGCCATTTATCCCCCCAAAGGCTATACGGCCGCGGGGCTGCATTGCGGCCTCAAGGATGGCGGTGAGCGGGACCTCGCGCTCATTGTGTCTGATCGCCCGGCTTCGGCAGCGGGGATGTTCACGACCAATCGCGTGTGTGCGGCCCCTGTGCAGATCAACAGAGAACACCTGCGAGATGGGCGCGCACGCGCTGTTGTGGTCAACAGCAAAAATGCCAATGCGTGTACCGGCGAGCAGGGGATGGCCGATGCGCGTCAGACAACCCGATGGGTGGGGCGTGGATTGGGTATATCGCCAGAGGATGTACTCGTCAATTCCACCGGCGTCATCGGCGTGCCCCTGCCCATGGCATATCTCGAAACCGGGATTCAAACCATCATCCCACAACTCGATGTGGCCGGATGGGACGATGCTTCAGAGGCGATTATGACCACGGATACCGCGCCGAAAAAAGCGTCTGCACGCCTCCAAATAGGGGGTTGTGAAATCGCCATTGCCGGGATCGCCAAAGGCGCGGGCATGATCGCGCCCAACATGGCGACCATGCTCGCGTTTGTGGTGACAGATGCGGCCCTGTCCGCACACGCGCTTCAAAACGCGCTTTGCGAAGCCGTGACGCAATCGTTCAACTGCATCACGGTTGACGGCGACATGAGCACCAACGACACGGTTTTGGCCCTGGCCAATGGCGCGGCGGCCACAAACGAACTCGCGGGCGAAAACCTCCGCACCTTTCAGACAGCACTCAACGCGGTCTGCATTGGCCTTGCCAAACAAATCGCACGCGATGGAGAAGGCGCGACCAAACTCATCACCATCCGCGTTGCAGGCGCGCCCACGCCGGACGACGCGCGCCGCGTGGGATTGTCCGTCGCCAACTCCAACCTCGTCAAAACCGCTGTTTTTGGGCGCGACCCCAATTGGGGCCGCATTTTGTGCGCGGCGGGCTATTCCGGCGTTGCCATCGATCCCGACCGCGCCGCGGTTTCTATGGCGGGCATTCCCATTTACGCCAACGGCGGTGGCCTGCCCTTTGACCGCGACCGCGCCGTTGACGCCCTTTCCGCGTCTGATGTCGCTATCCACATCGACCTGTCTATCGGCGACGCCTCGGCGACCATTTATACGTGCGACCTCACATATCACTACATCCGCATCAATGCCGAATACACGACATAAATGCGGCAGGACAACCACAGGGGGTTGTCCCTACAATTTTTTTTCCTCTCTTACATTGCATTTCCATGCCCAAATCTCCCTTTACCCAGCGCGTCCTCAATATTCAAGCCTCTGCTACGGTGTCGGCTTTTGCCAAAGCCGGAGAGCTGAAACGGCAGGGCGTCGATCTCATTTCCCTGGTTGCGGGTGAACCCGACTTCGAGACCCCCGCGCACATCCGAGACGCTGCGATACGCGCCATTGAAGCGGGCCACACGCGCTATACCAACCCCGCGTCGGGCATTCCCGAACTCAAACAGGCGATTTGCGACAAATTTGAGCGCGACAATGGGTTGCGCTATTCCCCGTCGCAAATCATTGTCACCTGCGGCGCCAAGCAAACCATTTTTGACGCCATCATCGCGTTGATCGAAGACGGAGACGAAGCCATCATTCCCGCGCCGTATTGGACGAGCTATGCCGATCAAGTGCGCCTGATGGGGGGCAATCCGATCATTGTGCCCACCGCCCAAGACGCGGATTTTTGCATGACCGCGCGGCAACTCCAAAACGCCATCACCTCGCGCACAAAATTCGCGCTCTTAAACAGCCCGTGCAATCCAACCGGCGCGGTTTATACCCGTGAAAACCTCGAGGCTTTGGCCGATGTGCTTGCGGGGACGACCATCTATGTGATTGCCGATGAAATCTACGAAAAACTCCTCTATGACAACGCCGAGCATGTGTCCATTGCCGCGCTGTTGCCCGAGTTGGCAGACAGAACCCTGGTCGTCAATGGCGTATCGAAATCTTATGCGATGACCGGATGGCGCGTGGGTTATGGCGCAGGGCCTCAAAATTTGATCGACCTGATGATCAAAGTCCAAACACAGGAAACCACCAACACCTGCACCATTTCGCAATACGCCGCGCTCGAAGCCCTGACAGGCCCGCAAAATTGCATCGAAAGGATGAGACGAGCATTTGCCAAACGGCGCGATCAGATCGTTTCCCGGCTCAATCAAATGCCGGGCGTGTCTTGCTTTTCGCCTCGCGGTGCGTTTTACGTTTTCCCCCGCGTTTCCGAACTCATCGGCAACTCATCGCCGCGCGGGCGCATTGACAACGATGTATCGCTGTGCGATTTTTTGCTCGAAGAAGCGGGCGTGGCATGCGTGCCCGGCACGGGGTTTGGGGCACCGGGATATCTGCGGTTTTCCTACGCGGCGGCAGCAGACGAAATCGCCCAAGGCATGGACCGCGTGGAAGCGGCATTGGGGCGAATAGAATAGACGAACCCCGCCCAACTCTAAAATCAGTGGTCAGTCCCCGCCTAGCCACCTCAAAAGCAAAAAGCAACCACCGATGAACGGGCATGAAAAACGGCCAGCTATAACTCGTTTCGCCAATTCCCGACTGCGAAAGGACGACCCCTTATGAGCGACCGATCTTATCTCGATTTTGAACAGCCACTCGCCGAGTTGGAAAAAAAAATCGCCGCACTTCGGGCGCGGGCCAAAGCGGAAAACCTGGATATGTCCGATGCGATCAGAGCCCTCGAGAAACGCAGCGCGAAACTCGAACGCGATATTTTTCACAACCTCACGCGGTGGCAAAAATACCAGTTGTCGCGCCACCCGCAGCGGCCCTATTCGCTGGATTATATCGACCTGATGATGTCCGACTTTATCGAACTGCACGGCGACCGCTGTTCTGGCAATGATCGCGCCATCGTGGGCGGGTTGGCGTATTTTGAAGGCCGCCCCATCGTCGTTATCGGGCAGCAGAAAGGGCGCAACACGCAGGAGAACCTCGAACGCAACTTTGGCCTGCCGCACCCGGAAGGGTATCGCAAAGCCCTCAGACTGATGCAATTGGCCGCCAAATTTGATCGGCCCGTGCTCTGCCTGATCGATACGCCGGGCGCGTTTCCCGGCCTGGCCTCAGAACAGCGCGGCATATCAGAAGCCATTGCGCGCAACCTGTTTGAAATGGCGCGTCTTCCCATTCCCATTGTCGTTGCGATCATCGGCGAAGGCGCGAGCGGGGGCGCGCTCGGCATTGGGGTGGGCGACCGCATCCTCATGCTCGAAAACGCATGGTATTCCGTAATCAATCCCGAATCCTGCTCGCTCATCTTGTGGCGCAACCGCGACAAACGCACCGAAGCCGCCGAGGCCATGAAAATCTCCGCAGACGATCTCATGGACTTGGGCATCATCGACCACATCGTGCCCGAGCCATTCGGGGGGGCGCATCGCAACTTTGAATTGGCCGCGCAAAACTTAAAAAACGCCATCTCCTCTGCCCTCGCAGAGACGGATAAAATCCCGTCTGAAAATCTGCCCAAATTGCGGGTTGAAAAATTTACGCGAATGGGTGTTTGGGAAGAATCTCCATAAATGGCGAATGTCCTGAAAGGCACTAAAAAAAAATTTGGAGGCAATGTACTTAAGTTTCAAGACCTTATTTATGTGCCCCTCAACAAACCCATCAGAAAGGTCAAAATAGGGGTTGACTCTCTGGCTTTCACACTATATATTGTCTCTGTGCTTCGGAAAAAACTTTAACTATATCTCTATATTTTTAATATAGTTACGAAATATTTTATCATGCGGAACAACAGGTTTTTTGCGAAGCTCTTTGGATGGGAAATCACACGTTGCACAACCCCGCTTATCGGGGTTGTTTTGTTACATATCGCACGCTTTCTCATTTTTGACAAGTTACGTGGATGGAGGTCGGTCACACCTTGATGCCTTGGATTGGTCAGGAGAAATAGGGCTGCTCTTCAACGGTCAAATTGCGGTATCACCGGGGGAGATGACGCCGTGATTATGGCCGACCAAAAGAAGAAATCGCATCCTCTATTTCGGTGCATCCCAATCTGCGGAGGCTGATGGAAAGACGCCTCCATCCACCAAACAAAAAAGCGATCCAATCGGGTCGCTTTTTTTTATCAGTTATTTTTTATTCGCGGCGCGACATCGATCTGCCCGCGGTCTATTTTTGCAGCAATAGCGCCCGACTGATCGGTGCGCCAAATTTGTATGCCCATCTCGCGATAGCGCGTGACGACTTCCGGCGAAGGGTGCCGAAACTTATTATTGACGCCGCACGAGATGGCGACCACTTCGGGATCGACTCCCTCGAGAAACGCCCGCGTCGAAGAGGTGCGCGAGCCGTGGTGCGCGGCTTTGAGAATGTCTGCGCGCAAGCGATGGCCCCAGCGCATCAAATCGCCATCTGTCTCGTGCTCTATATCGCCCGTCAGCAACATCGCTGTTCCGCGATAGACAATGCGAATGACGACCGAACCATTATTCGCGCCCTCTGGCGCAGGCCCCGAATGGGAAACATAAGCCGGCGTCGGGTGAAGCACCAGACCGCCAAGCCCGATCAGACTGTCTCCTGCCGCGACCGCGTGATAGGCGATGCCCTTTGCTTTGACGATCTCCAAAAGACGTTTGCCGGTAAAAGATTCGACATGCTGCCCAGCGTCGAGGTAATGCCCGACCGACACTTGTTCCAAGACGGAAATCAGGCCGCCAATGTGATCGGCATCCGGGTGCGACCCCACCACCACATCTACGTGTCCAATCCCCTGACTTTTGAGAAATGGCAACACCACGCGCGCGCCCATGTCCGCGTATTGCGTGCGAATGCCGCCATCGACCAGCAGGGTTCGCCCATTTGGATACCGGCAAAAAACCGCATCCCCCTGACCCACGTCGAGAAAATAAACTTCGAGGGCGGACTCTGAGTATAAGATATTTTTCCAAACCCCGACATTTGCCAAAACCAGGGCGAGGATCAGACAATACGCGCTGCAAACCCGTCTGGTCTGGGGGTGAATCAGAGGCAACAAGGACAGATAAATGCCAAAGATAAACCACGGCGGACGCGCAACGTCAAAAGCTGCCCAATTCGGCTGGGCCATCCATTCTGCAACCCCGATAGCACCGCTCAAAACCAGCCAATTCGCGGCGTTTAAAATCGTCGCCATCGGCTGCCACAAGACAAAGGCCAACACCGTCAGCAGCCCCAGCCCGACGCCGACCATGGGCACGACGATGAGATTGGCGAGCAGGCCGACAACCGACACCAACCCAAAATACGATACGACAAAGGGAAGGGTCGTCACTTGTGCGGCGAGCGAAACCGCCAGAGGGCCTGCAATCCAGGTATCGCACCATCCCATCTTTATCGGCATGAGATCGCGCAGGGGGCGATAGAGCACCAAGATGCCGCCGGTGGCGACAAAGGACAGTTGAAAACCCACGTCGAACAAATCTTGCGGTCGCGCGATCAGCACGCCCAAACCCGCTATGCCCAGGATATTTCCACCGTCTATATCGCGCGGCCCCACGATGCCCAACAGGGCGACACACCCCATCGTTGAAGCGCGCACGACCGAAGGGGGCAACCCGGTGATAAGCGCGTAAAACACCAGCGCGCAGATCGTCAATGCGGCGGTGATCCCCCGCCCAATCCCCAGCATCTTGAGCGCGAAAAACACTGCCCCGGCAATCAGCCCGACGTGCAGGCCAGACACCGCCAAGACGTGATTGACTCCAGTTTGCACGAACGCGGTTTTGACTTCTTCGGGCACGGCTTTCTTCGCGCCCAACAGCACGCCCTTCAAAAGGCCAGCGGGGCCGCCGGAAAAATTTTGATCTATCGCGCGGCGAATGACGTCTCGCACAGGCAAGACAACCCGCGCCCACCAGTCGTCTGCACCTTCCCGATGGGCGAGGATCTGAGAACGCTTTCGCACCGTGCCCAAGGCATCCAAGCCCCTGCGTTTCAAAAATGCCCGATAGTCAAACGCGCCCGGGTTCCGCGGGTGGCTCGGTTGATAGAGTTGCACCTGCAATTGCATCCAATCCCCGTACACAGGCACGACAGTACCCGCCTTAAATCGGATGAGGGCCTTGCCGCTGACCACACGCACCGTGTCGTTGACGACGAGTTGACGCACGTCAAAGACCATGCGATAATCGCCGTTGATGCGTTCGGGATCAGACGCGACCCATCCTTCGGCCTCGACGAATGCGCGGTCGGGCAAAAACTGGACAAAGTGATCCGCGTCGCGTTTCAGGCTTTGCGCCCCTCTCAATGCCCCTAACAGAACGAGCAGACCCGCGAAAAGAACGCTCAGGTTTCTCGTATGCCAGCGCAGCCACAACCCCACACCACAAAGACCGACAAGGGCAACGGCGCAGAGAACGATGGCGAGTTGAAATTTTCCGATATACTCGTGCAAGCCGATTCCCAGCGCAAAGTACAGCACAGTCCACAATGCGGGTCTTCTCATGGTTTCTCCTTTTTTCACCCGGATTGTGGCAATTTTTGTGCCATCTCTCATGGCGGGCTCATGCCGCCTTTTGGTGAACAAACTGTTCACATGTCCAAAAGAAATGTTCCCCTTTTCGTCATTGACTTTCCCCATGTGAGATGGTATATTTTCAAACGGATCAAATGAGCGTCAACTATATGCTTTTGTGGAAGTTAGGCTTCTCTCCGCGTTTGGTACAGGCTCCTGTCATGCAAATTCGCCTGACCCTCGAATACGATGGCACCGCCTTTAAGGGCTGGCAAATTCAGCCTGACCAGCGCACTGTTCAAGGAGAACTCGAGGCACGCCTCGAGCGGCTCTATGGCGCGCCGATTTCGGTCACGGCGTCTGGGCGCACAGACGCAGGCGTTCACGCACTCGGGCAGGTCGTCAACTTCGCGCCCACGCGCGACCTACCACTCGACCGCTTGCAGCACGCGCTCAATGGCATGTTGCCTCCGGATGTCGCGGTCAAAAAGGCCGATAGCGTTTCTCCTGACTTTCACGCGCGTTTTGATGCCCGGTGTCGGCATTATTTTTACCGCATCCGTTATACCAAACAGCCCATTGGTCGGCACTATGCGTGGTACTTGCGGCGCAAACTCGATCTGACTGCGATAAAACGGGCGAGTAACACGCTCATTGGTCAGCACGATTTCACCTCTTTTTGCGTGGCGGCCCATGAAAGAGAAAATCGCATCTGTCGGATTTATGCCTGCGATTGGCAGCAGCAAGGCGAAGAACTCGTATTTCGCATTTCCGGCAATCGCTTTTTGCGCGCAATGGTGCGGAGCATCGTCGGCACGCTCGCCGAGATGGGCCGCGGCCTGCGACCCGCCGAGGCCATGCGCGATATTCTCGACGCGTGCAACCGCCAAAGCGCAGGTGAATCCGCGCCGCCCCAGGGCTTGTTTCTCGAACGGGTGATTTACGACGATGAACCCCCGCGAGGATGAGTGCCGTGAAGCGCACCCTGCTGATTTTGTTATCGGGCATAGTCATCGGCCTAGCACTCTTTCCCATGCTCAATCGGCCTTCGCCCAACACGAGTGCCACAATTGAAAGCATCGAGACTTCGCGCCGCAATGCCATTGTGCGAGCGATTGAACACGCGGCGCCAGCAGTCGTCAGCGTCAATACCGTTTACGACCGCTCCTATCCCCGATATCCCGACCGCTTTTTTGAACCCTTTGATCCCTATTCCGACATGCAGCGCATTCCCGGAATTGGATCCGGGTTTGTGATCCAAGCCGATGGCTATATCCTGACGAGCAGCCATGTCGTGGATGGCGCGCAGGAAATTTTTGTCACCTTTCCAGATGGTCGCCGCTTCGATGTCCTCGATGTTTTTATCGACCGCCAATGGGACCTCGCGGTTGTGCAAATTGACGCCGATAGCCTCTATGTCCCGCAGATGGGAATTTCGGAAAGCGTCATTATTGGCGAATGGGCTATCGCGCTCGGCAACCCCTTTGGGTTGCACTTTGAAGACCTCAACCCCACCGCGACGGTCGGCGTTATCAGCGCAGTAGATCGCATTGTTCGCCCAGAGCAAAACGCACGCGCCCACAAAGGCATGATTCAAACAGACGCTTCGATTAACCCGGGCAACAGCGGCGGCCCTTTGGTGAACAGCCTCGGTCGAGTTATCGGCGTTAATTCATTTATTTTTTCGCAGGGCGGATCCTTGGGCATTGGTTTTGCCGTGCCCATTGATCGCGCAATTGAAGTGGCGTGCCAACTCATCGATCAGGGCAGCCGCGAATTTTGGACCGGGCTGGACATTCACAATCTCAACCCGTATATTGCGCGCACCCTTGGCGTTCCCACCATAAAAGGCGCGTTGATCACCGTCGTCGATCCCCTCAGCCCGGGCGAAAGCGCCGGGTTGCTGTCCGGCGATGTGATCGTGATGGTCAACAACAAACAGGCCAACAGCGCGGACGAGGTCGTAGATGCTTTTCGGTACGCGGCTGTCGGCGATACATTTCACCTCAAAATTCTGCGCGCCCGAGACCGCCTGTTCGACGCCCAACTCGTCTTGGAAGCCGACCCGCGCAGCGAGTAAATCCCGAATGGAGCCATGCCAATGAATGCCAAATCAGCCCTGCCCAGCCTGTTCACCATGAGCAGTTTGTTTTGTGGATTTTTGTCGATGTACTACGCTGTGAACGGGCGTTTTCTCGGCGCTGCCCTGCTCATCGTTATCGCGGGATTGCTCGATGCGTGCGATGGAAAAATTGCGCGATACTTCCACACGTCTAGCACTTTTGGCGTGCAGTTCGACTCGATTGTCGATGTTTGTTCATTTGGCGTGGCCCCTGCCCTGCTCATGCTCTACTATCTCGATTCCCTGCTGGTCATTCTCTGGTTGCCGTTTGCGGTTTGTTTTCTTTTTCTCCTGTGCGGCGCGCTGCGGCTGGCGCGTTTTAACGCGCTGTTGAAAGGCTTTGAAAAAGACAATTTCTCGGGCCTCCCGATTCCGACGGCAGCGGCGACCCTGGCCGCGTACATTCTTTTTACAGAACGGGTGTGGCAAAGCAACACCCACGAGCCGCTCATCGCCATTGGTCTGTGCGTGATGCTCTCATTTCTCATGGTCAGCACCATCGAGTACAGTACATTTCCGAGATTGTCCATTGAGACCAAGCGCGACCGCATCTGCTTGATCGGATTGCTCGGCGTGATGGTGCTCATGGTTTTTTTCACTTATGAAGTATTTTTTCCCCTCGCGCTCGCCATTTCCCTGTCCGGCATGCTCAGATGGCTGTATTGCATCGCCACAGACCGCGAAGTGGCCGACGTGAAAGACTGAAATTTTGCAATCCTGAAAGTGTGGTTATGATGCGAAAAAATCTGGGGGTTCTCATTGTCGCGCTCGTGATCGGCGCGCTTGCCGGCAGCGCGGTCGGCGAGGTGTTTGCCGTTGTTTTTGACAGCCTCGGTCTGAAAAATAACGTGGTCGAAAAAGTGCTGATCGATTCGTATTCTTACGAGTTCCATCCCATTCGGTTGAATTTGATCATTATGACCCTCATATTTGGGTTTTCGCTCGACTTCAATGTGTTGAGCTTTCTCGGTATCGGCATCGCCTGGTACTACGTCAAGTATTCCTATTGAGTTATTTTCTGGAGGTGTGATATGTTAGGCATGGGACCGTGGGAAATCGTGATGATTCTGATCGTCGTCCTGTTGGTATTTGGCGCGAAACGCATTCCGGAAATCGCCCAGTCCTTGGGCAAGGGCATTACCGAATTTAAGCGCGGCGTCAAAGACGTTCAGAGCGAAATTGAAAACAACGTCAATGCGACAACGCCGCCCGAACAACAATCCACCCAGACGCCATCGGACACCGCGACCAAATCGTAATCTGGAGGCAGGGTGCCTGACGACGCTGTTTTTCCCGGCCAAACAGCGCGGGGGCTTACAGACGGCATTCGCACGGGCGCGCACGCGGCCCGCGAAATAACAAAAACAGCCCTCGCGCACATCCAACGCACAGACCTCAATGCGTTCATCACCATCGACGAAGAAGGTGCGCTGAAAGCCGCCGATGTCGTCGATCAAAAAGCCGCCGCGGGCGCGCCCCTCGGCCCTCTCGCCGGCATTCCAATTGCCCTGAAAGACGTGTTGTGTACCAAAGGGCTACGCACGACCTGCGCTTCAAAAATCCTCGCCAATTTCATCCCACCTTACGACGCAACCGCTGTCACCCGTCTGCGCCGAGCCGATGCAATCATCTTGGGCAAACTCAATATGGATGAATTTGCCATGGGCTCTTCCAGCGAAAACTCCCATTTTGGCGCGGTCAAAAATCCACGAGATCCAACCCGCGTCACAGGCGGATCCAGCGGCGGCTCCGCAGCGGCTGTCGCGGCGGATCAGGCGTTTATGACCCTCGGTTCCGACACGGGCGGTTCTATCCGCTTGCCCGCATCCTTTTGCGGCGTGGTCGGCCTCAAACCCACCTACGGGCGCGTTTCCCGCTATGGCCTGATCGCCTATGCGTCCTCGCTCGACCAAATCGGCCCTTTTGCGCGTTCTGTCGAAGATGCTGCCCTCCTGCTCCGCGTCATTGCCGGGCACGATCCCCGGGATTCCACCTCTGCTCGCGTGCCGGTGCCCGATTATCCCTCGGCCTGTCAAAAAGGCGTTGAGGGCCTCACCATCGGATTGCCCGAAGAATTTTTTGGCGAAGGGCTACAACCCGATGTCCGCCATGCCGTCATGCAAGGCGTTGAAATTCTCGAAAAAAACGGCGCGTGCATCCGCGAAATTTCCCTGCCCATCGCCGGCCATCCCTCCTATGCCATTGCCGCCTATTACATCGTCGCCACAGCCGAAGCATCGTCCAATCTGTCGCGTTACGACGGGGTAAAATACGGGTTCCGCGATGAGGCGAAAAACTTGATCGACATGTATGTCCAAACGCGCAGCAAGGGATTTGGCGCGGAAGTCAAGCGGCGCATTATGCTGGGCACGTATGCCCTCAGCGCGGGGTATTACGATGCGTATTACCGCAAAGCGCAACAGGTACGCACGCTCATCTGTCGGGATTTCGCCCGCGCGTATGAAACCTGCGATCTGATCGCTTCGCCCGTATCGCCCACCCCGGCCTTCAAACTGGGCGAAAAACTCCGCGATCCCCTCCAGATGTACCTCTCCGATATTTACACGGTGTCCGTCAATCTCGCGGGCATTCCCGGCATTTCAGTCCCGTGCGGCACTTCCCCCGCAGGCTTGCCCATCGGCTTGCAACTGCTCGGCGATGCCTTTGCCGAGGAAACCATTTTGCGCGCAGCCGCGGTTGTCGAAAGAGAATTGGCATGACCTACGAACCCGTCATCGGCTTGGAAGTCCACGCCCAACTGGCGACCACCACCAAAATTTTCTGCGGGTGCAACGCGGAATTTGGCGGCGATCCCAACACCCACGTCTGCCCGGTCTGCTTGGGCTTGCCGGGCGCGTTGCCCGTGCTCAACCAAAACGTCATCGATCTGGCGATGCGGATCGCGCTGGCCGCGGGTTGCACCATCCAGCCGCGCAGTCGGTTTTTGCGGAAAAACTACTTTTACCCAGACCTGCCCAAGGGGTATCAGATTTCGCAATTTCAATCCCACGAAGAAATGCCGCTGGCAACCGGCGGCGGCATCGACATATCCACAGACGACAGCGGGACAAAGACCATCCCCCTCACGCGCATCCACATGGAAGAAGACGCCGGCAAGAGCATTCACGCCTTGGGCGAATCGCTCGTGGATGTCAATCGCTGCGGCGTGCCCCTCATCGAGATCGTGAGCGAACCCGAGATAGCGACTCCTGAAGAAGCTTTTCACTATCTCACCAGCCTGCACCAACTGCTCGTGTACACCGGGGTTTCCGAAGGCGATATGGAAAAAGGGCACATGCGGATTGACGCCAATGTGTCGATCCGCCCGGTTGGCGAAACCGAACTCGGTACCAAAGTCGAGATCAAAAATGTCAACTCGTTTCGCAACTGCCAACGCGCCATCGCATCCGAAATCCAGCGGCAAATTGACCTGCGCGAAACCGGCGGTGAGATCGAACAAACGACCATGCTCTACGATCCGGACCGCAATGTGTTGCGCGCCATGCGGACGAAAGAAGAATCGGACGACTATCGCTATTTTCCCGATCCGGATCTCGTCCCGGTGGTCGTAGATCGGGCTTGGGTCGAGCGCGTTCAAAGCCAGATTCCAGAACTGCCAGACGCCAAACGCACGCGCTTTGCCAAATTTTACGGCCTATCTGCGGATCAGATCGAGGTGCTGACCGCAGATCGAGACATTGCCGACTATTTTGAAGCCACAGTTGCGGCGGGCGTGCAGATCAGACAAGCAACCAACTGGATCCAGGGCGACATAATGCGCGCGCTCAATGATCGCAAAATCGCGATTGGCGACCTGCGCGTTTCGCCCCAACACCTCGCCGAGTTGATCGCGCTGATCGACAAGGGCGATATCAGCACCAACATCGCCAGAACAGTGTTCGACGATATGGTCGAAACCGGCGACAGTCCGTCGTCGATTGTCGAGCAAAAGGGGCTTGTGCAGATCAGCGATACCGGCGAACTCGATGGCGTGCTCGACCAAATCATCGCCGACAACCCCGCCGAAGTCGCACGCTTCAAAGATGGCGACAAACGGCTCATGGGCTTCTTCATGGGCCAACTGATGAAAGCCACCCGCGGGCAAGCCAACCCCCAAAAGGCCAGTCAATTGCTGATGAAGAAATTGGGGAGTTAATCGGTCAACCCCGCTTCCATCCTGCCCAAAAGCGAAAAGCAACCACCGATGAACACCGATAAAAGACAAGGCAGATGACTGTATTCAGTCCTGGCAAGATGAGGCCGAAACATTGCTGTTTTCAAACCACAGTGCCAATTTGATTGAAGAATGGCTGGATGATACGGCGGATGAAGTTACGAAACCGGAGGGAACTGCGTGCCCATCCAAGATCTGCCGAGATACCCCATCGCTACCATCCGCACCGGCCAATTCATACCCGGCGAGCGCGTAATCTAGTCAGGCGGTTTCGATCATCACCACCCGTCGAATCGGCAAAGGATTCACGCTATGGAAATGTCCTTGTTGCAAACAGCTATCGCGGAAATAAAATCCGAACTCGAGCAGACAATCAGGACAGCAATCTATAAGGGCAAATACTACGGAAATGGACAACGGGCTAAAGAGGCTCTCATTAGAAGCCAGAATCTCATCATGAAAATTCACGAAGTCGTCAAAATCAGTTTGGATCGAGAACTCAAAAAATTTACCAAACACCATACAATTCATCCACCTTTGGGCGAAAGAAAACCAGAACTCGCGCTTTCGGGATTCATCAAGCGCAAAAAGCAGGATATCGTTGTCCTTTTTGGCAGTGCTGGACAGGCTTCAGAAATGATCAAAGAGGGGCCTTTGGCAGGTGCTATGAACGCGATTGGCAAAGAGCAATCCGAAAATGCGATTGTGATTGGCGTTCGCAGCCAACTCAGCAGTGTAGAAAAAAATTTCGACACGCTTATGGAAAGAGCATTTGCCGAAACGCTAAATCTGCGCCTCAGACTTCCCAAATTGGTGATGGGTGAAGTCTATCTGCTTCCCGTGGTCGAATATGACGATCAAGCGATGAAGCAGAATCGCATCGCCTGGAAAATGGGCCACACGCCGGTAGAAAAATTCATAAAAACTTTCTTGGGCATTACGCACCGCGATATAGACGCCGACACGGGCGACCTCTACAAATACGAACGCTCTGTGTTAATCCTCGCAGACTTTCGGCAATCTCCGCCACAGATTTTCTCAACGCTTGAGGAACTAAAAAAAGGCGGTTATGTTTCCCTCCATTTTGAGGCCAATTTCGATCTTCTATCACCGGTAAATTTCGCAACCGATATTGTCGATATGCATCGAAAACGCCATTTGTACCTGTATTAAATCTACATTGTCGTTCCCAATTCCCGTCCGCAAACCTCCTCAATGTCTTTGCTGTTGAGCTTATAGCGAGCCTCCAAATATTCGTTCGCGTCAAATTTTGGCAACTCTAAAAACGCTGTCATTTCCCTTTCTGTCATGTCGATAATACCAACCCGTTCAATAAAATTCTTCTGATAGCATTGGTAGTCGCCTTCAATTTGAAAGCTCGTCAGTTTCGCGTAGTAATTCATCATTCTGCTATTGAGCACCTTTTCGAGTACTTCAATGGTCAGCTTACTGCTGAATAGAGAATCATCTCTGATGGATACGGCATAGCCATTGCAGAAGAGTTGGTCACTCCTGTCGAGCATAAATTGGGGGAACTTGCTAAAAGTCTTGGTGAGAAGCTTCGGGCCTCTCGCCTCCCTGCCTTGGGTTCTTCCCCATGCGTACCATCCTTCGTAACTTTTCTTGCCCTTGTCTCGGCTTTTTAAGAGATTGCGGCATTTCCACAGATAGGCATAAGCTTCTGGAAATTTCGCCTTTATCTCTTTCTCCTGTATCAAGCGATATTTTCCTTTTATTTTTTGGTACGGAAAAATAATTCTCAAATCATTGTGTTCCAAATCCTCCGCGCTATTTAAGGCCGCAATTTTGACCGCAGGGCGCGTGATGCCGAGTTCTACCCGGTGCGTTTCCCGGTTCAAAGGATTTGCAGTACAATACTGTTCGTCTCTTCTGCGTACCAAAAAAATCGCATCTTTCAGGGTTGCAAACCCGACTTTAATCGAAGCGACCACACCAAGGGGGTTTCCAGTTGATTCAATTATCTTGAGATTTTCTAAATGATTGCCTTTTGCAAGACGCCATTTGTCGGCTTTTAGATCTGAAAAAGGAATGGCTGAAAATGTGGCTTTGTTGAGACTGTTGGCGCGAACCCGTTTCAGAGCGTCAAATTCAAAGCTCTTTTTCTTTTCGTTTCCAAGAAAGACCAAGCAAGTATACGCGCTTGCTTGCCTGAAAACTTTATGGTGGCCGAAATCTATGATTCTGCGGATACATTGCTCGTCCTGTAAGTATTGTCTAACCCCTTTGCCCGCCAGAGAAGTATACAGATTGTTTTGGGTGATGATTGCCAGACATCCTTGTGGCGCGAGGAGCCTGTGTCCGGCAAGTAAAAAGAGAAGTGCCAAGCTGAAATTGCCATTCGCATAACCTTTGAATTTTTTCGATAGTTGTGTTCGGTATTTGGCATCGAGATTCTGAAGTTTAACATACGGCGGATTTGTCGTCACCAGATCAAACCCATTGTCAGCACCTGATATATGCCACAAGTCTTCGGAAGAATCCAACAGGGTATCGCGGCAGAAAAGGCGCGAGTTTGTTTTAGATGGCTTAAAACCGTGAAGAATCGAGTAAAGTTCGACAAGACAACGCGCATGCTCAATGGCCCAAGGATCATTGTCAAAACCGAATAGACATTCCGCAAATGCTTTCTCTATAGAAATTTCGCTTTTCAATATTTCCGCTGCTCGAATGAGAAATCCGCCGCTTCCACAAGCGGGATCGCAAATGAGTGGGGCGTCTTTGCTTATGGACTGACCCATCTGTAAGCCATGTTTTACGAGGTATTCAATGATAAAATCGGGCGTATAAACCGCCCCCTGAGATTTGCGTCTTTTAGAATCGATCAGAATTTCAAAAATGCTTTCGATGTCTTTTATCGAAAGTCTAAAAATGGACTGATCGAACTTATGCCTGATACGCGCCACCTCCGTTGTATTCGACGCTTCCAAAAACGCAGCCGCCGAATCGGCCTGTTTTAACTTCGCAACGGGAATTTCGTTGATCTTTGCCCAATGTTGAAGCAATGCGGCACGAATCGCATTTTCCTCGTAATTTTTGACCAACTTTGCAATTACATCCCGTGCAGTGCGATAATATGACACGTTAGAATTTCTCCTTTCTCGATCCGAGTTGTCCACTCTCTGAGGGCAGAAAGATATGGATTTTTAGATCATTTTCAATGCGGATTCTGATGCCGCTCGCAATTCTCTCACGTCTCGCCTTCCATGAAATCTCTCATTGTCTTTATCAAAAATCCAATTCCTGGCGCCGTTAAAACGCGCTTGCAAACGCGCTATGCCCCCGAGCAGGTCGCGGCACTCTACGCTGCGTTTGTGCGCGATGTGTTGGAACGGGCCGAAAGCGTTGACATCGACCATCGGGTCATCGCCTTTGATCCGCCCGATGCGGAATCCGAGGTGCGCGTCCTTTGCGGTGACCAATGGCAATACATCCCCCAAGCGCAGGCGGACCTCGGCACCCGCATGCACAACGCGCTGATGCAACAACTTCACGCGGGGGCAACCGCAACCGTTCTCATCGGCACGGATATCCCTTCCCTCCCCGCCCACCACATTGCACACGCATTTGACCTGTTGCAGAGCAGCGATGTCGTTTTAGGCCCCAGCACAGATGGCGGATACTATCTCGTTGGCGTCTCGCAACCCGCGCCAGAGATTTTCGCGCAGGTCGAATGGAGCACGCCGAGGGTTTTTTCGCAAACCATTGACCGCGTACAACGCGCGGGAAAGACCCTCGGCCTACTTCCCCCGTGGTTCGACGTGGATACGCCCGCCGATCTCGATTTCCTCCTCGCGCACGCCCGTGCGACCCAACTCGCTATGGGCATAGACCCCATCCCGCACACGCATGCCTGTTTGTCCGCCTTGACTTGATCTTTTTTCGCGCATATCTTCGGGCGGGCACAGGGGTTGCGATGCGTCTCATGAACGGGCCTGAAAAACGGTCAGTTCTACCCCGTCTGTCTATTTGGGCGGACTCACCGCTGTTCTCCGGAGTTTTCAATGTTCATTCGCCATCTCCTCGCGCTTTTCGCGGTCTTGACTTGCCTGCATCCGGCACTGGCTCAGGAACGCTACAAATTTGCCTTTGTCACGCACGGCGGGCCGGGAAATCCATTTTGGAATGTCGTGATCAAAGGCATGAAAGATGCGGCCAAACGCTACGACGTGGATGTGCAATGGCTCAGTAGCCCCACCTTTTCTATCGCGGACATGCCCAATTTTCTCGACGACGCCATCGCAAACAAAGTCAATGGCATTGGCATCACCTGCCCGGACCCCGAAGCCATTCGGGAAAGCGTGGCACGCGCACACGCGGCAGGCATCCCCATCATCGCGCTCAACACCGCGGACCCCAACGCCGGAAAAGACGCGGCGTTGCCCACGCAATTCTACGTCGGCGCCAGCGAGTATTTGGGCGGCCAGTCCAATGCCAAAGCCATTCTCGCCGAGGCGGAAAAGCGCGGCATGACTGTTCAACGCGCCGTGTGCCCCATTCAAGAACTCGGGCATAGCGGCCTCGAAGCGCGATTTGCGGGATTTGCGAGCATCTTGAAAGAAAAGGGCATTGTCGTCGATGGCCTGACCATCTCCAACGATGTCGAACAATCCGCCGGCCTGCTCCGCGACTACTTTCTCGGGCAGCCGCAAACCAATGCCATCGCCACCCTCGGCCCGTTGCCCGCGGATGCGTTTTACCTGTTTGTGGAAGAAGCCGGGAAAGAACCGGGGGAAATACTGCACGTCACGCACGATACGAGCACGTCTATCTTCGACCACATCCGAAAGGGGTACACGATTCAAGCGGTGGATCAACAGCCCTATTTGCAGGGCTATTTGACCGTTTCATTTCTCTATTTGCACAATGCTTATGGCCTCACGCTCGCGCGAGATGTGCTCACCGGGCCGTTTTCCATCAACGCGACCAATGTGGACCGCATTGCCAAATTGATGGCCGCGGGTTATAGATAGGAGTTCTGTTGACGCCTTACAACGCCATTCGCGCACGCCTTGCCCGCTCCCCAGAAGCGGGGGCCGCAGCGGGTTTTTCCGCTGTTTTTCTCGTCTTTGCACTCGCCGCGCCAGACACCTTTCTCACCCACAGCGCGATTTCATCCATTCTCAACAGCCAAGTCGTTCCCGGCATCCTCGCCATTGGCATTACGCTTTTGATGATCTCCGGCGAATTTGACCTTTCGGTTGGATCTGTCTTGGGCGTATCTTCTCTCGCATTTCTCTACGCAACCGTCAACGATGTCCACATTTTACTCGCGGCGGCTCTTGGGTTGACCACCGGCGGACTGCTCGGCATGCTCAACGGCTTTCTCCTCGTGTGGACGGGCATTCCATCTTTTATTATTACGCTGGGCACCATGCTCGTTTATCGCGCCATTCCCCTCACAGCGATTTCCGGCGGGCGCATCATTCGATATGCCGACCATTCGCGCACGCCCCCCATCCTCGACATACCCGGTCTCGTGCTCTGCATTTTCGCGCTCGCGCTTTTTGTCCTCGTTCTGTGGATGGCGAGGGATATTTGGCGGGCGAAAAGCCGATCCATACCGCTCAAAAGTTTGCTCGTCGCAGGCGTTGTTTTGGCGGCGTATTTCGCGCTCAAACCCCTTGTCTTTCCGCCCACAGGCGCGATTGATTTTTTTTTCGCGCTCAATGGACGCATGGCGCCGCTGAACTATCGCACCGGCATTTTTTGGTGGATCGGGCTCACGTTCGTTTTCGCGCTCATCCTGCATCACACGCGCTTTGGCAACGCGGTTTTTGCCACCGGCGGCAATGCACAGGCCGCGCGTTTGCAGGGCATTCGCATCGACCGCATCCGCATCCTCAATTTTGTCATTTCTGGCTTGCTCGCAGCACTCGCCGGCATCGTTCAGGTGGCGCGCCTCAAAAGCGTCGATCCCCTGCGCGGCACCGGGCTAGAACTCGAAGTCATCGCCGCGGTCGTCATCGGAGGCACGTTGCTGACCGGGGGGTATGGCAGCCTGATCGGTTCGGCTATTGGCACGGCGCTGACCGGCATGTTGCGAACGGGCCTCGTGCTCATGCAAGTGCCTTCCAATGCGTTTCGCGGTGCAATAGGCGCGATCATGATTGCGGCTGTTGTCGTCAACAATTTTGTACGGAAAGAACGCTGACGCGCCGGAGGCACCTTTGGCTTTGCTCCAACTCAAAAATATCGGGCGCCGCTTTGGGCACATTGTCGCGCTCAAAAACATCGATTTCGCGCTTCACTGCGGCGAAGTGCTCGCGCTGTTGGGAGACAATGGCGCGGGCAAATCGACGCTGATCAAAGTGCTCACAGGGGTTTATCCGCCCAGCGAAGGAGAGATGTACTTCGAGGACAAACTCATAAAACTCAACTCGCCACAAGATGCCCGGGACCTGGGCATCGAAACCGTGTATCAGGACCTCGCCCTGGTGCCGAGCATGAGCATTGCGCGCAACTTTTATCTCGGCCGGGAACGCGTCGCACAATTCGGTCCGTTCTCCCTGCTCAACCGCACGGCGATGGACGCGGGCGCGACTGCGGCACTGCGCGAAATCGGCATTCACATCCGCAATGCACGCGAACCCGTCGCCCGTTTGTCCGGCGGCGAGCGACAATCCATCGCCATAGCCCGCGCCCTTCACTTTGGGTCTCGCGTGCTCATTTTAGACGAACCGACCTCCGCGCTCTCGGTCGGCGAAACGCGCAAAGTGCTCGGCTATATCGCGGCTGCCAAAGCAAAGGGGATGGGCGTCATCTTCATCACGCACAACATCGCCCACGTCTTTGAAGTTGCCGACAGGGCGACCATCCTCAGCCACGGCGAAAAACTCGGCGACTTCCCCATCGCCCACGTCACGCAGGACGCCATCGCCAGCATGGTGATGGGAAAAAGTGAGATGGAAGTTTAGCCACGAAAGGCACAAAAGGCGAGCAGTGTGTGTAGGGGCAATGCCCCCGTGCTCGCCCAAATGCGAATCGACGACCATGTCCAAACCACTTGAAACCACAACAGAATCCACGCGTCGCAAAGTCGATTTTTCGCTGACCCGAAAGATCCTCGGCATGACCCTTCCCGTTGCGATGGGCGGGCAAATCGAGACAGCAGTGGGGATGGTGCAACTCTTTCTGATTGGGATGCTCGGCCCTGTAGCCCTGTCTGCCGTGGGGATTGCCCAAGCGTTTACGCGCATCCTGTTCACCGCGATGATGTCCATTTCAAGGGGCGCGCTCACGATGGTCGCACAGGCCATTGGCGCGGATTCCATGCGCGAGGCCAGTGCCGCGGCAAAGCAGGCGTTCACCCTGCTGTTCGCATTCAGCATCGCGTTTGGGCTGGGCAGCCTGATTTTGTCGCCTTTCTTGATCCCCACGCTGACTTCTGATCCGGAAGTGGCCGCTTTGGGAACGCCGTATTTGCAGGTCTTTTTTCTCGGCGTTCCCTTTATGACGCTGAACCGCGCCATTGCGAGTTGCCTCCAAGGCGCTGGCGATACGCGCACGCCCTTTTTTTTGAGCCTCATCAGCAGCAGCATTCAAATTGTGATGGGTTATCTCTTGATCTTTGGCTATTGGGGGTTTCCGGAATGGGGCGTTGTGGGCGCGGCTGTGGGCGGTCTTTTGGGACGCTGTGCCGCCACCTTGATCGGGTTTTGCTGTCTTTACAGCGGGCGTTTTGCCCTCGCGCTTTTGCCCGACACGTCCTACCGATTCAATTGGAATGTCGCGCGGCGCATCCTCAAAATTGGCGTGCCTTCAGGGCTTCAAGGCATTTTACGCAATGGCTCGGGCCTGGTTTATATCCGCTTCATTGCCATGTCCGCGCTTTCCACGACTGCGGTTGCCGCTTATGCGATAGGGAATCAGGTGGAACACATCTTGCGCCGAACCGGCCTGTCTTTTGGCACGGTTGCCACGGCCTTTGTGGGGCAACATCTGGGCGCGAAAGATCCCGCAGGTGCAGAGCGTCACGGTTGGACCATTCTCGTCATCTCCGTCGTGACGAATATCATCCTCTCACTGCCCGCCGTGCTGTTTGCGGGATTTTTTGTTTCGATATTCACAGACGCACAAGCCGTCATCAGCACCGGCGTCATCTATCTTTACGCGATGGTCATTGCCGAACCCTTTTTGTGCGCGGCCAATACCAGTAGCGGCAGCCTCAGAGGCGCGGGCGATACCATGCCCCCGCTGTATTATACCCTGATTGCCCAATGGCTCGTGCGCCTGCCCGTGGCTTATGTGCTGGGTTTTACATTTGGTTTTGACATCTATGGCATCTGGGTCGCGCTCATTATTTACAGCACTGTGCAAGGCGCGCTCACCGTTCGCAAATTCGCGCAAGGCCATTGGAAAGCGCACCAGATTTAGCGCGTCCGCGCATGAAGAGGGGTTCATCCCCACGCCTGTGGGGAACATTCTCCTACGTCGATCCCGACATTCTTCATTTTCGGTTCATCCCCACGCCTGTGGGGAACATGATACGCTTTCCGAGATGGTGTGGTCGTTTCTCGGTTCATCCCCACGCCTGTGGGGAACATCCGCCCCCAATTTGTCACCAATCGCTCGATGCCGGTTCATCCCCACGCCTGTGGGGAACATTCTTAAAGCGGAGGGTCAGGATCGTGATTCCGCGGTTCATCCCCACGCCTGTGGGGAACATCGTTTCATTTTCGTCAGAAAAAACCGCAAAGCCGGTTCATCCCCACGCCTGTGGGGAACATCAATCGCGAAAAGGCATTGGCTGTTGTAATAGCGGTTCATCCCCACGCCTGTGGGGAACATTATCATGGTCGGGTGACCGCCAGCGGCGAGATCGGTTCATCCCCACGCCTGTGGGGAACATAGGGGAAGGAGCCGACATCGGGCGCCACACAACGGTTCATCCCCACGCCTGTGGGGAACATGTGAACGAAAAAAAATAGTCGAACAGTATCCCCGGTTCATCCCCACGCCTGTGGGGAACATTAATTTTCACTCCGTTTCAAAAAAAGCGAGGCCGGTTCATCCCCACGCCTGTGGGGAACATGTTCCGAGAGCCATTACCGAATCCTACCGGCACGGTTCATCCCCACGCCTGTGGGGAACATTCCGCGAGCTCGAGCTCAAAGAGTCCGCACAACGGTTCATCCCCACGCCTGTGGGGAACATCGCGTAGCAGGGCCTGTTGCCGCTATCCACGACGGTTCATCCCCACGCCTGTGGGGAACATTCTCATCTCGACATGGATCTCCGCAGCGAATGCGGTTCATCCCCACGCCTGTGGGGAACATTCCGCAAGATCCCGCTGCGACCACCTCCGGGCCGGTTCATCCCCACGCCTGTGGGGAACATGGCGCATTCGAGGGGATCGCATATTCGAAGAGCGGTTCATCCCCACGCCTGTGGGGAACATTGCCCAGACCTCCCGCTCTGATAGCATCACATCGGTTCATCCCCACGCCTGTGGGGAACATTGGGCGATATCCATATCCACCATGATTGTTTTCGGTTCATCCCCACGCCTGTGGGGAACATCGTTCAATAATAATATTACGCTCGACGACCTCGGTTCATCCCCACGCCTGTGGGGAACATGCAAACTCAGATTGCCAAATGCCACGGAGATCCGGTTCATCCCCACGCCTGTGGGGAACATCGCCATCCTCTCATAAGGCCCCTCCTCCTCCTCGGTTCATCCCCACGCCTGTGGGGAACATGAGGCCGGGCGACATTTTATGTCGATGCCGTGCGGTTCATCCCCACGCCTGTGGGGAACATTTCCAAATGCCGCGCGCCAAAAAGCGCGGAAAAGGTTCATCCCCACGCCTGTGGGGAACATTTGAGATCCATTCAACAAAGACTCTACAAAACCGGTTCATCCCCACGCCTGTGGGGAACATACGCCTCGAGCGTGGAAAATCCGGGCATGGAGCGGTTCATCCCCACGCCTGTGGGGAACATAGTCACATTTTCGTAATTCGTGAACTCGGGAACGGTTCATCCCCACGCCTGTGGGGAACATCGTGACGGCGTACGTCCTCCTCTCTGTGTGGGCTGGTTCATCCCCACGCCTGTGGGGAACATTTCGATGGTGGGCGCATGCGCGACAGCACGACCGGTTCATCCCCACGCCTGTGGGGAACATCAGTTTTTACGGGTGACCATCTATGGAACTGACGGTTCATCCCCACGCCTGTGGGGAACATTCCTTCAAAGCGGCGTCAAATTCCGCCCATGTCGGTTCATCCCCACGCCTGTGGGGAACATAAACAGCGCCTGGCAAGTAAAGGATTATGTGCCGGTTCATCCCCACGCCTGTGGGGAACATGAATCCGCCCCGCAATCCGCGCGCGACCGCATCGGTTCATCCCCACGCCTGTGGGGAACATCAGGGTGCGCCAAACTGCAAGAGTGATTTCACCGGTTCATCCCCACGCCTGTGGGGAACATATTGTGCGACAGTGGCGCGCCGCCAACGGCTACGGTTCATCCCCACGCCTGTGGGGAACATATCGATCCACCTCCAAATTGATACGTCCAAACCGGTTCATCCCCACGCCTGTGGGGAACATGAGATGATCGCGGCGATGGACGAGAGTGAGGGCGGTTCATCCCCACGCCTGTGGGGAACATGCATCTGGTGTGTCCGTCGTGCGGGGAACTGACGGTTCATCCCCACGCCTGTGGGGAACATAATGATACCCGCCGCATCGCGGCCGCAAATTACGGTTCATCCCCACGCCTGTGGGGAACATGCCCCCAAGTAGCCGTCGGGATCCAAAAATTTCGGTTCATCCCCACGCCTGTGGGGAACATCGGCACCAGTCGCGTATCCACGTAGCGGTCATCGGTTCATCCCCACGCCTGTGGGGAACATGAGTTTGAGAGGCGCGTTGTAGCGCCCTTAGACGGTTCATCCCCACGCCTGTGGGGAACATCAAGAGTTACCAGAGATATTAGCAAATAATGACGGTTCATCCCCACGCCTGTGGGGAACATGGTCGTCCAGTGCGTTTCGGCCCGCCGCCTGGCGGTTCATCCCCACGCCTGTGGGGAACATACAACGCCGTGTCTCGTATTGTGAACTATCGGCGGTTCATCCCCACGCCTGTGGGGAACATTTGGCGGGATGGACAGCAACCAGCCCTATCTCAGGTTCATCCCCACGCCTGTGGGGAACATGATCAGCGAAAGCGATATTACGCGGACGGGTACGGTTCATCCCCACGCCTGTGGGGAACATCCGACGACGGTGGACGCGCCCGAGTTGACGCACGGTTCATCCCCACGCCTGTGGGGAACATGGCGTTCTGTGAGGAATTTCGCAGGGGCTTTTAGGTTCATCCCCACGCCTGTGGGGAACATTTACTGCCAATAATATGACCCGGAGCCGGCGTCGGTTCATCCCCACGCCTGTGGGGAACATGTTTATCGCCCCGTCGAATGCGTCGATTTTCGCGGTTCATCCCCACGCCTGTGGGGAACATTGACCAGTTGTGAGGAACGGGGAGGCAATTGACGGTTCATCCCCACGCCTGTGGGGAACATAGGAGAAGGACATGACGTTGCGCTCTCATTACCGGTTCATCCCCACGCCTGTGGGGAACATCAATCATTTTTTCCCTCCTTGTGGGGTTAAAACGGTTCATCCCCACGCCTGTGGGGAACATCTTCTTTGGCGACCTGCTCAATCGCATGCACACGGTTCATCCCCACGCCTGTGGGGAACATCAGAAGCCGCGATGCGAAATTCCCCTTCGCCGAGGTTCATCCCCACGCCTGTGGGGAACATTCTCAAAAAGGCTTGGCGCATGCGTATCAGAAGGGTTCATCCCCACGCCTGTGGGGAACATGGCCACACGGAGACGCCGCCGGTCAACTCTACCGGTTCATCCCCACGCCTGTGGGGAACATACCAATATCTTCGAAAAAAAAAATCACTCACCACAATATCTTGTAGATTTGGAAATCCGAAAATCCGCCAACTTTATGTAGAAACTATTTCATTATTATTCCGATGGTTCATCCCAATCTTCAGCAATGAGCAATAGCCCCGATTCTTGAACCACTCTGCGTTTGGTTTCACCAAAAGTTTGAATGTGAAACCCTTGTGTGCTGTTGTCGGATGCTATGATCAAAAGACCCAAATCGGGTGCATTGCGCCGAACATACTCAATGGTTTTTTCTCGTGTTCTCCTGTTGACAGTGCCGACAAAAACATTTGGACGTGGTTCAACAAACCATCGTTTTAGTAGCCCGCGAATCGCAGGTGGCGTATCATTGGCAACAATTACAGTCATGCCAAAAGTTCCTCTATATCTTCTGGAATTTTTTGTAAAAGTTTCTGTTTTTCAATGCAATTTTTGAGATGTGCCAAGACTTGTTTTCCACTGGACTCGGGATTGATGCTCAAAGTTTGAAAGGCCGCAACAAGCGTTGTCTTGGGCTTGTAAATGTCGGCAATATCAAATACAAAAGGCAATGTGCCGCTGCTGTGTATAAACCCCAATTGCGGCAAATATCCCATAGAACAAATAGTGGCTGTACACAAAGCATAGAGCGAAGCATTTGCGGCAGAAATGGCGCGATTGATATTGTCTGCCAAAGACCAATTTCTTGGATTATAGTTGCGACCTTTCCATGTTACACCGTATTTGTGTCCCATGTCTGCATACAAGTTCCGGACGCGCACGCCTTCCATCCCGCGCAGTTCTTTAATGGCCTTTGACTTTACATCTACATTTGGAAATCGCCTTGCAAACATTCGGCGGGCAATTTCGGTTCGTTTCTTTCGAGACGCATGTGCCGCTGCTTGCTTTCTTGCGCGGGCATTATCATGAGTTGGCGTTACCCCAAACGCATAAAACCGCATCCCTTCTTCACCAATCCAACAAATTGGCGTATTGGAATCGCTACACACTTTTATAGCTGCATGTGTAACCGATGTTCCCGGGCCGAGCATAAGCGTACTCAACGTTGCCACTGGAATACGCATAATTGTTCGGTCAGCACCAATCCATTTCACGCTCGAATCATCGACTTCCAAACGGCCGTGCTCCAGATAGAGAGGTGTCCAGCGGTCTTTTGCTAGCGCGAGGGTTTCAAGTGGGGGTTTCTCAAAAACAGGCATATCTAAAAATCTCCTTCAGGCGAATCCTCTACACAAACCCGTCGTACTGAAAATTCGCGTGTGGCAAAACTGATCGGGCAATCGGGCAACGTATCCGTACCGGACGCAAAATTCTCGACATCCGTTATACGCCGCTGAATCTCACCTTTGGAAATCTGCTTGAGATGGTTGACAGCATCTTCCCGCGTATCAAAAATGCCCTGTGCAATCGGTGATGCGGGAATGCAAGCTTTGCGTCCAAGCCATAAGCCCCACTTTGGATTTCGCAAAGCCAAATCACATCGTTTCAACAACTCATTATCTCCCATCAACAATACGCCAAATTTTGCATCGGCTAAATATTCGCGATAGGTAATGGCTGCATTCTTGGCCCGTGATCCAGACGCAAGGCGTGGAATATTTGGCGAACCGGGTTCGTAACCACCGCCAACTGTGTGGTAATCAACCCACCGACTGCTCAGTTGAAGTGACAACACTTCCATATTCAACGTTGCCAATTCTCTCAATGTGCCAACATCGGACTTAGGTACACCCAATGCCGCACACAAGATGCCCAGCACCCCACTCTTGGTCGGATAAGACAATGAGGTTCGCCGACTAAATCGGCTTTGATAACCCCAGGCCTGCATGGGACCATCGAGATACAAAACCAGCACGGGATTGCACACGCTGGAACGATCAATTTCAGGGCTAGACGACATCTTTGAGCATCTCCTTACAGAAAGTATCCAAATTCGCATCGGGAATAACGACCTTTTTCGCGGCAATACCATAAACCTGCTTCAAGTGTTCATAGTGTTTGGTTAAAGCGTCCTTCGAAGGTTCGATATAACCATTGCGAGATTTGATACCGCTTTCAAACGCATTGGCGAGGGACAGAGGTTGCCCTTCTCGGCTAAGACCAAGCACAAAAGCAGGCGGATTGTGACCAAACATGGAATTTCTGCGCGCATTGGGAACAGATAAAATTGACGCACGGATAAATGTATCGACCACTGCTTTTCGATCTTCAACTGAGAGGTGCTTCAGATGGTCTTCATCCGCCAACAAATCCAAATTCAGACCGACATACCGATAATAGCACGCGGAGTTAAACTCTAATGTACCAATATGTCCTGCCCCCTCCGAAATCTCAGGTTGCAAGTCATCAATCGCCGAAAAGAAATCAATATCGTTGCTCACGCCATGCGTGGATAGGGCATGGCTGAACAAACCCGCCCCCTCTATCATCAGGGTGTGATCTGCCGCGATCATGCGACCAAAAATTGCAATATCAGCCATGTCGCATGGCGCAATTTTCAACAGGGCCTTCTTGAGGGCACCTGTTTTCAAATTTACTTCGCCCTTTTCGCGGATTTGTTCTGCGCTCACCTTTGCAATTCCCGCCACTTCTTGTGGTGTCAGGTACAAAGCGACAGATGTTTTGTGTCCCTCTTTGTATTTGCTGTCGCGTTTGCCGATAAATTGTGCGATCTTTTCTCCATTTTTCACGCTCTTTGCTGAATCGATCCCTTCATCTTCAAGCGCACATTTAATTTTTTCGGCAAAATAATGGCTGCGATTGCCAGCAAAAAGAGCAGGTTGAATTTTCGACGCCATTTCCCGAATGGCGCGTTTCCATGACTGGCTACTCACACGGGCACGTTGCACACCGCCAAAAAAGGCGGCTTTGGGCGCATTGAGATCATCCCGATTGAGACAAGTCACGGGAAAAGATTGAAGGATGTGAAGTTCAACGAGTTTCATAAGGTACTCTCCTTATCCGAGTGGTTGTAAAACGATCATGCCAAAACCAAAGGCTTTGGCTGGGCCGATGCCTGTTTGAAAGGCGTCTTTGAAGCGGTCCCGATTCTGAACTTGCAATGTCCCGCGAAAATCGACGCACACATGCTTTCCATGTTTGTTTTTGCGTCGAAAATGCTGTGTTACGGGCCCACCGATTTCGACATTGAGGAGTGTAAAGCCGTGTTGCCGGGCTTTGTTTTGCAACCATTCATTGAGTTGGTCAGGCTTGTAAATGGCCGTGCGTCGCCCATTTTTTTTTCGCTCGCCAACTTCGTTGCGAACAACGCGCTTGACAGTGGGGTTGGCACGCAGTTCAAAGCGATAATGCACATACTCGAGAAAGTTGGGGACAATTTCACGGGTGGCCCATTCCCCCCAAGGTTGCACGGCCGGGATGCGATCAGACAAGAGGTAAGCACGGCACATTTGACCATCATCATCCACGCGGCTCAAAAAAGGCCGCGGGGTTCCAGGGGGAGCGGGAAACGCCTTCCAAAATGCCTGGTGCCACCGATAGCCGTCTGTCAACTGGTGTCGCAACGCGTCGCGCTTGTCAATCGAGACTTGGGTCAGATAGGTCATGGCCCCTCCTCCTTTTGCACATCGCTCCAATAGGCATGTGCCCAGCGCACTTTCACCTTGTCTCCCCAATAGTGCAAGTCTTTGAACAACTCTTCATGGTTAATGGCAACCCCCTTTGCTCGTGTGGTGCGAATGACTGTTGGCAACCGCTCGCACACCTCAGAAAATGTGTCACAAGATAGAAAACGTCGAAATCGCGCCTCAAATGTCTTCAAACCATCGGCCTCGCGCCCGTCGCCTGTTGCCAACTGGCGCATCGTCGTGCCCATATTTCCCTCTGATGTGGTATTGGGATTAAACGCAAAACTCGCTGCCACTGTTTGAAAGATCGTGCGCTGACGATCATTTTTCAGGTTGCACCATTGGGCGATATAGGGCCAACTTCGGCTGGCCGTGGCCTTGCTCAGCCCCCGCCTCAAGTCCGCCATCAGCCCTCGGTCTTCTCGCCGGGCCTGTAGATCAGCCACAAAGGCGGTTGCCCGTTCATTCAGATTCGCCATTCTTCCCTCCTTTCGCTCTCAATTCGTGTAACCTCAAACGCTTTCGCCCGGCAACAAATGCTTGAATTTGTCTGGGCGTTTCATGAATACACGATAGACCATAACCCTTTTCCAACGCCTTCCGAACAATAAATTTCCAGTCGTCATCGATTGGCCGATCTTTCAATAGCAATCTATGACGCTGATCGAGTTCTTGCCAGAATATAGAGGTAGCACGCTTGACAATACCCTTTCGTACGTCTTTATAGGCATTCATTTCATCGAGATATGCCCGCACTGCGGATGACAGATATCCGGCGAATTTATCAGCAAGAACGACATTGGTTTGATAACTTTTGAGTTCTACTTCTCCCAAAATACCAACGGGCAATGACAAATTCCATTCCACAGCATCATCTACAATCGCAGATTTGCCCGGAACCGGAATCAAACCCCCAATCCAAACATCAAACTGACCATCTTGGTCAGCAATCTGGTACAAATTTTTGAGTGTCCTTGCGCCAGCACCGGCATCGGACTCGTTTTCTTGCAGAGCAAGAACGGCACCGAGATCGCGCCAGATGTGCTTCTCTGTAGAGACACAAAGCGGTTGATGCTCCTTTTTCGCCTTGTTCCACACAACCGTCTCCGACGGTTCCCGATAGCTTGGGAGGCCTTCAAATTTCAATGCCTTAGAGGCTGGGCCAATGATGCAAGATGGCGACACCATGCCCCCTTCACTTTCCAGCTTAACAAAGCGAGCAAGGGGCACCAGCCGGCCCAGATAAGTTTGCGTTGCATTTTCAACACATGCTCGATCATCGGGAGATTTGGGAAAAGCGTCCCAGATCGGTTTTCCCCAGGTGCCATTTGGCATGGTGTCCACATCATCCTTGGCGAGCAAATTGCGCCAAATTGTTTTGGACAGGTCTCCGCCGCGCAAAAACAAATGTGCTGCTTTCAATGCAGGTGCTGCGGTGGTGGAGCCACTAAATTTCCGACCCCAATTTGCCTGACCTACTATCCCTGATGTTGAAAAGTTGAGAAATGTCAGAAGGTGCAAACTTGCCCATCCTGCGGCGTGGGTGCGACCTTCTGGCACAGAGGATTGGTCAAAGAGGGTTTTATTATCGCCAGATGCCAGCCCAAAGTCGAGCTTGTCCAGCGAGGCATACTTGTCTGCTTTCAAATCTCTGATCTGCATAAAGGGCGTATTGCCAAACAGATCGAACTTTGCCTGGCGGGCATCTAAATAGGCCAAGCTCTCAGGTGCAATCCGAGGCTTGCAGGCAAGCCATTCATCTCTGTCTTTTGGCCCATCAAGCGCGGCCTGTGTCATGCAGATCAGCAACCGCATCACAGCAATGCGCTGCGGTGGCGCAAGGGCGAGGTCCCGAATTTCTTCGGCCCGCTCATAGAGGCCGCGCAATCCAACTGTGCCATTTTGCCCATCTTGAAACACAACGGGTATCCAAGGATCACCAATCAAATTCATCATTAACCTCCTCCCATTCGGGTGCATCTTCAATTTTGTAAATGCCTTTTTGTCCATCGTAACCCAAAGGCATGTTTGATTCATCCAGACGGCCATCTGAGCCAATTGTCAACACAGCGACATCGCCGTACACATGTGCCCTTAGATATTCAGGCGTTTTCAACCCGCTGCCAATCCAATAACGCGGCACATTCACCAGATTTTTGTGCAGTGCAACTGCGGTACGAAAATTTTTCACACCGGTTTCAGCGACAACTTGTGTACCATCTGCAAGCATCAGCGTTGCTTTTTGACCTATTGAATCACGCGATTTGATGAGCAGGGCGGGCACTTGTTCATAAGTGCCGTATCGCGTCACAACGCGTTCATCATCTTCGAGAATAGGCATCGCTTCCGCTGTGCTACCTAGTGCTTTACTGCGAAGTTTTTCCCGTTTAATTTTGAGTTCCTCATATAGCGGTAAAACCCATTGGGGTGTTTCACTGGGTTGCACATAAGTGGCCTCGAGCAAACCGCGAATATCATGGGGCAGTCTCACGCATTTTCTTTTTCTCCATACCCGATAACTTTGCCACAGCACATAAGGCGCATATACTTTTGCAGATTTGTCCAAGGCGTCATTCAACACAACGGCATCTTTTATCTCTGCAAGATCAGGGCATACAATATACAGTTCTGCATATTCACATGGGCGTTTGCGTTCGCTGTGTCGCCACAACCTCCCTGCACGTTGCAACATCATATCTGTTGGCGCGAGATCGGTAATCATAAAGTCGGCGTCTATATCCACGCTCTGTTCTACCACCTGTGTTGCAACCAATACGCACCCGTTTGGCCGAGTTCCATTTTTCCCCAATTTTTCCATCCACTCATCTTCGAGTTCTTCTCGCCGATATGCGGGAAAACGCGAATGCAACAATCCCACATCGCCCTCTCCTTCAGCCCGTTCAGCAAGCACGGCGCGATAGCTTTCTTGTGCGCCATCAACTGTGTTATTGATCCACAACACACACTGCCCTTGTTGCGCCCGTTCTACGGCAAGCGCGGCCAATGCGCGGCGGTCTTGTGATGTCATCCGTGTATAAACGGTTTGCCCTTCTGGTGGTGCAACTGCTTTGACCTCTGTGTGTTTGTGTGCAAAGGTAATCAGTGGATAAGCGTTTTCTTTTGCAATTGATTTATTTGCGAAAAATGAAGCGCGACGTTCATGGGTCAATGTGGCTGAAAGTATCATCACGGTGCAACCCAACTTCAGAAGCGTCTGAACCAGCTTGTCCAAAAGCGTCCCAGTATAGACGTCATAACTATGCACCTCGTCGAGAATCACGACCTTGCCTGCAAGACCAAAAGCACGCATAAAATAATGTTTGACTCTCAATACACTCATCAACGCTTGATCAATTGTGCCAACGCCAAAAGGACAAAGCAAAGATCGCTTCGACGGATGGAACCATGCATGGCCTGCACGCAGTTCTTCACCACCCGCTTGCATCCGAAGCCATGCTGTACTGTGAATGAGACGGGCGTCTTGATTATCCTCTACAACTTTATCCAGAAATTGATTGACGCGCTCATGAATGCGGTTGCTCGTCAAGCGGGTGGGAAGCGCGAAATAAAGACCATGATGGTATCCTTTTGTCATCAACTGATAAGCCGCATAAAGTGCCGCTTCTGTCTTGCCCTGTCCCATAGGTGCTTCCAGCACATAAAGCCCTGGTTGCGTCGCCACGTCGGCAAACTCAACTTGTACTCGATAGGGAGAATTTCCAAAAACATCTTCAAATGAAAGGTGGGGCTTTAACTTTGGGAAAACCCAACCACATGCATCTAAAGCCTCACCTGCTTTAGAAAACACATCCGTATCTGTTGCAAGCCCTTCTGCTGGAAAAAATGTTGTATCTGAACCAATCCAGTCTGAAATGCATGTCATACCACTAAGCAAATCAACCTGTTCATTTGTTGGTGGCTCAGATGGCAAATCTCCAAAAACTTCCAACAATTGCTCCAATAATTTTCGCCGCTCTTCAGCCCATGGTTTTCCTCCATACGTACCGCCTGTATCTCCCGTTAGAATGTCTTGCTGTTTGCCATGATGATTGCCCAATACCTTACCCCATGCGTCCCTATTTTTTTTGTATCCGAGTCGCGCTTTGCAATAGGACAAAAAGGCCGCTTCGCTTATCGCCGCATGGTCAGTCTCAAAACGACTAATATCCATTTGGGACAAACCCGACGCACGTCTTTCCAATTCTTCACGCGAAAGAATTTTCTTTTGAAATCCCGGTGCGACCTTGCCAACATCGTGCAAGGCTATTAACGCCGGGGATTCCTGGGGAATTTGTTTCTGCATATTGGAAGGCAATCGCTTCAGCAACTCTCGTGCTACCGCCCCCACATAGGTACAATGCGACTCAACACTCAAACCCGGTGCCCCATTTTCCGTTGTTTTGGCAACACACTGATCAAATCGGATGACCGGAATATCGCGTTTTTTTTTGAATCGAAATTTGCCCATATCAACCTTCCTCAAAACAGCGGTGCGTTACCCCATTTCACCGCCCGCCAATACCTCTTTCAAAAACCGCCCGGTGTGCGAGGCGGTGACAGCGGCCACATCCTCGGGCGTGCCGCACGCGATCAGGTCTCCGCCCGCATCTCCGCCTTCAGGCCCCAGGTCGATCACCCAATCCGCGGTCTTGATCACATCCAAATTGTGCTCGACCACGATTGCTGTATTGCCCGCGTCAACGAGGCGATTGAGCACGTCGAGCAGCTTTTGAATATCGGCAAAATGCAAGCCCGTGGTCGGTTCGTCCAAAATATAAACCGTCTGTCCGGTATTCGGTCGGGCCAACTCGCGGGCGAGTTTCACGCGCTGCGCCTCGCCGCCCGAAAGCGTGGTCGAAGCCTGCCCCATTTTGATATAGCCCAAGCCCACGTCAAAAAGCGTTTGCAGCGACCGTGCAATGCCGGGCACGGGCGCGAAATGCCCGAGGGCCTCTGCCACGCGCATCGCCAGCACATCGGCGATAGACGCGCCCTTATAGGTCACAGCGAGCACATCGCGGTTGTAGCGTTTGCCACCGCAGCTTTCGCACTGCACCCACACATCGGGCAAGAAGTGCATCTCAATGCAGCGCGCGCCCAACCCCGCGCACGCATCGCACCGCCCGCGCTTGTGGTTAAAACTAAAATGCCCGGCCAAAAACCCGCGCACTTGGGCATCGGGCAGGCTGGCGTACAACTGGCGAATCTTGTCGAACACCTTGACATAAGTCGCCGGGTTGCTGCGCGGCGAATGCCCTATCGGCGTCTGGTCGATGTTGATCACCTTATCCACCAACTCCAACCCCATTACATCGTCGTGTTCTCCCCACGCCTGTCGCGCCTTGTTCACGCGGGCCGCGAGCGCGCCGAACAGCACGTCATTGACGAGCGAACTCTTGCCCGAACCCGACACCCCGGTCACGCACGTCAACGTGCCCAAGGGGAACGACACATCCACATGTTTCAAATTGTTGTGCCGCGCGCCCCGGATGCACAACGCGCCATTCCCGGCATCGCGCCGCACGTCGGGCACCGCGATCTGCAACGCGCCCGATAAATAACGCGCTGTCAATGACCCATTGTCGCTGTGCAACGCCTGTGGATGACCAGCCGCCACAACGCGCCCGCCCTCACCCCCTGCGCCCGGTCCAAAATCCAAAATGTGATCCGCCTCATTCAAGGTCTCGCGGTCGTGTTCCACAACGAGCAGGGAATTGCCCAAATCGCGCAACCGCGCCAGCGCGCCCAACAACCGCCGGTTGTCGCGCTGGTGCAACCCAATGGTCGGCTCGTCGAGCACGTAGAGCACGCCGGTCAGCCCAGAGCCGATTTGACTGGCCAGGCGAATGCGCTGCGCCTCGCCCCCTGAAAGCGTGGGCGCGCGCCGCCCCAAATTCAAATAGCCCAGGCCCACCTCGTGGAGAAAGCGCAACCGACTCTGGATCTCGGTCAACACTTCTCCGGCGGCCGCGCGCGCCTGCCCGGTCAACGCCATCGCGTCGAACCACGCACGCACTTCGGCTATCGGCATCGCCGCCACCTGCGGCATGGTTTTGCCAAAGAGCCTAACCGCCGCGCTTTCGGGCCTCAGCCGCGATCCCTTGCAGGACGGGCACGGCACATCTTGGATAAATTCCCCCATCAGCCGGCGAAAACGCGGCGCCTGGCGCACCAGCGCGTCAATTGTGGGAAACAACCCCTTAAACTGGAACGCGATCGGGCCAGGGCCTTTTAACCACTGCTCGCCCAACCCGTATAAAATCGCGTGTTGCCCCGCTTTTGAAATGCGCGCAAAAGGCGTGAAAAGATCAAAGCCCGCGGCGTTGCCCACCGCAGACAGCATGCGGCCCATGGGCGTGGTCGCCCCCACCTTTCCCCACGCGAGCACCGCGCCCTCGGCCAAAGACTTGTGAACATCGGGAATCAGCGTGTGGATGCCCATGCCGCGCTGCGTTCCGTGCCCTTCGCACGACAAACACCACCCCTCATAACTGTTGAATGACAACCGCTGCGGCGTGATCGCCTCGAAACTCCGCCCGCATGACGGGCAAGACAAGTGCTGGCTGAACCGCGTCTCCGCCTCGTCATCGGGCGAGGCAACGATCAAAACGCCCCCGGAAATCTCCAACGCGCGCGCGGCCGATTCCGCGATGCGCTTGCGATTCTTCTCGTCTGCAATCACGCGATCCACCAAAATCTCGACTCGGTGAGACTGCCGGTAATCGATCTCGGGAGGGGCAGCCAAGTTGAAAACTTTGCCATCGAGCCTGCCGCGCAAATACCCATCCCGGCGGAAGCGGTTGAGCAAGCTGGCGTAATCTTCTCCCTTGCCGAGTTCCACGGGCGCGAGCAGGTACAAGTGCCGCCCCATTTTCAGCACGCGATCTACAATCTCCGCCACCGCCTGACTGCCCGCCATCGCGTCGCAATCTGGGCAATACACCTCGCCCAACAGCGCGTACAATGCCCGCAGATAATCCTGCACCTCGGTCACAGTGCCCACGGTCGAGCGCGGGTTTTTGCTCGCGGCCTTTTGTTCAATGGCGATAGCGGGCGACAAGCCCAAAACGCGATCCACCTTGGGCTTGGGCATTTGCCCCAAAAACTGCCGCGCATAAGCCGACAGGGATTCCACGTATCGCCGTTGCCCCTCGGCGTAAATCGTATCGAGTGCCAGCGATGATTTGCCCGAACCGGACACCCCGGAAATCGCGGTCATTTTTTCGCGTGGGATGGACACATCCACACCTTGCAAATTGTTCTCCCGCGCGCCCCAAACGTCAATGGTGCGAACCCGCCCATGCACACGCGCTTTGCCGGGGGGTTTCGAGACCGCAGGCGTGCGCGCCCATGCGTCGCCGAGGGCGCGCCCAGTGTGGGACTCGGGGGATTCGGTCAATTGTTCGGGCGTGCCCACGGCCAGCACTTGCCCGCCTGCCTCGCCGCCTTCAGGCCCCAGGTCGATCACCCAATCCGCGGTTTTGATCACATCCAAATTGTGTTCGATAACCACCACCGAATTGCCCATATCCACGAGCCGGTGCAACACGTTCAAAAGATTTTGAATATCGGCAAAATGCAAGCCCGTGGTCGGCTCGTCCAAAATGTACAGGGTTTTGCCCGTGCTCCTGCGGCACAGTTCCCTCGACAACTTGACCCGTTGGGCCTCGCCGCCGGACAAGGTGGGCGCGGGCTGGCCCAATTTGACGTAGCCCATCCCCACATCGACCAGGGTTTGGAGCACGCGGTGAATGCCGGGGATCGCGTCGAAAAACGCATGGGCTTCCGCCACTTCCATCGCCAGCACATCGGCAATGGACTTGCCCCTGTAAGTCACATCTAGGGTCTCGCGGTTAAAACGCCGCCCCTCGCACACCGGGCACGTCACCCACACATCGGCCAAAAAATCCATCTCGACCAAATTCGCGCCATTGCCCTTGCACGCTTCGCACCGCCCGCCCTTCACATTAAAACTGAAACGCCCGGGTTTATGGCCTCGGACCTTGGACTCGGGCAATTCGGCAAACAATTTGCGAATGGGGTCAAAGGCACCCGTATAGGTCGCCGCATTGCTGCGCGGCGTGCGCCCGATGGGCTGTTGGTCGATCTCGATGACCTTGTCCATCAGGTCGATGCCCTCGATGCAACGGTGCGCGCCAATCTCCATCTCTGCGCGATTCAACGCACACGCCAGGGCCGGATAGAGAATATCCGCGACCAGCGATGATTTGCCCGACCCCGATACCCCGGTGACACAGGTGAACGCGCCGAGCGGGATTTTTACGTCGATATCTTTGAGGTTGTTTTGACGCGCGCCCCGAATCCATATCCCGCGATCTGATACCGCCCGCCTTTGCGGGATGTCAATTTTCTTTTTCCCCGAAAGATACGCCCCTGTCACCGAATGCTTTCGCCGCGCCACCTGTTTCCACGATCCCTCGGCGACCACCTGCCCGCCCGTGTGCCCCGCGCCGGGGCCAAAATCCACCACCCGATCCGCGCGGCGCATCGCGTCTTCATCGTGTTCAACCACAATCACCGCATTGCCCACATCCCGCAAGCGGCACAGGGCGTCGAGCAGGCGCCGGTTGTCGCGGTGGTGCAGGCCAATCGACGGTTCGTCCAACACATACGTCACCCCGACCAACCCGGAGCCGATCTGACCGGCCAGGCGAATGCGCTGCGCCTCGCCGCCGGAAAGCGTGGGCGCCGTGCGATCTAGCGCGAGATAATCCAACCCCACATCCAACAGAAATTGCAACCGCCCGATAATTTCCTTCAAAGCGTCTTCGGCAATGCGCGCCTGCACCTCGGTCAATTTGAGCGAGAAAAAAAAAGCGTGCGCGTCTGCGACCGTCATCGCCGCGACATCGGGCAGGGTTTTGCCTTCGATCTCGACCGAGAGGGCTTCGGGCTTCAACCGCACGCCGCGGCATTCGGGGCACTCGCCCACGCGCATAAACGGCGCCAGCCGCTTGCGGATCAAGGGACTGCGCCCCTCGGCAAATTGCCGCTCCATCGGTGGCAAAATGCCTTCGAACCTATCGCGGTGGCGTTTCACACTGCCGTTGCTCCGCCGCCATTCAAACGCCATCTCGCCTTTGATGCCGTATAACAACGCCCGTTGCCCCTCGGGTGAAATGCGCTTCCACAGCGTTTGCAAAGTCGCGCCATAACGCTTCAACACGCCCGCATAGAAGTGGTTTTTCCACCGATTTTTGGGGATGCCCAGCGGCGCGATAGCGCCTTTGATCACAGACAACGCGGGATCGGGCACGACCTTTTTGAGATCCATCGCAACGCGCGTGCCCAAACCGCGACAGCCGGGGCACATGCCCTGTGGACTGTTGAACGAAAACAATTGCGGCACGGGCTCCTGCGCGCTACGCCCGCATTTGGGACACGAAAAATGCGTGCTAAACAGAATATCATCCCCAGCTTCGAGGCTGACAATGACCGCGCCCTTGCCCATCGCAAGACCGGCATCTACGGCCTCGCCAACGCGCCCTCTCGCGTCCTCCTTGACGACAATCCGGTCGATCACCACCTCGATATCGTGCCTGATATAGCGTTCCAATTTCGGGGTCTCGGTCAGCACCACCACCTGTCCGTCCACGCGCACGCGGATATATCCCTCTTTTTGCAAATTCTCAAACAGATCGCGGTATTCCCCTTTGCGGCCCTGCACCAGCGACGCCAAGATGTGAATGCGCGCGCCCGCGCCCAATGCCATAATGCGATCCACAATGCCATCGCGCGTTTGCGCCCCTATCGGCGTGTGGTCGTAGATGCAATGCGGCGTGCCCACCCGCGCAAACAGCACGCGCAAATAGTCGTAGATTTCGGTGATTGTGCCCACCGTTGACCGGGGATTGCGTCCCGCGGTTTTTTGCTCAATGGAAATCGTCGGCGACAATCCCGTGATCTGATCGACTTCGGGCTTTTCCATCTGCCCCAAAAATTGCCGCGCATAAGCCGATAGGGACTCGACATACCGCCGCTGCCCCTCGGCGTAAATCGTATCAAAAGCCATTGAAGACTTGCCCGAACCCGAAACACCCGTAAAACAGATCAACGCATGTCGGGGCAATACCAGATCCACATTTTGCAAATTGTGAACCCGCGCGCCCTTCACGACAATATTTTTCGTCTCCATAAAAACCTTTATATTTTGGTAAGGGGTAAGATGCGGATCGCGGATTGAGCAGATTGCGCGGATGACACGGATGAAAGGCAAAGGCAAGATGCGAGGATAGAAACGTAGGGGCGGCGCCCCCGTGCCCGCCCGAAAATGCAAGGTAAGAGGGCGATCCAACCCATCTCCCATCTTTCGCCTTTAACCACACCCTAAAAGCTGACCGCTGATGCCTGATGGCTCATCGTAAAATGCGCCCAGCCTTTCCAGCGATCAATCCCTGTTAGGCGCAGGTCAATTTCATCGCCAACCGCTACGGGATACCCCGGATAGATGACGGTTTTGAAGGGATGGTCGAGCAGTTCCACGAGGACGCCGCGCGTTTTGAGGTGCAGAACAACGGCGCGAAATTCCCGACCGAGTTGATTTTCCCACGATTGGAGCACGAGGTTGCGGGTGTGGCGATAAACCAACCCGTCAATCATGCCCTGCGTTTCCCACATGCGATAGCGAAGGGTGTCGAGGTCGTCAACCGAGTAGAGCACTTGCTCGGTTTGCAGATGGTGATCGATCTGGCGTTGCATGACCAGATCGGCGTATCGCGTGAGGGGTTGCGCGATGGGGCAATAATGCGAGATGCCATAGCCGCGATGTCGGTCTGGCATTGTGCTCAGGCCGATATTGGGGGTGTGGCGATGCAATTCGTGGCGGCGGACAACCGGATGTGAAATTTGGCGGATGGCATCGGCATTTTCGATGGGATCGCGGGTTTCGTAAATCGCGGGAATCCCCTTGTTATCGCACCACCGGCCAACAGCCACGCCCGCGAGCAGGCGCGATTCCCGCGCGATGCGATAGGCAGCGTTTTGGGGTTCGTCTTTCTCAAGGTCTCGAAGGGCTATTTGTCGTTTTTCGCGGAGGCGTGCGGTCAATTGTGAGAAAAATTGGATGGCGCGGTGCTGCGGATGCGCCGGATCGCCGAGGGCCTGATCGACGCTTTCGGGCGAAAGGTCGGCTTTGCTGATGGCGGTTGTCTGCGCGATGCAAAAATCTTTGAGCCGGCCCTCCCGATTCGCGCGCCAGAAAATGCTGAGTGCTGGACGCGCCTGTTGAAAGTCGCCCAAGTCGTGGACAATGCGCGGGGGAAGCATGGGGATGGGGTGATCCGGAAAGGGAATGCGCGCCCCACGCTCGGCAGCATCGCGGTCAATGGCCGAATCTTTGGGGATGAGGGCGGCGATATCCGGGATGTGTACGCCAAATTCCGGGCCTCGAAAAAGCGTGCGGCGGAACGAGAGGGCAATGTCTGTATCGGGCAGGTGGATCACAAAGACCTTTTGTTTTTTGCGATAGCCAACTGCGGGCGCGAGGGTTTCGGCTTGGCGGAGGGCGTCCTCTGAAAATGCAATGGGGACTTCGGCGCGGAGCAGATCGAGATTTTCATTGCGATCCCACACCTTTTTTTTGATGAGCAATTCAACCGCAGATTTTTGGCGGTTTTTTTTGTTTTCGCATATTTCGGCGAGCAATGCCTGCGCCTGGCGCGCGTGTTGGGACTCGCGGCCCCACAGGGCGTATTGTCGAATCTGTTCCAAATAGGTTTGCTGGCGCGGGGTCAGGGTGTGTACTGCAATGGATTCGGCCTCATTCTGCATGGCGTGGATCACTTCCTCGCGCTCTTCATCCCGGTCTTTTCTGCGGCTGTCGCGGCGGCGGCGGAAGCTCACTTGATCGACCGCGTAGGGCGAATACACATTGGAGGCGCGGGGCCGAAAATACGCACAGGCGTGGTGCAAATGCAGATAGAGGGCCATCCACTGCGTCGCATCGGCATCGCCATTGTAAAAGAGATCGGCGATTTCTGGCAGGGAAAGGGCCGTATCGGATTCAACGGCGAGTTCCCACACGTCTTTGAGGTCAATTTCCCGGCTCAACGCATGCACGGTCGC
Organism: uncultured Latescibacterota bacterium; assembly: GCA_958295785.1. GTDB lineage: Bacteria > Latescibacterota > UBA2968 > UBA2968 > UBA2968 > VXRD01. Next base: position 4,110,983 of record OY282377.1, read on the forward strand.
GGCATGTGCCTTAAGCGGCACATCGCGCGATGAGATGCCGCTGAGATAGACGAGATTTGTGCGGTGAAAGCGGAGGCGGCGATCATCTTCGGATAAAACGGCGATCTCGGAAATATTGCGGGGCAAAACCCCTTGGCAAGTGCCGAGCAACAAACGCTTGCGAAAGCGAAACAAGACGATCTCATCGCGGACAGGCGTGCCGGGCAACCGGGCCGCCATGTCCTTTGGCGGGATCATCTCCGCGGGCAGGGGACTCAGCACCGGGGCTTCGTCCAAACGGCCCGTATAGCGTTCGTCATTGCCGCGTTCATTGCGGATGACGAATCCGTAGATGCGCTTGAGCAAGTTGGCATAGTAGTAGAGATAGCGGTTGGAAATTGCGATTTCGCGTTTGGAATTTTGCATGGTTTTGCTCCTATTGCAAAAAGCCCCGGCGCGTGACCGGGGCTTTTGTGATTTCAGGCGATGCGGCGCCTTTAGCGGTTTCGGTACGCCTCAACAAATTGCAAGAAATCGCCAAACCCAACGCTGCCATCGCCGTCCAAGTCGTATTGGGCTTCGGTGCCGCCATAAGCGCGGGCGAACTGGAGAAAGTCGGCAAAATCGACGTTGCCATCGGCATTGAAATCGGCTTTGGCGAGTTCGGGTGTTGAACTGAGAAGGGGAATGAGCGCGGGAGTGGACGAGAAAATATTTGAGAGCACATTTCCCGACACGTCAAACCACTGGTTGAGCACAGACGCATAGACTTGGCGGAAGTCATAGTCGAAGAAAAAGTCCCCGCGTCTGTCAACCCGTTCAAAATCGGGATCTGCCCCTACAACGCCCGCATTGATGGAAGGACCAAAGAAGAACATAGGCGCCGATGTGCCGTGGTCCGTGCCCGCGCTGCCGTTTTCTTTCACGCGCCGACCAAATTCTGAAATGCTCATGCCCAAAACGCGATCTTGCAACTGGTGTTGCCGCAGGTCTTGCACAAAAGCCGCGACCGAGGTGTTGAGATCGCGCATCAGAACGTCGTGGCGGTTGAGTTGATTGGCGTGCGTGTCGTATCCGCCTTGGGAAACGAGATACACTTTGGCTTTCAAGCCGCCCGCGATCAACCGCGTGACCAAACTGAGTTTATCCGCGAGCGAAGAATTGGGATATTCCACGCGGTTCTCGCTCCTGCTTGCGGCATCTCTGACTTGTGAGGAGTAGCGCAGGGATTCAAAATTGATGCGGCGGATAAAGTCGAGCTCATACCCAGCCGGCGTGGGAATTTTGTTGTCCTCGATGATTTTGTTGCCCCGCTCCACGAGATAGAAAAATTGCCTGGGGTTGCGAAGCGCGATGCCCATCGCGCCGTTTTTGCCCAACAGCGCGAGCGATAGCACGGGGCCAATATCCACGGCCAAGGGATGTTCGGGCATGGCGTCTGGCGATCCCGAAAGCTGGGTTTCGAGATAGCGACCCAGCCAGCCGTGCGTCAAAAATTCGTCGGCGTCCGATGCGGTCATCCAGATATCGGTCGAGCGAAAATGCGAGCGGTTGGGATTGGGATAGCCCACGCCCTGCACGATCATCAACTGGCCTTCGTCATAGAGTTCTTTGAACCCCGTCAGTTGCGGATGCAGGCCCTGCGCGTCCGTGAGTTTGAGGGCGTCTCCCTTTTTGATGTGGATGGCGGGCCGCGCCTGATAATAGGCATCGTTTTCAAAATTGATCAGGGTGTTGAGGCCATCATTGCCGCCGTTGAGGCGAATGATAACGAGCACGCGGTCGGTCTGGCTGAGTGCGGCGGCGGCCATGGGGCCAACGGCTTCGGCGCGGCCATAAGCGCGCGTCATAAAACCGCCCAGCGCAAACCCGGCACCGCCTCGGCTTGCATTTTTGATAAAGTCGCGTCTGTTCATAACGAACTCCTGTGGCAAAAGACGGATGCCGCGTTCTAATTGAGTTGATAGTCCGGCAACTCAAAGATGAGTTTGAGAATATTCTTGATGCGGCGAGGGGCCGCCAAGTCGTCGGGATTCCAGTCATAGACGTCGGCGCCCTCGAGGAGGACGTCCAAAAACATTTCGCGGCGGTGTTCGTCAACCGGGAACGGCGTCAAACACTCGCCCATTGCGCGGACGAGTTTTTCCGCGTCGTAGGGGGCGGGAAATGCTTTGACGAATCCCACGACATTCGGATTGACGATGGTATAGCGGTTGGGATTGCGCGGTTTGGCATCGACCATTTCGTCGGTCATTTTGTGGCGTTCGGGCAATGTCGAGGTGCTGATCCACAGCCGATACCCGGGCCAGCCCGCCACATTGGGCGGGTCGAGCAATTTTTGACCGAGCACATTGGCGATGTACACGAGGTACTCCGCGCTGATGCTCTGGCGACTGCCCGCACGAAAACCGAGACTGCGCGCCGTGCCGGCGACGAGCTCGACCGGGCTTTTGATTTTCGCGCCGATGAGGGCGGGATCGAAAAAATGCACGCTCTGGAGCAGTGCCTTGAGCACCGGCTTGATTTCGTAATCGTTGTCGCGCATGATTTGCGCGAGTTCGGCGATGACATTTGGGTCGGGATATTCATAGACAAATTCGCGGTAGAGCTTGCCGCAGATAAATTCCGCCGTGACGGGTTGTTGAAAAATGATGTCGATAATGTCCCGATCATTGAAATTGCCGCGTTGTCCCAAAAACATCTTCTCGCCCTTGTCGAACCGATTTGTTCTAAAGACGGGGCGCTTGCCCACCACGACCCACCCCGTGAGCGCGCGCGCGGCTTCCCCAATGTCGCGCTCCGCGTACGCGTTGCCCTCGCCCATGGTGAACAATTCCATCAGTTCTCGGGCGTAGTTTTCATTGGGTTTGCCCACTTGGTTCGAATTGCTGTCGAGGTAGTAGATCATGGCCGGATCGCGCGTGACTTCTTGCACGAGGGTTTTGAAATTTCCCACGGCGTGTTTGCGGAACAGGAAATTTTGGAGATACATCCACTGCGGGCGTCTGACATCTTTGGCCTGCGTGGCAAAGTGATCGTGCCAGAAGAGCACCATGCGCTCCTGAATTGAAAACCCCTGATTGACGATGAGTGACATCCACCACGCGCGGGTTTGATCGACGCGCTCGCGCTCGATTTTGCGTTGCGCTGGGCTGGGTTTTTGAAAGGGATCGTCATTGACCCAAGCGGCGGGGGGGTTGGGGGGCAAAAAGGGCATTTCCAGAAGGCGGTCGACCACGGCTTCCGGCGTGCTTTGCGCGGCTTCTGCGATTTCATTTGGCGTTGGGCCAATCAGGGTGCGCCGCAAGAGGTGGGCCGCACGGTGCTCGTCCCAGGGCTGTTCTGCCGAGGGGATATACGGTTCGAGTCCCGTGGAGGCATACGCGAGTTTGGGCGCGGCTGGTAAATTGTGGCGATTGGACACGGATGAGCCTCCTCTGGTTTGTCAATGAAAAAAAGCGCGAATAGACGAATCCCGCCCCTCAACCACTGCGTGCTTTGATGAACTGATGAACTGCTATCGCAGTTGTGCCCCGCTCCACAGATTCGCAATTCGCTTGTTGTAGGCTGTGTCTGTGCATTTTGTCGCGTGCGGTGCAATAATATAACAAATTGGCGACATGAGAAAAGTTGAAAGTTGCGGCTTACGGATGGTATTTTGCGAGCGAATCGAGCAAAGCGCGCTGCGCCGCCAAATTCTTTTCCGACGCCGCGACAAGGGCTTCCTGAACTTCAATGCGGGCGCGTTCGATGTTCTCGGCGCGTTCTTTTGGGATACCCAATGCGATGTTGCGGCGGATTTCACTGTTCAGGCTGTCGCGCAGGGTTTGCAGGCGGACGCGCTCTTCTCGGCGCGTCTGTTGGGCGTGTGCGACTTTTGCCTTTTGACGTTCCAGTTCGGGGTTGGTTCCGGCCGAACAGGCGACGAGCAGGGCGATGGCGAAGAGAAAAAAACGAGGCATGAGATGTAAGACGGGAGAGGGAAAAACCGTCGGGGGCTGTGCTGCTTGAAGATACTATTGACTATTGAGATAGTGCTGGATGAGGCGGCGGGCGCGGTAGGTTTTCACGCGCCTGACCCAGGTTTTTTTTGGATATTGGGCCGGGTCCGTGTCTATTTCCACGGTGTCGCCCCAGGTCAGTTTGGAAAACGGATAGGCCCGTGTGCCATTGATGCGCCCGCCTTTGCACTGCATGCCGAGGTCGTTGTGTACGGCAAACGCGAAATCGACCACCGTTGCATCTTCGGGCAAAATAAAGGGATCGCCCATGGGCGTGAACGCGACAATTTCCCGAGTAAAAAGAATGCGTTTGAGTTCGGACATCAAGTAGCGCGTGTGGGCGGTTTGGTCGTGCCAGTCGGCAAAATCGTGGAGCCAGCGCGTGCGGCGTTTTTCGTGCTGCGCGTCTCCGCGCAAGGCCGCGATGCCAAATTCGCCCAAGCGGTGCATGGCAGGGGTTTGAATGTGGAGTTCGTAGCGGCGGTCCCGATGGTGGATGCAGGTGTGCAGGGCCTGATACCCATTGCGTTTGGGCAGGGCGATAAATTCTTTGAACCGCGCCATCACCGGCAAAAAGCGTTCGTGCAAAATGCCCAAAGCCAAATAGCACAACGGGCGACGCGAAACAATGACTTCGATGGCATAGCGGTCGCGGATTTGATCGAGTGGCCGATGTTGCATTTTGCGATAAATGCTGCTCAAACTTTTCTGTTGCACGCGCACACTTGTCCGCACGCCATTTTTCAGGAGCAAGTTGCGAATGGTGTCTCGAAATTGTTGGAGGTGCTCGGGCGGTTCGGTTTCAAACTCGGCCTGTATCTGATTTGCAATCTGCGGTTTGAGGCAGCAAAGGCTGCGGTCTTCGAGCTCGCGGCGGATGCGCGCCATGCCCAATAAGTGCGAGAGGGGCGCGTATATATCCACGGTTTCTCGCGCAATGCGTTTCCGCCTGCTTTGTTCTGCAATGCCGTCGAGGCTGCGTATGTTGTACATGCGGTCGGCCAATTTGAGAATGAGCACGCGCGGGTCTTGCCTGGCATAGGTGAACAGATGTTGCAAGGTGGCAATGCGCTGCGCGGTGCGGCTCGCTCGTGATTTGGGCACTTTTGTCACGCCGCTGACCAGGGTGGCAATGGTTTTGCCAAAGGTGGGTTCGATGTCTTTGAGTTCTAGGGCAGAATCTTCAACCGCGTCGTGCAACAGGGCCGCGGCCATCATTTCCGCATCGCCTGCAAAGCCCAGTTCAGAAGCCAAGATGAGGGCCACGCCAATGGGATGCGTGATATAGGGTTGCCCGGCATCGCGGTTTTGGCCCTCGTGGCTGGCATTGGCAAAGTGATAGGCTTGCCCCACGAGCGGGCGGTTGTGCGGGGCAATTTGCACCATCAATTTTTGCAGGGGTTCGCGTATGGCAATTTGGCGTTCCGCATTCATGAACCGCTTCTCTCTTCGGCTTGGTCAAACCAGTGTTTGATGGTTTGCAACAAATTTTCCGGCGCGTGAAACGCCCGGTGTTGCACTGGCAGGGCTTCGAGAAAGGCCCGCCCATAGCGCGTGGACAACACCCGACTGTCAAAGACAATGACAACCCCTCGGTCGGATTTGTTGCGGATCAAGCGGCCAAACCCCTGGCGAAATTTGAGAATGGCCTCGGGCACAGAGTAGTGCAAAAACGAGTCTTTGCCCTGTTTTTCGAGCTCTTCCAAATGGGCCGCGATAAGGGGCTCTGAAGGCACGGCAAAGGGCAGGCGCACAATGCCCAATATTTCCAGGGCTTCGCCGGGGATATCCACGCCTTCCCAAAAACTGCTCGTGCCCAAAAGCACGGCGCGGCGGTGGGTCTTAAAGCGGTCCGTAATGCTGCCGCGCGCGCCGTCTATCCCCTGCCCCAAAAGCGTGATGCCGTCGGATGTGAGATCGGGTTTGAGCGCGCGATACGACTGGTTGAGCATGCTATAGGACGTGAACAATGCCAGCGTTCCCCGCCCGACTTTGCGCACGAGGTCGCGCAACAAATCATCGACAGCCCGTTGAAAATCGGGCGATTTGGGCGATGGCATAAATTGCGGCACGCAGACCATGGCTTGCAAATCGTAATCGAAGGGCGAACCGAGGCAGCGCGTTTGCACGCGATCCTCCGGCAGGGCGTCGAGGCCCATGCGGCGGAGAAAATAGATGAGTTTGCCGCGAATGCCGAGCGTGGCCGAGGTGAAGACGATGGTCCGCATCTTGTCGTACAGGGCACCGCGCAAGACCTCGGCCACGTACAGGGGCGCGGAAAACAGGCGCGTGTCGCTGCTGTTGTCTCGGTTCGGCAATTCAAACCAGTACACGCATTTTTCGTCTTCCGGATGCGTCAAGTGATCCAGGGTTTCGATGAGGTCGTCGCAGGTCTCTGCGCGCCCGTCGAGTTCGTTGGCGAGTTCGTCTCGATTGGGAAACGCGTCGTCGGGCACATTTTTGAGCCAGTCGCACAGATTTTTGAGGCTCGCTTGGAGTTCGGCTGCGGCATGAAAAAAGTCCTCCAGGCTTTCGCCAACGCCCTTAAACGCATTTTCGCCCGGGCCATAGCGCACTTTTTGGGTGTAGGAAAATTTGCGATAGCCCTGTTTGCCGCGAAGCGAGTCCGTGAGGTTTTGAAAAAAAGCCTGCGCTTTGAGATAGGCGTCTTCAGCGGCATGTGTGGCCCGCCCAATGCCTTTGTCGAAGGCGGAAAAAATATTGTCTTTGAGATTGGCCACGCCTATCCAATGGCGCAACGCGGGCAGGGTTCCCGTGCTGTTGAAGCCGGGGCTGCACAATTGGTCGGAAAAATTTTTGACGTGCCAGATGGTGAGTTCGCGGCCCAAATAGTGCGCCGCGACTTTTTCGATGTTGTGGGCTTCGTCCAAAATTAGATCTTCGTATTCCCCGAGCACGGCGTTTTCCGAGACGATATCGGCAAAGAGCAAGGCGTGATTGACCACTACGACATGCGCTTTTTGGGCATAGCGGCGCACGTTGTTGGCAAAACACCGCCCATTGGTGCGGCACCGTTGCGACCTGCAATATCCCGAATCGGAACATACTTTTGCCCACAGCCCGGCACAGCGGCGCGTGTCAAAGCCGTTGTTTTCCGAAATGTCGCCGGTTTGCGTTTGCTCGGCCCACACCGCGAGGGACAGCGCGCCTTCGCGCTCGTCTTCGCTGAAGAACGCATCGACATTGGCGAGGGCCGCCTGCCATCGGTTGAGGCAGATATAATTGCCGCGACCCTTGAGCAACACGTAGCTGAAGGGCATGTCGAGGACGCGCTCGAGGTGGGGCAGGTCTTTGAAAAACAATTGTTCCTGGAGATTTTTGGTATTGGTGGAGACAACCACGCGGCAACCGTTTTGGGCCGCGTGGTGAATGGCCGGGGCCAGATAGGCCATAGATTTGCCCACGCCCGTTCCTGCTTCGGCAACGAGCAACTCGCCGTCGTTGAAGGCCCCAGCAACGGCGCGTGCCATTTCGATTTGTTCGGCGCGGACTTCATAGCCATCCGTTTGGCGGTCAAACGCGCCGCCCGATTCAAACAGGGCGTAGAGCATGTCGATGTCCAGAGGTGCAAATTCCTCTGCCTCCGCGCGCGGTTCGTCGCCACCCACATTGGACAGGGGCAAATCGTCTGCGCCGCCGCCGCGCATGCGCCGCATAAACTCGCCTTTGACCGCTTCGTTGCCCAAATCGACAAAAATATTGAGCAATGGGCTGTTTGTGCCTTGCACGAGGCGGAGAATACTCTGTTTGGTGCTTAACGATGTGTCTCGCAAAACATCGAGAACGCCCGCGTAAATGCCCGATAGTCGTTCGGCATCGCAATCCGATTCAACGCCCAAAAAATCCGCGAGGGTGCTCGCCCGATGATCGGACAACCGGGGCAGGGCAATCCTCGCGAGGTCGCGCAAGCTGTGGATGTTGTTGCCAAAGGGCAAGCCGGATGCTTCCGATAAAAAGCGCGCTTCAAACCGCCCGCGGTGCGCGATGATCGGCAGGTCGCCTGCAAAGGTCATAAACTTTTCGAGGGCCGCGCCGATGCGGGGCGCGTTTCGCACGTCTTTGAACGCACTGCCGGTCAGGCGCGTGATTTCTTTGGGCACGCCCATGCGCGGGCGCACATAAGTCTCAAACCGGTCGATCATTTCGCCATCTTTGACTTTGACGCAATCGATGGCGATAATTTCCGCTTCTTTGGGATCCAGCCCCGTGGTGTCGAGGTCGAGGGTTATGAAGGTATGGAGAATGGACATGTTGGCTTTGGGTTTTGTTGGGTATCGCGACGTACTCCCCACTGTAAGGAGATGGGGCTTTTAACCCCCGTCTGTTAGAATAGAGATTGTGCCATCAATAAGGTTGCAGTCGCCTATACAAGCACCGTCTTATTGCCTCTCGTGACAAAGGTCAATATCCTGACCTCGGTCCAAAGAGCCTTTGCATTGAACAGAGACTTCAAACCAGTGGACGCTCTTTTATTGCGTCTTTACAGCAAAGAAAATCTCATTGTGAGAACGACAATGCCCATGAGTTTTTACGCTAAAGCCAAGAAACCGCCCTGCGTTGACTACGAAAACCACCTAAGTCATTTTCACGCAGAGCGATAAAAAAAAGAGGGTTGTCGTAGCCAACACCAATTTAAGACTTACAGCAGCGTTTGTCAAAGGCGAAAGCCCAAACAGAAAGCCCTTATATCCACCCTCTAAAGAGACGTGGTTTTAAGGGCTGGGTTAGATAAATCGCCAAATGCCAAGCGTTGAGTAGCCATCCATCAATATCGCATGGGGGCATTGATGGCGTGTGGAATAGACTGCGCCGTCACTGAGTTGCTCCCACCCTGGGACGCGCCAGCAGAGAAAAAAAAAGGGCCAGAGACACTGTCCCCGGCCCAACGTCTGAAGGGTTAGAGCCAAAAAATTAGGCGATTCCCTCCGGGTAAATATGCAACATATTGAACCTCCTTTCGATGTGCGCGAATCCGCTTCCGGAAAGCGTCTTGCGCGGTGAGTGCCGATATACCAGCAAACCGACCAACCCGTTGGTTCGGCTATTTAACACAAATGTGGATGCAGTTTTTTGATTCAAAAAACGCCTGAGCTTATGGCCCAGGCGTTTTTTTAGTTGGTGATGACAATACCGTGTTTGCGGCAGAGTTTGCGAAGTTTTTTCACGGCCCCGCCCACGGATTTTCCGTTTCGCGTAATGCCGAACAAGTGCTGGCTGACCACCCTGCGAGAAATGCCCATAATCTCGGAGATCTCCCGCTGGGTTTTGCCGTATTTGAAATACAAGACCGCGGCCTCAAATTGTTTTTGCGTCAGGGATCGATTCAAGAGGGTATCGATCTGCGGGATGAGACGTTTGACCCGGTCTTCCCGGTCGTAGCGTGCATTTTGTTCGTCGGGCGATTCGTACCACAGGCCAACATCACCCGGCATCATTTCCAAGTCCGATTGATCGAATTGAACTTCCCAAAAATCAGGATTGTACATTTGTCCGCTCGTCTCCTCCAAGGGGATGGATATGTTGGGCGAAAAAACTGTGCCTCACATACCAGACCCGCGGCTCCAGAGGAGCGATATGACGGACAGATTGTGAACGACCAAACCGCCGTCAGCACCTCACCGGAGGCGAATCGGGTATGCTGTTTGCCAAAAGCGCGAGGACAAAAATTTCATGTTTCCTCCTTTCAAATAGGACATCCAATAAACGCAACAATGCGGGATACTACGGAACGATGAGAGCTTTGTCAAGACAGACCACGCTCGTTTTTACACCGGCATGGATGCACTTTTGGGCGTTATTTCCAAAAAATTCTAAAGCATGGGAAAGTGCTTGTGGTCTCGATTGGATTCGCTATTTTGTAAAGACGTGCGATGCAAGACAAAAGCTGTTGCGTTTCAATCCTGCCAATCCTCCAATCCTTTCATCTTTGGGCGGGCACGGGGGCTACATTTTCGCGTTTTTCTTTGCGTCGTGAACTGATGTGGAAAGGTAATATGACACGCATTCTCGAAAAAACTCGTTCTCTCAAATGGGTATATGATGACGTGGGCGAGGTCATTGAGGTGATACTTGAATATGACGATTTCAAGATATTACTTCAAAAAGTCGCTCGGGAAACCGATTGGGAAACGCTACCTCGCCACTTGCAGGACGTCGTTGACGCCGTGTTGATGGAAGAAGCGAGTGGAGAAAACAGCGAAATTCTGCCTTTGAGAGATCTCCTCCGCGAGACCGGAGAAGCACCGTAGCAATGGCTTATGCTGTTCACATGCGTTCAGCGGCAGAAACGGAACGCCGTCGCCTACAAATCCAGATTCTCCAACACATTAACCAACGCCTTCTCCACTTGGAATCAGATCCCCGTCCGTCAGGCGTCGAGAAACGGGTTGGTCGGTCAAATTCACGGCGCGTTAGAGTGGGCGATTACCGCATTCTCTACGAAATTGACGACGCAAATCAGCGTGTGACGGTTTACCGCATCGCTCATCGCCGAGACGCATATCAACGCCGACTGCCAGACGCACTTTTGACAACTGACTTCTTCTTGTATCTTGCCTTTCACTTATGATCGAAAAACACGACATGACCGAAGAACAGATCCGCGAATATTACGGCTGGGCGGAAATCGATCCAGACCGCGCGGTTGTCGCGGGTGAAACGGGCACATGGCGCGTCATCTACCACGCGGGCAAATACGGAATCGACGATGGCGGGGTGATCAAAATCGCGTGGCGCGATGTGAGCGACTGGCAACATCCGCAATTTGACGATCCAGCCGCGCCGGCTTATGCCTCGGTCTCGACAACGGGACCGGCGACCTTAAAAGCGGTTTTTGACCGGCAACGATATATTCGACCGTGGCGATATTGCGTCACCATCGACGTATTCGACGACTCCCTGTCCGAAGGCGACACCATAACGCTCGTGTTGGGCGATACATCGGCCGGGAGCGCGGGCAGCCGCACGCAAACATTTTGTCAGGATGCGTTTGAATTTCGCGCAGCGGTCGATTGGTGCGGAACGTGGGTCTATACAGAAGTCCCGTCGCCGAAAGTGTCCATTGTGAGCGGCGCGCCCCATCGCCTCGTCGTGTTGGGGCCATCTGAAACAACGCCTGGCGAAGCCGCATGGATCGGCATAAAAGCCGAAGATGCGTGGGGCAATCCGTGTGCGAAATATGCTGGCAAAATAAAAATTGACGCCGATGGCCTTGTGGGATTGCCCGAAACGCATGCGTTTGAACCCAACCAGCGCGGCGCAATGCGGTTTGAAGGCGTCAGGGCCCCCAAACCGGGGATTTACCGCGTGCGGGCGTGGGATGAAGCCCTGGGCTTTGGGGCAGAAGGCAATCCGCTCATAAGCCGTGAAACGCGCCCAGACCGGCGTCCATTTTGGGGCGATTTGCACGGGCAGAGCGAAGAAACCGTGGGCACCAACTCGGTGGCGTCGTATTTTCGCTTTGCACGCGAAAAGGCGTGGCTGGATTTCGCAGGGCATCAGGGAAATGATTTTCAGATTACAAAATCGGTCTGGCACGAGATCAAACACCGTGCCAATACCCAAAATGCCCCGGGCAAATTTGTGGCCTTTGTCGGCTGGGAATGGTCGGGCAACACGCCCGTAGGCGGGGATCGCAATGTGTATTATCCAGGAGACGACGGCCCGTTGCACCGCTCCAGCCATGTGTTGATCGAAGACAAGTCAGATGTGACTACAGATTGCCAGCATGTCGCGGACCTCTACCGCGGCCTCAAGGGCGTGGACGCGCTGTTGATACCGCATGTGGGCGGGCGTTATGCCAATCTAACGTGGCACGATCCAAACTTAGAGGCCGTGATCGAGGTCTTGTCCGAGTGGGGCGAATTTGAGTGGTTCTTGAAAGAAGCCCTCGAGAAGGGCTATCGCGTGGGGTTCACCTGCGGCAGCGACGACCACAAAGGCCGCCCGGGCGCCGCGCATCCGGGCAGCGGCGCGTTTGGCGTTTACGGCGGGATAACCTGTGTTTATGCCAAAGAATTGACGCGGGAAAGCGTGTGGGAAGCACTCAAAGCGCGGCGGTGCTATGGCACCAACGGACAGCGCGTGTTGGTGGAAATGACCGTGGGCGGGCAACCGATGGGATCGGACCTGACAACACAGACGCCGCCCGAAATCGCCATCGAAGTTTGGGGCACAGCACCGATAGAAAAAGTGGATATCTTCCGCGGAACAGACATCATTTACACGCACCCACAGACCATTCCGCGGCAACAAAATCGCGTGCGGATCGCGTGGTCCGGGCAGCGCATCAGGGCGCGCAATCGCCTCGTGCGCTGGGATGGCGCGGTCAAGCTCGACAAAGGGCGCATCGCAGAGGCCATTGGTTTTGCATTTGATTCGGCGTCCGAAGGCATTCAATCAGCCGATGATCACTCGGTGACATGGACATCTGTAACCACAGGCGACACAGATGGCATCATTTTGACGCTCGACGCCCCCAGTGATGCGACACTCGATTTTGAAACCCCTGTGGTGTCGCATTCGCTGCGCCTTTCAGAAATCGCAACAGGGCCCGTTGTGATCGATGCCGGCGGCATTGATATGCAGGTGGTCTTTGAACACGCCCCCGTGGGCATTGGCCGCGAAGTCGCATTGACATACCGCGAAAATGAGTTGCTCACCGGTTGCCATCCCTATTGGGCACGCATCACGCAAATTGACGGCGGAAAGGCGTGGGTGAGTCCGGTTTATGTGGAGAGGCAGTAGCCAATGACCTGTGCTCAGTCCGCCCAGCCCCATCAACCGTAGGGACAGGCCCCCGTGCCTGTCCTCGCACCTTCCAACAAGGAGATCGCAATGACAATCGGTTTGCTGAGTCCCGGCGACATGGGACACGTCGTTGGGCAAGTGGCGATAGCCAACGGCGCTCGCGTGATAACCTGCTTGAATGACCGCAGCGCGCGCACGCGGAAACTCGCGGAAACAGCGGGGATTGAAGATGTACCCACATATACGGATTTGGTGCGCGAGGCGTCGCTCTTGGTGTGTATTCTCGTGCCCGCCGCGGCCGAAGATGTGGCAACCCGCGTGGCGGACGCGCTGCGAACAACGGATGAACAAATCGCATACACCGATTGCAATGCCATCGCCCCGGCAACGGCTGCGCGCATTGGCGAGGTGATCGAAAAGGCGGGCAGTGTGTTCATCGACGCGGGCATTATCGGCGGCCCGCCGCGCAAACCGGGGGGCACGCGGTTTTACTGTTCGGGGCCAGACACATCGGCCTTTGAAAAATTGAATGATCACGGCTTGGATGTGCGGAAAATCGGCGACAAAATCGGGCAGGCATCGGGCCTCAAAATGTGCTATGCGGCCCAGACCAAAGGGACGACCGCGCTTCAAACAGAACTGCTCATTGCCGCGCGGGCGATGGGGTTGTACGAGGGCTTGATCGCCGAGTTGCAACTGAGTCAGGCGGATCGATTGGCGGGGATGGAACGCGGCTTGCCGGGCATGCCGACCAAAGCCAAGCGGTGGGTGGGCGAGATGGAAGAGATCGCCAAAACATTCGGCGATTTGGGTCTTACGCCAAAGATATACGAAGGGGCTGCGGACATGTATCGCCTCGTCAGCGAAACGCCCCTTGCAGATGAAACGCCCGAAACCCGGGATGCGAGCCGAACACTCGCGCAGACCATTGAGATTTTGGCGAAAAAGAAAAAGGGTTAGACTTACGGGCTATGCCATTCTTCGTTCGATCTGAGTGAGCACTTTTCTCAGTTCTGGTTGCGTGAACTCGCTTTTCGAAAATAAATACCCGCTCCAATTTGCTCGGAAGCGTCATCGACCACGGCGCAACACGCGCGAAAGGAAGCCTGCAACAAGGCCGTGTTTTTCGCGCTCAATCGCGGGCCGTCCTGCTCTTCGCGCCGCGCTGTAAAGAACAATTGGTTCACAAAATCGCTGTTCTTGAGCCGTTGCAAGAGCCTCCTGCATCTCGCCCCGCGCAGTGTTCGGGCAATGAGTTTTCCACAAGCAGAGAACAGCAGATTTCGCGCACGCACGGATTCATTGACCTTTTGCAACGCCACGCGGTCAAACACAGACGCGCCGCAAATATTGGATAAGCTATTCAAAAATGCCGTCGGGTTTTGGGTCAGCGCGTTGAAATAGACGGTCAAAACATCCACATCGAGTTGAAAAATATCCGACAGATGCGCGGGCGTCAACCTATCGCGCACGACCGCTTCTTCCAAATGCCGCGCGCCAAAAAGCGCGGAAAATTCTCCTCGGCTCTTTCTGAATCGGATCATCGAAACGGCCCGCGCACAATGCTCGCGCAACAGCGCGACAATGAGAATCCGATACCCGTTATTTCGCAACGCACGGACACCGCGCACCAGCAGGGGATCGCAATACGCGAGGTTTGAAAGGTCCGTCAAAATCATCTCTTTGCCCATCTTTTGCCGGATTTTTTCAAAACGCCTCGGCGTCCGGTAATTGTAGCCATCCTTGATTTCCCGACAGTCGAACGCGGGATGTCGCTTCAAGTTTTCGTACAAAAACGTACTGCCAGATCGCCCCGGCCCCACGACGAGCAAATAATCGTACTTCGATTTTTCGCCTCCCATTGCGCCCCCCCTACTTCTTGAAAGCCCTTGGAGCGATGGCAAAGAGACGCCCAAGGTATCGCTTGCAACTAAGGCACGAGCGGAGTATCACTGCGACAGCCGTTCATCTATCAGTTGCCTCAACACGACATGCCTTCCATACCACGGAGATGCGATATGAATGAATACGCCGTCACTTTTACCCAACGCGAGACCGCCCAACTGCGCCCGATAGAAGTCAATACAAACGCGATTGGCGCGGACGAAATCGCGGGGCACACCACAGCGACCCTCATCAGCGCGGGCACGGAATTGAACAGCGGGTATCTCGGCGACAAATTCCCCAAACAGTCGGGCTATGCCGCGACCTTCAAAGTTGAAAAAGTGGGCGAAAATGTCGCGGGTATTGCCCCGGGCGATCACGCCTTTTGCCTGGGCAACCACGCGACCTACCAGCGCAAGCCCGCCGCGCAAGTGATTCGCCTGCCCGAGGGCCTCGCGCCAGAAACAGCCATATTTGCCCGCATGATGAGCGTCTCCATGACCACGCTCACGACAACCACAGCGCGCCCGCCCGCCAAAGTGCTGATTGCCGGCCTCGGCCTGGTCGGCCATCTCGCGGCCAAAAATTTTCAGGCCTGCGGTTACGAAGTCTATGCCTGTGACCCGGTGGCGTCGCGGCGGCAAATTGCCTCGGAAACGGGCATCCACAATGTGCTTCCAGCGGTCCCATTGGACGACCCCGACCTCGCGGGGCAGTTCCAACTCGCCATTGAATGCTCGGGCCACGAACAAGCCTTGCTCGACGCCGCGGGCGCGGTGCGAAAACGCGCCGAAGTCGTTTGCATTGCCACCCCTTGGCGGCAATACACCCAGTTGCCCCTGCACGATTTGCACCGCCTCATCTTTTTTAACTACGTCGTCATTCGCAGCGGTTGGGAATGGGAGTTGCCGCGCCAGCCCGAAGACTTTCGCACCAACAGCATTTTTGAAAACCTCGCCGGTGCCCTCAAATGGTTGACCGAAGGCCGAGTCAATGTCGATGGCATCTACACAAAATACGATCCCGAAAAATGCCAGCGTGCCTATCAAGACCTGTTGCACAAAAAAACGCCGCGCCTCGCGGTGGTTTTTGACTGGGCGACATGAGATCGGCTATATAGTAACAAATAGATGAACTGCATGGTGCTTGGGACTGGGTGGCTTCTCGCTTCTTGCCTCCCACTTTTTGGGCGGGTGGCAGGCCGGGGTAACTGACCACTAACCACTGACTTTAGATATGCATGCGAAGCATCGGGCAGCTAAACGAGACGGGCATGTATTGTTCGCGCTTTGTGCCGGGGATCATAAAGTGAATGGCAAAGGCGCGGCGTTGGCGCGGGGTGTGATTGGGCGAGGTGTGGTGCAGGGTTTGGCAATGGTGAAACATCGCGCCACCCGCGGGCAAGTAGATGATTTTGGCCGTGGAGGTGTCGATCTGATCTCCAATGTCGAACAGCGCGTCTGTTTGCGATGAGCGTTCATGGGCCAGTGGGCGCAAGTGAGAGCCGGGAATGACGTGCATTGCGCCGTTTGCAGCATCGGCATCGTCTAAGGTGAGCCAGCACGAGACGAGATTGGCCGGCGTGCATTGCCAGTACCCATTGTCTTGATGCCAAAAGACCGCGTCCCCGTTGTGCGCGGGTTTGAAGAGGGCCTGATCGTGGTAGAGTTGAATATTGGGGCCGATGAGCGATTCTGCAATGTCGAGTATGGGCGCGTGATAGATGAGTTGCCGATAGTGCATGTTGCGCTCGCACATTTGCATAATTTGCAACATTTGTGCGGGCGCGTTGTTTTTTGCGGCGAGGTCGTCTGTATTGCTGATGGCGAGGTTGCGAAAGCGGTTGTTCTTTCGCGCGGCTTCAAATTCCCGGTCGTATTCCCGGCGCAGGATTTCGATGTGATCGTCTTCGAGCAATTTGCCAATGGCGATGTAGCCGTTTTGGTGAAAAAACGCAATTTGTTCTCGGGTCAATGCGGGCATCGCATACCTCCCCAAAAAATTAACGCAACAATTCCTCTGCATAAGCAAACAGCGCGGGCGTTCCGCCAGTGTGTAGCAGCACCGCGGTTTCATCTTTGCCAATCTCGCCTCGGTTGACCATATCGATCAAACCGGCGAGTGCCTTCGCGGTGTAAATCGGCTCGAGCAAAATCCCCTCGTGCCGCGCCATCAGCCGCAACGCCGCATTCCCCTCGGGCGTGCAATAACCGTATCCATCCTCTCCGACATACCGGTCGATATTTTCGATCCTCGCTTCGTCAAACGCGACATCCAACTCCAAAATTTTCGCCATTTGTCCCAACACGCCCAGAAACGCATCTTTGATATCGTAAGACCACAAAATGGGCCTGATGCCCACGATGCGTACATCCAGCCCCAAGGCGGTTTTCCCAAAGATGAGGCCGGGTTGCGTGCAACTGCCCGAACACAGGACGACGGTGGTGGGCGTCTCGCCAATCGCGTCGAATTGATCCATCATCTCGGCCATGCACAGCGCGTAACCCATCGCGCCGAACGGGCGGTTGGCCGCCTGCATCACCACAAAGGGCTTTCGGCCCTCGCGCTCAAATTTTGCGACCAGTGCGCGTTTGGCATCGTCCAACAACTCCTGCGTTGGAACATCCACCAATTCAACGCCCGCGCCCAACAAGTCGTCCAACAGCAAATTGCCCTGCACGCTTCCGCTCTTGTGATCCCTCACCAAGACCAGCGCGCAATCCACCCCCAGCTTTGCCGATGCAGCCGCCAACTGCCTGCTGTGATTGGACTGCGACCCGGCCCCGCCGATCAAGACATCCGCCCCCTGCGCCAAGCCCTGCGCGATAGTGAACTCCAACTGCCGCGTCTTGTTGCCGCCAAATGCCAGCCCCGTGCAATCATCGCGCTTGACGTAAATTTTCGGGCCGCCAACCGCCTCTGTCAACCGCCCACAAAAATCGACCGGCGTGGGCAAATGCCCGAGCAACACGCGCGGCACCTCGCCAATGCGCGCCCTCAGTTCGTCTCGAGAAACCACAGGCATAGCTGAAACCTCCGAAAAAGCAACCGCAGATGAACACAAGCGCATGAAAAGAAATATCCACGAGCAAAGCAAGCAAAAATGCCATTGACTTTTTTTCAATTAGGGGATTATTTGGCAAGTGATAGCAGAATTTATAGAGAACGATTATTCAGATGAGGGCGAAATGAAAATTCTCATCACAGGCATCACCGGGCGCATTGGCGGCAACTTGGCCGCTCGGCTCGTCGAACAGGGGCATCGGGTTCGCGGGCTTGTTTGGCCCAAAGACCCGCGCATTGAAAAGTTCAAGGGCATTGACCTCGAACTCATCGAAGGCAACCTGACCGAATTTGAAGACGTGCAAAAAGTCGTCGAAGGCGTGGATGTGATCTATCACTTGGGCGCGGCGTTTCAAGGGGGAGGCCCGTTCACGGACAACGACTATTTCGAGATCAACTTGCGCGGCTCATTCCACATGCTCAAAGCCGCAACCGCACAAGACAGCCTCAAACAGTTCATCTTTGCCAGCACAGACGCGCTGTACGCCAAATACCCGCCCGAGGGGATGGACACCCCCATTCGAGAAGACGCCATGCGCCGAGAGCCGCGCGGTTGGTATGCCCTGTCCAAATCCGTGGGCGAAGAAATGTGCTTTGGATACTGGCGCACCAGCGATCTGCCCATCACCATCTTGCGCTTCAGCATGGTGGTTGGCGCGGGCGAAATCCTCGACTTCCCCCAATTTTACCTGAGCAAACTCAAAGCCCTGCCCGAACTCAACGCCCTGTGGCGCGGCGAAGAACGCCTGCTGCTCCTCAAAGACATGAAAGGCCGTTCCTACAAAAAACACATTGCAGACGTGCGCGATATTGTACACGGCTGCATTTGTGTGTTGAACCAACCAGAAGCGGCCGGTCACGTCATTCAACTCGGTGGCCCGCGTCCATTTACCTGGGACGAAGCCATCCCGTACCTGTCACAGCGTTTGGACATCCCGTATCAGGAAGCGGTCTTACACGGCGCGCCCACGCATTACGAATACGATTTGACCAATGCGCGCACCCTGATCGGCTTTGCGCCCCAATACGACATCATTCGCATGATCGAAGACGCCATCGCCTATCGGAATGGACAGACCATCGATGTTTTGCCCACCGAATAGGATCGGGATTTAAGGATTTGAAAAGAAAAAAATAAACCCCTCCACCCGGCAGGTACTTGGGTGGAGGGGTCGTTTTTGGCACCTCGAAAATCCTAAGAGTCCCTAACAAAAAGCGTTGACATGGATTTGTGAGAGGCCGACTTTGAGGCGTTCCTGCGGGTGTTCACTCATCTGTTTCAGACGCTTGATTTCTTTATGTTAGGGCTTCTAAGAGTCCCTAACAAAAAGCGTTGACATGGATTTGTGAGAGGCCGACTTTGAGGCGTTCCTGCGGGTGTTCACTCATCTGTTTCAGACACTTGCTTTCTTTATGTTAGGGCTTCTAAGAAACTGTTTGTTGCCTTCTCGCATTTCCTCTGAGTTTATCCGCGTTTATCTGTGGTTGCATTCCCATCCTTTCCGCACTACTCCTCGCCAACCGAAAACGCCGCGTCCCGGCGGCACTATCTCCCGAAGTGGAGCCGGGCGACGCCCGCCGTCGTCCGGCTATTCATCAAAGCGAATTCCCCTTCCCAAAGGGGTGTATAGGAGCCGTCCTCGTTGGCGAGGGACTGGCCGGTGCGGATGCGGGCGATGGCGTAGTCGGGAAGCTCTCGCACGGCTATGGGTCGCTCGGTTAGCGGAAGTTCGTAGTTGTTGAAGCGGAAGTCGAGGTTGTCGAAGCCGTGTTGCTTGCGATGGTCGGGGAGGTCGCCCACGTCAACCGGGATGAGGTGCAGGAAGAAGCGTATGTCGGTGACGCTACTGGGCTGCACAGGTAGGGAGGGCGCGGTCGTCGCCTTGACCCGATTGCCGCGGCTGTCGGTGTAGTACACATAAGCCCGCAGGCTGTGGCCCTCATCCGAGTTAGTGGGCGTGTACACATAGGTGGGACTCAGAGGGGAGCCTGAGACATTGGTCCAGCCTTCGGCATCACTGCCGTGCTCCCACTGCCAGCGACTTCGGTCTGTGAAGCCCGCACGGCGCGTGGCAGGGGACAACGCGACGTATAAGGGCTTACCCACTATCGGAATGTCCAGTCTGATGAATTGGGCGGGGCTATCCTTGCCTTGGTTCCCGACGTAAATCAGCCTGTTCCCGCTACGATACACGTCAAAATAGCCATCGCGACGGATTACAAGTTCGGATTTCCTGATCATCTCGTCTATCTGCGCTGAATAGCCGCGCTGGCGGTAGAGAAAAATCTGCCGGTTGTCCGGCGTCAGCAGAGCGGGGACGGCGACTCGCTGGCGCAAGATAAGAAAATCAAACGCAGCACTATCGGTCAGATGTTCCCAGGTTCCAATCACTCTTCCTGCAAGATAATAATTCACCGCCTGAGCCGCCTCGGCAAACTGACGGTGGGCGGGTGCTCCTGATGCGGGGATAAAAACGCTCTGACCCGGCTCTACGATTGTCCTGATATGCTCGAAATCGGACACCACCGCTTCCTGATATTCGGACGCCTGCGGATCGTGACCAACGCGCCCCATCTGGAAGCTGGAAAGAACGAAAACCAGCAACGCGGCCGCGGAGAGACCGACAAAAAGACGGTCGCCGAATAACCGCGGCAGGCACGACAGCCCGATTGAGAAGAGGACCAACGGAACGCCGACATAAAAGACGCTCTCAAAATCATGGAAGGCGGTATTATGGCGCATCGGCAATGCCCAGCAGAAGCCGGCGCTCACCAAGGTTGCCAGCAGCATCTTCTGGCGGAAAAACAGCAACCCGATGACGGCGACGCCGGACGCCAACGCGCCGATCATCACGCCGCGGTAGTCCTTGTCTTCATTGATGGTGTAGTTGTAAAATGGACTGACATAGAACGGCAACGTCGCTCTGGCGATGCGGTAGAATTGATTTTGCAGGAAGTTCCCCCATTCCAGATGCTCGGCGTAGCGCTCATTGAACGCATCAGCCGCTCCGAAGCGTTTCGTCATGGACTTCACCGTAGGCAGTTCCGTCAGCTGAACCTCCCCGTCTAACGCCCGGTATTCGTTGCCCAGGTTGAAGGACAGCACCGCCATGCCGAAAAGCAGGGTGACGACGCCCAGCCTCAGGTGGCGGCTGAACAACAGCGCGGCTACGCAACTCTTGATTTGACCTGCCAAACTCGGGGGGGGGGGGCAACAGCAGATGCGCGCCCGGTTCAGTTCGCGCAGCAGGCCAAGAACGATAAACGGCAGCAGGAACGCATAGACGTGCCAGCCCAACAGCAGAGCCGCGCACGCCTTGATGAGCAACTGCCGGAAGCGGGCCTCCTGGACAAAAAGAACCATGCCGTGGAAGGTCAACAGCACGCCGAAAAGGGAGAGGCCATTTTCGGTAGCTATCATGTCGTTGTAATACAGCAAATAGAACGACGAGAACGCCAGCAGAGTGGCAGTCAAGGCAATCCAGCGGTTGGCGGTCAGCCGGCAGAGGGACAGGTAGGCCAGCACCGCGCTACCGGAAAAAAAGAGCAGAAGCACCATGCGGGCGGCGTAGATTTGCGCCGAAAAGTCGTTCCCGAATGGCAGGATGGCCAGTTTGATGAGCGCGTAGCCGCCAATCGGAAAGCGATTGTATGGAACATAAGAAGGAGTACCGTCTTTATCCAAGGTTTGATTATAGAACAACAGGAAGTTGTGTTCGGGGGATAAATTCGCGGCTACCGACAAGTGGTTCGCCGATATCTCCCCGGGCCGGTAGAACTGTCCCCGATCGTTGCCGAACAGGAACACCGTGGACAGCGCCGCCAGGAGTAGCAACAGCGGCAACGCTGGAAGCAAGGAGGGTTTGAGCTTGTTGAAGATCATGTTGCAGAAACCTTCGGGCGGCGCGATACGGACGCATTTTGCGGTCGCGGCCGAAATCGGCGATGCGCCGGAGCGTAGCGCGCATCCCTATCGCTCGCATTGGGATTGCCCCGAGGCTCTCGCCCGGATCGTTGTCGCCCCAGAAGTTCCTCTTCGTGCAGGTAGGCGACGTTACCGGCACTTACGAGTCCCTGACGAGTGTTGAAAACCCGGCGTTGCTTTGCCGTGTAATGGGCAAATTAGCGCGGGTCTTGCGGCCTTGGCCCAACCAAGCTCATCTCGAATCGCGGCCCGTGGGCGCAAACCCCAGCCGCTCCTTGACCAAGTAGAGCGGGCGTCGCTTCACTTCGCCGTAGATGCGCCCCAAGTATTCGCCCATAATGCCGATGAGCACGAGTTGCACGCCGCCGAAAAATACGATGGCGATGAACAGCAAGGTCCAGCCGGTGATCCAGATGTCGGTCAAAATGCGAAGGGCGAGCGCGTACACAATACCCGACAGAGCCAGTATAGAAGCGAAAAAGCCGACATAAGTCGCCAAGCGCAGGGGCACCAGGGAAAACGACAAAATACCGTCAATGGCGAAGCGCAGCATCTTTCTGAACGGGTATTTGGTCTCGCCCGCGATCCGAGCCGCCCGCCGATAGGGCACGGGTTCTTGGCGAAAACCGGTCCAAGCCACCATGCCGCGCACAAACCGGTCGCGTTCTGGCATGGCGAGGAAGGCATCGACCACCTTGCGATCCATCAGCCGAAAATCGCCCGTATCGAGCGGGATAGCGACATCGGCGATGCGATTGATGAGGCGATAAAACGCGCTGGCGGTCCAGCGTTTGAAGGCCGTCTCGCCCTCGCGTTGGGTGCGGATGCCATAAGCGACATCCGCCCCGTCGCGCCAGCGGTCGATCATTTCGAGAATGACGTCGGGCGGGTCTTGCAGGTCCGCGTCAATAATGACCACGGCATCGCCTGCGGCACTTTGCAGGCCGGCGGTCACGGCGATCTGGTGGCCGAAATTGCGGGACAGGGCGAGCACGCGCACGCGCTCATCCATGCGTTGCAAACCCCGCAAGTGTTTGAGCGTGGCATCGCGGCTGCCGTCATCGACATAGACGAGTTCAAAGTCGAGATGGGGGACTTTCTCAAGCGCGGCAACGAGATGGCGATGCGTCTCGCGGATAACCGCCTCTTCGTTAAAACAGGGCACGACAACGGATAGGCGCGCGTGGGTCTGAGTCTCAGTCATTTCGCGTTGTCTCCCCGTTCAACATCGCCGCAAAGGCCCGGGCCGCTTCCCGCCCTTGTTGAATCGCGTAATTCGTACCTCGGTCTTGCGGATAGATTTGCGCCATCGTCGCCAGCAAAAGGTTTGATAAGGGCGTCTGCCTGTCGGGAATCAGCCGGCGGTAGCCGCACTCAACAA
This sequence comes from uncultured Latescibacterota bacterium, assembly GCA_958295785.1. Classification (GTDB taxonomy): domain Bacteria; phylum Latescibacterota; class UBA2968; order UBA2968; family UBA2968; genus VXRD01. The sequence continues at coordinate 4,133,985 of OY282377.1, forward strand.
CGGGTTGCGCGTAGCGGGCGCGCCAAACATGGGCGGCGAGGACGCGCTCATCCGCCAAATCCGGGAACATCCGGCGCAGGTGTTCGAGCGTGAACGCGACCACATCCGCGTCCGGCATGCCATAGACGGCGTCTGTCGCGGGCAAGTACTTGGACAAATAGACGATGTGCCGCCCCGCATAAGTCGAGGCCGGCTCGAAGTTCGTGTGCTCGATAACCGCCACAAATGGGAAACTGGGATCGTTGACATTCAGCCAATAAATGTCCGAAAGACTCCTATCCAGTTCCAACACCACGCAGATATTGGCGAGATAGCGGATGCGCCGCATAAGGGCGACGTACTCGCCCGGCACATGCGGTGCCACCAACTCGGCGACTATCGGCAGCGCGGGCGTGGCGATCACCCCATCGCAGGCGACGGTCGCATCGGCGGTGACGATGTCCGTCACCCGCCCGGCATCCACCTGCAACCCACGCACCGCAACCCCCGTCCTGATCGCGCCGCCTTGGGCGCGAATCGCATCGGCCAGGGCGTCCGCCAGCGCGGCGAACCCGCCCCGGTAGTAGGCGAGTTGCTCTGCGCCACCCTTGCCGCGGCTGCTACCCCGCAACTTGAGTTTGTTCCAAAACCACACCGCCGCCACTTCTTCTGCCAAGTCCCCAAATTTCCCCCGCAGGAGCGGTTCCCACACCACCTCGTACACCCGTTCACCGCCCAATTCCCGCAACCAGTCCGCGGCCGTGCGATCTTCCAAACCGCGCCAATCCCGCACTCGGCGCGCCCGCAACGCCAACAGCCCGAGCCGCAGGCGGCTCCAGAACGGCAGGGGCGAGAAGCGCAGGAGATCGAGGGGCGTGGAGAGCTTGAAAAATTGATGGGCGTAGTACGCACCCGCCCGCGAAGGCCGCGACAAAATGCGATCCGATTGGCCCAACTCCTCGACGAGCCGCATGATATGGACATCGTGCGTGAACCAGTGGTGATAGAATTTCTCGAGTTGCGCGCCGCCCGCGTTGAAACTCCCGGCCAGGCCGCCGATCTCGCCATCCCGCTCCAGCACTGTGGCGCGAATGCCGCGCACGCCGAGTTCGTAGGCCGCTGCAAGGCCGCAAAAGCCCGCGCCAATGACTGCGATGTGGGGCGAGGAGGTCGGAGTCATCTGCACAGTTCCCATGGGCTACTTCAGTTGCGATTTCTTCTTAAAAATCGAAAATAAGAATCCCATTCCCCAACCCAGATGAATTGTCGCCAACACCAAAGGGACGAGGAATCCGGCAAAGTCAAGATGGCGAAGGCCCGTTATCAGCCCGCCGAGGATGATGGTCAGAAAGTAGATGGATGGCAACGCGGACGACCACACCGTGTCGGCCAAAATCAGCACATCAGAGATGGCCAGGCCCAGCACCAGCAACGGCGCGGCGAGTTGCCGGACGCGCAGAGATGAGGGATGGATTTTCAGCACGGCGACCTTCTGATAACCGCAAGTGAAGTACTGCTGAAACAACGCCCCCAAATTGCCGCGTGGCCGATAGACAACCTCCAACTCGGGGTCGAACCACACGGTCTCTCCGCGCTGCCGCAACCGATAGTTGAGTTCATAATCCTCACTTGCGGTCAAAGCGGTATTGAACCCCCCTATGGCTTCGAGCTTCTCGCGAGGCCACGCGCCCAAATACACGGTGTCGGTGGGGCCTTCAGCCCCTCCCATGCGATAGCGCGCACCGCCCGTTCCCAGAAATGAGGTGGCCGCCATCGCCACTGCCCGTTCAAACACAGTCGTTCCAACCGGGCGCTGCAGGCCCCCAACATTGGCCGCGCCCGTTCTGCACAGCGTGGCGACAGCCCGCTTTATATAGCCCTGCGGCAGCACGGCATGGGCATCGCAACGCACGATAATATCCCCCGCGGCCACCCGCAGCGCGTGGTTGAGGCCAGCCGGCGTGATTTGCTCTGGGTTGGACACGGCGCGCACGCTTGGATAACGCCGCCAAAGCATATCCACAGTCGCCATCGTGTCTGAACCATCGGCTACGATCACCTCGATGAGGCCGCAGTCGTCCTGCGACAACACCGAATCGAGGGTGGTGGGAAGTGTCGCGTCCGCATTGCGCGCCGGGATAATGACGGATACGGAAGGGATATGTTTGGGTTCTGACGCTCGCATGGGTGATAAATCTCGCGGAGAGATGAGACCAAAAACGCATTGTTGTCAATATATTCAACCGAGACGCGCTCGGGCGCCGAGAGGCTTGCACAGCGCGAGCGGGGTACACTCGACATTCAATAAAGGGGAAAAAAAATCAGAACACTTTGATTGCGGAATCGGTTGAATATGGTCAAAAGAAAAATAATTGTAAATCTAAATTTTGTTTTTGGCGCGACCTCGGGTTTTGGCAAAACAACTTGTTTTCGTATTGACACACGCAATTTCTGTCTGTAAGTATACTGGGAAAAACAGCGTTCAGCCATCAGCATTTAGCCCCTGCCACGCCCCTCGACCGCTTGGGGCCGGAAGGGCGGGGACTGATCACCAACCACTGCCTTCAGGAGCTTTTTTTGCCAAAAACAGATACGCGCCCCAATATCCTCTTCTTTTTTCCCGACCAACTGCGCTTTGATTGGACGGGCAGCAACCCCGACCTGCCGTTGCGAACGCCCCATCTGGATCGCGTTCAAAAAAACGGCGTGAATTTTTCCAAAACCGTCTGCCCCGCGCCCGTGTGCGCGCCGAGTCGGGCGTGCGTTGCCGCAGGCACGGAATACGACCCGTGTCCAGTCAGGGGAAATAGCGACGATTACCCCACGGACCGCGCCACGCTTTACAGCATGCTCCGCGACAGCGGCTACCACGCGATGGGGTGTGGCAAATTCGACCTCAACAAAGGCACTTGCACAGCCAACCTGCCCGCCTGGGGCTTGGATGGCAAGCGACATCTGCGCGAATGGGGATTTTCAGACGGCATCAACAACGAGGGCAAAATCGACGGCGCCAACAGCGGGCGCGACAACCCCCAAGGCCCCTATTTGCAATTCCTCGAAGAGCGCGGCCTGCGCCAAATCCACCTCCGCGACTTTGCCAACCGCAGGGGCAAACAAGCCACCTTTGCCACTCCCTTGCCCGACGATGCGTATTGCGACAACTGGATCGGGCAAAATGGTCTGGATCTCATCCGTGCAGCACCTGCGGACAAACCCTGGTTTCTTCAGATCAATTTCAATGGCCCGCACGCGCCGTGGGACATCACGGAAACCATGGAAAAGCTCTACGCAGGGGTCGTTTTCCCGCAACCGAATCGCAACGACCAACTCGCGCCCGATGAACACGTCGCAATCCGCCGCAATTACGCCGCGATGATCGAAAACATCGACCGCTGGGTCGGTCGCTATTTAGACCTGCTCAAAGCGCGGGGCGAGTTGGACAACACCCTCATCGTCTTTTCGTCTGATCACGGCGAAATGCTCGGCGACCACAACGCCTGGGGCAAGGGCAAACCCCTGCATCCGTCTGCCAGCGTGCCCCTCGTCATCGCGGGTCCGGGCGTGCAACAGGGGATCACCTGCGACCTGCCTATGACCAATTTGGACTTGACCGCCACTTTTCTCGACTACGCCAATGTGGATATTCCAAACGATATGGACAGCCGCTCCCTCCGCAACCTCCTCGAAGGCACGGCCCGCGCGCATCGGGAAATCGTCCTGTCGGGCCTGGGCAACTGGCGCATGGCGTATGACGGTCGCTACAAATACATCGAGGGATTCGGCGACACACCGATGCTTTTTGACCTCGACGCGGACCCGCTCGAAAACCACAATCGCATCGCGGATGCGCGCGTCTCGGATCGCGTCGCGCGGCTAAAGGCGGCATTGTGAAGTGCAACGTACAAAATGCCCTCGGCCCCCATTCCCACTACCAAATTGATAGACAATGACCCATCAGCGTCCCAATATCCTGTTTTTGTGCTCTGACCAGCACCAAGCCGCCGCGTCCGGGTGTTATGGTCACGCGGAAGTGCAAACCCCGAATATCGACCGCATCGCCGCATCTGGGATTCGCTTTACCAGGGCCTACTGTCAGTCTCCGGTCTGCGTGCCCGCGCGCGGTTCGATCATCACCGCGCAATATCCCCACGCGCACGGCGCCCGCATTTTGCAAGACGCGCTCCCGGCGGATGCGCGCACCATTGCCCATCACTTTGCCGAACACGGGTATCAAACCGGCGCTATCGGCAAAATGCACTTTGTGGATGAAACGCAAAAGCACGGATTTGATTACCGCCTAGAGATGGCGGATTTCAAAAAAACACTGACCGATGAGGAATGGCGAGAACTGCGGCGCGATCAAGGCGGCAATGGTGGCACGTCCGGGCGGCCCTCCAACTTGTCTGCGCGCTATTTTCAAGACGCGTACTACGCCGACGAAACCGTGCGGTATCTGCGGGAAAAGAGATCGCCCGACAAACCCTTTGTCCTCTGGTCGTCCTACTTCATGCCGCATACGCCCCTCGTGCCCATGCGGGACTACTTCGACCGCTACGACCCCGACACCCTCGCTTTGCCCAAACGCAGCCCAAACGCGCTCGAAACCGGCTTTGAAGGCCACCTCATTCGCGCCAAACAGCGCGGTTGGTACGCGCAAACAGATGCCGAACTCGGACGCGCACTCGCGGGATACTACGGCAACATCAGCCAGATGGATGCGTGCATCGGTCATGTGCTCGACGCGCTCTACGACCTCGGCCTCGACGAAAACACCATCATCGTCTATACCTCTGACCACGGCGAGATGGCCGGCGCGCATCGCATGTGGACGAAGCACAACATGTATGAGCAATCCGTGCGCGTGCCCCTCATCATTCGCCTGCCCGGAGATGTGGACCGCAACGCCGCGTGCGATCACCTCATCGAACACGTCGATCTCTATCCCACGCTCGCCGAATTGTGCGGCCTGCCCCTCCCGGAAAACATCCACGGGCGCAGTTTTGCCCCTCTGCTTTGCAACCGCCCGTACCAGCCGCGGGAATACGCGTACTCGGAATACGACTTTTGCCGCGGCGTTTTCACGCGAGACAATCGGTACGTGGGCAAGCCGCCGATTCTCATGGTGCGAACCGACCGCTGGAAACTCAATTATTTAAGCTGGGGACGCTCTGAACTCTTCGATCTGCAAAACGACCCGCACGAGTTTCGCAATGCCATTGACGATCCCGCCAATGACAGCATCACCCGCGAACTCACCGCGATAGCACAGTTCCCACAAAATTCATTTCGTTAAACGCTTGTGGAGGCGATGTAAGACTTTCCGTTTAGGGAAGCAAAAGCCCAGAAAAAAAAAACACTGTTGGTCAACAATAGATAGGTTTTTTTTGTCGGGTGACGCATCATCTTACCGCTCGCCTTTTACGCCTTACATCCCACCGACCGGAGACCTGAAAAATGTCACGCATCACACAGCACAATCCCGACAAAGCATATCGAGGATACACCCTGTTTTCGGAGACTTTTTCGGAACCCAACTGGGAGATCGGCAAAGAAGCGGTGGTGTACCTCATTGACATGGATGGCGAACCCGCACATACGTGGCACCTCGCGCAACACACGGTGCAGTCGCACTGCCGATTGTTGCCCAACGGCCATCTCTTGGTGCCAACCCACGACCGCTCGGGCGTCACGCAGTGCAGCAATGTCGGGATTTTTGAATACGACCCCGAAGGCGCGTTGGTCTGGCGCGTGCGTTGTCGCACGGATCACGACTATCAGGTGCGCGACAACGGCAATCTGCTCATCCACACGCTCAACGAAACCATGTGTCCAGCTCTGGGGTCTGAACTCAAGCGTCATCCGTATATGATCGAGATCACGCGCGACAAAGACCTGGTTTGGGAATGGAAAGGCGAGGAACATCTCGAAGACTTGGCAGCCTGTTTGTCGCCCGAAGCGTGGCAACACGTCTTGGATCGCGCCACCGGGCAATTTGCCTTTGACTGGGCGCACAACAACACGCTCCAACTCATTCCCCCCAATCAAACGTGGGAAGACCACGGCGACGCGCGGTTCAAGCCCGGCAACATTTTCTTTTCGTACCGCAGCAACGACGTCATCGGCGTCATTGACTACGACACGGGCGACATTGTGTGGGCATGGGGGCCGGGCATCATCGACGGGCAACACAAGCCTCACATGCTCGCAAACGGCAATGTCCTGATCTTCGACAACGGCACCCTGCGCGGCTATTCTCGCGTAATCGAACTCAACCCCATCACCGAAACCATTGATTGGGAATATGTCGCCGACCCCAAAGAAGCGTTTTTCAGCCGGGCCATTTCCGGCGCCCAACGCCTGCCCAACGGCAACACCCTGATATGCGAAGGCGGGCGTGCCCGTCTCTTTGAAGTCGCGCCCGACAAAGAAATCGTCTGGGAATTTATCAATCCCTACCGCCATCCAAACGGACGCCCGGTCATATACCGCTGCTTGCGATATGCCCCCGAATACGTCGCGCCGGTTTTGAAAAAATAAAAGGAGTTCCTATGTCTTCTCCCAATGTGGTCTTTGTAATCACCGATGATCAAGGATACGGCGATCTGGGCTGTCATGGCAATGACATCATCCAAACGCCCAACCTCGACAAATTGCACGCCGAAAGTGTGCGTTTTACCAATTACCATGTCGGCCCCACCTGCGCGCCCACGCGGGCGGGCCTGATGACGGGACGCTATTGCAACTGCACGGGCGTGTGGCACACCATTGCCGGACGCTCCCTGTTGCGCCGAGACGAAACCACTATCGCCGACTTTTTCAAAGCCGCGGGGTATCGCACCGGCATGTTTGGCAAATGGCACTTGGGCGACAATTACCCGTTTCACCCCCACGACCGGGGCTTTGACACGGTCGTCTACCACGGCGGCGGCGGCGTCCACCAAACCCCCGACTACTGGGGCAACACCTATTTCAACGACACGTACTTCCGCAACGGCATACCCGAAAAATTCAGGGGCTATTGCACGGACATCTGGTTTGACGAAGCCAAAAAATTTATCGCAGACAGCGGCGACAATCCCTTTTTCTGCTACATCCCAACCAATGCGCCGCACGGGCCGTTCAACGTGGCCGATCACTACCGAGAACTCTACAACGGCGACCTTATGCCCGGCCAACGCGACCGGTTTTACGGCATGATCACCAACATCGACGAAAACGTGGGGCTTATGCGCGATTTTCTCCGCGAAAGGGGCTTGGAGGAAAACACCATTTTCATCTTCATGACCGACAATGGCACGGCCAATGGCTGCAATCTCGACGGCGATGGCTTTCTCAAAGATGGCTTCAACGCGGGCATGCGCGGAAAAAAAGGCTCGGAATACGACGGGGGGCATCGCGTGCCCTTCTTCATGCACTGGCCTGCTGGGGGATACACCACCAAACGCGACATCGACACCCTCATCGCCAACATCGACTTTTTGCCCACCCTGTGCGACCTGTGCGGCGTTCCCATCTCGGACGACGCGATGGCGCGCATCAACGGCACGAGCGTCAAACCGCTCCTCGAAGGCGCGGACAACTGGCCCGACCGCGTCCTCGTCACGGACTCGCAGCGCGTTGAAACCCCGATCAAATGGCGAAAATGCGCGACCATGACCCAGCGTTGGCGGCTCGTCAACGGCGAAGAACTCTACGACATGGACGCGGACCCCGAACAACGGCACAGTGTCGCGGATCAGCATCCCGAGGTCGTCGCCGAGTTGCGCCAACACTACGAAGACTGGTGGACACTCGTTTCTGAACGCTTTGGCGAAGATGTGCCCATCGTCATCGGGTCTGAACGCGAACCCTTCTCGGTGATTACCACGCACGACTGGCACAATGAAAACAGCGAAACGGCTTGGAATCAGGCGATGATCCGCAAGGGCATGGCGTGCAATGGTCGCTGGGCAATCGACGTTGCCGAGCCTGGGGACTACACCTTTGAATTGCGCCGCTGGCCTCGGGAAGAAAACCGCGCCATCACCGAGGGCATCCCGGGAAAACTCACGCCCTATTACGGCGGCAACGCCATTGCCGTGAACACCGCGCGCATCCGCGTTGACGGCAAAGAAAAAACGCAATCCATCGGCCCAAAAGACAAAGGGATCGCGTTTACCTACACCCTCGACGCCGGCGAAACCAGCCTCGAAACCGAACTCACCGACGGCAACGGCATCGCACTCGGCGCGTATTATGTATATGTGGAAAAGCAGTAAGACGCAAGAGGGGAGAGGGCGACCGTCCAGCCACCGCAAAATCGAGACATGAAAACGTAGGGGCGATGCCCCCGTGCTCGCCCAAAGATACAAGATACAAGATGAGAGGATAGAAATGTAGGGGCGGTGACTAACCACTCACAACAGGAGTTTCTCGACATGAAAATCGCATTTTTCAACCTCCTAATCGGCATATTCACACTCGTAAGCACAGCGCGTGCAGAGCCTGTGTTGTTGGATAAAATTGTGGCGGTGGTGGATGACGAGATCGTGTTGCAGTCGGATGTGGAGAACAAGTTGCGAATGACGCTGATCGGGCGTGGAATTGATGTGCGTACCCTGCCACAGGCCGAACTCGAGGATATGTTCAACAAAGTGCTGGAGAATGAAATTCAGCGCAAATTATTGCTGGCCAAGGCGCGGGAAGACAGCATTGAGGTGGATGAGGATCGCGTGGAAGAAATGGTGCGGGCGCAGATTCGCCAGTTCAAGGAGGAGTTTGGCGCGGCGGCTTTTGCCGAAGAATTGAAAAAGCAGGGATTGACCGAACGGCAAGTGCGGGACGAATTTAGGGAGCAATTTCGCAATCAGTATTTGGAACGCAGCATGAATGAGATGCTCGCGCAGCAGGTAAGCGTGTCGCCTCGGGATGTGAAGGCGTTTCAAGAAAAATACCGGCGCGGCGAATCAGACGTCGTGTCCCTGAGTCATATTTTTCTCGAACCGGCTGCATCCGTTGAACAGCAGGACAAAATTCGACCGCAGGCAGAAGCGGTTTTGGAACGCATTCGGGCGGGTGAAAATTTTGCCGCACTGGCAAAAGAATATTCACAAGATCCGGGTAGCGCGTCTCAAGGTGGAGATCTGGGCTTTTTTGGGCGCGGCACTATGGTGACGGCATTTGAGGAGGTTGCATTTGGTCTCAAAGTGGGCGAGGTGAGCGACCTCGTGCAATCGAAGTTTGGCTTTCACATCATCCGCGTAGAGGAAATCGCGGGCGATCAGGTGCGGGCGCGTCACATCTTGTTTTTGTTGCCGGCAGACGAAGAAGCCGCACAACGCAGGGCCATGGCTTTGTACCAACAGATTCAAGAGGGGGCGGCTTTTGCCGAACTCGCACGCGCAGAATCCGATTTTGAACAGACCGCGTCTCGCGGCGGATTTTTGGGGAGTTTTCCCAAGGCCAATCTGCCCCCCGAATACGCAGATGTGGTGCGCGCACTCAAACCGGGCGAGGTGAGTTTGCCCGTGAAAATGGAAGGCGGGTGGAATTTATTTCGGATCAATGACGATGCCAGCGCGTTAGAAGAGATTGCCAAACAAGAGCGTTTGCAGGCGTTGTTCCGCGAAAAGTTGGCGGAAACCCGAAAAAAGTTGTACGTGGATGTGAGGTTGGAATAGACCCCTGTCCCAAATCGCCCGAGCGCGTGATCGCAATGGGGCAGGGCCTGTGTCCGCCCAAATTGGATGCGAGGTTTGAAATGAGATTGGATGTCTATTTGAATGCGTGTTGTCTGGTGCGGCGGCGGTCAGAGGCCAAGCGGGCGTGCGACAATGGGATTGTGACGGTGGAAGGGCAAAAGGCCAAGCCGAGTCGCGTTTTACACGTTGGGCAACGGGTGTGCATTGCGTTTTCCGACCACCTGTTGGAGTTTGAGGTGATCGCGATGCCACGGGGCAATGTGTCGCGCAAGCAGGCGCCGAATTTTTATCGCATTGTTCGAGATGAAGCGCGTGCGCCCGAGTTTTTTTGAGCAAGACAGCATCCAAAACAGAAAGGCGATGGCCGGCAGAGGCTGGTCGTTTTTCATTTATGTCAAATTCCAATACCACAGCGACGCCTTATACCCGCTTGGCGACCATTTACGATTATGCGATGCGACACGTGGATTACGTGCATTGGGCGCGCTATGTGTTGTCGTTGCTCGCACGGCACCATGCGGTGCCCAGTCGCGTGTTGGATTTGGCCTGCGGCACGGGCAGTTTGGCGCTGGAGCTCCACCGCCGAGGGGTTGATGTTTTGGGCGCGGATGGGTGCAAAGAGATGATGAGCGTGGCTGTGGAAAAGGCGCGCAAGTTGAATTATCCCATCCCATTTTATCATCGCAATTTGCTCAATTTGGACGATCTGCCCGCCTGTGATGCGGTGTTGTGTTTGTACGATAGCATTAACTATTTGATGTCTCCCGAGATGGTGTTGCAGGCATTTGAAGAAGTGCATCGCGTCGTCACCCGCAACGGTGTTTTTGTGGTGGATATTTGCACAGAGAACAACTCGAGGCAATACTTTAGCAATATGCAGTCCACAGAGGCAGGGGATGGATTTTCGTATCTGCGGCACAGTTATTACAAGAAGCGGGAGGGGGTTCAGTACAACAAATTTGAGATTCATTTTGAAGACACAGATGAAATGGTGACGGAGTTGCATCAACAGCGCGTTTATTCTTTGGCGATGATCGAGAAAATTGTAGCGGCCTCGCCTTTTGAGATGGTGGGGGCTTACGGGGGGTTTGGGTACGCGCCGCCGACAGAATTGTCGGACCGCGTGCATTTTGTGCTGAAAAAACGGAATACATAACAAAAAGCGCGCAGACGTGGCCTACAACGCAACCGGGTATCATTGGTCGTTGAACGGGCCCGAGAGGCAGTCCGTGCGAAAAAACAAAACATGAGCGTCATCAAATTTCAACATGTGCAAGTTGAGCGGCAGGGCCAACCGATATTGATCAATGTGGATTTCGAGATCGATCATGGCGAGTTCGCCTATTTGATCGGGCAGACCAGCGCGGAAACAAGCGCGGTATTTGGGCTCATTATTTTTCGGGAACTGCCCAGTTCGGGCGTGGTATTTGTCGGGAAATACGATTCGCAGCAGATTCGCAGGGCGGATGTGCCGAAGGCGCGCCGAGGCGTGGGCGCGGTGTTTCGAGATTTCAACTTGTTGCGCGACCGCACGGTGTATGAAAATGTGGCGTTCGCGCTCGAAGTGACAGGGGTTGCGCGGCGACGGGTAAAGCGCAAAACACTCGCGGCGTTGTCGGATGTGGATTTGTTGCACAAACGCGATGCGTATCCAGACGTGTTGTCGGGCCGCGAGCGGCAACGAGTGGCGATAGCGCGCGCCCTGGCGAATGATCCCGCGGTTTTGTTGATCGATGATCCGACCACCAACGCGGATGCCGAGGCAGCCGATGATCTGATGGCGATTTTTGCGAAAATGCACGCGCGAGGCATGGCCGCGATCATGGCGACCGGCGATGCGGAATTGGTGGCGCGATATCCGCGGCGAATATTGCGGTTGGTAGATGGGGTCTTATACCAAATTGAATAGCTGTTGTCCTCATGTGATGCGCTATGTTGCCCGCAAGCGATCCCCTTGACCTTACGCAATCATTCAGAGAAGCCATGGCAACAAGGCCATCCCAAAAGACCATCAGATAAAACCATCACGCACAGCGCACAAGGCCGTCTCGCAACCCACAGCGATTATGTAGCCAACTTTGCAGGCCAACGCATGTGGTGTGTGCAACGAAGCGCTTTGCGCTGTGCCAGTCCCTCGGCGCATGAGAGCGGCATTTTTTGCCTCCTTTTTTTGCTGTTGAAAAAAAGTAGGTCGCCGCACGCCGTAGGCACAGGCGTAGCCAACGCATCAAAGGCAACCCACATGGAGGCAGAACCAAACGCTTTACGTAAGTCTTTTCCCCATTCCTCATTCCTCCCTGATGGGAGGCAGGATACGGACAACTTAAAAGCAATTTGGTATTACACATTGAGCAGGCGGAAACGTGAAATGGATTTTTTACTGGTGTTGCGCGAGACATTGCGGGGCGTTGCGCGCACGGGAATCGCGGGCGTGATTTCTGTGGCGACTATCGGGGTCTCCCTGCTGGTGTTGGGCTGGTTTGGGCAGGTGATTGTGGGCGCGCACGCGCTGGTTGACCACTTGCGCGAACATGTGGAGATAGATATTTACTTTGTGGAAGGCGTTTCACAACAGCGCGTGTTTGCGCTGGAGCGCACGTTGAAAGGCATGCCCGAGGTGGCCGAGGTCGCGTATGTGGATCAAGACACAGCGGCCAAAGAATTTCGCGCCTTATTTGGTCCGAGCATGGTTGACGCGCTCTCGCGCAATCCCTTGCCCGCTTCGCTCAGGGTTCGCATTGCGCCCGGTGCGGATATGCCGCGCCGAACTCGGGCCGTTGCAATGGCTGTAAGCGGTCACGAAACTGTAGAAGGGGTGAATGTGGGCGATGTGTGGGTGGATGCGTTGGCGCGATTTGTGCAAGTGATCATCGGGGTTGGGCTCGTGCTGGGCAGTGCGCTGTGTTTGGCGTGTGCGTTTGCAGTGGGCAATACGACCAAGTCGATGGTGCTCGCGCAGCGCGATGCCATTGAGATTATGCGGTTGGTCGGCGCGACAGAGGCGACTGTGCGGATGCCCTTGTGGATCGGTGGCGCGATCCAAGGTGTTGCCGGCGGGTTGTTGGCATCTGCGATGTTGTCTTATGTCGCGTCTTGGTGGACGGTTCGCGTGCCGGATTTGGCGGTCCGACCGTCGGTTGAGATGGGATTCGGGCTGGTGGTGATAGGCGCGGCGCTGGGGGTGATAGGGAGTTGGGGCTCGTTAAAAAAGTAAAGGACAGAGTTCCCTCCAAAAAAACAAAGTGCGGGGTGCAAAGTGCAAAGTGTAGCGCGTACAATATGTGCGATGGCCTTTTTGATCGCGGTATCGGTCAATGCGATGGCGCAGACGACCCCTGAATTGGAAGCGCGATTGAAGGCAGAGCGAGCCGCGCTGGACAGTTTGAAAGCGCGCATAGCGGCTGAGGACAGGCATTTGCAACGGGCGCGCCCTGCGTCGGAAGAGGAGATGCTGGCGCGACTCGAGCGCGATATGACGCAGGTTGAGGAGGCATTGCGCGTGGTGCAGAGCACATCTCGGGAATTGGCGCAGCAGATCGGGATCACGGAACAACAACTTCGGCAGGCCCAAGGCCAACTCAAAACGCGCGAGCAGAATATGGCGCGGCGCGTGCGCGAAAGATATAAAATGGAGCATCGGGGAATCCTGGCGGTGTTGTTTTCAGCGCGGTCATTTGGCAATGCAGCGCAGCGCGTGCGGTATTTGTCTCAACTGGCGGATCGGGATCAGCGAGATTTTCAGGCATTGCAAGCCGCGCGCAAACGGGTGAGCCTTTTTTACGCCATCCACAGTTCTCAGCAGCGGCGACAGCAAATTTTGATGCAACGCGAACTTGCAAATGAGCAGGGCTTAAAACGTTGGGCAACCGATAAGTCGCAGATTTTGAAGCAACGCAGAATATCACAAAACAAATGAAAATGAACTTTCAATCGGCTCTAAATTTTTTGTTGTCGGGTGATGAACTGGTGTTGACAACCCATGTGCATGCAGATGGCGATGGCCTGGGCGCGGTTTTGGGGTTGAGCCATTGGTTGGCGCAGCAGGGGCGGGAGCACCGGATTTTGGTGGCGGATGAGACGCTGGATCGCAAGTTTCGGTTTTTGCCGGGCTATGACCGCATTGCGTTGCGCGGCGCGTGGGACACTGGCTCGCCCGTGCAGCGCCTCGTGGTGGTAGACGCGCCCACCCTGTCCAAAGAGCGCGTGGGCGATGTGGCGGATCTGATTGGGCCTGCAACCCAAACGCTGGTGATCGATCATCACTTGGGCGAAGACGAGGCGGGCGATGTGCAGGTGATCGATCCAGACGCCAGCGCGGCGAGCGAGTTGATCTATTTGCTCATCCGCGCATCGAATACGGGGTTCACGCCCGAGATCGCCACTTGTTTGTACGCCGGGATTGCGTTTGACACGAAGTTATTCAAGCATTCGCATCCAGAACGCGCGATCTGCGTGGCCGCCCAACTCGTCGACCACGGCGCGGACCCGCAACAGGTCGCCGAGGATTTGTTTTCGCATCAGACCTACGAGACAGTGAAAACCCTGGGGTTCGCGCTGTCGAACATGACCTTGCACGAAAAAGGACGGGTCAGCGCGTTGTACGTGGATCACCAGACTATGATGATGGATGGCGACTTGGACGGAGTGGTGGATCACGCGATGGCGATTGACGGCGTTGAAGTCGCGTTGTTTTTCAAGGAATACGATCCGGGACAACAGCGGGTGAGTTTGCGGTCGCGGGGAAACGTGGATGTCAACCGCATCGCCCGACAATTCGATGGCGGGGGTCACATGCGCGCCTCGGGATGTCTCATCGAGGGCACTGTCGATGAGGCGCGAGCGCGGTTGCTCTTTGTTGTGCGCGAGCAATTGTGACAAAGAGATGCGACATGACAAATCGACGGAACGGGGGACAACTGTGGCAGCAGTTCACCAACGAATTGGCGAATCGAAGCGCGCAGTGGTTGAGGGGTGGGGGCCCTCTCACTTCTAGATGAAAGGAAAGGCTATGGATCTTTTGACGTTGAAGACGTGGTCGGCAGATGATATTTTGAGCACAGTGGAATTGGGCTTGGCGGTGAAAAAAAATCCCCAACACTATGCGGGGCGGCTGAACGGACAAACGCTGGCGATGTTGTTTCAGAAAACCTCCACGCGCACCCGAATGTCTTTTGAAGTGGGCATGCGCCAACTGGGCGGTCAGGCGGTGGTTCTGAATTGGATGGAGACCCAGTTTGCCCTGGCGGATTTGCGCGACGAAGCGCAGGTGTTGTCCCGATATGCCGATGTGATTATGGCGCGCATGCTCAAGCACGAAGATTTGCTTTGCCTGAGTGCGGGTTCTGAAGTGCCCGTGATCAACGGCTGTTGCGACCGGTATCATCCCTGTCAAGCGTTGGGCGATCTGATGTCGATCTTGGAAGTGCGCGGCGCGTTCGAGGGAGTACACATGGTTTATGTGGGCATGTGGAACAATATGTGCAATTCGCTGGTGGTGGCGTGTACAAAAGCCGGGGTGCGGATAACCGCAGTGACGCCGGAGGTCAACGAGCCGTCTGAAGACCCCGAACTCGTCGCAGCGGCACGCGCAACCGGGCTGTTTGATCAGACGTGCGATCTCGACGTTACAGACGCGGATTTTATTTATACCGATACGTGGGTCGATATGGAATTTTTAGACAACCCGGAATTTGCAACCGAGAAAGAGCGGCGCGTGCAGGTATTAGCACCCTATCAGATCAACGGCGATTTGCTGAAAAAAACCGACGCTTATGTGATGCACTGTTTGCCCGCCCACAAGGGCTATGAGGTGACGGATGAGGTGATGGCGAGTGATCGTTGCATTGCCGTGGATCAAGCGGAAAATCGCCTGCACATTCAAAAGGCGGTGTTGATGCGGATGATCGCGCCGGAGAGCGTGTAATGGCAAAAGAGAAAAAGTCTGTGGTGGCGGGAGATTCAACTCCTGAACGCGCCCATTTGCAGGTGCTGAAAGAGAAAATCTCGACGCACGACGCGCGCGTGGCGGTGATGGGGTTGGGATATGTGGGGTTGTCTCTGGCCGTGGCATTGGGCAAGGCGGGGTTTTCCGTGACCGGGATCGATACATCGGCGCGCAAAGTGGCGTTGGTGGCGTCTGGCCTGTCGGATGTGCCGGGGGTGTCGGAGTACGAGGTGGCGGGGCTTACAGCGGTGGGCAAATTAACCGCGACGCAGGCCTGCGATGCGATTGGCGAGGTCGACGTGGTGGTGGTGTGCGTGCCTACGCCGTTGGACAAAACGCGCGATCCGGATGTCTCATTTATCGCCCAAGCGTGCGATGCGATCAAAGGCCGGTTGCGCTGCGGGCAACTGGTGATTTTGGAGAGTACGACCTACCCGGGCACAACCCGCGAACTGGTCTTGCCATTGCTCGAAGAGAGCGAGTTGACGGTGGGAAAGGACTTTTTTCTCGTGTTTTCCCCTGAGCGCGTCGATCCGGGCAATCGGCTTTACACCATCACCAACACGCCCAAAGTGGTGGGGGGGATTACGCCAGCGTGCAAAAAAATAGGCACGCATTTTTACCGGCAATTGATCAGCGAAGTGGTGCCGGTGTCCTCAACTCAAGCCGCGGAAATGACCAAGTTGCTGGAAAATACGTTTCGCAGTGTGAATATCGGTTTGGTCAACGAAGTGGCGTTGATGTGTGGCCGGTTGGGGGTGGATGTTTGGGAGGTGGTCGATGCTGCCGCGACCAAGCCATTTGGGTTTATGCCGTTTTATCCCGGTCCCGGGCTCGGCGGGCATTGTATCCCGGTCGATCCGCATTTCTTGGCGTGGAAACTCAAGACCTTGAATTACAATGCGCGCTTTATCGAATTGGCGAGCGAAGTGACGCGCAGCATGCCGGGCTATGTGGTGAATAAGATCGCCGATGTGCTCAACGCACAGGAACGCAGTTTGAAAGGGTCGAACATCCTGATCTTGGGCGTAACGTACAAACCCGATGTGGGGGATATCCGCGAATCGCCCGCGTTGGATATTTTGGAAATGCTTCAGGAAAAGGGCGCGCGGGTTGCGTATCACGATCCGTTTGTGGATCACCTGAACTTGGAAAACCTAAATTTGAAGTGCGTGGATTTGGATGAGAACAGGCTCAAAAATGCCCATTGCGTGGTCATCGCCACGCATCACAGCGATTGCGATTACGCCTGGATCGTTCAACACGCGCGCTGCATTGTGGATACGCGCAATGCCACGCAAGCCGTGGCTGGAAACAAGGATCACGTCGTTAAATTGTAAGGGGCAGGGGACGATATGCGTATTTTACTCACAGGTGGCGCGGGGTTTTTGGGGTCGCATTTGTGCGACCGGTTGTTGGACGAAGGGCACGAAGTGATTGTGATGGACAATTTGCTGACCGGGCGCGGGGAAAATCTCGCCCACCTGTTTGGCCGCGATGGGTTTGCGTTTGTCGAGCACGACGTGACCCATTACATCTACGTGAAAGGGCCATTGGATTACGTGCTGCATTTTGCCAGCCCGGCCAGCCCTGACGATTTTTCGCGCTATCCCATTCGCATTTTGAAAGTGGGCGCGCACGGCACGCACAACGCGCTCGGTGTGGCGCGGGCGAAAAAGGCAAAGTTTTTTTTGGCCTCAACATCCGAGATTTACGGCGACCCGCAAGAGCATCCGCAACGGGAATCGTATTGGGGCAATGTCAATACCCTGGGCACGCGCGGGGTGTATGACGAGGCCAAGCGTTTTGCCGAGGCGATGACGATGGCCTATCACCGCGAGCGCGGAATCGATACGCGGATCGTGCGAATTTTTAATACGTACGGGCCGCGCATGCGTAAAAACGACGGGCGCGCCATTCCCAATTTTATCAATCGGGCGCTCTCAGGTGAACCTTTGGAAGTGTATGGCACGGGCCGTCAAACGCGCAGTATTTGTTATGTTTCCGATCTGATTGAAGGGATTTACCGGTTGATGCACGCGGATTATCACGAGCCGGTGAACATCGGCGATCCGTCGAGCGAGACCACGATGCTCGATCTCGCCAAAACAATTGTCGAACTGACCGAGAGCAAAAGCGAGATCGCGCTGAGGCCCAACGCGCAAATCGGCGATGACCCCCATAAGCGGCGCCCCGATATCGCGCTGGCGAAAAAACTCTTGGGATGGGAACCCCAAGTGACGCCAGAACAGGGCTTGCGACAGACGATTGAATGGTTTCGAGAGCATTAGCATCCCACCCATTCACCCATCCGCCCGTCCATCTTTGGACTTTGAGATTCTTGGAAAAATTACGCAAATCGAACCCACTGCCAAAGGAGGGGAATCACAGGCTTGATATTCATGGGGTTGTTTTTCCGCCTTGACCGAGGAGATGAACTTGGATATATTTGCACACGTATTGGGGGCGACATGGATTCGACGGGGGTGGAGAGATGATGGCTGCGTGTCGAGGTGCCCAATCACCTCGTAAAACAATTGGGAAAAACGCAACTGCGGACGATAACACGTACGCAATGGCTGCCTAACCAACCGTTACGCAGTCCGTTCTGTCAGACCTCGCCTGCGTGGTCTGATCAGGGCGCCGACGAGAGCAGGCTGGTTCGGGGGTTTCCGCTCGAGGGCCTCCGTGCGAGATAAAATCGAGCTGGCATCTCAGCGACCCTGTCTGTTGGGGCGCGAGGTGCGAGATTCGATAAATAGACTACACACGTAGATGCCGTTGT
The DNA here is from genome assembly GCA_958295785.1 of uncultured Latescibacterota bacterium. Classification (GTDB taxonomy): domain Bacteria; phylum Latescibacterota; class UBA2968; order UBA2968; family UBA2968; genus VXRD01. The sequence goes on from OY282377.1 coordinate 4,152,373, forward strand.
CAAACCGCTTTCGGACGCGGGTTCGATTCCCGCCGCCTCCACCAATAATGAAATCGCAACTTCTAACCCATGGAAGTTGCGATTTTTTTCTGTACTTCGCTTCGATTTACCCTTTTGTGGCAAATGGCCTATATGCACCGCTCAAAAAGGTTTCAACACAGCCAGCGCGACAATGAGGATTGCGATGAGCGTCGCGACACAACTGACCGTGCGAAAGTAGGCCGCGCTTTTGGTATTCTCGCCGCGTTGAAACTTTTTGCGCTGGCGAGACATCATGCCGTGCAACCCGGCGAACACGAGCACCAGCAACAGTTTGGCGTGTAGCCAACCGGCCATTTTGCCGCCGATAGCGATGATCAAGAGGATGCCCGTGATAAAGACCGCGATCACACACGGGAGGAGCAAAAGGCGCAAGAGGTTGCGTTCCATGCGTTGAAATGTCGCGTCCGTATCGGACCCCACAGCGGCGGCGTGGTACGCGAATAGGCGCGGCAAATACAAAAGGCCGATCAGCCAGCCGATGAGGGCGATGAGGTGAACGGTTTTGAGCCAGAGATAATATTCCGTGAAAAAATTCATCGCGTGATCCTCAATCGTAGTTGCTGCTTTTGTGATCGCCCATCAGGCGGCGTTGGCGCGGGGTGGCGCGGGCGAGAATTTTGGGGGCAAATTGAAATCGGTTGAGATAGGGCGGGTATTTTTGCGCGATCATGCGTTTGGCATAGTGGACTTGAAGCAGATAGCGCGTTTGGTCACTGGTGTTGGCTGTGCCGCGATGCCAAACTTCGCTGCGAAAGATGACCACGTCACCTGCGTTGCACATAATGGATTTTTCGGTCTGACCTTTCCACATGGTGTCGGCATTGGGGCTTTTGCCCGACAGGTGGCTGCCGGGGATGAAGTTGGTGGGGCCAATGGCCTCGGTGATGTCGTCCAAATAAAAATGGGCGGTGGTGATAAAAATGGGGAGGCGCACCCGAGGGTCCGCGAGGATGTCTTCGGGCAGGCTGAGGGGCAACCAGTCCGTGTGGAGTTTCTGATCCGGGCGCCCGGGGCCGGTCATCCACGCGGTCATGCCAATGCAGTGGCAATCGTTGCCGTGTATGGCTTCTGCGATTTCGATAACGCCGGAGCAGTCGAGAAATTGGAGGAAGTGCGGGTGGCGGTTGAAGGCATTGTTGATGTGTTTGTTGACGTAGCCGAGGTCTTCTGGCTGTCCGTTTTTGTCAAAACTTTCCGGTATGGGCATCAGGGCGTCCATGTGATCGCGGAGTTTCGCAACCTGTTGGGGCGTCAAGACATTGGGCAAATAGGCATAGCCATCGCGATAGAGGGCTTCGGTTTGATCTGCGAGGGTATCGCAGGCGATGAGCGGCAGAGGAGCAGCCATATCAGGACTCCTGAGTGATATAGTTTGTGAGTTCGCACAGGGCGATTACGCGGTGTCCATTGTCAGCGAGATGCTGCATACAGCGTTCAAAGAATGCGGGTTCGGTATGCACCCATGGGTGATCGAGGTCGGGTATTCCGTGGAAAGTGAGGACCGCGGCGCGTCCCTGTTGGGCCTGGTCGAGCGACCACGCAAAATCGTCGAAGTTCCAGCGCGGCCCCGACGCGCCGGTGGTTGGAACGAGGAGGGGATCGTGCTGGTTGGGATGGTAGGCCGGGCCGCGGCCGCCTTCTCTGTGATAGGGATATTCGGGGGCGGTACCCCGTCGGGCAAATGTGAAGCCGCGTTTTTTCAGTGCGGCAACGGCTTCGGGGGTATGGATGTAGCCGGGGTAACAAAAGGTGGTGGGAAGCGGGATGCCGGAGTGGTTGCATTGGTGATCGATGTGATGGATATCCGATAGAAGTTCCTCCGGTGATTGGTCGGCAACGCTTTTGTGCTGCCGGGTGTGATTGCCAATTTCAAAGCCGCATTCGCGCAATTCGCGCACCTCTTCCCATGTGAGGTAGCGCGTTTTGTCTGTGAGGAAGTTCAAGCCTTCGGTGATGTAGAAGGTGGCGTTGAAGCCGCATTCGCGCAAGATGGGTGCGGCAAAGGTCTTTTGTGATTTGACGCCGTCATCGAAAGTGAGGATAACGAGGCCATCGGGTATGGAGACAGACATTTTTTTTCCAAATCAATAAGGCCAAACGCGCAAGCCCTCGCGCAAGCCTTCGATCAGCCTGTCGGCGTGGTCGGTCGTCATGGGCAGCGAGACGCAACCGCCTTGCCGAATGGCGATGCCATAGTTCAAAAGATAGAAATAGAGCCAGCGGTGTTTTTCGCTGCTGTCTCGCGCGGCCTGGCGATAGTTGGCGGGGGCGTGGTCGAGAAAGTAGATGCGAAAAAGCGAACCCGCGACGACGATGCTGCCCGGGGTGTCGGCACTTTTGAAAGCGTCATTGAGGCCCGCGGCAATGTAGCGCGTGAGATCGTGGATGTGGCGATATGCGTCTGCGGTCATCGCTTTGAGGGTGGCGAGACCCGCGACAGCCGCGAGCGGGTTGCCGTTGTACGTGCCAGATTGTGGAATCGCGGGCGACCCGTCTGTGGGATCGTACAGGGCCATCGCGTCTTTGCGACCGCCAAACGCGCCTGCCGGGGTGCCGCCGGCAATGACTTTGCCCAAACAGGTGAGGTCTGGGGCGATATTGTACGCGGCTTGTGTGCCGCCAGAGGCCATGCGAAAACTGACGATTTCGTCGAAGATGAGGAGAATATCGAGTTCCCGCGTGACAGCGCGCAAGGTGGCGAGAAATTCGGGATCGGGCAGTGCCATGCCAGCCGCCGTAGAGAGCGGGTCGATAATGACGCAGGCGAGTTCTTCGGCATTATGGCGAATGAGGCGTTCACAAGCGCGGGCGTTGTTGAACGGCAAGACGAGGACATTTTCAGCCGTTGCAGGGGCGAGACCGGCGCACGAGAGAACGGCGTTGGGCGCGTCTTCGGGGCCAAGCGCGGGGGTGACGGGCGGGACATAGCTGATGAGGGCCGGGTCGTCAATGCCGTGGTACGCGCCTTCAAATTTGGCGATTTTGGGGCGACCCGTAAAGGCGCGGGCCACGCGCAGGGCATTGCCCACGGCCTCGGTGCCCGAACTGCAAAAGCGCAGGTGTTCGAGAGAGGGGACGCGGGCGCTCAAAAGTTCTGCCCATTCGATTTCGAGCGGGGTGGGCGAAAAAAAGGCGGTGCCGCTGACGACGCGTTGGCACAGGGCCTTGCTCACCGCGGGATGGGCATGCCCCAGGATGAGGGCCGTGGCGTTGTTGACAAAGTCGAGGCGGCGGTTGCCGTCCACGTCATGGATGTCAACGCCCTCACCTCGGTCAATGTAGATCGGGAAAGGGTTGACAAAAACCCCGGTGCGCGTATTGCCGCCGGGCAAAACTTCTCGCGCGCGTTTGAAGAGGCGTTGCGAGTGCGGGTTTTGATCGCCGTAGTCCGCGATGAGTTGGTCGAGAGAGAGCATAATCAATTCTTTCAAAGTGAATGAGAGACGGGCCGATAGACCGCCGGGTCTTTTATTTTATTTTGTGCAAACCCCTTTAAGCGCAACGAGCAGGCGTCGCACTGCCCGCACGCTCGGCCTTCTATGTCCGGGTCGTAACAGGTGCAGGTCATGGCGTAGTCGATGCCGAGTTCCAAGCCGCGTTTGATGATAGCGGCTTTTTGCAGGTTGATGAGCGGGGTGTAAATGGTGAAGGGATCGCCTTCAACACCGGCTTTGGTGGCGAGGTTGGCCATGGTTTGAAAGGCGGCGATGTATTCCGGGCGGCAATCGGGATAGCCGCTGTAGTCGATGGCGTTGACGCCGATGAAGATGTCGCGGATGCCGAGGGATTCGGCCATGGCAAGCGCGAAGGATAGGAAGATGGTGTTGCGGGCCGGGACGTACGTGACGGGGATGCCATCGGACATTTCATCGGCATTGCGATTTTTGGGCACATCCATGTCGCCGGTCAATGCCGAGCCGCCAAAGGCACGCAGGTCAATATTGGCGATGACGTGATCCCGCACGCCAAAATGCGCGGCGATTTTTTTTGCACACGCGAGTTCGGTTTCGTGCCGCTGACCGTAGCGAAAGGTGAGGGCATAACAATCGTACCCCTCGTTTGCGGCAATGCCCAAAGTCGTAGTGGAATCCAGCCCCCCACTGAGCAAGACAATGGCTTTCCTTTTCATAATCTATCCGTTTGGTCGAAATTTTTAGGAGGGAAGGTCGGAAATTGAACGATCTGTTCAACACCTCACCCAAAAATGCGGAAATTTTAGCTTTTCGCAAGGGTACGAAAATTGCACGAGATTCATCGCAAACGAGTTGATTGACACCTAATACCAAAATTGAATTGCTGTTGTCCTACTGAGCACGGTATTCGGAGGGGCTAACGAAGACCTATCCCCCCGGCCCCCTTTACTGCAAGGAAAGATGCGAGGATAGAAACGTAGGGGCGATGCCTCCGTGCTCGCCCAAAGATACAAGATACAAGGGGGATCATGCCTTGCTTTTTGTGTTTTTTGTGCCCTGTATAGAATCATTACAGGGCATACTTTTGTGGCGAAACCCACCTCGCGCGCTTTGATTACTCGGGCGGATAGATCCGCACGGCTCGGCCGGGCTGAAGAACTGAGAGTGTTCGCTCAAGTTCGGGCATTAACTTGAGCAAATCCTCAAGTTGTTTGCTCGGCGCACGCAGGATCGCCACGCCAGATCGAACCGTTGCAGAGGTTGCTGATCGGGAAGGTGATTATCCATCGTCACGAGCACATCGAAATGCGCTTGGGCAGCGTGCAGTAAGGCACCGTTTTTGAGACCCTTCCATCCCCGGTATTCGACTGTTTCGACATTCACCTCTGTCTGAAAATGAAGTCTGAGCCGAATGGGAATATCCTCGTCAAGCAGTACGCGCACTTTGAACTCGCAGGTGATCCAGTCCTTTGGACGAAACTTCGAGGTATAATTCGACTTGCCAACGTGCGACAGTGGGGAAATCCTTTAGAAATTCTCCAATGGCATGCCCCCCTTTGAGATAATCTATGAGCGTATCAACGGGCACCCGAGTGCCCGAGAAGACCAAATCTCCGCTGTGGATTTCAGGATCGCGTGAAACAACGCGCCCCAGTTCCGCTGTCTTGTATTTCATCTTTGCCATCGCATGCACTCCGTTGTTACATTTTTTTCTCTGAGTCAACAAGTAGCCAGGGAATCACAAAACCAAATTATTTTCCAACGTGCTTTGCCGCGAGTCCCGTCTGCCACGCGCCATCTTTCAGCCCCGCGTAGAGCATAAAATAGCGGTTGTCGATCTCGAATACTTGGGGCGTGAGCAACCCGTCGCAGTCCCACGCATTGGGATCGGGCGAAGGCGTGAAGATGGGATTGTGCGGGTTGGGTTCAAAGGTGCGGAAATCGCGTGTTCGCACATGTCCGATCCGCCAGACCTCGCCATCGCTCCCACCGTAAAAAATGTGGAAATACTGCGGGCCGATGAAAATTTCCGCCTCGCGGACGCCCCAACTGTCCCACGCTTGCCCGCTGCCTGTGAAGACGGGATTGGCGGGGTCTTTGATGACGGTTGCGGGATCGCCTGTCCGTGCGGTTGCGCGGCATATCGTCGGTGGCTCTGCCGATTCGCCCGTATAAATGATGTGTATGGTATCGCCTGCGATAGCAACAGAGGGATGAGACGAGCCTTGCCGCTCGTATGCGTTGGCGGCGGCGATCACGGGCGCGTGGCAAACCCGCGTCCACATGCCAAAATCTCCGTCCCCCACCAAAAGGCCCGTCTGTTTCGGCAACTTTTGGCGGCGTCCCAAATAATAGACGTAAAACCTGCGGTCCGCGGGGTTCCAAAATGGAAAGGGATATTCAACCGTGTAATCGTCAAACCCTTCGCTCGAAGGCAAGAGGATCGGGTTGCGCGGGTCGTGCGCGATCTGTGCGGGATCGCCCACCGGCGCCGTGCTGTGCATTAAGGTCCAATAGTTGTCTTTTCTTCGCCTGCCCCACAGATAGTGAACCGTATCGTCCATGACAAACGCATGCGCTGCGGCGGCCCATTCGGGCGGCTCACAAGCAATGATCGGGTTGATGCGCTCGAGCCGCTCGAAGCCCGCAAACGCCTCAAAGGGAATGGGGACGTTTTTTTTCAATTTGATTGACGCGCTCATTTTGCCAGTCCTCCAATTTAATATAAGATATGCGTTTCGCCCTTACACGTCCAAACACCACTCGTAGGGGCTAGGGCCTGTATGGCAAATCATCTCGGCGATTTGCCGGCGCATGGTCGCAATGTGCGGTTGGTGTTCGGGAAGTTGCGCGAGGTTTTGCATTTCGCCCGGGTCGGTTTGCAGATCGTACAACTCGTCGATGTCAAAGCGATTGCGGATATACTTCCAGCGTCCGTCTCGGTTCATCACATGCGCGGCAAATTGCGCCCTTTCTTCCGAGCCGCAATAAATGGCTTTTTGACTGGCGATCTCGGCGAAGATGGGCTGCGGTTCGGGTTGTCGCCCGTTCAGGATGGCGTCTGCAACAGAACGCCCATTCAAAGCACACATCAGCCAAGCGATCCAGATGGGGGTTTGAACGATGGAACTCCCCGCAAAACCGGCTGCATCCCAGCGCATCTGATCGCACATGATGAGTAGGATATTGGGACGGGACTTTGCCATAAGATGCCTCGTTAGACGAATCGACGGACGGTGTACAACTGGCCGCCTCTCAGGCCAGTTCATCAACGAATCGACATGGGCTGATTTACTCGTACTTCAGCGCGTCAATCGGGTTTGTGTGTGCGGCTTTCCACGCTTGGTAGCTCACCGTGACCAGCGCGATGCCAATGGCGAGGGCCGTGCTCATCACAAATACCGCGAAGCCCAGACCAATGCGGTATGAAAAATTGGACAGCCAGTGTTGCAACACATAATACGCCAAGGGCCATGCGATGAGGCTGGCAAACGCCACGAGTTGGATAAATTCCGCGGAAAACATCAGCACAATCTGCCCGGCAGAAGCACCGAGCACCTTGCGAATGCCGATCTCTTTGGTGCGCCGTTGTGCCGAGAGCGCGGCCAAGCCAAACAGGCCCAAACAGCAAACGAGAATCGCCAGCAAAGACGATGTGTTTGCGACCTTTCTCAAGCGGAGTTCATTGCGGTAAGCAGACGCCAGGCCTTCGTCGATGAAAATGGGCCTGAACGGCTCATTGGGCACAAATTGTTCCCACTGCGTCTGCAAAAAAGCCATCGTCTCTTCAAAGTGCTCCCCTTTCACTCTGAGCGCGAGGAACGCGTACAATCTCGACCATTTGACAAAGGCCAAAGGGGCGATCTTTTCGCGCAGGGAAGCAAAATGGTAGTCCTTAAACACGCCCACGACCGTGCCCGATCCCAGTCCCGTCCACTCGATTTGCTTGCCGATGGGATCATCCCAGCCAAAGCCCTTGACTGCGGATTCGTTGATCAAAAATTCAGACGAAAACCGGCGCAATGCACTGCCCTTGCCCGGTGTGAAATTCTTTCCCGCAACGAGTTCAATGCCCATAGTCGTCAAAAAATCTTCATCAACTTCGTTGAACATCACGCGCCAATCATCGCCGGGCAGCCCCTCTGGGCGCACGGTCCAAATGCGCCCGCCACCGCCTTGGGGAAAGGGCAGATAGCGCGCTGCTGTGGCGTGCAACACATTGGGATGGCGCAAAAACGATTGTTTCACCGTTGCGTAGCGCGCGGACAACCGCTGCTCAAAATCCGCGTGTTCCTCTCGGCTCGGCGCGAAAATTTGCAACATCACGAGGTGTTCTGTCTCAAACCCCAGGTCGCGGTTGAGCATATAAGAAATTTGATCGCGCACCACGAGCGTGCCCACGAGCAAAAAAATCGAAATCGAAAATTGGAATACGACCAACGCCTTCCAAAACCACGCGCCTTGCGCGCCAGACCGAATTTGGTGTTTTAAGGTCTCGATGGGTTGCCATGCCGACAATGCAAAGGCCGGATAACTGCCCGCCAATATTCCAGTCGCCAAAATCACCCCGACCCCTGCGGGCAACAAGGTGACAAAAGCCTCGCTGTCCAAGGCCAGGGGTTGCTGGATCAAATCGTTAAACACGGGCAACATCAACGCGCTGAGACCCAGTGCCAGCGCCAGCGCGAGAAAGGCCACGATCAGGGATTCGCCCAAAAATTGCTGCATCAACTGCCATCGGCTGGCCCCCACCACTTTTCGCAAGCCCACCTCTCGCGCCCGGCCAATGGATTGGGCGGTTGCCAAATTCATGAAGTTCACGCAGGCAATGGCGAGAATAAACGCGGCGACGATGCCCAACACGTAGAGTTGACCAATATCGCCAAATCTGTCGATGCCGTAATCTGCACGCGAATGGAGATAGACGCGGTGAAAGGGTTGCAGGTGATACGCATTGTGCATTTGCACCTCCGCGCCCATATAGCGCGCCATAAAGTCCGGCAACTTGCGCGATAGAGACGCGCTATGCACGCCGTTTTGGAGCAGAATATATGTATGCACGGGGCGCCATGCCTGAAAATGCTGCCATCTGGTCCATTTGCTCTCCCATTTATTTTTTGGCATCCGCGCAATGATCAAACCGAATCGAACCGTCGAGGGATCGCGCCGCTCCTTCATCACTCCCCGAATGATATAATCCCCGCCAAAAGTGGCATTGTCAACGGTCAAAACCCTGCCCATCGGATCTTCCTCGCCAAAGATGAGCGATGCCACGCGCTCGGTAATCACCACGCCCATCGGGTCTGCAAACGCCGTTTGGGGATTGCCTTTGACAAATTCCGCGTCAAATACGTCAAACACATGTTTGTCCACGAGACTGAACCGCGCCCGAATCACTCGATTCTGGCGTTCTACTTTCACATTCCAATGCCACATGCGAACCGCCGCTTGCACCTCGGGAAAGTCGCGTGCCAGCGCAGGCCCCAAAGGTCCGGACGTACCCCAATCAAAACCGCGCGACCCGTCTTTGCCCTGGGTTTCCCGAACGACTTTGTAAATGCGGTCGCCCTTTTTGTGAACCCGGTCATAGCGCAGTTCATGCTGCACGAACAACACGATCAACAGACAACAGGCCATGCCGATCCCCAAGCCGAGCACATTGAGGGTCGCGTAGATTTTGTTTCGCATCAAATGGCGGATGGCGACGATGAGATAGTTTTTGAACATGGGGAATCGGGCTGTTTTAAGTAACCGACGTTACGCACCTTTGAGCCGTGTTGCGTTTCAAAAGCGGATGTCAATAGTCCCTCGTTTGTTGCCTCTATGCCTTCGGCCCTACGCGACACATAGGCCACTTTTTTTCAGCAACGGCTTATGACCCATCCTTGTTGTGGGGCGGGTCATCATTCATTTTCAAGTTCGTGACGCGCCATGAGCTTTGCGATAAATTTGGGATCAAAGGTTTTGAAGTGATTCACAATGTCATTGCCAAGCGCGGTATTGAGATGGTGGTGTTGCACGGCTTTGTCGATTTCCACAATGCCCGTGCGGTCGATCAGTTCGGGACGCGCTTTGCCGCCGACGATAGGGGCGTGCAGGGTGCAGTTGGTGAACCGCGTTCCCAAGCTGCTTTTCACGGTGTAAAAAATTTCGGGCACTCGTTGCACATCGGGTTGAAAGCGGCAGGTGTCAAAGACCAATTCCCCGCGCAGGCCCGGCGCGTGTACCGCGTTTATCCCACACCGTTCAAAGAACGCGCTGGCAATGCAATGTCCAAAATAAATGCCGATGTTTTCGCAATCTGTAAAGCGAATATTCGGACAAAGCGCGTGCGAATCGGCATAGCCAAGGGCCGTCTCCCCGCCGATCAGGAGGTGCATATCTTCGGGATCAGCGGGATTTTTGGGCGTCAATTTTTCGAGTTGCACATCGGCGCAAATCAGGGTGCAGTTGGCGATCAGGCGGTTGCCGTCGTAAGTGCTTTTTTGGCGCAGGTCGTAGTGGTGCGGGTTGGGCATGTGGATGAGGCGCACGCCCTGGCCGCGCCCTTCAACGGCAATATTGCGAAACTCGATGCGGCGGGGAAAAAAGAGACGTGCGTTCTCATGGGTTTTGGAAAAGGGCACGATGTCCATCAGCCAGCACGGGTCTTTTGAGTTGGGGGCCGCGATGTAATCCACGATCATATCTTCAATTTTGACACTGCGCGCAAAGCCGATGGCGTATTGATAGTCGAAATTGTCCGGATGATAGGCGAGCACCGAAGCCTTGCCCTTGCCGCTCGGTTTTAAGGTGCAGTTGCGAAGGTGGATGTGACCGTCCCATTTGGCGCCGTAATCTCGCCGGAAATTGACGAATTGATTGCCGTAGCGCGTGGTGTTTTCGATGACCAAATCGCCGCCGCCGGTGATGGAAATGCCTTTGAAGCCAATCGCGCAATGGCCGATGTAGAGGTTCCAGCAGTGAAAGTGGACGTCAATGCGGTTGAGGCGACAATTTTCAACGCGGAAATTTTTATTCAGATTGGTGCCGAAAAACCCCCACGCCACCCATCCGCCTTCGGCTGTCAAATTGCGAAATGTGCAATTGAGCATCCGCGCGCCGCTGATGCCATAGGTGCCCGCGGCCAGGACGCGATCTGCTGTGCGGCGGTTTTTTTCCCACGGCATTGCGCGGATATTTTCCAAGGTCACGTCATAGACGCCACTGAGCACGTAAAAACCGCGGCGGGGTTGCATGGAAATATCGCGCTTGCCTTTTTCCAATCCCATCCACTGCTGCCGAATGATCACGCGGCTTCGGTGGATGGCAATGCCGTGGTGGTAATATCCGGTGTACTCTTTCCCTGGGATATCGCCCGAAAAATAGAATCCCCCGCCTTCGATGACGAGGTAGTGGTCGTTGCAGGGCGTGGCTGTTACAGACGTGAAATTTTTGAATGCCCATGCAATGTCGCCGATGACGCGCCCTTCTTCTTCCACGTAAAAAAATTCCTCGCGCGCCCACCCGGCTTTGGAATAGTTGCCGGCGCGGATGCCAATGCGGTCTTGTGAATCTTCGACTGTGATGAGGTGCCCCGCATAAGGGGCCAATTCCGGAATGAGTTGCACGCCGGGTTTGATTTTTTCGAGCAAGGCCGCTTTTAGGGCTTCATCTTGGGTGAGGTCTTTTCGCGCCTCGTCATTGCGAACGACAAATCGCGCTTTGTTTTTGTCGTTGTATTTTTCGTCGATGTGAAATGTCGTTTTGCCCCAATGCACGTCGGTTGCGATGGGAATGTCGTTGGTCTGTTTGATCCAGTATTCGCCCGTGCGATTGACAATTGGAACGCCGCGGTTGTTGGCGTATTCGTGCGCCCGTTTGATCGGGACGCCATCGTCTTGGACGCCATCGCCGACCGCGCCGAACATGGCGTAGTTCACGGCTCGCTTTTCCACCAAAACAGCGGCCATGCCATTTTGGAGGGCGATGACGTCGGCGCCGTTGGGCTGAACTTCTCCGCCGCGTTTCCGAATGCGATACACTGCTGCGCCTCCGTCGCCTGGGGCGTAAAACCCCGCGGTTTCGGCAAATGAGTTGTCCCCTGCGCGCTGTTGGGATTTCATGGCCTGAACCGTGGAATAGCGCGTCAGGCAGATGTTTTCTGTCGTTTGCATTGCGGTCTCCTGAGCGAGTGTTCGCGTGTACTGCACGAGGGCGATGCCACCCGTGCCAATACCCGTGAGCATTTTGCGTCTGGACATGTTGCTTTGCGTCGGCTGTTCAGACATGCGAACCTCCAATAAAGTCGGGGCAATGTACATATCCCCACAAGCCGCGTCAAGCAATCGGTTGAGGGCCGTCACTTTGTGCTCGTTTTGAAAATTGCTCTGCCCTGATGTCATTCGGGAGTAAGAATGATTTTTCGCCAAAGAGATAATTTCTCTTTTATATTGGCTTTTAGGCAAATATTTTCTAACTTTAGAATGATAAATTGAAAATTTCATCGTGGAGAAAAAGAAAATGATAATCAGGTTCTCCGTTGAAAACTGGATGTCTTTCCGCGACCGAGCCACCTTTTCGATGATTGCCAGCCGAGAACGCCAGCATGGAGCGCGTGTCTCAAAGCTCGACAAGTACCAAACGAGAGTGCTTCCAATCGCGGCGATTTATGGGGGCAACGCATCGGGCAAGACGAATTTTTTTAGGGCACTGAGTTTTGCCAAAACGCTGGTCGTCAAAGGTAGTCGGCTCGACAGCCTGATCCCGGTCGAGACGTTTCGATTGGATGACAAGGGAACAACGCAACCCTCGCGCTTTGCTTTCGAGTTGCTGGTCGGCGAGACCATCTACGACTTCAGCTTCGCAGTGACGCGAAAAGCGGTCTTGGAAGAAAGGCTGGTGGCGATCACGAGTACCAGCGAAAAAGTGCTCTACGACCGTCGAGATGGCGAACCCAACTTTGCCCCCTCGCTCGCCAAAGACCCCTTACTAAAATTCGCTTTCAGGGGAACGCGAGACAATCAACTTTTCCTGACCAACTCCGTTTCCCAAAAAGTTGACAATTTCAGGCCGGTCTATGACTGGTTCAAGAATACGCTCGATCTGGTCGCACCGGACGCGCGATTTGAGCTTTTCGATCAGTTCCTCAATGAAGGGCATCCACTTTACACGGTCATGAACGAGGTGTTGCCGCGGCTCGATACCGGAATCGCCCATCTCGGCAGTGAAGAAATTCCATTTGAGAACATCCCACTTCCCGAGCCATTAAAGATCGAACTTCAGGAAGAAGTGAAAGAAGGTATGACCATTCGGTTAGTGGCAGAACGGATGAATAACCGCTTCACAATTACCCGCAAGGATGGCGAATTAATCGCAAAAAAATTGGTCGCCTTTCACCCCAAATCGGACGGCACAGAGGCCAAATTTGAGATGCGTCAGGAATCGGATGGCACGCAACGGATCATCGATCTCCTGCCCGCCTTTCTCGATCTTTCGGAGCAAAAATCACGGAAAGTCTATGTTATTGACGAGGTTGACCGCAGTCTGCATTCCTTGCTGCTCCACCAACTGATCGAGGCATATCTGTACAATTGTTCTGCGGAAACTCGGACGCAATTGCTCCTGACGACCCATAATGTCATGCTGATGGATCAGCAGTTGTTGCGCCGGGACGAAATGTGGGTAACGGAAAGGGATGCGTCCGGCGCGACGAATCTGTTTTCCTTCAGCGAGTATAAAGATATTCGTTACGACAAGGATATTCGGAAAAGCTATCTGCAAGGGCGGATGGGAGGAACCCCCCGCATATTGGGAGGGATTCTCACAGGGCTCTCCTCCGTGGAGGAAAGATGCGAGGATAGAAACGTAGGGGCGATGCCCCCGTGCTCGCCCAAAGATACAAGTGAGGAAATGCCCGATGCCGTCGAAAAGACGTAAATTTATCAGGCCACCCGGCAGGCGACCTTACCGAAAGCGATTTGTCATTGCAACAGAAGGGACAAAGACAGAGCCTCAATATTTCGCCCTCTTCAACAATCGGCATTCGGTTATCCGGGTGGATTGCGTAAAAGGCAAACCTCACAGCTCACCGCCCCAAGTCTTGAAACGCATGAAAGACCGCCTTGATCGAGAAGACCTATGGGCTTCGGATGAGGCCTGGCTGGGGGTAGATAAGGACCAATGGCGCGATGGTCAGATAGCACAACTCCACGCCTGGTCGCAGGGGGCGAATAATTACGGATTGGCCCTCAGCAATCCCAATTTCGAGTACTGGTTGTTGCTCCACTTTGAAAACGGCAGGGGTATCGGATCGCCACGCGAATGTTCAGATCGGTTAAAGCGGCACTGGCCCAACTACGACAAAGGCATTGATGCCCAAAAGATCACGCCAGACAGGATTGAGGACGCCATTGATCTGGCCAAGGCTCGCGATAATCCTCCATGCGTGGATTGGCCGCGTGCATTTGGTAGTACAGTTTACAAACTGGCCGAGAAAATTCTCCGTTTCCAATAAATCACAAACTGCTCGGTTGTATGGGCAGTTTTATTTTTTGTGCCCCTCGGTTGAGGGCCGTCACTTTGTGCTTGTTTTGAAATGGGTTTGGGCTTTTCATGGAGAAACCGCCGTGTATGTGCATCGTGCAAGCAGGCAAAGGAGGATGCCATGGATCAGCAGACGATGACGAATGAGGAGAATTACGCCTTTGATTTGACGGGCTATTTGCACGTGCCGGGGGCGTTGACCCGGCCCGAAGTGGCGCGGTTGAACGAGGCGATAGATCGGGCGGGATCGCTCGAGGGAATGCTCGGGTGGGAAGGCGATTTGCGAGAGCCGTTCCGCGATGTGTTGATTCACCCCCAACTGGTGTGGTATTTGAATCAGATTGTCGGGCCGGGTTTTCGCTTGGACCGCGAACCCACAATTCTGTGCGACGAGACGTGCGATACGTCTGCGCCGCTGACGGGCGGCAATGAGCCGAGAGACCCGGCACTGGCGTATTACCACCAAAACGGCCGCAGATTTTGCGAAGGCGTGCGCGTGATTTGGGCGCTGTCGGACGTGAAGGCAGGCGATAGCGGGTTTGTGATGCTGCCGTGTTCGCACAAGTCGAATGTGGAGACGCCAGCGGATATTTTGACCGGTGTGGACGATGCGGACTATCTCTTTCGGCCCGAGTTGAAAGCGGGCGATTTGCTGATCGTCGGCCTGACGGTCGTGCAGGGGATGCGCGCATGGCAAGGCGAGGGGCCGCAGCGGTTGTTGTCCTACGAGTACGTGGGGCGCGGCGTGATGCGTTCGGCAGGCCCTGGCCCCGAATCCAAAGAGATGCCCGTGCCCGACTGGATGGCAGAGATGCAACCCGAACAGCGCGCCTCCCTGTATCGCCCCGGGTATTGGGATACGACGCCGCCACCAACTCTGAAGACGGATGGGGAGCGCGTGACATTGGACGCATCCCGCGAACTTTTTCACCCATCTATTTTTGTGAAAAATCCCAATTCGGACATCGACGAAAAGGAATTTTACTTTTGGGATTTGAACGGGTATCTCGTGTTGCGCGGGGTGATGGACGAAGCGTGGCTGGCCGAGGCCAATGCGGCTATTGACAAGTTTGAGAATCGCATTGTCGTCGGCGAAGAACTGGCGAGGGGGTCAAAAGCCCTCGCGGGCACGGGCAGGCCCTTGTTGAACGGACTGACTCAATTGCCCAATCCCTATTGCGACCCGTTTCGGCGAATGCTCGGGCATCCGGCCGTTGAACACCGGCTCAACTGGATGGGCGGCAGCGGCGGGCGCACGGGCGGGGGAACGGCATTTTGCGCGGTGAAGGGCACATCGGGCCATTCCCTGCACGATTCCAATGAGCCGCTCAATCCCACGCGGGGCTACGTGTATCACAATGGGCGCAGTTATTGCGAAGCCATTACCGTGACGTGGCAGTTGCGCGATGTCGCCGAAGCCGATGGCGGGTTTGCGTGCGTGCCGGGCTCGCACAAGGCGTATTATCCGCTGCCCGCAGGCGTGCGTTCCTGCGATGACCACATGGGCTTGGCAAAACATGTGGCGATGAAAGCGGGCGACGTGCTCTTTTTTATGGATGGCGGCACCACGCACGGCACTTTGGCGTGGCAGAGCGAGATTTCGAGGCGGGGCATTTTGCACAAATACTCCTCGCGGAATTTCAATCGCAGCGGCGGGGAATTGACCCATCCCAAAACGCGGTGGGGCGATCTCGTTGCCGGCATGACAGACGCGCAGATGACCGTGATGCGCGGCCCCGACCGCGATGTGTTCGACAAAAACGTGCCGCGCCTGACAGTTGCCAACGGCGCAGTGGGCGTGTCTTACGAGCGGGGCAGCGCGTTGTACAGCAAGGACGCGCCAACGGAGCCGGTGGCAAAACAATAGGGCCTTTCTGCGCGAAAAAAAGTCAACTTGACAGATCTTGGCAGGCGGTCTATTTTTGGCATCGCCTGCCTTGCCTTAGAGCGGACGGGCTGACACTGACGACTGAATGAGGAGAACGCAATGGGCATTAACGTGGGTTTTGTGGGCGCAGGCGGACGTGCGCGGTCACACATGCGCGTGCTGTCGCGCATTGAAGATGTCGATATCGTCGCGCTTTGCGATGTCAAAGAAGACGCGGCACAAAGCGCGGCTTCTGAATTTGGCGGCGCGGTCTATACCGATTACCGCGAGATGTTGGACAAAGAAGATTTGACGGCGATGTACGTGGTGGTGCCGACGTTTGCACATTATGACGCGGAAATTTTGGCCGCGCAACAGGGCGTCCACATGTTGTTGGAAAAACCCGTGGTGCCGACGATGGAAAAGGGATTGGAAATTTTGGAAGCCATTCAAAAATCGGGCGTGCTGACGTCTGTGGGCTATCAACAGCGATACACCGGCGGGGCAAAACAAGGGCGCGAGTTTTTACGGGACAAGGACGTGGCGATGGCGACGGCCTATCGCTGGGGCGGTTTGCCGGGCACGCCGTGGTGGCGCGTGATGGCGCAATCGGGCGGGCAGATTGTCGAGCAGACCACGCACCAAGTCGATTTGTTGCGCTACCTCGTGGGCGAGGTTGCAGAAGTGCATGCCTATTACGCCACCCGCGCCTTGAACGACGTGGAAAATTTGGATATTCCCGATGTGTACGCGCTGTCGCTCCAGTTTGAAAATGGCGCGGTGGGCACGCTGAGTTCCTCTTGCGTGCTCCGCAACGGCGGTGGCTCAAATGGGATCGACGTGCTCATGCGCGATATGCGTGCGACGGTTGGGGGAAATGGCGTGACGCTGTTTCCAAGCGGTGCCGCCGAGGTGGGCGAGATGCCCGAATCAGAAGATATCGACGAGGTGTTTATGGATGCAGTTCGCTCGGGCGATAGATCGGGGATTTTATCGGATTTTGAAGACGGTTTACGCAGCCTCGATATTTCGCTTGCGGCAAACAAATCCGCCGAGACAGGGCAACCCGAGCGAACCTATTTTTCGCAGAATCGTTGAAGAAATGTAAGTGGGCATAAGAGTCCCTAACAAAAAGCGTTGCCATGGATTTGTGAGAGGCCGCCTTTGAGGCGTTCCTGCGGGTGTTCACTCCTCTGTTTCAGATGCTTGATTTCTTTTTCTTAGGGCTTCTTAGCACTGGCTTACGGCGTTTTGGCACAGGCTCTGCAACGCAACTGTCTGGATCGCGGATTGTCGCGGATTAGGGGATTGCGCGGATTACCCCCCACCCTCCTGCCTCCGCTATGTCCTCGCTGTCCGCTCCATTCGCCGCCCCTATCTGCGCTTCCCAATATTTGTCCCTCTGTGGTTGCCTTTCGCCTTGTGTCTTGCCTTTTCGGTCAGGCACGGGGGCACCGCCCCTACGTTTTTATTTTTTCATCTTTTAGCCGCGTCCAACAAAGTCTTGTCAAAAATGGCGTGATTGTATCATTTTTTTGTTCCCCATTTTTTGTTCCTCAATTTTTTCAAGGTGGCGTTTATGGCCGAATACGATACGATATCCAAACACCTGATTCAAACCTACCCGGACGATTTCATCCGCTTCACACTCGGACGCGCTGACATCGAGGTGCTCGAGGTGCTCGAAACCGAGCAACCCACTGTGGAAGCCCGGCGCGCCGATAGCCTGATTCTCGTGCGTATTGAGGGTGAGGATGCGTTGATTCATTGCGAATTTCAAACCGCGGACAGCACGGACACTCCGATGTCGCATCGCATGGCCGGCTATATCGGTCGCGCCATAGAACGCTAGGGTCTGCCGATCTTTTCCTTTGTGATCTACCTGCGTCCCGGTGCTGGACGACGCGATAAGGGATACTACATCCAAGAACTGCCCGGCCACCGCGTTGTCGTGGAATATCAGGTGATTCGTCTGAGTGAGATCGATGGTCAAGCGATTATCGAGGGCGGTCATCCGGGCTTGCTTCCGTTTGCGCCCTTGATGAAACCTCCGTCTGGGGTGTCTGCGGATGCGTGGTTGCGTCAATGTCTTCATGCGACGGAAGCCTTGCCCTTGGACGCTTCAACCAAGGTTGACATGATGGCGGGTATGGCTATTTTAGGTGGGATATCGTATGAATTGAGCACCGTTAGGCGTATTATTTCTCAGGAGGGTTTTATGGATGCGATTATGCGTGAATCATCGTTTGCCCAATACCTTACCCAACAAGGTATTGACCGCGGCATTGAACAGGGGATGCGTCGCGGCAGGGAGCAAGGGATTAGAGAAAGCACCATTGAAGATATTCTCGATGTGTTGGAGGTTCGCTTTGATGCAGACGCGCCCGGTCAGTTCGCCGGTCACATTCGGGCCATTGACGATTTGCAACAACTCAAGCAGTTGCTTCGTGCGGCGGTGCAAGTGGACAATCTCGATGCTTTTCAGCATGCGTTGGACGCAGAGGCTTGAGTCCCTAACAAAAAGCGTTGACCTGGATTTGTGAGAGGCCGACTTTGAGGCGTTCCTGCGGGTGTTCACTCATCTGTTTCAGATGCTTGATTTCTTTTTCTTAAGGCTTCTAAGTTTTGGGCCTACCTATCTGCCGACCTTACCTCCGTAGGTGGGCAGATAATGCGAGATTTCATCGGAAAGGCGTCACTGTATTTGCAAAAAAATCCCTTAGATCGAGGTTTGTAACATTCATGATCGGACAGTTTAACATAAAAAATCTGGGTCCAATCAAGCAGGGATCGTTTGAGGTTAAACCGATCACGCTTTTTTGCGGACCCAATAATAGCGGTAAGACCTGGGCAATGTATTCGCTGTACTACTATTTGAATTTGCAACATGAGCCACTGCCACTTGGTTCCCTTACTGTTTTTAGAGATATATACGCTTCTCTATCAAAAAACAGCAGTGGTTACACTTTTCCGATAAAGGAGTGGCTGAAAAAAAACGGGAAAACATTTATTGAGCAGGTCAATCAAATCATTCACGCCAATCTGCCCGATTTGTTTAATACTCCGGTAGCATTATTCGAGTACTCTTATTTTTCTGTCCAGCCCGATTTGGACAGTCTTGCCGCTGAATTGACAAAAAAAGAGGTCAATACCTCGGTTTTTTTCGGAATGCGTTTCACCAAAAAAGCGGGACATGATTCTATTCAACTCATAGCAGAATCAGCTCGACCTCCTTATGAGGTATTTGCAGACATGTTTGGTCGTATTTTGTTGGGACTCGGTGAAGAGCGAGATGCTTTTTTGGTGCCGGCAGAACGCAATGGATTGCATTTATTTTTTCGGGAATTGAGCAACAAAAGAACCGCCCTGTTGCATCATGCTTCTCGGGAAAATATCGATATCAGGGAACTTTTGAGCGATGTAATGAAATCCCCCTATGCCATGCCTATCGCCCATTACATTGACTGGCTCAATGATATGCAAAGCATCCAAAAACGCGGAACGGGCGATTTCCACCCGTATGCGGAAAAAATAAAAAAAGAATTGGTATCGGGTAGCTACACTGTGGAGGCGCGCACTGGCGATATTACCTTTAGGCCCTATCAGAGAAAACGCGATGGCAAGTCAACTCAGCAGATGGGATTGCATTCGACTTCATCCACGGTAAAAAGTTTGTTCGGTCTTTGGTTTTATTTGGAAAACCAAGCAAAAAAAGGCGATGTGCTGATGATCGATGAGCCGGAACTGAACATACACCCCGAGAACCAACGCAAGATAGCGCGAGTTTTGGCCCTGTTGGTGAACGCTGGACTGAATGTTGTCGTTAGTACACACAGCGACTATATCGTGCGAGAGCTAAATTCTCTGATCATGTTGTCAGGTGACAAGGGCAAAGAACTCCGAGAAAAATATCGCTATCGAAAGGACGAGGTCTTGTCTCAAGAAAAAATTGGTGCTTATTTGTTTGACGATAAAAAAATTACGCCGTTTGAAATTACACCCGAAGATGGTATCTATGCCACGACTTTTGACGAGGTGATTAGGGATCTCAATGCCGTAAACGATGACATTTATTATAGCTTGCAGGAAAGCAACAATGGGTAATGGGAAAACATTGTTTGATTTATTTCATAGCACAATAGAGAAAACATTTCATTTGGAAAGAGATGGGCAGCGATGGATTTTGGCCGAAAGGGCGAAAAAAGGTACTCAACTGTCGATTATTGCTCCGAACAGATATTCACTGGGATTCACGCTGGACGAGGCGAACCTGAAGTCAGCGCAAAACTTAAAACCTATGCCTTTTATCTCGGGCAATCCCCCTGAACATATTGGAAAAATGTGCGATGCTATAGTGGTCTTGACATACAAGGGTATGAGTTATCTGTTTTGCATAGAACAAAAGAGTGGGCATAAGGGAGATTACAAAAAACAACTGATGAATGGCGCGATTTTTTGTAACTGGCTTATGGATTTATTCAAAGTTCACGGTCACTTTAACCAAAGGCCAATTTATCTTGGCCTACTCGTCTTCAAGCCTAGGGCAAAGGCAGTGAGAAAAGGTTCGACCTCACACAGAGAAGATAAACCTGAAGAATGTGGCCCCATCGGAGCTTTTGACAAGTGTTATAGAATGGTCAATAAAAATGAAATTCGGTTGGGAGAGTTGTGTAAATTGCATCGAGAGTAACGGGCGTTTAACGCTTCACGGTTCTCGGCCTCATCGCCTGAACGCGGTCGGGATGGCAACGCACCAATCATACAATATTTTCCCCTTCGCAAGGCCCGGACGGGTCCTGACAACTGTTCACCTTTATTTGTCATTGGTGGGATATGGCACGGAAAAACAAAAAAGCGCGGCGAAAGCGAAGCGCGTTTCGAGAATTTGGGATCGCCATTTTTTTTGCCATTTTGATTCGAGGCACGCTGGTGCAAGCGTATCACATTCCGTCTGGATCGATGGAAAATACGCTGTTGGAAGGCGATTATGTGTTGGGCGATAAGTTGACGTTTGGCACGCAAATCCCGGACCGCGTGCCAATTTTGAATAACAAATTGCCCTCGTTTCGCGTGCCGGGGTTTTCAATCCCCCAGCCGGGCGATCTCGTCATTTTTGAATTTCCCCAAGATGCGTCGCGCGATTTTATCAAGCGGTGCATTGCGAATGAAGGGCAAACCGTGGAAATCAAAAATAAAATTGTGTATGTAGATGGCAAGCGATTTGAGAATCCAAAAGGGGTGAAGTACGAAGACCCCACAGTGCTGGGCAAACGGGATGGCCCGCGCGACAACTACGGCCCGCGCACAGTGCCGCCCGGGCACATTTTTGTAATGGGCGACAACCGCGACAGCAGTTACGACAGCCGGTTTTGGGGGATGGTGCCAATCGAGAAAGTCAAGGCACACCCCGTATTTATTTATTTTTCCTGGAACAGCCAAGAGCCGTTGTGGAATATTTTTACAAAAATTCGCTGGGGCAGGCTGGGGCTTTTAGATTGATTGGGCCCTACTGGGAGGGGAGATAGCGTTTCCCCGTTATGCGGGAAAGGGGCCGAATTTGTTTGAAAACAGTCTTAAGGCGGAACTTACATCATGATGCAGCGAAATGGGTATCTGAACAAAAGAATCGAGGAAAAAAGATCGACAACAGGGGCTTACTTCCTTTTTTTTCTGGCCGCTGTTTTTTGTTTTTTGCCCGTGAGCCCAGGCCGGGCCGCAGAGGTGGTGTTGCTCTACTCGGGGGATACGCAGAGTTTTTTGGAAGTGTGTGGCTGCGCGGACAAGCAACTCGGCGGCGTTGCGCGGCGGGCGACGATTGTGAAGGATTTGAGGCGGTCGTATCCCCACGCGCTGTTGTTGGACGCAGGCGGTCTATTTGCCGGCGATACGGTCTTGGATCAGTTGCGTTGCAAAATCCACCTGAACGCGATGAAGGCCATGCGCTACGATGTCGCCAATGCGGGGGTGGGCGAGTTGCGCTTTGGGCAGGCGTTTTTTGAAACCATGCGCGATTCGGGAGGCATACCTTTTGCGAGTGCAAATTTGAGGGTCAATGGCGTGCAGATGGGCGCGGAAACGCGAATTTTGGATGCGGGCGGTGTGCGCGTGGGCGTGGTGGGGGTGGCGGGCGAACGAAAGATTGAAGCGCACGACACGGGCATGGGAACGGCGCGTTTGCACCTGCCCGATGGCGTGGGTTTCGCGCGCGATGGCATTGAAGCAGCGGTTGCAAAGGTGCATCGCACGGTTGATCTCGTGGTGGTGTTGAGCGATTTGGACCGCGAGGCAGAACGCGATCTCATCCGGCAGGTCGCGGATATAGATGTGGTGATCAGCACGCGGTCACGCGAGACGACGCGGCGGGTTGGCAACGCGCTGGCACTGGGGACACAGCCGCAGGGCAAGGCAATAGGACAGGCGATATTGACTGTGGAAAATGGGCGTGTGACAGCAGAACGGGTCACGTCCATCCCGATCTCGGAATCCATTGCCGAAGACCGCGCGGTAAAACAACTCGTGGATGGATTTTACAATCGGGTGCAACAAAGCGCGGCATTGCAACAGACCGCACGCCCGAGGTTTGCTGGATTCGCATTGGAAGATCAACTCGCCATGGGCCGCAATCGCTATGTGGGCGCAGAGACGTGCGCCAGTTGCCACACCGCAGAGGCCGCAGACTGGAATCAGTCGCATCACGCAGGGGCATTTAACCGGCTGTTGCAACAGCAAAAACACTATCAGCCCGATTGCGTGACGTGCCATACCACCGGGTTTGGCTATCCGACGGGATTTCGGATTGGCAAAGATGTGCTGACCCATGTGCAGTGCGAAGTGTGCCACGGGCCGGGAGAGCGACATGCGCGCCGGCCCGAAGTGCAAAATATCCGCCGCGTGCCGCCGGCCGAATTGTGCCAACGCTGCCACGATGCCGATCAGACGCCCGATTTTGACGCCCGATTTGCCCTTATGCTGGCCGAGGTGAACCACACCGGGCACAGTTCTCCGCACGTCGATACGCATGCCGAGCACGGGGAACTCGGGCGAGATGACCGGCCGCGAGTCGAGTTGTTCGTCATGGCCGATTGCCCTTACGGCATCCGCGCAGAACAAACTTTGGGGCCTCTGTTCCACAACCTGAGAGATCAGATCGATTTTCAGCTATACTTTATCGCAGAAGAAGCCGAAGAAGGCGAGGCCAACGCAACACCTGCCCCGGTCAGACAAACGCCGTCAGGCCCCGGCTGTCAGGCGACGACCGCGACGGGGACTGGGCGCTTTCGCAGTTTGCACGGCGACATAGAAGTGGCCGAGGGCATTCGGCAAACCGTTGTGATGTCCCTGTATCCCGACCGGTTCTGGGATTATATTTTGTGCCGCAACCGCGCGGGGATTGCGACCGATTGGCGCGGTTGTGCCACGCAGGTAAAAATGGATGCCGACAAAATTGCCGCGTTGACCGAAAGTGCCGAAGGCGAGGAATTGTTTGCCAAAAATATTCGCCGCGCCAATGTGTTGGGGGTTCAAGCGTCGCCCACCCTGCGCGTCAATGGTCGCTATGTCGATGCGGCTTTTGATGCGAATGCCGTGACCCAAGTGCTCTGTCGCAATGGCGAGGCACTGCCTTTTTGCGCCGATGTTCCCGAGTGCCGCACGGACATGGATTGCGTTCAGCCGGACAAAGTGGGGGTATGTCGCGCAGGTGGAACGCCCAACGCGCACTGCGAATTTCGCGATCCCGTTTCTTTTCAGGCGACGATTCTCAACGACGCGACTTGTGAGGTGTGCGACACGTATGCGCTTGTTCGATCCACCCTGTCCCTGTTTCCCGGCGCGGCGTTTCAAACCGTGGATGTGAACGGTTGGACAGGGCAAAACCTGATCGCGCGCTATGGCCTAGACCGAGTGCCGTCGGCCGTGCTGATGGAGGGCTTTGAAAAGACGGCCCGTTTTGGGCAATACGCCCACCTCGTGCAGCGCGTTGGCGATCAGTTTGTGCCCTCTGTGCGGTTGACCCCGGTGACGCGGCTTTTGCACGGCCGGGATTTGACGGGTATGGATCTGTTTTTGGATGTGGAATCGCGCTCGTCTTTGGAAATCGCCAAACGCCTGTTGGACTGGGTCAAACAAGTCGATGCGCCTGCGCGGTTGCGCTTGCACTTTGCGGGCGATAGCGAGCAAAACGCGCTGTTTCGACAGGTACAACAGGTCGCGCCAAACCGAGTCGCCGATGTGTTGTTGTGCCATTATCAAAAGCGGGCTTCTGGCACTTCCTCTGCGGCGGACTGCTTAAAACAGGCGGGCATTGCCGCGCAGGGGCAAAATGATCGAGCAGCCGTTCTCGCCGCGGCGCGGGCACTCGGCGTGTCGTCTATCGTGCCCGCAGTGGTGATCGATGGTCGTTTTGTGGTGCAAGCCAATGGCCTAAAGCAAGTGGAAGCGGTCTTTTACACCCTGCATCCCGAATTGGTTCAGCGCGACAGGAATTTGTTATCCGACACCAACTGACCTCATGGAGGAACGATTATGACTACCTTGAAGAGAATCAGATTCCGCCCACTGTTTCGCGCTTTCGCGCTGTGTGGCCTGTTGGCGGCTTTGGGTTGTCAGCCGATTCCCACAGGCCCTACCGATGATGGGGAGGGCGTCAGCGGACTTTCGTATGTCAACGAACCGTGGGGGTTTCAAATCAGTCGTCCGGATACCCTGTGGGGGATTCAGGTCTCAACGGATAACCTCAACCGAGATATCAATGGTTTGGCACCTGTGTCAGTGCGAATTTCCAGCCCTATACCGTCAGAGTTATCAGGTGAATTTCGCCCTCATTTTCGCCTGTCTCCGCGGGCACTGCGCGAGATTACGACCTTGGATTCGCTCGTTGTGAATTTTGAAGAGCAGAGTTTGAAGCCCGCGTTTGATCAATATCGGGTCATTGGCGAAAAACAGCGCGTGCAACTCAAGGGCGGTGAGGCGATGCTGTGGGAATTTCGCTATTCTCAACTGGAACGACCCGGACCATATCCCGGCACGCGCTTTCTGACCGCCGTGGCCCTCCACAATCAGGTGGGGTTTTTTATGATCGGCAATGGCAGCCGAGATGCCGGCTATCCCGCAGAGGCATATCGGCAAATCGTCACCAGTTTGGAATTTCGATAAACCCCTCGCGCTACCCGTTCCCTCTCCAACTTTCCTTCTATCACAGCCCTTTCTCCGAGATATGCTTCCGCCTTCCCGCCTGTAAATTCTATCTCCTGTGCTGAAAAATAAAAACGGGATGTGTGTCTCGATATTTCGTAAATTAAATAATTTGGTATTTCAATTTTTTTAACGAGGCATTCGCATGCCCAAATAATACCAATTTGCTTTTAAGTTGTCCGTATCCTGCCTCCCATCAGGAAGGAATGAGGAACAGACTTTCCGTAGAGATCATGCCTTGCTTGTCTAAAGCGTTTGGTTCTAAAGCATCGTTTGTTGTCTTTGATGCCTTCGGCGACCTACTTTTTTTTAACAGAAAAAAAAGTAGGCGAGCGGGGTACAACTGCCCCAGCAGTTCAAAAATGCCGCTCTCAAACGCCGAGGGACTGGCACAGCGCAAATCGCTTTGCGGGTCGCACAACATGCGTTGGCCTGCAAGGTGGGTTGCAAAATGGCTGTGGGTTGCGAGACGGACTTGCGCGCTGTGCGTGATGGTTTTGTCTGATGGTCTTTTGCGATGGCATTTTTGCAATGGCTTCTTTGAATGACTGCGGAACGTCAAGGGGATCGCTTGCTGGCAACATAGCGCATCATATTGATCGGTCGGCACAGTCAAAGCTCATTCCGGTTTTTATGACCGCACGTCTGAGTGCCTAAAACAATTTCAAAATACACGACAAAAAGCGCGATTCGCAGGGGCGGCACCCCCGTGCTTGCCCGAAACAGTGAAGGAGTTTTTCATGAGATTGTGGTATGACGAGCCAGCGGAAAATTGGAATCACGCATTGCCGGTGGGGTGTGGGAAACTCGGCGCGATGGTGTTTGGGGGCGTGCAGAAAGAGCGCGTTCAGATGAATGAAGATTCGATTTGGGCGGGGCCGCCAGTGCCCAAAGCACAAGCCGGGGCGCGGGCCGTGGTTGATCGGGCGCGTCAATTGATCTTTGACGGGCAATACGCCGAAGCGCAGGAACTGATGCAAGAACAGGTGATGGGGGAACGCATTGTCCCGCGCAGCTATCAGCCCTTGGGCGATTTGTCAATCGCGCAAGACCGGGTGGATTCACCCACCGATTATTGCCGTGAACTCTCGCTCACCTCTGCAATTGCAACCACGCGATGGGTCGCCGGTGGAATCGCGTTTCAGCGCGAGGTCTTCGCCACGGCGGTCGATGGGGCCATTGTATGTCGGATTGAGGCGGATCGGGCAGGTGCCATATCGTGCCGGGTTGCGTTTCACCGAAAGGAAAATGCACAGTGGTCGAGCGCGGGCGAGGATGCGTTGGCAATAACCGGACGCGCGGGGCATGGCGCAACACATGCTGGCGTGAAATTTTATGCAGGCATTCGGGCGGTTGCGGAAAACGGGTGCGTTCAGTGTGAAAGCGATACGCTCATCATCACGGATGCAGACGCGGTTACGATTGTCGTTTGCGCGGGTACGGACTACAATTTCGATCAGCCAGAAATGCCTTTGAAACGCGACTTGCGCCCTTTGGTCATGGAACAGGTCAAGGCGTGTTGTGCGCGACCATATCCCGATGTCAAGCGCGATCACATGCGCGATCACGCGCAGTACTTTGATCGGTGCGCGTTTTCCCTCGGCGCGGACAACGATGCCGATGTGCCAACGGATCGCCGGTTGGCCGAGTTCGCGCAAACCTCCGACCCCGCACTCGTCGCGCTCTACTTTCACTTTGCGCGGTATTTGACGATCTGTTGTTCGCGGCCGGGCAGCCTGTGCGCCAATTTGCAGGGGATTTGGAATGGGCAATACGAGGCGCCGTGGAACAGCGATTACCACATCAACATCAATATCCAGATGATTTACTGGCTCGCCGAGTTGGTCGGCTTGCCCGAATGTCACAAACCGTTTTTGGACTTTGCGGATGCCTTGCGCGACAATGCGCGCCAAACCGCGCGGGACGTGTATGGGTGCAGGGGAACGGCCGCGCATCACACGACAGATGTGTGGCGTTTTACCGATCCCTTTGGGAAGGTGCAATACAGCATGTGGCCGATGGGCTGCGGGTGGAACAGCCGGCATTTTGTGGAGCACTGCGATTTTAATGGTTCAAAAGCCTTTTTGCGCGATTCGGCTTGGCCGGTTTTGCGAGATGCCGCGCTGTTTTTTCTCGATTGGTTGGCAGAAGATCCCCACGCGGGCAAACTCGTTTCCGGGCCGTCGTCTTCGCCCGAGAATCGCTTTCTCGCGCCGCGCACGGGCGAGGTGTGCAACCTCGTGATGGGGCCGAGCATGGATCAGCAGATTATTTGGGAGACGTTCACAAATTGTCTGCGTTGTGCCGAGCTTCTCGGCCTTGACGATCCCGTTATCAAAAAAATAAAAAGCGCGTTGTCGCGCCTTGCCGAACCCCAAATCGGTTCGGATGGTCGCCTGATGGAATGGCCCGAAGAATTTGACGAGCCAGAGCCAGGGCATCGGCATATTTCACATATTTACGGCGTGTATCCCGGTTTTCAATTTGTCGCGCGTCCCGATTTTTTGGCCGCTGCGCGCAAGAGCATTGAACACCGCCTCGCGCACGGGGGCGGGCACACGGGTTGGAGCCGGGCGTGGTTGATCAATGTGTGGGCGCGTCTCAAAGATGCAAACAATGCGTGGGAAGATGTGCGCCAGTTGTTGATTCGCTCGACCCTGCCCAATCTGTTTGACAACCATCCGCCTTTTCAGATGGACGGCAACATGGGCGGGGCCGCAGGCATTGTGGAGATGGTGTTGCAAAGCCACCACTGCGCTGTCGAATTGTTTCCCGCATTGCCAGACGCATGGGCAGAAGGCCGTGCAAAAGGGCTGCGCGCACGGGGCGGTTTTGTCGTGGATTTGCAGTGGAAAGACGAAAAAAAAACCGCGCACATTGTCTCGCGGCTGGGCAATCCCATTCGGCTGTTGTACGATGGGTCAATGCGCGTTGTCAATGCAGACGATCACGCGCTTATCGCAGAAGGGCGGGACGAGGTGGTTTTTCAAATCGAGAGAGGAAAATGCTGCGAGATTGCGCTGGGTTGACCGGTTTGAAAGAAATTACAGCACGAGCAGATCGAAAAATAGCAAGGAGATGAGAAGATGAAATCCGTGGCTTTTTGGTTGGTGTTTCTGTTTAACATATATGCGACATTCCATTGGCAGATTTGGATGCGCCGCTATTGGCGCGCTCGGCGTAATGGGCTTGGTGATGACGCCTTGGAACAGAAACTTCGGCGCGAAAAGAATCATTGGCATATTACAAGTGGTGTTTCGCTTGCGGTGTTGTTGTATTTGTGGCTGTGGTAGCGGTGTACTGCGTATGAAGTTTGGTTTGGCAGGATGTTGCCCGCCCCGCATTGATCACGCGGTTATTGGGCTGTCTTGCCGGTCTCACTACGAGGCTTGAGGTGCTTTTCCAAAAATTGTGCGGCCATTTCAAAGAGCGATGCCGCGCTGTCTCGCGTGGCATTGCGAAAGCCGTGATCGGCATTGACGACTTTGTAAAGCGCGACATCCAGTCCCGCTTTTTTCATTGCAGCGTAGAGGAGTTCGCTTTGGTTATAGGGCACGGCCCGATCTTTTTCTCCGTGTACGATGAGCATGGGCGGGTCGTTTTTGCTGACGTAAGTGATGGGATTGGCCGCGGCAACTTTCTCCTCGTTTTCCTGAATGGGGCCACCGATCAAGCGGGATTCGGGAGAATCGGCTGAGTCGTGATCGATGCGGCCCTCAAAGTCATTCATACGCAAAAAGTCCGTGGGTCCATACCAGTTGCAGACCGCCTGTACGCGGCTCGAATATTGACCGTGCTCAGGGGTTTCAAATGCCTTTTCATCGTGCGTCAAACCCATCAGGGCAACGAGATGACCGCCGGCAGATGATCCCCACGCGCCGATGTGGTCGGAATCGAGGTTGTATTTTTTTGCGTTTGCCTTGACCCAGCGCACGGCTGTTTTGCAATCTTCAATTTGCGCTGGAAACAGGGCTTCGCCGCTGAGGCGGTATTCCACATCGACGACAGCAAATCCGCGAGTGGTCATGTTGCGCGCCCGCCCGCCATTGCCTTTGGCCCCGTTGCGCCAACCGCCGCCGTGAACCCAGATGACCACGGGTACCGGGGCAGATGTATCGGGCGGAAGGTAGAGATCAAGGGGCAATTTTCTTTCCCCGACCTGCCCGTAGATCAGGTCTCGATAGACAGTGACGCCTTCTGGAATGTTCACGGTATTCCTCCGTCGGTTGTTGCGAAAATCCACGTCTTCTTCAAGCGTGACAAAGCCATCTTTGTCCGTGTCGATCTGATCGAACAGACGGCGTTGTCGCTCGGGAAATTCTTCCCGCGACAATTTGCCATCTTTGTTTTTGTCATTGCGCGCAAAAAAACGCTCGGCCGCGCTTTGGACGCGATTTTCCGATTGCACTTGGGCAACAATCGGGCTTGTGATCAGCAGGGCGATAGCGAGAATTTTCCATGTTTTCATGAGAGGGTCTCCGGTGGTTGGTGATTGGAAATCCGCCTGTTGATACCACGCGGCTTGTAGGGCGAACAGGTCGGCATATCGCCCGTCCTTTTGCACCGGCGTTTGATTTGATTTTCCTTTCTTACATCTTGTATCTTCGGGCGGGCACAGGGGCTACGTTGCGGAATGACACCACATCAGCATGTGCCTCGCGTTTTACAGCCTCATCTGGCCGCCGGTTCCGCTTGGATAACTTTTGTACCCCTTCGTGTCGTGAACTGCTATCGCAGTTGTACCCCGCCCGTGGATCACATCTTCCGTCTCGCGCCTTTGGGCAGGGGATAGGTGGATACGAGGGACGGATCATTCCTCGGTATCGGCCTGCGTTTCAACCCATTGCCCAATGGCTTGGCGGATGGATTCGACAGCGGCTTTTTTGCGCTCGAAGCGGTCAATTTGCGCGTGTAGTTGAGCGATTTGTGCGTCGATGTCTTGCAGTTCTCCATTCGCTGCCGCGAGTGCTTGTTGATAGAGGGGCTCGTTGTGAGTCGGTTTCGCCATAGATGCGCTCCTTCAAGAGTGTGTTGTGGAACAAAATGCGCGACGCTTACAACTATAGAACTTAATGCCGTGATTGGTCAAGCGCAAAGTAGTTGCTGTGCATTGCGCGCGGTTTAAGGATATGCAACTTTCTTTTTCTTCACGCATTTAATAACTGATGCTACGCAAACGCCACAAATGGTCTTCAATGATCATCGCTATCCAACCCAAAAGGAGGTTACCATGAAGCATTGTTTCGCGCCGGTCAAGCCAATCGCAGGACTTATGTTCGTCCTTATTTTGGGCTTATGCGTTTCAACCTCTGCGTTCGCCCAAGAGTATTTTGGCAAAAACAAGGTCAATTACAGCCAATACGCTTGGCATTATATCGACAGCGAACACTTCACGATCTACTTTGACAAGGGGTCGTTGGGCCTGGCCGAGTTTGTCGCCAAAGAGGCGGAGCGGTCTTTAGTCCACATTGAAAAAACCCTCAAATACACCCTGAAAGAACGCTATCCCATCGTGATTTACAATTCGCACAATGGATTTTCCGTGTCCAATATCACCAATGCTGAACAGTCTGAGTTTACGGGGGGGTTCACCGAGTTTGCACAAGGTCGCGTGGTCATTCCCTTTACCGGGTCTTATGAGGATTTGCAGCACGTCATTCACCACGAGTTGGTTCACGCGGTTACGATAGAGTTGTGGACCGGCGGCGGCTGGTTGGGGTCTTTGGTTACGCAAACATCCACGTTGCCCCCGCTGTGGATTGCCGAGGGCATTGCCGAATACGTATCGCGCTATGGCTGGCACAAAGAGCACGACAATTTTATGCGCGATGCCACCATTACCGGCTATGTGCCGACCATTGAAATGATGTCGATGAGTTATTTTGCTTACCCCGGGGGCAACTCGGTTTTTTATATGATAGAACAGGAATACGGCAAGGACAAGGTGGCGTCTTTTATTTCGTCTTTCCGCACGGCCAAAACCCCCGACAAAGCACTCAAAGCGTCTTTGGGATTTGGGATGAAGGAATTGGAAGAGAAATATCAACTGTGGCTCAAGCGGCAATACTGGAACGAGATCAACCTGCGCCACACGCCCGCCGAGATGGCCAAAAATTTGACAGAACGCGAAGATGAGCCTCCGTCGTACAATCTGGCTGCCGCGCTCTCGCCGCAAGGCGACAAGGTCGCGTATTTGACCAACCGAAATGGCACGTTTGATATTTATCTCATGTCGGCAATTGACGGCAAGGACCTAGGGCGGTTGGTCGAGGGCCAAAAGTCGTCCGATTTTGAATCGATGTTCGTTTTGCGGCCCGGCTTGACGTGGTCGCCGGATGGCAGGCACATTGCGTTTGCCGCCAAATCGAATAACAAAAATACCCTGTACATTCTCGACGTAAAAAAGAAACAGATTCGCAAGCGGTTTAAGTTTGACCTCGACGGGCTGTTTGAACCGGCGTGGTCGCCCAATGGAGAAAAAATTGCCGTTGCGGGAATCAAAGATGGCTGGTCCGATATCTACGTGATCGATCTCAATGACGAGTCGCTCACCCGCCTGACCAATGACCCCTACGACGAGCGGCACTTGGATTGGTCGCCCGATGGCGCGTGGATCGCCGTGAGCTCTGACCGCCCCGATACCACATTGGCATTTCGCGGCGGGAAGGATTTTGCTTTCGGGCAATACGACATCTTTTTGGTGCGCGCCGATGGGTCAGAAATGCGCCGCATTGTCGCGTATGAAGACGCCGAGGAATCGCATCCGGTGTGGGGGGCAGACAGCAAACACCTCGCCTTTGTCTCCGACCACACGGGGGTGGGCAATATTTATATCGCAACCGTAGATGGCACACAGGAGATCTATCCCATCACCAATTTGCTATCCGGGGCGCAATACCTCGATTGGTCAGCCGATGGCAAAAAGATCGCGTTCAATGCCTTTCACAAGGGCACCCTGGATGTGTTTGTGATGCGCGACCCGCTCGTACAAAAAAAAGAAATGGCGGATTTGCCGCGCACCCGTTTTGTCAAGCGACTCGCAGGCGAAGACAAAAAGATGTTTGTCGAGTTGCAAAAGGAAAAATACGCATCTCGCGATACCGCTGAAGCAGAAGCCGATAGCGCGGTGGATTCGACCAAGCGAGAACCCACAAAAAAGGTGGCGCAGTGGATCGCGGATCAAGAAGCCCTCGCGGCGGCTGATGCTGATGCAGACAGCACCGAACACGCGACCACCCATCCGGTCGCAGGCAGCCCGGACATGGCCGATTCCGGGGTCAAAGACTGGGGCGAGCGGGAATTTCAGGTGAAGAAGTACAAGTTGAAATTTAAGCCCGAACTGTTCGGTGCCCAGGCGGGGTTTAACACGTTCTACGGCGTGAGCAGTCTTATCATGTTGTCGATGAGCGATGTGATGGGCGATCACCGCGCCACATTGTTGACGAGTGTGAGTTTTTCGCTCAAAGACAGCAATTTTCTGCTCAGTTATGCCTATTTGAAGCATCGCACGGATTACGGCGCGCAACTTTTTCACACGCGCTCCTATTTCTTTGCCAATATCGGCAATGGAATCGATCTGTACGCCGACCGATATTACGGGGTTGCCGGGGGGCTTGAGCGGCCGTTTAATCGATTCTCGCGCTTGGAGTTCAATGCGCGCTTTGTCGCTGTTGATCGCGAGTTGTTGGGGCAAATAGAGAATACGCCATTTTTTACTCCGGGCTTTCGAGGCATTGGGCGGGGGTTCACGAGCGAATTGATCGACAGGAGTCGGGCGGCCATTGGCGAAGTGGCTCTGGTGGGCGATAGCGCGCTTTACAGTCTGTTTGGCGCCGCAGACGGGCATCGCTACCGGTTGGGATTTGAAGGGTCTGGTTTGGGTATGAAATTTGCCACGTTTCGACTGGATTATCGCAAATATATTCGCCTGTTAAACGAATATACATTTGCCCTTCGAATGTCGGGCGGGACGAGTTATGGCCCAAACAGCACCGTGTTTTTTGTCGGCGGTGTGAACAATCCGATCAATCCCACGTTTTCAACCATTGCCAATGTGAATCAGAGTCGCATATTTTTCTCCTCTTATGCCTGGCCCTTGCGCGGGGCCTCCCTGCTCGAAATGGCGGGCGATTCTTATGTGCTGGGCAATATCGCGTTCCGGTTCCCGCTCATCCGGCAATTGGCTATGGGCTGGCCCTTACCATTTTTCTTTCAAAATGTACAGGGGGAATTGTTCTTTGACATCGGCGGGGCTTTTGAGCGCGCCGATTGGCGAAGTGGATGGGTGGCCCGCGATGGCGGGTTCCAACTCAACACGCCGCAAAACTACCGGAAGCGGGAAATCGCAAAATCAAAACCGCAACTTGCCGCTGGGTATGGCTTTGGCGTGCGCGTGAATCTGGGCTATTTCCTGTTCCGCTACGATCTGGCCTGGCCCACAGACCTCGCGCAAACCTATCACCCGCATCAGTATTTCTCGATTGATTTCACGGGGTTGTTTTAAGAAGCTACCAGCCCCTCCCCATCCGCTGATAGCCGAGATGGAAGTTTAGCCACAAAAGGCGAGCGTGTGTAGGGGCGATGCCCCCGTGCTCGCCCAAAGATACAAAAGGCGAGAGCGTAGCCCATTCAAGAGAGGCATGCCGTGCATGTCTCTCTTGTTTTATGTTCTCGGCGCAGTTGATGGATGTCGATTTTTTGCGTATTATTGAAGCGGTCACATCTTGAACCAAAAGGAGGGTATATCATGGCAATTGAAACGCCGCGAGAGGTCGAAACACAGCGAGCCGTTGAAACGCCGCGAGAGGTTGAACCCCTGCGCTGGCAATTTACGGTTGCGGA
Organism: uncultured Latescibacterota bacterium; assembly: GCA_958295785.1. Taxonomy (GTDB): domain Bacteria; phylum Latescibacterota; class UBA2968; order UBA2968; family UBA2968; genus VXRD01. Next base: position 4,186,252 of record OY282377.1, read on the forward strand.
CTTTACGCGCATGGCAGGAGCGGGGATTCTTTCTGAAGATGATCGAGTCGAACTCATAAATGGGGAGGTACGCGCAATGAGTCCCGTTGGTCCAACGCATGGTGCTGTTATCAATCGGCTAACTATGCTTCTCGCGCCCAGACTGGTCGGGAAGGCGATTGTGAGTATTCAAAATCCGGTTCAGTTGGACGACTTTTCCGAACCCTTGCCCGATGTTGTGGTTGCACGGTTACGCGATGATTATTATGCCCTGGCGCACCCGTCGCCTGACGATGTGTTGTTGCTGATCGAGGTTGCGGATTCCTCGCTGCCTTATGATCGCGGGGAGAAGCGGACGCGCTATGCCCAAGCGGGCATTCCCGAATACTGGGTGATCGATATTCCGAGAAGGCGCGTGTTTCAGTATGTCGCGCCCGGTGCTACTGGCTATCGCACGGAGCGCGTTTTGAGCGCGGGCGATGCGATCACCTGCGCTTTTGCATTGGACATCACGCTCTCGGTTGACGAGATTTTCTAACCATAGGATTTGTTATGACGGCAAAAGAATACTATATGGCGGGGTTGGGCAAATTGGGGACAGGGGATTTGGATGGCGCTATCGCCGAATTTGAAAGGGCCGTTGCAGACGACGCATCGTTTTACATGGCGCGTTTGGGATGGGCGCAAGCACTGGACAGGCAGGGAAAGATCGACAATGCGATTGAACAGGTCAATCACGCCTTGAAAATCGTGCCGGACGAGGCACTCGCGCATACGAGTCTGTCGCGGTTGTATCAGCAAAAAGGCATGATCGAAGAGGCCGAAAGGGAAATGGCGATTTCGCAAAAACTTTCTCAAAATATCTGAAACATGGCGCGAGCACAGAACATGAGGACGTCCGGGATGGGCGTCCTTTTTGCGTTGATCCTCGTGGCATCGGCAAGTGCAAATCCGGTCGATTCCCTGCTGGCCCGCGTGCAGAGCGACACGGCTAAACCGCTCGAATACCGCATTGACCTGCTCAAAAAAGCCCTGCGTGCGGGCCGCGACCGCGCAGATGTTTGCGCGGCATTGGGCGCGTTGTTGATGAAAAAAAATACGCCTGCCGCACGGTTGCGCGCGGACCGCTATATTTATCGCGCGATAGTATTGGAGCCCGAAAATATCGAATACCGCCTCTTGTACGCGACTTTGCAACGCAAAAAGGGCTTTCGCTACAATGCCATGAACGGTTTCAAGAAAGTGCTCGCCCTCGATTCCACGCAGGTGCAAGCGGCATGCGAGGTGGGCGATTATTATTTGCAGGACATGTTGAAATACGTGGATGCGCGGCGGTTTGACGGCGGCGGCAGCATGCGGTCTTTTGCAATGGAAAGTGTGCAAACCGCCGCGCATTACTACCGCTACGCGCGATCCCGCGATCCCTATTGCAAACGCGCGTATTACGGGTTGGGGATGCTGAGTATAGAAGGAGGGTATGCCGAAGATTTGATAGCGATAGCGCGAGAACTATTAGTCCGATGGCCGAGGGATCGCGACGGGCTTTTGTTTTTGGGGTTGGGGTATTACGCGACCGAAAAGTTCGACGCGGCGGGCACGGCATTTGATAGGGCGTATATGCAGATGGATTCGGTCGGGCAGGCCGCCATGACATCGGTGGCATTGCTCGGCGGCAAAGATGGGGACGCGCTTTTTTGGCAAGGCCGAGACCCTTTGTTTCTCACGCCTGTGAACGAGCGAAAGCTGGCCCACCGAGGGCGGGTCGCGTACGCGAATTTGCGATTTGGGTTGCCAGATGAGGGGATTGCGGGATGGGAAACGGATATGGGCAAGGCGTGGATTCGCTACGGTCGTTATGTCAATCGCGTGAGAACCCTGATTCCGCATCGAGAGATTTGGACGTACGAGGATTTTTCACTGGCCTTTTTTTCCTACGATTCCGTGCATTGGAAATTGGAATTGATGAAGGATCAGCACTGGGCACTCGTTCCGGGCGGGTGGGGCCGAAGCCAAGTCTTGGCGAGGGATTTTTATTTGTCCGAGCGATATGTGGATCCGTATCGCGATCAGAAATACGAATTGCCCGCGCAGGTGGGATTTTTCAAGGCCGGAAAAGGGCGCGTCAAAGTGGCCCTGTCATGGGGCGTGCCCAAGCGCGCATTGCAATATCTCGAGCTCTATGAAACTCATCAAGTCGAGGTCGATGCCGGCGTTTTCGTTCACAAATACAATGGGCAAGTGGTTGAGCAAATCAGGTGGCGACCCGAGACATTTCGAGATGTTTGGCGCGATTCCATGAAAAGTCGCTATTTGTTGGGCCAGCGCGAGGTCGTTGTGCCGCCGGATTCACTGGCATTGTCTTTGGAAATCAGGGATGAGGGGAAGCAGACCGTGGGCGTGTTCCGCGACACCATCTTTGTACAGGCATTTCCCGATGATGAGGTGGCGATGAGTTCGGTCGTGTTGGCTTCGCAGGTGGCGGAGGATAACGCGGGAATTGAGGTCATACCCAATCCATTGAGAACTTATGGCGCGGGGGAATTGCTGCATCTCTATTTTGAGATCTACAATTTGGCGCGTGACGAATTTGGGCAGACCGATTTTTCGGTGACTTATCGGATTGGGCCGCCGGATTTGCGGCGTTTTGCCGATCCCCAAGACCGCAAGGCCATCGCGCAATTGGGCCGAAGCGATGCGCTGTGGCGCGTTTCCGTGAGCACGGATTACCGAGGCAAACAGACGCACGCGCCGATTTATTTGGCCGTCGATTTGAGCGAGTTGGGGCCCGGGGTACACTTGCTGTCGCTGGTCGTCACGGATCGCCAAACCGGACTGCAAACCTGGCGCGAAACCCTGTTTCGCATTTTGTAAGCCCCGGCATTAGCGCGTCTGTTTTTCCGCCTTTTGACGCCACAGCAACCGGATCAGGGGCGGGCCGCCAAAAAGAATAAACCCGAAGAGCGCGACCGCGTGTACCGATGTGGCAAATGCCAGCGCGAGTTCCTCGGGCACCTGGTAAAAGAGGTGGAGGGTTTGGGCGCAAAAGAGGTGATACGCGCCGATGCCGCCCGGCGCGGGGATGACAAACCCGATAGTGGCGAAGGTCATGACGACCAGGGCTTCAAACAGACCGAGGTTGTATTGATCAGCCAAATCAAAGCTGTAAAAGGGCAAGTACATGGCGAGCCAATAAAGGCTGTTGAGAACGAGCGTGGAGACCAAAATCCCCGCATAACCCTCGACTGTGTGAATGGCGCGCAAGCCCTGTAAAGCGGAACGCAATAAGTGGGTCACTTTGTCGGCCAGTGCGGGAGAAAGACGCGCCAACAAGCGGTGAAAGACCACCAACCCCGGTTCGCCGCGCACGGAAAGCAGGCCCAAAAAGACGAATGCAAACAGAATGATCGGCAAGGCCAGCAACGCGACTTGCTCAAGGCCGGGGAATGCCGCGCCGATTTGCTCGCGGGCAAAGAAGAGCACCACGCCAAAGGTGATCAACAAGGTGAGGACATCGAGCAGGCGTTCGACGACCACAGTCGCCAAAATCGCGCTGATGCCGGTGGGATGATCCCGTTCAAGGGCCAAGGCACGCGCCACTTCGCCAGCGCGCGGAAAAACGCAGTTGCCCGCATAGGCGACCATCACGGCCCAAAACGCCGAGCGCGTGGAAATATCCGGGGCAATGGGCGCGAGCAAAACGCGCCACCGCCACGCGCGCGGAATGCCCGAAGCAATGACGGTGAGGCCGGACGCGATCAACCACAAGGGGTTGGCGGTTTGAAAGGCGTGTTGGAGGAGTGCCCCATTGACATTCCGAAACGCGGCCCACAAAAAGCCCCCCATGAGGACGAGGCTGACCGCGAGTTTGAGAGCGGTTTTCATGAATACCCCAGGCCGCGAAGGGCCGCGTCTTTTTTTCGCCAATTTTCATAGACCCTGACGTGCAGGTCGAGGTAGATGGGGCGGTCCAAAAAGGCTTCAATTTTTTTGCGCGCATGCTGCCCAATGGTTTTAAGCGTTTTGCCTCCGCGTCCGATCACAATGCCTTTTTGAGACTGGCGTTCGACAATGATATTGGCCTGAATATAGACCTTGGGGCGGTCTTCTTCATACGCCTCGATGCCGATGGCCGTTGCATAAGGCAGTTCTTGGCGGAGTTGGTGAAACACTTCCTCGCGAATGAGTTCGGCGACAAAAAATCTTTCCGGCTGTTCGGTGAGCATATCCTCCGGGTAGTATTGCGGGCCTTCTGGCAAGGCGTGGCGCAGGGCCGCGTGGAGTTCGGGCACACCCTGCCCGCTGATGGCCGACACAGACAAAACCGCCCGGGTGCAAAGCGAGGCGCGAACCCGTTGCTCGCAACGTTGGGCCTGGGCGCGCGAGATGAGGTCCGCCTTGTTGATGGCGACGATCTTGGGCATTTCCCACTGTTCAAACGTGCGTTGCACCTCCGCGTCAAAAGAGGCGTCAAATTTTGAGCCATCGACAATGCCCAAAAGCACGTCTGCACTTTGGGATGCACGCCCGATTTGCCGGTTCATAAATTCGTGCAGGCGATAGCGCGCAGACAACAGACCGGGGGTGTCGAGAAACATCATTTGCACCTGATTGTCCGTCACAATCCCCAGAATATTGTTGCGGGTTGTTTGGGGCTTGGGCGAAATAATCGACAACCGCTCCCCCACCAGCGCGTTAAACAGCGTGGATTTGCCGACATTGGCCCGGCCCGCGATGATGATATATCCAGATTTGAAAGCCATGTTGTCACCTAAAAAAACAGGGTGGCCGAAATGCGGTACGTGTTGTCGAGTTGGTCGTGTTCGAGGAAGGCGAGGTCAAGGCCAAAGCGACTCAGTTGCAGGCCGGTGCCTGCTGTAAAGTGCCCGTCCCTGCGCCCGAGGCGAAACGCAACGCGCTGTTGCAAGCGGTATTCAATGCCCAGTTGGATGCTGCGCGCGTTTTCCCGAGTCGGTTTTTGGTCGTTTATGCGCGTGCTAACACTGACCGTTATCTCGCCGCCGGGCACGGCGCGTTGAAAGGCCGTGCCAATGAGCAACGACGGTGAAACGCGATCTGTGACGCCGTCGGGAAATGCGATGCGCGTCTTGGTGAGGTCGCGCAGGGTCGCGCCGATGCGGAATGTTGAGATGGGCAAATAGAGCGCGCCGAAGTCCATGCCGATGCCGGTTCCGATGCCCACGCCCAAGTCGCGCCTGATGAGTTTCACGCCCGCGCCCAAGCGCAATTTGTCCGTTATCCGCCGCCCATAAGCGATCCGAAAAACGTAATCGGTCGTGCCGATCTCGTCGGTGATGACCGGGCGATTGTCCGGGCCGATGGGCCGATTGGGGTCTTCCAAACTCGTCAGGGCAATGGCGTCAACGCCTGCGCGCACAATGCCCACGCCCATGCCGCCTTTGAAGATGGGCACGCGCGCGGCAAAAACATCGTGATTGACACTGCCGCCAAATTGCTCGGCGTGTTGGAGGTGGATTTCTCGCACGGGCGACACTTGGGCCAGGCCCGCGGGGTTCCAATAGACAGCGGTGGCGTCCAAACTGAGCGCGACGTATGCGCTGCCCATGCCCAAGGCGCGCGCGCCTGCACCCAACAGGAGGGGATCGCCCGCATAGTGGCCCGTTTGTGCATGGGCCGCACTGGTCAGCGCGAATATCAGACAAGTCGCAATGCGTTTCAAGGGTCGGTCTCGCGTGATGGGGGGATGAGGATCGCGGCGGTGCCCGGGCGCAGAGCCGAACCGAGGGCTTTGATATCCTCGGGCCACAGCGCGATATATGGCGTGGTGTCTGTTGACATTCCACTATCTTGAACGACGAGGTCGGGCGCGAAATAGAGGCGGGAGCGGTGGCGAGGCCCTTCGAGCAGGCGTCCGAAAAAGTCGAGGGGCAAAAGCCGACCGCGCAATCGCAGGTTTGCATTGCCCGGCTCGACCGAAAAGGGATCGATGCGGCGCGCAAACCGATAGGTCTGCGTATGCTCGGCACTCATAGGCGACAGGTCGAGAATGGGACACGTTCTCAAAATATTGCCATTGGCCTTGAGGTGAACGCGCTTTGCCGCGAGGTCGATCACGAGGTAGAAATCGCCTGTTCGGACTTGATCGAGTTCGAGAATCAGGGCGTCTCTTTGGTTTTGGAGCGCGATCTCGTCCCGACCAAATACAGGGGGTTGCGCGAGGAGCAAACCGATCAGTAAATATAGACCCGGTCGCCAACTTGAAGGGTGAGATGCACAAAGGCGAGGTCGTCGTCGTTGAGGCGAATACATCCGTGCGTGATATGCCGTCCGAGCAGGGCGGGATAAAGGGTGCCGTGGATTTCGTAGCCCTCGCCCAGTTCGAGGGCATAAGCACCTAAGGTCGTTTGGTCGAGGCGGCGAAAGGCCCATGGCAATGCCGGGGGTTCTTCGCCACTTTCGACAAAGGCCCATAAGGGTTTGGCCCAGATGGGATCTGTCACTTTACGCAAAATTGTTCTGACGCCCAGTGGGGTGTGAAATTGCCAGCGCGCCGAATCCCCTGGGCGAAGCAATACTTTGCCGCTGCCAGTCGCACAGGTCGCTTCGCGCATCACCCGATTGTCGCGCCACACTTGAAGGCGGTTGTGGACCGTATCAATGACGATATAGGTTTTCGCCGCGTGGCGGTTCAGGGTTTCGCGGAGGGATGCGATTTCGGCCTGGAGTTGTTCGAATTCCATATCCCGCGCAGAGGACTGCTGGCAGAAACCAAAGCACAAAAACAGGGCGATCAATAGAGATAGGCGCGTGGTGTGGATCGGGAATTGTTTCATTATGACCCCTTCGCAAAATGGGGGAGAGACTTGATCCTCTCATCCGTGGCGGGCATAGGGTAGGTCCCAGAAATTGCAAAACCGAGACGCTTTTTGCACGCCTCGGTTTTTGTGTTTTGAGCAACTATCGGAAGGGGATTACATACGCAGATACCAGGGTTTGTTCTGTTCTTTCCAGTCTTCGATCTTCTGGAGAGCCATCGCGATAGAACCCTGAACCTGAGACAACTGGGTTTCTGAATCTTGTGCACGGGCGAGTGCGTCATTGTATTTCCCGCTGTCGAGGTTGCTGCGCGCATCGCTCGCATTGGCTTCGGCCTGATTGAGATCGGCGTTGAGTTGATCGAGATCACCGTCCGCGCCTTTGCCCCGAGGGGCTTCGCCCAAACTGCCTCTGGTGTCTGAAATGCCGAGCATGACGCGGTCAATGATCATTTGGGTTTCCGCGCTGATCTCGGTCTTTCTGGTCTCGGCTTCCGCTTTGGCGCGGTCAAACAAGTCTTTTGCCTGCATATAACCCGCCGTGGCCTCATCGTGCTCTTTTTGCTCAAAGTTGCTGTTGGCATCGTCAATGGTGCTGGTGGCCGAACGATAGGTGTCGGCAGCATAAATATCGGCTTCCGCTGCTTTGGCCGCGTCTTGGGCAACCATCGCTTCTTCTTGCGCTTTCAGGTCGGCCTCGTTGGGCCGACAACCCGAGATGGCAAGTGCCAATACGAGAACTGTGCAAAGGCTTAAAATGGGTCGCATCGTGAAACTCCTTGTTTGCTGTTGGATGAAACATTGTTCCCCGCGAGTGTATTGGGAAGATAAAACACATTTTTCAACTTGTCAATACCAATTTGGGAACCTACGCACAGGAGCAACCTGCAATGAGCGAAGCGCGTATTCTGCTACCGCCGTTCACTTTTTTTGTAGAAAAGTTTGTTCAGTGGTCGTTTGGGATCTGTGAGGTATTTGACTTCGTCGGGCGTCAGTGCTTTGTCGAAAACGGCGATTTCGTCGACTCCTCCGGGGTATTTGAAATGATTAAATCGCATCACGAGGGTTTCTATGTCCCATGTCACCTGTTGTGGAAGCGGACCCTTGCGCCCCACGCTCTCGCCATCGACATACAGTGCCCATTCTGCATCGGCTTTGCCGCTGTTAAAATTGGACCACGCAATCGCAATGTGGTGCCAGTCGTTGGGTTGCCAGTTGACGGGCACAGCGATCACGCGCTCTTCGACCACTTGGTCTGTAATTTCCCGATCTTTGTCCGGATAGCATCCAAATCGGAGGGTGTTATCGGCTTTTTTGAAATCGACAAATACGACGGCGTCATCCCACGGATATCCGCTGCCATCTTTTTTTCCAATGTGAAAGGGTTCGGGATAGGTGGCTTCAAAGCTGGCAATGTCGGCCTTGAGCCAAAACGCAACGCTGCCCGACCACGCGCTGTTCGCGCTGTACGCGAGGTTGTCTTTGCCCGCGTACTCGAGCGCGCCCGCATTGGGTTTGAAAGACAGATACCCGTCGGGATTGCCGCCCTGTGTGATGTGATTGGTGTTGGCCGTGTCAAAGGTCGCCAAATCCTTGCCGAGACTGTCGAGGGCATCCACGCCCTTTTCAAAGTTGGCAAAAAAGAGTATGTGCGCCCGCAGGCTTTCTTCAATGGCCTTTTCCGGACCGCCACAGGATATCGCCAAAAAAATGAGGGCGAGCACGCCGCGAAACATAAGGGAAAGACGAAACGACATGGGGGAAATCTCCTAAAAAAAGTTCAGCGCGTTGTAATTGCCGCGCAAGTGAAGTCTTGATTTGATATACTCCCAAAACACGGGGATGTCAACACCAAAACGCAGGATGAAAACGCAAAATAGCTGAAACGCGCAAAAAATCAATGGCATTGTATCAGACTCTGGAAATTGCCTTGACATCGCAAAAATTATTTATTAGCATAAAATTTGCTTTTTTTCATCTAAACGCCAAACGGAGAGGTTTGGACATGAAACGATTTTTGACGCAATCAATGGACAATGCCCATTCTGATCGGCGCGCTCATTTGCGGGCAGGCGGTCTTCTGCACGGGCAGAGGCGATAGCACAGATCGCAGCGCGATTTCCCAACAGCGACAAACCAGCCGAGCAGATTTACGATGAAGGGCAAATTTGGTACATTGCAAAAACATTTGCCAAAATTACTTTTATCCAAACAGGCATAGAAAAAAGAAGTGCGGGTTCGGGCTTTGACAGATACAATGACGTTAATTGTAAGAAGCCCTAACATAAAGAAATCAAGCGTCTGAAACAGATGAGTGAACACCCGCAGGAACGCCTCAAAGTCGGCCTCTCACAAATCCATGTCAACGCTTTTTGTTAGGGACTCTAAATCGCGTTCGCGTATAACCAGAATCGGAAACCGGATCGTCGTTTTCTTTTTCGCCTTTCAACAGGAGCTTTTCAATGCGTAAAATCGGCACAGGCATTCTTTGGGTCATCACGATTTTGATGTTGTCTTCGGTGACCATTTTTAACCCGGGGCAGGTGACGGATTTTTTTGTCGCGCTTTTCAATATCAAACCGAGCATCCCCGAACTCAAGCCCATTGAAATTTCAGAACGCGACCGAGAAATTCGGGCAATTGCCGAGTCCATTGGGCAAGAAGATGTGCGCCAAATCATTGCCGACCTCTCGGCGATGGAATCTCGGGTGCCCGGCTATGCGGGGCATCGGCAGGCGTTTGAATATGTCAAACGGCATTTTGAGCAAATCGGTCTTGAAGACATACAGGTGGAAGAACACACGGTCACGGTTCCCATCGACAAAGGCGCGTCCCTCACGCTGACGGAGACCGGCGAAAAAATTGAAATTTACGGGTTCTGGCCCAACCACGTTCAAACGCCCTCTGTGCCCGGCGATGGGATTTCAGGGGGGCTGATTTACGGCGGCAAGGGGTCATTCGCAGAACTCAACGGCAAACGGGTCGAAGGCAGCGTTGTCCTGATGGACTTCGATTGCGACCAGAGTTATTTAAGCCCGCGCATGTTGGGCGCGCAGGCGATTTTGTTTTACGACAATGGGCGCGTCACGCGGGGGCAGGCGATGGACAAGTTTTTGCCCGTGCCGGTCGACGTGCCCAGGTTCTGGGTGAAGAAAGACGATGCGATGCGCTTGCTCGAAATGGCCCAAATCCAATCTCCCGACGTGCATTTGACGTCGCGGATGGCCTGGGAAGAAGTGCCGACGTGGAATATCTTCGCCACCCTGCCTGGCTCTGATGCCTATATTACGGAACGCGAAGAGCGCAAGTGGAAAGATCAGCAAATTGTGCTAAGCGCGTTTTACGATGCGATTTCCGTCGTGCCCGCGCTCGCGCCGGGTGCTGAAAATGCGTCGGGCTTGGCTGCGCTGTTGCACGCGGCAAAAATATTAAAACAGAATCCGCCGCAATACTCCGTGACCTTTTTGGCGACTGGCTCGCACTTTCAGGGCTTGGCCGGCATCAACGATTTTTTGTATCGCCATTCGCGGGAAAGCGACCACTTCCGCGATAAGATCCCCGATAGCCTATCCACGGCAGGGGCCTATCTCGACGGCGAGTTGATTCCCCGCGACAGCGAGGATTTCGAGGAACTCATTCCCGACAGTTACAAAATCGACTTTCGGTTGTTCGTGGGCTTGGACTTGTCGAGCGAATCCGATCAGTTGGCGAGCTTTTCGCACGGCACGTTTAACAACCCCAACTGGCAAACCGACAATTATCTGAACAATCTGTTGGCGCCTTATGCCGACAAATTCGACAAATACATGGCCAAAGTCTTTCCCGGCGATGAGGGCCGGCACATGGATGCCATCGCGCCGCCCAAGCGCACGTGGAAAAATTTCATGCCCATTCGCATGGGGTTCGACAGCGAGGCCGTCACATTCGTCGGCAAAGAGGGCATTACCCTGGCCACGCCTTCAACCGTGCGGCGCTTTGTCGATACGCCTATCGACCGCGTAGAGCACGTCAATTTGGACAATTTGACGCGCCAAGTGCAAACCGCGGTTGCCTCGATGATGAAGGCAGGTGAAGACCCGGAATTTTTCAGGGTGTCCAAACTCAAGTTGCAAGACCGCGGGCACAGCTTGTCCGGGCGCGTGTTGTGGTTCGACCGCAATGTCGATTTCGCCTTGCCCCGCGTGCCCGTGCCGGGCGGTGTCGTCACCTATCGGCAACCGGGCAATGTGCCGAGTTGCGCGGGCGTCCGCACGCTGATCATCGACAAGACCACGCGCGGCCCCATTTACGACATCAAATTGGCGGGCGGCAAAACAGATGTGGATGCCAATTTGTTTGGCACGCCCAAGCGCGTGAGGGAAACCGGGACGTTTTCCTTCGATATTATGCGGAATCGCTTTAGCAATCGCATTTTGGCTTACGACATTGACGAAGAAGGCCGAATCACGTCCGCGCCCGACATGGGATCTGAAGGCGAGGACAAATTCCCCCTGATACAGCGGTATGGCTGGTGGGAAAACGAAATGATGACGGTTTTGTTTAAGAGCCGTTCCATCAGCGTTTTTGAAATTATCGACTCGAGTTATTTGTCCGCGCTCGATTTTATGACCGTGCTCAACCACAACGACACGCAACCCCTGGAATTTGGCAACACGTATTTGCCGGGACAGAGCACCAAAGAGGGGGATGTGACGCGCGCTGCGGTGACATTTGCACACGTAGATGAATTTACGGGCGAGGCCGAGCGCCTGAAGATTTTGATGAGCACGGGCCTGTTTGGCGTGAAATATTTGCTGATCAACGCGCCGCAGAAGTTTTTGGACAATCCCGTTGACAAACGCGACGTGAATCCCAAACTCTTGGAAGAGGCGCGGGGGAAGGGATATGAACCCGGCGTCATTTTTAGACCCTCGTATCAGGCGGCGAGAGATATGTGGGTCATAGACGATGTGCGGATGAAACAGTTGGCGCAATTCGGGATTGAAAACAACCGCCTCACCCTGTTGCACAACAGCGCGCGCGAGGCCCTTATCGAAGCCCGTCAACACCTGGCAAATTTGGATTACGAGAGCTTTATGGCCGCTTCTCGCCGCGCATGGGGCCTCGAGGCGCGGGGGTATCCGGAGGTGATGGCCACGGCCAACGACACGGTGCGGGGCATTATTTTTTACTTTATTTTGCTGCTGCCGTTTTCGTTTTTCTGCGAGCGGTTGTTAATCGGCGCGTCGAGCATTACCGCGCGCTTGAGTTGGTTCGCCGGGTTTTTCGTGTTTTTCTTTATCGTGTTGCGCTTTGTCCACCCCGCCTTTCAGTTGAGCAATTCCCCCTACATCATCTTTCTCGCATTTGTGATTATGGCCTTGGGCGGCGTGGCCATGGTCATTGTGGTGTCCAAATTCGGCGACGAAGTTCGCAAAATGAAACAGGCTTCCGCCGGCACTTACGAAGCCGATGTGGGGCGCATCAGCGCGACGTCTGCCGCGGTTGTGCTGGGCATTTCAAACCTGCGAAAACGCCCGATGCGAACGGGATTGACGGCGATTACCCTCACCCTCTTGACGTTTACGACCCTGTCCTTTACCTCGGTGCAGACGTCCTTGAAATTTTACAAATTGCCCCGCGACAACGAACCGTCTTATCAAGGGGCATTGGTGCGCGACCGCTCGTGGCGCGGCATGCAGGAATCCGTGCTCAATTATCTCAACAGCGCGTTTGAAGGCCGCGCCGACATCGTGCCGCGGTCGTGGTATTTGTCGCAGGTGCGCGGCGAACGCGCGTACGTGAATTTTTCGCGCGTGACCGCGGCCACCGCGGATATGGGGCCCAAAGAGATCTACGTGGATTTCGATGTGGGCATCACCACGGGCAAAGACAGTTTTGTCAACGCGCTGTTGGGCCTCACCCCAGACGAGCCCAAAATTACCGGCGTGGATCGCTATTTGATGAGCGGGCGGTGGTTTGAACCCGGCGAAGAGTTCGTCTGTTTGTTGCCCAATGATTTGGCCGAGCTCGTGGGGATTTTTCCAGAAGATGCCGGCACGGCCAAAATCGAAATGCAGGGGCAGATTTTTACCGTGATCGGCATTCTCGATTCCGAGGCGTTTAACAAGTTCAAAGATTTGGACGACGAAAAGCTGACGCCCGTGGATACAGTAAAAGAAAAAGACGATTTGGCCGATGCCCAAGACCAGGATCCGCGCGTGGTCGCCGCCGCGCCCATCGAGACCTTTACCCATCTGGAATCGACCAATGTGCTCGTCGTGCCCTACGAGTACATCCGCGATATCGGGGGCGTCTTGGCTTCGGTTGCCATCGCCAATTTCAAGGACGACAGCGGACAGCCCAAATCGGATTTTGTGCCCGATATCGAAGAGTTTATGGCGCGCGTGTCCCTGACCATGTTCGTGGGCAAAGGCGAGGGCGTCACGGTGTATAGCTCGATTGGTTCAACGTCGCTTTCCGGGCTGGGCAATTTGTTTATTCCCATTTTGATCGCCGCGCTCATCGTGCTCAATACCATGATGGGCGCCGTGTATGAACGCTTCCGCGAGATCGGCATTTATTCATCGGTGGGGCTGGCGCCCAATCACATTGCCGCGCTTTTCCTGGCCGAGGCCGGCGTGTTTGCCACGCTCGGCGCGGTGATGGGATATTTGATCGGTCAAGTGCTCGTGCTCGTGCTGTACAATCAGGGGTTGTTGGGCGGCTTGGAATTGAATTACTCATCTCTGTCCGCGATTTCCGCCACGCTGATCGTGATGGCAACGGTGTTCCTCTCCGCGCTTTATCCGGCCAAAAAAGCCGCGGATATGGCCGTGCCCGACGTGACCCGCAAGTGGGAATTTCCCGATCCGGATGGGGACCGGTGGGTATTCGACTTTCCCTTTACCGTGGGCGGTGCCGAGGTCTTGGGCATGTATTCCTATCTGACGCGGGTGTTTGAATCTTATGGCGAGGGGTCCGTGGGCGATTTCGTAGCCGATCACGTGAAGTTCTGGTCCGAGGATCACGCGGGCGAACCGCAGTACAATATCGACCTGACGGCGTGGTTGGCGCCTTATGATTTGGGCATCAGTCAGGACGTGCAACTCAAAGCCATTCCAACGGGCGAGCACAATATTTACAAAATTGAAGTGGTCATCAATCGCCTGAGTGGCGATGTGGCGTCGTGGAAGCGGATCAATCGCGGATTTTTGAATGTGTTGCGTAAGCGATTCCTGGTCTGGCGCACCATTCCGGGGGATATGAAGTTCAATTACGCAGAAGAAGGGCGCCGGGTTTTGTCTGGCGAAATCGTGGAAGAAGCCGTCGCATAACGCGCAACTCGTGGATTTCCTTACCGGGAGGCAATTTTGGCAACCGAACCCAGAGATACCGAAGAGACAAAAGAGGACCTGGCGGAATACGAACAGATTATGCCAGAGGACGCGCCCTTTGAAGAGGGCTTTGGCTGGAAGACGATTTGGGCGACGATGTTCGTCGGCTTGGTGATGTTGCCCGGCGCGATTTATCTGGGCCTGGTGACCGGGCAGAGCATGGCCGGCGCGTCTGAGTGGGTGACGATCATTCTCTTTCTCGAGATTGCCAAACGCTCTTTTGTGCGGCTCAAAACACAGGAGATTTTGATCATCTATTGGGTCGCCGCGGGCCTGTTGGGCATTGGCGTGAAACTCGGCACGGGCGCGCACCTATACGGCGGGCCTTTTGGGGGGTTGATCTGGGATCAGTATTTGATTCAATCGCCCGCGGCAAAAGGGCTGGATAAATACATTCCCAACTGGGTGACCCCGTCTTTGGAATCGCCGGTTTATGCGGAGCGCACATTTGTCCATCCGGACTGGGCTTTGCCGGTGTTGATCCTGTTTCTGGTCATGATCGTCAACCAGACCGCACGGTTATCCTTTGGGTATGTGATGTTTCGCATTACCAGCGACATCGAGCAACTGCCATTCCCGCTCGAACCCGTTCACGCACGCGGCGTGACAGCGCTGGCCGAGACCTCGTCCAAGACCGAGGGTTGGCGGTGGCGCGTGTTTAGCACGGGAACGTGTATTGGGCTTGTATGGGGCTTGCTCTACGTGGTCGTGCCCACGTTGTCGGGCATTTTCCTAACAGAAACCGTTCAGGTTTTGCCCATTCCATTTATCGACTTTACGGCCGAAGTCAAGACCATATTGCCCGCTGCCGTGTTTGGCCTGGGAACGGATTTGGGGCATTTATTGCTCGGTTTTGTCCTGCCGTTTTACGTGGTGGTCGGGTCGTTTATCGGCGCGGTGCTCGGCAATTTGGTGATCAATCCCTTGCTCTATCTCCACACCGATGTTTTGAGCCGATGGGCGCCGGGTATGACGGCCATTCCCGCGCGTATTTCCAATAGTTTTGACTTCTGGTTGAGCTTTGGGATCGGCACTTCGATGGTGATCGCGCTCACCGGATTTTACATGGTGGGCAAAACCCTGCTGGAACAGCGCAAGGTGCAACGGGAAACCGGGCATCATTCGGCAAAAATTAGCATGGAGGATTTGCCAGAAGGCCGCGGGGATATAGGGATGAAGTGGCCCCTTGTTTTGTGGGTGCTGGCTTCTTTTGCCGCCATTGGCCTGTGCCAGTGGCTCGTCCCGGAATTTCACTGGGGGTGGCTGGTTTTCTTCGCGTTTATCTACACACCTATTTCGTCTTATATCGGCGCGCGGATGATCGGCCTGACGGGCAGCCCTTATGGCGCGAGCATTCCCTTTATTCGAGAAGCGGCCATTTTGCTGTCCGGATATAAGGGCGTGGCCGTGTGGTTTGCCCCCATCCCACTGCACGACCACGGGCTGGCCGTGCGGTCGTTCAAACAATTGGAATTGACCAAGACGAAGATCGGCAGTTATGTCAAAATGGTGGCTGTCACGTCGGTTGTGATTTTCCTGTGCAGCTTTATATTCTACGAGTTTATCTGGCGTTTGGGCCCCATTCCGTCTTCGACATATCCCTACGTGCAACTGTTCTGGCCCTTTGAAGCTACGATGCAAACGATGTGGCTCAAATCGACCTTGCCACCCGGAGAAGTGCAGGGCGCCGCTGGCTTGGATCTCCTGCTGGATATTATCAAGCCGAAATACATCGGCGTCGGGCTGGTTGCGGGCGGGCTTCTCTATATGGTGCTGGTCGCCATCAAAGTTCCCGTGCTGGCCTTTTTCGGCTTTGTGAACGGCCTGGCCCAATGGCCGCACTTTGTCATTTTGAACTTTGCCGGCGCCATGCTCGGCCGCTACCATTTTTCCAAGCGGTTTGGCGAGTCCAAATGGAATGCTTACGCGCCCATTTTGTTGGCGGGCTATTCCTGTGGCATGGGATTGATCGGCATGACCTCGATAGCCGTGGCACTGATCTCCAAGGCCGTGTCTCAAGTGGTGTTTTAATTCGCTGATCGATAATGGAACTTTTATCCGGGCATGTGTCGTCTAATGCACTGCGATGCATGCCCAATCTGTTTTCACCCTTTTTCAAAGGAGCAGCAAGATGCAGAGGTTTCGACTTTTCGGGGTTTTGGCACTGGCAATGCTCATGGCCGCAACCTGCGACGTGTGGGCACAGCCCAGAGGCGACGGCGGTGGTCAAGGCCGGCGCGGCGGCGTTCAGGTGCAGCGATTTTTGCCCGTTGAACAGGTGCTGAGTTATCTGGCATTTAACGACAATATCGCCCTGACCGATGAGCAACTCGCCGAGGTGCGTGCGTCTCTCAAAGGGATTTACACCAAACGCCAAGAACTTCAAAGAAGCATGCGCGAAAACAACGATCAGCAGGCGGCCATGCAGGCGGTGCGCGAGTTGCGAATGGAGATGACGCAGGGGTTGGGCGCGATTCTCAATGAGGATCAGACCAAAACACTGCAAACATTTATGCAGCGGATGGGGCAGCGCGGTCAGCGCGGGGGGCAAGGTCGCGGGGGCGAAGGGGGTCGCCGAGGCGGCGGTCGCGGGGGCGGTCAGGGCGGCGGTGCGTAAAAACGCGCGGGCGAAACAGGGTACAACTGCATCAGCCGTTCATCGGCAAATCAACGTGCGTAGCGGTTGGGCGGCGGCCTTTCACGTCTCGCCTCTCACTTCAAAGCGGGTTTCTGTGAAAGAAGCCCGCTTTTGTTTTTTTCAAAATGGCTTACATCATACCCATTTGATTTCAAGTTGTCCGTATTTTGCATAGAAATTTGCAAATTAGGACCTGACGTTCCGCAGTACATCAAATAAGCCATGGCAAAATGCCATCGCAAAAAGCGATCACGCACAGCGCGCAAGTCCATCTCGCAACAAACATCCATCTTGCAACCCACCTCGCAGGCCAACGCATGGCGTGCAAAAGCGATTTGCGCTGTGCAAGCCTCTCGGCGTTTGAGAGCGGCATTTTTGAACTGCTGGGCAGTTGTACCCCGCTCGCTTCCTTTTTTTTGCTGTTGAAAAAAAGGAAGTCGCCGCACGCCGTAGGCACAGGCGTAGCCAACGCATCGGAGGCAACAAACGATGCTGTAGGGCCAAACGCTTTAGACAAGCAACGCATGATCTCTACAGAACGTCTGTCCCCAATCCCTCATTCATCCCTAATGGGAAGCAGGATACGGACAACATCAATTCAAATTGGTATTACATCTCACCTCTCACTTCAAAGCGGGTTTCTGTGAAAGAAGCCCGCTTTTGTCTTTTTGTTTTCTTTTCAAAATGGCTTACATTACCACACACATTGCAAGGGGAGGGCGTTGTGGTTGTCGAATCTATCAAACATCTCAAGCGGCCTTTTTCGTTTGCGGTTGTGAGCGACCCGCATTTTGTGACGCGGGATTTTGTCGGGCAAGCGTTTGACGAGGCCAGACCGCTCAATGCCGACGGGTACGCGGAAAACGTGACCTATTCGCTCGCGCCCATGATGGATGCCCTGCGCGATCTCAAACCCGATTTTCTCGTTCTGACCGGCGATGTGGCCGAACAGCCATTGGAACCAGAACGCCACAGCGCGAACCTCGAGGCCGCGCTGGATTTTTTCGCAACGAGCGATATTCCCCTGGTCGTCGCGCGCGGCAACCGCGATGGCATATCGGTTTTTGACGAGGTGACCGGGCCGCGCATGGCGCCATTTCTCGGCGATAGACCCAACGCGCCCTATTTTGCGTTTGAAGTGGATGGCTGCCTGTTCGCGGTCTTGGATACGCCGTTTTGGAATGCCGATCAGTATTGGTGGCTCGATGCCGTGTTGGAAAATGACAATGCCCCGCGCTTTTTGCTGGGCCACCATCCCATCTGGCCCATTGCGCGCGCTTTTTTTTTCAACCGCGATTTTCAGGCCGATATGGTCGATTTGCTATCTCGGCACGCGGTTGATGCGTATTTTTGCGGGCATTCGCACAATCAGAGTTTGGTGTTGCACCGCACGCCGCACTTGCCGGTGTTGCAGTGCATGGGCGCGCTGATCGGCGTGCCCGAAGCCCTGCCGCTTCCGCTCGACCACATCCAATCCCTTTTGCCCGCGCCCGATGATCTCATGGCCGTTTGGCCCGGCTATCTCGAAAATACCGCGCCGGGCTGGTTTATGGGATATGTCGCACCTGACCATGTGCGCGTGGAATGGCATCATATTAACCGCGGGGCCGAAGCCGTGGTCAGTTGGTTTCGCCCGGGCGATATTCAGTCTTTCTGGACGATGGCACCCGCGCCCGTGCCGCAATTGATAGAAGCCAATTTGAGACGCATTCGCCAGGGATTTCTGCGCTTTTGTGCTTACGAGAGTATGGCAGATGCGCGCGTGTTTCTCAATGGAAACGAGATTGGGGTTTTGCCGCGTGCAGATCACTTCGCGCCCAGACGACTGACCGTGCCCCCAAACGCGCTCGCCTGTTTGCAGATGGAAAACAAGGTGCGCGTCGAACCGGCCACAGGTAGCGAGATGACCCTCGGCAATTTGG
Organism: uncultured Latescibacterota bacterium; assembly: GCA_958295785.1. GTDB lineage: Bacteria > Latescibacterota > UBA2968 > UBA2968 > UBA2968 > VXRD01. Next base: position 4,204,961 of record OY282377.1, read on the forward strand.
TTCTCGAAGTGGTCTTGCCCGGCGGTCACAGCGTGCGCTCGCAGATTTTTGACGATATTTATACGTGGTCCAACCGGTGGGACGCGCGCGAATCTGAGACCCTAAAAAAACTAAAACCGGGCCGCCCCTTAACGACCGTGTTGTCTTTCAGGTGAAATGAGCCATCAGCTCAAATTGGTATAACCACTGCTTCTCAAGGTGAAACTATGACCAACCCCAAAAATACCAACCGACTGATCCGCGAAACCAGCCCCTATCTGTTGCAACACGCGCACAATCCCGTGGCGTGGTTTCCGTGGGGCACAGAGGCATTTGAAAAGGCTGTCGCCGAAGACAAGCCCGTTTTTTTGAGCGTGGGATATGCAGCCTGCCACTGGTGCCATGTGATGGCGCACGAGTGCTTTGAAGATCCGGAAATCGCGCAGATTATGAACGCGCATTTTGTCAATGTGAAAGTGGATCGGGAAGAACGGCCCGATGTCGATGAAATCTATATGAATGCAGTGCAGGTGATGACCGGATCGGGCGGGTGGCCCATGAGCGTGTTTTTGACGCCGCAGGGCGTTCCGTTTTACGGGGGGACGTACTTTCCCCCGCGCACGCGGCACGACATACCGGGCTTTCCCCACGTCTTGGAATCCGTTGCCAAACACTATCGGGAGCAAGGCGACAACGTGGCGGATGTGGCCCACCGCCTGCACGCGCACTTGCGCCAAATGACGCGCATAGACGCGCTGACCGATGCACTCGGGGAGGCGGATTTTGAGATGGCATTCCAAAAGATCCGGGCGAATTTCGACTTTCAAAACGGGGGGTTTGGCACGCAGCCCAAATTTCCCAATGCGATGAATCTCGAAGTGTGTTTGCGAACCCATTTGCGGACCGGGAACGCCGAGGCCCTCGATATGGTGACGTTGACCCTCGAGAAGATGGCGCGGGGGGGTATCTACGATCAACTCGGCGGGGGATTCCACCGCTATTCTGTGGATTATCGCTGGCTCGTGCCGCATTTTGAAAAGATGTTGTACGACAACGCATTGCTCGCGCGGCTGTACACGCAGACCTATCTGGTGACAAAGCGACCGCTGTTTGCGCGCATTGCCCGCGCTACTTGCGATTATGTGCTCAGGGAAATGACCGCGCCCGAGGGCGGTTTTTACTCCACGCAAGACGCGGATAGCGAGGGGGAAGAGGGCAAATTTTTTGTGTGGGAGCCGCAAGAGGTGATCGCGTTGTTGGGCGAAGAAGATGGCGCGGCGTTTTGTCGGTATTTCGATATTACAGCGCGCGGCAATTTTGAGGGGCAAAATATCCCGAATATCCCCATTGCCCAAGCAGTGGATGAAGACGCGATAGCGCGATGGTGCGCGGTGTTGTTTGAAGCGCGGGAACAGCGCGTGAAGCCCGCGAGAGATGAGAAAATTCAGGCGAGTTGGAATGGGCTGATAATTTCCGCGTTTAGTCAGGCGTATCGGGCGTTTGGCGAGCCGGCCTATCTGACGTGTGCGGCGAATGCGGCGCGGTTTATCCTCGCGCACATGCGGACCGATGAGGGGCTGTTGTTGCACACGTATTGCGATGGTCGCGCGCGGTTCAATGCCTATTTGGACGATTACGCCTGCTTGATCCTCGGCTTGATCGATTTGTACGAAGCGGGTTTTGAGCCGTCCCATCTCGGGGCGGCGCGGGATTTGATGACGGTGATGATCGATCAATTTTGGGATGACGCTGATGGCGGTTTTTTCTATACGGGGAAAGACCACGAAACCCTGATTGTGCGGTCGAAAAACCCCTTTGACAATGCCACGCCTTCGGGCAATTCCACAGGCGTGTTTGCCTTGATGCGGTTGAGCGCGTTGCTCGAACGCGAGGATTGGGGGGAGATGGCCGAGCGCGTGTTGCATCTTTTTGGGCGGCATATCCGGGAAATGCCCTCGGGGTTTGGCAACATGGTTTGCGCTTTGGATCTCTTTTTGCAACGGCCGGTTGAGGTCGCTGTTTTGGGTGCGCGAGACCGTGCGGATACCGCCGCGCTGCTCAATGTGGTCGATCAAACGTGGCGGCCCCATGTCGTTTTGTGCGGAGGAGATGAATTTGCGTCTGACGCCATCCCCCTGTTGCAAAATCGCGGGTTGGTCGATGGCCGCGCCACCGCGTACGTATGCCGCAATTTTGTATGTTCCGAACCCGTCACCGACGCGAAGGCACTGAGAAAATTGCTGGATGAAGGGGCTGATTTTTGAATATATTGACATACGTCTAACCGCTAATCCCACCCACTCCTAACAGAAAGGATACGTTATGGCAGATGTTTTGATTATTGGCGATGGGCCCGCAGGATTGAGTGCCGCGTTGTTTTTGGCAAAAAACGGACAGCGCGTCACAGTGTTTGGGCAAGACAATACGCCCATGCACAAGGCCATGCTCTACAATTATCTGGGCATTCCCGAGATGACGGGCAGTGAGTTTCAGCGGGTTTCTCGCGCCCAAGTCCAGCAGCAGGGCGGTCAAATTGAGGATGTGGAAGTGACGCATGCCGAGAAGACCGATACCGGCTTTGCCGTCACCACTGCAAATGGCGACCGCGTGGAGGGAAAGTATCTCGTGCTGAGCACGGGCACCAATACCAAATTGGCTGAAGGGCTGAATTTGGAAAAGAAGAACAAGGGCATTGTCGCCGATGAAGACGGCAGGACCTCGGTCAAGGGATTGTTTGCTGTGGGGTGGAATACGCGCCTCATCCGCACGCAGGCGATTATTTCCGCCGGGCAGGGTGCCGCCACTGCGCTGGAGATTTTATCGCTCGAAGCCGGTGAAGATGTACACGACTTTGATGTCGTTGAGTAAGTTGCGATTGCGCGCCGTGGGGTTCCAGATATGCCTTGTGCAGACGTCTGGAGCCTCCCTTTTGTTTTTTGCCTGTTCGTTTGGCAATAGGCGCGATCATACGGGACTTTGCTCAGGGAAATATCGCTATGCGCTTCTTTAACACCAGCGGGCCGGTGGTGGCTGCGGACCACTACTGCATCCCGCCTTTGGAACGGCTCAATCTCAATGAGATTCGCCGGCTCATCCGCGACAAACGCTATTTCGTCATGCACGCGCCCAGGCAGACGGGCAAGACCTCTGGCCTTCTGGCACTGCGCGATTTGCTCAACGCCGAGGGCGATTACCGCTGCGTGTACGTCAACGTTGAGGGTGGACAAGCCCTGCGCGAAGATGTGGAACGGGTGACGCGCACTATTTTGACCGAGTTGGCGTCTCGGGCGCGTTCAATAGGCGACGATTTTTTGTTCGAAGGCTGGCCTATTATTTTCGTTGAGTCCGGGCCGGGGGCTGCGCTGCGCGAGGCATTGACGCGGTGGGCCGAGGCGTCCCCGAAGCCCCTGGTGCTGCTCATCGACGAGATCGACGCGCTGATTGGGGACGCGCTGCTGTCTGTGCTGCGGCAGTTGCGGGCCGGCTATGACCGCCGTCCGGAAAGTTTTCCGCAAAGTGTAATACTATGCGGGGTGCGCGATGTGCGCGATTACCGCATTCGTTCCAGTTCGACCAATGCGATTATCACTGGGGGTAGTGCGTTCAATATCAAAGCGCGATCCCTGCGTTTGGGCGACTTTTCGCGGGACGAGGTGATCGCCTTGCTCGCGCAACACACCGAGGAAACCGGGCAGGTGTTCACGCCCGCCGCGCTGGAAACGATCTGGACGCAGACTCAGGGTCAGCCCTGGCTGGTCAACGCGCTGGCGGATGAGACCTGTTTCTATGGCGAAGCCGCAGAAGACCGGAGCCGTCCGATCACCGCCGCCGACATCCTCGACGCACGCGAGCAACTCATCCTGCGCCGCGAAACGCACCTCGACCAACTGACGGACAAACTCCAAGAGGAGCGGGTCAGGCGCGTGGTCGAGCCGCTGTTGAGCGGTACTGAACAGAGCGCGTTCTCGACCCGAGACCTCGAGTACGTCCGCGACTTGGGCTTGGTCGCCCAGGACACCCCGCTTCGCATTGCCAATCCCATCTACTCAGAAGTCGTGCCGCGTGAACTGACCTACGCCACGCAGGCGGGCCTCGTCCAAGACCCAGCTTGGTACGTCCATGCCGATGGCAGCTTGGATGTGGAAAAGCTGATGGCTGCGTTTCAGACCTTCTTCCGCGAGCACTCAGAGCATTGGGTCGGGCGGTTTCAGTATCGGGAAGCCGGGCCGCAGTTGTTGCTTCAAGCGTTTTTGCAGCGGATTGTCAACAGCGGTGGACGCATCGAGCGCGAGTATGGCCTAGGTCACATGCGTACCGATCTGCTCATGATTTGGCCGCAGGCCGAGCGCACGCGCAAATTCGTGATCGAGTGCAAAATTCTGCACAAAAGTCTGAAACGCACCATCGCCGAGGGTTTGGAAAAGACCGCCGAGTACATAGACCGTTGCGATGCAGAAAAGGGTCATTTGGTGATTTTTGACCGGCGCAAGGGAAAGCGTTGGAAGGACAAAATTTTTCACTGCCGCCGCACGTCGAACAGCGGCGTTGAGATCGATGTTTGGGGGATGTGACGAAGGCAGTTGTCAGCAGTCAGTCCCCGCCCATCCGCCCAAAGCGATGTATGGGCTTATTGCTTGTTTTGCTGACTGATGAGGACAGGCCCCTGTGCCTGTCCCTACGGGTGATGGGGCCGGGCACAGAGGCACCGCCCCTACGGTTTCACATCTAATTTAATCACGAGGTTCACAATGAACGAAAAACACCCCATCAACGCCCTGCCCAAAGGGTATCGGCTCCATGAATACGAACTGGTGCGCGTGCTGGGCTTTGGAGGCTTTGGCATGACGTATTTGGGGCATGACCTCCATTTGGACAAACCCGTGGCGATCAAAGAATATTTGCCCTCGAACTTTGCCACGCGCACAGGCGATTACAGCGTGGTCCCGCAAGCGAGCAATTCTCGCGATGACTTTAAGTGGGGGTTGAAACGCTTTTTGGACGAAGCGCAGACCTTAGCGCTGTTTGACCATCGCCACATCATCAAAGTGCATCGGTTTTTTGAAGCGCATGGCACGGGGTATATCGTGATGGAATACGCCGAGGGCGAGACCTTGTTGGACTTTCTCGACCGCAAAGGGACGCTGACCGAAAGCGAACTCAAGGAGATTCTATTTCCTTTGCTGGCTGGGTTGGAAGCAGTGCATAGGGCAAAATTCTTGCATCGAGACATCAAGCCGGGCAACATCGTCATTCGTGCCGAGGATGGTTCGCCTGTGTTGATAGACTTTGGCGCGGCGCGTCAGGCCATAGGGACCATAAGCGGTTCCCTTTCCGTCATCCTGACGCCGGGCTACGCGCCTGTTGAGCAGTATTCGACCAGCGGGGATCAAGGGCCTTGGACGGATATCTATGCGTTGGGTGCGGTATGCTATCGCGCCTTGACAGGTGCTGTGCCCGATGATGCCATAAAAAGGATGATAGGCGATGCTCCGCTGGTTCCCATTGCCGAGCGATGCAACAAAGATCAAGCGAGCCGGGGCTTTCTGTCGGCGATAGATCACGCGCTCCAAGTGAATAAGGAGGATCGTCCGCAGACTATCGGTGCGTGGCGTGCCAAGTTGGTGCCGGATAAGCCGCATCCTCCGCGACCAGGCGAGACATTCAAGGACTGTGCGGAGGGTCCGCAGATGGTGGTGGTGCCGCCGGGTTGGTTTATGATGGGTTCGCCGTCGAGTGAGGAGGGTCGTTATGCTGCTGAAGGGCCTCAGCATCGTGTTGAGATCGGTTATCGGTTGGCAGTGGGGGTGTATGCGGTGACGTTTGCCGAGTGGGATGCGTGTGTGTCGGGGGGTGGGTGCAACGGGTATCGTCCAAATGATGTGGGTTGGGGTCGCGGCACTCGTCCAGTGATCAATGTAAGTTGGGAAGATGCCCAGGCGTATGTGTCTTGGTTGTCTTCCAGGACGGGTCATTCGTATCGTTTGTTGAGTGAATCGGAGTGGGAGTATGTTGCGCGTGCAGGAACGACGACGCCTTTTCATTTTGGTGAGACAATCTCGACGTCTCAAGCGAACTACTATGGAGATTACACGTATGGTTCTGGCCGTAAAGGGGTGTATCGCGGGAAGACCGTGCCAGTGGGTTCATTTCCGCCAAATGCGTTTGGATTGTACGATGTTCACGGGAATGTATATGAATGGACGCAGGATTGTCGGAATGATAGCTATTCAGGCGCTCCTGATGACGGTTCAGCGTGGGAGCGTGGCGATTGCTCTATGCGCGTGTTGCGTGGCGGTTCTTGGGTCGTCGGACCCAGGTCTCTGCGCTCGGCAAACCGCGTCAGGGACTCCACCGGAGACCGGAACAGCTACGATGGTTTTCGAGTTGCCCGGTGCTTTTAAGTCTTGCCTCTTTACCTCTTTACCTCTTATGTTTTTGTGGGGGAAAGGGTGTGGATTTTGTAGAAAAGTTTTGCGTGGGGTGTTCAATTTTTTTTGGGTTCCCTGCCCTCTCTCTTCCCGGCCCTGCCCTTGAAACACAATATCCGTTTCTCTTGTGGCTGATTCCCAAGCTGGTTTTTATGGGCACGATGAGGGGGCATTGCAATTGGCATTGCCCAAGCAAAAAAGAAATGGCGTTGAACGAACCAATCGGGGCAATCTCGTTTGGACAATTTGATCAAACGACGGTAAAAAAATGACCCCAACCACAGATAGGAGGATATGATGCCAGAAGCACAACACCCCAAGCATGCCCTGCCCCTAGGGTATCGGCTCCAGGAATACGAACTGGTGCGCGTGCTAGGCTCTGGGGGATTTGGCAGGACGTATTTGGGCTATGACCACAAATTGGACAGACCCGTGGCGATTAAAGAATATTTTCCTTCGGACCATGCCACGCGGCGTACAAAAGATTTCAGCGGGGTCCCGCAACCGATTGAATTGCGCGATAAAGATAAATTTGAGTGGTGGCAACACTTTTTGGACGAAGCGCGTACCTTAGCCCGGTTTGACCATCGCCACATCATCAAAGTGTATGATTTTTTTGAAGCGCATAACACGGGGTATATCGTGATGGAATACGCCGAGGGCGAGCCCCTGTCGGACTTTCTCGACCGCAAAGGGGTGCTGACCGAAGGCGAACTCAAGGAGATTCTATTTCCGTTGCTGGATGGGTTGAAAGTCGTGCATGGGGCAAAATTTTTGCATCGAGACATCAAGCCGGGCAACATCGTCATTCGCGCCGAGGACGCTTCGCCTATGTTGATAGACTTTGGCGCGGCGCGTCAGGCCATAGGGGTCATGAACATGAACCGTGCCTTTACATTCCTCCTGACAGCGGGCTACGCGCCTGTTGAGCAGTATCCGCCCGAGTATTGGCCCCGCAGGGATCTAAGGCAAGGGCCTTGGACGGATCTCTATGCGTTGGGTGCGGTATGCTATCACGCCTTGACGGGCAAGGAGCCACCTGAAGCCATAGCTAGGATGATCAATGATCCGCTGGTTCCCCTTGCCGAGCGATGTAGCGAGGATCAAGCGAGCCAGGGCTTTCTGTCGGCGATAGATCGTGCGCTCCAAGTGGATGAGGAGGCTCGTCCGCAAACCATCGATGCGTGGCTTGCCGAGTTGGGCCCTAAGCCGATTCCTAAGCCGATTCCGCCACGACCAGGCGAGACATTCAAGGACTGTGCGGAGGGTCCGCAGATGGTGGTGGTGCCGCCGGGTTGGTTTATGATGGGTTCGCCGTCGAGTGAGGAGGAACGTTATGTTGCTGAAGGGCCTCAGCATCGTGTTGAGATCGGGTATGGGTTGGCAGTGGGGGTGAATGCGGTGACGTTTGCCGAGTGGGATGCGTGTGTGTCGGGGGGTGGGTGCAACGGGTATCGTCCAAATGATGCGGGTTGGGGTCGCGGTCGTCGTCCCGTGATCAGTGTAACTTGGGAAGATGCCCAGGCGTATGTGTCTTGGTTGTCTTCCAGGACGGGTCATTCGTATCGTTTGTTGAGTGAATCGGAGTGGGAGTATGTTGCGCGTGCAGGAACGACGACGCCTTTTCATTTTGGTGAGACAATCTCGACGGATCAAGCGAACTACTATGGAAATTACACGTATGGTTCTGGCAGGAAAGGGGTGTATCGCGCCTTGCCTGTAGGTCCGCAAGGACTTGGCGCGCAAAGAAGCCCTGAAGGCAGGAAAGGGGTGTATCGCGAGCAGACCTTGCCAGTGGGTTCATTTTCGTCAAATGCGTTTGGGTTGTACGATATTCATGGGAATGTATGGGAATGGACGCAGGATTGTTGGAATGATAGCTATTTAGGTGCTCCTGGTGACGGTTCAGCGTGGTTGCGTGGCGATTGCTCTGTGCGCGTGTTGCGTGGCGGTTCTTGGGACAGCGAACCCTGGTTTCTGCGCTCGGCGCACCGCGGCAGGAACCCCACCGGGAACCGGAGCCTTGACTATGGTTTTCGAGTTGCCCGGTGCTTTTAAGTCTTGCCTCTTTACCTCTTTTGTTTTTGTGGGGGAAGGGGTGTGGATTTTGTAGAAAAGTTTTGCGTTTCGATTTTTTTTTGGTTCCCTGCCCTCTCTCTTCCCGGCCCTGCCCTTGAATCGCAATATCCGTTTCTCTTGTGGCTGATTCCCAAGCTGGTTTTTATGGGCAAGGTGATGGGCATTGCATTGGCATTGCCCAAGAAAAAAAGAAATGGCGTTGAACCAATCGGGCAATCCCGTTTGGACAAATTGATCAAACGACGGGAAAAAAATAACCCCAACCACAGACAGGAGGATATAATGCCTGTTTATCGAGACGACGAAGAGAAACTCGAGCTGCCCCTAGGGTATCGGCTCCAGAAATACGAACTGATGCACGTGCTAGGCTCTGGGGGATTTGGCATAACGTATTTGGGCAAAGACCACAATTTGAACAGGCCCGTGGCGATCAAAGAATATTTTCCCTTGAACTCTGCCATGCGGCGTACAAGCGATCTCAGCGTGGTCCCGCAAATTAAATTTCGCGATAAATTTGAGCAGTGGCGGAAACGCTTTTTGGACGAAGCGCGTACCTTAGCCCGGTTTGACCATCGCCACATCATCAAAGTGTATGATTTTTTTGAAGCGCATAACACGGGGTATATCGTGATGGAATACGCCGAGGGCGAGCCCCTGTCAGCCTATCTGAAACGCAAAGGGGTGCTGACCGAAAGCGAACTCAAGGAGATTCTATTTCCGTTGCTGGATGGGTTGAAAGTCGTGCATGGGGCAAAATTCCTTCATCGAGACATCAAGCCGGGCAACATCGTCATTCGCGCCGAGGATGGTTCGCCTGTGTTGATAGACTTTGGCGCGGCGCGTCAGGCCATAGGGACCATAAGCGGTTCCCTTTCCGTCATCCTGACGCCGGGCTACGCGCCTGTTGAGCAGTATTCGACCAGCGGGGATCAAGGGCCTTGGACGGATATCTATGCGTTGGGTGCGGTATGCTATCGCGCCTTGACAGGTGCTGTGCCCGATGATGCCATAAAAAGGATGATAGGCGATGCTCCGCTGGTTCCCATTGCCGAGCGATGCGCCGAGGATCAAGCGAGCCGGGGCTTTCTGTCGGCGATAGATCACGCGCTCCAAGTGAATAAGGAGGATCGTCCGCAGACTATCGGTGCGTGGCGTGCCAAGTTGGTGCCGGATAAGCCGCATCCTCCGCGACCAGGCGAGACATTCAAGGACTGTGCGGAGGGTCCGCAGATGGTGGTGGTGCCGCCGGGTTGGTTTATGATGGGTTCGCCGTCGAGTGAGGAGGGTCGTTATGCTGCTGAAGGGCCTCAGCATCGTGTTGAGATCGGTTATCGGTTGGCCGTGGGTGTGTATGCGGTGACGTTTGCCGAGTGGGATGCGTGTGTGGCGTCGGGTGGGTGCGACGGGTATCGTCCAAGTGATGCGGGTTGGGGTCGCGGCCGTCGTCCAGTGATCAATGTAAGTTGGGACGATGCCCAGGCGTATGTGTCTTGGTTGTCTAATAAGACAGGTCATTCGTATCGTTTGTTGAGCGAATCGGAGTGGGAGTATGTTGCGCGTGCGGGGACGGTGACACCTTTTCACTTTGGGGAGACGATCTCGACGTCTCAAGCGAACTACGATGGAAATTACATGTATGGTTCTGGCAGGAAAGGGGTGTATCGCGAGCAGACCTTGCCTGTGGGTTCATTTCCGCCAAATGCGTTTGGATTGTACGATGTTCATGGGAATGTATGGGAATGGACGCAGGATTGTTGGAATGGTAGCTATTCAGGCGCGCCTGGTGATGGTTCATCGTGGGAGCGTGGTGCTTGCTCTCTGCGCGTGTTGCGTGGCGGTTCTTGGCTCAGCGAGCCCAGGATTCTGCGCTCGGCTATCCGCTTCAGGGACACCTCCGTTATCCGGAACGTCAACAATGGTTTTCGAGTTGCCCGGCGCTTTTAAGTCTTGCCTCTTTACCTCTTTACCTCTTTTGTTTTTGTGGGGGAAAGGGTATGGATTTTGTAGAAAAGTCTTGCGTGGGGTGTTCAATTTTTTTTGGATTTCCGGACCTCTCTCTATTGGACGAAATTTGATCTATGAATACGCAACCCAACCCAAGTCAAGGCTCATCTGTGGCGCGTCAGACCGGCCCTGCCCTTGAAGCGCACTATCAGTTTCTCTTGTGGCTGATTCCCACGCTGGAGCGATTCCCGCGTAGCCAAAAGTTCTTGTTGGGCGACCGCATTCAAAGCACGGCCCTCAACGTGTTGGAATCGCTCATTGATGCCACCTATACCCGGCAGCGCAGCCAGCATCTGGCTCAAGCCAATTTGGGCCTTGAAAAATTGCGCTTTCTCTTGCGCCTCGCATGGGAGTTGCACCATCTAAACCGCCGCCGCTACGAATACGCCGTCCGCATGGTCAATGAGGTGGGACAGCGTGTGGGCGCGTGGAGAAAGGCACATCATGCCCACGAAAGCACGCGATCTGTTTGACGACATGGCCTCGTTTTCCGCTTTGCTAACGGCCAGCCAATGCGCCGCCAAAGGCAAGAGAGCCAAACCGGGTGTGGCGGCATTTCTCGCCAATTTAGAAAAAGAGATCTTGCGCTTGGAATGGGAACTCACCACGGGTCACTACCGACCTGGTCGCTACACCGAGATCGAAATTTTCGACCCCAAGCATCGCATTGTCTCGGCTGCGCCCTTCCGCGACCGGGTGGTGCATCACGCTTTTTGCGCGGTGTGCAACCCAATTTTTGAGCGCGGCTTTATTTACGATAGCTACGCCAACCGCAAAGGCAAAGGGACGCACCGGGCAATCGCCCGCTACGAGACATTCCGCGACCACTTCCGCTATGTTCTTCGCTGCGACCTCTATCGCTATTTTCCCGCCATTGACCACGAAATTCTCAAGCGCGACCTGCGGCGGCGCATTGCTTGTGCGCGGACATTGGCCTTGGGGGATCAGATCATCGATGCCTCCAATCCCCAAGAGCCGGTCAACCGCTACTATCCGGGCGACGATCTGTTTACACCCTATACGCGGCGGCGCGGCCTACCCATTGGCAATCTCACCAGCCAGTTTTTTGCCAATGTGTATCTGGATGGCCTGGATCACTTTTGCAAAGAAGTGTTGCGGGCCAAGGGCTATGTGCGTTATGTTGACGACTTTGCGCTGTTCCACGACGACCCCAAACAACTCGGTGCATGGCGCGAGCGTATCGCTCGTTTTTTGGAAGGCCGCCGGTTGTGCCTGCATCAGGAAAAGACCGAGATTATCGAAACAGAAGCACCGACCACCTTTTTGGGCTTTGTGCTCTTGCCCGGCGGGTATCGGCGGTTGCCCGAAGCCAATGTGCGTCGCTTCCGCAACCGGCTACGGAGTATGCGCGACCGCTGGCACCAGGGCCATATCACACACGAGGAAGTGGTCGCTCGGGTATGCGCGTGGATCGCGCATGCCAATCATGCCCATACATGGCGGTTGCGCCATGCGATCTTTCGAGGTGGGTGGTTCGATCCGCTTTGGAAGCCTGACCGTCCCCCCTAAGCGCGTGTTGCGTGGCGGTTCTTGGAACAACAAACCCAGGAATCTGCGCTCGGCAAACCGCAACAGGAACACCACCGAAAACCGGAACAACAACAATGGTTTTCGAGTTGCCCGCACGCTCGTCGGCCAGAACTGGCAACACGACAGTGTTGCCGGGTGTGCAACGGAGCGTCCAGGGGCGGTCATGATGAGGTCCCGGCGGTGTCCCTTTTGCCCTGCATATATGGGGAAGGGACATCGCTACAACTAGGTGGCGGTGGTCAATGCTCTTGAGACAGCCGAGGTCTTGCGCCCTTAAAAAAATAAAGGGATTCTCGAAGACCCCCCTCCCATGCGAAGGGCTATGCGTTTCATAGGATCAAACAGAGGAGATTGTCATGCGTATTTTTGATGTGCGGATGTATTTCGTGGTATTGCTTTTCACAAGCCCCGTCTCGGCGCAGATCGATGTTGCGGTCGTATCCGAAAGCATTGTGCGGGTGCGGGCGTATCAGAATAATAAGCTGGTGGCGGAAGGGAGCGGCTTTGTCCTCAATGACGGAGGGCATGTGCTGACGAACGCCCATCTCTTAGCGGATGCAAAGCGATTAACCGTCCTGTCCCTAAAGACCGGCGCCGAGATCGTGTCACAGCAGGTCTTTGCCAAGCAGGACATGAACTTGGCCTTGTTGCGCGTGCAAGGGTTGGGGGTACCTGCGCTGTCCTTGTCCGAGCAAGGGGCTGCTGTGGGCAGAGTCGTGCAGACTTTGAAGTTTGGCATGGGAGACAGTGTTCAGGTTTCTCATGGAACGATTGGCACGTACTACGATAGGCCGGGTAGGCGAGCGGATGATCCCGTGGTACACATGCTCCAGCACAATGCCATTGTGATGTCCAAAGCCTTTGGGATGCCCGTGTTCAATGAATGTGGGGATGTGATCGCCATCAACACGCCAGATCCAAGCGGACGCTGGCCGTTTCGGAAAAATGCGGAGCCACAGGGGACGGTCTTTGCCCTACGCAGCGGCGATATCATCACCGCGCTTAAAGACCGAGAAATCGCCCACAACGTGGTTGAAGAAGCGTGCTTGAGTGCGATTGAACGCGCAGAGCAAGAGAGCGAAGCCGCAAAAGCGCGGGCGGACAGCATCCAAGCCAAGGCCGACAGCATCCAAGTCGCAAAAGCGCGGGCAGATTCCATCCATCGTGCGCGGGCGGACAGCATCCAAGCCGCAAAAGCGCGGGTAGCAGAAGAACACGCCGCTCGGGTGGCAGCAGAACGGGCCAAAGCGCGGGCGGATTCCGCCAATCGTGCGAAGTTGGACAGCATCAAAGCAGCGGCCCAAGCGGATTCTCAGAAGGCGGCGGCAGCGGCGGACAGTGCCAAAAGAGCGAGAGAACGGGTACAGGCAAAAGCCGATAGCCTCAAGGCGGCCGAAGCGAGGACCGCGCAACGGCTACAATGGAGCGTTATTGCCGGGGCGGTCATTGTGCTTCTCGCGTTTATCGGTTGGTTTGTTTCCTCGCGGAGAAAAAAGGCACAATTGAGCGAGGCAGAACAAAAGGCAGCAGCAGCGCGTCGTGCCGCAGCGAATGCACCGCAACCCGCGCCTTTTAGCTGTGTGTTGGAAGGACAAGACCACACGGGCAGGCCATTCGCGTTGCGTATATCGGCCTTGGCCTTGGGCGAGGGGGCCGGTGTGGTGCTTGGACGGAGCACGACCAAAGTCGATTTTATGATCGACCACGAAGCTGTTTCCCGCGAACACATCAGGCTGACCGTGACGGGTGGCGATCTCTATGCCGAGGATTTGAATACCCTGAATGGCACGCGGATCAATGGCCGCAAGCTCAATCCGCGTGAACAGGCGTTGTTGCAAAACAATGATCAACTTAAGTTGGGGCCAGTTGTTTTTCAAGTGCGTTTGGTGGAGAAATAAAAAATGCAAAACAAACTCAAACACGGGCGTTTCATCCTTTTCATTTTCATCGCGCTCTTGCAGGGCCGCGATGCCATCGCCAAGCCGGATTTTGCCGTGATCGAGCAAAGCGTTGTGCGTATTATCACGCATAAGCGCCTGGGGGTTCATACTAAAGGCACGGGATTTGTGCTCAATAACCGCGGTTATATTGCGACAAATGACCACGTTATTGAGGGTGGTCATCGGATCACAATCAGGCCGACAAATTCTACTACGGAGTATGATGCCGAAGTGATCTACGAGGACTTCCAACTCGATCTGGCAATCGTCCGCGTCCCGAATATAGACCTTCCGCCGATCTTGTTGTCGCTCGCGCCAATGGACAAAGGGGATGCGGTGTGGAGTGTAGGTTATCCCGGTATTGCCGACAAGGGAAGACTCGCCGGTGACCCGACAACGCGAGGAGGCAAGTATGCTCGAGAAGATAGAGTTCCCTGGGGATTGGATGGTAGAAAGCAACCATTAAGAATGATTTACCACTCTGCAGAAATCAACCGCGGCAACAGCGGCGGGCCTTTGTTGGATGATTGCGGCAGGGTGATCGGGGTGAATACTCAGTCATTCGAGGGAGGAGTCGAAAATCAGGGTCTATTCTTTGCTTCTCACATTGAGGAATTGGCAAAGCTCTTGCAAACGCGCAATATCGCCTTCCAATCAGAGACCCGCGTGTGTTTGCCGGCTGGTGGTGGTGGAAGTTCTGAGGCTCTGGAACAGGCGCAGCGGAAACTCGAAGAAGCACAGCGCAAAGCCGAGGAGAATGCCACGAAGCTGGAAGAGGCGCGGCGAGCATTCGAAAGAATCCAACGCGATGGCGGGAATACCGGGGTACTGGAACAGGCGCGGCGGGAACTCGAAGAAGCGCAGCGCAAAGCCGAGGGGATGGAATCCAAAGTCAACGATCTGAAAGAGGTGATTCAAAAACTCGAATACGACCTACGCGAATCCGAAGATGCACGCGAGCAATTATGGGGCATCGTATTGGGTGTCCTGACATTGATCGCCTTGGCATTGGCGATTAGAAAACCCAGGCAACAGATCGTTCACGCCTTAGAACAGGTGAGCAAGTGGATCAACCTGCCGGGCAGAGATAGCGTGGTTCCAGAACCAATCCCAGAACCAATCCCAGAACCAATCCCAGAACCAATCCCAGAACCAATCCCAGAACCAATCCCAGAACCACTTCCAAAGCGCGGTCTGGTGCTGTCCGGGTTTGACGGCCGCGGCAATCGAGTTCGCATTGCATTATCGCCCGAGAAATTCGCGGGACAACGCTTGGGGATTTCATTGGGTCGGCATGCCGATTTGGTGGATGAAGTCGTCCCTGATGAAAAGGTATCCCGGCGGCATTTGCGTATTGCGTTTCGGGATAATCGTTTTTATGTTGAAGATTTGAACTCCAGCAATGGCACATTTTTGAACGATCACCTCTTGTCGCCATTTGACCCCCAGCGATTGGACGACGGCACCACAGTCAAGCTGGGCAGTCTGACGCTCACGATCTCAGAACTTTAGCGCAACCTACCCCCTAACCCGTTGTTCGCCTCGCTCCTTGTAGGCTACGCCCGTGCCTACAAGGAAGGGGGAATCAGCTTTCAGCACAAAAACGCTGACAAGACAAGGTAAAAAAATTCTGGTGGCAACCATCACCGTGGACACCGAAGGCAATATGCGCGTTTCACGGAGGTGAGGGCCAGGGGTTGCTTCATTAAACCAACGGGAGGCGACTTATGGCGAACAATGAGATTTACCGAATCGGTCGCGTATCGGATATGGATATTCAAATCTCCGATACGTCTGTTTCCCGCGTGCATGCAGAGTTGATCGTGACCCACCAGGGCGCGTATCACCTCACCGATTGCAACAGCACAAATGGCAGTCGTGTTGCGCGGGATGGCGCGTGGGTCAAAATCAGGCAGGAATTTGTAAGCGCGACAGAGAGCTTGTCGCTCGGTGATTATCAGACGACTGTTCAACAACTCATCGCTATGGTTGATCGTGGAAATCGCGATTCGAACGCAGGGGTTGGTTAAGGGAATGATGGTTCAGATGGAGAGCGGTCCACAAAAGACGAGATCCAAGGTCAGGTGGAGCGCAACCCAGAGACGGGTGAAATTATTCAAAAGGAGGCTTGAGGTGGTCAATGAAGAATTCAACCAACGGATAACCGTATTCGGCATCAGCCTTGTCGTGGGCATTGCCAACGCGCTGGATTATGCGGGATCCGTGGATCCGCAAGTTGCGAAGACGTCAAAAGAAATCACCGCACGGCTGGGCGTGGCGTTTTACACGACCTTGCTCGTGCTGATCCAATCCGCAGTGCTGGTGTTCGCGCTGCACATTGCCCAAGGCCGAGAAGAGATGGCCCTAAACCAATCGGGGCAATCCCGTTTGGACAAATTGATCAAACGACGGGAAAAAAAATAACCCCAACCACAGACAGGAGGATATAATGCTTGTTTATCGAGACGACGAAGAGAAACTCGAGCTGCCCCTAGGGTATCGGCTCCAGAAATACGAACTGGTGCATGTGCTAGGCTCTGGGGGATTTGGCATAACGTATTTGGGCAAAGACCACAAATTGAACAGGCCCGTGGCGATCAAAGAATATTTTCCCTTGAACCTTGCCAGGCGGCGTACAAGCGATCTCAGCGTGGTGCCGCAAGCGAGTAAATTTCGCGATACCTTTGAGTGGGGTCAGGATCGCTTTTTGGACGAAGCGCGTACCTTAGCCCGTTTTGACCATCGCCACATCATCAAAGTGTATGATTTTTTTGAAGCGCATAACACGGGGTATATCGCGATGGAATACGCCGAGGGCGAGACTTTGACGAAGTATCTCAACCGCAAAGGGGTGCTGACCGAAGGCGAACTCAAGGAGATTCTATTTCCTTTGCTGGCTGGGTTGGAAGCAGTGCATAGGGCAAAATTCTTGCATCGAGACATCAAGCCGGGCAACATCGTCATTCGCGCCAAGGATGGTTCGCCTGTGTTGCTGGACTTTGGCGCGGCACGTCAGGCCATGGGGTCCAGGAGCCGTCCCCTTACAACCATTCTGACGCGGGGCTACGCGCCTGTTGAGCAGTATTCACCCAGCGGGGATCAAGGGCCTTGGACGGATCTCTATGCGTTGGGTGCGGTGTGTTATCGCGCCTTGACAGGTGCTGTGCCCGATGATGCCATAAAAAGGATGATAGGCGATGATCCGCTGGTTCCCCTTGCCGAGCGATGCACCGAGGATCAAGCGAGCCGGGACTTTCTGTCGGCGATAGATCGCGCGCTCCAAGTGAATAAGGAGGATCGTCCGCAGACTATCGGTGCGTGGCGTGCCGAGTTGGGCGGTGCAGGCGAGACATTCCAGGACTGTGCGGAGGGTCCACTGATGGTGGTGGTGCCGCCGGGTTCGTTCCTGATGGGTTCGCCCTCGGATGAGGTGGGTCGTGATGATGATGAAGGGCCTCAGCATCGCGTTGAGATTGGGTATCGGTTGGCCGTGGGTGTGTATGCGGTAACGTTTGCCGAGTGGGATGCCTGCGTGGCGTCGGGTGGGGGCGACGGGTATCGTCCAAATGATAAGGGTTGGGGTCGCCGCCGTCGTCCAGTGATCAATGTAAGTTGGGAAGATGCCCAGGCGTATGTGCGTTGGCTGTCTAAGAAGACGGGTCATTCGTATCGTTTGTTGAGCGAATCGGAGTGGGAGTATGTTGCGCGTGCAGGAACGACGACGCCTTTTCATTTTGGTGAGACGATCTCGACGGATCAAGCGAACTACAATGGAAATTACACGTATGGTTCTGGCAGGAAAGGGGAGTATCGCAGGAAGACCTTGCCAGTGGGTTCATTTCCGCCAAATGCGTTTGGATTGTACGATGTTCACGGGAATGTATATGAATGGACGCAGGATTGTTGGAATGATAGCTATTCAGGCGCTCCTGATGACGGTTCAGCGTGGGAGCGTGGCGATTGCTCTAAGCGCGTGTTGCGTGGCGGTTCTTGGGTCGACGAACCCAGGAATCTGCGCTCGGCAAGCCGCCTCGGGGACTCCACCGGGCTCCGGTGCAACGACCATGGTTTTCGAGTTGCCCGGCGCTTTTAAGTCTTGCCTCTTTACCTCTTTTGTTTTTGTGGGGGAAAGGGTATGGATTTTGTAGAAAAGTTTTGCGTGGGGTGTTCAATTTTTTTTGGGTTCCCTGCCCTCTCTCTTCCCGGCCCTGCCCTTGAAACACAATATCCGTTTCTCTTGTGGCTGATTCCCAAGCTGGTTTTTATGGGCACGATGAGGGGGGCATTGCAATTGGCATTGCCCAAGCAAAAAAGAAATGGCGTTGAACGAACCAATCGGGGCAATGCCGTTTGGACAAATTGATCAAACGACGGGAAAAAAAATAACCCCAACCACAGACAGGAGGATATGATGCCTGTTTATCGAGACGACGAAGAGAAACTCGAGCTACCCCTAGGGTATCGGCTCCAGAAATACGAACTGGTGCATGTGCTAGGCTCTGGGGGATTTGGCATAACGTATTTGGGCAAAGACCACAATTTGAACAGGCCCGTGGCGATCAAAGAATATTTGCCCTTGAACCTTGCCAGGCGGCGTACAAGCGATCTCAGCGTGGTGCCGCAAGCGAGTAAATTTCGCGATACCTTTGAGTGGGGTCAGGATCGCTTTTTGGACGAAGCGCGTACCTTAGCCCGTTTTGACCATCGCCACATCATCAAAGTGTATGATTTTTTTGAAGCGCATAACACGGGGTATATCGCGATGGAATACGCCGAGGGCGAGACTTTGACGAAGTATCTCAACCGCAAAGGGGTGCTGACCGAAGGTGAACTCAAGGAGATTCTATTTCTGTTGCTGGATGGGTTGAAAGTCGTGCATGGGGCAAAATTCCTTCATCGAGACATCAAGCCGGACAACATCGTCATTCGCGCCGAGGATGGTTCGCCTGTGTTGATAGACTTTGGCGCGGCGCGTCAGGCGATAGGGGCCAGGACCCGTGCCTTTACACGCATCTGGACGCCGGGCTACGCGCCTGTTGAGCAGTATTCAACCCGTGGGGATCAAGGGCCTTGGACGGATCTCTATGCGTTGGGTGCGGTATGCTATCGCGCCTTGACGGGCGAGGTGCCCGATGAAGCCATAGATAGGAGAGAAAATGATGAACTGGTTCCCCTTGCCGAGCGATGCGCCGAGGATCAAGCGAGTCCGGGCTTTCTGTCGGCAATAGATCACGCGCTCCAAGTGAATAAGGAGGATCGTCCGCAGACTATCGGTGCGTGGCGTGCCGAGTTGATTCCTAAGCCGATTCCTAAGCCGATTCCGCTACGACCAGGCGAGACATTCAAGGACTGTGCGGAGGGTCCGCTGATGGTGGTGGTGCCGCCGGGTTGGTTTATGATGGGTTCGCCGTCGGGTTGGTTTATGATGGGTTCGCTGTCGGGTGAGAAGGGTCGTTATGATAATGAAGGGCCTCAGCATCGTGTTGAGATCGGGTATGGGTTGGCCGTGGGTGTGTATGCGGTGACGTTTGCCGAGTGGGATGCGTGTGTGGCGTCGGGTGGTTGCAACGGGTATCGTCCAATAGATAGGGGTTGGGGTCGCGGTCGTCGTCCAGTGATCAATGTAAGTTGGGGAGCGGCCCAGGCGTATGTGTCTTGGTTGTCTTCCAGGACGGGTCATTCGTATCGTTTGTTGAGTGAATCGGAGTGGGAGTATGTTGCGCGTGCAGGAACGACGACGCCTTTTCATTTTGGTGAAACGATCTCGACGTCTCAAGCGAACTACAATGGAAATTACACGTATGGTTCTGGCCGTAAAGGGGTGTATCGCGAGCAGACCTTGCCAGTGGGTTCATTTCCGCCAAATGCGTTTGGATTGTACGATGTTCACGGGAATGTATGGGAATATACGCAGGATTGTTGGAATGATAGCTATTCAGGCGCTCCTGATGACGGTTCAGCGTGGGAGCGTGGCGATTGCTCTAAGCGCGTGTTGCGTGGCGGTTCTTGGGACTTCGATCCCAGGAATCTGCGCTCGGCGAACCGCGACTGGGACTCCTCCGAGAGCCGGTTCGACGACGTTGGTTTTCGAGTTGCCCGGTGCTTTTAAGTCTTGCCTCTTTACCTCTTTACCTCTTATGTTTTTGTGGGGGAAAGGGTGTGGATTTTGTAGAAAAGTTTTGCGTGGGGTGTTCAATTTTTTTTGGGTTCCTTGCCCTCTCTCTTCCCGGCCCTGCCCTTGAAACACAATATCCGTTTCTCTTGTGGCTGATCCCCAAGCTGGGTTTTATGGGCACGATGAGGGGTGAGGGGGCATTGCAATTGGCATTGCCCAAGCAAAAAAGAAATGGCGTTGAACGAACCAATCGGGGCAATCTCGTTTGGACAATTTGATCAAACGACGGTAAAAAAATGACCCCAACCACAGATAGGAGGATATGATGCCTGTTTATCGAGACGACGAAGGCAAGATCGTCGAAGAGAAAGTCAGAGAAAAAACCGAGCTAGAAACACAACACTCTGTCAACGCCTTGTCCCAAGGGTATCGGCTCCAGGAATACGAACTGGTGCGCGTGCTGGACTTTGGGGGATTTGGCATGACGTATTTGGGTTATGACCACAATTTGGACAGACCCGTGGCGATCAAAGAATATTTCCCCTGGGACCTTGCCGCACGTACAAGCGATCACAGCGTGGTGCCGAAAGCGAGTGAATTTCGCGATACCTTTGAGTGGGGGTTGGATCGCTTTTCGGGCGAAGCGCGGACCTTAGCGCGTTTTGACCATCGCCACATCATCAAAGTGCTTCGGTTTTTTGAAGCGCATGGCACGGGGTATATCGTGATGGAATACGCCGAGGGCGAGACCTTGTCGAAGTATCTCAACGACCAAGGGGTGCTGACCGAAAGCGAACTCAAGGAGATTCTATTTCCGTTGCTGGCTGGGTTGGAAGCAGTGCATGAGGCGGATTTCCTTCATCGAGACATCAAGCCGGGCAACATCGTCATTCGCGCCGAGGATGGTTCGCCTATGTTGATAGACTTTTTCGCGGCGCATCAGACCATAGGTTCCAAGAGCCGTTCCTTTGAAGCCATCCTGACGCCGGGCTACGCGCCTGTTGAGCAGTATTCGACCCGCGGGGATCAAGGGCCTTGGACAGATCTCTATGCGTTGGGTGCGGTGTGTTATTGCGCCTTGACGGGCGAGGTGCCCGATGATGCCATAGATAGGACGCACGATGATCCGCTGGTTCCCCTTGCCGAGCGGTGCGACGAGGATCAAGCGAGTCAGGGCTTTCTGTTGGCAATAGATCACGCGCTTCAAGTGGATGCGAAGGCTCGTCCGCAAACCATCGATGCGTGGCGTGATGAGTTGATTCCTAAGCCGATTCCTAAGAGTCCCTAACAAAAAGCGTTGACATGGATTTGTGAGAGGCCGACTTTGAGGCGTTCCTGCGGGTGTTCTCTCATCTGTTTCAGACGCTTGATTTCTTTATGTTAGGGCTTCTAAGTCTTGCCTCTTTACCTCTTATGTTTTTGTGGGGGAAGGGGTGTGGATTTTGTAGAAAATCCTAAGCTGGTTTTTATGGGCACGATGAGGGGCATTGCATTTGCATTGCCCAAGCAAAAAAGAAATGGCGTTGAACCAATCGGGCAATCCCGTTTGGACAATTTGATCAAACGACGGGAAAAAAAATAACCCCAACCACTGACAGGAGGATATGATGCCAGAAGCACAACACCCCAAGCATGCCCTGCCCCTAGGGTATCGGCTCCAGGAATACGAACTGGTGCGCATGCTGGGATCTGGAGGTTTTGGCATAACGTATTTGGGGCATTTCAAAAATTCGGCCGTGGCGATCAAAGAATATTTTCCCTTGGACTTTGCCACGCGCACAGGCGATCACAGCGTGGTCCCGAGAGCGAGCAACTCTCGCGATACCTTTGAGTGGGGGTTGGATCGCTTTTCGGGCGAAGCGGAGACCTTAGCCCGGTTTGACCATCGCCACATCGTCAAAGTGTTTCGGTTTTTTGAAGCGCATGGCACGGCGTATATCGTGATGGAATACATCAAGGGCGAGACCTTGTCGGCCTATCTGAAACGCAAAGGGACGCTGACCGAAAGCGAACTCAAGGAGATTCTATTTCCGTTGCTGGATGGGTTGAAAGTCGTGCATGGGGCAAAATTCCTTCATCGAGACATCAAGCCGGCCAACATCATCATTCGCGCTGAGGATGGTTCGCCTGTGTTGATAGACTTTGGCGCGGCGCGTCAGGCCATAGGGGCCAGGAGCCGTCCCCTTTCAGCCATCGGGTCGCCTGGCTACTCGCCTTATGAGCAGTATTTAACCCACGGGAATCAAGGGCCTTGGACGGATCTCTATGCGTTGGGTGCGGTATGCTATCGCGCCTTGACGGGTGCTGTGCCCAATCCGTCTTCGGAAAGGAATCTTCGCAATCATCCTGATCCGCTGGTTCCCATTGCCAAGCGATGCAAGGATCAAGCGAGCCGGGGCTTTCTGTTGGCGATAGATCACGCGCTCCAAGTGGAGGAGGAGGATCGTCCGCAAACCATCGGTGCGTGGCGTGCCGAGATAGAAGAAGAACGTCGGAAAGCGGCGGGCTCGACTGCGCTGAGTATCTACAGGCGCCCCAAAAAAGAAAAAGAACGTAGAAGGAGAGAAGAAGAAGAACGTCAGAAAGAGATAGAACGTCAGAAAGCAGAGGCACGCAAGGCACGTGGCAAGAGGGTGAGGATAGCGTTGGGTGCGTTGGTAGTGCTTGTGGTGGCCTACTTGGGTGGGGATTGGGTCATCGGAGAGATAGACCGTCGTCAAGCCGAGATCAAGCGTCAGGTCGAGGCGCATGTGTCGCAGTTTGAGGCCGCATTGTCGGGTGGAAATTTAAGCTCTGCGTCTGATTATGTGTCTCGCATTCGTGCGTTGGATTCGGATGCGTCCGTGTTAGGCAAATTGGAAAGGCGGTTGGCAGATGCACTTCCAGCCGAATTAGCGCGTCAACGATCAATCGCCCCTGGTCGGACATTCAAGGACTGCTCGGAGTGTCCGCAGATGGTGGAGGTGCCCTCGGGTTGGTTTGAGATGGGTTCGCCGTCGAGTGAGGAGGGTCGTGAAAAGAATGAATGGCCTCAGCATCGTGTTGAGATCGGTTATCGGTTGGCCGTGGGTGTGTATGAAGTGACGTTTGCCGAGTGGGATGCGTGTGTGGCGTCGGGTGGGTGCAACGGGTATCGTCCAAGTGATAGGGGTAGGGGTCGCGGCCGTCGTCCAGTGATCAATGTAAGTTGGGATGATGCCCAGGCTTATGTGTCTTGGTTGTCTTCCAAGACAGGTCATTCATATCATTTGTTGAGCGAGTCGGAGTGGGAGTATGTTGCGCGTGCTGGAACGAGGACAGCTTTTCACTTTGGGAAGACGATCTCGACGTCTCAAGCGAACTACGATGGAAATTACACGTATAGTTCTGGCAGGAAAGGGGTGTATCGCGATAAGACCGTGCCTGTGGGGTCATTTTCGTCAAATGCGTTTGGGTTGTACGATATTCATGGGAATGTATGGGAATGGACGCAGGATTGTTGGAATGAAAGCTATTCAGGTGCCCCTCGTGACGGTTCAGCATGGGTGCGTGACGATTGCTCTAAGCGCGTGTTGCGTGGCGGTTCTTGGTTCAACGAGCCCTGGAAACTGCGCTCGGCTGACCGCGGCTGGAACTCCACCGATCTCCGGAGCAACGTCGTTGGTTTTCGAGTTGCCCGGCGTTCATTCAAGGACTGTGCGGAGTGCCCCGTGATGGTAGAAGTGCCAACAGGTTCATTTATGATGGGTTCGCCCTCGGATGAGAAGGATCGTAATGATAATGAAGGGCCTCAGCATCGCGTTGAGCTCGAGTATCGGTTGGCCGTGGGTGTGTATGAAGTGACGTTTGCCGAGTGGGATGCGTGCGTGGCGTCGGGTTGGTGCAACGGGTATCGTCCAAATGATGCGGGTTGGGGTCGCGGCCGTCGTCCAGTGATCAATGTAAGCTGGGAAGATGCCCAGGCTTATGTGCGTTGGCTGTCTAATAAGACAGGTCATTCGTATCGTTTGTTGAGCGAGTCGGAGTGGGAGTATGTTGCTCGTGCGGGGACAACGACTCCTTTTCACTTTGGTGAGACGATCTCGACGTCTCAAGCGAACTACGATGGAAATTACACGTATAGTTCTGGCAGGAAAGGGGTGTATCGCAGGGAGCCCGTGCCTGTGGGTTCATTTCCGTCAAATGCGTTTGGATTGTACGATGTTCATGGGAATGTACAGGAATGGGTTGAGGATTGTGGGACTAATAGCTATTCAGGCGTGCCTCGTGACGGTTCAGAGTGGGTGTCTGACGATTGCATTTTTCGCGTGTTGCGTGGCGGTTCTTGGAGCGTCAGACCCAGGTATCTGCGCTCGGCGGACCGCTCCTGGACCTTCCCCGAAAGCCGGAACAACGGCCTTGGTTTTCGAGTTGCCCGGCGTTTTTAGGTCTTGCCTCTTTACCTCTTTACCTCTTATGTTTTTTTGGGGGGAAAGGGTGTGGATTTTGTAGAAAAGTTTTGCGTGGGGTGTTCAATTTTTTTTGGGTTCCCTGCCCTCTCTCTTCCCGGCCCTGCCCTTGAAACACAATATCCGTTTCTCTTGTGGCTGATTCCCAAGCTGGTTTTTATGGGCACGATGAGGGGGGCATTGCAATTGGCATTGCCCAAGCAAAAAAGAAATGGCGTTGAACGAACCAATCGGGGCAATCTCGTTTGGACAATTTGATCAAACGACGGTAGAAAAAATAACCACAACCACAGATAGGAGGATATGATGTCTGGTTATCGATATGACGGGCCGATAGGCGGCGCAGGTAAGCGACAGTCCACTGCCACAGAGGGTCGCCGCGGTGCTCAGGATGACACCCTCACCAAAGAGGTTAAGGGAAGGGATGACACCTCCACCGTGTTGATGGACGACGAAAAAAAGACTGTGGACGACGAAAATAAGACTGTGATTATTGGGCCTCGTCGCAGAAAAGATGAAGAACGCACCGGAGAAACCGATGCCATGACGGATCCGGTTGTGGGTTGGCTGGTCATTGTTAAAGGGCCTGGAAAGGGAAGGGCGATGCAACTGGGCTATGGCATGAATGCCATTGGGCGCGAGAAGACCAACCGCATCTGTGTTGATTTTGGCGATGATCGGATCTCGCGCAGTAAGCACGCCATTGTCACGTATGATCCCCGCGGACGGACATTTTACGTGCAACACGGCGGTGACACCAACTTGACGCATATGGGAGGGGAGCTTGTGCTTGCACCAACCGCATTGCCGGCGTTGAGTCATATTTCCATTGGCAAGACGGTGTTGCGCTTTGTGCCCCTGTGCGGCGAGGCGTTCGATTGGCAGGATACGTGACGTTCTCTCCTGTCTTTTTTCTTTGTGCGTGCTGGCTGTGTGAGTAGCGAAGCGAATAACGGGAACGGGGGCCGGAGGATCGGTCCCCTTAAATTCAAAAAATCCCAATATAGAAAGGCACAACATGAACCTATCAGATGGGCTGTTTATCGCTAGAGACGGACGATTTGCCGCGTTGCAAATTTCCGGTAAGCGGGCGTATCAAGAGGACGATTATGGCTTTATTGCACGCGGCACTGCCGATAGAAATGGCAACGAAATGTTGGTGGTGGCCGATGGGATGGGCGGGCATGTGAGCGGCGATACGGCCAGTGGCACGGTTGTCAGAACCTTTTTTGAGACCTTTCCCAATGCAACCGGACCCATCCCGGATCGCCTGTGTGCGTGCCTTGAGGCGGCCAATAATGCCCTTGCCGCGGCCATTGATGCCAACCCCCAACTGGATGGCATGGGGACCACGGTGGTCGCAGTTGTTGTTTCCCAACGCATGCTGGAGTGGATCAGCGTGGGCGATTCCCCGCTGTGGTTGTTCCAAGACGGGCAGTTGCGCCGCCTGAACGCGGATCACTCGATGGCCGCTGTGTTTGCCGAATGGGTGGCGGCCGGGCGCATAACCGAAGAAGAAGCGGCGACCGATCCCAAACGCCACGCCCTGCGGTCAGCGGTGATGGGCGATGATATTCACCTGACCGATGTCTCATCGCAACCGGTTGAACTTAAAAAAAGCGACTGGATCTTGTTGGCGAGCGATGGCTTGCTGACGCTCGCGGAGCGAGAGATCGAACGCATCTTGCAAAACATGCAGGACGCGCCCCTCTCAGAAGTCACCGAGGCACTCATCCAAGCGGTGGAAGCGGTGGGGCATCCCCATCAGGACAACACCACGGTCTTGCTGTACACGCCAGAAGCCGATAGGGATGTGGCATCGGTTGCGGCTGATCCTATCCAAGAGGAATCCAATGCGGGCAATTCGCTATTCAACCAAATCCGTCAGCGATTAAGACAAATAAAAAAAATAGGGCGATTTGGAATCGCAGTCGGCATTGTCTTATTGGCCGCGCTGTTCGGGTATTGGTTCTGGTCGAGCAAAGATACACCCGTTGAAACGCCAACCCCTGGTGAAACGCCAGCGCCGACCCGTCCCAAAGGAGACGCACCCGACGCTCAGACAGAGGGCGACAGCACGCAGGCTCCGCCCGAAAAAGCACAACCCACACCGCCGGCAACATCCAGCAAACAAGATGCACCGGCCCCTAGCACGGCAACGACCACCTCCGATTCACAAGCCGCGCAACCCCCTCTACCCCCCTAAGAAGTTGTCTTAAAATTATCGGGACCTACCGACAAGAAAGATGCGAGGATAGAAACGTAGGGGCGATGCCCCCGTGCTCGCCCAAAGATACAAGATGCAAGGATAGAAACGTAAGGGCGCGGCCCCCGTGCCCGCCCGAAAATGCAATGGAGGGGCTGACCGATGAGGACAGGCACAGGGGCCTGTCCCTACGGGTGATGGGGCCGGGCTGATTGAAAAAGAGAAAAGCAACATGTCTGAGTTGCTCTACCGGCAAGACATTGACTGGGCATATCTCAAAACCCGTGCTCAATCGGAAGGTACGCTGGAAGCTCTGATCGCGCTTAGAAATCAGGCAGAGGAGGACGGGCAGTGAAAACAGTAAATTTTGATCAGCACGTTCGGGAAACGCGACCGCGTGCGCGGCGTTATCAACTCGAACAACGCGCACGGCAACGCCATCGTCCGGCCCGTCGGCGGCCTCGAGACGCGGATGCGCGACGGGGGTTGCTTCAGTTGGCATTAAAACGCCGCGCCCAGTGGTTGGCAGATGGCAGACTAAAAAAACTCGGCCCCAGACACTATCGCGTACGGCTCGATAGGGGTCTATCTCACAAACGAAAAAAGCAAAGCCCGTAATTGAAGCCGCGGGGGGGAAGGAGAGTCACAATGACTGAGAATGTGCAGAAGTTCGGGGGTTTGTTTCGACCATTTGCCATGCTGATGATGTGCTCGCTCGTTGCGTCATCGGCGTGGGGTGGGTTTCGGGATGGCAAGGATGCGTATGACAGGGGGGACTACGCGACCGCGCTGTCGGTGTTGCAACCGCTCGCAGCGCAAGGCCATGCGATGGGCCAGTACCAACTCGGCATCATGTATTATTTTGGGTATGGCGTGGAGGAAGACGACGCGGAGGCGATGAAGTGGTTTCGCAAGGCCGCAGAACAAGGCCATGCGATGGCGCAGAACCACCTCGGCGATATGTATTACTATGGCTATGGCGTGGAGGAAGACAATGCGGAAGCGATGAAGTGGTTTCGCAAAGCCGAAGCGCAAGGCCATGCCGAAGCGCAGTTCAACCTCGGCGTGATGTATGCCAATGGGTATGGCGTGGAGGAAGACGACGCGGAGGCGGTCAAATGGTTTCGCGAGGCCGCAGAACAAGGCCATGCCAAAGCGCAGTTCAGCCTTGGGGCGATGTATTCAGACGGGTATGGCGCGGTGCAAAAAGACGTCGATGAGGCGGTCAAGTGGTTTCGCAGAGCCGCGGCCCAAGGCGATGCCAAAGCGCAGTACATCTTGGGCTATATGTATGAAAACGGGGCGGAGGTGCCGAAAGACTCGGTTGAGGCCCACAGGTGGTTCACCCTCGCCGCGGCATGGGGGGAAGACTTAGCCGACTACAAACGCGATGAGGTTGCCAAAAAGATGACCGATGCCCAACTCGCCGAAGCCAAGCGCAGGGCGCGCGATGGGCTGAAAGCCGAGGACTTTACGTTGTGGACCCTCGAGGACGAGCGGTTCACCCTCGCTGAAAACCTCGGCAAACCCATCTTTCTCAACTTCTGGACAACGTGGTGCCCGCCCTGTATTGCCGAAATGCCGGATATGGAAAGGTTGCAACAGACCCTGGGCGACTCGCTCCAGATCGTGGGCATTAACCTGCAAGAATCGCCTGCGACGGTGCGGCGTTTCATCCAAAATCGCGGCTTTACCTGGACGTTTCTTCTCGATTTGCGACGCGAAATTGGCAATGCCTACAACGTCGAGGGCATCCCGGTCTCGCTTTTTATCGACGCCAATGGCAGGATTGTCCACCGCTTCAACGGTGCTCGGAACTACGAAATATTCTTAGAGGCCGCGCGGCAGGCGATTGACCATTGATGTTACGCAAGGCCGCCAAAACCCATTGCACGCGGTTGACAAAGCACTGTAAATTGACTATCTTGTTTGGCTTCTCAACCCCTTGTTTGAAACATTTTTTTAGGAGCGGGCATGATCGGTAGCATGACGGGTTTTGGAAAGGGTGTTGCAGAAGGAGAGGTCGGGCGCGTGAACGTTGAAGTTCGGTCGGTCAATGGACGGTACGGGGATGTGATGGTACACATGCCCCGTTCGTTGTCTGAGCTCGAACCGCGCATCAAAGAACGGGTTTTGTCGGTCTTTTCAAGAGGGCGCATCACTGTGAGCGTCACCTTGCAGGGCAACGCGCCAGAACAAGGACTTCCCGTGCTCAAAACCGCGGTGTTGGCAGCGTATCTCAAAGGGATTGAGGGCATTCGCATGCAGGGCAATTTATCGGGCGAGGTCAATGTGATGCAGGTTGCCCAGTTGCCGCACCTGTTTGCGTTTGAAGTTCCCGAGATCAATGTCGACGCCCTGTGGGACGCGATGTCTGCCGCGCTGGATCAGGCCCTGTCCGCGTGCCGGGCCATGCGCTTGGCAGAGGGCGAGAAACTCGCCGAGGATTTTCGAGAACGCATTGCCGCAATCGAGAACTTGCTCGCGCAGGTCGAGGCATTGGCCCCCGGGCGCGCAGAGGCGGTTCGCAAGCGGTTAGAGGAAAAATTGGCGCGATTCACAATGCCCGAACAGGTCGATGAAAACAGGTTGATGATGGAAATTGCCCTGTTGGCCGAGCGCAGCGACATCACGGAGGAATGCGTGCGCTTTCACAGCCACAACGCGCAATTTCTCGACATGCTCGACCGCGGAGAAGAGGTTGGACGGCGGCTCAATTTTTTGCTGCAAGAAATGCTCAGAGAAGCCAGCACTATGGGGTCTAAGGCCGGGGATGCGGACATCGCGCATGTGGTCGTGGCGATCAAAGAAGAGATCGAAAAACTCAAGGAACAGGTACAAAATATTGAATGACCACGCCCGTACATTGCGCCGACAATTGATCGATGATCCCGTGGCTTTTGCGGTGGTCGTCGCCGGGCCATCGGGCGTGGGAAAAACGTCGATGTGTCAAGGGGTTTTGCGCGCAGATTCCGGGGTGCAACGGTGCGTGACAACAACCACGAGACCGCAACGCGCAGGCGAAGTCGATGGCATCTCGCGTCATTTTGTGACAGGGGCCGAATTTGAGGCCATGCAAAAGCGGGGCGATTTTGTCGAACGCGCCGAAGTCTATGGGCATCTTTACGGCGCGACATTCGCCTCGGTTGCAAAAGCCTTGTGCGGCGGGCAGGTGATGTTGATGGATGTGGATGTGCAGGGCGTGGCGAACTGGCAAGAGGTGTTGAAAGACCGTTGCGTCACTGTTTTTGTGTTGCCGCCCTCTGTCGAGGTGCTCGCCGAGCGATTGGCCGCGCGGCAAACAGAAGGCGCAGCCACTTTTGACAGGCGGATGGAAAACGCCCGTTTTGAACTTTCACAGGCAAAAAACAGCGATTATATTGTTGTAAATGACAATTTGGAAAATGCCGTCGCCGATTTGCAGGCCATTATCCGCGCCGAGAGACGGCGCACGCAACGCATCAATTTTTGAAAGGAGTTGTGGGATGCCAAACGTGTTTTTCACTGAGGAATTAACAGAGGATGAGGGCATGAACCCCTATGCGGCCGTGTTGTTGGCATCGCGGGAAGCGCGCAGGCTCAATAAAAATCGCTTGGTCGCGGGCGTGCCCGAAGGCGAAAAAAAAATTACGACCATCGCGCTGAACCGCGTTGTGAACAAAAAAGTTCAGGTGCGCCATGCTGGCGGAAAAGCGGATTCTTCTGGGCGTTAGTGGCGGCATTGCCGCCTATAAAAGCGTCTCCCTCTTGCGGCTTTTGCAAAAAGCAGGTGCCGAGGTTCGGGTGGTCATGACACAGGCTGCACAGAAGTTTGTGCAGCCTCTCACTTTTGAAGCCCTCTCGCACCACCGCGTTTATACGGATTTGTTTCCCGCACCGGGCGATCCGGATGTCGTCCATGTGCAGTTGGGCAAATGGGCAGATGTGATCCTCATCGCGCCTGCCACCGCGGATTTCATCGGCAAATTGGCGCACGGGTTGGCCGACGATTTGTTGACCTGTGTGCTGTTGGCAACAGAAGCCCCTGTTTTGATTGCGCCGGCAATGGAATCCCAGATGTGGGAACACCGTGCGGTTCAGTGCAATGTCCGCATTTTGAGAAAACGCGGTTGCGAGATGGTCGCGCCGGGCGAGGGGCCGCTCGCGTCGGGCGCGCAGGGCATCGGGCGCGTGGCCGAACCGGAAGAGATCGCCGAAGCGGTCAACGCGATGATGGGCGCGGCGCAGTCACTCAACGGACGGCACCTCGTCGTGACCGCGGGCAGAACCGAGCAACCCATCGATCCCGTGCGCTTTATCACCAATCGCTCCACGGGCAAAATGGGCTATGCCATCGCCGAACAAGCGAGTCGCAGGGGCGCGGAGGTCACGCTGATCAGCGGGCCGACTGAACTGACAGCACCCGCAGGCGTGCGGGTCGAATCCATTCGCACGGTTGCAGACTTAAAAGCAGCGACCACTCGCGCTTACGAGAATGCCGACGCGCTGATTATGACCGCGGCAGTGCTCGATTTTCGGCCCGAGGAGGTGGCCGAATCGAAGATCAAAAAACGCGATGGTGGCCTTTTGCTTCGCATGTTGCCAAATGAGGATTTTTTGATTCCACTAGGGCAAAACAAGGGAAAGCGCGTCGTGATCGGCTTTGCAATGGAAACGGATAACGCGCTGGAGAATGCCCGCAAAAAGCTCAAAGAGAAAAACCTCGATTTGATTGTGTTGAACGAATTAAATGTGGAAGGCGCGGGGTTTGGGGTCGATACGAATGTCGTGACCCTGATTGAACCGCACCGCGACGCGGTCGCCTTGCCGTTGATGTCCAAGCGCGATGTGGCGGATCGGATTTTGGATTGGCTCGCGTCGCATTGGGAGAACGCCCGTGGATAAATCCCCCGATCTTTTGGAAACCCTGTCGCTTGCACGCGATTTTTTGGCGCGGGAAATCCCGGGCCCAATAGCGCGGGCGAAGGCAGATGAGCAGGGCGACGATCCCTTGGCCGTGTTGGGCGCAGAGGCGTGTGCGTGTCAAAAATGTGGCTTGGCACAAACGCGGATGTCGGTCGTGTTTGGCAGCGGGCGGGCGGATGCGAACTTGGTGTTTGTCGGCGAGGCGCCCGGCGCGGAAGAAGACCGGCAAGGCGTGCCGTTTGTGGGCGCGGCCGGGCAATTGTTGACGCGCATGATCGAGGCGATGGGCCTTGTGCGCGAAGACGTGTACATCGCCAATATCGTCAAGTGCAGGCCCCCGAATAACCGGGATCCCAAGCCGGATGAAATCGCCGCGTGCCGGCCCTATTTGGAACGGCAACTCGACCTCATCGCGCCGGTCGTGATCTGCACTTTGGGGCGGTTTGCCGCGCAAACCCTGTTGCAGACGACCGAGGCCATAGGCCGATTGCGCGGGCGGGTTTTCGACCGCTATGGCGCGAAGGTGGTGCCCACGTATCACCCGGCCGCGCTGTTGCGAAACCCGCAGTGGAAACGCCCCACTTGGGAAGATTTGAAACTCGTGCGAAAACTTTGCGATGGAACGGAAATTTGATGGCGTCCCCAAATGCGACATCGAATGCGGTTGAACGCGCCTTGCCCCAAGCCGTGGATGTGGAACGCGCGGTGTTGGGGGCGATGCTGATCGACAACATGGCGATCAACCGCGTGACCGAGGTCTTGGGCGATGAAACCGCGTTTTACCACACGCCGCACCGCAGGGTGTACGCGGCGATTCAAAAATTGTCCGAGCGAGGGGAGCCGGTCGATCAAGTGACCCTGGCCGAGGCCCTGTTGCGAAGGGGGCAACTCGACGATGTGGGCGGGCCGGTTTTTATTGCGGAATTGGCCGGTGACATGGCCACGGCGGCCAATGCGGAATACCACGCGCAAATCGTGTTGGAAAAGGCGCAACGGCGACGGTTGATCGCCTCGGCAACGCAAACCATTGCCGAAAGCTATGAGGAAACCGAGAATGTGCGCGAACTGATCGACCGCGCAGAGCAACGGGTTTTTCAAATTGCCGAGGGCGAACTGGGCAAAGGCGTGATGCCCCTCGCGTCTGCCATTACCGAGGCGTTTGTCGCCATCGAGCGCGCACACGAACACCCCGGCGCGCTTACCGGCGTGACCACGGGCTATACGGAATTGGACGAGATTACCGCGGGCTTGCAAGCGTCTGACCTGATCATCTTGGCGTCCCGCCCGTCGATGGGCAAAACCGCGCTGACCCTGTGCATGGCGCGCAATGCCGCGCTCAAGGGCGATGTGCCCGTGCTGTATTTTTCGCTGGAAATGTCAACCGAGCAACTCGCGCAACGGCTGTTGTGCGCCGAAGCGCGCGTGAGTTCACACCGCTTGCGAACCGGCAGGCTGTCAGAAGAGGAGTGGCAGCGCTTGTCCGAGTGGACGGGTAAGTTGATCGACGCGCCCCTCTACATCGACGACACGCCCGCGATTTCCGTGATGGCGTTGCGGGCAAAAGCGCGGCGCGCAAAGTCCGAATACAATATTGGGTTGATTGTTGTCGATTATTTGCAACTGATGACCGCGTCTGAAAATTTCGGCAACCGCGAACAGGAAATCGCCTATATTTCGCGCTCCCTGAAAGCCTTGGCCAAAGAGTTGGAAGTTCCGCTGGTCGCATGCGCGCAATTGTCGCGCGCTGTGGAGAGTCGCACGGACAAACGCCCGCAATTGTCCGATTTGCGCGAAAGCGGTTCGCTGGAACAAGACGCGGATGTGGTGATGTTTCTCTTTCGCCCCGAGGTGTATGGCATTGCCAATGAAGAGGGCGACACGCAAGAAGGCGTGGCCGAGATCATTTTGGGCAAGCAGCGCAGCGGCCCTATCGGCAACGTTTTTTTGGCCTTTGTCGCCGAATATCTCCGGTTTGAAGAACCCGAACTCTACCGCGAATTTCCCTAAAGGAACGAGGCTATGGGCAAAGTGCGCGTGCGGTATGTGTGTCAGAAATGCGGCGCGGATTCGGGGCGCTGGTTTGGGCGGTGCGTGGCATGCGGCACATGGAACTCGTGCGTTGAAGAAACGCCATTGGCAAATCCAAAACGCCAGTCGGGCGCGTTGGCCGTCGCGGCAAATCCGCCACAGCCGATTACGGAAGTGAAAGGCGGCAGCGAAGACCGCATCGAGACGGCTATCGGCGAATTTGACCGCACATTGGGCGGCGGTATCGTGCCTGGCATGGCCGCGCTCGTCGGCGGGGATCCCGGCATTGGCAAATCCACCTTGCTCTTGCAAGGGGCATCGCAACTCGCTTTTTCGGGCATGAAGGCGCTGTACGTCTCCGCAGAGGAATCGCCCCGGCAGACGCGGATGCGCGCCCAAAGGGTCGGCGCGTTGGCCGATGATTTGTACCTCATTTCCGAATCCAATCTCGATCTGATTTGCGCCCATATCGAAGCGATGCAACCCACTGCGGTTGTGGTCGATTCGGTGCAGACCATTTTTAGCCCGGATTTGCAAAGCGCGCCCGGCAGCGTGGCGCAGGTGAGGGAGTCTTCTGCAAAGCTGGTCGCGCTGGGCAAGCGCACGGGCACGGCGATTTTTTTGATCGGACACGTCACCAAAGAGGGCACAGTGGCCGGCCCGCGCGTGCTCGAGCACATCGTGGATACCGTGCTGTATTTGGAGGGCGAACAGCACGGCGCGTTTCGCATTTTGCGGGCCGCCAAAAATCGGTTTGGCTCGACGAATGAGATCGGTATTTTTGAAATGCGCGATGAGGGGATGGTCGAAGTGGCGAATCCCTCGCAGGTGTTTTTGCCTGACCGAGACGCGGAACGCGAGGGCACGGCCATCGTTTGCACGGTCGAAGGCACGCGGCCCATTTTGGTCGAAGTTCAAGCCCTCGTCAGCCGCAGCAATTTCGGGTATCCACAGCGCGTTTCCACCGGGTTTGATGCGCGGCGCATGGCAATTTTGATCGCCGTGCTCGAAAAGCGGTCGGGCCTGCAACTGGGCGGCGAGGATATTTTTTTGAATGTCGCGGGGGGGTTGCGCGTTGACGAACCGGCCGTGGATTTGGGCGTGGCCATGGCGATGGCGTCGAGTTTTCGCAGCAAACAGATGCCCCGCGACACGGTTGTGATCGGCGAAGTGGGGCTGGGCGGCGAAGTGCGCGCCGTGGGTCAAATTGAACGCCGAATGGCCGAAGCGCGCAAACTGGGCTTTGCGCGGTGCGTTGCGGCCAAAGCCGATTTGAGTGGCGCGCGCATTCCCGATGGCTTGTCGTTGATCGGCGTTCAAGATGTGGACGCCGCGCAAGATGTGGTGTTTTCCTAAGCGATGATGACCAAACTGGAGAAAAGGCATGAGAACGATGAGAAGGCACAGGGGGCCGAACCCGAGAAAGCGCATGACACCGAGAACTGTTTCCAAATTGTTGTCCTTGATGTTGCGGCACAAGCCCGATGAGTTTGGGCTGCAAGTTGATCGGCACGGATTTGTCGATCTCGACGCGGTTGTGCGGGCGTTTCAAGGCCGCAATTCGCAATTCGCACTTGAAGATCTTGAAAAAGTGGTTTATGATGGAGAGAAGCCCCGGTTTGAAATTGTGGATAACCGCATTCGCGCGCGTTATGGGCACAGTTTTTCCATCGATTTGGGCCTCGATCCATCAGCACCGCCCGAGTTTTTGTACAAGGGAGTGGATGCCGCCGATGTCGAGCGGCTGTTGGCCGAGGGCCTGACGCCCGATGATCGCGATTATGTGCATTTGTCGTTTGACGCCGATGTGGCTGCGCGCCTGAGTGCGCGGCCCGGCCGCCAGGGGGCCGTCATAAATATCGCGGCTACCCGCGCACATGACGCAGGCGTGCATTTCTACGATTGCGGCCCAACCATTTTGACCAAACGCGTTCCCACTGAATTTCTGACTTTGGAACAAGCCAGCACTTGGCAAAGCGATCTGCCGTCGCCTCCTGCACGAGAAAATATGACGTATGGACGGCGGAGACGCTTTGCGCGGCGGTAGGAATGATGGTCGGTCTTTTTTCAAAATGTTATATGGATAAATCACACAAAAATACGCAGTCCATGCTCGACACAGCCGCAAAATTGGCGCAGACCACCTGCGCCGATATGATTTTGCTCGTGACCCATTCCGGCGTGACGCCCGCGGCTGTTCAGAAACTCAACGCCACCTGTCCAGTCCTAATTGTGACGCGGAACAAGGACTTTTTGTGTGGCATCGAAGAGACCGGGGCGCGGCGTTTGATCGATGATGGTCGCAATGATGGCGCGGATTTTGAGCAGGTGCGGCAATGCGTCATCAAGGGGATGGACGAAGGGTATATTCGCCGCGGGGCGCGCTTGGTGTGCCTTTGTCGCATGCTGGCCCCGCGGGGGGTTGACGCGCTGATGGTGCTGGATACGGGCGTTGGATTTGGCGGATACGATCCGGGCGATATTTCGGAACTGGCGGGCGATTTGCCGGTTCGCGTTGTCAAAACCGTGCTCAATATTGCGATCAGCATTGGAAACGAAGGGCGCGAAGGCGAACCCGTTGGCACTTTATTTGTCATTGGCGACTCCAAACGGGTTTTGCGCCATTCGCGGTCGATGACATTCGATCCTTTTCGCGGATATTCTGAAGATGCCAAAAACATCTGCAATCCCGATGTTCACGAAGGGGTCAAAGAAGTGTCGCTGATGGATGGCGCGTTTATCATTCGGGAAGATGGGGTTATCCTGTCCGGGGGGCGTTATATTTCCGCCAGTATGCGCGGCCTGGTTTTGCCCAAAGGGTTGGGCGCGCGGCATGTGGCTGCGGCCTCGATTACCAAAACCACCCAAGCCATCGCCTTGGCGGTTTCTGAATCAACCGGAACGGTTCGCGCATTTAAGCGGGGCAAAATCGTTTTGCAAATCAACTCGAATCAACGGCACATCAGGCAAGACCGGCGGTAAGTGATTCGATGCAGCGGAGGCTGACCGCCACTGAATACTGTCGCTCCAGCACCTGCTTGGCTGATCTGATAGCTGATCTCTGCCGCCGATCCTTTCACCTCTATCTCCTCTTGTATCTTTGGGCGAGCACGGGGCATCGCCCCTGCACACACTCGCCTTTTGTGCCTTTGAACGGGCTGTCGCCAGTTGTACCTCGCTCGTGCCTTTTGTGGCTAAACTTCCATCTCGCCTCGTCAAAATGTTTAGACAACGATGGATTGTCCCCCTGTTGATGGGGGTCATCATGACAGGCAGTTTTGTTGCAATGCTGGCATGGGGCAGGCAAGTGCCGGTTTTTTTTGTGCTTTTTGGCATTGCATCAATAGCCTATCTGATTGCGGTTTGGCGTTGCGAATGCGCGCCCATGGCGGTGATTGTGATCGCCGGTGTCGCGTTTCGGCTGATCGCGCTGTTTGCCGCGCCCGCGCTGTCCGATGACATTTACCGCTATGTGTGGGATGGGCGCGTGCAATGGGCGGGCGTCAATCCATATCGGTTTGCGCCAGTCGCGCCCGAGTTGGCGCATTTGAGAGATGCGCGCATTTTTCCCAAAATTAACCACCCCGAATTGCCGACCATTTATCCGCCCGGCGCGCAAGTGGCATTTTGGGTCGGATATGGCATTTCGGGTGGCATTTTGGGCATCAAGGCGTTGCTCGTGTGCGCGGACCTGATCGCGGGATGGCTTTTGGTGCGTTTGCTCAGGCATTTCAATCATCGGGCGCAATGGGTTTTGATTTACCTTTGGCATCCGCTCGTGGTGTTGGAGATCGCGGGAAATGGGCATCTCGAATCCCTCGGCATTGTCGCGCTGTTGGCCGCCTTGTACTTTTTTGTCAAGGGCCGAGATGGCATCGCGCTCATCGCGCTGGGCGGGGCTGTTTTGGCGAAGTTTTTCCCGGTCGTTTTTTTGCCCGGGTTTGCGCGCTGGAAAGGGTGGCGACCGACAAATTGGCCCGCGCTGCTCATCGCGCCGGGCGTGGTGCTGCTGGGTTATTTGCCGTTTGCATGGACGGGCGCGCCCGTTTTTGGCAGCTTGGGCACGTATGCCCAACACTGGTCGTTTAACAGCGCGGCATTCGATGTTCTCATTCTGCTTTGCGGCGACGGGCAGATCGCGCGGGGCATCATCGCCGCGCTCTTTTTGGGGGTGGTGCTGTTTCTCGTCTATCGGCGTCTCCCCATTTTGCATTTTGCGTATCTGACTGCCGCGGCCTTTGTGCTGCTAACGCCCACGCTCCATGCGTGGTATGTCGCGTGGTTGATCCCGTTTCTCGTCTTTTTTCGACACCCGGCGTGGATCGTTTTTTCCCTGCTGGTGGTTTTGTCCTACCACGTTTTGATTCAATACAGAGCTGTTGGCGTGTGGGAAGAAGCCCCGTGGGTTCAATGGGTCGAATTTGGCGGCTTGGCACTGGTGGGCACCTGGCACCTCAAACGCAGGGAAATCTTGACGAAAATAAGACATTTTTTTAAACTAAACCGCAGTATGAGACGAAGCGCGTAAATACAGCCCATAGTACGCGACAAAACGCAGGGCAAAGAATGACGCAGCAACGCAACGGGGTACAATCATGTGCCGACATGGTTTAATCTAAATTGATTTTCAGTTGCCCTGATGTGATGCGATATGCGACCCGCAAATGATTCCCTTGACCTTACGCAGTCATTCATAGAAGCCATCGCAAAAATGCGATCACAAAATACCGTCACACAAACCCATCACGCACAGCGCGCAAGGCCGTCTCGCAACCCACAGCCATCTTGCAACCCACTTGGCAGGCCAACGCATGTTGTGCTGTTACAAAAGCGATTTGCGCTGTGCAAGCCTCTCGGCGCATGAGAGCGGCATTTTTGAACTGCTAAGGCAGTTGTACCCCGCTCGCCTACTTTTTTTGCTGTTGAAAAAAAGTAGGTCGCCGAAGGCATCAAAGGCAACTTGGTTTGAGTCAGTATGCGATAGCAGTTCAGCGAAAAGCGTCGGGTTTTGGGGCTGTTGTGGGGGGCTGACCACTGCCCGCCCGTTTATTCGCGTTTTTGAAAACGTTTGATCAAAAGGAGAAATAGATGGTGCGATTCATGTCGCTGTTCTTCGCGTCGCTGTTGTTGGCCTGTAGCGGGCAGAATAAGATGGCGGATGCCCTGTTTGAGGAGGGTGAAAATGCCACGCATGACGTGGCGACGCATCCGGTTGCCGAGGCCAAGTTGGCGGAATTTTTGGCGCAATTTCCCGACGACCCGCGCGCCGAGGTGGCCCTCCAAGCCCTGGCGCGGGTGTTGATAAATTTGCAAAAATACAAAGAAGCCATTGCGCGATACGAAACCCTGATCGAGCGGTTTCCGCAGAGCCGATATTGCGTGCAAGCGCGGTTTATGATCGGGTACATCCACGATCAACTGGGCGATTACGAAAAGGCGCGGTCAGCCTATCAACAGGTCGTGGATGCGTATCCGACCTCCGAGTTGGCAGACGATGCCAAAATTTCGATTCAGAACTTGGGCAAGGTGCCCGAGCAGTGGTTGCGTTCCAAACCCATCAGCGAAGAGTAATGCAATGTCAGTCGGACGAGATATTCAGGTTATCAATGAGCGGGTGGCACGCGAAAGCGCGTTTGTCGATAGGCTCATGGCCGAAGTGGGCAAGGTCATCGTCGGGCAGCAGGACATGATCGAACGCTTGTTGATCGGCCTGTTGTGCAACGGCCACGTCTTGCTCGAAGGCGTTCCCGGCCTGGCCAAGACCCTGGCCGTCAATTCATTGGCGCAGGCGATTCGGGCGTCTTTTAAGCGCGTTCAGTTCACCCCCGATCTGTTGCCCGCCGACTTGATCGGCACGATGGTCTATCACCGGGAGACGGGGCAATTTGTCGCGCAAAAAGGGCCTATTTTTGCCCAACTCGTACTCGCGGATGAAGTCAATCGCGCGCCGTCAAAAGTGCAAAGCGCGATGCTGGAAGCCATGCAGGAACGGCAAGTCACCATTGGGAACGAAACATTTGCCATGCCCGATCCTTTTTTGGTGCTGGCAACGCAAAATCCCATCGAACAAGAAGGCACGTATCCACTGCCCGAAGCGCAGGTGGACCGGTTTATGCTCAAAGTGCGGGTGACGTATCCCAACAAGCAGGAAGAACGCACCATTGTGGATCGCATGAGTCGAGACGACACGCCGCACATTGATGCGATCATCACGACCGATGATCTCATTCGCGCGCGCAAAGTGGCCGATGAGATTTACATAGACGCCAAGATCAAAGACTACATCGTCGATCTGGTGCTGGCAACGCGAGATCCGGGCACTTATG
Source organism: uncultured Latescibacterota bacterium (assembly GCA_958295785.1). Lineage (GTDB taxonomy): Bacteria > Latescibacterota > UBA2968 > UBA2968 > UBA2968 > VXRD01. The sequence continues at coordinate 4,244,949 of OY282377.1, forward strand.
GCTTGGGCGATTTGCACGCGCTGATCGAATTTGGCGGGTCGCCGCGCGCGTCCATTGCCTTGGCGCGGGCCTCCAAAGCGCATGCGTTTTTGCGCCACCGCGGCTATGTCACCCCCGAAGACGTGAAGGCCATTGGCATGGATGTGTTGCGCCACCGCGTGCTGGTCACTTATGAGGCCGAAGCCGAAGAAATCGACTCGGAAGAGATCGTGCGCCAAATATTCGATCACGTTGAAGTGCCCTAAAGGTGGAGAGACGACTGAATAGAGCCACTTCAGCACATGCTTTGTTGACTGCCGATCACTTGGTGTGCGGGGTTGGGCGGTCTTTTCCCTTCTTGTATCTTGCCTTTTCGGGCGGGCACGGAGGCGCCGCCCTACGTTTTTATTCTCGCATCTCACCTTCTCATGATTCCAACCGAAATCCTAAAAAAAGTGAAGCGCATTGAGTTGCGGACGCGCAATTTGGTGAACACGGTGTTTGCCGGCGAATACCATTCGGTATTTAAGGGCAGGGGCATGGCGTTTGCCGAAGTGCGGGAATACCAGCGCGGCGATGATGTGCGCGCCATAGATTGGAACGTGACCGCGCGCATGGGCGATCCCTACGTCAAGGTTTTCGACGAAGAGCGCGAACTCACAGTGATGTTGATGGTCGATGCGAGTGCATCGGGCGACTTTGGCACAGTCGCGCAAATGAAAGGCGAGATAGGCGCGGAGATTTGCGCGTTGCTCGCCTTTTCCGCGATCCAAAATAACGACCGCGTGGGGCTGATCATTTTTACAGACGAGGTCGAGTTGTTCATCCCACCCAAAAAGGGCAAGAAGCATGTGTTGCGCGTGATTCGAGAGTTGTTGTATTTTCAGCCTTCGGGCCGCGGCACGAATATCGACGCTGCGTTGGCGTATTTGAACCGCGTGACCTATCGGCGCAGCGTGGTGTTTTTGGTGTCGGATTTCCTGGCGTCCAATTTTGAGCGCACGCTGCGAGTCGCCAATCGGCGTCACGATTTGGTGGCGATAGTACTGGAGGACCCGCGCGAGTTTGACCTGCCCGCCATTGGCATTGTGGAGTTGGAAGACGCCGAGACCGGCGAGGGCATCCTGGTCGATTTTGGCAATGCGGGGGTGCGCTACGATTTTCAACAATTGGCGCGAAAAGAACGCGATGACCGCGAAGCCTTGTTTCGGCGCGTGGGGTTAGACGCCGTGAATATCTCGACCGAGGGCGCGTATCACGAGCCGCTGATGCGATTTTTTAAGATGCGGGCGCGAAAGATCAGGGTATGAGTTATGATAGAAGTCGATCATTTGACCAAGCGATACGGCGCGATTACGGCTGTTGACGACATTTCGTTTGAGGTGGGCAAGGGCGAAATTGTCGGTTTTTTGGGGCCAAATGGCGCGGGCAAAACCACGACCATGCGCGTGCTCACCTGTTTTTTGCCCGCAACAGAGGGCACGGCCCGCATCGGCGGGTACGATATTTTTGAAAGTCCACTCGAGGTCAAACGGCGCATTGGCTATTTGCCCGAGTTGCCGCCCCTATATCGGGATATGCGCGTGCATACCTATCTCAAATTCATCGCCAAGATCAAGGGGGTTGCGCCGAGCGAAGCCGAACAGCGGATCGATGCGGTGATCGCGCAGTGCGGTCTCGTGGATCGCGTGCATCAACTCATCGGCCAGTTGTCCAAAGGCTACCGGCAGCGCGTGGGGCTTGCACAGGCGATTTTGCACGACCCCGAGGTGATTATTATGGACGAGCCGACCTCGGGCCTCGATCCCAATCAGATTATCGAGGTGCGGCAATTGATCCGCGAATTGGCCCATGAGCGCACGGTGATTTTGAGCACGCATATCTTGCCCGAAGTTGAAATGACCTGCAATCGCGTGATCATTATTCACGAGGGCAAAATTGTCGCGGTGGATACCCCGGAAAATCTCACCGCAGATATGCGCGGCACAGCGCGGTTTTTCGTTCGCGTATCGGGCGATGTGGATGTCGCGGCCGAGGCGATAGCCAGGATTGAGGGAGTGGGATCGGTTGTGCGATCCGGCCATGGCTTGCGCGTGCATTGGCCCGCGGATGCGAATTTGAGCACCGAGGTTTCGGCGCGCGTTGTCGCATTGGGCATGGGGCTGGTGGAAATGCGGGAAGAAGCCATGTCTTTGGAAGAAACTTTTCACGCGCTGACCACGCAGGAGGAGAGCTGATGGGCCATGTGATGGCGATTTTTGGCAAAGAGATGCGGTCGTATTTTGGCTCGCCCATCGCTTATGTGATGGCCGGCGTGTTCTTGCTGTTCAGCGGGTTTGTGTTCCGCAATCAAGTGCTCGAATTTCGCGATATGAGCGTTTATTTGCAACTGGCAGAACGCGCGGAAAAAATTCAACTGAATGTCAATACCGATGTCGTAGAGCCATTTTTTGAATTTCAGACCTTTATTTGGATGATCGTTATTCCCATGCTGACGATGCGTCTCTACGCCGAGGAAAAACGCGGGGGCACCTACGAGTTGCTGATGACCTCGCCGATTACGTCCGGGCAAATTCTCATGGGCAAGTTCCTCGCGTGCTATGCGTTGTACTTGCTGATAGAGGGGATGGCATTCGGCTATATCGGCGTGTTGGCCGCACACGCGCAATTGGACTGGGGGCCTGTTTTTTCCGGCGCGCTGGGCGTGGTGCTGATCGGCGCAACCTTTATCAGCGTGGGCATTTTGGCGTCGTCTTTGACCGAGAACCAGATCATCGCGGCTGTGTTGTCGTTTTTTCTGCTGATTTTGTTGTGGATTATCGACTGGGCCGCGCGCTTTGCCGGCGACCTGTTTTTTGTCATTTTGAAATTTCTTTCCCTGCTGGAACACACCCGCGACATGATCCGCGGCGTTGTGGATACGCACGACGTGGTGTTTTTTGTCAGTGCCGCGGCGTTTTTTCTTTTTTTGACCCACACCGTGCTCGAATCGCGCAGGTGGCGGACGTAGAAGAAAAGTGGTCAGTCCACCCAACTACCCCCGCCGGAAAGGCGCGAGACGCAAGATGGAAATTTAGCCAATTCAAAGGCACAAAAGGCGATCCGGACGTGTAGTGTTCGCCTCAACACGAAAGCAATTACAGGAGATTTCATCGTGAAAATCGGCATTATGGGCATGCACTACGGGCATATCGGGGGGATGTTTCACTCGGCCATCAACGCGCCAAATGGCGAGGTGGTCGGGATTGTGGAGGCAGATGACGCGCTGTATCAGCAATACACCGAGACGCAGGCTATCCCGCGCTTTGCCAGCCTTGAAGATATGCTCGAACAGGCAAAACCCGACTTGGTGATCGAGGGCTTGGCGCATCACGAAAAAACGCCCGTCATCGAAACGTGCGCCGCAGCCGGCGTCCACATGTTGCTCGACAAACCGCTTTGCCGCACGCGAGACGAATGGCAGCGGATCAAAACCGCCATCACAAAGCACAACACCAAGCTCTCCACTTTTTTCACCTCGCGCAACCACACCGCTTTTATCGCCCTGCGGCAGGCCATTCAAAATGGCGATTTGGGCGATCTGGTCAGCCTGATCACCACGCACCCGCACAAACTCGGCGCGAATCCCCCATCGCTCTACTTCGATGCCGACAAATACGTGGGTACCTTCCACGACTTGGCCGGTCACGGCGTGGATCAAGTGCGCTGGCTCACCGGGGCAGAATACACGGGCGTTCACGCGCTCGGCACGCTCAAAAAACACATCGGAACGGGCCTCGCGTTCGACCACGTCCAAGCGTCGTTCCAACTCGACAACGGCGCGCTCGCCACCGCCACGGCCGATTGGCTCACCCCAAGAGATGCGCGGTCTTTTGGCGATACGCGCTTTATCATCATGGGCACGGAAGGCTCGGCACACTTGCGGGCGTATGCCGACGACCATGTGCTCGTTGTGTCCAACAAATCGGGCAGGTACGAACCCGAATTGCCCCCGTCAATGCAGCACGTTTTTGTCGAGAACATGATCGACGCCCTATCGCGCGGCGAAGAAAACGCCATCTCGACAAACGACACCCTCGCGGTTGCCAATGCCTGCATCACAGCCGAAGAATCCGCGCGGCAAGGGGGGAGGTTTTTGAAAATTAGGGGGGAGTAGGTAGCCCCACCCATCCATCTCCAAAATCGAGATGTGGAAATGTAGGGGCGCGGCCCCCGTGCCCGCCCGAATAGTTGTCGGTTGTCCGTCCGATCACAATAAACAATAAGCCCGGGTTCGCAATGAACTCGGGCTTAGTTTTTTTATTGTGCGTAATGATACCGACGGGCAATAATGGTCAAAGCGTCTCGTGATACAGCATAAACCAAGCGGTGTTCTGCGTCAATACGCCTTGACCAATATCCCGACAATGCAAAATTTTGGACTTGGGACAGTTCTCATTTCGGGATAACAGCATCCAAGTATTTTGAATACCATGAAAGTATAGCCACTAAAACGCTGATAATCGTCGTCACAATCAACCCGTAAAACCATCGCCTATCGGTTTTGAGTTCCGCCTCCACGCGGTTGATATTATTTTCCACACGGTCAAAGCCCGCGTCTATGCGGTTTAACAACTGCTCAAAACGGGTGATGGATTGACTTTCCACGCGGTCGATATTCTTCTCATTCTGTTCGGTCTTGGCTTCAACCGCAACCCCACTTTTTTGCGTGTCATCTAAACGGCGGTCTTGCTCGGATACGTCCTTTTCAAGCCTCGCCACCTTCTCGGAATCCGTCATGACAACTCCTTTCTCATTTCTCATTGTGTTTGAACATGCGTTGCCCGCTTGATGAGCCTTTAAAAAAAGAATACGCAAAACGGGGATGAGTGACAAGTGGGAATTGCCACTCATTTCGACAAAAAATGATTGACAGGTGTTTCAGGTACTCCTATTATTTTTTTCATAAGCCACCCTTTTTCAGCATGGTGACCCCATGGATTTTTCGTCTTACGCGCTCGATGGATTTTACGACGAACTCTTCGAAGCACCGGGCATCCCCCACCCCGGCGCGCGGTTGCTCATTGAAAAGCTCGGATCGCTCTCTGAAAGCGAACTCCAAAAACGGCATCAAGCCGCTGAACTGGCGTTGCTGAACATGGGCATCACCTTCAACGTGTATGGCAGCGGAGCCGGCGTTGAGAAAATTTTTCCCTTCGACATTATCCCGCGCATCATCTCGCACGCGGATTGGACGTATATCGAAAAGGGCCTCAAACAGCGCATCCAAGCCCTCAACCTCTTTCTCGCCGACATCTACGCCGATCAAAAAATCCTCAAAGACGGCGTCATTCCCCGTCACGTCATCGACACGGCCAAGGAATTTCTGCGACCTTGCATCGGCCTTTCGCCCCCCAAAGGCGTGTGGTGCCACATTTTTGGCATCGACCTCGTGCGCGACCAAGACGGTCAGTTTTACATCCTCGAAGACAATCTGCGCTGCCCGTCGGGCGTGTCTTATGTGCTGGAAAATCGAGAAGTTCTCAAGCGCGTCTTCCCACAAGTTTTTGCGGCCTCTCATGTGCGGCATGTCGATGATTATTCCGCGCATCTGCTCAACACCCTGCGCTCTTTGGCCCCCTCTCATGTTGCTTCGCCAACGGTTGCCGTGCTCACGCCCGGCATCTACAACTCGGCCTATTTTGAACACGCTTTTCTCGCGCAACAGATGGGCATAGAATTGGTCGAGGGCCGTGACCTCGCGGTTGCCGATGGCTTTGTGTCGATGCGGACGACCCGCGGGTTTCAGCGCGTTGACGTGCTGTATCGGCGCGTTGATGCGGACTTTCTCGATCCAACCGTCTTTCGCGCCGATTCCACGTTGGGCGTGCCCGGGCTGATGGAGGTCTATCAAAACGGCCATGTCGCCATTGCAAACGCGCCCGGCACAGGCGTTGCAGACGACAAGGTCGTGTACGCGTATGTGCCGCGGATTATCAAATACTATCTCGGCGAAGACATCCTGTTGCCCAATGTGCCGACATACCTTTGTTGGGAAGACACTCAACGCCGGCATGTGCTCGAAAATTTGGACGCCCTCGTGGTCAAAGCCGCCAACGAGTCCGGGGGATATGGCATGCTCATCGGCACGCACGCCACGCAGACCGAACGCGAAGATTTTGCCAAGCGCATCGTCCAAAACCCGCGCAATTACATCGCACAGCCCACCATTGCCCTTTCGCGCTCCCCCATTTTGGTGGATGATCACTTTGAAGGCCGGCATGTGGATTTGCGGCCTTATGTGCTCTACAACGGCGAAGACATCTACGTGTTGCCCGGCGGCCTGACGCGCGTGGCCCTTAAAAAAGGGTCTTTGGTGGTCAACTCGTCACAAGGCGGGGGCAGCAAAGACACCTGGGTTTTATACGACGATAGCGATCCGTTTTTCCCGGTTTTGAACCAGTCGCAAATACAACTTTAATCGCGAGTCCATCCCATGTTGAGTCGCGCTGCGGAATCCATCTACTGGATGAGCCGTTATTTGGAACGGGCTGAAAATGTCGCCCGATTTATTGAGGTCAATTGCCACCTCATGCTCGACCTGCCCATTGCGGTCAAAGGGCAATGGGAACCGCTCGTGCTCACCACGGGCGATCAAGACCTGTTCTACGAAAATTACGAAACGGACAACCAAGCCAACGTCATCGACTTCCTGACGTTCAACGCCGAAAATCCCAATTCCATTCTCTCCTGCTTGCGAAATGCCAGGGAAAGCGCGCGTTCCATCCGGGAGATCATTTCAACAGAAATGTGGGAACAGATCAACAAATTCTATCGGACCGTGCAAAACACCGACAAATCCCAAGCGCAGAACGCCCCCCATGCCTACTTTACGGATATCATCATGGCGAGTCATTTGTTCACGGGCATTCAGCGCAATACCATGTCTCACAACGAAGCGTGGCAATTTGCCCGCCTCGGCCGGGCCTTAGAACGTGCGGATAAAACCTCGCGCATCCTCGATGTCAACGATTATTACGTGTTGTGGCCCGAAGTCGAGGACGTGGGAACGCCTTTCAAAAATGTCCAGTGGTCGGCCCTGCTCAAATCCGTGAGCGCGCTTGAAATGTATCGCAAGCACTTCGGCCCAATTGACCCCCACAATGTGGTCAATTTTTTGATCTTAAACCGCGAATTTCCCCGCGCCATTCGCTATTGCCTCTTCGGGGCGAATCAGTCGCTGCACATCATTTCGGGCACGCCCGAAGGCTCTTTCAAAAACACGCCCGAACAACTTATGGGTCGCCTGCTCGCAGAACTCGATTACGCCAGTATCGACGACATTATCGCAAGCGGGTTGTACGCATACCTCGACGATTTTCAAACGCACCTCAATAAAATAGACACGGCCATTTTTGAAACCTTTTTTCAAATTTGCCCTCCGGGCGAATAGACGACTCTCACCCGCCCTGAAATCGAGACACCCAGCCGTAGGGGCGGTGCCCCGTGCCCGCCCTATCTGCCCCAAGCCCCATTCCACATAGGTCAGTCCCTTGTCCCAAACACCATCACAAATCGCCTCTATCGTGCCCGAGGGATACGCGCTTGAGCCCGGTGTGTACGACGAAATGTGGGATCAAAAACGCGGGGTGCGTGCCCATTGGCATCCGTTTTTTCGCGCCCTCGAGCGCATGGGCAGCAAGGAACTGGCACGCCGATACCGGGAAGCGCGGTTGCTTTTGCGCGAAAATGGCGTCACGTACAACATCCACGGCGACCCGGATGGCTTGCACCGCCCGTGGGAACTCGATCCCATCCCCCTGCTACTTCAGGCTAAGGACTGGGCGCGGATTGCGCGCGGGTTGTCGCAACGCGCCGAGTTGTTCAATCTCATCCTCACGGACATCTACGGGCCGCAGACGCTCATCAAAGAGGGCCTGTTGCCCCTTGAACTCATCTACAATCACGCCGGATTTTTGAGGCCATGCAAGGATGCCCAATCTGCCCAACGCCCCTTGCGCGTCTATGCCGCCGATGTAGCGCGAGGCCCGGACGGGCAGATGTGGGTTTTGCGCGACCACACGCAAGCACCCTCGGGCCTGGGCTACGCGCTGGAAAACCGAACCGCGATGTCGCGCATTATGCCCACCTTGTTCAACGACTGCCATGTGCGCCGCATGGCCGATTTTTTTCGCACGTTTCAGGCCGGGTTGGCCGAACTTGCCGCAGGCGACGATCCCCGCGTCGTGGTGCTCACGCCGGGGCCGTATCACGCCACCTATTTCGAGCACGCCTATCTCTCGGCGTATTTGGGCTATCCCCTGGTGCAAGGCGATGATTTGACGGTGCGAGACGGGCGCGCGTGGCTCAAAGCCATTGACGGTCTGCATCCGGTGGATATTGTTTTGCGCCGCGTCAATGGCGATTTTTGCGACCCCCTCGAACTCAACGAAGCCTCGCAGTTGGGCGTTGCGGGCCTGCTCAATGCGGTTCGCAGCGGGTATGTCGCCATTGCCAATCCCTTGGGCAGCAGCGCGCTTGAGAACCCGGGGTTGATGGCTTTTTTGCCCAATATTGCGCGGCACTTGCTCGGCGAGGATCTCATCCTGCCATCTGCCGCGACGTGGTGGTGCGGGCAAGTGCGGGAGATGGACTACGTGCTCGACCATCTCGACACCTTGGTTTTGTGCCCTATTGATCGCTCCTCTGAGAAACACCGCGTTTTTGGCGCGCTGCTCAGCCGGGCCGAGCGCGAGGTGTGGCGCGACCGCATCCGGGCCAATCCCGCGCTTTACGCGGGCCAAGAACACGTCAGTTTTGCCACGGCGCCGTCTTTGGTGGACGACCACCTCGAACCGCGCTACACCATCCTCACGGCGTTTGCGGTTTCGCATCAAAACAGCTATGCGGTGATGCCCGGCGGGCTGACGCGCAGCGCGCCCGAGCGCGGCAATTTTGTCGTTTCCACACAGACCATTGTCCGCAGCAAAGATACGTGGATTATCGACGAGCAGCCCGAACCCTATATCAGCCTTTGGCAACAAACCGGCGGCGCGCCCACCTCCGAGGTTTTGCCCAGCCGGGCCGCGGAAAATTTGTTTTGGGTGGGGCGTTATGCCGAGCGCGCAGAAGGCGGCATTCGCCTCATTCGCGCCATTGTGAACAACCTGACCGCCCGCCGCGAACACGAAAGCGATACCTGCCGCGTGGCTCTGTTGCGCGTGCTGACCCTCACCACCAATACGTGGCCGGGGTTTGTGGGCAAAGGCGCGGCCAACCGGTTGCGGCATCCCAACCGAGAAATTCTCTCTGTCATCAATGACGAAGCGCGCATGGGCAGCCTGTCCTTTACGATCCGCGCGTTTATTCAGGCGGCTTTTGCCATCCGCGACCGTTGGTCAACCGATACGTGGCGCGTTATTGACGGGATTGAATCGCAATGGCTGCACGCGCGCAAACACCCCGAACTCCACGACGTGCAACACGCCCTCAATCAGGTGCTCACTGGCCTGCTCGCGTTCACGGGCCTCGCGCAGGAAAGCATGACCCGCGAACTCGGCTGGCGCCTGCTGGACACGGGGCGGCGCATCGAGCGAAGCCTTCTGCAAATCGCCCTGTTGCGCCATACGCTCGCCCCGCCCTACAATGGGTTTGACGACCCCTTAGTGCTCGAAACCGTGCTCGCGATCACGGAAAGCCTCATCACGCACAGGCGGCGGTATCGCACCTATCTCAACATGGAAACCGCGCTGGCCTTGCTGTTGCACGACGAGAGCAACCCGCGCGCATTGGCCTACCAGATGACGCAGTTGACCGACCACATGGCACACCTGCCGCGCCTGCAAAACCGGCACCACCTAAGCGAAGTCGAGCGCCTCGTCCTCGACGCCTCGACCCGGTTGCGCTTGTCTGAACCGTCCGCATTGGCGCGGCGCGATCTCGATTCTCTGCTCACGGATTTGGAAACGCGCCTGAGAAAAATCTCTGAAATGCTCTCGCACACCTATTTTAGCCACGCACGCGACACGCGGCAACTGGCCCCCACCCATCGGGACTTTCGCGCATGAATTACCGCATCGTCCACCACACGCGCTATCAATACGAAGAACCCGTGAGCTTGTGCCACAATCAGGCGCGTTTGACCCCGCGCAGTTTTTTCAATCAGACCTGCCAGCACAGCCACCTCGCCATCGACCCGCAACCGGCGACGTTCTGGGAGTGGGAGGATTTTTTTGGCAATCGCACGGTCTATTTTTCTATCGAACAATCCCACGACGCCCTCTCGGTGACAGCCGAAAGCGATGTGCATATCACAGCGCAACCCCCGCTGTCCAATGTCATGGCCTGGGACGACGTGCGCCATATCCTCAAATCCGCGACTGATCCGGACCTTCTCGACGCACGCCAATTTTTGCTCGATTCGCCCAAGGTCGCCACGAATCCCGCGCTGGCGCAGTACGCGGCGCCTTCGTTTCCAAAAGGACGCCCTCTGGTCGACGCGGTTTGCGATCTCATTCACCGCATCCACTGCGATTTTGACTACGTGCCCGGTTTTACCACTGTATCCACACCTTTGTCCGACGTGCTCAAATACCGCAAGGGCGTGTGCCAAGATTTTGCCCACTTGGGCATTGGCTGCCTCCGCGCAATGGGCCTGGCCGCGCGCTATGTCAGCGGGTATCTCGAAACCCTGCCCCCGCTCGGCAAAGACCAAGACCTCTTGATCGGCGCAGATGCCTCCCACGCATGGCTGTCCGCGTTCCTGCCCACCTGTGGCTGGATCGACTTTGACCCGACCAACGATCTCATGCCCGAAGATCGACACATCACCGTGGCCTGGGGCCGCGACTTCGCCGATGTCACCCCGCTCAAAGGCGTGGTCCTCGGCAACAGCCAACACACCCTCGACGTCTCGGTCACTGTGGAACCCCTCGACAGATATGCCCCCTCCCTCAAAGGCAATCGCGGATGAAACAGATGACGCGGATGAAAGGCGAGGGGCAAGACGGGAGACATCCTCCCGCCGTCACTCCGGCGAAAGCCAGAGTCCAGGCAACTAAAGTGGGGTTATTCAGCATCGGGATGTGAAACGCGAGAGCCATAAGGACGTAGCCCCCGTGCCCGCCTGAAAGCGAAAAGTAAGCAGCTATCACCCCCCGCCGCTCCACCGCTACGCACTTGTTTTGCAACCGCTAACCGCTGAAAACTCCCATGAAACGAATTTTGATATGCTGGATCGGAAATGCGGACCTGCGCGCTTCAGAAGGGGATGAAAGCGTTGGGGCGGGGCCCATTGCACAGGCATTGGATGTGCGCGAGTTTGACGAGATCTGTTTGATGACGGATTATCCAAAGGCCCGCGTCGCACCCTATCTCGCATGGCTCAAAAACCGAACCGAGACTCCGCACCGTTTGTTTTGCGAGAAACTGTCAGGCCCCACCCGCTTTGGCGAAATCTACGAAGCGGCTGTGCGCGTTTGCACGGCGGCTCTGGGGCAACGGACCGATCAAATCGGCCTGACCTTTCACCTCAGCCCCGGCACTCCGGCAATGGCCGCTGTGTGGATCATTTTGGCGAAAACGCGCTTTCCCGCTGAATTGATCGAGTCCTCGATGGCGCACGGCGTTCAAACGGCCGCTGTGCCCTTTGATATTTCCGCAGAATTTCTGCCCGACCTCCTGCGTCAGCCCGACGCGCAACTCCGCTCGTTGAGCGAAGAAAAACCCACAGAATCCGCGAGTTTTGAAAACATACAGTACAGAAGCGAGGCCATGGCGCGGTTGGTCGAAAAAGCGCGGCGTGCTGCTGTGCGGAATATCCCCGTGTTGCTCGAAGGCGAATCCGGCACGGGCAAAGAACTTTTTGCCCATGCGATTCACAAGCACAGCCCGCGCAAAAACGCGCCATTTGTCGCCGTGAACTGCGGCGCGATTCCGCCCAATCTCGTGGAATCCGAACTGTTTGGACACGAAAAGGGCGCGTTTACCGGCGCCCAATTCCCGCGCAAAGGCCACTTTGAATCAGCAGACAAAGGGACGCTCTTTTTGGACGAAATTGGCGAGTTGCCCAAAGAGATACAGGTGAGATTGTTGCGCGTTTTACAAGAACGCGAGGTCGTCCGGATTGGGTCATCCAAACCCATCGCAGTGGATGTACGCATCATTGCGGCGACGAATCGCAATCTCATCGAGGAAGTTGGCGCAGGGCGGTTTCGAGAAGACCTGTTTTACCGGCTCGCGGTGGCCTATCTCAAATTGCCCCCACTGCGTGACCGCACCGGGGATTTGGGGTTGTTGATCGACCACTCGCTCGTTCAAATCAACCTGGAAAGCGAAGAACAGCCCGGGTACAAACACAAAAAAATTTCCGCCGGCGCAAAAAATCTTCTGCTCAACCACCACTGGCCGGGCAATATCCGCGAATTGCAAAACACGCTCAGGCGTGCAATGGTGTGGTCAGACGGTGAAATGCTCACCAAAGCAGACATTGAAGAAGCCCTCTTGCCCGGGTTTGGAAAACGCACAGAAGACATCCTGAACCGCCCCTTGGGCGCGGGATTTCGCCTGAACGGGCTGATTGGCGAAGTCGCAAAACACTATTTATACCGCGCTTTGGAAGAAGCTAAGACCAAAAAGGAAGCCGCCGAACTCGTGGGCTTGCCCAACCCCCAAACCTTTACCAACTGGGCGAAAAAGCACGGCGTGAAGGAAAAAAAAACAAATAAAAAAATTCGGATTGGCACGCGACATGCTTAAGTAATGGGTGTGACAGCAACGGGGATATTCGGAAGCGCGAGGCCAATGCCAAATCTGCTGACTTGGCGTGAATTGAACAGGACAGGTAGCCACCTGGGAAACGTGCAATGGCCTGGAAACCATCAGCGGAAAGGAGGTGAGGTCTATGATTAAAGTTTTGCCATTTTTGTTCCAGTTGGCTATCGCCATAATAGACCACTGGCCATCCAAAAAGAAGTAACAGTTTGGGCGGAGACAGCATCAGGGGGCGAGGGTTCTGCCTCGTCCCCTGAAAAATGGCTTGACAACCCTGCACGGTATTTTGAAAATTGCTCTCACCACAACGAATCATTGTATCAAACCCGCCAGTTCATGTTTGGCTGAACGCTTTTAACACCTTGAGAGGAATCGATCATGCCCATTACCTCGATCACCATTGAAAACTTCAAGGGCATTGGCGAGAAAGCCGTGACCATTCCCATTCGCCCCATCACCTTGCTATTTGGCAAAAACAGCTCGGGCAAATCGACCGTGTTGCAGGCAATGCGCTATTTTTTTCACATTTCGACCGAACAAATAATCAAACAAATAATCGAACAAAACTCCATAGAAATGAGTGGCGGCTATACTATTGACTTGAGCGATTTTCCTTCCTTGATACATCGCCATGAGTTAGATCGGAAAATTCGCATTCGTCTCAAAGAGGCCAGTGCCATAAGTGATAGTGATACACAAATTTATTCTTGGATGGAGGTGGTAACAGGTTGGAAAGGAGGACGCACCCATGTCGAGTCAATTTTACAGGGATGGGATATGAATGGCGAAGAAATGTGTTTCATCGTTTCAGGAACAACACCCAACGATGCAGTGATTGGCTCGAATGGCAAGGAATTGATTCGCCGAGAGGATTTCTTGGAGGATTCCCCATCTGAAATCTATGTGACTGCTAATCCTACTAAGGATTTTAAGGATTTTATGAAGACTATATTCAGTGAAAAGCGAAAACCAAAAAAGCTTGATGCTTCCAACTCGTCTGTCGGTGTCGGTGTTGTTCTTCCGGCTAGTTTAGCTGGAGTAATAATAGGAACAGTAATAAGCGTATTAAAAGCAAGAAGATCAAAAAAAAGACATATTCAAGAATCTAAAAAGTTGGATGCTATGCGCCATTTGGGGCCATTCCGCGAAGTGCCTCCTCGCGAGTATGAGAGACCCCAAACGCCCAATGAATCGCAATGGCAAAAAGGATTGGGAGCCTGGGATGCCCTCGCACGAGACCCCAAATTGCTCGAGAAAACAAACCACTATCTGAAAGAGGTTTTGCAACTTGGATACACCATCAAGCAACCGGAACCCGATCAAAATTTTCAACTTTACGATGAAAATAATCAGATAGACGTCGGTCTTTCAGATGTCGGTGTTGGTGTTGCCCAGATCATTCCCGTTGTGGTGGGGGCATTAGATAGTAGCTCTATCACTTTTGCGGTTGAACAGCCAGAACTCCATGTTCATCCCGCTGTGCAAGTGGCTTTGGGCGACTTGTTCATTGACGCGATAAAACTACGTGACCACCGCACCATGCTCATTGAAACGCATTCCGAGCACTTGTTGCTGAGGATTATGCGGCGGATGCGCGAGACTTTTGAAAATAGAATAGAAGAAAATCGTTTTCCAGTAACCCCCGATGATATTGCTGTGCTATTCGTTGAATCGCATGATTCGCGCACAATAATACGCGAAATGCCCGTCAATGAACGCGGCGAGTTGGTAGAAAATTGGCCGGATGGCTTCTTTGGGGAATATATCGAGGAGGTATTTTAGTGGCTTTATTTTCTGAGTATGCTGTAACACCTGATGTTTTGGATCCAACTTGTTATCCAGATTCGACCGTGTTTTCTTCATTGATTGCTTCACTCAAAGAGGTTTTCTCGCATGAAGGCATCGTTCGAAATCTGCGCGATAAAGCATGGGGCGCGAATCTCATAAAGAGATTGAAAGGTGCAAAAAATCCTGAAAGTGAAAAGATATTGAGATTATTAGCCGAATTAAGCAACAAAGGCCGTTTGATACCCAGTGCTCCAGCATTACCTCCTCCTAGCCCGACAAATGAACGTGAGTGGTGTGAAGAGGCATTGGCTTCCCATAGCAATTTACCTTTAAACGGCATTATCGTAAGTGATGCGATTCGATCTACCTATCGCAGAAATTCGTTGGTTGAAAGTGTGAAGAGACTGTCGCTATCAACCTGTACATGGTGGTCCCTTACAAATAACTCGCTTCGGTTGAGCCGCGACATCAATGACTATAAAGACGCGCTTAAGTTGATTCTCAGACATGCAAAATCCATTAAATTTATAGACCCGCACATTGATCCAGAAAAACCAAACTATCGCCATTTTAGCCAATTGCTTGAGGTAGCGGGCAATAGAACGCCGCAACCACATGTTGAGATACACCGCAAAATCCTTCGTGGATCTGGACAAAACGTTCCCCTGTGGGATCCGCAAAACATGGAAGATACGTTTCGGAAAGCGTTTGAGCGTGTTCTCTTGGAGGCAAAATTAAAAATAAAAGTCTTTGTGTGGGATGATTTTCATGATCGTTATCTGATCAGCAATTTGGGGGGAATACAGATGGCTAATGGATTCGACACGTCAACAGGCCCCCGTCGAACAACATGGTCACGCCTTGGACGCTCAGTTCGGGACGATGTACAGCGTGAATTTAACGATAAAAATGAAGATCATAGATTGCGTTTTACGTTTACAATACCGTTCCAGAACTCGCCGAGCGCATGAGCGATCTAAAATCAACCAGCACAAGCCGCGACAGAACAAACGCGATGGAGGTGGTGGTCGAAGGGCAAAGCGATAATTTGCACACCGGTTAGTGGTCAGGCCACCTCGCTGTCCGGCTGCTTTCAAGCGAGAGGCGAGAGGCGGACACACGGCCCAATCTTTACACATATAGGTGCGTGTCATCAACAGTGGTTAAAAAAATTAAGACTTGTCACGAACAAGGGGTTGCAAGTGTTCGGGCAAGTCTTATTTTATTGCCGTTTCTGGCGTCTTCCCGCTTACTTCTCACCTAAAAAAAGGAGACGAAATTTATGGCAACAGCACTGATTACGGGCGCGTCGAGTGGCATTGGGTTGGCATTGGCGCGGGTGTTTGCAGCCGATGGGATCGATGTGATTTTGTCCGCGCGATCTGAGGATAAGTTGCACGCATTGGCAAAAGAGGTGCGCGAAAAATACCGCGTAAAGGCGCGGGTGATCGCGGCGGATTTATCTCTGCCGGGCGAGGCGCAGAAAATTTATGATCGAGTGGTGGAGCAGGTGGATTATCTGGTGAACAATGCCGGATTTGGCGTGTACGGGGGTTTTGCAGAAACAGATTGGATGGCAGAGGCGGCTATGTTGCAGGTGAATATCGTCGCCCTCACGCAGTTGACCAAATTGTTTTTGCCGGGTATGATCGCCAGAGGCCGGGGAAAAATTTTGAATGTGGCTTCGACTGCGGCCTTTCAACCCGGCCCGATGATGGCCGTGTATTTTGCGACCAAAGCTTATGTGTTGTCGTTTTCAGAGGCGATAGCCCGCGAATTAAAGGGCACGGGCGTGAGCATCACCGCGCTGTGTCCGGGCGCGACAGAGACGGGTTTTCAACGCGCAGCAGGAGCGACGGGGTCGCGCGTGTTTGACTCGCGCACGTTGCCCACAGGCGCGGATGTCGCAACATATAGTTACAAGGCCCTGCAAAGGCAGAAGCGCGTGGCAATTCACGGGGCGCTCAATAAAATGCTAGCATTTGGAGTGCGCCTCTTGCCCCGACGGGCTGTGGTGGCAATTACAAAAACACTGATTTCGAGGAGTGAATAGGTCGCTGTCCATCAATTTGTATGATATAATGGAAGGCATGCCGAGAAAGCCGACAGGCTGGCACTTTACGGATGTGTTGACATAGAAACGAGATGAACTGTACACCGCTGCTTCAACTACGCGACGCTCGGAATGACAATGCGTATCAGTACTTAAATACTCTGTAAATTAAATAATTTGTTATTTCAATTGTTTCAAGGAGGCGTTCACATGCCCAAACAACACGTCCAACTCACCCCCACAGACCGAGACACTTTGACCGCCTTGATCACCAAAGGAGACCAAAAAGCCCGAATCTACAAACGCGCTTTGGGCTTGCTTGAACTCGACCGAGGCAAAACCTACACTCAAGTGGCTCAAACCCTCGGCATGACCGGGCAGACCCTGAGTCATTGGGCAAAGAAATACCGCACCCTCGGCTTGGATGGCCTCAAAGATGCCCCGCGGCCAGGACGCCCGGTGGAGATGACGGGCAAGCAACGGGCCCAAATCACCGCCTTGGCCTGTTCAACCCCCCCGGCAGGCCATGGCAGATGGACGTTGCGCCTCTTGGCGGATCACTGCGTGGCATTGGGCTATTGTGAGCATCTCTCACACACGCATGTCAAGACGATTCAAAAAAAACGAATTGAAGCCCCACTTGAAGAAAACCTGGTGCATCAGCAAAGTGGATGCGTCCTTTCTCGCACGCATGGAAGCCTTGCTTTGGCTGTATGACCAACCTTATGATCCCAATGTTCCTGTGGTCTGCTTTGATGAACGGCCTTGTTTTCTCATCGGACAAGTCCTGGATCCCTTGCCCCTAACAACAGGCCAAGTGACCAAAGAACATGATGCCTATACCAAACACGGCTCGCGTGCGCTGTTGGCTGCCATTGAGCCTTTAAGCGGCAAACGGCTTGCCGAAATCTATCCCCGGCGCACGATGAAGGAAGACACCCACTTTTGTCAGGCCCTGACACAGCATTGACCACAAGCGGAGAAAATCCGCTTGGTGCAAGACAATCTCAATACGCATACCCGCCATGCCTTCTATCGTTCCTTGCCGGCCGATGAGGCGTTTGCCCGCGCGCAGAAGTTTGAGTTCTTCTTTACCCCCAAGTCGGCGAGTTGGCTCAACATGATCGAGATCGAATTTTCGGCTCTGGCGCGAGGATGTTTGAATAGGCGCATTGCGACGCAGGCGGAACTACGCCGGGAAGTTTTGGCCTTCTTTTAGGAGCGAGAGGCCAAGGGTATCCCCTTGAATTGGCAGTTCACTTTGCCCAAGGCCAGAGACAAGATGAATACCCATTATCAATGCGTTTATCCAGACAATTCAAAACTTAAAATAACTTAATTTACAGAGTATTAAAGTTTTGCCATTTTTGTTCCAGTTGGCTATCGCCATAATAGACCACTGACCGTCCAAAAGAAGTAACAGTTTGGGCGGAGACAGCATCAGGGGGCGAGGGTTCTGCCTCGTCCCCTGAAAAATGGCTTGACAACCCTGCGCGGTGTTTTGAAATTGCTCTCACCACAACGAATCATTGTATCAAACCCGCCAGTTCATGTTTGGCTGAACGCTTTTAACACCTTGAGAGGAATCGATCATGCCCATTACCTCGATCACCATTGAAAACTTCAAGGGCATTGGCGAGAAAGCCGTGACCATTCCCATTCGCCCCATCACCTTGCTGTTTGGCAAAAACAGCTCGGGCAAATCGACCGTGTTGCAGGCAATGCGCTATTTTTCCGAAGTTAAAAACCTATGGCCCAATATGGGCCGCATAGAAATGAGTGGCGGCTTGAATACGGACTTGAACGATTTTCGTTCTCTGGTGCATCGCCATGAGTTGGATCGGAAAATTCGCATTCGATGGACGATGGGTGATAATGCTACACAAACTGCTGAGTGGTACGAAGTGGTAACGGGGTGGCAAGAAGGGGATCCCAGATTCCACAACTTTGAATCATCCTTAAATGGACTGGTCTTAAAGACAGGAGAAGAAATATGTTTCAGTTTCAGTTCAAGGCAGGAAACATCCGCCGATGCGGTGATTGGGTCAAATGGCGAGGAATTGATTTTTTGGAAAGAAATCAAAATAGAGGATATCGGAAAAATATATGTGAATACGACTGATCTTTCTAATCAGGCTAAGAAGCTCATAGATTATATGAATGATCGAATCCATAAATTACTTCTTAATCCGAAAGAAACTAAAACGGAAAAGTTTGTTGATACACTTGGACGAAAAAAGTTCATTATACGCCATTTAGGGCCATTCCGCGAAGTGCCTCCTCGCGATTATGAGAGACCCAAAACGCCCGATGAATCGCGATGGCAAAAAGGGTTGGGAGCCTGGGATGCCCTCGCACGAGACCCCAAATTGCTCGAGAAAACAAACCACTATCTGAAAGAGATTTTGCAACTCGGATACACCATCAAGCAACCGGAACCCGATCAAAACTTTCAACTTTACGATAAAAATAATGATATAGACGTCGGTCTTTCAGATGTCGGTGTTGGTGTTGCCCAGATCATTCCCGTTGTGGTGGGGGCATTAGATGGTAGCCTTAGAACTTTTGCGGTTGAACAGCCAGAACTCCATGTTCATCCCGCTGTGCAAGTGGCTTTGGGCGACTTGTTCATTGACAGCGTAAGAAAACGCGAGCAGGATTTGGCGGAGTTCCGGCAAAAGCTAAAAAAAGAAAAAGACCTTGAGATCAATAAACTCAATAAACTCAATAAACTCATTGAAAATCTTGAGAAATCAAAAAAAATAGAAAACACCGAGAACAAGGAGCCCATTGAGATAAGTGAGAGGAGAATTGAGGATTTGAAAAAACACGTGCTTCATGTCAATGAGCGCACTGAGATTTTTGAGACTTTAGACCTTCTTGATTTAATAAAAAAACTAATAGAAAAAGACTCTATGTTTATTTTTTTTCTTTTGCCTAAAGAAAACTCCATGATCATTGAAAACCCTAAGTTTTTAGAGTTCATTGACGCAACAAAACAACGTGACCGCACCATGCTCATTGAAACGCATTCCGAGCACTTGCTGTTGCGATTGTTGCGACGTGTGCGCGAGACGAAGCGACGACGCAGGGCCGAGACAACGGAATCAGAACAGATAGGCTACGAATTGACGCCCGAAGATCTATCAGTGATCTATGTACGGTCAACGCCAGCAGGTGTTAAGTTCACCCCAATCAATGTAACGGAAGATGGCGACTTTGATGCCCCTTGGCCTGAAGGCTTTTTTGAAGAACGCGATTCGGAGTGGTATTGATTATGCTGAAAATTTTTGCTATTGATCCCAAAATCTGTGGAAAATTGGATTGGTTTAAATACTGCACAGAGCACTGCCGGCCATCACAAGGGCGCGTGATGGCCGATTTGCCGAACGGTCAGTGGTACCGAAATGCGGAACAGATCATCGACCAACTCGCTCAAGACCTTAAACTCAAGCCCGTAAAAAGACGCGGCTTGAAAGAACGTCTGAAGAGTGTGCAAGCCCAACTGGTAGATCGACCAGGAACTGCTTGGACGAATTGGTATGATGATGATTTTTCACAATTTTCTTGGCTTACCAAAATAAGGATGGAGCACCAGCGAGAGCCGTTTTCTCTTGTCGTCAGTCCTGACTGCGATGGAGGTGGTATGCAAGAGTATCACCCCGATTATCTCGATAGAACGGTACCCGCTTGGAATACGCCCAGTGGCGTTTCAATTACGCGCAGTCCTGGAGAATTTGTAACTGCCATCCTGCCAATGCTTCGCCTAGCTGCGAATATTCACTGTATAGATCGGTATTTTAGTGTAGATCATAACAGTTCTCACACCCAAAATTACAAACGTATTATCGAGAAGTTAGCCTCAGATTGTGATGAATTTCCATCCCTGACAATCCATTGCTGCCCAGAGGAAAGTGCTATGCCTGACAAAAACTACTTTGAAAATGAACTGAGCAAGTACTACGCCCCCTTAATATCCAGAGGAAAGTCTATGGCGGTTTTTTTCTGGCAGGTAAAAGAACAGGCACAAATAGAAAGAGGCGCCCATCCTTTTCACAATCGCTTTGTGCTATCTAATCATTGCGGCGTAAGTGTGGGATATGGCACAGATAGTGCAAAGCAACAGACTCAGGCACCAGACCTTCTCCAGATTATCGACCATGAAATATATCGGAATTTGTGGAATCAAATTCGGGATGAGACATTTCCCATGCTCTACATTGAGCACAAGTTTGAGATTAAGGGGACCGCGTGACTAACGGCGTATCCTGCGATACCACAAAATTGAAACTTACAGCAGGCCGTAAATGGGCATAACATCAGATATCAACGGGAATTGACCAGTCTAGCGTGGACAGAACGCAGGAGGAATTGCAATGGGCATATTTCGCAGGGGTCGGCCCAGCCGACAGGCGCCACCCCATAAACCCGGTCTCTATCGGTTCAGAGATCGAAACACGGGCGAGATTGATTATATCGGCGAGACCGTGAATTTAGCGCACAGGATAGGGGAGCATTTTCGGTCTCCTAAACCCGTATCCCCAAAAACCCACCACGCCGAATGGCAGATGGCGGATGGTCGAAGCACCTCCAGACCCGCCGCGCGCATGAGCGATCTAAAATCAACCAGCACAAGCCGCGACAGAACAAACGCGATGGAGGTGGTGGTCGAAGGGCAAAACGATAATTTGCACACCGGTTAGTGATCAGGCCACCTCGCTGTCCGGCTGCTTTCAAGCGAGAGGCGAGAGGTGGACGCACGGCCCAATCTTTACAGATTATAGGTGCGTGTCATCAACAGTGGTTAAAAAAATTAAGACTTGTCACGAACAAGGGGTTGCAAGTGTTCGGGCAAGTCTTATTTTGTTGCCATTTCTGGCGTCTTCCCGCTTATTTTCATGATAAAAAAGGAGACGAAACTTATGGCAACAGCACTGATTACGGGCGCGTCGAGTGGCATTGGGTTGGCATTGGCGCGGGTGTTTGCAGCCGATGGGATCGATGTGATTTTGTCCGCGCGATCTGAGGATAAGTTGCACGCATTGGCAAAAGAGGTGCGCGAAAAATACCGCGTAAAGGCGCGGGTGATCGCGGCGGATTTGTCTCTGCCGGGCGAGGCGCAGAAAATTTATGATCGAGTGGTGGAGCAGGTGGATTATCTGGTGAACAATGCCGGGTTTGGCGTGTACGGGGGTTTTGCAGAAACAGATTGGATGGCAGAGGCGGCTATGTTGCAGGTGAATATCGTCGCCCTCACGCAGTTGACCAAATTGTTTTTGCCGGGTATGATCGCCAGAGGCCGGGGAAAAATTTTGAATGTGGCTTCGACTGCGGCCTTTCAACCCGGCCCGATGATGGCCGTGTATTTTGCGACCAAAGCTTATGTGTTGTCGTTTTCAGAGGCGATAGCCCGCGAATTAAAGGGCACGGGCGTGAGCATCACCGCGCTGTGTCCGGGCGCGACAGAGACGGGTTTTCAACGCGCAGCAGGAGCGACGGGGTCGCGCGTGTTTGACTCGCGCACGTTGCCCACAGGCGCGGATGTCGCAGCATATAGTTACAAGGCCCTGCAAAGGCAGAAGCGCGTGGCAATTCACGGGGCGATCAATAAAATGCTGGCATTTGGAGTGCGCCTCTTGCCCCGACGGGCTGTGGTGGCAATTACAAAAACACTGATTTCGAGGAGTGAATAGGTCGCTGTCCATCAATTTGTATGATATAATGGAAGACATGCCGAGAAAGCCGACAGGCTGGCACTTTACGGATGTGTTGACATAGAAACGAGATGAACTGTACACCGTTGCTTCAACTACGCGACGCTTGGAATGACAATGCGTATCAGTACTTAAAGACGAGGTGAAGATATGTTGATGCAAAGCGAAATCGCCGGCATGGGCCGCCGCGTGTTGGCGACTGTGCTGGATTTTGTGATTTTGATGGTGGCCCTGTCCGTGATTACGCGCAATATGCCCGTGTCGCATCAGGGAATCTGGTGGGCGATAGTTTTTGCGATATCCGTGGTGTATTCCGCGACCTTTGGCGTACTGATGGGCCAAACCCCGGGCAAAATGTTGTTGGGGTTGCGCGTGATCGATGCCCATGGGAGGGGATTGGATTACGTGCAGATGTTTCGTCGCGCCGCGCTGAAGTGGTCGCCGATTTTCGCGCTGTTTATGGCAATGGCCCTGTTGACGCCTGAAGAGTTGTACCCGCGTCCCGCAGATGGCGAGGTGGTCGATACGGTGGAGGTGGAGGCAGAACAGGTTCTCGCGTACTCGGCTGTGATGGTGGTCGGCACAGTGGGCTGGTTGGTGTTGATCCATTTTGCGCGCCGCCATCCCGATGGGCAAGGGCTTCACGACCGCGCGGCAGAGACGTATGTGATAAAGACGGGGTGAGAGCGCAGTTGTCCGTTGTCAGCAGTCCGTCCGTCCCCGGCCCTCACGCGATCAGAGATTAGCAATCGCAGTCAGCCAGCCCTTTGTCATTCCGATGCACGCGAAGCACGACGCAGAATCCTAGATCAAGCGGTTCGATAGCGTCATGCATCACAGGCGAAGCCTACAATAGATGAACGCAGATGAAACGTAGGGGCGTGGCCCCCGTGCCCGCCCGAAGTGAAAAAGCCCGACCGTCGAGGAGACAGATCGGGCTTTGTTGACATCGATCAAAAAGGGCGTATATCTTACACAAGTTCACACGCCGCTTTTGAGCGGAGAGGATAGTTTTTTAATTTGAGGACGCGATTTCATCGCTTATTTTGGGCATATCGTTTTTACAATGGTTCGCACAAAAAAAGGAGGCGATATGAGCAGGGATGCGTTTCGCGGGGTGTTCACCATTTTGTCAACACCGTTTGCGAAAAATGGCGATGTCGATTGGGGCGACCTCGAGCGGGTCGTGGATTTTTGTGTGGCATGCGGCGCGCACGGAATTGTGTGGCCCGTCAATGCCAGCAGTTTTCCCGTCTTGACCGACGAGGAACGCAAGCACGGAATGCAGGTGGTCGTGGAACAGACCGCCGGGCGCGTTCCGGTGATTCTCGGGGTTCAGGGAACGAGCGGACCCCACGCGGCGATGTTCAGCCGCCACGCACAGGCATTGAGGGCCGATGGCGTGATCGCAATGGCGCCTTATGTAGAGCCAATTGAGGACGAAGACGCGATGGTGCGCTATTACCAAGCAATTGACCGCGAAGTGGATGTGCCCATTTTTATTCAAAATCACATCCGGGGCAGCGAGTTGTCAATTGACACGATGGTGCGGTTGATCCGCGAAGTCGAACACATCGAATACGTCAAGGAAGAGACCTTTCCCGCAACGCACATGACCACGGGCTTGATCGCGCAAGCCGGCCCCAAATTAAAGGGCGTATTTGGCGGTGCCAGCGGGCGGTATTTGTTGCTCGAACACCCGCGCGGCGCAGCCGGGCAAATGCCGGGTTGTCACATAACCGATGTGGTGGTGCGCTTGTGGAACGCGCTGGAGGCAGGAGATCTAAAAGAGGCCAAACGGGTGTATGGCATGATGGCGCCGCTGTTCGCGCTGGAGACCTTGAAAGGCACAAACTATCCCGAAATCCTGCGCCGCCGCCAGGTGATCACGAGTTCGCACAGCCGGTTGACGACTCGATTTCCAACGCAAGATGCGTACGATCACGAGGCCTTAGACGATATTTTGCGCGATTTGCAACCGCTGTTCACATGGAACAAAAAGCCGTTGTTGTTCGGGCCGCAGGAATGAGTGGTCGGTGGTCAGTAAAACAAGCGGTCAGCAGTCAGTCCACCCGCCACCCCTAAAATCGAGATGTGAAACCGTAGGGGCGCGGCCCCCGTGCCCGCCCGATGATACAAAAAGCAGGGGTCAGGAGCCAATCCCATCGGTTTGCCCTTTCGCGTCTTTCGCGTCTTTCGTAGTAGTCAGAATCAGCAATCAGCGAAACAACGCGACAAAACGCATAGACACATCCTAAAACAAGCGAATCTACGAATCGGTGGAACGGGGTACAACTGGCCGTTTTCAGGCCAGTTCATCAGCGAAACAACGGAGGTACAACTGGTCGTTTCTCAGAAGTTGTTTTAATTTAATCGGGACCTACCCCCTACCCCGTTACTCGCTCCGCTCGTTGTAGGTTACGCCTGTGCCTAAAAGGAAGAGGGGAATCAAGACCTCCCTCCCTCCGAGAAAAGAAACTCTCTTAAAGGTCAAGGGGTTTGAGAGGTGATGCGATAGAATTTCTCGCCCTCAAAATCTTGGTCGTGCCGCAACATCCCCCAGATCGAATGGAGCAACTTTCGCATCACGGCAACGATGGCTTGTAAGGGCTTTTTGCCTCTGGCAATGAGTTTGTCATAGAAGGCTTTGACATGGACTTCGTGCCTACAGGCCACCCACGCAGGCATATAGAGGGCATGTCGGAGGTACTTATTCCCGGTTTTTGAGATGCGTCTGGGCGGATTTGCTGTGCCCGATTGTTTCGGTTTTGGGTCAAGCCCTGCGTGTGCGACCCATTGGGACGGTTTCATATCTTGTGGCAGGCGTGCCAGTTCGTCCAAGAGCCGCCAGGCACTGGTTTGTGCGATACCCTGGACAGAGCAGAGGCGTTGATAAGCGCGCTTGAGGGTCAAGTCCTGCTTGACCCAGTCAAGGGCTTGGGCTTGCAGGTACTGGATTCGGCGTTTGAGGTGTCGAATATGCCCCTGAATATCGCGTGCGATGAGGTGTGTGCTGCGGATGGGGTAGCCCTGTGCGTGGGATCGGTTGCGCTCGCGGATGATCGCTTGTTTGAGTTGCTCCATCCGGCGTGTCAGGGCTTGCAGTTGCAGGACGTGCTCGCTCGGGGGTTGCCAAGCCACAAAGGGCATGCGCTGGGCATCATCGAGGATCAACAGCGCATCCATCGCGTCTGTCTTCGCCCGTTGCATGCGGGCTTGCGCGTCATTGTGCATCGCTTTGGGATTGACGACCATGACGTGCGTGCGGCGATGATGATGCAAGGCCAAAGCCACCTCCAGGCTATAAAGCCCGGTGGCTTCAAGGCAGACACAGACCGTCCGTCCGCCCTTGGTGAGCCACTTCAGCAAACGCTTGTGTGCCGGGGGATCGTTGTCAAAGGTCGCTTGCTTGACGGCTTGCCCAGCGCTTGACAGGGCAACGCGCAACGCACGGGCACTGACATCAATGCCTGCAAAAGAGGGGTGGGATTTCGACATCGCGGCCTCCTGTGATGAGGGGGTGCTAAGGGATACTGTCTTCGCTCGCGTCCCGACCTTTTCACGCCAAGCGTACCGACCTTGTCTATGCAGCCTCAATGGACTTAGATACTCTTCGGTATAGACCCGGCGGTCGGGGGGCCTATCTTTCCTCCAAGGTCATCGCCTTCAAGGGGGATCGGCCTTCCCCGAGCCGGGCATCAAGATGCCTTGTCTCGATACGACGGTGCAACACCTAATTAACCCTTTCTCGCAAGATACAAGGGGAAGAACATCTCCCCTTCCCATGAACCGTAGGGACAGGCCCCCGTGCCTGTCCTCATCCTTTTTGAAAGGAGCAAAATATGTCCAACGCCCATCCAAATGTCCTCTGGCTGTTTCTCGAGGACATGAACCCGTGGATGAGTTGCTGCGGCGATCAAACCGTGCAAACGCCGAATATAGACGCGCTCGCCGCCTCGGGCGTGCGATTTGATCGGGCGTATCAAACTTCGGGCGTGTGTTCTCCTTCGCGCTCTGCGACGATTACGGGGATGTATCAGACAACCATTGGCGCGCACAATCACCTCAGTTCACAGCCCCAATTCCGCGGGTTGGATATGGGCGATGAGTACGACGCCATCCACCTGCCCGACGGGGTGAAGACGATCCCCGAGTATTTTCGAGACGCGGGATATTACACGTTCAACGAGGGCAAGACGCACTACAATTTCGTGTATGACTCCGCTGTGTTGTTCGACCACCACAACGGCGCCAATGATTTCAAAGGGGCGAAAAATGGAACCGAGTGGTCCGCGCGTTCCCCCGGTCAGCCGTTTTTTGGACAGATACAGCTTCGAGGCGGCAAGAGCATTGGGGTGCTCAAACGCCGTGAAACCGATCCCGCCGCCGTGCCCGTGCCGTCGTTTTATCCAGACCACGAGATCATCCGCCGGGAACTCGCCCTGCACTACGATTGCATTTTGCACACGGACGAGCAGGTGGGCTGGATTTTGTCCCGCTTGGAGGAAGACGGCTTGCGCGAGAACACGATCATTTTCCTGTTCAGCGACCACGGCATGCGCCTGCCCCGGCACAAGCAGTTCATTTATGAAGGCGGTCATAAAATCCCGTTGATGATTTCTTGGGCCGGCAACACCGCGGTCGTAAAACCCGGCACAGTGCGGTCAGATCTGGTCAGCGGCATCGACATCGGCGCCACGTCGCTCGCGCTCGCCGGGCTTGAGGTGCCCGATTACATGGAGGGTCAAGATGTGTTCGGCGAGGAGTTTGTCCCGCGGGATTACGTGATCGCGGCAAAGGATCGCTGCGATTTTACCATAGACCGCATGCGCGCGGTGCGGTCGCAACGGTATCGCTACGTGCGGAATTTTATGACGGATCGCCCCTTTATGCAGGCGCAATACCGCGATGGATCGGATTTTATGGAACTGATGCGCGCGATGTATGCCAACGGCGAACTGGCGCCTGAGCAGGCATTTCTCTGGGCAGAAGAACGCCCGGCAGAAGAGTTTTACGATTGCGATGCCGATCCCGACGAGGTGATAAATCTCGCAGATGATCCCGCCCATGCAGACGCTTTGCAACAGCACCGCGATATTTTGACCCGGTGGATCGCACAGACAGACGACAAGGGCCAATATCCCGAATCCGAAATTGGCCTGCGCTGCGTGCTGAAACGCTGGGGCGAGAAGTGCATCAATCCAGAGTACGACGCGATCAAAAAGGAGACGCAATGAGCAAACCCAATATTCTCGTCATTTTGACCGACGATCAGGGATGGGGCGATTTGAGTGTGCATGGCAATGCGAATCTCAATACGCCGAATGTGGATTCGCTGGCGCGGGATGGCGCGCTGTTCGACCGGTTTTACGTGTGCCCGGTGTGCGCGCCCACGCGGGCAGAATTTTTGACCGGACGCTATCATCTGCGCGGCGGGGTACACGGCGTGAGCACGGGTGCCGAAAGGTTGAATCTCGACGAGCAGACCATCGCCGAGGTGTTTCAGGCCGCGGGCTACGCCACGGGCGCGTATGGCAAGTGGCACAATGGCACGCAACATCCCTATCACCCCAATGCGCGGGGGTTCGACGAATTTTTTGGATTTTGTTCCGGGCACTGGGGGCAGTATTTCGACGCGGAACTCGAGCACAACGGCGAATTGACACGCGGCAAGGGCTATTTGCCGGACGAGTGTACCGATCGCGCGATGGCCTTTATGGCGGAGAATGTGGCACAGGATCGCCCATTTTTCTGCTATATCCCCTACAATATTCCGCATACGCCCTTTCAAGTGCCCGACCGGTTTTACGACCCGTTCCGCGACAAGCCCATAACCATGTGCGCGACCCGTCCGGAACAAGAAGACCTCGACCGCACCCGGGCCGCGCTCGCGCTGTGCGAAAACATCGACTGGAACGTGGGGCGATTGCTGGGCAAGTTGGATGACTTGGGCATTGCGGAAGATACGATTGTGTTTTACTTCGGGGACAATGGCCCCAATGGCGCACGGTGGAATGGCGGAATGAAGGGCACGAAGGGATCAGCAGATGAGGGCGGCGTGCGCGTGGCCGGGCTGATGCGCTGGCAAGGGCAGATCGAGGCGGGCGCGGTGATTGGGGAAATCGCGGGCGCGATTGATTTGCTGCCGACCTTTGCCGATTTGGCGGGCGTTGATGTGGAAGGTGGCAAACCGCTGGACGGGCGCAGTTTGAAGCCCCTGTTGTTGGGCGAGAATATCGCCTGGCCCGATCGGATCATTTTGTCTCACCAGCGGGCGCAACTAAGTGCGCGCAACCAGCGGTTTCGTTTGGATGTGGCGGGCAAGTTGTACGACATGGTCGCAGACGGCGGGCAGACCACGGATGTGTCGCAAGACCATCCCGATATACACGCGGAATTGTCCGATGCAGTGGCGAAATTTCGCGCCGAGGTGTTGCCCGTCACCGACGACCGCCCCTTTGCCGTGGGCCATTGGAAATCCACGCGATTGCCCGCGCGAGATGGGGTGCATTTCGGTTCGATAACGCGCAGCGCCGGCGCGCCCAACTGCTCGTATTTTACGCACTGGACCGAAGGGGGAGATCGGATGACTTGGGAAATTGAAGTCGGCACAGAAGGCGATTATGACGCGGCGATTTACTATACGTGCCCCGAAGAAGATGTGGGCGCGACCGTGGAATTGGCGTTTCAAGGCGCGAATACCGCTGCCGTGCAAGGGCGAGTCTTTGACGCGCACGACCCACCCCTCGTCGGCGCGGACGATGATCGCTGCCCGCGCAAGGGCGAGTCTTATGTCAAGGATTTTGTGCCCCTGACCTTGGGAACGATTCGCCTGACCGCGGGGCGTGGGACCCTGACCCTGCGCGCCCTTGACGTGCCCGGGTCGCAAGTGATGGACGTGCGCCGCGTCGTGCTGACCTTAAAGGAATAAAGCGTTTGGGCTTCACATCTCGCGCAATTTTTGCGACAAATTTTCAACTGGCGTAAAGATCCATTGCTTGCCCACTTTCGCGGCATCGAGCAATCCGCTCTTTTGAAGGGCCAGCAAATCCGTGCGCGCGGTTTGGTACACCACATTGTGGCTGTTCCGGTGGCCGTGGATCGTATATCGATGGCGCGGATGGCGAAGCGCGTGACTTAAAAGGGCGCGTTGGCGATGATTGAACGCGGCGGATTTCAGCACCTGATCAATGGCGTCGAACTGTCGCGTTTTGCGTTCAATATAGTCGCGCAGGGCCTGCACCGCTCGTTCAATAACGCGCAGTTGGTACAAAATAAAATAGGTCAAATCATTGTCATCGGTCTCAGTGTACAAAAAGGATCGGTCATAGCTCGCGGGGGCCTCGCGCAAAATTTGGGAAATGGACAAAAATTCAAACAGCCAGTACCCATTGTGCAACATTGACCAGCAGAAAAGTGCGCGTGCCGTGCGACCATTGCCATCGACAAACGGGTGGTCGTATCCCAACCAAAAATGCAACATAATCGCCCGAAGCACCGGATGAATAAACCCATCCGGCGTTTTGCCATTGGCAAAATCGCACATCGCCTGCATGCGGTCGGGCAGTTCTTCGGCAGGCGGGGGGCGGTGCAAAACATCACCCGTAGTCTGATCGGCAACATAAATCGATTCGTCGGCATTCCGAAAACGCCCCGCCCCTGAAGTGGCGTCCAGTATATCTTCTGTCACCATTCTGTGCAGGTCGAAAATGAGGCTTTGCGTTAAGGCGCGATCTTTCAACTCTGCGATAGCCTGCATCGTGCGATAATTGTTCAAAATCATCTGCTCACTGCGATTTTGCGGGGCGCGCCCAGCGCGGAGCATTTCTCGGGCGACCCGACGCGTGGTTGTGGCGCCTTCGAGTTGGCTAGACGTAATGGCCTCTTCAATCCGCGAATCCACGGCGTAGCGGTTGCGGTTCTCAACAATCTGGTCGGGCAGACCGACAAAACCGCGCATTCCCAAATCAATTCGATGCAAAGACTCGGGTATGGGATCTGGAATCAAAAAGCGAAAACGCGTTCCCGAACAGTCGATAAGTGGAATATCGCGCCGCGATCCCCTGCGCAACAGCTTTATGCCCAACCACCACTCGCGATGTGTCAACCCCTCGGGCGGCGTCCGATGTCGCAACTGCTCCCAGTGCAAGTAATCGGACGGTTTTATTTTTCCGATCACATGCGGAAAGCGTTCAACTTGCAATTCGCGCACCAAATCAGCGAGAGCCGGTGGTGTTTGGGGCTTTTTCACGGTGAATTGTCCCAATGATGTGTTCATACTCATTTCATACTAATATATATAAAATTAGTATAAAAGACCACCCTTATGACTATCAAAATAGGGCGTGTTTGGAAAAGCGAAGTGTCGTATATTGAAATACAAGCATCGGGGCGTGGTATGGCTTACAAAACACAATCGTGCGACACGAGTTTCAAAGTGGAACGCCTGCTCATTGAAGCGTATCGGCGCATGACGCCGCACGAGAAAGCCAAAAAAATATCCCAACTCTCTCAGACGTGTACAGACCTCGCAGTTGCGGGCATTCGCAGTCGGTATCCCAAAGCAGATGATCGGGAAATTCGCCTTCGCCTCGGCGCGTTGCGCTTGGATCGACAGACCATGATCGAGGCATTTGGCTGGGACCCCCACAAAGAGGGCTATTGACGTGCTTTCCGAACCTCTCTGCGTCGCCCTACAGATGGCGGAAATACTCGAAAATTTGGACATTCCATATCTCGTGGGTGGGTCAATTGCCAGTTCAATCTACGGTGAACCTCGGGCCACCCAAGACATCGACATCGTCGCAGAACTGAAGGGCCGACATGTTCAGCCTCTGATTGCAGCGACACAAAACGCATTTTACATCGCAGAAGAAGACGTTTTTCACGCTGTTTCTCGGCTTAACTCCTTCAATGTCATCCATCTCGAAACAATGACCAAGGTCGATATTTTTGTCCTCGGGGCTGACGCACTCGACCGCGAAGAAATGCGCCGGCGACAACCGCGTTTCGTTGCGGGTACTCAACTATTTGTGGCGACGCCAGAAGATATTGTGTTGCAAAAATTGATCTGGTTTTGGAAAGGTGGAGGCGTTTCGGATCGGCAATGGCGGGATGTATTGGGCGTCTTAAAGGTACAGGCCGAACGCTTGGATTGGGATTATCTCAAACATTGGACAGAATCTCTAAATTTGTCCAATTTATTGCAACGGGCAAAAGCGGAATCAACGCCATAAGATCAAAAAACAATGGGATTACTCGACGGAAAAATTGCGATCATCACCGGGGGCGCGAGTGGCATTGGGCGCGCAACCGCTCGCCTTTTTATTTCGGAAGGCGCGCGCGTCGTCATTGCGGATATTCAGGAAGACAAAGGCCAAGCCCTCGCAACAGAACTCGGACCTGACGCCATCTTTCAACACGCCGACGTCAGCCGGGAATCCGATATCAAAGCGATGGTCGATCTCGCTATCGCGCACTTTGGACGCTTGGATTGCCTGTTTAACAACGCCGGATACGGCGGCGTATCCGGGCGCATCGAAAAAACATCCATGCACGGGTTTGACAACACTATCGGCGTTCTCCTGCGCGGCGTCTTCATGGGCATCAAACACGCGGCTCCGATCATGAAAAAACAAAAATCGGGCAGCATCATCAACACCGGGTCTGTCGCGGGCCTTCGCGCGGGGTATGGCCCGCATGTGTACAGCGCGTGCAAGGCCGCAGTCATTCACCTGACCAAATCAACGGCTATGGAACTGGGGCCTCACAATGTGCGCGTCAACTGCATCTGCCCAGGCGGTATTGCCACTCCCCTCTTTGCCCCGGTATTGGGCCTCGCGCCCGAGGAAGCGGACCGCGCCTATGCGATCATGAAAAAAATGCTCGCCAGCGAACAGCCCATTCATCGCGCGGGTCAACCCGAAGATGTTGCACACGCGGCCCTCTATCTCGCCAGCGACCACGCCTCGTTTGTCAGCGGTCACGCCCTCGTTGTGGATGGCGGCCTCATCGCCGGCAAACAATGGGCAGACGCTTGGATTGCACGACGGGGATCGGCTTCTGATCACAATCCCCAAAAATGAGGAAAACAATGAACCGCTCGCGTCTGTCGATTCTGTTGATCGCGTGTTTGGCGATGATCGCCTGTGGAGGCGAACCGCCTCGCCCGTCAAAAACGACCATTGCCGTTATTCCCAAAGGCACGACCCACGAGTTTTGGAAATCGATCCACGCAGGCGCCGTCAAAGCGCAACGCGAGTTGGACATCGAAATAATCTGGAAAGGCCCGCTCAAAGAAGACAACCGCGAAGACCAAATCGCGCTGGTCGAAACCTTCATCGCACGCGGCGTTTCCGGGATTGTGCTCGCGCCCCTCGACGACGCGGCCCTTCGCGTGCCCGTTGCCAATGCCACGCGCAGTGGCATACCCGTCGTCATTATTGACTCGGGCCTTCAAAGCGCGGACTTTGTATCCTTTGTCGCCACCGACAATTATCAGGGTGGGCGCATGGCAGGCACGCACATGGCCCAACGCCTGAACCACAAGGGCAGGGCGATCATGCTGCGCTACCAGGAAGGCTCGGCCAGCACCGCAAAACGCGAACGGGGATTTTTGGACGCGATAGGCGAGTACGCGGGCATTGAAATCGCCTCGTCAAATCAGCACGGCGGCGCCACCACGGAAAGCGCGTATCGCGCTGGCGAAAACCTGCTCGCGCCCTTGAAAGACGCAAGCGGCAAACTCGTCATTCAAGGCATCTTCTGCCCCAACGAATCCACGACCTTCGGCATGTTGCGTGCCCTGCAAGATGCGGGCCTCGCCGGCAGCGTGATTTTCATTGGGTTCGACAGTTCGGAGAAACTCGTGGAGGCCTTGGAAAACGGCGAGATCCACGCCCTCGTTTTGCAAAACCCCTTCAAAATGGGCTACCTCGGCGTCAAAACAATGGCCGCGCATCTCGCGCATCAACCCGTTGAAAAACGCATTGACACCGGCGTTGCCCTCGCGACCAAAGACAATATGAACGATCCGGATATCAAAGCGGTATTGACGCCGGATTTGGACAAATGGCTTCGGTAATCAGTGGTCACTCTCCACTCTTCACTGAAAATCAGCTATCAGCGTTTGGCATTCAGCTATCAGCCCTGCCGCTGGGTACGAGGACAGGCACGGGGGCCTGTCCCTACAACTGATTGGGGCAGGGGACTAACTGCTGACTGCTGACCGCTACCTTTCACACAGGAATCCAAAATAGTGAAAAAACTCTGTCGCATTGCACTGGCGATCCTCGCGATTCCCGTAGTCGCGCTGTCGCAAAATCTTCCGGATTTGACCGCGTTGAGTGAACGGATCGAGCCCGAGATCGCGCAAATTCGATCCCTCAATTTTGTCCGTCCGTTCACCGTGCGCTATCAGACAAACGCGGAGATCAACGCCTTCATAGATGCCGGCGCGGATGAGTTGCCGCAAAACTATCGCCAAAACTACGATCTGATCATCCGCGCCATCGGGCTTCATCGCGGCGGCGACCCGATCAGCATTGAGACGATCACAGGGGCCACTCAGGACCAAGTCGCCGCCTATTACGATTCCGAAACCCGATCTGTCAACATCCCGATCAGAACATATTTCTTGGCGGAACTCGAGCCAATCATGGCTCATGAACTCGTACACGTGCTCCAGGACATGCACTTTGGGCTCGCCCGCCTGATCAGCGACGCGGCGAACAGCGATCAATTGATCGCACATCAGGCTCTGGTCGAAGGCGATGCGACGCTGGTCGAAACCCTTTGGCTTTTCGCTGACTCAAGGCAGGTCGTACCAGATGCCGAACTCCAGAGAGTCATAGACAGAATTGCCGACATAAGTGCCGCCGAAATCAAGCGACAAGTCAAGGACTTAGAGTCCGATCCACAGGCTGTCAAAAAGATCGAAAACACCCCCGACTTTTTTTGGGATCAGTTAATCACAGCTTATTTTCGCGGGCAGGCTTTTGTCTTTGCCCTGAAGCGACACGGAGGTTGGCCCGCGGTGAATCGCGCGTACACCAATCTGCCATCGTCATCGGAACACATCTTTCACCCGGACAAATACATCGCGGGGGAATCTCCCGAGGAGATCGCCCTTCCCGATTTGGCGAATGAGCCTTTTGCAGGCGATTGGGAATTGCTGGATCGGGATACGCTGGGCGAGTTTGGCCTCAGAAACATCTTCAACGCCTTTGATATCGAAACCTCACACACCGCGGCCGCGGGCTGGCATGGCGACCGGTATGCGGTTTTCAAACATCAACAGGCAAACGCCGCCGCGTTCGTCCTGTTCACGACTTGGGATACGGAACGGGACGCGACAGAGTTTATGACCGCATACAAAAACGTGCTCGCCATCAAGCGGCGTGGGACCGAGGACTTCAGGATTGAACAGCGCGGCACCGATGTCTTGATCGCGGAATCGCCTCGGGATCTCGACCTGTTATTCGCATACCTTGAAAAGGTTCGATCCACGCCCACAGTCGCCTTCAAAGTCTTTGATGTTAATGACGATCTCAAAATCGACTTTGAGGATTTTCTCGCATTCGCCACGCACTTTGGACGGAGCCGTTCAGATCCGGATTTTGATCCGCGCTTCGACTTTGACAACGATGGCATGGTCGGCTTTGAGGACTTTCTCGCATTCGCCGCCGCGTTTGGAAAACCAATCGCCCCAACGCCCAACGCAAAACCCGCTGTCGTGATCGATCCCCGCTTTATCCACAGCGCGTTGGGATTTGTTCGGTAAAGCGAGTGGTCAGCTATCAGCCCTTGAGGACAGGCACGGGGGCCTGTCCCTACAACTGATTGGGGCAGGGGACTAACTGCTGACTGCTGACCGCTACCTTTCACACAGGAATCCAAAATAGTGAAAAAACTCTGTCGCATTGCACTGGCGATCCTCGCGATCCCTTCGGTCACGCTGTCGCAAAATCTTCCGGATTTAGACTCGCTGAGTACAAGGATTAAGCCAGAGGTCTCGTCGGTGAGATCACTCGACTTTGTCCGTCCGTTCACCGTGCGTTATTATTCAGGCGCGGAGATCGACACCTCTGAGTTTTATCCACAGGAGGCGTATCTTCAAAACTACGATCTGATCATCCGCACTATCGGGCTTTATCGCGGTGACATACCGCTCAGCAGTGAGGTGATAACAGGATCCCCGGAGGATCCCCTTCCTCCCTCTTACGATCCCGTAACCCGCTCTATCAACATCCCAATGGAGGAATATGACGCGGAGGAACTCCAACTCGAGAGGATCATGGCCCATGAACTCGCACACGCGCTCCAAGATATGCACTTTGGGCTCGACCGCTTGCTCAGCGGCGCGACGAACAGCGATCAATTGATCGCACTTCAGGCTCTGGTCGAAGGCGATGCGACGCTGGTCGAAACCCTTTGGGAAAATGTTGAATTGGGGGCGATGATATCAGATGCCCAACTACAGCAGATCATAAACGATGTGGCCAACGAGATGCCTGGAGAAAGTGTCCCCGGCTTTTTGTATGAGCAGTACAATACACCCTACTTGCGCGGGCAGGCTTTTGTCTTTGCCCTGAAGCGACACGGAGGTTGGCCCGCGGTGAATCGCGCGTACACCAACCTGCCATCGTCATCGGAACACATCTTTCACCCGGACAAATACATCGCGGGGGAATCTTCCGAGGAGATCGCCCTTCCCGATTTGGCGAATGAGCCCTTTGCAGGCGATTGGGAATTGCTGGATCGGAATACGCTGGGCGAGTTTGGCTTCAGAAACATCTTCAACGCCTTTGATATCGAAACCTCACACACCGCGGCCGCGGGCTGGCATGGCGACCGGTATGCGGTTTTCAAACATCAACAGGCAAACGCCGCCGCGTTCGTCCTGTTCACGACTTGGGATACGGAACAGGATGCGACAGAGTTTATGACCGCATACAAAAACGTGCTCGCCATCAAGCGGCGTGGGACCGAGGACTTCAGGATTGAACAGCGCGGTACCGATGTCTTGATCGCGGAATCGCCTCGGGATCTCGATGCGTTATTCGCATACCTTGAAAAGGTTCGATCCACGCCCACAGTCGCCCTCAAAGTCTTTGATGTTAATGGCGATCTCAAAATCGACTTTGAGGATTTTCTCGCATTCGCCACGCACTTTGGACGGAGCCGTTCCGACCCGGATTTTGACCCGCGCTTCGACTTTGACAACAATGGCATAGTCGGCTTTTCGGACTTCCGCCTATTCGCCGCCGCGTTTGGAAAACCAATCGCCCCAACGCCCAACGCAAAACCCGCTGTCGTGATCGATCCCCGCTTTATCCACAGCGCGTTGGGGTTTGTTCGGTAAAGCGAGTGGTCAGCTATCAGCCCCTTCCCATCCGTCCTATTTGTGCAAGAGACAAAAAGAACGCGCCTATATGAGAATTGCAGAATGATCAAAAAATCTCTTGGAAACTGTTTTAATATTATCGGGACCTACCCCCCTAATCCCCGT
This sequence comes from uncultured Latescibacterota bacterium, assembly GCA_958295785.1. Taxonomy (GTDB): domain Bacteria; phylum Latescibacterota; class UBA2968; order UBA2968; family UBA2968; genus VXRD01. The sequence goes on from OY282377.1 coordinate 4,281,742, forward strand.
TGCGGGGAGAGGCCGGGGGAGGGGTCATATTTTGTTTTAAGACAGCTTCTTAGGCTATTTTTTTGCGCGGTAATTTTGGGCCAAAGTGCTTGTCGCAATGACAAGACAATTGTGCATCCACCAACAAATGCCCAACCTGTATCTACGCAAACTCCACTCCCCAACCCAACTAAAAAGGAATTGGATAGGTGGGATATTGCCGACAGAGAAACGGTCAGACTCCAACCGTCCGCCTTTTCTCAACTGCCTGAGAATATAGTCGTGGAACTTCAAGCCAGACAATGTGCGATTCCGCAGATACACGGCGATCCCAAACCCCACAACGTCATCAGCGGAGAATTTCAGAAAAGAGGACAAACAGATTGGGCTGTCTTATGCTCAAAAGACCTGATATCCTCCATCCTGATATTTTGGAGCGGCTCTGTGCAAAATCCCTCAACGCTCGAACACATGTCAGACAAATATGCCCTGCAAGGAATTGGCAATGACAATATTGGTTACAGCAGATATATCGACGCAGTCGGGAAAGCGTTTATTGAAGAACATTATAGAGCTTATGGGGGCCTCAACCCCCAGAAATTGATCACGAAGGCATAGCGGACGGGATAGCAGGCAAGGGCTCAATAGTCCACTATTACCACAATGGCAAATGGTTACAACTTTCGGGTGCTGATTGAGATGCACCGCTATTCGTCCCTATTACCCCGCCCAGTTGTCACAGAACCAATCCCATTATCGAGAGCCAAGACGCGAACAAGAAGGCCAACGATCCAAAAGAAACCCTGTCGCTCAGAGGGCTTGTGCGTGAAACACCGCCTCTATCTCAAAGCCACTCGATTCAGGTACTAAAGCGATTTTATTTTTTGACGTTACGCAGTACGTCAAATAAGCCATCCCCAAAAGTACCATCCCAAAAGACCATCAGTATGCTTTTGATGAACTACAACTTCTTAAAGCTATATAACGTCAGTGATTTGGTCGTTTTGGGCGTGGGGGGGTTTTTGATCGGCGTGATGCGCGCGGGGTTTGGCGGGGGCATTGGGGTGGTGGCCGCGCCCGTGCTGGCATTGGCTATCCCCGCGAAGGACGCATTGGGGCTGATTGTGCCGCTGTCGCTGGCAACCGATGTGATCAGCGTGCGCTACTACTGGGGGCATTGGGTTGGCGAGCACGTCAAGGCACTCATGCCCGGCATGGTGCTGGGAATTGCGATAGGCGCGGGCATTTTGGACATCGTGCCCGAGGTCTGGTTTCGGCGCGTGTTGGGCGCGATGGCGTGCATTTTTACAATTCTACAAGCCCTCAGAGACCGCGTGAGTGTGAAACCAACCGGGCCGTGGATGCGCTTTGGCGTTGGCGTCACGTTGGGGGCGGTCTCCACCTTGCTTTCCGCAGGCGGCGTGATTTTGATGTTGTACTTGTTGCCGCAGGGCCTCAGCGGGCGCACATTTGTGGGCACGGCCTGGGTCTTTGGCATTGCTTTGAACGTGTTGAAACTCATACCTTATGTTTTTTTGGGCTTGATCAATCCGCAGAGTTTGATGATGGATGTGTGGATGTTACCCGTGTTGTGCCTGGGCGCCGCGGCCGGTTTGTTCTTGAACCACCGCTTGTCGCCCTTGTGGTTCAACCGCAGTGTGATGGTATTGGCCCTGTGCATTGGGCTGAAATTGATGCTGTCGTGAGACGCACTGGCGCGATGCGATACAGTGGGGGTGGGTGGACGTCTCGCCTCTCGTATCTTTGGACGGACACAGGGGCCACGCCCCTAAGTTACGGAATGACACTCCTTCAGTTATATATGGCAACCGATGAATACAAGCGATTTTGGACCCTATCAAACGCCATCAGTTTGTTGCGCGCAGTGCTGACCCTGCCCGCTGTGTGGCTCATTGCGCTGGGACGCGATTACGTGTGGGAAGCATTTGTCGTGTTCGCGGCGATGATCGCGAGTGACTGGATAGATGGGTATGTCGCCCGCAGGCGGGGTGAAATTTCTCAGTGGGGGAAAATTCTCGATCCACTGGCCGATAAAGTGGGCATCGGCGCCATAGCCATCGCATTGGTTTGCTTCAAAAATTTGCCCGTCTGGCTCTTGGTGGCTGTTTTGGTGCGCGATGCGGCGATTTTTTTCGGCGGGGTGTATCTGGTTCGGCAATGCGGTGTGGTGTTGAAATCCAATATTTGGGGCAAGGCCACGTCGCTGGCACTGAGCGGGTTGCTCTTGGCCTATTTTTGGGAAGCCGAGGTGCTCAAACCCACGTTGCTCGGCATCAGTGTGGCATTGCTCGGCATTTCCCTAATCAGCTATGCGCGGCGTTTTTTTTCCATCACAAAAAACTGACGGAGGCCGCGTGCAGATCAGCGTGATCATACCCGTTCTCAATGAAAAACCCATCATCGGCGCGTGCTTGGCGCAATTTTGCGATGAGGTGGAAGTGATCGTGGTCGATGGCGGAAGCACAGATGGCACGCAGCGCGTGGTTGAGGCATGTGACCGCGCGCAATGGGTTCGGGCAAAAGAAACCGGGCGAGCGCACCAAATGAATGCCGGCGCCGAACAGGCGACAGGCGATGTTTTTTTGTTTTTGCACGCCGATACCTTTTTGCCCGCCAATGGGTTGACCTTGATCCGCCAATCCCTGCGTGCGCCCGATGTGGTGGGCGGGCGTTTTCAACTCGGCTTGTCGGAAAACGCGATGGGCTTTCGGTTGGTCGCATTCATGAGCACGATGCGGTCTCGCTATTTGGGAATCACCTATGGCGATCAGGGGATTTATGTTCGGCGCGAGACCTTTGAAGGCGTGGGGGGATTTCCCCGCTTGCGACTGTTTGAAGATTCGGAGTTTTGTAAGCGAGTGGCGCGGGTGGGCAAATTTGCGATGCTCGATGCCGCGGTATGCACCTCAACGCGCAGATGGCGCGAACAGGGCCTTGTACGCACGGTGATCTGGATGTGGGTGTTGCGGATGCTCTATACCTGTTCTGTGTCGGATGTGACGTTGAGCCGGTGGTATCGGTGAAAATGCAACTTGGGACCGGAGACGGTATGGAATACAGGACGTTTGGCAAAACCGGATGGAAAGTCAGCGAGATAGGGCTTGGCGGATCGCGGTTCTACTAACGAGAACTTGACACTGTTCAAAGAACAGAAAGAACAGTTGGATAATGACGTGTTTATGAGTGACAAGGATTTGCTAAAGGCTGTCAACGCCACCAAATACGAGCGATTTGAATGGTGCAAAGGATTGTCGTAAAACGCATCTAATACCAATCGTATGAATTAACTTCGCATGAGAGATGTCCAATTTGGCAGCCGAGATGTCATGCATGCGCGATTGCTGAATATCTAAACGGTCAAAATGAGATATTATGGTCAAAACCAACAGAAATCACGCAGAGCCTGCCCTGAATGCCCCCATCTCATTCTCAAAAAACACAGGTCTCGACACCCATTGGGAAAAATCAGTTGCAACATTTCCCGGCGCGATCCCCTTTCTGCAACCCAAAGCCATCCGCGAAAACGGCGACTGGGCGAACTTGCCATCCGACGCCATAGACTTTGTAATTCGGGCCGCAAAACACATCGCTTCAAACCCGGACCTCGCGCTTATGGCATGGCATGCCCATCGCGTGCTCTTCATCGACAAAAGCCCGCAGGGGTCGGCAACCCGCGATTGGCCCCTCCTCGCGCCCGTTCTCGGCAATTTCGGGGGGGCCTTCTATCTGCTCATCATGCTCTCGGGTATCCCGCAACTCCGCGCATACCACCAATCGCGCAACATCCCCGCCTGCATCACCCGTGCAACCTGCCGAGACACATACGTCTGGGCGCGGCAATACCGCGACATCGGCATCTTCAAAGACGGTCGCTTCTTCCACCCGGGCAAACCCGGCGCGTGGGGGTTATGCACGCGCATCTTGCCTTGGCTACTCAGTCACCTCAACGGCGACCTCTACCGCGTGGGACGCTTGCAATACAAAACAGGCCCCTTTCGCCAACACCTGCGCGCCTATCGCCATCGCACCTCCGCGCAGATGCGTCTCCTGTGCGAACCGGGATTGACATTTCGCACAGACGGCAACTTCAACGGCGCAGGTGGACGAGAAGACCCGCAGGCCTGGACATCCGCATTAACCGAAACATCGCCCCACCTCATCGGCAACCCCATTCACCCCAACGGCCATGCACAACGCCAACCCATCGGCCTGCCTCTCGCCGAATGGAATTGCGTCCTCGCCGAAGGCGACCCCATTCTCGAAATCCACATCCCCGAAGATGGCCCCATGGGCTTTGAAGCCTGCGGCGACTCTCTGCGCCAAGCCACCGAATTTTTCCCCAAATACTTTCCGGATCGGCCCTTCAACGCCGTGTGTTGCACCTCTTGGTTCCTTGACCCCACGTACCAGCGATTGCTCTCCCCAAACGCCAACATCCCGCGCTTTCAACGCGAATGCTACCTCTTTCCCCTCGATTCGCGCGGCAAACACAGCGGCCTCGACCGCATCTTTGGGCCTTATATCCACGATCTCGCCACGGCCCCGCGCGACAGCAGCATGCGAGCCGCCGTGCTCGATCACCTCGCCAACGGCGGCGCACTCATCAGCGGCGGTTGCCTCCTTTGGACAGACCACCTCGACAAATGGGGCACGCAATTCTATCTCGGACAATTCTAACAATACAGTTTGAGAACTCCGCCAACAAGTTGACATCCCGCCAAACGCGCTTTACCTTTCTCCCCACCAAAAAATTTGGGCGCACACGGGGCAGCGCCCCTAGGATTGCCGTTGCCTTTTAATCCTGCCCATCCTTTAATCTTGAATAACGGTGTACAACTTCGACAGAAGTTTACCCTGATCCGCCTTGTATCTTGCATTTTCGGGCGAGCACGGGGGCACCGCCCCTACGATTCTATCCTCGCATCTTTCACCTGTGTCTATCTGCGTTCTTATGTGGTTGCTTTTTACAATGTCCAGCACATCCGAAATCTCCGTCCAAAATCTCCGCAAAACATATCGCGTTCCCGAGCGGGAATCCGGATTGAGCGCGGCGATCAAAAGCCTCGTCTCGCGCACCACGCGCGATATCGAAGCCGTCAAAAACATCTCCTTTGACGTTGCCCCGGGCGAGATCGTCGGATTTCTGGGCCCCAATGGCGCGGGCAAAACCACCACCCTCAAAATGCTCTCGGGCCTGCTCCACCCAACATTAGGTGCCATCTCAGTCTTGGGACACACTCCTTACACGCGCCACAAAGACTTCCTCCGCCGCATCACCCTCGTCATGGGCCAACGCAACCAACTCATGTGGGACATCCCCGTGGCCGACTCTTTTGACCGCAACCGCGCAATCTACCGCATTTCTCACCGCGAATACGCCGAAACCCTCGACGAATTTAACACCCTACTCGACCTGAACGACCTGCTCTCCAAACCCGTTCGCAACCTTTCATTGGGCGAACGCATGAAATGCGAAATCGCCGCGGCCTTGCTCCACCGCCCGCAAGTTCTCTTCCTCGACGAACCCACCATTGGCCTCGACGTCACCATGCAACGCCGCATCCGCGCCTTTCTCGGCGAATACAACCGCCGTCACGGCGCGACCGTCTTGCTCACCTCGCACTACATGGCCGATGTCGAAGCCCTGTGCAAACGGGTCATTGTCATTCACCGCGGCGACCTCCTTTTTGATGGCGACCTGACCGCGCTCATCGAACGCTTCTCGCCCCACAAGACCATTGTCGTCGATCTCGAAACCGAACGCGCAGACCTCTCATCCTACGGCGACATCATCACCGCCGAAGGCAACCGCATAACCCTTCGCGTGCCCAAAACAAAAACCGCCGAAGTCACCGGGAAATTGCTCGCCAATCTGCCCGTCATCGACCTCACCGTTCAAGACCCGCCCATTGAGGAAGTCATTGAACAGGTGTTTTCGATATAAGTCAAAGGAGAAAATATGTCGGTCTGGAAAATCAACCTCAAAGATGTGCCCATGGAACGCCAGCAATGGCAATGGCAAGATGGTGCCTATGAACGCTATCGCCAACACCTCTCGGTGGCATTGGGCAACACAGCAGACAATCCCCATCCTTTTGATGTGGAATTGACCCGCGTGCCGCCGGGCGCGCGTCCGTGCCCTGTTCACGCGCACAGCCATCAGTGGGAATTTTTTATCATCGTGTCCGGAAAGGCGATAGTGCAACGCGATGGCGAAACCGTGGAAGCCGTTGTCGGCGATTGCTTGATGCAGCCAGCGGGCACGCGCCATCGCATCCGAAATGGCAGCGAGACCGAGGACTTGGTCTTTTACGTCATCGCCAACGAACACAAAGATGAGTCCGTCGAAAAATTCGAGGTATAAGGAAAAGCGACCTACCCCCGGCCCCTTCCTGATAGAAAGGGGAACAAAGCCCACCAAATGATGTTTGCCCTTCGTGCTCCTTCGCGTTCTTCGTGGATTATGCGGTTGAACAAAAAAAGGCTGCGATCTTTCGACCGCAGCCTTTTGTGATACGATGTGGGGACTTCGTTAGAAACCGAGCCCAACAGAAAAGCGAATGGGATTCTCGTCAAGTGCCTCGGCTCTTGAATACGAGAAATCCACACTCACGGCCTGATCGCCCAACTTCTGGCGCAGGCCCGCGCCCACAGTCCACGACTCAGAGTCATAACCCGTCTTGTAACCGCCGCGCAACGCGATCATATTCTGGATCCATGCCTCGGCGCCAAAGTGGTAGTGGTTGCTCCCATCGGTGAAAAACATCTGTTCCACCGCCAACGTGACCGACATTGGATCGCCCAGGTTGCCATAGACTTCAGCAGCACCCGACAGGTTGAACACCATCGGGAAACGCGCTTTCTGACCGATCACATCCTTGTCGTTACCCAAGTTGCGGAACGACATGCCCAAGCGCGTAGAGTAAAATCCCGTGTAAAAGAGCGTGCCAAAGTCAAAGTCAATCGCCGAATAGGATTGCAGATCCAGATTTTCCTGAATCCAGCGGAGGTTGCCACCCACCGACAGCTTATCGGTGACTTGCTTGGCAATGGTCAAACCCGCAGCGAGGTCGCCTGCACGCACCATGCGCCCCGAGCCACCGGGCTGAGAGGACGTGGTTTCTTCAAACTCTTCGGTGCGAAAATACGCAAAGTTGACCGCAAAAGTCGCCACATTGGTTTTGGCACCAATGGCAAACGTGCCCATCTGTGAACCCACAATCCACTTGAGATAGGACGCGGTCAGCGCGTAGCGTTCGATCTGCGTGATGCCGGCGGGGTTGTAAAAAACCGCCGACAGGTCATTGCCAACAGACGCATACGCATCGCCCATAGCCGCTGAGCGCGCATTGCCCGTCAGTTTCAAAAAGCCATAAGATGTGGTGGTGACCCGAGCGTACTTAATCAGATCTTCATCAGGGGGCGTGCGCGTCCGATCCACGGGAAAAGGCCCCAAATCATCGAGGGTCGGGCGCACTTCCTGAGCCTGTGCATACATCGGCAGGGCAAGCGCAACCGCCAGACCGAAGAGCAGTGCTTTCTTCAACATTGTCTTTCTCCTTGTAAAGGTAAGCGGCGAGACCGTAGCCCGATTGGGCGACTTCTTGGGTCTCGCATCTTACGTCTGACGCTCCGCGCCTTACTTGATAATCAGGAAGGTGCCCTGTTGCGTTTTGCCTTCCGAACCCGGCATCAAAGAAGTGACTTTCCAGAAATAAATGCCCGGGAACATCGCCTCACCGAAGTTGGAGGGGCGATTCTCGGCGAGCTGGATATACGTCACTTCACCCTTCAGCGGATCATTGTTGTAGAATGTCCAGATGCGCTGACCCGTCACGTCGTACAAATCGATCTGGCAACGCCCCGGCAGATTGGTAAAGCGCATATTCTGCTGCCGGTTGTACGTATTCAAATCGCTGTCGGCCTTGAAGGGGTTGGGCACAACGCGAACCTGTTCTTCGAGGCGATCAAAAACGGCTGCGCCCGGAACAACGGGCACAATGCCCGTACGCGAGCCATACACAGAACCCAAAGAGGTGCTCTGCGAGGCTTCCAAAACCGGGGCACTTTCACCCGTGCCATTCCAATCGCTGTGGCCCGAGTCATACATCCGCACGCTGTACCAGTTGGGGAAACCCGCGTTGGTGCCATTGTCGTCAAAGAGATACGTGCCGGGAATCTCAGGACCAGCAGCGGGGTCAAGCGCGCCATGCTGACCAGCACTGACGTACTGGTTGGTAGTCAGCGGAATACCCGTCGGCCAAGCACTGTTCTTAACCGTTGACCAAGCGCGAGAAGGATCATACGTGATGCCAGTGGGCAAATTGCCGGAACGCGCATCTTCAAAAGAAAACTCGGTCACGTATTCCCATTCGCCCTGATATTCCACATTCGACCGATAAACGCGATACCCGCGCAAGTCCTGCGCCTCGGCGCCAGAATAATCGGGATCCATCGCGCCTTCGCCAAACGCACTCCACCGAATCTGCGTCTTGCCCTGAAGGTTGGAATCCCATGCCACCTTGGTATTGGGCGGCTGATTGGGAAGGTCATACCCCCAATTGTACCACTGAATGGCGTTTTCAAAGTGATCGAACATCACCTCTTCACCCAGCGGAATTTCCGGCTGGCGATCCGCCAACTTCGTCGGGGATTGCCCCAAACCGCCGTAGTGGTTCATCCAGCCCATGTTGAAGGGCATCGCGTATTTTTTGTAGTCGTCATACTTGGCGTGATCTGCTGCCAAACCCGCCACATACGCGACCACCACTTTGGCTTTTTCACCCGGTCCAAGGCTGTAAGGCCCGTAGGAAACCAGCGTGGTATAATGCCCTGGCGCATCATTTTCAGCCGTATAGCCCCCAGTGGCAACCGAGTCGTAAATCAACGCATCGCTGTCTCGGTCAGGCGAGGGATAGTCAAAGTCGCTCTTGGAGCGATACCCGTGGAAGAGCACCGAAGCGGGTTGTTGCATGCTCTCGTCGTGGGCCGTGACCGGATTGTCGTGCGGCGCCACATACATCTCGTCATCCACGCCGCCATAGCGCATAAACGGCGGCATCGCATCCACAGTGCCCAAGCCAAAATACTGACCGTGCTGAATCATCCCTTCGCGCACCCACGTCTGCTCGCGGGTATATCGCTCGCGGGCGATGGAATAGCGATACGGGTCGCCAATGTCATTGATCAAATTGGAAATGTGATCCGAGTCGCCATCGTGGTAATAGGTCATAAAATGACCGGCATTGGCCAAATCCACACCGCGCTGCAACCCAACGGATTTGCCCAGCGCAGCCACATAATCGGCGTGGCTGACTCCATTCATATAATTCGCAGCCAATGTGTTGCGATAATAGTCATCGCGCGTGTAGTCGCGCGGATGGTTCCACGAAGTCTGCCGCCAGCCAGACGCCTGACCCGCGTGGAAGCGATTCTGGAACGTGATATAAACGCCTTCTACCGCCGCGCCCGAGTTGTTGACCACTTCGTTGTCAACGATAAAATACTCATCGTGATCTGGATGCGCCGTGGAAAACCATTTGCGCGTCCACTCCAACCCCGTGGTGGAAGAACCACCCTCTTGAATCCCGATCAATTCGGGAAACTCATCTTCAGAAAGTGCTTCGGCCCAAGAAGGCGCGCTATACTGCGGCAGGTCCCCAGAAGCAATGCGGTCTCCAAGGGGCATCGGATCGTTGTAGCGACCAAAACGGAAGTTCCAAACCACAACGGCAATGTTGTTTGCAGGCTCAGGATTGGCAATGCCATGGGCATTCGGCCACCAGTTGGTCTTGCGATCAGCAACCGTTGAACCCGCGATATTTGGGGCATCGGCACCGCTGTTCCGGCGAAGTGCCATTGCCCATTCCTCGTCTTCCACTAATCCCAAATAGGCTTCGGGCATTTTGGTCATATCGTGGGCGCGATTAACCAGATCAGAAGACAGCGCACGCGCGCCAGCATACGTGCCGTGTGGCGTACCGCCCGTGTTGGAAAGCACCCAGAAGCCTTCACCACCTGTATTCGACTTGGCATTCCAGCCTTCGCGCTCAGAGCCACCCGAATACACTTTGATATTGCGACCTTGAGGATACGAAAACGAAGACTGTGCGAGTTTTGTCTCGTTGTCTCTCTTGCCCGACATGCCCGGGTTGTGGATCGTGTGACCGATCTGCCCCCGAGACATCGAAATTCTGGCATTGTTGCCCCATTGGGCCTGAGCCTGTGTAACAAGGCCCGCCAGCAACATGCCAACTCCGGCGAAAAAGCCGGAAACGTAAAACCATAGCGTTTTGGACATGGATACTGCTCCTCTATGGAGTGATTGATGACTGACATCTTTACTGCTTGCGATCTGCTGCGTTTCCCCGGCGACTTCAAGCGAAATGTTGACCATCCCTCCTTTCTGCGTGAAGCCGGTGGTGAACAGGCGCCCCTGTTCCTCCACTTAGCTGATTAGCTTCCATTGTGTCATAGTATAAACAATCGTTTGAAACCAGAAGTTCCCTGTTTTTTAGAAGGGCGCGAAAAACCGCGCCCTTCCGCGACCAGCCTACCACTTAATACGCAAGCTGAAATTCATCTCGCGTGGAGAGTCCCAATAATTGGTGATATCGCTCGTCTCTGGATTGGCCAGATTTAATGCGACAATATCGGGATTCGTGGGTTCTAACCCAAGGATGCCATACTGTTGATAGCGATCCGAGTTGAAATCTATCGGCAACGTGGACTCATTGTTGATATTTGTCGAACGCGTATCCTTCTGGTTGAACAAATTGTACACCTCAACAGCCAAGGTGATGTTCACACCAGACGTATTGCCAAACACCTTCTCGGCATTGAAGTCTGCGCGCGTGTGGATCGGGCCATACCGGAAGCCCTGAATACCACCCGTGCTGTACGTGAACCGAGAACCCGTGTACAGGCGATACACCAAATTAGAGCGAACATTGCCCAGTGCTTTGCCACCAAAGGGGCCGTAGTTCGACGGCGTGGCAAACAAAAACGAGATGGAACCAAAGCTGCGGCGGTCGGCTGTCAGCGGCGCGCGCTCGCCAGATTCCTGATTGTGCGCCACCATCAATGTGCCTTCGCCACTGCCCGGGTTGCCGGGATGGTTCCCGGCGCGTTCCCAATATTCCCTGTCTGCATCGTCGTATTCATCCAGATTTGTCGGGGCCTCATCGGCGACAAATCGCGCACCTTGTGACGCATAGTGCGAATACCACGGAATCCACGACCACGCGCCACCCGTGCCAGAGAATTGCACCACATTGCGATGCCGGGACTGCAAATGATTATCGGCCCTTTCGCCAAACTTGATGATGTAGAAATCTTCGGCCTCCCCATCGCGGCGGGCTTTTTCCCGCAATGACACGGGAATTTCTGCACCGGTTGAAGGATCGACATCCCAATCAACCCAGTAGTAGCCATTGGCTACAAAGAGAGAATCGGGCCACACGTCTCGGCGGTGCGCGCTGTTGCGCCCTCCGTCTGCCCATTGCAGGTTATACCCCACATTGAACGAGAACATGTTCGAGAATTTCTTCCGCAAATTGATCTCAAAACCGCGCACATCGCGCCAGTTGCCGGGCGCGTAAGCCCTCACAGTCGCCACGTACTGAGGCGTTTCGGGATCGTACCACTGCTGCGAAGCACCTATGGTCTCATTGCCAGACGCCTTGTAATAGGTCGTTAAACCGAGCACGTAATCGCCCACAAAGTTCCAGTCTAACCCCACCTCAAAAGACGTGGTTTCCTCGGGCGGCAAGAACCGGTTGCCATGGCGTGCATAAGCGTCATTGTAATCGTTGTACTGTTCGGCCGGATCGATCACGCCATTGCCATTCAGGTCTTTATCTATAGCCTCGCTGGACACAAACTCATTCTGGAACATTTCGTGGAATTGCGGCCGCTGCACAAACCGACCGTAGAAAAAGCGCAGGAGGCTTTTTTCCGTGATCGGATGCGACACGCCAATGCGAGGGCTGAATGCCTTCATCGCTTTGCCCTTGACCTCGGGCACATAAGCCGAGCGCGTCATGCCATTCCACGGCGCCTTGCCGCCGTACCACGCATCCACATCTTTCATCATCGTGTTCTGCAAAAAGACATCGCCGCGTATGCCCGCATTCAAGATCATGCCTTCAAATTCGATCTTGTCCTGAAGATAAACGCCAAAGTCAATGGGATTGAGACCCACATTGTCCTGATTCGGCCAGAACGCCGTCTCTCCAAACGACTTGGAGAACCAGCGGACATTGCGGTTCGTGGGACCACCTGACCACCGCGCCTGATACCAGTTGTTGTAGCGAATCACTTCCACGCCGGCTTTCACAAAGTTCTGCTTGTTCACCTGACTCGACAGGTCCGCCTTAAAGCCTATCCGCTTGTAGTTCCACTGGCTCCAGTTGGTCACTTCGCGGTAAATCGTGTAGTGACCATCCTTCACGCTGGAAGATGTCAAATCCTCATTCCCAACATCAGGATGAGCATGCAAGCCCGTCGTGTCGCGCGTAGTAGAAGAATAGGACAGGTTCACCTCGTAAAAGGTCTTCGGAGACAGCGAATGCGTCACAGTCCCGTAAAACAACCCATCCGTATCGCGATAATTGCCAGACGGATTCACAACGTGCAAAAAGACATTGCGACCATTGTCGCGCAAATTCAACCGCCCGCCTTCGTCTGGACCTGTAAAGGTATTTTCCCGGCGATTGTAAATTCCCCCCACGCGCAACTTCAAACTCGGAGACGCGGCAAACGTCACCTTCCCCGTATTGCGCGTATTGGGGGGCGTCGTCAAATTGGAATTTAACAGGGACGAGGGCACTTTTTGCCAAATCGTGCTGGCAAAAAACGTTATGTCCCGGCTCAAAGGCCCCGCAATATTGGCATCGATGCGATGCCCTACCTTGCCCGTGTAGTCCAACCGCTTGTGCGCCTGCACCACATCGTTGGCCCCATCGCCATCTAAGTCGGCGGGAATCTCGAGTTGCTGTGAAACCCAGTCGGGATCATCCCACTTGTTGTTGCCCCGATGCATGGGCGAATCGTACACATTCGCGCCCCAGTGCTTTTGGCCTGCGGGCGTGAACTGATAGTCCAGCATCCCATTGTAGGCCGAGCCCCCATCGCGCGTCACCATCGAGACCACACCGCCTTGTGCATTGCCATACTCGGCGTTGTAACCGCCCGTGATCACCTGAAGTTCCTGAACCGCACTTTTGTTCAAGTCCCGTCCAATGCCCGTGCGAGAACCCCGGTGGTCGGTCGTCGTAATGCGGACGCCATCCACCACATACGCCACATCCTGACGATCCCCGCCGCGAATCATGATCTCATCGCCTTCCGCGTCAATTGAAACGCCCGCTTGAAGTTCGATGAACTCACCCATATCGCGCACAATGGGCACAGACTCCAATTCCTCCGCGCTCATAATGTATTTGCTCGTGGTCTTGTCTGGCTCAACGGGCGGGCGCTCTGCGATCACTGTGATTTCACCCAATTCCAGCGTTTTCTCTCGAATCTGTAAATCAACCGTCGTCGTCAAGTCGCTCTGAACCCGAATATCGGTCTGGCGTTGTGCGTCATAACCCACCATTGACCCGGTCATCGAATACGTGCCGGGATCCACCAACAAAATCACGTAAAACCCATTGGCATCGGTGACTGCGCCGCGCTGTGTGCCATCGATCACCACATTGGCACCCGGCAACGCCTCGCCCGATTGGGCATCGCGCACTGTGCCCTGAACTTTTCCCGTCGTCGCAGCATCAGAAATGCCTGCGCCAACGAGCAAGGACAGCGCGAACACGGAAAACGTTTTCAAAATTTTGCCCATCAATTTATGCCTCCTTTAGTCCCAAAAATAAAACTTGAACCCGGCGCCCAAATCGAACATCTGAAGCGGAAACGCCTTGGGCAACCCCCACGCATCGTAGGGCCGAAGTTCGCCGAGGATGAAATGATACCGCGCACGCACATCCAACGCGATTGTCTGCGTCAAATACGCCTCCAACCCCAACCCCAACGCCACAGTCACAGCCGTGCGCGTGTCTTCTTGGCGATTTAGCACGACTTGAGGCAAGATATCGCCTTGGGCATCCTTATTGTTCTCATCCAAACCGCTGGCATCGGTTGGGCTTTGACCCGGCCACACGATATTTTCTGCGACGGTCTTGTGGTCGTAAAGCCCACCACCCGCAATGATATAAGGCGAAAAACTTCCCCCATCCATTGAACGGTCCGCATTAAAAAACCACAACCCGGACAACAGCACACTGTTAAACCGATTCGTGTACGAACTGTTCGGGTTGATATCTTTGCTTCTATATTGCTTGGAGGTCAAAGCCTTGGGCGACCAAGAGAACTCCCCGCTTTCCAAGATGCCACCGCCCATCTGAGCGTGGTGATACTCGGCTTCAATGGTCATGCGAGAACTGCTCACATAGCTGGCAGTCATCCCCCACTTATCCACACCACCACCAAACCGCTGCCCAAAAGTGAACACGGGATTCGTATAGCTGAGAAAACCACCCAAACCCCACTTGCCAGCCACCTGCGCCTGTGACGTACTCGCCGAGGCCAACACACACGCGACGACGAAACCTAAAATCTTAAACCATCTCAAAGTGGTACCTCCTTTCGCACACTGCGAAAAATACGAACAACTCCTCGAAATACGACGAAAAACAAATCGCTACTCTATGTCCTCACCTCCTTTTTGTTTTGTTATTACAACTGAAACATACAGATCAAAAACAGGCCATCAAGACATTACAAATTGAAAATTTGTTTCAAAATTGTTACCAAAAATTCGCCGTAATATAAAAAAAAATATGCCCCATGCAAACCATTTTTTATTGGTCGGCATTCATACGCGCTACGCAGGTGCGTCTATTCGTTCATTTGTCCATTCGGGCGGACACGGGAGCACCGCCCCTACGGTTGTCTTTCATCTGCGTTCATCTGCGGATCGCCTTGTGGCGGGCACGAGGGCACCGCCCCTACGTTTCTATCCTCGCATCTTTCTCAGCGTCCCTTTGTGTCCTTCGTGGATTACCCGTCTCACCCGTTTTGAACAGATTTGCCATTAAGTTGTGTTGACATTTACATTTGTTGTCAATATGAGCACCTATTTCATGTCATTCCCCGTGAGGAGAATCATCTATCGACCTTGAATCACGGTCATACGTCCCGTATTCTTCGCCACAATCTCATTGGAACTGCCCTCAACAAGAATGTCAACACGACCTAGAAGTTGTCTTAAAGCAACGGGGAGAGGATAATGTTCTGCCACCTTGTATCTTGCGAGAAAGGGTTAATTAGGTGTTGCACCGTCGTATCGAGACAAGGCATCTTGATGCCCGGCTCGGGGAAGGCCGATCCCCCTTGAAGGCGATGACCTTTTAGAAAAGATAGGCCCCCCGACCGCCGGGTCTATACCGAAGAGTATCTAAGTCCATTGAGGCTGCATAGACAAGGTCGGTAGGCTTGGCGTGAAAAGGTCGGGACGCGAGCGAAGACCGTATCCCTTAGCACCCCCTCATCACAGGAGGCCGCGATGTCGAAATCCCACCCCTCTTTTGCAGGCGTTGATGTTAGTGCCCGTGCGTTGCGCGTTGCCCTGTCAAGCGCTGGGCAAGCCGTCAAGCAAGCGACCTTTGACAACGATCCCCCGGCACACAAGCGTTTGCTGAAGTGGCTCACCAAGGGCGGACGGACGGTCTGTGTCTGCCTTGAAGCCACCGGGCTTTATAGCCTGGAGGTGGCTTTGGCCTTGCATCATCATCGCCGCACGCACGTCATGGTCGTCAATCCCAAAGCGATGCACAATGACGCGCAAGCCCGCATGCAACGGGCGAAGACAGACGCGATGGATGCGTTGTTGATCCTCGATGATGCCCAGCGCATGCCCTTTGTGGCTTGGCAACCCCCGAGCGAGCACGTCCTGCAACTGCAAGCCCTGACACGCCGGATGGAGCAACTCAAACAAGCGATCATCCGCGAGCGCAACCGATCCCACGCACAGGGCTACCCCATCCGCAGCACACACCTCATCGCACGCGATATTCAGGGGCATATTCGACACCTCAAACGCCGAATCCAGTACCTGCAAGCCCAAGCCCTTGACTGGGTCAAGCAGGACTTGACCCTCAAGCGCGCTTATCAACGCCTCTGCTCTGTCCGGGGTATCGCACAAACCAGTGCCTGGCGGCTCTTGGACGAACTGGCACTCCTGCCACAAGATATGAAACCGTCCCAAGGGGTCGCACACGCAGGGCTTGACCCAAAACCGAAACAATCGGGCACAGCAAATCCGCCCAGACGCATCTCAAAAACCGGGAATAAGTATCTCCGACATGCCCTCTATATGCCTGCGTGGGTGGCCTACAGGCATGAAGTCCATGTCAAAGCCTTCTATGACAAACTCATGGCCAGAGGCAAAAAGCCCTTACAAGCCATCGTTGCCGTGATGCGAAAGTTGCTCCATTCGATCTGGGGGATGTTGCGGCACGACCAAGATTTTGAGGGCGAGAAATTCTATCGCATCACCTCTCAAACCCCTTGACCTTTAAGAGAGTTTCTTTTCTCGTCGGGAGGTCCCGAAAAAATTAAAACAACTTCTTAGAGTCCCTAACATAAAGAAATCAAGCATCTGAAACAGAGGAGTGAACAGCCGATGGAGAGGAACGCCTCATGGATGTCCGCTCTGCGTTCGTCGCGCACCCGCAGGCTGCCGAACTGCAGGAGCCAGGCCAGCGTCCGCTCAACGACCCACCGGTACACCCCCAACCCGCTGCCATGCTCTGTACCCCGCCGGGCGATCACCGGCCAGATGTGGCGCGCACGCAGGGCCTTCCAGCATGCCTTCGAGTCATAGGCATGGTCCGCATACAGCCGTTGGGGTCTGCGGCGCGGACGACCGCGTTTACCTCTGACCGCAGGCACAGCGTCCACCCATGGCAACCATTGCGTCACATCTGGCCGGTTCGCCCCGGGCACAATCGCGGCCAGAGGTAGCCCGTTGGCATCGGTGATCCCATGATGCTTACGCCCGGGCTTGCGGCGGTCTGTGGGATTGGGGCCGGGTTTTCCCCCCAGCGCCTACCGCACGCAGGGAGGCGCTGTCCACGCAGGCGCGAGACCCGGCCAGGCCATCGACCGCTCGCAGTTTGGACAACAGCAGATGATGAAGCCGCTCCCACACGCCGGCGTCATGCCATGCCTTCAGACGACGCCAGCAGGTCATCCCGGAACCCCACCCCATCTCTTGGGGCAACCTCTCCCACGGGATGCCGCTCTTCAGGACGAATAGAATGCCGGTCAATGCCTTGCGGTCGTCAATGCGCTTACGGCCGGGAAAGCGGAACCGTCCAGGCTTGGGAACCGGCAAAAGGGGGTGGCCCTTTTCCCAGAGTGCATCGCTCACGAGGGGGTTGGTCATTTGTCCCTCCTCGCCCGGTAAAGATGCCGGGCATGGACGTTGTAAGGGTTGGGCTGAGAAGAAAAGCGGCCTCTCACAAATCCATGGCAACGCTTTTTGTTAGGGACTCTAAATAGCATGGTAGATGTTATATTCATTGAGATTTGGATTTTCTGACGGGCAGGATCGGGAGGGGCCTGTCAAAAAAAAAAAAGCAGTAAAGTCTGTATATTTTCGATTTTTCGGTCGTTTTTTTCCTATAGGGTAGAAGGAAGCCATCCCGACAATCGCTCTGTCTGCTCCAAAAATTTTGTTGAAAGCGATAGTCTATCGTCTTTTGTCCTAGCGCATGGAATACGAGCAATGGGTCATGGCGTCCTCCTCTTAGAAGCCCTAACAGAAAGAAATCAAGCGTCTGAAACAGAGGAGTGAACACCCGCAGGGACGCCGCAAAGGCGGCCTCTCACAAAGCCATGGCAACGCTTTCTGTTAGGGACTCTAAGAACAGCCCTGGCTCTATTCTCAGGCGTATCTGCACACCAAAGGGGGGTTCATAACCCGATTTTTTCCAATTTTTCACTTCTTCTTCACCCAACTGCCACAACGGCCGCTCATGCTTTGATAGCGTTACAGATAGAATAACCAAATGGGTATAAGCGTCAAGCCATATAAGACGGGCTTTAGAGGTCGTAATTGTATGTTTTATGGTCTTCAAACACCTGGCGCCAGTGGGCAAAATAAAACGGGCTGTGAAAAAATCTCGCAGCCCGTTTTTGCTTTGTTTTTTGCTTCCAAATACACGGCAAAGTGTTCGCACCCATCAGGCACCAACGCCCGATTCATTTCGTCATCCTCTCACCTTCGGGCGAGCACAGGGGCATCGCCCTACGGTTCTATACTCGCATCTTAATTTTCACTTGGCCTCATGTGATGCGATATGTTGCCAGCAAGCTTTCCCCTTGACGTTACCCAATCATTCAAAGAAGCCATTGCAACAAGGCCATCCCAAAAAACCCTCCGATAAAGCCATCGCGCACAGCGCGCAAGGCCGTCTCGCAACCCACATCCCTCTTGCAATTCCCTTCGCAGGCCAACGCATGTCATCCTGTTACAAAAGCGATTTGCGCTGTGCAGAGCACCCCTCGGCGTTTGAGAGCGGCATTTTTGGCTTCCTTTTTTTGGCTGTTGAAAAAAAGGAAGTCGCCGCACGCCGTAGGCACAGGCGTAGCCAACGCATCAAAGGCAAAAAACGATGCTGTAGGGCCAAATGCTTGAGACAAGCAACGCCCGATCTCTACGGAACGTCTGTCCCCAATTCCTCATTCCTCCCTGATGGAAGGCAGGATAAGGACAAATAAATAGGACTTACGCATGCTGAGTTAAAAAAGGGTGCAATTCCGTAAAATTTATCACTTTGAGGAGGTGTCAATGCGCCAACCGACGCGTTTGGATTACTGTCAGTATCTGCTTAGCAGTCCCCTCAACTATACCTTGACCCATTTCGCCGACCATAGCGAAGGGTTCAGTCATGATATGATCAACCGCTATCTCGCCGGTGATCGTATCCCACCCCGCTTGGTGTGGGAACACGTCAAAGACCACATCGCGTTGACGCCTGAAGGCTATGTGATCTTTGATGACACGGTTTTAGACAAGCGACACGCGCGCAAGATCGCGTTAGTGCGCCGTCAATATAGCGGCAACGCCCAAGGCGTCATCAATGGCATTGGGGTGGTCACATGTGTCTATGTCAATCCGCAACAGGATCGGTTCTGGCTGATTGACTATCGGATTTATGACCCGCAAGGCGATGGCAAAACCAAATTGGATCCTCTCAAGGACATGCGCTCTGCGTGGGTCTATCAGAAGTGCCTCCCTTTTACCGGGGTCTTGATGGACAGTTGGTATGCGACCAAAACGGTCATGCGACACAGAGAGCAGATGCAAAAAACCTATTCCTGTCCCCTCAAGACGAACCGGCGCGTGGACGATTCGGCAGGCACAACCCCCTACCAGCGCGTAGATAGCTTAACTTGGACTCAAGCACAACGCAAACAAGGCAAGCCAATTAAAATCAGAGGGTTTCCCAAAGACCACAAAGTGAAATGATTCCGGGTGGCGTCTTCTGATAGACGCACGGCGTATGTCGTGACCAACGACCATGCTCAAAACGATTCTTCAGGGGTACAACAGGTGTGTCACCAAAGATGGAAAATTGAGCCCTTTCACCGCGAAGTCAAACAGGTGACCGGGCTTGAAAAGGGTCCATGTCGGTTGGCACGCATGGTACGAAATCATATTGGGTGTGCGATGTTCGTTTGGATTCGACTCGCGCAGGTGGCCTATCAAACAGGACAAACCATTTATCAAGTCAAATACCGGGGGCTGGCTGACTTCTTGAGACAACAACTCAAAGTGCCTCATATTCCAATGGAGATTGCGTAAGTCCTAATAAAAATCAAATTGGTATAACGACGCAAAAAATTTGACCTTGCCAAAAAAAATTAAACTGTACACTTGAATATGCCTGCTGGAGAATACATCTTATTTGAGGGGGATCAATTCACCATTGAATGGTATTACAAATCAAATGGTAAAAGTCAAGCTCTAACATATTTTGGTCGCTTGGATCGGACAAAAAAGATAAAATTTATCAGGCTTGTTGAGATAATGGGGACCATAGGCGTAATAAGAAGCCCTAACAAAAAGCGTTGCCATGGATTTGTGAGAGGCCGATTTTCTTCTCAGCCCAACCCTTACAACGTACATGCCCGGCATCTGCAACCGGGCGAGGAGGAACAGATGACCAAACCACTCGTGAGCGATGCCCTCTGGGAAAAGGGCCACCCCCTTTTGCCGGTTCCCAAGCCGAGACGATTCCGCTTTCCCGGACGTAAGCGCATTGATGACCGCAAGGCGTTGACCGGCATTCTATTCGTCCTGAAGAGCGGCATCCCGTGGGAGCAGTTGCCCCAAGAGATGGGGTGGGATTCCGGGATGACCTGCTGGCGTCGTCTGAAGGCATGGCATGACGCCGGCGTGTGGGAGCGGCTTCATCATCTGCTGTTGTCCAAACTGCGAGCGGTCGACGGCCTAGACGGGTCTCGCGCCTGTGTGGACAGCGCCTCCCTGCGTGCGGTAGGCGCTGGGGGGAAAACCCGGCCCCAATCCCACAGACCGCCGCAAGCCCGGGCGTAAGCATCATGGGATCACCGATGCCAATGGGCTGCCTCTGGCCGCGATTGTGACCGGGGCGAACCGGCCAGATGTGACGCAATGGTTGCCATGGGTGGACGCCGTGCCTGCGGTCAGAGGCAAACGCGGTCGTCCGCGCCGCAGACCCCAACGGCTGTATGCAGACCGTGCCTATGACTCAAAGGCATGCCGGAAGGCCCTGCGTGCGCGCCACATCTCGCCGGTGATCGCCCGGCGGGGTACAGAGCATGGTAGCGGGTTGGGCGTGTACCGGTGGGTCGTTGAGCGGACGCTGGCCTGGCTCCGGCAGTTCCGCAGCCTGCGGGTGCGCGACGAACGCAGAGCGGACATCCATGAGGCGTTCCTCTCCATCGGCTGTTCACTCCTCTGTTTCAGACGCTTGATTTCTTTATGTTAGGGCTTCTTAATACAGCCAAGCCGCCCAAAAAGTTAGCCTTTTCTGCCTGCGCCAACGACACGGCATCGGTCCTGCGAATGCACTGACGCAACCATTCCTCGGATTGTCATTCAGCGGGAAATCGCGTCAGGCCTCCGCATCCAACACGCGCTGAAATGCCGCCAGATTATTGACTTGCACTGCTGCATGAAGCAACTGCTTGAGCCGTTGCAAATCGTCGATGACCGCAATGCGATCAGCGAACTGGCCGGCCACACCCGCATCAAAGCGAACCGCCAACGCTTCTCGGATGCTCTCTTGGATGCCTCGCTCAATGCCCTGCTCAATGCCCTGTTCAATGCCCTGTTCAATGCCCTGTTCAATGCCTTGTTTAACACCCTGTTCCTTGAGGTATTGGGCAAACGATGATTCACGCATAATCGCGTCCATAAGACCCTCCTGAGAAATGATACTCGTGATAGTGTTTGGATCATACGCCAACCCACTTAATACTGCCAAGCCGCCCAAAAAGTTAGCCTTTTCTGCCTGCGCCAACGACACGGCATCGGTCCTGCGAATGCACTGACGCAACCATTCCTCGGATTGTCATTCAGCGGGAAATCGCGTCAGGCCTCCGCATCCAACACGCGCTGAAATGCCGCCAGATTATTGACTTGCACCGCCGCATGAAGCAACTGCTTGAGCCGTTGCAAATCGTCGATGACCGCAATGCGATCAGCGAACTGGCCGGCCACACCCGCATCAAAGCGAACCGCCAACGCTTCTCGGATGCTCTCTTGGATGCCTCGCTCAATGCCCTGTTCAATGCCCTGTTCAATGCCCTGTTCAATGCCCTGTTCAATGCCCTGTTCAATGCCCTGTTCAATGCCCTGTTCAATGCCCTGTTCAATGCCCTGTTCAATGCCCTGTTCAATGCCCTGTTCAATGCCCTGTTTAACACCCTGTTCCTTGAGGTATTGGGCAAACGATGATTCACGCATAATCGCGTCCATAAGACCCTCCTGAGAAATGATACTCGTGATAGTGTTTGGATCATACGCCAACCCACTTAATACAGCCAAGCCGCCCAAAAAGTTAGCCTTTTCTGCCCGCGCCAACGACACGGCATCAGTCCTGCGAATGCACTGACGCAACCATTCCTCGGAAGTCATCCCCGCAGGACGCTTCATCAATGGCGCGAATGGAAGCAAACCCGGATGACCGCCCTCAACAATGTCTTGCCCGTCTATCTCGTTCAGCCGAATCACCTTATAGCGCACCACCACTGGGTAGTCCGGATGCTTTTGGAGGTAAAGCCCTTCATCGCGTCGCCCGGCATCGGGCCGGAGGTAGATCACATGGGAATAGACCGGCAGGCCATAGTATTCAATGAGCCGGATGATATAGCTGGCCATGCGGATCGGCATGGGCGTATCCCTGCTGTCGGTGGTTTGAAATTCCGTGTGTACCAAGACCTCCTCGCCATCAATCCACACGCGAATCAGGCTATCGGTTAAGCGCGTTTCAACCATAGGAATCTCGGGGTCGAGGATTGCGCGGATTTCGACATCGGCTCGTCCGAGGGTGAAGCGGACGAAATCGGCAGGGTAGGTTTGAATCAAATGTTTGGAAATCGTATCGTATTCTGCCATGTGGATACCACCAAGTGACGAACTCCCCTTGCTGAAGCAAAGGGGCTTCTAAGGAGATTGTGCGATCAACAAAGAGTGCGGCAAAAGCAACAAGCCATCTGACATCTTCTCCTGCAAGGGTTGACATCCCAACCCGATGAATGTTTGGGGCCGCGTTCAAATCTCGGTCAGTTTCATAGCCACAGTCGCAAACAAAGACCCGTTCACGCTGTGGCAGACGCCACAAGCAGAACACATCTTACAGCTTGGATTGGGCAAACTGCGTAACATCAATAAATAATCTGCAATATCTCTCGCTCTGTCAAGTGGTTCGTCACCCATTCCCGCCATCAAGCGGTCAGCCCCCCTTGTCTGAATCGCGGATTTAGGGATTGCGCGGATTAACCCCACCCCCTGCGTCCTCCGCACCTGCTACATCCTTTATACTAAGAAGCCCTAACATAAAGAAATCAAGCGTCTGAAACAGAGGAGTGAACACCCGCAGGTACGCCTCAAAGGCGGCCTCTCACAAATCCATGGCAACGCTTTCTGTTAGGGACTCTAAGAACAGCCCGCGCTATATTCTCAGGCGTATCTGCAATGCGCGCAGGCCATGCCCATGCACGCGCTTGTTTCTCTTTTTCCACAACAAAGCGACCCCTTCTACTCCCAACTCACGCCCACAACCCACTCACAAACCGCTCCACACACCAAAGGGGGGGTTCATCACCCGATTTTTTCCAATTTTTCACTTCTTCTTCACCCAACTGCCACAACGGCCGCTCATGCTTTGATAGCGTTACAGATAGAATAACCAAATGGGGTATAAGCGTCAAGCCATATAAGACGGGCTTTAGAGGTCGTAATTGTATGTTTTATGGTCTTCAAACACCTGGCACCAGTGGGCAAAATAAAACGGGCTGTGAAAAAATCTCGCAGCCCGTTTTTGCTTTGTTTTTTGCTTCCAAATACACGGCAAAGTGTTCGCACCCATCAGGCACCAACGCCCGATTCATCTCGTCATCCTCTCACCTTCGGGCGAGCACAGGAGCATCGCCCTACGGTTCTATACTCGCATCTTAATTTTCAGTTGGCCTCATGTGATGCGATATGTTGCCAGCAAGCTTTCCCCTTGACGTTACCCAATCATTCAAAGAAGCCATGGCAACAAGGCCATCCCAAAAAACCCTCCGATAAAGCCATCACGCACAGCGCGCAAGGCCGTCTCGCAACCCACATCCCTCTTGCAATTCCCTTCGCAGGCCAACGCATGTCATCCTGTTACAAAAGCGATTTGCGCTGTGCAGAGCACCCCTCGGCGTATGAGAGCGGCATTTTTGGCTTCCTTTTTTTGGCTGTTGAAAAAAAGGAAGTCGCCGCACGCCGTAGGCACAGGCGTAGCCAACGCATCGAAGGCAACAAACGATGCTGTAGGGCCAAATGCTTGAGACAAGCAACGCCCGATCTCTATTGAATGGTATTACAATCAAATGGTAAAAGTCAAGCTCTAACATATTTTGGTCGCTTGGATCGGACAAAAAAGATAAAATTGGGAATTATATACTTGACAACCTAAATTTTCTTGTTTCGGATCGCCCATTCCCGTTCACTGTCAAGCGTCCACCTATCACAAAACGCCTCAACCTGCTCGGGAAGTGGTCGCCCTGTTTCATCCTTGTAAATCGCGTGGTAAGCCCTATTGGAATTGAACGGAGGATCAAGGGAGATAAGATCAACGCTTGATGCCCTCATTTCCTGTTGCATGATGGTCATACAATCGCCAGAATAAAGTTTGTTCATGCAACCGCCTCACTTGCTACAAGTTGCTTGTAAGTCAACCGTGCGCCCATCGCCATATTCAACATCTCATCAACCCGACTTAAGGTATCAACCTTTTTTCGATTGATGCGAAACACGCAAGCATTCAGGTACTTTTGCATGTGTTTGTCTGACCAGTGGTGATGAATACCCATATAGACACGCTTAACCAGGGCCCACAAACTCTCAATGGAGTTTGTATGGACCCCATCGCGTTCATATTCGTCGGCAGAATGATTGATTTGTTCCACTTCGTAATCATCCCTCAATGCGCCGTATGCGCGGTTCTCGTCTGCATGAATAGTTGCGCCCGTCAATACCCGGTTCAACATCTTCTCGTGTAATGTTGCCCCTTTTGCGTCCTGCACATGAACCGCCATTGCCTCACCATCTTCACCTTTTTCCCGCATTCCGAAAGCAACCGATTTACCTCCTGTTCCGCGACCCGCATTCAACTTTTTGGATTTATGTTTGTTCTTTTCTTTCCCACCGATGTAGGTTTCATCAATTTCAACGATACCAGACAGAAAATCATCATCATCATCTTTGTTGCCAAAAGCGTTTCGTATTCTTTGAAGCATAAACCAAGCGGTCTTTTGCGTTGTACCGATCATTTTTGCCAACTGAACGCTTGAAATACCTTTTGAGTGGTTCGTTTCAATCCATATTGCGGCGAACCATTTAGGCAACATCTTGATTTTAGACTTGCCAAACATCGTTCCATAAATAATATGAAAATTACGCCCACAATCCGAGCACCTATACGCCAAATCAGAACGACGATAGATTTTTCCCATACTACCACAATGCGGACAAGACTCGCCATCCTTAAAGCGTATCTTTTCAAGGTGCAAAATACACGCTTCAGGCGTGGCAAACTTCTGTGTGAACGCGACGAAACTAAGCTGCTTTGCCATCATAACCCCCTTGTTAATTCGTAACTTGTAACTTGTAACTTGTAACTTGTATAAATATAACAAGAAAGTTTAGGTTGTCAAGTATATAATTCCCATAAAATTTATCAGGCTTGTTGAGATAATGGGGACCATAGGCGTAATAAGAAGCCCTAACAAAAAGCGTTGCCATGGATTTGTGAGAGGCCGATTTTCTTCTCAGCCCAACCCTTACAACGTACATGCCCGGCATCTTTATCAAGCGAGGAGGGACAAATGTCCAAACCATGGGTGAGCGATGCACTCTGGGAAAAGGTCCACCCCCTTTTGCCGGTTCCCAAGCCGAGACGATTCCGCTTTCCCGGACGTAAGCGCATTGACGACCGCAAGGCGTTGACCGGCATTCTATTCGTCCTGAAGAGCGGCATCCCGTGGGAGAGGTTGCCCCAAGAGATGGGGTGGGATTCCGGGATGACCTGCTGGCATCGTCTGAAGGCATGGCATGAAGCAGGCGTGTGGGAGCGGCTTCATCATCTGCTGTTGTCCAAACTGCGAGCGGCCGATGGCCTGGACGGGTCTCGTGCCTGCGTGGACAGCACCTCCCTGCGTGCGGTAGGCGCTGGGGGGAAAACCCGGCCCCAATCCCACAGACCGCCGCAAGCCCGGGCGTAAGCATCATGGGATCACCGATGCCAACGGGCTGCCTCTGGCCGCGATTGTGCCCGGGGCGAACCGGCCAGATGTGACGCAATGGTTGCCATGGGTGGACGCCGTGCCTGCGGTCAGAGGCAAACGCGGTCGTCCGCGCCGCAGACCCCAACGGCTGTATGCAGACCGTGCCTATGACTCGAAGGCATGCCGGAAGGCCCTGCGTGCGCGCCACATCTCGCCGGTGATCGCCCGACGGGGTGGAGAGCATGGCAGCGGGTTGGGCGTGTACCGGTGGATCGTTGAGCGGA
This sequence comes from uncultured Latescibacterota bacterium, assembly GCA_958295785.1. GTDB lineage: Bacteria > Latescibacterota > UBA2968 > UBA2968 > UBA2968 > VXRD01. Next base: position 4,308,060 of record OY282377.1, read on the forward strand.
CGCTGGCCTGGCTCCGGCAGTTCCGCAGCCTGCGAGTGCGCGACGAGCGCAGAGCGGACATCCATGAGGCGTTCCTCTCCATCGGCTGTTCACTCCTCTGTTTCAGACGCTTGATTTCTTTATGTTAGGGCTTCTTAACCTCCTGACGCCATGAGAGCCTTTTCCGCTGCTTTTGGCAAGTCAACAGGCACAAACATTGACGACAAATAGAGGTAACCCTCAGGCTCTGATCTGTCCTCATCAACAATGCGGAACAGCCCCTGGCTTTCTGCATCTGCATCTGGCAACTTGCGATAAGCTTTGCCCACAATGAGACTGGCGGGATTGCTTTCATTGTCAATGCAAATTACAAAATCGCTCATCGAAGTACCCTTAACCGCTTTGCCTCCGTGCGGATTTTATCCATCTCCATCTTCATCCGCACAATGCCCTCCCAGTGCGTGTAATCCGGCGAATGGTGATACGCCGCCTTAAATGTGGTCGCGTGATAAAACTTGAACAACCTGAAAAACGCCTGTTCAATCTCCGACGTATTTTCGTACAACTGCTGCCCGCCCAGTTCAAATGCGTGCCCGACCACCGGATTGGGCGGCCTGTCTTCGGGCATGGGATCCAGAGCTTTTTCATCGTAAAGGGCTTTGATCAGCGCGTAAGACTCTGCGACCAGCGCATCGGCCTCGCGCTTGATCGCATCGGCGCGCTCGAGGCTTTCGCGTGCAAACCGATTGGAATGACACGGCGCGCACACCTTGAGCATGGCTTTGCGATTCGCTTCAAATTCGCTTTTCGTCAACCGCTTCATCGCCAAGTGCGGCAAAAAATCCTCCTCGAGTACCGCGCCCGTGAACACCGCGCCCAGCCCGATATTTGCCACATGCCCGTGGTCCCCATCGGGCATGTGACACGTCACGCAACTCGGCGACTTCTCGGCGTCTCGGTCCATATAATACAAAACCCCGTGAACACTGGTTTGATACGATTCCATCACCGGATGATCCGGCCCTCCGTGACACACCTTGCACGCCTCGGGTTCTCGCGCAAGAGCCGAACTGAATTGGTGGCTTGGATGACACGTATTGCACCCCCCCACGCTGCCATCGGCAAAGCGTGCGCCAATGCTGTGACACCCCATGCACCCCTCTTCTTGCATGGCCCGCGACTGCGCCAAAAAACGCGCATCCGACAGCGCGGCCAGTTCTGCATCGGCATGCCCGCTCTTGGCAAACGCCTCCACCTCTTTCTCATGGCATTTGCCACACACGCCTGCGGACACCTGCCCGCGCACCGCAAAAACCGCCTCGTGGTTCTCGCCGTGGCAATCTGCACATCCCACATGCGCCCGAAAATGGGCACTCTCGCGCCACTGCTTGTCCATGCCCGGATCGATGGTTCGGTGGCATCCCTCGCAGGATTGATCATTTTGAATCCGCCACAAAAACCCCGGACGCGCGACAAGCCGAGTCGCTGTTTCGGGTTGCAACAGATAGAACGCGCCCCACGCGCCTCCTATCCCCAATGCGACAATGCCGACAAGTTTCATCCACTTTTTCACAACAGCACCTCTTGTATTTTAGCGATCAGCAGTCAGCGGTAAGCAAAACAAGCGGTAAGCCCATACGCCACTTGGAGCGGTGTAATGCGATCTGCTACCCGCAAATGATCCCCTTGACGTTCCGCAGTCATTCAGAGAAGCCATGGCAACCAGGCCATCCCAAAAAACCATCCGATAAAACCATCACGCACAGCGCGCAAGGCCGTCTCGCAACCCACCTCCCTCTTGCAACATCTTCGCAGGCCAAAGCATGTCGTCCTGTTACAAAAGCGATTTGCGCTGTGCAGAGCACCCCTCGGCGCATGAGAGCGGCATTTTTTGCTTCCTTTTTTTGCTGTTAAAAAAAAGGAAGTCGCCGCACGCCGTAGGCACAGGCGTAGCCAACGCATCAAAGGCAACAAACGAGGAGTTAGGACCAAACGCTTGAGATAAGCAACGCCTGAGTGCTAAGGAACGTCTGTTCCCCATTCCTCATTCCTCCCTGATGGGAGGCAGAATACGGACAACTTAAAAGCAAATTGGTCTTACTTTTTGTCTCTTACCTCGGCTTGCATCTCGCGCAACAAATCGCGCGCCTGTGCGTGGCTCGGCTCTCGCGCAACCACGCGCTGCAAAATAGTGACCGCGCTGTCCCGCTGCCCGCCGATAGCATACGCCTGTCCCATAAACCATTCCAACCCCTGCGCCTCGGGGCGGAGCACCCACGCCTGCCGATACACAGATAGCGCGCCCGCTATATCCCCGCGCTCTTGTAACACCGTACCCAGCCCGGTCAGCGCGGGCACGTAAAAGGGATCCGCGATCAGCGCGTCCAACAGATCGCTTTCTGCACCCTCCAAATCCCCGAGATCGGCGCGAATCAACCCCTGCATCGCATGGACATCCGCACGGTGGGCATCGTTCTGTTCCGCAACTTCAAAATGGGGCAGCGCGTCCGCCAGCGCGCCTTGCGTATAAACCGCATGCCCGACCACAAAAGCCGAATCTGCGATAGCCCCAACCGCTTCCCGCGCCCGCTGGCTCAAGCCAAGTAACGCCGTTCCCGCATCCTCCATTTCCAGTGCCCTGCGAAATGCCGCGCGCGCCAGTGCCCAATCGCCCGCCAAGGCGTGCATCGCGCCTTTTTCAACCCAATCGCCTATCGGCATCTCGTCGAACTCATAATCGCCTCGCACCGCGCCATCGCCCGCTGAAAACGCCAACAGCGCGAGTTGCCGAATCGCGGGTTTGAACCCCGGCGCGAGCGCGAGCACTCGACCGTACGCCGCACGCGCACCTGCGCGATCCCCACTGCCCCCCAGCGCGTCTCCCACCGCGGTTTGCAACAGCGCGGAGCGATTGGACGCCTCGCCAAAAACAGCCACCGCATCGGCAGTGCGTCCGTGTTGCAACAGCAACGCGCCCAAGCGCGCCCGCGACGTCACATCACTCTTCCCCTCAAGCGCCGCCCGCATCTGCACAAACCGCTCTCGTTTCCGCGCCAACCGCGCCAAATCCGCCGCGGTTTCCGGGTGCTGTGGGTCAAGTCTTGCCACAATCTCAAACTCGCGCCGCGCGTCTTCAAACCGGCCCTGTGCTTCATAGACCTGCCCCAAACTCTCGTGAAACCCCGGATCATCGCCCTGCACCCCATACACCACTTGGCGATGCTCCTCCAGCGCGCGCCGAAACGCGTCGCCCATCGCAGAATCATCGGGCAAATACCCAACGTCCATCAGCGCGAACGGGGCTTGCACGCGCACGATGCGCGCCGAATCGGACAACGCATCTAAAAGCGCGGGCAGGCCGCGCACATCGCCCAACCGCCCCAGTGAAATCGCGGCTTTCATCCGCACCATCGCATGCGGATCATCTATCGCGTCAAGGAGTGTTGCCACCGCACGCGCATCGCCCAATCTGCCCAGCAAAGACGCAGCCGTCGCGCGCCACACCGCGCTCTCGGTCATGTCATTCGCCAACTTCATCAAAGGCGCGACCGCCGCGCCATCGCCCTTTCGCGCCAGGGCGATGGCGGTCGTGCGCGCCACTGTTTCGCGCTGATAATCGCCATACCACCGCCCTGCCCACGCCGAAGCCCATCGCGCGGATTTATCGGCGTGACAACCGCTCTGATTGCACGCATTGGGCACGCCGTTGACCGCCGTGTTTTCCGGCACCGGGGATTCGATGCGGTGATCCGTCAAATTTTCGCCCGTCACGTAGTGATACGGCATGTGGCACTGCACGCATTGGTTGCCCACACTGCCCGCGCGGTGATGCCCGTGCGCGACCGGATTGGCCGCAATATCCCCATGGCATGATTCGCACAACCCTACGCCGTGCCGATCCGCCACCAAATCCACGGCCCGCGCATTGCCGTGCGCGTCATGGCAAGTCGTGCATGTCAATTCCCCCTGCACGTAACACGCGCTCATCAAATGCAGCGCCGCGGGATACAAATAAACCCGTGGCTGTCCATCCGGATAAAAAACCGCCTCGTCATCCGGCAACACCAGAGCGTAATAATCGTAAAAATTCGCCCCCGGCAAATAGCCCGTGTCAACGATCTCCTTCGCCGCGTGGCACTGCGCGCATACCTCGACAGCCCGCGCCTTGTCCAGCGTCCGCAACACCAGCACATGCAGCGGCGCGTCCGCTTGCCCGCGCGTCTCATCGTGTTTGCCCGACGGCCCGTGGCACGCCTCGCAATCGATGCTCAGGCTGCCCACAGTCGTGCGATAGGTCTGCGTCGCCACGTCGTAGTGCTTGTGTACCCGGCTGGCATGACAATCAAAACAGTGAAAATTCCATGTGCGTCCCGAATTTGTCCAGTAGTAATAATCCCCTTTTGCCAAAGGCCGCGATTGCGCCACCACGCCTCCTTCTTGGGCATCCACCCAATCCTTTGTCGCGCCATCGTGATACAGGGGCAACACCTGCCACCGCCCGTTGGAAAACGCCGTCAAATACGCCTGATGCTGCCGCCTGCCTATCGCGTAATCCACGCGATACGCCCCAACTTTTCCATCCGCGCCCTCGGTCTCCATATAATACGCATCGCCCTTGCGAAACATCCGCGACCGCACGCCGCCATACACATGAGACGCATTGCCAAAATCGCCGACAATCGTCGAATCACTCGGCACGCTCATCGCCGCGCTGTGCAAACTCTGCCGCCATTCCGCGTACTTGTCCGTATGACACGCCGCGCAACGTTCCACCCCGGTAAACCCCGGCTCAGACGCGCGCACCAACTCGGGCACCTCGCGTTCCCCCGCGCACGCCGCCAACGCCAAAATGACGCATAAAATGTGAAATTTTTTGTCCATAGTCCATCGGCCCCCGCCGCACGCCCCTGATTGATTTTTTTCTCCGCTGATTGCTTGGGGCTAGAGGCGAGGACAGGCACAGGGGCCTGTCCCTACCACTAATACCAATAGGACTTACGCATGCTGAGTTAAAAAAGGGTGCAATTCCGTAAAATTTATCACTTTGAGGAGGTGTCAATGCGCCAACCGACGCGTTTGGATTACTGTCAGTATCTGCTTAGCAGTCCCCTCAACTATACCTTGACCCATTTCGCCGACCATAGCGAAGGGTTCAGTCATGATATGATCAACCGCTATCTCGCCGGTGATCGTATCCCACCCCGCTTGGTGTGGGAACACGTCAAAGACCACATCGCGTTGACGCCTGAAGGCTATGTGATCTTTGATGACACGGTTTTAGACAAGCGACACGCACGCAAGATCGCGTTAGTGCGCCGTCAATATAGCGGCAACGCCCAAGGCGTCATCAATGGCATCGGAGTGGTCACATGTGTCTATGTCAATCCGCAACAGGATCGGTTCTGGCTGATTGACTATCGGATTTATGACCCGCAAGGCGATGGCAAAACCAAATTGGATCATCTCAAGGACATGCTCTCTGGGTTGGTCTATCAGAAGGACCTTCCTTTTACCGGGGTCTTGATGGACAGTTGGTATGCGACCAAAACGGTCATGCGACACATAGAGCAGATGCAAAAAACCTATTATTGTCCCCTCAAGACGAACCGGCGCGTGGACGATTCGGCAGGCACAATCCCCTACCAGCGCGTAGATAGCTTAACTTGGACTCAAGCGGAGCGCAAACAAGGCAAGTCCATTAAAATCAGAGGGTTTCCCAAAGACCACAAAGTGAAATTATTCCGGGTGGCGTCTGCTGCCAGACGCACGGCGTATGTCGTGACTAACGACCATGCTCAAAACGATTCTTCAGTGGTACAAAAGGTGTGTCACCAAAGATGGAAAATTGAGCAATTTCACCGCGAAGTCAAACAAGTGACCGGGCTTGAAAAGTGTCAATGCCGGTTGGCACGCATTGTACGAAATCATATTGGGTGTGCGATGTTAGTTTGGATTCGACTCGAGCAGGTGGCCTATCAAACAGGACAAACCATTTATCAAGTCAAATACCGAGGGCTGGCTGACTTCTTGAGACAACAACTCAAAGCACCTCATATTCCAATGGTGATTGCGTAAGTCCTAACCAAATTGATTTTCTGTTGACCTGATGCGATATGCTCCCTACAAATGATTCCCTTGACGTTACGCAGTACGTCAAATAAGCCATGGCAAAATGCCATCCCAAAAGACCATCAGACAAAGCCATCGCGCACAGCGCGCAAGGCCGTCTCGCAACCAACCTCCCTCTTGCACCCCACCTCGCAGGCCAACGCATGTTGTGCGACCCGCAAAGCGATTTGCGCTGTGCCAGCTCCTCGGCGTTTGAGAGCGGCATTTTTTGCCTACTTTTTTTTCCTGTTGAAAAAAAGTAGGTCGCCGCACGCCGTAGGCACAGGCGTAGCCAACGCATCAAAGGCAACCCACGAGGAGTTAGGACCAAACGCTTGAGACAAGCAACGCCTGAGTGCTACGGAACGTCTGTTCCTCATTCCTCATTCATTCTTGATGGGAGGCAGGATACGGACAAATAAAAATCAAATTGGTATAACCACTGACCACTATTTTCCCCCCATCAACCGCTTCACCCCATCCGAAGCCTTGTCTCGCCCTTGCACAAACCGATCCCAATGCGCTTTGCCAGAAGTGCTATCGCCCTGCGAATACGCGATCAACGCCAACCCGCGATGCGCGCCGGGAAATGCCGATCCCATCGCCAACGCCGCTTTGTAATGCCGCTTCGCCCGTTCAAAATCGCCCAACGCGCGATAGGCGTCTCCCAAGCCGGTTTGCACAATTTCAGACCGCGCATCCACTTGCAACAGCGCGATCCCCTCTCGCACCTTGCCCCGGTGGATATACGCCAACCCCAGCGCGATGCGCGCACGCATGTCTTTCTCAACCACAGGGGTCAGCATTTCGACCAGCTTTTTGTATCGCGCCTCGCCTTCCAACAACCGCTGCATGCGATCTTGCGCCTCGGCCAGGCCGGGCGCGAAACGCAGCGCGTAACCGTAGTGTTCGCGCGCCCGATCAAACGCGCGATCAAACTCGTGAATTTGCCCCACATTGAGGTGCATATTGGCGTCGTCAGCCAAGAGGCCATCGCCGCTTACTATCGCCTGAAATGCGTCCAATGCCCGCGTGTATCGCGCCCCATCTTCGCCATTGCCCGGCACATAGCCCATGCGCGCCAGCGAATACGCCGCGCGAATACGCACGGAAAACACGCTATCGGCGAGCACAGCCACCAAATCGGACAGGGCCATCGGATCGCCGATCCGCCCCAGCGCGACAGCGGCCTGCGCCCGCACTGCGGAATGCGAATCCGCGAGCGCACGTTTCAAATCGCCGACAACCCGCGCATCGCCCAGCGTGCCCAAAATCGCAATCACGCCCGCGCGCGTCAACGGCGGCAGGTCAGAAGGCAGCATGGCTTGCAACGCGCCCACGGCCCCCACATCGCCCGCTCGCCCGCGGTGAATCGCATCGGCTTGTGCCACGCGCACATCTTGATAATCGCCATACCACGCCCGCGCTTTTTCCGATGCCCATTCGGCGGATCGATCCGCGTGGCAACCGCTTTGTCCACACGCATTGGGAATGCCCAAGCGCGCGGTATTTTCCGGCACGGGCACGGCAATGCGGTGATCGGTCATCACGAGTTGATTGCGAAATTGTTGCGGCAAATGGCACGCCTTACAATCCCCGCCCGGCCCGGTGGGTTTGTGATGCGTGTGCCCATTCACATCGGCTGCGATCTCGGGGTGACAGCGCGCACAAAGCCCCACCCCGCGCGGATCCGCGATCAATTCCGACCGCCTCGAACTGCCGTGCGTCGCATGGCAACCCGTACACGTCAACCCCGCCATGAGAAAACACGCACTGCTGCCGAATTGCAAATAGGGATACGCCAACTTTTTCGCCAACCCATCAGGCCAAAACGCATCGTCTGTATCGATCAAGCGCAACTCGTAGTAATCCCAATAATCATCCCCGGGCACATAGCCCGACCGCAAGGGGACTTTCAAGGCGTGGCACTGCGCGCACGCCTCCACCTGTTGCCGTGGACTCAGGCGGCTCAAATCGGGCAACGACCGCTCCGGTTGCATTGCCAACTGCGGATCCTCGGCAGCGGCTCGCCAAAATGCGACATGCGCCGCGCCAGGCCCGTGACACGCCTCGCAATTGATGCTCAAATCGCCCACCGCGCTCCTGTACGTATCGGTCTTCAAATCGTAATTTTTTCGCATCTGAGACGCATGGCAATCAAAGCACCGCGTGTTCCAAGTGCGCCCGTGATTCGCCCAAAAATAAAAATCATCCGCGCCGAGCGCGTGCCCAATTTCCAACGTGCCTTCGGCCGCGTCAAACCAGCGTTTTTGATTCAGGTCGTAATACACCGGCAACACCTGCAACCGCCCATCGGGAAAGCGCGTCAAATAATTCTCGTGCTGCCGCGCCCCCAGCGTGTACACAACCGGATACGTCTGCATCAGTCCATTGCGGTTGGGCGCCTCGATGAAATAGCGACCGTCTTTCGCGAACATCCGATACGTCTGCCCGTCAAATTCGTGCGTTGTCTGCCGCACAAAATCGCCCTTCACCGTTTGCGGCGTGGCGACTGCCATCGCCTCTGCGTGCGCGGAATGCGACCACGTTGTAAAGGCCTCCCGATGGCACGGGCGACAACTGCGCGCCCCCGCATACCCCTCGGACGCAAGGGCCCGATCTTCTTTTTGATCGCCCGTTTGCACCGCCCGCTCCGACCGCAAAAACAGATAAACCGCCACCCCCACGAGAGCAACGACCACCAGCGCGATGACAACGGCAATGGGTTTTTTACTTTGAACTGTCAAATATAAACTCCAAATATCTAAAGGGGCACCGCCCCTGCGGTTCCTTTTTTCACCTGCCTCTCTATCCACTGATCCCCAAATAGTTCCGCTTGTTTTAGAACGGTCCGCGTCGCTTTTTTTTCCCGATCTGGCGGGTACCCGTATTTGCGGAGGGTGCGTTTGACCAAAACGCGGAGTTGCGCCCGCACGGTTTCGCGCATCGTCCAGTCGATAGTGATGTTGTTCCGCACGGTTTTGACCAATGCGCGGGCGATGGCGCAGAGGGTTTTGTCGCCCAAAATCTGAACCGCGCTGTCGTTGATTTCCAGCGCGTCGTAAAAGGCCAATTCGTCGTCACAAAGGCCCAAGGCTTCGCCGCGACGGTCGGCTTCTCGCATGTCCCGCGCGAGCAGGATCAGTTCTTCGATGATCTGCGCCGCCTCAATGGCGCGGTTCTGATACCGGCGGAGGGTTCGCGCCAGCATCTCGGCGAAGGAGCGCGCTTGGACGACATTCTTGCGGCGGCGGGTGGCGAGTTCGTCCCCGAGCAGTTTTTGCAACAACTCGATGGCGAGGTTGCGTTGCGGCATGCCCCGCACCTCGGCGAGGAACTCGTCGGAGAGGATCGAGATATCGGGCTTCTCCAGCCCCGCGGCGGCGAAAATATCGACCACTTCTTCCGGCGCGACTGCGCGGTCGATAATCTGGCGCACGGCGTGTTCTGCATCTTCGGCAGAACGGGGAGCCGAAGACGTGCGTTTGTCCAACGCGGCGCGCACGGTCTGAAAAAATCCCACGTCATCCCTGATACGCAGCGCGTCTTCATGGGGTACGGCCAGCGCGAAGGCAGGCGAAAGGGCGCGCACGGCTTCGATCAAACGCGCTTTGCCGTTCTCTTGCGCGAGGATATGTTCTTGGGCCGCGGGCAAAAGGCCGACTTTTCGCGCAGGCGTGCCCCCGCGCCACGCGGAGCGGTCAAACCCGTGAAACAGGGCGCAACAGATGTCGTACTTCTCCCGCATCGCCGCGACGGCCGCGCCCTGATCCAACTTCACGCTGCCCGTGCCGCCGCTCTCGGTATAGGTCGCCATGGCCAATTTCAGTTCCGTAGCCAGCCCGAGGTAGTCCACCACCAAGCCGCCGGGTTTGTCCCTAAACACGCGGTTGACTCGGGCAATGGCCTGCATCAGCCCGTGCCCGCGCATCGGTTTATCCACATACATCGCGTGTAGAGACGGGGCGTCAAAGCCCGTGAGCCACATGTCCCGAACCAGCGCGATCTGCAAGGGGTCATCGGGGTTGCGAAATCGGCGGGCCAATTGCTCGCGCTGTCGTTTGTTGCGAATGTGCCGTTGCCAGTTCGCGCCATCCGCCGCAGAGCCGGTCATGACGACCTTGATGGCCCCCTCGTCGTCCGCGTCGGCGTGCCATTCGGGCCGCAGGGCGATCAGCTTTTCGTAGAGCGAGACGCAGATGCGCCGGCTCATACACACCACCAGTGCTTTGCCCGGCAAGACCTCCTGCCGCCTTTCAAAATGCCCGACAATGTCGCAGGCGATCATGTCCAACCGCTCGTCTGCGCCGACAATGGCCTCGAGTTGCGCCCACTTGGTTTTCAACTGCTCTTTGCGCGCCCACTCCTCGCCTTCGGTGGCCTCTTCAAATTCTGGGTCGATGCGCGGGCGCACGCGCTCGTCCAACGCCAATTTCGCCTGCCGGCTTTCGTAATAAATGGGCACGGTGGCCCCATCTTCTACGGCGCGTTGGATGTCGTAAATGCTGATGTAGTCGCCGAATACGGCCCGCGTGTTGGCGTCGCCCCGCTCGATGGGCGTGCCGGTAAACCCGATGAACGAGGCGTTGGGGAGGGCGTCGCGCATCTGCCCGGCGAATCCATCCACAAAGTCGTACTGGCTGCGGTGCGCTTCGTCTGCGATGACGATGATGTTGCGCCGGTTTGAGAGAATCGGGTGCCGGTTTTCTTTTTCAAAAAATTTCTGGATGGTGGTGAAGACCACGCCGCCGGACGCCACCGAGAGTTTTTGACGCAAGTCCGCCCGGCTGTCCGCTTGCACCGGCGGCTGGCGCAACAAGTCCCGACAGCGGGCGAAGTTGGCGAAGAGTTGGTCGTCCAAATCATTGCGGTCCGTGAGGACGACGAGGGTCGGGTTTTTCATTGCCGGCGCGCGGATGACGCGCCCGGCATAGAAGACCATCGTCAGGCTTTTGCCCGATCCCTGCGTGTGCCACACCACGCCGATGCGCCGGTCGCCGGGTTCGCCACCCGGTTGTGGGCCCGCAGCGTATCGCCCGGCCGTCTCGGCTGCACGCTCTCCGCGCCGAAGTTCCGCCGCGCGCAGGGTTTCCGCGACTGCGACTTGCACCGCGTGGAACTGGTGATAGCCCGCCATTTTCTTTGCGATCACGCCGCCGCTGTCTTCAAATGCGATAAAGCCGCACACGAGCGCGAGGAAGCGTTGGGGCGTGCAGACGCCTTCTATCATCACTTGGAGTTCGGGGATATTCCCGGCGGCCAATTTATCGCCGCAGATGGTGCGCCAAGGTTTGAACCACTCGCGCCCGGCAGTGAGCGTGCCGATGCGCGCCTCCAATCCGTCTGAGATGATGAGCACCTCGTTCATCGAGAACAATGCGGGCAGTTCCGCTTTGTAAGTCTGAAGTTGTTTCCACGCCGCCCAAATCGTCGCGTCTTCGTCCGCCGGGTTTTTCAACTCGACGATGCCGAGGGGCAAGCCGTTGACGAACAGCGCGATGTCGAGGCGGCGCGTATTTCCGTTTTCAACCACGGTGAATTGGTTGACCGCGAGGCAGTCGTTGTTGGCGGGATCGTCGAAATCCATGACCCGTGCTCGCGCCCCTCGGAGGGCGCCATCCGCCGTGCGGTATTCCACAGTGACGCCGTCCACGATCAGGCGATGGAAAGCGCGATTGCGGGCCTCGAGCGTCGCGCCTTCGGGCCGCATCAACCGCCGCAAAGCGTCATCTAAAGCACCGTCCGGCAGTTCCGGGTTCAGGCGGTCAAGGGCATTGCGAAGACGACCCTTGAGCACCACCTGCCCGAAATCATCCCGCTCGGATGTGGGCGCGCCAGGGGCGAGGTCCGCGCCGCGGGCGATTTGCCAGTTCGCGGCAGAAAGCCATTCCAAAGCGGCGCGTTCAACGGTGGCTTCGGAGAAGGTGGTCATGGTGTTCCTCAGGCTTTCGGAAATAGGGACGAGTTGCGGGAGTTGCGAAAAAATTTTGCCACTTTCAACAGAATGTCCGCAGATTGCTCAGAAAACCGAAAGTGCGACTCAGGCTCGTTAAAGGGCCGAACATCGGCCCAAAAAATGTCTATTTCAATCCCCCGTGCCATCATCGCCAACGCGGCCACCGAGTCGCACAAATTGGCACTGACGCCATGTTGTACCGCCTTTGCAAAAAGTTTGAACGCATCGCCCGCGATGGTCTCGGCAATGGCTGTGTTGGCGTGGTTGAGGGCGCGTGCCAAGGTGTATGTGGCGCGGCGAGGGAAAGGCGCGTACGAATCGCCTCCAAAATTTTCTCGCACCCCCATGCCCGCAGGCCCTGGCGATTTCTGATTTTTTGGGGATATCGCGCCAACCCCCACGGGCACCGGCGCGTGCAAGGTGAGCGCGTAGCCCTCGCAATAGCTCGGCACCAAGCGCACCTCATCCAGATATTTCGCCACATGCGAACTCATTCTACCGTGATAGACCGCACGCGGTTTCTCAGCCGCACGAGCCGCAGCAACCAACAGGTTGTAAGCCTCATCGAGCAACCCCGCGCTTTGCCGCAATGAAAGCGATTTTCCGGCCGCGCCATTGACCGACCGCATCCGTACCACATCCGCCCCCGCGGCGGACAGGTCGTAGAACACGTCGAGTTGAGAGCGTTCCTCAACCTCGGCGAGAATTGCGACTGCTTCGGCCATGCATTCGACGTGGTCGCCAAGGGTGTCGCGTGATGGAGCTAAAATCTCCCAATTTCGCCCGCCATGTTCTTTGGTGTAGATCGTGGCTGGCCGGTTCCCCCAAGGGCCTTCGTCGTTCCACCCACGCGAAATCAGGTAGGAACGGAGGTCGCCAACTGACAGCGATGACAACGCTTCCCGGTCGCGTATCTGAACTTTCATAGTGCTCCTCCTTGTATCTTGCGAGAAAGGGTTAATTAGGTGTTGCACCGTCGTATCGAGACAAGGCATCTTAATGCCCGGCTCGGGGAAGGCCGATCCTCCTTGAAGGCGATGACCTTTTAGAAAAGATAGGCCCCCCGACCGCCGGGTCTATACCGAAGAGTATCTAAGTCCATTGAGGCTGCATAGACAAGGTCGGTAGGCTTGGCGTGAAAAGGTCGGGACTCGAGCGAAGACCGTATCCCTTAGAACCCCCTCATCACAGGAGGCCACGATGTCGAAATCCCACCCCTCTTTTGCAGGCATTGATGTCAGTGCCCGTGCGTTGCGCGTTGCCCTGTCAAGCGCTGGGCAAGCCGTCAAGCAAGCGACCTTTGACAACGATCCCCAGGCACACAAGCGTTTGCTGAAGTGGCTCACCAAGGGCGGACGGACGGTCTGTGTCTGCCTTGAAGCCACCGGACTTTATAGCCTGGAGGTGGCTTTGGCCTTGCATCATCATCGCCGCACGCACGTCATGGTCGTCAATCCCAAAGCGATGCACAATGACGCGCAAGCCCGCATGCAACGGGCGAAGACAGACGCGATGGATGCGTTGTTGATCCTCGATGATGCCCAGCGCATGCCCTTTGTGGCTTGGCAACCCCCGAGCGAGCACGTCCTGCAACTGCAAGCCCTGACACGCCGGATGGAGCAACTCAAACAAGCGATCATCCGCGAGCGCAACCGATCCCACGCACAGGGCTACCCCATCCGCAGCACACACCTCATCGCACGCGATATTCAGGGGCATATTCGACACCTCAAACGCCGAATCCAGTACCTGCAAGCCCAAGCCCTTGACTTGGTCGAGCAGGACTTGACCCTCAAGCGCGCTTATCAACGCCTCTGCTCTGTCCGGGGTATCGCACAAACCAGTGCCTGGCGGCTCTTGGACGAACTGGCACGCCTGCCACAAGATATGAAACCGTCCCAAGGGGTCGCACACGCAGGGCTTGACCCAAAACCGAAACAATCGGGCACAGCAAATCCGCCCAGACGCATCTCAAAAACCGGGAATAAGTACCTCCGACATGCCCTCTATATGCCTGCGTGGGTGGCCTGCAGGCATGAAGTCCATGTCAAAGCCTTCTATGACAAACTCATGGCCAGAGGCAAAAAGCCCTTACAAGCCATCGTTGCCGTGATGCGAAAGGTGCTCCATTCGATCTGGGGGATGTTGCGGCACGACCAAGATTTTGAGGGCGAAAAATTCTATCGCATCACCTCTCAAACCCCTTGACCTTTAAGAGAGTATCTTTCTTACTTAACCTTGTTCATGAGCGCGTGGAGTTGGGGGCCGTTAAACATGTTACTTAAAGGCAAGCGCACCGTGATGTTGGAAGTGTTTGTTACAGTTGACCTGCCTTCAAGAGAAACCCAATAGCCGCAACGGCGCAGACAAAGCTCTTCTTCAGTTTGGTTCACCCATTGATTGGGATCCCGAGGCATCAAAACAACGATCAAAATGCGCGGAGTTCGCGTGGAGTTTCTCAGTTCGTTGTAGTTCTTAATTGGCAGAGGAAAGTGTAAGTTGCCGCTCCTCACAATATCTTGCGCCGTCGCCTTGGCCTGAAATTCTATTCTCGGACGCGAGCCAAAATCGGACATCAGGATCCCATCCAAGCTGTCTGTGTCTGGTTCTGGCCTGACCATCTGATAACCAGCACTTGCTGCCACTGCTCTAATATATGCCAAAGAGAACTGCTCCATCTGTAAATTCGGCGTCATTGGATTCTTCCTACCCTATTCGGTGATGTGGGTCGTCATTTCAACCAGTCCAGCAAACCAATTTTTGCGAGTGTTATTATGATAATTCAATCTCCTTTTAGATAAGCATTTTGCCCTAATGCTAACGTTAGCACCAGCGCGGCACGCAGGGTAGTGAGGGGGCGCGATTCAACATTAACCGAAACGCCCTTTGAAAGCAAGACGGGGAGCACTCCCTCAACAAAGGTGAAAGCCATCCTCACTGAACTTAGGGATTGTCGAGGTCTCTAAGTTGCTGTTCCGCCTCGGTCGCCAAATCTTCGTTGCCAGCGTTTCGGAACAAATTGATTGCCGTATCAAAATCCTGCCGGGCCTCGTTCACCCGGCCTAACTTCTTGTTTGTTATACCTCGGTTATAGTAGGCTCCGGCATAGTTTGGGTTTAGCTGTATCGCCGTGTTGTAGTCCGCTATTGCGGCTTCTGATTGACCGAGATTGATTTTCGCGTGGCCTCGGTTGTTGTAGGCTTCGGCATCGTTTGGGTCTATTCGTATCGCTTCGTCGTAATCTGCTATTGCGGCTTCAGATTGACCGAGGCTGTTTTTCGCGTGGCCTCGGTTGTTGTAGGCTTCGGCATCGTTTGGGTCTATTCGTATCGCTTCGTCGTAATCTGCTATTGCGGCTTCAGATTGACCGAGGCTGTTTTTCGCGTGGCCTCGGTTATAGTAGGCTTTGGCATAGTTTGGGTCTATTCGTATCGCTTCGTCGTAATCTGCTATTGCGGCTTCATATTGACCGAGGCTGTCTTTCGCGTGGCCTCGGTTATAGTAGGCAACGGCATCGTTTGGGTCTATTCGTATCGCTTCGTCGTAATCTGCTATTGCGGCTTCAGATTGACCGAGGCTGTTTTTCGCGCTACCCCGATTGTTGTAGGCTTCGGCAAAGTCCGGATTTAATCGGATCGCCTGAGTGTAAGCATTTCTCGCCGCTTCAAAATCGTCTCGCTCCCCGTATAGATAGCCAGCAGAAAACCACGCCTGGGATCTAAGTTCTGTGTTGGTTTTTTCTACGACATTGGC
Organism: uncultured Latescibacterota bacterium; assembly: GCA_958295785.1. GTDB lineage: Bacteria > Latescibacterota > UBA2968 > UBA2968 > UBA2968 > VXRD01. The sequence goes on from OY282377.1 coordinate 4,323,856, forward strand.
AATGGAACGCCACTTTTCGATAGCTTCCTCAATTTTTTCTTCCCGTTGAAGCAGGACAGCGGCGGCTATCGCTTGGCCTATCGGGGATGACTCGGGATCCTCTTGGACACGTTTCGCAGTCTCGTCGGCTTTCTTTGGATCATTACGAACAACCTCGGCATTCAATCCTTTCACAAGCGAATCAGCCTCATCGCGTTTCGTTTTGATCTCCTCGACATAGCTTTGGGCTTCGTCCGCATGTTTCTTGGAGTTTGCCACATTCTGCCGGGCTTCGGCCTCAATTTCGTGAAATCTCTTAAAGCCGATATAGCCCAAAAAGGCAACGATAACACTGAGTGCCGTCAAGAAGAGGCCAATAACGGTGAGCCCACTTTGGAGCATATTTGAATAGTCATTCAAAAGTTCTCGCCTGAGGTCGAGCGTCTTTGCTCGGTCATTCAAAATTTCTCGCCTGAGTTCGTTAATGTGGTGCCGGATTTCAACAGCGGTGGCGGCATCCAAACCCGTTTTGTTCGACTCAACCTTTGGTTGCCCGTGCTCGGGTTCATTGCCGCGTGGCGGATTTTTGGGGCTGGTCGTGTCGGTAGCGGTTGGCTTTGCCGGTTGCGCGAGAAGAGGCATTGAAGCCGCTGTTGTTACCGCAAAAGTCAAGATAATGGCAACGATCTTATGACGATTTCGTGAAGACCACATTATACGATCCTCCCAATTTGTCTTGTGGCGTCGCGGAGACGGACTTCTCCACTGATGAGTTTCGGCAACAGCGCGGCACGCAGGGTAGCGAGGGCGCACGATTCAACATTAACCGAAACGCCCTTTGAAAGCAAGACGGGGAGCACTCCCTCAACAAAGGTGAAAGCCATCCTCACCGAACTTAGGGATTATCAAGATCTCTAAGTTGCTGTTCCGCCTTGGTCGCCAATTCTTCTTTGCCAGCGTTTCGGAACAAATTGATTGCCGTATAAAAATCCTGCCGGGCCTCGTTCACCCGGCCTAACTCCTTGTTTATTATACCTCGGTGGTTATAGGCTTCGGCAAAGTTTGGGTCTATTCGTATCGCTTCGTCGTAATCTGCTATTGCGGCTTCATATTGACCGAGATTGATATTCGCGCTACCCCGGTTGTTGTAGGTAGCGGCATCGTTTGGGGTTAGCTGTATCGCCTTGTTGTAGTCCGCTAGTGCGGCTTCTGATTGACCGAGATTGATATTCGCGTTGCCCCGGTTGTTGTAGGCACCGGCAAAGTTTGGGTCTATTCGTATCGCTTCGTCGTAGTCCGCTATTGCGGCTTCAGATTGACCGAGGCTGTTTTTCGCGTTACCTCGGTTGTTGTAGGCTTCGGCATCGTTTGGGGTTAGCTGTATCGCTTCGTCGTAATCTGCTATTGCGGCTTCAGGTTGACCGAGATTGATTTTCGCGTGGCCTCGGTGGTTGTAGGCACCGGCAAATTTTGGGTCTATTCGTATCGCTTCGTCGTAATCTGCTATTGCGGCTTCAGGTTGACCGAGATTGATTTTCGCGTTGCCTCGGTTGTTGTAGGCACCGGCAAAGTTTGGGTTTAGCTGTATCGCCGTGTTGTAGTCCGCTATTGCGGCTTCAAATTGACCGAGGCTGTTTTTCGCGTTGCCTCGGTTGTTGTAGGCAGCGGCAAATTTTGGGTCTATTCGTATCGCTTCGTCGTAGTCCGCTATTGCGGCTTCAGATTGACCGAGGCTGTTTTTCGCGCTACCCCGATTGTTGTAGGCAGCGGCAAAGTTTGGGTTTAGCTGTATCGCCGTGTTGTAGTCCGCTATTGCGGCTCCAAATTGACCGAGGCTGTTTTTCGCGCTACCCCGATTGTTGTAGGCAGCGGCAAAGTTTGGGTTTAGCTGTATCGCCGTGTTGTAGTCCGCTATTGCGGCTCCAAATTGACCGAGGCTGTCTTGCGCGCTACCTCGGTTGTTGTAGGCATCGGTATAATTTGGGTCTATTCGTATCGCTTCGTCGTAATCTGCTATTGCGGCTTCATATTGACCGAGATTGATTTTCGCGTGGCCTCGGTTATAGTAGGTATCGGTATAATTTGGGTCTATTCGTATCGCTTCGTCGTAATCTGCTATTGCGGCTTCATATTGACCGAGGCTGTCTTTCGCGTGGCCTCGGTTATAGTAAGCTCCGGCAAATTTTGGGTCTATTCGTATCGCTTCGTCGTAATCTGCTATTGCGGCTTCATATTGACCGAGGCTGTATTCCGCACTACCCCGATTGTTGTAGGCTTCGGCATAGTCCGGATTTAATCGGATCGCCTGAGTGTAAGCATTTCTCGCCGCTTCAAAATCGTCTCGCTCCCCGTATAGATAGCCAGCGGAAAACCACGCCTGGGATCCAAGTTCTGTGTTGGTTTCTTCTACGACATTGGCAATGGAACGCCACTTTTCGATAGCTTCCTCAAATTTTTCTTCCCGTTGAAGCAGGACAGCGGTAGCTATCGCTTGGTCTATCGGGGATGACTCGGGATTCTTTTGGACACGTTCCACAGTCTCACCGGCTTTCTTCGGATCATTATCAACAGCCTCGGCATTCAATTCTTTCACATCTTTCACAAGCGAATCAGCCTCATCGCGTTTCGTTTTGATCTCCTCGACATAGCTTTGGGCGTCGTCCGCATGTTTCTTGGAGTTTGCCACATTTTGCCGGGCTTCGGCCTCAATTTTTTTAAATCTATTAAAGCCGATATAGCCTAAAAAGACAGCGATAACACTGAGTGCCGTCAAGAAGATGGAAACAGCGTCGGGCCACCAGTCGACCGTCTTTGCTCGGTCATTCAAACGTTCTCGCCTGAGTTCGTTAAAGTAGTGCCGGATTTCAACAGCGGTGGCGGCATCCAAACCCGTTTTGTTCGACTCAACCTTTGGTTGCCCGTGCTCGGGTTCATTGCCGCGTGGCGGATTTTTGGGGCTGGTCGTGTCGGTAGCGGTTGGCTTTGCCGGTTGCGCGAGAAGAGGCATTGAAGCCGCTGTTGTTACCGCAAAAGTCAAGATAATGGCAACGATCTTATGACGATTTCGTGAAAACCACATTATATGCTCCTCTCAATTTGTCTTGTGGCGTTGTGGAGACGGACTTCTCCACTGATGAGTTTCGGCAACAGCGTATCTCGCAGGGTGGCGAGATTGTACGATTCAATGTTAACCAAAATTTGTTTTGCAAGCAAGTTGGAAAACGTTTCATCAACCGCAGAAAGCAAGGCCGGGGCGGGAATTACGCATTTCGCCTCGCTGAGGTGCTGGCGTTTGATATGCCCCATTGTTGTCGCTTTGTCCGCGGCGATGCGTTGAAATTCCGGGAGATGGACTTCGGTGAAGTGCCGGTAGAACCATTTGGGGTATTGCTCTGACGTTACTTTGAACAGGTGCTGGTTGAGGGCGGCCTTGCCCCCACACCATACCTTTACCAACAGACTGCCCGACCATGAAAAGATAACGTCGCCATCGTCAATAATGCACTCAGGCGTTATGTCCGCTTTAGCCCATTCGCCACTGTCTGCTTTGTTAGTCCGCAACTGCGCGATTTTTACGACGGGCAGACGTTCCTCATTTTCTTTTGGTCGGAATTTCTGTAAGGCAAGGCCATTTCTAAATTTGGCAATCTCATCGAGGGCCTTTATCTCCCACCCCTCCGGCACCGCTCCCAATTCCGAGTCCACGAGCCGATCCGGGAACAGGTCGTAGAGTTCGGCGGGCATGCCGGGTAGGGACTCGCCGCGACGCCAGCGGCCTTTCATTTTGGCGCGCACCGGCTCGAAATCTATGAACCACGCTTTGAAGAGGGCGCGCGCCATTTCTTCGAGCGTTTCGTTCATTCGCCGGTTCAACGCGATCTTGTCGTCCAGCGTGCCGAGGATGTGGGCGATGCGCCGTTGCTCGGGTTCTGGCGGCACTTGTAACTCCCGTGCATGTGCGTCATTGCGATTGAGTCCAGGCACGGCACTATCCGAGTTCATGTGCTCCAAACCGAGAATTTTGAGGGCGTAATACTTGAACCTGACGAGCGCGGCGTCGCTACCAGAAACAAAAAATGTTGTATCAATAGGCCAGCACGGAATCGGCGAGTAATGAACCGCTCCCACCGTTCCTTTGCGCCCGATAATCACGCTCGGCCCATCAGTCCATGCCGTATCGTGCCAGCCGACAATGCCGTTAGAACCGAATACTGGCACCTGCCCTGCCAGGCGCTTGCTTGCCGTTAGGCCCTTGCCGTAGGTGAACGGCGCAAACTCACCCACGGTTGTCGTCTGCCACTCCCTCCCCTCTCTATCGGTCATCTCATTCTCCACTGGAAAACGGGTGGTATTCCACCAGTGCTGACCGTCCTGCCATCGCGACGACGCGCGCCCACAGTTCGTTGCCGTCGGCGTCTGTGAGGCGCAGGTCTTCGCCGAGCAGGAAAAGAACGGGTTGCGGTTGCCCCTGATTGATGGCGATGTTGGAGGCGTAGAGATAGGTGCGGTCAAGGGCATCGAGAATGGGGTTCAGTCTCCCCTCAAGCCCCGGAAGGTAGCCGGTCGACTCGGGGAAGACGACGGCCCCGCCGCCAGGGGGCACGGCGTTCAGTTCCAAAGACAGCGGGCGTTCTGCGGGCGTCCAATCGCGCTGAACGCAGGCGGCGAATCCCGTTGCAGCGGCAAACACCGTCATAGGCAGATGGGTAGAGTGCAAATCCAAGATCGCCTCTCCGCATTCGTCGGTCTCCGCTCTTTTCCAAGTGTTGTTGGGAAACAGCGCCAATAGATCGACATTGCCCAGCGGCTCTCCAGCACACCGCACAGTGACGACCACACGGGCGCGGCTCTGCTCCTGTAATGCCGCGGGAATGATGAGGCAAACTTCCGATTCATCAATCAATTGGTATTCGGGCGATCTGCCGCAGAGTGCCCGGGTTTCGCGCAGGATGATCGGAACGCCGTCTCCGCGCCGTTCCATGAAATACCGTCTTTCATCAGAGCCTCGGGCGCCCCCCACCGGCATTCGCCCCAGCACAGAGGTCAATATTTGGTTGCGGGTGGCCTGCCGCGTCGCCATGCTCTCGACCGTCAGGTTGTTTGGTAGCGCGCCGGGCGACTGAATCTCCAAGCGGTCTTCAAACATCGACAGCCTAACCTTGCTGTCACGCATCGAATAGTCTCGATGTGCCACGGCGTTGACCAACGCCTCGAACAGTGCGCGCTCGCTGTATTGAGGCATATCCACACGGGCCGGCTCCTTGCGGGCAGCAACGCGCATGTTCCGAACGGCGAACGCCGCCGCGTCGGCGACCTGCTGGTTTAGCGGGCCGGTGATCTCCTGCGCGTCGAGTTGACCTGATGCGCGATCCTTTCCCCTGTAATGGGTCGCTGTGATGACGGCATTGGGGAGCCACGCCTCGGGATTTCGGGTACACAACAACACGCCGGTTACTGTTGCGCGCGTAACGCCCGCTGTGTCGGGTGCCAAGAGTGCCAGCTTCGCGAGTGCCGATTCGGGATCCAACGCGCCTTCGGCACTCAACAGGGGTTTCCAGAGAGCTTCATCAAGCGTACCAAAGCCGGTATTCGGCACAATTTGCTCGTCGAACCAGAGGAAGCGCGCTTGCCCTCGCTGCTGTGCCAAGCGCAGGCGTTCGTCGCTCGTCATTTTTCGCGCAGAACTGCCAACGCGGCGATAGGTGCCGCCCGGGCTGTCGTGCAGGGTGTAGCCAGCAGGCACCGCTATAAATAGCAGTGCCTTATCGTCTATCTCGAAACGTCGGACGTCAATTTCAATGGCGGGTATAATGGAATTCGCACAAATTTGGAATATCAATTGTTCGGCCGCATCCAATTGCTCGCGGGTCATGCCCTGCACCTCTCCCGCATCGGTCACGCCGAAAAGCAGCACGCCGCCATGTCCGTTGGCAAAAGCCGCCAGTTCATTTGCGAGGCTGTCGCGCCTTGGGCTGCTCGGACGGTCGCCGCGAAACGCAATTTGCTTGAACTCCCACCAGCTGTCTTCACCCAAGCGCAGTTGGCGGACAATATCCTCAGTGCCGTAATTCATCGTTCATCTCCGTTATGCTTCAGCGCGTCGCTCGATTCAGCACCTTTTGCCGGTCATTTTCGCCGAAAAATGACCCACAACGAGTTTTGTGTGCCATAAATGACCCACAAAGCATGTGCTGAGGTATAATACCAAATTGATCTTCTGTTGACCTGATGTGATGCGATATGTTACCCACAAATGATTCCCTTGACGTTACGCAGTCATTCAGAGAAGCCATCGCAAAAATGCCATCCCAAAAGACCATCAGACAAAACCATCGCGCACAGCGCGCAAGGCCGTCTCGCAACCCACATTCATCTTGCAACCCACTTGGCAGGCCAGCGCATGTCGTCCTATTACAAAAGCGATTTGCGCTGTGCAAGCCCCTCGGCGTTTGAGAGCGGCATTTTTTGCCTACTTTTTTTTGCTGTTGAAAAAAAGTCGGTCGCCGAAGGCATCGGCGGAATCAACGCCTGCCAGTCGAGGTTCTCAGGGGGAAATTGCCCCGCGTGGTCATGCACCCTTGCCATCAACGCGCTCCAAATCCCAATGTTTTCAGATTTTTTTCGATGAGGCCATCCAGGCGCGTGCTTTCTGTTTGCTGATCGCGCCACTGCGCGGCGAGGCGATTCATCTTTGCTGCGAACGGTTCGCCATCGTCCTTGGGCGCTTCCGCGCCCACATAGCGGCCGGGGGTGAGCACATAGCCGTGCCGGGCGATTTCCGCTTTTGGGGCACTGCGGCAAAAACCGGGCACATCGGCGTAAGTGCCCTTCTCGCCGCGCCATGCGTGGTACGTATCGGCGATGCGGGCGATCTCGTCATCGGTCAATTCTCGGTTGGTGCGATCCACCAGGCGGCCCATCTGGCGGGCGTCGATGAACAAGGTCTCGCCGCGGCGGTCGCGGAATTTGCCTCCCTTTCGGTCGCGGGCGAGAAACCACAGGCAGGCCGGTATTGACGTGGATCTGAACAACTGACCGGGCAGGGCGACCATGCAATCCACCAGATCGTCTTCTATGATATGGCGGCGGATCGCGCCCTCTGCGGATGGGTTGGACGACATCGATCCATTGGCGAGGACGAAACCGGCGATGCCCGCAGGCGCCAAGTGATAGACCATGTGTTGCATCCATGCGAAATTGGCATTGCCCTTGGGCGGTATGCCGTATTGCCAGCGGGGATCGTCCAGGAGCCGTTCGCCGCCCCAGTCGGAAACATTGAACGGGGGATTCGCCAAAATGTAGTCGGCGCGCAGGTCCGGATAGCGGTCGTTGTGAAAGGCGTCACCGTGCGCGATTTGGCCCTCAATGCCGCGAATCGCCAAGTTCATCTTTGCCAGACGCCAAGTGGTGTAATTGGACTCCTGCCCATAGATGGAAATGTCGGCCTTGGTGCCTGTGCGTCCGCCATTGCCGTTCCCGGTGGCGTGTGCGTTGATAAACTCGACCGATTGCACGAACATACCGGACGAGCCGCAACACGGGTCATAGACCCGCCCGTTGTAGGGCTTTAACATGGCGACGAGCAGGCGGACCACGCCGCGAGGCGTGTAGAACTCGCCGCCTTTGCGCCCTTCGGCCAAAGCGAACTGACCGAGGAAGTATTCGTACACTTGGCCCAACACATCCCGAGCGCGAGCGTCTGCGTCGCCAACCCTGATTTCGCCGATGAGGTCGATGACTTGCCCCAAGCGGATTTGATCCAACGCCTGTCGGGCGTAGTCCTTGGGCAACACATCTTTCAATGCCGGGTTGTCGCGCTCAATCGCCGCCATGGCCGCATCGACCATACAGCCGATAGCGGGTTGTTTGGCCGAGGCGCGCAACCGCTCCCAACGCGCTTCGGTCGGCACCCAGAAAATATTTTGTGCGCGGTACTCGTCCGGGTCTTCGGGGTCGGCCAAGTCATCGCACTCGAGTTGCATGTGCGTCTCCTCGAAAGCGTCGGAGATGTACTTCAGAAATATGAGACCGAGGATGACGTGCTTGTACTCGGCGGCGTCCATGCTGCCCCGCAGCGCGTCCGCCATTTGCCACAGTTCGGATTCGCCAACAGCATGATCTGGCATGGGAAAACCTCCAACATTGTTTTGAAATTGAGTGGTCTATTCGGGTTTCATCATACTCAGGGTTTTCCATTTCTTCAAGGACTTTTTTGCCTTTGAGCCAACTCAGATCGCTGTGCGGGTTTTAGAGTTGCGGCGCATTTGGGTTTGTCTTATTGTTTGGCTGGTGCCTATCCGCGTCTGCGTGATGGGTGGATATTTTGGGAATGATACCCTGACAATTGTGGAGGTAAAAAAATGAAAATACGCATCAAAAACCTCGGAATCTTAAAGCAGGCGGAATTTTCGCTCGGCGATTTGACCATCATCTGCGGTGAAAATAACACGGGCAAAACGTATACGACTTACGCGCTGTATGATTTCTTAAAATCTTGGCACGAACTTATTCATGTTCCGATAAGCGATGACCAGATCCAAAATTCGATTAAAGATGGGGTCCTCAATATCGGATTGGCACAATATGTCAAAAAAGCCGATCAGATGCTCGCGGAGGCGTGCGGGAAGTACGAGGATAAACTGGACGAGGTTTTTGCAGCACCCGAAGGCACGTTTGATAACAGTGAATTTCAAATTCAGGTAAAAGTTCCCGATGACATTTTACATAAAGAAATGACCGTAAACACGCCGTTCATTACCTTTTTAAAGAGAACGGGGAGTGAAGAACTGGTGGTTACTTTTGAGGAAAAAAAAGAACAAAAAAATGGGAATTTCTTTATTCCGGGCATTCAAAAAGCCGCATATATAGAAATGTTCATGGGTTTGATTATCAGTAGTGCTATTTTTCGCGATTCTTTTCCCAGGCCCTTTATCGCTTCAGCCGAGCGTACAGGTGCAGCAATTTTTCGCAGGGAATTGAATTTTGCTCGCAACCGCCTGCTTGACGAAATAGCCCAAGCAGACAAAAAAATTGATCCGAGACAGTTGCTACTCAAAGAGTACCAAAATTACCCTTCGCCGATAGAAGCCAATGTGGAATTTACGCGCCAACTTGAAGATGTTGCAAAAAGAAACAGCTTTATCACCAAAGAACACCCGGAAGTGTTGGAAGATTTTGCCGATATGATTGGTGGGGATTACAGCCTGCCACAAAATGACCAACTCTACTATAAACCCAAAGGGACGCAGATTAGGTTGACGATGGTTGAGAGTTCCAGTGCGGTGCGTTCATTGCTAGATATGGGTTTTTATCTGCGCCATGTCGCCCAAAAGGGGGACCTGCTGATGGTAGATGAGCCAGAGTTAAACCTTCATCCGGCAAACCAACGCCGCATTGCAAGGCTGTTTGCGCGTCTGGTGAATGTGGGGGTTAAAGTCTTTATCACCACCCACAGCGATTACATCGTCAAAGAACTGAATACCCTCATCATGCTCAATGGCGACAAGCCACACTTAAAAAGAATTGCCGAAGAAAATGGCTATCGGGACGCCGAGTTGCTCAGGGCCGATCAAGTCAAGGTATATATGGCTCAAGAGGCATTGATGCCATTAGAAGAAGGGCAAAAGAGACGCAGGAGAGGTTACACACTCGTGGCGGCTGAGATCGACCCCGAACTCGGCATTGAGGCCCCCAGCTTTGACGAGACGATTAATGACATGAACAAGATTCAGGAAGACATTATTTGGGGAGCGGAGTAAGCGGCATGAACGACATTGAAATATTGCGAGAAATGCTCACCCCCAATGTTCGAGTTCTGTTGCAAAAAAGACCGGGTAAGCCCTCTGTCGAACTAACAGATGAGCAGGGCAAAACAATTGCGAACATAAAAGGACTGCCCCACGACTCTGTTGTGATTAGAGCGGAGGCTTTTGAGGGCCCTCTAAAAATCTTTCAAGGTTCAAAAATGGAACGCAGGCGGGCTGATTTTGTGATTGTATCCAATGAGGATACAAAAAAGTGGATTGTCTGCATTGAAACTCAAGCGGGGAATCGCAAAAAGGCAGCGCACATTAAAGCACAATTAAAAGGCGCGCAGTGCTTTATGTGTTACTGCAAATGTATCGGAAGGTCATTTTGGGCATCGAAAGATTTTCTCGATAGCTACCAATACCGGTTCGTAAGCATGGCAAATATCAACCTGAACAAGAGAACGACACATCCCAAGGGGCAACCATTACACGACAGCCCCGAAAATTTTCTGAAAATTTTTGGTAACGCTCACCATTTTAATAAATTGATTCGGAGGATATCCCGATAGCTCTGCCTCAAAGGAGTCGAAGATCATGACATTACAAGCGGGGATCGTTGGGTGCGGGAGCATCAGCCGAAGCCATGCAGCAACTTATGCTGGCTTGGACGATGTGGATCTCGTCGCGCTGTGCGATGTGGATGTCGAGGCACGCAAGAAGCGCGGCTGACGAATATGGCGTGCGTGCGCGCTACGCGGATTACGAGGAGATGTTTGCGGCGGAAAATTTGGATCTCGTCAGCATTTGCACACACGCGCCCCTGCACGCGCCCATTGCCATGGCCGCCGCAACAGCCGGCGTCCACGTTCTGTGTGAAAAGCCCTTGTCCATCGATCTGCAAAGTGCCGATGCCATGAGCGCGGCCTGTCGCAAGGCCGGGGTGCAACTGGCCGTGAGTCACCAATATCGGTTTAGCCCGCTGTATCGGCGCGCCAAGGAATGGATCGCCCGTGGGCGGATCGGCCAATTGCGCTCTATCCGCGAGGTCGGCAAGGGCCGCGAGGCGGGTTTCGAGCTGATGGAAATGGGGGTTCACTATTTTGACGAGATGGATTTTTTTATGGAGGGCATTGCGTGGGTTCACGCGCAGATCACCTATCGGGGCGGGGAAGTCGGGGTTGAAGACATTATGCACAGCAGCGAACTGTGCAAGACAGATCGGCGCGACAATGGCATGGTCGCCGGCGACGCGATGATGATCCATGTGGGCGGACGAGATGGGACTTCGGGCGTGATCGAACTCTACCGCCGCACATCTCGGGCAGGATGGCTGGCAGGCCCCCACATTTTGGGAGATGAGGGGCAGATGATGATCAAACCCAATCCCACGAGCGGCATTGCCGAAATGTGGTATTGCCCCTTTGACGTGTCATTCGCGGCCCACACGCCGCAATGGGAGCGGGTGGCGCTAGAAGCGGAAGCCTTTGTCATCGATGGCAAGGCATGGCCTGCCCTGCATTCAATCTGGAGTGTGCGAGATATGGTGCATGCCATCCGCGAAGGCCGGCAGCCCGAACTCGGCGGCGCAAAGGCACGCACGTCTTTGGAGTGCGTCAGTGCGGTGTACGAATCGCATTTCACGGGCGGGCGAGCCCATTTGCCACTGCAAGACCGCCGCCACCCGCTCGTCGCACGACTGGCGCGGTGATGAGAAAGAGCCGCAACACTCATAACAAACACACCTTGGCCTGCAACTCATCCACGAGAACTTTCTGGTTTTCCGAATAATCCACGGGGATTTCAACGACATGTACGCCGCCATCGGCATAGCATTGCGTCAGCAGGGGAACGATCATATCCGTGGATTCCACGCGATGCCCATGCGCGCCGTAACTCTTGGCGTAGGTGACAAAATCCGGATTGCCAAATTCCAGACCAAAATCCGGCAACCCCATGTCGTATTGTTTCCAGCGGATCATGCCATACGCATTGTCTCTTAAAATCAAGACAACGAGGTTGAGCTTGAGCCTCACAGCGGTTTCCAACTCTTGGCTGTTCATCATAAACCCCCCATCGCCGCAAACCGCCATCACCCGCCGGTGGGGATAAAACCGCGTGGCCTCAATGGCCGAGGGCAATCCCGCGCCCATCGTCGCCAAGGCATTGTCCAGTAGCACGGTATTGGGTTGCGTGGTGGGGTAGTTGCGCGCAAACCAGATTTTGTACACGCCGTTGTCCAGCGCGATGATGCCGTCTTCGGGCATGACTTTTCGCACATCCCAAACGAGACGCTGGGGTTTGACCGGAAAACTCCTGTCGTCTTCGCCGATGCGAATGTGTTCTTGAATCTGTTCGCGCACGCGCATGTAATAGTCAAAATCGTGTGTCTCGGTTTTGCCGGCTTTGTCGGCGAGGCGGCGGATTGTATTGGCAATGTCGCCCACCACTTCCAACTGTGGAAAATAAACATTATCCACCACCGCGGATTTGAAGTTGATGTGGATCACGCGGGTTGCCCCTTCATCGTGCAACATAAAAAAGGGCGGTTTTTCCACCACATCGTGCCCGACATTGAGGATCAGGTCCGCGCGGTCAATGGCGCAGTGGAGATAGTCGCCATCGGAGAGTGCCGCGGTGCCCAAAAACAAGGGATGGTCGTCTCCAACAACCCCCTTGCCCAGTTGGGTATTAAAAAAGGGAATGCCGGTTTGGTCGAGAAAGTGCGACACGGATTCCCAGATCCGCTTGCGATTGGTCCCCGCGCCCAAGAGCAACAAAGGCCGCACGGCCTCTTTGATCATGGCGACGGCGTTGTCAATGGCGCGTTCATTGGCATCGCCGCGCAAGCAGGTGCTGATGTTGAAGACCGTGTGTTCGTCAACGGGTTCTAAGGCCACGTCTTCCGGCAATTCCAAATGCACGGCGCCCGGGCGTTCTTCTTGTGCGAGGCGAAATGCCTCCCGCACCACAGAGGGGACCATGCCCACGTTGACAATTTGTCGGGTGTACTTTGTGAGGGGTTCCATCATCCGCACCACGTCGATGATCTGAAATTGGCCTTGTTTGCTCTTTTTGATCGGCTTTTGACCCGTGATCATGAGCAGTGGCATGCCGCCCAGTTGGGCATACGCCGCGCCCGTCACAAAATTGGTCGCGCCGGGCCCGAGTGTGGAAAGGCAAACGCCGGCCTTGCCCGTCAACCGTCCATAAGTGGCCGCCATAAACGCCGCGCCCTGTTCGTGCCGCGTCAAAATGAGTTGGATGCGCGATTTGCGAAGGGCCTCCAAAAAAGCGAGATTTTCTTCGCCCGGCACGCCGTAAATATGCGTTACTCCTTCGTTTTCCAATGCTTTGACAAACAAATCTGAAGCGTTCATGGTTTCCTCTTTGAGAAATGATGATCCCCGTCCCCTCCCTACCTCCGGCCCGCCGCTGGATTCTTGAAAACAGCTATCAGTTTGGACAGGCACGGTGGCCTGTGCCTACGATTGTCTCTTATCCTGAAAATCCTTCCATCCATCCTGAATAACATTGTACAACTTCTCAGAAGTTTATCCCGATTCAGAAGGGTAACTGGACGGGGACTGACCACTGACCGCTATTCGGGCGGGCACGGGGGCCGCGCCCCTACGATTGGATTTCATCTGCGTTCATCTGCGTTCATCTGCGTTCATCTGCGGACCGCCTTTTCGGGTAACTGGGCGGGGACTAACCACTGACCGTATTCTGATCCACGCGGTCTTGCTCTTTGAGGATTTGCTTCCGAAGCGCCGCGGGCAATTGCAGTACGCGCTGGAAATAGGTGGATTCCTCAAAGCGCAGGTTGTTGTGTTTGAAGATGGGACGGTGCAGGTCGCGGCTGAGGTCGCAGTCGAATCGGGCGAGAATGGATTCGCGCATGCTGCCGCCGCCGTCCGGGTTGATGTGGCACAAGCCCCAAGAGATGCCGCGTCCGTCGCCGTTGTCGGCAAAGGCGTCTGGCACAAAAGGGCCGGGCGCGACAGGCGGAACTTGAAGCAGGGATTTCATTTCAAAATGAATGCCATCTGGCGCGTATTGCACGGTGTTTTTTTCAGGGCCATCCAAGCTGACGAGCGCGGCAATGCCTTCTTTGTAGGGCCAAAGGCAGGTTTCGTGACCCGAGTTGAGCACGGGATTGAGCGGGGATTTTTCATAAGGGCCTTCGGGCCGGTCGGCTATGGCGACGCCTTGGGCGCGGATGATGTTCGCGCCGCCGCGTTTTTGACCGGGCGAGCCTTTGTAATACATGTAAATTTTGCCTTTGTAGATCAGCGGAAAGGGATCGTGGATGCAATTGCAATCCCAATCGTCTGCATTGCCGGGCGAGACAACCGGTCTGCCCAACCGCGTCCATGGGCCGTTGGGAGAATCTGCCCAAGCGATAGTGACCGGGCACGAGTCCCCGCCCTGAATGACTGCGCTGTACGCCTGATGGTAGAGATAGTACTTGCCCTTCCACAAGAGGATGTCGGGCGTGCAGTTTGATCGCCAGCCAAATCCGCCCTTGGGCGGTCGCGTGACAGCAGGGCCTTGTTCTTCCCAGCAAAAGCCGTCTTTGCTCGTGGCATACCAGATATCCGCGAGGTCCCAATCGACCGAGGGGATCGCGTCTGTGGCTTTTTCGTGACCCACAGGCGGCCCTTCTGTGCGGCGGCAGGTGTACCAGACGTAATAGGTGCCGTCAATGCGGATCACTTTGGAGGGATCGCGTCGAGAGACATTGGCCTCGCGTGAGAATCCTTCGAGTTGCGAGTATTTGAAATTGCTGAAAAATTCATTGCCGCGATCCTCATGCGGGTTCCACACGTCGTATAGACGCGCCATCGCCGCGCTGAGTTTGCGGTCGCGCGGTTTCTCAAGTGGCATTTGAGCGGGAAAAGGCGTTTGCATGGGTGCTCCTTTAATCGTTTCAATAGTTGACGCGCATCAGCCCGATGCGCCGGATTTTTCCCTCAGCGTATTGACGAGCCGTCTCGCATGGGGCGACGCCGCAGCCACCTTAAGGGGGTCAATCTGCGCGAGAATGTTGAACGAATGTCGGCCCTTGTCGTATTTTCCTTTGGGACATGAGCGCGTCGCGTTTTGTAGGCCGTTCAATACATCGGATTTTGCGATGTTCTCAACATCCTGACGAGCGGGAAGCGCATTTTGGTTAAAGCTGTTGCCGAAGTATGCCGCCAATTTGTCCCGGTCAGATAGAAACCAGGCTTCCATACACTGCACCATCAAAAGCGCCTGTTCGTCTGCGGCATCCGTGGGGCGGTCCCATTTATCCCATATCTTCAAGTGTTCCCAAGGATCGAATTTCACGAGAGCTTCACTATCGACCAACAGCGCGATGAAGTCGCGTTCTCCGGCAGTGCGGAGTGCCGTGCGAAAATCTTTGAAGGCTTCTTGTCGGCTACCGCTTGCGATCACACTCGGCATGCGACCTCCCAAGCCTACCTTGCAGAAAAACTCGCTGAACCCTTGGCGGCACTTCTGCCTCAGTGCGCGGGTCTGACCGCCACCCTCCACATAAATCTCGACTTTTACCACCGGTTGCCTCCCAACTTGCCCTTGCTCCACAATTCTCCAAGGCTGTAACTCTTCAACCACTCCTTAAGGCTGGGCCGATCCAGCCGGCGCATTTCCGTTTTGCCAACGTGCTTCTCGCAGACCACGATGCTCTCGGGCGTATCGGTCAGGGCATCTACGAGTACGTCAGAGTGCGTTGTGACGATAAGCTGGCACCTGTCCGATGCCTCGCGCATCAGGGCGCCGAGAATGGGCAAAATGTCGGGATGTAAGCCCAATTCCGGTTCTTCAATGCAGACCAGCGGTGGGGGATTCGGGTGACAAAGAATCGCCAACAGGCACAGAAAGCGCAACGTGCCATCGGACAACCGCGTTGCCGGAACCGCAATATTGCCTTCTTGGGCAAAGACCTGAACCGTCCCACCTTCAAGGCTGACGTCCAGATCGGTTATGCCTTCGTAGAGTTGGCACACGGTTTTCAGAATCCGATCCTTGGCCTTTGGCTCTCGCCTCAACCGATTCAGTACCAGCCCCAAGTTCTTTCCATCTTCGCCGAGAAAATCATTGGGCATATCGACCGGTTGCGGCAGGCGCGGCGGCGTGTGGCGACCAAAAGAACTCTCGCGATAGAGTCGCATGCGATCAAACGCCTCGCCGAGCCACGTCACTTCCGGATAGTGGTCTGGATCCTTTCGCTGCGCGAGAATGGATTGCTGTGGATCCATCTCTTCCAGACGTAACTGACGCTGCGTCTCACCTCGGTCGTTCAGGGTGGCGCGACCTCCCTGCAACTCGTAATAGAGATACGGCCTTGAATGGTTGGAATACGCCTCTTCGTTTTCTATCCGCTCGTCGGTCAACTCGAATCGCTGACCCTTTTCCGCGAACCCGAGGCAATATCGCAGTGCCGCCCCCTTCGGATTATCCAGAATCACTTCGATGTAAGCGGACGATACTTTTGGCTCGCCCCGCCAAATCCAGTCGCGGATTCCTCCGCCTTCCCGAATTGGGGCCGTGAGGTCCCTAGGCGTGGCTTTTAGCAGGCCAATCGCCTCAATGAGATTGGACTTCCCTGAGCCGTTGGGGCCGATGAGGATATTCAAAGGGGCCAATTCAAGCTCTTCGGTATTCGGCCCGAACGAGAGCAGGTTTTCCAGTTTGATGCGCCGTATAAACATATTTCGTCCTTCCTCTCGAGTTCCCGACTGTCTGAGGTCGGGAGAATGCCGCGAACCGCTGATCGCTTGGGCGGTGTGCGGTTGGGGGGCCGTCTTCCATCTTCCCCCTGTATTTTTGGGCGAGCACGGGGGCATCGCTCCTACATACTGCGGGCGAATACGGGGGCATCGCTCATACACACACCGCAGGCGAATACAGGGGCAATCGCCCCTACCACACGGCTCGCCTTTTGTGATTTTGAACGGGCTATCGCCAGTTGTACCCCGCTCGTGTTTTTTGTGGCTAAACTTCCATCTCACTCGTGGATGGGTCGTTGGGCGGAGGGCGTCTATTCGTCACTTCATGTCCAAAAGTTGCACCGATAAATAGGCGGGTCTTTCCGAGGGCAGAAGGAGGGCGCAGATGGTGTTTTCGCCGGGAGATAAAAGATCGCATTCGTCCGCAGAGAGCAGGGTGCAGGTTTCCGAGATCGGCGCGGAATGCTGCCTGACGCGCAGACTGCGTATGCGTTGCCCGTTGATAAAGATCTGGCAGTCGGCAGACGACGCCACATAGAACACGGGCGCGTCCAACCGCTGATTGAGCGCGATTGTGGTGCGGATATAGATGGGATTTTCGGGCGCGCTTTCCGATGCGCCAAACGGGCTTTTGCCCGTTGCCCACGATGAATCGTCGAACGCGGACTGACACCAGTTGCCGCCAAAGTTGGGCAGGATGTCGCGGGGCGAGGTGTTTTGGGGCATGGCGGATGGGGCCATATCTTCGCCCGCGCTGTATCGCCATTCGGCGTCGGGGCCGATTGCGGATTCAAATTGCGGCATGTCCCAAAGCGCGGCGTGGATAGTGCCGAGTTCGTCCGGGTCAATTTTGGAGACTTTGCGGTCGTAGGTCAGCCAGCCGTTGAGTTCGTGCTCGACATCGGTGATTTGGGTATATACGACGCCGTTGAGCGCGGTGAGGCCGACCATTGCGCGAAGATTTGCGACCCAGAAGCGATAGTCGTCTCGCATGGCCTCTGGCGTTGGATAGGTGGGGCGGGTGGTGTCGTTGATGCGGTCGATGTGTTCAGCGGGTTTTTCGCGGTCGTACCATGTGTGACCGGGGATGCAGAGGTTGAACCCGCCCGCTTCACCCAAGAGGGCGATGCGCCCATGGGCGGATTGTTGCAGCGCGGTGGCCGGGTAAAAGGTGTAGTCGTGAATATCGCAGATGTCGCCCGTGCCCGTATCTGTCCAACCGCTGGCACTGGTGACAAAGCGCGAGGGGTCGCGCTGTTTGACGCGGTCTGTGTGGCGTTTGGTGTCGTGTTGCCCCCAGCCTTCGTTAAAAATGATCCACTGGACAATGCAGGGGTGGTTGTGCAGCCAATCCATCATGTCGTCAAATTCGATCTCCCATTGCCGCGCGGCTTCGGGCGTCACGCGCTGGTCGAACTTGGGCATGCAGACCATGTCTTGCCAAACCAAGAGGCCCAAGCGGTCGCAGTGGTAATACCAGCGGTCGGGATGGGTCTTGACGTGAACGCGCACCATGTTGCAGGCGATTTGTTTGAGGTAGGTGAGGTCAAAGCGAATGGCTTCTTCAGATGGCGGGGTCAAAATGCCGTCGGGCCAATAGCCTTGGTCGAGCGGGCCGAATTGAAAGATGGGACGGTCGTTGAGGAGGAAGCGTTTGATGCCGTTTTCATCTTCGCCGACGGATATTTTTCGCATGCCAAAATAACTGTCGATAGCGTCGATAATTGCGCCATGGCGCAGCACCTCAACTCTGAGGCCGTAGAGAAAGGGATGGTCTGGCTGCCAGTATTTTGCGTTTGGAATACCCAGATGAATGGCGCGGTCTGCCCGTCCGCTCGCGCCGGCGATTTGCCGGTTGCCGTCACGAGCGACCACTCGAATTGTGCATCCCCCCAAGTTTTCGCCCGAGACGATAATATTTAGCGTTTCCGCGTCTATATCGGGCGTGAGGCGCAGCGCGCGGATGGATTGCTCGGGAACCGCTTCGAGCCACACGGTTTGCCAGATACCGCCGGTGGGCTGGTACCGAAACCCCCGGCGGTTTTCCGGCATAATTTGTTTGCCAATGGCCTGCGCCCGTTGTTCGGTGGCGTCCCAGCAACAGACGACGAGTTCGCCGATGCGGTCGGTGAGATGGTCGGTGATGTCGCAAGAGAAGGGGGCGTATCCCCCGCGGTGTTGCCCGGCTTTCTCGCCGTTGACATAAACGCTGGTCTCCCAGTCGGCTGCTTGGAAATGGAGCAAAATCCGGTTGCCCGCCCAGCCCTTGGGAATGGCGAGGTTTCGGCGATACCACAACCGCTGGTCCGGGCGGAGAATTTTCATGACGCCGGACAGGGGCGCGTCAAGGGCAAAGGGAACGAGGATTTGCCCGTGCCATTCCGATGGCGGGTCGCCTTCGGTCATGCTGCCATCTGCGAATGCGACAGGCTCGACCGCGTAGTCCCACAGGCCGTTGAGATTTTGCCAGTGTTGCCGAACCATTTGCGGGCGCGGGTGTTCTGGCAAGACATTGTCCGGCGAAACGCTTTCTGCAAACGGCGTTGCGATGTGTTGCGGCACGGGTTCCCAAGTCACTTATGCCGCCTTGATGGGTGTGGGTCTTTGCACCTGGCCTTTGGATTCGCTGTCCCAGCGCAGGGTTTGCAGGCGTTGCATGGCGGCCCTGAGTGCTTCGGGCGTGCCAATGCGATAGAGACCACGGACTGCAAATCCGCGAACATAGTGGTTGCCATCGCGCAGGGCGTCTGCCAATTCGGGAATGGCCGATTGGGCCTGATTACCCAGTCGCGCAAGCGAGAGGGCCGCGTTGCGGCGCACAAAATCGCTTTCATCTGTGGACAGGATATCCGCGAGTGGGCGCGCGGCGTCAGCGGTGTTTTGGCTCACTGTGCCCAGGGATTCAGCAACGCGGGCGCGCACATCTTCATCGGGGTCTTGCAACAGCGCGATGAGATCGGGCGCGGCGGCTTTGGCGCGCAAGCCCAAGTCCCCGAGCACATCGATGGCGCGGGCGCGGATCTGCGCGTTCGGATCTCGGCTGAGTTTGAGCAATGCGGGAACGGCTTTTTCGCCAACCGCCGCGAGTCCATACCCCGCGTTTCGGGGCCGATCCACATTTTCCGTGTCGCCGAGCGCGTCGATCAACGCGGGTATGGCGCGTTCGCCCCGCGCTCCCAGGGTGTAGGACGCATTGAGCGCGAGGGCTTCGTCCGCATGGGAAAGGCGTCCGGTCAGGGTTTCGACAGATGTCCCGTTTGCGCTGCGTTCGGGCGCTTTGCCCAAGTGCCAGTGCCACATGGCCTGCCAGATGGGTTCTTGCGGATCATCGGACGCGACCCAAGTTTCATCTTCGTGATCCCATGTAGGTTCGGTGGGTTCGCTCATGCGCGTGAACAGAAATTTGACCATGTGGCGCGTGATGTCCGTGTCGTTGGCTTCTTTTTTGTGCAAGATGTCGTAGTGAATCAGCACAACTGTGCCCGCTGGCCCGGACGAGAAGAGGGGCTCGCCTTCTTGTTGCCGGGCCGTGATGTATTGCGATTTTGGAATCACGCTGGTGGGGCCCATTTCGTCGGGCGTATCCTGCGGATAATACATCGCCATCATCCAGCGGCAGTGGTGATGGCGGCGGTTGTGGTCCGCGCAGAACCGGCTGTTGTGCAAACTGTCTTTGTGCATGCCGCGCGCCGCGCTGCCCGGATGACTTTCGTGGACATGGCGGTGCAGGTGCAAGTAATAATCCGGGCCGAGGATGCTGGAAAACGCGCCGTGAACAACGGGGTGATCCCACACATCTTGCAGTTCTGGCACGGCCGGGAGGAGGTTGTTGCCCGGGTTTTTGCCCCCGGTTTTTGCAAAGGCTTCGTCGATGCGTTTATAGACTTTCGCGTGAAATCCCTCTGGAAAATCGGGCTGGAGCATCAAATACCCATCCCGAATGAATTGCTGCATCTGTGCGTCGGTCAACAAAACGGGTTTGTCTGCCATGGTGCTGTCCCTTTCAAGTTATGGGTTCGCGTTGCGGGAAAATGCGCTGTGAAAATATACAATCCCTCTATCTAATCAAGGATATTTTGTTTTTCGTGCCGCGGGGTAGGTCCCGAGCATTTTAAGATGGCTTCTAAAGGGCTTTCACATCGACTGCTCGGCGCGAGGTTGTCGCCATGTGTGCCGCGTGGATGATCGCGAGGTTGTGGCGGGCGTGTTCGCAGGTGATGGGCGGCGGGTTGCCTTTGGCGAGTGCCTTGAAGGTGGCGGCGAAACAGTTGGCATGTCCAGCACGGGCCAGGGCCGCGTCGTCGAGGCCGTGGTTGAGGGCGACGGATTGCCATTTGCGATTGGATTTGTCCATGCAAAAGAGTTCGCGCCCGCGGCTGACAATGCGGATTCCGTGCGTGCGGGTATAGACTTCGCACAGATTGCCATCCCTGCCGATGGGCATACCCCATGAAGTGGCCACCGTGGAGAGGGCGCCATTTTCGTGTTCAAAAAGGAGGAAGGCGACATCATCGACCTCGAAGTCGAAAAATTTGGTCTGCACGCGGGCTTCAACATAGCGCACAGGCGAGCCGATCATGGCTTCGATCAAATAAATTTCGTGATAGGCACTGTCGCCGATGCAACCACCGCCGGCCGCTTTGGATGCGCGCCAAACCGCGTTGGGATCCGCCTGATCCGCTGTTTTGCCAAACAGGGAAAGGGCGCGCCCGGTTTGAGGCGTGCCTGCGTTTTCCTCGCGCAAAATTCTGAGTGCTTCCACCGTGCCGGGCATGTGGAGAAAATTGTGGACAATGCCGTAGTGTACGCCGCGTTTTTTTACAGTGTCGAGGATATGGTCGGCTTCTTCAAGAGATGTTGCCATGGGTTTTTCCGAGAGGATGGCAACGCCTGCACGCGCGGCGGCGATGACGTGTTCGGCGTGCAGGTGATGGGGCGTGGCGATGATCGCGGCGTCGAGTTCGGCGCGGGCGAGCATGTGGCGATGGTCTTCGTAGCGTTGCGCGGAGGGGACATCTGCGGCTGTGCCAACGCGGTTTCTGTTTTCGGGTATGGGGTCGGCAATGGCCGAGACAGTTACGAGATCCGGGATTTCGAGCAGACCGTCCAGATGCGATTTTTGGACAATGCCGCCGCAACCGATCAGACCGACGCGCAGCGGGGCGCGCTTCATGGATGGAGACATACCGTTTTCCTTTCCGCGATTTTGCGCGCGATGTATTCCGCATCGCGGCCCACGCCGCGCAGCAGATGAGAGCCGACCGTGTGCTGAAATTTCAGGCCCACGAAAAACAGCCCCGGCACGGATATGCCGCGTTGGTGAATGGGCCCGTTTTCGTCAAATGCGGATTCGGGATGGCGCACCCGAATAAATTTGTAATCGGGTCTAAAACCCGTACACCACAAGACAGTGCGATCCGCCGTGCCGATAACCGCGCCATCGGCGCAAACAATGCCGCGCTTTTCAACGCCGATTGCGCGACCGACCCGTTGCACGCCGTAGCGTTTTGAAAGCCATCGCGGGGACGGTGCCATCGCAGGCTCGCCGCCGTGCCATTGACGCGCAATCCGCCGCCCGAGCCACGAGTGTCGCTGGATTTCAAAAACCGGAAGCAAGCGCGAGAACACGCCGATGGGGATGCCCAGAATGGACCAGGGGATGACCATGTTGCCGCTGAGTGCAAATGCGAGATTGTCAAATTGACCCGATTGTGCGAGGTCTAAACAAATTTGAATCCCGCTGCTCCCGCTGCCCGCGATCAAGACATTCGCCGTTGTGATCTGCGCGGGATTGCGATAGGCCGATGAATGCAGTTGGGGGATCGATGGCGGCAGTTGTTCGGCTATGTCTGGCACAAAAGGCTGGGAAGCGTGTCCGGTACAAATGGCGACATTGGTCGTTCGATAGACTTCGGCATCTGTATGCACATGCCAGATCCCTTTTCCTTCGATGACCTGCGTAACGCTGACGCCTTCTTTTATCGGCGGATCGACCATTTGGACATAAGCGCGAAAATAATGGTGTGCTTCTTCCCGCGTGCCCGTGTCGTACCACGCCTTGTGCGGCGCAAACGGTTCGCGCATGCCGGGCAATGCGTTCATCCAATTGGCGGTGTTTAGCCGAAAGTTGTCCCAGCACTTATGCCATGCCGAAAACGCCCGGTCACGCTCCAAGACGAGGTGCTCAACGCCGCGCTGTTGCAAAAAATAACTCAGCACAACACCCGCCTGCCCCCCGCCTATGACGATGGTGTTTATCATGTCTCTACCGGTGAATCACGAGAAGCAGTGGTTAACGGTCAGTGGTCAATCCCAACCCCCCATGCCCCCATCAATCGTAGGGACAGGCCCCCGTGCCTGTCCTCGCATCAGTCTCCACCCAACCGCCGCTAACCGCTTGTTTTTATTTTTGCTTGTTTTACGCGCCTGTGTTCTATGAAGACGAGGGCTAAAGCGATTGACAGTAGGATCAGCTTGAGATAGAGCAGGTTTCTCCGCAGAGGGGAAAGCCGCGCTTGAATTACAATGTCGTGCTCGCCCGCGTCAAGGGACAAGGCGATGAAGCGACCCGCCGTTTCCATGGGCTGCACGGGCGTTCCATCTACAGTGATGTGTAGATAGGGGAAGTACGCGTAAGACAACCGCGCATAGCAGGTTGCGGAAACAGCGACCTTCATTTTGACCTGCTGGTGCTCGACCACCTGCGCGAGAACTTGTGCTGTGGGCGTCGTTTGTAGGTCGCTATCTTCATCGCCTCGAATAAAAATGCGCTCACAGGCATTATCCTGAAAATGAACCCCCATCTGCTCAATGACCCACAAGACTTGCGAAATGGAACGCGCAAACAGGCTGTCAACTTTCAAGTCTGCGCGGACTTGGTCAGCGTGCTCTGCTGCGGCTTCTGCGTCATAGCTGACCAAACGCGAGGAGACGACGATGGGGCTGTGCGTTAGGGAAATCTGAAATGCCGCGTTTTTAGAGGACAAGACCACGTAGCGCGTGTTGAGCAAGTAAAAGCCCGCGGTGAGCAGGGGATAGGTGGAAAACGAGTCGGGTTTTGTGATCAAAGTGGGGGTCAAATGGCGTGCCGTGTGGAGGAAGGGGGCGACAAACGCACTGCGGACGCGCAGTTCCCCCGGGTGGAATGATTCGGATATCGGGGTCTCGCTCATAAAGAGCGGGTATGCCATGCGATAGGAGAAGAATTCGTCTTTGTCGATCCACTGCACGCGGTAATGGGGCAACTCGTCCCGCGCTGTAAAGGCCGCGGACGCCTTCCAAATATTCGCAAATGTATCCGTAGCTCGGTCGCGGGGTCGTTTGTGAGCATGCAAGAAGGTGGTGGGGAAGAGGTCTATCAACAAGAGGAGCAACAGGAGGGTAAAACAGCGATTGCGCGAGAGCCGCCAGGGCCGGTGTCGCAAGAGCAGGCGCGTGCCAATCCCCGCTGACAGGGCGAGAAAGAACGCGAGAAAGAGCAAGTAGCGTGCGGCGTTGGATACGTGGATGAGGGATAGCATGTTGAAGGGCGGCAACCGGTACGCAAAGACGATCAGCGCGACCAACATGAGACAGATCCAACTGGGCGCGAAGGGCCTCAACTTGCCGCGGCGGCGAAGCGCGACCCAACTGCCGGCCAGGGCCAACGCGCACAGAGACAGGCCCATATACCCGCCGTACCAGTGGTAGGGCTCGGGCGGAATCAGCCAAAAGCGGTAGTTCGACCAGCCGAGCAAGTGCTGCCATGTGGGGTCGGGAATGCCGGACAGACCCGGACCGTCGGTACTTTTTAAGCCGAGGCGGAAGTCGCGCATCTCGGTGTGCTCGAGTTCGAAATACATCCCTATGCTCATGTAAGCACTAAAAGAGATGCCCAAGACCACGCACAAAACGCCGGCGCGGAAGTGTGCGCCAATGTCTGGATGGCCCCATAAAGACCACAGGCGCGCGATACAGTAGCATCCCCAAAACAGCATCGCGTAGGTGCCGTAGCCCGGGTGCGTGAAATTCAGGAGGGCGAGAGACGCGCCTCCCAACAAGGCCGCGCGCATCTTGTAGGGCGATCGGATCATGCTTTCGACCACATAGAAGGGCCATGGCAGGAGGGCGTAGAACAGGGACAGGGGCAAGCGGCCCATGATGAGGACTTGCTGCGTGTGCCAGAAACAGAGCACGTAGCCCAGCCCCGCGATAAACCCGGCGCGGCGCGATTGGCACAGGCTACTGACAAAGCAGTACATGCCGATGCCGGAAATGATGTGCGTGCCCGCCATGATCAATTTCAGAGAGAGAAAGAGATCCCGGCAAAGAAGATCTACAAAGCCAACCAGACAAAAGAAGGCAAAGCCGTAATTTTGCAGGTAGGGCGAGCCATTGCCCATGAAGAACGTCCAGATGGGCCACTGACCGTCCGCGATGGTTCTGGCCGCGAGATAGGATTGGGCGATGTGGTGAGAGGCGTCTGCGCCCCAGTGCATTTCGCCGGAGGCAAAGTAGTACCGGACGCATAACAGCGAACAGCCCAAAAGCAGATACACGGGCTTGCGCTCGCTGGCGAATACGTCTTTGAGAAAATCGGTGAGTACGCGCCCGCGCCGCTCTTTCCACAAGAGCAATGCACTGGCCGCGAGGAAGAGGACGAGCAGCACGATGTCGATCTTCTCAAATGTGATCTTTAGTTCAATGGCCTGTACAAAGGCAGGCAGGGTGACGAAGGTGCCAGCAGGCGGTAAGGCCGAGAATTTTTCGACTGTGACGAACTGCATGCAGATCGACAGACAGCCCAAGAAGATCAGCAACCACAATGTGGGAAACGGACGCCTGCGGGGCATGGAGTTGGCGTTTTTATTTTCGCGCTTGCCCAGTCTTTTATGCGGACGCCTGCGGGGCATTGAGCCAGTCCTTTTTTTTATTGCATAAATGACGAATGACGAATTGGAGTGGCGCGGGGCATTCCCAATTCTTGCGGGGCATTCCCAATTCTTAATGACATGCCTTTTGTGTCATCCACGATGCGATGCAGAATGCGGACAACTTGAAAGCAAATTGGTATTATAGGGTTTGCGTGACAGATTTCAGGCCCGTCAAAATAGCGCGTTGCCAAAGGATTGGCAAGGCCATTAAAATGGATCTGATGCCCGGCGTTTTTGGATGTATATTGATGAAACACGTTCTCACAAACTCGAGCGAAAGGATGGGGTTATGTCGATGACTGGCGGTCGTGCTGTGGTTGAAACACTGGATGCATGGGGCGTGGATGTGGTGTTTGGCATTCCGGGGGTTCATACCCTCGCGCTTTACGACGCGCTGTACGATCATCCGCGCATTCGCCATGTGACGACGCGGCACGAGCAAGGCGCGGGTTTTATGGCCGATGGCTATGCGCGGGCCTCTGGGCGCGTGGGGGTGGCGTTGACGACGACCGGGCCGGCAGCGGTGAATGCGTTGACGCCAATAGGCGAAGCACATGCGGAATCGTCGCCCGTTTTATTGATATGCAGTGGCCCAACCGACGAAACAAATGGGGCGGATGCCGGGGTGTTGCACGATATGCGCGACCAATTTGGCACCTTGTTTTCCGTGACCGGGCAGGGGCGGCGCGTGTCCTGCGTGGCAGAGATCCCCGAAGCTCTGTCGGAGGGATTTGAGGCGATGAAATACGCCCGCCCGCGGCCCTATGTTTTGGAAGTCCCGTTAAATGTGTTCGCGGAAGAGGCAGAGGTCAGCATTGCCGAACCCGCGCATCGCCCGCCGCAGGTGCCAGAGGCGACCGCGCTCGATGCTGCTGCCGCGCTGCTTCAATCGGCGCGCAAACCAATGCTGATCGCTGGCGGCGGCGCGCAAAATGCAAGTGCTGAAGTGGTCGCGCTGACCGAGAAGCTCGGCTTACCCGTGGCGATTACAGCCAATGGACAGGGCGCGATCCCTGCGGATCATCCATTGCTCGTGCGCGATGAGGCGGTGAACAAATGTTTGAATGAAGCCGATGTGGTGATCGCCGTGGGTACGCGCTTGGGGTTTCGATTTGGGCAACTCTGGAAAGGCGCGCTGGAAAAGCTCATTCATCTGGATATCGATCCGTCTGTGGTCGGGCGGTCATTCGCGCCAGAGGTCGCGCTGATCGGCGATGCGGCCGCGGGGTTGAGGGAACTGTGTGCGCGGTTGGACGCGGTGCAAACCGCATGGCGTCTGCCCGAGCAGCGCGAAGACCCGGCATCCGATCCCGGGATTCAAGGGCCTTTTCCCGAATTGTTGGGCATTTTGCGGGACGTGCTGGACAGGGACGCGGTGGTCGTAAATGATATGACGCTGATCAGCTATCAGGCGCGCAGAACGTTTCCAGTGTATCGACCGCGCACGTTTCTGTCTCCAACGGTTTTCGGGACCCTGGGGTTTTCCATGCCCGCTGCCGTGGGCGCCAAGATCGCATGCCCGCACAAGCAGGTGGTGTCCCTGTGCGGCGATGGCGGTTTTATGTACACGGCAACAGAGCTTTCAACCGCGGTTCAGCAAGGCGTGTCCCTGCCCGTTATTTTGTGCAATGACAATGCGTACAGCGCGATCAAACGCGCACAGGACCGGGAATGTGACGGTCGGCATATTGCCGTGCAACTGGCGAATCCCGATTTTGTGATGTTTGCACAAAGTTTTGGCATGGCGGGTGTTCGCGTGACTCGTGCATGCGAATTTGGCGACGCGCTCAAACAGGCGTTGCAAGCGGATGGGCCAACGCTGATCGAGGTTTCTTTGGCTGAATATTCTTAAAAAGTAAAAGTGCATCCCAATAAGTGTGAAATAGACGCGACAGGCGCAGGGGGATTTTATGGCAACAAAGCGCAACAAAAGGCGGCATCGGGGCGCGGCGGGCAAGGCCAATGCAGATTTGACCGCGCATATCCAGTCGCTCGGGTTGACGGGTGTGGCGCAATATCGGGCGTGGTGTCGCGATCACGGGTTGAACAGGGCGCTGAACAAGGGGTGGCAAGAGCGGCGGCGCGAGCGCGAAATTGCCAATCGGGCCATAGATGCGGAATTGGCCGAACGGGAACTCGCGCATCACATCCGCGAGTTGGGGCTGAAATCGGTTGCGGATTACACGGCGTGGTGTCGCGGGCATGGGGTGAGCACGGGAGCGCGTAAAAGCGCGGCGCAACGCAGGAAAGAACGCGATTTGGCCGAACGCTTGAAGAGCGATGCCGTGTTGGCGAAGATGAAAAATCACACGCGGCGACCCCATGAGACGATTCGGGCGATCTGTGAAGGCACGCTGTCGGAAGGGGAATTGAATCGCCCCCATTTGCAAAAAATCCAGCGCGCTTTTGATCTTATGGGCAAAGACCGCAAAGGGCGTCGCACGCTGTTGCAATTGCTGTTGCACGCGGAAAAACGGGGCAATTTTTTTGATGTCAAACCCGCGCTGGCGCGCTTGGGGCCGCAAGATGGCAATACGTATATCGAAGCATTGGGCGCGCTGGCGCGTTGGCACAGGCATTGGTTGCGCGATCCAACGGCGTGGCGGCCCGAATCGCACAATGCACGCAAGCAATTTGGTTCATTGGCGCGACACCTGTTGGCGAAATACGAGGTGCCCGCGTTTATGGACATCGCGTGGTTTCTCAGCGGAGAAGATGAGGCGCGACCGCAACAGGGGTGGTTTGTCCATGTGGGAATGGGGAGCAATATCCGCAAGGCCGATATTCCGCTGACCCTGACAAAGAAAATGGCCCATCTGTTCTTGGAATCGCCGCCCGATTACGCGATTTGCGAAGCGTTTCGGCGCGGACAAATTCTCGGCCTCGGCGGGGCAGAACCCCTGGTGCGCGCCGTGAATGCCACGCGCTTGGGGTCGTCTTTTGATCGCGAGCCTTTCTGGGGCAAGGTGGTGCATTTTTTTGTCAACAACCCGATGCTCGACCCCGACGAGGTCGGGCCGATTGTGGATTATATTCACCATCAGAAATACGTGCCTCGGGAAGAAACGATCAACGGCGAAGTGGTGCGGTTGCCCCCTGAGCAACCGAATTTTTCGGTCAAAGGACGCAGTGTGGTCAAGCTGCTTCGGCAAGTCGAGATGTGGCACCGGCAGTTGGCGCGGCAGCGTCGCTTGCCCGCAAAAGTGTGGGCGTCTTCCGGCTTCAACGCGCTGGATTGGACGGAAACAGATCGCTATGGCAATCAAAAGGATCGCTGGGCCATTACCGAGTTGGTGACAGCCAAAGAGTTGTCCGATGAAGGCCGCAAGATGCACCACTGCGTCGGTTCGTACGCGAACAATTGCAAAAATGGGCGGACATCGATCTGGTCAATGCAGGTGACGACGCCCGAGAACGAAACGCATCGCGTAATGACGATTGCCGTGCAAAATGGCAGCCGGAGCATCGCGCAGGCGCGGGGAAAATGCAATGCGCGGCCCAATGGCAAAACGCCCAACGGCAGGCGTCGGGATTTTAACAAAAATTACGAACGCTATTTGCGAAAATCGCGCCATGTGTTGTTTTTGTGGCGCGAACGAGAAGGGCTGTCCATGTCGCGTGGTGTATGAAAAAAAAAATCCCCATTTTGTACGTGGGGATTTTCTTTTATGCAATCCGCTGAGAAATAGATTTCTGTACGGATCATGCGTTGTTTGTCTCAAGCATTTGGCCCTACAGCATCGTTTGTTGCCTCCGATGCGTTGGCTACGCCTGTGCCTACGGCGTGCGGCGACCGACTTTTTTTCAACAAAAAAAGTAGGCGAGCGGGGTACAACTGCCCAGCAGTTCAAAAATGCCGCTCTCATGCGCCGAGAGGCTGGCACAGCGCAAATCGCTTTTGTAACAGAACGACATGCGTTGGCCTGCAAGGTGGGTTGCAAAATGGATGTGCGTTGCGAGACAGCCTTGCGCGCTGTGCGTGATGGGTTTGTGTGACGGTATTTTGTGATCGCATTTTTGCGATGGCTTCTATGAATACCTGCGTAAGGTCAAGGGAATCATTTGCGGGTCGCATATCGCATCACAGCAGGGCAACAGAAAATCAATTTGGTATAAGACAACTCGTTGCTTGAGCCGCCACCGTGTTGATCGCACAATCCCCGCTGCTTCAGCACGGGGATACGTCAAAGTTGCTCGTCTCGATCTATCCAGCCATCTGACATAGACACAATGCGGTCTCCATAAGCGGCATTTTTTTCGGAATGCGTGCATTGGACTAGGGTTACGCCCTCGGCGTTCAATTGCTTGAACTGCGCCATAATTCGCTCGCCTTCGGTCGAGTTTAGGTTGCCCGTTGGCTCATCGGCCAAAATCAATTTCGGTTGCGTGATCAACGCCCGTGCGATGCCGACCAATTGCTGTTGCCCGCCCGACAACTGGTTGGGAAACAATTTCTTTTTCGCCACGATATTGAAGCGGTCCAGCATCTCGGCGATTCGCCCCTTGCGCTCGGCACTCTTGACTTTTTGATACAACAGCGGCGTCTCCAAATTCTCGGCCACGGTCAACTCGTCAATCAAGTGATAGCTTTGAAACACAAATCCAATGTGGTCGCGGTGAAATTCGGTCAATGCGCGTTCATCCAATTCGTGAACGGCGCGGCCGCAAAAATAATACGCGCCATTTGACGCGGTATCCAGCATGCCCAAGATGTGCAACAGCGTTGATTTGCCCGCGCCCGAAGGGCCCGTGATCGACACAAATTCGCCCTCGCGGATCTCGAGATCAATCCGCCGCAACACAAACGTCTTGACCACGCCATTTTCGTAGTATTTCTCGATGTTATTGAGTTGGATCACGGTTATCTCCTTAAAAGGGGAATCGAGCCCTCCCGACGAGAAAAGATGTAAGTTTAGCCACAAAAAACACGAGCGGGGTACAACTGGCGACAACCCGTTCAAAGGCACAAAAGGCGAGCGGTGTATGTAGGGGCGATGCCCCTGTGCTCGCCCGCAGTGTGTAGGGGCGATGCCCCCGTGCTCGCCCAAAGATACAAGACAGACAGGCACAGGGGCCTGTATTTCTGCGGACAGGCACAGGGGCCTGTCCCTACTATTCATGCCTCAGCGTGTCTATGGGATTGGACCAGGCGGCGCGAGTGGCCTGTATGCTCACGGTGCCAAACGCGATGAGCAGGACGAGAATCGCGCTCGTAACAAATAGCCAAGCGTTTAAGCCGACCTGATATGCAAACCCAGAAAGCCATTTGTGCATCATATAGTAGGCCACGGGCCAGGCAATGGCATTGGCCAAAAAAACGAGAAATAAAAATTCGCGCGACAGGAGCATCACCAAATGGGAGGTGGGCGCGCCCAGCACCTTTCGCACCCCAATTTCTTTGGTGCGCCGTTGAACCATAAACGCCGTCAATCCGAACAGGCCCAAACACGCCACAAAAATCGCCAGCAATGAAAACACGCCGAGCATTTTGCCGGTGCGCCGCTCGTTGAAATAGATCCAATCCATTATCTCGTCCAAAAACACATAGCTGAAGGGCGCGTATGGCACAAAGCGTTTCCACTGGGTTTCGATGAAAGACAGGGTTTGCGCGGTATTTTCTGGGCGGATCCGCAAGGCCATCGTGTAAAACCTGTTCCAGTTGTACACAAATCCCATGGGGGCGATTTCTTCTCGCAGGGACGAGCTGTGGTAATCTTTTACCACCCCAATCACGCTGAAAATTTGGTTTTGAAATTCGGACGTTACAATTTGTTTGCCAATGGGGTCGTCCTCCCAGCCCAGCAAGCGCGCGGCGGTTTCGTTTAGGATAATCGCCTGAGACGCGTCGCTGGCAACAGCGGCTGAAAAGGCGCGCCCGCGGAGCACGGGAATTTCAAATGTCTCAAAAAACGCATCGTCGACCTCGTTGATGCGAAGGGTCTGTTCTTTGGTTCGATCCCCGTCGGGCCAAATCAATCGCGGTGCCCCGCCAAATCCCGTAATGTCGAAGCGCAGTGCCGACGCGCTGAGGATATTGGGGTGTTCGAGGAAGACCTGTTTCACGGTTTGGTGGCGTGCGGCAAGGCGTTTTTGCAGATCGGATTCCCTTTTGGCATCCGGGAGGAAAATCCGCACACTCACAATGTGATCGCGCGCAAATCCCATGTCTTTGGTTTCGATGAACCGCAGTTGTTGATACACCACCGAGGTGCAAATCACCAGCAAAATGGACATGCCAAATTGAAAAACCACCAATCCCTTTCGCAACCATGTAGAACCCGATGCAGAAAACGCGCTGCTTTTGAGTGCCATGACCGGGCGAAATGCCGAAAGAAAAAACGCGGGATAGCACCCGGACAGCAAGCCGACTGCCAATGTTAGTGCCAGCACCATCGGTAAACCGGTCGCAATCACAGCCGCGTTGAGGTGCAAATCGCCGCCCACAAATTCGTTGAACAACGGCAGAAACATCTCGACCAATCCCAGAGCAATCAGCAGGGCGATGCAGGTCAAGAGCAGGGACTCGGTCAAAAACTGCACCATCAACTGCGTGCGCTGCGCGCCGACGACTTTTCGCATGCCCACTTCGCGCTTTCGGATGATGGCCCGCGCCGCGGTCAGATTTGTGAAATTCACGCACGCGATTACCGCCACGATCAGCCCGATTGCCGCCAGCAGGTAAATCTGTTGCATGCGACTGGAGACGGTCGGGTTAAAATCGGCTTCGCCGTACAAGTACACGCGGTGCAGGGGTTGCAAATGGTAGGTGTTTTTTGCCGCGATTTCATCGCCCATGTGTTGCTTGAACACGGCCTGCATTTTCGCTGTTGGAATTTCTGAATTTTGCCCTGCTTTTAGCAGCACAAAGGTTTGTACCGGTCGCCACGATTGCGTGGGCCGCCACGTCGTCCACACCTGTTGCGTTTCTTCTGCGGCGGGTATTGTGGTCGAGAGCATGTGGAAATAGAGGTCTGACGAGGGGTTCGGAGGCTTCGCAATGCCCGTCACGGTGTAATCGCCCGGGAAACTGATGTTGTCGATTGAAAATGTTTGCCCCATCGGGTCCGCATCGCCAAATAAGTGCTGCGCCATGTCGCTGGTAATGACCGCAGAGTAGGGCGTGCGAAACGCGGTTTTTGGGTCGCCTTTTAAGAGGGGAAAATCAAACACATCCAAAAAGTTGTCATCCACCAGCGCGATGCGAAACGCGCCCTCGCGCTCGCCCTGGTGGGCAGACACGCCCCACTGCCAGATGCGAACCGTCGTTTCCACTTCGGGAAGGGTTTCTGCCAACGCGGGGCCGAGTGCGCCGGATGTTCCGTATCCATACCTTGTTTGCGTATTGCTGCGTTCTTTTCGTACCACCTTGTAAATTCGGTCGCCCAACGTGTGAAACCGATTCACCGCAAACTCCTGTTGGATATACAACGAGATCAAAATGCCACACGCCAGCCCAATGGCAAGGCCCAACACATTGATCGACGTGTACAATTTGTACCGCGTCAAATTGCGGATCGCAGTGGTGAGGTAGTTTTTGAGCATGAGAGTCTCCGGAGGGGAGAGGTAAGACGCAAGAAGGCCACCCGGCCCCTCTCCGTCTTTCATCTTGCATTTTCGGGCGAGCACGGGGGCATCGCCCCTACATACATTGGACGGGCACAGGGGCATCGCCCCTACATACATTGGGCGAGCACGGGGGCATCGTCCCTACACATACTGCGGGCGAGCACGGGGGCATCGCCCCTACATTCTCTTTCCTGTTACGCCTTTTTGTTTTCTGTCACCACATGCCCATCAAACAGGTGGATGATGCGATGGGCATAGCTCGCGTCGTGGGCGTTGTGCGTCACCATCACAATGGTCGTGCCATTTTTGTTCAATTCCGTCAACAAATCCATCACCTCATTGCCGTTTGCCGAGTCCAAATTCCCGGTTGGCTCGTCTGCGAGAATGATATTGGGATTTGAAATGACGGCGCGCGCCACGGCCACGCGCTGTTGCTGACCGCCTGACAACTGCTGCGGAAAATGCTTCTCGCGGTGCTTGATGCCCATGTATTCCAGCGATTCATCCAAGCGTTCTTTGCGCTCGCCCGATGGCAGGCCCAGATACAACAGGGGCAATTCCACATTTTCGGCCACGGTCAATTCGTCGATCAGGTTGAAACTCTGAAACACAAAGCCAATGTTTTCCTTGCGGGTATTGGCGCGCTGACGTTCGGTGTGTTTGGACACCTCTGCGGTATTGAGATAATATTCCCCACCGGTCGGATTGTCCAGCAACCCGAGCACGTTCAAGAGCGTGGATTTGCCGCAACCAGACGGCCCCATAATGGCGACAAACTCGCCCTCGTTGATCTCCAAATTGACATTGTTCAGAGCAGTTGTTTCCACTTCCTCTGTGGTATAGACTTTTTGGAGACTGACGGTTTTGATCATGGCGAAACTCCTTTCTTGAGAGAAGCTATCAGCGACTGGCTGTCAGCTTTAAGGACAACCCGCATCAAGCCTAAAAATGAAGACTGCGAGCATTCTTTTGATTTCTGCGATTTCTCGATTTATCTGTTCAAAAACCAAATCACGCTGACCGCTTACTTTTTCAACACCAATTTATCGATCTCTTCGTAATTCTCATACGACGATGTCACCACGCGCTCGCCGGGGGACAGGCCGGAGAGGACTTCGAAATACTCTGGGCTTTGGCGGCCAATACGCACGTCGCGGCGCACGGCCTCGCCGCCTTCAACCACAAACACCCAGTTGCCACCTGTGGTTTGATAGAACCCCCCGCGCGCCAACAACAGGGCTTCTTCGGGCGCGTCGAGTTCCAAGCGAATCTGCTCGGTTTGACCGCGGCGAATGCTCGTTGGGGTCTCGTTCACAAAATCCATATCGACTTCAAATTGCCCCTGCACGACTTCGGGAAAAACCCGACGGATAGTGAGTGCATAAATCTCATCGTCGATCTCAATCGTCCCTTTGAGGCCCTTGGTAATTCGCGTAATGTAAAATTCATCGATGCCCACGCGCAACTTGTAAGCGTCCAAAACATCCACCTGACCAAGGCGCCTGCCCCTGTTCATCAACTGACCGATCTCGGCATTGAGTTGCGACAATTGCCCCTGAATGGACGCGCGCACGACCAGATTTTCCAGCGGACGACGCACATCGTCCAACTGCCGTTGCAAACTTTGGGCGCGCGTGTCTAGCGCGGCGAGTTGGTTGATGCGATACAGCGAATCCTGTCGCACCGTTTCCAGCATGAATGACTTGCGCTTTTCGTCGTTTTGATATCTGTCTCGCGCGCTTTCAAATTGGTCTTGGGAACCCAACCCTCGCTCAAACAAAATTTTCTGCTTCTCGTAGTGGCGTGCGGTTTCTCGCAAAGCCAGTTCAACGCGCATCAGTTCTTGGCGATTGCGAATGGCTTGGGAAGCCAGATTCAACCGCGTGTTTTCCATGTTGTTGATCTGCTCGAACAAGCGGGCTTCTTGGGTCAAAATATTCTGCTCCAAAATTGGATTGGACAACTGCAAAATGGGCGTGCCTTTCTCGACCATCGCGCCTTCTTCCAAAAAAATCTCCCCGACTTGCCCGCCTTCCAGCACGTCGATATAATAGGTCTGAATCGGCAACACAGTGCCGCGCTGAACAATGAACTCCTGAAAAGGCCCGCGGATGACTTCTGAAATTGTAATCCGCTCGACCTGCACATTGAGTTTCGCACTGTGATCGCCAAAAATCGCCATATACACCACGGCAATCACAAATGCCGTAGCCGCGCCAATACTCGCGACGCGCTTCAGGGTCCACACCTTTTTTTCGACTTTGCGGTCCATGCCCGAGGTGATGGTTTCCGATTCGGGCGATGGAGAACCGCCCCCCACAAAGCTGGGCACGGCTTTCTTTTTTGGCATCGGGGCGTCTGATGCCACGCGCTTTTGTTCGGGTTTTTGCACTGTTATATCCTCTGTCCTGGTTGCGGGTTCATGGAATTGGGAAAATAGGCATAGTCGAAAAAATATCAAATAGGAAAAGACGATAACCGCAAGTACTCAAGAAAATGCACACCGACTCCGAAGTCCGCGTCAGGAAGGCGAGGCAGTTGTGCGAGTCTTCACATCCGGCAATGCCGCGCCCGGGCATCGACGGTTCTACGCTCGCTTTTCCAATTCGCGTTTCAACTGGTGACGCCCGCGATAGAGCCAGATTTTCACCGTGCCGAGGGGCACTTGCATCTCTTGCACGATTTCCCGATACGACAGATCTTTCATATACCGAAGCCACATGGCGCGTCGCTGTGCTTTGGGCAATGTACCCAAGCCTTGCGTCAAGAGCCGACGGCGTTCCCGTTTCATCATGTGATCTTCTGGCGTTGCCAAGGGAAGGGGTTCGGGCATTTGCTGCGCGACTGTTGCCATACCATTTTGCCGCGATTGCTGCGAGCGCAGGTGTGAGCGTCCGACATTGAACGCAATGCGCGTCAGCCATGTCGTAAACGCCGATTCGCCGCGAAACAGGCGCAACCCCTGAAAAACCCTCATAAACACAATTTGCATCAAATCTTCGGCTTCATCGCAGTCTTGCACATATCGCCTGACAATGGCGCGCACGCGATTTTGGTGCAAGCGGTAGAGTTTGCCAAACGCGCTTTCGTCGCCGGCGTTTATCCTGTTGATCAACTGCACATCGTTTTTCAAATGGGACATATAGACCTCACTTTGTTTTGCGAAATAACACAACGGACTGCACGCGGTTACAAATTCTAACTTGCAATAACTGTGCCAAAAATATGTCAAAAAATCAATTGATGAAATAACAACAAGTTACGAAAATCCACCCAAAATTGACTGCTTAGAAAGTGTCCGATTTTGATACAGTGGTGTCCGAAAATGAACACAAAATAAAACGAGAAGGAAGACGTGAGAGGTAAGGTCCACGAAGGATACGAAGGGGAATCGCCATTCCGAATCAAAGGGAATAACGGCGACCTAATCGCAGAAATACAAGGCGTGACCCAGGCCAGCAGTTCTGATAACTGTTGCAAGAATGCGATTGAAAACATAATTTGTGCTGTGATCGTTTCGTTTCTTGTATCTTATACTAAATTGATTTTCTGTTGACCTGATGCGATATGCTACCTGCAAATGATTCTCTTGACCTTACGCAGTCATTCAGAAAAGCCATAGCAAAAATGCAATCGCAAAGGACCCTCCGATAATGCCATCGCGCACAGCGCACAAGGCCGTCTCGCAACCAACCTCCCTCTTGCAACTTCCTTCGCAGGCCAGCGCATGTCGTGCTATTACAAAAGCGATTTGCGCTGTGCAAGCCTCTCGGCGTCTGAGAGCGGCATTTTTTGCCTACTTTTTTTTGCTGTTGAAAAAAAGTAGGTCGCCGCACGCCGTAGGCACAGGCGTAGCCAACGCATCGAAGGCAACCCACATGGAGGCAGAACCAAACGCTTTAGACAAGCAACGCATGATCTCTGAGGAACGTCTGTTCCCCATTCCTCATTCCTCATTCCTCATTCCTCCCTGATGGGAGGCAGGATACGGACAAATAAAAATCAAATTGGTATTAGCAATCAGCGGTCAGCAAAACAAGCGGTCAGCCCATACATCGCTTTGGGCGGATGGGTGGAGGCTGACCGCTCATAAGCGAATTTTCTCAAAGGTTCACACCATGATGCACTATCCCCCTGTTCGCGCAATGACGCGAGGTCCTAAATACCATTGGTTTGGTTATTACGACAAGTGGCAAATCGATCCCACTGGCCGATACGCACTTGGCATGGAAGTCGATTTTGAACACCGGTCGCCCTCGGCCGATGATATGGTCGCGCTCGGCATGATCGACATGGAAAACGGCGATGCGTGGTCTGAAATCGGGCGCACCCGCGCATGGTGCTGGCAGCAGGGCTGTATGTTGCAATGGATTCCCAACTCGGAGACCGATATTATTTACAATGACCGCGAAGGGGATGCGTTTGTCTCGCGCATACACAATGTCAAAACGGGCGATGTCCGCACGCTTCCACACGCGATTTACGCCCTCTCGCCCGATGGCAAAACAGCGATTGGCACGGATTTTCGGCGCATCAACCACATGCGGCCCGGCTATGGCTATGTGGGCATTCCCGACCCCAACCGCGATGTGCATGCACCCGACGAGGTGGGCGTTTATGTTGTGGATCTCGAAACAGGAGACACAAAGCTCATTGTCACCATAGCCGACATGGCCGCCATCCCCTATCCGCATGGCGATATTTCCGGGGCGCGTCACTATTTCAATCACCTGCTTTTTAATCCCGATGGGTCGCGCTTTGTATTTTTGCACCGCTGGCGATTTTCACAGGGCGGCTTTCACACGCGCATGATCGCGGCCAATGCCGATGGGTCAAATGTGCATGTCGTTGACGACTACGGCAAAATGTCGCACTTTATATGGCGCGATCCCCACACCATTCTCGGATGGGCATATCACCCGTCACACGGCAACAGATTTTATCTCTACCGCGATCTCACAGACGCAGAGCCAGAAGTTATTGGCACAGATGTGATGACGGTCAACGGTCACTGTACGTATTTGCCGGGCAATGCGTGGATCCTCAACGACACCTATCCCTCGGGCGACCATCGCAATCAGATCCCCTATCTCTATCGCGTTGCCACGGGCGAGCGCGTCGACCTCGGAATTTTCCCATCGCCAGAACCCTATACGGGCGAATGGCGTTGTGATCTGCACCCGCGCTTTAGCCCGGATGGGCAATTTGTCGTAATTGACTCGGCACACATGGGCAATGGGCGGCAGATGTATCGGATTGAGGTCGGAGATATTGTGTCGCCTTTTGCAAACGCGGAGACATGATCATGGCAAGATCTGAAACAGCACTCACGCGAGAAGAAATGATGCACTTTCGCACCCAAGGGTATCTCGGCCCCTATCCCCTTTGTTCAGCCGCGGAAATGGCGGCCCTCCGCCCGGCAATTGAACAGGTGCTCGAAACAGATCCGCCAGACTCTAAAAACCGCGTTCACAACCGGCACTTGGACAGCCGAGTTATTTACGATCTCGCCACACATCCCGAGATTCTCAACCGCATGGTCAATCTCTACGGCACGGATCTGTTGTTGTGGCGCACCAATTTTTTTGTCAAATACAAAGGCACGCGCGCAATCCCTTGGCATCAGGATTTCAACTATTGGCCGCTCGAGCCGCCCATTATTGTTTCGGCCTGGATTGCAATAGATGCTTCGACCAAAGAAAACGGGAATTTGCAACTCATTCCCGGCTCACACCGCAAAATTATTCCCCACGTCAAAGCGACACCCGATGTGCAATTTCAAGAAATGGCCGACGCGGGCTATTACGATCCCGATCAACTCATTGACCTCGAAATGCAACCCGGTGAATTTATCCTTTTTAACGAACGCACGCTGCATCACTCCAAAGCCAACAACTCCAATTTGCGGCGCATTGGCCTCGCGGTGCGCGCGATCATTCCCATTGTGAATGTGCTCAAATACGATTCGAAAGACCACGGCCTTCAGGTCATTCACGGCGAAGACGCAATGGGGTTTAATCGCCTCACATCGCCGCCCAAAAAAGCGGATCGCGGATGAAAGCTGTCAGTTTAGCCAGAAAAAAACACGAGCGGTATATGTAGGGGCGTGGCCCCTGTGCTCGCCCGTAGAGATGAAAATGTAGGGGCGATGCCCCCGTGCTCGCCCGTATGTGTAGGGACGTGGCCCCTGTGCCCGCCCGAAGAAAGGAATCTGTTCGTTATGAAAATCACCCATATTGAAACATTTATTGTCGATGCGGGTTGGCGCCCGTGGATATTTGTCCGCGTCGATACCGATGAGGGCATCAGCGGCTGGGGCGAGTGCAGCGATGGGCGCAGTCCCTACGGCGTGACGGGTACGGTGCGCGACCTCGCGCCCTTGCTCATCGGCAAAGACCCTCGTGCTTATGAGATGCGTTTTTGGGATATGTTGCGCGGCACGCGCCAAAGTCCCGGAGGCATTGCGGCCAAAGCCATTGCCGGCGTGGAACTCGCGCTGATCGACATCAAAGCCCGCGCGCTCGGCATCTCTGTAGTGGAACTTTTTGGCGGGCCAACGCGCGAGCAGATCCGTCTCTATTGGTCGCACTGCGGCACGTCTCGGGCGCGCAATCACGATTTGCTCAATACCCCGCCGCTTCGCACGATAGACGATATCGCCGCACTCGGGCGCGAAGTGGTGGAAAAGGGCTATACGGCTCTCAAGACCAATATTGTTATACCGGGCGATCCAGCCAGCGTCTTTTTTGGCGGCTTTGGCGGCGCGCCAGGTACGACGGATGGCGTGGTTACGCGCCCGTTGCTCCGCCACATCGAAACCCTCATCGGCACGTTTCGAGACGCTGTTGGGCCGGATGTGGATATCAATTTGGATCTCAATTTCAATTTCAAACCCGAATCGTGTATGCGTATTGCCCAAGTGCTGGAACAATTCGATCTGCTGTGGCTCGAGATCGACATGTATGAACCCGATGCCATTCGCCAGATCAAAGACGCCACGCGCACCAAAATTTGCACCGGAGAAAACCTGTTTTACATGCGCGATTTCATCCCCTATTTCCAAGCGCGGGCTGCCGATGTGTTTATGATCGACGTGCCGTGGAACGGGTTTGCCCAATCCAAAAAAGTGGGCGATTTGGCCGAAGCCCATCAACTCAATGTCGCGCCGCACAATTATTACAGCCATCTTTCGACATTCATCAGTGCCAGCCTGTGCGCGGTGTTGCCCAACGTGCGTATTATGGAGATCGATGTTGACGATGTGCCTTGGCGCGATGACATGGTCACCCATTTGCCGCAAATAGAAAATGGGCACCTGACCATTCCCACGGACACAGGCTGGGGAACGGAGATGATTGAAGATGTGCTCAAAGCACACCCCTGGGAAAAGGGAAATGCGAATTGGTGATAAGATGCGAAAAGCGGATCGCGGATTAAGCGGATGACGCGGATTGCGCGGATTGGGTTGGCAGGTAGGGCAAAGGATGCAGGTGATACAGACGCCGCCAGAGGTGCAGGGAAAGCAGATTGGGGAAGCGCAGGTAGTACGAAGGTCGCAGGTGGTGCGAAGGCTAAAGCGGTTGCGGGGGGTTGTGGGGTTAATCCGCGCAATCCATTAAAGAGGGCAGGGCCGCGGATTGGGAAGCCCAGGTAGTACGAAGGTCGCAGGTGGTACAAAGGCTAAAGCGGTTGCGGGGTGTGTGGGGTTAATCCGCGCAATCCGTTTAATCCGCGATCCCAGAGGGTGAACGAAAATGAATACGATCCGCATGAGGACGCATAAGAACAGATGCTGTGCGCGTTTTATATTTTGCATTGGATTGCTCGGGTTTTTGATCTGTGGGCCTGCTTTCGCGCTCACGGGGCGCGTGGTCAATCAGACTTTTAATCGCCCCGAAGCCGAGGTCGAGGTTTCTTATATTCGTCACGAGACAGGCGATGTTACTGTTGTGCGCGATACCACCGACAGCGAGGGTCAATTTGCGATTGACGTTCCGCCAGATCCGGGTGCTGATCCACCGCCCATGTTGCTCGCCCGATACCGCGGCATTGACTATCCGGGCAACCCTGCGCCTGCGGGCGATACTGTCGATATTCCCGTTTTTGAGACCACGGATTCCGATACGGCCATTTCTTTGGCGTCGCACCACATTATCATCGATGCTCAGGCCGGTGCTGTGACCTACATCATCATTGTACACAACCGCGGCGACCGCACCTACCTCACGGGCGGCGACCACGGTCACGGCCTGGAAATGCCCTTGCCCGATGGCGTCACCGAGATCGTCCGTGCGCCACAAGGCGTACACTTACACGGTTCGTTGCTCGTCGATCCGCGCCCCATCATTCCCGGAGACAGTCAGACTTTTTTTACCTTCGCGCTACCGCTGTCCAAGCGCATCGCACAACGCATCGCCTATCCCACTGCGGCGGTGAATTTGCTCGTTCAGCCCACCGATACACCCGTCACCACAAAAGCCCTTCGAGATCGCGGCGTCGTGACTTTGGGCGACAATGCCTTTCAAAGCTTCGGCGCGGAACAACTCGCACGCGGCACACAGATCGACATGCGACTCTCCGCGCCCGAGATCGCGTCTGATTCGCAAACATGGATCTGGGTCTTGGCGGCCAGTGCTGTTGCGGTCGCCATTCTCGTCATTTATATGCGTTTTCCCAAAGCCCCTCCCAATCGGCGTGCGGTGTTGCTCGAACAAATCGCCGATCTCGACGAGCGGTTTGAAAATGGCGCCATCTCTGAGGCCGATTACAAAACCCGACGCAGCGCCCTCAAAGCCGAGGTCATCGATCTGACAAAGTCAGTACCCAGCAGTCAGTAGTCTGTCACCCCGCCCATCCCCTTGGGTTGAGCAAAATTGGGCGGCTTGATCAATCCCCCGCTATAAGGGCCTGTCCTTTTCCCTCTTGCATCTTCGGGCGGGCACGGGGGCCACGCCCCTACGGTCTCATGTCTCGATTTTAGGATGGACGGGCTGGGGCTAAACACTCTCCACTCTCCACTGATGATCACATCGGCCATTGTCATACGGAATTTGACCCACCGCTTTGGTCATTTCGCGGCACTGCAAGACATCGATCTCGTCGTGCCAAAGGGCCAAACTTTTGCACTTTTTGGTCCAAATGGGGCGGGCAAAACCACCTTGTTGCGCCTGATCGCCGCATTGACAAGACCGTCGTCGGGCGAGATTTGGGTCTGCGGTGACAACGCCCGCCGCGATCCGAAGATGATACGCAAAAACATCGGGTTTATTTCTCATCACACCATGCTCTACGACGATCTCACGGCGCGGGAAAATCTCGCGTTTTACGGATGCATGTACGGGCTTCAAAATCTCGATGCCCGAGTCGAAGAAGTTCTGGGTGCCGTTGGCCTGACAGACCGCCAGCGCGACCGAGTGCGCGATTTCTCTCGGGGGATGAAACAGCGATTGGCGATAGCGCGATCCATTTTGCACCAGCCATCGATCCTCTTGCTGGACGAGCCATTTACCGGCCTCGATACAGCGGCGCAGTCGATGTTGTCCAATCTGCTCATCGCCCTCAAAGCCGAGGAGCGCACCGTCTTTTTGGTCACGCACGATTTCGCAAAGGGCCTCGCGCTTGCAGATCGCTTTGGCATCCTTTTGCGAGGCCAATTGATACGCGAAGCATCGACAAAAGAGGTGGATGAATCCGAGTTGCGAACGCAGATCAACAGCCGTCTGTAGTCCGGAAGGGCTGACCGCTTATACCAAATTGATTTGATGTTGGCCTCCTGTGATCCCCTTAGCTACTGTTGCCTTTTCGCAGGCACAGGGGCCACGCCCCTACATTTGACCCCTGACCAAT
This sequence comes from uncultured Latescibacterota bacterium, assembly GCA_958295785.1. GTDB lineage: Bacteria > Latescibacterota > UBA2968 > UBA2968 > UBA2968 > VXRD01. Next base: position 4,366,642 of record OY282377.1, read on the forward strand.
GCCACTATTCTTTATTCAATCCCTCGCCATTCTGCAAAAGGACCTCAAAATCGAATGGCGCACGCGAGAGCGTCTCGGCGCGATGGCTTTTTTTGCGTTTTTAGTCGTGCTCATTTTCAACTTTGCATTTGAACCCGCATCGCCGATAGTCAAAACAGCCGCGCCCGGCATCTTTTGGATCGCCACTGTTTTTGCCGGGCTGTTGGGCTTGAGTCGATCCTTTGCCATTGAAAAACAAAATGACTGCCTGATGGGTTTGCGCCTCACACCGGCCGATCCGGGCGCGATCTTTTTGGGCAAAATGCTGGGCAACGCCATCGCCATGCTCATTCTGGCCGCGCTCATCCTGCCCGTTCTCGTGGTTTTTCTCAATGTGGAAATCGCACCTGCACTGCCGCGTTTGATCTTGCCCATTTTGTTTGGCACGCTGGGTTTTGCGGCTGTGGGCACGCTCTTTTCCGCAATGTCGCTCAACACCCGATTGCGAGAAGCCCTTTTGCCCATGCTCACATTGCCCATGCTCGTTCCGGCACTGCTGGCGGCGATTGAATCTTTTCGCGCTGTTCTCGCGGGTCATCCCCTGTCCAAAATCGCGGACTGGCTCGTGCTCGGCGGCGCGTTTGTCGCGCTCTTTGTCGCGGCCTGTCTGCTCTTATTTGAATGCGTTCTGGAGGACTGACATGCATCGGCGGCCCTACATCCTTCCTTTTGTCTTCGGCATGCTCGCGCTCATCGGGCTGGCTATCGCGCCCTATCTGGTATTTGTCTATGCCGGGATTGAAAAAGAAATGGGTTTGGCACAAAAAATTTTTTACTATCACGTTTCCTCGGCTTTCGCAATGTACATCGGCTTTTCGCTCTGCTTTGTCTTTAGCATCCGCTATCTTTGGAAACGCGACAAACGCTGCGACTTATGGGCGGCGTGTTCTGCCGAAGTCGGGTTGCTCTTTTGCAGCCTGGTCTTGCTCACAGGGCCGATTTGGGCCAAACCCGTGTGGGGCGCGTGGTGGGTATGGGACGCCCAACTCACGCTGACCCTCGTGCTCTGGCTCATTTTTGTGGCGTATTTCATGTTGCGGACCCACATTGAAGACCCGGTTCAAAATGCGCGCTTTCGCGCTGTTCTCGGCATTGTCGGCTTCCTCAATGTGCCCTTCATCCACTATGCCACCAAGTTGTGGCGCACACACCATCCCGAAGTGGTGCGCGGTGAAGAAATCGGCCTGCCACCCGACATGAAAACGGCTTTCTTTTTTTGCGTCCTGACCTTTTTTATGCTCTTTTTCGCGCTGCTCTTCAAGCGCGTATCGGTCGAAAAAGCACGAGATGAACTCGAATCTCTCAAGGCCGAAATGCGAGCGTGAAATCATTTTTATGGAGAACCTCATGCAGCATCTCGAATACATGACCGCGGCGTATATCCTGATATGGGTTGCCATTTTGCTCTACTTTTTGAGCCTGTCCAAACGCGAAAAAGCGATCTGGAAAGAATTGCGAGAATTGCGCGCCGCCCTCACCAAAGACAACACCCCATAGCCCATGGCCGTAAAAAACGCCAAAAAAATTTTGAGCCTAAAACGCCGAAAAGGGCGGCAGGCCGAACAAAAATACCTCATCGAAGGCATTCGCCTGTGCGAGGAAGCCCTCGCGAGCAGCGACACGCTCGAGCAACTCGTCTTTTGCCGCGAAAGCATCGCCCGCAACAAACGCCTCGAAAACCTCTACCAAACAGCCATTGCCCAAGGCATTCCCATTCAGCAGACCAACTGGCGCGCCTTCAAAGGCATGTCGGACACGCATACCCCGCAAGGTGTGCTCGGCGTCGTTGCCATGCGGACATGGGATCGCGCATCCGTTCTCAATACCGATGGCCCATTCCTCATTCTCGACCGCATCTCTGACCCCGGTAACTTGGGCGTGATCATGCGTACAGCCGAAGCCGCTGCATGCGCGGGCATCTTTCTCACCCGCGGATCGGTCGAACTCCACAATCCCAAAGTCGTGCGTGCGACGATGGGCGCCATCTTTCGCCTGCCCATCTTTCCCCTTCAAAACGGATGCGACCTGTTGCGCCACCTGCGCCAACGCAACATCGCCATCATCGCCGCGCACATCGACGGTACGGTCTTTCACGAGTTAAACGCAACACCCTCGGTCGCTCTCTTGCTCGGCAACGAAGCTTTTGGCATTGATCCCGCGTACCTCGCCATGGCCGATCACACCGTCACCATCCCCATGGCCGCCCCGGTCGAATCGCTCAATATCGCGGTCGCCAGTGGCATCCTCCTCTACAAAATTTGCGAACTGACCCATAGGCGTTCAGCTCGGTGACAGCTCAATCCCCACATGAGATTTGTGGCTTGATTTATCCGCTCAAATGATTTATGTACGCTTAGAAATTGTCTTAAAATTATCGGGACCTACCCCCCTAACCCCCGTTACGCGCTCCGCTCGTTATAGGCTACGCCCGTGCTTTTTGTCGTGTATTCTGTTCAGCCACACTTTTACTCTCGGGATTTAAGAACGGTGAAACTCAAAAACGGCGACATTGTAATTGACGATGAATTTCCGTGTAGCAGCGCGGGAGAGACGCGCTTACTGGCGTCGGGCGCGTGCGAAATTGGATACAAGCCCGAGGAAATTCCGCAGTGGTTTCAGGATGTATTGGATGAGTTATTCAATGGTGGCGGCGTGCCCAAAGAGTACATGGCGCATGTGCGCGTGCGCCATCTCGGAGATCGCGCAAAGCGGGTGATATTGCGATTTTTGCTGAGTGACAAAGGCGCGAGTTATATGTATCCGCCCTGGTGGATTTGGCGAGAAGATGCGGGATGGGCGTGGATTCCGCCCGAGGATACGGATTTTCACGCGGCGCAATACGTGGATGTATCGGTTTGCCTGCAACCCGGAGAAAGCATTCGCATTGCTTCCGCCCCTTATGAAGAACCCGACCGCGTTTGCGAAAAAGCGCGGCGACTGGCCGAGCAATGCGAGGTGTGGACCTATCGGGAAATCGGCCGTTCTGCACGGGGATGGCCGCTTTGTGTTTTGGAAACAGAACCGCGCGATTTGACACTGCTCATAGACGCCACCATGCAGGCGTGTGAACCGGTGTCGTGGGGCATTTTGCATGTGGCGCATGGGTTGACCATTCCAACCACACGGGTGCAGCGGCTATTAAATCAGGTGCAGTTCTGTCTGATGCCGATGATGAATCCCGATGGGGTTTGTGAAGGGCGCAGCGTGACCAATGCCATGGGCGAGGTGCCGAAGTTTGGGATCAATCATCTCGTGGAGGGAAAACGCGCGCCCAAAGAAACCGAGGCCCTGTGGCGGTATTTTTTGGAAAAAAAACCCGATGCCTCAATTGAAGTCCACGCCCATTTTACGCGACCGGATTTCACGCGGAGCATTGGCATGCACGACAAGGCGTCTATGCCGCACCATCTTCGGGCAAAGGCGGCGATCATAGAACGCGCTCTTTTCGAGAACTATCACGTTGAACCCCTGCAAAACCGCAAGGTGTTGATCGATCCGCGGCAACCCGAACACAATGTTTATGGCGACCGGCATGTGTGTGAACGGGCCGGCGCGATTCGCATATTTTTGCAGGCGATACCCGACAGCATTGACGCGCACAATGCCGATGTGAGAGAGATGGCAGAAACCGTGGCCAATGCCCTGATTGAATGGCGCGAAAGTCAGTGACCAAGCGCAAAGGAGGAAAACCAATGGCAAAGTTGAATGCGGCGCACTTGTCCGCCGAAGAAGAAGCGGATGGGTTTGAGCTTTTGTTCAATGGCAAAGACCTGCAAGGTTGGAAAATTATTGGCCCCGCGGAAGGGTGGGAAGTCCAAGGGGGATTGCTGGTGTGCAATGGCAAAGGCAGGGGCTGGATTCGCCCTGAAGCCACGTACGCGGATTTTGTGTTGCGATTGGCGTATCGGATCAGCGCGGGAGGCAACAGCGGGATTTTTCTGCGGACGAGTGAAGAGGGGCGACCCGCTTATCAGGGGATGGAAATACAACTTTTTGACGCGCCACACGCGCCGCTGACCACCAAATCAAATGGCGCGATTTACGATGCGGTCGCGCCAACAGAAGACCCAGCGCGACCAGCCGAGCATTGGAACGCGATTGAGGTATCTTGCCGAGGCCCGATGGTGCATGTGCTCATCAATGGGCGCGAGGTCATCGCCTGCAATGTGGACGAACATCCCGACTTAAAAGACCGCTTGAAGTCCGGGTACATCGGGCTTCAAAACCACCGCAGCCCCATCTCATTTCGCAAGGTGCGAATCAAAAAATAGATTCAGGCTTTGTATGTGGCGAGGGCGCGGTCAAACGCGCGGGCGGTTTGTTCGAGATCAGCGGGATTGTGAACGGCGGAGATCACGCCGCCAGGCCATGGCATAATGTCCACGCCTTCGGCGAGCAGGCCGCAGCGCATCGCGTGAATTTGCTCGCTCGACGCGCCGCCTTTGAGCACCTCATGCGGCACTTTTCCGTCGTAGATGTCCGAGCAGGTATACGTCTGATCTTCGGACAAGGGCAAGATGTGAAAGCCGGAAAATTCGCCATAGACGAGCCAGTTCAGGCCGCGTTTTTGAATGGCGTCATTGAGCGCGTTTCTCAGCATTTCGCCGTTTTGATTGGCGCGCTCCGCGATCCCATTTTCCGCAACGATCTCGAGGGTGGTCAATCCGGCACGCGCCGAAATGGGGTTGGCATTAAACGTGCCCTGGTGTGGCACGCGGCGTTTGTCATTCCACAAAGCGTCGTCGCGGTAGGTCATTACGTCGAGCAAATCCGCGCGACCGGCGATTGCGCCGCCGGGAAAACCGCCCGCTACGATTTTGGCAAACAGGGCCAAGTCGGGCGTGATGCCGTAATATTCCTGAGCGCCGCCGGGCGCGACTCGAAACCCCGTGATGACTTCGTCAAAAATGAGCAAAACATCGCGTTCGCGGGTGAGCGCGCGAAGTTGGCGCAAAAATTCTCCTCGCGTGGGCACGCGCCCAAAACTCGCCCCCGTTGGCTCTAAAATCGCGGCTGCAATATCGTCTCGGCTGTCGAGTGCTTGCGCGACTTGGTTGATGTCGTTGGGTTCACACAGCACGGTGTTTTCGATATTGTCTTCCGTAATCCCTCTCGGCGGCGTGCCGTCAAAATTAGACGAGGCCGCAAAAGCGACTTGATCGTGCCAGCCGTGAAAATTGGTCGCAAAGCGCAGGATTTTGGGTTTGTCTTTGCAAGCTCGCGCCACGCGCAAGGCCAAAAGGCTGGCTTCTGTGCCCGATGCGGTAAAGCGCACTTTGTCGGCGCAAGGCACCATTCGAATGATTTGCTCTGCCCATTCGAGTTCGAGCTCGTGCGACGCGCCGTAGTGCGTGCCCTTGCCGAGTTGCTCGCGCACGGCTTCGGTCACTCGGGGATGGTTGTGACCCAAAATCAGCGCGCCGTGCCCGCCGAAATAGTCGATGTATTCGCGGCCATCCACATCCCATTTGCGGGCGCCCTGTGCGCGTTCAACAAAGACCGGGTAGGGCGTCAGGTGGCGCGTATCGTGCGTGACACCACTGGGAAATGTTTCGCGCGCCCGCTGGTACAAAGCGCGCGATCTCGGGGTTTGCGCCGTGTACTTTTGAATCGACAGATCGCTCATTTTTCATCCTTTCGGTTTCCAATGTTCACATTCTCAAATTGCCCGCGCATGATATGGGGCTGAAGATGCACGATCAACGCGAATATCACAAAAAATTAAACCGGGAATAAAACGCGAAAAAACGTTTCGCTTTTTTTTCTTTGCCTTTTTTCTCTTTGCCTTTGTTCGCGGGGCATTGTATCTTGGGCAACAATGCTTGGAAAGTTTCCGTAGATGCCTGCCCCAATTTTTCGATCAAGGCCGTAAATGCAGTGCGTTGCGAGTCCGTGTCAGTGATCATTTGGCAACCCCATCTTTCTGGGTCAAGCCCTCAAAGAGAACATCGGCGTCGCTTACGCAACGAAATTTGTTCATGAACATTATTGTAGCATCTTATTTTGTTTTTTGCAAGTCGGGATATTGCCGAATCGTCCTTTCAACTTTTCAACTATCGGGATAATGCGATGTCTCAATCCATTTTTGAACCAGAAGGTACAACGCATCTCACGCAGGCGCAGGTGGCGCAGTTTGTGACGGACGGATTTGTAGTCGTTCCTGGTTTGGTCGATCCAGACCGCGTTGGCGCGGGGCTGAAGGAGTTGAAAGACAAGACCGGGATTGTGCCATGCGATGCAGCGACATGGCCCGCGGATAAGGCGGGTATGCATGTGGGGCAGGAGGGCTTTGCGTTTGACCGCTCCGCGTGTGTCTCGCCTCGCATGGAGGCTGTGGTGCGTGAACTGGGCGGGGCGGCTGTCACATGCGAGCGAGGCCTGGGGCCCATTTTGCGATTTCCGCAAGCGGGGCGCAAGCGGTTTGAACCGGGCGGGCCGCACATTGATGGCACGCGCCAAGGGAATGGCCTCGCGATGTACCCGACCCATTTTCATCTGTTGGTGATGGCTTATTTGACAGACACGGAGGAACACGACGGGGCGTTCACCGTTTGGCCGGGCAGTCCGCGGCAGGTGTTTTCATGGGCGTATTGCAATGGCATAGATTTGGGCGAGAAGTGGCGTACAACGGGCAGTACGGGCGCGCCGGACATTCCGCTTAACGACCCCATTCCGGTGGTTGCGCGAGCGGGCGATGTGGCGATTTGCCATTACTTGATGGTGCATGCCAATTCAGCCAACCGCGGCGATCACGTGCGCGTTGGGCTTCACGGGTGGCTAAAGGCCGTGCCCGAGTATCGCTATGTGCCCAAAGCAGGGCCGCCACAACGCGACTGGACGCCGTTGGACTGGATTTTGAGAACGGACAATTTGTGCCGAGAAAGGAGGTCATTTGAAGCCTGAGATTTTTGGTAGGTCGCAGTTCATCGCAACGGGAGAATTTGTCCTCTCGCAAATTTACAAACAAAGGAGTTGACGCATGAAGCGAATGTGTTTGCTATTTATGCTTTCCCTTTTCGCGGTATCTCAGGCGTTTGCCGGTACCACGGGAAAGGTTGCCGGCGTGATTAAAGACGCCCAAACCGGCGAGGTGTTGCCCGGTGCAAATGTCGTCGTGGTCGGCACCCGCTTGGGCGCCACAACAGATGTCGATGGCGCGTATTTTATCCTCAATGTTCCGCCCGGCCTCTTGGAGGTACAGGCGTCTATGGTGGGCTATGGCAAGGTCACGCAGACCGGGGTGCGCGTGAAGATCGATCAGACCGCAAAGCTCAATTTTGAGTTGAGCGAGGAGGCAGTCGAAGGGGCCGAGATTTTGGTGATAGCCGTGCGTCCGCCCGTGGAGATCGACCTGACCGCGAGCAAACAGACGATGACCACTGAGGAATTGCAGTTGAGCTGGGCCAACACTGTGGAAGAGGCCGTAGAACTCCAGTCTGGCGTGGGGATTCGCAACACCATTCGGGGCGGGTTTGGGGTCAACGCAGCGTATATGGTCGATGGGGTGGATATGCGGGATAATTTCACGCAATCGAGTTTTGTGGTGACCAATACGTCGGCCATTCAAGAGATGGAGGTGCTCTCTGGCGGGTACAACGCGGAATACGGTCAGGCCAACGATGCGATCATCAACATCGTGACGCGGTCCGCACGAGACAAATGGCACTGGAATGCCAAGACGCGCATGCGCCCGCGCGGAAAGTACCACTGGGGCCGCAATATTTACAGCGAGGAAAATGTCGAGCACCAAGTGATCACCAAAGAGTACTTCGACAACAACGACATGGGCGCTTCTTGGAACGACTACTGGCGGGAGCAGGGCAGTGAACCCACCGCCGAGTTCAACCATCAGAAGTACCAAGAGTTCACCACGCCGCCCGAAACCCTGGGCAATTACGCGGATCTGGATCAGTGGGAATGGGAGGGTTCGGTTTTTGGCCCCATCAGTTCCAAAGCAGATGTGCTCCTCAGCGGCAAGTACATGCGCGGCGTGACCCGGTGGCCATCCATTTTGAATTACAGCCCGGAATGGAGTCTTCTGACCAAGTTGAATTACAACCTGACCGACAACACCAAACTCACGCTGTCCTATACGCATCAGGGAACAAACAACAGTGGGTACCCGAAAATGACCTATTTATCTACGGATGATATTGGGCACAATACGGGCAACCACAAAACGTCTGAAATCAAAACGCCGTACGATACCCACAAGTGGTCTGCAAATTCGTCCAATGTGTTGCACGGAGGCAATGTGTATCCGCGGCCGCCGCAGTATATCCGCACCAATACGGCGATGTCCAAGTTGACGCACATTTTCAGTTCCCGAACATTCATGGAGTTCCGCGTTCAGTACCACCAAGTTCGGTACAATATGCACTACGATGGCCTCTACGATTATACCTACGAGGACTGGTTGAACCGCAACACTGTGCCGTTGGAACCCAAGTGGTTCCCCACCAGTCCGGTGAGTACGGTGATCAGTCGCAGGCAACAGCCCGTGGATAAGGCGAGATTGCACTCGTTCAACTGGAAGACGACCGTCAAGCTGGATTTCTCCAGCCAAGTCAACGAACACAATTTGTTCAAGGCGGGCTTTTCTTACGAGCCGCAGTACATCGACGAATGGCATGCAGGTGAATTTGGTCCTCCTTCTACGCCGTTTAACAAAGTGCCCCATCGAGATTATTACCCGTGGGATTTCAACGCCTATGTGCAAGATCAAATCGAGGCCAAGGGCATGATCGTCAACCTCGGCTTGCGCTTGGACCTGTTCAATGCGAACAAGAAGGTGAATTACACGCTTTGGGATCCCTACGCGCTGGCGACGGGCACGCAGGGCAACATCGCAGGCGGGCTTCTGTCCTTTGATCCGGATGGGCCACATGCCGTCAAGACACCGCTTCAGGTCGCGATTTCGCCCCGCGTGGGCATCGCGCATCCCATTACGGCCAGCACCGTGTTGCACTTTATGTACGGGCATTTCAACCAGCGGCCGGGCTGGACCAATATCGCCGGCAACAAAACGATTTGGAACCGCGGCGCCCCCGTCACAGGGCACGTTCTTCCCCCGACGTATGACCACAATCCGGAGGAAGACTACAATTATCTGCACTGGTACGGCAAGGGCGGCAACCCGGTGATTGGGTTTGAGAAGATGATCCAGTACGAGGTGGGCTTTGACCAAGACATCAAGGGCTTGTTGGGCCTGGATGTGACGATGTATTACAAAGACGCCAAAGACCTGACAAAGCGCGGCTTCCAGATGGGGCGGGAAAATGCCTACGGTGCGAACCAAGGGATGCAGGTGAACTTGTTTATGGACCCGGTCAACCCGCAGAAACAGACGCCCCAAGCTCAGTTCACGAACCGGGGCGCGTGGGCTACCCAAGGCGCGCGCCTCGACGCACGCGGCTTGGAATTGGAATTGAGCACCAAACGCTGGCAAAACGTACAGGTTCAGATCAAGTACGACCTGTCCTATTCCAGCACCGGGGCTTATGGGCCGACGAGCCTCTATATCCCCATTCCGCAGGCAGACGGTTCGATCAAGAAACTCGGACGAGATCGCTATCACGGCGCTGGCGAGAACAATTTGGAGGTGTGGAACCCACACAACACGCTCAAACTCAACGGCCTGATCAGCACGCCGAGCAACTTCGGCCCGGCAATGGGCAAGTTCAGACCGTTTGGGAACTGGTACATGAACATCCATTATACGTACGCGTCGCCCGAGCGGTTCACGTACCACTCTCCGGAAGATCTCAGCACCGAGCCGCTGAACCAGTCTTGGAAGCCCTATCACCGCACCAATATGCGCCTCTCCAAGCGATTCGACCTGCCGGGGAGCATGCGCGGCGAATTTGCGATGGATGTTCACAACCTGTTCAACAACAAGCAACTGCGGTTGTTCACAGGGCAAGACCTGTTCAATTACATGGAAAATGACGGTCAAATGCCCGTGGTGAAAGCGACTTACCGGCAGGCAGACGGAAAGCCGGCAGAGTTTGTTGAACCCGACCAGTGGTTGATTTACAGGCCAGACTTGCAGCCGAGGGAGATCTTTTTTTCCCTGTCGCTCTCGTATTAACAAAGGAGTCAAACCATGAATGCCAAACGCGCACTTCTGTGGGTGTTCTCTCTGGCGCTGATCTCGCCAGGGGCCGGCAACGCGCAGTTGCCCACAGAGCCTGTGCCCGAAAGCCAACTTTTGTCCAATGCTTCCTACCCATTTACAGTGGGCCGGTTGTGGTGGGGCACGAGTTGTGCGGCCAACTATGCAGAAACCTATGTTCCCAATGTGATTTCCTATCCGGGTTATTACGAAGCCCTGGATCACATGGATATGATCGCCCCCTTTATGATGTTCGATAACCAAGGGGTCAGTGCTTATATCAACCTGGAGGAGCGCAACATCGTTTCCTATGGCGGCGCAGTGCTGCCCTTCGAGCTCCACAACAACTACAATTTTGTCGGAGATGGCGGGATAGACGATGCCGAGCAATGGGGGCAAGGGGTCTTTCAGACGTTCAAGATGCAGTTGAGCGCGCCGGACCAGCCCCAGGGCGCAGTGCTGATTACCACCAAGACCAGGGCGTGGAGCGTGCCCAAGTACGACGATTTTGTCATTCACCATATCAAAATGAAAAATGTGGATGACGTGCCGTTCACGAATTTCTACTACAACATGCCCGCGCAGGTGCGCTATGGCGTGCGCGGTGCGGGCGGCAGCAATTACAAGTTCTCAAACGACATGGAATACCAATGGGATCCGGAGCGGGAAATTTTCATGTTTTACGACGATGTGCAATGGCTACGAGGAGATTCCGCGCCCTTGTCATTTGATGGCTTCCAGCCACCGGGCAATGTGACCGGCGATGCCGGGGATCCGGGCAATATCACCGAGGCCGGGTCTTTGGACCGCAGACTCTACGAGCCGGAAGTCAGAGCCTGGGGGGTTGTGAACCTGACGTTTAAGGGCATGCCCACGCCGGAAAAAGTCCATTACAATATTTTGGCTGCGACAGAGGTCGGCGGAAACAGCTGGCTACAAGGTAGCCAAAGCGACGCCGCCGTGCCCGCCCACGAATGGGGCCGCCTGCGCGGTGGTGCAGATCTAACCCGCCGCATCACGGCACTTTCTCACGATCAGGAGCGGGCAAACTGGCGCGATTTGTGGAATGACTCGAGCCGCCCCAAGGATGGATCCGTGGATGGCAGTCTGTTTGAGCGGTCGCCCATGCTGTATTCCTACATTGGGCCTTTTGACATGAACCCGGGGGATGAAATCGAGTTTGTGGCGATTTATTGCTTTGGCGAAATGGACCGCAACATCACGCAGTTGGGCGGCGTGCAAGCCACGCAGAATTTTCAGGCAGAAGGCATCAAGGCATTGCAGGCCAATTACGACGCGGCCCTGGAGTTGATCGCCAACGACTACAAACTGCCTGCGAATCAGTATCCACCTCCGACCGTGGGCACGCAACCCTTTGTGAATGACGATCAGCCCAAGTTGCAAGTCGCGCCATTTGCCGATGAGGAAGCGGGCACACAGGGGTTTGACATTACATGGCGGGCCGTGCCGGACAGCTATCGAGATCCGGGCACGGGTGAGGATGATTTTGCGGGATATAGGATATATCGTTCTGAGGTGCATATTACCGGGCCGTGGGTCTTGGTGGAAGACCTGACCCGGTCTGAAGCCGAAGCCTTTCGCAACGGCGACAATATCTTGTACCGCTCGGAAGCGGAGCCGGGGATTCCCTACCGCTATGGCGTCACGTCCTACGATACGCAGGGCTTGGAGAGCGGGATGACCGCGTACAGCTTTTTTGCCCAAGAGGCGCCCAGAGCACCGAGCAATGATATGACGCAGATCCGCGTGGTGCCCAACCCGTTTCGGCAGCGCAGCGGATTTTTGGATCCGTCTCAGAACAACCGCTTGGCCTTTGTCAATATCCCGGCCAAATGCACGATTCGGATTTATACGCTGGCGGGCGATCTGGTGAAAATTATCGAACACGAAGCTTTTGGAGAAACGACTTGGGGCAGCCAAGACACCGGCAATTATTTGCAGACGGACTTTTCCGAAAGCCCGGCGGCCGGGCTTTACATCTATCACGTAACCTCTCATGTGGCCGGAGAAGAAGGCAAGTCCCACGTTGGGAAGTTCATGATCATTCGCTAAGTGGAGGATGCAATGAAGCGGTTTACAACTGCGACAGCAGTTCAACTGAAATGGACGATGATTCCGATCATTTTGCTCGTGGTCGGGTTTGCAAGCGATGTGTTCGCCCAGCGACGCTTCGAGGCGGAAGTGGAATCCGGGATCAAGGCCCTGCCCTATAGCCGCGTGGGGCGGTCGGGCTGGCAATTTGCCAAATTGCCCACCTCGGCGCGCATGGCGAGTATGGCGGGGATTGCGACCGTGCTGGGGCGGGGCGATGCAAACGCCGCGCTGACCAACCCGGCGTCGATGTCCGATGTGTCCTCTTTGAGCATGTCGGGCAGCAGCATGAACTGGATCGCCGATATCACCTATTATTCCGGCGCGGTGGTCAAGAGTTTTGACCAGTGGGGCGTGTTTGGCTTCAGCATCAATACGCTCGATTACGGGGATATGGTGCGTACGGAAAATCAGGAACAGTTCGGTCCCAGCGGCGAAACCCTGGGCCGCACCCAACCCGTGCTGGACGGACTGGGCACGTTTTCCGGAGGCGACCTCGCCGTGGGGCTGAACTACGCTCGGCGCATTACGGACCGCTTGCAGGTGGGCGGCACGGTGAAGTATTTTCAAGAGACCTTGGACAACGCCAAGACCGGGAACTGGGCGATTGATATTGGCACTTACTATTACACTGGGATCAGGAGTTTGCGAATTGCGATGCTGGGGCAGAATTTTGGCCCCGATACCGAGTTCACCAAGTACGACGAGCAGATCCAAATTCCGCCCTCGCAAGTGCGGATGCCCATGGTGTTCAAACTGGGCGCGGCGATGGATTTGATCGAAAAGGCAGAAGATCACCCGCATCTGCTCACGCTGGCAACCGAGTTCACGCATCCCAATGACGGGGATGAAAAAGTGCATGTGGCGGCCGAATACGGGTTTCGCAACATGGCCTATATCCGCGGTGGCTACCGCTTCAATTACGACGAGGAGGGCCTCACCGCTGGCGGTGGCCTCCATCTGAAGCGCGACCGCTATGGGATCAGCGTGGATTACGCCTATATCGACTTTGGCCGCCTGAGTTCGGTGCATGTGGTGACGGTTGGATTTGAATTTGGCGAGTAGGTCGTCGCATCGCGCTTAAATCACTGGGCGCCCGACGGTGTATTGCCCGTCCGGCGCCTATTTTTTTTCATGGAAACGTGTGCAACGCGAAAGGAGAGTGTCGGGATGACCAATGCCGAGTTGGATGAATACGGGGGCTGGACGGGTATTCAGGGTGAAAAGACCGGTTTTTTTCATCTCGAAAAAATTGACGGGCGAAACTGGTTTGTCACCCCGCAAGGCAATGTCTTTTTTCCGGTGGCACTCAGCCATCTCTTGTCCGAAGAAAGCGATGCGGCCTGCGAGAATATCTACAAGGGCGACCGGGAAGCATGGGTACGGGGCTCGCTCGCCAATGCCCGTGCGATGGGCTTTAATTGCGCCCTGGGCGGCGCCACGAGCCCGGAACGCAACTTGAATGGGTTCGTCGATATTGCAGAGGCAGAAGCCATATTTCGGGAGGAGCATTTCCCCTTTGCGGTCGGTGTGATTTTGCTGAAGCATCCCCGGGAATTTGTCGAAGGGGAAACGCTCCCGGATATTTTTGATCCGGCGTTTGAACAGGTGATCGAATCCAAAGCCGAAGCGGTTTGTCCGGCCGTTGCAGATGACCCGCTCGTGATGGGGTATTATTACGGTTTCGGTGCATTTAACCAGTCAGAACATTGGGTGAATCACCATCTGTCCCTGCCGCCAGACAGCCCTGGACGCAATGCCATCATCGACTTGCTCGCGCAACGGTATGACGACGATGTTCGGCAATTCAACCGGATATACGGCACATCTTTGGGGCGGATTGCCGATTTGAAACAGGCAGCCGTGCTGACCTACGACAAAGCCTTCGAGAATCGCAATTATCGGGCAACGCGCAAAACGCTGAATCCGCGGCAACTAGACGATTTTGAAGCCATCCTTTCCCACATGTGTGTCACGCTCTACAAAATTGCCCATACGGCCATTCGGCGGTGGGATAGCGCGCATCTCATCTTCGGTTCTTTTATCAAAGAATGGGCTTTGACGGGGGATTCGTGGAAAGCAACGGCACCGTATATCGATATGATCGCACCGCAACATTTTAACCGCGAGATTTCAGTCAATGGGTTGGCCGATGTCGCGGACTTGCCCATCCTCATGTCGGATGACTATTTCGGGTTCCACTATCCCGGGGAAAAAGGCAACCGTCACGCGGGCGTGACATCTCACGACGCACGCGGTGAAATATACCGCGCGAGCCTGATGAGGCATTACAAAGACCCGCAGGTTCTGGGCGTCACGTATTGCGCCTGTATGTACGATCAGGCTGGCGATTCACTAAAAAGAAATCTCCAGAATGGATATTATGACATGCAGGGGAATCCACGCGAAAATCTGATCGCGGCAGTGACGGACATCAATCGGGCCATCTATACATACACCCCACATCCCGGTACAGCCGAGGAGCTTTGGGCATTGAAGCAGACACTTTTTGGTACCTGGGACAAATACCAGCGCGGGGGCTGGTAGGTCGCTCTAAACTGACGACTGAAAGGAGTCACTATGACCGTTGAAAAACTTCCACTGACAGAGGATCGAGTTGCCCAATACCACCGCGATGGCTTTTTGCTGGCCTCTAATCTGATTCCCGAAGCGATTGCGCGAACCGGCGAAGCCGCCATGTGGACCGTGATGGGAATGGATGCGGATGATCCGGGAACATGGGGCCATTTCTCGGATGAAGCACTTGCTACGGCGGTTCAGGCGGGGTTTAAACCCCAGTCGAAATTGTTCCAATTTTTTGGCAATCGACATCCGGATTTGTTGGCCTGTTACACGCCCGCGATGATGGCTGCCATGGCGCAACTGACCGGCAAAGCGCGGGATTTCTTTCCTCCCCCAACCGAAACGCTGATCCAAAATGTCTTTCCGTCAGAAGGCGAATGGGCATGGCGCGGGGCGCATTTTGACGGCGCGGTGAAAGCCAAACAGCACGAGACATTTCCCGGCCCGTTTGTGATCAATTCGATCATTTATCTCAATGATATCGAACAACGCGGCGGGGGAACGGTCGCATGGCCGGGAGCCCACAAGCCCGTGCGCGCATTGGCGGAATCCGATCCCGAGAAATACAAATACATGTGGCGATTGGCACAAGACCTGCCCACCGTGCAGATCGGCGATCCCGTGGAACTACAACCCAAGTGTGGCGACATTCTGTTTTTCGCGCATTTCTCCGTCCACGCCGCCAGTAAAAACATACGCGACACGCCCCGCTTGGCCTTGCGAAGCCGGTGGTAAAGGCGATCACGGATTAAACGGATGACGCGGATTGCGCGGATGAAAGGCAACATCGTCTCAATCGCGGATTAAACGGATGAACGCGGATTGGGGGCGCGGTAGGGCGGAGGATGCAACAGGTGGGAAGGACTTAGCAAGGCGGAGGCTGTGGGGTTAATCCGCGCAATCCTTGAATCCGTGCTTCAGACAAATGTAGGGACGTGGTTAAAGCGTTCTAGGGCAGGCTTTGTATGCTTAAAGCAGGGGCCGGAATCCAGGCAGGTGCTGAAGCGGTGTTATTCATCATCGCAGGAAGTCATCGCTGAACGCATTACAGGCGCGAGCCACATCTCAACGCACAAACCGATGCCCCAACTTCTCAAAAGGCTTTCGAGAAAGCCGCAAAACTCCCGCTTTCTCTTTTTAATAAGTATCATAATTTTATGGTGCGAAAATGATGGGTTCGCACAAACTGGGGTATTTGTGCCGGAAATGGTAAATGTAGATGCGGTATTCTCCAATTTTATGAATGATTGGAACATACCTGGCGGATCTATAGCTATTGTCAAAGACGGACGTTTGGTTTACGCCAGAGGTTTTGGATATGCAAATAAAGAATCTCAAGAGTTGGTGCAACCCCATCATCTTTTTCGAATTGCAAGTATATCTAAACCCATCACTTCAATTGCGATTATGAAACTCATTGACCAAGGTCAACTTAATATAGATGCCAAAGTTTTTGGGATGGATGGCATACTCAATAACTCAGACTATAGCACGATACTTGACTCAAGAGTGAAAAATATTACTGTGCGACATTTATTGCAGCATACTTCAGGGTGGGATTTTATTGACGGACGCGGCGATCCCATGTTTTATAATTCTTATATTGCTTGGCAGATGGGGGAGGAGCCACCGGTTGGTCCAGTTACCATTATTAAATTTATGCTTACGACCCAAACGCTAGACAATGAACCGGGCACGCAGTATTTTTATTCTAATTTTGGATTTTGTATCCTAGGTAGAGTTATTGAGCAAGTCTCAGGACAAAACTATGAGAATTATGTAAAAACCGAATTATTGAATCCCTTGGGTATCTCTGAAATGCAAGTGGGTCGGAATCTTTACGAAAATAAGGCACCAAACGAAGTTAAATATTATGATTTCCCGGGATCCTCTTTGGCTTATTCGATTTACGGAACAGGCGAACGTGTTCCATGGCCTTATGGTGGATTCCACCTTGAAGGAATGGATGCCCACGGTGGATGGATAGCTTCTGCAATTGACTTGGTAAGATTACTTGTTGCCGTAGATGGGTTTGATACGAAGCCAGACATTCTCAGTCAATCATCAATACAATTAATGACGACTTCTTCAAATGCAAATAGTTATTATGGCCTGGGATGGGGGGTTAATCGCTGGAACAACTGGTGGCATGATGGCAGTCTACCGGGAACGTCTTCAATACTTGTAAGAACAGCTAACGGATTAGGATGGGCAGTGCTGTTTAACACACGTCCATCGAATCGGCGTGACTTTACTCCTCCAATGGACAAAGTGGTTTGGGAAGCTATTCGAGGGATAGATAAGTGGCCTACTCATGATTTGTTTGAGCAAGTAATATCAGACGCCCGCATGCCAGAGACGCTAGTGAAAATTTCAGGGGATAAACAGGAAGGCATGCCAAGCACAGAGTTGGCGATGCCTTTGGTCGTTGAAGTGCGGGATCAAAATGGGGAGGCGATTACAGGGATTTCGGTCACATTTGCAATCGCGACAGGCGGTGGGGTGCTCAGTGTCGAGACCACGACGACCGATTCGAGCGGTCAGGCGTCGAGTGTACTGACGCTTGGAAACGATTTGGGGACGAACAGCGTTGCGGTCACGGTCATAGGGATTGAGCAACCTGTCACCTTTGTGGTAGAAGCCGTGGCTACGCCCGATTTTGATGGTGATGGGCGGGTTGGCTTTCCCGACTTTTTGCTGTTTGGCGTACAGTACGGATTGACGCGGAACGACGAGGGGTATGATGCACGGTTTGATCTGGATGGCGATGGTGCGATTGGGTTTAGCGATTTACTGATCTTCGCCAATCATTTTGGGAAGCCAGTGTCATCATGATTCCGAGTTCGGGACATCAGATTCTGTATCCAGAATTTTCACGCGACATAAATTTCCTTCCCTTCTTCTAAAATGGTATAGTAGATCAACCCGATATTGTCTTTGTGTTTTTCGAGACTCTCAGGGGGCGTCACCAAAATATCAAAGGGCGCGCCAAGGCCGCGAATTTCTCGATAGAGATGCTGCGCGGTTTTTCGTCTATGAACACCTTCGGGCATAACGACGAGCACATCCACGTCGCTGTCCGGGTCCATCTCGCCGCGTGCCGCCGAACCAAAGAGGACGATTTTGAGCGGATTGACGAGTTGATCAATAACATGCGAGTCGGGTTTCATGGTCAATTTCCAAAACGTGTGAAAAGAATCTATCATCGCCGAAACATAGCTTGCGATGTGTTAAAATCAATACAGCAGTCCCGACGCATGTGCTGAACCCGATTCAGCAACCGACCTATGGCGCAATCTCGATACATTCACAAAATGCCGAGTGCGGAAGACCCGATCAGGAAAACGGCTGTGCTGGCGATGGTGGGCACGCTGATGTTCACCTGCGTCATGTCCACGTACATCGAACTGAGCACGCGGTCGGCCTTGCTGGCCATGTCGAATTTGCCGATGACCGTGCTCCTGCCGTTTGTGTTCTGGTTGCTGGGCAATGCGGTCTTGAAGCGGTTCTGCCCCCGGTTGTCCCTCTCGTCTTCAGAAATGCGCGTGTTGTTTTGTCTCTTGTGGATCGGCGGATTATTTGCCGGGTTCAACTGGGCAACGCAATGGGCGGGCATGATGGCGGCGCCGCGGTATTTTGCGTCGCCCGAAAACCGATGGGAAGAATTGTATTTTGACGACCTTCCCGACTGGATGCTACCGCTCAACAGCCCGGGCGTGGTGGATGGCTTTTACCAAGGGGTGTGGTCGGGCGTGCCGTGGGGCGCGTGGCTCGCCCCGCTTTTTTGGGCGGGATCCATCGCGCTGGCGATCACGGGCGTGGGATTGGGATTGACCGCGTTGTTTCAAAAACAATGGGCGCAGCACGAGCGGTTGGTCTATCCCCTCGCCGAAGTCTCGTTGAAACTCACCGAGGGCTTTGACCGCAAACCCGGCTGGCCCCCGTTTGTGAAAAACAAGGTCTTCTGGGTGGGATTTTTGGTGGCCGCGATCCCTTTGCTGTGGAACATTGGGGCGTACTTCATCCCGGATTTTCCGCGCATTGCAATTTTCGATCCGATGTTCGGCCCCAGGGGTCGGCGCGGGGTGCAGTTGTCGCGTTATCTGCCGCCCTTTGCGTTTTCGTATCGCATTTTGCCCACGCTCTCCGGCTTCACGTTTTTGTGCGAGTTGAACATATTGTTCAGCATCTGGTCCGTGTTTTTCACCGGACTCGTCGCGCAATACGGCATGAACCGCATCGGATTTACCATTGGGTTGGAAGGACAGACCGCAGACGGGGGCGGCATCCTGAGCTTGTTCTCCAATGGCGCGATGGCCGGGCTGGCCGCGTGGGGCGTGTGGACCGCGCGCGGGCACATCAAACGGGTTTGGGAACAGGTGAGAAAACCCGTCGCACACGAGGCATCCGAAACCGCGATCCTATCGCCCCGCGGCACGGCGTTCGCGCTGGCGGGCGGTCTGCTCTACATGGCGTTCTGGCTGTATCAGTCGGGCAACAGCGCGATAACGCTGGCCTTGTGGATGGCGGCGTTTTGGATCGGCCTTTTTGTGTCGATGAAATTGTTGGCCGCCATTGGCTTTGCCTATTTGTTTCCTTTTTGGGCCGGGGGAACGCCGATATTGGGCGATATGTTTGTGGGCACGCGCAATATGTCCACCGCCACGCTGGTCAGCACGCACATGGTGAATCACCGCTTGCTGGCCGGTTGGCGCGTGCCAACGGCTCTGCCCAATATCGACCGGGTGATGGCGCGGTCGCCAAAGACAAACGGCCTAATCTGGATCGGCGTGCTGCTCGGCGTGCTGATTGCCGGACTCTATACGATCTGGCTCTGTTACACATGGGGCGGCGCCAGCTTCCACTCGTGGGCCTTAGAGGGGTCCGCACGCGAGCGGTATAATATCATTGCAGGGGAGGTTGCGAATACGGATCGCTCCGTTCCCGATACGGAAAAAATCAGCGTGTACGCACTCGGCGCGCTGGGCGCGTTGGTATTTGCCGTGCTCCAAGCGCGGATTCCCTGGTGGCCCATCCACCCGATAGGGCTGATGGTGATGTATAGCTGGCAGTTGCGAATTTACGTTTTTAATATTTTTTTGGTGTGGTTGGCCAAGTTGCTGGTTCTAAAATTCGGCGGCATCTTGCTCTACCGCCGGGTGCGCCCGTGTTGCTACGGCCTGATCGTGGGATTTGTCTTTGCCATCGGCATTGCCTTCCTCGTAGATGTGATCTGGTTTCCCGACCAAGGGCACGGTGTTCACGGGTGGTGAGGCGAGACAACTGCGAATCGAAGGAGATTTCCCATTGGCGTTTGCACAACGGGCAATGCACACAGTGCCTAAACCCAAGGCGGTGTCGTGGCAAGCGGTGGTCGCGGGATTGCTGTTGATCGTGGCGTCTGACTACTACATCAACTGGTCCACCGTCATCTTGAGCGCGTCCAAGAACAACAAGGCGCTGTTCCCGATGGGCCTGTTCTTTCCGTTTGTGGTGCTGGTGGCGGTCAATTTGCTGCTCAAGCGGACAACCCCTCGGTGGGCACTGAATCGCGGTGAACTGTGCGTGGCGCTGGGCATGGGGTTGATTGGATCGCTGTTCCCCTTTTACGGATTGGCGTCTTATGTGGTCGGCTCCATTGCCGCGCCCTATTATTTTGCCACCCCGGAAAATGGCTGGGCAGAACTGCTGCATCCCAACATGGTTTCATGGCTGGTGATGAACAACGAAGACAGCGCGGTGACGTGGTTCTATGACGGACTGCCCGCGGGGCAGGGCATTCCCTGGCGGGCATGGGTCGTGCCGGTATTTTGGTGGATGACCTTTGTGGGCGCGGCAGCATGCGTGGCCCTCTGTCTGATGGTGGTCTTGCGAAAGCAGTGGGTCGAAAACGAACGCTTGGAGTTTCCGCTGATGGAAGTGGGCTTGCAAGTGGCGCGCATCGGCGAGGCCGATGCGGGAAATCCTCCCTTGCTCGATCAACGGATTTTTCGCGTGGGTTTCTGGATCGGGGTTTTTGCCGTGGCGTGGAACATCATCTCGTTTTTTTTTCCGTTGATGCCGGGCCTGCCCACCACGCACACCGAGGGCCAGTGGTTCCAATGGCTGGAGGGCGCCAAGCCCTTTTGGGTTCAGATCAGCATTTACGTGATGGGCTTTGCCTATTTTGCGCGGGTGGAAACCCTGTTCAGTTTCTGGTTGTTCTTCTTGTTCACCGAGATCGAGGTGGCGACTTTTGACCGCTTGGGCATCGCGGCCGGGCACGGTGGCGGCGAGGCCGTGCGGTCGCAAAATTTCGGGGTGCTGTGCGCCTATGTGATGTTCGGGCTGTGGATGGGGCGCGCGCATCTGAAAGCCGTGTTTCAGAAGGTCTTCAACGGCGCGTCCAATGTGGAGGATGCCCGAGAGGCACTGTCGTACCGCGCGGCGATGATCGCGCTGGTGGCGGCCCTGCTGTATATGGTGGCGTGGTTGCACGCGGCGGGCATGGAAGTCCGAGTGGCGGCCCTGTACTTGTTCTTTACGGCGGTGGCTTATATTGGGATGGCCCGATTCGCAGCAGAACTGGGGTTGCCTTATGGCGATATTGCCTACCATTCGATTACGTGGACGCCCTTCCACATTCTGGGCGGGCAGACCGCGGCGGCCTCCACCTTGACGTGCCAAGGGTATCTCTGGGCGATGTTCGGGAAGACCCGGGGATTTTTGGGCCCTCCCATCGCGCAAATGCTGAAATTGACCACGCCGTTCCGCATCGAGCGGGGCCGTTTGTTCGGCGCGATTGTGCTGGCCGTGGTGGCGGGGGCGACATTTGCGGTGCTGCACGCCATCTCAATGGGCTATTCGTCCGGGGGGTTCAACCTGAGAGCGGCGTGGAATTTGTTGATCGGGCCACAGCGGTCTTATGATATGTCCGTGACATGGATCCGCAACCCAGAGCCGCCAGATGTGGAGCGGATGCTGTTCATGGGATCCGGCGTGCTGATCACAGCGGTGCTCACGTATTTGAAATACCGCTTTGTACACCTGCCCCTCCATCCGGTCGCGCTGATGCTACAAGGCACTTACATGGCGCAAAAGACCGTGTTCTCGGTCTTTCTGACCTGGGTCTACAAGTCGATAGTGCTGAAGGTGGGGGGCGCGCGTCTGTACAGGAAAGGGCAACCGTTTTTTATCGGCCTGCTGATCGGATATGCCGCGGCGACATTTTTTTCCTGTGTGGTGGATAGCCTGTTCTTTTTTGGCCGGGGGCATTTGGTTCACGGGTTTTAAAAAAGAGGGGATCCACGGGCGGTGTACAACTGCGATGTTTCGCCAGCAGTTCACGCCAGGAAGGGGTACAAACGTTGTCCCGAGGGAGGAAGTGGGGTCATTCCGCAATGTAGGGGCGTGGCTCCCGTGTCCAAAGATACAAGACGCGAGACATGACAAGGCTACCTCAAAACCCTACGCACTTCAATTTGCCGATGAACTGCTACGCAGTTGTACCCCGTTCCGCTGATAAACTGGCCTGAGAACCCGAAAAGGAGATGTGAGCTATGGCTACAGTTGAACCCAAAACGCATGGCTTAACCGCTGAAGAGCGCGAGAAGTATGCAAAGGACGGGTTCTTTATTCGTCCGAATGCCTTTGGCGCAGATGAGATTGATGCGTTGCGCGACCGAGTCGAGGATTTGGTAGAACTCATCGAGACCTCTGAGGCGTTGACGGAAAAACAGAAGCAGGTGATTTTGAAACGCAATGTCAGAACTGATGTGACTTTTGGACCTGCATCCTTAAGCAGTATCTGGCGGCTTCACATGTTCAGTGCATGGGTGCGATCCCATATCCGCGATCCCAGGCGGCTGAATGCGGTGACAGAGATCGTGGGGCCAGATCTGTTCTGTCCAAACGATCTGTATTTTTTCAAACCCCCAGGCACTGGGCGGCCTATTGCGTGGCATCAGGATTCGTGGTATTTCCGAAATACGTACATCAGCAGCATCGGAGACGCCATCCAGCAAGCCACCATTGGAACTTGGTTGGCACTGGATGACGCAGACGAAGAGAACGGGTGTTTGTGGGTAATTCCCGGCAGCCACCTCTTGGGCGTGGTGGATCACAGTCAGGTCGAGAGCGATGACTATTTGCTCCAAAAAAGAGTGACCGTGTCAGACGAGATGGAAGAACGCGCCGAGCCAGTGGAGGTGCCAAAAGGCGCGCTGGTGTTCTTCAACAACGCCCTGTTGCACCGCAGCACGCCCAACCGATCCCATCGTTTCCGCCGGGCCTACATCGCGCATTACATGAAGGCCACGATTCGGCATATCAAAAACAGGCAATGGGCCCCCGAAGGCACGCAGCACTGGAGTACCCCTGAAATGTACATCTGCGGACGGCAATTGCCCGGGTGCGTGCAGACAACGCCCGAGAAAGAGAGCATGGACTGGGACAAGGCTTTGGGGCGGACATTGACAGAAAGAGATATTCGGATTTCGGCGCGGCGTAACGAGGAGGTGAAAAATGGCAGATAGGCGGCCCAATATCCTGTACATCATGACCGATGATCACGGAACCGGGGCGTTGAGTTGCTATGGCAGCAAAATTAACCAGACCCCCAATTTGGATCGGATCGCCCATGGTGGCATGCGTCTGGACAATTGTTATGTCACCTACTCTTTGTGTTCGCCCAGTCGCGCGTCCATTTTGACCGGGAAATACGCCCATCTTCACGGACAGACGTCGATTGGCGGGAATATCTTTGACGGGTCCCAGCAAACATTTCCCCGCCTGTTGCAGGCGGCGGGCTACCAGACTGCGATTGTCGGCAAGTGGCACTTGCACAGCATCCCGACCGGGTTTGATCACTACAGCGTGATGTGGGGGCAAGGCTCTTATTTTGATCCGAAGTTTATCGAACCCAGCGCGCATGGCCCCGTGTGGAAAGAAAGCCGAGGGTATTCGACGGACTTGGTGGTTGACAAATGCTTGGATTGGCTCGCGGGATGTGACTCTGAAAACCCCTTTATGCTGTTGTGCCACTTTAAGTCGCCCCATTACAACTGGGAGCCAGACGAGAAGCACAAAGCGATGTTTCAGGATGAGACGATTCCGGAACCAGAGACGTTTGACCACACTTTTGGAGACAGCCCAGTGCCGCCCGAGGCATTGCAGGTCAAGTTGGAAACCGTGCATGAAAAGTGGAATATCACGCACTGGGACGCGATGCCCGAGGGGTTGTCCATGCAGGCGCGAAAGCACAGGAATTACCAGTACTTTATCAAAGACTACCTCCGCTGTGTGGCATCCGTCGATGATAATGTCGGTCGGCTTTTGGATTACTTGGATGAACGGGGTTTGACCGACAATACGATTGTGGTCTATACCTCTGACAACGGAATGTTTCAGGGCGAACACGGCTGGGTGGATAAGAAGATGATGTACGAGGAGAGCCTGCGCGTTCCGTTTTTGATCCGGTATCCCGGTGAAATTGCAGCGGGATCGCAGGCGGATGATCTGGCGATCAATCTCGACTACGCGCCGACTTTTTTGGAGTACGCGGGTCAATCCGTGCCGGCGGATATTCAAGGACGGAGTCTGCTGCCCGTGCTAAACGGGAATACGCCAGAGGATTGGCGCAGCGCGTTTTATTACCAGCATTTTGACATCCACCCGGATGGCGAGTTGGCAAACTGTGGAGTCCGCACCGAGGATTTCAAATTGATTTGGTACAACCACAACTACGATCACTACCAACTGTTCGATTTGAAAAGCGATCCCAGCGAAACGAGAGACGTATCAGAAGACCCCGAATACGCCTCAACCGTGCGCGACATGAAAGCCTTGCTACAATCAGAACGCGCAAAAGCCGGCTTGACGCACGCCCTGGAAGACCAGATTTTTACCAGCGGAAACTTGCCTCAGACACGCAAACAAATGAACGCGCTCCTGACCATGATAGACGCGAACACACGTAAGACGGAAGCGGGGAGACGCGAGACGTAAGAGACAAGACGTAATGCTAAATTGATTTTCTGTTGACCTAATGCGATATGCGACCCGCAAATGATTCCCTTGACCTTACGCAGTCATTCAGAGAAGCCATTGCAAAAATGCCATCGCAAAATACCATTCCAAAAAGCCATCACGCACAGCGCGCAAGGCCGTCTCGCAACCCACATCCATCTTGCAACCCACCTTGCAGGCCGGCGCATGTCGTGCTGCTACAAAAGCGATTTGCGCTGTGCCAGCCTCTCGGCGCATGAGAGCGGCATTTTTGAACTGCTAAGGCAGTTGTACCCCGCTCGCCTACTTTTTTTTGCTGTTGAAAAAAAGTAGGTCGCCGCACGCCGTAGGCACAGGCGTAGCCAACGCATCAAAGGCAACAAACGACGCTTGAGAACCAAACGCTTGAGATGAGCAACACAATAGGTCTTAAAACAAGCTACGCAACGTCAGTTAAGAATTGGGAATGCCTACGCCACCCAATTCCCAATTCGCAATTTGTGTGATAAGTTGCATACTTGCTGTCGGCATATCGCATCAGGCCAACGGCAATTCAAGTTGGTACTAGGGCGAGTATTTCCAAAAAATACCTTTGGAAAAAGCCGCAGATAGACCATCAAAGGAGGTCGAACATGCTAACCCCCAAACAGTGCGAATCGTATCGGCGAGATGGCTACCTCTTGGTCCCTGACCTTTTCTCAAAAGACCGACTTCTGCCAGCCCTTGAAGCCGCAGAACAAAATGCTTATGGCAAATCTTTTGAAGCATTTAATGCGGAATTGGACGCCAATCCAGCCCTTGAGGAGACATTGATCCGACCCACAGGGCGGCGCAGCTTTGGCGGTCCCCGGGCGCAGTTTCACGACATTCCGACCGGTGTCGATGCCATTGATCGGATCATCGAACACGAACCGTTTTTAGACGCGCTGACGCAACTCTTGAACACCCCGGACATGCACTACCACCACGGCTTTGTGTACGTCCGCAACGGTCGTTTGGACAGAGGAACGCCCAAAGATCCCTGGGCCGGCTTCCACATCGACTGGGCCAAACCCTTACTCCCTCCGCACCCGGAATGGCAACGCTATGGCCATATCCAAGCATGGGTTTATTTGACCGACAACGATACAGATTGCGCGCCCGTGCGCGTGCTTCCCGGCGCGCATCGCAAAATGGGCGACCTCATCCGCGACCCTATCGGCACAGAGCACAACTCTTATCGCTTTGACGACATTCGCAACCTCCCGCACAAATTTGAACCGGTTACTGCAACCGGAAAAGCGGGCACCGTACTCTTTTACAGTTCGCACACCCCGCATTCGCCACAGCCATTTGCCAACCCGCGCAAACAACGCGCCGTACTCTTCTTCGCAGTGGGACGCAGAGACACCAGCACTTGGACGCTCACGGAAAAGAGAGATATTCGAGAACGCCAACGCCTGCGCCCCTTCTTGACAAAAACCACAGCGAGAGTTCGCAGCCTCTTTGGCTGGCCCAAACCCGGCGACGCGTTTTACACGCCAGAGGCCCTGCACCTCATTCAAAACGCTTATCCAGAATTGGATCTCAGTCCATATCACAAGGAAAGGATTTTCAAATGAAGAATGCCAAACTCCGTTACAGACAAGTCCATCTGGATTTTCACACCTCTGAACACTGTCCAAATGTGGGCGGCAAATTTGATGAGGATCAGTTTATCGGCGCCCTGCGAAAAGGGCATGTGGATTCCGTGACGATTTTTGCACAGTGTCATCACGGGTGGTGTTATTACCCCACGAAAACGGATATGCAGCACCCCAACTTGCAAACCGATCTGGTTGGGCGGATGCTGGCGGCTGCGAAAAAGGCCGCCATTAACATGCCCGTGTACATCACCGTGCAATGGCATGAAAAAGCAGCGCGAGAGCATCCCGAATGGCGCGTGCGAAGGCCCGATGGCGGATACATGGGGCGGCCCGATAAGCACCCCCATACCCCCTTGCCCCATGGCGGATGGTACCGCTTGTGCTGCAACACGCCCTACATGGCGACGAGCGTTTTGCCCGTGTTGACCGAAGTGATGGAGAAGTACAATCCCTCTGGCATTTTTCTCGATATTACCGGCGAATACGAATGCACATGTGATTGGTGTGTTGTGGGGATGAAAGGAAAAGGACTGGATCCAAACCGCGCTGCGGATCGGGCGATTCACGCTCGGGATGTGTATAGGGATTATTTGACCAAGACGACGGAGATTGTGTGGCGTCGCAATCCGGATGCCACGATTTATCACAATGGGAGCGACAAAAAAGGCCGCCACGACTTGTATCCCTACTGGTCGCATCACGAGATCGAATCGCTGCCGACCGGGATGTGGGGATACAATCACTTTCCGACAAATGCGCGGTATTTCACAAATTTGCCCAATTGCAATGTCATCGCACAAACGGGGAAGTTTCATCGGATGTGGGGCGAGTTTGGCGGCTTTAAAAATCCAGTCGCATTGGCTTATGAGGTCGGGCAGATCGTCTCATTGAATTGCCGGTGTATGGTGGGCGATCAACTCCATCCAGAAGGCGAGATGGATGAAGAGACCTATCGCATCATCGGCGAAGCATATCGGCGCGTTGAAGAACGCGAGCCATGGCTGGTGGGGGCCGAGCCTGTGGTGGATGTGGCAATTTTGGCCCCTTCGGGTGTGCACAAAGAC
Source organism: uncultured Latescibacterota bacterium (assembly GCA_958295785.1). GTDB lineage: Bacteria > Latescibacterota > UBA2968 > UBA2968 > UBA2968 > VXRD01. Next base: position 4,394,163 of record OY282377.1, read on the forward strand.
CCGGCGTTGGAAAACAGCGAAGTGGGCGCGGGGCTGATGCTGATGGAAAACCAGATTCCGTTTTTGATGCTGGATGAGACGATGGATTTATCGCCCTATCGACTGCTGATTTTGCCAGATAGCGTGCGCGTGAATGCCGCGCTGAAGGCGAAGATCGATGCGTTTTTGGCGGGCGGTGGGAAGTTGTTGTCCTCGGGCGAGAGTGGCTTGGATCCCGAAAGTCGCGGTTTTGCATACGATATTGGCGCGGATTATGCCGGGCCATCCCCCAATGATGTCGAATACGTGGTGGTCAAGGACGAGATTGCCGAGAATTTGGTACGCACGCCGTTCTTGGTGTATGAATCTGGGGTGGCGACAAAGGCGACCGATGGCGACGAACTGGCGGAAGCATGGAAACCGTATTTCAATCGGACTTACGGCCGGTTCTGTTCCCACCGGAACACGCCGTTTGAGGGCAATGCGGGTTGGCCGGCGGTGATTCGCAAGGGCCATGTCATTCACATTGCACAACCGATTTTCCGAGTCTATGACGATCAAGGGATGCAGTTGCACCGCGATTTGGTGAAGAATTGTATCGATTTGCTCTACGATGATCCCTTGTTGCAAGTGTCTCTGCCTTCGTGTGGCCGCGCAAATGTGACGCGGCAACCGCAAGAGGGAAATCGGCTGATCGTGCATTTGATGTACGCCAATCCCATCAAGCGGGGCGACACAGAGGTGATTGAAGATATTATTCCCCTGTATGAAGTTGCGGTCTCCTTAAAAACGGATCGCGCCGTGTCTCGCGTGTATCTCGCGCCGGAAAATGAGGCCCTCGATTTTGCCATCGCCAACGGGCGCGTGTCCTTTGTCGTGCCCAAAGTCGAAATGAACCAGATTGTCGTCATTGAATGAGGATCGCGTCACTTATGTCAAAACATCCCAACGCGATTCTAATTTTGACAGACGACCAAGGGTATGGCGATTTGGGTTGCACGGGCAATCCGATGTTAAACACGCCCCATTTGGATCGGTTGTACGCCGAGAGCGTGCGGTTGACCGATTATCACGTCGATGCGATGTGCGCGCCCACACGGGCCGCGCTGATGACCGGGCGATATGCCGCGCGCACGGGCGTATGGAGCACGCTGTGGGGGCGGTATCTGCTGCGCCGCGATGAGGTGACAATGGCCGATGTGTTTGCGGCTTCGGGATACCGCACGGGCATTTTTGGCAAGTGGCATTTGGGCGATAATTATCCCTATCGCCCCTTTGATCGGGGGTTTGGGGAAGCCTTGAGTTTTGGCGGTGGCGTGGTCGGGGAAATTCCCGATTACTGGGACAATGACAATTTTACCGCGACCTATTTGCGAAACGGCATACCTGAACCGCATTCGCGTTATTGCACGGATGTGTGGTTTGATGAGGCCATACAATTTATGGGGGCGGATTCGGAGAGACCCTTTTTTTGCTATCTCTCGACAAATGCACCGCATGGCCCGTTCAATGTACACGAGACGTACAGCGCGCCGTATTTGCAACGCGGGATTCCGCAACAGCGCGTGCGGTTTTACGGCATGATTGCAAATATCGATGAAAATATCGGGCGATTGCGTCAGTGGCTTGTCAAAAATGAGTTGGCAGAAAATACGCTTCTGATTTTTATGGGCGACAATGGCACGGCTGCCGGGACGGGTTTGACAAAGGACGGATTTCCAACCGATGGGTTTAATGCGGGTATGCGCGGGAAAAAAACATGGATTTATGACGGCGGCCATCGCAATGCGTGTTTTGTACATTGGCCCAACGGCGGCTTGACCGGGGGGCGGGATGTCGATCGGGTAACGGCCCATGTCGATGTGTTGCCAACGCTGATCGACCTGTGCGGCCTGGTGCCGCCTTGCGTGAAATTCGATGGCGACAGCCTGACCCCGCTGTTGCGTGGCGATGCGGGCGAATGGCCTGCGCGCACCCTGTTTGTACACCATCAGCACGTCGATCATCCCGTGAAGGACAAGGATTTTGCAGTGATGACCGATAACTGGCGTCTGGTACGTACGCAAATGTGGCGCGCACCGCGAGAGGAGTTGTTTGACCGGCAGCGCGATCCCGAGCAAAAATATGACGTTGCGGCGTGCCATCCCGACGTTGTGAAAACGCTGCGGAAAGCATATCGGGCTTGGTGGGCGGATGTTTCGCAACACTTTGGCGAATACAGCGAAATCACCATTGGCTCGAACCGAGAGACGCCCACAACATTGACCGCACACAGTTGGCACGGTGAGAGGGGCATTTACAATCAGTGGCATGTGCGCCCGGGTGTTCGAGACAACGGGTTTTGGGCCGTGCAGATCGAGCGGGATGGCGATTATGAATTTGAGCTTCGCCGGTGGCCCGCTGAAACCAATACCCCTATATGCGCCGGGTTGCCAGCGAGAACGGGGATTCCATTTGTAGAGGATTTGCTACCGGGGAAAATGCTCGCAATAAAAACAGCGAAGTTGCAGGTGGGCGATGTCGTACAAGAAAAGGCGGTTGACAAAAGCGATACATGCGCGACATTTCAAGTATCCCTCAAAAAGGGATCGACGCACGTGCAGACGTGGTTTGACGATGGAATCGAAACACCGCTCGGTGCGTACTATGTTTATGTGAGGCGAATCAATAGGGATTTGGAAATGGACGATGAATAGGGCTTTTCGCCTTTTGTGGCGAAAAAAGGAGACCGCCCTACAGACCAAACTCCCGTTGCAGATGGATGGCGAATTGATTGCACGGGCCAAAGCGCACGCAGTCACGCGCAATAGGGCTGATTTTGCCGGATAATTTGAACGCGCTGATAGATTTGCGCGGTGAACAGATGCACGGACGACCAGGGAAAAAAAATGAAAATTACCGATCTGCATGTGATGCGTATGGGCACGCCGGGGCAGGGGGGGACGAACTGGACATTTGTCAAAATCGAGACCGATGCGGGCATTTACGGTTTGGGCGAAGCCAGTTTGCAGTTCAAGGACGAAGGATTGATCGCGGAATTTGGGGCGTTTAAGCGGTTTCTCATCGGCAAAGACCCGTTTGAAATCGAGCGGTTGTGGACATCCCTGTATCGGCGCGTAACGTGGTCTGGCGGGCCGGTGACCACGAGTGCGATCAGCGCGATTGATCTGGCATTGTGGGACATCAAGGGCAAAGCACTGGGCGTGTCGGTGTGCGAATTGCTCGGCGGCAAGTCGCACGACAAAATTCGCATGTACGCCAATGGCTGGCCGCGGGGTGGCATGACGCCTCGGGGGATTGCCGAAGAAGCGAAAAAGGTGGTGGATCAGGGCTACACGGCGTTGAAATTTTATCCGTTTGGCGGCGAGCAAGTCGCACAAATCGCGCGCATTGAACACGGAGTCGCGCTCGTGGAAGCCGTGCGGGAGGCGGTCGGTTCACAAATCGAAATTGGCATCGACATTCGCGCCCGGCTGAACATCTGGAGCGCGCGGCGGGTCGCCCGGCAATTGGAGGCGTTTCATATCGCGTGGATGGAAGAACCGATATTGTGGGACAATCCCGAAGCACTCGCGCAATTTGCCCGCGATGTGCGCGTGCCCATTGCAACGGGCGAGCAATTGTACACGCGCTGGGGATTTCGCGCATTGTTGGAACAAAATGCGGTGGGCATTATTCAGCCGGATATTTGTCATGCGGGTGGGATAACCGAGTTAAAGAAAATTGCAACCATGGCCGAGACGTATTACGTGACCCTCGCACCGCACAATTCCAACGGGCCGATTTCGACGATTGCAAGTCTGCATTTGGACTTGTGCATTCACAACAGTTTGATGCAGGAGATTTTCCTGTCGTCTATCGATCTCTACAACGAGGTGCTCACGCAACCCATTGACGTGATCGACGGGTATTGTACGCCACCCGAAGGCCCGGGCTGGGGCGTGGATTTGAAAGCGGATGTGCTTGCCAAATACCCGCCCAAGCCATTTACACCCGTTGAATCAGAGCCTTATGTGGCGTTTTGACAAGCGGTCAGCCCGCCCTGACCAACTGGCGCGCGTAAAGTGCAGAGAAGCATCGCTTCTAATCCCGCTCACCCTTTAATCTTGGAAATCCTGATGCGGACGTGTGAACGGGCGCACGATCAATTACAAACAATGCGTTTCCCCTGATTCGCTGATTTGGGCGAGCACGGGGGCATCGCCTCTACAATGCGTTATAGGCTATGTGCGTTGATGAATTGGCTTGAGAGACGGCCAGTTGTACCCCGCTTCGTCGATTCGCCTATTCGTTGATTTTCGGAGAAAACAAAATGAAAACACATGTATTTATCAGCGGGCGAAATGGGTATCACACCTATCGCATTCCCGCATTGCTGATGACAAAAGCGGGCACCTTGCTGGCGTTTTGCGAGGGGCGGCGCAATGGCCGCGGGGATCACGGCGATCTCGATTTGCTGGTGAAGCGGTCGGAAGACGGGGGCGAAACCTGGTCTGAGCAGCAATTGATTTACGGCGAGCCGGGCGAGGTGACGATAGGCAATCCCTGTCCCGTTGTGGATGAGGACACGGGCGCGATCTGGTTGCCGTTTTGTCGGGAAAATGACGCTGTGCTGATCGCGCACAGCGAGGATGATGGCAAGACATGGGCCGATCCCGTGGAGATTACCGCGGATGTGAAGAAGGCCACATGGAATTGGTATGCGACAGGGCCGGGCATTGGCATTCAACTGCAACGGGGGGAACACAAGGGGCGGTTGGTGATTCCGTGCGACCATCGAGCGGATGAGACGTACGGCAATGGTTCACACGTCATTTACAGCGATGACCACGGGGCAACGTGGCAACTGAGCGCGGTGATCGCGCCGGGGGCAAATGAGTGTCAGGTCGTGGAACTGGGCGATGGGTCGCTGATGATGAATATTCGGATGCAGACGCACAGCGAAGGGGTGCGCGGGATCTCGGTGAGTCGAGATGGGGGACACCATTGGTCAGAGGTCGTCCACGATGCGAATTTGCCGTGTCCAAAATGTCAGGCGAGTTGGGTGGGCAAAGGCGACCGATTGGTATTTTCAAATCCCGTATCGCCCACGCCGCCAGAAAATCCCGAATCTGGAACCCGATTCTATCCGGGCAAGGGGCGAGGCGAGCGCGTGGACCTGACCGTTCGGTTGAGTGAAGATGGCGGGCAGACATGGCCTTGGAAAAAATTGTTGCACAAAGGCCCGGCAGCGTATTCGTGTTTGGCACTCTTGCCCAATGGCGACATAAGCTGTTTGTATGAGGCGGGAGGAGAACATCCCTATCAATACCTGATTTTTGAACGGTTTAGAATATAGCCTGCAAACATGCGCTGAACCCTGACTTACATCAGGCCAACTTGATTCAGCAGTCAAAAATAGCAAAAAAAAGGACACCCAACCGGGTGTCCTCTTTTGCTTAAAAGCGGATCGCTTTAATACATTCCACCGCCCGGAGGCGCGGGGGGAGGTGGCTCGGGTTCGGGAATATCGGCCACCAGTGCTTCGGTCGTCAGCAACAGGCTGGCAATTGAAGCGGCGTTTTCGAGTGCGAACCGCGTCACTTTGGTCGGGTCGGGCACGCCGGCTTTGATCATATCTTCATAGGAATCCGTATCGGCGTTGTAACCCAAATTGCCTTCGCCTGCCGCGACCTTTTGCACCACCAGCGCGCCTTCAATGCCGGCATTGCTGGCGATTTGACGCAGCGGTTCTTCCAGCGCACGGCGCACGATATCCACGCCGGTTTTTTGGTCGCCGTGGGCATTCTCGCGGGCTTCGTCCAAGCCGGCCGCAGCGCGAATCAATGCGACGCCACCGCCGGGCACAATGCCTTCTTCAACCGCGGCGCGCGTCGCGTGCAGGGCGTCTTCAACGCGGGCTTTTTTCTCTTTCATTTCGGTTTCTGTTGCCGCGCCCACATTGATCACCGCCACGCCGCCGGCGAGTTTGGCCAGGCGTTCTTGCAGCTTTTCGCGGTCGTAATCGGATGTGGTTTCGTCGATTTGCCTGCGAATTTGCCCCACGCGACCTTGGATGTCTGCCCGCGCGCCGGCGCCTTCGACAATGGTCGTGTTGTCTTTGTCGATGGTAATGCGTTTGGCTTCGCCGAGATCTGCGGTGGTGGCGTTTTCCAGCTTGAAGCCCGCATCTTCAGACAGCACGCGCCCACCGGTCAAAATGGCGATGTCTTCCAGCATTGCGGTGCGGCGGTCGCCAAAGCCCGGGGCTTTCACCGCAGCGACTTTCAAGGTGCCGCGCACTTTGTTCACCACCAAGGTGGCCAGGGCTTCGCCTTCGATATCTTCGGCAATAATCATCAGGGGTTTGCCCGTTTGCGCGATTTTTTCCAGCACGGGAAGCAAGTCGCGCATGGCCGAAATTTTCTTGTCGTGAATCAAAATATACGCCTCTTCCAGCACGGCTTCCATGTTGTCGGGATCGGTCACAAAATAGGGCGACACGTACCCGCGGTCAAACTGCATGCCTTCCACCACATCCAGCGTGGTCTCAATGCTGCGGGCTTCTTCGACAGTGATCACGCCGTCTTTGCCCACTTTCTCCATGGCATCGGCGATCAAATCGCCAATGGCTGTGTCGTTGTTGGCAGACGTGGTCGCAACCTGCGCGATATCCGTGCGCCCGGCCACGGGCTTGCTCAAATCCTGCACGCAGGTGACAGCCGCAACAACGGCCTTGTCAATGCCGCGCTTGAGATCCATCGGGTTGGCACCCGCCGTCACATTACGCAAACCCTGGTGGAAAATCGACTGTGCGAGCACTGTGGCTGTGGTCGTGCCGTCGCCGGCCACGTCGGAAGTCTTGGAAGCAACTTCCTTGAGCATCTGAGCACCCATATTTTCATACGGGTCTTCCAATTCGATTTCTTTGGCCACTGTAACGCCATCTTTGGTCACTGTGGGCGAACCGAACTTTTTGTCCAAAACAACATTGCGTCCCTTGGGGCCCAGCGTCACTTTCACCGTATCGGACAACTGGTCCACACCCCGTTTGAGGGCTTCGCGGGCTGCAACATCAAATTCGAGCTGCTTGGGCATTGTATCCTCCTGATCAAAACTTGAATACGGTTTACTCAATCACCGCCAAAATATCGCCTTCGGGCATAATCAGATAGTCTTCATTATCCAGATTGACTTCTGTGCCCGAATACTTGCCATAGAGCACTGTATCGCCGGCTTTGACCGACAGTGCAATTCTATTGCCAGAATCGCCGAGCTTGCCATCGCCAACAGCCACAATTTCGCCCCGCTGGGGTTTTTCTTTGGCTGTATCGGGAATGATGATGCCGCCCTTGACCTGCTCGTCTTCCTCAACAGGTTTGACCAACACGCGATCCCCAAGGGGTTTCACCTTCGCCATTGTTATGCCTCCTTGTGCGAGGGGGGTAAAAATGAATGATTTTTTTTAGCACTCTCGGCCTTCGAGTGCTAACGCGGGCAAAATATATCAAAGTCCATTTGGCAACGCAAGAAAAAATTAAAAATGGGACGATCTCAATAGAGACCGTCCCACTCAAAAAAGGAATCATCGCCCAAACTACTCGGCATTGTAAAGGGCTTGGAAAGCCAGCACGAGCTCGCGCAGGGCTTTGGCATTGGCCGGGTCTGTGGTCTGCTTGCACTTCATGGCCGTGCGAATGATTTTGTGCAACGCGATCAACTTGTCCGTATAAGCTTTCATCGCCGCGGCGTCATCCTCTGTCGGCTCTGTGATCCGCTGCGCGAAAAAATATTGCGCCACGACATCGCGGATGTGGTCCGCATGGTGCTCTTTGTTGATCACCCACCGCACGATCTGATTGTCATTATTTGTCTTTTTCCCCGACAATTTGTCGATTTCATTCTTGGATTTTTCAATCAGTGAGGGGAGCGGATTGATACGCCGAGGGGAATCCGACAATTTGTTGATTTCGGTCATGGATTTTTCTATGGTGGTCACGTCTTCCAACAGGGCTGCAAACCGCCCTTCGTCGCCGTAGATCCCACACGGAATCTCGCAGTGTGCGCGGGCAAGTGTGGGATAGAGGAACAAACTCAGTGCCAGCAAAATACAATGTCTCATCTCGATCTCCTCGTGGTGAAAAGGTGACAACTGCGTCTCACAGACAATATAACACAAGTCCGCCAAAAATCAAAACCCCCACATTCGCAATGCCGGATCGGTTTTGATGTCCAACCCCATTGCGCGCAGCGGATCGCGGCTATCCAATAAAAATCGCTTGACGGCCTCAATGCCCACGACAAAGCCCAAACCGGGTTCGACCACCTCGCGCTCTGCAATCGATATTTGATCGAGCAACTCGGGCGAAAGCACTGTGCCCTCGTTCAACCTGCGGTCGGGCACCAACAGCCGAAACGTTTCTGTTGTGGCGCCGCGGCAAAGGCCCACGAGTTCCAAATTGGGCAAGCCATCGCGCACGGCAACCACGGGTCCGCCGCTGTAGCCCGCACGAATGGCAGCATCGACAAAAAATTGATCTTTGTGATAATCGTCCAAACTCACGGTGCCCGCGGTGAGGCGCGTTTTGCTTTTTGGATGGCCTATGATATAGACAAAATTGCCCCATTGCAGGTCCGAGGTCTTGCCGATGGGCAACAAAAAGGGCGCGGGCTTTCGCATGACATGGGGAATATCGAGTTTGAGCAAGGCGAGGTCTGCTTTCCGGTCAAGGCGAATAATTTTTGTATGGATGCTTTCACCATCGCGGTTGACCACCTGCAATGCGGTGCTGGTCTTAATGGAAATCCGTTCGAGCACGCTCGTTTCCAGGCCCCGCGAATCCCGCATAAAATACCGAATGGTATCGGGGGCTGTCACCAGATGGGCAACCGTCAGCGCGATAGCTATGTCGTATTGATTGGCTGCCGATTGCCGCGCGATCACGAGGGCGGTGCCCACTTTGGAATACGAATCGACGGTCTCGCGGATGCCTTCTCGCTGCAGCCGATAGCCCGTTGGGCTGTTGTCATCTGCGAGCGGCAAGCGCAGCAACAAGCCCCTGTCATCTCTCAAATTATGCGTGTAAAACACATTGGCGTATTGGGGCGTCCACACGACTTTTACAGTGGAAACAAATAGGGTTTCAAACCCAGACTGGGCATTGCCCCGCCCAACGGGCACGCGATAATCGTATTCGCTATCGGGCGCCAGAACGTATTGCGCGGCGCACCCCACAAAGCATATCAGAGCCATTGCGACCCGCCATGTGAAGATCCAGAGCTTTTGCATTGCTTTTTCGCGCCCTTTCCGTATATTCCCCATGCTGTTATCTCCCACAGCATTATAACAATTCGGCAATTGAAGTCAAGCACTGCCGCCCTATCTCCCGCCTCTTTGTCATCCCTCATCCACTCCGTGAACAATATGTCTGTCTCTCGCGATCAGGTCTTGGCTTTTTCGCGCCAACAATCCAAGCACCCGCTCAAAATGCGGGAACTCGCGCGCGGCCTTCGCGTATCTGATCGAGATTATCCAGAATTTCGCAACCTGATTCGCCACATGGTGCGCGAGGGCAGCTTGATCAAATCGCGCCACAATAAGTACGGCCTGCCATCCGACCACGGCCTCGCAGTTGGTCGCATTGGCATACAGACCAGTGGCTATGGCTTGGTCGCGCCCGAAGATGGCGGCGCGGATATTTTTGTTGCGGCGAAACACCTCGCCCATGCTCTGCACGGCGACCGCGTCGTGGTGCGCGTCACGCGCGGGGCACGGGGCAGCAATCGGCCAGAAGGCGAGTTGATTCGCATTGTTGCACGCGCCGCGCAAAGTGTGGTGGGCACATATCTCGAAGATGGCGGTCTCGGCATCTTTGTCTCAGATGATCCGCGCATCCCCGTACGCATGCCCATCCCCAATGCCCACCCCCATAGAGCCGAGCACGGTCAAAAGGTCGTGGTGCATCTCACCTTTCCCTCTGTTCACGCGCATCCCCAAGGGCAGATTGTCGAAGTCTTGGGCGATTCCGACGATCCGCGCATCGAGACCCTGATCTTCCTCAAAAAACGCGGCCTCCCGCTCGATTTCCCCAGTCCTGTGCTCCACGCTGCGGAAGTGACTTCCCAAGCCATTCCGCCCGATGAAATTGCACGCCGCCTCGATTTGCGCGACTCGATCTGCTTTACCATAGACCCGCCCGATGCACGCGATCACGACGATGCGGTGTCGCTGCAGGTACTCGACGATCAGACCTATTGCTTGGGCATTCACATCGCCGATGTCAGCCACTATGTTCCCGAAGGTTCGCCCCTCGACCGCGAGGCCATGGACCGCGGTTGCAGCGTTTATTTGCCCGACCGCGTGATTCCCATGTTGCCGGAAAAACTCTCTGCAAATATCTGTTCTTTGCGCCCGCGTGAAGACCGCCTGACCCTAAGCGCGTTGGCGCGCATTACCCCCGAAGGCGAGTTGCTCGACGCGCAGATTGCAGAAACGGCGATCCGCAGCCGCGCCCGCCTGTCTTATGAAGACGTCCAGCATGTGCTCGACCAGCGCGAGGGCCACACCCCGGCCCAACCCTTTGCCGATACGCTCAGGCGCATGGACGCGCTGAGAAGTGGATTGACCGAGAAACGCAGGGCAAGGGGCGCGATTGATTTTGAAGTTCCCGAACCGCAGATTATTCTCGACAAAAAAGGGCATCCCATTGAGATTCACCCGCGTGTCCGATTGAATAGTCACCGCCTCATTGAAGAATTTATGCTGTTGGGCAATGAAATCGTCGCCCGATATATGGCCGAGCGCGGCGTGCCCATTCTCTATCGCGTCCACGAACCGCCCGATAGCGAGAAACTCGCCTCGTTTTGCGACTTGGGCAGAGCCTTGGGCTATGGCCTGTCAAACCCCGCGCAACCGGGCAACATCCAGCAGTTTCTCGAGGGGTTCAAGGGTGAACCCCTCGGCCATATCTTGAGCAACCGCTTGTTGCGCTCGATGAAAAAAGCGGTCTATACGCCCGTCAACCGCGGTCATTTTGGGTTGGCCTGCGATACCTATACGCACTTCACATCGCCAATTCGCCGCTATCCCGATCTGTTGCTCCACCGCGCCTTGCGCGCCGCGCTCAACAATGCGACCACGCCCGACAGTATGGCGCGCCGCGCCCGTCGCCTGCCCGATATTGGGGATTTGACAACAGAGCGCGAAATCGCCGCGCAAAAAGCCGAATGGGATGCGGTTAAGTGGATGCAAATTCGCTATCTCGAAAACAAAATAGGCCAGTGTTTTGATGCCACCATCGTGGATGTGCGCCCCATCGGCTTTTTTGTTCAACTTTGCGATGTGCTCCTCGAGGGCTTGGTTCACGTCAAATATCTCTACGGCGATTATTATATTTACCGCGAATTGCAAGGCGCGCTCGTTGGCGACCACACCGGGACGACCTTCCGAATCGGGGATGCGGTTCGCGTGCAACTCGCCCAACTCGACCCCCAACGCCTGCGGATCGATTTTCACCTTTTGTCGCACAGGGGAAAGGATCATTCCAAGCGCGGTCGGAATAGACGCAGGGGCAGGTCCCAATTTTGAACCTTTTTTGTCTTCAAACATTAAAAACCGTATATTTGCAAATTCAGTATAACCTCTTGCGTGCGATACCGAATCCTCGCCTGCGCTGTGGGTCTCATCATGACTATCGCGGCGTGCAACCCGACCGGGCCGAGCGAATCGGACGAAGGGGAACACAGCGAATCCGGCGTGCAGTATAGGCTGTCAGAGACGGTCACAGAGACCCGAAGCGGGGTCGTTCTGGTCATTCGCTACAACGCGCCGCAAAAGGCCGTTCATCGGAACAGTGACCAACACGACGAACGCGAACGTCTCGGATGTCCGCGTTGAAGTTCACTTGTCCAACGGAATTGAACTCGGCCCTACCCCCAGGGTGAATTTGACACAGGGACAGATGAGTGCCGTCAGGCTTGACGCCAGCGGGCAGAGTTTTACCCGGTGGAGCGTCCATGTCGAGCTCGGATCGGCCGCATCCTAATAGGTGCAAACCGCGAGTGTCACACATCGCCGCGCTTCGCAAAGGGGATTAGGGGCCGCGTGAACACCGATAAAACGCGCCTACAATGGTCTTGGGGTCGCAACGAGGGAGTAAATGATGACAACGAGACTTTTGGTCGTATTCGTTTTGATGTTGTTTTCAGGTGTTGCTTTTGGTGCTTCATCTAATCCAAATGTTGAAGAAAGATTGGCAATACTCGAGACAAAATTTGATGCGTTGGGCAAACAGATTGAGGCCAATCGCCAGTCCACACTCAAATTGATTGAAGTGACGAATGAAGCAACGAATAAGCGGATTGATACCTTGAATAATTGGGGGATTGCTCTATTCGCGGGTATATTGGCGTGGATTGGGGTTTTCATAACGCATGCGTTGGGGTTTTGGGACATTTCTAAGCGGGATAAAACTGTGACAACGACAACAGAAGCCGATGGGCCAGAAGCGGGCCCTGTGATGCAATCCGTTGATGCCTGATGGTGATTTCCATGTTTTTTCAATCAGCCAAAATTTTCGCCGCGCTTTTGGTCTTCGCGCTTTCGTCCGCATGGGCTGCCAGCACCAAAGATCTCCTCAACGCAGATCACCTAGGCGAGCACCTCAAGGCTACAGGCGATCAAAAAGAACACATTGCCAAACACGTCGCCGCGCTTCGCAACATCGTGGTGGCCTATCAAACCGAACGCGCCCGCCGAACCAACGAAGCCCTGTTGTGGCAAGGACATATTCCCAAGCTCAAAGACCTGAAAAGCCTACGCAAAAGTGCCAATGACAGTGCCAGTGCCGCGTTTGACGCGCTCAAAACCGCGCTCAACAACAAGCAAATTGAACGCTTGGACAAACTCATCGGCAAAGGCGATGTTTTTGCCATTCCCATCGCCCAACACCCCTATTATCACGTTCAGAACTCCCCGCTCTTTCCCGAGTTTTCGGGAAAAAAAACCGCCTATAAACTCACCTTGCCCTCACAACCCGATCCGGCCAACACTTGGACGTATGCCCAAATGCTCAAAATTTGGACCGTGCGGAACTTCATGCCCTCGGTGCGTCCCATAGACGATTTGCAACACGCGCCGAGCATTGCCGCGCATCCGGATTGGCAAACCCGCGAAGTGTCGGTTTCCGACCGCTATCGCCTCGTGCGCTCTCCGCTGCTCATTTCGGCCACGCTGTACGTGCCGGATTTGGTGCGCTCAGAATTTGACATGCTGCAAACCCACTACGACAGTCTTTTTGCCCGCACTTGGGACGACTATGCCGCGCAAAACCGCCTCGACAGCGACATTCAAATCCGCTTAAAATTCAATACCATTTACGACAAAGCGTATCTCGACCTCAACCGCTGGACCATCTATCTCGAAGACAGCGAAGAAATCGGGTATGAACCCAACAAAATTGAAGAACGGGCATTTTATCCGCTCGAGGCACTCAAGGTCTCCGTGCCGGGCAGGGAAATCGAAGTCACCGATGTCTTTGGCACGTACATTTCTCCCACTTATACGCCCGGTGAAAAAGCGCGCTATTTTGCAGAACCGCCCACGGAAATGACCTACTTGGGGAATGAAAAATTGCTCGTCCTCTATTTTCCGGCGCAAACCGTTATGGGCACTCCCGTTATTTCAGCCCGGACAAAGCATCTCAAACTCATCGTCCAGTCTCACGAAACCGATTTTGGGCGCTGCGAACTCATGTGGGCGTTCAAAAAACCCAAATCAGAAGTTCGCCCGCCCAAGGATTGACACCATGCGTTATACATCCATCCTGTTGCTCGCACTGCTCGCAGGCTGTGTGACGGCGCAACAGCCGCAAATTACCCTGCGTGCGATCCCCAAAAAAACAGCCCCCGACCCCCGCGCTGTCACGCATTTTTTGCGCGCGCGATTTGCAGAAACCGCGGGGCAACGCGATCATGCAATTGACGAACTGCAAGTTGCCGTGCAATACGACTCGACCTCTGCGACGCTCTACGGCGCACTCGCGCGCAATCTCAATGCGGTTCGGCGGTTTCAAGCCGCCGTAGAACCCGCACGCCGCGCAGTTCGCCTCAATCCCAAAAATGTGCCAAACCGCTGGCTGTATTATCACGCCCTTATCCGAGGCCCGCGCGACACCACCGCGGCTATCGACCAGTTAAACGCCATTGCGCGCCTCGCGCCCGCAGACCTCACTGCCCATCATCACCTGCTCCAAATTTACAGCACGCGCGGGCAGCGCGCCCAAGCCATCGCGGCACTCGACAGCATCGTCGCCATCGCCGGCCACGATGCACGCGCAAAGCTCTTTGCCGCCGAGAACTACAACCGGCAGCGCGCCTTTGACAAAGCAGCGCGGATCTACGGCGAAATGCTCGAAAGCGAACCCGACAACGCGGATATCTCTTTTAAGCTGGGCATCACGCATCTCTCTCGGGCTGATACCCTATCTGCCGAACAAAACTTCCGGCACCTCATCGCGCGGCAGGATTACACCGTCACCGAGCAAACCGTTCCGGTTTGGGTGCAACTGGTACACATTTATAGCCGCGAACGCCATCTCAATCGCCTCCTTGAAGAAACGCCGGGGGACGCGCGCCTGATCAATCGGTTGGGCCAGGTGCTCATCCGAATGGCGAGAGGGCGGCACGAGCGCGACGAGAAAGTGCTATTTGCCAACAGGGCCGAGCGCGTTCTGGATCACCAGTTGCAAAGCGATCCCGAAAACCAGCCCTTGCTGGGCGCAAAAGCCCGCTTGCTCCTCGATACCAACCGCCCGGCAGACGCGCGCAAAACCTATCGCCTCGCCAACTTGCAGGGGGAAAAGATCGAATATCACCTGGGCATCGCCCAGTCGTATCGGGCCGAAGAAAACTGGGCGAGCGCGCAACAGATCTTGGAACAACTCCATCGGGACGCACGCCCCAAAGACAGGTATTACGATCAAATCGCGTTTGACCTCGCCCGCGTTTATCTGCGCCAAAACGAAATTGCCCACGCCCGCGCTGTTTATCAACAAGCCGTTGACGCCAAGCCAGAACACGCGGGTTTTCGCTATGAACTCGCGCGCACATATCTTTTTGATCGCAACTGGGAACAAGCCGTTTCTCTGCTCGAGCCCCTCGTCAACGACACCGAAGACAACCCCGCATTTCTCGATGCTGTACTTTTTGATCTGGGGCGCAGCCTTGAACGGGTGGGGCAATTCGAGCGCGCTGTCGCAATTTTCCAACGCCTTTTGGTGCTCAACGAGGATCACGCAGAGGCCAGCAACTATTTGGGTTATATGCTCGCCGAGCGCGGTGAACGCCTTGTCGAAGCCAAAAAATTGATCGAACGCGCCCTGAAAATCGACCCGGAAAATGGCGCGTATCTCGACAGCCTCGGCTGGGTGCATTACCAACTCAAACAGTACGACGATGCCATGCGCTGGCTCGACAGGGCACTCGCCGTCGAAGAAGAAGCCCTTCGCCGGGCCGACCCCAATTCTCCCTCAGTGGAGGGGTTGCGCGAAAACCTCGCGGTCATCCACGAACACGCAGGCGATGCGGCGCAAAAAATGGGCAACCTCGCACGCGCAAGCCGCCACTATGAACGCGCCCTGGAATTTGATCCCGACAACCAAACCCTGCGGGAAAAATTCAACAACCTCTCCAAAGACGCCAGTTCGTCCGATCCCCAATGATTTTTGTTGCCAAACACATGAACAAAGCCCTTTGCTGCTCGCCTTTGGGGTTGCGGCAAAGGGCTTTTTTGTGTTGCGCGATTTTATTCGCACTCGGCGGTTGCGCGGCCTATCGCCCCGCGCTGCCCGTGTTGCCGCCCATTGCGTCTGCGACTGAATTTATCCATCTCACCGCCGCGCGCTACGACAGCCTGCGCGATCAAGAAGTTCGCGCCACCATTGACCTCACCATCGACGGGGTGCGCGAACGCAGAGCACGCGCCCTCGTGCGCCACCGATCCCCTTCTGATCTCAAGCTCATCGCTGGGGGCATGGGATACGTGATCATGGCCGCGCGCGCCCAACGCGATACCCTCTATGTTCACCTGCCCCGGCAGAACCACTATCTCGTCGGTCATCCCGAAGATGTGCTCTACACACTCACGGGCGTGGATCTGTCTTATTACGCGGTTGACCGCACCATTCTCGGCCTGCCCAATATTTCACCGCTCGATATCTCCCGCACGAGACGTTTTGAACCCGGGCGAGAACACATCTTTCTCGAAGTGCAACATCCCCGCTATATGCGCCGCCTTTGGATCGAAACGCGCACGGGTCTCTTGCGCGAGGAAAAAATCTATCGCGCCGATAGGCAACTCGTATCCGTCCGCCGCCTGTCTGATTACCGCATGGAAAACGGCTTTGCCCTGCCTCGACACATCGAAATCCAACAGGGCGAGGATGTCATTCTCATCCAAGTCGAATCGCGCGCCATCAATGCGGGCTTGTCCGACAAGGACTTTGATCTGCCCGTTCCCAAAGACGCCACGCGCTATGACATCGGACATTAATCGGGATTTTCAGGATGGAAGGCAATCGGAGGAGCGATGCCCCCGTGCCCGCCCGAAGTAGATTCGCAACCTATTCTTCGCGCAACGTGCTGTGGCTGATGGTGGGGCCGAAAAAGAGGGCGTTGGCAAGGAGTTTTTGGGTGCCGTACCAATAGGCGCGAAAGGTGGGATTGTCGAGCATGAGGATGACGCGCCCATTGCCCTGTTTGCCCACGCGCACAGATGCAGATTCGGCGATGTGCTGGTGGTTTTGATCGGAGATATAACCCGCGAGCAAGGGCTGTTTGGCGTATTGCAATGGGGTGGCATAGGGGCTTGTTGTGGGGTGCAAAAAAAGTGTGCTGCGCCGAAAGACCGGCAGGCTGTTTTCGCCATATCCATAAACGAGGGGGTGTGTGCGGTCGAGTTGAACCCGAAAGATGGCGCCGCCGAGAATTTGCGCCCCGTGATCCCTGGCCGCGTCGAGATAGGCTTTGCGCTCCCTGCGGTTGTCGCGGTCTCGCGCGGCGAATTGGGCGTCGTCGTTGAGTTGACCATAAGTCCACGTTTCCCGGTTGTCTCGATTGCGTGCGACGAATTGGGCATTGGCGAGGTTGCAATTGATGGCCCAGCGAACCGCGCTGTCCAAGGCGATGAGTGTATTGCCCCGGCGAACCCACTGTTTCAGGGCATTGACGCCCATCGAGTCGAGGCCCGCATAAGTGCCCCCTGCTGCGATTATCGCGTTGTACCGATTGAGGTCCATATCGCGCACCTGCCCGGCATCGACGAGGCTGACGGCCATATCGTAGCGTTGGTCTAAGAGATGCCACACTTCGCCGGCGTTGTAAGCGTTCGCGCCATTGCCAATTAAAAGGGCTATTTGCGGCATTTTGAGCGGGACAAAGCCCGGGCTGCCCAGATCGATGCCGCTGTTGACCTGTCCGGTGGAAACGGCAAATACGTCGAGGGCATCTTCGCGTGCGATGGTTTGCATGAGGGCGCGGATCGCGTGGGGATCATTTTTTTGAACGCCCATAGGGACGAGAATGCTGCCGTAGTCAAACGAGCGCGCATCTCCCGAATTTGCCCCTGAGGGGGCCATGCGAAACTGCCGCGAAGCCACTTTGGTTCGCACGCCGGCTCTTTGCAGGCGGTACAGGGCGCGCGGCGCGTAATGCCCACGCCATTCAAAAAGGTAGGCATAGGCCACGGGCGCGTCAGACAAGCGGGCGCGGGGAAATGTGGTGGCGGGGAGCAAATCGCCGATAAATTCCTGGGATGAGGATTTGAGTTCGGCCATGGGCATGTTAAATGCCAGAGGCAATGTCCAAGCTGAAACACCGTAAAACAAGCTGTCTGGAAAAGTCGTGCGGCGTTCAAACATGCCGGTGAGCAATCGGTATTGCGGTTGCGCGGTCGGGATGATATAAGCCGAGCCGGGCGCGAACGTCTGGTTGCCCACGCGAATGGGCCGCGCGAGGTCGTAGATCCGGATGCGATGGCGCTGGATCAGATCGAGAAAATGATGCGTGCGCGCAGGGTCTTGCGGATCGCCAAAAACGTATGCTTTGACATCGGCGCGCTGGGCTTCTTGCCGCGCGGAAAGATAGAAGTCGCGCTGATGAGACAGCAGTTCGAAGCGCAGTTCATGTGCGGCACGCAGGGTTGAAAGGGAGGTTCTGACTTGATTGCGTATGGCAAAGTGAAAAGAGATCGGCCCGTGAACGCTGTCTTGCATCAGGCCGCGCGTGCTGGCCTGTTCCAGCAACAGGCCCACGCCGCCATTGAGATCGGGATAGGTCGATCCCTTGCCGATGTAAAAGTCGTCGAAAAACTCCCGCGTGTAATAGAGGCTGCCGATTTTGTTGAGCGCGTTGGCGTGGCGTTGGGCAATTGCAGCGGTGAGTTGATAGGTGCGCGGCGGGGTGAGCGGATTGTTGCGCGAGGGAATGCCCGGAGAAAAAAAGAAGGTGGAATTGGTGTTCATTTCGTGGTGGTCCGCGAGGACATTGGGTTTCCATGCGTGGTATATCTCGATCCGCCCCCGGCTTTCGGGCTGCTGGAGAAATAGCCAATCGCGGTTGAGGTCAAACCAGTAGTGGTTGGTGCGCCCGCCCGGCCAGACTTCGCGGTGCTCTCGGTGTTGGGGGTCGGCAACGAGGTGTTTGCTGCGGTGGGCATTGGCCCAGTGTGCAAAGCGACTGAAGCCATCGGGGTTCAATACGGGATCGAGCAAGATGATGGCGTTGGCGAGGAGGCTGTCTATGGCAACACCTTGGGCCGCGGCCAAGTGATAGGCCACCAATGGCGCGGCATTGCCGCCGCTGGGTTCATTGCCGTGGATGCTATATCCCATATACACGACCACGGGCATGGTGTCGAGCGCGGGCGGCTGGTCTGGGTGTGTAAGTTGCTGGTGTCGCGCCTGTATCGCGGCGAGGTTCTGGTGGTTTTCCGGCGATGTGATGGTGAGCACCACCAAGGGCCGTTTCTGATGCGTTTGCGCGTATTCCGCGATGGCAACGCGGTCGGATTGTTGCGCCAAGGCGTGCATGTAGCTCGTGATGAGATCGTGCCTGAGATGCCAGTCCCCAATTTGAAATCCAAAAAACGCTTCGGGTGTGGGAATATCGGGGTTATAGGTCATCTCGTCGGACAAGTAGTAGGCGAGGTCAACGCGAGCAGATGCCGGGAGACTCAGCCCGATCCATGCGATGAGGACGAGAGACAAGCGTATCATGTTAAGTGCCTCGTTGTGTGGTGAACGGGCAACGCGCTTTTGACCCCGCGTGCCCATGACGTTTGCAAAAATAACAATGAAACAAATATCCCAAAAAGTCAAATGAGAACAGCGGCGGATGGAAAAAAATAAATTGCATCAAAACTCAAAATTTTCTATATTTTTGTGAAACATTTTGTCTCAAACAATGTCTTAAAACAAAAAAGGAACAATATGCGTAAAATTCTTGAGAAATGCCCTGCTTGTCAAAATGACGTGATCGTCACCCACCTTCGCTGCACGCGGTGTACCTGTGAAGTCATCGGACAATTTCAGCCGACAATTTTTAACCGCCTGTCGCCCGAAAGCTTGGCCTTTGTCGAAACCTTTGTCCGGTTGCGCGGCAACATCAAAGAGATGGAACGCGAACTCGGCTTACCATACAGCACCATTCGCAATCGCTTGGATGATGTGATCACAGAACTCGGTTTTGTGACCGGGGATCACTCCGAATTGGAGGCCGCACAATCAGCGTCTCGGCGAGATGTGCTCGACCGTCTCGAATCCGGTGAGATTACAGCGGGAGATGCAGCGGAGGAACTGAGGCGGATGAAGTAGGTTTATGCGGGTAAAAAGGAAGTTGACCGCGACTCGTAACCAGGAAAGGAGAATATCGTGAAAGAAGAACGCATGAAAATCCTCAAAATGCTTCAAGATGGGAAAATCACAGCAGAAGATGCGATGAAATTGCTCGAAGCACTCGGGGATACCGAAGAAGAGCCGCAACGCCAAACGCTGCGGCGTCAACGCCGGCGCAATCGCCAAAGGGGCGCGGGCATTCAGGAAGAGCCGATTCCACCCGCACCGCCCGCACCGCCGAGGGTTCAGGAAGAAGTGCAAGAACGCATCCGCGAAGCGCGGGCAACCCTGCGCGCATCTATGCCCAAAGTCAAAAACGCCGTGCGCGAAGCCATGCCAAATGTCAATCGCATCGTGCGCGAAGTGTCCATTCCCAATGTGGGCACCATCATCCAAGAAGCCATGCAAACCGCATCCGACGCCTTTTCGGAGTGGGCGGAAAAGAGCGATACACAGCATCCGGAAAAAGCGGTAAGCCAACTCGTTGAAACAACGCCGATTCAGGCATCTGATCGCCTGTCCATCTCCACGCCGAAAGGCCATGTTGCTTCCGAGATTTGGGATCGCGATGAGGTGCAAGTCGATGCGGCCATCGCGGTTTGGGGCACGGATGAAGCCGCCGTGAATGCCTTTGCCGAGCAAATTGACATTCACATCCGGCGCGAATCCGACAGCGTGCGAATCCAACCCCGCGTGCCCAAACGGGAAAAAGACGACCCCGTGCAATCTGTGCGTATTGATTTCAAGTTGCGCCATCCCCAAAAAGTCGATCTCGATGTGCGGGCGGCACACGGAAATATCACCCTGCCCGAAATTGATGGCGCCGCAATCCTGAACAATCGCCACGGCAAAACGGTCTTTGAAGGCGCGTCTGGCAATGTGCAGATCGAGCAGCACCGCGGCGACATCGCGGTTCAGCGGGCCGGGGGCGATTTGTCCCTTGACGCACACCACAGCGAGATGCGCGTCAATGCCGTGTCGGGTTCGGTGACCGTACACGCGCATTACGGCGCGCTCGACATCGATCACATTGGCGGCAATACCGCAGTGGATACGCGCCACAGTCCCGTCACCATCCGCGAAATTGGCGGCAACCTCGCCATAAAATCCGGGCATAGCGCGATTCGGGTTGATCGCACAGATGGCAATGTACAAGTCGAAAATAGCCATGCCCCCATTGTGGTTCGAGAAATTGGGGGCGAGTTTATCGCGGAAAACAGGCACAGTTCGATCAAAGCCGACCGGATCGGTGGCCGCGCAGTTGCGAAAAACAAACGCGGCAACATTGCACTTCGCAATGTGGGAAGCGATGTTGCCGTGAAAAACGGGCCCGGCGCGACGCACCTCGAAAATATCGCAGGGCCGATCAGCCTGCGTGCGGATCGGGGAACTGTGACCATTGAAAACCCCGAAGCCGGTGTGATGATACAAAGTCGCGGCGGACGCATTGCAGTGCGACCACACAAACCCATTGGCGGTGACTATGCGATCCAAAACAAACAGGGCGAGATTGAACTCGCGATCCCCAAGGGATCGGCGGTCGATATTCACGGTTATGTCGGGCGCGGGCAGATCCAAACCGATCTGCCCCTGTCCCTGACCGGCACTTCGCGCACCTCACAGGTCGTCTCGGGCCCACTCAATGGCGGTGGTGCCAGAATTGCCCTTGAACTCGACCGAGGCAATCTGATCTTGCGTTCAAGTGAAGGGGTTGGGAAAGACGAATCCGACGCGTAATTGATCCACGAAGGAGACGGGGCGGTGTACAACTGCCACGCCTCACCCGCAGTTCACGGCACGCAGAAAGATGCAAAAATAAAACGTAGGGGCGGTGCCCCCGTGCCCGCCCGAAAAGGCAAGATACAAGAAAGGCGAGGGCAAAGTGCAGGGTGCAGAGGAAAAAAATGTAGGGGCGCGGCCCCTGTGCCCGCCCATTGTCTGAATCGGGATTTTAGGATTGGAGGATTTTCAGGATTGGGTTCTGCGGTAGGATGAAAAAAAATAAAAGCCCCGACGATACAAAAATCGTCTGGGCTTTTGTTTTACAAGTTGTCTAAAAATTAAGAAGCCCTAACAAAAAGAAATCAAGCATCTGAAACAGATGAGCGAACACCCGCAGGAATGCCTCAAAGTCGGCCTCTCACAAATCCAGGTCAACTCTTTTTGTTTGGGACTCAAAAAATAAAGGAGGGTAAGATGAGCAAGACTTCTGATGATGCCGGGAAGGTTTGGCCGCGGATTTTGTCGATAATTTTAGGGATAATCGTTGTTTGGGGAGGCGTGACTCTCTTTGTATTTCCGATGTTTGTTAGTAAAGTTGAGAAGAGAGGACAATGGGGAGATTCGTTCGGGATGATCAATGCCCTGTTTGCTGGACTGGCCTTTGCAGGCGTTATTTGGGCGATAATACTTCAGAAAAAGGAACTTGCGCTTCAGCGGGAGGAATTAGCGAATACACGAAAAGAAATCAAGGGACAAAAGGAACAACTTGAGGCTCAGAACCAAACGCTTCAGAAGCAGAATTTTGATAGTTCTTTCTTTCAACTTCTCGGCCTGCACAATGATATTGTCAATTCAATGAAAACATCGATGGGTTTCTATTCCGGACGGCAATGCTTTGGTGAATTACTTAATATAGGACTTACGCATGCTGAGTTAAAAAAGGGTGCAATTCCGTAAAATTTATCACTTTGAGGAGGTGTCAATGCGCCACCCGACGCGTTTGGATTACTGTCAGTATCTGCTTAGCAGTCCCCTCAACTATACGCTGACCCATTTCGCCGACCATAGCGAAGGGTTCAGTCATGATATGATCAACCGCTATCTCGCCGGTGCGCGTATCCCACCCCGCTTGGTGTGGGAACACGTCAAAGACCACATCGCGCTGACGCCTAAAGGCTATGTGATCTTTGATGACACGGTTTTAGACAAGCGACACGCGCGCAAGATCGCGTTAGTGCGTCGTCAATATAGCGGCAACGCCCAAGGCGTCATCAACGGCATCGGGGTGGTCACATGTGTCTATGTCAATCCGCAACAGGATCGGTTCTGGCTGATTGACTATCGGATTTATGACCCGCAAGGCGATGGCAAAACCAAATTGGATCATCTCAAGGACATGCTCTCTGGGTTGGTCTATCAGAAGGACCTTCCTTTTACCGGGGTCTTGATGGACAGTTGGTATGCGACCAAAACGGTCATGCGACACATAGAGCAGATGCAAAAAACCTATTATTGTCCCCTCAAGACGAACCGGCGCGTGGACTATGAGGCAGGCACAATCCCCTACCAGCGCGTAGATAGCTTAACTTGGACTCAAGCGGATCGCAAACAAGGCAAGTCCATTAAAATCAGAGGGTTTCCCAAAGACCACAAAGTGAAATTATTCCGGGTGGCGTCTTCTGCCAGACGCACGGCGTATGTCGTAACCAACGACCATGCTCAAAACGATTCTTCAGTGGTACAACAGGTGTGTCACAGGCGATGGAAAATTGAGCAATTTCACCGCGAAGTCAAACAGGTAACCGGGCTTGAAAAGTGTCAATGTCGGTTGGCACGCATTGTACGAAATCATATTGGGTGTGCGATGTTAGTTTGGATTCGACTCGAGCAAGTGGCCTATCAAACAGGACAAACCATTTATCAAGTCAAATACCGGGGGGTGGCTGACTTCTTGAGACAACAACTCAAAGCACCTCATATTCCAATGGTGATTGCGTAAGTCCTATTAATATTTGGAGAGAAAAACATTGGAAAAATAAAAAAATATCTGAAATAAATACTCTGTAAATTAAGTTATTCTAAGTTTTGAATTGTCTGGATAAACGCGTTGATAATGGGCATTCATCTTGTCTCTGGCCTTGGGCAAAGTGAACTGCCAATTCAAGGGGATGCCCTTGGCCTCCCGCTCCTGGAAAAAGGCCAAAACTTCTCGGCGTAGTTCCGCCTGCGTCGCAATGCGCCTATTCAAACATCCTCGCGCCAGAGCCGAAAATTCGATCTCGATCATGTTGAGCCAACTCGCCGACTTGGGGGTAAAGAAGAACTCAAACTTCTGCGCGAGGGCAAACGCCTCATCGGCCGGCAAGTAACGATAGAAGGCATGGCGGGTATGCGTATTGAGATTGTCTTGCACCAAGCGGATTTTCTCCGCTTGTGGCCAATGCTGTGTCAGCGCCTGACAAAAGTGGGTGTATTCCTTCATCGTGCGCCGAGGATAGATTTCGGCAAGCCGTTTGCCGGTTAAAGGCTCAATGGCGGCCAACAGCGCACACGAGCCGTGTTTGGTATAGGCATCATGTTCTTTGGTCACTTGGCCTGTTGTTAGGGGCAAGGGATCAAGGACTTGTCCGATGAGAAAACAAGGACGTTCATCAAAGCAGACCCCAGGAACGTTGGGATCATAAGGTTGGTCATACAGCCAAAGCAAGGCTTCCATGCGTGCGAGAAAGGACGCATCCACTTTGCTGATGCACCATGTTTTCTTCAAGTGGGCTTCAATTCGTTTTTTTTAGAATCGTCTTGACATGCGTGTGTGAGAGATGCTCACAATAGCCCAATGCCACGCAGTGATCCGCCAAGAGGCGCAACGTCCATCTGCCATGGCCTGCCGGGGGGGTTGAACAGGCCAAGGCGGTGATTTGGGCCCGTTGCTTGCCGGTCATCTCCACCGGGCGTCCCGGCCGCGGGGCATCTTTGAGGCTGTCCAAGCCGAGGGTGCGGTATTTCTTTGCCCAATGACTCAGGGTCTGCCCGGTCATGCCGAGGGTTTGAGCCACTTGGGTGTAGGTTTTGCCTCGGTCAAGTTCAAGCAAGCCCAAGGCGCGTTTGTAGATTCGGGCTTTTTGGTCTCCTTTGGTGATCAAGGCGGTCAAAGTGTCTCGGTCTGTGGGGGTGAGTTGGACGTGTTGTTTGGGCATGAGAACGCCTCCTTGAAATAATTGAAATTCCAAATTATTTAATTTACAGAGTAATAAATGAATTATTTACTGCATTTATGCCGTCTTTTGATCATTACTTTCGGCATCTATGCAATATCGTCAAATTCGTTCACCAAAGCGATTTTCTCGACAAAGATGCAAAGAAATACTACGCCAACTTCATCTGTGGACAACTATCGACCGATGAGTTAGGTCTTCTCTTTTTTTTTGGCTTGACTGACCGAGGAGCAGAGTTCAAAAAGTTAGTGGAACACTACGCTCTTTTTGAGGATATGCCTTCTGAAAAACTTATATGTGAAGGTACAACTTTTGAAGAACTTACAAGTAAAGAATACAGGAATCTCTACGACAAAAGTGCTTATGGAGAATCCGAGTGAAGGGATGCGAGAAACTTGCGGGCGGTGGCATGTTTGGCTACCTTGTTCAACAAGTGCCTGGGCAAAAAAATGATCGAGGTGGAAACGACAACATTCAATGGAGGCGACCTGCATGAGCCATATCAAATTCAGAGTTCGCATTGAACAAGATGAGGATGGCGTTTTTGTGGCCGAAGTACCCGCATTACCAGGGTGCATTTCGCAAGGGCAGACTCGGGATGACGCCTTGGCAAATGCCGAAGAAGCAATTGCCCTGTACATAGAAAGTCTGGAAGCCCATGGCGATCCCATTCCTCCATCAATTACAGAAGAAATTGTCGAGGTAGAGATTTGATGCCACTTCCAGTTGTTGCAGGCCGCGATGTTGTTAAGGCGTTGGGGAAAATTGGCTATGTTTTTGACTGACAACGCGGAAGCCATATCATCCTGCGACTGAATCGAGAACCCCATCGTCGCATTGTCGTGCCGAGACATAAGGAAGTTGCCAAAGGGACTTTACGAGCGATTATTCGAGAGGCAGGTCTGACTGTTCAAGCGTTCAGAATCCTCTTGTAAGTTCGGCGAGATATGACAATGACCACCAAACCCACCTCGGAAAGAGATTTTGAGAACGCGATTGAAGCGCGGCGGATGGAACGGGTCGGCTACACCCGCGTTGACAATCGCCAATTCGACCCGGCACTCGCCATCAACAAACACACCCTGCTCGGCTTTCGAGACACAGCCCGCCGCTTTGGACGCCCTCAAGCGCAGCGGCGGCAGCAATGTTGAGCAGGCCGTCGTCCATGAGGAAATTTGAGATGACGATTGGGTTGCTCAAGGAACGCCTAACCACGCTCATCGCCGTAGCGGTGACGGGGGAGATTGATGGGCGAAATTCGAGCACGCGGAACGCCAGAGCGGATCCGAGTGAAGGGATGCGAGAAACTTGCGTGAGGTGGCATGTTCAACAAGTGCTGATCAGCGAAAAATGATCGAGGTGGAAACGACAACATTCATTAGGAGGAGCCATGGCTAAGAACGCATCGGAAGAAGGGCTGAAGATATACGTGACCTCAAGGGGCGGCGTGTATGTCAAAGCAGATGAATTGCTTGCCAATCCCAAGGTGCGCGAATTAATCAGAAAAATGGCTGAGATTTCCATTAGGCGGAAGGCATCTGACATGTCTCAAAAAGATCGCACATAGAAAATCGATAATTAGAGTCCCTAACAAAAAGCGTTGACATGGATTTGTGAGAGGCCGACTTTGAGGCGTTCCTGCGAGTGTTCACTCATCTGTTTCAGATGCTTGATTTCTTTATGTTAGGGCTTCTTAATAATTGTTTTCCTTCTCAATTCCCTGCTTCCCCGTGTCGGCGAAATGTGGGACGCTACGGCGAAGCATGTGCTGACACGGGATTAGTTAAAATGAAAAAAAGACGCTTAAAAATAATCGATCTATTCAGCGGTGCTGGTGGATTTGGTTTGGGTGCGAAACGAGCCGGGTTCGATATAGCGGGGTCAGTAGAGATCGATCCGCAGGCGGTTTCAGTCCACGAGCAAAACTTCCCAAAATCGCCGCTTTGGGAGAAAGATATATCCACCATCTCGGGAACTGAAATGGTGCAAGCATTCGGCCTCAAGGTTAGTGAGGTTGATGGCATCATTGGCGGCCCCCCGTGTCAGGGCTTTAGCCATATAGGTCATAGAGATACAGATGACCCGCGCAATCAATTGTTCATCCACTTTTTTGAAATCGTCGACGATGCAACCCCAAAATTCTTTCTCGCTGAGAATGTACCGGGAATTTTAAGCAAAAAGAACGCTCAAATTATCGAACAGGCTCTGTCTCAAGTGGCGCGTAAATACGAAATTTTGCCACCTATAAAACTCGTTGCCACGCAATTCGGAGTTCCCACGACGCGAGAAAGAGTATTTTTCTTTGGTTACTTAAAAGATCAAATGAGGCCAATTCGGACGACAGATTTTGTACCAAAAAATGCGAAACCCGTCTATGTGCAAGATGCTTTGAAAGGTCTGCCAAAAAAGATAGACCCTTTTTGGCTTCGGGAAGAGGATGGATGGAAAAAAATAAAAAAGGTCGTGGAAGGCGTTTTTGGGAAGAATTTGTACGGCCGAATCCCCGATGGAGTTGGGCACAAAGAAGCAATTATACGTCTAAAAGAAAAGAGTGAAGTATAGGGATGTCTCGGAACACGCCATACCAAAGAAGTAGCGGACAGATACGCTAAAATTGGGGAATTATATACAAAGTGGCCGGAAATTTCCTGTTACGTACAATACAATCGGCTACTTACACGATCCTTGGCCTATCTCCACTTCACCTAACACAATACCCATTCCCTACCTACATCCCCTTACAAGCCATACATTTATTGTTTCATTGGATAGTCACAACTAATTCTACAAGAGATCCATGACCTGCTTTCAAACTCCCTGCTGAAAGTGCCTCGAAATTTCTGGCCTCTCCCGATGATCGGACAAAGTTAATTGTGCCATTGTGTTTTCCTAACACAGCGTTGATCCATACCTATCAACCCCTCACAAATCATTTGGTGGAATAGGTCAAGCAGTTTTGGCTTTAACAACCAAACATTTTTGTTATCAGCATCCCCAATAACAAACATAACAACGACCACAACAACGCCCCCAACAACCATTTGATTATTTCTTTTTTCTTGGGATTGCGTCCTTTTCAATGAGGCCATTCAATCTTTATTTTTGCAAGAGTAATTTGGCTTAAATTTCTTGCATCCCATGAAATCTTACCTTGTCCCAAATTGCAGTGTCCCAGAGGAAATCCTATGACATCTTTCCACGCATACATTATGGCCTCTGCTTCAGAAGACAAGCCCGACAAATGCACTTTTTTCCCTTTGTATAGTGTAAAAATGTTATTGCTACATACCACACTGTATTTTGTAGGCCAGCCGAAAATACGTTCTTGGTAAAAACGCTTTTCTGGCAAACCCAAACCAATGTACTGTTGCCACCTTCCATAAGCCGCTATCTCTATCCATAACGATATATCCTTTTTAAATCCATGATGAATAACCGTTCTAAAATGCCTATTTCGTACTTTCCTCAGCCCCTTTTTTCCATCGAGTTTTTCATACAGTACAGACTTGTTTCCTTTTTTTTCAATATAATAGGAGTACCGAGGATGAACATACTCACCGGTTCTTTCCAACTTAATGGGGTTCAAACTTATTTTTTGTAACATAGCTATCTCCTATTGAAAATGAAGCCAGCACGTCTTTGAGGGGGCCTGCTGGCTTTATTTTTGTGACATATTATTTTTTGTATGGTGTTGCCAACCAATGGCTATGTATTTGTACCCCGTGAGGATCGCCGTATTCCATCTACATCTATATACACCGAAAAAAAAGAAAACTTTGACCACTTCTCAGGCATTTTTTTACCCATTTCACCATCTTTTTCTACACACACAAAAAAATACCTATGGCGATACACACCACAGCATCTCTTCCACTATTGGGGCCGGTTGCTATCACCGACCCCATGCTGACTTTACCTACGCAACAAGTTTCAATCTCCGCAACTTTGCCATCAGTTCTGCTTGCGTTCCCGCCCCTTTCTGGCTATTACACGCCCCGCACAATAGTTGCAAATTCCCCTTATGATTTCCACCCCCCTTAGACTGAGGAATGATATGATCCACCGTCATATTACGAAACGGAAAGTGAATACCACATCCACCACACGTTCCCTTCTGCTCGCCATACAGCACATGCTTGTGACTCCTGTAATCAGGCAACGCCTCTATATCCGTACGGCAAGGAATATCCTCACGCACTATGACATCAGGCAATCCACCCTTGAACAATGCACCCTCATCTGACGCACGCTCCAAACGCTGTCTCACCAACGTACTCGCCAACGGACTCAAATCTATGCCCACCCAATCACGACCCAACCTCTCCGCCGCAACACACGTCGTCGCGCAACCACAAAACGGATCCAACACAACATCACCCTCTACACTACTTGCCTTGATAATGCGCTCCAGTAACGCCAATGGCTTCTGAGTAGGATAACCACAACGCTCTTGGTGGATACGTCCCGCAGGACTAATATCAACCCACCAATCTTCAATCACTTTACCCCTTTTCCGAAACACATCAACATTCTCTGGTGTCAATTCCCTCCAATACCACCTCCGCCGGTTTTTCTGTGTTGCACATTCAGTTTTTTGTATGGCACACGCACGGCATCCCTATTAAAAATAGCAATTTCAGACTTCACATAAAACAACAATGTATCATGTTTACGCGGAAACCATCGCTTAGTATTACTAGGCCCCGTGTATCCCCAATCAATGTCGGAGAATGACAATGTGAATTACTTCCCGTTCCGCAAAGCGTATAGACTCAGCAAATGGATCGCCACGGGGAGGAAGTGTGTCAGCAAATCGTCGAAATGCAGTGTGATAGAAATTCCTGAGAATGAAATCAATAAACCAAAACGGCGTCATGGGGCCGTCATCGGGATGCGGCAGTGCTCGTATTGACCGAGCGTCAGATGGGACTTGGGATGGTCCAAATCCTGCTGATCGTCTTGAGCATGATAGTCGAAACGCACGGGGAACGGAACGATGTTCTTGGCGACCACGTCGGCATAAATCGCATCTTCGAGGTAAATGTCCGGAATGTTTTGAAACTCTTCGGGGTGCGGCGCAGGGAAAAATGCAAGGCGATGGCGTTGCAATGTCGCGCCAACAAATTCGTACATCATCTGAATCAACGCGCCGTCGAGCATTTTTACGTTGTACGCACGCGCTTGCGAGGCGGTGGGGCAGTGGGGACTGACAACTGACGACTTGTTTTGCTCTACATCCCGACCTGATCAAGTGCTGTCACCACGTCGTAATCGACGCCGAGTTCTCTGAAGTGCCCTTGTCCACAAGCAATTTTCCAATTTTCCCCAAGCCTGCGATCCTCAAAATCGAGTGTGCTCTTGGTCTCGCGCACAAAATAGAGCTTCTCATCGCGCTCGGTGACAAAAGCCCAGTCGGGATTGTACGGCCCAATGGGCGTGTCTATCGTGAACCATGAAGGGAGTTTCAGGAACAGCCTGACGTTTTCATGCGTATCCAAGTCTCGTGCAAATCGCCGCTCCACCTCGGATTCGTACTCTACGGCGTTGAAAAGGGTCTTGTCCGCGCTCTGGACCTGATACAAGTTGTGCAGATAGCGGACGATGCCCTCTGCCGCCTCCTTTTCAATGCGATTCATCTCCCAGTACTGGCCTTCGATCTTTTTATATTGAATGCCTGCGAGCGTCAGATCGCGCATGGCCCGAGCAATCTCTTTTGCCACCGCCATCATAAAAACTTGTGGATTGCGCCCAAACTCACTCAGGCGTCCCGACAGTTTCAGTATTTTGACGAGGGCGTGGCGCGTGAGCTCGGTCTCCTTCTGGAGAAAAGTCAGAATATCCGGCAATATGGCGACGGGATGAATATCTCGGTGGTGCGTTGCAAGTTGCCTATCAGCCGAAATGCCCGTCGCCGAAATACCGACCTCGACGATAGTCGTCGCGATTTCAGGCGGCTTGATGGGGTTGAGTTTTTTGATGCGTGCAATGGCTTTGGCAATCAGTTCGTCGGTAGCAAACGCCAAGCGATAGCGCGTGCGGTGCTTAATTTTGTCCCAAAGTGCCCTAAAGTCCTCGCTGAGGTACACTTCCTTTCTAAATTCAAGCTCTCTGCGCTCGTGGGCATTCACCATGCGGTTTTTGAAGACCTTCTGGTTCATCACGTCGATAATCTCAGGCACTAGGTCCTCGAACTCGTCAGCTATCAAAAGCCGAAAATGCGATGCCCTTGGATCGAACTTGTCTAGAATTTTACCCTGTGCATTCAGATACCCGTTGGCGACCAACTCTGTCCAGATTCTGGCCGACGTCTCCTGGCCAATCTCACGTCCTGCCCGAACCAATTTGGCGAAGGCGATCTTCTCGACCACGCCAAAGCGAATCCCGAACTCTTCTTCAAACTCCGATTGCAGGGTACTGGCAAATTCCTCATAGGATTCATTGGCGATCACAGTCAGCCTGTTGACGGCTTCGTCGCGAATGCGCTCGCCGTTCTGATTCACCGGCAAACGCAGTCCTCGACCGATTTCCTGACGCTTTTTTTCAAAGGAGTGCGTCTC
Organism: uncultured Latescibacterota bacterium; assembly: GCA_958295785.1. GTDB lineage: Bacteria > Latescibacterota > UBA2968 > UBA2968 > UBA2968 > VXRD01. The sequence continues at coordinate 4,425,504 of OY282377.1, forward strand.
GTTGAGCGTACAAATTTGAAAGACATTGGGATTGTCCCACCCCTCTCGCAACGCCGAGTGCGAAAAGATAAAACGAAGCGGTTCCTGGGGATCGAGCAGGCGTTCCTTTTCCTTCATGATCAGGTTATAGGTATCTTCGTCCGTCTTCGTATTGCCCCGCGTATCCTTAATCCTGCCCTGCTTGTCCAGAGAGAAGTAGCCGTTGTGGATTTTGGAGAGGTCTTGAAAGGCGAATGTCCTGTAAGCCGGTCTGGCCGTCAGTTCCCGGTAGGCATCCTCAAACCATTGTCCAATTTTGCCGATGCCCATCGTGCCATCGGCGTTGTATATGCGGTAATTCGACACTCGGTCAACAAAAAAAAGCGAGAGCACTTTGATGCCTTTTCCCATCAGAGTACGCTCCTTTTGCAGGTGTCGCTCGACCGTCTCATAGATCTGAGCCTGCATGATCTCGTCGCCTATGCCCCCGACTTCCTGCTCGATTTCCAACATGTGTCCGCCCGTGAACTTGACATGTTCCACGGTCGGCGTGCAATCAATCCCTTGAACGATATACCCCTGTCGATAAATTTCTCGTCGGCCGGATTTGATATACAAATCATCGCCCAGCTTGACCCAAATTTTGGTGGCTCTTGGGCTTTTCGCACCCTCCTTGTGAATTTCTACCTGCGCCTTGATGCCCTTCGTGTTATCGGTCTTCAGCAACTTGACATAAGCCTCGTTGAAACTGTCATCCGAACGCACGGAGGCGACCTCGATGCGCTTTACCAAACGCATGTCATAAGCCTTAATCGGGTCGAGTTTGTACAGGAGATTGTAGGGGTTGCGATGCGTGGCACTGTAACGCAATGTGGCCGCCGGATTTAGGTTGGCAATCGCCCGCTTCGATTTGGGCGTATTATCCACACTCTGCGGCTCGTCAATAATGACGATGGGGTTTGTCCCTTGGATGAACTCAATGGGGCGGCGGCCGGACATGCGGTCGTTTTCGCGGTTGATGACATTGAGTTTTTTTGATTCGTCTTCCGTCATGTCCGCAAGTGATTTGTCGGCAATATCCTTCTGAAAGGACTGAATGTTGATGATCATAATCTGGATTTGATTGCTCGTGGCGAATTGCCGCACGCGCCCGAGTCTTTTGGAATCATAGACGAAGTAATCAAATGGCTCATTGTCGTAGAACGTGCTGAGATGCGCCCGAGTCATCTCAATGCTCTTGAGCACGGTCTCGCGGATGGCGACGCTGGGCACTACAATGATAAATTTCACAAAGCCGTAAGCCTTGTTCAACTCGAAAATTGTGCGGAGATAAACGTAGGTCTTACCGGTGCCCGTCTCCATCTCAATGGAAAATGCCCGTCCCTGAAGCGCGGGCACTTTCTCAATACCGTTGGCATCCTGTATCCTGTGGACATTGGCGAGGATCGCGTCGTCGCTGAGTGCGAAGTAATTTGCCACGCCGAGTTCAGACTGAAAAAATTCAGTGGCGAGGTGCAACGCAAAGTCGGTCTGCGCGATGGGCTGTCCGTCGAACACGCCTACAATGGCGTCAATTGCATCGCGCTGATAGTCCAATGACGGATCGAATTTGAGTTTCATTTTTTGCTTTCAGTCTAAATGGTCTTAAACACCATCTCGGTTTCGTTGGCGGTTGCATAGAATTTGAAAATCACGCCCGCATTGACTTTGAGTTCGTCGTTGAGATAAAAAGCCTCGTCCAAGCAGATGACCTGCGACGGACTGGCCTTGGCAAGCGCGTCGAAAAGCTCGGTCGTAAGTTCACGTTCAAGGCACACCCTAATCTCGCCATCCGCGATGGAAAACACCTCTTTCTCTTCCACGACCTGCTTTTCAATTTTGGCTGTCAGAGGGAGTCCCGCATTCAGGAGAATTTCATACAGAATATCCTCGGCACTGCCCTCCTTGTCAATGCGGTCAACCTGAAGTTCAAGTTGCTCGATGAGGGCGTCTGTATCTTCGACATCGCCATCCCATATCCTGAAGTTGGACGAGTCGAGTTTGAATGCCTTGAAGCCGAGATCGAGTTGACCATTGCCATTCAGGTCGAGTTGACCGTTTAACTCGTCCTCAATTTTCGCCGCTGCACGGCGGATGCGTTCTTTGGCAATATCGGCAATCGTTTCATAGCCCGCTTTATGGGCTTCCGACTTTTCGTTCGTCGGCTCGGGAAGTTGCACGCAGATGTATTTGCGCTTGCCCCCGTCTTCGGCGTTGAGTTGCATGACAGCGTGGGCCGTGGTGGCCGAGCCGGCGAAAAAGTCAAGGACAATGTAGCTTTTATCCGATGCGATGGAGATAATCTTTTTTAGTAGAGAAATCGGTTTGGGATTGTCAAAGATCGACCGGCATTCGGGAAAAAGTTCCGCTAACTCTCCACTCGCGGAATCATTGGTTCCCGCATCATCCCAAACGCTGCGCGTATTTACACCGCGATGATCGAATAAAAACCGTTTTCTCTTTGGTTCTTTAGCTAAACCATCCTTTCCCCACCAAACAAGTCCGTTGCGTTCATTTTCCTTATGAACGTTTTTTTCACATCCCCAAACCCTTGTAGATTTGGTATGAGTATCTGGAAAAATTTTTTCCTTGGTGTTGGGTTGAGTTATCGCGTAGTAGAGATTGGGTCGTTCGTTCTTCGTCCATCGACTTCGATAATCGGTCTGTGCCCAATCACCACGCGGATCGTTATCGGGATTCTTATATTGCAATCTTTGAGGACCAGTAAGCCTAACTCGCGGCAATTGATTGCTCGTTTTTCCGTAGATAACAATGTTGTCATGCGTGAAAGCAAAAGACGGTTTGTTATCCCCACTGGTTTTTTTCCAAGCGATATTGCCAACAAAATTCTCCTCCCCAAAAATCAAATCCATGACCATCCGCAGATGGTGAACCTCATTGTCGTCTATATTGACAAAAATCACCCCGTCTTCGCGTAGCAAATTGCGGGCGATATAGAGGCGCGGATACATCATATTCAACCAACGCGAATGATAGCGACCATCGGTATCTACATTCGTCGAGAACTTGCGCCCATCTCCATCGACCTGTCCGGTGTAGGCCAGATACGTTTTCAGTTCCTCACAATACTTATCGGGATAGATGAACTCCTTGCCCGTGTTGTAGGGCGGGTCAATGGAGATCATTTTGACTTTGCCGAAGTACGCCCTCTGCAACAGCTTGAGCACCTCCAGGTTTTCGCCTTCAATGAACAGGTTTTCCGTCGCGTCGAAATGGACGGATTCATCCCGCAGGGGCTTCAACGTGGCACTACTCGGCTTTTGAATGATTTTCATACACTCGGCCTTGCCCGGCCAGTTCAAACCAAAGCGTTCCGCATCAGAGGCTACCCAATCGCCCAAAACGCGCTTGAGTTGGTCAAAGTCAATGCGCTCCTCAGAAAAGACTTCTGGAAATATCCTCTTGAGATCCTCGCGCTTGTGTTCCGCGATATCCATTGAAGCCAGCGTCATTTTTTTCATTGTAACCTCCTATTTTGGGAACGGGTGCTCGCCTATTTCTTCAGCCTTGAGCACAGAGACTTTTCATCTCTCTACAAACCAATATAGTCACAAAATGGCAATTTGCAAGGTCAAGTAGGGAGGCTAAGACAAAGGGCGTAAAAACAAGACTTTACGTCCCTACGTACCTTTCATCCGCGTTCACCGCGTTTATCTGTGGTTGCTTTTCGCCTTTTCACCGCTATACAATTTCATTCCTGAAATTATCTCTCCCAAAGACAGCATCCATAATCAGTTTCAAATAGTGGCTTGCCGTTGGATCCACATGCAAATAAATACTCCCAGTATCCCTCATAACCCGGTGCAACTCCATAATACGAATTGCCATAAATGCCAAATACGACTTCATCCCCTGACTATGGGCAAGCTCCGCCGTTTGACAAATCGCATACACCGCAGGGTATTGCTCTGCGATGATGCCCAGCCACGCCTCGTCAATATCATCAAGCGTCCACGCATCCTTGAAACTCGCACCCGCAACTTCGCTCCCAATAGGCGCACTATAATTCCGATTGCTGTTGAACGGCGGATCCAAATACACCAAATCAACACTCGCACTGTTCAAACCACGCAACACATCCAAATTATCGCCCTCAAAAACAGTCCGATTCTTACAATTCAACGACATAATACACTCGCTCCTAAGATAATGAAAGGGCACATGGCTTTCACCACATGCCCTTTTTCTTTTTCTCTGACGGCACCGGGAATTGCACATAGTTCTCTCTATATGCAATCAAATACTTGCAATTCACGCTAAAAACGCAAAAAAAACATTGACTTTTAAGCATTTTTTACATATATTTCCGATATGTAAATAGCAATAATAACAACATTTTACATCAAATTTCACAGTATCTTTTAGGACTAACTTTTAGGGGTAATACAATGGCACAAAATGCACCAGGCAAGCACTTCAGAAAAGGCATCTCACTCATTGAGTTGTTCAAAAAAATTCCCGATGATCACACAGCAGAAAAATGGTTTATCAAAACCCGATGGCCTGACGGCATAGCCTGTCCGCGTTGCGGCTCTCTAAATGTGAATGAAAGAACGTCTGATAAAGTCAGACCACATCGTTGTCGTGATTGCGATAGACGCTTTTCCGTCAGACTCGGAACAGTTATGGAAAGTTCAAAACTGGGCTATCAGGTGTGGGCTATTGGCATTTATCTTATGTCCACAAGTCTTAAAGGTATTTCTTCCATGAAACTGCACAGAGACTTGAATATCACACAAAAAACCGCATGGCATCTCGCACATAGAATACGAATAGCCCTATTAGAAAATCCAATTGAAGATACACTTTTCAAAGGCCCTGTTGAAGTTGACGAAACTTATATAGGCGGTAAAGAAGGCAACAAACACGCTTCCAAAAAACTGAAAGCAGGACGCGGGACCGTTGGAAAAATTGCCGTCGCCGGCATAAAAGATCGCAAAACCAAAAAAGTATCAGCAAAGGTTGTTGAAAAAGTAAATTCTACCACCTTGCAAGACTTCATTGCTGACAATGTAGAAAGTGAATCAACTGTATATACCGACGAAGCCACCGTATATAACCATCTAACAGACTTTAACCACAAATCCGTAAAACATAGCGTTGGAGAATACGTGCGCTTACAAGCCCATACAAACGGCATAGAATCGTTTTGGTCTATCCTGAAACGAGGACATTATGGCGTCTATCACAAAATGAGCGCAAAACATCTTAACAAATATGTTTCCGAATTTGTAGGGAGACAAAATATGCGATCCAAAGACACACTTGACCAAATGAAATTGTGTGTCGAAAATATGAACAATAAAAGACTTCGCTATCAAGACCTGATAGTAGAGTAAAAAGTTAGTTAGGACATTCCGAGTCTCTTTTTTGCTTCCTTTGACTTGATCGGTGTCACAACCGCTTTGACAAGTTGCTCCACTGTATAAGGGAACTGTTCAGGCCACTGTTCAGAACTTTGCCCATCATCTTTCGACTCTTCATTCCGTAATGGTTTCCTTCCTTTTTTCTTTTTCATATTGTTCTCCTATCATAGATAGTTCCAACAAGCCTAAAAGACCTGCCTTGTTTCTTTATCCCATTATACTAAAGAAACAAGGCAGAATTGTTTTAAGTTTTAACAAGACAAGCAGACAGAGCAACGACTCAGTCAGTGACTTGTAACCTTCCGACTCAAATCTGACCTTACATACTGACTATTGTATTCAGCAGATACCCGACATAACAAGTACCGCTTGACTGTTAACAAAAAAGATATAATAGTATAATATACTTTGTCAATGGTTTTTTTAGCTCGCTTCCTATCCAAACCCCACGGCCACTTTGTATATAATTCCCTAAAATTGAGCAGGGAAGAGTTGATCGGGTTTCAAAAAGCTACCGCTTGGAATACAATGGATTCTGTCGAACTTTAAGGGCCGGTACGGGCAACGACAAGGGCAGTTATCAAGCGGTTCGTCCATTACACCCTACGGAGAACCGAGTGATAACCCCCAGAGAAGCGGCAAGACTACAAGGCTTTCTCGATTGGTTTCAATTCCACCCCACGAAATGGCACAGCTTTAGGCAAATCGGAAACAGCGTCAGTCCTATTCTTGCAGAACATATCTTACGTGTCATCAAAAACGCATTCTAAAGGAGGTCGAGATGGCAAACAAGTACGAGGCGGTTGATGCCACTCCTGTCAAGTCGTTTTTTGTTGAAATGTTGACCAGAGACATCGAATTGGTGGATGCAATTCTAGATTTACTGGACAACTGCGTCGATGGAATTTTGCGCGAAAAGAAAACCAGTTCATGTGAAAAGCCTTACGCGGGTTTTAAGGCTAAAATAGAATTTGATAGGACTTACGCATGCTAAGTTAAAAAAGGGTGCAATTCCGTAAAATGAATCACTTTGAGGAGGTGTCAATGCGCCACCCGACGCGTTTGGATTACTGTCAGTATCTGCTTAGCAGTCCCCTCAACGATACCCTGCCCCATTTCGCCGACCATAGCGAAGGGTTCAGTCATGATATGATCAACCGCTATCTCGCCGGTGAGCGTATCCCCCCCCCGCTTGGTGTGGGAACACGTCAAAGACCCCATCGCGTTGACGCCTGAAGGCGATGTGATCTTTGATGACACGGTTTTAGACAAGCGACACGCGCGCAAGATCGCGTTAGTGCGTCGTCAATAGAGCGGCAACGCCCAAGGCGTCATCAATGGCATTGGGGTGGTTACATGTGTCTATGTCAATCCGCAACAGGATCGGTTCTGGCTGATTGACGATCGGATTTATGACCCGCAAGGCGATGGCAAAACCAAATGGGATCCTCTCAAGGACATGCTCTCTGTGTTGGTCTATCAGAAGGGCCTCCCTTTTACCGGGGTCTTGATGGACAGTTGGTATGCGACCAAAACGGTCATGCGACACAGAGAGCAGATGCAAAAAACCTATTATTGTCCCCTCAAGACGAACCGGCGCGTGGACGATTCGGCAGGCACAACCCCCTACCAGCGCGTAGATAGCTTAACTTGGACTCAAGCGGAGCGCAAACAAGGCAAACCAATTAAAATCAGAGGGTTTCCCAAAGACCACAAAGTGAAATTATTCCGGGTGGCGTCTTCTGATAGACGCACGGCGTATGTCGTGACCAACGACCATGCTCAAAACGATTCTTCAGGGGTACAACAGGTGTGTCACCAACGATGGAAAATTGAGCCCTTTCACCGCGAAGTCAAACAAGTGACCGGGCTTGAAAAGTGTCAATGTCGGTTGGCACGCATGGTACGAAATCATATTGGGTGTGCGATGTTAGTTTGGATAAGACTCGCGCAGGTGGCCTATCAAACAGGACAAACCATTTATCAAGTCAAATACCGGGGGCTGGCTGACTTCTTGAGACAACAACTCAAAGCACCTCATATTCCAATGGAAATTGCGTAAGTCCTATACAATTGTCTGAGTGACCGAGGAGCCAAGTTCAAAAAGTTGGTTGAGAAATACGCTCTGCTTAAGGATATGGATTTCAAAGTACTTATCAATGAGGAACACAAGAATCTCTACGACAAAAGTGCTTATAGAGAATCCGAGTGAAGGGATGCGAGAAACTTGCGTGAGGTGGCATGTTTGGCTACCTTGTTCAACAAGTGCTGATCAGCGAAAAATGATCGAGGTGGAAACGACAACATTCATTAGGAGGAGCCATGGCTAAGAACGCATCGGAAGAAGGGCTGAAGATATACGTAACCTCAAGGGGCGGTCAGTATGTCAAAGCAGATGAATTGCTTGCCAATCCCAAGGTGCGCGAATTAATCAGAAAAATGGCTGAGATTTCCACTAGGCGGAAGACATCTGACATGTCTCAAAAAGATCGCACATAGAAAACCGATAATCAGTCTATCAAGAGGTATTTCCATTGGGCCTTGGATTACTTTTTATTCCCACTCTCGGCGGGTATTGGTTTCTGACGCGCCTGTACTATACGCGCTACGGTGTGCTCCGGGATTCGGGTTATCATGTCTTGTTTAAGTCTGCTATTGCAGGTTGCTCTTTGGTCGTCGTTGCACGCTTGATAATTGTTTTCCTTCTCAATCCCTATCTTCCTTGTATCAGCGAAATATGGAAATCCCAGGTTCCATTTGATTACTATGGCACGGCAGTGCTAAGTGCCCTGTTGGGTGTTGTGTTGCCGATTGTGATCAATTGGTTTTACGCCGAAGAAAAGGCAATGCGACGAACGGCAAGGGAAAGTGGTAATCTCATCGAACTGCTAATCAGGGAAAATAACGAAAGTGGAAAGTTGGTTGAACTTTCGCTAAGAAGTGGGAAATCCTATATTGGTTTCGTTTTTGAGAGCGGAATTGCAAGGCATGGCGAGTCTGATGTCGCACTCCTGCCCATGGCAAGCGGTTATCGAAAAGAAGATACCCGCGAGTTGGAACTCACGACTAATTATGCCCCTGTGCTTAGGAAGTCCCTTGAAGAGTTATCGAGTTTGGTTAATGAGGATTTTCGAATCGTGATCCCTATGTCCGAAATTGTAACCGCCCGCATTTTCGATCCTGACGTGTATGAACTGTTTAAGTCAGACAATCCCTAAAATTACAGGTAGGTTAAGGCATTGCAATGACCACCAAACCCACCTCGGAAAGAGCCTTTGAGAGCGCGATTGAAGCGTGGTTGTTGGAGCAGGCCGGCTACACCCGCGCCGCTATCGGTCATTATCGAAACCATCAACGAGCGGTTTGGCACGCATTGGACCACCGAAGATAAACTGCTGTTCGATCAAATATCGGGCGATATGGCCCAAAACACCCATCTCGCCGAACAGGCCAAGGCCAACGCCATTGGGCAGTTTAAGTAGGTTTTTGAACCCGAAGTAACGAGGGCTTTTGCGCGGCGGCAGGGTCGAAACCAAAAGATCATAAACGATTTCATGGCCGACAAAGCCCGGCGCGACATCATCTTGGACGCCTTGCTCAAGCGGGTCTATCGCACGGCCAGAAAGCGATATTGACAAAGCGAACAAAAACCATTTTCTTCTCTCAAACCATTGTTGTCCACCAAAAATCGCAGAGGAACTCGATCGTGGCATTTCAAGATCACTTTGGTTATTACGGCCCCACGCGGCTCGTCATGGGGCGCGGTACGGTCGGCGAGATTCCGCAAATCGTGCGTGAAGCGCGGGTGCAAAAGGCGCAGATCGTCACGGATGAGGGCTTGGTCGCGGCAGGCGTCGTGGCTCGCGTCGCGCAGGTGCTCGACCATGCGCGCATCGCGTACAGCATCTACGACGGCGTTGAACCCAATCCGCCCATTCGCAATGTGGAAGCATGCGCGGCGCAATACGGGGCGGAAAACTGCGATTTTCTACTCGCCATAGGCGGCGGCTCTTCGATGGATGTCGCCAAAACCGCGGGCGTGCTCGTCAATCACGGCGGCAAAATCACCGATTATTTTATTGGGGAAAAACCCGTTCCCGGCCCCATTCCCTTTTTGTTGTGCGTGCCCACCACGTATGGCACGGCCAGCGAAGTCACGCCCTTTGCCGTGATTACAGACGACAACCACTTCAAAGGCACTGTGCCAGGCCCGCATGTGATGCCCAACGTGGGCATTCTCGACGCGGACATGGCCGTTGCCTTGCCCCTGCCCATTGCCGCAGCAACCGGCATGGACGCCCTCACACACGCCATTGAATCCTATGTTTCGCTGCTGTCCAACCCCATTTCCGAAGGCATGGCCCTGCACGCCATTCGCCTCATCTCGCAAAATTTGCGCCGTGCCGCGTACAGCGACCACAACCACGAAGCCACGCAAAATATGCTCGCGGCCAGCACCATGGCCGGGTTTGCCTTTTCGCAAACGCGCCTGGGCAATGTCCATGCGATGTCGCATCCGGTCAGCGGTCACTACGGCGTGCCGCACGGCGTTGCCAACGCGATTTTGCTCACGCGCATCATGGCGTATAACCGCTATGCCTGCCCGGAAAAATTCGCCGATATCGCCGCTGCGATGGGCGAAGATGTCACTGGCTTAAGCGCGGTTGACGCCTCGTTGCTCGCGGTTGAAGCCGTGCAAAACCTGTCTGACGACGTGGGCATTCCCGCCACATTGGGCGACGCCGGCGCCAAAGCCGAAGGCATCGGGATGATGGCCGAAGACGCGATGAAAAGCGGCAATATTCAAGTCAACCCCCGCAAAACCGCGATCAAAGACGTGATCGCCCTGTACGAAGCATCCATGTAATGGAGGATCAACCATGCCGACTTACCCAAACATGTTCCGCATTCGCCAGCACTTTGACGCGCCGCGCATTGACGACATCGCGTCTGCTGTGCGCGATGAAATCGCCAAAATCGACCCTCGCGCCACCATCAAACCCGGTCAAACCGTGGCCATCACCGCGGGCAGCCGGGGCGTGGCGAACATCGACACCATCATCAAAACCACCGTGGAAGAAATGCAGGCCATTGGCGCGGCCCCGTACATCGTGCCCGCGATGGGATCGCACGGCGGCGGCACAGCCGAAGGCCAAACCCAAGTCTTGGCCGGCTATGGCATCACCGAGCGCGCTATGGGCTGCCCGATCAAATCGTCCATGGCGGTCGTGCAAATCGGGGTGTCGGATTTTGGCATGCCCATCTACTTTGACCGCTATGCCTCTGAAGCCGATCACATTGTCGTGGTCAACCGCATCAAGCCGCACACGGGATTTGCCGGCGAAATTGAGAGCGGGCTGATGAAAATGATGCTGATCGGCCTGGGCAAACACAAAGGCGCGGCGGTGTATCACCGCGCCATCATCCACCACTCGTTTGACAAAATCGTGCGCTTGGTCGGCGAGGTCGTGTGCCGAGAAATGCCCATTGCCTTTGGCGTGGCAACCCTGGAAAACGGCTATGACGAAACCGCGCTCATCGAAGCCATCCCCGCATCGGACTTTGAAGCGCGCGAAAAAGTGCTTCAGGCTCAATCCAAAGTGTGGTGCCCGTCGTTGCCCTTTGACGATGTCGATCTGCTCATCATCGACGAAATGGGCAAAGACATTTCCGGCGCGGGCATGGATACCAACGTCATTGGGCGCAAGCGCAACGACCGCCGCGCAATGGGCGAGGAAACCCCGCGCGTTTTGCGTATTTTCGTGCGCGACCTCACCGAAGCCACGCACGGCAATGCCACGGGCTTGGGCATGGCCGAATTTACCACGCGCCGCCTCGTGGATAAAATCGACTATCACGCCACCTATACCAATGTCATCACCGGGCAGCACGTTTCCGCAGGGGCGATTCCCTTGCACTGCGACACCGATGCCGAAGTCCTCGATATCGCCCTCGAATCCATTGGTCTCATCGCGCCGGAAGACGCCCGGGTTTTGTGGATTCCCAACACCCTCAACTTGGGCGAAGTCGAGGCATCTGAAGCCTATTTGACACAAACCGAAATCCGAGACGACCTCGAAATCCTCACGGACTTGCGCCCCCTCGAAACCGAAGCCGACGGCAACCTCCCGCCTATTGAAGCCTACCGCGCCCATATCCCCATGCCCGCCCTCGCGTATGGAGATTAAAAAATGCGCCGCATTGAATTAAATGCAGCAAAAAAACAAAACCCGCTCGGTATCTTGAACACTGAGCGGGTTTGTTGTTGTGGATTGCGTTTTAGCTTAATCAACCAGACCGAGTTGCTGTTGGAAATCCGCTTGACACATCCATATCTCGCCGATACTTTTCACGCAAATGACCGATCTCCTGATCAAAAATGGGCGCATCCTCGACCCTGCCAATCGCCGCGATGAAACAGCCGACCTGCTCATTCAGAACGGCCGCATCGCGTGCATTGAACCCGACCTCGCCATCAAAGGCGTGGAAACCATCGACGCTTCGGGCAAGATCGTCTCGCCCGGGCTCGTGGATATGCACGTCCACCTGCGCGATCCGGGCTTTCCAAAAAAAGAAACCATTCAAACCGGATGCCGAGCCGCCGCCGCGGGGGGGTTCACATCCGTGGCCTGTTTGCCCAATACGGACCCGCCGATAGACAGCCCGGAAATTGTCCAATACATCGCCCAACGGGCAAAACACGCGGATGCGCGCGTGTATCCCATCGCGTGTGCGACCGAAAAAATGCAGGGCGAAAAACTCGCGGACACGGACGCGCTTCTCAACGCGGGGGCCATTGGCTTTTCCGACGATGGCCTCCCCATTGAATCAACCGCCTTGATGCGCGAACTCTTGGCGCGCGCTGAGGCCCGTGGCTTTGCCGTGTATCCCCACGCCGAGGTTTTTGCACTCACGCGCGGCGGGCACATGCACAAAGGCGCGGTCTCGTGCGAACTCGGCTTGAAAGGCATGCCCGCAGAGGGCGAAGCCGGCATGGTCGAGCGCGATATCGACCTCGTGCGTCAAACCGGCGGGCGTCTGCACATCTTGCACATAAGCGTGAAACGCGCTGTCAAACTCGTGCGGCGAGCCAAAGCCGAGGGTCTGCCCGTCACCTGCGAAGCCTCGCCCCATCACATTGCATTGACCGACGAAGACGTGCGTATCTTGGGCACCGCGGGCAAAATGAGTCCGCCACTGCGTTCCAAAGAAGATCGAGATGCGGTGATCCAGGGCTTGCAGGATGGCAGCATCGACGCGCTCGCCACGGACCACGCACCCCATACGACACAAGAAAAATTGCGCGCATTTGCCGACGCCCCCAACGGCATCGTCGGTCTTGAAACCGCAGTCGGCGTTCTGCTGACCCACCTCGTCCACACCGGCCTGCTCTCTCTTTCAGATGTCATTGCCAAGCTCACGGCAGAACCCGCGCACATTCTCGGCATTGACGGGGGCAATCTCTCGGAGGGCAAGCCCGCGGATATCGCGGTCATTGACCCGGACCTCGAATGGATTGCAAATGCCAATTTGTTCAAATCCAAATCGCGCAACACGCCTTTTCACGGGTGGACACTAAAAGGCCGGGCCGTGATGACGGTATTGGGCGGGCGCGTCACATACCAAACGATTGGGAAGAGGTGAGAAGGCCGCCCCTCCCCATCAACCGTAGGAATAAGCCACTACGAAAAACGAAAAAAAGTCCCCCCCCCGAGCCGTAGGGACAGGCCCCTGTGCCTGTCCGAATAGGGGTCAGCCATCAGCCCCTTCCCATTCGCCCAAAGCGATGGGCTGATCGCTTGTTTTTCATCGTTCATTGACCGAGGCGCGTTCATGAAAGCAATGCTCGCATTGGAAGACGGCACCATTTTCAAAGGCAACTCCTTTGGCGCAGATGGCGAATGCGAAGGGGAAGTGGTCTTCAACACCAGCATGACCGGGTACCAGGAAATCCTCACGGACCCGTCTTACAACAGCCAGATCGTCACCATGACCTATCCGCTGATCGGCAACTACGGCATCAACACAGCGGACTTTGAATCGCAACGACCCCAAGTCGCGGGCTTTGTGGTCAAAGAATACTGTCCACATCCGAGCAATTGGCGATCAACAATGGCTTTGGGCGACTTTTTGACCGCACACCATATCCCCGGCATTGAGGGCATTGACACGCGCGCGCTCGTGCGGCACATTCGCCGGCGCGGCGCGATGAAAGGCGTGCTATCGACCCGCGACCGCGACGCGGACCGCCTCGTTCAAAGAGCACGGGACTTTGCCGGCTTGGTCGGGCGCGACTTGGTGCAAAACGTCACCTGCACAGAACCCTATCACTGGACCGAGGGCCTCTACGACCTCGAACGCGGCGAGGCAACGCACTTGCGACAAAGGGCCAAGTACCGCGTGGCCGCGTACGACTTTGGCATCAAGCACAATATTTTGCGCTACCTCGTTGATCGCGGTTGCGATGTAACGGTTTTTCCCGCGGATACACCGGCCGATCAACTCCTCGAAATCGATCCCGATGGCATCTTTTTGTCCAACGGGCCAGGGGATCCCGAACCCGTGACGTACGCGGTTGAAAACATCCAAAAGCTGATCCGAGAACGCCCCACCTTTGGCATTTGCTTGGGGCATCAACTGCTCGGCTTGGCACTGGGGGGAAAAACGTACAAACTCAAATTTGGACATCGGGGTGCCAACCAGCCCGTTCGACAAGCCAGCACGGGCAAAGTCGAAATCACCGCGCAAAACCACGGCTTCTGCGTGGACTTAAATACCCTCGACCGAGAAATGGTCGCGCTGACCCACATCAACCTCAACGACAATACCCTCGAGGGCCTGCGCCACCGCGACTGGCCCGCCTTCTCCGTGCAATACCACCCCGAAGCCTCGGCAGGGCCCCACGATGCCGACTATCTCTTTGACGAATTTGCAAGGCTGATGCGCGGCGCGAAATAAGCGCGACAGACAGGCATAACCCCATGTCACGCTGAAAAAGACAATAGTTGGTGGAATGAGGGAAGATGGTATTGAAGCAATGAGCCATGAAGCGAATTGGTATTATACCAATTTGATTTCAAGTTGTCCGTATCTTGCCTCCCATCAGAGAGGAATGAGGAATGAGAAACAGACGTTCCGTAGCACTCAGGCGTTGCTTGTCTCAAGCGTTTGGTCCTAACTCCTCGTGGGTTGCCTTTGATGCCTTGGCTACGCCTGTGCCTACGGCGTGCGGCGACCTACTTTTTTTTAACAGCAAAAAAAAGTAGGCGAGCGGGGTACAACTGCCCCAGCAGTTCAAAAATGCCGCTCTCATGCGCCGAGAGGCTTGCACAGCGCAAATCGCTTTTGTAGTAGTACGACATGCGTTGGCCTGCGAGGTGGGTTGCAAGATGGCTGTTGGTTGCGAGATGGCCTTGCGCGCTGTGCGTGATGGCTTTATCTGGTGATATTTTGGGATGGCATTTTGCCAGGGCTTATTTGACGTACTGCGTAACGGCAAGAGGATCATTTGCAGGGAGCATATCGCATCACATCAGGCCAACAGCTATTCAATTTGGTATTAGACCGTTGCGTTAAACAAAAAAAGAGGTTCTTTCAGACTCGCTGGAAGAACCTCTCGGTTTTATACTGTGCGGGCAGAAAAGCCCACTTCCACTTTTGCCGCGAGTATCAACATGAAAAAAACATCAACTCTCATTGCGGTCATCGCGTGCGTCTTGTCGAATACCTGCGATGCCTACCAGCTTATCGGAACGGAAGCATTATCCGAAGAACTCGTCGCGCAACATTACACCATCAACCCCAACCTCGACGCCGTCATCGTCGTAGATAGAACCATCCCGACCTTTGAGTACCAGACCTTCTATGCCGCCGGTTCGGCAGATGAAGCGGAGGGACAACAGGGACAGATACACTTTTTAGAGCATATCATATCGGGTACGGGAAGCCATGAACCGGGCAAACTCAACCAAATCATCATGAAAAATGGCGGGCAAAAAAACGCCGCTACTTCTTCTCATTTTACGCGCTTCATCCTCAGATTTCCAAAGGACAAACTCGACCTTGCCGTTGAGATAGACAAGGGCAGATTTTACAATACCACGATCAATGAAGAAGTGGTTAAACGCGAAAAGAAAATCGTATTGACGGAAAGAAGTCGCAGACTATCAAGCCTAACGCGGAGATTTACGTATCATTTTTTTGGTTTGGTCTATGGCAAGAAGAATTTTAATGGCCTTGGATCTGAGGCTTTTATCGAGCAACTCGAACCCGATGATTTGAAAGCCTATTACGAGAATTTCCTGCGTTTGCAAAGGAGATTGATCGTCGTCATCGGCGATGTGGATGTTGGCTATGTTCTTGCGAAATTAGATGAGGCTTATGGCAATGATCAAAGACCGAGCGCGTTGTCGAGTGAAGTGCCCGCGCCTCAAGTTCCCAACCCCGACGTGCTGGGCAAAAAGTTCAACCTGACTTTGAGCAAACTCAGTCTTGCCAAGTTTAGGAAAAGCTGGACCACGCCCGGCTTAGGCCATCGGGACTATGCGGGGTTGCTCATTCTGACCCGCATGTTGAACAAAATCGCAAATTCATTGAGATCTCATATTGTTGATTCTGGACTTGCGCGGGTTTTCAGTGTGAGCCTTAGCCACTATGAAGGATTCGGGCTTATGAGTTGCTATGCCGACCTGCCGCATAATACGTCCTTAGATGCTGTCCATGCCCTTATTCTCGTAGAACTCATGAAACTGAAATCGATCTCCGAAGAAGACCTCAATGCCGCCCGAAATGAACTGTTGTATAGCATGTATTCCGGTTTTTATGACCGATCTGGAATGGCCTATCAGTTCGGGCGAGCATTCGCCCACGCCAGTGATCCCATGCTGTATCCGAAATTGATACGAGATATGAAATCCATTCGCGCAGAAGACATCCCGCGCCTCATCGATCAATACCTGACGAATGACAATTCGATAACCCTCTCCCTAACATTAAAACAGGAAAACAAAAGCGATCTTCAAGAAAAGGGAGACAAAAAATGAATATGTTTCTGAAAGTGATGCGTAACCTCGTCCTGTGTTCTTTGATTGGCGTTCTCCCCGCTTCTGCGGAAATCCCCAACCACCACATTTTTTATCGCAGTGACAAACGCGCTCCGATCACCAAAATTGAGATCGTCTTCCTCGGCGCGGGCAGAAACCAAGAACAACCTTCGCAGATTGGCCTTGCAGAAACGGCTTCATGGTTAATTCGGGAATACGCCAAAAAGCATGGGTACATGGATCGACTCTCCGCATTAGGTGCCCGTCTAAATGGCATCACCGGTACACATTATCATAGAATCGCCATTTCTACCCTGTCCGAGAACTGTGGTAAATCCGTAGAAATCGTTTGCGATCTCACACGCAACCTCGCGTTCTCTGAGTCCGACTTGAAACACGTCAAAAAACTAAAGATCGCCGATTACCAAAATGACCTGCGGAGAAACACATCTGCGCTTATGAGAAATTTCGCAATTTCAAAAACAAAAGGGATAAAGAAACTCAATTCCCTAAAATCGCTCAAAAAACTTTCGTTACAAGACATCGAACAATATCATGATCGGCTTCTGAAAACAGAGGTGGTGTTTTTCAAGGTGATCTCCGACCGAGATTCTGCCGAGGTTGCCAAGCTATTGCGGCCATTCATAGATGGACGGCAGACGGGTGGATTTGGGCATTCATTGGCGCGAGTCGCCGATTCTAAAGTTGGCCCTACGGCGTTTGTCTATACGAATTATTCAACGATAAAGAGCGTTTTCGGTCATTGGGTGATCCCCTGCGGCAGTGTCGGCGAAGACGATTATATTCCCAACCTCATATCCGATACGCTGAGAGGGGATGCCCGAGGGCTCATCTATCGGTATTTCCGCGAAGAATTGGGGTTGGTCTATGGACCTTCTTGTCAGGTGCGATCATCCGGAGGGGTCAGGTATCTCAACATCTACGCGGATCCGCGGCTCGATAACAGCGAGGAACTGATTGGGAAAATGTCCGATTTCATCCAAGGGCTGTCCGACAACCCGCGCTTTTGGGCGGCACTGAAAGAGCGGCGCGAGATTCTCAAGGTATCTGATGTCCACAATCAGACGCCTCAACGGAGCCTCAACCGCGAGGTAAGCCGCGCCATTTACAACAGACCGATCCGCGAGGACGGCTACGATTCAGTCACCGATGCCGAGGTGCGATCCTTCCTCAAAAAATACTTCGTCTCGCAAAATCTCATCATGATCTTCGTCGGTCCGAAGGATCACATCATCGACATCCTGAACACCCAATGGCCCGAAGCCGAGGTTCATGTGCAAAGCGTGCGGAGTTTGATCGAATAAACCGTCAGAAGCGGGATGGTAAGAATAGAAGAATGAACGGGATGAAACCCGTAGGGCATAAGGCGTAGCAAAGCGCGATAACCACTGACATGGAGAACTGACTGTGGAAGCGTTTATTATTTTACTCACCGTCGTTATCGCAGTCCTCGTACTCGCTGGCCGGTGGGCAAAGAAGACCTTTGGTTGCTGTTGTCATGAGTGTGGCTCCAAAATGCAACCATTTGAAAAATTGTCCGATGGTGACAAATCCGAAATTCTGGAGTACTTCAGGCGTTTTGAGGACCGAGAGCCAGACGAGAAGGGCATTTTCGCGTGTGGGAATTGTCGAATAGTGTACGATGACTTTTCGGGTGAAAAGCAAACGATGGATGGTGACGAAAGATCGTTCTGCAAGGTGTGCAACTCTTCAGGTGTATGGTATATAGGCTCCATCGTATCTCCTGGTGAATTGGCGAAATTCCGAGAAGAAAACAAAAACCTGATTGAACAAATTGAGTGCCTGCGATGCCAAAGGAAGCCTTTGGGGTTTTGGGACTGCATCCCTTGCGACACAGAGATCAAGATAACGGCTTGCCGAGGTTGCTACTCCGTTTATGCCTGGATGCCTTTTGGCAAAAGTCAATACAGGTTTCATGTCCTGCTTTCGGACAAGACAGTAATCAAGAAGTCGCCCGACTCAAAGTGGGGACTATTTGAAGCTGAGTAAACGACCATCTGCATCCATCTCCCTCTGTATCAGTATTAGGTGGTGTTTATCTGTTGGGAACATCATGAAACGAACCGATCTATACGCCTTTCTGAAACCGCACGCAGAAGAAGTGCGGGCCGATCTTGGCGAGGTCTTGTTCCGCGAAGGCGATCCCGGGGATTGCTTTTACTACGTCGTCTCTGGACAACTCAGAGCTTTCACGAGAAGCAGCGATAATCAGGTACAGACCTTGGGCTATCTCTTTCCCGGCGACCACTGCGGCGAAGGCGCGTTGATCACGGGCAAGACGCACAGGGCAACGGTGCGGGCGGTTGACCCCTCAACCCTGCTGAAAATCCCTCAAAGCGGCTTTCGCGCACTCGCATCAGAACATCGGGAACTGATCGCTTACCTGCGCGATCAAGTCCACGACATCGCCTATCGGAACTTCACGAAATTCTTACAACTAGACATCGTCAACCTCCAAGAGGGCATGCAACTTTTTTTTCAAGGTCTGGAGAGAAAGGTCATTGCCGCGGATCAAAAAGTGATCTTAAAAGGGGACACAACAAAGGACCTGTACCTCGTTGGCCGCGGCACCTTGCGATTGAGCACATCCGGTCAGCCCGCCAAAATGCACGCGGCGAGCGACTTTTTTTCCTCCAGATCAAAGGGATGAAATCGCCATAGAAACAGAAACCGAAGTGGTCCTTTACGCGCTCTCGCATGCCGATTTCGTCCGAGTACTCGAAAAAGCACCGCAGATCATTCGGGTTTTCGAGGAGACCACGCAAAATGAACCCGAACCCGAGGCATTGCCTCAAAATGGTCGGATCGACATTCTAAAAATCGAGCCAGAACTTCGCATTGCGGATCAAAGCCCGCGAAAATTGCGAGACTACATCACCTTTCCATACATCAAGCAACGCGATGAAACCGATTGCGGCGCGGCTTGTCTCGGCATGATCTGTCAGTATTACGGGCAATCCATCGGCCTCAATCGCCTGCGGGATATGGCCAATGTCTCGCGGGAGGGCACATCCCTATCCGCGCTTGCCGAAGCCGCTGAAAATTTGGGCTTTTTGGCGCGTGGCGTGCGAGTCGGATACGAAGAACTCGGCGACAGAGACCTGCCGCTCATCGCGCATTGGGAAGGCTACCACTTTGTCGTTCTGTTTCGGGTCAATTCAAAATACGCTTGGATCGCCGATCCCGCGCTCGGGCGCAGAAAAATTCCCCGCAAAGAGTTTGAGGAAAAGTGGTCCAATCTCGCCCTCCTGCTCGACTATACGGAAAAGGTGTCGAGATATCGGCAAAGAAGATCATCATTCAGGCGGTTTTTTCCGTTTGCCCGTCCCTATTTCGGTATCCTCGCCGAAATCATGATCGCCTCCCTCGTCCTCAGTCTGTTCGGCCTCGCCTCTCCCTTATTCACACAGATGATCCTCGATCAAGTGCTCGTCCATCAAGATACCCGCCTGCTCAATCTCTTGCTGATGGGCATGATCATGATCGCCTTATTTCGCATCGCCACCTCTGCCTTGCGGAACTACCTGATTGGCTATGTGGGAGCGCGAATCAGCATCTCGATGTTGTCACATATTTACCATCATCTCCTCCGGTTGCCCATGCGGTTTTTCGCCCTCCGCAGAACCGGCGAAATCATGACGCGATTTCGAGAGAGCGAATATTTGAGGAGCTTATTGACGGAAACGGCCATTTCAGCCGTCTTAGATGCGATTATGATCGTCGTCTATTTGGGCTTGATGTTCTATTACCACACTTCTATGACCTTTTGGGTTTTGGCGTTCATTCCGATCAGCGTTGTCCTCACCCTCATCTACACACCCATCCTCAAGTCCATCAACCAGCGATCTTTTCTCGCACGCTCGGAATGGTCATCTGTGCTCATCGATTCGCTACGCGGCGTTGAAGTCATCAAAACACTGGCAGTCGAAAGGGCTACGCGATGGTTGTGGGAAGAACGGTTGACCCGCGAAATAAAAATCGGTTTTGGCGCGATAAAAATAAATATGCTATTTGGGTCTTTGGGACAGTTGAACAGCGTGTTGGGTAGCACGGTTGTGCTCTGGTATGGCGCGAATCTGGTCATTCAGGGCGAATTATCGGTCGGGCAATTGATCGCATTCAACATGCTCAGCGGCAGGGTACTGGGGCCTATTATGGGATTGATCAACCTATGGCCGCAGATTCAACTGGCAAAATTGGGGCTGGATCGGTTAAACGATATTTTCGAGATGCGAACCGAATCATCGCGCAATCGCAACTATTCGGTGCAATTAACGGAGGTAGAGGGAAGGATAACTTATGAAAACGTGTTTTTTCGGTACGGATCGGGATCGACAGAACCCCATGTTTTAAGCGATATCAATTTGGAAATATCGCCCGGACAGAAGGTCGCCATTGTCGGACGCAGCGGCGCGGGAAAAACAACCCTGGTCAAACTCATCCCCCGGCTCTTTGATCCCACAGAGGGTTGCGTCACCTTCGATGGCACGAACCTGCGCGAATTTGATCCCGGATGGTTGCGGCGTCAGGTGGGCATGGTTTTGCAAGAACCGATCATGTTTAATGCCACCATTGCGGAAAACATCGCCATGGGGATCAAAGACATCGATATGGACCGTTTGATCGAAGTTTCCAAACTCGCTTACGCCCACGAGTTTATCAAAGATCTACCAATGGGCTACGAAACCAAAATCCGGGAACAGGGGGTTGGGCTTTCCGGCGGTCAGCGGCAACGCTTGTCCATTGCCCGAGCACTGTATGGCGATCCCAAAGTTCTCATCTTTGACGAAGCGACAAATGCCTTGGATTCAGAGTCTGAGCAAGCGATACAGGAAGGGTTAGACGGCATGTTGGAAGGCAAAACCGCGTTTATTATTGCACACCGATTGAGCACGGTAAAAGATGCGGATTTGATCATCGTATTGGACGATGGCAATATTGTTGAACGGGGAACGCACGATGCGCTCATCAAAGAAAAAGGGCTTTATTACGCGCTCTCAGGCCAACAACTACAGGTTGTGTAAAGCACGCCCGCCCCACAATGATCTACGGAGTTCCAATGGCTGAATCTCAAATTAAAAAACCGCTTGAGAACGAAGTTGATTTGGCCGAGAGCACAATCGAATTTTTAGGGTCTTTACGTCCCTTTTTTAGCCGGGCACTGATTTATTACTCTGTAAATTAAGTTATTTTAAGTTTTGAATTGTCTGGATAAACGCGTTGATAATGGGTATTCATCTTGTCTCTGGCCTTGGGCAAAGTGAACTGCCAATTCAAGGGGATACCCTTGGCCTCTCGCTCCTGAAAGAAGGCCAAAACTTCCCGGCGCAGTTCCGCCTGCGTCGCGATGCGCCTATTCAAACATCCTCGCGCCAGAGCCGAAAACGCAATCTCGATCATGTTGAGCCAACTCGCCGACTTGGGAGTAAAGAAGAACTCAAACTTCTGCGCGAGGGCAAACGCCTCATCGGCTGGCAAGGAACGATAGAAGGCATGGCGGGTATGCGTGTTGAGATTGTCTTGCACCAAGCGGATTTTCTCCGCTTGTGGCCAATGCTGTGTCAGGGCCTGACAAAAGTGGGTGTATTCCTTCATCGTGCGCCGAGGATAGATTTCGGCAAGCCGTTTGCCGCTTAAAGGCTCAATGGCAGCCAACAGCGCACGCGAGCCGTGTTTGGTGTAAGCATAATGTTCTTTGGTCACTTGGCCTGTTGTCAGGGGCAAGGGATCCAGGACTTGTCCGATGAGAAAACAGGGACGTTCATCAAAGCAGACCACAGGAACATTGGGATCATGAGGGTGGTCATACAGCCAAAGCAAGGCTTCCATGCGTGCGAGAAAGGACGCATCCACTTTGCTGATACACCATGTTCTCTTCAAGTGGGGCTTCAATTCGTTTTTTTTAGAATCGTTTTAACATGCGTGTGTGAGAGATGCTCACAAGAGCCCAATGCCACGCAGTGATCCGCCAAGAGGCGCAACGTCCATCTGCCATGGCCTGCCGGGGGGGTTGAACAGGCCAAGGCGGTGATTTGGGCCCGTTGCTTGCCCGTCATCTCCACCGGGCGTCCTGGCCGCGGGGCATCTTTGAGGCTGTCCAAGCCGAGGGTGCGGTATTTCTTTGCCCAATGACTCAGGGTCTGCCCGGTCATGCCGAGGGTTTGAGCCACTTGAGTGTAGGTTTTGCCTCGGTCGAGTTCAAGCAAGCCCAAAGCGCGTTTGTAGATTCGGGCTTTTTGGTCGCCTTTGGTGATCAAGGCGGTCAAAGTGTCTCGGTCTGTGGGGGTGAGTTGGACGTGTTGTTTGGGCATCAGAACGCCTCCTTGAAATAATTGAAATTCCAAATTATTTAATTTACAGAGTATTTATCTTTTGCTGCTTTTTATTGCACTAACGCTGGTTTGGGCCTGGTACGGGCAGGTAGATATTGTCGCAACGGCTCCATTTCGTCTGGTTCCATTGGGAAAAGTTCAAAATATCCAAGCCTCGCGTTCGGGTGAGATCCAAGAAATTGCCATCACTGCGGGAGATCGCATTGCCGAAGGGCAAATATTATTTTGGCTCCACTCACGAGAAACACTCCAAGAGTTCCGCGAATTGGAACAGGCAGAAATCGCTTTCAAACGAGCTGAATTTGATTTGCAACAAACCTTGCCAAAAAAAAGAATTTTGGCAAAGGAGACCATTTCTGCCCTCGAGCATCGCGTTCGCGTCATGCAAACAGTCATGCAGACTTACAAAGAAGCACTTGGAAACCATATTGAAACACGGGATACGACATCCCATACCCCCGACCTCGAGTTGGAAATTCAGTTCAGATCTGCCGAAGTAGAGCATTTGAAACAGCGATATGAGCAAAACCAACAATTGTACGAAAAACGGCTCATCAGCCTTGCAGCACGCAATGAAGCCAAAGTTCGCTATCTCGGCGCATTGGCAGAACTGCCCGCACGGATGGCTGAAATTAACCGTTACGAGGTTTCCCTAAAGGAATTAAAACGCCAAATTTTAGAAGAGCAACTCGAAATCCAACGCACGGTAGCCGACTTCCAAAATGCTCATGACATTGCATCGGTCAGGCTCAAAAGGGCGAAACAAGCTGTGAACCGATCCGTGGATGCGGACCTCGATCTCATTCTCACACCCGAGGCAGGTGTTGTAACGCAAGTTTTGGTCAATACCCCTGGGCAGGTGGTCAATAAAGGCCAGACACTGGTAACAATCGCCCCTGCTTCTACCCCAATAGTGGCCGAAGCCCTAATCCTCAACAAAGATGTCGGTCTGTTGACATCTGGACAAAAGGTAAAGCTCAAATTCGAGGCATTTCCGTTTCAGGATTACGGCATCCAACACGGCTATTTGAGGCAGATTTCGCCCGATGCAATGGGCGATGAGCTTTCGGGGATTGTGTTTAGAGGGATCATCGATCTGGAGAAGACGATCCTCCATGTCCACGGTGAGGAAAAAGCGTTCAGGTTCGGCATGAAGGGCACGGCTGAAATCGTAACAGATCGCCAGTCCATTTTGATGCTCGCGCTCAAACCTTTGCGACAATTGCGCGAGTTAACCGCGTTTTCTCCAGAGGCAGATGAGTAGATGGTTGAGGCGACAGATCCCATCTTAATTGAGGTAAATGGAACGCCTGTCCGCTTGTCCCATATCGTCAAATCAATGCGAGCGGCGGGAAAGGACAACTTGCACGATTTCTTCACGCAACGCTGTCTGGTCTTTCAGATTGCTCAGCGAGAAAATATTGCGATTCCCCGAGATGAACTGCAAAACAAAATTGATCAATGGCGGTACAAAAACAGATTGGAAAGTGTCGAGGATACAGAACGCTGGCTCTCTCAACGCCATATCTCCTTTGCCGATATGGCATTGGAAATTGAATACCAGATTCTCCGTGAGCGGCTGAAATCACAAATTACCACAGAGCAGATTCGAGCTTACTTCGGAAGCCGAAAACTGGCGTTTGAACGGCGGGAAATATGTTGGATTTTGGTCAATGAAATGGATATTGCCGAGGAAATTGCAACACAAGCAAGGGATGGTGGGCGAGATTTTCACGCCCTAGCACGTCACTATTCGCGTGATGAAAACACGCGGCCTGCCAGCGGGTATCTCGGTTGCTTGGCACGGCGAGATTTGCCCCCAGATATTGCGTCCTTACTTTTTGCGGCGTCTGTAGGCGAGGTGATTGGCCCCATAAAAATATCCTCCCATTATGAACGGGAGGAGACAGGCTACGCGCTATACCATATTCAACGCCACCGTCCCGCCGTGCTCGATGGCCCCACAAAAGCGCGTTGTGTGCAAAAACTCTACCACCTTCGCTTGAGACGCGAAGCAAAACGTAGCCATATATCGCATCCGTTCTTAAATTCAATATGCACAGCACACCCGCTTCCCCAAGGGGATGCGTAGATCAGGCTAAGGACTTGCGACTTGTAAACAGAAACGCCATCGGCAAATCGCCAATGGCGTTCTTTTTGTACGCAGTTTGCGGGATCCGCGTCATTATGCTTCGGGTTGCTTTTCGTTTTCGACCAATGACAAAGACCGCGTGTTTGCAATGTGGCGCAAGAGGGCCTCAAACGCTGTGACCGGCATCGCGTTTAAGTTTTCGCCACTGCGTAGGCGCACGGATACGGATTCGCCTTGCACCTCGCGGTCGCCCACGACGAGCATATAGGGGATTTTCCGCAGTTGCGCGTTGCGAATTTTGGCATTGATGCGGTTGTTGCTCTCGTCGATCTCCACGCGAAAGCCGGCTTGGGCAAGGCGCGCTGTGACCTGCTGTGCGTAGGCGATATGCCGGTCGGAAATCGGAATCAAAACCGCTTGGATGGGCGCGAGCCAAACCGGAAATGCCCCCGCGTACAATTCGATGAGATAGGCGACCATCCGCTCCATTGTGCTGAGGACGCCCCGGTGAATGATCACGGGATGGCATTCGCGGTCATCTCGATCAATGTATGTCAGATCGAACTGATTGGGCAGGTGAAAGTCAATTTGAATGGTGGAATACGTCTCTTCGCGGCCCAACACATCGCGGAATTGAATGTCGAGTTTGGGGCCGTAAAATGCCGCTTCGCCGGGCACTTCGACATAGGGGAGATCGAGGGCGTCCATTGTCTCGCGCAACATATCCTCGGCCATATCCCACATGGCGTCGTTATCGACGTATTTTTCGCTGTCCGCTTTGTCTCGCAGCGAAAGCCGGTACGCATAATCCGCAATGCCCAAGGTGCGATAGGCGCGTTCAACCAAGCGCATCACATTGGCAAATTCCTCTTTGACTTGGCTCGGGGAGCAAAAAATGTGCGCGTCGTTCAAGGTCATCGCACGCACGCGGCTCAGGCCGCCCATCTTACCGGATTTTTCAAACCGGTACATGGTGCCCAATTCGGCGATGCGGATCGGCAAATCCCGATAGCTGTGGAGCTTTGACGCATAGATCAAGATGTGATGCGGGCAGTTCATCGGGCGCAACACCAAGTTTTCATTTTTCAATTCAATGGGCGGAAACATCTCGTCCTTGTAGTGCTCCCAATGCCCCGATTTTTCGTACAGCTCTTGTTTCCCCAAGTGCGGGGAATAGACGTGCATATAACCCGCTTTGCGCTCTTCTTCCTCGATATATTCCTCAATCAGCCGCCGCACCGTGGCGCCATTAGGTAGCCATATCGGAAGCCCTGTGCCGATAAATTCGTGGCCCATAAAGAGTTCGAGTTCGCGGCCCAATCGCCGGTGATCGCGCCTTTGGGCTTCCTCGAGGCGTTTGAGGTGGGCATGGAGTTCGGTCTTGTCGCGCCAAGCCGTGCCGTAAATGCGCGTGAGCATGGGATTTTGTTCATCGCCGTGCCAGTACGCGCTCGACACGTTCATCAGCTTGAAGGCGTTGAATTTTATCTCGCCGGTATGCTCCATGTGCGGCCCGCGACACAGATCGAGAAAGGTGTCTTGTCGATAGACCGTAATTGCGGTCTGCTGCGCGTCTGGCAACGCATTGCCGTATTCGTCATATCCGCCCTGGGTCAGGCCCTCGACGAGTTCGAGTTTATACGGATTATCCCGAAAAAGTTCGCGTGCTTCATCCGGCCCGACTTCTCGAACGCGAAAGGAATGGCGACCGCGGATGATCTCTTTCATCCTGTTCTCAATCCCCTTCAGATCTTCTTCTCCCAACTTATCGGGCAAATCGAAGTCGTAATAAAACCCGTTTTCTATGGGCGGGCCAATCGCCGTCATGGTTCCCGGATATCGCTCGATCACCGCTTGCGCCATGATGTGCGCGAGTGAATGGCGGATGCGATACAGATCGGGATCATAGCCTTCCGGTATGTTCTGATCTGCTTGGGCTTTTAGATCGTTTTCCGCGTTCATATTTTTTCCTTTTTCTGTGTGTGAAAGTGGTCAGTGGTTGCTTTTCCCCGCGTGTTGCCAAGCGAGTTCTGCCCGCAATGCGGCTTCGGTGGTTTCGGTAGCAACGAAAAAATTTGCTGGATAACGCGCATATTCCAAAAGCGACGTGTAAATCGCATCTGCCTCATAGCGATTCAACCCCAAGCCCGCCAAATATTGGAGGCGCGAATTGCGATCCAAATTGATCTCGGCACCCGCGAGCCAGTCGCCGAGGTCAGGGGCGCGCCCGGCATAGGTTGACAGCAGCGCGATAGCCGATCCCAAAGACACCTCGCCAAGCGACGCCCAGACCTCGGTGTGATCGTCTCTGTCCAACCGCGCTTGAAGGGCGTCCACGTCAATGACCCGTTGCGATTTTGTGCCCATGAGGACGACGTCATATCCCTCGCCTTCGTCCTGATTGCCCCAAATTGTCCCGTGCGGAAACACCTGAAAAAAGGTCGCGATTTCGCTTTTGACCGCATCTATCCGCGATTCGTATAGGGGCACCCACTGCGTCACAACCCCGCCGGGGTTCAGGTGTTTTTTGCACAGCGCGAAATACTCTTTTGAATACAGCGCGCCGGCGCCCTTCACCCAAGGGTGGATGGGGTCGGACGTAATAATATCAAATTTCTCATCTGTTGTCACCAGATAATGCCGCGCATCGTCGAGCACGACCTCTACGCGGGGGTCTTGCAAGACCGCGTAATTTTCAGGGCCAAAATACGTCTTGGCAACAGGCGGGATCAGCGGCTCGATCTCGCAGATCACAATGCGTTCAACACTCGGATGCAGAAGAAATGTTCCTGCTGTCACGCCTGCGCCACACCCCACCACGAGAACGGATCGCGGCTCTGGGTGCATCAGCGCAGAGAGGTGCCCCAGCAGGCGCTGCAAGCGCATATCTTGGGGTTCGCTGGACGCGACAATTTTTCCACTGACGTGAAAATTGCGAACGCCCGTGTCCAACTCGGACACGGCTATTGATGCGTTCATCCCCTCGCCCACATAGAGATAACGGGCCTCATCGCCCCAATCGAGAAGCGAGCGACCATAAGCGATCAGCGCGGGCGGTGGCGCGGGCAGGTACCATATCAGCAGGGCGACGCCCACCACAACGGCAACCCAGCGATCTGATCGGACGGGCTGACCTCGGTTGCGCGCCTGCCACAGCCTTTGCCCAAACATCAACGCGGCCGCGCAGGCGGACAGGACGAGCAGAACTCGCTGTGCGGTTTGCGTTCCCAAAAGCGCGATCACCACCACGCTAAAACCGAGCGCCCCCACAATGGCGCCCGCGGTATTGGCCGCGTACACGTTGCCGGCGAGCGCGCCCGGATCGCGGTCTTGCGTACTCGCCGCTGCAAGGGCCAGCGGAAAACTCATGCCCCACAGCACTGTTGCCGGGAAAATTGCGACAAAACAACGCAGCAAGTCCAACTGAAATCGCACGGCAACGGTTCCGCCCGGCGTCCAGTAGGGAAGCAGTTGGGAAAGCGCGTAAGCCGCCCATGCAATCGCCCCCACGAGAAGGAGTTGGCACCACCCCAGCGCGATTTTGGGATTAAATTTTCCCTGCGAAAGATAGGCGCCCGCGCTGCTGCCCGCGCCCAGCCCGATCAGAAAGACGCCCAAGATGATCGAAAACGCATATACGGTCGCGCCCATCATCAGGGCCAGCAACCGCGTCCAGATTACCTGCGCGCCGAGGGCACACGCGCCGGACATGGCGATGGCGACATAGACGCGCCATGCGTTTGCGATCCACAAATTGCGCGTGGGGGGCTCCGATGCGGCGTATTCGGCGCGGCGCGCCAAGCCATATCCGATGAGTGCTACGGCGATGTTCAACGCGACTGCCACATAAGTCGCTGTGACCACGTCGTAGAGGCGCAGGAGGTAAAACCCGGCGAACAAACAACCGCACACTGCGCCCACGATATTGCCGCCGTAAAAAAAACCGAGCCATGAAACGCCACGCGGGGTCGACGTGGTCCACCGCGCTATCGCGGGCAGGGTCGCGCCCATCAACACTGTGGGCGGAAAGAGGCAGAACGCGCAGACCATTCCGCGCAAGAGATGCCCCCACAAGCCCTGCGTTGCCGCGCCGATGTAGAATTTGCCGATCAGTGGCAACACGGACAGCAAGACGATGCCCATGATGCCGATGCCCAGTTCCAACAGCGCATAGACCCGCAAGGGATGGTGGCGCGTTGAAATGACGCGCGAAAGCATCACGCTGCCCACGCACATCCCGCCCATGAACGTGCCGAGCAAGATACCGAGGGAAATGGCCGAGGATCCGATAACGAGTTGCAGCATCTGAAACCAGACGATTTCGTAAATGAGCGCGGCGCATCCACTGCCCACGAACAGAACCACGAGCAGGGACAGAAATTTTGGGTTTGTGTTCATAAAGTAAATATTTAGGACTTACGCATGCTGAGTTAAAAAAGGGTGCAATTCCGTAAAATGAATCACTTTGAGGAGGTGTCAATGGACCGACCGACGCGTTTGGATTACTGTCAGTATCTGCTTAGCAGTCCCCTCAACTATACCTTGACCCATTTCGCCGACCATAGCGAAGGGTTCAGTCATGATATGATCAACCGCTATCTCGCCGGTGATCGTATCCCACCCCGCTTGGTGTGGGAACACGTCAAAGACCACATCGCGTTGACGCCTGAAGGCTATGTGATCTTTGATGACACGGTTTTAGACAAGCGACACGCACGCAAGATCGCGTTAGTGCGCCGTCAATATAGCGGCAACGCCCAAGGCGTCATCAATGGCATTGGGGTGGTCACATGTGTCTATGTCAATCCGCAAGAGGATCGGTTCTGGCTGATTGACTATCGGATTTATGACCCGCAAGGCGATGGCAAAACCAAATTGGATCCTCTCAAGGACATGCTCTCTGCGTTGGTCTATCAGAAGCGCCTTCCTTTTACCGGGGTCTTGATGGACAGTTGGTATGCGACAAAAACGGTCATGCGACACATAGAGCAGATGCAAAAAACCTATTATTGTCCCCTCAAGACGAACCGGCTCGTGGACGATTCGGCAGGCACAACCCCCTACCAGCGCGTAGATAGCTTAACTTGGACGAAAGCGCAACGCAAACAAGGCAAGTCAATTAAAATCAGAGGGTTCCCCAAAGACCACAAAGTGAAATTATTCCGGGTGGCGTCTGCTGCCAGACGCACGGCGTATGTCGTAACTAACGACCATGCTCAAAACGATTCTTCAGTGGTACAACAGGTGTGTCACCAAAGATGGAAAATTGAGCAATTTCACCGCGAAGTCAAACAAGTGACCGGGCTTGAAAAGTGTCAATGTCGATTGGCACGCATTGTACGAAATCATATTGGGTGTGCGATGTTCGTTTGGATAAGACTCGAGCAGGTGGCCTATCAAACAGGACAAACCATTTATCAAGTCAAATACCGGGGGATGGCTGACTTCTTGAGACAACAACTCAAAGCACCTCATATTCCAATGGAGATTGCGTAAGTCCTATATTCAAAGGAGAGACGGGAGACGGCCGCCCGGCCCCATCTCCGTAGGGACAGGCCCCCGTGCCTGTCCTTGCACCTAGCGGCGCGGCGGGGGCATATAGTGATTGTCTCTAAACTTCACTTTTCTTAAATTCAACAACCGACTGCGACTTTGTGCAACCCTATTTTTGAAGGAGTTCGTCATGCAACTCACGACCGAACAAATCCGCGAATTTTACGACCGCGGGTATGTCAAAATCCCCGGTGCCATCTCAAAAGCGATGGTTGACACGGCGCGTCAGGCCGTGAACCATTCGATTGGCACATTGGGGCCAAATGGCGAGGACATGTCCAAGCATCGCGCAGCGCAGTATTGCCGGGACTTGAATGGCAGTCCCGTGATTATGGACTTGTTCAACAACAGCCCGATCATTGCCCTTGCCGAATCGTTGATGGGGGAAGGCAATTTGCAAAAACCCATCCGAGGCGCGCAGGTGGCTCCGCGTTTTCCCAATGTCATCGGCGAAGATCCGCCCGAACCGCGTGGGCATCTCGACGGCATGGGCACGGGCACGAATGGCATGCCCAAAGGCGTGTACCGCCGCGGGTTCACATGTTTTGCCGTCATCTATCTAGCCGATGTGCCCGAACCCTTCAGCGGCAATTATACGGTCTGGCCGGGGTCTCATCGCTTTTTTGAATCCTACTTCAAGCGCGAGGGCCTCGAAGTCCTCTCCAATGGTACGCCGCGCATTGACTTGCCCGAAGGCCCTGACATGATCACCGGCAACGCGGGCGATCTCGTTCTCGCACACCACCAGATGGTCCACGGCGCCGGCCCGAATGCGTCTCCCAATATTCGCTACGCGGCCATTGCCCGCCTTCGCCACGTCAATTGCGATGAAAACGGCAATAAGGGCTTCCTCGACATCTGGCGCGAATTTCCCCGAGTGCGCGAAGTGCTCGCAGCGGCATGAGAAACAGCAACCACAGATGAACGCGGATGAGATGTGAGACGGGAGACGACCGCACGGCCCCAGTCCCCAAGTAGTCAGTTGTCAGTTGTCAGTCTGCCCGGTCCCATCTCCGTAGGGACAGGCCCCTGTGCCTGTCCTTGCACCTAGCGGCGCGGCGGGGGCTGAAAGCTCATTATGATGGCTTGACAGTTTGGGGTCGTACTGGTATTGTTTAGAAACGATTAGCTGAATGCTTGGGGGCTGAGGGGACGGGCGGACTGACCGCTGACCACCAACAGAGAGGTTCACCATGTCCATTACCGATGCACAAAAACGCCAATTCGTCGAGGAAGGCTATCTCAAAATCCCAGGTGTTGTGCCCAAAAGCATGATCGAAACCGCCTGTCGCGCGGTCAATCATTCCATTGGCAATGTGGGCATTGGCGGTGAAAACACTGCAAAACACCGCTCGGGATTTTTTTGCGCCGAACTTTTGGATGCGCCGTTCATCCTCGACATGTATAACGAGACGCCGGTGATGCAGATCGCCGAAGCCCTGATGGGCACGGGCAATGTCCTGCCGGTTGAACGCGCCAAAACCTATCCGCGCTTTCCAATGCCCCTAGGGGCAGAACCATCGCCACCGCGCGGCCATATTGACGGCATTGGCAGCGGCACCAACGGCACGGCCAAGGGCGATTACAAGCGCGGCTTCACGGCCTTTGCCGTTATCTATCTCGCCGATGTGCCCGAACCCTTCAGCGGCAATTTCACGGTTTGGCCCAAGTCCCATCGCTTTTTCGCGGACTATTTCAAATCGCACGGCCACGGCGTGCTCGCCCAGGGCATGCCCCGACCCGATTTGCCAGAAGACCCGGTGATGATCACCGGCAATGCGGGCGACCTCATTCTCGCACATCATCAGGTCGTCCACGGCGCGTGTCTCAACGCATCGCCCAATGTGCGCTTGGCGACCATCTCTCGCCTCAAGCACAAAGATGCCGATACAATCGGCAATGATGCGTACACAGACATCTGGCGCGAATGGCCCGGTCTTCACGACGCGCTCGAGAGTTGATGGCAAATTTGAATGGGGTACCCATGTCTATCGCCATTACCGAAACGCAGAAACGACAATACAGGGACGAAGGCTATTTTATCCTCGAAGCCGTTATTCCCGATCACCATCTCGAACTCTTGCGCGGGGAGTGCCAGACCTTTATCGACCAAATGCACGCACGTATGGATGAGCAGGGCACGGACACCATTGGCATCAACCACCGCAACAAACGCTATTTTGTCTCCAACTGCTTTCGCCAGCAACCGCGCCTTCGCGCCTTTCTTTTTTCCGACCTCATGGCCGATATATGCCGCGCGACTTTGGGCGACAACGCGTACCTCTTTTGGGAACAGTACGTCGTCAAAGGTGCGGAAACCGGCATGAAATTTTCATGGCATCAGGACTCGGGCTATGTGGGGTATCCGGACCACAAACCCTATCTCACCTGCTGGTGCGCGCTGGATGATATGCGCGAAGAAAACGGCACCATTCACCTCTTGCCCTATTCGCGCAGTGGCATTCGCTCGTGGGTGCAACACATCGCGGAAGAAGGCAGCAACGACAAAGTCGGCTATTTTGGCGACGACCCCGGCCTGATTGCAGAAGTGCCCTCGGGCAGCATTGTCGCCTTCTCCAGCCTTGTCTTTCACAGCAGCAGCCCCAACACCACCCCAAATTTGAGACGTGCGTATCTCGGACAATACTCCTGTGAACCCATCCTCTCGCCCGATGGCAACAAACTCTGGGGCAACGCCGAACCCTTCCTCCGCAATGGGCAATCCGCAGTCGGCAACCCCTCGCCCAACTTCCCGTCGCGGCTGGATGCGTAACGCCAGTTAGGAACTCGGATGCCCTGCCTCATCCATCAGCCGCAACCAATCCTCATGGCCTTTTGCTACCCGATCCGGGGCTATCGCGCTTTTGGCGACAAAGCCGGGCACCTGGTCGCGCCCGGTTGGCAATCTGTAATCGCTGTATCGAATGTCCAGACTCCAGCGGATGTGGTCGGATTGATTTGGAAATGAGCGATGGACGGTCTTGTGCTGAATCAGGGCCGCGCCACCGGCTGGCAACACGGACAAAACCCGGGGGGCCGGCGGCAACTGCGCCTCTGGAATTTCCAACTCGGACGCCACTTTTTGGTGGGGAATCATCCCACACTTATGGCTTCCGGCCAAAATTTCCAAACAGCCATTTTTCACATTGGTAGGGACCAGCGGCACCCAAAAGTTGATCATAAACGTATCTTCCACCTCTGGATCTAAAAACGCGATGTCCTGATGCCACGCCACTTCCGCTTCGCCGGGCATTTTTGCGCGGACGTTAAACTGCGGATGCACCAGAATTTCCGGGCCAATAATCGACTCGACCACGTTCAGGATGGCGGGATGGGTGAGCAAATAAAACAATCCCGCAGTCTTGTGGTCCTTGCCCAAAATCTCGCCGACAAAACGCTTGTCCGTTCCCATTGCCGCACAGAGAAGTGCCAACCGCTGATCAAATGGCGCGTCTTCAAACAGATCCTCCAATTGACCGCGCGCCTGGGCTTCCCGCGCCCTGCGTTCAATCGCCGCATGAAACTCATCCACCAGCGGCTGATACGCCTCCACGGGCAGACATTCGTCCAGCAACAAATATCCCTCTGCTTTGTAAAAAGCAATCTGATCCTCTGTCAAACCAGCCATCGTTCACCTCCTGTTTTATTTTTGAAAATCCCTATCGCCTTTGAACGGCATGTTCTCACCCGGAATATATTTTGGGCGCGGCGCGTAGGCATTTTTGACATCGGGGTCGGCTTTGCCGCGTACGAGGATGTTTTCGTGGTTTTCCTTTTTTACCCAGGTGGTCGTTGGAATATAGCGCAGGGTGAGGCCAACGCGCCATTGGTCGGATGTGTTGGCGTTGGAGCCGTGGATGATATTGGGATTGTGGATTGAGACGTCGCCTGCGTTGAGTTCGAGATCGACCGCGTCTGAATCGTCGATCTGATCGGGGCGAATGCCCACGCCGAGTACGTACTTTTCCGAGTCCAAGTCAATGAGTTCGCGGCGTTTGTGCAAGTGCGCGTTCTGCGTGCCGGGCAAAACGCGCATGCAGCCATTTTCAATTGTCGATGCCGTGCCCGCAACCCAGAGGGTGGTCACTTCCATCGGCTCGAGGGGCCAGTAAGAGCCGTCTTGATGCCACTGCACGGCCCGCCCATCGCCAGGGGGTTTGGCGATGTAATGGGCCGCAAACAGTGCGATGTTGGGGCCGAGGAATTGTTCGGCCATGTCTGCGAGGCGTTCATCGCCCACGAGCCGGTGCATAAAGGGATCGCGTGCCAGCAAATGGTGGTGCAGGTGTTCTGGACGCACGCCGGGGTTTCTTTTGCAAAGCCAGTGGACGTGTTGCACGGTTTCTGCGGCGAGCGCTGGATCGATGGCTTTTCGCGCGATCACATAGCCTTGTTGGTCGTATTCGCGGCGTAAGTTTTTCATCGCGCGTGCTCCTGATGTCGCGGTGTCGTGCGTTGGCCTGATCGGATGTCTCGCAGCCGGTTCGCCATTTGATCCGCGATATCCGGATGGGCTGACGCCACATTTTCGATCTGCCCAATGTCGCCCGACAGGTCGTAGAGTTGTGGAGCAGAGGAATTGCCGGTTTCGATATTGACATTGGTGTTCACCGGCGGGCCCTCATGGGGCGGAATGAAAACCCAGTTGCCCTGCCGCAAAACGGTTTTTGCCTGAATGCCTTCCAAGACGATCTCGGCGCGGCCCTCATCGGTTTGACCCAACAGCGCGTCGAGCACGTTCGCGCTGTCGGGGCCTGCGTCAGAACCGAGCGCAACGCCGGTCAGTGCGGCAAAGGAGGCGAGGAAATCGACCTGGCTGACCAGAGCTCGCGATGCGCCGGGGTTGACCCCGCCGGGCCAGGACAGGATGAAGGGCACGCGGGTGCCGCCGTCATACATGCTGTATTTGCCGCCGCGCAACGGACCTGCCGGGCGATGGTTGCCGCCGCGTTCAACGGCTTGGTCGCAGTACCCGTCGTTGAGCACCGGGCCGTTGTCACTGGAAAAGACCACTATCGTATTTTCTTTGAGACCGTGCCGGTCGAGCGCGTCGAGCATTTCGCCGACGCACCAATCCATTTCCACAATGGCATCGCCGCGCGGCCCCAGTGCTGTGCTGCCCACAAACCGGGGATGGGGCAGGCGCGGGACATGGGGTTGGTGGAAAGCGTAGTACAAGAAAAAGGGGGTGTTTTTGTTTTGTTCGACGAATGAGAGGGCTTTTTCGAGAAAGACATCGGCCATTTCTTCATCGACCCAAAGCGCTGCGTCGCCGCCTTTCATGTAGCCAATGCGGCTCACGCCATTGACAATGCTCATGTCGTGCCCGTGGTGGTATTTCATTTTGAGCAATTCGGGATTGTCTTTTCCCGTAGGCAGGCCGGGAAAGGGCTTGTTTCTGTCGTACTCGACTTCGATGGGATCGGCTGGATCCAGGCCGACGACATTTCTGCCATCGAGGTACACGCAGGGCACGCGGTCATTGGTTGCGGCCATGATGTAGGAAGTGTCAAATCCAATGTCGAGCGGGGTTCCGGGCAGGGGCGCGTTCCAATTTTGATCGCCCGCGCCAATGCCGAGGTGCCATTTGCCCACAACGGCCGTTGCATAGCCGGCCCGTTTGAGCATCGAAGGCAAGGTGCATGTATCGGGATCGATGATGAGGGGCGCGTCGCCGGGCAAGATGTGTGCGCGTTCATTGCGCCAAGAATAAGACCCCGTGAGCAGGCTGTAGCGCGAGGGGGTACACGTCGCGGCGGTGGCATACCCATTGTGAAACACCAACCCCTCGGCGGCGAGGCGGTCAATATTGGGCGTGTCGAGTGCCGTGGCACCGTAACAGCCCACATCGCCAAAACCGAGATCATCGGCGTACATAACAATGATATTGGGACATTTTGTCGAATCGGTCATGGTTTGTTCTGTCCTTTCTCAAACCAAAATTTGTTTGCAATAATCGGGTTGGCAATATAGGGCGTTGTCCAAATGGCAAGCAAGCAGAAAGACGCAGACGCACTGTAGAGCGGCGTCAGATTTTGCGTTAGAAGATGAAACAAAAAGCGGATTCTGACGTAAAAGGCGGTGAGACAGCAAATTTACACAAAGGAGGAAATATGGTTGCGCGATTGGCGGTTGTTGCCGCGTTGTTGAGTTGGGCGGCCCAGAACGCCGCGGCGGAAACCTATCCGGCGGCAGAGGGATTTGATCGGGCGGGGTCAGATGCAAAAGCCATTGAGATTGCCGATGCGGTGATGAAAAAAATGGGCGGGTGGCAGAATTGGGATCAGACGCGGTATCTTACATGGCGTTTTTTTGGAAGGCGTTTGCATGTGTGGGACAAGTGGACGGGCAATCTGCGGTATGAAGACCGGGAGACGCTCATTTTGATGAATCTCAAGACCAAAAAAGGCCGCGTGTGGTTTGGCGGCGCAGAGGAGACAAATGTCGATTCCGTAAAAAAGTACGTGAATCAGGGGTACAGGCGGTGGATCAATGATTCGTATTGGCTGGTGATGCCCTATAAGTTGAAGGATTCGGGCGTGACATTAACATACGGCGGCGATGATAAAACGCAGGATGACCGCCCCGCGCATAAATTGACCCTGACTTTTGCGGATGTGGGGGTTACGCCGCAAAACAAATACGATGTCTGGGTGGATAAAGAGCACAATCTGGTGACGGAGTGGGCGTTTTATCGCAATGCCTCAGATGCAGAACCCCGTTTCCGCAACCCGTGGACAAATTGGACAAAGCACGGCAATATCCTGCTTTCCGATGGCCGAGGATCCACGCGCCGAGGCGAACGCAAGCACTCGGATATCGCGGTTTTTGATGCGTTGCCGGCATCGGTCTTTGAGAGTCCCGATTCCGTGGATCTGATGGCGTTGAAAAATCGGCAAGGCCGTGGTCAGTAGTCAGCCCCTGCCCTTCCACCTCCCCAAAATCGAGACGTGCAAATGTAGGGGCGTGGCCCCTGTGTCCGCCCGAAAGAATCCCGCACTTCATGGCGAAGTGCGGGATTTTATTTGTCGTCTAAAAATAACACAAATCCCCGTTAAAATTTCTAATGGGGATTTTTCATTTTGCGAGGATGTCTTTCAGCGAGTCAAATCCGCCTTGAAAGACCCCATTGCCGATGAAATCGACGAGTTCCTCTTCCTCGTCTGGTGGACAGGCAAATTCCGCGGTCCATTGGATGTACGTGCGATTGCCGTCTGTAACCGGCGTCAATCGCAATGTCGCCACGTAGTTTTCAACGGCCATGGGCGATTCGAGGATGGAATACGTACACGTAAAGGTGGCGTCGCTCAGGGTGAGCAGTTGTTCGCGGATATTGCCACCATCTTTGAGATTGAAATTGCGAATGCAGCCCACTTTGTCGCTGGGTTGGTCGCCTTCAATATGGCTGTTTGCAACTGCGGGGTGCCAGTCGGGCAGGGCATTAAAATCGCGGATTTTCGCCCACACATCGTCTATGGATGCGTCGAGAACCGAACTGACAAAAACACTGGCCTTGGCCATCTCATCCTCCTTTAGGTGCGATCAATGGCGTCACGGGCTATTTTGAATGACTTCGAGATGTTTCAAAATTTGCCACAAAATCGCAAGTGCCCAATAACACGGGTTGCGATTAACCCGTTAAACCATCGTCTATCGGTTTTGAGTTCATTTTTCAAGCGGTAGATGTCGGCTTTCAACTCACTTTTCACACTGTTAAAACCCGCATCCATGCGATCAATTATTCGTCTATTCGGGCGGGTGTAGGGGCGCCGCCCCTACACCCTTGCCTTTCTTCGCGCCCCTTCGTGCCGTGAACTGCTATCGCAGTTGTACGCCGCCCGTGGATCGTGCCGCTCGCCTTTTCATCTGCGGATGCTTCTCGCCTTTGGCTGTTGGCGTTTGAGCGCGAAGACCATATCGAGGGCTTGCAACTGCTCGGTCAGTTTGTCCAAGGCCGTGAGGTCGGGCAGATCGACCGGCTCGCGTATGATGCGCTGAATGTCCGGATGGTCAAAAATGCGCTGTGATGTAGCCTCGTATCCCTCGGCTTCTACGCGAATCCGGCTCGTCGCGGGCACCCAAATTTGAAATGTATTGTCCCGCGTCTCGGTCTCTAAGACCGTGCGGCCAATTGGGTCGATCACCTTCACGACAGCACGGGATACGGAAGAACCGTCGGCCCCTTCAATTGTGCCGCGCACAACAGCCTGAACCGGTTGGGGAGGCACAAAATTTTTTGTTTGAAAAAAAATCGGATTCGTCAGTGCCACATGCGACGTATCTGCCCCATAGCACCGGGCGAGATACCAGCACTTGACCGAATCCTCAAGGGTCGTCGAGATCCGATATTGCCGGGGCTGATCGTCCAAATCCCAACTTTGGATCACCTCGGCATTGCGGATGAGTTCAATGCGCGTCAAATACGCATCGGGATCTGCCGCTGCCCAAGCGCGAATGGTTGCCCGCCTTTTGCGCCCCGCGGGCAGTTGGTCGCCGGGGCCTGCTGCAAAAACAGAGAACGCGATCAAAGGTCCGTTGGTGATCGTATTTTGTCCATTGGCTATCGCGCGCATCAGCCTATCGGCGGTCAGGTCGCCGGGCACTTGTGTGTACGTGCGAAAACGTCTATCGGTCAAAAATGCGGTCCCTGCAATGCGGTAGCCCCGGTTGAGCAGT
The DNA here is from genome assembly GCA_958295785.1 of uncultured Latescibacterota bacterium. Taxonomy (GTDB): domain Bacteria; phylum Latescibacterota; class UBA2968; order UBA2968; family UBA2968; genus VXRD01. The sequence continues at coordinate 4,464,646 of OY282377.1, forward strand.
GCAAACCACGCCGCTCGTGCATTGGGATGCGCGACATTGAGCGCGTCAAAAGTCGGGCCGGCGAGCACATCAAACGCCAAACTGGTGCTGCCCGATGTCCCCAAAAGGTCTATATATCCCACAATGCCGCGATCTAAATGCGCCCGAGCATGCACGTCAAACCCGGGGGTCTCAGGGCCAAAAATGCCCGTGGTGCCCAACACCCATTGTTTTCCCCAACGGCTTTCAACGAATTTGCCGCGCAGGGTCGGGATCAAATCGCCATTCACATGCGCGGGCAAAGCTGCCCAGTCGAGTCCGCGTGCCCGCGCAGCCGTGGGCGTGCCGCGAACAAAATCGCCACTTACCCACCCCCGTGCGCGGAGGTCTGCCCATGGTTCAAAGGGCAATAATACCAAGTGTTCTTCGCCGCGCACGAGGTGCAAAACCCGCGGTTCTGGCGGCTGGTGCGTAAAATCGCGCCTTGCCGATACAGTGACGTTTCCGGGCGGGATGTCGATCACAAACGCGCTGTCGGCAACAAAACCGCGTTCCGTGCCAAAGCCCGTCTGCAAAACAGAACCCAGAGAATCCGCGACAATGATCTGCCCGGACAAGGGGTGTCCAGTATCGGCATCAAAAAGGCGACCGCGCAATCGGGCGGCGTTTTGATCGCCCACATAAGCGCGGGCGACGAGATGGGCGAATCGCGCCCGCACCCAGACGCCGCCCACATGGTCGTCGGCGTCGCGCAATCGGGCTGTCGCAGTGCCGTTTTTTACCCGCGCCCAGGGATCTATTTGCCCGCGACTCGCTTGAAAAATAACCGCGGCCCCGTCATATCCCGCCCTGTTCTGTCCCGCGGCCTGCGCGGTGCGATTCATCACAACACTGTCTTGTAGGGTCACGCGCACCTTTGCAACACGCGGGCCACGCAAGGAAAAATCCGTTGCCTCCAACTGAAGGCCAGCGGGCATGGAGGTTGCCATTTGGTGCAAACGCACATCGTCAAAAGCCGCTTTTTCGCCATTTACAAGACACATCACACGGCCAAACGCGGCCTTTGGCGGCGCGACAAAAGCCCCTGCCCATTGCGCCCACGCCGCGCTCGTCACCTCGGTTGTCGCGCTGCTTTCATCCACAGCGGTCTGATCGTCTGCCAACCATCGGATGCGTGCAAAGGCCCGACCGCTGTCAACCCGCGCCCAGCCCATTAGGACGTACACAGCCCCCGCCTGAACCGCTATGGCATCGCCGATCAATCCGGCGGGATACCCAGACATCAGGACGGAAATTTCGCCGCTGTGGACGCTGTCTCGCGTGACCACAACCCGCGCAGAATCGGGCAGGGGTGCCCACGCAACGGGCATCTGCGATTCTGTGAGGCGTTCAAACCCGCCATTGAGCACCTCGGCCTGAAGGCGTCCCAAAAAAAGGAAAACCAAAAGACAAAACAGGCCCTGCACACGTATCATGCCGTCGCATCCCTTTCTCTGTCGCGCAGGGTTTTCATCGCGTTGCGGTACTCTTTGAGTGTTTCCGCCAGATGTGCAACCATTGTCTGGGTGATTTGCCACACAATTTTGAAACCCAACTGCGGCGAATGATCGATCAAGTCCATCAAATCGGGTCGAAAAAAACACAGGGTTTGCGTGTGTTCTCGAGCAATGACCGTGGCGATTCGAACCGTGCCGTTTAGCAGTGACAATTCGCCAAAGAACTGTTGTTCGCGCAGGGTCGCAAAATGGAAGGTCTCGCCATCGGCTGTTTCAATTCGCGCATCTGCGCTGCCCGACAAGATGATGTACATGCCTCCACCGGGCGCGCCTTGGCGCACAATGGTCTCATGGGGCAGAAAAGACCGCTTGTGCAAAATGGGGGCAATCCGTTTCAATTCATCTGCGGTCAGCGCTTCAAAAATCCGCACGCCGGCCAATACCTCGTGAACATCGCGCACGCGCTGTTGGTCGCGCCACAAATCAGAAGTCCATTCTTCATCCGCAACCATTTTGATTTTTTGCATCTGTTCCAAAACTTGCCTCTTGCATTTTCGGGCGAGCACGGGGGCATCGCCCCTACACACACGGCTTGCCTTTTGTGCCTTTGAACGGGCTGTCGCTCGTTGTACTTCACTCGTGTTTTTTTGGCTAAACTTACATCTTGCCTCTTGTTTCTTAGCAATCAGCAATCAGCGGTCAGCGGTCAGCAGTCAGCAGTCAGCGGTCAGCGGTCAGCAAAAGAAGCGGTAAGTCCATACATCGCTTTGAGAGGGGCTAATAGCTGATTGTATCTGGTATCTTCGGGCGAGCACGGGGGGCCTCTCGCTTCTCGTCTATTACCCGCTACGCTGCGTTGTAGGCTACGCCTGTGCGTTGATTCGTCTTGTATCTTGCATTTTCGGGCGGGCACGGGGGCACCGCCCCTACGTTTCTATCCTCGCATCTTTCTTCTGCGGATACCCTCACACAGGCCCTGCGTGCAGGATTTCATCGCGGACGCCATCTTCAAATTGCGCGAAGTTTTCCTTGAATAGCCGGGCCAAGTGCGCGGCTCTGGCGTCGTATGCGGCCGGGTTGGGCCATGTGGTGCGCGGCGACAAAATGCTGCCCGTGACATCTGGACAGGTTTTGGGGACGCTGAAGCCAAAGCGCGGATCGGTTTCGCATGGGATATTTGCCAGCGCGCCGTTGTGTATGGCCCGAATGATCGACCGGGTATTGGTCAGGGTAATGCGTTTGCCAACGCCGTACCCGCCGCCCGACCAACCGGTGTTGACCAGCCACACATCCGAGTTGTGTTGCTGAATTTTTTTTGCGAGTTGCTCGGCGTATTTTCCCGGATGCCATGCGAGAAAGGGCGCGCCAAAGCAGGCCGAAAAAGACGCCTGTGGCTCGGTAATGCCCATTTCCGTTCCCGCGACTTTGGCCGTGTAACCGCTGATAAAGTGGTACATCGCTTGTGCGGGGGTGAGTTTGCTCACCGGCGGCAAGACGCCAAAGGCATCGCAGGTCAAAAAAATGATGTTTTTGGGATGACCGCTCACGCAGGGAATTTGTGCATTGGGAATATATTCGATGGGATAGGCCGCACGGGTGTTTTCCGCAATGGCATCATCGTCGTAATTCACCACGCGGGTTTTGCTGTCAAAAACGACATTTTCGAGCACGGTTCCAAAGCGGATGGCGTTGTAAATTTCGGGTTCACGCGCGCGAGAAAGGCCGATGCACTTGGCATAACAACCGCCTTCAAAGTTGAAGATGCCGCGGTCGCTCCAACCGTGCTCATCATCGCCGATGAGGCTGCGCTGTGGGTCGGCAGAAAGGGTGGTTTTTCCCGTGCCAGAGAGACCAAAAAAGAGTGCCGTATCGCCCTTGGCACCCACGTTGGCCGAGCAGTGCATGGACAAAACATTTTGTTTGGGCAAGATATAATTGAGAACGGTAAAGATGCCTTTTTTCATTTCGCCCGCGTATTCTGTGCCCAAAATGACCATCTCTCGAAATTCAAAGCTCAGGTTTACGCTGGTGGTCGAGGTCATTTTGGCGGTGTATAGATTGGCGGGAAATCGCCCGGCATTGATGATGGTGTAATCCGGTTCGCCGAAATTTTCGAGTTCTGTGCGCGAGGGCCGCATGAGCATGTTGTGCATGAACAGGGCGTGGTACGCACGGGCGCAAATCACGCGCACTTTAATGCGGTATTTGGGGTCCCAGCCCGCGTATCCATCCACGACATAGATGCGGTCACAAACGTTGAGATAGTCAATGGCGCGCACTCTGTTGACGAGAAACGTGTGCTCGTCGAGTTTGATGTTGACCTCACCCCACCAGATGTCGCCTGCGCTGTCCGGGTGTTCCACGATTCGCTTGTCCCCTGGGCTGCGTCCGGTTTTTTCTCCCGACCGCACGACCAACGCCCCTGTGTTGGTGATGGCCGATCCGGTTTCATGGGTGAGGGCTCCTTCGTAGAGCACCGCGGGCGAGGCGTTGCGTAAAACCTTTGGCTTGGTGATGTTGTAGCGTTCCAAACTGAGTTCTGTCATTTACGCGCTCCTTTTGGGTGTGAGACGTGAGACGTGAGACGGAAGACGCGAGGAGATGCCTTCTTGTATCTTGTATCTTTGGGCGAGCACGGGGGCGCCGCCCCTACACACACGGCTTGCCTTTTGTGCCTTTGAACGGGCTGTCGCTCGTTGTACCCCACTCGTGTTTTTTTGGCTAAACTTACATCTTGCCTCTTGTGTCTTGGTGGTCAGCGGTCAGCGGTAAGCAAAACAAGCGGTAAGCCCATACATCGCTTTGGGCGGATGGGGGAAGGCTGAACGCTGATAGCTTAATATATCACACACGGCATTCCAAGCCAAATGTTACTCGGCGGTCAAAAATTCCTTCATTTTAGAAAAATACTGATTATATTGCGAGCGTTTCGAGGTTGCCTGTTGATCGGGAGGTGAAAGATGTCCAAAAGGTGGTTGCGCGTTGCTGCCTGTCAGATTTGCACTGATGAAGATATCGAAAAAAATACCTGCGAGATTGTTGATCGACTGCGCGTTTGTGCGCGTGAACAAGTGGATGTGGTGGCATTTCACGAAGGGATTTTGTACGGCTATTGCAACCGACCCGATTTTTGGTCACATTTGGATCAGGGGCGGATTGAAAAAGCCGAGCAACGCATTGTACAAGCGTGTCGAGAAACGGGGGTTGCCGCGGTTGTTGGTTCAACGCATCTAAAAGACGGACAGCGTTACAACAGTTTGCTCGTGATAGACCGAGATGGCGAGGTGCAGGGTCGCTATGGCAAAATTCATCTGGCGGGGGAACACTGGTGCGTGCCCGCGCAACATCTGCCCATTTACCATCTGTGTGGCGTGCCGTGTTGCTTTTTGATCTGTCACGATATTCGCTATCCCGAACTGGTGCGGTTGCCGGCTGCGGCCGGTGCAAAAGTTTGCTTTTTTTGCAGTTGTGAGAGTTCTGTCACCGCAGAACACAAATTGTCGGCCTATCGCGCCATGCCCATCAGCCGCGCAACCGAGAACGGCATTTACGTGGTGATGTCCAACGCGCCCGCGGATATTTCGGACATCAATCGCACGGGGTCGTCGCACGGGGAATCGAAGATCATCCACCCGGATGGCAATGTGATGGTCGAGGCCGGCATGTTTTCAAATGAGATTTTAATTCGCAATCTGGATCTCCATCAGGCGTCGGGAAATATCGCGCTGCGGGCCGTGCATGATGAAACGCGCTTGCGCGAGTGGATGCGCGCAGGCGTGAAATTGGTGAATCGAGCAGGGGCGTGAAAGCGAGTAATAGACGAATAGACGAATCGCAGTGCCCCCATGTCCGCCCGAAGATACAAGATTTCGCGTTCATTCAAAGGAGCACTTATGAAAGGGTTGAGGCCCAACATTTTGTGGATCTGCACGGACCAGCAGCGGTATGACACCATTGGCGCGTTGGGCAATCCCCATGTGGATACGCCCAATATCAATCGGCTGGTCGCAGAGGGAGTTGCATTGACCCATGCGTATTGCCAAAGCCCTATCTGCACGCCGAGCAGGGCGAGTTTTTTGACCGGGCAATACGCGAGTGCCGTGCATGTAAATGGCAATGGCAATTCGCATTTTCCAGACGCGCCACCGCTGGTCACCAAAATGCTATCAGACGCGGGATACGATTGCGGGTTGATCGGCAAATTGCATTTGTCGAGCGCGTTTCGGCGCATTGAAAAACGGGTGGATGATGGGTACCGGTATTGGCAATACAGCCACGCGCCGCGAGACGATTGGGAGACCGGGCACGATTACGCCGATTGGGTGCGGTCAAAGGGCGAGGTCTTGGGCGAGTTGATCAAAAGCCCTGACGGGGTGCCCGCAGAATTGCACCAGACGACGTGGTGCGCGGAAAAGACCATTGAATTTATGCGCGAGCAACGCGATGGCCCTTGGCTGGCCTGCGTGAATATTTACGACCCGCATCCGCCGTTTAACCCGCCCAAAGCGTACCGCGATAGGTTCGACCCCCAGCAGGTGAATGACCCGCTGTTTCGGGAGAGCGACTCGGCGCAGCAAAAGAAACTCGAGGCCATCGATTTTCAATCGAAAGGCCGGCACCCGGACGCGCTGGATATTAGAAACCCGGCTGTGCCGCGCTCGCCCGGCAACAATCCCAGTGCCGAACAAGGCGGCGGACGCGATGCCCGAACCCTGATTGCGGCCTATTACGCGATGATCAAGTTGATCGACGATCAGATAGGGCGCGTGATTGCCGCATTGGAAGACACGGGACAACGCGACAATACACTGGTCATTTTCACGAGCGATCACGGCGAGATGCTCGGCGACCACGGGCTGGTTCAAAAGGGCTGTCGGTTTTACGAAGGCCTGGTGCGCGTGCCCCTGATTTTTTCATGGCCGGGGCATGTGAAGTCGGGCCAAAGGAGCGACGCGCTGGTCGAATTGCGCGATATTGCGCCGCTCTTATTGGAACTGGCCGGCCTCGAGGTGCCCGCCCGGATGCAACCGCGTTCTTTGTTGCCCGTGCTGAGCGGCGCGCAACCGCCCGACGAACACCGCGATTTTGTGCGCTGCGAGTATTACAACGCGCTGGATCAAGCCGATGGGACGTATGCCACGATGTATCGCAACCGGCAGTACAAACTGGTGGTTTATCACGGGCACGGCCTGGGCGAGCTGTACGATTTGGCGGCGGACCCGGGCGAGTTTGACAATTTGTGGGACAGCCCCGATCATGTGGGCGTGAAACTCGATTTGATGCAGCGCAGTTTTGATGCGTCCATGCTCGCAATGGATGCAGGGCCGGAACGCATTGGGCCGATGTAATGACGGAATTTGGGCGTCAAATACGACACGCCCAAGTCATTCCACGGAGGTGATATATGGCAAAAAAGGCGGTTCAAAAACCGAAAATCAAAATTATGGCAGCGGACTGGTCCTTGAGAGATTACCCGTCTGCGAGACATCCATGGACTGTTCAGACCAAAGTGCGAAAGGTGAAAGAGGCGGGATTTGCCGGCATGTCGGCCGGGGCCAATGCCGAGTTGGCCGCTGAATTGCACGCAAACGGATTGGAAATGGTGGGTGGGGTGGATGTGGGCGACAAAAAGGAAGCCGAGAAAAAAATAAAAGCATTTGCCGATCTCGGTGTGATTCACATCAATGTGCAGTTGTGCGATCACGATACGCGCACCAAAGACGCACGGAAAGTGGCGCGAGCCGTTGTGAAAGCCGGGAAAAAGCACGGCGTCAAACCCGCGATAGAGATTCACCGGGATACGTGTACGGAAACGCCGGAAAAGGCATTTGCACTGGCCGAGGCATATCAAAAGAAGTACAAAAAGAAATTGCGGATGAATTTCGACCATTCGCATCCGGCCATCATCAAACAACTCCGCCCCGACGAATACTGGGCGCGATTGTCAGAGCGCGTGGATCTCTTGCAGATGCACGAACTCATCCATTTTCGCCCCTTCACGGGCAGCCATTGCCAAACGCCCGTGACCAATGGCAAAGGGCGATTGGACCGCGATTTTAAGATTTGGTTGGCGAACTATCTGGAACCCGCGCTCGATGCGTGGTTGCAGGGCGCGAAACCGGGCGCGACACTCTACGCTGTTCCCGAACTGGGGCCGCAAGGCTCTGGCTACGCGCTGGCCTGTTTTCCAGATATTTGGCAGGATGCCATTCGAGAAAAAAACGAAATTGTGAAAGTCTGGCGCAGGTTGATGCGAAATTGGAAGGAGTAACAGATGGCGAGAAAGGTGACGATTGCGCTGATTGGCGCAGGGATGTTTGGTGGCGATATTCACGCGCGGGCGTACGCGGATTTGCAACACAATGGCATCAGCGGCCTGATGGGGCGCGTCGGTTTGGATGCATGGGCGCGCGATCTGGCGGATGTCGAATTTGAGTTGGTGGCTGTGGGCACGCGCAGCGAGGCGTCCGCGCAGCACACAAGGGCGAATTTTGAGCAGTGGACCGGGCACGCGCCCAAGCCCTATTGGGGCGAAACCCCGTGGGAAGATGTGTTGCGCGATTTTCCCGACTTGGATGTGATGGCCGTTGCCACGCCCGACAATTTGCACACGCCTGTGGTGCTGGCCGCGTTGCACAACAACACGCATGTGATTACGGAGAAACCGATGTGCTTGTCGATTCGGGAAGCCGATGAGATGGTTGAACTAGCCGATGAAAAAGGGCTGGTCTGTGCGGTGGATATGCACAAACGCTACGACCCCGATCACCTGCGTATTCAGCACGATATTGCCCATCGCATTGGCGAGCCACTCTACGGGTTGGCGATGTTGGAAGAACCCCTCGAAGTCTCCACGAGCACGTTTAAGTGGGCCGAAGACAGCGATCCCTTTTCGTATGTGGGGCCGCATTGGGTCGATTTGTTTTACAATTACTATCGGAGCAAGCCCGTGTCGCTCACAGCGGTGGGGCAAAAAAAACGGTTGGTGGGCGATGGGATAGACGCTTATGACGCGGTGCAGGTGCGCGTGGATTTTGACAATGGCATGAGCGTTTATTTTCACAACAACTGGATTACGCCCGATGATTTTGAAGGCCCGGTCAATCAGGGCCACGAGATTGTGGGCACGGAAGGCAAGGTGGAATCCGACCAGCAGTACCGCGGGTTTCGCTTTTGGTACGCGGGCGGCGGCAGCCAGAGTTCCAACAATCATTTTACGCGCAATGTCAAACGCCCCGACGGCTCGCAGATTTATGTGGGGTATGGCATAGATAGCATTACGGTGGCATTGGTCGCGGTCTCTCGCGTGAAGTTTTTGGGCGCGTCTGTCGCAGATGTCAAGGAAATTTATCCCACGGCGGAAGACGGGCGGATTACAGCGGCGATTGTCGATGCAACGCGCATTGTCCGCGACCGCAATTTTGAGTACCTCCGCGCGGGCAAAGGCGCGGTTGTGACCGCGCAATTTGGTCCGGATGGCATTGTCATTGTCGATCCCTATCGGGCGGATGAAGGCCCGGACGCGGTGTTTGAAAAGATATACGATAGGCCGGTGTGATACGCAGTTGTACCCCGCCGCTTACTTTTTTTCCTGAAAAAAGTGGCCTACGTGTAGCGCAGGGCCGAAGGCATCGGAGGCAACAAACGAGGAACCATCAACATCAGCTATTGAAAAGCAACAGCAAAACTGCTCAAAGGTGCGTAACATCAGTTACTAACCACAGGAGTTGAGATGGGAAAAGAATTTGATATTACCCCGGTTGATGTGCCACGGATCGAGACAAAATATCGGCGGATTGTGACGCCATTGCCCCATCCTGATTCGGTGGCCGTATTGGAAACGCTGCACCGGGTTGAACCCATTTCCATGCGCGGCCAGCCTCCTATTGTGTGGGATCGCGCAGAGGATTGTCAGGTGTACGACAAACACGGCAATATGTGGCTCGATTGGAGTTCGGGCGTTTTGGTTGCCAATACCGGGCACGGGATGCCGGAAGTTCGGCAGGCCATCGTGGATCAGGTGAACAGCGGGCTGTTGCACAATTACGTGTTTCCGTGCGCGGAGCGGGCGCGGCTCGTGGCGTTTTTGGCGGGACTGGCACCCGATGGGTTGGACAAAGTTTTTCTGCTGACGACCGGATCTGAAAGCACGGAAAACGCGCTGAAATTGGCGCGCACGCACGGCATTGAAACGGGGGGCGAAAAAAAGATCGGGTTTGTGGGATTTGAACGCGCGTTTCACGGGCGCACATTGGGCGCGCAACAAGTTGGCGGGATACCCGGACAAAAAAATTGGATCGGCAACGCAGACCCCGCGATAGTGCAGGTGCCGTTTCCGGACGGGTATTGGACGGAAAATGTGGATTTTGATTTTTTCTGTTCCTCGCTTGCAGACAGAGGTTTGGCTTCCGACGAGGTGTGCGGGGTGATGCTGGAATCGTATCAGGGGGTAGGCCCCGATTTCGCGCCTGTGGCTTATGTGCAGGCTTTGGCCGAGTGGTGCAAGGCACACGGGGCGTTGTTGATTTTTGACGAAGTGCAAGCGGGGTTTGGGCGCACGGGTAAGCTGTGGGGGTTTGAGCATTACGGCGTGGTGCCGGATTTGATATGTTTTGGCAAAGGCGCGAGCAGTTCGCTGCCGATAGCGGGCGTGATCGGCAGGTCTGAAATTATGGATATCTATCCCCCCGGATCGATGACGAGCACCCACACGGGCAATCCGGTGTGTTGCGCGGCGGCGCTGGCGAGTTTGAAGAAAATTGTCGATGGCGATTTGACGGGCAATGCGGCGCGGCTCGAGGCGGTGTTGCTAAATGGCATCCAAAAAATTCGAGCCGCGCATCCCGATGTGGTCGGGCATGTGACCTGCAAAGGGCTTGTGGGCGGCGTGCAGATGGTCAAGGCCGGTCGCAAAGAACCCGATCCGGATTTGGCACACGAGGTTGTGTTGCGGTGTTTTCACAAAGGGTTGCTGTTTTTTGCCCCTGTGGGCGCGTGGGGGCAAACCGTGAAAATCGCGCCGCCATTGACGATTGGACGAGACGCGCTCGAAGATGGGTTACAGGTGCTTTATGAGGTGGTGGACGCCGTTTGCAATTCCCGTTGATAGTGAGGTTGTGTATGGCAAATGAAAAATGCGCTGGGCGATTGCGCGAGGTAGCCGCCTTGTTTTTTAAGCTGGGCGTGATTGGTTTTGGCGGGCCGGCCGCGCATATTGCGTTGATGGAAGACGAGGTGGTCGAAAAGCGCGGGTGGCTCTCGCGCGAGCGGTTTTTAGATCTCGTGGGTGTGACGAGCATTATCCCCGGCCCAAATTCGACTGAGATGGCGATTCACCTGGGGTTTTTGCGCGGTGGTTGGCCAGGGCTGTTGCTGGCCGGCGCGTGTTTTATTGTCCCCGCTGTTTCCCTGACGACATTGCTCGCATGGGCCTATATGACGTATGGCGCGATCCCCCATGTTGCCGATTTGCTTTACGGCATTAAGCCCGCGGTCTTGGCTGTGATTTTGGGCGCGCTGTGGCGGTTGGGTCAAAAGGCCATCAAGGGGTGGCGGTTGACTTTTCTCGGCGTGGCTGTGATGCTGGTGGGCCTCACGGAATTTAGCGGTGTGCGGGCTTTGCTCGGCGGGGGACTTTTGGGGATGTTCTGGTTAAAAATGACGCGGTCAAACGACCGGGATCATGTGGCTGTGCTCGCGCCGATAGCAGGTACCGGCGTGTCGATGCTGGCAAGCCAGGGCGCGGTGGTCGGCGCGCCGACCCTGTGGGCACTGGGGTTGTTTTTTCTGAAAATTGGCGCGATTCTCTACGGTAGCGGCTATGTGCTGGTCGCGTTTTTAGAAGAAGAACTCGTGTATGGCTATGAGTGGCTGACGAAAGAGCAATTGCTGGAGGCCATTGCTATCGGGCAGTTTACGCCAGGGCCGGTATTATCTACGGCGGCTTTCATCGGTTATCTCGTCAGCGGCGGCAAGTTGTCGTGGGCACTCGTTGCGGCTGGCGCGATTTTTTTCCCGTCATTTGTGTTTGTGGCCGCCCTGAATCCCGTGTTGCCCCGGCTGCGCGAATCCCAATGGGTGGCATCTTTTCTCGACGCGGTGAATGTGTGTGCCGTGGGCTTGATGGCCGCTGTGGTGCTGAACTTGGGCTATGTAACGCTGGACGCCGTGCCCAAAATGATGATTGCAGGCGGCGCGGCGATTTTGGGATTGTGGCGCGGTGTAGGGGCGGTGTGGCTGGTCGTTGGCGGGGCTGTTGCGGGTTGGTTGATCCTCGCAATTGGATGGTAAAAAGTAAGAGGCGAGACGTGAAAGGCGAGCGGGAAGATCCGGACGCGAAGGCCGTGCGTCACTCGGGCGAAAGCTAAATGCCAGTGACTTTCGGTTTTTCCCAAATCGTCGCCTCCGGGCAATGTTGAACATCTCTTGATGGGTGGCTCTGCTGTGGGGTGTGACCCCCGTAAAAAAACGCCATCGGCAAATCGCTGATGGCGTTTTTGTTTTCCTATATTTTTCGTCTCTGATATACCCCATCCGTTTCACTGTTGCTCTCTTTCTTATCAAAAAAGCCCGTAATACCCTGTTCCTTCTGCTGAACAGGGGTGTTTGTGTTCAGCAAGGGGAGTTCGTCACTCGAGTGAAGCCATTGGGCCGAGTGCGACTCGGGCGGGGTCCGCGTCGAGGGGATATTGCTCGAGGTAGGATGCGATGCGGTTTGGGGTGACAGCGTCGATTTCTGCGCGTTCTTCTGCGAGGGTCTTGAGCGGGGTGCCCGTGCTCAGGCTGCCCACGATTTGCGAGAAGCGCGACAGGCCGTTTTCCCCGCTGCATATCAACCCGGTCGCCTGTTTGGTTTTGGCGCGTTGGAGCGCGTCGTTGTCAATGCCGTTTTTTAAGTCGGCCATTTCGCGGCGCACAATGTCGAGCACGCGGGATGCGTTTTGCGGATCCACGGACAGGTACACGTAAAAAAGCCCGGCATCGCTAAAATCGATGTATTCTGCCGAGGCTTCATCCGCGAGGCCCTGTTGTATCACAGACCAATAGAGGCGGCTGTTGGTCAATGCGCCCAAATAAATGGCAAGCAGGTCGGCTGTGGGCGCGTGATCGTCGGCTGATGGCGGCGCGGGAAAGCCGAGGGCGATGTGTTCGCGCGCCACGTTCTCGCGCTGCACAATGCGGGTTGAGGGATGGAAAATGGGCGCGGGTTGTTCGCGGGCATTGTCGGACGTGTGCCAGTTGCCGCACTGGGCTTCAACCTCACGAATGATCTCTTTGCGGTCAAACGCGCCCGTGATGACAAAGGTGAGGTTGTTCGCGCCATAGCGGCGTTGATGGTATTGTGCCATGCAATCCCGGCTGATGCCCCGCACCGTGTCCACTGTGCCCAACACGCTTTGTCCCAGCGGGTGATCCCCAAAGGCTTCCTGAATGAGATCATCCACAATGAGCGCGTCTGGCTGGTCGTGATACATGGCAATTTCTTCGAGAATGACTTGTTTTTCCGTGTCAAACTCGGCCGGGGGCAAGTTGGCGCGCATCATGTCGCTGAGGATTTCAATGGCATGGGTCGCACGGTCGCGTTGCACCCAATGAAAATAGGCCGTGCCCTCCCACCACGTATAGGCGTTCCACATCGCGCCCAGGTCATCCACGTCGAGCGCGAGTTGTTGCCAGTCGCGCTTGGGCGTGCCCTTAAAACACATGTGTTCGAGAAAATGCGAGATGCCCAACAACTCAGGAACTTCGTCGCGCGATCCGGTTTGAACAAAAAACCCCAATGCCGCGGATCGAATGCGCGGAATGGTTTCAAAAACGAGTTTGAGACCGTTGTCGAGGGTGTGGGTTGAAAAAGGTGATGACATTAAAAACTCCTGTAATACCAATTTGCTTTCAAGTTGTCCACATCCTGCCTGCCATCAGGGAGGAATGAGGAATGAGGAACAGACGTTCTGTACGGATCATGGGTTGCTTGTCTCAAGCATTTGGCCCTACAGCATCGGTTGTTGCCTTCGATGCGTTGGCTACGCCTGTGCCTACGGCGTGCGGCGACCGACTTTTTTTCACCAGCAAAAAAAAGTAGGCAAAAAATGCCGCTCTCAAACGCCGAGAGGCTGGCACAGCGCAAAGCGCTTTTGTAACAGAACGACATGTGCTGGCCTGCCAAGTGGGTTGCAAAATAGAGGTGGGTTGCGAGACGGCCTTGCGCGCTGTGCGTGATGGTTTTGTCTGAGGGTCTTTTGGGATGGCCTGGTTGCAATGGCTTCTCTGAATGCCTGCGTAAGGTCAAGGGAATCATTTGCGGGTCGCAGATCGCATCACATTAGGACAACAGCAATTCAATTTGGTATTAGAAGCCGTCTTAAAATTATCGGGACCTACCCCCCTAACCCCGTTATTCGCTCCGCTCATTGTAGGGTATGGCTACGCCATGCCTGCGGCGTGCGCCTGTGCCTACAAGGAAGGGGGAATCAAGATTCCCCTTCAAGAAAGGGGATAGAACATCTTCCCGCCCCGTTTTCGAGGATGGGCCGGGGGAGGGGGCCAAATGTATTTTATCAATACGTCCGTTACGCCAAAACGAGCGAAACCGCGAGCCAACCGCCAACCGGGATGATGTTGGAGACGAGTTTGGGGTGGTTGGCAACGCGGCGGTTGTAGTCCTGTATGCCGCGGCGCCCATCGCCTTCGGGAAGTGCGCGGTGGGCGTGCCCGTGCCCATTGGCATTGTCGGCAATGATGAGGCCGCCCGGGCGCGTGTTTTCAAGGGCAAAGTCGAGGTACGTGGGATAGCTTTCTTTGTCTGCGTCGATGAAGACGAGGTCAAAAGGGCCGTCCTGCACCGCGTCTTTCATCAGGGTTGCCCCGTCGCCCAAGCGCACTTCCGTTCGGTCTGACAGCCCGGCGTTTTCGTAATTGCGCCGCGTGACCTCGGCGTGTTTGGGCTCAATTTCCAAAGTGATGAATGTGCCATCTGCGGGCAGGGCGCGGGCGAGCCAGATGCCCGAATAGCCGGCGAGCGCGCCAAATTCGAGGATTTTTTTCGCGCCGATGGTTTTGGCGAGCAAATACAGGGTCTGCCCGGCTTCGGGGCTGACGGAGATGCGCGGAATGCCCCGTTCAACGGCTGCGGGCATAAGGCCCTTGAGCAACTCATCTTCCCGAGCGAAAACCTCCCGCCTGTACGTGTCGAGATCCGGATAGGATTGGTGCATGGGGTGTCCTTTGAATAAGGGTTGGCGTTGAAAAAATAAAACTAACAGTTCCCGCAGTTTCCACGGCACTGATTCATCGAGAAGCATTTTCATAAGCGATTCCTTCCAAGACCTCTCTTGCCAAGTGAAGGGCCTGTACTGTCTGCTCGCGGCTTGCAGAAGGGAAATCGTCGAGAAACACCTCCAAGTTCTGCCCATCCGCCAAGTAATCGAACAGATTCCTCAACAGCAGACGAGTCCCCGTAAAAACGGGCGCGCCGCTCATCATCTCCGCGTCGCTGTGAACGACGCGGCTCGTTTCCCGATGCGCGTTTTTTTTGAGTGCATCAAGGGCCTGCTCGCGGCTCACGGATGGAAAGTGGTCCAGAAAGAGATACAAGTTGCGCCATTTTTCCATGTAGTCAAACAGCCTTTGCGTCGGCACATCTGTTCCTTCAAACATGGGGCCGTTGCCCGCGAATTTCTCGTCGCTTTGAACAACGCCATCCCCAGTTGCGAGGGTCGCGCTTTTTGTCGTTTGTGCCATGGCAAATCTCCTCTCTCAATCCCGAAAATAAATTCGGCGGCCTTCTTTGGCCGATTGATAGGCAGCGAGAATCATTTCCACGGAAACGCGCCCGTCTTCCGGGGAAACGCGCTCGTCGCTCAGGCCGCGGATGTAGTCGATAAATGGCCGGGGAATGGCCGCGATGCGCTCGCCCTGACCTTTGGGAATGTCCATTTTGAACTCGGTCCATCGATCGTCGCCGCGCCGAATGTATTTGAGCGGCACAGCGTCTTGCGGACGCGGCGCAGAGGTGGAAGGCGCGTCCCCGTAGTCTTGGATGAGGCTGCCCTCGTCGCCGTAGATTTCCGTGGTGTTGACGCCCGCGACAGTGGTCGAGCCGTTGAACAAAATGCCCATCATGCCGCTTTCAAACCGGAAAATGGCGACGCCATTGTCATCGGGCGCGCTGTCGGTCACGATGCTGTCGATTTCGGCCATCACAGACACGGGCCGGCCAAAGATCCAGTAGAACCAGTCTGCGGCATGGGTGGCATCGTCGAAATACATGCCGATGTTGGCGACCGGATCGAGGTGCCATTTAGATGCTCCTGTGACAAAGTGGGGATTGAGCAACACCGGGATGCAATGCCTCCGGCGCACAACCGCGATCTTGCCCACCGCGCCGCGCTCGACGAGGGCTTTGATTTTGCGATTGACCGGATCCCGCCGCATCTGAAAGGCCATGCTAAACATGACGCCCGAGTCGTTCACCGCGTCGATGATGTGGTCGCAATCTTCGAGGGTGGTGGCCATGGGTTTTTGAAGCAGGATATTTTTTCCCGCCTGTGCGGCCATCAGCGCGTATTCTGCGTGCCGATTGGTCTCGATGCCGATCATGACCGTGTCGATGTTTGGATCGCCGAGCACCGCGTCTGCCGATGCGCGAAATTCCAAGCCAAATTTGTCGGCGTTTGCGCGCCCGCGGTCTTCATTGTCGTCCCAGGTTGCGACGAGTTCCACGTCGTCAAAATGTTGCATCTGCCCGCAATAGGTGTTGATGTGCCCGTGCGCGTGGCTGATGACGCCGATGTGAACTTTGTCCATGATTACCCCTATCTATTTTACGTGAACAACGGTTTCGGTATCCAGCGATTCTATGGCTGCGGCAATGACCTTTTGCGCGGCGAGGGCGTCTGCCGCAGACCCGTCGATAGCCTCGGGCGCGACCCCGTCGCCGACCTCGCGGAGAAAGGTGTCAATGCGGTCTCGGAACGTGTCGATAAAGTCGCCAAACCCGCCAAATGCCGGGTCCGTGTACACTGTTTTTTCCAAATTGCCCGCGGGATACAGGGTGAGTTCGTGCCACATGTCTTCAAGGACAAACCGCCCGCCTGTGCCGGCGACTTCGCAGCGCTCCATTGGATGGCCGCGCTCGATATCGTAACTGCCCGTGAGCGAGCCGACCACGCCGTTTGTGAACCGCATGTTGAACTGCGCGGTGGACCAGATCGTGCGCCCCGGTGCTTTGGTGGCAAAACAGTGAACCGCTTCCACATCTCCGCAAAAATAGCGCATCACGTCAATCGTGTGTGGGTGCAGGGCTTTGAGGTGGTAATACGGCGAACTCTCTGCCGGGTTCATGATCCACATCGCCATGTTGACAAAGAGCAGATGGCCCAAGCGGCCCTCGTCAACCCATTTCTTGGCGAGGCGGGCCGCAGGCGTAAAGCGGTGGTTGAGGTCAATGCCATAACACACGCCCATGTCCTCGGCTTTGGCGACCATCTCCTCGCCGTGGGCAATGCTGTTGGAGATGGGCTTTTCGCCCAAGACGTGGCAACCGGCTTCGAGTGCTTGCATCGTGGGCGCGTAGTGGTCGCTGCTGTATTCATACCCGCCCGTGGCCACGCTGACCACATCGGGCCTACATTCATCGAGCATTTTTTGCACATTGTAAAACGCGGTCACGCCCAGGCGGTTGGCGGCTGCATTGGCGCGGGTTTCGTCAATATCGCACACGCCGATGAGCGCGGATCGCTCATTTTCAACGTAAATATCAGCGTGCCGGTTGCCAATTGGCCCCAGCCCGATGACGCATACACGTAGCATAGTTGGTCTCCAAGTCAGCGGTAAAAGGCGAGAAGCGAGAAGCGAGAAGGCCGCCCAACCCCATCCGCCGTCGGAACAGGCCCCTGTGCTTGTCCTCGTACTCGGCGGCAGATGGATGGGGGCTGAAAGCTGAAAGCTAATTCTCAGTCCATCCGCTCCCATGCCCCTCGGATGATATACCGCATCAAATCGGCGTCGGCTTCGTAGAGCGCGTCTAAAACGTGTCCGACGATGGGATCTTCGATCATCGCGCTTGGCCTCTCGCCCATCACCGCATCGTCGGAAAAGAAGCGGTGTCGGGGAAGCGAGGCCACGATATCATTCATGCCCAGATTCTTCACATGCGGAATCAGGGCTTCTTCGAGCAACTCGGGATCCACGTTGTGCAGCAACTCGGCGCGCTTGTTCACATCGCGCAGGTCAGCCAATGCCCGCAACCACTCGAATGACACTTTTGACCGGGCCTCGGCATTGTCCATTGGATCTAGCGTATCTTCCACAGCGCGGCGAAACGTGCCCGGCGTCATGGCGCGGATCAAATGCGTGTTGAACCCCCGTCGCTCTGGATCGTAGTCGATCAATCCGGTCAACATCTCGGTGGGCAAACGCGCCACCACTGCTGTCGAATAACCCGGATTGCCATTTTCATCCACATCCGTCAGAGACAAAACTTCTTCGGGGTCTTCGTCCAAAACGACGAGCGCGGCCTGCGCTTCAACGGTCAATGTATGCACCAGTGCCGCGGCATCTTCTCTTTTGCCCGCACGGAGCAAGTTGCGTATCTGGCTACTCTGCGTGGTCAATTCCAAAAATCCGGCCGACCACGCGCCGGTCACCAACCGGTCATCTTGAACCTCGATGGGCGTCGCGTCGGGTTCTTCTGTCCAACCCGCTTTTGAGGCACCGAGACGCATCATCCCCTTTTCCACCTTGGCCTGACACACAACGCACAAGCGCGTATTCGAAACGGCCTCGAGGCGTTGTGCTGGAATAACCGCCTCGCACATCACACACTTGACCCCTGTCCGGCCTTCAAGCGGCTGCATATTGGCCCTCCATTGAGATGAGACGAAGGAAACAGCGGGGATAAATGTAACCGAACAAGCGCGAAATGTCAACATCCAACCTACTGTTTACAAAAGATTTACAAACTTGACAAACAGAGCGAATTTCGCTATATTACAACCATCGCCGAAAAGATCACATCCGACCTTTTCGGCGTTTTTGTTTTCATCCGAGTCCGCGCCCCAAAAAACAAAGGCGCGATTCAAAAATTTTGAACCGAGCCTTTGAGGATTAAGCATTCTCATCTTTTTTGGCGATTCCTTTTGCGGTGGTTGTGGCCTTGGCGGTGGTTGTGGCCTTGCTGGACTCCCACTCCGTTCCTCCAATCTTTCCATATTATGCCTGTGTTGATATGCTCTTATGTGCATATCGGTCCTCCATGACTTTATACGCATCGGCGGCATGTATCTCGTTCAACTTCTGATCTTCCCGAATATCCGCGTACCCCGCGTTACCGGTCAAACTCGTAATTCTCTGCAACAGTTGTCTATTTCCCTCTAAAGCCTCCTCATTCGCAATTGTCCCATCGTCAACACTGCGCCACAATGCGTGCCATTCGCTTTCCAATTCGCTACATTGCAACCTAATCGCATGCAGGATTGCAGCTTTTCGTCCATAATCAGAGACAAAATCCCAAGCAATAATCAGCGCGATTCCCATCCCAGAGATGAGTTGCGCGATTGGCGGCAGTGCATCTAAAAATGCGGCAATGCCACTCGTCGCTGCGGCAAAAAGCAAAACCCGCACGATGTTGTAGTTGCGTTTGTAACGGTCGGAAAGCGCGGCATAGTATCGGACGAGCCGCGTAACATCCAAGAGGTCTTGCCAAACCTCATTTCTAATTTCATCGGAAACCATATCGCCACCTCTTTGTCATTTACGCTACCTGCTATTTTGTAAGTTATGCGAACCGATCTGTCAATGTCAAGCGAATCTTCTATTTTTTCAAAACAACATGCTGATGTCCAACGCCTTCACAGAATGCGTCAGCGCGCCGATAGAAATAAAATCCACGCCGGTTTCGGCAACGGCCCGCACGCCTTCTAACGACACATTGCCCGAGGCTTCCAACTCGGGTTTTTTGCCCTTGACTTGGCGCACCTTTTGCACGGCTTCGCGCATGTCGTGCAGGCTCATATTGTCCAGCATCACGCGATCCGCACCCAACACGAGCACCTCGTCGAGTTCGGACAGGGTCTCCACCTCCACCTCCACGGGCACGTCTCGGCCCTCAAAATCCATGCCTTTCCACACCGCCAAAAGCGCGGGGCCAATGCCATCTGCTGCTTCAATGTGATTTTCCTTGATCAACACCATATCGTACAGGCCCGCCCGATGATTCGCGCCGCCCCCTGCTGCGACTGCGTATTTGTCCAACACCCGCAACCCGGGCGCGGTCTTGCGCGTATCCAAAATTCGCGCCTTTGTTCCCCGCACTGCTGCTACAAATTGCGCGGTCATCGTTGCAATGCCCGACATGCGCTGCAAAAAATTGAGCGCGACCCGCTCGCCTGTCAACAACCCGCGTGCAGAGCCGGAGACCTCTGCCAAAATATCACCTGCGCCAACGCGGTCCCCATCTTTCACCCGCGCCGCGAATACTATCGCCTCGTCAATGGCTTCAAACACCCATTGCGCGACGCCCAATCCCGCGACCACACCATCTGCTTTGACAATGATTTTGGCGTCTGCGCGCTTGGTGAATGGCACGGTCCATTTCGTCGTTATATCCCCATCCCCCACATCCTCTGCCAACGCCCGCGCAATGATGGGCATCGCATTTCCTCGACTTAACATTTCAAAAGTTCTCTTTGTCAATGGAGGTAGCCGGTGGTCATTGGCCGGTGGGTACGTGGACAGGCACGGGGGCCTGTCCCTACGGGTGATGGGACTGGGCGGCCTTCTCCCCTCTCCCTCTTATACTAAATTGATTTTCTGTTGCCCTAATGTGATGCGATATGCGACCCGCAAATGATTCCCTTGACCTTACCTAGGCATTCAGAGAAGCCATTGCAAAAATGCCATCACAAAAGACCTTCCGATAAAGCCATCGCGCACAGCGCGCAAGGCCGTCTCGCAACCCACCTCCCTCTTGAAATTCCCTTCGCAGGCCAGCGCATGTCGTCCTATTACAAAAGCGATTTGCGCTGTGCAAGCCTCTCGGCGTTTGAGAGCGGCATTTTTGAACTGCTGGGGCAGTTGTACCCCGCTCGCCTACTTTTTTTTTGTTGAAAAAAAGTAGGCCGCCGAAGGCATCAGGCGCGGGCTGACCACTGACGTTCCCCTACTCCTCCCGCTCAACCCGCACGATCTGATACCGCCCGATTTTCCACACATAAAAATAAATCCGAACGGACTTATCCGCCCAACCGGGCCTCAGCGTCCGAATCTCGATTCCGCAATATTGCCCCTCGGGCAAATCGGTCGGGATGGGGATGGGGCCTTGCGTATCGAGATGACGGGCGACACCTCGCGCTTTGCCATCGCCATTGACAAACCGGTACGCATATCGCGTCTCTGCTGCGGTTGCCAACCGCCCCGCGATAGCCAAATCCTCAAAGTGCAATCCCCGGCTGTTCACCCAAAAGCGATCCAGGGGGTTTGCGCGCCGAAACCAGTAATTGCCCACCTTATCGCGGCGTTCTTTCAAAAGTTGAACGAGATGCTCTTCGGCCTTTTTGTCGGGCAATTGCCCCGCCTTCACAATGGCCTTCAAATCGCCATCGCCAAATGCCATCACAATTTTCGCGCCCCAATAGCCATCGCGATTTGTACACTGCTGAAACGCCGGATTGGGATAATTAGGGGACCATCGCCCGGGCGAAAACACATCGCTTTCCAAATACCCGACAGATCGAAAGGGCATGGGACGCGCTTCTTCCCACGCCTTTCGATACAACCCCAAGCTCAAAATGGATCGGGTAATATAGCGAACATCTACGAAATACTCATTGCCCGTCTTGGGCATTCGGGGCCTCACTGTGCTGCTGCCCAAAGTCGCGCCCATATCGATCAAATAGTGTTTGATATATTGGCGGCCCTGCTCATCTGTCACTAACAGATTCAGGGTATTGGCAGCGCGCCTGTCCACATCGTTGATCCATGAAGAGATCGCGCGCAGGCCGCGTAGCTCCCGCCGGTGCTCGTGCAACACGCGGTCATTGGGATCGTCTTTGCGCCGCCCGTGAAAGTCAAAAACCCCGACCGGAACCCCCGGCAACAACGCGCTCGCCATACACCGGACGCGCCCGTCGGCCTGCTTTTGAATAGAATCCAATACATCTTGCAAGTCTGCCTCTGTCATGGGCCTGCGGCCGCCCTCCTCATCGGATACCTGCGCCTCAGAACCGATGGTGAGCCACTCGGGGAAGAAAAAAACAACGGAATTTCGCGGCACATGATACCCCGCCGCGTACAAAATTTTTGTCGAAACCACCTCGGCAGCGGTCGCCAGGCCATCGTACCCTTTGGGGTCAAACTTCAAAAAGTAAATTGCCCCTTTCGCATCCCGCACCGTGAACCCGGGCGCCAACCCCTCAAATTTTCCCGATATAACTTCCCACGAACCGCTCGTATCCGGTTGTGCATGTCCCGGCCCTTGGGCCAATGCAGAGGCATCCATACGCCTCATGAAATGCCGATTGGTGTACCACGATGAATTGGGCACTTCATCCAAAACATTGATATTGTCTGCCTGACGCCGCGGCGCGACATTCAGCATGTTGCCAACCCGCCGCGCGCTCCATCCCAAATCCAGCACCTTGCCCATCTGGTAAAAAAAGGTGTGATCGACAATGTCCCAAATGAGATTCTCCTCAATCTCTTTGGGCTTGGGAATGCTCCGATTATCGGGGTCAAACCACTTGATCGGCGCTGTCGATAACGAGCGATCATCCGCGTCAACCGCAACGGCGATACACGTCACCAGCGCAACTATCCAGAGTTTGTTCAAGAGTGTTTTCATGGTTGCCAGCCGCCTGTTGTCAGTTGCCTGATTCTAAGAAGCCATCTTAAAATTATCGGGGCCTATCTCCCTAACCCCGTTACTCGCTCCGCTCGTTGTAGGCGGACGCCTGTGCCTACAAGGAAGGGGGGAATCAAGACCTCCCTACGAGAAAAGACGGGGGCACCTGCGATTACCTTTCATCCGAGCCGTGTCCATCTGTGGTTGCTTCTTGTATCTTTGGGCGAGCACGGGGACATCGCCCCTACACACACTGCGCGTCTTTTGTGGCTAAACTTCCATCTCGCCTTTTGAGTGGCTGGACGGGGACTGATCACGGGTCACGGGATCATAGTTTATCCCGCTTTGTCCATTGACAGGGGTAAGCGAATGGTGAAGGTCGTGCCCTTTCCGACCTCGCTCTCTGCGCGGATGCTGCCCTTGTGGTCTTGAATGATCTGATAACAGATCGACAGGCCCAATCCGGTTCCCACGCCCACGCCTTTGGTCGTAAAACCGGGATCGAACACGCGCGCCAGATTTTCTCGTGGAATGCCTTTGCCAGTGTCTGAAATCGCAATTTCGATCTCATTGTCTATCAGGCGAGTCGATATCCCAATTTTGCCCTTTCCCTCAATGGCCTGCTCTGCATTGACCAACACATTGAGAAACACCTGATTTAATCGACTTGGAAAACAAATCATGGTGGGAATATCGCCGTATTCCCGCACCACTTCAATGCGATTCTTGAAATCGTGACGAACCAGCGTCAGGGTCGTTTCAATGCCCTCGTGGAGATTGGCCTCTTTCATCTCCGCTTCATCCAGACGTGCAAAACTTCGCAGGCTGTGTACAATCTCCGTCACGCGCTCTGTCCCCGTTGCGATCACGCGATTTGCGTCCTGAATGACCTGCAAGGCCGCGCGTATGGCGCGATTATTTTTTAACAGGTCGCGGTATTTCGTCTCCAAAACGCCTTTGAGCCGATCAACGGCCCGCATCAAGGTCTCGTGCATCCTGTTGATGTCGCCGACCGGTTGATTGATTTCATGGGCAATCCCCGTGACCAGATTGCCCAACGAGGCCATCTTATCGGACTGCACCAATTTGACCTGTATCTCCTGGAGTTCCCAGTTTTTCTGCTGAAGCGACTCGTAAATCAATAGCTGTTCTCGCGCCTCTTCCAACGCCAATTCTTTCATCGCATTGTCTCTTTCGAGCTGTCGCTGTTTTTTTCGGTCTTCCTCTGCGCGTTCTTCAAGCCTTCGCGCTTCGCGTTCCCGTTCCCGTTCCCGCTCCGCCAATTCCTCGGCCTGCGCGAGTTGTGCTCTCAAATTCTGATAGGTGCGCGCAAAAATTTGGGCGAGATAAATCGACATCGCCAACATCAGCGCGAGCGCGCTGTAAATATACGGAAAAAAGAGCACCAAACTGTCGATGATGCCCAGTGCCACGAGTCCCTGGTACATATTGCTTATGACGAAAATCAACACCCCAAACCCCACAATGCGTACGCCGGGGCGCTTTTGGAAAAGCGCGCGAAAAACATGGGCCAGGGCTTCGGGATAGGTCATCAACAAAAACACGTAATAAATCTCGACATCCAAGGTCCACACAAAAAGACCGAGCGCGCAACCAATGGCGGCAAGCACCTTAAAAGACCTGTTGAACGCGCCTTGAAAAAAGTGACAGATGAACCAGAGTTGAAACACACCCGTGGAAACCAAAGAGAACTTAAACAGCGCGTCCAAATAAAAAATCGCGTCCAAATCGCGCGTCAACGCCCCCCATATTGGCAAAAAGATCAGGCCCGTAACACTCATTGTAAAAAGGGCGCAATAGAGGTATTCGCGATTGCCCGGCGCAAACAAAAAAAGTGTGAAATGCGCCAGCGCAATGCCCAAAGGGATCGCGAGAATTACTTTGTGCCCGGCAATAGATCGCCTGATCGGCGCCTGCAAAGCCGCGCTGGATTCGCGCTCTGACAACATCAGCACAAAGCCCTTGGGGCTGTACAAATTGGAAAAACACACCGCGAGCACATGCTCGGGGCCTTCGCCCAAACGCACGGGCACATAAGACATTGCATTGGCAATCGCGTTTCGCTCTCGGGCGGTCGCGCTTTTGCCCACAGTCGCAAATTCCCCGATGCGTTTGCCATCCAGATAAATTTGACTGGTGCCAATTTGCCCAACGACCAAAATGAGGGGCTTGTGCGCCAGTTCTTTCGCGGTCTGAAACCGAAACCGAAACCAGCCCTTGCCGCCCCAATGCACTTGCTGCCAACCCTTCAAATCGACCTCGTCTGACCAGTAATCCCAAGTGCTATCATCCCATTCGGGCAAAGCCCAGGCCGCATTATCCCCGGCCTTAAACTTCCATCCAGCGTCAAAAACATACCCGTTTTTCAGAAATTCCGAATGGTATTGTCGCAACGCCTCCAAGTCGATAACGGCCTGGTCGTCTGCACATTCGACCGGCGCGGACAACCACGCGCTGAAAAGCAAAAGTGCAAGAAGCTGTCTTAAAACGAAAGATGACCCCTCCCCGCAACGCGGAGGGGAGACGTAATTCCCTCCTTCTTCGCGGGAAGTAGGGGGGCCGATAAAACCAAAACAGCTTCTAAAAAACAAATATTTCATCGCTCAATCCATCTGCGCCTGCGTGGGTTGGTCAATCGGCAACACAACCGTGACTGTCGTGCCCTTTCCGATCTCGCTCTCAACGAGAACGCGCCCATTGTGTTCTTCCGCAATTTGGCGGCACATCGACAGGCCCAACGCGCCTTTTCCATCGCTTTTGGTCGTAAATTCCAAATCAAAAATTTTGGGCAACACCTCTTTGGCAATCCCTTTTCCCGTGTCCGCAATCGCAACAGACACTTCGCCGTTCTCTGCGCGCGTTTGAATGGTAATGCGCCCGGTGCCCTCAATGGCCTGCACTGCATTGACCAGCAAATTGAGGAAAATTTGATTGAGCCGCCCCGGAAAACAAGTCACCTGTGGGAGTTGGCCGTAATCCCTTACCAACGCGATTCGGTCTTCCAATTTGTGGCGCACAAGCGCGAGCGTGCTCTCGATCCCTTCGTGGATATCCACCTGTTTCCATTCCGCTTCATCTAAACGCGCAAAATTCCGAAGGCTCAAAACGAGTTCTCGCACGCGCTCTGTGCTGGCCGTGATAACGCGATTCGCCTCGCCTATCTCTTGCAGGGATGCCCGAATCACATTGCGATTTTTGTCCCCATCGTCATCAGGGGTCACATCTTCTTTGAACAGGGCCACCACCCGTTTCAAGGTCATGTGCATTCTGCCGCGATTTTTGTCCCTATCATCTGCCAGATAGGGCGCCATTTCCCCTTCGAGATTTGCCACCGCGCGTTTCAGAGTATCGTGCATGCTGTTAATCGCCCCCACCGGCGTGTTGATCTCGTGCGCGATTCCCGCGACCAAATTCCCGAGTGCCGCCATCTTTTCGGTTTGAACCAACTGCATCTGCCTTTCCTCCAATCTCCGGTTGGCTGCTTTTAATTTTTCTGCCATGCGCTGCCGCTTGTTGGCTATTTCCAATTCTCTCTCTAAAATTTTCCATTCTTCTTCAGCGCGTTCGCGTTCCCGTTCGGCTTCCCGCGAGCGGCGTTTTTGTTCTGCACCGCGCGTTTGTTGCGCCACCGCACGTCTTGTTAAATTCCGAATCTCAACAGTCTGTTTTTTTATTTGCCGGTTTGTGCGATCAAATGTATAGGCCAAAAATGCCGACATACTCGCGACCAGGCCGAGAAAGCCATAGATGTACACAAAAGATATATCGCGCGGCAAAACACCCAGTTCGGTCAACAGTTGATAAGCCCACGCCAAAATAAACACCCCAATACCCGCGCCGATGATTCGCGCCCCCGGCTTTTTTTTCCAAATCGCGATCAAACATATACGCAACAATTCGCAAAATCCGATCAGCCCAATCAAAAACACAATGGGCACTGGCATGGCCCAAGCCCCCAAACACAGAATCCCGCTCGAAATGGAAACGGCGCGCCAGTTGCGCGGCAAGCCGCCGAAAAAAGCAGTATAGGAAAATTTCAGCCCAAACAGCACTGTGAGAATGAGTATGGTTTTGCCCACGCCCAATAAAATGACCAGAATTGTGGGTCGAAAGATCACTTCAATGGGAATGAAAATGAGGAGGGAAATGCAAGTGGCAAACGCCACATAAGAGAGACTGCCGCGCAATTTGGCGCGAAACAAATACATCAAAAAGTGAACCAGGGCAAACGTGAGGGACACGCCGGCCAACAACTGGAGCAGGGTTTGGTCGCGCACATGCCGATCGCGCTGCTGGTGGGCGTCGATATAGTCGGCAAGCCCTAGGCCCCACCATGTCGGCAACCCGAGAAAGTGATAGTCCATCGCGCGAAAATTTGAATAGCGAACAGCCAAAACGCATTTGGACTCTGTCAGCGGCGGCAACAAAAACAAAAACGGCAAATCGGGCAACACGGTCTCTGGCACTTCACCCCGGCCATTTTGCCCAACGCGCCCGTGGGAAAACAACCGCTTGCCATTCAAAAACACATCCAACGCGCCCGAATGGTACAACAGCAGGGCCAAATCCCGGTGCAACACAGACGCATCAAATTCGAGGTGCAGCCGAAACCAACCCGTGCCAGCCCAAGACATCCCATCGGGCATATTCACATACCCATACGCCTGGGTCAAAGGCGGCAATTTTGCCCAGTGGCGATCATCAAAATCAGGAGATGCCCACGCAGGATCATCTCCCTCATGATATACCCATCCGGTCAACTTGAGCACCTGATAGCCCCAAAAACTCGGGTCCGCATCTCGTTTTGGCTTGAGGTCATCCGCCATCACCGTCATTTGGGCCAAACCGACCCCTGGCAACAACCAAAGCAAAACCGCCAAACGCATTGCAAATCGCATGAACACCTCCTCCCACCCAACCGCGCTCCCAAGTGGTCAGTGGTCAGTTCCCGCTCGTCCATCCCCAAAACCCCACGCACTTCGATGACCTGCTCGCGCAGTTGTACTCCGTGCCGCTTGTTGTAGGCTGTGTCTGTCCGTTTTGTCGTGTACTGTGGAACGGGGGTTAAGAAAGTAAGGTTACACAAAGGTCTTGAGCACCTCTTGCTGGATCGCTTGCAACTCGCTATACGCCCGATTGATCTGCTCTATTTTGTTTTCGAGTTGCTCCATCAGCAGCCTTTTTTCCAAGCCATTGCGAATGATAATATTCAAATCCTCGTTGTCCCACGGCTTCTCGATATATTGATAGATGCCGATATCGTTAATCGCCTTGATCGCATTTTGCTTGTCTGCATAGCCCGTCAAAATGATGCGCGTCACTTCTGGCCTGAGCTTTTTGACCTCGCCCAAAAACTGAATGCCGTCCATGTCGGGCATCAGATAGTCGGAAATGACGAGATCGACCTCGTTTTCTTGAATAAAATCGAGCGCGGCTCTCGGATGCGAAAAAGTCTTCACCTCGTAATTGGTCTCGAGCGTCAAAAAGGAATGGATGCTGATCAAAACCATTTCTTCATCATCGACAATCACGATATTTCTTCTCTTATCCATGCCATCCCCCAAAACCAAAAAAGCCTCAGTTATTGAACGCGCTCTACCAAACCGCGCAGATGCTTGGTCATAGCGCGTAAAACGCCCTGCGTAATCTCCACATAATCCGCCAACAAATGAATAAAATTATCGCGCTCAATACACAACACCCGGCTCGTTTCGAGAACAGTCGCGGTCACCACGCGCGGCTCGTCATCAAACAGTGCCCATGTGCCACAAACATCATTTGGCCCCGCAATGGTCACATCGAGATCGCCGCGGTGCAACCGAACCCGGCCCTCCAAAATGAGATACATAGCGAGGGGTGGGTCCGCCTCTTTATAGAGCACATCGCCCGTGCGGCAAGCGATCTCTTCTGCAATAACGGCCAAATGCGCCAAGTGTTGCGTGGAGACTTCGGAAAAGACATCCACATTTTGCAAGGCCATCACTTTTTCAATCACGGTCAACATAACTATATCCAATTTACACAAAAAGCACAAAGCATGTAGGCCCCTGTGCCCGCCCACCAAGTGGTCAGTCGTCAGTCCCCGCTCACCCCCTCAAAGCCGCTCAACCACGCGCTCCGCAGTCTCGGTGATCAGCGGGTGTGCGTGGGTGCGGCACGCCTGCACGCGGGCAATCAGCGCGGCTGAATCGCCTGCATCCACGCAATTGAGCGCACAGGCTTTGAGCCATAACTCATTGCCATCGATCAAATACAACATCCCATCTTCGCACGTCCGCAGGTCGTCGCGGAAAAAATTCCGCCCATAAGACAGGGCATCTTCCACCGCATCGGCATCGATCAGCACAGGCAAAATCGCTTTCCACTCGTGGTGCCGGTCGAGCACATTGTCCAAAAACTCCAGCGCGTTTGCGCGCTTTGTCTTGTCAGAACTGACAATGCCCAAATACGCGCGGTACATATCCCCGAGCGAATACTGAAGCCCCAGCAGCAAAAAAATTTGCTCCAGCGTCCCATCGCGGTATTCCCGCAATGCCTGCTTGAGCAACGCAAAGGCTTTGCCCCTCGCGCTTTCAAAAATCTGCAACAACCGCGTCATCTCGTAATACACCCCGGCCTGCGCCATCAAAATGCGATCCACGCGATCCTCGTCGCAATGGAGACGCGAATCTGAGACGCGCAATTTGCACAACGCCTGAATGAGCGCGAGGCTATCGCCGGAACTCGCATTTTTCAACTTGTCCAACAGAAAATCGACAGCCCTTTGCACGGGGATCTCGGCCGCGACCCGGGGGATTTGCAACCGCAGGCGCGGCGAAGAATCCCACGCGGTTTTGAGCGCGGGCAAGGCAGCTTCCCCCATTTTTGCGAGGGCATTGCGTGCGTCAATGCGATAGCGCGGCTCTGCCAAGCGGTCGAGCAACCAAGCCGTGTACTCCGCGCTGCGATAGTCAAAACTGCGAATTACTTCCCTGACCACCTCGGCATCTGCATCGCGCCTGAGTTCCAAAAGAAACGGTGCTAATTCTTTCATGTTGCCGATCACCCGAACCAGCAACACGCGCTCTTCGGGAACGCCCGAACCGAGGACGGATTCTACAAACGCCTTGTCGATCAACCCCTTTTCACGGGCCTTGCCATACCGAGAAATATACCCCAATGCGGTCGTGCGGATTTTTGGATCGCCATCTTGCAAATCATGCCGCAACGCCTCCAAATCCGCAGACAGAGTTTGTCGGCGCAGAAAATGCAGGGCCTCCACGCGCACATCCGTGTTTTCATCGCGCAACAGCCCGCGCACCAGGGGTTGCAAATCCACAGGCAGGGAAGGGCGCATCGCCAACAATGCCAACCGCTGCACGTCGGCATCTGCGTGTTGAATCAACGGCGCGATTTCGCTGGTTAAGTCCTCATCCGCTGTCCCCAAAAGTTCCAGCGCGTACGCCACATGCCGGGGATTTTCGGATTTCAACGCCTGAACGAGCACCGCAATCACGGCCCCATCGAGTTGTACGCGAAAATCGTCGATCTGAATTTCCCTGCGGTCGAGCGCGACTCGAAAGGCATCGACATAAGCCCTTCGCAACCTGACCAAATTCCAAAGCCACACCGCGACGAGCCCCAAAGAGAAAAACGAAAGATGGGGATATAAAACACCGAACCCGGCCTGCAAAATGAGGACGACCAACGCGCCCAATCCCGTGGCCAAATTGTCAACCGTCGTGTCGATAAAAACTTTTGACCGCTTTTTGAGTTCAGAAGGCACCGGCAGAAACAGGACTTCAATCGCTGCCTTGTGGATGGAGTGGCGAAAACCAACATCGCCGACCTTCACCGCGACCCCGCCCCACAACCCGGCCATCAAAAGCACGCCCCACGCGCCGAGTGCCATGCTCACTGGCAAAAAAAACAGCGCGCAACCAACCCCAAATCGCTTGAGTATCCACGGGGTCATGAGCAATTGGAACACGAAGGAAAACCCATTGAGATAGGCAAAAAAACGACCGAAAAAAGCGGTCTTTTCGTCCTTGGTTTCAAAAGCCGCATTGACGATCTCATTAAACTGTATGTCTGCCACAACCGCGACAACCGCGACCAACGCGCCCATGCCCGCGATGCGCTTGAGCAGTGCCGAAGACATCACCGCTTGCAGCGCGCCCCCTTCTGTTGACGCTTTCACAGACAGCGTCCCCACAGGCACCGTGCAAACCAACCCCGTGCTCGCCGCGATCAACCCCGCGCTGATCAGCAACAAATTTTCCGTGCCCAGCCAATTAGCGGCCCATCCCGTGAACAACCCCCCCACCACGGAGCCGGCAATGCCGCCCGTGCCGATAAACCCAAAAAGCCGTCGCGCTTCTCGCGCATCAAAGACGGCATTTGCCAGCAGCCAGAGCAGAGAAACCGCGAGCACCCCATAGAGATTGACCCATACGTAAAACAGGTAGTAAATCCAACCGCCGGAAACCGTGAACAAATAGCGAAAAATCGCCAAGTGCGCGATCAGCGCGATAAATGTGCCCGGTATCAGGCGATTGAGACGCATACTGCCCATCAATTTGGAATACAAACTCGAAATGCCCCCGCCAATCAGCGCGACGAGAATCAAAACATAAGGCAATTGTGCAATGCCCAATTGATCCAAAAACAGGGCATTGCGGGCGGGCTTTAAGACATAGATAGAAGACAGGATGAGCGTGTAGGCCATCACAAGTGGCATCAGACGCCGCAACTCGGTCGGCCGGATATCGATGATTCTGTTCATAAAAAAAATGTGCAATCACTTATTGGTATTTCATCCCCGCAACGGGGAGGGAAGATGTGAAAAGCTATCGGCTTTCGGCAATCAGGTCTCAGCTATCTTCCCCTGCCATTCGCCCAAAGCGATGTATGGCCTGACCACTTGTTTTGCTGACTGCTGATACGCTGATAGCTAAGATACAAGACCTTGTGACACAATAAAGCATTTTTCAGCAAAATTGCGTAACCAGTTACTTTTTTTACATAGGAAGGGAGATTATAGGAGGATGGGTCCAGAAAATTTTATCGAGATTCCAAACGCTGGAAAGAACGCCCCACATACCGCACGGCCAAAAGCCAAACCGCGAGCAACCCCGCGCTGATCAACGACAACCACCGCATGTGCCCAAAGCCCGTGAGCACCAGTGTAATGCCCAGACTTAGGCCAACGGCCAATGCTTTGGCAAACCGCTGTACAAACATGTCGATAAAGGCTTTGGCCTTGTACTTTTCGTCGCGTGTCGTCGGCACGTAAAGCACCTCTTTTGCCGATTGGTTGATCGAATAGCTAAACCCATTGTCACACGTATTCAGCGCGCTGCCAACCCACAATACCGGAAAACACAGAAAACCCATCGATCCGATCATGGCCGCAACGGGCAAAAACATCAACGCTATGCCGACCCCAAACCGCGTCATCACAAAACTAGTCAGCGCGATTTGCACAAAAAACGCAAACCGATTGGTGAACGCAAAAACATCTGCAAATTGCTTTCCTATTGCATCGCCCTCGAGATGGTGGGCAATCGTTGCTGAAAACTGGAAATCCATAATGGTCGAGACCATTTCATAAATGCCGACAATCGCCACAATCGACAAAAGATATTTCGACCCAAAGACCAAGCGGGCGCCTTCTAGTGCTGGATTGTCGTTCGCCAATTCCTCTTTGGATTCCGATTCGACCGCAGGCGCGGGTGGCAAATGCCGCGCCACCAATCGCCCGGCCGCACTTGCAAAGGCGACGATCACAACGCCAATGCCCAAGCAAACCCACATCCAGTCGGACGCGGTCAGGTCATCGATCATCGCACGCAAAACTTCCGACCCAAACCATCCCCCACTCACGCCGCCGAGACCGATCAGCCCATACAGGCGTTTGGCCTCATCCGGGGCAACGCTATCGTTCAAAAAGGCAAAAAAGGTCGCCACCATCAGCGTGCTGTACAAATCGCCAAACAAATAAAATGTCCAAACCGTCCAGTCGCCCGCAGCGGCGAGCATCGCGGCGTAGATCACATAGCAAACGCCAAAAAACGCGGAAAAGATATAGGTCAACTGCTGTCGCTGAAATGACCGCACGAGCAGGGTAAAAATCGAAACAGCCAGAAAAGCGACGACCATATTCAAGACTTTGGCGATCAATTCGGCCTGCGCCGCAGTCATATACAGGCCAAAAGCGCGGAAACCCTCCGCATCGTAAAACGCGATAAAAAGCCCTTTTTTTAGCGGCTTCAGAATCCAGAAACTCGCAATCACGAGAAAAAAATAGCCGAACATCAACACCGCGAGGGGGGCTTCAGATCGGCGAATATCCAAGATATGTTTGATCGGGTTTGACATGATTCAGTTCATTTTTTGGAATAGTACTGAATGAGGACTCCTCCCTCGGTCCTTCCCCGCAACTCGGGCAGTGCCTCATCAAAACGCCTGACGCATCGTAAATCCGATGAGCAGACGCGCGGCAGTGCTGTGCCCAATTTTGATCTTGCCGAGCAAGCCGAGTTCCGTGCGAAATGAAATGCCGCCGCCATAAGAAGAATGGAAACCGCCCCATCTCAAATCGCCAAAATGATCGAAAATCTGGCCCTCGTCCCAAAACAAAAACGCATTCCAATAATCCCAGATCGGATACCGATACTCCGCGTTGAACAGCAAAGCACCCTGCCCGCGAAAATGACCGCGTCTGTATCCGCGTGCCGATAGGTTGCCCCCTAGATGAATCAACTCGGTATAGGGCACAAAGCCATCCCCCAATGACCGCACCTTATCCAACTGGGCGTGCAGAACCAAAATTCGATTCTTCCAGAACAACGTGACATAACGGGCCGCTTCTGCACGTATCTGATAAAACCGAATGCGATCCGGCCCTGTCGCCACGTCCGCTTTCAACGCGATAAATCCACCGCGCTCGGGATACCCGGTATCGCGTGCAAAGTAAAACTGATCGCCAAATTGTGCGACCACGCGGCCGGGAAATCGGTAATCAACCGGCAGAGAAAGTTGGCGTGTCGGCCGCTTAAAATCGCGGTCGTCATACACCACCTGAAACCCAAAGCGGTAAAATGTGAACGCCGCACCCAATCCCTTGAGCAAGCGCGCTTGGGGCGAGGATCCCGGATCGGAAAGCGGTTGCAATCCGCCCATAACCGGCCTGAAATCGCGCCGCACAACCCCCAGCGTGCCCACCAGTTTGACCTGCGGCACATAAGACGCGATCTCGCCCTTTTTCAACCGCCACTCAACAGCAGTTTCCACATCGATCTTTTTGAGTTCAAAAAGCCTTGCGTCATTGTTTTTTACCGCGCCGTTTATCGTGGCACCTCTGTTTTTCGTTTGCAAAAACCCCCCCTGAATTTTCCAAACGAGCCCCTTGCCCAACACATCGGGCGCAACGTACAACCCTTCGACAAATTGTCCTTTCCTCCCCGAATAAATATAGTGCGCCGCGATTGTATTCTCGCGCCCGAACCAATTGGTTTGAAAAAGACGCACCCCAACCCCTGTACCCGTTTCACCTCCCAATTGCCCATGCGGAAAAAGACCAAACGTACTCCCTTTATTGGTGAACAATTTATAGTAGCGAACCCATAGCTTTGCGTGCTCTGCATAAACGGCAAATTTCCCCAACGGATTGACCACCATCAGCAAGGCATACCGGGGCAAGCCCAACAAATGATTCACGGGTGTCACTTTTGTAACAGAGACATCCGTACTGTCGGCAACCTCGCCCTGCGATATATCGTAGGGATCGTGCTTATACAGGCTATCAGCCTCAGCCGACGAAGCAGAGGCAGGCGCGTCTTTGGACATGCACAACAGGCCAAAGACAAAAAGGAAGGTAAGAAGTTGTCTTAAAACGCAGCGGGGAGACCTGATCCCCCCTTCCCCGTAGGAAGAGGGGTTAGAGGGGTAGATCAAAAAAAAATTAAAACAACCTCTAAATGGGCGCATCACGGTTCTCATGAAATTATCAATGACGGGTTGAACGACTAAAAGGAGCAGGCATGTGCAAGCACAACGTCATGAAAGCTGGCGTTCAGCCTCTCTGGATTCCGGCTTTACTGACGTTGTTCTTCGCGTGCGTCGGAATGACGGATACCCACTTTGAAAAAAAATATAACACCACAACCTAGACGATGTCAATATCTTTGATCCGTGCTAACGCGATCCAAACCCAATGCACGGGTTTATCCGTACGCGAATATTTACGCTTGACTTCTCGGCCTAAAGGTGTTATTTTTTTGCCATATAGACAACGGACAGCGATTATCGCTGCATCAAAAGTCTATCTCGGAACTCGCGATTGGGTTCGAGATAGATTTTTTATTTCTTAGGATAGTTTTATGAACCGCGTTTACCTCACCAAAGACGGATACGAGAAAATCCGCGCCGACCTCATTCGCCTGCAAACCAAAGAGCGTCCAAACGTCATTGCGGCGATTAGAAAGGCACGCGAATTTGGCGACCTGAGTGAAAATGCCGAATACCATGCCGCCAAAGAGCGACAGGCATTTCTCGAAAAGAAAATTGCCGAACTCCAGGAAAAACTCACCAACTCGGAAATCATTGACGAAAGTCAGATTCCCAAAGACAAAGCCTATCTGGGCGCGACGGTCAAGTTGGAAGACAAAAAGAGCGGCAACAAAATGCAGTACACGCTGGTGACAGTGGATGAAGCCGATTTTGACCAGCACAAGATATCGACCGCGTCTCCCATCGGCAAGGCTCTGTTGGGCAAGCGCGTTGGCGAGATTGTGGATATTCAAGTGCCCGTCGGCACGCTCACGTATGAAATTCTCGATATCTCGAGGGACTGAATTTTTTCCATCCAAATCAAAAAGGCGACAGTGATCCTGTCGCCTTTTTTTTCAGACGCGAATAGACGAATCGGCGAGTCAATAAATCGTAGGGACAGGCCCCTGTGCCTGTCCTCGCAATCAGCGGTCAGCGATCAGTCTCTATCCTACCCCCTAACCCGCCGCACTTTGATGAACTGCTATCGCAGTTGTACCCCGTTCCACATAGAGGTCACATCAAATCGGTTGCCTCAGCATGACAGGCTGTTATATCACAACCAAAAAATAAAAGGGCAAATCGACATTCGTTCGATTTGCCCTTAAAAAATGCCTGCACAAAATCAAGCGTCTTTCTCGTCCTCTTTGGCCCCCTCCGTCTCGTCTTTTGTTGCGATTTCCGCATAATCGGAACTGGCACCATCTGTTACGAGCTCGATCAAACACAATTCGCTGCTGTCACCGCGCCTGGGGCCGAGTTTGAAAATGCGCGTATAGCCGCCATTGCGGTCGGCAAATGAAGGGCCAATTTCGTCAAACAACTTGGTGACCACCACCTTGTTCTGAATGCGCCGCAACACTTGGCGCCGCGCGTGCAAGTCGCCGCGCTTGGCAAAAGAAATCAATCGCTCGGCAACGCCGCGCAATTCTTTGGCCTTGGGCAATGTGGTGCGTACTTTGCCATTGTCAAACAGGGATGTCGCCATATTGTTGAGCATGGCTTTTTTGTGGCTCGCGGTGCGGCCCAGCTTTCGACCTCGTTTTCCGTGCCTCATGGGTTTCCTCGCTAAAACTCGTCATCTAAAATCGAGAGGTGCTCAGACTTGTCAGCGACTCCTCGATATTTACTCACGTCAATCCCGAACGCA
The DNA here is from genome assembly GCA_958295785.1 of uncultured Latescibacterota bacterium. Taxonomy (GTDB): domain Bacteria; phylum Latescibacterota; class UBA2968; order UBA2968; family UBA2968; genus VXRD01. The sequence goes on from OY282377.1 coordinate 4,500,662, forward strand.
AGACCCAAACTTTCGAGAATGGCGGTCAATTCATTGAGCGATTTGCGGCCAAAATTGCGGAACTTGAGCATCTCGTTCTCTGTTTTTTGCACGAGATCTTCAAGGGTGATAATATTGGCCGCTTTTAGGCAATTGGCCGACCGCACCGACAATTCCAACTCGTCGACGGACATCTGGAGCAGTTTTGCGATTCGGCGCGTTTCCTCATCGACAACTTCCTCTAATTCCTCTTTTGGCTCTTCTTCAAAGTGGATAAACAATTTGATATGGTCTTTTAATATCCTTGCGGCATGCGCCACGGCATCGTCTGGGCGCACAACGCTGTTTGTCCAAACTTCAAGAGAAAGTTTGTCGTAGTCGGTCTGTTGCCCCACGCGCGCATTATCGACTTCGTAATGCACTTTGCGAATCGGAGAAAAAGCCGCGTCCAACGCAATGGTGCCCATGGGCTGATCTGCATGCTTGTTCGCCTCTGCCAGCACATAGCCCCGGCCCTTTCCAACCGTGATTTCCATGTCGAGCACGGCATCTTTGTCGAGTGTTGCAATATGCAGGTCGGGATTCATCACTTCGATATCGGCATCAACTTGCAAATCCCCAGCCGTGAGTTTGCCCGGCCCCTCTTTTTTTACATACAGCAATTTGTCTTCCTCTGCATGCACATGCAGGCAAACTTCCTTGAGATTCAAGACGATCTCCGTCACATCCTCGACCACGCCTTCAACCACCGTAAACTCGTGCTGAACCCCTTCAATTTTTACAGCCTTGACAGCGGCCCCTTCAATAGAAGAAAGCAAGACGCGTCGCAGGGCATTGCCAAGTGTTGAACCAAACCCGCGCTCGAGAGGCTGCAAACTAAACAGGCCGTGATCGTCACTCAGGCTTTCTTCGTCGATCTGCACAGATCGAGGCATCTGAAAATTTTTTGCTTCCATACACAAAAACTCCTGTTGCGCGTCTCTTACTTGGAGTAAAGTTCGACGATGAGTTGCTCTTCAACCGGCGTGGGGATAGCATCTCGCTTTGGATATTCGACGAGTGTGCCACTCAAATTCACTTTATCGACCGAAATCCAGGCCGCTTGCCCCGCATCACCTGCGCGCTTGAGCGAATCGTGAATGAGTTGCAATTGACGGCTTTTTTCTGTCACCTGCACCGTATCGCCCGGCGAAACCTGAAATGAGGGAATATCCACGGTGCGGCCATTGACGGCAATGTGGCGATGCCGCACGAGTTGCCGCGCTGCTTTTCGGGATGGCGCGAAGCCCAAACGATAGATCATGTTGTCCAAGCGGCATTCGAGCATCTGCAAGAGCAACTCGCCCGTCACGCCCTTTCTGCGTGCGGCTTTGGAATAATACGTGCGAAATTGGTTTTCCAGCACCCCGTAAATGCGCTTGGTTTTTTGTTTTTCCCGAAGTTGAAGCGCGTATTCCGACGGCTTTCGGCGCATGTTCTGCCCGTGCATGCCGGGCGCGTAGCTCCGGCGGTCAAACGAACATTTGTCCATGTGGCAACGCGCGCCTTTGAGAAACAATTTCATGCCTTCTCGGCGACACAGTTTACAATTTGGGCCAGTATATCTCGCCATTCAATAGCTCCCTGTTTTCTTTTGTTAAACGCGCCGGCGTTTGGGCGGGCGGCACCCATTGTGTGGAATTGGCGTGACATCTTTGATCGCTGAAATTTCCAACCCCGCGCCCTGCAATGATCGCACGGCAGCTTCTCGCCCAACCCCAGGGCCCTTGACCCACACTTCCACTCGGCGCAACCCCAGTGCCATGGCCTCTCTAGCCGCATCGTTCGCAGCCAACTGAGCAGCATAAGGCGTGCTCTTTCTCGACCCCTTAAATCCGACTTTTCCGGTTGATGACCATGAAATTACTTTGCCATCGCGGTCGGTCAGAGTCACAATGGTATTGTTAAAACTGGCATTGACATGGGCAACGCCATTGGCCTCAACCCGTCTGGTCCGTCGTCTCCCTTTTCTCGGTGGCAAAGGACTCCTCCTTTGATTGTGCGTTTGATTATCCACTTCGTCTGCGGCTGCCAATACCGGGCTTGGGGCCTTTGCGCGTTCTGGCATTGGTGCGCGTCCGCTGCCCCCTCACCGGCAAGCCGCGACGCCATCGCAAACCGCGATAGCACCCAATATCCATCAATCGCTTGATGTTCATGGCAACTTCGCTTCTCAGGTTGCCTTCAACTTTGTATTGGCCTTCGACAACCGAGCGCAATTTGGCGACTTCCTCATCCGTCAAAGCATCTACGCGCGTATCAGGCGAAATCTGCGTCTGCGCCAGAATTTTTTGCGACGTGCTCAAACCAATGCCCAAAATGTACGTCAACGCGACTTCCACGCGCTTTTCTCTGGGAATATCTACACCTGCAATTCGGGCCATGCGAAGCGTCTCCTGTGGTTATCCCTGTCGCTGTTTGTGCCGCGGATTGGCTTTGCAAATCACGCGCACCACACCGCGGCGGCGAATGATCTTGCAGTGATTGCAACGACGGCGAACAGATGATTGGACTTTCATAACAAATCTCCAGCGTTTTTGGTAGGTCAGGCTCGGCGGCCCCGAATGCGGCCCTTTTTCATAAACCCATCGTAGTGGCGCATCAGCAAATGCGATTCGACCTGCTGTAAGGTGTCGAGTGCCACGCCGACCATAATCAACAATCCCGTGCCGCCAAACACTTGTTCGAGGCCCGGATGCACGCCCATGGAATTGATAATAAAATATGGACCGACAGCGATTGCGGCTAAGAAAATCGAGCCGGGCATGTTGATTCGCGTGAGCACCCGGTCGATAAAATCAGACGTGCGCTTGCCCGGTCGAACTCCGGGAATAAACCCGCCCTGACGTTTCATGTTGTCGGCTAGATCAATCGGATTGAACACAATAGCCGTGTAAAAATAAGCGAAGAAAATCACGAGCAATGAGTAAATTGACCAATAGGGCAACGACACCCAGGACATACTCGGCGTAAAAGCAGCCGCGAGATTTTGCATAAATTCGTTGTTGGGGGCAAACCCGGCCATTGTCGCGGGCAAAAACATAATGGCCTGTGCAAAAATAATGGGCATCACGCCAGACGTATTGACTTTGAGCGGGATGTGCGTGCTCTGCCCGCCATAGACTCGCCGCCCAACCACGCGCTTGGCGTATTGTACCGGAATTTTGCGCGTGCCTTGCGTGATCAACACCACCAGCGCGGTCAGTGCAACAACGATAACTAAAACAGCTATCTCGATCAAAATGGCCTTGTCATTGGTCACAAAATCTCGATACTCCTGCCGCACGACAAAGGGCAATGCCGCAATAATGCCGATAAAAATGAGCAACGACATCCCATTGCCAATGCCGTGGGCATCGATCTGCTCGCCCAACCACATAATAAACACCGTGCCGGCGGTAATGGTCAAAACAGTCAACAACCGGAAGCCCCATCCTGAATAGAGCACGACTGGAAGCCCGGTTGCAGGAGACTGAAGGCTTTCCAAAAAAAAGCTCACGCCCAAAGATTGGGCAGCAGCCAGCGCGACAGTGCCATACCGCGTGTATTGAATAATTTTCTTGCGCCCGGCCTCGCCCTCTTTTTGCAGCTTTTGCAGGGATGGCACCACAGCACCCATCAATTGAAAGATAATGGACGCGCTGATATAGGGCATAATCCCCAGCGCGAATACGGTCGCACGGGTAAATGCCCCCCCCACGAACATGTCGTAGAGGCCGAAAATGGTCTGCGTGGTGCCTGCAAAAAACTCACCCAGCGCGACCCGATCTATACCCGGAATGGGAATTTGCCCACCCAAGCGATAAATCGCCAAAATACCCAGCGTGAACAACACCTTGTTACGCAGTTCTGGGATCTTAAAAACGCTTTTGACACTCTCGAGCAACGCCGCTTCCTTTCACCTGCACTCAGTTGGTTTTGACCGCGCCACCGGCGCGAACTTCAACGCTTCCGCCTGCGGCAATAATTTTTTTTGCAGCCGACGCCGACATCGCCTGAACCCGAACCTGCAAGGGGGTAGAAATTTCACCGCGTCCCAAAATTTTCACAGGGCGCTTTACAGAGGCGATCAACCCCGCGCCTTTGAGCACCTCGGGCGTAATCTCGCCAGAGAGTTCTCGGGAAGCCAAATCAGCGAGATTGACGATCTGATAGGTCACGCGAAAGGGATTGTTAAACCCAATTTTGGGCAAGCGCTGTTGCAAGGGCATTTGCCCCCCTTCAAACCACGCTTTGCGCTTAGACCCCGACCGCGACCGCTGCCCTTTGTGCCCCTTGCCCGCGGTTTTGCCCGTTCCAGAGCCAGGGCCAATGCCCAGGCGTTTCTTTTTTGAAGTCGCCCCTTTGGGCGGCGAGAGATTTCCAAGTTTCATTTTCGCGTTCCAGAATTTCAATTTTCTTCGACTGCGACCAGATGTGCGACAACCGCCAGCATGCCGCGCACTTGCGGCGAATCGATGTGTTCTACCGTATGCCGAATGCGGCGAATGCCCAACGCATCCAGGGTCCTCTGTTGTTTTTTGGGTCGCTTGATCGCACTGCGGACCTGCGTAATCCGAAGTGTTTTTTGGTCAGCCATCGCGCCCTCGCTCAGGAATCAATTCGGATTCTTCCACGCCGCGCAATTGTGCAAACATCCCCGCATCTTTCAGCCGCGTCAACCCTTCCATTGCGGCTTTGACAGCATTTTGGGGATTTTGAGAACCCAATGACTTTGTCAACACATTTTGAATACCGGCCAGTTCCAAAACCGCACGCACGCCGCCGCCTGCGATGACCCCTGTACCAGGCGCAGCGGGTTTGAGCAACACGCGAGACGCGCCAAACCGACCAATAATCTCGTGGGGTAGTGTGCCATCGACAACGGGCACGCGCACCAAATTCTTTTTCGCATCGTCGGTTGCTTTGCGAATGGCCTCAGAGACGTCGCCCGCTTTTCCCATCCCAACCCCCACAATGCCTTTTTTGTCGCCAACCACGCAAAGCGCGTTAAATGCAAAACGCCGCCCGCCCTTGCGAACGTGAGATACCCGTTTGATGCTGTTGTTGATGACGATTTCCGTCAGGTCTAAACCCGTGGCTTCAATTCTACCCAAAACCCGCTCCTTAGCATTAAAATTTCAACCCGCCTTCGCGCATGCCTTCTGCCAATGCTTTGACGCGACCGTGATAGAGATACCCAGCGCGGTCAAAAACGACCTGCGAAATGCCGGCTTCTCGCGCTTTGGCAGCCAGAACTTTGCCCACCTCGCGGCTCTTATCGCATTTGCCCTCGATATCTTTCAACTGATCTTTGAGGGCATTTGACGAAATGCCGAGTAGTGAACGCCCGCTCGCATCGTCGATCAGTTGCGCCTGAATGTGTTTGAGGCTGCGAAAAACCGTCAGACGAGGTCGGTCTGCGGTTCCAAAGAGCCGCTTTCTAATTCGCATCTGACGACGCTTGTGCATCTTTTTCTTTTTTATCTGCTTATCTGCCATTGAACAACCGCCCGTTTCAAATTTAACCGACTGCCGCCTTGCCGGCCTTGCGTCGCACGTATTCGTCGCTATAACGGATGCCTTTCCCCTTATAGGGTTCGGGAGGCCGAATACTTCGGATTTTTGCCGCTGTGCGCCCCACGAGTTCTTTGTCTGCGCCGCTGACCTTAACCAATGCCTGGGCATTTTCGATCTCGGAGGGCGGGTTATCAATGCCAAATTCAATCCCCTGAGGTGCTTCAACGGTTACCGAATGGCTGAACCCCACATTGAGATCCAAATTTTTTCCCTTCATATCTGCGCGATATCCCACTCCTACAACGACCAAGTTCTTTTCAAAACCAGTCAATACCCCCTGAACGGCATTGGCCAACAAAGCGCGTGTGAGCCCCCAAATGGACTTGTGGTGCCGGTCTTCGGGGTCTTGCACGGTGACGGAAAGCGCGCCATCCTCTTGATTGACATGTGTAATGGCGTGCAAAGACACTTGCAACTTCCCCTTAGGACCGGTTACTCGCGCTTGTGAAGCCTCAATTTGCACATTCACGCCACCGGGAATCGCGATTGCCTGTTTGCCTATTCTCGACACAACGCTCTCCTTCTACCAAACACTGCAAATCACTTCGCCGCCAACACCTTCTCGGCGCGCAACGCGATCTGTCAAAACGCCTTTTGATGTAGATAAAATAGCCATGCCCAAGCCATTGAGGATGCGGGGAATTTCGTCTTTGCCCACATATTTTCTCAGACCAGGACGACTTTCGCGCTTCAACCCCTGAATCGCGCTTTCCTCGTCTGAACTGTATTTGAGATAAAGGCGCAAATACCCCTGCCTATTGTCCTCGATATACGCGTAATTGTGAACAAAACCGCGTTCTTTCAAAATGCGGGCAATCTCGCGCTTCACCGTCGAACTCGGGATATCCACCTTGCGATGTCCAGCGCAACATGCATTTCGCACCCGCGTCAACATATCGGCAATCGGATCCGTCATCATAATCGCACATCCCCCTTACCAACTCGCCTTTGTCACGCCGGGAATCTCACCGGCGAGTGCCAACTCGCGGAAACAGATACGGCAAACGCCAAATTTCCGCAAATAACCGCGCGGCCTGCCGCACCTGTGACACCGATTGTAGCGGCGAACCGCAAATTTCTGTCTTCGCTTTGCTTTGGCAATCATAGATTTTTTTGCCATATCAGTCCTGACCTTCTGTTGTTCGGTCTCGATTTTGAAACGGCATGCCCATCCCACTGAGCAATTCCAACGCCTCTTCATCCGTAGAGGCCGTCGTGACCAAAGTCACATCGAGGCCGCGAATTTTGTCGATTTGATCGTAGTTAATTTCGGGAAAAATGATCTGTTCCTGGATGCCGACCGTGTAGTTGCCCCGGCCGTCAAATGAGCGCGTTGAAAGCCCGCGAAAGTCGCGGATGCGCGGCACGGAAAAATTGAAAAAACGGTCGAGAAATTCGTACATGCGCGTTCTGCGGAGGGTGACAGCACACCCGATGGGCATGCCCTGCCGCAACTTAAAATTTGAAACGGCTCTCCTCGCCCTGCGAATGGCGGGCCGCTGTCCTGCAATGCGGGTCAAATCTTCAACCGCACTTTCAATCACTCGGGCATTGAGCACGGCTTCGCCAACGCCCATATTCAAAACGACCTTTTCCATTTTGGGCACCTGCATGCGATTTTTATAGCCAAACCGCTGGATGAGCGCGGGTACAACTTCGTTTTCATAGTGTTCTTGCAATCGCGTTGCCATATCGTCCTCGTCATTCGACATCGGGAATTTGCTCGCCACTTTTTTTTGCGATACGCACGCACGAGCCATCTTCGAGCCGCTGAATGCGAATGCGGGTTCGCTCATCGGTTTGTGGATCGACGATCATGAGATTCGACACATGCACGGGGGCTTCCTTTTCTACAATCCCGCCTTGCTGGTTGGTGGGATTGGGTCGCGTATGGCGCATAACCGTGTTGATCCCTTCCACGAGCACGCGATCTTTTTTAGGCCAGACATTCAAAACGCGCCCCCGTTGCCCGGCATAGACGCCGCTGATGACCTCGACTTGATCGCCTTTGCGGATTCTCATTTTACAGCCTTTCTCGTTATATGACTTCAGGGGCCAAAGAGACAATCCGCATAAATCGCCTCTCGCGCAACTCGCGGGCCACAGGCCCAAAGATGCGCGTCCCGCGGGGTTCGCCTTCTTGACTGATCAAAACAGCGGCATTGTCGTCAAATCGAATATACGACCCATCTGCCCTGCGCGTTTCTTTTTTTGTGCGAACGATCACCGCACGGGCAACATCGCCGCGCTTCACGCCGCTGTTTGACTGTACATCTTTCACCGAAACGACAACGGTATCCCCGAGTTTGGCGTACTTGCGTTTGGTGCCTCCCAAAATGCGAAAGCACATGACCTTTCGGGCACCTGTGTTATCGGCGCAATTCAATATCGAATATTCCTGAACCATGACCTCTCCACAACCTAACGCGCTTTTTTGACAATTTCCACCAACCGCCAGCGTTTGGTCTTGCTCAAAGGCCGGGTCTCGGCAACCAGCACCTCATCGCCGGCTCCGGCTTCGTTGTTCTCATCGTGCGCTGTCAATTTTGAACGCCTTTGCACAATTTTTCCATACAGGGGGTGCGGCACCTGCCGCCTCACCTCAACGACAATTGTTTTATTGGATTTATCGCTGACCACCTGCCCTACTCGCGTTTTGCGGTGCCTGCGGGTTTGCACTTGTGCCATACGCTATTTCTCCAAAAAAATTACGCATTGGGAAGTGTGCGGATGCCGAGCTCGTGTTCGCGCAACACAGTCTTGAGCCTGGCGAGATCCCTGCGCGCATCTCGAAACACAATGGGATTATCGAGTTGGCGCGTCGCCAACTGAATGCGGAGATTGACGAGTTCCGCTTCTTGTTCCCCAATTCTTTCCCGCACATCGCTCGCCGTTAGATCTCGAATTTCATTCGGTTTCATTCGTCGTGCCCCCCGCGTTCTACAAATCGAACTTTAATGGGCAATTTCTGGCCCGCCAATTTGATGGCGCGTTGCGCGCTTTCGCGCGGCACCCCTTCAATTTCAAACATAATGCGCCCGGGTTTGATCACCGAGACCCAGTATTCGGGATTGCCTTTGCCCTTTCCCATGCGGGTTTCAGCGGGCTTCACAGTCAGGGGTTTGTCCGGGAAAACGCGAATCCAAATTTTGCCGCCGCGGCCCAAAGATCGCGTAATCGCCACGCGCGCCGCTTCAATTTGCCTGTTGGTGATCCATCCCGGTTCGATGGCCTGCAAACCGTATTCGCCAAAAGAAATACTGGCCCCGCGAGAGGCCACACCTCTGAGACGCCCTCGTTGCTGTTTTCGCCACTTGACTCGCTTTGGCATTAACATAATCGTTGCTCCTCTCCCGCGGGTCTCACGTTGATAGATGGGCGTCCGGCCCCATTTTTTCTCCGTGACAGATCCAAACCTTTACCCCCACAGTGCCCGAGGTGGTATAAGCAGTTGAGCGGGCATAGTCGATATCGGCGCGAAGGGTGTGGAGCGGGACGCGGCCTGCGGGTTCTGATTTTTCAACGCGAGACATTTCCGCCCCGCCAAGACGACCACCACACACGACTTTAATTCCTTCAGCGCCCATGCGAACCGCAGAGGCAACGGCTTTTTTTAGTGCGCGGCGAAACGAGACGCGCTGCTCCAATTGCCGGGAAATATTGTCGGCGACGAGTTGTGCGTTGAGTTCGGGACGCTTGATTTCATTGATGTTGATATAAATTTCTTTGCCCGTCAGGTGTTTCAACTCATCTCGCAATTTATCGACCTCCGCGCCTTTCCGCCCAATGACAATGCCGGGGCGAGCGGTGTGAATCGAAATGGTCACCCGCCTGGGCGTGCGCTCAATATCTATTTGTGCAACGCTTGCCCGCAGTAAACGGCTGTTAATATATTGCCTGAGCATGAGGTCTTCCTGTAGCAAGGTGGCAAAATCGCGATTGGCAAACCAGCGGGAATGCCAGTCTTTGACAATGCCCAACCGCACGCCGATTGGATGCGTTTTTTGGCCCAAAGTGTTCTCCTATGGCTCGTCTGAAACGACCAGCGTGATGTGGCTATATCGCTTGCGAATCAATCCGGCAGCCCCGCGAGGCTGCGGACGCAACCGCTTCAGCGCGATGCCACCGTCGACATACGCCTCTTTCACAAAAAGCTCTTCTTCCACGACAACTTCTTCTTCGCGGTTGAGCGCATTTGCAACAGCAGATTGCAAGGTGCGCTCCACAATGCGCGCGGCCTTTTTGGGGGTAAATCGCAGGATGTGAAACGCCTCTTCCACATCTTTGCCCCGCACGAGATCGACCACCTGCCTCGCCTTGCGCGGCGAAATTCTCGAATAGCGCAATACCGCCCGAGTTTCCATTTGCAATTCCAATCCCAAATATCACTTCAGTGAAGTGGCGCGTTCAGTCGATCTGCCCCTGCTGCCTCGATGCGTGCGCGTGGGGGCAAATTCACCGAGTTTGTGCCCAACCATGTTCTCGGTAATATAGACGGGGATAAATTTATTGCCATTGTGTACAGCCAGCGTATGGCCCACAAACTCCGGCGCGATTGTCGAACGCCGCGCCCATGTCTGAATCACGCGCTTATTGCCGGTCTTATTCATCTGCTCGATCTTTTTTGAGAGACTCGGCTCGATAAAAGGCCCTTTTTTGATTGACCGTGCCATAAACAATGCTCCTGATTACTTGCGTCGCTGAATGATCATCCGATCGGATTTGTTCTTCTTTTTGCGCGTTTTGTACCCCTTTGTGGGTTGCCCCCAAGGCGTCACTGGATGTCCGCCGCCTGAGGCCCTGCCTTCTCCGCCACCGTGTGGATGATCGATGGGGTTCATTGCAACGCCGCGCACTTTCGGGCGTTTGCCCAACCAGCGATTCCGTCCGGCTTTTCCAACAACGACATTTTCGTGTTCCAAATTTCCAACCTGCCCAATGGTCGCATAACACGATACCAAAACCAATCGACGCTCGCCAGAAGGCAACCGAAGGGTTGCAAAATTGCCTTCTTTGGCCATCACTTGAATTTCCGCGCCTGCCGAGCGGCCCAGTTGCCCACCTTTTCCGGGCTTGAGTTCGACATTGTGTACATTGCTGCCCAAGGGAATATTCGCCAAGGGAAGCGCGTTGCCCGGTCGAATCTCTGCATCGGCGCCAGATGTGACCTCATCGCCAACATTCAACCCAATCGGCGCCAGAATATAGCGTTTTTCCCCATCGACATAATGCAAGAGCGCGATGCGTGCGGACCGGTTGGGATCGTACTCAATGCCGTGTACAATTGCGGGCACCCCCATTTTGTCGCGTTTGAAATCAATGCGCCGATAATTGCGCCGATGCCCGCCACCGCGACGACGACTCGTAATGCACCCCCGATTATTGCGCCCCCCCGATTTTTTGTTCGGCTCAACAAGGGATTTCTCAGGCGAAGATTTTGTGATCTCGTCAAAAGAAGAGACGGTCTTAAATCGCAATGAAGGCGTTAGTGGGCGAAACTTTTTGACGGGCATGAGATTATCCTTCAAAGAAGTCGATGCTGTGTCCATCGGCAAGGGTGACAACCGCTTTTTTCCAATTGGAACGACGGCCTTGAAACCGCCCGAGGCGTTTGATCTTGCCATGCACTGTGCTCGTATTGACCTTGATGACCTCAACGTGAAACAGGGACTCAACGGCACGCTGAATATCGACCTTGTTTGCGCGGCAGAGAACTTCAAACACGTATTTGTTGTGACTTTCCTGCAAATTGGAAGCCCGCTCTGTAATGATGGGACGCCGAATAATCTGCATAGAATTTTTCACGAGGCCCCCCACAGGGATTGAATGCGAGAAACCGCACTGCGCGTGAGAATGAGCACATCTGCATTGATCAGGTCATAAGTTGAAACTTGCGCGACGGGCAGGACGGAAAGTTTGGGGATGTTGCGACAGGATTTGACCGTGTTTTCAGCGACACCATCCGTCAAGAGCAATGCTTTTTGCCCTTGAATTTCGAACATGTGTGTCAGGTGCGCCATTCGCTTTGTTTTGGGCACTTCGAGCTCAAAATCTTCCAGAACAGATATGGCTTCGCCGACTGCTTTTTGCGAAAATGCCGAACGCATGGCCAGCTTTTTGACTTTTTTGGGCACGCGCTCCCGAAAATTTTTGGGTCTCGGGCCGTGCGCCACCCCACCGCCGATCAAAATAGGCGATCCGGCCGTTCCCTTGCGGGCACGCCCCGTGCCTTTTTGGCGATACATCTTGCGCTTTGTCCGATTGACTTCCGACCGGGTTTTCGTGGAGGCATTGCCCTGTCGCTGATTGGTCAAACGCGCTTTGACCGCGTAATAGATCGCGTCGGCAGATGGCTCAATGCCAAAAACGGTTTCGGGTAAATCCATTGACCCGACTTTTTCACCTGCGAGATTCCAAACCCCAACCGATGTCATATCGCATTCCCTCAATCAGTTGCGTTTCTCAATAACGACGAGCGACCCCTTGCCGCCTGGCACGGCACCTTTCAAAACCAGCAAATTTTGCTCGGTATCCACGCGCACGACCCGCAACCCGAGAACCGTTACCCGGCGGTCTCCCATGTGCCCGGCCATACGCATGCCCTTAAACACGCGCGAAGGCGTCGAGCTTTGACCTATCGAACCCGGCGCGCGATGCCGGTCGGATTGTCCATGTGTTTTGGGACCGCCCCTGAATCCATGGCGTTTGACACTGCCTTGGAATCCGCGACCTTTGGACCGCCCCGTCACATCGACAACCTCGCCGACTTCAAACATGCCGACATCGAGTGCCTCACCCGTGGAATATTCCGAGACATTATCAACGCGAACTTCCGCAAGGCCCCGATGGAGGGCGACGCCGACCTTTTTGAAAATACCTTGATCTGCGCGGTTGAGCCGATTCGCCCGCGTCTTGTGGTAGGCAACCCGCAATGCCGTATAGCCATCCGAATCCCGGTCTTTGATCTGCACAATAGGACACGGAACCACTTCGAGCACCGTGACGGGCGTCAGCAATCCCGCTTCGTCAAACGCCTGCGTCATACCGATTTTTTTTCCGATCAATCCGAGCACGATTACACCTTAATTTCAATGTCGATACCCGCGGGCAGATCCAACTTCATCAGGGCATCTACCGTTTGGGGCGTTGAGTTGTGAATGTCAATCAGGCGTTTGTGGACGCGCATCTCAAACTGCTCTCGCGACTTTTTATTCACATGCGGCGACCGCAACACCGTGTAGAGCGAGCGTCGCGTCGGCAACGGAATGGGGCCGGAAATCAGTGCCCCAGTCCGTTTTGCCGTGCGAACGATTTCCTCAGCAGAGCGATCCAACGCATGGTGATCGTATGCTTTCAGTCTAATTCTAATTTTCTGAGCAGGCACGAGACATCTCTCCGCGATTCTTACTCAACGATTTCAGTAATCACGCCCGAACCAATGGTGCGACCACCTTCCCGCACGGCAAATCGCAACTCGGTTTCCATGGCGATGGGCGTCAGCAATTCCACATTCATGGTCACATTATCGCCGGGCATCACCATTTCCACGCCTTCGGGCAACTGCACTTTGCCAGTCACATCGGTGGTGCGAAAATAGAACTGCGGTTGATAGCCAGTAAAGAAGGGTTTGCTACGCCCGCCCTCTTTGTCTGTCAGCACATAAACTTCGCCGACAAATTTTTTGTGGGGCGTCACAGACCCCGGCTTGGCAATCACCATGCCGCGTTCGATCTCGCTTTTATCCACGCCGCGCAACAACAACCCGACATTGTCGCCCGCCATGCCCTCGTCGAGCAACTTGCGGAACATTTCCACGCCGGTAACGGTCGTCTTACGGCTCTCGCGGATGCCCACGATCTCGACTTCCTCGTTGACATTGATCACGCCGCGTTCAATGCGCCCCGTGCCCACTGTGCCGCGTCCGGTGATCGTGAAGACATCCTCAACCGGCATCAAAAAGTCTTTATCGACCTCGCGCACAGGCTCCGGGATATGCTCATCCACCGCCTCCAGCAATTCCCAAATACAGGCGCAATCTGAGGAATCCGGATCGTCGGATTCCAACGCCTTGAGGGCAGACCCTTGAATCACGGGCACATCATCGCCGGGGAATTTGTATTGATCCAACAACTCGCGGACCTCCAGATCGACCAGTTCGAGCAATTCCTCGTCATCAACCATATCGACCTTGTTCATAAACACCACGATAGAAGGCACATTGACCTGGCGCGAAAGCAGGATGTGCTCGCGGGTCTGGATCATGGGGCCGTCTGCGGCACTCACGACGAGAATCGCGCCATCCATCTGCGCCGCACCCGTGATCATGTTTTTCACATAGTCCGCGTGTCCGGGGCAATCCACATGGGCGTAGTGTCGGTTTTCCGTCTGATACTCCACATGCGCCGTGTTGATGGTGATCCCGCGCTCTTTTTCCTCGGGCGCTTTGTCAATGTCGTCAAAAGGCATATAATCGGCAAGCCCCTTGGCGGCCAGCGTTTTGGTGATGGCCGCTGTCAGCGTGGTTTTGCCGTGATCCACATGCCCAATGGTGCCGATGTTGACATGGGGTTTGTCCCGTTCAAACTTCTCCTTCGCCATGTTCTCCTCCTAAGAAAGACCGAACGGAATAAAGCGTTCGCTATCGAATTAAGCTGCAAATACATTGACCGAAGACAGAATTTCCTCGGCGATGTGCTTTGGCATTTCCTCAAATTTGGAAAATTCCATCGAATAAATCGCGCGGCCCTGCGTGAGAGACCGCAACTTGGTGGCATAACCAAACATTTCACTCAGCGGCACAGTGGCCGTAATGACCTGTGCATCGGGGCGATTGACCATGCCCGCGATATTGCCGCGACGCGCATTCAGATCGCCTATGACATCGCCCATATAATCTTCGGGCACGACGACCTCCACGTCAAAAATCGGTTCCATCAAATACGCTTTCGCCCGTCTAGTCGCCTCTTGAAAAGCCATGGACCCCGCAATTTTGAAAGCGATTTCAGAAGAATCGACCTCGTGATAAGACCCGTCGAACAACTCGACTTTGACGTCGTCTATGGGATACCCGGCCAAAATCCCACCGGTCATGGCCTCCTGAATGCCCGCCCGCACCGCGGAGATGTATTCGGTGGGAATCGCGCCGCCGGTAATTTTATTTTCAAAAACGAAGCCCGATCCTGGCTCACCGGGTTCCACGTCGATGACCACATGCCCGTATTGACCGCGCCCCCCGCTTTGCCGCACAAAACGCCCGTGGACATTTTGCACCGCGTTGCGAATGGCCTCTTTGTACGTCACCTGCGGCCTGCCCACATTGGCTTCGACTCGAAATTCGCGTTTGAGGCGATCCACGATGATCTCCAAGTGCAATTCGCCCATGCCCGAGATAATGGTCTGCCCGGTATCTGGATCGACGGCCATGTGAAACGTCGGGTCTTCCTCGGCCAACTTGCCCAGTGCCAAGCCGAGTTGATCCTGATCAACCTTGGTCTTGGGTTCAATCGCCACGGAAATCACGGGCTTGGCAAATTCCATGGATTCCAATATCACCGGGTCTTTTTCATCGCATAGGGTCTCGCCTGTCGCCGTGTCTTTCAACCCAACAACTGCGGCGATATCGCCTGCGAACACCGCATCGATCTGTTCCCGTTTATTCGCGTGCATTTGCAACACGCGGCCAATGCGTTCGCGCTTGCCCTTGTTGGCGTTGAGCACATAAGAACCCGTGTTTAATCGCCCGGAATACACGCGGAAATACGTCAACCGCCCGACATAAGGATCCGTCATCACCTTAAAAGCCAGAGCGGAAAAAGGCACTTTGTCGGAAACCGGGCGAGAAATGCGAACATCGACATTTTTGGCATCGTGCCCCACGATTTCGGGCACATCGAGAGGCGAGGGCAAAAATGAGACAATGGCATCTAACAACCGCTGCACGCCCTTATTTTTGAATGCGGATCCACAAAGCACGGGCACGGCAGCATTGTTGATCACAGCCTGGCGCAATGCCGCTTTGATCTCGCCTTCGCTGATATCTTCGCCTTCGAGAAATTTTTCCATCAAGGTGTCATCGAAATCGGAAACCGCTTCCAGCAATTGCTCGCGGCCTTCATAAGCGCGTTCTTCCAGATCGTTGGGAATGCGATCTTCCACAAACATGGTGCCCAAAGAATCGTCTTCGTAGGTCACGAATTTCATCTTGATCAAATCGATCAACCCCGTGAACATCTCTCCTGACCCGACCGGCAACTGAACCGGAACGAAGTTGGCTACCAACCTCTCGCGCATCATTTCGACGACGCGATCAAAATCAGCTCCCGTGCGATCCATTTTATTGACAAATGCAATGCGAGGTACCGAATATTTATCGGCCTGACGCCAGACGGTTTCGGATTGGGGTTCAACGCCCCCAACCGCGCAAAACAGCCCCACAGCCCCATCCAAAACCCGCAACGACCGCTCGACTTCGGCGGTAAAATCGACGTGCCCGGGCGTGTCGATGATATTGATGCGGTGGTCATCCCAAAAACACGTCGTGGCCGCCGATGTAATGGTAATGCCGCGCTCGCGCTCTTGCGCCATCCAATCCATGGTGGCCGCGCCATCGTGAACCTCGCCCATTCTGTGCAAAATACCCGTATAGTAGAGAATGCGCTCGGTCGTGGTCGTTTTGCCCGCGTCGATATGCGCCATAATTCCGATGTTTCGGGTGCGCTTCAGGTCGTATTTTTTTGTCATTTTATTTTTTACCAACGATAATGTGCAAATGCGCGATTGGCCTCTGCCATGCGGTGGGTTTCTTCGCGCCGTTGCATCGCGCGTCCTTGTCCATTTGCCGCGTCCATAAATTCACCGGCCAACCGCTGCGCCATCGTCTTTTCACCGCGTTCTTTGGCAAACAGAATCAACCAGCGAATAGACAGCGCGAGACGCTCGTCTGGCCGCACTTCTTCGGGCACTTGATAAGTCGCGCCACCGACCCGGCGCGACCTCACCTTGATAACCGGCTTGACATTGTCGAGTGCTTTTTCAAAAACCTCTAAACCGGAATTTTTGCTCCGCGCTTCGATCAGATCTAGGGCCTCGTAAAAAATCCGCTCGCCCACGCTCTTTTTGCCTTTGCGAAACAAGCAGTTGACAAAGCGCGTCACCAACAAATTGCTGTATTTGGGGTCTGGGGCCAAATGCCGTTTTTCCGCTCGTCGTTTTCGCATCTTGGGAACGACCTTTTTTTACTATAAGGGGGATACGCCACCTCGGTGGTATCCCCCATGTTTATCGAATAATAGGTGCTCAATTAACCCGCTTTTTTGGTGCCGTATTTGGAACGGCCCTGTTTGCGGTCATCCACGCCCGTCGTGTCGAACACGCCCCGAAGAATCTGATAGCGCACCGAGGGCAAGTCTTTGACGCGACCACCTCGGATGAGTACCACAGAGTGCTCCATGAGATTGTGCCCTTCGCCCGGAATATAGGCTGTCACTTCAAGGCCATTGGTCAACCTGACGCGCGCGACTTTACGCAGGGCTGAATTGGGCTTTCTGGGCGTGGTGGTATAAACGCGGGTGCAAACACCGCGTTTTTGAGGACACCCTCTCAGAGCGGGTGCAGAAGAACTCTTGCGCTTGGCTTTTCGGCCCTTCCGAACCAGTTGATTAATTGTGGGCAACTCAACCTCCATAGAGCGTTTGCGTATGGGAGACTTGCAATATAGCAAGTGCATTGGTAGTTGTCAAGCATTAATCGGTGGCAAACCCATGCTTTCCGCGCGCTCCTCTGCAAGCGTTTCAAAAACCTGCGATTCTTTCACGACCTCTGTATCCAAACCCCGGTATTTCACCGCACCCGTACCCGCGGGAATGAGGTGTCCGATGATCACATTTTCCTTCAACCCCGCCAGCGTGTCAACCTTGCCTTGCACCGAGGCTTCGGTCAGCACGCGGGTGGTTTCTTGGAAAGACGCCGCAGAAATAAAACTCTCGGTCAAAAGCGCGGCGCGGGTAATGCCCAGTAAGACCGGATTGTGCGTTGCCGGATCGCCGCCTTCGGCAATCACCTTGTCATTTTCATCTAAGAAGCGGAACCGATCCACGAGTTCGTCTTCGAGAAAATTGGTATCCCCAGGGTCTGTCACCTGCGCTTTTTGCAACATCTGACGGACAATGGTTTCAATATGCTTGTCATTGATTTTCACGCCTTGGAGGCGATACACCTGCTGAATTTCATCCACGAGATATTCCTGAACCTTCCGATCACCCAAAATAGCCAGAATATCGTGTGGATTGATCGATCCTTCAGACAGGCGATCCCCCGCGACGACGCGATCTCCTGCTTGCACGCGCAGATGCCGCCCGTAGGGAATGGTGTATTTTCTCTCATCGCCTTCATCCGCCGTGACCAAAACCGTGCGCGATCCCCTCACCAACCCACCAAAGCTCACCACGCCGTCAATTTCCGTCACCACAGAAGCCTCTTTGGGACGGCGCGCTTCAAAAAGCTCGGCCACGCGCGGCAACCCACCTGTAATATCTCGCGTTTTGCTGCGTTCGCGCGAAATTTTCGCCAGCGTGTCGCCCGCCGCCACTTGATCGCCATCGCGCACCACCAGTCGCGCGCCCAAGGGAATGATGTAATTGCCCAACTCGTTTCCATTTTCATCAATCCGAATGTGCGGCGACAAGGTGCGGTCTCGGTGCTCGATCACGACCAGTCCGGCAATGCTGGTGGTCTCGTCGATCTCTTCGCGGTATGTCACCCCTTCCACGAGATCGCCAAACTGAACCGTGCCCGCGTTGGGCGAAATAATGACATTGTTGTAAGGGTCCCATTCGTAGAGTGCTTGGTCCTCTTCCACATCTTGCCCATCTTGCACGCGCAACACGGCCCCGTGCGGCACATGGTAGTGCCCGCCCCGCACTCGGCCCTGGTCGTCTTGCACTTCGAGTTCGCCATTTCGACCGACCACAACCCACGAATCTTCTGTGCGCGGGACAAATTCGAGATGCTTGAAGAAAACCTTTCCCGCGCGCTTTGCACCGATCACGGCTTGCTCGGCAATGCGGCTGGAAGTGCCTCCAATGTGGAACGTACGCAATGTGAGTTGCGTTCCGGGTTCGCCCACACTCTGCGCGGCAATAACCCCCACGGCCTCGCCAATATCCACGGGTTGCCCCGTGGCGGGATTGCGCCCATAACAGGCTATGCACACCCCCTGGCGGTTTTCACACGTCAATACAGAGCGCACGGGAACGCATTCAATACCCGCATCGGCAATTTTGTCGGCCAATTTTTCATCCAACAAAACGCCGGCTTCAACAATGCGTTCACCCGCAATGGGATCTGCTACATCCTCGAGCACCGTGCGGCCCACAATGCGGTCAGACAGCGGCTCGACGACTTCTTCGCCCTCTTTCAGGGCCTCCATATCAATGCCCAATATCGTTCCGCAATCCGCGTCGGAAATAATCACATCTTGCGAGACATCCACCATGCGCCGCGTCAAATAGCCCGCTTCGGCGGTCTTCAATGCCGTATCGGCCAACCCCTTGCGACTGCCGTGCGTTGAAATAAAGTATTCGAGCACGCTCAGCCCTTCTTTGAGTGACGAAATAATCGGGGTTTCAATAATCTCGCCAATGGCCCCGGTCAATTTCTTTTGGGGCTTATTCATCAGGCCGCGCATGCCCCCGAGTTGTTTGATCTGATCGTCATTGCCCCGCGCGCCGGAATCCTTCATAATCCAAATTGAATTAAAGCCCTCCTCGGCTTTCTCAAAGGTGCCGATCATCGCCTGTGCAATGCGATTGGTCGTATGCTGCCACACGTCGATCACTTTGTTGTAGCGTTCGCCCTCGGTGATCGCCCCGATAGCGTGTTGTTGAATGATTTTTTTCACTTCGTCCATTGCATGGGTAATCAATTCTTCCTTTTCCCCGGGCACGACCACATCGCTCACCGCAATTGAAATCCCCGACCATGTGGCATAATCGTATCCCAACTGCTTCACGCCATCGAGAAAATCAGTCGCAGTGCGATTGCCGTATCGGCTGTGGACTTCGGAAGCAACTTTGCGAATCCCCTTATCATCGATCAATTCATTGATAAACGGCATGGTATCGGGCGTAATCTCATCAAAAATAACGCGCCCAACCGTGGTGGTCAAAAGTTCGCCATCGATGCGAACGCGCACGGCTTCGTGCAAATCAATGCGCCCGTATTCATACGCCATGTGGGCTTCTTCGGCACTGCTGAAGGTTTTGAGATTTTTTTCATCGCCGTGAATCATTTTTGTCAGATAGTACAGCCCCAGTGCGATTTCTTGGGGTTTATCGGCCACGACGGGCGACCCGTCCGCGGGTTTGAGCAAATTGTTCGACGACAGCATCAACACCCGCGCTTCGATCTGCGCCTCAAAAGAAAGGGGCAAATGCACGGCCATCTGGTCGCCGTCGAAATCGGCATTAAACGCCGCGCAGACCAGCGGATGAATGCGAATGGCTTTGCCCTCGACGAGCACGGGCAAAAAAGCCTGAATGCCCAAGCGGTGCAGCGTGGGCGCGCGATTGAGCAAAACGCAGTGATCTTGAATAATTTCTTCGAGAATATCCCACACTTCAACGCGCTCGCGTTCCACCAGCTTTTTGGCACTTTTAACCGTTTGCACGAGGCCCTTTTCCTCGAGCCGCCGGATGATGAATGGCTTGAACAATTCCAGGGCCATGTGCTTGGGCAAGCCGCATTGGTACAATCTCAAATGGGGATCGACCACAATCACCGACCGCCCCGAATAATCGACCCGTTTGCCCAAAAGATTTTGGCGGAACCGCCCCTGTTTTCCCTTGAGCAGATCCGAAAGCGATTTGAGGGACCGGTTGCCATCGCCGCGCACCGCACGAGACCGACGACCATTGTCAAACAGGGCATCTACGGCCTCTTGAAGCATGCGTTTTTCATTGCGTAAAATGACTTCGGGGGCCTTGATTTCGATCAGTTTTTTGAGCCGGTTATTTCTGTTGATCACGCGGCGATACAGGTCGTTGAGGTCAGACGTTGCAAACCTGCCGCCCTCTAAGGGTACGAGCGGGCGCAAATCCGGCGGGATGACCGGGATCATGTCGAGGACCATCCACTCGGGCTGATTGTCCGACTGGCGGAACGCTTCCACGACCTTGAGGCGTTTGAGTGCCTCTTGCTTGCGCTGCACCGAAGTCTCGAAACGGGCTTGCGTCCGCAATTCGGCAGACAAATCCTCGACATCGATATCCGACAGCAATTTTTTGATCGCGTCGGCGCCCATCTCGACCTCAAACGAATGCCCCTGGTCTTTGAGTTCGATCACCTCATCTTCGGTGAGCAATGCCTTGAACTCGATGGGCGCGTCGCCCGGATCGAGCACCACATACGATTCGTAGTAGATGATCCGCTCGAGATTGCGAACCGAAAGATTGAGCAAATAGCCCATGCGGGACGGCAGCGACTTAAAAAACCAGATATGCGTCACTGGAACCGCCAATTCAATATGCCCCAGCCGTTCTCGTCTGACCTTCGATTGGGTCACTTCAACTCCACACCGGTCGCAGACCACGCCGCGATACCGAATGCGCTTGTACTTGCCGCAATGGCATTCCCAGTCCTTGACAGGCCCGAAAATGCACTCGCAAAACAACCCATCGCGCTCGGGCTTAAAAGACCGGTAATTGATGGTTTCGGGCTTGGTAACTTCGCCGCGCGACCACCCGCGAACGGTATCCGGCGAAGCCAGTTGAATGCGAATGGAATTAAAATTGAAGGGTCGATTGGCAAAATGGGTATCGGCCACGGGGAACCCCCTTTTCAAATCTTAGGTCATCAGTCGATCTGCGCGTTTTCGAGCACCACGTCCAAACACAGGCTTTGCAATTCTTTGACCAGCACATTAAAGGATTCTGGCACGCCGGGTTCGGGCGGGTTTTCGCCCTTCACAATGGTCTCGTAAATTTTGGACCTGCCCGCCACATCGTCGGATTTGACCGTGAACATTTCCTGCAACATGTGTGCAGCGCCATAAGCTTCAAGTGCCCAAACTTCCATTTCCCCAAAGCGCTGCCCGCCAAACTGCGCCTTGCCGCCCAAGGGCTGTTGCGTAACCAGGGAATAGGGGCCAATGGACCGCGCGTGAATTTTGTCGCTGACCAGATGCGACAGTTTCAACATATAAATGATGCCGACCATCACTTCTTTGTCAAACGCTTTCCCAGTTTTGCCATCGTAAAGGCGCGTTTTCCCACTTTCGGGCAACCCCGCTTTTCGCAACATTTCTTGGATATTGTCCATGCTCGCGCCGTCAAACACAGGGGTCGCAAAATGGAGATCCAATTTGTGGGCCGCCCAGCCCAAATGGGTCTCGAGAATTTGCCCGATGTTCATGCGCGAAGGCACGCCGAGCGGGTTCAAAACCAGATCGATGGGCGTGCCGTCGGGCAAATAGGGCATGTCTTCTTCGGGAACGATAATCGAAATTACGCCCTTGTTGCCGTGCCTACCGGCCATTTTATCCCCAACCATCAACTTTCTTTTTCGCGCGACATACACCTTGACCAGTTGCACAATGCCCGGCGGGAGTTCATCGCCGCGCGCGATCTTTTCGAGCTCGCGCTCGAGTTCTTCCTCGGCCTGATGAATCAAGTGATCGGCCAGTTCGATCAGGCGGTCCACTTTTTGGCTCGTCGCGGGGCTGTCGCACCAGTCGCCATCTGGCTTGACGTCGCGCAAGTCAAATTTTTCCAGTGTCTTTTTCGTCAAAGTGCTGCCGGCTTGTACCGCTACCGCGTCGTCTTCAACGCTGCGAAGCGCATTGATTTTGCGGTTTTTGAGCAGGGCCAAAACCTGCTGATCCCGGCTTTCCTGCAAGGATGCGATCTTATCGGCAGCGCGCTTTCTCGCGGCTTGGGTCTTTTCCCTGTCTTCTTTTTTTGTTTTTTCATCGCGCTCTTTGCGGGAAAAAACTTTCCGATCCATCACCACGCCATCCATGCCCGGAGGGGCTTTGAGCGAGGCATCGCGCACATCGCCCGCTTTTTCGCCAAAAATCGCCCGCAACAACCGCTCTTCGGGCGACAATTCGGTTTCGCCCTTTGGGGTCACTTTGCCCACGAGAATATCGCCTTGATTGACTTCGGCGCCTATGCGAATGATGCCGTGCTCGTCGAGATTGCGAACAGCCTGCTCGCTCACATTGGGAATTTCGCGCGTAATTTCCTCTGTGCCGCGCTTGGTATCGCGCACCTGAAGCTCAAATTCCTCAATGCTCACGGATGTGAAAATATCCTTTTTGATGAGGCGTTCAGAAACGATAATCGCATCTTCAAAATTGTACCCGTGCCACGACATAAACGCCACGAGCACATTCGCACCGAGCGCGAGGTCGCCCCTGTCTGTGGCACAACCATCGGCCAACAACTGGCCTTTCTCGACTTTGTCGCCAACCTGCACGGCAGGGTGCTGGTTGATGCAAAAATCTTGATTGGATCGCTTGAATGTGGTCAGTTCGTAAACGTCCTCATCCGACAGGGAAAGCGTTTCAATACTGCGGCTCTTTTTGCGCTTCACGACGATTTTGCTGGCACTGACATACGTCACAACGCCGGCGTTTTTTGCAATGGCCACGGCTTTTGAATCAATGGCGACTTTGCGCTCGAGGCCCGTTCCAACGCGCGGGGCATCCGTGATGAGGAGGGGCACGCCTTGCCGCTGCATATTCGACCCCATCAAAGCGCGGTTGGCCTCGTCGTGCTCGAGAAAGGGAATCAGCCCGGCCGCAGCACTGACGAGTTGAAAGGGCGAAACATCCATGTAGTCAATCGCTTCGGGATCGACCACGGGAAAATCGCCCCGCTGCCGCGCCTGCACCACATTATTTTCAAACGCGCCATCGGACTTGAGCACCATATTGGCCTGCGCGATGGTGTGGCGGTCTTCTTCATCGGCGGGCAAATACTCAATTTTCCCCGTCACTTTGCCATTTTCGACCACCCGATAAGGCGTCTCGAGAAACCCAAAGGGATTGACCTTGGCATAGCTTGCCACAGATACAATCAGACCGATATTTGGCCCCTCGGGCGTTTCGATGGGGCAGATGCGACCGTAGTGCGTGTGGTGGACATCGCGCACCTCAAACCCGGCGCGGTCGCGCGTCAAGCCCCCCGGCCCCAGCGCGGACAACCGGCGTTTGTGGGTCAGTTCGTCCAATGGATTGATTTGCTGCAAAAACTGCGACAACTGGCTGCTGCCAAAAAACGCCTGAATCACTGTGGAAACCGTGCGCGCATTGACCAGATCTTGAGGGGTCAATTGCTCGGAATCGCGCAAACTCATGCGCTCTCTGATCGTGCGCGCCATGCGCGCCAAGCCAATGCTGAATTGCTTCGAGAGCAACTCGCCAACCGAGCGCACCCTGCGATTGCCCAAGTGATCGATATCATCGATAAATCCCTCCCCTAGGGCCAAGCGGATCAGATATTCGATGACCTTGATAAAGTCATCGATGCACAGCATGGTAAAATCGAGGGGAATATGATCGACCATATTGAGGCGCTGGTTAATGCGATAGCGCCCAACAGCGCCGAGTTGATAACGCCTAGGGCTAAAAAAGTGCCGCTCGAGCAACCCCCGCGCCGTTTCGATATTGGGCGGGTCCCCGGGGCGCAACAGGCTGTAAATCCGCGAGAGTGCTTCTTCTTCGTTGTCGCACGGATCTTTGGCCAGGGTATTGGCAATAATCCCCCCATCGTTTTCCGGGTCGATATCCATCGCGGTGATTTTGCCGATCCGATTTTCCCGAAGGGCTAAGAGATGCTCTTCCGTCAATGTGGTATAGGCTTCGACGATCACCTCGCCCGTTTTTTTGTCGATGACATCTTCGGTGACAATGCCACCGATGCGTTCTTCGCTGACTTTGACCGAGACATCGCCGTGAAAAATCCCCAAAATTTCCTCGGATTTGTCAAAGCCCAAAGCCCGCAACAAAGTCGTAACCGGCAATTTGCGTTTGCGGTCGATATGCACGTACATAATGTCGTTGATATCGAGGCTAAACTCGATCCACGCCCCGTTGTCGGGAATAATGCGCGCCGAAAACAAACGCTTGCCATTGGGATGAATGGTATCGTCGAAAAACACGCCGGGCGACCGGTGCAACTGGCTGACGATCACGCGCTCTGATCCATTGACGACAAACGTGCCTTCATCGGTCATGAGGGGCAACTCGCCCAAAAACACGGCCTGCTCGACGATGTCTTTGACGCGAAATTCGCCGTTTCCCTGCTTTTCCCGAGAAATCAGACGCAGCGTTGAACGCAGCGGCACGGCATACGTCGTGCCGCGTTCGAGACATTCTTGCACATCGTATTTGGGCGTGCCAACGGAATAATCGACAAACTCCAAGGAATAGAGATTGTGCGCGTCTGAAATCGGAAAGATACTATGGAAGACCGCCTGGAGGCCCTGTTTTTCGCGCGCGCCAGGCGGTGTATCCTTCTGCAAAAACCAGTCGTAGGAATCCAGTTGGATATCCAGCAGATTGGGCATTTCAATTGCAGACGTGAGTGTTCCGTACGATTTCCGGTTGATAAATCCTCTATCTGCCAAGTGCTCACGCTCCTGTGCTGGAAGGCTAACGGTCAGTTACGGATTTGTGCTGCACAAACTTGCGACACCCCTACTTGAGCTCCACCACCGCACCGGCTTCTTCCAGTTCTGCCTTGAGCTGTTCGGCTTCTTCCTTATCCACGCCTTCTTTGACGGGATTGGGCGCACCATCCACGAGGGCCTTGGCTTCTTTGAGACCCAAAGAGGTGATGCTGCGAACAACCTTGATCACTTGGATTTTCTTGTCTCCAGGAGACGACAAAATCACGTCAAACTCGGTCTGCTCCTCAACTTCGGGCGCGGCTTCACCGCCGCCACTGGGCGCGGCAACAACGGCGGCCTGCGCTGTCACGCCAAACTTTTCCTCGAGTGCTTTGACCAATTCGGCCAACTCGAGCACCGAGAGTTTTTCAATTTCCTCAATAATGGACTCAACAGCCATGGAAACGCCTCCATCCAGCAATAAATTGGGATTGTTACGAGCGGTCTATTCGCCGCCCGCTTCCTGTTTTTTTTCGACAACAGCCTGCAATGTGCCGACGAGTTTTTGCAAAATGCCATTCAGCGTGAATGCGAGGCCGCTGATTGGGCTTTGCATTGCCGAGACCATCTGCCCCAACAGAACATCGCGCGGAGGGATTTGGGCCAGCCTTTCGATCTGGTCATCGACAAAAATATCGCCATCGACATACCCGGCTTTAATCGCGGGCTTGCCATCGCCTTCTTCGGCAAATTTGGACAGCACGCGCGCCGGGGCTACGGGGTCTTCATCCGCGCAAACAAGACCCGTAGGCCCGCGCAACACATCGTCGAGCCCCTCGATCCCAGCTTGTTTAATCGCCAATTTGCCCAACCGATTTTTGATCACCCGATAGGAAATCGATTCTTCGCGGAGTTGCTTCCGCAACAGGGTCAACGAGGGCACGTCCAACCCCGTAAAATCGGTCAAATACACCCCTTTGGCCCGTTTTAAGACATCCGTCAACTCTGCGACAACAGCCTCTTTTTCAGCAGTTGGCATTTCTGCACCTTTCTCGATCAATTGACCGATAGTGTCGCGCGGTCCAGGCGAATGCCCGGCCCCATTGTGGTCGATAATGTGACCGAACGCATGTATTGCCCTTTTGTCGCGGCTGGACGTGCTCGAATAATCGCGTCGATCAACACCTGTGCATTTTCCCGAAGACGCTGTACATCAAAAGACGCTTTGCCCACCGGCGTATGCACATTGGCCGTTCTATCGACCCGATACTCCACGCGCCCCGCTTTGGCCTCTCGCACCGCACGCCCCGCATCGGGCGTCATCGTGCCGCTCTTGGGATTGGGCATCAGGCCGCGCGGCCCGAGAATGCGCCCCAGCCGCCCGACCTGCCCCATCATATCGGGCGTGGCAACGGCCACATCGAAATCCGTCCACCCGCCACTGATCTTTTCCACGAGGTCTTCCGCGCCCACAAAATCCGCGCCCGCCGCTTCGGCCTCGGCAGCGGCCTCGCCCTTGGCAAAAACCGCAACGCGCACGGATTTCCCCAAGCCGTGGGGCAAAACGACCGTGCCGCGCACGAGTTGGTCAGCCTGCCGGGGATCGACGCCGAGGCGAAACGCGAGTTCAACGGTTTCGTCGAATTTCCGCGTGGGCATTTGCTTCAATATCTCAACCGCTTCGGTCAAGCTGTAATGCGTTTGGCGGTCGAAAAGCTCGGCCGCTTGTTTGTAGCGTTTGGATTGCTTCCGTGCCATACTCCCTCCGGTCAATTTTCAACAGTGAGGCCCATGCTGCGCGCCGTGCCCGCAATCATGCGCTTGGCGGCCTCCACGCTGGCCGCGTTGAGGTCTTGAACTTTCATCTCTGCAATTTCCCGAAGTTGGGCATCGGTTACAGATCCCACTTTGTCGCGGTTGGATTCTGCCGACCCTTTGGCGATCCCAGCCGCGCGTTTGAGCAACACGGCCGCAGGTGGGCTTTTGAGCTCAAAAGAAAAGCTCCTATCCGCGTAAACCGTAATAATCGCGGGAATGATCAACCCCTGTTTGTCCTGCGTTTGTGCGTTAAACGCCTTGCAAAACTCCATGATGTTCACGCCGTGTTGCCCCAAAGCCGGCCCCACCGGAGGAGTGGGCGTCGCCTGCCCCGCGGGAATTTGCAACTTAATTGTCGTGAGAACTTTTCTCGCCATTGCCGCCTCTCGTTATCGCGCTTCAACCGCTTCTTCGACTTGCAACACATCCAATTCCACCGGCGTATTGCGCCCGAAGATGCTCACCATCACTTTGATCTTGCTCTTTTCTGGATTGATGTCATCGACCAGCCCAATAAAATCGCTGAAAGGCCCGTCGATCACCTTGACCCGGTCGCCCACTTGATAGGGCACATCCGAGGTCTCTTCAACCGGGCGACGCTCGATTTGCCCCAAAATGCGGTTCACTTCCTCTTCGCGCAAAGGCTGTGGCTTCCGGCCCGGCCCGACAAAGCTCGTCACCCCCGGCACACTGGTCACAAAATAGAGGGACTCTTTATCCATATCGAGTTCGACCAAAAGATAGCTGGGTAAAAATTTCTTGAGCGCGGTCGTTTTCCGCCCGTCCTTCATCTCGACCACTTCCTCGGTTGGCACAATCACCCGACCGATTTTGTCGCCGACACCCACGTTTTCTTTCGTGGCCTCAATATAGGTCTTGACCTTGTTTTCGTGCCCAGAATACGTGTGGACAACGTACCATTTTTTCATTGGGAAAAGGTCTCCTATCCAAAATCCCGTTAGATCAGGATAAACTCCATAATACCGGCCAAGAAAGTGTCGATAATATAAATGAACACAGCCAGTGCAATCGACAGCGCGAGTACAATTGCGGTCGATGACTTGAGTTCTTCGCGGGCCGGCCAAGTGACCTTTCCCATCTCAACGCGCACTTCGCCGAGAAATTGACTGATTTTGCCGAACATAGTCAGATCAAAAATGGCAGGCCAGGCAGGACTTGAACCCGCAACCCTCGGTTTTGGAGACCGATGCTCTACCCGTTGAGCTACTGGCCTACGCAAAAAATGGAGCCCACAACCGGACTTGAACCGGTGACCTCTTCCTTACCAAGGAAGTGCTCTACCGTCTGAGCTACATGGGCGTTGGAAAATCTTCACAGGAGGTTTTGGAGCGGGAAACGGGACTCGAACCCGCGACCCTCAGCTTGGAAGGCTGACGCTCTGGCCAACTGAGCTATTCCCGCTCGGCTACATTGGATAAAAAACAACCCTTTTTCTAAAAAAGGGATTGGTATTGCCCCAAAAAATTTTCGAGAATTGATAAGGTATGAAAAAGAGAGTCTGAGGTCAAGAGAATTTTGTATAAACTCAAACTCGCGATGGATGGAAAAATGAGAGGAAAGTCATCGGAGATTTTGGTGGGGGGTGGCGGATTCGAACCACCGAAGGCATGAGCCAACAGATTTACAGTCTGCCCCAGTTGACCGCTTTGGTAACCCCCCGACCTATTGGGCCAAAAAAATACCAGAAGGTATATGGATAGTCAAGGCCAAAATCGCACGCGGTCAATTGCAGATTGACAAACCCGCCCACCTTTGCTACTTTTCGAGTCCGTTTCCGCAGTTTCTATCCCTCCTATACGAAAGGAGCATCTGCCGCAATGACCGAACCCATTCAACACTATGCGCGTATTGGTATTGTTCACTTTATGGCCTATAAAGCCTGCATTGGCGGCGAAGGCCCCATTGTCGAAACCCTGGAAAAAATCGCCACCGATCCCTATTTCCAAGTCGTTGAAGTCACGCACATGAAAGATCCGCAAGTGCGGGCACAGGCACGCGACCTGCTCGCCGCGGCCCACATGGACGTGGCGTTTGGCGCGCAGCCCATTTTGTTGGTCGACCAACTCGACATCAACTCGCCCGATGCGGCCCACCGCCAAAGCGCGGTTGACGCTATCAAAGCGGGTATTGACCAAGCCGAAGAACTCGGCGCGCCGGGGTGCGCCCTGCTGTCCGGGGCCGATCCGGGGGACGAAGCCCGGGAAGCAGGTCTCGATTTGCTGATCGATTCTTTGAGCCAACTCTGCGATTACGCAGGCGAAAAAGGTATGGATATCGTCCTCGAAACATTTGACCGCGTGCCTTATGGCAAAAATTGCATCGTTGGCCCCAACGCCCTCGCGGTCGAGGTTTCTAACCGCCTCAGACGGCAATATCCCAATTTTGGGCTGATGCTCGATTTGAGCCATTTCCCCTTGCAGGGTGAAAACACGGTTTACGCCCTCAACATCGCTCGGGATCACATCGTACACATGCACGTTGGCAATTGCGTGATGTCCAACCCCGATCACCCGGCTTATGGCGACAATCACCCGCGCTTCGGCTGCGAAGATGGGGAAAATGACGTGCCCGAAGTCGCAGAATTTCTCCGCGAGTTGCTCAACATCGGCTATCTCGATCCCGATAAGCGACCCATCTTGAGCTTCGAGGTTTCCCCGATGGAGGGGGAATCTCCAGAAATCATTATCGCCAATGCCAAGCGCGTGCTCGACCAGGCCTGGGCACAGGTCTAACCGCATTTTTACCCAGCCAACCGCCGGGCGTTCCAATGGGAATGTCCGGCTATTTTTTATCGCACTCAGTGCCAACGCCTGTCTATCGGGCGCGGGTCGTCAGACTTGAGCGCGTTGCGAATCAACAGGCCAAAAATGCGGGCAAAAAGCACCATCAAAAAAAATTGAAACACTCCGGCCAACATCAGGCCCCCCCACGGCAAATAGCTCAACAGCAGATTGCCGAACAGCGATATGCCAAACAGCCCAAAACACGCTTGCACATAGTCATTGCGAATAATTTGGCGCATATCCCGCCAGACAGGCCCCGGCTCAAATGCCATCCAAACGCGCCCTTCGGCGGCAAATCGCGCAAAGACAATGGGGAAAAAGCCATTGTAAAAAATGACCGTGAGCAACACCGGAAGCACGGCCAGTGTCAAACCCAATATCGAAATCACCATTGAAAGCCACGCAATAACAATAACCGTGTATCCCATGACAATGGGGAATATCCGAAATCCCGCCGCTCCATACGTCCACCAATCGCCCCACGACGGCAAGACCAGCGACTCTGTCCCGTTGAGCGCGTCAACAAAAATCCGATACACGTACCCCCAAGCGATGAGCGACAATCCAAGGCTTCCAAAGAACAACACAGCCCAGGCCTCAAGCCCAATTGTCTCATCTAAAAACAGCACCAAGACCTGCGCGAACAACACATTCAACGCACCCCCGGGAATCATCGCCCACCACCAGCGCGGCGTCTGAAACAGGTTGCGAATCGCATGAAAAAAAAGAATGCCAAACATAGTGGTCTTTCAAAAAATTTGCTTGCGTTTTGTCCTTATTTTTTTTGATAGACTGGATTCTGACTTTCGTCAGAATGACGTCTGCCGCACGTCACTCCGGCGCACGCGCAAGCACAGGCGTAGCCAACGCCGGAGTCCAGTACCAATAAACGGATTTGAAGAACCAGAAGCACATCCAATTTGCCCTTTGTGGCAAATCATCCTTCGTCAAGTGCCCGTCCAATGTCAAAAATAATATCCTCGGCATCTTCAATGCCCACGGCATAGCGCACCAACTCGTCGGCAATGCCTATCGCCAATCGGTCTTCCCGCGCCAACTCGTAATAGGAAATAGACGCCGGATGCGACACCAAGCTCTCCACTCCGCCGAGACTGGCGCCAATTCGCGGGATTTGCAAGCGGTCGATAAACGACAGGGTGCCGGCCTCATCCGCATCCAAATCAAAACTCACCAACCCGCCAAACCCGCGCATCTGCGCTTGGGCCACATCGTGGTGCGGGTGGCATTCCAATCCGGGATAATACACGCGCTTGACCCGCTCGTGCTGTTCTAAAAACCGCGCCAACCGCAGCGCGGTTTCATTTTGCCTGCCCATCCGCAGCGGAAACGTCTTGATCCCCCGAATCAGCAAATACGCGCAATGCGGATCGATCACCCCGCCCAAAATGCCCCGATAGTCTCGAATCGCGCCGATCAATGGCGCGTTGCCCAGCACGACGCCGGCCATCAAATCGTTGTGTCCGCCCAAGTATTTGGTCGCCGAATGAATCACCAGATCCACGCCAAATTCGAGCGGTCGCTGGTTGAATGGCGTGGCAAAGGTGCTGTCGATGATCGTCTTGACCCGATGTTTTTTGGCGATTTGAACCAGCTTTTCCAAATCGATCACATTGAGGTGGGGGTTGGTCGGCGATTCGGAAATGATCACCCGCGTCTCGTCGCGAATGGCCCCTTCCAATGAGTCGTAATCCCCCGCGTGAACAAATGTCGTCTCGATGCGAAATTTTCGCAACACCATCTCGCAAAATTGCGCGGTCTTGCGATAGCAGTCGTCCATAATCACCGCGTGCTGCCCGCTCGACAACATGCCCAACAGCGTGGTCGTCACCGCGCTCATGCCCGATGCAAACAAGATCCCGGCTTCCGCGCCTTCCAATTCCGCGAGTTTGCATTCCGCTACATTTTGCGTTGGGTTGCCGTAACGCCCGTAGTCGATCTGTCGGTTCTCCCCGGCCACAAACGCCTTCACGGCCCGCGAGTCCTCAAATACATAAGTTGACGTTTGGGCGATGGGCACGGTCAACGACTGTCCCCAATGCCCGCGTTCTTCCCCTGCGTGAACGGCTCGCGTGCCCGAACAGGGCGCGTGCGTTTCGCGCTTTTCCACCATGCGCCATCTCCAAAAAAAGCGGAGCCCAAAAAGCCCCGCGCTGTACGCAAAAAAACCGGACTAAAAAGCCCGGAATTTGGAGTAACTTTTTAGCGACTTGTTTAAAGTGGCTGCAATATGCCGCAAATCACCACTCGTTCTGCTGTGTTTTCGCAATGTAACCAAAACCCCCTACCCTGTCAACTTCTCATTGGCTTCAACGCGGTCGAGAATCGCCCTTTTGACCGCATCGGCCTTGGGCGGCAAGACAACGGGTTCATTGCGATAGTGCGGGTTGACGCGCCAGTCCTGCAACTCATCCCGGTGGTACCCGAGTTTGAACTCGCTGAACTTCAAGCCATGCGCGGTCGAAATCACGATCACGCGCTCGCTTTTTTGAATGGTGCCCTCGTCGATCAGCTTGAACAACGCCGCAAACGCAACGCCCGTGTGTGGACACGCAAACAGGCCCGTGCGGTCGGCCCGCGCAACCGCATCGGCCAATTCTTGCTCGCTGGCTTGCGCCACGACCCCGCCAAATGTCTTGAGCGTGTGGATCGCCTTTTCCCCGCTCACCGGATTGCCAATCTGAATCGCGCTGGCCAAGGTGGACCGTGCGCGGATGGGTTCAAAACTGTCAAAGTTCTTTTCAAAACTGCGATAGAGCGGGTTGGCACTGTGGGCTTGGGCCACGGCAATGCGCGGCAGGCGGTCAATGATCCCCAGGGCTTGCATTTCGAGAAACCCTTTGCCGAGCGCGCTCACATTGCCCAAATTGCCGCCGGGGATCACCACCCAATCGGGCACTTTCCAATCGAATTGTTGCACCAATTCAATGCTGATCGTCTTTTGCCCCTCCACGCGCAGGGAGTTGATCGAATTTGCCAGATAGATATTTTCCCGATGACAAATCTCCTGCACGAGTTTCATGCACCCATCAAAGTCCGTTTCCAAACTCAGCACCAGCGCGCCATTGGCCAAGGGCTGCAAAAGTTGTGCGGTCGAAATTTTGTCTCTCGGCAGAAAAACCACCGCCTGCACCCCCGCGGCCGCGCAATACGCGGCCAATGCTGCCGAGGTGTCTCCGGTCGATGCACACGCAACCGCCGGAATACGCACGCCCTCAAACACCATCTGTTTCACCATCGACACCAACACGGTCATGCCCAAATCTTTGAACGACCCCGTATGGCTGTTGCCGCATTGCTTGACCCACAAATCATCGACCCCAATTTCTCGGCCCAATTTCTCGGCCCAAAACAAATTGCTTCCCCCTTCGTACATCGACACCACATTGTCGTCGTGAACCACGGGGCAGACCAGTTCTTTTTTTCCCCACACAGAACTGCCATAAGGCCACTCGGTACGCATATACCGCTTGTCGAACAACCCGCGCCAATACGCACCCGGTTCGCGCTTGAGCACCGCCATATCGTGGGCCACCTCGAGCAACCCGCCGCACGTTGGACAAGTGTAAATCACCTCGGTCAACGGATAGTGCCCCGCGCATCCGCCAAAGCACTGAAACCACGCATTGTAAGCATCCATATTTCCAAAACCCCAAGCCAAATTCGATCAACAGATCAAAGCGCGAAATCACCGCAGTGTATAAGGAAAAACTAAGCGATCCTACTGCGCGCCCATATATGCAAATGGCGTTGCTCGGATGGGTTGATAGTCTGCTGTCCAACCCGAGATCGCCACGTTCTAACAAACTCGTGCTGTTCGCAAATTTTTGGATAGAAATTGCGAAATACAAAAGTGACAAAATGACCCAAACTCAAGGGTCCATAAACTGGTAAACGGCAATCATTGGTCAACATTGTCAGGTGGGACGCGGGATGGGCAGATGTACCGGCTTCCGCGTCAAAATCAAATCGAATTGGGGACTTGGTTCGGAATCGATCCCGGACATCGGAATAAGCATCAATGACCTCGAGCACGGGCAGTTCCCTCAACAACCTCTGCTCTTCGTCGCTCAATTCTATCGGGCATGGATAGTACAACAAGCGATGTGCAATCAAATCTCCCCCTTGAAACTCGAAAGATATCTGAAGCATTGAACCGTCAAACAAAATTGCCGAATACTCCCCACTTTTCAACCATGCTAAATATTCGTCAATACTCCCAAAGGGCTTTCCAAACCCCAGCCTCCAATTTTGAGAACGACTAGGCCAAGTAATGCGAATACGCGGTGCCTGAGGTTCCATCACAACTTGCGACACATACAGTGCTATGTCATTGTTGATCAAAAGACGTAACAAGGACTCAACTTCGCCTCGGATTTTGGCAGGAGTCGCCATTATTGTGCTTCCCGTTGCAAAAAACGTTGCAAACCTTCCCGAACATCCGAAGGCAACGCATCTAATGACAGACCGTCATCGACAGCTTTGAGCAATTCCTTCGCACTTGATTCCGCCTTGCGGTACTGTTCTCTCTCGCCCGGTGTCAACGCTCTGTGAATCTTGCGGATGTTCTCGAGTTCCCCAGTTGTAAGCAACTTGAATTTAAGCTGATAATCATTTTCTTTTGTCCGGTTCACTTCCGCCTGCAACCTGTCAAATAAAGGCCCCCATCCGCACAACTTGACCCAAGCGCGGGATCTCGTAATCGCCGTGAACAAGGCATTGCGGCGGCGGATTTGCTCTGTAAAAAGATAGTATTGCGCGCCGACAATATACACCATCGCGGCTTCATTGCCTTTGGAACGATAAATATTGGCCATAGCGACGGAATTCGCCTGAAATATCTCGTCTTGGCTGGTCGTCACGCCAGCGAGATGAGACGAAATACCATGTCGCTGCAAAGCCTGCGACAACAAGACAGCGTCTTTCTTAGCTCGGTATGAGTCTGGCAACACGATGAGAATGTCATCAGCCCGAAGTTGATCGACGCGCAAGTCGCGCTCAATACTCGCGGCTACCCAGGTGACCTGTTCCTCTTCGCTTTGAAAACCCTGCATTTGCACGATGTCTTCCCGTCTCAGCAATTTCCCGAAAAATTCTGCATGTGAGGTCGGACTGCGGCGCAAGCGGACCCGCGATCCGGCAGACAATTCTCCTTCTAACAGTTCGTATCCAATATCGGTCCATGTGGCCGGCTCATCAAAACCCTGTACCTGACCCTCAGCCCGATAAATTCCAAGCCCGAGCGCATGGGCGACAGCTATCGACTCTGGTGGATTTCTATAGCAGGTCTTGAGCACAATGTCTTGGCGAGGCGCGCCACTCGTATTTTGAAGTCGAACTTTGGGTTCTCCTGAGTCGGTAACGCCAAACAACTCCTCGACAGTCGGCATAGAAGATTCGGAGAGCCGCTGCAATTCATCATAGGCCCATATAATCATCTTATTCTTTTTTGTAAATCTATACGCGAGTTTGAAAAACGCAGGCGGTAGATCTTGGGCCTCGTCGATCAGGATGGCGTCATACAAAGGCGCGTGAAATGAACTCGACACGGCGTTCAAAAGCTCATCGCAAACCCCTGCGAAAGCGCGCTCCCTGCCGAACTCTGTCTGTCCGTACATGAAATTTCGGATCGGCTCGCCAACATGCTCTGCGACTTCGGTATAGATACCGTCTCGATTGGCACCGCCCCATGCGTGTCTAACGCGCAAGCGATCCCAGTTCGGTTCATCATTCGTATATTCGAAAGAAAAGCGTCGTATCAGGTCTGTGAACTGCTGGTATAGAGATCGGGTATGGAACGTGACGGCAATCGTCCAATCTGGATTCATCGCATGCAAATATGCCGCCTTCAATGCGAGAACGATGGTTTTTCCAGAGCCGGCCAGACCGCGGACACGCTGAGGGCCGTCAGGCGACTCGATTGCCGCTTGTTTCTGCCATTGGTCGAGTTTTGATACTTCCCGTTCTATTTCATTTAGAACGTCACCAAATGAACCCGCTTTGGTTGCCGATTCACGCCGCCTTCCCACCTTCATGTTGGTCATTGCCTGTAGGGTTGCTTCAACCCGCGTTCTGAGGTCATCTGCTATGGGATCAAATTGACCGACAACGCCACCGACGGCGCCGATTGCCGTAAGCGTCTCGACATCGAGATCGGTTTGACCATTGCAAGGAGGGTTGGGATCGGAGGGAAAGACCGTGACGACATTGATTTCGACCTGTAGTTTTCGCCTGTGTCGAAGAAAAGCGTGCCGAAAAAGATTCTGGTACAACGCAGCGTACACTTCATCCTGCGTTTCCACAACCGTTTCCCAACCCGCCAAGTCCGTGCTAGAAACAGAATCGCTTATGACAAATGCCACGAGCCCGTTTGTTTTTGACACCAAGAGTCCATCAACGGTGATCAGTGCCTCAGGAGTCGGAAGAACCGGATATCCGAGATATAGAGAACCGGTTTGGGCAGAAAGCGCAGCAGCCAAGCGTCGAGCCAATTCTGGACGGCGACTCTGACCGTAGGTCACTTCAAGCATGTTCGAGCTCCAGATAAAACTCTTCTACTCTACTGGGCGACCATTGCGTAACTCGTTTGATTTTCTCGTATTCGCCCGACGCGGCGAACTTAGAGATAATCTCGACTCTTTTTCTTTCGATTTCGGCTTCAGCCTTTGCCCTTTGGGCTTCGGCCTTGACAGTTGCCAAGTCAACTCTGATGGGATTAGGATAGGCATTGAGCCTTTCTTGAATGGTCTCATCACTTTGAGACCTATTCAGCCCGTCCCGAACAACGCTAGCGAGATTAATAGCCCATTGCCTATTGAGATACGCAACGGCCATCTTTTCTCCCAGATTCTCCACAACAGCCTTGGAACTGGTGAAGAACCTAAAAGAATACGTCCCAGATCCCGAACTCGTGGAGACTGTAAAATCCTTTTCCACAACTCTATCAATTCCCCGATCATAGAGACTGGAGAGCTCTCCCCAAACCTGTCTATTGGAGTTCTTGCGTGCCATCTTCGGCCTTCCTTTCTTGCTGAGTATGAGTTGAATAAGTCCAAGCCCTCAGCCTTAACATAGACTTAGAAGCCCTAACATAAAGAAATCAAGCGTCTGAAACAGATGAGAGAACAGCCGATGGAGAGGAACGCCTCATGGATGTCCGCTCTGCGTTCGTCGCGCACCCGCAGTCTGCGGAACTGCCGGAGCCAGGCCAGCGTCCGCTCAACGACCCACCGGTACACACCCAACCCGCTACCATGCTCTGTACCCCGTCGGGCGATCACCGACGAGATGTGGCGCGCACGCAGGGCCTTCCGGCATGCCTTCGAGTCATAGGCACGGTCTGCATACAGCCGTTGGGGTCTGCGGCGCGGACGACCACGTTTGCCTCTGACCGCAGGCACGGCGTCCACCCATGGCAACCATTGCGTCACATCTGGCCGGTTCGCCTCGGTCACAATCGCGGCCAGAGGCAGCCCGTTGGCATCGGTGATCACATGATGCTTACGCCCGGGCTTGCGGCGGTCTGTGGGATTGAGGCCGGTTTTTTTTTTGCCCCCCACCGCACGGAGGGAGGCACTGTCCACACAGGCGCGAGACCCGTCCAGGCCATCGGCCGCTCGCAGTTTGGACAACAGCAGATGATGAAGCCGCTCCCACACGCCGGCGTCATGCCATGCCTTCAGACGACGCCAGCAGGTCATCCCGGAACCACACCCCATCTCTTGGGGCAACTGATCCCACGGGATGCCGCTCTTCAGGACGAATAGAAGGCCGGTCAACGCCTTGCGGTCATCAATGCGCTTACGGCCGGGAAAGCGGAATCGTCTCGGCTTGGGAACCGGCAAAAGGGGGTGGACCTTTTCCCAGAGGGCATCGCTCACGAGGGGGTTGGTCATCTGTTCCTCCTCGCCCGGTTGCAGATGCCGGGCATGGACGTTGTAAGGGTTGGGCTGAGAAGAAAAGCGGCCTCTCACAAATCCATGGCAACGCTTTTTGTTAGGGCTTCTTAATTTACAGAACTATATCTTCAAAACGCCTCATCAATTGCTTGAATAGCATCTCTGCCCTATCCAAAATATCTTCCGATATTTCCGTTGACTCATCCGTCGACCATGATACAACGATCCGGCGTGCAACCTCTGGCTTCCAACCTTCTGGCAACTCGACGTTATCTCGCTTAGCAACACGCTTGATTTGGTCAACAAGGCTACCTCGGTTACGATCATCTGGGTTCAAACTTACTGTCTTGCCAACGAACTCACTCAGTACTGCTAGAATTGTCTTCTCACCAATGATATCCTCAATCTCGCACTCCTCTTGGCCTAACACATCTCCCAACATCAACACTGCCTTTTCATTGCCCTCATACAATTCCTTCATCAGGGAATCTCGCCGTGCCCTCCCAGCATCGTCGCCATCAAGCAAGACTATCGGGCGCACTTCCTGTCCAAGGAACAACGACGCGATATAACCAACATTTTTGGTTCCTCCGCACGGCGTTATATAGATATCGTCAGGCAAACTCTGACGCCCGAGCGTACGACAATGAAGATTCAAGCTGTGGAGATAAAGGTAATCCGTCATCCCTTCCACCAGCACATTTTTTTGATGCTGGAAAAGCCCGCGCACCATTGCGTAACCCGCCGCCGCTTGCAGAGGAAAGATCGTTTCCCTGTCTTTAGGCCAACCATCAATACTGATACGCGAATGTCCGGATTTGTCTTCAGTTACAGGTCGAACTCTGTGTATATGCTCACCATCTATCAAAAACGGCGAGTGCGTGGTGTAGATAAGCGGATTATCTTCCGACAATTTTTCAAAGAACGATATCAGTTCTTGCTGTGCGGTTGGGTGCAAATGTAGCCCAGGTTCGTCCAGTAGTAAGACAGCGTCCTTATGTCCTTCCTCTGATTCCACCAAAAACAGCAAATAAAATGAGAAGAACTATTGAAACCCTTTGCTACGGCTTTCCAATTCTATATCCACATTCGGTCTTCGATCATCAGATACCCATATACGAAAATAATCGCCGTCGGCTTGATATTTGATTGTGTGTCGTCTCTGACCAAACCACTGGCTAAAATTTTCCGAAATACCAATAGATGCTGAGTTTAACTTAATACTTCGTTCATCTATTCGTTTCTGATCCTTTTGAATCATATCTTCAGTAACTGAACGATTATATCTGTGTGCTTCTCTTGTCTCTCCATCGCCTAAATTCGCAATTTCTTCGGCAGCAAGATTCACATGTTTGAACACCGCATTGATAGTCCGAACACGCGAATTTTGCGGTTCCGACCCCAAGTCCTCCAAGAATCGCGGCAAGTACACCGCGCCATCAAGAATGCCATAGTTCTCAAAATAAATGAAAACAGGTAGTTCGCTCTCAATGGCTTCATCAAGCTGTTGTGGAATCGAGGACGCCGTGGACCGGCTGAGCAGATCATCGACTTTCTCATTCAGAGCCTCAATGAGAGCGGCCGATGTAGGATGCGAAAATGAATTTGCTTCTTCCCGCACTTGGCGCAACAACCCACTCCCCTCATCCGTTCGCAAATTTTGCAGTTCTGCAATGGCGTCTTTCTTTGGGTCAGCCCAATTCGCCAGATTTGTCCTGATTTCTTGCATTTCAGGCTCTTGATAGTCTGGGGACGAAAGCCGCCGTGCCCCTTTCGCGCATACATCCAAAGCCTCTTTTAACTCACTTGGAGCAACCAGATCCGGTGGTACCTCTGGGTCGTATTTGAACTTTAGAGATCCATCATAGAAGCGCGTCGAAATCGCCTTTTGCGGTATCTCGGCACCTTTCAACTGTTCCCTAAGCTCCTGTTGAAATTCATCCGAAAGCTCAAATTCTACCGAGCACACCGGCCATTCGCTATCATCTCGATACTCAGCGGTGAATCGGTCACGCGGGAAATCCCGTTGCGCGTTGTAAGAGTCCCTAACATAAAGCGTTGACATGGATTTGTGAGAGGCCGACTTTGAGGCGTACCTGCGGGTGTTCACTCATCTGTTTCAGACGCTTGCTTTCTTTATGTTAGGGACTCTAAGGCTCAGCGGTCGCCGGATTGAACTTGTGCTGAGCCTTTAGCAGAGCAGTCTTGCCGGATTCGTTCCGGCCAACAAAAGCCGTCACGCGCTCAAGCGGAATCCAGCCGCTATCGTTGATGTTGCGGTAATTTAGAACTCGAAACTGCTTTATGGTCAATTTCATTTCGCAATCCTCATGAGTTTTCCAGTGCTAGTACCTTCTCCACCATTGCATTTGGCTCTATCACCTTGCCGAGATGAGATAGTTCGGCCGCCTCGCGCACATCCACTTGGCCTGTGACCACATCGGCGATCAGGCGAGTTCGGTATTCGCTCAACAAGTCAATTTCCCGCCGGGCACGAGTAATGGCGGCGTCGATGGCGGCGGTCTGTTTGTCCAAATACGCGGCGATAGCGGCTTGTTCGGCGAGGGGTGGAACGCATACATGAAATGAACGAAAGCGACTTTCAGCAATGGCCGGATACGCAATGCCAACCGATTCCGCTGTTACGCGGTCGGTAAATGCGTCATTCTGGACCACATAACTCACGAATTTGGGCGCAGTCGCACGGCGCGGAGTAAGAACAGCAAAGCCCGTTGAGCAGATCAAGGCGTCGTTCACTTCTTCGGCAAACCAAACCGCTTTCAAGTACGTCCTCACTGTGGAGATGATGGTATCTCCGCTTTTGACGATGCGCCTAGCCCTCGATGGCGCATGAGCGAAACAAATGGTGGAAGGTTCCTCTACGAGTACACCTGTGCCTACTGCGCCGATTTCCAAATAACGAAAATCAAAGTCGGGATCTGTTGTTTCGGGTAGCACCGCCTCATTGATTCCGACCCAGTGCTTCAACCGCCGCACTTCCCAATGCGCGGGCACATCGCCGAGCCACGCGACGCCGGAGGGTTTGAGGGGCACATCGGGGTCAAGCCCGCGCGTGACCGATTCGTGGATAACGGCTTGGCGATACTCCTTGAGCAACTCGATGAGCCGCTCCCGGCTACGGAGATAGCGGACGATGCGCCCGTCGGTGTGATCGAGGTAGCGGACGATGGCGGCTTGTTCGGCGGGGGGCGGGAGAGGAACTTCAAGGCAGTAGAGGTCATCCGTGTACATACGGAGCCTACTTTCCACTATGCCGGTGGAAATGGCCTTGATACGTGCCTTATAGGTTGGGGAACGAAGCAAAAAATGAAAGTACCACGGCTGTACATCCGCCTTAAATCTATAAACACAGTATGAGGGACTTACAATGCCACAGAATTGGGAAACGCCCATGCTGCCATTCCATGCGAGCATGATATTCACTACGAGGTCATTGGCTTCAACACATTTATAGCCTACCAATGACTCTGCCCGAGTGTCCACCTCGTCCTTACCCCCTGCCTGTTTTCGCAACGTGACACCGGTGTACTGAGATACACTTAGAGTCCCTAACAAAAAGCGTTGACATGGATTTGTGAGAGGCCGACTTTGAGGCATTCCTGCGGGTATTCACTCATCTGTTTCAGACGCTTGATTTCTTTATGTTAGGGCTTCTTAGCAACTGCTCACTTCCGTCAACGGAACGGGTAGCGCACTCCGATAGGAGGTATTTCAACCGCCGCACCTCCCAATGCGCGGGCACATCGCCGAGCCACGCGACGCCGGAGGGCTTGTAGGATGGGTAGGGTTTCAGGTCGGCAGTCATTTTAAGATGCTTTATATTTTCGGATGTTATCAAGCAATGTGCGTAGTTCTGTTACTGACTCGGACGCCTCAATAAATTTGGAGTACGCCGAGAAGGCATTATCAATTAGTTATTGTATGTAATGATTTTGATGGGATATACTCTCAGGGAGTCCTCATCCTTCTTTCTGGTATCTGGATTTTCCCATCCCCGAGGTAATTTGCCGACAATGCAAACTGTTTCAATCGGATATTGACTCTCCTTTGCATCCTTCTTCAATTCGTTTTCAAGTGCATTAATATATCTCCTAATTTGTGACTCAATTTCTGTCTTATCTAATGCTCTTGAAGCTCTTTTCAGTTCGATAATGACATGTGCGGCAGCAACTCTACGATATTAGGACTTACGCATGCTGAGTTAAAAAAAGGGTGCAATTCCGTAAAATTTATCACTTTGAGGAGGTGTCAATGCGCCAACCGACGCGTTTGGATTACTGTCAGTATCTGCTTAGCAGTCCCCTCAACGATACCCTGACCCATTTCGCCGACCATAGCGCAGGGTTCAGTCATGATATGATCAACCGCTATCTCGCCGGTGATCGTATCCCCCCCCGCTTGGTGTGGGAACACGTCAAAGACCACATCGCGCTGACGCCCAAAGGCTATGTGATCTTTGATGACCCGGTTTTAGACAAGCGACACGCGCGCAAGATCGCGTGAGTGCGCCGTCAATAGAGCGGCAACGCCCAAGGCGTCATCAATGGCATTGGGGTGGTCACATGTGTCTATGTCAATCCGCAACAGGATCGGTTCTGGCTGATTGACTATCGGATTTATGACCCGCAAGGCGATGGCAAAACCAAATGGGATCATCTCAAGGACATGCTCTCTGCGTTGGTCTATCAGAAGCGCCTTCCTTTTACCGGGGTCTTGATGGACAGTGGGTATGCGACCAAAACGGTCATGCGACACATAGAGCAGATGCAAAAAACCTATTATTGTCCCCTCAAGACGAACCGGCGCGTGGACGAGTAGGCAGGCACAATCCCCTACCAGCGCGTAGATAGCTTAACTTGGACGAAAGCGCAACGCAAACAAGGCAAGTCAATTAAAATCAGAGGGTTCCCCAAAGACCACAAAGTGAAATTATTCCGGGTGGCGTCTTCTGCCAGACGCACGGCGTATGTCGTAACCAACGACCATGCTCAAAACGATTCTTCAGTGGTACAACAAGTGTGTCACAGGCGATGGAAAATTGAGCAATTTCACCGCGAAGTCAAACAGGTGACCGGGCTTGAAAAGTGTCAATGCCGGTTGGCACGCATTGTACGAAATCATATTGGGTGTGCGATGTTCGTTTGGATTCGACTCGCGCAGGTGGCCTATCAAACAGGACAAACCATTTATCAAGTCAAATACCGGGGGATGGCT
The DNA here is from genome assembly GCA_958295785.1 of uncultured Latescibacterota bacterium. Taxonomy (GTDB): domain Bacteria; phylum Latescibacterota; class UBA2968; order UBA2968; family UBA2968; genus VXRD01. The sequence goes on from OY282377.1 coordinate 4,543,620, forward strand.
GACTTCTTGAGACAACAACTCAAAGCACCTCATATTCCAATGGAGATTGCGTAAGTCCTAGATATCTAATATCGAGCCTGACGCTCTTTCCTTTTTTACGAACTCGGGATATGACCGCCGCCTGAAGGCGTTCTTCCATATTGGCATAACGGGTCGCCCGTTCCCATGCAGGATCAAGAAGCCACAAATGGTCAAATATGTACTTTTGTAATACCTTTTCTTTTTCATTCGTCTCAACTTTATCGTGGAATTGCTTGATTACATCAAGCCGTTCTTGAACAATCTGGTGATAGTGAGCCGCCTCTATAGTATCAACATCAGATAGATAGCTAAGAAGCCCTAACAAAAAGAGTTGACATGGATTTGTGAGAGGCCGACTTTGAGGCGTTCCATCGGGTGTTCACTCATCTGTTTCAGACGCTTGATTTCTTTATGTTAGGGCTTCTTATTGAGATTCCGATTTCGTCCTTTTGGACTCTTTAGGTCGCGCTACACCGCCCGCGCAATGTCAGTCCGGGTGAAATCTTCGCCCTTGAACAGCAACGGCACCTGTCGTACAGACGCCAGTGCGTAAGCAAAGGTATCGCCAAAATTGAGACTCGCGGAATGCCCACGGCCTTTGCCATAGCGTTCATAAGCACCAGCGGCGGCCCACAATTGCTCCTCGTCTAATGGAATCAAACGCACGAAAGGACTATCGAAAAACTGGATTGCGGATTGATAGACGCCACGGCCTTTGCCCATCGCAACAATCATCAGTTCAACAGCACTGGCGGTAGAGACCAACACTTCTCCATCATTGACCATCGCATCTAAAAACGCTGGGCCTTCCAGTTCGTTGGTCAGTACTGCCATGATTGCTGACGTGTCGGCCACCATCATTTCGGAAGCCCCTGTTCGTCATACAACTCGTCCTGCCAGACTTTGGACGGCGGATTCTCGTCGTCAAAGGGATGCAACGCACGGTTTCGCTTCGCCACTTTCCGCCAATACGCCATTTCCGCATCCATCTCCTCGGGCGTCATCTTGCGGCGTGCTATAGGCGTTTTCGCATCCAAGTCATCCAGGGCCATTTTCAGCACCTGATCCCTTGCGTCCTGACCGGCAAAGCCCAACCGCTTGGCCAAATCGACGATGCGGGCCTCTGTCTCCGGTTTGAGTGTCATTGCCATATTATCCTCTTTTTTTTTCGTTTAATCCGTGATCGCCTTTCATCTGCCTTCATCTGTGGTTGCCTTTAGCCTTGTATCTTGCATTTTCGGGCGGGCACGGGGGCACCGCCCCTACGTTTCTATCATGGCAGTTGTACACCGCCCGTGCCCTTCGTGGATTCCCCTCGTCTTTCATCCCCGACCACCAATTCATCAAACCCGCTCCAACGCGCTGGCCTCAATCCACCCGCCGAGGCCCGAGTGCAGGCGCACCAGCAACCATCCGCCTTCTGCGCGCTCGATCTTGACCTTTGTGCCCTCGTGGAGCGTGAACACCTGAAGAAAATCCCGGCCCGGCCCGCTGCGTCCAATGGCTTCATCTGCCAAAATAACGGCTTTGGGAATGCGGTGTTGATGCGACTTAAACGCGAGCATGCTGGCACTGCCCAAAAGCGCGACCGCGACCAGCGCCAGCAACCCGCCCCACAACACGCGTCGGATGGGCATAAAAATCCAACACACCGCGACGCCCCCCAAACCAAAGACAAACACACAGACCATAACCGCCAGCATATCGACCGAGAAAAATGCAAAAATCGCCTGCAAGACCCGCGTCACGACATTCTCCTCATCCTCGGTTTCTCGATCTACTTTTTGGGCATTGGCAAATTGCAAATTCGCCAGCACATCCGCATCTTTAGGCATCAATTTCAACGCGCGTTCATAAGACAAAATCGCACGGCCCAATTGCCCGTTCTTAAAATAGGCATTGCCCAAATTGTAATACACCTCGCCGTTGTTCAGCCCCTCGGCAAGAACGCGCTGATATGCCGAAATCGCCGCCTCAAAATGCCCTGCGCGATACTGTTCATTGCCCCGATTGTAGAGCGCGGCGAGCGATTCGGAGGCAGAGATCGCGTCCACATGCATCAGCCCCATCGCAACCGCGCCAACGAGGTACAACACCACTTTCATCATTTCCCGCCTTAAAGCTGTTTTTAATTTTTGAGACCTACTCCCCGGTGCGGGAGGGGCATCGTGTCACGCCTCAAATACACCGCTCCAGCGCGCCGATCAAATCCTCGGTCTGTTCAAACAACCGCTGCATCTCCTCTGCCGACCCTTCCCCCGGCGCGAATCGCACGCGGTCACTCGTGGCAAACACGTCTTGCACTCGTGCGATCACCTGCTCATCCACCCCGCATTCCGCCAGCACAACGCCGACCTGCTCGGCGGTCAACCCCGCGGCTGCGCGGTTGGTGCGATCCGCGACAAATCGCGCCAAAGACCTGTGAATCTCACTGTAAAAACCCGCGCTGTCGCCCGCGTGCATCAATTGATTGGCCTTGCCCAAACGCCTTCGCGCTTCTGACCGGGAACGCCGTCTGCGCGCATAGGCCACATCGCCCGCCAAACGCTCGCGGTGCCGCCGATAAATGTACGCGCCTGCAACCCCCAAAACCGGGACGGCTTGCAACAGCCAAAACCCGCCGCGTTGATGGAGCGACAGGCTTTGATCCACCAACCGCGTGCGGTCGGGCTTGATATACCGAATATCGCTGCCCAGCGCACGCACTTCTTCGCCCGGCAACCCGGCAACCGGCTGAGGGCCCTGTTCGCCCGGGGCAACGCGCAACACAATGGGGTTGGTCTGCGCGGTTTTGTATCGCGCCTGCACCGGATCGAAATAGGCCAGCGCGAAAGGCGGCAATGTCACCTGCCCATCGCGCTGCGGAATCGCCACGTATTCAAACGTCTTTTGCCCGCCTAAGCGCGTGCCATCGGTCTCCAAATTCGTCTTGGGGTCGTAAAACTTAAACGCCGCGCCTTTGGGACGCATCAGATCGGCTATCGCGTGCAAATTGCCCTTGCCGCGAAGCACCACTTTCAGCGCGACCGGATCGCCTGCTTTCAGCGAAGTTGGAACGGCTTCGGCGCGCATCTCAAATTGCCCAACCGCGCCGCCAAATCCGATGGGCGCGCCGCGCGGCAGGGGTTTCACCTCAATTTCAACATCGCCCGACCGCACCCTCACATGTTGCGTATCAAAAGCACCAAAGGGATCGAAATCGAACAGGCTGCGCGACCTGCGCCCGGCGACAATTTCGCAATTCACCTCGAGTTGCTCCAAGACGTGTTTGCCCGCCGTTGTGGGAAACAGGGCCAATCGCTTGAGCAAAGCCGCGTTAAACGCGCGTCCATCGACGGTCTCGCGCTGCATATTCAACCGCTGGGCATCAAACGTGGTCTCTGTCCAAAACCCGGTGAACGTGGGCACATGGCCGTATTGCACATTTCGCAGATCATAGCGCGTGAACAACTTATAGGTCAGGCGAACTGGCTCGCCCACATACACCACCCGCTTGTCGGGAATCGCTTGCAAAAACAAATTCTGCTCGATATCCCGAATCTCCGCTTCGCTCATCGACCGCCCGGCTTGAGGCGCTGCCCGCGTCTGGGGTTGCCCACTCGCTTTGACCACCTCAACGCGCACCCGATCCGACCGAATCGTTTTGCCATCGTGGGTCAACTGCGCCGGGCCGAGCATGTATGTGCCTTCATTTTGGGCAACAAAAGAAAAAACATACGTCGTCGTGCGCTTTGACGTCATCGCGCCATTGACAAAATTGACGGACATCGATGTAGAAGAAGAACTCCCCGACAGATGCAACCCCGCTGGCGTTGGCACTTGCGGCTGCGGCAATCCCCCCATTTGAGCGGCCTCGACCACCACTGTGAACTGAATCTGTTCGCCAACTTCAACCCGCGTGCGATCCACCGAAGCGCGCAATATCACATCCTGCGCCCGTGCCCATTGCGTCCAGAACAGGGCGATGGAAATAGGAAATAAAAGAAAAAATATCTGTTTCTTATTTTTCATCTTTTTGCCTTTTAGACAATGGGAGTTCTTCTTGGATCGCTTCTTCGCGGTTATGGTCGCATTTTTTGTGCGACGTGGAAATCCCGATGTCTGATTTTAAGACTATTGGCATCAGATCTACCGTCTCAATTTGAGATGGAATGTGGTAAAATTCTTTCAAGTCATCCCAGTCTTTGTCTCTTAACGTGACCAATTTATCCAGATAAAAACTGACCCAACATCGACCCAGTTTCGACCTAAAATTCTCTTGCAAAAGTTTATTTTGCGTTATTTCGATATATTTGTCGTCCAGTTCAAAACCGATGAAATTTCTGCCCAACCGCTTGGCGGCCAACGCCGTTGTGCCCGTTCCACTAAAGGGATCGAGAATGATATCGCCTTCATCTGAAGCCATTAAAATGATTCGTTCCAATAAGTGTATGGGCAACTGACAAGGGTGTTTGTCTCTGTATTTATTGTGTTTGACCCTGTGAATATCCGTCCACACATCGGAAATAAGAGGGCCGAATGGGTGTAACAGTTTTTTTTTGCCGCCATAGTCTTTTGCCAACAGCCCTTCTTTTCGCGTGCGTTTGTGCGGATAACGAATTTCATAGAATTTCAATTGTTTCACGTCTTTGGCGTAAAATAAAATGCCGTAATGCGAGGGTTGTAGGGTTTTTCCCATGGGGGCAGTCGGTGCGTCCCAGCTTATCCAGTGTTTGAAATCGGCAATTTTGTTGAGGGATGCCGTGTAAAATGTGAGCCATTTCGGTATGTTGTGTACAAAAATACTGCCCGTCGGTTTGGCAATGCGGACCATTTCGGTTATCCAGTGTTCGCACCAGTCCAAATATTCTTGGAGTTTTAGGAGGTCTGTGTAGCTATTGTAGGATTTTTTGAGGTTAAAGGGAGGATCGGCAAACGCGACATCTACCGAGTTATCGGGCATTGTTTTTAGTAATTCCAAACAATCACCTTGAATAATATTGTTTAAATATCGTTCAATCATAGGGTTTGAAATTTTGTTTCATTTGCAATCATGCTCAAAGTTCTCTCATATACTTGAAGTTGCGTACATCACGAATTGACCGTTTTGCCGAATACACCGGCGAACAACAAAAAATCGCTGAAACTGACTTGGCCGTCATCGTCTAAATCAAAGCGCGGATCGGGATCCTCGGCATTAAACGCGGAGGCAAAAAGGAGGAAATCGCCAAAACCAACTTTGCCATCGCCATCGAAATCCGCCCGAGAGGACGCATTTTGCGAGGGCCGAAACACCGCTGGTCGTGCGCGCACCGCCACGCCGCGCGGCCCGTCTCCTAAGCGCAACGTTCTCAGAATCCGAAGCGACTCGGCGTCGAAAACGACCAGTTCATGCGAATTTTGGTTGGTGACATACACCCGCGCCCCATCGCGCGACACGAACACATCGCGCGTTTCCTCACCGCCCGGCAAAACATCTACGCGATGGGTAATGCGATTTTGGGCCACATCCACGACGAGCAATTGCGCGTTCACGCGGTCGGTTGCATACAACCGGGTGCCATCGGGCGATAAGGCGAGGCGAAAGATACTGGAATCGCCCGTGGGAATCGTCTCAACCACGCGAGACGAATCCGCATAAGCAGTGCGCGACATATCGGTCTCGACCACCGAAATATCGCCCTCAAAGCCCGACACGTACAGCCGCTTGCCATCGGCAGACAAAACCAATGATCGAGGGCCGGAAACCACGTCGACGCGACGTATCGTTTGCCTGATTTCGGGATTGACGACCAAGACCTGATCGCCGCTGATATCCGTGACGTAAAGCCGCTTTCCATCCGGGCTGATCGCCACGCCATAAGGCCCGCGCTCTGCGGGCACGCGAACGCGCCTAGGTCGTGCGGTCAAGTTCTCCACCTCGATGATCGAAACCGTCTTCTCATTTGAATTGGTGACATAGAGCAACTGCCCATCCGCGCTCAAAGCGAGATCCAACGGCCCGTCGCCAACCCCGATTGTCGCGGCTACCCGATGCGTGGCGGTCTCGATCACGGTGACCCGATTGTCAGATGTGCCGTTTTCCGTTCCGGTATTGGCGACAAAAACATAGCGTTCATCCGGCGTCATCAACACGCTCAAGGGCGTGATGCCGGTGGGGATGCGCGCCACCTCTGTGCCCGGTCCCATGTCGATTGCGGCCAGCGCGTTTGCCTGCCGCAATGCGACAAAGGCCACGGGCGAGCCGGAAAGGGCCAGCACCTCGAAGCGCAACAGGGGCAATTCCAGCGCGGGCATAGGCGTTTCATTGCCGTCGCTATCGCGCGCGATCAGGCGATAGTCGATGATCGTGCCCACGCGCTGACCGCCAATTTCAGCCGTAAAAACATCGTCGCCAGCGGGGGACATTCGCGCCACCTGCACGGCGCCCCCATTGATGCGATAGTGCAATTCAACCGCCGCGATGCCCTTGTTGTCGGTCACTGTTGCCGAAAAGCGATAGGGGCCATTGGGGTCGGGCGTGTGGACTGGAAAATTGGGGTTTTGAATAAAGGGCGCGCCCGGTGCAGAAGGCCCGAGGGCAAAGTCGATGTTGGGTATGACCAGATCGCTGATTTCAACGCGCACGATTTGGGCATTGGCCTGCCGAAACGCATTGTTGTAGAACTCTTTGGTGAACCCCCCATCGAATGGTTCGGAAAAAATGCCGGCGAAATTACCCGGCGAAATGTGCATGGGGAGGGGTTCAATGGCAATGTGATAATCGCCCGGAGGCAAACCGAGAATTTCGTACCGCCCATCGTCGCCTGTTCCCGCAGAACCCGACATCGCACTGGCGACAAAGACCTCCGTATCCGCCCGATACGCCACCACATGCACGCCAAACGCGGGGCCGTTAGGCCCTATAATCTGCCCACTGATGCCGCCGGTTATCCCCTCCACAGGATAGATCGCGGTTATCCCCGCGCGATCATCGGGTTCGAGTGAACGCTCTTCGCGCGGTGCTTGGGGCGTGTTATACGGATACATGGTCGGGCGCATCTCGGGGGTGCCCACCAAAGGGGAGTGATCCAGGCCCAAAAGATGGCCGATCTCGTGCGTCATCACGGCTTGGAGATCGACCCGGTCTGCGGGCGTGTTGTTCTCATCTATCGAGAACGCAAAATCCCGGCCATTAAAAATAATATCCGCATCCACGATCAACCCGGCGGGGTTCCAGTTGAGCCGCGCAAGGGCAATGATGCCAGTTCCCTCGGGACCTATGAGATTTCCGGTCCCGTCGTAAAAAATCACATTGCGCCTGTCGGAACTCGACGGGGAAATTGACGTCGTGCCTTCGTCCTTAAAGGTGATAAATGCCGATGGCACGGCGGCCCAATCGTTAAACCCGCGTTGTGCAATCCGCACCACAGCGGCCTCGGCAAAGGGAAAACTGCCCGCATTGACCGCAAAGGGAATCCCTGCCTCGGCCCGCAAGGCCGCCCACTGAATATAGATAATGCCCCGCGCATTGCGATAGGTTTGCTTGACATAACCGTCCGCACCCATCCACAAAACGAGCACGAGGCCGACAGCCCATAATTTTTTCATCATCTCAATCCTCATTTTTCAGCACGGGTTCTGAGCGCATTTCATCCATCATCCAGACCTCGGCTATGCCGTCGCGGTCAAAATCCGCTTCGGCATACGCCGTAAAGCCATCCTCTGAAACGACCACCCGATAGCGAAAGCGCCCGGGCGCGTCATTGAGTTGCAAGATACGACCGTTGTTTTCACGGTCAATAGGCAGATAAGTTCCGCGTTCGGCCCAATATGCGTGTTCCAAAGCCGCGATGCGTTGCAACATAATGCGGGCGCGTTCTCGCTCTTGGTCTTCGGGCGTGCGGTCCGTAAAACGATGAATCAATATCGCGCACAGCAACGCGCACAGCCCAATAACAATCCCCGCTTGATACCGGTATTTCAGCATCACGGACGCCCCTTATGCCACAGGATTTCGGGCACTAATTTTATGACCTCGGTCTCCCATCGCGCCCGCACCTCGGCGGTATCGGCATGCGCGATCAGCGGTTCGGCGGGCAAAAACGGGTGGATTTGCCCGGCCATCCACTCTCCATTGCCATCGCTATCTAAAAACCCGGAAATGCGATAGGTTCCCGGAATCAAATTTTCCACCATAAACATCGTATCCCGCAAGACGTGTTGGGCAAAAAAATCGCGCGTCAGACCCTGCACCCAAATCGCCACATCGGCAGAAGACGCGGTCCCCGAAACGCGCCCCAAAGCCGCGGTGTCTATCGCGGAAAAAACGAGCGCAATCGGTTCGGCGAGGGCGTTGCCGCCCACATCGAACAAGCCATCCGGATTTCCCATCAGTCGAATCGTCTCGCCACTCGCCCATGGATCGGCCGGATAAAACGCGAGTTGGTTGGGCGCGGCCCATTCAAAATGCCCCTCGGGAACGCGCGTCGAATCCGACGCCACCCAAAATTGGGACACGTCGTCTAGGCGCATCGCATCGGAAAACCCCAGGCGAATCAGAGCGGTTGGCAAAACATGCGCGGCATTGATCGCCGGTTCAACTGCCAGCACCTCGGGCGCGCGACGGTCGGGCGTGGCATCTCCTCTCGCGGTCATGTGGAGGGTATCGCGATTGCCCCACCGATCTGCGAGATCGACCCGAACATCGTATTCTTTTTCTCGAGTTTGCGGTTCGGTGATCACCCCTACGCCGCTCGAATCCACCGGATCTTGATATATTTTTAACGCGGACAGCTGGGGCATTTGCACGGACAAAATCCGCACGGGTTCATCGAAGCGCATCAAGACGTGCTGGCGATCTGGCGTGCGGATGGCAACGAGTGCGGGCGCGGATGTGTCGCGCACGGCGAGTTTGAGATCGCCCAAGCGCACGCGCTCTTCATCTTTGAGCACCACATCCCCGGGCGGGAGGGCCAAAAAATCCCCGGGCGAATAGGTGCGATCCGCGTTTTGATCGCCATAAGCAAATATCCGATAGGTGCCAGGCCCCAAGCGCGGCAAGGCAAAATGCCCGGTTTCGTCGGGCTGCGTCACATAAGCCGGGCGGTCGCGCCCCGGGTCGGGTTCTGCTATGACCGCGAGGTCGTATCCCCAAACAAAAATCTGCCCCCTCTGGTCATCAGACGCCAAAACCCGCCCGTGGAGTTCCCCGCGATTTAAGTATTCGCCCGTGGCAAATCCAAAACTGAAAGAAGACCGCATGCGGTTGCGCCATTCATCCGCGCTTTCCTGCCCCACGGTGACCAAGTACGTTCGGTCGGCTTGCAATCCATCGGTCAATTGAATTTCCAATTCTCGCCCGCGCCAGCGAAACTCGGGCTCCTCAGAACCCTGTGGCGACACAAACACGGCGCGCTCGACCGACTTGCGATCCATCGGCTCGGAAAACCGAATGCGAATGGATGTATCCAACGCCACCCGCACAGAATCGTCGGCGGGCACGGTGGCGATCACCCTGGGCGGTATTTCATCGGGCGGCCCGCCCGGCGGTGGCATCTGCCGCGCACAAGTCCCAAAAAACAAAAGACATACAGTAAGCGACAGAACGCACAGACGTAGGGGAAAATAGGTGTGAGTCATTGGACAAGTTGCGGAACGGGGTACAACTGCGATAGCAGTTCATTGAGGGTCGCAGTTGATTGGGGTGGGATGGGTGGGATTACTTGCTTCGCTGCGTTGTAGGCGACGCCTGTGCGTTGATTCGTCTATTCGGGCGGGCACAGGGAGGGGCCACGCCTCTGCATCACTGAACATTGCGCTGTCCTCACGCCCTCGGATGCGCTTGTCGATACGATTTTTTCAGGCGTTCAACGCTGACATGCGTATAGACCTGCGTGGTGGAAAGGCTCGCATGACCGAGCAATTCTTTCACCGCATTCAAGTCTGCCCCCGCGTCCAGCAGATGGGTCGCAAAGGCGTGGCGCAAGGCGTGCGGGGACAGCGCGCGCCCGGTCGCTTTGCCCAGATGTCGAGTGACGCGACTTTGAACACCGCTTGGACTGAGCGGGCGTCCAGATCGCGCCAAAAACAGGTGGTGGCGATCCGTCGTCTGTTGCGAAATCAATTCCCCCCGTCGCGCCAGATACGCCACCAGCGCGACTCGGGCCGGTTCGCCAAACGGCACCAACCGCTCGTTGTTGCCCTTGCCGACAACGCGCACCAGTTTGTCGGCCAAGTCCAGCGCGTCTGTTTTGAGACCCGCGAGTTCGCGCAAGCGAATGCCCGTGCTGTAAAACAACTCCAAGATCGCCCGGTCGCGCAATCCCAACACCGTATTGGGCGATGGGATGGACATGGCCCGCGCAACTTCTTCCACATCAATATAAACGGGCAATATTCTGTCCTGCCTAGGCGGATGCACATTGAGGGCTGGATTTTGATCTAAGCCCATGCCATCCGGATCGCTCAACGCGCACAAATAACTCAAAAACGTACGCACCGCCGCGAGTTTTCGAGCGACAGACCGCCGGCCAAATCCCCGGTTGTGCAAGAAGCCCAAAAACCCTCGAACCGCGTTTCGGTCGATCTGTTGCGGATGGCTTATATCGCACGTCTGCAAAAAAGCGGCGAACTGATCCAGATCCGTGGTATATGCCTTGCACGTATGATCGGACAACCGCCGCTCGTGCGACAGATGGTTGAGAAATTGGGCAATGGCTGTTTTCATGGCAGTTGTTGATGATGGCATGCACGCCTTACGCACTCACCTCTCGCCTTTCAGGCTGGTACGACGACGTGAATTACATCCCGTTCAGTGGGCAATATGGACTCGACAAATGCGTCACCTCGGTCGGGAAGCCCATCAGCATAGCGTTGAAATGCAGTGTGATAGAAGTTGCGGAGAATAAAATCGACAAACCAGAAAGGCGTCACTGGGGCCGTCACGGGGATGCGGCAGTTCTCGTATTGACCGAGCGTCAGATGGGACTTGGGATGGACGAACTCCTGTTGCTCTTCATGGGCATCACAGTCAAAACGCACGGGGAACGAGACGATGTTTTTGGCGACCACGTCGGCGTAAATCGCATCTTCAAGATAGAGATCAGGGTCATTTTGAAAATCTTCGAGGTGCGGCGCGGGAAAAAATGCAAGCCGATGGCGTTGAAGCGTTGGGCCAGCAAATTCGTACATCATCTGAACCAACGCGCCATCGAGCATTTTGATGTTGTACGCACGCGCTTGCGCGATGTCCTGGTAAATCTCGTCATAAGCGCGGTTCTTCTTCAATGCGATAGATATATGCTCAGAACCCTCAAATGTGATCTGCACGCGGTTTCCCTTCATGGATCGTTGGAAAGCGAAAGCCTGATCGTCCGCGATCCCCTTTTCTACCAGATAGCTGACGAGTTCGTTGATCTGCTCTCTGATTTGACGAGGGGTTGGCATTGTGCTACCGTTTCTCCAGCAAAAGCTCATTGAGCTTGGCAACTGTGTTCTTGTCTAAATCTTCGGGGCGGATGGCACCCGATTCGAGGTCTTTGATCAGATCGACGAAATTCCTCTGAAGACTCGCCAGCCGTTCGCGCTCTTCTTCCGTCATATCGCGATGCACGATCCGCAACTGCTCGCGCTGCTCCCCAGTGGGATAGACAAATTGCAATTCAAAGTTTCGCGCCTTCAATGTATGGTACTCTTTCATGAGTTCTGCCATACCGCTTCCAACGCCGAGCACGCGAACCCACGCCTTGCTTCTCGTGATGGCTGTGAAAAGCCGATTGCGGATACTCGCCAGATTCCGTGCCGCCGAGTGGCAATCTTGGGCATTGATGATATAGACCATCCCCGCCTCGTTTCCCTTGGCGCGATGCACGCCGGTGAACGTCACGGAAGTTTCAGACTTGCGAAAGAAAATATCCGGATCCGTGTCAACGCCAGCAATATGACAGTTGATGCCCATTTCCAGTAAGCGACGGCGTATCGGCCCGACCTGATCGCGAGTCGTGAGAGGATCGGGATTGATGACAATGATGTCGTTGTGTCGCAGTTCATCTTCTGTCAGATTTTTCTTAATCGCCTTCGTCAGATATTCGGCTTGTTCCGCCTCGCTGTCGAAGGGAATAAACTGCACCAAATCGCCAATGTCCGAATGTTCCTCGAGAAATTTGGGACTCCCTTCCTCTGACCTATCGAACGTTACGGATTTCCCCTCTCTCAATTCTCCATTTTTTTTTCGATATCCTATCTCCTCCCAGAGTTGCGGATGGTCAAACATTTGCACGAGGCCCGTTTCGCTCGTTTGGGGCGGCTCTCGATATATGCCAAACCCGAGCGCGTGGGCCGTTACGAGAACGGGCCGCGAATTGCGGTAACATTTTTGCAAAATAATGTCGCGCCTACTTCCCTCATCAAACCGCACTTTGGGAGAACCTCCGGTGTTCTCCCCAAAAATTTCATCCGGCGCAGGCAGGGATTCTTCCGAAAGATTTTGCAACTCGTCATAAGCGTAAACCAATCTTTTGTCGTCTTTTAACAATTGGTAGCAAAGCCGCAGGAATGCAGGTGAAAAATCCTGTGACTCATCTACGAGGATCGCATCATAGATTCGCCTGACATCCCGGGCCTGACGAAGCGCGTGCTCGCAGACCGCAGCGAACTCTCCCCCCCGCACAAACCGGCTTTGCGCCGACCGCAAATCGAAATACTCCACATCGTGTACGCGGCAAAACTCGCAATAGATACCGTCCCGCTCAACGCCACCCGGCGCACCCCATGCGTTTAAGATACGCAGGTTTTCCCAGTCTGGCTCTTTTCCCGTCTGTTCCAGAGAGAAATTGTTGATCAAGCGGTGAAACTGTCCCTTGAGCGAGCGCGTGTTGAAGGTGACGGCGATGCGCCAGTCGGGATGCAACGCATGGAGGTAGGCAGCCTTCAGCGCGAGGACGATGGTCTTGCCCGATCCCGCCAAACCGCGAATGCGTTGCACCCCTTCAACCGTTTCGATAACGGCTTCGCTTTGCGTACGGTCCAGCGTGGCGATTGAATCTTCCAGACGCTTGAGCTTGGCGCCGCGCGAGTCTTTGCGTTTAATCGTCCGTCTCGTCCCGTTTTGGCGAATCGTGGACATGCTCTCAATCGCGGACAAGGCTTTTTGATAGACTTCCCCATCTCCTCCCCAAGTGAACGCTTCCAACGCTTGTAGGATCGACGTGGCATTTGCAAGGGGGTAATCGTCTTCACTATGCGAGGTTGGATCATGGACGCCGGGCGCGAATGAAATCGTATGGATCGGGATTCGGAGTTCCCTGCGCCGCATCAGTTCGCTATGGGTTCTGAGCCGAGCTTCGAGTTTGTTGGCCGTATCATCCTGCCGCAGTTTGTAATCGCCTATATCGCCTTCAATGAGATCAAAGACGACAATGCCCTTGTCGACAGATATCCAGAGCGCGTCAATCGCGTGCCCCCCCTTGGGCGTGCTGACAATCGGGTATCCGATGAACAACTGGCCGAACAAATCGGGCTGCGGGGAAAGGCGATCAACCAATTTCCCGCTGGCCGCGGGTTTGCGGCTGATACCTCTAATAATAGAAAGGCTCATGCTATGATTCTCCACTTGATTTACGAACCTACGAAACGGGGGACAACTGGCCGGTGGACAGCTTGAAAAGCAACCCGTTGTACCCCCAGGCCAGTTCACCTACGAAGTGCGTCGGGTTTTGGGGGTGGTCGGTGGGGACTGACCACCGACCACTGATCACTTGGGGAGTGGGTTGTGTGGGGTTCGTCTATTACTCGCTTCGCTACGTTGTAGGCTACGCCTGTGCGCCTATTCATCTATGGTCATGTGACCATGCCTCCGATGTCAGTTCGAAGCCGCTGAATCTCGCGCTGGGCCGCCCACTTCTTTTCGATAACGGACGACACGCGGGCACTCAACTCGTCGATCTCATTCCTTTTTAGATGCACCGGGAGCAAGAGTTCTCGCCAGCGGTCGCCGATGTTGGGTAGCGTCGTATCTATAAAGACGAGGCTCTCGATTTGATCTTGGACGAATTGCGACGACATAAGTGCGAGGAGGTAATACGGCGTGAACCCATAATCGTTGTCTTGAACGCGGAGCGTCAACAACTCGCGCGTGAGGACGACCTTTTCGTCTCGTTCGGACGCCATGGCCACTGTGCCGATTCGATAACTGCCTCTGCGGACAAAGATGACGTCTCCCGCTTTCACACTCGGTTTTCCCCTCGTCAATTTTTCGTAGGTTTCGATAGTGACGCCCGACATGGGGTTTCGGTATAGTTCCCAATTCACGATGTCTGCAACGCGAATGTAGGGAATATCGCCTTCGCCTTTTTCCGCGCTCGATGGCGAGCCGTGACCGTCCCAGGCAACAATGACATGCTCGGCGACGAGATCGCCCAATGGCACCCACTTCTGCCCTGGCGGCGGATGCTTTGGCTTGCGGCGGTAGGCGTAGTAAGGCGGGATGAGGTGCCCCGCCGCTTCAATTTTCTTCCAAGGCACTGTGAAGACGAACTCATTTTCACTGTCCGAAGGGTCGTCCAGTTCTTTTAAGACAGCGGGCAGGTCGTTCCACACATCCAACGTGCCGGGCCGATACATCTCTTTTCCTTGGTGATTGTGTCCCATTTCTTTTGGGGCGGCCATGATGACGTTTTGTCGCCCGTCCCGTCCGCCTGTCCCTTTCTTCATGACCAGCAAGCAGGTTTTTGCGTTGCAATGCGGGCGAAAGGTGTTATGAGGCAGTCCGACGACGGCAACGATGTCTCCCCGTTTTGCCATGTAGTGGCGCAAGTACGCGGTTGTCGGCGCGTGAAACACGGTTTCCGGCAGCGCGATAGCCAAAGTGCCGCCATCCTTGAGCAGGTCGAAGCATCGCTCCACAAACAGCACATAAGGATCGGTTTCTCGAGGCTTTCCCTCAACCCATTCTCCATTTTTGAGCGACCACTTGTGCCCCAACTCAAAGTTTTGAGATTCGTTTTTTAAGACTTTTGTTTTCGTTCCATAAGGGGGATTGGTGAGGATAAAATCGAACTGCTTGAATTTGCCATTTTCCATAAACCGCTGTCTGGCTATGTCGTTGAAGTCCGCCACCTCGTGTAGCGCGTTCTCATGTACGATATTACTCCGTCCATCGCCTGAAATCGCCATGTACGCCTTTGCGATTCGGACGAGATCAGACTCCTTGTCAATGCCGAAAAAGCACCTTGAAGCGATTTGGTGTTTGGCCGATTGCAACCGCAGTTCCGGTAGATTTTTCCATTTTGGGTTATTCTCCATCGATTTCCAAATATGGCGCATGGTGGCGATTAGAAAACCGCCCGAACCACAGGCTGGATCGCAGACCGTCTGCTCGGGTTTGGGATCGACCAATTTCACGGCCAAGTCAATGACGCCCCGCGGCGTAAAAAACTCTCCTTTCTCGCCCACGAGCTTGGATTCGGCAAAAACCTCGAAGGCATCGCCTACCACATCTGTAGGGGTTTCAACCAGACTCCCGCGTTCCAACTGACCAACCACCCACGCCACGCCTTTGGCATCTAATGTGATCGTGTCGTGTTGATCGAAAACGCCGTCATGGGACAGGTCGAGGACCGATTCTCTAAACAGAGAGACGACCCTCTCTTTGACAACTTCTGGATCTTCTCCATAACCAACGCGGAAGGCGGGCACGCGATCTGGATAGGTCGTTTCGTCTCGTATCTTTGCGAAAATGAGCTTGATCATCTCGTTGCCCAGTTTCTCGCGACGGCTGATGGTGGTGTTCGCGTACAGGGTGTTCAGAACGCGCCTGAAGGCCAGTTTGAGTTCCACTCGTCCATACGGCTTCAATTCGCTCTTTTTGTGTTTTCCCACATCTTCGACGCGCTGTCCCCGCGAAGGGATGTTGTTGAGGTATTCCCCAAATACGGCATGCTGGCCGGAGGGCTTGCAGAAATACTCGATGCTGTCCCCGTTGGTCCAGACGCCCCAAACCGCTGAAGTCGCCGTCATGTACGACTTGAGTTGTGCTTTGCCGCTGGTATCTCCGGGCCGCTTGGTTTCAATAATGCCCAAAATGTCGGCGGATGGATCTCTGCCCTTTGCAGACGCGTACACCACCACATCGGCTCGGTCTCTTTGGCTCGATCCCCGCGGAATCGGCACTTCGATGTCTATCTCCGACTTGCGATAGCCGTAGTCGTCAACCAAAACTTGCTCGTATTCTTGACGGACTTTTTCCTCTAACTTGTCGGCTTGAATGGGCTTGCCCGTCGCAAAGTCTGTCGTCTTTTTCAGGGCCATTTCTTTTCTCCTTTTCCACTGCAACAAGCGGAACGGGGTACAACTGCGATAGCAGTTCATCGGCAGAATCTATTCGCACGGGCACGGGGCACCGCCCCTACGATTTTTATTGCGTACTATTATCCTTTTTAACATACTACACATTCGTTCAGCCAACAAGTTTAATTTGCCCGAAGGCGAAAAATGAGCGACCTTTAGTGCAAACGCAAAACTTTTACAAGGAGCCGCACATGGACAAACACGAAAAGTTTTTCTTCGACCTCAACGGCTATCTCGTCGTTGAAAACGCGCTTACGCCAGAGGAAGTTGCCGCGTGCAACAGTGCCATTGACAACAACCCCGACAAAGCGCGCATTCGCCCAGTAGCGCAATCGCTCTCCGGCGAATCCAGAGCACTCAAGGGCAACCACGGGCGCACGGATTTGGGCGGCATGCTCACATGGCCCAAGCCGTGGTGCCAGCCCTTCCGCGATTTGCTCGCCCATCCAAACATCGTGCCCTACCTCGCGGAATTGCTGCGCGAAGACTGCCGCCTCGACCACCTCTATGGCATCATCATGGAAAACGGCGCCGAAGGCCATGTGATGCACGGCGGGGGCACGGCCGATGACCTGACGCACTTTTATCAATTTCACAACGGGCGCATGCGCTGCGGCCTCACGGTGGTCTCGTGGGTGCTCACCGATTGCACTCCCGGCGACGGCGGGTTTGCCTGCATTCCCGGCAGCCACAAATCCAATTACAAAACGCCCCGAGATGTCGCGCTTTTAGACCGCGACTTGGGCGTCGTCAAACAGGTTCCCGCAAAAGCAGGCTCTGCGATCATCTTCACCGAAGCACTCGCGCATGGCACATTGCCTTGGACAGCCGACCACCAGCGGCGATCCATTCTCTACAAATACTCGCCCGGCCCATTGACCTATTCGGCGCGGTACGTGCCAATAGATGTCGAAAAAGTGCTCGACGAATTTACACCCACACAACGCGCTTTGCTCGAGCCGCCCTATCGAACGCGGCGCCCGCGCATTGTTTAGCGTTTAACACCAATTTGAATTGCTATTGTCCTAATGTGATGTGATCTGCTACCCGCAAATGATCCCCTTGACGTTACCCAGTCATTCAGAGAAGCCATGGCAACCAGGCCATCCCAAAAGACCATCAGATCATGCCATCGCGCACAGCGCGCAAGGCCGTCTCGCAACGCACATCCATTTTGCAACCCACCTCGCAGGCCAACGCATGTCGTCCTGTTACAAAAGCGCTTTGCGCTGTGCCAGTTCCTCGGCGCATGAGAGCGGCATTTTTTGCCTACTTTTTTTTGCTGTTGAAAAAAAGTAGGTCGCCGCACGCCGTAGGCACAGGCGTAGCCAACGCATCAAAGGCAACCCACGCGGAGTCCGTACAGAAGTTTGTTCCTCATTCCTCCCTGATGGGAGCAGGATACGGACAACTTGAAAGCAAATGGGTATAACACCCATCCAAATGCCATGAACATTCTCATTCTCGGTGGCAATGGTTTTCTCGGCCCTTATGTGGTCAACGCCCTCGAAGACTGCCATTACCTCCGCGTGACCGACCTGATGCCCATAGACACACCGCACGACACGCGGCAGGTCGATGTATCCGATCTCGCGCAAGTCATGGCTGCTGCCGAGGGCATGGACGTCATCATCAACTGTTCTGTTCAGCGCACCCATCGCAAAATTGCTTTTGACGTGAACACGCGGGGAACGCACAATGCCCTTCGCGCTGCGGTTGCATTTAACATGGCACGCTTTATCAACACGGGCCCGCGCTTCTCCCTCGTCGGCCCTTCCTATCTCGATTACGACCATACCATTTCCGAAAACATCCCGCCACAACCCGGCACGGGTCTCTATGCGATGAGCAAAGGACTCGGCCTTGAAATCTGCCGGCTCTTCAGCCAACAGCATCCGCTCTATGTCCTCTCGCTCATCTTTTCGCGCTTTCGAGAACCCACCGCGGACCCACAAAACACCGATGACAGCACCCTCAGCATCTCGGCCAGAGATGCCGCACAGGCCATCAAACGCGCGCTAGAGGTCGATCTTCAAACGCTTCCTTCGCGCTTTGAGGTCTTCTTCATCACCACAGACCTGCCGCACGGTCGCTTTCCCAACGCACGGTCGCGCAAACTGCTCGGCTTTGAACCTCGGGACGCGCTCGAAGCCTATTGGACAAAATCCCGTTGAGAAATCACTTTTTTCGTCCAAAACCTATTTGAGCGTCACAACCCCTTTGATATAACGCGCATCGCCCGCCAGAATTTGCGCCATTAACGCCGGATAATTTTCGAGCGGCGCCGTGTGCGTCACCAGCGGTTTGAGATCGATGATGCCTTTGTGGATCAAGCGAATCGCCGGCCCAAAAGTATCGCGCAATTTTGAAGCCGGCGCGGAATTGACAACGGTAAATCCCCCCAAGTGCCACTTTGTAGGGTCAAAACGGGCGGTCTGTCCCTTGATCCAACCAAAGAGATTGACGCGCCCGCCGCGTTTTACAATATCGGTCGCCAAATCCAGACCGGCCTGACTGCCCGAGGTATCGACGACGACATCGATCTCTCGGGCTTTGAGTTCACGCGAAAGGTCGTCAGTGTCAACCAACGCCGTGTTATAGACCTCGCCAACCCCGAGTTGTTGCGCGATATCCAACCGGCTTTGCACGATATCTAGGCCGATCAAATCGTCGAGGGGATGGTGGAGAAGCCCTTGCAGGATCAACAAGCCCATAAACCCGCAGCCGATCACCGCGATGCGATAGCCCGGCTGAATCCGGCAATGGTCAATGCCCGTGACCGCGCAAGACACGGGCTCGACGATCCAGTATTCGTCCGGCAAGTCGGATTCCGGGATTTTGTGAACGCGCTGCGCCGATAAGTTTCGGATATGGGCAAACCCGCCCCCTGCGACCCGGTCGCCTTCTTTGAAGCCCGCGACTTCTGCGCCCACTTTGGCGACATAGCCAACGCCTTCGTGCCCCGGCGGCGCCATGGGGTGCATTTGCGCGCCGAGTTTGGCGGTCACCACATCCCACGAACAGATCCCACACGCGCCGCCTGCAATTTGAATTTCGCCCACATCCGGATCTGGAACCTCCCGTTCAAACAGTTCGATGCTACCATCGTCCAAGTAGCGAATGGTTCTGTTTGGCATGATTTTTCCTTTCTTTACGCAGTCTGCCGATCAAACCAAGCGCGGTACGCACGGATGCCGGTTTCGAGGTCGTATTGGGGTTCATAGCCGAGTTGGTCTCTGGCAAGGGCGATGTCCAAGGGCGCGCCGCGCTCGAGGTTGACGCCCGGGCCGATGTCGTACACCGGGTTGCCAGGGGAATGCCGCCGCACGACTTCCACGATTTCGTCAATGGGGTTGTACGTGCCGGTCGCAATATTGAATGACCGCTGGGTGACATTTGTCGCCTTCAGCATGAGCAAGACCCCGCGTGCGGCGTCTTCGATATACGTCCAATCGGCTTTCTGATCGCGGCCTTTTGGCAGATGCACGTCTTGCCCGCTCAACCCGGCAAATAGGCGCGTGTTAAAGCCCGCGTCGGGGCCAGGGGCATTGGGCGGGCCATACAAAAAGAAGAGGCGGGCGCACAGCACATCCACGCCATAAGTCGCGTAATACTGGTGGCAAAGGTGTTCCGTCATGGCTTTGGTCGCGCCGTAAGGGTCGCTGGGAATCATCGGCATCTCTTCGGTCAGAGGGCCGGCTTGCTTGCCATAGACCGCGCCGCTGGATATATAGACGACTTTGAGGTCGCCAACCTGACGGGCAATTTCGAGGATGTTGTGCGTGCCGCCCACATTGACCTGCGTTGCAAAATGGGGATTGTCGCGCACATCCCCGCCCAAGAGCGCGGCGGTGTGAACAATGCCCATAAGCCCGGGCGCGTTGCGTACAATCTCGTTGAGATGGGCGAGGCCCAAAATATTGCCTTCGACAAAGGTGATGCGATCCGCGACATGGGACAAAAAATCGTCGCGCCGTTCAAACATGTCAAAGGCGATGACGTCTTCGCCTTCTTCGGCCAAGCGTTTGACAACCCACGACCCGACAAAGCCAGAGCCTCCGGTGACGAGAATGGACATGGTCGATCTCCGATTAAAAAAAATGAAGGGTTCGCGCTGTTGATTATAGATAACCGCCCCTATGGGCGATGTCAACGGCTTTTGCTTGACTTTGAGAATGGATTGCGTAATGTCACAACGAGATGTTCATTTTTGTAGCGATATTTTGAGGAGGATAACATGGCAACCGTAAAACTGACCGTTCACGCGGGCCCGCACAATCGGATCAATTGTCCGGTTTCGGTGGTCGTGCCCCAAAGCGCGACCGCGGCGTCCCTGAGCGCGGGCAACCGAGAAGTTCCATGTCAGGTGGAGCAAGTGCGCGATGGGTTGCGAGTCGATTTCATCGCGTCAAATCTCGAAGCGGAACAAACCGCTGAGTACGCCCTTGAATTGGGCGCAAAACCAAAATACAGCGGGCGCGGCGTGGCGGTCACGCAGGGCAACGATGAGGTGTCCGTCTCTGTCGATGGGCAACATTTTACGACCTATTGTTGTGGCGCAGAACGCGCGCGTCCGCTTTTTTATCCGGTGATCGGGCCTTATGGCGACCCGGTGACGCGGCGATTGGCAACGCCACAGGACGGGCGTGAGATGGATCACCACCACCATCGGTCGATCTGGATTGCACACGGCGAGGTGAATGGCGCGGACAATTGGTCCGAAGGCGAATCCCACGGGCGCATTTTGCATCGATGCTTTGACGCATTGGAAAGCGGGCCTGTTTTGGGGCGAATTGTATCGCATAGCGATTGGGTGGGCATGGACGGGTGGACGGGTCCGCCGGGAAGAAAGCGCGAGATTTTGGATCAACGCGCCGAGTGGATTGTGTACAACACGCCTTCTTCCGTGCGGATCATGGATTTGCACTTGACGCTCACAGCGCGAAATATGGATGTGCTGTTCGGCGACACAAAAGAAGGCGGCTTGGCCTCTATTCGCGTGGCAGAGACCATGGAAGTCAAGCGCGATTTGGGCGGCAAAATTGAGAATGGCATTGGCGGCATCAACGAGGAAGAAACCTGGGGAAAACGCGCGCCGTGGTGTCATTATTCAGGGCCGGTCAATGGCAATATCACGGGCGTTGCGATTATGGATCACCCCGATAGTTTCCGGCACCCAACGCACTGGCATGTGCGAAATTACGGGCTGATGACCGCCAATCCCTTTGGACATTCGCATTTTTATGGCGACGAAAGCCGCCGCGGGCACCACACCTTGGCACAAGGCGAGTCGCTCGTGGGCATATATCGCTACTATTTTCACAAGGGCGATGCCACAGAGGGCAATATCCGCGAACGCTATCACGACTTTGCCAATCCGCCCCGGATTGAGATCGAGGGATGAGATGGATCTGAACCTTACCGATAAAGTCGCCCTGATCACCGGCGGCAGCCGCGGCATTGGTCGCGCAACCGCATTGCGCTTTGCCGCAGAAGAATGCCATGTCGCCTTGTGTGCGCGCGGGCAAGCGGGTATAGATAGGGTGATCGAGGAAATTCGCGCCCACAATGTCGAGGCTTATGGCCTCGCGCTCGACGTTGCCAAACCCGGGGAAACCGAGCGGTTTGTCGATGCGGCCGCAGCCGCGCTCGGCGGCGTGGATGTGCTCGTCAACAATGTGGGAGGCACGTCTGGATCGCGCGAATTGCTCGCCTCCACAGACGCCGACTGGCAACAAACTTTTGACCTCAACCTCTTTCACGCGGTTCGCGCCAGCCGCGCGGCTGTTCCCCACATGGCAAAAAGAGGCGGCGGCAGCATTGTCACCATCTCGTCAATCTCGGGCTGGAAACCCGCAAACAGAGGGGCGCAATACGGCGCGACCAAAGCGGCCGAGATCTTTCTCGCAGGCGCGCTCGCCTGGGAACTGGCAACGCGCAATATCCGCGTCAATACTGTATGCCCCGGGTCGCTATTTTTCCCCGGCGGCGGTTGGGAACGCTTCCAAAACGAAAACCCAGAGCAGTATGAACTATTCCGCACGCGAGAATTTCCCGCACAGCGGCTCGGCACGGATTTTGAAGTCGCCGATGCCGTGGTCTTTCTCTCGTCTGACCGCGCGCGTTGGATCAATGGCGCGTCCATCCCCGTAGATGGCGCGCAGGGCCGACCCACGGCGTTTTGAAGTACGCCCCGCCTACGGGGGTATTGAAATGGAACTGGTAATACATGCTGAATTTGAATGACCTGGACACCGACGACATCCCTGGCATCACGCGAGTAAAGGGTAGTGAACTGGCCCAGGCAGGAGCGATATGCTTAGAATCTCAAGGACACCAACGAGGTGTCCAGCTTATGGTTCAAGGGTATGTTAGCAATAGCTATCCCTTGTCTTGGACGCCAGAAAATAATCAAGCACGCCGGACTTGGAATGACCCCAATGAAGCGACCGAGGTCGGTGCGACTGGCATAGCGGTTCTATTGGCCATCCGGGAAATTGGTTATACCGTTATTGCACGTTCATGGCAAGGTACGGGATTTGATTACTGGCTGGGTAATGCTGATACGTCAAATATATCAGCCATCGAACGCGAGGTGACAACGGAATTGCGAGACATTCTAAAAGATGACAAGCTCGTTGTCAGAGGTAGCCTGGAAGTATCCGGCATTCGCACGGGCAATGACCATCAAATCAGAGCAAGAATGCAGCAAAAGTTACAACAGACAGACCAATCTGACACTTGGGGATTGCCAGTTTACGTAATCGCAGTCGAATTTAGAAGGCCGCTTGCCGAGATTGAGGAGAATAGAAATGGGCAACGTTAGTGATCTTCACAACAAGGCGATGGAATGTGTTGACCACGCTGTTATGGAAGGGCGGCGAGGCAACGAGAAACTGGCAACGGAGTTCTTTGAGCAGGCGTTGAAATTTGAACTGACCGCAATCGCCGAACTGGACGATCAGAACGGGCTGAGTTGGTCCATACTACACCGCAGCGCAGGTTGGCTGGCTTTGGACTGCAATCAACCACGCTTGGCTAAGGAGTTGGCGCACAAAGCCCTCGCGGGCAACCCCCATCCAAAAGTTGCCGAGGA
Source organism: uncultured Latescibacterota bacterium (assembly GCA_958295785.1). GTDB lineage: Bacteria > Latescibacterota > UBA2968 > UBA2968 > UBA2968 > VXRD01. The sequence continues at coordinate 4,567,042 of OY282377.1, forward strand.
ACTGCGCGACTTGCTCAAAGAAACCCACGGGGGAAGTCAGGAGAAGATTGCGAGAGAAAATGGACAGAATCAATCCCGAAGGGCGATTGCCCGCTTATGTCGTCGTCGTTGAGTTTAGTCGCCCACTTGCCGAGGTGAACAAGAAATGAGTGCCACTAACAACCCTCACAATCGAGCTATGGACCTCGTGGAAACGGCCATTTTGGAACGCATGCGAGGCAACATGGCAAAGACAGTTCAACTTTATGCCGAAGCGTTAGAATTGGAACTCGTTGCCATTCGGGAACTGGATGAACGCGGCGAACGCGCCGAGCCGACATGGTCAGTGTTGCACCGCAGTGCCGGGTGGATGGCGTTTAACAGCAATCGGTTTCATCTGGCCGCGAAATTGGCGCGCAAAGCCCTCGCGGGCAACCCCCATCCAGAGATTGCCGAGGAACTGCGCGACTTGCTCAAAGAAACCCACGGCCGAATGCCGCAAATCATACGGCATCGCTGTGGGCGAAATGGAAATGATACTTGCTAACTTCTCAAAATGTCCCGTCTCGGCCGTGTTCCACATCCTAAACTCAACCCAGCGTGAAATTGATCTACTCAAACAACTCGCCGAACAATACCGCACGCAAAAGCGCGGGCTGATGCAAAAATTGCTGACGGGGAAGTGGCGAGTTGAACCCGTAAATGGTGATTGAACATTATCGGAGATATTTATGTCTAGAGACAAAACATTCAAAATTTTGAGCATTGATGGCGGTGGAGTACGCGGAGTTTTTGCTGCTAAGATGTTGGAACTTATAGAAACCAAACTCGGTATAGACATCTGCAATACTTTTGACCTCATCGTGGGTACTAGTACTGGTAGCATCATAGCCGCAACTATTGCAATTGAGCACAGCTTAACCCAACTGGTAGATGATTACCTGAAAAATGCCCCAAAAATTTTTCGAAAGCGATTGAGTTTGCACTTCAGATCGAAGTATGATCTGACTCCGTTAGCAAATTTTCTCCATGACAGACTTGGCGACATTAAACTGGGAAAAATAGAAAAGCCACTTATTTTGAATGCTACCAATGTTAGTGTTGGGGGGGTATATATTTTCAAATCATCGTATCAACATCAACAACGAAAGGGAGATTACGTGCGAGATGGCGAGGTGCCCTTGTATAAGGCAGTTTTAGCATCTTGTGCAGCACCAATTTATTTTGATCCAGTAGATATAAATGGAACTCTTGTTTGTGATGGAGGTATCTGGGCGAATAATCCCTCTTTAGTTGGCTATACTGATGCCATTAGAAATTTCCAAGCCAACAACATCAAAATCCTATCTTTGGGAACTGGTACAGCAAAAAAAATTTACCAACCCGAAAAAAAGTGGGGATTTCTAACTGGATGGAAAAAAACTAAGTTGGTAGAGTTTGTGATGTCTTGTCAAACAGCGTTTCCTCAGAATGTCTTATATTTGCTTGATAGCGGGAAAATTCTCAGAATTGACACAGAAATTGAAAATTACGGCCTTGACAACCACCGAAATATGACTATTCTAGTAGAGTTGGCAAAAAGTGAGTTCACAAAACACAACACAGAAATTCGGGATTTTTTGCTCTCAGGAGGTGCAAACCATGAAACATGAACAATATTTCAACGACTTTTTAGCTGACCAGGTCAATCTGAACCAGTCCAGACTTGACACATTGGAAAGTCGTGTGAAGACGATCTCTGGCCTGCTTAAAGATAAGCTAGATGGTTATAGAAAATACAGTTCACAGGGATCTTATGCCCATCAAACAATCATTAAACCTGTGCAGGATAATGACGAATTTGATGCCGACATCTTGGTCTTCATTCGGGACAATGACTTTGATCCGGATAATTTTGTTACTAATTATGTGGATTCGATCTACGACGTGTTTATGAACAATAACAACTATAAGGACAAGGTTACAAGAAACACCCGCTGTGTAACGATTAACTATGCCGGGGACTTCCATTTAGATGTTGTTCCTTGTGTAGAGTACGAAGGCACCCAATACATCTGTAACAGACAAGAAAAAAAGTATGAAAAGACAGATGGTGATGGCTACAAGAGTTGGTTGATCGGGAAAAATAGGATAGTCGGCGGTAACTACTTCAGGAAGTCAACCCGATTGCTAAAATTCCTGCGTGATCATAAAGACAATTTTTCCGTGAAGTCCATATTGCTAACGACTATGTTAGGAAACGAAATTGACGATAACGATCAGGACAATAGTGATTTTTCTAACTTGCCTACAACGCTGAAAACACTTTCTAACGGGCTGAATGATTACCTTCAAGACCAGGTGGATATCCCGACCATAGAAAATCCTGCGTTGCCTGAAGAAGACTTTAACAGACATTGGGACGACAAAAAGTACGCCAATTTTCGCGATAAGTTTGATATTTATACCAAAAGAATTAACGAGGCGTTCGATGAGAAGAATCACGACGAAAGTATCAAAAAATGGCGTAAGATATTTGGTGATAAATTTGGGAAACTACGCTCAAACGGATCAAATGCGGCAAGTAGTGTAGCTATTCCTCCAACTGTAAGTGCCACAAAACCCTATGCCTACAATGATTAGATACACGGCAGAAGAGCTTGAAGAGATACGGAAAATTTTTCCAAATCTCTACTATGCAGAAGACGAAAAAAAAATAAAAGGGGAGTTGGATTTTTGTGCTCATTACAAAGATATTGGTTGCGATGGTATCAGTAAATGGGTCATTGAGCCTTGCAATCGAAATCAAAGTGACTGCATTGAAGATGCCTATTCAATCGAGATTGATCTGGAAAAAGCCAGTGTCTTTGAAACTGGTGGCAGGATAGAGAGACTTGCTAAATCTCTGGGCAAGAAAAATGCTGACTTGCATCTTAATGACGACCATAGTTGTTGCTTGGGTATTTTCCCGCCTGCCAATCGTCTATCAAGGTTCGTAATTGAACAGGTTTATCCTTATTTTGTTTGGCAAGCCTATTATGAGAAATACCGTAGCGTCCCTCCGTGTGGGGAATGTCCTCACTCTCGGTCAGATGCTGTCAGTAGCCGAATTACAGATGAAAAAAATTATCTTCACATCCTGTTGCGTAAGCAGAAATCCCAACCAAAAGGTAGAAAGAGAAATGAACCCTGCCCCTGCGGAAAGAAAAAAAAATATAAAAGATGTTGTTATATCTCTGACAAAGAGATAGATATTGAAATAAAAAAAACAAAAGATAGTTTGTCCTATCTAAAGAGTGAGCAAAAACCATCTGCGGATACCTTACGGCGTAAGAAAAAAACAAAGCTACGTCAGTGAAACACCCACCTACTAGGGTATTGAAACTGATATTTACCTGTATAATACGGGCAGTTCGGGATACGATAGGGGCTGTGGATACGTTGTCTGTTGCTTTTGCGTTGAATTGTTTTTGTGGTTTGCCTTTGAAGGAATGTGGGCAGATGGCGAATATAGTGGATGCGTTGAGTGTGAGTAGTGAGTCTTCTGTTGCTAGCAGGGAATTATTGCGGGAGTGGGGACGGGTGTGAGGGAGTAGAGTAATACCAAATTGAATTGCTATTGTCCTAAAGTGATGCGATATGTTGCCAGCAAGAGATCCCCTTGCCTTTACGCAGTCATTCAAAGAAGCCATTGCAAAAATGCCATCCCAAAAGACCCTCCGATAAAGCCATCACGCACAGCGCACGAGGCCATCTCGCAACCAACCTCCCTCTTGCAACCCACCTTGCAGGCCAACGCATGTCGTGCTGTTACAAAAGCGATTTGCGCTGTGCAGAGCACCCCTCGGCGCATGAGAGCGGCATTTTTTGCCTACTTTTTTTGCTGTTGAAAAAAAGTAGGTCGCCGAAGGCATCAAAGGCAACCCACATGGAGGCAGAACCAAACGCTTTACGTAAGGCTGTTCCCCATTCCTTATTCCTCCCTGATGGGAGGCAGGATACGGACAACTTAAAAGCAAATTGGTATAATAGGGTAACTAACGGTAAAGGTGTAGTTATTTTTTTATGGAGTGTATGATGAGGAATTTTGTTGTTGTGTTATGTTGTTTTATGTTTTTGTCTTGTCAGTATCAGTCTATTCAGGCAGCATCAGTAAGAAAGGCTGAAATATTTAAGGAGCATGGTTTATTGACTGAAGCAAAAAAGGAATTGATTGATGTTCTTTTTTCTGATGCAAGTGCAGATGAAAAGGCGCAGGCATATTATATACTAGGAGGGATTGCTTTTAACGAGAAGAGGATGTCAACAGCGTTAAATACGTGGAATGAACTTTTAGAAAAGTATCCAAATTCTAGTCAAGCTACCTTTGTTAAAGGTAAGTATTCTGTAAATTAAGTTATTCTAAGTTTTGAATTGTCTGGATAAACGCGTTGATAATGGGTATTCATCTTGTCTCTCGCCTTGGGCAAAGTGAACTGCCAATTCAAGGGGATGCCCTTGGCCTCCCGCTCCTGAAAGAAGGCCAAAACTTCCCGGCGCAGTTCCGCCTTTGTCGCGATGCGCCTATTCAAACATCCTCGCGCCAGAGCCGAAAACGCAATCTCGATCATGTTGAGCCAACTCGCCGACTTGGGAGTAAAGAAGAACTCAAACTTCTGCGCGAGGGCAAACGCCTCATCGGCCGGCAAAGAACGATAGAAGGCATGGCGGGTATGCGTGTTGAGATTGTCTTGCACCAAGCGGATTTTCTCCGCTTGTGGCCAATGCTGTGTCAGGGCCTGACAAAAGTGGGTGTCTTCCTTCATCGTGCGCCGAGGATAGATTTCGGCAAGCCGTTTGCCGGTTAAAGGCTCAATGGCGGCCAACAGCGCACGCGAGCCGTGTTTGGTATAGGCATCATGTTCTTTGGTCACTTGGCCTGTTGTCAGGGGCAAGGGATCAAGGACTTGTCCGATGAGAAAACAAGGACGTTCATCAAAGCAGACCACAGGAACATTGGGATCATGAGGTTGGTCATACAGCCAAAGCAAGGCTTCCATGCGTGCGAGAAAGGACGCATCCACTTTGCGGATGCACCAGGTTTTCTTCAAGTGGGGCTTCAATTCGTTTTTTTGAGACTCGTCTTGACATGCGTGTGTGAGAGATGCTCACAAGAGCCCAATGCCACGCAGTGATCCGCCAAGAGGCGCAACGTCCATCTGCCATGGCCTGCCGGGGGGGTTGAACAGGCCAAGGCGGTGATTTGGGCCCGTTGCTTGCCGGTCATCTCCACCGGACGTCCTGGCCGCGGGGCATCTTTGAGGCTGTCCAAGCCGAGGGTGCGGTATTTCTTTGCCCAATGACTCAGGGTCTGCCCGGTCATGCCGAGGGTTTGAGCCACTTGAGTGTAGGTTTTGCCTCGGTCAAGTTCAAGCAAGCCCAAAGCGCGTTTGTAGATTCGGGCTTTTTGGTCGCCTTTGGTGATCAAGGCGGTCAAAGTGTCTCGGTCTGTGGGGGTGAGTTGGACGTGTTGTTTGGGCATGCGAACGCCTCCTTGAAATAATTGAAATTCCAAAGTATTTAATTTACAGAGTAGTAAGATATTGGAATTGTCAGAAATTATTGGAGAATCTACGGAAAGGGAGGTTAATAATATAATAGCTCAATCTTATCTTCGTCATGCTGATTTTTGGTCGGAGGATAAAGAGACCGTTTTCACAATTGACTCAAGTTGGATTTCAAATGTTGAGTCTGCAATTAAGTGGTATGATAAAGTAATGGCTGAATTTCCTGGTACTCCGTCTGCGGGACTCGCATATAAGGGGAAGCTTCGGACATTGTTGGGATGGAAGGATACTGGACGTTATGGTAGCTATCATGGTGTGGAGAAAATTTTAATAAAAGTCCCTAACAAAAAGCGTTGACATGGATTTGTGAGAGACCGACTTTGAGGCGTTCCTGCGGGTGTTCACTCATCTGTTTCAGACGCTTGATTTCTTTATGTTAGGGCTTCTTAGTATGGATATGATATTTCCAAACGCGGAGTGGGAGACGCGATTGCCCGGCGATCTTGGCTTTGATGCGGACAAACTCGCGCGGGTGCAGGCGTGGTTGCACGAGGTGGCAGGCGATCGGCCCTTTCAGGTGGGGATTGCGCGTTATGGCTATCTCGTTGCCGAGTGGCGGCAAGGCGTTGCGGCGGGTTCCGCGCATTCGCAGGCATCTGCCGCAAAATCGTATTACGCCACGCTTTTGGGCATTGTGGTCGCCGAGGGCAAATTGTCTTCGCCAGATGAACGGGTCGTCAATTACTATCCGGAAATGATGGATGTGGGCGAGCAGGAAGGCCCAAAGCCAGGACGGTATGCGTTTGAAAAAGACCGCGAGATTACCTTTCGGCACCTCATCTGCAATGTGTCGGGCTACATGAAACCGGGGGAAAAACCGGGCGGAGTCTTTCACTATCAAACTTACGGCATGAACATTCTCACGCACGCTATCGCCAAACTGTACGGGTATTACGACGCGAACGATCCCGAGGGGTCGCCGGGGTGTGGCAAGGTGATCGCAGAAAAGATGCGCGACCCCATCGGCGGGATGTGGACGCATTCGCACACCAATTTTGACCTGGGCAACAATGCGCGAATCAACATCTTCGGGTATTACACGCAGGTGCATACCACGCTGCGCGATCAACTGCGCGCAGGGCACTTGTGGCTCAATTACGGCCATTGGAATGGCGTTCAGGTTGCCCCGGAAAATTACCTCAAAGAAGCCACCCAAACCAATGCCTTCATTTTGAAAAACGAGCCAGAAGAAAACTGGAAATACGGGCACGGCTTCTGGTGCAACGACCACGGAAAGCAGTGGGCAGACGCGCCCAGAGATTCCTTTGCCGCGTCGGGCGCGGGCGCGAAACACATCTGGGTGTGCCCGCGACTGGGGTTGGTCATTGCACAAAACCCGGGGCTGTGGGATCAGTTCAGAGCAGAGAATAACAAGACCGCAAGCCAGAATGAAGTCATCGCGCGAATTGTCGATGCGGTGAGAGGATAGAAAGTCGAGAAAGTCACAGCGCAATGAAGCCATGATATCGGGAAGGATGTCAAAATGCCAACCCTCAATCTCAAACCCACGCACAAGCCCGTGCGTGCGTACTATGAATCGCTCGATCAATTTGATCGGATCGACGTCACGCATGAAACCGCCGTGCGCTCGGCGTTTCAATCGCTGCTCGAATCATGCGCTCGGCAGTACAAGTGGACGCTCGTACCGGAGCATTCCATCACGCTATGCCGAAACAAGCGGATTGTCGTCGATGGCGCGTTGATCGACGCCTTCAACTTGCCGCAAGGCTATTGGGAAGCAAAGGATATTCACGACGACCTCGACGCCGAAGTGCAGCGCAAGTTTGCAACGGGCTATCCGCGGGACAACATCCTGTTCCAAACGCCGCGCAGGGCTATTCTGTGGCAGAATGACGCGCTCGTTCTCGACGCCGATTTGACCGATTCAAAGCAACTCGTCCAGACGCTCGAAACCTTCTTTTCCCATCGTCCGCCAGAGATCGCCAAATGGGAACAGGTGGTCGCACAGTTCAAGGACAAAGTTCCCGACATCGGGCGCGGGTTGGCGGCGTTGATCCAACAGGAGCGGCAGACCAACCGCCGGTTCACCACGGCCTTTGCGGACTTCTACGAGAAATGCCGTCAGTCCATCAACCCCAATCTCTCCCAAGTTGCCGTCGAGGAGATGCTCATTCAACACCTCTTGACCGAGCGGATTTTCCGCACCGTCTTCAGCAATCCCGACTTCACGCGCCGCAATGTCATCGCCAACGAGATCGAGAAGGTCATCGACGCGCTCACGTCGCAGTCGTTCCGCCGCCGCGATTTTCTCGACAGTCTCAACCATTTCTATATGGCTATCGAGCAGACCGCGGCGACGATCAATGACTTCTCCCAAAAACAGCACTTCCTCAACACGGTCTATGAGCAGTTCTTTCAGGGCTTTTCCGTCAATGTCGCCGATACGCACGGCATTGTCTATACGCCGCAACCCATCGTCGATTTCATGGCGAAAAGCGTTGAGCAAATTTTGCAGACCGAGTTTGCGGGCAGGCACGGGGACGCTGCCCCTACGTTATCGGACCTGGGCGTCCACATCATCGACCCGTTTGTCGGCACTGGCAATTTCATCGTCCGCATGATGCGCGAGATTCGCAAAACCGCGCTGGAGGACAAGTACTCGTCCGAACTCCACTGCAACGAGGTGATGCTGTTGCCGTACTACATCGCGTCTATGAACATTGAGCACGAGTTCTACGAGGCGACGGGCTACTATCAACCCTTTGAAGGGCTGTGCTTGGTCGATACCTTTGAACTGGCCGAGGATCGCCAACTGGCCCTGTTCACGGCGGAAAACGCGGAGCGCGTTGAGCGACAAAAGAAAACGGAAATGTTTGTGGTTGTCGGCAATCCGCCCTACAACGCGGGGCAGGTCAACGAGAACGACAATAACAAAAATCGGAAATACGAGACGATAGATAGGCGGGTTGCGGAGACGTATGCCAAAGACTCGAAGGCGACGCTTAAAAGATACTTACAAGACCCGTATGTGAAAGCGATTCGGTGGGCATCGGATCGGCTTGGCAATGAAGGCGTTGTCGCGCTGGTAACGAACAACGGATTTCTCGATGGCTTGGCATTTGATGGCATGCGAAAACACCTCGCAGAAGATTTCGACTCGATTTACATTCTCGATTTGAGTGGAAATGTCCGCAAGAACCCAAAGCTCTCAGGCACGACGCACAACGTCTTTGGAATCCAAGTCGGTGTGAGCATCAATTTTTTTATCAAAAAGAACGACAGCGCAAATTCCCCCGCCAAAATTTTCTACGCTCGCGTTGACGAGTTCTGGCGCAAAGAAGAAAAGTATCGCTATCTCGATTCAAAGGAGCATTACCGCAACATCGAATGGAAGCCAATAACACCTGATAAGCGATATACATGGCTCACCGAAGGACTCGACGCCGCGTTTGATACTTTCATACCGATAGGGAGCAAAGAAGCAAAGGCAGGAAAAGACGAGGCGATAGATGTGATATTTAAGACTTATAGTCTGGGCGTAGCGACTAACCGTGATACGTGGGCTTACAACTTCAACCGAAACGCACTTGCCGAGAACATGAAACGGATGATTGAAACCTACAATGAGCAAGTGTTCAAGTGGAAACGACGGGCGAATCGAGATACAAACGTTGATGATTTTGTAATTTCCGATAACAAGAAAATCAAGTGGACCGACAGGCTGAAATGGGAATTGAAAAGTGGGAAAACCGTTAATTTTTCGCAGGCAAAAATGAGGGCCTCTCTCTATCGCCCGTTTGCGAAATCGAACCTCTATTTTGACAGGCTGATGAATCAGAGAGTTTATGTGTTTCCATCCATATTCCCCACGCCTGAGACAGAAATGGAGAATAGGGTGATTATTGTTCCAAGTGCCGGAGGCCGTGCTAATTATTGGTGTTTTTGCACCGACATAATTCCCAACCTGACGCTGACCTCCCTTGACGGTGCTCAGTGTTTCCCCTTCTATACCTACAACGAAGACGGCAGCAACCGCCGCGAGAACATCACCGACTGGGCGTTGGAACAATTCCGCTCGCATTACGGCGACAACGCGATTGGTAAGTGGGACATTTTCCATTATATCTACGCCCTGCTCCACCATCCGCAATACCGCACGCGATACCGCGCCAACCTCAAGCGCGACCTGCCGCACATTCCATTTGTGGGACAACCACAGGGGGTTGTCCCTACGGCCGCGGATGGCCCCGTGCCATCAAATGCTGAATCGGGTAGCGCAGGCTTCTGGGCGTTTGCAAACGCGGGGGCGCGATTGGCGGAAATCCACGTCGGCTATGAGGCCCAACCCGAATACCGCCTCAAGGACATCGAAAACCCAGACGCGCCGCTCAACTGGCGCGTGGAGAAGATGCGCTTGTCCAAATACAAAACGCAGATTGAGTACAACGACTTCTTGACACTCGACGGGATTCCACCAAAGGCGTTTGACTACCAACTCGGCAATCGGTCGGCCCTCGAATGGATCATCGACCAATACCGCGTCAAGACGGACAACCGCAGCGGCATCATCAACGACCCGAACCGCGAGGGCGATCCGAAGTACATCTACAAACTGATCGGCAAGGTGATTGCAGTGAGCTTGGAGACGGTGGCGATTGTGGAGGGGTTGCCGGAGTTGGAGGGTGTTGGAAATAAAAATAATCAGAGCGAGGCAAAACGAACCGAAAAATAAAGGAGGAACACAATGAAAACGAATAGGATAGGTTATATCTACAGAGGCTATACTTATACTCCTCGCGATATCCTAATAGAAGGATATCGCATCGAGGGCAGTGTTGATGATTTGTGCCACGAACTTTATATAGAAAACCCGGATGTCTTTGTGTCTCATAAAAGCGAGGACGAGATTATTGCTAAGAAGGTAGCGACCGAGATTGCACAATGTGGATTGACGGCATATTTGGATATTTGGGATCCTAATGTTGATAGTGACAGACCGGAATTGGTTGATTACATACATTCCGTCATTGAATGCTGTAAGAGTTTAATCGCCGTAGTCTCGCACAATACGGCTCATTCTTGGTGGGTTCCTTTGGAAATCGGTATTGCTATAACAAAGGATTTGCCCTTAGGCACGTTCTTGGTATTAGAATATCACTACACAAAAAGGGATTTCCCGTCTTACCTGTGGAAATGGCCTGTTTTGAAAGACATGAACGACTTAGAAAATTGGTGCATAGAACGTCAAACAAAAGCTACGCCGCAACTATTCTATGAATCTCTTGAGCAGAAACACCCTTCTATGTTTCGCCAATATTAGGAAACAAGCAGTACATCCTCAAACTGATCAGAAAGGTGATTGCAGTGAGCTTGGAGACGGTGGCGATTGTGGAGGGGTTGCCGAGGTTAGATATCCGCGAGGTATGCCATGATTAAAGCCATTGATTTCTTTTGCGGGGCGGGTGGTTTAACGAGGGGGTTGTTGAATGCGGGTATCTCGGTGCTGGCAGGCGTGGACAATGATGAACGCTTGCAACAGACCTACACGCACAATAACGCGCCCAGTCGTTTCATTGCCAGCGACATCAATGATATTGAAATTGCAATGCTTCGTGAAGAACTCGGCATCCTACGACAAGACCTCACCCTTTATGCGGCGTGTACGCCATGTCAACCCTTCTCTACCCTCAACAGACAAAAAGGCAAAGACAAACGAAAAATACTCCTATTGGACTTTGCAAAAATCGTCGAAAAATGCCCACCTGATTTTATTCTCGTAGAAAATGTCCCCGGCCTGAACAACGCTTACGGAAGAGAAATCTACAAAGAATTTCTGTCGGTTTTAAGGCGATGTGGATTCTCAGAAGCGGCGGGTTTGCTCGACGCCAAATCTTTCGGCGTTCCGCAAACGCGAAAGCGATTCATTCTCTTGGCATCGAGACACGGGACAATCTCTCTGCCTATCCCACAGACTTATGCAAACCAAATGTCAACCGTGCGGGCGTGCATTGAAAAATACCCTGCGATAGCCGATGGCGAAGCACCGAAAGCGCATCCAAATCACGTTGCGCGGAAACTGCAACCGCACCACAAACGCATTGTCGCAGCCATACCGAAAAACGGCGGCAGTCGGCGGGATGTAGCGGACACCTCTATTCTGTTACCGTGTCTAAGTATATGCCTGTACTTTTAGAAACGTTTTTAGCTTTTGAAGCAGATTTTCCTGAAGCTGGATCGTTACAGGCATTTGGAAGAAAATGGATTGGAGAAAGACTCGAGAATGGCTTAACCGAATTATTACTATTGCGGGTGATTCTGATAGTTTTTACAAAGACCTTGCTCAACGGCGATTGATGAAGTTAGAGTACTAACGTAAATAGATGTTTGGAAGTACGACTCGTCTACTGGGGTATTGAAACCGCAAGAGTCGCGATGACCGATAAGTTTGTAAGGAGCAGATGTATGGCGAGGCACCGCGCAGCGAAAAGTCAGCCCACATTCATCTGTTCGGCATCAAGTACGCCAAAGACTGGGTTGCCCTGAACATCGAGGAAGTTGTAAAGAGGGCCGCAGACATGTCCGATTCCTACCACGTAGAGGTCCAAAAGGGGATAAAGTTGGCGAAGTATGTTTTCCTCAAGAAAGAGATTTAGACGCCGGCACCCCTTGTAACGGGTGCGGCGAGTAGCGACTTGTTCGACGAGCACTGAGAATTTAGAAGGACTATCCGCCTGTACATGACGAGGATGACCAGCGACAAATCCAAAACCATAGTGATTGGTTTGAGTAGCAAAAGGCCAGACAGTGCGTCTGGCCTTTTTTCCTATGCGCGGCGGTTGCGTGGTTTTAATTTGACAAAGGCTTGGGGATTCCGTAGGATTTGACCATAGACGCACAGACATAACCGCCCTCGCTTTGCACCCTGCACTTTATCACCTGGAGAGATCATGTCCCTTCTCGAAACGATCAACTCGCCCGACGACTTGAAGCCCTTGTCGATGGAAGAATTGCAACAGGTCTGCACGGAACTGCGGCAATATATCATCGACGTGGTGACTGAGATTGGCGGGCATTTTGGGTCCAGCTTGGGGGCCGCGGAATTGACGGTGGCCTTGCACCATCTGTACAATACGCCGCAGGACAAAATTGTGTGGGATGTGGGGCATCAAGCGTATGGGCACAAGGTGCTGACCGGGCGGCGCGACGCGCTCAAGACCATTCGGCAACCGGCCGGGATCAGTGGGTTTCCCCTGCGTACCGAGAGCCGGTACGACACCTTTGCCGTGGGGCATGCGGGGACGTCGATTTCCGCAGCGTTGGGATTTGCGACCAAGCGCGATTTGATGGGGGAAAACCACAAGGTGGTCGCCGTGATTGGCGACGGCGCCCTGACCAGTGGCATCGCGCTGGAGGGGTTGAACAATGCCGGCGCTGCCCATCGCGATCTGCTGGTGATTCTCAACGACAACCGCATGTCCATTTCGCCCAATGTGGGGGCGATTTCGCACTACTTGACGCGCATTATTACGGACCCGATTTACAACCGCGTGAAAGACAGGATCACGGGCGATCCCCTGTATCAAAAAATTAAAGAAGAAGCGTGGAATTTGGCGGGGCGCATTCCGGTTGTGGGCGAAAATTTGCGCCGCGCGCTCGGTGGGTTTGAAGAGGGGCTAAAGGGCATGCTGGTGCCGGGCATTCTGTTTGAAGAACTGGGGTTTCGGTATCTCGGGCCTTTGGATGGCAATAATTTGCAAGCGATGGTGCAGACCCTAAAAAACGTGCGGGATTTGAAAGGCCCGGTGTTGTTGCACGTACATACGATCAAGGGCAAAGGGGCGATTCACGAAGGCGAGGAAGACCCGTATAGCGCGGATTCGACAAAGTACCACGCGATCAGCCCGCCATCGTCCCCAACGCCGCTGCCCAAGTATCAATCGGTTTTTGGCGAGGCACTGATCGAACTGGCCGATAGCGACAGCCGGGTTGTGGCGGTGACAGCCGCGATGTCCGAGGGCACGAGTTTGGATATTTTTGCCGAAGCCCATCCCGACCGGTTTTTTGACGTGGGCATTGCCGAACAGCACGCCGTGACGTTTTCGACCGGGATGGCGCTCGAGGGCATGCGCCCGGTGGCCGCGATTTATTCCACGTTTTTGCAACGGGCTTACGATCAACTCATTCACGATGTGGCCTTGCAGTCGGCGCCGGTGATTTTCTGCATGGATCGCGCTGGGTTGGTCGGCGCCGATGGCCCAACGCATCACGGCGATTTCGATCTGTCGTATTTGACCTGCGTGCCCAACATGATTGTCACCGCGCCAAAGGACGGCGATGAGTTGCGCGATTTGTTATATACGGCGGTGCAACAAGTCGATAATCCCTTTGCCATTCGGTATCCGCGCGGCAATGTGCATACCCCGCTTTCGGGCCGCGAGCCCGAAGTGTTGAAGATCGGTTCGTGGGAGGCATTGGCCGAGGGCGAGGATGTGGTTTTCCTCGCGGTGGGCACAATGGTGGATCACGCATGTCAGGCGCGTGAAAAACTCTTGGATGTCGGCATTTCTGCCGCTGTGATCAACTGCCGATTTGTAAAACCGATGGATTTGGCAATGCTCGATGATTTATCCGACCGCTATCGGGTGCTGATGACGATTGAAGAGAATACCGTTGAAGGTGGATTTGGCGCGGCTGTTGCGCGTTATCTGAGCGACCGGATGCGCGATGGGCAGCGCGTCTATACGCTGGGCATTCCCGACCGATTTTTTCAACACGGCTCACAGGGCGACCTGCGCGACGAAGCCGGCCTCTCGCCCGATGCCATTGCGGCGACTGCCCGGCGCGTTGCAACGCGAGAACCCGTTGAATATTAACCAAAAGGAGGAGAAACGATGTTAAGTGACATGAAACGCAAACTGGAAAGCGCGTTCACCGAAAACCAAGTTGCCATTCTCACCGAGGTATTGGGCGAACACCGCGCCGGCTTGGCCACCTCCGTCGATATGCAAGACCTCAAGGATGTGGTCAAAAGGCTGGCGATTGCCCAAGCCCGCACGGAAGAACGGATGGACCGCGTGGAAGTGGCGATTGAAAAGTTGACCGCCGCCCAAGCCCGCACGGAAGAACGGATGGACCGCGTGGAAGCGGCAATTGAAAAGTTGACCGCCGCCCAAGCCCGCACGGAAGAACGGTTGGCCCATGTGGAAAAACGCCTGGACCGCGTGGAAAAACGCCTGGACCGCGTGGAAAAACGCCTGGACCGCGTGGAAAAACGCCTGGACCGCGTGGAAGCGGCAATTGAAAAATTGACCGCCGCCCAAGCCCGCACGGAAGAACGGTTGGCCCATGTGGAAAAACGCCTGGACCGCGTGGAAGCGGCAATTGAAAAATTGACCGCCGCCCAAGTTCAAACCGAAAAGACGCTCAACAACTTGATCCGCGCACATCGAGAAACCCGCAGACAGCTTGGCGGCCTCTCAATGACCGTGGGTTATACGCTCGAAAATGCGGCCTATCGCGCGTTGCCTGCACTTCTCAAGACCGACTATGGCATTGAGGTGCAGGGCCAACTCATTCGCACCTATCTCACGGATAATAAGGGCCGTTCCCTTGAGGTGAACATTTATGGGAAAGGGCGCGAAAATGGGCGCGATGTGGTCATCCTCGGCGAGAGCAAGAGTCAGTTGTCCGCCAATCACATCGACCAATTTATCAACCGCAGGCTCAAGCACCTGAGGCCCCAGTTTGAAAATGTCTTGCCCGTTCTCGTCACGCACATGACCTCGTCTGAACCCGTTGCAACTTATGCGAAAAAACACGGCATCGCGCTGTATTATTCCTATCAGTTTTAACGACTACGCGGGAGAAACGATGCTCGAACCACGCCAGGCCGCCATCTTTGATATGGACGGCCTGATTGTCGATACGGAAACCCTTTATTACGAGACCTATAACCAGACCCTCAATGACCTGGGGGTTGACGTGCCGCGTGTGGATTACGTGCGCTGCGTTGGTCACCCCGTAGAGGACAACAGCGCGGATGCGGTGAAACGCTACGCATTGCCGGTTCGTCCCGAAAATTTTCTCAAGTCGTGGATGACCCGGTTTGAAGCCGCGATAGCGGATCCCGCTCAAATCGCCCTCATGCCCGGCTTTCTCGACCTGCTCTCACATCTGCAACACGAGAAGTACAAACTCGGCATTGCGTCTTCCACACCGCGTCACCGCATGCTATCCACCCTCCAAAACGGCGTTTTGCCGCACGTCAATGCCGCCGCGCTCCAAGACATTTTTGGGGCCGTTTTTTCCGGTAGCGATGTCACGCATCCCAAACCCGATCCGGAAATTTACCTCAAAGCCGCCGCAAAACTCAATGTCGCGCCCGAAGCGTGTGTTGTGTTTGAAGACAGTGCTGCGGGTGTGCAATCTGGAAAAGCCGCCGGCATGACGGTTTTCGCCGTGCCCAATTTCTTCACAGCACACCAAAATCACAATGCAGCCGACCGCATTTTCCCCCGCCTCGACGCGGCAATTGCCTTTTTGTAAAACCCGTGATCCAACGTTTGTTCCATCGTTGTAATGACAGCTCTCGTCCATAGGCGAAAAAATAAAAGGCATTCGCGACGACATTGTTCATGGTGTGTGGATTTCCGGCTTTGAGTTTCAACAGGTACAATCCAAAAAAAAGAAAGCGGCAGTGGGCATAAATCCACCGCCGCTTTTTTGTTTGGAACGCGGTTTGAAAATCTTGACCGCGGTGCCACATGCGCGTAGATTATGGCCCGATACGATGACCCGAAACAGAATGAGGTGAACGATGGCAGATAAAATTCGCATTGGCATTATTGGCGCGGGCGGTATTTTTCGCAGCAGGCATTTTCCGGGCCTGGCAAAAATCGACGATGCCGAGGTGGTGGCGATTTGCAATCGCAGCGCGGAGAGCGGGGAAAGAGTGATCGCGGAGCAGGGCTTGTCCGCAGAGGCGATGACCGATCCCCATGCGTTGTTGAACCGCAGCGATATTGACGCGGTGATGATCGGCACATGGCCTTACAGGCATTGTGACTTTGTTTTGGCGTCTTTGGACGCGGGCAAACACACGTTTGTGCAGGCGCGCATGGCGATGAATTTGCGCGAGGCCAAACAGATGTACGCCGCGAGTCAAGAGTCCAATTTGGTGACGCAAATTTGTCCTGCGCCACCGTGGCCGGGTGGGCGTTTTTTGCGGCGACTGGTCGATGAAGGCTATTTGGGCGATATTTTCCACGTTTATGTGCGCGACTTGGGCGGGCGGTATTGGGATGCGGACTTGCCCTTGCACTGGCGGCAGATCCGCCGGTACTCGGGGCTGAACATTCTGGGCATGGGCATTACGGTGGAGCGCGTGGCCCGCGTGTTTGGCTATATGGCAACCGTGACCGCAGAGACCGAGATTTTTACCCCAAAACGCCCCTTGTCCGACGGCCCTGGCACCGGCCCGGTTGAAACGCCCGATATGGCGCACGTCATCGGGCAAATGGAGAATGGCGCGCGGGCGGCATTTTTGTTTTCCGGCGTGTCTCAATTCGGCGGGCCATCCGTTGTCGAAGTTCACGGCAGCGCGGGCACGCTGATCTACGATATGCGGTCTCAAATCCTCGGCGCGAAAACCGGGGACGCGCGCTTACAAGAAATCCCAATTCCCGAAGGCGAAGTGGCAGAATGGACTGTGGAAGCGGATTTTATCCACGCGATCAAAGGTGGCCCACAGGGCGATACCAGCTTTTACGAGGGCCTGAAATACATGGAATTTACCGAAGCAGTCCACCGATCCGCGGAGCGCGGGGGGACAGTGCGCTTGCCATTGGTGGCCTAAAAGCAACCACGGGCATGTCCCGGCGGGGGTAAGCCTGGATAAACACAGATTGGGGATGCAGGGCGGGCGGAGAGGAACCCGCGCAATCCGTTTAATCCGCAATTCAGACAGGAGAGCAATGGTGATCAAGTTGGTGGCATTTGACTTGGATGGGACGGTATTGAATCACTCGAATACGCCATCAGACGCTTCAATGGCGGCGATTCGGGCGTTGTTGGATCGCGGTGTGGCTGTGGCGTCAATGAGCGGACGCAATTTTGAGCGCAATCAAATTCCGTTTTTGTGCGATCTCGAGGTGGCTGACGCGCTGTACGCCGGGTGTTACAATGGCGCGATGGTGTTCTCGCCAAAGCATGTGCTAAATGGTGGACGCAAAATGATGCACGAGCAACGTTTGCCCGACGATGTGTTTTTATCCCTGATCCAGTATGCCGCCGAGCAACGGATGAATTTTGTGTATTGCCGATGCGACCTGCACGGCGAGGGCATCCGCGAGGTGTACATGACCGACCGCACCACGCAGATGAGCCGCGCAGTTGCCGTCATGACGGATATGGTCTATGACGTGGATGCAGATTTGGCGCAGCGCATATTGGCAAAAGAGTTGACCACGCCGCCCAAAATTATGTTATTGCCCAAAGCCGGAGATGCAGATGAGACGGTGGACGAACTCAAAACCATCTTTGGCGATCAAATTTACATGGCATGGGCCGTGGCCGGTCGCATCGAAGTGATGCACCCGGATGTGAACAAAGGCGCGGCACTTTCGGCCATTGCCGACCACCTCGGCCTCGGTCTCGGCGAGGTGATGGCCGTAGGCGATGGCAACAATGATCTGCCCATGTTGCGCGCCGCTGGCTTGGGCATACTGATGGGCAATGCCGATGCAGCGACACAGCGGGCCGTGGCTGGCGAAGATATTTTGCGAACTGACGCCATTGAACGCGAAGGCTTTGCCAAGGCCGTGCATCGCTACGCGCTTGATCAGAAGCTGCATTAAAATACATTTGGCCCCCTCCCCGTTGCGGGGAGGGGGCATATTTCGTTTTAAGACAACTTCTGAGTCAAATTCAGATTATGAGGGCCATCCTACCCCAATAGTTTTCTCACCCATCGAGAACGTCGGCGCAGACGGAAGCCGAGAAAATCGTCCTCGAGCTCCCGTCTGTTCAGCACCGTTCTGCCACCGACGCTGGCGTTCTCATCGATCAGCGTTGAAGGTACGTTCTCCCAATCAAACTCGCGGCGACCGAACTGGTCCGTCGGCTCAACGACGATGACCTTATCGCCTTCCAACATCCACCCAGAGCGTGCATCCCCTTCTTTCTTTATTTTCGCAGATGGACGCAGCAGATGCTGGAGTTGCGCTTTAACCTTGTCGTGTCGCTTACTCGCGTATTCACTCCATGCCACCGGCTGACACCACTCTGGGGGCTCTTCAATGTTGGCGGCGACGATCTCACTTATCACGCTGGACGAAAATGCCAGCCAGTCGTTAGGCAGTCGGTCATCCTTCAGCCTTTCTATCACTTTTGAGAGGTAGAGGCGGTAGAGATGACCACTGAGTTCGCGGCGCACCTGTTGGATATGAAGGTGAAGAGAGTGTCTCAGATCCTCCTTATAGCTCGGCAGCGCAGTTGTGGTGTAAATCATCATGCTTCGCTTGACGATTTCGTCGGGAAACGCCTTCAATTCGTTATTCATCGATAGGATGAAGCACGGGTACTCTTCAACCGGCGGCGGGTTCTCGTCTTTGATGATGTCGGTTCCGTGATCTCGCACCGCCCGCTTTCCAACATCGTCGAACACCACGGGAAATCGTTTGTAATTCTGCTGAAGACCGCGAAGTTTGGATCGGGTGAAATCCCCTTTATCTACACGGTGCTCTCGACCGAACATTGAGGTTATCAGGGTATCTACAAGGCTTGACTTGCCGCAACTCGGCTTACCATAGACGATGGCGAAGGACGGGTAACGAAATATATCTCCCATCGCACCGGCTAGGTTTCTCATATCGCACATGAAAGGTGAGAAGTAAAGCCACGACCAGAGGATAAAGTAATCGCGCTGGAGACGCTTCACATCGCCTTCGAACGTTTCTCTATAATTGCCGAAGTAGTCAACCAGCAACCGTGCGTCAGTTTTCACTTGGGCTGGGTCGCTTTCCAAAGAGAAGGGGTCTCCCGACATCTCGGCAGTGCATTCCGTGCGATTGATGGAAAAGTAGCGGCTTTCGACTTCCTCGTCAGATTGCACGAGGCGAACACGGCTATTCTCCCGCCTTATCTCCCGCTTGATCTCCGGCGTAATCTTCTGCTGTCTATTGCGAAAGGACGGAATCACCGCAGAGACGACAGCCGGTATGTCGGCCTTCACCTTCTCGATTTTCTCTATCTGACTCGACACCGAGATGGAAAGGGACTCAGAAGAATCGGGCGAGTCAATGACGAGAGTGGTGTGGTCGTTGGCATTTAAGGCAGGGATCTCATGCAACTGAATGGCGGCTTTTTGTATCCGATCCGCTGGCAACGGAATGTTATCAGACGCGGAGTCCCTTATCTTTTGGTACATCCGCAAATAGTGGGACCAGGCAGATTCGTCATTGTCAAACTTGACGAGGGTTTCAGACTGACGACCTCCGAAGGCTGTCTCCGATAGGTTGGCGGAGCCGATGATGGCGCGCTTGTTTCCGTCGGTGGCGTTTTCCAGCAGGTACAGTTTTGAATGAGCGATGGCTGTGCGGAGTACGCGAAAGCGGGCCTGCCCTTCTCTCACTCTGTTGAGGATGAAAGCGTGCCGTTTGTCCTTCAGCCCTTTTATGGCCGCACGAGTATCGCTTATCGCCACCTGTTGAAACGCCATGATGTCCTTGAAGGTGCGTAGCGTGTTTTCACAGCCGAACACGCATTCAAAGTCAATGAAGTTGTGCTTATTGAGTAGCCTGACAATGGCGGATATGCCGGCGGAGTAGGTCAGGATGCGGATTTTGTCATAGCCATCAAACAGGTTCCAACTGAATTTCTCCTCGCTGACAAACTGGGCATCTACCACGCGAAGCCCGCCGCCATCGTCGAGATCCAACGCGCTCTGGCCTTCACTCGCATCGCGGGAATCGAAAAATAACTGGCTCATAGACATCCCTCTTTCATGCCGACTGCATCACCGGATTTTGCTCTGCGCGTCTCATCCGGCTCGTCGTTGCTACAAGTCTGGGTGAATAGGATAAAAAATAAAACTTTGCTTTCCTCAATCAAGCGAAATCCCAACCGGAAATTACTGGCTTGACCCCATTGTTTGTTACAAAATAGGCATTTCAAATCCTCTCGCCCCGACCACTCAGAGCAAGGGGTTGCGTTGATTTGACGGAACACCTCGTTTTTTGCGGCCCATCATTTTTTTATTTACCGAAGATGGGCAAGTGCCTATAATTGAATTGAAACCGTGCAGATCGGATAACAAAGGAGCGCGTCATGCCTGTGCTTACAGAGGACGAAATCCGTTTTTTCAAACGCGAGGGCTATTTGGTGAAAAAAGGGGCTCTCGATCCCGAGTTGTGCGCCCGTGCGCGAGAACGCCTGTGGGACAATCCGCCGCTCAGCTTCAAAAAAGACGATCCCGATTCATGGATCGGCCCCATCAAACCAGAAGAAGAATCGCTGGACAAAAGCAATTACAAGCGCGGTTATCGCTGGCAATACCGCAAGGTGGGGCGAGAACCATGGATGATCGAGTTGTTGGCGAAAAATCCAATCGTGTGGGGCGCGGCCGAGCAGATGTTGGGCAAGGGCAATTTTCCCGAGCCCAAAGGCGTGCGCGGCATTTATTGCACCTTGCCTTATGGCGATGTCGAGCGCGCACCGCGCCACCTGCATGTCGATGCCCACCCGTTCAATTTTGCAGTCGTGGGATATATCGACCACGTCCCCAAAGACGGCGGCGGCTTCACGGTGTGGCCGAAGAGCCACCGCACGTTCTTTTTTGATTACCATTCGCGCTATCGCATGGAACCGACCCCGCGTGTGGAGATTCACAAAGCGCGATTTCAAGCCCGCGAAGAAAATTCATACCAAACGCATGGCGAACCCGGCGACATTGTTTTTTGGCACCACCGCATCGGTCACATGGCGTCGCACAATTATTCGCGCCAAATCCGCAAAGCCGTGCTGTACGATTTTGTCCTAAACGACATGCCCCGTCTTCAGGAAGAACCCCCTGGGGACGATATATGGATCGATTGGTCAGATGACGTTAGAGATGTGCCGATTGGAGACGATGCGTAATGGATGTTCAATTTTGGGCAATCGTCTGGGTGGCTGTCGTGACCGTTGTGCTCGGCGTGCTTTTGTATTACGTGATCAAGTCTTACAAGTGAGAGGTAAGATGGGAGGATAGAAACGTAGGGGCGGTGCCCCCGTGCCCGCCCGAAAAGGCAAGATACAAGAGGGAAGAGGCAAGAGGCGAAATCAGATTTCGTTTTAAGACAGCTTCTTAGGGCTGGGGGTTGGAGATAACGCACACGGCGGAGGGGTTTGTCGGGAAGGGTGATGGGTGGACGAGCGGGGCACGCACTGACCGCTGATAGCCTTTTGCCGTTTATCACGACACAGAGGAGGACGCGATGCCAAACCATCGACAACACATTTTTGAACTCGACATCTACGGCTTTACGGTGGTTGAAAATGTTTTGACAACCGAAGAAGCCGCCGAGATGCGAGAGGCTTTGATCCGCTGCGAGCGGGAAGTCGGCACGGAGACCGCCCATCGCGGAACCGCTCGCCATGTCGCCAATTTGCCGACCTTGGATCGCGTGTTTCACAAGACCATTGACCATGCGCGGATACTTCCGCTACTCGAGCATTATCTCGAGAAATCGCTCATCCTCGGCAGTCTGAATGCCCGCATTGTGCGCCCGGGCGATCCCGATCAGGGGTTGCACAGCGACATCCCATTGGAAATGCTGAACTTCAATTCGCCGGTGATGATGAATACGGTTTGGATGCTCGACGATTTTTCGCCGACAAATGGCGGCACGCGCGTTGTGCCTGGCTCGCACAAAAGCGGGTTGGCGACGCCGCCCGAGAACATGTCTGTCAAACATATCGCACAACCCGAAGCCCCTGCGGGCAGTGTGATTGTTTTCAATGGTCAAACATGGCATGCCGGCGGCGCGAACACGGGCAATGCCAATCGCCACGCATTGTTCGGTCACTATCGCAAACGCATGTGCGTGTTTCAAGTTGACCCCCACGATGGTTTCCCGCCAGAATGGTTTGACGGACTGACAGACCGCCAAAAGCAACTCATGCGTATGACCCAGGGCCTCAAAACACCCCACGCCGCCGACTTTCATTTTCGATAATCGAGAAAGGCGGGAGAGGTAAGAGAATGTAGAGACGATGCCCCGTGCTCGCCCGCAGTGTGCGTAGGGGCGATGGGATGGGTTTGCGTCCTTACGAGATTAAGGGGCACAGATAATTTTAAAACAGCCTTTCAGAGAATAATCTGCAATACATCTCGCTCTGTCAAGCGTTTGCATGCAAAACCCCCGGACGTCATTCAACGCCCGGGGGGTATCATGGAACAACTCTCTGTTTTCCTATCGCAGTGCTCCGAGAGCATCACCTCCCCCGGAATGGACGGACTAATACGGCGTGCGATGTCTATACCGCGTGAGCAAGCGGTAGCCGAGATAGATCAGCGCGACTGCCGCCGCCACCTTCAGTGCAAAGATCAAAATGCCAAGCAGCACCATCAGCACGGCAAACACCATGACCCCGCCGATGACCAGCAAGACAATGCCGAACAACTTTGCCAACATGGTCATTCTCCCTGATCGGATTCCGGATTCGGGTGCGCGCTTTGTTTGGCCTTTTCCTTCAACGCCCGAATCTCGGCCTCGACCCGCTGCTTTTGCTCCAGGCGGTCGAACTCCTCTTTGAGTTGCACATCATCGCTTGCCGCCATCTCGGCATAGACTTCGGCGACCACCTCGTCGCACGTCACATCATCGACGAACTCGTCGTAGCGCGACCGCGCTTGCACATCGACCCTCGCCACATCGCGACGCGCTCGTGACGCACGCATGCGAAGTGCCAAGGTGCCCTGTTGTGTGCGTGCAGCCGTCAACTTGGCTTTCAATTCTGCCGCTCGCTCCTTCAGGGTCTTCGTCGCGACCTCGGCCTCGGCCCGCGCCTTTTCCATCGCGTTGACCGCCTCATCCGCCGCCACCTTCTGAACCAACGCCTTGCGCGCCAGTTCCTCTTCGCCAGCGTCAAATGCGGCCTCGGCTTTGCGCGTCCACAGCGCGGCATCTTCCCGCTTCTGACCCAACCGGCGATCCAACAACCGCTCGTTGGCAATGGCCTGTGCCACCGCCGCGACCGCATCATCCACTTCCGCCTCCATATCCCAAATCATCTGCCGCACCATCTTCTTCGGATCCTCGATCCGATCCAAAACCTCGTTGACCTCCGCGCGAACCACATTCGCCATCCTGCTCAATGTACCCATTGTTCCGCTCCTTTCGGTTTGGGGTTGTCCATCAACGCGCCCGACCCTCTCGCAATGTTTGTGCCAAAAACCATCCGCAGCGATATAAAACTATATCTCGTTGTTTTTCATACAAATGCCAACTGCCAACGCAGAAAAAAACCGCCTGCATTGGTGCGACAAACCAATACAAGCGGTTGAATACGCCGAAAGGCAGTAAGCGGGAAGATACAAGGACAGAAACGTAGGGGCGATGCCCCTGTGCCCGCCCGAAAAAGCAAGATACAAGAGGGAAGAAAGCCACCCATCCCGCCTCTTCAAAATCCAAGCCCCACGGTCAGCCAGTGGTTGTCTTGGAAGAACTCGGTCTTGCCGTAGGCGTAATCCACTTGGAAAGCCAGATCGCCCATCGGCACATTGAGGCCAAAGCCGAATGTCGGGCCGAGGATGTATTCCTTCTTGAACCCATTGGGCAGGGCGTCTCCGGTTGGCGAGGCCACATACCCACCGCGCAACTGAAGCATCTGTTTCAGGGAATACTCGACCCCTGCCTGATACTCATCGGTCGCCAGATTGTTGTTGCGGAAAGTCGCAGAAAAAGCGGCTCTGTTCAGGGCATCTGCGTAGAAAGCGTAGGAAAACCCGATCTCGATAGACGTGGGCAACTCGGCAGATGCGAGCGACGTGCGGAAATTGCGCGACGTGGCTTGGGGGTCGGCATTGGGAATCGCGTCTTGCAATCTGACCACCCGCTCCAAGTC
The DNA here is from genome assembly GCA_958295785.1 of uncultured Latescibacterota bacterium. Taxonomy (GTDB): domain Bacteria; phylum Latescibacterota; class UBA2968; order UBA2968; family UBA2968; genus VXRD01. Next base: position 4,591,671 of record OY282377.1, read on the forward strand.
CGGGCCATCAAAGCGCAGGTCCGGCCCGAAGTTCCGCATGGCAATGCCCAGGGTCAACCCCTCCAGCGCGGTCTTGTACTGAAACCCAAAATCAAACGCCACGCCATTGGCAACCTCGCGCTTGATCCCCTCGTGAATGTATTTGATCGTGCTGCCAAACGACACGCGATCCGTCAACAGTTGCGAATACGTAAACGCCACGCACGAAAACTTGGGCGAAAGCACCTCGCCCGTGCCCTCGGGCGATTCCTCGGTGGTGACAATAATATCGCCCACCGAAAACACGCGGGCACTGATCCCTATCGAAATATCGTCGCGCAAGTGCGTGGTAAGGGCAAAATAGTTGATATTCATATCGGCGATATAATCGAGATACGAAAATACGACCTCGCGCTTGTGCGTGCCGAAAACCAATCCCGAAGGATTCCACTGCAATGCCTCTGCGCCGCTGACATGGGCCAAAATCGCGCCGCCCAGGGCGGTCCCGCGCGACCCAATGGGAATACGCAACTCTTGCGCCGCCGCCGTGCCGATTCGGCTCTTATCGCCTGCACGCGCATCTTGCGCCACCAGGGCCAGCGCGGCAAACAGCAAAATGATCTGCTTGAACATAAGTCATTCCTCCATTTAGAACGAATTGAGGGCCTCGGATTCCATAAACACCGCACATTTGATAAAATGCGTGCCAATGCCCGGCGCGTCAAAATGCGCGATATAAATGCCGGTAGAGACCAGCACGCCCTGATCGGTTTTCAGATCCCAGGTGTCAAACGACAAGCCATTGTTGTGATCTATGGTCCGCACCAAATCGCCCGACAGGCTGAAAATTCGGATCGTGCAGTGCGAGGGAAGGTTGGTAAAGCGCATCTGCCGCGCCAGCGAACTCAGTTCATAAGACGACCGCCCCAAATACGGATTGGGCACGGCCAGAATTTTCGTCAAATCCTCTACAGCCAACGCCTGATCGTTTCGCAACGCGCCCTGCGTATTGAATGAAAACACATCGTTGATGCTGTTGACGTGATTGGCGTAAATCAAAAACGAATCCCCATCTTGCGGGAACCGATCTGCCTGCCGGCGCGCCGCAAACACGATGTACATAATCGGCGGCGCGGGATCGTCGTTGATCAACCCTTGGGACAACTCCGCCACATTGGAATCATCGCCCGGCTCGGTATAATCTCGGTCGAAGATGAACAACCACTCGCGCGGGCCAGAACCGGCGAGATTGCTGATATCATTGTAATACGCCGGCCCATAAGCGCCGTTGACCAAGCCGCCGGGCTGGTTGTTTTCCATCCATCCCACCTCGAGGCGGCGGTTGTTTTCCATATCCCAAGCCGAAAGGGCGATGGGATTGCGTTCCTGATACACATAGACGCCTGGCCCTGACGTATTGACGATGTAGCTGCTCCAGTCGTAAGGGGCTTTGGTGGTCGTCTGATCCGCAGGGGCAGGGGCAGGCGCGCCCGCACCGCGCAAATACCGATACCCCCATGACACATTGGGATTGGTCAAGTCAATGGGTTTGTACTGATCTTCCCCTTCGTCTTCAATCACGCTGGTAAAGCGCAACTCCACATTGACCAAACGCGAAGACGGCACGCTTGATGGGCCAAACCACTGGTGGGCCACATCGCCCGTTATCGCGCCGCGAAAGCCCTCGGCACCCCAGTTGGCACCTGCCCAGGTGTACCACCGCTGACCCGATGGAATCTCCCAATCCTTCACGCCCAGCGGCGGGCCTGTCACGCGCACGAGCACCCCCTCGACAACCGGATTGGAAATGGCCTCGTCTAAGGTCGCGTGTTGTTCCATATCGGAAAGCACGGCTTGACCGCTCGACAAATTGACCAGATCCCAAACCGTGCCCGCATCGGTCTCGCGGAAGCGCACCTCGTAGGACGCGCCCGTAACCCGCGTGTCGTCAACCACCTGCACGGCCACGATGCCATCGCTAGAACCCGACGTGTGCTCGACCATGCTGTCGACCGCCACGGTGTTGAATCGCGTGCCCGCAGTGGGCGAACGCGGCACAATGCCATGGGCTGGAATCAATTCATCCGAAAGGGGTTTGAAGGTCATGCGCCCGTCGGCCAACGGCGCGATAGCCGTTTCTAGGGTTTTGGGCGACCGGCTCTCGTTTAGAGAATAGGCCGTCACCGCAAAGAAATAGGTTTTGCCCGTTATCAGACGACCGCCCAAAATTTTGTCATCGCTCAGTTCGATATAGTGCCGAATGCCCGAGTCGCCGCCAAATTGCGCGGGCGAATTGACCACCACGCCCGCGCCTTCGTCGAACTGATTGTCGAAAATAATGGCCGAGCCATTGATCGCGTCATAAGTCGCAATGCGCCGCCAAGGGCCGGCGACCGACTCGCCCTGGTACACATTATACCCCTCAAACGCATAGTCGCCCTCGGCGTCGACTTCCGAATCCTTGCCCCAGGACAACTGAATTTTGCCATTGCCCATGTGGTCGCCCGTGGCGGCGACCTGCACTTTGGGCGCGGGCGGCGGCGAGGGCAATGCAAAATTGGCGTCAAAGGCCGACTGGGCAAACGTATCGTTATACCGCGCCGCCGTAATCGACGTGAGGCGGTCTTGTCCCTGCCCCATAATGATCGCGCCCACCACTTCCTGCGTATCGCCGGGCGCGAACGTAAATGGCCCCGCGGTGAGCATCAAGCGGCGGTCGGCCGGGTTTTCATCGTTCCAACCCGTGCCCGCAACGGGATCGCCATCGACCATAAATGCCTTGACCTGCCCCGTTATCGGGTCCGTGTGCAGCACCACAGTGCCGTCTGCGTCGAGGCCCTTCATGTAGTTATACGTCTCTTCTGCCGTATGCGGGTCCGTGCCGTTGATGTATTTGCTAAACGACGTCATGGGCAATTCTTCGCCATCGTCGCCGATCGGGCCTTTGAAAAAGTCGTAGCCCACAGTAGGGGGTGAGGCGCCGTACTGCGAGTCTGTGTTTGACCCATTGTAGCAAAATCCCAGGCTCGTTTCCACGTCGCACCCCACCAAATCGTTGTCGGCCTGCCCCAAGTCGGGATCGGACCACAGCGACACATACGTGCTGTCGATAGTATTGCCGCCCTTGTTGATGAGCAAAAATTTGATGAACACCACATTGCCGAGCGGCCCGGTGCGGTTAAACGCAAAGGTCGTCTGTTGGATTTCAACGCCCAAGGGCGCGGTCTGCATGTTGGTGTGAGCGCCCGGATCCGCGTCGTTGTACACGGTCCACAACATCTGATCGCCCAGCACCATCGGCGTGCCATCCGGATTGACCGGCGCGCCGTCTTCGACCGGCCACTGCGCGTAATCCGGGTTTTCCGGGCCATCGCCTCGGTTGATCTTGTACACGCGATAGCGGTCGCTTTGCGGGTCCGCAGGCATGCCGTTGGGCAAAATGGGGCCGGGCGCGAACTCGAATGAATACTCGGCGATAGCCACGCGGATCTCGCCATCGACTTGCCCGGCGATCCACGGGCCGGCCGCAAAGACCGCGGTTTTGCCCGTGCCCTTGGGAAATTCGAGGCCCGAAGACCCCGTGCCCAAATCCCAGGCAAAAGACCCCTGGTTGGTCACAAACATGGCGATGTTGTTCACATCGATCTGCTTGCCATTGTCAATTTTGCCCAAACGCGGCCTTTGATTGGGCTGTTCGGCCCCTGCGATGCCGGCCATGCCCACGGCCATCAAAGTCAGCGTCAAACTTCTCAAAAATTTCATATCCCACCTCCATTAAAAGCTGAGCGCAAGCCCAAAGCGCACCTGCCGCGGCGAGTCAAAGTTGCGCGGGTCTCTCTCTTTGAGCTCGTATTTGTCTTCGCCCAGTTGACCAAATCGCCGCACAAATTCGCGGCCCTCATTCGTGTTCAACCAACCCGTGGTCGTCGCGTTGCCAGTGGCCGAATACACCGCCGACTCGGTGCCGCGGCCGTCTGTGTTGCGGGCCGTCACATTGGCGCGATTCAACACATTGAGCACCCACACATAGAAGTCGCCCTGAATTGAGGCGATTTTGAAACGCTTGTTGGCCTTTAGATCGATGCGAAATGTCCAAGGGCCATAGCTGGAATTGACCGAACCCGACGGTCGGGAAAACGTCGCCAAGGTGGTCACTTCATTAAACGTGAAGGTGGGCGTATAAGGAAAGCCACTCCCAGCGGTGATCAGCACATTGACCCCCGCATTGGACAGCGGGCGACCGCCCATCAACATCGGCCCGTCGCCATCGACAAAGCGATAATCCACCGACGCCGAAATTTTGTGGCGTTGATCAAAATCGAGCGGCGAGGTTGACTTGGGCGGTTCGTTCACGCCGGGCTGGAACGTCCACGCGATCTGCCGCTGGGTTTGCGGCGTGGAACCCGTGCCCGTGGCATAGGCCAGCGAATAGGACACGCGAGCCGTGGTGCGCCCTTTGCGCCGCATCAAAAAGCCAATGTCCAAGCCCTTGATCGTGCCGTAGTCGCGGTTGCGGAACGAGGAAAAGGCCGTGGGATTGGACGGAATCGTCGCCACCTGAACGAGGTTTCCCACGGCTTTGTAATACGCCGTCACATCCACGCTGGCGTGCCCGGCCACCTGCTGCACCAAGCCCACTTCATAAGCCGTGGTCTTTTCCGGCTTGAGGTTCGGGTTGCCAAAAGCGTAGTAATACCCGCCCAGCGGCGCTTTGTATTCGAGATAATCCAGGCCCACGTACAGGTCTTCCAACTTGGGCTGCTGATAAAAAATGCCGTAGTTCATGTGAAATACGGTCTTGTCCGTCACCGGAAAGCCAACGCCCAAGCGCGGGCTGATTTTGTGGTACACGCTGTTGCCGGCCAAGTCCTGCGGATCCAGCGTGGAGTCGCCCCCCAAGGGCACGGCTTCGTTGGACAACACATCGGTGCGCGCATTCAAATAATCGTAGCGCACGCCGGCATTGATGATCAACCCGTCGTATTCCATCTTGTCCTGCACGTAAAAAGACGCCAAAATGGGTTGCTTTTTCGCGTCTCGGGTCGAGTCTAAGGGCTCGAGGACTTCGTTGTTCCAATCGTACTGATACCCATAGCGATCCGTATCTTGAAAGCCGCCCCGGTCATCCGAATCGACATACGGGCCGCGATAGGTCAATATCGGGGTCAGATGCCGAAAATAGCGCAAGCGGTGCATCTGGAGGTCAAAGCCGAGCTTAAACTGGTGGTTGCGGCTGATCTGGCTGGTCAAATCAAAATCTATCGGCGTGACGTAAAACGAACTGCTCTGCTCAAAATCGTCATACACGCGCCCCTCATCGCCCTCGAAATACGTCACGGAGCGGTCGTTGATCATTTCGGTCTTGGGCGTGATTTCCGTGGAATCCACATCGGCGCGGGCGAACAAATTCTCCGCATCAAAGCGCGGATTGCCCTGCGGCCGCGAATAGGCGTTCAAATTGTCGAAATGAATCCCGTCGCCCGCCTTGAAGTTCTGGTCGAAAATACTCGCTTGATAGGTGAAGAAGGTCTTTGCACCGAGCGTATAAGTGATGCGCGCAAACGCCGAGTTGTTATCTCTCGTCACGCGCGGAGAGTGCCGCAAATTGTAGCGGTACGTGTGAATGTAGCTCAAGCGGTCGGTCATCGACCCCACGATGCCGGCCTTAAAACCCACGGCATCCGACAGCCGATACGACAGCTTGGCCTGCCAACCCCACCGGTCGAGCGTATAGTGCGGCAAAATGCCGTCGTCGAGCAAATCGTACTCTTCTTTGGACAACAAATCGCGTTCCCACTCGTGGGCTTCCACACCCCAGCGCGGGCTGCGGTCGAGACGGTCGAGACGCTCGGCAGAGACAAAAAACGAAAGCCGATCCGACCCGGGAGCCAGGGGCCCACCAAATGTCGCATCGGCATTGTTATACCCAAAAGAAGGCGCGCCGGCCCAACTGCGGTCGGTAATTTCGTCGGTGATGTATTCCACAGACCCCGAATACTTTTGCCCGCCTTCGCGCGTCACCACCTTGACAACGCCCGACATCACGCGGCCATACTCGGCTTCAAACCCCCCTACGATCACAGACACCTGATCGATGGCGCCATTGCTCAGGGTCGTGGTCGAGGTGCCAAATTGCAAATCTTTCTGCGACACGCCATCGACGATATAATCGACTTCGGAAGACCGCCCGCCGCGGATGTGGAGTTCGCCGCCCAAGTTCGTCACACCCGCCTGCAAAGACGTGGCCGCCGCATACCCGCGAATGGGCATGTATTCGAGTTCTTCACTGGTGACCAGACGCAGCGAACTGGTATTGTCTTTTTGCACCAGTGGACGCACGGCCACCACCTCGAGCACATCGGCTTCCAGTGCCTGCGCCGCCAGCGCGAAATCAATTTCCGTGGTCAAATCGGGCAACACTTTGATGCCCTTGATCACCACGTCTCGATACCCAATAAAACTGCATTTGACGTCATAAGTACCCGCCGGCACATTCAAAATGGCAAAACGGCCTTCGGCATCGGATATCGATCCAAAGACGCTGGGCATCCCCAGAATCACCACATTGGCACCGGGCACCGCACCGCTGCCGTCATTGTCGGTAATCTGACCCGCAATTTTACCCGTCACCCCGGCCATTGCCGATGCGGACAAATACAACATCGCAACAAATGCGATCATCCATCTCATCATGACTTTCTCCCTTTCTAAAAAGAGCGACCTGAAACTCATTCGAGAATCAGACTGAAAGACGCGCGTGCGCCTTTGATTCTTTTTCCCGGCCCAATTACCCATTCTCTCTTGATGCACGGCATCACCTCCTTTATTGGTTCCCCGTATTTTCGGACGGGCATAGGGACTTGCCCCAAATTCCCATGCCTCGTCTTGTATCTTTGGGCGAGCACGGGGGCATCGCCCCTACACACCGCTCGCCTTTTGTGCCTTTGAACGGGCGGTCACTCGTTGTACCCCGCTCGTGTTTTTTGTGGCGAAACTGATATCTTTACTCATGCTAAAAATTCGCATGTCAAAACGGCAAAAGCCCAAGTTCAGGACACTTGTGGTCTGACATCCCGACAAAAAAATCCTGTGCCCGCAAGTAGCAGGTGCAGGATTTTGCGCGAAATGGCGACGCCGTGGATTGCGGCCTGTTTGGGTAGGTTCATTTGTGACGCCTCACAAAAGCCATAAATAGGCCGTTATACGCATCACATCGCGGACAGCGAGAGGCCGCGATGGGTGGGTTTACCTCTTGAGCGACGCGCCTGAATGAGTTCAGACACAATGCTCACCGCAATTTCTTCGGGCGTATCCGCGCCGATATCCAACCCGATGGGCGCGTGAATTGCGTCCAATTTTTCTCGCGGAATGCCCTTGGCTTCCAATTCCTTCCACATCAGCGCGATCTTCCGCCTGCTGCCGATCATGCCAATATACGCCGCGTTGGTCTCTACGGCTTGCTCGATGACCGGCTTGTCGTGCTGGTGCCCGCGCGTTACCGCCACCACATAAGACAAATCGTCAATCGCCAAATGGTCAAACGCCGTCTCCATCGCCAGCGTCAGGGTCTCACTCGCCATGGGAAACCGCTCTTTGTTGGCAAACATGGGCCGGTCGTCGATCACCACAATCCGAAACCCGACCGACTGCGCGATCTGCGCGATGGCAAACGAGACGTGCCCCCCGCCGAACAAAAACAGCGTGGGTTCCGGGCAGATCGATTCCAAAAACACCACAACGGGCTCGGTGCCTATCGCCACGACCTTGAGCAAATCTTCGGGAATCGTCCCTAAAGCCGCCACTTCCTCGCGCACGCATGCCTCGGCTTCTGCATGCCCCAAACCGCCCGCGGTTCTGCCATCGGGATGGAGCAATAATTTCGCGCCTATCTGACCGCCGCCCGAAACCAGCGTTGCCAACACGGCCGAACCGCGCGCTTTGCGAACCCGCGCAATGGCGTCGAGCATGCCATCGGCGCGACCAGGCAACAGGGGTTCGGTAAAAATTTCGACATTGCCCCCGCAATTGAGGCCATTTTCGCCCGCGTGTTTTTCCGTCAAAATAAATTCCTGCAAGGTCGGCACTTTTGTTTCCATCACCTGACGGGCTTCGGCCCACACATCGGCCTCCAAACAACCGCCGCCCACTGTGCCCACCATTTTGCCATCGGGACGCACGAGCATCTTGGCCTTTTTGCTCATTGGCAACGACCCCTTGCTCGACACAATGGTCGATAACGCGGCCTTTTCGCCACTTGAAACCAGGGCCAATGCCTCTTGAAAAACATCCTGACCAGCCATCGCATTACCCATCCTTTTACTTCCAAACAGACCGCAGAGTGCGGGCGAGTTGGATCAAACTTTCCAAGTTGTGTGCCGGCAAAAAATAGTCCAGATAGGGCAGCGCGGTTTTCATGCCCAAACACAGGGGTTGATAGCCCGGCGTGCCCAAAAGCGGATTGAGCCACAGCAATTTGTGTACGCGCTTCCGCAGTCGCGCCATCTCTTGCCGCATCAGATCCGGGTCGCCCCTGTCCCAGCCATCGCTCACAATGATCATCACGGTGCGCGAGTGCAACATATCGCGTGCAAACTGGTCGTTGAACTCGCGCAAACACCCGCCAATATCCGTGCCGCCCGCCCAGTCGTGTACGGTCTCGGCCACTTCCACGAGCGATTCTTCAATGCCCTTTGTTTTGAGCAAACGCGAAATGGCGGTCATCCGCGTGGAAAACACCCCCACCTCCACATCGCGGATTTCGCGCTTGAGCGCGTAGATAAACCGGATCAAAAAGCGGCTATAACAATCCATCGACCCGCTCACGTCGCACAGCAACATCAACTTGGTCTTCTTGATGCGCCGCCGCTTCATCATCAGTTCCACGCCATCCGAACCGTACAGCGCGTTGCGCCGCCATGTGCGCCTGAAATCCAGTTCAGCCCCCCGGTTTTCGGGCACGCGCCTGCGGCTGCGCCGGTTGGCGATGATGTTCACAATTTCGTGGATCACCTTGCGGGCCTGTTCGATCTCGCGATCCGACATCGCCGCCAGATCTTTTGCCATCAGGGCCTCGTCTGCGCTATACCCCACCTCTTCGGACTCGCCTTCCCCCTCGGCTTCTTCCTGCAAATCCGCGGTATCCACCACTTCGTTGACATCGGCTTGGATATCGAGATCCGGATCGCCCCCGGCCTCGGTATCGGTCAAGGTCAGGTCGTCGGGCAAAATTGGACGCGCCCAAAACGCCTTGAAAACCGCGTCAAACGTCTCCAAGTCGTCGTAGCGCGACACCAGGGTTGCGCGTGCGGCGGCGTAAAAATCGCGCCGATTGTGCATTTCGATATAGCGAAAACTATCGCACAAATCGATCAAATTGCCCGCGTTGACCTCAACGCCTGCGCGGTGCAAAGCCCGCGAAAAACCGACCACCCGCCCCAGCATGGTTTTTGGCATGGCATCTCCTAAACGGCCACTTGCGTTTGTTCCTTCAGCAATCGGGCCTTGTCAATGAGTTGCGGCAGGCCATCTTCCTGAATTTTTTCAATATCTTCTTTGTACTTCAAAACACATCCCAAAGTCGCATCGACGGTCTGCGGATCGAGGTCCTCAATTTTCATCGCCATCAACGCCAGTGCCCAATCAATTGTTTCGGCGACCCCGGGCTTCTTGTAAAAATCCCGGTTCCGCAGCAACTGCATAAACCCGCACACCTGTTCTGCCAACTCGTCTTGCACGCCCGCCACGCGCGACCGCACGATATCCATTTCCTTGTCAAACGAGGGATAGTCGATCCACAAATACAAACACCGCCGCTTGAGTGCGTCGTGCAACTCGCGCGTGCGATTGGACGTCAGCACCACAAACGGCACATTCATCGCCCGTATCGCGCCGATCTCGGGAATCGTAATCTGAAAATCGGACAGCACTTCCAGCAAAAACGCCTCGAACTCCTCGTCCGACCGATCCACCTCGTCGATCAACAACACCCGCTGCTGATCCGTGCTGCCCTCGAGCGCGGACAACAAGGGCCGCTTGAGCAAAAAGTCCTCGCGGAAAATATTCTGACCGATCTCGGCCTTGTCAATGCCGCGCGCTTCCTCGAGGCGCAACTCCAGCATCTGGCGCGGGTAATTCCACTCGTACAACGCGGTGTTGGCATCGATGCCCTCATAACACTGCAACCGAATCAACTCCGTGTTGAAAATACTCGCCATGACTTTCGCCACCTCGGTCTTTCCAACGCCGGGTTCTCCCTCCAAAAAAATCGGTTTGCCAAGCGACTGCGCCAAAAAAATCGTCGTTGCCAATGTGCGGTCCGTAATGTACCCCTGCTTGGCAAACCGCTTCTCAACCTCTTCGATGGAATTGAGCATAATCCCCTTTCGCTGTGCAAGTCAGGGCATTGCGCCATGCCTGCACGCCCAAATTTTTAACGCCGCTTTGGTGGTGTGAAAAGCCAAGTCGTCCCACGGAATATCCTCCGGGGCAAATGTCGCCACGGCTTGCGATTCAAAATTGCCCGCCAACGTTCCGCCTATGACCCGCCCGGCGTACGCGATCAGCACCACGCGCTCCGCTTCAATAGACAACACCCCGAGCAAGTCCTCCACCTCGACCTCTAAGCCCACCTCCTCACGGGCCTCGCGCACAGCCGCCACCTCGGTTGGCTCGCCCGCATCCACATATCCGCCCGGAAACACCCACTTGCCAAAACCGGGTTCGATATTGCGCTTGAGCAACACCACGCCGCCATCTAAGGTGACGATCACCCCGGCCGCCACCTTGGGATCGAGATAGGCCACAAACCCACACGCGGGGCAACACGGCCTGTCCTTGCCTTCAACGGCTCGGGCGACGAGCGCGACGCCGCAACGCTCGCAAAATCGGGCTTCGGATTTTAGACGATTGGACAAGGAAATCAACCACTCTATTTTAACGACATAACTCCCAAACCATAAAATACATCGGGACGCATTGCGGGTCAACGAAAAAGCCCGAACCAAATTCGGGCAAAAAAATGGGAACCGAGCGCGGGCCGGTTCCCAAGAAGGGAGAAAACATAACTCGCCAATCACAGACATAGCCTATAATACTAAGGGGACGTTACTTCTCGCTTTCCGCACGCAATGCCTCTTGTTGATGCCGAACAATGCGTCCCTGAACGAGATAGACCACATTTTCGGCGATATTGGACGAATGATCGCCGATGCGCTCCAAATGCCGCGACACGAGAATGAGCAAAATCGCCTGCTCCACCGTCGAAGGCACGCCCGTGTTGAGATAGGTCAGCAACTCGCGGAAAATCTGATCGCGCAGCGCATCCACGGTATCGTCAATGCGGCGCACCTCATTGGCCAAGGCCACATCGCGATTGACAAACGCATCGAGGGCATTTTTCACCATGCGCCGCGCCAACTCGGCCATGCGCGGAATATCGATCAGGGGTTTCAACTGCGGCATCTGATTGAGCAAGCGCGCGCGCTGCGCGATATTCACCGCCTGATCATTGATGCGCTCGAGATCGTAATTGATCTTCATAATACCCGCCACCAACCGCAAATCGCTGGCCACGGGTTGTTGCACGGCCAGCAGTTTCAAACACTCCTCTTCAATCCGCACTTCCCATTCGTCGATGTGATGCCCGCCTTCTTCAACCACATCCGCGAGGCGATTGTCGCGGTCAACAAGCGATTGCACCGCCTGTTCAATGGACTCTTCCACCGCGCTACCCATCTTCAACAACTCGCTTTTGAGGTGGTCGAGATGCTGGTCGAGTGTGCGTTCCATACATGACTCCGGTTTTTAGAGGCTGTCTTAAAATGGGTGATGACTCCTCCCCGCACGGGCGTTGCCTACAATGAGCAGAGGGATTGAGGGCCAAAAAATAAAAACTGCTTAGAAGCCCTAACATAAAGAAATCAAGCGTCTGAAACAGAGGAGTGAACACCCGCAGGAACGCCTCAAAGGCGGCCTCTCACAAATCCAGGTCAACGCTTTTTGTTCGGGACTCAAGCCTCTGCGTCCAACGCATGCTGAAAAGCATCGAGATTGTCCACTTGCACCGCCGCACGAAGCAACTGCTTGAGTTGTTGCAAATCGTCAATGGCCCGAATGCGACCGGCGAACTGACCGGGCGCGTCCGCATCAAAGCGAACCTCCAACACATCGAGAATATCTTCAATGGTGCTTTCTCTACTCCCGCGCTCCAGACCCTGTTCAATCCCTTGCTCCCTGCCGCGACGCATCCCCTGTTCAATGCCCTGTTCAATCCCCTGTTCAATCCCCTGTTCAATCCCCTGTTCAATCCCCTGTTCAATCCCCTGTTCAATCCCCTGTTCAATCCCCTGTTCAATCCCGCGGTCAATACCTTGTTGGGTAAGATATTGGGCAAACGATGATTCACGCATAATCGCATCCATAAAACCCTCCTGAGAAATAATACGCCTAACGGTGGACAATTCGTACGATATCCCACCTAAAATAGCCATACCCGCCATCATGTCAACCTTGGTTGAGGCATCCAAGGGCAAGGCTTCCGTCGCCTGAAGACATTGACGCAACCACGCATCCGCAGACATCCCAGACGGAGGTTTCATCAATGGCGCAAACGGAAGCAAGCCAGGATGACCACCCTCGATAATCGCTTGACCGTCGATCTCACTCAGACGAATCACCTGATATTCCACGACAACGCGGTGGCCGGGCAATTCTTGGATATAGTATCCCTTATCGCGTCGTCCAGCACCGGGACGCAGGTAGATCACAAAGGAAAAGATCGGCAGGCCATAGCGTTCTATGGCGCGACCGATATAGCCGGCCATGCGATGCGACATCGGAGTGTCCGTGCTGTCCGCGGTTTGAAATTCGCAATGAATCAACGCATCCTCACCCTCAATACGCACGAGAATCAGGCTATCGGCGCGCCGGGATTCCACAGTGGGTTGCTCGGTTTCGAGCACCTCGAGCACCTCAATGTCAGCGCGTCCGAGTGTGAAGCGGATGAAATCGTCCGGGTAGGTTTGAATCAGGTGTTTGGATATCGTATCGTATTCGGCCATAAACGCCACCTTGAAAAAATTGAGGAACAAAAATGGGGAACAAAAAAATGATACAATCACGCCATTTTTGACAAGACTTTGTTGGACAAAGATGCGAACATAAAAACGTAGGGACGGTGCCCCGTGCCCGCCCGAAAAGGCAACCACAGAGGGACAAACATTGGGGCGTGCAGATAGAGGACGGAGAATGGAGCAGACAGAGAGGACAGAGCGGAGGCAGGAGGGTGGAGGGTAATCCGCGCAATCCCCTAATCCGCGACAATCCGCGATCCAGACAGTGGCGTTGCAGAGCCTGTGCCAAAACGCCGTAAGCCAGTGCTAAGAAGCCCTACCATAAAGAAATCAAGCGTCTGAAACAGAGGAGTGAACACCCGCAGGAACGCCTCAAAGGCGGCCTCTCACAAATCCAGGTCAACGCTTTTTGTTCGGGACTCAAGCCTCTGCGTCCAACGCATGCTGAAAAGCATCGAGATTGTCCACTTGCACCGCCTCACGAAGCAACTGCTTGAGTTGTTGCAAATCGTCAATGGCCCGAATGCGACCGGCGAACTGACCGGGCGCGTCCGCATCAAAGCGAACCTCCAACACATCGAGAATATCTTCAATGGTGCTTTCTCTAATCCCGCGCTCCAGACCCTGTTCAATCCCTTGCTCCCTGCCGCGACGCATCCCCTGTTCAATGCCCTGTTCAATGCCCTGTTCAATCCCCTGTTCAATCCCCTGTTCAATCCCCTGTTCAATCCCCTGTTCAATGCCCTGCTCAATGCCCTGCTCAATGCCCTGTTCAATCCCCTGTTCAATCCCCTGTTCAATCCCCTGTTCAATCCCCTGTTCAATCCCCTGTTCAATGCCGCGGTCAATACCTTGTTGGGTAAGGTATTGGGCAAACGATGATTCACGCATAATCGCATCCATAAAACCCTCCTGAGAAATAATACGCCTAACGGTGGACAACTCATACGATATCCCACCTAAAATAGCCATACCCGCCATCATGTCAACCTTGGTTGAAGCGTCCAAGGGCAAGGCTTCCGTCGCCTGAAGACATTGACGCAACCACGCATCCGCAGACACCCCAGACGGAGGTTTCATCAAGGGCGCAAACGGAAGCAAGCCCGGATGACCACCCTCGATAATCGCTTGACCATCGATCTCACTCAGACGAATCACCTTGTATTTCACCAGCACCTCATGGCCGGGCAGTTCTTGGATGTAGTATCCCTTATCGCGTCGTCCAGCACCGGGACGCAGGTAGATCACAAAGGAAAAGATCGGCAGACCATAGCGTTCTATGGCGCGACCAATATAGCCGGCCATGCGATGCGACATCGGAGTGTCCGTGCTGTCCGCGGTTTGAAATTCGCAATGAATCAACGCATCCTCGCCTTCAATACGCACGAGAATCAGGCTATCGGCGCGCCGGGCTTCCACAGTGGGTTGCTCGGTCTCGAGCACCTCGAGCACCTCGATGTCAGCGCGTCCGAGTGTGAAGCGGATGAAATCGTCCGGGTAGGTTTGAATCAGGTGTTTGGATATCGTATCGTATTCGGCCATAAACGCCACCTTGAAAAAATTGAGGAACAAAAATGGGGAACAAAATTTACACAATCACGCCATTTTTGACAAGACTTTGTTGGACAAAGATGCGAAAATAAAAACGTAGGGGCGGTGCCCCCATGCCCGCCCGAAAAGGCAACCACAGAGGGACAAACATTGGGGCGTGCAGATAGAGGACGGAGAATGGAGCAGACAGAGAGGACAGAGCGGAGGCAGGGTGGGGGGGGGTAATCCGCGCAATCCCCTAATCCGCGACAATCCGCGATCCAGACAGTGGCGTTGCAGAGCCTGTGCCAAAACGCCGTAAGCCAGTGCTAAGAAGCCCTACCATAAAGAAATCAAGCATCTGAAACAGAGGAGTGAACACCCGCAGGAACGCCTCAAAGGCGGCCTCTCACAAATCCATGGCAACCCTTTTTGTTAGGGACGCTTATTATCCAAACCGCCCCGTCACATAATCCTCGGTCTGTTTGAGTTGCGGATTGGTGAACATATCGCTCGTTTCGGCCATTTCGATCAAACGCCCCAAATAGAAAAACGCCGTATAATCCGAAATGCGAGACGCCTGTTGCATATTGTGCGTCACAATCACAATCGTATAGTCCTTTTTGAGTTCTTCTATGGTTTCCTCAATGCGCCCTGTGGCAATCGGATCCAGCGCGGAACAGGGTTCATCCATCAAAATCACCGAAGGCTCAACCGCAATCGCACGCGCAATGCACAACCGCTGCTGCTGCCCGCCCGAAAGCCCCAGCGCGCTGTTGTCGAGCCGATCTTTGACCTCGTCCCAAAGCGCGGCAGCGCGCAAACTCTGCTCCACCACTTCATCGAGCATGGGTCGCCGGTTTTCGCCTGCAATCCGCAACCCGTAAACCAGGTTCTCGTAAATTGACTTGGGAAAGGGATTGGACTTTTGGAACACCATCCCCACGCGCCGGCGCAGCGAAATCACATCGTAGCCCGAACTGTAAATATCGTCATTGTCAATTTCAACGATGCCCTCAATCCGCACCGAATCGATCAAATCGTTCAGTCGATTCATGCATCGCAAAAGCGTTGACTTTCCGCATCCAGAAGGCCCGATAAACGCGGTCACGCGATGTTCGGGAATCCGAAGGTCGATATCAAAAAGAGCCTGCGTCTCGCCGTAATACAAATTCAGATTCGACACCTCGACAATCGGATTCCGAATATCTGGCATAATGGTCAGTGTGTTTTCATCATCCTGAACGGATTCTGCGGCCATCGCGATTCCTTCTTAAAAGCAGTTGTCAGTGGGCGGTGGGCAGTCCGCCATCGGTTTTCACATTCGCCCTTCTTCGCGCCCGTGGCCCCTCACTCCTCGCCTCTTGTATCTTTGGGCGAGCACCTACACACTCGCCTTTTGTGGCTAAACTTCCACCTCGCCTTGCATCTGTGTTCATCCGGGGTCACTTTTTCAAAATGTCGGGCCACCTGCGCGTTTGCGAAGCCGATTGCGAACCAGAATCGCCACCAGATTCAGCGCGAGCACAATGCCCATCAGCAACAGGGTCGTCGTGTACACCATCGGGCGGGCCGCCTCGACATTGGGCGACTGAAACCCCACGTCGTAAATGTGAAAGCCCAAGTGCATAAACTTGCGCTCGAGGTGAAAAAAGGGCCAGATGCCATCCACCGGCAACGCGGGGGCCAATTTCACAACGCCGGTAATCATCAGCGGCGCCACCTCGCCTGCGCCGCGCGCAATCACGAGAATAATGCCCGTGAGAATGCCCGGCAACGCGCCGGGCAACACCACGCGCAAAATGGTCTGCAACTGGGTCGCCCCCAGCGCCAAGGATCCGGCACGCACATCGCTCGGCACGGCAGAGAGGGCTTCTTCGGCTGAAACGATCATCACCGGCACCGTCAGCAACGCGAGGGTCAGCGATGCCCACAAAATGCCGCCCGTGCCATAAGTGGGCGTGGGCAATGCCTCGGCAAAAAAGAGTTGATCGATGCTGCCGCCAATGCCGTACACAAAAAACCCCAGCCCGAACATTCCAAAAACAATCGAAGGCACGCCGGCCAGATTGTTCACCGCAATGCGAATCAACCGAACCAGCGTGCCCTGCCGGGCGTATTCGCGCAAATAGAGCGCGGCCAAAATGCCGAATGGCACAGCCGCCAAACTCATCAAAAACACCATCATCACCGTGCCGAAAATCGCGGGAAATATCCCCCCCTCGGTATTGGACTCGCGGGGTTCATCGAACAAAAACTCGCCCACGCGATCCAAATAAACGCCCACCTTGCCGACGAGCCCCAGTTGATTGGGGCGATGGGCGCGCACGATATCGGCGGTGGCAATCTGCTGCACCTCCCCGCCGATGAGCCGCACCTCCACGCGGTACATCTCGTTGACCGCGCGCAACTGCGCCAGTTGATCGGCCAGTTGTTCGTAACTCGCCCAATGGGTCTCGCTCTCGCGATCTATCGCGGTCATGTCATCGGCATTGCCATCGCCCAACTCGATCTCGCGTTTTTTTAGGCGCAGGGCTTCAATCTGCCGGTTCAAGTCGCCGATGGCATCTTCTTCAATTTGCCGAATCTGTTCGTGCAGTGCCCGGGTTTTGTCCAATTGATCTTGCAGAACATCCCAGGTATTCGACACGCGGGTTTCCCTTTCGTAGAGCGCGTCGATAAACCCGTAAAAATTGCCCCACTCGCGCCGCTCGAAAACCACCGCATCTTTGGGATACTGCGTGGCTTGAATATCCGATTCGTCGATCCACCGAAAATCGCTGCGGTACACGTCGCGGTTGCCCACCTTGAGCTGAATGCGAAATTGCCCGGACCCGGTTCGGCTCGACGCGGGGATCTCCTGCCTGTCCCACCGTTGCCCCATGGCCTTTTGCCCATCTTTGAGCGTCACGGCCTCGATATTCGACGGCCAGAAAAACCCGGTGCCGTTGTACAACACCAGCGCGACCAGCCCCGCGATCATCAGCAGACAAATTGCCAGCGCGCCCCCGGTCAACCAGATAAACGGCACGCCCGTTTTCAAAAAATCCCTCACATCCATCTCCACCGTCAAATTCGGCTGTACTTCTCGCGCAACCGCTGCCGCACCACTTCGGCCAGGGTGTTGACCAAAAACGTAATGCCCGCCAGCAAGACCCCGGTCAAAAACAACACGCGATACAGCGTGCCTTCATGCGGCGCCTCGGGAATCTCCACCGCGATATTGGCCGACATCGTCCGCATGCCATTAAAAATCGTCCAATCCAAAATGGGCGTATTGCCCGTTGCCATCAACACGATCATCGTCTCGCCCACAGCGCGACCAAACCCGATCATCGTCGCGGAAAAAATGCCCGGGCTCGCGGTGGGCAACACCACGCGAATCGCCGTTTGCCACGGCGTCGCGCCAAGCGCGAGGGACCCGGCGCGCAAATGCTGCGGCACGCTCGACAGCGCGTCTTCGCAAATCGTGTAAATAATGGGCACCACCGCAAAGCCCATGGCAAAGCCGACCACCAGGCAATTGCGCTGATCGTAGCGCGTGTCCGTTGTGCCCAACAACCAGCTTTGAAAATTGCCGCCAAACAAAAGCGATTCCGCAACCGGGCCGAGCGCGAAGGACAGATAGAGCGCGAACAACGCAATGCCCGCCAGCAATGCGAGAATCCAGTGATCGGGCACGCGGCGTGCAAATTCTTCTGACACCTGCCCCCACGCCCACGCGCCGAGCACAATGACCATGGGCACAAATGGCAACAACAACAACGCGCCGACCACCCGCGTTTCCAGCACGGGGGCCAACCACAAACCGGCCAAAAAGCCCAAAATCACACTCGGCAACGACGCCATCAACTCCACCACCGGCTTGACCAAATTTCGCACGCGAGGAGACGCAAATTCCGACGTGTAAATCGCCGCGAGAATCGCCAGCGGCAACGCGAACAACATCGCGTACAGCGTGCCCTTAAACGTGCCAAACATCAAGGGAACAATACTCAACTTGGGTTCAAAATCGTCTGACCCGCCCGTGGATTGCCAGACGTGTTGCGGCTCGGTATAGCCCTCGTACCACACCTTGCCAAAAAGCGTTTGCAACGTGACTTCGGGATGCGGATTGTGCAGGTCAAAATTCGCCACCTGCCCGGATTTTTCCACCGTCAAAAAGCCATTTGCCTTTGGCGCGAAAGCCAAAGCCTGCACCGGCACGCCATTGCCGCGCAAATAGACAAAGGTCTGTTCCGACGTCATGTGGTGCAGCGCGACCCCGCCCAATGCGTCGCCGGACAAAAACTGCTTGTCGCGCGCAGACGACGAAAACGCAATCACCGCTGTTGGATGCGACTCTAAGGTGTGAATCTTCTTAAATGTCCGCTTGTTGTCGCCCTCGTGTATCCTAACCGGCATCCACGTCGAGACGCGCCCGCCCGCATCGCCCACAATGACCGACACGTCGCCCAACAAAAAATCCAGCGCGGTCACCGCTTGATCGGAAACCCGAAAGTGATCCAGCAATTTGGGATCAGAACCCGCCCGCTTCATTTCCCACCGAAACACATCGCCGCGGTCCGTGCCCACCAGCACATAGCGTCCCGATTTTGTCACGGCCCCGGCAGTGGCACGCCCCTTGATGTCAGGGGTCAAATCGCGCGTACGCACCGTTGTTCTGCCCCCGCCCAAAAGGCCGCGCCGCGTTTCGGAAACGCCCAAAACGAGTTGCCCAGACGCCGCAATGCCCAGCGCTGTTCCTCGAGCTTCCCCATCGTGCCGAAAAACGAGATGTACCAGTGCGTCATCGGTCAACTTCATCGCGGATTCCACAGCAAAAGACGGCGTCACAATCTGCTTGCCATCCGCGTCGTAAGTCACGTCAAACGCCACGCGGCACCCGAGCATCGAACCATCGTCCAACCCCAGTCCGAGATGCGTATTGTCCAAAGCGCGATACGCCGAGCGAATGCGCCGACCCTGCAATTCAGGAGGCGATACGGACTCGATCACGGACTGCGTATTCACATCGAAAAAATCAACCCCGGTCTCATGCACCACAAACATCACGGCCCGATAGGGATCAACCCCGGTACACAGAACGGGTTGACGTTGCGAAAAATCAAAAATCCGCGCCTGCGACACGCTCGGCTTCAAAAACAGGGGATAGGACTCTATCAGTACAAACAAAAAAATGCCGAGCACCGACAGGATCACCCCAATGCCGCCCGCGGTGATCACCCACCGCCCCGCGCGATCCATCAGGCGTGCGCCCGGCGTAATGCCCGGCAATTGTCGCTTTGCGTTTGATTCTGTCATATCAGTGGTCGGTGGTCAGCAGTCAGCAAAACCAGCGGTAAGCCCATAAATCGCTTGGGGCGGAGCGGCGGGGGCAACGCCCCGCCCCTACATTTTGCCTTTTGTGGCAAAACTCGCCTCTTGCGTCTCCCGTCTCGCGCCTTTCTCACTACTCCAACTTCTCCCGCGCTTCTTTCACCACTAGGGCTGGCACGGGCATATAGCCATCTTTATTCACAATTTTTTGGCCTTCTTGGGAAAAAATGAACTTGCAAAATTCCCGCACCAGCGGATCGAGCGGCTTGTTCGGGGCCTTGTTGATGTACAAATACAAAAAACGCCCGAGCGGGTACGACCCGTCGATCACGTTTTCGATAGTCCCCTCCTTAAATTCTCCACCCGTCTCCAATGATAGTGGCACGATGCGAACCCCTGAAGTCCTGTACCCGATGCCGCTGTACCCAATGCCATACCGGTCTTCGGCAACGCCTTGAACCACCGAAGCGGACCCCGGTTGCTCCTTCACCTCGTCTTTGTAATCGCCCTTAAACAAGGCGTGATCCTTGAAAAACCCATACGTGCCAGACGCGGAATTGCGCCCGTAAAGACTCAGCGCGGCATTTTCCCAATCGCCTTTCAAACCCACCTGCCCCCATCGCGCGATATTTTCTTTGTATTCCCCGCGCCGCGTCTTGGAAAAAATCGCATCCACCTGTGGCAAACTCAACCCCCTGATCGGATTGTCCTTGTTGACAAAAATCGCCAGCGCGTCCAGCGAGGTCCGCAACACGGTTGGGGGATAGCCAAAATGATTCTCAAATTTGTCGATCTCCGTATTCTTCATCGGGCGCGACATAGGTCCAAATTGCGCCGTGCCCTCGATCAGCGCGGGCGGTGCCGTGCTCGACCCCTTGCCCTCAACTTGAATTTTGACATTGGGATAGTACTTGCGGAATCCCTCGAGCCATAGGGTCATCAAATTGTTCATCGTATCGGACCCAATGCTACTGGCACTGCCCGAAATCCCACTCACCTTCTGATACGCGGGAATCCCCGCATCCCCTTCGGATTGTTGCGCCTGCGCCCCGGCATGGGCGAAAACAGCCACGCTCGCAATCAGAAAAATAAACCGCGTCATACGATCTTCCTCTCCATAGTGGGTTGGACAAAAAAATAAACTTCTACCGTGTTACAACGATATGACAAAAGCGCGTCATTCAGGTGATACCCGCGTGACCCATCCCAACCGCTTGTTCCCCCATTCCTTGCAGGCACAGGCGTATCCCACAACGAAGCGGAGCGAGTAACGCGGGCCCCGATAATTTTCAAACAACCTCTCAAAACTTCACAAAAAGCGTCAGCCTGGGAACCACTTCGGACTCGTCATCTACCGCCTGCGTGACCAGCACATTGGGCATGACGTGAATACCCTTTACGGGTTCAAAATCCAGGCCCCCAAGAAAGAAATACTCGTGGTCCTTGTCCGACTTGTCGTTTGGATCGAACAAATCGCCGCGTGCAAACACTTTGGTCTTCGCGCCAATCCGTCCCGTGCCAAACAGCGAAATCCCTCGCGCCTGTATATCGGCGGCGTTTCGCCATTGCACAAAGCCCTCCACCCCTCCGTGAAATTTTTCGTTCATCAGCCCCACAAACGCCGCAACCGTCGCGCGGTCTTCACCACCCGTGCGCCTTTCCCAATCGGCATAAGCGGTCGCATTCAAAGCACCCGGTTTGAAGTGCAACAACCCGTAAATCCGCTTCCCGTTATTCTTCTCCGAGCGCACCCCGCTGCCATTGCCCAACATCAACCGCGCATTCACCTTTCCATCTTCATCCAACCGCCCGCGATACGCAATGCCTATATCCGCTGATGAAGCGATTTTGTTGCGATCCATAATCGTCTTCGAGATGGAGCGATACCCCCACACACCCTCCGACACATTCCACGTCGGCGTGCCGGACATGCCCGCATAAACCGCGTGCCGATCATTTTTCAAATGCAAATAGGCATTCTTAACATAAACCTCCAATTTCTTTTCACTGTTAAACCCCCCATCATTCGCCTCCAGACGAACCCGTCCCGAAAGCGCGTCATTCCACCTCAAGTCGTGCGTGAGATAAATGCGCCGAATCTGAAACCCGTTCTCCTTCTCCTGTGGCCCGCTGGCGACAAAATAATAATCCCCAAACACCATGCCCTTGAACTGGGCATCAGCGGCCTCGCTTGGCCCTGCCAGAATCAAACAGAGCATTCCCAAAATTGCTCTCCAAACGCGCATGTGCTTCTCCTTAAAATCAGGGGTCAGTGGTCAGTCCGGCCCGCCACCCAAAAGGCGAGCAACGAATCGTAGGGGCGGGGCATCTGTGCCCGCACAAATGAATGTACGGAACGGGGTACAACATGTCACTCATTCGACCACCTCCTTTCTCGTGTGACGTGCCCGCACAAATGAATGTACGGAACGGGGTACAACTGCGTTGGCAGTTCATCAACAGATCGGGTTGTACCCCGTTCTGCTTGTTGTAGGCTGTGTCTATGCGTGTCGCGTGCGTGAAATACAGAACAAAAAACCGCGTTCTCCGCAATGGATAAATTGCTACCGAAAGGAAATATCTCATGAAAAAAATGTTGATGAGTTTGTGATTTAACTACGCGATACACCATGACCCATGCACAAAATTCGTGGCGTCCACACAGGCCACATATTGAACTTCAACTCCCGCACTTTCAGTTCCCTGCTTGCTCCTTTCTCGTCAAAACCCACGATCACCTTGCCCTTTTCAATGCGTCCAAATATATGATGAGGTTGTTTCATTTGGATTTCAAAAAAATAAAAAACGAGTGACGCGAACATAAAGAATGCGCACAATATTGCAAGCGTATAAATTTTTCGTTTTTATTGCGGAGTACAAAAATAAAATAAAAGACCAGTCGCGTCTTAATTTTTTTTACCTCACCTTCCATCGCTTCTGTTCGTCCTTGCCGCTTTTAGTCCAACCCAAGCGCAGGACATGGGCAAAATGCAGGGCATCGTCGGGGATGCGGAAACCGACGAACCGTTCAGCGGCGCCAATGTCGTCATCAATGGCGAAACCGGCGCGACGGCCTATGGCACAGCAACCGACCTCGACGGCCGCTTTGCCCTCGGCGCGCCCGTGGGCACGCACGACATAGAAGTCAGCTATATCTCTTACGCGACAAACCCATGCTGAGGGCGCCCTACAATCAGACATCGCCCGATTTCACGCCCGAAGCCAACTCGCCTCCGGTTGATGGCTTTTTCACCCCAGTCAACTTTATCGGCGGCGTCGATCCTGCCAACAATTGGTTGAAAGGCTGGACAACCAACGAAAAACCCGCAGGTCAGTAACCTCGACACAACGGGTTTTGTCAACAGGTCGGATGGGCAATCAGTCCATCCGACCTTTTCTTTTGGTGGAAGAATGGACATTGCAAATCAAAATCGTTATATTGTTTCTTACAAGTAGCCAACGGACAACGACCATTGCAAAACACTACCAAGAAAAGGTTGTCAAAGTTGCTATTGAGGAATCAAAAAAATGAAAACAAGTGCCCGTTACGTCAAAATAGTGGAATGGTCTGTTGAAGATCAGTGCTATGTCGGCAGTTGTCCCGGTCTCTTTTATGGGGTTGTCACGGCGATGATGAACAAGCGGTGTTTTCAGAATTGTGTCACATCGTTGAAGAGACCATTGAACTCTACGAGCGAGAGGGCAAGCCCCTGTCTTCACCACAGGTAGATAAATACCAAGCGTTGAAGGCGGATTGATGATGCAATATCCAAAAGGAATCATTGCACGAGCTTGTGATGAACGCCATTGATGAACTACATTCTTTTAGAAATATGGCGACAATATTTGACAATCCGCTTTGCACCGCATTATACTAAGAGTCCCTAACAAAAAGGGTTGCCATGGATTTGTGAGAGGCCGACTTTGAGGCGTTCCTGCGGGTGTTCACGCCTCTGTTTCAGATGCTTGATTTCTTTTTTTTAGGGAAT
Organism: uncultured Latescibacterota bacterium; assembly: GCA_958295785.1. GTDB lineage: Bacteria > Latescibacterota > UBA2968 > UBA2968 > UBA2968 > VXRD01. Next base: position 4,615,558 of record OY282377.1, read on the forward strand.
TATATATTTGCCAACCCTAACCTTTCTTGTTATATTTATAGAAGTTACGAATTAACAAGGGGGTGTATGATGGCAAAGCAGCTTAGTTTCGTCGCGTTCACACAGAAGTTTGCCACGCCTGAAGCGTGTATTTTGTACCTTGAAAAGATACGCTTTAAGGATGGCGAGTCTTGTCCGCATTGTGGTAGTATGGGAAAAATCTATCGTCGTTCTGATTTGGCGTATAGGTGCTCGGATTGTGGGCGTAATTTTCATATTATTTATGGAACGATGTTTGGCAAGTCTAAAATCAAGATGTTGCCTAAATGGTTCGCGGCAATATGGATTGAAACGAACCCCTCAAAAGGTATTTCAAGCGTTCAGTTGGCTAAAATGATCGGTACAACGCAAAAGACCGCTTGGTTTATGCTTCAAAGAATACGAAACGCTTTTGGCAACAAAGATGATGATGATGATTTTCTGTCTGGTATCGTTGAAATTGATGAAACCTACATCGGTGGCAAAGAAAAGAACAAACATAAATCCAAAAAGTTGAATGCTGGTCGCGGAACAGTAGGTAAATCGGTTGCTTTCGGAATGCGGGAAAAAGGGGAAGATGGTGAGGCAATGGCGGTTCATGTACAGGACGCAAAAGGGGCAACATTACGCGATCAGATGTTGAACCAGGTCTTGACGGGCGCAACTATTCATGCAGACGAGAACCGCGCATACGGCGCATTGAGGGATGATTACGAAGTGGAACAAATCAATCATTCTGCCGACGAATATGAACGCGATGGTGTCCATACAAACTCCATTGAAAGTTTGTGGGCATTGGTTAAGCGTGTCTATATGGGTATTCATCACCATTGGTCAGACAAACACATGCAAAAGTACCTGAATGCTTGCGTGTTTCGCATCAATCGAAAAAAGGTTGATACCTTAAGTCGTGTTGATGAGATGTTGAATAGGGCGATGGGCGCACGGTTGACTTACAAGCAACTTATAGCCAGTGAGGGGGTTGCATGAACAACCTTTATGGCACAGGCGGGCGATATGGAAGTCAACGGGACATCTTATCCACGCATGCAAATGTTATCCGTTCCTGAAAGACGCGAAGGAAAACGTTTTGAAACGTTAGATGTTAGGGGCAGGCGTGCCGAAAATCAGAGGGCACTTGCATTCAACACCAAAAACCCGTGATTACTTTAACAAGAAGATTTAGGTTGTCAAGTATATAATTCCCTTTTTTTAGGGCTTCTTAGCACTGGATTACGGCGTTTTGGCACAGGCTCTGCAACGCCACTGTCTGGATCGCGGATTGTCGCGGATTAGGGGATTGCGCGGATTACCCTCCACCCTCCTGCCTCCGCTCTGTCCTCTCTGTATGCTCCATTCTCCGTCCTCTATCTGCACGCCCCAATGTTTGTCCCTCTGTGGTTGCCTTTTCGGGCGGGCACGGGGGCACCGCCCCTACGTTTTTATGTTCGCATCTTTGTCCAACAAAGTCTTGTTAAAAATGGCGTGATTGTGTAATTTTTATTCCCCATTTTTTGTTCCTCAATTTTTTCAAGGTGGCGTTTATGGCCGAATACGATACAATATCCAAACACCTGATTCAAACCTACCCGGACGATTTCATCCGCTTCACACTCGGACGCGCTGACATCGAGGTGCTCGAGGTGCTCGAGACCGAGCAACCCACTGTGGAATCCCGCCGCGCCGATAGCCTGATTCTCGTGCGTATTGAGGGTGAGGATGCGTTGATTCATTGCGAATTTCAAACCGCGGACAGCACGGACACTCCGATGTCGCATCGCATGGCCGGCTATATCGGTCGCGCCATAGAACGCTATGGCCTGCCGATCTTTTCCTTTGTGATCTACCTGCGTCCCGGGGCTGGACGACGCGATAAGGGATACTACATCCAAGAACTGCCCGGCCATGAGGTGCTGGTGAAATACAAGGTGATTCGTCTGAGTGAGATCGATGGTCAAGCGATTATCGAGGGTGGTCATCCGGGCTTGCTTCCGTTTGCGCCATTGATGAAACCTCCGTCTGGGGTGTCTGCGGATGCGTGGTTGCGTCAATGTCTTCAGGCGACGGAAGCCTTGCCCTTGGACGCTTCAACCAAGGTTGACATGATGGCGGGTATGGCTATTTTAGGTGGGATATCGTATGAGTTGTCCACCGTTAGGCGTATTATTTCTCAGGAGGGTTTTATGGATGCGATTATGCGTGAATCATCATTTGCCCAATACCTTACCCAACAAGGTATTGACCGCGGCATTGAACAGGGCATTGAACAGGGCATTGAGCAGGGCATTGAGCAGGGCATTGAACAGGGCATTGAACAGGGCATTGAACAGGGCATTGAACAGGGCATTGAGCAGGGCATTGAGCAGGGCATTGAACAGGGCATTGAGCAGGGCATTGAACAGGGGATTGAACAGGGGATTGAACAGGGGATGCGTCGCGGCAGGGAGCAAGGGATTGAACAGGGTCTGGAGCGCGGGATTAGAGAAAGCACCATTGAAGATATTCTCGATGTGTTGGAGGTTCGCTTTGATGCAGACGCGCCCGGTCAGTTCGCCGGTCGCATTCGGGCCATTGACGATTTGCAACAACTCAAGCAGTTGCTTCGTGCGGCGGTGCAAGTGGACAATCTCGATGCTTTTCAGCATGCGTTGGACGCAGAGGCTTGAGTCCCTAACAAAAAGCGTTGACCTGGATTTGTGAGAGGCCGCCTTTGAGGCGTTCCTGCGGGTGTTCACTCCTCTGTTTCAGATGCTTGATTTCTTTTTTTTAGGGCTTCTAAGCGACATTTCGCGCAAATCCATCGCTTCTTCCCCCGGAGTGTGTGATGAACCTCGGCGATGCCAAACTCTATTTTAATCGCGAGCTTTCCTGGCTGTGTTTTAATCAGCGTGTCTTGCAAGAGGCCCGCACGCCCCAAAACCCTCTGCTGGAACGGGTCAAATTTCTCGGCATTGTCGCCAACAACCTCGACGAGTTCTTCGAAGTGCGCGTCGCCGGGTTGCTCCAGCAAGTCGAAGCCGGCATTTCCGAATACGGCCCCGATGGCCTTTTGCCGGAAGAACAAATCGCGGCCATTGCACGAGAAGCCCACCGCATGGTCGATGAGCAATACGCTTGTTGGAACCGCGAACTCCTTCCCGCCCTGCGCGACGCCGATGTCCACATCCGCACCACAGACACGCTTTCCAAGCGCGAAAAAGCCTTTCTCGACGACTATTGCCACGCCGAACTCTATCCCGTATTAACCCCGCTCACCATCAACCCCGCCCACCCCTTGCCGCGCCTGATCAACAAAGCCCTGTGCATTGCCCTGTTGCTCAAAAACCGCGAAGGCGAAACCCTGCTCGGCGTCGTGCAAGTGCCCCGCCTGTTGCCCCGCCTGATTCGTTTGCCCCGCGAAGAAGACAGCCCGCGCATCGACTTTGTCTTTCTCGCCGACATTGTCCAAGCGCACATTCCCGAACTGTTCCGAGGCTATCAAATTCTCGACTCGGCTGCGTTTCGCATCACCCGAAACAGCGACCTGTACTTGGACGAAGAAGCCGCAGACGACTTGTTGCTCGCCATTCAAGACGAACTTCAAAACCGGCGCAAAGGCGACACGGTCCGCCTCGAGATCGAAGCCAATGCCAACCCCGCGCTCGTCAAACGCCTGCAATCGACATACAATCTCAAAAACAACCAGATTTATCAGGTCAACGGGCCCGTGAATCTCAACCGCTTGATGGGACTCTACAACGCGACCCCCAGGCCCGATTTGAAATACCCACCCTATCACCCGCCAGATCATACTTATGACGAAATCGAGACGCTCTTTAATCAGATGAAACAAAAAGACATCTTGCTCCACCATCCCTACGATGCGTTCACACCCGTTGTCCAGTTTGTCAATTCAGCGGCAACCGACCCCGATGTGTTGGCGATCAAACAAACGCTCTATCGCACCAGCGAAGACTCGCCCGTGATCGATGCGTTGATTTGCGCCGCCGAGGCGGGCAAAGAAGTCACCGTGGTCGTTGAACTCAAAGCGCGTTTTGACGAGGAATCCAATATCCGATGGGCGCGCCGCCTTCAGGACGCGGGAGTATGCGTCGTCTATGGGGTCGTGGGCCTCAAAACCCACTGCAAACTCTCGCTGCTGGTCAGGCGCGAAACCAACAATGGCCTGCGCCGCTACGCCCACATTGGCACGGGCAATTACAATCCCGCAACGGCCCGCCTCTACACGGACCTAGGGCTGTTCACCGCGCGCGAAGACATCACAAAAGACGTGGCCGAGGTCTTCAACCTGCTCACCACACAATCTGCACATCCCCAAGTCGGCAAATTTCTCATCGCGCCCTACACCATGCACGACGCCATCCTCAAAAAAATCAACCGCGAAATCGCCCATGCCTGCAAAGGACGGCCCGCCCGCATCGTCGCCAAAATGAACGCGCTGCAAGACCCCAAAGTGATCCGCGCGCTGTATCGCGCATCCCAAAACAACGTGCAAATCGACCTCATTGTGCGCGGGATATGCTGCCTGCGGCCGGGTGTTCCCGGCATCAGCGACAACATCAGGGTGCGAAGCATCATCGGGCGTTTTCTAGAACACAGCCGCGTTTATTACTTTGAAAATAATGGGCATCCCGCCGTGTACATCGGCAGCGCGGATTGGATGCCTCGGAATTTGCGCCGCCGCGTGGAAACGCTTTGCCCCATCGAAGACCCCGACCTGATCGCACGGGTCAAATCCGAACTCCTCAGCCCCTGCTTCGCCGACAACGTCAAATCGCACGACCTGTTGCCCGACAGCACATACCGCCGCATCGCGCCCTGTGCCGACGAACCCGCATTCTGCATGCATGACGCGCTCATGCGTCTGTCCCTCGGAGAACCCGTTGCCATCCCCGACTTTTTTGCCAAACCCTCAAACGCCCCAACAACCGCATCATTGCCAGACACTGAGCGAAGCACCGAGTGATAACGCAAATTGAGGAAAAAAAACGCCCAGTCGCACAATGACCGGGCGTTTTTATTTTTTGGGTAAAATTCAATGAATTGCAAATGCGGGAATTAGGTCAGCGTCTCAAAAAAAAGAGCGCGTACATCACGGGGACGACCAACAAAGTTAAAACCGTGGCAAAGAGCAAGCCAAATATAATCGCAATCGCCATCGGTGCCCATATAACGCCACCACCAATCCACAGCGGAACGAGCCCCAAAGTCGTGGTTGCTGTCGTGAGCATAATGGGGCGGAACCGCTGTTGGGCAGCAGCCACTATCGCCTCTTGGAGTGCGCGATGAAACTCGCTCATTTCAATTTGAATGCGGTCGATCAAAACAATGGCATTGTTGATCACAATGCCGGCCAGGGCAATAACCCCCAAAAATGGCATAAAGCCAAAAGAGGAGCCGGTGAACAACAACCCAAAGATCACGCCGATTGAGCCCAATGGGATCGTCAACAAAATGATCAGGGGGTTGCGGAGGGAATTAAATTGACCGATGAGCAAGAGCACAATGAGAAAAAATGACAGGGGCAGATAGGCCATTATCGCTCCGATATTTTTTGCGCTCTCTTCTGCTTCCCCCCCCAACTTATACGCATAGCCGGAAGGCCACGTTTTCTGTTGCTCTTCCAACCACGGCGCCAGGTGCGTCATAATCTCCGCCGCATTATATCCGGATTTTAATTCACTCGTAACCGAAATCGTCCGGGTCAGATCGCGCCGCAATATTTTTGTAGCCTGCCATTCGATCTTCAGATCCGCAACTTGCTTGAGGGGCACGTTCTTGCCGCTTTGCTACGCGTACACAGACATGCTTTCTAAGAAGCCCCAACAAAAAGCGTTGCCATGGATTTGTGAGAGGCCGCTTTTCTTCTCAGCCCAACCCTTACAACGTCCATGCCCGGCATCTGCAACCGGGCGAGGAGGGACAAATGTCCAAACCATGGGTGAGCGATGAACTCTGGGAAAAGGGCCACCCCCTTTTGCCGGTTCCCAAGCCTGGACGATTCCGCTTTCCCGGACGTAAGCGCATTGACGACCGCAAGGCGTTGACCGGCCTTCTATTCGTCCTGAAGAGCGGCATCCCGTGGGAGAGATTGCCCCAAGAGATGGGGTGGGGTTCCGGGATGACCTGCTGGCGTCGTCTGAAGGCATGGCATGACGCCGGCGTGTGGGAGCGGCTTCATCATCTGCTGTTGTCCAAACTGCGAGCGGCCGACGGCCTGGACGGGTCTCGTGCCTGCGTGGACAGCGCCTCCCTGCGTGCGGTAGGCACTGGGGGGAAAAACCGGCCCCAATCCCACAGACCGCCGCAAGCCCGGGCGTAAGCATCATGGGATCACCGATGCCAACGGGCTACCTCTGGCCGCGATTGTGACCGAGGCGAACCGGCCAGATGTGACGCAATGGGTGCCATGGGTGGACGCCGTGCCTGCGGTCAGAGGCAAACGCGGTCGTCCGCGCCGCAGACCCCAACGGCTGTATGCAGACCGTGCCTATGACTCGAAGGCACACCGGAAGGCCCTGCGTGCGCGCCACATCTGGCCGGTGATCGCCCGGCGGGGTACAGCGCATGGCAGCGGGTTGGGCGTGTACCGGTGGGTCGTTGAGCGGACGCTGGCCTGGCTCCGTCAGTTCCGCAGCCTGCGGGTGCGCGACGAACGCAGAGCGGACCTCCATGCGGCGTTCCTCTCCATCGGCTGTTCACTCCTCTGTTTCAGACGCTTGATTTCTTTATGTTAGGGCTTCTTAAATGCCCGGTACTATCGCGCATTGCCCATTGACGCGCCCGGGTACGAGTCGGTGCGTCTCGCCTTGTCCGTTGAACACACCGCCCTGATCGGCATGCACTGCTGGAACATCGGCTGCCCAGACGGCCCGGCAATCGACACCAACTACTGCGTGGGCATGGGCTGGCCCCAGGCAACCGCCGAGGCATCGCGCATCATGGCCGAGGTCATTCGCCCGGCCATGGACGCGGCGCGCAAAATCGGGATGCCCGTCTGCCATGTCGAATCCGATTGGATGGCGCGGCAGTATCCCCATATCCCTGCCCGCCGCCATACAACGGCCAAACGCGCAGACCGCGCACGGGCCATGCAAGACCGCGCACATGGCCCGGATTACCTCACACAATCGCCCCTCGCACGCATGAAACGGGCAAAAATCGTCTCGCCCATTCAAGGCGAACCCCTGGTCTTTTACACCGATGCCCTGGACGCCTATCTCAAATCCCGCGGCATTACCACCCTCATCTACACGGGATTTGCAACCGACATGTGCATCCTCGGTGCCGAAGGGGGCGCGAGGGCCATGCTCGCGTGCGGGTATCGATGCGTCCTCATGCGCGATGCGACTATCGGCGTGGAAACCCCCGAGTCCTTTCCCGAAAAATTGGCGACCCGGTACGGCACGCACATCTTCGAATGGCAAATGGGGTACAGCACCGCGTTCCGGGATTTTATCCACGCGATTTCCAATATCGCTTGAAAGGAAGAAAAACATGGCACTCACAATTTGCCCGTGGAAATACGACAAAACCTGGGTCTATTCCATCACATACGACGAAGCCCTCGCGGACTTGCACCGCTTTGCCATTCCCATCCACGAGGAATGCGGCATCCCCGGCCATGTCGAGGTGGTGGTCGGGCAGTTGGGCGAGATGCGCGACTTGGGCAATTCCAGCTACAACGGCTATCGCCACATGAACGCCGACGAACTCAAAGCCCTGCTCGCCCGGGGCTGGGGCGTCGGCAACCACTCATGGAGCCACGAACTCATTCAACCCGATATGGTGCATCGAGAACTCGGCATTGCAAAAGACGCGCTCGAAGCCGCCCTTGACGCGCCGGTCGATCTCTACTGCGCGCCCGGCAACAACGCGAACATGTCGAGCCACGTCCTCGAGGCGTGTCGCAAATACGGGTACCTCGGCGCGATGAGCCTCACCGATGCCCTCAACCGCCCGAGTGAACCGCTCTTTTGGCTCAATCGCACGGCCTTGCACGACCACTATTACGCGCCCTTTTTCAGCGAATACGACCCGTTTCGCAACATCCGCCACGCACGAGCGGAACAGGGCTGGATCATCGACTACTGCCACTGCCCGTTGGAAACGCCCATCCATCCCAACAAAGACTGTTCACACCTACAACTGCGAAAAAGATTTGAAACCATACGCACAGAAGGCGGGGACAAAGTTTGGTGCGCCGTGCCCGAAGAAGTGATTTTCTATCACCTGACCCGACGCCACACGCAAATCGAAACCCTCGCCGATTCGGAAACCCAAAAGCACTACCGCCTCCACCTCAACGACCTGAGCGACCGCGTCACTTGCCGCACCCTCACCCTGCAAGCCGACGTGCCCGCCGCATGGTGCCGCACGCCCAAGGTGTGGATTGATGACCACCCCCATCCCGCGCTCCTGACGGAACCGAGAAAATTGCAAATCACAGTCGAGGTCACCCATGGCATGGAACTGATCTTTGGGCAGTCATATTAAGGGCGTCATTTAAGGGCGTCATCCGCCATTCTGATGCTCACACAAGCACATAGCAAAATGGAAAAAGGGTCACGGTATTTGCACCGTGACCCTTTTTGGTTTTAGATAGTCGGCGGCATCTGTGTTAGAGACGCACTTCCTGAAGATATAAGTTCCGCACACCATCTCTGAAAGCGACACCGCATCGAGACCGCTGAAACGAAGCATAAATTTCGTCCGTTCATCGCCTGCTCAAATAAAATTCGGGATGGCTTTTGACGGTTTTGCGGATCGTTTCAGGAGAGACTTTGCGATCTCTATTTTGCTATGGGCGCCATTTGGAAAGGAACGGATTTTTCAGGTCTCATCTGTGAGGGTAGCAACGGCATATTCACAGAAGATGTTTGCGTAAAGCTGAACATTTCGTTGGCTGTCGTGTTAAAGACCTGATTCGCCGACGCCAACCCACTCGTGCCAAATAGAGGTGCTACAAATTGTTCTCCATTATTTGGAGTTGCCATGGCTCTCTCCTCCAATTAGATGTCGGTCACTTCAACCCATCCTTCTTTCAAATTTCGCTCTCCATACCCCAGTTGAGGTGGCAAACCCGATTGAGTAGGCACCTGCACCCTTGGCTTGTGAAAAATAGCCCATTGACCTCGCATGTCAAGAACTACCACGGCTATTATCTTTCTGTCCCCACACCTTCCTCACATCCGCCTGAAAACGCGAATGCGAACCCTCTAGACATCCGCACATGAGCACCACACAACCACCGCAAAGCGGTGCGAAGAACAGTTAGGCCGCCCTGAGTGGCTCTAACTCTGCTGATGCCGGTTTATCGAGACCCAGCCGCTCAAAAACGCGCTGGATTTCATCGATACGCACATCTCCAAGGGAGAGGATCTCAATCCCGATAGGTGTGCCATTCTCGGCGTAGTCAATGAGGAGGTCTTGTGTCACCTGCGCCGTGTGTACACTTTTCTCTCCATGCTTGGACGCGAGATAAATATAAGCCGCGAAGGGCTTGCCCTTTCGATAGGTGATCTGCAAGGACATGGATTTCATGGGGACACCTCTTTGAATGCGAACCCTCCAGACATCCGCGCATGAGCACCGCAAACCAAACGACATTGCTATGGGCGAAGCTACCACCGACTGACCGTTCAACAAATCGGTTTTCCTTTTGCATATATATCGTATAATTAGGCGGTACCGGTCAACTGACACGGCTTTTTGAACAAGGCCGTAATGGAAACTGGCAACACATGCGGACTTTGCTGAATAAGGGCATCAGCACAGGCTATGGACCTCATAACTATTGGGAGGCAGGTATGAACCGCCCTAAAACAAAATTTCAGGGCATCCAGGATTCGACCGAGTTTCAGATTGGTAAGGACAATTGCTCGGCAACAAAGAATGAGGCAATGCTGAATAAAGGCAACCTGAATAACAGCATGTCAGCCCAGGCCCTGAATACAGGCACCCTTGCTAGAAACATTCAAGGGCGTGCGTTGAAAACGGTTTCTCTTTTTGCCGGATGCGGGGGTCCGATAAAGGGCTGATCGATACAGGTTGCGAGATTTTGATGGCAAACGATATTCTGGCCTATGCCAAAGAGGTCTATGAAGCAAATCTCCCCGAGACCGATTTCAAGACCGATAGTATTGACCAAATCAAAGCCTTTCCATCAGCGGATGTTTTGGCGGGATGCTATCCTTGCCAAGGCTATTGTCAAGGCGGAGCACGCGACGCCGGGCGCAAAATCAATAGACTTTACCGCGAATTTGATCGCGCTCTGCGGAAGATCCGTCCCAAAGTCTTTATTGTAGAAAACGTACCTGGGATGGCGAGAAGTAATAATCGACATTTTTTGAAAGCACAACTCGTCCGTTTCCGTTTGGCTGGATACCGCGTCAACTGGGACTTCATCAATGCCGCACAGTACGGTCTGGCACAAGAAAGGCAACGGATTTTTATCGTCGGCATTCGCTCAGATTTCGGGGTAAAATACGAGTTTCCAAAACCCACACACGGCCCGGGATTGCAACCGGTAAAAACACAGCGAGATTTCTTAGGAGACTTGAAGGAAGAATGGCCCGAAGGCGAATTTTGCGATCAGGATTTTCATTGGTATTATCTCTCCCGTGACCGCTACCGAGGATGGGATGAACCAAGCAAAACAATACTCGCAAACGCACGCCACATGCCGTTGCACCCAATGAGTCCGCCGCTAAAAAAGATAGGAAAAGATAAATGGGTTTTCCAAGGAGACCCCAAAAAAGCCCGCCGGCTTTCGTACAAAGAAGCAACAACCCTTCAAGACCTCGGTAGTTGGGGGTTTCCAGACACGACGGGATTGATGAATAAATACAAGGTCATTGGCAATGCCGTGCCGCCGATGATCTTCCGACAAATTTTTGAAGCCCTACCGGGAGAGGTGTTCTCATGAATTTTAAGACACTCAATATTAACCAGCTCGAGTTTGACAAAAAAAATCCGCATCTGCCGACTACGGTAGGGCCAAAAGAACCCGAAATTATCAAGTATCTGGCAAAAACCGGCATTGAGGACTTGATGATCTCTATCGGGGAGAACGGATTTTTCCCGGGCGAAGCCATTGTTGCAACTCCTGCAAAAAACAACAAATACACAGTCTTGGAGGGCAATCGCAGACTGGCAGCGTTGCGACTGTTGCAAAACCCGGATTCAGCGGGCAACCGCCGTAGCATTACAAAAGCTTCAGAAGGAGCGAAAAACAAGCCAACCGAAATTCCAGCGTATATAGTCAATTCAAGAGATGATGCCTTGCAATATCTGGGCTTTCGCCACATTTCTGGGGTCCAACGATGGGATCCTTTGGCAAAGGCGCGATACTTAAAATTGTTGTTCGAGCAAACATCGGGTGAACCGGAAAAACGCTGTATTGAGGTTGCCCGTGAAATCGGTAGCAGGCGCGATGCAGTCCGACGAAATCTGGATGCTTTGGCGGCGTACGAAGCCATTGAGGAACGCGACTTTTTCGACATTAAAGACCTGGACGAAGAAAATTTTCAGTTTGGCACATTCTATACGGCTATCGCAAACGCGGAAATCGCGTCATTTGTTGGCGTCAGGGAAAAAGACGGTAGAGCAACATACCCCATTGCCAATCCAAAATCCTTAAAGAAAGAACATCTTGCAGAACTCACGGAGTGGATGTTCAAAAAAGAGAGTCAGGGTTCCACACGCCTCGTCGAGTCTCGAAATATTCCCAAATTAAATGAGGTCATAGAAAATTCTAACGCACTGGAAAAGCTCCGGCAAGGTGTGTCATTAGATAGTGCTTATAGTGCTACAATAGATAACAAAAAGGTGTTTTTACAAGATATAGTCAACGCTACTGAACATCTTAAGCAAGCAAACTCTAATCTGCACTCCGTATCGTCTGATGATCGTGATGTGGTGGAGCGCGTCCGAGAAGCAATGAAAGCACTTAATATAGCAACCAACCACTTAAAGGTGGATTCACAATGATTGATTTTCCTTGGAGTCAAGAGATAGTTAAAGATGTCGTTGATTTGACCGACTGCATTGAGTTGACCGTCGCATTCTCAGACGCCGACTACGGTGGTCGTTTCACACGCGCAGATTTTAACTCAGTTCAAAATGAGATTTTGGATGATGACGGTTTTTTTCAAGGCGAGCAAGTTGATAATCTTAATGCACACTTTGAAGAGGCGATGGCTCTTATCAAAAACCGCGCATTATGGTTGGGGGAAACCTACCCTTTCAGGCAAGACGATGGTGAAGTGCTGTTTGCGCCTCAAACATCCAAGAAACACTATTTGTCGTATCTGTTCTTGCTGGCCTGTTCGTGCCATAATTGGATTCCCTCTTTTCGGCATGCTCTGAGTGTAGAGTTTGAAAATCTATGCAAAGAGGCGATGCGGGCGTTGTTTCCCGATTGGGCAGAGGTTTTTCTGTTCAGTCAAAACAGCAAAGATAGAAAAAAACTTGGGTGGTCCGCACGCGAGGCCATTCCAGCCTTGGCAAAAAAGTTAAATGCCCAAGTGCCACCAAATGCCAGACTTTCCAATACGCAACGCGAATACGGCATTGATTTGATTGCCATTTGTTCTTTTGGAGATGTATTGGAGTACCCATTTTTCGCCTTCGCTCAATGCACAGTGGCAAAAGAGTGGTGGACGAAAAAACACGAAGCCCAAAGTCGTCATGCCTTATCGGGAGTCATGCAGTTAGATACAGATCATACAAATTTTTTGTTGATACCCCATTTCCCGCGCATCAACCTCAAAGAATGGCGGGAAGATCGGTCACATACCATCAACTGCATTCTATGCGACCGATACAGAATATGTCGGTTGCTGGAGAAATCTAAGCCGTTGACATGCCAAGCTCTGCCATGTGGTATGCGTAAGATTTTTCAAGAGATTCAGAAACACCTGCCAGAGCACCATTGACTGATCAATCCTTACACATACCTTTCTACTCCCCCCACACCCTTCCCACCGCATCGCGTATCTTCTCCTCGAATCGCTCGATCAATTCCCGGTTGCCATCCACCAATGCCTGCTCCGCCTCAATCTCGGCGACGATGGCTCGTTGGGTTTCAAGGGGTGGTATCGGAAATTTAACCCGCTTCAAGGCGTTGCCATTGAATTGGGGTTGGCCGCCACCAGTTGCGAGGACTTGGGCTTGGTTCCTGTAGGCGTCACTTTGAGCAAATGCCCAGTAATAGCTTGGATGAACGCGGTCAGGGAAACGAAGGCGAATCAAGTAAGAAGCAAAAACCGCTGGGTGTTCTTCATCAAACAGCATTGTTTTGCCGTAAGTCGCCCCAGTTCTGGCAACCAGTATATCGCCTTTTGTGAGTAATAATCTCCGTGAGTCATCTGTCAGCGTAACAAATTTGGCTCCATCTGATCGGAGCGTTCCATCCTCGGCAATGTCGGTGATGCGAATGAACCTAGCCTCCCCTTCATCCTGCGCGCTTGCTGTAAAGCCGTATTGCGGTTTTGTAAGTTCACCAATCGCCACCATCGGCCACTTGGGATCAATCGCAATATGTGGGCGATAGTTCTCCACCACAGTCCGTGCGCCATCAATGACGCGCTGATAGCCCTCAATTTCCGCGACGATCTCCTGTTGCACCTCCAGCGGTGGCAAGGGGATTTCGTAATCTTTCAATTTAGAAAAATGTCGCCGGTAGCCATCTTTCACCAGCGGTCTAGCACGCAGGATATGATACAAAAATCGCGGGTCAACAGCCTCAACTGTGCGGAGTATTTTTATTCCATCCGCTCCCTGAGCAAAGGGCGTTTCAATCAATTTCACCGCACATGTATGATCCCCGAATATCACAAGTGGCTTACTTGGGTGAATCAAGACCTTTTCGTCGTCGATCCATCCGGCAATTTCCTGTTGCGACTGATCTATGATAGGATATCGCCCTGTTTCAAGGAAAGCAGTTCTCGGTATCTTAGATGGCGGCGTAATCGTTTCAATAAAGGCACCGATTTTCCGCAAAGGGTAGGCCACAGATTGAAGTGCGCGTTCCTTGTATTTTTCCCCGCTCAAATTGTACTCTCCGCCCTCCGCGACCCGATCTTTCCCAACGATCAACCCGCGCTCTGTTTTGTACTGTATGCCTTGTTCTGCGACTTGGGAAGCGTCCGCCGATTCGCCTGTTCGCAGATGGCGCAAGTATTCGGCGAGTTCGGCTTGCACTTGTGGCAGGTCGTTCTCGGCGATGGGGCGGCGTTGCGCGCCCAAGTCGAAGCCGTCGTTTGCCACCTTGAAAAACGCGATGTGGTCGGTCTTCTTTGCGAGGGATTTGTCCAAAATCAGGATGGAAGTCTTGACGCCCGAATAGGGTTGGAACACCCCTGCCGGCAGCGAGACGACGGCGATGAGATGGGCTTCAATTAGCATCTTTCGCAACTGCTTGTGGGCGTTCTGGCTCTGGAAAATGATCCCCTCGGGAATGATGATCCCCGCACGTCCGGCGGGCGTGATATGCTCGGCGATGTAATCGACAAACAGAACCTCGCTGCGCTTTGATTGCACGGAAAATCGGCGGTGCGGACGAATGCCTCCCTTCGGCGACATAAACGGCGGATTGGCGAGGATGACGTCGGCGAACTCGTTCCACTTATCCTCGCTGGTGAGCGTGTCGTACTCATAGATTTGCGGCTCGGCGAACTCGTGCAGGTACATATTCACCAGCGACAGACGCACCATATCCGGCGAAATGTCGTAGCCCTTGAAGTTGGCAGCGAGTCGGCCCTTGTCGTCTATCGTCAGCGTGCTGTGGCCGTCGCTGTCCATGTTCGCCTCGAGAATGTGCTTGTAGGACGAGATCAGAAATCCCGCCGTGCCACAGGCCGGGTCGAGCACGGTTTCGTCCTTTTTCGGATCGAGAATGGCGACGATGAAGTCGATGATGTGGCGCGGCGTGCGAAACTGCCCGGCGTCGCCCTGCGAACCGAGCACGGAGAGCAGATATTCGTAGGCATCGCCGAGGCGCTCGGGATGGTCGTAGGTGAACTCGTCGATCACCTTGAGAAACGCGCGCAGCGTCTCCGGGTCTCGATACGGCAAAAAGGCATTGTTGAAGATGTTGCGAAACAGCGGCGGAATGCCGGGATTCTCGGGCATTTTCGCAATGGCCTCCGCGTATAGGGCGAGCATCTCGTAACCGCCAAGCCCGCCACGCATCAACTTTGCCCAGCCATAGCGCGCGAACGCATCGGCGAAAAACCCGCGCTTCCCGCCCAATTCCTCGCTCTGCGCGTCCATGTCGTCCATGAACTTGTAGATCAGCGCAATGGTAATTTGCTCCACCTGACTCTTGGGATCGGGCACCTTGCCGACCAAAATATCGCGTGCCGTATCGATCCGGCGTTTCGTCTCAGCGTCTAGCATGGGATTTCCTTTTTGCGCCACAAAAAGCACAAAGGGCACACAAGGGGTTTTGAACCTTTTGTCATTTGAATTGGCTATCGCGCCTCTTGTGGCTCAAACAAACTGATTCAACGACACATAGTCCTTGACGTATTCGGGAATGAGTGTGCGGTACTCCGCCGGCACAGCGCGAAAGTCGTTCAGGGAAAAGACCGCGTTGGTCGCCAGAACCGGGAAGTGCCGCCTGTCGATGATGTCCCGCGTCCCGCCGCTGGTGACGTATGCCTTGAAGAATGTCTTGATCGCCGGGATGGACTCGGCCAAAGCCGGCTTGTGGTCGGCGACGAACTTGGCGACCTCCTCTTCGAGCAACTCGTCTTTGGACTTGAAGCGCGGGATGAGGTCAAAGACCTTTTCCAGAATCTCGCGCAGGGTCAGGCGGCGGTCCACCGCAGCGGCGCGGCGCAGCTTGTCGAGGGTGTAGTACTCCTCGGGCTTATCGAAAACTTCTCGATTCACATAGTCGATGACCCGGTCCCACTGCCCGGCCTCAACGGCCTCTGCGATGATCTCGTCTCGGCGCACTGCGTCCGCAAACCGGTCAAAAAACATGCGGTCGATCCGCATCCCCTCCAGCCCAATGCGTTCCTCTCGAATCTCCACGAGCGCGTCCTGCCCCAAGTGCTGATATGCACCGAGATAGGGCGCCCGCTCATCAACGCCTTTCCGGACTTGACCACGCTGGGGCCGGGGCAATGCCAACACCTCGTCGTCGTTGAACGCGGTCTCGAAGTATTCGCAGTTGCCAAAAAAGTCGAAGAGCTTGAACGCGGTCTTCTCCGGCTCCGCGACCCCGTCCTTCAGGCTGTCGTCGAAAAGCAGGCCGAGAAAATTGTGTCGCCGAGTGCCGCGGCCCTTGATCTGAATAAAGTCCGTAGGCGAAAAGATGGGCCGGAACAGGCCGAGGTTGAGAATGTCCGGGCAATCGTAAAACGTGGAGGCAGAATACGGACAACATCAATTCAAATTGGTATAATACCAAGTGGCAGAACATCTCCCCTCCCCGTTGCAGGGAGGAACCGGAGGAGGGGTCCATTAGCCACAAAAGGCACAGAGTGGATTTTGACCTTTTTGTATTTTTGTGCTTCTTGTGGCTATCCCCTCGTGGCAATTGCCTTTATCTTTCGAGCAACTCGATTTCGTACCCATCCGGGTCATCGACAAACGCCATTTTGCGGCCCGTGGGGAAGGTCAAGCGCCAATCGCCGGGCCAAATGTCAAGCCCTTTCTTTTCCAATTCATCGCAAAAGGCGATCAAATCGGGCACGCCGATAGCAAAGTGCATCAAATCTTCGGGCACGTTCAATTCGTAATCATCCGAATAGGTCAGTTCCAGCGTGTGGGCATTGCCCGGCAATTCCAAGTGGCAGATCTGATTGCCCGCCGGCGATTTGTCTGACCGGCTTTTCAACACAAAACCAAAGTGGTCGCAGTAATACTGGATCGACCTGTCCAAATCGCTGACGCGAATGCGCGTATGGAGAAACACAGCCATTGAAAACTCCTTTCGGGAGATGGAAAAAAAAACAGGTCGCGCAAAGCGGAACCTGAAAAAAAAAAGAAATGGAATGAACACTAAGAAGCCCTAACATAAAGAAATCAAGCGTCTGAAACAGATGAGTGAACAGCCGATGGAGAGGAACGCCTCATGGATGTCCGCTCTGCGTTCGTCGCGCACCCGCAGTCTGCCGAACTGCCGGAGCCAGGCCAGCGTCCGCTCAACGACCCACCGGTACACGCCCAACCCGCTGCCATGCGCTGTACCCCGCCGGGCGAACCGGCCAGATGTGGCATGCACGCAGGGCCTTCCGGTGTGCCCTCGAGTCATAGGCACGGTCTGCATACAGCCGTTGGGGTCTGCGGCGCGGACGACCGCGTTTGCCCCTGACCGCAGGCACGGCGTCCACCCATGGCAACCATTGCGTCACATCTGGCCGGTTCGCCTCGGTCACAATCGCGGCCAGAGGCAGCCCGTTGGCATCGGTGATCCCATGATGCTTACGCCCGGGCTTGCGGCGGTCTGTGGGATTGAGGCCGGGTTTTCCCCCCAGCGCCTACCGCACGCAGGGAGGCGCTGTCCACGCAGGCACGAGACCCGGCCAGGCCATCGGCCGCTCGCAGTTTGGACAACAGCAGATGATGAAGCCGCTCCCACACGCCTGCTTCATGCCATGCCTTCAGACGACGCCAGCAGGTCATCCCGGAACCACACCCCATCTCTTGGGGCAACTGCTCCCATGGGATGCCGCTCTTCAGGACGAATAGAAGGCCGGTCAACGCCTTGCGGTCATCAATGCGCTTACGTCCGGGAAAGCGGAACCGTCCAGGCTTGGGAACCGGCAAAAGGGGTTGGACCTTTTCCCAGAGTGCATCGCTCACCCATGGTTTGGACATTTGTCCCTCCTCGCCCGGTAAAGATGCCGGGCATGGACGTTGTAAGGGTTGGGCTGAGAAGAAAAGCGGCCTCTCACAAATCCATGGCAACGCTTTTTGTTAGGGACTCTTAGGATCAAAAATGCCCAGCGCAATAACGGGTTTTTGATAGGGGCTCTCCTGCGCGATTACCGAACTCGTCAAAAGTCCAATGCCAATGATAATATCCACGTCCTGATCTTGCATCAGACGGTCATAGTTTTTGGCAACGACACGGGCAGACCAATCTGCGCCCAGAATTTTGTCTTCCAAAATTCGGATATGATATTTTGACCCCAAAAGCGCGTTCAGTTCGCGTTTTAATGGCTCAAGCCAAATACCTGTTGCCCTCTGTTGACCATCATCCGCGATGATGCCGATAGCGACGTGCTCTTTTTGACTTTGAGCACAAACGTCAGGCTCAATAAGAGCACCCAAAAGAAAACGCCAAACACAACAGGCCATCTGTCATTCATAACCCTTCCTATTTGTGATCCGATTGACCGGCCCCACTCAAATGCAAGCCCACCAGGCGAGCAACCAGCACCACCAGATACGTCTGACCCCAAACGGCTTCCAACAGGGTCAGGTTTTGCGCCATCCAACTCACCGGCGTTATCTCTCCGTACCCCAAAGTGGTCAGCGTGACAAAGGAAAAATAAATCAGTTCTGAAAACTCGCCCGATGTGTGAACGGGCAATGAAATCGCAGTGGGGTCGAGCAAGAGCAAGATGTGATAGAAAAACGCCCACAACAACCCGCTGAGAAAATAGACGGCAATTCCCCCCTGAATGGTATCTGCCGTGATCATCTTCTCAGAGAAAATCCGGTGCAAAAAAACCACGAGACATATCCCGTAAAACGAGGTATAAACACCGAGCAAGGCCAACTCACCCACTTGAGATACGGCCTCTGAAACGGCCCTCATCTCCATCCACAACGAAAATCCAAACCCCAACAATCCGAGAACCACACACAACCCAAAGAACGCCTTGGGAAGGCTGAGCGTCCAGAGCACCACGGCCATAACCAACAAAAAAAGAAAGGGCACAAAGGGCTGCTCTTCGCGCTCCAACAACGGCATCACCACGAAAAGAAAAACCACTGACAGGCCGAGAAAGGTGTACCTGTAATCCGAAAAGCGAAATCTCGCCTCTCGTCCTTTGTCATCTGATCGGTTCACACTCGTTCCCAAAGCTGGATCAAAAAATGAACACGCAATATATTCCGCGTTTTTGTGCGGTCAAGCAATAACTTTAACAGATCGTTTCACAATGAGTGCGACAATTGTTTTTTGAGTGTGTCAAAACCGCAAAAAATAGGGCGTTAGCACATCTCCCGATCTCTGTAACGGATTGTGCCAACGCCCTTTAATCGTTCCAACCGGATGCCAAAGCATTCGGCCCTCAACGCTTCTCGACTGCTTTCTCCATTTCCGCATTCCCATTTCCCGTCACATACCCGTACCAATTCTCTAGCACCTCGTACAAACGCGCTCGTTCCGCGGCGTGATCGGGATTGTCGAGCAAATTGTCCATCTCGTAGGGATCCTTTTCCAAATCGAACAGATGGGTCGGCTCAAAGCCTTCTTTTTTCGCCACCAACTTAAACGCGCCCGCGCGCACCATACACCATGGTTGCATTTCTGAAAACACGGGGCGGTCTAAGGTTTGCGAAGGGTCGCGCACCAGCGGCGCGAAACTGTCGCCCTCCACCGAAGGCTCGGGCGGTTGCGCGGCATAATCCACACACGTCGCAAAAAAATCCACGCCCGACACCAAATCATCCACAACAGCCTCAGCCGCGCCATCCGGTGCGCGAACAATCAGGGGAATCCGACTCGACTCTTCCCAGGCCTTGCCCTTGTTCGTCTCGCCGTGACTGCCCTGCAAATCCCCGTGATCAGACGTGAACATCACCACCGTATTATCTCGCAAGCCCATCCGATCCAGCGCGCCCATCATCCGCCCCACATTCGCATCCAGTTGCGTCACCATCGCGTAATACGCCCGCAAATATTCATCCAAATCGTTGCCATAGCGTTGGTAAATGGGATCGTTCTCTTGCGGTTTGGGACTTGGCGGACTGTGCGTTTTTGTGTACGGATCGACCTCCTCGCAATTTGGCCGCCGCGCAAGGGTCGCGCCCCGATACATCTCGTCGTATTCATACCCCGGCTGCTCGGGATAGTGCGGGTTTTGGTAGGATACAAACAGCGCGAAGGGGGCATCTGCCGCCATCTTTTCCATGCGCGCAATCGCGATATCGCTCGTCACATCCGTGCGGTGGTGAGCGTACCAATGCTCATCGCCCGCCTCATCGTAAAACTTCACGCTGTGCAAAAAATCATTGTAACACTGATACCCGATAAACTCCGTAAAATCCGCTCGCAACTCAGGCGGCACCCACACATTGCCCGTCGCGCCCAAATGCCACTTGCCCACCCAACCCGTCCGATACCCCGCCCCATTGAGTGCGCCGGCCAGGGTACGCGTCCCCTCGGGAATATACCGCCCATTGCGAAGCGTATCCGTCTGCGACCCGTATTGCCCAGACACCAGCGTCGCGCGAAACGGCGTGCAAACCGGCGCATTGGAATAACAGTTGCGAAACAAAACCCCCTCCCGCGCCAACTTGTCCAAATTCGGCGTATGGATATCCTCCGTCCCCATACACCCCATCGCAAACGCATGCATCTGATCCGCAAAGAGAAACAAGATATTCGGCCTCTCGCTCATCCGTCACTCCTCCCTGTTGTCAAATCGCGCATCTTCAAATTGTCCAAACGGAGACGGGACATCCACGCTATCGCCCACCTGTTCCAGCAGATCGCAGTGCTCATCGGTCATGGGAATGCCGATCTCGCGGTGCTCTTTTTCCCATTCCCATTCCATGCCCCCGGCCAACTCGGCGCGGTCGTGGCCCGGCAAGGGCTTTGTGGCACGCGCTTCGCCGATATAGCGATCCATCTCCTGCTTAAACGCCTCGACATCGGCAAACCGCTTCACGTCAAACGCGGCAATAAACGCCCCTTGATGCGGCGCAGCCCCTTTGCCTTCCCCGGTAAATCCATACCCCTCGCGCCAGATACCGGGCAAAATGCCGCCCATCGCCTGCAACACAGCCGCCAGCCCCAAGCCCTTGAAAACCGCAGCGGGAAAGTTTGCGAACGCTTCCTCGCTGTACGAAATAAAATGCGCGGACATATCCATCACAATAGGGGGTTGCACCGCAGATGGCACGGCGATGCTAATGGGCGATCCGCCCGACGCGCTCAACACCGTCGCGTCTCGGCGGGGGCGATAGCGGTGCGATGACAGTGCCATTCCAATGCAGTCGTGCGCCAGGGCCATGCGGGAATAATTGCCCGCCGCGCCAAAGTGGAAGTGATTGCGCGTTGTCACCGCGCCCACGCCCACGTTCAACGCCTTTTCAATCGCCATCTCCGTCCCCATATACGACGGGAAATACCCCAACCCGCCATCGCCATCGATCACAGCCGTCGCCTCCGCCTCAGAGACCACCGTCACATGGGAGCGCGGATTGGTATGCCCATTTTGCATTTCAGAAATATAGTCGCGCACTTGCCGCGTGCCGTGGCTAAACACGCAACGCAAATCATTTGCTGTCAATGTGATGGCCATGTGTTGCGCGTGTTCTTCAGACATTCCCACAGCCTGAAACAGCGCGCGAACATAATCCTCCATCACCCGATAGGGCACGCGAATGCCGCGGTCCGGATGCGAATTAAACAATCGCGAGGGCATAATGCCTCCAAAAAAAATAGACTTGGGGCGCAATTCCCCATTCTTCCAAAATGGTCACGACGTTGTCTCCACCTTCAGCTTTTTTTTACGCATGCCATCGGATCTGCGGCATATCGGATTTTGGCGGTGGGGGCCAGTGTTGGCCGCGCTGGCTGGTCAGCCCTCGGTTGGGGCCGGGGCGATATTGCCGATCTGGAAAGCCGATCAATTGCCCATCCTCAACCCATGCTTCATCCCCACCGTAAAGTTCGCCGATCAAAAGCTCGGTCAACCGCGCCAGGGGTTCGGCGTATCGCGGATCAGCCGACAAATCCACACATTCCCGGGGATCGCTTTCCAAATCAAATAGTTGCCGATAATTTCCCACAGCAAAATAAATCAACTTGTAGCGACCATCGCAAATCATCCGCGTGGCATGGGCATCTTCGCCGATCTCGCCATAGAACCAATCCCGTTTTTGCGCGCCAACCATCGACATCCCCTCCACAGTATCGGGAATATCCACCCCCGCCAAATCCAGCAATGTGGGCATCACATCGCGCCACCCCACCAAGCGATCATCCACGCGGTTGAACCCGACCCGCTCATCGCCTTCAGCACCGAGCAAAATCATCGGAATATTGGCGGACCCCGCGTAGAAAAGCCGCTTCGCCCACATATTGTGATCGCCCAACATATCGCCGTGATCCGACGTAAAACATATCATCGTCTTGTCGAGCAATCCCTCTTCTCTCAGCGTGCCAATCAACACGCGCAAGCTGTGGTCAATATGGGTACACAGGGCATAAAACGCCCGCCGCGCCATCTCGACTTGAACCGCGCTGTGCTTATCGCCGCGTGCCGTCGTGGATTGGAGTCCATAAGGGAGGTCATCCGACAAAACCCAATCGCCCACAACCGGCGCGTCAATCGCCATATCCCGATAAAAATTCAAATACGTCTGCAAAGGCACGAGCGGCGGATGCGGATGCCGATAGGACAAAAACCAGAACGAGGGGCGTTTGGGGTCTCGGCGTTTTACAACGCGCGCCATGTTCTGCGTCGCCCAATTCGTCGCGTGCGTCGCATCGGGCAAATGCCATGCCACCGCGCTGTACTCGTTGTTGCTCATGCCGTGATTGAAGTGTTGCCCCACATAGCCCTGATCGCCCAAAAAAAGCTCGTAATCGTCCACCACCCCATACTGCACGCGGCCCTCTTCATCCAAGATCACATCGTCAAACCCAATGCGATCCCGCTGCGGATACACATGCAACTTGCCCACCGCATAAGCCTGATAGCCCGCATCCCGAAACGTCTGCGCCAAAGTTGGAATGTCGGGCATCTCGAGTTGCTCCTTAAACACGCGATCCCCATGCGTGCGCGGCGGCGTACCCGTCATCAGCGTGCGCCGCGCCGGAATGCACACCGGGCACTCGGCATAACAGTTGGTAAAACGCACGCCGCTTCGGGCCAATTCATCCAGCGTCGGCGTCTGAATCACCGGATGCCCCGCACATCCCAAGAGATGCGCCGGCCAGTGGTCCGTTGAAATCAACAACACATTGGGTCGTGCAGACATGAGAATCCTCTCTCTTTCGCAGGGCAGTTAGCCAGAAACTTGACACCGCGCAAAAGGTTCACTAAGTTCGGAAAGTAGCCCTTGTTTGAAAAAAAACGGCATTTGGCAGGAGATTGCCATGGCGACGATTGTAGATGGCAAAAAGCGCATCCCCTTTCTGCGGGGCATGCTCGCGCACTATTTAATTGAACATGGATTCGCATTTCAAGAAGCGTACAAATTTGCAGACGGCATCCGTCGGTCCCTGCAAAAAGCAAAAGACATCAAAGCCGAAGACATGACCGACCTCGTGAGAAATCAGGTCGCACGCGAATTTGGCAACCTCAACATCGGCGATGCCATCTTTTGGCAACCCACATCCCGGCAAATTTTCATCGAAGAAGGCGAAGACCGCGCCCTGTTCTCGCTAGACAGACTCGCGGATTCCCTCGAAGCCATTGGCCTGGACCGCGATCTCGCGTATCGCATTGCCACACAGGTCGAGCAAGAACTCTCGCGCTCACAGGGCCAAGTGATCAAGCGACCACAAATTTTTGAGACAACGCTGAACACCTTAACAGATGGATACAGCGTTCACTACGCCGAGCGCTATCGGGCGTGGTATCGCTTTCGCAAGGACCGGCAGCACAAGCCCCTCGTCATTCTCATCAGCGGCGCGAGTGGGGTGGGCAAAACATCCGTGGGATTGGCACTCGCCAATCTGCTGAAAATTTCGCGCGTCGTATCCACCGATGCCATTCGGCAAATTATGCGCCTGATGATCTCGCCCGAACTCATGCCCGCATTGCACGCCTCGTCTTTTTCCGCATGGGAACACACAGGCGCGGAATTGAGCGGCGAGCATCCGCCAGTCGTACAGGCATTTCGAGAACAGGCGGTTCGCGTCGGCGTTGGCGTGCGCGCCATGATTGAACGCGCCATTGAAGAACACGTCAGCCTCGTCATCGACGGCGTGCATCTCTTGCCCGATTTGATCGACTTGAGCACGCACGAAGATCGCGCGACATTTATCTGGATGATTTTGTACTTGGACGACAAAAAACGCTATGCCGAGCGGTTTGAATTTCGCAGCGAAGAGGCCGCGCAACGGCCATCGCACCGCTATGTCGAAAACCTCGACGCCATTTTGCAAATTCAGCAACACATCCTAAAAGTGGGCGAAGCCCATCACCTAATAGCAGTTGAAAACGCCAATTTTGACGAAGCCGTGCAATCCTTGTCCATGCACATCATGGACATCCTGCGAGAACGCTACTGACGCGCCCGGCCCGCGGCGTCTCATTTCCGAATGATCACGGCGTAGTGCATCAGCGCGTCCCCGACATTCTCAATCCCGTGCAAAATGCTGCATTCCAAGTGCATGGCCTCGCCGGTGTTGACGGGATGCGTTTCGTCGCCGTACAAAACTTCGCCCTTTCCCTCAATCACGTAGAAAATTTCCCAACCCTCGTGCCGGTGCGGCGGATGGGCGCGCTGGCCCGGGCCAACCTCAGAGATATGCAGATGCAGGCGGTCCGCATCCGTGCCTTCGGTGAACAAAAACCGGGGAATACCCTTGATATCCGTGCGGGTTTCAACAGCCATAACGCAACTCCTAACAGTAATGGGGTGGTCGTCACAGTCAGATCATACGCCTCATGCAACGTCATTGGCGCGTCATGCTCAACGCGATGCGTATGGATGGTCGTCACAGTCGGGCCGATTGGGGTCGTCAATCACCATGCCCGTCTCGAGATATTCGAGTGCTTTGACATAGCTGCGGCGCTCGAGAAAATGCCTGAGTTGTGCGGGCGCGCTGCGGTCGAGGCCGCGCTGAATATCGTCGAGTTTGATCAGATGCTCGGCGATATTTTCGTTTTTGTCAATGGCCTCAAACATCGCAACAAGTGTGGATCGAATGTCCATCGCTTGATCGGAAGTCATATCTACTCCTGTGAATTTGGAATGGTCGCCGACATCGCCCGTGCGTACACGCCCAAACGAGAACGCCCGCCGAAATGAACTGCTACCGCAGTTATGCACCACTTGACGGGCGTTTTGTGTTATTGGGTCTTGCCAGTGCTTTAGGTCGCTTTTGATAGATGATCCCGCAACTGTCGCCGCCTATCTCCTTCTTTGCGGCGTTTCGCCTCCAACCGATCCAGCAACGGCTGTAACGACGCCTCAGCGGGATCGTTCACGAACTCCCAAAAATCGCCGGGCAACCATCCGTCAACCAACTCGCTGTCGAGTTGCGCGACCATAAACCAGACCTCATCATCCAAACGATTGCGGAGCATCGCGCCGAGTTCCTGCGTGGTGAGATTGGAGACCAAAATCGCGGCGTAGGGAAAGGGCGAGACCCAATTGCGGATCGCCCGAGAGGTGTTGAGAACCGCATGCACCCGCGCTCGCGGGCATACCGGGCTATATGTCAAGAGGTAGGCTTTCATGAGTCTCGTTCCTCGTCAATGTCGGGGGGAGCAAGTGAATCCTCTTCTTGGGTTGACACTTCAGGATTAGACAACTGGGGCGCAGGGTCTGCGAGTGGAAGTTCGTCCGCAGGCATTGGATCCGGCAATTCTTTGCCCTCGATCAACGCCAATAGTCGGTATTCCTCGGATTGTAGCCGGTCTGGATCATGCTTGGCAAACCGCGCATAGTGGCGATTGTAGTTAAATATAAGCCACAATGCGACGAGCACACATGCGACGGTAATGAGAGGGATGCCGCCGATCACAAGTGTTGATTCAAAGAGCCAAGCAAAAAATAGCAACAAAGGACTGATCCAAAGTCATGGGACCAACGGCCCCATGACCGTGCCCCGCTTGACGAGCAAACTACCGATTTCCCATAGGCCTAGGCTGTTCAAAATTTTGTGAACAGACATTTGTCACTTCTCCGAGGCTAAGGCATTGTGATCAAAATGGTAATGGACGCGCTCATAATGGCGATCAAAATGGTGAACAGGAGGCCAATGATCCAGCACTGGCCTTGCTCCAGATTGTCGAGGCACTTATCCAGTTGGGCGACGAGGGCCTCGAGTTTTGCCAGTCTTTCGTTTGTCGTAACTTGTGCATTAATAACGGGAATAGGCATGGGGTTTTCCTTCTATTGTCGGGCTTTCATTTTTTCGGCGATGAATCCCCTTGCCCTCGCACGAGTTGTCGCACGTCGCTGCGCGTGGATTGGAGGGCGCGTTTTAAGTAGGTCAACGCGCGTCCCGGTTGGGTCTGTCTGCCACATGTGAACAAGTCAATCGCGACAAAACCTTGCTCCGGCCAAGTGTGGATGGTCAGATGGCTTTCCTGAATCACGACAACACCCGACACGCCGCAGGGCGAAAAACGATGAAATGTGGTGTTGAGAACCGTGGTGCCTGCGCGGTGGGCCGCTTCGACCATAACCGTTTCAAGCGCGGCGACATCATTGAGCAAACCGGTCGGGCAACCGTACAAATCGACGAGCAAATGTTTGCCCAGTGCGTGGGGCATAGGCTCTCATGCAAGCGGTGGACATTAGGATAGAATTTTTTCCACGTATTCACGCGCAACAGCGCAGGCTTCAGCGGGTTCGGCCCAAGTGACGTGTTCGAGTTCGATAACGAGATCGCCATCATATCCCGCATCCCTGAGAATGCCGATCACCTCTTCAAAAGGCAAATCCCCTTCGCCAAAGGGCACGGGCGTCTCCCCTTGTTGATCGCGCAAGTGAACCGCGCCGATGCGATCCGCAAAAGCCGTTGCAAAATCGCGCACATCAACGCCTGCGGACAGGAGGTGACCGGTATCCATCAGCACTTTGGCGCGGTCCGGAAGCTCGGGCAAAACGCGCTCGTAATCCGCGATATTTTCCAACAAATTGCCCTTGTGATTGCCCATGTTGAGCGTGAAATCCGAAATGCGGTCGAGTGCGTAATTGATCCCCGTAACAAAATCTTCCCGCGCTTCGTCCGTGCGCTGCCCGCCCTTGAGATTGGCACACCGAAGGCGCAGGGCACGCGCGAGGTGGATATCCCATTCGACCTGCCGCAAATTGTATCTCAAGTCGCGCTCGCCATTGGCATTGCACCCCGTGAGGTTGCGAATGTTGAGGCCCGTCAGCGCGACCCCCGCATCGTCCAGCCGCTCGCGCACCATGCGAACCGATGTATCCCGATGAACGGGCGAACTCTCGGTCCATGCTCGAAAAAGTTCAATGCGACAAAAGCCCGCTGCGCTCGCAACATTCAGCGCATCGGGCAAAAGCAAATCGGGACAAACAGTGGTACTAAAAGTCAGTTGCATAAGATCGCTCTTTGGAGAAGGAGTCCGTCCGCCCAAAAATCAGGGGTCAGTGGTCAGTGTCCGGTGGTCAGTCCATCCCAGCCCTCCACCAACCGTAGGGACAGGTCCCTGTGCCTGTCCTTATATGTAAAACAAGCTCTCAGCAGTCCGTCTCCGCTTCGCCCTGTACTCCAAAGCGAATCGAAGCATATATGAGTCGGAAAAATCCGTCAAATCCCGTGCATCCAGAACTGAGCGCGTTTGCGGATGCCTTTCACCGACCATTCAGATAAAGCACGACATCCTCGCCCTCGGTCTCCACGCGATAGGTGCGGACGCGCAGCGAATCATCGGTAATGGACTTGCCGGTCTTCAGGTCAAACTCCCAGTTGTGCCACGGGCACTTGATGATCTCGTTCTCGCGCTCATGCCCGATATTGGTCTCGCCTTCCCACACGACGAGCGGGCGGACGCGGCCCTTGCAGAGCGGCCCCAAGCGATGCGGGCAGACATTGCGGAGGGCGTAAAGCGTACCATCCACATTGAGAATACCGATTTCGCGCTTGTTGACCGTCACAATTTCGCGCTCCCCCGGCGGCAAGTCCGCTGTTTTCGCTACCCTGTGTTTTTGCATCAGAAAAGTCCGAGGATTTCGGCGGCATTTTCGCCCATGACGCGCTTTTTCAAATCAAAGTCAATATTGCGGAGAACGTGGCCGGGTTCATCCCAATCCCAGTGCGGATAATCGCTGGCAAAAATGAGGGTGTCTTCGGCGTGCATCCAGCGCAAGTACGTCTCCAAGTCCGCCTTCCCTCCGGGTATATCGGGCATGGGTTGCGTGCCCAAGCGGATGTGTTCGCGGATGTATTCGCTCGGCAGGCGTTTGACCCAAGGCGTGTAGTCGCGCAACGCACGCCAGTCGAGGTCCAGATGCCACATGAGACCCGGCAACCAGAAGGTGTCCATTTCGATGAATATGAAGTGGAAATTCGGAAATTTCTCAAACACGCCTTCCACCACCAAACTGGTGACATGGGCCTGTGCAATTTGTGGGCGCGCCATCCGCATTTCGAGGTAATAAGTGGGATACCCCGCTGCGGTGGGCGGCGCCGCAAGCCCCGCGCCTTCGCCCCCAAAGTGAACCGAGACGGGCAAGCCGTGTCTTTCGCAGGCTTCGTAAATGGGATGGTAATGCCGGTTGCCAAACGGCATGCGCGCCCCCGCGGGCATCATAACCTGCACAAAAGCGGGATCCGGTCCCAAGCGGTCAATTTCCTTCACCGCGAGTTGTGGATCCACCGGGCAAATGTGAATCGAAGCCCGAAACCGGGGATCCGCGCTGATCCAATGGTCTTTTGTCCAGTCGTTAAACGCACTGCAATAAGCCGATGCGTAGTCCGGGTTCGTGTGAACAGCCGCCGTATAAGGCCCGCCCGTGAGAATCGCATAGTCTATATCATAGGCATCGAGATGCTTCTCAATGCAAACCCGTGGCTGGTGCGCGGGGTTTTCATTTGGATCGTCCCACAGATCAATTCGCGCACCGCCGCCGGGCATGTTGGTATATCCGAGTCTGGGCATCATCGCGCCAAAGTCCTTGATGTACTCGACAAAATGACGCGGCAAATAGGGATACAGCGCGTCGCCTTTGCCATGAGAATGGTGGACATCGCAATCCACAATTTTGATCTTTGTCAGGGACTTGGCCCTGCCATTTGTGCGTGACATTGTTGCTGTTGCAGGCATGGTGCCCTCCTATATCGGCGACTAACCGCAGATCAGATACGCCGCGTCTTTTCCAAATCGGCTTTCAAAACAGCCACAATCTCGTCTGGCGAACGGCCCTCGGCGGAAAAAGAAATGAACTGCACGACAAAGTCATGGGAAATAATCCCCATTTCCTCAAGCGTATTGAGCGCGTTCATCGCCACTTCAGCCCGAAAAATTCTCTTTTGAGATTGATTCTGGTACTCAATTTTCAACCTCTCGTAATTATCGACCAACGCCGTTTTTTCAGCGCGCAAGTCCTCTACCGCCTGTCTCAATTCCCCGTTCTCCCGAACCAAATCTGCGCGTTCCTTTTGCATCGTTTACCCCTTTCCTCGCGGTGTGTGGATGGGCTACATCAGGACAATGACAAGATAGCCACAAATAGACCGCTGGTCAAGTGATACGAATATACGAAACAGAGTACAACATAGACGCCTCTCAGGCCAGTTCATCTATTCGCAACGAGCTTAATCTCAAACACCTTGGGCCACCACTTGCCAGTGACAAAAATGCGATCCATCTCGGCGTCGTAGGCAATGCCGTTCAGCACATCGACGCGATGCTGCAAGCGATCCGTTTGAGGCAGAAGACCCGTGAGATCAATCCATCCCGTGACCGCGCCCGTTTTGGGATCGATGCGGACAATGCGGTCCGTTCGCCACACATTGGCGAATAGCTGCCCTTTGATATATTCGAGTTCATTGAGATAAGGCACCGGCCCCGCGCTGTCGGTCACTTCGATGCGACCCAGTTCTTCAAACGTATCCGGATGCCGAAAGTAAATGACATTCGTGCCATCGCTCATCATGAGCTTTTCGCCGTCGTGCGCGATTCCCCATCCCTCGGTGGGATAGGTAAATTGGGTCTGCAAGGCAAAGGTGTTTTTGTCGTACACAAAGCATATCCCCGCCTTCCATGTGAGTTGATACAAGCGGTTGCCAAAAACCGCGATGCCTTCGCCAAAGAGATGGGATGCAATGCTTTTTTTTTTCAAAACCGCGCCGGTTGCCAGCGCGACCTTGCGAATATGAGACGCGCCGTATTGTCCCGTGCCTTCGTAAAAAATCCCATCTTCAAAAACCAGCCCTTGAGTAAACGCATTGGGATCGTGCAAATAGGTATTGACAATGAGGTATGTATAGACGGACGGGAGCGCGGATTCAGAAGCCGAAGAATCAGCACCCGGAAGAGGCGGCGCGACCGTTTGGTTGCACGCAAAAAAAAAGAACGCGCAAAAAAAAATAGAGAAAACGCGAACGCATCTTTTGATATTGGCGATATATCGTCCCATGTATGTTCAATATACGATTATGGGGCATGATACTCAAACTGTATTTTTAAAAACAAGAATGGGGCGAATTAGCTGCATAATTCACCCCATTCACTTACAGAACAACGCGCAGTGCTCACCCATTCAGAAATTCAACTGACCGCGCAACATCACGCCGTGATTCGCCGCGGCACTGGCCTCATCGCGCATCCCTTCAAGGCTCACATTCCCCAACCCGCCGATCTCCACCCGACCGCCAAAGCGATAGCCCTGCGTGCCATCCTCCGAGAACCGAAACCCACTATAAGGCGTGAGCAACCCGGCGAACATCGGCACCGTGTACCCGACCTCTGTATCCATCTGCATCGTCGGCGCAAAGCTGTTCAGTCCCGCGCCCACCGCGCCTTGCTCCCACAACTGCGCCACGCCACTGCCCGTCTCGCCATAAGACGGTTGCACTTGGAACGACAGACCGCGAGCATCGTCACGGGGACTAAACCGCACGGAAAGCCCCGCGCTCCACTCCTTTGTATCGCCTGTGTGTGCGAGCAAAATTCGGCTCGTCGCCTCCACTGTCAGTCGCACTGCCGCATAGCGCACCCCTCCGCCGAGTTCAACCCCGGTGCCGGTCTGCCCATCGCCGGCATCCATCCGCATGCCGAGCTCCATCGACGGCGTCAGCGATGCGCCCGAGGCGAATCCAAAAGTATGCGCGGCTTCTCCGGCCAAGCGCAAGCGTTGGGTATTTGCGGTTACACCCTCAATCCCATCGCCATTGTCATCAACCGCCAAGCGCGTCATCCACGCCTCGCCCTTCAAATCGAATGACGACAAGCCCCCAGACAGGCGCACGCGCCCACCCGCTGCCGCAGTCCTCAGATCGCTGTCGCTCGTCTGATGCCCGACCTTTTCATCATCCATCGCAACCTCGCCTCGGCCATAGCCGGCTGTTGCCCACAGGTTTGACCCCATCGGCGAAGACCAACTCAAATAGGGATGGGCACTCACCATGCGGCTTTCGTGTGTGCCATCAACCGCCTCGCCATAACCCTGATCCGTGTAAGTGACCGACCCCTCAAACCAAGAGCCTACAAGCCCTGCGATGAAGCCGTTGCCAAAGCGCATGTCTGCGCCCAGATGTGCGGCAAAGAGATCGCCATCCCATGAAATCGGCGCGTCACCACTGAGACTCAGGCGTCGAAAATCGCTCGCGCCCCACAGCGCGCCAACACCTCTGCCACGCCCGGCGTTGAGGGTGTCTGCATGGTCATGGGAGAGCGGGAGGGCAAAGGACGACCCCCCGATCACTTCTTGCCATGACCTTGTGCCCTCTTTGATCGCGTATTCGCTCGCCATCACCTTGCTAGCGACAAACGAAAGGGCCGCTTCCGAGTTCATGATCCCCGGCGCACGCGAAGTGCCTTCCTGATCGATACGCCCCGTCAGCGCGTCCAGGGTGCTCGTTCGCATCGCACGCGAAAGTTCGGGCAGAATCAACTCGTTTATCGCCTTGAGCCGCGTGCGGTCCGAAACCTCAATGGCAATCGTAAAAATCAGTTCCGCCACATCGCCATCCTCATCTGTCACCATCCACTTGTATGCCGTCTCATTCATCGGCGTGGTCGGCGTTCCAGAGATAATGCGCGTCGCCGCATCGAGCACCAAACCAGCAGGCAGGGTCGGCGTCAGGCTGTAGGTCAGCGGTGCATCGCCACCCGTCGCCAATGGCAACGTGAGCGGCGCTATCGCCCTGCCTGCCCGATAGCGTTGCGGCCCGACCGTCTCGGTGAACCTCGGAATCAGATCCGCATCCACCTCAACAGTGAAGACCAGCATAGCCGTATCGCCATCTTCATCCGTCGCAGTCCAGATACATTCCGTCGCAACCATCGCCTCGGTCGGCATCCCAGAAAGCATCCGCGTTGCCAAGTCAAACGTCAACCCAGCAGACGGGCCAGGCGTCAGCGCGTAAGTCAGCGTCCCATCGCCACCCGTCGCCAATGGCAACGTGAGCGGATCAATTGGCTGGTACTGAATATAGTTCTGCGCGCCCACTGTATCTGTGAACGCCGGCACCAAATCCGCCGCCACCTCAATGGTGAACGTCAGGGTCGCTGTATCGCCATCTTCATCTGTCGCAGTCCAACTGTACTTGGTATCGTCTATATCTTCCAGCGGCGTGCCGGAAATGACCCGCGTCGTTTTATCAAACGATAGCCCATTAGGCAACGGCGGCTCCAGATCGTAATTCAACACACCATCGCCACCCGTCGCCAATGGCAACGTGAGCGGATCAATTGGCTGGTACTGAATATAGTTCTGCGCGCCCACTGTATCTGTGAACGCCGGCACCAAATCCGCCGCCACCTCAATGGTGAACGTCAGGGTCGCTGTATCGCCATCTTCATCTGTCGCAGTCCAACTGTACTTGGTATCGTCTATATCTTCCAGCGGCGTGCCGGAAATGACCCGCGTCGTTTTATCAAACGATAGCCCATTAGGCAACGGCGGCTCCAGATCGTAATTCAACACACCATCGCCACCCGTCGCCAATGGCAACGTGAGCGGATCAATTGGCTGGTACTGAATATAGTTCTGCGCGCCCACTGTATCTGTGAACGCCGGCACCAAATCCGCCGCCACCTCAATGGTGAACGTCAGGGTCGCTGTATCGCCATCTTCATCTGTCGCAGTCCAACTGTACTTGGTATCGTCCATATCTTCCAGTGGCGTGCCGGAAATGACCCGCGTCGTTTTATCAAACGATAGCCCATTAGGCAACGGCGGCTCCAGATCGTAATTCAACACACCATCGCCACCCGTCGCCAATGGCAACGTGAGCGGATCAATTGGCTGGTACTGAATATAGTTCTGCGCGCCCACTGTATCTGTGAACGCCGGCACCAAATCCGCCGCCACCTCAATGGTGAACGTCAGGGTCGCTGTATCGCCATCTTCATCTGTCGCAGTCCAACTGTACTTGGTATCGTCCATATCTTCCAGTGGCGTGCCGGAAATGACCCGCGTCGTTTTATCAAACGATAGCCCATTAGGCAACGGCGGCTCCAGATCGTAATTCAACACACCATCGCCACCCGTCGCCAATGGCAACGTGAGCGGATCAATTGGCTGGTACTGAATATAGTTCTGCGCGCCCACTGTATCTGTGAACGCCGGCACCAAATCCGCCGCCTCAATGGTGAACGTCAGGATCGTCTCATCCCCATTTTCATCCGTCGCAGTCCAAGTGTACTCGGTATCGTCTATATCTTCCAGCGGCGTGCCGGAAATGACCCGCGTCGTTTTATCAAACGATAGCCCATTAGGCAACGGCGGCTCCAGATCGTAATTCAACACACCATCGCCACTCGTCGCCTCCGGCAAAACGAACGGCGGGACCAATGGTTGATCCCCCATAGACGCCCCGTCTATCGCATCCGTGAATACCGGTACCGAATTTGGGGGTGTTACCTCAATGGTGAATGTCAGGGTCGCTGTATCGCCATCTTCATCTGTCGCAGTCCAACTGTACGCGGTCACGCTCATCGTCGCGCTCGGCGTACCAGAGATCATCCGCGTCGTCTGATTGAAACTCAGACCCTCCGGCAACCCCGGACTCAGCGCGTAGGTCAGCACACCATCGCCACCCGTCGCCAATGGCAATGTAAGCGGATCAATCGTCTGATTCTGAACATAGCTTTGCGCGGCTACCGTATCCACAAACGACGGCGTGAGGTCAACGTTTCTGGGCAGGGCCTGTTGCACGTCAACCGTGATCGTGAACGTCAGTTCCGCTTTGTCGCCATCTTCATCTGTCGCAGTCCAACTGTACGCGGTCGCGTTCATCGTCGCGCTCGGCGTACCAGAGATCATCCGCGTCGTCTGATTGAAACCCAAACCATCCGGCAAACCCGAACTCAGCGCGTAGGTCAGCACACCATCGCCACCCGTCGCCAATGGCAACGTGAGCGGATCAATCGCACGGTTCTGAACATAGCGTTGTGCAACTACTGTATCTAAAAATGACGGCGTGAGGTCAACGTTTCTGGGCAGGGCCTGTTGCACGTCAACCGTGATCGTGAACGTCAGTTCCGCTTTGTCGCCATCTTCATCTGTCGCAGTCCAACTGTACGCGGTCGCGTTCATCGTCGCGCTCGGCGTACCAGAGATCATCCGCGTCGTCTGATTGAAACCCAAACCATCCGGCAAACCCGAACTCAGCGCGTAGGTCAGCACACCATCGCCACCCGTCGCCAATGGCAACGTGAGCGGATCAATCGCACGGTTCTGAACATAGCGTTGTGCAACTACTGTATCTAAAAATGACGGCGTGAGGTCAACGTTTTTGGGCAGGACCTGTTGCACGTCAACCGTGATCGTGAACGTCAGTTCCGCTTTGTCGCCATCTTCATCCGTCGCAGTCCAAGTATACGTCGTCTCACTCAGTGCCATAGTCGGCGTGCCGGTCACCTGCCGCGTAGTCGCATCTCGCGTGATACCATCCGGCAGAGAAGGACTCAGGTCATAGGACAAAGTGCCATCACCACCACTCGCAGCCGGAAGCGTGAACGCCGCGATCTGTTCATCCTTTATCCATGTTTTGTCGTCCACCTCATCGGCAAACGACGGCTTCAAATCCGCCTTCACCTCTATCGTGAACGTCAGGGTCGCTGTATCGCCATCTTCATCTGTCGCAGTCCAAGTATAGGGGGTTTCTCCTGACGACACGCTCGGCGTACCGCTGACGCGGTGGTTGGCATCCTTCGTTACACCCTCCGGCAACCCCGGACTCAGCGCGTAAGTCAGCACACCATCGCCACCCGTCGCCAATGGCAACGTGAGCGGATCAATCGTCTGATTCTGAACATAGCTTTGCGCGGCTACCGCATCGACAAACGCCGGCAACAGATTCTCTGTCACCACAACGAAGAAACTCAGGGTCGCCTCATCCCCATCCTCATCGGTCACCGTCAGATCGTAGCGCGTCTTGCCCTTTGGCTCGGTTGGTATGCCAGCCATAACACCGCCATTGCTTTCCCCATTGGCCGGTGAGGTGTACGCCAGCCCAGCAGGTGGCGTCATCGCGTAGGTCAACGTCCCATCGCCCCCCGTCGCCTCGGGAAAGACCAATGGTGTGATGGCCTTGCCTTGCCGATAGCGTTGAAAATCCACTGCATCCGTAAATGTAGGCACCGAATTTGAGGACGCGGGCACCACCTCTATCGTGAACGTCAGTTCCGCTGTATCGCCATCTTCATCTGTCGCAGTCCAAGTGTACTCGGTCGCGTTCATCGTCGCGCTCGGCGTACCAGAGATCATCCGCGTCGTCTGATTGAAACGCAAACCCTCCGGCAAACCCGGACTCAGCGCGTAGGTCAACGTCCCATCGCCACCGGCCGCCAATGGCAACGTGAGCGGATCAATCGTCTGGTCCTGAACATAGCTTTGTGCCCCCACCGTATCTGTGAACGACGGCAACAGATCTGAAAGCACCCGACTCGCCGTTACCTCTATCGTGAACGTCAGGGTCGCTGTATCGCCATCTTCATCCGTCGCAGTCCAAGTATACGTCGTCTCACTCAGTGCCATAGTCGGCGTGCCGGTCACCTGCCGCGTAGTCGCATCTCGCGTGATACCATCCGGCAAACCCGGACTCAGGTCATAGGACAAAGTGCCATCACCACCACTCGCAGCAGGAAGCGTGAACGCCGCGATCTGTTCATCCTTTATCCATATTTTGTCGTCCACCGCATCGCCAAACGTCGGCTTCAAATCCGCCTTCACCTCTATCGTGAACGTCAGTTCCGCTTTGTCGCCATCTTCATCTGTCGCAGTCCAAGTATAGGGGGTTTCTCCTGACGACACGCTCGGCGTACCGCTGACGCGGTGGTTGGCATCCTTCGTTACTCCATCCGGCAAACCCGGACTCAGCGCGTAGGTCAGCGTCCCATCGCCACCGGTCGCCAATGGCAATGTAAGCGGATCAATCGTCTGGTCCTGAACATAGCTTTGTGCCCCCACCGTATCTGTGAACGACGGCACCTGATCAAGCACCCGCCTCGCCTTCACCTCTATCGTGAACGTCAGGATTGCCATGTCGCCATCTTCATCTGTCGCAGTCCAACTGTACGCGGTCGCACCTATCGTCACGCTCGGCGTACCAGAGATAATCCGCGTCGTCTGATTGAAACTCAGACCATCCGGCAACCCCGGACTCAGCGCGTAAGTCAGCACACCATCGCCACCGGTCGCCAATGGCAATGTAAGCGGATCAATCGTCTGGTCCTGAACATAGCTTTGTGCCCCCACCGTATCCGCAAATGACGGCAACAGATCTGAAAGCACCCGACTCGCCGTTACCTCTATCGTGAACGTCAGGGTCGCTGTATCGCCATCTTCATCCGTCGCAGTCCAAGTATACGTCGTCTCACTCAGTGCCATAGTCGGCGTGCCGGTCACCTGCCGCGTAGTCGCATCTCGCGTGATACCATCCGGCAGAGAAGGACTCAGGTCATAGGACAAAGTGCCATCGCCACCACTCGCAGCCGGAAGCGTGAACGCCGCGATCTGTTCATTCTTTATCCATATTTTGTCGTCCACCGCATCGGCAAACGCCGGCAACAGATTCTCTGTCACCACAACGAAGAAACTCGCGGTCGCCTCATCCCCATCCTCATCAGTCACCGACAGATCGTAGCGCGTCTTGCCCTTTGGCTCGGTTGGCGTGCCATCCATAACACCGCCATTGCTTTCCCCATTGGCCGGTGAGGTGTACGCCAGCCCAGCAGGTGGCGTCAGCGCGTAAGTCAGCGAACCATCGCCACCGGTTGCTTCGGGAAAGACCAACGGCGTGATGGCCGTGCCTTGCCGATAGCGTTGAAAATCCACTGCATCCGTGAATGTAGGCGAGCGATTGGTGTCACCCATGCCCTCATCCGACCAGTCGCCCGTGCCCTCGGCGTTGCTCGCCTGCACCACCACCTCATAAGTCGTCTCAGACGACAAGGTGCTGATCGTCGTTTGCGTGCCAGTGCCAGTAAAGGAATGCGAGGTCCACGCCGACGCACTCTGCTTGCGGTACTGCACATCGTAATCGCTGATCGCCGGACCACCGCCATTGGCCGGCGCTGTCCAACTGATATCCAAAGCGGTATTGGGACTGGTGCTTGACCGCGTCACTGTCGGCGCGTCCGGCTTGCCGGGCGGCTCATCTACATCGGTCACGTCAATGTTAACTGCAATGTTGTCCGTATCGTCTTTGCCG
This sequence comes from uncultured Latescibacterota bacterium, assembly GCA_958295785.1. Lineage (GTDB taxonomy): Bacteria > Latescibacterota > UBA2968 > UBA2968 > UBA2968 > VXRD01. Next base: position 4,653,305 of record OY282377.1, read on the forward strand.
TCACTGACCGTCACCGTCACGCTGTAGGACGAAGTGGTTTCGTAGTCCAGCGTCGCGCCAGAGGCCACCGTGATCTGACCGCTGCCCGAGTCGATGGTGAACGCGCTGGATCCCGACAGCGAGTAGGTCAGCGCGTCGCCATCCGCGTCCGTGGCCGCCACAGGCGTGCCGACAAGGGTACCCGCCGGACTATTCTCTGCCACCTCGCGGCTGGTCTCGCGGCCACCGGGCGCATTCGGGTTGCCCTCCGTAAAGACAGGCGAGCGATTGGTGGTGCCCGTGCCCGAATCCGACCAGTTGCCCGTGCCCTCGGCGTTGCTCGCCCTCACCTGCACGTCATAGGTCGTCGCCGATTCCAAACCGCTGATGCTGGTTGATGTACCGGTGCCGGTAAAAGCGTGATCGGTCCACACCTCCGCACCCTGCTTTCGGTACTCAACATCGTAGTCGCTGACCGCTGGTCTTGTGTTGGTCGGTGCCGTCCAACTGACGTCCAAGGCCGTTTTGGGGCTGGTGGACGAGCGTGTCACTGTCGGCGCGTCCGGCTTGCCGGGCGGCGGTTGGTCAGTCAAGTTGATGGTGACCGCATGTCCGACATTCCTATCCGGATTCGTCAACTTGAAACTCGCCGTGACCGAGTAGGATGACTTGGTCTCATAATCCAGATCCGCGCCCGTAGCCACACTGATCTGACCTGAGTCTTCGTCTATCTCAAAAACGCTGTCGTCCGAAAGGGAGTAGGTCCGTCCCGTTCCCCACTTATTTGATAGCGGCGCACCCACGTTGGTCCCAGCCGAAGCGTTCTCGGCTACAGACCGGGTCGCGGTATAGGTACCGGTGAGTGTCATCTGCCTTGAGATCGTGCCGCCGCGACCGTCGGATCCCGAGTATGTGATCGTCGACGAGCCTAAGCTCTCGGGTCGTATGACGAGGTTAAGACTATGCTCGATCCAAGCCGACCCGATTGAGCTATGTTGCGTGGATGCGGTATATTTCAGTACGTCGTCATCCGGGTCACTATATAAACGACTCAGGTCTGTCGCGCCACTTACTCCTATAGAAAGAGTTTGGTCGGCAATGATGTATTGGCGTAACGTCGGCGCACGGTTGGGCTGTTGGGTGCCCGTATTTGACCAATCCGATTCGCCATCGGCGTTTTCGGCGCGTACCTGCGCCTCATACGGTCCGGCGTCTGTCAGATTGCTGACGGTGCTGCTGGTTCCCGTGCCGGTGAAAGAGAGATCAGTCCATGCGTCCGCGTCTTGCTTTCGGTACCGCACGTCGTAGTCGGTGATGGCCGAGCCGTTGTCGTTCGGGGCCGTCCAACTCAACTTCAACTCGAACACGGCGCCGGTCGAAGTATGGGACGTCGTGCGCAGGACCACTGTAGGTGGGGCGGGTGTGGCAGGCGGGCTGGCGGTGGTGCCCGTGCCCGAAGCCGACCACGCGCCCACACCTTCGACATTGTTCGCCCGCACCTGTACCTCATAGGTCGTCGCCGCTGCCAAACCGCTGATGCTGGTTGATGTACCGGTGCCGGTAAAAGCGAGCTCGGTCCACTCCTCCTCACCCTGCTTGCGGAACCGCACATCGTAATCGCTGATCGCCGGCCCCGTGTTGACCGGCGCTGTCCAACTCACCTCCAGGGCAGTACTGGGGCTGGTGCTTGAGCGTGCCACCGTCGGCGCGTCCGGCTTGCCGGGCGGCTCATCTACATCGGTCACATTGATGGTAACATCGATGGCGTCCGTATCGCCTTTGCCGTCGCTGACCTTTACCTTCACGCTGTAGGACGAAGTGGTCTCGTAATCTATCGTCGCGCCAGAGGCCACCGTGATCTGACCGCTACCCGAGGCAATGGTGAACGCGCTGGATCCCGACAGCGAGTAGGTCAGGGCATCGCTATCCGCGTCCGTCGCGGTCACCGCGTCGCCGACATTGGCGCCGGCCGCGCTGTTCTCAACCACGCTGCGAGTCGTGCTGTCTCCGTCGCCGAAGACGGGCGGGCGATTGGTGCTGCCCGTGCCCGCATCCGACCACGCGCCCGTGCCTTCGACATTTTCCGCCTTCACATGTACGTGATAGGTGGTCGCCGGATCCAGGTTGTTGAGGGTGGTCGAGGTACTGGTACCGGTAACAGTGTGAGTGGTCCAACTGGAGATAGCCCTTCTGTCCGCGCCCTCCTTTATGTACTGCACATAGTAGTTGGTAATGGACGAGCCGCCGTTGTCTGGCGCTGTCCAACTGATATCCAAAGCGGTCTTGGGGCTGGTGCTTGAGCGCGCCACTGTCGGCGCGTCGGGTTTGGCAGGCGGGGTGATGTCAACCACATTGATGGTGACCGCATGTCCGACATCCCTGTTCGGATTCGTCAACTTGAAACTCGCCGTGACCGAGTAGGATGACTTGGTCTCATAATCCAGATCCGTGCCTGCAGCCACACTGATCTGGCCAGAGTTTGTGTCTATCGCAAATGCAGATGCATCGTCGCCCGAAAGGGAGTAGGTCCGGTTCTGTCCCCACTTATCTGATAGCGACGCGCCCACGTTGGTCCCAGCCGGAGCGTTCTCGGCTACAGATCGGGTCGCGGTATAGGTACCGGTGGCTATCAGATTCCTCGAGATCGAGCCGCCGCGACCGTCGACCGCTGCGTATGTGATCTGCGACGAGCCTAAGCTCTTGTATCGCGTGATGAGTTTACTAACCTGTTCGATCCAAGTATCCACGATTGAGCTATGTTGCGAGGATGAGGTATATTTCAGCACGTCGCCATCCGCGTCACAATAGTACTCACTCAGTTCTGCGTAGGCTTGTCTTCCTATAGCAGTAGTATGGTTGTCAAGGGTGACCCGCGGGTTGGTTCTGCATAACGCCGGTGCGCGGTTGGCCTGTTGGGTGCCCGTTGCTGACCAAGCTGAGACTGCTCCCAGACTTTCGCCGAATAAGGACGGTGTAACATAGCCAGCTTGTACCTGCGCCTCATAAGGTCCGGCATCTGTCAGATTGCTGACGGTGGCGCTGGTTCCCGTGCCGGTGAAAGAGAGATCAGTCCATGAGGTCTCGCTTTGCTTTCGGTACCGCACATTGTAGTCGCCGATGCTCAAGACGGTGCCGTGGTTCGGGGCCGTCCAACTCAACTTCAACTCGAACACGGCGCCGGTCGAGGTATGGGACGTCGTGCGCAGGGCCACTGTAGGGGCGGCGGGTATAGTCGGGTCGTCACTCGCCTCGGCAGTCGGCGCGGCAACCACAAGGGCCAGGGCCGCGGACAATTGCAACGGGAACCGACGCACGGCTCCTTTCAAACTTTGAACAACTTTCAAACTTTGAACAACTCGGTAACAGAAACGCATAGCACCCTCCTCCATCAGTTGACTTGATTGGCTTTTCCGTTTCTATAAAGCACAAACTGTGCCAACTTTTCAGAACAAGGGCTAAATCCTTGTAAATAAATCAGATGGAGGGTATGCGTAAAATGATGGGAGATTTTCGCGTATTGCGAAATGCAACAGTCGCGCACCGACCAAGCGCGGGGGGATGGTTACGCAACTGCCTAATTACACGGGATTTAGAGATACGAGGAGGGAATTTGTCGCAAATTGCAACGCTTGTCGCAAATTGCAACGCTTGTCGCAAATTGCAACGCTTGTCGCAAATTGCAACAAGAGGAAGGCGTGCTACAAAGAGGACGTCTTATCAACGCTTGGCGGACAGGTCGTATTTCTTCAATTTTCGGTACAGGGTCGCGCGGTCAATGCCCAAGGCCCGAGCGGCCTCGGCGATGTTATGGGTCGAGACCTCAAGGGCGCGGATCAGTGCTTGCCGTTCGACTTCTGCCAGCGACAGGACCGGCGACGCAACGTCACTTGGGGAAGCCGAAGCCACGACCGGAGAAAGTTGGGGCGGAAAGTTGCCCGCTTGCAGCACATCCGTCGTCTCCAACACGACCGCGTGCTCAATGGCGTTCTCCAACTCGCGAATATTGCCGGGCCAATCGTACTGCAACAACAGTCGCAACGCGGCGGTGGAAATGCCGCTTATTGATTTACCGCTGCGTTCGGCGTGTTTCTCAAGAAAATGTTTGACCAACGGAAAAATGTCTTCACGGCGTTCCCGCAGGGGCGGAATCACGATGGGGAAAGCAGCGAGGCGATAGAACAGGTCCTCGCGAAACGCGCCCGCCCTCACCGCACCTTCCAGGTCTTTGTTGGTCGCCGCAATGACTCGGATGTCGACCGGAATGGTGGCTGTGCCGCCGACCCGCTGGATTTCCCGCTCCTGCAAGACGCGCAACAGCTTGGCTTGCAGCGCAGGTTGCATGTCGCCGATCTCGTCGAGGAGGATCGTTCCCCTGTTGGCGCGTTCGAATGCCCCGGTTTTTTGCCTTGTCGCTCCGGTGAAAGCCCCCCGTTCATAGCCGAACAGTTCGCTTTCGATGAGTGCTTCGGGAATGGCCGCGCAATTGACGGCGAGAAATGGCCCTGTCTTTCGCGAGCTATTGAAGTGAAACGACTTGGCGACCAACTCCTTGCCAGTGCCGCTCTCTCCTCGAATGAGCACCGTGATGTCGCTCTCGGCGGCCTGCTTTATCAGCGCATAGACCTGCTGCATTTGAGGGCTGGCCCCCACCATGCCGGCGAAGGAGTAGGTCGTCTCCAACTCGGTACGCAAGCGCAACACTTCGGCTTTCATCCGCTCGACCTCAACCTCTTTGGACACATCGCGGTACACGTAAAGATTGCCGATGACCATCTTTCGACCATCGCGCACCGGGGTCGTGGATTGATAGAACAGCCGCTGTTTTGGCAACTGATCCGCAGGGGTTGTTTTCACCGCCGCGTTGTCGATGTCCTCGAGGAGGAACCTTCCCCCCAGGTCGGGCAAACTGGGGTCGTGGAATCGCTCTTTGAATCGCGCCATGAGATCGTGCGGCGGAATCTTCTTCATCTCGCTTTCCGCCAGGCCGAACAACTTCTCGTACCCCTGATTGGCAAACACCAAACGCCCGTTGATGTCGTACATCGCCATAGCGTCTCCGGTCGCATTGAGCACCGCTTCCAACCTTTGATGCTCAATGGTGAGTTGCCGCTGTTTCTCCGCCAACTCCTGTTCGACATTCCACTTGCCGACCAATGAGAGCGCGATCTGTAGAATTTCCTCGGTTGTAAAAGGCTTTCTGATATAGAGCAACTTGTGGAGCAATTCCATGCCGTGGATAATCTCGGGCAGAGACTTGTCCGTGTACGCGGTCATGATGACGATCTCGATGTCGCGATCAATTTTCCTTATCTGACGGGTCGTTTCAATCCCATCGATCCCCGGAGGCATTCTGATGTCGATATAGGCAAGGGCAATGGGACGGTTCGCTTCTTTTTCCGCCCTGACGATTTCACAGGCTTCCTCGCCGCTCGTCGCGTGCAGAAGTTCAAACGCCGGCAAAAAGGGTTGGTCTTCCTCAACGATAAATGCGCCCACCAACGCATCTGTCTCCGCGCCCACTGAACTGGGCTTCAACATCTCTACAAAGTCGTCGTGGATCTCTGGCTGATCATCCACGATCAAGATGCGGTTGTTGTCGTGATTTCCGTGTGTCATCAATTGCCCTCTCAATGGGGTGAATTACTTTGGGACCTCCCCTTGACCCTCCTTCCTCAATGGGAAGAGAGGGGGGAATAACGTCTCCCCGTTGCGGGGGGGTAACCGAGGCAAGCAACAGCCTGATGTGCATGGTCGTGCCCTTGCCAATGCCGTCACTCAACGGGTAAATTCTCCCGCCGGTTCCGATGACGAAATTGGCGGCTGAATGGAGACCGAGCCCGGTCCCCAATTTCTTCGTGGTATAGCCCGCCGCAAAGAGTTTTTTCAGAACCGTATTTTCAATGCCAATGCCGTTGTCGCTCACTTCAAAGTTGAGGAAATCCTCCTCGATATAGCTCCGGATCTGAATGCGCGGCCTATCCTCAAGTCCGCCCGATGTTGCCAACTCATCAATGGCTTCAATCGAATTTTTGATCAAATTGACCATCATCTGATGAAATTGACTCTCCTGAATCCGAATCTCTTTCGGCGCGTTTTTGCAGTCAATCTCAACCCTGATACCCCTTTTACTGATCGAATCTTGCAGTACCTTGACGGCATCCTTAAGCGCGCCCCGAAGGTCGACGTCTGTCCGATCTACACTCGGCCTGCCGATAGCCTTTTGCGTGCGGACAATATCGGCAATGTGCTTCGCCCTGTCTCTGACGCGATCAACCGTCTTTACCCACGCTTCATTCCGCACGGTAAAATCTTCGGCGAGCGCGATGATAAACGGCATCACCTTTTGGCCTTGCGCGTCATTTTTGATGTAGTCGCCCCAATCATCTCGACGCGCTTTTACGGCATCGGCGAGCGCGCAAAGACGCCGCACCAAATGATCTTTTAGCATGTTCTCGTGAACAGTCTCAATTCCTATGGTTATGCTGTTGATCGCATTGCCAATATTGTGGAGAATGGTATCGACTATCTCCAACCGCCCTTGTGCAAATGCGCGCTCCAACGCTTCTTCGGCGACCATCTGCCTGGTGACATCGCGGAAAATGATCACACCCCCTCTGATCCCGCCTATATCGTTGAGGAGCGGTCTTCCGCTCACTCTGATATAAACGCCATCCGGCCTTTTCGCATTGCGAATGAACAAATCCTCATCGTCTGTTGACTCGCCTTGGAATATGGCGCGAAGGAGCGGCAGATCCTCCGTTTTAATGGGCGTTTTCCTATCGGGATAGAAAGTGCCGTATTTTTCCGCCCATTCATCGGGAGAGGTATCCGTCGCGCCCAGGCCGACAATCTGTTCGGCATTGGGATTCACGTACAGGAATTGGCCCTCTGCATTGGCGACGACGATGCCATCACTGATGCTGTTGAAGGTGGCCTCCATCAATTCGTTCTGATTCCGCAGATCCCGCATTGTTTGTTTCAATTCGATATCTGCTTGCTTGATCTTTGTAATATCGCGGGTGACGATCACGCCCCCTTTCAAAATGCCTGCGCTGTCCCTGAGAGGTCTGCCGCTGGCACTCATGTAAACACCTTGCGACCTTCGCCTATTGCGTACAAAAAACTCCAAATTGTCTATCCGCTCACCCCGCATAGCACGCACGAGGGGAAGTTTATCAGCGGGCACATGCGTTTCTTTGTCGAGATAGAAAATACCGTATTTTTCACTCCATCGCGCGGTATTTTCGTTCGGCCTGTGGGTGCCGCCCATTCGTTTTGCACTCCGATTGCAAATCAAGTGTTTTCCATCTTTATCGACGGCGATCACGCCATCGCTGATGCTGTTAAAAATGGTACTCATCAGTTGCTTCTGATCCTCTAGGTCGACGATTGTTTGTTTCAATTGGTCTTCTATCTGCTTGGTTTTCGTAATATTGCGAAAAAGGATCACGGCCCCTTTCACAACGCCTTCCTCGCCCCATAGCGGCCTGCCACTGACACTGATATAAATCCCATCCGGCCACATCTGATTGCACATGAACATCTCGACATCGTCCACCGTCTCACCTCGGATGGCGCGAGCAACCGGAAGCTCATCTGAGAAAAAGAAGGTTTCTCTATCGAGATGATAGAGACCGTATTCTTCGGGATGTCGATCTAATTCAACATCCCCTGAAAGTTCCCGCACCATCTCTTTCGCACTGGAATTGCGTATAATGTATTTTCCCTTTTCATCGGCGATGAGGATGCCATCCCTGATGCTATTAAAAACAGTGTCCATCAGTTGGGTCTGCTCTTGTAGGCTGTCGGCTGTTTTCTGCAACGCGATCTCCGCTTTCCTGATTTGCGTCACGTCCCGAACGATGAGCACCGCGCCTATGATACTACCCGACTCATCTTGCATCGGTCTGCCACTGACAAGGGCGTATATCCCTTCCGGGCGGTGTATGTTGCGTATGAATATCTCGGCATTGTCTAGCACTCCGCCCCGCAGGGCACTGCCGACCTGAAGGTTATCTATGGGGATGTGCGTGACTCGATCTGGATAATACAAACCATAAGTTTCCGACCATTGACCGGGGTCGGGTTCCGGCTTGCCGATCATGCCTTCTAGGCCTGGGTTGGAAATCAAGTGGTTTCCGTCTTTATCGGTAATGAGCACGCCGTCGCTGATCGTTTCAAACGCGGTGTTCAGGAGAATGCTATAGTCGTGTAGCTCGTCTATCTTTTTCTGCAAATCTTCTTTTGTTTTCCGGAGTTCGGCCTCGACCCGCTGTTCTCTCTCCTTGAGCTTTGTTTCGCGCCCATGCAGGGAAAGGGCGGTTTGGATATTGAGGTGTAGTTGTCGTTCTTCAATGGGTTTGAGCACATAGCCGAATGGGTGGGTCGTCTGCGCCCATTGCAACAGGTTTTCCTCTGCCCCATCCGCGAGATAGATCACCGGAATCCGGCTGCCGATCCCTTCGGCCACTTCAATGCCGCTGACATCCCCTTTGAGCGCGAGATCGATCAGGGCCAAATCGGGACGCATGGCCGCGGCTTTTTCAATGGCCTGCCGCCCGCACGAAACAGCGGCGCACACCGAATATCCCATGCCTTGCAGGCGTTCTGCAAGGCAGGTGGTTCCGGGATCACCGCCTTGGACAATCAATAGCTTTGCGTGGGTCATTTTGGGCCTCCCATCTTTGGGCTTCCAAAAAAGTTGCTTAATCCTATCGGCCTTGCGAATCAAAATTTCCCGATCCGTTTCCTCTAATACCAAATTGAATATCTGTTGTCCTAATGTGATGCGATATGCGACCCGCAAGCGATCCCCTTGACCTTACGCCGTCATTCAAAGAAGCCATTGCAAAAATGCCATCCCAAAAAGCCATCAAACAAACCCATCGCGCACAGCGCGCAAGGCCGTCTCGCAACTCGCGTTCATTGGGCAACCCACCTTGCAGGCCAGCACATGTCGTGCTATTACAAAAGCGATTTGCGCTGTGCAAGCCCCTCGGCGTTTGAGAGCGGCATTTTTTGCTTCCTTTTTTTGGCTGTTGAAAAAAAGGAAGTCGCCGCACGCCGTAGGCACAGGCGTAGCCAACGCATCGGAAGCAACTAACAATGCTTTAGGATCAAACGCTTGAGACAAGCAACCCATGAATTGATAATTTAATCCAGTCTTATCGCTTTCACAATAAAAAATTTTTGCCGGGTGATTTTGTATTATATTTTTCGGTGGAAGGCTGACCCAAATAATGTCAAAGCGATAAGGAGCAGACATGGCAAAGCGAAAAGTGTTGATCACCGGAGGAACGGGTTATGTGGCCGGGCGGATGTTGCCCGCATTGCGCGAGCGGTATGACCTGACGATTTTAGACGTAAAAACGACCAACCGCGAACGCGAGGCAGTGCCCGATGTGGTCCTCGCGGATTTGACGAATCGAGACCGAGATGCGTATCGGGCGCATTTTAGGGGCCAAGATGCGATCATCCACTGCGGATTCGTGCGCGCAAAAAACGCGGCGGATCGCTTTTGGGCAGAGATGCAGAACATCGACATGGCCCACAATGTGTATCAAACATGCGTGGAGGAAGGGGTTCGCCGCGCCGTGATCATCAGTTCCAATCACGCGGCGGATTATTACGAAAACTTGATCTGGGCGGGCAAGCAAGAATTTGTAACCCCAGAAATGTACCCGCTTTCCGACAATTTTTACGGCTGGGCAAAGGCGCAATACGAGTTGTTGGGCTTCACTTTTGCCGTGGGATTGATGAATGCGGGCAAGAAATTGGAAAATGTGCAGATCCGGATCGGAGGCCCGCGCGAGACCGATATGGATCGCGCCAAAGCCAGCGATTTGAAGCGCGTGCATCGCGGCCTAGGCGCGTACTTGAGCATTCGGGATCAGGTGCAATTGATCGCAAAGAGCATCGAGGCCGAAAATATCGAAAACGACTGCGGCATTCCCTTCCAGATCTTTTACGGCATCAGCGGCAATTCGCACAACTTTTGGACCCTCTCAAATGCGCGCAAGAAAATCGGCTATGAACCCCAAGACAACAGTCAGGTGAAATTCGCCGAACAATTGTCCGCAGTCTTGCTGGAAGCGCGGGAAAATTATCCGGCGGAGGGGGCAGCGTGACACCCGAACGCATACGCACGCTATTAGAGGCCGTTGAACAGGGGCAAACTGATGTGGATGCGGCCCTTGCACAACTCGCGCACTTGCCGTATGAAGAGCTCGAGTTTGCACGCGTCGATCACCACCGCACCCTGCGGCAAGGATTTCCCGAAGTTATTTTTTCCGAAGGCAAGACCGTTGAACAGGTGGTCGCCATTGCGGGCCGCATTTTGTCATCTGGCACAGCACTGCTGGCAACGCGCACAAATGCCGAGATGCGGGACGCGCTTGCCGCAGAATATCCCTGCGCCCACGTCAACGCGCTCGCACGCACAGTCGTCATTGCCGGCGAAGTGCCCCACGCAGAAGCGATGGGCAATATTTTGGTCGTGGCCGCGGGAACATCCGATTTGCCCGTGGCAGAAGAAGCCGTGGAAACCGCACGGGTGATGGGCAATGCGGTCGAAACCCTGTACGATGTGGGGGTTGCCGGGATTCACCGCTTGCTGGCCTGCCGAGACCGTCTCTTTGACGCCAGTGTCATTGTGGTGGTGGCCGGTATGGAGGGCGCGTTGCCCAGCGTGGTGGGGGGCTTGGTCGATGTGCCGATCATCGCCGTGCCGACCAGCGTGGGCTATGGGGCGAGTTTCAACGGATTGGCCGCGCTGTTGGGCATGCTAAACAGTTGCGCGGCGGGCGTGACCGTGGTCAACATCGACAACGGCTTTGGCGCGGGCGTCGCAGCGAGCAAAATCAACCGCCTCCGCACCGGGCGGGATGGCGTTTTGCCCGTAGAAAAAACACAAAAATAGGCGCGGTTTTTATGACCCTTCGCGATCGACGAGCACGCGATGCGATAACCCACGCGCTGGATCAGAATTTAATGGTCCTCGCAGGCGCAGGCGCGGGGAAAACTTATGCTTTGGTGCAGCGGATGGTGAATGCGGTGCAAACCGGTGGGGTAGAAGTGGACAGGATGGCGGCAATCACCTTTACGCGCAAGGCCGCGGGTGAAATGCGCGGGCGGTTTTTCAGCGCGTTAAAAGCGCGGGCCGAAGAAGCGGATGGCGAGGCATTGGGGCGCGTTCAGCGGGCACTTGAAAAAGTCGATCAATGCTTTATTGGCACCATTCACGCATTTTGCGGCCAGTTGTTGCGCGAACGTCCGGTCGAAGCGGGCCTGCCACCCGATTTTTCAGAAGTTGCAGAACGCGAAGAAGCGGTGATGCGCCGCGAGGCTTGGGATCGATTTGTGCAGCGTTGTTTTTTGGCGGAAGATGCGCGCCTCGCGCGGCTTGAAGACCTGGGCCTGCGTCCGGAAGATTTGTATGGCTTTTTTCAAAGACGCTGTCAATTCAGCGATGTACCACTCGCGCCTGGGTCAACGGACAAACCCGATTTATCGTCCGCAGTTTCAAAGTGTGAAGCATTCTTGGCACATGCAGAAGCTCATATCCCCGATCCATTGCCCGGCAAACGCGACCCTCTCCAAACAGCATTGAAGCGCGCACGGTTATTTTTCTCCAACCGAAAAATAAAGTCCGACGCGGATCGCATCACCCTGTTGCAAATGCTCGGCGGCAAACTCGGCGTAACGCTCAAAAGTTGGACGCCCAATGGCGATTTTGCAAAGGCGTTGCGAGATGGAGTGCTACCCGAGTTTCAAACCGAAATACTCGCCCCCACCCTCGCGCAATGGCGGCAGTATGTTTATCAATTCGCCTCTGCATTCGTCGATGAAGCCGTTGGCGAATACGCCGAAACGCGCCGCGAATCCGGTCGGCTCACCTTTCAAGACCTGCTCGAATTGGCTGCGCGGTTGTTGCGCGATCACCCCGAAGTGCGCCGCCATTTTCAAGATCGCTATCGCTGTTTGTTTGTCGATGAATTTCAAGACACCGACCCCATTCAAGCCGAAATGGTGCTGTACCTAACGGGCGAGGATTTGGAAGAAACCGATTGGCGCGAACTCGCGGCCCGCCCCGGCAGTTTGTTCTTGGTCGGCGATGGCAAACAATCGATCTACCGGTTTCGCCGCGCCGATGTCGAAACCTTTGACCTCGTCCGGAAGCGCGTTGTCGATACCGGAGGCCGCGTTGTCGATCTCAACACGAGTTTTCGCTCATTCGGCACCCTCTGCGATTGGATCAACGCGGCATTTGAACCCCTGTTCGCCGCGCATGAAAATCGCTATCGAGCCGAATTTGCGCCGCTATTCAAATCGAGACCAGAGGGCAGAGATGAATTTGCCGTGCGCCGCATTTCAATCGCCAAAATCTATCGCAACAACCGCGGCCAAATCGCATCTCAAGACGCGGAGCGGATTGCAAATTTCATCGCGGCGGCCCTCAAAGGCGAAACGGAATTTAATGGCACGGGTGAAGACGCCGCGCTTGGCCCCCGAGCATCGCCGGGCGATTTTCTCATCTTGACGCGCACATCGGGCTATTTGTCCGATTACGCACAGGCCCTAGAGGCACGCGGCATTCCCTTTGACATCACCGGGGGCAATCGCCTGGGCGATGCCGAGGTGTTGCACGCGCTCGCAGACTTTTTGGAAGCGGTCTATATGCCCGACAATCCGCTGCCGTTGCTCGCCTATTTGCGAGGCGATCTGGTGGGCGCAGGAGACGATGCCCTCTATGCGTTCAAAAAAGCAGGGGGCGTTTTTAATTGGACCTGCGATTTGCCCAAAGGCGTGGATGCGGCCTGGCACCCCATGTTCGAACAGGCATTTGACCACCTCAAAAAAGCGTCAAAGTGGCTGCAATCCCTGTCGCCCGGTGCCGCCATCGCGCGTTGTGTTGACATGCTCGGCCTGTTGCCCTTTGTGCGTGCCCTGCCCATGGGCGCCACGCAGGCCGGCAATCTCGTTCGCGCCTTGGCGCTCATCAACGAGTGGAGCGCGGCGGGCTTGCACTGGGGGCAAGTGATGGCAGAACTGCGCGCCCTCATCCACGATAAAAATTACAAGGTTGAGCAGATGACATTGGCTTCTGGCCAAGAAGGCGTTGTCCGCCTGATGAATCTGCATCAGGCAAAGGGGTTGCAGGGCAAAATCGTCTTCCTCGCCGATCCTTACGACACGAGTTACACGCGCTATGGCCCCGAGTTTCACGTATCGCGCACAGAAGAAGAGCCCTTTTTGGCCCTGCCCATTGCAAAATCCCGCGGCCCTTATGCACGCGAAGTCGTTGCCGAGCCTGTGGATTGGGAAACCGCCGAAGCCGAAGAAGCGCGATTTATCGCAGGAGAAGAATTGCGGTTGCTCTATGTGGCGGCAACGCGCGCGGAAAATTTGCTCATCGTATCCACCTACGACGAAAAACCCAACGACGGGCCGTGGGCACCGCTGTATCCTTATATGAAACATGTGCCCGAATTGACGCGGTATCCCACAGCAGAAGCCCCTCCGCTCAAAACGCGGTCTGTCGCCATACAACGAGACCGATTCTGGCGCGGCATACAAAAAGAATCGTTTGAGGTGGCACTGGTGACGGATGATCGGGCAGATGTTACAGATTTGGACGGGGCAGGTGGAAGAGCTGACAGCAAAGCAGCGTATGGCACGGCGATTCACCGGATACTCGACGACGCCATCAACAACCGATTGCCCGCCGATCCGACATCTTATGTAAAACACCGATTGGATGAGGCAGGGGCAGGCCCCGAGTTTTTGCCGCACGCGCTGGACGCATTGCAGCATTTTCGCAACTCAGAGATATGGGCAGAATTGCGGGCGTCAGAAAGGGTCTATACCGAAGTCCCCTTTGCGATCTCGCAACCGGAGAAAATTATTCGCGGCGTCATCGATCTGGTCTATGATTCGCCCGAAGGGTGGAAACTCGTGGATTACAAAACCCATGCGGTGAAAACCGATCAGGATGTGCGAGCACTGTGCGAACAAACAGCCCGTCAGGTGAACGCCTATGCCGAACACTGGGCGAATTTCACCGGCGAACCGGTCGCGGCAAAGGGCTTGTGGCTGACCGAACAAACAGCGTTTGTAGAAATTGAGGATTGTCGTTCGGGTTGGAGTGGAGAACGGGGCGGATCCTCAAAAACAGGAGATGATCCGAGTGTTGACTTATGATCCTCAAAAAGCCATGCGTACATTGTGCAAAAACGATGGCATCCTCGGTCGCTTAATCCAACGGGCAGGGCCGATAACCCTTGCGTTGCCCAAACGCCTAAACCCCTTTGACGCGCTCTTGCGATCCATCATCTACCAACAACTCTCGGGCAAAGCCGCCGCCGCCATTCACAACCGGGTGCGGGCCTTGTTTTCTGGGCAAAATATCAAACCCGATCAGGTGCTCGCAATGGGCGAGCAGCAACTCCGCAATGCGGGCATGTCCCGGGCAAAAGCGGCCGCGGCAAATGATCTGGCGCGAAAATCCATCAACGGCCTGATTCCCTCGGTTTCACGCCTGCGCGACATGTCGGATGCCGATATTGTAGCACACCTCACACAAGTGCGAGGCATTGGGGAATGGACCGTTCACATGTTCTTGATGTTTCAACTCGGCAGACCCGATGTGCTCCCCACAAAAGACTTGGGCGTGCGAAAGGGATTTATGCTGACTTATGGGTTGGACGCCCTGCCCACAGAAAGGGAATTGGCGATCTATTGCGAACGGTGGAAACCCTATCGTTCGGTGGGCAGTTGGTACATGTGGCGCGCAGTCGAACTGTGGGGCTAATCCCCGATGTTATGCAGCGGGTAAGCGACATTCGCAACAACTTTGGGCGGTCCGATTCGCCCATTCATCTAAAACGGAGGGGTGATGCCAAATATACTCGTTTTACTGAGCGACCAATTGCGCCGGCAGGCACTTGGAATTTACGAGGATCCAGATGCGCGCACGCCGCATTTGGACGCCTTTGCACAACAGGGCATTCGATTTGACAATGCGTGTTCCACCTATCCGATTTGCGTGCCTTTTCGATTCACCCTGATGACCGGCGAATACGCCCATGTTCGCAAAGTGCCGGGCATTGAATACGCCATATCGACCGCAGAACGCACACTGGCAGATGAGTTTAACGAAGCGGGGTATGAAACCATTTATGTGGGCAAATGGCATCTCGATGGCGGGCATGGGCGGTTGGGCTCTGCCGAGCAAGTCAACCGCACGCGCATTCCGCGCGCGCGGCAGGGTCGCTGGCAAAAATGGTGCGGGTTTGAGTTGCGGAATGATCCCTTCGACACCTGTTATTTTGAAGATGACGACCCCACCCCAAGAAAAATTGAGGGATATCAGACCGATGGCCTGTTTCAACTGGGCATAAACCACTTAAAAAACCGCACAGCCGACCGTCCTTTTTGCATGGTCATTTCCGTAGAGCCGCCCCACGATCCTTTTGTCGCCCCCGAAGACCTGCAATCCGCATGGGAAGCGCGCGAAATTACCTTGCCCGAAAACTTTGACGTGCCCGATCCCACACAGCGCGAAACCTTTATTCTCCATCGCAAACGCTACAATGCTATGGTTGAAAATTTAGACGCAAATGTCGGAAAAATGATGGCGTTTCTCAAAGCGGAAGAATTGTTGGACGATACCGTCATCGTCTTTTTGTCCGATCACGGCGAATTGGCGGGGGCGCACGGTTTGCGTGCCAAGCAGTGGCCCTACGAAGAATCCGTGGGCATTCCGCTCATGGTGTGGGATCCGCGCATCAGAGAACGGGCGGGAACGGTGATCCAAGATCCAACCTGCACGGAAGATCTGTTTCCCACGCTGCTCGGCCTGGCCGGCTTAACGCCCAAAAACAATGTGCGGGGAACGGACCTTACCCCCCTCATTCACGGGGATGTCAACGCCCTCAACCGCGAGGGGGTTCTGCTCGAATTTGTTGCCGAACTGCGAGAACGCGCGCCGTTTTTCGATGAAGTCTGGCGGGGATTTCGCACACAGCATTACAAATACACCGTGAAAGGCAACAACTTGGGCGGCGAGCCCTGGCAACTTTTTGACCTGAAAAACGACCCCGGCGAAATGAACAACCTCATCAATAGTCCCAATGACCGCGACTGCGCCGCCCATCTCCACCGCCTGTTGTGCGAGCGCGTGATTGAAACAGAAGATCACTTTGTCCTGCTCCCAGCTTATGACAGCGAAGGGGTGAATGTTTGGAAAGCGCAAAAAAAATAAGCCCCGGCGTCAAGCGACGCCAGGGCAAAAAATAAGGGCTCAATTCAGCGACCTAATTTATCCCTTTCTGTTTAACCGTCCCATCCGCCAGCATACTCAACAGTGCCGAATCATCCACAGTTAGAGGCAACCTAACCCTCCCCCGACAGCGGCTCGACTGGTAGGTTGCAAAAATCAACTCTGTCGCTTGCAGGGCTTTGCGCCCTGACAGTTCTGGCTCGCGCCCGTTCTTTACGGCCTCGACCAAGTCCAGCACCGCCGCTGTCGTCGCATCGCGCTGACTCACCGTGCCCCTGAGGTCCACATCCACTTGTTGCACGCCAGATACAACGCGCAAGGGGGGCTGGTTGCGCCCGCCAATTTCAATGACCCCTTCGCTCCCGATCAACCGATTCTGAACGCCCTGCATGCCCGTGCCGCCCGTAGCCAACAACCCCTCGCGCCCATTGCAATACCGAATCCACGAAATCCCGCTGCCTTCCACGGGCGTCCCAAAAACCTCGCGCCCGCCTTCCGCGTCAATTTGCCCGATCACCCACTCGGCGGGTTCATCGTCATTGTAAAAGAAAAACATATCAAACCAGTGCGTGCCCCAATCGAACATATTGGGGCAATTGCCTTCAAAACGCCGCAACTCGCCAATCGCACCCAATTTTGCAATCTCTTTGGCCTTTACAAACTGCCCCGCAAACCGCCTCTGATGGCAAAACGCAATGACCACATCGTGATCGACACACGCCTGATACAGGGATTTTGCTTCGCCCCATGTCGGCGCCATGGGCTTTTCTGCGTGAATCCCCAAAATCCCACTGCCCGCCGCATCCACAATCATATCGTGGTGCAACCCCGTCCAAGTACACACGCTCACAAAATCCAAATCCTCTTTCTCCAGCATGTCGCGGTAGTCTTCATACCCATTTTCAACGCCAAATTCTTCC
Source organism: uncultured Latescibacterota bacterium (assembly GCA_958295785.1). GTDB lineage: Bacteria > Latescibacterota > UBA2968 > UBA2968 > UBA2968 > VXRD01. The sequence goes on from OY282377.1 coordinate 4,670,483, forward strand.
ATATATGCCAAGCGCGGTGCTTCAAACGGATCGGAACACGCCACGAGAGCCACATCGTCAGACGCGGTCCATCCACGCGCATGTGCTCGCCCGCGACCACCACAACCAATGACACCAGCCTTAAAACGCGCCATTTTCTTTTTCATTAAGGGGTTTCGTTTCCCACAGCCCCTTTTTTGCCTCCTGAGCTTGCCGTCCATAATGCTGGAACAATTCCATGTGATTGAATGGAAACTGCGTATAGGCATATCCATAGCCTTGGCGGACGATCTCGAGATTCACAAACAGCCCGTCGGGTGCGCGGTAGAGATACGCCAGCAAACGCCCGTATTTGTCTGTCCTGTCTTTGTCTGTCCTGTCTTTATCTGTCCCGTCTTTATTAAAACGGAGATACACAGACTCACCCATCAGGAGATTTCGGGTAAATGCGGATGCTTCTTTGCCGAACACTTGAACGGGCTTTGTCGGATGCACCGTCTCTGGCGTATCCACGCCGATGAGTCTGACTTTCGTGGGCGTGCCCTTGTACAGAATCTCAACCGTATCGCCATCGATAACTCTTTGAACGGGAACAGCCTTGTCTTTTGAGAAATCCTCGACGGGATAGGACAAGGTTTTAATATCTGCATCCGCCATGAAGGTCAAAAGCAACAGAACCGCGAATATTTTGAATTTCATTGCCAGTCCTCCAAAGTCAGCAACCCGTTCGCCTCTGCTCGCGCCTCTACTTGACAAACGACATCTGAATTTCCTCAACAAAGACAACATGACATCCCTCCTTTACGTAAAACGTAACGTGACATAGGTGCCGGGTATTGTCAACAGTCATGCAGAGAGATGCGGGAAAGTTCTACCTATTTACCAAGATATAGGAGGCCAACCCATGTCCTTACATATTGGCTCTTGTATTCAGCAGATACCCGACATAACGAATACTACTTGACTGTTAAAGAAAATATATACATAATATAATACAGTATGTCAAGAATTTTTTTAGCTTACTTCCTGTTTTTTGCCTTTCCTCCTAGCCAAACCTTCCGGCCACTTTGTATATAATTCCCATTTGAAAAACCGATACCCGCGATCCACCAATTTCTCGGCTGCTTCCGGGGTACTCGCATGGCCATAGACCGGAATGGCCTCCCGCATTTTGCCGCCGAGCAACTCCCACACCGGAACGCCCAGGGCTTTGCCCTTGATGTCCCAAAGCGCGCAATCAATCGCACTGATCAACCCGCCGCGCACAGCACCTGTCACCCCGTGCCCGTGCAAAATATCGTACAATCGCAACCACAACCGTTCGATTTCAAACGGATTTTCTCCAATAGGACTTACGCAATCCCCATTGGAATATGAGGTGCTTTGAGTTGTTGTCTCAAGAAGTCAGCCACCCCCCGGTATTTGACTTGATAAATGGTTTGTCCTGTTTGATAGGCCACCTGCGCGAGTCTTATCCAAACGAACATCGCACACCCAATATGATTTCGTACAATGCGTGCCAACCGACATGGACACTTTTCAAGCCCGGTTACCTGTTTGACTTCGCGGTGAAATTGCTCAATTTTCCATCTTTGGTGACACACCTGTTGTACCCCTGAAGAATCGTTTTGAGCATGGTCGTTAGTCACGACATACGCCGTGCGTCTATCAGCAGACGCCACCCGGAATAATTTCACTTTGTGGTCTTTGGGAAACCCTCTGATTTTAATGGACTTGCCTTGTTTGCGTTGCGCTTTCGTCCAAGTTAAGCTATCTACGCGCTGGTAGGGGATTGTGCCTGCCGAATCGTCCACGCGCCGGTTTGTCTTGAGGGGACAAGAATAGGTTTTTTGCATCTGCTCTCTGTGTCGCATGACCGTTTTGGTCGCATACCAACTGTCCATCAAGACCCCGGTAAAAGGAAGGCGCTTCTGATAGACCAACCCAGAGAGCATGTCCTTGAGATGATCCCATTTGGTTTTGCCATCGCCTTGCGGATCATAAATCCGATAGTCAATCAGCCAGAACCGATCCTGTTGCGGATTGACATAGACACATGTGACCACCCCAATGCCATTGATGACGCCTTGGGCGTTGCCGCTCTATTGACGACGCACTAACGCGATCTTGCGTGCGTGTCGCTTGTCTAAAACCGGGTCATCAAAGATCACATCGCCTTTGGGCGTCAACGCGATGTGGTCTTTGACGTGTTCCCACACCAAGCGGGGCGGGATACGATCACCGGCGAGATAGCGGTTGATCATATCATGACTGAACCCTTCGCTATGGTCGGCGAAATGGGTCAAGGTATAGTTGAGGGGACGGCTAAGCAGATACTGACAGTAATCCAAACGCGTCGGTTGGCGCATTGACACCTCCTCAAAGTGATAAATTTTACGGAATTGCACCCTTTTTTAACTCAGCATGCGTAAGTCCTATCCAATAACAAAATGCTTCATTTCCCCAATCGCCCGCGCCACGAGAAACGGCCACCCCCCACCTTCGCCTACGCCTGTCACCCCTTCATCTGTGAACACCTTCACAAACAACCAATTTCGCCCGCGAGGACGGGTGGTTCTCGTCACGCCTTCGCCATTGGCATTCACCAGATACGCCTTCACATCTGTAATTTTCATATTTCGCTCCTCGCACTGTGGCTGTTTTTACCCATTGCATATCGCGCTGGCACATTTCGCCTTTTTTTGAATCGTACCTCCGACCTCTCGCCCCTTATTCACTTCCAAATCGAAGTCGCATCCACCACATATCCCTTCTGATTATCCACCACATTCAACAACGGCTCGCCCGCGCAGAACCGCCGCACATTTTCCACGATCAAGGCTTTTCTGCGCTTGTCGATCTCGGGCGAAATCCCCGCCACATGCGGCGTCAAAATCACATTCTCTATCGCCCACAAAGCATGACCTTCCGGCAGCGGCTCCTCCTCATACACATCGAGACCCGCGCCTCCGATCTGTCCGCGTTGCAGTGCTTCTGTCAATGCCTGCAATTTGACCACCTTGCCGCGCCCGATATTGATCAAAATTCCCGTATTCTTCATCGCCCCAAACATATCCGCATCAAACAACCCTTCGGTCTCGGCCGTGTGCGGCACGCAAATCACCACAAAATCCGACACCGCGACCATCTCCGCAAGTTCATCGGGCGAATAAATACGCGCGATAAAATCGGGCTTGCCCTTCGGCGCCGGATCCATTCCCAAAACCCGCATTCCAAACACGGGCCCGCGCTCGGCAACGGCCAGCCCAATGCCGCCCAAACCCACCACGCCCAATGTCGTTCCCGCGAGGTGAATCACCGGCGCGCCTTTCTCCCATCTCCCCTGCGACTGCTTGCGAACATAGTGATGCAACCCGCGGGCAAACGCCATCACCAGCGAAAACACGTGATCGGCGATCACATCGCTGTATATCCCGCGGATATTCGTCACCGTCAAATCGCTTGCACGCAACTTTGGAAAATAATATCCATCCAGTCCGGCACTCGTCGCCTGCACCCAGCGCAACTTCTTTCCCGCCTTCAAAATCTCCGGCGTCATCCCACCAAAATACGCATCTGCATCCCCAATCACCCGCGGCACATCCTCCTCTGCCGTCACCACCACCGTCTCCACGCCCAAGTCGCGGATCTGCCGCATGTATTCATCTTCCAAGCGCCGCTGCAAAACCATCTTAATCGCCATCTCGCCCTCCATAATTTTTACGCATCTGCGCGTTGCCCAATTGTATCCGACAATTCATCCATCAATTCATCCAATGCCTGCCGCGAGGCGCGACCGCGAAACGCATTGAGTGTCGGATCATCGACCGCCGCCATCCAATCCTCAAGCGCGTTTCTCATGCGCTGAACCTCATCGGCATAATTGGGATCGTCAATCGAGTTATTCAACGCATTGGGATCGTTCTCAAAATCGTAAAACTCCTCCAGCACGCGGTACGCGAACAAGTGGTTTCGCGCAGCCAATTCCGGATCATCGGCCTCGGCCCGTTTCATCGCCTGCCACGACCGACCGTTCTGAGACTCGTTGCGAAACTCCCGCTCGCCATCGGACCACGGATTAAAAATATACCCAAACCGCGCATTTTGCACGCACCGCATCGGATAATTGCGCCGCCCCGACGTCTGGTGAAATTGCGTGAACACCTGCTCGCATCCCGCCTGCGTTTCACCCCGCAACACCGGCAACCGAGACGTGCCATTGACGCCTTCCGGAACAGCCACGCCAATCGCATCGAGCACCGTCGGCAAATAGTCTATCCCAGAAATAAAATGCGCCGCATCCACGCGCCCGGCCCGAATAACCGCGGGCCATCGCGCCAACCAAGGCGTGCGCGTGCTGTTCAAATAACAATTTGTCTTTGCAAACGGAAAGGCCATCCCATTATCCGACAAAAACATCACCAGCGTATTTTCCGCCACGCCCGCCTCATCCAACACATCGAGCAATCGCCCCACCGTATCGTCGCATCTGCGAACAGAATTGTAATACTCGGCAATTTCCAAACGCACCTCCGGCAGATCGGGCAAAAACCCGGGGATAACCACCTCATCTGGCTCAAACGTGCGCGAGGGTGGCAACGCAGGCGGATCGAGTTCATCATACCACTCGGCCTTGTCATTGCCGTAAAACGGCCGGTGGGGGTCGTGGGAATTTGCCATCAGGAAAAACGGACGCCCGCCATCCACCGCGCCCTGCACAAAATTCTTTGCGTACCGATAATACACATCGGGATTGCGCCCCTGCCCCAACGCAGCCTGATCGTGCGCCATATCCCACTGAAACGCCTCATAAGGCGTGGAATGGGACACCTTGCCCAAAATGCCCACCTCGTACCCCTCGCCGCGCAAAATATCCGGCAAAATGGGCACGCCGCGGTAGCGCAAGCGATAAAAACCCTCGCCGCCGCTCACATGCGGATACCGCCCGGTCATCAACGCGGATCGGCTCGGTTGGCACACCGCTATCGTCACATGCCCGTGATTAAACCGCAAGCCCCCCGCGGCCAAGCGGTCGATATTCGGCGTCGTCCCCGCTGTGGGGCACCCAAACGCCCCCACCGCATCCCAATTCATGTCATCTGCCGTAATCAGCATCAAATTTGGTCTGTTCATATTCGTCCTTTCAATCGAAAAAACAACAAGTGACCCTTTTACTCTTCCCCATCGAAATAGTCCACCTCGGTCACGCGCCCCAACTTGCCCGGTGGACGAATCAACCATTTGTCCGAATCGGGATAATAGACCGGATCACTCGCGGGATTATCGGCAATCACGTAATAAATCAAATCCTCTGTCGCACTCGCATTGCGAATCTGATGCGCCGTGCCGGGCGGCTGGACAAACGCATCGCCCGCGCCGACCTCAAACGTGTGATCATCCCGCCGCACAATGCCCTGCCCGCGGATCACCAAATAAAACTCCCACTGCACCTGATGCGCGTGACACGGAAAATTGATCTTCCCCGGCGGCAACCGCACCCATTCGACCTCAAACGGCTGTCCCTCGGTTTCCAGCGCGCCGGAAATATCCTTGTGGGCCGAACCGTATTTGCCCGTGCGCGACAAACGCACGCGCTCCTCAATTTCCGATTCATTGATTTTTTCGATCATCGTCCCCTCCTTTACTGCGCTGTCCATCCTCCATCCACATACAACGCCGCCCCGGTCATAAAACTCGACGCATCACTCGCCAAAAACAACGCCGCCCCCCGAATCTCGTACAACTCAGCCCAGCGATTTAACGCCGTCAATCTCAGCAACGACTTCACCCTTTCGGGCGATCTTAAAAGCGGCACATTGATCTCCGTCAAAAACGGCCCCGGACACAGCGCGTTGCACCGCACATTCGAATCTGCCCACTCCAATGCCAGCGTCTTTGTCATCCCAACCAATCCCGCCTTTGATGAACAATACGCCGAACGCTCCTTCAACCCCACCCCACTTAAGGCCGACGCGATATTCACCACAGAACCCCACCCCTGCGGTTTCATAATTCGGGCTGCCGCTCGGCAACACAACCACGCGCCAGTCAAATTGATATCGATCACCTGCTTAAACTCATCCAAGGGAAAATCCTCTACAGGATGCCGGATATTAATCCCCGCGCTGTTAATCAACACATCCAACTTGCCAAATTTCTCAATCGCGGTCTCAAACACCCGATCCACCTCTTTTTCCCTTGTCACATTTCCAGAGACGCCAATGCTCTCCTGTCCGGTCGCTTTTTCGACCTCTCTTGCTACGCCATCACAATCTGCCTGCGTCCGCGAACAAATCACGGTCTTCGCGCCCGCCTGCGCCAACCCCGTCGCTATGGACGCCCCCAACCCTTTGGATCCACCCGTAATCAACGCCACCTGACCATCCAACCGAAACAAATCCATCACATGCACATCTGACATATCACGCTCCATTTTTCTCGCATCTCAGCGGTCAGCAAAACATGCCATGACCATTCCGTAGGCCAGAACCCGAACAATTAGTGGATCATCTCTCCCTCGCACGGCCTCAACATCACCTTCACCGACTGCGTGCCATCTGCCACCAGATCAATCCCCTTGTGAAAATCCGCGAGCGGCAACTGATGCGTCACGATCTGATCCATTGGCAAGCGACCCTGTTCCAGCATCCGAATGGCAACCGGATAACAATGCGGACTCAAATGCGCGCCGTGAATATTCAACTCCTTAGTATCGCCGATCACGGTCCAATCTGTTGTCACAGGCTCGCGCATCACACTAAACTCGACAAATGTACCCAGCTTGCAAATCATCCGCAACCCTTGTTCTACTGCCGCCGGATGTCCCGTTGCCTCAATATACACATCGCAACCGTACCCCCCGGTCAACTTACGCACCTCGTCAATCACATCCACCGCCCGCGGATTCAACCCCAAATCTGCCCCACACGCTCGGGCCACTTCCAACCGCCCATCATCCAAATCCAGCGCGATCAGCAACGCGGGATTCTTCATCCGCGCAGCAGCCACCATACCCAAACCGAGCGGGCCTGCGCCGGCAATCACCACCGTATCGCGCAACTGAATATCGCCGCGTTCCACCGCGTGAATCGCACAGGCCAGGGGTTCTACGTACGCCGCATGTTCAACGGGTATTGAATTTGGCACGCGATAGTTCAATGCTTTGGCGGGCAACTTGCAATATTCGGCCATCGCGCCAAACGTGGCTTTGCGAAAGCCATAAATATCGTGTACCATACACATCCAGTATTGCCCGCGCAAACAGTAACGGCACGCGCCACATGGCACAATCTGCTCTGACACGGCCAAGTCGCCAATCGCCAAACCGTATTTATCCCCCGCCCCATCGCCCAGCGCAACGACCTCCCCTACAAACTCGTGCCCGGGAATAATCGGCGCTTGGCAATACCCCTCGCGGTGGGCATCGCCCCAAAACATCGGTGCCCCCTGATAACACTTCAAATCGCTCGCACAAATACCCACCGCCTGCACGCGAATCAAAACCTCGCCGCCGCCAACTCGCGGCACGCCACATTCTTCCAAGCGATAATCCTCGGGCGCGCGACACATCACCGCGGGCATTGTTTTTGGCAAGTTCTCCATATCGTCCTCATATCGCATCCTTTTCTTGACAATTGAAAGCCCTTACAATACACTTTAGAATATAAAAAGAAAAGGTGGCACGACAATTTTTATCTTTCACCATCCGAGGTAAAAGTGGCAATTGGTATCGGCTTAATTGGCATGGGCGTTGTCGGCGGCGGTGTGGCACGCATCCTTTGTGACCGGGAACGCGAACTCAAAATTGTTCGGGGTCTCGACTTCGACATTCGCAAAATCGCCATCCGCGACCCGTCCAAACCCCGCGCAATCGACATATCTTCCGACCGTTTCACGACCGACCCTATGGAGGTGGTCACGGACCCCACCATCCAAATCGCAATTGAAGTCATGGGCGGTGTGGACGCAGCGCACGACCTCATCCTCGCCGCCCTTCAAAATGGCAAAGACGTCGTAACCGCGAACAAAGCCTTGCTCGCCGAACGCGGCGACAGCCTCTTTGAAGCCGCCGTGCAAAACGAGGTTGGACTCGGCTTTGAAGCCAGCGTATGCGGCGGCATTCCCATCATCCAAGCCCTCAGCCAAGGTCTGGTTGCCAACGACATCCAATCGCTCTACGGCATCCTCAACGGCACCACCAACTACATCCTCACCCGCATGACAGAAGCCGGCGCAAACTTTGACCCCATGCTCAAAGAAGCACAGGACAAAGGCTTTGCCGAAGCCGATCCCATCATGGATATCGACGGCACAGACGCCGCCCAAAAGCTCGCCCTGCTCTGTCGCTTGGCCTTCCGCCAGCGCGTCTCATCCAGCGACATTCTCAAAGAGGGCATCTCTCACATCACCGCTTTGGACATTGACTTTGCCCGCGAACTCGGCTACACCATCAAATTGCTCGGCATCGCCCGCGCCATAGACAACCGCATCGAAGCCCGCGTGCATCCCGCCCTCGTGCCTCACGATGCTCTCCTCGCCGATATCCGCAACGAATTTAACGCGGTCGAAATCGTCGGCAGTGCGGTCGGTGCCCAAGTTTTTTACGGCAAAGGGGCTGGCGAATTGCCCACGGCCAGCGCGATTGTCGCCGACCTCGTCGCCATCGCCGAACGGCGCAAGGTCAACCTAGGGCCTGCCGGTGCCCCCCTTGCACCACTGCCCAAAGCCGACCTCGTTCCAGCCGACGACATTCAAACCGGCAGCTATTGTCGTTTGACCGTTCACGACAAACCCGGCGTCTTGGCACAGATTGCGGCCCTCTTTGCGGGTGAAAACATCAGCATAGAAACCGTCATCCAGCACGGTCGCTCCGAAACAGATGGCGTTCCCCTAATCATGATCACGCACGACGCACCCGAAGCCGCCATGCGCCGCGCCATCACGCGCATCGGCGCCTTGCAGGCTGTCACCGAAAAACCCCAAATCATCCGCATTCTGCATCCCTGAGAGGCTGTTTAAAATTATTGGAGGCTACGGCTGGGACAACAAAGCGTTCTGGCACTGCCGTGCAATCGAAGAAGTGTTGGCTGGTCGGGATGAAATATAAATTCAAACGAAGGAAATGAAAGACATGGATATACTCTTAATCGTTATTGTCGCAATCATGGTCGGGACAATCGCTTGGTTTCGGAAAATTCGGCATCAACAAGTCAACGCCATTGCCTCAATTGTGACCGTTATCGGGGTGCTTGGAACATTTTTGGGTATTGCTATCGGACTTTACCAATTCGACACAGAGAATATTGAAGCGAGTGTACCCGCGTTGCTGGAAGGGCTAAAGGTTGCCTTTGTTTCTTCCATTGTGGGAATCATAGGCTCAATTGTTCTCAAATGGCTTGCTTTAAATAGGCAGAGAAAACAAGCCTCGTCAAAAAAGCCTACAGACGCGACAGTTGATGACCTTGTAGAGACATTGAAGGCGATTTATGAAGCACAGCAATCAGAAGGGCATGAAACGAGAGAAACCCTTCGCGCCATTGAAAAAGCATTGACAGGCGATGGTGATAGCACTGTTCTGACTCAGTTGCAGAAATTGAGAACCACCTTTTCAGATAAACAAGACGATCTGATTGATGCCTTTAAGGATTTTGCCACGCAAATGGCTGAGAACAATACACAAGCGTTGATTCAAGCTCTCGAGGAAGTCATGAGAGATTTCAACGCGAAAATCAACGAACAGTTTGGGGATAACTTTAAGCAACTAAATGAAGCGGTTGGGCGGATCAACGACTGGCAAGAACAGTACCGCCAACAAATGGACGAATTGGCGGCGGAGTTTCGGATTGCGGCAGACAGCATCGAAAGATCGCGCCAATCGCTGGAAATTATTGCTGAACGGAGTGACGCCATCGTTTCAAGCGCGGAAAAACTCGATCCCATACTTCGAGCAATACAAGATCAGATACAGGAGATGAATGCGCGTCTCGAAGCGTTTAGCGCGTTGGCTGACAATGCGCGTAACGCATTTCCAATCATTGAGGATCGGTTGAACCAATTGACTGATGACTTTTCACAGGTAGTGGAGGGAACCATCGCCAATTCGCACGCTTCTATGGAAAATCAAAGGGAAGCCTTACAGGATTTCACAGAACAGATTGAGGCGGTTATCCAAAGTGTCTCACAAGGGCTGGAACGCACCGTAGCGGAAACCAACCGAGGCTTGGAAGAATTGACCGATGACTTTTCACAGGTAGTGGAGGGAACCATCGCCAATTCGCACGCTTCTATGGAAAATCAAAGGGAAGCCTTACAGGATTTCACAGAACAGATTGAGGCGGTTATCCAAAGTATCTCGCAAGGGCTGGAACGCACTGTAGCGGAAACCAACCGAGGCTTGGAAGACACGTTGCAAAATCAATCGACGCAACTTAAAAGCATAGTAGAAGCAACGAACCTGCAAATACGCACAGAAATTGAGCGCGTTTTCCGAGAATTGGATAACGCACTTGAAAGAGAACTCACAAAAGCGATAGAATCATTGGGAAGTCAACTTACCAGCTTGTCAAGACAATTTGTTCAAGACTATACACCTTTAACGGATCAACTCCGTAATGTGGTGCGAATAGCAGAGCGTTTACAGACGGGTCGTTAATCAGAACGCCAATAGGACGGGGTGATGAACGAAGATATTTTGATGAATAGAGAGCAAGATACGGAAGAACACTGGATATCGATCTCCGATATGATGGCGGGGCTGATGGTGATATTCCTTTTTATTGCCATCAGCTACATGTTGCATGTTCGGGCAGAAAAAGAAAAGATCGAGAAAATTGCTGTCACGTACGAAAAATTGCAGTCCGACCTATACGCCGACCTCGAGAATGAGTTTGAAAAAGACCTCGAGCAATGGAACGCTGTCTTGGATCGCCAAGCCCTTTCTATTCGGTTCAAAGAGCCTGAAGTGCTTTTTGAACAAGGGAAATCAGAAGTTCGGACCGCATTCAAAAACATATTGAGGGACTTTTTTCCGCGCTATATCCAGATTTTAACACAGCCAAAATTCATCGATGACATTGCAGAAATTCGGATTGAAGGACATACTTCAAGCGAATGGTACGCAGGCGTGAGCCCCGAGGGTGCCTATATCCACAACATGGAACTTTCACAAGGGCGAACCCGAAGCGTTCTCGAATATGTTCTTCAACTTTCATCGCCACAGATCCAAAGAAATAGAAAATGGATCAGGAACAATGTGACTGCCAACGGCTTATCTTCGAGCAAGTTGATCTATAAGGATGGGCGAGAAAACAAAGCGGAATCGAGACGGGTGGAATTTCGCGTGCGGACGAACGCAGAAAAACGGATCGTCGAAATCATAAAACGAGAGGAGAAAGAATGAACCTGCCAGACTTCTCAAACGATGGCGCATTAAATCGACTGCGGGAGGAGATGGGGGCTGACCTAGTTCCATGGGTGTCAGAAATAAGCCAACTTGCAGGAGGAGGTATAGACGTATTACCGGAGGAAATAGACTTCGGACCTGGGGGAACGCTTATATACAAAGGGCGAACGGTCGCCATCTATATCAGAGACCAACGGATGTCCTCTGATGACCCCGAGTTATTATGCAAGTTTCATGTTGCTGACTGTTCAACTCTAAAGGCAATGAGGTCTGCCGGCAGGTACGAAAGATATGTGGTTACAACCCGAACCGATGGAAAATTCATTGTCAACTTTCTCAATAGAGGTGGGTCTCGAGTTGAGCGTAAGCTATATGTCTGTAAAAATTGCTTAAGCCTTCTCAATTACAAAAATTACCGCTATTGCGATCCCGGGACCAAAAGTGAAATCAGAAACAAGTTCAGCTTGAAAGCGTTTTTTGAAAAATATGGTTCTCTAATAACGAAAAAGCCGATTCATACTGACATTACAGCACCTATAAATAAATACCCTCCTAACTGGAATCAAATCGCTCGCAGATACAAAGAAGATCGGAGCCGGAAATGTGAAATCTGCTACTTTGATCTTGGCGATGAAGAACGTAAGCGGTTTCTACATGTCCACCACAAAAACGGCCTCAAGTACGACAATGATCCAGAAAACCTTCTTGCCTTGTGCATTGGCTGTCATGCCGACCAACCTCAACACCAACATCTCAAGTCCCGTCCAGACTATGAGGAATACAGCCGGTTAAGAGGTTGGAGATTTTAGCGACCTGCATTCTTTGCATGGTTCACCAAAAAACAAGAAGCGGCAGAGGATTTTCCCCTGCCGCTTTTCATTTTTTTTCAAAACCTAATTGGTCTCACGCCCCAATGTCGGGTTAGATCTGCTTTGTTGAGCACTTCCTTGTCTCTGTACCCCAATTTTTTCATCACATACTGATCGATGTCTCCATGGCGATCCTGGAGGGCCTGTAACGCATCGGCCACGGGCTTGGCCTGATTGATTGGCACAAGGGTATTCCCCAGTGTTGCATTGCTTTTCGGATGGTATTTGACCTGGGTTTTTTCCTCTGCCTCTGCCTTTTGCCGCTCCGCCTGGCGTTGTGCGGTTTCCGCGATCAAGTTTCTCTGTGCATCAGTGCTTGCAGAAATGTCCCGAAGGTCTCCTCCGCGATCATCGCCCGGTTCTCCCTCGTCATCGGGACGGGGCGATACCGCACGTTGTTCTGTTGCGCTTGGGGCGGAATCACCTCGTAAATCAGCAGCCACCCCTGATTGTTCCCCGCGTCGATCGCCTCGATCATCTGCGCGGCCCAATCCGCCGGGGTCGTCCCCTCGAGAAAGATGTCCTGCACCGTCTCCACCCCGATGTTCTGTTGCAAAAGATGTTGCACCGCCATCTGTGGATCCTTGATCCCGGTCCACCCGATTGGATCCTCGACCACCTCTTGCATCAAGATCTCGGCCTTCTTCTGGATCCCGCCGAGATACGTCAACGCCTTGAGCGTCTTCAGGCCGCGGTGTATCGGCACCCAAAGGCCGGCGTCCGATTGATTCGGGGGGGTTGTAGGCTTCCAAAATCTCATCTGTTCCAATGGGTATTTAGCCATCTGGTGGCGTATCCACTCCTGTTGTAAAACGAAAGTGGCAACCTGTTCGGCCAGCCGAATTGCCTCTCTACCCGCTTCTATATCAGGCTCTTCTGTGCCCTCCATTGGATAGCGCGTTGTCGCCGCATACTCGCCTAAAATTTCGGCAACCAACATCAGTTCCCCAAAGGCCGATTCACGGGCAGTGCATAACTGCGTAAGATAAACGAGATCGGGTACGAAGCGAAAAGGTACTGAGTGAGCGATCAGATAGCCCTTCAGATATTTTTCGGCGCATTGCTGTGCGTGACAGCAAGCCATTTCTGGCAAGGGTTTCCCTGGTCCCAACGCCCGGCGCGCCATCTCCAGGTCTTGATCTGCTTTTTCGAACCAGTCTTTCTCAGGCCACCTGCCGGTCATACAATACCTCTCCCTCTTTGAACACCTTGTGGATAGCAGAACGCGGATCATCGCGTTGCTCGGCAAAAACTTTGGGAGAGCGAATAATCACATCGACAGGCAAAACGAAATGCTCGGCAATTGCCCGGCGGATCGGATTGCCGCGTTGAACTCGCCCCCCATCATGCATCATGACCAGCAGATCCACATCGCTGTGCTCGCCAGCTTCTCCACGCGCATGGCTACCAAAGAGAACAATCTGTTCCGGCTCAAAGCATTCAACAATCAGTCGCGCTATGGCTTGAATGGTGGCGCGGTCAATATGGGTTTCAATCGCGTTCATCAAATCCTCTTGATTTCGACAATCAGTCGCACGGCGGTTTGGATAGTGTCAATATGAGTTTCAATAAAAATGCGAATTAAGAGTAAGAAGCCCTAACAAAAAGAAATCAAGCATCTGAAACAGATGAGTGAACACCCGCAGGAACGCCTCAAAGGCGGCCTCTCACAAATCCATGGCAACCCTTTTTGTTAGGGACTCAAGCCTCTGCGTCCAACGCATGCTGAAAAGCATCGAGATTGTCCACTTGCACCGCCGCACGATGCAACTGCTTGAGTTGGTGCAAATCGGCGATAGCCCGAATACGACCGGCGAACTGACCGGGCGCGTCCGCATCAAAGCGAACCTCCAACACATCGAGAATATCTTCAATGGTGCTTTCTCTAATCCCTTCCTCCCTGCCGCGACGCATCCCCTGTTCAATGCCCTGTTCAATGCCCTGTTCAATGCCCTGTTCAATCCCCTGTTCAATCCCCTGTTCAATCCCCTGCTCGATCCCGCGGTCAATACCTTGTTGGGTAAGATATTGGGCAAACGATGATTCACGCATAATCGCATCCATAAAACCCTCCTGAGAAATAATACGCCTAACGGTGCTCAATTCATACGATATCCCACCTAAAATAGCCATACCCGCCATCATGTCAACCTTGGTTGAAGCGTCCAAGGGCAAGGCTTCCGTCGCATGAAGACATTGACGCAACCACGCATCCGCAGACACCCCAGACGGAGGTTTCATCAATGGCGCAAACGGAAGCAAGCCCGGATGACCACCCGCGATAATCGCTTGACCATCGATCTCACTCAGACGAATCACCTGATATTCCACGACAACGCGGTGGCCGGGCAGTTCTTGGATGTAGTATCCCTTATCGCGTCGTCCAGCACCGGGACGCAGGTAGATCACAAAGGAAAAGATCGGCAGACCATAGCGTTCTATGGCGCGACCAATATAGCCGGCCATGCGACGCGACATCGGAGTGTCCGTGCTGTCCGCGGTTTGAAATTCGCAATGAATCAACGCATCCTCACCCTCAATACGCACGAGAATCAGGCTATCGGCGCGCCGGGCTTCCACAGTGGGTTGCTCGGTCTCGAGCACCTCGAGCACCTCGATGTCAGCGCGTCCGAGTGTGAAGCGGATGAAATCGTCCGGGTAGGTTTGAATCAGGTGTTTGGATATCGTATCGTATTCGGCCATAAACGCCACCTTGAAAAAATTGAGGAACAAAAAATGGGGAACAAAAAAATGATACAATCACGCCATTTTTGACAAGACTTTGTTGGACAAAGATGCGAAAATAAAAACGTAGGGGCGGTGCCCCCGTGCCCGCCCGAAAAGGCAAGATACAAGGCGAAAGACAACCCTAGAGGGACAAATATTGGGAAGCCGCAGGACAGCCAATGGAGCAGACAGAGAGGACATAGCGGAGGCAGGAGGGTGGGGGGTAATCCGCGCAATCCCCTAATCCGCGACAATCCGCGATCCAGACAGTGGCGTTGCAGAGCCTGTGCCAAAACGCCGTAATCCAGTGCTAAGAAGCCCTAAGAAAAAGAAATCAAGCATCTGAAACAGAGGAGTGAACACCCGCAGGAACGCCTCAAAGGCGGCCTCTCACAAATCCAGATCAACCCTTTTTGTTAGGGACTCTAAGACTATTCACTGACATTACGCAATATTCAGATTCGTCTGTTTTTTGCTCCTGTTCGCTTCCCCTAAAGTAGGTCAAAAAACCTACGCCAAGTCAAGACGACCATTGGCACTTGCTGTTGAGGGTGTATCTGAACCTACCGCAGTTTCACCATTTGCCCGCTCTTTGTCTGCCTCATCTTGATTGACCACCAGTGCCACGCCGATCACCTGATCGCCATCATCCAAATTGATCAAACGCAGGCCCTGCGTATTGCGTCCGATCACACTCACGCCCTCAACTTCTTGCCGGATCAAGATGCCATTCTGCGTCACAATCACCACATCGTCATCGTCCTTCACGCGCATCACCGAAACCACGGGGCCATTGCGGTCTGTCGTCTTGATATTGATCACGCCTTTGCCGCCCCGGTTCGTCAGGCGATAATCCGACACTGACGTGCGCTTGCCATACCCCTGGGCACACACCGTCAACAAAACATCCTCAGATTGAACCACCACCATCCCCACCACCACATCATCCCCCTGCAAAGACACCCCGCGCACACCCAGGGACTTGCGTCCCATCGCCCGCACCTTGTTTTCCTCAAAGCGCACGGCCTGTCCGCGCTTTGTGGCGATGATCACCTCGTCATCACCCGATGTAATCGCGGCCTTGATCAACTGGTCGTCTTCCTGCACATTCATCGCAATAATGCCCCCCTTGCGCGGGCGACCATAAGCCGACAGAGCGGTCTTTTTAACCTGCCCCTTTTGGGTCGCGGACAACAAATAGTGATCTTCGTCAAACTCGCGCACCGGCACCACCTCGGCCACCTTGTGCCCCTCGGGAATCTCCACCACATTGACAATGGGCCGACCGCGCGATTGTCGCGTGCCTTGCGGAATTTCATGCACCTTTAACCACACGCAATGCCCTCTATCCGTCAACACGAGGATATAACTGTGCGTCGAAGCCACGAACAAACTTTCGACAAAATCTTCATCCTTTGTTTTCATCCCCGTAATCCCGCGCCCGCCCCGGTTTTGTGCCCGATAGGTCGAAACCGGCATGCGCTTGATATACCCGCTGTGCGAAATCGTAATCACCATATCTTCTTCGGCGATCAAATCTTCAATATTGAACTCATGGACCGACATCACAGTTTCGGATCGCCGGTCATCGCCATACTTTTCGCGCATCACACCCAGTTCGTCCTTGACAATTTGCATGCGCGATTCGCGGTTGCCCAAAATGGCCCTCAACCGTTCGATCTCTTGCATCAGTTCGGAATATTCGTTTTCTATCTTTTGTTGCTCCATGTTGGTCAACCGCTGCAACGTCATCGCCAAAATCGCCCGTGCTTGGCGATTGGACAATTCGAGTTGTGTCCGCAACAGGCGCCGCGCGTTACTGGGATCGCTCGAACCGCGGATAATTAGGATCACTTCGGCAATATTGTCCAACGCGATCTTCAACCCCGCCAAAATATGTGCGCGACTTTCTGCCATCCGCAATTCGTATTCCGTGCGCCGCTTCACCACCTCGTGGCGATGGTCAATATAACACTGCAACATCTGCTTCAAATTCACCTGCCGAGGCCGACCATTGACCAGCGCGACCATATTGGCCGCAAAAGTCGATTCCAACTGCGTATTTTTGTACAGTTGATTCAAAACCACATCGCCCACGGCATCGCGCTTGAGTTCCACCACAATGCGTAGCCCATCGCGGTCGGATTCGTCCTGAATATTCGAAATCCCCTCAATGCGCCTTTCGCGCACCATATCCGCCATCTTTTCCAACAGCGTGGTCTTGTTCACCATATAGGGAATTTCAGTGATGATGATGGTCTCCCGTCCGCCTTTGTCTTCTTCTATGGCAGATTTTGCGCGAATCCGCAGATGCCCGCGCCCCGTGCGATAGGCGTCCAAAACGCCACTCAAACCGTAGATAATGCCACCGGTTGGAAAATCGGGTGCCTTGATATAGGTCATCAGTGCGTCAATATCCAATTCGGGATTGTCGATCAATGCCACGAACGCATCGACAACCTCGCGCAAATTGTGCGGCGGAATCGCTGTCGCCATTGTAGTTGCAATTCCCACTGCGCCATTGCAAAGCATATTTGGAAACGCAGAAGGCAAAAACACGGGCTCTTGCAACCGCTCGTCGTAATTGGGCCGGTAATGGACGGTCTCCTTGTCGATATCGTTCAACATCTCCTGACCAGGCCCTGCCATACGCGCTTCTGTATATCGCATCGCAGCGGGAGGATAACCGTCAATAGAACCAAAATTGCCCTGCCCATCCACGAGCGGATAGCGCAACTTAAAATCCTGTGCCAAATGTACCAGCGTCGGATACACAATGTCTTCGCCGTGCGGGTGATAATTGCCCGAAGTATGACCGGCGATATGCGCGCATTTTCGATGCTGCCGGTTGGCACCCAAGCCGAGGTCGTTCATCGCCACCAAAATGCGTCTTTGCGATGGCTTCATACCATCGCGCACATCTGGCAATGCGCGATTGACCAACGTGCTCATCGAATAATCGAGCATTGACTTTTTCAATTCATCGCCAATCTCAACCGGAATCACCCGTGAACGTTCCATCATCGTCTCATCTTCTCCTTCGCGTCTTTAAGGCCCCGACACATCCAATTCCGCTTCCAATGCATGTTCTTCAACGTATTTTCGCCTGGGCGCAACCTCATCGCCCATAAACATCGAAAAGGCGTGTTCCGCTTCCATCGTATCTTCTTCTGTCACCAGCAAAACCGTGCGCGTCTCCGGGTTCATGGTCGTCTCCCACAGTTGTTCGGGATTCATTTCTCCCAACCCCTTGTAACGTTGAACTGTTACGCCTCTTTCGCCCTCGCCCAATTCTTCCAGAATGCGGTCTCGCTCCGCATCGTCATAAGCATAGTGTTCTGTGCGCCCCTTTTTGACCAGATACAAAGGCGGTTGCGCGATATACACCCGGCCACCCAAAATCATCGGGCGCATATAGCGAAAGAAAAACGTGAGCAACAAAGACCGAATATGAGAGCCATCCACATCGGCATCGGCCATAATGATAATTTTGCCGTAACGGAGTTTTTCCAGATTGAAATATTCTCCAACACCTGCGCCCAGTCCCAAAATAACCGGTTGCAACTTGTCGTTGCCCAACACCCGATCCAGTCGCGTTTTCTCCACATTCAGCAACTTGCCCCACATTGGCAAAATCGCTTGAAACGCACGATTGCGACCTTGTGCTGCCGACCCTCCGGCCGAGTCGCCCTCCACCAGAAAAATTTCCGTATCTTCCTTGTCTTTTGAAGAGCAATCCAGCAACTTGCCCGGCAACCCGCCTCCATCGAGCACGCCTTTGCGGCGAACCAATTCTCGCGCTTTGCGCGCCGCTTCTCGCGCCCGCGCCGCATCCATCGCCTTTTGCAAAACTTTTTTTATCATGCTCGGGTTTTCTTCAAAGTACTCCCCCAATTCCTTGCCCACCAGAGATTCGACAATGCCGCGCACCTCGCTGTTGCCCAGTTTCGATTTGGTTTGGCCTTCAAACTGCGGTTCGGGCACTTTCACACTGACCACAGCCGTAAGCCCTTCGCGGGTATCTTCACCCGAAAGGGCGAATTTCTCATTCTTAAACACCTTGTTTTTGCTACCATAAGCATTTAATGTGCGCGTCAATGCCGTTCTGAATCCCGTCTCGTGCGTTCCACCTTCGAGGGTGTGGATATTGTTGACATAGCTCAAAATGTTTTGCTGGTAAGAATCGTTGTACTGAAATGCCACCTCTGTCACCACGCCATCTCGTCCACCTTCAAAATACACTGGCTCATGGAGTGCCGAACGACCTTCATCCATATATTTCACAAAAGCCGTAAGTCCCCCGTCATAGTGAAAAACCTCTTCAAAATTGTTACGCATATCCTTCAAAAAAATGGTCAGACCGCAGTTCAAAAAGGCCAACTCGCGCAAGCGATGCGCCACGATCTCTTGGTTGTATTCCGTGGTTTCAAAAATTTCATCATCGGGCTTAAACGTGGTCTTGGTTCCCGTGCGCGATCCCGCGCCAATATCCTCCACCTCTGTAACGGGCACGCCGCGTTCATAACGCTGCAAATACACCCGCCCCCGAGGGTCAATGAGCTTAGAACACACCTCGACTTCACACCACTTTGACAGCCCATTGACCACAGACACCCCCACCCCGTGAAGACCCCCAGAAACCACATAATTCTTTTTGTCAAACTTGCCGCCAGCGTGCAAAACAGTCATAACCACTTCGAGCGCGGAACGCTTTTCGACCGGATGTTGATCGACCGGAATACCCCGACCATTGTCAGTTACTGTCACCGACCCATCTGTATTGAGGAACACTTCAATGCGATCACAATGGCCCTCCAAAGCCTCGTCAATGCTATTGTCCACGACCTCCCAAATCAAACGGTGCAGACCATTAACGCCAATATCGCCAATGTACATTGCCGGACGTTTCTGCACCGCTTCGAGGCCCTTGAGCACTTGAATATCATCAGCGGTATAACCATTTTCAACGACATCTGCCATTAGACTGACTCCTATCTGAACAATCTCTTAGGACGGGAACTCCTGAAATCTCTGATCTTTGCTACCGCAACCTGATCATTTGAACAACCTCGCCTCCAACTGCGCGGTTCAAATTCCGCCGTATGGTCTCGCGTTGAAAGCTCAACCAATGCCGCCATGTGGGATTTTTTACCGAAACAATCAATTGTCCCCGCGGAATTTTGTATTCCTGATTTCGAGGAGGTCTGTAGTAAAAGCCCTCAACTTGGGTAACAGCGGCAACCTCTTCACCCACAACCTCTTCCCACAATGACAACACCCGTTGTTCTCTCAACCGGCCTGCCATCCCCAAGCGATCCACCACTTGGCGAATGGCATCCCCCACAGAAACCGGACGAGATGACACGCCCGCTGTCCGATGCCTGTAAACACCACTCTTTCGCCTATCCGTCTCAGCATCCATAGCACCCTCTCACTCGCCGGCAAAACTGGCTTTCCTCAACGTCAATCGCAATAACCGAGAATGGACTCAAACCATCACAACCCCAACATCCGAAACCCATGTGCTTCAAAATCCAAATCTGGATCGCGGGCTGAAGTCACCACCACCTGCCCAAAATTGGGAATCATGTTCAACACCGCTTGTGCGCGTTTTGGATCGAGTTCTGAAAACACATCATCCATCAGCAACACGGGACGCCATCCAGTCTGTCGCTCCAAAAAAGTTGCTTCAGCCAATTTCCAAGAAAGCAGAACCGTCTTCAGTTGTCCTTTAGAGGCAAATTGATGTACAGCCTTGCCATCAAGTGTGAAAATCAAATTGTCGCGGTGTGGACCTGTAAGGGTATATCGCAGTTTGACTTCCTGTGGCAACCGAGTCGTCAGGGCTTCAAAGAGGATGTCTTGCCCCCGATCTCGTGTTTCCATAGATATAGGACTGCGATAACTCGCTTGCATTTTTTCTGATGTGGGGGCAATTGACCGATAGTATTCAGTCAAAAGAGGTTGAATCTCATGGAGTGCCTCGATGCGGCGAGAAACAATGCGCCCCCCCAACTCGGCCAATTGTTCATTCCAAGGTTCAACTTGTTCTGGATGCGACAACAATGCCGAACTTCGGTCTTTCAACAATCGATTGCGTTGCGCCAAAACGCGCTGATACCCTTCTAAATCAGCCAAATAGGACGAACTTGATTGCGAAACGAGAATATCTAAAATGCGACGGCGCTGGACGGGTTCGCGCAACACGAGGTCCACATCTTCAGGAGAGAACAAAACAGCGTTGAATGCGCCTATGAGGTCTGAGAGGCGGGAGAGAGGGATTTCTGCAAGAAAGGCTTGTTTCTTACCAACACGGGGATCGTAGGCAATGCGAATGGAAAAGGAGTGATCTTCGCGCTCAATATGGGCTTCAATAACGAAATAATCAGCACCCCACTTGAGCACATCTCGATCTCTGGCACCACGACCTGATTTGGCGAGTGCCAAAAAATACAACCCTTCTAAAACATTTGATTTGCCGCGGGCATTATCTGCCCAAATTGCCGTTTTTGCTCGATCAAACGCAAATTCGGCTTGATCGAAGTTTCGGAAATTGGTGAGTTTAAGCGATGAAACATACATCATTCATTGAGCCGCAAGGGCATAAGCAGGCAAAGATAGTCTTCACCTTCGAGTTGTTCGCCGGGTCTAATGATTCCCGCGGCAACAGCACTGTCGAGTTCAAAGACCACCTCGTCACAGGTAATGCGCCTGAGCACATCTTGTAGATAGGTGGAATTATATCCGATGACCATTTCATCGGCATCGTAATCAACTCCGAGGTGTTCTCGCGCTTCGCCCCCTATTTCTTGGCTTGTAGCCGACAATTCAAGTTCATTCTTTTTCATTGCGAGCCGCAATTGGTGCGTCTGAGTGCTGGCAAGGATAGATACACGGCGCACAGCAGGCAACAATTGACTATTCGAAACGCGAAGCCGCTTGCCATTGTTTTGAGGGATCACTTGTTCATAACCAATATAAGGGCCTTCAATCATGCGTGAAAAAATCTGAATGGCCGCCCCATCGTCTTCGTCACCCAAAGAAAAGAGCACATGACTTTGTCCAAATTGTGCTTTTTGAAGACTTACCCCTCCATTCATGAGTTTGACCACATGACTCAAAGCGCGAGGAGGAACAATGGCTTCCGTGTTGTTGTCGGGTAATCCTTTCTGAATCCGCGAATATTTGACCAAGCGATGCCCGTCCGTTGCGACCATGGTCATGCGCCCCTCGCCAATTTGCCAGAGCACCCCATTGAGCACAGGGCGGGTTTCATCGCGGGAAACGGCAAAAATCGTTTTGGAAATCATCTCTTTGAGGGCATTGCTATCGGGCAGGTTTTCTTCCTCATCTGCAAACGCGATCTCAGTGCCATCAATCTCTGTAGGCAGTTCGGGAAAATCGTCGGCTGTCACCGACATGAGAGCATAAGTTCCCTCCGCACCACTTTGGCGTTGGAGCATGACGCGCCCCTCTTTGGAAACGAGGGATAGCGGCTCTTCGGGCAACTCACGCACAATTTCTGAGAACTTGCGTGCCGGCACAGTGGTTGACCCAGCATCTTCAACGGTGGCTGAAAGTTTGCATGTGATCGATATATCGAGATCTGTAGCACTCAAACACACACCTTGGCCATTGTTTGCATCAATTAGAATATTGGACAACACAGGCAATGCGGTTTTGGAAGGCACGATATCAATTACAGCTTGGATGCCTTTGAGGAGTTCCTCTTTTTTGATTGAAACTTTCATAAATGCGATCCTCCCAAGCGTGTTAAACCCTTTGTATAATGACGTTTTATCCCGTTGAATAGAACTTTGTTTTTGCATCAAATAAGGATTGATTTTTACTCAACTACAACACCGTAATTTACTGAATTTTAACGATTTTGTCAACTTACTTTTTGTCTGCCAAAACCCTCTCCATTTGGTCTCCAAATAGGCTATTTTGTAGGCAAACATGCGGTCATGCAGTTTTATCTTCGGAAATGGGCTACAATACAATGCAAAATTAATTCATACGATTGGTATTACTCGCAATCAGAGGAGAGCGGATTTGGAATTTCAATTGTTTCAAGGAGGCGTTCTGACCCACAGACCGAGACACTTTGACCGCCTTGATCACCAAAGGCGACCAATTGGATGGCCTCAAAGATGCCCCGCGGCCAGGACATCCGGTGGAGATGACGGGCAAGCAACGGGCCCAAATCACCGCCTTGGCCTGTTCAACTTGAAGCCCCACTTGAAAAAAACATGGTTAGGACTTACGCATGCTGAGTTAAAAAAGGGTGCAATTCCGTAAAATTTATCACTTTGAGGAGGTGTCAATGCGCCAACCGACGCGTTTGGATTACTGTCAGTATCTGCTTAGCAGTCCCCTCAACGATACCCTGACCCCTTTCGCCGACCATAGCGAAGGGTTCAGTCATGATATGATCAACCGCTATCTCGCCGGTGATCGTATCCCCCCCCGCTTGGTGTGGGAACACGTCAAAGACCACATCGCGCTGACGCCCAAAGGCGATGTGATCTTTGATGACACGGTTTTAGACAAGCGACACGCACGCAAGATCGCGTTAGTGCGTCGTCAATAGAGCGGCAACGCCCAAGGCGTCATCAATGGCATTGGGGTGGTCACATGTGTCTATGTCAATCCGCAACAGGATCGGTTCTGGCTGATTGACTATCGGATTTATGATCCGCAAGGCGATGGCAAAACCAAATTGGATCATCTCAAGGACATGCTCTCTGGGTTGGTCTATCAGAAGGGCCTCCCTTTTACCGGGGTCTTGATGGACAGTGGGTATGCGACAAAAACAGTCATGTTACACAGAGAGCAGATGCAAAAAACCTATTATTGTCCCCTCAAGACGAACCGGCGCGTGGACTTTTCGGCAGGCACAACCCCCTACCAGCGCGTAGATAGCTTAACTTGGACTCAAGCGCAACGCAAACAAGGCAAGCTAATTAAAATCAGAGGGGTCCCCAAAGACCACAAAGTGAAATGATTCCGGGTGGCGTCTTCTGATAGACGCACGGCGTAGGTCGTGACCAACGACCATGCTCAAAACGATTCTTCAGGGGTACAACAGGTGTGTCACCAACGATGGAAAATTGAGCCATTTCACCGCGAAGTCAAACAAGTGACCGGGCTTGAAAAGTGTCCATGTCGGTTGGCACGCATGGTACGAAATCATATGGGGTGTGCGATGTTCGTTTGGATTCGACTCGCGCAGGTGGCCTATCAAACAGGACAAACCATTTATCAAGTCAAATACCGGGGGGTGGCTGACTTCTTGAGACAACAACTCAAAGCACCTCATATTCCAATGGAAATTGCGTAAGTCCTACTCATGATCCCAATGTTCCTGGGGTCTGCTTTGATGAACGGCCCTGTTTTCTCATCGGACAAGTCCTGGATCCCTTGCCCCTGACAACAGGCCAAGTGACCAAAGAACATTATGCCTATACCAAACACGGCTCGCGTGCGCTGTTGGCCGCCATTGAGCCTTTAACCGGCAAACGGCTTGCCGAAATCTATCCTCGGCGCACGATGAAGGAAGACACCCACTTTTGTCAGGCCATGACACAGCATTGACCACAGGCGGAGAAAATCCGCTTGGTGCAAGACAATCTCAACACGCATACCCGCCATGCCTTCTATCGTTCCTTGCCAGCCGATGAGGCGTTTGCACGCGCGCAGAAGTTTGAGTTCTTCTTTACTCCCAAGTCGGCGAGTTGGCTCAACATGATCGAGATTGCGTTTTCGGCTCTGGCGCGAGGATGTTTGAATAGGCGCATCGCGACGCAGGCGGAACTGCGCCGGGAAGTTTTGGCCTTCTTTCAAGAGCGGGAGGCCAAGCCCATTTCTGAAATAAGCCCATTCAAGATCACACGTTCACAATTTTCAACCCTGTCTTGGACTATCGTGTACTATATCAATCAACAGCAAATTTACCCGATGTGAATAACTCAACTTAGGTCGTTTTATGAAAAAAATAGAAACTTATTGATTTTTAAGGAGAAATAAGATATGTGCACAGTTTTGTGCACAGTGTTTCGTATGTGAAAAATAATCTGGATATATTGTGGATTCTATGTGTAAAAAACAAATCCACGTTTTCAAATGTGGAAAACCACACTGTTTTTCACATTTTCTGAACACAACAATACACAATGTCAAATTGACAGATGCCTTTTTTTACCTTATTTTTTTCATTTTTCACATAATCCACAACGTTATCATTATTGTTTTTAACCATACACAAGTCCTGATTTAAAACAAGATGTAGGTATAAAATGTGAATAGTCTCATGGATACTCTACGCATAAGAGACATCGGTCAAAAAAATAAACCCCAAACTTCCATAGAAGCTTGAGGTTTATTTTTTATGCTACACGCAATAGGTCGATACACACGGATCTCCGAACAGATTTTTACGCTAACCTACGATATGATCTTGTAGTTGGCTGACAAGATGTTCAAACGTTGAGTCCGTTGATATTTTGCTCTCTACTCTCCGGCAGGCGTGAATAACTGTACTGTGATCGCGATTTCCAAATTGCAAACCAATTGTCTTGAGAGGTGCTCCTGTAAGAGATTTGCTCAAATACATACTCACATGACGGGCTGTTGTTACGTCCTGCTTTCTGGTTGCACCCACCAGTTTCTCTAAAGGTATCTCGAAAAAGTTAGCTGCCGCTTTTTGAATACTTTCAATACTGACAGTCGGTTTGGTCTTTTGGGGCGGACTTAGTAGCGTCTTTCGAACTGTTTCAATGGTGAGTGGATAGCCTTGTAATTTGGTAAAGGCCACGAGGCGTTTTAGTGCGCCTTCGAGTTCGCGGATATTGGTATTGATCCGTTCAGCTAAAAAACTGGCAATTTCTTGAACCAATGAAATACCCATTTCTTCTGCTTTTTGCATTAAAATTTCGATACGTGTGGAAAGGTCCGGTGCTTCAATATTTGTAACCAAACCCCATTGAAACCGAGAAATCAATCGATCTTCAAACCCTTTAAGATGGGACGGAGGACGATCTGAACTAATGATAATCTGTTTATCTGCTTGATATAGCGCATTGAATGTATGGATAAATTCTCTTTGGCAACCTTCGGTTTTCACATAAAACTGAATATCATCAACCAGCAACACATCCGCTTGGCGATAGGTTTGATAAAAGTTAGAAGTTGTCCCGCGATTGATCCCATCTAAATAATCAGTGAGAAATTTTTCTGCGGTCACGTAAACCACTCGTTGCGCTGTCCCTATTTCGATACAGTATGCACCGATGGCCTGCAATATGTGAGTTTTTCCCAGTCCAACACCGCCATAAAGTACAAGGGGATTAAAAGCCGTTTGTCCAGGCGACTCTGCTGTGACCATTGCTGCTGAAAACGACACTTCATTGCTTTCACCGACAACAAAATTGTCAAAGCGATAGCGTGGATTGAGCGGAAATACTGGTTGAACAGGTTGGGATTCAGGAGAGAAAACGCGAAGAGGGGGTGTAGAAGATGTAGAATGGGGGGGTGCCTCAGGTATGAACGAAGGGGCATGTTTCACAGGAGGAGTTTCATCAACGGCAAACGTAATGCGTGGATGCCATGCGAAAACTTCATAGATGGTCGCTTTGATCAACCCGATGTAATTTTCTTCAAGCCAATCGGCAAAAAAACTATCGGGCACTTCCAAAACGGCTTGTTCAGAGGTAAACTGTCGCGCCGTAATTGGAGCAAACCAAGTTTCAAAGCTTTGACCCTGTATTTTCTGTTGGATGGCGTGGAGACACTGACTCCATGAGCCAGAAGAGCGTTCATCCATAGGACAAAGATCCGTCTATGCCAATGCTAGCAGACACAGGCTAACGATGGAGAAGAACAAGTGGGGGTTTTAAGCATTGGAAACTGTTGCCTGAGAAATCCGAACGTCAGGGATGTTGATTTCGCTTCAGAAGGTGGGAGGCAAATCTCAATCGTGGGAGGGGAAATTGAAATTACTCTGAAACTTTGAAATCAAAGTAGTTCGGTTATTCTTAGCCACAGACAACCGTGGGGGAATCCACTTCAGAAGCTAAAGATTTTGAAAGCTAATTAAGGAGATAATTGATGTCAAGCGGGTTTTAATAAAAAAAAGTGCAGATAAACATTTGAAAAATAATAAAATAATGACAAATAATCAATATAAAGTATAAAAAAAAAATGTACACTATATATAGTAGTATAGCCATCCCAAACGCCCTTAAAGTGAAATCGCTTGACAAGGGAGATATGCTCCTCTATATTCCAACGCCTTTGCCGATATAGATGATTGAAATTTTTGCAGATACGAGGTGTTTTTATGAAACGCACATTTCAACCACACAATCGCAAGCAAAAAAACAAACATGGTTTTCGTGCCCGTATGAGTTCTCCCGGTGGTCGCCATGTGCTGAACCGACGGCGTCGAAAGGGTCGCAAGCAACTGTCGCATTGATATGTAGGTATTTTTATGGGAGCTCCCAACCTGCACATTCGAGGCGAGATTGCGAAAATTCGACGGCACGGTCAGATCTTTCGTGGGCGTTGGGTTCATGTTCGGATAGGTACATCCGACTTGGATCTAACGCTCATTTCAATTCGGAAGAAATTTGGTAATGCAGTTCGACGCAACCGTATCCGCCGCCAGACATATGCAATATGTTCCCAATTGATACCCATGGGCCATCCTCACTGTCTGTTGCTTATCTCCATAGGAGACCACGCTTTCGGTGTCTCTTATACCCAACTCCGTCTCGAACTACACCGCGCATTTCAAAAGCTTGGTCTCATCAACTCTTGATACCTTCTTTGCAATCCCTTCCTTTCTTCGATTATCCCTTACTTATTAAAATATAGAAGGACTTAATCTATGGATAGACGCACGGTACTTGCCTTTGCGTTGATCGGCTTGATCCTGATCTTGATGCCGTATTACATGCAACTCGTTCAAGATGACAGACCGAAACCTTCTGGTGATCGGCCTCTTTCCGTAGAAGAATCCGCCTCTCGCCAGACTGAAGCTCCTCAAATTGCCGATGCACCTTCCGATCCTCAACTCCTACAACAACCCAAAACTCAACAGCCGTTCAATGACAAAGCAAGTCCAGCCCCGTCAACAAACTTTCAAGAACGCGATGTTGTCATAGATTCCGAACTTTACCGTGCTGTCATTTCCACCCGCGGCGGTGTAATTACCAGTTGGCAACTCAAGACCTACTTTGATCGCAACGGCAATTGGCTCGAATTGATCGCCCCCAATAGTACAGGACTAGGTGTTGCTATTGCAGGTAACTCCCTTGATGATCTCAAATTTATCCCTGATCGCTATCGGCTTGAAATTTCAGGCGATATGCAAGATCTAATCGTGTTTCGAGCTCAAGGGCCTCTTGGTCCGGTTGAGAAACGTTTTCGATTTCAAGGCAATCGGTACCGCGTTCATGTTTCGGTCATGGTCGAGGGCCTTCCCCGATATGATAAATTGGGCGTCACTTGGAACGGCGGTCTCGCCGATACGGAAAATAAGCGCGGTGCTTCAGAGAGTTTTTATGAAGGTGCCTACGAGCAAATTGTTACGTATTTAGGTGGCGAAGTTGAAACATGGGATACAGACCGTCTTCAAGATAAAGAGGCTCCTCCCAGCGGTCAGCTAACATGGATTGGCGTTAAAAATAAATACTTCCTCGCCGCGATCATTCCCGACGATGGTCGCTATGATCTCGCCCTCTACGGAGATACCAAGATTGATCCGCTCGGGTTTTCTTACCGGGATTTTGCATTTGAGATGCATGCTGATTCTGGCCTCAACATCATCAATTACGCCGCTTATATTGGCCCAATTTCTTATAACATTTTGCGGGATCAAAACCGTGGTCTCAATGGACTCGAACGCGAACTGAATCTCGACGAATTTGTCGATTACGGCCCTTATTTTGTTCGATCCATTCTCAAGCCAGTTACAGTTTTAATTCTCAAGGCCTTTCTCGCCATCCACGCTTTGGTTCCTAATTATGGCGTGGTCATCATCCTGTTTTCCATTCTCGTCAAGATCGTTGTTTTTCCACTCACACACAAGAGTCTGGAATCCACTGCAAAGATGCAGACTCTTCAACCCAAAATTGCCGAAATCCGCGAGCGTTATGCCAAAGACCAGCAAAAAATGAACGAAGCGATGATGAAACTCTACCGACAGGAAAAGATCAATCCCATTGGTGGATGTTTACCCATGCTCTTGCAGATGCCCATTCTCTTTTCTCTCTTTTCTCTGTTCCGAGGCACTATTGAACTTCGACAAGCTGGATTCGCCTTTTGGATTGACGATCTTTCCAAACCCGACACCATTTTCATTGGTGGTTTTGGTCTGCACATCTTGCCTCTTTTAATGGGCTTGTCGATGTTTATTCAGCAAAAGATGATGATGAAGGATCCCAAACAGGCTATTCTCGTTTACATCATGCCAGTTTTCCTCACTTATATTTTTTGGGATATGTCTTCTGGTCTCGTCTTTTATTATACACTCTACAATGTCCTGACCCTCGCCCAGCAGATTATCATGGAAAAAACCAAATCGATATTGGGCACTTCCTGACAAGTTTTTTTATGTCCGACAAAGATACTATAGCCGCAATCGCCACTGCTCCGGGCGAAGGTGCAATTGGCATCATCAGGCTCAGTGGACCAGATGCTATCTCAATTAGCGAACATTTCTTTAGAGGTAAAATTCCCCTCAGTCACCTTCCATCACGGCAACTTTCTTTTGGTCATCTCTGCATTCAGGGTCGGGCGTTTGACAAAATTCTGGTCTCTATCAGGCGTGCGCCCAATTCCTTTACAGGCGAAGATACAGTGGAGTTTAACTGTCACGGAGGGCCGTTTCTCCTCAGACGGATCTTGGAAGCAATTTTTCAAGCAGGTGCTCGACCAGCCGCTCCGGGTGAGTTTACCAAGCGGGCTTTTCTCAACGGTAAAATGGACCTTTCACAAGCCGAAGCAGTTGCTGATATGATCACCGCAAAAACTGATCTGAGTCTCCAATCAGCTTTTTTTCAACTTCGAGGTGGACTTCATCGCCGTTTCAAAAAAATAGCGGAATCTATTCGACAGGCTGTCATGCTTCTTGAAGTAGGTTTGGACTTTTCAGAGGATGTGGAAATTGATTTCGAGATGGCTAAACCATCTATCTCTCAGGCTTTAACGGACATTGAATCCCTTATTCTTTCTTATGAACACGGAAAAATTATTCGTGAAGGTGCTGTTGTCACCCTCGCCGGTCAACCCAATGTGGGAAAATCCAGCCTGCTTAACCGGCTTCTTGAAGAAGACCGTGCAATTGTTACAGATATCCCAGGTACAACCCGAGACACGATAGAAGAGCAAATTGACCTCGATGGAATTGCTGTCACATTGGTTGACACTGCTGGTATCCGTGAAACCTACGATCCGGTGGAAAGAGAAGGCACACGGCGGTCCCAACAATTCATAGACCGTGCCGCCATTGTTCTCTATATTGTAGATGGATCCCTTCCACCCTCTTCCCGAGAGTTGGATAACATCCGGCGTGTTGATCGCGCTTTTCTAGTTCTCAATAAGAGTGACTTGGGACTTTGCAAAGGTTGGCAAGCCGTTCAATCTCGCCATCCCCAGATCGCGCTTTCAGCCAAAACAGGCGATGGCATTTCCTTCCTACGTGGCCGCCTTCGTGAGACTCTTCTTGGAAAGAGTGACCTACCTACCGAAATCGTCACTAAAGAACGGCATCTTCTCGCACTTCAACAGACTGCATCAGGATTGTTCCAAGCTCTCCAAAGTCTTGAACTGGGCAATCCGGGTGAAATTATTGCCATGGATCTCCGAATCGCACTTGACGCGCTTGCCTCTATTATTGGACACACCACCCCGGATGATATTCTTGACCAAATTTTCAAAACTTTCTGTATTGGCAAATAATGTTTCATGTGAAACAGTTGATGTGTGTCATTTTTTGATTGGGCATCAAGTCTTACAAATAGGAGTTCATTTCCTCCTTTTCTTCCCTGCCAATCATTCTGTGTTGGCGCGCTTCCGAAGGTGCTCCCAATGTTACCCAATAAAGCCATCAACCTCGCTGAGAACTCCTTCAACCTTTCTTTTTTTGATAAACAGGTCTCTTTGCTCAAGCAATACGTTAATTTGCTTACCGATTGGTCGGCTCGTGTGCGATTAATCTCTCGCAATGACCGCAATTTCATTTGGGAACGTCATGTTCTCGATTGTCTTTCGCTTGTGCCTCATCTTCCCCCCAATGGCCCTCTCCTTGATTTAGGTTCAGGTGCTGGCCTGCCGGGTATTGTGATCAAAATTATGAGGCCCGACCTTGAAGTTTATCTCCTCGAACCTGTCCGTATGAAAAGCCTCTTTTTATCCGATACCATTACTGTACTCGGGCTTCCAAACACCTTCGCTATTAGAGACCGCGCTGAAACACTTATTGGCAACTCTTCTTTTTTGGGGAAATTTCAGATTGGTACAGCCCGTGCAGTTGCACGGCTTCCCCTGCTTTGGAATTGGATTGAGCCTCTCCTTGCGCCCCATGGTGTACTTATTTCTATGAAGGGCCTAGATGCTCTAAATGAATTTGTGCATGGAGTCCCGGACTACCTTTGTGCCACAGAAACATCTTTGACGATACCATTTACACGACGAAGACGATCTTTTGTCTTTCTTCAAAGACGTTTCACATGAAACATTTTAAAAAATAAAGAGCGGATTGATGCTCGGCATAATTTTGGGCTATCAGATAGGATCCAATATAATCAAGAGAGTTTATTTGTTTAACATATTGTTTTTAAGTAATTTGAAATTGATTCTCTTCATACAGCTTAAGTGAACGAACAAAAAATCCCCTTTCTCGCGCTGAGAAAGGGGATTTTCTGATTTTAATGCGAATTAAGAATAGATCAGGTTATTCCAGCAAAAGCTTTTGCCGTACTGAGCAATGCTTGCCATTGTTGAGCAGGTATCTGAGTGATGATCTTAATGAGTTCTGGAATATCTCGATCTGTAGTTGAGGCACTCGCTTTCAGGGCTTCACACCATTGCTTATTCTTGAGCACTTTGCGAATATCTGGACTCTGAAGTGCCTTGACAATGCTTGCGTCAAGCATTTTGGAGTCGGCAATCACTTGGCTGATGACAGGGTCTGTCATCAGTTTTTCCATCTGTGAAAAAAGTTTACGGCCTTCGGGGGTTTTCTGTGCACGTTCTTTGTAAGCCAAAAAGAGAAGCCTTTGCGGGTCAAGGTCAAGTGCTTTTGCAAGGAGTTGGCACCGGTCATCGGAAGGTATGCGTTCACCTTTTTCTATCTGACCGATGTAAGTATCCCACACACCAATACTTTTACCCAAAGCCCTCTGACTAAATCGTCCATTGCGGGCTTGTTTAATTTTTTCACCAAACCTCATACACCCCTCCCAAAAGGTCAGTTGCGTTTAAAATTTTGATGACATAACTGATGTTATACCAAGCTCACCCCAATAGACATGCGTCTTTGTTATCTCTGATGGGATGCAGGCAGGATACGAACAACTGAAAATCAAACTGGTATTACACACCTTTAAGCAGTGTTGCGTTGTTTTTTTAACGCGGATGTCGATAATCCCGCGTTTGTTGCCTTTGATGCTTTCGGCGACTTAGAAGCCCTAACAAAAAGCGTTGCCATGGATTTGTGAGAGGCCGATTTTCTTCTCAGCCCAACCCTTACAACGTCCATGCCCGGCATCTTTACCGGGCGAGGAGGGACAAATGTCCAAACCATGGGTGAGCGATGCACTCTGGGAAAAGGGCCACCCCCTTTTGCCGGTTCCCAAGCCTGGACGGTTCCGCTTTCCTGGCCGTAAGCGCATTGACGACCGCAAGGCGTTGACCGGCATTCTATTCGTCCTGAAGAGCGGCATCCCGTGGGAGCAGTTGCCCTAAGAGATGGGGTGGGGTTCCGGGATGACCTGCTGGCGTCGTCTGAAGGCATGGCATGAAGCCGGCGTGTGGGAGCGGCTTCATCATCTGCTGTTGTCCAAACTGCGAGCGGCCGATGGCCTGGACGGGTCTCGTGCCTGCGTGGACAGCGCCTGCCTGCGTGCGGTAGGTGCTGGGGGGAAAACCCGGCCCCAATCCCACAGACCGCCGCAAGCCCCCCGGGCGTAAGCATCATGGGTGGACGCCGTGCCTGCGGTCAGAGGCAAACGCGGTCATCCGCGCCGCAGACCCCAACGGCTGTATGCAGACCGTGCCTATGACTCGAAGGCACACCGGAAGGCCCTGCGTGCGCGCCACATCTGGCCGGTGATCGCCAGGCGGGGTACAGAGCATGGCAGCGGGTTGGGCGTGTACCGGTGGGTCGTTGAGCGGACGCTGGCCTTCCGAGTCAAGTGGGTTGCAAAATGAACGTGTGTTGGTGGACGTGCGTGCTGTGCGTGATGGCTCTTCGTGATGGTGTTTTGTGATGGCACTTTTTGCGATGGCTTATCTGAATACTTCGTAACATCAGTAACATAATATGAAATGAAAAGTGCCATGTGGCAAGTTAAATTCTCTTGTTTTGAGACAAGCCAAAGCGGTTTCAATAGACCAGCGTTTCCGATACATCTTTAAGCCCTTTTCAAGATCATTTCGGTTGGTAATCAGTAAGATCGCTTCGCCTTTGTGTGGGCAGTGGCAAACCAGATTAAGCTTGAGGCTGCCATAGATGATGGTGTTTGAATAGTAGCGTGTGGTGCCTCTCGTGCCTCTTGGCATCTCTTGTTGTGCGTTGTCCACCCTCAAGATGGATGTGGGCATTGCGTCGGATGTAAATTCGGATGCGAATGACGAAGTTGAGGCGTTTCTTGAGGAAAAACGCACCCCACTCCCTCTGCCTGTAAACTCTCGATCTGCTAATAGACATACCGATAAGCCCTTCAGTAAGCCATCGCTCGGTTATCACCTGTTTTCTATGCTGTGTGTTTGAGTTGCCTGCCTTGCCTATAGATAGATATTCCAATTTGTCCTATCCATCAACAAGTAGGGTTTGTTAGGCTGAACCCGTTTGTCAACAAGAAACTGTGTGAAGATTTTGAGAGTAGCTTTACGGCTGAAAAAACGTTGCAATCTGCGATAATGACTATTGACCTATGCCTGACCGGGAAAGGCGGCTACAATTTTCTTCAGATTGACAGATCGCACTTGGATTTTTGAGTGTATGACGGTTGGTTTGGGTCCCATTTCGGTAACCCATTCTCGAACTGCACTGCAACTTTTTTATTTTCCTGTACTATTTTCTCTTGTAAAACATTTCCACTTGACAATACACACTTGACAGCGTATATTTTGGCAATTGCATTCTGTTGCTCCCCACACAGAAAGCAATATACACACACTTGTTTGTGTATATACGGGACGTAAAGTCCTAAAAAATAAAGGGAAACAATGATTCAGTTGAATTCTATTTTTTTGAATTTAAGTCTCTCTTTATTGGATGGGGAGGATAAACCGATCTTGCTCTGATTCCCCTTTCTCCCTAGATCGTCAGGTTTATCTTCCCCATTTCCTTTCTCTCTCCTCTTTTTTTTTTCCCCTGTCTTTCACAGGAATTTGCCCATGGCACTTGATGCTGGTGAATTGGATCTAATTCGAGAAACCATTCGCGATGCCATTGAATCTTCACAGGAAAATCTCGCTCAAATGGTCGCTAGGCAGTTTGTAGAAATCCGATCTGATATTCAAAATGTGCAGGATGCGATTCGCAAAGTAGGCACACGTCAAGCTCAAGTTGAGGCTGATTTATCAGAAATCAGTCATATCTGCGAACAGCTCAAGCGTAGGCTTTCTATCATACACGATGGGATGGGCACTGCTGATCGGCTGTTGCACGAGCGTGAAGTTTCGATCAGACTGGATCATCTTGAACGCGAGTTAGCAGAATTACGAAGCCGTTTACCGGCAGTTTGATATTCCCATCCATTGACCGATTACCCAGCACAAACCCCCTTGGAAGTAGTCTTCCAGGGGGTTCATAATTGGAATAGATGTCTTAGAAGCCCTAACATAAAGAAATCAAGCGTCTGAAACAGAGGAGTGAACACCCCCAGGAACGCCTCAAAGTCGGCCTCTCACAAATCCATGGCAACGCTTTTTGTTAGGGACTCTTAATCTGAAACAACTGGATTTTCGAGTCGTCCTAAGCCATCAATTTCACAGATTATATGGTCGCCGTGTTTGAGCCAGAGTTGAGGATCACGGCCCATGCCCACACCGGGTGGTGTGCCGGTAAAAATCAAGTCTCCGGGAGTAAGCGTAAATACATGTGCGAGATAAGTAACGAGTCTGGGCACACTAAAGATCAGTTGAGATGTGTTGGAATCCTGTACGGTCTCGTCATTGAGAATACAGCGAATGCCCAAGTTGTGAGGATCGGGAACATCGTCAGTTGTGACCAGATCAGGTCCAATTGGGGCGAATGTGTCAAACGTTTTGCCCATCATCCATTGTCCACCTGGTTTTTCAAGCTGATAATCACGAGCACTCACGTCGTGACCAACCATGTAGCCTGCAACGTGGTTGAGGGCATCTTCTTCAGAGATGTTGCGACCCTGTTTGCCAATAACGACCACAAGTTCGACTTCGTAGTCAATTTGGGAACTCACGCTGGGAACTACAATATTCTCATCGGGGCCGATGATGGATGATGCGTACTTGGAAAACACAATGGGTTCCTCAGGAATGGGCATACCGCTTTCGGTTGCATGATCGGCGTAGTTGAGACCTATGCAAATGATTTTTTTTGGATTGTCAATGGGAGCCTGAATAGTGACATCTGTTGCGGGAATGGCACACGCCCCTTTATCAATTGTTGCGTAGGCCCTGGAAAGGGAGTCATCACCCGCTTCGAGAAATTCCCTCATGGTGGAGGGAATTGACGGATCGGTAGCATTGAGGTCAATGATCGAATTGCCTGATCGGACACCAAGCCGTCGCTGCCCTTGGTGCGTAAATGTTACAAGTCGCATAACGATGTTGTCCTTGCATGTAAAGGTTTATGTTGTTCTGCTTCAGAACAATAAAGTCCGGAGAAGAACCACTGTCAAGAGAGATTTGGAGGGTGTTGCTTTTCCGAATTAGTGATTTTATCATATATCGTATTGAGGAGGAATGTCTATGAAACGATTTGTTTTTTTGGGTCTATGCCTTTTGATGTCGGGATGCGGTGGCAACGAAGCAGAAGAGTTGAAACAAGCAAATGAGAAGTTGAACAATGAGAATCGGTCATTGAAAAGCTCTTTGAGCAAGGCGCAAAATCAGGTTAAACGAGCCGGTGAGATCGGAAACCGAATGGTGTTTCTGGTGAATCAGATTCGGAATGTGAAGGCACGTATCGTAACGAATATGGGCACCATCGAATTGAAGTTCCATCCTGAAAAGGCACCTATTCACTGTTTGACCTTTATAATTAGAGCAGAAAGCGGGTTTTACAACAACACCAAGTTTCATCGCATCATTAAAAACTTTATGATTCAGGGCGGTGATCCCAATTCCAAGGATGACGATCCATCTGATGATGGGACAGGGGGACCACTTGTGCATATCCCTCATGAGTTTAATGATATAAAGCACGCACCAGGGATTCTTTCTACGGCACGCATTTCAGATGTGTCGGCTGGTGCTGGGTCACAATTTTTTATTATGCATGGAACTGCGCCTGGTTTGGACAATCAATATACTGCTTTTGGAGAAGTGACAAAGGGAACGGATGTGGTTAACAGAATTGCAACGGTTGAAACCGCCCCCGGGGATCGGCCAGTAAAACCCGTGGTGATTGAGAGAATAGATGTATTTCGCTAAACAGATGTGAACAGTTTTTAACAGGGGCTGTGGAAAAGTGGATGATGTTATCAACAGCATTAAGTAGTTGATTTTTGG
Organism: uncultured Latescibacterota bacterium; assembly: GCA_958295785.1. Taxonomy (GTDB): domain Bacteria; phylum Latescibacterota; class UBA2968; order UBA2968; family UBA2968; genus VXRD01. The sequence goes on from OY282377.1 coordinate 4,707,404, forward strand.
GAGTATGAACAGTAAGTGGTGTGACATTATGAGAGTTATCAACAGGTTTTCCACATTTATCACTCGCGTTTTGCACCAATGAGATTCAGGCTTTTCACGGTGTTTTCCAGGTCGCGTCTAAAGGAAATTTCGCTTGCGACACCTCTAAAATTGGTCTATATTTGAATTTATTTTACGTCAGAAAATGCAAACTTCACTCGTCTGTGGGGTTTCAACTGTGATTGAAAAAGTCAAAGATGATGTCGCCGAGATTTTGGCCCCTTCTACAGAATATCTCGTCGAAAAACGCTTTACGCCCGATTTGTTGACCATGATCGGGTTTGTTTTCAATGTGGGAGCTGCTGTGCTTTTCGGCTGTGGATTGTATATGTGGGCCGGGTTGACAGTGCTTGTCGCGGGTGTTTTTGATTTGCTCGACGGACAGGTGGCGCGCAAGGGCAAAACAGAATCCAAATTTGGCGCGCTTCTCGATTCGACTGTTGATCGATATTCCGAGATTTTGATTTGGTTTGGCATTGCGATCAGTTTTATACGGGCCGATGATCTCTGGACGAGTTCGGCAGTCTTTTTTGCTCTTGCAGGGTCTCTCATGGTGAGTTATGTGCGTGCCCGCGTTGAGGGTCTTGGGGCTGAGTGCAAGGTTGGGTTTATGCAGCGTCCCGAGCGTATTATCGCCATTGGTGTCGGCGGGCTGATTGTACCCTTGATTGGTGATATTGGTTTGATTGTGGTGGTGTGGGCTGTTGCTCTGTTGGGAAATTTTACCGCGATGGAACGAGTGTTTCACTTTCGAAAGTTGACAAAATCATAAGCCCGATTGTAGAGTGTAGGATAGTAAAACCCGGGGGTATCGCCGGGTTCTTTTTTTGTTTTGGAAAACAGGGAACAAATGGCAGGTCTTTTCATATCATTTGAAGGCATAGATAAAAGCGGGAAGAGCACCCAGGCCAAGTTGCTGGTTGAGTATCTACAGGGGCGTGGGTATGATGTTGTGGCTACTTATGAGCCGGGCGGTACAGAACTCGGGCGGGAGATTCGGGGCTTGGTGCTCAACCGGAAATCCCACGCTGAAATCCATGCAGGTGCCGAGATGTTTTTGTTTGCCGCGGATCGCGCACAGCATGTCAAAGAATTGATTCGCCCCGCTCTAAATGCGGGCAAAGTGGTGATTTCAGTTCGCTATGTCGATTCCACATTGGCCTATCAGGGCTATGGTCGCGGGTTGAATCTCCAAGATCTGAACGCGATTCAAAATGTAGCCACGAGGGGATTGATGCCAGATATCACGGTTTGGGTGGATGTGGATTTACAAACGGCTCGTAAGCGAGGTTGGGGCACAGGCGCAGATCGCATTGAGGCGGAAGATGAAGCATTTTTCCACAGGGTTCGACAGGGTTACGAAGCGAGATGCAAAGCTGAACCCAATCGCATTTTTCGTGTGGATGGCACGCGGCCCATAAGTGACGTGTTTGGAGATGTTAAAAAGAGAGTTGCCAATCGCATGCTGTGAGTGAACATTCGTATGGAGAAAGCGTTTAAGATCAGAAACTGAACTTGCAATACCCACGCTGTTATCACGAATGAACTGCTAGCGCAGTTGTACACCGCTTGGAGGCGTCCCATGTTTGGAGCAAAATTCCGAAGAAGATTCGCTATTTTTACAACTTTAGTTGGTGTTTTGGGCGTGTATCTCGTGCTCGATTCCCGGTTGGTGACCGGCGAAGATGCCTATGCACAATTGGGCCAGGGGTTTGATGAGATTAATGAAGCCTATCGCCTGCTCTACAACGAGTATGTCAATGATCTCAAGCCAGAGGATTTGAGCAAGTCGGCCATTTCCGGCATGTTGTGGGATCTGGATCCTTATACCACTTTGTTTGACCGCAGAGACTTGGATCAACTTCGGATTGACACGCAGGGCAAATTTGGGGGGTTGGGCATTACCATCAGCAAGCGCGGAAAGGACGATGGGCCTCCAGTTGTGATGAGTGTGATTGAAGGCACACCTGCGGACACTTCGGGTCTCGTTGTGGGAGACCGCATCATCGGCATTGATGGGGATCCGACTTTTGACAAGAAATTGACCGAAATCGTCGGTGTTTTGCGGGGGGATGAAGGTGCGAGTGTGATCATTCAAATAGAACGGCCAGGCATAGCGAAATCTTTTGATCAGCCGATTATCCGGGCACGCATTGACATTCCCAGTGTGCAAATCCCCGGCGAGGTTGATCCCGATATCGGTTATATTTCCCTGTCGTGGCTCAATACGTCCAGATTTACCGAACGCACAGAGGACGAGTTGAAACGGGCATTGGTCGCCTTGCTCAATGACGGTGTCGCGGGGATCGTCGTCGATCTGCGCGGCAATCCGGGCGGGTTGCTCAAATCAGCCGTTGATGTGGTCGATAAGTTTTTGCCACCTGACCGGCTGGTCGTGTCAACCAAAGGCCGCCTGCCCGAGCAAAATCGCAGTCACAAAACCCGGCAAAAGCCTGTATTGCCCGCGGATATGCCACTGGTGATTTTGGTGGATGAGCGCAGTGCGAGTGCCTCAGAAATTGTTGCAGGCGCGATTCAGGATTGGGATCGGGGGCTGATCGTGGGCGCGCAAACATTTGGAAAGGGGTCTGTACAAACCGTGCGCCAATTGGGTCGGCACGGCGATAAAGCTTTGAAGTTGACGACAGCCGCCTATTATACGCCGAGCGGGCGCAGTATTCACAATGCGGAAAAACGCCGGTATCGCGGCGGCCCCATTGAGCTTACTGTGGGCGATTCCATACAGGTCTCGGCCTATGAACTGTTGAGCATTATCGGTCAGGCCGAGCGGCGCGAAGATGCGGTTACGGAACTCAGTGACCGATTTGATTTAGATGCAGATTTGGCTAAAGAAGTCCTTGAAACGCGGTTGGAACGCTTGTTGGGGATGGCTTCTAAAGAGCATAACGGGCCTGAAGATACCGATACCTTAGAGGTCTTTACAACGCGCCTGAACAAGCGCAAGGTTTATGGCGGAGGCGGGATTAAGCCCGATGTGGTGGTGAAGCAAGAGCGCAAGCCGCGGGTGGTGGTGGAGGTATTGCGTAAAGGGTTGATTTTTGATTTTGCGGTTGATTTCGCAACGACACAATCATTCCCCAATCGCTTTGAAGACTATACATTGCCCGAAGACATTGTCGATCAATTCTGGACTTTTGTGGCAGATTCAGCCAATGCCGATGGTTTTGCGTATAAAACGGGCACAGAGATTCAGGTGCAAGAACTCAAACAATCGCTGAAAGAGAAAGATGTGTTGACAGATGATGATATGGTCGCACTCAATCAATTGTCGCAGGTTGCAGAGCGCGAGCGTGCCGCCGATTACAACAAGGCAGGTCCGTTTGTCAGGCTGGAGATTGAACGGGCATTGGCGAATCGGGTGTGGGGTACCAAAGGCAAAATTTTGGCGTCTCTAAAGGGGGACAAGCAGTTTCAGGAGGCCGTGCGTCTTTTAAAGGATCGGGCGGTCTATGATCGCAAATTGGCGTTGGTGAAAGAGTGAGACTTTAAGAAGCCCTAACAAAAAGGGTTGACCTGGATTTGTGAGAGGCCGCCTTTGAGGCGTTCCTGCGGGTGTTCACGCCTCTGTTTCAGATGCTTGATTTCTTTTTTTTAGGGCTTCTTAGCACTGGCTTACGGCGTTTTGTCACAGGCTCTGCAACGCCACTGTCTGGATCGCGGATTGTCGCGGATTAGGGGATTGCACGGATTACCCCCCCCTTTTTTCAAGGTGGCGTTTATGGCCGAATACGATACGATATCCAAACACCTGATTCAAACCTACCCGGACGATTTCATCCGCTTCACACTCGGACGCGCTGACATCGAGGTGCTCGAGGTGCTCGAAACCGAGCAACCCACTGTGGAAGCCCGGCGCGCCGATAGCCTGATTCTCGTGCGTATTGAGGGTGAGGATGCGTTGATTCATTGCGAATTTCAAACCGCGGACAGCACGGACACTCCGATGTCGCATCGCATGGCCGGCTATATCGGTCGCGCCATAGAACGCTATGGTCTGCCGATCTTTTCCTTTGTGATCTACCTGCGTCCCGGTGCTGGACGACGCGATAAGGGATACTACATCCAAGAACTGCCCGGCCATGAGGTGCTGGTGAAATACAAGGTGATTCGTCTGAGTGAGATCGATGGTCAAGCGATTATCGAGGGTGGTCATCCTGGCTTGCTTCCGTTTGCGCCATTGATGAAACCTCCGTCTGGCGTGTCTGCGGATGCGTGGTTGCGTCAATGTCTTCAGGCGACGGAAGCCTTGCCCTTGGACGCTTCAACCAAGGTTGACATGATGGCGGGTATGGCTATTTTAGGTGGGATATCGTATGAGTTGTCCACCGTTAGGCGTATTATTTCTCAGGAGGGTTTTATGGATGCGATTATGCGTGAATCATCGTTTGCCCAATACCTTACCCAACAAGGTATTGACCGCGGCAGGGAGGAAGGGATTAGAGAAAGCACCATTGAAGATATTCTCGATGTGTTGGAGGTTCGCTTTGATGCGGACGCGCCCGGTCAGTTCGCTGGTCGCATTCGGGCCATTGACGATTTGCAACAACTCAAGCAGTTGCATCGTGCGGCGGTGCAAGTGGACAATCTCGATGCTTTTCAGCATGCGTTGGACGCAGAGGCTTGAGTCCCTAACAAAAAGCGTTGACCTGGATTTGTGAGAGGCCGCCTTTGAGGCATTCCTGCGGGTGTTCACTCATCTGTTTCAGATGCTTGATTTCTTTTTCTTAGGGCTTCTAAGCGTTCCCATCAAAGTGACCTGTCCGCAGATAACGCAGATGATCGCAGATAGGTTGTTGTCGCAGAGGCCCCAAGGTGTTGAGTAGCAAGGGGGTTGCAACCATTTTGTTAGGGCCTCTAAGAAGCCGTTTTAATTTTCTCGGGCCCTCCCCCCTAACCCCCTTCCTACAAGCTCAGATTTTATCACATTTTTAGTTGAGTCAATTTCTCAATTCTTGGGCGTCATAAGTGGTTGTTTTTTAATGATCCGCCCTTATGTCAATCAACGGTTTCACTTCGAGTTGCCCTCGTAAAACCGATTTTGTTACCATCGCTTTTACAAAGAGTTACAGAGATGTGATAAAACCCCAGCTTCCTACAAGGAAGGGGGCATATTTAATTTTAAGATGGCTTCTAAGGAAGTGCATGATGGTATCTCCCAATATTATCTTTGTTCTGTGTGACGATATCGGTTATGGCGATCTGGGGTGTTATGGGCAGGAGGTTATTCCCACGCCCCGATTGGATCAACTCGCGTCTGAGTCCATGCGGTTCACGCAGTGTTATACCGGGTCTTCGATTTGCGCGCCATCTCGCTCGGTGTTGATGACGGGTTTGCATAGTGGGCACACGCGGGTGCGCGATAATTTTGGCATTGTGGGCGGTGTGGGAGACCAGAAACGGTTGCCGCTCGAACCGGAGGATTTTACGGTTGCCGAGATGCTCAAGGGGGTGGGATATGCCACGGGCATAACTGGCAAATGGGGGTTGGGTGAACCCGATACAACGGGTATTCCCACGCGCAAGGGGTTTGATGAATGGTTTGGCTACCTCAACCAGCGCAACGCACATACGTACTATCCGCCTTATTTGTGGCACAATGAGGAGCAGGTCGTTCTCAAAGGCAATCGGGATGGCCGGCAAGGCGATTATTCCCACGACATGATTTTTGACTTTGCCTGTGACTTTATTCGCAACAATAGCGATGGGCCGTTTTTTCTTTATTTGCCGTGGACATTGCCGCATGGTCGATATGAAATTCCCGACGCCAGTGCATGGGACCATAAACCTTGGACGGATGACGAGAAAGTTTATGCGGCGATGATTACAAAAATTGATACACAGGTCGGGCAGATCGTCGATTTGTTGCGCGAACTGGCGATTGAGGATCAGACGCTTTTGTTTTTTGGTTCTGACCACGGCGCAGCACGCCGATGGAAAGCGTTTGACAGTTGCGGTGCTTTGCGCGGGCAAAAGGGTACGATGTATGAGGGCGGGTTGCGTACGCCGATGATTGTGCATTGGCCGGGGCGCATTCCCGCGGGTACTGTGAGCGATGCGGTGTGGTATTATGCCGATTTTTTGCCAACAGTTGCAGATGTGGTCGGCATAGATGCGCCGGATAATGCGGATGGCGTGAGCATTCTGCCGGTGCTTTTGGGTGAAACGCAGGATATCGGCGAACGCTTTTTGTACTGGGAGCGTTTTGGCGGAGGGTTCAAACAGGCTGTGCGCTGGAAAAACTGGAAGGCTGTACGCAATCCGTCACCTAGGTTGCTCGACGAACCGCTCGAGTTATACGATTTGGACAACGATATAGGAGAGAAAAACAATGTCGCGGAGGATCACCCGGATGTGATCGCCGAGATTGAACGCTTTATGAAAGATGCGCGCACGGACTCCTATAACTGGCCTATCGGCGTGAAGGGGTCTCATGCGTGACATTGTGATTGTTGTACATAACGGAACAGTAGAAAACGCCGGAAGAGCGGGTCTTTTTGACTCGCTCTTTTTTTATATCAAAATGCCAGCAACGCAAGCGGTCATCATCATGGCAAGGGTGCCGCCGATCATGGCACGCATGCCGAGGATGGCCAACTCTGCACGGCGTTCGGGGGCAATGCCACCGATGCCGCCGATTTGAATGCCCACGCTGCCAAAGTTGGCGAAGCCGCAGAGTGCGTAGGTCAATATCAGGGTGCTGCGCTCGCTCAAGATCACCCCTGAATCGGGTTGCGACCATGCGATCATTTGCGCGTAGGCAATAAATTCGTTGAGTACCATCTTTTTTCCGAGCAATTCACCGGCATAAATGCAATCGGCCCAGGGAATGCCCAGCAGATAGGCAAACGGCGCGAAGACATAACCGAAAATTGCAGCCATAGACCAGTTCCAATCGCTGTATCCAAAGAGCGCGCCGATCCATCCACCAATCAGACCCAAGGCTGCGTCAATCAGTGCGACGAGGGCCAGAACGGCGATGAGCATTGCGACGACATTTAAGGTCAACTTCATGCCATCTAAGGCACCACCTGCCGCAGCATCTACGATGTTTGCGTGTTTTTCATCGACAGCCAATTCCACCTGCCCCATGGTCATAGATTGCTCGGTTTCGGGAATCATCAGTTTGGAAATCAACAGTGCCGCGGGTGCAGAGATGACCGATGCGGATACCAGATGCCCCGCGTCAACGCCCATGCCGGCATAGGCGGCCATGACGCCGCCAGCAATGGTTGCAAAACCACCGACCATCAAGGCCATGAGTTCCGATTTTGTCATGCTGCTTATATACGGGCGCACCATCAGCGGGGCTTCGGTTTGACCGACAAAGATGTTAGCCGCCGCAGAGAGGGTTTCCGATCCCGAAGTGCCCAATGTGCGTTGCATGACCCAGGCAAATGCTTCGACGACTTTTTGAATGATGCCCATGTAGTAGAGAACGGACATCAAGGACGAAACGAAGATGATGGTGGGCAAGACTTTGAATGCAAAAAAATGATGGACGTATTCTTCTCCGAAAACCAGACGGGTGCCGGCATCGACAGATCCCAAAATGGCGGTGAAAAAACCGCCGATGTTTTGAAAGACGGCTATACCAATCGATGTTTTCAAAATGAACACCGCGAGGACAAATTGCAACAACAGGCCGCCCCATACCACGCGGATGTTCACCTGTTTTTTTTTCTCGCTCATAGACCATGCCAAACCCATCATGACCACCAGCCCCACCAGACTGATTGCGCGCTCCATAGACACACTCCCTTAACGGTTGCAAATATTTGTAATTGCTCTTAGATTGGTTCAATCGCGGCAAGACAAATATACAATAATAACTCTTTTAGAACACAAAAGTTTGGACGCCACAATGAAACCCGTTTATCTCACTTTTGATTGTTACGGCACGCTCATTGACTGGAAATCCGGCGTTCTAAACGCGCTTCGAGATTATCCAGAGGTCGATCCCGATGTGTTTTTTGAGATGTGGTGGCGCGTAGATAGACAGCTTACCTGCGGGGTTCCCTATCGGCGGTATCGAGAGGTTCTCGCGTTGGATTTCGCGGAGGCTTTTCAATCCATTGGTATTGCAATCGCCAGCCGGGAAGCCGAATGTCTGGCTGATGGTTTGGGAGATTGGCCGCCATTTCCCGATGCACCCGCCGCGCTTGCGGCGTTTAGGCGATTGGGGTTTAAGTTGGGGATTTTGTCGAATATCGACAACGATTTGCTCGAGCGAAGTGCCAATCAACTCGGCGTGGATATCGATGTGTGTATCACGGCGGAAAATATCCGATCTTACAAACCCGGGACGCGCCACTTTGAAGCCCTTTTGGAAACAACGGGACTTCAACCAGTGCGGGTTCTGCATATTGCCGCTTCGCGTTTTGTGGATATTGAACCTGCGTCCAGGCTCGGTTTTCGCACGATGTACGTACAGCGGTCTGAACCCGATGCCGATTGCGATGTCACGCCTGAATTTACTGTTGAAACGCTGACAGATGCGATTCCAATTCTCGAGAGTCTGTAAATTTTAAGAAAGGATGGTGCGATGGGTATTGAAGTTATTCGAGACGAGATGGTCGAATTGGTCGATCCTGCGGCAGAACCCGAATTGGTTGCAGACGGGTTTCAGTTCACCGAAGGCCCAGTTTGGGATCCGGCACAAGGATGTTTGTTTTTTTCAGATATTCCGGCCAATACCATTTTTAAGTGGACGCCAGAAGCGGGGGTGGTCGCATATCGCCAGCCGAGTTATCATTCCAATGGGTTGACGTTGGATGGACAAGGGCGACTGCTTTCATGCGAACACTCTGGGCGGCGGGTGAGCATCGAGGCGGATGGCGAGTTGAAAACCCTGGTGGATTCGTATCAGGGAAAAAAGCTCAATTCGCCCAACGATCTGGTTGTGTGTCAGAATGGGGATATTATTTTTACGGATCCACCTTATGGTTTGTCGAACAGGCATGGCGTGGATGCGGAACAGGAGTTGGATTTTTTGGGGGTGTTTCGTCTGCCTGCGGGCGAATCCGAACCCGTTCTTTTGATCGACGATTTTGAACGCCCCAATGGCTTGGCCCTCACACCCGATGAGAAAACCCTGTATGTCGATGATAGTGCGCGGGGGCATATTCGCGCTTTTGATGTGCGGGAAGATGGCTCTCTTGCACATGGCGCGGTGTTTGCCGAACTGAAAGGCGATGGGGAAGGGGTGCCCGATGGCATGACATTGGACCTCAATGGCAATATTTATTGCACGGGCCCTGGGGTTGTGTGGGTGTTTAATCCCTCGGGCGGTCTGCTTGGCAAAATTAGACTGCCTCTTGCAGCGGCGAATCTGAACTGGGGAGGCGAAGATCGGAAGACCTTATTTTTTACCGCGAGAACCGATGTTTATCGCGTGCAGTGCAAAGTGGGAGGCTAAATGAAAATCGCGGCAATCAAGACGTTTATGGCGAGCATGGGACAGCGATCTCGTGCGCTGGTCAAGGTGGAAACCGATGAGGGCATTTATGGATGGGGCGAGTGTTATAGCCCCGGCCCCGATTTGGCAATTGGCCCGACGATGGATTATATTTTTCAACTGGTTAAAGGCGAAGATCCGCGGCGAATTGAGTTTATCATGCTCAAGCTGTTTCAGCAGTTCCGTTTTCCCCCCGGCGCCATTGGTCTTTCGGCCATGTCGGGCTTGGACCACGCGCTGTGGGATATCAGTGGCAAAGCCGCGGGGGTGCCGGTTTATATGTTGTTGGGCGGTGCTGTGCGCGACCGCATTCAGGTTTATCGGAGCATCGGTGGAAAAGATGGTGAGGAGGCCGCCGGTGTTGCGCGTAAGTTGAATGAAGAGCACGGCATTACAGCGTTTAAGACTTCGCCATTTCGCGTGGATCCCAGTGCGACCCGATGGGGGCGCGTGTGTGCGGCTGCCGCCGATTATTTCGAGGCGTTGCGAAAGCATTCGGACGACAACTGGGAATTTGCGTTTGATCCCCACGCCAAAATTTTTGAGCCAATTCGCGCATTGCAACTGGCCAATGCTCTCGCGCCTTACGATCCGCTTTTTTACGAAGAACCCCTCAGGCCCGAGAACAGCGAGGCGTGGGCGCGATTGCGTTCCCAAATGCAGGTTCCACTGGCAACGGGTGAATCCCTGTACACGAAGTTTGAATTTTTGGATTTGTTGTCGAAACACGGGGCGGATATTATTCAGCCCGATGTTTGTATCTGCGGGGGATTGTTGGAGATGCGAAAGATCGCTGCGATAGCACAAGCGCATTACGTGACGGTGGCACCGCACAACCCGATGGGGCCATTGGCGACGGCGGTCAATGTGCATTTTGCAGCCGCCACGCCCAATTTCAAAATTTTGGAATATCATCTGCCCGATGAAACCCATGCCCTGGATTGGTTGGACGAACCCTATTGGCCTGTGGATGGGGATTTGGAATTGCGCGCAGATCGCCCAGGACTCGGCGTGGAGGTGAATGAAGAGGTCATAAAAGCCGGCGAATACGTCCACTGGGAACGGGGCAGTACCAAAGCGCCAGATGGTTCGACAAATTACATCTGAGGTATTGGGCCAGCTTTGCGTTAGAATGCGGGAATTTGTCAATTTCTAAACAGGAGAAAATGATGACACCCGAGGAAAAATTTCAGTTTGATCTCGAAGGTTATTTGATTGTCAAAAATGTGCTGACGAAAGAAGAAGTGAATCGGTTAAACGCGGTGGCGGATGAAAAGTTTGTGCGCGATTATGACGATCCGAGCCAAGACTCGAGGGGTCGAAAAGGTCGCCGGCAAACGGGTCGCGTTTCCGCATGGTCCCTCGAAACGCAAGCGTTGATCGATCATCCGCGCATTGTGCCCTATCTGATTGAATTGCTTGGCCCGGCTTTTCGTCTCGATCACGACTATTGCATTTTTATGACGCCAGGTGCGGCGTGTGGTAATCTGCACGGCACGCCGGGTGGACACAAAGGCAGCCAGCGCAAGTATCTGTATTTGGATGGTGAAATGCTGAATGGATTGAGTGTTGTCACCTTCTTTTTCGCGGATGCCAAGGCGGGAGATGGCGGATTTGCCTGCATTCCCGGCAGTCACAAAACAAATTTTGGGCAATGTGTTCCGCCCGAGGTGCGCCGGTTTGAGCGCGTGCCCGATTATATGGTGCAACCCGAAGTTGAGGCAGGCGATGCGCTGATTTTTACGGAAGCGTTGATGCACGGCACGATGCCGTGGAAAGCGCGTCATGAACGTCGGGCATTTTTGTATAAATACGCCCCGGGCAATCTGGCATATTCCAACAATTTTTACAATATAGAGGATTATACCGATCCATCAGATCAACAGCGGCGCATCCTAACGCCGCCATCGGCGGGGAGACGGCCACCTGTTGTGTAGCCTGCGTCCGAGGTTTGAGCGGGAATTAGGCACTGCCGCTTAAAACCGCACGGTCTTCTGCAATCCACCGCTTCCACAAAATTTCCTCGGGTTCACCGCCTGTAGCCATTGACCGGCTACCCGCCAGATCATCCACGCCAAACAAGCGCATCAGCCGCCGATCTTTTCGCTGTTTGGCCTCTGCGACGATGTTTTGAACATTTGGCCCATTGTGATTGTCTCGGGTGGGCAAAAAACACTTTGTGTAAAACCGGCTCATGAAAAACCGCGGCCTCCCACTCGTATTTGGCGAACCGGAATGCAAAATACACGAATGGATGATCGCGGTATCCCCTGCCTTTACCTCAACCCATCGCTCGTTGGGCAGAGAAGCTCGCAGGTTTTCTTTTGGTACAAACAAAGCACCTCTATGCGAGCCGGGCAGCACGCGAAGAGGGCCGACCTCATCCGTCATGTCTTGTAAATAGGTCAATACATTGCACGCCATTGGGGGCAAATAATCATTTGTCTGCCCGACAAACATCGCCCATCCGTCCCGGTGCCAGTTCGTCGCCGCCACCTCTGCATCGCGTTTGGACACGGAATCCGTGCGGTTCATTCGCAAACTCTCCATCTGCACAAACGGGCCCATTACCCGCTCTAAAAAATCCAAAATGACCGGATGTGTTACAGCGGGCAACATGGCTTTTGGCTCTCGCTCTACCAGATTATCCAGCACCACTTGATCGCCCACTTCTGGTTGGCGTTCGCGCTCTATGGCGGGTTGTCGCGTCACCTGATCGTCAAAAATGGTTTTCCACAATGCTATGGTCTGGCGATCAAATAGCCCTTCAAAAACGGTATAACCGTCTCGCTTAAATGCTTTGATGTGTTTTTGCATAGATATCCAGAAAAAAAAAGAGCCCTCTCAAAACAACGCCATCTCGATCTATCGCGGTGCTTGACGAGGTGCAAAGGCGTCAGGTTGCCGTGAATAACTCAACCCCCTCTCGCCGAGGTGCCAAACAAGGAGGTTTTTATGAATGTCATTCTCATCATCATCGACACGATGCGCTACGATTATATTGGTGCAAACGGAAATGATTGGATCGAAACGCCCAATCTCGACCGATTGGCCGCGCAATCATGGTGCTTTGATCGCGCTTTCGCGGCCAGCTTTCCCACCATTCCCTATCGCACGGATGTCATGACGGGCAAATACGGCAGTCCCTTCCACACTTGGAAACCCCTGCCTTTTGACACGCGCAGCCTTCCCTCAATGCTGGGTGAAGCGGGATATGCCACGCAACTCATCCACGATACGCCCCATCTCGTCAACGGTGGACATGCCTTTGATTATCCCTTTCACACATGGACGTTCATTCGCGGCGCAGAAGTTGACCGCGCATGGATGGACGACGAAGCGCAGTGGCCGAGCAACTGGTGCAAAGATCCTCTCTTTGACATCTTGGGCAAAGATGCGGATCTGACAAAACACAACCTCACGTATGCCCGCACCAACCGGGGGCGGAAAAATTTAGACGACTGGAATTGCGCCAAATTGTTCAATACCGCTGCCCAATTTTTGCGGGACAATGCGCGGCGGGAAAATTTCTTTTTGTGGATCGACTGTTTCGATCCCCACGAACCCTGGGACGTGCCCCCGTCTTTTATGCTCAAGTACGACAAGACCCCCGGTTACGATGGTCGCATCGATCCCCGCGCTTTTCAGAGCACGCGCAACAATCCCAATTTGCCCGATGAAGCCAAGGCCCGCATCAAGGCCAGTTATGCGGCCAAAGTCACTTGGATGGATCACTGCTTTGGGCGGTTCCTCGAAGCCTTTGACGCGACAGGTTTGGGCAAAAACACCGCGATTATTGTCGCAGGCGATCACGGCACCAACGTGGGCGAACGCGGACGCTTTGGCAAATACGCGCCTGTGTACGAACAGGAAATCCACATCCCGCTTTTCATCAAAACCCCCGAAAGCGACTCGGGGCGCAGTTCTGCCATTTTCCAACCCCAGGACTTTTTTGCCACTGTCGGCAATCTGGCCGGCGCGCCCATTCCGGGAGACTTGGACAGCCACGACATCCTCGCCACAGCGCGGCAAGGCCGTGCAGGTGCGCGGGAACTCGGCCTCGCTGGCACGGCCAGGGGGTGGTCGGAACAGCGCGGATTTTTCACTGTTTTTGACCAGAATGGGTATTTGGAGTGGAAGCCTGCGCCCGAAGCCTGCATGCTCACGGCATACGGCTCGCTGGACAATATCGCCGCTGACCGCGCTGACCGCGTTCAGAACCTGCACGCCGCTGGCCTTGCCGAACTCGAACGCCGAGGGGCGGATCCCCTTCTCATCAACTGGCTCAAAAACGGCGCGAAAGGCGAGGTGCCCGAAGGGTGCCGGCTGTTTGATGGCTGGCCCGGTCCGAAAGGATTTCAGACCTATTTTGCCAGAGCCTACGGCGGTGTTTGATCGGCGGGCAGTGGCGAATGCCAATTCTGAAGCGCATCGGGGAATGGGGACTCGAGCATGTCCCGCGCCACACCCCAATTTGCGTCATCATTCGCGTGATAAATTGCATGCTTGCTCTCTTGTCTCTTTGGGCGAGCACGGGGGCATCGCCCCTACACACACTCGCCTTTTGTGCCTTTGAACGGGTTGTCGCCAGTCGTACCCCGCTCGCGCCTTTTGTGGCTAAACTTCCATCTCGCCTCGCATCGGGCCAACGGCAATTCAATTGGGTATTATTTTCCAATCGCGATCCAAACCTCTTTTGTCGCTGCTGGCTTCCCCGGGCGGTTCAGATCGGTTACAGTCGCGGCAATCGCGAGTTTTTGGCCCGGTTTTGCCGCCACATTGAGGGCGACGTACACAGGCTCTGTTTCCGAATGGCCCCGGTGTTGATATGAAATCTGCACGCCTTCTCGTTTTTCTGATATGCCCAACAATGTGCCGATGCCCTTTAACAAGCGGGCACCGGCATTTTTGTTGCCGCGCACGGCGTAATCCACGCGGTAATGCGTTTGCCCGGTGTCATCGCGCAAGAGGTGATACACTTCATAGTACAGATAGACCGGCTGTTTGGGGGCAAAGGTGTGCGATGGCAGGGGGATCACTTCGAGGTCGTCTCGAATGAATTTGCCTTCTGCGTGCGTTTCCAATGCTGCAATTTTCCCGGCTACGACGAGATCGCTCAGCATCAAGGTCGGGGCGTCGTAGGCTTCCACCTCGACGAGTTGCCGATAGATTTGCAATCGCCCCGAAGCCGGGTCGGTTACGCGCACGGCTACAAAATACGGCCCCGGCTTCACCTGCGTCGTCACTTGATCCACCCATAAAACCCCGGGGTTGTCCACGATTTCGCGTTGCGTTGTCGATGTTTCCAAGGTGTCGCGGGTCATTTCGGTTCCCTCTGCGTCAAACAAGACCCACACGCGCTTCACTGAAGCCGATACCTGGCCCCCTCGCTTTTTTGTGGTTAGGGATGCCCACGGCACGCCGACAAAGGCATCTAAGCGCGTATCGCGCCCATCTCCTTTGAAATCTGCCACCGACAAATGCAGGGGCATCGGGTCTCCGGGATAGGGATAGCGGTAAACCGATGGGGTGCGGTTGACGACTCGGGCGACCACGGCTTCGGGCGCGAGGTATTGCCACAGCAGGCGATTGGGCGAGTCGATGGGGGGATGGGGAAATTGGAAATCAAAATTGCCCAAGGCGTCGAGAAATGTCACTTCAAACCCTTCGCCAATGTGGGCATAAATCCAGGTTTCCCACTTGTAGTTCAAAGACGCGCCATCTCGAAACAACGCCCCTTGGTGGGGCAGCGGAAATATGGGCAGGCCGCGAACTTCGGGCGTTACGCGCAGTGCTGTGCCCGCGCCGAACGACTCGGCTTGCAAGGATGATGTGGAGGGAGCGATTTCATGCAGGGCATTTCCCGCCAGATCCATGAGGCGATTCTTCACCCGAATCACTTTTGCATGGGTTTCAAAGACCAAGTGATCGGACCAACTTCGGTGATCGGGATGTCCAAAGCGGATGTACACGTCGCCGCGTGCATCCCAGGGCGTTCGGCCTTCGGAAAAATTTTGAATCGCGTAATTCACGCGGCGATAGTGTTCTAATTTGCGCTCGTTGACCGGCGTGGTGGGCGTGGGGTCCTGCTCGCGCCAGAACAGACCGAGAAATGCGCGTTTTTCATCACGGTCTGCCATGCGAAAGGTTTCGCGTTCTTTCGCGGACAAAAGCAAGGTGACATCCTCGTACAAGGCGCGTTCACTGTGTGGCACGAGGGATAAAAATCGCGAGAATGTGGCTTCTGCTTGTCCGTAATTGCCCGATTCCAAATGTTGCGCGCCCAGAAGCGGCAGGTAACGCTCGGGATCTTTTTGCGCGAGATCGCGCAGTTCTGTGGTGGTGTGCAGTGCCTGATTTAGATATTTCAATTCCATGGCCACACGCGCCAACCTGCCCCGCGCCACGCTGTGCGCTGGATTTACAGCGACTTGTTTTGACAATGCTTTGAGGGCTTTGTCGAAATAGTAGAGCGATTCGTAAAACACCCCCAGCTTGAAGTACGCATCGCGGTGGTTGGGAAAGCGTTTGACCACATTGCCAAAATGGTGATCCATATCCACGCTGCGCATTGCCAGATGGCACATTGCCAAATTGTAAAACGCGGCCTCGTATTGCGGGTCTAGAGACACGGTGTCTTGAAAAAAATCCTGCGCACGGCGCACCTGTTTTTTTTGAATGAGACATGCCAGTGCCCGGCCGTGTCGCGCAATGAGAAAACGCCGGTCCTTTTTTAGCACTTGCACAAAAATGCGTTCTGCTTCAGGGCCTTTGTGCTGTTCCAACAAGCCATAGCCCAGCGCGCACAGGGCGACTCGGTCGTTGGGATTGCTGCGGCGCATCCGCTCAAACAGGGATACCGCATCGTTGAGCAGAGCCGCATCGGGGGGCACTGCGCGCGTTTTATAGTGCCGGGGTATCAATCGCCCGCGCTCAAAAAATGCGTCTGATACGCTTAGATAGCGATGCCCGAGATGATATCCGTAATAAAATTGCAATACTACGGGATTGTGCCGTTGCCAAAAGTCCATCAAGAAGCGCGCTTTCTCCTCCCGGTGGCGTGCCCGATACACGGCTGCGCTGTCTGCCCCAGCGCGTTCTGCGATCAGAACAGCGGCGAGCGAATCTGCCCTCGCGCCAAAACTCTCGTGTAAATGCTCTCCCCAAACCGGCGCATACAGCAGGGCACACATACATGCGACCGCGTACGGGTTGAATTTTTGGATCACCCGCTCACTCGTGGAACGAATCATTTGCCATGCAATCACGTTGATGCCCTCAAAATAATTCTCTCGAAACACGCCTTTTCGAATCCAATACTGTCAAAAAAAGAGGTAAAAAAAAGTGCCGTTCACGCAACTTAGGGGTTGTAAACGACCAAGTCAACGATCCCCCTAAACACGCGGACAGCACATGAAACGGATCAAAAGATACACAATCACATCAAAATTTCCAAACCTCAAAAAAATTCTTGCAGACGCTTTTTTGTCTCAATCGCCGCCCCTTTTCGATTCGATCAGGACAGGGATCGCTTGATATAGATGGTTGTCATCGCGCACGGCAAGCGATGTGAAAAAGGAGGTCTGCACGGCTTTGGGCTGGGACCGCATCCGGAAAATTGACGCCTTTCGCGTTTCTTATACCCATTTGATTTTTATTTGTCCGTATCCTGCCTCCCATCAGTGAGGAATGAGGAACAGACGTTCTGTACGGATCATGCGTTGCGCGTCTCAAGCGTTTGGTTCTGCCTCCACATGGGTTGCCTTTGATGCGTTGGCTACGCCATGCCTACGGCGTGCGGCGTCAAACGCTCAAATTATTCGCGTTTTCATCCTTTTTTTTAACAGCAAAAAAAAGTAGGCGAGCGGGGTACAACTGCCCCAGCAGTATTTGAGGCTGGAGGGAAAGGGCCGATAGCGGATGGCATTTCGCTTATCACCTTCTTGTATCTTGCATTTTCGGGCGAGCACAGGGGCATCGCCCCTACGTTTCTACCCTCGTATCTTGTATCTTTCTTGACAGGCTCTATGGGCTGACCTATATAGATGCTATGGCTGAAATTGCTCGAGAATATCATCAAGGGGAATCCCTTCCACGCGCATTGACCTATAAGTCGATCATTCTGGGACTGGTGCTCGTGTTGGTGGCGGCATTGGGTGGGTTTTATGCGCGGCATATCTTGCATACGACGCGGTTGGCGCAAAATCATCTGTCGTTGGCCGTGGTTTTTCCCTTTGCAATAACGGTTGTGTTTTTGAGGCATTATCTCCGGCTAAATCGGGGCGAATTGCTGGTCATTTTTTCGATGGGGCTGATCGCCTCAACGTTGCCGACGTATTTTTTGAGCCGGTTGATCGCCAGTTTTTGCGTGCCGCACTATCTGGCCGATCCGACAAACCGATGGGGTGAGTTCACACACGATTATTTGCCGTCTTGGGCCGTGATTCACCCCGGCCCTGCATTGACGTGGTTTTTTGAGGGCTTGCCGCGCGGGGCATCTATGCCGTGGGAAGTGTGGATTGGACCTCTGTTTTGGTGGTTGAGCTTGCTCGCGGCACTGTGTGCGGTTTTGTTGTGTACGGCGGTGATTTTACGCAAGCAGTGGATCGAATACGAGCGGTTGGATTACGCGCTGATGGAATTGCCGCTCGCCATGGTTGAGGGAGGCGATGCGTCGTCCCGACTGCCGCCATTTATGCGGTCGCCGCTTTTTTATTTTGGTTTTTCGATTTCGATTTTCGGCATCTTGTGGAATATCATTTCCTATTTTAATCCCACATTTCCCGTGTTTCCATGGCGGTTTGAGTCCATTTCCTTTGGGCGAGATTTTCAGGCGATTCGCATGAATCTCTACTGGCCCATCGTGGGGTTTGCCTATTTTATCAATTTGGATGTCTCGTTTAGCATCTGCTTTTTTTACGTGTTAGCGGTGATTGAGGAGGGGTTGTTCAACCGCTTTGGCGTGAAAATTTCGGAGGCGAATTTTTGTGGCACGTCTTTTGTTCCGGTGGGCTGGCAGATGATAGGGGTGTGGTTTGTCGTGGTGGGGTGGGGGCTTTGGATTGCGCGGGGGCACTTGCGCGATGTGTTTCGCAAGGCATTCAAAGGCGATGCAGGGGTTGACGACTCAGATGAGTTGCTGTCTTATCGGGGTGCTGTTTTTGGTTTGTTGGGCGGGTTGCTCTATATGGCGTGCTGGTTTTACGCTTCGGGCATGGCACTGTGGGTGATCGCCGTATTTCTCGTTGTCATGATGGTGGTCTATATCGGCATTTCGCGCATTATTGCCGAGACGGGGGTGATTACCATTCGGGCGGTTATGGTGCCGCAAACATTTGTTATGTTCGCATTTGGCACCTCGCGATTGTCTGCCCAGACGATGACCGCGTTGGGCCTTACCTTTGGGTGGTGCGGCGATATGAAGACGACGCTGATGCCCGCTTTGACGCATTCTGTTCGGTTGTTCGATACCATTCGGCATCACAAAAGACAACTCGTGTGGGGCATGGGCTTGGCGATGGGCGTGGGCATTGTGGCGTCCTTTTTGTACATCATTTCGATGGGCTATGAAGGCGGCGCGGGCAATTACGGGTCGCAAATTTCCGGCGGCTTGGCGCGTGGCCCTTGGGATTTTGTGGTGAAGTATTCCAAAGACCCTGTCGATCCCGACTGGCGCAAGATGGCGTTTTTGGGCAGTGGGGTTGCCATGGCCGCGCTGTTGTATTTTTTGCGTTATCGCTATACGTGGTGGCCCTTGCATCCGATGGGTTTGGCGGCAGGGCCTGCGTATCCCGTTACAAATGTGATTTTTCCAATTTTCTTGGGTTGGTTGGGCAAGTTTGCCATTTTGCGTTTTGGCGGGGGCAAAGCCTATCGCGTTGCGCGGCCCTTTTTTTTGGGCTTGATTATGGGCTATTACGTGGGGGCGGGCATTTCGTTTTTTGTCGATATGATTTGGTTTTACGGGCGAGGTCACGGGGTGCCGTTTTCCGATTGAATTGATTGAGCGATGATAAAAGACGATGCGATGGTTCGGATCTCGCGCTGGTTTCCCTGGGTTGTGGGTGGGGCCGCGGTTGTGATCCGTTTTTTTTATTTGCGGTCATTTTGGGCCGATCATCCGTTTTCGCAACAGTTGATTTCGGATGCGCGGATTTTTGACGATTGGGCATGGCGCGTTGCGTCCGGGGATTGGCTCGGCCCGGCCGAAGTGTTTGTTTTGCCGCCGCTGTATCCATACCTCATGGGCGTTGTGTATGCGATCTTTGGACACGCGCCCAAATTGATCGCCGCATTGCAGGCTGTTGCCGGCTGTGCGACTGCTGTTCTGGTCTATCGTTTGGGGGCGCGGCATTTTGGCGCGGGAGTGGGGTTGATCGCTGGGGTGCTGTTTGCCGGGTATGGGCCGCAGATGTTTTACGAGGGCATGTTGCTGGGCACTTCGGGGGCTGTGTTTCTCTGTGTGTTGGGGTTGACGTTGATCGATTCGGCGAGCGGTGATCGCGGGGGGTGGTATTACGGGGTGGCCGGATTGGTTTTTGGACTGGCGGTGCTGATGAGGCCCAATGCGTTGTCGGTCATTCCGTTTGTGGTGTTTGGCGCGTGGTGGGTGCATGACAGAGACAAGCCCGTGCGAATTTCCACGCGATGGGGCGGTTGGTTTTTGGGTGGGCTGATGGTGCCGCTTCTCCTGTGCGGTTTGAGAAATGGACTGGTGGCGGACGATTGGGTGTTGATAACCGCGCACGGGGGCATCAATTTTTATATGGGCAATCACGCGGATGCGCCGGGCTGGTTTTCCGCGCCGGCTGGCGTGGATGCACAGATTACGCCGGCTGGGGCGCAGGGCAATTTGGAAGGCCCGCGCCGCGTGGCCGAAGATGCGTTGGGGCGGTCGTTGAAGGCGTCGGAGGTTTCTGCGTTCTGGTTCGACAAAGGGCTTGCATTTTGGATGGACGATCCGTGGGGCGTGCTCGTGGTGACATGGCGGAAGGTGCGCTTGTTTGCGTTGGGATACGAGGTGCCGCTCAATTACAATTTTTATTCTCAGCGAAAGTTTTCCGGGTTTTTGCGCTTTCCCCTCGCCGAGTTGTGGGTGGTGTTGCCGCTGGCCTTTGTCGGGCTCGCGGTGCATATCCGACAGTTTGACCGGCATGCGGTGTTGTATTTGTGGCTCGTCGGCTATGCGGTTGGGGTGGTGGCTTTTCATGTGTCGTCTCGCTACCGCATGCCCGCCATTCCCATTGTGATGGTGTTTGCGGGGGTGGGGGTATGGACGCTGATAGCGTGGATACAGTCCCAAAAGTGGAAATCCCTGTGCATCGGCGTGGCGGTACTGATCCTGTTGTGGACGGGGTATCGCGTGGCGTTGGACGCGCAACTCGCCAAAACGAATTGGGGGATGGATCCCTTCAACTTGGGCACGGCTTATTTGTGGCAGAATGAAAATGAACGCGCATTATCCCTTCTCGAAGAAGCAGAGAGCTATGGGCAGGGCGATGCGTCTTTGTATTACAATTTGGGATTGGCCTATGCGCGGGCGGAAAAACCAGATGCCGCAGAGAACGCATATCGCCGGGCACTGTTGCAAGACCCCGATCTGGTCAGCGCGTATGTCAATTTGGGCAATATTCTGTTTCACGAGGGCAAGTTTCAAGATGCCATCAATACCTATCGGGAGGCATTGAAACGGGATGCCGATACGCACAATGCACGGGCGAATATGGGCTGGGCGTATTGGTCTCTCGGACGGATTGAGGAGGCGCGAAAAGCCTGGCACAGGGTTTTGCAATCTGCGCCAAATCATCCTTCGGCAAAGGCGGGGATGGCGCGGATTCGGTGAGAGACGAGAAGCAACCACCGATGAACAGAGATGAAAAGCGAGATGCAAAGTGGTAAAAAGAGAAAAGTGAGATCGGAGTAAGCGAATGGCGATCCGAGAAGAACGAGCGCGGGCGATGCCCGTTCGGCGTGCGGTGACTGTGCGATCAATTGTGATCGGGGCGGTGTGCGCGGGATTTTTGGGGTGGGGCGGACATTTTACGCGACATATTGCCCATACGACAAAGATGGCGCAGGATCATTTGCCGTGGGGGGCGGTGGTGCCGTTTTTGTTGATTGCGGTCGTGCTGAATAAGGTGCTGGAAAAGGCGCGCCCGCAGTGGGTTTTGCGGCCTTCGGAATTGCTGGTCATTTTCAGTATGGGGTTGGTGGCGTCGGCATTGCCGAGTTATTTTATGGGGCATTTGATCGCCAATGTGTCCGCGCCGTTTTATTTTGCGAATACAGAGAACCGATGGGCGGAAGACCTCCATCCGCATTTGCCCGATTGGGCCGTGGTGACCGATATGACGGTTGTGCGGTGGTTTTTCGAGGGGTTGCCAGCGGGCGTCGATATCCCTTGGGGGGTATGGATGACGCCGATGGCCTGGCGCCTGAGTCTGGTGTTTATGATCGGCGTGTTTGGGTTTTGTGCGGTTTCCATGATGCGTAAGCAGTGGGTGGAGCACGAGCGGTTGCCCTTTCCGTTGATGACGTTGCCGCTGGAACTGGTCAACAGGACGCCGCGTGGGTTTTGGCCGGTGGGCATGATGAACCGGCCCGTGTTCTGGTGGGGGTTCGCGCTGGCGTCGTTTCCCATTTACTGGAATATGATCGGCTATTTTCAGCCGCTGTTTCCAACGATTCCGCGCGATCTGGGGCTGATGGAATTTGGCCGGTATTTCCCGCCGATTCACACGCGGTTTTATCCGGTGATTATTGGCGTGTCGTATTTTATGGATTTGGATGTGTCGTTTAGCATTATTGTGTTTCACATCTTGTTGACGTTTGAGATGGGGATGTTCAATCGCTTGGGCATTGAGATAGGCCCAACCCATGTGTGGCCGGCATCGGAGTTTGAAAACTGGCAGGGGTTTGGCGCGCTGTGCGTGCTGGTGCCGTGGAGTTTGTGGATGGCGCGGGCGCATTTGAAGCAGGTGGTTCGCAAGGCCGTGCTCAATGCGCGGGAAGTGGATGATTCGGGTGAATTGTTGTCTTATCGTGCGGCACTTGGCGGATTGCTGACGAGCGGGTTGTTTATTTTGGGCTGGTGTGTGGCGTCGGGCATGTCGGTGTTTGTTGCCAGCACTTTTTTGGGCCTTGTGGTGTTGATCTGGTTGGGCATTACGCGCGTTTGCGTGGAGGGCGGGCTGATCAGCAGCCGAATGATTCAGGGGCAGTTTGTCGCATACCACCTGCTGGGGCCTGTGAACATTTCGCCATCGGGAATGGCGGCATTCGCGCTGACCGAGACGTGGCACCACGATATTAAGACGATTTTGATGGCGAATTTGGGCAATGCCACGCGGCTTTACGACAGCATGCGCCACGAGCGCGCACGCTTGGTCATTGCCTTGGGATTGGCGATGGGGGTGGTGATAACGAGCAGTGCGTATTATCAAATTTCGTCGAGTTATGCGACGGGCGCGTTTAATTATGGCGGGATTTATGGCCCTTATGTGCAGAACACGTACGACGCGATTGCCGCGCATATCCGGGATCCCTTCGCACTGAAGCGTGAGCGCGTGTTGATCGCGCTGATTGGGATGGCGACTACGGGGGCGATGCTAACCTTGCGGTACGTGTGGCCCCGATGGCCGTTGCATCCGATTGGCTTTGCCGCGGTGACGGCGTATCCGGTCAATCGCATTGTGTTTTCGATCTTTTTTGCCTGGTTTGCCAAGTTTGTCATTTTGCGCGCCGGTGGGATTGATTTGTACCGCAAAGCGTCGCCGTTTTTCCTGGGGCTTATGGTGGGATATTTCACGGGTGTGTTTGTGTCGTTTTTGGTAGATTGTATCTGGTTTCCGGGGCAGGGTCATTCACTGGCGTTGTATTAAGGAATAAAATTTTGTATGAACTTTACTCAGCACGCCCTCAATAAGCTGGAACTTTATGAAATTGATCCAGATGACGCAGAAACGAGCAGATCAATACACATCTTCTACGACACAACTCAAAGCTCCGATATCAAAATCGTTCGCATTGCGGATATATTATTCGCTCTTGTCATTGATCCGAATACCCAAAATCTCATCGCGATTTATCGAACAGATCAAAAAACCATTGACAACCGACGAAAGGCGCGAAGATGGATTTAAGTTTTAAGCCCGAATTTTTTGAAAAAAAGGTCGATCCCGAAACCGGAAATATTCTCTTTTTTCGGCGCGATATGCGCGGCATATCTGACCAAGTGATCGAAGGCGATGGTTTTACGGTTGAATTTAAGGACGATCAGGTTTATTTGATCGATATCTTCAACGCCGAAAAAGTGATGGGGAATCTCTTAAAAACCATCCCGACAGAAGAAGTTGCTCGATAAATTTCAAGGTGGACAAACTTTTGGTGTATGCCGTATATTTGTGCAACACTCGTCCAGTTCGTTCTGAACAATCTTGAGGAGTGCGTGAATGTCCGAAACGCGACAAAGACAGAAATTGCTTTTTCTGTATCTCGGCAATTCCAGCCCGGAGAGCGAAGTGGTTGCGTGGTCGCTTTACGACGGCACGACAGACGAAACGTTTGAAGCCACAGGTGAACAGGCCGAGCCGCCTTACGCATCTGTGCTCGATGCCATGCGCGATGGCTGGCGCGTTATTCAAGTGCCTGTTCTCCAAACCCCGCAAGTGGGTCGAGAATACGAAAACGACTATCTCGACTTTGAATTTGTCCTCGAAAAAATGGAGACCGTAAATGGATGAGAATCTCTTGCTCACATCGGTTGAAATGGCCCAATTTGCAAGCACGGGTTTTCTGCGGTTTGACAACCTGGTTCCGCGTGAACTCTGCAAAGCGGCACACGAAGAAATGAGCACGGGCAAGCTCAGACGCCGTGCGCCGATGGGCGCGCCTTTTGGCGAAGTTTGGCCCGACGAAGCCATTGGCAGGGTTTTTCACTTGCCCAAAGTGGCGGCGATTATCCACAGCTTGGTGGGCCCCAACCCGCGGTACGATCATCACGCGGCGCACCTCACGCCGGCAAATACCCGCAAGGGGGCGAATTTGCACCAAGATGCCGAATACGATATTCGCGATCTGCATTTCGATATCCAAATTTCCTTCTTTCCAGAAGACACGCCACTCGAAAGCGGGGGCACGCTGTTTGTGCCCGGCACGCAGTTTCGCCGGGTTCACGAAGCCGAGATCAAACGCTATCAAAATGTCGTGGGGCAGGTGCAGGCGGTCTGCGAAGCCGGGACGATGTTTTTCTGGCACACCAATATCTGGCATTCGGCCCGCAGCAATTTTACCCATAGGGACCGCTACATGTTTAAGCTGCGCCTCAATCCCACGGTTCGCCAACAACGCCTGTGGAATACCGATGATTTGGACAGTCCCAAAGTTGTCCAAATTCTCAACCAGAAAATCCCGTGGCACGGGCAACGCCACCGCATTGAACTCATGAATCGCATCAAATTCTGGCGGTTCCTCACTGGGGATCCCACATTTGATTTGGCACTTTGGTGGGGGCGCGTTGAAAACACGCCGGATATTATTCATGCCGAACAGCGGGTCGGCGCGTAAATTGAGGCAGAGAGGTTATTATGCACTTGTCTATGCACAACTGGATGCGCTCGGAACCCCTCGAAGTCACGCTTGGGCGGTTGGCAAAATTTGGGTATGAGAGCATTGAACTCAGCGGCGAACCCGACCGTTATGATACCGCAGAAGTTCGGGCGTTGTTGAAAAAATACAACATCCGTTGCTGGGGGGCGGTCACGCTGATGATGGGCAACCGCAATATGCTCGCCAAAGACGAGGCGATTCGCGCCCAATCCGTGCAGTACGTCAAAAATTGCGTCACGATGGTCAAAGAACTCGATGGGTGCGAACTGACGGTGGTGCCGGCCACAGTGGGAAAAATCGAACCGGATTCCACGCCTGAAAATGAATGGGAATGGGCGGTTGATGGCATGCGGGAGGTCTATGGTCATTCGGAGAGAGAAGGGGTTCGCCTCGCCCTTGAACCCATCAATCGCTTTGAGACGTATTTTATCACGCGAGGTGCTCAGGCCCTCGCGCTCGCCGAAGCGACTGGGGCCAATTGCGGCGTGTGCTTAGACGCTTTTCACATCAATATTGAAGAGGCCGATCCCTATCGCGCCATTCGAGATGCGGGCGACCGTTTGGTGGATTTTCATGTGGCTGACAACAATCGCATGGCGTGTGGCTTGGGCAACTGGGATTGGGCGAAATTGGTCGCAACGCTGAAAGAGGTGGGGTATGATGGCGCGCTCACAGTTGAATTTGTCGCGCCAATTGACCGCACACCCGCCAATGAATATCCCAATGCGGTTGAGACCGATCCGGTTGACATTACGCCCGAGGAGCTCAAGTTTATTCAGGATCACGGCAGCAGTCTTTTGAGCGAGGAATTTTATACGTTTCTCGTGAAAAAAACCGCTGAGACTTTGTTGCCGCTGATTGCCTAAACAGATGGACGCGCATGGGCGCGTCGCTCGTTTCGACAGGCTTGGCGAGCACGGTACAATGGATAGATGCGAAAGGCAAAATATGGGACAAAAAATTCTCGTTATGAACAATCTTCAAAATCCCGAATTTGAATCCGAAGCGCGGGCAAAGGCACTCGATAGGTTGCGCGAATACGCCGAGGTCGAATTTTACACCGCGTCTGAACTGGCAGCCGAACACGCCGAGGGCGCGGTGGGCGTTCTGGCGGATTCCGTTGTTTTCACGCCCCAGTTTTACGCCGCCGCACGCGATCTGCGTATTGTTGCGCGCTGGGGCGTTGGGTTTGAAAAAGTGGATGTGCCACGCGCGACCGATTGCGGTGTTCTCGTCACGGTTTCACCGGTTCACATGGTCGCGGTTGCCGAATATGCCATTGCCCAATGGATGGCGACGCTCAAACGCGCTTATACGCTGAACCGAAACAGCCATGCGGGCGATTTTCGGATTATCAAGACGTATGAGGCCCGGGGCTCGTGTTTGGGGATTTGGGGACTCGGGCGAATCGGTCAGGCCATGGCCGAGCGTGCGCGGCCGCTACTCGGGGATTCGGGCCGCTTGCTCGTTTGCGATATTCGCTCCGATATTTGCGAAATCGCGGCCCAATACAATGCCGAAGTGGTGGATGATCCCCGCGACCTTTTTGAAGCGTGCGATGCCATCTCTTTGCATCTTTCCGGCGATGATACCGTCGTCACCTACGATTTGCTTTGCGCGATGCAACCCCATGCCTCGCTCATCAATCCCTCGCGCGGCAATTTGGTGGATGACGAAGCTGTGAACCGTGCGATCAAAGAAGAACGCCTGTATTATTACGTGGTGGATGATCCGGTCAATCAGACCCGTGCGATTCACAAAGACCACCCCCGAATTATATGCACCAATCACAACGCGGGTATTTCCGTTGAATCGGCCATTCGCCTTGACGAGTGTTGCGTTGAACAGATCATCGCCGCGATTGAAGGTCGCACACCCGATCATGTGCTCAATCCCGAGGTGCTCGATCACCCGCGCGTTCGGGGATTTCTCAATGCGTAACTTACGCCTGACAGATGTTTCGGGAAAAACAAAAAACGCGCTTTTCAGCGCGTTTTTTGTTTTATCGAGACTTACTGTTTTGGCGTTGGCCTTTTCAAACGCCCGTGGGACGACTGCGTTCACGGTTTTTGACTGCCGCTCATACACAATCTCTCTTCCCTAATCAATGATGCGCTTGCCCGCCAAACCATCCAAGACCTCTAAGCAACGTGGTCGCCTGTCGTTTTGGTTTCTCAAATCGCGCAAATACGCTTCCCATTCGCGGTCCCTTTTGAGACGCTTTAGGGCGTCTCGCACCTCGCGCAAATAACCGCCAGCTTCCTGATAACCGGAAACTTGGACGCGGCTGATCGCGGACTCGGCCTGCGCTTTCCAGATCTCGATGGCGCGTTCGGGATATTTCTCTTTGATCGCTTGGGCCACTTTGAGTGACGATGTGCCAGAATGGCTCCATGAATTTTCAGTTTGGGGTGTTTTTAGATCGTACCACTTCAACACCTCGGTTGGTTTTTGTTCTGCGATGGCAATATCGATCAAGATTTGGGTATTGGGTACCCTTGAGGGATGAATGTCTTGTTGAAATCCCGTCGCTGGCAAAGGCCATTTGCAATCCGGTTCTCCCTTTCGCTTTCGGCCCTGTGTTCGCGGTAAGTGCCCTGTTTTTAGAAAGTAGCGCGCCCAGGCTTTGACCGCTGTGCCAGCGTTGACTTTGCGGGCGGCCTCGCATAACTCTTGAAAGGCGGGTAGCGAGGGCTGTTCGAAAAATTCATCCGCATAAAAGGCCGCCGCGCCCAGATGGTCACCCGTTTTTTCCCGAATGGTACACAGATAGTCCTTGAGTTTAGAGCAGGTGTCAGGGTGATGGGGACCCGCGTTCGCAATGGCCTTGCGGCACCCGTTTTCGGCGTCTTCAAAGCGTTTTTCCTCGATCAAAAGGGCGATTAGGGCGGTGTAGTTGCCGGTGATCTCGGCTTCCCGTTCATACAGGGGAATGATCTCATTCTCGCATCCGGCTCCCTCAAGCGCGTCGATGAGCCACTCGGTCAATCGTCCGCGCCGGAAATTGTCTGCCTTCATGGCATTCAGGCGTTTCTGCAATTCGTCGGCGAGTGCTCGCCAGTGGGATTTTTTGTGCGGACCATCCCTAAATGCGTATAGCTCTTCATCAAAAAAGCCATATTCATCTGCCAATTCCAGGTCCACTGCCCATATTAGTTGTTCGGACGGAGAGAGGGAAGACGCGGTCAAAGCCCGAAACACAATTTCAATGCAGGGGGCGACTGCACCCTCGTCGATCAGGTCGCCTTCGTGATCATAGGTTTCAATGGCAAAAGAGAGAGAATCGATCATCTCTTTGCCCACCTGAAGGATATCGTCGGCCTGACCGGCTTGAAGGAGTGCATGGAGATATGCTTTCAGACGGTCGAAATTTATAGGCTGATAGCCCGCATCATAATCATCCCAGTTGGGTTCTCTTATGTCAAGTTCCCGTCTGATTGTTTTGAGCAGGGTGCTAGTCTTGCCACTGTGAACATTTTGGCGATCCGACAAAACTGCTTTTACGTCGGGAAAGGCATCCATGAGGTCGCCAAGCAGTGCTACGAGTTGTGCTTTGGATTGTTTTTCAAGGTAGGCCGAAAGGGTTTCGGTTCTCGTTTCCCGATCTGTCATTGGCCCTGTCCTCCGCATACCTAACCCGGGTTCCCAGTATTGGCCTGCGATTTTGTCTCTTGCTGGTTGCAAATCCAAACGGGGATCTGTTTCTGGGATTTGCGGGACCTCAAAGTTGTTCTTCACATGCTCCATGTATTCCAATATCACCGCGACTGCGTGTTTGCAAGTCCCGGCGTAAGGACAGGTACACGTTGAGAGCAATTTGCCATTCCGGATTTCCACGTGCGTGGTATATCGTTTCGTGCCGAACACCCAAGCGATGATCGCGCCTTCGGGAGTGATGCCCAAATCAGAAACGCTGGTGTTGCGCTGATAGGTGCGCCCCCTGTTGACGATTTTATTCCCCGCCCAATTTATCAGATCTTCCCAAGACAGATCGATAAATGGATTTTGCGATGTGGATTTGGACTTTTCTTCAGCCATTTGCATTGTTCCTGTTTGTCGATAAGCACGGCGATTTGTGCAAAAATAAGCCACTCGTTTAGATATGGCAACAGATTTCATACCTATTTGCTTTCGCGTTGTCCGTATTCTGCATCCCACCAAGGATGACATAAAAGGCATGTCATTAGGAATTGGAAATGCCCTACACCACCCCTTAGCGGCCCTAAAAATTAGTGAACGACCATTTACCACCATGTTTCATGCCTACGTATTCCCGTAATTTCCCAAGTTTTCTCTATCATATTCTCAATACTTTCCCGGTATTTGGCTACTGTGGAATAAATACTCTGTAAATTAAATACTTTGGAATTTCAATTATTTCAAGGAGGCGTTCGCATGCCCAAACAACACGTCCAACTCACCCCCACAGACCGAGATACTTTGACCGCCTTGATCACCAAAGGAGACCAAAAAGCCCGAATCTACAAACGCGCTTTGGGCTTGCTTGAACTTGACCGAGGCAAAACCTACACCCAAGTGGCTCAAACCCTCGGCATGACCGGGCAGACCCTGAGCAATTGGGCAAAGAAATACCGCACCCTCGGCTTGGATGGCCTCAAAGATGCCCCGCGGCCAGGACGCCCGGTGGAGATGACCGGCAAGCAACGGGCCCAAATCACCGCCTTGGCCTGTTCAACCCCCCCGGCAGGCCATGGCAGATGGACGTTGCGCCTCTTGGCGGATCACTGCGTGGCATTGGGCTATTGTGAGCATCTCTCACACACGCATGTCAAGACGATTCTAAAAAAAACGAATTGAAGCCCCACTTGAAGAAAACCTGGTGCATCAGCAAAGTGGATGCGTCCTTTCTCGCACGCATGGAAGCCTTGCTTTGGCTGTATGACCAACCTCATGATCCCAATGTTCCTGTGGTCTGCTTTGATGAACGTCCTTGTTTTCTCATCGGACAAGTCCTTGATCCCTTGCCCCTAACAACAGGCCAAGTGACCAAAGAACATTATGCCTATACCAAACACGGTTCGTGTGCTTTGTTGGCCGCCATTGAGCCTTTAACCGGCAAACGGCTTGCCGAAATCTATCCCCGGCGCACGATGAAGGAAGACACCCACTTTTGTCAGGCCCTGACACAGCATTGGCCACAAGCGGAGAAAATCCGCTTGGTGCAAGACAATCTCAACACGCATACCCGCCATGCCTTCTATCGTTACTTGCCGGCCGATGAGGCGTTTGCCCTCGCGCAGAAGTTTGAGTTCTTCTTTACCCCCAAGTCGGCGAGTTGGCTCAACATGATCGAGATCGAATTTTCGGCTCTGGCGCGAGGATGTTTGAATAGGCGCATTGCGACGCAGGCGGAACTACGCCGAGAAGTTTTGGCCTTCTTTCAGGAGCGGGAGGCCAAGGGCATCCCCTTGAATTGGCAGTTCACTTTGCCCAAGGCCAGAGACAAGATGAATACCCATTATCAACGCGTTTATCCAGACAATTCAAAACTTAGGATAACTTAATTTACAGAGTAATAAAGTCTTTTTTTTGCTTCTGAATTGGATTTTGGAACGGGAATTTTTACTCTGGCTAAATCACGGGTTCGAATTCGATTGTGAGAAGCTGAGGTGCCAGAGGTAAGGCTTCTGATCTGGGCTTGAACGAGATCAATAAGAAGGAGAAACGCCACCGAATAACTGTCCAGATCACCAGCGGGTTTCATGATTTCAAATTCTGTAGAGCACGTCAATGGAATACCGAAATTGGGCACTACGAGAACTCTGGGAATTCTTGGGTTGATTTTCGAAAGTAAAATTTCACCCGGATAGCACCTAAGCCCCGGTGTTTTGGGCGAATAGTCAAGCATTGAATTGACATCCAACATGCCTTCGCCGATTACGTGCAGAACGCTTATACATTTGCTTTCAGGGGGGCAAATATCTCGTTTTCTTTTTTTTGATAGAAATTCGACCAAATCGCTCAACAGAACGGCGTGATAATCCTCGTGTTGCTCAATTGAAATGACAGACTGAAACCGCTCGGCACTATAATGGTTTGGCGTCCAAGTGGTGTTTATCACCTCCGAATAGTCAACGCGGAGGCATGAGGGTTTAGAACACAAAATGCGATACTGACCATTTTTATTTGGGTCGTCAATTTTATAGCACTGGGAAATGTCTTCTAAGTCATTCACTCCTTTTTTTATTTTGATAGGAACGCCTTTTTTTGAATTGACTTCGAAACCCAGTAATTCTGATTTTGCAATAAAAATATCAGAAGGTTCAGCTTTGACTGGGTCTCGTTTGAGTATATGCAAGATCGCTGTTTTAGTACGCGTTCCCGCTTGGGCAAACGCAACACTTGGAAGTTCAATAATTGCCTTGACTATGGCTTTGTGTTTTAGCCTTTCCCTCAAGATTTGTGCTGTGCCTTTCGCAGAGATGACACTGTCAGGAACGATGATCAACAAATGTCCCCCCTCTTTCAAAAAAGATAAAGACCTGTCAATAAATAGCAATTCAGAATCGACATTAGTACCAATACTTTGCCCTAGGTCATGTAAAAGAGGCAAGTTCTCTCTGCCAGTTTGGGCAATATCTCTATTTGAAAATTTGGCGTTGAATGGAGGATTGGAAAGTACGATATCAATTTTCCCGTTGAGTCTGTCTAAGAAAGAACCCGGAAGGATTGAATTTCCAATTGTGATATGATAATCAGCCGCATAAAAAAGAATCAAATTCATCTTGCACAGACGTACCATGCGATCAACTTTATCCTGTCCATATAATTTAACATGGGTTGTACGTGAGCCTTTGGTTTTAGCGACTCGTTTGTAAAAAGCGGTCAGAAATGATCCCACTCCGCAGGCAGGGTCTAAGACACGCAATGTCTCTGGTAATCGTCCATTGTTTTCCCTTAAGATATATGACAAGGCGACCTCTACCATGAAATCGACGACCTCGGGAGGCGTCATATATTGAGCATCCTCAATGTTGCTTCGGAAGTTATCTCGGACAAAGTGTCCAAAGGCTTCATTGAGAATGTCAAAAGATTTATCACCTTCGGCATGTAGAAACGCATCTTCAAGTGAATGTCCAATCAGGGAAAGCAATTTTTGGGCAAACAAATTATCAGTTTCATGGAGTAAAAGTTGAGGATTTGTCCCAAAGATCGATGAACCATCTTGGTTGCGATAGCAGGAGAGTTGTGCCGTTTCTTGGAATTTATTCTGCAAAATCTCAATAATACTGTTGCTGAATGGTTCCAAGCTGGTTTGAAAAAGGGATGGCGAGTTTGAAATGAGACCTCTTTTTTCAGCGACATAGATAGCGATGATTTTTACCACTTCATCGAGTTTTGCATTTGAGTCGTCAAATCGACCAGATTTGTGGAATTCTTCCCTTAATGAAGAGAGAGAACCATACAGTTTTTTATAGGTCTGCTCTAATACGGACATTTGGATCTCCTTGAGCTAATCAGTATAAAAATGGTAATTATTGATCTCTCAATCAACACGAATAACCATCATATTACAACCTATTTTCTACAAAATGACACTTAACTGGCTGACACGAGATGAAGATATACGCGCCGCTGCTCGCGTTCCCTATCGCTTGTTGGAAGAAGTGCTCGACTTTTCCACTGGCGACTTCGGTGCGGGCAATATGTTGATCCATGGCGACAATCTGGACGCGCTCAAGGCGTTGTTGCCGTTTTACGCCGGGCGCGTGATTCTCAAATCCTTTGACAAACAGGCCTGCCGGCCGCTATTTTTCCCAAGCGAGCCGCAGACATTTTGACATGAAAGGAGCCCCACGCCAATGATCTACGCAATCGTACCTTTTCAACGGGGTGACAAAGAAAAAATTCGCAACAAAGTAGAGGCCCTTGGGTGTCCCGTTTATACTGATGAAGCCCCCAGTGCTTACTTTGTGTCGTACAACGGGACGACGCGCGAATTGGCCGAAGCTATCGGCCTCAGCGATGGCGAATCGGGCACCGGCATCGTCATACCGGTCTCGAATTACTATGGTTATGCAGCCAAAGATCTTTGGGAGTGGATCAGAATCTACGAACAGGAAACTTGGGTAGCGGGGGGGCCACGGATATGACACCTGATCAAAACAACGCAAAGAAATCAGAAGACAAGGATCTCGGTCCTCCGACACGTCCAGAATCGCCATCCCCTTTTCCTGCGGACACGAGTCAATGGATTATGCAGGGGCTCAACCTGATTAACGACACACTTGCCGAGATTCGAAAAGACATCAGCGATCTAAAAGAACGAGTCGCTCGCGTCGAAGAAAAGCTCGAATCGATCTCGCGGGTTGAAAGCGGATTGCAGAGCCTAGAAAAAAGAGTGAGGAAGCTTGAAAACCGTTTTTGGATCGCCATTGGAATTTTTTTGGTTATTGTCTTTTTAGCGCGAATATTTCTCCCTGATTTTGACATTACGATCACACCAAAGCCATAAATGACAGCTAAATTTTGGGAATTATATACTTGACAACCTAAACTTTCTTGTTATATTTATACAAGTTACGAATTAACAAGGGGGTTATGATGGCAAAGCAGCTTAGTTTCGTCGCGTTCACACAGAAGTTTGCCACGCCTGAAGCGTGTATTTTGCACCTTGAAAAGATCCGCTTTAAGGATGGCGAGTCTTGTCCGCATTGTGGTAGTATGGGAAAAATCTATCGTCGTTCTGATTTGGCGTATAGGTGCTCGGATTGTGGGCGTAATTTTCATATGATTTACGGAACGATGTTTGGCAAGTCTAAAATCAAGATGTTGCCTAAATGGTTCGCGGCAATATGGATTGAAACGAACCACTCAAAAGGTATTTCAAGCGTTCAGTTGGCAAAAATGATCGGTACAACGCAAAAGACCGCTTGGTTTATGCTTCAAAGAATACGAAACGCTTTTGGCAACAAAGACGATGATGATGATTTTCTGTCTGGTATCGTTGAAATTGATGAAACCTACATCGGTGGGAAAGAAAAGAACAAACATAGATCCAAAAAGTTGAATGCGGGTCGCGGAACAGTAGGTAAATCGGTTGCTTTCGGAATGCGGGAAAAAGGGGAAGATGGTGAGGCAATGGCGGTTCATGTACAGGACGCAAAAGGGGCAACATGACACGAGAAGATGTTGAACCGGGTATTGACGGGCGCAACTATTCATGCAGACGAGAACAGCGCATACGGCGCATTGAGGGATGATTACGAAGTGGAACAAATCAATCATTCTGCCGACGAATATGAACGCGATGGGGTCCATACAAACGCCATTGAGAGTTTGTGGGCCCTGGTTAAGCGTGTCTATATGGGTATTCATCACCACTGGTCAGACAAACACATGCAAAAGTACCTGAATGCTTGCGTGTTTCGCATCAATCGAAAAAAGGTTGATACCTTAAGTCGGGTTGATGAGATGTTGAATATGGCGATGGGCGCACGGTTGACTTACAAGCAACTTGTAGCAAGTGAGGCGGTTGCATGAACAAACTTTATTCTGGCGATTGTATGACCATCATGCAACAGGAAATGAGGGCATCAAGCGTTGATCTTATCTCCCTTGATCCTCCGTTCAATTCCAATAGGGCTTACCACGCGATTTACAAGGATGAAACAGGGCGACCACTTCCCGAGCAGGTTGAGGCGTTTTGTGATAGGTGGACGCTTGACAGTGAACGGGAACGGGCGATCCGAAACAAGAAAATTTAGGTTGTCAAGTATATAATTCCCTAAATTTTCTTCCCCTTGTCTTAACGCCATACCCCGCATGACGCGCCTACCTTTCTGCCCCAATAGGAGCAACACCACCGCGCAAGCCCGGCAACCGATTAAATCCAGCAAGAGAGTATGTCATGAAAGTAACCCTCATCACCTGTGGACCTACCGCCAACGACAGCGAACGGAAGGCCATTGGACGAATTAAGGCTGGCTTGATTTCCACTCCGAGTGCAGGCGAGTGGCTGCTGTTGGCGAACCTCCTGTTTTCCTCTACCCATCGACGCCAATCAGACGAAATCGACATTGTCGCCATCGGCCCACCCGGGATTCGGGTCATTGAGGTCAAACACTGGACCGCGGCTTGGGTGAAGCGCAACGCCGAACTCGTGGAACGCGAAGCTGACCGCGTAACGGCCAAGGCGCGCAAGGTAGGTACCACATTGCGCCGGAAGGTTGCGAATCTCGACAGGGTGGATGGAGTGTTCTTGGTCACGCAGGACGCCTCAAAGGTCAAACCGCTTGAGGGCAGAGAAATCCACGGCGTTCGATTCCACACCTTGAAAACATGGCAAGGTGCTTTGGCAGTGGATGCGCCCGCGTCCTTATCGCCCTCTCAGGTCGAGATGCTGGGCAAGGCTCTGTACCCGAAGGCCAGTGTGGCTATAGACGGTGCGCTGAGACGTTTGGCCGGCTATGTCAACCTGACGCTCCAGACGCCGGTGGACGAGCGGTTTCATCGAAGGTACAAGGGTACGCATTCCACCCGTCGCGATCCCGTGCTCCTGCACCTCTATGACCTGTCGGCTACCGACCTGCCGAATCCGGAGGATAGGGCGCGGAGGGAATTTGACGCGCTCCGCCGGTTGCAACTTCACGCTTGGGCACCGCGCATTGTCGATTCATTTCAAGAAGCGCCGGGGTACGCTGGCGAGATGTGGTTCTTCACGGTCGCAGACCCGGCGGCTCCTAGCGTTAGGGATCGCGCCGACGACGATACGTGGGATGCGAAGGCGCGGCTAGCCTTCGCTCGGCGAGCAGTAGAAGTATTGATGGGGTTGCACGAAGCGGGTGAGGGCGAGGAGCCCATGCTGCACCGGAACCTCACGGCGGGCACGATTCTCGTCAGACATGACAACACGCCGATCTTGACCGGTTTCCAGTACGCCCGGATTCCCGCAGACGTCACGGTGGCGGTCTCCGGCGGCACAGAGGACGAGTGGGACGACGCTGTTGCGCCCGAGGTTCGCCAGCAGGGTCTTAGGGCGGCGGATCGTCGGTCCGACGTGTACTCGTTGTGCACCAGTCTGTCCGTGCTATTTGTAGAACGAGACGATAACGAGAGCTTGGCGGCTAGCATGGCACTGGACGAGGGTAGGGCGGACGATCCGGCGGAGCGAACTACGTTGGAAAAACTCCGCGACTCGTTGTCGGCCCGACTGGGTGAACCGCCGGCAGTCGTCGCGCCACCGGCCCGATTCTGGACCGAAGATCAAGTTGTGAACTTCCGTGACCGGGATTACCGGATCGTTTCGCGTCTCGGTTCGGGAGGGGTCGGAACCACGTTTAAGGTGGTGCGGATCGATAGAGCGACCGGCGGGGATCTCGGTGCCTACGTCGCCAAGGTGGTCAGCGACGAAGAAACAGGCCGACGAGTCCTTCAGACATACAATCTGGCGCATTCGCACCTCGCTGATTCGGCCGCGCTTTCCACTATCTTCGAAACGGCAGAGGAGTGGCGCGACAACGACTTTGTTGCCTTGATGCAGTGGATTGAGGGCGAACCCTTGAACGAACTTGCCGGCGTCCTCCCGATTCTCGCCGAAGACTTCCACGAAGAGTCCGGGGAGGCCCTGGCGTTGCGTTGGCTGCAAACGGTTTGCGATGCGTTGGACGTTCTGCATCGCAATGGCTTGGTCCATGGCGACGTCAGCCCTCGCAACTTGATCGTTGCCAACGATGAGATCGTGTTGACGGACTACGACTGCGTAGCCAAGGTGGGAGATCTGGTCGCCGCTCCCGGCACCGTCCTATATAGCGCGGATATGCCTCTCAAAGACCGCTTGGCTGCGCCCGCGGACGACTTCTTCGCGTTGGCCGCGAGCTTCTTTCAGGTGCTTTTCGAGAAGGAGCCGTTTATGTACGATGGCAACCGGGCCAAGGAACGCGGCTTGAATTGGGAGGGCGTTGAGCGCGCGGAGTACCCAACCGTCGCCGCATTCATGGACCAAGCGACGAATCCCGACCGCGAGCAGCGATTTGCGTCTGCGACTGAAGCGAAGGCCGTTTTGAACCTCGGTTCCGAAAAAATAGATGAACCCGTTGACGAGGGAGATAGTCCGGAGTCAGAACCTCCCGCTCGCAGCGAAAACCAAGTCACTTGGCTTCAATTCCTGTTGCAATCCTACCCCGGTTCGCGCTGGGGCAATAGCGAAACGCGCGGCCTCGACACGGACTTTGCGGCGCAAACCTATGTTGAAACCCATCTCGAAGAGGCACTGTACCGCGATGTTCTAAGTCGAAAAATTCGGCTCGTCGTCTTGTGTGGCAATGCCGGGGACGGTAAGACCGCGTTGCTTCAGCATCTTGCCAGTCGCCTCGGGTTTGGCGACCGCGCTTCCTCAAATCGCATTCTCGAGAAGCAGATAACTAATGGCTTAACGGTGCGGATGAATCTTGATGGGTCGGCGTCATGGCAGGAACGTTCTGCCGATGAACTTTTGGATGACTTCTTGGCGCCGTTTCGTGAAGGCTCGCCAGACGAGGATATCGTCCATCTTCTGGCGATCAACGATGGTCGCCTCTTGGAGTGGATGGAACGCCATGATGAGAAAACTCCGCTAACGCAGGCACTCAATGGTGCCTTGATCGAGGGATCCACCCCCGAATCCCACATCCGCTTTATCGACCTCAACCAACGGTCGCTCGTCGGTCGCGTTATGCAGGGCGAAGCGCGAATTGAAACCGATTTTCTCGATAACCTGCTCAACAACCTCTATGGCGGAGAAAAAGCCCCCGAAATTTGGGCACCTTGCGAGACGTGTTCGGCTCAAGATCGTTGCGAGGTTCGCCGCGCAACGCGCCTGTTTGGCCCCTCAGGGCTTCCCCGCATTGCAGATGAGCGTGATCGCGCTCGGCAACGGCTGTTCGAGATGTTGCAAGCTATTCATCTTCGCGGCGAAACCCATATCACCGTCCGCGAACTGCGGGCAGCACTGGTATATATCCTGTTCGGCGTTCACTTCTGCAGCGACTATCACGCAGGCGAGGACGCTCCGCCCTATTGGGACCGCGCCTTCTCGCCGGAATCGCCGGGGCGGCAAGGAGAAGTGTTGCTGGAACTAATTCGCTTTGACCCAGCCCTTGAAGCGCATCCGCATATTGATCGGAAGTTGCTGTATCAATACGAGAAGATGGGGTTGGAATCGGCGCGTCGGCGGGCCTATTTTGAATGGACCAAAGGCGACATCGCCGCGCTTACTGCTGATCCCCACGCCCTCGGCTTGGCCCGAGCGCAACATTATCAGCGGTTCCGAAGCCTCCCAATTGACAAGGACGCGCTTGACGATCTGTGCAGAAAGCTGTGCGAGGGAATCGCACGCTTGGAAAACTTGCCGCCCCGCGCATTTGATCGCCCCGGTGTGATCCCGCTACGCATCACGCCTCGCACCCCCACGGATACGGCGTTTTGGGTGGAGAAGCCACTGGCCAGCTTTCGGCTTAAAGCCGACCTGCCAGCCGAATCCGAGGGGATCGACCGCCTGCATCGCCAGGCCTTTCTGATTTATCGCTATCGGGATGGGCGTAAAGAGCGGCTCCGCCTCGGTGCCGATTTGTTTCACCTGCTAATGGAACTGAGCGACGGATACCAGTTGGGCGATGTCTCGACCGATGACACCTTTGCCCACTTGTCCATCTTCGTGCAACGACTGGTCCGAGAAGATGACCGCAAGGTGCTGGCTTGGAATCCCATGCAAGACGATGCGATCTACGAAGTCTCTGCGGAGATCGTCGCAGGTGTGGA
Organism: uncultured Latescibacterota bacterium; assembly: GCA_958295785.1. GTDB lineage: Bacteria > Latescibacterota > UBA2968 > UBA2968 > UBA2968 > VXRD01. The sequence continues at coordinate 4,746,282 of OY282377.1, forward strand.
TTCAGACGGTCAGCAAAAAATGATCATTCAGCGACTGATGGAGGAAACGAAAAATGGCGAATAGTGCCCGTGCGTGCGTCAATGATGTTCTCGGCCGCAAAATGACCCGAGAAATTTGGTCTGGCAATTACCATAAGGTATTGCCGATTTCGGTTTTGGTTTTCGAGATGTCAGCGGTTCTTCCCGCGGTCTTTTACATGTTCCGCTTCGGTCAGCGCAGAGGTGACGGAAATTTTCTAAAAACCTTTGGCGACAAAGTGGGGTCACCCAGCCAAAGAAGGCGATCTGCGAATATCGAGCGCGTTGTAGAGACCCTTTCCTACGCGGCGGGGTTGGACGGTTTTAAGGGCGAACCCGAGAAAGCCATCCTCGGCGACCTACTGCTCTGTTTCTGCCTTGAAAATATCAGGCACACTTTGGGGCGCGACCAGCAAATCCAGCGGGTCGCGCCGGCCCATTACATGGCGAGTTGGATCGATCTGCCCCAAAAAATAGTGAATCTTCGCTTTGTTCCGGAAATGATCGTTGCGATGCTGGCCGATCAAAAGGGCGAGACCGTCGAGCCGAGCGGGGAAAAAAAGCAAACCTATTTCCCTGTGGGAAAAAAATACGAAGAGAACATTTTGTTGGACGCATTCAGCCAAGGCGTTGTGCGCCGCGGAGAGGTCATAAGCGATCTCACCTCGGATCGGTTCAATGAGGCAGATGACTCGGTAGGGCTGGACCAACTGTTGATGATCCGACTCGCGCAACAACTTGAAGCGGCACCGGACAAGATGCGCGGCAAAGAAGCAGGCCCAATTTCCAATCAACGCCCCATCGCCAAGCGAGCAGCAGAGGATTTTTCCGAAGACATTCGCCGCTTCACACGCGCTTATGCGGCCCCGGTGCCGCGCTACGCTCTGGTAGATATGATGGAGTCCTGTATTGCCATCGGTTTGACGACCATTCTTACCAGTACGATAGAGTTGTTATTTCAATGGTCCGATACGGGTGTGGTTCCAGAGCCAAAAGAACAAGAACCCGCTCCCTTGTTTGTAGATTGCTCAAATGGGGTTGAGCTTAGCATGCGGAACGTAGCCGAGCAGTCCATGGATGACGCCATGCGGCGCATGGAGCGGTTTCCCGTCATTTTGATGGTACTGCGGTTGCTGGATTATCACGCGCGGGACAACAGGGAAATCAAGAGACAGAATATTCCAACTCGACCCTATGCCACGGCTTGGCTGAATCTGTTGGGGGATTTGCTTCACGACCGCCATGAACAAGCGCAACGAATCCGATTCGGAATCGAAGACCATGCCGACAAGCTGGCCGAAGAACTGGCGGGCGATTACCCCGAGGCCGCGGAGATTTTCGACAATGCGGATAACAACCATCCGGTCTGGCGGCTCGCCAAGGGATTGATGTTGCTCATGGGGACGAACTTTCGCAACTATCTTACAGGGATGATCGACTCGAGTTTGCTCACCGGGCGTCCAAATGGGTTGGCGGCAAAAAGGACAACGAAGCGTGGCCTCGGTGGGCGTGCGCGCCCTGTCCGTTCCCTCGTGTTCACCGATTCGGTGCTGGACTATCTGGTGCATCTCCACTTATTGCGACCGGGCAATAAACAGGGCGTTCGCCTCCTTTCGTTCAAAGATTTTGTCGATACCCTGTGTGACCGCTATGGATTCCATGTGGATACCGCGCCGCCGGGGATGACGATCTCCAACGAATTGTTGCAAAAGAATCGCGTGATCTTGGAACGGCGCCTGCGCGATCTAGGGCTTTTGGTGGGCGTCAACGATGCAGAAGCCATGAAGCGGCTACAACCGCGTTTTGATCCTGATGGAGGAAATTGATATGGAGTGGACCAAATTGCATGGACGAGTACTTGGGCATGCGTTTTCAAAAGTGCTGGGCCGAGCCGAATCCGGGGCAATGGCCTTTGTCCGTTGCCTGACTTCGGATGGGGTAAAAATGCTCGCCGAAGACGCCGCGTTTGACGTGCGCGATTGGCGGGTCTGTCGCGTTGCAGACAAGTCCGAGGCGCGAACCATTACCGCGGACCAAGCCGTCGAGATGCGCGAGGCCAAAGGCGATGCCACCCTGTTGCTGGTGGACACCGATCTCGCTGGCGCAGGCATGGATGGCATCTACAGTGCCTCGCGGGAAGTGGATGAGACAAGCCTGTTCAAGGAAGCGCGCCGGCTGTCCGCCGCCGAGGTGACGCGCCAATTGTCGCGCCCGCACCGCCAATATGCCGAGCGGGCCATCAAAAAAGCCGAAGGATTCGGCGGTCAGTACAGCGTTTCGCCTTGGGCGGCGTTCGATTTCCTGTGTCGCGTTGCAACGCACAAACAGCACCCCGGCGCGTATCTTTATCTGCTCGGTCTGTGGCCGGTCGCGGAATCCGAGGACTTGGACAGCGAGAAAGCGTTGGACTTATCGCGCCTTTTCGTGGATCACTTGCTGGGAACGGGTGCTTTGGGTCAGACTATCCCGGCGCGCATTGAATTGTTGCGACTGGCTAAACCAACGGATGATCAACGCCGCGATCTCGAAAATTTCCTCCACACTGCGGAAACCCAGCCGCTTCTGCCCGCATTGGAAAAACTCGTCGATAAGAAACACCTGTGGGTGGGGCCATTAAAGAGAGAGAATGCCCATGCCATCGAGTCCATAGAATTCACATCTTGGCGCAACCGGAACGGCACGCTCGCCAAGTGGTCGGGATTGGTCGAACAGGCTCATGGCGAACACGAACCGCCCGCGCTCATTTTGAGGCCCGACGCCGAGACATCGGCTGACTATTCGACATTGGAGATCAAATGGAAGGCGCGGCCCGGCAACTTGAAAAAAAACGCCGTGGAGTACCGAGTTGCAGTACTGACAGACATGGATGAAGCACTCGCCGAGCGCAACGTGGGCCACTCGGCGAAAAAGGAGGAGAAGTGCCGGTTCAGCAATGACGACTTTTCGTTGCTCAACGAAGACGCCTTGGTCTCTGCCAAGGTGGTGGTTTCCGCGGTCGGCAACGACGATGTCGAACTTCAAGAGAGCGAGGAGTTTATCATTCGCTTTGGCGAACCACCCGAAAAAACCGTGGGAGGGACTGGCAAAAAGGTGCGGGCGTTTAGCGAGGGATTGGTTGAACTCAGTGACCGAGAAAGCGTCTCGACTATCGCCGACAAGCCGACGGGTTTCAGCGTTGATGAAAAGAACAACTCGGTGTTGTTACGCACATCCGAAGGTGCAAAACGGTTGAGTTTTAGCGTGTCCTGCCCACCGCTGATCCGCGAAGTGGAAAAGCAATGGCTGGGCCGAGCCGGCGCGCCAGGGCGTTGGCGCGTCAAAGTGCGGGCGTCTGGTGTACGTGCGGGAGAGGTGGAGTTCATTCGCCCTGAGAATGCAGCGGGGGCGATGTGGAATCGCGCCACCGTGGCGAGCCGAAAATTGGCCGACTACTTCAACAAGGGCGGCGGTGTGGTCGGCTATGTCTATGACGATAAGGCAAGGGCGTTTGATTCTGTCAAAGAGTACATCAACGCTTGGACGCGATTACTGGAAAACGGCGATCCATCCATAGCCCTGTGCAACACCGTTGAGGTGCAATCCCTTTCAGGGCAGATGATCGGCTTAATCGTCCTGCCGATGCACCCGTTGCGCGTCGCATGGCATGCGGCTTATGACAACCTCGTTCTTCACGCGACCTTTGAGCAGGGTCAAAAGGCGAAAACCATAAGGGATGAACTTCAGTGCTTGGACGGCGCCATGTTTCCCGCCTTTCTCCCGAATCTGGAGGGCGGATCGTTTGTCTTTACGGACACTCTCGGCTTTCATGCGGTCGGCATGGTCCCCGACACGGACAAAGAACCCAAGGCTACCTTGGCGATTATCGCACGCGCCCTGGTGGCAGGCGAGTCAATGGACGCCGCCCCAACAGTAGGGGAACAAAGCGCGAAGGTCGTCGGTGACGAGATCGTCAAGTACTTGGATTGCCACAACACGTCCCGCCTGCTTCACGTTCACGCACTTCGGGCGGGAGATGGCCTGACTATCGCCAGGTCGTTGGGCCATGTCCACGGCCGCCTGAGCAAGGCCGATGACGAAGATATTTCGGAGGAGGAATCTCGGGGCGCGTCCGTCTTCTCGCTGGAGATGTATCCCTCAAAGGAGCAACGCGGCATTGCAGGCCGGTTCATTGTCGAAGCGCGCGAACGGCGGCGCAGTGGCGCCGGCGGGGTGTCACCCGACGACCAGTGGATGCTCGAATCCCTAAGTCTGCCCGGCGGGATGAACATGCCCCGGTTGCGCTGGGCACGCAAGGAGGAGTCTAATCCGAAGACCGCAGCCCACGTTGCCGTCGCATTTGACACGTTCAAGTCGCAGGTCGTATCGAAGGAACATGACCTATTGGGCGATGAGCCGTTCCAAGCGTTTGGCCTGCTCTCCTTCTATGATCGCCACTTCACCACGAAGCCCGCGCCTATGTGGCACAGCGCGGTACCTCTATCAAAGGATGGCGAAAAGCACCCGTCGGAGCGCGTGCATACAGACCGCTTGGCGCGTTTGCAACATGCCATACAGGACACTGTGGCGCGCCATATCGGCGCGGGGAATGGACAGTTGCCAGTGCTACAAACAGAGGTCTCATCGAAAAAGGCGGACAACCTCAAGAATCTCCACCTGCTTTGTGATTGGGTTATTACGCTGGACAGAAACGCCGGCATCGAGTACTTCGATTCTCCTCGGGACAATAGAGAAATTTACGATGCTTACGTGATTGATTGCGTTCCCGAACGAGAGGATCTGGGCTGTTTGCAACTCATCACTTCTACCAGTAACTTGGATGAGGTGCGCGTGCCGCTCGATGTTGCCTTAAATCAGATGGGGCTAAGCCGCAGTCGCAAGAATGCCGAGTTCCTACTCGAGCATTTGAAGGCCCTCAGCGGCCGGCTCGCCATTCGCCTCACAGGAGACAAACCGCCGATAGCGGAATTGATCGCGCTCGCCGTTTCGCAGGCAAATTGCCGGCAGGCGCCGGAGACGGATCCATGCTGGGTATCGCTGGAGCGCGGTTTCATTGTTCCCGTAAATGACGTTCGGGATCTCTTGCCACCGTTGACAGCCAAGGATGGCGAGAAGAAGGCAGTGAGACCCGATCTGATTTATGTCACCACAGCACCGCGAAAAGGATTGATACTCCGCTTCGTGGAGGTCGCGTACCGTCGCGATCTACGCACTGCGAGATCCCCGGACATTTTGCACCGCATTCAGGCACAGACCGCTGAAATGTGCAAGCATTGGAACGATAGGTATTCGCATGAAAAGTGCTCTGCGTTTAGAGCAGTGCGGCGTGCCAAACTGGCCCGCATCCTGCGCTTTTATGCGGATAAAGCACACAGGCACCATTTACCCGCGGCACGGCATGGTGAACTCGTGACTGAGATTGACCGCATGATCGAAAAGGGCGACTACGCGCTTGACGCAGACGAAAGCGAATCTCTCGGATGGGTATTTTGTCCCGAGTATGCAGGGATGAGTCCGTTGAAAATTTCTCCCGGCAATTGGAGCACACAGGTGTTCATGTTCGGTCCCAGCCTTTTGCCCGATTTGGACTTTCGCGGTGAAATGACCACCAGCCCCCCTGAATCGGAGGCTCGGCCGTCGTCTGAAGAGAGGACGCGGAATCACAGGCCGAGCGGATGGACGGACATGCCACAAACATCTGGTGACACCGTGCCCTCGATCTGTTTTGGGACAGACGCCTATACAAATGCAAAAGTCCGATGGCCGCTGACCGTAAAGGGCAATCCCCATCTTCTGATCGCGGGATTGCCCGGAATGGGCAAGACCACTTGCCTGCTCAATATTTGCAAGCAGATGATGACCGCTCGTATTCGACCCATCGTCTTTTCCTACCATCAGGACATCGACGAACAACTCGAGCACTTGGTCGACTCGGTTCGGTTCGTGGATTTCGATGGGCTGGATTTCAATCCGCTAGAGGTGGTCAATCGGGAATCGCGGATGGCGCATCTCGACGTGGCGGGCGCGATGCGAGACATTTTCGCGGCGATCTATTCGGAACTCGGCGACATTCAAACCGAACTTATCCGCGGGGCCATCAAGGAGAGCTTTGTTGAGGTGGGGTGGGGAGAGGCCAACGCGGCCATCTCGGATCTTCAGGAGCCTGCGTTCAGCCGATTTGTCGAAATTTTGCGTGCCAAACCGAAACCGGACCGAGGCTTGCACTCCTTGCTCGCACGCTTGGAAGAACTCGAAGACTACGGATTCTTCACCTTGCGCGAGTCGCGTAGCAGTTTATGGGAAAGTGAGTGTCCGACCATCATCCGCATTCACACGACGCAGAATGGCAACCTCCAGCGGGCTTTTGCGTCTTTGGTGTTCTATAGCCTCTACAAGGATATGTTCCGGCGGGGTATCCGAGATCGAATCACGCACGCCTTGATATTCGACGAAGCGCATCGTGCCGCGGGTCTCAAACTCATTCCCACTATGGCAAAGGAATGCCGGAAGTACGGGATTTCGCTGGTGCTCGCCTCGCAAGAAGCGCGGGACTTCGACGTCTCGGTGTTTTCGGCGATAGCGAATTACTTGGTTTTGCGATTGACCGAGGTGGATGCGAAGTCCCTCGTCCGAAATGTGGCGAGCTCACAACAAGAACGAGTATTGATCGATAAAATCAAGCAAATGGAACGGTTCAAGGCGATGTATTTTTGCGAAGAAAGAAAAACCCCCTCTGCGGTCACTTTATCGTCATCCCTGTGAGTGCGAACCTACAGAGTACTCAAGTTGATTGCTTCTAGCTTTTGAACAATGACCATCCAATTTATACTCAGATTTTTAAATTTTTCAAGGCAAAAAAAATAGCATCCTTTTAAGGCGACTCAAGACGGGTCGCCTTTTCTAATGCGTGTAAGGGAGCGGTCACCACGCCTTCGCGTTTCGTTCAGGGCAAGATATCTGCGGTCAACCGGTCTGGTTGCGCTGGGTTGCAGGCCCACAGCGTTTTGGGATCGCACAGCCGGGGTGCTTGGGGCGGATGGTCGGGCAATGTCCAGTTCGGATTGTACTGCTGGATTAGAGCGGTGGCATTTTGATGGGCAATTCGATCTTTCAAATCGTCGTCGCAGTCGGCTTTTTCAATGACCCGCTGGAGAAAGCGATAGTCGTAATACGGCAAATCCGCGCCGAAGATCAGCCGGTCCCGTCCGACTTTATTGGCAAACCATTTGAAATCCCATGTGGAACCCCGTCCATCCGGATACTGAACGACCTCGAACCAGAGGTTGTCGTGTTGCGCCAGATTCTCAGCCGCCCAGGTGCTGGCGTGTACAATAAACTGTGCATGGGGAAACATCTGCGCGGTGCGGTGCATCAGTTTGTCGTGCCAGTGCAAATTGCACAGTCCGTTTCGCGCGGCGGCAACTTCTATCATCGGAAGCACTTCTTCCTTCATCGGTGGATGCCCGACCAGGCCGACCAGTTCCAGATCGTCCATTGCCTTTTCCGCTTCATCGATCCCGCGTTCCCCAAAGCGCGGCTCGATCAGGGCCATGCCAATGGGAAACACGTTTGGAAAAGTTTTGCACGCCCGTGCAATGGCTTCGTTCTGTTCTCGAATATCTCGAATCCCCCGCGCAATTGGACTGCCCACGGCAGTTGGCATTGAAATGGCCGCGTAAATATCGGTCTCGGCGAACCGGGACAAACACATTTGTACATTTTGCCCCACGGCGGGCACGCGGTCAATGGTTCGTCCGATGTGGTTGTGACAACATATATACGGGATCATGACACTCCTTTCGGGTTTGCATGGCGAGGGATATTTGATAGATTTGTCTTCGCGTCAAAGGGCGAATAGATGAATAGACGAATCAGCGGAACGGGATACAACAGTGACCGCAGTTCATCAGCGAAGCAGCGAATAGATGAATGGACGAATCCTGCCCCATCCATCTCAAAAGGCGATTCGCAGATGAGCGCAGATGAAAGGCAATCGCAGGGGTGCGGCCCCAGTGCCGCCTGAATAGACGAATGGACGAATCGGCGAACAGACGAACCCTGACCGCCCATCCCAAAGGTGAGAATGGCCTGCTGGCGCAGTCCCGTATCGCAGTTGTACTTCGTCTCGCAGGTGACGGAGTTGTACCTCGTTTCGCAAAATCCATCTTGCAATTCAACAGGACGATACCCATGCGCGATTATCCCTCTCCTCGCTATCCTGCCCGGTGCGGGCGCACGCATCGCATTGCTGATCTGCGGCCCTGTGAGGTTGCGGTTGTTACCGGGCGACTGGTGGGCCGCGACGCGCTTTCCGATGAGACGGGTACGCTTTGCCTTTGTTTTGAGGACGCGCCCGATGCCTGCGCTGGGGATATTGTCGAGGTTGAAGGCTGTCTCAAAGCGGGTCGCTTTCACGCGAAAGCCCTGCGGGTGCTCGCGCCTTCTCGGAAAACGGGTGCCGCTTTAAGCTCCGAGACGCAAACCAATCTGCGTCAACGCGCCAAGATTATCGCCGGTATTCGCCGCTTTTTTGATGAAAAAGATTTTGTCGAAGTTGAAACCCCTGTGCTCGTGCCGCAACCGGGCATGGAACCGCACCTCGAGGCTTTTCAGACGGCTTATGATGCGCGCCCGTTTTTCCTGCATACCTCACCGGAGTATGCGATGAAACGCCTTCTTGCGGCTGGGTTTGAACGGATATACCAGATTTGCAAGGTGTTTCGCAATGAACCTGCTGGCAGAATGCACAGTCCCGAATTTAGCATGCTCGAATGGTATCGCGCGTATGCCGATTACACCGATATTATGGTGGATACTGAAAATCTGATCGCCCAACTCGCAACGGATCTGAATGGAGAGCCCGTTATCCGCACCGCTCGCCACACGGTTGATCTCACCCCGCCGTGGCAGCGTCTCAGCGTGCGGGACGCTCTGTTTCACTACGCGGGTATCACGGCGGACCCGCATTTGGAGACCGCCACTTTTATTCGACAAGCCCACGCCAAGGGGCATGCGACAATTGACGAGAACGATTCGCCGGACCTCGCGTTTTTTAAGGTCTTTCTCGATGGCGTTGAACGACACTTGGGCACGCAAAAGCCCGCGATCCTTTGCGATTATCCCGCCCCGATGGCGGCTTTGGCAAAACGCAAGGCCAGCGCGCCAGACGTGGCCGAGCGATTTGAGGTTTATATTGCGGGGATGGAGTTGGGCAATGCTTTTACAGAACTCAACGATCCGGACGAACAACGCCAACGCCTGACAGAAGAAGCCATCCAACGCCTTCGCGATGGCAACCCGGTCTATCCACTGGACGAGCACTTTCTCGCGGCACTCGAATACGGCATGCCGCCTTCTGGGGGCATTGCGCTGGGTATTGATCGGTTGGTTATGCTTCTCACTGGGGCATCGTCCATTCAGGAGGTCGTTGCGTTTCCTTTTTTAGATGCCTGACGGTTTTGCACGATCTGCGAACCGCACCCGCCCACCAAGTGGTCAGGGGTCCGTCCGCCCGCCCGCCCGTGCGTTCCCATTCCGATCCGCCCTGTGCGTTACCCCAATCCATAGTCCCTCGCCCCTCGCCTTTCATCTGCGTTCATCGGTGTCTATTGGCCGGGCACGGGGGCACCGCCCCTACATCTCGTTGCTCATTGATGAACTGCTAACGCAGTTGTACCCCGCTTCGCTTGTTGTGGGCTACGTATGTGCGTTTTTTTGTTGGAGAATATAAAACAGGGTGGAAGAAGGTTTATCTTCCACCCTGCATCGGGCTCTGATTGTTTGCGGCGGTTGCGCCGCTTGGAAAACGCCACCTCGTTATACATCTGCGCGATGCAGGCAAACAGAGGGTCGTTCACTCCCCTTTCCCGATGTTATTCTCTGACTGCAAGGTCTGTGCTTAATCCTCCCACTGCAAGGTGCCGGCACTTTGATAATCCGTCACGCGCGTCTCAAAGAAGTTCTTTTCCTTTGCCATGTCAATGGTTTCGCTCATCCACGGAAAGGGATTTTTTGATCCGTATACCGCTTGCAGCCCGATCCGTTCCAACCGGCGGTCGGCAATAAATTGCACGTATTCGCGGAACAGCCCTTCATTGAGACCCAACACCCCGTCGGGCAAACAATCCCTCGCATAAAGCACTTCGTATTCCACGGCTTCCTGGATCAGGTCGTAGATGTCTTGTTGCAAATCCGGTGTCCAAATTTCTGGGTTCTCCAGTTTAATGGTGTTGATCAAGTCAATCCCAAAATTCAGGTGAATGGTCTCGTCGCGCAAAATGTACTGGAACTGCTCCCCGATGCCCGTCATTCGGTTTTGCCGATGGAAGGAGAGGATCATCACAAAGCCACTGTAAAAGAAAATGCCTTCCATAATCACGTAAAAACCCACCAAATTTTTCACAAATTTTTTCATGCCCTCCGCGCTTTGCGTTGAAAAATTGGGTGCCAACACATCTTCGGTCAGTGCCATGACGAATTTGTCTTTGCCTTCAATGGACGCCACTTCGTGATACATATTAAATACTTCGCGCCCGTCGAGGCCCAGGGATTCGACAATGTAGTGAAAGGTGTGCGTGTGAATGGCCTCTTCAAAAGCCTGACGCAACAAATATTGCCGCGCTTCCGAGTTTGTGATGTGCTTAAAAATCGCCAACACAATGTTGTTGCCGACCAAGCTCTCGCCCGTGCTGAAGAATCCCAGATTGCGCAAAATCACCTGCCGCTCGGCCTCATTGAGTCCATGGGGGTTTTTCCAGAGTTCAATGTCGCGTTGCATCGGCACTTCCGTGGGCATCCAGTGATTGGCGCATCCATTCAGGTAGTGCTCCCATGCCCACTCGTATTTCAGGGGCATCAGTTGGTTCACATCCACTTGCCGGCAATTGAGCAAACGCTTGTCCTCTGGATCGATGCGCTTGCCCAAATTGTATGACTCGCCATTGGCCCCGCAACACAGGGCGGACGAAATCTCATTCGCGGACGAATGGTCGTTGCCGTTGTGTTGCACATGATTCTCAACGTCTTCAAATACCAGCGGCATAAACAACTCCTTTCAGATCAAATCAAACGCATGGGTCAGGCCGTTGCCTCAATGATGGCTTCGCGGAATTTTACAAAGCTATGCGAACGGTTGCGACTGGGATCGACATGCGTGCCAACAACACGGGCCGCTTCCACTTTGCGTAGCCCTGTTTTGAAATAGCCGTGCCGCTTTAGGATGCGTTCGAAAGTTTCCCATGTACCGCCGCGAACCGCATCGGGATTGCGTGCTTGATTTGGGATCTTTTGAGACACTCTCGGATAGGCACTGCGTACTGCCTGCCAGTCGCCGAAGTACCATGCCTCCAATTCCTCAATAACGACGCGGTTGACCAATTGCCAAGGACGACAGAGAGACTGCGAACGGGTGAGTAGCCCGGCAACGGAAGCAATGGCCTCGAGGTTCTGTTTCAGAGAGAAGCAGTTCTCTCCATCGCGGTCAATGAGCACGATGATGCGACATTCGTCAGTTATCCACCGTGCATAAGCACGCAACCGGCCCTCCAAGTTATGGAGGAGGGCGTGCTTACCTTGGAAGGTATGGATGCTGAATGTGCGGTCCTTTGGCAACAAGCGTGGAAGCACCGCTTGTAGAAAAGCCTCCATCGATTCCTCCTCGACCAGTATTTCCAAGTGATACGCGGTCATCGCTCGCGCCCCTCAAATGACCGGGATGGCCCACCGTGTTTGACCAGCGGATCGCCCACACGAAATTGTCCCTCCATCCACAGATAGCCGAGAGACGCGCCCTCGTCCACAAATTCCGGTACGCCGGGTATATCTGCGACACGGCTCGTTTGCGTGTGTCCCGCCTCGTCGCGCCAGAGGACGCGCACCTCTTCGGACCGCAGTGCATTAAGAAAAAAAGGGGAATGCGTGGTCGCCAACAACTGCGCGCGCTCGCAGGCCGCCCGGCACTCCTCGGCCAATTCTGGGAGTAGCCGAGGATGCAGGAAATTCTCCGGTTCCTCAATGCCGATGAAGGACGGAGGTTCGGGATCGTACAGTAGGGTTAAATAGGCGAGCATTTTCAACGTGCCATCCGAGGCAAATCGCGCCAGCACCGGATTGTCGAATGGCGCGTCCTTTATTTGCAACAGCAGCCGGCCGCCGGGCATGATTTCGGCCAACACGCGCTCGACACGCGGCACCCGTTGACGCAGTGCCTCAAAGATGTGGTTAAGCCGGTCGGGATATTGCTCGGTCAAGTGTTGGATCACGTTGGCGAGGTTGTCCCCCGTCATATTTAGCCGCTCGTGAGGTCCTACCTCGGGTTGCCCTCGTGTGCTGTCTGCCGAAAGGTACGACACATGCCATCCTGTGATGAAGTCGCGCAATGCTGCCACGCGCGGGTGATCGGCAAACTGTCCAAGTGCATTGACTGCCAATAGGTCGGGTGATTTGAGCGGCACCTCAATGCGCGTGTCCAACTCGTCGGGTTGCTCACCGCTGACCGCTCGACCATGTCCTTCGCGGTATTCGAGGAATCGGAAGGGCTTACCATAACGCTTACGTCGCCAGTGCAACCACTCCGTCCTGACAACGGGCCGGTGCTGAACTTCGTCAATGGCAAGGTGATAGGTGATCAAAGGCGTGTCCGGTTGCTCACGGTATTTGAGTTCAATGACAATGGGCCCTGTGCTGCCGCGAGTACGCAGTTCTTTGGCACGTCCACGTCGATCCCAAGCTCGGCGCAACCCCGATTCGAAGCATTCGGACAGGAACGCGAAGACATCGAACACTGTGGATTTGCCGCTGCCATTGGGACCAAGGAGCACCGTCATTGGCGTTAGGTGCTTGAACTCAATCTCCATCAAAGCGCGGAAGTTCCGCACCTTCAAGTATTCAATGCGCGCCGAAGGACGGGGTTGTGAGGTGGGTGAACCCATAGCTTTTTCGCTGGACTTTTGGCTTTCAGATGCTCTTGAAGCCCTTGATGGTGATGTCGTCAAACATTGGGAGAATTTGGCTTTTTGTAAATGGTGATTCCGAAGGTGTCTATGTGCTGCTTGAGCGGGATGGACGCGATGTTTTCGTAGGCTTGCAGGTCGCATTTTTGCGGGATGGGTATGTCCTCTAAGTCGAAGGCGAGCATGCCGAGGCGGTGTTCGTTCGCAATGCCCTTGGTGGCTAAGTCAATGTCCGAATGCGCGGTTGCCTTGCCCGTGGCGCGAGACCCGAAGAGCTTGACTTCTGCCAATTCGGGATATGCGGCAAAAACCCGGGTGAACTTTTCTATGGTTTCAGCGGGCAATTCAGGGGCGTTCATGGTGACGGTACCTCGGGTAGCAAGTTCTCGTAGAGCGCGTCCAAAATGTTCAAAGTTTGTGATGTGCTTAAAAATCGCCAACACAATGTTGTTGCCGACCAAGCTCTCGCCCGTGCTGAAGAATCCCAGATTGCGTAAAATCACCTGCCGCTCGGCCTCATTGAGTCCATGGGGGTTTTTCCAGAGTTCAATGTCGCGCTGCATCGGCACTTCCGTGGGCATCCAGTGATTGGCGCATCCATTCAGGTAGTGCTCCCATGCCCACTCGTATTTCAGGGGCATCAGTTGGTTCACATCCACTTGCCGGCAATTGAGCAAACGCTTGTCCTCTGGATCGATGCGCTTGCCCAAATTGTATGACTCGCCATTGGCCCCGCAACACAGGGCGGACGAAATCTCATTCGCGGACGAATGGTCGTTGCCGTTGTGTTGCACATGATTCTCAACGTCTTCAAATACCAGCGGCATAAACAACTCCTTTCAGATCAAAAAACAGTCAATTCGCTCAACTTCATGCGCGTCCTGCCCGTTCCAAACGCGCCAACCAGCTTTGAAAATGCGGACAAGTAGCGCGGATTGTCTCGAGGCCAATATCCAGCGCGGCAAGTGTTCCTAGTAGCGGCTTCTGGTATCCCGGTACCAATGTTTCTACGCACTTGGAGGGTGCGGTGTGAGGCGAATCGTCGATCTCTTCTGGGCTTCCGAATGCGTCGCGGATTTCCTGAAACTCTCGGGCGAGGTCTGGACGACCAATTCCTCGGCTGAATGCCTCACAATCGCTGAAAAGCATGGCCTCAAATTCATGCATCATGAGATATGGAACGAATCGGTTGGGATTGAAGGCACTACCCATCTGCTCACAAACATCCGCCAAGAGCGCGTTCTCAACCGCACTCGCCTTCTCGGGGAATACTAAATTGTTGGCAGTCTTGCGTCCAGGCCAAGCACCAGAACCACTTTGAGGCAGTCCATAGTAGTCCACCATTGTGCTGACCAGACATCCTTGGTCTTCCCTGAGGTGATTCAAGATGTCCCTTCTCACCGTAGGCCATGGCCGGATTCCACCGCGGCGGTTGCGCTGGCGAGCGTTTCCTATCAGGCGGGCACTGACCATAGCATAGCCACACCTGTAAAGATGCGGTCCGAGCATCGCATTTACGAAAGTCTCTTCGGTTTCGCCTTCGACGTGGATGAGCAGTCTGGTCATTTTGCCGATTCTCTGTCTAATCCACAGCGGGGCGACCACCAATCTCGTTTTTTTCCCAAAGTTGACCGAGGCTATAGTCTTGCAACCACATCTTCAGGCGGGCGGTATCAAGCCGCGTCAACTGCGTTTGTCCATCCATCCGTTCAGCCACGAGCACATCTTCAGGTTGGAAATGATCGATCAGCAAGGATGACTGTGTCGAAAGAATGACTTGGGTCTTAACAGATGCCTGCTTCACAAGCGAGGCCAGCATCGCTATCGCATAAGGATGCAATCCCAGTTCCGGCTCGTCTAACAAAATAATAGATGGACGGAGCGACTCCGGTTGTAAAAACAAGGTTGCCAATGCCATAAACCGCAAAGAGCCGTCAGAGAGCGATGCCGCATCAAAGTACGCGTCAGATCCTTGATGACGCCACTCGAGGCGGATTTTGGCTGTGTTCAGTGCCTGTGGCTGAAGAAGAAAATCATCGAAAAATGGCGCGACCTGTTGTACCGTGCGGCGGATTAGATTGTATGAAGCGTTATGTTTTTTGTGCAAATAGTACAAAAACGCGGGTAGATTAGAACCTTTGGGGCGCAAATAGCGGTTGTCGTTCACATCGGCAGTCTTCCGCATCGGCGAGGTGGAACTCGTGTCATGGAAGTGATAAAAGTGCCAACTATCGGCAGGGTCGCAGGCAGAAAAAGAAAAAAAAGGGGGCCAGAAATGACCAGACTCTGAAAACGGATAGAGCATGTCGGTATCGGTTGCGCGCAACTTGATTTCGTATTGATTGACGATGTTGTCAAATGAGAGGCGAACGATCAGGTCCTCAGTTGTCTTAGAACCGAAATGAAGAATTTTTTCAGCTCCGCCAGCGCGGATCACATAGTCCTGCAACTTCCCTAAGCGAATGTCACGCAGGAAAGAGAAAATCCCTATGAAGTTTGACTTGCCCGATCCATTTGGGCCGATCAAGATGTTGATTGGGCCGAGTTTCAAGTTTTCGATAGAACCGATGCTCTTGAAGCCCTTTATGGTGATGTCGTCAAACATTGGGAAAATTTGGCTTTTTGTAAATGGTGATTCCGAAGGTGTCTATGTGCTGCTTGAGCGGGATGGACGCGATGTTTTCGTAGGCTTGCAGGTCGCATTTTTGCGGGATGGGTATGTCCTCTAAGTCGAAGGCGAGCATGCCGAGGCGGTGTTCGTTCGCAATGCCCTTGGTGGCTAAGTCAATGTCCGAATGCGCGGTTGCCTTGCCCGTGGCGCGAGACCCGAAGAGCTTGACTTCTGCCAATTCGGGATATGCGGCAAAAACCCGGGTGAACTTTTCTATGGTTTCAGCGGGCAATTCAGGGGCGTTCATGGTGACGGTACCTCGGGTAGCAAGTTCTCGTAGAGCGCGTCCAAAATGTTCAAATAGCGCGTGTGTATGTTTCTGACGACGACGCACAGTTTACTGCGTTGTCCTTCTTGCGTTTGTTAAGTGTTGTCGCAGTTCATCAACAGAGAGTGCTGGCTTCTCTTGATGGAGCATGGCGTGACAGTTTGGACACACTGGACAAAGGTCTTTGACAGGGTCAACCTCATACTCACCGCTAATGTTCGAAAGTTCCTTGATATGATGCACCTGAATGAACCCTCGCCCGAGATCGCCGTAGTATTCCTCAAAACTCATCTCGCAGACCGAGCACTTGTATCCGTGCGTGTCTAAGCATTTCTGTCGAGCTTGAGGATTGCGTTCATACGCATTGACTGTCATCTTCTTGCGTGCTCCCTCAACGAACAACTCTTGAGGGTCAATCTCATCAGGATAGACAGGGCTGAGTCCCGATAACTGACTTAGTATGTTGTTTAGTATCTCTCTGCTTTCTGGTTTATCCGGATACCAGATATTTGGTCGACCCATTCCACCTCGAACCATTCTGGGTACTTTAATAGTTCTCTGCTCAATTGAGAGGCGTGTGCAGTTTGATTTCTCGGCAACAATGCGGTAGCCATTGACCTTGTTGGCTCTATGGCATGGTGGAGTTGCTTTACCGAATTTTTGATACTCTCGATAAACAGTCGCATTTTTGTACTCGCCAACAATAAATGTCCCGCTTCGATTTGGGTCCTTGGCAGTCCATATCACATTCACATTTTCAATACGATCATCATTTTTATCCGCCCCTAAATGATCGATGTTTATTTTTTTTCCTCCTGAAGGCTTAACATATCCGTACATTCGATTTTTATAGGGTGCAAAATTACAGACTTCATATCCCGTCTCTTCTTTTTCAACATAAGAGCCGCCACCAACAATTTTATCATTTTCATTTTGACCTTTATAGTCTTTCATCCATCCAACGTTACAGAATAGATAGCTCATGGTTACTCCTTTTTAGAAGCCGTTTTAAGACCCTCAATAATTATGCGAGACTGCCCCGCGTTCCTATCCTGTCGCTTTGTTCTGCTTCATGCAGTCTTGCCTTTGTTTGGCCCTTCACCAATCACCGCTTCAATTCTGTTTGTCAGATCCTTGCGAAACTCGTCGAGCTTGTTATTCTCCCAAAAGATATGATTGTATTGCCGAGTGTCGAAGTGTAGTTTATCTACCAGGTCATTCCGGTACGAGAAAATCACGGGCAGACCGAGTCCGTGTGCAAATCCCGCTTCGCAGTACACGCCACCTCTCGCACCGTCTTTCCCATGTGTGAAATCCGCCACCAAGAATCGAGAGCGCCGGATTTCGGCAATGATTTCGTCGTCAATTTTATTGGCGTGTGGTTTTTTATCTATCCTCATAGGGGTATATCCGGTTGCTTCTATGGCGGGTTTGATTCCTTGGTCGTAAAGATCATTCACTTTATCCCCGAACCACATAGCTACAAAGCATTGTGCTGAATCTTGATTTGTCACGAGGTCCCCAATATGACCGTATCCTTCAACTGTCACTTCGAGAGAAACCAGTTGTGGACCTGCTGCAGTATGTCCCAAATCACCAACAATCCAACCTTTCTTCTCTAAATGCTTAGAAGCCCTAACATAAAGAAATCAAGCGTCTGAAACAGAGGAGTGAACACCCGCAGGAACGCCTCAAAGGCGGCCTCTCACAAATCCAGGTCAACCCTTTTTGTTAGGGACGCTAAGCCTCTGCGTCCAACGCATGCTGAAAAGCATCGAGATTGTCCACTTGCACCGCCGCACGAAGCAACTGCTTGAGTTGTTGCAAATCGTCAATGGCCCGAATGCGACCGGCGAACTGACCGGGCGCGTCTGCATCAAAGCGAACCTCCAACACATCGAAAATAGCTTCAATGGTGCTTTCTCTACTCCCGCGCTCCAGACCCTGTTCAATCCCTTGCTCCCTGCCGCGACGCATCCCCTGTTCAATGCCCTGTTCAATGCCCTGTTCAATGCCCTGTTCAATCCCCTGTTCAATCCCGCGGTCAATACCTTGTTGGGTAAGGTATTGGGCAAACGATGATTCACGCATAATCGCATCCATAAAACCCTCCTGAGAAATAATACGCCTAACGGTGGACAACTCATACGATATCCCACCTAAAATAGCCATACCCGCCATCATGTCAACCTTGGTTGAAGCGTCCAAGGGCAAGGCTTCCGTCGCTTGAAGACATTGACGCAACCACGCATCCGCAGACATCCCAGACGGAGGTTTCATCAATGGCGCAAACGGAAGCAAGCCCGGATGACCACCCTCGATAATCGCTTGACCGTCGATCTCACTCAGACGAATCACCTTGTATTTCACCAGCACCTCATGGCCGGGCAGTTCTTGGATGTAGTATCCCTTATCGCGTCGTCCAGCACCGGGACGCAGGTAGATCACAAAGGAAAAGATCGGCAGGCCATAGCGTTCTATGGCGCGACCGATATAGCCGGCCATGCGATGCGACATCGGAGTGTCCGTGCTGTCCGCGGTTTGAAATTCGCAATGAATCAACGCATCCTCACCCTCAATACGCACGAGAATCAGGCTATCGGCGCGCCGGGATTCCACGGTGGGTTGCTCGGTTTCGAGCACCTCGAGCACCTCGATGTCAGCGCGTCCGAGTGTGAAGCGAATGAAATCGTCCGGGTAGGTTTGAATCAGGTGTTTGGATATCGTATCGTATTCGGCCATAAACGCCACCTTGAAAAAATTGAGGAACAAAAATGGGGAACAAAAAAATGATACAATCACGCCATTTTTGACAAAGATGCGAAAATAAAATGTAGGGGCGGTGCCCCCGTGCCCGCCCGAAAAGGCAAGATACAAGGCGAAAGGCAACCCTAGAGGGACAAACATTGGGAAGCGCAGGACAGCGAATGGAGCAGACAGAGAGGACATAGCGGAGGCAGGAGGGTGGGGGGTAATCCGCGCAATCCCCTAATCCGCGACAATCCGCGATCCAGACAGTGGCGTTGCAGAGCCTGTGCCAAAACGCCGTAAGCCAGTGCTAAGAAGCCCTAAGAAAAAGAAATTAAGCATCTGAAACAGAGGAGTGAACACCCGCAGGAACGCCTCAAAGTCGGCCTCTCACAAATCCATGTCAACGCTTTTTGTTAGGGACTCTTAGCAAAAAAAGAACTTGTTTCGAATCTATTGACTCAGACCAAGCCATTGCGCCCTGAAATATTGGATTATTAATATCGTCGTTAAACCTTAAAGACTGTCCTACCCTGTCAGTTTTGCTTACAAAATACTGAAGAAGTCTCTCGGCACGCTCATAGACAGAAAGCGGGTGCTTATTTTTTGCATCTTCGACAAGTTGGGGCGTTACTTCTGGCAACTCAACTCCCTGTCTTCTCTGATCAATAAGCATGGTCGTCAGCCGTGCTTTATGTGCGTCGTCACAGCCCCTTACTATATCCGACACTTCTGGGGTAATAATATATCTCCCGCCTGCCCGATCAGAGCATCCTTCGCGTATTGAATTTGACATGATTGTGCCATGTAGTCCCCAAATTGGACATGGACATTCGGGGGAATCATTTGTCATCAACCTGACTCCTTTCGTTAATTTTTACCCATCTTGAACTATTACCTTCCATGTGTCTCTGCCGCTACTCACTAAAAGGCGAGATACAAGAGGCAAAACGCAAGTAGTAAGACATCCTCCCAACGCCTCTTGGCGATCTGCATTACTGACGTTGTGCTTGCACTGGAAGGACGGTGGGATAGGTATTTTGAGGGGTTACAACCTCACCTCTCGTTCTTCTTTCTCTATCAGCACCACATGCGTTGCTTTGATATTTCTGCGGAACGACTCTGGCACTTCGTCCCACACAAGTACATCCACCCGAAAAGGCAGGTTGCTTTCTTCATAAGCTTCGCGCAGGTCTGAAACCTGTCTTTTTTTTTCTGGCGTTGCAAAAACCACCATATCTAAATCGGAGTATGGACGGGCGGTTCGCTTAACGCGGGAGCCATAGGCCCATGCTGTAATATTCGGCAGATACTTTTTTAGCAAGCCAAGAATGAGGTCGTGCTGGTCGCCGGTCATATCTATGGTAGCGTTCCGTCCCATGTCTCTCTGCTCATGGTCTGATACAGATCGATGGCATCGCGAATAAAATCGCCCATGATCTCCAAAGCTTTTTCGCCGCTGTAGTCATGCGTGGTATCAATTCGGGCATCGGCATACGTCAGCCATTGTTCAGTTGATGAGGCAAACAACTCATTTTCACCTGCCAATCGGAGAATCGGCTTGGGGCTATTGGAGACTTCGGGAATACCCAAATCTTCCTGTAGATGGCGTTTCAGTACCTTCCACAGTGTGTCATAGCAGGTTTCAAAACGCTGAATCACGGATTCGGCTACGGCTTCTTGTATGAGTTGCGGCCATTCGGGGTTCGGATTTTCGCAGTTGTGATATTGCATCTCGAGATGCGCGAGGGCCTTTTTGAATTTTCCGTAATCAATCATCGCCTATTCGCTTAAAAATGAGCACAGCGGTTAGGGTATAGAAGGCGGAATGGCGTGCAGATCTTGACGTGACCACTGATCCGTGATCACCGCTTCACTGACACGCTTCACACGCGCCATCTGTAATGTCGCAGGATACGGGGGTTGGCACTTTCGGGGCCGTCCATTCACGGGTTTTGCCGTGCCAAGACATGGCGTCGGCGGGTGGGTTCTGATGCACAGGGGGCGTCGCGGGGGTTGCGTTTGTCGCGTGGGGTAGAGCTACGTCAGGCATTTCAACAGGTGCATTGCCGTTTCCCGTGTCGGGATGGATTTCGTCGCGTTGGACTTGCACGTCGCTCGACGCGGATTTGGATTGCATCCATCGGGGTTGCACGCCGCGTTTGTTGATATCTATGGTCGATTTCTCGATCTGCGTTGCGGCCAATGAGCGCAAATAATACGTGGTCTTCAGCCCGCGCACCCAGGCCAATTTGTACATCTCGTCCAACGCCTTGCCGCTGGGGGATGCAATGTACAGATTGAGCGATTGCCCCATATCGATCCATTTTTGCCGGCGGCTGGCGCATTCGATGAGCCAGTCGGGTGCCACTTCAAACGCGGTTTTGTAAAGGGCTTTCAGATCTGCGGGCACGCGGTCGATCTCTTGGAGCGAGCCGTCGAAATACTTGAGGTCATCCACCATCTGATCGTCCCACAAGTTGCGCGCTTTCAACTCGCTGACCATATACGGGTTCAACACGGTAAAGTCGCCCGACAAATTGGCTTTCACATACAAATTGCGATACATCGGCTCGATGGACTGGGTCACGCCCGAGATGTTCGAAATGGTGGCGGTTGGGGCAATCGCCATCACATTGCTGTTCCGCATGCCGTGTGTGGCGATGGCCTCGCGCACGGGTTGCCAATCCAAGCGGGCGGACATATCGACCTCTGTGTGCGATCCGCGTTCCTCGGCCAACAATTTTAAGGTATCTATCGGCAACAGCCCGCGGTCCCACTTTGAACCGGGATAGGATTGATAGGTGCCGCGTTCACGGGCCAAGCGCGTGGAGGCCAAAATCGCATAGTACGCGATCATTTCCATGCTCTCGTCGGCAAAATCGACCGCGCCTTGGGAATCGTAGGGCAAATTCAGCAGGTAGAGCGCGTCTTGAAACCCCATGATGCCCAACCCCACCGGGCGATGGCGTTTGTTGGAGGTGGCCGCTTCTTTGGTCGGATAAAAATTGATGTCGATCACGTTGTCCAGCATCCGCAAAGCCGTGGAGATGGTGTCTTCCAACAGCGTGCGATTCAGCCCCTGAGCTGAGACATGCGCCACTAGATTTACGGATCCCAGATTGCACACCGCGGTCTCTTTGCGGCTCGTGTTCAACAAAATTTCAGTACACAAATTCGAACTGTGGACAACGCCTGCGTGGTCTTGCGGGGAGCGGATGTTGGACGGGTCCTTAAATGTGATCCACGGATGCCCGGTTTCAAACAGCATAGACAACATCTTTCGCCACAATTGCACGGCATCGACTTGGCGATATTGTTGCAATTCCCCGGCTTCGGCTTTTTGTTCGTAGGCGGTGTATCGGTCTTCAAATGCCTTGCCGTACAAATCGTGCAAGTCGGGGACTTCATCGGGGCTAAACAAGGTCCAGGTTCCCTTTTCCATGACGCGCTTCATGAACAGGTCGGGGATCCAATTGGCCGTGTTCATATCGTGCGTGCGGCGGCGGTCGTCGCCCGTGTTTTTTCGCAACTCCAGAAAATCCTCGATATCCAAGTGCCAGGCTTCCAAATACGAGCACACAGCCCCCTTGCGTTTGCCGCCTTGATTGACGGCAACTGCGGTGTCGTTCACCACTTTCAAAAAGGGAATCACGCCCTGGCTTTTGCCATTTGTGCCGCGAATATAAGAATTGGTCGCGCGCACATTGGTCCAGTCATTGCCCAAGCCGCCGGCCCATTTGGACAATTTGGCATTGTCGGAGACCATTTTGAAAATGTGTTCCAAATCGTCTTGCGCGGTGGAGAGATAACACGAGGACAACTGCGGATGCAGGGTGCCGGCGTTGAACAGGGTGGGCGTGGCAGAAACGAATCGGAAGGAAGACAGCACCTCGTAAAACTGAATGGCGCGTGCGTCCCTGTCATCTTCATCCCACGCCAAGCCCATGGCCACGCGCATCCAGAAAAACTGCGGCGTTTCAATGCGGCGTTCATGGACGTGGAGCAAGTAGCGATCAAAGATGGTTTGCACACCCAAATACGCGAATTGTTCGTCGCGCTCGGGTTTGAGGGCTGCGGATAGACGTGCGAGATCATAGGCGTGCAGTTCGGGAGCCAACCGGTCGTTTTCAATGCCCGTTTCGATGAATGCGGCAAAGCCCTGCCGACAGGCTTTGTCTCGGTCTTCAACGGCGGGTTTGAACCCCAGGGCGTGGCGGTAGATCACGTTGAGCAACAAGCGCATCGCAACCTTGCCGTAGGCGGGTTCTTTTTCCAAGCGACTGCGTGCGGCCAAGATCATGGCGCGTTCGATATCGTCGGGTTTGATGTCGTCGTAGAGCGAGCGGTAGATTTCGTCGAGCAAGTCTTGGGCGTCCACCTCTTGGAGCCCTTCGCAGACAGAGAAGACTTCGGCGCGAATGCGGCTGGCATCTAAGGGTTCGCGCTTGCCATCGGGCGTTTGCACGCGCAGTTTGGGGGCATTGGGATCTGCGGGTTCTTCTTTGCCGCTGAGCACGCGGGCTTTTTTGTGGTCTTCTCGATAGACGATGTAGCGTCGGGCAACCGCAAAATGGCCAGCGCGCATCAACTGGATTTCGACTTTGTCCTGAATGCGCTCGACATCCACGCTGTCGTCTGGCTCGCGCATTTCATCGGCGATTTCATCGATGACGGCATCGGTCAGATCCGACACATCGGTTGCCATTTTGGGCGGCAATGCCAGATCGCTGGACAAACCCAACTCGGCTCTGAATGCCGCCGCGATGGCGCGTTCAATGCGCGTGCGATCAAATTCCACATCTCGACCGTCGCGCTTACGCACTGTAAAATTAACATTCGTTAATACAGCTTCAACAGTTTCTGCCACGTATCCCTCCCTCGCCAATATGTATGATAGTTTTGCATATTTAATCCACATATTGGTGAGGAGTAGTAACCGGGCGAGTAGTAACGCGGAAAGTACTGATAAGACATCATGTTTCTCCTCCTTTTGAATTGAAACAAAAGAAACCCATGCCCGCTGAATGCAAACCGCAACGGAGAGGGTTAAAAGATGAGATTTGGATTGGGTTTAAGATCGCGAATCGGGAAAACGCAGGATGGGTAATCCGATTCGCAGAGGAGGGGGAGAACGACCATACGAAATGAAATTAATTTCGCATGCAGAGCGAACGGACATGAAGTTAAGCCCAATATATGGGAATTATATACAAAATGGCCGGGGTCATTCAGTATCTCGCGCCATAACGCCTTAGACGCACACGCTTTTACACAAAAATTTCAAAACCAACAACATTGTATATATTCCCTCTAAAAAAAATACTCAACCACCCCACAAGTAATCAAGGTATCAGACGCCCAAACAGACCAGCAAACATCCAAACATCACCTTATCCCCTTTTTACCACTTTACCACTTTACCACCACATTTTTTATACTTTTTCTTACTACCACACGGACACAATTCATTCCGTCCCACCTTTCGCCCCACCTGTGTCTTAAACTGTGGCGTGCTGACAAAATCTATCTCCCCCTGCGACGGATAACGAAACGTAAAAACTGTACGGTTTCTATAATAGGACTTACGCAATTTCCATTGGAATATGAGGTGCTTTGAGTTGTTGTCTCAAGAAGTCAGCCAGCCCCCGGTATTTGACTTGATAAATGGTTTGTCCTGTTTGATAGGCCACCTGCGCGAGTCTTATCCAAACGAACATCGCACACCCAATATGATTTCGTACCATGCGTGCCAACCGACATGGACACTTTTCAAGCCCGGTCACTTGTTTGACTTCGCGGTGAAATGGCTCAATTTTCCATCGTTGGTGACACACCTGTTGTACCCCTGAAGAATCGTTTTGAGCATGGTCGTTGGTCACGACATACGCCGTGCGTCTGGCAGAAGACGCCACCCGGAATAATTTCACTTTGTGGTCTTTGGGAAACCCTCTGATTTTAATTGGCTTGCCTTGTTTGCATTCCGCTTGAGTCCAAGTTAAGCTATCTACGCGCTGGTAGGGGGTTGTGCCTGCCGAATCGTCCACGCGCCGGTTCGTCTTGAGGGGACAGGAATAGGTTTTTTGCATCTGCTCTATGTGTCGCATGACCGTTTTGGTCGCATACCCACTGTCCATCAAGACCCCGGTAAAAGGGAGGCACTTCTGATAGACCCACGCAGAGAGCATGTCCTTGAGATGATCCAATTTGGTTTTGCCATCGCCTTGCGGGTCATAAATCCGATAGTCAATCAGCCAGAACCGATCCTGTTGCGGATGGACATAGACACATGTGACCACCCCGATGCCATTGATGACGCCTTGGGCGTTGCCGCTATATTGATTGACGACGCACTCACGCGATCTTGCGTGCGTGTCGCTTGTCTAAAACCGTGTCATCAAAGATCACATAGCCTTCAGGCGTCAACGCGATGTGGTCTTTGACGTGTTCCCACACCAAGCGGGGTGGGATACGATCACCGGCGAGATAGCGGTTGATCCTATCATGACTGAACCCTTCGCTATGGTCGGCGAAATGGGTCAGGGTATCGTTGAGGGGACTGCTAAGCAGATACTGACAGTAATCCAAACGCGTCGGGTGGCGCATTGACACCTCCTCAAAGTGATAAATTTTACGGAATTGCACCCTTTTTTAGGGAATTATATACAAAGTGGCCGGAAATTTCCTGTTACGTACAATACAATCAAATAATACAATCGGCTCCTTACACGATCACACACCTAAAAAAATAACAGGGCAGGCAAAACTTTTTGGATTCACCCACGCTAAAACCCAATCTCTTTGTGAACTGTATCACTACAACCATATTCTGTCTTGCTTTCCTCTTGATCAATCACCCCATCCACTATTTGTCGAACCACTATTCGTTCAAGTAGTACATTCGTCCTACGTTGTTCTTTAAGCCTTTCAACGCTCAACTTGTTATTCTCTTTGACAACATCCACCATTTCTGACACAGCACTCAACCTGGCAGGTAAAAGTTTAGGTTCAGACAACACATTGCCCATCTTAAGAAAATCAAAAGGCTCCGTGGCAAGCCTCGCAACCTCTGCAACCCTTGTCATCTCCACATTCATCCTCTTGTAAGGCTCCATAGCAAACCTCGCAACCTCTGCAACTGCAAACCTCGTAGAATACATAGTGTTCAACACATTGCCCATCTTAAGAAAATCAAGACGTAAAGTACGTAGAGGCTCCGTGGCAAGCCTCACAGACTCTGCAACCCTTGTCATCTCCACATCCATCCTCTTGTAAGGCTCCATAGCAAACCTCGCAACCTCTGCAACCCTTGTCATCTCCACATCCATCCTCTTGTAAGGCTCCATAGCAAACCTCGCAACCTCTGCAACTGCAAACCTCGTAGAATACATAGTGTTCAACACATTGCCTATCTTAAGAAAATCAAGACGTAAAGTACGTAGAGGCTCCGTGGCAAGCCTCACAGACTCTGCAACCCTTGTCATCTCCACATCCATCCTCTTGTAAGGCTCCATAGCAAGCCTCGCAACCTCTGCAACCCTCGCAACCTCTGCAACCCTCACAGACTCTGCAACCCTCGCAACCTCTGCAAGCCTCACAGACTCTGCAACCCTTGTCATCTCCACATTCATCCTCTTGTAAGGCTCCATAGCAAGCCTCGCAACCTCTGCAACCTCTGCAAGCCTCACAGACTCTGCAAACCTCGTATGTTGAACTACCATGGCAACCCTCTCTTCCATAGACTGAAAATTGACATTCTTAAAAACATCCATGAGAAGCATAGATACCTGCTTTTCCCTCTGCTTCTCAATTTGCTTTTTCATCTTGTTCTCCTTCTTCGCCCCACAGGGCGGATTAAAGTGTACAGGTGTTCTCCCCTTACAAAACCAATCCGTAGAGGAGTAAGTTTCACTTCATCTTTGTATATAATTCCCCTTTTTTAACTCAGCATGCGTAAGTCCTACTCCTTATCCCCCACAACCACTTCCCCACTTAAACCTACCTTCTTTCCGCCAACAAACGATTCACCTTCTCCAAAGCGTCTTTATCATCCGCAAACACTTCCTCAATCTTTTGACGCATTTCCTCACGACCCTCCTCACGACCCTCCTCACGACCCTCCTCACGACCCTTCTCAAGCCCTAACATACGCTCCCGTTTTGCCCAAGCATCATAAAATAGCATGATTGCCTCTCTCCAAGAAGTGTAAATAAATACCAACAACAACACCAACCCAGCCAAATCACCCAACCCGTGAATCCCATCTAACAAATTGAGCCAACCCTTCACCACAAAAATATAAATCGCTAAAACAATGAACACGTTGTAAAAAATCACACGCGACCAAATGTTCCAGTTGGAATCCACACGATCAAGACTCTCTTCCAAATCCATAGAACCCTCCCTCTATTCTCAAATACAAGGACATGATATACAAATACCCAGTTAACAAAAAGAATATAATAATATAATATAGTATGTCAAAACCTTTTTAATTCCCCAATATATGGTATAGTCAACAAAAAATTCGACCGTAACAGTACAAAATGTTGCAATGTCGCATCTGCGTCCAATTGCTTGTATATGCGCGATTTAGCGCGAAAAACGCCTCATCGCAAGCGAACGGGGTGCGCGTGATCAGCGATATTTTTTAGAAATTTCAGATAAACAGATGAGGGACTTTTTCCGGCCGCTGTCGCGCAGGGAAAACGGCGCAGATGTCAAAGCATGTCCTTTTGTGCGCGGCTTTTGATCGGACAAAAGGGCCCCCGATGTGCGGGTGGTCGCTTCCCGATTTTTCCGCGAAAAAATCCTTTGACTCATGGGATAAATGGCCGAATATTTCGGTCATACAGACCATTGAAAATCCGCTATCAGCATTTGGATTTCAGCCTCGTAGGAGGGGCGCGAAAAACAACCACATAAGAACGCGGATGGGCCGGGGCTAACCGCTAAACAGGAGGAGGGACGCTATGGAAATTACCACAGGAAGTCATTTGCTCGCGTCATTGACGCAGACAAAAAAGGCGAGAACGCTGCGCGCATCGTCTTGGGATACGAGTGGACGCAATCGGGATGCCTGGGTTATTGAAGGCGGGGAGACGCGCATTTTGGCCGATCTCAAAGGGCCGGGGTGTATTACGCATATTTGGATGACGCAAAGCGGGGAGGGCGCGTTTCGCAATGTGGTCTTGAAGATGTTTTGGGATGGGGAAGACGATCCGAGTGTGGAAGTGCCGTTGGGCGATTTCTTTTGTTTGGGGCACGGCATTGCAGCGTCTTTTCAATCCCTGCCCTTTTCTGCGTCTGTCAATGAACAGCGCGAAAATCAGTTTGGCCCCAATGCCGCGCTCAATTGCTATTTGCAGATGCCGTTTAATATCGCGGCACGCCTTGAAGTGACGAACGAGGGCGATGTGCCCTATCGGCAGTATTTCTATGTTGATTACGAGGTGTATGACGCGCCCTGGGGCGCGGATACGGCGTATTTTCACGCGCAATTTCACAGGGAAAATCCCTGCGATGGTTGGGGGCATGAAATTCGCGTCAATACGCCAGAGGCCAATATCGTCAATGTTGAGAAACAAGCGTGGGATGGAAATTACGCGATTTTGGAGGCCAAAGGCACGGGGCATTATGTTGGGTGCAATTTGTCGGTGACCAATTTTCAGGGCACATGGTGGGGCGAAGGCGATGATATGATTTGGGTGGATGGATACAAATGGCCGCCGGATTTGCACGGTACGGGCAGCGAAGATTATCTCAATCAGGCGTGGGGGATGCAGGACAATGCGTTTTTGATGAATGGCTCGTCGATCTACGAACACAATACGGGTGGGTACCAGACGTCATACGTTTTTCATTTGACCAATCCCGTGCGGTTTGAGCGCGAGATTAAGGTGACGATTGAACACGGGCACGGGAATCACTTGGCGAATGAAATGGCGTCTGTGGCCTATTGGTATCAAAAAGAGCCGCATCAAAAGTTTTCGATTCTCCCGGTGCAAAAGCGGCAGCCCGTGGCGCGGTTGCGCGAACGCCGCACGGTTGATTGGGCACAAGACCGCGAATCCCAGACCGCACCGCGCGAGGTGGGGTTGAATGCGGAGATGGAAGAGATGAAGCGACAGTGGGCGATGGGAGGATAGAAACGTAGGGGCGGTGCCCCCGTGCCCGCCCGAAAATGCAAGATACAAGGAGGTCGCACCATGTCGAAGATGCAGTTGAACTTGGGGTTGAACGATCAGGGGCGTTTGCTCGCGGACGAGGAGTTTGCCCGTGCAGAATGCGATGCGCCCTTTCGGTATGAGCGCGTGGAAGAGAGATTGATCGTTATGGAACCCAGCGATTTGCCGCATACGCAAGTCGTGTCTGCAATTCTCGAGACGCTCTATCTTTACAAACACGGTCATTCAGGGGCGATTGAACTCATCGCGCCCGAGGGTTGGATACGCACGTCGGCGCAAACGGATCGGATAGGCGATATCGCTGTTTATTTGGCGGATGTGTCTGGCGAGCATATTTGCGATATGGTGCCCGATCTCGTTTTTGAGGTTGTGAGCAAAGGCAGAGAAGAGCGGGATTATGTCGTCAAGCGCGATGAGTATTTCGCGCACGGGATTTGGGAATACGTCATTGTCGATCCCTTCCGAAAGGTTGTTACCGTGCTTTCGCGTGGGGCGCGTGGTTATCTGGCACGCGAGTTGAGAGATGGCGAGGTTTATACTTCTGAGCAACTTCCCGGCTTTGAATTGCCAATCGCTGATTTGGCCTGGTAGGTCCAAAGAAGTTACACCCATGATGGCGCCGGGTTTTTGTTTTGCGGGCATTGACTTATGGAGAACATGTATGTCTGAACACATTGCAATTTTGGGCGGAGGCAATACGGCGTTTGCCACGGCTGCAAATCTGACTTTGAGAGGGTTTGACGTGACGCTTTGCGATTTGCCGGGATTTGGGCATGTGCTCGATCCCGTGCGCGACACGGGGGGGATTCATCTGTTGGGGGTCGAGGAGACGGGCGCGGCGAAAATTCACTGTGTCACGACGGATATCGAGGCGGCTTTGGATGCTTCGGATCTGATTTTGGTGATTGTGCCGGCCTATGCCCACGAACCGTTTGCCCTCGCCTGTGCGCCGCATCTCAAGCCCGAACACGCGGTTGTGCTGATGCCGGGCACGTTGGGCACGTTGGCGTGGGCAACCCTGTTGCGCGAGCGCGGGGTGACGGGGATCACGCTTGCCGAGGTGGATACCGCGCCGTATGTGTGCCGGAAGACAGGGCCGGATGAGGCCACGATTTGGGGTGCGGTGAGCGGTTTGGGACTGGGGGTGTTGCCTGCGACTGAGACCGGGCGGGTGCGCGACCGGTTGGCGCCGTTGTTTCCGGGGATGCAGGCGTATCCCACTGCGATGGCGTGTGGGTTGTCTGCGATGAATCCGGTGGTGCATCCCGCGGGCGTGCTGATGAACGCGGGGCGGATTGAGTATTCGCACGGCGAGTTTTATTTTTACGAAGAAGGGGTTTCGCCGTCTGTTGCCAAGACGATTATG
Source organism: uncultured Latescibacterota bacterium (assembly GCA_958295785.1). Taxonomy (GTDB): domain Bacteria; phylum Latescibacterota; class UBA2968; order UBA2968; family UBA2968; genus VXRD01. Next base: position 4,776,487 of record OY282377.1, read on the forward strand.
GCTGTGGATGCAGAGCGCAGGGCCATTGCAAGAGCCTTGGGGTACGCTCTCGTGGCTGCGGATGAGGCGTTTTACCGGGCGGGCTTTGGGCCTCGGGGCGATTTGTGGGCCGCGATTAACGGCAGCCGAATGCTGACGCAACTCAAAGCGCCGGGGTCGCTCGAAAGCCGCTGGCTCACCGAGGATATTCCCTACGGCCTTTCAACGTGGCACGATGTGGGGGCGCAATACGGGGTGGATGCACCTTTGATGCGCGGGTTGGTGGATATCGGGTCCGTGGTGATGGGGTTTGATGGATGGACCGCGGGGCGTAGCGTGCGCGAGTTGGGGATTGAGGGGATGGATTTGGATGGGTTGAATGCGTTTTTGCAAACGGGGGACTGGCGACGAAGTTCGTAGGGGTTAGGCGGGGACTGGCTACTGACAACCGAAAAAATAAAACGCCGGGGATCTGAACGATCTCCGGCGTTTTGTGTGCGATTTCCCCGCGTTACAACTTCTCAATTTCAATATCGCGGAACCAGATTTGGTTGCCGTGGTCTTGAAGGCCGATGTAGCCGGCTTCGGTCATTTCGCAGAATGCGCGTTTGAATTTGTTGGGCGTGCCATCGGGGTTTTGGCCCGGCGCGGTCCAATGATTGAGGTCCATATCGACAATTTGCTCGCCGTTTAAGGTGACGCGGATGATGTTGTCCAGGGCGTAGAGGGTCATGTGATTCCATTCGCCCGCGGGTTTGCAAGTGTTGTGCGTGGGGGCTTGCAGATCATAGACCGCGCCGCAGCATTTGACGGTTGCGGGTTCGTGACCATGGGTGTCCAAAATTTGGATTTCAATGCCGGTTTGCACGGGGTTGTCCAAATCCGTCCATCGAAAAAACACGCCGCTGTTGGTGTTGGGCGGGTGTTTGAACGCGAGCGAGAGTTCAAAGTTTTGAAATTGGTCTTCGGTGTAATACAGGTATTTCCCTTTTTCTGCGGTGCAGAAGATGCAACCGTGATCCACGACCCAACCGTCGGGATTGCCAGTGGTTGCCCAGCCATTGAGGGTACTGCCGTCGAAGAGTTGCATGAAGTCTCCTTTGGTGTTGGTGATGGGGACCTACTCCCTAACCCCGTTATTCGCGCCGCTCATTATAGGGCTTTGCTTGTGCCTAAGAGGAAGGGGGAATTTCGTCTCCCTCTCTGTTTCGGGGAGGGGCATGATGCCTTTTACCGTTCCCCGTAGTACGTGATGAGGCATTGATCCATGACCCAAGAGGCGCGGGCGCCGGTTTCGCCGGTGGATACGCATTGGCCTTTGCCGCGCAGTTCATCGACAATGGATTGAATCAAGGGTTGGTGAACGTGTGGGGGATTGGGCGCGGATATGCGTTCTTCCGCGCCGTTGCGCTTGAGGATGATGTCGGTGTTTGAAAAGACGGGCGTTTGGATTTCGCCTTCGGAGCCTGTAAATGCGATGCGGTTGTCGGAATGATCGGCGTGGAAGTTATAGATGCCCGTGCCCACGACGCCGGTTTCAAATTCAAATGCAGCGGCGGTGACGTCTTCGGCCTCGTACGTTCCACCCGTGTTGAGCGCGAACCCACAGACGCGGGTGATGGGGCTGATGAGAAAGTCCAAAATGTCGAACCCGTGCGATGCGAGGTCGAGGAACAGACCCGCTCCGGCAATGGACGGGTCAAAACGCCAGTTGTTGGGATTTTTGTGTGGGTATTGGGGGTGAGTTGCGCGATGCGTATTTGGAGCAAAATTTTTGTCCAGTTTGCCGTAGTGAACGATGTGAACCGATGTGAGCGTGCCTATCGCGCCTTCTTGGAGGAGTGCGCGGACTTTGAGGAAACGCGGGAGCGCGCGGCGGTAATAGGCGACGTAGAGGGGGATGTTTTTGGCCTGAAATGCGGCGACCATTTGCCGACATTCGCGGTGGTTCATTGCCATGGGTTTTTCCACATAACAGGGTTTGCCCGCTTCGGCGACTTTGAGGGCGTATTCGCAGTGCGAGGAGGGCGGCGTGGCAATGTACACGGCATCGACATCGGGGTGATGAATGACCTCATCGGCGTTGTCGGTGGATCGGGAAACGCCGTGGCGTTTGGCAAAGTCAGCCGCTTTTTCGGCATTTCGGCGCATGACAATGGCGAGTTCTGAATGGTCGGCTTTGTAAAACCCCGGGCCGCTTTTTACTTCGCACACATCGCCGCAACCGATGATGCCCCATCTTATGTTTTCCATTGGCGCGTCCTTTCGATGAAATTCAGTCGTCGTTTTGGTTCCCAATATTTTTTAATTTGCCGCGAGAGAGCCGCCTGCGAAAAAATAAAATCCCAAGGCGAGATGATGGGAATTGAGCGCGAAAGATGCGTCGAAATACCCATTCTGTGAAAGACATTATTAAGCGGGTGTGGGTGCGTCTTTTCGCAACAGCCCCTCGGCTTTTAATTCGGCCCACAGGTCTGAGGGGATACGGTGCTGGTAATTTTTGATGTTTGCGTGGATGTATTCGGGTTTTAGTGCGCCGGGGATGATGGCGGCGACATTGGGATGTGATAGTGGGAACTGGATCGCTGCTGCCGGGAGCGGGACATTGTGGGCGTGGCAAAGGGTCTCAATTTTTCGGGTTTTGTCCAAAATTTCTGACGGTGCCGGGGCGTAGGCATACAACGCGCCCTGTACTGGGCCGGTAGCCAGAATGCCCGAGGCAAAGACCGAGCCGATGATAATGTCAACGCCGCGTTCTGCACATTTTGGAAATTCTTCGTCCAGTGGGTCTTGGTCGAGGAGGGTATAGGGCATTGCGAGGATGAAGAAGTCGATATCCACCATGTCCAGCAACCGGGGAATGAGGCCGAGCATGTTGAGTCCTGCGCCAATGCCTTTGATTTGTCCGCTTGAACGGAGTTCATCCAAGGCGCGCCAGCCGCTCGTGTAGAGTTGGTGCAGGGACGCTGTCACCATTTCTTTTGTGGTGTGAAAAAAGTAATCGAGGTCGTGAATGAGGAGCAGTTCAACGGCGTGCAAGCCCAACCGCTGGAGGCTGTCCTGATGGGATCGCATGATGCCGTCATAGCTGTAATCAAAGGCGTGTTCAAAGGGCAAGCCGCCAATCCATGTCCCTTTGTCGTGGGTTTTGAGGTCGCGTGTGGGTGTGAGTACCCGCCCGACTTTGGTGGAGAGGACAAAATGGCCCCGCGCTTGTTGTCGCAAGAAGTGGCCGAAGCGGTGCTCGCTTTTGCCGTACCCGTAAAACGGGGCCGTGTCAAAATACCGAATGCCCGCATCCCAGGCGGCTTGCAAGGTGTCTTGCGCTTGTGTTTCGCTCACGGCTTCGAATAAATCGCCCAAAGGCGCGCCGCCCAGTCCCATTTCGGTCACTTGGACACCTGTTCGCCCAACGGTTCGCGTTTTGATTGCGTTCATGCACTTTCCTCCGGATTTGAACTCAGGAACAACGGGGGCACAATATCCGTCAAATTGGGTGAAAAACAAACTGAAAATCACGCGGTTATCAGGAGGGTATGACCATGATTCGCCGAATCGCTCGTGCAGTCTGTGTTGTGGCACTTATTCCGCTCGCTGTTCGCGCAGAGAATTGGGGGCAGTGGCGCGGGCCAGACCAAAACGGGGTCGGCACGGCCCAAAACTTGCCCACATCTTGGAGCCTGACAAAGAATCTGATCTGGAGAGCCAAATTGCCGTCATGGAGCGGCAGCACGCCCATTATTTGGGGGGATCGCATTTTTCTCACCTCGCCATCGCCTGCACGCACGCCAGAAGAACAGGAGCCCGGCGGGCCGGAAATTTACATCCTGTGTTTGGCAAAAAAAGACGGGCGCGAACGCTGGCGTTACAAATTGGACGAGGGCAATGTGTTGTGGCGCAAGCACAACAATGCGTCGCCATCGCCTGTGACGGATGGCGCGCATGTGTGGGTGGTCACGGGCAATGGCGTCGTGACGTGTTTGGACATGGATGGCAAGGCGGTTTGGACGTGCGATTTGCAAAAGGAGTACGGCGCGTTTGGCCTGAACTGGGGCTATGCGTCTTCGCCCATTCTCTATGATGGCAAACTCATTTTGCAGGTGCTTCACGGCACGCACACGGATGATCCCTCGTACATTGTCGCGCTAAACGCCAATACTGGGGAAGAAATTTGGCGCGAAGAACGCGCGACAGACGCCTTGCGGGAGTCTCCGGATGCGTATACGACGCCCGCTCTGTTGAAGCGCGGTGGCGAGACCCAAATTGTCGTTACGGGTGGGGATTGCGCGACAGGGCACGACCCGGATACGGGCCGGGAAATCTGGCGGGCCAATGGGTTGAATCCGAATCAGCGGGGCAATTATCGGATTGTGGCGTCTCCGGTTGTGATCGACAATATGATTTATGCCCCCACCCGACAACGCCCGTTGCTGGCTCTGTCTGCGGGCGGTACGGGCGATGTGTCGGGCAATGTGGTTTGGAAGTGGGAGGGCGCAGGCGCGCCTGATGTGCCCACGCCGGCCAGTGATGGCACGTATTTTTATATGGTGGATGATCGCGGTCGGGCAACGTGTCTCAACGCCAAAACCGGCGCTGTGGTGTGGGGGCCGGAAAGGACGGCACAAGGCGTTGTGAGCGCGTCTCCCCATGTGGCCGATGGCAAGGTGTTTCTCCTCAATGAAAACGCGGTGACCACGGTTTTGGCCGCTGGCCCAGCGTTTGAGGTGTTGGGCACAAATGAATTGGATGGCACGTACACGCTGTCATCGCCCGTGTCCGCTGGATCCCGGCTTTTTATCCGCACGGCGACTCATCTGTATTGTATTGGTTATGGCGAGGAGGAGTAGAATCAGTGGCGAGTGGCGAGTGGCGAGTTTCCCTACGACGAGAAAGGGGGGAATCAAGCCCTCCCGACAAGAAAGATGGATCGCGGATGAAACGGATGACGCGGATTGCGCGGATGAAAGGCGAAAACCAACCCCACAAAAACGTAGGGGCGCGGCCCCTGTGCCCGCCCGACAAGAAAGATGCGAGGATAGAAACGTAGGGGCGCGGCCCCTGTGCCCACCCGAAAATGCAAGATACAAGGTGGCAGACCATCTCCCCTCCCCATTGCGGGGAGGGGCCGGGGGATAGATTCTAAGATACAAGACGTGAGAATGTAGGGGCGGTGCCCTGTGTCCGCCCGGAGATAGTAGAGGCGCGGCCCCGTTCCGTCTATGACGCCTTCGTTGCGTTGTAGGCTACGGCTGTTCAAGCGCGTTCTTTTTGAATACAGGTTTTATCTATTGCCCGCGTTTTTGTGCGAACAGCCAATCCCATACGTTTTCGGTTTTGTCGCACCGGTTGCTGGCAAAGTGCGTGACAAATCCGCGTTGGGAATCGTCGCCTGTGTACGCAAATCCATACATGCTCGCATTGTGCCCGATGTTTTTTAATTCGGTGTATTTGGCGTTGGCGTTTCGCGCATCCAACTGGCGAAAGGCGTCGCGCGTTAAGGCAATGGGTACGGTTTGATCCGCATCGCCGTGAAATGTCCAGATGGGAATGTCTGTAATTTGGCTGATGTCATTCCAGGGTTCACACCCGCCGGCAGAGGGAATCGCGGCGGCAAAACGGTCGGTTTGTTCGCAAATAGCGTTCCATGTGCCAAAACCCCCCATGGAATGGCCGAGCACATAAATGCGGTGGCGATCAATTGGAAATGTCTCGCAGATGGTATCGAGCAGATCAAATGCCGTGCCCAAATCGCCGGTTGTGAGATCGTCGCCGCGGTCCAGCAATCGCTTAATGCGTGCCCGCCAAATGTCGGAAAGCGAGTCGATATATTTCGGCGTGATCTCGGGCATGGTATGGGGCATAAGCCAGCGCAGGGGCGTTTGAGGGGCGAGCACAAAACTGGGATATTTTCGGCGGTGTGTTTCCTCGGCCAGCGTCTCGTTCCAATGGCGCAGGTTTTTTGTATTGTCCGTACCTTTGCCGCCCGCGCCGTGCAAACTGAGAATGAGGGGATACGGCCTGCCGGGATGATCGGCGATGTCAATGGGCCTGAGCAGGCGATAGGGCATGCGGTTATACATCCGTTTTTCGTACACGTCCATCCAGTTGTTCATTTCTGCCTCCTGATGGTGTTGAATTTGCCATTGATCAAATAACGCCCCATATCTCTCTCGGCTTCCTCCTGCAAAAGCCCGACCCGCACGGGAATGCCCGCGTCTTGGAGGATGTGGATTCCGCGTCCGCGATTTTTGGGGTGAGGGTCGATCAGTGCCGCGAAGACTTCACCGATTCCGCGTTGCACAAGTGCCCGAGCACACGAAGGGGTGCGTCCGTGAAAAGCGCATGGCTCGAGCGTGACAAATGCTGTGACGTCTTTTAGTGAACCCGCGATTTGTGACAGTGCCATAGCCTCGGCGTGAAATTGCCCCGGCGGATGGGTATATCCTCGGGCAATGATTTCTCTCTCTCGCACGAGTACACACCCCACCGGCGGATTGGGGAAGCACGCTGGCAGTGCTTTTCGGCCTTCGGCAAGCGCGGCGGTCATAAAGTGCTCCAGTTCAGTCTGCGAATATGTCATGGGGTTCTGTCCTTGAATCAACGGATCAGCGGAACGGGGTATAGCTGCATCAGCGGTTCCAGCAGTGAATCTACGATTGGAGCGGTATTTGGTCAGTGGATAAAGACCCGCTCCTGCCCTCCGCCCAATATGATGCCAATGACGGATTCCAAACAAACCTCCTTGTGTTGTGGGATTATGTTTTCGTCAATATAGGGCGTTGTGTCAAATCTGTAAAGGCGGGAGACGCAAGAAGCGAGTTAACCGCTGACTGCTGACCGCAGATAGCCAAAAATGAGATGTTGACCGTTTGCTCTTTGAAAGGAGATGACAATGGAATGTGAACTCGGTATTGCAGGCTGGGTGCTCAGTGGTGAAATTTTGCGGGAGAAGTCGTTGAATTTGCTGGCGTTTCCCGCGGTGTGTGCCTCGCATGGCGTGAAGACCGTGGAGTTGTGTTCGCGGTTTTTTGAAAGTCAGGATGCGCGGTATTTGAACGCGCTTCGGAATCGGTTGAGCGACAATGGGCTGTCCGTGCGTAATATCGCCGTGGATATGGGCAATATCGCGGGCGCGGATGAGGCGGTGCGCCGCACGGATTTGGAGGCTTTGAAGCAGTGGTTTTACACGGCGGCGGCCGTGGGGGCTGAGGCCATCCGGATTAACACGGGACACGCAGACGACGATGAGGCCATGCACCGGGTGATCGAGGGCTACCGGGAGTTGGTGTCCGTGGGCGAGCAGGCCGGTGTGCGGTTGCTGGTGGAAAATCACGGCGGGGTGTCGTCTTCGTCTGAGAATTTGCAACGGATTCTGGATGGCGTGGATTCAGACTGGTTTGCGACCTGTCCAGATACGGCGAATTTTCCGGATGGCGATTGGGAAGCCGGCATGCGCGTGCTGGCCCCTCGGGCGTTCTCATGCCATGTCAAGGTGTTCAATTACAGCGACAACGGCGCGCAAACCTGGACGCGAGATGGCGAGACAATGGGGTACAATTTGAAGACTTGTCTGGAAATTTTAGATGCCGCGGGCTACACGGGTCCGCTGTGTGTGGAGAAAGGCGCGTCCGATACGACAGAGGCGAGTATCCGAGAGACGCTGGATTATTTGAAGGAATTACAGAAAACGGTTTGAATGACTGATGCGCGATTGCAAAAGCCGCTCACAAGAGGAGCGGCTTTTTTTTGTTTTGTGAATCTCTACTCAGGTTTTTTGGGGCAACGCAACGCTCCATAGAGCTTACCTCGCGTAGCTCCGTTAAAAATTTGACCCATATCTTTCTTGACGCTGCTATAACTACTGACTATAATCCGTATATCGTTCATCCATCCTAAACATCAAATATCTGTCGCACAACTGAATGAAGGAGGCTTCTGAAATGGTCGTGAAGGCGAGCACCGTAACCTATCGTGCGCTAAGCCTGGGGGCTGGCGTGCAGAGTTCAGTTCTGTCACTCCTCCTGTCTAGGTCTGACCCGCGCTTGGTTGAATTGGGTTATCCCATGCCTAACGCCGCTGTTTTCGCAGACACGGGATGGGAGCCTGAGTATGTATATCGACATCTGGACTGGCTTGAAGAGCAACTCCAATATCCATTGATTCGCGTGTCCGCAGGGAATATAAAAACCAATCTCAAAAAGGGCCTCACGGCGTCGGGTCACAAATTTGTCGATGTTCCACTGTTCACGGTCAATAAGGACGGGAAGAAGGGCATGTTGCGACGGCAATGCACCAACCACTACAAAATCAGACCCATTTATCGGCGGGTCAGAAAACTCGCGGGTGGGCAGCGTGGACGACCGTTTCCAAAGGATACCCACGCCGAGATGTGGCTCGGAATTTCGCTGGATGAGGTGGGCCGCATGAAGCCGAGCCGGGAACCATGGGTCAAACACCGCTGGCCTTTGGTGGATATTGGTATGACACGCCGAGATTGCGTTGCGTGGTTCGACTCTGAGTATCCTGGTCGCTACCTACCCCGGTCGGCTTGTGTTATCTGTCCTTATCGGTCAGACGAACATTGGCTGGAACTGAAGCAGTCTGAACCGGCCAGCTATGAGGAGGCTGTGCATTTTGATCGGTGGCTTCGCCACAGTACGAAGAATCCCGTGCGGAAATTGTTGAATGGCCGGCCGTACCTGCATGCTGCACGCCGCCCCCTCGCCAGTGTCATCGCGGAACGAGAAGAAACGCAGGAGTCGAATGGGGTTAATCCTTTCAACGAGGAATGCGAGGGACTCTGTGGTGTTTGAGACACACACAGAAACGGTCCGCCCTAGGTATCCGCTACATCCATACCAGCGGCAGGTGCTGGCCGACATCTTGCGTGCGCTATCGTCTCCTGAGCGTCGAACCATCGCTCATCTGCCTACCGGCGCGGGAAAGACCAGAATCGCATCTCACGCCGCCTGCCATTTGCTCAATGAGAAAGACACGGACAACGCGCTCGTTATCTGGTTGGCATCTACAGAGGAACTTTGTGAACAGGCAGCAGACGAACTTTCCCGTGCTTGGACATCCTTGGGGCGGCGAGATATCTGCGTTCATCGATATTGGGGCAATCGATCTCTTGATCTACGACATCTCCGTTCGGGGTTCTTGGTGACAGGGCTTGCCAAGTTGCGCTCCGCTGCGTTCCAAGACAACACCCTTCTTGCCCATCTTGCAAACTGTGCCGCAACCGTCATATTTGACGAAGCTCATCAGGCAGTTGCAGAAACCTACTCCTTCATAACAGAGCAGTTATGTAGTGTTAGGCCGCCGCTTCTCGGTCTTACGGCTACGCCGGGACGTACCGCGGATATCACAGATGCGGATTATCGACTTGCCAGCATGTTCAATCACAACAAAGTTTCGGTAGATCCACGAGGACATGGCAACCCCGTCACCTATCTCATCCAAAACCGTTACCTTGCTGACCCGCGCTTTGTGCCAATTAGCTTTGAGTCCGACACTGCCATTACCACTCCTCAGCCCGATATGGATTACAGCACTGATGATCTGGATGTTCTGGGTCGCAACCATCAGCGCACGCGCAAGATCGTCGAACTCGCCGAGGACGTTGCTAAACGCCACCCTCGCACCCTTGTGTTTTGCCCGTCGGTCAAAAGTGCTCTGGAATGCAATAAACTCCTTCAAGACAAAGGGGTCGTAACTGATGTGGTAACAGCCAATACATCCAGTGAAGATCGCCAGGCTATCATTGATGCTTTTAGATGCGACAGCAGAGAACATAAAGTAATATTCAATTATGGCGTGCTCACCGCTGGTTTCGATGCACCTCGTACTCGTTGCGTCATTATCGCTCGCCCCACCACTTCGCTGGTGCTTTACTCGCAAATGGCGGGCCGAGCGATGCGCGGCCCTAGATCTGGCGGAAATCCAAAAGCCGAGATAATCACCGTTGCCGACACGAATCTTCCGGGGTTCGGGTCTGTGGCTGACGCATTCACAAATTGGGAGGAATTATGGACGACCAACTCGCCAACCTAAAAGATGCAGACCGCAATCTATTTCCGATCAATTTTACCATACGTGCCCTGCGGGACAGCAGGTATCGCAACACCGCGTATGCCATTGCCGAGCTCATTGATAATTCAATAGAGGCAGACGCTCCACAGATCGAGCTCCTCTGCCTGGAAGAGTCCCAAATGGTAAAGGCTCGAACTCGGAGGCTGGTCTCGGAAATAGCAGTCTTAGACAACGGCACAGGAATGGATGTGAGGACTCTCCTTGACGCCCTCAAGTTCGGAGGCGGCACCCGGCATAATTCCACAAGCGGAATCGGCAAATATGGCATGGGCCTTCCCACATCCTCGATGTCTCAGTGCAAGCGAGTGGATGTGTGGACATGGCAGGATGGATTAGATTCGGCATGGCATTCCAGCATTGATGCAGACATTATTGAGCAGGGAGAGTACCTTGTTCCCATTCCGGACCAAAAGACGCCTATACCAGCGGCGTGGAGAAAAGCCGGCAGTGAAGAAATTTATGAAAGCCAATCAGGCACTCTCGTCGTATGGAGCAAATTGGACAAGATTCAATGGAGAACTGCCCATGCGATAATCGAGAATACATCTCGAGAGGTCGGGCGTATCCATCGACATTACATTAATGCTGAAATACATATAATACGAGCCGCATCTTTCTTCAAAAACCGGCCTATTAAACGAGAACATGAGAGGCAATTCGTCGCGAACGATCCTCTCTATTTGATGAAGCCTACATCTGTTCCTGAAAAACCATGGGACAACGAACCGATGTTCACACAGTGGAGTGAAAAGGACTACACCCCCATTGTTGATGGCAAAGAAGTAACCATTGAAGTAAAGTATTCAATCGTGAAACCAGAGGCACTGACGACAGATAGAGTGGCACAGAATCCAGGCGATATGCCTCGTGGCAAGCACGCCAGGCACAACATTGGCGTATCAGTCGTCCGGGAGGATAGGGAGATCGTTCTCGAGGATGCCTTTCTCAGGGAGGGGGGTAGTGCTGAGAATCCACAGAATCGCTGGTGGGGTTGTGAGGTGCAGTTCCGTCGTAGTTGCGACGAGTTGTTTGGCGTGGATCACAATAAGCAAATGGTTGCAAAGTTCACGCAGGCTGCAAAGACCCTTGCTCGTGATGACCGTTCTAGGCAAGTCATCTTAGACGAGATGGGACTTGACGAGGATATCATCCATGAAATTGTGGGAGATATTCGCGACCAGACACGCTCCATGATGCGTCAAATAAGGCAGATGTTTGAGGAAAAAAGAAAGCCAAAGGAAAGCAATGGTAGAAAAAGTCCGGAAAACAAGGCCGTGCAGACTGCCACCGACGCAGATCGAGACGCTATAGCCGCCGGTAAAGAGCCGCCGACCAAAACTGATATTGAACGCGAGCAAATTCCATCTGAACAACGGGAAGCTGGACTGACGGACCAGTTCATTGCATCTGGTCAATCCGATCAAGCGGCTCAACAACTCGCAAAGAGGTTGGTGCAAGAGGGGCTTTCATACCAATTCAATCCTGCCCAACTGGATGGCTACCAGATATTTAATGTGCGCTCGAGCCATGGCGTCTTGCACATCAATCTCAATACCGACCACCCGATCTACGACTTGCTCAAGCATGTTGAAGGGCGTCTCGGCGAGAATGGCGACGAGAATGATCCGGCATTCCAGGCCATTGTCGCCATCAGGTTGTTGTTGTCGTCTTGGGCACGGATGGAAGACGAGACCAGACCCAGGGAAGAACGCACACTGATTCAGGACATCGCCATGAATTGGGGACGCCAAGTAGATAAGGTCATCAATCAACTGCGTGAGAGAGACGGATAGCCATGTATCGCAGGCCAGGGGATATGTTGAGTCGCCTTTGTTCAGGGGCCCAGCATCTCATCATCGCGGCACCGTACATCAAGGCTGATGCTCTTACTCGGATTCTGACTGACGTTAGTCCAACAGTATCTCTCACCTGTATCACGAGGTGGAACCCGCACGATCTCGCTGTAGGTGTGTCCGATACCGAATGCCGCACCATTGTTATCGAGCGTGGAGGTTCGTTTAGGTTGCATCCCTCTCTGCACGCCAAATACTATCGAATTGATGATGTGATTCTCGTTGGCTCTGCAAACCTGACATTTTCTGCACTGGGTTGGTCAATGCAATCTAATTTTGAGATTTTATGTCGCCCTAGCGATGACTTTGACGCATGTGCTTTTCAGCAGTGCCTGATGGAAGGCGCGAGAGAAATAAGCGATGATGAATTCGCGCGTTGGGAAGCCATAACCAAGATCAGTGCTCAAAGCAGTAGCGCAATTACTGGCGGTCAACCCCGACTTGGTACTTGGCGACCAGCGACTCGTGACTTTCGGAATTTGGAACTTTCCTATCAAGGCAGAGAAGACGAGATCGCTTCATTCGATGAGCAACGAGCGGCGCAACGCGACATGCAAGTTCTCCTAATTCCTCTGGACTTGACCGATGATCAGATCCGAATGTGGGCCTCGGCTTGTCTGCTCGCTACCCCCTTCACTAACACCGTGATACAGCTACGTAACGCGAAAGTTTCAAGCGCATCTCGCTCGCTTGCCAAGACCTATAACCTCGATGCTACCGAGGCGAGAAGAGACATGGAGACAGTCGAGAATTGGCTCGCATTCCTCGCGCCCGAGACTTTAATCAGAAATCCCTAAATTGGATGGACAATGAATTGCAAAAGCCGCTCACAAGAGGAGCGGCTTTTTTTTGTATACGACAAAACGCACATCAACGAATAGATGAATCAACGAATCGCTCTGTTGATGAATTGCTGCGCAGTTGTACCCATTCCGTACATTTGGGCGGGCACGGGGGCCACGCCCCTACGATTGGTTTTTCGCTTTTGGGGAATGGGTGGGGACTGACCACTGACCATTTGGGAGCGGCGGTTGGGCAGGGTTCGGCTATTCGCGCTTTTGGTCGTGTATGCTGATTTTTTTGATCAGGTGTCTGTTCTCGGTGGCGATAGGTCTGTGCGGATGCCCGCTCGTTCGTCGACGGTTCGCAAGAGGAGGCCGCCCGCGATGAAGAACAGGCCCACGGTTGCCATGCCGATGCGCTGAGATTGAAAGGCTTCTGTGATTATGCCCATCAGCATCGGGCCGAGAAAGGCGGTGGCTTTTCCCGAGAAGGCGTAAAAGCCGTAAAATTCGGTTTCTTTCTGACGGGGTACAAAACGCCCCAAAAGTGACCGGCTGGCCGATTGGTTTGGGCCGGCAAAAAGGCCGACCAAAAGGCCCGCGATCCAGAATTGGAATTTTGTATTGAAAATGAACGCTTGGATGGCCGATAAACTGGTCGATGTGTTTGAGTCGGCAAAAAGGCCGATCCAAAGGCCCGCGTCCCAGAACAGAAATTCAACCCAAAATTGGAAGCGTTCGGGGGGGATGACGGCAATGGTAGCCGCGATGACAAATCCGATCAGGGTGATTTGGATGGTGCGTTTGCCGCCGATGTGGTCGTCTAAAAAACCAAAACACCACGCGCCGATGCCAGCGGCGATGTTGATGATGATGCCAAAGAGCAGGACCTCTTCAATCGTGAAGCCAAATGTGCCCACCGCATAAATCCCGCCAAACGCAAAAATGGTGGTCAGGCCATCGTTGTACACGAGGCGGGCGAGCAACAGTTTGAAAATTTCGCGGTAGTGTTTGAGTTCGCGGAAGGTTTGCAGCAGGCGGCGGTAAGACGAAAGGAGTAGGTGTTCGTTGCGGGTTTGCCGCCCTGGCGTTTCGGGCAAATAGAAAAGGGCTGGCAGGCTGAAGATCGCAAACCAGATCGCAACGCCGACATTGGTCGCTCGGATGTGTGCGTGGGTTTCTTTGGACAGGCCAAACCACGGGGTTTCTGGGGATACAAAGCCGACCATGAGAACGGTCATAGAGAGCAGGCCCCCAAAGTAACCTATGCCCCAGGCCTGTCCCGAAATGCGCCCCATGCGCTCCGGCGGGGCGATGTCGGGCAAAAAGGCGTTGTAAAATACCGTGCCCATTTCAAAGCCGATACAGGCGATGATGTAGAGGGTCAGCGCGAAGGTGGCTTGCCCTTGTTGGGGAAAATAGAGCAGGGCGGTGAAGACAACCGCGAGGAGTGTCGTCCACATCAAAAAGCGTTTGCGACACCCGGCTTGGTCGGCGAGCGCGCCGAGGGGTGGGGACAGCAATCCGACGACGAGCATGATGATCGCCACGCCCCGAGACCACAAAACCGTGCCGGCAATCTCATTGTCAGCGATGACTTTGGCAAAAAATGTCGCGTAGATGAACGTGGTGACGTTGTTGGCAAAGGACGAGTTTGCAAAGTCGTACATCATCCACGCGAGGATGGTTTTGCGGTGGGTGCTTTTCATTTTCCGAGTTTGAGAATCATGATCCACATGGGTTGTTTGCCCACGTCATAGACTTTGAGGGCCGTGAGGTCGCCGGTTTCGGTGTTGATGCGGTAGGCGGCCATTTTGTCCGATTTTTGACCGGCGGCAAAGAGGAAGTTGCCTTCGGGGTCGAGGTTGAAGGGCCGAGGGATGGGTTCTGTGGGGGTTTGACCGAGGGATTTGAGAGACCCGTCGGCTTGAACGGCATAGCGCGCGATGCTGTCGTGCCCGCGATTGGAGATGTAGAGGAAGTTGCCCGAGGGGTGAATGTGGATTTGCGCGCAGGTGTTGTGGTCCGCATATCCCGCTGGCAGGGTTGAAAGATTTTGGCGGCGCGTGAGGGTGCCATCGTCCGGGTTCAGATCATAGACCGTGACGCTGGAACTGTTTTCATTTGCTACATAAACGACGTCCAAAGTGGGGTGAAATTCGTAGTGGCGCGGGCCTTCGCCGTGGGGCGCGTTGACTTTTGCGATCTCATTGGCTGCCAACTCGCCTGTGGTTTCGTCAAAGGTGAATTGATAAATGGCGTTGGGCGGCATGGTGTGCGGCACGAACAAATAGCGATTGGAGGGATCCGGAAAGAAGCAGTGGGCGTGTTCTTCTGTGGGAATCCACTGGCGATGCGGGGCGAGCACGGCCCCATTGCTGTCGATGGCGTTGATGGCCACGGCGCCCTCGCCGTAGTACGCGGAAAAAAGATAACGCCCGGTTTTGTCGGTGCTGATATAACACGAGCCACCGCCAAAGGGAACTGTGGCGATGTGTGCGAGCGCGCCTGTGTCGGGGTCGATGCCGTAGGTGACGAGTTCTTTGGACGAGCGCAAGGCCGCGTAGAGGTATTTTTGCCGCGGATCCGTGCAGAGCGGCCCGATGCCGCCTTTGGCGGGAACTTCTTCGACGCGTGTGAGGTCGCCGGTTTCGGCGTCCATGTCGTAGCGCAGGAGTTTGCGGTCGCCAGAGACCGCGACGTACATGTGGTATTTCATAGCGGATTCCTTTCTGTTGGGTGGCTGGGCAGACACGTTGCCCATTAGTGCGATGGACGAGACGAGGAGTGCAAAACAGATCGCTTTCATGGGTATGCTCCGGGAAATGGGTTTGTGGGGCGTAATATAGCATCGAGCGAGGCAGATAGAAAGCGGAAAGGACAACCCGCAAAGTGGGTGATCTTTTGCGAACTTGACTTTGTGGCAAGAGAAAGGTTTATTGCTCACTTGAGGGGCGAGACGCAAGATGTGATCCGCGAAGAGCACGGGCGGGGTACAACTGCGATAGCCGTTCACGGACTCGAAGTCAAGGGGAAATGTAGGGGCAGAGCCCCTGTGCCTGCCCAAAGGTACAAGAGAGACCTGGCAATTGACCACTACTTTTTTGGAGGGAGCAATATGAGCAATCAGAAGCCCAATATTGTGTTCTTTTTTACCGATGATCAGCGGTTTGACACGATTCGCGCGCTGGGCAATGCCGATGTGCAAACGCCGACGATGGATCGGTTGGTGGCCGAGGGCACGACGTTCACGCACGCGCATATTCCCGGGGGGACGTCGGGCGCGATTTGCATGCCGAGTCGGGCGATGTTGCACACGGGGCGCACGCTTTTTCACCTCGAGGGCGCGGGGCAGGGCATTCCCGATGGGCATGTGATGCTGGGCGAACATTTGCAGGCCCATGGCTATCGCACATGGGGCACGGGAAAATGGCACAATGGCCCCGCTGCGTTTGCGCGCAGTTTTTCGGATGGGGCAGAGATCTTTTTCGGTGGGATGGACGACCATTGGAATGTGCCCGCGTTTGATTACGACCCGACCGGCAAATACGATTCGGTCTTGCCGCAGTGTCCGGATGCGTTTAAGTCGAATGCGTTGAAAATTCGGAAGGGCGACCACGTCAGGGCGGGCAAACACTCCAGCGAGTTGTTTGCCGAAGGCGCGGTTGATTGGCTGGAGAAGTACGATTCCGATGATCCGTTTTTTATGTATCTCTCATTTATGGCGCCGCACGATCCGCGCACGATGCCGCAGGCGTATTTGGATATGTACGACCCCGAGGATATTCCGCTTCCCGAGAATTTTGTGGGCGGGCATCCGTTTGACAATGGCGATTTGAAGGTGCGCGACGAGGTGCTCGAAGATTTTCCCCGCGATCCCCACAAGGTGCGCCGGCACATCGCCGAGTATTACGCGATGATTACGCATTTGGACGCGCAGATGGGGCGGGTGTTGGACGCGCTGGCCGCGTGCGGAAAGGCGGACGATACCCTCGTTGTTTTTGCGGGCGATAATGGGTTGGCCGTGGGGCAGCACGGGCTTTTGGGCAAGCAGAATATGTACGAGCACAGCGTGCGCGTGCCGCTGATCTTTGCCGGGCCGGGGGTGCCTGCGGGCGAGCGGCGATCCGCGTACGCGTATTTGCTCGATATTTTCCCGACGCTGTGCGCGTTGATCGGGATCGATGCGCCGAGTTCCGTGGAGGGGACGAGTTTGGTTTCGGCGATGAGCAATGGCGATGAGCAAGTGCGCGATACCCTGTTTGCGGCTTATCGCGGGTGGCAGCGCATGGTGAAAGACGAGCGGTTTAAGCTGATTGAATACGCGGTGAATGGGCGGCGCACAACGCAGTTGTTCGATTTGGAGAACGATCCGTTAGAATTGCACAATCTGGCGGATGACGAGGCACACGCGGGCGTGGTCAATGCGTTGCGAGAAACGCTGTTTCAGTGGCGCGACGATTGGGATGATGCGAAAAGCGAGTGGGGAAGGGCGTTTTGGGACGGGTTTGAAAATTAACGCTGAATAGACGAATGGATGAATAGACGAATGGACGCACAGGCGTAGCCTACAACGCAGGGCAGCAAGTAATCCCGCCCCTCGACACATTGTAGGGGCGGTGCCCCCGTGCCCGCCCGAAAGTCAGTGGTCAGTCCCCACCCAACCCCAAAACCCGACGCACTCCGCCGATGAACTGGCCTGAGTAGCGGGGTACAACGGGCTGTCTCTCAAGCCCGTC
The DNA here is from genome assembly GCA_958295785.1 of uncultured Latescibacterota bacterium. Lineage (GTDB taxonomy): Bacteria > Latescibacterota > UBA2968 > UBA2968 > UBA2968 > VXRD01. The sequence continues at coordinate 4,793,932 of OY282377.1, forward strand.
CGTTGATTCGTAGAGGTATGTTTTGTGTACTGTAATTGAACAGAATGGAGGGCGAGATGAACATTTTGATGTTGCGGCATTCGGCGGGTTTTGAACACAGTTATTTGCCCGATGCCGAGGTGGCTTTAAAGGCGATAGGCAAAGCGAATGGATGGCGGGTTTTGACCACGCATCGGTTGGATCGCATTTCAGCAGCGCATTTGGAAAAGTGCGATGTTTTGGCTTTTGCCACGACCGGGAATTTGGCTTTTAGCGAGGAACAAAAGACCGCGATTTTGGATTTTGTTCGCAATGGAAAATCGTTTTTTGGCATTCACAATGCAACCGATACGTGCTATGACTGGCCCGAATACGGCGAGATGCTCGGCGGATGGTTTAACGGTCATCCCTGGCATCAGGAGGTGGGGATTATTGTTGAAGATACATCTCATCCAGCGACAGAGATGCTGGGCGACTATTTTCGGGTGACGGATGAGATTTACACGTTTAAGCATTACAATCGCGACAAGACGCATGTTTTGATGCGGATCGATAATCAGACCGTGGATTTGGCAAAAGGCAACCGCGAGGATGGCGATTACGCGATGGGATGGTGCCACGAATACGGCCAGGGGCGCGTGATCTATACCGCCTTGGGGCATCCCGACGCGCTGTGGTATGAAGATTGGTTCCGGGCGCATATCACGGGATGTGTTCAATGGGCAGCGCGGCTGGCGGATTAGGCCGGCGGCGATTCACTGGTGTTATGCACATATCCACACAGGCGTTGTTTGCAAATTTCATTCTTTGCCCTTTTAATGGAACGCCGGCCGCAAGCAAGAGCGCAGTATCAAGCCGTCGGATTGGGGTGCTATAATGACAATGACAAAGAGAATTGTTTGCTTGGCGAACTCGCGGAAACGGTCTGGTCGTTGCATTGTCGGGCGGGAACTTATCGATAGCTGTGCGGGAGTTTGGGTTCGCCCTGTGAGTGCCCGCGAGCATCAGGATGTATCGGAGTACGAACGCCAGTACGAGGATGGAAGCGATCCCAAGTTGATGGATATCGTGGAGGTTCCATTGCTGGCACACCAACCAAGGGACTACCAACAGGAAAACGGGTTGCTCGATCCGCAGGACTGCTGGAGAAAAGTTGACAAATGCCCTTGGCATGATCTGCAACAATTATCCGAGACAGGCGGGACGCTGTGGCGCAACGGATACAGCACGCACAACGGAAGAAACGATCAAATCCCGCCACAGCAGGCAAAAGAGGAAACAACTCGCTCAAGTTGATCTATGTCGATAAGTTGTATCTGTGCGTGTTCGCGCCGGGTGAGGCTTTCGGAAACTCGAAACGCCGCGTACAGGGACGGTTTCGTTTTAGCGAGAATGACTATGCTCTGTGGATCACTGATCCCGATATCGAGACCGCTTATCTCAAGCGCGAAAATGGCAACTACGACCTGTCCGAATGTTATCTGACCATCAGCCTCGGCGAACCGCATAAGGGCTACTGTTACAAACTGATCGCCGCTGTCATGGAGAGACCGCGATGACGAAATCTGTAGAGAAAACGAGGATATTTACCGTGGGCCATTCAACCCATGAGTTTGAGGACTTCGTATCCTTGTTAAAGTTGCACAGCATAGATGCCGTTGCGGATGTGAGATCGGTTCCATACAGCCGTTGGCAGCCGCAATTTAATCGCGAAGGCTTGGCGAAAGCCCTGGATGACCAGGGCGTTGCCTATGTTTTTCTCGGCGAGGAGCTCGGCGCACGCAGTGACGATCCGAGGTGTTACGAGAAAGGCCGAGTGAAGTATCGCTCAATCGCTGAAACCTCGCTGTTTCGGGCTGGAATAGAGCGGATCCGAGACGGGTGTAGTCGCTGGCGGATTGCTTTGATGTGTGCGGAGAAGGAGCCATTGGACTGCCATCGGACGATTCTCGTGGCTCGCGAATTGGTGGCAGGCGGGTCGGAGGTCGCACACATTCTTGAGGATGGGGAACTGGAAGCCCACGGAGCGACGATGAAACGCCTGTCTGAGCAATTGAGGTTGCCTATGCAGGATCTGTTTCTTACTGCGGAGGAGTTGGAGGATAGGGTATACGCGGCCCAAGAACAGCGCATTGCATATCTTGACGCGCAACGCACTTGCGAAGCGCAGGAGGCTGGATAATGAAAATTTTCACCATTGGTTTCACCAAAAAGAGCGCGGAACAGTTTTTTGAAAGTTTGCATCTGGCAGGCGTCAAGCGGGTCGTTGATGTGCGGCTCAATAACGTATCCCAGTTGGCGGGCTTTGCAAAAAAAAATGATCTTGCGTACTTTTTGAAGCGAATTTGCGGCATGGATTACCTGCATCTGCCGAGTTTGGCACCGACAAAGGAAATCCTGGATGATTACAAAAAAAAACGCGGCAGTTGGGACGCTTATGAACGCGCTTTTATCGATCTTATGGTTGCCCGAAAAATAGAAAACGAAATTGAGCGGGAAACCCTTAAGGATGCGTGCCTGCTGTGTAGCGAGGACAAACCCCATTATTGCCACAGGCGTTTGGTGGTTGAGTATCTTCAGAAACACTGGGGGAATATTGAAGTTGCCCACCTTGGGGAGGAGCAGCGATAAGCGTTATGCACATATCCACACAGGCGTTGTTTGCAAATTCCCCTTTTCTTTGACAACTGTCGAGAGGGCGTTGAGGAGTTCGGATGATGATCGAAAAGCCGCCATACTCAATCACGACGGACATTCTGTTTCGCGTTGAGCAAATCGGCGAAGCAATTGGCAGGGCAGAAGCGGCGGGTGTCTGGCAGAATTTGCGTTTGCGGCGCATCAATCGCATCCGCACGATTTGCGGCTCGCTGGGCATTGAGGGCAATATCCTCAGCGAGGCGCAAGTTTCCGCGATTCTCGATGGCAAACCGGTTGCCGCCCCGTTGAAAGATATTCAGGAAGTTCGCAACGCCATCAAAGCCTACGACCAATACCAGCAGTGGAACCCGGATAGCGAGGCCGACCTTCTGCACGCGCCCCGAGTGCTGATGCTCGGCTTGTTGGATGCGCCCGGACAATATCGCCGCACCGGCATCGGCGTTATGGGCGGTGGCGAAGTCCATCACATCGGCCCGCCGGCCCGGCGCGTGCCGTTGCTCATGGCAAACTTGTTGGCATGGCTGGGCAGCACCGATGAGCACCCGCTGATTGCCAGTTCGGTTTTTCACTATGAGTTTGAGTTCATCCATCCCTTTGAAGATGGCAATGGCCGGATGGGGCGGCTCTGGCAGACCCTGATTCTGACCCACTGGAAACCCCTGTTCGCCCATATTCCCGTAGAGAGTTTGGTTCACGCCCGCCAAAGCGATTACTACGAAGCCATCAGGCAGAGTTCGGCAGGAGGCGAAAGTACGCCGTTCATTGCGTTCATGCTGGAGATTATTCACGCGGCACTCCAGTTACAGGAGATTTTCCGATGAGCGTGAAGACCTTGTTCTTGGCGTGGCAAGACAAAGAATGGAGCCGACAATGGTTTCCCGTGGGGCGGTTGGATGCCGATGTCGAACAATCGCACTATCGCTTTCGTTATACGGCCGGGGCGAAACGAGCAGAGAGGGAGACAGGATTTCCTCCTTTGCCTGATTTTCCCCAATTGGCTGAAGATTATCGATCCTCAGAGCTTTTTCCGCTGTTCAGGAATCGGGTCATTGCGCCGGGAAGGCCGGACCGTTTGGACTATCTGCGTAATCTCGGCCTGCCAGAAGACGCGGACCCGATTGAAATTCTATCGGTAAATGGCGGCTTTCGAGTGACGGATAATTACGAGGTTTTCCCGAAACTCGAGAAGGATATTGAGGGAAGATTTACCTGCCGGATCTTTCTGCATGGTTGGCAACATGTAAATGAAGCCGCTCAAGAACGGTATGGTCGTCTGGAGCCGGGAGAAGAACTTTATGTAACTTTGGAGTTGGCTAATCCTGCCACCCGGCTGGCGGTGCAAATCCAGACGAAAGACTACTATATGATCGGCTGGGCACCGCGTTACCTCGTGGATGATTTGGCAATGGCGATGGTCAAAGGACCTAGTGACTATACAGCAAAAATAGTGCGTATTAATCCTCAGCCAGCACCGTTGAAGCAACGCGTTTTGATTGAGATGCATGGCTACTGGGATAAGCACGAACCGATGAGTAGCCAGGATTTCCAGCCCTTAGTTGATTGATTGTTGCGTTTGCCAATTGAAGTTGAACACCTAGGCAGGAGCGGCGATGATGGCAACCGGCGCATTCGCGGGCTGTGCTGTGAATAAGGAGATAGGATGAGGGATAAAGTGAGAAACGCGCCCCTCGGTGATTTCGTTCAGTTTGTTTACGGGAAAGGACTACCCGCTCGTGATCGAAAACCTGGGGCTGTTCCCGTGTATGGATCGGGTGGCATTGTCGATACTCACAACCAATCTCTCGTTCAAGGCCCAGGCGTGGTGGTTGGTCGTAAAGGGACGATTGGGTCCGTGTATTGGACGGATCGGGATTTCTACCCCATAGATACGACCTATTACGTCGTTCCCAAAACAGAGGACACGCGACTGAGGTACATTTACTACTTGCTGAAGACGTTGCCGCTTACTCGTATGAACACTGACGTTGCTGTTCCCGGACTGAATAGATCAAACGCTCTGCAACTCAAGGTTTCTATCCCATCGCTACCAACACAGGACAGAATCGTTGACATCCTCTCTGCCTACGACGACCTCATCGAAAACAATCGGCGGCGGATTCAGCTGCTGGAACAGGCGGCGCGGTTGCTCTACAAAGAGTGGTTCGTCCACCTTCGCTTTCCCGGGTATGAACGCGCCAAAATTATTGATGGCGTGCCGGAGGGGTGGAAAAAGAAAACGATTGCTGAGGTATGTGAGACTATCGGGGGCGGCACACCATCCACCAAAGTGGCAGAGTATTGGGGAGGCGACATCACCTGGGTCATTCCCTCCGATGTTACGAAAAACGACTGTTTAGCCCTACTTGACTCGGAACGAAAAATTACCGAAAGAGGGCTTCGTGAATCGTCCGCGCAGTTGGTTCCGGCTAACACCATTCTAATGACAAGCCGGGCGTCCGTAGGGTTTTTCGCGCTCATAGATGTTGAAGCCTGCACTAATCAAGGATTCATCAATATCATTCCTCACGTCGAGGAAATGAGGATGTACATGCTTTTTAACCTCATGAGTCGAGTTGCCGAGATTCGTAGCAATGCAAAGGGGACAACGTACCCCGAGATAAGCAAAGGGCGGTTTCGTCAGATGAATATTATCCTTCCAGCGGAATCCTTGGTTTCCGAGTTCGGGAGATTGGCTGGTGACTTTATTCAGCAAGTGCGTTGCTTGAAGCGAAAAATAGTCAAACTCACCCAAGCCCGCGATCTGCTTTTGCCTCGGCTGATGAATGGGGAGGTAGAGGTTGCAAGCAGGGATTAGAGGGAGAGTACTTCGCACAAACTGGGGGTAAGTTTCAATCTGTGCTTTATACAGCATGTCATGTTGACTGATCGCGTTCACAGAACACGATTAAAAAATAAGGAGTTGTGTAATGGCTAAAGCAGATCAATCAGAGTTCAAGTTCCGAAAAATGGACACAATCGGTGCCGCCAGTGCGGAGGATGATGGCGAATTTCTTGAAGACTGCTTTGTGAAAACTGAATCCTATGAGGTGCTGGAGAGTAAAGAGGACATTCGTCAGATTGTTCTCGGCCGGACAGGTTCAGGAAAGTCCGCGCTCTTTGAGTACCTTAAACTGGAGTACGAAGACCGAGACCGAGTTATCTCAATTGAACCCAGCGAACTCGCCCTTACTTATGTTTCAAATTCCACAGTGATCAAGTATTTCTCAGATCTCGGCGTAAATTTGGATCCCTTCTACAAATTGCTCTGGCGACATGTTTTGACGGTTGAAGTACTGAGAAAGCATTTCGAGTCACACGCAAGTAATGAGAAAAAAGGAATTTGGAACTCCCTTCTTGAGAGGTTCCCAGATCAGACCCGCAAAGACAAAAATGCAAAACAAGCCGTACAATATCTACGAGAATGGGGTGAGCAGTTCTGGGAAGAAACAGAGTACCGAGTCAAGGAAATCACGACCAAGATCGAGGATAAACTAAAAGATCATCTTAAGGCTGAAGTAAAAGCGCAGTTGTTCAAGGTAGGGGCATCATCCGGGGCGGATTCACTTCTTTCAAAAGAAGAAAAAACTGAAGTAATAAGCCGAGGCCAGCATGTAGTCAGCGAAGCTCAGATCCAAGACCTAAGCAAGGTACACAATCTTTTAGAAAACGTTCTGACTGATCGGCAGAAGTACTACTATGTATTAATTGATCGTCTTGATGAGAATTGGGTTGAAGAGAAACTGCGTTATCGACTGATCATGGCACTGCTGGACTCTGTAAAGGAAATCAGCCGAGTGTCGAACATCAAGGTTCTGGTTGCCATTAGGCGCGATTTGATTGATCGTGTTTTCAGGCTTGTGCGTGAGGCTGGGTTCCAAGAGGAGAAATATCAATCTCTGTATTTACCCCTACATTGGTCTCCAAAAAAAATAATTGAGATACTAGACAAGCGAGTAGATGCATTAGTCGCTCGGCGATATCAAAAGAACAAAAGAGTTACGCATCGTGACTTATTACCGAAAAAGATTGATGGAAAATCCATTATAGAATTCATTACTGACCGTGCCCAAAGACCTCGAGATGTGATCAGCTTTTTCAATAAGTGTATCGAAGTAGCTGAAGGGAAGCCTCGGGTGAATGTGAATACACTGAAACGTGCCGAGGGAGAGTATTCTCGGCAACGTCTGAGAGCCCTTGCAGATGAATGGCATGCAGACTATCCAGGCTTGTTGGACTTTGTGGATATTCTAAAGAAACGCCCGCCAAAATTCTCCTTGGAGCAAGTCAAATATGATGATATTGCCGAGCTTTGCCTAAATTCGGCAATAGAGCATCCTAACGATTCTGGGATTTTGAGAGAATATGCGAGAAACGTCGCAGAGGACTTAGTAGAAGTAAACGACTTCAAAAAAGAAATGTTTATGGTATTTTATCGGATCGGTTTGGCCGGTCTAAAGCTCGAGACCTTTGAGAGCGCATCGTGGGTTGATGAATTAGGTCAAGATGTCTCACCTTCTGAAATAGACGACCGTACGGGCGTAGCAGTTCACCCTACCTACTGGCGATCTCTTGGGATCGATACAAGAAAGCGCCGTTAGTGATGTGGTATCTGATAATGGGGTACATCATCCTCGGATAGACTCCGAAGCAGTAGGCAGAAATATCGTCTTACCGAAAAGCACAGAAACATACTGAATAACAGGAGAAAGGATGAACGCACTCCCCTACACAGAAGACGCGCTCGTTCAGCAGACCACTGCTGATTATCTCGAGCGGCAACTCGAGTGGGAATCGGTCGATGCCTTCAACAGCGAGGACTTTGGGCCGCAGAGCTTGTTGGGGCGGGCTTCTGACCGCGAGGTGGTGTTGGTGCGTGTCTTGCGCGAGAAGTTGGTCGAGTTGAATCCTGGCCTGCCCGATGCCGCTTATGAGGATGCGGTGCGGCAGATCACCGCCGCTGTTGCCTCGCAGACCATTGTCGCCGCCAACCGGGAAAAGTGCGATTTGATGCGCGATGGGGTGCAAGTCGCGTTCCGCAACGACAAGGGCGAGCGGGCACAGGAGCGGCTGCGCGTTTTCGACTTTGAGACGCCCGAGAACAACGCCTTTCTGTGCGTGCGCGAACTTTGGATACGCGGGGATCTCTATCGCAGGCGGGCGGACATCATCGGCTTTGTCAATGGCCTGCCACTGTTGTTCATCGAGTGCAAGAACATCTACCGAGACCTCAAGGCGGCGTTCGAGGAGAACTATTCGGACTACCGAGACACCATCCCGCACCTATTTCATCACAACGCGGTGGTGATGTTTGGCAATGGCGAGCAGGCGAAGATCGGCTCGATCACCAGCGAGTGGGCGCATTTTCACGAGTGGAAGCGATTGGCCGAGGGCGATCCGGGCGCGGTGGATATGGAGACGTTGCTCAAGGGCGTTTGCAACAAGCGCGATTTTATGGACATCGTGGAGAACTTCATTTTGTTCGACGACTCGGCGGGCGAAGTCCGGAAAATCCTCGCCCGCAACCACCAGTTCTTGGGCGTGAATCGGGCGGTTGAGGCGGTGCGAGAGCGCGAAACGCGACGGGGCAGATTGGGCGTGTTTTGGCACACGCAGGGCGCGGGCAAGAGCTATTCGATGGTGATGTTCACCCGCAAGGTACACCGCAAGTTGGGCGGCAATTTCACGTTTTTGGTGCTGACGGACCGCGACGATCTCGACCGGCAGATCTACAAGACCTTTGCCGGTTGCGGCGTGGTGAACCACGAGCGCGATCCATGCCGCGCGGCGGATGGCGCACACCTGAACCAATTGTTGACCGAACACAAATCGCATGTCTTCGCCCTGATTCAGAAATTCAACCGCGATGCGGGCGCGGAATACACGCAACGCGCCGACATTATCGTCATCACGGACGAGGCGCACCGCACGCAATACGGCGCGTTGGCGGCCAACATGCGCGCAGCACTCCCCAACGCCAGTTATATCGGGTTTACCGGCACGCCGTTGTTCACTTATGACGAGATCACGCGGCGGGTTTTTGGCGACTACGTCTCGACCTACGATTTCCAACGGGCGGTGGAGGACCGGGCCACAGTGCCGCTCTACTACGACGCCCGCGGCGACGAGTTGGGCTTGGGGGTTGGGGACCTGAATGCGCGCATCGCCGAAAAGCTAAATGAGTTTGAACTTGACGACATTGACGTGGAGCACCGGTTGGAGCGGGAACTCAAGCGCGACTACCACGTTATCACCGCGGTCCGTCGGCTCGACCAAGTGGCGCGGGATTTCACGCGGCACTATTCAAAGGCGTGGGAGACCGGCAAGGCGATGCTGGTCTGCATTGACAAAGTGACCTGCGTGCGGATGCACAAGTTGATCGCGTTCTACTGGCATGAACACATCAAAGAATTAGAAGCGGAGCTTTCGCGGACAAAGGACGAGCAGGAGAAAATGGACCTGCGGCGGCGGCTCAACGGGATGCGCGAGACCCGCATGGCGGTGGTGATCAGCGAGGAGCAGGGCGAGGTGGAGAAGTTCAACGAGTGGGGCTTGGACATCGTCCCGCACCGCAGGCTCATCAAAGAGGGCATGGACTTGCCCTGTGCGATGCGGAACAAACCGCAGTTTCGCAACATGCAACGGATGGCACTAGACGACGCGTTCAAGGCCGAGGAGCACCCGTTCCGCATCGCCATTGTCTGCGCGATGTGGCTGACCGGCTTTGACGTGCCGAGCCTTTCCACGCTCTATCTGGACAAACCGCTCAAGGCCCATACCCTGATGCAGGCGATAGCCCGCGCCAACAGGGTGAGCGAGGGGAAAAACAACGGCATGATCGTGGATTATTGCGGCATTCTCAAACACCTGCGCCAAGCACTGGCGACTTTCGCCGGCACTCGGCCCGATGGGGGTGACGCGATTGACCCGGCAAGGCCCGCTGAGGAATTGCTGGCGGATTTGGCCGAGGCCATCGCCTTTGTGCGGAACTTCCTCGCCGAGCGCAACGCGCCGCTCGATGACGTCATCCAAAAAACGGGTTTCGGGCGCAACGCCGCCATCGCGGCTTGCAAGGAAGCGGTCAATGAGAGCGACGAGACGCGCAAGCGTTTCGAGGTGATGTGCCGCGAGGTGTTCAAGAAGTTCAAGGCGTGCATCAACGTGCGGGGCGTTGGCGTATATCGCAAGGACCGAGACGCCATCGACATTGCATATAGGAGCCTGCAACGGGATCGCAAACAGGCCGACATTTCGGCGATTATACGGGCGTTACACGGGGTGGTAGATGAGGTCATTGAGACGAAGGGCAATACAATGACCGCAAAGCCATCAGAATCCTATGACATCAGCCGCATTGATTTTGATCGCCTGAAGCGAGAATTTGCGCGCAGCCCAAAAAAGAATACCATCGTTCAAGATCTCAGGCAGGCAGTGGAACGACAGCTACAACGCCTTTTGATGCAGAACCCGCTCCGCCGCACGAACTTTCAGCAATACTACGAAGAGATCGCGGCGGCGTACAATCGAGAGAAGGACCGCGTGACAATAGAGCGCACTTTCGAGGCATTGCTCGAACTGGCGCGGGCGTTGGATGAGGAAGAAAGCCGAGCGGTGCGCGAAGGACTCGATGAGGAGACCTTGGCCATTTTCGATTTGTTGGAGAAACCTGACCTGAACGCAGGCGAGATCGCACGGATCAAGAAGGTCGCCATTGACCTGCTAAAAAAGTTGAAGGCGGGGAAATTGCGCGTGCATCAATGGCGGGAGAAGGAAAAGACCCGGGACGCGGTTCAAGTTGCCATCTCTAATTTTCTGTGGAGCGATCAAACCGGTTTGCCGGCTGAGCAGTACACGAAAGAGGACGTGCAAACGAAAACCGAGGCGGTCTTTTGTCACGTTTTCCGGGCCTACCCCACGGTGCCATCGCCGCACTACGAAAGCCGAGCAGCGTGATGGCAACGCGCTACGGCTGTCCGTTGTGCCCGATTATGACCTATATACTGGGATCGGTTTGGTTTTGGGCGAGCACGGGGGCGTCGCCCCTACAATTCGTCTATGAACTGGCCTGAAAAATGGTCAATTGTACACCGTTCCGTCTGTTCGTCTGACAACATAAAATCAAATTGGTATTACACAGGAGAGACGATTGCCCCAACTCGAACACATCGAAGCGATTGAACGCCGCCTCTGGGGCGCAGCCGATACCTTGCGGGCAAACTCCGGCTATGCTAGCAATGAGTACTTCCTGCCAGTCATGGGCTTGGTTTTTCTGCGCCATGCCTACAGCCGCTATCTCGCCGTCAAGGACGACATAGAAGCCAACCTGCCCACCCGCGGCGGCGAGAAGCGCGATTTCACCAAAGAGGACTTTTCCCAACGGAGTGCCATCCTCCTACGGCCCGAGGCGCAGTTCGATTACTTGGTCGGCCTGCCCGACAGCGAGGACCGTGCGAAGGCGATCATCGCGGCGATGGCGTCTATTGAAAAGGACTACGAGAGCCTGCGGGGTGCCTTGCCCACGGGCGAATACCGAGAAATAGACAACGCCGTTCTCGGCCAACTTTTGCGCCGACTCAATCCCGACGAACTCAAGCAGATATCCGGCGACATCTTCGGGCGCATCTACGAGTACTTCCTCACTCAGTTTGCCGACCAGAAGGCTCACGATGGCGGCGAGTTCTTCACGCCTGTCTCGCTGGTTTCGCTGATCGCCCATGTCCTCGAGCCCGACTGCGGAACAGTGCTTGACCCGGCCTGCGGGTCGGGCGGCATGTTTGTGCAGAGTGCGCGCACGGTTGCGGAACACGGTCGGCGTCCCGGCGAGCAACTCACTTTTCGCGGCTTGGAGAAGAACGCCACCACCATCCGCTTGGCCAAGATGAACCTCGCTGTACACGGGCTTGAGGGCGACATCAAACAGGCGATCACTTATTACGAAGACCCGCACCAACTGGTCGGCAAGGCCGACTACGTGATGGCCAATCCGCCTTTTAACGTGGATGAGATCGACGCCGATAGAATCAAGGCCGATCCGCGCCTGCCCTTCGGGCTGCCCGGCGTCAACAAAAAGGACAAGGTCAGCAATGGCAACTACGTTTGGATCAGCTACTTTTACAGCTACCTAAACGAGACGGGGCGGGCCGGCTTTGTCATGTCGTCGCAGGCGTCTAGTGCCGGGGGCGGCGAGGCCAAAGTGCGGCGGCAACTGGTGGAGACCGGCGATGTGGAAGCGATGATCGCCATTCGCTCCAATTTTTTTTATACGCGCACTGTGCCCTGTGAGTTGTGGTTCTTCAACCGCGCCAAGCCCCAAGAGCACCGCGACAAAGTGCTGATGATCGACGCCCGCAACATTTACCGCAAGGTGACGCGCAAGATCTACGAATTTAGCCCTGAGCAAGCGCAGAACCTGCTGGGTATTGTTTGGCTCTACCGGGGTGAGACAGCGCGTTTTCTCGACCTCGTGTTCCGGTATCTAAGCGATGCGGTGAACGGAGCGCGTGCCTGCTTTGAGCGAGAAGGCGAGGATGGCGAAACGACCGGCCCCCTGCCGGCGTTTCTCGCCGCGCTTGCGGATGTGTGCGAGGTGTTGCTTCCGTTTTTCAATACCATCGGAGACGATGCCGGGATGTACGCGGAACTGAACGTTGCCCGCCGCGCTTTCATCGCTGAGGTGGATGATTTTGAGAAGGCCGTCTCCGCGCAAGGGCAAGATGACGCCGCGCTTGGGCAGACCGTTGACCGTCTCGCCCCAATGGCCGAGGCCAGCCGCGATTTGGTCAAGCGGGCCGATTTGATCTACAAGCTCGTCGCTCGCCTGATCGAGACCTGCGAGAAGGGAGGTCACGCGAGCGGTGCTTGGAATAACCGCGACATCGTTCTCGCACGCAGGGCAGTGGACGATGCCCGCCAGCACGCCGTGGAGCACCTCGAGCAGGCGCGCTATTTTTGGCGCCATGCACGCTGGCTCACCGAGCGTTTTCCCGATGCGGAATTGCGCGATGTGGAGGGGTTGGTCAAGCTGGTAGATCGCGCTGAGATCGAGGCCAACGACTGGAGCCTAACGCCTGGCCGCTATGTCGGCGTCGCCCCCGAAAAAGAGGACGAGGATTTTGATTTTGCGGAGGCCCTGCGCGAGATCCATGTGGAACTGGAAGACCTCAACGCCGAGGCGGTGACGCTGGCGGCCACGATCGGGAAGAACTTCGAGGAGTTGTTGTGAGGAAAAAAAAGTGAGTTCGCTCGGCATGGCCTAACGATTTAACGGAGGTAGCCACATCGTGATGCAGTGGCGCACGGCATGGGGGCCGACTACCGTGGTCGTTTCCAACCACCGAGAGATTCGCGAAGGCACACCGAGTTCCATCATCTACTATTCGCGCCTGTCTCGTCGGAAATTTGAGGAGCTTGAGGCGTGAGTGTTGAAAAGAAAATCATTATCATCGCCGGGCCGAACGGGGCCGGCAAGACGACCTTTGCGCGGGAATATCTGCCCAATGAGGCGGGCTGTCCGATCTTTGTCAATGCGGACCTGATCGCTGCGGGGCTATCGCCCTTTCGCCCCGAGTCCGCGGGCATTCGCGCTGGGCGGCTGATGCTGGAGGAAATCAACCGTCACGCTCGTTGCGGGAGAAATTTCGCCTTTGAAACGACGCTATCGGGTCGGGGATATGTCAAAATGATCCGGCAATGGCGCGATGATGGTTACAGGGTGAAGTTGATATTTCTGTCGCTTGCGACGCCCGAGGAAGCCATTAGGCGCGTGCAGTCGCGAGTGCGACAAGGCGGTCATCACGTTCCGGAAGCGGTGATCTGTCGCCGTTTCGCCAGCGGCCTTTTGAACTTCGAGACGATATACCGACATTGCGTGGATTTCTGGCAAAAATTTAATGCCAGCGGCATTGGGCTTATTTTGGAAGATGAGGGAGGAAACAACAGATGAAAAAGGGCAAATACCAAATCCCTGTATCCAAACTGGCAGACCCCGACATGCAGGCTGTGCCAGCCGCACTCAGGCGGGCCGTTAGACGCGCGCATCAGATCGCGCATCAGACCGGCACGGGCGTTGTCGTGATGCGCGATGGCGAGGTCGTGGAAATTGAACCTGATCCGGAGATGTATGAAGGGTTGTGAAGGAGAAGAGACGACTATCGGAGGGGGTTGTGAAATCTTTCAAAAAAATTCTCATTGTTGATGACGACCGCGATGTTTTGTTGGCCGCACGACTTTTTTTGAAACAACACGCCGAGCGCGTGGATACCGAAGCCGATCCCAACCAGATTCCCCATCTGTTGCAAAATGAGATCTATGACGTGATCTTGCTCGATATGAATTTTGCGCGAGACGCCACATCGGGCAAAGAGGGGTTTCATTGGCTGAGTCGCATTCTCGAAATCGATCCGGCGGCGGTGGTCATTCTCATCACGGCGTATGGCGGCGTTGAAACTGCGGTGCAGGCCATCAAAGAAGGCGCGACCGATTTTGTGCTCAAGCCGTGGCAAAACGAGAAACTGCTCGCCACCCTCTCGGCTGCGGCGCGGTTGCGCCGATCCCAACTCGAAGTGGATCAGTTGCGCGCCCAACAGGAACAACTCCACGCGGACCTCGACGGTCAATTTCCCGACATGGTCGGCATATCGCAGGCCATGCGCGCGGTGTTTGACACCATTCAAAAGGTGGGGGCGACCGATGCCAATGTGCTCATCTTGGGCGAAAATGGCACTGGCAAAGATGTCGTTGCCCGCGCTTTGCACCGGCAATCTGCCCGCGCATCAGAAGCGTTTATCCGCGTCGATCTCGGCGCGGTGCCCGAAAGCCTTTTTGAAAGCGAACTCTTTGGACACAAAAAAGGCGCCTTTACCGACGCGAAAAAAGACCGTGCGGGGCGTTTTGAAATCGCGTCGGGCGGCACGCTTTTTTTGGATGAAATTGGCAATCTTTCACTGCCGCTCCAGGCCAAATTGCTCACCGCGCTCGAAAACCGCACCGTGACCCGATTGGGCAACAACAGGGCTATCGCCATTGACGTGCGCCTGATCTGTGCCACCAACATGCCCATTCACGACATGGTCGCCAGCCGCGCTTTTCGTCAGGACCTCCTGTATCGCATCAATACGGTTGAACTCCATCTGCCGCCTCTGCGCGACCGCATTGAGGACATTCCCCTGCTCGCGGCTGCGTTTCTCGAAACGCACGGGCAAAAATACAGCAAACCCGGCATTGTCATTCAACCCGTAGCATTTGAGCACCTCAAAAATTACAACTGGCCGGGCAATATCCGCGAATTGCAACACGCCATTGAACGGGCCGTGATCATGAATGAAAATGGCATTCTGCAAGCGTCCGATTTTCCACTCGGCGTTTCTGAACCCGCGGCGGGTGATGACATTCACTTTGACGACTACAATCTCCAGCGCGTGGAAAAAACCGTCATTCGCAAAGCCATTGAAAAACACCACGGGAACATCAGCCACACCGCGCGCGAACTCGGTCTCACGCGCAGCGCGCTTTACCGCAGGCTGGAAAAATATGGCCTATAAAAACTTTCGCCTGATCTGTCTTTTGCGCGTGGCCCTTCTGTGCGCCACCACCTGTTTTTGCTTTTACCTGTTTTTTGCCACCGCGTACTATGCCACAGTGATCGTGGTCGGCGCGGGCGTGCTCTATCAGACATGGGCACTCATACACTATGTGGAGCGCGCGGACCGCGATCTCACGCGCTTTTTGCAGGCGATTCGGTACGAAGATTTTTCCCTGTCTTTTACCGGTGCCGGGTTGGGTTCGGCTTATGCGGATCTCAAAAATGCTTTTAACGATGTCTTGGATGCGTTTCGCAAAACGCGCGCAGAAAGAGAGGAAAATTTTCAATACCTCCAGACCGTCGTGCAGCATGTGGGCATTGGGCTGATTTGCTACGCGCCAGAAGGCCGCATTGAATTGGTGAACAGCGCGGCGCAACGCTTGCTTCGCAAACCCCACCTGCGCGACGTGCGCGAATTGGAAACGATCAGCAAGCCCTTTGCCGAAACGCTGCTCAAACTCCGCTCGGGCGACAAGGCCCTCATTAAAGTCCAGGACAGAGACGAACTGCTCCAGATCCTCGTCTATGCCACAGAACTTCGGATGCGCGGCGAATCGTTTATTTTGGTGTCGATTCAAAATATTCAGAGCGAACTCGAAGAACAGGAAATGGAGGCGTGGCAAAAGCTCATTCGCGTTTTGACCCACGAGATCATGAACTCCATCACGCCCATCTCTTCGCTCGCCTCTACGGTGCGCGGTCTCTTGCCCGATTCTGAGGCCGCTGGATCCGTTGATCCCGAAATCCTGTCCGATGTTCAAGTGGCCCTTCAAACCATTCAGTCGCGCAGCGAGGGCTTGCTCCACTTTGTCGAAACCTATCGCCAACTCACGCGCATCCCGCGCCCTGATTTTCAAATTTTTCAGGTTGCCGAACTCTTTGCCCGCGTTGTGTTTCTGATGCAGGCCGAATGCGAAAAGCACAATGTCGTCCTTCACACAGCCATCACCCCCCAAACCCTTGAACTCTCCGCGGATCCCGATCTCGTCGAACAGGTGTTGATCAACTTGATGCGGAATGCCGTGCAAGCCCTTGCTGGTCGTCCCAATGCCCGCGTGGATCTCACGGCCCACCTCGATGCCCGCGGGCGCGTGATTATCTGCGTGCAAGACAATGGCCCCGGCATCTTGGAAGACGTACAAGAGCGCGTTTTTATCCCTTTTTTCACCACCAAACGCGATGGGTCCGGCATTGGCCTTGCCCTGTCCCGGCAGATCATGCGCGTGCATCGCGGCACTATCAGCGTGCAATCCAAACCCGAAGAAGAAACCGCGTTTACCCTGCGGTTCTGAGGGGTTGACATTGAACGCATATCTGTGTATTGTCGGCGATGAAAAAGCCAGTCGGTTGGCCCTTCCTCCGTCACGGCTGGAAACCCGATGTATGGACAGAGAGACGCTGAACCTCTCTGCCGCCCGAGCGATTGCCAAAACGACGGATCTATTTTTTGTGAACCGCAAAGTCATTCACGCGCATCCGCCATTTCCGATAAACGAAGAGCGCGTCGATCGAAATCCCCCGCCCTTGCTGTGGCCCACTGCCGAGGGTGAAGGCGTTCGGGTTGCCGATTGGTCGATTCGGGCGCGACTCGAGGCCGATCAGAATCCCGCGCTCGAAATTCGCCATCAGACCAAACACATCGCCCTCGCCGCGGATATGCCGTGGATTGCCGTGGGCGAAAAACGCCATTCCACACCCAACGCCACGCTGCTCGTTGAACCCTTTAGCATCTATATGTCGAAAGACACTTTGCCTCGGGCCGCGCCGTGATCCACAGGATGCTTATGCCTCCCAATATTTTATTCCTACACGTCGATCAAATGCACGCCGATGCGATTTCCGCGCTCGGCTGCGAATATCTGCACACGCCTGCGATTGACCGCCTCGTGCGGGAAGGCCACACCTTTGCCAAAGCCTATTGCGCCATGCCGCAGTGCTGTCCGTCGCGTGCGTGCTGGTACACGGGCCGCGTGTCCAAAGAACACGGCGTTGTCGTCAATGCCTATCCCATCGATCCGCGCATTCCGGATCTCGGCCAGTGGTTGCGGCGCGAAAATTACGATTGTGTGTACACGGGCAAATGGCATGTTACTGGCCGCGATTTGCACGAGAGTTTCGACGTGTTGCAACCGCAGCACGGCATGGGGGAACTCAACGATGGCAATGTGGCCCGATCCGCCGTTGCGTACCTCAAAAACCGCGCCTCTGACCAACCCTTCTTTTTGAATGTGGGATTTTTGAATCCCCACGACTGTTGCTTTCCCGCCATGGCACACGGCGGCCCTGGCAAATACGCATTTGCACCGAAAATCGAAAGCGCGTTGCCGCCTTTGCCCGGCAATTTTGACGACGAATACGCCCTTCGCGGGCGGCCCAATATTCGCCATTGGTCGCGCCGAGACTGGCAGTATTATATTTATCAGTACTACCGCATGGTCGAAATGGTCGATGCCGAAATCGGTCGCGTGATGGACGCGCTGCGCGCATCGCCTTACGCCGACAATACCCTCGTGATTTTTGCGTCTGACCACGGCGATGGCCTCGGCTTCCACAGCAAGACGAGCAAAGGCTTCCTCGAAGAAGAAGCCTTTCGCGTGCCCACTATTGCGTGGTGGCCGGGACAAATTCCCGAAGGCGTGCGGGATGCCGATCATCTCATCTCGGGCGTTGATATCGCCGCCACGATATGCGACTATGCCGGCGCGCCGCCCTTGCCCAAGACCACTATCGCGCGCTCTTGGCGGCCCATTTTTGAAAGGCGCGCTGCGCCATGGCGCGATTACGTCATCGGCGAAACCTCTGTCGGTTGCCTGTCGGTTGCGGTGCGCGATGCGCGGTACAAAAGCATTATCGAACGGGAGAACACGCGCCTTTACGACCTCGAGAATGACCCGCTCGAAACGCGAGATCTCGCTGGGGACGCACGCTATGCCGATATCGCCGCGCGCCACCGGGCGCACTTCCGCGAATACATCTCGCAAATTGAACTGTATCCCGAACCGGAAATCGGTCTTGGGGCTATGAAACGCGGCAACCTGTATCGAGAATACATCAACTGGTATCATTCCGTACTCAATGAGGCATGACCTTATGGCAATTGACACCCCCACCGGCCCGTATGCGGTTAAACCCATCCGCGATTTTCTCGAGGATTTCGCGCCTGTCCAAAAGGCAATAGCAGACCATGAGTGCGCCGCGTTGACCTACGACATTCTCAACTGGCATTTCGCGCCCACCCAACCGCCGCCATGCCCCAACAGCGTCTATGGCTCTCTCACTATTCGGCGCGAACAGCCCCATGCGTATCACATTTATCAGCGAACCCATGTCGGCGGCGAACCGATCATTTTTAGGGCAGAGATGATCTGCAACCCCGATGACACCCTCAAATTTTGGACGCTACACACCTATCGCGCCGATGCCAATGGCAATCCGATTCCGATTTCTGAACTGCGCGAAAGCTGGGAAAATGACGACGGACATATTCGCTCTCGAGATGGCGCCTATGAATACCGCGCAACGCGCCCGGTTTTCAGCCATTGGACGCTTCCCCATCTGCTGCTTTGTGCGAGACGCCCCGTCTCTATGGCGTTCGACATGCTCCAAGACCTCTCCCTTTTTCGCCCCAACCATAAGCTCGTTTCCGATGGATCTGTCGATCTCGCTACCGGCTCTTACCAGATTTATGCCCAAACCGGCGACGGCATTTTGCCCATTCACTACTTGCTGGACAAAGACCGCCGCCCGCAACTCATCACCTTTGGCCTCATCGCTTGGGCACTGAGGGATGTGGCGTAAAAAGGGAATTTCCATGAAAAAAGCCGTGTACGCCGCCAGTTTCGATCCCGTGACCAACGGCCACCTGTGGGTAATTCAGCAGGCTGCTCGGCTTTTCGATCAGCTCATTGTCGCCATCGGGATCAATCCGGAAAAGGACTACACGTTTTCTCTCGAGGAACGGCTCGATCTGCTGGATGAAACCACATCTCAGTTCGACAATGTCGCGGTCGCCAGCTACGAAAATCAATTCCTGGTCACGTATGCACGCGGCATGGAAGCCGATTATATCGTGCGCGGCATCCGCACGCAGACCGACTATGAGTTTGAACGGAGAATGCGCTATATCAACAGCGATCTCGACAACAGCATCACCACCATCTTTTTGATGCCCCCGCGAGAGATTGCCGAGATCAGTTCCAGCTTTATCAAGGGCTTGGTCGGGCCCGCCGGCTGGCAAGATGTCGTGAAACGCTATGTGCCGGAACCCGTGTTTCACAAGTTTATCGAGCATTTTGAATAGCTGGCGGGGGGCAACCATATAAGAACGCGGATGAAGTGTGAGGTGCAAAGTGCAGAGAGGTAATGCCAATTTGATTTTTAATTGTCCGTATCCTGCCTCCCATTAGGGATGAATGAGAAATGGGGAACAGACGTTCCGTAGAGATCATGCGTTGCTCGTCTTAAGCGTTTGGCCTTACAGCATCGTTTGTTGCCTTCAATGCGTTGGCTACGCCTGTGCCTACGGCGTGCGGCGTCAAACGCTCAAATTATTCGCGTTTTCCTACTTTTTTTTATCAGCAAAAAAAAGTAGGAAAAAAATGCCGCTCTCAAACGCCGAGAGGCTTGCACAGCGCAAATCGCTTTTGTAGTAGCACGACATGCGTTGGCCTGCGAAGAGAGTTGCAAGAGGGAGGTGGGTTGCGAGACGGCCTTGCGCGCTGTGCGTGATGGCTTTGTGTGACGGTATTTTGTGATCGCATTTTTGCGATGGTTTCTCTGAATGACTGCGTAAGGTCAAGGGAATCATTTGCGGGTCGCATATCGCATCACATGAGGTCAACTGAAAATCAATTTAGAAGCCCTAACAAAAAGCGTTGCCATGGATTTGTGAGAGGCCGATTTTCTTCTCAGCCCAACCCTTACAACGTCCATGCCCGGCATCTGCAACCGGGCGAGGAGGAACAGATGACCAACCCCCTCGTGAGCGATGCACTCTGGGAAAAGGCCCCCCCCTTTTGCCGGTTCCCAAGCCTGGACGGTTCCGCTTTCCCGGCCGTAAGCGCATTGACGACCGCAAGGCGTTGACCGGCATTCTATTCGTCCTGAAGAGCGGCATCCCATGGGAGCAGTTGCCCCAAGAGATGGGGTGGGGTTCCGGGATGACCTGCTGGCGTCGTCTGAAGGCATGGCATGACGCCGGCGTGTGGGAGCGGCTTCATCATCTGCTGTTGTCCAAACTGCGAGCGGCCGATGGCCTGGACGGGTCTCGCGCCTGTGTGGACAGTGCCTCCCTGCGTGCGGTGGGGGGCGGAAAAAAAACCGGCCCCAATCCACAGACCGCCGCAAGCCCGGGCGTAAGCATCATGTGATCACCGATGCCAACGGGCTACCTCCCAGATGTGACGCAATGGTTGCCCTTGGTGGACGCCGTGCCTGCGGTCAGAGGCAAACGCGGTCGTCCGCGCCGCAGACCCCAACGGCTGTATGCAGACCGTGCCTATGACTCGAAGGCATGCCGGAAGGCCCTGCGTGTGCGCCACATCTGGCCGGTGATCGCCCGGCGGGGTACAGCGCATGGCAGCGGGTTGGGGGTGTACCGGTGGGTCGTTGAGCGGACGCTGGCCTGGCTCCGGCAGTTCCGCAGCCTGCGGGTGCGCGACGAACGCAGAGCGGACATCCATGCGGCGTTCCTCTCCATCGGCTGTTCACTCCTCTGTTTCAGACGCTTACTTTCTTTATGTTAGGGCTTCTAAGTGGTATCCCCATGGCAGAATACGATACGATTTCCAAACATTTGATTCAAACCTACCCTGCCGATTTCGTCCGCTTCACCCTCGGACGAGCCGATGTCGAAATCCGCGCAATCCTCGACCCCGAGATCCCTAGGGTTGAAACGCGCTTAACCGATAGCCTGATTCGCGTGTGGATTGATGGCGAGGAGGTCTTGGTACACACGGAATTTCAAACCACCGACAGCAGGGATACGCCCATGCCGATCCGCATGGCCAGCTATATCATCCGGCTCATTGAATACTATGGCCTGCCGGTCTATTCCCATGTGATCTACCTACGGCCCGATGCCGGGCGACGCGATGAAGGGCTTTACCTCCAAAAGCATCCGGACTACCCAGTGGTGGTGCGCTATAAGGTGATTCGGCTGAACGAGATAGACGGGCAAGACATTGTTGAGGGCGGTCATCCGGGTTTGCTTCCATTCGCGCCATTGATGAAGCGTCCTGCGGGGATGACTTCTGCGGAATGGTTGCGTCAGTGCATTCGCAGGACCGATGCCGTGTCGTTGGCGCAGGCAGAAAAGGCTAACTTTTTGGGCGGCTTGGCAGTATTAAGTGGGTTGGCGTATGATCCAAACACTATCACGAGTATCATTTCTCAGGAGGGTCTTATGGACGCGATTATGCGTGAATCATCGTTTGCCCAATACCTCAAGGAACTGGGTGTTAAACAAGGCATTGAGCAGGGCATTGAGCAGGGCATCGAGCAGGGCATTGAGCGAGGCATCCAAGAGAGCATCCGAGAAGCGTTGGCGGTTCGCTTTGATGCGGGTGTGGCCGGCCAGTTCGCTGATCGCATTGCGGTCATCGACGATTTGCAACGGCTCAAGCAGTTGCATCGTGCAGCGGTGCAAGTCAATAATCTGGCGGCATTTCAGCGCGTGTTGGATGCGGAGGCCTGACGCGATTTCCCGCTGAATGACAAGCGGAGCATTGCGTAACGTCAAATGTTCACTGAAATCAGCTTTTGGCTTTCAGCTTTCAGCCCCACCTCTCCACCGCTGATTGCTTGTTTTGCTGACCGCCAACCGCTGACAACGAAAAACAAAAGCCCGAGTTCCTTGCGAACCCGGGCTTGTTTTGTGGCCCCTTGTCTGAATCAGGATAAACTTCTGTCGAAGTTGTACGCCGTTATTCAGGATTATATGACCCTCGTGTAGCGACGTGCTAAAATTCTACCCCCCTCGCTTCTTATCAACGTTAGGGTATTACCTCTTATGCGGTACTGATAGGTATAAGTAGTGCCATCTTCATTAGGTCGTGTTGACAATTGAGATATGTGTGTTATTCTGTGTGTATTATGTCAAAATATACTCTCCCTGCGAAATAGTGGCCTAAAATTCTCGCTTTTATTCGGGAATGCCCGCACGTCTATGTCGGGAAGGAGGCCAACTGCAAACTTTTCATTGCGGCGGTTGTGTGGGTGATGCGCTCGGGTCGTCAGTGGCGTCAATTGCCGAAGCACTATGGGAAGTGGCACTCGGTCTATAAACGCTTTGCCCGCTGGGTTGAGCATGGCGTGTGGGAACCCATGCACCAGCATTTTACCTCTGATCCAGATTTGGCGTCTGTGATCATTGACAGCACTGTTGTGCGGGCTCATTCCTGTGCAGCGGGGGCCCAAAAAAAAAGGGGGACAAGCCGCGCAAGCCCTCGGCAGAAGCCGGGGCGGGTTCAGCACCCAAGTCCCCCTTTGCACCGATGCACAAGGCATCCCGCAAAGGTTTCGACTTCCCCCGGGACAAGCCCACGATCAAACCCAAGCAGAGGCGTTAAGCGCTGGGGATGAGAGTTCTTATGTCATCGCGGATAAGGGCGATGATTCACAAGCATTTCAGGACGTCATTTTCAACAGCGGACAGATTGCCGTGATCCCGCCTCGGTCTAATCGAAAGACCCCACGGTGCTATGATCGCCACCGATACAAGCAACGCAATTTGATTGAGCGGTTCATCGGGAAAATGAAGCCGTATCGCAGGATATTTTCTCGGTTTGAGAAACGCGACGCGAGTTATCGAGGCGTTCTCTGTTTTGCGGCTACTCTCATCACATGAAAACAAAATGTCAACACGACCTAGTATAAGGGCGTAGAGGCGCGGCCTTCGTGCGAAGATTCGAGAAGCATGTCGCTTTCAGCTATTGGCCTCCGGCCCCTTAATGGCGACTCGTTTTGCCGACTGCGAGGCCGGGTGGACTAACTGCTGATGGCTGACGGCTAATTCACACGCATCGCATCTGCTTTTGGCTTGCGCGGGCGTTTCATGAGGGCGGTTTCCAGCACCTGATCCATGTGCGATGCAAATACCAGCCTGATGTCCTTGCGCGTTGTGTTGGGAATTTCGCGTGTATCTCTGCGGTTTGCTTCGGGCAAAATCACTGTTTTCGCGCCTGCGCGGTGTGCTGCCAAAACTTTATCGCGCACGCCGCCGATGGGCAACACTTTGCCGCGCAGGGTGATTTCGCCGGTCATCGCCACATCTTTGCGGATGGGCCGATTGGTGAATACCGATGCCAGCACCGTCGCCATGGTAATCCCCGCCGATGGGCCATCCTTGGGCACAGCACCTGCGGGTACGTGAACGTGTACATCCCTCTGCTCGTTAAACTGCGCGTTGAGATGCAGTTCATGCCACCGCGACTGCACATAAGTCAGTGCTGCATGTGCCGATTCTTTCATCACATCGCCGACTTGCCCGGTCAGATTTAACTCACCCTTGCCGGGCACGACAGATGCCTCGACAAACAGGACATCGCCGCCGGTAGCGGTCACGGCAAGCCCAGCGGCGACCCCGACCTCGTGATCTTCTTCGGCGACTTCGTAGTGGAACTTTTGTGGCCCCAAGTATTCGACCACATTTTTTTGTTGCACGCGCACGCGCCGCTTGCGGCCCTGGGCGAATTTGCGCGCCACCTTGCGAGACACGGTTGCAATCTCGCGCTCCAGATTGCGTACCCCGGCCTCGCGGGTGTAGTGCTGAATCACCTCTTGCAGGGCGGCTTTGTCGAATGCTACGTGCTTGTGGGTCAAACCGTGTTCGGACATCTGCCGCTTCACCAGGTATCGGCGTGCGATTTCCAGCTTTTCGGCTTCGGTATAGCCCGAAACTTCCAACACCTCCATTCGATCCATCAGCGCGGGGGGAATGGGGTGGAGCGAGTTGGCCGTAGCGAGAAATAAGACTTCTGACAGGTCAAAGGCGACATCCAAGTAGTGATCCGCGAAGGTATTGTTTTGCGCGGGGTCCAAAACTTCCAACAATGCGGCCGACGGGTCGCCGCGGAAATCCGCGCCCAGTTTGTCGATTTCATCCAGCATAAACACCGGATTTTTTGTGCCGGCGCGTCTCAACCCCTGAATGATGCGCCCGGGCAATGCGCCGATATAGGTGCGGCGATGCCCGCGGATTTCCGACTCATCGCGCACGCCCCCTAGGGACATTCTCACAAATTCGCGGTTGAGTGCTCGCGCCACGGATTGGCCCAGCGATGTTTTGCCGGTGCCCGGCGGCCCGACCAGCAACAAAATGGGCCCGCGCATATCGTTTTTTAGGTGGCGCACGGACAGGTATTCCAAAATGCGCTCTTTGGGTTTTTCCAATCCATAGTGATCTGCTTCCAAAACGCGCTCGGCCTTTGTCACGTCCAATTGATCGTCTGTTTTTTTGCGCCACGGGAGTTCGACCAACCAGTCCAGATAGGTGCGCGATACAGTGTATTCGGCAGAGGCTTCGGGCATGCGCGCCATGCGTTTGAGTTCGCGCTCGGCTTCTGCTTTTGCTTCTTTGGACATGCCTGCGGCTTCGATCTTTTCGCGCAGGTCTTCCAGTTCAGCTTTGACATCTTCCCCTTCGCCCAATTCATCTTGAATGGCCCGCAGTTGTTGGCGCAAAAAATACTCTCTTTGGGCATCTTCCATTGACCCCGCGGCTTCCGAACTGATCTTTTGCCGCAATTCCAAAATTTCAACTTCGCGGTTTAGGGAGTGATTGATAACCTCCAAGCGTCGATTCAGATTGAGCTCAGAGAGAATTTTTTGTTGTTCTTCAAATTCCACATTGAGTTGTGAGGCAATGAAATCCGCCTTGTGGGTCATCTCGGAAAGGGCGTCTAAGGCCGTGCCCACTTCTCGGGGCACATTGGGGGCGAGGGCCACTGCTTTTTTGAACTGCCCGAACACATTGCGCGCGAGGGCTTCCAATTTTGTATTTTGTTCGACAATGGCGGTCACTTTCTCGACTTGGGCCACGGGAAAGGGATGCGACTGCAACACGTCCGTCAGCGCGAGGCGCGCCATGCCCTGAACGAGCACCTGCATCTGGCCGTCGGGCGTGCGCGATGATCGCGCAATGTAGATCGCAGTGCCCACTGGGTACAGGAACTCGCGACGGAGGTCTTTTTCGCTCCCCTCTGAATCGCTTTCTTTGAGTGCGCCAAAAATGGCGATCACTTTATGCCCGGCGTCTATTGCCGCTTGTGCGGCTTTTACGGCACGCTCGTCTTCCAACAACAAGGGCGCGGCCATTAAGGGGTAAATTACCACTTCAGATGTTACCAGCATGGGCAATTCAGGGGGAATGCGATGCGTTTCGATTGCGTTCACGCTCGTTAGGGGATTTGCCATTCCATGTACTCCTCGAGGATTCGGGGTGGGTATGATCGCAACAGTGAGATTGTATATGCAACATCCGTGCCGAAAAAACAGAGATTTGGCTAATTGTTTCATTTACAATAAAATATAAATTTTCGCCTCCGAATGCGATCCGATTTCGCGTTCTGGCGTTGGTCAGAATGGCAGTTGGGTCGCGCTTTGTATGATATTATTTCACGCTGGAAACGCATTGGGAGTTTCGCTATATTGATAATGGCATTCGTCGTTTGGCAATAAACACAGTTGCAAACTATGGCTTCTACGTACCACACCCTCATTATCGGCGCGGGCATCAATGGCTTGAGCACTGGCTATCATCTCTCGCGTCAGAACGCACGCGGTATTGGCCTGATCGAACAATTTGCACTCGGCCATGACCGGGGCAGTTCACATGGGCATTCGCGCATTACGCGCAGCGCGTATGTGAACGCGCATTACGTGCGCCTTATGCAAATTGCACACGGCGAATCATGGCCGCAACTCGAACGCGACGCGGGCCGACAACTCATTTATCCCACGCCCGGCTGTTTTTTTGGCCCGCCCGATGGGAAATACGAAAGCTATGCCCAAGCTGTGGAAGAAGTCGGGGTTGACGTTGAACGGCTCACCCCAAAGGAGGGCCGAAAACGCTTTCCGCACTTTCGCTTTGAAAATGCCGCCGGCGTTCTCTACGACCGCACGGCCGGATTTGTGGCTGCGGCGCAGACTGTTCAATCGCTCATTCGCCTCGTTCGCAACCGGGGTGTGGAAATTCGGGAAAACGCGACTGTTCTGCGGGTTGACCTGACGCGCGATCCCATTCGCGTCGAAACCTCTGTGGGCGATCTCGAGACCGAGCGTCTCATCGTCGCGGCTGGCCCTTGGGCATCGCGCCTTCTTCCGGTTCTCAAATCGCGCGTTGCTGTGGCGCGCCAAACGGTTGGCTATTTTCAACTCGCGGGGGCGCGGGAACAAGGCGCGTTTCCGGTTTGGGGCTACCTCCTCGGCAAAGGCGATATGGGGTATTACGGCCTTCCGCAATTTGGGCGCGATGGGATCAAAATCGCCAAACACATTGTCAGCGGCGTTGACGACGACCCGGACGATGTGCCCGTGCAGATGCCCAGTGCCGCCATTGACGACCTTCGCGCATTTATCGAAGAACAATTTGTTCCACCCGTCGAGCGGTTCATCGATTGGGAAACCTGTCTCTATACCAACACGCCCACGGAGGACTTCATCCTCGACATTCACCCCGACCATCCCAATGTGGTCATTGGCGCGGGCTTTTCTGGGCACGGGTTCAAGTTCGGCCCGCTCACGGGGCGCGTCTTGTCTGAACTCAGCCTGAATGGCAAAACATCGATACCCGAATTTGAGGCGGCCAGAGAGATGTTCAAAGCCACCTCTCAGCGCGGCTAAAAATCAATCCGAAGAGTCGTTTCATTCACCCCACGCGAAAGGTTGCGCGGTGTTGCCAAAGCAATTTTACATCGCAATTCTGATCTCGCTGATCCCGATCCCCTCTCTGGCTTATGACCGCGACCGCTGGGAAAGTTTCCCCAGCATGAACTACGTCACGTCTATTGCCGAAAGCCCGACGGTCATTTTTGTGGCGACCACCGGAGGCATTCGCCGCTACGACCGGTTTTCCAGAGCATGGCTGGCGCCAATAACGACCCTTGATGGCCTTCCCGACAACCGGGTGCAGCGCGTTATTTACGATAGCGATACGGGCGACCTGTGGTTTGAAACGCCTTCGGGCGCGGGCCGATGGCTCACGGGCGTGCAAAGCGTCATGCAAGGGGGCAACCCGCCTGCACGTCTCAACAGGTCGCGCCCGGTTGTCAGTATTCCCCCTGTTTTTCCGCCCTTTGGCTACTATCTCGACGGCCACCAGGTTCTGGGCCCTCGGCGCAACTATGCCATTACAGATGTCCTGATTGACTCTTGGCGCCACTTGTGGATCGCCACATGGGGCTTGGGCGTGGGCCAGGCCGAACTCCTGAATGGTCAACTGTCATTCCTCACTTTTGGGCCACTGGAAGAAAATGTCACCGCCATGGCACGCGATGGCGATGCGATATGGTTCGGAGGGACAGACACGTATCGCGCGCCTGCGCGGGGGATCACGCGATACCAGCCCGCCGCGAACACATGGGAATATTTTGAAGCCAACCGGATCATGGGCCTTGACGATCCGCAAATCGTCTCCATATTGCCCGGCAGCGACGACGTGTGGTTTGGCACTCACAATGGCCTGATGCGGTATCACAAACGCACGGAGCAGTGGTTCACGTACCGCGAGACCCGCCGGTGGGGGCAGGTGCAAGCACTGGCACATGATGACAACACCCTTTGGATCGGTTCAGAACGCGGTTTGGCAATGCTGGATATCAAAGCCGATTCGCTCGACCGCGTGTCGGGAAGCGAATACGCGAGTATCCACGCTCTGGTTACAGGCCCCAATTATATATGGGCGGGCACGCACACCGGGCTTTTTCAGTGTGCGCGAGGGGATCGCACTTGGCGGCCTGTGCGCGATGCGAATAATATTGCCAAACGCCGGGTGCGTGCGCTGGCGATGCACGACAACGATTTGTGGATCGCCACAGAAGCCCCACCTGCTGCGGTGCGCTATCGCCCGGCGGAAAACACTTGGCGAGAGTATCCCCTCGCCGAAATTGGGTGGCGAGACCGCATCTCAATTGCAGCCGATAGCAATTGGGTGTGGGTTGCGACGGGTGCGGGGGCTTTTCTCCTGGATGTGCCGCGCCATCTCTGGACGCATTACACGCTGTACGACGGTCTCATGCACACGCGGGTGCAGGCTGTTCTCCGCGATGGCGAATACGTCTGGTTTGGCACGGCTGGGGGACTCAGTCGTTTTCACTGGTCGCATATCTTGTTCGACAAGCGTTAGAATACAGCCTTTGGAGATGAACTTTATCCGTTGCGTAACGCTGTTACAGTGCGGAATGTCAGGAACAAAAAAAAGTGCGTGACATAAGACCTCAAATTTGTTACTTTTGATTTTCACGGTATCCATATAAATCAATACCTTAGCAGATTGGAAAATCGAATGGGCTTTCCATTGGTTCAAACCGCGATTCTCGTTTCCCCTGCTAAAAACACCCCCCGTTGATTCGTTTCCGGCGGCTGTTCCATACGCACATGGCGTTTGGATAGCCGCTTTTCTTTTTTCAAATGAGCAGCTATGAAACCCGCCCTTGGACTCATTGAAATGCTGGGTTTTGTCGGCGTTGCCGAAGCAGCCGACGCAGCGACCAAAGCGGCGGCTATTGAGTTGTCCGCCGTAGAAAAAATAGAAGGCGGTATTATTTCCATTCGCTTTTTAGGCGATGTTGGCGCCGTGCAGGCCGCGGTTGAAGCGGGGGTGCAAGCCGCGCAAGAGGTGGGCACTTTGATGGCGCATCACGTCATTCCCAACCCACACGAAGACCTCGTGCGCGTTTTTGGGTTGAAAAAAAAAACAGATGAAGTGGATCTCGAAAGTCTATCCGTGCATCGCCTGCGCCAACTCGCTCGGGAAACCCCGGGCGTCACCATTCGAGGCCGGGAAATTTCACACGCAAATCGCGCGCAACTGCTATCTGAACTTCGCCGCGCAAAAAGCGATCAAACGGACATTTAATTGGAGCAAACAACATGGACACCAACTCTCTTTGGACAAAAATCAAGCAAGGTCTGCGCGATGGCGCGGCCACCGCAGCGGAAAGAGCCGAACACTTGGGCAGACTGGGCCGGGCACGCCTTGACATGGCGCGCACCCGACACGCCATTCACGATGCGTTTACCGAACTCGGCGGGCATATTTACGATCAGCTCAAAGACGATGAAGCCGCCGCCGAGGCGCAGTCCGAAGCGGTTCAAAAGTACATCCAGACCGTCCGCGAGTTGGAAGAGCAGTTGCAAAACCAAGAACAGCAATTCAAAGCATTGCAAGAAGCAGACAATGCGCCGAAAAATTAGAACCTGCTGTACCCCACCAGCGGTTTAGGCCCGTGGCCGTGTCGGGAGAAGGGACAGGCACTGGCTATTGGGTAAAGATAGGAGGTATTTATGTAAAATTCTCCCTTTGTCGTTTCTTAGACCTTTGTCTAAATCCTTTATCCTTGCAGGAAGACAAACCTGTATTTTACCTGCACAAATCCCCTGTGCCGAAGGAAAGAGAGGTTGACGAAGTGCCAAGACTATCAAAAAGACCGTATGCCCGTGAAGACGAATCACTGGATCAGTATCTGCAAGAAATTGGCGAAGTCGCGTTGCTCACCGCAGATCAGGAAGTCGTGCTGGCCAAACGAATCAAAAAAGGCGATCAAGGTGCCTTGGAAGAATTGACCACAGCCAATCTGAGATTTGTGGTAAGCGTCGCCAAGCAGTATCAAAATCAGGGCCTTTCGATGGGCGACCTGATCAACGAAGGCAATCTCGGGCTCATCAAAGCCGCCAAGCGTTTTGATGAAACCAAGGGTTTCAAATTTATCTCTTATGCCGTGTGGTGGATTCGCCAAGCGATTTTACAGGCCCTGGCCGAGCAATCCCGCATTGTTCGCCTGCCGCTGAATCGCGTTGGCGCGCTCCACAAAATTGGCAAGGCATCGAGTGGTCTCGAACAGGAGTATGGACGCGAACCCAGCCCGGGCGAAATCGCCGATGAACTCGGCATGAACGATTTTGAAGTGCGCGATACCCTCAAAATTTCGAGCCGCCATCTTTCATTGGACGCGCCATTCAAAGACAGCGAAGACAACAGCCTGCTCGATGTGCTCGAAGACGGCATGCAACCCCCACCCGATGATCCCCTTCTCGATGACGCCCTCGGACGAGAAATAGAAAAAGCCCTCGCCACCCTCACGCCCCGAGAAGCCGAAGTCATCACCCTCTATTTTGGCATTAACCGCGCACAGCCACTTACCCTCGAGGAAATTGGCGAGCGTTTTGGATTGACCCGAGAGCGCGTGCGTCAGATCAAAGAGAAAGCCCTTCGGCGGTTGCGCCATGCCTCGCGCAGTCGTCCGCTGAAATCTTATTTGTATTGACGCGCATGGCAATTCCGATAGGCCACAAACGGGTTCGCCCGGTGTGGCCTATTCTTTTTGTTTACAACTTTTGCTTGCTCGCGTGTATAGTAATATAAATAGGACTTACGCATGCTGAGTTAAAAAAGGGTGCAATTCCGTAAAAATTATCACTTTGAGGAGGTGTCAATGCGCCACCCGACGCGTTTGGATGACTGTCAGTATCTGCTTAGCCGTCCCCTCAACGATACCCTGACCCCTTTCGCCGACCATAGCGAAGGGTTCAGTCATGATAGGATCAACCGCTATCTCGCCGGTGCGCGTATCCCCCCCCGCTTGGTGTGGGAACACGTCAAAGACCACATCGCGTTGACGCCTGAAGGCGATGTGATCTTTGATGACACGGTTTTAGACAAGCGACACGCACGCAAGATCGCGTGAGTGCGTCGTCAATATAGCGGCAACGCCCAAGGCGTCATCAATGGCATCGGGGTGGTCACATGTGTCTATGTCAATCCGCAAGAGGATCGGTTCTGGCTGATTGACTATCGGATTTATGACCCGCAAGGCGATGGCAAAACCAAATGGGATCCTCTCAAGGACATGCTCTCTGCGTTGGTCTATCAGAAGCGCCTCCCTTTTACTGGGGTCTTGATGGACAGTTGGTATGCGACCAAAACGGTCATGCGACACATAGAGCAGATGCAAAAAACCTATTATTGTCCCCTCAAGACGAACCGGCGCGTGGACTATTCGGCAGGCACAACCCCCTACCAGCGCGTAGATAGCTTAACTTGGACGAAAGCGCAACGCAAACAAGGCAAGTCAATTAAAATCAGAGGGTTTCCCAAAGACCACAAAGTGAAATTATTCCGGGTGGCGTCTGCTGATAGACGCACGGCGTATGTCGTGACCAACGACCATGCTCAAAACGATTCTTCAGGGGTACAACAGGTGTGTCACAGGCGATGGAAAATTGAGCCCTTTCACCGCGAAGTCAAACAGGTAACCGGGCTTGAAAAATGTCCATGTCGGTTGGCACGCATGGTACGAAATCATATTGGGTGTGCGATGTTCGTTTGGATTCGACTCGCGCAGGTGGCCTATCAAACAGGACAAACCATTTATCAAGTCAAATACCGGGGGGTGGCTGACTTCTTGAGACAACAACTCAAAGTGCCTGATATTCCAATGGAAATTGCGTAAGTCCTAATAAATTGATTTTTATTTTTCCGTATCCTGCCTCCCATCAGGGATGAAGGAGGAATTGGGAACAGACTTACGTACGGGTCATACGTTGCTCGCCTTAAGCGTTTGGTTCTGCCTCCACGTTTGTTGGCTTCGATGCGTTGGCTACGCCTGTGCCTACGGCGTGCGGCGCCCTACTTTTTTTCAACAGCAAAAAAAGTAGGCGAGCGGGGTACAACTGCCTTAGCAGTTCAAAAATGCCGCTCTCATGCGCCGAGGGGCTTGCACAGCGCAAAGTGCTTTTGTAACAGCACGACATGCGTTGGCCTGTAAGGTGGGTTGCAAGAGGGATGTGGGTTGCGAGACGGCCTTGCGCGCTGTGCGCGATGGCATGATCTGATGGTCTTTTGGGATGGCCTGGTTGCAATGGCTTCTTTGAATGATTTTCCCAGAGCACATACATTTCGTTTTTTCAAACAGGAGAGACTCACATGTCTAATCTGCGGTTCACCCACTTGTTCGTATTTTTATTTTTGGCGTGTCAACTCGCACCTGTTTTTGCCCAAGATGAAGAAGAGAGAGAACCCACAATGATGGGCGGGAGCGGGGTGACAACCTGGATTTTGAAAGGGAATAAAATTTATTATCTCAAATGGGATCGATCATTTGAGCAAGCTCAGATTTACGGCCCTCGTGAACTCGACAACAACGATGATGCCGCAGAGACACTGCTCTTGCAAAGTTCGGGCGATTTTGCGTGGGTCTTGCGGGATGACGAGGTCTTTTTTGCCGTTGCAAAACGCGAAGGCTCGTTTGTCACAATTGAAGTTGAACGCCCCGAAGAACTCCCGGATGCAGACCCATCAGATCCCGTTATGATGGCAGGCGGGGGTTCCAGAGCATGGATTTTGAAGGGCCACAGCCTCTTTTATCTCAAGTGGGATGCCGCGTACGGGAAGGCGCAGATTTACGGCCCGGAAGAACTTCCCGCCAATGACTATGGCCCTTCTGAGCCCGTGCTTATGCACGGCACGGGCAACGCAGTGTGGATTTTGCGGGGCAATGAGGTTTTTTACGTTGCGGCCAGAGTAGATGGCGCGTTTGTCGATATTGAAATTGAACGACCCGAGGAACTTCCGGACTAAGCGTCCCTAACAAAAAGGGTTGACCTGGATTTGTGAGAGGCCGCCTTTGAGGCGTTCCTGCGGGTGTTCACTCCTCTGTTTCAGATGCTTAATTTCTTTTTCTTAGGGCTTCTTAGCACTGGCTTACGGCGTTTTGGCACAGGCTCTGCAACGCCACTGTCTGGATCGCGGATTGTCGCGGATTAGGGGATTGCGCGGATTACCCCCCACCCTCCTGCCTCCGCTCTGTCCTCTCTGTCTGCTCCATTGGCTGTCCTGCGGCTTCCCAATATTTGTCCCTCTGTGGTTGTCTTTCGCCTTGTATCTTGCCTTTTCGGGCGGGCACGGGGCACCGCCCCTACGTTTTTATGTTCGCATCTTTGTCCAACAAAGTCTTGTCAAAAATGGCGTGATTGTATCATTTTTGTTCCCCATTTTTTGTTCCTCAATTTTTTCGAGGTGGCGTTTATGGCCGAATACGATACGATATCCAAACACCTGATTCAAACCTACCCGGACGATTTCATCCGCTTCACACTCGGACGCGCTGACATCGAGGTGCTCGAGGTGCTCGAGACCGAGCAACCCACCGTGGAATCCCGGCGCGCCGATAGCCTGATTCTCGTGCGTATTGAGGGTGAGGATGCGTTGATTCATTGCGAATTTCAAACCGCGGACAGCACGGACACTCCGATGTCGCGTCGCATGGCCGGCTATATTGGTCGCGCCATAGAACGCTATGGTCTGCCGATCTTTTCCTTTGTGATCTACCTGCGTCCCGGTGCTGGACGACGCGATAAGGGATACTACATCCAAGAACTGCCCGGCCATGAGGTGCTGGTGAAATACAAGGTGATTCGTCTGAGTGAGATCGACGGTCAAGCGATTATTGCGGGCGGTCATCCGGGCTTGCTTCCGTTTGCGCCATTGATGAAACCTCCGTCTGGGATGTCTGCGGATGCGTGGTTGCGTCAATGTCTTCAGGCGACGGAAGCCTTGCCCTTGGATGCCTCAACCAAGGTTGACATGATGGCGGGTATGGCTATTTTAGGTGGGATATCGTACGAGTTGTCCACCGTTAGGCGTATTATTTCTCAGGAGGGTTTTATGGATGCGATTATGCGTGAATCATCGTTTGCCCAATACCTTACCCAACAAGGTATTGACCGCGGGATTGAACAGGGCATTGAACAGGGCATTGAACAGGGCATTGAACAGGGGATGCGTCGCGGCAGGGAGGAAGGGATTAGAGAAAGCACCATTGAAGATATTCTCGATGTGTTGGAGGTTCGCTTTGATGCGGACGCGCCCGGTCAGTTCGCTGGTCGCATTCGGGCCATTGACGATTTGCAACAACTCAAGCAGTTGCTTCGTGCGGCGGTGCAAGTGGACAATCTCGATGCTTTTCAGCATGCGTTGGACGCAGAGGCTTGAGTCCCTAACAAAAAGGGTTGACCTGGATTTGTGAGAGGCCGCCTTTGAGGCATTCCTGCGGGTGTTCACTCCTCTGTTTCAGACGCTTGATTTCTTTATCTTAGGGCTTCTAAGAAGCTCTAACATAAAGCGTTGACATGGTGTGAGAGGCCGATTTTCTTCTCAGCCCAACCCTTACAACGTCCATGCCCGGCATCTGCAACCGGGCGAGGAGGAACAAATGACCAAACCACTCGTGAGCGATGAACTCTGGGAAAAGGTCCAACCCCTTTTGCCGGTTCCCAAGCCGAGACGATTCCGCTACCCCGGACGTAAGCGCATTGATGACCGCAAGGCGTTGACCGGCATTCTATTCGTCCTGAAGAGCGGCATCCCGTGGGAGCAGTTGCCCCAAGAGATGGGGTGTGGTTCCGGGATGACCTGCTGGCGCCGTCTGAAGGAGTGGCATGACGCCGGCGTGTGGGAGCGGCTTCATCATCTGCTGTTGTCCAAACTGCGAGCGGCCGATGGCCTGGACTGGTCTCGTGCCTGCGTGAACAGCGCCTCCCTGCGTGCGGTAGGCGCTGGGGGGAAAACCCGGCCCCAATCCCACAGACCGCCGCAAGCCCGGGCGTAAGCATCATGGGATCACCGATGCCAACGGGGTGCCTCTGGCCGCGATTGTGACCGGGGCGAACCGGCCAGATGTGACGCAATGGTTGCCATGGGTGGACGCTGTGCCCGCGGTCAGAGGCAAACGCGGTCGTCCGCGCCGCAGACCCCAACGGCTGTATGCAGACCGTGCCTATGACTCGAAGGCATGCCGGAAGGCCCTGCGTGCGCGCCACATCTGGCCGGTGATCGCCCGGCGGGGTACAGCGCATGGCAGCGGGTTGGGCGTGTACCGGTGGGGCGTTGAGCGGACGCTGGCCTGGCTCCGTCAGTTCCGCAGCCTGCGGGTGCGCGACGAACGCAGAGCGGACATCCATGCGGCGTTCCTCTCCATAGGCTGTTCACTCCTCTGTTTCAGACGCTTGATTTCTTTATGTTAGGGCTTCTAAGGGCCTATACTTGTGAGCAGAATTTTATGACTGTCTTTGCAAAGCGCGCCAACATCGTCGCTGGTCTGGTCTTTTTGATTACGACCGTTGTCTATCTCTCGACGCTAGCCCCTACGGTTGCATTTTGGGACTGCGGCGAGTTCATTACCACGTCTTATAGATTGGGCGTTCCCCATCCCCCCGGCGCGCCGTTTTACACTTTGCTCGGGCGCATTTTTTCTATGTTGCCGTTTGGGGAAATCGCTTTCCGCGTGAATCTCTTGTCGGCGGCGTCTGGCATTGCCACGGTTGTTCTCATTTATTTGTGTACGGTCCGGTTGCTCTCCACATGGCTCGACCGCGAAAACACGGCCCAACAAATCGCCATCATAGTAGGTGGCGCGGTGGCCGCCCTCAGCACGGCTTTTTCTTTTTCTTTTTGGAACAACGCCATTGAAGCCGAAGTGTACGGCTTGTCGATGTGCATTACGTTGCTGGCGGTTTGGGTCGCCCTGCGCTGGGATGACGCGCACAAAGATCACAACAGCGACCGCCTCTTGATCTTTATCGCCTATCTTTTTGGCCTGGGCGCGGGGGTGCATCTGCAGTGTTTGCTCACCATTCCCGGCATTCTCATTTTGCTTTTCACTGATTTGATGGAAGACCGCCCGCTCAAGTATCAGGTGCTCGTGGTCGCGGGTCTCGTTCTCTATCCCTTTTTGGCGATTGTCTGTCACGTCTCGGTGGCCGCGCTTCTTGCTGGTGGCATCATTATCGGGTTGCTCATTCTTAGGCCCGCATGGCGCAATCCCCAATTCTGGTTTTGGGGCATCCTCATCGGTGGGCTGGGTTTTTCCACGTACTTCGCCCTTTTTATTCGGTCGGGACTCAATCCCATGATCGACATGAACGACCCCGAAACATGGGAGAATTTCAAAGCATTTCTCGCGCGGCAGCAATACGGCATCCATGCTGTTTTTCCGCGCCGCGGCGAACCGTGGGCTTTTCAGTTTAATATTCACATCAAATACTTTCTCCAACAGTTTCCGTTTTTCGATGACATTTCCGCACAATTTCGCCGCGCCGTAGATGTGTACATCAGCCCATACGAGACCATTCGCTATTCTTTGATCACGCTCGCGCTCGGCATTGGCGGGGCCGTGTATCACTTGCGTAAGGATTGGAAACGCTTTGCTTCCCTTTTTGCGATGTTTGCCCTGATGGGCGCGGGGCTCGTGCTCTATCTCAATATGCCCGACCCCGAACCCCGCGAGCGCGAATACATTTTTGTGGGGGCGTACACGTTTTTTGGGATTTGGATGGGCATCGGCGCGGCGGGTCTCATCGCTTGGGTGAAGACGACGGCGTTGGCAATACCCACGGCACTTTGCGCGTTGCTCGTGCCCACGGGTATTTTGATCGAGAATTATCACGTCCACGACCGCACGGGCGACTTTGTGTCTTATGATTATGCCCACAATATCATGGCGACCTGTGAAGAAAATGCCATTTTGTTCACCAATGGCGACAACGACACCTATCCGCTTTGGTTTTTGCAGGGCGTTGAGGCCGTGCGAAATGATATTCAAATCGTCAATCTCAGCCTGATCAAGACCTCGTGGTACGTCAAGCAAATAAAAAGGCTCGGTGTTGAAGTGGGGCTTACGGATGATCAGATTGATAATTATCTCACGGGCCTTCCATGGGAAGATGACAGACGCATGGAGGTCGCAGGGCTTGCACTTGAGGCAGGGGATATTCCCACTGCCGAGTATTACATCGGCAGTGGCAGCCGCCAGACGATTCGCGTCGTTGAGCCCCACACTTGGATGATATGGCGCGTGTTGGAAAATAACTGGCACAATCGGCCCATCTACTTTGCCGTGACCGTGCCGAATAGCAATATGGCGGGTTTGAAGCCCTATTTGTCTATGGAGGGGATGGCCTATAAACTGGTCAAAACCCGCGGCGATGGGCAGTTTGACAGAGAGAAAACCAGACGCAATTTGCTCGAGGTCTATCGCTATACCGGCGTGGCGGACAGCACGGTTCACAAAGACCCGGTTGCGCGCCGCTTGCTCGGCAATTATCTGATTCTCTTTGATGGCCTCGTTCGCGCTTATATGCAAACGGGCAGGTACAAAAGTGCTTATGATATTCTCATTGAACTCGAAAAGCGCGTGCCGCCCTACGCGCTTGACGTACCCGATGTATGGCAACAATTGGCCGGCAGACACTACCGCGACTTGGCCCTCTTATTTGCCGAATCGGACGACACAGCCCTTGCGATCTCCTCGCTTGAAAATCTGCTCAGACTGGGCCCACCCATAGAAAATCCCGAAGACATACACGCGCTCATAGACAAGTGGAAGTCGAGGACGCAGGAGGATATACCTCGGTAATACCAATTTGATTTTAAGTTGTCCGTATCCTGCTCCTATCAGGGAGGAATGAGGAATGAGGAACAGACGTTCCGTAGCACTCAGGCGTTGCTCGTCTAAAGCGTTTGGTTCTGCCTCCTTGTGGGTTGCCTTTGATGCGTTGGCTACGCCTGTGCCTACGGCGTGCGGCGTCAAACGCTCAAATTATTCGCGTTTTCATCCTTTTTTTCAACAGCAAAAAAAGTAGGCGAGCGGGGTACAACTGCCTTAGCAGTTCAAAAATGCCGCTCTCATGCGCCGAGGGGCTGGCACAGCGCAAAACGCTTTTGTAATAGGACGACATGCGTTGGCCTGCAAAGTGGGTTGCCCAATGAACGTGGGTTGCGAGATGGACTTGCGCGCTGTGCGTGATGGCTTTATCGGATGGTCTTTTGGGATGGCCTTGTTGCAATGGCTTCTCTGAATGACTGCATAACGTCAAGGGGATCAATGGCTTGATCTTACGAGAGCCATTCGATTATACAAAGTGGCAACGACCTCTCTGGCGCGATAGAAATGTCGCTGAAATAAGCAAATCGGCGATGGAGTCGCGGAGCGTGCAAAAAAAATAAATCAACCCTTTTCAAAGCCTGCGATGAAACAGTAAAGGCGGCCATGGCAAAACCATGACCGCCTCTAAGAATCTGCGGAGCGGGATACAACTGGCCGCTTTTCAGGCCAGTTCATCTGCGAATCAGTGGAACGGGGTACAACTGCCTCAGCAGTTCATCGAAACGCGCAGGGGTTGGGCGGGGACTGACCACTGCTTCTAATATTGACCGTTCAGCCGCGCCGATATTTCCGCAAATTCGCGTTCGCTGAATACCAACTGAAAGATGCTTTGGGCCGACCCCTCGCACACCTTCATCGCGCCGGCGGTGTTGAACGCGCCTTCGAGCGTTTGCAATACTTTCTCCTTGTACTCGGTGTCCGGGTTGCCGCGCAGGTGTT
Source organism: uncultured Latescibacterota bacterium (assembly GCA_958295785.1). Lineage (GTDB taxonomy): Bacteria > Latescibacterota > UBA2968 > UBA2968 > UBA2968 > VXRD01. The sequence goes on from OY282377.1 coordinate 4,832,743, forward strand.
CGCCCTTGGTCTCGAAGATCAGCAGTTGCGGCACTCCGGCAATCTCGCCGGCCTGTACGGCGGGTCAATGTAGATGCACTTGACGCGGTTGGCGTAGCGGGGTAGCAGTGCTTTGAGGGCGTGGAGGTTGTCGCCGTGGATGACGAGGTTATCGTCAGTGCCGCACGAGTTGCAAGATCGGCTTGCGTCCGCTTCAATGGGGCGGTAAGGCACAGTGAGATGGTGGGCGTAGATATGTTGCTTGCCTTTGAAGTCGAGGGTCGGCATGGGGAAAACCTTTGGCGTGGAGGGAAGGATAGAGAAATCAGGGCGTGTTTTTATTTAAAATGCAGGGTCATCATAAGTTTCAATCTCATCCAAAAGTTTTTTGATCCGACCTTTCTCTTTGCTCTTTTCGAGGTACTGTTGGTAGCTCGCTTCTGCATCGCGGATGAGTTGTTGGTAGGTAATCACGCGGATATGTTTTGCTTCCAAAGCATTTTCCGATTCTTGTCGCGTTTCTGCATCCTCCCAATCACTGAGTTCTTTTCCCACCAGACAGACCGCTTCAATAGCCCCAGCCTCCTTAGCTACACGTAACTGTTTCCTCAATGCCCTTATGTACTTATCAACTTGCCCCATAAGGCTATAGGTTGAATTGGGAGCAGACCCTCTTTTCAGTTCAATAATCACATGCTTGCCCGACGTTTTCTTGTATCGAATATCCAGACGCCCCTGCTTTTCTTCCTTGCTCAATTTATCGGAAATTTTATCAAAGCTGGTCGTAACAGACCGCTCTAAGGTGGGCGTTTCCGTCGCCCTATCCCACGATGGGTCCAGCAACCAGAGATGGTTGTAAATATGCTGTTGGATGATCTTTTCCAGCACATTCTCGTCAATATCAGCAGATAACTTTTTAATGACATCCAAGCGACCTTCGGTGATTTCATAATACCACGATGCTTCTATATCGTCCAACTCGGAAAAGAGTTTTACGGTAGCCTCGAGATTATTGATATCGAGTTGATCCAGTTCGTTTAGCTTTTTTTTATAACGCAGACGCTCAAACGCCAATACGCCATACTTATACAGCGTCTTTCTGTGTTCATCGTCGGTTGCGATTTGGTTAATTCTGCCGAATAATTCTTTGGCCGCGGTTTTCGTATCTCCCTTCAACGACTCGTACCACTCCTCAATCGCGGGGATTTCACAGGCTTTCTTCGCCCCTTCTTCATTCTTCAGTTTTGCCCGTTCTCTTGCCAAATATTTCAGTTCCCGTTCGACAAATTTTCGCAGTTGCACAAATCGCTCGTCGCTCTGGATAAAATCCTGCCTGCTGGATGTGGCAATGTCCTCTTGCTCGGTTAAGTCCAAGAAGTCCGTCTCCAATTCGCCGATGATGTACTTTGTATATAGCCCACCCTCTCGGTATGAATCCAAGATGTCTTCCAATGCCACCTTTCCTCGGGCGAGAATGGATATTTTGTTCAGATTATCTGCGCCCTCTTCCTCTTGCAATGATCCCGATTTTTCCACCAAGCCAATCCAGCCGCGCACAGCATGTCGCTTTTGCTCATCTATTGTATTTTTCGGACGTGGAACGACATATTTCTCATCGTGCTTAAATTTAGACTTGTCGAAGTTGCCATAGACCAATGCGTATTCCAGTTTTCCGAAATAATTCCTGTCCCTTAGCGTTATCTCGCTGCCATTGACGAGCACTTGAAAGCCGTCGCCAATAACCGAAAAGCGGCGTGCCACGCGCTGGCGCAGATATCGATCCAGCGATGCGTTCACCCGTTTCTTGAGATCAGACAGAACGATTGCCGTGCCAGAACGCCCAAGAACGATTGCCTCCGGCACAGAGATGGCAGGAGGATGATATTTCTGTTTTGTTTCTATGGCTTTCTGGATTTCTGCGACCTCTAACTCAATTGCAAGAGGGGCGGCATTTTCTTTTTTTGTGAAGACTTGGACTTTTCGGGCAATAGACAAGACAGACAACTTGCCGATGCCCTTTCGCCCCATAACGGGTCGTCCCTTACCCGGCGTAAGATCCCCACTTTCTTTTGTTCTGCGTTGATACCCAACGACCAAAAATTTGTCGCGCAAATCGGCGTCATTCATCCCGCAACCATTGTCCTGAATGACGATCTGCTTACCCTCATCCGGTTCTTTTACAGATACATCCACCCGAGCGGCATCGGCATCCCAAGCGTTGGCGATCAGTTCGGCCAACACAGCGGGGACGTTGCTATACAGGTTCAATCCCAAATGGTTGAGCACATTCAGGTCAATGTCCAAAGAGTATTCTTTAGGCATTCTTTTCCCTCTTTCGCAGATGGTCTATAATCGTTTTGCCAATCGCAACCCCCAAAGATGGCGGAACCGCGTTGCCGATTTGACGGCCAATTTTCGAGAAGGACGCTTTCTCGCCCGGTGCGATAAACTGATATTCTTCGGGAAAGGTTTGGAGGATCGCGCCTTCCCGAAAGCTCAAGGCCCTGTCTTGTTCGGGATGCCCATAGCGTCCGGTGCCATAGCGATAGAACTGCGTGGTCAGCGTCGGCGCGAGCTTGTCCCACTGCATACGGCCATAGACGCTTCCATAGGTCGAGCCGCTGTCCTTTTTGTAACAATTGGGCAATAATTCCGCCGGCCAATCGCGCCAACTCCCCCCAGGCTTTGACGCTCGGATGCGTTTTAGGTTGATCGGTGCTAATTGAGAGCAAACATGCAGGGGATCGGTCGCGCTTGATTGCCCCGGCTCGAGATGCTCTAAGTGCCCGATTACCTGTCTTACTGTTGGGTGGCTATGGGTTGTGGGGTTCGGCATATCAATCTGTCCCAACAAAGACGCCAGCATAACCAAACGGGAGCGACTTTGCGGAACGCCGAACTGGGCACAGGATAGAACGCCATCAGAGACTTTATACCCCACATCGGTCAACTCGCGCTTAAATTTATCGTAAATAGATTTACCCATGAGTTGGGGCACATTTTCCATTGAAACGATCTCTGGCCGACCCTCGAGGATTACTCGCAGAAATTCATCGATCAGATTCCATCTCGCATCCGCTTGATAAGACCTCAATTTCGTATGGCTAGAGAACGGCTGACAAGGCGCGCAACCGACCAGTACGCGATATTCCGCATCACTAAAATAGGTTGCAACATCCGCAAAAGAGATTTCCCGAATATCCGCTTCAATAAAAGTCGCCTCGCAGTTTTTTTTATAGGCGAAACGGCACGAACCATCAATGTCCAGCCCCGCGTTGACCGAGATGCCAGCCCGCTGCAACCCATAGGTCAAGCCGCCAATGCTGCAAAACATATCGAACACTTGTGCATTGGGTCGATTGTGTAATTTGTCCATACAACCACCTCCAAAGTATATGCTGAAGAAGGAAGGATGGTTAGGGGGTAGGGTCCCGATAATCTTAAAACAGCTTTTTAAATCTACGATGCAAAAAAAATAAATCAACCCTTTTCAAAGCCTGCGATGAAACAGTAAAGGCGGCCATGGCAAAACCATGACCGCCTCTAAGAATCTACGGAGCGGGGTACAACTGACCGCTTTTCAGGCCAATTCATCTGCGAATCAGTGGAACGGGGTACAACTGCCTCAGCAGTTCATCGAAACGCGCAACGGTTGGGGTTGGGTGGCCTTCTCCCGTCTCCCTTTGGGCCAGGCCATCTATTTGTCTATCAGACCAAATCCTCCACTTTTCCCCCCGGCACTTCGCGCCGAAAATATCGCTGGAGCTTGAACAGCGCGCGGTTGCGAATCTGGCGAATGCGTTCTCGGGTTAGGCCCAAAGAGCGACCAATTTCGCTCAGGTTCCTGCGCTCATCGCCATCGAGCCCAAAATAGGCGCGGATGACATCGGCCTCGCGCTGTTTAAGCGCGGCGAGAGACCGAGACACCCGTTCGGCCTGATCGCGTGCCATAACCAGTTGATCGGGATCTTCTGCTTCGGCCTCGATCAAATTTATGAGCGACTGCTCGCCTTCCGCGTCTATGGGCATCGAGAGCGACAGATCTGGGCGCACACAGCGCAAGGCCCGCTCTGCGCGCTTGAGGCTGATCTGCATATCGCTGGCGACTTCGTCCAGCGTGGGCACGCGGCCCAACTCTTGGCTCATCTGCCCCCAGCGACGCGCCATGCGATCCATATCTTCCTGGCGATTTGCGGGCATCGCCACGGCTGATGTGCGCTTGAGCGCGTTGAGAATGCCCTGCCGAATCCACCAAACGGCATAGCTGATGAACTTAAACCCGCGTTTTTCATCAAATCGCTTGAGGGCTTCCATCAGCCCGATATTGCCCTCGGCGATCAAATCGGCGAGGGGCACGCCCCGGCCCTGATACTCGAGTGCAACGCTAACGACAAAACGCAAGTTTGACGTGATGATCTTGTCGGTCGCCGCTCGGTCGCCTTTTTTTGCTTTGCACAGGGTTTGTTGTTCTTCTTCTCGGCTCAATGGCGGATACTTGCGAAGTTCCCTCAGATAGCTCTGAATCGAAGCATCGCCCGCGCCCCGCGTTTCTGTTTTCATATCTTCCATTGTATCTCCCACCCATTCTTTTTTTTCCCGGCCAGCGTCATTCAAGGACATGGTTTTTTTTCCGCGTGCGGTCATGCCCAGCAGCACAGCGAAAACCTTCGCCCGGCTCGGCGCGGGTTGTCGTCATCGGCATTTCCAATTTTGCGACCATGATCTTCCCTCCCAAAGCAGGTACTGACAAGGGTTACGCCTCGCCTGACAGAGCTTGCTCAGTGGATTAAAGCGTTCCAGTGCAGGCTCTACGGGTTTAAGCAGGGGGTATCAGTCAGGGCTATCATGAGTGGATACATCCCTTAAACGCATTGTGCATTTACAAAGTTTCACGGCTGGGCGATCAGCACCACGCCCTCCTTTGTTACGTCTTAGAAGCCCTAACATAAAGAAATCAAGCGTCTGAAACAGATGCGTGAACACCCGCAGGAACGCCTCAAAGTCGGCCTCTCACAAATCCATGGCAACGCTTTTTGTTAGGGACTCTAAGTACGGATATATCGACGCCGATACCGGTCTCTTTGACATCCTTTCCAACCGGGATGCCGAAGATGTGGTCTATATCATGTTTCAGTTGCGAGGTTATCTTTGTGCGCCCATGAGACGCCGAGCGGATACCATGTCCTACGAGTACTTGATGTGGTCGCGTGATGGGGAGTGTAAGTTGGCTGTTCAAGTCAAGACAGGTGATGTCGAGGTCACTGCGGACAACTTCCCAACTGATGTTACAAAGATCGTGCTCTTCTCGACCACCGGCAACGACGCACCGACTCGGGATCCAAGGGTCACATGCCTTGACCGTGATGAGGTGATTTCGTTTATTGGAAGCCACCTCGACGCGCTTCCCCCGGCTATCGCGGACGGTTACAAGTGTTGGCAAACCCTCCAAGCGTTGAATGGTAACAATGTTTGAACGATAGTTGCAGGTAGCGTGTATCGTGGCAAAGCACAAGCCCGGGTTCGCAATGAACTCGGGCTTTTTTGTTTGTTTGGTGTTTGTGAAGCGAGCCGTGTTATTTGTCTGGATCGCGGATTTGGGATTGTGCGGATTAAGAGTCCCTAACAGAAAGCGTTGCCCTGGATTTGTGAGAGGCCGCCTTTGAGGCGTACCTGCGGGTGTTCACTCCTCTGTTTCAGACGCTTGCTTTCTTTATGTGAGGGCTTCAAGGCCGTGCCCACTTCTCGGGGCACCTTGGGGGCGAGGGCCCCTGCTTTTTTGAACTGCCCGAACCCATTGCGCGCGCGGGCTTCCCATTTTGTATTTTGTTCGACACTGGCGGTCCCTTTCTCGACTTGGGCCCCGGGAAGCGGAATATATTGCGTGTTCATTTTTTTCATGTCGCTTTGGGAACGCGTGTGAACCGATCAGCTGAGCAAGGACGAGAGGCGAGATTTCGCTTTTCGGATGACAGGTCCCCCTTTCTCGGCCTGTCAGTGGTTTTTCTTCTTGTGGTGAAGCCGTTGTTGGAGCGCGAAGCGCAGTCCTTTGTGCCCTTTCTTTTTTTGTTGGTTATGGCCATGGTGCTCTGGCCGCTTGGCCTTGCCAAGGTGCTCTTTGGGTTGTGTGTGGTTCTCGGATTGTTGGGGTTTGGATTTTCGTTGTGGATGGATCTGAGGGCCGTTTCAGAGGCCGTATCTGAAGGGGTTGCGTTGGCCTTGCTCGGTGTTTATCCCTCGTTTTACGGGATATGTCTCGTGGTTTTTTTGGACCGGATTTTCTCTGAGAAGATGATCACGTCAGATACCATTCAGGGAGAATTGCCGTCTCATTTCTCAGCGGGTTGTTGTGGGCGTTTTTCTATCCCATCTTGCTCTTGCTCGACCCCGCTGCGATTTCATTGCCGGTTCACACATCGGGCGAGTTTTCAGAGTTGATTTATTTTTTCTTTGTCAGGCTGACCCCTTTGGGGTACGGAGAGATAACGCCGGTGAGTTGGATGGCGCAAAACCTGACCCTGTTAGAAGCCGTTTGGGGTCAGACGTATCTGGTGGTGCGGGTTGCTCGCCTGGTGGGCTTGCATTTGAGTGGGGCCGGTCAATCGGATCACAAATAGGAAGGGTTATGAATGACAGATGGCCTGTTGTGTTTGGCGTTTTCTTTTGGGTGCTCTTATTGACGCCTGACGTTTGTGCTCAAAGTCAAAAAGAGCACGTTGCTAGCTGACCTAATTCCCGCATTTGCAATTCATTGAATTTTGTCCATCCAAAAAATAAAAACGCCCGGTCATTGTGCGACTGGGCGTTTTTTTGCTCGATTTGCGTTATCACTCGGTGCTTGGCTTGGTGTGTGTCAATGATGCGGTTGTTGGGGCGTTTGAGGGTTTGGCGAAAAAGTCGGGGATGGCAACAACGGGTTCTCCGAGGGACAGACGCATGAGCGCGTCCTGCATGCAGAATGCGGGTTCGTCGGCGCAGGGCGCGGTGCGATTGTTTGAAGCAGGAAGAAAATGGGATGGCAGATTTGGTTTGGCGCTTGTAAGAGTCGGAACAGACCTTATTTTTTGTCCCGTCCCACTCGGCACAACGATATCGCCCTGCAAAACATAGACATCAGGAGCAATATCAGGAGCATGAACCTCATTCAATACATTCTGAAAAACCCCCTCATAACGCGCCACAGAAGCCGGCACCCTATGAGGTTCATTTGTACTCAAGCGACTAATAGACTTGCCAACCTTATGTTTCAAATCCGCTATCATATCCGCCATTATAGATCTCCTTTCTATTCACCCATCACCATCTCATAAACAAGATCAGATCACATCATAGATAGACTTCTCGCCCCCATCCGTCAACTTATCCCACAATATCAAAATCTTCCAAGCATCATCCCTCTCGTGTCCTAAATCCATCAATCCCTTGACCAAACGCTTCCGCCAATACAAACTTTCCCTCTTCTCTCCATTTTTCTTTGTTAGGACTTACGCATGCTGAGTTAAAAAAGGGTGCAATTCCGTAAAATTTATCACTTTGAGGAGGTGTCAATGGACCGACCGACGCGTTTGGATTACTGTCAGTATCTGCTTAGCAGTCCCCTCAACTATACGCTGACCCATTTCGCCGACCATAGCGAAGGGTTCAGTCATGATATGATCAACCGCTATCTCGCCGGTGCGCGTATCCCACCCCGCTTGGTGTGGGAACACGTCAAAGACCACATCGCGTTGACGCCTGAAGGCTATGTGATCTTTGATGACACGGTTTTAGACAAGCGACACGCACGCAAGATCGCGTTAGTGCGCCGTCAATATAGCGGCAACGCCCAAGGCGTCATCAACGGCATTGGGGTGGTCACCTGTGTCTATGTCAATCCGCAACAGGATCGGTTCTGGCTGATTGACGATCGGATTTATGACCCTCAAGGCGATGGCAAAACCAAATTGGATCATCTCAAGGACATGCTCTCTGGGTTGGTCTATCAGAAGGACCTTCCTTTTACCGGGGTCTTGATGGACAGTTGGTATGCGACCAAAACGGTCATGCGACACATAGAGCAGATGCAAAAAACCTATTATTGTCCCCTCAAGACGAACCGGCGCGTGGACGATTCGGCAGGCACAATCCCCTACCAGCGCGTAGATAGCTTAACTTGGACTCAAGAGGAGCGCAAACAAGGCAAGTCCATTAAAATCAGAGGGTTTCCCAAAGACCACAAAGTGAAATTATTCCGGGTGGCGTCTTCTGCCAGACGCACGGCGTATGTCGTGACCAACGACCATGCTCAAAACGATTCTTCAGTGGTACAACAGGTGTGTCACCAAAGATGGAAAATTGAGCAATTTCACCGCGAAGTCAAACAAGTGACCGGGCTTGAAAAGTGTCAATGCCGGTTGGCACGCATTGTACGAAATCATATTGGGTGTGCGATGTTAGTTTGGATTCGACTCGCGCAGGTGGCCTATCAAACAGGACAAACCATTTATCAAGTCAAATACCGAGGGCTGGCTGACTTCTTGAGACAACAACTCAAAGCACCTCATATTCCAATGGTGATTGCGTAAGTCCTATTAAAATCAGAGGGTTCCCCAAAGACCACAAAGTGAAATTATTCCGGGTGGCGTCTGCTGCCAGACGCACGGCGTATGTCGTGACTAACGACCATGCTCAAAACGATTCTTCAGGGGTACAACAGGTGTGTCACCAAAGATGGAAAATTGAGCCATTTCACCGCGAAGTCAAACAGGTGACCGGGCTTGAAAAGTGTCAATGCCGGTTGGCACGCATGGTACGAAATCATATTGGGTGTGCGATGTTCGTTTGGATAAGACTCGAGCAGGTGGCCTATCAAACAGGACAAACCATTTATCAAGTCAAATACCGAGGGCTGGCTGACTTCTTGAGACAACAACTCAAAGCACCTTATATTCCAATGGTGATTGCGTAAGTCCTATTTGTGACAAATATCCGCTTTCCATCCAACACTGCAAGCACTTTTCTCTGCAAAAGCAACTCTCTAATACGTCCATCCTCATTTCCCTTTTTTCCTTTCACCACCAAATCTAAAACCCGTGACAACAACCCCCCCTTCATCATCCCCTGCATCCCTCCCAACATCCCCCGCCGCTCGTCCTTATCGCCTCCATCTGACGCCTCAACAACACCCAATGTCTGTCTCACAATGCACCGCCATTTTCTCATACGACAAAAGGCAATAGACTACTATCGCTTTTTCACAAAATTTTCAAATTTTTATCACCAGCACATCTCCACCCCGGGTCGCTTCCTTCTATATACTAGTGAAAAAACGACCGAAAAATCGAAATTATACAGACTTTACTGCTTATTTTTTTCTGACAGGCACCTCCCGATCATGCCCATCAGAAAATCCAAATTTCAATGAATCTGACACCTGCCATGATACCTAAAAAAACAAATATATCGCCGTTCACTTTCAGCAACAGACAGATAACATTTTTGCTTTTTGCATCTCTCGATGAGACAGGGCCTATCTTTGAGACAGGGCCTATCTTTGACGGGTTTGACCGGCGTCAATGGCCGAGGAAATGCACAAGAAAACAAGCTCGACATCATCACTAAAACGCCCAACCAACCCCATCTCGAACACAATCCTTTACCCCAACAACCATTCTTTACCTTCAAGACGATTAGTCCCCACAAAACTTGACGCTCCTTGATCTACACGCTTTAACGGAGATTTCCCATACCGAGTATAACAGGCCACACAAAAATCGTTCCCAAGGGATGCGACTGCAACACGTCCGTCAGCGCGAGGCGCGCCATGCCCTGAACGAGCCCCTGCATCTTCAGAGGTTACCCGCGTGGGCAATTCAGGGGGCATGCGATCCGTTTCGATTGCGTTCACGCTCGTTAGGGGATTTGCCATGACATAGACTCCTCTCCGAATGCGATCCGATCTCGCGCGCTGGCGTGAGTCAGAATGGCAGTTGGGGCGCGCTTTGTATGATATGATTTCACGCTGGAAACGCATGGGGCGTTTCGCTATATGGATGGGGTCTTATACCCATTTGATTTTTCTTTGTCCGTCTCCTGCCTCCCATCAGGGAGGCCGGAGAAATGAGGAACAGACGCTCCTCAGAGATCATGCGGTGCTTGTCTCAAGCGTTGGGTTCTGCCTCCTCGTGGGTTGCCTTCGATGCGTTGGCTACGCCTGTGCCTACGGCGTGCGGCGACCTCCTTTTTTTCAACAGCAAAAAAAGGAAGCAAAAAATGCCGCTCTCATGCGCCGAGAGGCTTGCACAGCGCAAAGCGCTTTGCGGGTCGCACACCATGCGCTGGCCTGCGAGGTGGGTTGCAAGAGGGAGGTGGGTTGCGAGATGGCCTTGCGCGCTGTGCGCGATGGTTTTATCGGAGGGTCTTTTGGGATGGCATTTTTGCCATGGCTTTTCTGAATGCCTAGGTAACGTCAAGGGAATCATTACGAAGCCCTCACATAAAGAAAGCAAGCGTCTGAAACAGAGGAGTGAACACCCGATGGAGAGGAACGCCTCAAAGTTGGCCTCTCACAAATCCAGGGCAACGCTTTTTGTTAGGGACTCTAAAAATCCATGTTCTTTGCACCTGTTGCGATCCCCAATCCGCGCAATCTGCGTCATCCGTTTAATCTGTGATCGCGGCTCGCGTTTTAATACTCCCACCGCTCGTACACCCTTTTGACCGGCATTCTGTTCACCCATCGGCGCATCAGCACGTATCCCACGACAAAGCCGGCAATATGCGCGTACCAGGCCACATCGCTCGTATCATTTGAAGCGTTGAGCAGTTGGATGACGAACCACCCGCCCAAGACAATCAGCGCGGGCACGCGGAGGATAAAGTAAAACACCAGCACCAGAATCCGCGCGTTGGGAAACGCCGCCAAGTACCCGCCCAAAATTCCCGCAATAGCCCCGCTGGCACCCACCATGGGAATGGTGGATGCCGGGTCGGAAAAGACGTGTGCCAGCGTTGCGATCACACCGCAAACTAAATAAAAAAACAAAAACCGCGCATGGCCCATCGCGTCTTCCACTTTGTTCCCAAAAATCCACAAGTACAACATGTTGCCACCCAGATGGACTAGCCCGCCGTGCATGAACATCGACGATAGCAAGGTGAGATACAGCGGGACAGGCGTGGGGGAAATTGCGTCAACGCCGTACACGATCTCAAAGGGAATCGCGCCATACCGCGCGGTGAAGACGTGAAAACCGATATCGCCCAACAGGTAGGCGTACACAAAAACACCCACATTGGTCAGCAAAACGCCAATGACCAACGCGGGTACGCGGCGGGAAGGGGTCTCGTCTTTGAGGGGAATCATCATCGCTATTTGATCCTGAAGGTGGTCGTGCGCCGCGATTCATTGCCCGATATGTCGCGCACCACAATTTCCAATTGATGCGATCCAGGCGTTAGGGGGGTTCGCGGTCTGGCAACCATGCGATTTTCTTCGGGGTCGTATTCCACAATGAGGGCCTCGTTGTCAATTCGCATTGCAATATCCTCATCGCGCCATATACCCGAAGACCGGTCTTTTACATCTGCCACAACTTTTGGTCGACGCGATGAGAGCACAGCACCGTGGGGGGGGAACACGTTGGAAATTTTGGGCGGCACATTGTCAATTAGCAACGCAAACAGGCCAAAGTGCTTTACTTTTCCCGTCACTGCCCCCAGCGTTGAATCGCGGCCCATATCCACAAAAATCCAACCCTTTCTTTCGTTCCATTTGTAAATGCCGAGTTTATCCACATCTGGGTGATCTCGGGGATAGACAAACGCGATCTCGGCCTCTTGGAATGCGACATCCTCTGGCATCAGCCGATACGCAGTTCCCACTACGCGCTCGTCTGTTGGCAGGGTATCGGGCACAATGCGTCCATAGAGGGTTTCGTAAACGCCTTCTTTTCCAAATCGCGCCCGCGCCATTCCGTCGTCTGAACGGATTTCCCCGCCCTGTTTTGTCGCGGTTTGCTGGATGATCCGCAAGGGATGTGTCTGTCCATTGACCTCAATTTGCACTTCAATATCGCCGGTGTGCTTTTCGTCAAAGGCGATGAGGGCCTCGTAAGTTTGCAAATCCGTTTGGCGCACCGCGAGTCCTTGCGATTTGGAAAACCGCGCCCGCACTTTTGGCCTTGCTGTCAGCATTTGATCGGCTTTGATGCGAACAAGGGCAAAGGTGGGGAAATACAGCACCTCGCTGGTTATCTGCGGTGAATCGCTGTGAGCGGCAAAGGTTTGAAACGCCTCACCCGCGCCCTGTGCCCGTATCCGAAAGGCCGGGGCGCGGGGCAATGTGTGCTGTACTGTGGTGTTCTGTACGTCGCGCCAATGTTTTGCGATAGTCCATGTTTTGCCACCGTTGACAGATTGCTCAAAGGCCACGCGATGGGCGTCTGTTACCCGCGCCTGTACCTGCACGGTTTTTTTTGACCAGACTGCTTTGAGTGTTTGAATGGTCGGCTCTTTCGCCACCCGCACGACCAGCACGGCTTCTGCGCGATTTCCCTTTACATCTTCGGCGATGACTTGCACGCGATGCACCCCCGGCGCGAGTTCATGCCCCACGCCATTTGGCTTTGTTCCCGCAAATAACACGCCTTCCCCTATTTCGCTATCGCCGTAAAAGGGCAGGTGATTGCCCGGTTTGCGATATAGGCTGTGAAACCGCCCCAGGCCTCGGCGGCTCATAAAAAAGTCATAAGCCAATTCGCCATGGCGCGTCACATCGTATCCAAATTGCCCGAGGGTTTTTTGAAATACGTCTTTGCCATCCACGAGCAGGCGCGTCCGATACGGGGCCAAGCGGTTGGTGAGCTGCGAGGCGTTTGCGCGGTCGAATACTTTGACGCCAATGCCCACGCGCCCCCAGATCACTGCGGTATCGGGGTGGGTGAACTGCTTTTCTTTGGCGCGCCATGTCAGCGGATATGACGCGGGATTGTGCCCGGCATTGACCCGTGCGTCTGCGTCTAAGGGTGCCAGGCCTATGGCCTGTAGGGTCGGCGGCAGTGCGTCTTCAATATCAAATCCGTGGAGGAGTGGATTGATGGGGCGGTGGTCGGCATCGCGCATTTCAAAATGCAGATGCGGCACGCCAATGCCCGTGCTGCCCGAATACCCCACGATTTCGCCGCGCTTGACGGGCAACTGGTCGGGGCGAAAGTACAGGTTGACGCTATACGCGCCGCGCCGCGCTTGCTCTTGTTGGACGTATTGCTCGATGCGTTTGGAAAATCCCGACAAATGCGCCCAGAGCGCGAAGCGGCCGTTGTCGAGTTGAACATAGACCACCCGGCCGTATCCCCAAGGCGAGGTTCGCACGCGCCAGACGTGCCCATCGGCGACCGCTGTGACGGGGTACCCCTCCTTGCCCCATGTTTTCAAATCGATGGCCGCGTGCAGTCGCCCGCCGCGATATTCGCCAAATGTCGATGTCAATGCCGGGGGCGCGTCCATAGGCCAGTGGTAATCCTCTGCGCTTGCGGAGAGGGTGTAGAATAGGAAAACGAAACTAATGGCACAAAAATAGATCACGGATTTTCTCGATGATAAACAAGCGGTCAGGAAAACAGGCGGTCAGGAAAACAGGCGTTTGGTTCTCAAGCGTCGTTTGTTGGCTTTGATGCGTTGGCTACGCCTGTGCCTACGGCGTGCGGCGACCGACTTTTTTTCAACAGCAAAAAAAAGTAGGCGAGCGGGGTACAACTGCCTTAGCAGTTCAAAAATGCCGCTCTCATGCGCCGAGGGGTGCTCTGCACAGCGCAAATCGCTTTTGTAACAGAACGACATGCGTTGGCCTGCGAAGAGAGTTGCAAAATGGATGTGGGTTGCGAGACGGCCTTGCGCGCTGTGCGCGATGGGTTTGTCTGATGGTCTTTTGGGATGGTTGCCATGGCTTCTCTGAATGACTGCGTAAGGTCAAGGGGATCAATGGCTGGTAGCATATCGCATCACAGCAGGCCAACTGAAAATCAAATTGATATAATCCGCGCAATCTGCTTAATCCGCGCTCCGCCTCTTGGGTCTGCCGTTTTGCGCTTTCCAGTATAGGACTTTTCCCAACCCGCGTCAAGCGACTGCTCAAAATCGAGTTGGCCTGCACTTTGGGAAAAAAAACTTGCCAGTCCAGAACCCAACGAGTAGATTACAAAATCTGATCGAGAGGGAGCGCGAAACCCAATGCGGGGCGGGTTTGCGAACGCCGCATTCCTCGGTTCCAGCCGCGCATGTGTGGCTGGGTGGTCTCTGTTCAATCCTGTAAATCCCGTTTCTATCTGGAGGAAAGTCTCAATGCTCGCCCAAATGCGTAGTGCTACTTTTATCAAAGCGATGATGGTTATTGTCGCCGTTGCTTTTGTCGGCTTGATGGTGTTTGAATGGGGGGCTGATTTTAGCAGCCGGGGGTTTGCCACGGTTGGCGACAATGTCGGGTCTGTGAATGGGCAGGAAATTTCTGTCAAACAGTTTGAGGCCGAGATTCGGAATGACTTGCAACAGGCCAAAGCGCGGGGCAATGAAGACCCCGAGGTCAGCCAGATTATTTCTCAAGCATGGGAGCGCGTGGTGACGCAAATTTTGATTGGGCAACAAATTGACAAATACGGCATTGAGGTTTCCGATGCCGAAGTCAATCACGTCAACCGCACGCAACCCGCCGAGTGGATCCAGCAGCAGGAACTTTTCCAGACCGATGGCGCGTTTGCCCGCGCCAAATACCACCAATTCCTCGACAATCCCAGCACGTACAGCGACCCCCGGATGAAGCAATTTGTCTTTGCTGCCGAAGCCAATGCGCGGAGCCAATTGCTATCGCAAAAACTCGAAATGCTCATCGCTGGCTCGGTCAAAGTTACCGATGCCGAAATCGAGCAAACCCATATCGAGCGCAATGAAAAAGTGCGCGTGTCGTATATCGGCTTTGATGCGAGTGACATTCCCGACTCGCTCGCGCTGATCGCCGAGGCCGAAGTTCAGACCTATTACGATGAGCATTTGGACGAGTACCAGCAAGATGCCGCCGTACGCACGGCTTTTGTGGCGTTGCCCAAAACAGCCACAGCACGCGATGAAGCCGAAGCCAAAGCCGAGATTGATCGCGTTTTTAAGGAAGCCAAAGCCGGCGAGGATTTTGCCGAACTCGCCCGGGTGTATTCCGATGGGCCAAGCGGGTCGCGCGGGGGCGACTTGGGCTTTTTTGGCAAGGGGCGCATGGTCAAGCCCTTTGAAGAGGTGGCGTTCGCGCTCAAAGCGGGTGAGATCTCGGCCCCTGTCAAAACGCAGTTTGGCTGGCATATTATTAAAGCGGAAGAAACGAGGGGGGAAGCCGATAGCCTCGAGGTTCACGCACGGCATATTCTCATTGAAGTGCGCCCCGGGCGCGACACGTTGGACAGTTTGCGCGTGCTGGCCGAGGAGTTTGCGGAAATTGCCGAGGACATAGGGTTTGACGAAGCGGTCAACCAGAAGGATTTGCAGAGTCAGGACTCGGATTTTATCACGGCCGGCAGCTTTTTTCCAATTTTGGGCAACAGCACGTCGGGTTTGGTCAACAAATTTCTGCGCGGTTCTCTCGGGGATGTTTCCAGTGTTTATGAAAATGATCGGGGCATCCACGTTTTCGGGTTGCGAGAAATCCGAGACGCAGGGCCTCGCCCTTTGGAAGAAGTCAAAGCGCAGATTCAGGCCAGCCTAAAAGAAAAAAAGAAAGTGAAAGTTGCAGCGGACCGGTTGACCGAGGTGATGGGGCAGATCAAGACGGGCAAATCACTCGAAGAAGCGGCGGCGTTTTTCAATCTCGAGGTGGAGACGCCGCAGGCGTTTGCGCGTATGGGCTTTGTCCCCGGTGTGGGCAGTCGCAATGCCTTTATCGGCACGGCGTTTCGCTTGGCCGAGGGACAGGTCAGCGACATCGTCACGACGGATCTCGGCGCGTATATTCTCCGCGTGGATGAAAAACGAGCTGCGGGTGACTTGGCGTCTGAAAAAGAGGATTTGATGCAGCAGTTGTTGTCGCAAAAACGCCAAGAGGTGATCGAGGCGTGGTTTGCCGATTTGCGAGAAAACGCCGATATTGTCGATAATCGCCATTTCTTTTACGCCAACTATTAGAGGGTGGGAAACGTGACCCGCGCCATTCGCCTCGCCTTAGCGCAGATCAATGTCACTGTGGGCGATTTGACGGGCAACCGCAAAAAAATTCTCGACCACATGCACAAAGCGCGCGATTTGGGCGTGCATATTGTCGTTTTTCCCGAACTCGCGATTGCGGGTTATCCGCCCGAGGATCTGCTGTTTAAGCCCCGGTTTATCCAAGCCAACCGCAGGGTGCTGGACGAACTCGTTCAGGCGACGCAGGGCATTGCCGCTGTTTTCGGATTTGTGGATCGGCACGACGATATTTACAATGCCGCGGCCATTGCTTGCGACGGTTGCCTGATCGATGTTTATCACAAAACCTACTTGCCCAACTACGGCGTCTTTGACGAAGATCGCTATTTCCAATCTGGCAAGACCGCTGGCGTGTACCGCCTCAACGGCGTCACCTTTGGCGTCACCATCTGCGAGGATATATGGTATCCCGGCGGTCCCGCACGGCAGCAAGCCCTGGCCGGCGATGCCGAAGTTCTCATCAATATTTCGTCTTCCCCCTTCCACGATGGCAAGGAGTTGTTGCGCGAGCAGATGATCGCCACGCGCGCCACGGACAACAGCGCGGTCCTCGGGTTTTGCAATTTGGTGGGGGGACAGGATGAATTGATTTTCGATGGGGGCAGCCTGATTGTGGATCAAGATGGGCGTGTTACGGCGCGGGCGCCTCGGTTTCGGGAAGACCTGCTCGTGGTCGATGTCGATGTGGAAGCGGTGTTTCGCAACCGCCTGCACGATTCGCGGCGGCGCAAGGAAAAACGCGATGTTTCCCCGGTGCTCGCCATTGATTTGCCCGACCTACAACCCAAATCCGTTCCCCTTTCACCGGTTCAGGCGCCCGAGTTTCCGCATCCTGATGATCGCCTGAAAAATATTTACGATGCCCTGGTTTTGGGCACGCGCGATTACGTGTTGAAGAACGGGTTTGAAAAGGTCTTTATCGGGCTGTCTGGAGGGATTGATTCGGCGCTTGTCACGGCGATAGCTCGAGACGCGCTTGGGGAGAGAAATGTCGTGTGCGTGACCATGCCCACGCAATACTCTTCAGAAGGCACGTTTAACGACGCGTTGCAGATGGCGGGCAACCTCGACATTCGCATTCTCACTCTGCCGATTCAGGACCTGTTCGACCAATACCTCGGTCTGCTCGCCGACGAGTTTGGCGATCTGCCCCCGGATGCGGCGGAAGAAAACATCCAACCGCGCATTCGCGGCACGTTGCTTATGGCGCTCGCCAACAAATTTCGCGCTTTGGTGCTCGCGCCCGGCAATAAGAGCGAACTGAGCATGGGCTATGCCACGCTGTACGGCGATATGGCCGGCGGGTTCGCGGTTATCAAGGACATCTACAAAACCTTGGTTTACGATCTCGCGCACTATCGCAATGCCCTGTCTGATCATCCCGTCATTCCCGTTTCCATTATTGAGCGCCCCCCCACAGCCGAATTGCGCGACAACCAGAAAGACACGGACAGCCTGCCGCCCTATCCGGTGCTCGATCCCATTCTCAAAGCGTATGTGGAAGACGATGCCAGTTTGCAAGACCTCGTTGCGCTGGGCTATGACGAAGATTTGGTCACGCGCATTATCCGCACGGTTGACCGCAACGAATACAAACGCCGCCAAGCCCCTCCGGGCATCAAGATCACGGCCCGCGCGTTCGGGCGCGACAGGCGATTGCCCATTACGAGAGGTGGATAGGTGAGAGAGGTAAGAAGGGAGGATGGAACCGTAGGGGCGGTGCCCCCGTGCTCGCCCGAAGGTGAGAGGCTGACGAGATGAATCGGGCGTTGGTGCCTGATGGGGGCGAACACTTTGCCGTGAATTTGGAAGAAAAAACAAAGCAAAAACGGGTTGCGAGATTTTTTCACAGCCCGTTTTATTTTTTCTAATTGGCGTCATGCAACAGGTATCCGCTCTCCATCTTTTTTTAGAACAATCCGAAATCCGTAGGCTTGCACGATATTCTTGAAGTTCTTTAGGCGAATGTCTTTTTGTTTTTTAGAACGGATATTTTGAATTGTGTTGGCGGACAAGCCCGCTTCTTTTGCCAACTTTCGAACAGATTTGTCATCCCCTTCCATGAGTGCCAAAAGCAATTCTGATAGGGCAAATTCCTTGTATTCTTTTTCGTATTCTTTTTGAAACACCGGGTCTTGCATCAGTCGATTGTACGTAGATATTGGTTTTTTATTCATAATAGCGTTTCCTTTCAGTCCGCTGTTCGTAATCCGCTTTGGCCCGCAAAGCCTTTTCCTTTTCCCATTTTGGTCGTTTCTGGGTTTTCTTTTAAAAGGCGTTGGTTACAATAATCTTCTTTTCTGCATAGAAAAAACAGAGAAAACGGTTGGGTTGGGGTTTAAAAGCATAAATACCATCCCCCTCATTGTTGAATCGTTGCTTATTTCTTATTACGCCTATGGTCCCCATTATCTCAACAAGCCTGATAAATTTTATCTTTTTTGTCCGATCCAAGCGACCAAAATATGTTAGAGCCTGACTTTTACCATTTGATTTGTAATACCATTCAATGGTGAATTGATTCCCCTCAAATAAGATGTATTCTCCAGCAGGCATATTCAAGTGTACAGTTTAATTTTTTTGGCAAGGTCAAATTTTTTGCGTCGTTATACCCATTTGCTTTCAAGTTGTCCGTATCCTGCCTCCCATCAGGGAGGAATGAGGAATTGGGGACAGACGTTCCGTAGAGATCGGGCGTTGCTTGTCTCAAGCATTTGGCCTTACAGCATCGTTTGTTGCCTTTGATGCGTTGGCTACGCCTGTGCCTACGGCGTGCGGCGACTTCCTTTTTTTCAACAGGAAAAAAAAGGAAGCAAAAAATGCCGCTCTCAAACGCCGAGGGGTGCTCTGCACAGCGCAAATCGCTTTTGTAACAGGAGGACATGCGTTGGCCTGCGAAGGGAATTGCAAGAGGGAGGTGGGTTGCGAGACGGCCTTGCGCGCTGTGCGCGATGGCTTTATCGGAGGGTTTTTTGGGATGGCCTTGTTGCCATGGCTTCTTTGAATGATTGGGTAAGGTCAAGGGGAAAGCTTGCTGGCAACATATCGCATCACATGAGGCCAAGTGAAAATTAAGATGCGAGTATAGAACCGTAGGGCGATGCCCCTGTGCTCGCCCGAAGGTGAGAGGCTGACGAGATGAATCGGGCGTTGGTGCCTGATGGGTGCGAACACTTTGCCGTGTATTTGGAAGCAAAAAACAAAGCAAAAACGGGCTGCGAGATTTTTTCACAGTCCGTTTTATTTTGCCCACTGGCGCCAGGTGTTTGAAGACCATAAAACATACAATTACGACCTCTAAAGCCCGTCTTATATGGCTTGACGCTTATACCCCATTTGGTTATTTTATCTGTAACGCTATCAAAGCATGAGCGCCGTTGTGGCAGTTGGGGGAAGAAGAAGTGAAAAGTTGGAAAAAATCGGGTTATGAACCCCCCCTTTGGTGTGTGGATCGGTTTGTGAGTGGGTTGTGGGCGTGAGTTGGGAGTAGAAGGGGTCGCTTTGTTGTGGAAGAAGAGAAACAAGCGCGTGCATGGGCATGGCCTGCGCGCATTGCAGATACGCCTGAGAATATAGCGCGGGCTGTTCTTAGAGTCCCTAACAGAAAGCGTTGCCATGGATTTGTGAGAGGCCGCCTTTGAGGCGTACCTGCGGGTGTTCACTCCTCTGTTTCAGACGCTTGATTTTTTTATGTTAGGGCTTCTAAGAGGAGGACGCCATGACCCATTGCTCGTATTCCATGCGCTAGGACAAAAGACGATAGACTATCGCTTTTTCACAAAATTTTTGGAGCAGACAGAGCGATTGTCGGGATGGCTTCCTTCTACCCTATAGTGAAAAAACGACCGAAAAATCGAAAATATACAGACTTTACTGCTTATTTTTTTCTGACAGGCCCCTCCCGATCCTGCCCGTCAGAAAATCCAAATCTCACGTTGTGGCAGTTGGGTGAAGAAGAAGTGAAAATTTGGAGAAAAATCGGGTTATGAACACCACCTTTGGTGTGTGGAGCGGTTATCCAAATGGCTACAAGACCTTCCATAAAAAGTGCAACCGGGTGCGATTTTAAGCCGGCCGGTTCTTCTCTCGCAGTTGGTGTATATCCTCCGAAGTCCTCTGTACCCCCCTTAATTTGCAGTGCCACAGTTGGTTGGGATGAAAGGCGTCGTCCATGAACGCGGGTACAATACATAGCACCCTCTCTCGGTGCGTTCTTCGCCTCGCAATTTTCGCCACCATTGCTTCGCTGTGGTGCGCTATTCCGGTCGAGGCGCAAACCACGGCGGTACGCAGCGTGAGGATCACGTCGTCGCCAGAGAACGGCAACTACGCCGCCGGTGATACCATTACCGTGCGGGTGCTCTTCACTCGGGACAGCCGATTCACTGTGGATACGTCATCTGGCACGCCCTATCTCGCGCTCGGGATCGGCAGTCAGACGCGCCGGGCGAATTACCACAACACCAGAAACGACTTCCTGCAATTCAAATATGTCGTACAGGCGTCGGATGAAGATGGCGACGGCATCAGCATCGCCGCCGGTGCGCTGATGCTCAACGGCGGCACCATTGTGGACGCCAATGGCATTGCGCCCAATTTTTCCCTGGGTAGCCACGCCATTTCCAACGATGTGCGCCATACGGTGAACGACGCCAGTCCGTCCTTTGGCGCGGCGACTGTGGAAAGCAAGCTCTACGACACCAACACGCTGATCACGCCTATCGCGTTGCCGCCGGCCACGGGCGGCAATGGCATGTTGACCTACGCGCTGTCGCCGACTTCGTTGCCGACCGGCCTGACGTATAAGGCTTTGACGCGCACCATTGAAGGGACGCCGACCGCGGTTACGGCCATCAGTACCTACACTTGGAAGGCGACGGATGGCGATGGCGATGCCGCGACGCTGACCTTCTCGTTGCGGGTGTGGGCACCCACGGGGCCGGCGATTGTAGGCGTGGGGGTGTCCGCGCCTCCTGCTGATTCCACCTACCAGACCGGCGACATCATATACTCCCACCTCATCTATCGCGAGAAGGTGACCGTTACGGGGACGCCGCAACTCACGCTGGTCATCGGCGCACACAAGCGCAAGGTCAATTATAGTCGTATCTCGTCCCTATACTTCAACAACTTTTTGCCGCCGGCCCAGCAACTACTGGTGGTCTTTCCCTACACGGTGCGGGCGAACGACTTCGATGGCGACGGCATCGCCATTCCGGCGGACGCGCTGAGCCTGAACGGGGGGACGATCCAGGCGGTGGCCAATAGCGCGGATGCCAAGCTCAACTTGGGAACGAATGCGATCAGGAGCGGCGACGCGAGGAGTGTCGAGATGCGGGTGCGGGACACGCAGCCCACTTTCTCCCAGAGCGCGAGTGCCGCCAACCGGTCGTTCGCGCTGAATGTGGCGACATCTACGACGTTGCCCACGGTGACGGGCGGCGATGGGCGTGTGACCTACAGCGTGTCCCCGGCGTTGCCCAGCGGTCTCACGCTGGGGAGCACGAGCCCCTCCGTGACCGGGACGCCCACAGTGTCGGGCGCGACCACGCACACGCTGACCGCGACGGATGTCGACGGCGATCAAGCGACGCTCGGCCCGTTCACTGTCACGGTGGCGGCGGTCAACGCGCCGAAACCGAGTAATCTGACCATCCTATCCCGGCCGTCCGATGGCGACTACGCCACCGGCGAAGAGATCTGGGCTATCGTCTCGTTCGACAAGAACGTTACGGTGACCGGCACGCCGCAACTCGCGCTCACCATCGGCGCCAACACCCGCCAAGCGCCCTTCGACCCTTTCACCGGCGACGGAGACGACAAATCGTTCAAGTACACCGTGACGTCGTCGGACTTCGACGGCGACGGCATCGCCATCGGCGACGCCGCGTTGACGCTGAACGGCGGTAGCATCGTCGATGCCAGCGCCAGCACGGTGGCCGCCGCGCTCGACCTCAGTGCCCACGTCATTTCCGGCACCGGGCCCACGGTGAACGATACGCAACCTTCGTTCGGCAGTACCACGGTATCTGCCCAAAACTACCCCACGAGCACGGCGGTGGACGAATCGCTGCCAGTGCCCACCGGCGGCGACGGGACCCTTCGCTACTCCTTGGCGCCGTCTTTGCCGACGGGCCTCTCCTTTGACGCCACCCAGCACCGCATCCACGGCACGCCCACCACGCGAACCGCGTCCGCGACCTATACCTACACGGCGACCGATGGCGATGGCGATGCGGCCTCGCTGAGCTTCTCGCTGGCGGTGACCACCGTTCCCGCGGTGAGCGCGGTGACCGTCAGTTCCAGCCCGGCGAGCGGCGACGCTTATGGCGCGCTGGAGACGATCAGCGTGGATGTGCGGTTCGACCAGGCGGTGACGGTTACCAGCCCCGACCCCAGTCTGGCGCTCACCGTCGGCACCTACACGCGCAGCGCGGCCCTGGCCAGCAAGCCCAACGCCAGCACCCTGCGCTTCAGCTACCAAGTGCAGGCGTCTGACGATGACGATGACGGCATCAGCGTCGCCGCGGACGCGCTCACGCTGAACAGCACGGGTAAGCTGCGAGACGCGACGAACACCCGCGACGCCAACCTGTCCCTCGGCAGCTACGCCATCACCAACGCCAGCGCCCACAAGGTGGATACGCCGCCGAAGATCTCCGGCGTCGCCATCACCTCCCGTCCGACGGACGGCAACTACGCCGCCGGCAACGTGATCTCGGTGCGCCTCACGTTCACCGAGCCGGTGTTCGTGGGTAGCCCTCATCCGACGGTGGCGCTAACCATCGGCAGCGACCCGCGCACGGCGACGTGGTCCTCCGGCTCCGCGAGCGAGCCCTTCCACGACTTCACCTACACCGTGACGTCGTCGGACTTCGACGGCGACGGCATCAGCATCGCCGCCAGCGCAGTGACCGCCAACCGCGGCTTCCGGACCTACCAACACACCGCCGATCCGCTTCGCCAGGCGCAGGTGGGCCTCGGTAGCCACGCCATCACCGACGACTCGAACCACCGCGTCCGCGACACGTCGCCTGCGTTCAGCGCCGCGGTGGCCGCGCAACACTACGTGGCGGGCACGGCGGCGTCTCTGACCCTGCCCACGGCCACCGGCGACGGCAGCATTTCTTATGAGCTTACCAGCACGTTGCCGGGCGGGCTCACCTACAGCATCACCCGTAGCGACGACAGCATCACCCACAGCATCAGCGGCACGCCGGCAGCGGCGGCCACCGCCAGCGAGCAGACCTGGGTCGCCACCGACGGCGATGGCGACAAGACGACCCTGACCTTCACCATCACCGTGGCGGCGGCCGACGCGCCGAAGGTGTCGGCGTTGATCTTCATTGATTCGCCGAGGAGCAACAACACCTACGTCCTCGGCGAGGACATCAACGTGGGTCTCAAGTTCGACAAGGCTGTCACGGTGGGCACGCTGCGGCCGTGGCCGCGGCTGGCGTTGACTATCGGTGCCCAGACGCGCTACGCGAGCTACATCTCGTTGATCGCGAGTGGGCATCTTGTGTTCACCTACACCGTCCAGGCGGACGACCTCGACACCGACGGCATCAGCATCGGCGCCAGTGCCCTGTCGCTGAACGGCGGCAGCATCGTCCAGTCGAGCGACGCCAGCGTCGCCGCCTCGTTGGCACTGGGTAGCTTCGCGGTTACCGACGACACCGACCGCAAGGTAAATGGCGGCACCAACGACGCGCCCTCGGTGAGCTCGGTCAACCTCCAGTCCACGCCCGTGATAAGCGACGGCTACGCCGTGGGCGAAGTGATCCGCCTCAGCGTCGGGTTCACGGAAGATCTGGCGGTGAACGGATCGCCGCGGTTGGCTATTGACATCGGGGACAGCACGCGGCAGACGACCTTTGACCGGGTGGAGGGGCTTAGGACGCTACATTTCCGGTACACGGTGCAAACATCCGACGATGACGCCAACGGCATCAGCGTCGCCGCGGGCGCGCTGACGTTGCCGGCCGGCGCGACCATCCGGGACCTCTACGGCGAAGACGCGACCCTCGGTCTCGGCAGCCACGCGCTGGCCGATCAGTCGGCTCACAAGGTCCACACGCCGCCCAAGGTCACGGGGCTCTCTATCGCCTCCACGCCACAGCAAGCCAACACCTATACCCGGGGCGGAACGATCACGGCGCGGGTGACTTTCGACCAGAAAGTTACCGTGGCCGGCAGTCCCGAACTCGCCCTCACTATCGGCAGCTACACGCGCACGGCGACGGCAGCGGCCGGCGGCGGCAACGCCTATGTCGATTTCAGCTATACCGTGGTGGCCGCGGATGCGGACACCGATGGCATCGGCATCGCCGCGGGCGCGCTGACCCTGCCGACCGGCGCGACCATCCAGGATGTGGCCGGCGGCGACGCGGCGCAGGATCTCAGCAGCTACGCCTCAACCCTCTTCGCGGCGACTAAGGTCGATGGCAGCCGCACGGGCCGCTGGCCGGATTTTGGCTCGGCGACGGGACCGGACTTGCTACTGATGGTGAGCACTGCGGCCTTCTCCAACCTGCCCACGTCTTCTACGGGCGATACGCCGCTGGCCTATACGGTGTCGCCGGCACTGCCGGCCGGCCTGACCCTGGGCCGCGTCACCGGGGCCATCAGCGGCACCGCGACCGCGGAATCGCCCTCCATCAAGTACACGCTGACGGTGACGGACGCCAACGGCGACACCGATACCCTGCCGTTCGCCCTGGGGGTGACCGGCAACCGCCCGACAGTGCGCGGCGTGAGTTTCCTGTCTAGCCCGTCCGCGGCGAGCACCTATGGACGCTATGATGATATCCTGGTGTCGGTCCGCTTTTGGCGGCAAGGCACAGGTGCCATGGTGGTCAGCGGGGTGCCTCGTCTGGCGATCAATGTCGGGGGTGTTACCCAGCAGGCCGCCTACTATGCGGTCAGCGGCGACAACGTGCGGTTCCGCTACACTGTGCAGGCGGGGGACAGGGACACCGACGGCGTCTCTATCGGCGCAGGTGCCCTGACTCTGAACGGCGGTACCATCCGAGACGGCGCCTTGAACAACGCGGTGCTCAGTCTGGGCCGCCACACCGTCGCCAACCACGCGTCGCACAAGGTGGACGCCACAATCACGCGCGCGCCGAGCGTGGCTGGCGTGACCATCACATCTCGCCCGGCGACCGGCGACACCTACAGCCGCGGGGAGACTATCGAGGTTGCGGTTCGCTTCAGCCAGGGCGTGGGCATAACGGGAACGCCGCAACTCGCCCTGAGCATTGGCACTGTCACCCGCCAAGCGGACTACAACCGCACCACCTCGGCGACGCATTACTTCCGCTATGTGGTGCAACAGGCCGACATGGACATCAACGGCCTCAGCATCGGGACCGGCGCCCTGACCCTGAACAGAGGCTCCATCCGCAGCAACCAGAATCGCAACGCGGTGCTCGGCCTGGGCAGCCACGCCATCACCAATGCCGCCAACGCCAAGGTGAACGGCGCCGCGAACTCGCCGGCGGTCGTGACCGGCGTGTCCATCACATCCCGCCCGGCGCGCGGCAACACCTTCATTCTGGGCGAGGAGATCCAGGTGCGGGTGACGTTCAACAAGGCGGTGACGGTAAACGCCGGTATCTGGAGGGGACTCATTAACAACAGACCGTTTTTCAGATTTCCGTTTTTGGAACTCACTATCGGTAGCTTGACGCGACAGGCAGTCAACAAAAACCCGGGGGAATGGCAGGCGGACCCGCCGAGCACCACCCACACGTTCCGCTACACGGTGCAGGTCGGCGACTATGACAGCGACGGCCTTGGCATCGCCGCCAATGCACTGAAGTTGAACGAAGGCCCCGGCCAAATTCGCAACAATGGCGTGGATGCGAACATCAACTTAGGTAGCCACGCGATCAGCGCCTCGGCGTACAAGGTGGACGGGCGCAGGGCGAGCGTGTCCAGGGTGAGAATCACGTCGTCGCCCAGTGCCGACAATACCTACGCGGCGGGCGAACACATTTCGGTGGGGATCACGTTCAACATGCCGATCCGCATCACCACGGGGTCCACCGTACCGAAGCTGGATCTCGCCGTCGGCAGCCAGACGCGGCAGATGTATTACAACGGCTTCAGCGCGAACGGCTTCTCCTTTCGCTACACCGTGCAGGCGGGCGACCACGACGCCGACGGGGTCAGCTTCGGCGCGAGCGCGCTGAAGCTGAACGGCGCCGTGATCGAAACGGCGGCCAACGGCAACCGGGCGGTGACCACCATCAGCGGCGTCCAAGGCGGAACCAGCCACAAGGTGGATGGCTCCATACGGCCGCCGGTGGTGAGAACCCTCTCGATGAACAGCCCGCAGCGCGGTTCGACCTTCGACCTCCACGAGAGGATCAAGATCACCGTCGGGTTCACCCAGAGCGTGACGGTGACCGGCACCCCGCGCCTGTCCCTCGTCATCGGCTCCTCGTGGAAGACGTTGAACATGAGCTCGCGCTCCGGGAGCGGGACCACACTCAATTTCGTTTACACGGTGCAGGCCACCGATCTCGACACCGACGGCGTGGAAGTGCCTGCCAACTCGCTGTCGCTGAACGGCGGCACCATACGCAACCAGCACGGCGTGGATGCGGCGCTGGGCCACAGATCCATACGGAGCTACTTGTACCGCTATAACACCCCTAACGTCGACGGCAGGACGAACCACCCGCCGGTGGTGACCCGTGCGTATTTCGCGGGCCGTCCGGCCGGTGGCGTGTACGGCCGGGGCGACAGGATCGAAGTCAATATCAACTGGGGCAAGGCCGTGACCACCACCGGCACGCCGCAGCTCGCCATCGACGTCGGCACCGGCACCCGCCAGGCAGCGCGGCAGAGCGGGAATCAGTACTACACCCGCTTCCACTACACCGTGCAGGCGGGCGACCTCGACACCGACGGCATCAGCGTCGGCAGCGGCGCCCTGACCCTGAACGGCGGCACGATCAAAGGCCCGGGCAACACCGACGCCAGCCTGACGTTGCCGGCCATAGGCAGGGACGCCAATCGGCGCGTGGACGGACGGGTGCTGCCACAGCCGACCTTCTCCGAAACGGTGCCGGCGCTGACGTGGACCGTCGGCTCCAGCGTTAGTCGGTCGCTGCCCGCCGCCACCGGCGCGCGGGGCACCATCAGCTACGCGATCCTGCAGGCGTTGCCGGCCGGCCTGTCGTTCACCGCCGCGTCCCGGACCATCTCCGGCACGCCGACCACCGTGACCGCGCGGGCCACCTACACGCTGGAGGCGACCGACAGCGTGACCAACGCCAAGGGCACGCGGGCCTTCACCATCGAGATCACGCCGAGCGCCGTTCCGGTGTTCGTCCCCAACACCTTCGACGCGCAGGTTTACGTCAAGGACGAACTCCTCACCCCGGTCGCGTTGCCGGCCGCCACCGGCGGCAACGTGCCGTTGAGCTACGCGCTGACCGGGCCTGGCACCGCGACGACCCTGACCCTGCCCGCTGGCGTCTCCTACACCCAGCCCACCGGTACGACCACCGGCGGCACCCTCTCTGGCACCCCCACCGCGGTGGCCGCCCAGGCCACCTACACGCTGACCGCCACCGACAGGGACAACGACGAGGCCACGCTCACCTTCACGATTGAGGTGCAGGAAGATGCACAGCCCACCTTCGGGACCGCCACCGTGGCGGACCAGTCGTGGAAGAAGAACAAGGCGATCACGGCGATCACGTTGCCGACCGCCACCGGCGGCAATGGCACCTTGTCCTACGCCCTCTCTCCCGCCCTGCCGGCCGGAGTGGCGAAGGACGCGAGCCACGAGATCAGTGGCACGCCGAGCGTGACTCTCGCGGCGACCACCTACACCTGGACGGCTACGGACGTCGATGGCGACAGCGCGGAGTTGACCTTCACCATCACCGTGGCGGACAACAGCCTGCCGGCATTCACGGGCCTTGCGCCCAAGAACCGCGTGTGGACGCGCTACAAGAGTGCCGGCGCCACTCTTCCTCCGGCGTTCGGCGGCGACGCTCCGTTGACCTACACGCTGTCGCCGGCCCTGCCGGCCGGCATGACGCGCGCCGCCAGCCCGGGCGATGAGCCCGGCGGGCCGCCGGTGGACACCTACAACCGCGTATTAACCGGCACACCCACGGTGGAGATGGCTAGGACTTCGTACGCCTGGACGGTCACCGACGTGGACGGGGACCAGGCGGTGTGGGATTTCACCATCACGGTATTGGACAACGCCCGGCCCGACTTCGGCGCCGCGACTATCGCGGACAAGTCGTGGACGCGGCGCAAGGCGATCACGGCGTTCATGCTGCCGACCGCCACCGGCGGCGATGGCAGTGTGTCTTATTCGATCTCTCCCGCCTGGCCGGCTGGGGTGACGAAGGCCACCAACCACCAAGTCAGCGGCACGCCGACCACGGCACAGGCGCTGACCTCGTACACCTGGACAGCCACCGACGGGGATGGGGACAAGGCGTCGCTGACGTTCACCATCACGGTGGTGGATCGGCCGCTGACGACGCTGGTGCTCTCGCCTTCGACTATCGACGAGCACGACGGGACGAACCCCGGCTCGGCGACGGTGACCGCGACGCTGAACAAGGCGGCGAGGGCGGCGACGATGGTGACGGTGTCTGCAACGGCGGGGACGAACGCCGAGGCGAGTGACTTCACGTTGAGCGCGAACAAGACGCTGACAATCGCGGCGGGCGCGACGACGAGTACTGGGACGGTGACGATCACGGCGGTGAACAACGCAGACGTCGAGCCGGACAAGTCGATCATCGTGTCGGGAAGCGTGGGCAACGACGGGGTGGCCGCCCCGGACGACGTGACGCTGACCATTGACGACGACGACGGGGCGAAGGCGACACTGGTTCTCACACCTTTGACGATCAGCGAGAGCGGGACGGGCAATGCGACGACGGTGACCGCGACTCTGGACCAGGCGGCGAGGGCGGCGACGATGGTGACGGTGTCTGCAACGGCGGGGACGAACGCCGAGGCGAGTGACTTCACGCTGAGCGCGAACAAGACGCTGACAATCGCGGCGGGCGCGACGACGAGTACTGGGATCGTGACGATCACGGCGGTGAACAACGCAGACGTCGAGCCGGACAAGTCCGTTACCGTGTCGGGAACAGTAGGAAACGCCGATGTGATCGCCCCGGCCGCCGTGACGCTGACCATTGAAGACGACGACAGGGCGACGGCGACGCTGGTTCTCACGCCTGCGACGATCAGCGAGAGCGGGACGGGCAATGCGACGACGGTGACCGCGACTCTGGACCAGGCGGCGAGGGCGGCGACGACGGTGACGGTGTCTGCAACGGCGGGGACGAACGCCGAGTCGGGGGACTTCACGCTGTCGGGCACGACGACGCTGACGATAGCGGCGGGCGCG
The DNA here is from genome assembly GCA_958295785.1 of uncultured Latescibacterota bacterium. Lineage (GTDB taxonomy): Bacteria > Latescibacterota > UBA2968 > UBA2968 > UBA2968 > VXRD01. The sequence continues at coordinate 4,862,321 of OY282377.1, forward strand.
ACGACGAGCACCGGTACCGTGACGATCACGGCGGTGAACAACGCAGATGCCGAGCCGGATAAGTCGATCACGGTGTCGGGAACAGTAGGAAACACCGATGTGGTCGCCCCGGCCGCCGTGACGCTGACCATTGAAGACGACGACAAGGTGCCGTCGAGACTGGTGCTCTCGTCTTCGACCATCGCCGAGTACGACGGGACGAACGTCGGCTCGGCGACAGTGACCGCGACGCTGGGCCAGGCGGTGAGCGCGGCGACGACGGTGACGGTGTCCGCAACGGCGGGGACGAACGCCGAGTCGGGGGACTTCACGCTGAGCGCGAACAAGACGCTGACAATCGCGGCGACCGCGACGACGAGCACCGGGACCGTGACGATCACGGCGGTGAACAACGCGGCCATGGAACTGGACAAGTCCGTCACTGTGTCGGGAACAGTGGGAAATATCGAGGTATCTGCCCCGGCCGACGTGACGTTGACTATCACCGACGACGACCGCGATCCTTTGACACCGACGTTTTTCATCGATTCGCCGAGCGTCGCCGAGGGAGGGCCGGGGGACTTTAACTCGCTGGACTGGACGGTGACGCTTATTCCGGCGAGCAGCCAGGATGTGCGGGTCGGAATCGCCGTTGACGGGACCGCCAGCACCGCGATCATGGGGACACCTAGGACGAGGGAGCAAACGGGAGCGGATCACGGTTTTCCGGATGGGCAGGATCTGACTTTCGTGGCGGGACAGACCAGCAGGACTATCGGAGTGACGGTGTACGGCGACGCGACGGTGGAGCCGGACGAGACGGTGGTCATGAAGATGAGCGGCCCGTACTTGAGCGACGCGACGCTGGGCAACACGATCGGGACCGGCAAGATCCTCAACGACGACACGCTGCCGGCGGTGACGCTGGCAGTAGGGACCTCGGCGATCTCAGAGGACGGCGGGACGACGACGGTGACGGCGACGTTGAATCGGGTGTCGGGCGCGGCGACGACGGTGAAGGTGGCGGGGGTGGCGGGCGCGTACACGGTGGCCATGGACTCGACGATTGTGATTGCGGCCGGCGAAACGTCGAACACATCTGACAGCGTGACGATTACCGCGGTGAACGACGACATTGACAATGTGGGCAACCGCTCGACGACGGTGACGGGCACGGCGGAGAACACGGCCGGCGTGACGGGTGCCGCGCTGACGCTGACCGATGACGAGGCGACGCCGGTGGCGACGCTGGCGTTGTCGGAGCCGAATGTGTCGAAGCCGGACACGATCAATGAGAGCGGGACAGGGAATGCGAGCACGGTGACGGCGATGCTGAACTGGGCGTCGAGCGAGGATGTGATACTGACGGTCAGCGCGGCGGCCGGTGCAAACGCCGCGGCGAGTGACTTCACGCTGTCGGGCACGACGACGCTGACGATAGCGGCGGGTGAGACGACGAGCACCGGGACCGTGACGATTACGGCGGTGGACAACACTAAAGATGAGCCTGACAAGTCCGTGACCGTGTCGGCAGCGGCGAGTGGCAACAGTGGCGTGGTGAATCCGGTGGACGCGACCCTGACGATTGCCGATGACGATGACGCGCCTTCTGTATCGATCAATTCGCCGAGCGTCACAGAGGGTGCGTCCGGTTCGACCGCGACGTTGACGTATGAAGTAACGCTGAGTGCGGCGAGTGGGAAACAGGTCACGGTGGCTTATGCCGATGCCAGTACGGGCACGGCGTCGCGTGCGGACGACTACACGGCGTTGTCTTCGGGCACGCTGACGTTTGCAGCGGATGCGACGAGCGCGACGATTGATGTGACGATCACCGGCGATGGGATAGATGAGCCGGATGAGACGATCATAGTCGAGTTGAGCAGTCCGACCAACGCGACGTTGGGCACGGCGTCGAGCGGGACAGGGACGATCACCGACGATGACGACGCGCCGAGTGTGACGCTGGTTTTGTCGCATGAGACGATTGATGAGAGTGGCACGACGACCGCAACGACAGTGACCGCGACATTAGATCATGCGTCGAGCGCGGCAACCACTATAACGGTATCCGCGGCGGCGGGCACGAATGCAGGATCGGGCGATTTCACGTTGAGCACGGACAAAACGCTGACCATAGCGGCCGGTGAGACGACGAGCACCGGGACAGTGACGATTGCGGCGGTGGACAATGACAAAGATGAGCCGAACAAGGAAGTGACCGTTTCGGGAACAGCGGACAATAGCCAAGGCATAACCGCTCCGACTGACGAGACGCTGACGATTACCGATGACGATGCCGCGCCGAGTGTGACGTTGGTTTTGTCGCATGAGACGATTGATGAGAGTGGCACGACGACCGCAACGACAGTGACCGCGACATTGGATCATGCGTCGAGCGCGGCAACCACTATAACGGTATCCGCGGCGGCGGGCACGAATGCAGGATCGGGCGATTTCACGTTGAGCACGGACAAAACGCTGACCATAGCGGCCGGTGAGACGACGAGCAGTGGGACAGTGACGATTACGGCGGTGGACAATGACAAAGATGAGCCGAACAAGGAAGTGACCGTTTCGGGAACAGCGGACAATAGCCAAGGCATAACCGCTCCGTCTGACGAGACGCTGACCATTGCCGATGATGAGAGTACACCGACGGTTTCGCTGTTCTTGTCGCCTGCTACAATTTCAGAGAACGGTGGTGTGGCAACAGTGACCGCGACATTGGATCATGCGTCAAGTGCGGCGACAACGATCACAGTCTCAGCGGCGAGTGGTGGTTTCACGTTGAGCGCGAACAAGACGCTGACGATAGCGGCGGGTGAGACGACGAGCACCGGTAGCGTGACGATCTCAGCGGAGAACAATGACAAAGATGAGCCGGATAAGTCCGTGACCGTTTCGGGAACAGCGAGCGGTGGTCGTGGTGTGTCTAATCCGTCCGACGTGACGTTGACGATTACCGATGATGAAAGTACACCGACGGTGACGCTGTCCTTGTCGCCAACGTCGATTTCAGAGAACGGTGGTGTGGCAACAGTGACCGCGACGTTGAGCGGTGCATCGAGTGCGGCGACAACGATCACAGTCTCAGCGTCGGGTGGCGGTTTCACATTGAGTTCGGACAAGACGCTGACGATAGCGGCGAGCGCGACGACGAGCAGTGGCGCCGTGACGATTTCAGCGGTGGACAATGACAAAGATGAGCCAGATAAGTCCGTGACCGTGTCGGGTTCGGCGACGAATAGTCAAGGCATAACTGATCCGACTGACGAGACGTTGACGATTACCGATGACGATGACGCGCCTTCGGTATCGATCAATTCGCCGAGCGTCGCAGAGGGTGCGTCCGGTTCGACCGCGACGTTGACGTATGAAGTAACGCTGAGTGCGGCGAGTGGGAAACAGGTCACGGTGGCTTATGCCGATGCCAGAACGGGCACAGCGTCGCGTGCGGACGACTACACGGCGTTGTCTTCGGGCACGCTGACGTTTGCGGCGGATGCGACGAGCACGACGATTGATGTGACGATCACCGGCGATGGGATAGATGAGCCGGATGAGACGATCATAGTCGAGTTGAGCAGTCCGACCAACGCGACATTGGGCACGGCGAGCGGGACAGGGACGATCACCGATGATGACGACAAGCCAAGTGTGACGCTGTCCTTGTCGCATGCGTCGATTTCAGAGACCGGTGGTGTGGCGACAGTGACCGCGACGTTGAGCGGCGCGTCGAGTGCGGCGACGACGATCACAGTCTCAGCGTCGGGTAGCGGTTTCACGTTGAGCGCGAACCAGACGCTGACGATAGCGGCGGGCGCGACGACGAGCACTGGCAGCGTGACGATTTCAGCGGAGAACAATAACAAAGATGAGCCGGATAAGTCCGTGACCGTTTCGGGTTCAGCGAGCGGTGGTCGTGGTGTGTCTGATCCGTCGTCCGTGACATTGACGATTACCGATGACGATGACGCGCCTTCGGTATCGATCAATTCGCCGAGCGTCACAGAGGGTGCGTCCGGTTCGACAGCGACGTTGACGTATAAAGTAACGCTGAGTGCGGCGAGTGGAAAACAAGTCACGGTGGCTTACGCCGATGCCGGTACGGGCACGGCGTCGTCGAGTGCGGACTACACGGCGTTGTCTTCTGGCACGCTGACGTTTGCGGCGGGTGAGACGAGCGCGACGATTGATGTGACGATCACCGGCGATGGGATAGATGAGCCGGATGAGACGATCATTGTCAAGTTGAGCGGTCCGACCAACGCGACGTTGGGCACGGCGAGCGGGACAGGGACGATCACCGATGATGACGACGCGCCGAGTGTGACGCTGGTTTTGTCGTCAACATCAATTTCAGAGAGCGGTGGTGTGGCGACAGTGACCGCGACGTTGAGCGGTGCATCGAGTGCGGCGACAACGATCACAGTATCCGCCACGGCAGGCACGCATGCAGAAGCAACCGATTTTACGCTGAGTTCGGACAAGACGCTGACGATAGCCGCTGGTCAGACGACGAGCAGTGGCACCGTGACGATTACGACCAATGACAATAACAAAGATGAGCCAGATAAGTCCGTGACCGTGTCGGGTTCGGCGACGAATAGTCAAGGCATAACTGATCCGACTGACGAGACGTTGACGATTGCCGATGACGATGCCGAGCCTTCGGTATCGATCAATTCGCCGAGCGTCGCAGAGGGAGCGTCCGGTTCGACAGCGACGTTGACGTATGATGTAACGCTGAGTGCGGCGAGTGGGAATCAGATCACGGTGGCTTATGCCGATGCCAGTACGGGCACGGCGTCGAGTGCGGACGACTACACGGCGTTGTCTTCTGGCACGCTGACGTTTGCGGCGGGTGAGACGAGCGCGACGATTGATGTGACGATCACCGGCGATGGGATAGATGAGCCGGATGAGACGATCATCGTAGAGTTGAGCGGTCCGACCAACGCGACGTTGGGCACGGCGTCGAGCGGGACAGGGACGATCACCGACGATGACGCCGCGCCGAGTGTGACGCTGTTTTTGTCGCCTGCGACGATTGATGAGAGTGGCACGACGACCGCAACGACAGTGACCGCGACATTGGATCATGCGTCGAGCGCGGCAACAACGATCACAGTCTCAGCGTCGGGTGGCGATTTCACGTTGAGCACGGCCAAGACGCTGACGATAGCGGCGGGTGAGACGACGAGCAGTGGCACCGTGACGATTGCGGCGGTGGACAATGACAAAGATGAGCCGGACAAGGAAGTGACCGTTTCGGGAACAGCGGACAATAGCCAAGGTATAACTGATCCGTCTGACGAGACGCTGACGATTCGCGATGACGATGCCGCGCCGAGTGTGACGCTGTTTTTGTCGCCTGCGACGATTGATGAGAGTGGTACGACGACCGCAACGACAGTGACCGCGACATTGGATCATGCGTCGAGCGCGGCAACCACTATAACGGTATCCGCGGCGGCGGGCACGAATGCAGGATCGGGCGATTTCACGTTGAGCACGGCCAAAACGCTGACCATAGCGGCCGGTGAGACGACGAGCAGTGGGACAGTGACGATTACGGCGGTGGACAATGACAAAGATGAGCCGAACAAGGAAGTGACCGTTTCGGGTTCGGCGAATAACAGTCAAGGCATAACCGCTCCGTCTTCAGTGACCTTGACGATCCGAGACGACGATGCCAAGCCGAGTGTGACGCTGGTGCTAACGCCAACGGAGATTGACGAAAGTGGCGCGACGACTTCAACGACAGTGACCGCGACATTGGATCATACGTCGAGCGCGGCAACCACTATAACGGTATCCGCCACGGCAGGTGCGAATGCAGAAGCAACCGATTTCACGTTGAGTTCAGACAAGACGCTGACGATAGCGGCGGGCGAGACAACGAGCAGTGGGACCGTGACGATTTCAGCGGAGGACAATAACAAAGATGAGCCGAACAAGGAAGTGACCGTTTCGGGAACAGCGGACAATAGCCAAGGCATAACCGCTCCGACTGACGTGACGTTGACGATTACCGATGATGAGGGGCCGCCGACGGTGAAGTTGGTTTTGACGCCAACGGAGATTGACGAAAGTGGAGGGACGACCTCGACGACAGTGACCGCGACATTGAACCGAGCGTCGAGCGCGACGACGACGGTCACGGTATCGGCGATGGCGGGCACGAATGCAGAAGCAACCGATTTCACGTTGAGTTCGGACAAGACGCTGACGATAGCGGCGGGCGAGACAACGAGCAGTGGGACCGTGACGATTGCGGCGGTGGACAACGACCAAGATGAGCCGAACAAATCGGTGGTCGTTTCGGGTTCGGCAAATAACAGTCAAGGCATAACCGCTCCGTCTTCAGTGACGCTGACGATCCGAGACGACGATGCCAAGCCGAGTGTGACATTGGTGCTAACGCCGACGGAGATCGACGAAAGTGGAGGGACGACCTCAACGACGGTCACGGCGACATTGGATCATACGTCGAGCGCGGCAACCACTATAACGGTATCCGCCACGGCAGGTGCGAATGCAGAAGCAACCGATTTCACGTTGAGTTCAGACAAGACGCTGACGATAGCGGCGGGCGAGACAACGAGCAGTGGGACCGTGACGATTTCAGCGGAGGACAATAACAAAGATGAGCCGAACAAGGAAGTGACCGTTTCGGGAACAGCGGACAATAGCCAAGGCATAACCGCTCCGACTGACGTGACGTTGACGATTACCGATGATGAGGGGCCGCCGACGGTGAAGTTGGTTTTGACGCCAACGGAGATTGACGAAAGTGGAGGGACGACGTCAACGACAGTGACCGCGACATTGGATCATACGTCGAGTGCGGCGACAACGATCACAGTCTCCGCTACGGCAGGTGCGAATGCAGAAGCAACCGATTTCACGTTGAGTTCAGACAAGACGCTGACGATAGCGGCCGGTGAGACGACGAGCAGTGGGACCGTGACGATTGCGGCGGTGAACAATGACAAAGATGAGCCGGATAAGTCCGTGACCGTTTCGGGTTCGGCGAATAACAGTCAAGGCATAACCGCTCCGTCTTCAGTGACGCTGACGATCCGAGACGACGATGCCAAGCCGAGTGTGACATTGGTGCTAACGCCGACGGAGATCGACGAAAGTGGAGGGACGACCTCAACGACGGTCACGGCGACATTGGATCATACGTCGAGCGCGGCAACAACGATCACAGTATCTGCGACGGCGGGCACGAATGCAGGATCGGGCGACTTCACGTTGAGTCCTGACAAGACGCTGACGATAGCGGCCGGTGCAACGACGAGCAGTGGGACCGTGACGATTACGGCCAATGACAACAACAAAGATGAGCCGAACAAATCAGTGACCGTTTCGGGAACAGCGGACAATAGCCAAGGCATAACCGATCCGACTGACGTGACGTTGACGATTACCGATGATGAGGGGTCGCCGACGGTGAAGTTGGTTTTGACGCCAACGGAGATTGACGAAAGTGGAGGGACGACCTCAACGACAGTGACCGCGACATTGAACCGAGCGTCGAGCGCGACGACGACGGTCACGGTATCGGCGATGGCGGGCACGAATGCAGAAGCAACCGATTTCACGTTGAGTCCTGACAAGACGCTGACGATAGCGGCGGGCGCGACAACGAGCACTGGCACCGTGACAATTACGGCCAATGACAATAACAAAGATGAGCCGAACAAGGAAGTGACCGTTTCGGGTTCGGCGAATAACAGTCAAGGCATAACTGATCCGTCTTCAGTGACATTGACTATCCGAGACGACGATGCCAAGCCGAGTGTGACATTGGTGCTAACGCCAACGGAGATTGACGAAAGTGGAGGGACGACCTCAACGACGGTCACGGCGACATTGGATCATGCGTCGAGTGCGGCGACAACGATCACAGTCTCCGCGACGGCAGGTGCGAATGCAGAAGCAACCGATTTCACGTTGAGTTCGGACAAGACGCTGACGATAGCGGCGGGCGCGACGGCGAGCAGTGGCACCGTGACGATTTCAGCGGAGAACAATGACCAAGATGAGCCAGATAAGTCCGTGACCGTTTCGGGTTCGGCGAATAACAGTCAAGGCATAACCGCTCCGTCTTCAGTGACCTTGACGATCCGAGACGACGATGCCAAGCCGAGTGTGACGTTGGTGCTAACGCCAACGGAGATTGACGAAAGTGGAGGGACGACGTCAACGACAGTGACCGCGACATTGGATCATGCGTCGAGCGCGGCGACAACGATCACAGTCTCCGCGACGGCAGGCACGAATGCAGGATCGGGCGATTTTACGTTGAGTTCGGACAAGACGCTGACGATAGCGGCGGGCGCGACGACGAGCACTGGCACCGTGACGATTTCAGCGGTGGACAATAACAAAGATGAGCCGGACAAATCGGTGACCGTTTCGGGTTCGGCGAATAACAGTCAAGGCATAACCGCTCCGTCTTCAGTGACGCTGACGATCCGAGACGACGATGCCAAGCCGAGTGTGACATTGGTGCTAACGCCGACGGAGATTGACGAAAGCGGAGGGACGACGTCAACGACAGTGACCGCGACATTGGATCATACGTCGAGCGCGGCAACCACTATAACGGTATCCGCCACGGCAGGTGCGAATGCAGAAGCAACCGATTTCAGGTTGAGCACGGCCAAGACGCTGACGATAGCGGCGGGTGCGACGACGAGCAGTGGCACCGTGACGATTACGGCGGTGAACAATGACAAAGATGAGCCGAACAAGGAAGTGACGGTTTCGGGTTCGGCGACGAATAGTCAAGGTATAACTGATCCGACTGACGAGACGTTGACGATTGCCGATGACGATGCCGAGCCTTCGGTATCGATCAATTCGCCGAGCGTCGCAGAGGGAGCGTCCGGTTCGACAGCGACGTTGACGTATGATGTAACGCTGAGTGCGGCGAGCGGGAAACAAGTCACGGTGGCTTATGCCGATGCCAGTACGGGCACGGCGTCGCGTGCGGACTACACGGCGTTGTCTTCTGGCACGCTGACGTTTGCGGCGGATGCGACGAGCACGACGATTGATGTGACGATCACCGGCGATGGGATAGATGAGCCGGATGAGACGATCATTGTCAAGTTGAGCGGTCCGACCAACGCGACGTTGGGCACGGCGAGCGGGACAGGGACGATCACCGACGATGACGACGCGCCGAGTGTGACGCTGGTTTTGTCGTCAACATCAATTTCAGAGAGCGGTGGTGTGGCGACAGTGACCGCGACGTTGAGCGGCGCGTCGAGTGCGGCGACAACGATCACAGTATCCGCCACGGCGGGCACGAATGCAGAAGCAACCGATTTCAGGTTGAGCACGGACAAGACGCTGACGATAGCGGCGGGCGCGACGACGAGCAGTGGGACCGTGACGATTACGGCGGAGAACAATAACAAAGATGAGCCAGATAAGTCCGTGACCGTGTCGGGTTCGGCGACGAATAGTCAAGGCATAACTGATCCGACTGACAAGACGCTGACGATTACCGATGACGATGACGCGCCTTCGGTATCGATCAATTCGCCGAGCGTCGCAGAGGGAGCGTCCGGTTCGACAGCGACTTTGACGTATAAAGTAACGCTGAGTGCGGCGAGTGGGAAACAAGTCACGGTGGCTTATGCCGATGCCAGTACGGGCACAGCGTCGCGTGCGGACGACTACACGTCGTTGTCTTCGGGCACGCTGACGTTTGCAGCGAATGAGACGAGCACGACGATTGATGTGACGATCACCGGCGATGGGATAGATGAGCCGGATGAGACGATCATTGTCAAGTTGAGCGGTCCGACCAATGCGACGTTGGGCACGGCGAGCGGGACAGGGACGATCACCGATGATGACGACAAGCCAAGTGTGACGCTGTCCTTGTCGCATGCGTCGATTTCAGAGAACGGTGGTGTGACGACAGTGACCGCGACATTGAGCGGTGCATCGAGCGCGGCGACGACGATCACAGTCTCGGCGTCGGGTGGCGATTTCAGGTTGAGCGCGAATAAGACGCTGACCATAGCGGCAGGTACGACGACGAGCAGTGGCACCGTGACGATTACGGCGCAGGACAATAACAAAGATGAGCCGGATAAGTCCGTGACCGTTTCGGGTTCGGCGAGCGGTGGTCATGGTGTGTCTGATCCGTCCGCCGTGACGTTGACGATTACCGATGATGAGGGTACACCGACGGTTTCATTGGTTTTGTCGCATGCGTCGATTTCAGAGAACGGTGGTGTGGCGACAGTGACCGCGACATTGAGCGGTGCATCGAGCGCGGCGACGACGATCACAGTCTCGGCGTCGGGTGGCGATTTCACGTTGAGCACGGACAAGACGCTGACCATAGCGGCGAGCGCGACGACGAGCACCGGTAGCGTGACGATCTCAGCGGAGAACAATGACAAAGATGAGCCGGATAAGTCCGTGACCGTTTCGGGTTCAGCGAGCGGTGGTCGTGGTGTGTCTGATCCGTCGTCCGTGACATTGACGATTACCGATGACGATGACGCGCCTTCGGTATCGATCAATTCGCCGAGCGTCGCAGAGGGGGCGTCCGGTTCGACCGCGACGTTGACGTATGAAGTAACGCTGAGTGCGGCGAGTGGGAAACAGGTCACGGTGGCTTATGCCGATGCCAGTACGGGCACAGCGTCGCGTGCGGACGACTACACGTCGTTGTCTTCGGGCACGCTGACGTTTGCAGCGAATGAGACGAGCACGACGATTGATGTAACGATCACCGGCGATGGGATAGATGAGCCGGATGAGACGATCATCGTAGAGTTGAGCGGTCCGACCAACGCGACATTGGGCACGGCGAGTGGGACAGGGACGATCACCGACGATGACGACGCGCCGAGTGTGACGCTGGTTTTGTCGCATAAGTCAATTGATGAGAGTGGCACGACGACCGCAACGACAGTCACCGCGACGTTGAGCGGTGCATCAAGTGCGGCGACGACGATCACAGTCTCAGCGTCGGGTGGTGGTTTCACGTTGAGCACGGACAAGACGCTGACGATAGCGGCCGGTGAGACGACGAGCACCGGCACCGTGACGATTACGGCGGTGGACAATGACAAAGATGAGCCGGATAAAGAAGTGACCGTTTCGGGTTCGGCGACGAATAGCCAAGGCATAACTGATCCGTCCGACGAGACGCTGACGATTCGCGATGACGAGGGTTCGCCGACGGTGACGCTGGTTTTGTCGCCAACGTCAATTTCAGAGAACGGTGGTGTGGCGACAGTGACCGCGACGTTGAGCGGTGCATCGAGCGCGGCGACAACGGTCACAGTCTCAGCGTCGGGTAGCGATTTCACGTTGAGCGCGAACAAGACGCTGACGATTGCGGCGGGCGCGACGACGAGCAGTGGCACTGTGACGATTACGGCGGTGAACAATGACAAAGATGAGCCGGACAAGGAAGTGACCGTTTCGGGTTCGGCGAATAACAGTCAAGGCATAACTGATCCGTCCGACGAGACGCTGACGATTACCGATGATGAGGGTTCGCCGACGGTTTCCCTGGTTTTGTCGTCAACATCAATTTCAGAGAACGGTGGTGTGGCGACAGTGACCGCGACGTTGAGCGGTGCGTCGAGTGCGGCGACAACGATCACAGTATCCGCCACGGCGGGCACGAATGCAGAAGCAACCGATTTCAGGTTGAGCACGGACAAGACGCTGACGATAGCGGCGGGCGCGACGACGAGCAGTGGCACCGTGACGATTACGGCGGAGAGCAATAACAAAGATGAGCCAGATAAGTCCGTGACGGTTTCGGGTTCGGCGACGAATAGTCAAGGTATAACTGATCCGACTGACGAGACGTTGACGATTGCCGATGACGATGACGCGCCTTCGGTATCGATCAATTCGCCGAGCGTCGCAGAGGGAGCGTCCGGTTCGACAGCGACGTTGGCGTATGAAGTAAAGCTGAGTGCGGCGAGCGGGAAACAGGTCATGGTGGCTTATGCCGATGCTGGCACAGGCACAGCGTCGAGTGCGGACGACTACACGGCGTTGTCTTCTGGCACGCTGACGTTTGCTGCGGATGCGACGAGCGCGACGATTGATGTGACGATCACCGGCGATGGGATAGATGAGCCGGATGAGACGATCATAGTCGAGTTGAGCGGTCCGACCAACGCGACGTTGGGCACGGCGAGCGGGACAGGGACGATCACCGATGATGACGACAGGCCGAGTGTGACGCTGTCCTTGTCGCATGCGACGATTTCAGAGAACGGTGGTGTGACGACAGTGACCGCGACGTTGAGCGGTGCGTCGAGTGCGGCGACAACGATCACAGTATCCGCCACGGCGGGCACGAATGCAGAAGCAACCGATTTCACGTTGAGCACGGAGAAGACGCTGACCATAGCGGCGGGCGCGACGACGAGCAGTGGCACCGTGACGATTTCAGCGGAGGACAATAACAAAGATGAGCCGGATAAGTCCGTGACCGTTTCGGGAACAGCGAGCGGTGGTCGTGGTGTGGCGAATCCGGTGGACGTGACGCTGACGATTACCGATGACGATGACGCGCCTTCGGTATCGATCAATTCGCCGAGCGTCGCAGAGGGTGCGTCCGGTTCGACAGCGACGTTGACGTATAAAGTAACGCTGAGTGCGGCGAGTGGAAAACAAGTCACGGTGGCTTACGCCGATGCCGGTACGGGCACGGCGGCGTCGAGTGCGGACTACACGGCGTTGTCTTCGGGCACGCTGACGTTTGCGGCGGATGCGACGAGCGCGACGATTGATGTGACGATCACCGGCGATGGGATAGATGAGCCGGATGAGACGATCATAGTCGAGTTGAGCGGTCCGACCAACGCGACGTTGGGCACGGCGAGCGGGACAGGGACGATCACCGATGATGACGACAAGCCGAGTGTGACGCTGGTTTTGTCGCCTGCGTCGATTTCAGAGAACGGTGGTGTGGCGACAGTGACCGCGACGTTGAGCGGTGCGTCGAGTGCGGCGACGACGGTCACAGTCTCGGCGGCGGCTGGTGATTTCACGTTGAGCGCGAATAAGACGCTGACGATAGCGGCGGGCGCGACGACGAGCAGTGGGACCGTGACGATTACGGCCAATGATAACAACCAAGATGAGCCGGACAAGTCCGTGACCGTTTCGGGTTCGGCGACGAATAGTCAAGGTATAACTGATCCGTCCGACGAAACGCTGACGATTCGCGATGACGAGGGTTCACCGACGGTGACGCTGGTTCTGTCGCCAACGTCGATTTCAGAGAACGGTGGTGTGGCGACAGTGACCGCGACGTTGAACCGAGCGTCGAGTGCGGCGACGACGATCACAGTCTCAGCGTCGGCTGGTGATTTCACGTTGAGCACGGACAAGACGCTGACGATAGCGGCGGGCGCGACGACGAGCAGTGGGACCGTGACGATTACGGCCAATGATAACAACCAAGATGAGCCGGACAAGTCCGTGACCGTTTCGGGTTTGGCGAATAACAGTCAAGGCATAACTGATCCGTCTGACGTGACGCTGACGATTACCGATGACGAGGGTTCGCCGACGGTGACGCTGGTTTTGTCGTCAACGTCAATTTCAGAGAACGGTGGTGTGGCGACAGTGACCGCGACGTTGAACCGAGCGTCGAGCGCGGCGACAACGGTCACAGTCTCAGCGTCGGCTGGCGACTTCACATTGAGCACGGACAAGACGCTGACCATAGCGGCCGGTGAGACGACGAGTACCGGGACCGTGACGATTTCAGCGGTGGACAACAACCAAGATGAGCCAGATAAGTCCGTGACCGTTTCGGGTTCGGCGAATAACAGTCAAGGTATAACTGATCCGTCCGACGTGACGCTGACGATTACCGATGACGAGGGTTCGCCGAGTGTGACTCTGGTTCTGTCGCCAACGTCAATTTCAGAGAACGGTGGTGTGGCGACAGTGACCGCGACATTGAACCGTGCGTCGAGTGCGGCGACGACGATCACAGTCTCGGCGTCGGCTGGCGATTTCACATTGAGCACGGACAAGACGCTGACCATAGCGGCCGGTGAGACGACGAGTACCGGGACCGTGACGATTTCAGCGGTGGACAACAACCAAGATGAGCCAGATAAGTCCGTGACCGTTTCGGGTTCGGCGAATAACAGTCAAGGTATAACTGATCCGTCCGACGAGACGCTGACGATTACCGATGACGAGGGTTCGCCGAGTGTGACGCTGGTTTTGTCGCCAACGTCAATTTCAGAGAACGGTGGTGTGGCGACAGTGACCGCGACGTTGAACCGAGCGTCGAGCGCGGCGACAACGGTCACAGTCTCAGCGTCGGCTGGCGACTTCACATTGAGCGCGAACAAAACGCTGACGATAGCGGCCGGTGAGACGACGAGTACCGGGACCGTGACGATTTCAGCGGTGGACAACAACCAAGATGAGCCGGATAAGTCCGTGACCGTTTCGGGTTCGGCGAATAACAGTCAAGGTATAACTGATCCGTCCGACGAGACGCTGACGATTACCGATGACGAGGGTTCGCCGACGGTTTCCCTGGTTTTGTCGCCAACGTCAATTTCAGAGACCGGTGGTGTGGCGACAGTGACCGCGACATTGAACCGTGCGTCGAGTGCGGCGACGACGATCACAGTCTCGGCGTCGGCTGGCGACTTCACATTGAGCGCGAACAAAACGCTGACGATAGCGGCCGGTGAGACGACGAGTACCGGGACCGTGACGATTACGGCCAATGACAACAACCAAGATGAGCCGAATAAGTCCGTGACCGTTTCGGGTTCGGCGAATAACAGTCAAGGTATAACTGATCCGTCCGACGTGACGCTGACGATTACCGATGACGAGGGTTCGCCGACGGTTTCCCTGGTTTTGTCGCCAACGTCAATTTCAGAGACCGGTGGTGTGGCGACAGTGACCGCGACATTGAACCGTGCGTCGAGTGCGGCGACGACGATCACAGTCTCAGCGTCGGCGGGCGATTTCACATTGAGCGCGAACAAGACGCTGACGATAGCGGCCGGTGAGACGACGAGTACCGGGACCGTGACGATTTCAGCGGTGGACAACAACCAAGATGAGCCGGACAAGGAAGTGACCGTTTCGGGTTCGGCGAATAACAGTCAAGGCATAACTGATCCGTCTGACGAGACGCTGACGATTACCGATGATGAGGGTTCGCCGACGGTTTCCCTGGTTTTGTCGCCAACGTCAATTTCAGAGACCGGTGGTGTGGCGACAGTGACCGCGACATTGAACCGTGCGTCGAGTGCGGCGACAACGATCACAGTCTCAGCGTCGGCGGGCGATTTCACGTTGAGCGCGAATAAGACGCTGACGATAGCGGCGGGCGCGACGACGAGCAGTGGCACCGTAACCATTACGGCCAATGACAACAACCAAGATGAGCCGAATAAGTCCGTGACCGTCTCGGGAACAGCGGACAATAGTCAAGGTATAACTGATCCGTCTGACGTGACGCTGACGATTACCGATGATGAGGGTACACCGACGGTTTCCCTGGTTTTGTCGCCAACGTCAATTTCAGAGACCGGTGGTGTGACGACAGTGACCGCGACGTTGAACCGAGCGTCGAGCGCGGCGACAACGGTCACAGTCTCAGCGTCGGCGGGCGATTTCACATTGAGCGCGAACAAAACGCTGACGATAGCGGCCGGTGAGACGACGAGTACCGGGACCGTGACGATTTCAGCGGTGGACAACAACCAAGATGAGCCGGATAAGTCAGTGACCGTTTCGGGTTCGGCGAATAACAGTCAAGGTATAACTGATCCGTCCGACGTGACGCTGACGATTACCGATGACGAGGGTTCGCCGAGTGTGACGCTGGTTCTGTCGCCAACGTCAATTTCAGAGAACGGTGGTGTGGCGACAGTGACCGCGACATTGAACCGTGCGTCGAGTGCGGCGACGACGATCACAGTCTCGGCGTCGGCTGGCGATTTCACATTGAGCACGGACAAGACGCTGACGATAGCGGCCGGTCAGACGACGAGCACCGGGACCGTGACGATTACGGCCAATGACAACAACCAAGATGAGCCAGATAAGTCCGTGACCGTTTCGGGTTCGGCGAATAACAGTCAAGGCATAACTGATCCGTCCGACGTGACGCTGACGATTCGCGATGACGAGGGTTCGCCGAGTGTGACGCTGGTTTTGTCGCCAACGTCAATTTCAGAGAACGGTGGTGTGGCGACAGTGACCGCGACATTGAACCGTGCGTCGAGTGCGGCGACAACGATCACGGTCTCAGCGTCGGGTGGCGGTTTCACATTGAGCACGGACAAGACGCTGACGATAGCGGCGGGCGCGACGACGAGCAGTGGCACCGTGACGATTACGGCGGTGAACAATAACAAAGATGAGTTGAATAAGGAAGTGACGGTCTCGGGTTCGACGACGAATAGCCAAGGTATAACTGATCCGTCTGACGTGACGTTGACGATTGCCGATGACGACAATGCACCGTCCTTCTCGGCAACAGTGGATGACCAGACTTGGACACAGCGTCAGCAGATCACGGCGTTCACATTGCCCACGGCCAGCGGCGGCGATGGCACAGCGACCTACACCCTGTCGCCTACTCTGCCAAGTGGCGTGTCCAAGGATGCCACTCACCGCGTCAGTGGTACGCCGACGGTGGCTTTGGGCGAGACGACTTATACATGGGCGGCGACGGAAACGGATGGCGACAAGGCCGAATTGACGTTCACTATCTCGGTGGATGGGGTGCCGTCGTTTGGCTCTCAGACGATAGCGGATCAATTTTGGACGCGGAACGAGGCGATCACGGCGTTCACATTGCCGCTGGCGACCGGTGGTGATGGCGGTTTGTCCTATAGCATCGATCCGGCTTTGCCCGATGGGGTAACGAAGGATGGCACCCACCGCGTCAGCGGTACGCCAAGTGTATCCAAGGCGTTGACGACGTACACTTGGACTGCGACGGACGCTGATAACGACACGGCGACACTGACGTTCACGATCACGGTTGGGCAACGGGTTAGCGACGTTGCACTGTCGTTTGGTTCACAGACGATAGATGACCAAGAGTGGACGCAGAACGGGGCGATCACGGCGTTCACATTGCCGTCGGCGATCGGCGGGACCGGCACTGTGAGCTACGACCTTTCCCCTGCACTACCGACGGGTGTCAGCAAGGACGCCGCGCACCGCGTCAGCGGTACGCCGAGTGTATCCAAGGCGTTGACGACGTACACTTGGACTGCGACGGACGCAAACGGTGCCACGGCCGCGCTGACGTTCACGATTACGGTGGCTGACCCGGCCCTGGCCGATCTGACGCCGATTTTTAACCCGAATACCTACGCTGCCCAGCGTTATACCTATCTCAAGACGATCACCCCGGTCACTTTGCCGGCAGCCAGCGGCGGCGATGGTGTTCTGACGTACGCACTGTCGCCGACTTTGCCGAATGGACTCTCTTTCAGCGAGACGACGCGGGTGCTTTCAGGGAGGCCGACAGAGACGCAAACCGAGACCACCTATACGCTGACCGCGACGGATGTCGATGGCGATACAGCGGACTTGACCTTCAGCGTCACGGTGATACTCGCGGCCCCTGATGCGCCTGCCAACTTGCGGGCAGTCGCTGGCAACGAGCAGGCAACTCTCATGTGGGAAAACCCCAATAACCCCACCATCACGCGCTACGAGGTTCGGTACGCGCCCAAGGACGAAGACATTCTCGCTGTCGCTTGGATGGCGATAACGGGCAGCGACGCAACGACCACTGAGCACCTGCTGACCGGGTTGACAAATGGCATGGAGTACAGGTTCCATGTGCGGGCGGTGAACGCCGTCAGTGCAGGGCCGAAGGCCGAAACGTCGGTAATTTTGCAAGATGTGGCAGATGAAGAGCCGCCCAATTCGGTGCCGACATTCACGGATGCAGTGGATTTTCAACGCTATCGGCAAGGCACGGCCATCACGCCGCTGGTCTTTCCCCAGGCGATAGATGGTGATGGCACGCTGACGTATGCCCTAACGCCGCCTGCCGGGCTGACTTATACCCCACCTGCCAATGGAGAAGAGGGAGCAGAGCATGGCGGTGTCATGGATGGCACGCCAACCGAGCCAAAGGAAAAGACGCGCTATGACCTGTCGGTGACCGATGAGGATGGGGATGAGGCGACCGCGAGTTTCTTCGTTGTGGTGACAGAGGATCTGTTGCCCTCGTTCACAGATGGGGTGGGCACGCAACGCTATGTGCAGAACCGGGCGATTGAGAAGCTCACGTTGCCCGAAGCGACGGGTGGCGATGGCGTTTTGGAGTACACTTTGACGCCTGATCTGCCCGCTGGACTTGACCGAGACGAACGCACCATTTCGGGCACGCCAACCGAGGCGATGACCCTGACGGAATACAGTTGGATTGCGACGGATGAAGATGGGGATACCGCCACGCTGGTGTTCACGGTTGAGGTGCTGGCGGATCTGGTGCCTGCGTTCACGGATACGGTAGGGGCGCAACAGTTCGTTGAGAACCAAGCGATTTCGCCGGTTAGGTTGCCCAAGGCGACGGGTGGCGATGGTGTGTTGACCTATACGCTGACGCCTGCGCCTTCTGCTGGCTTGACGTTTGACGCGGCGACGCGCGTGCTTTCGGGGCTGCCTGTTGAGGCGATGGGTGTGACGGAATGTATCTGGACTGCGACGGATGAAGATGGGGATACCGCCACGCTGGTGTTCACGGTTGAGGTGCTGGCGGATCTGGTGCCTGCGTTCACGGATACAGTGGCGGCACAACAGTTCGTTGAGAATCAAGCGATATCGCCTGTCATGTTGCCCGAAGCGACGGGTGGTGATGGGATGCTGACCTATAAGTTGACGCCTGCTCTGGCCGCTGGACTCGACGAGGAGGGGCGTGTCATTTCAGGGATGCCAACCGAGGCGCTGGGTGTGACCGAATACAGTTGGATTGCGACGGATGCCGATGGGGATACGGCGACGCTGGTCTTTACGGTTGAGGTGCTGGCGGATTTGGTGCCTGCGTTCACGGATACAGTGGCGGCGCAACAGTTCGTTGAGAACCAAGCGATATCGCCTGTCATGTTGCCCGAAGCGACGGGTGGTGATGGGATGCTGACCTATAAGTTGACGCCTGCTCTGGCCGCTGGACTCGACGAGGAGGGGCGTGTCATTTCAGGGATGCCAACCGAGGCGCTGGGTGTGACCGAATACAGTTGGATTGCGACGGATGCCGATGGGGATACGGCGACGCTGGTCTTTACGGTTGAGGTGCTGGCGGATTTGGTGCCTGCGTTCACGGATACAGTGGCGGCGCAACAGTTCGTTGAGAACCAAGCGATATCGCCTGTCATGTTGCCCGAAGCGACGGGTGGTGATGGGATGCTGACCTATAAGTTGACGCCTGCTCTGGCCGCTGGACTCGACGAGGAGGGGCGTGTCATTTCAGGGATGCCAACCGAGGTGCTGGGTGTGACCGAATACAGTTGGATTGCGACAGATGCCGATGGGGATACGGCGACGCTGGTCTTTACGGTTGAGGTGCTGGCGGATTTGGTGCCTGCGTTCACGGATACGGTAGGGTCGCAACAGTTTGTTGAGAACCAAGTGATTTCGCCGGTTAGGTTGCCCAAGGCGACGGGTGGTGATGGTGTGTTGACCTATACGCTGACGCCTGCGCCTTCTGCGGGGTTGACGTTTGACGCGGCGACGCGCGTGCTTTCGGGTCTGCCTGTTGAAGCGATGGGTGTGACGGAATGTATCTGGACAGCGACGGATGCCGATGGGGATACCGCCACGCTGGTGTTCACGGTTGAGGTGCTGGCGGATTTGGTGCCTGCGTTCACGGATACGGTAGGGGCGCAACAGTTTGTTGAGAATCAAGCGATATCGCCTGTCATGTTGCCCGAAGCGACGGGTGGCGATGGCGTGTTGACCTATACGCTGACGCCTGCTCTGGCCGCTGGACTCGACGAGGAGGGGCGTGCCATTTCAGGGATGCCAACCGAGGCGATGGGTGTGACCGAATACAGTTGGATTGCGACGGATGCCGATGGGGATACCGCCACGCTGGTGTTCACGGTTGAGGTGCTGGCGGATTTGGTGCCTGCGTTCACGGATACGGTAGGGTCGCAACAGTTTGTTGAGAATCAAGCGATTACACCTGTCATGTTGCCCGAAGCGACGGGTGGCGATGGCGTGTTGACCTATACGCTGACGCCTGCGCCTTCTGCTGGCTTGACGTTTGACGCGGCGACGCGCGTGCTTTCGGGTCTGCCGACCGAGGCGATGGGTGTGACCGAATACAGTTGGACCGCGACGGATGCCGATGGGGATACGGCGACACTGGTCTTTACGGTTGAGGTGAAAGCGGATTTGGTGCCTGCGTTCACGGATACGGTAGGGTCGCAACAGTTTGTTGAGAATCAAGTGATTACACCTGTCATGTTGCCCGAAGCGACGGGTGGTGATGGGATGCTGACCTATAAGTTGACGCCTGCTCTGGCCGCTGGACTCGACGAGGAGGGGCGTGTCATTTCAGGGATGCCAACCGAGGCGATGGGTGTGACCGAATACAGTTGGATTGCGACGGATGCCGATGGAGATACCGCCACGCTGGTGTTCACGGTTGAGGTGCTGGCGGATTTGGTGCCTGTGTTCACGGATACGGTAGGGTCGCAACAGTTTGTTGAGAATCAAGCGATATCGCCTGTCATGTTACCCGAAGCGACAGGTGGTGATGGCGTGTTGACCTACGCGCTGACGCCTGCTCTGGCCGCTGGACTCGACGAGGAGGGGCGTGCCATTTCAGGGATGCCAACCGAGGCGATGGGTGTGACCGAATACAGTTGGATTGCGACGGATGCCGATGGGGATACCGCCACGCTGGTGTTCACGGTTGAGGTGCTGGCGGATTTGGTGCCTGCGTTCACGGATACGGTAGGGTCGCAACAGTTTGTTGAGAATCAAGCGATATCGCCTGTCATGTTACCCGAAGCGACGGGTGGCGATGGCGTGTTGACCTATACGCTGACGCCTGCTCTGGCCGCTGGACTCGACGAGGAGGGGCGTGCCATTTCAGGGATGCCAACCGAGGCGATGGGTGTGACCGAATACAGTTGGATTGCGACGGATGCCGATGGGGATACGGCGACACTGGTCTTTACGGTTGAGGTGAAAGCGGATTTGGTGCCTGCGTTCACGGATACGGTAGGGTCGCAACAGTTCGTTGAGAATCAAGCGATATCGCCTGTCATGTTGCCCGAAGCGACGGGTGGCGATGGCGTGTTGACCTATACGCTGACGCCTGCGCCTTCTGCTGGCTTGACGTTTGACGTGGCGACGCGCATGCTTTCGGGGATGCCAACCGAGGCGCTGGGTGTGACCGAATACAGTTGGATTGCGACGGATGCCGATGGGGATACCGCCACGCTGGTGTTCACGGTTGAGGTGCTGGCGGATTTGGTGCCTGCGTTCACGGATACGGTAGGGTCGCAACAGTTCGTTGAGAATCAAGCGATTACACCTGTCATGTTGCCCGAAGCGACGGGTGGTGATGGCGTGTTGACCTACGCGCTGACGCCTGCTCTGGCCGCTGGACTCGACGAGGAGGGGCGTGTCATTTCAGGGATGCCAACCGAGGCGATGGGTGTGACCGAATACAGTTGGACCGCGACGGATGTTGATGGGGATACGGCGACGCTGGTCTTTACGGTTGAGGTGCTGGCGGATTTGGTGCCCATGTTTACAGAGACGGTCGAGCCACAACGCTACCGGGCAGGTAGGGCGATTGCGCCGCTCACGTTGCCGGTTGCAACGGGTGGCGATGGTGTGCTGACGTACGCGCTGACGCCTGCGCCGCCGGAGGGATTGTCGTTGGATGCGGCGACGCGTGTGCTTTCGGGGATGCCGACCACGCCGATGACCGAAGCTGCTTACAAGTGGGCGGTGACAGATGCGGATGGGGATATGGCGGAACTGATCTTTACTATCGCCATTGAGGTGGCGGACCGCACGCGGCTCAGGGCAATAAACGAGGCGATTTTGCCCGAACTCGCACGCGCAATGCGAACGAGCAGCCTCGACGCGCTGACGGGGCGTATTGATCAAGAAGGCATTTCGTCGGGCGTTATGAACGCCGAAGCGGCCATCATGTCTCTCGCCAATAAGGTGATGGCGAGTGAATACGCGATCCAAGAGGGTCTATGGTCCTTGCAGGAGATGCTCAACGGTTCATCCTTTGCCCTCCCGCTCTCGAATAAAAATAATGCGGGCGCACCTATTTCTGGCCATTGTCCTGTCGCGCTGTGGGGCGCGAGCGACTTTCGACGCCTGAGCCTCAACGGCGACGCGCCGATCTCGTGGGATGGCGACCTCTTCGCCGTGCATCTGGGCGCAGACATGCGTTTTGGCAACGGCTTGATCGCCGGGCTTGCAGGTTCATGGTTCGACGGATCGGTTGCGTACACGGATCAGGGTTATGGGGAGGCGATATCCGGCACGCATGAGAGCCGGATGGTGAGTGCCCATCCCTATTTGGGGTGGTCTTCGCAGATGGGGTCGAACCTGTGGGCGACGGCTGGCTATGGTCGGGGCGAGATCGAAATAGATGACGACAAGGCCGGGGCGCATGCGAGCGACAGCAACCTGAGGACCGCAGCAGCGGGTGGGCGCGTGCGCCTATCTGGCGTGCCCTCGACGTTCGATTTGAAGGGCGAAGCGTGGGTGACGCGCTTGGCGGTTGATGACAATGGCGATGGGGTTGAAGGAGTGGCCGCAAATACCCAACGCTTGCGCTTGGCCGGAGAGGTCGCGCATACCTTTGGGTTCGCCTCGGGCACATCGTTCACGCCGTCGATGGAACTCGGCGTGCGGATGGATGGCGGCGACGGGCAGACGGGTGCCGGCGTTGAACTCGGCGGTGGGTTGCACTATGTTGCCAGGCGGCTGACTGTGGAGGCGATGAGCCGGGTTTTGCTCGCGCATGCAGGCGATACGAAGGAATGGAGCGCGGGTCTCTCTGTACAGTTTGAGCCAAAAGACAATGGTCGCGGGTTGTCGTTCCTATTGCAGCCGTCTTATGGCGAGCCGGGCAGTGGCGTGGCGCAGTTGTGGGAGCAAGGCGTGATCGGCGCTGGATCGATCAGCTTTGCGCCGACGATGCAGATGGATACAGAGGTCGGGTACACAGTGCCGATGTTCGCCGGGATGCTCACGCCTTATAGTGGCTTCAGATTTTCGCAGGATGGCATGCGGGGCTACCGTTTTGGCGGTCGGATGGAGATCGGCGAATTGGGGACTGTGAGCCTTGAGGGGATGCGCGATAGGGCCAGCGATGAGGCGACTCACGGGGTGATGATGCAAGGTCATTTGAACTTTTAGGGACACGCGACCACGACAAAAGAAACGCGACCTTTGTGGTCGCGTTTTTTGTTTTTGCCTCTGAAAATGAATTTGCGGATCAACCGCAATTCTGCCTCGATAATTTTCCCATTGTCCATATTTAATCCCTCAAAGTCAGAGCATGCGTTCTCATTTTTTGTGTGTCTCTTATTCGGCCCCTGAGACCCGCAGCCGCCCCAGTGCTCGTGACAGCGCGGCGTGTGCGCGTTTCACATCGACATCGGGCGTGCGATTGTTCAACCGGTCTTGGGCGCGGTCTCGTGCGGCGCGTGCGCGTTCCACATCGATCTCATCGCCAAATTCGGCGGCCTCGGCCAATATGGTCGCGCCATCGCCCGACACATTGGCAAATCCGCCGCCCAAGGCGAGCACGCGCTCGGTGCCATCGGCTTCCCGAAAGCCAACGCGACCCATGCCGAGTGCGGATAGCATGGGTTGGTGACGCGCCAGCACGCCAAAACTGCCGCCAACACCCGGGGCTTGAAAATGCACGATCTCGCCGGAATACACGGTTTTTTCGGGCGTTACAATGTCCAAGTGAAAAGTTGTCATTTTGAGTACTCACTGATGTTATACCAATTTGATTTTTATTTGTCTGTATTTCGATGCCTTCGGCGTCAAACGCTCAAATTATTCGCGTTTTCATACTTGTTTTCAACAGCAAAAAAAAGTAGGCGAGCGGGGTACAACTGCCTTAGCAGTTCAAAAATGCCGCTCTCAAACGCCGAGAGGCTTGCACAGCGCAAATCGTTTTTCTGGTAGTACGGCATGCGCTGGCCTTCTATGTTGGTTGCAAGAGGGAGGTGGGTTGCGAGACGGCCTTGCGCGCTGTGCGTGATGGGTTTGTCTGATGGCCTTTTGGGATGGCATTTTTGCGATGGCTTATTTGAATACTGCGGAACGTCAGGTACTCAGCTCTCAGCGGTTGGCGTCAGCAAAAAAAAGAATCGCCTCCAAACCTTGCAATGCGATTGTTTTGGGGCGGGTGGGGCGGGGGGCCTTCTCACGCTTTCGTCTTCCCTCTTGCCCTACATGGTTTTGGCTTTTTCCACGGCCTGCTCAATTTTTCCGACCAGGTAAAACGCTTGTTCGGGCAGGTCGTCGTGTACGCCTTCGACGAGTTCCTTAAAGCCGCGCACGGTGTCTTCTGTGTTCACGTATTCGCCGGGAACACCCGTGAAGACTTCGCCCACGGTAAAGGGTTGCGTGAGGAACAACTGAATGCGCCGCGCGCGTGCGACGACGAGGCGGTCTTCGTCTGATAATTCGTCGATGCCCAAAATGGCGATGATCTCGCGCAAATCCCGGTAGCGTTGCAAAATTTGTTGCACTTGCTGTGCCACCTGATAGTGTTCGTCGCCCACCACGCGCGGATCCAAGATGCGCGAAGAAGAGGCCAACGGATCCACGGCTGGATACAGCACTTGATCGGCGAGGGCGCGGTCGAGCACGATGCGGCCGTCGAGGTGGGAAAACGCCGTCACCACGCCCGGGTCCGTGTAATCGTCGGCGGGCACGTAAATGGCCTGCACCGATGTAATCGATCCCTTTTGCGTGGTGGTGATGCGCTCTTGCAAACCGCCCATCTCGGTTGCCAGCGTGGGCTGGTACCCCACGGCCGACGGCATGCGCCCCAACAGCGCGGATACTTCTGCACCAGCGAGAATAAACCGGAAGATATTGTCGATAAACAGCAACACATCTTGCCCGTGTTCATCGCGGAAATTCTCCGCCATTGTCAGCCCGGTCAAGGCCACGCGCTGCCGCGCGCCGGGCGGCTCGTTCATTTGACCGAAAACCATGGCGGTCTTGTCGATCACATCGGCCTCGATCATCTCGAGCATCAGGTCATTGCCTTCGCGCGTGCGCTCGCCCACGCCGGCAAAGACCGAATACCCGCCGTGACCGGAAGCCACATTGTTGATGAGTTCTTTTAACACCACGGTTTTACCCACGCCTGCGCCGCCAAACAGCCCCAACTTACCGCCGCGTGCAAACGGGCAGATCAGGTCCATCACCTTGATGCCCGTTTCGAGCAACTGATCGGATGTCACCTGTTCTTCGTGGTCGGGGGGATTGCGGTGCAGGGGCAGGCGCGGCGTATCGTCGGGCACCGGGCCTTTGCCATCAATTGGATCGCCGACCACGTTGAACAAGCGGCCCAACACGTTTTCACCCACAGGTACTGTGATCGGCTCGCCCGTATCCACCACATCGGTGCCGCGCACCAGCCCATCTGTGGAATCCATGGCGACACAGCGCACCATATTTTCGCCCAAATGCTGTTGCACTTCGAGCACCAACCGAGGATCTGTCCCCTGGACCTCCAACGCATTGTAGATGGGGGGCAGATCGCCTTCGAATGCCACGTCGAGCACAACGCCTACGATTTCTTTGATCACGCCTTGGTTCATGTTGACCTCTCTAGGCAACGGCTTCGGCGCCGCCGATAATGTCCATCAGTTCCAGGGTAATTGACGACTGGCGTTCTTTGTTCATTTCGCGGGTCAATTCTTTGATCACATCGCCCGCATTTTTGGTCGCATTGTCCATGGCGCGCATCCGTGCGGCTTGCTCGCCGGCATTGGATTCCAACAAAGCGCGCCACACTTGAAAATTGACATGGCGGGGAACCAGCGCGTCCAACAACACATCCGGCGACGGTTCAAACAAATAAACGCCCGACGCTTCGCCTTCGCGGGGCACAATGGGCAACAACTGTTCTGAAACGGGCTGTTGTTGGGCAACCGAAACAAACGCATTGTAGGCCAGCATCACGCGGTCGATCTCACCGGATAAAAATCGCGCGACAGCATCTTCGGCAATCTCGGTCGCCGATGCAAAGGACAAGGCGCGGAACACCTCTTCGTAATCGGCGAGGATCGTGCGATTGCGATTTCTGAAGAAACTGCGGCCTTTGCGCCCTACGGCAATCACGGCATCGTTGGATGAGAGGGCATTGAGCGCGTGGCGACACGCATTGGTATTAAAACTGCCGCACAATCCCCGGTCAGAGGTCAAAACCACAAACGCCGTGCGATTGACCGCACGCTCGGTCATGAGGGGATGCGAAAGTTCCCCCGTGTTGCCGCTGAGGCGTTGCAAAACCCGGTCGAGTTGCTGTGCATAGGGCCGTGCGGCCGCGATGGCTTCTTGCGCCCGACGCATGCGGGCCGCGGCCACGAGTTGCATGGCATTGGTCACGCTTTGGATATTTTTGATGCTCGCGACGCGCGTTCTCAGTTGTCTTAGGGTTGCCACATCTGTTCCTTAAAGATCGGTGGTCCGTTGCCAGTGGTCTGTCCCAACCTCCCCGCTCTCGCGGCTGATCTGCTCGACTCCATTTTTATGCCGAAACTCGGAATCCGCGTTTGAATTTCTCGATTGCTTCTGTGAGTTGCGCGGCATTTTCATCGCTCAAATTTTCGCTTTGGCGAATCTCTGCCATCAATTCGCTGTGGCTGTGGCGCATCGTTGCGATCAACTCCCGCTCAAAGCGGCGCACGTCTTCCGTGGGCAAATCATCGACCAGATTGGCCGCAAAAAGTGCCACAGTCAGTTCTTCCAGCACCATCGGCGAATACTGGTCTTGCTTGAGAATTTCGATCAATTTCTCGCCGTGATTCAGCAAATTCTGCGTTGAGGCGTCCAGGCCTTCTGTGCCAAACATCGCAAAGGCTTTGACTTCGTTGTAGCGCGAAATATCGGCCTTGATCGTTTTGGCAACCGCCTTCATCGCCCCGGTTTGCGCGGAACTGCCCACGCGCGATACGGATGCGCCCACGTCCATTGCCGGGCGGATGCCCGCGTAAAACAACTCGGGCTTGAGCAAAATTTGCCCATCGGTAATGGAGATGACATTGGTGGGCACAAAGGTCGATACATCGCCCTCCAAAATTTCGATCACGGGCAATGCGGTCAGCGAGCCCGCCCCCTTTTCATCGCTCATTTTGGCCGCGCGCTCGAGCAGGCGCGAGTGGAGATAAAACACATCGCCCGGATAGGCTTCGCGGCCCGGGGGACGGCGCAAGACCAGCGACATTTCGCGGTAGGCCCACGCCTGTTTGGACAGGTCGTCGTAAATGATCAATGCGTGCTCGCCCTTGTCGCGGAAATACTCGCCCATTGAGCACCCGGAATAAGGCGCCAAAAATTGGAGTGGCGCGGGTTCGCTCGCCGTCGCGGACACGACAATGGTGTAGTCCATCGCGCCATTGGCCTCCAGTTCGGCCACGACGTTGGCCACGGTCGAAGCCTTTTGCCCAATGGCGACGTAGATGCACTTGACATCGCTGTTTTTCTGATTGATGATCGCATCCACGCCAATCGCCGTTTTTCCGGTTTGCCGGTCGCCGATGATCAACTCGCGTTGCCCTCGGCCGATGGGCACGGTTGAATCGATCACTTTCAACCCGGTCATCAGGGCTTCGGTCACGGGTTGCCGGTCAATGACGCCCGGCGCCTTGCGCTCGATGGGAAGCGCGGCTTCGGCGTCAATGGGGCCTTTGCCATCTATCGGCACGCCCAAGGGATTGACCACGCGGCCCAAGAGGGCCTCGCCCACGGGCACTTGGGCAATGCGCTCGGTGCGTTTGGCCTCATCGCCTTCGCGGATTGAGGTGTCGTCGCCAAACAACACGCATCCCACATTGTCGGCCTCGAGGTTGAGGGCCATCCCGATAATGCCATTGGGAAACGCGACCAGTTCGCTGGTCTGCACGTTGCCCAACCCCTGCACGCGGGCCACGCCATCGCCCACTTGTTGTACGCGCCCGCTTTCGTAAACGTCAATTTCGAGCTCGGAATCCAAGATCTGCTGTTTGAGCAATGCCGAAATCTCGTCGGGGCGAATTTGTAAATTCGTCGCCATGTTCTGCCTACCTTCTCTTATCCAGACGCCAGACGCTGTCGCAACCGATTGAGTTGCGTCGCCAGCGTGCCATCAAATACGCGGTCGCCGAGCCGCACGACAAACCCGGCCTTCAAACGTTCATCTACGGTCGTTTCCAATTTCACCTGCTTGCCGGAATAGGCCGACAGCTTTGCGATCAATCGCGCTTCTTGCTCGGAAGACAGGGGCGCGGCAACCGCGAGTTGGGCGGTGGCTTCGCCGCGCCGATCTTCCAAAATGGACAGGAAATCCGCCAGCAATTCGGGCAACAGGCGTTCGCGCCGCTTATCGCAAAGCAGCAGCAAAAATCTGAGGGTTACATCCCCAATTTTTCCGGCGAGCAACTCGTTCAAAACCGCGCGCTTTTGTTCGGATTGCATCATGGGATCTGCGACAAATTCCCGCAGATCTTCAGACGCATGCAACAACTCCGACAACGCCTGCACATCGGCTTCGACCAGGTCGAGCACCCCGCGGGCTTGCGCGGCGTCGATCAACGCGCGGGTATATCGGATGGAAACGGCGGATTGACTCACGACAAACTCCCGAACTCAGGGATGATCAATTTTGCAGTGGCATGCGGTCGATGAAATCGTTTGCGATTTTGCGGTTGCGCTCATCGTCCAAATTTTCCGCTAGCAATTGCCCGGCCGCGAGAATCGCCAGTTCAGCGGTTTGCTGACGCAATTCCCGAAGGGCCTGATTGCGCGCCCGATCAATGGTGTGCCGCGCCTGTTCGATGACCTGTCGGGCTTCGGCTTCGGCGCGTTCCCGCACGTCTCGGGCGATGCGCTCGGCGTCTTCGCGCGCCTTGTCGATCACGGCTTGGGCCTCGGCTTGCGTCCGTGCGAGGGCCGCCTCGTTCTCTTTGGCGGCGCGTGCGGCTTCGGCACGCGCTTTATCGGCCTGTTCGAGGGCTTCGCGGATGCGCGTTTCTCGCTGATCGAGTGCGGACAACAACGGCCCCCATGCCCATTTTTTCAACACGAGCAACACGAGCACAAAGGTGATGAGCGTCCAGATGATCAAGCCGGTGTTTGGACTCAACAAATCCATGCCTTATCTCTCTCCTTCTCAGCGCGATTTATTTGAACACCAGCAACACGCAGACCACCACGCCAAACAGTGCCACGCCTTCGACCAGTGCTGCGGCAATAATCATCGTGGAGCGAATATCGCCAATGGCTTCGGGCTGACGCGAGATGCCTTCGACCGCGCCTCGACCAATTTGACCAATGCCCACGCCAGCACCCAGCACGGCCAAGCCAGCGCCGATGCCAGCCGACAAATAACCATAAGCTTCAGCGGCAAGACCTTCCACAGTACGCCTCCTTAGTGAGTGAAGGACAATCAATGCTCCTGATGAATACAAAGGCCGACAAACAGGGCGGTCAGGAGCGTGAATACATAAGCTTGGAGAAAACCAATGAAAATTTCGAGCAGGTACATCGCCAGTGAAAAAGCGATGGAAAAGGGGGCAACGACGAGCGTCTTGAGAATAAAAATAATGCCGATCAACGACAGGATGACCACATGCCCGGCCAGCAGATTGGCAAAGAGGCGAATGCACAGGGCAAACGGCTTGGTCAACAGGCCCAAGAGTTCCAGCGGAATCATGAGCGGCAGCAATGCAACGGGTAAATTGGGGGGGATCAATCCCTTAAAAAAGCCGAATAAGCCGTTGTGTTTGATCCCCGCGCCGAGCATCATCGCAAACGAAATTGCCGCCAGCGCGGCCGTCACATTGATATTGCCCGTTGCGGTTTGTCCAAAGGGAATCAACCCCAAAAGATTGCAGAACAGGATGAAGAAGAATACCGTCATCAAAAACGGCATGTATTTCGGCGCGTCTCGCGTTCCCAAATTGGGCACGGCCACATCGTCTCGGATAAATACCGCGGTGGCCTCAATGGCATTGGCAAAGCCCGAAGGAACGAGACCGCGTCGCTTTGTGGAAATAATTAGGGAAACAATGAGCAGTAGAGAGGCAATCCACATCATGACCAAGTGGCCGGTAATGGACATGTCAATGCCAAAAAGCTCAAACTGGGGAAGGGGAATATGGAGTGGACCGAGGTGGAGTTCGCGGTGATCGACGATATGATCGAGGATGAAGTTGCCGCTGCTTTGATCCTCTGCCTGTGTTGCCATCCGTCAGACTCCTAAGCATTGGTTTTGCCGGACGGGCGCCCGACAAAGAATCGAATCTCTAAAATTTGAAACGCTATAAAAAATAAAAACAGCGAAAGAGTCAAGCTAAAAACGTGAAGTTTTGCTAATTTTAGAGCCAGAACAAAGAAAAGCAGTACCATAATCAGGCGGACGCCCATCCCGCCGAATACGACTGTCATGAATGTGCGGTGATCTCGGCGCGTGCCCCAAAGCGCGAGCCATGCCCCAGCGATGGCATTTAGCGTGCAAATCGCACAACCCATGCCCGCGGCGATCAGCACATCCATCCCCTGCCACAGATATAGCGGATACCCGCCCAGGCCCCACAATACCAGCAAAATCGCCGCAATCTGTTTGGCAAATGTGCTCACGCATCCTCCTTTGATTTGCCGTCCATCTTTAAGACCGCTCGAAAAAAATGGTAAAACCCCGCGGCAATGCCGAGCAACCCACCGATCAAGGTCAAGACGGGCGCCGAATCAAATTTGCCATCTGCCCAGTGTCCCGCAAACACGCACAGCAAAATTGTGGCGACAAGTTGAATGCCCAGCGCGAGGTAGGCACCGACGCTGCGATAGGCATGACCGATTCCCGATTGTTTGTCGGCATTGTGTTTGTTCATTGTCCGTTCACCCAATCCCATTGCCGGGGGGTAGCAGATCGTTCGGCGTCGTTACCAATGATGAACCGAATGCCCGCTGCCGGGAAACCAGATTGTATCGACGGTTGCAGAAATCGCCACGCCCAAAATAAATCCCACGAGAATCCCCAAAAACAATGGCTGGCCTTTGCGGTACAGGGCAATCCCCCCAATACGCAAAATCAAAAATTTACACAACCACACGAGAAAAATTGTAAAAATCGTCCCGCGCACGGCTTGTGTTTCCATAATGGCAAATCCGACCGGATGCAAGGGCCACCACGACACGCGATATCGCAACGCGGTCAACAGCGCCATCCCCACTGCGCCAAAACCAAAAAATCCAATCCGCTTCCAATCCGGCGGGTCGAACGTTTGCATCTGCCGAATCCAGTAATCAAAAATTCGGGGATGAGTGCGAAACTCAAATGCTCTGAAATTATACGCGCCCGTCTCATAGCCCAAATACAAGGTGAACACCACCGACGAGACCGCCGCTGTTATCCCTGCCAGTGCCAGCGCGATTGCCACCATGCGTTTGCGGCCTTTAATCGCCGCGGTAATCCACGAGCAATGCGCCATACTCGCCATGGCCAGACTTTTGGCGTCTGTGAAATACGCAAAAGAAAACGCAAAATTTGCCATGCTCGCCGCTGGGATATTCGCCGATCCCAGGGTATAGAGCGCGAATGTGGGCGGCATGATGGACCCCCGCAAATACACCAACCCACTCTCGGCAATGACTCGGGCAATGCCCACATACAAAATCCCCATGCCGATCAAAAAGGGCGCGATCACATATAATGCCATGCCCGATGCGTGCAGCCACCCGATCATGAACAACAACCCGGCCAGGCCGCCAATGCCCGCCGTGCGATAGGACATCAATTCTTCGGAATCATCCAACGCCTTTCGTCCTTTGATCGCATTCCAAACGCCTTTGAGATGCTCGCGTGCCATCCACAATCCCCAGCACAGCATAAATGCCAAGGCCCCGAATGCCTGCCAGGCATTGGCGGCGTGTGTTGACGACCACAACCCCGGCGTTCCAATCGCATATCCGATGCGATTAAACGCGTACACCTCGCCCACAATTAGAAAGTAAAAAAACCAGATTGAAAACAAGACTTCCAAACTCGTCCAATACGCAAATCCCGCAATAAAAAACTGAATTCCAACATAAAAATATCGATCTGGAATATATCGGCTAATATGCAAAAATGTAACGCCATCGCCCGCTCGCGTGATCGGTATTTTTGGAAAATCGGGCATAAAATACGACAGAATATTCCAGCAAATCACCGTGAGGGGAATTGCGACGCCAATCCAAAATGCCGGACGCCCCACCAGCGGAGGCCATGCGTTTCTCTGTTTTCTTTTTATCAATTCCAACGCCACCTGCGCCGCGGGGAATGGCAGTTTCTCGTGCTCGGCCCACTGCCGCCGCAAAATCACGGCAATGCACAAACACGTCCACGTAATCGCGCCTGCAAATGCAAACCACCAAAATAGCGGCCCCACCCACACTTCCCACGGCAGTTCGCGCCCGGGCGGGAGACCTTCAAAAAAGAGCCTCATCGCGCCACTTTCATCTGTGGGAAACAACCAGCGCGGCAAATGCGGATGCAAAAACTCCGACCACCGGTTTTGCGCCGAGGCAAAATAATAGGGCGTCGCCAAATGCCCCATGATCAGCCCCGTAAAATTCATCAATGGAAACAATGCCCCCACCAACCCCATTGAAAACACCACTGCCATCTCGAGGGGCGAAAACGCAGCACGCGGCCAGAATTTTCGCAACAACACATTCAGCCCCAGCGATAGCAACACGAACGGAATCATCAGTGCCATCGCCATGTAGCTGAATACCATCTGGTTGATGTGAATGACATACAGCCCGTAAATTGGCCAGGTATTCACGCTGACCACCAGCATTAGCCCCAACAACACGCAGCGAACCGTCACGCGCTCGCGATTGGGCGAGGCTTCAATTTTATATGCAGGTTGCGTTAGTGCCATAAAATACAGTTTTAGCGGCGGAAGGTGAGGGGTAAAAAAAATTAAGACGCGACGGGTCTTTTATTTTATTTTTCTACTCCGCGATAAAACGAAAAATTTATACGCTTGCAATATTGCGCGCATTCTTTATGTTTGCGTCACTCGTTTTTTATTTTTTTGAAATCCAAATGAAACAACCTCATCATATATTTGGACGCATTGAAAAGGGCAGGGTGCTCGTGGGGTTTGACGAGAAAGGAGCAAGCAGGGAACTGAAAGTGCGGGAGTTGAAGTTCAATATGTGGCCTGTGTGGACGCCACGAATTTTGTGCATAGGTCATGGTGTATCGCGTAGTTAAATCACAAACTCGTCAGGAGGAAATCATGAAGAAGTGGTTCGGAATTTTGCTTGCGGGCGTTTTGTTGTTCGGATCGGCAAACGCTCAGGAAGGTGTGTCGTTCGGCATTACGGTTGATCCCATGTACGGTTATATTTGGCGCGGTCAAGAACTGGGGGCCGATGACAAAATCGCGCTCCAGCCGGGCGTTGAACTGGGGTTCGGTGAATCGGGTTTGACGGTGGGGGCCTGGGGTTCGTGGTTTGTGCAAGATCGCAATATGCTTAAAGGAGCAGATGAGATTGACCTCTATGCCGACTTTTCAAGGACATTGAGCGAAGAGATTGGCGTGGGCATTTCGATTGGTTTTATTGAATATGTGTTTCCCAATGGGGATCCAGGAAACAAGCACTCTGAAGAGGCTTATGTGGGGATTTCTCTGGACAATGCCATCGCGCCCGCGCTGACGTTTTATTACGATTTTGGATTGACGGAGAGTTGGTATCTCGCTTTGTCTGCTGGTGTTGATGTGCCATTGGGGGCAGGCCCCGCACTGAGTTTAGGGGCCAGCGTTGCGGCAAGTGGCGATGCAGATGCCTATGGCGGAAAAAATGGATTCAATGATCTGACTGTGACGGCATCTGTTGCTTTGCCTCTGGGACAGATTTCTATTACGCCAATGGTTGGGTTTGCTATTGTGGACGAGGGCATTAATCCAAATAATGAATTGTATGGCGGCATCAGCATCGGCTTTTCGCCGTAAGTCAGTGTCATCGTTTTCTCGGTCCGGGTCGGCATTTCTGGTTTGCTTCGTGGCGTGGTTGATCAGATGCGACCGGGCGAGATGGGGAGATCTTTTGAGGTCTCCCTTTTTTTTTTGCAAGGATGGTGCAGAGGTGCGACAGAATCACATTGGCGGCGATGGTGAGGTCGCGGTCGCCGGGCACAATGAGGTCCGCGTGTTTGCGGGAGGGTTCGACATAAGCCTCGTGCATGGGGCGCGTCGTTTCAAGGTATTGACGGGTGACGGATTCAAGGGTGCGACCGCGTTCATTGACATCGCGGTTGATGCGACGGATCAGGCGAATGTCGGGCGGGACATCTACGAAAATTTTTAGGTTGAGGAGATTGCGTAGTGTTCGTTCGGTCAATAAAAGGATGCCTTCGACGATGATGATAGGGCGAGGGGATATTTTGCGGGTTTTGGACGTGCGCGTGTGGGTGGTGAAGTCGTAAACGGGTATTGACACGGTTTCGCCTCGTGCCCATGCACGGAGGTGTTGGACGAGCAGGTTTGTTTCGAGCGCGTCGGGGTGATCAAAGTTGATTTGTGCGCGCTGGTCTGCGGGCAGGTGGGAGAAGACGCGGTAATAGGCGTCGTGGGCGATGCATGCGGCGCGGTCGTCGCCGAGGTGGTCAAAGAGCATGCGGGCGAGCGTGGTTTTGCCCGCGCCAGTGCCGCCGGCAATGCCAACGATGTAGGGCTTGCGGATGATGTTGGGCATGTGTATTATCCAAATGATGTTACGCACAGATTAGCCCCTGCGTTGCTTGTCTCAAGCGTTTGGTCATGCACCCTCTTTGTTGCCTTTGATGCGTTGCTACGGCGTGCGGCGACATCAAAAGGCACTCTCAGACGCCGAGTGGTAGTTTATCAACGGAACGGGGTTATTTTCAAATGTAAGGATACAACATTATGCACATTGTCGAAACAGATTTGGAAATTCAGCGCGAGCCGTTTGCGCGACCCTTTGGGTTTAAGGGATCGGCGTTTCACGAGAAGTGGAATCTCGTGGTGCGGTTGAAAGATACCGATGGGTATGAGGCGTTCGGTTTGGGCGGGTTGGCCGTGTTGTGGTCAGATGCCGCAGTGTTTGCGGCGCATACGGAGATGGGCGGCAATTTGCTTCAGGCGTCTCTTTTGGAATTTGCACTACAGCGAGTTAAGGGGCGTGAGTTTGTCGATCCGATGGCCTTGTTCGATGCGGTTGAAGACGATGTTTTTTTGTACGGCAAAGCGATTACAGGCCATGCGGATTTGCGGCGCACCTTTGCGCTGATTGCATTGGTTGCATTGGACAATGCCGCTTGGCTTTTGTATGCAAAGCGGATGGGATTGACGACATTTGATGCCGCGATGCCAGAAAAATTTCGCGCATTTTTATCCCATCGCCAATCGCATGTCGCGCTTGTGCCTGCCGTGAGTTATACCCTGCCGATAGATGAATTGCGGGCGATTTTAGATGGCGGTGCGTACATTCTGAAAATCAAAATTGGGCATCCGGGGGATGAAGCCGAAATGGTGAAAGAAGATATGGCCTGTCTGTCGCGGGTGCATCGGTTGGCCCGTCAATACGAGACGGAGATGACGGATTCGGGGCATGTGCTTTATTATTTGGATGCCAATGGGCGTTACGGAGAAAAGGACAGTCTGGCGCGTTTGTTGGATCACGCGGATCGCGGGGGTTTTTTGGATCGCATTGTGTTGATCGAAGAGCCGTTTTCGCGCCCGGCAGATGTGGATGTTCACGGCTTGCCCGTGCGGTTTGCCGGGGATGAGAGCATCGAGACGGTCGCAGATGTGAACACCCGTTTGGCGCAGGGATACGGCGCGATGGCGATCAAACCCGCGGGCAAGACCCTGTCATTGGCTTTTCGCATGATCGAGGCCGCAACCATGGCCGGCGTGCCGTGTTTTGTGGCGGATAATGCGTGCGTGCCCGTGCTGGTGGAGTGGAACAAAAATGTGGCTGCGCGATTGCCCGCATTCCCAGGCGTGAAAGGGGGATTGATGGAGTCCAACGGCCCGGAAAATTACGGCACATGGGGACGCATGCTTTCCGAATACCCGATGCCCAACGCGTCGTGGTTGCGACCGCGAAGGGGCGCGTTTGTACTGGATGAGAATTACTATCGCCAAAGCGGTGGGATTTTTGAAGAACCGACTGTGTACACGCGGTTGTTTCAAAGGTGAGAGGCAAGAGAAGCAGATGTCAGATGTCAGATGTCAGATGTCAGATGTCAGATGTCAGATGTCAGATGTCAGATGTCAGATGTCAGATGTCAGATGTCAGATGTCAGATGTCAGATGTCAGTCCCCGCCCAACACCCCAAAATCGAGACATGAGACCGTAGGGGCGATGCCCCCGTGCTCGCCCGAAGATACAAGAGGCTTCATTTGCCCAAGCGGAAAAATGCGCCGAGGATGAGGCCGACTGCGCCGAGCAGAGACAGGATGAAGGCGGCAATGGCGACGTGAATCATTTTGGGTTCCAGGTGGTCAAGCCAGTTTTCGAGTGTTTCAATGCCCATTCGCAAAGCGCGTTCGATGGGATCAGGGAGATGTTTGACGATGGGCATGTCGCGCTGTTGGGTTTCGTCGATGTAGTGGATGTTTTTGATGTTGTGATGGGTGTTGAAGGTGTGTTCGACAAATTTGCAAATCATAAAACGCTGGATTGGATCGCGAATTTCAGACAGGCAAAGGCTCTGGGAGGAAACCGCGCCGCGCAGTTTGAAACTGTGGGTGGTCTGGTCGGGGTCGTCGGGGTCGGGTTCGAGGTCGCCTTCAACAACGCGCCCCAAAATGGTGAGATCGTGATAGTCGAGATAGTGATGAGGGCCGATCTTTTCGCGGCCCAAGGTGCTTTCAAGGCGTTGGCGCGAGATGTCGGGATCGTCATTGCTTTGGCGCAGGTGTTCGGAAAATTTGATGTTGAAGCAACGCGCATAAAATTTGAGAAAGTCTCGCACAACGGGCGAAGCATAACTGCCTTTGGCGTTGATGAGGCGACGCACAAAGCCGAGGTAGCGGGGGTTTGTGTATAGGCGTGCGGCGATGTCAAATGAATAGCTGTTGTACATTGCGGCGATGTCACCGGGCCGGCGCAACGCGCCTTCGGCAATGGTGGATGAATTTCTGTACACGACTTGCAGTGTTTCACGCACCTGTGTTTTGATGGCTGCGTCGATCTGAACGCTTATTTGGATCAACGCGGCGTCTTCGTCGCCTTCCCAGCCGAAGGACTGGGTCAGGTCGCCGGGGTTGTCTCGGGTGAGAAAGGGCGCGGTTTCGTCAGCGGCAAAGCTGCCAAGCCCGCCTTCTATGCCCTGCCCGATCATGATTCGAGATGCGGCTTCTTCGATGCGCGCTTCTGTTTTTGCAATG
This sequence comes from uncultured Latescibacterota bacterium, assembly GCA_958295785.1. Lineage (GTDB taxonomy): Bacteria > Latescibacterota > UBA2968 > UBA2968 > UBA2968 > VXRD01. Next base: position 4,899,964 of record OY282377.1, read on the forward strand.
AGTTCTTCGGGCAGTTGCGAACTTTGTTCGGGAACGAGTGCCGAGATATTGTCTGCAAAGGTCTGAATCGGAGAGGCGTTGTTGAACACGCTGAGGTAGGGCTGTTGTAGGGCTTCGGGCAAGAGGTGTTGCGTGAGGGTGTTGCCCTGCTGGCCTTTGAAGGCGGCGTAGAGTGCTTCGTGCAGGGAACTGAAGGGGACCACGCGCGTTGCGACGAGCACGCGGTCCGCGCCATAGACAAAAACATAGAGGTTTTCCCAATAGCACTTGCGGTGGTATGACCGACCGGTTTTAGAGGAGAAAGCGAAACGATACTTGGGATCGACGATGCGTTCCATGAATATCTCCGCGCCCTCGGTCGAGCGTCCGAGGGTCAGTCGCTGAATCGAGTTCAGCACATGCTTTGTGCTTTCTGTGCTTTTTGTGGCAATCATTACAGTACACGACAAAACGCACATAGACGAATAGACGCACAGGTGTAGCCTACAACGCAATCCCGCCCATCAACTTGTACATCGTTCCATAGATTCGCGCTGTTGTCGTATATTCTGGGCAATCGTCACAAACTGTCCGAATATGATATGGCAAAAAATTTAGAAATCAACTCGCATTTGATTTGAAAGGGTCAGATGAATTATTTTCGGAGCAATCGGTATCTCAATACATTGCCCGATTGGGAAACGGGTGAGCCGGCAGAGGGGCCGTTGAAAAATTATTTGCCGCGGGTGCGTGCGCTGTTGAAGCGTTTGGACAATCCCCAGGCGCGGTTTAACTCTGTTATTGTGGGCGGCACAAATGGCAAGGGCACGGTGAGTTCTCTGCTGGCCGAATTGTTGCGAGCCGCGGGTTTTCGCGTCGGGCTTTACTCGTCGCCGCATTTGCATACGGTGCGCGAGCGCGTCCGCATTGATGGCGAGGTGATAACGCGGGATGTGTGGGCCGAGGGCGTCGCCCATCTTTACGAAAAAAGCCGCGATTTTGAGCGCGAAGGCCAGGGGGCATTTAGCAAATTTGAAGCACTCACGGTGTTGGCCGCCCATCTCTTTGCACGGGCCAATGTGGATTGGGCGGTTTTTGAGGTGGGATTGGGTGGGCAATTTGACGCGACCAATGCGTGGGATTCACAAGTCGCTGTATTGACCGCCATTCATCTGGATCACACGGCGGCGTTGGGCGATACGCTGCCCGAAATTGCGGCGGATAAAGTACATATTGCGCGAGCGGGAAGGCCCTTATTCACGGGGTCGGAACAGGCGTCCGAAGTATTGGCTTTGCTAAAAAAAGAATGCGTGCAGCGAGGGACTGTGTTGCAGGTCATAGACACGGAAATTGGCGATATGGCGGATCGACCCGTGACATTTCGGGAAAATGCCGCCCTCTCGGTCGAGGTGGCGCGTCGTATTCTGGATGGGCGAGGGATGGAATTGTCGGCTGAACGGGTGCGGGAGGTGATTTTGAATTGCCATTTGCCCGGGCGGTTTGAAGTGGTTCGGAAAACGCCGCCCCTGATTTTGGATGGCGCGCACAATCCGGCTGCGGTTCACGCATTGGTCGGGGACTTGCAAGCTCTGTCGAACGAGTGGCTCTTTGTGGTGGGGGTGAATGAAGGGCACGATGCGCGCGGGATTTTGCAGGCACTATCGCCTTTGGCCGCCGAAGTCATTTTGACGCGGTCCGCGCATCCCAAAGCCATTTCTGCGGAGACCTTAAAATCACATGTTCCCAAAGGGTTGCGCGTGCGGTGTGAACCAGGTGGCTTGGATTTTTTGACGGATGCGCCCATGCGCCCTGTGTGCGTGACGGGATCGCTGCATCTGATCGCGCTGGCCCGCGAGGCATTAGATTTGCCCAGGGAACAGGACAGTTTCAGCGAAGATGTGATCCTCGAAAGCCTGCGGTGTCTCGAAATCGCCTGCCGCAATTTGGGCGTAAAATATGACGCCGTATCGGCAGATGGCAATGTGGTGCGCGTAACAAAATCGGGAAAACCGCTGTACTTTTTGCGAAATAAGCACCCGTTTAACGATTATGTGTCCGCAAAATTGGCCGAAGACAAAGGCTATCAATACGAGTTGTTTGGGCAGGCGAATCTTGCAATTCCCAAAACCATGACGGTGTTTAATCCGCTGGCTGACCGGCGATTTGATCGGTATAAGACGCACGCTTCTGTCGCGGATATCGTGGCGGATGCGGTGCAGCGCGTGTCTTTTCCAGTGGTGGTAAAACGCAACCACGGGTCTATGGCGCAGGGCGTGTATTTGGAGGCGGATGCCGCGGGCTTGCAGTCGCGTTTGCGCGAATTGTGTATCGACAGCAGCCGATTTGACAATGTGCTGTTGATCCAAGCGTATATCGAGGGGCCTGAATACCGCATTGTGGGCAGCCGAGACGAGTTGTTGCTCGCCTATCAAAAGCAAAATGGCACGGCCCTTGAAGGCGCAGATCTCAATCCCCTGCATCGGGCGGGCGGCATTGCCGTGCCGGTTGCAGATGAGGGATTACGGGATGATTTTCGCGTGCTGATCCAAGCGTTGAATCGGGTATTGGATTTGGGTTTTTACGCGCTGGATCTGATCGCGGGTTGCGATGGGTTTTCCGTTTTGGAAGTCAATCCCAATCCCATTTGCCACTTCTATAACGCGCACAATGGACGAGGCGACTTTGTGCAAATTTACGAGTACCTGTTGCGGAAGTATTTGCTAAAAGCGGGGCCCTCTGTGCCGGCCTTGTCGGGAGTGAGTATCCGCAGATGAACGCATAAGAAAGAGGCGAAAATAAAAACGTAGGGGCGGTGCCCCCGTGCCCGCCCGAAGAGGTGGGGAGAGAGAGGCGGGTTTTGCCACAAAAGGCGAGAGGTGAGATGGGGTGGGCAGGCTGATCGCTGATTTTCAGATTTCAACCGGCACCATTTTGTGCGTTCGCGGGTGAAATGTCATGCCTGTAATCAATTTTTCGAGCGTGTTGGTAAGGCGAATAACAACGCGGTTTTTGCCTTGTCTGAGCCATGCTGTTTCGCCAGTCCAGCGATAAGGCGGCCAAGCGCGCACGCCTAGAGAGTGCCCGTTCATTTTAATTTCGACAACATCGGCGATATTTTTCATGGCGCGCTCGAAGTCGAGTTCAAAACGCTCGGTTTTGGGCAGGGTATCGATCTCAATGTCTCGGCTATATGCCACAGTGCCAGCGAAGAAAGGAAGCCCATGTGCTTGGAGGTCAAAAATGGAGCCGCTTTCTTGCAAGGGGGAGAGCCTGGGATAGACCCCCCGCCAGGATTTGATTTGAAAACGCCCGAAGAGATACATGGCATCCACGAGGCCATCGCCCGAGCGGTTGACTTCCAAGCGAATGGCGATCACATTTTTGCCTTTGGTGATGCGTTGTGCTACGGAGCATGTCGCGTTGGCGTGATCGTAACGGAAGGTGGGACGAAACGCATTGTCGGGCAATTGAAACCCGTTGATGTAGATTTGATACGCGCCCCGAATCGCACTGCGGTCCATGACCAGCGACAATTTGTTGGGAACGAAGTCGGCGACAAAGCTCGTTCGGTACCAGTATACGGTTTTTTCTTTGGGATTCTCAAAAGGTCGTGGGCGCGTTTTGGACCACCTGTGGTCGGCATAAGTCGGTTGATGCCAGTTCTGATGCGCTCCCCTATTTTCAGGATCGCGCTGTATTTTGAATTTGTCGAAACGCAGCGCGTTATCTTCTTCTAAATCGACTTTCCAAAGACCGCCCAAATCGAGTTTGAGCGGTTCTGGTAAAGGGGCTTTGGGCCGCGCTTCTCGTTGCGGTTGAACACGGCCTTTGGATGTTGCGATCAGGTGCGATTGTAGCCGATCAAAGTGCAGGTTGAACCGGCTCATTTCTCCGGTAGATTCGGCCTGAAGGGGCGTGCGTTTGCCCGTTTCCAAATCCCATCGCTCTAGTTGTCCGGCGGAGGCGGGTATGTTGATTTGCGTTGTTATGGGCGCGTTTTCCGTGTTGACAAAAAAGAAGATGTGATGCTTTTCATCTGCGCGGTGGTGATATTGTATGGCGTCGGCGTTTTTTCCATCTGCTATGATGTGTACGCGGCGAGGTAGGATTTCATCGAGCAGGCGTTCGAGCATGGATGTCGCCTGATTTTTTTCTATGGTTCCCCCCGTGCGGATGAACAGGAAGTTGTCTCGGTTCAACAAATGGACGCCCGATTCGTGCCCGGTATAATCGCGAATCATGCGCCCCGGTTCCATGTCGGTCAGCCGGGAAAATCCCTCGACAACCGATGCCCCCTCTTGAATATCCTCGATGGGCAATAACCCCAGCGCGATGACGAGGCCGCCCGTATTGATAAATGTGCGTAGCTTCTCAAAAGCTGCGCGTTCCAAATTGGTGATGGGGGGGATAACCAGAACCGCGTAGCGCGCTTTGCCGATCTGCAATTGGCGGTTGACGATTTTTGCCTGGGCGAGGAGGGCCGGGTCAAGGCTGTGAAACGGACGTTGCATTTGGTACAAGGCACTGGTAATACAAGCCCAGTCCGCAACGAGGTGTTGGGCCAGGGTTTCTTCATCGGGATCATAGCCGACATAAGACCAGTTGTGATAGGGGTGCGATAGATGTGCCCACAGGCTGGTGACCGGATCGAGGAGCGCGATATCGGCGACTTGCTGGCCTTGTCGCAAAAGATGGGCAAGGCGGCCCGCGTAGTCAGACAGTAGGCGGAAGTGTTTCCAATAGGGATTTTGATGGAACAGGGATGGCGATGTGCCGTGTTTCCGCAAGCTGTCGAGCGTGTAGTAGCAGGCGTTGGGGATAAAGAAATTGGTTCCCTGGGCGCCGAGGGTATCGAGTTGCACTTTCATATCTTGCAACGTGAGCCCCCAGCCCGTGTTTTGAAAACAGGTGTTGAGCACGCGGTCCGCGTTGGTTTGCGCGCCCAGCGCGGTTGCAAACCCCGCGCCGTAGCCATAGGATACGGCGTGTTCTTGACCGCTGCTCGTACCCGGTATGGGTATTGAACTGCGATGGGCATTGCGTAGCGGGGTGATGTTGCTCGCGTAATGGAGGGTGTGTTCTTTGCACCAGTCCGCACAGCGCGCGTTGTTGTGCCGGTGTTGCAGTTCGCCCAGGGTTTGAAAATAATCGTAGCGAATGCGGCTCGTGTTGAGGCCAAAATAGGTTATGAGGGCGGGCAAGCATGCGAGGAGATCGTAGCCATTGCGCGATTTGAAGTATTCGGGCAAGATGGGCGACCACGGCAGGTGGTCGTGGGGAAAGCGCGTTTCTGCGGTTAAAATGCCTTTTAGGGTTTTGCTTTGATACGTGGCAAATCGTTCGATATAGGGGTGTTGAATGGTCTGATGCATGGTGCGGACAGACTCTGGGTTAAACCGGTCGAGATGTAATCCCGGGCATTCTGGGGTTGCCGATGGTTCTTGCAAAAAGACGAGCACGCGCCAGCGGCCGGGAGGGGCTTTCCAATACAGGCGGCGGGTGGGATCAAAAGAGAGATATGTGGAGGGGTGATAGGCGGAAACAGAATCGTTGGCGCGCAATGCGTGGTGTTGGTGATTGACCCCCAAATACGCGCTGATGTCTTGTTTTTCTTCCCACAAGCAGCGGTCTCTTCGCACGGGAACGGCAAGTGCCTGCAACACGGGTGCCCAAGGTAGAACGAGATCGACGAGTTGTCCGCCTTGTACAACGGTTTCGCGGAAGGTGAGTTGTTGTGCGATGAATTGAGGATGGTTTAAGGTGATTTGGGTTGACCCAATGCTGCCGGGATAGCGGTATTCGTCGTGGATCCAAACATGGAGGCCGCAGGTTTCTGCTGTTTCGATAGCCAATTTGACGCGGTCAAACCACACTTGAGACAAATAGGGCGTTTTGAGGCCAGGGCCCGTTGCCAAACAAAATCCGCCAAGCCCTTTTTCGCTCATTTCGCGGATCTGACGCACGAGTTCGTTTTCTTCGATGGTGCCGTTCCATATCCAAAATGGCACGAGGCGGTCGGCAGCGGGTGGGTCGATAAAGTTTTTGGGGTTCATAAGTTTCGGGGAATGCGACTTGCGGTGAGGGGTGGCATGGGCGTTGGGACGCGGGACATAGGTACTGGCTTACACGATGCCAGCACACGCTTGGCAAACATAAGTGACCACCCGACCATGCGGGCGCAAGCGGATGAATTTAATCTCGCCTTCGCGCTGTTTGCACTGCGCGCACGGGCGGTCTAATTTAGGGGCAGAGGAGAGGGCCGCACAGGTATCACAGCGATAGAGAACGCGCTTGATGCCGTTTTCGATATGCGTTTGTGCCTTTGTTGCCGGAACTTTGCCACACTGTTCGCAGATCAATGCTGTCACCTCCGCGTTTGCACAGCGCAGGCGAGATGCCCACACTCCTACTTTGTCCGTGACCCCCAAAAATTTAATGCCTGTGAAAAAAAAGTCAAGGTATTTTAATAAATTATTGTTTTATAGAATTTTGTAAAAAGATCGGTAAGAGGCAAGAGGTGGGGGTTGGTGCAAATACGCGCTTGTCAATTTTTGAGCCTATCGGTATAATGCGAATATTATGGGCGATCAAATTTACGGTCTGGTGCTGGCGGCGGGTCTGGCGCGCCGCATGGGGGCAACCAAACAGTTGTTGCCTTTTGGCGATAAAACGGTTCTGCAAACAGTGGTCGATACGCTGTTGGGGGCAAAGCTCGCTGGCGTCTCGGTGATTTTGGGGCACGATGCAGAGGCCGTGCGCGACAGTCTGAAAGATCGACTCGTGCAATTTTGCGTAAATGATGCGTACCGCGAGGGGATGTTTTCCAGTGTGCTTTGCGGCCTTCGCGGTTTGCCGACAGATGCGGATGCCGCGCTTATTGCCCTCGGCGACCAACCCCAGATTGAATTGAACGTCGTTCGGGCCGTGGTGAGGGCCTACCGCGAAGGCAGTCGGGGTATTGTGATTCCCGTATCGGGTGGAAAGCGCGGGCATCCGGTGTTGATAAATTTACCGCGTTATCGCCGCGAGATTCTAAGCCTCTCGGGCGATCAGGGCCTCAAGCCAGTTATGCGCGGCCACCCGCAAGACACGCTGGAAGTACCGGTTGACGACGAGGGAATTTTGAGAGATTTGGACACGCCAGAAGATTATCGCGCGGAGGTCACAAGGATATTTAATCGGTAAGATGGATTTAGAAGTTGTCTTAAAACGAATCCCCGCAACGGGGAGGGGAGATGTTATACCAATTTGATTTTTATTTTTTCGTATCCTGCCTCCCATCAAGGATGAATGAGGAACAGAAGTTCTGTATGGATCATGCGTTGCTCGTTTCAAGCGTTTGGTTCTCAGGCATCGTTTGTTGCCTTTGATGCGTTGGCTACGCCTGTGCCTACGGCGTGCGGCGACTTCCTTTTTTTCATCAGCAAAAAAAAGGAAGCGAGCGGGGTACAACTGCCCTAGCAGTTCAAAAATGCCGCTCTCATACGCCGAGGGACTGGCACAGCGCAAATCGCTTTTGTAATAGGACGACATGCGCTGGCCTGCAAGGTGGGTTGCCAGACGGCTGGGGGTTGCGAGACGGCCTTGCGCGCTGTGCGTGATGGCTTTATCTGATGGTTTTTTGGGATGGCATTTTTGCAATGGCTTCTCTGAATGCCTGCGTAAGGTCAAGGGAATCATTTGCGGGTCGCATATCGCATCAGGTCAACAGAAAATCAATTTGGTATTAGAGGAAAAGGTCGATGTCAAACGCGCTATCAAAAAATGTTGAAATGGCATTCAAAAAAGGGCAGGTGATTCCCGCGCATCCGCTGGCACTGACCGCGGAGCGAAAATTGGACGCACGCCGACAGCGAGCTTTGTCGCGCTATTACATCGCCGCGGGCGCGGGTGGGTTGGCCGTGGGCGTGCATACCACGCAGTTTGAAATCCGCGATCCCAAGTGGGATTTGTATCGGTCTGTCTTGGAACTGGCCGCCTGTGTGATGGATGCCGAAGCCCCTGCTGATTTTGTCCGCGTGGCGGGCATTGTGGGCAACACGCGACAGGCCGTGTCAGAGGCAGAAACCGCGTGCGATTGCGGATATCAGATCGGATTGGTGAGTTTGCGCGCTTTTGCCGGTGCGAGGGTTGATGCGATGATCGCGCATTGCCGGGCCGTGGCCGATGTGATTCCGGTGATGGGTTTTTATTTGCAACCGGCTGTTGGCGGGTGTGTGTTGCCTTTTGATTTTTGGCGGCGTTTTGCCGAGATCGAGTCAGTGGTGGGCATTAAGATCGCGCCGTTTAATCGGTATCAAACGCTGGATGTGATTCGCGGGGTTGTGGCGTCTGGACGCGCAAAACACATCGCGTTCTACACGGGCAACGATGACAATATTGTGATGGATTTGTTGACGACTCATCGGTTTATGCATGATGGCGCGGCTGTGGATGTGCGGATTGTGGGCGGGCTTTTGGGGCATTGGGCCGTGTGGACAAAGAAGGCTGTGAAGATGTTGCGCGCCTGCCAAAAAATCGCCCTATCGGAAAATGTGCCTCGGGAAATGCTCACGCGGGCGATTGAGGTGACAGATTGCAATGCGGCGTTTTTTGACGCGCCCAATGCCTTTTCGGGATGTATTGCGGGTGTTCACGAGGTGTTGCGAAGGCAGGGGCTTCTCGAGGGGGTCTGGTGTCTCAATCCCAAAGAGGGCCTGTCTTGCGGACAAGCCGAAGAGATTGATCGCGTGTACGCGGCGTATCCGCATTTGAATGACGACGCTTTTGTGGCGCGACACTTGGACGAGTGGTTGCGGTGAGGAAACGGGGAGGAGAGGCAAGACGCGAAAAGCAACCCCAGGCATGGCCCCTTGATGACACCCTCAAGCGCAGGCTCTGTGAAGACGAAAATAAAAGATGCGTAGGGGCGGTGCCCCCGTGCTCGCCCAAAGATACAAGGAGGATCGAGATTTGCAAAATTTGCGGATGGACGGGGTTGAGATACAAAATGCGAGGAATAGGAACGTCCGCCTGAAGAACAAGAAGCGAGACGATCTCGCCTGTTGCCGTTGCACGCGAAAGCACAAAGTTGGAAAAGCTGAATTTTGTTGACTTGCAAAGTGTCGCTGTGCATGATGGATGGGCAGGGATGAAAACGGAGCCTGAGAATGGCAATTTTTAACTGATTCAAGGAGGTTTGTCGTGAAGATGTACGTTGGCGGTCAATGGGTGGATAAGGCGGAGAAGATCGACGTGGTCAATCCGTTTGACAATGCGGTGGTGGATACGGTGCCAAAAGGCGATGTGGCAGATGCGGATGCGGTGATTGCATCGGCGGTGCGCGGGGCCAAAGCCATGGCGGCTTTGACGGCGTATGAGCGGTACGAAATTTTGCATCGGGCCGTGGATCTGATGGGCGAACGGGTCGAGGATTTGGGGCGCACGATTACGCTGGAAGAGGGCAAGGTTCTGTCCGAGGGCATTGGCGAAGCCAAGCGTTCGATTGAGACCATGACCCTGTCTGCCGAAGAGGCCAAGCGGCTGTACGGCGAGACCATTCCGCTGGATGGCGGGTCGGGGGTGCGCGATCAGTTTGGCTTTACGTTGCGCGTGCCATGCGGGGTGGTGTTGGCGATTACGCCGTTTAATTTTCCGCTGAATTTGGTGTGTCACAAAGTGGGGCCGGCCCTGGCTGCGGGCAATGCGGTGATTGTGAAGCCGGCAACGGATACGCCGCTTTCCGCGCTGAAACTGGTCGAGATATTGGTGGAGGCCGGCGTGCCTGCGGAGGCGGTGCAGTGCATTACCGGGCCGGGAAGCACCTTGGGCGAAGCCCTGTGTTCGGATGGCCGCGTGCGAAAGATCAGTTTTACGGGCAGCCGCGATGTGGGCGAGCAGATTTGCCACATGGCGGGCTTGAAGAAGGTGACGATGGAGTTGGGTTCTAACGCGCCTTTGATCGTGATGCCAGACGCGGATTTGGATCAGGTGGCCGCCGCAACGGCAACAACGGGTTTTGCCAATGCCGGGCAGGTGTGTATTTCGGCGCAGCGGGTGATGGTCAACGATGCGGTGTATGGCGATTTTATCGACGCGTTGCGACCCAAGGTCGAGGCGTTGACGACGGGCAATCCCATTGCCGAGGGCGTGACGATGGGCCCGATGGTGCGGGAGAGCGATGCCGAGCGCGTGCAGGCTTGGATTCGGGATGCGGTTCATTCTGGCGCGCGTCTCGTAACAGGTGGCGAACGCGACGGGGCGATCCATCAAGCGACGGTGCTTGCCGATGTGGATCCGAGTATGAAAATTTCGTGCGATGAACTGTTTGGCCCCGCGGTGGGCATCACGCGGTTTGACGATATAGACGCTGCGATTGCTATGGCCAATGATACGAATTACGGTTTGAGTGCGGCGTTGTTCACAAAAAATATCCACTGGGCCATGCAGTTTGCGCGGCAAGTGCATTCGGGCAATATCCACGTCAACTGGGGCACGCAGTGGCGTGCCGATTTGATGCCTTATGGCGGGTTGAAGGAGAGCGGCATGGGCAAGGAAGGGCCGAAGTACGCGGTGGAAGAAATGACAGAAACAAAGATGGTGGTGTTTCATTAAACCACTTGTCGGTGCGTGCCCATCGCCATCCGAATGGGTACGCACTTCTCTTAAAATCAAATTTGGAGGTGCTCATCATGGCTGATACCCTGCCTTTCGGCGAAGTACTGGAAGTCGTCGATCAATTGTCGCTTCAAAAAAAAGAAGTACTGATTGAAGTTCTGAACCGCCGAATTATTGAAGCGCGTCAAGATGGCATCGGTTTCGAGGAATTGCGCCATCGTATTCAAGCATTGAACCTTTCCGAAGGCGGTCCCCAAGCTGTTGAAATAATCCGCGAGGAACGCGATGCCCGATAGAATAGTGGCCGATGCTTCGATGATCGCGGCATTTGCCTTTCAAGAAGAACGAGCGCGAGAAGCGGGTTCACTGCTTTCGACAATCGGCTGGACCGCGTAAGTCAGAACACGTTGTAGCAACCACCGCGGCGTCTTTCTTTTACAAAAAAACGGCTTCTCAAGAGAGAGGCCGTTTTCTTGTTGTTGTTGAACTATTGGAACGCGCCCGCTAATTTTCTACGGGGCCGGCATACGGCGCGTGTTCAAACCGGCAGGGCGATTCGACGAGGCGGGGGTCGTTTTGGTCGCGCAGGGTTTGCATGAGGTTGGCCGCGAGTTCTTTGCGGATGGGGTCGTATTCGGGGTCATCGGCGATGTTGTTCATGTAGTGCGGATCGACGCGCAGGTCGTAGAGTTCTTCGCGCGGGCGTTTGCCAAAGCCAATTTCGAATACGGGGCGGATGGCGTCTTCTGCGCGGTGGTGAATCATATAGGCTTTTGTGGGGCTGGCGTCTAAGTCGGGATAGGCGATGCGCGTGTTCTGCGTGAGGTCTTCGACAGACGGGGCTGTTGCGTGGATGTCGTCGAGTCCCTGCGGGTCGCCCATGGGCCAGCGATCCGGGGCAAAGTTGTGGATGTAGAGAAAATCGCCGGTGCGAATGGCGCGTTGGGGATAGGGCAGTTGGCCTTCTCGCGCGGTGGCGACGTGTCGCTCGCGCCCGGTGACCACAAAGGTGCGCTGGGGATCGACTTGTCCATTTTGTTCGCTTTTGAGCACCGGGAGCAGGCTTTTGCCGGTCATGGTGGCGGGGATATCTACACCTGCGGCTTCGAGGAATGTGGGCGCGAGGTCCATGAGGTTGACAAAGTCGTGGACAGTGCGCCCTTTGGGGATGTGGTTGGGCCAGCGTGCGGCGAGGGCCACTTCGCAACCGATGTCGTAGAGGTTGCACTTGGCGCGCGGAAAGCCCGGAATCCCATGGTCGCCGCTGACGACGATGAGGGTGTTGTCGAGTTCGCCGATTTCTTCGAGGCGTTTGATCAACACGCCCAAGCCCGCATCCACTGCCTGACATTCGCCGAGGTAGTCGCACACGTCTTCCCGAACCGCGTGGACGTCGGGCAAGAAGTCGGGCAATCGGCCTTCGAGATCATCCGGGTCGAGGCCCCAAAGTGCTTTGCCCGATCCGCGTTCCCATGAGCGATGGGTGTTGGTGGGGCCCCACCAGTAGCAGAAGGGTTTGCCCGCGGACCTGGCGTTGAGGAAGGCGTTGAAGTTGTCGCGGGTTTCGTTTAAGAGAACTTGTTTGGCGGCTTCAACGCCCAATTCTTCGGCGTGTTCGGTGGCCCAATGGGAGAATCGCCGGTAGTTGGTGCCAGCGGATTCATAGCGCGTTCGTTCCGCGCCATAAGGGGCATTGGCGGTTTTTCCGGGGGACCAGACTTTGTACGTATAGCCGATGTGATAGCCGGCTTTTTCGAGTTCGAGCGGGTAGGTGGGAATGCGTTCGTCCCACAGTGCCCCTTGCAAAATCGCGCCGAGGCCGGTTTGCCAGAAGTATTGTCCCGAGAGAATGGAACTCCGGCAGGGCGTACAACTCGGCGCGGGTACAAAGGCGTTGGTGAACAAGGCACCTTCGCGGGCAATGCGGTCAAAGTTGGGGGTGTTGATGAGTTGGTTGAGCGAATTGGGGCCTTCAACGCGCCGATAGGCACTGGCATAACGGCCCCAGTCGTCGGCAAAGGCAAAGACGATGTTGGGTTGCATGACGATCTCCATGATTGATGAGGTGTTGCACATCTGCGGAACGGGGTACAACTGCGTCAGTAGTTCATCCGTATAACTGAAGCACGCAGTTGCTTTTCGTCTATTCGGGCGGGCACTGGGGCACCGCCCCTACGATTTGTCCATTCGTCTGTCTATTCGTCTATTGCTCGTTGCGGTCATTGTAGGTTACGCCTGTGCGTGCTTTTTGTCGTGTATTTTGGATGTGCTGAAAGGTTGCCGTTGATATACGCACACAATCCGGGGCTGTCAATCCGAAAGCCGAGCGTATTGGGCTGCGCCTTCGCCTGCGATGAGGCCGTAGGCGAGGCCCATGCTCAAGCCGCCCGTGTAGCCGCGGGTGTAGATGCCCCCGCAGTCGGCACCGGCCGCGAAGAGGCCGGGGATGGGGCGGTCGGTTTTGTCCAAGACTTGCGCGTTGGCATTGACTTTGGCGCCGCCGTAGGTAAAGGTGATGCCGGGCACGGTGCGGATGGCGTAATAGGGGGGCGTGTCGAGCGGGATGAGGCCGCCGGATTTGGGCACAGATAGGGTTTGCCCATTGCCCGAAGCGCAGGCCGCGGCGTATTCGGTCATTGTCTTTTCGAATGCGTGGGTGGGGATGTGCCAGCGGTTGGTCATTGTGCGGGCGAGTTCTGAAAGGGAGGGGGTTTCGATGACCTCGCCGCCCGCTTCGCGGATGTTTGTGACGCGGTCATTGTCTGGGGCCGGCCATTGCGAGAGCGCGGCTTGGTTGTCGCGGATGTGTTGGTCAAAGACGAGGATGGCGGTGGCGCGGCGTTGTTGCACGAGGGTGTGGCAGGTGACTTCGTCGCCCAAATATTCGTCGTCGAATCGCTCGCCGTTGAGGTTGATCAACACGGCGTATTCGCTGAAGTCGGGTTTGACTTTGAGGAAATTGTGCAGGCCAACTTGCGCGGGAGGTGCGGGCAGGAGATGGCCGTAGAAGCGGTTGAACGGGCCGACGGGTTGCGCGCCTGCGGCAAGCGCGCTTTGGAAGCCGCCCCCTGTGTTTTGCGGCACGCCGCGCACGATCATGTGATCGGATTGCGTGCCAAAATATCGCGCCCGCAAGTTGGGGTTGCCCTGAAAGCCGCCAGTCGATAGGATGACAGCGCGGGATGTCCATTCTGAATGTGCGGTTTGAACGCCTGAGATGGGTTCGCCACGGCCGCCGAGCAATCCCCTCAAGTCGGTGTTTGTGAAGATGCGCCCGCCCCGCGCTTGAAATCGGTCGCTCAATGTTTCCATTGCCGTGCGCGCATCGGGCAGGAGTTGGTAGATGGTGCGCTGAAATTTATAGGGGTTGGGTTCTTTGCGCGCTTGCAGGGAAACGCCTTGTTTGGAAAGCCAGTCGATGCCCGTGTGAAAATAATCGATCAGCGCCGCGCCGAGGGCCATATCGCCATGGGGTTGCACTTTGAGCCATTCGTCTGTGTTTGACGCACACCAGATCGTGCCGCCCGATGCCGCGGCTGATCCGCCGATTTTGTCGGCTTTTTCAAGAATGGCAACAGACGCCCCGTTTTCCCGAGCACGCAGGGCCGCGCACAACCCCCCAATGCCCGCGCCCGCGACAATGACGTCGTAATGGTCAGCCATGCTCTCTCCTTTGCGCGATGACAAGGCGTGCATCCTAACGCGGTTTGCACCTGCTGTCAAGCGAAACAAAAAAGGAGGCGACAGCACAAGGTGTCACCTCCTCGAAAAATGAATGTTGACCGTTGTAATACCAACTTGCTTTCAAGTTGTCCGTATCCTGCCTCCCATCAAGGATGAATGAGGAACAGACGTTCTGTACGGATCATGCGTTGCTTGTCTCAAGCGTTTGGCCCTGTTTTCGCGCTTTGACAACTGCACATTCAAACGCTTCCCAAAGCTCTCGTTGTACGTTTTCAGGCTTCTTGGAGATTGTTGGACACATCAAAGTGATACTCCTTCACAGAATGCTATAAAGTCATTTCATCAAGACCAGTGCCCTTTTTTACCTTGCATTTGGCAGTTAGAAATTATCAACAATAAAGGCGATAATTTTTTCTTTTCTTTTTGCAATTATTTCCTTACTCCAGATCTCGTTCTTGGGATCTGGAACCAACTGCTGAATCTCTCTTTGCTGTTCAAGACATCCATAGGATTTATGCTTCTCAGCGAATGGAAGATTGCCAATGGCACTATTGTGTGACCCGGATACGAGTAGGTAATTGCCCAAGCAATTGAGGTATTCATTTTTAAACTTTTCATCATATTCATCGTAGCCATGTGGTTTCTTTTGTGGTTCAGTACTTGGAGCAATGTGCTCCAACTCTGGATTTTCGATGTCGTCCAACCGACGAGGGGTATAACCTCGGTTGCCTTGCTGTTCCAAATGAATCTCATATTTCCAGAGCAAATATTTTGCAACTGGATTAGGTATCTCTCCTTGTAGCGACTCTTTCAACTTGTCATTGTTCCAATAAGCCCACCACCACCATTCCGATACTGTTTTCATTGACTCTATCCGATCTATGATAGGTCTAATACATTTATTGCTTTTGTTGAACCCCTTAAATTTATCATTGATTCTTATACTCATATCAGCACGAGTTCCGATTAGACGATGACGGAGCACCAGCTTTTCTAAAGACGAACATAATGTTGCTATATCATTCTTTGGCAGGCCATATTTATATGCCTTTATGATAAATGGGAGTGCAATAGCAATACCTCCAAGTGTTATCAGGGAATGTATTTCAAAGCAATTTCGCTCATCTTTGCCAAAGAACTCAGATAGATACTGAAAACTTTTTGCAAGCGAATCTGTAAATTCTCGAATGAAATCAAGTGCCCCTTCTTCTGATAATTTTATATTTATTTTATCTAGAGCTAGAGCGTTGGTTTCTGAAAGTGAGTTAAAATACACTCTTTGCGTATAAAGCAAAACATCGTCCTCATTGATATTATACTCAATCGAAGAGATTGATGAATAAATTTTCTCAAAACGATTCTTAATTTCCTTAATAAGTGTAGATTTCTCATGACCGCCGTGCAGATGCACATTGTACATAAATTGAGCTTTTACAATCTCCAAGGTAGAGGGACGCTTACCCCTATTATTTTGAAATATAAACATTTGAATGGCTTCTGATTCATCTTGAACCTGATGAGTTGAGCAAGTTGATTTGCTAATTATGGAAAGCATTCTCGTCAGATATTCTTCACATTTGCCTGATAGTTTTTCCTTGAAAAAATCAAATGCGCCAACAATACGGCGTTGAGATTCTGTATCAAGGACAGGGTGATCGCAATTTGTTCTTGCAATTACATAGTCGACGAATAATTGATTATCGTAATCCACAGTGGAAAAACGGATTGTGCTACGCCGTTTGACCATGTCCTCATAACAATCTTCTTCATTCTCGCTCAAAGCTCTTATAGTTTTCAACTTTGCGAAAAGAGCCGACAAAAATATGACAATGGTTGTAAGACGCTGTTGACCATCTATCACGTAAAATTCATTATCTTCCGCATTCCTTTTTTCAAAAAGAAAGTGACCAAAATAATACGGACTCCTTGCAATGCTTTTATTGTGTTCTTCCAAGTCTGACAGAAACACATCAGTATGAGTATTTCTATCTTCATTTTTACTGGGCGTATCCCATGAGTAAGCACGCTGATAGTTTGGCACGACAATTTTATTGCCAGCCATCATTTTTCTAATTGTTGTTGATGCTTCCATAAATTCTCCTTTGGTTATTGCGTTTGCAATTGAATTTCCAAGCCTCTCCTGTGAATGAATTTACCCTAAATAACGCTTTCTATTTCGGATTGGGCTATGTCGCAGAGCAAGATAATTTCTACTCTCAGTCGGTGCATCGGGCGATTTTTGGCAGTTGAGCCGTGGTGTCATCCATTGGGCGCGAGCAAGCGTTTTGCCAACTCGAGGGCATCTACGGGCCAGAGGCTTTTGGGGCGAGGCCGGTATACGCTGGGTTGTCCTTCCTCTGGCCGGCAGTTGAGCGCGGTCTCAGTCCGCCGATTGGGCACGGCGTCCCCTGCGAATTGACCCAAGAGACATCCCTGCGCGCGGCAAAGCATGCCAGGGTCTTTGACATTGCGGAGAACGATCTTCATTTGAGGCCTAGATCCTGTTGTATTCATATTCACTCCTCAATCATCTGCCAATTCAGCCCCGAGCCGGGCAGGGTGACGGACACTTTTTTCACCTCGAGGGCATCCAAAGTGCCCGGCAGTTCGCCGCGCAGCAGAAACCCCTGATCTTCGTACGGCCCGATGAGCGAATCTTCTTTGTTGTCCAATTTGATCTTTTTGCCGGTTGCCGTGGTAAAAATGATGTCCTTAAATTTGCGGGGTTTGCCAATGTCAGCGGTGGCATAGACCTTGCCCAAGACCTGCGTGGGGTCCAAAGAAAAGCGACTGGCAACGGCGGACGTGGTCCAGCGTTGGCACGACATTTCAAGGGTCACGACAGCATCCCCCTTTTTGTTGCGCCCCACCACGCGCACGGGGTTGTCAAACACTTTGACCTTTGACCCCGTGAAAGCCGCGATGCGGTCGTCGAGCAAGGGATGCGAGCGAAACGCCTGTAAGTTTTTCTCGTCGCCCCCGATATAATCGGTGTAATACCGCAGTTTCTTCAACACGCGCGTCATTTCAGATAGCCCTTCCTGCCCGTGTTGCCGTTCCAAATACAACGCGGCCATCGCATCGGCCTCTTCCTCCATTGAGCGCGGATACCCTTCAAAAAACACATCTGTCGCGGACTTGGCCAACGCAGCCGCCAACCCGCCCCAAATGATCGCGTTTTCCATTTTGTTGTCTTTTGATTTGGCGCCAGCTATCACGCCGACCAGCACGCCCACGCCCGCTGCAATGGCCTGCTTCTTTTGCTCGTTGCGGTAAATCCGATAGCTGTGCCGGCGCTCGACATGCGCGATTTCATGGGCGATGACGCCCTCGATTTCCAAATCGCTCTCTGTGGTTTCCAACAACCCTCGGTTGACAAATACAAAGCCCGTGGGCAGCGCGTAGGCATTGATCTCATCGTCTTCCATGACCGAAAACCGATAGTGATACCCCTGCAAGGGCACGGGCCAATTGTCGAGCACCCGTTGTCCAATTTCTCGTGCGCGTACCTGCAAGGCGTGATCGGTTGACAACTGGCCCATGCCTTGCACTTGCTGAGACGCGTACAAGCCCAATGTGCGCTCGGTTGTGTAATCGCTTACCAGCGGCATTCGCATAAAACACAGTTTGCACGCCCGCATGCCCGCGCCTTCGGCCTCTAACTGCGTGTGAAATGCCTGCTGTTTGTCTGCATCGGGCAGGTGATTGCACGAGGCCACATGAAACATGTTGCTCTGCGTATTGCCGATCAACGCGGGCAAAACCTCGGCGTCTTCACCGGTCTTGAAACACAGCGCGAAGCCCGCATCAAAAGCCGCGCGATTAAGGAGTGGCGAATGCAAGGGCGCCGAGAAGCGCGCCTGCCCCTTGCCCAACCGCACGCTCACAAACTCGACTTCTATCGCATCGTCTCGCGCTTTGACCGAGCGAATTTGCACCGGCTCGTCCTTTGCAATGCGAAACATCGTGGGATACCGCCGGGCATGCGCGTAATAATACACCGCGCCGCCGTGCTCGTAATACGTCATCGGATTTTGATGAATACTCCCGCGCAACGCCACATCGCGGCCCTTCCACGCTTTCTCCAATTCCTTGCCCAAACCCCCAGGCACTTTCCGCGCAAGCCCCTCACCACTCGCACACAGACACAACACAACAGCCATCAAACGAATGAAATTGATCATTGCGAAACTCCTTGTTGTGGGTTGCTTTGTTCGACCATTAAGCCAATGGCATTTTGGATTTGCAGGTTTAGAACAAATCAAGACCACCGAAACGCAACACAAAAGCGGCAACATCCTCGCCAATAAGCAAAGAGACGGGTTTTCCTTCTTCTTTTTCGAGTTCATTAAGGGCAGTGACAAATTTTTCTGAACAGGAATCAGCGGTGGATACAATCAGTCCCATGTCTGCTTCAGGGTAATAGCCAAATGCTCTTCGAATATCCTTCACAGCCTTGGTGTCCCGCAGCTCGCCAATAAATGATTTCACTTGGACGACGCAGGTGGATTGTTGCTGGAACCCCGGAATGGGCAGTCCCGATTCAAAGACCACAGTCAGATCTGCTCCGTGGTCTGCCTTGCCACGGTGTCGAATTACTTCTTGAACTCCAGGGACCTTCTTGAAGATTTCCTCAAGCAATCCCTCAAGGTCAAAGTTCGGGTGTGTACGCTGAATTTTCTTTGTAATACTCTTGAGGTCTGGTTGAATTTCCTGCACAAGCCAATGAAGGTTTGTCTCCAGTGTACTGTGTGAGCCTTGTTTGCCCTCTTTCAGTGTTTCTACAAGGTTCTCAAATTCCTCATGTAGAGAATAGATGCGCCAGAATCGTCCTTGGAGTTTCAGCCGCCTTCTCAGCGTAGGATGAACGATGGCGTCGTTTCGGTCAAAAACGAAAATTGACTCAGTGTCAACATAAAAACGATGGTTGAAATCCGCGCCATCACGGTGCCAAAAATAGGGGCTGGTGACACGGGCGAGTGTACACTTACCCCATTCCGGCAAATTGATGTAAACCACATAGTCATTCTTTTTGATATCAAGCAAGAAGCGTTGATAACAGTCCTGTTCTTCTTCTGAAAGACTGTTCTTGCCCTCAGCCTTAATTTTGGCCTCCAACTCGTGCAAATTGGCGGTTGGGATATAGCTCCAACCAAAACGCCCTTCACCCTCTTTCAGAGACTTAAAGGTAACGTTGCACCAATGAAGATCGGGAGCTCCCCTCAGTGCATAGATCGTGTAATCGCTCATTTTACTTCTCCTTTGAAACAGGTGGCTTTCGACTCGTGCGACATTACCCAACCCAAACAACGCTTTGTGTTTTGGATTGGGCTGTCGCAGAGCAAGATAATTCTTATTTTCAAAAAAGCGAATCTTAAAATTCAGGTTACAAAGACGCCATTTCGACGGTGCTCAAGGCAGGTCGAGATGGCGTCCGAGAATATAGATACAAGCGGCTTGTTCGCTCTATTGTAGTTCACAATTTCTAACCAAGACATAGACCAGTTTGCCTGAGACTTTGCCTTTGACGCTTACACGCTGTCCTTTGGATAAATCCGCAACCAAAGACTCTTGGTCATCAGCAAAGACGCAGTGGACGCCATCAAGAAGTCCACTACCCCCAACGACAATAAACATATCGTTCATAACATCCTTGCCGATATTTTCGATTGTACCGTGAACGAGGACGATCTCTCCCTTGTATTTTCTATCTGCGGCAATTTCATTGCCTTCGTATTCCATAAAAAGATCGTCTGCTGATACGATGTATTTTGGAGCGTGCTTTGCAGTTTCTTTCTGTTTCTCCAATGTTGCCTTGGCTACATTAGGAAAGGTTTGGGTATCGTCCGCAAGGTCGGGTGGCCTCATGGGGAATAGGATGACGTGAAACGGTTGATTTCAGTCGCTATTTTCTTTGCCAGACTTTTCAATGCTTCATTTCTCAATTCTTCGGTACTTCTGAGATCCCTCCGAGCATCGAATCTTCGCTCATACAGTGGAATAGCTTTCCATTTTCCATCGTCTCTATATACATGACTCATAAGCGTATTAACATCTCCGTAATATGTTGCATATTCTACCTCGTCACCAAGATTTTCACGCGCAGTGCCAGATCGGAGAACAGAACCTGTTTGCGTGTCCAGAATTTTATAGGTCGCTTCACAACTAACCTGCACGCTCTGTGATACAATATAGTAAGTTCGCTGTGGTCCTCTTCCTACAATCCGTCCTTCATACTCCATCGCTGTATAGGCCGTTTTACCTTCTCGATGAGGATATGATCTGGTCGCTGTGGCTGTCAGCAAGTCACCAAACACCACAACGCGAATATCTGCTTTTTGTGCCGC
The DNA here is from genome assembly GCA_958295785.1 of uncultured Latescibacterota bacterium. GTDB lineage: Bacteria > Latescibacterota > UBA2968 > UBA2968 > UBA2968 > VXRD01. Next base: position 4,920,570 of record OY282377.1, read on the forward strand.
AGCTAAAGTCTGAGTGGGGGCAATCATGCTGAAATCGATCCCATGCCTTATGAAAAGCCGGTTGAGCATCTGCTGATCTACATATTCGACAAAGACCGATTTACCATCTATCAAATTGGCCGTCAATGCCTGTTGGAGAAGAGTGATATTGGCACCTAAAATTGACGATTTGAAGGGATAGATCGCAACGCGGTATTTGGCCTTTTCGAGTGCGGTTCGCATTTGCATTTGTGCATCTTTGAAACCGGTTACTTGACGTAGTGCAGACTGGAAGTTGGAATATGCCTGTCGATATTTGCCTTGCTGGAAAGATCGGGTACCGGCCTGATAAAAGTTCTCGGCTTGCCGTTTGGCTTCAAGCCGGCGGGCCTGTGCATGCAAGATATTGGCGTTTTTGTAACCCGGGTATATGTCGATCAACTTCTCAAACTCCCTTATAGCCGCAACAAATTCCCGTGCGTCAAGGGCAGTCTTGGCCTTTTCGTAGTGTGTTGCAGCTACCTTATCAAGTTCCCCAGGTAACAACAGAGGGGCTATGGCAGGAACATTTTCAAGTTTTGCTGTCCCTACCATTCTCGCCGGTGCGTTTGGATTAACAACATTGGGAACTTGATCGCCATCTGATTCCGTGAATCTATAGTATGCTAATAAGCCATCTTCTTTTCCTGATAAAGCCTGATACATTGAGAAACGTATCTCGTCTTGTGACCGTCTTTTTGACCAAATGCGTAGGTCTGAAATATAACCCTCGAATAGCTTGTCATCGGACCAATTAGACTTACCGACATAATTCATTCCCCCAGCGGCTTCACTGAGAGAACCCTGATACTTATCCTCATCAACAAATCGCCCATTGATATAAAATTCCATGCCCCCCGGTCCGCTTACAGTTGCGATATGATACCAAACGCCGGTATTAACTGCTTTTTTTGCTTGTGTCCCATGTCGTTTTCCCGATTTGTCCCAAATTCTGTAATTGAGCGTGTTAGAGGTTTTTTCATTTTGTAAAACAACCGCATTTCCTTCGCGTCCAAAATCAAAAACGCGAGACCATTTGTTGAAACGATGCCATTTTACCCAGACTTCAATCGTTGCCTTCGTTGTTCTATCAAAGAGATTTCTGGGCAACTCGACATGAGACTTGCCATCCAAAAAGAGCACTGGCATCTCTTGTGAGATGGCACAACTTACATTAAGTAGCAACCAAGAGGTTGCTATCACGAATGCACGGATAAGCCTTATCATTGCAAATTCCTTTCCAAGAAGCCATCTTAAAATTATCGAGACCTACCCCCCTAACCTCTCTTGGCAGTATAGGAGGTTTTGACCTGCCAAAAGCGAATGTTTTTGTGACTATTCAATGGCTGTTAGGGTTTTTAAGACAGTTTCTAAGTGAAGCACCGCCTAAAAGATGGAAGCCCATAAAGTCATTTTCGTCACAGTATTTGCCACCTCAACCGTTGCCACTGATATGTAAAAGTTCCCTTGCCTTAAGTTGGTTTCTCCCGAACTGAGTGTTACTGTCTCTATTCCAGAGACGGGAGCATACTCGGCGATCTGGAACCCAGAAGCATCCTCAAAGGCCAGGCGGCCGATGGTTACCACATAGGGCAAAGAACTTGGATTGCGGAGCGTGATGTCCCAAGCTCCAGTGATAAAGACCCCGGATTGCGTCTCCTCCGATGAGATGAAACGCCACCTCGTATCCGCTGTTATTGGGCTACCCTGCCATGATACACCAAGGTGTTCATGGGACGTCGTATTGAGACTGACCTTCGGGGAAGAAATGCCGTCATTACCACATGCCAGCATCAAACAGACAGTCAAAGCATACATCAAAAAACGCATGTCAAACTCCTTTGTTTGGATCAGTTAATTTTTTTCACGCGAGCAGGGGCGGGCGATGGAAGAAAGTAAACATCAGCCGACCCCTGCGATTTAGAGGCTAAAACAGATAGCCCAATACGAGGGAAAATTCATTGATGGCGGCTGTCACATTCTGAGAACTCAACGTATTCTCTTTTTGTACGAAACTCACTCCTCGGGTTTCCAGCCCCAGCGAAAACCGCTGACCTATAAAACGCTTCACGCCAACGGCTGCGGTAAATGCAAACTTGACGCCCGTGTCGTACAGCGGAATGGGATCGCTTACGCCCAACCCTGCTTCGAGATAGATGCGCGTGGGTTTCCCCGCTCGCCAACTGTAGCGGTAGGCCGCAAATATATCGCCCATCCATGCTTCCGCATTGCCCAAGTTGCTACTGATTTCATAAGCCGCCGCGCCATAGCGCACGCCAATGGCTTGGGTTTCGGTCAAGTTGTAAATGAGTTGGCCGCCCAAATAAGCGGTCATACCAGGGGGCGAGGGTTCCATATCGTTGAGAATGGTGTGACCGCCGAGGGAAAAAGAGACTTCGACACGTCCGGCTTGATCTTGGGCTTGAACATTCTGAAGCGAAAAGAACAAAATTGAAAACACAACCACCATGATGCGTGACATAAAACCTCCAAAAAAAAGATTACCTAAGATGGAAAACTCAACTACAGGTGCCCATGTGCTACGCATACCTCATGCGTCATATCCGCCACTTTTGGACGCACGGGAAATTTGCGGACTATTTGTCACTGACGTTACGCAGAGACGCGCAAGGGCGCGTGGTGCAAAACATTGCGTTAGGTCAGTTCAAAAAGAGAATGAAACGTATTGCGGAGGGGGTGGTTAGGTGAAGGCGTTCTTAAACATGAACATGGCATCTCTCCTTTGCGTGTCATGGGATTGACGTGGATGGTTGACAGTTGAAGGTGGGTTTTACCTCTGCGTCCAGCACAGGGGCCGGGCAGTGTCAACCATCACGCAGAGAGATGCGGGAAGGGTCCTACTTATTTGCCTCGGCTCAGGGAGCGACCCGTCGCCAGTTGAGTAGGCTATTGTATTCAGCAGGCTACCCGACATGCGGGCTCTGCTCGATGGTTGACAATCCCAAGTTAGCGATTGTTTGAATTGAAATCAATATCAAAATGCCCCCGCTGTCCAACCGTCTAAAAGCAGTGGTTAGTCCTCGCCGCCCAACCCCCAAGCGGTCAGCAGTGAGCAAAACGAGTTGTTTTCAGGGATGGGATGGCGGAGGCTGAAAGTTGAACGCGAAACGCTGATAGCCGTTTTTCCGTGAACGGCTATCGCAGTTGTACCCCGATTCGCCGATGGCTTGAGAGGCGACCAGTTCCCCGTTCCGTTGTTTCGGCTGTCAGAAGCCCGTCGGGGTGCCGCCGGGTTTTGAGTGGCATTCCTTAGAGAGGGCGTCTGCGATGCGGTTTGGATCGTTCAGAAAGCCCAGCACCTCGGCGCGTTCGCGCACGTTGGCGAAATCCGCGGGGGTGAGTTTGGTCAGCGCGGGCACAGGGGCCGGGGTCTTGGCGTTGAAGAACAACGCGAATGCGCGGCGGATGCGCGGCGGATCGAGGAAGCGGAACTCGGCGCGAAACAGAAAGCGGCGTGCGGCGGCCGGATCGAGGGCGTCGCGCTGATTCGTGGTACAGGCAAACGGGAGGGGGTGACGCTCCATCTGACTGAGCAACTCGTTGACCATGCTCACTTCCCACGACCGCTGGGCAGATTGCCGATCCATGAGGAGCGAATCCACCTCGTCGAACACCAGAAACGAGCGTGTCTCTATCGCTTCGGCAAAGGCCGAGGCAATCCGCTGTTCGGTTTCGCCGACGTATTTGTTCAAGAGATCAGACGCCCGCTTGGGCAAGAGGTCGATCCCCATCTGCTCGGCAATGTGGCGCACAAACGCGGTCTTGCCCGTGCCCGGCGGCCCGCTTAAGCAGAGCGCGAACCAGCGCGGGCCCAACGCGACCATCCGGTCGGCCAACGCCGCCATGTCTATATCGGCGTGGACCAAAGACGGGTCGTATTGCTCTATCGGGCGCGTGTCGGGCGGGCGGATGCCATAGCGCAATTTTACCTTTTGGGCAACGCTGCGTCGAATGGTTTCGGTGTTCCCGTTGACCATAGCCGCTTGGTTGGCTGCCATCGTGACTTGCCGCGGCGTGACCTTGTTGCTGCGGGCCAATTCCTCGGCGAGTTGGTGCGTTTCAGGGGCCGGCATGTGCGTCTTGTGCAGGATGTCCGTGTACACGCGCTGTCGCGCTTGGGCGGACATGTGGCGGAACTCGATGGCGTGTAGCATGCGGTCGATGAAGAAGGGTTGCGCCATGCGGTAGTAGCCAATGGCGTTGCACGCCCAGATAATCGGCACGGGATTTTCTTCGACAATGCGATTCAGCCAGAGTTTTTCAACGCGGTGAAAGTCTTCCATCTCGTCGAAGAGGATCGCGGCGTTTTGCTCGTCTGCGAGGGCTTCAAGGGCGTAGTCCAAGGTCTTTGAGCGATTGACACTCAGGCGCGCCTCGGCGCCGATCTCGTTGTCGCCGATGGCGTAGAGCCGGGTCCCGGCCTCGCCGCAGAGGGTGCGGGCAAACTCGGTTTTGCCGGTTCCCGGCGGGCCGTAGAGAAGGATGTTGATCCCCTTTTGTCGATTTTGAACCGCAGCGGTGAGGGTGCGCCGCACGTCTTCGGCGTCTTGCCCAAGGTGCGAAAATGCCTGCCATTGGAGCCGTGCCTCGACCGGCGGCCCCAAGCGCGGACGGGCATACTGCGTGGCGATGGTGCGTTCGAGCCGTTCACTGAAACGGTAGAGATCGTCCGCATTGCCGTTGATGAGCCGAATGGCTTTGATGGTTTGCGCCAAGATGCCGGGCGGGCACTCGAGTTGATCCACGAGGCGGCGAGCGCACGGGGGTGCGTCAATGCCTTTGAGATCGCTTTTCTCGATCATCCGTTGCAAAATCGCGGTTTGGCGGGTGGGGTTGTGGGCCGTGAATCTGAGGGCCATGGGGAAACGCCGCAGCATGCTTTCGTCCCAAGCGGTTAGGCTGTTGGCGGTGTAGATTGTGGGCACGGGTGTTTCTTCTATCAGGCGGTGATTGGCAAGGCGGGTGCCGCGGGTGGATTCCAAGACATCATCGGCTTCGTCGCAAAGGATCGCGGCGTCGGGCGCAGACCGAAGGAGGACCTGTGCCATGCGTAACTTGTTGCGTCGGTTGGCGCGCCGGTTGAATTCAGTGCCGCGCTCTTGCTCGCCTTTACGGTCGGGTTCGCCGATAGAATAGAGAGACGCACCTGCGGCGTGGGCCAGGGTTTTGGCAAATTCGGTTTTCCCAGTGCCAGCGCGCCCGACCAACAGGATGTTCACCCCGGACACGGGTTTGCCCTTGCCGCGCTTTTGCACTGCGGCGCGAAGCAGGCGGATGGCGTCGTCTCTGCCATTGAGGTGCGCGAAGTCGTCCATGCTCAACGCGGCCTCGCAGGGCTGGGAGACCAGACGCGCTTGCAATTCGTCCCTGTCTCGCACCGGTGGATGCCACACTATGGCGGCAAATTCGCGGGTTATGTATTCGTTGGGGGCGATACTTTTTGAGTGTCGGTATTCTCTATCGTACTCCTGGCAGGCGATGCCCCGGTCAGCTAGCTCGCAGAGCGCGTTCGCTACCTCGTTGGGAGAGCAACCTAGCAAGATGGCAGTTGTTGCGAGATGCCCTTTGATCGCGTCCTGGAGTTCGTCCCACAAATCTTCGACCATAGGGCAGATATAAGCGTGACGCACGAGTTCGACTAAAGACGCGGTCACAGGCCCCAGGGAGAAATGCTGGGCCACCAAGCTGGTCGCCATTGATTCGGGCGTCGGCGCAGGTTCCTCGCGGGTATTTTGCTCCAAAATTTTTATCGCGCAGTTGAAGAACTCGGTTAGCTTTGCTTGGATCGAGAGTGTCTTCAAGTAATCTGTTTCTTGTTTTGAGGGCCGACGATGCACATATCCTCTGGGCAGTCTGTCGTACTCTCGCATGAGAAAGTCGTCCAGTTTTTCCAATTTTTCCTCATTGTGTTTGAACCAGTCTAATAAATTCTTTCGGATAATCCGATCTTGCCGGGCGGCGCGGAGCGCGTTCCGCAGATAGATGCGCTTCATGTATTGGTCGTGTTCGGTCATGGATAGAAACCCCTTTTCTTTTTGTTGGGCGGCGCGAAACGCTCTCCGCAGATGGACGTGCTTCATGTATTGGTCGTGTTCGGTCATAAATAGAAACCCTCTTTTCTTTTGGGATCTGTGTCGTCTTCCGTATTTCTCAGGAAATTTTTGGAAAAAAAAGAGACGCATTCATTGGAACGCGCCTAAAAGATAAACAGGGAGTATGACAAGGTATGTCGTAGGTGATCATGTTTTTTGATAAAAATTCAGATTTTTTTTGAGTTCCTCGATTATTTTCTCGCGCAGGGCGGCTGGCTCGAGGACTTCTGCCTCGGCGCCATGGCTCAGAATCCACGATTTGATTTCATGAAGCCCGCCGGCTTGAAAGGACAGGATGATCTCGCCGGTGTCCAATTCCTCGATCTCTTGCGAGGGGTGCCAAATCCGCTGTTTGACATAAGGGGCTTGCGATGCGGAAAATCGGACTTTGACCGGTATGGGGGCTTCGAGTACAATGCCGAATGCCTGTTGAACGCGGTCTTCGATGTTGAGGTCCTCGGGCGGCTCAAAGGTTTGATCTGTGATTTCGAGTGCCTGAATGCGTTCTGCGGCCAGTGTGAGCAAATTGTCGTAATTCGGATTGCGGCACAGAAGGTAAAATCCATTGTGATAATACAACAATCTCAAGGGCGTGATGGGGTATGTTTTGGTTTGTCCGGTCGTGATCGCGCTGTAGGTGACGTTGCAAATTTTGCGTTCGTTGATTGCCTCATGAACTGTTTTGAATATTTGGGGCGGGATTTGCGCTTTTTGCCCGCGCTGGTGTGGGTGATAAACGGCCCCGGCCCGTTCTAAAAACGCACGCATTTTATCGGGCAGGGTTGTCCTGATTCTGTTCAGAGTCTTTTTGAATGCCTCGTTGAATGGCGTTCCCTCAAGCGGACTGACGATGCCCTCAATAAACGTCAGGGCGATGATTTCGTCGATGGGAAAGTTCAGGGGCGGCAAGTTTTTGTTTTGATCGAGTTTCCAATATTTTTTATTATCCCGCACGTCTGATTTGAGCAAGAAGCCCACTTCATCTATATTGGTGAGGTCTCTTTGTATGGTGCGCGTTGAGACGCCTTGTTGAGCGGCGAGTTCTCGAATGGTCACGCCGTATTTCCGAGTGCTAAATTCCCGGAGAATATCCAATTGACGGACGATTTGTCTGGTGTTTGCCATGGGTATCACATTGAGGGTGTGGAGATTGCGGGAGCGTTACCATTCTAACAGCGGAATTTCTTCATCCCTGATGAGTGGCAGGTGCGTCTGCACATTCCACGGAAAAATTTTGTGGTCTGATCCAAAATGTATAAAGCCAGGGAACCAAGCCAATTCAAAACTTTCGCCAGCGAGATATTCCTCGTCTGTGGCATTTGCGCGAATGATTACGTCCCCGAGTTTGTGTTTATTGCCGATATAAAGATGAGGCAAGGTAATTTCAGATACCCAGATATGTTCTGGCATATCGTCTAATCTCTGTTCAATTTCTGGCGTTAATATTACTTGTCCATTTTGAACGAGACCATCAATGTATTGCTTATAGGATGCTTTTGTTTGAAGCAAGGTCCGGCTTACTATGCTTTGGGATTGTTGAGCCAGTCTTTTAAGCCAAATAAGAGGTGGGTTTTGTATGCGAGAAATAAGAGATTGGGCAATCCGTACCGCCATCCCTTCTGCCGCAAGACCTGAGATTTGCACATCACTAGGCACTATGGCAACTGCCATTGTAGCGTGTAGGTTCGGATTTTTTGACGGAACGAGGTAGTTGCGTAGCATATCAGATGGCAAAGTCACGTACATACCAAAGTTATCGTCATTGATGATATAGTGCCCAACCCAACTGGTGACTGGCGTGTAAGGCTCCACGGGAAATCCGCCATATCCGGATCGGGCTTCTGGTTCCCATCTGTCTGAATTTAGTGTATGTCCCAAAACGGAAACAACATGGTTAATTCTCTTACTGCTGCGAAAATCCCAACCTTCTATTCCCAATATCACCGGACAAGCCGACTCGACGAATGGATAGATAAATTGGTCATATTCCACGGAAGTGTTTTGTACAAAATTTGCCGATATTATTTTTCCACCCAATTGGTGAATAACCTTTTCTAACTCTTGAATATCCAATCCCGCTTTGGTTTCTGGTGGATCGCCCTCTATATGACCTACACATTTTTCGGGGCTACTGAAATCAATCCCGAGAATCTCATTGATCTTCTGATTTGTGAGCTTTTTAGTCGTAAGCGCAGATGAGCTATTTATGGCCATTCTCAAGGCGGCATGGGCACAGACGTGGGTGATGCCATTTTGTTGGGCGAAAAAACTGCCAGTTAGCGTAAAGGTTCTCGATTTCGCTGTTGTGCCGATGTTTGTCTCAAATTCTCTGGTGTTATGGACATAGTAATTTGTGATGGGTTCAATGGCCATGCGATCTTTTGCAACGGGCAACCATATAGAAGGAGGACGGATCACAGCTTCCAAGAGGTAAGTTCTGTATTGATCGCAGGGTAGTTTAAGCGTTGCAATTACAGCGTAACCCAAGATATGATCGTCCGGTAACTCAGCGGGATCGTCCCATTTTAAAGAAGAGGGCAGTGAAAAAAAGAAAGTCAGACGGGTAGCGGTAAGGCCGACATTTTGTTTCCATCGCGCAGTGGCCATATTCTGTTCTTCCAATAATTCCTCGTTTAATGCCAGTTCCTCTCTAATAAACGATTTGGCCTTCATCTTTCTCATCAGCGTGCATAGGCGATGCAGGGGATGTGAATTGGTTCCCCGATGCCAAAGATCATCTATAAATTGATAAAACGAGAAGGGGACTTGGCATGATTCCAATAGTTTTTGTTTGGTTGCGAAGGCGTTTTTCATTGGCTCGTCCTTGTCTTATATCAAAAAAGCCTCGCAAAAAATTACGAGACTTTTGGTTTTTCTTGAGAGTGATATGAACTCATTTTCCTACAGGTTGTCCCAAGATCCAATGCGTTTTTGCAGACCTTTTTTCCCAAGCCAAAAGATCATCAAGTGCCTGTTTTTCTTGCGCGGTCAACTTAAAATCTTCGGGTTTGGGAGTGCGGAGAAATATGGCTTGGAGATCCTGTTGTGTCATCGATTCGTTTCGGGGTTGATGTTGGGGCATAATTCTCCTCCAAAGAAAAGTAGGACGATCTCATACGAGCGATTTTGAAGCGAAATAAATTTTTGAAATATAAGAAAGAAATTCTCATGAACAAGTTAAAAATTACCTTTTGGGATCTGCCTGAACAGATACCCCCACCCATAAGCGATTCATCGCACGCCTCGTGCCAAAGCGTCTGCGGTCTCCAAAATGACCGCTTCTTCGCCTTGAAAGGGCGCGGGTTCACCGTAATACGGAAAGGCGTTGGGTTCGTAGCCGCCCTCTTCGTACTGACGCGCTGTACACAAATATCCCACTTCGTCATTGGCGTAGCCCACGGGCCACAGGTCCGCGCTCAGGTGACGCAGATTTTTTTCAATGGCGTGCCCGATTTCCTGCACGGGTTCGCCCGGGATGGTGATCAGCATTAGCGGGCCTATTTGCATCATTTGCATCTCGGTGGGCTTTTCGGACGGTACGGTGCCGGACGCCGCCATTTCCAATACTTGCTTTGCCCAAGAGCCTGCCAACAACTGCCCGCGTTGGCTCTCGTCTGTTGCCATTTCTTTCAACACATCTTCGGGCATCAGGTCGCCGTGGGGAATTGCGAGGTCCGTGCGCCGTGCGCGAATGCCCTTCGCGCTTTTGGGGCGCATCCCTGCGGCTACGCGGCACACCTCGTCGCCCAATTCGTATCCGCAAGCGTCCAACTGTTCTTTGGTGGCTGAGGCGAATCCCCCGGTCTCGCTCAAAATTGCGGGGCGGATGTTGCCAAAGCATCCGCTCAAAAACAGGGCTTTGCAGTTGAGTACGCGTTCGATTCGGTTGCGGGCAATGCCCGGAAAGTCGGATGAGATGAGGCCGTGCGAACCGCTTAGGGTGGTCGGATGGCATGAGTAGTGGAACAACGCGGCAAGGGGCGCGCCGTCCTCTTTGGTCACTTGCAACACGCGCACGCGGCGGTCCACAATCCCGCCGTAATTCAATGTCATGCTGGACGAGCCGGGCAGGGGACGGCGGTTGATGTTGAAATGCGCGGATCCGCAGCCCAAGCCAAAGGTCGCGGGTTGAAGCGTGCGCGCCGCTTCGGCAATGCACGCGGCTGTGGTGTTGACGAGGCGATCCATGAATTTGGGATCGGGCGTCATGCTCATGCACGGCAAGGTGGCGGGCGCGCAATGCGTGTGGCTACACACGATCATCACGCCGTCTTCGGGGATGCCGCACGTCTTTGCCACTTGTGCGCGAATCTGATCCGTGGTGGCCTTGGTCACGCCGATGACGTCCAGTGTGGCAATGGCGATTTGCGTGTCTCCTTCTGCAAATACAATGGCCCGCACCTCGAGCGGATACAGCACTGTGTGAGATGGATTGGTGTTCCAATGTCCCTGAAGCATAAGGCCCGGTTCGGGCGTGATGTCTCCGGTTGCAACGCCGCTTTGAATCATGACAGCCTCCTTTTCAATAGCACCCCAATTTGTCCGCCAAGTCGTGAAAGTCGCGCGCCACAATGTCGAAATCCGGGTCGGGCGTCAAGTCATTCTTTCCATCGGGACCGCGCTCGAATGGCCGCAACACAAACGCCGTTTTCATGCCCACCTGTGTTGCGTGGCGCAAATCGCCCTGATGCGCCGCCACCATCATCACGTCAGACGGATCACAACTGAGCAACTCAATGGCTTTCAAATACGCCTCGGCATCGGGCTTGTAGTGCCGCGCCAATTCAGCCGACAAAATGCAATCCCACGGCAGCCCCGCGTATTTTGCCATGTTGGCGAGCAGCGACACATTGCCATTGGACAGCGTGGCGATCACGTACCGCGATTTCAACCGCAACAAGCCCCCTGCGGCATCGGGCCAGGGATCCAGCCGATGCCACACCCGGTTGAAGGTTTCGATTTCTTGTTCGGTCAAGCCCTCAATGCCAAATTCTGTTAGCAAGTCGTCCAAAATCATGCGGTGCAAATCATCGATCTTGGTCCACGGCAAGGCACCGGTACGCACGCGATTCATCGCCGGGCCATAGCCCGCGCGCCACGCATCGGCAAACGCGGCCCAATCCACATTCCATCCCTTGCCCGCGGCCAACCGCTCGCCATCGCGGATAACCGAACCGCGCCAATCCACCACCGTGCCAAATACGTCAAATGTCAATGCTCTGATCGCCATTGTTTTTTCCATATTTGTTCACAATCACCAAATCGGAGGTTGTGGGACAGATGAATTTTACGAGGAGTGAAACGCGGTTGTCGCTGTCTAACAAGTCCCAAAATACGTCCGCTGTTTGCTGTATGTCATTAAATAAATTGACCGCAAAAGGTTCGCCTTCAAACGAGGGCAAGGGCGTGCCATCGTCCATATACGTCGTGATACAATGCCCCATTCCCGGGATCGCGGTTTCATAATCGAAAAATTGGCGCGAACAATAACGCGCATCTCCAACAATGGTTTTCAATATTGCCAGCCGATAGGCGTGCGAATCTCCCAAATCGACAAGGCCGGAAATTCGCGGTGTAAAATTGGGCGCGTCGGGTTCATACGTGCGCGTTCTCAATGCCGATTCAAAGGACCCGGCATTTTGTAGGGCATGGGCTATAGTATCGGTCTGATCGCCATTGGTGACAATATGGGCATCGCCCCATACCTCGATGGGATAATACGCGGTCAAGGGGTCAATGGCTTGCGATTTGTCTATCGCATCGGTCTTTACAGCATCGCCGTCGCGCACAAACACGCGATTGCGGCTGCTCGCGCTGCGCCCCATAATCCAGTAGATCTGAACCATACACGCGCCATTAGGCGTTTGCCCAATCACGATCCCCCGACCGGGATAGGTCGCGTTTTTCAGGCGGTTCATGTCAGCGCCCATAAAACCTCCCGATTAGCTGGTTTTGGCAACGAACTTGGCCGCGTCGAGGATGGACCAGAGATGGATAATCCAGCCCAGCAAGAAAAACCAGAGAACAAAAGCGAGCACAAAGTGGACGATTGCCATTCCGAGCCGGGCCTGTAATAGCTGACCGAGCCCGGGAATAAAGAGACTGCACAGAGCGGCGAGTACATTCCCCGCAGAGCCTTGGCCTGCCATAATCTTCTCCTTTGATAATGGATTTCCCCGTTTGACAATCAAAAAAAATGCCCTTTAAGCCTGTACAAAATGAATGGGAATTATATACTTGACAACCTAAACTTTCTTGTTATATTTATACAAGTTACAAGTTACAAGTTACGAATTAACAAGGGGGTTATGATGGCAAAGCAGCTTAGTTTCGTCGCGTTCACACAGAAGTTTGCCACGCCTGAAGCGTGTATTTTGCACCTTGAAAAGATCCGCTTTAAGGATGGCGAGTCTTGTCCGCATTGTGGTAGTATGGGAAAAATCTATCGTCGTTCTGATTTGGCGTATAGGTGCTCGGATTGTGGGCGTAATTTTCATATTATTTATGGAACGATGTTTGGCAAGTCTAAAATCAAGATGTTGCCTAAATGGTTCGCCGCAATATGGATTGAAACGAACCACTCAAAAGGTATTTCAAGCGTTCAGTTGGCAAAAATGATCGGTACAACGCAAAAGACCGCTTGGTTTATGCTTCAAAGAATACGAAACGCTTTTGGCAACAAAGATGATGATGATTTTCTGTCTGGTATCGTTGAAATTGATGAAACCTACATCGGTGGGAAAGAAAAGAACAAACATAAATCCAAAAAGTTGAATGCTGGTCGCGGAACAGGAGGTAAATCGGTTGCTTTCGGAATGCGGGAAAAAGGTGAAGATGGTGAGGCAATGGCGGTTCATGTGCAGGACGCAAAAGGGGCAACATTACACGAGAAGATGTTGAACCGGGTCTTGACGGGCGCAACTATTCATGCAGACGAGAACCGCGCATACGGCGCATTGAGGGATGATTACGAAGTGGAACAAATCAATCATTCTGCCGACGAATATGAACGCGATGGGGTCCATACAAACGCCATTGAGAGTTTGTGGGCCCTGGTTAAGCGTGTCTATATGGGTATTCATCACCACTGGTCAGACAAACACATGCAAAAGTACCTGAATGCTTGCGTGTTTCGCATCAATCGAAAAAAGGTTGATACCTTAAGTCGGGTTGATGAGATGTTGAATATGGCGATGGGCGCACGGTTGACTTACAAGCAACTTGTAGCAAGTGAGGCGGTTGCATGAACAAACTTTATTCTGGCGATTGTATGACCATCATGCAACAGGAAATGAGGGCATCAAGCGTTGATCTTATCTCCCTTGATCCTCCGTTCAATTCCAATAGGGCTTACCACGCGATTTACAAGGATGAAACAGGGCGACCACTTCCCGAGCAGGTTGAGGCGTTTTGTGATAGGTGGACGCTTGACAGTGAACGGGAATGGGCGATCCGAAACAAGAAAATTTAGGTTGTCAAGTATATAATTCCCAAATGAATGAAGGATAGTACCCAAAGCAGATAACGCTATGAGGCCTGGCTCCGTTCATCCGCGCAATCCGTTTCATCCGCGATCCGCCTTGTATCTTGCCTTTTCGGGCGGGCACGGGGGCACCGCCCCTACGTTTCTATCCTCTCATCTTTCTTATGCGCTCATCTGCGGATGCCTTTCACCTCTCGCCTTTCGCGTCTCACCGCTCTCCTTCTTCCGGTAGCAACACAAATCGCGCGTAATTTTCCATGTTGAAATACCGCTGTGTGGCTTTTTGGACATCCGTTGCGGTCAGCTTTTTGACGATCTCATCTTTGTACGTCAGCAGTGTCATCAGATCCTTATCGTGCTGGTAGTACCACTGCAACGTGCGGCGCCAGTATTGGTTTTCTTTTTGATTCGTCTCATGGCGGCGCAAATCCATCTCGGTCACTTTGTCGATATAAGATTGATCTATGGGCATTTGTTTTAGGCTGTCGATCTGGACAAAAACGAGTTGCGTCAATTCTTTCAACCGCTCGGGGTCGCATCCAAAGCTGATCGAAATGCGGTATTCGCCCTTGGGCCAGCGCGACACGGATGTGCGGACGCCCACGCCGTAAGTGCCGCCCTCGTCTTCTCGCAGCACTTCGCGCAACTTGATGTTTAAGACATCGCCCATAGAATCAAAAATGTACCGCCCGAACCGATCATCCCAGTCAAAAGGCCCGGTGAAGATCAAGCGCGTTCTGCTTTTGGGTTCGCGCCCTCTGTGCACGGTTTTTTCAATGACGCCCTTCGGGGGGCTAACGCCTGTATCGCGCCAGGTCTCTGGGCGATTGAGCGCGGGCAAACCGCCCAAATAGGTCTCCATCAGGGGTTTAATTTTTTCAGGTGCGAAGTTGCCGACGAACACAAAGGTAAAATCGCTGGCATCGGCGAATCGATCTTTGTAAAAGGCCAGGGATTTTTGAAGGTCCATTTCCGCTAAAATTTCGTTTGACAATGGGCGCGACCTGAAATGGTATTGCGACATCGTCACTTGAATGGTGTCCGAATAAGCGGTCTCTGGCCTCATCCCGCGATTTTGCAACATGCCCCGATAGCGATCTTGAAACGCGCGAAATGCCAGAGAATCTGCACGCGGCTCGGTGAACATGAGATAAATGAGTTGAAACATGGTCTCCAAATCTTCGGGAGACGCACTGCCTGATACGCGCTCGCTCAGGCCGCTGATGCCGGGGGACACGCGCACGACCTTACCGGCCAATTTTTTTTCCAATTCAATTTGGCTAAACTTGCCCAGCCCGCCTTCCATCACGGCGGCAGTCGCGGTGGAAGCGGCGATATAATTTTTATCGCTTGCCAACGAGTGACCGCCCGGACTGAATGCGGTGAACAGGATTTCGTCATTCTTAAAATCCGTGGGCTTCAGCACTACTTTGACCCCATTGCTCAAGGTCCATTCCGTGACGCCAAATGTATCGATGGTCGTTTCGCGCACCACAGGTCCGGGCGTGGGGAGATGTGCGATTAGGGGGTCGTCAGACACATCTTCCATGTATGGTTCAACCTCTTTTTGTTTCACCTTGTTGAGAACGCGCAGCAATTCTGCTTCAGAGGGAACGGCCAACCCCGCTTTTTCGGGCGCGCTGACCACAATCACGCGGTTCCCATCTGTAATCCATTCCCCGACCAAGCGGTTGATCTCCTCAACCTGAATGCCCGGCAGCAATTTTTGAAACAAGGCGCGTTCGATTTCAATGCCGGGAATCGGTTCATCGGTCAAAATGTGACGAATGTATTCCGATGCAAAATTGCGCGAACGCCGTTTGTCGCGCTCGCGGTAAGCGTGTTCCATGCCGCGTAACATATTGGTTTTTAAGCGATCTACTTCCGGTTGCGTAAAGCCGTGACGCTGCACGCGAAGGGCTTCTGTTAGGATGGCTTCCAGCCCGCGTTCAATCCCGCCCTCTTTGACGCCCGCGCCCAAGATGTAGGCGGCTTTGGTTCTGACCAGATTTCCGTGGCTGGATCCCGCGCCCAAAAACGGCGGATCCGGCTTTTTGACCACCTCGCCAAAACGCTGGTTGAGCATGCTGTTGAACATGCTCCGAATCAACATGCTGCGATAATTTTCCACTGTGCCTTCGGGCGCGACTTCTTGGAGAAAGTAAACCGAGACGGAAGACCGGGAATTTTCGGGATCGGTTGCGATGGCGAACAGGGTTTCCGCGTGGTCGGGCACGGTATAGGCGGTGCGAACACGCGGGTTTTCGGCTTTGGGGATCGGCGCAAAGGTCTTTTTGATGAGGGCCTCAATCGCGTCCACATTAAAATCGCCCACCGCAACCACACCCATGAGATCGGGCCGATACCAGGCGCGGTAATAGCGCGTGAGGGATGCGTGCGTGAACGTATCGAGCAATGTTTTTTGACCGATGGGCAAACGCTCGGCATACCGCGAATCCTTCAGCAAGATCGGCAATTGCTTGTCGCGCATGCGCGCGCCTGCACCGCGTCCTGAACGCCATTCTTCAATGACCACGCCCCTTTCCTTTTCGATCTCTTCGGGGTCAAACTCGACCCGATGCGCCCAATCGCCCAAGATGCGAAATGCCTTTTCCACGACCTCCGCGCTGTCTGTGGGCACTTGCAGCATATAGACGGTTTCATCAAAACTCGTATAGGCATTCAAATCTGGGCCAAATCGCATGCCAATTCCCTCGAGGAAATTGACGATGTCTTGTTTGGGAAAATTGGCCGTGCCATTAAAGGCCATGTGTTCGACAAAATGGGCCAGCCCTTGTTGATCTTCATCTTCCAAAATGGAACCCGCATCCACCACGAGGCGCAACTCGGCGCGGTTTTCGGGCCGTTTGTTTTCCCGAATCAAATAGCGAAGCCCATTTGCCAGTTTGCCCGACCGCACCGCCGGGTCAATCGGCAATTTTTCAGGCTTTGGAACAACTTGTGGTTGCGGTGTTTCAACCGTCTGCGTGGTCGCACACGCCGCGACAACACCCGCGCAACAAAGCAGACTGAACCATTTTTTGATCATTGTATTCCTCAGGATGGAAGTGAGTAGAAGTGAGGCAGGGTTGGATGGCCCTCTTGTATCTTTGGGCGAGCACAGGGGCATCGCCCCTACACACACCGCTCGCCTTTTGTGCCTTTGATGCGTTGGCTACGCCTGTGCCTACGGCGTGCGGCGACCTACTTTTTTCAACAGCAAAAAAAAGGAGGCGAGCGGGGTACAACTGCCTTAGCAGTTCAAAAATGCCGCTCTCATGCGCCGAGAGGCTGGCACAGCGCAAAGCGCTTTTGTAACAGCACGACATGCGCTGGCCTGCAAGGTGGGTTGCAAGAGGGAGGTGGGTTGCGAGACGGCCTTGCGCGCTGTGCGCGCTGGCTTTGGATGGTCTTTGGGGATGGCATTTTGCAATGGCTTCTCTGAATGACTGCGGAACGTCAAGGGGATCGCTTGCTGGCAACATATCGCACCAGGCCAATAGAAAATCAATTTGGTATTACCTCTCGCGCTCTTCCCAGACCGCATTCAGTTTTCGGTGTGTGAATGTCTTGCTGGATTCGCCGATGTAATCGCCGGCAATATGCCCATCGCCCGTTACGATGTATTTGTAGATCACCAATCCCTCGAGGCCCACGGGCCCGCGGCTGTGCAAGCGGTTGGTGCTGATGCCCACCTCTGCGCCCAGGCCATAGCGAAAGCCATCGGCAAAGCGCGTGGAAGCATTGTGCATGACCGACGCCGAATCCACGCCTTGCAAAAAACGATTTGCTGCCCGTTGATTCTCGGTGACTATCGAATCGGTGTGGTGGCTGCTGTATTCGTTGATGTGCGCGATGGCCTCTGCGACCGAATCCACGACCTTGACCGAGAGGATGTAGTCGAGGTATTCGGTTGACCAGTCCGTGTCTGTGGCCGGGGTCAGGCCGCCTACATTGGTTGCCAGCTTTCGAGTGCGGGCGTCGCCGCGGATCAAGACGCCGTGGTCCGCGAGTTCCCGGAGTGCTGTGGCAAAAAAGGGTTCGGCGATCTCGGCGTGGACCAGCAGGGTTTCGGCGGCGTTGCAACTGGCTGCGTACTGCGTCTTTGAATCTACGACAATACGCACGGCCTTGTCCAAGTCGGCGTCCTTATCCACATACACATGGCAGATACCGTCGGCGTGCCCCATCACGGGGATTTTGGTGTGGTTCATCACATGTTGCACCAGTTCATTGCCCCCGCGCGGGATGATCAGGTCGATGAGGGCGTGCAATTCGAGCATGCCCGCCACTTCTTCTCGGGCTTCCAAGAGGTGCATCCAGCCTTCGGGAATGCCGTCCATCCCGGCGGTGGCAGCCGCCATGACTTGGGCCAATGCGCGGTTGGTATGCAGGGCTTCGCTGCCGCCCTTGAGCATGACGGCGTTGCCCGATTTTAAGCACAGGGTCGCAATTTGCACGAGCGCGTCTGGGCGCGACTCGAAGACCACGCCGATCACGCCAATGGGCACGGTCACGCGATACAGGGTTAAGCCCGCGTCCAATTCGGTGGCGGCCTGCGTTTTGCCGATGGGGTCTTCCTGACCCGCAACGCTGCTAACACCAACCGCGATTTCGCTGTTCAGTTTTTCGTCATCCACTTTCAGCCGCTTGATCAGCGGCAGGGTGATTTTCCCTTGGGCGAGCATCTCTTCTGCGGCTGCCATATCGCGTTTGTTGGCGTCCAAAATTTTATCGCGATTGGCGGTCAACGCTTGTGCAATGGCTTCGAGCGCGGCATTGCGCTGGTTTTCCGTGGCCTGACTCAATGCCAAAGCAGCCTGCCGTGCGGTTTTCGCAGCGGCTTTGATGTCATCTGCCATGTTTCCTCCTGATGGTGAGAAGGGATTTCATTTTCTGGTTGAAGCAATGGGTGTCAAATCAGATCCATTCCCTCTCGTAGTGCTCGGCGAATAAAAGTGTTTTTCGCGGTGTGCATCGCGTCCAATTCAGAGCGCGTGTACGCAAAAATATCTATGCCGATGCCGATATTTTGGGGTGCGTAATAAACACTGCGTTCGCGGAAAGGCAGCGCGCTTTCTCGGAGGACCAGCAACACGTCGGCATCGCTTCCGGGAACGGCATCTCCGCGGCACAGAGAACCGAACAGAACCGCACGCTCAATCTCGGGATGCCGACTCTTCAACATCGCTATCGCCTGCCGAAGCCGCTGGATCGTCTTGGGGCGATTCAAATAGAAGACCCGAACAGAAGGCGATGATTTTGTCCGCGTTTGATACAGCACGCCGCGCTTCTCCTTGCGTATAGTATTCAAACGGCGCGCCTTGGGGATGCGAATTGGGAGACCGCGCCGGGATATAGTGTTTGTCCAATTCTTTTGCCGCGTCTAAGAGTCCCTAACAAAAAGCGTTGACATGGATTTGTGAGAGGTCGACTTTGAGGCGTTCCTGCGGGTGTTCACGCATCTGTTTCAGACGCTTGATTTCTTTAGGTTAGGGCTTCTAAGATTAAACAAGGGCTTTCTCCTTTGGATAGCGTGCCTCAGCGTACTGTAAGGAGGCGGTCGTCAATTTTTTTCTGACCACCAGCGCAGAGTGCTTCAAAACAATATATTCAACGCCAAAAGAGCGTCAACAAATCGCTTTTTATCGCGTGCGGCGTAGAGGCTATCGCGTGTCCGGTGGCGCGGTTATGATCCTTCCCGATCAAAGGCACGGCCGAATATCAGGAAATCGCCGAAGCCAATGGTGCCATCGCCATCCAGATCGTACCGCGCATCGTATCCCGGGTCGCCTTGACGCAATCCGAATTGCGCGGTGAACAACACAAAGTCGGCGAAATCAACTCTGCCATCGCCATTGAAGTCGGGGGTCAGTGCCGCGGGTTGTAAGGTGATGTGGGTATCGGCAAACGTCACGCGCTCGCGTTGCGTTCCTCGGCCGAGTTCGGCGCGCACCAACCGAAGCGTCGTGCCGGAAAACGCGCCCGTCGTGCGAAAGCGAATATTGCCCACCAGGCCACTATCGGCTGTGGCTTGTCCGCCAAAAGAGACGAGATTGATCTCGACAGCCGTTGGATTCGTTGAAGGCACGGCAAGCACCTGTGCATTTGGCAAAAGACCGCCCGCGTCAAAGTCCTCGTAAGCCACCTGCGCTGAATCGTATTCAAAACGCGCAGAAATACCGTCGGCCTGCCGAATCCCTCTGCCAAAGACCTGAATGGTCGCAACCGGCCCGGGCGAAACATCGAGCGTTGTCACCGCTTGATCGCCCGCTGCGCCATCTCCATCCAGAGAAAGTGAAAAGGAGGTGAGCGGCGTGATATACGGCGACATATCCCACAGCAGAACCACGCCATCCAATGACCCTGAAGCGAGCGTTGAACCATCGGGCGAAAACGAAACTGAACTGACCGAACTCGTATGCCCCTCAAGCGTGGCGATGTTCCGTCTCGTTGCCACATCCCACAACTTGACCGTTTTATCCACTGACCCTGAAGCGAGGGTGCTACCATCGGGCGAAAACGAAACTGAATAGACATAATGCCTATGCCCCGTGAGCGTGGCGATGTTCCGTCTCGTTGCCACATCCCACAACTTGACCGTGCGATCCGCTGACCCTGATGCAAGCGTTGAACCATCGGGCGAAAACGAAACTGAATTGACCGAAATCGTATGCCCCTCAAGCGTGGCGATGTTCCGTCTCGTTGCCATATCCCACAGCTTGATCGTGTCATCCGATGACCCAGATGCGAGCGTTGAACCATCGGGCGAAAACGTAACTGAACTGACCGAAATCGTATGCCCCTCAAGCGTGGCGATGTTCCGTCTCGTTGCCATATCCCACAACTTGACCGTGTTATCCCCTGACCCTGATGCAAGCGTTGAACCATCGGGCGAAAACGTAACTGAATAGACATCCCTCGTATGCCCCTCAAGCGTGGCGATGTTCCGTCTCGTTGCCACATCCCACAACTTGACCGTGCGATCCGATGACCCTGATGCAAGCGTTGAACCATCGGGCGAAAACGATACTGAATAGACATCACTCGTATGCCCCTTGAGCGTGGCGATGTTCCGTCTCGTTGCCACATCCCACAGCTTGATCGTTATACCTGACCTTGAAGCGAGGGTGCTACCATCGGGCGAAAACGAAACTAAAGAGCCATCACTCGTATGCGCCTCAAGCGTGGCGGTGTTCTGTCTCGTTGCCACATCCCACAACTTGACCGTGCCATCCCATGACCCTGATGCAAGCGTTGAACCATCGGGCGAAAACGATACTGAATTGACCCCCCTCGTATGCGCCTCAAGCGTGGCGGTGTTCTGTCTCGTTGCCACATCCCACAACTTGACCCCTCGATATGACCCTGAAGCGAGCGTTGAACCATCGGGCGAAAACGATACTGAATTGACCCCCCTCGTATGCGCCTCAAGCGTGGCGGTGTTCCGTCTCGTTGCCACATCCCACAACTTGACCCCTCGATATGACCCTGAAGCGAGCGTTGAACCATCGGGCGAAAACGATACTGACCTGACCTCACTCGTATGCGCCTCAAGCGTGGCGGTGTTCTGTCTCGTTGCCACATCCCACAACTTGACCGTTTTATCCACTGACCCTGAAGCGAGGGTGCTACCATCGGGCGAAAACGAAACTGATTCGACCAGATCCGTATGCCCTGTAAGCGTGGCGATGTTCCGTCTCGTTGCCACATCCCACAGTTTGACCGTGTTATCCCATGCCCCAGATGCAAGCGTTGAACCATCGGGCGAAAACGAAACTGAAAAGACCCGACGCGAATGTCCCTCAAGCGTGGCGATGTTCCGTCTCGTTGCCACATCCCACAACTTGACCGTGTTATCCAATGACCCTGAAGCGAGGGTGCTACCATCGGGCGAAAACGAAACTGAATAGACATCACTCGTATGCCCAAGGAGTAGCGCGAGTTCACGAGAGGTCGCCGCGTCATAAAGCCAAATGCCAATGCTACTTGCCACAGCGAGAAGTGAACCATCAGGCGAAAACGCGACTTCCCAAATTGTTCCTTTTCCCAAGCGAGCGATTGCCCCTGCGGGTAAATGCCATGTCTGATAATCGCTCCCAATCGGCGGCGTAGGCGTTCCAACCCCCACGGCACTGAAGGCCCCCTTAAGGCCAGCGACAGATGCCGCCTCAACAGTGTTTGTGCCCGAATAGTCTCTAAGCGTCAATGTGCTTTGCGCCCTGCCATTGGCATCGGTTGTTGCGTTCTCACCACTGAACCGCCCGCTGAGTTTTCCATCGCCTGCGGTGACGGTAAATCTAACCGGAAAACCAGTGCTCCCAACACCGTTTTTATCCCTCACTTCAACGACAAACGGGTTCGTCAGTGCTTCCCCTGATGCTCCTCGCTGGTTATCGCCTGAGATTTTTGCCAGCGTTATAGGACAGTTCCCGCAAGTTAGATCCTCTCTTGTAGTCCTCCCCACATTTCCAAAAATGTCAACTGCCTCGGCGGGTGGCGAAGAAGCCTGTGCGATAGACGCGAGGCAGAGCAACGCGAAAACGCAGGTGGTCAGTTTGGTTGGGATAGCGAAACGGTTCATGGCTGTCTCATTTGTCTGAATCGCGGATTAAACGGATTAAAGGATGACGCGGATTACCCTGCTACGGCCTTCCCACCTGTTGCATCCTCCGCTCTACCTGCAAGCCCCAATCCGCGTTCATCTGCGTTCATCATATTTTCTGACGGGCAGGATCGGGAGGTGTCTGTGAGAAAAAAAAGAGCGGGAAAGATTGAATATTTTTGATTATTTGCTTGTTTATCTTCTAGTATATAGAAGGAAGCGAAGCCGGGTGTAGGTCTGTCTGTTCTGACAATTTTGTGAAAGCGATAGGTTTCAATACCTCAGTAGGCGGGTAGGACTTCCAAATCTCTTAGAGTCCCTAACAAAAAGCGTTGACATGGATTTGTGAGAGGCCGACTTTGAGGCGTTCCTGCGGGTGTTCACGCATCTGTTTCAGACGCTTGATTTCTTTAGGTTAGGGCTTCTAAAAGTTCGGATTCAAAGGCGGAAGAATTGGGCAATGCCTCTAATAACACAGTGACGGAATGCCCCCAGGCTTCAGCACCGATCTTTTGAAAGACGGCTTTAACCGCTTTCTCTGCCCCTTGTTGTGCGGCAAAACAGGCCCATTCATAATCGCCGTCCTCACGCTCAATCTCGGGATGCCGACTCTTCAACATCGCTATCGCCTGCCGAAGCCGCTGGATCGTCTTGGGGCGATTCAAATAGAAGACCCGAACAGAAGGCGATGATTTTGTCCGCGTTTGATACAGCACGCCGCGCTTCTCCTTGCGTATAGTATTCAAACGGCGCGCCTTGGGGATGCGAATTGGGAGACCGCGCCGGGATATAGTGTTTGTCCAATCCTTTTGCCGCGTCTAAAAATTCGGATTCAAAGGCGGAAGAATTGGGCAATGCCTCTAATAACACAGTGACGGAATGCCCCCAGGCTTCAGCACCGATCTTTTGAAAGACAGCTTTAACCGCTTTCTCTGCCCCTTGTTGCGCGGCAAAACAGGCCCATTCACAATCGCCGTCCTCTATTGCTCTGCGAGCGTGCGCCAGGTCGCGCTGTCCCTGCCGAAACCAATCTGAGTGCCGACTTGCCATGCTTACACCAGTTTTGAGAGAATTTCCGCGGGAACGAGCGACTGGAGAAAGGGGTGGGTTTCGATGAGGCGTGCGATGTCGGCCAGATCTTTTTGCCGTTTGCTGCTTCGGCGGTCCGCGTCTAGCGCGGCCCATATTTTTCTTTGCAGTGTATCTTCAAGAGAAGCGACCGGCAGTTCGAGACCGAGAATTTCGCGTGGTTCAGCGCGTTCTGGAAAATCAAAATATCGCGCATCGGTTTGAATTTGCACGCGCAAATCCGATCTCTCTTGATACACGTTGAGGCTATGGGGAAATTGCTTGACCGCGAAGTTCGCTTTCAACAGAGCCACAGCCTGGTCGAGATGTGCAACGGCGACGACCAAATCGAGATCGAGGCTGACCACTGGCTCGGCATAGGCATTGACAGCCTGCCCACCAATCGCGCAATACGCGATATCGTGCGCGGTCAGTAAATCGATCAAACGCTCCAAAAAATGGCTTTGATCCATTGTCACGGTTTTCCAAAAATCGAGCGCGTGCATAGGATCTGCCTAAAAAAATAGCGGTCGGTTATCGGCGGTCGGCGTTTAGCCCCTTCCGATTCAAGGGTCAGACACAGGGACATGCGCTAAAAGAATGGCCGCTTTGCGTCCATCCAACGGCTGATCGTGACCTTTTGCCGCGTGAAAAACGAAATCCCCTCGGCGCCTTGTACGTGCAGGTCGCCGAAGAACGAATTGTTCCATCCGGAAAAAGGGAAAAACGCCATGGGCGCGGGCACGCCGATGTTGATGCCCACCATGCCCGCGTTCACCTCGTGGCGAAACTTGCGCGCGGCCCCGCCGCTCGAGGTGAACAACACGGCGGCGTTGCCATATCCGCTCGCATTGCACCGCGCAATGGCCTCGTCTAAATCGCGCGTGTGCATGGTCGATAATACCGGGCCGAAAATTTCTTCTCGCACAATCGACATCTGCGGTTGCACCTGATCGAAAATCGTCGCGCCCAAATAGAACCCATTTGGCGTTTCCTCGACCATGACATCGCGCCCATCTACGATCAGGTCCGCGCCTTCTTGCAGCCCATTTTCAATATGTTGATGGATGCGGTCCAGATGCGTTTTTGTCACCACAGGGCCCATATCCACCTCCGCATTGCGGTCGGTTGGCCCCACCCGAAACCCGCGCGCGCTTTCGCCGAGCGGATGCAAAAAGCGTTCGCCTGCGCCCTCGGCACAGACGAGCACGCTGCCGGCCATGCAGCGTTCACCCGCGCATCCATAGGCGGACCCCATCACGGCATCTACGGTGGAATCCAAATCTGCATCGGGCAACACGATCAAATAATTCTTCGCGCCGCCTGCGGATTGCACGCGCTTGCCATTGCGCGTGGCCGTTTCATATATATAGCGCGCCACAGGTGTTGATCCCACAAACGAGACCGTCTCGACTTGGGGATGGGCGAGCAAGGCATTGACCGCGTCTTTGCCCCCGTGTACGATGTTGAACACGCCGGGCGGCAACCCGGCTTCGGTCAGCAATTCGCCAATGCGAATCGCGCTCAAAGGCACGCGCTCAGATGGCTTTAACACGTAAGTATTGCCACAGACCAATGCAATCGGCAAGGTCCACATCGGCACCATAAACGGAAAGTTGAACGGCGTAATGCCCACCGACACGCCCAGGGGCTGTCGAATTGTATCGCAATCAATGCCGCGTGCGATGTTTTCAAGCGAATCGCCCATCAGGAGCGCGGGCGCGCCGCACGCAAATTCCGCGACCTCGATCCCGCGCCGAATTTCCCCTCGCGCATCCTCGAGGGTTTTGCCATTTTCTCGCGTCACCAGTTGGGCCAATTCCTCAAAACGCGCTTCCATGAGTGCCACGAGGCGAAACATGATGCGTGCGCGATCAACGGCAGGGGTATTCGCCCAGTCGGGAAAGGCGTCTGTTGCGGCTTGCACGGCGCGATGTACGTCTGAGGTGCCACACAGGGGCGTTGCCGCGATCTGCGTTCCGTCCGATGGGTTGTAAACCGGCGCGGTTTCTGTCGCTTTAGACGATACCCATTCCCCATTGACCAATAGCTTAACTGTTGTGGGCATAGCGATCTCCTATCGGGTTTTTTAGTACGCGACAAAACGCACAGACACAGCGTACAATCAGCGAATCGACGAATCAGTGGACGGGGTACAACTGCGATAGCAGGTCATCGAAGTGCGCCGAGTTTTGGGATTGTGGGGTGGCCCTCTCACGTCTGGCTTCATGTATCTTTGGGCGAGCACGGGGGCATCGCCCCTACGTTTCTATCCTCGCATCTCACTTTAGGCTCTGATTTTTTTATTGCGTGCCGTGTTGCCGAAACGCGGGAGCTTCTCCGGGCACGGGCGAGTTGTCAAATGCCCCGCGTTGAATTACGGCTTCTTTGCCACCCAAGGCGTCTATGGTGGCTTTTTGCGCGGCTTTGGCACGGGCATCTACGGCTTCGGGATCGATGATTTCGCGCAGTTTGTATTCCAGATTTTCCAGCACGTCCTGACTGTCGGGCAATGGCGCGAGATCATGGCACTCGTCGGGGTCCACTGTCGTGTCGAACAGTTGCGGCGGGTCGTTGACGTAGTAGATGTATTTGTATTGCAGATTTCGCAGCATGTACGCGCCATGCTTTGCCCCGACCGCGTGGTATTCGCCAAATACCGTGCGGTCGCGGTTTCCGTCTTGGGCGATGGCCCACAGGGATTCGCCCGGCAAATCCGCGTCTGCGGCGGTTTGTTGCGCGCCCACGGCTTCCACAATTGTAGGAAAACTGTCTATGAGCGACACGGGGGTTGCCACCACTTTGCCGGCGGGCACATCGGGGCCGGCCATTAAAAAGGGCACGGCAACGGATTCTTCATACATGGTAAATTTGCCGTAAATCCCGCGGCCGCCCAGGTGTTCGCCGTGGTCAGACGTGTAAATCACGTGCGTTTTATCGCCCAACCCCAACTCGTCTATCGCATTGAGCACGCGACCAATCTGCCGATCCAGATATGTACACACGGCGTAGTAGGCCGCGTTCATCTGCCGTATGATGGGTTCTGCGAATTGGGGATCAAATGTGAAAAAACGCCTGAAATAGTCCATTGCGGGATGATCGGGCCAATCGGTTGCATGCCACTGCGGGGGCATGGGCAGTTCATCGGGGTCGTAAATATCATACAAATCTGGCGGCGCGATATACGGCGGATGTGGGCACACAAAGGACAAAAACAGGCACCATGGCTTTTCGTCATTCTGATGGGCGCGCAACCACTCAATCGCGTTGTTCGCATTGCGCTGGTCGTATTGCAAATACGTGGAATCCCCCGGCCCGGCTTCGCGGATGCCCGGTCGCTTGTTGCGAAAGGGCGGCAGGTCTCGAATGCAGCCCAAGACATCGCCCACACCGTCGACGACATTTAAGGGTTCGATTTCCTCCCCGAATCCGTGATCCGCGCTTTGCCCCTGAAAGTGCAATTTGCCGATTGACGCCGCGTGAATCCCCTGCTCGCGCAAGCGGTGATGCCAACTCGAAACGCTGCCATCATAGGGTTGTCCGTTGTCCCAGTTGCCGATTTGATGCACGTAGCGGCCCGTAGCCAAAGATGCGCGTGCGGGTACGCAAATCGGACAGTTGGTGTAGGCATTGGCAAATCGCGTGCCGCGCTCGGCCAAGCGGTCCAGGTTGGGCGTTTGCACCATCGGGTGTCCATAACACCCGAGCAAATTGCGGTTGTGTTGGTCGGAAATGATGTACAGCATGTTTGTCGGTTGCATGAAGACCTCGTAAGAAGCGAAAAGCGAAAAGCAACGACCGATGAAGGCGGATGAAGGCGAGATCCGAGAAGGATACGGACGGGATACAATGGTGATGCTTTATCAATCCTCAGTGAGTTTGGGTTGCCAAGATCGCAGCAAGAGCGAGTTGGTTACGACACTGACACTCGAAAAGGCCATCGCTGCGCCGGCCAGAGACGGGCTTAGGAAGCCGAACGCGGCGAGGGGCAGGCCGATGACGTTGTACAAAAATGCCCAGAACAAATTTTGTTTGATTTTGCGGAAGGTTTTGCGGCTCGCTTCAATGGCGGCGGGCACGAGCCGGGGATCGGGGCGCATGAGGGTAATGGCGGCGGTTTCCATTGCCACATCGGTGCCCGAGCCCATGGCGATGCCCACTGTGGCTTGGGCGAGCGCGGGGGCGTCGTTGATTCCATCGCCCACCATGCCCACGCACGCGCCTTTGTCGGTCAGGCGTTGGATGATCGCGGCCTTGTCTTCTGGCCCGGCTTCGCCGTGTACATCGTCAATGCCCAATTCTTTGGCGATGCGCTCGGTTACAGACGCGGCGTCGCCAGATACCAATAGGGGAATGACGCCGAGCCGTTTGAGTTGCTGGATAGCGACTTTGGCCTCTGCACGCAAGGCATCGACAACTTCAAACCGGGCGAGCAGGGCATTCCCGTCTTTGAGACGAGCACCGAGATACACTTCTGCCCCGCCGTGCGACAACGCGCGTTGGGGTAAGCCCAGGCCCTTGTCCCGAAACAGGCGGTCGTTGCCGATGAAGTAGCGGACGCCGTCGATGTCGCCTTCAACGCCGCGTGCCACCGTGCTTTTGAAATGCTCGACCGTCGACAGTGCCAGGCCCCGATCTGCTATGGCTGCGCGAAATGCCTCGGCTATCGGGTGTTCGCTTCCCTGTTGCAATGTCGCCGCCACTTGGAGGACTTCGTTTTTTTTGAGATCGGACAGCAATTCGATTTCGGCGACAGCCGGCTTGCCCTCGGTCAGTGTACCGGTTTTGTCGAAGACCACATGTGACAAGTTGTGTGCTCGCTCTAAGGTGGCGATGTCTTTGATCAAGACGCCGGCCCGCGCCGCCGCGCCAGAGCCGGTCATGATCGCGGTCGGCGTAGCCAATCCCAAGGCGCAGGGGCAGGCGATCACCAACACGGCGACGGCGCTGATGATCGCTTGTTCGATCATGTCGCCGGCAAAACTCGGGGGCGCGAAGCCCACGAGATGGGCGAAGTGAACGATCACTTGTTGCAAACGCTCACCGGCCAACCACCAACTCAGGAACGCGACCGCGCTGATGGAGACGACTACGGGTATGAAGATGGCGCTGATGCGATCCACGAGCCGCTGCACCGCTGGTTTGCTGACTTGCGCGTTTTCGACCAAGCGGATCATTTTGGCAAGCGTTGAATCGTCGCCGATGGCCCTGGTCTCAATGTCGATGAACCCATTGATGTTGATGGAACCGGCTGTGACCGGGTCGCCCGTCATTTTGGGGATGAGATTGCTTTCGCCGGTGATGAGGGATTCGTCAATTTCGGCTTCTCCGCGTGCGATGATGCCATCGACAGCCACTTGGTCGCCAGGGCGGCATACGACGGTGTCGCCCACTTTTACGTCGCGCACTGGGCGTTCTACGAGTTCGCCATTCGGGAGTCGCATGAGGGCGGTGTCGGGCCGCAGGGCCAAGAGTGCCTGAATCGCTGCGGCTGCCCCGCGCTTGGCCCGCGCCTCGATGTGCTTGCCGACTATGACGAGGGTGATGATGACCGCCGATGCCTCGAAATAGAGATGGCCTGTTCCGGGCGTGACCATTTGATAGACGCTGTAAGCGAATGCCGCGGTGGTTCCCATCGCTACGAGCACGTCCATGTTGGCCCCGCCGCTACGCAGTGCGCTGATTGCGCCGCGGTAAAAGCGCAAGCCGAGTGCGAATTGTATGGGGATGACCAATGCCAGTTGGACCCACGGCGGCAGGTGCAAATATGGGGCGTTGGCGAACATGCCCGCCATTTGGATGATGAATGGCGCGGTCAAGATCGCTGCGACCAGAATCGCCCTGCGCTCGTCGCGCTCGGTAGAATGCTCGCCCGCATCTGACAAAGTGCCGGTTTGCATGCCGACGGCGAACCCACACCGGCGCACGGCATTGACGACCGAATCGAGGTCGGTTTGCGTCGGGTCGATGCTGATCATCGCCCGTTCCAAAGCCAAGTTGACGGTGGCTTCCAGAACGCCGGGCGCATCGTTCAACGTCTGTTCGAGACGCGCCGAGCACGCGCTGCACGTCATGCCCTCTATCGCCAAGTCGAGTCGTTCGGGTTCTGCCAGTTGGACGGCCATTGTTTATCCTCTCATCGCGTAGCGTCTGCCCGCAACTCGAATTTACGCAGGTCGGTGGGTTGTGTCAATGGCGTGCATCGGGTTTCGCGTTTCCACACTGTCACCAGCCCACCCGCCATGCCAAAGACCGGATCGGAATCCGGCATCGGCACGTTGGGGATATGATCCAGTGCATGCTCGTGTTCGCTCGCGCTGTCCCGACACAGGTCCGGATGCTGCCCATCGGGATAGGCGCCTACCACCAACAAATCCGCGCTCGCGCCCAGATTTTTGTGTCCCACGCCCGCGGGAATGACCATCACATCCCCAGGCCCGATTGTCAACCGCGCCCCTTGTTCGCCTCCCATACACACCTCGGCACTTCCCCGTGCAATGCCCAGCACTTCATGGGCAGTCGCGTGATAGTGGTGAAAGGGGTAAATCCCATCGCGCCATGAGCGCGACCAGCGATTGGCCGCAAACACCTGTTCAAATGCGCGTGCGGGATCATCTGCGGGCAATGACAGGGCACCGCGATAGACCAACAGGGGAAATGCGCTGTTCGGAACCCTCCCGTCATCCTGAAAATAATGCGGTGTTATTTGTACATCTTTTTGAACAAAGTACATATCCTTCCTTTCGCGTGGATGCAGGGGCTTCTAAGTTATCCTTTCAGATCGGGCGACTTAAAGCGCGATGGCGATGGCTTTTCCCTCGTTGGACGAGCGATAGGCCCCCTCGCTCACCGCCACTTGCGCCAGCCCTTCTCGCAGGCTCGCCCCCGGCGACACATCGGTTCGCCCTTCTTGCACGCACCGCGCAAAATGCGTCCACATATCCGTCCCTTGGTTGCTGGATCCCGTCCATTCGCCCGTTTTCAAATCAATCGGGGTTTTGTCTTCGTTAAATCCGCGATGGGTGACATATCGAATCCGGTTTCGATCTATGGCCGAGATATTGCCCCGCAAACCCGCCATCTGAAAGATGTTCTGCATTTGCAGCCCGGCCATGCTGCCCGTCATACACACAATTTGTCCGCCTTCGCACAGCGCTGTGATATTGACAAATTCCACGGCCCCTTTATCGGGCTTGAACAAGCCGCACCGCTCGTGCGCCATGACCTCTACGGGTAGCGTGCCCGTCCACCACAGGGCCAGATCCATCGTATGCGAAAGCGCGTCGAGAATGCCGCTGTAATGTTCGGGAAAAAAGTATTGCGGGTTGAAGAAGCCGCGCTGAAGCGAGACATTGGTCTGCACCAAGTCAATCTGCTCGGCGAGTGCTTTCATCTCTTGGGCAAAAGTGGTGAAGCGCGATTGATAGCCCACCATCGCTACGACGCCTTGTCGCTCTGCAATCTCGCAAATTTCTTTGCCAGACTCAATGCTTTCGCAGTATGGCTTTTCGACCAGAAACGGCTTGCCCGCAGTGGCTGCGTCGCGCATAACCCCTGCGTGGTGGCGCGTGTGCGTTGCAATGGCCAGCGCGTCAATATCCTCTCGCGCTATCACCTCGCGGTGATCGAGCACGTACTTCACATTGAAATTTTCAGCCGCCTGTTTGGCCCGCGCTTCGTCTATATCGCACACGAGTGCGAGCTCGGCTTCATCGCATCCCAACAACTCGCGTGCATGCGCCGGCCCGCGCTGTCCCGTTCCAATCACTGCAACCCGAATTTTGTTTGCCATAACGCACTCCTCGTTATTTGTGAACACGCCATCAAACACAAAATAATTGCCTATTGCGGTACGTCAACAAAAATAGCCCTTCGGCGTTCTGCCTTGACAAGTGCCCGACTGTATCCGTACTTTGGCTTTGACGTAAGTTGGACGCGACCCAACCGAATACACGGGAGATCGAAATGAACCAAATAGGTGGGAAAATAGGCGCGGCACCCATCGCGGCGCCGGGCTGGACAGTCGAGCCCAAAGAGGGCGTTGCAATTGTCGATTGCGACGTCCACCACAATTTTCGCCGTGCCGAAGACCTGCTGCCGCATCTTTCCAAGTTCTATCAGGAGCACCTCTACGATCAAGGTCTCCACCTGCCCGGGGGCGGGTACCCCAACATGCCCTACCGCGCCAATCGCCCCGACCTAAAAGACCCGGACCTCAAAGAACGGGATTTCAATTTTTCCATTGAATTTCTGCAAAAAGAACACCTCGACCGCTGGCATATCGACTACGCGCTGTTGACCGGCCCTCCGCCTTTTTACGGGTATTCGGGATTGCCCGATCCGGATTGGGCGGCTGCGCTGTGTCGCGCGTTCAACGATTGGACGATTGAACACTGGCTCAGGTGCGACGACCGGCTCGTCAACGCCATTCTCATTTCGCCCACCGATCCGAGGCAGGCGGTCGCTGAAATCAATCGCTTGGCCTATCGCAAAGACACGGTTGCGGCGATGGTGCCTATGGGCGCGATGATGCCCTTTGGCAATCGGTTTTACCATCCAATATGGGAGGCGTGCGAAAATCACGGGTTGCCGGTGGTCTCTCATGTGGGCGGCGGTGGCGGTGCAACGCGAACCGTCCCCACGCCCGTGGGCTTTCCCACTTACTACATGGAATCCCGAATGAGCCGCCCCTATATGGCGAGTGCCCATGCCGCGTCGTTGATCTGCGAAGGGGTGTTTGAGAAATTCCCGAATCTGAAATTTGCCCTCATCGAAGCGCAGCAGTTTTGGGCCGTTCCGCTTATGTGGCACATGGATGCGGATTGGAAGGCACTGCGCGACCAGACGCCGTGGCTCAAACGCCTGCCGAGCGAGTACTTCCGCGACCATATTCGGATTGGCTCGCAGCCCTTGCACGAGGCCGAACACCCCGAACAAATACACCAGATGCTGGACATGCTCCACGCGGGCGAAACCCTCATTTATTGTTCGGACTTTCCCCATTTTGATTGGAACGATCCGGTCACGACATTTCCCAAGTTGTCAGCGGATTTGCACCAGCGCATTTTTGCTGATAACGCCCTTGAAATGCTGCGGATGGAGGAGGGGTAATGGCGCGCATCGCGGTTGCCAAGGTTTCGGATATTCCGCCCGGACAGCGCGAAATTGTGGTGCCATTTCGCGGGCGTGCGGGCATTGGCGTTTTTAATGTCGCGGGATCGTTCTACGCGGTACGCAATATCTGCCCCCACAAGAACGGCCCGCTTTGCACGGGCACACTCACGGGTCGGGTGACGACATCTGCGCCGCCCGCCGCGCAAGGGGCCGCCATTTCCATTGATGGCGATGGCGAAATTCTGCACTGCCCGTGGCATCAATGGGCTTTTGAAATCGCAACCGGCCGGTGTCTGGTTGACCCAAAGGTGCGCGTCAAAACGTACCCAGTAGAAATTGAGGGCGATGATGTCGTCGTTATTTATGAGGACTGAACTGTACAGTGAGAGGCGCGTTTTGCCACAAAAAGCACAAAAGGCGAGCGGCGAGAGGACCATTCAGTCCCCGAGCCGCTCGTTTTTGTGTGAGGCATTCGACCACTTATAGTCCTGACAAAATCCCTTTGATATATCCAAGCGTAAATGCCAAGTCGCGGTCTATGCCCGCGTGTTCTTTGGAGCCGACGCACTCCACATAGAGCGGTCCTTTGAACCCGCCGCGGACCAATCCCGATAGGACGCGGTAAAAATCGACTTCGCCATCGCCTGCTGTGGTATTCACATTGGGATTGTTCTCGGCATCTAGCGCGCAGTCTTTTACAATGGCCGTTGACGTGTAGGGGGCAATTTCATCCACTTCTTGCTCGGGGCGCACGTCGCCGCGCGTGTAGTGGATGATATTGCCCGGATCGTAACTCACCGCAAATGCCGGGCGATCCACCTGGTGATAGAGGTCTATGAGTTCTTTCGCGGTCAGGCTGATGCCCCCGTGTGGCTTGAGAGAAATCCCCACGCCTACGGTCTCTGCGTGCTCGGCTGCTTGGCGCATCACTTCGGGATAGATGCCGTAATGCGCCTCTTTGCCCGTTCCCAATTCCAAGATCCACTTTGCGCCCAGTTCGGCGGCGTTATCCAACAAGTGTTGATACGCGATCACCGCGCCTTCCACTCCGCGATCCAACCGCGTCTGGCCGAGCAACATAGAGGGCTTAAGCCCGGCTTGGGTTGCGGCATTTTTGGCATCTGCGACCTGTGTCGCGTTGCTTTCAGAATCCACGGGCATTGCCCTGTTGTGTGCAAATACAGCCACATCCGTATATCCCGCGCATGCGATCCGCTCGCACGCCTCGGCAAATGACAAGGCGTTATACGGTCGCGTGGTGCTGCCAATTACCCATTCCATCGTCCAACTCCTTTCTCATCTTTGCGTTTATTTGGGGTTGCGGATTTCTTTTCCGCAATGTGGGCACTTGTGGTCGCGGTCAGAATCCTGCATGGCTTCGACAAATCCGGAACTCAAAATGCCAGCGGGCAAGGCGAACATGCCCACGCCGAGCACGGCGATCAACGCGCCCAAGAATTTGCCCAATGGGGTGATGGGAAACACATCGCCATAGCCCACGGTCGTCAGGGTGACAATGCCCCACCACATGGTTTTGGGGATGCTCGAAAATGCCTCGGGCTGTGCATGGTGTTCGACAAAATACATCAAGCTCGAGACGATCACCAACAAAAGCATCAATGCAAGTGCCACGATATAAAGCTCTTGGCGTTTTTGCCAGATGACCCCGCCAAACAAGCGCATCGAGTGCGAGTACCGCCCCACTTTGAGCAGGCGGAACAACCGCAACAAGCGCAAAGGCAGCGTGTAATTGGGCGGCACGGTCACCAACAAAAAAACGTAATAGGGAAAAATGGCGATCAGATCGATCATGGCCAAAGGCGTCAGCATAAATGCCAACCGCCCTTTGATGGGCCGCGCGAATTTTGCATCTGCGGTGCAACACCAGATCCGCAGCATGTATTCAGCCGTGAAGACCAGCACGCAGACCGCTTCAAAAATATCGACAAACCCACCGTAAACCTCTTTCATTCCTTTGACCGTCTCTAAAATGACCATGGTCACATTGAAAACGATGAGCGTCACAATGCAAATATCAAATACGCGGCTCAGCCGATCCCCTTCTTCGGCCTTTTCCATAATCGCGTAGAGACGCGCTTTGGCAGACATTGAAATCACCTCCGTGCAAAAAATAGAATTATTCGGTCGTCTTCACAAGCGAAAAGGCGGGAGCCAAGGTCCACGAAGGGCACCAAGAACACGAAGAGAAAGCGGTAAGCACGCAGAGGCACGCTGGGATTAAGCATGTCCCGCAGGGCATAAATGCGGGAGGCTTTCCGACCACTTGACTCGCACAGAGGCACGCCCTATACTCTGGCATTCTAAAGGAGATTCCGTTTGCGCGACCTGTCAAAAAATCCAATTGTTCGAGCGATCTTTGCGATTGTGCTCGCGGCAATGCTTATCGCCATTTTACCGGCCAATCGGGAAGGCGTTTTGCACGAGCAACTGCTGAAAGCCATTCCCAGACTGGCCGCACAAATTGGGAATCACAACTGGACACTGTCGCCCGATGCGGATCGCCTTTTGCAAAAAGCCTTTGCCGAAGCGCGAAATCGCCGATCTGCCGCGCCTGATTCGGACATGCCAATCGCGTTGCGCGGCGCGGCGACCTCCGCGGGGTATCACCTCTTGGCTGTGCGCGGTTCTGAGCAGCGCGAGGAAGTTATTTCACCGGTCACTGCGTGGAGTCTCTTTCCGCCCGTTGCCGCGATTTTGGTGGCGATTATCAGCGGGCGGTTGATTCTCGGGTTGTCGCTGGCGATTCTCGCGGGTGGGTTTCTCGCGTCGCTGGGCGAACCCCTGTATTTGTGGCCCGTGATCGCCCTGAAAAAATCCACGGTGGGCTATGTTTGGACGCCTTTGGAAAGCGCGTTTCAACTCTATATTCTCGCGTTCACCGCCGGGCTTATCGGGATGGTGCGCGTGACCACGCTTTCGGGTGGCAATCGCGGCATTGCCGAGATTCTCTCTCGCCGCGCCGAGGGCGCCCGCTCAACGCGCCTCGCGGCATTTTTTATGGGCCTCGCCATTTTCTTTGACGACTATGCCAATTCCATTGTCGTTGGCTCCACGTTGCGGCCCATTGCGGATCGATTCAGAGTCTCGCGCGAAAAACTCGCGTACATTGTCGATTCAACAGCCGCGCCCATCGCGGGCGTTGCGATCATCAGCACATGGATCGGATACGAAGTCAGCCTGTTTCAGGATTTGATGACCGAACTCAACACTGGGCTTTCGGGCTATCAACTCTTTTTCGCTGCTCTGCCTTTGCGCTTCTATTGCCTGCTGACCCTGGTCTTTGTTCTTCTGTCTGCCTATCTGAGCCGGGATTATGGCCCCATGCTCAAAGCCGAACGCCGCGCGCAAACGACGGGTCAGGTGATCCGCCCGGGTGCCGCGCCGATGACGGGTCGGGCACAGGATGAAATCGGCCCTGCCCAAGGCGTGCGTCCGGTTTGGTGGGCCGCGGTGTTGCCGGTGCTGCTCGTTATTGCGGGCGTGATTGGGGGCATGGCTGTCGATACGTGGGGTCATGCGGATGTCATTGCGGCGCGGCGGAATTACGGCCTGATGAGCAGCGCGTTTTGGAGCGCGTGTTTTTCAAACGCCAAGAGCTCACAGGTGCTCTTTGTCGCGGCGATGCTCGGCTCTGCGCTCGCCATTGCCATTGCCATCACGCGCAGGCATGGCGAAACGGGCAGGCGCGTCATTTCTCTCGCCAATGCGGTCTCGACGTGGGCGCGTGGGATCGTGGGGGTGTGGTATGCGATTGTCATTCTCATTCTCGCATGGGCGATCAAAGAAGTTTGCGCGGACGTGGGCACGTCGATTTATCTCACGGCGGCGCTTTCCCCGCTCGTTTCCCCCGGCCTGTTGCCGCTTTTGATCTTTCTCCTCGCTGCCCTTGTCGCATTCTCCATTGGCACATCGTGGACGACCATGGCCATTCTCATCCCAACAGTCGTCCCGCTCGCACACGCTTTAGGAGGGCTGCCGCTGACCATTTTGGCCGCTGCCGCCGTGCTCGATGGCGCGATTTTTGGCGACCACTGTTCGCCCATCAGCGACACCACGGTTATGGCCAGCATCGCTTCTTCGTGCGATCACATGGATCACGTCAAAACGCAATTTCCCTACGCGCTTACAACGATGAGTGTCGCGGGTATTTTTGGCTATTTGGGTTCTGCCCTGATCTATCCGGGCTGGATCGGCCTCCTCCTCGGCTTGATCGCCATTCCGACGATCCTGTTGACTCTCGGCAAAAATCCCGACACTTCGGCCTGATGTGCTTAATCCTTGTCATATTGCTCGGCGTTTTTGGAGGCGTCGATCCAAATATCGAAAACGCCATTGCTTAGAAGCTGTTTTGATTCTATCGGTACCTACCCCCCGTTGCGAGGAGGGGGCGTATTTCGGTTTAAGACAGCTTCTTAGAACGGGATGGGTTCGCCTTGTGCGGCGGTGTGTTCGGCGTATTTCTGGCGCAGGCGATGGGTGATAGGCCCCGGTTTGCCGCTGCCAATGGCGCGTCCGTCAACTTCGAGGATGGGCGAGAGTTCTCCCATCGTGCCTGTGGTGAAGCCCTCATCTGCGGTATAGACTTCGGCGAGCGACACATTGCGTTCAATCACTTCAATGCCCGTATCGCGTGCAATTTCGATTGTGACATATCTCGTAATGCCGGGCAAGCAGGAATCCGCGTGGGGGGTTATCAGCGCGTTCTTTTTGGCGATGAAGATGTTGGTGGCATTGGTTTCGGAAACATATCCAAAAATGTCGAGCATGATCGCGTCATCAACGCCCGCGACATTGGCCTCGATTTTGGCGAGGATATTGTTGATCAAATTGTTGTGGTGGATTTTGGAGTCAATGCACATGGGCGGATTGCGGCGCACAGAGGCGGTGATCAGGCGGATGCCTTCAGCGGCATAAACCGGCGGTTTCCATTCTGCTAGCACGATGAGGCAAGAACCGTATTGATTAAAGTGCGGACTCATGCCCGATGAGGTTTTTTTTCCCCGCGTGAGCGTGAGGCGAATATGCACGCCATCGCGCATGGCATTGGCTTTGAGCGTGTCAAAGATCGCGGTTTTGATCGCTTCAAGAGATGGAATATCCGCAAATGCCATGGCTTTGGCCGAGTCGCAGAGGCGGTCGAGGTGTGCGTCGAGTTGAAAAATTTTGCCATCGTACACGCGCAATCCCTCCCAAACCGCGTCGCCGCCTTGAACCGCGCTGTCAAAGACCGATATTTTGGCGTCTTCCCGCGGAAGCAATTCGCCGCCGACATGGATGAGGATGTTTTCGTTGCGCGGATCGGGTAATTGGATAGACATAGAGATTCCTTTGGAGGAATAGACGAATAAACGGAACGGGGTACAACTGGCCGTTGCTCAGGCCAGTTCATCAGAAAATCGGAGAATGGATGCACAGGCTTAGGATATAAAGGAGCGGAGCGAGATCCCGCCCTACCCATCCAGAGATGAGACGTGAATTTCGCCCCAAAAGCAGGTGCTGTGATGATTCTACACAAAAGGGCTTTGCGCGCTACATGTACGCTATATTCTGCACACTTCATTCGGCCTTAGAACTCGATTCCCCCTTCCTTGTAGGGGGGTAGGGGGTAGGTCCCGATAATTTTAAGACAACTTCTCAATCGCATGGGCGTAAAGTTGGTCGTAATAGGGTTGGCATGTATTGAGGAGCGGGCGCAAACGCTCGGGGAAGGGATCGGGTTTGGGGCGATAGGGTTCAAAGCCGGTGGATTTGTGGACATTGTGATACCAGTGTTTTGCCCAGATACCGTCTTCGGGACGCGGACTGGCTTTCCAGGTGAGCATCGCAGGATCAAAGGGCAGGTTTAGGGCCTCGCAGAGTTTTGTGAGCACCTGCTGTGGATTTTTGAGGAGTTCGCGGGCGTCGAGCACGGGATAGTTTTGACCTATAGCGTGAAATTCCCTCAATAGCTCGGCTTGCATTTTGTAGCCCGTATCGCGCAAGGTGGGGTTTTTGAGTTGATTGGCGAGGGAGGGTAGCATGTCAATGGGGTTGCGCGTGAGCAGGATATTGTGGGTGAATTTGAAAAAGTCGCGGTCAATTTCGACGAGGTGATGGGCCATCTGTTTCACAAAGAGCACGGGCCGAGGTGATGGGCCGAGCACGACGTTGCGAATGACGTTTTCCCCGTCGCAGTCCATGTGGGCCATCACTTCTTTTGCGCCCGGGTGTTTGGCACCTGAGACGCGCAGATAGTGACCGTAGAGGGGTTCGTCGACCACACAGGTGTCTGACCGTTGCGCGAAGGAATACAGGAGCGCGGTCGAGACATTGCGGGGACCGCTCCAGACATTGAGGCGCAGAATATCGGCAGCCATTGTAAAATACAGAGCTAAATTGGACTCGGTGATGGCGTGGCGGTCAGCATGGTAGAAATTTGGATTCGGGAAGTCAAGGAGGAGAAGCGAGGGTGATCCACGAAGGGCACGAAGGACAGAAAAAAAGATGCGAGGATAGAAACGTAGGGGCGGTGCCCCTGTGCCCGCCCGAAAAGGCAAGATACAAGGCGGATCATCGACAACCCCATGCAATCGCGTTTGACTTCAATTTAGGTGCGTGTTATTCTAATACCACGACTCACCATAGGAGGGTTTTTCGATGGGCATGACAGAAGAAGAGCGGTTTCGCTTTGATTTGGCGGGGTTTATGGTTCGACCAGCGATTTTATCGGCGGATGAGGTGGCGGCAATTGTGGATCAGATCAATCGGATTAAGCACAACCCATCCTCTTTGCCTCCCGAATATCGAGCAGTGCCAGGTGGTCCGGCAAGCGTGTTGATCGATCATCCCGAGGTGATCGATGTGCTGCATGAAATTATCGGCGCAGACATTCGGTTAGAGGCTGCCGGGTGTGTTTGGCGAAAAAAGGGCGAATCCCATGGCGAATTGCACGGGGGTGGGCCGAAGCAGATCGACCCTATTTTCGGGTATCGGTTTCAAAATGGACGCATCCATGCGGGAATGGTTCGGGTGATTTTTGAACTGTCGGGGGTGAACAAAGGGGATGGAGGCACGCACTTTATTGTGGGCAGCCACAAGGCCAATTTCCCGATGCACGAGGCGCATCTGGCACTGGCAGAGGGAAAGCGCAGCCCGTTTTTGATGACCTATCAATG
Organism: uncultured Latescibacterota bacterium; assembly: GCA_958295785.1. Taxonomy (GTDB): domain Bacteria; phylum Latescibacterota; class UBA2968; order UBA2968; family UBA2968; genus VXRD01. The sequence goes on from OY282377.1 coordinate 4,960,146, forward strand.
TCCACCGGGTAGCGCGCTGTTTTTTACTGAAAATGTGTGTCACGCCGGCCCTGTGTGGCAACGCGATACGCCTCGGGTGACGGTTTTGCACGCCTATTCGCATTTGGCAACGCACTGGCATCGGTTGAATATTCCGCCGGTGGTGTTGGAAAATCTGCCGCGCGAGAAACAGGCGTATTTCAGGCCGACATGGATTGCGGATTTCAAGACCCGACCCGCAACGCGCAATACAATGGCGCGTTTTATTGCAGGAGACGATCCAGTTGTAGATACGAGCCATCGGTTGGAAGATGGGATATGAACGCGCAGGACGAGTTGATAGGAGAGAGCGATGATCAAGTTGGCGCAATACGGTACAAAACACGGGCACGCAGCCGGAAAATTGCGGGCCATGCAAACAAATGCCGAGGTTGAAGTGGTCGGCGTGTTTGAACCCGATGAGAGACAGCGCGAGGAGATGGCGCAATCGGACAGTTATGCAGGCGTGCATTGGTTTGAATCCGAAGCGGCGATGCTCGGCGATGCGTCCATTGTGGGCATTGCATCAGAGGGCGCGAATGTCGAAAGTCTGGCGCAGACAGAGGCCATTGTGCGAGCGGGCAAGCACGTTTGGTACGACAAGCCCGCAGGCGAAAATTGGGCTGGATGGCAGCGGGTCATCGCGCTGGCGCGAGAGCAGGAGTTGCTCGTGCAGATGGGGTACATGTTTCGGTATCACGCTGGGTATTGCAAAATCGCCGAGTGGGTGCATTCGGGGCTGTTGGGCGATGTGTTTGCGGTTCGGGCGCACATGTCCACGTCATTGGGCAAAGCGCAAAAAGAAAAGGTCTCTGTCCATTGCGGTGGCGTCTTTTACGATCTGTCCAGCCATCAACTCGATCAAATTGTGTGGCTTTTGGGCAGGCCCGTGCGCGTGACGCCGTTTATGCGGAACGATATGCGCGAGGTCGAGGGCTTTACCGATAACGGGGTGGGCATTTTTGAATTTGAACGGGCCATTGCCATCGTCGATATCGCGGCGATGGAGCCGCGCCCCAATGCGCGGCGGTTTGAAGTGTATGGCGCGAAAGGAAGCGCGATTCTGGATCCGATGGAGCCTGCGGAGAATATTCGCCTGTGTTTGGATGCAGCACGCGACGGGTATGACGCGGGCGTTCAATTTGTCGAGGTGGCCCCACAATCGCGGCAGGATTTGTACGCATTGGAATTGGAAGCGTTTTTGGCAGCCATTCGAGGCAGGCGCGAGGCAGACCGCTCTTATGACCACGAGTTGCTGGTTCAAGAGACCGTGTTGCGCGGCACTGGATTGCTGCGAGGGTAAAGGAGGCTGGCGTGAATATTATTTGCGTGATGCTGGACTCGCTGAGGGCAGACCACGTCTATGGCAACCGCGCAAAGACGCCGAATATGGACCGCATCGCGTGCGAATCGCTGGTGTTTTCAAATGCGTATGCGGGATCGTTTCCAACGTTGCCGTGCCGCCGCGATTTGTTCACCGGACGCTGGGGGCATCCGTTTCACACATGGGATGAACTGGAACGCGATGTGCCCACGATGGCCGAGCGTTTTCGCCGCGTTGGGTACACGACAGGGCTTGTTTTTGATACGCCGATGTTTATGACGCAGGGGAATTTTCTCGACCGGGGATTTGGGTCGATTGAGTGGATTCGCGGGCAGGGCGGGGAGCCGTGGATCAGCGACGCATTGGAGGAGATCGACTGGCCGGCCAGTGCGGATAAGGTCAAGCCCGGGGTGATTCGCTATTTGGCAAATCAGCGCGGGCGGTTGTTTGAATCCGATTATTTGGGGCCGCGCGTGTTCACAGAGGCGATGCACTGGCTGGAGAGGAATTACGTGCGGGATGGATTTTTTCTATGGATCGATTCGTGGGATCCACACGAGCCGTGGGACCCGCCGCAGTATTATGTGGATATGTACGACGCGGGCTATGAGGGCGATGAGATCATTTACCCGTGCTACGGGTTCAGCAATTACATGACGGATAGGGAACTCGAACATGTGCGCGCATTGTACGCGGCTGAAGTGACGATGACGGACCGGTGGTTGGGGATGTTGTGGGATGCGGTTGAGGTGATGGGTTTGAAGAAGAATACTGTGTTTTTGGTGATGGCCGATCACGGGCACTACTTTGGCGACCACGGGTTACAGGGCAAGCCCTGGGGCGACTGGGGCCAGCTTTACGACCCGATGATTCACCTGCCGTTTATGGTCTATCACCCGGACAGGGCGATGGCGGGCAAGCGCGTGGAGAGTTTGGTGCAACCCGTGGATGTGTTTCCCACGCTTTGCGAACTGGCCGGATTGGATGCGCCCGATAGCGCGCAGGGAAAATCGTTTGCCGATGTGTTGCTGGGCAAGACCGTGCAGCATCGGGAGTTCGCAATCAGCGGGCGCAATTTGGATGACTCGTGGGGCACAGTGCCCGCCACAATAACCGATGGCACATGGACGCTGGTGTATTGGCCCAATAAAGACCTCGAGTACAAAAGCCCCAAGCCGATTCGCATTGAACGCTACGATTGCCGCAATATGCCAGCGCGTCGCGTGGATGAATTGTTTTATATGCCCGATGATCCCCATCAGCAAAACACTGTGATCGCCGACCATCCCAAAGAAGCGCGGCGGTTGCACGATGCCCTTTTGAATCTGATCGCGGAGACCGACACCGATCCAGAAATAGCGAGAACGTACCAGCCCGATCCGGGAAAGCAATATCAGAATTTATGACCGCACATTTTGCCGGCCATCGCCGCAACCGCCATCGCCGGCAGATCGCACCTGGGGTTGTCCAGACATTTGCGTGCCCTTGTAAGCGTAAGGGTCTTCGCCTGCGACCATGACGATTTCGCGGCAATCAGCCGTTGCCATGCGCTCGCCGGGTTTGAGGTTGTGCCAGGGCAGAAGGGATTCCGCGCTCATGTAGTGGTTGACGAGCACGCGGCGAAAACCCGATTTGGCGCGGTTGGGCAACGAGCGGTGGAGCAAGTAGCCGTGAAAGAGGACGAGCGCGCCGGTTTTGACTTCCACGGGTATGGCGTCGTCATCTGTATAGGGAAAACGGAAGGTTTCGTGGGCGCAATCAAAACGGGGGTCGTGTTGCACGCGCTGCGGCCACAAAATCCCGCGCTTGTGCGAGCCGGGAATGACCCACAAACAGCCGTTTTCCGGGGTGGCATCATCTAGGGCAAACCAGCCGCCGGTGAGCGAGCGGTCGCGGGTGGGAATGTAGATTTCATCTTGGTGCCACGCTTGCCCGGGCTTGCCGTTGCTTTTGATAAAGAGCATGGATTGCATGCATTTGACATTGGGGCCAATGACGCGGGTGAGGGCCTCGACGAGCACGGGATGGGAGAGCGCGTCGTACATCATGGGCGAAATTCTGTGTACGTGGTGGATGCACAGAATGCGGTTGAGCACTTCGCCATCGGTATCGCCAGGGGAAAAATCGGGCAACTGACTCACGGCACCGCGCTCGCCCCGACACAAGGCCGCGGTTTCAGCGCGCAGGGTTTTAACTTCTTTTTGGGTGAGGGCATCGGGGATTGCGAGATAGCCATTTTCGCGGTAAAAAGCCACGTCGTCTTCTGTTATGCGAGCAGTGGATTTTTTGAGAACGCTTGCCATTGCAGACTCCTGAAAGATGAAGTGGGTAGCACGGTTGCACAATAATCGCTCAGGAGGGCGTTGGGGTCAAGGGAAATAGCGATGAGCGGTTAGCATATCGCATCACATTAGGACAACAGCTATTCAATTTGGTATTAGACGAGGACAGGCACGGGAGCCTGTCCCTACGATACGCTGTGATAGATGCGGGCAGGACCGAGCAACCCATCGATCCGGTGCGCGGCCTGTCCCTACGATACGCTATGATAGATAGGGGCTGATCGTTGCTGGCTGAGCGTCAACCATTGGATGGGGAACTGGAGTTGGCATGTGGGGTTGCGTTGTAGGCGACGCCTGTGCGTCTGGAAAGCGCGTTTTTGAGTTATCGCTTCAAGTTGCCCTGCATTTGGACGACCGCATACCAATCCCGGCCAAAATCCCGAATCTCGTACAATCCGGCAAATCCGCTTGCGATCAGCGCGTCTTCCACATCGCGTTTGGCGTATAACCACAGCGGGCACCCGCGCAGGCGGTATCGGACGCGGCGTTGCCGGGCGAGAAAACCCTTCGACTTTGGAAAACTCGCGTAAAACGCGCCCGTCACTTCTGCGGTCAATTTCTTCAAAACCGGGACGGGGTCTTCCACATAATCGAAAAATCCCATCAAACACGCCGCGTCAAATGTCCTGTCAAAACGCACGGCCAGGTAATCGCCCAAAACGAGTTCCACGCGCGAGGCCACATGGAGCGATGCGATGCTGTCCCGCGCAATCTCGAGCATCCCCGCTGCAATATCGATCCCCACGACCTCTTTTTTCTGCTGTGCAAACGCGACCGCGTAGCGACCCGAGCCACATCCGACGTCCAAGACCGAACGAATCGCCGGGTCTTGCGTTTGCCGCAGGGTTTCCTCAAAGCGGCGCACCATCACCTGCCGAAACGCGCGGTCGATCCATCTGCCGAGCGCGTGCCTGCGCTTTGTATGCCCGTAGATCGCGTCGAAATTTGCGGCATACGCGTCGAAAAATCGCCCGACTGCCCGCGTGGATTCTCGCGCTTTCATCTCTCGATCCCCTCTCGATAAATGGCGTCCAATTCCCGCACCATCGCGCGGTGATCCCATCGTGCGATGGCGTGCTCGTATGCGCGTTTTCCAAATGCGCGGCCCATCTCGGCATCGCGGAGCACCCTTTCCAAACGCGCGGTCATGCCCGCAATATCGCCTTGGGGCAGGACAAAACCCGACTGCCCATCTGAGACGATTTCCCTGATGCCTTCCACCTCAAACGACACGGTGGGCAAGCGCGCCAATGACGCTTCCACCGCGACGCCGGGCAAGCCTTCGCGCAAAGAGGACAGGACGTGGACAGACGCTATCGCATAGGCCGGCGCGACATCGCGCAAAAAGCCCGCAAAAATGACCCGATCCGCAACGCCCAACTTCTGACAAAGCCGCTCGCACGCGGCGCGCTCATCGCCTTCGCCCACCAACAGCAAGCGGGCATGGGCGTTTCGCAATTTGGCAAATGCCGCAATGGCGTTGCGTTGCGCTTTGGCCGGCGAAAAGCGGCCAATATTGACCAGCACGGGCGCGTGTTGGGGAATGCCCATCTCGCGCCGAAATGCGTCTTTTTGCACCTTTTGCAAACGCCGTTCAAAATCCACCACGTCGATGCCGCTGTACACGACCCGTTGCGGAATGCCGCGCCCGATTTTTTTTTGGCGATAATGCCGAAGCGCGTCTCGCCCCACCGCGATGATCAAATCGCAAGCCCATATCGTCGTTTTTTCCACCGCGATGTAGAACTGCCGTTGCAGGCGTGTGCCCGGTTCGTTAAATACCACGCCGTGAAGCCCGTAGATGACCCGCTTGCAGCCGGCCCATCGCGCGGCCAAGCGGCCCAACACGCTCGCTTTGCTTTCGTGCGTGTGAACCAAGTCGAATCGCTCGCGGCGAATCAAGCGGACAAACCACAGCAATGTGTGCAAATCGCGCCACGGGCGGATTTCCCGATCCAAATGCGGGCATATATGTGCGGAAACCCCCGGCAATTTGAGGAGATCGTCTCGCTCAATTTGCCGCCCCACCGCGATGTGAATCTCGTAATCCTTCCGCAGGCCCTTCATCGAAAGATACACATTGCGATCCGCGCCGCCGCCGGGCGCGAGCCACGTCATGGTATGGAGTATTTTGGGTCGTCGATTCATAACCAATGGTTTGGACATTTCTCGCTGATTTGCCACAAGGGGGGTACAACTGGCGATAGCCAGTTTCAAAGGCACAGAATCACAAAAGGGTAAATTGAGCGTTTTGCCGCGTACTGTGAACTGTAAAAACAAAAACAGGCGTTTACACGGCCCAATGGGCAACGCAAACGCCGGTTGTCGAGAAAAAAATAAAGCGGGCATCACGCTTCGTAGTATTCGATGATGCGCCGCAATGTGCTGTCCAAACTGATTTTGGGATCGTAGCCCGTGATGCTTTTGATTTTGGTCAAATCGGGAATGCGATAGTTGAGGTCTTCGTAGGACCCCTTTGCAAATGCTTTGTCATAAGGCACAAATTCAATGGGCGAATCGCTTTCCGTCAATTTTTTTATTTTTTCTGCGAGGCCCTTAATGCAAATCTCATTGGTCTCGTGATTCCCGCCCAAGTTGAAAATTTCGCCCGGTGCGTGGTCGTGTTCCATCAATGCTGTCAGCCCATCTAAGGCATCTTCGATATCGGTAAAGCACCGCCGTTGCTCGCCGTCATTATAGACCGTAATTGGATGCCCCAACAATGCCTGCTTGATAAACCGCGGCACCACCATCCCGTATTCCGCGCTTTGCCGGGGGCCAATCACATTGAAAAAGCGCACCATAATCACGGGCAACTTTTTTTCCCGCCAATAGGCCAATCCGAGCATTTCGCCGACCGCTTTGGACGTGGAATAAATCCACCGCGTCACCGTGGTTGGGCCCAACAAGCGATCGTCGTCTTCGCTGAAGGTCGCCGAACCGTTTTTCTTTCCCGCAACCTCTGAGGTCGAGGCCAAAAGCACCCGTTTCTTTTTTTTGTTCGCCAATTCCAACAGGAGTTCGGTGCCTCGGATATTCGTGGTCAAGGACTGCAAGGGATTGTTGATCACGTAATTGACACCCACAGAAGCCGCCAGATGATAAATGACATCACTCCAATCGACCAAGGGCCTGAGCGTTTCCGGATCGAGCACTGTGCCCACTTTCATGTGAAACCGCGGATTGTTTTCGAGGTGTCGCACATTGTCCAAATCTCCGGTTGAAAGATCGTCTAAAACATAAACTTCGTGATTCTGTTTCAACAGTCGTTCGGCCAGATGAGAGCCAATAAAACCCGCACCGCCCGTAACCAAAAACCTCATGTAGTCATTCCTTTCTCATTGCTGTTGTCCCGGCAAATACAATCCTTTTTTTTTGCCATGCGAGACATACTGCCCCGCCAAAACACCTAAATATAAGGTCTCGAATGATTAAAGGCAATGAGAAATCCGAAACGACAGGATCCACCACTCTGAAGACGGGTTCACCTGCCCTCGTCCACCTTTCGGATTCTCGCTGCAATTTCGCCCAGGGTCCCAAAAGAGAAATCGGTCAACAATCGGCGCAATCGGGGTTCTGTGGCTTTCAAATTGGCGTAGTGTGTCAACCGCGCTTTCCAATAAAATGCGATCCTTGGATGATCGGGATCGAGTTCCCACGGGTGGAGATAAAAGACCACGGCACGTCCGCGTTTGCCCACGGCCCTCATATTTGCACGGCTGAAAAAATAGGGAAACAGCCGAAAATACGCGCCGCCAGTGACGGGCAATCGCATGCTTCCCACTTGGCGCACAGACATCGGAATTTCGCAAATTGACCCGGCAGGAGTCTGTACCATGCGCGGTGCCAACTCAAAATCGGGAATCCCATAACGCCAGTTCCGCACGGGGAAAATGCTCGAATCGCACTGAAACCCGAGTTCTGCCAAAATATCCAAAGCCCACAGGGAATGCCTCGTAATTGAAAAATAGGCGGCGCGATATGCGGTGACGCGCTGCCCTGTTGCATGGGCAATCGCATCACAAGCCCGCTGCGTTTCTGCGCGAAATCGGTCGGGCGTCATCTCATAGACCAGATCGTGCGACCATCCGTGGCATCCCAATTCGTGGCCTTCGTCGGCGATGCGCTGGATCAAATTGGGATAAGTTTGTGCAACGGGTCCCAAAATAAAAAACGTGCCCCGAACATCGAACTCGGCCATTGTATCGAGCAAGCGATGGCAACACCCCTCGAGGCGTTGCGCGTTGCGCGTTGATGCGCGATCTGAAATGGGGATGCCCTGGTACCAATCTTCGACATCCACTGTAAAAGCGTGGCGCGTCATGATCTGCCCTGTTTGAGAAGGCCGAGCAATTGTTCGCTGCTCTTTTCGAGCGCGTAATGCGCGACCACCCGTGCGCGACCCGCCATGCCCATGCGGTTGCATAGGGCCTTGTCGTCGATCAAGTTGCCCAAAAACGCGATCCATTCGGCGTCTGTCTCGGCCAAAAAACCCGTTTCTCCGTGCGCGACTATTTCGCGGTTGATCTCGACCGGGCTCGCGACCACGGGCAAGCCCACGGCCATGTATTGCAACAATTTGTACCCCCCTTTGCCCCTTGTGAATGGATCGTCGGGCAGCGGCATCAGGCCAATGTCAAATGTTTGCATAAGACCGACTTCGGTTTCCAGTGCCCAGCTCGTGCGCGTCACCGGCACTGCGTCAATATCAAAATCGCCCGCGCCGATCAAGTGCAATTCCAAATGGGGATAGCGCCGCGCAAGGATGGTCAAGGGGCCGCGAATCAAATCCAAATACCGCGTTGTCGTCTGGCTGCCGATCCACCCCAACACGGCCTTTTTTTTTTGTGATTTCGCTGCCGGGACATAACGCGCGGTATCTATAGGCCCGGTAATTTGCGACACGGCTGGGCAAAAGCGAGTTGCAAACCCGGCGGTGTAGGCATTTTCGACAATGGCGTGGTGGGCACATTGCAACATCGCGGGTAGCCCGGATGCGCGCCGCCGGGTACGCAAGCGATTGATCCAACTCGCACCGGGATTTTCAAGCGTAAAAATGGCGTCGTCAAAGTCAAAAAAAATTTTATGCCTGTACCGCCGCAACAGGCGCGGTACGGGAAATGAAAACAGGGCTTTTTGAATGAGAATCGCATCGTAGCGAGACGCAGTCAAAACGCACACCCACCCCGTGTACAAGGCGCGAAAATAGGACCATACGTAATACAATAGGCGCGAAAAAATGCCGCTGAACGCGACTGTGGCATCGGGCGTTACCACGCGCACATCACACGCGATGCCTGCGCGGCGCAACAGGGGCAAATAATCAAAAACCCGCGTGCGACTGCTGGCGGCCAAAGGCCCGTACTGCGCGACAAATAAAACTTTCATAAGCGCGTCAAATCCAGCCGTGTTGCGTGGCGACGGGCGAGCCAGAGGTCTGATTGAACCAGCCCGGCCCGCTTTCCAAAGCGACTTCTCGCCCGGTGATGGCAGATCGTTCGGCGGCGAATAGGATTTCCATGATGTGACGCGCCCATTCGCCGTGCGTGGGCGGTTCAATGTCCAGCGCGATGGCTTCGGCAAAGGCTTTCCACTCGTTGTGCATCTGCGCGGGGGGATCGTCAAAGGGAATGTCTTCCCACTGATTGCCTTTTCCAATTTTGACGTATTTTTCGCCGGATTCGCAAAAGCGCAATGTGCCGTTTGCACAGATAACCTGACATTCGTAATTGGGCGCGCCATCGGCAAATCCAACGGCGACAGCAACGCCTGCCAGACCGTTTTTGTAGCGGATGAAGGCCGTGGCCGAATCATCGGCGGCTTGGTAGTGGGCGCGGGTTCCTATGGCGGCTGAGACGGATGCGGCCTGCGATGCCATCACCCATGTGAGGCGATCCACGACATGGACGCCGTTGGTCAACCACATCCCGCCGCCGTGGTAGCGGCTGCGGTACTGCGGGCGGCGACCGGCATAGCCCCAGTTTTTGGACATGTAACACACGGCGGTGATGACCGGCCCCAGTTCGCCAGAGTCGAGGATTTCTTTTGCCTTGATGCTGGTGCCGTAGTAGTGTTGCGTCAGGCCGACCATCAACTTGACCTCGTTATCGGCTGCGGCGTTGATCATCTCGTCGCACTGTTTCAGGCTGATCGCCATGGGTTTTTCCACCAAGACGTGTTTGCCCGCGTTGCAAGCGTCTGTGGTGAGGCGATGGTGGAGTTGGTGGCCCAAGGTGATGGCGACCGCGTCGATCTCGGCGTCCTGCAAGAGATCGGCGTGGGAGGCATAACTTTTGGGAATGTCGTATCTGCCCATGTATTCGCGGCGTTTTTCCTCAATGAGGTCCGCAACTGCGACAATTTCGACATTGTCCAGCGTTGAGATGGCGTCGCAATGCGCTCGGGCAATGCCGCCCAACCCGATAATTCCAACTTTTAGGGTGTCCATTTTGATGCTCCTAAAGCGAATCAGCGATACACCGCCCGCGTTCTTCGCGGATCATCTCGCATCTCACCTCTCACCATCGAATAACCGCGCCAATGACGTTTTTGGCTTTGCCGGTGAGGATGTTTCGATAGAGCTTTGGCGCGTCTGAAGATGTAACTCGATGGGTGATGGTGTGTTGCCACGGAAGAACGCCGCTGCCCATGTTTTTGATAACAGCGCGGCGGCAGGGGGCTTCGCCATCGTTGCAGGGATAGTACATGGTGAGGCGTTTTCCGTGTGGCAGCAAAAAATTGTACGAGATGGGATGGCGGCCGTAGTTGCCCTGAAGAATGAAGGTGCCGAGGCGGCGGCAAAGTGCGACGGCCGGGTCGATACAGGCGGGGATGCCCGTGCATTCAAAGACCACGTCTGCGCCGTCGGGGGCGATGGCGAAGACCTCTTGGTTTGCATCCGAGCTTTGAATGAGATGATCTGCACCGAGTTTTTGCGCGATAGCGAGGCGATCTGCCGCCAAGTCTATGGCGATGACCTCACAGCCCCGATGGCTGCATGCCGCGACTACGCCCAGGCCCACGAGGCCACAGCCATACACGACAACGCGGTCGCCCATTCGGGGGTTCGCCATATCCACGCCATTGAGGCCCACGGCGGGCATAACAAATAAACTGGCGGCGGCTTCGTCAATGCCGTCGGGCAGATGGGCGACAAAGGCGCGGGGGCCCTGTGTGTCCAAAACAGCGGCAGAAGCGTGCGCGCCCTGGCACGCAGAGACTTTTTGACCCGTGAGCGCGATGGCGCGGTTCCAGCGGTAATAGACGCGGTCGCCCACCGAGAAACCCCTGGCGTTTTTGCCCGCGTGTTCCACGATGCCGACGGCTTGATAGCCCGTACACAGGGGATAGGGACCGTAGTTGAGTTTTCGGGTGATGGCGGCAAATTCAGTGCCGATGCTGACGCCGGAATAGCGGGTTTGCACCAATAGTTGATCGGGCCCTGGGTCGGGAAGAACGACCTCTTCACAGGCAAATCTGGGGCCTTTGTGGGTGATGAGTGCAGTGGCTTTCACAGTATGGCTCCTGTACATTTTGCAAATGGTGGTGTTTCAAATATATCTGCCTCTCTGTGGCCCCTGCGTGTTGCAAATCTCACGCAGGGGCCACCTCGAAGGCCACCAAGTTGCGGGTCTTTTTGCTAAAGGTCACTGCGATGAGGTGGATCGGCAGGCCAGCGTCTCGATACTTGTCCGCGTAGTGCCGCTCGCGCAGTTGCGCCATTGCAGTGCCCTCGGCTGCCGCTTCGACCACTTTGAACTCGAACAAGTACATGTTGTCGTTGAAGCGCACCGCCATGTCCAAGCGGCCGTGGCTGGTGCTGTCCTCTACGGTGGTGTCTAGCCCCAGCGACGCAAAGCAGGCGTAGAACACACTGGCGTCGTAGCCTTCGTAGTCGGCGATGTCGTTTTTGGTGTGCCACGGGTAGGGGATGCTGGCGAAGAATGACTTGAACAGCGTTTCGAGGCCAGAAAAATCGTTGACTGACAGCCGTTTATATAACTGGACGATGTGCGCGGTCTGGGTTGACGCATTCCGTAGCAGGTGACGCAACAGGCTTTGGTTCAGGCTTTGCCGCACCTCTTGGTTTGGATACCCCAGTTGATAGAGGGGTTGTCCGCCGAGGTCATCCTCGTCCTGTATGGTGAGATAGCCGGTCTGGAACAACAGGGCTTCGGTGGCAATGTGGTCAATGTCGAAAGCCGACAGCAATTCATCGGTGCCGATCATGCGCTCCAGATCGAGGGCGCGGACCCCGCGCGAGACCAGCGTCTCGATCAGAAATGTCGGCGTGGCGGTCTCGAACCAGTAGGCGCCGAACCGGCGGCGGCGAAAGAGCAACAGCACATCGAAGGGGTTATAGACCCTCTCGTTTCCCAGCCAGTTGTAGCCTTTGTACCAGCGGCGAATCTCGTCCCGATCCAAGCCGGGGAGTTCCGGTGCAAACACCGCGTCCAGATCCGCGTCCGTGTAGCCGCAAAGCGCGGAGTAGTGCGGCTCGAGGGTGATGTCGATGAGGTTGTTGAGGCCAGAGAACAGGCTGACCTTAGAGAATTTGCTCACGCCGGTGAGGAACACAAACTTGACGTGTGCGTCGCTGTCCTTGATCGTGGCATACAACCCGCGCAGAAAGTCGCGGTTGGCACGGGCGATTTCAGGCTCCTCAAGCGCGTCCAAAATCGGCTTGTCGTACTCGTCGATCAACACCACAACCCGCTGTCCCGCACGCTCGTGCAGTGCCTCGATCAGAAAGGCAAAACGCCCCGGTGCTGTCGCGGACTCGGACTTCACGGCAGCCCGACGTTCCACCCCGTCCAGTTGTGCCATCAGGTTCGCTTGCAGATAGCCCGGCTCCTTGAAATTGCCGCTGCCAAAACTCAGGCGCACCACAGGATAGCGAACCGACCAATCCCAATGGTCGCAGATGTAGAGCCCCTCGAACAGCGGCGCGTTGCCCTCGAACAATTCCTTCAACGTGTCCAAGAACAGACTCTTGCCAAAGCGACGCGGGCGCGACAAAAAGAAATGGCTGCCTTCTTCGACCAATTGCCGCATGTAGGCGGTCTTATCGACATAGTAGCAATTTTCCTCTCGCATCTTGCGAAAGGTCTGAATGCCAATGGGCAGTTTGCGTCTCTCCATCCTTTCCCCTTCCGTGTCCGAATCCCGTTTCGCATGCATCATCGGTCTTGGCGTGGCGGCGTTGTTTTGATTCCGCGCTCGTGTTCTCGGATGATCCATCGCTACCCATCTCGCAATCGATGAGTGCCCATGATACTGCAACCATTGCGCCCATAGATAACCGCTTCACAGGCAACGCTGGGCATTTCGTTTGTGATAGTGCGACAAGGAGGGGCCTATCTCTTGGCGTACTCAAACAGAGCCGTCACATCGACAGAGAAGCCATCCAACAGCGGCGAGGTCGCTGTGTCGCCGCGGGAGAATACACCGCGTTCGACATAGATGTTCCCCCCGGCGAGGGTGAGCACGGTGATGGTCTCAAAGCGAGGATCGACGATCCAGTACTCGGGAATGCCCGCCTCGGCGTAGTCCGCGCGTTTTGTGACGAGATCCCGTGTCGGGTCATCTGGACTGACGACCTCCACTACTAGGTCCGCACCCAACCAAAAGCGATCCCGATTCCGGGGATCCGACCGAGCGCGGAGCAGGAGGAGATCCGGCTCGCGGAACTTGCCCTTGCGGACGCGCATTCGCAATGCGGCGAACAAGACGATTCCACCGAGCGGTTTAAGGTAGGCGTCAAACAGGCCATAGAGGAAACCGATGATGGCTTGGTGTGTGGCGGTGGGCGTGGGCTGTTCCTCGACATGGCCGTCGGTGAACTCAACCAAGCGGCGGGTTCGGTCTGTAAGCCAAAGGTATTGTTCGTCGCTCCAACAACCCTGGGGCGGCATGAGGTCGCACAAAAGGGCATCCAGCGCGTCTTGGGATGTCGTTGCGATCTTGGCTTGTGTCATGGCGTCGTCCTCAACTTTGAGACAGTGGATAGGAGGCAGACCCGCCCCGTTCAGCCCGCCGTGCCGAAGTGGGTGATAAAGATGAGAAAATCGCCAAACCCAATCGCGCCATCGCTATCCAAATCGTACCGCGCATCATATCCGTCTTCACCGCGCCGCGTCCCATACTTGCTGGCAAAGGTCACGAAATCCACAAAATTAACCTGCCCGTCGCCATTGAAGTCGGATGAGGGCCGTTGCACTTCAAGGAGGAAGGCCAACGAGGCCGTGTCGCCATCGGCGTCCAGCGCGGTCAATGTGTAGGTCGTTTCTTCCTTCACCCGGGTCGGCATACCCGAAATCGTGCGCGTCTTATAGTCGAATGTCAGGCCATCGGGCAGGAATGGCAGCAGGATATAGACCAGGGTACTGTCGCCGCTCGTCGCCGCCGGCAAGATCGCGTTGACTTCTGTCCCTATCCTGTAGCGTTGCGCGGCCACCGTTGTGTCGCCAAATGTCGGCATCAAATCCGCCATGACGACGAGGGTGAACGTCAGCGTTTCCACATCGCCATCTTCATCGGTCACGGTCAGCGTGTATTCGGTTTCGCCTATGGCCTCGAGCGGCGTGCCGGATATCTCTCGCGTCTCATCGTCAAAGGTCAATCCTTTGGGCAGATCGGACGTCAGCGCGTAGGTCAGTGTTCCGTCGCCACCCGTCGCCGCGGGCAAGGTCAGTGCTTCTATTTTTTGGTTTTGCACATAGACCTGCGCGATCCTCTGTGTATCGCCGAAGGACGCCATCCTATCCGCCGCTACCGCGAGGGTGAACGTCAGCGTTTCCGCATCGCCATCTCCATCGGTCGCGGTCAGCGAGTATTCGGTTTCGCCTATGGCCTCGAGCGGCGTGCCGGATATCTCTCGCGTCTCACCGTCAAAATTCAGGCCATCGGGCAGATCGGGCGTCAGCGCGTAGGTCAGCGTCCCGTTCCCACCTACCGCTTCGGGCAAGGTCAGCGGAGAGATGACCACGCCTTGCCGATATGTTGCGGGGCCGACTTCCTCTATAAATACCGGCGTCGTATCTTCATCGCTGGGCGTCTCTGTCACGGGGTCTGAGGGAAGGCTGTAATCCGCGTTGTTACGGGTGGCGATCACGCGCACTGTATAAGGCGCGTAGGCGATCAGCGCCGTAATCTGCGTCTGCGTCACATCCCCACCCACTGTTTTTTGTCGATCAGAGGAAAACTCCTGTGACGCCATCTTCCACTGCACTTTGTAGCCGTGCGCGCCGATCACTGCATGCCAAGATACAGTCAACGCCTGGACTTGGGGCGACACCTCCACGCCCGTCAAATCCGGCGGGCCATCATCGTCTATGATCATCAGCGTCACATTCGCCGGGTTGGTCACGCCTTGGCTGTTGGTCGCCTCTGCGGACACGGTCACTTCCTTGTCCGACTCGTTCAACTGATTATCGACCGCCGTAATGGTCACGATACCCGTGCTCGCCGTCTCTCCCGCTGCGATAGTCAGCACCGCATTCGCACTCAGCGCAAAGTCGTCTGCCACCGCGCCCAACCCAGGTGTTGCCGAGACCGTCACCATCGTTGCCGCGCTCGACGCATAGTTCAGCGCAGCCGTCACGGTCGTGGCAGTGTTCTGTCCTTCCTGCCCACTCTCGTTGATCGTCGCAGGCGTTAGCACCAATATCGCGGTCGGCGGGCCCTCGTCGTCTGTAATTGTCAGTGTTATATCGAGCGGGGCCGTCACGCCCTGATCATTGACAGCGGCCGCCGAGACGGTCACTTCCTTGTCCGGCGCGTCCGTCGCGTTATTGACCGCCGCAATCGTCACGGTGCCGGTGCTCGTTGTCGATCCGGCCGCGACGGTCAGCACCTTGTTGTCGCTCAGTGTGAAATCGTCCGCTGTCGCGCCCGTACCCGGTAAGGCAGAAACCGTGATCGTCGTCGCCATCGTTGACGTCCGGTTCAATGTGGCTGTCACGGTCGTGGCATTGCCCACCCCGCTCTCGTCGATCGTCGCAGGCGTCAGCACGAGCGTCACCAGCGGTGGCCCCTCGTCGTCGCGGATCGCCAGCGTCACAGACGACGGATTGGTTATCCCTTGATCATTGACGGCGGTCGCCGAAACGGTCACAGCATTATCCGGATCGTCCACCGCGTTATCGACTGCCGTTATGGTCACGGTGCCCGTGCTCGTTGTCGCACTCGCCGCGATAGTCAGCGTCGTCGTGCTGGACAGCGAGAAATCGCCCGGTACCGTATTTGCACCCGCCGCCGTGGCCACGGTGATCGTCGTGGCCTGGCTCGATGGATGGTTCAATGTGGCTGTCACGGTGCTCGCGTTACTGGCTCCACCCTCGTTGATCGTTGATGGCGAGAGCGCCAGCGTCACTGTCGGCGCGGCATCATCGTCTGTGATCGTTAGGGTCTCGTCCGACGGATTGCCCGCGATCCCTTGGCTGTTGGCAGCGGTCGCCGAGACGGTCACGGTCTTATTCGGCGCGTCCGTCGCGTTATTGACCGCCGTTATGGTCACGGTGCCGGTGCTCGTTGTCGCACTCGCCGCGATGGTCAGCGTCGTCGTGTTGCTCAACTCGAAGTCGCCCGCTATAGCAGGCGCTACCGCCGTCGCGGCCACGGTGATCGTCGTGGCCTGGCTCGATGGATGGTTTAATGTGGCTGTCACGGTGCTCGCGTTACTGGTTCCACTCTCGTTGATCGTTGATGGCGAGAGCACCAGCGTCACTGTCGGCGCGGCATCGTCGTCTGTGATCTCCAGGGTCTCGTCCGACGGATTGCCCGCGATCCCCTGACTGTTGGCGGCGGTCGCTGAGACGGTCACGCTCTTATTCGGCGCGTCCGTCGCGTTATTGACCGCCGTTATGGTCACGGTGCCGGTGCTCGTTGTCGCACTCGCCGCGATGGTCAGCGTCGTCGTGGTGGACAGCGAGAAGTCGCCCGCTATAGCAGGCGCCACCGCTGTCGCGGCCACGGTGATCGTTGTGGCCTGGCTCGATGGATGGTTCAATGTGGCTGTCACGGTCGTTGAACCGCCATTTTCTGAAATCGACGAGGCCGACAGCGCAAGCATCACGGTCGGATCTCCCTCGTCGTCTGCGATGGTCAGGGTCTTGTTTGACGGATTGCCCGCGATCCCATGGCTGTTGGCGGCGGTCGCCGAGACGGTCACGCTCTTATTCGGCGCGTCCGCCGTGTTATCGACTGCCGTTATGGTCACGGTGCCGGTGCTCGTTGTCGATCCTGCCGCGATGGTCAGCGTTGTCGTGTTGCTCAACGAGAAGTCGCCCGCCACAGCAGGCGACACCGCCGCCGCCGATACGGTGATCGTCGTGGCTTGGCTCGATGGATGGTTCAATGTGGCTGTCACGGTGCTCGCGTTACTGGTTCCACTCTCGTTGATCGTTGATGGCGAGAGTGCCAGCGTCGCCGTCGGTGCGACCTCGTTGTCTGTCAGCGTCAGCGTTACACTGGTCACGGTTCCAACCCCTTGGGTGTTGGCGGCGGTCGCCGAGACGGTCACGGTCTTATTCGGCGCGTCCGTCGCGTTATCGACTGCCGTTATGGTCACGGTGCCGGTGCTCGTTGTCGATCCTGCCGCGACGGTCAGTGTTGTCGTGTTGCTCAACGAGAAGTCGCCCGCCACAGCAGGCGACACCGGCGTCGCGGCCACGGTGATCGCCGTGGCCTGGCTCGATGGATGGCTCAATGTGGCTGTCACGGTCGTCATGCCGCCATTCTCCAAAATCGACGCGGGTGACAGCGCCAAGGTCACCGTCGGTGCATCGTCATCGTCTGTCAGCGTCAGCCCCGCACCGGTCACGGTTCCAACCCCATGGCTATTGTTCGCTGTCGCGGTCACTGTGCCTGTCCGATCAGGCTCGTCTTTGGTGTTGTTCACCGCGTTTATCGTTGCGGTGTCCGAACTGGTTGATGTATTTCCCGCTGCTATCGTGATCGTTGCGTCCGATCCCACCGTGTAGAACCCCGATGCCGGTGTCACGGTGATCGTCGTGGCCTGGCTCGATGGATTGCTCAATGTGGCTGTCACGGTCGTCGTACCGCCATTTTCTGAAATCGACGAGGTTGACAGCGCCAAGGTCACCGTCGGTTGGGCGTCATCGTCTGTGATCGTCAGGGACTTGTTCGACGGATTGGTTATACCTTGATCATTGACGGCGGTCGCCGAGACGGTCACGGTCTTAGCCGGCTCGTCTTCGGTGTTGTTCACCGCCGTTATGGTCACGGTGCCGGTGCTCGTTGTCGCACTCGCCGCGATGGTCAGCGTCGTCGTGGTGGACAGCGAGAAGTCGCCCGATACCGCGTTCGCACCCGCCGCCGCGGCCACGGTGATCGTCGTGGCCTGGCTCGATGGATGGTTCAATGTGGCTGTCACGGTGCTCGCATTACTGGCTCCACTCTCGGTGATCGTTGATGGCGAGAGCACCAGCGTCACTGTCGGCGCGGCGTCATCGTCTGTGATCGTCAGGGTCTCGTCCGACGGATTGCCCGCGATCCCCTGACCGTTGGCGGCGGTCGCCGAGACGGTCACGGTCTTATTCGGCGCGTCCGTCGTGTTATTGACCGCCGTTATGGTCACGGTGCCGGTGCTCGTTGTCGCACTCGCCGCGATGGTCAGCGTCGTCGTGGTGGACAGCGAGAAGTCGCCCGCTATAGCAGGCGCCACCGCCGTCGCCGATACTGTGATCGTTGTGGCCTGGCTCGATGGATGGTTCAATGTGGCTGTCACGGTGCTCGCATTACTGGTTCCACTCTCGGTGATCGTTGATGGCGAGAGCACCAGCGTCACTGTCGGCGCGGCGTCATCGTCTGTGATCGCCAGGGTCTCGTTCGACACATTGCTCTCGATCCCATGGCTGTTGGCGACGGTCGCCGAGACGGTCACGCTCTTATTCGGCTCGTCTCTGGTGTTGTTCACCGCCGTTATGGTCACGGTGCCGGTGCTCGTTGTCGCACTCGCCGCGATGGTCAGCGTCGTGCTGGACAGCGAGAAATCACTCGCTGCCGTATTTGCACCCGCCGTCGCGGCCACGGTGATCGTTGTGGCCTGGCTCGATGGATGGTTCAATGTGGCTGTCACGGTGCTCACGTTACTGGTCCCACTCTCGTTGATCGTTGATGTCGAGAGCACCAAGGTCACCGTCGGGGCGGTGTCATCGTCTGTGATCGTCAGGGTCTTGTTCGATGGATTGCCCGCGATCCCATGGCTGTTGGCGACGGTCGCCGAGACGGTCACGCTCTTATTCGGCGCATCGGTGTCGTTATTGACCGCCGTTATGGTCACGGTGCCGGTGCTCGTTGTCGATCCTGCCGTGACGGTCAGCGTCGCGCTGGACAGCGAGAAGTCGCCCGCCACAGCAGGCGACACCGGCGTCGCGGCCACGGTGATCGCCGTGGCCTGGCTCGATGGATGGTTCAATGTGGCTGTCACGGTCGTCGTGCCGCTATTTTCTGCAATCGACGAGGCCGACAGCACCAAGGTCACCGTCGGCGCGGCGTCATTGTCTGTGATCGTCAGATTTGCACTGGTCACGGTTCCAACCCCTTGGCTGTTGGCGGCGGTCGCCGAGACGGTCACGCTCTTATCCGGCGCGTCCGTCGCGTTATCGACCGCCGTTATGGTCACGGTGCCGGTGCTCGTTGTCGATCCTGCCGCGACGGTCAGCGTCGCGCTGGACAGCGAGAAGTCGCCCGCCACAGCAGGCGACACCGGCGTCGCGGCCACGGTGATCGCCGTGGCCTGGCTCGATGGATGGCTCAATGTGGCTGTCACGGTCGTCGTGCCGCTATTTTCTGCAATCGACGAGGCTGACAGCGCCAAGGTCACCGTCGGCGCGGCCTCGTTGTCTGTCAGCGTTAGCCCCACACCGGTCACGGTTCCAACCCCTTGGCTATTGCTCGCTGTCGCGGTCACTGTGCCTGTGCGATCAGGCTCGTCTTTGGTGTTGTCCACCGCGGTTATCGTTGCGGTGTCCGAACTGTTTGCCGTATTTCCCGCTGCTATCGTGATCGTTGCGTCCGATCCCACCGTGTAGAACCCCGATGCCGGTGTCACGGTGATCGTCGTGGCCTGGCTCGATGGATTGCTCAATGTGGCCGTCACATTCGTCGTGCCGCCATTTTCTGAAATCGACGCGGACGCCACCGCCAAGGTCACCGTCGGTTCATCGTCGTCATCGGGGATCGTCAGCGTCACATTGTCCGGGGGTACGATGCCGACGGTGTTCTCCGCCGTTCCCAAAACCGTGAAGGTCTTGTCCGGCGCATCGGTGGAGTTATCGACCGCCGTTATCGTCACTGTGCCCGTGCTCGTCGTCGCACTCGCCGCGATGGTCAGCGTCGTCGTGCTGGACAGCATGACGTCGCCCGCCACAGCAGGCGACACCGGCGTCGCCGATACTGTGACCGTCGTCGCCACGCTTGAAGCCTTGTGCAAAGTCGCAGTGACCGTTGTTACATTGCTCGTGCCACTCTCACTAATTGACGTGGACGTCAGAGCCAACGATACCTTGGGGTGAGTGATCGGAATCCACTCGGCATAAAGGTTGTTGTCAGTGATCATGTTATTACCTACGCCTATGACAATCACAATGCCGCCATTGTTAACCATCGCCTGCGTGAGCGTAATCGCCGGGGGTTGCCCACCGGTACTGTGAGTCGTGCAGGTGCCCGCACGAGCGGCCCGATAGCTGGTGCCCTGGGCCAATGTAGTGCTGATGCATGCGTAGGTATGGGTGTTAATCCAGCCGAAAAGGGTATTAGCCGTGAACGACAGCGTCTGTGCGGATGTTGTCTGGGGATCCAGTGATGTCGTCAGGACATCCCAGTCATTGCTAGAGGGGGTATTAGGGTTACGCCAAGAATCTCCCGGATTCAGGGTCATCTGCGCCAGCACCGGCGTGCCGCCAAGGGCCGTCAGCGCGAAGGTCAGCACGGCGATTATCGGGCGAAGGCAGGCGGCTAACCTCTTGTTGTTTAGCGCGTTACGGCGATCCTGCGTCGTGGGGGGGGGGGGGGGACATGGACCATTAGAGCAATTTGCATGGGGAAACCTCCTCGAAAGAAACGACAATCGGGCGCGTGCATCATCGGCGATACGGCCTTGGTTCAACACAGGCGAAAGGGGCCATGTGCCTACATTTTCGTTGGCGGCGCGATCCGGGCGTGCCTTCAGCGCCTCAAGGACGGGCGACAGCACGCGCCATATCCACCTCGAGTTGAGCGCGTGGGCAATTGTGCGATTGAACAGTTTGATCATCGTTGGTCTCCTTTTGGTGAAAGAACGAATCAGCGGAACGGGGTACAACTGCATAGCCGTTTCTCTAAGGTTTGAGATGTTCGCCGGGAAGGCGCGAGCCGGGGTAGTTTCGATTTGGGTCGCGCTGGGCAATGGCTTCGGGAATATCCCCATCCCAATAGTCTGGCACATCGGTGGTCGCGCGCCTGTGCCATGCCAGAATGAGGGTTCTGCGCTCGTCCGTGTAATTTCTGCCAGCCGAATGCAGGACGCGGGCATCGCCCAAAATTAGCGCGCGAGCGGCCACGGGCACATGGACTTGATCGGGATGGTCGCTGAACATGATCGGATGATCTTCTTCGACGAATCGAGCGCCTTGTTCATGCGCGGGTACGAGTTGATCGTGTAGCGGAACGCGCTTGAGATGCGTGCCGGGGATGACTTTCAAACAGCCGTTTTCAACCGCGGTATCGGTCAGGTAGTCGTTCAGGAATACGATCTGCGGCCAGGGCGAGCAACTGATGGGATCGTTCCACTGCATCCAGTCCTGGTGCCAGTAGAGGGGCGGCCCTTTGGGTTCTTTGGTGAGGATGATGATGCCGCCACTGGTTTTGAAATCTCCAAAGCCCAGTTGTTCGAGTGCCCGCCGCGACGGCGCCCAGTCCAGCAGTTTTTGGATGATCGCATTGTCTTCCCCTCGCACATTGATGTGCTGACCTTGGTATTTGAAATCTTCGGGCGGGTCGTGATCCGCGATCAACCGCTCGGATTCCTCGCGCAATTCCCCGATGAACTCGTCCGTCAAAATATGGTCAATGACGCAGTAGCCATCTCGGAGCATATTTTCCCGCGTTTTCAGGGCCGTTTCAGGTGTCATGTTGTTCTCCTGTCTCCGGCGTATCTACCAAGACGGAAAATCCAAACTGTGGCAGCAACTCCTCGAATGAGATGCGTTGTTGGATAGGCATAACTTCAGTTTCAGGTCGCCGCTACCCATGCGTCTTTGGCGCGACGAGGCAATTCGACGCGAACAAAATAAGATTCGGGATATAGGTAGTCTTCATCAGATTCGTCGACGACTCTCAAATACCCCTCTTGGGTCGCTTGTTCGTCAGGCAGAATTTGGTAGATTTTTCGCTTCTCTAAATCCTCGCAACCACCGTGCTCGATACACAGAGCGAATTGAAAATTCGATGATTCTTTTTTCATGGCTTCTAATCCAAAAATCGTTTGATTTTCATTTTTTTTCGGCCAATTCCATGTGCCTCATACCCATGAATTTCTGCTCGACGGATATTTCCATTGATGAGGCGAATGCGGGCAATACCTTTGCGTTTTCGCCACCGGCCAACCCCATATTGTCTGCGGAGCCGTATGATCTCACGGATTCCTCCGCCTACGGCAATCGTTTCAATAGGCGCAATTGCGCCTATAATTTCAAAGTGCATTGGGTATTATACCAATTTGCTTTCAAGTTGTCCATATCCTGCCTGCCATCAGGGATGAATGAGGAACAAGCGTTCCGTAGAGATCATGCATTGCTCGTCTCAAGCGTTTGGCCCTACCGCATCGTTTGTTGCCTTTGATGCGTTGGCTACGCCTGTGCCTACGGCGTGCGGCGACCGACTTTTTTTCAACAGCAAAAAAAAGGAGGCAAAAAATGCCGCTCTCAAACGCCGAGAGGCTTGCACAGCGCAAATCGCTTTGCGGGTCACACAACATGCGTTGGCCTGCAAGGTGGGTTGCAAAATGGCTGTGGGTTGCGAGACGGCCTTGCGCGCTGTGCGTGATGGCATGATCCGATGGTCTTTTGTGATGGCATTTTTGCTATGGCTTCTCTGAATGACTGTATAACGTCAAGGGGATCGCTTGCTGGCAACATATCGCATCACATGAGGCCAACGGAAAATCAATTTAGAAGCCCTAACATAAAGAAATTGAGCGTCTGAAACAGAGGAGTGAACACCCGCAGGAACGCCTCAAAGTCGGCCTCTCACAAATCCAGGTCAACCCTTTTTGTTAGGGACTCTTAGTATTATACCCATCCAAATAGACATCCCGAGCTAACGGTTACACGGCTTGATGGTTATATCTCCTCGCGTTGCACAGCGCAAATGCCGTACTTATCTTGGCGTGGGTTCGCCTATAGGGATGTCCAAGCGATTGAGTGCAGATGCAATGCGACACAGCATGGTAAGGGAATCGCCTTCATAGTCTGCGCTTTCAAGGCGGCAGATTACCGAAGTTGTTGTCCCTATCTTTTTGGCAAGTGCCCTCCGGCTCAGGTTTGATTCAATCCTGAGATTATAAATCTGCTCCGCCACATCCATCTCATGTTCCGCTTCAGCCAGCAAATCTTCCATTTCAGGGTTTCCTTCAATCAGGCACTGGTGGAGAATTTCCACAGCATTCGAAGTGCCCTTTTTTTGAGTCGCCATGATCTTCAACCTCAGAAAATGACCTCAATCGCGGGCATTCTATCTCCTCTTTCAAATGAAAAAGCTTTCCGTTTTTTGCTGGATTGTTGGCCTTGTGGTCCGATCAGCGGCTTTTAATCGACAATGGGCATATAAACCGTTGCGCCGCGTTCGACAGAGCGGAAGACCGCTTCGGTAAATTCCATGTATTTCACGCCTTGGTAGAATGTCGATTCGGCGGGTTTGCCCGTTTTGATCATGTCGATAAAATCCGCCTCGACCGTCCATGCGCGCATCTCGGACGCGGGGATTTCCAATTCTCGCAACGCATCATCGCCTGCACGCGCGCCCCAGATTCGCTGATCGTCCAAAACGGGGGCGGTCTCGTACACCAACGTGCCATCCGTGCCGTAAATCTCAATGCGCTCGTCCGGCGCGTGGTGCGCGGTGCTGGAAAAGAGATAGACCGCTGTTGCCCCACTTTCCATTTGTGCCAAAATATTCACTGTGTCGGGACGGTCAACAGGCGCGCGCCCATCCGCTGTGGGGCGCTCGGTGATGTATGTTTCGGCTTGGGCAGACACGGACTTTGTATATCCGCACCAGCGATGCACAAACTCGACCAGCATGCCCACGCTCATAGTGTTCAAACCGGAAAAGCGACCGATCTGCCGCCAGTGCAAGGGCGTGTTGGGATCGATCCCGCCGGGCGTCATGGAGCGCACCACGATGTTGCGGATGGCGCCCACATAGCCTTCGGCGATCAACCGCTGCACAAACCAATCGCCTTTCAGCGCGTGCGGCGGCTGGCATATTTGATGCGCGAGATGCGATTCCATTGCCGCGGCGTACATCGCGTTGGCCTCGCACAAATTCATCGCCATGCGCGCTTGCACAAATGCGTGCTTGCCCGCGTCTAAAGCCGCCAAGACAAATTTACAATGCCTGTAAGGCCAGGTGCCGATCATCACCGCGTCAATGTCATTTCGGGCGATCAGCGCGTAGGGGTCGGTCATCAGATCGGGGCGCAAGCCAAATTCGGCGGCAATTTTGCCGCCGCTGTCTTCGCTGCGATTGCAAATTGCCACGACCTCGGCATCGTCAATTTTTGCCAACCCCGGAAAGTGGCGGGTGCGAAAAATACCCCCTGCGCCAATGATGCCAATGCGAATTTTATCTGCCATTTTTTGCCTCATTTAGAAAATTTGTGACCGATGAGCGCGAACGATTCTTCCACGCGCTCAATTTTGACGTCATGTTTTAGGCGTGGACCGGGAGAACGTCTCGTTCAACCTCTTGAACTTTGCCGGGAAAGGTTTGTCCTCTTACCCACATGACCGGTTGGCCTTTGCCAATTTTATCTGCATCGGCCCATTCTGCTTGCGCGCTCAAGTAATGCGACACATAGCTGCGTCTAAATCGCTGGCTGTGGTTGTCCGTGCTTTTGTGCAGCAGGTGGGAGTGAAACCATATCACCGCGCCGGGTGGCACTTCCACGGCGATGCCGTCCTCATCGCGGGCATCGCGTGCCAGTTTGAACTCATTTTGCTGGGACCCCTCGATGTCGTCGTGTTTGGAAATGGTCCGTTTGTGGCTGCCGGGAATGACGTATAGGCATCCATTGTCGCGATCTGCCGGGTCAATGGCCGTCCAGGTGCCGACGGTCGTTGCTGTTTTGAACCGTTTGCCAAAGTAAAATTTGTCCTGATGCCAGGGGAAGCCCAACCCGATTTCCGGGGCTTTCCATATAAAGAGGTTGTTGATACCCAAAATATCTGGGCCGAGAATATCGGCGATTGGTTCTGTCAGGCGCGGGTCGCGCACGCGCGCGAGGAACTCCGGAATGTAGCAACTGGGGTGATGAATTTTGTGCATCCCGTAAATGCCGGCTCGCTTGCCTTTGCCATCTCGGACAAGGGCATTTCGGTCGATGTGGACCATGGGCATTTTTCGCTTTCCGGCGACAATGTCTTCGGCCACTTGCCGCAGATGGTCGTTTTCCATATAAGCAAACACGTTTTCGCGCACAAAATACCCGTCGCGCTCCCAACGCTGCTTTTCGTCGGATGTCATTCGTCCGGCATGCTTATGGGGGGATGATGATAGGGTGCTCATATACGACCTCTGCGTTATGGCATCGTCAAATCTTCGTAACCCGACAGGTGATACGCATAGCCCAAATAGTCCAACAAATTGCACAATGCGCGGAACGCCACGCCAAACCCATCGATCCCGCTAAAGCCGCCAAACTGCCCACCGCCCTTGACATGGGGCTCGAGGTCGATAAACACCCCCGGCACGCCCATCTTTACAAACTTGCGGTGGAGGTGCGGCACGAGCGTCAGAAAATCGCGCAACACCATCTCGTGCCCGGCATCGCCTTGGTCCACGGGGATAAACCGCGTTAGCCCCCGCTTTTTCGCGCGATTCAGCATCGGGCGATTGGCCGGCGCATTGAATCCCTTAATGTGAATCCATCCCAAGCCGGGTTTTGTTTTGACATATTCGGCAAAAACCCTGTCTGGGCTGTGTCCCATGCTCTCCATGTTCCCCACATCCATGATGATGCAGGTGTTGGGACTGTCGATCTTTTCGTGCAATGCGATCAGGGTTTCGCCATCGCCGCCGATCAAATGCGATTCCACTTCAGAGCCATAGACCAGGCCCTCGGCGGCACACAGCGCGACGATCTCCGAAAGCTGATCCGCCGCTTGATTCAAGTGATCCCACGGATTGGAGCCGGCGGGATGGTAATAGCTGAAACCGCGAATGAGCTTTGTGTCAAATGCGTGCGCGAGTTCAATGGCCCGCTTGACCTCTGTGTCGAGATATTCTCTAAACGGCACATAGCGATTGTCCGTTCCATCCTCCACATCTCGCAACTTCACTTTGCCGAGCGGGGAGCCAATGCTCGACACGGCAATGCCAAATTCGCGGTGCAATTTTTGGAGCGTTTGAATCTCCTGCGCGGTCAATTCCATCACATTTTTCACGCCATTGCCCACGTCGATAAACCGAATCGTGTAATAGGACAAACCGAGCGCGCGCATCATCGTAAATTGCTCCTCGGCGCGCTTGCTCACGGGGCCCTCGTCTGCAAAACCCGACAAAATCACCTCAGCCACGACAATCTCCTTTCTAGGGATCGGGCCAAACCACGGGAATAGCTCGCAGTTTGCCCATTCCCTGATCACATTTGGGCGTTATTTCAATTCTTTGACTCGTTCTGAAATCCACGCTGTCCAGCACAGTGCTCGATGTAAAAGTACACGATCCGCCAGGGGCGATCTCGACGGGCGTGCAGGCCGTTTCACTTGCACCCAGTTCGGTTGCGTTTTCCCCCAATACACGCACGGATACCACGAGTCCCGTGAGTGCCAACTCCGATTGGCTATCGACCCCTCCGCTTGTGCGGATAAAACTCGATGGATCTTCAGGCGTACCCGAAGGCTCGCCCAGAATAGATGGGTTGCCCAAAATGGTTAAATCTTCGGATACAAAAACACGCGACCCGGCGGTGTTGTCTCCAGAACACCCCAACAAAAAGACAGCCAAAAATCCAATGGCGTATTTCATTGCGGCGGCCTCTCTTCCAAAAATGACGTTGCGCGTTTAACGCACAATATACACGCGAAAATCCCATTGAGCAAGTGAAGGCGAAAAGCATTCGCAGAAGAAAGATGGATCGCGGATTAAACGGATGACGCGGATTGCACGGATTAAAGGCGAGATGGAAGTTTATCCACAAAAGGCGCGCCGTGTTTGTAGGGGCGATGCCTCCGTGCTCGCCCAAAGATACAAGGCGGATCGCGGATTAAACGGATTGCGCGGATGCAAGGCGAGATGGAAGTTTATCCACAAATGACCACTGACTACTGACTACTGATTGCTCTCTTCAAAATCAAACGTCACCACATCCTGCACACCCAATAGATTCGCACGCGGGGCAAATGTTAGGGTCAGCGCGATGGCCTGTGCTTGTCCTGCTTCGAATTTGGCGAACCGATGGGTTGCGCGGGCGATTTCTTCGCGGTTGGGGTCGCGCAATTTCCACGTCATAATCACGGGACTGATGATCGGTACCGGGCCTGTGTTGACGACCTCAGCCGAGAGATTGATTCCGGTGATGTCACCCGCTGCATTGTGAACCCGTTCGCGGCGCACATTGGCAATTGACATAAAATTCGACAGGACCTCGGTCTCGGGCGATACGGGGACACTTCCGCAAGCGAGTAAAACGAGGCAAGAGAGAAATAGGTATTTCATAGCAGTGCTCACATCCCAAAATACGCCATGCCCGCCAGACCGATGAGCCAGCAATAATAGGCAAAGTGTGCAAAACGCCCGCTGTTGAGCAATCCTAAGAGCCACCGGATGGCGAATACGCCAGATACGTAAGCCACAAGCGTGCCGATCAGCAGGGGCCAGAGCGCGTTCACGCCCGGCGGATGGGAGAGCAAGTCGCCGATTTCTAACGCGGTTGCACTCAAGATGATGGGGATGGACATTAAAAAGGAAAAGGTCGCGGCTTCGCGGCCATCTATCCCGCGCCACAGCCCGAGGCCAATGGTTGACCCCGCCCGAGAAATCCCCGGCAACACAGCGAGGGCTTGGGCAAAGCCGATGAGCATGGCGTCAAAAAATGTCATTTCCAAACGGTGGCCTGTCGCAAAGCGCGTGCTCCACAAGATACATCCCGTCGCCAACAAGCACCCGCACACAGCCAAAGGACTGGCAAAAGCCGCGGTGAGCATATCTTTGAACGCAATGCCCATAACGCCGGCGGGTACGCTGCCCACCATCAACAAATAAATGGTGCGCCACGATGCGCGGTCGCGCCTTAAACACCCGGCGGCCAAGTCCGCGATTCGCCCTCGCAATGCAGTGACCACAGCGAGCAAAGTGCCGAAGTGTACGATGACTTCAAAAGTGACGTCACCCGTTTGAATGCCCCCAATGGCCTGCGCCAATGCGAGGTGCCCGGAACTGCTGACGGGTAAAAATTCGGTTAGCCCTTGGACGAGTCCCAGGAGGATGGCTTCAAGCGAGGTCAAAGTATCTCCTAAAGATGCGAGGATAGAAACGTAGGGGCGATGCCCCCGTGCTCGCCCGTTTCTCACGGGATATTCATTGTGCATCGAGCAGGGTTTTGAGCAATGCTGTCGCAGCGGTCATTGGAGCGTCATGGCAGATTACCATGTCGTAAACGCGCAGGTATTCCGCCCGGTTTGCCGAGACGGATTCATTTAGAAATCCCACGCGGATGACGCAGGCTTTGGCATTGTTCACCATCTGCGCGTCTTCTATGGTATCGCCCAAAAGCAGGACACAGCCCCGTGCGTCAATGGCGTGACGCGCTTTGTTCAAGCTGTGGATGACCGGCTCGCAAAATCCCGCCACCGCGCCAGAGGCGTCGAATAGCAACTGATTTGCCGTCAGCGTCACATTTTTGGCGAGCAATGCTCTGACCTTTAGGAAGCGTGAAATCGCGTTGCCAATGCCCGCGGACAAAATGAACAGGGGCACGCCTTTGTCTGCCAGCATCTCGAAAAAATTGACCGCGCCATCGCGCAGGCGGATCAGGTCTCGGGTTGCCATGTCTGCGATCATATCTTCGGTGAGGCCGTGTTGTCGCATTATCGCCAATGCCGCCATCCACCAATCGCGCATGGCGTTTTGTTTTTTGCGGTCCGAAATCGTCCGCGAGACTTCGATGGGGCGATACCGCGCGTACAACCGATCCATCTCGCGGCGATATGCCTCGCCCAAATACGCGCCGTGTACAATGGCCGAATAGGATGTTGCATCCTGCCCATCTTGGGTTCGCGCCACGGTCAATGTGCGGTCCCAATCGCTGACCACACACAGCCGTTCGATGCCCGCGTTTTGAAACTGCGCGATTTTGTCGCGCAAAGCCAGGTGATCGGCGATCAGTACTTGTTTCATTGACGATCCTAAGCCGTCGTCCATAACCCGAACAACGCAATTGGCTTGGGGCGGATGGATAGGGCCGAAAGCCGATTGCATTTCGCCTCTCACATCTCGCCTTTGAGCTATAGACCGATCCTTGAAACCTACAAGTATCTCCAAAAATCTATATGGCAAAAGCGAGAGAAAGTTGTTGTGGTTCCAATAGACGCTTCGTCGGTTCGGCCTCTGTACGAGCAGGGCTTACAAAGCCTCCACGTCCGTTTTGTGACTCGGCAGAACTTGCCGCGTCATACTGCCCATACTGCCCATACTGCGCTAAGTTTCGTGCCGCATTCAAATCCCGGTCAAGCACAAGACCGCAATCCATACACACATACTCGCGTTCCGACAAGTCCATAGCGACTTTCTTCTGTCCACAATCCGAGCAGGTCTTTGTGCTTGCAAACCACCGATCCGCTTTCTCAAAAACGACACCATTCCACGCGCACTTGTATGCCAGCATCCGCAAGAATCCAGAAAGACCTGCCCGGTGAAACGCACGAGACAAATGCTTATTCCGACGTAAGCCTGCGACATTCAGCGACTCGACAATCACACGACCAACGTGCTTCGCGCTTCCCAACGCGGATGTGGCCTTGTGGTGAACATCGTCACGAATGTTCGCGATACGCCCATAAATACGTTGTCTCTCGTCATACTTCTTTTGCCTGCGCTTACTGGTGTTTGTCTTGCCGTGAACCTTCTTTGAGCGAGAAATGCTTTTATCCACACGTCGCAACTTACGATACTGATGATCCATTGACGCCTTCGGATTCTCAACCGTCGTCCCATCGGAATACACCGCCAGCGTTTTCAATCCCATATCAATCCCTATCGTCTCGCCGTCACGCTTGTCGGGCGGCTCCTCGCCCGTCTCAACCGTCAAGCATACAAACCAACGACCATGCGTCTTCGTCACCGTCGCTTGAACAATCTCACCCTCAAATCGCATACACTCACGCATCTTCACCCATTGGATCTTCGGCAAATACACCGCATTCCCGCACACCTTCACCGTACCTTTCCCGTTATCCGCTTGATACTTCTGACCGTATTGGCGTTTGTGCTTTCTCGGCTTTTTCGCCTGCAACTTCTTGAGCCAGTTCTTAATCGCACGATCCAGATTGTGTATCGCGTTCTTAGATGCGTTCTGACTCAACTCGGCACACCACTTATACTCGTCTTTTTTTACCGCATTAAACTCACGCTTCAGCGTATAGACTTAGAGTCCCTAACAAAAAGCGTTGCCCTGGATTTGTGAGAGGCCAACTTTGAGGCGTTCCTCTCCATCGGGTGTTCACTCCTCTGTTTCAGACGCTTGCTTTCTTTATGTGAGGGCTTCTTAATGATTCCCTTGACGTTACCTAGGCATTCAGAAAAGCCATGGCAAAAAGGCCATCCCAAAAGACCCTCCGATAAAACCATCGCGCACAGCGCGCAAGGCCATCTCGCAACCCACATCTATTTTGCACCCCACCTCGCAGGCCAGCGCATGGTGTGCGACCCGCAAAGCGCTTTGCGCTGTGCAGAGCCCCCCTCGGCGTATGAGAGCGGCATTTTTTGCTTCCTTTTTTTGCTGTTGAAAAAAGGAGGTCGCCGCACGCCGTAGGCACAGGCGTAGCCAACGCATCGGAAGTAACAAACGAGGGGGCAGAACCCAACGCTTGAGACAAGCACCGCATGATCTCTGAGGAGCGTCTGTTCCTCATTTCTCCGGCCTCCCTGATGGGAGGCCGGAGACGGACAAAGAAAAATCAAATGGGTATAAGACCCCATCAATATAGCGAAACGCCCCATGCGTTTCCAGCGTGAAATCATATCATACAAAGCGCGCCCCAACTGCCATTCTGACTCACGCCAGCGCGCGAGATCGGATCGCATTCGGAGAGGAGTCTATGTCATGGCAAATCCCCTAACGAGCGTGAACGCAATCGAAACGGATCGCATGCCCCCTGAATTGCCCACGCGGGTAACCTCTGAAGTGGTAATCTACCCCTTAATGACCGCGCCCTTGTTGTTGGAAGACGAGCGTGCCGTAAAAGCCGCACAAACGGCAAGAGACGCCGGGCATAAAGTGATCGCCATTTTTGGCGCCCTCAAAGAAAGCGATGATCGCGCCCGCCCGCCGGCCAGATGCAGGTGCTCGTTCAGGGCATGGCGCGCCTCGCGCTGACGGACGTGTTGCAGTCGCATCCCTTGGGAACGATTTTTGTGTGGCCTGTTATACTCGGTATGGGAAATCTCCGTTAAAGCGTGTAGATCAAGGAGCGTCAAGTTTTGTGGGGAATAATCGTCTTGAAGGTAAAGAATTGTTGTTGGGGTAAAGGATTGTGTTCGAGATGGGGTTGGTTGGGCGTTTTGGTGATGATGTCGAGCTTGTTTTCTTGTGCATTTCCTCGACCATTGACGCCGGTCAAACCCGTCAAAGATAGGCCCTGTCTCAAAGATAGGCCCTGTCTCATCGAGAGATGCAAAAAGCAAAAATGTTATCTGTCTGTTGTTGAAAGTGAACGGCGATATATTTGTTATTCTGGGTATCATGGCAGGTGTCAGATTCATTGAAATTTGGATTTTTTGACGGGCATGATCGGGATTTTCTGATGGGCATGATCGGGAGGTGCCTGTCAGAAAAAAATAAGCAGTAAAGTCTGTATAATTTCGATTTTTCGGTCGTTTTTTCACTAGTATATAGAAGGAAGCGACCCGGGGTGGAGATGTGCTAGTGATAAAAATTTGAAAATTTTGTGAAAAAGCGATAGTAGTCTATTGCCTTTTGTCGTATGAGAAAATGGCGGTGCATTGTGAGACAGACATTGGGTGTTGTTGAGGCGTCAGATGGAGGCGATAAGGACGAGCGGCGGGGGATGTTGGGAGGGATGCAGGGGATGATGAAGGGGGGGTTGTTGTCACGGGTTTTAGAATGGGTGGTGAAAGGAAAAAAGGGAAATGAGGATGGGCGTATTAAAGAGTTGCTTTTACAGATAGGACTTACGCATGCTGAGTTAAAAAAGGGTGCAATTCCGTAAAATTTATCACTTTGAGGAGGTATCAATGCGCCAACCGACGCGTTTGGATTACTGTCAGTATCTGCTTAGCAGTCCCCTCAACTATACGCTGACCCATTTCGCCGACCATAGCGAAGGGTTCAGTCATGATATGATCAACCGCTATCTCGCCGGTGATCGTATCCCACCCCGCTTGGTGTGGGAACACGTCAAAGACCACATCGCGCTGACGCCTGAAGGCTATGTGATCTTTGATGACACGGTTTTAGACAAGCGACACGCACGCAAGATCGCGTTAGTGCGCCGTCAATATAGCGGCAACGCCCAAGGCGTCATCAATGGCATCGGGGTGGTCACATGTGTCTATGTCAATCCGCAACAGGATCGGTTCTGGTTGATTGACTATCGGATTTATGACCCGCAAGGCGATGGCAAAACCAAATGGGATCATCTCAAGGACATGCTCTCTGCGTTGGTCTATCAGAAGCGCCTCCCTTTTACCGGGGTCTTGATGGACAGTTGGTATGCGACCAAAACGGTCATGCGACACAGAGAGCAGATGCAAAAAACCTATTATTGTCCCCTCAAGACGAACCGGCGCGTGGACGAGTAGGCAGGCACAATCCCCTACCAGCGCGTAGATAGCTTAACTTGGACGAAAGCGCAACGCAAACAAGGCAAGTCCATTAAAATCAGAGGGTTTCCCAAAGACCACAAAGTGAAATTATTCCGGGGGGCGTCTGCTGATAGACGCACGGCGTATGTCGTGACTAACGACCATGCTCAAAACGATTCTTCAGTGGTACAACAGGTGTGTCACCAACGATGGAAAATTGAGCCATTTCACCGCGAAGTCAAACAGGTAACCGGGCTTGAAAAGTGTCCATGTCGGTTGGCACGCATGGTACGAAATCATATTGGGTGTGCGATGTTCGTTTGGATTCGACTCGCGCAGGTGGCCTATCAAACAGGACAAACCATTTATCAAGTCAAATACCGGGGGGTGGCTGACTTCTTGAGACAACAACTCAAAGCACCTCATATTCCAATGGGGATTGCGTAAGTCCTAATTGAGATCACGGGTTTCCAAGCCGCGATGATTGTTGAAGAGTTGCACTTGTGCGATATATTCCATCAACCGATACAGACGCGCGATGGCATCGTCGAAACGCCCCTCGGCTTTGCGTTTCTCCGCACTGTTCCACAAATCCACGGCCCGCTCGACGCCGTACTCGGAGTGGATAACGCGGTGCAAAAAAGTCTTGTGCTTCTTCAACTTGTCTTCCAATCCCCACTCGGGCCCCCGCTCATCTCTCCTCAAGCTATTCAGATGCGCCATGGCCGATGGGTAGTCGAATTGATCCCAAGATCGATATCCCTCTGCAAGCGTTTGCAAGGTATCCATCGTTTGCGAGACACTCTCCAGGCCGGTCATGCCCTCGATCTGATCGAGCATGTCCACGCACGTATCAAAACGCGGTGCATTGAATTGCGCGATGGCCTGTTCCGTCATGCGGCGGATGGTCAATCGGGTTGGTTCAAGTGATGAGGCGTGTTCTGTGCCCGAAATCACGATCCCGCCTTTACCGCGTTTTCCGTGGATATAAGACAGTCTGCCAAGGGTCTCCTCAACGCCAGCAGCCACAAGCGCCGCAGACATCGCCTTGGTGCCCAATGTGAAATCCGCCACGAGGTCTTGGGCATCAAATCCTCGGTTTTTCAACGCTTGGATCGCAGCTATGCAGTCCAACGTGCATCCTTCAACATCATTCTCGTCCGACACGCGGCGGCATGCATACTTTTTGGGTTTCAGTTCGAGCTCTTCCAACAGGGTGGGAATCGTTTGGCTTTTGCTTTGTTCCGTCGTCAGAAACACCACAAAATCCGGGCGTTTGTCCCGAATGGCAAACGCAATTCCATCTGAAACCGTGGCGCCCCCCCCACTGTCACCAGCATCGCCGTGCTCATATCCTCTCCTTTCTGCAAATCCATCTCATCATTCACGGTTTCACGCGGGTAATCCGTCCCGTGCGTTGATCCACGCGATCTATTTTTACTTTGTGATCTAAGAAGCCCTACCCTAAAGAAAGCAAGCGTCTGAAACAGATGCGTGAACACCCGCAGGAACGCCTCAAAGGCGGCCTCTCACAAATCCATGGCAACGCTTTTTGTTAGGGACTCTTAAACTCGTCCTGTTTCAATCCTGCCTCAAACGATGCCAAAGCGTGGTTGTACGCCACACGCGCATACCCACAATGACGACTCAACAACAACGCTTGCTCATGCGTCGGAACCAATGCGATTTTGTGTGTCTTCAACATCCGCCTATCCAATTTTCAGCGCCAACTGCTTCGCCGATTCCGTCACCTGCTTTTGTGTCACTTCCGCTAAGCAATCCAAAATCTGCTTGTTCTTGCGACGCCGCGCACCAGACAACCGTGCGCTAAATACCGTGATGATTTCCAAAACATCTTGTGCTAATTCTTCTTCAAAACTGGGTTGCTCGCCACGGTGAATAATGACAATCTCAATACCTTGCAACTCGCACAAGGCAAAAATCAACTCCGCACCGAAACGCAACAAACGATCCTGGTGCGTCAACACCTAGCGCTTCATTCGGCGACGCAGAATCAACGCTAACAACTCCTGCAACCCTTTCTTGCGATAGGTGATGCCCGATCCGAAATCCTTTATCGTCTCTGACTGCCAACCTTTCGCCGCACAATACGCCTCCAAAGCGGCTTTCTGATCGTGACTTGAAACACGCGCATAACAAAGCGTCGGCATATCGCCCGACTTCACACCTAAAATATCAGACATCGCATCATAGCGCGTTCCGCCTTGCGATCTACGAACCGGCAACAACTCGCCCGATTGTTCCCCATTCCGCAACGTATTTAATGAGACACCGAGCATCTGCGCCGCCGCGCCAATTTTTACAATCCCCTGTTGCATCAAACCCTCCAAATCTTACACAATATCCAACAGATATTTGTAGATTACACGCAACAGTTAAATACTCTGTAAATTAAATACTTTGGAATTTCAATTATTTCAAGGAGGCGTTCGCATGCCCAAACAACACGTCCAACTCACCCCCACAGACCGAGATACTTTGACCGCCTTGATCACCAAAGGAGACCAAAAAGCCCGAATCTACAAACGCGCTTTGGGCTTGCTTGAACTTGACCGAGGCAAAACCTACACCCAAGTGGCTCAAACCCTCGGCATGACCGGGCAGACCCTGAGCAATTGGGCAAAGAAATACCGCACCCTCGGCTTGGATGGCCTCAAAGATGCCCCGCGGCCAGGACGCCCGGTGGAGATGACCGGCAAGCAACGGGCCCAAATCACCGCCTTGGCCTGTTCAACCCCCCCGGCAGGCCATGGCAGATGGACGTTGCGCCTCTTGGCGGATCAGTGCGTGGAATTGGGCTATTGTGAGCATCTCTCACACACGCATGTCAAGACGATTCTAAAAAAAACGAATTGAAGCCCCACTTGAAGAGAACATGGTGCATCAGCAAAGTGGATGCGTCCTTTCTCGCACGCATGGAAGCCTTGCTTTGGCTGTATGACCAACCTCATGATCCCAATGTTCCTGTGGTCTGCTTTGATGAACGTCCTTGTTTTCTCATCGGACAAGTCCTTGATCCCTTGCCCCTAACAACAGGCCAAGTGACCAAAGAACATTATGCCTATACCAAACACGGCTCGTGTGCTTTGTTGGCCGCCATTGAGCCTTTAACCGGCAAACGGCTTGCCGAAATCTATCCCCGGCGCACGATGAAGGAATACACCCACTTTTGTCAGGCGCTGACACAGCATTGGCCACAAGCGGAGAAAATCCGCTTGGTGCAAGACAATCTCAACACGCATACCCGCCATGCCTTCTATCGTTACTTGCCGGCCGATGAGGCGTTTGCCCTCGCGCAGAAGTTTGAGTTCTTCTTTACCCCCAAGGCGGCGAGTTGGCTCAACATGATCGAGATCGAATTTTCGGCTCTGGCGCGAGGATGTTTGAATAGGCGCATTGCGACAAAGGCGGAACTACGCCGGGAAGTTTTGGCCTTTTTCCAGGAGCGAGAGGCCAAGGGTATCCCCTTGAATTGGCAGTTCACTTTGCCCAAGGCCAGAGACAAGATGAATACCCATTATCAACGCGTTTATCCAGACAATTCAAAACTTAAAATAACTTAATTTACAGAGTATTAAAGGCCCAAATCCGCGATGTAGTCCGCGATTTTCTTCGGCTGTCCATCCGTTTCCATTGCGGCGATGACCATGGCATACGAGACGATGTTTTTTTCGATGCGCGTTTCAGAAGGCGGGCCGCCGTCGAGCCAGTTGAGAAATTCATCGAAGAGGTGATCGTGGCCTTCTCTTTCAATTTCGGGCGCGTCATAGACTTCAGGGGCCTGTCCAACGCGGTGGATGGTCACTGTCGCGCCTTCGGCGATTTCGACCGTGCCCGCTTCAAATTCGGCGCGGTAGTGTTCCCTGTGCCAGCAGTTGGTAATGCCCGCCGCCGAACTGTTGCCCTCGTAAAAGGCGTGCGTGCCGTTGTCCATGTTGACGAGGTACATGCCGCTCGAATGGTGGTCAAAGCTGGACCATTCGGGGTTCCAGCCAAATCCCATCAGGGTGTCGGGATCGCCGCCCGAGAGAAAGCGGAGCATGTCGAAGTGATGCACCGAGCCTTCAAAGAGGAGGCCAAATTCCATCGTGTGCCGCCAGTCTTTGCCCCATGAGCCAAATTCTCGGTAGTCGCAGGCATAGCGACCAACAATGTGCTGAAGGCGACCCAAGCGGCCCTCGTTGCGAATACGCACGAGTTCCTGCTTGTTGCGGGCATAGCGATAATTTTGAATGATGGCGCAGGGCAGGGCCGTTTGTTGTGCTGTGCGAACCATGTCTTTGGCAGCATCGAGCGTGTCCGCAATGGGTTTTTCAGAGATGACGGGCATGCCTGCTTCCAACGCGGCAATGGTCGCTGGCGCGTGAAATTGCGGCGGCGTTGCTATGCCACAAAAGTCTGCTTTGACAGCGGACACGGCGTCCTCGTGCGAGGTGAAAAGTTGATCTTTGGACAGGCCAAGTGCCTGTGCCTGCCGATCCAGCACGTCTCGATTGACATCGACGAGGCCGATGATTTTGATGCGGTCCCCAAAGTTCTGCGTCATGCGGTTGATCCAGCCGCCGGCCATCCCGCCGCCGCCGACCATGAGACACGTTTTGATTGCCATAGCACGCTCCTAAAAAAAGAAACCGACGTATCGCCCCACATGATACGCCGGTTTTTTGCTATTGCCAAAGGAATGTGATTATTCCACCTCGAGGTCTTCTGCGTCCAGTTGATACCAAAATACATCTCCCGATTCGATGGTGCTCTGTATGCGGTTGTCTTTGTACATACCGGCGACGACAGGATAGGCGCGCTTGCCCGCGAACCGGGTCAAAAACGCAGCATTGCGGATGGCCCGCCGCGTGTCTCGGCCATTGGCTGTGAAGGAGATTTCCACGGCGATATAGCAGGTTTCGCCATCTTGGCCCGCGGCCTCCACGATCAGGTCGGCCATGTAGAAACTCCGCCGCTCGTTTTTGGGAATGTCCGCCGCATCCTGGGATTCGACCAAAGAGATGATCTTTTTTTGTGGCAAGACGCCAACCAGCTCAAATCCCATGTCATAGGCGATCAAGGCGGCATTTCTGACCGCGGCATTTCTGGCGTGACCTCCCTTGAGCACGCCCAGGCTGATGTCGATCCTATCCAATCGGTTTTCGGCTTTGTCTTGTCGATTTTCGATTCGCTCCAATCGGCTTTCGGCTTTGTCTTGTCGATTTTCGATTCGCTCCAACCGCTTGTTCGTGGCCTCGATAAACTTATCCACCTTAGCGACAAAGGCGTTCATCTCGGCGACAAAGGCGTTCATCTCGGCGATAAACTTATCTACCTTAGCGACAAAGGCATCCACCTTAGCGACAAAGGCATCCATATTGGCGACGAACTTGGTGAACTTTTCGGGCAGATCGAGCAACTCGGGCGTAAGCAACCGAGCGCGCAGGGCGTCAACCCATTCGGGTTTTTCATCCAGTATTTGGATCAGGTCTTCTATGGTATTTATGGTGAACATCGCAGTTCCACACTCGGGTAAAAAAATGATCGATGCGAAAAGAAATATACCATGTTTCGCTCGGTTTTGCAACCGTCCATTATTCGCCTTTTCGCTTGCCTCCAAATGCGAAATCCGATATATAAAGTTTGGATAAGGTATGTCGTTAAGCGACAAAAGGCCCGCAAAGAGGAAAGACAATGGGCAATGATCAATCGCTTATGGCGTTGGAGACCTCGAACTTCGCACCGAAGATTTCATTGTTTGAAAAACGATTGACAGTGATTCTCGCACGCGATGGCGCGATGGTATGCGCTTTCTGCCCCGAGTTGGATTTGGTGACCGAAATGGCAACGCCCGATGAAGCACTGGCAGATATGCTGGAAGCCATGCGAGATTATGCCGAGGAATATTTGGGGGATTTGGAACTGTATCAAAACAGCCCCAACCGCGCCCACCATTTGCCTTATATTCGAGAGATCGCTGCGTGTAAAGATGCGTGGGATGTTCGAATGCCAATTGAAATCCAACAGGGCCGCATACAGATTTGATCAATTTCGCAAAGTGTTACGGGTTTTGGGATTCGAGAAAATTCGATCTCGAAAACACGAAACGTGGCGCAAAGTGCTCGAAAATGGAACGATTTTGCGCGTCCGCATCAGCCACAAACACGGGCGAGACATCCCGCGGTGGCTATTTTTTGAAATGTTGCGACAGGCGGGAATTGATGAAGAAAAATTTCGAGACTTGTTGTAGGTCCTGGAGCAATCACAGGGTGCGCTCTGAAGAATGCCCGCAGTTTTGCTGTTTTGTTTGATGTTCGGATTCAATGCTCTGAGTGTAAGCTATTATGGATGCAAACGCCTTGTTGCTGTTATCGGGATATTCCGTTGCCATTGTTGCCGCGTCTTTGCTCGGCGGGTGGTTGCCGGGCATTGTGACCATGACGCACACCCGCACGCAGATGGTGATGAGCCTCGTCGCGGGGCTGATTCTCGGCGTTGCCCTTTACCATCTTTTGCCCCACGGCCTGGCGCGAATTTCCAGCCCAAACGCGGTCGAGACAGCCGTGTGGTGGATGATGCTGGGTCTCATTCTGATGCTGTTGTTGCTGCGTCTCTTCCACTTTCACCAACACGACTTCAGCGGTGAGGAGCGCGATCGCGGCCCGGATGTGCATTCGATGAGTTGGATCGGCATTGCCCTGGGCATGGCCCTGCACACGGTGACAGAGGGAATCGCGCTGGGCGCGAGCATTCGGGTGGGATGGGCGTATGAAGACGGGATGGGTTGGGCGGGGTTGGGCGTGTTTTTGGCGATCTTTCTGCACAAGCCGCTCGACGCGCTCTCCATTACGAGCATCATGCAGGCCGCCGGTCTGAGCCTTTGCGCCCGCACGGTGGTCAACGTCGGGTTTGCCATGCTCTGCCCAGTGGTTGCCCTATTGACGTTTTGGGGCGCGGGGTTGCTCGGCCCATGGGAAGGGCAAGTGATCGGCTGCACCCTGACTTTTGCGGCCGGCGCATTCCTGTGCATTTCCTTGAGCGATCTGTTGCCGGAGATCCATTTCCACCGCCACGACCGCGGCAAGCTCACCGCTTCTTTCCTCATTGGGATCGGCCTTGCTTACGCGCTGCACTTTGTCGAATCCGGCGCATTGCATCCATGAAAAAGCCCCGGCGGATCAAAACCGCCGAGGCGTTTTCGTACAGGAGCGTTAGGTAGCCGCCCATCAATTTTCGATAGGCTGATAAAGCGGACCTGAGTTGCGCTTCGCTCAGAACGACAGGTTTATTTTTCTCTGCAAGGCCGGAGGTTGGAGAGCAGGTCCCGGTACCCGCTCTTGAGACCGCCTGCGCGGAATCGCCAGACGATCAAGGCGATGAGGGCGAAGGCGCCGCCCCACTGCACGAGTTGGAGGGTCGCAGAATGAGAGGCCGCGAGGTTGACGGAGAGCGTCGCGCCAAAGGCGATGAGGATGGCGTCGATCGAGATGCCTATAACGACGGTCACGGCGATGACAGCGGCGACATAAACAGACGCGAAGCGCGTGCCGAACTGGCTGGCGATGATGGCGATGGTGCCGGTGTTGGAGGCCGGCCCTGTCATGAGAAAAATCAGGGCTGCGCCCGGGCTGACGCCTTTGGCAACCAGCGCGGCGGCGATGGGCGTGCTGGCAGAGGCGCAGATGTAGAGGGGCATGCCGACCAATACCATGACGGGATAGGCCAGCCAGCGGGCGTATTCATTCGCCATCAAATCGCTCGGAAGTGCCAAGTAGAGCACGCCCCCCAGTGCGACGCCCACAACCAGCGCGAACAAGATGTCGTCCGCCACTTCCACGAACCCATAGCGTAAAACGTGCTTGCAGATTTTCACAAAGTCCAAAGCGTTGGCATCCGCATAAGAGGCGTTTTCCCGCCGGCTGATTTTGTCCCCAATGCGTCTCAGATAGGCGAACAGAGACGCTTTGAGTTGCGCGGGCGAGATGTAGCAATCGTCACTGCCGGGCAGCAGGGGCTCGTGCGCGTCGTCGTGATCGCAATGGGAGTGGGCAGGCGACTGCGTTTCGCCGCGGTTGTCCTTTGCGAGACCGATGCAGAAGAGGCCGGCGATGACCGCAGTGATAAAGCTGATGACGGGCCTGACAAGGGCGGCGACGAATCCGAAAAATGCCTGCGTGACCAGAATGGAGTCTGCGCCCGTTTCCGGCGCGGTGATCAAAAAAGACAAGCAAGACGAACGAGACGCGCCTTTCTTCCGCATCTCGGCGACGACGGGCACGACCGAGCAACTGCAAAGCGGGATGGGCACGCCGATAGCCGCGCTGGTGCTCACGGATTTCAAGTTGTCGTCGCGCAGCCACTTGAGAATGGCGTGGCGCGAAATCAAGATGTGGATCAGTCCGGAAAGAAATAGCCCGAAGAGGAGCATGGGCGCGAGCAGCAGAAAGGACGCCCAGAGAAAATCGATGAATCCGGTCAGTATTTCCGCGAAATCGAATGTCATTTAACCCCTTCTGTGATCGCCGGTTGATGTGTGCGGAACAGGGGGCGAAGTTTGGCGAGGATGGCGTCGAGTTCTCGGTGGTCCTCGTCGTCCAATTGCGTGCTGCCGGGCGCGCGCATGCCGCTCGTTTTGAAGATGCCGCGGCGCACGAGGACTTCTTTGACGAGGCGGAGGCCGAGGATTTGCACCATGTTGGTCAAGGGGAGGAGTTGATCAAAAAGATCGCGCGCTGTGTTTTCGTCGCCAGATTGAAATGCGTGATAGATGTCCACATGAATGTCCACGACTGGCGCGCCGGGCATAAAGCCGCTGGCACCCCGTCGCATTTCCGAGATCATCCAGCGGCACCACGCACCCCCGAAAACGCCCTGACAGTGACCGCCCGCTTCGGCCACAATCGCGCTGATGTGATGCGCGCTGGGATGGGCTTCTTCTTTGACGTATATGAGGTGCTCGACTTCGGCGAGCAGGCGGATAAGGGCAGCGGGCGACATGCCAGTTCCCGCGTTTTGGATGAAAATGGGCAATTGTCCCGCGCTGGAAATGGCTTCAAAGTAGCGCAGATTTTCCTCGACGCCACCGCTGCCCATATAGGGTGGCATGGCGATGACTGCATCGGCCCCCACGCGCTGGGCATGGGCCGCGTGTTCGGTGGCCGTAGAGATATTGGTGCCGGCCACTCCGGCGATAACGGGAATGCGGTTGTCGGTTTTTTTCACGACAATTTCGACCGTGGTCTGCCGCTCGCGGTCAGAGAGATATTGAAATTCACTCCCCAGCACGGGAAAGACCAGCCCTCCTGCGCCAGCGTGAATACAAAAATCGATCTGACGCGCCAGACTGTCGATATCAAAGCCGCCTGATTCGGCAACGGGTGTTTGCAACACGGGCAAAATACCGCGGATGGGTTCGCTCATGGTGATCCTCAGCGGGCTAAATTTTGACGCTCCAAATCGCGTGCGATTTCAGCACGGTATATTTTGGGCGGTGGGGTTGGCGCGTCCCTTCGGGCGAGCCCATGGACATCGCCCCTACAGGCTTACGGGCAGGGACTGACAACTCACCCATAAGGAATACATCTATGGATTACGACGTCATCGTCATTGGTGGCGGCAGCGCGGGATATGCCGCAGCGCGCACGGCCCAAGAGTTCGGCGCGAAAGTTGCCATTATCGACAAAGGGCCTTTGGGTGGCCTGT
This sequence comes from uncultured Latescibacterota bacterium, assembly GCA_958295785.1. Lineage (GTDB taxonomy): Bacteria > Latescibacterota > UBA2968 > UBA2968 > UBA2968 > VXRD01. Next base: position 5,002,800 of record OY282377.1, read on the forward strand.
GCATCTTGCGCGGGTGTATGCCCACCAAGGCCATTTTGCGCTCGTCCGAGATTATGTCGTTGATGCGCCGCGCCAGAGAATTTGGCCTGCGTGCGTCCAAATTGCGCGCCGATCTCGGTGAAATCAATGACCGCAAACGCGCACTCGTCAAGGAATTTGCGGACTATCGGATCGCGCAACTCCGCAACCCGCGATTCGCGCTCATATCTGGCAGGGCGCGCTTTGTCAATCGCAACGCCATTGCCGTGGGGCGACGAACTTTGACTGCGCGGAGTTTCATCATCAGCACGGGTTCGACGGTTGCCGACATCGCCATTCCCGGCCTGAAAGAGGTGGGGTATCTCACCAGCGATGACGCGCTCGAATTGCGAGAATTGCCCGAGTCGATGATCGTCTTGGGCGGCGGGCCAGTGGCCGCGGAATTTGCCCAATTTTTTTGCCGCTTGGGCACGCGCACCACGCTGATTCAGCGCAGCGACCACATCTTCAGCAGCACGGACGAAGACCTCGCCCGCCCGGTGGAGGACCGATTCAGGCAAGAGGGAATGCAAGTCTTCACCGCGACTCAGTTGCAAAAATTCACGCAACAAGACAATGCCAAAATCGCCCATTTTCTCCACAATGGCAAACAGCGCACGACCTCGGCAGACGCGATTCTTCAGGCGTTGGGGCGCGTGCCCGCTATCCAATCGCTCGCGCTCGAAAATGCGGGCGTGCAGGTTGCAAACGGGTGCATTGCCGTGGATCAGCAGATGCGGACCAGCGCGCCCAATATTTACGCTGCGGGCGATTGCACGGGGCTTTACGAAATTGTACACATCGCGGTGCAACAAGGCGAGGTGGCCGGGCACAACGCGGTTGGGCACACGACAAAGCGGCGCGTGGATTACAGGCTCAAAGCCGAAGTGGTTTTCACGGACCCGCAACTCGCGTCTGTGGGCGTCACGGAAAAAGAATGCCGCGAACAAAACACCCCCTATCGCGTTGCGTCCTATCCCTTTGACGACCACGGCAAATCCATGGTCATGGGCGAAACCCACGGCTTTGTCAAACTCCTCTGCCATCCCAAAACGGGCGAACTCATCGGCGGGCACATCGTCGGGCCTGAAGCCTGTGAACTCATCCACGAACTCATCGCCATCATGCACTTTCGCGGCACGGTTTACGACTTGATGAGCATGCCGCACTATCACCCTACCCTCGCGGAGATTCTCACCTATCCAGCCGAAGACCTCGCCGAGGAAATTCAATCCTCGGGGTGAATGACGGGTTTTAACTGGCGGGCGAGCAGCGCGGCAAAGGGAATAAATAACAGGGAAATGAGAAACAAATTCCGATAGGAAATCCAAGCCACGAGCACCCCGGCCAGCATGGGCAACAACCCCTGCGGAAACATAAACATGTTCATAAAGCTGGTGTAGGTGGGCCGCCGGTCCGCGGGCGCGATGTCGAGGACATAGGTCATGCGCCCCGAATACATGCCGCTTTGAGCCGCGCCGGAAAAAACAAAGGTGAACGCGTACACCGCGACCCGCAAATCGATCTCTGTGCCCCAAAACCATATTGTGCGATGGGGTACGTATTCGATACATATTGGAACCACAATAGACAGCGCGAGCAGAAACGTGCCGTACAAAAACAACGCCTGATTGCCCTTGTAACGCCCTATCCACGCCCACGCCACATTGGAAAACACCGCGCTAAACTGCATCGCCATTACATAAAGCCCAATATAGGCGGCGCCAATGCCCAGGCCAGTAATCGCGTAGGGCACGTAAAACGGCCCGCCCATCATGCTAAAGCCCCACAGAAATTGCACCGTGCAAAGACGCCTGAAATTCACATCCTCTTTCATTAAACTCAGGCCGTTGAGCAAATAATTTTTCAGAGAGAGTTGCGCGTGCGTGCGCCGTTCAATGGGTTCTCGAATCAGGCTAAAGATCGACACGGCCATCGCAGTGCCCAACCCCGAAAGCACGAATAACACCGCGTAATTATTCGGAAATGACAGCCCGCTTTGCGCGCTCAAAATATAAGAAATCAAAAGCCCGGCAGCCATGGACATCGCGCCCCCGGAAAATCGGCGCAGCGCGAAAATTTTTGACCGATGAGACGCGGGAATCGCCTTGCCCATCAGATCCATCCACGGCACGCTCATCACGCCCATCAGCGATGTGCCCATCGCGTAAGACACCATAAAAAAAAACAAAAAAATGGCGGGCTTCATTCCCCCTAAAAAGAGGGTCATCGCGCCCACCAAAATCCACATCGCGCTTCGGGCCAACCCCGCGCCGATCAACAGGGGCATCTTTCGGGGTTTGGGTTCGATAATTCGGGAGATGAACACCTGTGGCCAGGCCCAACCCATTCTCATGAGCGCGCCGGCCATCCCCACCAAAATGCTGGATGTGGTCAGGGTTTGCACAAAGGCCGGCATCACCAGGTCCGCGCTGATAAACGTGTAGGACATCATCACCAACCCCCCGTTGATCACCAGCAACCAACTGTTTCGGCGCACCTCTTTTTGCGTGCGCCGCGCCGCCACCACATCTCGCAGCGGCGGCCCTTCGTTGTGCGCCATTTCCATAGATCGATCCCCGACTCGTTTGTTTGGCTAACTGCTGACCACAACGGACAGGCACGGGGCACCGCCCCTACGTACGCCTGTGCCGCGTCTTATGCGTCCATCATGAGCGCGTTGACTGGTCGGGCTTGTCATCTTTTTTTTCTCCATTTCTGATAGCCTGTACACTGACAATAATCAGGCCCGTCAGGAAGATCGTAAAAGCGATAATTGGAAACCATTCCATCGCGAATGCTCCAGTTTGTTTTTCCTGCGATGCGTCCTATTTAGCGTCTGATCCGTGCGCTCTCGCCCTTCATGGCGCGTTCTGCTTCTGCGCGCGTTGCCCAGTTCACATCGCCGGGGAACGTATGGGCCAGTGCCGAATAGGCCCCGGCAAAATCGACAATATCTCGAGCGGGCTTGCCCGCGAGCATCCCGGCAATAATCCCCGCGGAAAAATTATCGCCCCCGCCCACGCGATCCACAATTTCCAAATTTTCGTATATGCGGGAAAAATAAAATTCACTGCCATCGTAAAGCAAGGTGCGCCAGTCATTCAACAACCCGGTTTTGGCGACGCGCAGGGTTGTGCCCACATGCGTCACATTGGGATATTGCGCTGTGGCCTTGTGCGCGACCTCCTTATAGCTTTCCGGATCCAGGGCATCGTAATCGCCCGATGTGCCTTCGGCCTTCAAGCCCATCGTCTTTTCAAAATCTTCCTCATTGCCGATGAGCACCTTCACGTGCGGGATGCACTTTGCAATGGTCTCCCGTGCTTTTTCCGAACTCCACAAGTTGGATCTGAAATTGAGATCAAAACTCGTGGTCACGCCGGCATCGCACGCCGCTCGCAACGCTTCTACGGTGGTCTCTGCCGCGCCTTTGGACAAGGCGGGTGTAATGCCACTGACGTGAAACCACCTGCTCCCTTCAAACACAGATGCCCAATTCACCATGCCGGGTTTGATATTCATAATCGCGGTATGGCCCCTGTCATAAGTCACGGCACTCGCGCGCGGCCCTACCCCCACTTCCATGTGGTAAAACCCGTTGCGCTCGAGACCGATCCCATCAAAATCCGTCCACGAGATATGGGACATATCCACCCCGTGCTCGCGACCCTTGTTGCGAATGATCCACCCCGTCCAATTATCGACCAAGCGCGAGACCCACGCCGCCTTCAATCCCAAATGCGCGCAACCGACCGCGACATTGTATTCACCGCCCCCGATCTCGACATCGAGTTTGGTTGCATTTTCCAACCGGCGGTATTCGGGTGAAGACAATCGAATCATCGCCTCGCCAAAGGTCACGACATCGTACATATATTCCTCCAAAAAATCAGTGGTTGGTGGCCTGTGGTCAGTCCCCGCCTAATCCCCGTCTGAATCGGGATAAACTTCTGCCTTTTTGTGGCGAAACTTACCTCTCGCCTTCCTCACTCATCCGAACCGCCGAGAAAGCCCGCCATCCACAGCAGGCGCGCCAATTCCAAAATCGCCACCAGTGCCGAAGCGAGGTATGTCAGCGCGGCGGCATTTAAGACCTTGCGCGATGCGGGGATTTCCTCATCGGTCAAATACCCGCCAGCGGCCAAGATATGAATGGCGCGGTTGCTGGCGTTAAATTCAACCGGCAGGGTGACAAGGCTGAAGACGACGGCTGCGGAAAAGAACACAATGCCCAAAAAGAGCAGTTCAAATACACTGAAAAGAAACCCGGCAATAATGAAGATCCACGCCAACTTCGATCCCAGATTTGCCACGGGAACCAAGCTGGTGCGAAGGGACAGGGGAACGTAGCCTTGCGCGTGTTGAAACGCATGCCCAGCTTCGTGTGCGGCCACGCCTATCGCGGCTAAGGAGCGATTGCCATACACACTTTCAGACAGGCGCAACATGCGGTCTTGGGGATCGTAGTGATCCGTCAAATGGCCCGAAATGGGTTCCACGCCCACATCCAAACCGCCTCGGCGCAAAATATCTCGTGCGACATGATCCGCTGTGGCGCCGCTTCGCGCGACAAAGCCATCGTATTTGCGAAAGGTGCGCTTCACTTTGAATTGCGCCCACAGCGTAATGGCAATTCCCACAAACATCACGAACAAACCTTCCATCGTCATCTCCTTGTGAATAAGAGGTTGGGCTAAAGATGGGCCTATCTCCGTCAAAAATTGCCGAAACGACACAGTACACGACAAAACGCGCAGACACAGCCTACAACAAGCGGAACGGGGTACAACTGAGACAGCAGTTCATCAGTTCATCAAAGCACGCAGTCGTTGGGGGCTGACCGCTCATCACTCTCCACTGATTTTTTTCGACACGGGGCCAGGTCCCTACATTTTCGCCTTTGGGGTGGTGGATGGACGGGGACTGACCACCGGCACTGCTTTTTTTATTCGCGCTTTTTGTCGTGTTTATTTGTTCTGCTGAACTTGGATGTATCGCTTTCTTTGAGGACACGAGGTTCGAGATCAACTGGCTTTTCGCGGCTTTTCACACCTCTCTCACCACCGGCTTGCGTCTCAGGCATACTGCGCTGAGAGGACTGCTGAGTATTGTCTCGTTGCTTTGTCATGGCATTGATCTCCTTGAGATTTGTTGCGTGAACTCGATGGACCTTCTCACTGCGAGTCAAAACATAATAAGGTACTACCGAAACCAGAAGTGCTATCAATCCAAATGCTATAGACCTCTTTGCCTTGTTGAGATAGGCCAACTTCCGTTGATTGTTTTCGAAGTTCTCGTGGGCTGACTTTTCATACTGGTTCAGAAGGTTTCTCTTTCCGCAAACAGGGTCACTACGCCAGCAAGGAGAGCGACTACGCCAGCGGGAAACGATAGGCTTGCATTGATCCTATCCTTGCGCTCAATCTCCATCTCATAGGTGCGCTGTGCAAAGTCGAATATTGAGTTCATCGATCCTGTGCATTTCTTTGTGTTAGTTGCTGCCCAATTTCTCGCCGATCTCAATGCGATAGCCCCGCACAAATTCAGGGCCAGATACGCGCTTTTTGCCCGCGGCTTGCACTTCGTTCAACGCGAGACCTCCTTCTCCCGTTCCCACGATGAGGCCGTGTTTGTCATCCGCGCCGATCACGACGCCCGCGTCTCCCCGCGCCGCGTCGAGCGTCGCCCTGTGGACCTTGAGCAACGCGTCGCGCCACAGCGTGAACGCGCCGGGAAAGGGGTTGGCCCCCCGAATGAGATTGCGAATCTCGCACGCGCTTTTTGACCAGTCGATCCCGCCGTCCTCTTTTTGCAACTTGGGCGCGCGACTCATGCCTTCATCCGCTTGCGGCACGGGGGTGACAGAGCCATCGGCGATGCCGTCTATGGCCCGAACGAGCAATGCCGCGCCCTTCGCTTTCAACCGCGCATAGAGTTCGCCCGCTGTCTCATCGCGTTCTATGGCCACCTTTTTTTGGATTAAAATATCGCCGGTATCCACGCGCGGCGACAGTTGAAAAATGGTCACGCCCGTCTCGGTCTCGCCATTGATGATGGCCCATTGAATCGGCGCTGCGCCTCGGTATTTGGGCAGCAGGGAGGGATGCACGTTCACAGACCCCAATCTGGGAATCGCCAACACGGACCGCGGCAAAATCAAAAAGGCCACCACCGCGAACAAGTCCGGTTTCAGAACCTGCAACTGCGCGTGAAACTGCGCGTCTGTCAGGGACTCGGGTTGCAAAACAGGCACATCGAGACCCAGCGACGCAACCGCGGCTTTAATGTCGGTTGCCCGCATTTTTCGACCCCGACCGCGGGGCCGGTCCGGCCGCGTCACCACGCCTGCCAATTCGTGTCCGCTTTGAGCCACACCCGCCAGCGACGGCACGGCAAAATCGGGCGTGCCCATAAATACAACTCGCATCTTTATTTTTTCCTCGTCTTGCGTTCGGCCACTCTGGAAATAGACCCCCGCGACACTTCGATTTGCACGTCTTTGGCGACCTGCACCATCAAAATATCCTCTTTGTCCTTGATCCCCGTAATCGTCCCGTGCATCCCGCCCGACGTGACGACGCGGTCGCCTTTTTTCAATTCGTCGATCATCCTTTGGTGATCTTTCTGCTTTTTCTGTTGCGGGCGAATGATCAAGAGATAGAGGATCACAAACATCAGGACAAACGGAAACATCGTCACCAGCATACTGGGGGATTCCGCGCCGGGCGCGGGTTGTCCACCGCCAAAGGCAAAAGTTCGTCCCGCGAACAGCGAAACGGAAAACAGCGAAACGAGACATCCCATGCCCCACATTTTGAATTTACTCATCTGTAGTTCCCTTGTAAAAATTGGTGAAGGTCGTCTGCCAGTGTGCAAAGTCACCGGCGATGATTGCCTGGCGCATTTGCCGCATCAACTGCAAATAAAAATGCACATTGTGAATCGTGGCTAAGCGCAGGCCCAAAATCTCCCGCGTGTGGTGCAAATGCCGAATATAAGCCCGCGTGTAATTCCGACACGCATAACACGCACAGCCCGCATCAATGGGTTCAAATTCTCGGGCGTGACGCGCCGCGCGAATCGACACTTTTCCGCGCTGTGTGAACACTGTCCCATTGCGCGCATTGCGCGTTGGCATCACGCAGTCGAACATGTCAATGCCGCGCATCACGCCTCGGATCAAATCTTCGGGCGTCCCGCTGCCCATCATGTAGCGCGGGCGATCCGCGGGCAAATGGGATGCCACAGTGGATACCGCTTCCCACGTCTTTTCTTTGGGTTCGCCCACGCACGTTCCCCCAACGGCATAACCCGAAAAATTGAGCGCGACTGTTTCTTCGGCAAACCGCACGCGCAAATCGGGGTACGTACTCCCCTGCACAATGCCAAACAAAGCCTGCGCGTGCCCGGCCAAACTCTTTCGCCCGTATTTGTCATACGCATCCAAACACTGCCGCGCCCAGCGCAGGGTGCGCTCGCCGGCTGCCTTGGCATCTTCCCGCGAACAGGGGTAGGGCGTGCATTCGTCAAACACCATCGCGATATCCGCGCCGAGCAAGTGCTCGATCTCGATCACCTTTTCCGGCGTGAACAAATGCTTTGACCCGTCGATGTGCGACTGGAACACCACCCCGTCTTCGGTGATTTTGTTCAAAGCGGCCAAGCTGTGTACCTGAAACCCGCCGCTGTCCGTCAAGATGGCGCGGTCCCAGTTCATAAACTCGTGCAACCCGCCCGCCTCGGTCATCAACGCCATGCCCGGTCGCAAATAGAGATGGTACGTGTTGCCGAGAATAATGCGCGCATCCAACTCTCGCAATTCGCGTTGCGACAGGGTTTTGACCGTGCCCTGCGTGCCCACGGGCATAAAAACCGGGGTTTCCACAATGCCGTGCGGTGTGTGGAGGACCCCTGCACGCGCCTTTGTCTCGGCATCGGTGGCAACCACCTCAAACCGGAAGCCATCTATGTCGATAACACACCTCCAAAACGCTTAAAACATTCGCCAAATGAAACGTTGCCCAATATAACATCCCGTCTCTTTTGCGTCAAGAGAGACGGGGATTTGCAGGATGAAAGGCATCTGTCAATTTAGCTGACTTCGTGCTCAGGGTGCAGTCGGAGCCTTAATTTTGTAATCCGCCGGAACGCCAGCGGGCCTTGGACAAAAGTGTCGGAAATCGCAAGCGACGCATGTCGCTTCGTCTTGGCAATTCGGAGCCCAAGCCTGAAGAATATTGCGATCAGTCGCTTCTGCCACGACATCTTCCTCTACTTGACGGACAACATCATCAAAAGATGCGAGGGCATGATCAATGCTCTTTGGAGAGATCTGAATAACCCGAATGGCCCTACGCAGACGAAAAGCGAGTGATAGTTGACTTGTATCCATGCCCTCTCGCCACATTCTGACAATCTGATCATCTTGCGAGCCAGTATCGGGCATCATATCAGTTGAGCCATGAGACAAGCCACGCCGAAGTGCTTGCATCTCCGTTACGCCAGGCGTCAACTCATTTATGTAGATTAGGATTCCGGCTACAACCCGAAGGGCATCGGGTTGCCGTTCTCTCAGCCAGGCGTATGTTTGAATTTGCCAGTCGCCCTGCTCCCAATAAGGTTCATCGGTCAGGGGGCGTCTTGCGCCTTTGTAATCTACGATAACCTCGAATGTTTCTGGAAGGTTTGGGCAAACTTGCAGAACACATTGGCGAATAAGATTGTCGTCAGAGGCTTTCGAAAGAGTTACATGAGTCAAGACATCGATAACGCCGTGTACTTCATAGTTGTCACAGCGAAGTTCCTTTCCACTAGGTGGCACAGGTCTTGTTCCAATTACTTTGCGCTCTGTAGAAGCAATGAGCGGGAATAAGTGCGGTCCGAGTTCGTTCACCGCGACCTCAACGCGACGATATGCCGAGTCTCGAGCGGCGGTACTGCGAGCCTGCTTGCCCTGTTGTCGAAGAGCATTCTCCACTATGTCGGCAAATTTACCAATGTCGTGAGCCTTCCAGTTTGGAGAATTTTGCCGCCATTCGCGTTGTGTGCATGGCCAAGGGAAATTAGGTGGCTGTTGGCCTTTTTGACGCAACTCATCCCAAAAGCGATAGGCCATTTCCAAGGTGCCATGCAGAAATTCGCCGAACCAAAGCTGAACGGGTCTAGATGGCGGCAGGGCACTGCCATTGTGGTATCGATACTGTAGCCGACAACGCAGATAGGATAGCAGGTCACCTGTGAGCGAATAGGATGGAACGATATGTTCCGGACGTTTGATTTCGAGTTCCATGTTATATCTCCAAGTTATATCTCCAAAAACGGCGGTTCTACTTTTACTGGAGGCTTGCGAGTACTGTAACTTTGTCTCCAAGGCCAAGTCTCGTCGCGATGCCAACCCAAGGCTATATTCGGAATCGCCTTTTGGGTATGGTTTTTTCCGGTTCCATAGAGCAAACAACTCTCGTTTCCTACGAGCATCAGAACGGACTGTGGGCGGCTATAGGCGACATAGTAGAGTCGCACCAAGTCGTCAAATGTACGATCCAATGGTTTACGGGCACTCCGAAGTGGAGCAATTAGATGAGGTTCTACGTCATTTTCAGCTTGCACGACGTTCGAAATGCGATTCGGGAATCTCAAGAATCGTTGCATCGGATGATTGCGCGTGAAGCGACTTCCAACATCAACGATCACCAACGGGAACTCCAAGCCCTTTGCTTGATGGATTGTCATAAGTTGCAATTGATCACGCGGAACACTCGGCATAATGTCTTCATCAACATCAACTTCGTTCTCTGCAATTGGTATAAGTGCGTCACGAACCAAGCTCAATCTGCTTAAACGTACATGGTCGCCATTATTAGCCGTGTTTTGTAGAAGGTGCATACCATAAGGAGAGGCCATACCTGCGCTCGCAATGATGCGCGTAATGGCCTCTAGCCATACTTGGTGCTCGGGATTACGCTGAAATTTAGGTATCCAAGAGATCAACTTAAAGACGAGTTCCAAAACTGGCCAGTCTTGAGGAAAAGCATCTCTCGCCTGCCCCGACGCCGCATCTTGCCAGTCCTTAATGAATCCACCGATTCCTTGTCCATCTCTCGGGGAAGGGTTTGAATCAACAAATTGCTGAGCACATTGTCTCCATTGCTCAAGGAAGAACCTCGCCTCTCGCGTAGGCATTACGTCATTGATGATCGTATTTTCTGGATCAACTGAGAGAAGGACGAGACCTAAGAGAACGCGCACATCGGGAATGGTTCGCAGAGCTTGACCGCGTGGATTGAAAATTTGGAGACCATTATCTTTCATTCTGTCTCGAAGCATGCCCGGAAATCGCTCTTGTGGTACACCGTTGTACTGATTGTAACTCATCTCCTCAATAGAGTGAGATAGAAATACCACATCACCTAAGGCACCGCCTTGAGCTATCCGAATTTCCCGACCTGCATCAATAGGAACTCTTTGCTGATTAACCAGCGTATTCAGAAATGTTGCCAGATCTGTTGCGAGGCTCTTTAGATCGGCCCTAAACATACCTAATACAGGAATATATCCGCTTATGCTAGTTGACGCCACCAAAGGCTTTGAAGGCTTGATCCGTGCAGGTAAGAAATTTGTATCGCTCTTAATGTAATCGTTGTAGAACTGCACAATTTCCGGCCTTGACCGGAAATTCCTAGTCATGTCCACTCGACGGGTCTGACGTCCTGTTTTTTGCTGACAACGCCCGGCAAACTCAGTAAAGAGTTCGACCGAGCCGCCCCGGAATCTGTACATGGACTGGTCGTCGTCTCCAACAATGGTCATTGACAGACGGGCCATATTAAGCATAAAAAAATAAATGGCTTCCTGTAGCGGGTTTGTGTCTTGATATTCGTCTATCAAAACCACTTGTAATCCTTCAAGCCATTTCTCAAGCGATCCATTGGACAAGCGTTGCAGAAATAGCTCCTCTAAAATTGTAAAGTCAAAGATGTTTGTTTTAACAACTTGCTGGCGATAACGTCTCAGCATATCGACAAACAATTTTTGGGCTTGTCCAGATCGTGCGTAAATGTTCAAGTCCACCTGATCTTGTATCAAACGTTCAAGCAAGCGTTTCGTCTCTTTTAGCGCAACTCCCCGATTGCGAGGAGACTTGCCATCGAAGGTGTACCGGCGCAAAAGGGTATCAAGGATGTCTTGATTGGATTCGTACAAATCTCGAAATGCTGACCTCTTCAAAATTAGGTTACTTGCGGAAGTTTCTGCGACTACGGGCGCGAGTGCTCCCGGCAATCGGTACTCTGTCAGTGCCTGTTGGATAATACTATCCAACGTGTCAATTCTGCATCGGTTGAGGTCAATTTGCGCGAGGTTAACAGCAGGATCAGACTCGAGTTCTGTACAAAGGGCAGTACCCCAGTCCAGCCAGCGCGTGCGTAATTCACGGGCAGCTTTTCGAGTGAATGTAGTAATCAGAATGTTTTCGGGCAGAACATCTTCCACAAAAACAAACCGTAAGGCGCGAAGCACAAGCACGGTAGTCTTTCCCGAACCTGGGCCAGCAACAATTTGCAGAACGCGATCATCTGCATGGTTGACAGCTTTGAATTGAGCCAAGTTATCCGGATCTTTCAGGGCACGCCCAAGGCGATAGCGAACCATATCGAGAAAACGATCATTGCTAATCATAAAACATCCTTTAGCGTTTCGTACAAACAATAGGAGCGGATTGAGTTCATTGCTCTTTCCATTAGGCGTTTCCATACTTTGCCTCTAAGAAGGAAACTATGCGACCATTTGCATCTTCAGTCTTCACGGGTAGGGGAACTGCCTCAAGACCTGTCGCATCATGACTGACCAGAAGCCACTGTCCTTTCACAAACTTAAATGTTTGATTCAACATCTCATCGCCGAAGCCAAAAGCCTCAGAAACGGCTGTGCGGTCGCTGGCTCTCGGCAACTTCGAGATGAAGTAGGTGTGCGGTTGGGACATGATGTTGGTATCGAGATAGCGAATCCGCTGGGTTGCTATGCCGAGACCAATTCCAAATTTTCTTCCGCGCCGCGCAATTGTCTCTGCAATCTCGGCGGAGTTTGCATAGCTACCAGTACCCCTCGCACGGATAAATTCGTCGGCCTCGTCAAATATGAAGCCAACGACCGGATCAATAACGCCGTTAAGTCTCCGGCTCTCATATAGTTCATTTCCAAGATTGTGCGAAAAATCTCTAAGTTCGCTGGGGTTATGAGATTGGACTATCCAGAGAGAATGACGAGTGCTATCATTTAGATCGTCTATGATTTCAGGCAACGTCATACTCGCAGCCAAATGTTCGGCTGTTGACCGTTCGAGTTCTTCGAGTTTGGAAAGATGATTGGCATAGTCCTCTTGAAACTCGGCATGTTTCGGTTGTCCAAGTAGTTTCTGCAATTTCTCCCTGATCTGCTTCGCCAAGTCAGGGGTAAAACGCGCTTTTTTGTAGTCTCCGATTTTGGATTCCCGCAATACCATCTTGGCCAACTCTCTCCGATTTGTAGTCTTTGTTTGCCGCCTATCCTTTGCCCAACGAACCATATCATCGGAAAAGAAGAGATCGTAAACGGTTATGCTTTTCGATTCGTTGAAATAGCATATTTTTTGATTTTTGATAAAATCGAGAAGAGCCCATGCCATTTTCTTTCTCTGTCCCTGAAGGGCTTTGGGAAGAAGGGTAGCGCGTAAGAGTTGCTTTGTGGCCTCAGTATCTTTCGGTGCCCCATTTAGAGCGTTAATATACCTGAACGTTCCTTCGGGCAAGGTATTTCTGCCAAGCGTGAGCAGACGCCCTTCGACATGCTCTGAAAGAAGTTGATCGATGAGCAGAGCAGTATATTCGCTCATCATATCGAAAAATACCAACTTGACTGGCTCTTGGGTCGATTCATAAATTTTTGCTACTATCGTCGACAAAAGATTAGACTTGCCCACACCGGTAAAACCGAAAATAGCAAAATGAGTGCGGAGCAACTCGTCAATACGCATCAGAATTTCGACATCTGGATCGCGGGCGAGCGTTCCAATCACAGCGAGGTTCTTCTCCTCTTTTTTATCGATTCCATTATTGGCAATCAGGTTTGTAGTTTCACTGTCGAGCACGCGAACTCTCGACCCGACCATTGCCATGTTTGTCTCAGGCCCAATTTCAAGAGACGTATCAGTGTATGATTCCGGTTCCATGATTTCCAAAAGTGTTGGAATCGCCGTAGCTTCAATCTTTGTCGTTTCCTCTGTGGCCTCTTTGTCCTGGGATTCCCAATCTTGCGCCGCGCTGCGAGTAGCTTCAACAACAAACCCCGGATAACCCGAGTTTCCACTTTGCAACGCAAAATGTGAAGGCATAATGCCCGTGACTTCCAGCACGGACCAACGGCGAGTCTTATCATCTGAACCGAAGTTCGCAACTGCCAGCATTGTCCCTTCCTGAATTGCATTTATCGCTTCGCGCGTGTAATCAAACCAGATGGTGTACCGGAATCGCGTATCGGGCGAGTCCTGCATTGACATCAAAGTGCCCTCAAGTTTCTGAAACATGATCACCTCCTTGCAGAGTCTCTGGTCGTTCTAAAAGTATCGCTGAGTGGATTGCTACTCAACACTATCGTCGATGAGTCAATTGTTTTGCCGACCCACCGTCCCATACTTTTGGCTCCCCAATCCGCTTTGTGTAGCGGATCTGGATAGCCAATGGCCTCGGCAAAGTGATTTTTGGTTAAGACGGATAATAAATACATCATTACAGTCTGTCCACGGTTGATGTGTTTAGAATCTCGCCAAGCGAATGGCTCGATACGACCCAATGCGTTTGTCTCGATTGAAATTGATTCAGGTGAAGTCTCTGAACCAAAGGAATCGAAAAAGGGTTGTAAGAGCCTTTCTATGAAAACGACATGGCCCATGAGCGGATTCTTTTTCGCACGACTCAAAAAGAACTGTCCCAGCGATTTCATAAAAAGACGCTCCTGATTCGCAATTCGTCCCATTACGCCTCCGACTTGGGTTTTGCCCGTCTTATCATCGCGCTCGCGGTGGAGTGTCATAAATGCCGAATCGAACTCAATCGTTGCCCATGGAGCCTCGAGATGAGAATCAAAACGCGGCAACGCCTCACAGAGCATTCGGTCCGTCCACGGAAGCACATTGACCGTTAGGTTGCGAAGTTGGGGATGAAACCCCGTCTCCAGCGTTACGCCAAAATAATTGCGTCCAAAATAACGAGACGCGGAATCTTTTATGATTCCATATAACAGAACTTTGCGTTCCCAACTTACCTCTATGAGCATACGCATCCCAACATCTACAAGAAAGTTCAAATCATTGGAAGACATCCACTGCCTTCGTAAGACGCCCAAGTCATCTATGGCCTCGTATTGAAGTGCAGTAGGGTCTTTTTGAAGGAAAAGCCGCTTACAGATATTTTGAAAGAAATCCTTTGTGTAGTCCCAAGATTCACGAACATTTACCAAAGGAACTCCTCTCTCGTCTAAAACTCCGCGTCTGACTAGCCAGTCAAGTGCTCTTTTGAGACTGGCAATTTCCACACCATAGATTTGAGCAATGGCGTTGAGGTTCACCCGTTGTATAGGCTCTTTTAAGAGAGAAGCAATAATTGTCCTAGGGCGATCTATGTTCTTACTTGAAGGTATTCCGAATATATCGTTCACGGGTTGGGCATAAGCGACTGCTATGTCTGCTTTTGTCAAACTTCTGCGGTCATAAGGATAGCCCACCAAACCGACCTTATCTTGAGCTTGGGCAACATTTGCGAGAACGGATGAGGGCGACAAATCCATCAACACGAGATGGGGCGCGTCCAGAGCAGATGATGTGATGGTATTGATCGCCAAGAAAATCTCAGCCAGTTGCATAATTTGGGTATGGACACTCGCCACGTTAGCCTCTTCCTCATTCGTCGCCAAGAATTGCTCCCCCTGTGGCTGGAGTTCTTCAAGTCTTGCAAACGGCACGGGAATCCAAGCGACCATGGAAACATCCTGTTCAAGACTCCAACGCTTGTAGTGAACTTTATGATCGCCAGCATCCAACTCGAGTTCTCCGCGTGCGCCATAAGCTCCCCCAAAGAAAGTGAGCATATCGGAGAATTGCTCGCGCCTACATGTGCCATCTATCGCAATGAACTGGAGCCGACGAGTCCCCAAAACACGTTCTATATCTTCCTGTAGTCGGTCTCGGCCTCGCTGCGACGAGAATCGGTTGCGAAACTGGACGATCTGAGTTGAGAGAAACTGTCCATAAAATTCTTCGGCGGCCGCGAGTCGTTCTGAGACGAGTTCGTTATATTGATCTCGTCCAACATTTAAGGCATCTCGGTAAGCCGTGCTGATCTCAGATACTCTGGACATTTCTACCCTCCTGGATATTCCCATACAGCATGAGTGTGTTGTGTGCTCCTCGCCTCCTATTTCGATTGGCCCCACGAAAGATGAGGATATGGATGCCGAGACTTTGGCAAAAGGGGCAGTCGCAATTTCGCCAAGGGCGTTCCTCTAGTGTCCTACGGTATTGTGCATGCATGGCCTGCATTTCGCTGGACCTCACTAAATGCTGGTCATAACTTACAACGGCCTCAAGGACTTCATTGACAGGGACTTCATCTCGGTCATATCGGCATAACAGGTTCAAAACTTTGCGTTCCTCTTGCTCCAATTGAGAGATGTTCTCAGATGTCGCTATCAGTCGCTTGCGCGTGCGTCCATCACTTGTCATCGGCACCCGCAATGCCGCGTACCACTTGCCATTGGCACCGAGGTAATTTTGATTGGAACGGAGCCACGCTTTTCGGAAATACGTCGCGCTGTCAAAGCTGTCAATCTTGAGTTTTTGAAACAAATCTTGAAGTTTGGGGCGAAAGATGCCAAAGAGATGTATCCAAGGACGTTCCTTGAGTTCGTTGGCAGCAGTCATCACGGCTCGCGCAATGCTTTCAATCTCGTTATCTCGCTTGGGAACAAGGCCCCCGAGTGCCAAGTGGCGATACCCGAGGTCATAATAGTCGTGGACAAATTGAGCATACTGCTCCGGATTTCGTGCTTGAATAGTGCCCACCGGATTAAACTGTGCCTTTCGTTTTTTAGCCGCCTCTATGAACTGCTCCGCATTTTCACGAGTTATGTCCACTCTATCTTGACGTTCCTCATCGGAAAGAACCCTTGGTTCTCCGTTCTTGTTGATTTTTTGAACTGGAATGTGATCAACCGACGCCCCAAAGTTGAAGCCATATAACTCGTATAGCGCGACCGCCTGATCCACACTTATAGTCGGCTCATCCTCGTTCACGTAGCTGAAGGCACCACAATCGCCAAATAGCCACTGATGATCCATAAGACCAAACTGTTTGCGTAGCGGCAGAGGAGACAGGGCACCTGCTTCCGTACCTTCTAATCTACGCAAAGGGCCTTTCGATGTTCCCTGCTGAGCGAGGCTGACGAGGATACCGTCGCACATTTTTTTTGGTTGCATCAAAATGCAACAGTGTTTATCCCCTCTTTCTTCACGAGTCTTTCCCGAGAAAGTGTCTTGCTCAAAATTGAACTTCGGATCCAGAAGGTCATCCCAATCCGGAAGAAAATAGCGTCGTCTCTCAGTGCCGCCTTCAACTTCGGCCCTTATACGCTGATCGGGCGAGGTGCGATTGAGAAAAGTCTTGATTTGACGCATTTTCTCCCCAATGCCGCCTTGAATTTGTTTAAACGGTATGGATAAAGAAGATAGTGTGGGCTGAAGGGCGGGAAGATAGTTCTTTCCCAACGACAGATATACAGCATTGTGATAATCAGCCCACTTTTTTAGAATGACAGAACACTCAGTCGCTTTTGCTCTAGCTGTCGTTGGGGTCATCCGAGAGTCGTAGTCCTCAATGCCCTTCAGACTTCCAAACAAACCGTATTCCGCAGAGAGGATCGCAATAGACAAGTCAGATGGCCATTGATGGTCTCGCAGGAACTTTTTGATGACCCGATAATGAGACCCCTCATAACGGTCAAGTGCAGGAAGCAGTCCCTTGCAATCTCGTTTGGTCTGAGAACAACCGAGAATGAGTAACTGTTTATTCATAATTTTTATCTTTCAAGAAATCCAAGAAGACTAGTCAAAAAAAGCAAGGGGTTTGACGTATGCCTTATGCCCCTCATTTCACGGCCTCTTCGGCGAGAACGAATGTAAAACCCTGTTCCTCCAATGCGGGCAACACGCGCTGGAGTGCTTTTAGGGTTTCGCGTTTTGCGTGTCCAATGCCAATTGCCGCGCCTTCCTGCCGTGCGCGTGCAGCGAGTGCGTACAGCCGCTTGACGATTGCGTCCTCGTCATCTATGAGATCCAAAAACAAGGCCCCGTGGCCGCTGGGGATGCCCATTTCCTGCGCGATGGCGTAGGCCGCGGATTGGGGGGACGTCATGCTATCGACAAAAAAGAAATCGCGCTGTTTTACAACTTGCAACACGACTTTCATGGCGTCTGCATTTTGCGTTAGCCGCGACCCCAGGTGGTTGTTCATCCCCCGCGCATGGGGCACGGCGGCCAGGGCGTTTTGGGTCAATTCGGCGATTTTTTGGGGCGCATCATCTGAAAAGATCGCATTGGGGCCCGGATCGCGCTCGGGATAGCCTATCGGCTCCATCGGCAAATGCACCATCACCCCGTGGTTTTTCTCTATCGCCTGTTGCGCGGTCCAAGCCGTGTGCCTCTCGCCGGGAAAGATCGAAAGCGTAATCGGTTGCGGCAGGTCGCAGAAAGACTGGATCAACTTTTGATCTTGGTAGCCAAAATCGTCGATCACAATGGCAATGCGCCCCGCGGTTCGCTCGCGTTCTGCATTGTGCTCAAGCGCGATCAAATGGGTGGGTTTGCCATTTAAGCCCACGTAGAGCGACAACACATTGCCCGACCGATTTTCGCTGCCCTCGAGTACTGCCCCGCCCAATTGATGGGCCAAGCGGGTCAAAGACAGATTGCACACAGACAGGGGCAAAACACTTGGCACGTCTGCCCGGATATTCCAGCGCAAGGAGTCGATTTCAGATTCGGGCAACCGCGCCACTTGAATGACTTCGCGGGGAATGCCCAAGCCAATCAACACCGCTTTTGCCCGTGCGGTCATGGTATCGGCAAATGCGTCGACATCTTCGGGTCCCGCTTTCCATTGGGGTGTCTCGTCTGCCAAAGGCGGGACATACTGCCGAGAGGGCGGTTGCCAAAAATAGGCGACCAATCCGCCGGCGAGCAGCGCGACACAGGGCACAATCCACAAGAGCATGGATCGCTTCTCGCGCGCCATTTTTCGCGTTTTTTTGGGTGATGAACGCTTCGCCATTTTGCCATCTCAATAAATTTGAATGGGATCCGGAATAAAACACAAAACAAAAATCGCCAGCGATGCGTACCCGATCCACCGCCTGGGCGGATCCAGTTCGACATCGGGATTTGCGGGCGGCGGATGATGGCGGCCCAACAGCGAAGCCATGCCCAACCAAATCAGCCAACCGATCCAGCGGGAATTGTACCACGCTTCAAACACGGCTTGGGCATCCCACCAATGATACGGCGGCCCCAGTGCCCACATCGCGGCCAGTCCCACCATAGTCGCCCGAGAAATCAACCGGTGTTTCGGACCAAAAATCGCATAGACAATATGACCGCCGTCAAATTGTCCCATCGGCAACAAATTCAACACGGTCACAAACAATCCCAACCAGCCTGCAAACGCCACCGGATGCAGCATCACACTATAGCTATCGGGCAAATCGCCGATCACCCAATTGCCCAACCAACTCGACAACAGGGAATCGCCCAGCGCGATTGTCCCGTGTGAAACATCGCGCACTGCTCGCACTTCCGACATGTCTAGCCCAACGCATAGCGCGATGACAGACATGACAAACCCCGCAATGGGGCCAGACGCGCCAATGTCGATCAATGCCCGTCGGTTGGGAATGGGCGACCGCAATTTGATCACCGCGCCCAAGGTGCCAATGAGTGAGGGAAAGGGAATAAAATAGGGCAATGTTGCCCGCACGCCCCAATAGCGCGAGGTCAGATAATGCCCCATTTCGTGTACTCCCAAAATGATCAGCAGCGTCGCTGAAAACGGCAAACCATAGACCAGACAGCGCGGATCGATCAAAACGCGCCAGTCATCGGCCCCAGGCGCAGATGCCAGTTGTGACGACATGTACATGCCCGCCACTGTCGTCGTGTACGCAGTCGCCAAAAACAGCCCGATATGCAGTTTCAAATTCGCCTGCGTTTCAACGGGGATGAATTGTTTGTCGTTGAAATTGTCTGCCATAGTCAGTGGTCAGTCCCTGTCCATCCACCCATCCACAGGTGAGAGGCAAGATGTAAGTTTAGCCAGAAAAACACGAGCGGGGTACAACGAGCGACAGCCCGTTCAAAGGCGCAAAAGGCGAGCGGTGTGTGTAGTGCCCCCGTGCTCGCCCAAAGATACAAGACGTGAGACGTGAGAGGGCTACCCAGCGACCCCCGAAACCCGACGCACTCCGCCGATACATTGCGATTCCATTTGTCCCCCGTCCCGTAGATCGTATTGCCAAAAAAAGTAAGAGGTGAGAGGGCCTTCCCCTCACCTCTTCCCGTTGTTGTCTCGCGTCTCACGCCTTGATCACAACGCCGCGTCCCCTGTTTCTTGGGTGCGAATGCGAATGGCTTGTTCAACGTTGCTCACAAAAATTTTGCCATCGCCCACCTCACCGGTGCTGGCGACTTTGAGAATGGCATCAATGGCTTTGTCGGCCTCGTCGTCTGCGACCACCAGTTCAATTTTGAGTTTCGGCAGAAAATCCACATGGTACTCGCTGCCTCTGTAAAATTCCCGATGCCCGCGCTGGCGACCAAACCCGCGATATTCACCCACAGACATGCCCATCAATCCCAGTTCGGTGAGTGCCTCTTTGACTTCATCGAGCTTAAACGGTTTGATAAACGCCTCAATTTTTTTCATGATAGCCTCCTAAATGTAACCACAGACGAACACGGACAAACACAGTGTGAATGCCGGATGGCATTCGGTTAAATGCGCTATTGACATCGCGTGCAAAAGCCAATATTCTGTGCTATCCACCCCGAACAATCACCCCTTTGCAACAAAGGAATCGCCATGGCATCTCCCGTTACCGCGCTATCGGAAACCGCAACCGAAAAATTTCCCTGGGGCACGCTCAATTGGCTGATGGGCCAAGCGATTGATCCCGATGCCGAACAAACCTTTGGCCTGGCTGTCATTGAACCGGGGCGGCAAAATCCACCGCATTACCATCCCAACTGCGAAGAAATCCTCTACGTCATTTCCGGAACCTGCGAACACACTTACGGCGACGACAACTATGTGCTCAAACCCGGCGATAGCATTCGGGTTCCCGCTGGCGTTGTCCATCACGCGATTAACACAGGCGATGAACCGCTGCGCGCCATCATCTCATTCTCATCGGGCGACCGCCAAACCGTATTTCTCGGGGAATAGCAATTAACAACTGATCACTTCACTTATGCTAAAAGCCATCATTTTCGACATGGACGGCACGCTGACCGAGTCGTATATCAATTGGTTGGAACTGCGTTCAAAAATCAATTGCCCGCCCGCACAAACCATCATCCAATATATAGACAAGTTGCCGGCGCAACAATGTAAACGCGCCCGCGATATTTTGATCAAAAAAGAGTGGGAGGCCGCACGATATGCCGCCATTCGCGCTGGCGCGGTGGCACTCATAGACGCGCTTCGCGCTCGCAATTTCAAACTCGGCTTGGTGACCAACAACCACGGCGCGGCCATGCGCTGTGTAATCGCCCGGCTCAATCGCGCTTTTGACGTGGCCTTCAGCCGCGACGATGGCCCCATCAAGCCCGATCCCCATCTCATCTATCGAACCCTCCAAACCCTCGGCATTTCTCCAAACGAAGCCATCGGCATCGGCGACAGCCGCTACGATCTCATGGCTTGTGCGGCAGCCCATGTGCGCTGCATTCACCTCACCGATGGATCATCCGATCTCGCCCACGATCCCCATGTCGCGTCATTGGATGCGATCCTACCGCTCTTGGATCGGATTTAGGGATAGATTCATCGCCCTTGCGAAAGCAATTTCTCCGCGCACACGCGGATTCGCGCCAACGCCTTTTCGATATTTTCCACCGAGTTCGCGTAGGAAAGCCGCAAATAGCCCTCGCCGTATTCGCCAAAGTCCGATCCGGCCAAGCAGGCCACATGGCCCTCGTTCAAAATCAAATCCGCGACTTCGGCAGATGATTTGCCCAATCCCGCGATATTTGGAAATGCGTAAAAAGCACCTTCGGGCATCGGGCATGTGATTCCGTCAATTGCATTGAGACCCTGGACAATGATCGCACGGCGTTTGCGAAACGCATCTATCATGTCGTCAACCACATCTTGCGGGCCTTTCAGCGCAGCCACCGCCGCGATTTGCGTGAACGCAGCCGTACACGAATTGCTGTTGATCATCAGCCGATTAAAATGCGGCACGAGATCGCGGGGCATCACGCCGTAGCCAACGCGCCAGCCGGTCATGGCATAGCTCTTGGAAAACCCGTCGAGAATGATCGTCAAATCGGCCATGCCCTCGGAACCCGCAACGCTGTGAAACGCATCGCCATAGACCATTCGGGAATAAATTTCGTCGGCCAACACGGGAATTTGATATTCGATCGCCACCTCGGCAATGGCGTGCAAATCGCGTTTTGAAATCACGCCGCCGGTGGGATTTTGTGGCGAGTTTAGGATGATCAACTTCGTGCGCTTTGTCACCAAGTCGCGCAGATGATCCACATCCACGCCAAACCCACGCGCTTCTATGAGCGGTATGGGCACGGGGCGCGCGCCCGCAAAGCGAATCACGGACTCGTAAATCGGATACCCCGGATTGGGATACATGACCTCGTCGCCCGCTTCGGCCAAGGCGAGGATCGCGTAAAACGCAATCGGCTTGGCGCCGGGCGTGACCACCACTTGATCGGGATGCGCGTCTATCTGCCGCGTTTTTGCAATCTCCTCGGCGATGGCCTCGCGCAACTCGGGCAGGCCCACGGGCGGGCCGTAACGGGTAAAGCCATCCGCGAGTGCTTGTTGCCCGGCCTCGACAATGTGCGCGGGCGTGTCAAAGTTCGGCTCGCCGGCTTCCAGATGCACGACATCGCACCCCCTCGCCTCTAGCGCGCGCGCCTTGGCCATCACCTCAAATGCAGATTCCGTGCCCAATAGGGACATGCGATTTGCAAGGTGCATAATTAAATCCTCCCCTGTTGAAAATCAGCTTTCAGCCCCGCCGCCCGGTACGAGGACAGGCGGGGACTGACTACGGACTGCTGATCACTGACCACTGTCTTTTGTATCTTGCCTTTTCGGGCGGGCACGGGGGCCGCGCCCCTACGTTTCTATCCTCGCATCTTGTATCTTGCTTTTTCGGGCGGGCACGGGGGCCGCGCCCCTACGTTTTTGTGGGGTTGGTTTTCGCCTTTCATCCGCGCAATCCGCGTCATCCGTTTCATCCGCGATCCATCTTACCTCTCACCACTTCCCCTTCGACCGCGTCGCCTTGTCGATACGAGCCGAGCACCTTGACGAATGTTGCGATTTCCCTCAGGTGATCGATGGCGCGGACGCAGGGCTCTTGCCCGAGGTGGCCTTCAAAATCCAGTGAAAAAGCGTATTCCCAGGGCTTGCCCGCAAGGGGGCGGGATTCGATTTTGAGCAAATTGAGATCGCGCAGGGCAAACACGCTCAAACCCTTGAACAACGCGCCCGGCACATTTTTCATTGCAAATACAATCGATGTTTTTGCAGGCCCTTCAATGGCTAAATTTTCAGGTGCGGATGCCTCGGGCGCCACCACCAAAAACCGCGTGTAATTTTGATGGTCGTCCTCAATGCCCGCCCGCAAAATTTCCAAATCGTAATCCACAGCCGCTTGGACACTCGCTATGGCAGCCGAATCGCGTGCGCCCGACGCTTTCAATGCCTTCGCCGCGCCCGCGGTATCGGACGCCATCACCGCTTTGACCTGCGGCAACGACGCGAGAAATTCCGCACATTGCGCCAGGGCAGGGGCTTGGGAACAAACAGCGCGCACATCCGCCAACTCAACCCCGGGATTCACGATCAAGTTGTGGACGATCCGCAACTTCAATTCGCCCACAATCTGCAAATTGTACGCGGACAGATGGTCGTAATTTTCGTGAATGCTGCCCATCAACGAATTTTCAATGGGCACCATCCCGTGCGTGCAATCCCCGCGTTCGACCGCTGCAAACAGAGACGCAAAATCGCGCTGCGGCGCAACGCGCACCTCTTTGCCAAAATAGGAACGCGCCGCCATCTCGCTAAACGCACCGTATTCGCCTTGAAATGCGACCAGAGTTTTGTTCACTGAATTATCCATCCATGAGTACTCCGAGATGTGCTGCGACGCTGCGGGACAGGCCGCCCAAGTCATAGCCGCCTTCCAAGACCGAGATCATCCGCCCGCGTGCGTGTTCGTTTGCAACAGCCAGCACGCGCTTTGTCATCTCGGCAAAGCCGGATTCCGTCGCCAGCGTGCCGGACAACGGATCTGCCCAGTGCGCGTCAAACCCAGCGGAAACAATGACGAACTGCGGTTGAAAGGCGTGCATCGCGGGCAAAAACACGTCGTCGAACACGCGCAAGTACAGGTCGTCATCGCTGCCTGCGGGCACGGGTGCGTTCAAGGTGAACCCCTCGCCCGCGCCAATGCCGGTTTCGTCTGCGCGGCCCGTGCCCGGGTAATGCGGGAATTGGTGGATGCTGAAGAAAAACACCGAGGGGTCGGTCTCCAAGATGTGCTGCGTGCCATTGCCGTGATGCACGTCCCAATCGACAATGACCACGCGCGCAATGCGATGTGTTTCTTGCACGTATCGCGCGGCAATGACCGCGTTGCCAAACAGACAAAACCCCATGGCGCGGTCGCGCTCGGCGTGGTGCCCGGGCGGGCGCACCGCACAAAAAGCCGCATCCACGCGCCCGTCCATCACCGCATCGACCGCTTCAAAAGTCGCGCCCACGGCCAGGCGTGCAATGTCAAAAGACAGCGGACACAACATGGTCTCAAAATCCCCCATATACGGAATGCCCTGCGCGCATCGCGCTTTCACATGGGCGATGTACTCGGGCGCGTGTGCCTTTTCCAGCCATGACACCTCCGCATGCCTTGGGGCGAGCGCGACGAGGTCTTTGGTCAGGCCCGTTGCATCCAAATGCGCGTGCAGTGCCTGCAACCGCTCGGCGCGTTCGGGATGTTCCCCCCTCGTGTCGTGCTTTTGAAAATCTGTGTGTCCAACCAGTCCCACGCGCCCCATCATTCGTCTCCTTTGCGATTTCGAATTGCTTTACCGCGACCGTTTCGCGCCGATAGACGCCAGCCAGTCCGCAACTTCCGCGTGCTTTCGGTCCACAACTTGATCCAGCGGTGTTTCGCCAACGGGATTTTTGCGGTTGATGTCCGGTTTCTTTTGCAGCAACCATCGGGCGGTTTCGAGATGTCCATTGCGGCACGCCATCCCAAACGCGCTGTCGATACAGTCTCGCGCAGGTCGAGGCTCTGACCAGCCGGGCAGAACGCCCGCACGGTCCGTTATATCGCCCTTTGCATCGAAAAATTCCGCAACGAGATCGAGCCGCCCAACGCCTGCGGCGATCATCAAATTGTAGGTGGCACCGCGTTGGATCAGCGTTGCCGCCGCATTGGGCATGCAAAAGATCACGGCTTCCCAAAGCGGCGTCCCATTTGCAATAATACCGCCATCTATGTCGATTTCCGCGCCGCCGTCGAGAAGCACTTCGATCATTTCCGCATCGTCGCTGCTGGCCGCCCAGTGCAAGGGCGTCTCGCCCGGGTCGGTCTTTCCTTCGAACTTTGCCCGCGCATTGACCTTTGCGCCCGCCCGGATCAAAATCTCCGCTGATGCACGGCACCTCGGCCTGTGACCGGGATAATCGCAAAGCGTGTGCAAAAGCGTGCGGGGATTGTCCGCTGTGGTTTTATGTACCAATTTCGGGTCCTCTGCTATCAGCCGCTTCAGCGTCTCGACATCCCCCGATTCAACGGCGGCACGCGCTTGTTCAATGCTCATGGTATATCTCCTTGGACGCAATACCAATTTGATTTTTATTTGTCCGTATCCCGCCTCCCATTAGGGAGGAATATGGAAGATGGCCGCCCAACCGCACATTCGCCTTTTGTGCCTTTTCGGGCGAGCACGGGGGCATCGCCTCTACGTCTCGCTATTCGTCTATTCGTTGATTCGCCCGTCACAGCATAGAAATCGGGTCCACATTGATCGCCATGCGAACCCCGCTGGATCCGCCTTTATTGGGGCCGAATTGCGTGGCGGCATGGCGCAATGCGGCATTGAGGCGATTGTGCGAATCGGATTTGAGCAACACTTGCCAGCGATAGGTGCCTTGGATGCGTGCGATGGGGGCTTGCACCGGGCCCATGATTTCGACATCGGGGGGGGTATGGACGCGCAGGGTTTGGGCACACAGGCCGGCCGCACGCGCGACCGCGTGATCGTCTTTGCCCTTAAAGAGCAAGAGGGCCATGCGGCCAAAGGGCGGATACCCCAGGCTTTGGCGCGCTTTGAGTTCGCGCTGGGCAAAGGTCTCAAAGTCGTGGCGTTGCGCGCATTGCACGGCCTCGCCGTCGGGCATATAGGTTTGAATGACCACCTCGCCCGGAATGTCGCCTCGGCCTGCGCGTCCGCTGACCTGCGTGAGCAATTGAAACGTGCGCTCGCTGGCGCGAAAATCGGGCAGGTGAATGCCCGTGTCCGCAGAGATGACGCCGACGAGGGTCACGCCGGGAAAATCGAGCCCTTTGGCGATCATCTGCGTGCCGAGCAAAATATCGGCGCCGCCTTGGGCAAAGCACGCGAGAATGCGGTCGTGCGCGCCCTTGCGCCGCGTGGTATCCACATCCATTCGCAAAACACGCACCCCGGGAAATTGCGCCTCGAGGGTTTCTTCAACGCGCTGCGTGCCCGCGCCGAGCATGAGAAAATTGCCGCTGTTGCACGACGGGCAAGACGCGGGCGATGGCTCGGTATAACCGCAATAGTGGCACAGCATCGCGCGTCGGGCCGCGTGATAGGTCAGCGTGACTTGGCAGTGATGGCACGGGATGCTCTGCCCGCAGTCCGCGCACTGAACCGCGGGCGCGTACCCGCGTCTGTTTTGGAGCAAGATGATGCGTTGCCCCTTTTTGACGCGCGCGCGCATTTTTTCCCGCAGTGGGCGAGAAAACAAGCCGCCGCCTTCACGCCGCATATCCACGAGGGTGATCTCGGGCAAGGGACGGCTGTCAACGCGCTCTGGCAAGGTGAGGACGTTGTATTTTCGAGTCTGCGCGTTGTGATGCGATTCGAGGGATGGGGTCGCCGATCCGAGCACAATGGGCAGGTTTTGCAGGCGGGCGCGCATGATGGCGACATCCCGGGCATTGTATCGAGGGGCCGGATCATCCTGTTTGTAGGAAGCGTCGTGTTCTTCGTCAATGACGATCAAGCCCAGATTTTTGACAGGTGCAAAAACAGCGGACCGCGCGCCAATGACGACTGCGCGTTTTCCCGTGCGAACTTCGCGCCACGCATCGTAGCGTTCTCCGCGCGACAACGCGCTGTGCAAGACCGCGACCTGGTCGCCAAAGTGGATGCGAAAGCGGCGCACGGTTTGCGGGGTCAGCGTGATTTCCGGCACGAGAACAAGCGCGCCTTTGCCCGACGCGAGGGCATGGGCAACAGCGCGAATATAGACCAGTGTTTTGCCGCTGCCGGTCACGCCGCGCAAGAGGTGAACGCGAAAAGCGCGTTGATCGATGCGCCGATTGATCGCGTGGATGGCGCGCGTTTGATGGGGCGTGGGCGTAACGTGTTCGGGAGGGGGCAGATCGACATGGGAGTATGGGTCGCGCACGACTTCGCGGTCGATAAAGCGGACGAGGTTGCGGTTGACCAACCCTTTGAGTACTTGCGAGGAAATCCCCTCGGCGGACAGTTGCGCGACCGAGAGGGGGTGCTCTGCCGAGTGCAGGCGGCGAATACATTGCGCTTGGCGGGGGGCGCGTTTTTCGAGAACGGGCAATTCCAGATCAAACCAGCGCGGATCGCTGGGCACGAGTGCGGCCATGCGTTGGGTTTTGGGTTTTACCTTTGGCGCGGACATTTTTTGAAACGCATGCGCGATGCCGCGCCGCAACAGGCCGTACACCGCAGGGTGTACCCCACTTTTGCCAAGGCGGTTTTGAAGTTGGCGCATCGACGCGGACCCGAGATCGCGCAAGGCGGCGACAACCTCGCGCTGGCGTGCGGAAAGCAGTTCGATGATCGCACAGTCAAAGTCGTCGGCAATGGCGAAATGCTGCCCGCTGTCCAAATGAATGCCCGCAGGGAGCGCGGCGGAAAGCACTTCAGAGAGACTGCACAGATAATACCACGCCATCCATTGACACAGATCGAGCATCGCAGGTGTGATGAGGGGATAGGGATCGAGAATTTGGGCAATGGCTTTGATCCGACTGGGCGCGAGGTCGCACGTTTCGCAAAATCCCACGACAATGCCCGTGACCCAGCGTTCGCCAAAAGGGATGAGCACGCGGCAACCCGCTTGCAGGTCAGGTTGTAGATCGTCGGGAATGCGATACGTAAATGTGTCGAGGGACGTGCCCAACGGAACGATTTGTGCAAAAGAACGCGCCATAGTGTATGTCAGAAATATGGTGACAAATGTGGCGAAACTCGTATCTCACGGCTATTCGGGCGGGCACAGGGGCACCGCCCCTACGGTTCGTCTATCCATCTATTCCTCGAGTTCTTCAACGCGAATATAGGTGCGCGAGATATGCAGGCGAAGGCTGCGGTCGGGGGGGCTGGCAGATTCGAGGGGCGCGTCCTGCAAGGAGAGCGAAATCGCGCCGGCGCGCTGTACGTAGATCTGAAAGTGATCGCCGGCCTGCCAGCGTTGCGTGTTGCCAATCGGCAAGATACCTGCAAAAAGATCGCGTCCGTCAGCGGCAATGGATAGAGATGTGTTTTCGGTTGCAACACAGGAAAGGATCAGGAGGTCGTCGTCGGCTATGACGACGGGGAGGGGCAAATTGTAGGTGGTCAGCACCTCGGGCGCAGGCGGTCGGTCTGATGTGGGCGTTTCCGAAACAATGGGTTGCCGAGCGTCGCGCACGGGCGATGGCGTCTCTTGATTTTCCGATGGAGACGCCGCCGCATTGTCTTCGGATTCGGGTGGAAGCGTTCTTTGCAATGTATCGCTTTGCGCGGGCGATGGCATCTCTTGATTTTCCGATGGAGACGCCGCGTCAGCTTCTGGTTCAGATGGCGGAATTATTTGTACTGTATCGCTTTGCGTAGGAGTTGAATCGCCTGTTTGTAGGGGTATGGCGGATTGCGCGCTGTCTTGCGGTGCCGGTTGTATCTCCGAGGGCGGTTGTGCAACAGGGGGCTGAGAGGTCGTTGTATCGAGCGGTGCTATGGGTTCTATTTTATTTTTGATGTTGAGGACAATGATCGCCACTAGGATTAGCGCGCATGCGATCAGCAGGAGGGATGATAGGCGGATATTCAAGTGGTGTTTTGGAGGGGCTTGTACCTTGGGACGGGCAGGTGGCGTCACGATGATTTTTTCAAAACGAGTGAGGATGTCCTGGTCGTCGAGGTCGAGTTCTCGCGCATAGGTCTTGAGAAACAGGCGTGCATAAGCGCGGGGCAACACGTCGAAATTGCCCTCTTCAAACGCTTGAAGAACCCCGGGATCAATCCGCGTGCGCTCAAAAATTTCGTCGATACTCAGACCCAAATTTTCGCGCTGCGTTTTGAGCAACTCGGCGATGTCTCGTTTTGCATCGGTCATGAGAAACTTTCAGCAACGGGTTTCGGGGATGGTGGCCCAAGGCGATTGCCCGGCCAAGCGGTGATAAAGCGTCCAGAATCGCGCGAGCGGCAGGCCCACCACATTGTAAAAGCAGCCGGATACGGATTGAATAAATGCGGATGCGCGGCCCTGTGCCCCATAAGCGCCGGCCTTGTCCAGGGATTCGCCCGTGGCGACATAGCGCGAGATGTCTTGCTGTGAGAGCGTGCGTAGTGTGACAGAGGTGGTTGCGACTTCTGTGAGGATCTGCCCTGTTTCCGTATCCGCGAGGGCCAGGCCCGTATAGACCCGATGGGTTTTTCCCGAGAGTTGCGCGAGCATGGCGCGGGCGTGGTCGGCATCGCACGGTTTTCCGAGGATGGTGTTTTCCAACGCCACGACCGTATCCGCGCCCAAAACGAGCGCGTGGTCAAAATGAGGGGCAATGGCGCGGGTTTTGCGCTGTGCGATTTCTCGCACATGTTCGGGCGGCGGCAACCGGGTGTCGAGGGTTTCATCCACATTGCTGGGCGCGATTTCAAAGGGAATGTCCAACAAGCGCAACAGGCTCGCACGTCTGGGCGAGGCAGAAGCGAGGATCAGTTTTTTCATCTCTCGGACTCGATCATCAGGGTCACGGGGCCATCGTTGTGAATTTCGACTTGCATATACGCGCCAAAAACACCCGTTTCCGCGTGAATGCCAAAATCGCGGACGCGCTGGACAAATTGCTCGTACATGGCTTTGGCAACTTCCGGCGGTGCGGCCCGATTAAAACTGGGACGCCGGCCTTTGCGGGTCTCGGCGCAAAGCGTAAATTGCGAGACCACCAAAGCCTGCCCGCCCGCGTCGCACAAGGATCGATTCATTTTGCCTCGGTCGTCTTCAAAAATTCTCAGATTGACGCATTTCTCTGCGACGTATTGCAGGTCTTGCAGGCCATCGTCAATGCCAATGCCCAGCAAGATCAAAAGCCCGCGATCAATATGCCCAACGGTTCGTCCCTCAACGCGCACCGTCGCCCTGCAAACCCGCTGAATCAATGCTCTCACACCGGCCTCCTAACAAGATTATACATAAGCTATTTGTGGCATGGGGGCAAGTTAAAAGAGGCGAGGGGCTGAAAATAGCAATCGGCTTTCAGCGCCCCACTGACCACTTGGGAGGGGTTGAGAACTGGGGCTGAAAACGGAATCATATCCCAAATCCCCCCCGGCGGTGCTCGATCTTTATTTGCGGAATATCTTTGATATTGATCTTAAAAAAGAAGCCTCGATTAAAACCCGTGGGATACCATGAAAACCGGGCTTCCCAACAGTGGAGGTCGCGGTAAAGCGAAAGGCTTTGCGCCGAGAGTTTGGCATTGGGCAATATATCGACATTGATCGCATAGTCGATCCGCAAAATTTGAAAGGGATTGACGCCCAGATCTGCTTTGACCCACGAGGTTTTGGTCAGTGTATTGCCGAATCGCCGCATGGCAATGTGGTGCGAGAGGTTGAATCGCCACGGCCCTGCGCTGGCAAAATCGCTGTACAGATCGCGTTCAAAGCCAAAATCGGCACTGTTGGAAAAATCGGACGTTTGGGTGCGCGGATCGGATCGACCGCCGGCAAAGCGAAAATTGGAGGTGACACTGAGGTTTTGCAAGCGCGGGTGCAAGAGCGACCGATTGCCCGCGTCGTCATAAAGCCCGTGGGTCATGGCGATGCGAACATCCACGCGGCGGTCGGGTTTGAGAGACGCGCGGGTGCGAAGAGAACGCCATTTTTGCCCCGGCGCGTCAAAATCGTACCCGGTTGACAGATTGAGCGTGGCCAGGGTAAAGCGATGAAAGTCGTCGCCGCGTTGGGTTTTGAGTTCGAGGGTGTTGCCGATATTAAAATTGATGCTGCGCCGGGCGTCATTCCAGTTGCGGTTGCCCCCAACGCCAAACGCGCCGCCATAGATGCTTCCGGCCTGGCTGTAATTGAAATTGATCTGGGGTTGAAGGCGATGCCGAATGCCGCGCAATCGCCCGATATGCGGTTGGAAGATGCCGTACAATGTCGTGCCCGAAGTCATCGCCGCGCTGTAGGACGTGCGGCGCGTGGTCGAGTCCGCGTCGCTGTATATCAATTCCTCGCTGAGATTCAAACTCGGCGTGAGGTCGAGCCAGCCCATGGGCCGGTGCTGGCTGTTGACAGTGAGGAGGTTTTGCAGGGAAACGCGCTCGGTATTGGGCGTTGGGTCCGGGTTGCGCGTAAAATTGTTGGACAAGGTGCTGGAAAATCCGTAGTAAAAGGCGCGATACCACCGGTCGGATGTAGGAGTGGATTCATCGCCGCCAAAGATGCGGCGTCTGGGTTGCCGAAAGCCGATGCGGGGAAAGCCCTGAAAGCTGTTGGTTTTTTTGCTCAAGTCGCGGTAATACGTCAGGCTGCCGTCAATGCTGCGCCCGGATTCTGTCCAGCGTTTGTCAAAAGAAAAGCTGGAGCGCAGTTGCCGGTTGAGATAGCGATACAAATTGTCGCTGTTGCGTCTGTCAAAATTGGTGCTGGTGGAAAACTGCCCGCGCCCCCGGATATTGGTGGTGGCGTTGAGGCGGTGCTGGTGTTGCAGGTTGACGCGCCAATTGTGGGCCGCGCTGCCTCCCGAGGTGTTGCGGTCGTACCCGAGATCGACGGCGCCGCTGTACCGGTTCCGCGCCGCGTATACAAACCGCGATTCGAGCAGGAACCCGCCGCGCTCTCGAAACGTGCCCTTCAAGGTGGCATCCCAGTATTCGCTCGGCGCGAAATAGTATCCGACATTGCGGACAAAAATGCCATCGCGGTCGTTGCTGCCCACCCCCGGCGTGAGCAAGCCCGATTGCCGCCCTTGCTTGACCGGAAAAACAAAAAAGGGAACCCAAAAAACCGGGATCGGCCCAATGCGAAAGGTGACGGAGCGACCAATGGCTTTGTCGTTTTGCAAAATGCGTACATTTTTGCACAAAAAATCGTAGTGTACATGGTCGAGGTCGCAGGTGCTCAGGGAAAGATCAAAGGCGTTGAGTGCTTTTTGGCCTTCGATCACGATGTGGGATCCGCGATAGTATTTGCGCTGGTGGGAGGCGCGCCCGGTACGCACGCGCCCGCGTTCTGTATCGAGGTTGTAGCGCATGTAAGTGCCCAATATGCGTTCTTTGCCGCGCGTAAATTCGGGCAGGCCCCGGGTTTTAGCCCCTGTGGAATCGGGCAAGGCCCGCGCCGTGACCGTGCGGGTGTTTTGATCGTAGATAATATGCCCGGCTTTGAGCAAAATGTCGCGGTGGCGCAAGGTGGCATTGCCCACGAGTTCCACGCGCTTGGCCCGCACGCGATAGACGACCTCGGCGGCGTCAAACGCGATGGAATCGCCAGGTGCTCGTTCGGGCAGTTGGCACCATCCCGGCGCGGCGCACAACACGCACAGCGCGGCGAGCAACCATTTTTTGTTGCAAATATCCATCATTTTAGAGAATATAAGTGGTGACACGACAAACGTAGATTCGGAATTTGGAAAAGTCAACGGCGGAACAAAGAAAGCGACTGCAGGACATGACAAAGCGGACAGACGCATCCCAAAACGAGCGCAACGGGGTACAACTGCGGCAGCCGTTCATCGAAAGTCGTAGGGGTTGGGCAGGGTGGACTGACAACTGACAACTGACAACTGATTTTTGTTGTTGATACATCTTGAGGAAATCGGTATCTTTTTTTTCGGTGCGGACGTGGTGGAATTGGCAGACACGCCAGATTTAGGATCTGGTGGGTAATACCCGTGGGGGTTCAAATCCCCCCGTCCGCACCCAAAACAATTCGGCGTTTCGGCGCGCAATCCCCAACCAAAAAAGGACGCCCTTCTGGGAGCTTTTTTGGTTTTTTTTACCCAGAAAGTGAGGCTTATGTGGTCGCATTTCTAAGTGATGAGCAAGTGCGGGCAATTCGGGCGCGGTTTGGGTCGCCGGTGTATGTGTACGACCAGCGCACGCTCGAGGCACAGGCCGAGGCCGTGCTGAATTTTCCCAATGCCTTTGGCCTGACCGCGCGGTACGCGATGAAGGCATTGCCCAACAAAGCCGCGATTCGCATTTTGACGCAAAAGGGGTTGCACCTCGATGCGAGCAGTGGATACGAGGTCGAGCGCGCGATGCGTGCCGGCGTGCCGGGGCAGCACATTATGCTCACGGCG
Organism: uncultured Latescibacterota bacterium; assembly: GCA_958295785.1. Classification (GTDB taxonomy): domain Bacteria; phylum Latescibacterota; class UBA2968; order UBA2968; family UBA2968; genus VXRD01. The sequence continues at coordinate 5,035,964 of OY282377.1, forward strand.
CAAGAGATGCCCAAAAATTTGGCGTGCTCAATCGATCAAGGCGTGATTTTTAATGCGTGTTCGCTAAATCAGTTGCGAAAATTTGGGGAATTATTTCCCGGTCACGCCCTTTCTGTACGCATCAACCCGGGCATGGGGTCGGGGCACAGCAACCGCACCAATGTGGGCGGGCCTGCGGCGAGTTTTGGAATATGGCATGCGTATATTCCCGAAGTGCATCAAATTTGCAAACAGCGCGATTTGACGGTGACGACCGTGCATACGCATATCGGGTCGGGAAGCGACCCCGAGGTGTGGGAGCGGGTGGCACTGATGGCGTTGGACATTTGCGTGGGATTTGCACACGCGACCACCTTGAGCCTGGGCGGCGGGTACAAGGTCGGGCGCGTGCCGGGCGAGGCATCGACTGATTTGCAGGTCATTGGCCGCCATGTGGCCGAGGCGTTTCACCAGACCGCGGGCAAGACGGGCCGGGCGTTGCGTTTGGAAGTGGAACCCGGCACGTATCTGGTCGCAAATGCCGGGGCCATTGTGGCAACGGCGATAGATGTGGTGGATACGGGAACGGACGGGTACCGCTTTATCAAGACGGATACCGGCATGACCGAAGTCATTCGACCGAGCATGTACGGCGCGCAGCACCCCATCCACATCATACCTGCCCAAGCAGAGGCGCGCGGGGTTGGCGCGTATATCGTGGTGGGTCACTGTTGCGAAAGCGGCGATGTGCTCACGCCCGCGCCCGATGATCCAGAGGGGTTGCTGCCGCGTCACCTCACAGAAGCAAAGGCGGGAGACGCGGTGGTCATCGGCGGGGCCGGCGCGTATTGCGCGGGCATGTCATCGAAGAATTACAACTCGTTTCCAGAAGCAGCCGAGGTGTTGTTGGGCCGCGACGGTGCGCTGCACCTGATTCGCAAGCGACAGACATTGGATCAGATTTTGGCGAATGAGATGCTGCCGGATTTTTTGAAATAGCGCGGGTGATGGGCTATGACTTATGACGCTATCGTATTGGGCGCGGGGATCAATGGGTGTGGCATTGCAGGCGAACTCGCCGAGCGCGGGCAGCGGGTGCTGGTGTTGGATAAAGGGGAGATCGGCGGGGGAACGTCGTCCAAGTCGTCTCGCCTGATCCACGGGGGGTTGCGGTATTTGGAAACGATGCAATTTGGCATGGTGCGCGAGGCATTGGCAGATCGCTTCGCCCTTTTGGGCCGCTATCCAGAACTCGTTTCAATGCGGCCTTTTTACGTGCCCATTTATCGGACGAGCCCGCGCCCGGTGTGGCGGTTGTGGACCGGGATCAAGCTCTACGACGCGCTGGCCGGGCGGCGCAATGTCTATCGGTCGGGCAAGGTGTCTCGAAAGCGATTTGCACGCGCATTTCCCGCAATAAAGCGAGAGGGGCTTCGGGCGGTCTTGCGGTATTACGATGGCAAGACCCATGATCGGGCACTCACCCAGCGCGTGGCAGAAGATTCACGAGCGATGGGATGCGCGTTTTGCGAACGGGTCGATGTGCGCCATGTCGCGTGGGACGAGCGCGGCTTTGCCGTATCGGTCGGCGATGAAATATTCACCAGTCGCATTCTGGTCAATGCCACGGGTCCGTGGATCGACGAGGTGGCAGCGCGCTATGGCTTGCCCTCGCGGTTTCAGATTCGCAAGGTGAGCGGCGTTCACATTTTTGTCGATGGCCTGCTTTCGCCCGATCCACTGTTTTTGCAGACGGCGAGCAAGCGCGTTTTTTTTCTGATTCCCGAACCGGAACGCGATCAGACCATGATCGGCACGACCGAGCGCGAAGAGCGCGGACGGGTCGATGGCGTGCGGGTTCGAGAATCGGAGGTCGATTATTTGATTCGAGAAGTGAATGCCTATCTCACCGCAGGCCGCCGCTTGCAACGCGCAGATATAACCGATGCCTGTGTGGGCGTTCGCCCTTTGGTGGCCCGAAAAGGCGATGCCACCGATCTCTCGCGGGAATGGGAATTGGATTTGCACACGCGGGGGAACGCGCAATTGCTCAATGTGTTTGGCGGCAAACTGACCACGTATTTGTCCCTGTCGCGCCGCGCCGCCGATACGCTCGGCATCGAGACAATGATGCGCGTGGCCCTTCGCGCGTGATGTCATGTCTTTTTGGAGATAGGATAAAGAATGCACAAGTCTCGCTTGTAGGGAGGAAATAGATGAGCAAAAAATTGGACGATTTTAAGACCGCGGTTTTGCCCGAGCGCAAATTTGGATTTTGGCAAATGGCCGGGCCGGGCGCGATTTTGGTGGGCCTGTCTATCGGCGCGGGCGAGATTATCGTGTGGCCCTTGGTCGTTGCCGAGTATGGCGCGAGCATGATCTGGGCCGCAGTGCTCGGCGTGTTTTTGCAGATGTGGATCAACTTTGAGGTGGGGCGATGGACCATTGCCACGGGCGAAACGGTTTATACGGGATTTGCGCGCGTGTGGCGCGGGTTTGCACCGCTGTTCATCGCGATCACCCTGTTCTCGTGGATCGCACCCGGATGGGCGCGCGCTTCGGGGTTGGCCCTCAAAGCCCTGCTGGTCGGCCCCCAAGGCTGGGGATCGGACACGTTTTGGACCGTGATCACCTTTGGCGGCGTCGCGCTGATTTTGTTTGGCCCCAAGTTGATTTACAATTCAATGGAAAAGGCCATTGAATTGATGGTGGCTATTGTTACCGTGGGGTTGATCGTGGTCGCCTTTGCCGTGGGCACGGCTGAGACGTGGATCGATCTCGGCAAGGGGATCGCAAATGTGGGGTACAAAGACCCGAATATGTCGGTCAAGGAGTTGTTCATCGCCATTGTATTTGCCGGCGCGGGGGGAACGGCCAATTTGTTTTACACCTTTTATTTGCGGGACAAACACATTGGCATGGGCGCGCATGTGCCGATCATGCAAAATCCATTGCGCGGGCGCGCAGAAGCCATTCCCTCAACGGGATTTACGTTTGAAGAAACAAAAGAAAACGCAACGCGGTTCAAGGCGTGGTGGGATTACGTGAAAAAAGATCAGATGGTGTTTTTTTGGGGACTCAATTCCGTGACGATGATGCTGTTCATTTTCGGGGCACTCGCGGTGCTCCATCCCCAAGGCATTGTGCCGGCGCGCGGCACGCTGATTTGGGACGAGGCCGCGATTTTGGGCGAGGTTTGGGGCGATATGGGGCGCGTGATTTTTCTCTTGGTGGGGCTGGCAACCCTGTTTGGCACGCAACTCGCCCTTGTCGATGGGGTCTCGCGGTCTATTGCCGATCTTGTTTATACCAATTTTAAGGGCGCGCAAAAACGCGATCTGAGTTGGTGGTATTTGCTCGTGGCGGGAATATGGATCGTGGCCGGATGCGCGATCACATTTGTGATGGAACAATACGGCGTGAGTGAGTTGGGCTTTTTGTTCAATGCGGCCTATATGGGCGGGTTTGCCATGGCAATTTACGTGCCCCTGATGCTGTATATCAATTGTCGCTATTTGCCCAAAATCGCCCGACCGAGCAAGGGTTGCACCGCGATGATGGTACTCGCATCGCTGGTCTATGTCATATTCTCCATTGCCTGCGTGCTGTGGGAATTGGGGATTGGGTAGCAGCGATCTGTCCAAAGGCGAGATGGAAGTTTAGCCACAAAAGGCGAGCAGTGTGTAGGGGCGATGCCCCCGTGCTCGCCCAAAGATACAAGAGATAAAAAAGGGAGATGGAAGTTAGCACGAGATAGGCGGCGATGAGAACTATCCAGACGCGATTCTCGTTTGTGCGCCAGCCAGCGTATATTCCTCCACATCTCATAATCTCCTCCAATGTCGAAAAAAACAAAATACCCAACAGCTTGTAAAGTGCTATTTCACGCATGAAACAAGGGCTTGCGGTGAAGATCGCAAGCCCTTGTTTTTTGTGTACATCAATAACCGACTTCGTCATTCTCGTTCCGTTTTCTTGCTCGCACCCCACGCGGTTACAACAGATGCAATACCAGACGCGCCCAGAATAGATCCCAACACCTCATGCCCCATTATCATCTGAGTGTAGGCGAGATAAATTACGGCAAGTGAAATAACCACAGCACCTACCTGTGCAGAATGCACTTCCCTATTTTTTCGCCTATTCCCTTATCCTGTTTGCAAACCCTGGATGAAGCTCTTCATATTCTTTGAGTATTTTGGGGGATGGTATTGGTCCCACATGGTATTCGGATTGCATCACAAACGAGTTCTGCGAAGAAGAAGACCGCCGTTGTGGTTGTTTATTTTTTTTTTTGACATGGCGGCCTTTCCGTACTTTTTGAGGGTTTTATTTTTCATTCACCCGGTCTCATGCCTTGTGTTTTGCATTGTTTTTTTCGATCTCCAATGCCCGCTGAAAGTCGCCTCCCAATACTGCCCAGTCATGCGCGAGTGCTTCGGCATCTGACTGAAATGGATATGACCTATCAACAGCAGATTCGGGATCAGATTCAGGGTAGGTTGGAAACAAGCTCGCCAATGTGCCGACGCCATACAAGAAATTTCTCCAAGTGGGGCACACCTGATTTAGCAGTTCAAATGACATTTTATCGCCTTTTGTTAAGAGAAGATCAAAAGAAATTCCATCATGCGATAAATAGACTTACAACTGTGAACAACAAAATACACAGCGGGTTGCAAAGTGCTATTTCACGTACGGAACAAGGGCTTGCGGTGAAGATCGCAAGCCCTTGTTTTTTTTGGTGCCGAAGAGGGGATTCGAACCCCTACACCCTTTCGAGTACTGCCCCCTCAAGACAGCGTGTCTACCAGTTCCACCACTTCGGCACAAAATTTATGGCGCGGTGCTACCCGTATCGGCGGGTGTGGTCTCATTTTGCGGAAAGACCAAGGGCTGAGGGAATTGCTGCGCGGGCACCTGCCCCTGTTCCATCAACCGTTCGGCAGCCGTGGATGGGGCGGAATCCGTCGCGCGACCCGCGTACCAAAGCCCAATACAGGTCAGCGCGAAAATAATGCCCACATACGTGGTCACTTTTGCCAGCAAGGGCACGGCACCACCGCCGCCAAACATCGACGTGCCGCCGCCCATACCGCCAAACGCACCGCCGGACAACCCGCCGCTTCTGCCGGGCTGCATCAAAATAGCCAAAATGAGAACCACACAAACCAGCACATGAACGACCAAAAGAAAAATTTCCATATTACCCTCTATACAGCCGCTTTCACAATGGCGGCAAACGCGTCGGCCTCCAATGAAGCCCCGCCGATCAAGCCGCCGTCGATATTGTCTTGGTCAAACAACGCCGCCGCATTGTCGGGCTTCACAGACCCGCCGTATTGAATGCGAACCGCCTGTGCGACCTCGTCGCGATAAAGCCGCGCCAGCACTTGGCGGAGAAACCCATGGACCGCCTCGGCTTGTTCTGACGTAGCGGTCAGGCCCGTGCCAATGGCCCACACAGGCTCGTAAGCCAAGGTGATACCCTGCACATCGTCAGCGGAAAGACCGTTGAGCGCGCCCCGCATTTGCGCTTCGACCACTTGCTCGGTTCTGTCGGCCTGACGCTCATCCAAAGACTCGCCAAGACACACAATCGGTTTGAGTCCAGCACGCAGGGCAGTTTTTAAGCGGCGGTTTACGGTCTCGTCTGTTTCGCCGAAAAATTGCCGGCGTTCAGAGTGCCCTAATATAACGTATTCACAGCCGCAAGTCAACAGCATGGGAGCAGACACCTCGCCCGTAAACGCCCCCTCAGACGCCCAGTACATGTTCTGAGCCCCCAGCCCTATCGCCGTGCCGCGCACCGCGCTTGCAACTCGTTCCAATGCGGGAAAGGGCGGGCAGATCGCCACATCCACACCGGTTATCCCGGATACGGCATCTACCACGCATCGCGCCAGGGTTTCGGCCTCATCGGGCGTTTTGTTGAGTTTCCAATTGCCCGCCACAAATGGCGTTCGCATCGCAACATCCTTTCAAAATTTGGGACACATCCGTCTCGGCATTATGCTTCATCGTCTTCTCTATCCGACAGTGCCGCCACGCCGGGCAAGGTCTGGCCTTCTAAAAACGCCAGCGAAGCCCCGCCTCCTGTCGAGACATGGCTCAATTTTTTTGCCACGCCAAAATCTGCCATCGCAGCCGCGGTTTCCCCCCCGCCGACAATCGTCGTCGCGCCCTGCTCGGTTGCCGCGACCAGTGCATTGGCAACCGCACGCGATCCTTTGGAAAACGAGTAAATCTCGCACGCGCCCAAAGGCCCGTTCCACACCCCTGTTTTGGCATTGAGGACCACATCGGAAAATCGCTGCCGCGTTTCAGGCCCGATGTCAAACCCTTCCATGTCTGCTGGAATGCGATCTCGCGGCACGATTTGGACAGGGACGCCTTCGGCCATCTCTGATGCCACAACCGTATCGACGGGCAGAATGAGGTTCACGCCTTCGGCCTCTGAGCGGTTGAGCAACTCGGCGGCGACCTCAACGCGGTCTTCTTCCAACAACGACTTGCCGATTTCCAAGCCCATCGCCTTAAAAAACGTAAATGCCATGCCCCCGCCGATGAGCAGGGTATCGACTTTTGAAAACAAATTTTCGATGATGTCAATTTTGCCGGAAATTTTTGCCCCGCCCATAATCGCGACATAAGGCCGTGCGGGATCGGCCAATGCCGCGCCGAGATAATCCAACTCCTTTTGCATCAACAAACCCGCAGCACACTCGAGAAAATAATGGGTGACGCCCTCGGTGGAGGCATGGGCGCGATGGGCCGTGCCAAACGCATCGTTGACATACACATCGCCCAATTCAGACAACTGCTTGGCAAAGCCGGGCGCGTTGGCCTCTTCATCGGCGCGAAAGCGCAAATTTTCGAGCAGCGCGACCGCCCCTTCGGGCGTGCGTTTGACCGCTACGGCAGTTGCCTCACCCACGCTATCGGGCGCCAATACCACTGCGCGCCCGAGCAGGAGTTGCAGGGCTTCGGCTATGGGTTTGAGCGAGAGTTCGGGCACGACCTCGCCCTCGGGCCGACCCAGATGAGACATCAACACGGGTTTTCCGCCCGCGTCTAAAATGTGCCGGATCGTGGGCAACGCAGCACGCAAGCGCGTGTCATCCGCAACCCGCCCATCTTCGAGCGGCACGTTAAAATCGACGCGCACCAAAACGCGCTTGTCCGTCAAATCCAAATCTGTAATCGACACTTTTGCCACGTTATTCTCCTCAATCGCCATCGCTTACTGCTTCCATTCGATATGGCCGTTATTTTTCGTCTCTATCGGCTTTCCAATACAATGCACGGTTTGCGAAAGCAAAAAGTGTTTTGACAAAACAGTGCCACTCGCGCATCAGTTCTCAATTATCTATCGCAAAACAAAGGGAGGGTTGCATTGATTTTATTCTGTTCTCTGCGGCGGCGTAGTATTCTTTCTCTACTTCTATTCCTATGAATTTTCTACCTACTCCAAGAGCGGCGACACCCGTAGAACCAACGCCCATGAATGGGTCAAACACAACATCGTTTTCATTGGTGGCGATATTGATCAGGTGCTTTAATAGTTTGATGGGCTTTTGCGTTGGATGCTTGGGATTCTTGAGTCTTTCTGGGCCCATACATATTGAAGACTCAAAAAAATTGTGCATTTCGCTTTGTTTGCCAAAATTCCATATATGTCCCTTGTTCCACATACAAACTATGAGCTCACAACTATTCAAAAAACCGGCCTTTCTAAACTTTGGAACGGGATTGGTTTTGTGCCAAACAAAAAACTGAAAGGTATCAAAAATAGGATCGAATATTTCATGCCATCTTCCGATCAAATTATACGAGCAAAATGCAAAGAGATTTCCCGTTGGTTTTAGGATTCGCACGAAGTCGTTTTTCAGACCTACCGGGTCAAAATTTTTATCCCACTCGGCGAGGTCATTGTTTATATCCGTTCGCCAATCAAATTTGATATTCCCCGTCGAATACTGGCTCAAGTTATAGGGCGGATCGGTAAAAATAAAATCGACAGAATTATCGGGCATGTCTTTCATTGCATGTAAGCTGTCTGCATGGATCAATTTATAGTCGTTCATTTTTCATCCATTCTCTCCTCAATACTCGTTTGACCAAACCGAACCCTCCAAGCGCACCAAGTGTCCGTCAAATCCAAATCTGTCATCGACACCACCGCCACGCCATCGCTCAATCGCTCACGCTCACCGCTTCCATTCGATATGACCGTTGATATCGTGCTTCTCGTAGGTGCTGAAAATATCCGTGCAAAAATCCATTATTTCTCTTTCTCCATCGGCTTTCGCAGCCTCGTATAAAAGGATAAACATTTTCTTTCCCGCCTCTGTCTGGTTGAAAGATTTTTTTATGAAATTGTGCTGGGCACACAGGGTTTGTCCATTTTCAATCCACATGGCTTGCCGCCTCCTTTGTGCTTATCCAAGGGTGTTGGTGATTTTCATAGGGCTACTGGCTTTCGCCTATGAGTTGATTGAAATCCTCAATGAAATGCTCAAATAGCTTGACCTTGTCGCTTTCCTCAATACTTGCCTCTGTTAGCACATAACTACCATCGAGATCAATCTCTACAATAGCTCTTCCCTTCTTTGCTGGAAATTTACTCGTCAAAGTTCCATCTTCGTCAAGGGTAATAAAATAGACCTTGATGTGTTCTGTAAACTCATCTGCCAGAAGTTTGAGCTTCCAATAGCCTGTTTGGGCAATTCGTTCTCGCAACGTAACTTTGATTGAGAGGAGAGCGATTATCCTCTGATTTTTGGGATTGTAAACGACAATATCAACATCGGGTAGATGTAACCCAAATTCGTTGAAATCAATTGCCAAATTTCGCTTAATTTGCTTCAGGTCTTGCGGCAGGTTTTTCCGTCTCTCCAATTGATTGCCATTAATCACCCTCATGCCGAGGGCTTCAATGGAATCTGTGATAATATTAGGACTTACGCATGCTGAGTTAAAAAAGGGTGCAATTCCGTAAAATTTATCACTTTGAGGAGGTGTCAATGCGCCAACCGACGCGTTTGGATTACTGTCAGTATCTGCTTAGCAGTCCCCTCAACGATACGCTGACCCATTTCGCCGACCATAGCGAAGGGTTCAGTCATGATATGATCAACCGCTATCTCGCCGGTGATCGTATCCCCCCCCGCTTGGTGTGGGAACACGTCAAAGACCACATCGCGTTGACGCCTGAAGGCTATGTGATCTTTGATGACACGGTTTTAGACAAGCGACACGCACGCAAGATCGCGTTAGTGCGCCGTCAATATAGCGGCAACGCCCAAGGCGTCATCAATGGCATTGGGGTGGTCACATGTGTCTATGTCAATCCGCAACAGGATCGGTTCTGGCTGATTGACTATCGGATTTATGACCCGCAAGGCGATGGCAAAACCAAATTGGATCATCTCAAGGACATGCTCTCTGGGTTGGTCTATCAGAAGGACCTTCCTTTTACCGGGGTCTTGATGGACAGTTGGTATGCGACCAAAACGGTCATGCTACACATAGAGCAGATGCAAAAAACCTATTATTGTCCCCTCAAGACGAACCGGCGCGTGGACGAGTAGGCAGGCACAATCCCCTACCAGCGCGTAGATAGCTTAACTTGGACGAAAGCGCAACGCAAACAAGGCAAGTCCATTAAAATCAGAGGGTTTCCCAAAGACCACAAAGTGAAATTATTCCGGGTGGCGTCTGCTGCCAGACGCACGGCGTATGTCGTGACCAACGACCATGCTCAAAACGATTCTTCAGTGGTACAACAGGTGTGTCACCAAAGATGGAAAATTGAGCAATTTCACCGCGAAGTCAAACAAGTGACCGGGCTTGAAAAGTGTCAATGTCGGTTGGCACGCATTGTACGAAATCATATTGGGTGTGCGATGTTAGTTTGGATAAGACTCGAGCAGGTGGCCTATCAAACAGGACAAACCATTTATCAAGTCAAATACCGAGGGCTGGCTGACTTCTTGAGACAACAACTCAAAGCACCTCATATTCCAATGGTGATTGCGTAAGTCCTAAATATGTTGGATCAATTTTTCAAAAATCTTTCCCTTAAAAGCACGCCAACTCTGTTCATGATCACCATAGGGTTTGTCTTTCAAAAAATCCTGCTTATGACGTTCTTTGGCATCCCGTAAAAGTTGGGAAACCGATTTGTAGGCTTTCTTTCGCACCCTCCATCACTAGCGTCTGCCCGTACATATCTCTTAAATCCGCAAAATCCATATCTACTCCTTTAACCCGATAACAATATACTCCGTTGGATACGCTTCTGAGTTCGCCTTATCGTTGCTTGCAAATCTACCTGTTTTTTCATCGCGTTTCTGGGGGAGTATCTTGAGAGGGATTTCCCGTTTTATGAGCCGATCCAGTTTGAAACCCGAGTGTTGCAGGGACTCGGCAAATGCTTCAGCGTTACGTATATCAACTCCCTTTAGCTTCGTATTCCCAATGACATAGCAACACCTACCCCCCGGCTTCAGGATTCTAAAACTCTCATCAAAGACCTCTTGCATATCTATAAAAAAGGCTTCAATTTCTTTTCCCTTTTTTTTGTTTTTAAATACCATCTCTTCAACAATATCGGAGGCAATTTGACTAAATAGCGACCTATCTTCGTACTGTTTGTAGGACGTACCGATAAACTGTTTTCTGTATTCTTTTAGATCATCTGCTAAATCCAACCAGATCGTTGAAAGTTGATGGAGGTCTGCATATTCGTAACTCGTCACATAAGGACTTGAACTGATAATCAAATCGACACTGTCATCGGGAACTGCTTGGGCTTTGGCTGAACTTGTTTGGACGTTTAGGTAATGCTCCAGATTCTCTTTTACATGAGATGGAACGACTGCGTAGAAATAGGCATTTCCTTTTAGCATTTTTGACAGATGCCTTTTAATCGCATCAGCGGGAGGCGTAGGCCGCTTCTTCATATCCCTTGTCGGTTTCGTACTGCTCTGGCTCCAAATTGAACATGTTTTGAGAACGTGACTCAACGCGACAAAAAAGAAAGCCTGAACGGCTTGGTCAGTTTCATCGAGAATTAAGGCTAGGATTTTGCCAAGTTCATCCCGTGCTTCCTCTGCAAACCAGTAGTCAATTCGTTCTAAGTGTTTTTCCGGAATTTGAGGGTGCATTTGACTTTTAGAAAAAAGGAAACCTTGCTTATTATCCTGGAAATTGCAAATGCTCGACAGAAACTGTTTTACTCTTTTTTCTAGATAGTCAGGTTTGATAGGTGTTGCTTTCGCTTTGGTTACCAAATGGGCGACTTTATTTATATCTGTGCCGCTGGCGCAGAGACCTCTGGATATCGCACTAACAATCGTCGTTCCAGATCCCATGAAAGGGTCGTTTATACTCGCTGTGCCGTTGGTGATGTAGCAATCCATTAAGTGCTCTACCAACTGTGGGATAAACTTGGCGGGATACCGGTGGTACCCATGCGTCCATTTTCCGGTGTCTGATGGCTTGCATCCGTTGAACGACCAAGCCTTATCAACGGGTGTCTGCTTAAACCATTCGAGAATCTCATTGGGGGACATAAATGAGCCTCCATTGCTCAAAGCGGTTATGTGCTACAAACTATTGCAGGTCGTCTGTAATCCGTTCAAGTCTTCGGAGATTGTGCTGTTCAACAAAATTTTCGTGCAAAATATATGCGACATCCAATTCGTGCAACACAATGGCTTTGCTCTTATTAATTTTATTATTCGTAAAGGTATTATCTCTATCAGGCGTGAGAAAGAACATTTTGATGTGTCGCGTAACAGGGCAGGAACGCAATCTTAACTTCCAATATCCGGTTTGGGCAATGCGCTCTCGTAGCGATATCTTACAGGAAATAATGGCTTTTACAGAGGCATCAGAAGGATCGTACACTATAATATCAGCATCCGGCATGTAGCATCTATGAATGCCGAAGTCAACGACAATATTGCGCTTAACTTGACAAAGCACTGTGTCATTTTGTTCTTTTTCAAGTATTGAGCCTTGAATCAACTCGAGCGGGAGTCCCGCCTCGTCAATCAGTTTCGAGAGAATGTGAATCATGAGCTTCTCGAAATTTTGACCACTCCACGAGCGCCACGATTGATCCATATCACCTTTGAAACCCTCTTTCTGCTTTTCCTGCACATACAATTCTTTGGCTTTCTCCAAAAAAGCAGACAGATTGTTGTAGGCTTTCGGATTGCGTTTGACCTCTTCATCATAGAGATTCTGGAGGTCTTCAAATTCAAATGGCATTATCCGTTCTCCCAAAGAGGGCGTGAGGGTCAACGGAAACAGGCCGGGGCTGTTTTTACATCTTTGCGAGTTTGGCGATCAGATCCACGCATCGGTTTGAGTATCCCCACTCATTGTCGTACCACCCGCACACCTTCACCATGTTGCCGGCCATGACGGTTGTGATCATCGAATCGAAAATGCACGAATGGGCATTGCCCACAATGTCGGCAGATACGATGGGGTCGTCGGTATATTCCAAAATGCCTTTCAAACGCCCCTGTGCGGCCTGCTGATAAGCGCGGTTGACCTCGTCTGCTGTGACCTCTTTTTGCAACACTGCGACAAAATCGGTAAATGAACCATCTGGCGTTGGCACGCGCACGGCCATGCCGTCGAGTTTGCCATTGAGTTCTGGGATGACCAACCCCACGGCACTCGCCGCGCCCGTTGTGGTCGGAATCATCGACAGGGCCGCAGACCGCGCCCGCCGCATGTCCGAATGGGGCGCGTCAATGAGGCGTTGATCGCCCGTATAAGCGTGAATGGTGGTCATCAAGCCGTGTTCAATGCCAAAAGATGCGTGCAACACGCTCACCATCGGCGCCAAACAATTGGTCGTACACGAGGCATTGGAAATCACCGTATCGCTTTTTTGCAACACATTGTCGTTAATGCCCATCACCACCGTGGGCAAATCCCCTTTGGCAGGCGCGGAGATGATCACCTTTTTGGCACCATTTTCCCCCAAATGGGCATTCGCGGCATCCCTATCCGCAAAAAAGCCCGTGGATTCAACCACCACATCCACGCCCAATGCCCGCCATGGCAACTGGCCGGGATCGCGTTCAGACAAAACAGCGACCTCTTTGCCATCCACCACGAGCGCGTCAACCGATGATTGGCCCACTTGCACCCCACCCGTTCGATGCTCAACTTGCCCGGGATACCGCCCGTGCGTGGAATCGTATTTGAGCAGATGTGCCAGACTCGCGGCATCGGTCAAATCGTTGACCGCCACCACGTCGACACCATGGGCCATCGCCGCGCGAAACACCAGTCGCCCAATCCGTCCAAACCCATTGATACCTACTTTCAGTCCCGCCATAATCTCCTCCACAAGTTATCGCAGTCCATCTTATCCAAAAAATACTTTGGCAATGTCGTAAAGTCCCATATCCACGGTACGCAATTTCGACACGGCCTCTTTCAAATCAATCGCGATGATGTTTTGACCGCGCAGCGCGACCATTTTGCCAAAATTGCCTTCGCCTATCAGGTCAATGGCCGCAATCCCAAATCGCGTTCCCAGCACGCGGTCATAAGCCGAGGGACTGCCCCCGCGTTGAATGTGACCCAGCACGGTTGCGCGACTTTCATAGCCGGTTCGCCGCTCAATTTCATCGCTCAACAAATTGCCAATGCCGCCCAGGCGCACATGCCCAAAAGCGTCTTTTTCCCCCGACTGCAAAACCATGCTGTCGTCTTCGAGCTTGGCGCCTTCGGCCACCACCACGATGCTAAACGTCTTGCCGCGCGCATGGCGTTTGCGGATGGTGTCGCACACGTCATCCAAATCAAACGGCACTTCTGGGATCAGAATCACATCTGCCCCCCCCGCGATACCCGATTCTACGGCGATCCACCCGGCGTGGCGGCCCATAACTTCTACGACCATTACGCGGTTGTGCGATTCGGCGGTGGTGTGCAGGCGATCTATCGCTTCCATCACGATATTGATCGCCGTGTCAAAACCAAAGGTTTGATCCGTGCCATCCAAATCATTGTCAATCGTTTTGGGCACGCCGACCACTTTGATCCCCTGTTCGGTGAGGCGATGGGCCACGCCGAGCGTATCATCGCCTCCAATCGCGATCATCGCGTCCAGGTTCATTTTTTTCATGCCCGCTCGAACAAGCGCGCCGCCATTTGCCCCGTCTTGATACGGATTTGTCCGCGACGATCCCAAAATCGTTCCCCCGCGTGGCAAAATCCCCGAAACAGCGTCCAAACTTAGCGGGTTTGACATGCCTTCGAGCATCCCCTTCCACCCTTCCAACACCCCGATCATTTCGTAATCATAAGCCGCAATGCCCTTGCGAACAATTGCGCGGATCACCGCGTTCAGGCCTGGGCAATCGCCGCCCCCGGTCAGTATGCCAACGCATTTTATCGCCATAAAATCTCCCTTTGCAAAATCTTCAAACGAACACGCTCGTGCGGTTTTCAAAGGTTTCAAGTGTATAAAATTGTAGCATACATGTCAAGCCTGCCGTAAGGAAATCGGCGGAACAGCGAATCTACGGATCTGCGGAACGGGGTACAACTGACCGTTTTTCAGAAGCTGTTTTAAGACTAAAATACGCCCCCCCTGGCCCCTCCCCGCAATGGGGAGGAGAGACGTTATTTCCCCCTTCCTCGTAGGAAGGGGGGTTATACCAATTTGCTTTCAAGTTGTCCGTATCCTGCCTCACATCAGGGATGAATGAGGAATGGGGAACAGACGTTCCGTAGAGATCATGCGTTGTTTGTCTCAAGCGTTTGGTTCTGCCTCCTTGTGGGTTGCCTTTGATGCCTTCGGCGTCAAACGCTCAAATTATTCGCGTTTTCATACTTTTTTTCAACAAAAAAAAAAAGGAGGCAAAAAATGCCGCTCTCAAACGCCGAGAGGCTGGCACAGCGCAAAACGCTTTTGTAGCACTACGACATGCGTTGGCCTGCGAGGTGGGTTGCCCAATGAACGTGGGTTGCGAGACGGACTTGCGCGCTGTGCGCGATGGCTTTATCCGATGGTCTTTTGGGATGGCATTTTGCCAGGGCTTATTTGACGTACTGCGTAACGGCAAGGGGATCGCTTGCTGGCAACATAGCGCATCACATGAGGCCAACTGAAAATCAATTTAGAAGCCCTAACATAAAGAAATCAAGCGTCTGAAACAGAGGAGTGAACAGCCGATGGAGAGGAACGCCTCATGGATGTCCGCTCTGCGTTCGTCGCGCACCCGCAGGCTGCGGAACTGACGGAGCCAGGCCAGCGTCCGCTCAACGACCCACCGGTACACGCCCAACCCGCTACCATGCTCTGCACCCCGTCGGGCGATCACCGACGAGATGTGGCGCGCACGCAGGGCCTTCCGGTGTGCCCTCGAGTCATAGGCACGCGCCGCATACAGCCGTTGGGGTCTGCGACGCGGACGACCGCGTTTGCCCCTGACCGCGGGCACAGCGTCCACCCATGGCAACCATTGCGTCACATCTGGCCGGTTCGCCCCGGTCACAATCGCGGCCAAAGGTACCCCGTTGGCATCGGTGATCCCATGATGCTTACGCCCGGGCTTGCGGCGGTCTGTGGGATTGGGGCCGGTTTTTCCCCCCAGCACCTACCGCACGCAGGGAGGCGCTGTCCACGCAGGCACGAGACCAATCCAGGCCATCGGCCGCTCGCAGTTTGGACAACAGCAGATGATGAAGCCGCTCCCACACGCCGGCGTCATGCCATGCCTTCAGACGACGCCAGCAGGTCATCCCGGAACCACACCCCATCTCTTGGGGCAACTGCTCCCACGGGATGCCGCTCTTCAGGACGAATAGCATGCCGGTCAACGCCTTGCGGTCATCAATGCGCTTACGTCCGGGAAAGCGGAACCGTCCAGGCTTGGGAACCGGCAAAAGGGGGTGGACCTTTTCCCAGAGTTCATCGCTCACGAGTGGTTTGGACATCTGTTCCTCCTTGCCCGGTTGCAGATGCCGGGCAAGGACGTTGTAAGGGTTGGGCTGAGGAGAAAATCGGCCTCTCACAAATCCATGTCAACGCTTTCTGTTAGGGCTTCTTAAAATCAAATGGGTATAACTGTCTGAAACGCGTATTAACCAGATGGCGCAGATGACGCGGATTGGGCGGCACCGGTAGGGCAGAACGTGCAGGGGGTGTAAAGGATGTAGCAGGTGCGGAGGACGCAGTGAGTGGCAGGGGGTGGGGTTAATCCGCGCAATCCCTAAATCCGCGACAATCCGCGATTCAGACAAGGGACTGACCGCTTGATGGCGGGAATGGGTGACGAACCACTTGACAGAGCGAGAGATATTGCAGATTATTTATTGATGTTACACAGTTTGTCCAATTCAAGCTGTAAGACGTGTTCTGCTTGTGCGTGGTAAAAGTTGCCCCTGCGTGAACGGGTCTTTGTTTGCGACTGTGGCTATGAAACTGACCGAGATTTGAACGCGGCCCCAAACATTCATCGGGTTGGGATGTCAACCCTTGCAGGAGAAGATGTCAGATGGCTTGTTGCTTTTGCCGCACTCTTTGTTGATCGCACAATCTCCTTAGAAGCCCTAACATAAAGAAATCAAGCGTCTGAAACAGAGGAGTGAACACCCGCAGGAATGCCTCAAAGTCGGCCTCTCACAAATCCATGGCAACGCTTTTTGTTAGGGACTCTTAGAAGCCCCTTTGCTTCAGCAAGGGGAGTTCGTCACTTGGTGGTATCCCCATGGCAGAATACGATACGATTTCCAAACATTTGATTCAAACCTACCCTGCCGATTTCGTCCGCTTCACCCTCGGACGGGCCGATGTCGAAATCCGCGCAATCCTCGACCCCGAGATCCCTAGGGTTGAAACGCGCTTAACCGATAGCCTGATTCGCGTGTGGATTGATGGCGAGGAGGTCTTGGTACACACGGAATTTCAAACCACCGACAGCAGGGATTCCCCCATGCCGATCCGCATGGCCAGCTATATCATCCGGCTCATTGAATACTATGGCCTGCCGGTCTATTCCCATGTGATCTACCTCCGGCCCGATGCCGGGCGACGCGATGAAGGGCTTTACCTCCAAAAGCATCCGGACTACCCAGTGGTGGTGCGCTATAAGGTGATTCGGCTGAACGAGATAGACGGGCAAGACATTGTTGAGGGCGGTCATCCGGGTTTGCTTCCATTCGCGCCATTGATGAAGCGTCCTGCGGGGATGACTTCTGAGGAATGGTTGCGTCAGTGCATTCGCAGGACCGATGCCGTGTCGTTGGCGCAGGCAGAAAAGGCTAACTTTTTGGGCGGCTTGGCAGTATTAAGTGGGTTGGCGTATGATCCAAACACTATCACGAGTATCATTTCTCAGGAGGGTCTTATGGACGCGATTATGCGTGAATCATCGTTTGCCCAATACCTCAAGGAACAGGGCGTTAAACAAGGCATTGAGCAGGGCATTGAGCAGGGCATTGAGCAAGGCATTGAGCAAGGCATTGAGCAAGGCATTGAGCAAGGCATTGAGCAGGGCATTGAGCAGGGCATTGAGCAGGGCATCGAGCAGGGCATTGAGCGAGGCATCCAAGAGAGCATCCGAGAAGCGTTGGCGGTTCGCTTTGATGCGGGTGTGGCCGGCCAGTTCGCTGATCGCATTGCGGTCATCGACGATTTGCAACGGCTCAAGCAGTTGCTTCATGCGGCGGTGCAAGTCAATAATCTGGCGGCATTTCAGCGTGTGTTGGATGCGGAGGCATGACGCGATTTCCCGCTGAATGACAAGCGGAGCATTGCGTAACGTCAAATGTTCACTGAAATCAGCTTTGGGCTTTCAGCCCCACCTCTCCACCGCTGATTGCTTGTTTTGCTGACCGCCAACCGCTGACAACGAAAAACAAAAGCCCGAGTTCCTTGCGAACCCGGGCTTGTTTTGTGACCCCTTGTCTGAATCAGGATAAACTTCTGTCGAAGTTGTACGCCGTTATTCAGGATTATATGACCCTCATGTAGCGACGTTCTAAAATTCTACCCCCTCGCTTCTGCTCAACGTTAGGATATTACCTCTTATGTGGTACTGATAGGTATAAGTAGTGCCATCTTCATTAGTCATGGTAAGTACATCGTCCGCAATGCTCCACTGTCCTCTTTTACTTTCATCCAAAGGAGTGTAAGTGTATTTATCGTATGAGTTGTCCGCGTGGAAGTGAAGTGAATGGGGCTAAATATAAGAGTCCCTAACAAAAAGCGTTGACATGGATTTGTGAGAGGCCGACTTCGAGGCGTTCCTGCGGGTGTTCACTCATCTGTTTCAGACGCTTGATTTCTTTATGTTAGGGCTTCTTAGTATTAGGGGGGTAGGTCCCGATAATGTTAAAACAGTTTTGGATGGGTGGTTGGGGGACTGACCGCTGACCACTTGGGGATCGGGTCAAACGGGATTCGTCTATTCGTCTGTTCGTCCATCCACATCTTGAGAGAAATCATCCCCATCCACAGGCGGACTGGCAACAGCCCCTACAGACACGTCACGCGCGCCAGCGGCTCGCAAAGCGAGAGCGCATGCATTGAGCGTTGCGCCGGTCGTGATGACGTCGTCAATCAAAAACACCTTTTGCCCTTCAATCGCCGCGGGCTTACGCACGCGAAATGCCCCCATCACATTGTATTGGCGTTCAAAAACGCCCAAGCGCGTTTGCGTGGGGGTTGCGCGCATGCGGTTCAGCGCGTTGGCGATCACGCTGACGCCCGATACCCGTCCCGCGGCCCGTGCGATCACCTCGCTCTGATTGTACCCACGCGCTCTTTTTTTCGCCGGATGGAGTGGCACAGGGACGATCACCGCATCGGGATCGACCGCATTCGCTATCCGCTGTCCCAACGCCTCGCCGAATATCTGCCCGGGAAGCGTTTTGCCCCGGTATTTGAGCGCGTGAATCAAGGCCCGAACACAGTCGTTAAATTGGTATAAAATCACGGTTTGATCAAATTCGTATTCAAAACTCGCTTTGTGTACTTGTGGATCCCAAGCCTCGAGCTCATCCCGACGCGAATCACACATCCCCGGCAAGTTGGGCAACGGGGCTTTGCAAATCAAACAGGACGACGGATACACAAAATTTATGGTTGCTTGCCAAATTTTTCGCGCTGCTCGCATGATTTTTCTTCTTTCCCGTTTTTGTTTTTTTGTCTATTTTGGGTGGTACCCTCACCTTTTCCCCTTTTCCCTTCAGGGTACAGTTCGCAACAGAAGTTCCTCTCTGTTTTCCCTCCATCCCCCAACAGGTCAAAACGCGCTCCTATTCCACAACCTCATGCGGAGGGTTTGCCGTGTCTCTGGAAAATGCCCGTGCTGTCGCGTTCGATTTCGACGGCACGCTTTTTGACTTGACGCCCGTTGTCAAGGCCGCTCGCAAGCGAGTCGCTGCCTTGCTGTTTTCAAACGGCTTTTTCGCCTCTCGGGCCTACGCGCTCAAACGCATTGAGGTGCTCGAACGCAAACACGGCCCTTATTATTCGTCCTCGCCCTATTATTTTGCGTTTTTCGACATTGCCAAAGCGATCTTCAAGGACAAGCCCGACCAGGTTCGCGGCTTTCTCGACAAACAAAATACCGACCCGGAAGCCGATCCCGTGGAAGCACTCGTAGCCGAAATGGAGCGCGTGTACAACGCCGAAGAAGTCGAAGACATTCGCCCCTATTCAGATGTTTTGCACACCCTTCGGGAATTGCGTATCGCGGGCTACAAACTGTTCATGGTCACGCTGGGCAGGTCGCGGCGGCAGCGCAACAAAATTGATCGCTTGGGCATTGCCCCCTATTTTGACCGCATCATCAACGAAGGCCCGCCCGCACACGAGTACTGGTTTTCAGAACTCATGGAAAGCCACGGCCTCTCGCCCGACCAACTCGTCGTTGTTGGCGACCGCACACACGATGAAATCCGTGCGGGCAATCGCCAGAACCTCACCACCGTTTGGTTGCGGCGCGGCAGATTTTCCCGGGAAACACCTATGTTGGGAGACCGCCCTGACTACGAAATCAAATACCTCTCTCAACTCTCTACGTTGTTGCACTTGGCGCGGCTGGGCAAAAACCCCGATCAATTCAAAGTTGCCGTTATCGGCGGCGGAACGGGGTTGCCCACGGTTTTGCGCGGGTTGCGGCCCTATACCCATCATCCGACAGCGGTCGTCGCCGTGACCGATACCGGCGCGTCTTCCGGGCGCATCCGCTGGAATTTGGGCGTGCAACCCCCGGGCGACATTCGCAATGCCCTCACCGCGCTCGCCGATCCCCAACAGGTCTCGCAAGGGCTTTTTCGCGTCTTTCAACATCGCTTTCCCAACAGCGAACACGAATCCGGCATTTTTAAGAACGACCACATCGGCAATTTCCTGGTTGCCGCACTCACGCAGCAACTCGGGGATTTTCACGCGGCCATCCAAACCGCCAGCGACATGCTGCACGTTCAGGGCACGATTTTCCCCGCGAGTACGGACAATGTCGATATTTGCGCCGAACTGGTAAATGGCGAACACCGCTATACCGAATGGATGGTCAGAAAGCCCGGCAAGCCGCCGCTCGAGCGAGCCTATCTCGTTTCGAACACCGCGCTTTTGAACGAACTCAATCGCAAGGGCAACGCGCTCGAGCGCACGGTCGATCCCGAAACCGGACAAGTTGAAATTCGCGCGTGCAAGGGGCAAAATGTGGGGTTGGAACAAAACCGGGTCAGCGCGCCACGCGGGGCCTTGCAGGCCATTGCAGATGCCGATGTCGTGGTCATTGGGCCGGGCAGTTTGTTCACCAGCGTGATCACCAACCTCCTCGTGCCCGACATTCAGCAGGCCCTCATAGACCGCAGCCAGGGCAAAACCATCTACGTGTGCAATATCGTCACGCAGCCCGGGCAGACCGACCATTTTCGCGCATCAGATCATCTCAAAACGATCCTCCGCCACTTTCCCAAGGATCAGCCTGCGGGCATCATCGATCACATGCTGGTGCAAGACCCTCGGGTTTTCCAAACGCCCAAAAGCCGTGCGTGGCACCCCTTGCTCGAGCAGTACAAAAAAGATGGCAAAGTTCTCGTTGCGTGCGATTCGGAAACGCTCGACGCGATGGGGGCGTGGACGCAGGCGGACTTTGTCGAGGAATTTCAACCCGAAGCCACAGAGCGCGGGGTGGGCGATTTCATCAGCCACGATCCGGCCAAAGTCTCCGATGCAATATGTCGCATCTTCTGCGGCCTGAGCGTGCCGGATTATTGGGGCTTGGATGAGTATTAGCGGTCGGCAAGAGAGTTTTTATACCAATTTGCTTTTGAGTTGTCCGTATCCTGCCTCCTATCAGGGAGGAATGAGGGATGGGGAACAGACGTTCCGCAGCACTCAGGCGTTGCTTGTCTAAAGCGTTTGGTCCTACAGCATCGTTTGTTGCCTTCGATGCGTTGGCTACGCCTGTGCCTACGGCGTGCGGCGACCGACTTTTTTTCAACAGCAAAAAAAGTAGGCGAGCGGGGTACAACTGCCCCAGCAGTTCAAAAATGCCGCTCTCAGGCGCCGAGAGGCTGGCACAGCGCAAATCGCTTTTGTAGTATACGCCATGCGTTGGCCTGCGAAGAGAGTTGCAAGATGGATGTGGGTTGCGAGACGGCCTTGCGCGCTGTGCGTGATGGTTTTGTCTGATGGGCTTTTGGGATGGCATTTTTGCAATGGCTTATTTGACGTACTGCGTAACGTCAAGGGGATCGCTTGCTGGCAACATATCGCATCACATGAGGACAACAGCTATTCAATTTGGTATTGGCAACGGTTGGGCGTTCAATGGCTGATAGCTTATGCACGGATCTCGTAGCTATACCCCGTCCGCTGATTCACAGGTTTATTTCAAATGACAAAAAAAATTAAAGGCATCATCTTCGATCTCGACGATACCTTGTTCGACTGCATGGGTCAACTTACCCAACCGGCCCGGCGCAGGGCCGCGCGTATCCTCGCTTCGGCGCGTCCCGGTCTCTCCGTTGAAACCGCTTGCCGACAACAGGAGTTGCTCGCCCAAACCCATGAATCTTCAGAGGCGATTCGCGTGCTCGGTGTGCAACGCGATATTCCGCCCCACATCGTCAAACGGGCACTCGATGCGTACAATTCCCTCAAGGTAGAAGCCATCGCGCCATTTCCCGATGTGCCAGACATTCTTGCGACCCTTACTCAGCGCGATTATGAGCTCGCCCTTGTCACCGCTGGATACCCCGACCGCCAGCGCGAAAAAGTTCACCTGCTCGGCTTGGGCGATTATTTTAGCGAGACCGACAACACGCTCATTTTATGCGACACCCGCAAAACCGACAAAGGGCCATGCCTCGTGCAGGCCGCAAAAGTCCTCGCGCTGCCCCACGCCCAAATCCTCTGCGTGGGCGACAAACTCACCGACGAGATCGCCGCTGCCAATACCCTCGGCATGACCACCGTTCGCATGCGCCACGGGCGACAAAAACACAGAGTACCCCAAACGCCAACAGAACAACCCGATTGCGAAATAGACCGCATCGCGCAAGTGCTGTCACTCCTGCCATAACAAAAACGAGCAACCCGACGGGCGGGCACGGGGCCACGCCCCTACCGATTCGTCTCTTCGTCCATTCGGGTAGGCACGGGGGCACTGCCCCTACGATTCTTCTATCATCTGTTCCTCTGTGGTTGCTTTTCGCTTCAGGCAGGCACGGGGGCACTGCCCCTACGATTCGTTGATGAACTGCTGTCGCAGTTGTACCCCGTTCCGTTGATTCGCTCGCCTATCATCTGCGCTCATCTGCGTCATCTGCGGATACTCACTTTTCACTCCTCGCCTGAATCCGAATCTCATCCCCGCGTTTGAGGTCGAGCACGCGGCCCGCACTGCCTCCGCGAACCGCGATTTCCAACGTGTCCAAACTGCCGTAAAGCGCGAGTGCTTGTCCTTCCTCGACATTGGCATACGTTTGGCATATCCGATCAAAACGGGTCTCGCCTATGGCGATCTCAAACGCGCCATCGGGATATTTTTTGTCGATCCGCGCCCGAGAGATCATTGAAATGGCATTGCCAAAATGGTCCACGCTGACCACCCGTCCAATGAGTGCATCGGCCTCTTCTTTCACGCCCCACAAATCGCAGGTGACCGGATCGTCAATTTCCGGCCCCACCTCGTCACAGGGCACGCCCTTGAGCAAATGCGCCCCCACCAGCGCGAACACATCGCGTCCGTGAAATGTCGAACTGACCTGCGGGCGCATCAAGGCCGCATTTTCAATCTCCACAATCCGCCGCACGGCCTCGCGTGCGTAAACCCCTGAAAACAGACCATTGTCCGGCCCGACATACGCAAAGTGCTCGGTTTCGACGACAATGCCCCTGCGGTTACTGCCCACACCGGGGTCGATCACGCCAACGTGTACTGTGCCCGCAGGAAAAAATCGGCATGCACAATACATGGCAAACGCCCCCGCAGCAATGTCCTGCGGCGGTACATGATGGGTAATATCTACGATTTGAGCATCGGGCAGATAGGTGAGCACCACGCCCTTCATCGCGGCGACATAACCATCAGAAACGCCAAAATCTGTAGTCAATGTCAAAATTCGGTTCATAGTGATGTTACGCACATCTACACTTGTGTTGCGTGCTTGTGTAAAGCGTTTGGCAATGTACCGTCGTCTCTCGTGTCAATTCACCGGCATTCGCAACAAAATGATCGACGATTGAATCGGCAACCCGCCCAACACGACAAACATCGTGATCTGAATGCCGATCATCCAGCGTTGACCCGCACCGTGATTTTTTTTAATGGGAATTATATACTTTCCAACCCTAAATCATCTTGTTAAAGTAATCACGGGTTTTTGGTGTTGAATGCAAGCGCCCTCTGATTTTCGGCACGCCTGCCCCTAACATCTAACGTTTCAAAACGTTTTCCTTCGCGTCTTTCAGGAACGGATAACATTTGCATGCGTGGATAACATTTCCCGTTGACTTCCATATCGCTCGCCTGTGCCATAAAGGTTGTTCATGCAACCCCCCCACTGGCTATAAGTTGCTTGTAAGTCAACCGTGCGCCCATCGCCATATTCAACATCTCATCAACACGACTTAGAGTCCCTAACAAAAAGGGTTGACATGGATTTGTGAGAGGCCGACTTTCTTCTCAGCCCAACCCTTACAACGTACATGCCCGGCATCTTTATCGGGCGAGGAGAGACAAATGTCCAAACCATTGGTGAGCGATGAACTCTGGGAAAAGGTCCAACCCCTTTTACCGGTTCCCAAGCCGAGACGATTCCGCTACCCCGGACGTAAGCGCATTGACGACCGCAAGGCGTTGACCGGCATTCTATTCGTCCTGAAGAGCGGCATCCCGTGGGAGAGATTGCCCCAAGAGATGGGGTGTGGTTCCGGGATGACCTGCTGGCGTCGTCTGAAGGAATGGCATGAAGCCGGCGTGTGGGAGCGGCTTCATCATCTGCTGTTGTCCAAACTGCGAGCGGCCGATGGCCTGGATTGGTCTCGTGCCTGCGTGGACAGCGCCTCCCTGCGTGCGGTAGGTGCTGGGGGGAAAAACCGGCCCCAATCCCACAGACCGCCGCAAGCCCGGGAGTAAGCATCATGTGATCACCGATGCCAACGGGGTGCCTCTGGCCGCGATTGTGACTGAGGCGAACCGGCATGATGTGACGCAATTGTTGCCCTTGGTGGACGCTGTGCCTGCGGTCAGGGGCAAACGCGGTCGTCCGCGCCGCAGACCCCAACGGCTGTATGCAGACCGTGCCTATGACTCGAGGGCACACCGGAAGGCCCTGCGCGCACGCCACATCTCGCCGGTGATCGCCCGACGGGGTGCAGAGCATGGCAACGGGTTGGGCGTGTACCGCTGGGTCGTTGAGCGGACGCTGGCCTGGCTCCGTCAGTTCCGCAGACTGCGGGTGCGCTACGAGCGCAGAGCGGACATCCATGAGGCGTTCCTCTCCATCGGCTGTTCACTCATCTGTTTCAGACGCTTACTTTCTTTATGTTAGGGCTTCTTAAGGTATCACCCTTTTTTCGATTGATGCGAAACACGCAAGCATTCAGGTACTTTTGCATGTGTTTGTCTGACCAATGGTGATGAATACCCATATAGACACGCTTAACCCGTGCCCACAAACTCTCAATGGCGTTCGTATGGACACCATCGCGTTCATATTCGTCGGCAGAAGGATTGATTTGTTCCCCTTCGTAATCATCCCTCAATGCGCCGTATGCGCTGTTCTCGTCTGCATGAATAGTTGCGCCCGTCAAGACCTAGTTCAACATCTGATCGTGTCATGTGGCCCCTTTTGCATCCTGTACATGAACCGCCATTGCCTCACCATCTTCACCTTTTTCCCGCATTCCGAAAGCAACTGATTTACCTACTCTTCCGCGACCCGCATTCAACTTTTTGGATTTATGTTTGTTCTTTTCTTTGCCACCGATGTAGGTTTCATCAATTTCAACGATACCAGACAGAAAATCATCATCATCACCGTCTTTGTTGCCAAAAGCGTTTCGTATTCTTTGACGCATAAACCAAGCGGTCTTTTGCGTTGTACCGATCATT
Organism: uncultured Latescibacterota bacterium; assembly: GCA_958295785.1. GTDB lineage: Bacteria > Latescibacterota > UBA2968 > UBA2968 > UBA2968 > VXRD01. The sequence goes on from OY282377.1 coordinate 5,061,568, forward strand.
TTAGCCAACTGAACGCTTGAAATACCTTTTGGGTGGTTCGTTTCAATCCATATTGCGGCGAACCATTTAGGCAACATCTTGATTTTAGACTTGCCAAACATCGTTCCGTAAATAATATGAAAATTACGCCCACAATCCGAGCACCTATACGCCAAATCAGAACGACGATAGATTTTTCCCATACGCCCACAATGCGGACAAGACTCGCCATCCTTAAAGCGTATCTTTTCAAGGTGCAAAATACACGCTTCAGGCGTGGCAAACTTCTGTGTGAACGCGACGAAACTAAGCTACTTTGCCATCATACACCCCCTTGTTCATTCGTAACTTCTATAAATATAACAAGAAAGCTTAGGGTTGGCAAGTATATAATTCCCAAAATAAAAGAGGACAGTGGAGCATTGCGGACGATGTACTTACCATGACTAATGAAGATGGCACTACTTATACCTATCAGTACCACATAAGAGGTAATATCCTAACGTTGAGCAGAAGCGAGGGGGGTAGAATTTTAGAACGTCGCTACACGAGGGTCATATAATCCTGAATAACGGCGTACAACTTCGACAGAAGTTTATCCTGATTCAGACAAGGGGTCACAAAACGAGCCCGGGTTCGCAAGGAACTCGGGCTTTTGTTTTTCGTTGTCAGCGGTTGGCGGTCAGCAAAACAAGCAATCCGCGGTGGAGAGGTGGGGCTGAAAGCCCAAAGCTGATTTCAGTGAACATTTGACGTTACGCAATGCTCCGCTTGTCATTCAGCGGGAAATCGCGTCATGCCTCCGCATCCAACACACGCTGAAATGCCGCCAGATTATTGACTTGCACCGCCGCATGAAGCAACTGCTTAAGCCGTTGCAAATCGTCGATGACCGCAATGCGATCAGCGAACTGGCCGGCCACACCCGCATCAAAGCGAACCGCCAACGCTTCTCGGATGCTCTCTTGGATGCCCTGCTCAATGCCCTGCTCAATGCCCTGCTCAATGCCCTGCTCAATGCCTTGCTCAATGCCTTGCTCAATGCCCTGCTCAATGCCTTGCTCAATGCCCTGCTCAATGCCTTGCTCAATGCCTTGTTTAACGCCCAGTTCCTTGAGGTATTGGGCAAACGATGATTCACGCATAATCGCGTCCATAAGACCCTCCTGAGAAATGATACTCGTGATAGTGTTTGGATCATACGCCAACCCACTTAATACAGCCAAGCCGCCCAAAAAGTTAGCCTTTTCTGCCTGCGCCAACGACACGGCATCGGTCCTGCGAATGCACTGACGCAACCATTCCTCGGATTGTCATTCAGCGGGAAATCGCGTCATGCCTCCGCATCCAACACGCGCTGAAATGCCGCCAGATTATTGACTTGCACCGCCGCATGAAGCAACTGCTTAAGCCGTTGCAAATCGTCGATGACCGCAATGCGATCAGCGAACTGGCCGGCCACACCCGCATCAAAGCGAACCGCCAACGCTTCTCGGATGCTCTCTTGGATGCCTTGCTCAATGCCCTGCTCAATGCCCTGCTCAATGCCCTGCTCAATGCCCTGCTCAATGCCTTGCTCAATGCCCTGCTCAATGCCTTGCTCAATGCCTTGTTTAACGCCCAGTTCCTTGAGGTATTGGGCAAACGATGATTCACGCATAATCGCGTCCATAAGACCCTCCTGAGAAATGATACTCGTGATAGTGTTTGGATCATACGCCAACCCACTTAATACAGCCAAGCCGCCCAAAAAGTTAGCCTTTTCTGCCTGCGCCAACGACACGGCATCAGTCCTGCGAATGCACTGACGCAACCATTCCTCGGATTGTCATTCAGCGGGAAATCGCGTCATGCCTCCGCATCCAACACGCGCTGAAATGCCGCCAGATTATTGACTTGCACCGCTGCATGAAGCAACTGCTTGAGCCGTTGCAAATCGTCGATGACCGCAATGCGATCAGCGAACTGGCCGGCCACACCCGCATCAAAGCGAACCGCCAACGCTTCTCGGATGCTCTCTTGGATGCCCTGCTCAATGCCCTGCTCAATGCCCTGCTCAATGCCCTGCTCAATGCCCTGCTCAATGCCCTGCTCAATGCCTTGCTCAATGCCCTGCTCAATGCCTTGCTCAATGCCCTGCTCAATGCCTTGCTCAATGCCTTGCTCAATGCCTTGCTCAATGCCTTGCTCAATGCCCTGCTCAATGCCCTGCTCAATGCCTTGTTTAACGCCCAGTTCCTTGAGGTATTGGGCAAACGATGATTCACGCATAATCGCGTCCATAAGACCCTCCTGAGAAATGATACTCGTGATAGTGTTTGGATCATACGCCAACCCACTTAATACAGCCAAGCCGCCCAAAAAGTTAGCCTTTTCGGCCTGCGCCAACGACACGGCATCGGTCCTGCGAATGCACTGACGCAACCATTCCTCGGAAGTCATCCCCGCAGGACGCTTCATCAATGGCGCGAATGGAAGCAAACCCGGATGATCACCTTCAACAATGTCTTGCCCGTCTATCTCGTTCAGCCGAATCACCTTATAGCGCACCACCACTGGGTAATCGGGATGCTTTTGGAGGTAAAGCCCCTCATCGCGTCGCCCGGCATCGGGCCGTAGGTAGATCACATGGGAATAGACCGGCAGGCCATAGTATTCAATGAGCCGGATGATATAGCTAGCCATGCGGATCGGCATGGGGGCATCCCTGCTGTCGGTGGTTTGAAATTCCGTGTGTACCAAGACCTCCTCGCCATCAATCCACACGCGAATCAGGCTATCGGTTAAGCGCGTTTCAACCCTAGGGATCTCGGGGTCGAGGATTGCGCGGATTTCGACATCGGCTCGTCCGAGGGTGAAGCGGACGAAATCGGCAGGGTAGGTTTGAATCAAATGTTTGGAAATCGTATCGTATTCTGCCATGGGGATACCACCAAGTGACGAACTCCCCTTGCTGAAGCAAAGGGGCTTCTAAGGAGATTGTGCGATCAACAAAGAGTGCGGCAAAAGCAACAAGCCATCTGACATCTTCTCCTGCAAGGGTTGACATCCCAACCCGATGAATGTTTGGGGCCGCGTTCAAATCTCGGTCAGTTTCATAGCCACAGTCGCAAACAAAGACCCGTTCACGCAGGGGCAACTTTTACCACGCCACAAGCAGAACACGTCTTACAGCTTGAATTGGACAAACTGCGTAACATCAATAAATAATCTGCAATATCTCTCGCTCTGTCAAGTGGTTCGTCACCCATTCCCGCCATCAAGCGGTCAGTCCCTTGTCTGAAGCGCGGATTGTCGCGGATTTAGGGATTGCGCGGATTAACCCCACCCCCTGCCACTCACTGCGTCCTCCGCACCTGCTACATCCTTTACACCCCCTGCACGTTCTGCCCTACCGGTGCCGCCCAATCCGCGTCATCTGCGCCATCTGGTTAATACGCGTTTCAGACAGTTATACCCATTTGATTTTAAGAAGCCCTAACAGAAAGCGTTGACATGGATTTGTGAGAGGCCGATTTTCTCCTCAGCCCAATCCTTACAACGTCCTTGCCCGGCATCTGCAACCGGGCAAGGAGGGACAGATGTCCAAACCACTCGTGAGCGATGAACTCTGGGAAAAGGTCCACCCCCTTTTGCCGGTTCCCAAGCCTGGACGGTTCCGCTTTCCCGGACGTAAGCGCATTGATGACCGCAAGGCGTTGACCGGCATGCTATTCGTCCTGAAGAGCGGCATCCCGTGGGAGCAGTTGCCCCAAGAGATGGGGTGGGGTTCCGGGATGACCTGCTGGCGTCGTCTGAAGGCATGGCATGACGCCGGCGTGTGGGAGCGGCTTCATCATCTGCTGTTGTCCAAACTGCGAGCGACCGATGGCCTGGACGGGTCTCGTGCCTGCGTGGACAGTGCCTCCCTGCGTGCGGTAGGCGCTGGGGGGAAAAACCGGCCCCAATCCCACAGACCGCCGCAAGCCCGGGCGTAAGCATCATGTGATCACCGATGCCAACGGGCTACCTCTGGCCGCGATTGTGACCGGGGCGAACCGGCCAGATGTGACGCAATGGTTGCCATGGGTGGACGCTGTGCCCGCGGTCAGAGGCAAACGCGGTCGTCCGCGCCGCAGACCCCAACGGCTGTATGCAGACCGTGCCTATGACTCGAGGGCACACCGGAAGGCCCTGCGTGCGCGCCACATCTCGTCGGTGATCGCCCGACGGGGTGCAGAGCATGGCAACGGGTTGGGCGTGTACCGGTGGGTCGTTGAGCGGACGCTGGCCTGGCTCCGGCAGTTCCGCAGCCTGCGAGTGCGCGACGAGCGCAGAGCGGACATCCATGAGGCGTTCCTCTCCATCGGCTGTTCACTCATCTGTTTCAGACGCTTGATTTCTTTATGTTAGGGCTTCTAAATCTCAGACAGCTTCTCCCTCAACTGGTCTATATCCATTTCGTCCCTCCCATGTGACTGTGTTTTACACCTGATTGGTTTATCAAAAAATTTGCTTACTGTTTCTGAACAGTAGTTGCTTCGTGCTTTTCTATCGGGCACAGGGACCGCGCCCCTACATTTCATCCGCGTTCATCTGTGGTTGCCTCTCATCTCAAAACACATTCGCCTCTTTCATGCTCAAAAACCGCTCCGATCCCACGATCAGATGATCCAGCACCTCGATCCCCATGATCTCGCCGGCCTGCACCATGCGGCGCGTGAGTTCGATATCTTCTCGGCTCGGGGTCACGTCTCCGCTGGGATGGTTGTGCGCCAAAATCACACTGGCAGCCGATGACCCCACGGCTGGGGCAAACACTTCTCGGGGATGCACGAGGGAGGCGTTGAGCGACCCGATAGACACATCTTCGCGGCAGATCACCTGATTGCGCGCATTGAGAAACAGGGCCACAAAATGTTCCTTGCGCCGATCTTTGATGTCTGTGAGCAGCCCCACGACATCGGCCGGGCTGGTAATTGAAGGCGCGATCCCCAGACCCTGATTGAGGCCGCGTTTTGCCAATTCAAATCCCGCAATCAGTCCCGACGCTTTTGCCCGGCCAATGCCTTTGATGGTCGTCAGGGTTTCCAGATCCATGTCCACCAGCGCATCGACCGAATAACGCCTGCATATCTCGCGGGAAATTTCCAGCACATTGCGGCCCTCGTATCCGGTTCGCAGCAAAATAGCCAGCAGTTCTTCATCGCGCAATGCCTCCGGCCCCAAACGCTCGAGTTTTTCCCTGGGCATATCCACATCGGCCACACCCGCAATACCGCCTCTGTGCTTGATAAGGCCATTCATATTCCATCTCCTCAATGTTGGTGTTCCAATAGTGAACAGCTTTGGGTTGCCGGATTCTCCAAGCCGCTGGCAGGCGGTTCACGCGGTTGTGTTTGTGCATCAGGCAAATTCAATGCCGTTGCTCGGAGATTTTACAATCTATTTATTTATAGAGACTTATGCGTTGAAACGCAGCGCACCAACACGTCCGCGACAACACAATGTTCAACTTGCGCCCATAGATGTGAACGCGCTGTTCACCACGCAAAACAAAAACGGCGAGCATCTCTCGACACTCACCATCGCTATGTAAAACACGACCTCATCGCCTTGTGTTCGATACAGAAAGCGCGGCACATCAATTTTTTTACAACTACGGTATCCAGCTTTTTTCGGTATAGTGCTCGCGCTCAAACAACTTCTTGCGTTCAGGGCTCGCCGCAGAGATCCATTGAGGGGGTATTTCCTGTGTATATCTATGCGGGGGGCCTGCTTCCTTAAAAATATCGATGTTGAAGATGCGATACGCCTGCGGCGAATAAAGCGGCTTTGCTTCAACGCCGTGATACATTCTGGCATTGATATAAACCATGCTGCCCGGCGGCACTTCCAGATGCTTTTCTTTCAATTCCCGACTGGCCTCTTTATCGTATTTTCCAGACAAGAGCATCTCGCGTGTCATCTCTTTTTTGGGCGACACCTTGTGACTGCCGGGCACAACAATAAGATTGTGATCGCCTTTTCGAAAACCGTTGGGATAATACAAAATTTGAATATAGTATTTTTCCCGCTCTGCAAAATTCACTGGATATTCGTGAAACCAGTGATGATGATCTTGATGAAGCCTGATCGGGTTTGCACCGCGTGCTGTAATCCGCAAAGCCGAATGGCAAAAATGATAGTCGGGCCCAACCGTCGCTTGTAAAAGTGCTGTCACCAAAGGCGCGTCAATCAGACGATCTCCCCAGTAGCCCCGATCATTCCAGGGTCGGACAAAATAAGATGGCCTCCCCATCTTCTGACGCTCGACATCAGACAAATTGATGAAATCGCGAACAGGTTCGAGATTCAAAATTTCACCCGTCAGCCCTTCCAATGCCTCGTCGGTCAAAACGCCGGGGTAAGCGATATAACCATCGCGATGAAATCCGTCGATATCCTCTGATAGAGGTGCATCAAAACGAAAAACAGATTTTTCATCCGCCATCAAAAATCTCCAATCTCGCAAAACAATGTGACGAACTCCCCTTGCTGAAGCAGAGGGCGGCTCTCAAGAACACCCCCGTTCAGCGGAGATTGTGCGATCAACAAAGCGTGCGGCTCAAGCAACAAGCCATGGGCTGAAGCCCAACAGAGCCACACCATATCCCCGACCTGAAGGAACGGGGTCTTACGGGCTGGAGGATAATTGACCGCTTTGGGAATAGCCGTTGAGACTCAAGCCCCATAAGTGACAGCCGTGCCGCTGGCACTGACCATGAGCATACTGCCTCCGCTCAGAGCCTGTGTGTCGCAATCTCGTACATTTCATCTGTGCAGGCCGCGAGTGCTTCTTCAAGGGCGGGATAGGGCTCGCCATAACCATCGATCAAGCCAGAATGTTGCCGGTCCTCTTTGTGCGCGACCAGGTTGGAGGCATCGATCAAGCCGCAATAGTGCCAGCCGACAAATTCCGGACGCCCAAAGGCTCGCCGGAAAAATTCAGCGGTCCATTCTGCCCGCTGTTCGAGGCTGTCGGCCACCGGGCCGTAGGGCCGCGGCATGTGGTCGGCGATCATCGTGAACGCAGAATCGCCATTGATCAGAGGCTTGTCGGCGATCTTAGACCAGCGATCTAATCCGGGCTTTTGCACTTCGTATCGCGCGTACATCTGATAAAACACGACGTCGGTCAACTCCCTTGTAATGGGCAATACCGTATCCAGCGAATCCGTGTTGGCATTGAGCTTGTCGCCGACGAACAGGTGATTGGGATCGTATCGCCGAATCGCATCCCGCGCTGTTTGGTAGTACCTCGCAACGACTTTTTTGAGGAACTCGACATTATCGCGCGTTTCGTTTCCATTGGAAAGGTCCGTGTGTGGCCGCCAGTCCTCGGCGGTTTGGAGCGCGTCAAACGAATCGAACGGCGTGCGATATGTCGCGTTGAAATCGCCGATCCGCCCGCGGTAGATATCGCGCATCGTCCGAACATAAGCCCTCTTTCCCGGCGCGTTGGCGGCCAAATTTCTCAACCGCCGCGGCCAACCGATTCGGGCATTCCGCTGCGCGCCGCCAATGACGTCGGGTCGTTCCCGGCAATCTTCTTCCGTCAACAACGGGCAGTCGGTCATCGCATAACCGAGCAGGAGCGAATCATCCCTTGCAGGCGCGGCAAATTCCTTTGCCATCCGCTCGCAGTGCGCCGCAAACGCATCGGCAAAGACATCTACAAAATTGCTGTCGGGTATTTCTCCTTTCCAATGTGGGATATCGACAAACTGAATCGGCAGCATATAAGGCATAGATGGCTGTGGGGTATTGACGATAGACAACTCGGTGTGAACGCCTACCGTATTGAAGCCGTACTGGCGACACGTCTGGAGGAACCATTTCTGGAGGGCAGGCGCGAATTTGTGGCTGTTCAGATCGTCTAAGCCCAAGCGTTTCTTCCATGCCTCGCGATTGTAGTCCTGCTTCCACAAATGGGGATGCAGATGGTTGATCCCGAAACTCAAAAACGCATTTCCCTCGGGCGTTACGAGCCACCATCTTTCGTCTTTCTCGACGCGAAAAAAGCCCGTCGCCTTGAACCTTTTGCCCGTCCAGCCGCCGAATCGATCAAAATCGCCTGCATCTCGACGCAATTCACGCCTTTTCATTTTCCTGCCTCCATGATGTCATTGACGTACTCCGCTTTTTATTTGACGCTCGGATCAAAGATGCTTCGGCATCCCGACAGCCTTTCACTATAGATAAAATATACGGATAGCGACTTATCGCCAAGATATAGGCGAGTTCCCAACTTTATTCACTCATTTTATTTTAGACCTACCCTCTCGCTCCGCTCATTGTAGGCTACGCCTGTGCCTATGAGGAAAGGGAATAACGTCTCCCCTCCCCGTTGCGGGGATGGAAAGGGGGCATCCGGTCAAACTCAAGCCCCATAAGTGACAGCCGTGCCGCTGGCACTGACCATGAGCATACTGCCTCCGCCAATGGTTTCGTAGTCGAGATCCACGCCAACGACGGCATTGGCACCCATGTGACTCGCCTGTGTGGTCATCTCTTCAATGGCAAGGGCTTTGGCTTTGCGGAATTCTTCCTCATAGGCGGCCGAACGTCCACCCACGACGTCGCGCACCCTTGCAAAGAGATCTTTGAAGATGTTGGCACCCAAAATGGCTTCCCCACTCACAATGCCGTGATAGGCGGTGATGGTTGCCCCTTCAATTGAGGGCGTTGTCAAAATCAGCATAAAAGCCTCCTTTTACTTCTGCAGTACTCATCAACCGATAGAAACAACCGGGTTCAATTTTTTTGCCGTAGCATATCTCGCAATGCAAGTCGAACCCAAAAACTTTCTGGCTCACCGAGTTTTCTGGCAATTTTTGCGGCCTTGCCGGGACTTGGGATTGTTCTTTCTTTTTTCATTCGCAAAGGTTTTGGGGCGAAGCCCAAAAAAGGAGCAACTGCTCTCTGGCTCTTATCTTCGCCCATGCGATAGCTCGCCAGCGCGTTTCCAAATGTCAGACATCCAAAGTCGCTTTCCAACTCGGGAATCCCATAGGGTCCTTTAGCACTCGTGTTTATTGATCTGCCCTTTACCCAAGGTCTTTGGCGACGTATCGCGTCACGCGCCCGGCGCGAATTGTCGCAGATAGTTGACTGCTTTGGGAACGGCGGTTTCCTCTGCTTCTGCGTCCTGCCCCTCATACACTATCGACACCCACCCGTTGTAATTCACGCCGTTCAAAATCTCGAAAATGCGCGGGTAATTCAGCCATGCTTCTTCGCCGGTTGTGATGCGATAGATTTTCGCGCGCACATGCACGGCAAGGGGGGCGGTTTCCGCGATGCTGCCGTAGAAATTCAAGGCGGGGTCTTCTTTGCCGCGCTGACCACTCGCGCCCGGCGACCCGATGTATTGGCCCGTGTCGAGAATGTGCGACAAATAGGGGTTATCGACCATCTCGAGAATTTTTCGCACGTCTTTGCCCGTGCGCGTGACGCACCCGTGGTTGTGGTTGTGCAAACCCAAGACGACGCCTTTTTGCTCGCCGTATTCCGCGACTTCCCGCATGCAGGGGATCATGCGATCCCACACTTGCTCTTCGGGTTCGCCTTCGGCAACCCATGCGGCAAAAATACGCACGAGGGGAACGCCCATAAACTCGGCGACATCGACCCAGTGCTCAACATCGGCGATCACATCGGGCAATTCTTCATGGGGCCTGCCAAAGTTGTTGCTCACGCCAATGTACGAAATCGCCAGACCGCGCTTGAGGCAGCGCATGCGAATGTCGCGCAAATACGCCGGCGATTGAGACGCAAAGGCGCGCGTGTGAATGTCAATGCCATCCAGACGCAGATCGCATGCTTTGTCGATAAACCCCGGCAGATCGAGTTTGCCATCGCTGAACTGGTCTTTGTAACTCAGAGACATACAGCCCAATTTCATCATGGTTTTATCCTTTCGTTATATCCGCCAGTGCAGCGAGCAGGCGGGCCACATCATCGCTGCTGTTGTACAAATGCGTGGAAACGCGCACCCGTCCAAAATCGCCCCAGCACAAAACGCCGCGCTCTTCGAGGCGGTTGACCAATGCGCGACCTTCGCGGCAGGCAAAGCAGGTGTTGCCCGAACGCGCCTCTCGGGCACTCGGCGAGATGACCTCGTAGCCCAATGCCGCGAGGCCCTCGGAAACTTGTTCGGACAGGTCGCGCGCGTGATTTTCAATGCTCTCTGGCCCAATGTCCAAAATGATGCCCAGCGCGTGATCCAGGTGCATAATCACCTGCATGGCCGGGTTGCCGGGTTCGAGTTTTTCCGGCATGGGTTGTTCGGCGACTTCGGGATGTCGCTCCGCGGTTTGTTCGGGCCAAACCATGAGATTGTGCCAGCCAAAGCAAGTCGAGGCAACCCGCTCTTCTGCGCGTTGGCTCAAATAACAGGGGGCCGTGCCGTGCGTTGCCAAAAGCCATTTGTAGCTGCTGCTCACCGCGAGGTCGGTCAGATAGGCGGGCACGCGCAACACGCCCGAGGAATGCGTGGCATCAACGGCGAATAACGCGCCTCTTTTTTTTGCGCCCTCAGAGAGTTGCGCCAAATTCAGGCACTGCCCCGTGTAAAACCCCGCATGGCTGACCGCGAGAACGCGCGTGCGGGCATCCACCGCGGCGAGGAGATCTTCTTCGCGCACGAGCCAATTTTTGTGCGGCACCAATCGGACTTCCACCCCTTTGGGTCGCAAGTGTTTCCACGAATATGCCACAGACGGAAATTCGAGGTTGTTGGTCACGACATTGTCGCCGCGTTGCCAATCCAACCCCCGCGAAAACCAACCCATGCCCTCGGCGGCAGAGGGCATAAAGGCGATGCGATGGGCCGGCACATCCCAAAGTTGCCCCATGCGTTGACGACAGCGTTCTCCGCGGTCGTAAATTTTGTCCCGGCCCTTGTGCGACCCGCCCTTGAATTTGGCAAATTCCGCATAGACCTGAGCCTGACTTTTGAGCCACGGGGATTCGCCGCCCGTACACAAGTGGGCGATGCCCTCAATGCCTTCAAAGGCATCGGGTGAAAGAAGGGGTGCGATAGCCAAGGGAACTCCTTTCTTTGGTGCTGATCAATGAGCGGGTGGTTGTCCAATATAGGGCGCGAAAAAAAAGTGCAAAGTGCAAAGTGCAGGGCCTGCCCTGAAACGGGGTACAACTGCGTCAGCAATCCATCGACGAACCCCGTCCAACACGGCAAAAAAACAGGGTCATGAAACATTCGTCATTTCACGACCCTCGATTGATCAACGCAATTTTAATGGCGACCCCGAGGGGAATCGAACCCCCGTTGCCGGGATGAAAACCCGGTGTCCTAACCACTGAACGACGGGGTCGCCTTAAGTGAGACACAATATATATAAAATCCAAAAATGAAGCAAGGCGGAAGGCGAAAAAATCAAAATCCGCGCATCTTGACAAAATGGCGATCTCGCTATACACTGTATTTTAATTGCTCTAATTGGAGGCTGGGCCAATGACCGGACGACAAACCCATTTGAGTAGCCTGACCAAGCGCAAACTGCCCATTGGCATTCAGACCTTTTGCAAGATGCGAGAGGAAAACTGCTACTATGTCGATAAGACCGCCTACATGCGGCGATTGGTCGAAGAAGGCAGCCATTTCTTTTTGTCGCGCCCGCGTCGCTTTGGCAAGAGTCTGTTCTTGGACACGTTGAAGGAATTGTTCGAGGGCAACGCGCCGCTGTTTGAGGGGCTCTACATCTGCGACCATTGGGATTGGTCGGTTCGCTATCCTGTGGTGCGCCTGAGTTTTGGCAGCGGCAACTTCAAGGAGCCGGGCTATCTGCAAGCGAACCTGATGGCACAACTGGACGGGGTGGAACGTCGGGCTGCCGTGAAGTCCGAGTCCGCGACAGCACCGGGGCGTTTTGCCTTTCTGATCGAGGCACTGCACGAGCGTGCGGGACAGCGGGTTGTGGTGTTGATCGACGAGTACGACAAGCCGATTTTGGACGCGCTTGAGGAGCCGGAAATCGCCCGTGCCAACCGCGACTTTCTGCGCGGGTTGTATGCCACGATCAAGGACAGCGACGCACACGTCAAGTTTGTGTTCCTCACCGGCGTGAGCAAATTCTCCAAGGTCAGCCTATTTTCTGGCCTCAACAATCTCAAGGACATCACGTTGGATGCGCGCTACTCAGCCATCTGCGGCTATACCGACGCGGACTTGGATACGGTATTCGCGCCAGAACTCCCCGGCTTGGATCGGGACGAAATCCGCCGCTGGTACAACGGCTATAGCTGGCTTGGGGAGGAAAAGGTTTACAATCCGTTCGACATCCTCCTGCTCTTTGACAGGCGCCGGTTCGGCGCGTGGTGGTTCGAGACGGGCACGCCGACGTTCCTCATCGAGACGCTGATTTCGCACGGGGTCGGTTCGTTGGCTCTGGACAACATGCTGGGCACCGACGAGTTGCTGTCGGCCTTTGACGTCGATCACATTGCCCCCGAAGCCCTGCTGTTTCAGACCGGCTATCTGACCATTCGCCATACAGAACCGCGAGGCAGCAGGACCTACTACCGTTTGGGCTACCCGAACCAAGAAGTGCGCCAGAGCTTGAACGAGAGCTTGCTGAATCACCTGACGGAAAGCCCAGCGCGGCAGGTGGAGTACATTGCCCGGTTGTACGACCTGTTGTTGGTCAACGACTTCGTCGGTCTGGAGAACTTGTTCAAGGCATTCTTCGCCAGCATTCCCTACCAGTGGCACACGAAAAACAACATCGCCGACTACGAAGGCTACTACGCCAGCGTGTTCTACTCCTACTTCGCGTCGGTGGGATTGGATATCGTTGTGGAGGACAGCAGTAGCCACGGGCGTTTGGACATGGCGGTGCGCTTCAACGACAATATTTACCTGTTCGAGTTCAAAGTGGTCGAATCGGCAGCAGAGGGCGCCGCAATGGCGCAACTGAGGGAGAAACGCTACGCAGACAAGTACCGCGACTTGAACCAGCCGATTCATCTCGTCGCCATAGCGTTCAGCCGAGAGACCCGCAATGTGGTGGGGTTCGAGACCGTTCTCGCATAAGGCGTAGCAATAGATAGTGGCTGGTGGTCGGTGGTCAGTGGCCTGTCCACCGCTTCGGGCGGGCACGGGGCCGCGCCCCTACGATAGCCTTTCATCCTGAAAATCCTGATTTGATTTTTGAGGGTGGAAGGTTGAGTGGCCTTCTCCCCTCTCGCTTGGGGCGCGGGAGAGGGGAGGCCTTAACATACCCATTTGATTTTAAGTTGTCCGTATCCTGCCTCCCATCAGGGAGGAATGAGGAATGGGAACAGGCTTACGTAAAGCGTTTGGTTCTGCCTCCTTGTGGGTTGCCTTCGATGCGTTGGCTACGCCTGTGCCTACGGCGTGCGGCGTCAAACGCTCAAATTATTCGCGTTTTCATACTTGTTTTCAACAGCAAAAAAAGTAGGCGAGCGGGGTACAACTGCCTTAGCAGTTCAAAAATGCCGCTCTCAAACGCCGAGGGGCTTGCACAGCGCAAAACGCTTTTGTAACAGGACGCCATGTGCTGGCCTGCAAGGTGGGTTGCATCATGGCTGTGGGTTGCGAGACGGCCTTGCGCGCTGTGCGTGATGGCTTTGTCTGATGGTCTTTTGGGATGGCATTTTTGCAATGGCTTCTTTGAATGATTGCGTAACGTCAAGGGGATCGCTTGTGCTGGTAGCATATTGGTATAACCCCTGTCTTGAAAGGAATGCACTTTGGCAAAATTCAATGTTCTGCTCTTTGAGCCTGTCCATCCATGTGGACAAAATCACCTCCTCGAAAACGACTGTGAGATTATCTGGGCCAAGGGATTTGAACCCGATCAAATCATCGCCTCGGTCAAAGATGCAGATGGCATTCTCGCACGCGCTCGGGGCATCATCGACGGCTCGGTTATGGATCGGGCGCCGCGCCTCAAAGTCATTGGTCGGCACGGCATTGGGGTTGACAATATCGACGTTGACGCGGCAACTGAACGCGGAATTTACGCGGTCAACACGCCCAGCGCGCCCGTTGAAGCCGTTGCCGAATACGTGGCGATGGCGTTTATCGCCCTGCCGCGCAAAATTGCCCAAGCCGATGCCGCGACCCGTTCGGGCGACTGGGCGTTTCGAGACCGGGTTCACGCGCCCGAATTGCTCGGCAAAACCCTGGGGATCGTCGGTTTTGGGCGCATTGGTCGCCGCCTTGCAGAAATTTGTTCCCTCGGCTTTGGCATGACGGTCATCTACGCCGATGAATTTCCCGCGCCCAAAAAAGAAGAAATTCGCCTGAATGCGCGCCGCGTTTCATTTGACGCCCTCCTCCCTGCCGCCGACTATATCAGCCTGAACGTGCCCCTCCTCGACAGCACGCACCACCTCATCAATGCCGAAACACTCGCCTGCATGCAACCCCACGCCATTTTGGCCAATTGCAGCCGCGGGCCGGTCGTGGATGAACAAGCACTCGCAACCGCGCTGAAAAACAACCGCATTGGCGGCGCGATTATCGACGTTTTTGAACGCGAACCCGCGGCGTGCGACAATCCCCTTTTTGAACTCGACAACGTGCTCCTGTCGCCCCATTATTCTGGACACTCGGACGAATCCATACAAAAAATGGCGATGGTCGCCTCGGACATCGTGCGCGTGCTCAATGGGCAGAAACCCGAGTTTCCAGTCAATGGGCCGTTCTAATTCCGCTCTTTGAAGGCAATCCGCCACAACAGGCACAAAGCATGTGGTGTCGTTCAGTATAGGCGCGGTAGATTTACCCTTTTGTGCTTTTGTGCTTTCTGGGGCAAATCAACAAAATGTCCAACCCATTGTGAAGGAGTTGACGATGCGATACATTATGCTCGGCAGTGGCGCGGTGCGGGACAATCCGAATCGCGGTGGGCCGTCGCAATTGTTGCAAATTGGCGATGAGAACTGGATGTTTGACTGCGGCAGGTCCGCGTGTACAAATCTGGCGCGTGCAGGCGTGCATTGCGAAAATGTGGATCGGCTGTTTTTGACGCACCTGCATTTTGATCACATCGTCGATGTGCCCTATCTCGTGTTTGTAGGCTGGGTGAAAGTGCGCGCAAACCCCTTGCAGATTTACGGCCCCATCGGGACAAAGCACTTTGTGACGCATGTGATTCGCCCGCCGTTTGAGCAGGATATTCAAAGTCGCATTGGGCACGGAAAAGACGACAGTGTGTTGGATCCAGAAGTGATTGAGATCGGCGAAAAGGGCGAGTTTTTAGCGACAGATGATTTCCAAGTGTCTGCGACATTTACGGATCACGGCGGCATTCCCACGCTGGCCTACCGCGTGGATACCCCAGATCGCCGCGTCGTGATTACCGGAGACGGAAATCCCGATGGCGAATTTCCCGCGTTCTGCCGGGATGCGGATTTGTTGTCTATCGAATGTTCGGGCACGGCTGAATTTTTGGCGACCCAACCCTGGGGGGCATGGCATATTACACCGCCGGAAATCGCGGCGATAGCAACCGAGGCCCGCGCCAAATGCGTGATGATCAAGCATCTGGTGATCGAAGATATCACCGGCGATTTAGAAGTTGTACATCGCATGGGCGACCAGATTCGCAACGGATATGACGGAAAAGTGCTGGTGGGCGAAGATGGATTGCTCGTCGAAATTGGATAACTGATCGCGCTTTTTGTCGCGTATTATGGGAAATGCCAAGGTATGAACGCCAATGATGCTCGGAGATGCGCGATGTCATATACAGAACGCGAAACGTGGATCACCATGAACGATGGCGTAAAGTTAGACGCCTCGATTTTTACGCCCAAAGGGGAACAACCCCAAGGCGGCTGGCCTGGCGTGTTGTTGATTCACGGGCACGGTGACGCGGGCAATAAAACGGCGATGTTTGACCGCGCGAGGCACTGTGCAGGTCGCGGCTATTTGACAGTGAGTTACAGCGTGCGTGGGCAGGGCGATTCCGAAGGACTGGTCTTTCACATGGGCGCCCGCGAGTTGTTCGATTTGCAGGATGTGATTTCATGGGTGTTGCGCGCATTGCCCATCCATTGGGAAAAGCTCGGCGTGTGTGGCAGTTCTCAAGGCGGTTGGCATGCGTATATGGCCGCGGCGCACCATCCACAGGTGGCGACTGTTGTTCCCGAGAATATTTTTGTCGATTACGCGGACTTTGCCGTGCATAACGGCTGTTTGTCCAAGTGGTTTTTTACGCGCACCATGCGCCGGCGCATTTTGACGGCGGGCCTGCAAGAGGTGACGCGGCAGTGGGCCGTGTCAGGCGATTGGTTTCGCATCCGAGAATGGGTGAAGCCGATGTCGCCCTCGCTATTTGTGGATCGGATTCAATGTCCGATTTTCATTCTGCACGGTTGGCACGATGTCGGAATGCCGCCGAATCAAATTTTTGACATGTTCGCACGCATTCAATCGCCCAAGAAACTGTATGTTG
This sequence comes from uncultured Latescibacterota bacterium, assembly GCA_958295785.1. Taxonomy (GTDB): domain Bacteria; phylum Latescibacterota; class UBA2968; order UBA2968; family UBA2968; genus VXRD01. Next base: position 5,078,016 of record OY282377.1, read on the forward strand.
GCGGCGGTGGACACGATGGGCAAGACAGCGCGGCAGCGCGAAAAGTGCGAACAGACCTGATCGACCGCTGGTTGGATCATTGGCTAAAGGGAGAGGATACGGGAATAATGGACGAGCCGGCGATGGTGTATGTCCGCCGACCGGGATGGGATGTCATTGCGGTAGATGCTTTCCCGCCTGCGGATGTAGAAACGCGAATCCTGTACCTGAGTGCTGTAGAACCCGAGCGAGCCGTTCCCGATGACCCCGATGCCGCGGTTGAGGGGGTGCGTCCGCAACCGGTGCGCGCATTGGTCGAGAGGGCTTCGGATGTACCGCGTATACACTCGAATATTACAAACCGACCGATCAATCTAAATTACGGTTTGGCAGATGCGTTGAACGACGATATGGCGGGTGTGGCAGACGCGCTGGCGCACGAGGAGATTGGGTTTGCCAGTGCGCCGGTAGATGGGGCGGTAGAAATTGTCGGCGCCCCGGTTGTGAAACTCTATGTGATGCCGAATCGTCCACAATTTCAAGTGGTGCTGGATTTGTGCGATGTCAACGCCAAAGGCGAGCGTACCTCGATTACGCGCGGGCAGTTTGGCACGCGCACGGCTACCCCTGGACAACATCTGACCGTTGAGATCGAGATGCGCGCGATAGCGTATGCGGTTGCAGCGGGACATCGCCTGCTTTTGAACGTATGCAATTGCGATACGACCTATGCGTTTCCGTATTTTGAGCCGTTTGTCGTGCGGGTATTTCACGATAAGCAGCACCCCTCGGCAGTGGCATTACCGCTTAGAAATGCGGAACCGCAGATGGACGGGTTTGTGGTCTGAGCGAATACAACACTCGGCCTGTATCCCGTTGTTTATATTTTGGGATTTTCTGAAGGGGAAATACGAAAACGTTGTATATTCCATTTAAGCGAGGTGTGGTATGCGTTATTCTCGGTTGTTGACACAAACACTGCGCGAAGTGCCGGCAGATGCAGACGCGATCAGCCATCGGTTGGCATTGCGGGCGGGATTGATTCGGCCTTTGGCAGCGGGCATATTCAGTTTTTTGCCGCTGGGCTTGCGCGTGAAGCAAAAGATCGAACAGATCTTGCGCGAAGAAATGGAACGGGCAGATTGCTTTGAGATTTCCATGCCCGTGGTGCAGCCTGCGGAAATCTGGCGCGAGAGCGGGCGGTGGGACGATGTGGGGCACGAAATGGTGCGGATGAAAGATCGCGGAGACCGCGACATGTGTTTGGCGATGACGCACGAGGAAGCCGTGACGGATTTGGCGCGTCACATCGCACACAGTTATCGCCAACTGCCATTGAGCGCCTTTCAAATTCAGACCAAATTCCGAGACGAGCCGCGCAGCCGAGGCGGGTTGATTCGGGTGCGCGAATTTACGATGAAAGACGGATACAGTTTCCACATCGATCAAGGCAGCTTAGACGCCTATTATCCGCGCATGTACGAAGCGTATCAGCGGATATTTGAGCGTGCGGGATTGGGCGAACAGGTCATTGTGGTCGAAAGCGACCCGGGAATGATGGGCGGCACCGAAGCGCACGAATTTATGTATTTAAACGCGGGCGGCGAAGACACCCTGCTCCTGTGCGATAGATGCGGTTACAACGCCAATCGGCAAGTGGCAACGCATCGGCGGGAAGCGATAAAAGCCGAAAGCGCGAAACCGCTCGAAAAAGTGGCGACCCCCAACTGCAAAACAATCGAAGACGTGGCATCGTTTTTGAATGTGCCGCAACACGAGACCGCCAAAGCCGTGTTTTTTGTTGGGACAATAGGGGGCGAGGAAAAGTTCATTTTTGCGATGGTGCGCGGCGATAGCGAGTTGAACGAGACCAAGTTGACCAATGCCGTGAGGGCGCAGGCATTGCGCCCGGCAACGGATGCGGAGATCATCGCGGTCGGCGCCGTGCCGGGATATGCGTCTCCCATGGCCGTGACAGACGCGCTCGTGGTGGTGGATGAAGCCATCGCACAGGGCGCGAATTTCGTATCGGGCGCGAATGAGGACGGGTGCCACTGCCTGAATGTCAATGCGGGGCGCGATTTTGAGGCGGATGTGATCGCGGACCTCGTTGCCGTGCAAGAAGGCATGCCCTGTCCAAAATGCGAAACGCCACTCGACAGCACGCGCGGCATTGAGGTGGGCAATCTCTTCAAACTCGGCACCAAGTACAGCGACAGCATGGGCGCGACCGTGCTGGATGAAAACGGCAAAGCGCGGCCCCTCGTGATGGGCTGTTACGGCATTGGCGTGGGCCGGTTGCTGGCGTGTATTATCGAAGCCCATCACGACGAGCACGGCATTATTTGGCCGATGTCTGTCGCGCCGTTCGACGTGGAAATAGTGGTGCTCACGGGCCGCAAGCCCGCGGGCGAACGGGAAGCCGCCGAGAAATTGTATGGGGAACTCACCGCAGCGGGCCTGGATGTGTTGCTCGACGACCGCGATGAACGCGCAGGGGTAAAATTCAACGATGCGGATTTGATCGGCATTCCCATTCGGTTGACCATAGGCTCGCGCGGCCTGAGCAAAGGACAGGTGGAACTCAAGTTGCGCCATGCTTATGACCGCGTGGATGTGGTGCTAGATCAGGTGGTAGAACGGGTGAAGGCGGAGAAAGCAAAGCTGATCCACAGATAAACGCAGTAGGAGAGGGGATCTGATCCTCATTATGTTCCAACTCATTGTTTGGAGCATGGGTTGACAACCCGTATCGGTTTTGTCAAATTTTCCCAAGTCACAGCAGGCCAGCATACCAGCACCATCCGTTTCACTTTGCGCGGCCCCAAATCCAAGGTGTCTCCACATGGCCGAATACGATACGATATCCAAACACTTGATTCAAACCTACCCGGACGATTTCATCCGCTTCACACTCGGACGCGCTGACATCGAGGTGCTCGAGGTGCTCGAGACCGAGCAACCCACCGTGGAATCCCGGCGCGCCGATAGCCTGATTCGCGTGCGTATTGAAGGTGAGGATGCGTTGATTCATTGCGAATTTCAAACCGCGGACAGCACGGACACTCCGATGTCGCATCGCATGGCCGGCTATATCGGTCGCGCCATAGAACGCTATGGCCTGCCGATCTTTTCCTTTGTGATCTACCTGCGTCCCGGTGCTGGACGACGCGATAAGGGATACTACATCCAAGAACTGCCCGGCCATGAGGTGCTGGTGAAATACAAGGTGATTCGTCTGAGTGAGATCGATGGTCAAGCGATTATCGAGGGCGGTCATCCGGGCTTGCTTCCGTTTGCGCCATTGATGAAGCCTCCGTCTGGCGTGTCTGCGGATGCGTGGTTGCGTCAATGTCTTCATGCGACGGAAGCCTTGCCCTTGGACGCTTCAACCAAGGTTGACATGATGGCGGGTATGGCTATTTTAGGTGGGATATCGTATGAATTGTCCACCGTTAGGCGTATTATTTCTCAGGAGGGTTTTATGGATGCGATTATGCGTGAATCATCATTTGCCCAATATCTTACCCAACAAGGTATTGACCGCGGGATCGAGCAGGGCATTGAACAGGGCATTGAACAGGGGATGCGTCGCGGCAGGGAGCAAGGGATTGAGCAGGGGATTGAACAGGGGATTGAACAGGGCATCCAAGAAAGCATCCAAGAAGCGTTGGAGATTCGCTTTGGTTCGGTCTCTGTGTATCCCTTGGTTGGTCGCATTCGGGCTATCGCCGATTTGCAACAACTCAAACTGTTGCATCGCGTGGCGGTTCAGGTCGTTGATCTCGATGCTTTTCAGCGTGCGTTGGACGCAGAGGCGTAACGCGATTTCTTCCACCTTTCCCAACAACCGATAAAGGTCCAAAGAATGGCAAGATCTGAAAATGCAAACGCGCCGACGGATTTTATTCGAGAAATTGTTCGCGCAGACTTAAAAAGCGGCAAGCACGACAAAATTGTGACGCGGTTTCCGCCCGAGCCTAATGGCTATTTGCACATTGGTCATGCCAAGGCGTTTTGTTTGAACTTTGGCCTAGCCGAGGAATTTGGCGGGCAGTGCAATCTGCGGTTTGACGACACCAATCCAGACCGGGAAGACACCGAATATGTCCACTCTATCTGTGAAGATTTGAAGTGGATGGGGTTTGACTGGGGCGATGGCTTGTACTTTGCCTCCGACTATTTCGATCAACTCTACGACTACGCCGTGGAACTCATCCAGCAGGGAAAGGCTTATGTTTGCGATTTGAGCACGCAGGAGATCCGCGCCTATCGCGGCACCGTGACCACGCCTGGCAAAACCAGTCCGTATCGCAATCGCACCGTGTCGGAAAATCTCGCGCTGTTTGAGCAGATGAAAAATGGCGCGTTTTCCGATGGCGCGTGTACCTTGCGCGCAAAGGCCGATATGGCGTCGCCAAATATGAATTTGCGTGACCCCGTGATGTATCGGATCAAACGCACGCCACACCATCGCACGGGCGACAAGTGGTGCATTTATCCCCTGTACGATTGGGCGCACGGGCAGTCCGACGCCATTGAGCGGGTCACGCATTCCCTGTGCAGCATCGAGTTTGCCGAACACCGCCCCCTGTACGATTGGTACATCCAGCAATTGGAGATTTTCCCCTCGCGGCAAATCGAATTTGCACGCCTGAACATCACCTATACACTGACCAGCAAGCGAATGTTGACCCAACTCGTGGATCGCGGTCTCGTCAACGGATGGGACGACCCGCGCATGCCCACGCTTTCGGGCATGCGCCGGCGCGGGATTCCGCCGCAGGCCATCGAGAATTTTATCTGGCGCGTGGGGATGAACCGGCGGGATACCACCGCGGAAATTGATTTGTTCGAGTTTTATATCCGCGAGCATCTCAACGAGGTCGCGCCCCGGGTGATGGGCGTGATCGATCCCTTGAAGGTGATCATCGAAAACTATCCCGAAGGCGAGGAAGAGACCTTTGAAGCGATGGTCAATCCCGAAGACCCGGATGCGGGCACGCGCTCCGTGCCGTTTTCCCGGGAAGTGTACATCGAGCGGGAGGATTTTATGGAAGACCCCCCGCGCAAATTTTATCGCTTGGCCCCCGGGCGCGAGGTGCGGTTGCGCGCTGCGTGTTATATAACCTGCCGGGATGTGGTGAAGGATGAGGATGGCGAGGTGGTTGAACTGCGTTGTACGTGGGATCCCGAAAGCCGCGGTGGCACAACGCCCGATAAGCGCAGGGTTCGCTCAACCCTGCACTGGGTATCGGCCAAACACGCCATCAAAGCCGAAGTGCGATTGTTCGACCGGTTGTTCCTCGCGGAGAACCCCACCAAAACCGAAGATGGGCAGGACTTTACGGTCAATCTCAATCCCGATTCATTAGAGGTGCGGCCCGCGTGTTATGTCGAGCCGAGCATGAAAGGCGCGGAAGTTGGGCGCGTGGTTCAGTTTGAGCGGCTGGGCTATTTCTGCGTGGATGCGGATTCATCGGACGAAAAGCTCGTGTTGAACCGCACGATCACCCTGCGCGACACATGGGCGCGGATGAACAAAAAGTAGGTTGCCTATGAATGGGGAAAAATATATTAGGACTTACGCAATCCCCATTGGAATATGAGGTGCTTTGAGTTGTTGTCTCAAGAAGTCAGCCACCCCCCGGTATTTGACTTGATAAATGGTTTGTCCTGTTTGATAGGCCACCTGTTCGAGTCGAATCCAAACGAACATCGCACACCCAATATGATTTCGTACCATGCGTGCCAACCGACATGGACACTTTTCAAGCCCGGTCACCTGTTTGACTTCGCGGTGAAATGGCTCAATTTTCCATCGCCTGTGACACACCTGTTGTACCCCTGAAGAATCGTTTTGAGCATGGTCGTTGGTCACGACATACGCCGTGCGTCTATCAGAAGACGCCACCCGGAATAATTTCACTTTGTGGTCTTTGGGGACCCCTCTGATTTTAATGGGCTTGCCTTGTTTGCGATCCGCTTGAGTCCAAGTTAAGCTATCTACGCGCTGGTAGGGGATTGTGCCTGCCGAATCGTCCACGCGCCGGTTCGTCTTGAGGGGACAATAATAGGTTTTTTGCATCTGCTCTATGTGTCGCATGACCGTTTTGGTCGCATACCAACTGTCCATCAAGACCCCGGTAAAAGGGAGGCACTTCTGATAGACCAACACAGAGAGCATGTCCTTGAGAGGATCCCATTTGGTTTTGCCATCGCCTTGCGGGTCATAAATCCGATAGTCAATCAGCCAGAACCGATCCTCTTGCGGATGGACATAGACACATGTGACCACCCCGATGCCATTGATGACGCCTTGGGCGTTGCCGCTCTCTTGACGACGCACTCACGCGATCTTGCGCGCGTGTCGCTTGTCTAAAACCGTGTCATCAAAGATCACATCGCCTTCAGGCGTCAGCGCGATGGGGGCTTTGACGTGTTCCCACACCAAGCGGGGGGGGATACGCTCACCGGCGAGATAGCGGTTGATCCTCTCATGACTGAACCCTTCGCTATGGTCGGCGAAATGGGTCAGGGTATCGTTGAGGGGACGGCTAAGCAGATACTGACAGTAATCCAAACGCGTCGGTTGGCGCATTGACACCTCCTCAAAGTGATAAATTTTACGGAATTGCACCCTTTTTTAACTCAGCATGCGTAAGTCCTAATATATTTATTTTCCGAGTACACGCCAAAAGGTCAATAGACACACAGGCGTATTCGGATATTCACGTTAATTTTCATACCTGTAAAAGGGGCTGTCATGCCCAAGGTCATTTCGTTCATCAACTACAAAGGAGGCGTTGGAAAAACCACAACAGCATATCATGTGTCGAGTTCACTAGCCCAACATTACCGCCAAAGCGTCCTGATGATAGATATTGACCCACAGGCCAACTTGACGTTCCTTTGTGGCAGTATTAAGAGTCCCTAACAAAAAGCGTTGCCATGGATTTGTGAGAGGCCGACTTTGAGGCATTCCTGCGGGTGTTCACTCCTCTGTTTCAGACGCTTGATTTCTTTATGTTAGGGCTTCTAAACAATGGGAGCGTCGCAAGACAAATATTGGAACAATCAAGAATTTGTACGATCGCTTTACGGGAGGCCAAACGCTTGATGTCAGAAGATTCATTTGGAACGATGCCGTCGTTATAGGACATTACCCAATCTCTGGACTCGATCTGATTCCCTGCGATATAGATCTGCTTGGCGAGGATCTCGGTGGTGGGTAAATCGTCGGCACGTTCCCAACAATGGAGGCACTCCGAAGAGACTCGCAACGCTATCTGAGAGAAAGATCCTTTCTAAGAGTCCCTAACAAAAAGGGTTGACCTGGATTTGTGAGAGGCCGCCTTTGAGGCGTTCCTGCGGGTGTTCACGCCTCTGTTTCAGATGCTTGATTTCTTTTTTTTAGGGCTTCTTAGCACTGGCTTACGGCGTTTTGGCACAGGTTCTGCAACGCCACTGTCTGGATCGCGGATTGTCGCGGATTAGGGGATTGCGCGGATTACCTCCGCTCTGTCCTCTCTGTCTGCTCCATTGGCTGTCCTGCGCTTCCCAATATTTGTCCCTCTAGGGTTGTCTTTCGCCTTGTATCTTGCCTTTTCGGGCGGGCACGGGGGCACCGCCCCTACGTTTTTATTTTCGCATCTTTGTCCAACAAAGTCTTGTCAAAAATGGCGTGATTGTATCATTTTTTTGTTCCCCATTTTTGTTCCTCAATTTTTTCAAGGTGGCGTTTATGGCCGAATACGATACGATATCCAAACACTTGATTCAAACCTACCCGGACGATTTCATCCGCTTCACACTCGGACGCGCTGACATCGAGGTGCTCGAGGTGCTCGAGACCGAGCAACCCACCGTGGAATCCCGGCGCGCCGATAGCCTGATTCGCGTGCGTATTGAAGGTGAGGATGCGTTGATTCATTGCGAATTTCAAACCGCGGACAGCACGGACACTCCGATGTCGCATCGCATGGCCGGCTATATCGGTCGCGCCATAGAACGCTATGGCCTGCCGATCTTTTCCTTTGTGATCTACCTGCGTCCCGGTGCTGGACGACGCGATAAGGGATACTACATCCAAGAACTGCCCGGCCATGAGGTGCTGGTGAAATACAAGGTGATTCGTCTGAGTGAGATCGATGGTCAAGCGATTATCGAGGGCGGTCATCCGGGCTTGCTTCCGTTTGCGCCATTGATGAAGCCTCCGTCTGGCGTGTCTGCGGATGCGTGGTTGCGTCAATGTCTTCATGCGACGGAAGCCTTGCCCTTGGACGCTTCAACCAAGGTTGACATGATGGCGGGTATGGCTATTTTAGGTGGGATATCGTATGAATTGTCCACCGTTAGGCGTATTATTTCTCAGGAGGGTTTTATGGATGCGATTATGCGTGAATCATCATTTGCCCAATACCTTACCCAACAAGGTATTGACCGCGGCAGGGAGGAAGGGATTAGAGAAAGCACCATTGAAGATATTCTCGATGTGTTGGAGGTTCGCTTTGATGCGGACGCGCCCGGTCAGTTCGCCGGTCGCATTCGGGCCATTGACGATTTGCAACAACTCAAGCAGTTGCTTCGTGCGGCGGTGCAAGTGGACAATCTCGATGCTTTTCAGCATGCGTTGGACGCAGAGGCTTAGAGTCCCTAACAAAAAGGGTTGCCCTGGATTTGTGAGAGGCCGACTTTGAGGCGTTCCTGCGAGTGTTCACTCCTCTGTTTCAGATGCTTGATTTCTTTTTCTTAGGGCTTCTAAGCGTTCCCATCAAAGTGACCTGTCCGCAGATAACGCAGATGATCGCAGATAGGTTGTTGTCGCAGAGGCCCCAAGGTGTTGAGTAGCAAGGGGGTTGCAACCATTTTGTTAGGGCCTCTAAAAAGGGTAATAGAAGGTGTTGAGGATAGGTATGATTGGGTCGTCATAGATTGTCCTCCGAATTTGTACCTGATTAGGACTTACGCAATCACCATTGGAATATGAGGTGCTTTGAGTTGTTGTCTCAAGAAGTCAGCCACCCCCCGGTATTTGACTTGATAAATGGTTTGTCCTGTTTGATAGGCCACTTGCTCGAGTCGAATCCAAACTAACATCGCACACCCAATATGATTTCGTACAATGCGTGCCAACCGACATTGACACTTTTCAAGCCCGGTTACCTGTTTGACTTCGCGGTGAAATTGCTCAATTTTCCATCTTTGGTGACACACCTGTTGTACCACTGAAGAATCGTTTTGAGCATGGTCGTTGGTTACGACATACGCCGTGCGTCTGGCAGAAGACGCCACCCGGAATAATTTCACTTTGTGGTCTTTGGGAAACCCTCTGATTTTAATGGACTTGCCTTGTTTGCGATCCGCTTGAGTCCAAGTTAAGCTATCTACGCGCTGGTAGGGGATTGTGCCTGCCGAATCGTCCACGCGCCGGTTCGTCTTGAGGGGACAATAATAGGTTTTTTGCATCTGCTCTATGTGTAGCATGACCGTTTTGGTCGCATACCAACTGTCCATCAAGACCCCGGTAAAAGGAAGGTCCTTCTGATAGACCAACCCAGAGAGCATGTCCTTGAGATGATCCAATTTGGTTTTGCCATCGCCTTGCGGGTCATAAATCCGATCGTCAATCAGCCAGAACCGATCCTGTTGCGGATTGACATAGACACATGTGACCACCCCAATGCCGTTGATGACGCCTTGGGCGTTGCCGCTATATTGACGACGCACTAACGCGATCTTGCGCGCGTGTCGCTTGTCTAAAACCGTGTCATCAAAGATCACATAGCCTTTAGGCGTCAGCGCGATGTGGTCTTTGACGTGTTCCCACACCAAGCGGGGTGGGATACGCGCACCGGCGAGATAGCGGTTGATCATATCATGACTGAACCCTTCGCTATGGTCGGCGAAATGGGTCAGCGTATAGTTGAGGGGACTGCTAAGCAGATACTGACAGTAATCCAAACGCGTCGGGTGGCGCATTGACACCTCCTCAAAGTGATAAATTTTACGGAATTGCACCCTTTTTTAACTCAGCATGCGTAAGTCCTACTGATGACTCAGAATGCCTTGCATGCCAGCGACTATTACGTTGTGACTGCTATCCCGGACCATTTGTCCACTATCGGGTTAAATATCCTGAAGCAAAAAATAGGTAGGATAGGTAAAGATATTTCAGCCGCTCAGACATTGGCGGGGTCAAGTGGTGCTCACACAGTATCTAACCTTGGAGCTATCGTATTCGTCAAGGTTCGGATTGGTGGGAGCCTGATAACGACTACGCACGAAACGACTATGAACTCTATAGCTTTGGAACAGTTCGCAAAGGACAAGGTGGTTACGCAATACACAACGGAATTGATTGGATACAGTGAGGCAGCCGAGAACCGAGTTCCAGTTTGGGAGCACGACTCGGACAATGCCCGGCGAGCGGCGCGCAAGAATGAGTATCCCGAAATAACACGAGAATTGATTGATAAGCTAAGGTGAACGCCATAAACATGACAAAACGCATATCCCAATATCCAACGGATGCTATGTTCAAAGGTCTGAAGACCTTGCTCACGTCACTACCTTCTGAGGAAGAGAAGCGTGAACTTATTCAGACATTGAGTGAAGCCCAGAGTTTTTTGGAGGAACTTCGGCAGTTAGTAGAAACTGTTCCAACGACAGAGTCAAGCCGGGAGTTGTCAGAAGGCTTATCGCGCCTCAACATCTTAGCGGAGCGGGCATATTCGGATGCTGGCCTCCGCCGACTTCTGGGCTTAAGGGGATCTGTGGCTTCCAATACTAAGAGAGTTGTTAGTCCTGAAGATGCTGAGTCACGCGCTCGAGGATTAGAGCAAAAGCTTATTGATTTGAAGACTTCGGATGTGGCGGACTTACTCAAGCGATCTGGCGAACCTCTGTCGGTTTTGACTAAGTTGGCAACTTTACTCGGAATGCGAACTCGGAGTAAGGAACGCAAGGCCGACTTGATCAAGCGGATAACAACTCATATTGATAACCAACGAGGATACAGCCTACTGAGGAATGGAAAATCGAGTTTAGTTGCTGATAACCTCGATAAAATCTAGCAACTGGATATGTGACAATTCGTCGATACGCTGAATTGCCCCTTCGTCTAATGGCAAGACAAATATTGGAACAATCAAGAATTTGTACGATCGCTTTACGGGAGGCCAAACGCTTGATGTCAGAAGATTCATTTGGAACGATGCCGTCGTCATAGGACATTACCCAATCTCTGGACTCGATCTGATTCCCTGCGATATAGATCTGCTTGGCGAGGATCTCGGTGGTGGACAAATCGTCGGCACGTTCCCAACAATGGAGGCACTCCGAAGAGACTCGCAACGCTATCTGAGAGAAAGATCCTTTCTAAAAAGGGTAATAGAAGATGTTGAGGATAATAGGTATGATTGGGTATTTGTATATCATGTCCTTGTATTTGAGAATAGAGGGAGGGTTCTGTGGATTTGGAAGAGAGTCGTGATCGTGTGGATTCCAACTGGAACATTTGGTCGCGTGTGATTTTTTACAACGTGTTCATTGTTTTAGCGATTTATATTTTTGTGGTGAAGGGTTGGCTCAATTTGTTAGATGGGATTCACGGGTTGGGCGATTTGGCTGGGTTGTTGTTGTTGTTGGTATTTATTTACACTTCTTGGAGAGAGGCAATCATGCTATTTTATGATGCTTGGGCAAAACGGGAGCGTATGTTAGGGTTTGAGAAGGGTCGTGAGGAGGGTCGTGAGGAAATGCGTCAAAAGATTGAGGAAGTGTTTGCGGATGATAAAGACGCTTTGGAGAAGGTGAATCGTTTGTTGGCGGAAAGAAGGTAGGTTTAAGTGCGGAAGTTGGGCGCGTAGTTCAGTTTGAGCGGCTGGGCTATTTCTGCGTGGATGCGGATTCATCGGACAAAAAGCTCGTGTTGAACCGCACGATCACCCTGCGCGACACATGGGCGCGGATGAACAAAAAGTAGGTTGCCTATGAACGGGTAAAAATATATATTTACTCCCAGAGTACACGCCAAAAGGTCAATAGACACACAGGCATATTTGGATATTCACGTTAATTTTCATACCTGTAAAAGGGGCTGTCATGCCCAAGGTCATTTCGTTCATCAACTACAAAGGAGGCGTTGGAAAAACCACAACAGCATATCATGTGTCGAGTTCACTAGCCCAACATTACCGCCAAAGCGTCCTGATGATAGATATTGACCCACAGACCAACTTGACGTTCCTTTGTGGCAGTATTAAACAATGGGAGCGTCGCAAGACAAATATTGGAACAATCAAGAATTTGTACGATCGCTTTACGGGAGGCCAAACGCTTGATGTCAGAAGATTCATTTGGAACGATGCCGTCGTTATAGGACATTACCCAATCTCTGGACTCGATCTGATTCCCTGCGATATAGATCTGCTTGGCGAGGATCTCGGTGGTGGACAAATCGTCGGCACGTTCCCAACAATGGAGGCACTCCGAAGAGACTCGCAACGCTATCTGAGAGAAAGATCCTTTCTAAGAGTCCCTAACAAAAAGGGTTGCCCTGGATTTGTGAGAGGCCGGCTTTGAGGCGTTCCTGCGAGTGTTCACGCCTCTGTTTCAGATGCTTGATTTCTTTTTTTTAGGGCTTCTTAGCACTGGCTTACGGCGTTTTGGCACAGGCTCTGCAACGCCACTGTCTGGATCGCGGATTGTCGCGGATTGTCGCGGATTAGGGGATTGCGCGGATTACCCCCCCCACCCTGCCTCCGCTCTGTCCTCTCTGTCTGCTCCATTGGCTGTCCTGCGCTTCCCAATATTTGTCCCTCTAGGGTTGTCTTTCGCCTTGTATCTTGCCTTTTCGGGCGGGCACGGGGGCACCGCCCCTACGTTTTTATGTTCGCATCTTTGTCCAACAAAGTCTTGTCAAAAATGGCGTGATTGTATCATTTTTTTGTTCCCCATTTTTTGTTCCTCAATTTTTTCGAGGTGGCGTTTATGGCCGAATACGATACGATATCCAAACACCTGATTCAAACCTACCCGGACGATTTCATCCGCTTCACACTCGGACGCGCTGACATCGAGGTGCTCGAGGTGCTCGAGACCGAGCAACCCACTGTGGAATCCCGGCGCGCCGATAGCCTGATTCTCGTGCGTATTGAAGGCGAGGATGCGTTGATTCATTGCGAATTTCAAACCGCGGACAGCACGGACACTCCGATGTCGCGTCGCATGGCCGGCTATATTGGTCGCGCCATAGAACGCTATGGCCTGCCGATCTTTTCCTTTGTGATCTACCTGCGTCCCGGTGCTGGACGACGCGATAAGGGATACTACATCCAAGAACTGCCCGGCCACCGCGTTGTTGTGGAATATCAGGTGATTCGTCTGAGTGAGATCGATGGTCAAGCGATTATTGAGGGGGGTCATCCGGGCTTGCTTCCGTTTGCGCCCTTGATGAAACCTCCGTCTGGGGTGTCTGCGGATGCGTGGTTGCGTCAATGTCTTCATGCGACGGAAGCCTTGCCCTTGGACGCTTCAACCAAGGTTGACATGATGGCGGGTATGGCTATTTTAGGTGGGATATCGTATGAATTGTCCACCGTTAGGCGTATTATTTCTCAGGAGGGTTCTATGGATGCGATTATGCGTGAATCATCGTTTGCCCAATACCTTACCCAACAAGGTATTGACCGCGGCATTGAACAGGGCATTGAACAGGGCATTGAACAGGGGATGCGTCGCGGCAGGGAGGAAGGGATTAGAGAAAGCACCATTGAAGATATTCTCGATGTGTTGGAGGTTCGCTTTGATGCAGACGCGCCCGGTCAGTTCGCTGGTCGCATTCGGGCCATTGACGATTTGCAACAACTCAAGCAGTTGCTTCGTGAGGCGGTGCAAGTGGACAATCTCGATGCTTTTCAGCATGCGTTGGACGCAGAGGCTTAGAGTCCCTAACAAAAAGGGTTGCCCTGGATTTGTGAGAGGCCGCCTTTGAGGCGTTCCTGCGAGTGTTCACTCCTCTGTTTCAGATGCTTGATTTCTTTTTCTTAGGGCTTCTAAGCGTTCCCATCAAAGTGACCTGTCCGCAGATAACGCAGATGATCGCAGATAGGTTGTTGTCGCAGAGGCCCCAAGGTGTTGAGTAGCAAGGGGGTTGCAACCATTTTGTTAGGGCCTCTAAAAAGGGTAATAGAAGATGTTGAGGATAGGTATGATTGGGTATTTGTATATCATGTCCTTGTATTTGAGAATAGAGGGAGGGTTCTGTGGATTTGGAAGAGAGTCGTGATCGTGTGGATTCCAACTGGAACATTTGGTCGCGTGTGATTTTTTACAACGTGTTCATTGTTTTAGCGATTTATATTTTTGTGGTGAAGGGTTGGCTCAATTTGTTAGATGGGATTCACGGGTTGGGTGATTTGGCTGGGTTGGTGTTGTTGTTGGTATTTATTTACACTTCTTGGAGAGAGGCAATCATGCTATTTTATGATGCTTGGGCAAAACGGGAGCGTATGTTAGGGCTTGAGAAGGGTCGTGAGGAGGGTCGTGAGGAGGGTCGTGAGGAAATGCGTCAAAAGATTGAGGAAGTGTTTGCGGATGATAAAGACGCTTTGGAGAAGGTGAATCGTTTGTTGGCGGAAAGAAGGTAGGTTTAATACTCTGTAAATTAAGTTATTTTAAGTTTTGAATTGTCTGGATAAACGCGTTGATAATGGGCATTCATCTTGTCTCTCGCCTTGGGCAAAGTGAACTGCCAATTCAAGGGGATGCCCTTGGCCTCCCGCTCCTAAAAGAAGGCCAAAACTTCTCGGCGCAGTTCCGCCTGCGTCGCGATGCGCCTATTCAAACATCCTCGCGCCAGAGCCGAAAATTCGATCTCGATCATGTTGAGCCAACTCGCCGCCTTGGGAGTAAAGAAGAACTCAAACTTCTGCGCGAGGGCAAACGCCTCATCGGCCGGCAAGTAACGATAGAAGGCATGGCGGGTATGCGTATTGAGATTGTCTTGCACCAAGCGGATTTTCTCCGCCTGTGGCCAATGCTGTGTCAGGGCCTGACAAAAGTGGGTGTATTCCTTCATCGTGCGCCGAGGATAGATTTCGGCAAGCCGTTTGCCGGTTAAAGGCTCAATGGCGGCCAACAGCGCACGCGAGCCGTGTTTGGTATAGGCATCATGTTCTTTGGTCACTTGGCCTGTTGTCAGGGGCAAGGGATCAAGGACTTGTCCGATGAGAAAACAAGGACGTTCATCAAAGCAGACCCCAGGAACATTGGGATCATAAGGTTGGTCATACAGCCAAAGCAAGGCTTCCATGCGTGCGAGAAAGGACGCATCCACTTTACGGATGCACCAGGTTTTCTTCAAGTGGGGCTTCAATTCGTTTTTTTAGAATCGTCTTGACATGCGTGTGTGAGAGATGCTCACAAGAGCCCAATGCCACGCAGTGATCCGCCAAGAGGCGCAACGTCCATCTGCCATGGCCTGCCGGGGGGGTTGAACAGGCCAAGGCGGTGATTTGGGCCCGTTGCTTGCCGGTCATCTCCACCGGGCGTCCTGGCCGCGGGGCATCTTTGAGGCTGTCCAAGCCGAGGGTGCGGTATTTCTTTGCCCAATGACTCAGGGTCTGCCCGGTCATGCCGAGGGTTTGAGCCACTTGGGTGTAGGTTTTGCCTCGGTCAAGTTCAAGCAAGCCCAAAGCGCGTTTGTAGATTCGGGCTTTTTGGTCTCCTTTGGTGATCAAGGCGGTCAAAGTGTCTCGGTCTGTGGGGGTGAGTTGGACGTGTTGTTTGGGCATCAGAACGCCTCCTTGAAACAATTGAAATAACAAATTATTTAATTTACAGAGTATTTACACTTCTTGGAGAGAGGCAATCATGCTATTTTATGATGCTTGGGCAAAACGGGAGCGTATGTTAGGGCTTGAGAAGGGTCGTGAGGAGGGTCGTGAGGAGGGTCGTGAGGAGGGTCGTGAGGAGGGTCGTGAGGAAATGCGTCAAAAGATTGAGGAAGTGTTTGCGGATGATAAAGACGCTTTGGAGAAGGTGAATCGTTTGTTGGCGGAAAGAAGGTAGGTTTAAGTGGGGAAGTGGTTGTGGGGGATAAGGAGGTATGTTATGAATATATAGTATAGAGATGGATAAATCCTTCAAGCGGATAACAACTCATATTGATAACCAACGAGGATACAGCCTACTGAGGAATGGAAAATCGAGTTTAGTTGCTGATAACCTCAATAAAATCTAGCAACTGGATATGTGACAATTCGTCGATACGCTGAATTGCCCCTTCGTCTAATGGCAAGACACTGGATTTTGGTTCCAGGTATCGGGGTTCGAATCCCTGAGGGGCAACCAAAAAAGAAAGTGCCTGTGCGGTTGTATGCACGGGCACTTTCTTTTATTCCCATTTTTCTGCCACAAAAGGCACGGAAATCACAACAGGGGAAATCGAAATGGCATTTTTTCGGTTATCTGAATACTGCGTAACGTCAGAAAAAAAAAATTAGAATACACGACAAAAGCGCGAATAGACGCACAGGCATAGCCTACAACGCAGCGCAGCAAGTAATCCCGCTACCACCCCCAAAGGCGAGAAACGAATCGTAGGGGCGTGGCCCCTGTGCTCGCCCAAATGTACGGAACGGGGTACAACCGCGTAGCAGTTCATCAACAGATTGCTTCGCTGATTCGCAGATGTGCGTTTTGTCGTGTACAGCAAAAAAGCATAAGGGGTTGCGAGCTAAAACTCACAACCCCTTGTTTTATTGGTCGGGACGGAGGGATTTGAACCCCCGGCCCCCTGCTCCCAAAGCAGGTGCTCTACCGGACTGAGCCACGCCCCGTTTCTAATGTCTAAAAGTACGGGATTCGAGAAATATTGTCAACAGCAAAGAATGGTGGTTGCGTCTATCGCGTCCCCGCCATGATCGCCTCGGCGAGTTGCATGGTCTTGATCGCTTCGTCCAAATTCGCCGCGGGAAGCGCGATGGGGCGGTCGGATTTGATGCAGTCGATGAAAAATCGGTTCTGTTCCTTCGTGCCCGATCCCTTTCCACGCAATGCCTGCTTCTCGCCATCGCAAAAAACCTGCCCGCCGGATACGCCTTCCATATACGCCGAAATCTCGTGCCCGTGGATCTCGTAGCGTTCCAACCGGGCATTGGTCGTATAATTGTGAATGAGTTGGGCTACAACGCCATTGTCAAACGCGACGAGAGCCGCGTGGACATCGCGATAACCCGACATGGATCGGCGCACCACACTGTGGACCTCCGACACCTCTGCGCCTGCTAAAAAGCGGATGGTATCAATGGCGTGAATCGGCGTCTCAAAAAGCATCTGATCCATCAGCACCTCGGCAAATTTGCCCGAATTGCCCAACTCGGTGATGCTCTTGTGAAACTCGCCCACCAGTTGCGTTATGGGGCCGCGGTCCAACACCAGATCGCGCGCTTCAACGACAATTGGATGAAATCGCCGATTCCACCCCACCATCGCTTTCGCGGCTGTTTTGTCCGATGCGGCTTTTAACCCCTCGGTCTCGCGCGTGCTCAAGCCGGGTGGCTTCTCCAAAAAGGTATGGACGCCCGCCTCCAAACACGGCAATGCGAGCGCGGCATTCAAATGCGCGGGCGGCGCGACAAAAATCGCGTCGAGTGCTTCGCCATCGAGCAATTCGGACACGTCGCCGCATTGCCCTTCAATGCCGTATTGTTCGCAGACAGGCGCGCGAATTTCCGCAATGGGATCGCAAACCGCCGCGAGATGCACGTCTTCAAATTCGCTCAAAATTTGGATGTGCCCCCGGCCTCGGCTGCCACATCCGACAACACCAACGCGCAACATTTTCTCCTCCTTATCCCGTCCATTCGGCTGGATCGATGTCCATCCACTTGGGGTCGAACTCGCCCCATTTATTGGGTGCCGTGTCGATTTCGTATTTTGCAAACACCCGATCTATGGCCCGCTTGGTCTCTTCATCCAATGTCCATCCCAGCGCGCCCATGTTGTCTTCGACTTCCTCCGGCTTGCGTGCGCCCACCAGCGCCGTGCTCACCGCCGGTTGCGACAACACCCAGTTCAGCGCGACATGCGGCAGGTTTTTGCCCAGGCCCGCGGCGAGTTCTTTGAGTTCATTGACCGCCCGAATATTGCGCTGAAACACGCCTGGCTCAAACAGGCGCAAGGTCGTATTGCTGCCGCCTTTGCGCCGCCAGTCGTTGTCTTCAAAAACCGTGTCTTCTGTGAACGCGCCCGCGAGCAGGCCATAGGCCAACGACCCATACGTCATCACCCCCACATTGTTTGCCCGTGCGTAGGGGAATGTCCATTTGATGTGCCGGCGGTCGAACAAATTGCAGCCGTATTGCAACACATCCACGCGCCGCGCATCCATGCACCGCGCAATTTCCGGAGGCGTAAAATTCGACAGCCCTACAAACCGCGCTTTCCCGGCTTCGACGAGTTCGTCCAACGCGCCCATCGTTTCTTCAAAAGGCGTGTCGCGGTCGGGCCAATGCACGAGATACACATCCACGCAATCCGTATTCAGCATTTCCAAACTCTGCTCAATCGCCCGGTGGACCCTCTCTTTGCTGCTGTCCCGGCCGCGTTCGTACCCCATGCCAAATTTTGTAACCAAAATGACGTCTTTGCGCCTGGGCCCCAAGGCACGCGCGAGCAAGCGTTCAGACGCGCCCCTGCCGTATCCCTGCGCCGTATCAAAACAATTGATGCCCAGATCAATCGCGCGATTGACCGCGGCGACGACCTCGGCATCGTCAAAAGAGCCATACCCGCCGCCCAATTCCCAGCATCCAAACCCAATGGCCGAAACCTTCAAGCCGGTCTGTCCAAACTCGCGGTATTCCACAATACCCTCCTCTATTCGCGTTCAAATTTCGGTTGTCTGGGCGCGAAATCTCGCGCCATGCGATACGGGCAGTCTTTCAGCGGCAGATCGACCCGTGCGCCGCCTTTGTGATGCGATTCGACAAAGGCAAAGATCAGTTCTTGATTGGCGCGCGCCAGGCGCACGCCGCACCGCGTTGGCTCGCCCGTGTCGAGTGCGTGAACCAAGTCTTCGATGAGGCGCACGGTTGAACTCTCCTGTTCCACTTTTGGGAACTCACCCCATCCCAACACATTGCGCCCTCGGTGATCCCGAGCAACGACCTCGCGCACCTGCCAGTCTTCGCCGTTTTGCAAACTCGTGACAGTTCCCGCGTCGCCCACGGCTTCGACTTCCAGACCGCGCCCGGAATTGAGGGCATAAGCCGTCACCCCATTTTTGAATTGGATGATGCCGTGCCCCACCGGATCGGCCTTCAAGATGTGACCTGCTATCGCGTCTGCGCCCTGCGAGAGATGCGCCTGCACCCACGCCGCGGGATGGTCGCTGTTGAGGCGCATGAGCAAATCAAAACTGTGGCTGGCGGAATTGAACAGCGAACCCGTCTGGTGGATGATCAGCGACTTCAACTGCCCGATGCGCCCGCTGTCGATCACCGCTTTCATCTGGTCGTATCCCGGATCCCACCGCCGATTGGTGCCCAAGTTGAAAAACACCCCATTGCGCTCGCACGCATCGACCATGGCATCGGCATCTGCCATGGACGCTGCCATGGCTTTTTCCGCGTAAATCGCCTTTGCCCCCTGCTCTGCGGCATAGACTGCGATTTCTGCGCGCTGCTCGGGTTGCGTTGCCACGCTCACGATATCGGGTTTTTCAATGTTGATAAGTGCCCGATAATCGGTGTATTGCCGCGCTTTTGGAACGCCATACCGCTCGCCTGTGCGCGCCAGTACGTCTTCGCGCAAATCCGAACACGCGATCAAGTCTGTGCGGTCGCACGCCTCGTATCCCGCCGCGTGGGAATACGCCCGATTGTGCGCCACCTCATTGTCGATAAACGCGCCCATCCGACTGCATCCAATCAGTGCTGCACGGTATGTTTTCATGGTCTTCTCCCAATAACGACCTAAATGTGAAAGATGTACAAATCCCGTTCTTCCAATGGCAGGTTGATCCAAGAACTTCCCTGCCGGTGGCTTTCCGCCACGGCAATACACGCCTCGGTGATGCGATGCGCGACTTCGACATGTCCCAGGGTTGGACGCCCCTGCTCATGTGCGTCTATCAAATCCTCGAGACACGACACCACATGGCTTTTTTGTCCAACGGGCGCGACCGTTGCATCGTCCCATCCCTGACGCTTGCCCACCATCGCGCCGGCTTTTCTGAGCTTGATGCCAGCGCCGTTGTTGATCGACCGAATGCACCCCGTTGTCCCGATTACCTCAAATTCCCATCCCGCGGCCGGCACAGACCAGGCTTCCACGCCATTTTCAAATCGCAACTGATACGTCGCCCTGGGATCAAAGGCAATGTGATTGTTCTCTATCGCAAAATCTCGGGGTGCCAATTCACCGCGCACCGCTTCGATTTTTGGGTCGCCGAGCAAAAACGAGAGCGTATCTATGGCGTGGATATGCCCGTGCATCAGGGATGAGGCCGCGTAGTGAATGGCGGCTTGTGGTTCGCCAATTTCACCCTCGGCGATAGCGCGCCGCACCGCGTGATAACTCGTGTTAAATCGCCGCAAAACACCCGTATTAAACACCGTGCCATTTGCTTTCACCGCTTTCAAAATTTCATCTGCCCGCGCCATTGAACTCGCCATGGCCTTCTCCACATACAACATGGGCACGCCAGCTTGGGCCAGGCTCACGCTTAAATCCGCATGGGAATCGCCCCTGAAATTGGCGTCTGGTGCTTTGTTGGCGGGCTTAAACAACCCCGATGCCGTGGTACACACCGCCACCAGATCGAGCGATTCGCGCTTCACCATCTCCCGATAATTTTCGTAAATGGCCCCCACGCCCCATCGCTTTGAAAAAGCAACGCGCTTGTCTGCCTGCAAATCGGCGCCGGCAACCAGTTCGAGTTGATCCATAGCCGCACAGCACGCCGCAATGGAATACGGCTGTGTCGCATGCCCTTCATCGTCGATGGTGCTGCCCATGCGCCCCAGTCCAACAATGCCCACGCGGTAAGTTCTCAAAACGCACCTCCTGTTCACAATCCCATTTTTCAGATGACCGCTCGTAGTATGCTATGACCCCGCGGATAATACAATCACAATTTCAACGCCCGCCGTACGTCTGACATTTGCAACATCATCGAAGTTTTGGCATATTGGCCGCCGCCAAACGTATTGGAGAGATCCCCGAGGAGATCGGCAAAATGAAACTGTACAAACTGCCCTTTGTCATGCACGAGCCCGGCGCGGAAACCGAAGACAAATTCATGGCCGAGATACCCGCCCTTCCCGGATGCAGGGCATGGGGGGACACGGCTGCCCAAACTCTGGAAAACCTCCAAAGCGTCGCCGCCGCCTTCATCGAATCCCATGCAGACATGGGAGACGACCTGCCGTTGGAAGTTGAAGCGGCATCGGTTGAAATCGCGAAAAATTTTGTTCTCAATGAGGTTTTGGTTACGGTTTGAACTGCCGAACACTCACACGTAGGCGAGGGCGTCTGGGTTGCGAATTTGATCGCCAAGGCAGAGGCGACCATGAAATCTGGATCAATGCCAATACGCACGCCAGAACGACGATTCCCAACTGGGGCAACCGAGACTTGAAAACGGGAACTATCAGAGCCATCCTGCGGGATTTGGGTATATCCAGAGATGCGTTCTTTGGCTAATCGGCGAATGGGCAAAAAATGAAAGGGATCGGTAAAATGCTATCGATCCCTTTTTTTATTCCCCTCTAAAGTCGCGCCAGAATCGCATCACAAACGCCCATGCGAACAGGCGAATGGCGACCGCGTAGGCGATGGCCCCGGCCAAGCCCCCGAGCAACAGGGTCTCGACGGTTCCCAAGTCGGTCGATGAACGCACAGCGCACAGCGTGACCGCGACCGAGATCGTCGTCAGCAAGGGGCGGATGTATGATTTGAGGTAGTCGATCATCCGCAGGTGGATCAGATGGTTGACCAGCAGTTGCGTAACAACGAGAAACAACACCGCGATCCCCGAGATCGCAGCGGCCACGCCCTCGATGCCGTAGCGCACGCCCCAAAAGAGCGCGGGGATGAAAACGATCAGATTTGCAAGCGTCCACCTGAACGACCAGTTGGCCTTGCCTTTGGCGAGAAAAATCGATCCCACAACCGTGCCCACGGCTTTGAGCATGCCCGCCACAATCAACAGCCTGAGCGGATTGAGCGCAGGCAACATGGCTTCGCCCTTGACGAGCAACAAAATTTCTCGCGCATAAACAAAACCGCCTGCGAGCACGGGCCAGGCCACCAGGGCAATCACGGCAATGGCGCGTGTATATCCCCGTCGCAACGTGCGATCATTTTCCTGCACCACGGAAAAAGCAGGGAAGATCACGCGCATTAAAATCATGCCCCCGTGGCTCAACGGCATCATCGTGTATTGATAGACAAAGGAGTACAATGCCGTTGCCACCGGGCCCAGATAAACCGGAATAAAATAGCCCTTGTCCAAGTTGTTATTGACATAATTCACGATATTGGCGCCGGCGACATTCAAACCAAATCCCAAAATGTCTCGAAGCATCCGCCACTGAAACGACAGCGCGGGCAGCCACGCGACTGAACCCCACAAACAGGCCAGCAGCGCGAACTCCCTGACAACGGCATTCCAAATCGCGCTTTCAATGCCATACCCACAGGCGAGCATGCCCAGCCCAACGCCTGCGGCGATGAGCACCGCGATCACCTCGCCAAATGCAATGGCGCGAAAATTGAGCTCGCGCGCCAGACGTGCGCGCATCACGCCCGAAACAGAAGCCGCGGGAATGATCAGGGCCAGCGGTTGGAGTGCGCTTGCAAATGCGTGGGCGTCAACATCCACGGCCCAGCGTGCAATCCATTGTCCCAGATCGGATGCCTGAAAAAACAGCATCAGATACAGCGCGCAGCCAGACGCGAGGCAAGTCCAAAACGCCGCGCTAAAATGGGCATTTCGCGCTTTGCGGTGTTTGACCAGCGCGTCATTGAGGCCCAGCGCGCTGAACAAGGGCAACAAAACCACAATCCGCAACGCCCATGTGAAATAGCCCATGTCTTCCAGATTGAGCATCCGATAAAAGATCAGGGTCACGATGAGTTGGATGCCCAACCCGCCACCGGTCCAAAACGCGCCGCGCACCGCGCGCGTCGCCAGCGATTGATCGCCCACACATCCCTCCTCGCGCTGCCCTCCAAACGACCATGCACAACCCCCTCGGGTTAGGGGGGCTATGCGTAACGCCAGTTATTCAGTAAGGGCATTGGGATTATCACAGACATGCGTCCAAGATGCTCAAAACCTCATTTAGGACGAAGTCAGGGGCTTTTTCGACAAACTTCACCTGTCGGCTTGCGTAATCAACGGACTTAAGACGACTCATTGGGGACGGCAACATGAAAGGGAATATTCCTTCGCGTGTTGGTTATGGGACACATCATGGCAAGTCCAGTATGGCGGTTGAACAGGGTGTTGCTGACCACCCATGCCGGGCGACGCCCTTGTTGCTCGCGTCCCGCCTGCGGATCAAAGGTTAGAATTGCGAAATCCCCTTTCTCTGGAACATATCTGGTCATCTACCACACTTCCTTTCCCATGGGTGGTCCCCAGTCTATCTCCTCGGATTGGTACCCTTCCGGCATTTGGGATACCCATGTCTTCAAGTCATAGTGCCCGCGCATGCTGGTCACGGGTTCGACGATAATCCGCCCTTTTTGGACCGAGACATTCACCTCGTCGCCCACGTTAATTTGGGCTTCTTCCAGAATGGCTTTTGCAAATTGAAGTCCCTGACCGTTTTCCCATTTCTGCACCTTCGTCAACATCGCCTATCTCCTATGTTTGGCATCCGTGCGACCATCCGCGTTATCCTCCAATGGTCCACCCTCACCTGCGGACTCCTTAAATTGCGAAAAAACAAACGTGCGTAAGCAAATTTTTGAAAACCGCGCATTCATCCTACCACGAATGCATGTGATGCCCGCGGCCCGGGAACCAGATTTGATCCACGAGGTACGAGGCGAACACGGCGAGGCCATAGCCTATGAGCATGCCCACGAAAAAGGGCTGGCTACGCCGATAAAGCGACGCGCCGCCGATGCGGAGAATAATGGCTTTCGCGCTCCACGCAATAAAAATGGACATGGTCGAGTGCATCGCGTGCCCCACTGGCACGATCATTCCGATCTGGTGCAGGGGCCACCACGTAAAGCGATAGCGCAAAAAGCTGATCGCGCTAAAAATGAGCACGCCCGCGCCGAGGAACACGTAGCGTTCGGGTTTGTATTCGGGCACTTCTTTGATGGCTTTGACCAAAGCGTCATACACGCGCGGCGGATAGCGCGTAAAGGGAAAATCGTTAAAATTGTACGCGCCGTGCGTATAGCTCAAAAACAGCGTCAGCACCACTGTGCCGCCGATCCCCACGACCAGCGTGGTGAGCACGGTCATCAACAACCGCCCTTTTTGCTGCTTGATCATCTCTCCCAACTTGGCGATGTGAACCAGCGGCACCATAAACATCGCTTTGCTTTGGCAGCGCAGCGCGGAAAACAAGGTGATGGACGTGCGCGCACCCGCCGAATAATCCGCCGGGTGAAAAAACAAACCCGCAAAGCCCGCCTCGTTGATCGGCATGCTCATATACACCACGCCGGTTTCGGCAATCACGCGGGCAAGGCCCACGTACGCGATGAACAAGCCCGCGGTCAGCAGGCACACAAATTTCCATTCCAAGCCCATTGTACGCAGCCACAACATCAGGAACAACGCGCTGATGCCAAGGGACAAAACCGCCGCGCGATGCGACATCAACTCGCCCGAATCGTCCACTTGATCATCGCCCCACAGCGCCTTGCGAAACACATCTTTCAAATGCAGACGTGCGGTCCAAAACGTCCAAAAGACCAAGGCGATAAACGCGCCCGCACTTTGCAGGCCCGCCACCGCGTCGCCGGGCCCTGTTTTGGCGGACAAGGTGAAGCCAATGCGCCGAAAAAACGCGATTTCATTGAGATACAAGAGGTGAAAGACCAGAATGGAAAACAACACATCCACATTGGCAAAATACGCAAAGCCAATGGTGAAAAAATTCACGCCCGTGTGCTGTGGCGGATAAAACCGGGCAAAATAAAACCACTGTTGCCCGAGCCAAATAATGGGAATGCCGGGGTTGAAATAGGACAGAATATTCCACGCCTTGACAAAAAAAATCAGGCCGCACCCGATCCAGAACAGCCGATTGTGCAAAATGCCCGCCCGCTTTGGCGCGTCCGCAGCCGAAGCCAGCGCGACCGGCGGGCCGAGCACGGGATAGGCCACGCGCTCGTGCTCGGCCCATTGTTTTCGCAAAATGCTCGCCAGCGCGATAGAGGCCAGAACAATGGCGGCGATGACACTCAGCCACCAAAACAAGGGCACGACCCACACATCCCAAGGAATGGATTGCCCCGCTGGCAGGCCCTCGTAGAGCCATTGCATGGCGCGGCCCTCATTGCTCGGCACCAGCCAATCGGGCAAGTGCGGATGGACAAATTCCGACCATTGGTTTTCAGGGGTCGCCAGATAATGCGGCACAGAAATCATGCCCAAAAAAAAGCTCGTCAAACCGTAAGCGGGAATGGCCGCGGCCAACAGGCCCATGGCCAAGACCACCAGCAACTCGGTTTGACGAAGCGCGCAGCGGGGGGTTATCCAGCGCAACACTTGATTCAGCAGCACCACCAGCACATACGTACACAAAAGCACCATTGGGAAATGGCTGATGTTCATGCGCGATGTGTGGGCGAGGTACTCGGCATGCGTGTTCCAAAACGCGATCCACAGCACGACCATTAGTCCAAAGAGAACCGCCCTGAGCGTTAGGCCCTCGCGCGTTGCGATAGATGTTGTGGGTGATGTTTGAACTTCAGCCATAAGCTATCTGGGGAATAGACGTTCCGTAGAGATCATGCGTTGCTTGTCTCAAGCGTTTGGTTCTCAAGCGTCGTTTGTTGCCTTTGATGCGTTGGCTACGCCTGTGCCTACGGCGTGCGGCGACCGACTTTTTTTCAACAACAAAAAAAAGTAGGCGAGCGGGGTACAACTGCCTTAGCAGTTCAAAAATGCCGCTCTCATGCGCCGAGAGGCTTGCACAGCGCAAATCGCTTTTGTAACAGAACGACATGCGTTGGCCTGCGAGGTGGGTTGCAAAATGAATGTGGGTTGCGAGATGGACTTGCGCGCTGTGCGCGATGGCATGATCTGATGGTCTTTTGGGATGGCCTGGTTGCCATGGCTTCTTTGAATGACGGCGTAAGGTCAAGGGGATCGCTTGCTGGCAACATAGCGCATCACATGAGGGCAACAGCTATTCAATTTGGTATTACTTGCTTCGCTGCGTTGTAAGCTGTGCCTGTGCGTTGATGAACTGTACCCCGTCCATCTATTCGGGCGGGCACGGGGGCCGCGCCTCTACATGCCTTTCATCCGCGTTCATCTGCGTTCTTATGTGGTTGCATTTGGCCTTTTCGGGCACGGGGG
Source organism: uncultured Latescibacterota bacterium (assembly GCA_958295785.1). Taxonomy (GTDB): domain Bacteria; phylum Latescibacterota; class UBA2968; order UBA2968; family UBA2968; genus VXRD01. The sequence continues at coordinate 5,104,564 of OY282377.1, forward strand.
CACCGCCCTACGTTCCTAATCCCTCGCCACTCGCCTTTTTTGTGTGTTTGCGCTTTTTGTGGCTCATCGCCTCTTCCCTATCCAAAAATCGCTTTTGCAAACGCCAGATTTTTCTCGCCCGATGCGATGGGATCGTTCCCCGCAGGCGTTTCAAATATCAACCAGCCCTCGTAGCCGATCTTTGCTATCGCGTCTCGACACGCGGGAAAATCCACGTCGCCTTCGCCCAAGTCAGAACGCTGCGTATCTTTCAGGTGGATCAGCTTGGTGTGTTCGGGCAAAGCGACGAGCATATCGACCGAGTCTTGCCCGTAGATCAGCGCGTTGGCCGTGTCTTGATACACGCCGACCATCTCAGAGCCCACGCCATCGCAAATTGTTCGCAACAACCCCGGCGTAAAGCTGGTCTCTAGGGCAACTTTGATGCCCAAGTCTTCGGCGATGGGCGCGCACCGCTTTAAGTCTTCGATCAGCAGGTCGGCATGTTTGCGCGACATGTCGATGTTTTCTGGATCAAAATACGGGAGCAAAATGCCGACGCCGCCCATGCCCGCGCACGCCCGAATCGCCTTTTGCACGAGTGCCACCACGCGGTCGCGCACGGCGGCGTTTTCCTCATTTCCCTTGTATTCCCGAAACAGGGCAAAACTGATCGAACACGCGGTCGCGCCTGTCGCCTGAACCCATTGCCCGATCTCCGCTTTGCCCGCCGCGGTCAAAAGCCAGTCCAACCGGTCTTCCTCTCGCAGCACAATTTCCACGCCGTCAAACCCAATGGCGCCCGCCGCGCCAAAGGCGTCTTTCCCCCAATCCATCCTCAAACTCGTGTTGCGAATCCCATAGAGATACATTGTAACTCCTTTCGGTTAAAGACAGTGAGACCCAAATTCTCGGTATTCGCGCACGGGCAGGGTGTGATATTCGCGCACCAATTTTTCCAAGCGTTCACAGGCCAGTTGAAAAATGCGTTGGCCCTTTTCCGCGCTGGCGGCAAACGCATCGCCCATAATGCCCGTGCCTTTTTGCGTGTCGCACCGCCGCTCGGCAAATTCTGCAAATGACAGGTCGCCGCCAAAGGGGCGCGTGCCGGTCGTATCGCTGTCTATGCGGGATTGATCGACCATGGGTTCGCGCAGGTAAAGCTGTACGGCGGTCTCCCATTCCCCTGCGTGGCCCACGCCTTCGTTTGTCGCGCTCCACGCCCGCAGTTCTTTTTCCACCATGTCCCACCAACTGAAGGACAGGGTAAAGATGTTCTCCTCGGCCACTTGCCATGAAACCGCGCGGCAGGGCGCGACATTGCCCCCGTGTCCGTTGACGGAGATGATCCGTTTGAACCCGTTGGCGTAAATGCTGCGAAAAACATCTGCCAGCAAATTTTGAAAGGTCTCCAAGCGCAAATTGATCGTGCCGGGAAATCCCATGTTGTAATGCGTGAAGCCCGACCACACCGGCGGCGCGACGATCACGGGAAAATCATCCACGCGCTGCGCCACGGTCGCGGCCATATAGAACGGCGCGGAAATATCCACATCCATCGGACAATGCGGCCCGTGTTGCTCCACAGACCCCACCGGCACAATGACCACGGCATCGCGCTCTAAGGCGTCCAAAAACTCGTGCCGCCACATTTCCTGCCACATCACCTTTTTGTTCGTTCCGTCGTAAGAGATTTGATACATGATCACTCCTTTCAGAAATCCATGCCAAGTAGTTGTCCGTGAATTTTTAATTAAAAGACACAGCTTATGAGTGGAGCGAAGTTAGGGGAGCAGGTCCCGATAATCTTAAAACAGCCTCTAAGTTTCGCTCAGCACGCGCAAGTACAGCGTCAGTAATCCGCTCACGCCATCTCAAATCGCAAACAGAGGTCTTGCGACAGGTGTTCGGGCGTGAAGATGATGCGCGTGACCACCTCGTCTGTGCGCCCTTCTTTGGATTCCTCCTCAAACCGCTTGACCGAGAACGCCCCCGGCGTATCCACAGCCGAAAGTGCGATGCCCCTGTCTTTGGGGCCGATTTGAACAGCGCGACCGTCTTGGCTGATCGTTGCGGATTCAAACGTGATAAATCCCTCTTCGAGCGTTTGGGGTGGATGGTCAAACACATAGTGATCCGTCAGGGTCAGCACATTTGCATTGAGCGCGAACGTGCGCGTCAGGCTTTTCACGGTGCCTTTGGGATAGGCCATGGTCATATCGACAACCGCCCGTTTTTCGCCCTCGCCATTCAGATTTTCAACGGTCAGCGCGCCGCAATATTCGCCGCCGGGCTGTTGCAACTGCCCGTTGATTATGGGCACGGAATGCCCGAGCGCGTTGCAAAACAAAATGTCGTAGCGATTGGGACCAAAGGTTTTCTGGCTGTACACAGGGCCTCCGGGATCCGTCAACCAAAGCGCGTCCCCGCGATGCACGATAAAACTGCCGATATCGTTGTGATTGTGCGGCACGCCGTTGTTGCCGGCCAAACACATCAGCGTCAACTGATCGTCCCCAGGCGTGCCCCGCAACTTGGCCTGCCCCAAATCGGGCAAGACATAATCCCGATCATCTGCTTCTGCCGTCACCTCAAAACCGGAATACATCGCCAAGCTGTGCATATCGCGCACCTTCAAGGCGTTGTCCGAATGCGTGTCGCACAGGGCGTAGAGTTCGGGCAGGTCAAAAAACGCATTGATGATCATGACCGACCGCGCGCCGGTGTAGCCGTGGCTCGAATCGGCAAAGGTCGAGCGCAACGCGCGATGAATATGCGCGGCGAGCGGATAGCGGCATATCCGATGAATTTTGCCGGTCTCGTCCGCCATCAAATTCAATTCGCCATCGGTCTTCAAATAGAGCGCGTGGACAACGGACAAAAAATGCCCAAAACCGTATTCCCAATATCCCGGCCCTTCTTCGCACCCGCCGTCGTCTGTGAACCCGTCCAGCGCGTAGGTCAAATTGATAATCGCCGCATGGGTCATGTGGGCGAGTGCCGTGGGGTCTTGGATTTGATAGAGGGCCGTGCGGATGATCTCGCCGTTGCAAACGTGATTCCAATTCATCCGCGCAGTTTTCCAGAAATCCAAATGCTTGTAATTCCAGAACGGCTCAAAAATGCGTTCCTCGATCTTTTGGGAAACGCGCTGCACCACTTCCGCTTCGAGTTGATCGCCCAAGATGTGCAAAATTTCTGCAAATGCGGCGCCCAACGCAGCTGATCCCAAATCGATGGCGCGGCCTTCGTGGGCGGCCATAACCCAAGTGTGATCGTCGCAATACGCCCAGAGCAAATCCTGCAAATAATCCACATCGGCATTGGGATGCGAAAGCCACAGCGCCATCGCTGCCCGCTCCAATTCGCGCCTGCGGTTGCCCGCCGCGGTCTGCGGCAAAATGCGGTCGCCAACGCGCTGATAATTGCGATAGGCCGACCGCTTCAACACGGGAATATCTCGCGAGGGATCCAAATGCGCGTTCAAGTCATCCCACACCCCATTCTTTTTTGCCAGTTCCCTCGCCCGTGCTATCGCCGCTGCATCTTTGAGATACGGCGCGGGGGATCGACCTGCATTGCGCTCGTAAATTTCCGCGAGGTCCGACATCGCGACATCGCGCAACAACATTTTGACCATATTTCACCTCTTTGTGACGGGCGGGCACAGGGCGCCGCCCCTACGGACATTAGCTGGATTTTTGTCGCAACTCACACGGGCATTTGTCTGCCCGAAATTGCGCGGCCGATTTTGGCGTGTTCCTCGCCGCCGCCCGAGATAATTCGCACGCCCCAATCCATGAGAAACCGGATATTCTCTTCGGTGCTTTTCGAGGGGTCTTTCCACGAGCAGAGAAAATGAATCCCATTGTCATCGCACGCATCTTTCACAATGGTTCTGGCGCGCTCCATCGCGGGCGGATACGGCGGGTCGTGGGCATCGGCAAATCCGTAGGACATGCCCATATCCCCAGGCCCCCATTCGGCGAATGCCAAGCCCGGCACTTTGCATATAAATTCGGCATTGGCAACGCACTCGCGATCCTCAATTTTGAGGCCGAGCATCAGTTCGCCCTCTGGATTGAGGGGCCAGGGATCGGCCTTCTGCGTGTAGTCCGGGCCGCTGAGTCCCCATACACTCGCGGCGTATCCCTGACCGCCCGCGCCGCGCTGTCCTTGAACCAGTCCGCTGTCCAGCCCAATGGTCTGGAAGGGATAGCGGCACTCTTCGACAAAGGCCCTGACCGCATCGGCTTGGCGTGCATGGGTGTGCAAAATGCCGTGTACGCCCGCGCTCAAGACGTGCCTGATCTGCCACGCATTGGCGCGCACTTCATGCACCGTGCGGCAGTTGGACGGCAGCGTTGCGATCACGGTCGGCGTGCGGTGGCCCGAATGGGTGGGGCCGCCATCGCCCAGCCCATGCATAAATGCGCGAAGGCCAACCACGTCAAACGGATTGTGTTCGTAATCCACCATCAGAAAATCCGCCCACGTCTTGGCCTGCGCTTTGCCGTTCTGGTATGTGAGCGGGCCGGCCCCTGTGTAATAGAGGTATTCGCCCTGCTCGAGAAGTTCGATACATCTGTTGATTCGTTTGGTTGCCATTGTTGCCTCCTAATTGGTGGGGTGGTTAGACGGGCTGATCTCTGACCTATTGCCTCTTCCATCCATCAGCCACAAGCGCATATAGTGGCGTCTTTGTTCGGCTTGGGGATGATCTTCAAAAGCCGTGCGATTGTGCAAAATCCATCGGTTATTGGTGAACAACATCTGCCCTGGCGCGAGGTCAAATTCCACGCACATCTCCGGTTGCTTCAGCGTTGCTTCGACAGTTTGGAGGGCGCGGGTTTGTTCGTGCGTCAATGGCACGCCCGCCTCCCGATGTCCCACGCGAATATAATAATGCAAATAGCGCGTGGTCAATGTCTGTCCATCCCACACAAAAATGGGTGCCCTTTTCACAGACGCTTCGCCGGGGCGGAACTGTCCGCGTCTGTCAAAACAGAAAGGCGCGTAAAGCGCGTTGAGCGCATCGGGCATCTTTGCGAGCAAGCGATTGTGCAAGGCACAGGCACTGATCAACTGGCTGCGCCCACCCGACCGTGCGGTCTTGACGCACAGCAAGCCCACCAACTCGGGCACTTGCGCGCCAAACGCTCCGTCTGTGTGAAACGAACTTTCGGCATTGGTCACGGAGAAACGCGCCCCGGTTTTCACATCGCGCCCGGTGTCTCGCACATCGTAGAGCAGCGTGCCTTCGATATTCTGTTCAAAAGGCACGCCCAAACACTGCCCGATCAGCCAATACAAACCTCGCGCTTCTTCAAGTGTATAGTCTTCCAAAGGCAAACGCGCAACAATGGCAAACCCGCGCCCGGTGTGCAATGCCTCCCAAACGGGCGTCAGACACGGCGCGCAGGCCGACCTGATGGCATCGGAAACGCGGAGATCGGCGATCTCGCCCGAGTGTGCTCGCACCCCGCGATCCAGCGCGGACAAACAGCTTTCGGAAAGGGGATAATACCACTTGGAAGACGCATCTATCGTTTCGGCAGTCCACGAGCGGTCATCTGTCAATATTTTGTTTAACATGGGGAAATTCTCAGTGGTTATACCAATTTGCTTTCAAGTTGTCCGTATCCCGCATCCCATCAGGGAGGAGTGAGGAATGGGGAACAGACGTTCCGTAGAGATCATGCGTTGCTCGTCTCAAGCGTTTGGCTCTACAGCATCGTTTGTTGCCTTTGATGCGTTGGCTACGCCTGTGCCTACGGCGTGCGGCGACTTCCTTTTTTTTTACAGCAAAAAAAAGGAAGCAAAAAATGCCGCTCTCATGCGCTGAGAGGCTTGCACAGCGCAAAGTGCTTTTGTAGGAGCACGACATGCACTGGCCTGCAAAGTGGGTTGCAAAATAGAGGTTGGTTGCGAGACGGCCTTGCGCGCTGTGCGCGATGGCTTTATCTGGTGATATTTTGGGATGGCATTTTGCCATGGCTTCTTTGAATGACGGCGTAAGGTCAAGGGGGTCGCTTGCTGGCAACATGTCGCATCACATCAAGCGGTCAGCAGAACAAGTTCACAGCGGCGGTTGGACGAGGTGCTAATCGCTGAAAGCCAAAAGCTGATCGCCGATTTTCTCGCACCTAACATTTTGCCTTGCGTTTTGCGAGGCGCTCCTGTTATTTTTAGGGTTATTCTAAGCGACAAATCGCGTCCTGTCAAGCGTTTGGCATTCAGCGGAGAACGCGCTATGAACATTGAAAAAGTCGTCATTCCGGTCGCTGGTTTGGGCACCAGCCTGTTGCCGGCCACCAAATCTCAGCCCAAAGAAATGCTGCCCGTGGGGCGCAAACCCATCGTTCAGTACGTGGTTGAAGAAGTTGTTGAACAAGGGCTAAAGAAAATCCTCTTTGTCACGGGCAAAGACAAACGCACCATTGAAGACCATTTTGACCGCGATCCGGAATTGGAAAATTACCTGTCGGAAAGTGACCACAAAAATTTGTTCGACGAACTCGACTACGAAAAAGAAGGCGTCAAATTTTTTTACACCCGGCAAATCATCCCCGCCGGTCACATCGCCCCTGCGGGCATTGGCGATGCCATTGGCAGGGCTGAGGACTTTGTCGGCGGAGACCCATTTGTGGTCGCGTTTGGCGACACCATCATCAAATCGGGCAACCACGCGGGTCTGGTGAGGCGCATGATCAAATCGCACATCGACTATCGGGCGAGTTGCACCATCGCGGTTATCGAAGTGCCCAAGGGAGAAGAAAATCAGTATGGCATTGTCAAGCCCAAGAGCGATTCGCCCCAAGACGATTTTGAAATTGACCACATCGTGGAAAAACCCGCGCCGGAAAACGCGCCGAGCAACCTGGCCGTGGCCGCGCGCTACATCTTCAATCCCGACATTTTCACCGCGCTCAAACGCACGTCCCCCAGTTACAGGGGCAAAATTGAACTTACAGACGCCATCGCCACGCTCATCAAAATGGGGCATGTTGTTCGCTGTATCAAATTGTACCCGGAAGAATCGCGCTACGACATCGGCAATTTTGAATCGTATTTCAAATCCTTCATCGACTTTGCCCTCTTTGATCAACGCTATGGCTACCGCATCCGCCAGTACTTGCAAAAGCGGCTGAGACAATTCTAATGACCCATGCGTTTCTCTCCACTGCGCCGGGGCGCTGTGGCATTATCGGCAATCCCACCGACATGTACGGCGGCAGCGTCCTCTCGTGTTCCACGCAAGAACGCGCTGCCGTCCTCATTGAGCCCTCCGAGGTGCTCAAGTTTGAAGTTGCCGGGCAACACTTTGAAGTGCATCGTCCCGAAGACCTCTATCCCGATGGGGGGTATTTTGACGTTGCCAAAGCCATCATTGACTTTCTCGACTTGGGCAGCGCGAAATTTTCCCTGCGCTGGGCATGCGACGTGCCCTTTGCGGCCGGACTTTCCAGTTCGTCGGCGATGAGCGTCTCCATTCTCAACGCCATTTTTGCATTTCTCAAACGCGACGAACACCCCTTTTTTCGCGCTGAAATGGCGCGTCACATCGAACTCAACTACATGGCGTTGTGCGGGTATCAAGACGCTTATATGTGCATGTTCGGCGGCCTGAATTACATGGATTTCAACGGCAAGCAATTCTACCGCGCATTTGGCGACGAACCCTACGCGACTGTTGAACCGCTCCACAAATACGTCTCGGACTGCCCCTTTGTGTTGGCGCACACGGGCGTCCAACGCTCATCGGGAACCGTCCATTTGCCCATTCGAGAACGCTGGTTGGAGGGCGACCGAGAAGTCAGGCGGTGTTATCTCCGCATCGCCCACCTCGCGCGCTTGGGCAAACGCGCCCTCCTCGCCAAAGACTGGCAACGCCTGGGCGTGCTCATGACGGAAAACCACGACATCCAACGCGATTTGGGCGGATCGGGTCCGGACAATGATCGGCTGATCCGCGCCGCACGCGATGGTGGCGCGCTCGGCGCGAAACTCGCCGGCGCGGGCGGCGGAGGCACCATCATCGCGCTGGCAGCCGACTTGCAACCCGTTGTCGAAGCCGTGAAACAGGCCGGTGCCAGCCGCATCCTCTATCCCAAACCCCGCCCCGGCGCAACTGTCGTTCCGCTGAAAAATACAGCAGACCGCGAAAGGGCCAAACGCGAACTCGCCCTGCGCGGGAAACAGGCGGATATTCAATATTTCTAATTCCCAATTATTCATATATGTCTTCTCAAAACGACATTCGCATCCTCTTTCTCGCACGGCGTTATCCGCCCAGCGTGGGCGGCATAGAAACGCACTGTTACAACTTCCATCGCCGCCTCAAAAAAAAATGCGCGGTCAAACTGGTCGCGCTGGGCAAAAGCTCGCTCTTGCACCTCCTCTGGTTTGTGCCATACGCCTTTCTCATTTCTTTTTTTTTCGTCCTCTTTAGGCGCGTGGATGTTATTTATTTTTCCGACGGCGTGATCTGTTCTATCGCGCCATTTCTGCGGCCTATTACGCACGCGCGGTTTGTCGTGACCATTTACGGCTTGGAAATGACATACGCCAATCGGATCTTGAGCCGCCTGATGCGCTATGGGATCTCGGCGTGCGACAAGGTGGCTGTCATCAGCCAAAACACCAAAAAAGTCGCCATGCACGCGGGCGTGCCCCCTGAAAAAATCGCCATCATCTATCTCGGCATCGACCCGCCCGGCGTTCCCAAAGCGCGGCGCAGTGCCCTCAAAGCGCGGTTTGAAGCCCAACGCGGCATTCGATTCGGGCGCGACAAAATCCTCCTCAACTTCGGCAGGCAAGTCCCCCGAAAAGGCATCGCCCAATTTTTGGAACGCGGTCTGCCCTTGCTCGATTCGGACATCAAACTCATCATCAGCGGCACGGGCCCCGATTCGGCGCGCATTCGCAATATTTGGAAAAAAAACGAGTTGCAAGACCGCGTGTTGCTCTGCTATCTCAGCGATGAAGAATTGGGCACAATCAGAAGAGAGGCCGATCTGTTCATTATGCCCAACGTGCCCTATCCCAACGATGTGGAGGGCTTTGGCATCGCGCAACTCGAATGCATGCACGACGGCACCCCCGCGGTTGTCTTTGCCGTTGACGCGCTTCCCGAAAGCGTTGGCAAAGGTGGCTACCTCATTCCCCCCAACGACTACGCGGCATTCGCCGATCAAATTCACGCATTTTTTCGCCTTTCCCCCAAGGAACGCGCACAAATCAAACGCGAAGCCCGCGATTATGTTCGCTCCGAATTTACATGGGACAAGACAACCGCGGAATATCTCGATCTCTTTGTAAAGGCGTGAGCCACTGCGAAACACGCGAAAGTATCTCGCATTCTCGCGGGCGAGCACGGGGGCATCGCCCCTACGATTGCCTTTCATCCTGAAAATCCTGATTCAGACAGGGGTTGGGCGGGGACTGACCACTGACCACTGCTTCTTATCTCAAGGAACACTTTATGACCGGTGCCGATATTCTCATCCAAAGCCTGAAAGTACAGGGCATTGATACCCTTACGGGCATGCCCGGCAATCAAAATATCCACATCTACGACGCGGTGTTGCGCGCAGGGGGCATTCGCCATCTGCTCATCCGCCACGAACAGGGCGCGACCCTGATTGCAAACGGCTATGCCCGCGCATCTGGGCGCGTGGGCGCGGCGCTCACGGTTCCTGGCCCTGGATCGACCAATGCCTCCACGGGCCTTGTAGATGCCCATACCGATTGCGTTCCCGTGTTGCTGATTACCGGCGGTACAGAGGTGGCGTTTGATGGCCGGGATCGCGCCAAGTGTTTTCACGGTCTTGACCAAGAATCCTTTTTCAAACCCATCACGCGCTTTTTTGCGCGACCCAAATCCATCGCGGAAATCCCCGATGCGGTCGTAGGCGCGTTTAGAGCCCTTCGCTGCCCGCGCCCTGGCCCAGCGGTTATCGAATTGCCGACCGATATTGCCGCGGCCGAGGGCACGGCGGATATCCCTCCCCGCGTTGAAGGGGAACGCCCATGCCCGAACAGCGCGGACATCGCGCAGGTGGCCCGCGCCCTTCGCACGGCCAAACGCCCGGTGATACTCGCGGGCAGCGCGGTCATCCACGCCAATGCCACAGACGCGCTTTGTTCACTCGCCGAGACATGCGACCTCCCGGTGATCTATACCCGTTTGGGCAAAGGGGTGATGCCAGACAGCCATCCCCTCGCGGTGGGACACTGTTCTGCCAAAGCGGGTCTAAGCGCGTTGGGCAACGCCGATTTGCTCCTCGCTGTGGGGTGTCGCTTTACGCAAATTGACACGCGCAGTTGGACACTTCCCTTGCCAGATCGCAAAATTCAACTCGACCCGGACCCGCGAGAACTCGGGCGCGAATATCCCATTGAAGCCGGCGCTTCGGGCGACCTCGCGCAATCCATTCCCCAACTGATCGAAGCCGTGGCTGATTATGCGGCAGATTGGGGCGATTTCATCGCACACGCACGCGCCGAAGCCGCGTTCAACCGCCCGCCCATGCCCATCATGAGCGTCACGCGCGACGCCCTTCCCGAAGACGCGATCATCGTCCTCGATGTCACGTCCATTGGATACCGCGCCTTTGACGAGTACCCCATTGCCCTCCCCCGCACCTTTCTCTCCCCGAGCCACTCGGTCACATTGGGCTTTGCCGTGCCCGCTGCCATTGGCGCCAAACTCGCGTGCCCGCGCCAACAGGTCGTGGCGTTTTGCGGCGATGGCGGTTTTCAGATGACTGCCAACGAACTCGCCACCGCAGCCGAACACGGCATTGAAACCGTGTCTGTGATTTCCAACGACGGCAGCCTCTCGGCCATTCGCGGCGCGCAGGCCAAAGCCTTTGACGGGCGCGTGATCGATACCGATATGCAAACGCCGCGGCTCGCAGACCTCGCCCGATCCCTGGGCGCGCGGGGCATCCGCGTGGATAATCCCGACCGTTTCGCGTCTGTATTCGCCGATACCCTCGGCTTGGAAGGCCCCACCGTGATCGAGATCATGATGCGCGAGCAACGCGACTACCTCATCCGCCGCGTGCCGTGGCTGTATCCGGACTGAGTGTTTCATTGTCATGAGGAGGGGAGATGTTCTGCCACCTTGTCTCTTGCATTTTCGGGCGGGCACGAGGGCGCCGCCCCTACGTTTCTATCCTCGCGTCTTTCTTGTCGGGAGGGCTTGATTTCCTCTTTCCTTGTAGGCACAGGCTTGGCCTACAACGAGCGGAGCGAGGGGGGTAGGTTCCGATAATTTTAAGACAGCCTCTAAGTTTGAACCAAGGATGCCGATAACCACGGATGGACATAAATGAAAACGATCCACACATGGATATCCTCTTTTTGGAAAGCGGGCAGCAACTTCGCCACATCCAAGATGAAAGCGATCCACAGATGGGCGCGACCCCATATCCCGCGTTTCGCGCTCTACTGCGCGATTTGTGCGGCGCTGTACTTGGTCATGGCGGGGGTGATCATTTATACGCACAAAGATGGCTTGCCGTCGTTTGAGAAACTCGAAGATGTCGATCCGGCGCAGACGACCCATATTTTTTCCCAAGATGGAGTCGAGTTGAAAAAATTCTGGGTGCAACGGCGCGACCCCATTGCGTTTGACCAATTGCCCCAAACCGCGGTTGACGCCCTGATTGCCACAGAGGATCGGCGGTTCTGGCTGCATTGGGGGGTGAGCATTCCCGATATTATCCGCGTGGTGTTTCGCAATGTGTATGTGTCGGGCACCTTAAAGGGCCACGGCGCGAGCACTGTGACGCAACAACTGGCGCGCAACATTTTTTTGACCTTGGATCCAACGTGGAAACGCAAAATTCAGGAGCAGATGACCGCCGTGCTTTTGGAGCGCACCTATACCAAGCGCGAACTCGTCACGATGTATTTTAATCAAGTCTATTTTGGCAACAGTGCCTACGGCATTCAAACGGCTGCACGTCGATTTTTTGGCAAGAATACCGAAAATTTGACGCTGGAGGAAAGCGCGTTGTTGGTCGGGCTTTTAAAAGGGCCGACCACCTATTCGCCCATTTACCGCCTTCAACGCGCGCGGGACAGGCGCGACAATGTGGTGCTGTACAATATGCGGCAGGCGGGCGCGATCACAGAGGCAGAATATCGCGCGGCCCTGCAACGTCCCATTGTTTTGGCACAGCGCGCCGAAGAGATAGGTCAAGCGCCCTATTTTACCGAGTATATTCGCAAGTATTTGGAGCGCACTTATGGCTTGGAGGTGCTTTACGACGGCGCGACCGTGCAGACCACCTTGGACAGTCGGTTGCAGCGCGTTGCCGAAGAGGTGGTGTCGCGCAATGTGACCGGGCAACTCAAAGATCGCGTGGTTGCCAACTGGAAACGCAACCCGCCCGATTCGACATTTTTTGCCCAGATCGAGACGCGACAAGACACCTTGGCCAATCTGGTGTTGCAGGGCGCGCTGGTCGCGCTGGATCCGCACACGGGACATATCTTGGCGATGGTGGGGGGCCGGGATTTTGAGGAGAGCAAATTCAACCGCGCAACGCAGGCCCTGCGGCAGCCGGGGTCTTCTTTTAAGCCGTTCATTTACACCGCGGCGATAGACAAGGGCTATATGCCCACTTGGAAGTTGCCGGATACGGCGGTCTCCATCAAAATGTTCGACGGCACGTATTGGCAGCCGGAGAATTACGACCACAAATTTTTGGGCTGGATGACCATGCGCGAGGGGTTGGCCGGGTCGCGCAATGTGGTGACGACAAAGGTGTTGCAAAAGGTGGGGCCGCAAACGGCGGTGCAATACGCGCAGAAAATGGGGATCGATTCGCGCATTTTCCCGGTGTTGTCGCTGGGGATGGGCACGAGCGAGGTCAAGTTGCTAGAACTGGTGTCGGCGTATGGCACGCTGTGCAACAAAGGCATTCGCGTGACGCCCATCTCGGTGCTGAAAATTGAGGACAAGAACGGCAATGTGCTGGAAGAGAATTTTCAGGGGCGCGAGCAAGCGGTGTTGAGCGAAGAAACAGCGGCGGTCAGCGTGGATATGATGCGGTCCGTACTCGACATGCACGCGGGCACAAATGGCGCGATGCTCAATGGCACGGGACGCAGCACACGCACGGCCTACGGGTTTCGCCGCCCCGCGGCAGGAAAGACCGGCACCACGCAGAATTACGCCGATGCGTGGTTTATCGGCTTTACCCCACAGATCGCGTGTGGGGTCTGGGTGGGATTCGATTCCAAAGTGTCGATGGGCAGCCGAATGTCGGGCGCGGCCGTGGCCCTGCCGATTTGGGTGGAATTTATGAAACGCGCCCACGCCATCCTCAAACTCCCAGTCGAAAATTTTGCACTGCCCCCGAGCATTCCAAACGTGGAAATTTGCGGCGACACCTACCAAGTCGCGTCCATCTATTGCTCCAAACGCTACACCGAAGTGTTTAAGCCCGGCACCGAACCCCAACGCCCCTGCCCAATGCACACCGCAAACACCCCGAACTCGCCCGACCAACCCGGCAAGCCAAAGACCGAGCGAGAATACCAGTTTTGACCCCCCGAATATGGACCTAACCCATCCATTCCTCACCATATCCACATAAATTTCTGTTGACTGATTTTTCTTTCGGTATTAGATCTTTTGAAATGATGAGACGCGAAATATATTTGGACAACAATGCGACGACGCGGCCATTGCCCGAAGTGCGCGAGGCGATGATGCGCGTTTTGGGCGATGATTTTGGCAATCCGTCGAGCGCGCATTCAGCAGGCGACCGGGTACGCGAAGCAATGGTTGTAGCGCGTGAAGCCGTGGCAAAGTTGATCGGTGCCGCGCCCGATCAAATCGTCTTTACCGGGAGTGGAACCGAGGCCAATAACACGGTCTAAAAAAAAGGAGATAGCAATGCCATTGCCCGGCGGCCCTGCTGACAAAAGTGGAAATCGCTACGAACAGTGGTGGACGGTTTCTCAACTTATACGAATCATTGAAGGAGAGGCCGATAGTATCCGCATTGAGGATCCGACGGTCGATAAAGCTGAGTTTGTAATTACTGTTGGAGATCAGCGAGAGTTGCATCAGACAAAGCGCAGTAATCCAAGTGGCAAGTGGAGTTTGTCTGCCCTCCATGGCCTGCTCCAAACGATGTTCGATGTTGCAAAAGACAAGGCACGATTCATTTTTGTTTCGGGAAGTGATGCCCCTGAACTTAGAGAGCTAACCGAGCGGGCCAGGAATGCAAAGAATGTAGAAGAATTTGAGTCGGAATTTGTTCGTGCTCAGTCTAAAAAGAAAACTCTCCAACAACTCAAAGATATCTGGAACGCTGACACAGCCAAGGCATACACGATACTCAAACGGATCGAAGTCCGTACAATTGACGAGAGAGGAATTGAAGACCAAGTGCGGGCATCTTTGTCAGCACAGTTCCTTGCCGAACCAAAGAACATTTGCGATGCGCTCCGTAGCTTTGCTGAAGATTCGATCCATCGAGACATCAACCGAAAGTACCTGATTTCGCATCTTCTGTCTAGTGGCTTCAAACGGCGGCAACTTGCCAAACCAAGTGACGCTCCTTTGCTCGTTGACAAAGCAACTAATCGCTATCTCAAAATTACACGCCAAAATCTGATTCGGGACACTCTCATTCCTCGCGCCTCAACTCGGGAACTCCTCGCCAAGATCGAGGAACATGAGAGCGGTTGCGACTGCGTCCTTACCGGCAAGGCAGGAGGCGGAAAGACGGGATGCGTCATTGAATTTGTGGAAGCTCTCCGTCAAAGCAATCGCGCTGTGCTCGCCTTTCGGTTGGATCGTATTGAGCCGGTAGCGTCAACCAAAGCCCTGGGCAAACAACTTGGACTTGAAGAATCGCCAACGCTCGTATTGGCCGCCGCGGCCGAATCACAGTCGCGTGAAGCGGTGCTCGTTATTGACCAACTCGACGCTGTCAGCACAACTTCTGGTCGCAGTTCAAACTTTTTCGATGTGGTGGAAGACCTTTTGGACGAGGCGCGAGGTTTACTCAATGGCGTAAAATTTCACGTTGTGGTGGTTTGCCGAGAGTTTGATTGGGAGAACGATCATCGCTTGCGCCGCCCTCTTGTAAAGGATCATGCAAAAGTCTCAGTCACTGATTTCTCTCTGGATGAAGTAAAATCAATGCTCAGAGGTAGCGGTTTCGACGACAATTTATTTGATGCCAAGCAATTGGAATTACTCCGTCTGCCGCAAAATCTCTCCCTATTTCTCGACACGAATTACGATCCCAACTCACGCCCACCGTTTTTCTCACAAAAAGACCTGTTTGATAGCTACTGGAAGGCAAAGCGGCAAGCGGTTAAGGATCGCACTAATTCCTCATCCGACGATTGGATGGATGTGATTCAGGTGCTTTGCAATAAAATGACCGAATCACAGCAACTCTCAGTATTGAGAGAGCCGCTGGACGCCTTCTCGCCCGATTACCTCAATGCGATGGCGTCAGAGGGCGTGCTCTCTTATGATGAAAACCGTTATGGCTTTGGACATGAGGCATTTTTCGACTACTGCTTTGCCCGTATCTTTGTGTCAAAAAATGAATCTTTGACAGAGTTTCTCACAAAGTCAGAGCAACACCTGTTTTACAGAGCACAAGTGCGGCAAGTTCTCATTTATCTGCGCGATGCTGATTTAGAGCGGTATTGCAAAGAACTCAGCGCGTTGCTGACGGATGACAAGATTCGCTGTCACCTAAAGGACCTTGCTATTGCCGTGGCTGTTGAGGTTCCCAATCCCAAAGAAAACGAATGGGATGTGCTCGCGCCTTGGATCGAATCCGAGCTCCAAGCAATCAAAAGCGGTCAGCCGAATCCGGACAAATTTGCGTCTTTGGTCTGGAACCGGTTTTTCTTTTCCCAATCTTGGTTTCAGATCGCAGACCGCAAGGGCCTCATCGCCGACTGGCTCGCTTCCGAAAATGATCATCTCGTCGATAGGGGCGTGAACTATGTTCGGCTTCATCATGAGCACTCAGGCGACAGAGTGGCTGAACTTCTGGAGCCATTTTTAGGAAAAGGTGGCGATTGGCCTCGAAGGTTTAACGAGGTCATGCAATTTGCTGATCCTTCAAACAGCCGAAGATTTTTTGATTTGTTCTTGACGTTAATAGACAATGGCACCTTGGATGACACCGATACGAACAGCAATTTCGGGTTGGTATCGCATAGATTGGAACAGGCGCGTCCCGATTGGATTCCAGAAGTGGTCGCGCATTGGTTGCAGAGGCGAGCCTCCGTTATCCGAAATAATAAGGACGATAAAGGAGAACTCAACTGGTACAACTTCTTCAATTCCCATAATGGTCAGGCAAATAATATCTACGACTCTGCATCTAAAACTCCTGAAGAATTTGTGCAACATGTTCTTCCAGTGGTCCTAGAAATAGTTGATGAAGCGACTGTCCATAAGAAGGAAAACACGCCGCCAAAGCGCGATGCAGTGTGGTGGCGAGTAGATTGGTTTGACAGTGAATATATCTCAATTGACCAAGCGTGTATAAATGGACTTGCTGTGGCGGTGGAGAAACTCGCGGAACAGAAGTCAGAGCGTATTGGCGCGATTCTGGCGGACCTTCGGAGCCGAGATACTTACGTCGCAAATTTTCTTTTGCTTCGGGCCTATACAGCCGGTGCAAAGCACTTTGCCGATGATGCTGTTTCCGAACTCTGCAACAAAACTTGGCGTTTTCAATGCGGTTATTCCAGTAGTCCTCGCTGGGTAGCGATTCAGTTGATTAAGGCGGTTACTCCGCTTTGTTCTGAAGAGAACCGCGCAAGGCTTGAAAAAGCAATTTTAGCTCATGTCCCAAATTGGGAGCGTAGTCCTCAAGGGTATAAATCGAGAGGGCAGGCTTGTTTTGAGTTGTTATCGGGCATACCGACTGAGTTCCGTAGCGAAGTTGCTAAGAAGCGTTATGCAGAGCTTGAACGAAAATTTAAAGCACCTCCATCTCCTCCGGGAGCCATAGAAGGCGGCACTGTTGTCTCTCCAATTGAAGAGTCAAAAGCGGAGAAGATGACGGATGAGCAATGGCTTAAAGCGATCAAAAGGTATGATTCGGAGATAGAACCTTTTGGGAAGGATCCCTTAAAGGGTGGTGCTCGGGAACTTGCAAGAATGTTGCAAGAATTTGTGACGAGAGAACCGGAACGATTTGCCCGTTTGAGTCTCAAGTTTCCATCAAACACGAATCCCTTTTATATGACGTACACGCTCTTAGGTCTAAAACAAACAGAAGGATTAACCGATCTCAAACTGGATGTGTGTCGCAAGGCGTATTCAGAATCCCGTGCTGAGTATGGAAAGGAAATTGCTGACTTGTTAGGCTCTATCGAGGAGTCGCTTCCCGACGACGCTGTACAAAGGCTTGACTGGTTAGCGACAGAACACCCCGAGCCACAAAAGAAGTTATGGAATGAGGAAGCCACGGGCGGCACACCCTACTATGGAGGAGATGTACTTACTGCTGGTATCAACACGACACGCGGGCGTGCCGCTGAAGCGATTCGCAATCTCATTATACGAGATGCTACCTATGTTGAGCGGTTTCGCGCCACAATCGAAAAATTGAGTGGCGACAAAAGCATTGCCGTTCGTTCCTGTGCGGCCTCCGTGCTTTTATACGTCACCAATAGCGATTGGGAATTTGCTTTAGCGCAATTTGCCAAGCTCATTGAATTTCAGATCAGCCAAACTGACGGTGACCGCTTACTCGCGACTCCTTACATCGAACATTTTATCCATCATGGACTGCGCGAGCACTTTGATCGCCTTCAAGGTGTTGTCCAACGCATGTTGCGATCAAAACTGCCCGAGATAAGTGAAATTGGTGCTCGGCTGGCCAGTCTCGCTGTTCTTTATCATCACGACGAAGCGGAAAATCTTGTGGAAGAAGCTCTCACGGGCAATCCGTCCCAGAGACTCGGAGTCGCTAAGGTAGCATCTGCCAACATAGGCCAAGCGGATTTCCGACAATGGTCGGAACAGCAACTTCTGCGACTTTTCAATGATAGCGATGAGAAGGTACGTCGAGAAGTTGCAATGTGTTTCCGTAGCCGTAGCTTGGAAGGGCAATCTCTGGAATCCTACGAAAATATGATCGTCAAATTTTGCGATAGCGCGGCCTACCGAGAAAACTCGTCTTCCATACTCTACGCGCTTAAGGAATCTTCACATCGCCTGCCGGGTATCACGCATGTTGTATGCGAAAAATTTTTAGAACGGTTTAGCGACGAGGCGAGAGATATTCGCACAGGGCGAGCGGCAGATGTCCCGGACGTGGCAAAACTGATTGTTAGGACATATCACCAACATCAAAAGGACAAGTGGGCTTCTCGGTGTCTCGACTTAATAGACCTGATGTGTCTCGAAAGAATGTCCGATATTAGTCGCAGTCTAAGCGAATACGAAAGGTGACACCAAATCATTGAAGTACTGTTTTGCCCCTATCAGCCGTAAGGACAAGCCCCCGTTCCTGTCCTCATACCCGGTGGTGCAGGCTGATCGCTGATCGCTATTCCCATCGGATAAACACACATGAAAACCCTCCCCACATGGATGCAACCCTATCTTGCGCGTATCGCGTGCTATCTGCGGCGCGTTTCCGAATGGCTCGGGCAACGTGCGGCGATTCGGCCCTACCTCGCACGTATTGCGATCTACTGCGCGATTTGTAGCGAGAATACCAATTTTGAACGCCAAAAGAAAAATGAGACCGCAATGCCGGATGAACTGCGGCCAGAATATGATTTGAGAAACTTGCGGGTGCGAAAAGTTGGACGCGGGCGAAAGTCCTTTGGTAGATCAGTCGTCCAATTGGCAAACCAGGTATTTCCAGACGCAAAGTCTGTGAATGAAGAACGGGGTTGAAAATCACGGCCGGATATAACCCGTCCGTTTTTAGGTTATGTCTTGTCACCTTGCACAAGCCCAAACCTTTAAGTATTAGGACTTACGCAATCTCCATTGGAATATGAGGTGCTTTGAGTTGTTGTCTCAAGAAGTCAGCCAGCCCTCGGTATTTGACTTGATAAATGGTTTGTCCTGTTTGATAGGCCACCTGCGCGAGTCGAATCCAAACGAACATCGCACACCCCATATGATTTCGTACCATGCGTGCCAACCGACATGGACCCTTTTCAAGCCCGGTCACTTGTTTGACTTCGCGGTGAAATGGCTCAATTTTCCATCGCCTGTGACACACCTGTTGTACCCCTGAAGAATCGTTTTGAGCATGGTCGTTGGTCACGACATACGCCGTGCGTCTATCAGAAGACGCCACTCGGAATCATTTCACTTTGTGGTCTTTGGGAAACCCTCTGATTTTAATTGGCTTGCCTTGTTTGCGATCCGCTTGAGTCCAAGTTAAGCTATCTACGCGCTGGTAGGGGGTTGTGCCTGCCGAATCGTCCACGCGCCGGTTCGTCTTGAGGGGACAAGAATAGGTTTTTTGCATCTGCTCTCTGTGTAACATGACCGTTTTTGTCGCATACCAACTGTCCATCAAGACCCCGGTAAAAGGAAGGCGCTTCTGATAGACCCACACAGAGCGCATGTCCTTGAGATGATCCAATTTGGTTTTGCCATCGCCTTGCGGGTCATAAATCCGATCGTCAATCAGCCAGAACCGATCCTCTTGCGGATGGACATAGACACATGTGACCCCCCCGATGCCGTTGATGACGCCTTGGGCGTTGCCGCTATATTGACGACGCACTCACGCGATCTTGCGTGCGTGTCGCTTGTCTAAAACCGTGTCATCAAAGATCACATCGCCTTCAGGCGTCAACGCGATGGGGGCTTTGACGTGTTCCCACACCAAGCGGGGTGGAATACGCTCACCGGCGAGATAGCGGTTGATCCTATCATGACTGAACCCTTCGCTATGGTCGGCGAAATGGGTCAGGGTATCGTTGAGGGGACTGCTAAGCAGATACTGACAGGAATCCAAACGCGTCGGTTGGCGCATTGACACCTCCTCAAAGTGATAAATTTTACGGAATTGCACCCTTTTTTAACTCAGCATGCGTAAGTCCTATTAATATTATCACGATCAAAAAAGTTCTTTACCACTGATGAGACAGAAGCGATTATGATTCAGCATTTACCATATTCAGATCAACTTGATGTTGCCGCACTGAGCGGATTGTTCAGGCATACGACCAATTCGTACAAGTATCTCTTTTTTCTTTCTCTTTTGACTTTGCTAAAGGAAAGAAACTTCGAGGTTGATAACGGCATTCTGTTGAGGGATATAGAGACTGAAATGCTGGTCACTGCATGGTATCCGCATGTCTTTTTTAAACTGTCATTTGGCACTCAGGACAAAATATCTTCAGCTTTGAGACTGATTCCAATTATTGACGACGATCAGAATTTGTTATCTAAAACGGGACGCAAGAAGTTGCGGAAGCACGTTGCTTTTTATGGCGAAAAATTGGATTACAAATTGATGCGTTATGTACCCAATCGAATTTTGCGACCATTTTTCGCTCGAGAAACCAAGGGAATGTCGGATCATATAGTAAACCAAGCAATTTTTGAACTTGTTGCTAAACAGTTTCAAAAACGGCGTCCACTCTTCCGTTTTGACGAAGCGGTGTATAGATTAGATAGCAGATCATCTCATGAATGTATCTTTTTTCATTCAGACTGGATGGCTTATTTGAAGCAACATCTGACAATTATTGAGGGTTGGGCACTATGGCACTGGGCAGATTATATGCAACGACGCAACCCCGGTATTCCAGCTATAACGCGGAAATTGTTTCCTCCTGATCGGAGGGAATCTCTTAATGCACAGCGCAAATTCTGGAACACTGTCATTGATGAAACGGATATCCAATGTATTTACACAGAAAAAAAGCTGGATCGCCGTTATGAATTGGATCACTTTTTGCCCTGGAAATTTGTGGCACACAATCAGTTGTGGAATCTCATTCCCGTTGATCCCAGTGCAAACAGTTCTAAAAGTGACTGTCTCCCTTCAGAAATATACATTGACCGCTTAGCTGAAACCCAGCATGCCGCGTTGTCTATAGCTCGAGATAGTTTCAGCGATGACAAGTGGAAAAAAAAAGTTGAGCCTTATATTTCAGACCTGTATATTGATCATCCTGACGACACTCTGGATTGTGAAAAATTGAAATTTTCCTACCGCAGAACATTGAAGCCGCTGATGTCAATAGCAGAACAGCAGGGGTTTCAACGGGAATGGACTTATGGAAAGCATACGGTGGACCTGATGAAGCCGTGAATGGCTTGGCTCTCTACTTGCTCCACCACAAGCTAAGAGAGGTGTTTCAAGGAGATTACCGAGAGTTGTAATCTGCCGGGTGTCCTTTACTGGAGCATTTTTTAGACAAACCTCGGGGCATGTGAGAAACCGAAGCCAATTTCAAAATGTGTTGAAAGGAAAAAACTATGGCAAATGTCCAGACGTACTTTAACAAGTTTCATGATACCATCAGGAGGAGTTACGCTGACAACCGCACTCTGAGGGATAAGAGGGATTTGCTTTTGAAGGATTTGCGAGATAGTCTGCGAAGGTACTTCCAAGCCTATACAAGAACTCCGAGATGCGATATGTTTAATCAGGGAAGTTACGCGATGGGTACGGGTATTGAACCGCTTCCCAGTGAAGATTATGATATTGATGTCGGATTGGTTTTTCATATTTCAAATGTCAACTATTCACCTATCCAAGTCAAACAGTGGGTTTATGAGGCATTGGAATCTGGGAACAGAACGGTAGAGTACAAACGTCCTTGCATAAGAGTTCAATATCATCAGGCCGGAGCGGAAGCCTATCATGTTGATTTTGCCGTCTATTCAGGAAAAGACTATAACCCGGATAATCAAACCTATCTGGCGAAAGGCTTTATAGGTTCAAAACCAGAAAATCAAGTTTGGGAAAATTCAGAACCGAATCGACTTATAGAAGTCTTCCAACAAAAATTTCACAATCAGGAAAAACATCGCGACCAATTTAGACGAGTCATACGCTTTCTGAAAAGGTGGAAAGACGTTAATTTTTCTTTTCCAGGGAACGACCGTCCAACCGGAATTGCGATGACAGCGTGTGCCATGAACTGGTTTCAGGTAGGAACTGTTTATAATCCCAATGATGGAAAATGGTACTATGATGATTTAACAGCACTCAAAAATCTTACTAGATCAATTATCAACCAGTTTAATCTTTGGTCAGGTCGCATGAGTGTCCAACTACCTGTCCCGCCATCCAATGATCTGTTTGAGAAAATGAGTGACAGGCAGATGGAGAACTTCAAAAACAGGCTTGCAACACTCGTGAATCATTTAACTCAGGCGGAAGGAACTTTTGACACGGCTTCGGCCTGTCGCATTTTACAGCACATTTTCGGAGATGACTTTCCATCCCCATAACAAACAAGACCGAAAGGAATTCAGACCTATGGTTGCTAAAAAGGAATCGAAACCCAAGATTAACCGTAAAAAGGTGCCAGAGCATACTCGGCTAAAATTATGGGTCAAGTCAGCAGGGCGTTGCGAATTTAGTGGATGTAACGAACCCGTTTGGCGCAATGACTTGACGTTGAATGACGGAAATTTTGGAGAAGTGGCTCATATTATTGCGGCAAGAGAAGATGGCCCGAGAGGTAGTGAAGATTCGGCAAATTTGCAAATCGATTTTTCCAACCTCATGCTCTTGTGTCAACGGTGCCATAAGGAGATTGACGATAACCCTGAGAAATATCCAGCAGAGTTGTTGCGCCAGTGGAAACAGGAACATGAGAACAGAATTGAGACTCAAACAAGCTATTCAGAGGATATTCATAAATCTACGGTTGTGTTGTTCACTGTCAAAATTAAAGACCGGATTACTCCAATTAACTCTGAAGCCTACCGCAACGCAATGTCCCCCAAATATCCAGTTGGCAAAGGAATTAAAATTGACAATCAGGATTTTGACCGTCATGGTGGGGAAGCTGACTGGGCTGCTTATGCGAGAGTCATAGAGAAAAAAATCAAATCGCATTTTGAAGAAGGAATAGATGAACAAGCGATTAAACATATCTCCGTGTTTGCTATTGGGCCTATGCCACTTCTGATGTTTTTGGGTAAATGCATCGGCGACACCATTCCAGCGGATTTATACCAAGCACACAGAAATATTGACGATACGAGTCGGACTTGGTCATGGTGCGAGGAACAAGAAAAGCAGCCTTTTTACTTTGTGAACCCCATTTGCGTCAATGAAAATAGTGATAAGGTTGCAATCATATTGGCATTAAGCGATGCAATCAAAAAAAATAAATATGCTAATTTAGTCGATAAAACTTTTAGCCTTTATGAGATAACTATCGAAAATCCGTCTCCACATTTTTTGAAAAATCCTAAGCAACTAGAACGTTTCAGTAATGAGTACAGGAAGTTACTCAATGAGGTTCAAGCTACTCACGGGCGTCGTTGCAAAGTCTTCATTTTACCCGCAGTCCCTGTATCAATTGCGGTTGAATGTGGACGGGTTATTTTGCCAACAAAGGATCCAGAGATTTTCGCGTGTGAATATTATGATCAGGGTGGTTTTAGAAAAGTTCTAAAAATAAACTGACAACTTTTGATTAGGAATCGCAGAACGAGATATTTCTAATGAAAAATCCACACGAATTAATTCCCGCACTGAGAGCTTGCATGGGCGATTGGATCTATTATGTAACATTTCTACAGATGGATCAAATCGCTGACAGGATCCATCTTGCTCAAGAAATCCATTCAAGTGCAATACTTAAGGATATGATCCAGCATCAGATTACCAACAGGTCGGCTCAAATCTCGGAATACTTGTTATCACAGCCTCAGCGATTTTTCAATGCCCTCATCGTCGGGGTCTATGGCGGTGCGCCCGAATGGTATGAATTGAAAATTGGCAAAAATCCCCAGTTTGAGGCAGACGCGCTCCCGAAAGCGTTGGATGGCGTCCTCGGCTTCCTTCGGCTCAATGGGACAGAGACCCTCTTTGCAATTGATGGACAGCACCGCGTGCAAGGCATGAAACATGCCCTTGAGAAAAACGAGGAATTGAAGCGCGAAGAAGTGAGCGTCATCTTCGTCGCACATCGCAACGATCAATCCGGGATGGAGCGGACGCGCCGTCTTTTTTCTACGTTGAATCGGTATGCCAAACCCGTCAGCAAAAGCGAAATCATCGCGTTGGATGAGGACGACATCATCGCAATTACGACGCGGGAATTGGTTGAGAAACATCCGCTTTTTCAAGAGAAAATTTCACTGGCAAAAACAAAAGCGGTGGCAGTCAAAGACAACAGGAGTTTCACAACGATCATTACCCTCTACGATGTCTTGGAAATTCTATTTAGAAAGAAGGATTGGAATAAATTTAAGAGGCAACGCCCAGAGGATGAGATTATCGCTGAATATTATGCCCAAAGTGAACAATTCTGGAACGCGATGGCCGAACATTTTCCACCGCTAAAGAAAGTTCGCAACAGCCGCCCGGGCGATAATATCGCTGGACATTATCGCCATAGAAAGGGTGGACATCTGCTGTTTAGACCTGTCGGGCTTCTCATTGTCGCCTATGTTGTCAGGCACGCCAAGGATTCGGGTTTGAGCGAAAGCGAAGCGATCAAACGGATCTCGAATATCTCGATGGAACTGACAGACGAACCCTGGGTAGGCTTGCTTTGGGACAACACCAATCAGCGCATGATCACCGCATCGCCGAACCAAAAAGTGGCAAAGCAACTCCTTTTTCATCGCATCGGTGGCGACCTTCGGGAAATGAAAACGAGCGAACAAGACCTTCGGCGGGAATACGCGGGGTTGCTCAACAAAATGGAATCGGACGTGCGCTTAGACTGAAATGCGTTGCCCAACACGTCGGTGGCAGATCGAAATATTGAAAACATTGACAATGTGAAAAGCCCGATGTTGTCTATCGGGCTTTTGGTTTGTGGCCGAAGGGATCGGCGATGATTTGGGAGTTCGCCGAGGATCTGCGGGATTTGATCGGGATTCGCGGATTCGCCTCACAGCAGCGCGTATTGTCCCATGCCAAAGCTGGTCCACTTGCCCACATGCACGGGCATGCCCAAGGCCAGCAGCAGGTGGAATCGCTCGAGGTCGCCTTCAAACGCCACATCTCCCGTAAAACCGCTTATCTGCATGCGGCGGTTCTTGCGGTTTGAATACCGTTCCCATGTGCGCCAGGTCAAATTGTGATCCGCAGTTTGCACGCCTTTTGCATGTGCAATCCAGTCGCCGTAATTCAAATCCGGCGGCCCATCGCCGTGAAATGCGGACAGCGCAGAATACCGCCGCAACAGCGTGCGGATCAACACGGAAAAATTCAATCCCCGTTGCAACACGCGGTCCGCTTTGAGTTGTGTGGGGGTGAAAAAGGAAAGACGCACCCGTGACCCCATCGGACGAGGCATCACATCTATGGCACGCAGGCGCGGCACATCGCGTTGCAACATCTCGCTTTGCCCATCGTAAACCGACTGCCACGATCCATCGGCATCTAGCGCCTCGCCCAAAATCAAATCGCACTTGCCGCGCCCGCGCCCAACGCCGGTTTCCCCCAAACGCTGAAACGCATAGATAAAATACGGCACGTAATCCAACGCCTTGCCAATCAGCGTCAAACCGATGGCAAATCCATCGCCGGGCGCGTAATCGGTCTTGGTCTCCAGCGGCGGTTCGATCACATAGGGATGCGGCGCGTTCTGATAGCCGCGAAAAATGCCTTGTGCATTATCCACAGGGGTATCAAATATGTATGGATACACGCATTGCGCCCGAACCAAACACCGCGCACAATCCCCGTGTTGCACAATGCACACCGCCCGCTTAAACGCAATGCCAAAAGCCCCTCGAAATGTCGATCCCTTATACGGCGGCAGGCGCAATTGTTGCCGCGCCTGAAAGTGCAATCGCATCTGCGCGAAGTCCAAGTCGAATTTGAACATCAATATCTCCTTTGGCCTTGCTGGACGGTCATGTTGCGACCCATATTAAACGCGCCGGTGTTCAAACTGTTATCCTCAACTCGCCTGAAGAAGTTGCCCTTGAAAGCATGTCGGTTCTGCGGTATCATAAATCTGTTCAACAGCCACTCGCAGTCAGCCCTATTTCATACATTCGCTATGCGTACCGCGCTCCTCATTGTCGATCACGGCTCTAGACGTGAAGAAGCCAATCAAATGCTTCACCGCGTTGCCGGCATCCTGCGCCAAAAACGCCCCCAACTCATCGTTCAAATCGCGCACATGGAACTGGCCGAACCGACGATCAGGCAGGGCATTGAGGCATGCGTGCATGAGGGCGCGACTGAAATCGTGGTTCACCCCTATATGCTCTCGCCCGGACGCCACGCCACCCAAGACATCCCGCGCATGGCAACAGAAGCAGCGGCCGCATATCCCGCTGTCACCATCCGCGTCACCGCGCCCCTTGGCCTGCACGAGAAACTCGGCGAAGTCATTCTCCAACGCGCTGGTTTGTAAAAAAGTGAGAGGGAGAAGCAACCACAGATGAACGCAGATGAAAGGCTAGTGAGATTGTAATACCAATTTGCTCTCAAGTTGTCCGTATCCTGCCTCCCATCAGGTATGAATGAGGAATGAGGAACAGACGTTCCGTAGAGATCATGCGTTGCTCGTCTCAAGCGTTTGGTTCTGCCCCCTCGTTTGTTGCCTTTGATGCGTTGGCTACGCCTGTGCCTACGGCGTGCGGCGACCTACTTTTTTTCAAAAGCAAAAAAAGTAGGCAAAAAATGCCGCTCTCAAACGCCGAGAGGCTGGCACAGCGCAAAACGCTTTTGTAACAGAACGACATGCGTTGGCCTGCAAGGTGGGTTGCAAGATGAATGTTCGTTGCGAGACGGCCTTGCGCGCTGTGCGTGATGGTTTTGTCTGATGGTCTTTTGGGAGGGCATTTTTTTAATGGCTTTTCTGAATGACTGGATAATGTCAAGGGAATCATTTGCGGGTCGCATATCGCATCACATTAGGTCAACAGAAAATCAAATTGGTATAAGACGCTGTCTTAAAACGAAAGATGGCCCCTCCCCGCAACGAGGGGGGTAGGTTCCGATAATTTTAAGACAGCCTCTAAGAAGCCCTAACATAAAGAAATCAAGCGTCTGAAACAGATGAGTGAACAGCCGATGGACAGGAACGCCTCATGGATGTCCGCTCTCCGTTCGTCGCGCACCCGCAGTCTGCGGAACTGCCGGAGCCAGGCCAGCGTCCGCTCAACGACCCACCGGTACACGCCCAGCCCGCTACCATGCTTGCACCCCGTCGGGCGATCACCGACGAGATGTGGCGCGCACGCAGCGCCTTCCGGCACGCCTTCAAGTCATAGGCACGGTCCGCATACAGCCGTTGGGGTCTGCGACGCGGACGACCGCGCTTGCCCCTAACTGCGGGCACAGCGTCCACCCATGGCAACCATTGCGTCACATCATGCCGGTTCGCCCCGGTCACAATCGCGGCCAGAGGCAGCCCGTTGGCATCGGTGATCCCATGATGCTTACGCCCGGGCTTGCGGCGGTCTGTGGGATTGGGGCCGGGTTTTTTTTCCGCCCCCCACCGCACGCAGGGAGGCACTGTCCACACAGGCGCGAGACCCCTCCAGGCCATCGGCCTCTCGCAGTTTGGACAACAGCAGATGATGAAGCCGCTCCCACACGCCTGCGTCATGCCATGCCTTCAGACGACGCCAGCAGGTCATCCCGGAACCCCACCCCATCTCTTGGGGCAACTGATCCCACGGGATGCCGCTCTTCAGGACGAATAGAATGCCGGTCAACGCCTTGCGGTCGTCAATGCGCTTACGGCCGGGGTAGCGGAATCGTCTCGGCTTGGGAACCGGCAAAAGGGGTTGGACCTTTTCCCAGAGCGCATCACTCACCCATGGTTTGGACATTTGTCCCTCCTCGCCCGGTTGCAGATGCCGGGCATGGACGTTGTAAGGGTTGGGCTGAGAAGAAAAGCGGCCTCTCACAAATCCATGTCAACGCTTTTTGTTAGGGACTCTAAATGCGCGATCTGTGATTTTGATGTGAAATTGGGCCTCAATCCCATCGCGTTAGAAGCCGCGCATATCAAATGGAAAGCATACGGTGGACCTGATGAAGAAGTCAATGGATTGGCTCTCTGCGTGTTACACCACAAGTTATTTGACCGCGGGGCTTTCACGTTGTCCAAGCAGTTAGAAATACTGGTATCGGATAATGCACACGGTTCAGTAGGCTTTCAAGAATGGCTGATGCGGTTCCATGGCAAAAGAATCAATTTCCCGCAAAGGCAGTCGTATTATCCACAGGGAGCTTTCATTGGCTGGCACGTCAAAGAGGTTTTTCAAGGGGATTATCGAGAGTTGTAATCCATCTATCCAGTTGATCGGACACTTGAAAACCAAAAGAGGAATCGCCAGCTAACGGTTGTCCGAAAATTTTGAGGTTGCTCAACCAATACCAAGGCTATCTTCATTTCTGTTGTTCGGCAATTTCAGCAACAGGACGGATTGGCGAATTAGAAGTCACAAAACGATATAACTCGCCAAAGGAGGTGTATATGGTTCATTGGATTTCCAGCCCGCATCCTATTTCCGACATTCGAGACTGGAGCAAAGCCAATCGTCTCGAACTTCAACCAGATTTTCAAAGACGCGCAGTGTGGTCTGCGTCTGCCCGCATCATGTTGATGGATACTATCCTGCGTCGTATCCCAATGCCCAAGATTTTTTTGGCTAATACTGTTCGTGACGGTTCTACGTATCGCGTCGTTATTGACGGTCAACAGCGTATTTCAGCAATTCTCGATTTTCTTCGAGATGGCTTCGCGTTAAATCATCCGTTCACGGGAAAAAACAAAGGCAAAACGTTTTCAGAATTAGACCCCGAAACACAGGACAGTTTTTTGAGCTACCAAATTGATTTTAATGAGGCAGTAAAACCGACAGACGAGCAAGTGCGTAAAGTATATGCTCGCGTAAATAAGTACACCGTGCCGCTTACAAAACAAGAACTGAGACGAGCCGATTTTCCCGGCGACTTTCTCAAGGTCTCGGAAGAACTCGCCGTGAACGACTATTTTGACGAAATAGGTATTTTCACGCCAGCTACGCGACGTAAATACGGCGATGTCGAGTACGTATCAGAATTATTAGCAGCTATGATTGGTGGCATACAAAACAAAAAAACATCTCTCGACGATTTCTATTAGGACTTACGCATGCTAAGTTAAAAAAGGGTGCAATTCCGTAAAATTTATCACTTTGAGGAGGTGTCAATGCGCCAACCGACGCGTTTGGATTACTGTCAGTATCTGCTTAGCAGTCCCCTCAACTATACCCTGACCCATTTCGCCGACCATAGCGAAGGGTTCAGTCATGATATGATCAACCGCTATCTCGCTGGTGATCGTATCCCACCCCGCTTGGTGTGGGAACACGTCAAAGACCACATCGCGCTGACGCCCAAAGGCTATGTGATCTTTGATGACACGGTTTTAGACAAGCGACACGCGCGCAAGATCGCGTTAGTGCGTCGTCAATATAGCGGCAACGCCCAAGGCGTCATCAATGGCATTGGGGTGGTCACATGTGTCTCTGTCCATCCGCAACAGGATCGGTTCTGGCTGATTGACTATCGGATTTATGATCCGCAAGGCGATGGCAAAACCAAATTGGATCATCTCAAGGACATGCTCTCTGGGTTGGTCTATCAGAAGGACCTTCCTTTTACCGGGGTCTTGATGGACAGTTGGTATGCGACCAAAACGGTCATGCTACACATAGAGCAGATGCAAAAAACCTATTATTGTCCTCTCAAGACAAACCGGCGCGTGGACGATTCGGCAGGCACAATCCCCTACCAGCGCGTAGATAGCTTAACTTGGACGAAAGCGCAACGCAAACAAGGCAAGTCCATTAAAATCAGAGGGTTTCCCAAAGACCACAAAGTGAAATTATTCCGGGTGGCGTCTTCTGCCAGACGCACGGCGTATGTCGTAACCAACGACCATGCTCAAAACGATTCTTCAGTGGTACAACAGGTGTGTCACCAAAGATGGAAAATTGAGCAATTTCACCGCGAAGTCAAACAAGTGACCGGGCTTGAAAAGTGTCAATGTCGATTGGCACGCATTGTACGAAATCATATTGGGTGTGCGATGTTAGTTTGGATTCGACTTGAGCAAGTGGCCTATCAAACAGGACAAACCATTTATCAAGTCAAATACCGGGGGGTGGCTGACTTCTTGAGACAACAACTCAAAGCACCTGATATTCCAATGGTGATTGCGTAAGTCCTATCTATATCAAATATTCAAACTGGAATGCTGGTGACAAAAAAGAAGTTGAGACAAGATTTCTCAGCGTCTTGCAAGAGTTGAGGGTTCTATTCTCGGATGGCGACATTGAGATTTCGAGAAGCAGGTTTCGGCAGAAAGCGGACTTTTACACTTTGTTTTTCGTGATAGACGAGTTCGTAGCGCAAGGGCTAACCGTTAAACATAAGGATATAAAGCCTTTACAAGAGGACTTGATGATTTTGCATCAGACTATCCGTCCAGAGTCCGATGTGGAAATTTGTAGCGAGTACGCGATCAAATGCGTATCGCAAGCAAACTCTGCATCGAGCCGCCGATGGCGCCATCGTTTTCTCAAGTCGATATTGGTAGGAACTTATGTCGGTAAATCACGGGCGCATGTTGACCCTCAAATATTCGAAGGACGCGCTCAGGCGATCTATAGATTGCAGGAGGGGCGTAGCGAGGGTGACGTATATTGTCCAGCTTGCGCTAAAGAAATTTCCGGAGATTTTACCGACTGCTTATTGGCATGGCCCCAATCTGCGACCGTGAATCAAATCGCTAATGCAGATTGGATACACCGTTCATGCGTTGAGAATCGAGATGACTGGCTAATTTTGGAGCGTCCTAACGATGAGTAGCCAACTCTATTTTGATCCGGAGCATTTACGCCGAGGTAACTTTTTCAACTTGAAAAGCGAAATTCGGACTGAAGAGGGATATCCCTACGAGATTGAAGACTGGATTGGCCGGGGGGGAAACGCAACGGTATTCAGCGGCCGACAGCGCAGCACAGGTGAAGAATGTGCAATTAAATTCCTTATGAATACGGGATGGAGAAATACCAAACGGTTCCTGCGAGAAGTAAAGTTGCTCAAATCGATGTCCGGAGATCACATTACGCGATATCATGGCACTGGTCGAGTTACCGTCAGGCATCACAAGGGTTCAAGAGATAATCAGTTGCCCTTCGTGATAATGGAATTGGCTGATAGCAATTTGCAGGACGTGATGCGCGAGGAAGGGCCGATGAGTTACGAGCGATATGCCGGCCAATTTCGCGGTCTTGCAGGTGCGTTGGCCTCCTTGCATGAGCGGGCAGTGCATCGGGATATTAAACCAGAAAATATTTTGGTTGCAGGCGAACGATGGCTCCTAAGCGATTATGGGCTTTGTACTTTTGTCAATCCGGATGAAGAAGATTTGACGCCCGAAGGGCAGAATGTTGGGCCGAAATTTTGGCTTTCTCCAGAAGCTCACAATCGACGACTGGGGTGCAATGATGAAATTAGCGCGGCATCTGATGTGTTTCAAATGGGTGCCATTTTTTGGTACGTGGTGACCGGCCGCCAGCCTGTTGGCATTGTTACAGAAGACGACTGGCTAGGAGGCCCCGAGAAACTTTTTTGTTTGCTACATCGTTCGCTCTATCATGACTTTGAGAAACGACCACAGAATGGAATCGAGTTTTTAACAGATTTGGCGGATGCACTGAGTCAGTAGGTAGCGTTTATCCAACCCATTTTTTTAACCCAGACAAATTTTTGCCTAATCTCAAAGATCGTGAATACTCAAGCAAATGAATAAGCCCGGTGACGTCTATCGGGCTTTTGGTTTGTGGTCGAAGGGATTGGAGATGATATTGCTTGTCCACGGGCATCCTACGATGTTTGTTGCGTTTTGCAAAGGCGCGTGCGACATTGCCGCGACTATCGAATGCGACAGGTGCTGACAGCGCGAGCGCGTTGAACGAGGAATAAATATGTTATTTCACAGACTGAAGTTTTCGGGGCTTTTGTCCTTTGGGCCAGAGGGGATCGACTTGCCGATGCAACCGCTGAATGTCCTGATCGGCCCAAACGGTTCGGGCAAATCCAATTTGCTCGAGGCGATCTCGTTGTTCCACGCTGCGCCGCGCAGCATCTTGGAACCCATCTCGCGCATGGGCGGCATGCGCGAGTGGCTGTGGAAAGGCCCTGATGCGCCGAATGCGATCACCATGGAGGCGATGGTCGACTTCCCATTGGGCGGCATGTTGCGGCATGCATTGACCCTGTCTGACTTTATCGGTCACCTCAAGGTGGTTGACGAACGCGTCGAACCCACCGAAGCGCGTGCTGACGAGTGGTTATCCTACTATCGCCCTCCTCAAGACAAGCGCGTGGCATTAAAAATGGATACAGAGATTCCAAAATTAGAGATTCCAGGGGTGGCACAGTTAGAATCGGAGAAGCACGGGGTCAACGTGCGCCCGGGTGCTGTTGAGTTCGCGGACTGGTTTCAACCGGAAGAATCCCTACTCGCCCATGTTGCCGCTCCGAACTATTGGGCACTTTGGTATCTGAAGCGGCAGTACACGCGCATTCGTCTTTACCGGAACTGGTCGTTCGGGCCTGGCGCGAATTTACGCCAACCATGCAATGCACACGCCCGCAGCGATTTTCTGGATGAGGGCGCGGAGAACTTGCCGCTCGTGTTATCCCAGTTGCACGGAATGCACAAGAGAAAGCTCCTAAGCGCGTTGGGCAAGCTATTCGATGGGATTGTCGATGTGCAATGTCCCGTGACGGGCGGCACAGTGGCGTTGTTTTTGGAAGAAGAAGGTGACCGTTCAATTCCCGCCACCCGTCTCTCGGATGGGACGCTGCGTTACTTGAGTCTGTTGGCGGTCTTGTTGCATCCCGAGCCGCCGCCTTTGATCTGTATCGAAGAGCCGGAATTGGGGCTACACCCCGATTTGCTACCCACCTTGAGCGACTTGATGTGCGAAGCGTCAAAGCGCAGTCAAGTGATCGTTACGACGCATTCCGATGTGCTTGTAGATACGCTGACAGACAAGCCTGAGAGCGTTGTGATCTGCGAAAAGCACGATGGACAGACCGAGATGCGACGTCTCGAAAAGAACGATCTGGCGAAGTGGCTGGAGAAATACAGACTCGGCGATCTTTGGACTTCGGGTGAGTTGGGAGGCAATCGGTGGTAAGAGCAACGCTATACATTGAGGGCGGTGGCAAGGGACGAGACCTCAGAGCGCGTTTCCGCGAGGGCTGGAACAAATTTTTCAAATCCGCTGGCCTTGATGGCAAGACGAAGCTCGTGTGGGGCGGGTCGCGAGAACGGACTTTCCACCTCTTTGACAAGGCCATCTCGGAAGGTCGCCCTGGCGTGGTTCCGCTCCTGCTCGTCGATAGCGAGGATCCTGTTGCAGCGGGACATACAGTGTGGCAGCACTTGTCCGCCAGCGACGGTTGGCAGCAGCCTTCCAACGCAGGCGACGATCAGGCATTTCTGATGGTTCAATTCATGGAGACTTGGTTCTTGGCCGATGGCGATGCGTTGCGAAGGTACTTCGGCACGCGGTTTAGGCAAAACGCACTCAGGAAATGGCCCGACTTAGAGGCCGTGCCCAAGCCGGTAGTCCTCAATGCGCTCGCACGCGCTACCGCCCCATGCACCAAACGCTATTCCAAGGGCAAGGTCTCATTCGAATTGCTGGGGCAAATTGACCCCGCTCGCGTGGAAGCCGCATGTCCGCATGCCGAGGCACTTTTGAATCGGTTGCGGAAGTTGTGATGGACTGGCGAAGAGTTCATTCACAATACGCGGGGTTGCTCAACCCATCGGTGGCAGATCGAAATATTGAAAACATTGACAATGCGAAAAGCCCGATGTTGTCTATCGGGCTTTTGGTTTGTGGCCGAAGGGATCGGCGATGATTTGGGAGTTCGCCGAGGATCTGCGGGATTTGATCGGGATTCGCGGATTCGCCTCACAGCAGCGCGTATTGTCCCATGCCAAAGCTGGTCCACTTGCCCACATGCACGGGCATGCCCAAGGCCAGCAGCAGGTGGAATCGCTCGAGGTCGCCTTCAAACGCCACATCTCCCGTAAAACCGCTTATCTGCATGCGGCGGTTCTTGCGGTTTGAATACCGTTCCCATGTGCGCCAGGTCAAATTGTGATCCGCAGTTTGCACGCCTTTTGCATGTGCAATCCAGTCGCCGTAATTCAAATCCGGCGGCCCATCGCCGTGAAATGCGGACAGCGCAGAATACCGCCGCAACAGCGTGCGGATCAACACGGAAAAATTCAATCCCCGTTGCAACACGCGGTCCGCTTTGAGTTGTGTGGGGGTGAAAAAGGAAAGACGCACCCGTGACCCCATCGGACGAGGCATCACATCTATGGCACGCAGGCGCGGCACATCGCGTTGCAACATCTCGCTTTGCCCATCGTAAACCGACTGCCACGATCCATCGGCATCTAGCGCCTCGCCCAAAATCAAATCGCACTTGCCGCGCCCGCGCCCAACGCCGGTTTCCCCCAAACGCTGAAACGCATAGATAAAATACGGCACGTAATCCAACGCCTTGCCAATCAGCGTCAAACCGATGGCAAATCCATCGCCGGGCGCGTAATCGGTCTTGGTCTCCAACGGCGGTTCGATCACATAGGGATGCGGCGCGTTCTGATAGCCGCGAAAAATGCCTTGTGCATTATCCACAGGGGTATCAAATATGTATGGATACACGCATTGCGCCCGAACCAAACACCGCGCACAATCCCCGTGTTGCACAATGCACACCGCCCGCTTAAACGCAATGCCAAAAGCCCCTCGAAATGTCGATCCCTTATACGGCGGCAGGCGCAATTGCTGCCGCGCCTGAAAGTGCAATCTCATCTGCGCGAAGTCCAAGTCGAATTTGAACATCAATATCTCCTTTGGCCTTGCTGGACGGTCATGTTGCGACCCATATTATACTAAATTGATTTTCAGTTGTCCGTATCCTGCCTCCCATCAGGGAGGGATGAGGAATGAGGAATGGCGAACAGACTTAAGTAAAGCGTTTGGTTCTGCCTCCACGTTGGTTGCCTTTGATGCGTTGGCTACGCCTGTGCCTACGGCGTGCGGCGACTTCCTTTTTTTCAACAGCAAAAAAAAGGAAGCAAAAAATGCCGCTCTCATGCGCCGAGAGGCTGGCACAGCGCAAATCGCTTTTGTAACAGAACGCCATGCGCTGGCCTGCAAGGTGGGTTGCAAGATGAATGTTCGTTGCGAGACGGCCTTGCGCGCTGTGCGCGATGGCATGATCTGATGGTCTTTTGGGATGGCCTGGTTGCAATGGCTTCTCTGAATGCCTGCGGAACGTCAAGGGAATCATTTGCGGGTCGCATATCGCATCACATTAGGACAACAGCTATTCAATTTGGTATTAGACGCGCCGGTGTTCAACTTGTTATCCCCAACTCGCCTGAAGAAGTTGCCCTTGAAAGCATGTCGGTTCTGCGGTATCATAAATCTGTTCAACAGCCACTCGCAGTCAGCCCTATTTCATACATTCGCTATGCGTACCGCGCTCCTCATTGTCGATCACGGCTCTAGACGTGAAGAAGCCAATCAAATGCTTCACCGCGTTGCCGGCATCCTGCGCCAAAAACGCCCCCAACTCATCGTTCAAATCGCGCACATGGAACTGGCCGAACCGACGATCAGGCAGGGCATTGAGGCATGCGTGCATGAGGGCGCGACTGAAATCGTGGTTCACCCCTATATGCTCTCGCCCGGACGCCACGCCACCCAAGACATCCCGCGCATGGCAACAGAAGCAGCGGCAGCATATCTCGCTGTCACCATCCGCGTCACCGCGCCCCTTGGCCTGCACGAGAAACTCGGCGAAGTCATTCTCCAACGCGCTGGTTTGTAAAAAAGTGAGAGGGAGAAGCAACCACTTGCGTCTTGTATCTTGCCTTTTCGGGCGAGCACGGGGGCATCGCCCCTACATTCTCTTTCCTTTCACCTACATAAACATCCCGCCATCGACCATGAGGGTTTGGCCGGTGACCATGCCCGCGTTGTCGATCAAAGAATGGGCCACTTCTGCGACATCTTCCGGCGTTGCCACGCGGCCCAAGGGGGTTGCGTCGCCGTATTTCTCAACGTGATCCCGGTGGTCATCCACCCATCGCGTGAGCACGACGCCCGGCGCGATGCCATTGACGCGCACTTCGGGGGCGAGCACGCGGGCGAGGGATTTGGTCACGCTGATGCCCGCGGCTTTGGATGCTGCATAGGCAATAGAACTGCCCATGCCCGTTATCCCGGCCACAGACGTGATATTTACAATACACCCATTGCTGGCCTTTAACGCGGGGGCAGCGGCTCGCGAGCACCGAAACAAACCCACCACATTCACATCCATAATCTCAAACCAGTGCGCGTCTTTCAGCCCCTCCAAATCCTCGAGATCGACAAAGTGCGTCATCCCCGCGTTGTTGATCAACACGTCAATGCGCCCAAAGCGATCTGTGGTTGCCCGCATCATCGCCCGCACGGCGGCATCGTCTGTCACGTTCGCCCGATAAACCAGTGCTTCGCGTCCCAAAGCCGCCACCTCCTTTTGGGTCGCCTCGGCATCGTTTTTTGACCGCGAATAATTGATCACCACATGGGCGCCTTCTTTTGCCAGCCTGAGCGCGCACGCTCGGCCAATACCCGTGCCGCCGCCGGTAATCACGGCGACTTTGTCTGTCAACATCATGTTCTCCTTTTACAATGTGCCAATCCGCGTCTTTCTAAAAAATTCCCAATCCCATTCGGCGCCCCATCCGGGCTGACTGGGTGGCGCGATAAAGCCATCCTCGGGCAAGGGGGGATTTTGCAGGCCAATTTCTCGACCGCGCACATCCCGTGAGCCGCCGGGGAAAAATTCGTAATAACTCGTGTTCGACAGGGCGCAGGCCAGATGGGCATGCACCAGCCCAAACAACCCGCCCGGGCCATTGAGTTCAATTGTCGCGCCGTGCATCTCTGCCAAATGCGCCAGTTTCAAAATCCCCGTCGTTCCCACCCGCGCATTGGCGCGCAGGGCATCGGTCGCGCCTGAAATAAGCCATTGCGCGCTTAGATCCACATCGTGCATCAGGGTCTCGGGGGCTAAGATGGGGATGTTCAACGCGGCGCACAAACGCTGCAAATTTTTTTGATCGCGGTCCGGCAACGGCTCTTCAA
Source organism: uncultured Latescibacterota bacterium (assembly GCA_958295785.1). Taxonomy (GTDB): domain Bacteria; phylum Latescibacterota; class UBA2968; order UBA2968; family UBA2968; genus VXRD01. The sequence continues at coordinate 5,141,930 of OY282377.1, forward strand.
ACCATCCAAATTGCAACTCCTCCAGCACGTTGCCCACCCGAATCGCGTCGCGCAACCCGTAATCGCATCCCGCGGCATCATGCAAAATATCGACATCGGCACCCACGGCATCGCGCACAGCGCGAAAACACGCGATATTTTCATCTGCTGTGCCGCTGAAATGATCCTTGACAGCGACAAATCCGCGTGCCACCGCTTTTTTGGCATCGGCTACGGCGTCGTCTTTTGAGCCACTTTTGAAATTGTAATACGCCGGGCAATCGCGCCGCGCGCGACCAATTAGGGCGCAAACGGGCAATCCCGCAACCTTGCCGATGATATCCCACAGACAATTGTCAAACGCGCCAAACCAACCGGGGCGCGTGAACATGCCGCGCGTTGCTCGGTGCAATTTTTGAACGAGGCGTTCCCTATCAAACGGATCTTCGCCAATCGTTAGCAACCGCAGTTGTGCCAAGTCTTCTGCCCGCATCGTCGAATAACGCGCATCGCCCACCGTGCATACCCCTTCCACACCCTCGTCGGTTTTCACATGCAAAACGTGTACGTGCTCGGTTGACGGCCCTGTTCCGCGCCGCGTCCATCGCTTGCGCGCCCCCTGACCGGCCTGTTCCATCCGAAATCGCCCGGTATTGGCGGGCAATTCAAACACTGAAATCGCAATCGCTCGAATTTTCACGCCCATCTCCTGTTGTTCAAAACAAACTCCTGCGCCCATACACGTTGCAAATGGGGCATTGATGTGGATCGTGCCCTCTTGCCGGGCAATATTCGCGTCCAAAAAAGATGATTTGCAAATGCAGTTGATTCCAAATTTGGGAGGGAAAAATGCGTTTCAAATCGCGCTCGGTCTGCACCACATTTTTGCCACTGGACAACCCCCATCGGTAGGCGAGGCGGTGAATATGCGTATCCACGGGAAATGCCGGCACGCCAAAGGCCTGGGCCATCACCACAGACGCGGTCTTGTGCCCCACGCCGGGCAATGCTTCGAGGGCTTCATAAGACTGGGGCACAAGACCGCAGTGCTCGTCCAACAAAATGCGGGACAAATCCCAAATCGCCCGAGCTTTTCGAGGCGCCAATCCGCACGGACGGATCACGTCTTCAATTTCTTCAACCGATAGATCGACCATTTTTTGTGGCGTGTCTGCTTTTGCAAACAGAACTGGCGTCACCTGATTGACGCGCACATCTGTACACTGCGCTGACAACAGCACGGCGATCAGCAGAGTATAAGGACTTTCGTGTTGCAACGACCCTTCGGGGTTGGGATACAATTCATTCAAAACTCGGACAATCCCCTCGGCCTTTTCGGCTTTTGTCAAACGCTTTCCCAAGTTTATCCTCCAATTCAAGGGTTTGGACATTTTTTTACAAACGGCACGAGCGGGGTACAACTGGCGATAGCCAGAAAAGACGCGAGACGTAAAAGGTGAGGTGGAAGTTAGCCACAAAAGGCGAGTGTGTGTAGGGGCGATGCCCCCGTGCTCGCCCAAAGATACAAGAGGTGAGGCTGTTTTCATTGAAAATCAAAAAGCGGCATGGAATACATGCCGCTTTTGAGTTGTACATCGGGATAGAATCGCCGCGAGGGGCGGACATTATTGGGCCTCTTCTTCTCCACCGCCCATTGGATTGAGGATGCGATCAATTTGGTCTTCGCAATATTTTTTGTATTGGCGATGCCCAATCCCTTTTTTGTAGTGTGCGATGGCTTTTTCTTTTTGCCCCAGTTCGCGGTAACAATCGCCCAAAATAACATTGGCGGGCACTTTCCATCGGGATGAAGATACGGCCTTCTTGGCGTAGTTAATGGCATTTTGATATTGCTTGAGTTCAAAATAGGGCACAGCTATGCGATAGTTCGCCTCGGCAGTATTCTTAATGCGTAGCGATTTTCGGTACGCAGCAATAGAATTTTTATGCTGTTTGGCATCTGAATAGGCTTTGCCCAATGCCGTGTGGACCGTTGCATTTTGGGGATCGACCTGCGCGGCTTTTGAAAGCACGGAAATCGCTTTGCTATTTTGCTTCATGCTCTGATAGACCGCGGCCAGTTTCAACCGGGACGTCGTATCTTTTGCATCGGCTTTGATGGCATTTAAGTACGCACTGGCCGCGCTTCTGTTTTTGCCGGTCGCCTTGAAGATATCGCCCAAAACGCGATGGGCTTTGCCGTGGGCTGGCTTGAGATCAATGGCGATTTCGAGTGCTTCACGCGCGGCATTGATGCTGCGTGCATTTTTATGCGCCAACCCCAAATTGTAAAATACGCCCGCGTCTGAAGGATCGACTTGCGTGGCACTTTCGTATTGTGCTGCCGCGGCCTTGTAATTGCGCCGCGTGAACAAATTGTTGCCCTCTCTGATATAGGCTGCCTTCAACATATTCTGCGTTTTGCCGTTTTCAAAATTGGGATCAATCGCCAGCACCTTTTTCAAACTGGCCTGCGCGCCTGTGTTGTCTTTGGTCTGCAATTGCAAGTGGCCCAGTTCAAAATAAGCAGCGGCGTAATCCGCCTTAATGGAGGTCGCCATCTTGAAGGCTTCGATGGCATCTTTGTAATTTCGCAATTTTTGATAGGTCTTGCCCATCGCGCGATAGGCTTGCGCGTTTTTGCCATCGCTTTTGACGGCCTCTTCAAAGGCGGTGAGTGCTTCTTGATAGCGTCGCTTTTTGAATAACTCCTGGCCAGCATTATACTTTTCAGCCGATTCTGGACTCACACCTTGTGCAAGGGCAGAACCAGCCGCCAGCACAGACAATGAAAGCATCGCAAGAAGGAAACGCATTCGCATGGGAAAATCTCCTGTATTTTGAACGTTTCAAGGGCTTAAAACTCGGATGGCCTATATATTGTACAATTTCGGCCTGTGTGTCAAGCATTGTATTGATGCAAAAAGGCCATTGCCCACCCTGCGCAATGGCCTTTTGCAATACAGACCGCCGCCTCAATTTAGCCGGAAAGAAATCGGCTGTGTCATCCAAACGGAAACCGGCTTGTCATTTTGCTGGGCGGGCTTGAACTTGAATTTCAAAATGGCATCAATCGCTGCTTGCCGGAAAATTTCTTGGCCTCTGAGCACGGTCACATTGCTGACCCGACCGGCCTTATCGACCAAAAATTTCAAGAACACTTTGCCCGTCAACCCGGCTTTGCGGGCGATTTCGGGATAGACCGGGGATACGGAATGCACGAGTTCCGGTTTTTGCTCCACCATATAAAACTCGAGAATTTCTTCTTCCTCTTCCGATCCGGGGGGTGGCGGGGGGGGCAAATCGACCATTGCATCGTCAAAATCGAGATCGGTGCTTTCAATGGTCACATCGTCGGGCACATCATCGCTCTCCGTTTCAATGGGCACAGCGGGCCGCGGCGGTGGCGGCGGGCGTTTGATCTGCTGAGTTTCCGGAATATCCACCGTTTCAATGATGATCTGTTTCTTCTGGCGATTGCTCGCAGATGCCTCAAAGGATGGAAAAATCACAGCTACAGCCGTGTGCAGAACAAATGTGATCGCCGTGCAAATTCCAAAAACCTTATTGTAAGTGCGGCGCAAATCGGCCTCGGGTGCTTTTTTTCGAATCATGGCCATGGCTTACCCCTCTCGGTTGGTCGCAAAGTTGATACGCAGGGCATCGGCCTTTCGCAATTCTTCCATCACACTGCTGATCAATCCATAAGGCGCGCGGTAGTCACATTTGAGCGACACGACCATGCGGGGGTCTTTGACGCGGCGGTCGTAGAAAATCCCGGCCACCTGATCGAGATCGGCCAGCTTGTCGTCAATGTAGATCTTGCGGTCGGCAGAAACCCACAAATAGTTGATGTGACGGCGTTTCTTGAGCTCTTCAATTTTCTCGGCCTTGGGCATAATAATGCCCGACACGCGGAAGCGAACAAAAACCGTGGATACCATAAAAAAGATGAGCAACAGAAAAGTAATATCGGCCATTGACCCGGTGGGGATGCTCTGAGCAACGTTGCCTTTTTTTCTAAAATTCATAACGACCTCCCGAACTCACTCACTGGGCGAGGCGAGCGAAATTTTATCTGCGCCTGACAACTTCACCTCGTCGAGCACGTCGATGAATTTCTCATAAGGCGTTTCTTCGTCGGCCTTTAATGAGATGATCAGCTTATCGTTTTGCGCCAATCGCTGCTCGATATCTGCCCGAAGCTGATTCAGCGGTATGTTTTGTTCCAGATTGATGAGAATCTCCCCATTGACATTGACCCAGAGGTTGCAAATGTTCTTCTTTTGGATTTTCTTAGATTCGCCCGGCGGCGGCAAGTGCATGCCGATGCCCTTGTCTTGGTTCATCGTGGTGGTCACCAAAAAAAACACGAGCAACAGAAACACGATATCTGCCATAGACCCGGTGGGGATTTCAGGTGAGGATTTTTCGCGTCGCTGAAGGGCCATGGTTTATTCCTCCTTGCCGTAGCCATACTGAATCAGGTCATCGACAAACTGATTGGAGCTTTCTTGGAGGTCGATAATGATCTTGTCAATTTTTGACAGGAAGAAGTTGTATGCGGCCTGCACAGGAATCGCAACCACCAGCCCGGAAGCCGTTGTAATCAGAGCTTCGGAAATACCGCCGGCCACGACGCTGGGATCGACATCGCCAGCAGCGGCGATATCGTTAAAAGCTCGGATCATACCCGACACGGTGCCCAGAAAACCGACGAGAGGTGCGAGGTTTGCAACCGTTGACAGCCACACGAGCCCGCGCTCGAGAAAAGCCATTTCAATCGCACCGGATTCCTCAATTGACTTTTCCACATTCTCAATGCCGCGGTCCAACCGCAACAGCCCAGCGTGCAACACCGTAGCGACCGGGCCGCGGGTATTGGAACACAGTTCAGCAGCACCTTCTGGCCCATCTTGCTTGAGGGCACTCTGAAGGTCCACCATAAATTCTTTGGCATTGATATGCGCCTTAAACAGGGTGTAAAAACGCTCGACAATCACCACGATGCCAAAAAACAACATCACCAACAGCGGATACATAAAGTTTCCGCCTTGAAAAAAAAGATCAACCATGCCACATCTCCCGAGTTAGGGGTATAGTGAGAAAGAATGGATTACAAAATCAGTCCGCTTACCGCTTGCCCTCCGTTTTCACCTCCTCCTTTTTTTGTTTGCTCTTTTCAAAAAACTCCCGACGCTTCTTTTCTTCTTCGGTCAGGGGCGGGTCGAGTGTTTGAATCATCGCGTTGGCATTGTTCTTCCACTGCGGGTCTTTTTCCGCCCTTCTATACCATGTCAACGCATTGATAGAATCCTGTTTTGCACTTGAGTTTTTCCACCTGTCAAAATAGTGATCGCCCTTCATATAGGGGTATTTGCCATTTTTTGGGTCTTGTTTTAGCCCCTGATTGACCCACTTGAGGCTGCCTGTCAAATCGGCGAGTTCTTCGATCACGTCCAAATTGTCGGGCTGGCTTTTGTACAATTTTTCAAGCCGACCGACGAGCCAATTCTTGGGTTTGCCCACCTTCTTGCCCGTTTCGATGGTCTTTTCCAAAAAGAAAATGCTTGAGTTATCGTTCTGATACAATTTTTCGTAGGCATTGAAGGCGGGATCATCATCGCTCCTTTTTTGGTACATACCCGCCAATTTTTCCAGCGTGGCGTAATCGTCGGGGTTTATCTCCAGCACCTTTTCCATTTCGGCCAGGGCCTCGTCCTCGCCGCCTGTTTTCAGATGCAATTCGCCGATCATCTCCAGCACTTCGGGATCATCGGGCTTCAGTTCTCCCCATTTTTTGGCGTAATCCAATGCCGTTTCATAGTCCTTAATTTCGACATTCAAGCCGACCAATGCGTGGTAACATTGAACTTGTTCCTCTAGTTCGAGGTTGAATGTCAGCAAGGCTTCATAGCACCCAATGGCTTTTTCGGGCTGTTCCTGAATGACATAGATATTGGCCAATGCGAGGTACACGCCTTTGGTGTACTTGCTTTTGGGGTCGAGTTCAATGGCTTTTTGATACCATGTAATGGCATCCTCATACTTTTCGATTTGATTGTACAACTTGCCCAAACGCCGAGCCGTGGTCGCCCTTTTTGGATTGTAGCCCCATGATTTCAGCAACTGCGTTTCGGCATCTTCGTATTGCCCGCTCTTGAGATATCGATCCCCCCAGCCCAAATGCCGATTGCCCATACTGATAGAATCGGCCTTTGTCATCTCGGTTTTCTCTTCTTCGGCAAAACAAAGTGACGCCGTGCCAAAAACAAAAAAGCCGCACAGCAAGGCCAAAAAGCCAGGTCGGAATTTCAGATTCAAAATCATTGCTCCCAATCTCCATACTGTGTGGGGTAAAAAACAATACGCGGTATCGGGGTCGTTTTACAATCCCTTACAAAAGGGCTACATTATTCGCGGTTTTAAGGATGCAAAATCTAACGAATGAAAAAACCCCTGTCAAGCCAAAATCCGCCTCATAACTGTTATTATTAAACGAGACGCGCATCAGCAGAGTTCCCGGTAATCCAATGTTGCAACAAGTGGTGTATGAGAGCGGTCGGGTTTTCGGCCTTACAATCTGAGACGCTGAACACAGATTGCACAAAAAAATATAATCCGAAAAGACAGGTGTCAACCCCTTTTCATCGGGCGAGGTGAACCAAACGCCATGCTATTGACAGAACAAAAGAGAAGCGGTATATTGAACAAAGCTAACGCGCACGATGATGTTGGAGTGTGATATGCACCAGAGATTGCACACAGATTATTGCCGTAAAAAACGGCGGATTACGCTTCCGCCATGCCCCAAAGCGGAGTGTGTGACCCCGTGCGTGCCATCCGACTAAGCCCCTTGATGCGTCTGTGTCAAGGGGCTTTCTGTATTTGACAAAGGCGAGAAACGAATCGCAGGGGCGCGGCCCCTGTGCCCGCCCGAAGTGAAAGCAACCACAGATGAACACCGATAAACGCAGTTGTACTCCGATTCGTCGATTCGTTATCACCCTTCCGCTTGTTTCACCAGAAAGGAGAATGTCATGGATAGATCAACCGATAAAATTGTCAAACAAGGTCTCACCTTCAACGATGTCCTGCTCATCCCCGGCAAATCCGATGTCTTGCCCAAAGACGTCGATCTCCGCACGCGGCTCACGCGCAATATTGACCTCAATATCCCCTTGGTCAGCGCGGCGATGGACACTGTGACCGAAGCGCGGCTCGCCATTGCGATGGCGCAGGAAGGCGGTATCGGGATCATCCACAAAAATTTCACCCTTGAAGAACAGGCCGAAGAGGTCGAAAAAGTCAAGCGGTCGGAAAGCGGGATGATCGTCGATCCAGTGACCCTGTCGCCCGATCACTACATTTCAGAAGCCCTAACACTCATGCAAAAGTACCGCATTTCGGGCGTGCCCATCGTCGCGCCCGGCAACCGGTTGGTCGGCATTTTGACCAACCGGGACCTGCGCTTTGAGAAAAATCTCAACCGCAAGGTCAAAGAGGTCATGACCTCCAAGAGCCTCATCACCGCCAAACTCGGTATTTCGCTCGAAGCCGCGCAGGAGATTCTGCAACGCCATCGCATTGAAAAACTGCCCGTTATCGACGACGAGGGCGTCTTAAAGGGCCTGATTACGGTCAAAGATATCGAGAAAAAAATTCAGTATCCCAATGCGTGCAAAGACGACCTCGGGCGCTTGCGCGTTGGCGCGGCGGTCGGCGTGGGCGGCGATGCAGAAGCGCGAACCGATGCTTTGGTGGAACGGGGGATCGATGTCGTGGTGATCGACACGGCGCACGGGCATTCGCACGGCGTGCTCAAAGCTGTTGAACGCTTCAAAAGCAAATATCCCGAAATCGACGTGATCGCGGGCAATATCGCCACAACAGAAGCCGCTGCCGATTTAATCGCGGCAGGCGCAGATGCCATCAAAGTCGGCATGGGGCCGGCGACAATATGCACCACGCGCGTCATCGCCGGCATTGGCGTGCCGCAAATCACGGCGATCATGGACTGCGCGGAAGTCGCGGCCAAAACAGGCGTGCCCCTCATTGCCGATGGGGGCATTACGCAATCGGGCGACATCACCAAAGCCATTGCCGCAGGCGCGCACTCGGTCATGATCGGCTTTCTCTTTGTGGGCACGGACGAAAGCCCCGGCGAGACCGTCATCTACCAGGGCCGCACGTTTAAGGTCTATCGCGGCATGGGGTCGTTGGGCGCGATGCAGCGCGGCAGCAAAGACCGATATTTCCAAGGCGAGGTTGATGCGGCCAACAAACTCGTCCCAGAAGGCATCGAAGGCCAAGTGCCGTACAAAGGCTCCCTGTCCGGTTTCATCTATCAACTCACGGGCGGCCTGCGCGCGGGGATGGGCTACTGCGGCACGCGCTCCCTGGCCGAGTTGCGCGACAAGGGCCGGTTCGTCCGCATCACTTCTGCCGGCATCCGCGAAAGCCACGTCCACGACGTCACCATTACCAAAGAAGCCCCCAACTACCGGCTCGACTCGACGTACTAAAAGGCTGGACTTCCCCTACAAAAAAGATGCGAGGATAGAAACGTAGGGGCGGTGCCCCCGCGCCCGCCCGAAAATGCAAGATACAAGGGGAAGAACATCTCCCTCGCAACGGAGAGGGATCCCAGCGCCTACCACACCGAACGTTTATGACCGGAACCTGGATCAACATCGCAACCGTGCTCGTCGGCTGTTGTTTGGGGCTTCTTTTGGGCAAGCGATTTCCCGACCGCATCCGCGAAACCCTGATGAAAGGGCTGGGTTTATTCACCCTGATTGTCGGCTTGCAGATGGCCTTTGAGACCGACCGCGTGATCGTCACCTTGGTCAGCGTGGTCATCGGCGGCATCACGGGTGAGTTGCTCGCTATTCACGCGCGACTCGACCGCTTGGGCAATGCCCTGCAAGCGCGTTTTGGCGCGTCTTCAAACAACCGCTTCAGCGAGGGATTTGTCACCACCAGCCTGATCTTTTGCGTCGGCCCCATGACCGTTTTGGGCGCGCTGCAAGACGGACTCACGGGCGATTATCAACTCTTGGCGATCAAATCTCTGCTCGATGGGGTTGTCGCCCTGACCTTTGCCGCGGGCTTTGGTGTTGGCGTGGCGTTTTCCGCATGCACCATTCTCATCGTGCAAGGTAGCATCAGCTTGATGGCGGGGCATCTCGAACATGTGTTGACCGAGGCGATGATCGCCGAAATGGTCGCCGCTGGCGGTTTGATGGTCTTGGGCATTGGGTTTGTCTTGCTCGATCTCGCGCGCATCCGCGTTGCCAACTACCTGCCCGCGCTGGTTGTCGCCCCCCTGCTCGTCGCGCTCATTTCGCAATTTTCATAAGAGAACCCCCATGCCAGACCGCCCCAACATCCTCGTTTTGATGACCGACCAACAGCGCGCAGACGCCATGCACTGCGCCGGGAATCCACACATCCGCACGCCCTACTTGGACGCGCTTTGCACATACTCCGGCCTAGACCGCGTGCCCACTGAAGAAGCATGCCGCACGGTCAACCTCAACGACGGCCCATGGCCCAAACGCTTGCCCGAAGATGAAAAAGACCGCGTCGAAACCTTTGCCGAGGCATTTACCCGCGCCATCAGCAAAGAAACAACCCTGTCGCCCGACAAATTGAGCATCGAGATGTACCAAGAAAAAGTGCATAAACTCGGCCCGCGCGACACCGGCGGGGAATCGCTTGAAGGCACGCCTTGGGAAGACGCATGGCACAATGCCTGATCACTTCCGATACCATTGGACTTTTTGAGCTATGCCAAGCTATGCCATTTTTGAAAACCGCTTGAAGGACATCGCACACCCCGCCATGTGCCACCGCATCATTGGGCGCGTTCACGGCCGCGCTGTCCACTGCCTCTCGCTCGGCAAACCCGCGCCATTAAAACCGAATATCCTCCTTTCCGCAGGCGTGGAAGCCGCGCTTCAATTTCTCGAACGCGACCTCACCGATATAATCACTCGTTTTCACATCCTCGTGCTGCCTTGTGTCAACCCTTCGGGATATGCAAATAACACGCGCGAAAATATCGAGGGTAAGGACCTCAATCGCGCTTTCAAAGACGAAATTCCCGAATCTATCCTCATCAAACAGCAACTTGCCGGACGCCGTTTTGATGTTTTCCTCGACCTGCACGAAGATTGCGATGCAACGGGCACTTATTTTTATGAAGGCAAACGCGATGAAGCGTGGTTGGCACCTGCCATCGCGCAACGCGCAAAAAAAATCGGCCCTCTGGATGGGAATGCCGATGAGACCGATATTCCGCTCGCAGAAGGCGTCTTGCAAGTCGATCCCGCCTGGGGCGAAAGCGGTTTCACCTCTTACGCCTATAACCATCATGCCGACCATGTTTTGATCACCGAAACAGCGTCCGCCTGGCCCCTGCACAGGCGGGTTAAAGCGTTCATTGCGGATGACGAATCCGTAGATGCGCTACCTGGCCCCTGCACAGGCGGGTTAAAGTCCACCTGATCGCCCTTGACCTGACCCTCGATCACCATTTGGCGCGACGCGAGTGAAATCCATCAAAAGGAGAACCCCATGCCAGCCAATAATAATCCCGCATTTGACCCCGTCAGAGACGAACCCGGTCTGCCTCGTGCTTTGATCATTGGCGACTCTATCTCCATCGGTTATACCCCGCCCGTGCGCGAATTGCTCACGGGCAAAGCCAACCTTTACCGCCCGCGCACCAACTGCGGGCCGACGACGCGCGGCATCGCAGAAATCGAAAACTGGCTCGGCGATGGCCCTTGGGATGTCATTCACTTCAATTGGGGATTGCACGACATTGTCTATATGACGAAAACTGGCGCGCGCGTCGATCCGCCGCAGGGTCAACGCCAAGTGCCCGCCGATCAATACGAACACAATCTCAACACCCTCGTCCAACGCCTCAAACAAACCGGCGCCAAACTCGTCTGGTGCGCCACCACCCCGGTGCCCAAAGGCGCGTCGTTTCGCAAGCCCGGCGACGAAGTCGAATACAACGCCATTGCACAAAAAGTGATGCACGCACACGGCATTCCCACAAACGACCTCTACGCGTACGCGCTAAAACGCCTCGACGAGATTCAACTTCCCGCCAATGTGCATTTCAGCAAAAAAGGCTCTGCTGTGCTGGCAGAATCCGTTGCGCGGCATATCTTGGATGCGTTGGGACTTTAGAAGTTGTTTTAGGATATATTTGGACCCTTCCTCCGGCCCCCGCATACGGGCGAGCACGGGGGCATCGCCCCTACTACCGCTCGCCTTTTGTGCCTTTGAACGGGCTGTCGCTCGTTGTACCCCGTCCGTTGATTCGCTTCACAAGGAGTTTTGATATGGCTTATCGCATTGGAATTGTCGGCGCGGGTGGTATTTCACGCGCCCATGGGCGAGCCGTTGCACAATCCAATCGTGCGGAAATCGTCGCGGTCTGCGATGTGTTGCCCGAAGCGGTTGAGCGGTATCGCGGCGAATTTGACGTGCGAAAGGGGTATGCGGACCTCGCTCTGATGTTGGACAATGAAAACCTCGACATCGCCATCATCTGCACTTGGGGTTGCTTTCACGCCAACCTGAGCAACCAAATTGCAAAGTCGCAACGGGTTCGCGCCACCCTCTGTGAAAAGCCCATCACCCAAACCGCGGCCGAGTGCGAAGATATGGTCGCGTGTGCCAAAGCCAACGGCATTCTCCTCGCCGAAGCCTTCAAATTTCGCCATCACCCCCTGCACCTCAAAGCCAAAGAAATTTTGGATTCGGGACGAATCGGAACGCTGGGCAATATTCGCAGCACCTTTTGCACGGGCGTTTCAGCGGCCCGCCGAAAACCCGACCTCAACTGGCGTTTCAACAGGGCAAAGGGCGGCGGCGCGGTCTATGATTTGGGCTGTTACAACACGCACCACGCCCGTTTCATTGCCAATGCCGATCCCATCCGCGTCTATGCCACAGGCGAATTTGGCGAAGAGGTGGATGAGACAATTGCGACCCTGTATGAATTTCCCAATGGCGTCACCGCACAACTCACCTTCAGCTTCAAAATGGCCTCGTCGCAGTATTTTGAAATCTCTGGCAGCGATGGCATGCTGCGAACCGAACGGGCGTGGAACAATGAAAACCGGCCCACGACCCTCGAGGTTCACACGCGCGATGGCGTTGAAACCCATGACTTTGAACCCGTTGATCAGTTCGTCAACCAACTCCACCACCTGTGCGATTGCTTGGACACGGGGCAAAGCCATCGAATCCCGCCTGAAAACAGCATCGGCAACATGAAAACAATGGACGCGATTTACGAGTCCATGCGAACCCAGCGAGTCGTAGCCCTATGAGACTGCACTATCTCCAGCATGTGCCATTTGAGGGACTCGGCAGCATTGCATCTTGGGCGAAAGCGCGGCACGCCCAAATTTCACGCACGCGCCTCTTTGCTGGTGAGGTTTGTCCGTCGCCCGATGAGATCGACTTGCTGGTGGTTATGGGCGGCCCCATGGGCGTCTATGACGAGGCGGAATACCCCTGGCTCGTGCAAGAGAAAGCATTTTTGAAACGCGCAATAGATTCTAAGACGCGGGTATTGGGCGTCTGCTTGGGTTCTCAACTCATCGCAGAGGGGCTCGGCGCAAGGGTCTATCCAAATGAGCACAAAGAAATCGGTTGGTTTTCCCTCGCACCCGTGCAACCGCATGGCAAAATCGGGCCGTTGCTCGCACGGGCCGGCGAAGTTTTTCACTGGCACGGCGACACGTTTGATCTGCCCGATGGCGCGATGCACCTCGCCGAGAGCAGGGCCTGCCGGAATCAGGCGTTCTCGATGGGCGATGCGGTTCTCGCATTTCAATTCCACTTGGAAACCACGCGCAGCGCGGCCCAAGCCTTGATCGATCACTGCGGTTGCGAAATCACCGACGCGCCCTATATCCAATCCGCTCGTGAAATCCTGACCGATCAACGGCGATTTGATCGCATCAACGGCCTCATGGCAGAGTGCCTCGATCTGTTTGTAGCGGATGTTGCCCGGTAAACGACGATCCATCAAAAGTGAAATGTAAGACGCGAGACGTATGAGCCACCCAACCACCCAACCCCGTTCCGCTGACTCGTTGATTCGCTGATGAACTGACCTGAAAAACGGCCAGTTGTGCCCCGTTGCGTTGATGCGTCTGTTGCAGGTTGCGTCTGTCCGTTTTGTCGTGTAAGGTGAAACACTATGAAAAAATATCTCTTACCCTGCGTTCTGCTGTTGTTCTTGGGTTGCCAACCGGCGGTTGTCGAATACGAGATCACAGTCTGTTCTTTCAACATCAAATTTGTCGGCCTGTACAAAAAGAAGGACAATAAAGCCCTCGCCGAGTTGGTCGGGCAATACGATATGGTCGTCGTCCAAGAACTCGTCGCGCCCCCAGACAACGGTCAATACTGCGATGGCACGCCCTACCGCGAAGACCCGGAAGCCGATGCGTTTTTCAATGCCATGAGCGCGCAGGGCTTTGCCCATCCCCTGACGATCAAGTAATTGCGAAACACAATCGTTCCCTCCGTAAAAGGCACATCTTGACAAACTGCTGTCTCGTTGCGGGCAGTTCCAATGAGATTGTGGCGAAGAATACCGGATTTCAGACTCGTTTGGCTGTGGAACGCTCGATAAACTCAAGTGTCTTATCAGATTGACAGCATCAACAGGCAGGCGTATCATAACCCGCTAACGCGGATTACACCAAGGGAAATGCAATGAAAAAATATACGGCGACAGCGTTGTGTCTCGCATTGTTTTTGGCGACGGCCTTTCTCGCGGCGCAAGAGACAGAGCCCGCGGACTTCAATGGCGATGGCACAATCAACTTTGCGGACTTTCTCCTTTTTGCACAGGGATTCGGAAAGTCAGCCGGTCAGGCCGATTTCAACGCCAAACTCGATCTCAACGCCGATGGCACAATCGACTTTGAGGACTTTCACCTCTTTGTCAATGCCTTTGCGGTTGTCGAATACGAGATCACAGTCTGTTCTTTCAACATCAAATTTGTCGGCCTGTACAAAAAGAAGGACAATAAAGCCCTCGCCGAGTTGGTCGGGCAATACGATATGGTCGTCGTCCAAGAACTCGTCGCGCCTCCAGACAACGGTCAATACTGCGATGGCACGCCCTACCGCGAAGACCCGGAAGCCGATGCGTTTTTCAATGCCATGAGCGCGCAGGGCTTTGCCCATTCCCTGTCGTGTGAAGACACGGGCAGCGGGCAAACCATCCACAAGCAAGGATCGAGCACCGAATGGTCGGTGGTTTTCTACAAGCCCGGCAAACTCGCCCTTGCCGATGATTTGCCCCACGGGTTCTTGGCTGAAGATCGCTCGGCCCATCCCGTGTATCGCCGCGTGCCACACGCCCACAGCTTCCGCACCGCGGATGGCAGAATGGATTTTGTCGTCGTCAACGTCCATTTGTACCCCGGCAACCGCGAAGCCGAAAAACGCAAGGCCGAACTTTTGGGCATTGCAAATTGGATCGACCAAAACGATTCACAAGAGCGGGATTTCTACATTGTTGGAGATATGAATATCCAAGACGCTGCAGAGCTCGAGGCTGCAACGCCGCCGGGCTTTGTGTCGCTAAATGACGAGTGCCGAAAAACGAACACGGCCACCGGAAGCGACAAACCTTATGACCACGTCCTGTATCGCCCCGCCGAGCATCCAGAATCGAACGAGGTAGATGAGGCGTTTGATTTTCAGGTGGTCAACTTGATCGACGCAATGCGCGATTCGTGGCGAGACGCCAGCCCCTATCCCGGCGATCCGTACAGCGGAAATTTGTTTGCACAATACTACTCGGATCACCACCCCGTGCTGTTCCGCCTGGTCGTCCCCAGCCGAGATGACGATTAATTTTTTCAAGAAGAATCATAGCGTTGTCAACGATAGGGCACACAAATATTGAAAACCGTTCTCACAAAAAAATTGGGCACTCATAGCGTATATGAGTGCCCATTCGCGTTTTAGCAAGTCGGGCGGGCACGGGGCACCGCCCCTGCGATTTGTTGATTCGCCGATGAACGAACCCGAGAAACGACCCGTTGTACCCCGTTCCGCCGATTCGTCGATGAACGGCTATCGCAGGTGTACCCTGTCCGCGGATCATAAACTACTGAGACGCCATCCCTCGCGGCACAGTGCGAAATGCGATTTCCCTTGGGAAAACGAACCCGCGTATCCGCCCGAGAATGGCCCACGCATTCAAATCTACCACAGTAAGCCCCGGCCCGCCAGCTTGTCGCACAAGCGTTGTGACATAGGCCCGAGAGCCGTCGGGCGAAACCCCGAGCACTGTTGAATTATCTCCCAAAGCCAGGGTTCGCACAATCAAATTGCGCTGCACATCAATCGCCAGCAACGCGCCCATCGCGCTCACGTACAACAGCGTGCCATCGGGCGAGAGTTCCGCGCCAAAACAGGATTCTTGATCGAGCTGAATCTGGCCCACCACCCGATTGGTATTGAGGTCTAAAACCGAGATCAAACCGCGCGTCAAATTGGTGACATAAGCCCGCGTGCCATCCCGCGTAATGGATATCTCGCCTGGAATCGCGCCGATAGTGATCAGATGCGTCACTGTCGCGGTTGCCAGATCGACCACGACCACGTTTTGATCGGTTTGATTGACCACGTACAGGGTCGCACCATTGGGCGAGAGGGCGAGGTCAATGGGTCGATTGCCCACCAAAATAGAATCCACAGCGACGCCATTGACCACATCCACCACGCGCACCAAGTCCTGCACTTGATCGGTCACATAAGCCCGCGTCTGATCCAGACTCAGCACGGCTTTGCCTCGGGATTCAACCGGCACGCTAAACTGCACCTGATGCCGCGCGTCCATCTTGAAAAACCCGAACACCTCGGCCACGTAAATCGTCTGCTGATCCGCAGAGACCATCACCCCACCCGGCCCGCGATAGGGCATGTAATCGAGCAAGAGATGCGAGTTAAAGTCCAGTGCCATAACCGAACTGTCATCCGAATCAGCCACGTAAATAATGTATTGATCCCCACTCGGTTCAACCTGGGCCTGCATCTGACCATACGCGGCACTAAACGCCAAAAAGTCGCTGAAATTCGTGACGCCATCCTCGTTCAAATCCGTATGCGGATCATAGCCCGCGCTTTCTGTATTGCCATTAAAATTGTTGATAAAGTGCAAAAAATCGGCAAACGTTACCGCGCCATTGCCATCAAAATCGGAGGCCATCGGGCCGTTTGCCACAAAGAACACTTGAGATTTAGCCCACAGCCCCCCGTTCAAGACCATCAACACACACAACACAGCGCAAAAGCGTAAACGCATTGGGATATATCCTTTCTCAGGTGAGATGGAAGTTTAGCCACAAAAGGCGCGAGCGGGGTACAACTGGCGACAGCCCGTTCAAAGGCACAAAAGGCGAGTGTGTGTAGGGGCGATTCCCGTGCTCGCCTGTATGTGGTAGGGGCAATGCCCCGTGCTCGCCTGCGGTGTGTGTAGGGGCGATGCCCCCGTGCTCGCCCAAAGATACAAGAGGTAATACCAATTTGATTTTCGGTTGTCCGTATCCTGCCTCCCATCAGGGAGGAATGAGGAACAGACGTTCCTTAGAGATCATGTGTTGCTCGTCTCAAGCGTTTGGTTCTGCCTCCATGTGGGTTGCCTTTGATGCGTTGGCTACGCCTGTGCCTACGGCGTGCGGCGACTTCCTTTTTTTTACAGGAAAAAAAAGGAAGCAAAAAATGCCGCTCTCAAACGCCGAGAGGCTTGCACAGCGCAAATCGCTTTTGTAACAGGACGACATGCGCTGGCCTGCAAAGAGAGTTGCAAGAGGGAGGTGGGTTGCGAGACGGCCTTGTGCGCTGTGCGTGATGGGTTTGTCTGATGGTCTTTTGGGATGGCATTTTTGCAATGGCTTCTCTGAATGACTGGGTAACATCAAGGGAATCATTTGCGGGTAGCATCACATCAGGCCAACTGAAAATCAATTTAGAAGCCCTAACATAAAGAAATCAAGCGTCTGAAACAGATGAGAGAACACCCGGAGGAACGCCTCAAAGTCGGCCTCTCACAAATCCATGTCAACTCTTTTTGTTAGGGACTCTTAGTATCACCAATGCGTTCCAAAAACAGGACCTCGGCATCTGAAAACGCCGAAACCACATCGCTCAACAACGCCAGCGTGCCCCGTGCGTGCGGAATGTCGAGAATGCAACGAATTGCCACGCCATACCGCGCAGACATGCCCTTCAGCCCCACGGGCGTCAACCCCCCCCATATCTTCTGTGAGATCCGCGCGGTAAATCGTTTTTTGCTGTTGCCACATGCGATAGACATTCGGCACGGCGCGCACCAAGCGGTTGATCTGCCCCGAAGGCATCACCTCGTAGGACTCGAAGGTCTGCGTTTCGGGATCGAGCAAGCGATGCACGGCAATGGCGACAAACGACACATCGAGCACCCGCAGTTGTTCCCGACACGCGACGACAACCCCCTCGAGATGCTCGGGGCGCGTCATCTGTTGCACCGCGCGGCTGACCTGCAAAAGCGCGTTTTGAAAAGCCACCTGCTCATTCAGCGCGGCCTCTGTGCGCTTTTGTTGCAATGCGTCCAACGCCTCTCGAATCTGTCGATAACCGCCCGTTGCATCAACGGTATGTGTCTCGCGCCTATCCATTATCAGCTTTCGGCGATGAAAAAAGATCAATGAAAGTACCTCAGAACCACTTCTTCTTCTCAATGACATACACCTGCTCAAATTCCTCATCGGATTTTGTCAAGTAGATGATTCCTTCAATGAGAGCCATTATCCCAAGAATAATATTGGGGATAAACCCGAGTGCCCAAGTAACCGCAAAACCGATGGTGTTGACAAGCAGATACACAAGACCTGGTCCCGTGAACCCGAGGTAAAATTTATGGATTCCGATACCACCAAGCAAAATCCCCAGCAACCCAGCAGCCACCTTATTCTTTGAACCTGGTGTGGTTGCACCCAATGCGAGATACACACTTTTGGCGTGGTTTCCATCGGCTTCAAAGTCAACCATCATGCCACGAGAAGGCGGCCGTTCGCCTTTCCAATCTGATCCCTCGAAATGGTATCTCACTCCATCTGTTCCAGAGATGACACCAGAATTTTTCTGAACCGAAAAGTCCAAGATTTGACCTTTCATTGGTAATCCCTCCCAAAAAATTAGGTTATTGTAACTGACCACCATTTTCTTTTTTTCCACTTATCATTCCACAGCACCACCTTTCACAGTATTGAGGCTCACCTTCAACAGTCATTTTGTGACTTCTGTGCTTTTTGTGGCGAAACGCTTAGAAGCCCTAAGAAAAAGAAATCAAGCATCTGAAACAGATGAGTGAACACTCGCAGGAACGCCTCAAAGTCGGCCTCTCACAAATCCATGTCAACGCTTTTTGTTAGGGACTCTACGTCTCCCGTCTCACTTTTTCCGCCCCTCAAAAACAGACAACAATTCATACAGCACAACCCCTGCAGCGACAGATACATTCAAAGACGCTTTGTGTCCCAACATTGGGATGTGGACAACGCCATCGCACAAACCCAGGGTTTCAGGGCGCACGCCCATCACCTCATGGCCCAAGATCACGGCCACCGGGCAGCGATAGGGAAAGGCGCGAAAATCAACACTATCGGGCGTTTGCTCCAATGCGACCACCTGCACGCCTTCTGCACGCAAGCCGCTGATCACCGTTTCTGTATCCCGTTCATAATGCCATGGCACGGAGTCTTCTGCGCCCAGTGCCACGCGGCTGATTTCCCTACGCGGCGGGCATCCCGTAAGGCCCGTCAGATAAATCCCCGAGGCATTGACCCCATCTGCCGAGCGAAAAATAGCCCCCACATTGAACAGGGAGCGCACATTTTCCACGATGGCGTAAATGGGATAACCATCGGGTTTGGAAAGCAAATTCATCAGATCGCGTTTTAAGAAGCCCTAACATAAAGAAATCAAGCGTCTGAAACAGATGAGTGAATACCCGCAGGAATGCCTCAAAGTCGGCCTCTCACAAATCCATGTCAACGCTTTTTGTTAGGGACTCTAAGTTCAAACCGCCATTCGGTTATCCGACAGCGCGATTCAGAAACCCAATCGATCTCAAGATTTTTCCGAATCGGTAGATTTTGTTTCAACGGGTGGGGGCTGAACTTTTGCTGAACCATTGGATTTGGCCGAGCCATTGAGACGGTTCCGCACGCGCTGAACAGCCTGTTCTACGCGCGTGCGCGTGCTTCGCCCGGTTTTCGACCGCAAAAACAAGCCCAAGATGGCGAGGCCGCCTATGGCAAGGCCCGTAATCAAGCCGACCCGAAAATAATTCTGCTGCACCTCTGATTTCCGCATCGTACGCTTCCACATCACGCGCTCCTATTTGAAAAAGTAGTTCAGTATGTTGAACCCCAATATGCCACCTGCAATTAAAGACGCGACAAGGGTTGAAATGATCCATCGCGCCTTTGTATCCACGCGATCAATCCGCTTATCTACGCTGATTGCCAGCGTTTTAATCTCATCGCGGATAAACGCCAACTGGTCGAGAATCCGCTTGTCGGTTTCTTCAACCCTTGTTTGACGTTCCCGCAGTGCGATTTGTTCGTTTTGTTTTTCTTTTATCCGAGCGTCATTCCTTTCGAGTTCTTCAACCGATATCGCCATGTCATGCCCTTTGCGGTTATCCGCGTTCTCAGGCAGTCAATTTCACCGATACGCGATGTGAAGTCAAGCGGAAATGGGAAATGCCCTGCCGCGAGATGGTGTGAACCATCCAAAACAATTTGTTGTGCAAAAAATCCAAATCGTCCTATTTTTAGAGATATGCCTGACAAATGGATGCAAAAACTCGACCGCGCCATTGACGCGCGACAACAAAAAATTGTGGAAGTCCGCCGCGACCTGCACATGTACCCGGAACTCAGCGGTTGCGAGGTGGAAACCACGCGCTATTTGGTCAATGTGTTGCAACGGGCCGGTTGCGAGGTGCAAACGGGTCCGAAAGGGTGTGGCGTGATTGCCGACAACGCAACGGGGCACCCGCGCTTGGGCCTGCGTGCGGATATTGACGCGCTGCATATCCAAGACATCAAAAAAGTGCCCTACCGCAGCCGCGTGCCGGGGGTGATGCACGCCTGTGGGCACGATGGGCATACCGCCACCGTGCTCGGCGCGGTTTGGGGGTTGTTGGATTGCGCGGACGTGTTGCCGTGGCCCGTGCATTGGCGCGCCATTTTTCAGCCCGCCGAAGAAACCAATCGCGGCGCGCTGGACATGATCGCCTTTGGCGCGCTCCAAAATGTCTGCGGCCTGATCAGCCTGCATTTAGACCCCTCGCGGCCCGCGGGCACTGTGGGCATTCGCCAAGGCGTGCTCACCGCCAATTGCGTGGCAATAGAAATTGGCATTCACGGACGCGGCGGGCATGCAGCGCGCCCGAGCGAAACGCGAGACCCCATCGCCGCGGGCGCGCAGGTCATCACCGCGCTTTACCAATCCCTGCCGCGCAATTTTGACGCGTACGATCCGGTGGTCATGTCCATTGGGCATATCGCTGCGGGCGAAAATCCCAATGTCATTCCGGACCAAGCCCTGCTGCGCGGCACCTTGCGAACCCTCAGTGCCAAAGCGCAAACCCGCGCGATGGATCGCATTCTCAAAATTGCCAGTGGCGCGGGCAACTTCACCGATACGCGCATTGACGTGCGGTTTTCCGTCGGCCCGCCATCGGTTGACAACGACCCCGCGCTGACCGACCTGATCCGCCAAAGTGCCGCCGATGTATTGGGCGCGGCAGGCGTTCAGGCCATTGCCGAACCGAGCATGGGCGGCGAGGATTTCGCCAATTATCTCGCGCATGTGCCCGGCAGCCTGTTTCGCTTGGGTTGCATGCCCGCAGGAGGCAGTGCCACTCCGCTGCACGCGCCCGATTTTGACATCGATGAAGACGCCCTGACCATTGGCGCGAAAATTCTCGCACGCAGCGTTGTCAACTATTTCGCTCCATCGCGGAACAAAAATGGAGATTGCCATGACGCGACTCGAATTTAATCCCAGTGCCCAGCCCACGGTTGGCGTGGAAATAGAACTGGCTTTGGTCGATGCAAAAACCATGGCCTTGTGCAGCAAAAATGCCGCGATTCTCAATCGCATTCCCAAAAAATACGCGGACAAAATCAAGCCCGAATTGATGCAGTGCTACGTCGAAATCAACACCGAAGTCTGCAAAAGCCTTGCCGAGGTCGAAACGGATCTCAAGAAAAAACTTCGGGTGCTGTCCAAAGCAACGGCGGCTGAAAATACGCGCCTCTACTGGTCGGGCACGCACCCGTTTTCCACATGGCGCGAACAAAAAATCACGCCCAACGAACGATACATGGGCCTCGTCAATCTGCTTCAGGACACGGCCCGACAACTGGTGACATTTGGCCTCCACGTCCATGTGGGCGTCAACAGCGGCGACAAAGCCATTATGATCTGCGACCGCATTTTGCGCTATTTGCCCATCTTGCTCGCGCTGTCTTGCAACAGCCCATTTTGGGAGGGCCGCGTCACGGGCTTGCACTCGTGGCGTTCGAAAATAATGGAGGGACTGCCCACGGCCGGGCTGCCCCCCCTGATGCGAAACTGGAGCGAATACGTTTGGCTGATCAACCACCTCATCGACACGGGCTATATCGAATCCATCCGCGAAATCTGGTGGGATGTGCGCCCCCACCACACGTTTGGCACGGTCGAGGTTCGCATTTGCGACATGCCCGGTTCACTCGACGACACCTTGGGGTTGGTCGCATTGATCCAGTGTTTGATTTGCACCCTGTCCGATCAGATCGACCAGGGAATCTATCAACACGACTGCCACCCC
The DNA here is from genome assembly GCA_958295785.1 of uncultured Latescibacterota bacterium. Classification (GTDB taxonomy): domain Bacteria; phylum Latescibacterota; class UBA2968; order UBA2968; family UBA2968; genus VXRD01. The sequence goes on from OY282377.1 coordinate 5,163,837, forward strand.
ATGCTCATCCGACAAAACAAGTGGCACGCGTCGCGCTACGGCATTGGGGCACAACTCGTCGATTCCACATCGCACAACCTCAAATCCGTCCCGCAAATCGCCGAGGAACTCGTAGAGGCCCTGCTGCCCATGGCCGAACACCTCAATTGCGTGGCTTTCCTCAAGCGCGTTCTCGATATGGCCCATCGCCCCACATGGGCGCAGCGGCAAATGGATTTGCTCGGCCGCACGGGCGATCCTGCCGAAGTCGTCCGCCATCTGATCGCGGAGGGCGCGGATTGAGCATCGCAGGCAATGCGGGCTTAATCCACGACAACCCGCGATATTTCTCGTCCCCACAAAAAACTCAAACCAATGCTCAATTCAGGACCGCTGAAATTTCTGCGGTCTCCGAATGCCTCCGAAAAATTCGCGAGCAGATGATACCCCGCACCTGCGCCGATCACAAAGCGTTTTCCGATGGCAAAATCCACACCGCCGCCTATATATGTTCCAAGGGTGGCTCGAAGGCGGACTTCTTGCACCACGCTCATTTCGACCAGTTGCCAACTGCTGCTCAAAAAATACGGCCCCGCGCTCGCGGCGAGGTAGGGACGAACAGGGGATGGCGACAACGGATAGTCGTATCGCACCCCAAAAAGCAGGGGCATAACGAAGACAGCGTCTTGCGAGACGCTCGAAAAACCCACACTTTGCCCGGCTTCTGCAACCAATCCGGCGAATCGAACCGTCATGGCCAGATTTTCTTTGAGTCGATAGGTATAGGCGATAGACCCCATCACATTTTCCACCCTTTGCCGCACCAATCCACCCGCGTTTGCCTTGGAACTTCCGCTCGGATTCCAATATCCGCCGCGCACTTCGAGCCGAGAGCGTTTTACGCCGTGCGCGACCCCTGCCTCGCATTGCGGCGCGTATATGCCCTGAGTCCACAACAACAACCCCAACAGCCATGACCATCTCCGCAACATTGCTTGCCCCCTTTGGAAAGCGCGGTGGAAAATTGTTCAACTTCCCTTTATTTATTAGACATTTCCCGCAGACATTAGTTACAAAAAAAATTTGGTTGCCTATTTCCGTTATCCTTCATAAATTTTGTATCCTATTTTCGCATCATTTTTTTTCACACTCCACAGGTTACGAACGATGAACACCCCCGACAAAACGCAACGCAACGCAACCGATGCCCCTGCAGGAGAAACACCTGTCGCGCCCCCTTCAGATAGCGTTGAAGCACTCGACAAGCAATACGCCGCTGACGAATCGAGCGCGGAATTTGCCGCTTTGCTCGAAGAAAGCGACCGTCAGAATTATCGCGAGGTCTCGTCCGGCGAAAAAATCACCGGCACGCTCCGCGAAATCGGTCCATCCGTGGCTTTTATTGACTTTGGCGGTCGCAGCGAGGCTTCCATAGACATTCGAGAACTCAGCGATCCATCGGGCGCGTTGAAATACAAGACCGGCGACGCCGTCGAAGCCTTTGTCGCCAGCACCGATGGCGAAATCCGCTTGACGCTTTCGCTGCGTGCTTCCAGCCGTCAGATGGTGCGCCAAGCCCATCAAAACGACATGCCCATTGAAGGCAAGGTCACCGGCTTCAACAGCGGAGGGCTCGTGGTCAACGTGGGCGGCCTTCGCGGTTTTTGTCCCATGTCGCAAATTGACACGGAATATTGCCATGACCCCGCGTCTTATGCCGGGCAAACCCTCACCTTCAAAATTGTCGAACTGCGCGGGCGCAACAATGTCGTGGTTTCACGCCGTGCGTACTTGCAAGAAGAACTCCGAAAAAAAGCCGATGAGGTGCGCCGCCAACTCTCGAAAGGGGACGAAAAATCGGGCGTCATAACGCGCATCGAACCCTTCGGCGCGTTTGTCGATCTCAACGGCGTTGAAGGGTTGCTACACGTCTCGGAAATCAGCCACGCCCGCGTTAAACATCCGCGTGAGGTCCTCAAAAAAGGACAAGAAGTGCGCGTCAAAATACTCGGGCTCAAAAATTTGGGGAAAAAAAACGAGCGCGTCTCGCTCTCCCTGAAAGCCTTAAAAAAAGACCCTTGGGATACCGTCACAGATCGCTATCAAGTGGGCCAGGTCATCGCGGGCAAAGTCGTTTCAATTCAAAATTTCGGCGCGTTTGTCGAAATTGAACCCGGCGTTGAGGGGCTGGTACACATCTCGCAGATCAGTTCGGAAAAACGCATTTCAAATCCCGGCGAAGCCGTCTCAGTCGGTCAGGAGATCAAAGCCCTGATCCGAGAAATCAACCGCCGGCAAAAACGCATCTCGCTCTCGATGCGCGCTGTTGAAGAAGAAGCGCGGCAAACCGCTGAAAACGAAGACATGGCCGCGTTTAAGTCCAATCAAGCGCGAGAATCTCAAAGCGACAATGCCATGGCCGAAGCCTTTCGCCGCGCGGGCCTCGCCTGATCGAGCCGTGCAATAATTTTTCCAATGCCTACCACCGCACTCCTCAAGGATGTTCAATTTCAGACCCTGCGCGCATCCGGCCCAGGCGGTCAACACCGCAACAAAGTTGAAACCGCCGTGCGCGCAACCCACCTGCCCACGGGTCTTACGGTCATTGCCACAGAACACCGGTCGCAATACCGCAACAAAAAACTCGCCCTCGAGCGTTTGCAAAACCTCCTGAACACGCGCAACAAACCGCGCAAACCGCGCATCAAAACCCGCCCCCATCGCGCTTCAATCGAAAAACGTCTCGACCAAAAAAGCCGCCACGCAAAAAAAAAGCGCAGGCGGCAAGAGGCGCGAGACGCAAGAGATTGAATATGGCGACCCCCCAAGCAGAACTCGCGAAAGACATTGCTCGAGGCGCGTGATGCAATGCGAACCGGAAGGGGATAAGATGCAATTAGCTTTTAGGCCCCGCCCATCCGCCAAGGCGATGGATGGTCTGACCGCTTGTTTTGCTGACTGCTGACCGCTGAGAGCTAAGATACAAGATGGCAGGGCCACCGGCAGAACAAAGCGACAAAGACCCGTCGCCTTCCTTTGAGATTTTCCATAAGCAGCTCGGGCAACTGTTTATATGAGCATGGAGTTAGCTGCTTGCCGCGACCTGCCTTATGCCAACCGCGTTTCTTATATGAACGCGGTTGGCCCATTTATACACGGCTTCTCTCCTTTTATCTGCTTTAACGGGCGGGCACTGGGGGGCCGCCCCTACAATTCATTGCTTGGTCTATTCGGGCAGGCACTGGGGCCACGCACCTAAGGATCTATTCCCTGCCTTTCATCCGCGTTCATTCGTGGTTATCTGTGGTTGCTTCTCGCCTCTAAAATGCTCGTACCCCACCCTTTTCAATAGAACGCGCTTCCCATCCTCATTTTCTATCCTCACACCGCCATTGCCCGCCGCGATCTCGCCGATGCGAGAAATCGAATATCGCGTTGCCAATACTTCTATCTTATGCACCCGTGCGCGATGCACACAAAATAGCAACTCAAAATCTTCCCCTCCTGTGAAGGCCAACGCCAGCTTATTTTCACGGCTCGCGTCGCAAAATTTGACAAAAGCCGCGGACATGGGGATCGCCTCTGCCCGAATCACAGCCGATACCCCGCTTTGCCGGCAAATGTGGTTCAAATCCGAAGCCAGCCCATCCGATACATCGATCATCGCTGTCACGGCATCCGTTTCTGCCAAGGCCCGCCCCAAATCCACCCGCGCCTCGGGGCGATAATGCCGCCGCAACAACGCGGCTCGATCTTCGCCCTGCATCTCCACTGCTCCCAACGCCACGCCCAAACCGCCTGCCGCATCGCCCAATGTGCCCGATACGTAAATCGCATCGCCCACCCGCGCGCCCGACCGATAAGACACCTGATCGCGCGCCATGGTGCCTGTGAGCGTCAAACTCAAGACCAAAGGGCCAGCCGTGCGCGTGGTATCTCCACCCACAATGGCGACGCCAAATTGATCCGCACAGGCAAAAAGGCCGTTGTAGATGCGCTCGACATATCCCGCGTCACAGCCATCCGATGCGCCGACCGCCACGACCGCATCTGTCGGCTTGCCGCCCATCGCGGCTATATCGGACAAACTCGCGGTCAGCAGTTTATAGCCCACGCTTTCAGGCGGCGCGTTTTGCACAAAGTGGACGCCTTCGACCATCGCGTCTGTTGTCACGAGTCGCACGCGCCCCTTGCCCGCTGCGATGACCGCGCAATCATCGCCAATCCCACACAGAACCCGATTGCGCTGTGTGTGCGCGGCAATGCGGTCGATAAATTCAAATTCTCCGATGTCCTTAAAACGTGTCATGGATGGGTCCTGACGGATCGACAGGCGAGCACGGGGCACACTCCTACATTCTAATGAGGAATGAGGAACAGACGTTCCTCAGAGATCATGCGTTGCTTGTCTCAAGCGTTTGGTTCTACCTCCATGTTTGTTGCCTTCGATGCGTTGGCTACGCCTGTGCCTACGGCGTGCGGCGACCGACTTTTTTTTAACAGCAAAAAAAGTAGGCGAGCGGGGTACAACTGCCCCAGCAGTTCAAAAATGCCGCTCTCATGCGCCGAGGGGTGCTCTGCACAGCGCAAAGCGCTTTTGTAACAGCACGACATGCGTTGGCCTGCAAGGTGGGTTGCAAGATGGCTGTGGGTTGCGAGACGGCCTTGCGCGCTGTGCGCGATGGCTTTATTGGAGGGTCTTTTGGGATGGTATTTTTGCAATGGCTTCTTTGAATGCCTGGGTAAGGTCAAGGGAATCATTTGTGGGTAGCATATCGCATCAGGTCAACAGAAAATCAATTTAGAAGCCCTAACATAAAGAAATTGAGCGTCTGAAACAGATGAGTGAACACCCGCAGGAACGCCTCAAAGGCGGCCTCTCACAAATCCAGGTCAACCCTTTTTGTTAGGGACTCTAAGCCTCTGCGTCCAACGCATGCTGAAAAGCATCGAGATTGTCCACTTGCACCGCCTCACGAAGCAACTGCTTGAGCCGTTGCAAATCGGCGATAGCCGCAATGCGGGCGGCGAACTGACCGGGCGCGTCCGCATCAAAGCGAACCTCCAACACATCGAAAATAGCTTCAATGGTGCTTTCTCTACTCCCGCGCTCCAGACCCTGTTCAATGCCCTGTTCAATGCCCTGTTCAATGCCCTGTTCAATGCCGCGGTCAATACCTTGTTGGGTAAGGTATTGGGCAAACGATGATTCACGCATAATCGCATCCATAAAACCCTCCTGAGAAATAATACGCCTAACGGTGGACAATTCATACGATATCCCACCTAAAATAGCCATACCCGCCATCATGTCAACCTTGGTTGAAGCGTCCAAGGGCAAGGCTTCCGTCGCATGAAGACATTGACGCAACCACGCATCCGCAGACACCCCAGACGGAGGTTTCATCAAGGGCGCAAACGGAAGCAAGCCAGGATGACCACCCTCGATAATCGCTTGACCGTCGATCTCACTCAGACGAATCACCTTGTATTTCACCAGCACCTCATGGCCGGGCAGTTCTTGGATGTAGTATCCCTTATCGCGTCGTCCAGCACCGGGACGCAGGTAGATCACAAAGGAAAAGATCGGCAGACCATAGCGTTCTATGGCGCGACCAATATAGCCGGCCATGCGATGCGACATCGGAGTGTCCGTGCTGTCCGCGGTTTGAAATTCGCAATGAATCAACGCATCCTTACCCTCAATACGCACGAGAATCAGGCTATCGGCGCGCCGGGCTTCCACAGTGGGTTGCTCGGTCTCGAGCACCTCGAGCACCTCGATGTCAGCGCGTCCGAGTGTGAAGCGGATGAAATCGTCCGGGTAGGTTTGAATCAGGTGTTTGGATATCGTATCTTATTCGGCCATAAACGCCACCTTGAAAAAATTGAGGAACAAAAAATGGGGAACAAAAATGACACAATCACGCCATTTTTGACAAGACTTTGTTTGACGCGGCTGAAAGATGGAAAAATAAAAACGTAGGGGCGGTGCCCCGTGCCCGCCCGAAAAGGCAAGACACAAGGCGAAAGGCAACCACAGAGGGACAAATATTGGGAAGCGCAGGACAGCGAATGGAGCAGACAGAGAGGACATAGCGGAGGCAGGAGGGTGGGGGGTAATCCGCGCAATCCCCTAATCCGCGACAATCCGCAATCCAGACAGTGGCGTTGCAGAGCCTGTGCCAAAACGCCGTAAGCCAGTGCTAAGAAGCCCTAAGAAAAAGAAATCAAGCATCTGAAACAGAGGAGTGAACACCCGCAGGAACGCCTCAAAGGCGGCCTCTCACAAATCCATGGCAACGCTTTTTGTTAGGGACTCTTAGTTACTTGCTACGCTGTGTTGTGGGCTACGCCTGTGCGTTGATTCGTTGATTCGTCTATTCACCCTTGTTCTTTTGCCACGTCACGACATCTCGATACGCCACGTCGCCGCCGAAAATGTCCAGCGCGCTGCCGATGGTCAGATCCACGCGGCCTTGTCCCAGCGCGTTGACGCGATCCAGATCAGAGAGTTTTCGCGCCCCGCCCGCATAAGTCACCGGCACGGGAGACCATTTGCCCAACATCTCTATCAGCGGTTCTTCCACGCCTGCGCGTTTGCCCTCCACATCGACTCCGTGTACCAAAAACTCAGCGCAACAATCGGCCAACGCGCTCAAGGTCGCTTTTCCAACTGTCACATCCGTAAATGTTTGCCAGCGATCTGTGACGACAACATAGCCATTGCCGCGCTTTCGGCAACTCAAATCCAGAACCAACCGATCCACGCCCACGGCCCGCATCATCTCATCCAACCGCTTTTCATCGATCTGCCCATCGCAAAATACATAAGACGTCACGATTACATGGCTCGCGCCAGCGCGCAAAAATTTTTCCGCATTGTGCGGTGTGATGCCCCCGCCCATGTGCAGACCGCCGGGAAACGCCTCGAGTGCTGACAGCGCGGCCATTTCATTGCCCGGGCCGAGCGCGATCACATGCCCACCCCACAATCCATCTGCGCGATACAGGCGTGCGTAAGCCGCAGGGGAACGCTCGGTTTCAAAATTTGTCGCGACGCGGGCGCCAGCGCGCAATGTCCCCCCGACGATTTGCACGACCCGGCCGCGGCGCAAATCGATACACGGTCTAAATTTCATGGTTTCTACCTGTTCTTGGAAAGCGAGTGAAAACTGCCCAATGCTTCTTGCATCTTTGGACAGGCACAGGAGCCGCGCCCCTACATTCTCACGTCTCGATTTTAGGGGTGGTCGGGTGGGATTCGTCTATTTGTCGATTCGCTGAAAAGAATGGCTTACAAGTCTATCTTGTATTATTTTGGTGTTTTCGTCAACCGCAGTGATTTGTTAGGCGCGATAGAGGCCTCCGCATTACAATAGGTCTCCGTTGCCGAACCGTCATTTCTCAGGAGACCCCATGCAAGATCCCCGTCTTGAAAAACTCGCCGATGTTTTGATTCACCATTCCACGCAGGTGCAACCGGGCGAAACCGTCCTCATTGAAGGCTACGACATGCCCGAAGACATGCTCATCGCGCTGATTCGCAAAGTGCGCGAAGTGGGGGGCATCCCGCAGGTGTCCATCAAAAACACCCGCATCCAACGCGAACTCATCCGCGCAGGCGATGTCGCCACCATGCGAAAAATAGGCGCGTATGAAGCCTACCGCATGCAACGGGCAAATGCCTATATTGGGTTGCGCGGCAGCCGCAATATTACAGAACTGTCGGATGTATCCAGCGAGGCAATGGATATTTACGAAAAACACTGGCTCGATCCCGTGCATTTTGCCATCCGCGTGCCGAAAACCAAATGGGTGGTTTTGCGATGGCCCACCCCCTCTATGGCGCAACAGGCGCGGCAAAGCACCGAAGCCTTTGAGGATTTTTATTTTGACGTGTGTACCCTTGACTACGGCAAAATGGCCGAGGCCGTTGTGCCCCTTCAAAAGCGCGTGGAACAAACCGACCGCGTGCATATCACGGGGGTCGATACGGACCTGTCGTTTAGCATCAAAAACATCGCGGTTAGAGCCTGCACGGGATCCCGCAATATTCCCGATGGCGAGTGTTTCACTGCCCCGGTTAAAAACTCCGTCAACGGTCATATCCATTTCAATGTGCCCACCATTTATCGCGGCACGTCGTTTTCGGATATCGCGCTCACTTTTCAAGATGGCAAAATCATCCACGCGACAGCGAGCGATACCGCCAAACTCAACGACATTCTCAACACCGATGAGGGCGCGCGCTATATCGGCGAATTTGCCATTGGATTCAACCCCTATATCACATCGCCCATGCTCGACATTCTCTTCGATGAAAAGATCGCGGGGTCATTCCATTTTACGCCCGGCAATGCCTATCGAGACGACGCCGACAACGGCAACCGATCTTCCGTGCATTGGGATATGGTCTTCATTCAAACCCCGGAGTACGGCGGTGGAGAAATCTACTTTGACGACGCGTGCATCCGCAAAGACGGGCGTTTTGTCACAGAAGACCTCAAAGGACTCAATCCCGAGAATCTGAAATAATGCGAATGCCCGGTGAAAATAGCATTCAGGGAGGAATGAGGAATGAGGAACAGACTTACGTACGGGTCATGCGTTGCTCGTCTAAAGCGTTTGGTTCTAAAGCGTCGTTTGTTGCCTTTGATGCGTTGGCTACGCCTGTGCCTACGGCGTGCGGCGACCGACTTTTTTTTAACAGCAAAAAAAAGGTAGGCGAGCGGGGTACAACTGCCCAGCAGTTCAAAAATGCCGCTCTCATGCGCCGAGGGACTGGCACAGCGCAAATCGCTTTGTGGGTCGCACAACATGCGTTGGCCTGCGAGGTGGGTTGCAAAATAGAGGTTGGTTGCGAGACGGACTTGCGCGCTGTGCGCGATGGTCTTGTCTGATGGTCTTTTGGGATGGCATTTTTGCCATGGCTTTTCTGAATGACTGCGGAACGTCAAGAGAATCATTTGCGGGTCGCATATCGCATCAGGTCAACAGCAATTCAATTTGGTATTACCTATCGCTTTCATCCGCGGAATGGGCGGGCATGGGGCACTGACCCTACATTCTGTCCTTTCGCTTTTCATCCGTGACTTTCCCATTCCTGTTCTTATGTGGTTGCCAACAAGATCGCCCCAATCCGTCTCGCGGTGTCGGTGAAGTGTTGGATTTCTTCGGGTGTGAGGGCGCGGTTGAGGATGGCGTGTTCGCGGTAGGAGAGCCATTTCTTGAGCACCTGATAGCCGCCGAGTTTGTAATGATAGATTTCAGTGGGGATGTTGCGCCAATAGGCGTGGTCGTTCAGGTAGATGTCGAAGGTGGTTTCGCCAAGCGCGGGGAGGGCACTATTGCAAGCGGCGCGTTCGGCTCGCGTGTAGTCGCGTTCAACAGCGCGGCCCCTGCCCGGCATGACAGCACTGCCCCGTCCGAAATGACCCCAGCCAGCGGTCAGGGCGAAATTGTCGCCCGCCATGTTGCGCCTGTCTGTGGTGGTGGGGATGGCGATGGCGGCGATTTCTGCACGCAACGCGCCCTCAGTGACCCCCGGCACGGGCGTTTCCGGATCGAGGAGGCCGGCCAGTTCGCGCCCGCGAGCAACCGATTGCGCGAGTTCGTCCGCCGCGCCCGTTGCATTGCCATCGGGATAGCCGGGGAGCGGGATGCGCGGCCATTCCATGCGGAGCGCGTCCGCGTTGGCCTTTCGATACGCGGGGTCGTGCAACACGGCGAGGGCATGGTGAAATAAGTCCTCCACGCCGAGGCCGAGGTGGTCGAGATAGCGTTGCGCCGCGCCCGATAAGTTGGGGCGGCGTTGGATGCCGCCGATGACGAGGCCGTCGTCGCGGAGATACGCGGGGAACATGTTGACTCCGCGCTCGATTAAATGAAGCGAAGCTAAGTGTCGTGCAAAACAGGCTTGTGGTTCGTTCGCGTTCTTGCGTAGATGCTTGGAAGCAGATAGCCATAAGTTGTCATCAAATACATGCGACAAGTAATCTGCACGTTTGTCGTTCAGCAGCTTTGTGTCTGCCTCCCAGTAGAGCCAGCGAATATCGAATGGGCGGTACGTGTAGCGAATAAAGCCTTTTTGGGTGGGGCCGCCACGTCGGAGCAATGTCTTTCGCGTCGCTATCGCATCAAAATAACTCAAGGGCTTCATAATCAAAGGATAGAGACGGGCAATATCGTCGTGACTTAAGGCTGGGTTGAAGTAGTCCGTTAGACGACGCTTTAGCCGGTCGAGATCGATATCGACGAGAAACGGATCTCGGTTGGTGTTTGCTCCAGAAAAAAAGACCGCAAATAGATCGGGCAACGCAGGCCAGTCAAACCAGTTTTCACTGACCTCCGTTGGCACAAACGGCAGACCGAGGGGCAGGATCGGTTTGACAGTCTCGTAAAGCGCGTCCGGTTCGGCATCTTCTGTCTCTATGAGTTTCTCGCGCTTGTCTGATCCCCAGAGATGGCGAAACCCGATTGCCTTGGTAGGCGCGTGATTGATCTTGCGTATGAATGTAGTGATCGCAGTGCCGACCTGAATGCCTACTGGGTCATCCTTAGTTGAGAAAACGCTCGGATCCGGTGAACCATCCGGTGCAACCTTGCCGGTCTTGTACTTGTCCCCGTTCAAGCAGTCAATCCTGATCGCGTCGAACGCCTCGAGATAGCGTTCCCTCATGCCGGCAAACGCCAATCCGTCAAGCCAAGAATAGTTGGAGATGAAGCAGATCACCCCCTGCCCGGTCTTTTCCGCGATACGCCGTTCGGCCATGCGAAAGAACCTAACGTAGAGATCGTTCAAGGCTTTCTTTTCTAACAACTTCACCAGTTTTGTAGCACGATAAGCCAGTGTTAGCTCCCGTTCCTCACTCATGCCCACACCGGGGTACCGGTTGTAGGGCGGATTGCCGAGGATGACGAGGATGGGCGTATCCCGTTTGACTTGTCCAGCGCGGTCGCGTTCCTCCTCTAATTCGGGAAACGGGAGTGGTTTTTGATTTGTCGGTTCCCACCCGGTCAGCGCGTTGGTCAGGGAGACGCCGGGGCGTTCTGTCCCGTTGTCGAGTGGCGCGTCGAGTGCCTGCATGGTCAGGCCGACTTGCAGATGGGAAACGACAAATGGCGCGGGCATGATCTCGAAACCGAACACGCGCTCGGTTGCGGCTCGTTTGATTCTCGCGCCGGTCAGCGCGCCCAAGCCTCGGCCTTTGAGATTGGCCGCGATGCGGCGTAGCACTTCGGACAGATAGGCCCCTGTGCCACAGCAGGGGTCGAGCACATACACGTTTTCTGCCGCGAGGCCATCGGCAATGTCGAGATCGTCTTTGAGTGCTCTATCCACGCGGGCGACCATGTAGCGCACCACCTCTGCGGGCGTGTACCAAACGCCTAATTGCTTGCGGAGTTCGGGGTCAAAGGCTTCGAGAAATGGCTCGTAGAAATAGGGCACGGCATCGCCCTCGTCAAAACGGGCAAAGAACGCGGCGCGATCCACGCGGTTGAGCGCGGCCCCAGTATAGTCGAGCACCTCCACGAGGCCGAGCGGGCGCAGGCGGTTGGGATCGGACAGTTGCTGAAACAGGGCTTGCAACACGGGCACGCGCAAATGCCAAACCGTTTCGCGCCAGTTGAGCGCACCCGCAGGCGATGTGCGCGACCACAGCACCCATGCGGAGAAGACGCCGTAAAACAGGGTTTGCACCAGCGTGGAATGAAAAAAGCGCACGCCGCGCTCGCCCTCAAATCGCACGCCGAGCGCGTCCTCGAGTGCGGACCGCAATGGCGATAAGACATCGCCGGCCGCCTCGGCGCGTTCCACACGCGCAAGCCCTTCGCGTGCATAAGACGCGAGCAACCACGCCAAGTCCTTGGGGGCGGTCAAGGCCGTGCGGTGCGACAAGGCGCGGCTGAGGTACTCGCGCAACCCCGCGCCAATGTCTCGGGCAAAGGCACGCGGATTTTCGAGGCGATGTACAAACGCCTCTTCGGTATCGGCAAGGCAGAAGGACTCGAGCGCGGCCATGCGCCCGTCCGCATCCGGGCCGACCAGTACGAACTCGCGCGTGTTGCACACCAGCACCAGGCCATAGTGGTCGCAGTAGCGGCGCACCTGATCGCCTTGCGCTGTCGCCCAAACGTCGTCCCCAACGCCCTTGACCTCAACGACCCCGCGCTCGGGCACTTGCCCTGCTTCGCGCTTCCCCCGCTGCACCTGACTCGCGGCATAAAGCCCAAAATCGGGATGGCCCGCGCCTTGGTCCGCCAATTCGCCGATGCAGAAAACCTTTGGCTTGAGCGCGCCGCCAATGGCGTTGATCAAATTTGCGAGCGGCCCGTAGATCGACCGCTCCTCTGTCGCGCTGCCCGTCGCGCGAATCCGCCGCAGGTCATCGAGATAGGTCTCAACTGCTGCGACACAAGTTTTGAAAGCCTTGCTCATTCGACGATGCTCCTGTTGATACGAGTACGTCCGGGTTCGACAACAACAAAACAACCCGCCCATTGGTCTTCCATATCGCGCACCAAATTCAAATCACTTTGGGCAAGATGCTGCGGATATTTGAGGGAAAACGGATTAAGACCACGCCACTTGAAGGATGGGCTTGAGCATACACCAATCGTCCAAAGTCTTTGTCCTCTGTTAAAAGAATTTTGGCCTCACTGTACGCGAGGCCAATAATATCCTCATCATCTGCTGCTGGTGAAATTTCCGCCACATCTATTACCTCATGCCCTTCATCCCGCAACGCCCTTACCACAGTAAAATCACAACTTTCATCTGCAAGAAAATTCATGACATTACGATCCCGCAGAGGTCACAAAAACCGTTTCTTCAAGAGCGAGTGTGGCTGCTGCATACCGCAGTGCAGCGCGTATATCTTCTAAAGCGAGCCTGGGGTAAGCGTCGAGCAAATCGTCTTCTGACGCGCCTTCACCCAGTTTTCTCAATATCAGATCCACGGGAATGCGCGTTCCTTTCACGACGGGTTTGCCCATCATCACTTTGGGATTGATTTCAATGCGGTCTAAGTTGTGCATCGCCTGTCCTCCAGTTTTTCAAGCACCTGCTTTTTATGTTCTACAGTGATTGAAGTCAGAATATATCCAGACGGATTTGCATTTGTCAATCGCGTTTTCTCTCTGTGCTCTGTTGCGAAACGTTGCGTGACATAGCTGAACGATTATTGACTTTGCATCCATACGGGACAGGGCTTTGTCGCGTTTGATCGGCGACTGCGCGATGCGAGTTACCGAAAAGGCGTTACCGTTCTTCCCGATATGGACAGATGACAACACAATGGCTTATTCGAAATGAGAAGAGGCGGCGTGTTCAAAAATGCACACCGCCTCAAATTGTTCTGGATAAAACAGGCACGCTAACCGCGGGAAAACCCTGTGTCATCGACATCGTTCTCGAAAACCACCACCGCGATCAGATGCGCCAACTTGCAGCCTGTAAAAAAGGATCAAAACATCTTTATCCGCAACATCCTACCGCTGCTTTGCGTAATTTAATATCCCCCGGAAAATGCGATCTGCATCGGATTCGCGCCTGTCGTGAAAGCGCAAGGCCCAGGCTTCGCCTTTGTCGTGTACATTGCGTATTTCCACCAGAACTTCTGCATACGCCGAATTGTTCCGCAACACCGCCAGATTGCGCCCCCCAATTTGCGTGGGCACGTCCGGCAAATTGAGGGCCTTTTGCAGAACCCGCGCAAAAGATCGAGACCGCGAATCGATTTTGCCCTGCCGCCCCCAATAAATAACCATAGGCCCTTTTGGGCGATTGGGACTGTTGTCTGCATGCAGCGATACAAACAAGGTCTGTCCAGGTCTTGCCCCCCGGAAAAACCGATTGGCTATTTTTACCCGTTGCGTGATATTGCGAAGCCCCGGGCGCACTGAAAAACTGTTCTGTCTATTGAAGACTTCATCGTTATAGACTTCATTTTGCTCGTGTACAAACGTCTTTGTGGCCGGATTATTGTCTCGGATGAGGTGATTCGGGCTGACCACTGTCATTTCCACCGCGGCGCCGGCAAGTCTCAGCTTTTGGTACAGGCGCAACCCGATATCGTACACAAATTCGTCCTCAACCACGTGTACCGGGCTTTTGTCGCCAGCGACATTGGAAACAATCGCGCCCGGGTCGCGCCCTCCGTGCCCCGGGTCGAGCACGATGCGCCATCCTTTTAACGGCTGTGATTTACGCCCCTCTCGGCGCATTTGCAAATCGATCCCCGCATTGAAACCGCGCAGCAAATTGATGGCATTTCGATAATCTTCTATCGGCTTGTTCTGTGACACTTCCCGATATTCTCGGCTTCGCTGCACGGGTGCTTTGGGCTGAAAAAAATAATACGGTCCATTCGCCGCCGCGATTTCTTTTACCTGCGTCCGTATCTTTAACTTTTGCCCCACATAAATGCGATCCGATTTGAGGCCATTGGCGCGTTTGAGTGCCGATAAACTGATGGCAAACCGCACGGCGATTTTAGAAAGTGAATCTCCTCGTTTCACCACGTATTCCATTTCGCCAAAAGAGGGTTGAACGCGACGTTCTCGCCCAGGAGATGGGCGAATGGGAGGCTTTTGTGTCGCAGCAGATCGCACGCGGAGGCGTTGTCCGGAGTAAATGCGATTCGATGTGAGGCCATTGAGCCGCTTGAGTTCGACCACACTCATGGCGAACTGCTCGGCGATTTTCGTCAGCGAATCCCCCGGTTTTACCACATATTCTATATTTTTTTTCTGCCCAGAAGGCGGGCGCACCTGCGACCGTTGCCTAGAAGCAGCATGCACGCGGAGGCGTTGTCCGGGGTAAATGCGATTCGATGTGAGGCCATTGAGCCGCTTGAGTTCGACCACATTCATGGCGAACTGCTCGGCGATTTTCGTCAGCGAATCCCCCGGTTTCACCACATAAATTTTTGTGAGCGCGGGCGTCTGCGCGGCGCACGACAAAAAAAAGGAGACCAGAAAAAAAAGTCGGATGTATTGAACGATCATAACACCAGTCCACAGAAAGCATTTGGAATGACGAGACAGTAAATATATAGACCTTTTGGATACAAAAGACAAGGAATGACTTGCGGTGAAACCCCTTATTATGGAGAATGTATTTGGTTAATCGCGCCAGCACACATAGCAGTATTTGCCAAATGGATTTGCCTGTCTCATAGTCTCAAAATATCTATATGTTTGAAAAACAATGCGTAATGTAGAATGCCACAACTTTGGCACGCGCCTTGCGTAAAAAGGGGGCGTCAGGTTAGAAATCAACAGTGCCACAACCGCACAACACCTCGAGAAAGGAGCAGAACATGGCACGCGGAATTTTTTTGAGAATGGCCGATATCGTCAAGGCCAATGTCAACGACCTCATCACCCGTGCAGAAGACCCGGAAAAAATGATCCGCCAGATGATTCTGGAAATGGAAGAAGCCGTCAACAAAGCCACGGCCTCGGTCGGCACGGCTGTTGCCAATGAAAAACGCTTGGAAAGACAATCTCTCGAAAAACAAGATCAGATCGAAGCATGGCAGAAAAAAGCCGAATTGGCCGTCGCGGCCGGCGAAGACGACCTCGCCCGCCGCGCCCTCGAGCGCAAAGCCGCAACACAGGAAGCGGCCCGCGACCTCGAAGCGGCCTTGGAAGAAAGCCAAAAAACCTCTGCCCAACTCAAGCAACAACTCACCCAACTCAAAGCCAAACTCGACGAAGCGCGCACCCGCCAGGGCGCACTTATTGCCCGCCGCCGCGCAGCCGAAGCCCGCAAGCAAATTGCCAAGGGCCTTTCGGGCGTGGGCGATGACGCATTTTCGAGCTTTGAGCGGTTCCGCCAGCGCATCGAATCCGAAGAAGCCGAGGCCGAAGCCCATCAGGCGATGGCGGATTCCGACCCCTCGTTGGAAGAAGAATTTTCCAGACTTGAGCGCAAAAACACGGTTGAAGACGAACTCAACGCGCTGAAACAGAAACTGGGACAAAAAGATGCGTGAGCTGGAAAAACTCGCCGACGAAATCGCCCGCAAAATTGACCGAGCGGTCAATGGGGTGAAACAAAAAGCCAAAACGAGATGGAAACGGCAATGGGAGGCGCGCGTTCACAGCGCGAGGAGCGATCTTCTTGGCGCGGTCAATCCGCTCAAGCGCGTGCCCGACCGCCTCTCTGATCTCGCCACTGATGGGAGTTGTGCCATGCGTTATCTCTTTGCTTATGGTTTTATTGGAATGGCCGCGCTGCAAGGGTTTAGCGGTCTCATGCTCGTGCTGTATTCATTGGTCGAACACCGCCCTTGGGCAAATGGCACAACTTCCGCCATGCTCGAACCCGTCAGCATCGGTCTCGTGCTCATGGTCAGTTCTCCACTTATCTGGTGGGCAGGTCGCCGGGTCAAGAGATCGGCGGACGAGAAATCACACGCCAAAAATCAAAATCGCATCCTGCGTCTCGCAAAAGAAAAAGGGGGCAGTCTCACGGTGATAGAAGCCGCAACAGAGAGCAAAATCACGGTTGAAAAAACCGAGGAAATTCTGCGCGAATTGGCCTTGGGCGGCCATGCGGAAATGCGAATCTCCGATTCGGGGCTGGTCGTTTACCACTTCTTGGAAATCGAACGCTGGAATGAAAAACACTGGGCAAGACCCGTGGATGAACTTTGATCGCCAGTGTTGCGGGAGGGCAAACTCATGTTTGAAATTGGCATTATGGTTGCGATCATCATTCTCGCATCCGCAGTACACAAATACGTTGACAGGCGCACGAAAGGATCCATCCCCAGCGACGCGGAAGAACGCTTGACCGCAAGAATGGACGAACTCGAGCGCAGGTTGACAGATATTCAGGACATCATGATCGCCATTGACGAAAAACTCAGCCGGAAATAGGGGAGGGCAACATGCGTATTTTTCTATCGATCACCGTTGGCATCAGTTTGATTATTCTCGCAGGCGGTACAATTGGCTATATCTTCGATGGCCCGACATTTGGAGGCGGTTTCATCTTGGTGGCAGCCTGGGCCGCTGTAACTGTCCTCGCCATTATCATCATCGAGGGAACGTTCACGCCAGAGTGGGCAAAAAATACAGGTTCGGAAAAACTGTCAAAACGCCTGAAAGAATGCGAGAAACGCCTCATTGACCTTCAAGACATCGCGATTGCCAACGATGAAAAAATCAAGCGTCTCGAACCACAAACCCTCGTCACGCCTATATCCCCGCAGACCATTTAGGATTGAGGCACAGGTGGCTGAAGCGATACGGATGCTTGGACGCCTGCGGCTTACGTCTCGTGCATTTTCGGGCGAGCACGGGGGCATCGGCCCTACGGTTCTATCCTCGCATCTTGCCTCTTGCGTCTCGCTTGCATCCTCAACAGAAAGGACATCCCATGTTGGCCAAACTCATCGGCATCTCGCTCATCGTCATCGGCGGCTTTATTGCCCTCACTGTTCTCTTCCCGCTCATCGGCTCTCTGTTCGAGTTGATCTTTCTCCTGCTCAAACTCGCCCTTGCCATCGGATGTATCGCGGTCGGCTATCGGTTGGTCAAGAGAGATTGACGGAGAAATCCGGCTCGCTTAATAGAGATAACTGTGAATTTTTTTCACCCATGGAGACAAAATGAAAACGCCTGACCAAACCCTGATTCGCGCATCCCTTGCGGGCGACCGCCGCGCTTTTGAAAAACTCTACCACAAATACCGCAACCTGATCTACAGCATCCTCGTGCAGCGCGTTTCAGACCGCGACACTGTTGACGACCTGATGCAAAACACCTTTTATCGCGCCTATCGCTCGCTCCACACCTTCAAAGGCCATGCCGCATTTTCGACTTGGCTCACGCAAATTGCCCTCAACGCCTATCGCTCGCATCTGCGCTCGCAACGGGTTCGGCAAAACTGGGTCAGCCACACCGAAGATCCGGAAGCCGTTCACAACGTCATCCGCGACCTCGCGCCCGGCAATCGCCCAGACCAGATTGTGGAGCATCGAGAACGCATTGCATTGGTTCACAAAAGCATTCAAAACTTGCCCGAACGCTATCGCAAAGCCATGTGGTTGCGCTATGTGATGGACTGGTCTTATGAGGAAATTACGCAGGTGCTCCAAGTGCCGCTCGGAACCGTGAAGACCTGGTTGTTCCGCGCCCGGCAGCAACTCAAAGCCGAATTTCTCAAACTCGATTTACAGCCCGGGTGATAAATACCCGTTGCTTTTTAGCTTTTGGACATACATATTTGGAATACAGGGCGCGGACGCATAACAAATTCAAGGAGGGATTATGCAAATTTGGTGGGCCGAGCTTACCTTGCTCAACCAAGTGTTCTACGGCATTGCCGTGTTTTTCAGTTTTTTGTTTTTTTGGCAACTCCTCACCACGCTCATCGGCTTGGGCGATTCTGTCGATGGCTTTGGTGCCCATGATGTGGGGCCAGATGTCGATGGGTTTTACGACCACGGCGCCGTTGCCTTTCAACTGCTTTCGATACGATCTGTGATCGCTTTTGGGATGCTCTTTGGGTGGGCGGGCGCGCTCTATCTCGATTCGGGCTATTCTGTTGAAGAGGCGGTTATTCGCGGCTTTGTATGGGGGGCCGCGGGAATGGTCTTGGTTGCCTACTTCTTCTACAAAGTGCAACAACTCTCCGAATCCCATACCCGAAACCTATCGTCCTGCATTGGCAATGAAGGCGAGGTCTATCTCGACATTCCCGAAGACGGCACCGGTCAAATTCGCGTGATGGAAAGCGGCGCTGTCAACTACGTCTCTGCCCGCAGCAAGGGCGGACAGTCCATCCAGCACAAGACGCCGGTTCGCGTGCTGCGTACACTCGACACCACCACTGTTGAAGTCGAACCCATTTAATTTTTTTCAAGGAGGGTTTATGCCTGCTGACCTCATTCTCACCATCATCTTGGGAACCGTTGTGTTTCTGCTGTTCCTCACTTTCATCTCGCGTTACAAGCGTTGTCCATCGAACAAAATTCTCGTCATTTACGGCAAAACGGGTGGCGGCACAGCCGCGAAATGCGTCCACGGCGGCGCGGCGTTTGTCTTGCCCCTGTTGCAGGATTACGAGTACCTCGACCTCGAGCCCTTTGTCGTGCCCATCGATTTGGACAACGCGCTTTCGCAGGAAAACATCCGCGTATCCGTGCCCACCACGGTCACGGCGGCCATCTCCAACCAGCCCGGCATTATGCACAATGCGTCCATTCGCCTTTTGGGCCTGTCCCGCGATAAAATTCAGAGCCAATCGCAAGACATCATCCTCGGGCAGATGCGCGCGGTTATTGCAACCATGCAAATTGAGGAAATCAACCGAGACCGGCAGGCATTTATGGCGAAAGTCAATGAAGCCGTTTCCACTGAAATGGAAAAAATTGGCCTGGCGGTTATCAACGTCAACATCAAAGACATTGACGACGAGAGCGGATACATCAAAGCCATCGGTCAAAAAGCAGCCGCCGAAGCCGTGAATCAGGCGTCTATTGACGTGGCCGAACAAGAACGACATGGACAAGTCGGCGTGGCCGAACGCGCGCGCGACAGACGGCGAGATGTCGCAGCCGCCGAATCAGAGGCCGAGGTGGGCGAAGCCGAAGCCGCACGCGACAGGCGGCGGCAAGTTGCCGCGCTCGAATCACAAGCCGAAATTGGCGAAGCCGAGGCAGGGCGCGACAAGCGTCAAAATGTCGCGTCTCTCGAAGCCGAAGCCGTGCAATCTGAAACCGAAGCCGAAGCCAAAACAGCCGGCTATCGCGCAGAACAGCGCGTGGCTGAAGAATCTGCACGCCGAAAATCAGAAGAAGCGACCAAAGCCACGGATGGCGCGGTTCGCGTGGCCCAAGAGATCGCGGAAAAAGCAGCCGAAGAAGCCCGCGCACTGCGCGAAGAAGCGCGGTTGCGCGCAGAAATCGTGGTTCAGGCAGAGGCCGAAAAGCAACGCCAAGTCGTGCAGGCCGAAGCGGAAAAAGCACAGCGACAACTGATTGCCGAGGGCGAAGCCGCCGCCATTCTCGCGCAAAAACAGGCCGAAGCCCAAGGTACGCACGCCATTCTCAACGCCAAGGCCGAGGGGTACAAACAACTCGTCGCAGCCTGTGGCAACAACGACCAAGCGGCGGCGGCCTTCCTGATCATCGAGCGCCTCACCGAAGTCGCCGGCATCCAAGCCGAAGCCATTCGCAATCTGCCCATCGACAAAGTGATGGTGTGGGACGGTGGCAATGGCGACAGCGGCATGTCCAACTTGGGACAACGCCTGATGGGCGCGCTGCCCCCCATGCACGATCTCGCGCGCATGGCCGGCCTGGAATTGCCCGAATTTTTGGGCAAAATGAACGGCGACCAAGCGGCTGGGGAAGATGGCAAATCCGATGCTTCAAAAGACGAATAGGTGTCGCTTACACCCTCCATCAAAAAATGTCCAACACCCAGACCACAGCCGAAGCCCGTTTCCAACTGGCTTTGCAACACGCACGCGGCGCAACGCCGGGGTCGGGCGACTACAAAAAAGCCGTCGAACACCTCGAATCGATTCTGTCCGACAACGCGCAGGACGAAAGTCAGGCCCTCATCGACCGCGTGTGTTTTTTGTTGGGCAGCATGCTCGACGATTTTCCGGAAAATGCCTCCCGGGCCATAGCGGTTTATCGCAGGGGGTTAGAAGCCGATCCCCTCTTTGCGCCCGGGCACAATAACCTGGGCGTTTTGCTTATGCAAAATGGGCAAATTTTATCTGCCCTCGGCGAACTCAAAATCGCAATACACCTCGAACCCGATTACATGTTGCCCTATCGCAACCTCGCCCGATTGTTCTTTCAACACATGAGTCCGACGCAAATGGAACGCGAATACGCGAGCATCACCGAAGAATTTGGCGTCAACGCGCCGGGCATTCTCGCCCGTTTGTCTCTCGAACTCATCGACTTGGGGCGCGCACAGGTTTACGAAAGCCTGTACACGCACGGCCACCGCATCAAAAATCTGATGGGGCTTTCTGGCAGCCGAATGCGCCGCACCATCCGCGCGTTGCCATTGGACGCCTGTGGGCTTGACGATTTGAAAGACATTGCGCGCGAGCAAGAACACATCTACAACCAATGGGTCGCGTACTTGCGGTCGATGAAGCAAGACGCGCTGAACCCCTCTTTGGTCGATGTCGTGCAACTCGTGGCACAGACGACCGACAAACTCGCCGCACGCTCGGGGCAAAAACAAATCGCCTTTGCCGCCGAACCGCAGGTGCCGCAGGTCAAAGCAGATGCGGGCATGCTGTCTGAAGCCGTGACCAATCTAACCCTCAATGCCATCGAAGCCGTTGAAACCGGCGGTAAGGTGACAGTCCAAGTCGGCACCGATGCAGAACGCGGTTCGGTTTATGTCGAAGTGGAAGACAATGGCCCCGGCATTCCCGAACATCTGCAAACGCGCATCTTTGACCCGGGATTTTCAACGCGAAAACGCGGCAATGGCTATGGCCTGAGTATTTGCACGCGCATTGCAACGGCGCACCGAGGCACGCTACGCGTGATCAGCCGCCCGGGCGCAGGGGCGGTTTTTCGCATTGACCTGCCCGTCGATTTTGAAGTCTCTGCCCGCGAAGACAGCATTGGCCTGCAACACAGCGCGACCGACATCTCGTGCGATCCCATCGCCGAAGAATTTATTTTGTCAGCTTAGAGATCGCGCATTTTCACCGTCTGTCAGTCGGCCCCAAAACTTTCCCCATTTTTTTATGACCGAAATTATTGTTGCAGACGACCAGATCGAAGTCCTCGACATGTTGATTCGCAGCCTGCAAAGCGACACGCGCAGTGTACAGGCTTTCTCGACTGCACGCGAGGCTTTGGTCTATCTCAAACAGCATCCCGACCAAATTGGCCTCGTGGTTCTCGACCTCGATTTTGGCCCCGACGAACCCGATGGCCTCGAGATTTTGCCGCACATGCTCGAAGCGGTTCCCGACCTGCCCGTCATTATGCTGACCGGGCAAGGCACCATCGATACGGCCGTGGCCGCGTTGCGATTGGGCGCCACAGACTTCATTGAAAAAGATTTTTACTTGGAAGACAAAATTGAACTCAGCGTCAAAAAACTCGACCGCGTATATCGGGCACTCAGGGAAAACGCACAACTCAAGGCCGAAGTTCGGGATTTGGACAGGGAAAACCAATTTTACCGAGACGAATTTGGCAAGCGGTATCAGATCATTGGCAACAGTTCCAAATTTCGACAAATTCTCCAGCAGGCCCAAACCGTGGCGCCCATCCCCCGGCCCGTGCTCATCGCAGGCGAACCCGGCACGGGCAAGGAACTCGTGGCCGCTGCCATCCACTACGGCGGCAGGCGCAAAGACCGGCCCTTTGTCAAAGTCAATTGCTCTGCCCTCGCGGATCAGTTGCTCCAAAGCGAATTGTTTGGGCACGAGAAAGGGGCGTATACCGGCGCGACAAGAGCACGCCCGGGCAAATTTGAAGCCGCGAGCGGGGGCACGATATTCCTCGATGAAATTGGCAATACCGCCCCCGAATTTCAGCAAAATGTGTTGCGCGCCATCGAATACGGCGAAATTCAGCGCGTGGGCAGCGCGATGCCCATCTCCTTGGCCGATGTGCGCGTGATTGCCGCCACCAATGCCGATCTCGAAACGGAAATTGCCGAAGGCCGATTCCGCCAAGACCTCTACGACAGATTGCGCTTTGAAGTCTTGCGACTTCCCCCATTGCGCGAACGCCGAGAAGACATTCCCCCATTGGCCGATTATTTTGTCGCGCAAATCGTGAACGAAGTCCCCGGGCTTCAAAAGCGCGATTTTTCCGACGCGGCAATGGAACACCTGATGGCGTATCGCTGGCCGGGCAATGTGCGCGAACTCAAATTCGCGGTCGAACGCGCCGCCTGTGTGGCACGCGGAAGCGCGATTGAACCCGGCGACCTGCCGCCCGAAGTGGCCCAACACGCGCCCGCATCCCCCGGATTGGACAATGGATTTGAAGCGCAGGTGCGATCTTTTGAACTGGGGCTTTTGCGGCGCATTCTGAGTGAAGTCTCATGGAATCAGCGCGAGGCCGCCGAACAACTCGAACTCAGCTACGACCAATTCCGCCACCTGTACCGCAAGTACGAACTCAACAGAGAAAAGCCCTAAACGGCTTTCCGCTTTCCGCCCCGTTGCTCCGCCCCTAAAGGCGACTTGTGTTGTTGATTGCTGACCGTTGTTTTGGGCGGGCACGGGGGCACCGCCCCTACATTCTCGCGTCTTACTTTTTCACCACCAACCCCTTTCCACCATGGCTTTCGATATTCCCGTTCGGGCAAATCTCCGATTTTTTCGCTGTCTCAGCGACAGCCTATCCACTTGGGCGAGTCACATACCCATTTTGTTTTTGGCGTCATTTTTGGCGACAATCCTGAGTGCGATGTCGGGCACGTTGCTCTTGGGCAGCCTCTATGCGGGTTTTGCCATGATGATTTTGCGCGTACACCAAGGCGCGAAGCCCCACCTGCGCGATCTGTTTGGGCAGATCATTCGGTTCGCGCGCTTTTTTTCCATGAACATTTTTGTGCTGCTGTTTTTTATTTTCGGCATGGTCATTATCGCGGTGCCGGTGTTTTTGAGCAGCGATGTTTTTGCGTTCCTGTTCGATGCGTTCAGACAGGATGTCGCCCGAGAAACGCCGTGGGTCATCGCCATTGGGCCAGAATATATTGAAAAATTTTTAGCAGAAAAAAATATCACTTTCTATGCCGCTGTTTTGGCGTCTTGCCTGTTATTTTTTCCCGGCCTCATCTTTGCCGTCAAATGTTTCTACATTTATCTGCTGGCCGCAGACCGCGGCGTGCGCGTTGATGAAGCCCATGTGGAAAGCCGCAAGGCCGTTGAACGCTATGGGTTCTTCCGACACTTGACCCTGCTACTCGCGGCCATCGGGATTCTCGTAGGCTCAATCGCGCTCGCGAATCGCATCGTCGACAATGCCCTCGTTCAATTCTGCATTTTCCTCCTCTTTCAACCCCTTGTCCTCGGGATTTTTGCATCGGCTTACAACCAAACCCTTTGCCAAGAAGCCCGGCAGTGGGAAAATTACAAACAACAATTTTCAGAAATGCGCGACGAGTTGCAAACCGCGCACGACATGCAAATGGGACTGCTGCCGCAATCGAGTCCAGAGTTGCCCGGTTTTGCACTGGCCGGAACGTGTATTCCCGCCAACAGCGTGGGAGGGGATTACTACGCGTACCGCTATTTGGACGAAGACCAAACAAAGCTCGGCATTGTGGTTGCCGATGTCTCTGGCAAAGCGATGGAGGCGGCTGTGACGGCTGTGCGTTTTAATGAAATGCTCCGCTACGAATGCCAAAATCGCATCGCGCCAGGCGATATTCTCGATGGACTAAATGCCTCCCTTGAAGGCCAGATTGACCCCTCCACATTTATCACCTGCTGCATTGCAGTGCTCGACGTAACCACCGCCGAAGTTACTATCGCAAGCGCGGGGCACTGCCCGCCGATTCATCTTTCCGAGCGATCTCAATTTCTCGACCTCGCGGGCTATCCCCTCGGCATCCCGGCAGTTGTGCGCCCCGAAACGCCCTATCGCGCCATCCGTCTCACGCTGAAACCGGGGGATCGCCTGGTGCTCTATTCCGATGGGGTCGTCGAAGCCCAAAATGCCCAGCGCGATTTTTTTGACAATGAACGTTTTGTTCGCCGCCTCGAACACGCATCCCCGTCCCAACAGCCCGCTGATTTGATCGCGGACCTCGTCTCGGATGTCACATCGTTTATCGGCGATGCGCGGCGCACAGACGATATCACCCTCGTCGTTCTCCAGCGCGATCTGTCCCCCGATCTCGCATCCACCCCTTAAGCGCGGATATATTCTCTAATCCTGTTGCCTTGACAACGTGCGGGCAGAACGGGATATTGTTTTGTCCATTTTCAAATTTTGCCCCAAGTTGTTTTTTCCCAATGACAGAAAATATGAACAGCGACCGCTTCATTCTCATCCACTATCACGAAATTGGCCTCAAGGGCAAAAATCGCGGCAGATTTGAACGACGTCTGATGACCAATATCAACCGCGCACTCAAGGGGCTGCCGCGCGGCAATGTTCGGCGTTTGTCGGGCCGCATGATGCTCGCGCTCACTTCCGACTCGCCGACAGAGATGATCTGCGAGCGGCTCGCAACGGTCTTTGGCATCGCCAATTTTTCCGAGGCCATCGGCGTTGACCGCGAGATAGAGGCCATCCGGGAAACCGCCTGGGCACTGGCACAAAAAGCCGACTTCGCATCTTTCAAAATTGTGACCAAGCGCGGCGACAAAACCTTTCCGCTCAATTCCGAGCAAATCAACCGCGATGTGGGGAGGCACATTCAAACCCTTTCGGGCGCGCGCGTGCAGATGGACGCGCCCGATCTCACTTGTTTTATTGAAATCGCGCCGCAACGCATTTTTGTCTATGCCGAAAAAATCCCCGCGCCAGGGGGGTTGCCCGTCGGTTCGAGCGAACGGGCCGTCAGCCTCATCTCGTCGGGGATTGACTCGCCCGTGGCCTCTTACAAACTGATGAAGCGCGGCGTCACCTTGACGTATGTGCATTTTCACAGCCAACCCTATACCAATCGCAATTCCCAGCGCAACACCGAAGACCTCGTGCGCCTCCTCAACCGGCATCAATTCGCATCGGACTTGTACCTGGTCCCCTTTGTGGAGATTCAACGCTCTATTATGACGCATGCACCCGCGAGTTATCGCGTCATTCTCTACCGCCGCGCCATGTTGCGGATTGCAGAAGCCATTGCCAAAAAGGTGGATGCCAAAGCACTCGTCACGGGCGAAAACGTCGGTCAGGTCGCCTCGCAAACCCTGTCGAACCTGCGCGCCATCGAAGATGTCACCACACTGCCCATCTTGCGCCCGTTGGCCGGCGACAACAAAGAAGAAATCATCCGCGAGGCGCGGCGCATTGGCACCTATGACATCTCCATTGAACCCTACGAGGATTGCTGCTCGGTCTTTGTGCCCAAGCACCCCGAAACGCACGCCAATTTGGAAAAAGTTCGCGCAATTGAATCCGAACTCGACCTCGCTCCCCTCATCAAACAGACCCTGACGCAAACCGAGCGCAAAACATTCAAATTGTGATCCCGCGAATGTTGCCTTGTATCTTGCCTTTTTGGGCGGGCACTGAGGCATCGCCCCTACGTTTTTATTTTTGCCTCTTTCATCTGCGTTCATCTGCGTTCACCTGCGGTTGCTTTTCGCCTCTTGCCTTTCTTCATGTCCCTGCGTGCCGTGAACTCCTATCGCAGGTGTACCCCGCCCGCGGATCGATCCTCTCACTTGCTTCCCTCCTTCTTTTGCCACACCGCCAGCCCTTGATAGGCGCCAAAAATCGCTTCGAGCAAATGCCGAATCGCCGGGCCGAAATACCGGCCTTTCCGCCAGGCCACGCCAATCTCGCGGCTGAATGCCACGCCCTCTACATCCACCACTTTCAACACGCCCGCCTCTAGGGATTCGCGCACGGCCAACATCGGCAAAAACGAAATCCCAACGCCTACCTCGACCAGCTTTCGCATGGCTTCGGGGCTTCGCATTTCCATCGCCACGCCGGGGGATACGCCCGCTTCGGCGAATCGTTCATCCACGATTTTGCGCGATATGGAATCGGTGTGAAACAACATCAGCGGCTCTTGCACGACCTCTTGCAAAGTCGCGGTGTTTCGCGCGGCAAAAGGATGCGATGCCCCCACCACGAGCGGCATAGAATCCCGGTAAATCGACACGGTTTCCACGCGCGGATGCTCAAACGGCAAAGAGATGACGGCAAACTCCGAGCGATTCATCAGCAGATCATCCACCAAATAACGCGATGGCGCAACCTGTGCGGACAGGGAAATATCGGGATATGCACGCATGTAATTTTTCAAAATGTCCGGCAACAAATACGTCACGGCCGCGTCAATCGCGCCAAACTGAAACCCCTCGCCCGGCAACACATCGCGCCGTTGCAAGCGGTCTTCTGCCTCTTCGATCAGGTCTTGAATTTGCATCGCGTAATGCACCAGCGTGCGCCCTTCCATAGTCAGGGTTACGGGCTTGCTTCCCCGATTAAAAAGCCGCACGCCCATTGCTTTTTCCAGTTCGGCAATCCCGCTGCTCACCGTTGGCTGCGTCACATACATGTCGCGGGCCGCACGGCTAAAACTCCCGGTTTGTGCCACAGACAGAAAATAGCGCAAGTGATAAAAGTTCATATCGCATCTCCAGTATAGATTTTTTCTATAAACAATATAATAATTATTGATTTGTCGAATAAAGAAAAATAGCGGACATTTTGTGCGACATATTGACCACCTTATCTCAAGGAGAATACCATGAACCGGAAAGTCCGAGTCGCCATCATCGGCGCGGGCAACTGCGCGTCCTCTCTCGTGCAGGGCATTGAATATTACAGGAACGCTTCTGAGGATGCGTTCATCCCCGGATTGATGCACCCCAACTTGGGGGGCTATCACATCCGTGACATTGAATTTTCCGCAGCGTTTGACATCAATGCCGAAAAAGTGGGCAAAGACTTGAGCGAAGCCATTTTCGCGCCTCCCAACAACACCGTCAAATTCGCCGATGTGCCCCATCTCGACGTGCCCGTTTCCCGCGGCATGACCCACGATGGCTTGGGCAAATATCTCGACCGCGTCATCACCAAAGCCAGCGGCGACACTGTGGATGTTGCCGAAGTCCTCAAAGCCACGCGCACAGATGTCGTTGTCAACTACCTGCCCGTGGGCAGCGAACAGGCCACCAAGTGGTATGTCGAACAAATTCTTCAAGCTGGATGCGCGTTTGTCAACTGCATGCCCGTGTTTATCGCCAGCGCAGGGCATTGGCCCGAGCGGTTTGAAAAACGCGGCCTGCCCATCATCGGCGACGACATCAAATCACAAGTCGGCGCGACCATCACCCACCGCGTGCTCACCCGGTTGTTCCGAGAGCGCGGCGTCAAGCTCACCAAAACGTACCAGCTCAATTTTGGCGGCAACACGGATTTTTACAACATGCTCGAACGCGAACGCTTGGAGTCAAAAAAAATCTCCAAAACGCAAGCCGTCACCTCGCAACTCGACTACGACCTGGGCGAGGAAAACATCCACGTTGGCCCCAGCGACCACATCCCGTGGTTGGAAGACCGCAAGTGGTGTCACATCCGCATGGAAGGCGAAACCTTTGGCGGCGTGCCCCTCCATTTGGAACTCAAGCTCGAAGTCTGGGATTCTCCGAACTCGGCGGGCGTGGTCATCGACGCGGTCAGGCTTTGCAAACTCGCCCTCAACCACGGCCTCAAAGGCCCGTTGATGGGGCCATCGTCCTACCTGATGAAATCGCCACCCAAACAATTCAGCGACGATCAGGCACGCGAAATGACCGAAGGCTTTATCCTGCAATACGGTCTAAAAAAATAAAACCGCGCCCCAAGGGACGCGGTAAATGCCCCATCTGAAATCGCTTGCGCGACTCGGATGGGGCGTTGTTTTGATGCCTCAAAGGCGAGGTTAATCCTGTTCAATCCTAAAATCCTGATTCAGACAGGGGGACTGACCGCTGAGGGCTTGGGGGTAGGGAACGCACACAGGGCGGCGGAGAGGATGGACGGCCTGACCGTCCCTACGCTGGTCTCAGAATTTTGTATTGATTGCCATTGCCGTGCGGCACCGTGGCTTCTTGATACGAGACAATGAAGGCCCGGCGCACGCGGGCTGTTTGATTGCCTTTGGAATGATGCCACAGGCAAGCGTGGAACAGCAGCATATCCCCGGCTTTTACGGGACAGGGAATCGCGTCGTCGAACATCAGATCGGCTGGCCCCATACACTTTGGACACTGCCCGCCAAAAGGCCCGTGCGTGACCACGCCATCCTTTTGACTGCGCGGCACCACCCACAAACACCCATTTGTCTCATCCGCGTCTTGCAACGGGATCCAGGTGGACATGCGCGTTTTGCTCAGCGCGTGCATGTTGTAATACGCATTGTCCTGATGCCAGTGGCAGATGTCATTGGAATGCGGCAATTTGGCCGTCAACTTCGCCGAGTAAATCGAAATCCCGGGTTTGACAATATCCTCGATCAGGGTCAACACGCGCTCATCGCGTGCAAAGCGACGGGTCACCTCGGTTCGCAAACCCAACTGCATGATCCACCCCTTATTGCGCCCGGTATCCTTCTGCGTCTCTTGAATCCGGTCAATCTCCCGGTTGATCTCCGCCAGTTCTGCCAGCGGAAAAACATCGGGCACAATCACGTACCCCTGGTCGCGATAGACCGCCAACTCATCGGGCATGAGCTTTCGCGCATTTGTCTCGGTCAATGTCATAAAACAAACTCCCAACATAGTACGCAATAAGAAAGTTGCAGTGCAGGCCAAAAATAGGTAAACTGAAGCATCTACTCAACCCCCATTCCCCAATTTTGGCGGACTCTTTAGCAAGGAGAAAACAATGAGACCAACTGTTTATGTCGGCACAATCGGCCAGGGCATCTGGCGAAGCGATGATGGCGGCGATTCGTGGCGGCGCACCAGCAGCGGCATGTTCTCGGAATCGGACATTCGCGCCATTGCCGTGCATCCGGGCGATGCGTCACTGCTCTTCGCGGGAACCGAGACCGGCGTTTACCGGTCACAAAATCGAGGAGACAACTGGGAAAAACTGGATTCGCCCATGAATGATCTGCAAATCTGGTCGCTCGCCATTCACCCCAACAATCCGAACGCGGTTTATGCCGGCACCTGTCCTTCTGCCCTGTTTCGATCAGACGATGGCGGCGACACCTGGAAACAACTTTCCGTGGAACTCGTCGAGGACTGCGGCGCCATCATCCCGCGCGTGACAACCCTCATCATCGACCCGCAAGACGATCAAACCGTCTATGCCGGCATTGAAATCGACGGCATGCGCCACAGCAGAGACGGCGGTCAAACATGGACAGCGGGAAACGAGGGCCTCTCAAGCCTCGACATTCACGGCCTCGCCATCGTGCCCGGAAACCCCAAAACACTGGTGGCTGGCACCAACAACGACGTGTGCCTCACCACGGACATGATCCACTGGACGCGGCTGAATGTGAAAGAACATTTTCCGTGGCCGTATTGCCGGGGCGTGCTCTACACGTCCAATGGCCGCGTGTATGTCGGCGCGGGAAACGGGCCGCCCGGCGACGAGGGCGGGCTGTTTTACACCGCGGACCTGGGGCGTTCGTGGGAACGCGCGGACCTGGGCGGCAACACCAACAGCACGGTTTGGGCCATTGTTCACAATCCCGCTGTCCCCAACTGGATGATGGCTTATAGCATTGCCGGGCAACTCTTCAAAAGCACGGACAACGGCGATTCGTGGACGAAACTCGCCCGCGAGTTCGGCGAAGTCCGCGCTGTCGCCATCGCGCCGCGCTAAAATCCGTCCGCCCCAAAAGGCAGCGCAAACTCGATTAGTCGGCTTTCTCTTTCTTCGCCACTGCGCCCGCCACCTTTTTATTCCCCGCCTGCAACCTTGCGGCTTGGCTGGCAGAACCGATGTGCATTGCGTTGTACGCATCTTCAGACGACTTGAACGGCCCATCGCACTCTTTGCGTCCGTGCCAGTTCAAATTCGTGTACATCGGATTGGCGTGGCCCACTTCTTTCTCGCGCTTGGCGATCCACGCTTCCATCCGCCCGCGCAACAACGCGACCACCGCGGGTTCTGCGTCCGCGAGATTGGTGGTCTCGCCCGGATCCTGAATCAAATTGTAAAGTTCCACTTCGGGCTTAAAATGAAAATCCGGTTCCAACGCCACAATCAACTTCCACTCGGGCGTGCGCCAGCCGTGTTTTCGCATCCATGTACACTCGGTGATGTAAAACTCGGACTCGTGCGTCTTGCACTCGCCGCGCACCATGGGCATCAGGCTGCGCCCGTCAAACGCGATCTGCTTCTCCACATCCAAAAGCTCTAAAATCGTGGGCGCCAAATCCTTGTGCTGATTGTACCCCTTCACGCGCACGCCTTCGGGCAACCGCCCGGGCAAGCGCATTGCCAACGGCACTTTCAGGGTACACTCATAAATGCCGTGGTGGTCGAAATAACAATCGTGCTCGTCCAAGGTCTCGCCGTGGTCGCCGTTGATCACCACCAAAGTATCGTCTCGCAAGCCGAGTTCATCCACCCGAGTCAGCAGGCGTTGAATACACGCATCCATGTAGGCGATTTCACCGTCGTATTGCGCCACCACAAAATCGGCATCGGTAATGCCCGGCGGCATCCAGCTCAAATGAAAATCCCGGAACGGCTTAAACGCCTTCACAGGTTCCATCGTGGTTTTGGACGGGTCGCACGGGTCTTTGCTGTAAAACATCGAATCGAATGGCGGCGGCGGCAAATAGGGCGCGTGTGGGTCCATGTGCCGCAAAAACAGGAAAAACGGTTTGTCGCCTGCGGCCAACCGCTCCAACTCGGGCACCGTCACCTCGTTGAGCAACTCGGCCTTTCGCAACGGACGCTCGTCCCAACTGCCCCATGCCTGAAAATTTACGTATTCGTCAAACCCGCGCGAACTCGGATTCCCCGTGAACCCGACGCACACCGTCTCATAGCCCTCCCCGCGCAAAATCTCGGGCAAGGTCGCAACCTCGTCGGTCAGCCCGCCCCGGTGGCGGAGCGCGACCACGTCGGTCGAAAAACAATCCATCCCGGTCAGCATAGACGCATACGCAGGCGTCGTGGGAATGTGCGCGCTAAACGTGTTTTCAAACAAGACGCCCTGCGTGGCGAACTTGTCGATATTCGGCGTGGTCAAGCGGTGATAGCCGTAACAACTCATGTGATCTGACCACAGGCTGTCAATGCCGAACAAGATCAAATTCTTTTTTGCCATGTTGTTCTCCTCAAAAACATCAGTCACAGAAAACGACGAAAGACGCGAAAGACGAATCGACGAATAGACTGAAACGCAGCGTAGCAAGTCATCCTGTTCAACCCGAAAATCCGCGCGATCCGTGCGATCCGCCTTGTATTTTCGGGCGAGCACGGGGGCATCGCCCCTACGTTTCTATCCTCGCATCTTTCATCCGCGTCGTCTGCGGATCAAAACCCTTCCGCGATCTTTCTGAACCCGTCGCTATATGCTTTCAAGGTCGCATCTGCGTCGTGATCGCTTCCGGGTTTGTGAATGACCTCTACGGAAAAGAACCCATCGAATCCCGCGTCGTGTAGCAATTTGAGGGGCGTGGCGTGATCCAAATCGCCGTGGCCTAGCGCGACTGTTGTAATCCGTCCATTTTCGTTGTCGTAACGCCCGTCGTGTGCGTGCAAATGCTGGGTCAGTTCCCCAATCGTTCGCATGGTTTCTTCGGGGCGTTCCATGTGCCGCTGCGGGTGCATCAAATCCCACAGCACGCCCATGTGGGGATGATTCACCTTTTCGACCACGGCGCGCACCTGCGCGGAAACGCACCATTCGTCGTGCGTCTCCATCATCACAACGACCCCGCGCTCGGCTGCGTGATCCATCACGCGCTGATACGCCTCGGCCGTGCGGTTCACCAGCCAAAAGATTTCGCCCTTGCCGCGCGCGCCGCCAAATGTGCGAATCAATCCCGCGCCCAAATCCGCCGCCAAGTCGATTGCGGCATCGGCTTCGGCAATGGACTGATCCAACGCCGCCGGGTCTTCGGTGGCAAACTTCGCGCCGGTCGCCACACAGCATATCGCCAGCCCGGCGGCCTCGAATTTCGCCCGCGCCGCGTCTCGATCCGCAATGGGCATATCCAGTTCAAAACCCGAGGTATGGCCCCAGCCCACGCGCGGCTCCAGACCTTCAAACCCGTGGCGGTGCATCCCGTCGATGATCTGCTCGACAGACCAATCCGGGCACACGCTCGTCATCGTTCCCAATCGAATCATCACTTGCTCCTTTCTGGTGAATGGCTCGGATATTTTCTTGGCACAGACATTCTTTAGCCACAAAAAGCACAAGAGGCACAAAAGCATGTGGTGCTGAACCTCAGCAGGCTCGATTCAGTCACTGTCTGAATATCGCGGTTTAAGCTAATGTCATACCCCTACAATCGCAACACATTTTTCCTTTCGCATTGACGAAACGAGGTAGGTGGCGTATTTTCAGTGGTCAGCAAAACAAGCTATCAGCGGTCAGCAGTCAGCGGCCAGTCCATCCGCACCCCATCAGCCGTAGGGACAGGCCCCCGTGCCTGTCCTCGTACCCGGAGGCTGAGGGCGGTTGGCATTCTATCGGATCAAATCCCGTGTATTGTGTAATCAAACAAAGAGACGCGAAAATGAAAAATCAGACGTTAGTAGTCGCCAAACTGATAGAACACGGCAAACAGTATGAACTCGCCGATAGCGATCTCCGCGTGGAGCGTTATCATGTCGCCAAACTGATAGAACACGAAAAACAGTATGAGCAACTGGGCGCAGATCGGGTGCCAAAAGAAGTCCTCTCTGACTCCTTTGCGTTCTTGATCGGAGCGGCGTTTAATCGTAGAATGCCCTCTGAAAAGGCATGGGAGATTCCCTTGTGTATCAAAAAGAAAGGCATACTGGACGCGGCGAAACTGGCTACAATGGAAAAGCGCGAATTGGAACGCTTGCTCGAAAGTCTCCCGATAAAGCCGCGGTGGGGCCTTGAGGAAGGATCCAAGACGCTGAAAACAGCCGCTAGGCTGGTGATGGCGCATGGCGGTGACGCAACCGCTATTTGGCGAAATGCCTCGCCTCGGGAAGCGACAAGGAAATTACAACGCATACACGGCGTAGGACGAGGTATTGCATCGATGGTTGTTCGGATGCTACGCGACAAATTGAATGCGTTCTATGGGCAGGAGCACGAGATAGACGTAAAGGCCGGTGTGCATCTAAAGCGCGTTTTTAAGCGTGCGGGGCTAACGGAAACGGAAACAGATTCGGCGGTCATAAATGCGGCGCGGGAGTTGCACCCCGAGTATCCAGGCGCACTTGACTGGCCAGCGTGGGATATCGGGAACCGTTGGTGCTTTCCCAGCGGGCCGAACTGCGCGGCGTGTCCGCTGACCGCTGTCTGCCCGAGGGCAATATAGAGGTCACATCTGATCCCCCTTCTTCGTGGATCATCGCCTTTGGGATGGGGACAGGTCCCGACCACCGGTCACCAACCACTGTATTTGATACCCTATCCAAACACTTGATCCAAACCTACCCTGCTCATCTGCCCCAAGACAATGCCTGTACTAAATCGCCGACCGCTGAAAGCCAAAAGCTAATTGCTGATTGCTTTTCGCATCTTGTATCTTTGGGCGAGCACGGGGCATCGCCCCTACACACTGCTCGCCTTTTGTGCCTTTGAACGGGCTGTCGCTCTTTGTACCTCGCTCGTGTTTTTTCTGGCTAAACTTCCATCTCGCCTTTCATCCGCGTTCATCCCGGAGTATCCCATGCCAACCAACGCTCTTCGCATTTTGTCCGTTCTCTTTTTGTGCATCGCGCTGACCAGCACCGCAGGGGCGCAGTCGCAGGCGACCACTGGGGTCATCCGCGGCGCAGTGTGGGACCAGTTCGGCAGTCCCATTGGCAATGCCACCATCGCGCTGACAGAGACCCGCACCAACTATCGGCGCACCCTCGTGTCGTCCGACATGGGGGTATTCGTAGCGACCTTGTTGCCCTTGGGCTTTTACGACATCGCAGTGCGGGCAGAGGGACAAGCCGACGTGCGTCAGACCGGAATACAGGTTCGGGTTGGCGAGACCGTGGAACTGAACATCAAAATGCCGCTACAACAGACAGAGAACATCAAAACGATGATCATGGCAGAGACCCTCGTTGAGGCGGTCAGGCCGACGGTAGATATTACACAGAGCGAACCGGCCACGCGCCTGCCCGAAGAAGCGGTGGCGGCCTTGCCCAACGACGGGCGCAACGTCCTCAACCTCACTTTGTTGACCCCGGGCGTGGGCATCGTGCAAGGGCCTGATGGAGATGAATTGACCATTGCCGGGCAGCGCGGCATTCACAACAACATCTCGGTCGATGGCGCGGATTTCAACAATCCCTTCTTCGGCGAGCAGCGCGGGGGGCAGCGCCCGGCCTTCACGTTTAATATGGACGCGGTCGAGGAAGTCGTGGTGATTCCCCAAGGGGCCAACGCCGAGTTTGGCCGATCCAGCGGTGGCTTTGTCAATGTCATCACCAAATCGGGCACCAACCAATATCACGGCTCCATACACTTTTTTGGCAAACACAGCGCCTTGTCCGCAACGGCCAAGCACGGGGGCATGACGCGCACGCCCGATTTTGGGCAGGGGCAGTTCGGCTTCACCTTGGGCGGGCCGCTGGTCAAAAACAAGGCGTTTTTCTTTGCGGCTTACGACCAGCAAATTTTTAGAGACACCAAGCAGGACCACAGCAACCGCATAGACGTCCGCGTGCGCGAGTTTATGGACACGGCGTTCAACGGCGCGCTGGCCGGCGACTATGGCCCCATCGACCGCACCAATGACGCCCGCGCTTTTCTCGCCAAGATCGACTACTACTTGTCGGAAGATCACTCTGCCACTTTCAAATACAATTACACATGGTCGGAACAGAAAAACGGCACATTTGACGTGGATTCGTGGGCGCGTAGCGCGAATGCGGTGGAGCGGGACTGGTCACATGCGTTCAATGGCAGTTTGATATCCCTGCTGTCTGCCGGGGCGATCAACGAGTTCCGATTCCAAATCGCCCGCGAGGATCGCCCGCGCCCTTATGACGGGCCGATCAACCCCAATACCGCGCGCCCATTTCCCGATACGGCGATGGATTTTGTGGGTGCCTACCGCTTTGGCCTGCCCTTTTTTATTCCGGTGGATTATTACGATTCCCGCATCCAACTCCTCAACAACATCTCTTGGGGCGTGGGCGATCACTTGATCAAAGCCGGCATCGAGTGGAACCGAACCGAATCCACGCAGACCTTCATCGGTTTCGCCAATGGCCGATACATCTTCAACTCAGTTGATGGCTTTCTCAACTTCGTCGATCGCGGCAACAACTATGTCGAGTGCGCCGACGGCAGCACGAGCGCCACGGGGGCCTGTCCGGACGGGATCGAGATCACAGGGCCCGTCTTGATCTATTTGCAACAGGCCGGCGTCGGTGGCCTCACGGTGGAAGAAGCGGGCACGCAGAGCATCCCACAGCACGAATTGACCGCGTTTGTGCAAGACAGTTGGCAAGTCTCGGATAGGTTGACGCTCAATTACGGCCTGCGCTGGGAGGCGCAAATTCAACCGGATGTACTCACGCATCCAGACGAGGTCTTTTTCGCGGATTTCATCGGCAAAAAAGTGAGCAACGAGACGGGGACATACACTTTCCCCTCCAATGGCAAAATTCCCTCGGACTGGAATATGTTCCAGCCCCGCATTGGCATGGCCTACGATGTGCAGGGCGACAACAAGACCCTGTTGCGCGGCAGTGTTGGCATTTACTACGCGCGCATCCCGGGCTTGAACTTGGCCGGCACGCGCGCGACCAATGGATCGCGCGGCCAGACCATTTTTCGATCCAGCGCGCTAACGCCCGTTTTGGGCCCGCCGCCGGCCTACGGCGCGTTGTTGCCCGCGCCCGAGGGCGATCCCTTTCTCCCGGACATCACGGTCGTCGACCAGAATTTCAAAAACCCGCGCACCCTCAGCGCGCATGCGGGCATTGAACGCGAGTTGCACGCGCGGGGGTTGGTCGGCTCTTTCGGCTACACTTACGCCCGCACCGACCACTTGACGCGCTTTGTCAACCGCAATGACGCGGTCTTCGGTTCGCCGTGGACCACGGGCTTGGGCGCGGATGGCAGCAATGGCATCAACAATTTGACTGTGGTCGAAAGCACGGCCAAGTCGCGCTACCACGGCCTCAGCTTGGGGCTGCGGCATCAGGTGCGAGACGATTTGCAATTCCAGATCAACTATACGCTGTCTTGGGATCGGTCCAACGACGACAACGAGCGCGATCCCTTCACCTTTCGCTATGTCGATCCAACGCGGTTGGACCGCGAGTGGGGCTATTCGGACCGCGATCAACGCCACCGCTTCAATGTGTGGGCCTTGGCAAAATTGCCCGGCGAGGTCTTTCTCAACAACCGCTTGAGCTATTATTCGGCGCAGCCGGTTTCCGAATCCTGCAACAACAACCGCGGATCGGGCAATGCCTCGGTCAATCCGTGGGGCGCGTCCTCCGACCGGATATGCGCCGATGGCAGCATTGTGCCGCGCAATACCCTGCGAAAAGACAATGCGTTTTTCTCGTGGGACGCGCGTCTGTCGCGCCCCATTCGATTGGGCAAGGGCCGGTTGGAGGCGATAGTCGAGGTGTTCAACCTGCTCAACACGGACAATTTCCGCGATCCCTCCAGCGCGGGCCTGCTGTTCAATTTTGACGGCACCGTGCAATCGGGCCTCGGCAACCCACGCGAAGTGCAAATCGGCTTGCGGTATGTGTATTGAGGCGAATAGGCAAGATGGATCGCGGATTAAACGGATTGCGCGGATTGCGCGGATTGCGCGGATGAAAGGCGAAAACCAACCCCACAAAAACGTAGGGGCGATGCCCCCGTGCTCGCCCAAAGATACAAGAGGCGAGGATAAAAATGTAGGGGCGATGCCCCCTTGCTCGCCCAAAGATATAAGAGGTGCAATGCAATCAGTTTTCAGCCCTCGCCGCCGGGTACGAGGACAGGCACAGGGGCCTGTCCCTACGATTGATGGGGGCGGGTCACCAGTCACTGACCGCCTCGCCCGACAAGAGTCATGTTCGCCATTTTCGCGCCTTAAAAAAATTGAACCTGCCCATCGGCCCAGGCGGTGTGATCTGCTTGGTCGCACAATCGCTGCCCCGTGCGGATTCTGCCCTGTCCATTCCCGTATCCGCCCTTTGATCCGCCACGCAGGAACCGCTTATGCTTCCCGATCTTCTTCCGCTCAAACCCCACCTTTGCGAAACCGTTTGGGGCGGGCGCAATCTCGGTACCCACTACAACAAAGCACTGCCTTTAGATGTGCCCATTGGCGAATCATGGGAGGTTTCGGCCTTTGAAAACAGGGCGAGCGTCGTGGCAGACGGCCCCCTCGCGGGGCAGACCCTCGCGGCCCTCGTCGCAACTTACGGCGCAGAACTCCTCGGACAAAGCGTTGTCGCGCGTTGCGGCGCCGCGTTTCCCATGCTCGTCAAACTGATCGACGCCCGAGACGATCTCTCCATTCAAGTACATCCCGATGACGCTTATGCCCGCGCAGAAAATTTGGGCGCGTATGGCAAAATGGAGGCGTGGTACGTGCTCAAGTCACAGCGTGGTCGCGTGGCGTATGGGCTTCAAGATGGCATTGACAAGCGCGGTTTTGAACTGTCCATCCGCGCAAACCGCGTGCAAGACACCGTGCGATTTTTCGATGTGCGGGAAGGCGATGTCGTCTTTGTTCCGCCCGGCACAGTACACGCCCTGTGCCAGAACGTCATGATCTACGAAGTGCAACAAGCCAGCGACCTCACCTTTCGGATATGGGACTACAACCGCCCCGGCAGCGATGGCAAGCCGCGCGACCTGCACATCGACCACGCGCTCGCCGTCATCGCCTTTGACGCGACCGCGCCAGAACCCCAACACTGGCGCCGCCTGCCCGGCGCGACCGCTGACCGCGCCACCCTCGTCGAGTCCGAACACTTCCGCCTCCAACGCTTTGCCCCTGCGAGCACTGCCCACCACACCTATCCCACCTTTGCGGCACTCACCCTCATCCATGGCGAGGCCAGATTAAACGACACCTTCGCCGCACAAACGGGCGATACCTTTTTGATTCCGGCCAATCGCACCACCGCGGTCTCGCCCCAGGGACGGGCGGAATATCTGATTTCATCTTATGTTGGATAAATCGCTAAACCTGTGCTTCGCCGTAGAGGTCAATGCGTTCTCGGAGGGAGGGCTTGAGGAAGACATCGTCAAGGGGCAGTTGGGAAAAAGCGCGGGCGAGGAGTTCGACCTGCGTGGGCACATCGAGGCGGTAATCGAGAATGATGCGCTGTTCGCCGCGCACCACGCACAAGCCACCCGTGCCGCCCATGAGGTCTTCGCGGGATACGGGAATGTTCAAGCGATAGGCGAGGGCTTCAAATTCTTGAAGGAGTTGGGAATCGGTCATGGGATAGAGTTGGGGGTTGTGGACTGAGGGCGGGTTGGACGTTGCACTATCGACTCGGGGGCGGCGTTGGAGGTGGTAGAGGAAGGGCGCAAATTAAACACGGATGCCATCACATGCCCCAAATGTCGATCTCGACCCCGCTGTCCAACGCCCGGCGATTCCGAAATATCTTATCCTTCCAACGCCGGTCCTCGCGCCGGTCAAAAACCACCAGATGACCCGCCTCTGCATCGCAGCGATCCATGTACTCGGCGGTCTGTTCCAACCCCTCGGCGAGGGTCTGTTCCAAGCTCTTGCGGAGAATTTTGCACTCAATGACAAACTTGCGCGTCCGCTCGCCCTGCGGCCAGATGATGAGCAGATCGGTGCGTCTCCGACCCAAGCCATACTCCCGCTCGATGCGCCCGCCGCTGTTCACGATCCGTTGCAAAAACGCTTGAAGCAACAGTTGCGGGCCGGCTCCCTTGTACTGGAATCGCTCGACCCAATGCTCTGAGTGCTCGCGGAAGAAGGTCTGAAACGCGGTCAGCAACTCGACCACATCCAAGCCACCATCGGCAGTGACGTACCAGGCCGCGTCCTCCACAAGGCCGG
The DNA here is from genome assembly GCA_958295785.1 of uncultured Latescibacterota bacterium. Lineage (GTDB taxonomy): Bacteria > Latescibacterota > UBA2968 > UBA2968 > UBA2968 > VXRD01. The sequence continues at coordinate 5,203,633 of OY282377.1, forward strand.
CCTGTGCGGCGTAGGTCAGTTCGCGGGGGACGACCTCGGCGTAGATCGGGTTGGCAATGCGGAGGGGCTCGTCCTTGGCGACCAACCCCAGATCGCGGATATACTCGAGGTCCTCGGCAGAGAAGTCTCGGTCTTCGCCGCCGCTGAGCAAGGGCTCGACGATGCGCCGCACGCGGTCTTCCTGCAACTTGTCAACCAACTGATCCAAGTGCGTCTCTCGGCGCAAGATGAGTTGCTCGCGGGCTTCGAGAATGGCCTCGGCGGTGATCAGACGCTGGCGATCTTTCGCGCCTTCGCCATCAAAGCAGGTTTCGTCTGCCAGCGCGTTGACCAGCCACGGTTGCCCTTGCGTCTGCGTCCAGATTGTCTCCTGCGCGTCTGCGGTAAACGCTTGTCCCGTTTCCTCGGTGTGCTGACCGAGCAGGGCGAGCACCTCATCCCGCGAGAAGTCGCCCAAACGCAGCGATCTCGCTTTGATGTTGAACGCACTGCCACCGGCGATAACGGCGTTTTCGGCACGCGACCGGATCCGGTAATCGCGCACATCGCGCACCCCACACAGCACCACGCTTTGCGGAAAACTTCCCGGACGACGGACATAGCCCGCTCTGAGTTGACGCAGCACCGATAGGAGCACATCGCCGAGCAGCGCGTCTATTTCGTCGATCAGCAGCACCAAGGGTTTCGCAGTCGCCTCGGCCCAGCGCGTCAACGCCTCGCCGAAAGCCCCCGGTCCATACTCGGTCAAAATGTCGAACCAAACCCCGTCGAGAAACCCGTCGCCCAAGGAACGCGACCAAGAGGCCAGTTGCCCCAAGATGACCTGTGTCGCCCGTTCGACATCTTCGCGCATGGCTTGGGCGGCTTCCACATTGACGTACACACAGCGGTAGGTGCCCTCGGCGTTGAGCAGATCGCGCAGTGCCAACAGCGCAGAGGTCTTGCCCGTCTGCCGAGGCGCGTGCATCACGAAGTAGCGTTTGTCGCGGATGAGGCGGCGCACGTCGGCGAGATTCAATCGTTCCAAGGGCGGGATGCAGTAGTGGTCGGCTGCCACCACCGGCCCGGTGGTGTTGAAAAAGCGCATGACGCACGTATCCTTTTTTGTGGTTGGGTTGAGGCAATATAGCGCAGGAAAAGAAAATGCACAAATGGATGGGGGACAGTAAAAATAAAAGTGCCTGTCCCTGTCTTATACCAAATTGAATAGCTGTTGTCCTCATGTGATGCGCTATGTTGCCCGCAAGCGATCCCCTTGACGTTCCGCAGTCATTCAGAAAATCCATTGCAAAAATGCCATCGCGCACAGCGCGCAAGGCCGTCTCGCAACCCACCTCCCTCTTGCAACTCTCTTCGCAGGCCAGCGCATGTCGTGCGACCCGCAAAGCGATTTGCGCTGTGCCAGCCTCTCGGCGCATGAGAGCGGCATTTTTGAACTGCTGGGGCAGTTGTACCCCGCTCGCCGACTTTTTTTTGCTGTTGAAAAAAAGTCGGTCGCCGCACGCCGTAGGCACAGGCGTAGCCAACGCATCGAAGGCAACCCACAAGGAGGCAGAACCAAATGCTTGAGACGAGCAACGCATGATCTCTACGGAACGTCTGTTCCCAATTCCTCATTCATCCCTAATGGGAGGCAGAATACGGAGAAATAAAAATCAATTTGGCATTAAAGTTTGACAGGCGCGCACGGGGCCATGCCCCTCTGCACTCGCCCTTCGTGTCCTTCGCGGATCCCGCATCACATCAAAACCTGTTCCGCGATGTATTCCCGCAAAGCGGATGCGGTTTTTGCATCGCCGGGCAGGAGCGGGAGACCGCCGATGCCGTGGGTCAGGCTGGTGCAAAAAGCGTGCGTGCGATACGCGGGATCGGCCGGCGCGGGAAACAGGACGATGGCACTTTTGAGGATGCGCTGAAAAGCCGTGGCGGTCACCTGACCGATGGCGTCTCGATAAGCGTGCATTTTGTCGATGTCTTCGCGCATGGGAATCCACACGCCATTGTGATCTTCGCGGCGATATTTGGCGTCAAAAGCGTGAATGGCGCGTTGGTTGCCGGGCGTGTGAACTTCAATGACGATATCGGGCCTCAGATCGTGCGTGAGGGCGCGTCCGGACGCGGTGGTATAGGTCGGGTTGTACAGGCAGCGGATGCGACGCGCATCGCGCTGGAGATGGATCGCAGAGGGTTCGCCCTGCGTTGGGGAAACGCTCAGCCCGCGCTCGGTGAGGTGAAAGAGATTGCTGTCATGGGTCGGGACAAATCCGAGGTCGCACAGGGTTTGGACGAGGGTAAAATAGATCCAGTATTCGTAGAGCACATGCGTATCCCGATAGGACAGGTCAAAAGGGCCACCCACACACGGGGCGAGGGCGCGGTTGAGGGCGCGGATCAGGGCGAAAGCCGTTTGGTAACGCGCATCGAGATGAACGGGCACGGGATCGCCGCGCCGCGCGGGGGATAGCGGGAGCAAGCGCAGAAAGTGATTGACATTCGTTTTCAGGCGATGCCCAAGGGCCGTATGCGCGATGGTTTGGGCGCGCCGAGACACGCGCTCGAGGTGGGCAACGAGATGGCGATTGCGCGGGGTGTCGATGTCGGGTTGCCGATGGGTTTCGCGCACATGCGTATAGCCAATCCCCTCTGTCAGGGATGGATGGCGATGCGTGTCGGATGTCCAAAATTGTGGCGAGCGGATTAAATGGGCGATGGCATGGGGATCGCGTCCGTGTGCGCGGTCAACCGCGCGGATGCGTTGCGCGGTTTTGAGGTGGCGATCCGGGCGTTTGACTATCGCGTGCAAGGTGCGGACGAGTTGGTTGAGAAGTTGATCGAGCACTTGGTGAAAGTCCAACGCGCCGCCTTGGGCGTCTGTCAGGTGGGTCGCGATCCGCGCGTGATTGGGCAATAGGTAAAGGAGTTGCCGGCTGACGCGCTGGAGTTCATCGCGCATGATGTGATAATCGGTTTCGTAATCGAGGCGCGACGGGCGCACTTCGAGTTCTGCATAGAGGAGGTCCGCATCGCCTGCGCGAATGCAAAAGCGAATGTGCCCCGGGTGGTCGCCGGTTGCGAGCCGCCCCCAAAGCGCGTGCCCGTCGCGGAGAAACCCCATCGCTTCGGCGGGTTGATCATTGATAAAGACCGAGATGTTTTCCCCATTGCGCGGGCGGATGAGGCAATTGCATTCGGTAGATTCCGAGAGGTGGTCGCCGTCAAAACTCTGCACGGGCGAGAGCAAAATGCGGGCGCGGTCGTTTTGCGCGACCAAGCCCTCGGTTGTTTGCGCGAAAACTGCGCGGATGTGTTGACGTGCGTTCATAGATCGCGTAGATTTTGAGGAGCGTCCCGTCCACCCTGTTAGGGAGGTCGCTATGGCTGTCAATGTCACAATAAAAAATATCCCGCCCAAACTCTACAAAAAACGGAAGGCACGCGCTGTCGCGCACCGCCAGCGCGTGGAAAAAATGCTCGCCAGAATCGAGGCATTGAGAAATCGCGTTTCCGACGCGCCGCCTTTGACAGATGAGTTTTTGCGAAAAGCAAAAGAAGAAGGTCGCCCATGATTTTGTCGATACAGCGGTTTCACTTGAAGATTTTTTGAACGAAGAGGAGAAAGTGTGATTCGCGCCATTTTGTGGGATAATGATGGGGTGCTCGTGGATACGGAGGGCCTGTACTTTCAGGCGGGACGGGAAATATTGGCGACGCAGGGCGTTGCGTTGACGCGAGAGGATTTTGCCGAACAGTCGCTCAAAAAGGGGGAAAGTGTATTCGACTTTTTGCCCGATCAAAATGCCGAATTGATCGAGCGATTGCGCGCAAAACGCAATGCGCGATACAGCGCGTTGTTGGCGGAAGGTGCGCGGGTTTTGGATGGCGTGGTGGAAACGCTGAACGCGCTACATGGGCGCGTGCGAATGGGCATTGTGACCGGGTCGCTCAGGCAACACTTTGACATTATCCACGCGCAGACGAGGTTGTTGCACTTTTTCGAGTTTGTGGTCGCGCGGGAAGATTACGCAGAGGCAAAGCCCCATCCCGATGCGTATTTGACGGCGATGCGATTGCACGGATTAACCCCCGAGATCTGCGTTGTCGTAGAGGATTCAGAACGCGGATGCGTCGCCGCGGCAAAGGCCGGCCTGCGCGTGCTGGCTGTGCCAAATGCGTTGTCACAACGCGGCGATTTTTCGTCCGCATACAAAGTTTTGAACTCGGTGCGAGAGGTCGTGGATGAGGTGGAGAGGTTGTGATGAGGTATATTTTTTTAGGAGATATCCAATGCGTAATCCAAAAAACAATCCCCTGCTGGTGACAGACAACTTGCCGCGGTACGATGAAATCCTGCCCGAGCACGTCGTGCCGGGGGTGAAGCAGGTGTTGGCAGATGCGGAAAAACGAATCGCGGCCTTGGAGGAAAATTTGACGCCCACCTGGGATGGCTTGCTCGTGCCGCTCGAGGAGATCGGCCTGCCCTTTTCTTATGCGTGGGGGCCGGTCGGGCATTTGATGGGTGTGAAAAATTCGGATGAATTGCGCCGCGCACACGAGGAGGTTTTGCAAGATGTGGTGGCTTATGGCTTGCGCGTGAAGCAAAGCCGTCCCATTTACGAAGGCTTGGTGGCGATTCGAGAGGGCGGGGAATGGGCAAGGCTCGACGAGGCACAAAAGCGATGTGTCGCGCTGAAAATTCGCACAGCCGAACACGCGGGTGTGGGCTTGACGGGCGAGGCAAAAGAACGCTTCAACGAGATCGCCAAAATCCTGTCGCAGATCAGAACGGATTTTTCCAACCATGTGCTGGATGCGACCAAGGCTTACGAGTTGATCATCGACGACAAAAAAGACGCAGAGGGCTGGCCGAACAGTTTGCGACAAGTGGCCGCGCAATCCCACCGGCAGGCCAATGAGGGCAGCCGCGCGACAGCGGAAGACGGCCCGTGGCGCATCACGCTGGATTTTCCGAGTTTTTATCCGTTTATGCAACACCATCGGGGGCGCGACCACCGCGAGCAGGTGTACAAAGCGTATACCCAACGCGCGTCTTCGGGCGAGTTGGACAACAGCGCGTTGATCGCCCGCACCTTAAAATTGCGACTCGAACAGGCCGCGCTCTTGGGATTTGAAACGTATGCGGACTGGAGCTTAGACGCCAAAATGGCCCCGGATGTCGCTGCGGTATCGCGCATGATCGGCGAGTTGCAAGGCGCGGCGCAGGTGCATAGCGTGCGCGATTTTGAGGCGTTGCAGGCATTGGCAAAGGCGAATGGGCAAAAAGAGCCGGTGATGCACTGGGATGTGTCGTTTTGGTCAGAGCGGTTGCGCGAGCAAAAATTCGACTATACCGACGATCAGTTGCGCCCCTATTTTCCGTTGCCCAAAGTGCTCGACGGCATGTTCGCGCTCTCCGAGCGGCTGTTCGACATTGAGATTGTGCGCGCAGAGGGCGCAGCCGCGCACAAGTGGCACGAAGACGTGCAGTTTTTCACTGTGTTGCGCGATGGCGAGCGCGTTGCGTCGTTTTATTTGGATCCCTATTCGCGCCCGGCGGAAAAGCGCGGGGGCGCGTGGATGGACGATTGTTTGGGTCGGCAATGGCTCAATGGCGCGTTGCGCTTGCCCGTGGTGCATCTGGTGTGCAATGGGACGCCGCCTGTGGGCGAGACGCCGTCGCTGATGAGTTTTTCAGAGGTGGAGACCCTGTTCCACGAGTTTGGACACGGGTTGCAGGGCATGTTGACCACCGTCGATTATGCCGACGTGGCCGGGTTGAGCGGCGTGGAATGGGACGCCGTGGAGATCGCCAGCCAGTTTATGGAAAACTGGTGTTATCACAAACCCACGCTGATCGGGATGACCGCGCATGTGGAAACCGGGGATCCCTTGCCGGATGACTTGTTTGAAAAAATCGCGGCCGCGCGCACGTTTCAAGCCGGATCTTCGATGATGCGACAGTTGTCCTTTGGCAAGACCGACATGTTGCTGCATTCGGCTTACGACCCCGACGGCGAAGAAACGGCGTTTGATGTGGAACGCCGCGTCATCGGAGAAATGGCCGTGCTGCCCCCGCTGCCCGAAAGTCGCTTCTTGTGCTCGTTTTCCCATATTTTTGCCGGCGGATATGCGGCCGGATATTACAGCTACAAGTGGTCCGAGGTGTTGAGCGCGGATGCGTTCGGCGCGTTTGAAGAGGCCGGGCTGGACGACGAAGCCGCCGTAAAAGCGACCGGGCGCCGGTTTCGAGATACGATTCTCGCATTGGGCGGCGGCAAACCCCCCATGGATGTGTATCGAGCATTTCGCGGGCGCGAACCGAGCACAGAGGCGTTGCTGCGCCACAACGGGCTTTTGTAATCAACGAGACATACGCGATGCTGGAACGCATCTACAACTGGTTAATCGGTTTGGGCATCGAACTAGGGGTGGCTAAATATTGGATCGCCCCTGCGTTGGTTGGGCTGTGCATTTTGGCGCTGAGTGCGGTAAGCCATTTTGCGGTGAAGCGCGTTGCCTTGCGGGCGTTGCAATACGCAATAGCAAAAACGCAAGCGCCCTTGGAAATCGCGGTTGGCGCGATTCGGATTCTCAATCGGTTAATGCCCCTAGTACCCGCATTCGTCATTTACAGTTTGATCGATCTGCCACTCGCGGAAATGACAGCGGAAAACCGGGATTATTGCGCGGCGATTGTGCGCAATATTTTGCTGATTTTTGTCGCGATCACCGGCATTCGGGTCGTTGGGGCATTGCTCGACGCCGCGCTGTCCGTTTATCAGACATTTGAGATCTCGCTCGAAATCCCTGGCAATGGTTTTGTACAGGTCTTGAAAATCCTGAATATTTTTGTCGGCGGCGTTTTAATCCTCTCGATTTTTTTGGATCGCAACCCCATGTATTTCTTCAGCGCGTTGGGCGCGTTGACAGCCGTGCTTTTGTTGGTGTTTAAGGACGCGCTTTTGGGATTTGTGGCGGGCGTACAACTGAGTGCAAATAAAATGGTGGCGGTGGGCGATTGGATCGAGATGCCGAAGTACGACGCGGATGGGGAGGTGATCGAGGTGGCATTGACCACGGTGAAGGTGCAAAATTGGGACAAGACGATCACCGCGCTTCCAGCGTATTCACTGGTCGGCGATTCGTTCAAAAACTGGCGGGGCATGCGAGAATCGGGCGGGCGGCGGATTAAGCGATCAATTTTGATAGATGTTCAAACGATTGCGTTTTGCGACGAGGAGATGCTCGCGCGGTTTTCAAAAATTAAATACATTGCGGCGTATATCGAACAAAAAAGGGAAGAACTGGCGCGGTTCAACGATGAACAAGCGATGGATGAATCGAGGCTGGGGAATGGTCGGCGAATGACCAATAGCGGCACGTTTCGGGCTTATGTGGTTGCGTATTTGAAACATCATCCGAAAATCAATCGGGACATGACGTTTTTGGTGCGGCAACTGGCGCCTGGGGAAAACGGCTTGCCGATTGAAATTTGCGTTTTTTGCAGCGACACGGCGTTGGAGCAGTACGAGGCGATTCAGGCGGATATTTTCGATCACCTTCTCGCGGTGGTGCCCGAGTTCGATCTCCGCGTATTTCAGGCGCCGACGGGAAGTGATTTTAAGAAACTGTCTCAATTTGTCCCCTAACCCTAAAGGGTCGGGGGTTCACGGGCTATTTTGATGATTGGAAATCGCTGGCGAAAAATAAAAGTGAGGAGAACACGTTGGTAGCCAAAGCAATTGAAACCCATGTCGCGCAACTCAAAGCCGAGGGGTGGTGTCTCGTTGAGGGTGTGATTCCCGAAGATCGGATCGAGTATCTCCGCGCCCATGTGATGCAAGGGCACGAGAAGGCCCTGCGAGATTACGAGGCGCGGGGTGGGTCGCTCGCGTTTCAGGCCGAGGCAAACGGAGAGCCGAGCACCAATGCGGTGGCGTATGTGCCCGATCTCGCGCCGTATTTTGGCGATGCGCGCGTGGTGGGCGTGGCAAAGGCGATGTTGGATCCGCATGTGCGTATTGCACAAACCGAATTTAAGACGCGACCGCCGGGGGAGAAAAATATTCACCGCCGCGGCTTTCACTCGGATTGGCCGCACGATATTCTGGATCGGGATTGTGCGGGCGCGATTCGCATGCCATTTCCCAATGTGATCATGGGCCTCACCGCGTTGTGGATGCTGTCGCGGTTTTCGGCTGAAAACGGGGGCACATGGGTTGTGCCGTGCAGCCATTTGGACGTCCGCAATCCGCGCAGCCATCTCGATCCGCGCAACTCGCCGGCCATGCACGACGGCATCGATCCCAGCGCGCCCATTCCCGGCGAGATCCAATTGCAGGGACAGGCCGGAAGCGCGTTGATGCTGGACAGCCGAATATGGCATTCGACAGCGAGCAACCCCAGCGATGCGCCTCGGGTGACGGTGTTGACGCGGTATTCGCCGTGGTGGATCAGTCTCGAGTTCGGCGGGCGGAATCGATCCCTCGTGCCGCGGAATGTGTTTGAAAAATTTCCGGACGAGGTCAAGGAGTTGTACCGGCATCGGGTTGCGGGAGAAGATGATCCGATTCGGAAGCATTCGTAGCGGATAGGTCCATGCGATCTCAAACCGATCAACTCAAACAGCGCAACCGCGAACTCTCGATCCTCAACGCGATAGCCCGCGCGCTCAACCAGTCTGTCGATCTCGATCAGGCGTTGGAAACGGCCCTTGAAAAAGTCGCGGCACTGCTCCATTTGAACACGAGTTGGATCTGGCTGATGCGCGAGGAGACGGGCGAACCCTATCTGGCGGCAGCGCAGAATTTGCCCCCTGTCTTGCGCGACAATCCGACCAAAATGGGCGGCTGGTGCTATTGTTTGGACACGTATCAAAAGGGCGATTTGAAGGGCGCTGCAAATGTGAATGTGGTGGCGTGTAGCCGGCTGAAGGGAATCGTCGAGGGCACGGACGGATTGCAGTATCACGCGAGCATCCCGCTGTACGCACAGGACAAAAAGGTGGGCGTGCTGAATGTGGGCAGCGCGGCGTGGCGCGAACTGTCGGATGAAGATTTGCGCTTGCTCAATACCGTAGGCGATTTGATGAGCATTGCCATTGAACGTGCGCGTTTGTACGAAAAGAGTGTTGCTATCGGCGCGGCAGACGAGCGGTTTCGCCTCGCGCGGGAAATCCACGATACGCTCGGACAAAATTTGGCGGCGATTCTCATGCGCTTGGAGACCTTGGACGCGCTGATAGAGGGCGAGGCAAATCGCCAAAAATTGTCTGCAACCGTGCGCGATGCCATGGTGTTGGCGCGTGACAATTTGGAAGATGCGCGTCGCGCTGTGCTGGATTTGCGCGCGGCCCCGCTCGAAAATCGCACCTTGGTCGAGGCGTTGAAAGCTCTCTGGGAAAAAATAGGACGCGGGGCAACGCTGCGCGTCAAAAGTGTTGGCGAACATCCCTTGTCCGTGCGGATGGAAGCGAGTTTGTACCGCATGGCACACGAGGCATTGCACAATGTCGCGCAGCATGCAAACGCAAAACAAGTGCTCATTGAACTGGTTTCAACGCCCAAATACGTCCGACTTAGGGTTGAAGATGACGGACGCGGGTTCGATCCCGAAAGCGCGCCTGCGGGACGATATGGCCTCATTGGGCTGAATGAACGGGCGCGCTTGCTCGGCGGTTCATTGACTATCGAAAGCGCGCCCGAGCGCGGTACGCGTTTGGACATTCACATTCCTTTAGAACGCAAGAAAGCGGCCAGTGATCAGTAAAAAGCTATTTTAAACCCGCAACGGGCAGGGGAGATGTTCTTCCTCCCTTGCGTCTTGCATTTTCGGGCGGGCACGGGGGCACCGCCCCTACATTCCACGTCTCGATTGATTTTTCACATTCCCTTGGAGCGCGAGAGAAATGCCCAAACCCATTCGCATTGTGGTTGCCGATGATCACCCGGTTGTGCGCGATGGCCTGATTGCCATGCTAAACACGCAATCCGATTTTGAAGTGGTGGCAGAGGCGAGAAATGGCGCAGAGGCATTGCAGCAAATTGCGACATACCAGCCCGATGTGCTGTTGCTCGATTTGGAAATGCCGGAGGTGGATGGGATTGAGACGCTTCGGCGATTGGGAGAACAAAAAGCCGGGGTGCGCGTGATTGTGTTTACGGTATTCGATACGGACGAGCGCATCGTGTCGGCGATGCAGGCCGGTGCAAAGGGCTATTTGCTCAAGGGCGCGCCCCGAGATGATGTGTTTCGCGCCGTGCGCGTGGTGAATGCAGGCGGGTCATTGCTCGAACCCCTGGTCGCTTCCAAGCTGTTGGACCATGTGAACAACCCCGATGCGCTGACAGCGCGTCAAAAAGAAGTGTTGCACTGGGTCGCAAAGGGACTGTTGAACAAAGAAATCGCCGATCAACTTCACATTTCTGAACGCACCGTGAAATTTCATGTAAGCGACATTCTGGGCAAACTCGGCGCGGGCAATCGCACAGAGGCAACGGCGATAGCAACGCGGCGCGGGCTGATCTAAGTCGCGTTGACATTTGAGATATTTTGCCTATCCTATGTGTATGTCAAAAATGACCCGCTGAGGCATCAAAACAACGCCCATCCGAGTCGCGCAAGCGATTTCAGATTGCTTTACACAGGCGTACATTGTGCCTATTCTCGTCTGCCCAGTTGCATTCCCCACCATGAGGCAATTATGAAACTATTGCAATTCGCACAACCCGGAAAAGGTGCTCGCTTGGGGCTTGTCGAAGGTAGCGATGTTTTAGACCTGACCGCCTGCGGCCCGCATCCGGCGTCGCTTCACGACCTCTATTACCGCCACGGCGGAAACGAAAATGGCATCGCATCCGCCGTGCAGGCGATCAACACCCGCGATGCGCCGCGCCTCTCGCTCAACGACCTGTTGGACAGCGCGGGCGATTTCGACCAACCGCACCTGATCAGCCCGGCCACGGCGCCGAGGGATGCGCCGCACAAATTGCGGATTTGGCTGGCCGGCGTCACCCATGAAGACAGCGCGAAATTGCGCGAAATAGAAGCCAAACAGGCCACGGGTGAGACCGTCAATGTCTATGATCAAAAATACCGGGAATGCGCCCAAGGCGGCATGCCCGAACTTTTTGCCAAAAACGACAGCGTGGCCCTGGTCGGTCCCGGCGGCCCCATCTCGCGTCCAAACAACACCCGTCGCCTCGTGCCCGAAACCGAACTCGTCACCCTTTACGGCCTCAACGCCGCAGGTCAAATTGACCGGTTGGGATACACGGGCGGCAACGATTACACGGACAATGGCATCGAAGCCGAAAACCCGCTCAACTTGCCGCAGGCAAAAAACTGGTCTTATGGTTGCGCGAGCCTCGGCCCGTTGATGGTCGCGGATTCGGCCTACGACAGCCGCAGCGTGGTCGTCTCTTGCAAGGTGATTCGCAACGGGATGTGCATTGCCCACAAAGAAGGGCGCACCGGACAGAATCACCTCAACATGCCCGACGGCCTTTTTCACCTCGAGCGGTCGCTCTTTTCCCGCTTGCCCCTCGAGCCCGACACCCTGCAAATTCTCTATTGGGGCACGCCCATTGTGTTTTCCGACCGCGACCTCGAAACCGGTTTGCGCGAAGGCGACCGCGTGTGCATGGCGTTTGAAGGCATTGGCCCCCTCGAAAACCTCATCGTCCCGTTTCCACACACGGATCAACTGCAATGGCTTGAGAGGCAGTAGTCAGTGGTCAGTCCATCATCGGTTCTCCCTTTCGCGCCTTTCGTCGTTGTCCGTTGTCAGCCCCAACCCCCAATCCCCGGTCCCTCCAAGCGTTCAGCCATCGATCATCTCGCATTAAAAGGAGAATCTCATGCAACGCCCCCTTCTCATCGCGCTCGTTCTCACCCTCGGCACCCTCATCGTCATCGGCACTGCGTCTTTCGCCCAAATTCCCGACACCTACACCAACTTGAAGGTGTTGCCCAAAGACATCAAAAAGGCGCAACTCATGCAGCGCATGAAAGAATTTAGTCGCGCGCTTGGCGTGCGCTGTCACTTTTGCCACGTCGGGGAAGAAGGCAAACCCCTATCCACGTATGACTTTGCATCCGACGAGAACCACCACAAAGACATTGCCCGCCTCATGATCACCATGACGCAAAAGATCAACGGCGAAATCCTCAAAGACTTCAAAGACGGACAATTCACCCAAGTCTCCTGCCAGACCTGTCACAGAGGGAAGAAAGAACCGGAGGAGTAATATCTGCCGAAAATCGCCTTTCCTTCGCAGCTGAAAGGGATGGTGAAACGATAACATATACGGATGAAAAATGAAGACCCAAACCAACGACTTATGCGAGATCGTCTCGCGCCTTTTGACTTTTGATCCCTATCGGATCGTGCTTTTCGGATCCCAGGCTTCGGGGACAGAGAACGCGGACAGTGATATCGATCTGCTGGTCATCCTCGACTCTGAGGCTATCTCACAAACATATCGGGAAAGGATGCGGCGGCGGCTTATGGTGCGGGACAGACTCCGCGAAATCAATAGGCGAGTTCCCATTGATCTGCTCATCTACACCAAGGCAGAGTACGAACTCTTGCGGCGGCACGGCACTTGTTTTTTTTTCGAAATCGAAAGTTCGGGAAAGACGTTGTATGAGAAGACGAACAAAAGCGTGGCTGGATTCGGCTCGTGACGATCTGGAAGTTGCAGAGGAAATCATCAACCGTGACGACCTGACGCACATGGTTGCTTTCCACTGCCAGCAAGCGATTGAGAAATCGTTCAAAGCCGTCCTCGAAGAGCATGTGCAAATCGTGCCAAGAGTCCATGACCTGAACACGCTCCGCAATCAGGCTGAGAAGTATATCAAACTCGAAATGGGGTCGGATCTGTTGAACCAATTGAATGAACTGTACATCGATGCGAGGTATCCCGCCGATTTCGGACTGCTTCCAAGTGGGAAACCACCGAAGAAATGATCTCAAAAGATGTACCATTTCGCGCAACAGATATACGAGACAATAGAACAAAATAGGACTTACGCAATCACCATTGGAATATGAGGTGCTTTGAGTTGTTGTCTCAAGAAGTCAGCCAGCCCTCGGTATTTGACTTGATAAATGGTTTGTCCTGTTTGATAGGCCACCTGCTCGAGTCTTATCCAAACGAACATCGCACACCCAATATGATTTCGTACAATGCGTGCCAACCGGCATGGACACTTTTCAAGCCCGGTCACCTGTTTGACTTCGCGGTGAAATTGCTCAATTTTCCATCTTTGGTGACACACCTGTTGTACCCCTGAAGAATCGTTTTGAGCATGGTCGTTGGTCACGACATACGCCGTGCGTCTATCAGAAGACGCCACCCGGAATAATTTCACTTTGTGGTCTTTGGGAAACCCTCTGATTTTAATTAGCTTGCCTTGTTTGCGTTGCGCTTGAGTCCAAGTTAAGCTATCTACGCGCTGGTAGGGGGTTGTGCCTGCCTACTCGTCCACGCGCCGGTTCGTCTTGAGGGGACAGTAATAGGTTTTTTGCATCTGCTCTATGTGTAGCATGACCGTTTTGGTCGCATACCAACTGTCCATCAAGACCCCAGTAAAAGGAAGGCGCTTCTGATAGACCAACCCAGAGAGCATGTCCTTGAGATGATCCAATTTGGTTTTGCCATCGCCTTGCGGGTCATAAATCCGATAATCAATCAGCCAGAACCGATCCTCTTGCGGATTGACATAGACACATGTGACCACCCCAATGCCATTGATGACGCCTTGGGCGTTGCCGCTATATTGACGACGCACTCACGCGATCTTGCGGGCGTGTCGCTTGTCTAAAACCGTGTCATCAAAGATCACATAGCCTTCAGGCGTCAACGCGATGTGGTCTTTGACGTGTTCCCACACCAAGCGGGGGGGGATACGATCACCGGCGAGATAGCGGTTGATCATATCATGACTGAACCCTTCGCTCTGGTCGGCGAAAGGGGTCAGGGTATCGTTGAGGGGACTGCTAAGCAGATACTGACAGTAATCCAAACGCGTCGGTCGGTCCATTGACACCTCCTCAAAGTGATTCATTTTACGGAATTGCACCCTTTTTTAACTCAGCATGCGTAAGTCCTACAAAACTTACTCGGGGTGTGAAATGCCCCGTACTGATGATAAAAGTCAATGTCCCTCCTAATTCCCAATTCGCCGTACATTTGACAAAAATCAATGTCCCCCGTAAATTCTAAATCCCAAACAGATACGCATATTCAAAGGGGTTTTTACTATGGCCTATTCCGTTGTACCCAATGCCGTTTGCGATATCGATCCCATCGAAACCGAAGAATGGATCGAATCACTGGCTTATGTGCGGCAACACGCAGGGCCCGACCGCGTGCGCTATTTGCTCGACCGCTTGGAAGAAGAAGCGCGGGAAAGCCTGGGCGTCGACATTCCCTTCACGGCGAACACGCCTTATATCAACACCATCCCGTGCGACAAGCAATTGCCCTATCCGGGCGACCGCGAAATTGAGCGCCGCATCAAAAGCCTCGTGCGCTGGAACGCGATGGCCATGGTGACCCGCGCGAACAAAGAAGCCGATGGCATTGGCGGTCACATCTCCACCTTTGCATCGGCTGCCACGCTGTATGAAGTCGGGCAAAATCACTTCTTCAAAGCGCCCAATAGCGAGTGCTCGGGCGATCAAGTCTTTTTTCAGGGCCACGCCTCGCCCGGCATGTATGCCCGCGCCTTTCTCGAAGGCCGGCTAACCACCGAACACCTGGAAAATTTCCGGCGCGAACTCCGCAATCCCGGCGGCCTGTCTTCCTATCCGCATCCCTATCTGATGCCCGACTTCTGGCAATTTCCCACAGTCTCGATGGGCTTGGGCCCTCTGGTGGGCATTTACCAAGCGCGTTTCAACCGCTACCTCGAAGACCGCGGACTCAAATCCACGCGCGATTCCAAAGTCTGGGTCTTTGTGGGCGACGGCGAAACCGACGAACCCGAAACCCTGGGCGCCATCAGTTTGGCGACCCGCGAACAACTCGACAACCTCATCTTTGTGATCAATTGCAATTTGCAACGCCTGGACGGCCCGGTGCGCGGCAATGGCAAAATCATTCAAGAACTCGAGCAAGTTTTTCGCGGCGACGGTTGGAATGTCATCAAAGTGATCTGGGGAGACGATTGGGACGCGCTTCTCGAACGAGACACACAGGGCCTGCTCCAACAGCGCATGGAAGAAGTGGTAGATGGTCAATACCAGAAATACACGGTCGAATCCGGCGAATACATCCGCCGCGACTTTTTCGGCACCCATCCCGACCTGCTCAAAATGGTCGAACACCTTTCGGATGAACAACTCCAAAAACTGCGGCGCGGAGGTCATGACCCTGAAAAAGTGTACGCCGCGTTCAAAGCCGCTGTCGCACACAAGGGCGCGCCCACTGTTATTTTAGCCAAAACCATCAAGGGCTATGGCTTGGGCGAAGCCGGCGAGGGGCGCAACATGACCCATCAGCAAAAAAAGCTCGAAGAAGACGAGATGCGCGAATTTAAGCGGCGTTTTGACATCCCCATCTCGGACAGCGAAGTGGGCAAGGCTCCGTTTTATCGCCCGCCAGACGACAGCCCTGAAATGCAGTATTTGCAGCAACGCCGGCGCGAACTCGGCGGGTATTTGCCCAGGCGCAGGGTTCGGGCCACCCCCATTCAAATGCCATCGCCCGACACCTTCGACGAAGCCCTCAAAGGCACGGGCGACCGACAGGCTTCAACGACGATGGCTTTTGCGAGGCTGTTTGCCAAACTCGCCCGCGACAAAGACATCGGCAAGTTGCTCGTGCCCATCATTCCGGACGAAGCGCGCACATTTGGCATGGATTCCCTGTTTCGGCAACTGGGCATCTACTCGCACTTAGGCCAGATCTACGAGCCGGTTGACGCGGGCAACATCAGCTATTACCGCGAGGCAAAAGACGGTCAAATCCTCGAAGAAGGCATCAACGAAGCCGGCGCCATGTCCTCGTTTATCTGCGCGGGCACGGCATACTCCACGCACGGCGTGAACACCATTCCGTTTTACATTTACTATTCCATGTTTGGGTTCCAGCGCGTGGGCGACCTCATGTGGCTCGCCGGCGACATCCGCTGCAAGGGCTTTCTCTTGGGCGGCACGGCTGGGCGCACCACGCTCAACGGCGAGGGCCTCCAGCACGAAGACGGGCACAGCCACATTCTCGCGTCGTCGGTTCCCAACTGCATCGCGTACGATCCCGCTTACGCGTACGAAATCGCCGTCATCATCCAAGACGGGATCAGGCGCATGTACCACGCGCAACAAGACGTGTATTACTACATGACGCTGGGCAATGAAAACTACGAACACCCGCCGATGCCCGAAGGCGTCGAGGAAGGCATCATCAAGGGCATTTACCCGCTCAAGGCGCACGAAATGCAACAGGGCCAACACAAGGTTCAACTCTTTGGAAGCGCGTCCATCCTCCGCGAAACCCTGCGCGCCCAAGAAATCCTCGCCGCCGAATACAATATTTCCGCCGACGTGTGGAGCGTCACGTCCTATAAGGAATTGCGGCGCGACGCCCTCGAGGCCGAACGGTGGAACATGCTCCACCCCACCAGGCGGCGCAAAAAACCGTACCTCGCCAAAGTGCTCGAAAAAGCCGATGGCCCCATTGTCGCCGCATCCGATTACATGAAAGCCCTACCCGAAATGATCCGCCCCTGGGTGCCCGAAGACCTGATCGCGCTCGGCACAGATGGGTTCGGGCGCAGCGACACGCGCCAAGCCCTGCGCCGGCATTTTGAAGTCGATGCCGAGTGCATCGCAGTCGCCGCGCTCTACGCCCTCGCCAAACAGGGCAAAATCAAACGCGAGCAGGTCGCCACCGCCATCGACGAACTCGACATCGATCCAGAAAAAGTCGATCCCGTATCCGCAGGCCCGGTCACGACGTATTATTAACCGATGTTACGCACGTTTAAAAGGATGGACAGCCATGTTCACGACGGTTGAAGGCATGTATCGCGATGGCAAAATTGAACTCTCAGAAATGCCTTGCGATATGTGCGAAGGGACCTTCGTCCTCGTAACGTTTCTTCCATCTGATTCTACCGACTTACAAACGCGCGGCATTGACCGAGCACAGGCGGCGGATTTGCGCCAACGCCTAGCGACCTTTGCCGAAGACTGGGAAAGCCCCGAAATGTGTATTTATGACGACTATGACGCAACCCAAGCCAATCTACAAACGCGGTGATGTCGTTTTAGTGCTTTTTCCCGATTCCGACTTGCTTACCGCATACCCGATCAGGATATGAAATGTTTAAGGAACTCGACTGCATCGCACTCACAACCGATATTGCCGAGGAAGGATTGAAAGCCGGCGACGCAGGCACGATTGTGCATATTTATTTAGGTGGTGATGCCTTTGTCGTAGAATTTCTAACGCTGGCCGGCAACACAGTAGCCGTTGCAGACATCTTGCCATCGCAGGCACGGCCCGTAACCGATACGGACATCACCCACGCCCGGAGGAAGGTGTCGGCCTGAGCGTGATAGACGCGGAGAACATTTCTGAATTGCCCCTCCAAGTCATTCACGCCCAACACATACCACTTCAACGACGGGCAACGCCCACCACAACGCAACACTTCTCCACATTTTGTAGGAGGAAACGCAATGCCAGCAAAACTTGAAGCCAAAGAACGGTCATTGGTGAATATTTTTAATAATGACTATCTTTTTCAAATTCCCGACTATCAGCGTCCGTACGTTTGGACGACTGAACAGACGAGCGAATTGCTTGACGACCTCTTGGATATAACGGTCAAGGATGAGGAATTGGTTGACGACCTCTTGGGTCCAATCAAGAATAATGACAATGAGACAGTGAATACACTGCTGAATAAACTGCCTCCTTATTTTTTTGGTAGCATCGTCATTATCAAGGGCACCGAACCACACTCAGAAGTTGTTGATGGACAGCAACGCCTGACGACGCTTACCATATTGTTCTGTGTATTGCGTGAACTCTTCGACAAAGAGAACTATCCTAACTCAATTGATCAGCGCGTTCGTGAAATTAGCGACTTACAGGGTGGCACAACAGGCCAATTCAGGCTCAGTGTCCGAGATAAAGTTTTCTTTCAAAAAAATGTACAAGAGAAGAGCAAGTTGCGCCATTTTATTGAACATCCCCCTTCAGACCTATCTTATAGCCAGCAGAGAATGTTTGAGAATACCAAGCATTTATGGCAGGAACTATCGAAATATGGTAGTGAGCGACTTGACATGCTTGCGAGGTTCATCATACAACGTTGCTATCTCGTTGTCGTCTCTGCATCTGACAGTAACTCTGCCTATCGCATTTTCTCTGTTCTGAATGACAGAGGGCTGGATTTGTCCCCGACTGATATTCTGAAAGCAAATATAATTGGAGCAATGGACAATAAGAAGGAAAGAAAAAAATATAACGATGAATGGGAAAGCGTGGAGAATGAACTTGGTCGCGATGATTTTAGAGCTCTTTTTGCCCATATACGCATGATTTATATGAAAGCCAAGGGTCGCAAAGAGTTGAGTGAGGAGTTCCGGGAAGGAGTCTTGAATCGCGTAAGTAAAGAGAATAAAAACTTCATCGACGATGTGCTCATTCCTTTTAGCGACACCTATGAAATAGTATCCAGGGCGGCTTACGAAAGCCCAAGTGGTGCTGATGAGGTCAACTGTTACTTGAAGCACTTGAACAGACTTAATAACTCTGATTGGATTCCGCCGGCGATGGCATTTTTCAAGTGCAATAAGAGCAATACAAATGCGCTTATCCAGTTTACTCAAGATCTGGAAAGATTAGCCTATGGAATGTTCATCACGCGAAAGAACGTACATTATCGTATAAGTCGGTATGCGCAGGTTCTTCGCACGATAGAGAATAACGAGGATCGTTTGGGGGACGACAGTCCCCTTCAGCTTTCTTCCAAAGAAAAGGAAGAAATTCTGCGAGTGTTGGATGGTCGAATTTATTCCCTGCCAAACGTACCCAGGCCGCTGTTGTTGCGACTCGACAGCCTGTTAGCTGAACAGGAAGTATCTTATGGTAATTCAGTAACTATTGAACATGTGCTTCCACAGAATCCCAAAGAAGACTCCGAGTGGATTAAATGGTTTCCGGACAAAGAGCAACGAGAGGAATGGACGCATAAGATTGCCAATCTCGTCCTGTTGTCCCGTCGTAAGAATACTCAAGCGAGTAACTACGAATTTGACCGTAAGAAGCGCGAATACTTCCAGCAGAATGGCGTCACAACCTTTGCCCTGACCACGCAGGTGGTGAATGAAAAGGAGTGGACGCCCAAAGTTCTTGAGCGGCGTCAGGAAGAACTGATTGACAAGTTGAAAAAAGAATGGCGATTGGCCTGATGCGCCTTCTCATTTCCAAGGAGATAGCCTTATCCGAGTACTGAGATTTATTGTGCAGGATGATGTGCAAGTGGGAGAATTACTGTGGGGGCGCACGAGTGGATCAGTCAGGAAGGGGTGACTCAGGCGGAACATCTGTTGAAGGTGGGAGAAAAAAAAGAAACGCCCCTTGCGGGGCGTCGGCTCAACAATACTATTCGTTGAGGTGGTGAAAGAAATATATACAAGTGTGTCGTTTTGTCAACTTATTTTTTGTTATGTGCCCCTTGATAAAAAAATAGGGTCTTGATGAAAAAATAGGGTTAGGAACGCATTGATGCAGCGCGTATTGGTGTACGTTGACGGATTCAATCTCTATTACGGTCTTAAGTCCAAAGGCTGGAGACGATACTATTGGCTTGACTTGGTGCGTCTAGCTGAAAAGTTGCTACGTCCCGGTCAACGTTTGGTGGCGGTCAGATATTTTACCGCAAAGATTCTGCATCAGGCTGACGACCCTAAAAAAAAGAGGCGGCAAAACACCTACTTGGAAGCCCTCGCTACGCTCCCAAATTTGCATATCCATTACGGGTACTATCGCGCAAATGACAGGACTTGCTCGCAGTGTGGAGCGATTTGGCAAACCTACCAAGAAAAGCTGACAGATGTGAATATTGCGGTTAAATTTCTCGGAGATGCTCAGGACGACGCCTTTGACACGGCAATCATTATCTCCGGCGATAGTGATTTGTCCGGTCTAGTAAGCTCTTTCCTTGAACGATACCCGGAGAAACGAGTGATTGTCGCTTTCCCTCCGGAGCGCAACTCTTCCCGGCTACGCCAAATGGCGACTGCATCATTCACCATAGGACGCAAGAATCTCAGCGACAGTCAATTACCGGACCCGGTCATCAAGACCGATGGCTACATCCTTAACAAACCCTCAAAATGGCGTTAATGAGGAGAACCTGTTGCGCCCTTGCGTTACGCTTGTGCGTTGATGAACTGCTATCGTAGTTGTATCCCGTTCCGCTGGTTCACAGAAAGGACATCTCGTGGCAACTGAATTTAAGCTCCCCGATCTCGGCGAAGGCGTGGAAGCCGGCGATGTCGTCGGCGTGCTCGTCGCCGAGGGCGACATAGTTGAAATCGATCAGGGCGTAGTTGAACTCGAAACCGACAAAGCCCTCGTTGAAGTGCCCAGTAGCGTTGCGGGCACCGTCACAAAAATACACGTCAGCGCGGGCGATAGCGTACCCGTGGGTCAGGTGTTGATCTCGGTGGAAGAAGGCGAGAAAGCCGAGGCCCCAGAACCCAAAGGAGAAAGCCATCCCGCGCCCATCGCCGAACCCGTTCCCAGTTCGGACACCGGCAGCGCGCCAACTTCTCTATCGGTCAATCCCGCGCCGCCTGTCTCTGCATCCAATGGCGACCCCATTCCCGCGGCGCCGGTCACGCGGCGGCTCGCGCGGGAACTCGGCGTTGACCTCGCGCAGGTGGCCGGCTCGGGGCCCGGTGGGCGCATCTCGCAAGACGACGTCAAAGCCGCGGTACGCAACCGGCAAGCAGGGGGAGTTGCTCCCGTCGCGCCCTTGCCCGACTTCTCGAAGTGGGGTGCCATCCAACGCCAGCCCCTCAGCAAAATTCGGCAGATCATCGCGCAGAACATGAGCCGTGCGTGGCAACAGGTGGCCCATGTGACGCAATTTGATCGCGTAGATGTCACGGACCTCGAGGCGTTTCGGCAGCGCAACAAAGCCGCCGCCGAAGCATCGGGCGCAAAATTGACCCCGACTGTCCTCGCCCTAAAAGCCATCATCACCGCGCTTAAAGCCTTCCCGCAATTCAACGCCAGCCTCGACGCCGCGGCCAATGAGCTCATTCTCAAACGCTATTACAACCTCGGCATTGCCGTTGATACAGAGCGCGGGTTGCTCGTTCCGGTCATCAAAGACGTGGATCGCAAAGACATCTTGGAATTGGCCTGCGAACTCGGCGACATCAGCCAACGCGCGCGCACGAATAAAATTGGACTCGACGAATTGCAAGGCGGCACCTTTACCGTGACCAACTTGGGCAGCCTAGGCGTGGGCGAATTTACCCCCATTGTCAATCACCCCGAAGTGGCAATTTTGGGCCTCGGGCGGGCGCGAGAAGAAGCGGCTGTACACAACGGGCGCATCGTCCCTCGCCTCATCCTGCCTTTGGCACTGTCTTACGACCACCGCGTTATTGACGGCGCCGATGGCGCGCGATTTATGCGAAAAATCGTCGATGCACTCGAAAAACCGGAACTCATGTTGCTCGGCGGACCCTGAGGAGAACCAAAATGGCAGAAACGCACAAAACCCAACTCCTCGTTATCGGCGGCGGCCCCGGCGGATACACCGCGGCCTTTCGCGCTGCGGACTTGGGCCTACAAGTCACCCTCATAGAAGCCGACGCCCACCTCGGCGGCACTTGTTTGTTGCGCGGGTGCATCCCGTCCAAAGCCCTGCTCCACGTTGCCGAACTCATCGCCGAAGCCCGCGAGGCCAGAACGTTTGGCCTCACCTTTGGCGATCCCAAAGTCGATTTGGACACCTTGCGCGGCTGGAAAAACAACATCATCACCCGCCTCTCGGGCGGCCTGTCTGGCTTGGTGCGCCAGCGCAAAGTCACGCACCTGACGGGTCGCGCACAATTTGAGAGTTCGCAACGCGCGTCTATCACGGGCCATGCGGATATCGACCGCGTGGAATTTGAACACACCATCATCGCCACGGGATCGCGCCCCATTGTCCTGCCCACTTTTGCCCTGGACACGCCGCGCATTTTAGACTCGACAACCGCGCTCGACCTCGCGGACATTCCCAAAAGCCTGCTGGTCGTTGGCGGCGGGATCATCGGGCTGGAACTCGGCAGCGTTTATGCGGCGTTGGGAAGTGGCGTCACAGTGGTCGAAATGACCGACAGCCTCTTGCCCGGCACGGATCCCGATCTGGTCAAACCCCTCGAAAGCCGGTTGCGCCAGACCTTCCGCGCCATCCACACCCAAACGCGCATCACGCATATCGAAGAAGTCAACGCCGGACTCGAAGTCCACTACGAAGGCAACGCGCCTATGGCCTCTGAAACGTATGACCGCGTTCTCCTCTGCATTGGCCGGCGCCCAAACACCGACAACATCGGCCTTGAAAACACGGATATCGAACCCGATGATCGCGGTTTCATCCCCGTCGATTCGCAGATGCGGACCCGCGACCCGCGCCTCTTTGCCATTGGCGACGCGGTTCCAGGCCCCGGGCTGGCCCACAAAGCCGCGCACGAAGGCAAAATTGCCGCCGAGGTTTTGGCCGGCGAACCCGCGGCTTTTGACGCTGCCATTCCCTCTGTGGTGTACACCGATCCCGAAATTGCGTGGGTGGGCCTGACGGAAATGGACGCCCGCGCACAAAACCGAAAAGTCGATGTCGCGCGCTTCCCATGGGCGGCTTTGGGCAAAGCCCATGCCATCGCCCGCATCGAAGGCATGACCAAACTCGTCATCGATCCCTATACCCAGCGCGTGCTCGGCATGGGCATTGTTGGCCCCCACGCGGGCGACCTCATCGCCGAAGGTGTGCTCGCCATTGAAATGGCCGCTGTCGCCGAAGACATTGCCCACACCATTCACCCCCATCCCTCGCTGTCCGAATCCATCGCGCTCGCCGCTGAAATCCACCTCGGCTCTGCGACCGACGTGTACATGCCAAAAAAGTAAAAGACATTCTAAAATTGATTTGACCTCGCCATCAAAAAAAGCCACTTCTAAACGAAGTGGCTTTGTCGTGTTTTGCAATGGACGATCCTACCGGCGGCTCAACAATTGGGATAATCTCGCCATCGCCGGATGGCGCGCCGACACAGCGGCCGGCATGTTTTCATACCGTTCCAACAATTCCGATTCTGAAAATTTCTGCGGCCACGCCAAGTTGACCTGGATTTGTTTGTCTTCAACCGCGATGGCTTTCAGGTCAATCAGCCCAATCACATCCCGAATCAGCGCGCGCTCAGGAAATTTGAGCGATCTGTAATGCACCTCTGTCCGATGCAACAGGTCACTCAGCCCCATTGGGCCGCCCGTTAGCAAACCCTCGAGCAGGTGCAACTGGCGTTCCGCAATAACCCTGCGGCGGGGACTCCGCAACTGACCAAACAATGATCGGGCAAATTCGCGGAACAGTGCGCGCTTGTGGTTGACCACAATTTTTGCGGCGACTGCGCTGCATCGCTCTGCGACCGCCGGCAATGCAAACATGAGAAATGGCGTGAGGTCGTGGCCGCGTTGCCGCGATTCGTACAGTGCCGCCAAGTATGCGTCTTTGTGGTCATAGTAGTAAGTGGACAGGCTGACCATCACCAAGTCGTTGACGTTGGCTCGCCGCATCATAAACGCTTCCACGGCGCGGGCCGTGCGGCCATTGCCATCGCCAAAGGGGTGCATTGCGCCGATATGGTAGTGGGTGGCCATCGCTTGGACAATGCCATCGTGTTGCCGAAACGCTCCGGCAATGGCCCGACAAAGCGCGTCAAAAGCGGCGCGACAAGCATCGCCCCCTTCAACGCCGCGACACCGAGGCGTCCCAAAGCGCACGTCCCACGTCGCGCGCCGCAACGCGCCTGGTTCACATCGGGCATCGTCACAACCCGTCACAATGCGCCGGTGAATTTCCAAGATGAACTCGGCATTGACGGGCCGATCAGCCGGTTGCGAGCGCAGCCAGCGGTAGGTGCTCTCGGCGGCTCGCAACTGCCGTTGGGAATGGGTCAAGTGTAGCACGGGTGCGTCTGGAACCAGGGCTTCGGCCTGTTCGCGCTCGCTGAACTCGGCGCCTTCAATGCGCGAAGTGCCTGCGGCCTCCAGCCGCAATTGCTCCTCGTGTACTTCCTCAATCCACTGCGGCAGATAGGGCATTTGGCGCAGTACACCCGCCTCGGTTTTGGCGGCGACCAGCCGATCCAAAATGACCGCCTTATAGTAGCGTATCCACTGTTGTGGGACGGTATAGGGGCTTGTATTTTTCGCGTTCATTTCCATTTCATTTCGCGTCTTTGCCCTTAAATCATGCTGTCTAACGAGATTTCACTAGATTTCATTTCCGGTTCATTTCCGCTTCTACTCATCCCCATACCGCGCTTGCAACCGCCGCAATTCGGCCTTCAAGTCTGCCGCCAAATCCGCGTATGCGGCATCTGTGTACACATTTCGCAACTCATGCGGATCTGTTTGCAAATCGAACAACTCCCAGTAATCGCCCTCGGCGTAATATTCGATCAACTTGTAGCGGTCCGTGCGGACGCCGCGGTGCGGGCCAATGCGGTGCGGCGTAAAATATTGGAATGACGGTTCTGACATGGCCTCGGCGCCTTTGCCGTGCAACACCCACGAATCTTCAAAATAGGCGTAATAAACGGACTCGCGCCACTCTTCGGGTTCTCGGCCTTCGAGCAGGGGACGCAGGCTTTCGCCTTGCATGCCATCGGGAATTTCGACGCCGGCAAAATCGAGAATCGTCGGCGCGAAATCCACATTCATCACCAGCGCGTCTGTCACATGCCCGCTGGCACCGGCGTTTGGATACCGCGCCACCAGCGGAATGCGGATGGATGGCTCGTACATGAATCGCTTGTCGTACCAGCCGTAATCCCCCAAAAAATACCCGTGATCAGACGTGTAAATCACCAGCGTATCGCCCGCCTGATCCGTTTCATCGAGATAATCGAGCACGCGCCCTAAGTTTTCATCCACCCCGCAAATTGTGCGATATCGATCCTTCATAAACCGCTGATAGATCCAGTCCTTCTTCTCCTGTACATTCAACCCCTCGGGTAGATCGCGGTAATCCGCGGCCAGGCTGATGTCGAACTTCATATCCGCGGCCAGCGCCGCAATTTTGCGCGTGGCAAAATCATCGCAATACGTCTCGGGCGCGGGAATCTCGACATCGTCAAAGAGATGCGCGTGTCGAGGCGCGGGCGCAAAGGGCCGGTGCGGCGCCTTGAACTGATACACCAAGCAAAAGGGTTGCTCGCCATCCAAGGCTTTCAAAAACCCGAGTGCCATATCCGTGGTCACATCTGTGGCATACCCCTTTTTTTTTACTTCTCTGCCATTGTCGATGTACGTCGGGTCAAAATACACGCCCTGTCCGGGGTGAATGCACCACGTATCAAAGCCTCGCGGATCCTGCCGAATGTGATACTTGCCAAACAACGCAGTCCGATAGCCCGCCGCTTGAAGCAACTCGGGAAAGGTCGGCACATTCGGATCCAAATGCTCGATGGCGTCGGCGCGTTCCGAATTGCCCCGAATGCCGTGGACGTGCGAAAAGCATCCGGTTAGCACTGTGCCCCGCGCGGGCGCGCACAGCGCGTTGGTCGAAAAACAACGGTTAAACCGCGTGCCCTCATTGCCGATGCGGTCGAGATTGGGCGTTTGCAAAATCGGATTGCCATAGCTGCTCATCTCGCGCGGCGTGTGGTCGTCGGTCATGACAAATAAGATATTGGGTCGCTTCATTTTTTCTCCTTTGTTGACAGAGTTCCCGCAATTCGCTTAAATTAAGTGGAGGGATGGCGGGCGGATGTC
Organism: uncultured Latescibacterota bacterium; assembly: GCA_958295785.1. Classification (GTDB taxonomy): domain Bacteria; phylum Latescibacterota; class UBA2968; order UBA2968; family UBA2968; genus VXRD01. The sequence continues at coordinate 5,229,651 of OY282377.1, forward strand.
TTGCCTTTCTTCGCGCCCTCCGTGTTCTTCGTGGATTGTTTCACCTTTTAGAAAGGAAGTTTCGATGTTGAATTTGTACAGCTCGCAAATCACGCAAAAAAAATCCCAAGGCGCGTCTCAGGCCATGCTCTATGCCACGGGCCTGACGCGCGAGGATATGGACAAAGCGCAGGTCGGCATTGCCTCAATGTGGTATGAAGGCAACTCGTGCAACATGCACCTCAACGACTTGGCGGCTGACGTGAAAAAAGGCGTTGGCGAAGCCGGGTGCATTGGGATGCGCTTCAACACCATCGGCGTATCCGATGGCATTTCGATGGGCACGGATGGCATGTCGTTCTCCCTGCAATCGCGCGACCTGATCGCCGATTCTATCGAAACCGTCATGGCCGCGCAGTGGTACGACGCGCTCATCGCATTGCCCGGTTGCGACAAAAACATGCCCGGCGTGGTCATGGGCATGGGCCGTCTCAACCGCCCGGCCCTGATGATCTACGGGGGCACGATCAAACCCGGTTGCGCCACCATTGGGGGCGAAGAGCGCAAACTCGACATTGTCTCTGCATTTCAGAGCTACGGCGAATTTCTCGCGGAAGCGATCAGCGATGCAGAACGTCGAGAAATCGTCGAACACGCCTGCCCGGGCGCGGGTGCTTGTGGCGGCATGTACACCGCCAACACCATGGCCAGCGCCATTGAGTGCATGGGCCTCTCCTTGCCCTATTCTTCCTGCACGCCCGCCGAAGACCCGGACAAACGCGCCGAATGCGTGCGCGCCGGCCATGCGATTCGCGCCCTGATTGAAGCCGATCTCAAACCGCGCGACATCGTCACCAAACAATCTTTTCTCAACGCCATCCGCCTCGCCATTGTCACGGGCGGGTCCACCAACATCGTACTTCACCTCTTGGCTATTGCACGCGCATTTGATATAGACCTCGACATCGACGAATTTCAGCAAATATCCGACGAAACGCCCTTTTTGTGCGACCTCAAACCCTCGGGCCGCTACGTCATGGAAGAGCTCCACAACATCGGCGGCACCCCCGCGCTGATGAAACGCTTGCTCGACGCGGATCTCATCGACGGTGGGCAGATGACGGTGACGGGCAAGACCATTGCCGAAAATCTCGCAGACACAACATCGCTTCTCCCCTACGGCACGGGCGATAGACAGCAAGACATCGTGCGGCCCTTTGGCGATCCGATCAAGGCCACGGGACACCTGCAAATTTTGCGCGGGAATTTGGCGCCCGAGGGTTCGGTCGGAAAAATCACGGGCAAAGAGGGCGAAGTGTTCAAAGGTGCGGCCAATGTGTTCGATTGCGAAGAAGACATGCTCGCCGCGCTCGAACAGGGCAAGATCGCAAAAGGCGATGTGATCATCATCCGCTACGAAGGCCCCAAAGGCGGGCCGGGCATGCCGGAAATGCTCACCCCCACGTCGGCATTGGCCGGCGCGGGCTTGGTGCAAGACGTGGCACTGATCACGGACGGGCGGTTTTCGGGCGGATCGCACGGCTTTCTCATCGGCCACGTCGTTCCCGAAGCCATTGAAGGCGGCCCCATTGCCCTCGTGCAAACCGGCGACCCCATCACCATTGACAGCAAAAAGGGGGAAATCAACGTGGACATCTCAGCCGCAGAACTCGCAAAACGCCGCGCAGCATGGACGCAACCGCCTTACAAAGCCACGCGCGGCACGCTTTACAAATACATCAAAAACGTGAAAACCGCTTCTGAAGGGTGCGTGACGGATGAGTGAGGGACGCGCTTAAGGGCCACCTTCAACGAGTGCTTTGATGGGCACGTCTCGCGCTTGCGGGATGTAAAAACTGAGCGGGTCAGACACCGCGCCCAAGAGTTGTTTTTGAATTGGATTTGCACGGGCGAGGAGGTCATCGGGCATGTGGATGTAATCCATCGGTTTGACCCAGCGATACGCATAGCCCATAAAAATGGTCTTGCGCGGAAAACCCGACCAGTTCTTGCCAATGCCGTGATAGGTGCGCTGTTCAAAAATGAATGCCGAGCCGGCCTTGACGTTCATGTTGACCGCCCCGCGCGGATGGCCCGTTGCCGGGTCAATGGCCGGGCGACCAAACAGCCGATTGCTTCCGGGCACGAGTTGCGTCGCCCCCGAGGCAGGATCGCGCTGGTCGCTGATCGCATAAGCGATTTTGAGCAAGATGCGCGGATGGGGTTCGGTCATTTCCCGAGAAGAAGAACCGCCATCGCGGTGATACCCACCTTTGCGCTTTTCCTCTTCAGATGGCTCCGACATCGAGGGCAACACAATGAGGTGCGAGGTGATCATCTGGATATTCCAATTGAGAATCTGCCACGCCAAGGGCGCAGTGGTCGGCCAGTCGAGCAGTTGGAGAAACGCATCGTGATGCACAATGCAGTTTCGCAAATTGAGCTTGCCATTTTTCTCCAAGCGATCCGCAGCCTTCTCCAGGTCGTAAATTTCATCGACCGCCGCGTCGAGTTCCGCAACGACATCGGGGGGGAGCGCGTCTTCGACGACGAGATACCCATTGGCGTCAAAAAATTCGCGCTGTTCGTCCGAAAGAACAGTGCCATTGGATTGAATTGTCATTGTGATATCTCCTGAAAAATTGCAGAATTGGATTGCGAACCCTCAAATTTACGATCTGAAACCGCGAGAGGCAAGCGCAAGAAAACGAGAGGCGACAGGCAACCCCATAAGAACGCGGACTGGGGATTGTGGTGCGGGAACTGTGAGGTTAATCCGCGCAATCCCCTTCTCCGCGACAATCCGCGATCCAGACAACTGTAGAGATGTGGCCCCTGTGCCCGCCCGCAGTATGTGTAGGGGCGATGCCCCCGTGCTCGCCCAAAGATACAAGGTGGCAGAACATCTCCCCTCCCCATTGCGGGAAGGGGCCGGGGGAGGGGTCATCTTTCGTTTTAAGACAGTTTCTAACAACTGCTTTCCCAAAGGAGAACCCATGAAACGCCTGATCCCATTTCTGAATGCCTGTTTGTTTGCCCTCCCGATTCAAGCTCAAGACCTGCCGCGCCGTCCTGTTGCCACCTATTCCATCGTCGCGCGCGATTCCACCACGGGGCAACTCGGCGTGGCCGTGCAATCGCATTGGTTCTCGGTTGGCCCCATCGTGCCATGGGCCGAACCCGGCGTGGGGGCCGTGGCGACGCAATCGCTGGCCGATCCCGCTTATGGGCCGCTCGGCCTGAATTTGATGCGGATGGGACGGACCGCGCCCGAAGCACTCAAAGCCCTCGTCTCGACGGATGAAGGCGCGGATGTGCGCCAGGTTGCGATGGTCGATGCGAAGGGCAATGTTGCGGCGCACACGGGCAAACGCGCCATTTTTGCGGCCGGGCATCAGATAGGCGCGCAGTATTCCGTGCAGGCCAACATCATGGAAAAGCCCACGGTTTGGGCTGCGATGGGCGCGGCTTATGAATCTGCGAAGGGCGACCTCGCCGAACGCATGCTCGTTGCCCTTGAAGCCGCAGAAGCCGAAGGCGGGGACATGCGCGGGCGGCAATCGGCTGCCATTCTCATCGTCGGTCCCGAAAACACACACAAACCCTGGGCAGACCGCCTGTTTGACCTCCGCGTTGAAGACCACCCCAATCCGGTTGCCGAGTTGCGCCGGCTCGTCACGTTGCAACGCGCCTATCTCAAACTCAACGAAGGCGACGAATGGGTTGGCAAAGGCGATATCGAAAAAGCCCTTGCCGCGTACCGCCAAGCCCTTGAGATCGTGCCGGACAAAGCCACCAATGGCGAGGCCGCGTTTTGGGTCGGCGTCACCCTCGCCGATACGGGCGATCCTGAGCAAGCCATTCCCTATCTCGTGCGGGCCTACAAACAGGACAAACGCTGGGCCGAACTCCTCCCGCGTCTGCCCGCGTCCAAGCTCCTGCCAGACGATCCCGCCCTTATTGACCGCCTCGTTCAAGCGATGAAGGAATAGACGAACCCCAGTGGTCAGTTGAGGGTAGAGAGCGATGCGTTATCGGTGGTCAGCCCCCATCGGTTTTCCCTTTCGCTTCTTTCGTCGTTGTCTCTCGTCGAGTTAATGCTCCGGTTCGGTCATCCACTCAAACATTTTATAGTGGTTGCCATCCATCCCCATCGCCCAATAAGTTTTTCGCGCCCGTTCATTCTCCCGCTCGACATAAAGCCTGAGTCCGCGCAAATCGACAGATTGTTCGACTGTTGTCTTTAACCTTTCATACATCGCCCGAAAAACGCCCTGCCGCCGCGCTTGGGGAATTACGTAAACCGAATGAATCCACACCACAGTCCCGTTGCGCCAATCGCTCCATTCGGGCACGGTCAGCAAACAACCCGCGACTTCGCCATTGACCTCGGCAATCCAATACGCGCCCTTGCGCGGGTCGTCAAAAACCGCCTGCACGCCCTTTTCCACAGTGGGTTGATCCAGTGCAAATTGCTCTGTTTCCCACGCCAATCGGATCTGAAAATCCACAATATCGGGCGCGTCCTCTCGCCGCCCGCGACGGACCTCAATCATCGCCATTTCCTTTCTTGACACTCGGCATAGCGTTGGGTATTTTGGGGACGACACGACACTGCTCAACACAAGGAGGTTGCAATGGCATTGGACACGTACAAAGCCGTAAAGAAGCTCAAAGAAGTCGGGTTCGACGAATCCCAAGCCGAAATGGTGATTAGAATAATCGGTGAGGCTTTTGACGATTCCGTAGCGACGAAAGCCGACATCGTGACTGTCCGCGCTGATCTATCGACACAAGGTGCTGAATTATGCGCCAAGATCCAGGATGTCCGCGCCGAGTTACGCGCCGAGGCCAAGGCGATTCGGGCTGAAATCCGCGATCTCGAACATCGCATGACGATCAAGTTGGGCGGCCTTCTCGTGGTCGCGCTTGGCTTGCTCACCGCCATTAACAAATGGCTTGGTTGACTAGCCGCTGGATAATTGCTTGAGAAAAGGGCTTGTGTCTGAAGAGATACAAGCCCTTTTTGGTGGAAAGTGTTATTGTGCTGATTTCCATTTGCGATACAGCGCGAATGTCTCCTCATCGGGCGGATAGTATTTGCCCGGCGAGAGGTTTTCGCTGTCCAAGCGTCTTCGGATCCATTCTTCGAGATCGTCGTATTCAATCGCTTTGCGTGCGATTTCCGCAGCGACTTTGCGCGGGATGACCACCACGCCATCGTCGTCGGCCACGATGTAGTCGCCCGGCCTGACGAGCACGCCATCGACCTGAACCCAGTCATTGGTCGCGTAGGGCGTTCCAACGCGGGTGCCGAGGTTGGATGTTTTGCCATATCCCCACAGCATCAGGTCATAGTCTTTGACCGTGTGCATGTCGCGGATGCCGCCATCGCAGATCAAGCCATCTACGCTCCGCTGTTTTAAGCGCAAAAATTTAATGTCTCCGCCAATGGACATCAATTTGGTCCGCATGGATTCCATCACGATCACATCGCCCGGCCCGGCGAGTTCAAAAGCCGCGTATTCAGGTGAGGCTTCGCCGCCCGGTTTTTCCTCGTCGGCATCGGGTCGCGCAGGCACAAATCGCACGGTGATCGCACGGGCTACCAATCGCTTTCCAGGATTCATGGTTTGCAAGTTGGGCATGTACGTATAACGCGCGTCGTATCCATTGCGGGCGAGCACATCGACCACAGCCGTTGTGTTCACGCGCTTGAGGGCCTCGCGCGTCTCGTCATCCAAAACGTGATCGGGGGTGGGTTGTAGGATTGCCATATTTTTTCCTGTGGATGAACGGACGAGACGCTTCCTAACTCATATCTCGGTGGATGTGAGGCAACAGGCGTCTCGGCTCTCGCTTTTGGGTGGTTGGGACTGACAGGTACGAAATGCGCGAAATACGCGAAAGGGAGAACCAATGGGGACTGACCATTGGTTTTGGGCGGGCACAGGGACCTCGCCCCTACACACTGCTCGTCTTTTGTCACTGACCACTGATTCTCGCCTCGCGCGCACACTCGTTTTCCACTGCTTGGATCAGCGCGATGATGTAGCCGAATTGAAATGCCCATGCCTGGGTCACGCGGCTCGACACGCCTTCGGGAGCTATATCGTCGGGATGGCGGGGCGCGTGGTCGGGCATCAGCATGTACGGATAGCCTGCGCGATACAAAATTTTTACAATCTGGTACATATTGACATCGCCTTCGTCGGGCCATGTCTCGCAAAAGTCGTGCAAGCCGCCGCGGATATTTCTGAAATGCACATTGAAAATTTTATTCTTTTCCGCGAAATATTGAACGATAGGCGGGAGTTCTTCGGCGGGATTTTCCAAGCCTTCGGCGGCCACGCCACAGCAGAAATTGAACCCGTGATAGGGGCTATCGACCAGTTCGCTGAATCGCTTTAAGCCCTCAAAAACGGGATAATTCCACTTTTCGATGCCGTTGAGCACGGGTGCTGGCGGGTCGTTGAGGTGGCACGCCATCTGAATATTGTATTCCTCGGCCACGGGCATCATGCGATTGAGAAAGTACGCGGCCCGTTCAAATGCCTCTTCTCGGCTCACGCGCCCGATTTCGGTGAGCGCGTCATTGTCGTATTCGGCGAGCGAGAAGGTGCTATACGTTGTGCCGCCGCGACCCGGGGTGCGCCCGGTGCGTTGTACGAGACCGCCCGATGGCGCGCGCAAGACGCAGAAGTTGTAATTCAAGCCGCGCAACCCGGCCTTGCTCGCGTTTTCGATGTACTGACAAAATGTGTCGATGTCGCGGTCGCGCTGCGGGTCTTTTGCCATGGGGATGCTGTCTATCGGCGGAACGTGAACCATTTCGAGTTCAACCCCATAAGCGGCGGCTTCTTCTCTATGCCGCATCAGGGTTTCCGCGTCCATGCCATCGACTGTGGCGTCAAAATGGGTCACGCCATGCCGGACGAGAAATTCCATCTCGATCTTCGAGGTGCCAAAATACTGCGTGCCGACATACATGATTGATTCCTTTCAAAAAATTGAACCCCTGTTTCATTGATCTCACTTTTTCGGGCGGGCACGAGGGCCGCGCCCCTACCTGCCTTTGTGGTTGCCTTTTGCCTTTCGTCTATGACGGGCGGGCACGGGGCCGCGCCCCTACGTTTCTATCCTCGCATCTTTCTTCGTGTTCTTCGTGGATCCATGTTCTTGTGGGGTTGCTTTTGCTTCTCACGCCCCAATCTGCAACAGGGCCTCGTTGAGTTTTTGGACGGTGTGGTCGATGTTTTGAAGTTTGTCCAAGCCGAACAGGCCGATGCGGAATGTCTGAAAATCTTCCGGCTCGTCGCATTGCAGTGGAACGCCCGCGGCGATTTGCAAGCCCACATCCATAAATTTTTTGCCGGTGTGGATGTCGATATCGCCTGTGTAACTCACGATGACGCCCGGTGCTTGGAAGCCCGGGGCGGCCACGCTTTTGATGCCTTTGCGGGTCAACAGGCCGCGAACTTTATCCCCGAGTTTTTGTTGGCGTGTGCGCGCGTTATCAAACCCCAGGGCTTCGGTTTCTCGCATCGCATCGCAAAAAACCGCGAGGGCATCGGTCGGCATAGTCGCGTGATACGCATGCCCGCCACCTTCGTAGGCTTCCATAATTTGAAGCCATTTGTGCAAATCGCAGGCAAAACTCGTGCTGGTGGTGGATTCGATGCGTTCGAGCGCGGCGGCACTGAGCATGACCAACGCACAACACGCGGCGGCACTCCAGCCTTTTTGCGGCGCGCTGATCAGGGCATCAACCCCGCAGGCTTCCATATCTACCCACATCGCACCGGAGGCAATGCAGTCCAACACCAGCAGGCCGCCAACGGCGTGTATGGCATCTGCCACAGCGCGGATGTAGGCGTCGGGCAAGATGATGCCGGAGGCGGTTTCAACGTGTGGCGCGAAAACAAAATTCGGTTTTTCAGCCGCGATGGTCTGCACGACTTCTGCGATGGGCGCGGGTGCAAACGGGGCGTGTTTGCCCTCGCTCACGCGCCGCGCTTTTAGGACAATGGACTGGGATGGAATATCGCCCATTTCGAAAATTTGCGTCCACCGGAAACTGAACCACCCGTTGCGAATCACGAGGCATTTCTTGGCGGTCGCAAATTGCCGCGCCACGGCTTCCATGCCAAACGTGCCACTGCCGGGAACGACGACAACCGCTTTGGCGCGGTACACTTTTTTCAGCGTGGCGGAAATATCTCGCATCACGCCTTGGAAGGATTGCGACATGTGGTTGAGCGCGCGGTCCGTATAGACGACGGAGTATTCCAAGAGTTTATCGGGATCATTGGGATATGAGGTTGACATATTCGCCCCCAAGCGCAATGGGTTGATTTACAATTCCACCTCGGCGATGGCAATGCCGCTTTCGCCAGCGACGGCATACAGCAAATAAATGTGGTCGTCCTCGACAAAAATGGCGGGATCGCGCAACTGGTTGACGTGCCCATAAGCCACGCTGCGAATCGAGGCTTCCAAAGGCGCGTCTGCCCCTTCCCAGGGATATTCTGGGCGCAAGACCTCTATCCCGTCGGTTGCGCGCCAATTTTGCCAGTCGCCCGAGAGGTCGATCTCACTGAGCAAAATGCGTTCGGGCACATCCCCCACCTGCGTCCAGAACACGTAGAGCGCGTGCCCTCGCTTTAACAGCGCGGCGTGTCGCATGTTGCGGTTAAAGAGCAACGGGCCTTCTTCAAAATGAGAGAACCCATCCACTGACCGATAAAATTGACCCGGCATTGCCATGCCGTAAAGTTGACCCGCGTGCCGAAAAACCCTGAGATAGCTTTTGGCAAAGGTCTGCGGTCGCGCCCGAAACGCGATGCCATCGTCAGATGTGGCGACGCGACTGACTTGTTGCCCGAGCCCTTCAAGCCCGTGAAAATACATGACAATGGTCCGCGTCGCGTGATCGACGTGTACATCGGGGGACGCAATATGCGGTGTGGTCACTTCTGTCAACAGGTCGTGCGACAGCTTTTGATCGCCTTTTTCCGCACGCCACTGCGCCCTGAGGTGCTCGAGGTCTTTTTCGGATGCGATCAGCGGCTGTGTGGGAAAATGCGAGTCCGCGAGTTGCAGCGCGCCAGGCGGATGGATTTGCCATGGCCCGCGCAGGTCGTCTGCATAAGCGAGGCGAATATAGCTGCCTTTGTGATCGGCAAAATACAGGTAATACGCGCCGAGCGGGTCGGCCACCCAATCCGGCACGCGGATCGGGGAAGGCCCCTGAATATTCTGCCCAATGCTCGCGTGCAAATTGGGGGTAATAATGGGCGCGTCGCAAAGGCGCGTAACACGCATGGCGATTCCTCATTTGTAAATTAAAATCACATCCGCGCCGATGAACTCGACCTTTGATCGCCAGAGATTGCCCAGCCATTCAAAGGTCGCTCGGGAAAAAAAACAAATGTGCGTGGGGTCTCTTTTGTAATGCCAATTTTCAAATGCGGCGCAATCGGTTGCGAGCTTGGTCATCGCGCCCAATATGCCGCCCGGTTTGACGAGGCGATAAAGCCTTTGCAACTCAAATTGGGGATCGCGCAAATGTTCGACGACTTCGGTCGCGGTGACAAAATCGTACGCACGCTGAAAGACCCGGGGATTGCGCGCATAAAATTTGTCGTATAGATCGACGACATAGCCGCATTCTCGAAACATAGCGGACAACGTGGGACCGGGGCCGCATCCAAAATCCAAACCGCACGCGCCCTTGCGAAGACGCGCTTGGAGCGGGTTGTAAAGCCGCGATAAAAATGCCCTGTATCGCGGATCAGCGGGATCGTTGTCGTGCAAATCGTACCGCTGTTTTTCTTTTTCATCCGACAGGTGAAACATTGCGGGCACAAAGACCAGCGCGCATGTTGGGCAACTCAGATAGTCCCGAAATTGATCGCTGAAATAGGGCGTTGTGTTTTCGCCCTTGCAAAGCGGACAGATATTGGCTGGCGCGTTGTGCATCGGAATATTCGCCGATTACTCGCGGGGAGGAGGCCTCTATTATCTTGCCTTTTCGGGCGGGCACGGGGGCCGCGCCCCTACGTTTCTATCCTCGCGTTTCGCGGTTGGCGCGAAATCTCATTGTTTTTCACGCGGAAACAGAATATCATGAGGCGATGATTGTCGGCGGAACGGTCCCGCAAGCGTAAAGGTAACCATTTATTTTTTTTTTACAACCCCCAAAACGGAGGACCCCATGACCGGTTACGACGCAATGGCAAAAGTGCTCAAAGCAGAAGGCGTCGATTTTTTGGTCGCATTTCCCCATCAAACCCTCATTGAAGTTGCGGCAAAAGCGGGGATTACCCCCATTATTTGTCGGCAGGAACGCGCGGGCGTCAACATCGCGGATGGCTTCAGCCGGGTTTCCAATGGGCGAAAATTTGGCGTTTTCACCATGCAACAAGGCCCGGGCGCGGAAAATGCCTTTGGCGGCGTGGCGCAGGCGTATGCGGATTCGGTGCCGGTGTTGCACTTGCCCGGCGGGGAACCGCTCTCGCGGCAAGGCATTCACCCCACCTTTGAAGCCGTGCGGAATTACCGTCACGTTACCAAATGGGCCGCGCAAATCTACGCGCCGGAAGACATTCCCGCGATGATGCGCCGTGCGGTCGTGCAGATGAAGAGCGGGCGTTTGGGGCCCGTATTGTTGGAGATGCCCAAAGAGGCGATGGCCGTCGAATATCCCGCGGAGGATATTGCGTACACGCCGGTTCGGATTCGGCGTTCTGTCGCTGCCTCCGAAGACGTGCGCGATCTGGTCGCACACCTCCTCAAAGCGTCGCGCCCGGTGATTGCCGCGGGGCAGGGCGTGTTGTACGCAGAGGCGAGTGAGGAGTTGATCGCATTTGCCGAGTTGACCGACATTCCCGTGATGACGACCCTCGCGGGCAAAAGCGCGTTTCCGGAAACGCATCCCCTCGCGCTGGGCACGGGCGGATTGACGCGCCCTTTGATGGTCGTGCGTTTTCTCGATGAGGCGGATTTTGTGCTGGGCATTGGCACGAGTTTTACGCGCAACACTTTTACCACGCCGATGCCGGACGGGGTTCTCTTGGGGCAAGTGACGAATTGCGCCGAGGATATGGGCAAGGATTACGATGTTGTCGCAGGCGCGGTCGGCGATGCAAAATTGGTTTTGCAACAGTTGATCGAAGAGGCCAAGCGGCAGATCGGCGCGGGCGGACGCGATACGGGTGCGGCGGCGCGAGTCGCTGTTGTGCGCGATGAATTTGCCGCGCAATGGGAACCGCGCTTTGCGTCTGAGGAAGTGCCCATCAATCCCTATCGGGTCATTCGGGAATTGGAAAACGCGGTTGATGTTGCCAACACGATCATCACGCACGACTCGGGCTATCCGCGCGATCAACTGGTGCCCATGTGGAAACCCATTGCCCCGCGCGGGTACTTGGGCTGGGGCAAATCGACCCAACTCGGATATAGTTTGGGCTTGTCGCTGGGCGCGAAACTGGCCGCGCCCGAGAAGCAGGTGATCAATTTGATGGGCGATGCGGCGTTTGGCATGGCGGGGTTGGATTTGGAGACGGCGGTGCGTGCGGAAATTCCCATTTTGACCGTTGTGCTCAACAACGGCGTGATGACCAAATACGACTCGCACATGCCTTATGCGTCAGACCGCTTTGGCATCAACGAGTTGGGCGGCAACTACACCCAAGTCGCCAAAGGATTGGGCACGCACGCCGAGCGCGTGGATCTGCCCATTGAACTCGCGCCCGCAATTCAACGCGCCCTCGCCGCGAATCGCAACGGCAAACCCGCTGTCCTCGAAGTGCTGACCAAGGCCGAGGAAAATGTCCCGCGGTGAACGGGGCGAAGGACTCGTTTTGCCGATGGCTGAAAATCAACTTTTAGCCCTCAGTCCCCCGCTGGTCGCTTGGGAACTGAGGGCAGGGGATAACGCACACGGCAAAGCAGGGCGAGATAGGGAACGCACGAACCATGAGGCGAGCGACATGTTTGAAACGGCTATCCTCGACAGAACGCTAAAATCACAGCGCGAACTGAGAAATCAGGAGCGCGTCGCGTTGATTGGGCGGGTGGCCGTTGCGTTGCGCGTTTGCCGAGACGAGCATGGCCTGCGCGAGGCATGGATCGTTGGGTCGCTACTTTTTGCAGATCGATGGGATGAGATGTCCGATGTCGATGTGGCGATTGGCGGGGCTTCGGATCGCGTTTTGGATGTGATGCGAATCGTGGAAGATGCCGTTGCGCGGGATGTCGATGTGATTGACTTGGATTTGCACATGGCTGCGGACCGCTTTCGGCGGCGAGGAATGAAAATCTATGGATGAAGCCCGATACGCCCTTTTGAAGGCCGATGTGGATGATCTCTGCCAGCAGGTCGATCAGGTGTATGCGCGCATTGAGGCGCGGCGTTCCCAGTTTGTCAATCGGGCTGAAAGCCTCGACAGCATGGGCTACCAACTCCACAACCTCTATTGCGCCTTTGAGCAGGTGTTTGAAGTGATCGCCCAGTTTTTTGAGAATCATATCGCGGGCGAACGCTATCACACGGATTTGTTGCGCCGAATGCGCCTGACGATTGAGGGCATTCGCCCGGCATGGATATCCGAGGAGGCATTTATCCTCTTGGATGAATTGCGCCGATTCCGCCATTTTTTTCGACATGCGTACGTTTTGGAATTGCAATTTGAAAAACTCGCGCATCTCGTGGAAGTTGCCGTGCAGTTGCGGGACGTTTTCCGACATGACCGCGAACTATTTTTTGCAAAATTGAAGCCATCAAAATGAATCGGTTTGATGGCTTTGCTTTTCTCGAGGCGACCCCATGTATTATTTCTATGATTTCAAAGGATTCAAACAGGTCGGCATTGACCTGTTGCGGCCGTTCACACTTCTGATTGGGCCAAATGGGTCGGGGAAGACCAACGTCATCGAAGCAATTGAGTTGCTTTCCTTTGTCGCACGGGGTCAGTCCCTCTATGAAATTGCCGATGTCGGTCACGCTGCGACGGGTCTCCAGATCCGAGGAGGCCTTCAGGCTTGTGGCCGAACGGGCCTGGATATTTTTAAGCTGAGATTCAAGGCTAGCGTAAAGCTCGACAGTGCGTTCAAGCCCGTCGCCTACGAACTTTACATTTGCACCAAACCGCATCCTCAGATACTGCGCGAGGAGTTGATATTCGATGGCCGCACAATCTACGAAACGTTGCCCAAGAATCCCAAATCAGCATCGCGTGACTTAGCGGTGCGATATGACAACTTTGCTCGTGGCGGCAGAAAACCTCAAACAGCGGCTTCATCAGAGCGTTCTGTCCTATCTCAGTATCGAGAAATCGCAGAAAAAAATCTCAACCTCAAAAAGTGCGTTCAGTTGGTGCGTATCATCACGCACCACTTGCAGGCTTCATTCGTATTTGATCCCAATCCAAAGTTAATGCACGGCTACGAGCGGATCGGCAACAGCGTTCTCTCGCGGGATGGCGCGAACCTGTCGGCGGTGCTTTACGCGCTTTCCGTTGGAGACGAAGCCGAGCGAGAATCGTTGGCTCGGCTACTATCTCAAATCCGTCAGCTTCCAGACGAGCCGTACGAAGATTTCAACTTTACGACTACCGATCTCGGCGATGTGATTTTCGGTCTGCGCGAAAGAACGGGTTACATTGTGGATGCCCGATCATTGTCAGATGGCACCTTGCGAACGCTCGCTATTTTGACGGCCTTGGAGACAGTCCAAAAAGGTTCGCGTGTTATTGTGGAAGAGTTTGACAATGGACTTCATCCAAGTCGGGTCGGCATTTTGACCTCCGCAATAGGGGAAGTGATCAAACGCCGCAACCTGCGCGTACTCGTTACAACCCATAATCCTGCGACCATGAACAATTTGACTGCTGAACAGATAAAGGGGGTCGTTCTCTGTACTTGGAGTAAGGAAAAGGAAGCCGCTGATCTGGTGGATTTGATGAGCTTGCCGAGATCCGATGAACTTCTCGAGCGCGGGCAATTGGGGGATCTCGTGTCGCGCCGCGTCCTCGAGCAATATCTCGCGCCAGAGTTTGAGGAACGGCGACGTCAAAAGATGCTGGCGTGGGTTGAGGCTTTGCCATGAATGCGTTGCAGGTTGAATAAGACTACGAAACACGCGGAGCGGTTTTCAACGTGTCGCTGTCCAGACACGTTCAATACGCGAAATTGAGGAACTATAACATGAATGCGCCGCAGGTTTATGTGATCGATACGAGCTACTTACTGGAACTGTTTGCCGTTCCCGGTTGCTCTACCAAAGAAGCGGTTGATGAGATAAGAAGCCGCTTCGCCGACGCGGTCAAGCGTAGCGCACGGCTATACCTTACTGTGCCATCTATATACGAGTTGGCAAACCACATTTCCCATGTCCCTAACGGCAACGTGCGGTTGTCATTGGCCAAGCGGTTGCGAGATGACGTCTTATCTAGCCTTGAAGAAGGTGTACCGTGGACGATTGTCCCCTCCCAACAACTCAGTGCTTTTAAGAAATTGGTCGTGAGCTTTGTGGACAATCACATCCTTGGAGGCATTGATTTAAGCGACAGCACCTTAATTGACGAAGCCCGCAGACTCAAGGACACCACCTATCGGAGTCCGTGGCGAGTGCATATCTGGACCAAGGACAAGAGACTGAAAGCGAGGGAGCCTGACAGTGAGCCTCGGGCTTACCTCGGATGAACGGTATAACAACAACAGGATTCTATGAACCAAAAGACCATCTTTTTTGGGTAATCGAGACAATCTGTCGATTATTCAGTTACGTACCGCCAATAACCTGTACACCCCAATTCCTCATTCCTCCCTGATGGGAGGCAGGATACGGACAACTTGAAAGCAAATTGGTATAACTCCCAACTCGCGTCCGGCCCTACAGCCCTACAGCGTGAAACTCCTCCTCGCCGAAAACCTCAGCTATCGGCTCGTGGCACACCTCAAGGAAGTCGTTCCCGGCACCGTAAGTGTCGCGCTGATGGTGCTCGGCACGGCTTGAGAGGTGTTGCCGCTGGCTTTCCGCGTAAATGCGCTATAAAAAAAGCGGGCACTATATGTACCCGCTTTTTTCGTTTTGCTATGCGTGCTGACTCGTCTAATAATTGTAGCCCCGCTCATCGTGGAGCGCGATATCGAGTCCTTCTGTTTCATCGGTTTGTGAGACGCGCAGGCCGATGATGGCATCGACAATTTTGAGCAGGATGAAGGACAGGACCGCGCAATAAGCAATGGTAAAGACCACGCCGACGAGTTGGACGAAGAATTGCCCGCCTATCGAATCGGCACTGAGTCCTTGCCCGCCGAGGCTTTCAGCGGCAAAGATGCCCGTGAGCAACGCGCCCACAATGCCGCCAATGCCGTGAACGCCAAAAGCGTCGAGGGAATCGTCATACCCCATTGCGCGCTTGAGACTGGTGGCTGCCCAGAAGCAGAGAATGCCAGAGGCCAGCCCAACGACAATCGCGCCCATCGGCCCTACGCTCCCCGAAGCCGGAGTGATGGCGACGAGACCGGCAACCGCGCCCGTGACCGCGCCCAAGATGCTGGGTTTGCCGAGTTTGATCCATTCGGCGAACATCCAACCCAATGTCGCAGATGCAGTGGCAACTTGCGTGACGAGCATCGCCATGCCCGCCGCGCCATCGGCCGCGACCGCGCTACCCGCATTGAACCCAAACCAACCGACCCACAGCATCGCGGCGCCGATAACAGTAATGGTCAAACTGTGCGGGGCCATCAGCGTATCGGGATAGCCCTGGCGTTTGCCAATGACAATGCAGGCGACGAGTGCGGCAACCCCCGCATTGATATGCACGACCGTGCCCCCTGCAAAGTCGAGCACGCCCATGTCGCCAAAGAAGGACCCCTCACCGCTCCACGCCATGTGACATATCGGTGCATAGACAACGATGGACCAGAGAACCGAAAACGCGATCATGGCCGAAAATTTCACGCGCTCTGCAAACGCGCCGACGATGAGGGCCGGGGTGATGATGGCAAACGTCATTTGGAAAGTGATGAAGACCGTTTCAGGAATGGTGCCCGAAAGGCTGCTGGCTGTCACCCCGGACAAGAACATGGTGCCCAAACCGCCGACAAACGAATTGAGGTTGAGTTTACCGGCTTCCATGCCATCTGTGTTGAAGGCAAGGCTATAGCCAATGATGACCCACACCAGCGTCATAATGGCGGTGAGGGCAAAACACTGCATGAGCACAGACAAGACATTTTTGGTACGCACCAGGCCGCCGTAAAAGAGCGCGAGGCCGGGGATGGTCATAAACAGCACCAATGCCGTTGAGGTCAGCATCCAAGCAGTGTCGCCTGAACTGAGTTCGTCTTCAGCAAAGGCGATGTTGGGCAAGGCCAGCAACAACGCCGTGCCGACGAGCAGGGTAAAGATGTTATGGCGTTTGATCATTGTGTATTCTCCTAATAGTTAAGGTGGTGGCATTTTACAGCGCGTCTGGCCCGGTTTCTCCTGTCCGAATGCGAACGGCCTGTCCCAAATCCGTAACGAAAATTTTCCCATCGCCCACATTGCCCGTCTTGGCGGCATTCTCAATCGCATCGATGGCGCGGTCGACATCACCTTCATCGATGGCGATTTCCAGCTTGACTTTGGGCAAAAAATCGACGACGTATTCGGCACCGCGATAGACTTCTCGGTGTCCTTTTTGGCGTCCAAAGCCCCGCGCCTCCGTGACGGTCATGCCTTGAATGCCGATGTCGCCAAGTGCTGCACGCACATCGTCCAGCTTGTGCGGCTGGATGACTGCTGTGATGAGTTTCATACTGAACTCCTCCCTGAAATGGTTGGGGTGGCGTAAATTGACGATGAAATATATCGGGCGTATATTTCTTTTCCGTTTCTTGCCTGTTAAATATGTATTACAGGTAGTGGTTAGTTACCCCGCCCATCCACCCGGCCCAAAGGCAAGAAGCGAGAGGCGAGACGTAATACCCATTTGCTTTCAAGTTGTCCGTATCCTGCCTCCCATCAGGGAGGAATGAGGAATGGGGAACAGACTTACGTAAAGCGGTTGGTTCTGCCTCCTTGTGGGTTGCCTTCGATGCGTTGGCTACGCCTGTGCCTACGGCGTGCGGCGTCAACCGCTCAAATTATTCGCGTTTTCATCCTTTTTTTCAACAACAAAAAAAAGTAGGCGAGCGGGGTACAACTGCCTTAGCAGTTCAAAAATGCCGCTCTCATGCGCCGAGGGGTGCTCTGCACAGCGCAAATCGCTTCGTTGCATACACGACATGCGTTGGCCTGCAAGGTGGGTTGCAAGATGAATGTGGGTTGCGAGATGGCCTTGCGCGCTGTGCGCGCTGGCTTTATTGGAGGGTCTTGTGGGATGGCATTTTTGCAATGGCTTCTCTGAATGCCTGTGTAAGGTCAAGGGAATCATTTGCGGGTAGCATATCGCATCACATGAGGACAACAGCAATTCAATCTGGTATTATATGTTGCGGATATCGATTTATCCACCTGTCGCATCGGCGACATAGACGCCCGTTTGTGGACCGATGTCAATGACCGCGGCTTTGTCGATGAACGAGGGGCGTTTTGCACGGGTGCTGGTTTTTATGTGCCCGTGCATCTCCTCGTAGATCAAGCGGGCGATCCCGTGCTTTCGGGGAATAATCTGGGGTTTGAATGGGAAGTGATTCTGATTAAGCGTGGATCGCGCTGTTTTTACAACTGAATCGATTTTTTTAGTTCCTTGAGCGCGGTGCCTTCGGGGGATTTTTTGTAGTAGGGATCCAGTGGGAAGCAGCCCGAGATCATGCCATTTCGAGGGGCCGTGGTGCAATCGCTGAAGGTGCGGCAGAATTTGCGTCTGGCGGTTTCGCCCTTGTGGAGCACGTCTGCGGGCAAGTCGGGATAGGACAGCACCATGCGCCCGAGGCCGATGAAATCGACCATGCCATCGCGCACGAGCGGTTGGGCAACATGGGGCAGAAATTCTTGCAGATAGGAATAGGCCGTGCCCACGATGAGCAGGTCGGGAAATTGTTTTTTGATTTCGGCGACCATGTCCACTTGGCGGGCAACGCCCACGAGCGGATCTTCAGGGGGTTGGTAGCCATCCGAAGGCGGGAAATAAGCCGGGCGTTGGATGTGGGGGTTGTAGTAGGGGCTGCCGGCAGAGAGGTTGACGAGCGCGATGTCGAGTTCGCGCAGCAGGTCGAGGAAGCGGCAGGTCTCGGCGAGATTGGCGGCGGTGGGATCGTTTTCGTCTATGCCAAAGCCGTACTTATAGGGCAGGCAGTCGGCAAAATTTTCGGGAATGCCCGGGCCGAGTTTTTTGCCTTCGGATTGATCGGGGTCTGGATAAAAGGGCGCAAAATCAAACGCGCTGAGGCGCACGCCAATTTGGAGATCGGGACAATCGGCGCGAATGCCCGCGACGATTTCTCGGAGGAAGCGGGTGCGGTTTTCAAAACTGCCGCCATAGGGGCCTAGACGGGTGAACGCGCTCAAAAATTCGTGACCGAGATAGCCGTGGCAGTGTTTGATATCCACGAACTGATAGCCGAGGTCATGTGCCATGCGCGCGGCGTTGTGATAGTCGTCAATCAGGCTTTTGATGTCGCTGTCGGACAGGATGGGATCGTCTGAGTCAATGCCAAATTTGTGGTCGAGGATCGGATGGCGATAGACGATGCGGGGTTCGAGTTTGACTTTGTCATTCGGCCTGCAAAAGCGGCCCGAATGCGTCAGTTGAAGGCCGACGAGCAGGTCGTCGGTGTCGCCGATGTGTTTGCGGTGTGCGGATAGGAGTTTCTCGCGGAGTTGGCCCAAGCCGGCTTTGGTGTGTTCGGCGGCAAAGAGTTGGTTGGGGTTTGCGCGGCCTTCAGGGCGCACGGCAACCGCTTCGCCCCCCCAGATCAATTTGGCGCCGCTCAGGCCAAAATTGTGCCATCGGCGCAGGGTGTATTGCGAGGGGTTGCCATCGGGTTCGCCATCCCAGCCTTCCATGGGGTGAATGCAGAAGCGATTGCCAATGCGAAACCCCTGGCAGTTGATCGGTTGGGCGAGCGGCGATTCGGGCGCGGTGAGAATTTCCCCATCGCATGGCAGGTCGAGACCCAGGCTTTTGACGTGTGCTTTGAATGAATCGACAGTTTTGTGATGTCCGATGCGCTGGTACTTTGCCAGAGGCATTGGCACTCCTTTGGCGATAAATGGGTTGCGTTGAACGGCACAGAAAGCTATAAATATACCAAAGGATGTTTTGTCAAGCAATGTTTCTGAAAGGAAGGGCAAAATGGAGGAGCGCGTGCAGATTGTAGTGCCGGGCGATGAACCCATGCAGATCGCGGGGTCGCCTCATCTCGATAAATTGCAACCTTATGGCGATGTGGTGCTCTACGATACGCGCCCTGCGTCATTGGAAGAGAAAATCGCACGGGTGCAAGACGCCGATCTGATCATGAACACGCGCGGCGCAGTCACATGGGGCGAGGCCGAGTTTTGCCACTTGCCAAATTTGAAGATGATCACAACCTGTTCGATTGGCACGGATATGTTCGATTTGGAGGCCGCAAAAACGCACGGGATTGTGATTTGCAACCAGCCGGGCAGAACCGCTCCGGTGGTGGCAGAGCACATTTTCGGGCTGATGTTCGCCGTTGCAAAACGCGCGGCGTATTTCACCGCAGCGATGAAAAAAGGGGGCTGGCCTCGGATGGACAATGCGATGCTTCAGGGCAAAACCCTGGGGATCATCGGCATGGGCAATACCGGTGCGGAGATGGCGCGCCTCGCGCGGGCCATTGGCATGGAGGTGATCGCGTGGACCTTTCACCCATCGCTTGAGCGGGGCGAAAAACTCGGCGTGCGATTCGTCGAATGGGACGCGCTGCTCGAAACCGCCGATGTGATCAGCTTACATGTGGCACTGACAGAGGAGACAAAAGGGATGATCGGGAAGGCCGAGTTGGACAAGATGAAAACGGGCGCGTTGTTATTGAACGGGGCACGCGGCGCGATTGTCGATACAGACGCGCTCGCGGACGCGCTACATCGCGGGCATATCGGCGGGGCGGGCATCGATGTGTACGAGGAAGAACCCACGCCATCCGATCATCCCCTTTTTGCGTGCGAACAAGTGGTGCTCACGCCGCATTGTGCCGATATGACCCCCGAAGGCGTGGATTTGCTCAACAGCGGCGCAGTGGAAAATGTGATCGCATTTTTGGAAGGCCGCACGCAGAATGCGGTGGTTTAACGCAGTGGTCAGTGGTTAGTTCCCGCCCAACCCCGCAACCCAAAGGTGAGAGGTAAGATGCGAGGATAGAAACGTAGGGGCGGTGCCCCGTGCCCGCTCCAGGAGTCAATCCCTCAAATCCCGTCAATCCCGAATCAAATATATCCTTCTCGCGTCAAGAGTTCGGCCATGAGGACTGCGCCGCCGGCTGCGCCGCGCACGGTGTTGTGGCTGAGGGCGATGAATTTGTAGTGAAAAATGGGGTCTTCGCGCAGGCGCCCAAGGGTAATGCCCATGCCATTTCCCGCGTCGCGGTCCAAGCGCGTCTGCGGTCGGTCATCGCCTTTGAGGTACGCGAGAAATGTTTTGGGCGAGGAGGGCAGGCCCAATGCTCTGGGGTCGCTTTTGAAATTCTGCCAACGTGCGAGGATGGCTTCGGCTTTGGGCTTTTTGTCGAACGAGACAGAGACGGCGGCCATGTGTCCATCGGTGACCGGAACCCGAACGCATTGGGCAGAAATGACGGGCTTGCGCGTGGGCACAATTTCGCCCTTGACGATGTGGCCCCAAATTTTGTGGGGTTCGCTCTCGCTTTTTTCTTCTTCTCCGCCGATATAGGGGATGATGTTGTCCATCATTTCCGGCCATGATGCAAAGGTTTCTCCCGCGCCGGAGATGGCCTGATAGGTGCATACAGAGGCTTTGGACGGGCCAAATTCTGACAAGGCGTGCAAGGCCGGGACGTAGGGCTGAATGGAGCAGTTGGGTTTGACGGCGATAAAGCCGCGTTGGACGCGCAGGCGTTTGCGCTGCGCCGGGATGATTTCCGCGTGCAACGGGTTGATTTCCGGCAAGAGCATGGGCACATCCGGGGTCCAGCGGTGCGCCGAATTATTGGAAATGACCGGGGTTTCCGCTTTTGCGTAATTTTCTTCGAGGGGGCGGATATCCTCTTTTTCCATGTCGAGGGCGCAGCAGACAAAATCGACCTGAGACGCAATGGCGTCGATTTCCCGCACGTTTTGGACAACGAGGTCAGAGGCCGTTTGGGGCACGGCAACATCGGGTTGCGTCCATCGGCCTGTTACAGCTTCGCGGTACGTTTTGCCAGCGGAACGCGGACTGGCTGCCACCGCGGCGATTTCAAACCAGGGATGATCGGCGAGCAAGGTGACAAAGCGTTGCCCGACCATGCCGGTCGCGCCGAGAACGCCAACTTTGAGCTTGGACATCGGTTTTCCTTTCTGCGGATCTGAAATGCAACCACCTGAGAACACAGATAGATAAACACAAATAAATACGGATGGTTAGGCGTTTGTCCGTTCTGCATCGCATCAGGAGTTGCAGGTGAATTTTGTTGCGAAAATAAAAACAGCCGGTGAGCCAAGGTAAAGGCCCGCCGACTGCCATGCGGAGACCACCCTCAAGAGAGCGCTTCACGGGATCATCGCCCGCGACAGTCCAGCAGATGTTATCTGCTGCCCCAGCCAAAAGCCCAGCGGAGGGACATTTGGCTTCGGCATCCCATCCCTTTCACCTGACTTACAGATCCGCTTTCTCGTGCCAGATTACTGATGATGGGACGCGCCTCTACCCTTGGTGGAGAAAAACGTCACATATTCCCCATATTTTGTCAACTTGAAAATGCGCGGTCGGTTGTTGACACGCGGGAAATTGTAGCGTATTGTAATACGCTTGCGAGGTAATTAGCTTTCAGCCCCCACCTAACCGCCCAAAGCGATGTATGGGCTTACCGCTGACCACTACGAAAGACGCGAAAGGGCAAACCGATGGGGATTGGCTCCTGACCCCTGCTTTTCGCTTCGGGCGGGCACAGGGGCCGCGCCCCTACGGTTTCACATCTCGATTTTAGGGGTGGTGGGGTGGACTGACTGCTGACTGCTGACTGCTGACTGCTGACTGCTGACTGCTGATCGCTGATCGCTGATCGCTAACCTACGAGAAGCCCTTCACCTGAAGGCGGTGGTCAGTCCGATCAATTATTTGAATCAAACGAGGAGGACATCATGAATATGGTGGTGATTTGCTGCGATACATTTCGCGCGGATATTGTTGGCGAGGGCAAAAAGTTGAGCCATGTGAAAACCCCGCATTTGGATCAACTCGCTTCTGACGGACTGGTTTTTGACCGCTGTTTTGCCGAAGGCTTGCCAACGATTCCGTTTCGGCGGTGCGTGTTCACGGGTATCCCGTCTTTTCCGTGGCGATTCAACACGCCGAATGAAGGGCTTCAGCCCGCAGGCCAGGGCTGGCATCCCATCCCGCCAGAGCAAGATACATTGGCAGAACGCCTGCACGATGCGGGCGTTGTCCCGGGCTTGGTCGCAGACACGTATCACATGTTTAAGCCCACGCAGAATTTCACCCGGGGCTTTTTGTCCTGGCGATTTATTCGCGGGCAGGAACAAGATGGATATCGCTCAGGCCCCCTGTCGCGCATCGATCTCGCCGCGCATGTGCGGGATGGCGATGCCGATCCCAAAAAGCACGCGGTGATCGTGCAGTATTTGCTCAATATGCTGGACAGGCAAGAGGGCGAAGAAAATTATCTCGCCGCACAAGTGTTCCGCGAGGCGTCGCAATGGGTGGAGGACAATGCGCGAAACAAGCCGTTTTTTTTGTGGATCGACAGCTTTAGCCCGCACGAGTTGTGGGATCCGCCCCGGCAGTATGCCGATGCGTATTTTTCCGATCCTTCGGTGAAGGATTACATCCACCACAGCGCGTTGCATGTGCCCGAGGCCACAGATGCGGAAATCGAGCGTACAAAGGCGTTGTACATGGGTTATGTCACCTTTGTGGATCGCTGGATAGGGCATTTGCTGGAGACCATTGATCGGCTGAATTTGCGAGACGATACTGTGGTGATGTTCATTTCTGATCACGGCACGCAACTGATGGACAAAGGGCGGTTTGGCAAGGGGGGCAACGCGCTGTTTCCCTTTAATACGCAGATCAACTGGATCGTTCGGCATCCGGATGGGCCGTGCGGGCAACGCACGGATATCTGGACGCAAAATCAGGACATCACCCCGACCATTCTCAATTTGCTTTCCGTTGACCATGACGCGATAGATGGGTTCGATGCGTGGGCTTGTGCGACAGGTGGGGCCGAACCCGCTCGGGATTATATTACAACGGGCTGGGGCACGAATTTCAATGTGCGGGATGATCGCTTCAGCGTTCACATGGATGTGGGGACAAGCGATCTAGAGGTTGTGGTTCACGATCTGCACGCCGATGCCGACGAAGCACATCCCCTGACCGATCCGCCCAATGAGGTGGTCGTGCGAGCCATAGAACGAGCGCGTTCCACAATTGGCGATTTCCCCGATGTATTCAGCCAATACAGACAGCGACACGCAGCGCGGGCCATGCGAACGTTTCTGAGCAAATACAATTTGGGTGGATAAAACGAGATGGAAGTTTAGCCACAAAAGGCACGAGCGGGGTACAACTGGCGATAGCCCGTTCAAAGGCACAAAAGGCGCGTGTGTGTAGGGGCGATGCCCCGTGCTCGCCCAAAGATACAAGAAGCAGTGGTCAGTGGTCAGTGGTCGGTCCACTCACAACCACCCCAAAGGCAATCATGGATGAAATGGATTGCCCGGAATGTAGGGGCGGTGTCCCCGTGCCCGCCCGAAGCGAAAAGCAATCACATAAGAACACAGATGAAAGGCGAGAGGCAAGTGCAGAGGGCAAAAAAATAAAATGTAGGGGCGTTGCCCCCGTGCTCGCCCGTGGAAAGGAGAGACATTGAACTATGCGATTGAACAACATCTCGATCACCATCGCCTGCATCACATCACCATTGGCACCGATGCCGCGGCGAGATTTGTGCGCGAGGTCGCAGATTTGTCTGAACAGCGATTGACATACATGCCCTATTTGCGATTGATCGCCGCCGATAGCCTGCAACAAATCGTCGGCGTGGATTTTGCCGTGCAAATCAACGCGCTGGTGAGAGACCGCGCAACGGGCGGGTTCACCCTTGCGGTCGAGGGCGGGTTCGAGACGATGGATCAGCGCGTGGCATTTGGCACAGCGGTTTCGCACCTGATCGGGATGCCCAATTTTGACGATATGACCGGGAATTATTACGCCTGTTTTGAGGTGCGGGATACGGACGACAGCGATTCGTATTTGCGCCAAGCCTATCGCCTGTTCACGCTCCACACCGATGGCACGTACATCCGCGAGCGCACCGATTGGATTTTGATGATGAAGATGGCCGAGCGCGATGCGGTGGGTGGCGAATCGCGCCTGCTACATTTGGACGATTGGGAGGCGTTGGAGCACTATGCCCGGCATCCGCTGGCCGCGTTGCCCATGACCTATCAATCGCCGCCGAGTAAGAATTATCCCGTAGTGATGGAGAAGCCGACGTTCTACGAACATCATGGCAAAGCCTGCGTGTGTTTTATCGATCAATTTGTGTATCCCAAAACCATCTCTCAGGCCCGATACCTGCGCGATCTGTCCGATTCGATGGAAGCGTCGTCTGGGGTAGTCTCGTTGCCCTTGCCGCCCGATCACCTCGTAGTGCTCAACAACCATTTCTGGCTACACGGGCGCGAGGCGTTTGAAAAACACCCCGACCTCTACCGCCTGTTGATGCGGCAACGGGGCTATTTTAGAGAGGAATGACTGGACGAATTGTTAGGGCTTGTTTTTATGGACAAAAAGGATATTTTAATGGGACCGGGACAAAGGGAAGGAAAATTAAAGGAAACAAATGAATATATCGGATGGTTTGATGGTTTGCGGGATGAAAGGTAAAAGGGGCTATTCGGGCAAGGGTTCGTCAGGTTTCGATGGGAAATTGGGGAGATTGGAAACATGTAGGAGAGGAGGTTTTTGAGTTCCGTATTCATCGCAGGCCCGGTTATCGGGTATATTTTACTTTGCATGGGGGGCATTAGTTTTGCTTTTGGGGGGTACGAAAGGGGCGAGAAGGGTACACAAAAGGATATTGGAAAGGCGCAGGAATTGGCGCGTGATTTGAGGAGGTAGAAATGGCAAAAACACAGACGAGGCCGTGGGACCCGATTAGGGGGTTGGATACGGCAGAGGAAATTGTTGGGTATATTGATGAGGCTTTGGCGTTGGACGATTTGCAATTGTTTGAGGTTGTTTTGAAGGATATAGGGTGTGCTGTTGAGCGATATAAAGTTCAAAAGGAAGATATTATTCGAGTCGTTGAACATGTTGCTATTGAAAGTGAGAAGGTTCAAAAGCATAAGGACCGTATTGTTGAGGCATGTGTTGGGCGTAAAGGGATTTTGAATGTTGTGCAGTCTTATACTAAGAAGCCCTAACAAAAGAAATCAAGCGTCTGAAACAGATGAGTGAACAGCCGATGGAGAGGAACGCCTCATGGATGTCCGCTCTGCGCTCGTCGCGCACCCGCAGTCGCGGAACTGGCGGAGCCAGGCCAGAGTCCGCTCAACGACCCACCGGAAGGAAAAAAAGAAAGGAAACGCATGCCTATCCCCATCATTGACCCGTCACAAGCCACCACTAACGAAAGACTGACAAAGCTGGAAGCGATTGCCGAACAACACACACTCGCCCTTGCCGAGATCAAAGCACATATCGCAAGGGTTGAAGATCGCATCGCGAGGGTAGAAGATCACATGCAAAAGTCTTTTCGTTGGCTCGTTGGGATTCTCTTTACAATACTTCTCGCCATCTTGGGCGCGACAGTGACTATTTTGCTGAACTTGCCCAAGTAACCCCCTCACCCCATCGCACATCCTGTATCCTCAAAAAAAAAGAAACGCATGCCTATCCCCATCATCGACCCGTCACAAGCCACCACTAACGAAAGACTGGCAAGGCTTGAAGCGATTGCCGAACAACATAAGCAAGGCTTGATCAGTCTTGAAGATCGCATGGACAAGCGCATGTCCAATATTGAAGATCACATGCAAAAGTCTTTTCGTTGGCTCGTTGGGATTCTCTTTACAATACTTCTCGCCATCTTGGGTGCGACGGTGACTATTTTGCTGAACTTGCCCAAGTAACCCCCTCACCCCATCGCCCCTCCCTGTGTATCCGTAAAGTAAAAAATAAAGGAAACGCATGCCTATCCCCATCATTGACCCGTCACAAGCCACCACTAACGAAAGACTGACAGGGCTTGAAGCGATTGCCGAACAACACACACTCGCCCTTGCCGAGATCAAAGCACATATCGCAAGGGTTGAAGATCGCATGGACAAGCGCATGTCCAATATTGAAGATCGCATCGCGAGGGTAGAAGATCACATGCAAAAGTCTTTTGGTTGGCTCGTTGGGATTCTCTTTACAATTCTCCTCGCCATCTTGGGCGCGACGGTGACTATTTTGCTGAACTTGCCCAAGTAATCTCCTTACCCCATCGCACATCCCTGTGTATCCGTAAGGTAAAAAAAAAGGAAACGCATGCCTATCCCCATCATTGACCCGTCACAAGCCACCACTAACGAAAGACTGGCAAGGCTTGAAGCGATTGCCGAACAACACACACTCGCCCTTGCCGAGATCAAAGCACATATCGTAAGGGTTGAAGATCACATGCAAAAGTCTTTTCGTTGGCTCGTTGGGATTCTCTTTACAATACTTCTCGCCATCTTGGGCGCGACAGTGACTATTTTGCTGAACTTGCCCAAGTAACCCCCTCACCCCATCGCACATCCTGTATCCTGAAAAAAAAGAAACGCATGCCTATCCCCATCATTGACCCGTCACAAGCCACCACCAACGAAAGACTGGCAAGGCTTGAAGTGATTGCCGAACAACACACACTCGCCCTTGCCGAGATCAAAGCACATATCGCAAGGGTTGAAGATCGCATGGACAAGCGCATGTCCAATATTGAAGATCACATGCAAAAGTCTTTTGGTTGGCTCGTTGGGATTCTCTTTACAATTCTCCTCGCCATCTTGGGCGCGACAGTGACTATTTTGCTGAACTTGCCCAAGTAACTCCCTCACCCCATCGCCCCTCCCTGTGTATCCGTAAAAAAAAGAACCCCATACCAAAAGGTCTCGTTCCAAATGCCGGAATGAGACCTTTTGGGCATTAAAAACACCCCTGACCACTGCTTTAATTCGGCGTGGGAAAAGGTGGGAGCGGCGTATTGCGGAGGGTATCCCATTGTGTGCGGAGGGCGTTGAGCCATGGGGGAAGGGTTTGAAGGCGCGATTCGAGTTGGGCTTCAAAGAGCGATTCCGGCTCAACTGGGCTACCATTGGATTCGAGCACTTGGAGCGCGCCTGTGTTAAACGTGGCGGGGTCCCCGTGAAAGCCGACGATGATGGGTTGCACAAACCGGTCGCGCGCATTGCCCGGCCGCCAAAAATCGTAGTGCGTCAGATTGCCCCGATGGTTGAAATTCCAGAGGACGTAATGCTTGAGGTGATTGGGAAAATTGGCGATAGACGCGCCGCTGCCATACAAAATCCCGCCGTTGACGCGGTCGAGCAAGTTGGCATAGGGTTGGGCGCCGTGCGCGTCGATGCGCTGATCGGGTTGCATGTCATAACGCCAATACACCGTGCCGACCGAGCGGCTGCTCGTGCCCGGCCCGTGCCAATGGCCCGATCGGTCTTCTGATAGCCCGATCCACACGCCGTAACCGCCATTGCTGGCAATGGACGAATGCCCCCTGTTGCCGGCTTGCGTGACGTGATAGACCGATACGGCAGAACTCGACCCGATGTGCAGGGCGCGGTTGCAGTTGATGAAAGAAACGCGCCGAATCCAGGAATTGACGCATCGGTTGAGCTGGAGCAAACTCCAGCCGCCGTCGTGGATGGCGTCTTTGTGGTGGACAAATTCATCCAACCACGATCCGTGAAAGCCGATGTCCTCTATGCCGATTTCCGCGAGGTGCTGATATTCGCGCACGGTCCAGTTGTAATTGCGATTGACGTTTGTGTGCAGGGGTTCGTTGAGGCGAATCCGATTGCCCTGAATGTCGGCAATGCTGTGCTTTTCGCGCACTTGAATCCCATTGGCGATCATGGTCGTCCAGATCGATTCCGCTCGGTGTGGCGCGAGGAACTCGGGAATTGCTGCGGTGCTGTTTGTATAAAGCGTAATCCATTGTCCGGGCGTGAGGTTGGAAGCGTTGTCTAAAATGAGATCAAAGGTTTCGCGGGCCGCGTTTTCCGCGATGTTCGCCAAGCGTCTGTCGCTCGTATTCGCGGGTTGGAAGATGAACATGTAGGGCGATGTCCACAATTGATCGGGATTGGTCGGCGGCATGTGGTTGACCTGCCGGATGATGGTGCCCCTCGCTCGGCTGCCGCTTCCTCTGAGGACGATGTTGTTGCCGCGGATGTAGATGGACTGGTTGTTGTCGGCGTCGGTATTGACCAAAAATTCCCCGGGCGGAAAGAAGACAATGCCGCCGTTGTTTTGCTCGGCAGCGCGAATGGCGCGTTGAATGGCGGGTTGGTCAGACAGGCCGTCATTGGGAATGGCGCCGTAATCCGCGACATTGAATACGTCGGCGCGAATGTCGGGAACGGGTTTGCCGAAATAGTGATAGCCCGCGTAGGAAAAATCGGGCAAAATGGGTTCTGTGTTGTTCTGTTTGGCGGTTACAAATTGTTGCCAGGTGCGCGACTGGCCGGTTTGCGGGACGTAAGAAGTCCACTTGTTGCGCGTTTGGACAGAGCCCGCAACCTGCGCCCAAATTGGGATCGGGTAGGTCTCGGTTTGATCGCGTCCGGCGAGGAGCGTCTGGGGGATGGGCACGCGAATTTGCGTCGTCCCCGCGGGGACGGTGTGCGTGGATAAAATCTGCGCGTCGGCTCCCACCTCGATGATCAACGAGTCTGCGGTGTGATTTTCAAATGTGATGGGGATGTGCCACGCGTTGCCGTGCGATTCGAACCCGGCGGCGAAGACGAGAAAATCGCCAAAACCAATGGCCCCGTCAGCATCGAAATCATAGGCCGGGTCGTAGGCCGGGTTGCCCCGCGCTGCGCCGAATTTCTTTCTAAAGAGAATGAAATCGCCAAAGCCGACGGTGGCGTCGCCATCGAAATCGAGGCGGGCACTGCCGTCTGTTCCTTGCACGGGCGCATCGACTCGCCATGAAAAGGTCTGATCAACCGTTGCGATGTGATCGATGAACAGGCGCGTCGTTGAATTTTGACGGGTGACGGTTCTAAATGTGATGTACCGCTTGTTGTAATCGGGTTGCCCTCCCCAGTCGTCGTATTGCGGTTTGCCCAGTTCCACAACCGCGAGTTGCCAACTCCGCGGCGGCGTTTGCCCCTCCCAGATCGTATAAACCGCTTCCATGCCCCCCACCAACGGGTAGTTGCGAACCTTGATTTTCAAATCTTGCAGGCCAGTGCCCTCTGCTTTCCACCAGAAACTCAGGCTGTATTTGTCCGCGATGTTTTGCCCTGTCTGGCGGAAGTCGTAGGTCAAAAATCCGGTGCGGCCCGCTGGCATGGACGCCGCAATGGCAAAACGCCCCTCTGACGCATCTTTGGACAACTGGACACTGCGGGGCCATCCCGATAGGCTTTCGCAACGGGTCAAGGTGTGAACGGGATCACTGGCAAAACAAGCGCGTGTCCACAAAAATGTAAGGGTGAGTATTAGGGTTAATCGCATGGTCAATCCTCCGTAACGGCTTACAACTTCGACAGGAGTTTATCCCGATCCGCCTTGTATCTCGCCTTTTCGGGCGGGCACGGGGGCACCGCCCCTACGTTTTTATTTTCGCATCTTTTTTTTCCTTCGTGGATCAAATCATCCGCAATCTAATATACCCATCAAAGCATGGGTTGGACAAGTGTTTTGCCAGATTGTCTGCTTGGGGACAGGCAGGCAGATCGGTCGGTGTCAAAATGGGCGGTTTTGTGGCGATATGTCAGCGGGGGCGTAGGGCATAAAATCAAAAAAAAGAAGTCAAAAATGTTAAAGCCTTAATTTACAGCGCGTTATGAAACACAAAAAAAATCACAAAGTTTGGCACGGGTGTTGCAAAAGAAAAGGGGCGAGAGAAATCATCAATCGTTCCACAACTCACCAAGGAGGTAGGAGATGGCGCTGATTCGTTGGCAACCCCGTGAGTCCTTCGCATTTCACCGCGAGTTGGGCAATTTGCTGGACACTTGGACGGGCTATGGCGCGGGTTGGCACCCCCGCGTGGATGTGGCCGAATCGGAGCATGACTTCACGGTTCACGCCGAACTGCCCGGGATTCGCAAGGAAGACATCCAGGTGACGCTCGAAGACAATACGCTCACCATCGAGGGCGAGCGGAAGTGCGAAGACGAGCAGAGGGACAAGCAGTTCTACCGCAGGGAACGCGCGTACGGGACCTTCAAACGTTCCTTTGGCTTGGGCACAGAAGTCGATACCGACAAAATTGCCGCGACTTACAAGGATGGGATTTTGACCCTGACCTTGCCCAAGTCCGAAGCGGCAAAGCCCCGCCAGATTGACGTCACAGTGTCTTAAAGGCGGGAGATGTAAGAAGGGAGAAGGCCATCCGACACCGCTCCAAGGCAAGGTATGGGCTTCCCGCAGGTAAGACGCGAGAGGATTGGGCGGATTGTTCACCTTTCGCGTCTTGCTTTTGGGGGTGAAGCGGACAGGCACAGGGGCCTGTCCCTACGGGTGATGGGGGAGGGGCCGATAGCCGATAGCTGACTGCTTTTCGCTGGAGAATCAAAAATGGACATGAACAAATTGACCGAAAAATCGCACGAGGCCGTGCAGCAGGCGCAGGAGATCGCGTTGCGATATGGGCATTGGGAAGTGGATGGGGAACATCTGTTCGCCGGTTTGATCGACCGAGAAGATGGCTTGCCGCGTCGCATGCTCTCGCGCATGCAAGTGCCATGCGATGCCCTCAAATCGGAGATTGAAAACGCACTGGCGCGGTTGCCCAAGGTCTCAGGCCCTGGCGTTGAGCGCGGCAAAATTTACGCGACGCCGCGTTTTCAAAAGCTGTTTTTGGCAGCCGAAGAGGAAGCGCGCAGGCTGAGGGATGAATACGTCTCGGTCGAGCATCTGTTGTTGGCCCTGATCGGCGAGGGCGATCAAACGCCGGCGGGGCGCATCTTGAAGCAGTACGACATCACGCGGGACAATTTTCTGTCTGTGCTGATGCAGGTGCGCGGCAATCAGCGCGTGACGAGTGCCCATCCCGAAGTGGCGTATGAAGCCCTCGAAAAATACGGCGTTGATCTCGTTGCCGAAGCGCGCAAGGGCAAATTGGATCCCGTGATTGGGCGCGATAGTGAAATTCGCCGCGTGATTCGCATTTTGTCGCGCAAGACAAAAAATAATCCGGTGCTGATCGGCGAACCGGGCGTGGGCAAAACCGCGATTATCGAGGGCTTGGCACAGCGGATTGTGCGCGGCGATGTGCCCGAGTGGCTCAAAGATCGGTCGGTCTTTTCGCTGGACATGGGCGCGCTGATGGCCGGGGCCAAATACCGAGGCGAATTTGAAGAGCGGTTGAAAGCCGTGTTGAACGAGATCAAACAAAGCGATGGTCACATCTTGTTGTTCATCGACGAGGTTCACACCATTGTGGGCGCGGGCAAAACAGAGGGATCGACAGATGCGGGCAATATGCTCAAGCCGATGCTGGCGCGCGGGGAATTGCACTGCATTGGGGCGACAACGCTGGATGAACACCGCCAATATCTCGAAAAAGACGCCGCGTTGGAACGCCGCTTTCAACCCGTGATGGTCGATGCGCCGTCTGTGGAGGATTCCATTTCGATTTTGCGCGGTTTGCGCGAGCGGTTCGAGGTTCACCACGGAGTGCGGATTCAGGACAACGCGCTGGTCAATGCAGTGGTGTTGGCAGATCGCTACATTTCGGATCGGTTTTTGCCCGACAAGGCCATCGATCTCGTGGATGAAGCCTGCGCGACGGTGCGTACAGAAATCGATTCCATGCCGTCTGAGTTGGACGCCGTGACCCGCCGCGTGATGCAACTCGAAATTGAAGACGCCGCGCTGCAACAAGAAAGAGATCAGGCGAGCCGAGAGCGGTTGGCAGAACTTCAAAGGGAATTGGCCGATTTGCAGGAGCGGGCAGATGTCATGCGCGTGCAGTGGGAAAGCGAAAAGCGAGCCCTCGATGAGGTGCGGGGCTTGCGCGAGGAAATTGAACGGACCAAGCGCGAGGTCGAAGCGGCCGAGCGGCAGTACGATCTCCATCGCGCCGCCGCGTTGAAGCACGGTATCTTGCCCGGGTTGGAACAAAAACTCAAAGTTGCCGAAAGTCTGTCCACATCGGACAACCGCTTGTTGCGCGAGGAGGTGACAGAAGGGGAAATCGCCGAGACCGCGTCGCGGTGGACGGGTGTGCCGGTTGCGCGATTGGTGGAAGGCGAACGCAAAAAATTGCTGCGATTGGACGATATTTTGCACGAGCGCGTCATCGGGCAAGACGAGGCCGTGTCTTTGGTGGCCGATGCGGTGATTCGCGCACGCACGGGGATCAAAGACCCGCGTCGTCCCATCGGTTCGTTCATCTTTTTGGGGCCGACCGGCGTTGGCAAGACCGAATTGGCGCGCACCTTGGCCCACGCGCTTTTCGACAGCGAAGACAGTGTGATCCGCATCGACATGAGCGAATACATGGAAAAGCACGCGGTGTCGCGGTTGATCGGCGCGCCGCCGGGGTATATCGGCTATGGCGAAGGCGGGCAGTTGACAGAGGCCGTGCGCCGCAAGCCGTATTCGGTGATTTTGTTCGACGAGGTCGAAAAAGCCCACTGCGATGTGTTCCATGTGTTGTTGCAGTTGCTCGACGAGGGTCGCCTGACCGATGCCCAAGGGCATGTGGTGGATTTTAAGAATACCTTGGTGATTATGACGTCGAACATCGGGTCGCCCTATATGCTCGAGGGCGTGACCGAGGCCGGCGATATCCGTGCATCTGCCCGCGATGCGGTGATGGCGGAATTGCGACGGCATTTCAGGCCCGAATTTCTCAACCGCATAGATGATATCGCGTTGTTCAAACCCCTGTTGTTGTCCGAGATCGCGCGCATTGTGGATCTGCTGATTGCGGATTTGAACAACCGATTGTCCGACCGGCAAATTGGCCTCTCACTGACGGCGGATGCAAAGGCGTTTATCGCCCGCAGTGGATTTGATCCCATCTTTGGCGTGCGCCCCCTCAAGCGGTTCTTGCAACGCGAATTGGAGACGCGCATTGGCCGCGCCTTGCTCAGTGGCGATATCGCAGACGGATCGCAGATTGAAGTGGAGGTGGCAGATGGGGAATTGGTGGTAAAATAGGGGCGGCGCCCCCGCCCGTCGTCTTCAGGTCGCTCAACCCCACAGAATGAATTGATTTTGTGGGGTTTTTTTGTGTACCGACGGTCCATCTTTGTACGCGCTTTCTCCAGAAAAACATTTGGTGCGTTTGAAAGCGCGTTGTATTTTTGAAAAAATAAATGCGAGATGTAAGGAGGCGAACCTCTCGCTTCTCGCTTTTTGCCGATGAAAGGAGTAAGCGATGCGGAGAGCGAAAATTGTGAGTACGTTTGGGCCTGCCAGTTCGTCCGCGCAGGTGATCGAGCAATTGGTTGCGGCCGGGGTGGATGTTTTCAGGCTCAATTTTTCACACGGCACGCGGGCCGAACACGCGGAAAATGTCGGGCGCATTCGGCAGATTGCGGACAAAATGCAGCGGCGCGTGGCGATTTTGCAGGATTTGCAAGGGCCGAAAATTCGGGTGGGAAAATTGGCAGAGGACGCCATTGAATTGCAGGCGGGCAACAAGCTGACAGTGACCACGCGAGAAACCCCGGGAGATGCCGCGTGCGTCTCGACGACCTACTCGGGATTACCCCGAGATGTGAAGCCCTCGGATCGCGTGTTGCTCGATGATGGGCATATTGAGTTGGTGGTGCGCGAGGTCTATGGCACGGAGGTCGTGTGCGAAGTGGTGGTGGGTGGGGTGTTGAAATCCAACAAGGGCATCAATCTGCCCGGGGTGCGGGTCAGCGCGCTTTCTCTGACCGGCAAAGATCGAGACGATCTCGATATGGGCATTGCATTGGGCGTGGATTACGTCGCCCTGTCTTTTGTGCGAGAACCCGAAGATGTGCAGGAGGTTCAACACATTATTGCGCGGACGGGCAAAGCCATTCCCGTGATTGCAAAGCTGGAACGCGCCGAGGCTGTGGATCACCTCGAAGGCATTTTGGACGCAGCCGATGGGGTGATGGTCGCCCGAGGCGATTTGGGCGTGGAATTATCGCCCGAAGATGTGCCCGTGATTCAAAAGCGCGTGATTTCAGCGGCCAACCGCGCGGGGGTGTTCGTGATTACGGCCACGCAGATGCTGGAGTCGATGACCGATCATCCGAGGCCCACGCGGGCAGAAGCGTCCGATGTTGCCAATGCGATTTTCGACGGCACGGATGCGGTGATGCTCTCGGGCGAGACCGCGATTGGCAAATATCCCGTGCAAACCGTGCAGATGATGGCCCGAATTATTGAAACGGCCGAGGCGAGCATGGAACTCGCGCCGCCCATTTTGAATGCCCATGCCCCCCATATCAGCACGGGCTTGGACGCGTCGCGCTCGTTTTCCGATGCCATTGGACAGGCCGCAGCCGCGGTCTCTGCGGCGGTGTCGCCCAAAGCCATTGTCGCATTTACCCAATCGGGTGCCACAGCGCGTCTGATTTCAAAGCGCAGACCGCGCACGCCCATTATTGCGTTTACCCCGAGTGAGCGAATCTGTCGCCAACTGTGCTTGTGCTGGGGCGTTGAACCCCGTCAAATCACGTTGATCGACGATACGGATCGCATGGTTGCCGAAGTGGAAGCGCGGTTGCTCGCCGAGGGCAATGTGCGCGTTGGGGATACGCTGGTGATTTTGGCCGGCGCGCCCATCACCGCAAGGGCCGAGACCAATTTGCTGAAATTGCACCGGATTGGGGCCGTTTAGGGGATTGTGTTGTGATCATGCGTTACGCCAATTTTTTGTTATGTGCCGCAGTGTATGCGATCCCCATTCGCATACACGGACAGACCGCGCCAGACGCGCCCATTGTGAGGTGGCTCGATATTTCGGGCAATCGGGAGATTTCAACGGGCGAACTGAAGGCCCTGATGGGCGCGCGCGCCTCGGCCTGGTACGATTTTTTGCCCTATATCCACGCGCGCAGATACGATCCCGCCATCTTTGCATCTGATCTGGCACGCTTGCAAACGCATTACCGCGACCGGGGGTATTTGGATGCAGCGGTCGATTCCGCTATTGCACGCTTGAGCGAGGATGAGATCGGCCTGACCATACGCATCGCAGAAGGGCCGCTGACGCGCATTGACAAGGCGTCCGTGATGGGCGGTGAAGATGTCGAGAACGCTTTTGGACAACTCGAGGGCAAACCATTGTCGCGCGATCTCATCAGCCAAAGCGTTTCTCGCATCCTGAGCGCGTTGCGCGATAGGGGCTATGCGTTTGCCCGCGGCGAGGTCGAGACCGAGATTTTGGCACAACGGGCCGACCTGGTTCTCAATCTCGCGCCCGGCCCCGTGTGCAGCGTGCGTGCGGTTCAGATATCGGGCAACAAAGCCGTGTCTGAGCGGGTCATCATGCGCGGGTTGACATTCAAAGCCGGGGCACAATTCAAAGAACGGGCGTTGCAAAACAGCCAGCACCAACTCTACCGTGCGGGGGTGTTTCGCTCTGTGGCCTTGGGCGTTGCGGACAGTGTCGCGTCTAAAAATCGGGTGGATGTGAGCGTGCGCGTGTCCGAGCGGCCCTTTCGGGCGTTGCGCTTGGGCGCGGGATACGATACAGATGAAGATTTTTGGGCATCGGGCGCGTTGACCCATCGCAATTTTGGCGGAGGCGCGCGCCAACTCCAGTTGTCCGGGCGAATTTCCGGGAAGAACCGGGAAGCGATCCTGGGTCTGCGGCAGCCGTATTTTCTCGACAGTCGCAACTATTTGAATATCGGTGGGTTTGTGCAGCGCGAACGCCAAGCCGCGTTCACACAAGACGAGGTGGGGGGCAATTTGTCTGTGGCGCGCAATATCACCACGGCGACCAATCTGAACGTTCAGTTCAGCGGGGGCGTGGTGGATTTTTCAGCGGATAGCGCGTTTGCCGAAGCACAGGTCAGATGGCTTTGGGACACGCGAGACGATATTTTTGACCCACAATCGGGCGTGCTCATGCAGTTCACCGTGCGCGAACGGGGGCGGTTTTTCAGGGCCGATGGCGAGTTTTTGCAGGCGACAGCCGAAGGCCGATGGTTTCGCCCCATCCCGTGGCGAAGTGTGTTGGCGTTGCGCGTGCAGGGGGGCGTGATTTTTGAACTGGGCAAACCGGGCGGCGTGCCCAATGTCGAGCGGTTTTTTGCGGGCGGGCTGAACAGCGTGCGGGGGTGGCGGTTGAATGCGCTGGGGCCAAAAAACGCGCAGGGCGAGCCAACGGGCGGTTTGAGCCGCGCAGAGATGAGCTTGGAGATCAGGACGCAGATCATATCTTCTTGGGGTACGGCCATTTTTTTTGACGCGGGCAATGCCGATCCGGCCTTGGGCGCGTTCAATCTCTGGTCGCTCAAATGGGCGGCTGGCGCGGGCTTGCGCTATTTGAGTCCGATTGGCCCGGTCAGGTTCGATGTGGGCTACCGATTGTCGGAAGACACAACCGCAGGCCGGCGCGTGCAGTATCACATCAGCTTGGGGCAGGCGTTTTAATCCGCAGATTACGCAACGGATGACGCGGATTAAGCGGATGAAATTGGCGAGGTATTGCATAGAGAAATAGAATTGGCTATACTCTGTGTGTAACTGCTAATTTGTGCATCTTTCCGTGGCGGGAAGAAAAAGGAGGCGTTGACGATGGAGAACCCAAAAACAATTGAACACGAGGGCCGCATCTCGCGGCTCGAAGAGATCATTGAACAGTTGGGCGTGCGGATGGTGACCATTGAAACGCGCCTGACCTCAATTGAGCGCGGCATCGAGAGCATCAACCGAAAAATTTGGGCAGGATCGATTATCATTATCGGCTTGTTGACCAAGATCGCGTTTTTTTGAGGTGGTGAAAATAAAAGCAACCTGAATGCATGTGCTGAACCCTGGCCAGGCTTGATTCAGTAACACAACTTCAGGCCAGGCTTCAGCATATACTTGGAGGTGGTTGTATGGACAAATTACACAATCGACCCAATGCACAAGTGTTCGATATGTTTTGCAGCATTGGCGGCTTGACCTACGGGTTGCAGCGGGCTGGCATCTCGGTCAACGCGGGGCTGGACATTGATGGTTCGTGCCGTTTCGCCTATGAAAAAAACTGCGAGGCGACTTTTATTGAAGCGGATATTCGGGAAATCTCTTTTGCGGATGTTGCAACCTATTTTAGTGATGCGGAATATCGCGTACTGGTCGGTTGCGCGCCTTGTCAGCCGTTCTCCAGCCATACGAAATTGAGGTCTTATCAAGCGGATGCGAGATGGAATCTGATCGATGAATTTCTGCGAGTAATCCTCGAGGGTCGGCCGGAGATCGTTTCAATGGAAAATGTGCCCCAACTCATGGGTAAATCTATTTACGATAAATTTAAGCGCGAGTTGACCGATGTGGGGTATAAAGTCTCTGATGGCGTTCTATCCTGTGCCCAGTTCGGCGTTCCGCAAAGTCGGTCCCGTTTGGTTATGCTGGCGTCTTTGTTGGGACAGATTGATATGCCGAACCCCACAACCCATAGCCACCCAACAGTAAGACAGGTAATCGGGCACTTAGAGCCTCTCGAGCCGGGGCAATCAAGCGCGACCGATCCCCTGCATGTTTGCTCTCGATTAGCACCGATCAACCTAAAACGCATCCGAGCGTCAAAGCCTGGGGGGAGTTGGCGCGATTGGCCGGCGGAATTATTGCCCAATTGCTACAAAAAGGCCAGCGGCTCGACCTATGGAAGCGTCTATGGCCGTATGCAGTGGGACAAGCCCGCGCCGACGCTGACCACGCAGTTCTATCGCTATGGCACCGGACGCTATGGGCATCCCGAACAAGACAGGGCCTTGAGCTTTCGGGAAGGCGCGATCCTCCAAACCTTTCCCGAAGAATATCAGTTTATCGCACCGGGCGAGAAAGCGTCCTTCTCGAAAATTGGCCGTCAAATCGGCAACGCGGTTCCGCCATCTTTGGGGGTTGCGATTGGCAAAACGATTATAGACCATCTGCGAAAGAGGAAAAAGAATGCCTAAAGAATACACTTTGGACATTGACCTGAATGTGCTCAACCATTTGGGATTGAACCTGTATAGCAACGTCCCCGCTGTGTTGGCCGAACTGATCGCCAACGCTTGGGATGCCGATGCCGCTCGGGTAGATGTATCCGTAAAAGAACCGGATGAGGGTAAGCAGATCGTCATTCAGGACAATGGTTGCGGGATGAATGACGCCGATTTGCGCGACAAATTTTTGGTCGTTGGGTATCAACGCAGAACAAAAGAAAGTGGGGATCTTACGCCGGGTAAGGGACGACCCGTTATGGGGCGAAAGGGCATTGGCAAGTTGTCTGTCTTGTCTATTGCCCAAAAAGTCCAAGTCTTCACGAAAAAAGAAACTGCCGCCCCTCTTGCAATTGAGTTAGAGGTCGCAGAAATCCAGAAAGCCATAACAAAAAAGAAAAAATATCATCCTCCCGCCATCTCTGTGCCGGAGACAATCGATCTTGGGCGTTCTGGCACGGCAATCGTTCTGTCTGATCTCATGAAACGGGTGAACGCATCGCTGGATCGATATCTGCGCCAGCGCGTGGCACGCCGCTTTTCGGTTATTGGCGACGGCTTTCAAGTGCTCGTCAATGGCAGCGAGATAACGCTAAAGGATAGGAATTATTTCGGAAAACTGGAATACGCATTGGTCTATGGCGACTTCGACAAGTCTAAATTTAAGCACGATAAGAAATATGTCGTTCCACGTCCGAAAAATACAGTAGATGAGCAAAAGCGACATGCTGTGCGCGGCTGGATTGGCTTGGTGGAAAAATCGGGATCATTGCAAGAGGAAGAGGGCGCAGATAATCTGAACAAAATATCCATTCTCGCCCGAGGAAAGGTGGCATTGGAAGACATCTTGGATTCATACCGAGAGGGTGGGCTATATACAAAGTACATCATCGGCGAATTGGAGACGGACTTCTTGGACTTAACCGAGCAAGAGGACATTGCCACATCCAGCAGGCAGGATTTTATCCAGAGCGACGAGCGATTTGTGCAACTGCGAAAATTTGTCGAACGGGAACTGAAATATTTGGCAAGAGAACGGGCAAAACTGAAGAATGAAGAAGGGGCGAAGAAAGCCTGTGAAATCCCCGCGATTGAGGAGTGGTACGAGTCGTTGAAGGGAGATACGAAAACCGCGGCCAAAGAATTATTCGGCAGAATTAACCAAATCGCAACCGACGATGAACACAGAAAGACGCTGTATAAGTATGGCGTATTGGCGTTTGAGCGTCTGCGTTATAAAAAAAAGCTAAACGAACTGGATCAACTCGATATCAATAATCTCGAGGCTACCGTAAAGCTCTTTTCCGAGTTGGACGATATAGAAGCATCGTGGTATTATGAAATTACCGAAGGTCGCTTGGATGTCATTAAAAAGTTATCTGCTGATATTGACGAGGATGTGCTGGAAAAGATCATCCAACAGCATATTTACAACCATCTCTGGTTGCTGGACCCATCGTGGGATAGGGCGACGGAAACGCCCAGCTTAGAGCAGTCTGTTACGACCAGCTTTGATAAAATTTCCGATAAATTGAGCAAGGAAGAAAAGCAGGGGCGTCTGGATATTCGATACAAGAAAACGTCGGGCAAGCATGTGATTATTGAACTGAAAAGAGGATCTGTTCTCATTTCAAGCAATCACCTTATGGAACAAGTCGATAAGTATATGCTGGCATGAGAAAAACAGTTACGTGTAGCTAATGAGACTGGGGCTATTGAAGCGGTTTGTTTGGTGGGTAGAGAACTCAGCGATTGGCAAACGCCAGAGAGGCGGCAAATATCAGAGAAATCCATGGAAGCAAGAAATATCCGCGTGATTACCTACCAACAACTCATCCGCGATGCAGAAGCGAGCTACCAACAGTACCTCGAAAAGAGCAAAGCGAAAGGTCGGATCAAAAAACTTTTGGATGAGATTGAAACTTATGATGATTCTCCATCCTAAATAAAACCCTGTCCTGATTTCTCTATCCTTCCCTCCATCCACGCCAAAGGAGTTCCCCATGCCGACCCTCGACTTCAAAGGCAAGCAACATATCTACGCCC
The DNA here is from genome assembly GCA_958295785.1 of uncultured Latescibacterota bacterium. Taxonomy (GTDB): domain Bacteria; phylum Latescibacterota; class UBA2968; order UBA2968; family UBA2968; genus VXRD01. The sequence goes on from OY282377.1 coordinate 5,270,179, forward strand.
ACCATCTCACGGTGCAAGGAACTACTACAAACCATACACCTTTACATTTTCAAATGGCACTGAATGGTCGCCGCCGTCTGGCAGCTATCCCCGCTATTCGCAGGATAGGTTGCGTCAGATGGAGATTGATGGTCGCCTTGATTTTTCTGGCAATGAACCAAGAGCTAAGCGGTACTTGGCAGAGGTTCAAGAAGGGCAACCCCCAGATGCTGTCCTTTCGCCAGAGATAGTGGGATTCAATTTAGAAGGAACCCGCACGCTCAGCACGATCTTCGGACAGGGTGGAGTGTTCCCGCAACCTAAACCGGTAAAACTCGTCCAGTTCTTATTGGAAATACTACGCAACAAGGACGCCCTCGTCCTCGACTCCTTCGCTGGCTCCGGCACCACCGCCCACGCCGTGCTCGGCCTCAACAAAGAAGATGGCGGCAACCGCAAGTTCATCCTCGTCGAGTGCGAGGACTACGCCGACACCATCACCGCCGAGCGCGTGCGCCGCGTTATCAACGGCGTCCCCGACGCGTGCGACGAATCGTTGCGCGAGGGCCTCGGTGGCTCGTTCACCTACTGCACCTTGGGCAAACCGATTGAGATAGAGGGGATGCTCACCGGCGAGGCATTGCCGCCCTACGAATCGCTCGCCGCCCACTTGCTCTATACGACCTCCGGCGTCTCGGTCGGCGCCAGTGAATTAGAGCCGAAAAACGCTGATGGCCTCTTTCACAGCGACGACAAAACCAACTACTACATGCTCTATAAGCCCGACCTCGACTATCTATGCAGCAACGAGTCCATGCTGGACTTGGAACGGGCAGAGCGCATCGACGCCCAAACCAAAGCCGCCTTGTGGAATCGGGAACATCCCTATCGCCAAATGCTGGAGCGGGCGAGCGGTGGTCGCGTCAAAATGCTGGAAAAGGACGACCCGTTCAACCGCGACGACATCGCCAACTATCTGTGCGTGATGCTTCTGATGCTACCGGCGGCAAACCGGCGAAAGAGCCGAGAGTTTCTGCGTATGTTTCGGGATTCAGGGCGTTATCCGAGCTTTTTCCCCGACGATGACGATGTCTTCGGCGACGCCCGCATGATGCACGCCTATCCCGATCTCGAATGCCATTCTCAAGGCGGCGCGATCAAACACAGCCTATTCAACGTGTTCAAAATCCTGCGTCCGGTGGTCGTTCTCGACGAAGCGCACAAGGCTTACGGCGCGAAAAAGCGGGAGGCCAGCGAGGAATTTGCCCGCTCCATCAGCCGCCTCAACCCGCGCCTCGTCATCGAACTCTCGGCGACTCCGAACCGAGGCATCAGCAACCTGCTCGTGGATATCGAAGGCCCGGACCTCAAAAAAGAGGAAATGATCAAGTTGCCCGTGCAGGTGACATCATTTCCCAATGCCGAGTGGCAATTGACCCTGAGCCAAGCGGTCGATGAACTCGAGCGTCTCCAAACAGAGGCCGCCGCACTCGAACACAGCACGAGTCGCTATATCCGCCCCATCGCCGTTGTGCGCGTCGAGAGAACGGGCAAAAACCAGCGCGATGGCGAGCGCGTTCACGCCGAGGATGTGCGGGAATATCTCGCGCAAAACCTCGGCGTGCCCGCAGACGCGATTCGCGTCAAATCCGCTGAAAACGACGAACTCGGCCGGGAAAACCTGCTCTCCGAATTGTCGCAAGTCCGGTGGATCATCACCAAATCGGCCCTGATGGAGGGGTGGGATTGCCCGTTTGCCTATCTATTGGTGATGTTGGACAACACGCAGGCGCAGCGGGCCATTACCCAACTCGTGGGCCGGGTGATGCGGCAGCCGCACGCGCAACGCACCGACCGAGAAGCCCTGAATCAGTGCTATGTCTATTGCAACAACACCGACGTCGGCACTGTGGTCGAGCAGGTCAAAAATGGCTTGGAAGCCGAAGGACTGACCGGCTTGGGCGACGAAGTGATGGGCGCATCGCAAGCCCGGCAACCGGGCGAAGTGCAACGGCAAACCGTGCAACGCCGCGCGCCCTTTCGCAATCGGGATATCTTTTTGCCGCTGGTGCTCCACAAGAACGGCAGCCGTTGGGTTCAACTCAATTACCAAGCGCACATCCTGCCGCATATCAACTGGTCGACCATTGAACCGCCCGACCCGCGAGCATCTGCCCCGGATGGCGTTATACGGCAATCGGCAGTGGTCGATGTCGGTCGCACATCGCCCATTTACCGCGCCGACAAAGAGCTGTACATCGACAAAGCGTTTCATGTAACCGACTTTGCCCGCCGCCTATCCGATATTGCCCCGAATCAGTGGCACGCCGCCCGCATTGCCCGTCGCCTGCGCGAACGGCTCAAAGCAGGCGGCAAAACCGACGCGGCTATCTATGACCGCCGCTCGTATCTGGCCCACCTCTTGCGGGAGCATGTCAAAAAGGAAGTGGAAAAGCAGGCCGAGCAACTCTTTCGCCAAAAACTGCACAACCGAGAAATCCGCTTTGATTTGGAGACGGATCAACCCAATTTTCGCATGTTGGAACACTGCGAAATACAGGTGCGATCCGACGATAGACCGCTCCTAAAAAGGTATGGCGAGCCTTTGCAGTTGAGCCTGTTTGAACCGCTGTACGATCGGTATTTCGACTCTGAATTGGAAAAGAAATTTGCCTATTACCTCGACGAGCAAAAGGCACTGCACGGGTGGCATCGGGTGGCGGTGCGTCAACAGGGCGAGTACTATGTGCAGGGCTGGAAACAGGAGCGCATTTATCCCGACTTTGTCGCCATGGCCGGCGAGAGTGCCGGAGTGCCGCAACTGCTGATCTTCGAGACCAAGGGCGAACACCTGTGCGGCAACCCGGACACCGAGTACAAGGAGAAAGTATTGCAAACGCTCGAAGGCGCGTTCAACACCGCCGGCGCGATGAAGGTGTGCGAGGGGTCGGCCCAAAGCATCTTTCAGTTGGTATTCAGCGAACGCGAATTTGCGGAAATATCGGCGCGGTTGAAAGCGGGCTATAACTCTTCTGCGGGAGAGGCGGATCGCGGATGAAACGGATTGCGCGGATGAAAGGCAAAAAGCGAGATGTAGGAGAGTGCCCCTGTGCCCAGCCGAATGGCCGAATAGACGCACAGGCGTAGCCTACACGCATGGAAAGGCGCGAAAAAAATAAAAAAGGCCGATGCAGAGAACATCGGCCTTTTGTTATGCGTGCAGGAGGATTACGCACTTTGCACTTGTAGGAGTTCTCGGGCGCGGTGCGGGATTGTTCCACGCTCGAACCCCGTCAATTCGCCGATGACCACGCCATCTTCAATTCGCTGCAAGCGCGTATCTACGATCTGCTCGCACGCGGCACTGGGGCCTGGCGCGAGCACGCGAATGTAATTGTCTGTCAGCCCTTGTAAAAACTGCCCATTGCGGCGGTTTTCAAACAGCACGGGCAAGGGCTGTCCGAGAAACCGCGCTTGAAATGCGGATACCTTTTGCCGCCCCAATTCGCGGAGCATGGCACCGCGTTGCTTTTTCACTTGGGGATCGACCTGATTTTTCATGCGCGCCGCGGGCGTTTTGCCGCGCGGGGAATACGGAAACACATGCAAAAACGTCAGGGGATGCTCGGCGATCAAATCGCGCGTATTTTGAAATGCTGCGTCCGACTCGCCGGGAAAGCCCACCATCACATCGCCGCCAATGCCCACATCGGGCATGCGGTCCGCGAGTTTTTCGATCAGCGCGATATATTGCTCCCGCGTATAGGGGCGGCGCATCGCCTTTAACACCCCATTGTCCCCGCTTTGCAATGGGAGGTGCAAATGCCGGCAAAACTTTTGGCTCGACGCAAAAAAATCGATCATCTCATCGGTCACATACGTGGCTTCAATAGAACTGACGCGAAAGCGTTCCAACCCGTCGATCTGCTCGATGGCCTCTAGCACCTGCAACAAGTTGCCCGCATCCAAATCCGCGCCGTAATCCCCGATATGCACCCCGGTCAGCACCACCTCTCGGTACCCCGCATCCACCAGCTTTTTCACCTGCGACACCGTGCTTTGCAACGTGCGACTGCGGCTGCGCCCGCGCGCAAACGGAATAATGCAAAACGAGCAAAACTCGTTGCACCCCTCCTGAATTTTGACAAAGGCCCTCGCCCGCCCGCCAAAATTGTAAATATCCATATCCTGAAAATCAGCCGTGCGACTGCGCGTGACAAACGTGCGGCCCAAAGAACAGGTCTGATTTATCAAATCCAAAAGTTGCACGCGCTCGGCTGTGCCGACCACCAAATCGACTTCGGGCATTTGGGCGAGGGCGTCCGGATCGGTTTGGGCATAGCATCCCGCGGCCACCACTGTGCCCTTGGGCGAAATCCGATGTGCTCGTCGCAATGCCTTGCGCGACTGCGCGTCCCCTTGCCCGGTCACGGTACACGTATTGACCACCGTGACATCGGCCACGTCGCCAAAGGACACCTCGCGGTATCCCCGCGCTGCGAACTGCTCGGCATACCACTGCGTGTCGTAGGTATTGAGTTTGCACCCAAGCGTGTAAAACGCAACTGTCTTTTGATCGCGCATAACAACCCATTGAAAAGGCAAAGCGTTGAGACGAATGAATGCCCCAACGCTTTGTCACCCTTCCCCCGGCCCCTCCTTGCAACGGGGCGTCCGGCTCCCACCATTTTTCGCAGGATTGGGGAATAGTTCCATAAATTGAAAACAGCTTCTAAAGCGTGCATTACGCCTCTTTGCCGTCTTCTGATTCTCGCTTTGCTTCGCTGGCCTCTGCCTCGCCTTTCACTTCACCCTCGGCTTTCTCCTCTGCTTGGCCGCCCTCTGCTTCCTCCTCTGTCTCACCCTCTGTGGTTTTGCGGCGGGGGTGGGCTGCGAGGAAAGCGTCGATTTCATCTTGCTCGGCATCGCGCAACCGCTCTTTCACACTCAGCACAATTTTCTTTTGATCTTCGTCGAACTCCACAATTTTCAGCGGCAACCCGTCGCCCTCCGAGAAGTATTCTTCTGGGTGTTTCAGGTCGTCAATGCCCAGTTGCGAGGAGGGCGCAAATCCCTCGACTTGGCCTTCGAGATCGACCACCACCCCGCGTTCGAGCATGCGCGAAATTTTACCATCCACATTATTGCCCACCGCGTAGGTCACAGCCAGTTCTGCCCAGGGATTTTCAATGGTCTGCTTGTGCCCCAAGGAAATGCGCCTGCGCTCTTTGTCGATACTGAGCACGATAACATCCAATTCCTGGCCCTTTTTGACCACTTCGTTCGGATGGCGAATGCGCTTTGTCCACGACATATCGGAAATATGCACCAGCCCGTCGATCCCCTCTTCGATTTCGACAAACGCGCCAAAAGTGGTCAAATTGCGTACAGTGCCCCGAATCGGCGTGCCAGCGGGATATTTGATGTCCAGGACTTCCCACGGATCGGGCTGCACCTGCTTGAGGCCCAGCGAGATTTTCTGACCTTCCTCGTCCACGCGCAAGACCATCACCTCGACCTCATCGCCGATAGAGACCAGCCTGGAGGGATGGCGAACATGCTGCGTCCACGACATTTCAGAAATGTGGACTAGGCCCTCAACGCCCTGTTCCAACTCGACAAAGGCGCCGTAGTCCGTAATGCTGACCACCTTGCCTATCACCTTGTCATCAACGGTATATCGCTCTGACACGCCTTTCCACGGAGGGTCTTGCAACTGCTTCATGCCCAGTGAAATGCGCTCGCGTTTCTCGTCGAAATTGAGCACCTGCACCTCGACCTCTTGCCCAATGGACAACTCTTCGGAGGGATGCCCAACCCGACCCCAGGCAATATCCGTAATGTGCAACAACCCGTCTAAGCCGCCCAAGTCGATAAACGCACCAAAATCCGTGATGTTTTTGACCGTGCCTTCGCGCACTTGCCCCACTTCCAACGTGGCGAGAATCTGCTTACGCAGCCGGGCGCGTTCCTCTTCGAGAACCACGCGGCGAGAAACCACGATGTTTCGGCGATTTTTGTTGAGCTTGATGATGCGAAACGGGAACACCTCGCCGATAAAGCGATCAAAGTTTTTGACTTGCTTGAGGTCAATTTGCGATCCGGGCAAAAACGCCTCCACGCCGAACAGATCGACCACAATGCCGCCCTTGATTCGGCGCATCAAGCGGCCTTCGACAATTTGGTCTGTATCGTAGGCGTCTTTAATGCGGTCCCACACCCGCATGAAATCGGCTTTGGTCTTGGACAGCACCACTTGGCCTTCTTGATCCTCAATGCTTTCCAAAAAGACTTCAATTTCCTCACCCTCCTCAATCGCGGGTGGTTCCCCAAACTCGGAGAGGAGAATCATGCCCTCAGACTTGAACCCAATATCGACCAACACGGTGTTGTCGCGGATGGACAACACGGTGCCCGTCACAATTTCGCCCTGTTCGATGGTCTCAAACGTGCCTTCGTAGAGTTCCATCATTTCACCAAATTCCGCCTCGCTGTATTCGCTTTCATCCTGTTTATCCTGCGCGGCGAGTGCTTCTTCGGGCGAGGGAAGGGTTTTGACTGCCATACTGTGTTTCCTTTCGTGCGCCAAAACAACGCACAAACAAAAAAGAACGACGAACAACGCCGATCAAACCGTGCCGACACCTCGTGGTGATCCACTTCGGGAAGCGGGTGCGACCGTGCCGGCGTTCCGCCGCATCCGCTCGAGAACAGCGAGGTGACGCATCACCTCTTGGCTGATAAAATGGTACGCATCGCGGCGCTTGTCGGGCAATTGCTCGGGGCAAAATTGAATAGGCTCGCCAAACCGCACTTGCAACCGCCCCAGGCCGAGCATTGTTTTCCAGATATTCACTGTACCCGAAATATATACGGGTATGACAGGGGCCTGTGTGCGATACACCAACATGCCAACCCCCGCCTTGGGGCGCAAGAAACCGGGGCCTTTATTGCGCGTGCCTTCGGGAAAAATGAGCACGGGATCGCCGCTCTGCAAAACTTTCGTCCAAATCAACAGCGCGCTGCGGTCACCCCGGCGCCGATCAACGGGCATGGCGTGCAACTTGCGAATCAACTTTCCCAACACCGGAATGGGGAAAACTTCGGCTTTGGCAAGATACCAAAGTTCGCGCCCTGTGGCAACTCCAATCATTACGGGATCGACCAAAGAGCAATGGTTGGCCGCCAAAATCGCAGCACCAGATTGGGGAATGTGATGCCGCCCTTCAACGCGCAACCGGAACGCGCAAACGACCAAGGCGTAGGCCAGCCACCAGCAATAGCGATAAAATGTCATTTGTGTCATCCCCAAAAATCCCGCCCCTGCGATTCGTTGATGAAGACCCCGTTCCGTCTATTCGTCTATTCGTCCATTTTCCCCGCGGGCAAGTGCCACAATTTGATCCACTTGTTCTTCAACCGACACCCCCGTGGTGTCGATACGCACCGCATCTGGCGCAGGCCACGCGCCGCGTTGCAACTGGGTTTGTTGGTCGCGGGCATCCCGCGTGCGAATATCGGCCAACAACGACTCAAAATCAGGGGACTCGCCCGTTTTTTGTAAGTCTCTGAGCCGGCGGCGCGCGCGTTCGCCCGGATCGGCAGTCAGAAAAATTTTCAGTTCTGCATCTGGAAAAATCGCCGTGCCCGTATCGCGGCCCTCTAAAACAATGCCCCCATCTTTCCCCATCGCCTGTTGGCGTGTGACGAGCACCTCGCGCACCTCCGGATGGACAGCCACGCGAGACGCAGCCTGCGAAATTTCAGACGTGCGGATGGCCTCGGAAACATTTTCACCATTGAGCAGGGTTTGCACCTGCCCATCTCGCGTTTCAAACGCAAGATCGAGCACCTCGCCCAAGGCGGCGACCCCCTCGGCGTCATCGAGATCGACCCCGCGCTGCAATGCAACCAAACCCACGGCGCGATACATCGCCCCGGTGTCCAAATACAGATAGCCCATTTTATGGGCCACGCGCCGCGCTGTCGTGCTCTTGCCAGCCCCCGCCGGCCCATCTATCGCAATGACAATGCCATTTTTGCGTTTCATCTGCGTTCTTATGTGGTTGCTTTTCGCTTCGGGCGAGCACGGGGGCATCGCCCCTACACACACTGCTCGCCTTTTGTGTCTTTGTGTACCCCGCTCGTGCTTTTTGTGGCAAAACTCGTCTCTTACCTTTCACACTAGCCCAACCTGTTCCCGCAACCTTTTGACTTCCGCTTGGGTCAGGTGCCGCCATTGGCCTAGTCGGAGGTGTCGAGTCGTCAGGCCGGCAAAGTGCGTGCGCGTCAGGCATTGCACCCGATGGCCCACGGCCGCACACATCTGTTTCACCTGTCGCTTTTGCCCCTCGTGAAGCACCAATTCCAATTCTGTATTGCCATCCCTTGCGCGCACAACCCGAACCCGCGCAGGGGCAGAGGTGCCATCGCCGAGTTTGACCCCTTCCCGCAGCGCGGTCAAAGCCACCGCGTTGGGATGCCCGCGCATCCAGGCGCGATAGACTTTCTCCACGCGGTAGCGCGGATGGGTCAGACGAAAAGCCAGATCGCCGTCGTCCATCAACAACAAAACCCCTCGGGTATCCAGATCGAGCCGCCCAACGGGAAAAATCCGAACATCGATGCCGCGCAACAATTGGTAAATTGTTCGGACATGATGCGGATCGCGTGCCGACACCAGATATCCAGGGGGTTTGTGCAACAATACATACGTTTGTCGATCAACCGCACGCACCGGCTGACCGTGGACACACACGCGGTCGCCATCCGGATCGACCCGCGCGCCCGGATGCGTCACGACCGCGCCATTGATTTCAACGTTGCCCGTTTGGATGAGCCGCTCGCTCGCCCTGCGCGAAGCCACCCCCGCGCGGGCGAGAAACCGGTTCAGACGCTCTGTTTTCTCGTGCGTTTTCTCCATCGGCATTGAGCACCTCCGCTAATGGGCTGTCGTCGCCTGCGGTCACCCGTTGTTCTTCCTCGCGGAGCAATTCTTCCAACTCGCGGATCTTGGGCAAATCGGATAGGGTCTTGAGGCCGAAATGCTTCAAAAAATCGCGCGTCGTGCCATATAACAGGGGCCGCCCCGGCGCGTCTGACCGCCCGGAAATGCGAATCAGGCCCTTTTCCATCAACTGCCGCAAAACCCCATCGACAGACACGCCGCGAATGTGCTCGACTTCGGCTTTGGTAATCGGTTGCTTAAAAGCCAGAATGGCGAGGGTTTCCAGAGATGCTTGGGACAGCCGCGGCGCGACTTTTTCGCGCATCAGTTGCCGAATCCACGGCGCAAATTCGCCGTGTACGGCCAATTGAAATCCGCCGGCGACTTCCACAATCCTGAAGCTGCGGCCCGTCTGGGCGTACTCGTCATTGAGGTCATCGACATACGTGCGAATTTCCTTCGCACCCGTCTGCGGCCCCAAAACCGCGGACAGGCGAGACGCGCCCAAGGGATCGTCGGCCGCGATCAACAACGCCTCGACCACGCCCTTGTTGCGCGCGTCTTCATCTGTTGCCAAACTCGCAATGCGCGTGTTGTCCGTTTCAGACATCGGCCCCCACCTCTTCGAAAACATCGCGGGGATAAACCCAAATCTCGCCATCGACGCCGGCCTGCTGAACCGCGATCTTGCCATCTTTCACCAATTCCAGCAAGGCGATAAACGTCACAATGGCAACCGTGCGATGCACACCCACAATCAGGTCGCAAAACGGAACGCGGCCTTGTCGCGTCAAGACATCGAGCACGTATTCGGCGCGCTCCTCGGTCGTCACATCGACCCGCGTGACCTCGTGAAATTCGATTTTTGGGGCGGCGTCTATCGCCTGCTTAAAAGCGCGGATCAACTCAAACAGGCTCACGGGACGAAAGCCCACGGCCTCTGTTGCTTGATGCTGTTGAATATCCGCCAAATCCATCGACGCACCGCGATAAAAAACATCGCGGTATTCCGCCTGCTGATCGTCCATCCACGCGGCCACTTCCCGAAATTGCTGGTATTCCAACAAGCGGCGCACCAGTTCCTCGCGCGGATCTCCTTCTTCATCCTCGGCGTCTGGATCAGAAGGCAATAACATGCGCGATTTGATCCGCATCAACGTGGCGGACATCACGACAAAATCGCCGGCAACCTCTAAGTTGAGGCGTTGCATGATCTCCACGTATTCCAAAAATTGCCGCGTAATTTCGGCAATGGGAATGTCGTAGATATCGATCTCATTTTTCCGAATGAGAAAGAGCAAGAGATCCAGCGGCCCTTCAAACAACGCGAACTTCACGCCATAAGGCGCGGCATCTAAATCGATCTGAGCTTGGGAGGTGATCATCGCGACTCTCTTGCTAAACTCAAGTTGTGATCTCGAGACTATCTTTTGGTGGCAATTGAAGGCGCGGAGGGCGCGTTTTGTGTCTCCAAAGACTCATTGACTTGTGGCACACTTTTGGGGGCGTTAGGAGTCTTTGTCGGCCTAACCGAAAGCCATATTGAAATGATGACACCTATTGAGGTAATTACGACACCTATTGCGGTAATCATGACCATCAGGTTGCTGTAAAAAAGCCGATCCGTATTTGCAGTTATACGCTTATCTACATCGTCAAAACGCTTGTTCATATCGTCTTTGAGTTCGGATATATCGGTTTTGAGTTCGGTTCTGAGTTCGGATATATCGGTTTTGACTTCTTTGACTTCAGTTTTGAGTTCGGATATATCGGTTTTGAGTTCGGATATATCGGTTTTGACTTCTTTGACTTCAGTTTTGAGTTCGGATATATCCTTACGGATATATTCTAAATGCACCACAGTCAAGCTATCGGACGCCTCAACGCGCACGGGCAACAAGCCCGATACGACCAGCGTGAAAGCAATGATTAAAATAGCCATGTCACCCTCTTTTTTTTTTCGACAGCAGTTCATCAGCGCGTTGAAGTTCGCAGTGGTTAGGTGGTTTATTAGTCTGTAAATCAAATAATTTTCCATTTTAATTCTATAAAGGAGGCGTTATCATGCCCAAACAACACATCCAACTCCCCCCCGCAGACCGAGATACCTCAACTCAAAACTTAAAATAACTTGATTTACGGAGTAGTGAGTTTCTCGTGAATTCGAATTGTGACCTTGAACTTCAGGGGTCAAGTACATTTTTGCATATCTCACTTAAAAACGATCAGGAGAGGAGTTTGAAGATGGAGATCGCCAATGCCGCTGCGACAGCCATGCCGCCTAAAACGCCGCACAGAATCCAGACCTTGACACTCTGGATTTCCTCTTTGGTAGCCAAGTAATCCATGTGTGCATTTAGCATGGCTACCTCCGCCTCAACTGCTGCCAACCGGCCTTCCTTTTCGCTACTACCACCGGAAGTCGCTTGAGCGGGCGGCTCAGGGGTGACAGAGGATGAGGCGATATTTTGGTTTTTATCACTCATTTTTTAATCCTCAATAGTGAGCCAGTCCCAAAGCGCACGCGAGGCGTACCCAGCGTAAGTGCCATTTAGTTTGAATACCACGCCAAGCGCGTCTTCGATTCGCTCATCGCCTTTTATTCCAACATCAATAGCCACTTTTTCCGTGATTTCGTCGCTACGCACCAAAAAAACGTGTTGTTGAGCGCGTAGTGTTGCGGGTACTGCGCCTCAATTCGTTTGGACACCTCGGCATTCGCCTCGCTCAATACAATTGCGTGAATAGACATAAAATGCGTCTCCTAGGTAAAGGATCAACTCAATCGCTGACAGTTTCATGTAAAGGTTGAGTGGTTTCGACTTCGGCGCAGTGTCATGTCTTCTCTCGTTTTTTCATTCGATCTCGCGCTTTGCGAGAAATTCGATTCCATATTCCCGTGAACCCCATCGCCTTTTTTACGGCAGAGAGCGTTTCGTTCGCAAGGGCTTGTGTTTTGAGCGTGCCTTCGTAAATCACCTGTTCGACATATCCCGACTGCGCTGCAAAATGCGCGCGGCGTTCGCGGATCGGGGCGAGAAACTCGTTGAGCGCGCACGCCAATTTGTCTTTGACCTCCACATCGCCCACGCGGCCCTTGCGATAGCGGGCTTTGAGATCGCCGACCTCATCGACATCGGGATTAAACGCATCGTGATACGCAAACACGGGATTGCCTTCCACCGTGCCCGGAATATCGGCGCGAATGCGTTTGGGATCGGTGTACATCCCGCGCACTTTTCTTTGCACGGTCTTTTTATCGTCAGACAAAAAGACCGCATTGCCCAGGCTCTTGCTCATCTTTGCCTGCCCGTCTGTGCCCACCAACGAGGGCACATCGCCGATGAGGGGTTTGGGAATGGGAAACACATCGCCGTAGTAGTGATTGAAGCGCCGCGCAATTTCTCGCGTGACTTCGACGTGCGCCTCATTGTCCTTACCCACCGGCACGACATGCGCGCGGGGCATCAAAATGTCCGCGCTTTGAAGCACGGGATAGCCAATCAGGCCAAACGGAATGGCCTCATCGGTCATATTCGCCGCACGCGCCATCTCTTTCACGCTGGGCAACCGCGCCACGCGGGGCAATGTCACCAGCATTTCAAAAAACAAATTCAGCTCATAGACCGCGGGAATCGCGGACTGCAAGTAAATGGTCGATTTCTCGGGGTCGATGCCCACGGCCAAATAATCCAAAACCATCTCGTGGATATTTTCCCGCAACGCATCGACGTATTCTTTTTGCGGTTGCGTGGTCAAGGTGTGCAAATCGGCCACCAAAAAATAGCACTCGTACTCGTCTTGCAGGGCCACGCGGTTTTTCAAGGACCCCACATAGTGCCCCAAATGCAGCCGCCCCGTGGGCCGATCACCGGTTAAAATCCGTTTTTTCATATCTGCCTAATCGTCCATAAAAAGATAGGGCCGCCAGCGGCGGTCGGGCACGCCGATGTGATGGCGAATAAAGGTCACGCGATTGGGCGACTGCGGCTTTCGCAACAGCGCCAAACCGGTTTCAGCGGGCGTGCGGTCGCCTTTGCGGTTGTTGCACCGGTGACACGCACACACCAGATTGTCCCATGTATCGCGGCCATTGTGGGAGCGCGGGATGACGTGGTCAATGGTAAATGGCCCGCGCCGAACACCGCAGTACTGACACTGAAACCCATCGCGTTTTAAGATGTTGCGCTTGGTCAACGCGAGCGGTTTGGGCGGCACGCGCACATATACCGCCAAGCGCACCACGCTCGGCACGGGAAAAGAATCGCGCACCGTGCGGATACGCAAATCGAGCTCTTCAACGACCTCGGCGCGGCCTCGAAAAATCAGCACAATGGCCCTGCGTACAGAACACACATGCAGCGGTTCGTAACTCTGATTGAGCACCAGCACGGACTGATTGAGGATTGTGGGCATTGTCACTTGCATCATAAGTGTCTCGCAAATTGCGGTCAGTGGTCAACAAAACGAGCTCTTCGGGAGGGGAGACAGGGCTGATAGCCGACAGCCCAAAGCCCATCCCTCACTGGACCAAATCTCTATGATATATCGCATTGACCACGGGGTGTCAAGACTTAATTCACTGATATTGTTGAAGTTTGGCGTGCGTGCCAATGCAAAATGGGATGGGGCATTGGGTCACTGCATCTCAAATTTTCGCCGAACTTTGCGGAGAAACATCCGCCAATCTCAGCGGCTTGCGATGCACTGTTGCGGTGAACAAGCAGCCATCGCGGTCATCGACAAAATCGATCTGCGGCCATACTTCTAAGGCGCGCTTGATGCCCGAGCCGAGTCCGTGATAGGGTAGCAACCCCTTGGCCACATAAGAAATGAGAATCGGGTTGCGAATATTGGAATTGCCGGTGCGAATTTTCTCCACGGTCAAGTTATTGGGCAAATGGCCCGGACTGATAATCTCAATGCGGTTGTCAAAAATGAACAGGCGAATTGGCGCACTCACTAAATAGTCTCGATGCACCAGCGCGTTGACCAGCAACTCCTCGAACACGCTTGGCGGGATTTCCGGCACCCCCGGCGCATTGACGCCGCGTCCGGCCTGTACCTTGTGCAGGTTGCGCATCACAAAGGCCAAGGCATCATCAAAGCTCTTGGGCAATGGCCCGTCGAAAACCTCTGTATCGACATAGTCTGTCGCGTGAATCTCGTTGCCGGGATAGCGGATGGCCTTTACGACAAATTGCGGCGCGATCCACTCTGGCCGTTCGGCGAACAGCAGGACGCCCGCCAAGTTTAGATGTCCATCCTCGGTGGCGAGATTCATGTTCTGGAGCAGTCGAGTCATTTCTCCAGCGGAGTCTGGGTATTCCCAATTATAGACATCGCGCAGAAAATCGCGAAAGCGCAATTTGTCCAGTTTGTCAATACCCGCTTTGGTGGGCAATTCATTGGCGTAAAACTGTGCAGAAAATTGGAACAACCGCCGCAGTTCTTCCTTGGAGTTCACCCGTCGCTTGTCCGATCCGGTCTTCAGCCAGATCACGCCGTTCTTGTCGAAATAGGGTTTGTCGATCCCGTTGGGAACGGTCAGCACAATCACGAGGCGGTCATTATCCAGTGCCACATTCTCCGTCTGTACCGTCAAAGGGCTACGCACCGATTGACTCGCGGCGTTGCTGATGAGTTGGTTGATGCGAGAGACATCCTCTCTGCCAAGCCCCGGTGCAGTGCCGTCATCCGCCACGCCAATAAAAATTGTGCCGCCATTGGAATTGGCAAACGCCGCCATCTCAGCGGCCAGCGATGTGCTGTTGCGTACATTGACCTTAAACTGCCGGGTACTGTCTTCGCCGAGGGCGATTTGGGAGAGAACGTCAAATCGGTTCATGCCGCTAATAATTCCCTGGATTCTTCTCGTTGTGACCAAGGCACGGGTTTGATATCCCAATTTTTCAACGTCCCAATCGTCGATAGCGGGACATTGGTATTGCTATCGTTTAGAAAGGCAAACAGCATGGCATCGGGCGACCTCATTTCCCTCGTATCCAGCCATTTGACCACCAGTGCGTCCGCCGAATTTTTCTGAGGATTTGCCACGGCTTGCACAATGCGCTCTGGCTGTGTGCGAGACTTGGGTATGAGAAAATTAAACATGTAATCGCAACCACTCTTGCCTGTGAACTTGATATTCGGCGTATAACGAATATCCGAACACTCCAACCAGTCCGTTACATCCTCCAAAAAAAGACCAGCGACATAAGGGGAGGCGAGAAAAAAAAGGTCGTTTACCGACAGCATGGCTTGGATAATATTGTGTTTTTTTAATGAAAAATTTTCCGGCGTGGTGTGGACAGTCAATTGATCGCCCTCCATCTGCACGCCAAATCCCGCCAGCGTTGTCTTTAACAATTTTCGACGTTTCGGCGTATCGAGAGGGCAACCCGAGTTGATGAGATCATCGATGATATAACCATCATCCGTGAGAATAAATCCATTGCCTTCCCTACACGCATAGATCTGCAAGCAGTCGTTATGGCGATCCAGATACGGCGTCGTGATCTCGACCCAGGCCGTACCGATCTCCTTGAGAATGGTTTTATCCCTCAGCCAGCGCGTGTATTCATTGACCAGCTTGTCGATTTCTCGGATCATCATGTGAACAACCCCGGCTGAATGGGTGGCTTAGTGACCACCTGGCAATAATCCATAAAGTCCGTTAAGGTCTGCCACGCATCCCGATAATTTTTGAAGTTATTGGGCAAAGGTATCGCCCATTTGTCATCCCATCCTTCCCGATAAATATGTAGGTGTGGGCAGGGAATTGCTTTCCCATCTGGCTTGCGGTGCATTGGGCCACCAATATCGACACGCGCCAAAATCACGACTCGTCGCGCTCGCGTTTGGAACGTATTCTTTCGCAGTGCAATGCGGCCCCGGGTGATGTCCAAGCTAAATTCTTCGCGGCGATCATTGGAATACAAAGGGATTCGCAACGCGCCACCCAAACCGGGAAAGGAAAATTGCTCGTTTCCCATGTAATGCTTGTCGAGTTTTAAGAGGGAATCGGCTTCCCGTTGTGTCAGATTCATTGGGGTCACTTTCTCATTAATCGAGAAGTCCGGCATAAGCAGGGGCGTCCATCAGGGCATCTGTTTCGGAGGGGTCTGACAGGCGCACTTGAATGATCCACCCATTTTCATAGGGTTCGGCATTGACCAGAGCCGCATCGTCTGTCAACTCCACATTGACGTCGATCACCTCGCCCGAGACTGGGGCGATGAGATCGGACACGGTCTTGACCGCTTCAATCGTGCCGTAGGGTTCGCCTTGCACAACCCAATCGCCGACTTCGGGCAATTCCAAAAACACGATATCGCCCAATTCTCCTTGAGCGTAATCCGTAATCCCGCAGGTGCCCACATCGCCCTCGATCCGAACCCAATCGTGATCGCTGTTATAGTACAGATCTTCCGGTATATTTGCCATCTCTGGCTCCTTTGAATGGCCTGCAACTCATCCCCCGTACCCCAACTTGTTCACAAATTCCGTCGTGGTTCGGCCCGTTCTAAAATCCTCGTGTTGCAAGGCGTGCAAGTGAAACGGAATGGTCGTGGGCACGCCTTCGATCACAAACTCGTCAAGTGCGCGCACCACCCGGGCAATGGCCTCGTCGCGCGTGTCGCCATAGCCGATGAGCTTGGCTAAGAGGGAATCGTACTGCGGGGGCACGGTATATCCCGTATAGACGTGTGAATCCACGCGAATGCCCGGCCCGCCCGGCATGTGAAAAGAAGTCACCGTGCCGGGCGATGGCCTGAAATGGTGTTCGGGATCTTCGGCATTGATGCGGCACTCTATCGCGTGTCCCTTGAACGCGAACAGGTCTGGTGCGGGTGGCAAGGACGCGCCGGCGGCAATGCGAATCTGCCACTTGACGATATCCAGGTCCGTCACCATCTCGGTCACGGGATGCTCGACTTGGATGCGCGTGTTCATCTCCAAAAAGTAAAACTCGCCAGAAGCGTTGAGCAAAAACTCTATCGTGCCCGCGCTGGCGTATCCGACCGCAGACGCGCCTTTGAGGGCTGCCTGCCCCATGCGCGTGCGCAATACATCATCGACCACAGGCGAAGGCGATTCTTCAATGAGCTTTTGATGCCGGCGCTGCACCGAACACTCGCGTTCTCCCAAATGCACAATGCGGCCCGACAAATCGCCCAACACTTGAATCTCGACATGCCGAGGTTGCAAAATTTCTTTTTCCAAATAGAGCGCGCCGGACGTAAAGGCGGCCCGCGCTTCGGCCCGCGCCATTTGCCAGGCGCGTTCCAACTCGCCCTCTGAAAACACGGTTCGCATTCCGCGACCCCCGCCGCCTGCAACGGCCTTTAGACGCACCGGATACCCCATGCGGCGCGCTGCTTGTTGGGCGTCGGCATAGCTTTCCAAAACCCCCGTGCCCGGCGCGACCGGCACCCCGGCCTGTTGCATGGTCTCGCGCGCGATGGCCTTGTCGCCCATTTTGCGGATGGCCTCGGCAGACGGGCCGATAAACGCGACCCCGCATGTGCCGCAAATTTCGGCGAACTCGGCATTTTCGGCCAAGGGGCCATACCCCGGATGAATCGCGTCGGCATTGGTCACTTCAGCTGCGCTCAAAATGCGCGGGATGTTGCGATAGCTCTGATCGCCCGGGGGCGGGCCGATGCACACGTCTTCATCGGCCACCCCGACGTGCAGGGAATTGCTGTCGGCCTCAGAGTAAATGGCGACCGTCTGCACCCCCAACTCTTTGCAGGCGCGGATAATCCGCAGGGCGATCTCGCCTCGGTCCGCGATGAGAACTTTTTCAAACAAGGGTGTGATCTCGAAAATGGGAAGGTCAACAGGCAAACCAAAGGGCGCGCAGGGGACCGAGACGCGAATGGGCATCCCCGACTGGCTATGGTTGTGGCTCGATCAAAAACAGGGGGGTATTGTATTCCACGGGCGAGGCATTATCAACCAGCACGCGCACCACCCGGCCATCCACATCGCTCTCGATTTCATTCATGATTTTCATGGCTTCGATGATGCACAAGGTCTGCCCGCGCGTCACCTCGTCGCCTTCTGTGACATAGGGCGGCGCGTCCGGGCTTGGCGATTGGTAAAACATCCCCACCATCGGCGACCGCAAGGTGTGGTACCGGCCATCGTCTTCTGCCTGCGGCTCTCGTGCTTCGGCAGGGGCCGGCGCGGCCAGCGTTTGCACGATGGGGACCTGCTCGGTTGCACGCACCACGCGAATGCGCCCGCGCCCGAAGAACTTGCGCTCGATTTCGACTTCCTGCACGTCATCGGCCCCGATGAGGTCGATGAGTTCTTTGACCCTGGCCATCACTTGTTTGGAAATTTTCACGCGCGCTCCTTAAGTAACTTATTGTATCGCAAAATGTACTGTCCCAATTTTTGGCTGAACCGATCTGGACTCCGGCGTTGGCTATGCCTGTGCTTGCGCCGGCGTGACAATGGGAAGGTCCTAAACCCGCTCCACATAAGACTGCGTGCGCGTATCAATTTTCAGCACATCGCCAATCTCGACAAACAGCGGGACTTGTACTGTGGCACCGGTCTCGACGCGTGCGGGCTTTGTGCCGCCTGTGGCCGTATCTCCGCGCAGCCCGGGATCGGTTTGATCGACTTTCAACGCCACAAAAATGGGCAGTTCCACGCCCAAGGCATTGCCCTCGGCGACGAGCACCTCGACCATCTCGCTTTCCTTCAACAATTTTTGCACGTCGCCCACCGTCTCTCGGGGCACTTCGTACTGCTCGTAGGTGCGGGTATCCATAAAAATGTAAAACGAATCCTGTTTGTACAAATATTGACTCTTTCGCTTTTCCAAGCGCACATCATCTACCTTGTCGCCGGACCGAAACGTCTTGTCGATCACCGCGCCAGACTGCACGCTCTTGAGCTTGGTACGCACGACCGCAGCCCCCTTGCCGGGCTTGAAATGCTCGAACTCGGTCATAAAAAAAAGCTGCCCATTCAGGCGAATCACCATGCCCGTGCGAAAATCAGAAGTGGAAACCATAGCATTGTCCTTTGTTGGTGGTTAGCAAAACAAGGTGTCGGTGGTTAGGCCCCGCCCAACCCCGCACCCCAAGTGGAGCGTGGAGAGCGGATCTACAACAAATGGGGGTAAGGTGCCATTGCCATTCCATTCGGGAACGGCGTCCTCTGCGTCAGTTGTCTGGATCGCGGATTAAACGGATTACGCGGATTGCGCGGATGACCTCCCACCCCTTCCACCTCCGCTATGTCCTTTGTACCACCTATATGCCCCAATCCACGTCATCTGCACTATTTGTCTGGATCGCAGATTTGCGCGGATTTAGGGATTGCGCGGATTAAAAATCTCGGATCAATTCAGCAGTCGGATAAAGCCTGCTTGCTCAAAGTGGCGATCAGTTGTCAAGGCGTCGGTCAATCCACGCTGTTGCATCACGACAAAGCCCGCGCAATCCACGAGGCTCCATTTTTTATCCAATCGGTTTCCGAATAACTGCCATGCCGCCTCGTCTAAGGACAGGTCAATGTGGACAACTTCGCCCCAAATCATTGAGCGGATGGTCTGAATATAATCCAGAATATCCGATCTTGATACACGTAAGGGGCTAGTAAAGAGGGCGACTAATTCACTCAAGACATAGTTTGTCGTGACGACACGCCCGTTTTGTTGTTGCCACTGCGTCATCAACTCGACGGCCTTCGCATGATGAGGTTCAGTAGCAACAAAAAAGCTGGCTCATCCCGACGTATCTACAAATACCTCATTCATTATCAACGCCTCGCATTTCTTTTAGCAATGCTTGTCCAATATACTCGTCGTGTCTTTCGCCAATGTCTGTGACATCGCAGGTCAACGTGCCTGCTAATGCCAGTAGGGGGTCGCGTTCGGGCCGATGTTGGACTTTCAGTTCCTCTTTACCCTCAATGGTGCGGATGATCTCCAAACTGTCGAAAAAGAAAAGGGGTTTTCGCACGGGATGTTTTCTGTCAAATAGTCGCTCGAAGATGGCGCGTAGGGCAGACATTTTATCGCCGGTGATTTCCTCAATGGGAGACAAATGCTCGTCCAACAGCGGTTTGAAGAAGTACTTGCCAGCGCGATGCAGTTCATCGGTCAGGTAGATTTCATAAACCAGCCCGTCAATTATTTGCTCAAAATATTTGACCATCAGGTAGTCGCGGGCATGTGCTAAATTTTTGCCATCCGTAGAGGGCTGCTTCTTGAGGTAGATGATATAATCGACAATGATTGCGATAAGGTCGTTCTTATCGGCGGTGATCTTGGGAATGGGGATGGTTTCTAAATAGATCTTCTTCCAGCGCAATGTTCCCATACCCGATGTTGGCGCAATCTGATGTAGATACCAGCGAATCAACTTCGCATTGAGCACGGCGCAAAGATATTTGATGTTCTTTCCTGTCGCCATAAATGCAGTGGCTTCGCAATATATTCCGCTGTCATCGTAAGCAAAACGCCCGTTTTCAACTAGTTCAATCCAAACCAGCTTTTCTTTTTTAAAATCTTCGTGGTAAGTGGTTGCATCCTGAATCTCAAACCATGAGTGCTGTGTCTTTTTGCGAGACCGGCCACCGCCGGGCAAATTTTTACCGCTTTGTTCCAATCGATCTTGACCGAAAGACAGTAGATGCTCCTTGACAGAGGGGTAGTCGTCAATATCCAACTGTAATGCGGGAAATGTCGTAATCAACCACAGTCCCGCCCATTGCGCTTGGTATCGCTGAATGTCTCGCCCGCGTAGCACGGGCTTGATAATCTCGGCGGACTTCGGGTCTGCGGCGACCAACGCCTCTTTGATCTCATTATCGATGATGAAGGCGTCATTGAGTCCAGTCGTTACGCCGCGATAGATAGACACATCCCAGTCTTTCAGCGGTGTGCCGGCGGCCTCCATCTTATCCATAATGGACTGCTCAATGGCGGACAGCGCACTCCACGGCCTCTCCTCTCGCGGACGCAACTGCCCCCAAAGATTCTCCTCCGGCGGGAAGGCTTTATCGGGCAGGCGATCCATATCCACCGCCTTGCAGACCGCATCACTTTTGCCGCTACGCGCTATCAGAATGTTGGTGTCAACGATGGCGTTTTCAAAAACATCCTTGCCCATTTCCAACAACTGCAACGGCGTGTGTTGCTCGGCGAAATAGCGGCGCGTGGATCTGCCGTATTGCGCCTTTAGCCAACTGTTGGACGTGATATAAGCGATCAGGCCGCGCTGTGGCGTGAGCAGTTGACAGCCTTTTTCGTAGAACAGTTGGTAGATGTCGCCGGTGGAGGCGAAAGTGGTGAAACCAGCGTTTTGGTAACGGCGGCGCAATTCTCCTCTGTTCTTTTGCAACTGAATGTACGGCGGATTGCCGATCACCACATCGAACCCATCGGCGACGCCGAACATATACTCGGGATCGAACCAACTGGCTTTGGCGTTTTGGTCGTAGGGATCCCAATGCGTGATCTTATTGGCATCATCTTCGGGAAGACCGGCGGCGTTGAGTTCTTCTGCCAATGCACGGCGCAACTTCGTGTCCTCATCTCTGCACGCGAGTTTTTTCGGGCGCGTGGTCGCGTGAAAATGTCGCTCGCGGTTTTCCGTCAGTTGCGTTTTCAGCCCCTCAATCTGCTGACGGAACAAGTCCAGTTGATTCGCAGCTTTGAGGGCTATCAGCGTATTCGCCGCTACAAAGCGCGTCTCCAAATTCGGCAGCGGCTTGATGCCGTAGTTGGACGCGGTCGCGTCCGGTTCTTGCTCGATGGCGAGGGAGATGAAAAAGCGCAGCTTGGCGATCTGCGTGGCTATCGTCTGAATATCCACGCCGAAAATGCTGTTTTGGATCAAGTACAACTTGCGCCCAAAGTCGCCCGAATACCGCTCGAAGGTGTCGCTGATCTCATTGAGTTCGGCTTTGCGTTCTCGTGGATTTTTCGTATCAAACGCCATGTCTGCCTTTGCGCGGGCGCGTTTTTTTTGCAAGGTTGCCCAGCGGTGGTTGTCGGGGTCGAGGCGGCGCAAGGCCATGGTCATCTTGTGCAACATGCCCATTGGAAACGCGCCGGAACCGACTGCGGGATCGAGCACCCTGATCTCGGAAATCGCCCGCACAATGCCCTCGGTTTCCTCTGCCTCAAACAGTTCATTGGCGTCGTCGAATGCGGCCTCATAATCCAGTAAATAGCGCAACCGATCTTGCCACAACCCTGTATCGCCATCACTTGGCACGCACGCCTGAGCCAATGCCGCGACCAATGCCTCATCCACCATATAATCCACCACAGCGCGCGGCGTGTAGTAAGAGCCTGTTTGCTTGCGGGCAGTGTCGCGGGTTTCGGGATTGTACGCGGCGAGAAGATTCTCGAACACCTTGCCGAGAAGCTCCGGGTCGAGCGCGACTTCTTGCTCAACGGGCGTGTTTTCCTCCACTGTGAACTTGTAGCGATTGAACAGGGGGATCAGTCCATCGTCGTCAAAAAACAGGCGGTTGGGGATGGCATGGCCGCGGCGTTGGGCGGGGTTGTCGGTAAAGCAGTCGATGCGATAGCCGCCATCGCGGATCGCTTCCTCGCTGTCGAGGCAGTCGAACAGGCCGCCGTTGATGAAGGGCGTTTGCGCGAACAGAGCGAGCAACTGGTTGGGATCGGCGATCTCGTTCTCATACCGATAGCGGGAGAAATCGCGGTGCGTAACATTGCTCCCCTTGCTAAAACCGCGTCTGTTGATCTCCGTGTTCAGAGTGGCGAAAAACAGATTTTGCAACACGGCGCGATAATAGGAATCGCCTGTATCGCGGTCGTAATTCTTCAGCAATTTGGCGATTCGATTCTCAATGAACAGATTCTCGGCGATCAGATTTTTCTCTTTGATGAACCAAACGAACATCAGCCGGGTGATCAGGCGGATGATATGTTCTTCAAGCGGTAGGGCTTTGGCTTGATCGGCGGGAAAGGTGGCTTCGCCAACAGCCCGCTCAAACCAACCGAACAGATCGCGGTAGAACCGTCGGTTCAGTGCCTCAGTGTCCAGCGCGTTGAGCCAAGCGGCCAGCAGGCCGTCAAAATTGTGCGGCTTGTCGTGGGTATTCATCCACTGCAAGCGTTGTGGCAACGACAAGTCGGACAAGATGTCCAAGTGGGCGCGATGCGGATTTTTGGGATCGATCTCCCGGATCAGCGACACATGGCCGAGCACATGGCGGTGGGGATCGCGCTTGTGTTCGCGGCGGTGAACAAAGGATAGGGTCAGGTGGTCGGTAGCGGTCTTGAACAGCGCCACGGTCGGCGCGTTTATCCGCTTGTTGATCTCGCGGGTGAATTGGGCGTATTGCCCGCGCGTATAGATTTCGCCATCCAGTTCCAGGGCGACAAAGAGAAAACTTCGCGCATTGCCCGAGTCAAAGCCGTCGGTACTTCGCGCCGCTGCGATTTCAGTATCGGTCACCTGAAAGAGAATCCGCACGGATTGAACGTTGTCGCGGAATGCCTGTTCGGTCTGCGTGTTCTCGTTTGGCGCGGGGAATTGATAGAGGAAGTCATTCGCGCTACCCGAGATGTCTAAGGTGCGTTCGCTCTCATAACCGAGGACGCCAAGCAGATGTTTGGCCGCCCCTGTGAACTCTGCGTTGGGCAACGCGGTCAAGGCATCCCCAATTCGCGTTTTGATGTTGTTGTTCATGTATTGTCCATTTGTCTGGATCGCGGATTAAACGGATTACGCGGATTGCGCGGATTACCCCACCCCTTCCACCTCCGCTATGTCCTTTGTACCACCTGCACGCTTCGCACCACCTGCACCTCCAACCCACACCCTCCACACCCGCTACATCCTTCCCATCTGCTATGCCTTTAGCCTATCTTTGGTCAAGCATAGCGTTCAAGGGTTTTCGTCGTTCTTCCCATCATCGGGCGAGCACGGGGGCATCGCCCCTACATTTGTTTTCATTCGCGTTATGTGTCTGGCGATTCTCAGCAGATCACGCGGGTTCAAAGTACCTTCCTTTTTGGAGTGCCTCCCATTCGGACTTCTCCACAAATGACTTGCTTGGGAACTCGTCTATTCCCAATTTTATCAATTTTGGAAAAATCCGACCGAGCAGGCCAGCGGTCCATTCTGGATCCAGATGTTTCTGGTCCCCGTCGAATACGATGGTAATGTGCAGGTATTCTTCGCCATCGCGATCTATTTCGGGTTCTACGATAATTGGGTCAAACACAAACTCGTCTCCGAAGCGTTGCACCAGCATCTCGCTGACGATATTCACAACGGCATCTGTCTTTGTTTGGGCTGTCATCTAAAGTTCCTTTCAAGAAACACCGCCTCGGCAACGGTCAGGCACAGTGTATTAAATTATCCCCTTGCCTGGATCGCGGATTGCACGGATTACCCCCACCGCCACACACCCGCTTCATCCTTATCATCAGCCAAGTTGATTTGCAAATACCCTTTCCACTGCCCGTCGCGTGTATGCGACCAAAGGCTGTTCCAATATGTAGCCGAGCTAATGAGGTAATCCGTATCATCAGTGTCTAATGATACGAAATATGCGTCGATACGATACTGGTTTTTATTTTTTTCTTGCGTGAACAAAGATCGATAGGCCGATAAACGAGCACTGATTCGTAGCGGTGATCTTAGAAATGAGGCGGGTCACTCTTCGAATGGGCTTCTCTGTGCATCACGTTCTGCATCTCGCTCGTAGCCCCTTGCAAACGCACGCATTGCAGTTGCAAATCTCGAATAACCTGCTGTCTCAAGGGCCTCTGCCTTTTCGCGATTTCGTTGCGCCAATTCTCGCTCTTCTTTTCCGGCAGTGAAGGCGTGGACACCCCGCTGATTGAAAAGCTCAATTGTAAAGCCAGAGCGCATTTTTCCCGCATCTCTTGCGTTCAATGCCGACGCGACTGCTTGATGTATCCATAGGCCGTTGGGATCTTTTGGTGCATATGTCAATACGTGGCCGATCCGCCCCTGAGCAATTTCACTGTGGCCGGTCTCTTTCGTAATTCGCTTTGCCTCCTTCAACCAATTCGTGAATTTTTCTTCATCAAAGGCGTCATCGGAAAGTTTGCCGGGACACCTTCTCCATTTGTTTAGGAGCCTGTAGGCATTCATGGCCTGCGACTTTCTTTCTTCGCTCGGTTCGCCGTCGCTTTCAGCCTCGTTCTTTGAACGAAAGGCGAGAGCGACGATCTCAGCGAAGAAGGCGGGGGCCGAGGCAAGACGTTTTTCGAGTGTAACAGGTGATCCGGATGAGAAACGATCCAGCAGCAGTGGTAGGAAAGACCATTCAATCTCAAAAAGAGCATTTGGGTCAACAATGGGTGAATCCTGAAGGCACTTTATCACCTCGATAGTCTGATATTGATCTAGCTGAACGTCCACATCGGGCATCTCCAGCACCGCGAGAAGTGCTCGAATTGCAAGGTCTTTCTTAAATTTTTTCTGATCGTTGACCGTGTGAGAAACACAAAGGATAGCTTCGGGAGCCCGTCCATATTTGAGCAATTTCTCAATCGCTAAAGTCAAGTCTCGATTTGGCCCAAACGGATTTACGGCGACCTTTTGCCAATAGAGCCTCTCATTCTCTCTGCCGAGGTGTTTTTCTACTCGACTCCAGACGCCCTCCTCAAATGGAAGCAAGACTAGGAACGCGCTTTTCTGTATGTTATTCCAAGCCTTTCCAAAAACTTGATCAACCCAGGTCCAACTCAATTTCTGGATTCGTTCTGGAACGAATTCAGATACAACCCGTTTCTCAGTTTCGTCTTCAGTATTAAGCAGGGACGGAAGAATTTCCGCCTCAATATCTTCATTTTCGATACTACCCAAAGCACATCCAACTTTGCCAGGTAAAGCAACACTCTGAGCGAAACGCAGTACAGCAGACACGCCTCCTGTGTCAAGAATCTTTTGCACAGCATCCTGTCGAGCTTTATCAAGGCGTTTTTGCCGTTCCTCGTAATTTTTCTCATCAGGAAAAAGATCAAAATCTTGACCACTAAAGAGATAATGATATTTCATCTCTGGGGTTTCGGGTGCCAAAGTATTTGCCACAATCTCAATTTTTGAAATTCTATCTTCCGGCATTGCCCATTCAGCATCCGCAAATTTTCGGTGTCGGCGCACTAGACCATCTAACCTTTCCCAGATTAAAACGCGATCAGCCTCGGGCAAAGCTACGACCTCTTTTGAGGCTAAGTGTTTTAGAAGATTATCGACTGCGTGATTGGGTAAAACGGGCATACAGTTGATCAACTCACCCAAGTTTTCAGTGCTCGTCTTTGCGAGTTCTATTGCCATCTCGGTGTAAATCGTTATTTGTTTCCCATACTCTGACCGTAGGATCCCATCCTTCCAATCTTTCGGAATGTAGTTCCGCCAAGTCGGTTGATGACATCCAATAGTGAAACCGTGATCGTGTGGCAATAGACCTATAATTAACTGCCAACCTACTTCTGGTTGCTCTTGGAGCACGGTTTTGACAGCTATCTTCCGCTTCTCGAGTGAGGCACTCGTTTGTATATGCCAAGGCAAAAAAATATCGACGAGGGAATTTAACGGTCGATTTGCCCAATTCCCTCCGGGATCAATTGAAGCAAGGTCGGATAGAATCACGGCTACCCGCGAAAGGAAATCTGGATGCCATGCAAGGGTTTCCAAGGCCCATAATAGGCCACTCATGTAGTTCTTCCCTCCTATGCCTCCACTGCTTTCTTGGGCAAAAACTTCATGAAATGGAGATTGGATCAAATCCTCCAATGCTGACTCGACAGCGTCGAGAAACTCGTTGGGAGCCGCTTCAGCGAGAAGTGGCAACAGCGAATCCAAACTCGCCCAGCGGTCCCAGTCTGCATTATTCAAGAGTTGTCTGACGGTACGGGTTGCCACGGTTTTGACTTTTCCAAACGAACACTCGGAAAGTGCTTCTAAGCGACTTCCAACAAGGGCGAGTGTTTCTGCCATGCCTTCGCGGAGCAGGCGGGAATGTTTCAGTTGTTTGCCGCGAATGCTTGCCAAGAATCTTTTCTCTTTGGGCAAGTCAAATTTTGGATCCCTTTCCCCTAGAACTACAACGGCTGTATCTTCGAGCCGATCAAGGTCTTCATCCGTTATTCTGTTACCCAACGCGCTCCATGCTTCCCTCCGCACGACGAATCGCCATTTTTCATCGCGTTGAATTAGGGGAGAGTCCGAGCGAAGCGCGTCAGATCTCAGGGTCTCGATCCACTCCCCATATTCTTTTCCCAACAAGTTCTCCAAAGCTTTCTGATCCGCCGCGTTCTTTCCATCCCACTTTCCGGCGAGCCCCGCTTGTGCAATGAGCCTTGCATTGTTCCATGTCGGATAGGGCGGCACAGTCCCAGGTCCACGTAAATTTCTGAGTAGAGCGGACAGTCGATCACCTCCAATGCCCGCTAGTTCTCGCGAACGGACATCCGAGTAATCTGCCTCTTTCAGAACCTTTTCTATTTGGGATTGAGATGGACTTTGTAGTCTGATGATCTCAGAATTTCCCCCTGCGAATGCACCACAAAGCGGAACGATCACCGCGTGTCCTTTTCGCGTGGCAATTGTTAGGAGCTCAGATCGCTCCTCCGACTCCAAATTGAGCCGGGGATTAGCGACCAAAATGTGTGATTTCCGCACCTCTACAACCGCACGCCAAGCGTCTTCTTCAGCAATATAGAGGCATCGGTTGGCGTAATCCCGGGCAATTTCCTCATCAAGAGTCTCAATGTAAGCTGCAACAAAATCGGCGACATCTTGCTCGCCTTCTGCAAACAGTAGCAACTGCAACTTTTGCGAGGTGCCCTCAAACAATGCCTGAAGCGCATTGCAGGCATGGCTACGCCCTTCCATAAATAGCTTTGGTGGAATGGGGGGATCGCCAGGTCTAGTCAGAGAGACGATATTTTCCCAATGCTCCCTCGGTGTCGAAATCCCGCCCAAGCTTCTCGACAAGCCTATCTCTCTTGCCATCCACTGGCCCACAGCGGGAAATTCCCGCAACCAATCGGCGAGCCTGACGCCGTCGATAATGCGGATATCTTTCCAACCTTTATCTTTTCTGCGCTCCAGCCACTTTGTTTGTTCCGGCTCTCCCCATCTAGCGAAACGAGGAGTCACAAAAACAAATGAACCTTGGGCCCGATCATCGGCGGAGAGTTGTTTCGTTCTCTTATGGAAGTCTTTGGTAGCCTTGGTTTGCGAATCGTTCCCCGTGCCGAGCTCCCAGTACGATCTGCCATCCGGGACGAACTCGAGAAACGCCGATTCAGCCTCAACGATTCCATCCCAATCGCTTTGATTTACAGCGTCTCCGTAGGGAATGCGGCACACAGAGGCATTAGAGATAGACTGCTTTACAAGCAAGTAGATCAGCTCTGGTATTACAGTTTGGCTGTTTATGCTATCTGCATATTGTTCGAAATCAGCGGCGCGGACGATGTGGGTATTGTTTGGAAAAACCCGCGCTCTGGCGGCCTCTCGTCTTTTTCGACGCGCCTCTGGTCCACGATAAATTTCAGGGGTATTCTCATTCATATAGGTTTGGTAATCAAATTCAATCTCTTTAGTCGTATCCATTGAGATATTCTCCTTTCGCGTCAAATGCGGTGATAAGACGATTTAGCGGCATATCTTCTTCGGAGCAGATCACAGCCAACACCCGACCATTAACTGTTGCCCTTACCCGCATCCATCGATCTTCATGGCCTTGTGGATCTAAGGTTTCGTATCCTTTTGGATCATCAAATGCGGAAACCACCTCGTAAAACTGGACTTTATGCTTTCTTTGGACTTCTCGATATTTGTCTTCGTCCCATATAAATCCAACATCCATGTTACGGACTCCATATAGTTATGTGTAGTTGTGATGTTGCGAGCCATGGGTTGTACCTCCATCTCCAGTTGGCGATTGGCGCCCTTCTATCACATCCTTCCCATCTGCTACGCCCTTAGCCTATCTTTGGTCAGGCATAGCGTTCAATCATTTTCGCGCCGTGAACGTGTCTGGGCAACGACACGTTGAAAACCGCTCCGCGCTTTTCGTCGTTTTATTCTTGTTTTACCGCACAAAAGCCAATGGTTGGGGGGCGAGACATGAACGCATCCCAAAAGGGATTGTCCTGCTGAGACGGATGGATGAACGGGCCGACCCATTGAAAATCGGCAAATCCAGCGCGTTGGAACGCCCAGTGATAGGTCTCGGGTTTCAAAAAATAATTCTCAAATTCAAACGCCGTGCCATCTTCGTTTTTCACCCGGTACAAAATCACATCGCCCTCTTGCGGCGGCGCGTTGGCACACGTCTTGTCAAATCCGTATTGGGGAAAGGAAACCGTGCCGCGGGGAACCTGTTGGACATTGTCGTTGAACCCGACGAATCGGCCCCCCGGTCGCAAGTTGCGATACGCCACCTCGACAAAGCGGAGCAATTCTGCGGGCGTCTTGGCGTAATTCAAAAGATACATCGCCACCGCGAGATCGACTTGTTCGCCCAAGTCGAGATCCGCCGCATCTCGATGCAAGTACTCGCAACCCAAAGGCCGGACGCGCTCTTCTTCTTCGGCCAACTTGATCATCTCTGCGGAAATATCCACGCCGGTCACTGCTCGCGCCCCGGCCTGCTTGATCTTGCGGGTGTAAAACCCCTCGCCGCAAGCCAAGTCCAACACACATTGCCCGCGGATATCGCCCAAAATCTCAAAAAGCGTATGGGCTTCAATATATTCCCGAAAGGGCAGTTGTTTGGAATTTTTATACGCTTCGGCTATGGCGTCATACTGATTTTCAGAACTCATGATACGCGCTCCATCGTTTGCAACTCGTCCAATCGGGCGATCACCTGCTCGTTGTCTGGGTCGCGTGCAACCATCTGTTCCAAAACAGCGATGGCCTCTTGAACGAGCCCCTGACTGGCGTAGAGTTCGGCCAGCGTTGTGGTTGCGATCATCGGCGCGTCGGGTTTCGGCCCTCGGTTGCGCGACAGAGCCAGCGCGTCCAGATGGGCCCCAATCCCTTCCTCTGCAAGAGGAGGAAGATCGGATACCTGCGAAAATCCCGCATCCTCAGATGCGGGACCGGGCGCGTCAGGTTCAGCGGACAGGGCTTTGGATTCCGAGGTTTCATCTCGCGCCTCTTCGCCCTTGAGTTTGCCGATCTGCTCGCTGAGTTCAGGGCCAAATGGATCGCGTGCCCGCGCCAATTCAAAGTGTTTGAGCGCGAGATCGCCTCGGCCCTGTTGCAACGCGATATGGCCCAAATGCCAGCGCGCAACCAAGTGATCGGCATCCAATTGCAAGACCTTTTCAAATTCCAACCGCGCTTCTTTGCACTGACCTGCGGCCAAATAGCACTTGCCCATCACCACATGGCCGGCCACATAAGACGGTCGATATCGCAATCCAGTGCGGCAAACCGCCAGTGCCCGCGCAACATCCCCCTGTTGCAACAACCCATCCGCCAATCGCGCAAACAAAATGGACGCGGGATTTTGGGCACAAATTTTCGCCAATTTTTCCAATGCCACCATGGGATCAATCGCCGTAAAAAAGAGTCCGCATAATAGACAAAACGCCCAGTATTGTCAATGAGATAAAACCAACCTACCGCCCTAACCCCCGTTACTCGTTGCGCTTCGTTATGGGCTACGCCTGTGCCTAAAAGGAATGGGAGAACAAGGGATCCCTACGAGAGAAGATCTCCCTTCTCCGTCTTTGGAGAGGGGTCACAAATGTAAAACATCTAACCGAAAAAGCCACAGTAAAATCAGCGGGCGCGGTCAGAGATGGAGATAAATGGCCTTGTCTCAAATCCGCGAAAAGGATATATTGCAAATTCGCATCCAAACAAATAGGAGGAACGCAATGGACCTGTTGCGCTTGTTCATCTCATTCACCAAAGTCGGTGTTTTTGCCTACGGCGGCGGGCCTTCGATGATCCCCCTCGTCCAAGAGGAAGTCGTGGATGTCAACGGCTGGATGACCATAGAGGAATTTACAGACGCCTTGGCCATGGGCTATGCCCTGCCCGGCCCCATCGCCACCAAAATGGCCGCGTACATCGGGTACAAAGTCGCCCATATCCCCGGCCTCATGGTCGCGCTCTTTGGCACGGTCTTCCCCTCGTTGCTCATGATGATGATCCTCGCCCTGTTCTTCCTCAAATACAAAGACACCCCGCTCGTACAGGCCATGCTCAAAGCCGTGCGCCCGGCCGTCGTCGGGCTGTTGCTCGTCGTGATCTGGGAAATGTGTCCCAAATCCGTCACCTCTTGGCACACGGGCCTCATCGCTTGCGGCGCGTTTGTCGCCATCTACTTTCTCAACCTGCATCCGGCCCTGGCCATTGTCGCCACCGCCGCCATTGGCTTGGCGTTTTACCGCTAAAGGATACTTGAGCCATGCGATTTTTTAACACCGCTGGCCCTATCAAGCCCGACATGCACTACTGCATCCCACCGCTGCAACGCTTGGACCTGGACGAGGTGCTCACACTCGTGCAAAACGGGAAGTACTTCGTCCTGCACGCGCCCCGGCAGACGGGCAAGACTTCTGCGTTGCTGGCACTGCGCGACCTGCTCAATACCGAGGGCACCTATCGTTGCGTGTACATCAATGTGGAACGCGGACAGACCGCACGCGAAGATGTGGAACGGGCGATGCGCGCCATCCTGGGCGAACTGGCCTCTCGGGCGCGTTCTGCGCTGGGCGACGAGTTTTTAGACGAGATTTGGTTCGACATCTTATCGAAGTACGGCCCAGATGGCGCGCTCGGCGAGGCGTTGACCCGCTGGGCCGAGGCCGATCCCAAGCCCGTGGTGTTGCTCATCGACGAAATAGACGCGCTGATCGGGGACTCCCTGCTGGCGGTGTTGCGGCAGTTGCGCGGGGGCTACGATCTGCGTCCGACAAGTTTTCCGCAAAGTGCGGTTTTATGCGGGGTGCGCGATGTGCATGATTACCGCATCCAATCCACCGCGGAGAATGCGATCATTGCCGGCGGCAGTGCGTTCAACATCAAAGCGAGATCGTTGCGCTTGGGCAACTTCTCGCGGGATGAGGTGCTCGCCCTCCTCAACCAGCACACCGAGGAAACGGGACAAGCGTTCACCGCAGATGTGCAAGAACTGATCTGGATGCAGACCCAAGGGCAACCGTGGCTGGTCAACGCGCTGGCCTACACAGCCTGCTTCGAGAACAAAACCGGGCGAGATCGTTCCCTGTCCGTGGACGACGAGGCCATCCGAGAAGCCCAAGAACAACTCATCCTGCGTCGAGAAACGCACTTGGATCAGCTAACCGACAAATTGCAGGAAGAGCGCGTGAGGCGCGTGGTTGAGCCACTGCTCAGTGGCGGCGGAGACCGCGACTTCACGGACCGCGATTTGGCGTATGTGCGCGACCTCGGCCTCATTGCCCAAGATCGCCCCTTGCGTATCGCCAACCCGATCTACGCCGAGGTTGTGCCGCGTGAATTGACATGGGTCGTGCAAGAGGAGTTCAATCGGGAAACGGCATGGTACATCACTGCCAACGGCGGCTTGGATGTAGCCAAACTGCTGACCGAGTTCCAGACCTTCTTCCGCGAGCACTCAGAGCATTGGGTGAAGCGGTTCGCGTATCGAGAGGCCGGCCCCCAGTTGCTATTGCAGGCGTTTTTGCAGCGCATCGTGAACAGCGGTGGGCGCATCGAACGGGAGTACGGCTTGGGCAAAATGCGAACCGATTTGCTCATCGTCTGGCCGCAGGGCGAGCGGACGCGCAAATTTGTGATCGAGTGCAAAGTGCTTCGCAAGAGCTTGGAACAGACTATCGCCGAAGGGTTGAATCAGACCACTGAGTACATGGATCGTTGCGCGGCAGAGGCGGGTCATCTGGTGATCTTTGACCGCCGCACAGACAGGCGTTGGGACGACAAGGTGTTCCACACCCGCCGGGCCTTGAACAGCGGTGAAATCGACATCTGGGGCATGTGATCCCGTGCGTCGTCCATTTCAATCCACTAAAACCCAGAAATTCAGGATACACTATGTACACCAATTATGCCGACAAAGCCCTCTCAGGCGACGGCCTATCCCCCGCTGACATGCGCGCTGTGCTCCAAACCCCGGACCGCGACATTTTGCCCTTGCTCCATGCGGCCTTTCAGGTGCGCCACCACCACTTCGGGCGCAAAGTCCACATCCATGTGTTGATGAACGCCAAAAGCGGCTTGTGCCCGGAAGACTGCGCCTATTGCTCGCAATCATCCATCTCCACCGCAACCATCGACAAATACCCCCTGCGGCCTGCCCGTGAAATCGTGGATGCCGCGCGCCAAGCCCGCGAAAACGGCGCGTATCGCTACTGCATCGTCACCAGTGGCCGCGCTCCCACCGACAGGGAATTGGACGCCCTGACCGACACCGTGCGCCAAATCAAACGCGAAGTCGATATCGACATCTGCTGCTGTTTGGGCTTGCTCACCGCAGAAAGCGCGCAACGCCTCAAAAACGCCGGGGTTGACCGCGTCAATCACAACCTCAACACCAGCCAAGCGCACACCCCGAACATCGTCTCCACGCACACGTATCGAGACCGCGTGGAAACCCTGTACAATATTCAAAAAGCCGGCCTCGAGACGTGCAGCGGCGGCATCATTGGCATGGGCGAAACCCACGCGGACATCATCGACATGGCCGTGTCCTTGCGCGATTTGGGCGTCAATTCCATCCCGGTCAATTTCCTACATCCCATCGCGGGCACGCCCCTGTCCGATCACAACGCCCTGACCCCGCACGATTGCCTGCGCGCCTTGTGCCTATTCCGCTTTGTCAACCCATCGACCGAAATCCGAGTCGCAGGCGGGCGTGAAAAAAACCTCCGCTCCCTCCAACCCCTCGCGCTCTACCCGGCCAACTCGCTCTTCATGGAAGGGTATTTGACCACGGGTGGCCTTGATGTGGAAGCCACCCATCGCATGATCGCCGATTTGGGATTTGAAATCGAGCGGGATGATCCCCGGGCAGACAGCAGTCAGCACCTACATTGCTTTGGGGCGGCTAGGCACTGAATCCCTATTCGGAAGGTCCCGGGCCTGTCCCTGCGGTTGATGGTGAAGGGGCGGCCCTCTCACTTCTTGTATCTTTGGGCGAGCACGGGGACATCGCCCCTACGGTCTCATGTCTCGATTTTGGGGTTGTTGGGCGGGGACTGACCACTGACCACTAACCACTGCTTTTCCATGTGGACTTACCAAAAAAAATACGATGTCATTGTCGTCGGTGGCGGGCACGCGGGCGTGGAAGCCGCGCTGGCCTCTGCGCGCATGGGGTGTGAAACCCTGTTGCTGACTATGAACCTCGACACCATCGCGCAAATGTCGTGCAACCCGGCCATTGGCGGCATTGCAAAAGGCCACATGGTGCGCGAAATCGACGCTTTGGGCGGTGAAATGGCGCGCAACATCGACGCTACGGGCTTGCAATTTCGCATGCTCAATCAGCGCAGGGGGCCGGCCGTGCAAGCACCTCGCGCGCAAGCGGACAAAAAAGCCTATCAGTTTCGCATGAAAGAAGTGCTCGAAAACCAGCCGCGCCTCGACGTCAAACAGGGATTGCTCGAAGACCTCATAGTCAAAAACAGACGCCTCGAGGCGGTGATTACCAAAGCCAAAACGGTTTTTGCCGCCAAAACCGCCATCCTGACCACGGGCACCTTTCTCAAGGGCCTCATCCACGTCGGCGACTTTTCGTACAGCGCGGGCCGCGCAGGCGAGCAAGCCGCAGACAAAGCGTCCGATGGCCTGTCGCAACTCGGGTTTGAACTCGGTCGCCTCAAAACCGGCACGCCGCCCCGCGTCAATGCGCGCAGCATCGACTTTGCCGCGTGCGAAGAACAACCCGGCGATCATGACCCCCGACCTTTTTCCTATCAGACCGACCGCATCGCGCAAGAGCAACTGAGTTGTTATCTGACCACCACCACGCGAGAAACGCACGACATCATCCGCACCAGCTTGGATCGCTCGGCCATGTACAGCGGGCGCATCCGAGGCGTGGGGCCGCGGTATTGCCCATCTATTGAAGACAAAATTGTGCGCTTCCCGGACAAGGAAGGGCATCAAATTTTCCTTGAACCCGAAGGGTATCACACCCGTGAAGTCTATCTCAATGGCCTGTCGATGAGCCTGCCCGAAGACGTGCAACTCCGCGTTGTACGCAGCATCCCCGGTCTTGAACGCGCCGAGATCATGCGCCCGGCTTATGCGGTCGAATACGACTATGTGCCCCCCACGCAAATCCATCCCACGCTGGAGACCAAGCCCATTGCCGGCCTGTTTTTCGCAGGGCAAATCAACGGCACGACCGGATACGAAGAAGCCGCGGGACAAGGGCTGATGGCCGGCATCAACGCGGCCTTGCGCGCGCGGGGCGATGGCCCCTTGGTCTTGGATCGCTCGCAGGCGTATATCGGCGTATTGATCGACGACCTCGTCACCAAAGGCACGGAAGAACCCTATCGCATGTTCACCTCCTTGGCGGAATACCGCCTGCTCTTGCGGCAGGACAACGCGGATTTGCGCCTGTGCGAACTCGCCCGAAAAATCGGCCTGCTCTCAGACGATATGTACGCGCGCTTTTGCAAACGCAAACGCCAAATCCACGCGGAAATCGCACGGCTACGCGCCACGCGCCTACCCCCCAATGACGCGGTTCAAACCGCCCTCAAAGCGTCCCGTTCCTCGCCCTTGAGCCGCGCGGCAACGCTCGCCGAACTCTTGCGCCGTCCGGAATTGTCCTACGACATCGTTACGCAATTGGCCCCCGCGTGTGAACCCCTGCCCGAAGACGTGAGTGAATCCGTCGAAATCGCGCTCAAATACGAGGGATATATCGACCGCCAAGAAGAACAGGTGCATCGCTTTCGCAACTTGGAAAAAAAATACATCCCAGACGACTTTGACTACGCCGGCATCGCGGCCCTGCGAAACGAGGCCCTTGAAAAATTCACCCGCATCAAACCCCGATCACTCGGGCAAGCATCCCGCATCCCCGGCATTTCGCCTTCGGATATTTCCCTGCTGATGATCATGCTCAAAAAACGGGGTAAGTAACAGTTGGGGGCAATCGCATACTGCGGTATGAAATCGCATAGCATGGACGAATCAAAGGAGAACCCCATCGCCATGGCAAACAACATCAAAATCATCGCGCAAAACCGCAAAGCGCGGCGCGACTACCACATCCTCAACACCTATGAAGCGGGCCTGCAATTGCACGGTACAGAAGTCAAAGCCCTGCGCGAAGGCCGGGCCAACCTAAAAGATGGCTTCGCACGCATTGAGGATGGGGAAGCGTATTTGCACAATATTCACATCAGCGAATACACACAGGGCAATCAGTTTAACCACGACACCGAGCGCAAACGCAAGTTGTTGCTCCACCGCCACGAGATCAATCGCCTGTGGGGACAAGCCAATGAAAAGGGCCACACGCTCATCCCCCTCAAGCTCTATTTCAAACGCGGCAAAGCCAAAGTTGAACTCGGCGTGGCGCGCGGCAAAAAGCAATTCGACAAGCGGCGCGACATTGCCCGCCGAGACGCCCAACGCGAAGTTGAACAAGCCCTCAAGGCCCGCACCCGAAACTGACGTTACGCAGTATGTGAAAAAAAAGCCATCCCGCACAGCGCGCAAGTCCGTCCATTCACACACATTCATTTTGCAACCCACTTTGAAGCGGTTGTACACCGCATCACAAAACTGATGCCTACGGAACCCAATCGCGCTATGAACAACAGCATCCCACAAACGCATCGCATCATCCTCCCGCCCAATGACCTCGGCTATTCTTACGACCCCCATGTCGAAGCGGGGCTTCACGGCGCGATCAAATTGTCGCCCAAAGTGCTTCGCCATTGCCAATGCGGCGGCAAGTCGCCGTTTATGATTATAGATCCCCTGCGCGGCGAACCCGTGTGGTGCCCGTGTTATCCCTTTCGCAGGAAGAAATACCGCATCGACAAATACATCCAAAAATCGGGCATTCCCGCGCCCTTTCGCTTTAAGTTTGCGCGGGACTTCAAAGAGCAGTACGACGACGGTCAGCCCATTCCGGGCGCGCGCTTACTCAAATCCTATTTCAGCACTTTGGTCGATAATATCAACAGCAAAAAAACATCGATCAAAGGCTTCTATTTGTGGGGCGCGCCCGGGCGTGGCAAAACCTTTTTTGCCTATATTTTGCTCAACGAACTCATCTTCCGATTTGTAAGATCCGGCAAATTCATCGCGCTCTCAAAGAGTTTTCACGAACTTCGGCACACCTTTGACGAAGGCAGTGAAACCCAAGGCCAAGCCATGCCCATGATCGAAATGTTGAGCAATGTGCCCTTTCTCGTCATCGACGACTTTGGCGTGCAGCGCAATACCGAGTGGGAAATGGAGATCCTCTACAACCTCATCGACGCCCGGTACGCCAATCGACGCCTGACCTTTGTGACTACGAATCAAAAAGTCGATGATCTAAAAGACCTCGCGCAGGGGCGCATCTATTCTCGCTTGCTCGAAATGAGTCACATCATCCACGTCACCGGACATGATTTCCGCGAATTGGGCAACCCCGAAGCCAAATGGATCGAGCCGCGTTGATACCTGTGCCATTTGGCGATGAAATTAGAGTTGACTTTTAGCTGGGCTTAATGAATTTGAGTGGGTTGGCATCCCTGTCGCCCACTGTTCAGCGTATTATCTGAAGCAATAACGCGAAACGGCCACCCACAAAGCAGGTGGCCGTTTTAGAAGCCCTAACATAAAGAAATCAAGCGTCTGAAACAGATGAGAGAACAGCCGATGGAGAGGAACGCCTCATGGATGTCCGCTCTGCGCTCGTCGCGCACTCGCAGGTTGCGGAACTGACGGAGCCAGGCCAGCGTCCGCTCAACGACCCACCGGTACGCGCCCAACCCGCTACCATGCGCTGCACCCCGTCGGGCGATCACCGACGAGATGTGGCGCGCACGCAGGGCCTTCCGGTGTGCCCTCGAGTCATAGGCACGGTCTGCATACAGCCGTTGGGGTCTGCGGCGCGGACGACCGCGTTTGCCTCTGACCGCAGGCACGGCGTCCACCCATGGCAACCATTGCGTCACATCTGGCCGGTTCGCCCCGGGCACAATCGCGGCCAGAGGTAGCCCGTTGGCATCGGTGATCCCATGATGCTTACGCCCGGGCTTGCGGCGGTCTGTGGGATTGGGGCCGGGTTTTTTTTTCGCCCCCCACCGCACGCAGGGAGGCACTGTCCACACAGGCACGAGACCCGGCCAGGCCATCGACCGCTCGCAGTTTGGACAACAGCAGATGATGAAGCCGCTCCCACACGCCTGCGTCATGCCATGCCTTCAGACGACGCCAGCAGGTCATCCCGGAACCCCACCCCATCTCTTGGGGCAATCTCTCCCACGGGATGCCGCTCTTCAGGACGAATAGCATGCCGGTCAACGCCTTGCGGTCATCAATGCGCTTACGTCCGGGAAAGCGGAACCGTCCAGGCTTGGGAACCGGCAAAAGGGGTTGGACCTTTTCCCAGAGTGCATCGCTCACGAGTGGTTTGGACATCTGTCCCCCCTTGCCCGGTTGCAGATGCCGGGCAAGGACGTTGTAAGGGTTGGGCTGAGAAGAAAATCGGCCTCTCACAAATCCATGTCAACGCTTTCTGTTAGGGCTTCTCAAAATCAAATGGGTATAACTGTCTGAAACGCGGATTAACCAGATGGCGCAGATGACGCGGATTGGGCGGCACCGGTAGGGCAGAACGTGCAGGGGGTGTAAAGGATGTAGCAGGTGCGGAGGACGCAGTGAGTGGCAGGGGGTGGGGTTAATCCGCGCAATCCCTAAATCCGCGACAATCCGCGATTCAGACAAGGGACTGACCGCTTGATGGCGGGAATGGGTGACGAACCACTTGACAGAGCGAGAGATATTGCAGATTATTTATTGATGTTACGCAGTTTGTCCAATTCAAGCTGTAAGACGTGTTCTGCTTGTGGCGTGGTAAAAGTTGCCCCTGCGTGAACGGGTCTTTGTTTGCGACTGTGGCTATGAAACTGACCGAGATTTGAACGCGGCCCCAAACATTCATCGGGTTGGGATGTCAACCCTTGCAGGAGAAGATGTCAGATGGCTTGTTGCTTTTGCCGCACTCTTTGTTGATCGCACAATCTCCTTAGAAGCCCCTTTGCTTCAGCAAGGGGAGTTCGTCACTCAGGGGTATCCCCATGGCAGAATACGATACGATTTCCAAACATTTGATTCAAACCTACCCTGCCGATTTCGTCCGCTTCACCCTCGGACGAGCCGATGTCGAAATCCGCGCAATCCTCGACCCCGAGATTCCTAGGGTTGAAACGCGCTTAACCGATAGCCTGATTCGCGTGTGGATTGATGGCGAGGAGGTCTTGGTACACACGGAATTTCAAACCACCGACAGCAGGGATACGCCCATGCCGATCCGCATGGCCAGCTATATCATCCGGCTCATTGAATACTATGGCCTGCCGGTCTATTCCCATGTGATCTACCTCCGGCCCGATGCCGGGCGACGCGATGAAGGGCTTTACCTCCAAAAGCATCCGGACTACCCAGTGGTGGTGCGCTATAAGGTGATTCGGCTGAACGAGATAGACGGGCAAGACATTGTTGAGGGCGGTCATCCGGGTTTGCTTCCATTCGCGCCATTGATGAAGCGTCCTGCGGGGATGACTTCTGAGGAATGGTTGCGTCAGTGCATTCGCAGGACTGATGCCGTGTCGTTGGCGCAGGCAGAAAAGGCTAACTTTTTGGGCGGCTTGGCAGTATTAAGTGGGTTGGCGTATGATCCAAACACTATCACGAGTATCATTTCTCAGGAGGGTCTTATGGACGCGATTATGCGTGAATCATCGTTTGCCCAATACCTCAAGGAACTGGGCGTTAAACAAGGCATTGAGCAGGGCATTGAGCAGGGCATTGAGCAAGGCATTGAGCAAGGCATTGAGCAGGGCATTGAGCGAGGCATCCAAGAGAGCATCCGAGAAGCGTTGGCGGTTCGCTTTGATGCGGGTGTGGCCGGCCAGTTCGCTGATCGCATTGCGGTCATCGACGATTTGCAACGGCTCAAGCAGTTGCTTCATGCAGCGGTGCAAGTCAATAATCTGGCGGCATTTCAGCGTGTGTTGGATGCGGAGGCCTGACGCGATTTCCCGCTGAATGACAAGCGGAGCATTGCGTAACGTCAAATGTTCACTGAAATCAGCTTTGGGCTTTCAGCCCCACCTCTCCACCGCGGATTGCTTGTTTTGCTGACCGCCAACCGCTGACAACGAAAAACAAAAGCCCGAGTTCCTTGCGAACCCGGGCTTGTTTTGTGGCCCCTTGTCTGAATCAGGATAAACTTCTGTCGAAGTTGTACGCCGTTATTCAGGATTAAAGGATGAACAGGATGAGGCGACGCGGGTCACTGTCTGAATCGCGGATTAACCAGATGATGCAGATGACGCGGATTGGGCGGCGCCGGTAGGGCAGAGCGTGCAGGTGGCATAAAGGATGTAGCAGGTGCGGAGGACGCAGTGAGTGGCAGGGGGTGGGGTTAATCCGCGCAATCCCTAAATCCGCGACAATCCGCGATTCAGACAAGGGACTGACCGCTTGATGGCGGGAATGGGTGACGAACCACTTGACAGAGCGAGAGATATTGCAGATTATTTATTGATGTTACGCAGTTTGTCCAATTCAAGCTGTAAGACGTGTTCTGCTTGTGGCGTGGTAAAAGTTGCCCCTGCGTGAACGGGTCTTTGTTTGCGACTGTGGCTATGAAACTGACCGAGATTTGAACGCGGCCCCAAACATTCATCGGGTTGGGATGTCAACCTTTGCAGGAGAAGATGTCAGATGGCTTGTTGCTTTTGCCGCACTCTTTGTTGATCGCACAATCTCCTTAGAAGCCCCTTTGCTTCAGCAAGGGGAGTTCGTCACTTGGTGGTATCCACATGGCAGAATACGATACGATTTCCAAACATTTGATTCAAACCTACCCTGCCGATTTCGTCCGCTTCACCCTCGGACGAGCCGATGTCGAAATCCGCGCAATCCTCGACCCCGAGATCCCTAGGGTTGAAACGCGCTTAACCGATAGCCTGATTCGCGTGTGGATTGATGGCGAGGAGGTCTTGGTACACACGGAATTTCAAACCACCGA
The DNA here is from genome assembly GCA_958295785.1 of uncultured Latescibacterota bacterium. Lineage (GTDB taxonomy): Bacteria > Latescibacterota > UBA2968 > UBA2968 > UBA2968 > VXRD01. The sequence continues at coordinate 5,311,346 of OY282377.1, forward strand.
CAGCAGGGATACGCCCATGCCGATCCGCATGGCCAGCTATATCATCCGGCTCATTGAATACTATGGCCTGCCGGTCTATTCCCATGTGATCTACCTCCGGCCCGATGCCGGGCGACGCGATGAAGGGCTTTACCTCCAAAAGCATCCGGATTACCCAGTGGTGGTGCGCTATAAGGTGATTCGGCTGAACGAGATAGACGGGCAAGACATTGTTGAAGGTGATCATCCGGGTTTGCTTCCATTCGCGCCATTGATGAAGCGTCCTGCGGGGATGACTTCCGAGGAATGGTTGCGTCAGTGCATTCGCAGGACCGATGCCGTGTCGTTGGCGCAGGCCGAAAAGGCTAACTTTTTGGGCGGCTTGGCAGTATTAAGTGGGTTGGCGTATGATCCAAACACTATCACGAGTATCATTTCTCAGGAGGGTCTTATGGACGCGATTATGCGTGAATCATCGTTTGCCCAATACCTCAAGGAACTGGGCGTTAAACAAGGCATTGAGCAGGGCATCCAAGAGAGCATCCGAGAAGCGTTGGCGGTTCGCTTTGATGCGGGTGTGGCCGGCCAGTTCGCTGATCGCATTGCGGTCATCGACGATTTGCAACGGCTCAAGCAGTTGCTTCATGCAGCGGTGCAAGTCAATAATCTGGCGGCATTTCAGCGCGTGTTGGATGCGGAGGCATGACGCGATTTCCCGCTGAATGACAATCCGAGGAATGGTTGCGTCAGTGCATTCGCAAGACCGATGCCGTGTCGTTGGCGCAGGCAGAAAAGGCTAACTTTTTGGGCGGCTTGGCAGTATTAAGTGGGTTGGCGTATGATCCAAACACTATCACGAGTATCATTTCTCAGGAGGGTCTTATGGACGCGATTATGCGTGAATCATCGTTTGCCCAATACCTCAAGGAACAGGGCGTTAAACAAGGCATTGAGCAGGGCATTGAGCAGGGCATTGAACAGGGCATTGAGCAGGGCATTGAGCAAGGCATTGAGCAGGGCATTGAGCAGGGCATTGAGCAGGGCATTGAACAGGGCATTGAACAGGGCATTGAGCAGGGCATTGAACAGGGCATTGAGCAGGGCATCCAAGAGAGCATCCGAGAAGCGTTGGCGGTTCGCTTTGATGCGGGTGTGGCCGGCCAGTTCGCTGATCGCATTGCGGTCATCGACGATTTGCAACGGCTCAAGCAGTTGCTTCATGCAGCAGTGCAAGTCAATAATCTGGCGGCATTTCAGCGCGTGTTGGATGCGGAGGCCTGACGCGATTTCCCGCTGAATGACAATCCGAGGAATGGTTGCGTCAGTGCATTCGCAGGACTGATGCCGTGTCGTTGGCGCAGGCCGAAAAGGCTAACTTTTTGGGCGGCTTGGCAGTATTAAGTGGGTTGGCGTATGATCCAAACACTATCACGAGTATCATTTCTCAGGAGGGTCTTATGGACGCGATTATGCGTGAATCATCGTTTGCCCAATACCTCAAGGAACAGGGCGTTAAACAAGGCATTGAGCAGGGCATTGAGCAGGGCATTGAGCAAGGCATTGAGCAAGGCATTGGGCAGGGCATTGAACAGGGCATTGAACAGGGCATTGAGCAGGGCATCCAAGAGAGCATCCGAGAAGCGTTGGCGGTTCGCTTTGATGCGGGTGTGGCCGGCCAGTTCGCTGATCGCATTGCGGTCATCGACGATTTGCAACGGCTCAAGCAGTTGCTTCATGCGGCGGTGCAAGTCAATAATCTGGCGGCATTTCAGCGTGTGTTGGATGCGGAGGCATGACGCGATTTCCCGCTGAATGACAAGCGGAGCATTGCGTAACGTCAAATGTCCACTGAAATCAGCTTTGGGCTTTCAGCCCCACCTCTCCACCGCGGATTGCTTGTTTTGCTGACCGCCAACCGCTGACAACGAAAAACAAAAGCCCGAGTTCCTTGCGAACCCGGGCTTGTTTTGTGACCCCTTGTCTGAATCAGGATAAACTTCTGTCGAAGTTGTACGCCGTTATTCAGGATTATATGACCCTCGTGTAGCGACGTGCTAAAATTCTACCCCCCTCGCTTCTGCTCAACGTTAGGATATTACCTCTTATGTGGTACTGATAGGTATAAGTAGTGCCATCTTCATTAGTCATGGTAAGTACATCGTCCGCAATGCTCCACTGTCCTCTTTTACTTTCATCCAAAGGAGTGTAAGTGTATTTATCGTATAAGTTGTCCGCGTGGAAGTGAAGTGAATGGGGCTGAATATAAGAGTCCCTAACAAAAAGCGTTGCCATGGATTTGTGAGAGGCCGACTTCGAGGCGTTCCTGCGGGTGTTCACTCATCTGTTTCAGACGCTTGATTTCTTTATGTTAGGGACTCTTAGTATAAGCCCATCACTTCGGCGCGAGCGCGAGTCCAGCGTCTCGCCTTGTATCTTTGGGCGGGCACGGGGGCACCGCCCCTACGTTTCTATCCTCGCATCTGTCATCTGCGTTCATCTGTGGATGCCTCTCGTCCCAGGATTTTCAACAAGCGGTCTGGGCGGCGCGTGATGATGCCATTTACCCCGGTCTCGATCAGCATGTGCATTTTCGCCTCGTCATCCACGGTCCAGATTTGCACTTGGATATTGTTTTTGCGCGCGCCAGATAAGAGGCGGGGGTGGATGCCGTTGATTGGTCCCATCTTCAAGGGGAACTGCAAGGCTTCGACTGGCGGATGATAAACCGCGCTTAAGTGCAAATAGCACAAGGCGAAAAAAAACATGCCTTCCGTCATGCCCATCGAGGTTGCCACCTCGGGAAACCGCTTGCGAAACCGCTTCAATGGCCCGCTGTCAAAACACGCCGCCAGCACGCGGTGTTGCATTCCATGCCGGCGAATCGCGTTGCCAAATGCCGCGACAATATCCGGGTCTTTCTGCTTGATCTCGAGGGTCATTCGCATGTGCGGAAACGCCGCAAAGACCTCGTCCAATGTCGGCACCACAATGCCTTTTCCGCGAAAGGGAAAGGTGGCCCCATTATCCGACGACCACTGGTAGCCCGCATCCAACTGCTTCAATTCTGCGAGCGCGAAATCAGCCACGCGCCCGTTGCCATCTGTGGTGCGCGCCACGGTCTCGTCGTGAAAAACCACCAGATGCCCGTCTTTTGTGCTGCGAATATCCATCTCCAGCATATCCACGCCGAGATCGACCGCACGCCGAAACGCATACAGGGTGTTCTCGGGCCACAACCGCCAGCCTCCGCGGTGGGCAATCACGTCAACATCCGCGCTCTGTTGAAAAAAAGGGTGATCGGACATCGGCTCCTTCCAAACTGCCAGCGCAACGCAGAGCGCTGTGAGCAACAGAATGACAGCGAACAGAATTTTTGTGGCGCGTCTCACATCAATTAGTGGTTAGTGGTTAGTGGTCAGTCCCCGTGCTCGCCCGCGGTGTGTGTAGGGGCGATGCCCTGCCCATCTGCCCATCCGCCCGTGCAATTCCCCATCATTTATCCGTGTTTATCGGTGCTCATCTGTGGTTGCTTCTCGTATCTTACCTTCCATTCCGGAAAGCCCAACACGCGCGCGGCTGTGCCGCCCATGATAGCCACCTTTTGTTGCGCGGTCAAATCCGGCAACAATTCATCGATCACCTGAACGAGTTTGTCGTAGCCCGGATTTTCCAAAATCCACGGAAAATCAGTCGCCCACATCAGCTTGTCTGCGCCAAATTTGGCGAGCAAGGTCGCGTGCCAAGCCGCCAAATCGCGGTACGGCCACGCTTCTTTGGAAAAGGCATATTGCCCGGACAGGTGGACGCAGATATTGGGGTATTCGTGCAATCCGAGTGTGGAATATCGCGTCAGCGGCGGCATCGGCGTCTCGATGTGCGGACGCCCGTCCTCATCCCACGAAAAAATTCCCTCCCCCGGGCAGATCATCAAATGGTTAAACACGGCGCGAATCTCGGGAAATGCCCGAACCAAAAACGCGATCTGATGCGCGTCTCGCGCCCGAACATAAAGCCACATCACGTAATTTTTCTCTGCCGCGTGGTTCCATATTCGATGCGAGGCAAAGGTCCGCACATCTATCGCGGCGAGGGGATCCGCAGGCCCGCCGATCTCGTTGATCCGAAACCCGATGATATCCCCATTTTCAGCCAAGCGATCCATGTGGTCTTCTGGCGCGTCCCAAATTTCTCGGGGGATCAACCCAATGCCTCGAAACCGATTGGGATATGTTTTCAAGCAATACTGCAAATACCGATGGTGCGCCAATTCCGCGCCGCCGATCTGCGTCAACACCGCTTGATCGACCCCGTTGGTCGCCATCACGTCCAGCAACTTTTCCGCTGTCTCGGCCCGATCCGCGGGGCATTGCGGACTGACCTCGCGGGGAAATTCACCCGAGAGCTTTTCAAAAACGTGGAGATGCGCGTCTATCATCGTCATGTGTCAGATTCCCTCTCTATCGCCGCAGGCGCGCCAAAGGATTTCCGCAGGCGTTCCGCGTCGAATTTTTCGCGGCGGCGATAGGTGTAAATGCCGTTTTGTTCCTGCTCGATGTCGGTGAGTTGCGTGTAGCAATACCCCGCGATGTGGGGGTGTTCCACGAGCACAGCCGTGAGTTTGTCAATGCGGTCGTACACTTCTTCGATATCCGTCGGGCGTTTGCCATAGCCCCAACTGCCCTTGCGATCCGGGTCTTGTTCGGTTTTCCCGGCATGGGCATCCCACCATGTGCCGCCGTATTCATCCACGACATAGGGCTGACCCTGGTACGGCGCACTGAGATCGGGAAATCGGATGGGCGTGTTTTCCCAATCGTCCGGGGATACAGAGGCATACGTCTCGCGGAGTTTCGCCGCGTCTTGTTCGTAGTCGTGTACGGTATAAATATCGGTGCAAACGTGTACATAACCGCTGGTGTCGTGACAGGGCCGCGAGGGATCGAGGGCTTTGGTGAGGTCATAAGTTTCCCGCACGGCTCGGCGGTGCGCTTCAAAGTGCTGGGTCGCGCCGCCGCGGGTTTCGTTGTAGGGCGTCCACGCGAGGATGGACGGGTGATTGTGGTCGCGCATGACAATTTCGCGCCATTCGCGCTGCTGGTTGTGAATCGCCTGCGGCGAACCAAAATTCATGCCCCAGTCGCAGTATTCGCCCCAGGTGAGATAGCCGAGTTTGTCGGCCCAATAGTGAAACCGCTCTTCGAACACCTTTTGGTGAAGGCGCGCGCCATTAAAGCCAACCGCGAGCGATTTTTCGATATCGGCCTTGAGGCCTTCGTCCGATGGCGCGGTCCAAATACCGTCGGGATAGAACCCCTGGTCCAACACAAAGCGCAGGAAAATGGGATCGTTGTTGAGGTAAAATTTGTGGCCTTCGATGTGAAATTTTCGCAGCCCGGCATAGCTGTGAACCGCGTCAATTACAGCATCGCCCTCGCAGAGTTCAAAGCGCAGGTCGTAGAGGTGGGGATGGGCGGGCGACCACGATATCGGGTCTTTGACGCGCAACGACATCGCCGCGCCACTCGCGGCGGGCACGGCGGAAACCGCGACTTCCTCTTCGCCATTGCACAGCACAGCGCGAAACGTGTGCCCGCGCCGCGCGTTTGTGAATGTGGGCGTCAGGACAAAGCGACTGCTGTCCAGATCCGGAACAATACGCACTGCGTCAATGCGCGATTCGGGAACGGCTTCGAGCCAAACGGTTTGCCAGATTCCAGTGGTGCGCGTGTAGTGGCAACCGCGTGAATACAGGTCCGGGCACTGCTTGCCCGAGGGCTGATCCCGAGAGCGCGTGTCGTCATTGGCGCAGACGACGAGATGGTTCTCTCCAGCCGCGAGCGCGTGGGTGATGTCAAACGCAAAGGACGAACTGCTCCCGTCGTGTTGCCCAACAAGCCGCCCATTGACCCACGCCTTGCAGTGGTAATCGACTGCCCCAAAGTGCAAGCGCACGCATTTGCCGCCCCATTCATCGGGTATCTCAATGGTTCGGTGATACCAGACCGAAGGCATAAAATCCGTGTATTGAACGCCCGACAGGCGGGATTCCGGGCAAAATGGCACGGTGATCGCGCGGTCTAAATCAGCGGGATCTTGGGGCCAGCCCTTGGCTTCGCCCGACTGCCCAAAATCGATGGCAAAATTCCAGGTGCCATTGAGATTCACCCATGCGTCGCGCTGAAATTGCGGACGGGGATGTTCCGGTCGCGGTTGTGTATCGGACATGAAATGCTCCTTATACCAAATTGATTTTCTGTTGGCCTGATGTGATGCGATCTGCGACCCGCAAATGATTCCCTTGACGTTACCCAGGCATTCAGAGAAGCCATCGCAAAAATGCCATCCCAAAAGACCCTCCGATAAAGCCATCGCGCACAGCGCGCAAGGCCGTCTCGCAACCCACCTCCCTCTCGCAACCCACATCGCAGGCCAGCGCATGTCGTCCTATTACAAAAGCGTTTTGCGCTGTGCCAGCCTCTCGGCGTTTGAGAGCGGCATTTTTGAACTGCTGGGGCAGTTGTACCCCGCTCGCCTACTTTTTTTTGCTGTTGAAAAAAAGTCGGTCGCCGAAGGCATCGAAGGCAACCCACAAGGAGGCAGAACCAAACGCTTGAGACAAGCAACGCATGATCTCTACGGAATGTCTGTTCCCCATTCCTCATTCCTCCCTGATGGGAGGCAGGATACGCACAAATAAAAATCAATTTGGTATTACCTCCCCTCAAAACCCCGCTTCTCTCGGGGGCAAGGGGTCAACAGTCCAGGCCATGCGGTCGGCGAGGCGGGTTAGGAGGTCGAGTTTGATGGCGGTGGCGTTGGGATCGCGCCACAGGTTGCGCGTTTCCGTGGGGTCGGTTTCGAGATCGTAAAGTTCGCCGCTGCCCGTGCCGTGTGCGGCGACGAGTTTGTGGCGGCGCGTGCGAACCATCGTGGCGTGTGCGGGTGGATTTTTATGGCCTTGCATGGCATTGTAATATTCGCAGTAAATGTCGTCTCGGTGTTCATCCAAGGGCGCGTCTCCTGTCAGGAGGGGGAGAAGAGAGCGGCCCTGCATCGCGGGATGGATGTTGAGGCCGACCCATTCGAGGATGGTGGGCGCGAGATCCACCAGTTCCACGAGCGCGGCGGATCGCGAGCCATCGTTGCAAAGACCGGGGCCCGAGATGAGGAGGGGCACGCGCACAGCGGGTTCGTAGAAAAACGGGCCTTTGAGGTAGATGCCGTGGTCGCCGAGCATCTCGCCGTGATCAGACGTGAAGATGATATAGGTGTTGTCGCGCTGCCCCGTTGCTTCGAGGCAGTCGAGCAAGTGGCCGATCTGGCGGTCGATCACATCGACCATCGCCCAATACGCGGCTGTGACCCATCGGTGGTCCGCGTCGGTCATTCGGTCGTACGCGAACACGCCTTTGCCGCCATAAGACCCGGCGTGGTCAATGCGTTGCCATAAGGGTTTGTCGTCGAGTTCGCCCGCGACGTAATTGGGCAATGGAATATCGTCGAGCAAGTCGCGGTAGCGTTCGAGGTCTTCGCGCGGGGGATCAAAGGCGTGATGGGGATCAAACGGATTGAGCGAAAAGGTCCACGGCCTATTTTCTTCCGCGCATCGGCGAATAAAAGTGATGGCGCGCTGGACGCAATAAGTGGTTTGGCTGTGTTCTTCAGAGGGCAAAACCCGCACGTATTGCGAATCCTGAAACGGCTGGACATCGCGCTGCAAGCCCTTGTCGCGCAACCACTGGTGATAGTCATTGGTGGGCCATCGCGGCGCGGGATCGTGCGACCAAAAGAACTGGTCATACCCGTCGTCAATGCGGCGTTCCGTGCCGTGACACGCGCTGGGGTTGCAGACCGAGAGGTGGAGTTTGCCCGACAGGCCGCACACATAGCCCGCGTCGTGGAGCAATTTGGTGACCGGGATTTCGTCGCTGGGAATGGATTGACCGTTTTGCCGGCAGCGCGTGGTGCGCGGATAGCGTCCCGTGAGAAAACTCGACCGGCTGGGCGTGCAGACCGGGCTTTGGGAAAAGGCGTGTTCAAAAAGCACGCTTTGTTCGGCCAAGCGATCCAAATTCGGCGTGTGGACAAATGTGTTGCCATAGCAGCCGAGCGTGTCAAAACGCTGCTGATCCGTGCAGATCCAAAGGATATTCGGTTTGTTGGACATGGGGAACCTCAATGGGTGAAAGTGCAGAGTGGGCGTGCCTTGTGCGTCCCCTGCTCGGTCATTTATGGCCCGTTGTGGCGTTAAACGGGAGCGGCATGGTTAGCGGCAATTCGCAAGGGTTATGGCTTAAATCCCTATCCGCGAGAGAGATTTCTGCTTCCCAATCTGCTGTCAGTGGAGAAGCGGTAAGCAAGAGAGTGCGGCGCATTTTCGCTCAACTTTCCCAACGCTGGCATCCGATGGAATGGGGGGCATGGCATAAGCCTTTGAAATGGATGTGGCGATCTGAATGACACTTGTGAACAGCAACAGATGAATGTATTATGATACAAGTGCAGTGAACAAATATCATGAGGGGAGTTGGCATGATACGCAAGCCAAATATTATCTACTTGTTGGCCGATGACTGGGGATATGGCGATGTGAGTTGTTTGAATCCCGAGTCGAAGATTCCAACGCCACACGCGGATTACCTCGCGTCTGAGGGGATGATTTTTACGGATGCACACAGCAACTCGGCGGTGTGTACGCCCACGCGATACGGCATTTTGACCGGGCGGTATTGCTGGCGGTCGCGGTTGAAGCGCGGGGTTTTGAATGGCTATTCCGAGCCCCTGCTCGAAGATGGGCGGATGACCGCGGCGTCGCTGTTGCGCGGGCAGGGCTATACGACAGCGTGCGTGGGCAAGTGGCATTTGGGGTTGGGCTGGCAGGTGAAAAATGGCGCCGAGGCAGTGAACGGGGAAACAGTGGATTTTTCTGCGCCCTTGACCGATGGCCCCCATACTGCGGGCTTTGATTATTCGTTTATTATTCCCGCATCGCTGGATATGCCGCCGTATTGTTATATCGAGGACGGGATGGTGGTGGAGCAACCCGTGGAGGAGATCGCGGGGTCGCCTAGGCCCGCATTTTGGCGCGGGGGGGCGGGCGCGCCCGGGTTTATGCACGAGACGTGTTTGCTGGAACTGACGATTCGCGCCGAGGGGTTTATCCATCAGCACGCAAAGGAAAATGCGGATAAGCCTTTCTTTTTGTACTTTCCCGCGCCGTCGCCGCACACGCCGCATTTTGCGCGCGAGCGATTTGCCGGGCGCAGTCGGGCGGGCGAATACGGCGATTATGTCACCGAGCACGACTGGAGCATCGGGCGCATTGTATCGGCCATCAAGCGCAATGGTTTGGCGGATAATACGCTGATTATTGTGACGAGCGACAACGGTTGCCACGCCGAACCAATAGGGCTGAAGGAGAAGTACGATCATCTGGGAAATTACATTTATCGCGGGCAAAAATCCGATGCCTGGGACGGGGGGCATCGCATTCCGTTTATCGCGTCGTGGCCGGAGGTGATCGCGCCGGGGGCGCAATGCGACAAGACCGTGTGTTTGACGGACCTGTTGGCGACCGCCGCCGGGATTTGCGGCGTTGATTTGCCCAGTGATGCAGGGGAAGACAGCTATGACATTTCGCCGTACATGCGGGGCGAGCAGGACGAGGCGATTCGAGAAGCGACCGTACACCATTCGATCAGCGGGGAATTTGCGATTCGCAAGGATCAGTGGAAACTGGTGGCCTGCCGCGGTTCCGGCGGCTGGACTTTGAAAGACGCAGATGTGCCCGCAGACGCGCCGCCCATGCAGCTTTACGACATGGCACGCGACCCAGAGGAGCAACACAATTTGTACCGCGAAAAAATAGAGATCGCAACAGAATTGCTCGATCTTCTGAATCGGTACCGAGAAGCGGACGGGAGTAAATTTTTGTCTGCGTAAAAGGAGGCGTTATGCAAGAGGAATTTCAAAAATTTATTTTGCGCTTAAGGATGATCGAAATCCTGAGCCGCTACAGCGAGGTGCAACAACAGTTCCACACCATGAGACAATGGAAAAAACGCTGGATTTTTCCCAACTGAAGCGAGTCAGCGCCTTGGGATGGGCGGGATTACTCGCTTCACAGCTTTGTAGGACGCCTGTCTATTCAGGCGGGCGAGGGCGAGCACAGGGGCATCCGCCCCTACACACAGTGGCTAAACTTCCATCTCACTTATCGGAACGCCCGCACGGGCCGCAATATCGCGCGTGTTGGATGCGGCTTCGGGAATGCGGTCAGGAGGGAGGTGTTCGATGAGGCCGTAGTTGTTGGGAAAGCGGGTTTGGAAATGGCGAAAGCAATGCGCGAGGTCGAGTTCCCCATGGCCGGGCACGGTTTCTTCGAGGTGGAGCACGAGTCCTTTGCCGATAGAAATATCTTTGATGTGCATGATCGGCGCGTACGTGCCCATCTCATGAAAAATGTGATTCAGCCGCTCGGCGCTGTCATAGACTTGGCTCAGGGTCTCGAAGTGATTCGCGTAGTCCATCACCAAGCGCAGGTTGGGAGATCCCACGCTTTCGACCATTTCGCGGCAGGTGTGCGGGTTTTTGAGAATGGAGACGAGGTGGGTTTCCATGACCCCTGTGACGCCGCGTTGTTCGAGCGTGGGCGCGATGTCTCGCAGGGTTTCGATGAGGCGGTCCCATGCCGCTCGCGTGTGGTTGTGGCGATGGGGCGTCCAACTGCCCGCGGGATTGCGGCTGCCCGGGCGGAGCAAGTAGGTCTGTGCAGACAGGCTATCGGCGATTTCCGCGCCCTTTTTGATTTTGGCGATGACAGCGTTTCGCACGTCCGCATCCGGGTCAAAGAGGCATTCGGGATAGGTGATGGAAAATTGCGCGAGGTCAAGCGCGTGGTCCGCAAAAAGCACGCGGCATCGCGCCGTGTCCGCAGCGGTGATTTCTCCGCACAATTCCCCGGGAAAGTGAAACGCGCAACCCGTGAAGCCGAGGGCTTGCACGGCCCGGAGATGGGCCGGTTTTAAGGTGCGAAAATCCCGGGGCAAAAGGCCAACAACACCCAAGCGCATGGTCGGGCCTCCTATCGCGTGAAAATGGTGCCGCGCACGTAATCGGCGGCGTCAGATACGAGAAAGGACAAAATGTTGCCCACGCCTTCGGGGTCGCCAAGCCCGGCCGCGAGATGGGCAACATCGCGCCCGGCCGCATCGGCTTGTTTTTGCACCACGCGCATTTTTAGTGGCGTTTCAATGCCGCCCGGGCAAACGCCGTGAACGCGGATGTTGCGATGGCCCAGTTGCGCTGCCAACACCAGGGACAGGCCGTGAACGCCGCCTTTGCTCGACCCGTAAGCCACGGATGAACTCCCGCCTTTGACCCCCGCGCCCGATGCAATGAGCACGATGACGCCTTTGCCGACTTTTTTCATCCACGGCACCGCGTATTTTGCAGCGAGGAAACTCCCTTTCAAATTGATGTCGATGACCCTGTCCCATGTAAATTCTTCAAACTCATCGACGGGAACGAGCGCGCCTTCGAGAATCCCCGCGGCGTGGATCAAGCCGTCGATGTGCCCAAAGGCTTCGCCGATAGTGTCGAACAAGTCGCGCACCTGATTTTCTTCTTTCACATCTGCCCGAAACCCATTTGCACAGCCGCCCCTTTGTTCGATTTCCCGCACCGCGCGTTCAACGCCCTCTCCATCCAAATCCACGACAGCCACGCTCGCGCCTTCCCGCGCACAGCATTGCGCCGCGGCCCGCCCAATGCCCGATGCACCGCCGGTGACGACGATGTTTTTGTTTTTCAATCTCATGGTTTTCTCCAACAATACGAAAGGTAGTTGTAAAAAAAAGAATGCGACTTCTCGAAGTCCGTCAAAAATCCCTACGCAAAGCATTTGAAAAAGCAAGTCACGTTGCGTTTGGGGACGGATGTTATCGCGTATTTTAAGGACATGGCGGACGAAACGGGTATTCCATACCAGAATTTGATCGACCTGTATCTCCGGGACTGCGTCCAGTCCAAGAAAAAGCTCAAGTGGGCATCTTGAGACGATCTCGTTATTTGTTTGGGCTTGCGATTCGACCTCGCAAGCCCTTTTTTTGTTTTCTAAACCGTCCTTGAAGGGGCGGGGTTTTACGGGCTGGTGAGATAAACATATTGCGTTTGGCAAGGTCGGAGTTCTTTAATGACGCGATAAAACCTTGCCCATTTCGAGCGAAGCCTCGTATCCCTCATCAATGACCGAGCTCAGTGCCTTGTTCAGCAACCTGTCTCATAGCACGCAGATCCACAACCTGCCGACCTTCCGCCCGCTTTTTGGTTTGGAGATGGGCAACAAGGGCATCGATATCATACCCATGTTCCCGTGCGATGCGGTCTTTGATCTGCCAGAGTTCCATGATGATTTCGTCAGACATCTTCAAATACTCCCATAAGTTCTTGCGGGGTGCAGATTTCGGGACTGGTATGCCCGTGTAATACCAATTTGATTTTAAGTTGTCCGTATCCTGTCTCCCATCAGGGATGAATGAGGAATGGGGAACAGACTTACGTAAAGCGTTTGGTTCTGCCTCTATATGGGTTGCCTTTGATGCCTTCGGCGACCTACTTTTTTTCAACAGCAAAAAAAAGTAGGCGAGCGGGGTACAACTGCCCCAGCAGTTCAAAAATGCCGCTCTCATGCGCCGAGAGGCTGGCACAGCGCAAATCGCTTTGCGGGTCGCACGACATGCGTTGGCCTGCAAGGTGGGTTGCAAAATGGATGTGCGTTGCGAGACGGCCTTGCGCGCTGTGCGTGATGGCTTTGTGTGACGGTATTTTGTGATCGCATTTTTGCGATGGCTTTTCTGAATGACTGCGGAACGTCAAGGAGATCGCTTGCTGGCAACATAGCGCATCACATGAGGTCAACAGATATTCAATTTGGTATAAACCGCCCTTGAAGGGTCGGGGTTTTACGGGTTGGTGAGATAAATATATTGCGTTTGGCAAGGTCGGAGTTCTTTATGGCCACAGAAGGCATACCCTGTTTTCATCATGGGTTTCGTCCAACCGAGACTGCGAGATACCGAAAGCGTTGGTGCTTTCCCTCTCCAAGACTTGAGTAATCCCGCCAGCGCATGCGATATGAACCCGTTAGATAAATCGGATCTTCCATTCCTCTGATTGTGCCTTCGGCGGGATTTCCACACCATTTCATCTCGCCTGTCACCCTCCGACCTTCATAGATACGAAAATATTTATCTTTAGGATTTGACTTCCTAGAACCTGTCTGAGTCCAAAATGGTTGCTCGTCTGTTAGCAGAACTGCAAACCCTAACTTGGCCTTCCCATCTGCCACCACCCGGTCAAGCCTCTCGATGTCTTTAAGAAAGCCGTACCGCCCGGAGTCATGCGCGCTTTGATTCTTGAGTACAAAAAGCTCATTGTTCCATTTACCTTTTCTCTCTCGGGTGCGGTACTTCAATTCAATTGCAATTTTCTCAGTCGTAAGATAGATGTCCATGTGGTTTTTGTCGGTTTCGTCAGATTGAGGACCCAAAACTCGATAGGGCAATTCCAAGCGAATCTCACAATCTGGTATCGCCTTGTGTATCTCCAATGCGAGAGCGTGCTGAAAATCCGCCTCTGAGTGAAAAATCGGACGGTGCTTGGACAAGTCCGCCATAAGGCCGTGAATATCGAGCATGTGATTCTTCTCCTTAATAGCTCGCTGTGCGGATACCGGCATCTCACCAACGGCATCGGGTAGGGCAACGCGGTGAAAGCGATGGTCGCCAAACGCACAATTTTCACACTTCTCTTTTTCGCACCATCTCGTGGCCTTGAAAAATATCGTAGGCAATCGCGCCTTGGCTTTGGTCGGGCGGGGCGATGCCGAAGAGGTGGCAAAGCGTGGGCACCACATCGACAGCGTGGATATAGCCGAGTTTGTCGGTGGGGCGTTCGTAGCCTTTTTTGATGCCCGGGCCGGCCAAGTGAAATGATCCAAAGCTCGATGAAATCTCGCTGCGCGTGGGGATAAAGCCTCCGTGATGCGCGCCGAAAACTTTGGGCGCGCCCACACAACCGCCGCCCACGATGCCCTTCCACTGGCCGTAGTACCCGCTGACATAGCCGTGATCCCACGCGAAAACCACATCGCCGCACTGATCGCCCCATTGCCCGAGCATGTACGCGTCGCGCTTGGGCAGGGCAATGGCGATGACATTGCGCCCGACTTCTTCATCGACCCAAGTGCGTAGGGCGCGGAGGAGATCGCGTTCAATCGCGTCGAATTTCGGGCCGGGTTCGGCGTTGATCCATATATCAAAGCCCTTGTCGTCTTTGAGGTACGCACGGGTTTTTTCAAAGTCGATTTCGCTTTCGCGGACTTCGTCGCGTTCAACGCCGTCGCTGGCGTCTGCTTTGAGCACGGTGAATCCGCGGTCATACAGGAATTTTCGGATGTTGGCGATCCGCACATCTGGCGACGCGCCGTGATCGGACAATACGCCGACACAGGTGGTCTCATCGGCGGCATCCCACATGCGTTTTAAGACCTTGTCTCCGACGATGTACGCCTTGCGGAACAGGTGCATGATTTCGGCGGCTTTGTCCGCATGGTATGCCGGGCACACCGGATCCACGCCGTCGAGGTGAATGTGGTTGAGGTAGTCGTAGAGGTGCCAGTGGCAGATGAAGAAATTGGCATCTTTTTCGTGGAGCATGTAATTGGCGACATCGGCAAACCAAAGGCCCTGGTATTCGCATTCTTCAAGCGCGGTGTCAAAGTCGGTCATGCCCGCGGTGTAGGGCGTCATTGAGGCGTGTTCTTGATAGGGGCCAAAGCGTTGGATGAGTTCGGCGGCCAAATCGTCGGGATAGGTGAACCCATCGGTGTACGTGATCTGCGAACGGTAGAGCTTGAGATGCGCGCCATCGGGTTCGAGTTCGAGGAGTTTGAAGCGCACAGCGGCGCGCTGATCGCGGCCTGCGATGCGGAAGGGTTCTATCGCCCAATTGCTCCATGAACCGGTTTTCACTTCCGCGATGTGGTCGCCGCCATCTCGTGACCGGCAGACCCTCAGCGCGTCGTATCCCTTGTCGGCACGGGCAAAGACGAGCAGATAAAAGCGATTGATGTCGCCGCCCAAGCGCGCGTGGATCTCGATGGCAGACGCGAGCGGTGGCAGGGTGCTTTGCGGAAGGTTGATCCAGCCCTGTGCCGGCGCGAGCGCGGGGATGGATTCGACGCTGCGCTGTTTGCGGCGCACGGCGGTGCCGTCGTGGTCCATTTGCACGGTTTCCCCACCCTGATCCGCGGTGGTATAAGCCTGCGCCGCGGCGATTTCATAGTCCGTGTTCGCGTGCCCGGGATGCCCGAAGCCGTCGATCACATACCCCTTTTCCACGCCCGAGGGATGGGCGGCCGGATAGTGCAACGCCACGCCTTTCAGGCCCTCGCGTTCAAGGGCGTTCCATAAGCGTTGGGCATTGTTGGCGCGGCCGTCAAACGAGTTGACGCGCTCGCCGGGAGCGACATCGACTCGCCAGCGCGAGACGCTGTGCGTGCCCGTGTGCGCGCCCGTGGAAAGGGTGGCCCAGTTCGTGGGCGTCCACACCGGGAATGAGGGAAAGGTCTCGTTGACCGCGCCTTCGTCGAGCATGCGCTTAAACGTCGGCAGCGATCCCTCATCTGCAAAATATTTCATCATCGGCGTGATAAAGCCATCCATGCCGTAGGCGACAATTTTTTTTGACACAGCAATTCCTTTCTCGAAAGGGTTGATTTGTTTCACGGACCGCAGATTTGAACAGGCACGGGGGCCTGTTCCTACGGCTGATGGGGATTGGGTGAACTGACCACCGGCCACTGGTTTTGCTGACCGCTTGAAAGGCCGAAGGGTTGGGCGGTATCCAGCATCGCTATTCGGCAATAACAGAAGTCGCCATACCAGATTCCCACATCACCCGATTTTTCTGAATGCCCGATAGCGACCAGTGTTGTTCAATGGATTGGATAAAGTCTGGCCGCACCAATTTGGCCCTTTGCACCAGCCAATTGTCCCGATCGTACCTCAAATAAAGCCCCTCTGCTTCCCGAGTGCCAAGCCTTGACCACAGAGGCTGTGATTTTGGCGGCGATAGAATTTTTTTTAGTTCCGAAAATGTAAAGTGCCCTCGCGCAATAGATGGGACTTGATCAATTCCGATCTGTTCAAAAAGCTCATCGCGTTTATCGCTTGGCAGAAAGCGGTCCGTGCGTTTGTCATAGATGTCGAAGCCGAGAAACCAATCTTGTAATCTGTCGTAAAAGATCGAATGCATGGCATAGCACCATTCACCAAAAAGGATGTAGTGGTCAGTCAGATGGTCGAAAAGAGCGTCCTCTTTCAGGGACAGCCACTCTAACAATTTTTTCCATTGTCCCGATCCATCCTGAAGGGACAAGTACGCCCCCCGATTTTGAGCGCGAATATTTCCATCGGCGTCAAACGAAATGCCGAGATTTGCCCCATCGACCTTTTCTTCAACGACGAGTTCGCACGCCAAAAACGCATCGCGTTCAGGCTCTGACATGACCTTATCGCCCCGGACATTGACATCGCCGAGAAGTGCCAAGTGGGGCGTAGATGGGAATTTAAAGAAATCGTATTTCATCATAGGACTTACGCATGCTGAGTTAACAAAGGGTGCAATTCCGTAAAATTTATCACTTTGAGGAGGTGTCAATGCGCCACCCGACGCGTTTGGATGACTGTCAGTATCTGCTTAGCCGTCCCCTCAACGATACCCTGCCCCCTTTCGCCGACCATAGCGAAGGGTTCAGTCATGATAGGATCAACCGCTATCTCGCCGGTGAGCGTATCCCCCCCCGCTTGGTGTGGGAACACGTCAAAGCCCCCATCGCGCTGACGCCTGAAGGCGATGTGATCTTTGATGACCCGGTTTTAGACAAGCGACACGCGCGCAAGATCGCGTGAGTGCGTCGTCAATAGAGCGGCAACGCCCAAGGCGTCATCAATGGCATCGGGGTGGTCACATGTGTCTATGTCCATCCGCAAGAGGATCGGTTCTGGCTGATTGACTATCGGATTTATGACCCGCAAGGCGATGGCAAAACCAAATGGGATCATCTCAAGGACATGCTCTCTGCGTTGGTCTATCAGAAGCGCCTCCCTTTTACCGGGGTCTTGATGGACAGTTGGTATGCGACTAAAACGGTCATGCTACACATAGAGCAGATGCAAAAAACCTATTATTGTCCCCTCAAGACGAACCGGCGCGTGGACGATTCGGCAGGCACAATCCCCTACCAGCGCGTAGATAGCTTAACTTGGACGAAAGCGCAACGCAAACAAGGCAAGCCAATTAAAATCAGAGGGTTCCCCAAAGACCACAAAGTGAAATTATTCCGGGTGGCGTCTTCTGATAGACGCACGGCGTATGTCGTAACCAACGACCATGCTCAAAACGATTCTTCAGGGGTACAACAGGTGTGTCACCAACGATGGAAAATTGAGCCCTTTCACCGCGAAGTCAAACAGGTGACCGGGCTTGAAAAGGGTCCATGTCGGTTGGCACGCATGGTACGAAATCATATGGGGTGTGCGATGTTCGTTTGGATAAGACTCGCGCAGGTGGCCTATCAAACAGGACAAACCATTTATCAAGTCAAATACCGGGGGCTGGCTGACTTCTTGAGACAACAACTCAAAGCACCTCATATTCCAATGGAAATTGCGTAAGTCCTAATGGAGATACTCGAACTCTGTAGCAAAATATCGGATGTTTCTATGGGCCAAAAAAACCTCATTGGGAAAGGAGCAAAAATGTTTGGGTTCACCCATAGACTCAGGCCCTATCCCCCGGAACAACTCCTTTAAGTCAAAGCCAGAAGATTCGACCTCATAAACTGACCTCGCGCCAGAACTTAGCTTTAGCCCAAGTGAAAGCTGGATTTTCTCATCCTTAATCAGTTGATATTTGAACAGGTCAACCCAGGTGGTTAGATGCCTTAGAGGTCTGGCTCCGACTTTTGCTTGAAAGGCCAAAGCATTACCGGAAAACTTCTTATGAGGAGGAACAGGTTCTGTGAACCCGAGCGGCTTATAGGGCAACCACTGGTACTCAAATTTAATCATTTTTTTGAGATCGTGCTGAAAGACCATTTCCCCATAAGAGCCCAGTTGAACCGCCGAATTTCTGTTGCCGAGATAAAACACTTCTCGACTGCTCGATTCAACCGTCTGCTTCAGCATCAGGAGGAACTGACCAATGCTGGATTTGCCTGAGCTGTTGGTGCCAAAAAAGAGCGTAATCGGTGCCAGGTCAATTTCGCCGGTATCCTCCCAAATTTTGAAGTTTTGGATTCGCAATTTTTTGAGCATGTGATTTTTCTTTTCTCGAAAGATTGGTGCGTTTTTAGATGGGTCGTCGCGCCAAGCTGAACGTCTGCGCTGTCGGCCCTCCGTCTAACTGCGTGGCTAAAAAGAGCGCGAGGGAGACCACGTCTTCGGGGGCTTTGACCACTTCGCTGGGCGCGAAAGGCGGTGGGCCGCCCACATTCATGCGCCCTTGCGTGAGATGCGTGGCAACCGGGCCGGGGATGAGTTCGTTGACCGTGATGTTGTGTTCCCACACTTCTTCGGCCAGGCACTGGGTCAACATCCACATGCCGGCCTTGCCAACGTGATAGGCCGAACTGTTCGCTGTGGGGCGGTGGCCCATGCCCGAACCCACATTGATCACTCTGCCCCCGCCCGCGTCGATCATGAGCGGCAGCAGGGCACGCGAGACCAGGTACGCGCTGATGCAGTTCACCGTGACATCCGCGATCCAAAGATCCGGATCGCTGTCGAGAATGCGATTGCCTTCAATGCCCCCGCCCGCGTTGTTGACGAGGATATCGAGGCGACCAAATTCTCTGCGGACGTTTTCCGCCAACGCATCCACGCTCGCGCGATCCGCGACATCGGTTTGCACGGTCAAGGCGCGGCGACCGAGGGCGCGAATATCTGCGGCAACCGCATCGAGTTGTGCGGGCGTTCGCGCAGCGAGCACGAGATCCGCGCCTTCTTTGGCAAAGGCGATGGCAATGGCGCGACCAATGCCGCGCCCACTGCCCGTCACCAGGGCGATTTTTTCAGCGAGTTTTGACATAAGCGATCTCCTCGTGCGGTTTTACCAATCGATCACCGATCCGTCGTCCGGGTGATAGGAGTGTCGATTCGTCCAATCATGGTCAATTTTGTCTTCCATCTTGTCCTCGTCGAGTTCGATTCCAAGGCCGGGGCCTTTGGGCAATGCGACATAGCCATCTTTGAATTGGAACGGCTCTTTGAGATAATCCTCGCCAAACATGGTGTGTTCTTGCGCGAGGAAATTGGGAATGCTCGCGTCGAGTTGGATGCAGGCGGCCAATGAAATGGGGCCGAGCGGGCAGTGCGGGGCAACGGCTGCATAATAGGATTCGGCCATGCCCGCGATCAGGCGCGTCTCGAAAATGCCGCCCGCGTGCGACAGGTCGGGTTGCACGATGGAACAAGCGCGTTTTTCCAACAGGTCGCGGAAGCCCCATTTGGTGAAAACGCGCTCGCCCGTTGCAATGGGCAGATGGGTTTTGCGCGCGAGTTCGGCCATGCCTTCCACATCTTGGCATTGAATGGGTTCTTCGACAAACATCGGCTGGTAGGGCTCGAGTGCTCTGATGAGCACCGCAGCGGTTTGCGGCGAGATCGCGCCGTGAAAGTCGATGGCAATGTCAAAATCTGCGCCCCCGGCTTCGCGCATCGCGGCAAAGGTTTCGGCCGCGTGGTCGATAAAGGCCGGATTTTCTACGATGCGCGCCGGGCGAATTTTGGCCGGCCCGGTCTTGATGGCGATAAAACCCTGTTCTTTGCGTGCTTTGACCGCAGCGGCCGCCTGTTCTGGACTGCCCGCACCCGTGCCTTTGTACATTTTGATGCGGTCGCGCAAAGGCCCGCCGAGCATTTCATAGACGGGCATATTCGCCGCTTTGCCCGCGAGGTCCCACAGGGCTTGCTCAACACCCGATAGAGCACTGGTGAGGATAGGCCCGCCGCGATAAAATGCGTGGCGATACATGGCCTGCCAATGATGCACCACGCGCCGCGGATCTTTGCCGATGAGATAGGGCGCGAGTTCGGCCACGGCCTGCGCGCATGTGCGGGCGCGCCCCTCGAGGATGGGTTCGCCCAAGCCGACGAGACCCTCGTCCGTGTGCATTTTGAGAAAGAGCCAGCGCGGCTTGACGAGAAAGGTTTCGAGTTTGGTAATTTTCATGTTCACTCCTTTGAGCGGGCAGCGACAAAAGGCGAGATACAAGAGGAGGGTTTCGCCACGCAGATGAACGCAGATGAACAGCGAGAGGGGAAAGGGCAGTCATCATTCCGGCGGAAGTTGTCACGCGCAAGCACAACGCAGTAATCCAGATCAAATCATGTTCCCGTGAAATCATGCGTCAATAAAGGGCTTCGCACCTTAAAAATCAAGCGCGTTCTCTCGCCTCTCACCTTGTTGTGTTTTTGTGCTTCTCGTGGCTAATCGCCTCTTGCTATCCCAACGTGCGGGCAAAGGGGCCGCGCCCCTGCGTTTCTATCCCTTGCGTCTTACATCTTGCGTCTTACGCCTTGCGTTTCTATATTGTTAGTCCTGCCCAAATGGATTTTTATCGAAAAAGGCGCGATGAACACGGGGCGACAAACTGTGGCTTTGGCCGAGACGCCGAATGGGAATTTTCAACTTGAGGCGGTGCCTGTGGGCGATCAGACGCACCATGTGCTCTCCATCAATGGATGTGTGATGGCGCGTACCCACGCCAATTTGGAGATCGCACTGGCCGATCTCGCGCTGGCAGGCATTCCCGCAACGCAGCGATATGCCGATGTGTTGATCGGCGGGCTCGGGCTTGGCGTGACGCTGGGGCAAGTGCTCAAACACAGCGCGGTGCAATCCGTTTGCGTAGTGGAGATCGAGCCGCGAATTGCAGAATGGAACCGCACTGTTTTGGGCAATGCCGATTTGCTGGACGATGCGCGTGTGGAACTCGTCATAGGCGATTTTTGCGCGTATGTGCAGGGCGTGCCGCGCAATTATCACGGGATTGCGATGCACATTGATATGGGGCCAAATCAGGTGGCGCGAACAGAAAATCGCCGGGCGTATAGCTTGTCGATGTTGCGCGTGTTGCAAACGCGCCTGCGAACTGGCGGGGCACTCGCGCTTTGTGCGGGCAAAGCATCTTATGATCGCGCCCTGCACAGCGTTTTTGGCGCAGTCAATGCGATGCAGCCCGATCAAAACAGCCCGTGTAGAATTTACCAAGTGATGGTGTAATTTGTAAACAGATGTCGCAACACTTCTCCCCCAAAGAAAGGAGTCTCTCATGAGTCGGAATATGCTTAAAGGTACGGATAAACGGACAGACAAGCCGTTTAAACTCTCCATCGATCGTGGGACGTATGTCGCAGATGGTGCTTATGTGCGTACAGATGGTTTGAGAAAGATTAAACGCACGGATTCGGACTTTGGGCTTTTGGGATACGACCCGGCCTATCTCAACACGGCCTCTTGCAAAAGCGCGATTACATATATCGACGGCGAGGAAGGGATTTTGCGCTATCGCGGCTATCCCATCGAGCAGTTGGCCGAGCAATCGACCTACCTCGAGGTGGCCTATTTGCTGATTCGCGGCACCTTGCCCACCCGCGATCAATTGGACGAATTTTCCGAGCGCGTCAATTCGCAAACCTCGGTATCAGAGGATGTGTTGTCTTTTATCCGAGGATTTCCCGTAGGGGGCCATACGATGGGCATGCTGGTAGGCGCGTTGGGGGCCCTGTCCGTGTTTTGCGATGACGTGCGCGATTTTGCAACCGAAGAAGCCCAAGACCGCCATATCTGTCGCTTAATGGGCCATGTGGCAACGCTGGGCGCCGCGGTGCATCGGCACAGCGCGGGCCTGTCCCATGTGCCGCCCGATCCGGACTTGGGGTTTTGCGGCAATTTGCTGAATATGTTGTTTGGCGAGGTCGATCCCGTGCTCGCGCACGCGCTGGAGGTGTTGCTGATTTTGCACGCGGATCACGAACAAAATTGTTCCACGAGCACCATGCGGGCCATTGCCAGCGGCGGGGCCGATCCCTACTCGGCGATGGCCGGCGCGGCCGCCGCGCTTTACGGCCCGGCACACGGGGGGGCGAATGAGGCCGTGTTGAAGATGCTCAACGAGGTCGGATCGGTGGATAAGGTGGCGGATTATATCGACCGCGTGGTGGCAGAGAAGGAACTGCGGTTGCAGGGATTTGGTCATCGGGTGTACTCCAATTACGATCCGCGGGCGAAGATCATCAAACGGGTCGCGTACGAGGTGTTTGAGGTCACGGGCAAAAATCCCCTGATCGATATCGCGCTGGAACTGGAGCGGGTGGCCCTTCAAAACGACTATTTTGTGTCGTACAATTTGTATCCCAATGTGGATTTTTATTCCGGGATCATCTATCAGGCCATGGGCTTGCCCGTACGGATGATGACGGTGTTGTTTGCGGTGGGACGGTCGTGTGGCTGGCTGGCGCAGTGGCGGGAATTGCTCGGTGATTCAGAGCAAAAAATCGCCCGACCGCGCCAGATTTACACTGGCGAAGATGTGCGCGATTACGTGGCGTTGGATCAGCGGTAGGCACAAAAACAACGGAGGCAAGACATGGCGTTTATTCAGATTCCCAAAGGTTGGCACCTGCCCGACCACGCGGTCACGCCCGAACACATGTACATGAATCGGCGACGCTTTATGCAGGCGATGGGTATAGCGGGCGCGAGCACCATCCTCGGCGCGGGATGCGCCATAGCAGAAGACGAGTTTGTGGTGGAAGTGCCCCCCTCGTTGCCGGGCTTGTATCCGGCCGCCCGCAATGAGAAGTACACCGTGACGCGGGAATTGACGCGGGAGAAGGTCGCCGCGCGCTACAATAATTTTTACGAATTTACCACCAACAAGGGCAAAGTCCACGAGTTGACGGACAAATTTGAAGTGCATCCCTGGCAGATCGAGATTTCGGGGTTTGTGGAAAAATCCGGCACTTACGATTTGGATGACTTGCTCAAGCGATTCCCACTCGAAGAGCGCGTGTACCGCTTCCGGTGCGTGGAAGCCTGGGCGATGACCGTGCCGTGGACCGGCTTTCCCATGAAGGCGTTGATCGACTACGTACAACCCACGTCCGCGGCCAAGTACGTGCGGATGGTGACGTTCCACCGCCCGGAACAAGCGCCGGGCATCAAAGCGCAGTCATGGTATCCGTGGCCGTATTTTGAAGGGCTGACGATGGCGGAAGCCACAAATGAACTGACCCTGCTCGCCACGGGCATCTACGGTCATGCCATGCCCAAACAGCACGGCGCGCCCATTCGCTTGGTCGCGCCTTGGAAATACGGGTTCAAGAGCATCAAATCCATTGTGAAGATCGAGTTCACCAAACAGCAACCCCCCACGTTTTGGAACGAACTCGCCCCCGCCGAATACGACTTCTGGGCCAACGTCAATCCCGATGTGCCCCACCCGCGCTGGTCGCAGGCAACGGAGCGATTGATCGGCACAATGGCGCGCGTGCCCACGCAACGCTACAATGGCTATGGCGAATACGTGGCGCACCTGTACGGTTAGCGCGGCGTACCAGCGATACCTGTCCCATGCCAAACCGCTCGGCGATCATTTTGCCGAGCGGTTTGGCGTTTCCGGATATTGGTATTAGTGGATTATCCGCCTTGTATCTTGCCTTTTCGGGCGGGCACGGGGGCATCGCCCCTACGTTTCTATCCTCGCATCTTTCGCCCTTCATCTGCGGATGCGCCTCGCCTTTATTGTTCCGAGAGCAGAGTTCCGCCTCTTGCCCAGTGGTCGCGGGGAATGTCTTCGATGACGACCATCGTGCCATCGGCTTTGGCATTGCAGATCTCGACCAGGGCATCGGTAATGGCTTTGGCGAGTGCGCGCTTTTGCTCATGCGTGCGTCCTTCCAGCATTTTGACATTGACAAACGGCATAGTTTCCTCCTCAAAAAACAATGAGTTCTGGACTGTCCAAGTTGGGTATGGCGGGTTTGGATGCGTTGAATGAAAAGGCCACGGGCACCTCAAAGCCGCGAAGGGTGCCCAGCGTGGCGTTGTTTTCGAGATCGACGATAAAAATTTGTAAATTTCTGGTGGTCGGGTCGTCGAGGGATTCGATGCCGGCGACGTACAGGGTTTTGCCGTCGGGCGTCATGCCGATATTTGCCACGAGCGCGCCGAGAAAAATTTCGGCTGTTTGCGTCCAGGTTCGCGTGTCAATAACCGCAATGCCGCCCCACAAAACAGGCGCGGCGTTGCCCAAGGCATCAAAACCCGAAAAAGTTCGACTGAGGGATGCGGCGAGGCGCGTGCCATCTGCGGAAAGCGCGACATCGAGGATTTGAACGCCCAAATCGCTTTCTCGGCCCAGCGAGAGGCTGTCTGCTATCGCTTTGGTCATCGCATTGACTTTGAGCAACCGCCCCGCGTTCCGATTGTTGAGATATAGGGTTTGCCCATCGGGCGAAAGTGCCAAGCGAGTGACCGCTTGCCCCACCGAGATGCTGTCGATCAAATTCGGGATGCGCGTGTCGATTATAGACACCGCCCCCGCGCCATTGCCGTGCCCGACGTAGAGCCGCGCACCATCGGGCGAAATGACTATGCCACTGGGGGTGGGTGGCACGTCGATGAGATCTAACGACTGGCCTGCGAGGACGTCGATGACTTCGACTGCCGCGCCGGATTCTTCGGTGAGGTATGCAAATTGATGATCGGGTGAAAGCACAACGCGATACCCGCCCCGACTCGTGAAGGGATCGCCTTTGAGAGAAAGTTGAAACGCGGGCGAGCCATCTTCGTCAAAGGCGTGAAAAGTGTCAATGGCTGCCACGTAAATTTGCGCGTTGGTATTGGAAATGGCAATGCCGCGGGGTTGCGCGGCACGAAGCGTTCGGGTGGGGTCGAGAAGGTTGGTCTCGATATCGAGGACTTGGATATTGTCGTTGGTCAGGTCGGCGATATAGAGCAAAAGCGGTTCGGGTTCTGGGGGCGGATTGGGCGTGCCAGATCCCCTAAAGGCATTGACAAAGAGGAGAAAGTCCTCAAAGTCGATTGTGCCATCGGCGTTGAGATCGAGTTTGGCGTTGAAATCGGCCTGACCGGCTGACTTTCCGAATCCCTGTGCAAAAAGGAGAAAGTCCGCAGAGTTGATTGTGCCATCGCCATTGAAGTCCGCGGATCCCGTTTCTTGCGCCGCGAGAAAGGCCGTCGCCAAAAACAATGCGAGACACAACGCTGTCGCCGTATATTTTTTCATTGCATTTCCCTTGGTGTAATCCGCGTTAGCGGGTTATGATACGCCTGCCTGTTGATGCTGTCAATCTGATAAGACACTTGAGTTTATCGAGAGTTCCACAGCCAAACGAGTCTGAAACCCGGTATTCTTCGCCACAATCTCATTGGAACTGCCCGCAACGAGACAACGGTTTGTCAAGATGTGCCTTTTACGGAGGGAACGGTTGTGTTTCGCAATTACTTGATCGTCGCGTTGAGAAATCTCAATCGGCAAAAATTTTTTGGTGTCATCAATATTTTGGGCCTTGCCATTGGCTTGGGCATGTGCATTTTGATCGTGCTCTACATTCGGGACGAATTGAGCTATGACGGATGGCATACAAAAGGAGATCGGATCTATCGGGTCATCAGGGAAACCCGCGCAGGCGGTCAATCGGATTATCTGCCCTTCACCTCGGGCGCGCTCGCAGGGGCACTCGACCGAGATTTTCCCGAGGTGGAAAAAGCCGCGCGCGTGTGGCAGGGGTGGGTTGACGTGCGCTTGGGAGACAAAAAATTCGATTTGTCCGCCTGCATTGTCGATCCGGAACTGTTTGAAATTTTCGATTTGCCATTCGTGCAGGGCAATCACAAAACCGCATTTCCCAATCCCAATGCCGTCGCCATCACGGAATCGACGGCAAAGCGGTTGTTTGGGGATGGCGATCCGATTGGCAAGTCATTCACGGTTGACAGCAACCATCTCGGCGGGGAGCGCGCTGTCACGGCGGTCTTAAAAGATTTTCCCCGCAATTCCACACTCGTAGATGACCAATTCGTCTATATCGCAACGGGCGGCATTGCTGAAGAATCGAAATACGCTTGGGAAGATTGGATACCCACCGATGGCTGGCGGCCCGTCAACACGTATTTCCTGCTTCGCAACGGGGCCGACCCAAAAGTGCTATCCGCCAAACTGCCCGCCTTCATCGACCGCTATATGGGGGCTGAGATTGCGCGCACCAATGCGTACCACCTCCAGCCGCTTCATCGCATCTACCTCTATTCGGAGCAGGACTACAATTTGGACTGGTATGGGGATATCGACCGCGTCTATCAATTTGGCGCGGTTGCATTTTTGGTGCTGGCGATAGGGGGTATCAATTTCACCAATCTGACCGCGGCGCAATCGGCACGCAGGGCGCGCGAGGTCGGCTTGCGAAAAGTGTCGGGCGCGCACCGCGCACAACTGATGGGTCAGTTCTTGGGCGAATCCGTACTTACAACTCTGTTTGCCCTCGTTCTCGCGCTGGTGGCTGTCAAACTCGCGCTGCCCACATTCAATGCGTTTTTTTTCAAACAACTCGATCTCGATTTGTCGGGCGGTTTTGCCGTCGCCCTGCTCGGCAGCGTCATACTCGTCGGGCTGTTGGCCGGCGCCTATCCCGCGTTTTTCCTGTCTGCGTACGAACCCACGGAAACGCTCAAAGGGGCGTTTCGCGCAGGGGCGCGCGGGCAATGGATCCGCAAGGGCCTGATGGTCGCGCAATTTGCGATTTCGATCATCTTGCTCGCGGGTACCGGGGCGATCTACCGGCAACTCGATTACCTCGCCAACAAACGCTTGGGATTCAACGTGGCTCAGATGGTGATGATGCCGGTATTCGTGTTCGATCAAGAGACGGAACCGGACGCAGGGCGACGGCTCGCGGCGCGTTATGCCACTGTGAAACAAGCATTTCTCGCGCATCCAAATGCCATCAAAGCCACGGCCTATCGCTGGTGGCTCGGCTGGACCGGGGGCATCATCCGCACCATTCGGGCAGAGGGACACAGCGACACGGATTGGCGCATGCACCTTTTGGAGGTGGATGAGGACTATTTGGACGTGTTCCAAATCCCACTGGTACACGGCCGCAAATTCGACCCCATTGCCTTTCCCACAGACACGGCAACAGCCTTTGTCATCAATGAAACAGCGGTTGCCAAGTTCGGCTGGGATGATCCCATTGGCAAATCCTTAGAGTGGGTGGATCGAACCCGAAATCGCAAAGGAACCGTGATCGGCGTTGTGCGAGATTTTCACTACAGTCCGCTGCGCGAAAAAATCGGCCCTGTCGCGCTGACCCTTCGGTCGCAGCAATTTTACTCCTTGGCCGTGCGCGTCAAAGCTGAAGATATGGAAGAGACGCTGGCGTTTTTTGAGAAGACTTGGAAGCAATTTGTCCCCGCGGAGCACGTTTTTACGCATACGACGTGGGACGTGCAGTTTGAATACATGTACTTTGAGGAACGGCAGGCGCAAGCACTGACCTCGTTCTCGTCGGGGATGGCGATTTTGCTGGCGTGTATGGGCCTGTTTGGCCTTGCGGCTTATGCGATTGAACAGCGCGTGAAAGAAATTGGGGTGCGGAAAGTTTTGGGCGCGAGTGCGTCCCAAATTGTGATTTTGATTTGCAGAACATTTGCCGCGATGGTTTTGATCGCCGGTGTGTTGGCCTGCCCGGTTGCCTATTTTGCCGTGCGAAATTGGCTGGCTGGCTTTGCGTACCGCGCGGACCTGTCGTGGTGGATATTTGTGTTAAGTGGCGCGGTTGCATTGGTGATCGCGCTGCTCACCGTGGGCTATCACGCCCTCCGCGCCGCGCTGGCTAACCCAGCGGAAGCCCTGCGGCAGGACTAAAAAAAGGTCTGTGACGACAAGCGTCGCAGACCTTTTGGATTTTCACAAAGGATCGGTTAATCGGCGGGTTGCTGGGTCACGCGCAAATAGGGTTTGACCGCCGTGTAGCCGGGGAAACGCTCGGCGGCTTCTCCGTCTGAAACCGCGGGCGCGATGATCACATCATCGCCCGGTCGCCAGTTGACAGGCGTTGCCAAACTGTGCTTGGCCGTCAATTGCAGGGAATCGACCACGCGCAAAATTTCGTCGAAGTTTCGGCCCGTAGATGCCGGATACGTCAGCATCAGCTTGATCGCCTTGTCCGGGCCGATCACAAAGACCGAGCGCACGGTCAGGGTATTGTCTGCATTGGGGTGAATCATCCCATACAAATCGGCCACTTCGCGGTTGGGATCGGCGATCATCGGATAATTCACCGTGGCATTTTGCGTTTCGTTGATGTCGTGAATCCAGCCCTCGTGCGATTCGAGGGGATCGACACTGATCGCCAAAACTTTGACCCCGCGCTTTTCAAATTCGCCCTTGATATTTGCCATCGCACCCAATTCGGTGGTACACACGGGCGTAAAATCGGCCGGATGGGAAAACAAAATGCCCCAACCATCGCCCAACCATTCGTGGAAGTTAATCTGGCCTTCCGTGGTCTCTGCCGTAAAATCGGGGGCAACATCGCCCAATTGCAATGCCATAACATAGCCCTTTCTGTTGGATTGTGGAGGAGATGTAGAACGCATGCGTGCGTTAATATAAAACAAAACCACGCGCTGTCAAGCGGGCGCGGGAGCACTTTCCACTTTGCCCTCGCCTTTCTTGTATCTTGCCTTTTCGGGCGGGCACGGGGGCATCGCCCCTACCTGTCTTTCATCCGCTGGGAGTGGATGGCAGGGATTGCTTGTTGCGTTGCGTTTGAGCATTGCATGCCTTGATTTTGGATGGATAAATGTGTAAATTTGAGACCTTGAGTTTGTCCAAAAGAAGCCCCTGTACTGTCTCGGGTCGGGGCTGACAACATTTTCAGGAAGCAAGTCGTGTACAAAAATTTTACGGTGTTTGATCAAATCGTCGAAGAGGCCGCGCCGGATATGGCGTCGGTCAATGCGTCCATGCAAGCCCTGATGGGCGAGTTGGACAATTTTCAGGACATTGCCCGGTACGTCAAGCCGCTGCCGGGTGAAATCCCCACTTTGGATGGCGTTGATATTTACGGCGAGACCATTCCGCTCAACGGCATTGTGGGGGGCGACCACGTCGTCTATGTTGACTTTAAGACGCGCTACGATCTCGATGCGCGCATCGAAAAGGCCCGCGACCAGGGGCAGGAGCACATTGTTCAAGAACTGGAGGAATGCCGCTTTAAGGCCGGCGTTGCCTTGGCCGATGTTTCCGGGCACTTGATCACAGACGCGCTGCTCGCCGCAATGCTCCATCAGGCTTTTCTGCTGGGCGCGATTTACGAAATGGACTACTACGGCAACATCACGCCCAAGTTGTTTGAAAATCTCAATACGCGATTTTACAACTCGTCGAGCCTCAGCAAATTCATCACGATGATCTACGGTGAAATTTCTCGAGATGGGCATTTCCAATTTCTATCGGCCGGGCATCCGATGCCCATAATTTATTCGCGCAAGTACGAAGCGATTGTCGAAGTGCCCAAAAATAAAATGATCGCCTCGCCGCCCATTGGCACGCTTCCCTCTGGCCGGGATATTGATCGCAATGCGAACAAAAGCGTGCTCGGGTACAAAGAAGAATACGAAATTAACAAATGGAATTTAATGGGCACGGGCGATATTCTCATTCTGTATACCGATGGCCTCATCGAGCACCACCGCAATGACGAATTGTACGCGCCGCATCATCTCGAACAAAAGCTCCACGAGATCAGAGACCTGACTGCCCAAGAAATTTTCCACGCCCTCAAAGAAGACCTCATGGCTTTCACCAAGCCCGAAGACGACATCAGCTACGTCATCATCAAGCGGCACTGAGGTTTTCCCCGCCACACGGCCCTCTTTCCCCTCGTCTAAACGCCGGCCTTATAGCCAACTTATGCGGGATGTCAAATCGCATTGCTGAAAACAACGGGCAATTTGCCCTTGACACTTCGGTATAAGTTGGCTATACATGTGTTCAGTAATTATTTGTACATGGAGGTGCGTCATGTCGGTTGTCGTGCGGGAAGAGATCCAGAAACGCTACGAGCAGGCCCTGTGGTTGCTCGTTGAAAAACTCGAAAAAGATCGCACTGTGCTCGCCGCGATTCTCTTTGGCAGTTTGGCTTACGACGAGGTGTGGAAAAACTCGGACATCGACTTGTGGATCATCATGGAAGACGGGCAAAAACAAGGCGCGGTCACGCTTTGCGAAGACGACGTCAATATCCATGCACAGCGCGTCCCCCGCAGCGTTTTCAAACGCCGCATTGAAGGCGATCTCAGCGGCGGTTGGCTCGACTTTACCTTTTCCAAGAGTGCGCTGTTGTTCACCAAAGACGACTCTGTGGCGCGGTGGTATGCCACCATCAACCACATTGGCACGCGCGACCGGGCATTTCAATTGATGAGAAACGCGGCCTTTTTGCTGCCATCGCTCCACAAAGCCGAAAAGTACTTTTACTTGAAAGAGGACTGCGAATACAGCTTTTGGTGGCTGATGCAGGTCGTGCGCGGGTTGGCGACTATCGAAGTCCTGTTTCACAATCGTGCCCCCGCGCGTGAAGTCATCCATCAGGCCCTCCAATACAATCCCCAATTTTTCACCCGCGTCTATACGGATTTTGTCAACCAGCCCAAAACGCGCGAAGCCGTTGCAAGCGTGCTCGATCAGGTCAACCGGTATTTGGAAGACAAAACGCACGACCTCTTTCGCCCGTTGCTCGACTATCTCACAGAATCGGGCGACGTGCGGACGCTGTCTGAAATCGACGACTACTTTCGCAAAAAAATTCAGGGCGGCGGCCTCGAGGAAGCCTGCGAGTGGCTCGTGCAACAGGAAATCATCGAAAAACTCTCAAGCCCCATTCACCTAACTGAAAAGAGCCGCATCGAAGTCGAAGAGCCCGCGTATTATTGCGACGAGGATGTGGTGGAGTTGTTTGAGTAATAAGGAGATCGACCGATGAGATCGACCATTGAAGTCCAGGGGGCGCGCGAAAACAATTTGCAAAATATCCATCTCGAAATTCCGCGCGACAAACTCGTGGTTGTCACGGGCGTCAGCGGATCGGGCAAATCCTCGCTGGCCTTTGACACGGTCTATGCCGAGGGGCAGCGGCGGTTTATGGAATCGCTCTCCACGTTTGCGCGGCGGTTTGTCTCGCAACTCAAAAAGCCGGATGTCGATTTTGTCAATGGGCTTTCGCCCGTGATTTCCATTGAACAGAAGACCGTCATGAAAAACCCCCGGTCCACTGTGGGCACGATGACGGATTTGTACGATTATTTGCGGATGCTCTTTGCAAATATCGGGCAACCGCGCTGTCCCATCACCCATGAGAAAGTCAAGGTGTGGACGCCCCATCAAATGATGGAACACATGCTCGCCTTGCCCGAGGGCGCAGAGGTCGAAGTTCGCGCGCCCGTGCTCAAAATTTACGGCGAGGATTACGCCTACCTCTTTGACGACATTCGCACCAAGGGCTATCGCCGCGTGCGTATTGACGGTAGGGTTTGCGATCTAAGCGAAGAGATGGACTTGGACGAAGGCGAGGATTATCTCATCGAAGTGATCGTGGATCGCTTTGTCATTCGCAAGGGCTTGGACAAACAGATCGTCACGTCGCTCAGGCACGGCCTCGAAATCATTGGCGAGGGCTTTTTGAGTTTTCGCGTTCTCAACGACAAAAACAAAAAAGCCACCGAAACCTTTTACAACAAACTCGGTGGCTCATCTGTGCGCGTTGTGGCAGGGCGCATGCACCACGGCATGTTCACCTTCAACGACCCCTTGGGCGCGTGCGTCACCTGCTCGGGACTGGGCACGTATCTCAAAGCCCATCCGGACCTCGTTGCCCCGGACAAAGACCGTAGCCTGCGCGAAGGGGCATTTGTCAAAGAAGCTCTGAAGTACGATGTCAACACATGGGGCGGGCGCATGCTCTACAGCCTGTCAAAAAAATACAAGTTCGACCTCGACGCGCCGTACAAAGACCTCGCCGACGAGATTAAAGACTTGCTCCTGTACGGCACAAAGGGCGAAAAAGTCGTTATCGAAAACCCCCCGAGCGCGAAAATTGGGGCGAAATACGCCGGGCGCGAGTTTAGCTACGACGGCGTGATCAATCAGATCGAACGCCTGTATCGCCGGTACCGACAAAAAGGCGTGGCGCACGGGCGCATGGAAGACTATTTGCGAAAAGTCATGGTCGAAAACCCGTGCCCGGACTGCGGGGGCGAGCGGCTCAAAAAACAACGCTTGTTGGTGACTATCGAGGATCACAACATCCACAGCTTGGGGCAAATGCACCTGCCGGAATTGTTCGCGTTTCTCACGCAACTCGGCTTGCCGCCCAAACATCGGGAAGTCGCGTCGCAAATCATCGTTGAAATCGCGTCTCGCCTGGAACTCCTCATGGGCATTGGCCTGGATTATCTCAATCTCAACCGGCCGTCGGGCACGCTTTCGGGGGGCGAATCGCAGCGCATTCGCCTTTCCACGCAAATCGGCTCTGGGCTGATGGGCATGCTCTATGTGCTCGACGAACCCAGCATTGGCTTGCACCCGAAGGACAATGTCAAGATGATCAACACCATGCGGCGATTGCGCGACATTGGCAATACGGTCATTGTGGTCGAACACGACGAAGACACCATCCGCGCTGCGGATCACATCATCGAGATGGGGCCTGGCCCCGGCGTTCACGGCGGGCATGTGGTCGCAAGCGGCCCCCTCGCGGAGGTCGTAACATGCGCGGAATCGCCGACCGCGCAATACCTCAGCGGCGAGCGGCAAATCGCGGTTCCGTCCCAACGCCGGAAAAAGAACGGCCAAGCTCTGTTCATCGAGGGCGCGCGTGCGAACAATCTCAATGACATTGACGTGGAAATCCCGCTCGGCATTTTCACCTGCATCACCGGCGCATCCGGCTCGGGCAAAAGCACCCTGATTCACGAAGTCCTGTACAAAAAACTCTACAACCTCTACCGCGACAGCCGCGTCTTTTCGGGCGATCACGACGACCTCATCGGGCACGAACATCTCGCAGATGTGATCAACATCGACCAGTCGCCTATCGGACGCTCCCCGCGGTCCAATCCCGCGACGTACATCGGATTTTACGACAACATCCGCAAATGCTTTGCCGCGACCCCCGAAGCCCAATCGCGCGGTTACACGGCGTCCCGGTTCAGCTTCAATGTCAAGGGCGGTCGCTGCGAGGAATGCGCGGGCGAAGGCGCGATCAAGACCAGCCTCGCGTTTATGCCCGATGTCGAAATCCCATGCCCCACCTGCAAAGGGGCGCGCTACAATGACGAGACCCTCGAAGTCACGTATCGGGATAAGACTATCGCCGATGTGTTGGACATGTCGATAGAAGATGGGGTCTCGTTTTTTTGCGACGAGAGACTCGTCGCCCACAAACTCTCGGTGCTCGACGACCTGGGCTTGGGCTATCTCAAGATCGGCCATCCCGCCACCATTCTCTCCGGCGGCGAGGCGCAGCGCGTCAAACTCGCCAACGAACTCGGCAAGGTCAAACGCGGCAAACACAACCTCTACATTCTCGACGAACCGACAACGGGATTGCACTTGGCCGATATCCAAAAATTGCTCGACGCGCTCAACGGGCTCGTGGATGCGGGCCACACGGTCGTGGTGATCGAACACCACCTCGACGTGATCAAAACCGCGGATTACGTCATTGACCTGGGCCCCGAAGGCGGGCACAACGGGGGCGATGTGATTGCAACCGGCCCGCCCGAGGCGATAGTCCGCGTGGCGCAGTCTTATACGGGGCAATTTTTGAAACCGCATTTGAAGGGAGAAATATCTTATGGGCATAAAAAACATGACACCGCTGTTGCAAGTATATGATATGAAGGCGTCCGTTGCGTTCTATTGCGATATACTCGGATTCAAATTGGCGCGTTCTTATGCACCCGATGGGCATTTTTACTGGGCATCTCTCGAATTGGAAGACGCGACACTCATGCTCAATGCCCGTTACGAAGACGACAACCGGCCCGCCGAACCCGAAGCGGATCGGATAAACGCACACAGAGACACAGAACTCTATTTTGAATGCGATAATGTGGCCGAGATTTACGCCTCCCTAAAAGAAAAAGGCGTTGATCTCAGGCCGCCGGCAGAATCCAACTACGGTGCAATGGAAATCAAATTGCGAGATCCCGATGGCTTTGGCATATCCTTTTTTCAAAAAATAAAATAGACCGTCAAACGGCTTTTGAACAGCAGGGCGCTATACTGTGATCCGCAATTACCTCACCGTTGCCATTCGCAACGCAATGCGTCACAAGACTTATGCGGTCATCAGCTTGGGCAGTTTGGTCATTGGGTTGACGTGTGCCATGCTCATCATGCTCTCGGTGCGCTACGAGATGAGCTTCGACGCGTTTCGCCCGCATGCAGAGCGCGTGTACCGCATCGTGAAAAAGGAACGGGATGCGCGTGGGCAAATCGAATGGCGCGGCGCGTTGCCCGCACAGGTCGCCGCGCATTTGCGCGAAGAAGTCGCCGAGGTGGAGGCCATTGTACAGTTCCGCCGCATCACGTCTTGGTTTCGCGTTGAGGAGAGAGCGTTTCAACACCGCCTTTGTCCTGCGAGTGGGGACGTCATCGACTTTTTTGGCCTTGAGATCGTCCGCGGGGATGCCACCGCGCTCAAACGCGGGGATGCCGCCATGGTTTTGACGGAAAGCCTCGCGGACAAACTCTTTGGACAGAAAGACCCCATCGGGCGCGTGGTTGAGGTGCAGCGCGAGACCGCTGTGCAGTCTTTCGCCGTGGTTGGAGTGATGAAAGACCGCTTGCCCAATACGCGATTGGAATTTGACAGCGTGACCTTTTTCGCGTCCGATATTTGGGCCATCCGATCTGCGCCGATTTACGTGCGCTTGCGCCCCGATGCCGATGTCGCCGCCCTCGAGCGGGCATTGACCGCGCGATTTTCCTCTGATTCTCGGCGTGCGACGTATCGTCTTCAAGCCCTGCCGCGCATCCATCTGTATTCCAAAATTGATTTGGAGGGCTTTAACGGCGATTCGGGCATGCCGTATCGGGATATCCGCGACCTGTATCCCCTCACTGTTTTGGGCCTGAGTATTTTGCTCATCGCCTGTACCAATTTTGTGAATTTAGCCACGGCGCGGTCGGTCACGCGCGCCCGCGAGATTGGCCTGCGCCAGGTTGTCGGCGCGCATCGGCGGCAGGTCGTGGGCCAATTTTTGTGCGAATCCCTGTTGTTCACGGGCCTTGCCCTGCCCATTTCGCTGTGCTTGACGCGCCTGATGTTGCCGCAATTTTCTGCCCTCATGGGGCAACCGCTCGCCTTCAACATCGCGGACCACATGTCGTGGATTGCGGGCATCGCGCTGATCGCCGGGCTGATTTCCGGAAGCTATCCCGCGTTTTACCTTTCGGCGCAGCAACCCGTGGATGTGCTCAAGGGATTGCGCCATCGGTTGCCCAAAGACCTCTGTCTGCGGCGCGGGCTCGTGGTCGCGCAATTTGCCGTGTCCGCCATTCTCATTGCGTTTACCCTCGTGGTGTACCAGCAGATGGATTTGGTACAGCGCAGGGATTTGGGATTTGACCGCGAGCAGATCGCAGTGGTCAAAATTTTTGGCCCGGACGCAGAGCAGGTCCACTTGAACGGGCAATACAACGCGGTTAAACAGCGGTTTCTGCGGCATCCCAACATCGTCGCCGCGGGCACCAGCTTTGACCTGCCCGGGCACAGTTGGCCCAAGCAGGGTTTTGCATCGGCATTTGAGGCGCCCGACCGCGAGATGGAAGTGCGCGTTTTTCGGGCGAATGAAAGTTTTCTCGCGTGTTACGATATTCCAATACTCGCGGGGCAAAATTTTTCAGCGCGATATGCGGAGCGGGCAACGGATACCCAAGTGCTCATCAACGAGACAGGGGCTAAACAATTCGGTTGGCCCAATCCCATTGGGCAGACGCTCGTGATCGGCGGGAAGCCCGTGCAGATTATTGGCCTGATGCGAGATTTTCACGTGCGTTCGCTCAAAGAACCCTTGGGCGCGGTGGTTTTGGCTGCGGCGGGTTCGCGCTTGAAATACTTGCATCTCAAGATCGAGCCCGATCACCTTGGAGATACGATGGCTTTTATTGAAGAAACATGGACGCATTTTATCCCCACGCGCCCGTTTGAATACTTTTTTATTGACGATTATATCGACTCCAAATACCGCCGCGAACAACGGCAGGGGCAACTTTTTACGCGGGCTGCCCTCGTTGCTGTGCTGTTGGCGTGTTTGGGCACGGCGGGGTTGGCGGCTTTTGCCGCAGAACAACGCGCCCGGGAAATGGGTATCCGCAAAGTGCTGGGGGCTTCAACGCGCCATCTCCTCGTTCTGCTCGGTCGAGATTTTGCCAAACTCGTGGTTTGCGCCTGCGCGATAGCATGGCCGATTGGCTATTTTTTGATGCGCGACTGGTTGCAAGATTTTGCCTATCGCGTGTACTTGGGCGCGTTCCCATTTGTCGCGAGCGGCTTGGGATGTCTTTTCGCCACCGCGCTGGTCGTTGGCTACCCGTGTTTGAAGGCCGCCAGCGCGAATCCCGCAGAAGTCTTGCGCCGCGAGTAAATAATCACCCGTTGCTTTCTGTATTAGATGCCAAGCAAAGGATGGAAAACAATGGATAATTTGACGGTGATTGACTTGTTTTGCGGTTGCGGTGGCATGTCTTGGGGGCTTTCAAAGGCGAGTTTTAAGGTGCTTGCCGGCATTGATAATTGGGCACCTGCGCTCAATACATTTCATCTGAACCATCCGGACTCCCGCATCGTAAATGGCGATCTGACACGTCTTGATCCCGAAGATGTTATGGAGCGGTTGCAACTCAAAAAAGGGCAATTAGACTGTATTGTCGGCGGCCCTCCATGTCAGGGGTTTTCAAAAAATGTGCCATCTTCGTATAGATTCTTAGAAGATCCAAGAAATCAACTCTTTAGGGATTTTTTGAGATTTGTTAAAACCCTATATCCCAAAACTGTGTGTATGGAAAATGTCGCGGAAATTTACAAT
This sequence comes from uncultured Latescibacterota bacterium, assembly GCA_958295785.1. Classification (GTDB taxonomy): domain Bacteria; phylum Latescibacterota; class UBA2968; order UBA2968; family UBA2968; genus VXRD01. Next base: position 5,348,576 of record OY282377.1, read on the forward strand.
GCCTATTCTGGAATTGTTCGCGACGAAATCATTGGCATTCTGAATGCGGCGGGCTATGAGGTGGCGGTCAAGGTTATTTACGCGCCTGATTACGGGGTTCCGCAAAGGCGGAGGAGGTGTTTCTTTTTGCCGTCGAGAACGGGCGTGCCGCCTTCGTTTTCTCCATCTCAATTCGGGTCAGTTGAGAAATTATCTCTTTGGCAGAGTCATACAGTACAATATCGATCTGCGTGGTCGGCGTTATCCGATTTACCCGTTTTGGGAAATGGAGAGGGGTTTGAACCTATGGCATACGATAAAGAACCCGAGAATGAGTTTCAAAATCAGATGCGCGGCGATTCGATAAAACTTTACGATCACATCACCCGCGAATTAAGAGAGAAACAATTCTCGAGAATCGCCTCGCTAAAACCAGGTCAGGGTATCAAAGACCTGCCAGATCACCTCAGACCCAAGTCCGGATATAGTGGCGCGTATGGACGGTTGGATTGTGAGATGATCGCGCCGACGATCACGCGATGGGTGTTCCATCCGGGGTCAGGGAGATTTTGCCACCCAAAAGAAATCCGCCTCATCACAATACGAGAGGCGGCGCGGTTACAATCATTTTCTGACGATTTTAGATTTATGGGAACTTACATCCAAAAATCCCAACAAGTGGGCAATGCCGTTCCTCCCTTATTGATGGAGGTGCTCGCCGAGGACATTAGGCGGTGTTGTTGAGTTGGCCCAACAACAGATCGACAACCCCATCCATTGACAATCGCTTGGGTTCAAGTGAAAAAATGTGTGCATTTTCCGGTAGAATAAATCTTTCAAAAAATTGTTTTTGATTGGGATACCATCGGAAAACACAAAATCCATCCTTTCTTTGAATGCCTTGAAGCCCCGTTTTTGTTTTCGTTGTCCATCGCCACTCGAGCGCATCGGGTTTGTAATCTGACAGATCTTTTTCGAGGAAGGCATAAGGTTTTTCGGTCTTTTGATTTCACGAGAATACAAACGCTTTTGTCTGTAACGCTTTGTTCTTTGGCATCCCCATCCACTTTTCCATACCAATGTCGCCATAGTGCCAAACCCAAATCTCGAGTGGGAGACGCCACGCTGAGCGAATTAAAGCCAAGCTCTTGACTTTTTGTAAAGATGTCTGCGCGTTGGATGACCCATTCGAATTTGCAATGTGGACGAACTTCTTTTTGCAAAGCCTTTGCAGACCACCCTATCGAAGCAGAAGAATCGACAATATCAAAAAGCCTCTTTTTTCTGATATTTGTAAGCGGGTCTGCCAGAGGAATATCTTTGACATAACAAAAAATGGCTTCCCAAATAAAATCTTCAACGTCGTCAATAAACGGGATGGTGTATACTGCACGCAATGCTTTTTTGAGTTTTTTTCTTTCACAACTGGTCAGAGGATACACTCTCCATTTCCTTTTCCAATAATCTCATGAGTTCTTCAAGGCTAATCTCCAGCACTGTGGAAATTTTGTACAATGTCTTTAGAGATGGACTTTTTAAGCCTCTTTCGAGCTGACTCACATAGGTCCTGTGGATTTCGCATTCAAAACCGAATGCTTCTTGACTCAGATTTTTTTTCGTTCTCAAACGTTTGAGAATTTTCGCAAAAGCCTCGTTCATCATAGTTGTGAACTTATGAGATTGAATACTATTAGTCCACAGACTATAGTATTCTATACAATCGAAGGTGACGATGATGGTTGGAAATGATGGCGAATACCGCGCAGAGTGTTGAGGAGGGAAGGGGCGTCGTTCAACCTATTGAGAAAGGAATGGGTATGACCACAAATGGAAGCTATAAAATTGCGGACCTGTGCGATGCAGCGGCCGAGGGCGATGTTGGGAAGATGAGGCGCATTCTCCACGCGCAACCCGATCTGGTCAATGTTCACATGGCCGAAAGCGACGAACACCGCGCCATTCACTATGCGGTCGTGAATGGGCACGCCGATGCGGTGCGCGTGCTCATGGAAGCGGGGGCCGATCACACGTCGGGCATTTATCCCCACCGCGATGCCACAGACGCGCTGACGATGGCGCGTGAACGCGGGCTGGACGATATCGTTCACATCTTGCAAGAAGAGGACGAAAGGCGCAAGCTCGCGGCCTGCAAGAACATCGCCATCACCCGAGAAAATGACGCGCTCTTCGAGGCGGTTCAAGAAGGGCGAGATGCGGATGCGCTGGCGATTCTCGACCGGCACCCCGATTTGCTCGACGCCTGCCATCGCAATGGCGGCAGTGTGATTCACGCGGCGGCCTCTCGTGGGCGTTACCAACTCGTTCAGGAACTGCTCAAGCGCGGCGCGGATATTGCCCATCTCACCCCCGAAGGGCAATCGCCCCTCGACGGCGCGGTTCACAATATTCGCGGTCGCAACAGGCCGATTGACGAAGGGTGTTTGATTTGCGCGGGGATGCTCCTTCAGGCCGGTTGCGGGCAATCGCTCGAATCTGCCATTGCACTCGGGGATGTCGCCTTTGTCCGCGAGTACGCAAAACAGCATCCTCACCGCTTTCAATCCAATGACAGTGACCGCGACGGACTTCTCCAAATTGCGGTGCAAAATGACAATATCGACATGACGCGCTTGTTGCTCGACCTCGGCCTCGACCCGGACGACAAATACCAACTCCACCACTACGAATCCAAACCCTATTCCTGGGGCCAACCCCTCGCCCATGCAGCGGGGCACGCGCAGTATGAGATCGCCGAACTCCTGCTCGAGCGCGGCGCAGATCCCAATGCCAGCATTTATGCGAGCGGCAATCCGGTTGAGGCGGCGTACAACAATCGCGACGACAAAATGAAGGGCTTGCTGTTTCGATACGGCGGGGTTTTGACGCACATCACCGCTGGCCTTGAAGGCGAGACCTCTGCCGCTGCGGTCGCGCTTCACAACGACCCGTCGCTCGCCGAAAGGTTGCTGTGGGCGGCCGGATGCGGGGGCGATCCCAATATTGTGGGGATGTGTTTGCGCCAACTCGACTGGGAAGCCAATGACAAGCGTTGGTTCGGCTTGCTCGAGCAACCGCTCCGCCTGTGGCGCGCCAGCCCCCATCGCAGATTCCGCGATTTTGACCGCGCGGTCTATCCGGAAATTTTTCGCATGATCCTCGACCGCGGCGTCAGCCCCAATCTGGTCGGGCGTTTCGGGTACCGCCTCGCCCATCGCATGGCGGCGTGCGGCGTGGTTTGGGGGCAAACGATAATGACCGAACCCGAACGCATCGCCTTTGCGACCATTCTTCTCGACTGCGGCGCGGACCTCGATGTGATCGACGATCTCCTGCTGTCTTCCCCACTCGGATGGGCCGCACGCTGGGGCAAATACGACCTCGCGCGTCTCTATCTCGAGCGCGGCGCGAATCCCACTCTCGCGGGTGCCGAATGGGCAACCCCTCTCGCCTGGGCGAAAAAAAAAGGACACGACGACATTGCCGATCTCATCGAGCGGTATCTTTGAAAGCGGGCGACGCATTGAGCTGTAAAACTAAATTGATTTTTATTTGTCCGTATCCTGCCTCCCATCAGGGAGGAATGAGGGATGGGGAACAGACTTACGTAGAGATCATGCGTTGCTCGTCTCAAGCGTTTGGTTCTGCCTCCATGTGGGTTGCCTTTGATGCGTTGGCTACGCCTGTGCCTACGGCGTGCGGCGACCTACTTTTTTTTAACAGCAAAAAAAAGGAGGCAAAAAATGCCGCTCTCATGCGCCGAGGGACTGGCACAGCGCAAAGTGCTTTTGTAACAGGACGACATGCGTTGGCCTGCAAGGTGGGTTGCCAGATGGCTGTTGGTTGCGAGACGGCCTTGCGCGCTGTGCGTGATGGCATGATCTGATGGTCTTTTGGGATGGCATTTTTGCAATGGCTTTTCTGAATGACTGCGAAAAGTCGAGGGGATCGCTTGCTGGTAACATACTGTTTGTGATTATCTGTCGCACCGACCAACTTGGCAATCAGGTCAAAGGGCGGTTCAAGCGCTGTTCTGCGAAGCCGGCTCAGATTTTGATACAGTGATATCCGAAAATGAACACTTGTACCCGTGCTCAGTCCCGAGTTTTTCGCGGTAAAAGGCCGCTCTCAAACGCCGAAAAGTTCAAATTTTTGAAGCTATTCGCCTGCGCGGCTTTTGCCATGCTGATATGGATGGCTTCGGGCATCTCGTTATTGGATGACGACTGGGGCCATCTCTTGTTGGCGTCTAAGGGCGTTGGCTTTGCGCTGACCACGGGTTGGGAAGGCTTGGTTGGGCAAGGGGGGTACTATCGCCCGGTGGTCGTTTTGTCGTTTTATTTGGATTATCTAATCGCCGGTTATGAACCCGCGATTTATCACATCCACAATATTTTGATCCACGCGGGATGCGCGTGTCTCGTTTTTCTTCTGGCGCGATGCTCGGGTATGGAACGCGCTGTGGCTTGGGGCAGCGCGCTTTTGTTTTTTGTCTTGCCCATCCACACGGATTCGGTTTTTTGGATTGTCGGGCGCACAGATTTGCTATGTGCGCTGTTTTATTTGGGCGCGTTGATTTCGTTTTCCGCGTATTTGCAGCGCGGTTCTTGGAGCGTGCTGTTCGCACTTGCCGCTTGCAGCGCGCTCGCTTTTTTTTCCAAAGAAATGGCCGTTTCCCTGCCCGCCGCGCTCGCGGTATGGATCGCCCATCGCAAGGCGTGGAAAACGGCTCGGGCGCGGCGCGGCATGGCGGTTGTTTGCGGCGCGTTGCTGGTGTATTTTGGCGTCAGGTGGCTCGTGCTGGGCAGCGTGTTGGGGGGAACGCCTCGCGTATCGGTTGTGGATTGGACGCGAGATGGTGCGAAAGCCATCGCAAAATTTGGGATGGGCGATATTTGGTGGCTGGGCATCGCGCTGTTGATCGCAAGCGCGGGCATTTTTATTTGCAAACGCCGAGATGCGATGAACCTCGTCCTGCTCTTGGGCGGCCTCCTCGGCGCGAGCTTGGCACCGGCATTGGGGCATTTGCACAACTGGTATTTGTATTTGCCATCCGCCTTTTTTTGCGTGGGCATTGCCGCGGTCTGGCTGGATAAAAGCCGCCCCATTCTCCGCGTTCTCTTCGGCGTTCTGATCCTGTATTACGGAACAGTGCTCGGGCGAGAAGGCATGTTTTGGCGAGAGGCGTCAAAAATGAGCGAACACGCGCTCGCCAATTTGATGCCTTATGCACAGAAGACCACGGGCAAATTGTTTGTCTGCAATGTGCCCGCGGCGTGGACGCCCAAGGGCGGGTTTAGCGGCAAGCCCCTGTTTGCTTATGCCCTCAAAAACGCGCTCGCCATGCGGTCGTCCCAACCGCTGCATGCGGAAATCGAGATGGTGAACCACGTCTGGCTGACAGGCGATTTTCATTGTCGCGTTCACCGAACAAACACGGGATTTGATCTGGCTATCGAAAAGGGCGGATTTTTTTCGTTTCACGGCAAGGGACAAGGACAAACCCCTCCTTTTGCCATTGACCAATCGCGGGGCGCGCTGACGGTTCACGCGCTGGATTCCCTGTCTGTCGCGCTGAATGTGCAACCGGGCGATGGCGTGGTGATCTACAACAAGGGCAAATTTGAAAAATTGTGGCCGTGAACACCCGTCCGCTCAGTCGAGTGCGCGGTTGCTGGCTTATCGGGCGATCACGGGGGTATCGCCCCTGCGATTGCCTTGTATCTTGCCTTATCGGGCGGGACTGACCACTGACCGTTTCGTTGCTGGGTACACGGACAGGCACGGGGGCCTGTCCCTACGGTTGATGGGGCAGGGCGGAGCGGGGACTGACTACTGACCACTGCTTCTTCAAGGATCAAACAATGGTTTTCCGACATTGGGTAGTTGCTTTGCTGATGGGTGTTGGCGTTGTGCAGGCGGGCGAGGTGCGCATGGTGGCGACGGGCGAAAATTGGGTGGAGGTTGTGGTGTCCGAGGCGGATATCGTTCCCACGCAATCGTCGTTTGCGAATGTGTTGCACCGGCCGGGCGCGCCTGCTGTGCCGGTGCGCGGCGCGATATTGGGCATGCCCTTTGGATCGCGTGCGGTTGTTCAAGTGGTGGATGCGGACTATGAGGAGTTCGGGGGGATCGACGTGATGCCCGTGCCGCAAATCCAGTGGTTGGGGTCCGAAGAACACCCGTTTTCCAGAGCGGTTTATGACCGCGATGCCGCCATTTACCAACGCCCGGGATTTTACCCCGGCGCAGAAGCTGTCATCGCACACACGGGCGTATTGCGCGATCAACAAGTTGCGGTGCTGTCCTTGCGCCCGGTGCAATACGACCCGGTTCAGCGCAGGCTTCGGGTTGCGCGGCACTTGCGCGTGCGCGTGCAATTTGTCGCAGGCGCGACTCGGCCCGCGGTTCGGCCCGTGCGCGAAACAGATGGGTTCGCGCCCATCTATCAACGGGGATTGCTCAACGCGGAACAGGCGCGAAAGTGGCGCGGGCAGCGCGTGGGCGCGCCAAAGCGGACACGGGATTGGTACGATCCCACGGCCACGCATTACAAGATCAGAATTTTTGAAGATGGCCTCTACCGCTTGGACGCGCGTTGGTTTGCCGAATCGGGCATTGCGTTGTCGGATTTGGATCGCTTGCAGATGTTCTCAAATGGCGAAGAAATCCCCCTGCTCATTGAAGATGGCGGCGATGGCGCGTTGGATGCGGGCGAGGGTGTGGTGTTCTGGGCCACGTTTCGGCGCGCGCCGGATCGGGATTTTGAAAGCGAGTACGGGAAAGAACACATTTACTTCCTGCGCGTGGGCCGCGAATCTGGCCTGCGCTATACCCATGTCAATGGCGCGCCGGTCAATAATGCCCCCGAGATTTCGCATTTTTGGTCGCGCAAACACGTTGAAATTGACTCGACCTTTGAAGCACTGGGACATGCGCGCAATGCGGCCCGCGACCACTGGTTCTGGCGGCGCACCGCGTCTCCGTCTCGCGCAGGCGATCCGCCCGTGGATGTGGTCATGCCCATACCATTGCCGGGGCTAAGGCGCGAAGCAGGAGGCAACGCGCAGATTCGCACGGGCATGCATTCGCTGACATTGAATCAAAATATCGACCCCGATCACTATGCCGTCATCCGCATTCAAGATGGGCCGATCATCGCAGAAGCGCGCTGGGACGGGCAGGACGCGCATCTCGCCACCGGCACGGCCCCTGTGTCCGCGCTGTCGGACACCACGCACATCGCGTTGCAGACGCCCGGCGACCCGTCGTTTCCGCTCGAACCGATCCCTTATGTCGATCACGTTTTTTTGAACTGGGTGGAAATCACCTATCCGCGCCGGTTTGAGGCCACAGATGGCGCGTTGCGTTTTTCTTTGGACACTGCGCCTTCGCGGCGTGCGATTTCGATAGCCAATTTTGACGCGGCGCGGATTTGGGTTTTGAATTTGGACGCGAGAGAGATCATCGACCAGGTGCAAGTGGATGGGAATTTGCACGCGACCTTTGAAATTGTCGAACAGGGCGATTTTGTGGCGGTGGATGAGTCCGCGCTGAAAAGGCCCGCCCTGGGAGAACGCGATACGCCCGCCAATTTGCGCGGGTTCTCCGGCGCGGAATACCTGATCATCTCCGGCGCGGATTTTATGGACGCAGCCGAGCAATTGGCCGCGCATCGCCGCGCGCGAGGGTTGTCCGCACTGGCGGTCGATGTGGCCGATGTGTACGACGAGTTTTCCTTTGGGCAGGTTGATGCCGAGGCCATTCGCCGGTTTGTGCAATACGGATTTCGCTCGTGGGCAAAACGGCCCGTTCACGTATTGTTGTTCGGGCGGTTCAGTTTTGATTATCGCAATGTGTTTGGGCAAACGCGGGTCGCGCGCCGCAACGCGGTGCCGGGCATGCCGTTTCAATCGCCGAACCGCGGTTTGGCATTTACCGATGAGTTTTTTGGGCGCATAGACAGAGATTTGTTTATGGATGTGTTTGTCGGGCGGTTTTCCATTAGCCGCGTGTCGCAGGCCAATGCCGTTGTGCAAAAGGTCATCGATTACGACGAGACGCCTCCGGCACAGTGGCGCGACCGCGTCTTGCTGATGGCGAATTGGGACGCCGATGATCCGCGCAAATTTATCGGGACGAGCGATTCGCTGGCAACGTTCACAGAGGCGATAGGGCTGGAGAATTTCAAGGTGCATCACGACGAAAACACGCCGCCCGAGCCCAATGCCTCGTCTCGAGAGGTCATTCGGCAGATCAACGAGGGGCGTTTGGTGGTGAATTTTATCGGGCACGGCAGCGCGGCGTCCATATCCAAATTCTTTGCCGGCACCTTTCAGCAGGGCGCGTTTAATTACATGAGCCAAATTCAAAACCGCGAACGCCTGCCCTTGTTCATCGGCATGTCCTGCCTCAACGGGTTGTACTGGGACTCGCGCATCATCAGCCTGGCAGAGGAAATGACCAACAAACGCGATGGGGGCGCGATAGCCTACATCTCGGCGTCTTCCCTCGCGTTCATCCGCATCAACAACGAACTCAACCTCGCGCTGTTCCAACACACCTTTCAAAATGGCGTCTTGGCCTTTGGGCAGAGCCTCGCGCTGGCAAAGATGACCGAACTCGCGGTGTTGCCCTCGAGCGAGTTGGGCTTGGTGACGATGAATCTGATCGGCGATCCCGCGCAACAAATCGCCCTGCCCTCTGGGCCGGATCTCGTCGTAGAAAACATACAGTTGGGCAGACAAGGCGAACTGAGCACAGCCGACTCGGTGCGCGTAACCCTGCGCGTGGGCAACTGGGGCCTCACGCCCGCCCGCAATGTGGATGTGGTCCTCATAGATCGCAATTTGGATTCCGGGGGCGTGGATACCCTGTTCATGGCGGCATTGCCTCCGTTTGGCACGCGCGACAGCATAACGGTGCTGTGGCGTCTCGAAAATCGCGGCGGGCGTCACGCCTTAGAGGCTGTGGTCGATCCGCGCAACGCGATTGCGGAAGGCGATGAATCGAATAACCGCGCCACCATTGAGGTCGATGTACTCGGCACGCTGGGCGCTGTGCCCTTCGCGCTCTGGCCCAGCCAGACCGTCGCGGATGTGGTCTTGGGCGTGCGATCTGCGGAAGACAAGCGCGATTTCACCGGCGAATTTGAGATAAGCGCGTCTGGCGATTTTCGCGCCGCCGATGCCCTGCGCTCGGGCCGTGTGCCCGCTTCTGATGGCGCGATTTTGTGGCGCCCGACCGGTTTGCGCGAGGGGTCTTATTTTTGGCGCGCCCGATTGTCCGACGGGCAAACAACAGGCCCCTGGTCGGATGTGCGGCATTTTGTGGTGGCGGCCTCTGTGCCCGAGCGGCAAGTCGTGTGGCGGCAAGATGGCGCGGTTGCCCTATCGCGCGGTCGGGGCGAAGATGTGATCGCGTTCGACGACAATTCCGTGGGGCGCACCTTGTCGCCACCGCCGATCCGCTTCAATGCTGCCGAGGCGTCTTTTTCCGCACAGGGCGTGGCAGGAGCGGGCGTTTTGTGTTCGGATGGGACTTATTTGTATGTAAAGCGTTTTTACACGGCGCGAAATCTCTACCCCGGCGGGGATTTGTTCGCGCGCATTGGCACGGGGTTCAACGGCACAGTGGCCGGGCAAAATTACGGGTTGGTGACAGAGATGCCGATTCAAAGCATTTCCGCGACCTTTCACAGCGATGGGTTTATTTATTCCGAACACAGCGATGCCCAATCGATCTTGCGGATTTCGCCCGTTACCGGACAGGTCGATACCGTGGAAGTGCCCGCCGGATTGCTGGATTTGCTTCGCGGCTTGCCCTTTGATTCCCATGCGTTGATCACCTCTGATGGCGAGTTTATTTACAATGTGTCCGCAGGAGTCAATGGCCTGCGGCGCGCCGGGTGGACCGTGCGCGTGTTTGACCCGGCCAAGGCGTGGCGCGTGGTGCGCCAATTCACTGTGGAACCCACGGAAACCGGATTTGGCTATTTGTTCACCAATGGCGCCATAGCCGACGGGCGGTTTGTCTATTTGATCGAGTTTGGCACGGGGCTAACGCATCGCGTGCGCGTGGTGGATGCCCACACCGGCGCGTTTGTCGAAGAATTTGAAAGCGATCAGGTGCAGACAGATATTTTGGGCGGGCAATACGATTGGGTGAACAATGTGGTGTGGCTGGGGCAGTTGCGCGGGGGTGCGGTGTATCGCTATGCGGGCCGTGGCTTGCCCGAATTTGGCACGCTGACCTCTGCGGCCATTGGCCCGTCGAGCGCGTGGCACACCGCAGCGATAGCCGTATCGGGCGCGGGCAGGGCCGAGGTGACCGTGTTGGGCGAGGTTGAGGCCGATACTTTCGCGCCATTGCCGCAATGGCAAAATTTGCCGCCCGGCGCGATTGACTTGCGCGGTGTGTCCAGCCCGCACTTGAAATTGCAGATCAGATTGTTCGGCGAGGGCTTGAACCGATCTCCGGCCTTGCAGACGTGGACCGCGACTTACCAACCGCTTTCGGATATCGGCCTGGGCAATTTGCGGGCCGAACCGCCCGAAGTCGAGGAATTGCAACCCGTACACCTGCACCTCGATGTGCAAAACCGAGGGCCGCTCAACTCGGCGTTGGGCGCGTCCGTCGCCTTTTACAGCGGGCCGCCCGAATCCGGGCGTTTGATCGGACGCGCGCCCGTGCCCGAAGACGCGCCCCTCGGTCAAGTGTTCCCGATGCGCTGGGCGTGGCAAACCGCGCAGTGGGCCGGGCAACACATTGTGACAGCGCGGTTGGAAAACGCGCAGGGACAACCCGTGTTTTCGGGCCGACAGGTGATAGCCAAAGACCCCGTGCGGATTTTACGCAGTTCTGACCGGGATGTGCCCTTCATTGAAATCGCTGCCCTCGACGCGCTGGGCGAGGTGCGCGCTGAGGATTATTTGCCGTCCGCGCCTGCTTTTCGCATTGCCATGCGCGACACCGCGGGCATTGATTTGTCGAGCCTTCGCCTGTCGCTCACAGACGAGGTTCAGTACGAATCGGAACACATCACAGACCGCGCGGTCACACCCACGACCCTGTCCTTTGTCTATGCGCCGCCCGCGCTCGCCGACGGTTCGTATACGCTCGACGTCTCGGCCTCCGACAGGCTGGGGAATGGCCCTGCCAAAGCCGCGCTATCCTTCCGCGTGTCTTCAATATTGTCGATAGAACAACCCCTGGTCGCGCCCAATCCCGTGTCTGACACTGGCCATTTTACCTTTGTTTTGTCGCAGCCATCAGGAGTCACCGTGCGGGTTTATACCCTCGCTGGTCGCCTCGTTCAGGTGCTTGAAGAACCCTTTGCCCGCGCCGGATACAATCAGATTTTTTGGGACGGACGAGACGCCGATGGGCACATCCTAAGCAACAACACGTATTTGTACACCGTAACCGCAGACAATGGCGAATCGCAGGCGCGAGTCAGGGACAAGCTGATTGTGTATCGGTGAGGTAAGACGTAGGGGCGATGCCCCCGTGCTCGCCCAAAGATACAAGAGGCAACCACCGATGAATACGGATGAACTTCGCAAAGTACTCGTCATAGGGCTGGATTGCGCGCCGCCCGAGTTGATCTTTCATCGTTTTCGGGATGACCTGCCCACCATCCGCCATCTGATGCAGACCGGGGTTTATGGCCCGCTCAACAGTACGATACCACCGATCACCGTGCCCGCGTGGATGAGCATGATGACGGGCAAGGACCCCGGCACTTTGGGGTTTTACGGGCTTCGCAACCGCGCGGATTATTCCTATACCCGCCTGTCTATCGCCAATGCAACGCTGGTAAATGACGACACGGTGTGGGACATTCTCTCGGCTGCGGGGAAAAAAGTCATTCTCGTCGGCGTGCCCCAAACGTACCCGCCCCGCGCGGTCAACGGCTGTTTGATCGCCTCGTTTCTCACGCCGAGCAACGACAGTGTCTATACCTATCCCCAGAGCCTGAAAGCCGAAATTGAGCGCGTGGCCGATGGCTATGTCATTGACGTGCGCGACTTTCGCACCGATGACAAAGCGCGGTTGTTGCGCGATATTTACGCCATGACCGAAAAGCGATTTCGCGTGACGCGGCATCTCGTGCAAACCCGCGATTGGGATTTTTGCATGCACGTCGAAATGGGCACGGACCGCATCCACCACGGGTTTTGGCGGTTTCTCGATCCAACCCACCGCAAACGCGAGTTCCATTCCGAATTTCAAAACGCCATCCGCGATTACTACCGCTATCTCGACCGCGAAATCGCATCGCTGATCGATCTCGCAGGTGAAGACGCGGCGATTCTCCTCGTGTCGGACCACGGCGCCAAGCGCATTGACGGCGGCATCTGCATCAACGAATGGCTGATCCGCGAAGGCTATTTGGTGCCCAAAAAATATCCCCAAACGCCCGCGGCATTTGAGGCGCTCGAAATCGACTGGACAAAAACCACAGCTTGGGGCGCGGGTGGGTATTACGCACGCATTTTCTTGAACATTGCCGGGCGCGAGCCAACCGGCATCGTCCCGCCCGAACGCTGCGACGCCCTGTGTGATGAACTCTCGGAAAAGATCGCGGCCATTCCCGACGACCGCGGGCATCCCTTGCCGACGCGGGTTTTCAAACCCAAAGAGATCTATCGTGCGATCACCAATATTCCCCCGGATTTGATCGTCTATTTCGGGGACCTGCTCTGGCGATCTGTCGGCACAGTGGGGCACCGGGCAATCCACACCTTCGAAAACGACACGGGCCCCGACGATGCCAACCACAGCCAACACGGCGTCTTCATCCTCAACGACGGCACGCACACAGGGGAACGCTCCCATTTGGACATCCGCGACGTCGCGCCGACCATCCTCGGCCTGATGGGCATGCCCATTCCCACTGACATGCAAGGACAGGCAATCGTCAGTACATCCTCAATGCCTGCGTCTGCCGCACGCCCCTCACACACGGGCGGCGAGGTTTATACAGCAGACGAACAAAAAGCCATTGAAGATCGACTCAGGGCTTTGGGATATTTGTAATCGCGGATTGCATTGAGCACCTTTCTACATCACATGGGCGAGTCAAAACAACGCAATAGGTCTTCAGAAGAACATCACGGCTTGCCATCTGTCGGAATTGACAACAGCCATTCAGCGCGTCTATCGCCCGATTATCATACGCGCCCGCCCGATCACAAAAAGCCCCCGCAACTGGCTCCTGATTAAATCCTTTCAGGGTCCGTATGCGAGGGCTTTTTCATTTTGCAAGCAAAAAGCTATGGTTATTTTTCTTTTATGGTGCCTCGAAGATTGCTACCTAGAACCCTTCCCTGCCATTCGACATTACATGAAAGTGTGTTGGCGCTTGTGCTGATGACACCTGATAGTATGATGTTGCGGGATTGCCCCGCCGACATGCTAGATATTTGTTCAGAATCCACAAAACTGTTGTTCGCATAGCCGGTGATTATTAAACTTCGCACTTCCCTATGTGCTCGAAGAGTGACGTCTATTCTGACAGACACAGCCCCCCCCTGACTATCTCTTGAGCCTGAACAGTTCGTAATTGATCCCGTAATCGCATCACCCACCCCACTGCCACCACCGCTACCACTGCTCACCGTGACGCTCACGCCATCCGAGCAGTTGTTGTTTGTATTGCTCTCCCCGCTGACGCTTGCCACGCACGCGCCGTAGTAATACGTGCCAGAACTCGATGGGGCAGTCAGGCTGATCGACTCAGAACTGGTGCCAGAAGCCGAAAGCCCGCTGACCGAATCCGTGCCGACTTGCGTATCGCTCGTGGAGATCGTGGAATTGGACGAGCGGTAATAGCGCAGGGTCGTCGAGGCTGACCGTCCCGTACCCGAGTTGCGAACCGTGGCACGCAGGGTAAAGGATTGCCCGGTTGTCAGCGTGTTGTCGCTGACCGAAGGCGATTGAACAATCAGGTCGGGACGACCAAAACGCGCATGAAGGGTATAGCTTCCAGTTACTCTTGAATGAAGCCCTTTGACTTCAACATAATACGTGCCCGCACTCACGGCGCGTGCGATGCTGAAATTCCTGCCATCCCCATCATCGTCATCATTTTCCAAAGCGGAACCGGAACTGTTTTGTAGCGTACCATAAGTATCGATGTTGCCTGTGGTGTAAACCGTCAAGGTACCAGAAGTGCTGACTTGCACCCTGAAGTAATCAACATCGCCACCGGTTTCTATCTGCCCTGAGCGTGAGCCACCCAAAGAAAGACTGGTCGCGCCAGATCGGGTATTGCTGTGATCATCTCTCACAAAACGCGCATGAAGGGTATAGCTTCCAGTTACTCCTGAATGAAGCCCTTTGACTTCAACATAATATGTGCCCGCACTCACGGCGCGTGCGATGCTGAAATTCCTGCCATCCCCATCATCGTCATCATTTTCCAAAGCGGAACCGGAACTGTTTTGTAGCGTACCATAAGTATCGATGTTGCCTGTGGTGTAAACCGTCAAGGTACCAGAAGTGCTGACTTGCACCCTAAAGTAATCAACATCGCCACCGGTTTCTATCTGTCCTGAGCGTGAGCTACCCAAAGAAAGACTGGTCGCACCAGATCGGGTATTGCTGTGATCATCTCTGCCACCACCGCTACCACTGCTCACCGTGACGCGCACGCCGGTTGAGCAGTTGTTATTGGAATTGCTCTCGCCGCTGACGCTTGCCACGCACGCGCCGTAGTAATACGTCCCCGCACTCGAAGGCGCTCTCAGGCTGATTGACTCAGAACTGGTCGCCGAAGCCGAAAGCCCGCTGACCGAATCCGTGCCGACTTCTGTATCGCTTGTCGAGATCGACGAATTGGACGAACGGTAATAGCGCAAGGTCGTCGCGGCAACCGAACCCGTGCCCGAGTTGCGAACCGTCGCACGCAGGGTGAAGGATTGCCCGGTCGTCAGCGTATTGTCGCTGACCGAAGGCGATTCAACGATCAGGTCGGAACGACTACTGCCCCCGCCAGGAGGCGATACTGGGCCACCATAACTGCCGGCAAAACTGAGAAAATCAGAAAAGTCTATCGCGCCATCGCCATTCAAATCATACCTAGCTTGGTATCTGCTATCCCCGCGGCTTGACCCATACTGCCCTGCAAACGCCAAAAAGTCGGAAAAGCCAACTGTGCCATCGCCATCAAAATCCGGCGTCCGGGCAGTCGTCGCATTAAACTCGATTCGGTTTGTCGTGGTGAGCACATCTCTCGAGGTCGTGCTTTCAGAAAGCGTCACCGACGCAATGCCAATGGAAAATTCCCTGCCCGTGACATTGGTCGCTGTGGTGAACTCTGCCCGTGTTAGAAAACCCGACGAACCCAAGTTGACCGGCGAAGTCCCCGCGAAGTCTGTGCCCGTCGGTTGTGGCAGGTTAAAGACAAACGCGCTGTTTTCGGCTTTGACAAAGGTCAGCACAGACGCATCAAAGTCAAAGCGGATTTGCATGCCGACCAAAGAGGTGGTCACGCCGGTTGCGAAAACTTCAATGGCAATGGTCGTGCCCCGTCCAGACACGGTGCCCGAGGTCACGCCATCATTTCGCCGATTGCCCGACCCGCCATTGGGAATCAAATCCAGCGACAGCGTCGCATTGGCATTGGCGCCTGCGGCAACTTTGGCGCGCTGTATCGCGTCATCCGAACGCTCTGCTTCTGCCTCGTCCTCGGCGATTTTCGCACGCAGGTCAGAACTCGGGGCAGATTCCCCAGGGGTCGCGCCCGCATTGACATCGGGTTCAGCAGCGGCCTGATCGCCCACAAAGACCAGCACGGTCAGTGCGGTCATCAACAAGCCTATTGCCACAATCCGTTTACGCATAACTATCTCCTTTGCGTTGGGAATACAGGGGGAAATCTCACGAGCAGATGGAGGTCTTGACGAGAGACAATATATAACCTGCCGAAAATAAAAAAACAAAAAAACCGAATGCCACAATACAGTGACACGCGGTTGATTTTCGGATAGACCGACCAAATGCCACAGGCGGCCTACTTGAAAATTCCGGTAATAATACCAATTTGATTTTTATTTTTCCGTATTCCGCATCCCATCAGGGAGGAATGAGGAATTGGGGACAGACTTACGTAAAGCGTTTGGTTCTGCCTCCACGTTGGTTGCCTTTGATGCCTTTGGCGACCTACTTTTTTTCAACAGCAAAAAAAGTAGGCGAGCGGGGTACAACTGCCCCAGCAGTTCAAAAATGCCGCTCTCAAACGCCGAGGGGTGCTCTGCACAGCGCAAAGCGCTTTTGTAGTAGCACGACATGCGCTGGCCTGCAAGGTGGGTTGCAAGATGGATGTTGGTTGCGAGACGGCCTTGCGCGCTGTGCGTGATGGCTTTATCTGATGGTCTTTTGGGATGGCATTTTTGCAATGGCTTCTCTGAATGACTGCGGAACGTCAAGGGGATCGCTTGCTGGCAACATATCGCATCACGTTAGGACAACAGCTATTCAATTTGGTATAAATTTGTAGGTTGACAAGGGTACCCTGTTTTTTTATCATTCACGCGCTCAAAAAACTATGTCTGTAACGCTGAGAAAGGGGATGCGGTGACCAAAGCGGATATTGTCAATCAGATTGCCGAAGCAACGGGTTTGACCAAAACAGATACTTCTTTAGTCGTAGAGGGCATGCTCGCGTCGCTCAGTGAGGCGATGCAGCAGGGCGAACACATTGAAATTCGCGGGTTTGGCACGTTCAAGGTCGTTCGCCGCGCACCGCGCACAGGGCGCAACCCCAAAACAGGCAAAGTCGTAAAAATTCCCGCACGTCCAGTGCCCGTGTTCAAGCCCTCACGCGAACTGCGTCATTCAGTTGCGGAGGCTTCTGTTCTTCCATCTAGCTAATGCACCCACAGGAGGTGGCTCTTGCCCAGCGGAAAAAAACGCAAACGCGCAAAAATCGCAACGCATAAGCGCAAAAAAAGACGCCGACGAGACCGACACAAAAAGAAGGTTTAAGGGGTATCGGCTGTCAGCGATTGGCAATTAGCGCACGGCACGCCATTGGACTTGAGGGCCCCTGACCTTGTACCTTGCCGGCCTTGTCAGCCCCAAAGGCTGCGATACTCTCCGGTAAAACTTGAAGGCAGGGGCCCCATTTCCCAGTTGGCTGTTGTTGCTCTGGGGCATTAGCTCAGTTGGATAGAGCACTGGTCTCCGGAACCAGAGGTCACAGGTTCGAATCCTGTATGTCCCACCATAAGCAATGGGGCGAGAGTCATTCATCACTCTCGCCCCATTTTTTGTGTCAAAATAGCGAATTAACGAATCGCGGTTGCGTTTCGAACATAGTGCCGCAGCTTTTGAATGAGCGCGTCCAGCCCTTGTCCCGTGACGGAGGAGATGCCCAAATCTGTTTGGCCCTCGAAAAACGAGGCGCCGCGTTGTTCGGGCGGTAACAAGTCGAGTTTGGTGGCAATGAGCATCGCGGGTTTTTCGCGCAATTTGGGGCTGAATTGGTTGAGTTCTTCTTTTAGAACTGCCAGATCGCGTTCGGGATTGGGGCTTGTGACATCGACCATAAACAGGAGCACGCGCGTGCGTTCAATATGACGCAAAAACTGAAATCCAAGCCCTTTGCCCTCGTGCGCGCCTTCAATCAGGCCGGGAATGTCTGCCATCACAAAGCTGTCGTAATCGCCGCATTTGACAATGCCCAAGTTGGGTTGCAATGTGGTGAAGGGATAGTCGGCGATTTTGGGTTGCGCCGCAGAAATTCTGGACAGGAGCGTTGATTTGCCCGCATTTGGATGGCCGACCAAACCGACATCCGCGATGAGTTTGAGTTCGAGTTCCAAGTGGCGTTCGCTGCCTGCTTGTCCGGGTTGTGCATGCTCTGGCGTTCTGTTTGTCGGGGTGGCAAAACGCGCATTGCCGCGGCCCCCACGTCCGCCCATGATCAAAACAACGCGCTGGCCGGGTTCGGTCAAATCAGCGAGGAGTTCGCCTGTTTCTGCATCTTTGACAAGTGTGCCAACGGGCACGGGAATCTCAGCGTCATCGCCCCGTCTTCCCGCCCTCTTTTTGCCCGACCCGCTCGCGCCATGCCCTGCGCGCAGGTGTTGTTGATACCGATAATCGAGCAGTGTGGCAAGACGTGAATCAGCGATGAAAACGACATCGCCGCCATCGCCGCCATCGCCGCCATCTGGCCCTCCGCGCGGCACGTACTTTTCGCGGCGAAAGCTCTTGCAACCCTTCCCGCCACTGCCAGAACGGGCGTAAATTTTGGTAAGATCGACGAACATAAAAGGTGAGAGGTAAGATGGGAGGATAGAAACGTAGGGGCGATGCCCTCGTGCTCGCCCGAAAAGGCAAGATACAAGATGGAAGAAGCGACCGCAGATAAAAGGCGAGCGCAGGAGCGCGGCCACTGACCTCTCAATCTCTTCGCGCCAACACATCGCGCTCGTAGGCTTCTATGTCGTCGAGCCAAGCCGCGCCGAGGGGCACATTGGCTTTGAGGCAGCACATATCCCATACCGCGGAAAAGGGCATGGTTTTCATGTCTTCCATGAGCGCGAGTTTTTGCGCGTTTTTGCCCTCGGCTTCGAGTTGGCGCAGGCGGTCCGTGGGATCGACGAGGCCATAGAGGAGGGCTTTGCGGGTGGCGCGCGTGCCAATGACGTACGCGGCGATGCGGTTGATGCTGGCGTCGAAAAAATCGAGCGCGAGATACATGCGGTCAATGGCGTTGTGCCGGGCAAGTTCCAGAAAGACGTTGCGGACATCATCGCTGAAAAGCACCACATGATCCGAATCCCAGCGAATGGGGCGACTGGTGTGGATGAGCAATTTTTCGTGGAATGCAAAATGGGCGGAGAGCTTGTCGGCGATGGATTCGGTGGGGTGAAAATGGCCCATGTCGAGGCAGAGGAGTTTGCCCTGGCTGAGGGCGTAGTTGGCGTAAAAGTCATTGGATCCCACAGTGTAATCTTCCATGCCCAAGCCAAAGAGTTTGCCTTCAACCGCGTCAACGCATTGGGGGCCAATGCCCAAGCGGTCGTCGAAAATCGCGTCTAAGGCTTCGACGAGACGCTCGCGCGGGGTCCACCGATCCGCGGGATGGTCTTTCGCGCCGTCGGGGATCCAGTGGTTGTTGACCACCTCGTCGCCCAAGGCTTTGCCAATGGCTTCAGAGATGCGGCGGCTCGCAATGCCGTGCTGAATCCAGAAGTCGCGGATGCCCTTGTCCTGATGGCTTAAGGTGAAGCCGTCGTTGGCTTTGGGGTGTGCAAAATAGGTGGGGTTAAAGTCAATGCCGATGTCGTGCGTTTTTGCCCAATCGATCCAAGCGGCAAAGTGCTTGGGTTCAAGGGCGTCTCGGTCAATGATTTCGCCGCCGGTATCGCAATACGAGGCGTGGATGTTTGCGCGGTGCGGGCCGGGCAACAGGTCAATCGCGGTTTTGAGGTCGCGGCGCAACTCATCGCCATTGCGCGCGCGGCCGGGGTAATTGCCCGTGGCCATAATGCCGCCGCCTTCGACGGCTTCGTCTTTGACTTCAAACCCAGCTACATCATCGGCCTGCCAGCAGTGGAGTGAGATCGGGACTTCGAGTGCGCGGTCAACGGCCTGTTCAATGTCGACGCCAAAGGCGGCGTATTGTTCGGTGGCGTGCTTAAAATTGGCTTCGATCTGAGCGTCTGTAATCGGTGTTTTGTAAGACATTGAAATCTCCTGTAAAAATCGGCGATCAGTCATCCGCCCAAAGCGATGCATGGGCTTACCGCTAACCGCTTGGGCGAGGACAGGCCCGGGGGCCTGTCCCTACGGATGATCGGGGCCTGGTCACGAATCGCTTGTTTTGCTGACCGCTGAACACAAAAAAAAAGGTGAAATGGGTGGGAGAGATGACTCGCTGTGGGTTGCGCCTGTACGTCTATGAACTGCTAGCGCAGTTTTACCCCGGTCCGCGCTTTTTGTCTTCTGCTCTGCGAATCACCTTTACATCGCGCAAATATCGCTCCAATGCCGTATCTACGCGCTGGCCTGTAAAATCGAATGCAACAGTATCGGAAGCTGCGTTGCGGAGAAAATGTCGAAATGCGATTTGCTTTTCCATGGCGACGAGATAGGTGCCTACCGAATCTGATTTTGCGCGTATGGCCAGATTTGCGATGGCGTTTTCCATGCGGTCAAATGAACAGCCCGCTGTCAGGTACATTCGCGCCGAGAGAACCGCTCGGATCTGGTCTCGTGAAAGGCGCGTGAGCATGAGGGGCGGTCTGTATTGCCGGAGGCGATAAATGTCTTTCAGGGCAATATCGCCCGCGGCAAAACCTTGCGTATCGCCATTGCGTTCGAGAATCGCAACATCGGCCCGCGTTTGATGCAATACGGCGCGGGCGACCAAATCGCCCAATGCAGACTTCTGGTCTCGCGCATTGGGCAAGTCGCGTTCTGTTTGGCAAATCACTTCATCCAAGGGCACGGCCTGTTCAGCGATGAGTGCTTCGATCTCGGCATCGGGCGCGATTTTCTCATCAATCGGCAACAATTTGCCATCCAACCGCGCGACCCGATAGCCCTGATTCGCCTTTTTTAATTGCACATCCACGCGCCCCAAAAACTGGTAATAATGCCGCGCTTGCACAATGGACACGCGCCCGGCCCCGTTCGCTCGCGCAATGCGCGAGGGGGTGTCCAAGCGCGTGTGAGAATCGCCGCCGACAATCAAATCCAGTTCGGGAACCGCCGCGGCCAACAAGCTGTCATTTTTCGCGCCAATATGCGTCAAAGCGATCAAAAAATTGACCTTTGGGCGCAAGGCTGGCGCGTATTGCTTTGCCGTTTCCACCGCGTCATTCAGCGTGAGGGGCAAAGACGACTGGTGCCATGGGCGAATGAGGCCAAGCCCCAAAATGCCCACTTTTACACCTTGGATTTCTTTGATCACATAAGGCGGAAAAATGGCGCCTTTGTGATACTGATAGGTCACATTTGCGTGGATAAAGGGCGTGGCGACGCGCGATGTTTGTCGCTCCAAATTTTCAATGCCAAAATAAAACTCGCCATTGCCGGGTGTGATGGCGTCAAAGCCCATTTTTTCAAACGCGAGCAGATTCACATGGCCGCCCGTGTAAATCACCACAGGCTCGCCGCGCGAAAAAATATCGCCCGCGTGCAAAAGCAGAACGCGCCCGGGATTTGCTGCGCGAATCTGTTTGACCAGCGTTGCCAGACGCCCCATGCCCCCAACGCTTCGGCCTTCCAAATCGTAGGGAGACAATTTCCCGTGTGTATCATTGATATGCAACACCACCAAATTGATGGTATCGGATGCCCAAATGGAAACCGCCGGGATGAGCGCGAGGAGTATTGTTTTTGCGATCAGCCTCATTATGCGATCCTCGTTTGATACCGAAAGCCAACACATAGCGAAAAAAGGCGAAACGGGGTGGGCTGTCAAGGGAAAAGGCTGTGGATTTTGGCGGCAAATGGGGTTATCATCATTTGTCAAAGATAGCGATTCGGAGATTTTTCGCGTTGCCACAAAAGACGCAGAAAGCACAAAAGGGTACATTGAAGCGGTGTGTTGCGACAGAAGGTCACGCGCCTTTTGTGGCTGGCCGTAAAAGGGTAGCGAAAGAGAGGGCTTGCATGAAACGACCAAATATATTGTTGATTTACACGGATCAGCAGCGGTGGGATGCGATGGGTGTGAATGGGAATGCCGATATTCAGACGCCGAATCTGGATCGCTTGGCACGCGAGGGCATAAACTTCGATCACTTTTTCGTGCAGAACCCGGTGTGTATGCCCAGTCGGGTGAGTTTTTTGACCGGGCAATATCCCTCAACCCTCGGCATTACGCACATGGGCGTGCCCGTGCCCGAAGATTTTGTGACCCTGCCCCGGTTGCTGCACAATTCGGGCTATCATTCGGCAAACATCGGCAAGTTGCACTTTTTGCCCCACGCCAATCGCGATCACAACGACGTGCATCCCTGCTATGGGTTTGACCAGCTCGAGATCAGCGACGAACCCGGGTGTTACGAAGATGCGTATCGCGCATGGGTGCGGCGGGAAGCACCGGATCAACTCGATCACATCAGTTTGGGATTGCCGCCATTGGCCGAGCAGTGGCATCGCGTGATGGGGATCAAAGACGGCATCGCCCATCCGGATGAACGCTTTCCCAAACATCCGCTTGCGTTTCGCGGGCGAGATGATGATACGCATACGGCGTGGGTGGCGAGCAGGTCGATTCAATACATGGCGGAACGCACATGCGAGGGGCGTCCGTTTTTGTGCATTGCGGGGATTTACTCGCCGCATTCGCCCTGGGTCGCGCCGCAGCGTTTTTTGGACATGTACGATCCCGATGAACTCGCGCTACCATCCTTTCCGCCCGAAGTGGATGAAAAGCGCGGGGCAGATCACTTTGGCGACCGAGAACTCCGCCTGGCGCGGCAGGGATATTACGGCATGGTCAGCGAGGTGGATCACCACGTCGGGCGAATGTTGGACGCGCTGGACGAATGGGGCATTGCAGATGAAACCCTTGTGGTTTTTACGTCTGATCACGGCGAATGGCTCGGCGAACATTCGCGCTATGGCAAGGGCTATCCGGGGCACGATTGCATAAGTCGCGTGCCGCTGTTGATGCGCGTTCCCGGCACAACGGGTGGGCGGCGGGTTTCGGGCCTCGTCGAAGGCGTGGATGTGTTGCCCACGTTGCTCGACACATGTGGGATACCCGCGCCACCCCATTTGCAGGGCCAATCCCTGTGGCCCGTTTTGAACGGGGGCGATGATCCCGATAAAGAGGTGGCGTTGATGGAGGCGACCGGGTGGAAAATGATTCGGTCGAGGGATTACCGCTATGTCGCGCATGCCGATGGGCGAGAGTTTCTCTATGACCTCAATGCCGCATGGGGCGAGTACCGCGATGTGGCGAGCGATCCAACTTATGCAGACGCGCTGACGGAACACCGGCACCTGTTGATCAAGCGGCTGATCGAGATGGAGCGACCGAGGAAGCGGATTTGGGGATATTGAAGTATCTTGCATTTTCGGACGAGCACGGGGGCATCGCCCCTACCACACACGGGCGGACTAACCACTTGGGCGAGGATGAGAGCGGGGAAACTGCGTTCTTATGGGGTTGCTTTTCCCTCTCCTAAATCTCGCTCTGTTCGTTGGTGCTGAACAGGGAAATATCGGCTTTGATCTTGACGGCATTCGTCCCCCTGTTGCTAAAAACGACATAGTAAGTAGCACTATCGTCTATGGATAGGCGAAAGGTCGCGCCAGAGGTGTCACCCGGGCTATAAAGCACGTCGGGCGTTCCGTTTTCTTGCCATGTCCGAAACTCGGATTCGATCATCACTGCCATCTGCACATTGCCATTCTCGACGCTGAACTCGCCTTGTAGAACGACGTTTTGCTGGATGTCTGCATCTACGATAAAGCGAAACTGGACATAGGACCCACCCGGCAGGTCAAAGGACCGGTCGACGACGGGTTGGCCCGAATTGGCGGGGTTGTCATCGCCACATCCGACAATGACAAACGCCAGACACAAAAATACAATTTTTTTCATACTTTCTCCTCGTTCCCGGCAGAATGTAACTGATGTGAGATGTTTAAGCGATTAGCGGTCAGCGGATGCTGCGGGCGAGCACAGGGGCATCGGCCCTACACACTGCGGGCGAGCACGAGGGCATCGCCCCTACCTGCTTTTCACGTCAGTTCGTTTTGAAAAAATTCAATGACCTCTCCGTCTGGCCCTTTGCAAAAGGCGATGCGAACAGGGGTTTCGTGGGGTTCACTGGGAATGTTGACGCTTTTGGGTTCGATGGTGACTTCTGCCCCGGCGGCTCTGGCGCGTTCAATGGCCGCGTCGCAATCGCTGGTACGCAGGGCAAAGTGAATGATCGATCCCTCTGGTTTGGGTTCGCCTGTGCCATTGGCGAAAATTTCGAGGTAATTCCCATCGCCCGTGTCGAGCATAATCGCACGCCTTTTGCCCTCGCCCCATGCAATTTTTTTCTCGAACCCCAAGGCTTTGGTGTAAAACGCGACAGACGCATCAAAGTCGTGTGCGCGAATGGCAACGTGGTGAAAACCGCCGCCGCCAATGGTTTTGTTTTCTGACATGGCCCGCTCCTGTTTTGGGTTGATTATGGCGCGAATTTTTGCAAAGATAGGCCGCTACAAAAATTTCGCAAGCAGATTGTTTTCATTGGAGGAAGTTATGGACCGTCTCAAAATTGCACTCGTGGGCGCCGGACGCCGAGGCGCGGGCGCGCATTTGCCCGCGATTGTGGCACTGGCAGATGTGTTTGACTTTGTTGCGATTTGCGATATGGATGAAGACACGACTCAAAGTTTGGCCGCCGAACACGGGGTCAAAGCCTATACGAGCGTGCGCGATTTGGTTGACCGGGAAGATATCGACATTGCCGATGTGGTGGTGCCCGGCGGTGCTCATCACGCGGTTTCCTGCTTTTTGTCGCAAGCGGGCGTGCATCAAATTGTGGAGACTCCCATTGCCATGACCCGCCCCGCAGCGGACTTGATGATGCGGGCCGCGCGAGATGCGGGCGTTTATTTGGAGGTTGCCGAGAATTATTATCGCGCGCCAATTGAGCGATTGAAAAAGCAGGTGCTCACCTCGAATGTCATCGGCGAGATCAGCCGGATCTATCGCATCTGCCACGAGGGCGGGTATCACGGCATGAGTTTGTTGCGCGTGTTGGCAGGCGGCAATCCCAAACAGGTGATTGGCTTGAGCCATGCAACGCCCGTGATTCCGCATATCGATCTGATGAAACGGCATCACGAGCGCGAAAACTGGAGTTTGAGTTTTTTGGAATTTGACAACGATGTGGCCGCGCTGATGGTGTATTCCAATGTGATTCACGCGCGTTCACTCGGGCGCAAACAGGCGGGGATGGATGAGATCGACGGCACAGCGGGCAGCATTGTGGATGGCAAGGTGTATGTCGTGCCCAAAGAGGATTTGAAAACGGGCGCGCGAGCAGTGGCTTATGAACCCGTGCGCGCAACGGAAACGGTGAACGGAACAGAGGTATTGCGCGAGATTCGCTATGAATTGCCCACCGGCGCGATAGCGTGGGAGAATCCGTTTGCCAAGTACGCCCTGAGCGAAGGGCGCGTGGCAATAGCCGATGAGTTGTTGAGCATCGCCAATGCCGTGCGCGAAAACCGCGAGCCAGATTACGGCGCCGCGCTCGGTCGGTTGGATCAAGAAATGAATCTCGCGGTGAATGCGTCTATCGAGGCCAACCGCGAGACCATTGTGTTTCCCCTGCCCGACGAGACAGAAGTGGAGCGCAATATCCACCGCGGGTTTGAAGAGCGATTCAATTGCGCTTGGGACGATGTGGAGACGATGGTGGATGTGTTGTATCCGAGGAGTTAATCAAAAAACGGGAAAAGCACCGGGATGTTGTCCTCTGTGAGCGCGCTACCGTATTCGCAGGCTTCAAAGGCTTCGGCATATTGCACTTTTGACCCGCGTTCTGCGCCGTAGTATTTGATCAAGAGATCGCGGTGTCGATCAGCTATGGCGCGAAAGGCATCGAGGCGATAGGCCACCCATTCGCGCCGTTCCCGAGGGGATTTGGGCACTTGGTCGAGGCGGCCCGCGTTGAAGGGCAACCATTCGTACATTTGCGACGTGTGGCAGTGAATCATGTCGAGTTTCTTCTCGACGACATCGTCAATGGCAATGGCGACATCGGGCGAAAAGGGATGCGGCTTTTGAAAATTGTCGCTCAGGTACGCAATGACGGGATTGTGCGACATGGCGGGCGTGTCTGTGCAAATATTGGGCACGGTCACCATATACGCCGAGTCTTGAATGAGGATCGAGGTATAGCGGTGGTCCGGGTGGTAATCGTTGGGGCGATGGGTCAGAATCAGGTCTGGCGTATAGCTGCGGATGATGCGAATGATTTTTTTTCGATTTTCAAGCGTGGGTTCGAGTTCGCCATCGCGGTTGTCGAGAACGTGGTATTCAATGCCTGCAACCGCGCCTGCGGCCTGAACTTCGGCGCGGCGCCTGCGGGCGAGTTCAACGCCGCCGATTTCGTGATGGCCTGCATCGCCATTGGTGACAGAGACAAAATTGACCTCGTGCCCGAGGTGCGCGTATTTAATGGCTATGCCACCGGCTTTGATGTCGCAATCGTCGGGATGCGCCCCAAAGACCAGGATTTTGAGTGCGCGATTATTCATGGGCGTTCCTCACCCTGCTTAAAGGTGCGTCATCAGCGAGAAAGATGCGAGGATAGAAACGTAGGGGCGGTGCCCCCGTGCCCGCCCGAAAAGGCAAGATACAAGATATAGTGGATACACCAAAAGTGCAATACGCATAGCGGTCAGCGGGGGATCGGCGGGGCAGATGGCTCTTTTTTTTATGTGGTTGCTTTTTGTCCATGCAAGCGATAGAGGCCCACGCCGCAGGCGAGCGCGCCCAAGCAAAACAAGACCGAGATGCCAAAGGGCCATGCAATGCCCCAGTCAATGAGTTTTCCGCCGCCCAAGTTGCCGGAAAGCATTCCCAAACTCCAAGCCAAGTGGGCCGCGCCAACGACGCGGCCTTTTTCATTTTCGCGCGCGATGAGTTGGATGAGGCCCGGCATCGTGGTCGAAAGCGACCATGCCGAGGCGGTTGCGAGAATGCCAAAGACGTAAATGCCGGCCAAAGTGTGTGCGCCAAAGGCGAGGCCGAGCGCGCTGATGGCGACGAGAGATGCGGAGACGAGGATGGGACGCCAGCGTCCAATGCGGTCGCAAAGCCGCCCCGTGAGCACTTGAAAGCACGCGGCAATGGTCAGGCTGATCGCGGTATAATTCGTGGCGGCGGTGCTGTTGCCCGTGATGCGAAAAATGAGCAGGGGCAACAGCAGGGTGACGGCCCCCCAATAACTGGTCGGCAAGTAGCGAATGCCCAACAGGAGGCACAGGTCAAACCGGCGAAACAGGGACATCAGCGCGGACAGGTCGCGCCCCCTGTCAACCGATTGCGGGGAGGGAATCGCGGGGAGGATCAACATGCTCATCAGGACGAGCCCCATTCCCGCAAGCGCGATACAAAAGCCGAGGGTTTGGAACCCAAACGCATCGGCGATGGGGCCAGAGAGCAAGTTGCCCGAAGCAGAGCCGAGGGTGTTGCCCAAAAAATAACCGGCCGATGCCATGCCGATCACAGACGCAGGGGCCGCGCTGATCAAATAGCTTTGCCCCCCCGCGCTGTTAAATCCAAACGAAATGCCAATGCCCGTACACAGGGCCGTCAGCAAGAGGGGATCGCCGCTTAGGAAAATCGCTCCGGCGAGCACAGGCCCCAAAGTGCCGAGCACGTAAACGGGTTTGACGCCCCAAACATCGGACAGGCGCCCCGCAGGCACGGCAAAGACACCGCCCAAAATGAGAAATGCCGAACGCAATCCCGCAGAAAAAAAGGGCGTGCCGCGCAAATCCGCTTCCACGTAGATGGGCAACAGAGTGCCGACCGGGGCAGAGACAAAGCTGCTAAAAAAGGAAACAACGAGCAGGGCGAGGAACCGGCGGTTGAGGAGTTCGGAGATCATAGTGTTGAATCGAAGCGCGCAGTGATTTTGGGGAGATAAGGCAGGGACTGACTGCTTGGTGGACCGGTGGGATGGAATTCATTTTCTAAATTTTTTTGTTTTCCCCTTGACTCTCCAGTTGCTGGAACGTGTATATTGTCCTTTGAAGGCCTTCAAACACCTTATTCGTTGGCGCGTTCCATGCTCAAAATTGGAGAATTTTCCAGGCTTGTCGGCGTGCCGGTGAAGACGTTGCGCTACTACGACGGCATTGGTTTGTTCAAACCGGACCGCGTCGATTCGCATACCGGCTACCGCTTCTACTCTTTCGAGCAACTCCCGCGACTCAATCGCCTTTTGGCCCTCAAGGACCTGGGCTTGTCGCTGAACCAAGTTGCCCTGCTGCTGGAGGAAACGCTTTCGGCGGATCAACTGCGCGGGATGCTTTTGCTGAAACAGGTCGAGCTCGAAGACTTGGCCCGGGACATCCGGGAGCGCATCGCCCGCGTGGAAGCCCGCCTGAACCTCATCGAAATGGAGGATAACATGCCGCATTACGAAGTCGTCATCAAGACTGTTGAACCCGTTTTGGTCGCTTCCAAGCGCGAGGCCATCCCGGACTATGAAACCATTGGCCCGGTGATGGATCGCCTGTACAATGAGGTCGTCAACTACGTCGTGGAACACAAGGGGCAGTTCGCAGGGATGGGCATGACGGTGTGGCACGACAATCTCGACGCCGAGGCGACCGTGCCGATTAAGAAGCCCGTGCCCGAAAATGACCGCGTCAAAATCCGCACGTTGTCGGGCGATCAAATGGCGTGCTTGGTGCATCGCGGAAGTTTCGATCTCATGCCCCGTGCGTACGAAGCGGCCTTGCGATGGATTGAGGCCAATGGCTATCGGATCACCGGGCCGAGCCGGGAAGTGTATTTGCAATTCAAACCCGATGGCAACCCGAAGGATTACGTGACGGAAATCCAATTTCCTGTCGCATAAGCCGCGTGTTTTCGGCAGATAGACAAATACCGGGATGGATGTTGCGTCCCGGTATTTTTTGCACGCCATCAGCCATCAGCGTTTCGCTTTCAGCTTGTTTTGCTGACTGCTGATTGCTGACCGCTCCACTTGTGTCGCGCCTGTTTCCGTGGTGACAAAACAAAGTACTTGCTCGGGATCGGCGCAGTCGAGAACGAGGGGCGAATGCGTGGTTGCCAAAATTTGGGCGTTTGGCACCGTGCTCAGTGCGTTGAAGACCGCTTCTACGGCTGAAGCGTGAAGGCCGTTTTCGAGCTCTTCAATCAGGCATATCCCATCGTAATCCGGCACATGGGCCAGCAGGGTCAAAGCCAGCAGGCGCAGCGTGCCATCTGACAACATCCACGACGGGGTTTCGAGGTCGTTGTGGTGCTCGACCACGAGATAGCAGTGTTGATCTTCTAGACGCACAACCGCGTGAACAGCCGATAACCCCGGCAGGGCCTCGCGCAAGCGCGCAAGCCACGCCGCATGCAGGCGCGGCGCGTTTTTCTCTAAAGCCGCGACGACCCAGGGCAGATTGCCGGCATCGGGCAACAGATCGCGCGATAGCCCAGGCGGGCTGGGGCGTCTGATTTGTTCGCCGTTGAGGGCCAGGGTGCGAATCCCATTTGAGAGGGTGTGTTTGAGCCAGGTTGCGATGGGAAAACGCGCTTCATCTTCGGGCAAATTGCCCAGTGCCGAACGCCGTGCGCCGAGTTTGAATGTGGGGTCCCATCCCGCGCCGGATTCATCGTAAAACTTGTCGTTGCCCCCAGGCACTTTGTTGACAATGGTCTTGATGCCGCGCAACCTGCGCGTGGCCAGGGTTTGCGGCGTGGGATCATCCACCGGAAAGAGCGATTCTTGAATGGCGCGGGCATCCCGCTGAATATCCGTGAGCAAAAGCACGCGCTCAGAGAGAATCCCGATGTCCCCCGTCTCTTCAATCAGGCCAATGGCGATTTCGTAGCGACAGCGCGAAAAATTCCGGTCGGACAAAAGATTGGATTCGCGTTCGGGCACGGGCAATTCAGCGGCGATTTCAAACCGGTCCGCAAGCCCGTGCCAAGTGAGATCGCGCAACTCGCTGGCCCGGCTGTAAATGGCCGCGTCAAGGCCATCGCGCACGAAATCCCCAAAAAACGCAATCGCGTCGAGAAAGGTCGTTTTCCCGCTGCCATTCGCGCCACTGAGAATGTGAAACGGCGCGAGGTCCTGTTCCACGTGGCGCAAACACCGATAATAAAGGGTTTCGAGACGCTGAATCATGGAAAACTCCTGAGTTGCGTTGGGAAAGGCATATTACACGCCAGAGGGAAAGGCGTCAAGGGCAAAGCCCGCGCTTTCTTTTTTTGATTCCGATATGAAACCGAGAAAAACAGTCTTGATCACCGGCGCGACAGATGGGATTGGCCGGGCACTCGCAGAAATCTATCAGAAGCGCGGCGACCGCACGGTGCTGGTGGGCAAGCGGGCACTGGACGCGCTCTATGGCGCGTTGTATCGCAAAGACACGTATTGCCAAGCGGATTTATCGCGGAGCGATTGTGCGGACCGAGTACGCGCCTTTCTGAACGCGCAGCGGATTGAAACCGTAGATTTGGCGATTCAAAATGCGGGCATTGGATATTTCGGCGCCATCGCCGATCAGAGCGCGGAAAGCATCCGCGAGATCGTGGCTGTCAACTTGATCGCGCCATTGCGCTTGACGCACGCGCTCGCGCCACACGTCAAAAAGGCCAATGGCAAACATGTGCTGATCGGCTCTGTCGCGCATGCCTTTCCCCGTTCCGATTACGCCGTGTACGCCGCGAGCAAAGAGGCACTCCGGGTGCTGGGGCGCAATTTGCGCGTTGAGGGCGATATGCATGTACAAGTCATCCATCCGGGCGCGACGCGAACGGGCATGCACCGAAAAATTGGATGGGACAGCGAGCGGGCAAAGGGGTTTCCGCCGGCAGAACGGGTCGCGCAAAAAATCGCACGGGCCATAGATGGGCGGCGGGCCGTGGTGACAATTGGATGGAAAAACGCATGGGGGCGGTTTTTGGGGCGTTATTGCGAGGGGGCTATCAATAACCTGATGCGGCGAGGGACAATGTGAAACACGCGGTCATTACAGGCGCGGCGCATGGAATAGGCAAGGCACTCGCCCATCGCTTTGTGAGGGCGGGATATGCCGTAACAGGCGTGGATGTGGATGAACCGGGGGCAACGATTGCCGAGCGGGAATTGGATGCGCGATTTGTCGTTGCAGATTTGCGTTCTGATGCGGGCATAGCGCATATTTGTTGCGAACTGGCCTCGACAGAAGCCATAGACGTGTTGATTCACAACGCGGGCATCAATGCCGTGGGGCGATTTTCCGATGTGAGCTTGGAAGATCAAGCGCAGGTGGTCGCCGTGAATTTTTGCGCGCCTATGGCACTGACTGCGGGGTTGCTGAACACCGACCGCTTTGCAAAAGGCGCGTCCATTGTTTTCATTTCTTCTCTTTCCCACTACACGAGCTATCCGGGCGCTGCAACTTATGCTGCGACCAAGAGCGGATTGGCGTCTTATGCCCGCAGTTTATCCGTCGCCCTCGCGCCGCAAAATATTCACGTTATGACGGTTTTTCCCGGGGCAACGCGCACGGCCCATGCGCGGCGTTACAGCCCGAACAACGCACGCGAAGAAAAACGCATGCCACCCGAAACATTGGCCGATCACGTCTTTCGAGGAGTAAAAAAGAGAAAACGCCTGCTCGTGCCGGGCTTTGGCAATCGCATCTTTGCCCATTTGGGCAAATACTGTCCATGCCTGATGGAATATGCCATGCGGAAGGTGATTTTGGAGAAGTTGTGAAGATGGGGTACTGGCGGAAATTAGAGATGGCGAGCGGTTCACGTTTCTATCCTCGCATCTATCCTCCCACTTTTTTTCCCACAAAAAATGGACCCAGCGATTCCACGTACAGCGCGGTTTGCTGGGTTTTTCGCATGTCTTGCACAACGCGGGAAAGGGAATGGAGTTCCGCGCCGACGAGGCCGATGACAAAATCGTTGTCATTCACATCGAGACCATAGCTGGCTAGGCGAATATCGTGCGCGTGATTCTCGCGGCCATAAGCGCGTCCGATAGAGGCGTGTTCCATAAGGACTTCGCGCTGTTCTTTGTGGTCGAGGCGGGCGAAAGCCCCGTTGCGGCGCAAGGGGTACCAAATCGCCCAGGGCCATTCGGGGTTGAGCACATGGTTGCGCGGCCGGGTGATGAGCGCGTATTCGAGGTCGGGTTCATAGCCCGTGGCGTACGTGCGCCCGAACATGGCGAGTTCGGGACGCCGCGTGCAGGATGTGAAGGGAGCGCGGTTGAGCATGACGCGAATGTCGGTCACAAACAGATCGGGCGATTCCGCGAGAAAAACAATGCCAATGCCATAAGGGTCGTGCGCGGCGAGATAGAGCGCGGCGTCGAGACCGCTTTGGTCAAGTGCGCGAGACACAGCGTCAACAAACTTGACGCCCGTAAAGACCTGCAACTGCATGTAGAGCCGCCGATTACTCGTCTGGGGCTTGCCATCAACGGGCACGCCGCGTTCGCGGAGGTCGAGTTTTTCTTTTTTAGGATGATGCACGTCAAAACTCCCGGTTCAAAATTGTGTGCAACAGGTCGCGCCCAATATCACCGCGCAACTTAAGACCTGACATTACGCAATTTACTGTAAAATGCCCCATTTCGCCGGCCTTCCTCACATCCCCCATACCTCGATTTCTACGCCACTGTCAGACACTCGGCGATCCCGAAATATCTTGTCCCGCCAACGCCGATCCTCGCGGCGATCAAAGATCACCAGATGACCTGCTTCTGCATCGCAGCGATCCATGTACTCAAAGGTCTGTTCCAAACCCTCGGCGATAGTCCGTTCCAAGGTCCTGCGAAGCACTTTGCACTCGATCACAAATTTGCGCTCCCGCTCGCCCTGGGGCCAGACGATGAGCAGATTGGTACGCATGCGCCCCAAGCCATACTCTCGCTCGATATGCCCACCGCTGTTGATGATCCTTTGCAAAAACGCCTGCAACAGCAACTGAGGTCCGGCCTCTTGATACGCGAATCGCTTGATCCAATGCTCGGAATTTTCTCGGAAGAAAGTCTGGAACTCGGCCATCAATCTGACCACATCCAAACTGCTATCGGTTTGGATGTACCAGACCGTTTCCTGCCCAAATTCCTCTTGGATAACCCACGTCAGTTCGCGGGGCACGACTTCGGCGTAGATCGGATTGGCGATGTGATACGGCAGATCTTGCGCCACGAGCCCGAGATCCTGTACATACTCCAAATCGCGATCCGTGAAGTGGCGTTCCTCATCGCCGCCGCTCAAGATCGGTTCGACAACGCGCCGCACGCGCTCTTCTCTGAGCTTGTCGGTCAACTGGTCGAGATGCGTTTCGCGGCGCAGGATGAGTTGCTCTTTCGCCTCGATGACAGCGGTAGCAGTGACGGGATCGTTTCGATCCTCTGCACCATCTCGGAAACAGGTTTGATCCGCTAAGGCGTTGACCAGCCACGGTTGCCCCTGTGTCTGATGCCAGATCGTCTCCAGTGCGTCGGGCGTGAACACTTGGCCTGTCTCCTCCGTATGCTGTGCGAGCAGTGTCTGTACCTCGTCTTGTGAAAAATCTCCCAATCGCAACGAGCGCGATTTAATGTTAAACGCGCTCCCACCTGCAATGACGGCATTGGCAGAACCGGAATGGATGCGGTAATCGCGCACATCGCGTATCCCGCACAGGACCACGCTTTGCGGAAAATACTCTGGACGTTGGTCGTAGCCTGCGCGCAACTGCCGCAGCACGGACAGGAGCGAATCGCCAATTAGCGCGTCTATCTCGTCGATGAGCAACACCAGCGGTTTCGGATCCGCATTGGACCATCGCGTCAAGGCCACGCGCAACGCAGCACCCGGCCCGCTCTTGGTCAAGATGTCGAGCCAAATCTCGTCCAGAAACGCATCGCCCAGCGTCAAACTCGCCCGGAGTGCCAACTCGCCCAGAACGACGCGCATGACCTGTTCCACATCTTCGCGCATGGCTTGTCCGCCTTCGATATTGACGTACACGCAACGGTATGCGTCCTCGGCGTTGAGCAGGTCGCGCAAGGTCAGCAGGGCAGAGGTCTTGCCCGTTTGCCGAGGCGCGTGCAGGACGAAGTAGCGTTTGTCCCGGATGAGTCGACGCACCTCGACGAGATTTAGCCGTTCTAAGGGCGGGATACAGTAGTGGTCTTCAGCCACTACAGGGCCGGTGGTGTTAAAAAAGCGCATGGTGAAAGTTTCCTTTTCTATCGTCAGTAGTCAGTCCACCTAACCCCAATCAATCTGTAGCCACAACGCGCCGAATATAAACGCCCCAAGTGAGATTGGCAACTAAATAGCAATCGGCGGTCAGCCTCCGCTGGCCTACCGCTGAGTGCGGGGACAGGCACAGGGGCCTGTCCCTACGGCTGATGGGGGACTGGTCACTGGTTACTGACCACTGGTCACTAAAAAAAATACACCTTGTAATTCAACCGCACATTGCGACCGGGTTCTGGCATGACGGAGCGGATGCGCGACAGGTGGTTGCGGTATTCGCGGTTGAAAAGGTTGTGGACCGAGAGCATTGCATTGTGCCGGGTGTGGGCGGTTTGGAAGTCGCGTTGTAAGAATGCGCCCAAGACGATGTAGCGATCCGTTGGGGTTTCGTACGTATCCACGCGCGTTTGCTTCGCGGCAAACTCGGCGGTCACTCCCAGCGCGAAAAAGGGAAAGCGATAGGCCACTTCGGCATTGAGTTTGAGCGGGGGCATTTCCGGCAGGGGCAGGCGATCATCCCGGTTTTGACCGCGCACATAGCTGCTGTTCAATTCCAAATTGAACCGCGCATCGGGCCGCCAGCCCACCTGCATTTCCGCGCCCAAAAATCGCGCGGCGATCCCATCGGCGGCGTAGATCGGCAAGAGTTGGGCAAAATTGATCTCCCCGGTATTGCGCGGGGCAATATAGGTGTCAAATTCATTCCAATAGCCGCTTAGGACAAAATCAAAGCCCGCTTGCAAATAGGAGAAAAACACTTCCACCCCCAAGCTCGTTTCCGCGTCGAGATCGACATTGCCCACCTCATACGTGTACGCGGCCAGGTGCGGGCCCTCGTTGTAGAGTTCTTCAATGGTGGGCACGCGCTGCGACCGGCTCAGGCTGAGGCCAGCATGCAACCCGTCGGACAGGGCCACGAGCGGGCTGATGGCCGCAGACCAGGTGTGAAAGGTGCGATCCACATCCGTGCCCACGCGGGTTTGGATATTGGGGCGCGGATCGAAATTGGCATACATGTAGCGGGCCGCGGTTTGAAGTTCGAGTTGGCGATAGGTCCATTCGCGGTAAAGGCCGATGGTCGCGCTGTGCTTGCGCGTGGGTGGGGTGAAAACATACGCCCCCAGCTTGAGATCGTGGTGGTCAAAGCCGAGCGCGAGCGCGGTCTTGCGATTGGGGCCGAAATGCAACTTCAGATCGGCATTGTAATTGTGAAACAGAAATTCCGAACCAATGTTGCCGCTGGATTCGTATTCAAAATGGTGATAGAAGGTTCTGGTAAAACTCGCTTCGACCTCATTGATCGCCGCGTGGTCAAGGGTGTACGCGGCCTTGCCGTCAAACACGCGGCGCAAAATATCCAAATCCGCGCCATTGGGATGCGCGCCGATAAAGCCGCCGGGTATGCCGTATTCGGTGTCGAATTGGTCATAAGACGCGCCGATATAGCCCCTGTGCGTGGGGTATGACAGGCCGAGCGTGTACGTGCGCGTGTCAATGGGTGTGTTGTCCAGTTTGCCAACGGGCGTTAGCATATCCCGCGTATCGCGGTACGTGGTTTCGGCGTACAGCGCGAGCGGGCCAATAGGCGTTGTTATTGACGCGGCGGAGAGATAGCCCCGATTGACTGTTTCTCCATACGCCCCCGCGCTGCCGGAAACGCGCTGCGGATGGACTTTGGGGATTTTGTGTTTGACCGCATTGATCACGCCGCCAATGGCAGACGCGCTGTAGAGCAAAGTGCGCGGCCCTCGGATGATTTCGAGGCGGTGGATGCCAAATAGTTCCAGCGCGACCGCGTGATCCGCAGATGTGGCAGACAAATCGCGTGTGCGAATCCCATCCAAGTTGATCTGCACGCGGTCCCCACTCAGGCCGCGAATGACCGGGCGTGCGGACGCAGGCCCCATGCTGCGAATGGCAACGCCCATTTCGCTCTTGATCGTTTCGGCAAGCGTGAGGCCGTATTTCTTTTTTAGTTCGTCTCCCTCGGTGATTTCGCGGAGTGCTTCAAAGCGGGTTTCGGCATTTTTTCCGACCACGTCGAGCGTATCCATCTCGATTTCCCACGCGGTCATTGCTATGTACAAGATGGGCATTTTCGCGTCGGAAACCGCGACTTCCCTGCGCGCTGTGCGGTAGCCAATGCGCGAAAAGGAGAGGTCGTGCGTGCCCGGGGGCAAGCGCAAGACAAACCGGCCCTGTTCATCGCTCGTCGCGCCCACTGCGTCCGCATCCCATTTGATATTGACATTTTCAATCGTGCGTTGGGTTGCGCGATCAAACACATAGCCTTCGAGCAACACGGCCCCATCCGCCGCGCCGAGCGCGAGAATGCAGAATAGGGGAAAGAGGAGGGTCAATTTCACAATGGACTCTTTATGAAACAAATGGACGGAATAGCAAAGCCATCCCGTCCAAAGCCATGTGGTGTGCGTGCGTTGCTTATGGCGCGACATGCACGGGAAGGGGCACTGTGCGGAAGTCTGCGTGGCCATCGTGGTTGAGCAACAGTCTCATGGTGGTCTCTCCTGCTTTGAGGCCGCGCAGGTGAAATTCAAACTTGCCTTCGTCCCCGGGATCTTGGACGACTTCGACTATGCTGGTATCGGCGATGTCCCAGCCAAGGGTGTAGTCGGGATCATTCGGGGGGTCGATTTCATTGCCATTTCCGTCCAAAAATTTGACGCTCCAATGGGCGGTCAGGCCAATAGGTGATTGGAGGTGATCCATCCGGCCACCACCGGCATCAATTTGCCCCTGAAAATAGCGAAAGAACCGATTGCCGGAGTCAATGAGGACCAATCCCTCGGCTTCGAAATGTTCTTCCTGCGAGGACACGGGATCATCACTGCCACAGCCGACCGCAAACAGGGCCAGCACTGCCAAGAGGTATTGCAATCTAAAAAACATGATAGTCTCCTAAATAATTGAGATGTACATACACCCGTCCCATTCCCAAAGACATGCAGAAGGGTCAGGTGTACAGATTCAGCGGAAAGGTGGAATCTAATTTTTAGGAGACTACGGGAGGGGAACGGCCTTGAGGCGCGAGGAAAAACAGGTGAGAGAAAAATGTCGGATTCGACCACAAGAGAAAACAATGCGCGTACAATGCACCGAGCGCGACTGCGGCACTGACGAGCCAGCAAACGCCATAAACCCAATGGCAAACCAAGCAATGGACTGTGTGCTCAACGTGATCGAAAGCATGCCCAAAGGCAAAGGCGAACGCGCCGATGAGCAATATGGCGATCAGTGCTCTGACGAGCGGATGTTTGGTGTGGAAGTTCATTTTCGTTTTTTGTAACAGGTTATTGGGTAGGGAAAAAAATCAATGGTTCAGCCTGAATCAAGTCTCCTCGGCGAGTTCCAGAACAATCTGACGAATCCTGGGGTTTAGCCGGAATCGCAACATCTGTAAACGATCCAGAACAGGCTGAACCGCGTAGAGAATGCCTCGCTCTTTTGCCCGCAACAAGATGCCCAATGTGCCAGAGACCTCCAATTTCAGAAAACTTGCATACCGACGGGCATCTCGGTCATCCAAGAGGAGCAGTGCGTCCTTTGCTTCCAGTCCCAATGCGAGAACTTCTTTCTCGCCAGCCCCGAGATACGCCACCGAGGGCAGCAACGTCCGATCACGTATGGACCGCACGTTTAGCCAAGAAAATTCCTCCACAATAGGCAGAGGTATATTTCGACGCTGGCCCTCTTTCAACTCTGCCACCACCGCATCGGGGACATACACTTGCTCGACAAGC
This sequence comes from uncultured Latescibacterota bacterium, assembly GCA_958295785.1. Classification (GTDB taxonomy): domain Bacteria; phylum Latescibacterota; class UBA2968; order UBA2968; family UBA2968; genus VXRD01. The sequence continues at coordinate 5,386,252 of OY282377.1, forward strand.
GCGGGCAGGAGTTCCAACACGCCGGCCTGATGCAAGTACTGTAATGGAGACGTATTACAAATGACGTCGGGCACTGGTCAAATCCCGTTGGAGTTCTTCCTTGGTCAGTTGGAACGCATCCATGCCATAGTCGGCCAATTTCATCAGAAACAGGGGCTTGGGGATGTCGGCCAGTTTGGCCGCGGCCCCCGAAGACAAACGTCCCAACTCGTAGAGTTTGATGGCAACGAGGATTTTCGCCTCTTCCTTGAACTGCTTTGGAGACAATCCCAGGGCCAGCAATACATCATCGCCGTAATCAATGGTCAAAGTTTGCTTCATCGCGTTGTTCCTTTCCACTCACTCATAGCTCATCAGCCCGAAGTCGTTCGCGGTGCCACTCCTTTGCATTGAGATCAAAGAAAGCAATGCCCAACGGTAGAACTCCAGGATGATCATTTCACGAGCCGTTTCCCGAATGGGCTGATAGCGTTTCTGCAACAGGGCAACCAAATCAGTATCAAGTGTTACGGTGACGGGTGTCACCATGACCTCCCTGTTTTCGTTTCGACTTCATGCAAAAAAATAGGAGACTGACCTCAAAAAGTCAATGAATGTTTATCCTAAAACGCCTGACTCGCGTTTTTGCGATGTAGGATGAAGCCGATCACAATGGGCGCGCCAATCAGGGATGTCACCGCATTGAGGGGCAAGGCATAAGGGCTGCCCGGCAAATGGGCAATCAGATCGGCCAACAGCGCCAGCGTCGCGCCCAAGCAGGTAACGGCGGGCATCAATGCGCGATGGTCGGATGTGTGCAACAGGCTGCGGCAAAGATGGGGCACGGCCAGGCCTAAAAACGCAATCGGCCCGCAAAACGCCGTGGTCGCGCCTGCCAAAATGGATGCGTTGACCAAGACCCACACGCGGGCGCGTTTGACATTCAACCCCATGCTGCGGGCGTAATTTTCCCCGAGCAACAGCGCGTTGAGCGGCTTGACACACAAAAACGCCAGCAAAAGGCCCAGGAAAATCGCCGCCGTGAACACGGGCATTTGCCGCCATGTCACGCTGCCAAAACTCCCAAACGTCCACAAAATATACGATTGGATTTGTTCGGGAATGGCAAAATAAATCAGAATGCTGACAAAGGCCCCGGTCGCATACCCAAACATCAGGCCCAGAATGAGCAGGGTCATCGCGCTTTGCACCCGGGCGGAAATGAGCAACACGCACCCGAACACGGCCCCTGCGCCCAAGCTGGCAGCGGCGACCAAACTCAGATCGCCCAAAAGGCCCAAGCCAGCGATGAGCACGCCGCCGACCGATCCCACAGTCAGCACCACAATAGCAACGCCCAAGCTGGCACCCGCATTGATGCCCAGCACAAAGGGATCGGCCAAGGGATTGCGAAAAAGCGTTTGCATCTGCAACCCGCTCACCGAAAGCGCGGTGCCAGCCAGCACAGCGGTCAGGGCTTTGGGCAGGCGAATGGTGTGAACAATAATCGCCCAGGCGGGAACAGACGCATCGCCGCCTGCGAGAATGCCCAGCAGATCGCCCAACGGAATGCGAACCGACCCGAGGGACAAACTCAAACCGAACGCGATCAAGAGCAGCAGAAATAACCCGAGCGCGACAATGCGCCGAGACATCCTCTGCGTTTTATGTTCTATTGGTAGGGACATGGCGATGTGTGGGGTTAGGATCAAGGGTCAGGGGTCAGTCCCCGCCCTGTTAGGAAAAAATAAAATGTAGGGGCGGTGCCTCCGTGCCCGTCCAAAGCAGTCGTCAGTAGTCAAGGGTCAGTCCCCGCCCGAAGCAGTTGTCAATCCCGATTCAGACCCCCCAGCGACGCGATCAATTCGTAAATGGACGGGCATTCTCGAATCGCGCCATCGCGCTCTACGCGCCAAGAGCGGGGCTCGCCTTCCCGTATTTCGATGTGGCAAGCCGATTCTGCATCTGTCACGCGAAACCCGGCGCGTTCGAGTGCGTGCTTGGTCCAATAAGCGGCTCGCCCCTGTCCCGAAACCGAAATAGCGGAACGCCCGAGGTGCGCGTTGAGCACAAACGCGCCCGTATCCGCGTCAAAACGCGCGCCCTCGCTTTGGAACGCGCCTTCATAAGCCCCGTTGAGAATCAGATCTTCGGGCGCGCCGGTTTGCAGCGCGCCATCCATGGGCAGAAGACATAAGCGGTCTGCACAGCGCAAGGCCAAGGCCAAGTCGTGTGTGGAGAGCAGGATCGCTTTGCCGGTGGCGTGTGCGAGATTTCGCAACAAGGCCATGATTTCCACGCGGCGGGGCAGGTCGAGAAAAGCCGTGGGTTCATCCAGAATCAGAAGGTCGGGCTGTTGCGCCAGGGCGCGGGCGATCAGGACTTTTTGACGCTCTCCATCGCTGAGTTCGGCCACATTGCGATGCGCGAGATGCGCCGCGCCCGCGGCCCGAAGCGCCCATAAAACGGCCTGTTCATCTTCATCTGTCAGGCGTCCGATCCAATTGGTATGGGGGTATCGCCCCAAAGCGACCAAATCGCGTGCCGACACAATGCCGATGCCGATGCGGTCTGTGAGCACCACGCTGAGCATGCGCGCCACTTCGGTTGCAGACAGATCCGCGAGGGCTTTGCCCATGAGACAGACCCGGCCATTGAGCGGCGGTTGCATGCCCGCAAGCGTGCGTATCAGCGTGGATTTGCCCGCGCCGTTGGGCCCGAGCAAACACACAAATTCACCGCGCTCGAGCGACATATTTATTTTGCAGGCCACAACGCGACGCGGGCGAAGGTAGCCCACAGCGAGATTTTGGGTTATGAGAACGGGGTCTTTCACGGGTTGTATTTCCATTGCAAAAACAAAATCGCCAGACCCGTTGCGAGGTTTTGGAACTCGTCCATTGTCAAAAATCAATCCCCGGCTGGGCGACGATGTCCTGATCGCGAAACGGATGCTTGATCTCCCGCATCTCGGTCACCAAATCGGCATGGGCGATCAACGCTTCGGGCGCGTTTCGGCCCGTAATAATCACATGCAACATCTCGGGCTTGTTCTCGCGCAGCCAGTCCACGACCTCTGTCGCATTCAACCAGCCAAAATCCATCAAATACGTGAACTCGTCCAAAATAAACAGATCGTATTCCCCGCTCGCAATGCGCGCCTGAGCCAGTTCCCAACCGCGCAATGCCCGCGCCTGCGTTTCGCGGATATCCTTGCTCTGCCACGTCCATCCATCCCCCGTGCCCATCCAGTCAATTGCCATGCGTTTGGCTGCGCGAATTTCGCCAAAATTGGCGTTCTCGTGCTTCAAAAACTGAATCACCCCCACGCGCATCTTGCGGCCCCATGCGCGCGTCATCACCCCCAGCGCGGCTGTGGTCTTGCCCTTGCCATCGCCGGTATTGACAATCACCAGTCCCTTTTTGACGTGCTGCTTGCGCCTTTGCTCTCGGCTCATAAAATCCTCCTTTGCGGGCCTGCTATTCGGGCGGGCACGGGGGCCGCGCCCCTACGATTGCCTTTTGTTCATCTGCGGATCGCCTTTAGGGGGCAGGGTTCGTCTATTCGTTGAAAGCGGAAACAAAAATCAGAAAATCGGGAAAATCAACCGCGCCATTGCCATTGAGATCAAACATCGCGTCAAAATCCCCATCGCTCGCGGTTTTGCCAAACGCGCCGACAAACGCCATAAAGTCGCCAAAATCAACCACGCAATCGCCATCAAAATCCGCAGCACTGCCCACAAATGCAATATCCGAAGGCGGCAGCCCAGTGCTGATGGGACCGGCGACGAGTTGATCGGTATGCACATCGAAAATTTTCACACCGGCAGATGCGGGATCGGTAAAACTGCCTTGGTCCAAAACATATAACCGGCCGGCAAACGCGCCCAAACCGGGGACGAACCCGCCCGAAAGTCCCTCCAAACGCGGGGACACAGACCGCGTCGCCAAATCGAAGCGTTTGACCATATTGGCGAAATTTGCATCTGTGACAACGACATACCCCTCGCTGTTGGAAACCATTGCCAGAGAACTCAAATTGCCGCCCAAAGCCATCTCGCCAAGCGCGATGCCCTCGCTTCTCAAATTTGCCAGATCGATCACTTCGATCCCTCCATCCGTCAAGTCCGCAAACGTATTGACATGGCTCAATATCCACTTGTTGCCGCGTTGCGCCGCGCCTACGGGATTCTTGCCCGCCATTGCAATCCCCTGCACGCCCGCCGCGTTCTCATCCACATCCACCACCTGATCGGTTGCCACATCGACGACCGCAATCGCCGAGGCATCTGTCGGCACCCAGTCATTGTCTCGATCCAGACGCTGACACGCGACAAACAGGCGATTGCCGTACAGCGCGAGTTGAAACATCTCGGGCAAGCCATCCGCATCGGCAAATCCCGCCAGATCGACCGCGCCGAGCGAATCGCCCGTCACTGGATTGACAATCAGCAATTGCGTGCGTCCATACCGCGAAATATACGCTTTGCCCTCGCTGACAAACGCCATATCACTCGGATTGCTGCCATTGCCAGTCGAATACTGCGTCACGGGCGTTTTCAAATCGCCGCTGTGCAGAACGATCACATTGTCCTGTCCCCGCCGGTTGATCACATACACCTCGTCCCGATAAACGCGCACCACGGCATCGGAGTGAATCGTCAGGTGATCGCGGGTTGCGACATGCGTCTGCAAATCCAAACGCGACAGGCTACCACTATTGTAATCCGTCGTGGTGACAACCGCCTGATTTGCCAGTACATCTGTCGCAAAAAATAAAACAACCAAAAACCGCTTCATTGCATCCTCCTTAGATAAAATTGACGAATCAGTGTATTCGTCGATTTGGACAGGCACGGGGGCCTGTCCCTACGGGTCTTATACGCAAGGGACCTGTCCCTATGGGTCTTATACCAAGGGGCCTGTCCCTATATCTGCTTCTATCTGCGTCCATCTGTGGATACGCTCACAAATTCATTGCATCCTCCTTAGATAAAATTGACGAATCAGTGTATTCGTCGATTTGGACAGGCACGGGGGCCTGTCCCTACGGGTCTTATACGCAAGGGACCTGTCCCTATATCTGCTTCTATCTGCGTCCATCTGTGGATATGCTCACAAAAAACGCCCGTCCCGGCAGGGGATAGCCCCAGGTGTCGGCGATTTGTGAACCGCTCAAATTTTTGGCCTCCAACCCAATGCGAAATCGCTTTCCCACCGCTATTTTTACGCCCGCATTGTGAATGTGCCGCGCGGTTGATGGGCGGCGATTGGCGCGGTCGAGAAAATTGCCATCTTCAAACGTGTAATCGCAAAAAACCGTGCAGCGGCCCAGTCGCGTCGTGACGCGGGCAAAAAGCGCGTGGGGCGGGCGGTTGGGCAAGGTATTGCCGCTTAGATGGGGGATAGCGGATTTGTCTTTGGCGCGTTGAAACGTGTAGTTGCCCGACAGATTGACGCGAGAACCCAAGCGTTTTTGTGCGGTGATTTCAAGCCCATGCACACGCGCTTTGCCGATGTTGACCGGGCGCGACGTGGCTTGTGACGTGTGGACAAATTGGATCAAATTTTCATAGCGATGGTCAAAATACGCGCCCTCTAGCGCGGTCGTCTCGCCCGCATAACGCAGACCCGCGTCCCATGTGTGCCCGCGCTCGGGCATGAGGTTGACATTGCCGATCACGCCGCCGCGGTCGCCAAAAAGTTCGTAAAAAGAGGGCACTCTGAACACGCGCCCGGCATTGGCTTTGAGCATCGTGTTGGAGGTCAGGTCCAAACGCACGCCCGACCGCAGGCTGGTCAGATGGCGCGTATTGGCTGAATCGGGCGCGAGCGGCGAAAAATTGAAGGGGTTGGCGCCGGTGAACGAACTGTGGATGCGGCGTTGTTCCACGCCGAAAGACCATAAGCCGATATTGTGCGGCAGCGAGAGGTCCAAGCGCGTGCGTGCAGACGCGATCCACCGCCGACTGTCGAACAAATTGGCGCTGGTGCCGATGCGTGCCGTGGGCAAATAAGTCTCTCTGTGCAAGCCAACCACAGCCGCAATATCACAGCGCGAAAAGAGATCGGTTTGCAGCCGACTTTGCCATCCGTACGTGCGCGTGCGGTAATCGTTGTCTTGGCGGCCAATCCCGATTTCGCCCTCCAAGTCCCGAAACCGCTCTTTGGTATGGGTAAAATAAAGCGATTGGCGCAGGGTCACGCCGCGCAACAGGGCGCGATCTCTGTATGCAATTTCGGTAAAGGTTCGGAAGGCGTCTAGTTGTGCATGTTGCGATTGGTTATTGCCAATGCCGGGGATGCCCTGGCGTTTCCAATACGCGGTTTCTTGGATGGACAGGGTTCTATGCGGTCCGAACGCACGCCGCCATTTGCCCAAAAAATTGACCGATTGGTGGGCGTTGTTCTGCCGATTGCGCCACGCATCGTCATCGGCATTGTATTCGGTGCCATTGTCGTCGAGGAATCCAAAATCGTTGTCGCTGTGTGCGTAATCGGTCACAAATAAAAATTGCGACTGCCCAACCCCGCCTGTGATCGCGCCGCTGAGTGCTCGCGTGTCAAACGACCCCCACGATCCGTGAATCCCGTGCGACCACTGCTTGTCGGTTGGGCGCGTACGCACATGCACCGCGCCGCCCAAGCCATTGCCACCTGCACCGCGATAGATTTCAATTTGCCCGACGTGCGCGAGCGGCAGGTTGCTGAGATCCACGCCCCCGCCAAACGCGGCATTGAGCAACATGCCGTCGAGATAGACTTTGACTTGAGCCGCTGATGACCCGCGCAGGGAAATCGCGCTGAACGCGCCCAATCCACCGAGGCGTTTGACCTGCACGCCTACGGCCTCGGCCAATACATCGGGCAATGAGGTTTCTCGGCCTTCAAAATGTTCGCGGGTGATCACGGTCGCATACGCCGGATGCCTGTGAATGTCGCCCGCCCCGATGGGATCCGCGATGACCGAGAGTTCGTCGAGCGGAAGCGTTTTGGGGAAAAGCGCGATCAAAAGTTCGGTGGTTTCGGTCGTGCGAACCGTGCGCTCGGCCGGGTCGTAGGCCACATGGGATAGGGCGAGGGTGTAAGAGCCGGGCGGCAGATCGAAAAAGGAAAAGCGTCCCTCCTCATCCGTCTGAGTCGCAAACTCGGCATTGAGCACGCGAACACTCGCATTTGCGAGGGGCATCAGGGTCTCTGCATCAACGACCCGCCCGACGATCTGCGCAGCCCAAAGCGGCGTGTTCAAGCAGAGAAAAAAAATGATATAGCGCATAAAAGCAGTGGTCAGTGGTTAGTGGTCAGTCCGCTCCGCCCATCTGCCCAAAGGCGAGACACAGGACCGTAGGGACAGGCCCCTGTGCCTGTCCGACCAAATTACGGATCGAGTTTTCGATAGTATTTGAGTTGGTGGTCTGGCAACAAGTTGGGATGTAGAATTTTGATGATGTCCGCCAAGAGCACATCGGGTTCCATCAGCCCGGTTTCCCAATAGTCATTGCCGCCGTATTTGTTGAGCCGCGCATTGGCGTTGAAAATTTGCCCGGTTTTGAAGGCGGAGAATTTTTTGTACCGCTCGTCCGCAGCCACCACATCGCTTCGAGACAACCACGCATTTTGCATGGTGATCCAGCAGTCCGCATCGTGCGCTTTTTCGTACACCGTTTCAAAATCGAGCGATAAACTCTGTTGCGAATCGTCGTCTGCCCACAGGTAATTCGCACCCGCGTCTTTGAGCAGTTGCGCGGCGTACGTCTTGCCGCCAGACATAAACCATGTGCCGCGCCAGAGCGATCCGACAAAAACCGATGGTCGCGCGTCCGCCGGCAAATGTTGCGTCAACGCGCTACGCGCCTCATAGCGGACGACCAAGTTGTCAAATTGGGCAGATGCCAGTTCTTCTTTGTCAAAAAACGCGGCGACAAATTTGATCCACTCGGCGCGCCCAAGCAAAGAGGGTTCGGCATACGCGGCGTTCACGACAACGGACACGCCACCTTCTTGAAGCGCGAGATGGGCGTTGTCGGGCGCGTCTGTGATCACGAGATCGGGTTGGAGCACCAAAACTTTCTCCAGATCGATGGACATGCCCCGCCCAACTTCGGCCAATTCGCCCGCTGCAAAACGACTGTGAATGGCCTCTGAATTGACGTATTTGATGTTGTCTATCGCAACGAGACGCTCGAGTTCGCCGAGCTTTTCGATATGCGGCAAATGCGTGGTGGATGTCGCAATCAGGGTTCGCACGGGAATTTCAATACGCGGAACGCCTTCGTATCTATCGGGCGGCGCTTGCCCGCGCTGTATCAGAATATAGCGGAACGGTTCTTCTGCACCCGGTCGGGTCACGGTGACGACCTTGTAAGCGTCAAAATAATCCACCCGGAAACCGCGTGCATAGTGCAAATCCACTCGCGCTTGAATGGGCACAACCGCGCCCCAAACCGCGATACAGCACAGAAATCGCATCCATCTTTTTGCCTTCAACACGGCGTTCACCTTTCGTTTTTTTCGAGTGGGCACGAGAGCACCAGTCATAACATTTTACCTATCGCTTTCATCCGCGGAACGGGCGAGCACGGGGGCATCGCCCCTACACACACTGCTCGCCTTTTGTGGCTCATCGCTTCTTGCGTCTTACCTTTTACCACGAATAAAAAAATCCCCGATTTCCTCGTGGAAATCAGGGACATGGCGATGCGCGGCAACAGGCCATTGCCGAACCGCAGGCATTATCTCACCTATTTCCCAATCCACGAGGAAATCAATAAGGTCTGAGATTCAGGCAGGTCTTCTGGCTTCTGGAGCATCGCTTCTCGCGCCTTCCCAGCTTTTTGCCAGTGGCACACAATGCGAGAAACATCTCCAGTTACAGCGGCGGGACCGCAACGGATTTTCACCGTTTTCCCTATTTGGCGACCTGAATCCGAGAGGGTTATGACAACCCGAGTTGTGTTACAGCGCGACTTCCTCCAGTGAAAGCCCCCGGTCTTTGAGAAAGGGCAAAAGCCCCTTTTTGTTCACCGTACGCAGTGCGCGAGCCGAGAGTTTGATCCGCACAAAGCGACCGAGTTCGGGCACGTAAATCCGTTTGCTTTTTAGATTGGGCTTTTGCACCCGCTTGACTTTGCGGTTGGAATGGGACACATGGTTGCCCGTGAGCGGTCCCTTTCCCGTGATGTTACAACGTCTGGCCATGGTAAAAATCCCCTTGTTATCTGTCTTCCCGATAGAGCACATGCTTACGCAGTGTGGGATCGAATTTTTTTAGTTCGAGGCGGTCGGGATTATTTTGTCGATTTTTTTCCGTGTGGTAATAGTGCGAACTTTCCGTGCTTTTCATTTTGATGAGTACGCGGTTGCCCTGTCGTTTGGCCATGGTGCTACCTCCGGTATCCTTTTGTGTGAGCCATAAACACGCGGCGGAACGAGAAATCCAAATATACAGAGTTGTCCGTATAACATCAAGAATTTTGTATTGCAAAGATTTGATTGGCAAAAAGACGCCCCAGGTGATATCATACAGCATCCGACTCAACACAGGAGAACACCATGGCCGAAGAAACGATTTTCAGCAAAATTATTCGCCGCGAAATTGCCGCGGATATCGTGTATCAGGACGATTTGGTAACGGCGTTTCGAGACATCAACCCCCAAGCCCCCACCCATGTCTTGATCGTTCCCAACAAATTGATACCAACGGTGAATGACGCCACCTCAGAAGACGAACCCGCGCTCGGGCGCATGCTGACTGTGGCGGCAAAAATTGCAACAGATGAGGGCATTTCAGCAGACGGGTATCGCTTGATCATCAATTGCAACCGCAACGGGGGGCAGGAAGTGTACCACATTCACATGCATCTGGTAGGAGGACGACCTTTGGGCAGGATATTGGGGAGATGAGAGACGCAAGAGGGGAGAGTGGTCAGTGGTCAGAGTCCACCCAAAAGGCGCAAGACCCGTAGGGGCAGTGCCCCCGTGCCTGCCCGAAGGGAATGGCGAGAAGGTAGCCCAGCCCCAAGCGGTCAGAGGTCAACAGTCGGCAAAACAAGCAATCTTCCAGCGACCAACCCCAAGTCGTCCCAACGCGAAAGGCGATACGCCCCTGCACTCTACACTGTCGTTCATTCGCGTTCATCTGCGGATGCTTTTCGCCTCTGCGGAACCGGATCATAGCCTCCTTTGGCAAACGGATGGCAACGCGCAATGCGGCGCAAGGTCAGCGCGAGGGCATACGCGAAAGGATGCCGGCGAAACGCTTCGAGGGCATAGTGCGAGCAGGTGGGGGAATAGCGGCATGGACTGGGCGCGATGGCAAAAAAGCGCGACAGGGGCGAGAGCACGTATTGATAGCCTCTGACGATCACACGCGCGATGGCTGCGAATATTTTGTCGGTGATTTTTAGGGGATTGACCATTTTGCGTTTTCGGGTATATTAGGCTGAATTTTTTGCCGACACATCCGCTTAGGAGATGGAAATGGATTTACCAGATATACAAAACTCGCAGGACAGACGCGGCATTGAAATCGATCAGGTGGGCGTATCCAATGTGCGCTACCCCTTGACCTTGCCGCTGCGCGACAACGGCGAATTTCACACCGTGGCCAATCTGTCGATGACCGTGAGTTTGCCGCACTACCAAAAGGGCGCCCACATGTCGCGGTTTATGATCGCGCTGAACGAGCATCACAAACACTTCACGCCCAACAGCGTTCACATTGTCCTCGAAGAAATCCTCGCATTATTGGAAGCCGAAGAAGCGTTTCTGAGTATGACATTTCCCATTTTTTTGGTGAGAAAAGCCCCGGTAACGGGCATTGAAGGCATGCTGGACTACAACTGCGAATTTAAGGCGATGTTGACCAGAGATGGCATGCACGACAAGTTGATCGGCGTGCGCGCCAATGTGGCGAGTCTCTGCCCGTGTAGCAAGGAAATCAGTGACTACGGCGCGCACAATCAGCGTTCTGAAGTGCGGATGAACGTGCGCCCCTATGACGGTGAGTTTATCTGGTTTGAAGATTTGATCGACATTGGCGAATACAATGCGTCTTGTCAACTCTATCCCATCTTGAAACGCCCGGATGAAAAATACGTCACGGAGCGCGCTTATGATCATCCCAAGTTTGTCGAAGACATGGTGCGCGATGTGGCCGCTGATTTGCTCGCGATCATGGACGAAGAGCGCATCGCGTGGTTTTACGTATCGAGCAACAACTACGAGAGCATTCACAACCACGACGCGTTTGCCAAAATTGAGCGCGGCGTGCGCGGGCCTCTCTTAACGCACCGCAAAGAAGCCCAAAATGAGTTGGTGATGATTTAGCAAGCACAGTACACGACAAAACGCAACTCTACGGAACGGGGTACCACTGCGTAGCCGTTCATCTAAGCGCGCAGTAATTGGGGAGGGAGCGGGAACTGACCACCAGCCACCAACTACTTGGGAGCGGCGGTTGTTCGTCTATTCTGCTGTTTGGCACAAAGAAAGCCCGTGAACATTGCTCGCGGGCTTTTTTATCCCGCTGTGGCAAACGCGAGTTCGTGAATGCGCTTGACCATCGCGGCAAAGCCATTGGCGCGGTTGATGCTGAGGTGGTTGGCGAGGTCGAGTTTTACAAAAATGCTGCGGATGTCCGCAGTGAGAATTTCCCGGGCGGTTTTGCAGGAATACAACGCCAACAAAATAGCGACCAAGCCCTTGACAATTTGTGCGTCGCTGTCTGCGCGAAATTCGATCACGGGCGGGTCGCCATCTCGAACATCGGTGATGAGCCATACATTGCTCACGCACCCCTGCACGCGATTGGCCTCGTTTTTGTATTCGGCTTCGAGCGGGGGCAATTTGCGACCGAGTTCAATGATATACCGATAGCGGTCTTCCCAATCCGCGAGCACATCAAAATTTTGCATAATGCGGTCAATGGTGATGTCCATAGAAAACCTCTAAAAAGCAGGGAGACGCAAGAAGCCATCTTAAAATTATCGGGACCTACCCCCCTAACCCCCCTTCCTTCAAGGAAGGGGGGAATCAAGATCTCCCTTCATGAAAAGGGGATAGAACATTTCCCCTCCCCGTTGCAGGGAGGGGCCGGGGGCTGAAAGCGAAAAGCTGATTGCATTTTGCATCTTATGCCTTTTACCCATGCAAATCAAGAAGAAATACGCCCGGATCTACAAAGATGTTGCCAAAATTCCCGAAGGCACAGTGGCAACTTATGGACAAATAGCCGAGCGGGTGGGGTGCGGGCCGCGCGAAGTGGGCAGGGCACTGTCGGAATTGCCACCCCATATATCTTGCCCATGGCATCGGGTCATCAATGCGCGGGGGATGGTATCAATCCGCAGTGGGAATCACATGGCCCATCACGATCAGGAAGCCCGTCTCGAAGCAGAAGGCGTTGTTTTTGTCAATGGACGGGTCGATCTCGAAATTTACAGATGGGAAGAATAGATGCAGGGCGCATGCCTATTGCGTTGAAGCCTTGATCTTGCGACGGGAAAGCGTGCAGTTGGAATCGCCAAATTTTCGCGTGTTGACCACGGCCAAATGGCAGAATTGAAGGGTGAATTGAAAGATCTAATCACCAAAGAGATAGCAAAACTAAGGTTGCAAACCACCGAGGACATGGCAGAGTTAAAGGATCAAACTGCCCAAGACATCGCAGAGGTGAAAGAGGAACTGAAGAGGCAAGCGGTCAAGATCGATAACCTGACAAGCGAAAGCACGAGGAGGGATTGGGATGATAAAATCAAATGTCAAACAAACGGTCAATTTCATCTTGGGCTTTTCGCAACACTTTCTGACACCATGAAGCCAGACGCAGTTTGCGATTCGCCGGAGGGGGATCGCCTGCTTCCTGAACCGCTGTTCGCAGGGCTTCTATAAGGACTTCTCTTAATTCCTGTGGCAACTTCTCCAATTCCGACGTCAAGAGCGCGATGCTCTTGGCGTTTTTAGTTTGGCGGCCTGTGGCCCTCCGCCGCAAAATACAGAGACGGGAACGACCTGTGGGGACGTATCCCGCTCTGTTCACAATGTAACCCCCCACAACGAAAAATCAAATTGCATTTTTTGTTCTACTCGCTTTCTACTCTTAGAAGCCCTAACATAAAGAAATCAAGCGTCTGAAACAGATGAGTGAACAGCCGATGGAGAGGAACGCCGCATGGATGTCCGCTCTGCGCTCGTCGCGCACCCGCAGGCTACGGAACTGCCGGAGCCAGGCCAGCGTCCGCTCAACGACCCACCGGTACACCCCCAACCCGCTGCCATGCGCTGTACCCCGCCGGGCGATCACCGGCCAGATGTGGCATGCACGCAGGGCCTTCCGGCATGCCTTCGAGTCATAGGCACGGTCCGCATACAGCCGTTGGGGTCTGCGGCGCGGACGACCGCGTTTGCCCCTGACCGCAGGCACGGCGTCCACCCATGGCAACCATTGCGTCACATCTGGCCGGTTCGCCCCGGTCACAATCGCGGTCAGAGGCACCCCGTTGGCATCGGTGATCCCATGATGCTTACGCCCGGGCTTGCGGCGGTCTGTGGGATTGGGGCCGGGTTTTTTTTTCGCCCCCCACCGCACGCAGGGAGGCACTGTCCACACAGGCGCGAGACCAGTCCAGGCCATCGGCCGCTCGCAGTTTGGACAACAGCAGATGATGAAGCCGCTCCCACACGCCGGCGTCATGCCATGCCTTCAGACGACGCCAGCAGGTCATCCCGGAACCCCACCCCATCTCTTGGGGCAACTGCTCCCACGGGATGCCGCTCTTCAGGACGAATAGAATGCCGGTCAACGCCTTGCGGTCATCAATGCGCTTACGTCCGGGAAAGCGGAACCGTCCAGGCTTGGGAACCGGCAAAAGGGGGTGGACCTTTTCCCAGAGTGCATCGCTCACGAGGGGTTTGGTCATCTGTTCCTCCTCGCCCGGTTGCAGATGCCGGGCATGGACGTTGTAAGGGTTGGGCTGAGAAGAAAATCGGCCTCTCACAAATCCATGGCAACGCTTTTTGTTAGGGCTTCTTAATTCGCATTTTCAACGAGTAAGTCCGTAAATCCTGAAAAGACAGAAGTGACGGAAAGAAAAAAAATACCCGCAGATATCGTGGCGTATCTGTGGGGAACGGTGGAGAGCCGCTATTGGTTTAGGACACCTGTGGCCCTCCACCGCAGAATACAGAGACGGAAACGGTTTGCAGGCCGTAATCCACTCTGTCTTTCAATATAAGGTTTCACAGCCACAAGAGTTGTGTTTTTCTTTTTTTTCCAACGAGAAAGGAGGGAGAGAAAGTTTGAAACCTAGTGTTCCTTTGTTTCAAAATGCTTCATTTCGCAACACTATCTCGTAGTTTTAACCATAAGGAGAATGGTCTGTTGTTTCGTATCGTTGTTGTTATTTGCCTGATGGCTTTTGTCGTGCCTTCGCAAGTTTCCGCACAGGTTGCCGGTGGAGACGGGGTTTCAAGCAAGGAAATGGTCGATGTCATTTCCTTGAAAGATGGCCGGATTATTCGCGGCAAAATCCTCGAGAAGACGGACACGTTTCTGATTGTGCGGGCAGGGGATGGCAGTATATCCACGTTTCAAGTGGCTCAAGTCGTCGGCACGTTCCAAGAGGAAGCACGCATGAGCACCGGCCCCATGGGTCCCGGCGCGACGATGGGCACTGGCCAAAAAGGATCGGGCATCGGAAAAATTAAGATCGGTGGCGGGGTTATCTTTTCGCCGGAGACAGGGTTATCTGCTCACCTCGGGTCCGCTGTGCCTGTGTCCCGTTTGAATGAGATGAACTGGTTTCCGTTGGTAGAGGGCACGTTTGGGCAATACAAATACAAACAAGGGTTCGACTTCACCTTAGTCAACACCAGTCGCGATTATTACGGCACAGGCTCTTTTTCATCAACCACTACCTCTCGGTTTATAGGCGTCAACGCTCTGATGGCGTATCAGTACTTAAAATGGTACGCCTTTGGTGGTGCTGGATTCTTACATATATCCAGGAGCATTCGGATATCCGATTCCTCATCAGAGCTCTCTGAGAATGAAGAGAAAGAGATCATTGACAGTCTAAAGCGGTTGTATCCTAAAACGCATCAGTCTCAGTCCAATATCGGCATCACCGCAGGTGTGGGAATGAACATCACCAAAATGCTATTTGCCGAAGTCCGGTGGACAGGAGGCTCGGCCTCGCGTGCAATGGTCACAGCCGGCATCAAAATACCGTGAACAACTGTTGCCACATCCATCATCCTCAAAAAGAGATAAACCATGAAACGAAAGTTTGCAGTGAGCATTATCCTTTTCAGCAACCTTGCTCCAATGATCTTCATTGCGATTTTGATGTTGGGCTGTGGGAAAGATAGTCCGGTGAATAACGAATCCAACATTCCCTCGGAGTATCGAGGAAGACTTGTTGAGGATCAGGGAACCATCACGGTGCAATCGCGTGAAGTCACGTTTCGCGTTTGGGACCATGGACGAGTAGTGGACGGTGATATAATCACATTGATCGTCAACGACCAGGTCTTGTTGGACACGTTTGAATTGAAAGGGCCTGATGCGAAGCAACAGGTTGCCGTTACGCTGGAATTTACAGGCTACAACTACCTCCTGCTGTTCGCACACAACGTAGGCTCTATCCCGCCGAATACTGTTGGGTTGTCCATTCATGACGGGATGACAGAGCAAAGTTTCGAGTTAGAGGCGAACCTCAGCACCAACGGTGCTTACAACATCGTCGTCGAATAGTTGCGATTGGCTTGCCTCCTCAATGGCAAAAAGGTTTACCGGACACTGCTACAACCTGAAATTCGAGAAGATTAGGTAGCAAGGGAGTTCTCCACAAAACAAGCCCGGGTTCGCAAGGAACTCGGGCTTTTGTTTTTCGTTGTCAGCGGTTGGCGGTCAGCAAAACAAGCAATCCGCGGTGGAGAGGTGGGGCTGAAAGCTGAAAGCCCAAAGCTGATTTCAGTGAACATTTGACGTTACGCAATGCTCCGCTTGTCATTCAGCGGGAAATCGCGTCATGCCTCCGCATCCAACACGCGCTGAAATGCCGCCAGATTATTGACTTGCACCGCTGCACGATGCAACTGCTTGAGCCGTTGCAAATCGTCGATGACCGCAATGCGATCAGCGAACTGGCCGGCCACACCCGCATCAAAGCGAACCGCCAACGCTTCTCGGATGCTCTCTTGGATGCCTCGCTCAATGCCCTGCTCAATGCCCTGCTCGATGCCCTGCTCGATGCCCTGCTCAATGCCTTGTTTAACGCCCAGTTCCTTGAGGTATTGGGCAAACGATGATTCACGCATAATCGCGTCCATAAGACCCTCCTGAGAAATGATACTCGTGATAGTGTTTGGATCATACGCCAACCCACTTAATACTGCCAAGCCGCCCAAAAAGTTAGCCTTTTCTGCCTGCGCCAACGACACGGCATCACTCCTGCGAATGCACTGACGCAACCATTCCTCAGAAGTCATCCCCGCAGGACGCTTCATCAATGGCGCGAATGGAAGCAAACCCGGATGACCGCCCTCAACAATGTCTTGCCCGTCTATCTCGTTCAGCCGAATCACCTTATAGCGCACCACCACTGGGTAATCGGGATGCTTTTGGAGGTAAAGCCCTTCATCGCGTCGCCCGGCATCGGGCCGTAGGTAGATCACATGGGAATAGACCGGCAGGCCATAGTATTCAATGAGCCGGATGATATAGCTGGCCATGCGGATCGGCATGGGCGTATCCCTGCTGTCGGTGGTTTGAAATTCCGTGTGTACCAAGACCTCCTCGCCATCAATCCACACGCGAATCAGGCTATCGGTTAAGCGCGTTTCAACCCTAGGGATCTCGGGGTCGAGGATTGCGCGGATTTCGACATCGGCTCGTCCGAGGGTGAAGCGGACGAAATCGGCAGGGTAGGTTTGAATCAAATGTTTGGAAATCGTATCGTATTCTGCCATGTGGATACCCCTGAGTGACGAACTCCCCTTGCTGAAGCAAAGGGGCTTCTAAGGAGATTGTGCGATCAACAAAGAGTGCGGCAAAAGCAACAAGCCATCTGGCATCTTCTCCTGCAAAGGTTGACATCCCAACCCGATGAATGTTTGTGGCCGCGTTCAAATCTCGGTCAGTTTCATAGCCACAGTCGCAAACAAAGACCCGTTCACGCTGTGGCAACTTTTACCACGCCACAAGCAGAACACGTCTTACAGCTTGAATTGGACAAACTGCGTAACATCAATAAATAATCTGCAATATCTCTCGCTCTGTCAAGTGGTTCGTCACCCATTCCCGCCATCAAGCGGTCAGTCCCTTGTCTGAATCGCGGATTGTCGCGGATTTAGGGATTGCGCGGATTAACCCCACCCCCTGCCACTCACTGCGTCCTCCGCACCTGCTACATCCTTTATGCCACCTACACGCTCTGCCCTACCGGCGCCGCCCAATCCGCGTCATCTGCATCATCTGGTTAATCCGCGATTCAGACAGTGACCCGCGTCGCCTCATCCTGTTCATCCTTTAATCCTGAATAACGGCGTACAACTTCGACAGAAGTTTATCCTATAGGACTTACGCATGCTGAGTTAAAAAAGGGTGCAATTCCGTAAAATTTATCACTTTGAGGAGGTGTCAATGCGCCACCCGACGCGTTTGGATTACTGTCAGTATCTGCTTAGCAGTCCCCTCAACGATACCCTGACCCATTTCGCCGACCATAGCGAAGGGTTCAGTCATGATATGATCAACCGCTATCTCGCCGGTGAGCGTATCCCCCCCCGCTTGGTGTGGGAACATGTCAAAGACCACATCGCGCTGACGCCTGAAGGCGATGTGATCTTTGATGACCCGGTTTTAGACAAGCGACACGCGCGCAAGATCGCGTGAGTGCGTCGTCAATATAGCGGCAACGCCCAAGGCGTCATCAATGGCATCGGGGGGGTCACATGTGTCTATGTCCATCCGCAACAGGATCGGTTCTGGCTGATTGACTATCGGATTTATGACCCGCAAGGCGATGGCAAAACCAAATTGGATCCTCTCAAGGACATGCTCTCTGCGTTGGTCTATCAGAAGGGCCTTCCTTTTACCGGGGTCTTGATGGACAGTTGGTATGCGACCAAAACGGTCATGCGACACAGAGAGCAGATGCAAAAAACCTATTATTGTCCCCTCAAGACGAACCGGCGCGTGGACGATTCGGCAGGCACAACCCCCTACCAGCGCGTAGATAGCTTAACTTGGACTCAAGCGGAGCGCAAACAAGGCAAGCCCATTAAAATCAGAGGGTTCCCCAAAGACCACAAAGTGAAATTATTCCGGGTGGCGTCTTCTGATAGACGCACGGCGTATGTCGTAACTAACGACCATGCTCAAAACGATTCTTCAGGGGTACAACAGGTGTGTCACAGGCGATGGAAAATTGAGCCCTTTCACCGCGAAGTCAAACAGGTGACCGGGCTTGAAAAATGTCAATGTCGGTTGGCACGCATGGTACGAAATCATATTGGGTGTGCGATGTTCGTTTGGATTCGACTCGCGCAGGTGGCCTATCAAACAGGACAAACCATTTATCAAGTCAAATACCGAGGGCTAGCTGACTTCTTGAGACAACAACTCAAAGCACCTCATATTCCAATGGAAATTGCGTAAGTCCTATCCTAATTCAGACAAGGGGCCACAAAACGAGCCCGGGTTCGCAAGGAACTCGGGCTTTTGTTTTTCGTTGTCAGCGGTTGGCGGTCAGCAAAACAAGCAATCAGCGGTGGAGAGATGGGGGTGAAAGCTGAAAGCCAAAAGCTGATTTCAGTGAACATTTGACGTTACGCAATGCTCCGCTTGTCATTCAGCGGGAAATCGCGTCAGGCCTCCGCATCCAACACACGCTGAAATGCCGCCAGATTATTGACTTGCACCGCCGCATGAAGCAACTGCTTGAGCCGTTGCAAATCGTCGATGACCGCAATGCGATCAGCGAACTGGCCGGCCACACCCGCATCAAAGCGAACTGCCAACGCTTCTCGGATGCTCTCTTGGATGCCTCGCTCAATGCCCTGTTCAATGCCCTGTTCAATGCCCTGTTCAATGCCCTGTTCAATGCCCTGTTCAATGCCCTGTTCAATGCCCTGTTCAATGCCTTGTTTAACACCCTGTTCCTTGAGGTATTGGGCAAACGATGATTCACGCATAATCGCGTCCATAAGACCCTCCTGAGAAATGATACTCGTGATAGTGTTTGGATCATACGCCAACCCACTTAATACTGCCAAGCCGCCCAAAAAGTTAGCCTTTTCTGCCTGCGCCAACGACACGGCATCACTCCTGCGAATGCACTGACGCAACCATTCCTCGGATTGTCATTCAGCGGGAAATCGCGTCATGCCTCCGCATCCAACACGCGCTGAAATGCCGCCAGATTATTGACTTGCACCGCTGCACGATGCAACTGCTTGAGCCGTTGCAAATCGTCGATGACCGCAATGCGATCAGCGAACTGGCCGGCCACACCCGCATCAAAGCGAACCGCCAACGCTTCTCGGATGCTCTCTTGGATGCCTCGCTCAATGCCCTGTTCAATGCCCTGCTCAATGCCCTGCTCAATGCCCTGCTCGATGCCCTGCTCAATGCCTTGTTTAACGCCCAGTTCCTTGAGGTATTGGGCAAACGATGATTCACGCATAATCGCGTCCATAAGACCCTCCTGAGAAATGATACTCGTGATAGTGTTTGGATCATACGCCAACCCACTTAATACTGCCAAGCCGCCCAAAAAGTTAGCCTTTTCTGCCTGCGCCAACGACACGGCATCACTCCTGCGAATGCACTGACGCAACCATTCCTCAGAAGTCATCCCCGCAGGACGCTTCATCAATGGCGCGAATGGAAGCAAACCCGGATGACCGCCCTCAACAATGTCTTGCCCGTCTATCTCGTTCAGCCGAATCACCTTATAGCGCACCACCACTGGGTAGTCGGGATGCTTTTGGAGGTAAAGCCCTTCATCGCGTCGCCCGGCATCGGGCCGTAGGTAGATCACATGGGAATAGACCGGCAGGCCATAGTATTCAATGAGCCGGATGATATAGCTGGCCATGCGGATCGGCATGGGCGTATCCCTGCTGTCGGTGGTTTGAAATTCCGTGTGTACCAAGACCTCCTCGCCATCAATCCACACGCGAATCAGGCTATCGGTTAAGCGCGTTTCAACCCTAGGAATCTCGGGGTCGAGGATTGCGCGGATTTCGACATCGGCTCGTCCGAGGGTGAAGCGGACGAAATCGGCAGGGTAGGTTTGAATCAAATGTTTGGAAATCGTATCGTATTCTGCCATGAGGATACCACCAAGTGACGAACTCCCCTTGCTGAAGCAAAGGGGCTTCTAAGGAGATTGTGCGATCAACAAAGAGTGCGGCAAAAGCAACAAGCCATCTGACATCTTCGCCTGCAAGGGTTGACATCCCAACCTGATGAATGTTTGTGGCCGCGTTCAAATCTCGGTCAGTTTCATAGCCACAGTCGCAAACAAAGACCCGTTCACGCTGTGGCAACTTTTACCACGCCACAAGCAGAACACATCTTACAGCTTGGATTGGGCAAACTGCGTAACATCAATAAATAATCTGCAATATCTCTCGCTCTGTCAAGTGGTTCGTCACCCATTCCCGCCATCAAGCGGTCAGCAAAACAAGCAATCAGCGGTGGAGAGGTGGGGCTGAAAGCTGATAGCCGAAAGCCGAAAGCTGATTTCCAGCACTCAGAGGTATTTCTATATTGCAAACGCTTTCTCGAAGCCGTATTTTGGGAATCGCTGTGCCAAGAATACCCCGATGGGTACAACCCGTGGGGGGCCGCCATTGACGCCTTGTGCGATCCATGGCGCGAGTGGGACGGCATGCAGGAGATCGTTGCCGAATACGAGAAAATCAACCCGTGAAAGGAGGATAGAATGGGCGGGATTTACGCAATAGCGACGATGGATACAAAGGGCGAAGAGATCGGGTATGTCGCGGCGTGCATCCGAGAAGCCGGGGCAGCGGTGACAGTGGTGGATGTGGGCACGCAGAGCGATGCCCAGGGATCGCCCGATGTGTCGCGGGAAACAGTGGCTATGTGTCACAAAGACGGGGCGAATGCCGCGATAGGGCATGCGGATCGGGGCGAGGCCGTGACCGCGATGGGCGAAGCCTTGCGCGCCTATTTGTCGCGGGAATACGCCGAGGGCCATGTGGCGGGGGTCATTGGGATCGGCGGTAGCGGGGGCACCGCGCTCATCACGCCGGCGATGCGGGCATTGCCCATTGGCGTGCCCAAAGTGATGGTCTCCACAGTCGCCAGCGGCAATACCGCGCCTTATGTGGGGGGATGCGATATCGCGATGGTGTATTCGGTGGTGGATGTGGCCGGGATCAACCGCGTGTCGCGGCAGGTCTTGGGCAATGCGGCGCATGCAGTTGCGGGGATGGTCGGGCACACAGTTGCAAAAGCAGCGGACAAACCCACGCTGGGCATGACCATGTTCGGGGTGACAACGCCGTGCGTGACCATGGTGCGGGAAACACTGGAGCGGGACGGATACGACTGTCTGGTCTTTCACGCGACGGGCACGGGAGGGCAGGCCATGGAAAAGCTGGTGGAAAGCGGGATGATCGACGGGGTGTTGGACATCACCACCACAGAAGTGGCCGACGAGGTCGTGGGCGGCGTGTTCCCGGCCGGGGCAGATCGGATGGACCGCATCCTCGCCCGGGAAATCCCCTACGTCATAAGCCTGGGCGCGCTGGACATGGTGAATTTCGGCGCGAAAGAAACCGTGCCCGCGCAATTTGCAGGCCGCAACCTCCACGTACACAACGCACAGGTGACGTTGATGCGAACAACAGCAGACGAAAACCGCCTGTTCGCCGAGTGGATTGCGAACAAGCTGAACCGATCCACGCGGCCCATTCGCATTTTAATTCCAGAACGCGGCGTGTCCCTCATCGACGCTGAGGGACAGCCCTTTTGCGATCCAGATGCAGACAGGGCCTTGTTTGAAACCCTGGAAGCGCGGATTGAACAGACAGCAGATCGACAGATCGAGCGGCTGGCGAATAACATCAACGATCCCGAGTTCGCAGCAGCGCTGGTGGCGGGTTTTCAGGAGATACGGGGGTAATTATGGCAGCGGAGAGCAGGGCATCTATTTTGGCGCGGTTGCGCGAAAAAATCGCAGCGGGCGTGCCGATTATCGGCGGCGGCGCGGGCACGGGGATTTCGGCAAAGTGCGAAGAAGCGGGTGGCATCGACCTGATCGTGATTTACAATTCCGGGCGGTATCGCATGGCCGGGCGCGGGTCATTGTCCGGCGTGTTGGCGTATGGCAATGCCAACGAGATTGTAAAAGAAATGGCGCGTGAAGTCATCACTGCGGTGAAGCACACGCCCGTACTGGCCGGGGTGAATGGGACGGATCCCTTTATGTTGCGCGATCACTTCTTGCGGGAATTGCGCGATCTGGGTTTTGCGGGCGTCCAAAATTTCCCCACCGTGGGGTTGATCGATGGCCTATTTCGCGCAAATTTGGAAGAGACGGGCATGGGCTATCACCTCGAGGTGGAAATGATCGCCGCCGCGCACGAGATGGACATGTTGACAACGCCTTATGCGTTCACTGTCGAGGAAGGACGGTTGATGACGCGGGCCGGGGCCGATATTGTGGTCGCGCACATGGGGTTGACCACCAAGGGCGCGATTGGGGCACAAACCGCAAAAACGCTCGACGACTGCGTGGAAGAGGTCAGGGCGATATGCACGGCCTGCAAGGCGATGCGGGGCGATGTGATCGCGCTTTGCCACGGCGGGCCGATTGCCGAACCGGAAGACGCCGCGTATATTTTGGAACGGGTTGCGGAAGTGGATGGGTTTTACGGCGCGAGTTCAATGGAACGCCTGCCCACAGAAGTGGGCATTACCGCGCAGATCAAACGCTTTACGGAAATTCGCAGGTGAGTTCAACGCATGGCACCGCTCAGTGAAACGATTCAAAAATATACGGTTCCCTGGCTGCAAGGGGATTGGCCCGTGGATTGGCCGCAGGTGTTTGGGCAAGCGGGCGATCTCGTGCTCGAAATCGGGTTTGGCAATGGGCGTTTTTTGGCGGACATGGCGGCGGCGCGTTCCAAGGTGTGTTTTGTCGGAATCGAACGCGCATGGGGGTCGATCCGGCGGTTGTTGAAGCGGATCGATGCTCGGGAATTGAAAAACGTGCGTGCGCTAGAGGGCGATGCGGCTTTTTTGTTGCGACATTTGTTCGCGCCGCAATCCCTATCGGAGGTGTGGATCAATTTTTCCGATCCATGGCCCAAAGAACGCCACCACAACCGGCGGCTGATTCGAGATGCGTTTGCGGCGGTGCTCGGCGAGCGATTAAAAGTGGGCGGCGAGGTGACAATCGCGACCGATCACGCGGATTACGCCGCGTGGATCGCCGATGTGCTGGCGCGGCAATCGCTTTTGCAATCCGTTTATGAAACGCCGTTTGTTCACGAATTGCCGGGGCGCGTCCCCACCAAATACGAGCAAAGGGCCATAGATGCGGGGTTGCCCATTCACTATTTTGCGTGGCGTCGGGATGTCGCATTGTCGGTGGAAACGCGGATTCAGAAAGTGGGGGATATGCCAAATGTCATTTTAGAAGGCGAATACAAACGCGGAGATATTCAGTCGCTGGTAGCGCGTATGGCAGGTCGGGTGTGGCGCGAGACGCATCGGGATATATGGGCGGTGATCAAGGTGCTGGAATCCTATCGCCAACTCGATGACGGGCACGGTCTGATCGCCGTGATGGTGCGCGAAGGGGAACTCGCGCAGTATTTTGGCATTTCAATTGTGTTTCGCAGGCGCGATCAGCTTTTGATCAAGCTGTCGTCCATTGGGCAACCGCGTCCAACCTGGGGCGTAAAACTGGCGGTGATGAAGGTGGCGGATGTGATCTTGGAGGCCCAGCCATCGTTGCGGGTCGCGTCGCGCACGGTCGGCAATTGGGGGGATGGATAGATTATCCCCGCCATCAAAACGCGACCTTCAGCCGCAATTTCGCCGCGCCATTTTCATCGACCCCCGCCTCGACCTCTGCCCAATTGACCCGACTGAGATGGGCATCGACATACGCATCTGCTATGCTGTAAAGCACGATCCCAATCGTAGAAAAAAAGTAGATATTCCGCGCCTGAATGCCTCGATCTTTGATCTGCTTGCGCCGCACCACCCAGGCGACAGCCGAAGCCACCTCGACGGTCGCAATCACACTGCCCTTGACGCGCTTGCCATTGTAAAATTGCCCCCAACCCGGTAGCATCACAGACCGCAACACCGCGCCGCGCACGCGACCCTTGCTCGCCTGCGGCTTGGCGGACAGGGTATCGGGCGGCGATTCCGCGCCTGATGCCGGTTGCAAACTGGGGAAGAACAGCGCAAAAATGAGGGCCAGAATTTTTGAAATGTTTTTCATCTTAGAAGCTATCGGCGGCCATCTCAAAGCTATATCTGGCCGCGCCCAAAATGCCCGCGTCATCGCCCAGTTCAGCGGGGACGATCTCTACGTGTTCCTTGACGCCTATGGTGCCGCGCGTCCAAAAGGTTCGCTTTGCCGGTTCAAAAATCCAATCTCCCGCCTGCGCCAATCCCCCTGTGAGGGCAATGCGATTCACATTTAGCACATTCACCAGACTCACCAATCCCACGCCCAAGAAAACCCCGGTCTCCTCAAACATCTGCATCGCAAACGCATCTCCGGCTTCTGCGGCTTCGCAAATCATCTGCGTGGTCAACCGCTCGGCATGCAAGCGCGTTTTCGGCTTGTCGCGTTTGAGTCTTTCCAGCGTGCGGCGCACCATCGCCGTGGCCGAGGCGTACATTTCCAAACATCCAAAATTGCCACACGGACAGCGCGGCCCCTCGTGATCCACGGCAATATGCCCCACCTCGGCGGCATTGCCATTAAACCCGTGCATCACCCGCCCCTCGCTGATCCACCCTCCGCCAACGCCCGTGCCCAAAGTCACGCACAAAAAGTGATCCACGCCGCGGCCCGCGCCCAGCCACTGCTCGCCATAAGCCGCCAAATTTGCATCATTATCGACCGCCACGCCCAAGCCGAGCAATGCCTCCAAGCGATCTTTTAATCGCACCCCGTGCATGCACTGCAAATTTTCGGGCGATATGAGCACGCCTTCAAACGGATCCAATGGCCCGGGCGCGCCAACGCCGATGCCCCGCACGTCTGCAAGTGAAACGCCACCTTGTCGAGCGACCACACGCACGCATTCCGCAATGCCATCGATCACGCCCTCGGCGCCCAGGTGCAGGCGCGTTGGGCGTCGCGCTTTGCACAAAATCTCGCCCGATGCGGTTATGAGCC
Organism: uncultured Latescibacterota bacterium; assembly: GCA_958295785.1. Lineage (GTDB taxonomy): Bacteria > Latescibacterota > UBA2968 > UBA2968 > UBA2968 > VXRD01. The sequence goes on from OY282377.1 coordinate 5,411,640, forward strand.
CGCCCCGCGTATTGGTGCCCCCCAAATCCACGCCTATCGTCAAGCTCATGGTTCTGCCCGCGCCCGCGCCACGGCATCGACAAACGACTTTGCCGTTGCGGTCAGCGATGCCCAATTTTTCTCTGCCACGGCGGTCTTATCCACCATCGCGCTGCCCGCGCCCACGGCCACGGCGCCATTTTTGATAAATTCGGGCGTCGTTTTGGCATCCACCCCGCCCGTGGGCATGAGTTTTACTTGTGGCAAAGGCCCTAGAATATCCTTGAAATACGACGGGCCACCCACGCCTGCGGGAAAGACTTTGACCACATCGGCCCCGGCCTGCCACGCGGTCAAAATTTCCGTGGGCGTGAACCCGGCGGGCATCACGGCCTTGCCGTACCGCTTGCTCATCTCGATCACCGCCGGATTGAGAATGGGGCTGACCACGTATTCTGCGCCGGCCAAAATCGCTGCCCGCGCTGTTTCGGGATCGAGCACGGACCCCACGCCGATAATCGTGTCTTCCATTTTCGCCGATGCTTCTTCAATGACCTTCAGCGCGCCCGGCACGGTCATGGTCACTTCAATTGCCACCACCCCACCTTCGCGCAAGGCTTTTGATACATCCATCAATTGCGATGGATTATCCGCCCGCAACACGGCGACCACGCCGCAATCGATAATGCGATCTACAATGCTTGCCATTGTTCCTCCCTCAAAAAACAAACCTCTCCCCAAACGGAGAGAGGCATGGGTTATTGGGCTACAATTTGCCCATTATGAGCGCGTTGACTTGTCGGATTTGTCATCTTTTTTCTCCATTTCTGATAGCCTGTACACTGGTTGTGTTGACATTTTGTTTCAACGAGAATGCGTTCATAAACAAAAACGCCTAGGTCTTAAAGACTCGAGCATTTGGCGTTAAAAATGAATTATGCACATCCCTCATTTATTTTTTTAACGGTCTTTTCAATGACCTTCCCATCGCCTCGGTGGATAACGGCTTTCCACTCGCGGTCATCGTCTTGAACCGCGATGCTGCCTTGGCGCCAGTTGGTTGCAAAATGCACGGCAAAGGGTTCGTCATAAGCCGTATAGTACAACTTGCCGTTCCGATAAAAATCGACATAACTGATCGTTTCGGGATATAAGCTCGCCAATCGCAGCCAGCGCTGGCCCCGATAGGTCCAATTGGGTTCTAAGCCCTGCAAATAGTATTGGTCGCCCGGTGCAATCTCATTGACGCCGATCCCGATTCCCTTTGCCATCCGATGGGCGAAAAAGGTATCCTCTCCGCGCGTGATCCCCCAATCGGCGGGGGGTTCTTGCTTGGTCATATTGTTGTAATACCCCCACGAGGTCTGCGTTTTGTACGCCACTTCGAGTTGCCCAATGGCCTGCGAATCCTCATTGCACACAATAGGGCGGTTCAAGTTCCAACTTTTCACCTCTCGAATCAGATTGTAATACCGCTGCCGCGTGCAGCCATTGCCGTGAATGAGAATCACATCACTGGCTTCTGCGACCTCCCGATTGCGATAGCCACCGCCGCCACTGCACCCACAGGGCAAGCCGCCCGACTCTTCTCGCGCCAAATCCAATAACAGGGCCATCCCCTCTGGCTCTCGAATAATGGGGTGTTTTTCAAACGCGCCGATGTTCATTTCATTTGCCACTTCAATAATCACATTTTCGCGCCCTTTCAAAAAGCGCGAAGCGGTTGTCACGGCATTGCGTATGGCTTTTCCATCTTTTAACCAGCGCGTCTGCGACCCGTAAAAAAAGCTGACGATCACCACCATCCCCACTGCGTCTGCGCCCTGAATCAACGTGTCCATTCGCTCGGCATAATCGGCATCCAACGCCAGCCCATCCTCGCCAAAGGGATTGTTTTGGATGGTGTCATTCGGCGTTGTAAAACACGGCCCTCCGCCCTGAAATCCCGTTGTGAAGGCGCGCAGTCCATAGCCATACCACGCGGGCAATGCCGCAATGAGACGCTCGGTATTTTGCATGGCATCCCATTCGCTATGCCCCCACCGCGCAAAGCGTTGGGGATTCATCGCGTCGTCAAAAACGCCTTGGATAAACCGCGCGTTCATCAGCAAGCCGTGCGCGTCGAGCCGCGTCCCATCGATGTCTGAATACGTCAATTTCCCATTCACCAGAAATTTCTCACCCGCAATTGCCACATGTGTTCGCGCCATCTTTCCTCCCTAACGCTCGTAGAGATACTCGGTGTAATCCCACTCGTAATCTCGAGAACTGCCCCACGCGCTCTCGGCGTAGTACTGTGCTCGAATCTCGTCGTGTTTCTGCGTGAGGCGGTTTAGGTTTTCGGGGTGTCGCAAGGCGTCGTTGGTGTCTGCTTGCCAACTTGCGAGGCGAGTTTTTAACGCCTGCAACGCGGCGGTGTATGCCCGATCATCGGATAGATTTTCAAATTCCCAGGGGTCGTTCTGCAAGTCGTAAAGCTCGAACTCAGGCGGGCGTTCATAAAGATCATAAGCCGCCCGAACGCGCTTATTCGCGCCCGCAATCTCCTCTCGCGTCGCGCCAGATGCCCACTTTTGCGTCGGTTCCGAATAGCCCAGCGCGCTCGGGCTTGGGCGGTCTTGGAGCAGATTGGCGATGAGCTTGTATCGCCCATCGCGCACACAACGCTGTGGAAAATACGTGACCACGCCACCGCTTCCCCACTCGGCATACAGATGGGTTCGCCACGCCGCATCCTCCCCATTCAAAAGGGGCACAAAAGACGCCCCTGCCACGCCAGCGGGACATGCAATCCCCGCGATGTCTGTCACGGTCGGCAAAATATCGACCTGCGAGATCAATTCATCGCGCACGCGCCCTTCATTCATACCGGGGCAACGCACAATCAGCGGAATGCGTAGCCCGCCCTCATAGCTCGATGTCTTCCCGCGCGAAAACTGCGCGCCGTGATCGGTTGTAAAAATCACGAGCGTATTTTCCGCCTTGCCCATCGCTTCCAACTGTTCCAACACCAATCCCACGCCCGTATCCAACCTGGACATGCAGTTGTAATAGTCCGCTGTCTCATCTCTGAGGCGCGGCGTATCAATGCCGACAAATGGGAGCGGCGCGACATCTTTGCCATCCAGCGGCCGTGCTGGTATGCCGAATTGTTGGCGGTGAAACGGCAGATGCGCGTCTGGAAAACTCATCTGCAAGAAAAACGGCTCATCTGACGAGTTCATAAACGCGCCCGCAACCTCGGCCATTTTGCGGACATCGCGGTTGGCAAAACTGATCCACGCCTTGGGATTTTGCCACAAATCATAAGGAAAAGCGTCTTCCGGGTTGATATGCAGCTTTCCGATCAGCCCGGTGCGATACCCGGCGTTTTTCAACAGATCGGGCAGATTGGGAAACCGATCGTACAGCGCGTATTTGTGGGTTGCCAACCCAAACTGACCATTCTGATGCGGATACAACCCAGTCAAAATACTCGCCCGTCCGGGACTGCACACGGCTTGCGTGGCATACATATTTTCAAAGCGCACGCCTTCGGAGGCCAGCTTATCCAGATGCGGCGTTTGTGCATGGGGATCGCCATAACAACCCAGATGCTGTCCATTGTCTTCAGAAATCATGAGGAGAATATTATACCGCGTATGGGACGACATCGCAAACTCCTAAGAGACTGTTTTAAGATTGTGACCCGCTATTCCAAACCCATCCCTATCCCAACAACCAAATTGACATAACAATGGTGATACCCTATACTTTTGACCAGAATACAAGACAAAAAGTGCGAAGCTTAGAAACTGTCTTAAAACGAAATATGTCTTGTATCTTTGGGCGAGCACGGGGGCATCGCCCCTACGTTTTTATTTTTCCATCTTGTATCTTGCCTTTTCGGGCGAGCACGGGGGCATCGCCCCTACATTCTCTTTCCTCTAGGGAGGTCTTGATTCCCCCCTTCCTCGCAGGCACAGGCGAAGCCTACAATGAGCGGAGCGAATAACGGGGGTTAGGGGGGTAGGTCCCGATAATTTGTAAGATGGCTTCTAAGAATCGCCCTGTCCGTTGACTCGTTTGTTTTGTCGTTATATCCACTTTTCGAGGACTTATAGATATGCCCAAAGGTGTTGCCACACAGCTTTCTCAGTTGATGCACAAGCGCGCCAATCGGCGGAATCTCGGCACTTTGTTCAAGTTGTTGTTGACCTTGGCGATCATCGTCGCGCTCTTCAGCGTCGTTTTCCGCATTCTCATACTCCGCGAAGGCCAAGAGGCGAGTTGGATTACCGGGCTGTATTGGACGCTGACGACCATGTCCACCCTGGGATTTGGCGACATTACCTTTCAGGGCGATTTGGGGCGTTTGTTCTCTGTGCTGGTGTTGATCACCGGCCTGGTCTTTTTGCTCATTGTGTTGCCATTTACTTTTATTCAGTTTTTTTACGCGCCGTGGATCCAAGCCCAATCCGAAGCCCGAGCCCCGCGTCAGTTGCCCCCCAGCACCCGTGGGCATGTCCTGTTGACCCACTACGACCCCATTGTACAAGCCCTCATCAATAAGCTGGATCGCTACCACTACACTTACTATCTCCTCATGCCAGACGTGGCGGATGCCCTGCAACTCCACGACCAAGGCATCAACGTCGTAGTGGGGGATTTCGACAATCCGGAAACCTACGAGAAATTGCAGATCAAACAAGCCGCGCTCGTCGCCACAACAGATACGGACCCGATTAACACCCACGTCGCCTTCACCGTGCACGAACTCAATCCCACCGTGCCGATCATCGCCCGTGCAGACGACCCGCGTTCCGTGGATATTCTCAAATTGGCGGGTTGCACGCATGTGCTTCAACTCGAAAAAATGCTCGGCGCATCGCTCGCTCGGCGCACGCAAAGCGGGGACGCCGCCGCGCATGTGATCGGTCAATACGAAGAACTGATCATCGCCGAAACCACGGCTGCCCATACGCCCCTTGTGGACAAAACGCTCGAGGAAATCGGCCTGCGAAAAAACCTGGGCCTCACGGCCATCGGGGTTTGGGAACGCGGCATTTTTCAATCCGCGCTGCCGGACACGCACATCGGCCCGCACACTGTCCTCGTGCTCACAGGCTCACAGCGTCAATTGGATCGGTTTAACGAATTGTTCTGCATCTACAAAGCGTCGAATGTGCCAGTCGTTATCATCGGCGGCGGCGGGGTTGGCAGAGAAGCCGCACGCACCCTTGTCGAACTGGGTCTCGACTACCGCATTGTGGAAAAAGACCCGGACCAAGCACAAGGGTTGGACAACTGCATCGTGGGCAATGCCGCGGATTTTGAGGTGTTAAAAAGAGCAGATATTATGAACGCGCTGACGGTCATCATCACCACGCATGATGATGATATCAATGTTTATCTCACGGTGTATTGCCGCCGACTCAATCCGGAAATTCAGATCATCAGCCGCGTCTCACAGGAAAAAAACATCGCAACCCTGCATCGCGCGGGCGCGGATTTCGTTATGTCTTATGCGTCAATGGGCGCAGACGCGATTTTCAACCTCTTAGAACGCAGCGACACCCTGACCTTGCCCGAGGGCCTCAGCGTGTTCAGAATGAAAATTCCCCGGTCCCTCGTTGGAAAAACCATTGCCAATTCATCCATTCGCAAAAACACGGGTTGCACGGTCATCGCTGTCAACGGCACGCCTCCCGACCCCAATAAATCGCTGCCAAGAGCGGCGGAAATCATCCTGATCGGCAGCACAGAAGGGGAAAAGCGATTTTTGGATATGTATGCCGATGTGTGAGTTGAAAACAGCTATCAGCCCCCGCGCATCCACCCCTAAAGGCGACTTGTTTTGCCGACCACTGAGAGATTGGGGATTGGGTGGCCTTCTCTCCTTTCGCTTCTCACCTTCGGACCAGGTGAAAGGGTGGACCGGCCACCGAAACGCTGACCGCTTGTTTTATGCCAATTTGCTTTCAAGTTGTCCGTATCCTGCCTCCCATCAGGGATGAATGAGAAATGAGGAATGAGGAACAGACTTACGTAAAGCGTTTGGTTCTGCCTCCTGGTGGGTTGCCTTTGATGCCTTCGGCGACCTACTTTTTTTCAACAGCAAAAAAAAGTAGGCAAAAAATGCCGCTCTCATGCGCCGAGAGGCTGGCACAGCGCAAAGCGCTTCGTTGCACACACGACAGGTGTTGGCCTGCAAGGTGGGTTGCCAGATGGATGTGGGTTGCGAGACGGCCTTGCGCGCTGTGCGTGATGGCTTTATCGGAGGGTGTTTTGTGATGGCATTTTGCCAGGGCTTATTTGACGTACTGCGTAATGGCAAGAGGATCATTTGCAGGGAGCATATCGCATCACATTAGGACAATAGCTATTCAATTTGGTATTTCGTCTTGCTTGAAGGGCGGTTGAACAGGGGCTGACTGCCGACCACTCTCCACTTCCCTACTCCTCGGCAATACTTCGATACTGCCCCCCATAAAACAACAACGGCTCGCCTGCGCCCAATTCGCCATCTATAATCTCTCCGACGAACATATCGTGATCCCCAGCCGGCAGGATATTTACGAGTTTGCAATCGAGATACCCGAGCGTGCCATCCAAAATCGGCGCGCCCGTTTTGCCATCGCGCCATTTTAGATCGGAAAAATCCTTTGGCCCCGGCGTGGCAAATCGGTTGGACAAATGCTCTTGCTCGCGCGTTAGGATATTGATGGCATAACACTGACCGTCCGACAGCGCGCTGTGCATAGTCGCCGATTTATCAACCGATACCACAACGAGCGGCGGGTCGAGGGACAACGACATCACGGCATTGGCGGTCATGCCCGTTATGTCCCCGTTTTTGTATCGCGTAGTCACAACGGTGACACCCGTTGCAAACCGACCCATAATATCGCGCTGTAGCCGTGCGTCAAATGCCATATATCCTCCGGAAAGACGGGAAACGTAAGACGCGAAAGGCGTGAAAGGCGATCAGTGTGTAGGGGCGATGCCCCCGTGCTCGCCCAAAGATGCAAGATTCAAATTTTGCCACAAAAAGCACGAGCGGGGTCCAACTGGCGATAGCCCGTTCAAAGGCACAAGACGGGAGACGTAACGAGTGACCCGCTCACATCTCGCATCGGACGGACACAGGGGCCCTCCTATCCCTCACTTCTCGCCCGCAACCACGCTGCTGCCGGGGAATTGACCGATGCATGGTGGGCGGCGAGGTCTGCGGTCATGGTCGCTATCATTTCTCGGTGTTCGGGGGCGTCAAACAGATTGTTCACCTGAAGGGGATCGTTTTTGCGATCAAAGAGAATGGGGTCGTGGCCCTTCACATAAGCCAGTTCGTAATTGGGGGTGAACACGCCAGCGCGATTCGCGTCGTGGTGAATATAGCACACATCGTCCCATTCGACTGCGTCGCCGCGCAACAGGCCAGACGCATCGCGCCCGTGCTCGCGGCCACGGGGTTCAAATCCCATCAGGGTCAAAATGGTCGGCATAAAATCGACCGATCCGACCATGCGATCTATGCGCGTTCCGGGCGCGATTTTTTCGGGCCAGCGAATCAACATGGGCACGCGATACGCGGTTTCATACAACTGATTCTTGCCCATCAACCCGTGCTCGCCCAGATATTCGCCGTGATCCGACGTGAAGACCACAATCGTATTGTCCAAAATCCCCTTTTCGCGCAACGCGGCGAGCATTTGGCCCACGCAATCGTCGATGAGTTTGACCATGCCGAAGTAATTGGCCGTGTGCCGGCGCAAGACATCGTCATTGGGCGCCTGCCTTGGAGGCACCCAACTAGGCCGATTTTCCTCATGGCGCGTCTCGGGCAACGGCATCTGTGCGGGGTCGTACATGGTGTCGTAGGGCGCACGCACGGTGAACGGCGGGTGCGGGTCGGGAATGCTCAACATAAAACAAAACGGACGCTCGTGGTCGCGGGTCAAAAACGTGCGGGTTTTTTCGGTCAACCAATCCGTTGGATACGTTTTCTCATCGCCCATGGTTTTGTAATTGAACGCAGTGGGTTGCATATCGCCCATGGTTGCATCTTCGATTTTCTTCCAATGCCCGCGGTTGAACATGTACTCCGCATCGTCAAATCCCATCGTGCGCTCGGGGTGGACCCACCCGGGCCGCGGCGTGCCGTCCAGATGCCATTTGCCCGCATATCCGGTTTCGTATCCGCGATCTTTCAACGCCTGTGCAAATGTAATCTCATCGCGGTTGAGCGGGATATTGTTGCGATGCGCGCCGTGAACATGCTCATAGCGTCCGGTGAGAAACACGCCTCTCGATGGCGTACACACCGCGACATTGACCATAAAATTCGTCAAAATCGCGCCCTCGTCTGCCAGCGAATCGATATGGGGTGTATGAACCAGCGTGCCGCCATAGGCACTCAAGGTCCAGCAACTTTGTTCGTCGGTGTGAATGACGAGAAGATTTGGAGGGTTTGCCATTGTTCGCTCCTTAGTGTTGGTTTAACCAAGGGTCGGCATTCTTTTTTAACCAACTGTCCATCTCTGCCCTCAGTTCTGCCACAAGGCCGGGATGATCCGCGGCGATATTTTTCAACTGATAGGGATCTGCCACATTATCGTGCAAAATGATCTCTTCGCGTTCGCGCGTTCGCGTGACCACAAATGTATGGCGATGCGTGCGTACGCCGCGCGAACCGCCCGAGGGATTGTCGGGGTTCACATTGAGATAGAGCGCGGAGGTCGGTCTTTGCCCTGCGCCACCCAAGAGAATATTGGAATAATCCGCTCCTTGCACGCTATCGGGCACCTGCCCCACGCCCATGAGATTGAGCAAGGTGGGCATCAAATCGGGCGTGCCGATCAGCAGATCATCCGTGCCCGCTGAAATTCTTTTCGGCCACCGGATGATAAACGGCACGGCAAACGACTCTTCGCAATGCACGGTCTTGCCCATGCAACCGTGACTGCCCATCATTTCCCCGTGGTCGGAGGTAAAGACCACTATCGTATTTTCCTCCAGTCCCTCTGTTTTCAAACAGTCCAAAACGCGCCCAAAATTTTCATCCACGCCCGTCACCATCGCAAAATAGTGCTTCACACTTGCGCGGGCAGCATCGCCGCGTTCATCTGTGGGCACATTGGGCCGCGTCAACAAATCTTCATAGGTCGCATCGCCGTAGCGCGCAACGTATTCTTCGGGCACTTGGCGAAACGGCATGTGCGGCGGGTTGTAGGAAATCACCATGGAAAATGGCTTGTCGGGATCGCGGTATTTGCCACCCATATTGCGAATATAATTTATGGCGACATCGGTTTCGTGCTTGGTGGACCACTCCTGCGGATCGATGCGCCGTTCAATGGGATCATCCCCGGTCCAATAATGCGGGTTGAAGTGCCAATCGCAACAGCCATAGGAATACCAAAAATCGCATCCGTGCCTGCGCGGCCCCGGCGGCGTGTACGAATCCCAAATCACGCCGTTTTTTCTTGGGCCTTCCGTGTATTCGGACTGCTCATTGGGCGGATCGAGATGAAATTTGCCCAAATACGCTTGGTGATAGCCGGCCTCGTGCAAAACATCTGAAAAGCACTGCGCGGTTTCCTTTAGGTAATTCCCATAGCGCGCAGTCGTCGAATTGACATTGCCCAGCACCCCATTGGCGTGGGGATATTGCCCGGTAAAAAGCATCGCCCGATACGGACTGCACACGGGCCTGTTGCTCACGGCATCGGTCAATACCAGACTCTCGGACGCAAACCGGTCGATATTGGGCGTCAAAACCGGGTCTTCATTCATGAATCCCATGGCCTGTTTGCGATATTCGTCGGGAAATACAAATACCAGATTGGGATAATCAGCCATTTTCACCTCTCATACCAATGTGATTTGATGTTGTCCGTTCAGGGATGGATGAGGAATGGGGAACAGACGTTCCAAGGATGGCGCGCTGTTCGCGCTCGACGAGCCACGGATGACGACGGTGGCGACGGTTTATTTTTTCCCCACCTGATCGTAAATGGCCTCTAATTTTTGCGTCTGTTTTTCCAAATTGTGTCGCGTTACAACATGGGCGCGGGCGGCGCGGTTGCGTTTGGGCGCGTTGAGCGCGGCGTCCAATCCCTCGGCCAAGCCGGCCACATCGCGTTCGGGAAACAGGAGGCCACACGTTTCGTCGATCACAACTTCGGGAATATCGGCGTGCAAAGACGAGACAACCGGAACGCCCATCGCCATCGCTTCGATCAACGCGACGGGCGCGCCGCCTTCGGTATCGCCATCTGCCGCTGTGACGCTCGGATAGAGGAGCACGGTTGCCCGGCTCAATTCTTCAAGCGCGCCCGGATGCGGTAGCAGGCCCAACATGTTGACGCGCGCGCCAATGCGTAGATTTTGAATCTCGGCCTCCAACTGCGGGCGCAAAGGCCCGTCGCCGATCATCCGCAATTGGACGTCTGGATATTTGTCCGCAATTTTTGCAAATGCCCGAATCGCGTATCGCAATCCCTTTTTCTCCCGAAACACCGCGTACGTCAGCACCACCGGCGGGCCGTCTGCCGGCGCCGCGTCAAACGGGATTTTCGACACATCCACGCCCAGATGTTGCACGACCACCCGATAGGCCGCACAGCCCAGCGCGATGAGCCGCTCGCCCATAAAAGGCCCTTCAACCAGAAACAGTTCGCCTTCGGCAAACAGCCGCTCGTACCGCCTCCGCCATATCCTCTGCCGGGGCAGTGCCGAGACATCCAGGCCGTAAAACGTCGTCACTATCGGGATGCCCACCCGTTGCTTTGCGGACAAACACCGATAGCCTTCCTGCCCAAAATGCGCGTGGATGAGCGCGGCGTTGTGCTCGCGCAGCCAGTGCTCATACCCCATATACACGCCGCGCACCTTGCGAATAAGACGCAGGGCCATTCTGCGAGCGGGCGAAAAATCTTCTGTTGAAAAAACCGGCGCAATGGGAAACCGATCCAAATTCTGCCGCGCCTGTGTCATCACAATGGGGCGATACCGCTTCAATGCGCGCATCTGATCGTATATCCAGCCCGCTGTCAAGGGCAAAAAGGGGTTGGCACTGTGCGCGATCACTGGTTTCACGCGCTTTCTCCAAAATCAGTGGTTGGTGGTCAGCAGTCAGTCTCCGCACAACAGCCCCAAAACCCGACGTACTTTGATGTACCCCGTTCCGCTGAATCGGACAGGCACGGGGGCCTGTCCCTGCGATTTCCATGCGTTGCTTCGCCGATTCGCTTTCCGACTTCATTGGCTATCTCCTCGGGTTGACTTTTGTAGTATAATACGGTACTTTTGAAATCGCAATCAAAGACTGTTTGCAATACATCTGCGTCGCCCGGTTCTCAATAGGATACCCGCCCATGACAGATCTGTTGCCAGAACCGAACGATAAGCCCATCGCTCATGTTCGCGCACTTGTCGATGCGTTTTCAACAGAACCCGCGTGTGTGGGCAACGCGCTTTCTGACGGGCGTTATTTTTTGGATCGCAAATACGATGCGATGGCGCGGCGGCTCGGCACTCTGTTCTGGCTGCCCGTGCCACATGCATACACCGCGTTTTGTTATGCGTATAGCGCGCTGTTTGGCATTCCCAATTTTACGCGCGAAGCCCTGATGCGGCAGCCCGATAGGTTTTCGCAAAAGCGTTTGGCACTCACCATTCGCTCCACGAGTGGCTTCATCCTCGACGGCTTTGGGTACGACCGGCGCACGGATCGGCATCGCAAGGATATTTATTGGCCCGGCCCTGTTATTCGCAGCGTGCATGTGCAAAGTCCCAAACGCGACAAGGCGCGCATTTCCAATCCGGCAATGGCCTACTTTGGCTATCATCTCATCCGGGCGGCTGAACGGCTTTCAGAACATCGCAACATCGCGGACTTCCAGTGCCAACGACAGCAGCACTGCGATTTTTTTGGTGACTTTTTTCGCTCGGCAGGTTATCCTTTTCCCACAGACCGCCGGGAGGCCAGAGATTTTTCGAGGATAGCCGATGCCCTGCTCGCAGGCGATGACTATGCCGATTTCTGGCACAACATCCGCCATGCGGCAAACGCGCTCGGCGTGGCCCTCGACATCGCAGACCTCGCGTCTTTTCTGCCCAAACGCACGGGGATGTTTTTTAGAGAACGCATTTTGTAAGTGCAAAGTCATTCCATTCACATTTTTTTAGGAGGTAGATATGCCCAGGGTCGAAATCGAATATTGCGCTGCTTGAGGCTATGAGGAACAATCCGTCGGGATGACGGATAAAATTGTCAACGCATTCAAGCAGGACATCGAAGCCATCACCCTGATCCCATCCAGCGGGGGTCGCTTTGAAATCACGGTCGATGGCGAACTCGTTTTTTCCAAACTCATGGAAAAACGCTTTCCCGAATACGAAGAAATCCAACCCCACATTCAAAACCGCGTTTCATAGCCACTAAAAATCGAGCCGGGGCAAAAAAGCTCCGGCTCGATCTCTTTACTGTTTCAATCAAAGGGACAGCAATTCGGGCGATGAAAATGAAAGAATACAACCTTGCTACACGCCAATCCCATCGGGTTATACCAATTTGATTTTTATTTCTCCGTATCCTGCCTCCCATCAGGGATGAATGAGGAACAGACGTTCTGTACGGATCAGGGATTGCTCGTCTAAAGCGTTTAGTTTTGCCTCCGCGTGGGTTGCCTTCGATGCGTTGGCTACGCCTGTGCCTACGGCGTGCGGCGACTTCCTTTTTTTCAACAGCAAAAAAAAGTAGGCAAAAAATGCCGCTCTCATGCGCCGAGAGGCTTGCACAGCGCAAATCGCTTTTGTAATAGGACGACATGCGCCGGCCTGCAAGGTGGGTTGCAAGAGGGAGGTGGGTTGCGAGACGGCCTTGCGCGCTGTGCGTGATGGCTTTATCGGAGGGTCTTTTGGGATGGCATTTTGCAATGGCTTTTCTGAATGACTGCGGAAAGTCAAGGGAATCATTTGCGGGTCGCAGATCGCATCACATCAGGCCAATAGCAATTCAGTTTGGTGTTCCTTCCATACAAAAGCCGACGCAATCTGCGTCGGCTTTTGTGTTGGCGTTCTTTTGACCGAGGCGTCTAAAAAAAATAAATCAGATAAATTGCCAGAAAGATGATTGCGATGAGCACGTTGCTTTGCGACAACCATGCCCGCCCAAACAAGCCCTCGGTATTGTGTTGCTCTCGAATCGCCGCAATCAGCTTTTGAACCAACGCCTTGCCGCCCGCAAAAAACCCATCGACAATCGGCCCGCCCGTGCGGACGACTCCGCGCACAGCCGCCGGTAGCGCGCGGCGATACACCCAATCCACATCGAGATTGACGCAGGGCAATTCGGGCGGGTAATTGCCCGTCAGCATCAGCACCACAAATGCCAGCACCGCGAAGAACACCAGTTGCAATTGGAGCACCACATGCGTGGTGGTATAGGGCACATAGTCAACCGGATGCGGCAACAGATCGTAGAGCAGCGGCGGATAGGAGCCGATGACGACGCAAAGCACGGCTGAAATCGTCATGGCGACGCGCATATTGAGCGGGGCTTCTCGGCAACGGATTTTTGCATCGTGCGAGAAAAACGCAAAAAATGGAATTTTGATACCCGCGTGGTGAAGCACCCCCGCCGATGCGAACAACAGCACCAGCCATAAGACCACTGCGCCGCTGTCGGCAGCCCCTTGTATGACCATCGACTTGCTGATAAACCCACTGAACAGCGGAATGGCGGAAATGGACGAAGCCCCGACAATACAGCAGGCGCATGTCCACGGCATGGACTTGTAAAGCCCCCCCAGTTCAGAGGCTTTGATGCTCCCAGTGCGAAACAAGATCGCGCCCATCGACATAAACAGCAGCCCTTTGAAGATCACGTCATTGAATGCATGCGACACCGCGCCATTGATCCCCAGCGCGCCCCCAAGGCCAATGCCCACGGTCATAAAACCGATCTGGTTGATCATGCTATAACTCAGTACGCGGCGCATGTCGTTCTCAATGGCCGCGTAAAAAATCGGGAATATCGTCATGACCGCGCCGATGTAGATCAAGACTTCTTCCCCGGCAAATCCGCGTGCGAGGGCATAAACAGCGGTCTTGGTCGTGAACGCGCTCAAAAATACCGTGCCTGCGGGCGTGGATTCTGGATAGGCGTCGATCAACCAGTTGTGGAGCAGGGGAAAGGCGCACTTGATCCCAAAGGCGAACAACAGCAGGTAGTGATACGTGGCACCTAATCCGATGTGATCAAATGACAGAGAACCCGTCTTCAAATAGCAACACACCGCGCCGATCAGCAACAGCAATCCCGACGCAATTTGCATCGCCAGATACCGCATCCCAGAACGCAACGCCCGCTCGCCCCCGCGTGCCCACACCAAGAAGACCGACGTTATCGCCAGCAATTCCCAGAAGACAAACAGCGCGATCAAATCGCCGGCAAAGACCGCCCCAACCCCCGAACCCGCGTAGATCAGCCCCGTGCCGATCTGCAACCGATCTTTGAGATGCAGCGCGTAAATCGCGCCGATAAAAGCCGCCAGATGGAACGAGTACCCGAACAACAGGCTCAACTTATCCACGCGCAGCGCGACCATCTCGTAGCCGCCCCAAGTGATCTGCCACATCGCGCCCTCCGGGATTGCCAGCAGGTTCAAAAATCCGAACACCGGCAAGAGCACCGACACCACGCGGCGCGGCCCGGTTGGCAGGGCAAATAACAACAGGCCGCCGGCCAGCAAGATCAGCGCGGGATGCACTTCACCCATCGTAATACTCCTCCGAACGCATGATCAATTTCCGCAGGGGAATAGACCCGATAACGATCAGCGCATAAGGCGAGACAAATCCATACACCGCGTAAAACCCGAACCAGCCCTCAACGGGCAACAGGCCCTCGGCAAAACTCAAATGCCGATGCACGATCAGGTCGAGCAACAAGAGCGAGACACAGCATGCGACAAAGCCCAAAACCAACCGCCGCACAGCTTCATTTTTTTTTGGGGAATCGTTCATGGCATACCCCCTCCGATCAAGCGCAACAGGTTCAAAACCGGGTCCGGATACAAAAACAGCACCAAACAACCGGTTGCTGTGAACAACAGCGGAAGCACACATGCGAGCGGGGCTTCGCGCAGGCCCGACCCGTGGTGGTCATTGGGCGCGGAGGCGAAAAAAGCGTAAATGGGAATCGGCAACAGGTAGAGCACATTCAGCAGCGAACTCAGCAACAAGACCCCTGCCGCCACATATCGATCCGCCTCGATAGATGCCAGCACGAGATACCACTTGCTCCACGCGCCCGCAAAAGGCGGCACGCCGATAATGCTCAGAGAACCGATCAGAAAGGCGACCATCGTGAACGGCATCTGCCTGCCAATGCCCTTCATATCGCTGATTTCCGTTTTGTGCAACCCCACCATAATCGCGCCCGCGCAGAAAAACAGGGTGATCTTTCCAAAGGCGTGCGTCACGATGTGCATGCTCCCGCCGAGCACGCCCAGATCATTTGCCAAGGACGCGCCGAGCACGATGTAGGACAACTGGCTGATTGTGGAATACGCCAAGCGCGCTTTCAAATTGTCTTTGGTCATCGCCACCAGCGACCCCACCAAAATCGTAAAGCCCGCGATGTACGTCAGCCAATCGCTCAGGCCCGCGCCCGACAACAACTCTGTGCCAAAGAGATAGACCGCGACTTTCATGATGGTGAACACACCGGCTTTGACCACGGCCACCGCGTGCAACAGCGCGCTGACTGGCGTGGGCGCGACCATTGCCGCGGGCAACCACCTGTGGAACGGCATCAACGCGGCTTTCCCGGTGCCAAAGGCGTAGAGGCCGAGCAGGACGATTACGACGCCTTCGCTCGCTTTGCCCGTTAAAATGCCGCCCGGCGCAAATTCCAGCGTGCCGGTCAACTGCCAGGTCCACGCCATGCCCATCAACAAAAACCCCACTGACGTGCCCATCAAAATGCCCATGTAAATGCGCCCGGCGCGTATGCTTTCCTCTCTGAGGCGGCGCGCCCCTTCGCGGAGATCCGCCACGATCCGCGGCGCGTCAACCCTGCTGATATCCGAGCCTGCGTGCGTCACCAAGGGATAGGTCGATAGCGTCAACAACTCGTAAAAAATGAACAGGGTGAACATATTGCGGGCAAAAGCCACGCCGAGCGCCGCCGAGATTGCAAAGGCGAAAAACGCAAAAAACCGCGTCTGATTCGCTTCGTGATGCCCGCGCATATACCCAATGGCATAGACCGTCGTCGCGATCCACAACCCCGACGCGATCAGGGCAAAGACCATGCCGAGCGGCTCGACCTGAAATGCCAGTGCCAAGCCCGGCATGATGTCCAGCACATGCATGCTCGGGCGCGCGCCATCCATCACCGAAGGCAGGAGGGAAACCACCGTGCCAAATGTCAGTACCGCCGTGCTCAAGGCGATGGTCTCGCGCACATTGGGGCGGCGTCCGGCAAGGGCAATGAGGGGCATGCTCAACAGCGGCAAGGCCATTGAAATGAGGATAGCGGTCGATCCACTCACGGCGTCACCCCCAGCAACCCCATCGCGGCGCGTTGGGCCACGCGCACGGTCAAATCGGTTTGAAGGCCAAAATACAGGGTTGCCCCGGTCAAAACCCACATCGAGACTTGCATCGGCCACGGCGCTTCTTTTACCGGCGCGGGCTCGTCCATCCGCTGAAAATAGGCCACTTCTACGACGCGCCACACATAGACCACGGCCAGCAGGGAAGAGAGTAGGGCGAGCAGCGCGATGGGCCACCAGCCCTTTTCCAGCGCGGCCAAAATCAGGTACCACTTGCTGACAAAGCCCACGGTTAAAGGCACGCCGATCAAACTCAACCCCGCGAGCACAAACGCCGCCATAGTGATGGGCATGCGCCGCCCCATGCCTTTCCAATCGGCCAGTTTGGACGACCCCACGCGCAACACCACGCAGCCCACGGCCAAAAACAGCGCGGCCTTCATCATCGCGTGATTGAACAGATGAACCATGCCGCCGGTCAACCCGGTAACGGAAACAAAGCCGATGCCCAGCATCATATACCCGATTTGCGCCACACTCGAATAGGCCAATAACCGCTTCACATCGGTCTGATAAATCGCAGAGAGCGACGCCGCGTAAATCCCAACGAGGGATAGGGGAATCAAAAGCGCGTCGAAGTTGAGCCGTTCAAACACAAACTCGGCCCCCCAAACGGTAAATGTGAACCTCAAAAACGCATAAATGGACACTTTGGTCGCGGTTGCGGCCAAAAAAGCCGTGACCACAGACGGCGCGTAACAATAGGCATTGGGCAACCACGCATGCAGCGGGAACATCGCCGCCTTGATCGCCAGGCCCACGCTTAGAAACGCGAACGCGACCATGGCCGTGCGCGTTTCAAACATCGCGGGCAAGCGTTCGGACAGATCGGCCATATTGAGCGTGCCCGTCATCATGTACATCAACCCGATGCCAATGACGATAAATGTGGCGCCCAAAGTGCCCATGATCAGGTATTGATACGACGCGATCAATGCGCGGCGGTCGCGCCCGAGGGCGATCAGCGCGTAAGACGACAGGGATGAAATTTCCAAAAAGACAAACACATTAAACGCATCGCCCGTGATCGCAATGCCCATCAAGCCGGCAAAACACAGCAAATAAGCCGCGTAAAACAAGTAGTGTTGCTCGGCGGCAATTTCATCGGCCGCGCTCGGCAGGGCAAACACCACCAGCGCGGCGGCGATGATCGCAACCAGCAGCAGCACAAACGCATTGACCACATCCACGCGGTATTCGATACCCCACGGCGCGATCCACCCGCCCAGCGCGTAGGAAATCACCCCGTCTTGGAGCACGCGGACGAGCAGCAGGGACGCCATGCCCAGCGAGGCCAAACACACGACAAAAGCAAACGCCCAGACGAGCGTCTTTTGCCGCAACAGCACGCACAGCGGGGCGGACACAAGGGGCGCGACGATCAGCAATATGGGCAGGTGTGCATCAATCATGATCCCGTTCCACAATTTCATCTTCCTCTAGGGTCTGATAGGCTTCCCAAATCCGCACCACGAGCGCCAAGCCCAGAGAAAGCGTGGCAATGCCCACGACGATTGCCGTTAGGATGAGCACATGGGGCAGGGGATTGGAATACGCCTCGCCGCTTGTGTGCAAAATGGGCGGCGTGCCCCCGCTGACCTTGCCCATGCTGATATAGAGCAAAAAAACCGCGACCTGAAACATGCCCAAGCCGATCAATTTTTTGATGAGATTGGGACGCGCTATCGCGGTGTACAACCCGATCAGCATCAAGACCACGCAGGCCCAATAGTTGAACAGTCCCACAGTCATCGCAATCGCCTCCGACCCGCAAACGCAAAAAAAATCGCAATCATCACCGCGGCCACGGTAACGCCCACGCCGAGTTCGACCAAAAAGATGCCCAAGTGTTGTCCGTGCGCGGGGTGATCGGGGTCCAACGCCGTGTAATCCAAAAAATTGCGCCCGACAAACAGGGAGACCAACCCCGTGCCCGCATAGAGCAAAACCCCGACCGCGAACAGAATTTCGATGACCCGCGGTCTCACAATCCGTTTCGCGGCATCCAATCCAAAAATCAGCGCGTAGAGCACCACGCCTGCGGCAAAAATCACACCGGCCTGAAACCCGCCGCCGGGCCCAAAATCGCCGTGAAATTGCACGTAGAGCGCGAACAACAGAATCAGGGGCATAAACAACTTGCCCACCACGCGGGGGATGCTCTGGTGTTTCACGATTTTTCTCCTTTTCGCAACGCGCGACCCAAGAGCAAGATCACGCCGATGCCCGCTGTAAAAATCACGGTTGTTTCGCCCAGGGTATCATAGCCTCGATAGCTCGCCAACACCGACGTGACGATATTGGGAACGCCAATTTCTTCACCCGATTTTTCGATATAGCGGTCGGCGACATGCGTGTGAACGGGCGCGTTGGCGTCGCCGTAGTGGGGCATATCCAGCGTGCCGTAAATGAGCGCGCCGCCCGTGGCGATCACCGCGAGCAGTGCAAAGGCGTTCTTTTGCTTGGCGACCTTTTCTTCGCGCGTGGTCAAGGCCAGCGTGCCCAAGAGCAACACGGTTGAGACGCCCGCGCCGACAGCGGCTTCGGTAAATGCGACATCCACGGCGTCGAGCAAGGTGAACACCACCGCCGATAAGAAGCTGAAAATCCCCATCATCACGGCAACCATAAACAAATTTTGCATCCGGGAAATCGCAACCGCGAGAATCACCATAAAAATCAGCAAGGCGACATCTGTGATTTCAGTCATGCTCATTTTCCTTCACAAAAGGCTTGAGACCCGACGCGAACGCGGCTTTGCCCACCGCGTGGGTCGAAGTCGGACTGGTGATGAGCAGCACCACCAAAATCATCGCCAATTTCACCGTGACCATCGTCAACCCGCCCTGAAACATCAGGGCCCAACAGAACGAGCCCTGCGCCCAGCGTGTCGGTCATGCCCCCGCCGTGCAGGCGGCTGTAGAAATCGGGCAAGCGCAACAGGCCCAGGCCCCCGATTAGGCACAACGCGCAGCCCAAGACGAGGCAAATCCAACTCAACACATCGACAAGCATCACCGCGTTCCTTTCTCGTTTTCGGGATCGGCGCCCAAATCGCCATACGTTACAAATTTGAGCACCGCCAAGGTACCGATAAAGTTGATCAACACGTAAATCAGCGCCAGATCCAAAAAATCGGGCCGCCCGGTCAAAAATCCGATCACGGCAATAAACAACACGGTTTTGGTGCCAAACATATTCACTGCCAAGATGCGATCGTACACCGTGGGGCCCAGAATCGCCCGGCAAAGTGCCAATACCATCGTGGCCAAAATGCCGATCATCGCCGCAACAAACATTTCATCGCTCCAGCGCCGTCACGCGGCGGTTCATATCGCCGCTTTGCACATCGTCAGCGGCTTCTCGTGTCAATGCGTGTACCACAATGTCTTCCCCGTCTAGATCGAGCGAGACCGTGCCGGGGGTCAGGGTTATTGAATTGGCAAAAATGACCCGACACAGATCGGTTTTTTGCGTGGCTTTGACGCGCACCACCAGCGGGTCAATGGGCATCTGCGGATTCAAAATCCGCTTTGCGATGTCGATATTTGCTTTGACAATGGCCCACAGCAGCCAAGGAATGTACAGAACGAGGCGCCCCGCCAGATGAATCGGGTGGCCTTCTTCATCCACGATAGCCAGACGATGGGACAGATAAACGACAAACGCACAGGACAACACGCCCATCGCCAGAACGAGCATGTGATCGAGCGTATAATGCCCAGACCAGAGCAACCAAATGCCAAATAGTGCAAAACTCATCAAGATGTAACGCATGGGAACCTCAGTGGTTAGTGGTCAGTGGACAGGCCCCCGTGCTTGTTCTCGCATCAAGTGGCGCGGCGGGGGCTGATCGCCGACCGCAAATTCCCTTGTTATTTATATTTTTAGATTACAAAAATCAAGCAAAATATCGCGTCTCGTCCTATATTTGATATAGCAATCCCATAGACGATTTGACAGAGAGGGGCATCCGTGGCAACCATCCTCATGGCTTATGTCTTCACGGCACTCATTTTTGGTTTCTTTCTCTATTATTTTGCATGGCGCAATCGCTATGTCACGCAAATTCGCTTGGCTGTCAACAAAATTGAAGGGCGGGTTGTGAGCATTGAGCGCGTTGTGAGAGAAACAAAAAAGATCCGCGTGAACCACCAGCCGGATCTTTTGGCCGTAACACATATCGAATGGAAAGTGATCTACAAAGACCGCAACGGCAATCTTTGCGAAACCCGCTGTCGTCTCAAAGAAGGACAACTCGACTGGGCCCCCCCGTTGCGTTGACTATCCGATCTGCTCTGCGGCGGATGCTGTCGCGTGGTCTTTCTCGCCCTTTTCCATTTTCTTGCGCCGCGGGCAGGTAAAGCACGATGAATCTTCAACCGCGCCCCGTTCATGGATTTCCAGCGCATCGCCGCAACAACTCTGCTGCTTTTTTTTAAATTGTGCAAACGCCAATGCACCTGCCATAAACGCAAATGCCACGGCCAAAAAAATCGCGGCTGTCAATATCGTCGCCATTGCATTGTCCTTTGGGGAAAGCGGTAAGACGCGAGACGTAAGAGATTATCTCGTCCGAAAACAGATAGAATTTCTACGACACTTTGGATACCCACCTCTTGCAGCCCATCGCCGAGTTCACGCCATGGACGCCATCCCTTTGTTCGTCAGATCATTCTCTGTCGCCTCAAAGAGCAGCAATTGTTCCCGTTCCTCATTTTGCTAGCACGCCTCACTTTTTGCAGGTATCACCTGATAGACATACGCATCGAGATGTTGCTCCAATCCCCATAGAAACGCCTCTTCTCGTTCGATATTCCCCATTGCATGGGCTTCACACAGAAAGCATCCCATTAGGATGACTTTTGCATCGCCGAGAGACACCTCGATACCGGCTGATTTCAAGGTCGATATTTGTTCTCTGGCTCTGTCAATCGCCGGTGGATTGCTCGCCCGGCCATTTGCGGTCCTCTCTTTGCGACAGACGAGAATGAGATCCAAGTGAATGGGCGATGTCGCCTGTTTCAGGGGCATTGACACCGACATTTCGGCCTTTATTGGATAGGCTTGCGTGCAGACAAATCCGGCATGTCGGATCGCGCGATGGACAGAGAGCCACCCCTCGTGTCGCGCATGGTGATAGGTAAATACAAACAGCCCTTTGTCGGAGAGAACGCGGCTACACTCGGTAAAGACCGAAGTGAGTTTTCTCGTGAAAAGTTCGGGACGGGTGTCTTGAACCTCGCCCGCACATCTCGTGGTCATTGTAGGGGAAAATTCCAGCATCTGATTGAGCCAGTAATAGAAGAAGTCCGCGAGTTGAGAATAGTGAACATTATCAAAAAAAGGCGGATCCGTGATGACAATGTCGACGTTTTTGTCGGGAATGTCAATACAACTGGAATCTCCAGAACTGAGATAGGTCGTCTTTGGATTAAAAGCGAACTGCTCGAAACTGTCGGCTATTTTTTTTTTGACGGGACGGTTGATGCCTCTGACCTTGACGCTCTTTGCTGAACTAATCCGCAGTTCAGACGGGTCGGACTTATAGGCGAGTGCCTTCTCAACGCGCGAATGAAACAGACGTGAAAACGCGCCTGAAGACTTGCTCGTTCCCCAAAGATTCGCTTCGAGGGGCATTACTTCGGGCTTCAGGACGTGATGAGAAAACATGTGTCGCACGGCTCCTGTGCCTTCTCCCTTAAAAGACGTGAACAAGTTGTTAAATTCCAATGTTCCAGAAAAAAGACATGCAAATAGGCGTTTCAAGTCTGGATTTTCGATGCTTTTGATCGCCGCCAGAAGATGTCCGATACAGACGAGTTGTCTATCCGAGAACAACTCATGCCAGTGCCGATAGTTGTGATTGCGTATCTGGTCTGTGTTGTAGCCCGACTCGATAGCCACAGTTGGGAATGCGTTCGAGACTGTGGCGAACTCTTCCGCGATCTGGCGTTCAAGTGCGCGATCAAATTCGTTCATCGGTTCATAGAGCTTCTGTCCGTCTTCGGTCAGAAGCATTTTTGCATAGCGACGAAAAGGCAAAGGACCATTGAGGGTTTTCATTCTGTCAATGAGATGGAAAGCGCGCCCACAACCGTCGCAATGGACTTTCGCCCCTTTGATATTTCCGCGTTGGGGATTGTAAGCGACCGAACAGGCCGAACACCTGACGCGATCAGCGTTGAAGACGGTTGCATTGACAGTGCCACACGCTGGACAGAGGGCGCGAGCAGAAGGGTCTTTGCGGGGCATGGCGTTCTTGGAGAAAATTCGCGTTTTGAAAAGGTCGATCTCTTTCTCGCAGTCCGGACAAGAGACCACTTTGACGAGAAAATAGTACAAAACGGTCGCGTCTCGTCCCGCACTTGTTCGGGTTTGGAAATAGCTGAGGAGTTTTGCGGCGAGGGTTTGCTCTAAATGCCGGTACGCAGCGTGAACTTCTGTGGCCGCGTAGCGGGAAAACGCGGCGCGGCAGGCGAGGTAGGCGACTGGGTTTATATCGCGGCCTACAGCTTTGCAACCGAGCTTGATTGCTTCGCCAACGGCAACGCCACTTCCCATGAAGGGGTCGAAGACGACGGTACTATCAAAGCTATTTTTGCTGTAGAAACGGGCCCAAAAATTTTCAGAGTTCTCTAAACACGCGCTTAATACAATGCCGCGAAAGACCGAGCCGAGGCGCCGCGCCCACCACTTGTGGAGATAGTAGATGGGACGGTGTACCTCCTTGCGCCACGATTCCCGTTCGGCCACGAGCGAGAGTTCTGCATAAGGAAAGTCTTTCTCTATCAGTTTTGGCATGAGGATTATTCTGGTAGTTGAAGCATAGATGCCGCGCGCTCTCTTGGTTGTCGGTTCTTGCACGACAAAAAAATGTCCCGTCGAACTGGAAGTTGATCGAAACGAAGGGCATGTCCTACCGAGTTGTCAATCACGACATAGTGGAAAGAATTCTGGTATTTGTCATCTCTGATAATGAGATCGGTACAGTTCGTTTCGCGTGTGGCGAGTGCTGTCAAATCATGGTGTTTGATCACGAGAATGTGACGAAGATGAAAGAAGCTCAGTTTGTAATTCAGTGGATTCGGATAGGTGTACATTCGTCGGTGTCGGACAGAGCCTTCTCCATAAGGGCCATGACCGTACTCGCTTTGATTGGCGTATTTTGCATCTTTGTGCAGGTCGAAGTCGTAATTGAGAAAATCACCGTCCATCAGAATGGAAGTGACCATAGAGGAACTGTCGTTGCTCAACAAGGCAAAAAGATAAAAGCAGGGAATTTCCACGGTATCTCGTCCGACCTTGACAAGTGCCTTACCGCATGGAAGACAGCTATTGTAATCCATCGTCAAGCCCCTTGGGTCTCTTCCATTGGCCCGTTGAATGAGCTTTTTTACCTCGAGCCCCAGAATTGAGTTGCTCGGCCTATGCCGCAGGACGATGTCGGGTGTTGTCAACTTTCCGGCGTGAAATACTTCGACATTGGGAAGGGCGCGCTTGATCTCATTGCCAACTCAAGAATCAAAGGGATCGTCTTGAACTGTGCCGACCAACGCGGAAGGTCGCAGGGCAGTTGGGATTACCCCTCGCCGTATCTTTGCAGATAATTCTGCGTATATTTGTTCAACGATCTGTACGGGATTCATCTGTTTCGCAGTCTCTATGATAAGGATATTGGCGACATTCAGCAGATCATTCTCGGCTTTGAGCATCCACTGTTCGACCAGATGCTTCTGTAAATCGGTCATAGACGACACAGCCTTCGGCAAAAATTTTGTGTACAAATGAAGATGGGACATCGCGCCAACAGGCCACTTCATCGGGTGTGTAAACAACGATATCCAATGGACAGGGGACCTTGTCGAACAAATTGCGAATTGCCAATGCGCGGTCGGGAAATGACAAATCCGTATCCATTTCGACAAACAGGTCTAAATCACTATCCCATTTCATGGCGTGATGGGCACAAGAGCCGAATACGAGAATTTTATCGGGTTGCACGGCACGCACAATCGCGTCAACGACGCGTTGAATCATTTCAAAGGTGACAAAATGCGATGTATCCATCTCAGTGCCCAAGGGTAAAAACGCACGCCTAGGACGATTCATCAATCCGCGATTTGGTAGATCTCCGCGCCTTGTTCTTTGAACTCGCGCGCTTTTTCCGCCATGCCGAGTTCGAGGGCTTCGGTCGAGGTGATGCCCTTTTCTTCCGCATAAGCGCGCACGTCTTGCGTGATTTTCATGCTGCAAAAGTTGGGGCCGCACATGCTGCAAAAATGCGCGACCTTCGCCCCTTGCGCGGGCAGGGTTTCGTCGTGATACGCGCGGGCCGTGTCCGGGTCGAGCGAAAGGTTGAATTGGTCTTCCCAGCGAAACTCAAAACGCGCTTTCGACAGGGCATCGTCCCAGGCTTGCGCGCCCTTGTGCCCTTTGGCGAGGTCCGCGGCGTGCGCGGCAATTTTGTACGCGATCAGGCCGTCCTTGACGTCTTGCTTGTTGGGCAAGCCGAGGTGTTCTTTGGGCGTCACATAGCACAGCATGGCCGTGCCATACCACCCGATCATGGCCGCGCCAATGGCCGAGGTGATGTGGTCATAGCCCGGCGCGATGTCTGTGGTGAGCGGCCCCAGCGTGTAAAAGGGCGCCTCGTGGCACCATTCCATCTGTTTATCGACATTCTCTTTGATGAGGTGCATCGGAATGTGACCGGGGCCTTCGTTCATCACTTGCACATCGTATTCCCAAGCGATTTTGGTGAGTTCGCCCTGGGTTTGCAATTCGGCGAATTGCGCGGCGTCATTGGCATCGGCAATGGCGCCAGGGCGCAACCCGTCGCCGAGGGAGAATGAAATATCGTATTGCTTCATCACCTCGCACAAGTCGCGGAACCGCGTGTAGAGGAAATTCTCCCGATGATGCGCCAAGCACCACTTCGCCATAATCGAACCGCCGCGAGACACAATCCCCGTGATCCGCTTGGCCGTGAGGGGCACATAGCGCAGCAAGACGCCCGCATGCACGGTAAAATAATCCACGCCTTGCTCGGCCTGTTCGATGATGGTGTCCATAAAAATGTCAAAGGTGAGGTCTTCGGCAATGCCGCCCACTTTTTCCAACGCCTGATAAATGGGCACGGTGCCGATGGGCACGGGCGAGTTGCGAATGATCCATTCGCGGGTCTCGTGGATGTTTTTGCCCGTGGAGAGGTCCATCACCGTATCTGCCCCCCATTTGGTGGACCATTGCATCTTTTCCACTTCTTCTTCAATGGATGACGTGACCACCGAGTTGCCGATGTTGGAATTGACTTTGACGAGAAAGTTGCGCCCAATGACCATGGGTTCGCTTTCCGGATGGTTGATATTTGCGGGAATGATGGCGCGGCCTCGCGCGACTTCTGACCGCACAAATTCGGGATCGACATTTTCTCGGATGGCGATAAATTCCATCTCCGGCGTGATCTCACCGCGCTTGGCATAGTGCAGTTGCGTGACATTACCCGTGCCGCGAAGAACGGTTTTGCGGCGCAGGGTCTCGGGAATTTCCGCTGCGCCCGGTTGGGGCAGATAGGTCGGCGCGGCCTCTTCGACATCGCCTCGCGCCCGAATCCACGCGTCGCGCAACCGGGGCAACCCGCGATGCACATCGCCACCTTGCGGGCCGCTGGTGTCATAGACATAAACCGCGTCTTCCCCGTTCGTCAGGGAAATTTTGCACGCGGGCACGCGAATCCCATGCCTGCCTTCGAGATAGACTTTTGCGGCGTTGTTGCCATTCTGGTTGCCCATGGTGTTCTCCTCAAAAAAAATAAACCGACGATGTGTGCGAAGGGCATCGGCGGTTTGCGTACCATCTTGCGCCGCGTTCCCTTCGCTGGCATTACCCAGTGCAGGTTCAAAGGGTGTGTTCTCAGCCTTTCGGCACCCCTATACGGTCAAAATTGTTCTCAACAACGTAACGCATATTGCAAGGAGTGTCAAGCGTTATTGCAGAACATCTTGACCCGTGTGCGTGAAAATGGTATCTTGTGACCGCAAAATGAAGACGGGGGTGCTCGCTGTTGCGAGCTGAGATCATACCCTTTGAACCTGATCCGGATCGCGCCGGCGTAGGGAGTTCACAAAATGGAACAAACCACTTTTCAACGCTGGGCGAAGGGTGGTTTTTTGATTTGAGGTCGCAATGTCGCACAAGCGTGTGCTGATCATAGGAGGCGGGGCCATTGGCTTGGCAATAGGTTGGCGGCTGGCGCGTGCGGGGTGTTCCGTGGCCCTGTTTGACCGAGGCCGCGTCGGGTGCTCGGCGAGTTGGGCGTCGGCCGGCATGTTGTCGCCGCTGTCCGAGGCGCAATTTGAAGAGGAAGACCTGTTGCATCTCGGGTTGAAGGCGATGGAGGTTTATCCCGATTTCGTCGGCGAATTGGAGGCCGAAACCGGGTGTTGCGTGGGGTATCGGCGCGATGGCGTGCTGTTGGTCGGCATCACGCAAGACGATCTGGAATACCTAAAATTTCGGTATCGCTATCAGCGCGAGTTGGGCTTGCCCGTCACCTATCTTTCCGGCGCGGAAGCGCGGTCAAAAGAGCCGCATTTGTCCGCGCAAGTCAGCGCGGCTGTGTGGTGCCCGGGCGATCATCAAGTGGATAACCGGCGCCTGGTAATGGCGTTGAAACGCGGAGTCGAGGCCGCAGGTGGCGAAATATTTGAAGACGCGGCGGTGGATGAACTCTTGATCGATGGGATGCGCGTGATCGGGGTGCGCGTTGGCGAGAAAGTCCATAAGGGCGATACCGTGGTGTTGGCATCGGGCTGCTGGTCGCGCCTGATGCCGGGGTTGCCCGATAGCGCCAAGCCGCCGGTGCGCCCGGTGCGCGGGCAGGTTGCGCGCTTGGGCACGACCCGAGAATTTGCACTCAATACCATCGTCTGGTATTCGCGGGTGGCAACATCAACGGTCGCTTATCTCGTGCCCAAAGGCGACGGAACGCTCGTCTTGGGCGCGACCTCAGAAGAGATGGGATTTGACGAAGACGTGACAGCGGGGGGGATGTTTGAACTCTTGCGCGCAGCGTGGGAAGTGGTGCCGGGGATTTACGATTTGCGCGTGGTCGAATCTATGGCGGGGTTGCGCCCGGGCAGCCGAGATGACGCGCCCATTTTGGGCAAAACGCCGGTGGAGGGCTTGATTATGGCAACAGGCCATTATCGCAAGGGCATTTTGCTGACGCCGCTGACCGCGCTGACCATTGCCGAAGTGATTTTGGAGGGGCGCACTCCGGAGATTATTCGCCCCTTTGGCATTGACCGATTTGGATTGTAATACCAATTTGATTTTAAGTTGTCCGTATCCCGCATCCCATCAGGGATAAATGAGGAACAGACTTCTGTACGGATCATGGGTTGCTTGTCTCAAGCATTTGGCCTTACAGCATCGTTTGTTGCCTTTGATGCGTTGGCTACGCCTGTGCCTACGGCGTGCGGCGACCTACTTTTTTAACAGCAAAAAAAAGGAAGGAAAAAATGCCGCTCTCAAACGCCGAGGGGTGCTCTGCACAGCGCAAATCGCTTTTGTAACAGAATGACATGTGTTGGCCTGCGAAGGAAGTTGCAAGAGGGAGGTTGGTTGCGAGACGGCCTTGCGCGCTGTGCGTGATGGCTTTATCCGATGGTCTTTGGGGATGGCATTTTTGCCAGGGCTTATTTGACGTACTCCACGAAGGACTCGGGACGGTGTACAACTGCGATGTCGCACCAGCAGTTCGCGACACGAAGGAAAATTTTTGGCATTGACCGATTGGATTGTCGCCCATGCAACTCGTCGTAAATGGTCAAAATCGCGCTGTGACCGATGCGTCAACGCTGGCCGATTTGCTGACCGCAATGAATTTTGACCCCGACCAAAAGGGCATTGCCATCGCCGTAAATGCCGAGGTCATCGCACATGCGATGTGGGCAAGCACGCGGTTGTGCAATGGCGACCGCGTGGATATTATTCATGCGGTTCAGGGGGGGTAGCGTGCAAATCGCCCCACACAATGCCCATCCAATAGCTATCAGCCATCAGCCCACCGCTGGGTACGAGGATAGGCACGGGGGCCTGTCCCTACGGGTGATGGGGCCGGGGGTTGGGACTGACCACTGACCACTGACTACTGACCACTGACTACTGACCACTGACTACTGACCATGACAAACGATTTCACAATTGCAGGTGTGACCTACCGATCCAGACTGTTGATCGGCACGGCGCGGTATCCCAACATGCAAGTGATGTTGAAGGCCGTTGAAGGCAGCGGGGCAGAGATCGTCACCGTGGGGATTCGGCGGATCGATATGCATGACGAATCCGGCGAGGGCGTTCTCAATTTGCTCGACCGATCTCGGTACACCATTTTGCCCAATACGGCCGGGTGTTTTACGGCGCGAGATGCCGTGCTGACCGCAAAATTGGCACGCGAAGCACTCGAAACCGATTTGATTAAGTTGGAGGTGATCGGCGATGAGCGCACCTTGTTTCCCGATGTGACCGGGTTGCTCCACGCGGCTGAGATGCTGGTGAACGACGGGTTTACCGTGCTGCCCTATTGCAATGACGATCCCATTACCTGTAAAAAATTGGAAGATTTGGGATGTGCCGCTGTGATGCCTCTGGGCGCGCCCATTGGGTCGGGCATGGGGATTCGCAATCCCTACAATATCCAAATTATTTTGGATTCGGTCCGCGTGCCGGTGATTGTCGATGCGGGCGTGGGCACTGCGTCCGATGCTGCGCTGGCAATGGAATTGGGATGCGATGGCGTGTTGCTGAACACCGCAGTCGCTGGTGCGCGGCATCCGGTAAAAATGGCCCAAGCGATGAAAAAAGGGGTTGAGGCCGGGCGATGGGCTTTCGAGGCCGGTCGGATTCCCCGAAGGTTGTACGCCACGGCTTCCACGACTATGGAAGGACGGGTGGAAATGTGAAAGCGCGTTCATTGCCGCCCCTCTATCTGATTGCGGATCGGGCGACATGCGGTGATCGGTCGATGTTTGAGGTGCTCGCGCGGGCGTTGGACGCGGGGGTGAGATTGGTGCAGTTGCGCGAAAAAGCCCTGCGCCGAGATGCGTTGGAAGCACTATCCGAACAGGTATTGGCGTTGACCGTGCGTTACGATGCGATGCTGTTGATCAATTTGGCGGCAGATGTCGCGCTGAAGATCGGCGCGCAGGGCGTGCATTTGCCGAGCGATGTATCGCCGCGGGCGACCCGCGATTGGGTCACATTCCGCGGCGCGCAGGATTTTTTGATCGGCTATTCCGCGCATACCCCCGCGGAATTGGATCGCGCAGAGGGCGCGGATTTCGTTGCGTATAGCCCCATTTTTGCACCGGGGTCCAAGCCCGGTTACGATGGCGCGAAAGTGGGCCTTACCGGACTCGCGCAAGCCGTAAATCATTCTCCCTTGCCCGTGTACGCCCTCGGCGGGATGACGCCCTGTCGCACATCTATGAGTCGTGCGACAGGATGCGCGGGCGTCGCCACGATGTCGGGTATTTTGGCCGCGCCAGATCCGGGCAACGCCGTACGCGAATTTTTAATGGCGTGGAAAAAGGCGGGCGAGAGATGAAAATGAAACAAGCACTGACTATCGCGGGATCGGATTCCGGGGGGGGCGCGGGCATTCAGGCGGATTTGAAAACCTTTCACGCGCACGGCGTATTTGGCCTTTCGGCGATAACCTCGGTCACGGCGCAAAATACCCAAGCCGTGTGCGCGGCTTATGATTTGCCCGAAAAGATCATCCGCGCTCAGATAGCAGCCGTGTTCGACGATTTTGAGATCGCCGCGGTCAAGACCGGGATGCTGCCCTCCTGCGCGATTGTCGAGGCCGTGGCCGATGAGTTGGCAACGCGCAACCGGCAACCGCTCGTGGTCGATCCGGTGATGGTTTCCACCAGCGGGTTTTCCCTGCTCAAGGCCGATGCCATACAAGGCATTGTCTATCGCCTGTTGCCCCTTGCAACTGTGGTGACGCCCAACCGCTGTGAAGCGGAATTGTTGTCCCACCAAAAAATCGACACGCGAACAGATGCGGGCATTGCCGCGCGGAAAATTGCCGATTTGGGCGCGCAGGCCGTGCTGGTCAAGGGCGGGCATTTGCAGGGCGCGGCTGTGGATGTGCTGTGGGATGGCGATAGCGAAACGATTTTTGAATGCGAACGCCTGAACACCGCGAACACGCACGGAACCGGATGCACCTTAGCCTCAGCGATAGCCGCCCATTTTGCAAAGGGCTACGGGTTGCGCGATGCCATAGCCAAAGCGAAGCATTACGTCACCGAAGCCATCCGACACGGCCTGGATATCGGCAAGGGCAATGGCCCGACCGATCACTTTTATTTTTTAATGTGATGTGGCGATGAAAAAAATTGGCAAACTCCATGTGATAACCGATATCGTTTGTCAGGATCGCTTCTCACACGAGGCGTTGGCGCGAATGGCCGTTGCCGGAGGGGCGGATGCGATTCAGTTTCGGCAGAAAGCGGGATCGACGCGCGAGTTGATCCAGGCCGCGATTGCCGTGAAACAGGTGTGTGGCGATGTGCCCTTAATCGCGAATGATCGGGTGGATGTGGCGATGGCCGCAGGCGCGGATGGCGTTCATCTGGGGCAGGAGGATTTCCCCATTGAAAGGGCGCGCGACCTGCTCGGGGAAAGCGCGATTATTGGCGGCACCGCAAAAACGCTGTCACAGGCGCGTCAGTGCGTGGCGCGTGGCGCGGATTACATCGGTTTTGGCCCGATTTACGCCACCGGTTCAAAAGCCAATGCCGGAACAGTGAAAGGGCTGGCGGGTTTGCGCGAGATGGTCGATGGGATCGACATTCCGATTGTTGCCATTGGGGGCATTGGCCTAGAAAATGTCGGCGAAGTGATGGAGACAGGGGCGCACGGCATCGCGGTGATTTCAGCGGTGTGCTGTCAGCCCGACCCCGCGGAGGCGACACGGAGGTTACTGAATCAAATTTTGTAAAAACCTCAACAGTTCTTCGAAGTCGGGTTGGGTCGTTATATAGAAAACTCCCGGATTGGATTCGCAATTGCCCTACGAGGTCGGGGCGTTCTTCGGAAGTTGAAGCCCGATGTTCTTTTGTTTTTTTCTGTAATTTTCTGACTGTGATTTTCATGGCGCGTTTCTCTATTTTTTGTTTGTGGTGATCAAATATAGATGTGATTTTTGATTGTTTGCACAGGATTTCTATAAAGTGAGGTTTGGGTGAATAGAAAACAGGTCGATGTGCCCGATTTGCTCCAGATTGGCGGCGGGTTGACCGATGGCGTATCCCGGGGCGTGTCGCAACAAACCGGTGTTCCCGAAGCACATGTGTATGGCGTGGGCAGTTTTTTTAATTTGCTATCCGATCCCGACAAAAAAGTGCGGGTATGCACGGGTCTGTCGTGCCGCATGGCGGGTGCAGATCAGGTCATACAGGCGATAGAAGACGCGGGTATGCCCGCGATGGGGTGTTCGTGTTTGGCCGCGTGTGATCGTCCGCCCGCGGTATTGCGAGACCGCGATGTGTTGCCCGCAGTATCGGTTGAAGATGTGGCGCGTGCCGAAGGCGATTGGACAAAGCTCAGGCCGGAAATTGCGTCCAATGGCAAAAGCTGGCTGGGGCATGTGGGGACGGGTTCGCAACCCATGGCGATCAATTTGTCGGGCAGGGCCGATTGCTCCGCAAAAGCCTTTAAAAAAGCCGCGCAAATGCCTTCCGAAGAAATTGTCGAAGAACTCGAAGCATCGGGTCTGCAAGGGCGCGGCGGTGCGGGGTTTTCCGCATCTTTTAAGTGGCGGGCCGTGCGGTCGGAAAAAGAGACCACGCGCTATGTGATCTTAAATGGCGACGAGAGCGAACCGGGCACGTTCAAAGACCGCGAGATTTTGATGCGCCGTCCCGATTTGGTCATCGAGGGATTGGCTATCGCGGCGCATGCCGTCGAAGCGCGGGATGTGTATTTGTATTTGCGCGGCGAGTTCGCATTTCCCAAGGTTGCAATGGCAAAAGCCATCGCAGCGTTTGAATCGCAAAATTTGTTCCCCGGCATTCGCTTTCACATGCACGAGGGGCAAGGCGCGTACATTTGCGGCGAGGAGACGGCGTTGATCGAGGCGTTGGAAGGCAAGCGCGGGATGCCGCGCTTGCGCCCGCCCTATCCCACGGAAAGCGGCCTGTGGGGCAAGCCCACGCTCATCCACAATGTGGAAACCATTGCGTGCGTGCCCGCGATCATCGCCCACGGCGGCGACTGGTTTCGCAACTTGGGACGCACAGAACCCGGCTCAAAAGTGTATTGCATCAGCGGACACGTCAAATGCCCCGGCGTCTATGAGTTGCCATTGGGCGCGACGCTGGACGAACTCGTCGATGCCGCGGGTGGGTACGTCGGCACGCCCAAGGCATTTAGCCCGGGCGGCGCGAGTTCGGGCTTTTTGCCGGCCAAATACAGGGACGAGCCGCTCGATTTTCAAACCATGACTGACTTGGGCTCCCTGCTCGGCTCCGCAGGCGTCGTCGTGTTAAACGACACAGTGGATATAAAATGGGCGGTCAGCCAACAATTGCGATTTTTTCACGATGAGAGTTGCGGGCAGTGCGCGCCGTGTCGCATTGGCACGCGCTATTTGAGCGAAGCCATAGAAAACCGCATTCGCCAGCGAGAACGGGATCACAACCCCCACCTGCGCCATGCAACAGACATAGCGTGGCAGATGACCGAAGGGTCGATCTGCGGCTTGGGGCAAGTCGCGTCTCTCCCGTTGACGAGTGCCCAAACATTTTTTTTCGAGGAATTCGATGAATGAATTGACCCTAAACGGACAGACCGCGCGCTTTGCCGAAGGCGAGACCCTGTTGGATATCGCGTCTCGGCACGGCGTAGAGATTCCGACCTTGTGCCACGATCCGCGCTTGGACCCCGCGGGTGCGTGTCGCACATGTCTCGTAGAAGTTGAAGGCGAGCGGTTGATGACCCCGGCCTGTGCGCGCACAGCACGAGGAGGTATGGTGATAACGACCGAGAATGCGCGCATTGACCGCCACCGCCAAACCCTGATGGCGCTCTACATGACCGATCACCCGCACGAGCGCGAATCAGAGGTCGGCTCCCCGGATTTGTTGCTGGACATGGCCGCACGATTCAACGCGCCGACAGACTGGGGCTGGATGCACCCGATTCGAGATGTGCGCGAAGATCGCAATCCATACATCGATTTCAATGCCGAGACCTGCATTGCGTGTGCGCGGTGCGTGCGCTATTGCGAGGAAGTCGAAGGGGTTTCGGCCATTGCCCTTGTGGGCCGCGGATCGCACACGACCATTTCCACGGTGGATGAAAAATCCCTCTTGGACACCACCTGCGAGTTGTGCGGCGGGTGTATTGACGTGTGTCCCACCGGCGCGATGAATGAAAAATTGCCCCTGATGCGCGGGCAAAAGCCCGAACGCAAATTGCAAAAAGTGCGCTCGACCTGCAATTTTTGTGGGGTGGGCTGCCAACTCGATCTCAATGTCGATCCCGAAGGGCGCGATGGCTTGGGTCAAATTGTCAAAATCACCAGCCCACCGCCGGGCGCGACGACCAATGACGGCAATTTGTGCGTGAAAGGCCGGTTTGCCTACGACTTTGTCCATCACAAAGATCGCCTCACGCACCCCCTGGTGCGCGGCAGCGACGGCGCGTTGCACCCC
Organism: uncultured Latescibacterota bacterium; assembly: GCA_958295785.1. Taxonomy (GTDB): domain Bacteria; phylum Latescibacterota; class UBA2968; order UBA2968; family UBA2968; genus VXRD01. Next base: position 5,445,961 of record OY282377.1, read on the forward strand.
ACCACCTGGGATGACGCGCTCCAACGAGCAGCCGATGGCCTGATGGGCGTTGCCGAGCGACGCGGCGCAGATGCGGTGGGATTTGTGAGTTCGTCTCGGTGTACAATGGAGGAAAATTTTCTCGTTCAAAAAATGGCGCGCGTGCTGTTTCGGGCAAATCACGTCCACCAGTGCGCGGCAACGTGACACGCGCCAACTGTGGCCGGTCTGGTCGAAACATTTGGCGCGGGGGCGATGACAAATTCTATCGGGGAAATCCGCGATGCCGATTTTCTCTTTGTCATTGGCAGCAACACGAGCGAAGCACATCCGATCATCGCGATGGAAATGAAGCGCGCGGTTCGCAAAGGCGCGACCTTGGTCGTTGCGGACCCCCGGGCGATTTGGATGACGTCCATTGCAAAAAAGCATCTGCCACTCAACCCCGGCACGGATGTGTGGTTGCTCAATGCGATGGCGCATGTCATTGTCGCAGAGGATTTGATCGACCGCGAATTTATCGCAAAGCAGACGGAAAATTTTGAGCAGGTCAAAGCAGTGGTCGCGTCATACACCCCCGAAAAAGCAGAAGCGATAACGGGTATTTCCGCAGGCGATATTCGCTGGACCGCGCGGCAATACGCCACGACTGAAAAAGCGGGAATCTATTATACCCTGGGCATTACAGAGCACGCACACGGCACGGACAACGTGTACGCGCTCGCCAACTTGGTTTTGATGACCGGGCACTTGGGCAAACCCTCGATGGGGATGAACCCCCTGCGCGGGCAAAACAACGTGCAAGGTGCGAACGACGCAGGTGCCACGCCGATGTTCTATCCGGGGTATCAGCGCGTTGACGATCCCGAAGTGCGGGCAAAATACGAACAGTCGTGGGGCGTGCCCCTGTCGCCTGTGCCGGGCCTGAATCTCAACGAGATGATGAAGACAGCGGGCGAACAGATGCGCGGCTTTTTTGTGATGGGCGAAGATATCGCGTTGTCCGAACCCAATGTGCTCCAACTGGAAAAGGGCTTGAATGAGGTTGATTTTATCGTCATGCAAGATGCGTTTCTCAATGAAACCGCGCGTTTTGCCGACGTGATTCTTCCCGCAGCCGTGTTTGCCGAAAAAGAAGGCACGTTCACCAATTCAGAACGCCGCGTGCAGCGGGTTCGCAAAGCCGTTGACCCCCCGGGCGAAGCGCGTGCAGACTGGGAGATTTTGGTCATGCTGGCGAACAAAATGGGCGCGAACTGGTCGTACAAAAATCCGGGCGAGGTGTACGCGGAAATGGTCAAAGACGCGCCGCAGTTCGCGGGCATCAGCCATGAGAAAATCGACCGCACCGCAGGCGAGGACCAGATGACGGGCGTCCAATGGCCGTGCCCTACGCCCGAGCATCCGGGGACGACGTTCTTGCACGAAAATGGCATTCTGCGCGGCAAGGGATTATTTACCCCGGTGCATTACGTCCCGCCGGCGGAATTGCCCGATGAAAATTACGGCCTCTTTCTATCCACGGGCCGCACCCTGTACCACTACAACGCAGCCACGCAGACGCGCCGAGAATCCGGCCTGCACGCCAAACAGTCCGAAGCATATCTGGAACTGCATCCCCGCGATGCCAAAAAACGCGGGATTCGCTCTGGCGATCTCGTGGAGGTGACAACGCGCCGCGGTAGCGTGCAGGTGCGGGCAATGGTCTCGCGGCAGGTGCGCCCCGGCTGCATCTGGATGCCCTTGCATTTTGCCGAAGCGCGCGCCAATGTGCTGACCAATGACGTGGGCGACCCCATCACCGGCACCGCCGAATACAAGGTCTGCGCCGCAGAAGTGCGCTTGCTCAAATCCATGTCCGACAGCGAATACTTGTTCCCGGGCAGCTATTACGACGTGCGCGGCCCGGAGTTGTAACGCGGAACGCCTGTTTTTATGCCGTGGTTTGAGCGTTTAGAAGGGGTGTGATGGAAGTGGCTGTAACGTCTAAATTGATAGAGGTGTATAATCCCCAAAACAAAAGCCATGACCAGCGGTCATGGCTTTTGTTGCTTCTCTCCTCTTGTATCTTGTATCTTGTATCATTGGGCGGGCACGGGGGGATCGCCCCTACACACACTGCGCGCCTTCCATCTCTCCTCTGTGTTCATCCGCGGTTGCTTTTCACGCGAGTGCCAGCGCTTCTCTCGCTGCTTTGGCTTGTGGCGAGTTGGGGTCGCGTCTCATGGCGCGATTCATCGCAATCCGCGTGCGTTCATCCCCGGTTTTTGCCAGTTCGAGGGCTTCGGCAAATCCCTTTTCCGAATAGTTGAGATCGCGTGGGATGGTGGGATTGTCCAGTTTTTTCCAGTAGTATTTGAGATCGTCGTTTTCCCAGTCTCGATACACCGCTTCCCATGTGAGATTGCTGAAGATATTGAGATGGGGTTCGAGCATGTGTTCAGACAAGGTGTCGCCTAACTTTTGGTACCGGTTGTCCAAAGACACGCGCAGGCGGTCTTCCGTGAGATTGGGCAGGGCCTGATGCACCATAAGCGCGGGGAAGATGAGCGTATCGCCGATTTCGTAATCCGTGCTGTGCCATTCGCCCGACAACTCGTCTGTGTGGATGCACAGACTGCCCGCGCCCAGGGAAAAGTGGTGGTCCATAACCGCATTGACTTTGTGCGAGCCGGGCAACACCGCGAGTCCGCCCAATTCAATGGGACAATCCCCGACAGGTGCCCAGCAGGTGTACGTGTTGAAATTGCCCTGAAAGTGGACGAAATCCTGATGAATCGGCGTGGTGTGCGCCGTGTGCTTGGGAAACCACAGCCGGGCGACCTTGTGCGGATGCGGGAAAACCGGGCCACCGATCACTTTTTCCATGATGTCGATCACCTCGGGTTCGTGGGCAATGCGGTGAAACGCCTCGAGTTTGTACACTTCGTGATACACGTCCGGGTACTCGAGATCGCCTTCAGTGCATTGCATCGAAATATCCGCAATGCCGTCTATCGGGTCCGTGCCCGCAACGAGCCATGGCCTCATCCTGTTGAGCATCTGCCGCCGCAAATCCCACAATTTGTCCGGGTTTTGCAACTTGCGAAAGAAGAGATACCCCTCTTCGTGGACGCGCCGCCGCAGTTCTTCGGCATCGCCCATCGCGTCATTGGACACGCGCAATTCCTCGATCTGTTCCGTCATGATATGCCCCCGTTGTTTGTGATGCCGTTGTCTTCAGGTCAGGTGCGAGACAATATCTGATCCGCGATCTGAAAATGCAACCCAATTTTTTGAAAAGCAACCCCGGGCATGCCCCTGTCACAAGGGAAATGGAGAGGAGGCACTGCCCGTCCCGTGCGGCGGGTTGAGGCGGGACATAATATCGCTACTCGCCACAAAACACAAGCCCGGGAATGAGACATCGAAAACTCTATTTGCCAAATCGGTTCAAATCTTCGATAATTTAGAGAAAGCGATCAGCTTTCAGCCTCTGACCAACCGCCGCGCTTGTTTTTCCAACCGCTTGTCGTTCTGCTTCTCGTATCTTCGGGCGGGCACAGGGGCTACGATTGACTTTCATCTGCGGATTGCCTTTGGGGGTGGCTGGATGGGGATTAACCACTCTCCACTCTCCACTGCCTACTGACCCCTATTTCCAGGATTGATGCATGCATCCCAAATCCTCTCTCCTCCCACGCATCTCCGTATTGCGCCCCGTGTCCATTACCATGTGCCTCATCGCGTTGCTCGTGCTGGGGGCCGTGGCGTATTGGCGCGTGCCCGTCAAGCTGATGCCCGAAGGGTTGGAACGGCCCATCTTGAGCGTGCGCGTGGGGTTTCGCAATGCCACGCCGCAAGAGACCGAGCAACTGATCACCCTGCCCTTGGAAGAAACGCTCCGCACGGTCAAGGGCATCGTGAGCCTGCGGAGTTACAGCGAATCGCACGGGGCGCGGGCGATCATCGAATTTCGCCAATACACCGACATGGTCGCGGCCTACAATCAGGTCTCGGACCGCCTCGAACACCTCAAACCCCACCTGCCCGAAGAAGCGCGAGACGACGTGCGGGTTCGCAAATACGATGATGATTCGTGGGAAATCATGTGGGTGGCAATGGCGATAGACGCCACCATCGCGGACCAGTTTCGGTTTATCGAAACGTACATCCAGCGCCCCTTAGAGCGCGTGGATGGCGTTGGTCAGATCAGCTTTTTCGGCGTGCAAAGAAAAGAAGTGATGGTGGAAGTGGATCGAGAGCGCATGCGCGCGCGCGGCGTGCAACTCAGCGAAATCGTATCGACCTTAAAAAACGACAATTTCGCACTCGCCGGGGGGTACGTGCGCGAGGGCCAAAAGAAATTTTACGTGCGCTCACTGGCGCGCTACACCGCACTGCGAGAAATCGAAAATATCCAAATCCTGTCCCGAGCGGGCAAGGTGCGCCTGGGCGAAGTGGCGCGGGTCGTGTACGACGTGCCCGAAATGTCGTGGATTCAGCGCATCGACGGCAAGCCCGGCATCAGCTTTGGCATCAAACAAGAATCGGGCGCGAACATCGTAGAGATCGCGGACCGGGTAGAGGCCAAGCTGCGCGAAATCGAGCGAGACCCGCGCCTGGCCGGGCGCGTGTCGTTTCGCGTGATCTTCAATCAGGGATTTTTCATCAAAGAGTCCATCCGCAATCTGCAAGAAACCGGGCTTTGGGGCGGGTTGTTCGCCGCGCTGGTGCTGTTGTTCTACTTGAGAACCTTCCGCATGACGGGCATCATCACCCTGGCCATCCCGCTGTGCGTGATGATCGCCATGACCGCGCTGTATTTCATCGGCTGGTCCCTCAATGTGGTGACGATGATGGGCCTCATGGTCGGCGTCGGCTTGGTGGTCGATAATGCCATCGTAATTTTGGAAAACATCTACCGCAGGCGCGGCAATGGCGATGCCCCCAAAGACGCCGCGATCTGGGGCGCGAGCGAAGTGGGTCTGGCGATCACCATGGCCACGTTGACGACTGTGGTGGTGTTTTTGCCGATGATGTTGTTCAGCGGCGATATGTTCATGAATTTTTACATGACGCGCATGGGCGTGCCGGTTTGCATCGCGCTGGTAGGCTCACTGTTCGTGGCCCTGTTGTTCATCCCGTTGGCGTCCGTGCAAGTGGGCAAGGGGCAGGTGCGCCCGGATCCCAAATCCATCGCCAAGGTGCGGGGGGGGTATGCGCGCATGCTGGCATGGACATTAAACCACCGGCGGGACGCGGTCTTGATCGCGCTCGCACTGACGGCAACAATGTGGATGTACCCCGAATTTCAGCCCAATCCACTGGCGAATCTCAAGCGCGGGGGCCGCGGGGGCGGCAAGGTGAACGATTTGAGCGTGCGCTTAAAAATGCCGCGCCACTTTACGTTGGAAGAAACCGCGAGCATCGTGGCCGAAGTCGAGCAGTTCTTAGAGGAGAAGCGCGGGGAATACGGCTATGAAATCCTGCGCGTGTACTACCGCCCCGGCTTTGGGTATTTGCGGATGTACATGCCTCTCAAAAGCGATGATCCGTGGTGGCTCACCGCGTACAAAAACACCCGCAAAGCACTCGGCATACCCATTGATGGGCCAATGGAACGGCAAGAGATGGTCGCGGACATCGGCAAGCACACGCCGAAATATGTGGGCGTGTGGCACTCCTTGGCGCGGTACAGCGATGGCGTCAGCGGCGAGTCGTCCGTATCGGTCTATCTGGAAGGCGAGGACACCGAGGTGCTGATCGGGCTCGTGGATGAGGTGGCGTGGCGCCTGCGGCAAATCCCGTCGATCGTCAGCATCGACACGGATTTGGAACTGGCCGATGACGAGGTGCGCGTCGCAGTTGATCGAGAACGGTCGAACCGCATGGGCGTTTCTGCACGGGATATTGGACGCTATATCGCTTACGGCTTGCAAGGCGTCGCGCTGCCCCGGTTCCAATCCGAAGATGGCGAAGTCAGGGTGCGCCTGTACTTGGAGCGGTCGGATAGGCAAAACCTGAATCAGTTACGCAATTTCTCGTTTTCGACCAACGAAGGCGCGGAAGTGGCCCTGGGCGAGATCGCCTCCTTTGAGGTCTCGCGTGGCACCGGGCGCATCACCCGATACGATGGCAGGGTCAAGTTGCGGATTCGGACATATACGATGGAGTCTGGCAAGAGGTTGTACGAGGCGATTGACAAAATGATGGACGGGATCGAGTTGCCGCGCGGGTATTCGTGGCACAAAGGCGAGCGATTCAAGCAACTTCAACAGACAGAGACCTCCGGGCAAATCGGCATGGTGATGGCGGTGACGAGCGTGTTTTTGCTGATGGGCATTTTGTTCGAGTCGTTCGTCTTGCCGTTTTCCGTGCTCTTCTCCATCCCGTTTTCCTTTTTGGGCGTGTACTGGACCTTGTATTTGACGGACACGCCCATGGATACGATGGCGTTTATTGGGGTCATCGTGCTGATCGGCGTGGTGGTGAACAACGCGATTGTGCTGGTGGATATGATCAACCGCCTGCGCGCCGATGGCATGTCGCGCTTCGACGCGATTTTGGAGGCGGGCCGCAATCGCTTTCGCCCCATTTTGATGACGACCTTTACGACCGTGTTTGGCTTGTTGCCCATGGCCGTGGGCAATAGCAATGTGATGGGCGTGCCCTACGCACCCTTGGGCCGCACCATGATGGGCGGGCTTCTGGCCTCCACGTTTCTCACCCTGCTCGTCGTGCCCCTGTTCTACACCCTGCTCGACGATCTGCGCTTGGCCCTCCGCCGTCTAAGCACAGCCGCCTTCGCATCTCGTTCCCGATGAGCGAGAATGGGAGAAAATGATGCTTGGGAAAGATGGGTTAGACAACCGCCCGCTGATGGGGCTTACGATGGGCGATCCGTGTGGGATAGGGCCCGAGGTGATCTTGAAGGCACTCGGACGCGAAGAGAGCTATCGCGTGTGCAGACCGCTCGTGATCGGCCACCCCGAAATATTAAAACGCGATATGGCGATGGCCGGCGTGCAGTTGGACGTGCGAATGGTGGAGTGCCCGGAAGATGGCGCGTTTGAATGTGGATGCGTGGATGTGTGGTGCGCGGTGGATGTGGATGTCGCTCAAATCACAATGGGCGAGGTGTGCGCCGAGGCCGGAAAAGCCGCAGCCGAGTGGGTGATTCACGCGGTTGATTTGGCGATGGCGAATCGCATCGATGGCATTGTCACCGCGCCTTTGAACAAGGAAGCGATGAATTTGGCGGGGTACGCGTACGCGGGGCACACGGAATTGTTGGCCGAGCTATCGGGCGCGGGCCGCGCGTATCTGATGTTGGCATCTGACCGCTTGAGCGTGTCGCACGTCACGGGGCATATTGCCTTGCACGAGGTGCCCAACAGGCTCACGTCCGATCTGATTTGCGAGGTAATTTGCCTGACCCGAGACGCGCTGATTGCCTTGGGTGCGTCCGCTCCTCGGCTCGCGGTGTGTGGTCTCAATCCACACGCGGGCGAAAATGGGTTGTTTGGCCGCGAAGATGCCGAGATCATTCGCCCCGCAGTTGAAAAGGCTATGAGCAAAGGCTGGCGCGTGGATGGCCCGTTGCCTGCGGATACGACTTTTTTCAAGGTCTATCATGGAATCTACGACGGGGTGGTGGCGATGTATCACGACCAAGGCCATGTGCCCGCAAAGCTGGTGGCATTTGACGAGGCCGTAAATGTGACCCTTGGGCTGCCCATTGTGCGGGCGTCTGTGGATCACGGCACGGCTTATGATATTGCGGGCAAGGGAATCGCCAGGGCCGCGAATATGTTGCAGGCGATACGGGTGGGAAGCAAGTTGGCGGTGCAGAGATGGCAGTAGTCAGTGGAAAGAGGTCAGTCCGCCCAGCCCATCGGTCGTAGGGACAGGCCCCCGTGCCTGTCCTCTATGCCTGATCGCATCTGCGTTTATCTGCGTAATCTGCGGATAGCTTGGGCGTATCTCACTGCGTGCGGACATTTCGTCCTATGCCATCCCCGCGATGACGTCGAGGAGCACGAGATACGCGCCCGTATCGCAAAAAATGGGCGTGCGTGTGGGCGGATTTTCGGGGAAAAATTCCGAATACGCATCGTTGAAATCCGAAAACAGGGCGCGATCTTTGAGAATCGCTGTCACTTTCAAGGTGTTGTCGAGTGATGTGCCCGCGTCTTCGAGAATGCCCGAGATATTGGCGAGAATGCACCGGGTCTGCGTTTTGACGTCGTCCCCGACAATTTCATCGGTTTCCGGATCGACCGGGGGCTGGGCCGAGATGAAGATGAGGTCGCCGTAGATCACGGCTTGCGAATAGGGAAATTTGGGAATGTTGCCGCGTTTGCTGGTGAAGGGTTGTTTTTTCATGACAGTCTCCTCAGTGGTTGTCGATGGTGATGGAAAAAATATAATGCTCATCCCGAAAAAATGAAACGGGTTTTGGGCGATGAGGCGCGGGAACGTTCTGGTGTTTTGCGGGTCTAAAGTACAAGTGCTCATCATTTTTTAGGGAGGCCGTGTATGTTTGTCAATCGCCGTCATTTTCTCGTTCAAGCCGCTACATGGGGTGCTGCGGCATTTGCAACGCCGGGGGTTTTCGCCGAACAACTCGTGCGTACGCCCCGACAGACCGAAGGGCCGTTCTATCCAGACGAGATGCCCCTGGATGTCGATAACGACCTCGTGGTGATCAACGATGCGATTACGCCAGCCGTGGGGGAAATCACGCACTTGACCGGGCGCGTTTTGGATGTGCATGGCAATCCCGTCAAAAACGCGCGGGTGGAAATCTGGCAGGTGGATAGCCGTGGTATTTACGTTCACACCGAGGCCCCGCGGCGTGCTCGACGAGACGTGAACTTTCAGGGCTTTGGGCGTTTTGAAACCGGATCGACAGGTGCATACCGCTTTCGGACCATTAAGCCCGTGCCTTATGGCGGTGCGCGTACCGCACATATCCATTTTGCGATTGACAAAAATGGACATCGGCTTTTGACCACGCAACTGTACGTGAAAGATAATCCGAACAATGAGCGGGATTTTATCTTTCGTTCAAGTCGCGCGGCCCGCGATAGGCTGTCCGCCGCGTTTGAGCCACTGCCCGGTTCTGAAATCGGCGAATTAACGGCCAATTTTGATATCGTGATCGGCGAGACACCCGAAGATCGAGAACGGGACTGGGGCCGCCGCGGCTGGTGGCGTTAAAAAATATCACGCGCGCCTCTTGTATCTCCAGGCGGGCACGGGGGCCACGCCCCTACGTGCTTTGTGCCTTTGAACGGGCTATCGCCAGTTGTACACCGCTCGTGCTTTTTGTGGCTAAATTCGCCTCGCCTCTTGCGGATGTGATCGCTTTTGGGTATTCTTTTGACACATTCAAGGACGGCGTTTCCATTTTGTGATGTTGCTTCAATGGGGTACTGAATGTCTCGTAAACCTGAGATTATCTTTCGTCGCAACGGAGCGATTTGATACATGTTGGATTTAGGCGATCTCGGTCACGGCCTTCCGGCCATCACGCCGAACTTCGGCATGGCACTGGCAGAGGCCGGGGGCGTATGCTTGGAATCACAAGGGCAGTACAAGGCGTTCAACTTCTCGTCAGAGGGTACAGCAACACAAGCTGTCTCTTGGCGTGGTCGCCGGTTACTGATCAAACCCGCAGATGTTGGAATGACCCAGAGGTTGCCACTGAACACGGTGCGGTGGGTATTGCGGTTTTGTTGGCGCGGCAGGAAATCGGCTATACAGTAATTGAGCGTTCTCAAAAAGGTACCGGCTTTGATTACTGGATGGGAGACGAGTCAAGTGTTCCCCTCCAGAAGAAGGCGCGGCTGGAAATATCGGGTATTCGCAGAGGAAGTGACCGCGTGAAGACGCGAGTCAGGCAAAAACTGAGACAAACCGACCCTTCTGATGGGTCGAAACCAGCTTATGTCATTGTCGTTGAATTTGGACATCCTCTTGCTGAGGTTCAAAAAAAATGAGTGTTAGAGATTCCCACCATAAGGCCATGGCGTTTGCGGAACACGCCCTTTTGGCACGCATACAAGGCCATCGAGAAGACGCGATTGAGTTTTCTAAGAAGGCATTGGAGCATGAACTTGTTGCCATTCGGAAACTGGATGAGCGCGGCGAACGTGCCGAGCCAACGTGGTCTGTGTTGCACCGCAGTGCCGGGTGGCTGGCGTTTAACAGCAATCAGGTTCATCTATCCGGGAAGTTGGCACGCAAAGCCCTTGCTGGCAACCCACACCCAGAGATCGCAGATGAACTACGCGAGCTTTTAGTGCAAATATATCGCTCCTTAGAAAAAGACCTCATTTATGTCCGTTGGCAAAATGCGGGATTTGAGTCTGAGGAAGAAGATCCGATTCTGGATGCTATGGAAGAAGTGTGGTGTGAATTGAGCGAAGAAGAACAACAACTACTCTACGCAGAAGGGACGCAGTCTCTCATTCGCAACGCCAACGAGAATTTGCCGCATAGCTGTTGTACCGACGGAAACATTTGGAAAGTCTATTCCAGCACGCCAGTTCGCCCGCTTAGGGAGGTGGCCTGATGTATCTCACCGCACATCGGCTTCAACGGATAAAAGGCGAGAAAGTCGACGTTGGTATCAATGCCTTTCTACATCGACACGAAGCACATGATCTGCCTGAAGATACGCGATTTGACGAGGAAGGTATCATCGAGCAGATTACGCAGCAAAATCTGGGAAAACTCATCGCGGAATCTATCGACTTAGTGCCGGGAGGCAATAGTGGAATCAGCTTTGTCGATATCGTTGGCGGGGAAAGTCTCGACCGAGAACGCATCCGAGAATTTCTCGACCAAATGGAATCTGATATCGAAGGGATGTATCACCCTATTACCAAATCTGCGCCAGATATCGCCGTTAAATTTGCAATCCCCTTGGGTTTACCGGGAAATGAGGTTAGAGAATACAAAGCCCTCACAGAACGAGCTATGCGTCTGTTCGAATCGCCGGAGCCTCCCAAGTGGCGCACGGAAACGCCATGGATAGAGATTTGTCGCAATATTTCTGATTGTCAGGAGGTATTCAGTGTAGAACCCGAAACTGTCGAGAAGCTCAAACAGATACACGGCGCGTCTTGGGTTTCCGCGAGGCTTTCACTAGAGCACCACACAAAGTGGAACATCGAACTCATACACGGCGATTTGATAAATCATATTGCCCCCATATTAACGGATTTAACCCTTGAACAGATTGCGGCACAAGGGGGCTTGATACTTCGAGATCAGTTGCAAAACAAAAAAATCAAATGGCCTGAGCTCAAGGAAATATAGCCCCATAGAATTGGAGATTCGCTTTGCGACATTTTGTCCACATTTTTATCCTCGCGTTGACGCTTATCGGAATGGCTGCGCCGTGTTTGTGTTGGGCGCAGAAGGCACCGAGTTGTCATGGGGTCGCAGAGATGGAAGATTGCTGTTGTTCCAAAGACGCGACCGTCGATCGCGAAATGCCCGCGCGCGATCTGGCTGTTTTGCCCATTGAATGGCAAAATCCCCCGTTGGACTTGACGGGCGCGATGTTGCCCGTTGCCGTGTATTCCCACCACATTTCCCTTCCTCTTTTGGGGCATGATTGCGGAGAGTCTTTGCGATCACCGCCCGACCTGTATCTTCTCCACGCCTCATTTCTCTTGTGATATTCCCCGGCTGAATGGCGTTGGGAACGGGTGTGTACCCCTGTTCCCGCAGCGAATGCTTTACCCGTCCCTTTACATTCCTACGATTTTCAGGAGGTGACCGGTGCATGCACTTCGGGCCCTGATCGGGCTGTGCGTCATGGGCATATCCGTTTTGCCGTTGCGGGCAAATGAACTCGATTTGGACGCGCTGATTCAAGAGGCGTTGAAAAACAATCCCAATTTATCGGTTTTGCGGGCGCGACTCTCGGCCTTTGAAGCAAAAATTCCGCAAGCGGGCGCGCTGGAAGATCCGTTCTTTCGCTTTGAGGCGAGCAACATTCCCCTGAGCAATTTCGATTTGGACAGCACGCCCATGAGCGGCAATCAATTTGTGTTGAGCCAAAAATTTCCCCTGCCGGGAAAACATCGGGCACGCGAGCGATCTGCCCAATTTGCGGCGGATGCCGTGGCGTGGCAGTTGCGCGACAGAGAACGCGCCATCGCCAATGTGGTCGAGCAACCGTTTTTGTCCTTGACGTATTTGATCCGCGCCATCGCAATCACGAAAAAGAATCGGGTGTTGTTGCGCGATTTGGTGCGGACAGCCCGCACGAAATACGCGGTTGGCAAGGGGTTGCAACAAGATGTGTTGAAAGCCCAGGTCTCCCTGTCGGAACTGGACACGCAGCTCATCGGCCTTCGGGCCGAAAAACAATTGGCCGAGGCGCGGTTGAACGCGGTGTTAAACCGGCCTTTGCAAAGCCCTTTGGGCGCGCCGCCAGACACCATTGGCCTGTCGCGTGTGCCCTTGGACGCCGATGCCCTGCACGCGCTCGCCGATGAGGCGCGGCCCGCTCTGCACGCGATGGCGCGATGGGTTGCGATGTGGCGGGCAAATGTCGAGGCGGCGCAGAGAAACTACTGGCCGGATGTGACGCTGAGTTTGGGCTATCGGCAGCGCGGGTTCGCGCCCAATGATCCGGTGAAAGGGAGCGACTTTATCTCTCTTGGCGTGGGCATTCAGGTGCCCATCTTTGGCGGGCGAAAACAGCGGCAGCAGATCGCAGAGGCGCGGGCGAATACGCGCGCGGCCGAGGCGCGAAAAGCCGCTGAACGCCAGCAAATTCACTATGAAATTCAACGCTTGGTCATCGAGGCCGCACGACATCGGGAAAGTGCCGAGTTGTTTCGTACGGCGATGTTGCCGCAAGCCGAGCAATCGCTGGCATCTGCACTGGCCGGATATCGGGTGGATAAGGTGGATTTTTTGACCCTGTTGGACAATCAGATGACGCTGTTGAATTTTGAGATCGCGCATTATCGGCATGTCATTGCCCACGAAAAACGAATAGCCGATTTAGAGGCGGTGGTCGGCAGGCCGATAAGCGCGGATTAGGAGGTGAAAAATGAAATACGTCATTCCAATTGCGACATTGATCGCGGGCTTTGCCGGCGGGGTCTGGATCGCGGGCGATACGCACACAGAGCAGGCGCAGGCAGAGAAGACGTATATTTGCCCGATGCACCCCACGGTGGTATCCGACAAACCTGGCACCTGCCCCATCTGCAACATGGATTTGGTGGCAAAAGAAATGGACAGCGGGCACAGTCATGAAGCGCGTCAGGATAGCGAGACATATATTTGTCCGATGCACCCCACGGTGGTGTCGGACAAGCCGGGCACTTGCCCGATCTGCGGCATGGATTTGGTCAAAAAGGAGGGCGACACATCGCCCTCACAAAACGGGCAGGTGCAGATTGATCCCACTGTGGTTCAAAATATCGGCGTGAAGACCATCGTTGTGAAACAACAGCCCTTGAAGCACACCGTGCGCGCGTTGGGCCGGGTGGATTACGACGAGACGCGGATCATGGACGTGAACAGCAAGATCGCCGGATGGGTTGAACAGTTGTACGTGGATTATACGGGTCAATGGGTGAAAAAGGGGCAGCCCTTGCTCGCGCTTTACAGCCCTGAACTGGTCGCGGCGCAAGAGGAGTATTTGACGGCGTTGGATTACGCGGCGAGAATGCGCGAGAGCGCGGGGCGAGACGTGGCGCGAAATGCCGCCGATCTGCTTTCCGCTGCGCGGCAAAGGTTGTTGTACTGGGATATTTCAGCGGATCAGATTGCCGCGTTGGAAAAGACGCGACAGGTGGGGCGAACCATGCCCATTTTGGCGCCTCGGGCCGGCATCGTGACGCACAAAGACGTGCTGGAAGGCGCGTACATCGGCGCGGGGCAACACCTGTATCGCATCGCGGATTTGTCGGTGGTGTGGATTTACGCAGATGTGTACGAATACGAAATGTCGTGGCTTTCCAAAGGGCAACGCGCAGAGGTGACACTCATGTATTTGCCGGGCGAGCGATTCGATGGCAAAGTGGATTACGTTTTTCCCTTTATGAATCAAAAGACGCGCACGGTTCAAGTGCGGATGGCCTTTGACAATACCGATGGCGCGCTCAAACCCGATATGTATGCCGATGTGGTGATTCGCCCGGAAGTGGCGGGCAAGGCCATTGTGGTACCCGCTCAGGCGGTGATCCATTCGGGAACGCGCAGAGTCGTCATCATCGCGCATGGCAAGGGCAAATTTGAACCGCACGAGATTCGCACAGGCGTCGAGACCGAAGATGGCTACGAGGTGCTCACCGGCCTAAACCCGGGCGACCAAATCGTCACCGCCGCACAATTCTTGATCGATTCCGAAAGCAATTTGAGAGCTGCATTGGCGGGGTTTGAAGGCGGGTGAGAGGGGAGACGTAAGAGGGAAGATGCGAGGATAGAAACGTAGGGGCGATGCCCTTGTGCTCGCCCAAAGATACAAGAGGTAAAAGGCAAAAAACACAAGTCACTGGATTACTTACGTTATGACGAAGATGCAAGGACAGGCACGGGGGCCTGTCCCTACGGATGCTCGGGGCCTGGTCGCGGCTCGCTTGTTTCGCTGATCGTTGACCGCTGACTGCTGACTGCTAACTGCTAACTGCTAACTGCTGACTACTGCCATGTTAAACCAAATCATTCAAGCGAGTGTGGAGAATCGTTTTTTGGTGGTGATCGCCACGGTGATGGTGATCGGCTGGGGCGTGTATGCCATGGTGAACACGCCGCTGGATGCGATTCCCGATTTGTCGGACGTGCAGGTGATCGCGTTCACCGAATACCCGGGGCAGGCGCCGCAGGTGGTGGAAGATCAAGTGACCTATCCGCTGACGACTGCGATGCTGTCTGTGCCTTATGCCAAGACCGTGAGGGGGTATTCGTTTTTTGGCCTGTCTTATGTCTATGTGATTTTTGAGGATGGCACGGACATGTATTGGGCGCGCAGCCGGGTGTTGGAATACCTCAATGCCGCGTCCGGCAGATTGCCGAGCGGGGTCACGCCATCGCTGGGCCCCGATGCGACCGGCGTGGGTTGGGTCTATCAATACACGGTGTTGGACACCACGGGCACGCGCGATTTGTCGGAATTGCGCTCCATTCAAGACTGGTATTTGCGCTACGAATTGAGCAGCGTGCAGGGCGTTGCGGAAGTGGCGTCCGTCGGGGGATTTGTCAAACAGTATCAAGTCGTGGTGGATCCCAATCGCCTGCTGGCCTACAACATCCCGTTGCAGAAGGTTCGGACGGCAATTCAGCGCAGCAACAACGACGTGGGCGGGCGTCTGGTCGAACTGGCCGAGACGGAATTTATGGTGCGCGGCTTGGGCTACATCCGCTCTGTGGCGGACATTGAGCACATCGCGCTCGGCGTGGATGACAAGGGCACGCCCATTCGCGTCAAAGACATTGCGACCGTGCAAGTAGGCCCCGAACTCAGGCGGGGCTTGGCCGAGTGGAATGGCGAAGGGGAAGTGGTCGGCGGCATCGTGGTCATGCGCTACGGGGAAAACGCCCTCAAAGTGATCGAGCGGGTCAAACAAAAAGTCGAGATGCTCAAACCCGGCCTGCCCCAAGGCGTGGTTATCATCCCCAATTACGACCGCTCCGCGCTGATCTTGCGCGCAGTTGATCACTTGCAACAAAAGCTGATAGAAGAAATCGCGGTCGTGGCCGTGGTGTGCATGGTCTTCCTCCTGCATTTTCGCAGCGCGTTTGTCGCGGTGTTCACCTTGCCGATGGGGATATTGATCGCGTTCATCGCCATGCACCATCAAGGGGTTAACTCGAATATCATGTCGCTCGGCGGCATTGCCATTGCCATTGGGGCGATGGTGGATGCCGCCATTGTGATGATCGAAAACGCCCACAAGCATATCGAGCGCGACGCCGGAAAAAAGTCGCACGCCGAAATGATCATCGCCGCGTCGAAAGAGGTGGGGCCTTCGCTGTTCTTTTCCCTGTTGATCATCGCGCTGTCGTTTTTGCCGGTCTTTTCCCTTGAGGCGCAGGAAGGCCGGCTGTTCAAACCGCTCGCGTACACCAAAACTTATGCGATGGCGGCAGCGGCATGTTTGGCGATTACCATCGTGCCGGTGCTGATGACCTTTTTCGTGCGCGGCAAAATTCGGGCTGAATCAAAAAATCCCGTCAGCCGCGCCCTGATTTTTCTCTATCGGCCATTGATCGCTTGGGTGTTGCAAAATCGGGTGCTGACAGTGGTGTTGGGCTGCATCGCGTTATTTGTGACCCTGTTTCCCTTTCGAGAACTGGTCGCGTCTCGCTTTGCAGACCGTCCGCAGAGCTTGACCTATAAGGCACTGGTGAAATTGGACGCGCTGTTTCCCATCGAAAAAATCGGATCGGAATTTATGCCTCCCCTATACGAGGGCGATTTGCTGTACATGCCCACCACATTGCCGGGCGTGTCGATTACCCGAGCGCGGGCCTTGTTGCAACAGACCGATAAAATCATTCGCACCTTTCCGGAAGTCAAACACGTATTTGGCAAAATTGGGCGGGCAGAGACCGCGACCGACCCGGCGCCGCTGTCGATGATCGAGACGACGATTATGCTCAAACCCGAGTCCGAGTGGCGCGAAGACATGACGCCTCAGAAGTTGATTCGAGAACTGGACCGCGCTGTAAAATTTCCGGGGTTGACCAATGCGTGGACCATGCCGATCAAGACGCGCATCGACATGCTCTCGACCGGCATTAAAACGCCCGTGGGCATCAAGGTCGTGGGGGATGACCTCGACACCTTGCAGGCGTTGGGCGAGAAAATCGAGGCTGTGATGCGCGGTCTGCCCGGCACGTTGAGCGCGTTTGCCGAGCGCGTTGCCGGCGGCAATTATCTGGATTTTGAGATCGACAGACGAGTTGTTGCGCGCTATGGATTGACGCTTGGGGATGTGCAGGATGTCATTGTGTCGGCATTGGGCGGGCTGAACATCACGCATACCGTAGAGGGCTTGGCGCGCTACCCGGTGAATTTGCGCTACGGCCGGGAGTTGCGCGACAATTTGCCCGCGCTGCGGCGCGTGTTGGTGCCCACGCCGACGGGCGCGCAGATTCCCCTGGGGCAATTGACCGAACTTCACATTCGCAAAGGGCCATCGGGTATTAAGAGCGAGAATGCGCGCTTAAATGCGTGGATATATGTCGATATTGAAGATGTGGATGTGGGAACTTATGTCGAGAAGGCGCGACAGGCGGTCTTGGAGCAAGTGCCCATGCCGCCGGGCTATACTACAATCTGGAGCGGTCAGTACGAATATATGCTGCGCGCCGAGAAAAAGCTGAAGGTCATGGTGCCCGCCACGCTCGCGATTATTTTTTTTCTGTTGTATCTCAATTTCAAAAATGTGACTGAGTGCTTGATCGTGATGCTGTCGCTGCCTTTTGCACTGGTCGGCGGGATATGGTTGCTGTATATTTTGAATTACGATATGAGCATTGCCGTGGGGGTTGGGTTTATCGCGCTTTTGGGATTGGCCGCCGAGACTGGGGTGGTGATGCTGATTTATCTGAATCAGGCGTATGAGCATATCAAACGCGAAAAAGGGAGGGCATTGACGCGGGCAGACTTGACGCGGGCCGCGATGTCTGGCGCGGTAGAACGGGTGCGCCCCAAGTTGATGACGGTGGCTTCGACAATGGTGGGGTTGTTGCCCATTATGTGGTCAACGGGCACGGGTTCCGAGGCGATGAAACGCATTGCCGCGCCGATGGTGGGCGGGATGGTCTCATCCACGATCTTGACGCTCTTGGTCATTCCAGCGATTTACGCGCTGTGGCGGGAAAGGCGAATAGGCGAATAGACGAATCGTAGGGACAGGCCCCCGTGCCTGTCCGAATCAGTGGTCAGCCCTCGCCCACCAACCCCAAAACCCGCCGCATTTCGTTGATGAACTGCTACGCAGTGTACTCCCCGTTCTGCTGATTCGTTGATTCGCTGATTTGTGGGGACGGGACGAGGGATGGGTCATCGTTCGTTTTGAGACAATTTTTAGGAGGTGAGTTATGAAGTTTCGTATTTTCGCATTGTTGTCCGTGTTTGTCATCGCTACAGGGGTGGCGAATTGGATCGGCTGTTCGGCAAAGTCGGAAGCGACAACGGTTGAAGTCAAGTTGCCAACGTTGCAATGTGCGGTTTGTGTCAACACTGTGGAAACGGCGGTGAAACAGGTCGATGGCGTGCAAAGCGTGAGCGTCGATCTGAATGCCAAGACCGCGAAGGTGACGTTTGACGCCGAGTTGACCAGCGTTCCCGCTTTGGAGAAGGCGATAGTCCAGTCGGGGTATGCGGCCAACGACACCAAGGCCGATTCCACGGCCTATCAGCAATTGCCCAGTTGCTGCAAGGTGCCCGACGCGGCACAGTAGATGCCCGTGAAACCGCAGATTTTTACACGCCCCGGATGCTTTTGATAGATCCGGGGTTTTTGGTCGAGATAGGTTTCGGCGCAACAAATCCAAGAGGCGTAAAGTACGAGACAGCCGGGAGGGTTTGCGAGCCAGTTGTGCCTTGAATTATCCTCAAGTGGTGGGTATATTCGAAACAACTCAAAATCATCTGCGGTACTCGTTGCCCAATTTCAATCAGAGAATGAGAAAATGGATGCCCGACCTTTGGCTATGAGTCTCTTTGCGGGTGCCGGTGGTTGCTCTTTGGGATTCAAACGCGCTGGCTATCGCATTCTCTATGCGTTAGATATAGACGAAAATGCCGTGGAAACTTACAGGCATAATTTCCCCGATACCCGATGTGAAGTGGCGGATATTATGTCTTGTGATTTTGAAAAATTGCTCAAAAATTTGAGCTTAAAAACAGGTGAGTTGGATGTTCTTATCGGCGGTCCTCCGTGTCAGGGGTTTAGCACGGCAGGGATGCGATTTTGGGATGACCCGAGAAATGGCTTGTTAAAGCATTACGTCAACGCCTTAGCGGTCTTGCGACCCAAATGGTTTGTTATGGAAAATGTTGAGGGCCTACTTACGGCCAAAGGTGGGATATATGTCTGTGAAGCGGCAAATGCCTTTATCAACTTGGGATATTCGATAAGAATTGATAAAATATATGCACAAGAATACGGGATACCGCAAAGGCGAAAGAGAGCTTTGGTGATTGGAAATAGGTTGGGAATGGAATTTAATTTGCCAGAACCCCTGATACCTGTCCACGGTCGCATTTTTAAGCATTCCGATATCACGCTGAGGCACGCGATAGAGGGGCTTCCCGCGCCAACGCTGGACAAGCATAAACCCGTTAGCTATCAGGGCAAGCCCAAACACGAGTGGGAAGAACAACTGCGAGACAGAAATGAGAAGTTATACGATCACTTTACTTTTAAAATAGAAGGTATCCAACTCGAAAGAATTACAAATTTGAAACCCGGTCAGTCGATGAAGGATCTGCCAGAATCGCTTCATCACGAATCCTTTAGCCGAAGAGCAAATCGGCGTGTTATGGATGGAACGCCCACAGAAAAAAGGGGCGGCGCGCCCTCGGGCATTAAGCGACTGATTTTTGACGAACCCAGTTTGACCATAACAGGTGCTGCGATAAGGGAATTTATACACCCGGAAGCCAATCGTCCATTAACTTTGCGCGAATGTGCGCGCATACAAACATTTCCCGATTGGTTCAGATTCAAGGGAAACGCTTCAGAGCGAATCAAACAGATCGGAAATGCAATTCCTCCTTTATTGGCGCAGATTTTTGCCGTGCATTTACGGGTTCATTATGGTTTTGACAATGTTGGACGCAATGTGCCGGGAAAATTATTTGCACATACTTTAACAAAAGCAACTGCGATGAGTCCGGCACTTGCAAAAACAGATCTGATGCTTTGGGGATTGTACAAAAAACAAATCCCCAACACAGTCTTTTTGGATGATGGTCATGGCGAGTATTACAATTCAAAATTTACTTTCAGAATGCAAGGTTCACGGCAGTGGCGATGCTCAGGTTACTCTAAAAAGTTCTGAACTATATGCGTTATTTTGCATCAGCTTATGTGATTTAGGATGGGATTTCAATGACATTGAGGATATTGGGAAACCCGATGATGACTATTTTGAGATTCCCATGAAATGGTTCAATGAACTTCAACTTCCACATGCCACGCCAAAAATCCTTTTAGATGTTCTGGAGAGGGCCTGTGCAATCAATACAGATTTCGGACTATACGCAAAAAATCTCTGTGCATTGCATCGGAGACGAGTAAAATATCAACGCATCCTCTCTTCTCAACCCTTGCCGCAGGTGGATCAAATAGCCCCTCGATCTTTGTTGGAATATGGCGGATGCGATAATGAGTTGTTATCGGGATGGATGTCGTGGCGAAAATGGATCTATGATATAGACAATCGCGCTGCTCAGGAAACTGGATATCTGTTTGAACCCGTGTTGGCGAGTTGTCTGGGAGGGACGCCCATTGGTGCGAAAAATTCACCTGTCAAGCTCGTTGATGGCAATGGGAAACAGACATCGAGAGGCAGACAAGTCGATTGTTTGGTGGCAGGAGAAAACCTCATTTATGAATTTAAGATGCGCGTTACAATTGCCGCAAGTGGACAAGGTCGCTTCGGCGAAGAGCTATCATTTTCGCATGAATGTCGGATAGCGGGGTTTAGACCCATTCTCCTCGTGCTTGATCCGACTCCTTCACCGAAACGCGATGAACTGAAAGCCGCTTTTGAAAAGGCGTCTGGCTCATCGTATATTGGGGATGCAGCATGGGAGCATGTCCGTGAAAAATCCGGAGAATTTTGTCTATGTTTGTGCAAAAATATATCCGACCGCCCATAGAATCGCTTGAGAATACGCATCAAAACACGCCACCTGATTTGTATTTGAAATGGCGGAATCGTTCCGTTTTGATACGATCAGCATCGGGTGAGTATTTCATAGAGCGAAATGCAAATCTAGATCAGTAACTGACGTCGTGCTTGCGCGTGTGCCGAAGGAAATCACGCAAATCAGTAGCCTTCAAAAAGGAGAACACGATGGCCCTTGCAATGACCGAGCAGCAAGAGCGAGATTTTGAGGAAAAGGGATTTATTGTTCTCGAGGATTTTTTTGATCGGGACGAAGTGCATCGGCTCTTGCGGGCGATTGACGAGGTGGCAGAGCGGGTTCGAGCGGCCAAGGGTTTGGGCCCCGACGATCCGTTTGCCGTGCGAAATGCCTTGTCGCAGCACGAGGCATTTCTCGATTTGATCGATCACCCGCGCATGTTGCCTTTTGTGGTGGATGCGATTGGGTGGAATATCCAGATCCGAACCACGCATTTGGATTATCGACCGCCGTATCCCGAAGGCATGACGCCAGGCGATGTGGGAATTGGCAAAGGCGCGGATCAGGAGGCTGGGTATCGCAATATCGCGTGGCATCCCGATTTGGCGAGCGATATGCTGTTTCTGGCGCCATCGCTCGACGGGCGGCTTCCGTTTATGGAAATCAAGGTTTTTTACGTGCTCTACGACATGACCGGATCCAATTGCGGCAATCTGTGGTTGGTGCCGGGTAGCCATAAGCGCAAGCCCGAAGAATTGCGCGAATCCGGGCGCGTGGTCAGCCCCGAAGAAGCGGTGGAACTCAAGTTGTGCGCCGGGTCTGCCGTGTTGTGGCGAACAGCGGTTTGGCACTGCGTGGGGCCCAATTTGTCGCGGAAAACGCGGAAAATCATGCATGTGGGATATAATTACCGATGGTTGCGTCCAACGGATTATATCACACAGGAAGCAGCACTCATCGAGCGCAGTTCGCCCATTCGGCGTCAGTTGTTGGGCGCGCTGGCATTGGGCGGGGATCCGCTTGGCCCGGAGCCCGATTTTCACCCCTCGTCGCAATACTGGCTCACAAAAAATTGGGATGATATTCCGCTGCGCGCATGGGCACAAGCGCGAGATGTGATCCGCGAAGGACACGAAGAAACGCGGAGGGATACAACAGTTATCCAAGCAGAGCCGGAGGCCAGATCGGGCTGTGAAACGAGAGGCACGCGCTGAAGAGATGTCAGTCAGAAACGCAGGGGCGTATACCCTCAAGGCATGTTTTTAGTCGGTGCAGGGGGCAGTATCGCGTTTAGAAGCTATCTTATACCAATTTGATTTTTATTTTTCCGTATCCTGCCTCCCATCAGGGATGAATGAGGATGGGGAAAAGACTTACGTAAAGCGTTTGGTTCTGCCTCCATGTGGGTTGCCTTTGATGCGTTGGCTACGCCTGTGCCTACGGCGTGCGGCGACCGACTTTTTTTCAACAGCAAAAAAAAGTAGGCAAAAAATGCCGCTCTCAAACGCCAAGGGGCTGGCACAGCGCAAATCGCTTTGCGGGTCGCACAACATGCGTTGGCCTGCAAGGTGGGTTGCAAAATGGCTGTGGGTTGCGAGACGGCCTTGCGCGCTGTGCGCGATGGCTTTGTCTGATGGTCTTTTGGGATGGCCTGGTTGCCATGGCTTCTTTGAATGACTGCGTAAGGTCAAGGGGATCGCTTGCTGGCAACATAGCGCATCATATCAGGTCAACAGAAAATCAATTTAGTATTAAAACTAAAGATGACCTATCCCCCTCCAAAACAAAAGGGTCACGGTGTATACGTACCGTGACCCTTTTCCGTTCGCTATGTGCCTGAGCGTCTATTCCTCGTCCCCCGCTTTGGTGGAATCCATCGCCGCAGGCGCGGGGATGGACGGGGTCTCGCTGGTCGTAGGTTTGCCCGATGCAGAAGAATCCGGCGGATCGCCGGTCGCAGATGTTCCTGACGCAGAGGAATCCGTGGGCGCGGGTTTGGGTGGTTTCTCGCCCCAGAAGGTCGCGTCTGTACTGACCTGATAGACGATGCTTTGATCCGTCAAATACACCTCTGGCCCCTCGCCGATACGCACGTAATTGCGTGCCCAATCCGTGCTCGACCTGCCGAATACCGCGTGGGTCTGCAACTCGCCTTTTGCATCGTACACTTTGACGTGCGTGCCTGCCGAATCATCCACAGCGTATTTGGCCCAATTATCGGCGTTTCGCGTCATCATGGTCTCGCGGCTCACCTTCAGCACCTGATCGAACAGGGCCGTCAACCGGTGGTCGCGCACCTTCAGGGTATCGTGCCCCACAATGGTCCACGCGAGATCCTTCTTCTCGAGGGTCAAACTATCGCCCGCCGCGATCATTTCAACCGCGTAAATCCCATCTGTCTGATCGGGAAACACCGCGCCCGAGGGCGTTGCGTACCCGCTTTCGCGCACCTGCAACAGCGCGTAAATCCCCAGCAGCACCGCAATGCCGATGAGCAGCCATTTCAGATTACTCATAAAGTCCCTCCAATCGCTTTGCACGCGCGGCCTCGCGCCACCACTGGAACAGGCCATAGCCCATCACCAGCAGCGCGGGCAGCGCGATATTGATCGTCTTCAGGGTGGTTCGGGTCGCATCAGCCACAGTTTGCAACGGGCGCGTCGTAATCTCGCGCGA
This sequence comes from uncultured Latescibacterota bacterium, assembly GCA_958295785.1. Lineage (GTDB taxonomy): Bacteria > Latescibacterota > UBA2968 > UBA2968 > UBA2968 > VXRD01. Next base: position 5,469,464 of record OY282377.1, read on the forward strand.
ACGCAACGCCACCAAATCCCGATCCCCAATCAGCACATCCACGGCATTCATCGCAAAAATCCCATTGGACGGCACTTGCCCGCCCCCGCTGTCGAGCAGAAAATCGGATGTGGAAACCAGCACCAGTTGGCTCATCGCGTTTTCCAAACTGTCCGAAACCGCCGTGGCGTACACGCCCACCACCTTGCCCGGTTCGTTGAGGGATTGAAACGCCTGATTCTGAAGCGGGTTGAGATTGATAAATCCGGCCGCCGCGCCCGAATGATCAGACGTGACCAACAGGGGCGCGGTCATGCGCGTGGAATCGGCACTGTCGTAGATGATCTCGCTGGAAAACAGCATCTGCACCTGCTCTAAGCCCGCGACGATCTCGTGGTCCGGGAATGTTTGCAGCACTGGAAAGAAGGGATATTCCACAGCCGAATTAAAGCGCAAAAACCCGCGCTGTTGCGACACGGTGATCGTGCCACAAATCCTGTCCATCACCAAATTGTCGGCCAGGCTCACGCCAAAGGGTTCGAGCACCTCAAAGATATTCGACCGGATCGGCATCCCTTGTTGCGTCTGAAGGTCGCCATTGACCTTGCTTTGCGTCAAAAACAGATTGCCCCCCCGGTTGATATAGCTCTTCAACGCGCCGAGCGCGTCTTCGGATAGGGAATCGACAACCCCATTGACGATCAGCAACTCGATATCCCCGGGCACGCCCGCGCTGAGATAGACCGAGCGCACGTCGTAGGCTTCGCGCAACTTCACGCTGATTCGCTCCATCGCAGGCGCGGCAGGCCCCACCGTTGCTATCCCGACCACAGCGCGGTTTTCATCCACCAATTTCTTGATGCGGGTCGTGATCTCGTATTCCAAGCCCGTGGTCGTCTGGATAACCGGCAACACCTCCCGCTCGTCTCCGTAGAGCAGCACCATCCCCATATAGACGCGCTTGACCTCGAACTTGTCGTTTTCGAGCACCTGCAACTGCACGGGTTGAATGCCGGATTTTTGCGCGTCGAGGGCCAGGGTTTCATCGTCGTCCGGCATGTAAAACTCAAACCGGAAATTGCCATCTGAATACGCGGCGTATTCCTCCAAAATATCCTGCAAATACCGCCGCGTGTTGCCGTATTGCCCGGGCAAATTTTCGGAAAAATAAACCTTGGCGGTCAACAGATCATCCACCTTGCCGAGCATCGCTTGGCTCGAAGACGACAGGGAATAAATCCGATTCTCCGTCAAATCGAGACGAAAGAAAAAACCGCGGGAAACCATGTTGCCGATCACCACGAGCGCGATGGCAATGAGAATAAAAAGCACAAACCCCTTTTTAGAATCGTTCACGGGTATCACCTCCACTTCCGCATATCAATAACGCGCACTGTCAGCGACAAAAACAACCAGATCAAGGACCCGAAATACACGAGATTGCGCGAATCGACAACCCCGCGCGCCAGGTTGGACAAGTGGTAATCCACAGCCATAAATTGAACCGCGCCCGCCAGGGCCACCGGCACAAAAATCAGCAACTTGTCGAAGAGATAAAACACCAACACAACCACCGCCGCGAGAATAAATGACACGACCTGATTATCCGTCAAACTGCTCGTGAACGTGCCAATCGCCGCGTAAAACGCGCCCACCAGCGCGAGTCCCAAATACCCGCAGAGCACCCCGCCGTAGTCGATATGGCTGCCCACGAGCAACAAGGTCACGAAATGCACCAGCGTAAAGCCCAGCCCGGCCAGCACCAGCGTAATGGCCGACAAGTACTTCCCCATCACGAGTTCGGAATTTTTGATCGGCAACGTGGTCATCAATTCGTACGTGCCCGAACTCTTTTCGCGTGCGATCAACCCCATGGTCACCGCGGGCACAAAAATCAGCAAAATCATCGGCGTGATATTAAACAGCGCGCGCATATCGGACTGGCCAAACAAAAAGAACGTATTGCTGAAGAAATAGCCGTTGAACAGCGCGAAAAACACCAGAAAAATATAGGCCATCGGGCTTCTGAAATACGCGCTGACCTCCTTGCGATAAATCGCCATTGCATTACGCATGGCCCCCTCCTTCCCCGGTCAGGCCGCGGAACACATCTTCCAAATGCACCTGGTGTTGCGTCATCTCCAAAATGGCCCAGCCGCTGTTTTTGGCGTACTCAAAAATCGCCTCGCGCGGATCGACTTCGCGGGTGTATTCTATCGACAAAACACTGCGGCCATCCACCGCTTGCGCGTCTGCAACTTCGATTTCATCGATGTTGCGGGCAAGCCCGGCGATACTCGCCTCATCGGCGTATTTCACATCGAGGGTCAGTTGCGTGCGCCCCTGAAATCCCGACATCAATTCCCGACTCGTGCCATTGGCGACGATCTCGCCGTGATCGATAATGACGATGCGATCCACAGTGGCTTCGATCTCCTGCAAGATATGGCTGGAGATGATCAACATCTTGTGCTGCCCGAGTTCTCGAATTAGGTTGCGAATCTCCACAATCTGATTGGGATCCAGCCCCGAGACCGGCTCGTCGAAAATCAGCACTCTGGGATCGTGCAAAATCGCAGCCGATATCCCGATGCGCTGTTTGTACCCCTTTGAACACGCGGAAATCGGCAGGTGAATCACCTCGCGCAAACCGCATTGATCGACCACGCGATCCAAAGCCGTTTTGAATGCTTCGGGCGACATGCCGCGAATTTGAGATGTAAATTCGAGATAATCGTAAACCCGCATTTCCCCGTACAGGGGATTCATTTCGGGCAAATAGCCGATCTGCTGGCGAATCGCCAGCGAATGCGCTTGAATATTCAGGTCATCCATAAAGACATTGCCGGCACTGGGCGCCAAATAGCCCGTCATAACTTTCAATGTCGTGGATTTGCCCGCGCCATTCGCCCCCAAGAATCCGACGATTTCTCCGTCGTCGATCTCAAAGTCAATGCCCTTAAGTGCCTGAAAGTCACCGTAGTATTTTTTCAGATTCTCAACTCGGATCATTGCAGAATTAACCTCCTGTGAGTGAAAGTGAGAGGGAAGAAGTGAGAGGGTCAGCGGTCAGCACTTGTCTCTTCAGGCGGGCACGGGGCCACGCCCTCCAACGCGCCTTTCACCCTCGTTCATCCGTGTTCATCTGGGGTTGCTTTTGCCTTTCCCTTCTCGTGTCTTGCGATTTTTTTCGTTTTTTTAGCCAGCGTTTGATCGATTGAGGCGTTTCACCGCTTTTTTGTCCTGCCAATAGGGTTTCAAGCCCAATATGCTCGTCGAGGCCATCCCAGGCAATGCCCTCACCCTGACCCATCAACCGATAGGCATTGCGTTCTTTCTCTGTTCCGTGATACAAACGCGGAAACCAGTTGATCGGCACTTTGAGGTACCGCCCATCGTGAATGGAAACAGTAAAGTGGGTTTTAGAAAACCGAACGCCGCCGACGAAATGTTCGTAATCCGTCTCGTATTTCGGGTTTTTCACAGCCATTTTAATTTTCTCCGCCAAATTGTTCATACCACTTTTGCAAAAGCAGGTCTCGGTTATCCTCAACCATATTTTTTATTTTGTTGAGTTCATGGTTTCTGTAACCGCCATTTTTTGCCAATGCCACGGGCAGCAGCCAAAACTCGGCAGAACGACCCGTATGCTCAACGTGAATATGAGGGGCGTTCTCTGCCATCTACACTCCAAAAGAGAAACAAATACGACCCAATTCTCAACGCTACTGGCATAGCTTTTCCGCCCTTTCCAAAGCCCAAAACTTAAACAAGTTCCCGAAAAAAAATCAAGTAAAAAAGACGAGATGGAAGTTTAGCCACAAAAGGCGAGCGGTGTGTGTAGGGCCGATGCCCCCGTGCTCGTCCAAAAATACAAGAGGCAAGTCGCCATTAGCCCTCGCCTCTCTTCGCGTTTCTTCGTGGATCCCCCTCTCTCGTCTTCCCTCTTGCGTCTCCCCGCTTACATCCCGTAAATCCGTCCCAAATTTTCCCCAAAGATCTGGGCTTCTGCCTCGTCGCCCAGTTCCAACCGCTGGATCGCTCGTTTGACTTGAATCGGGCGATATTCCGGAAAATTCGACCCGAACACCACGCGCTCTGCGCCCAATTCATCCACAGCTCGTTTGACCTCGCGGGGCACGGTTTCTTCGGGGTTATTCGCCCACAACTTGTGAAATCGCAAAATCGTGGTGCCCAAATACACATCGGGGCATTGCTTGCACACTTCAAGGGCAGCGTCAAACCCATCTGGAAATCCCATGTGATCCATGATGATCGGCACATCGGGCACTTGCTCGGCCACGCGCCCAACGCGCTCCGCGCTGCAATTGTCGCGCCCAGAATGGATCGACACCACAATCCCCATATCTCGTGCGGCCTCGACAAATGGAATGACCATTGGATCATCCACATTGTAGTTGTGAACCGCGCCCATCAGCTTGATGCCCCGCGCCCCGCGATCCACATAGTCCTTCATCGCCGCAATGCCTTCTTCGCCGAGACGCGGATCCATAAGCGGGCAGGGCAACAGCCGGGGATGCCCCGCTGTCTTGTCGAGCAACCCGTCATTGTCCGGAACGGGTTTGGTCTGAGGCATTACCACCGCCATCTCAAACCCGGCTTCGGCCTCGCATTCGAGCAAGGCATCTACTGTGATCGGGTGGCCGTACCAATCATCGGTCAAATACGCTTCAAAATCTGCGGTGATCATCATTTCTCCTTTCTGCGAATCGGCGCAACGGGCTAGCACATCTGTATCCACTAATACCAACTATTTGTCTATTCGTCCAGCCGAACATCCACGGGTGGCATCTCCAAAATCTGCCGTTGTTGTCCCATCAGGCGTGCAAAGCGGAAAACCGGTTGCAATTCTGCGGCGAGTTTGATCAGCGCATCGCCATGGCCCAACGTGCGGATCAGCCCTTTTTCCAAGATCATGTCGATCAGCGTCTTTTCCTCGGGAAATACCTTGAGGTGAAGCGGGGCATCGGCCTCCAATTTCAATGCCTCTCGCACGAGGCGCATCGCGGTTTTCATGCCGCCCAACTCATCGACCAAGCCGCGCGCCTTTGCGTCCTCCCCGGTCCACACGCGGCCCTTTGCCACCGCGTGGACATCGGCTTGTGACATGCCGCGCCCTTCGCCCACTTTGGTCGTAAAATCTTCGTAAATGCGATCTAACCACGTCTGAAATTTCGCCCATTGCTCGGGCGTAAACTCCGCGCCCGACCCCCAGATCAGCGCGTTGTCCCCCTCTTGCACCTCGTCCCACGTAATGCCCAGGCGTTTCCAAAATTCAGTGGTGACGAACTTGCCGCCCACCACGCCAATGGAGCCGGTCAAGGTGCCGGGTTGCGCCACGATCTTATCGGCGTTCATCGCCACAAAATAGCCCCCGGATCCAGCGACATTGCCCATCGAGGCAATGACGGGCTTCTCGGCCTGCTTCGCCTTGGCAACCTCGCGCCAGATCGCATCTGAAGCCACGTAAGACCCGCCCGGCGAGTCAATGCGAAACAAAATGGCGCGCACATCCTCATCCTTGACAGCCGAGCGAAATGCTTTTGTGAGCGTGTTCGCGCCCATTGTCGTGGAGGCATACGCCGGATCGTAGTTGCTCTTGCCGCGATGCACGGCCCCGATGCCGTAGATCAGCGCCACCGTCGTCCCTTCACCATACAGGTCGTCCGTGCGTTTGAGATACTCCCCCACACTTAAAAATTCGGTCTCTTTGCCCCATTCGCGCTTGATCAACTCGCGCACCTCGTCCCAATACGCCAAGCTATCCACCAGGCCTTCGGCAAGCGCGGACGCGCCCATAAACGGGCCGCGATTGATGATCTCGCGCACCGCTTCGGGCGTTGTTACCCGCGTGCGCGAAATGCCCAAGACCATCTGATTGGTCATGGATTTCAAAAGTGCCGCGCTCGCCTCGCGGTGCGCGTCTGTAAACTCGGTTTCGGTGAACAGATTCATCGCATTTTTATATTCGTGCCGGTGATCCATCTGCACGCCGATCCCCAGCGAATCCAATGCCCCTTTGACAAAGGGATGTTCCATCGCCAACCCGGTCAACCCCACATCGCCCGAGGGTTGCAGGAAAATGCGATCAAATGCCGTCGCCAGATAATATCCCCCATTGCCAGAGCCGAGTTCGCCAAATGTTTCGGCAAAAATCGCCGTGGGTTTGCCGCTTTTTTCAAACGACAGAACCGCGTCTCTGATTTCTTGCACTTGTGCAAAGCCCATCGGCGCGCCGCCGCCTTGCGCCAGCAGGCCCACAACGCGGTCGTCCGTCGCCGCCATGTCCAATGCCCCCACCACATCGCGCAGTATGAGCACGTCATCTGCCAGCAGCTTTGCAAATGGGTCGTCGGGCACATGCTCTGCGACCCATTGCTCCAGATTGATCGTCAAAATCACCTGGTCGGGCACGGGTTCTTCGCCCGACTGCAACGCCAGAACAATGATCAAGACCGTCAGCACGACCACAATTCCGCCAATCCACGCCAAAATTCGACCGATGCGCCTCCGCATAAATACCTCCTGATAACAAAATAAACCGCGAAAAGGATGTGTTTTGTCAGGAGTCTAAATTAGCGACTCGCGGGCGATTATTCAACAGAAAAATCGCAGTTGTCAGTACGAGCCCCAAGCAGTCAGTAAAACAAACTCGCAAGGGTGAAGCGGGGGAATGGATAGATGAACGCTGACCGCATCAGGAGAAAAAAAAAGAAAACGCCCCAGCATCGAAAATACCGAGGCGTTTTGTGTACCGAGTAAATCCAACTTCAGGAAGTAATGAGAAAAATATTGCGAAACGCTTTTGGCGGATCGGCATCTGCGTTCACACCACCGACTCCAACAACCCCTGACTGCGGCGGTCGAGGGCTTTGATGTCGGGCACTTCAAAGCGGTTGCCATCCACATCAAAAATCATGACTCGCGTATCGCCCAACCACTGCGCGTTTTCGGCCACGGACTTGGCGACAAAATCCCGGCTGCCCCGGTCCGTATCCACGGTCCAATACGTCACGCCGTACTCGTTTTGCAATGCCTCGATCTTCTGGATTTCCGCGGTCAAGTACCGCTTGTCCAGTTCCTCATGCACCAGGGGCCGACTCTCTTCGGGCAATTCGGACAGGTCTTTGACCGTACAAATCGCTTCGTCCTTGCTGTCCAGAATGGAAAAATAGCGATTTGGCTCGGTCAACGGCGCAGCCCGAACCACTTTCACGCGGGTGTAGGAGCGATCCCCTTCAATCGTCATCCGCAAAATCCATTCCGGCTCTTTGAACAACCGAATTTTGCGCGGATCTACCGATTCGGGATGCGCCATCTCAATCGGTATCGGCTTCCAGTCCTCTGTTTTTTCCGTCATATTCCTCACCTTTTGAAACGGGCGAGCACGGGGCATCGCCCCTACACACCGCTCGTCTTGTATCTTTCATTTTCGGGCGAGCACGGGGGCCGCGCCCCTGCGTTTCTGTCCTCGCTTCTTTCATTCCGTTTCCATTCCCACCGCGGTCATGAAGATATCCAGCGTGGTTTCTTGTTGCGTCTTGACCAAGCGGTAGAAAATGCCCTGTCGATCCATCAACTCCCGATGGGTGCCGACCTCGGCGATATTGCCCTCGTCGATCACCACGAGCCGATCCGCGCTGCGAAGGGTTGACAGGCGGTGGGCGATGGCAAATGTCGTGCGGCCTTGGACCAAGCGCGCGATAGCCGCTTGGATCTTCTTCTCGGTCGGCGTATCCAGCGAAGACGTGGCCTCGTCGAGAATGAGAATGCGCGGATTGTGCAAAATCGCCCGCGCGATAGACACGCGCTGTTTTTCGCCGCCGGACAAACGCCCGCCGCGTTCTCCCACGCGCATATCGTAGCCATCGGGTTTTTTGACGATAAACTCGTGCGCTTCGGCGGCCATGGCCGCGCGCATCACCTCGGAGAATGTCGCGTCGGGTTTGCCATACGCGATGTTTTCCGCAATCGTGCCGTCAAACAAAAAGGGATCTTGATGCACCATGCCAATTTGGGATCGCAAATCGCGCAAATTGACATCGGTCATGGGCACGCCATCTATCAACAACCGCCCGCGGTCCGGGTCGTAGAACCGGCACACCATGTTGATCAGCGTGGATTTTCCAGATCCGGACTTGCCCACCAGCCCGATCATCTCGCCCGCCTTCACCTCCAAATCCACCCCCTTGAGCACGGGCTTGCCGGGGTCATAGCCAAACACCACGGACTCGAACGTCAAATGGCCCTCAATGCGCGGCACGCGCACGGCATCGGGTTTTTGATACGGCTCGGGTTCGGAATCGATCACCTCAAACACGCGCTGCGCCCCGGCAAATGCGCGCAGAATATAACTGTAAAAATCGCCAAACCAGCGCAGGGGTTGGTACAACATCCACAAATAACTGATGAACGCCATCAACGCGCCCAAAGTCAACTCGCCGCCCAGAATTTGCCGCCCGCCAAAATACCACACAAAAAACACCCCTGTGTTCATCAACAAATTGGTCACGGTCCAAAACACAAACCACACCCGTTCGCCTCGGGTATCCACGTCGCGCAGGTCTTCGCTGTAGCGGTCAAACCGCGTGCTCTCCCGCGCTTCCTGTGCAAATGCCTTCACCACGCGAATGCCGTGAATCGACTCGTTCAACTGCGCCGACAGCCTGCCCCACTTGCCCGACCACTGCGTCCAAAACATCATGATGCGATACCATATCTTCGTTCCGGCCAGCACGATCAGCGGAATGGGCGCGAGTACAAACAGCGTGAGTTCCCAGTTCATCCACAGCAAAAAGCCCACAATCCCGACAAATAACAACGTGTTGGAAAACACGAAATAAAAATCATGAGTCATGATCTCTTCCAGGCGATCCGTATCATTGGTCATGCGAGACGTGAGCGCGCCCACTTTGCGGCGGTCGTAAAAGCGAATGGGCAACAACTGAAACGCTCGGTAGAGATCTTCGCGCAAATCCCCAATCGCACGCAAGCCCAGGGGGCGGCTCAACATCTCCATCACCACATCGGCGCACCAGATCAGCACGCGCATGACGATCAACCCCAAAATCAACAACCCCAACCGACTGAGGCGATCCTCTGACGCGATCAATGGAATCTCGACCGCGGCCCAACCCGGCGACAACACCCCGTCGATCGCGTATTGCGTCACCTTGGGCGGCAGCAGGGCCAAACACGCGCTGATCAAGGTCATCGCAATCGTCGTCACCAAGCGCACGGGGTACGCGGCTATATAGCGCGCAATGCGCCGAAACGTCTGCCACTTTTTTAAACACGCGGCGCAAACCCCGTCTTTTTCCGGCAAGCGGCGGCCACACTGATCGCAGTGCGTCTGCTCCAAGGCCGTGGGCAAGGACAGGGGCTCGTCGTCTTTCAACTGCCGAATCCCATCGGCCACCTCGGCGAACTTGGCGGTGAGGGACCGCGAATACGGCACATGGATCCCCGGCCCATCCTTGTGCGTCAACGCCAGCGTGCCCATGCCGACGCGCTCTTCCACGTTCGCGTCTGCCACTTCGCCAAGGGGCATCGACCGCGCGCCATCCGCGCCGGATTCGGGAATCACCAGCACCTGCCTGTCTGTCACCACCACCCACTGCGGGTTGTAATTCAGCGACGCATCCAAATCCGTTGCCACCTGCATCAGCACGGTCTCGCCATTGGGCGTCGCCGCGTGCAACTTTTCGGCGACGGATGGCGGGAGTTCTTCGATAAATGGCTTTCCCAATAGGTGATTCATGCGAACCTCTAGAAAGTGAGAAGGCCGTCCCTCTCCCCTACTCCCTAATCGCAATAATCTGCGAAATCTCTTCTTGCAACTGCACCAATTTGTAAAACGCGCCTTGTTTTTCGAGCAACTCGCGGTGCGTGCCCATCTCCACAACGCGCCCGGCATCCATCACCGCCAGCCGATCCGCATTGTGCAGGGTCGATAAGCGGTGGGCAATGGCAAATGTCGTGCGCCCCGCGACCAAGCGGCTGATCGCGTCTTGAATGCGTTTTTCCGTCTGCACATCGACAGAAGACGTGGCCTCGTCCAAAATCAGAATGCGCGGATCGTGCAAAATCGCCCGCGCAATGGACACGCGCTGCCGTTCACCGCCCGAAAGCGATTCCCCGCGCTCGCCGATCACCGTGTCGTATCCATCCGGCTTTGTCACGATAAAATCGTGCGCGTACGCGGCCTTGGCCGCCCGCATGATCTCCTCAAATGTCGCGCCCGGCTTGCCATAGCCGATGTTTTCGCCAATCGTGCCGGAAAACAAAAACGGCTCTTGCAACACAATGCCGATCCGCGACCGCAAATCCTCCAGCCGAATATCGCGCACATTCACGCCATCCACCTCAATGCTGCCGCGATCCACGTCGTAAAAATGGCAAATCAGATTCACCGTCGTGGTCTTGCCCACGCCGGATTTGCCCACCAACCCGATCATCTCGCCCGGTTTGACATCCAAATTGATCTCGTGCAACACGGGCTTGCTCTTGTCGTATCCAAACGTGACGTCCTTAAATGTGACGCGACCTTCGATATGGGGCATGGGCACGGCATTGGGATTGTGATACGCTTCGGTCGGCGTGTCGATAATTTCAAAAATGCGCTCGGCGCCGGCAACGGCGCGCGTCATCCACGAATTGACCATCCCAAACCACTCCAACGGCCCGTAGAGCAGCATCATATAGCTGTAAAACGCCATCAACGTGCCCAAGGTCAACTCCCCGTCGATCACCTCCAACCCGCCGTAATACCACACGATCAGCACCCCAGACGCGGTGAACAGGGTCATGGTCTTGTAAAAAATGCCCCGATTGACTTCGGTGGCAATGCCGATGCGCGTCAATTTGTCGTTGCGCCTTTTGAACACGCCGATCTCCTGCTTTTCCTGTGCAAACGCCTTGACCACGCGAATGCCCGTGAGCGCTTCGTTGACCCGCGCCATGGTTTCGGACCAGGACTGCATCCAGCGCGTGAAAAATTTCCGCATCCGCCGGTAAAACGCATATCCCCAAATCATGATCAGAGGCACGGGAATCAGCACCAGAATTGCCAGCGACCAACTCATCATCAGCAACGCGATGAGGATGCCCACCAACATCAGGGCCTCGATTGCCAAATAGGGCAAGCCATCCACCAAAAATTGTTGCAAGCGATTGCTGTCCCTCGTCACGCGCGACATCACCGCGCCCACTTGTCGCTTGTCGTAAAACTGCAACGACAGCAATTCCAAACGCCGGTAGAGTTGGCTGCGGATATCCGCTGTCACCCGCGCAGAGAGCCAGGTCACGGTCCAACCGTGCGCCCATTCCGCGCCCCAAGTCAACAAGCGGATGCCCACCAGTGCCATGACGAGCAAGCCGAGCAACTCGAATCGGTCGTCGAGTGGCACCTCTGTGCCTTCGGGCAAAATCAGCACGTCATCGACAATGCGCTTGGTGACATAAGGCGGGATCAACTCGGCAACCGTCGCCACAATCGACGCGAATGCCAGCACGAGCGCGCGCACTTTGTAGGGCTTCAAATACGATGCAATGCGCCCCAATGTCGCCCATTTGTTCAAACACGCCGGGCATATCCCATTTTTCTCTGGCAACAGCCGACCACACTTTTCACAGGTTGTGCGATCCAAATTCGCATTGATGAAAAGTTCTTGCGCTTTGCGGAGTTGCTCGATCCCCCGCGTGGTCTCCGAAAACTTTTGCGCCTGCGTCATCGAATAGGGCACATGAACGGTTGGCCCCTTTTTCCGGTGAATTTCCAAACGCGCACCGCCGACCAGGCCCTCGGTTCGCGCCAGTTCAAGTTCGGAAAACGGAATGTCTTGCACCGCGCCATTTTGCTGCACCAACACGCGATTGCCCGTGACCACCACCCACTGCGTGCCGAAATCGCCCTTTTCATCCAAATCGGCCTGCACGCGAATGAGCTCATCTTCCCCTTCGGGCAATGCGCGCCGCAACGCCTCCAACGTTTCATCCGCACTGTCCAACAACCGATCCATCGTTCATCACCTTCGTTATACGGGTGGGGTTTGGGCGGGCACTGGGGCCACGGCCCCGCGTTTTTATTTTTGCATCTTGTATCTTCGGGCGAGCACGGGGGCATCGCCCCTACACACCTCTTGCATCTTTGGGCGGGCACAGGGGCCGCGCCCTACGTTTTTGTGGGGTTGGTTTTCGCCTTTCATCCGCGCAATCCGCGTCATCCGCGTCATCCGCGATCCATCTTTCTTCGCGTTTCTCAGTGTCCTTAGTGGGGCATGCACGCTCATTCAGACAAAGACCGCGCAACAAGGGTTTCACACATCCAGCACCGCACATCAATCTCTTTGCCCGCTATCGCCACGGCGCCCACATATCCGCCGCCCGGATCGAGATGCCGAAGCGTCCAATTTGCTGGCGTATCCTCCAAATCGACATCGCCATTTTTCGATGCGCGGGCAAGCCCTGTGCCCACGGCTTTGAGATATGCCTCTTTGCGCGTCCAGCACTGAAAAAAAGCCCGTTGCTGTTCTGCTTGCGGCAACGCGCACAACCGCTCGTATTCGCGGGGTGCAAAAAAGCGTTTTGCAATGCGTTTCATCCGCCTGACCGCGCGACTGCAATGCTCGACATCTACCCCAATTTTTCTGCACAGCGAAACGCCGATGAGCGCGAGGCCCGCCGAGTGGCTCAAATTGAATTTCAATTCGGTTTCGTCCCAAGGCGATGCCAACATGGGCTTGCCGTATTCGCCGTAACAAAACGCCAATTCCCCCGGCGCGCAACCCACGTACTTGCCGAGAATCACGCGCAAACTCCCACGCGCTGCAACAAAACGCGCCCGATCTCGCGCAACGCGAACCCCCTCGGCGCGTTCGCGCTCTGCTGTGGACAGGGTTTCGACCAAGACTTGATCGCAAAGCGTTTTGCGTTTCAAATCCACCGCCCAGACATGCGCTGCATTCGATTTTGCCACGGGCGATGCGGGCGGGTGATGCCATGTGGTGATCATGTTGTCAGCGGTCAGTGGTCAGTCCCCGTCCAGCCATTCCAAAATGAGGCGTAGTGGCGCGGCCTCTGTGCCCGCCCGATGATCCAAAAATCAGGGGGCAGGAGCCCATCCCCATCGGTTTTCCCTTTCGCGTCGTGAACGTGTCTGGACAGCGACACGTTGAAAACCGCTCCGCGTTTTTCGCAGTGGTGCTTTACCGTTGCCCCAAACACGCCTCGTAGGTCTCAAAGCGTTCCCCTTCGGACTCTTCGGGATCGACCAACTTGAGCCACATCCCCTGGTCCTTTTTTTGCCCGCTCAACTGTCTGCGGCTGCCCAAATTGGCGGGGTTCGCGCCGTGCCAAACCACATCCCCATCTTGCAAAAAGATAAATTCGTTCCGATAGCGGTCGATGATATCCCGCTGCCGATCTCGGTAGTGCAGGGCCTGCTCGCAGGTGGTGCGGCGCCAGCTTTCCACAATTTCCTCGCTGTCTGTTTGCTCTGAATCAAACTCGGCCAAAGGCCCTGGCACCTCGCTCTCAAAATCAATTTCACTCAGATCGACCGTGCCAAAACCGCGCTTGGCCGCAATTAACAGGTGGTTGCGATCCCGGCGAAACGGCGGGGTCGGCCAATCAGACGAGGGGTTATGCCCCATCAAATAGGCCGCACACGCATCTGTCGCGGTCACCTGGTCGCCCGCGATTAGGGCATTGCAGACGCGCCCCTGCCCGCCCCATTCTCTGCCCCATTGCCCGGTGAGTGCATCTAAGATGTTCAAACTCGGTCGCGCGATCAATCCCAAATCGGGCAACACATAAGACAGGCGGATAAAGTGATGATAATAGGTTCGCACGCGGCCGTGTGGCAACGTAATCGGCGGCAGGCCAAAAAGGTTTTTCATGCACAGGGTGATCCCCATAAACAGATGATTCTTCATCTTGGCCACAGAAACCACCTCGGCACCTTCAAAACACGCGCTGAGCGTATAGCGATCAAACATGCACCCCCCGCCCGGCACCTCATACATGGCGAAAGGCGGCGCGTTTGAATCGACAAATGCCACGTCGTATTCTTTCAAGATATGCGCGTAGTTGAAATCGCCACCCATCAGATGTTCGTGCGTATAGGGGTTGGTATCCGTCGCAATGAGGTCGGCGCGGGTTCGCTCCCGCAACAACCGCAAAACAGCGCGTGCGACCATGTCGTCGACCAACTCGCGCCGTCGCCCCATGTAGTAGATGATGCGGCTGTGCGGCTTCATCATATTGAACTTGATCACAATCCGCTCGGCTTTTTCCAACTTCGCCCATGACCGGTGCAATGGGTCTGTGATGCGGCGCAACGTCTGGTAGATTTCCTCCTCTGATGCCCGCCAACTGCAATGCGCCGTGCGAACTTTGTAATTCTTCTCTGCCATTTCGACCTCAATGAATAAATGAGATGATCCCAAAACCGCAGAAGTGTACCAATAAATCCAAAAAATGAAAAGCGAAAACTGGAAATGCCCATTGACACCACCGCAAACCGCAGTACATTCACCTCAACCGCATTCCGTTCCCATTCCAACGGGACAGGCAACACACAACAGAAAGGCGCAACCATGAAGAACCTGTCATACATCCTGGTGCTCGCAACACTCCTCGTTTCCTGCTCCGATTTTGGAGAAGAAGCATTGGCGGATGTGAAAAACGGTGACAAGTGGGGGTATATCAACCCGAAAGGCAAGTTCGTTATCAACCCGCAATTTGATGGTGCGTGGTCTTTTTCAGAAGGACTGGCGCTTATGAATATCGGTGGCAAGCCTGATCGTCATAAAATCGTCGGTGGCAAGTATGGGTATATCAACCCGAAAGGCGAGATCGTTATCAATCCGCAATTTGTCCATGCGGGGCCTTTTTCCAAATGATTAAAATGATCTTTGAGGTTAGTGAATAAAACAAGCCCCATCTGAAATCGCTTGTGCGACTCAGATGGGGCGATGTTTTGTTGGCTCAAAGGCGAATGGCAATCGCGCTTACCCTTTCATGTAGGTCAATATACCGAGAATGATAACCGCAACCGCGATGACCAAAGACAGCCATTTGATGGTTTGTCCCTCCACGCGGTTAATATCATTTTTCAAGTTGGTCTCTACGCGGTTAATATCATTTTTCAGGTTGGTCTCCACGCGGTTGATGTCCTCCTTTAAGCTGGTCTCCACGCGGCGAATATTGTTCTCTACTTGTTTGATGTCCTCCTTCAAGCCAGTCTCCACGCGGCGAATATTGGTCTCCACGCGGTTAAAGCCTTCGTTCATCAAGTTAACCAGGTGCTCGAAACGGTCAATCGCTTGAGCTTCTACGCGGCGAATATCCTTCGCGTTCTGTTTGACGCGGTCGCCAAATGCAACGCCATTTTTCTCGATAGCAATGAGCCGCTGATCCTGTTCGGCGATTTTCTGCTCGTGTTGCGCGATCTTCTCTGCATCTGTCATGGCAAATCTCCTTGTGGGAAGTGGGGTTGAACCGCTCGGTTGTTCTAATAAGATTACGCAAAACCGATGTTCAAAGCAAGGTCAAATTTCGCTTGATCGGATAGGAAAAGAAAAAAGCCCCATCTGAAATCGCTTGCGCGACTCGGATGGGGCGTTGGTTTGATGACTCAAAGGCGAATGGCAATCGCGCTTACCCTTTGATATAAGTCAATATACCGAGAATGATAACCGCAACCGCGATGACCAAAGACAGCCATTTGATGGTTTGTCCCTCCACGCGGTTGATGTCGTTCTTCAAGTTGGTCTCTACGCGGTTAATATCATTTTTCAAGGTTGAGGAGAGCACAGTACAATTTAACCATTGCATAAGTATCTAACTCGCAGTATTCCAACAGAGCATTGCGTATTGCTAATCGATTACTACCCGTCGCATTCAGCATGACAAACCATTGTTCCATCGCCTGCATACCGTCCTGCACTTCAAGATTTTCGTATGAGAGATGAGGACACATAACTGGCAACACCTTTTTTATAGAGGTTGATCCGCAAAACCTGGCGTCAATATACGCTTCCTTAAAGATGTCCTCCAGATCAAATATCCTCCTATTAATGTCCTCCAAATGGTCGCGATACTCAGGAAACAACTTTCCCATCTCACAATTGCGCGACTTCTCAAACTGTGCATGCCACACAATGACAGAGCCAACAGAGCCAACACTATCACACAAAGCATGCAATACATCTTTCACACCGCACAGGGTAAGGGTCTTACTCAAATAATCTTTATGCTCCAATGACCCGTTTTCATGAAGAATGTGCAGAGAAAACTGAAACGGGATATGCTGCCATGGTTTTGTATCAGGCATTTTGGGCACTGCACTACTTGCGGTTTCATAGTCCAAAAAATACAGCGGAAAAACGAGCGTATTTAGCATATCGGCGATAGGCTCCTTCTGCACAATTGGTTCCCCTGTCCTGGCGGAATGCACTTGAGCAGACTGTTTAGCATTCAACGTAATATCCTGAGGAATACTTTCCAACCTCTTAATATCCTGATTAAGAAGTATCCGAAGTTTGCTTTCGCTAATCCTTGTCAATTCCCACACGGAATTTTCTTGAGGGATACAGTTAAAGTGCTTAAACGCATCGCAGTGATTTGATCGTGTTTTCCCGTAGCACTCGCAACCTCTTTCATCAATCGCATCTTCGGACAATAACGTGAGGGCACCGACTATCTCAGCGCGTGTTTCCGCCTCACAATTCCGAACTTTTCGAGTGACACAAACTTTTTGTAATAATTGATGCGGATCAACTGTCGCGCCGCGTACGTAGTTGGCATTGACATGAATGATGAATACATTACGAACCGACAAGCCGGAATCTTCTGATGCAATCGTCTGAAAACAGGCATCCTTAATATGATTGTCTTTTATATTTGTGGACGATTTCACTTCATAGAGGTTATAGGTACCGTCATGGTTTTTCTCCAACACATCAACATAGGTGGACATGCCCTCATCGGTACGCAAGGGGCACTGAAAACACACCTGTGGTGATGTATTACCCAGAAACAACGGCTGAGTATATGTTTCAACCTCATACCCATCAGTCCTTAAAGAGTGATCGAGTTTTTTGTAGTTTCGATATACCTCTGGCTTATGATTCTTCAACCACAGCGACTTAGGGCACTGTAGATAGAGCATAAAATCTGTTTTGGTGAGATCGGGCACTTAAACCCCCTTGTTTAACTGTGATTTGTCTTTGGACTTGGATCGCGTTTGTAGGCGTCTAAAAGCAATCGCGCCTTACCCTTTCATGTAGGTCAATATACCGAGAATGATAACCGCAACCGCGATGACCAAAGACAGCCATTTGATGGTTTGTCCCTCCACGCGGTTGATGTCGTTCTTCAAGTTGTTCTCTACGCGGTTAATATCATTTTTCAAGTTGTTCTCTACGCGATTGATGTCCTCCTTCAAGCCGGTCTCCACGCGGCGAATATTGTTCTCCACGCGGTTAAAGCCTTCGTTCATCAGGTTGACCAGGTGCTCAAAGCGGTCAATCGCTTGAGCTTCTACGCGGCGAATGTCTTTCGCATTCTGCTTGACTTGATCGCCGACTACTGCCCCATTCTTCTCCATAGCAATGAGCCGCTGATCCTGTTCGGCGATTTTCTGCTCGTGTTGCGTGATCTTCTCTGCATCCGTCATGGCAAATCTCCTTTTGGAAAGTTGAGTTGAACCGCTCGGTTGTTCTGAATAAGATTACGCAAAATCGATATTCAAAGCAAGGTCGAATTTCGCTTGATTGGATATGAAGCTAAAAAAGCCCCATCTGAAATCGCTTGTGCGACTCGGATGGGGCGTTGGTTTGATGGCTCGGTTGATTGATTAGTCGAGTTGCGAAAGCAAGCGCAACTTGTTGAGGCGGGTTACATCTTGCGACAGGATGCCTTCCAGCCATTCGTCGGAAGAGCAGTTGACGTATTGCCACGCCGCTTCATCGCCGGACCTGACGACGAAAAGACGGCTCCCATCGGGGAGGTATTCGCTCAAGTGATCGCGAATCATGTGAGCACTATATTCGGTCAATACTGCCCATGTCGAATCGGTAATACGCGCCCAAGCCCCATAGCTTTGGATGGCCTCGTGGAGGGCATTGTAATCACCTCCCCAAGCCATGTCGTAAGAGATGATGTAGGTTTCCATGGCGGTTTATCCTTTTGAAATTGCTTGCGCGACTTCGGATGGGGCGTTGGTTTGATGGCCCAAAGGCGCGTCACGTCGGGTTCATTGCCTTAGAAGCCCTAACATAAAGAGTTGACTTGGATTTGTGAGAGGCCGACTTTAAGAAGCCCTAACATAAAGAAAGTAAGCGTCTGAAACAGATGAGTGAACAGCCGATGGAGAGGAACGCCTCATGGATGTCCGCTCTGCGCTCGTCGCGCACCCGCAGTCTGCGGAACTGCCGGAGCCAGGCCAGCGTCCGCTCAACGACCCAGCGGTACACGCCCAACCCGCTGCCATGCTCTGTACCCCGTCGGGCGATCACCGGCGAGATGTGGCGTGCGCGCAGGGCCTTCCGGTGTGCCCTCGAGTCATAGGCACGGTCTGCATACAGCCGTTGGGGTCTGCGGCGCGGACGACCGCGTTTGCCTCTGACCGCGGGCACAGCGTCCACCAAGGGCAACCATTGCGTCACATCATGCCGGTTCGCCCCAGTCACAATCGCGGCCAGAGGCACCCCGTTGGCATCGGTGATCACATGATGCTTACTCCCGGGCTTGCGGTGGTCTGTGGGATTGGGGCCGGTTTTTCCCCCCAGCGCCTACCGCACGCAGGGAGGCGCTGTCCACGCAGGCACGAGACCAATCCAGGCCGTCGGCCGCTCGCAGTTTGGACAACAGCAGATGATGAAGCCGCTCCCACACGCCGGCTTCATGCCATTCCTTCAGACGACGCCAGCAGGTCATCCCGGAACCACACCCCATCTCTTGGGGCAACTGCTCCCATGGGATGCCGCTCTTCAGGACAAATAGAATGCCGGTCAATGCCTTGCGGTCGTCAATGCGCTTCCGTCCGGGGTAGCGGAATCGTCTCGGCTTGGGAACCGGCAAAAGGGGTTGGACCTTTTCCCAGAGTTCATCGCTCACCAAGGGGTTGGACATCTGTCCCTCCTCGCCCGATAAAGATGCCGGGCATGGACGTTGTAAGGGTTGGGCTGAGAAGAAAATCGGCCTCTCACAAATCCATGTCAACCCTTTTTGTTAGGGACTCTTATTCTCCACCCTTATCTCGACCAATTGGTTTCACTGCTTTGTCAAATCTGTGCTCGATCTTTTTGATCAATGGATCAATTGACCGCCGATCACGCCACCACAAACACATCAATACAATGCCGATGATGAAACCGACAGTGACAATCACGGTAAACACAATAAAGATGCGAGAGTCTATATTTGTCGTGAGCAGTGCGATGAGAAATGAGCAACTAATGGACAATAGCGCGATGCCAAAGTTTAGGAAAAGATTCGCAGGCATTCCTTTTTTTAGGTTATCCCATTCGTAGTCTGTAATTTCACACACCAACAGCGAATCGACAGTGCCGCGCCGAATCTCGATGTATCTTTTGCCGTTGTTTTCCGCTTGGGGGGCTATCTTCAGATGGGGACATTCTAAAGGCTCCTTTTTAGCCATTCACTGCGACAGAAGACATTTCGCCAAGCCGCTTCAATACCTGACTTTACGACAATAAGACAGCTTTTTTTTGGAAGGTATTCGCCCAAGTGATCACGCACCTTTTTGGCATTGTCCTCGGTCACTACCGCCCATGTCGAATCGGTAATACGCGCCCAAGTCCCGTAGCTTTGGATGGCCTCGTGGAGATCGTCATAATCGCCCCTCTCGGCCATATCGTAAGAGATGATGTAAGTTTGCATCGCAATTTCTCCCTGTAGGCAGTTGGGTTAAATTTTTCGATTGTCCTGATGAGATTACGCAAAACCGATATTCAAATCAAGGTCGAATTTCGCTTGATCGGATAGGAAAAGAAAAAAGCCCCATCTGAAATCGCTTGTGCGACTCGGATGGGGCGTTGGTTTGATGACTCAAAGGCGAATGGCAATCGCGCTTATCCTTTCATGTAGGTCAATATACCGAGAATGATAACCGCAACCGCGATGACCAAAGACAGCCATTTGATGGTTTGTCCCTCCACGCGGTTGATGTCGTTCTTCAAGTTGGTCTCTACGCGGTTGATGTCCTCCTTTAAGCCAGTCTCCCCGCGGTTGATGTCCTCCTTTAAGCCAGTCTCCCCGCGGCGAATATTGTTCTCCACGCGGTTAAAGCCTTCGTTCATCAGGTTAACCAGGTGCTTGAAACGGTCAATCGCTTGACCTTCTACGCGGCAAATATCCTTCGCGTTCTGCTTGACTTGATCGCCGACTACTGCCCCATTTTTCTCCATAGCAATGAGCCGCTGATCCAGTTCGGCGATTTTCTGCTCGTGTTGCGCGATCTTCTCTGCATCCGTCATGGCAAACCTCTTTGTGGAAGTGGGGTTGAACCGCTTGATTGTTCTGATAAGATTACGCAAAATCCATCCTCAAATCAAGCGCGATTTTCCATTTTCATTTTTTTTTTTGACCCGTACCTTTACCAATACCGATACCTTAAAGAATGCAGTGCCCATCTCCAAAATTGCCTTATCCATCTGCGTTTATCTGCGTTTATCTGTGGTTGCTTTTATGATCGCCGGATTCATCTCTCAATCGCCTCTTGGCCCACGCGAACTCGCTCGGGTGCTCAATCGCATGGCAGACAGCCTCGTCACGAGCGCGGATCAAAAAGCGAGTCGCATCCTTGTTGGCCCACACATAGCGGGTATCGCGTTTGCCCCAGATGGCAAATCGCCAACTTGTGAGACGCCAGCCATTGCTTGGCTCGACGGCGAATTTTACAACCGCTCGGGCATCGCGACCTCGGATGCCGAGTTCTTCGCTCGGGCCGCGATGGGCGGGCGCGAAGTGTTGAACCCCTTGGATGGCATTTTTGCCGGCGTGGTTTTCGACCCGCGCAAACGCGAATTGCACATCGCAACCGACCGATACGGCTTGCGGCCGCTCTACTACACGCGCTTGGGCAATCGCATTGCTTGGGCGTCTCAAACCAAAGCCTTTCTCGGGTTGCCCGATTTCTCGCTGACCATCGACCCCATTGCCCGCGCCATCTTTCTCGCCATCGGACAATTGCCCGCGGATCGCACATGGCTTGCGGGCGTCCTACCCGTGCCGCCGGCAACCCGCATGACCTTTCGCCTCGCAGATGGTCGCCTCGCGCAACAGACATACTGGGCATGGGATGAAATCACCCCTATCGCAGGCGAACCACGCGAATTGGCACGCGAACTGGGAACGCGGTTTCGCGCTGCTGTCGAACGGCGAACCACGCGGCAAACCGGCCTCACCCTCAGCGGCGGGTTGGACTCGCGCGCCATCCTCGCGGCCATGCCCCACGCGCCCAAAACCTTCACGTTCGGCCATCCCAACAGCGCGGATGTTCGCATTGCGGCCCGCGCTGCATCCGCAAAAAACGCGCCCCACGAGGTATTGCCCCTGCGCGATCAAAATTGGCTCTTGCCCAGACTTCCCGGCGTGTGGTGGACCGATGGCGCGCTCGACTTGCTGCACATGCACGGCATCGAACACCTCAAACGCCAGCGAGTTGCGTACCGCATCTGCCTCAATGGCGCTGGGGGAGACGGTCTGGCCGGCGCAGGCCACCTGTTTCACCTTCGGGATTTCGCCGCGTACCTAAAAAACAAACTCCACATTGCGGCCGATCACGCCGTCATCCACCACCTTGAAACCGCATTTCAAAGGGCGGGGTCTGCACACGCTTTTTACATTGATTGGCGCGTGCGCGGGTTCACCATTCACGGCCCTCGCATGGGCCTTTTTGAGGGGATCGAATACCGCTTGCCCTTCTTTGACAATCGCGTGCAGGAATTGCTCTATGCCATCCCCCTGCGACAAAAAGCCAACAACCGCCTCTACAAACGCATGTTGCTCCAGACCTTTCCCAACTATTTCAAAAACATTCCATGGCAGGCAACGGGATTTCCCATCTCCTATCCATCTTGGGCCATCAAACCCCTGCGGCGCGTCGCCCGATTGCGAAGCCGAGTCTCTTTTGCCGATTACGCAAATTGGTTGCGCCAACCGCCCGGCAAAAATTTGGGCGATCACCTTCTCGGTGACGCACGCGGCATCGCCGACCTTTGGCATCGCCACCTCGCGGGCGAAGACCACACCGCCATTTTGGGCCGCCACTTGACCCTCGAACTCTATCTTCGCCAACTTTTCAACGGCAAATACCGCACAGTAGAAGAAGCGGCTGAGTTGTTGAAAGAGAGATGGGGATGACTGGGGATTTTGGAGAAGGGAAATGCACGGGAGGAAGGAACGGAAGGTGGGAGACACACGCGAAGCGGATGGATGGCAGAGCTGCGCCGATATTCGGCCAGCCCATGTCATTTTTGCTTTTTCGATTTCACAATTTACCATTCCTTCTTCCAAAACAACCCGACTGATTCTCGCGTCCGCCGGTTTTTTGTATCTTCATCCACCTCAACCACCTGGCCGGCCTCAAATGTCACGCCCGGCAACACTTCAAACTCCATCGCCACTTCGTAAGCCGTGCTCGAAATGTCGCGTGTATAACTCATAAAAAGCCGCTCGCCAATGTACTTGCCCAACCGAACCCGCGAAATATTGCCTTCGCCCATATCGACCTCCACCAGATCCAGATTCAGTTTTTGCCCGAGGCGTTGTCCCAAGCGATTTGCAGCAACGCCCAAAACGAGATCCAGCGTGCCCCCGCGGGAAAACTTAAACCCGCTGACCGACCTGCCCGTCAGCAACAGCGCGACCATATCCCCCATATCCCCTTCCAACTGCGGCTCGCTCGCGAACGCGACCTGCGGATGCGCCAGCGTGCCGCCCACTGTCACAAAAATATCGACCGGCTCGGCCTGTGCGCCCTCTGCAATCACCGTGCGTACGCGCGTCTCTGCGCGGATATTCAGATCGGGATTCCCGTCGGGCCTGCCCTGAAACTGAATCTCGCCCCGCGTGATCCGCAAGCGGCGGTTTTGCAAAATGTAGTTGCCCCTGCGGCTCGCCAGCGCGCCGTAAATACGCAGGCCGCCGCGATCTTTGATCACATCGCCATCCCCCACAATTTCCACCTCAAAGGTCGGGTCGCGCACCCACACCTGTCGCTCGGCAGACACTTGCACATGCAGGGCCAAATTTTTTAGAAAATCCGATTCGTTGCTCGGCATTTCGAGCAATTCCGCCAAGCGAATCTCGGCCTGTTTCACAGCGAGTTTGCCCGCAATTTTCGCGCTTTTTGGCGTGCCTGTAAATCGCAAGTGCCCATCTGTCACCAGTTGAAGTTCGCGCCACGCAACGGGTTCAAATGCGTTTAGTCGCACCGATATATCCCACCTGCTCGGATAAAACCCATCGAGCGTCACGTCGCCAGATAGATTTGCCGAAGGCCCAACCGCAAAGCTGTCGATCTGAATTTTGCCACCTCCGACCACGGCCCGCCCAGAAACGGGTGCGTAAGCGCGATTGAGATCGGGCAGATCGATTGCGCCATCTTTGAGCTCGATCACCCCGCGAATATCGGGATCATCAAAACGCCCCCGCGCGTCCAAGTCCAGCGACAGCCCCCCGGAAATCCCCTCAGACGCATCGAAAAGCGCGTTCAAAGCCGTGTTGACCCCCAAGCCCTCAGATCGCTCTATCCCCGCCAATTTTGTTTTTTCATCGGCGACATCCAAAAGTGTGCGAAGCGCGATCTCCTCCGACTGTACGCGCAGGTGCATCTCCCCTGTTTCCGACAGGGGAAAACTGACCATCAGTTCCAGCACCTCGTTTTCATTTGGCACGACCCGCGCCTCCACGAGCAACCTGCCATTGCCATAAGACATCTCTGCGGTGGCATCGCCAAATCTCACGCCCATGACTTTCGCATTTGCAAGCGCGAAGCTGCCAAAAACGAGCGGATCGGTCAGGGTGCCGGCAAAAATCATGTCGCCATCGAGAATGCCGCCAGAACCCGAAACGCCCGCCACAAACGCCCACGGGCGCAAATCCAAATTTTTCAACACCACTTCCACAGTTGCCTGAAAATCCCGCTGATCCCGCGCGACTAGGCGGCCCGCCGGCCCGGAAAGTGCCAACTGCCCGATTTGAACGCCCCGAACCGGCGAATACGCAAATCGAATCGGGCCTTCGTTGTTCAATTCCACCTCATCGACCCGAATGTGCAGGGAATCCACCGCCACTTGAAAACGATCATCAGCCTGTTGCACGCGCCCCCAAAAAAAGACTTGGTCAGTCGCCAGCGCGTCATTGCCCAATAAAAACGAGGTTTCGCCGCGTGTATGCACCGCGTCGAGAAATACCGATTGCAACGCCCGTTCGCCCGAAACCAAGCTGTCGATTCGCAGCATCACAGCGCCCGAATCGGGGCGCGTCCACCGCGTATCGAGCGCGACGTTCCGCATTGCAATGCCCGCAACGGAGAGGCTATCCGCCGCGCCTTGTGCGGAAAAACCGGGCGCGTCCAATGTTCCCGACAAATCGCCCGACAGCGACGCGGCGCCGGACAGATCAACGCCGACCACCTCGCCCACGGCCGCCAACTGCGAAACCTCCATTTGCCACTCGCCAGTCAAATTCATATCGCGCAAATCGGCGCGACCCTCGGCGGAAAACGCGCCCGCCGCGCCCGACATATCCGTGTGAAATTCGGATACCCCCGCGGAATCGACCGAAGCGGCCAGGCGAAAGCGATCTGTTGCGGCATTGCCCGCGATCTCGCCGGTCAACGCCACGGACAACGCGCGGCCCACAATGCCATCGACACGGCCCGCGGCTGTCAGGGAATCGCCCCACCTGTCCGTCCCCATCAAATCGGGCAACGCGACCTCTGCGCGGAGGCTGCCCACAACCGCGGGTTTGGGGCCAGCAGAGTCTGTGAGGACGCGCTCGATGTCGATCTGCACCTGCCCATTGCCCGTAAGGTGCGTTCCCCAATGCGGCAACCGCGCCGCGAAGTGATCGATAAAAACGCGCTGATCGGCGTATTTGACCTCGAGGGTCGCGTCTCGTATGTCGCCATCCGGCATTTGCACTTTGTCCACCGCAAGGCCCACGCGCCACGCATCATCGCGCCCAATGTCGATGCGCCCAGTCGCTCGCCCGACATTTTGGGGCATGCCGGGAAAATGTCCAATGTGCAAATCGCGGAATCGCAGTGCCCAGTCGCCGCGCCAATCTGCCCATCGCGCTCGCCCATCGCCTTTTATCTCGCCGCTCGACCCGCCCACAGCGATCTGCACGCGGAACAGGCCATCTGCCGCATCGCCGGCAAAACGCACGGAATCAAACCGCGCTTCTCCCACTTGCACGCGCTGAAAAACGCCCTCAACCCCGCCTTCGCGCACGCCCGAGGAATCGATCCAGAGGTTGCCCATCCCTTTCAGAGCAAACCCGACCGCGTATTCCAAGGGGACGCCCCACTTGGACAGATCATCCACTGCGACATCGAAAACCGCATCGCCGCGCAGGTCAAACGGCGCGACGCTCAAGATGCCATTCAATTTTATGGAATCGGATATTCCGCTTTCCAGAATCGCTTCAGCGACCAGGGAATTCAGCCCGCCCTTCGCGCTGCCGCGCAACCGCACTGCGCGTTTTGGCAGGTTGCCAACCCCCCTGATATCCGCCAGCCACAGAGAATCCGCTTCGATGCCGATATCCAATACGGGAGCGTCCAATTGCCGCACCGTGCCACTGAGCAAAACGCGGGAATTATGGGTGTGCAGCGCCACCTCGTCCAACTGCAAGTCGCCCCCCTGCAACGCGGCAATGCCCGACAGATGGGTCACCTCCAGCGGCGGGTCAAACTGCACGGATCGAAAACGCTTCAAAACCGCGCGGTAGCCCGATCCATCTGCAAATAGCGCGCCCGTCAGCGCGATATCGCGCACATGCGTGCCATCCACCACGACATCGGCATCCGCGATCTCCAGCGAGTCGATATTCACATCCACAGGCAAGGAAACCTGCGGAAACGCGGACTTTTCGCCCGAAGCATCGATATGCACCTCTGCCCCTGATATTTTTAGCCGATGCACAGTCGCCCGCCCGATCAGCAAACCCCAGATATTGTACGCCACATCGAGCGTATCCACCTGTGCCCAGTCGCCAATCCGCACATCCACCGCACGCCAATCGCGCAGCGGATTGCCCCGAATCTCGCCGACTTGCAGAACGCGCGGCGCCAATCCGCGCAAAACACCGTTGGCATAGCCCCCTGCGAGCAGCATCAGCGTTCCAGCCAGCACAATGCCTGTTCCAACGGCGACGCAGATCGATTTTTTCATTCGCGAGGTCATTTTAGGCTCCTAAGCGATCAGTAGTCAGTCCGCCCGGACCATCATCCACCCGAAGGTGAGAGGCGAGACGTAATACTAAATTGATTTTCTGTTGGCCTGATGCGATATGCGACTCGCAAATGATTCCCTTGACCTTACGCAGTCATTCAGAGAAGCCATTGCAAGAATGCCATCGCAAAATACCATTCCAAAAAGCCATCGCGCACAGCGCGCAAGGCCGTCTCGCAACCCACATTCATCTTGCAACCCACCTTGCAGGCCAACGCAGGTCGTCCTATTACAAAAGCGATTTGCGCTGTGCCAGCCTCTCGGCGCATGAGAGCGGCATTTTTGAACTGCTGGGGCAGTTGTACCCCGCTCGCCTACTTTTTTTGCTGTTGAAAAAAAGTCGGTCGCCGCACGCCGTAGGCACAGGCGTAGCCAACGCATCGAAGGCAACCCATGCGGAGGCAGAACCAAACGCTTGAGACGAGCAACGCATGTCTCTACGGAATGTCTGTTCCTCATTCATCCCTGATGGGAGGCAGGATACGGACAACTTAAAAGCAAATTGGTATAAGATGCAAGAAGGCCGCTCCAAGCCCCAACTCCTCAAGCTCTCAGAAGCTGTTTTAAATCCCATTTCCACAAAATTCTTGCACGTTTTTTCGCTCTGTTATATGTTTTGACGTGACCTTGGCACATGTCTGTGCCCCGCTTTGAACCCTTTTGGAGGACGCAATGGCGAACGAAAAGTACGTTTATTTTTTTGGCGATGGCAAGGCCGAAGGATCGGCGCAAATGCGGAACTTGCTCGGTGGCAAGGGCGCGAATCTGGCAGAAATGTCGGGCTTGGGCATTCCCGTGCCGGCCGGATTTACCATTACCACCGAAGTTTGCACGTATTATTACGCCCACGATAAAACCTATCCCCCCGCGCTTGAAGCACAGGTGATGGACAACCTCGCCGAGCTCGAGACTGTGATGGGCGGCAAATTCGGCGATGCGGCAAACCCGTTGCTCTTGTCTGTGCGGTCGGGCTCGCGCGTTTCCATGCCCGGCATGATGGAAACCGTGCTCAACCTGGGCCTC
The DNA here is from genome assembly GCA_958295785.1 of uncultured Latescibacterota bacterium. GTDB lineage: Bacteria > Latescibacterota > UBA2968 > UBA2968 > UBA2968 > VXRD01. The sequence continues at coordinate 5,496,979 of OY282377.1, forward strand.
AACGACGCCATTACAGAAGGGATCATCGCCCGCACCGACAACCCGCGCTTTGGGTGGGATTCCTATCGCCGGTTTATTCAGACGTATGGCGATGTGGTGATGGGCGTGGCTGCCGAAGGCCGAGAGTTGGACCCCTTTGAAGTCGCCATTGATGAAGTCAAGGAAAAGCGCGGCATTAAAGACGACCTCGACCTGACAGTGGATGACCTCAAAACACTGGTTGACATGTTCAAAGCCATTGTCCGAAAACGCACGGGGCAAAATTTTCCCACGGATCCGGTCGAACAACTCTGGGGTGGGATTGGCGCGGTGTTCGGCTCGTGGCAAGCAAATCGCGCGATTACCTATCGCCGGCTAAACGACATTCCCTCGGACTGGGGCACGGCGGTCAATGTGCAGGCGATGGTTTATGGCAACATGGGCGACGACTGCGCCACAGGGGTTGCATTTACCCGCGATCCCTCGACAGGTGAAAATGCGTTTTACGGCGAGTTTCTCACCAACGCGCAGGGCGAGGATGTGGTCGCAGGCGTGCGGACGCCCGAGCCCGTGGCCAAAATGGCGCGCGAACTGCCCGGCGCGTATCGAACCCTCGAGGGCATTTATCAGACGCTGGAAAAGCACTACCGCGATATGCAAGATATCGAATTTACCGTGCAGCAGGGCAAATTGTGGATGTTGCAAACCCGCAATGGCAAGCGCACCGCTGCCGCTGCGGTCAAAATTGCCGTGGACATGGTCAGGGAGGGCTTGATTACCCAACGAGAAGCCGTGCAGCGCGTTGAACCGGGTCAACTCGACCAACTCCTGCATCCCACCTTTGACCCAGAAGCCGAACGGCAGGTGCTGGCCGTGGGCTTGCCCGCGTCGCCGGGCGCGGCTTCGGGCAAAGTCGTTTTTCTGGCGGAAGAAGCCGAAGAAGAAGCCGCACAGGGCGAACGGGTTTTGTTGGTGCGCCTCGAGACGTCGCCCGAAGACATTGGGGGCATGAACGCCGCGCAGGGCATTCTCACGGCACGCGGGGGCATGACCTCTCACGCCGCTGTGGTCGCACGCGGGATGGGCAAGTGCTGTGTGGCCGGTTGTGGCGATTTGGCAATCGATTACAAAGCGAATCAGTTTTCTGTTGGCGATGTGGTCGTCAAAGGCGGGGATTGGGTCTCGATAGACGGTTCGACGGGCGAAGTCATGCTCGGTCAAGTGCCCACGCAAGAGCCCGGACTCTCGGGCGATTTTGCCACCTTGATGGGCTGGGCAGACGAGTTTCGCAAACTCAATGTGCGTACCAACGCGGACACGCCGCACGATTCGGCGGTTGCACGCGAGTTTGGCGCCGAGGGCATTGGCCTGTGCCGCACCGAACACATGTTCTTTGAAGGCGACCGCATCAATATTGTGCGCGAAATGATTCTCGCCGATGACGAAGCGGGTCGCCGCCGCGCCTTGAAAAAATTGTTGCCCATTCAGCGCGGTGATTTTGAGGGAATTTTCAATGCGATGGCCGGGTTGCCCGTGACCATTCGCCTGCTCGACCCGCCCCTGCACGAGTTTTTGCCGCACGAGAGCGAGCAACAGCGCGAAATGGCGCGGCGTCTCGATACGTCGCTGCGCGTCATTCAAGACAAGGTCGAATCCCTCGATGAATTTAATCCCATGCTCGGGCATCGCGGTTGCAGGTTGGGCATCACCTATCCCGAAATTTACGAAATGCAGGCGCGCGCCATTTTGGAAGCCGCCGCGAACGTGGGATCCAAAGCCGTTCCCGAGATCATGATCCCCCTGGTTGGCGCGGTCAAAGAGTTCACCGAACTCAAGGCCATGACGGATCGCGTGGCCCGCGATGTGGCGAGAGAGACCGGCACCCACGTCTCGTATTTGGTGGGCACGATGATCGAAATCCCCCGCGCTGCCCTCACCGCCGCCGAAATTGCCGAACACGCACACTTTTTTTCGTTTGGCACCAACGATCTCACGCAAATGACTTATGGGTATTCGCGCGACGACGCGGGCAAATTCTTGGGCGAATACGTGGAGAAGGGCATTTTGGAAAACGATCCCTTCCAAACCCTCGACCAAACCGGCGTGGGGCAACTCGTCGAACTCGGCACGCAAAACGGCCGCCGCGCCCGCGCAGACCTCAAGGTGGGCATCTGCGGCGAACACGGCGGGGATCCGGCCTCGGTACACTTTTGCCACAACATTGGCATGGATTACGTGTCGTGCTCGCCCTTCCGCGTGCCCATCGCCCGCCTGGCCGCCGCGCACGCTGCACTATCAGACGAGACGTGAATGCGATAGACATTCTTTGCTGTTGCTCATGTACCCTCAAAACCCACGCCTTTAAGGCGTGGGTTTTAAATTTGACTTTTCGAGATTCGATAGTTATTTGGTCTCCGCGTGGATTAGTTGACATTTGGTTTCAAGGTGATGAGGGTGGCAGCAGACGCCACTGACCCGCCTCAATGAATCGTTTGCAGTCGGCTTCCTGTCCGACATAGGCGTGAGGGCATTCTCGCACAAAGGCGAGAATTTTAGGCCAGTGTTTCGCAGGGATAGTAATTTTTGACATACACACAGAATAACAAAAATATCTCAATTGTCAACACGACCTAAATTGATTTTCTGTTGGCCTGATGGGTATAAGACAGCTTCATAGGAGGCAGACGATGGACCTGAAATCTCATTTGTTGGATGACGATGCGATGTTGCATTTTATTGCGCGGGGGTTTTGCGTGGTCAAGACGCAGGTCGCGCCGCGCATTCACGCGCAGATCTTGGTCGATGCTGAACGGGCGATGGCACAGGGCAATCCGGGCAATGATATTTTGCACGCCGCGCCGGGGTTGGATGAAGTTTTTGCCGACCCTGCGATGGTGGGCGCGCTGTCGAGCATTTTGGGCGATTCATATCAGATGCACTGCCACAGGCATTGCCATCTCAATCGTGCGGGTTCAGAAGGCCGGCGGTTTCACCAAGACGGGTCGCCGCGGCGGTTTCAGGGATGGAGCCGGCCATGGCGGCGGCACCATCGCCCGCGCACTGTGATGGCGATTTATTACCCGCACGAAACGCCGATAGCGATGGGGCCGACCGGGGTGATTCCAGGAACGCAGTATTGCGGCGCGCAACTGGAAAATGCGTTTGCCTACGAGTTTCGTTTTGCGGTGGCAGAACCGGGCGATGTGTTGCTCGTGCATTTTGATTTGTGGCATCGAGTGTCCGATAATGTCAGTGATCGCGACCGATATATGATGAAATTTTTGTTTCAGCGCGCAGAAGAGCCGACCGCGCCGAGTTGGGCATCGCGTTTTGAGCCGGATTTTGACGCGCTCACAGACCGCCTAAAACCCGATCATCCGTCCGATGCGTTGTTGCATCATCCGCTCGCGTGGGAGTTTATGTGGCGCTGGTTGCGCGGTGCATCCCCACCCGAATGGGGCGATGACGCGCCGGTTTCCGTCGACGATGCGATGAGCAATTTGAACAGCGCAGATCCCGACGCAGTGCTCAATGCGACCTACGCACTGGGGCGGTTGGGCAAGCGCGCTGTGCCCGCGTTGATGGATGTGTTGCTGGCGCGCGATGAAGACCTGCGCGAGCATGTGCCCGCGGCCCTGTCTGCCACGGGCGGTCATGCGGTTGGCGCGCTCGTCGATGCCTTGGCGCATTCGGATGATTGGGTGCGTGCAACGGCTGCCGATACCTTGGGCGATATCGGTTTGCCGGCCCTCGGCGCGTTGCCCGCGATTCGCCGCGCACTTTTGGATGAGTGCGATTGGGTGCGCCACAATGCAGCGCGTGCATTGGCAATTTGGGGCAAAGCCGCCGCAGTGGCCCGCGATGATTTGCTGGCCGCATTGAAAGACGCGGAGCCGTTTGTGGGCTTTAACGCGCTGACGGCACTGGCACACATGGATTGTATTGATGCACGGGTGCTGCCGCTGCTAAAAGCAATGCAAGACCACGCGCACGGGCGATTGCGCTACCAAGTCCACGAGGTCTTGCGCCGGGTTGCCTGACCGCCGTGCATGTTAAATAACGGATCGCGCCGCTGATGCCCGTTTATGAAGGCGATAGCGAGGAAATTGAATGGAATCGCGTTCTCGGGCCAGCCTTGGTGTAATGCTATGAAAATTGCCGTTCTCATTTCCGGTGGTGTCGATAGTTCTGTGGCTTTGAGTTTGTTGAAAAACGAAGGCCACGATCTGACGGCATTTTACTTAAAAGTGTGGCTCGAAGACGAACGCGCTTTTGCGGGGGATTGTCCCTGGGAGATCGACCTGAAATTTGTGCGGGCCGTGTGCGAACAACTCGATGTGCCGCTTAAAGTGATCCCTCTGCAAGCGGAGTATCTCGACCGGGTGGTGGCCTACGCGCTGGATGAATTGCGCGCGGGGCGCACCCCAAGTCCAGATATTTTTTGCAACCAGCGGATCAAGTTCGGCGCGTTTTTCGATCATATTGACCGCAGTTATGAAAAAGTGGCAACCGGGCATTACGCACAGATTGCAGCGCGCAATGGGGGTTTTCAATTGAAACGCGCGCCCGATCCGGTCAAGGATCAGACGTATTTTTTGTCGGGCCTGCACCAAGCGCAGATCGCGCATGCCCTGTTTCCCATTGGACATTTGACAAAGCCCGAGGTGCGCGCATTGGCGCGGGATTTCGATTTGCCCAATCGAGCGCGGAAAGACAGTCAGGGAATCTGTTTTTTGGGCAAGATCAGGTATGCGGATTTTATCGCCTTTCACTTGGGCGATAAAACAGGCGATATTATCGACCGGGAAACAGGGCGAATTTTGGGGCGACATCGCGGCTATTATTACTATACCATCGGGCAGCGGTATGGCCTGGGCTTGGGCGGGGGGCCGTGGTATGTGGTGGAAAAAGATGTGGCGAACAATGTCATTTTTGTATCCCACGCCACGCGGTATGCAGATGCGTCACGAGATCGTTTTGTGGTGGCAAATCCCAATTGGATTGCAGAACCACCGGACAAGACAACCTTGCAATTAAAACTGCGCCACGGGCCAGCGTTGATCGGCTGTACAATTACACACGCGGACAACAACCGATTGTCTGTCACCCTTGCAAAAAAAGACTCGGGCATTGCGCCCGGTCAATTTGCCGTGTTTTACGATGGCGATGTCTGTCTGGGCAGTGCGGTGATTGATACTTGAGAGGTAATACCAATTAGGACTTACGCATGCTGAGTTAAAAAAGGGTGCAATTCCGTAAAATTTATCACTTTGAGGAGGTGTCAATGCGCCACCCGACGCGTTTGGATGACTGTCAGTATCTGCTTAGCCGTCCCCTCAACGATACCCTGACCCCTTTCGCCGACCATAGCGAAGGGTTCAGTCATGATAGGATCAACCGCTATCTCGCCGGTGCGCGTATCCCACCCCGCTTGGTGTGGGAACACGTCAAGGACCACATCGCGCTGACGCCTGAAGGCGATGTGATCTTTGATGACCCGGTTTTAGACAAGCGACACGCGCGCAAGATCGCGTTAGTGCGTCGTCAATATAGCGGCAACGCCCAAGGCGTCATCAATGGCATCGGGGGGGTCACATGTGTCTATGTCAATCCGCAACAGGATCGGTTCTGGCTGATTGACTATCGGATTTATGACCCGCAAGGCGATGGCAAAACCAAATTGGATCCTCTCAAGGACATGCGCTCTGTGTGGGTCTATCAGAAGTGCCTTCCTTTTACCGGGGTCTTGATGGACAGTTGGTATGCGACCAAAACGGTCATGTTACACAGAGAGCAGATGCAAAAAACCTATTCTTGTCCCCTCAAGACGAACCGGCGCGTGGACGATTCGGCAGGCACAACCCCCTACCAGCGCGTAGATAGCTTAACTTGGACTCAAGCGCAACGCAAACAAGGCAAGCCAATTAAAATCAGAGGGTTCCCCAAAGACCACAAAGTGAAATTATTCCGGGTGGCGTCTGCTGATAGACGCACGGCGTATGTCGTGACTAACGACCATGCTCAAAACGATTCTTCAGGGGTACAACAGGTGTGTCACCAAAGATGGAAAATTGAGCCATTTCACCGCGAAGTCAAACAAGTGACCGGGCTTGAAAAGTGTCCATGTCGGTTGGCACGCATTGTACGAAATCATATTGGGTGTGCGATGTTAGTTTGGATAAGACTCGAGCAGGTGGCCTATCAAACAGGACAAACCATTTATCAAGTCAAATACCGGGGGCTGGCTGACTTCTTGAGACAACAACTCAAAGCACCTCATATTCCAATGGAGATTGCGTAAGTCCTAATGGATAGACGGGATAGACGGGATTCGACCAATCCTGGGCATCGCGTGTATCCATGTTTTTTTTGCACAGGGGAAGGAATGGGAAGGAGAATCGCAATGGCCGATATATCTTTTTTTCCCATAATTGACAGGAGGTCATCACCGTGACAAAGGTAGCAATTTTGCCTATACCAACCGACCGAGGCGCGCTCTCCTATCATGCTATAGCTGGGACGAGATATGCTCTGGGCAAAACAGCAGGGGAGGCGTTGGATGCCCTCACAGCGCAGTTATCAGAGGACGATACCAGTACACTGGTCATTATGCAAAGTCTGCGCCCAGACCCCTTCTTCACCTCTGCTCAGCAAGAGCGACTGGTGGTGTTGATGGCGCGCTGGCGAACCGTGAGAGACCGAGGCGATACCCTGCCTATTGATGAGCAGATTGAACTGGAGACACTGGTCGAAGCAGAGTTGCGCGCATCCTCGGCTCGGACTGCCGCCCTTACGGACAAGTTGGCGCGATGAATCCGCACTATACCCAAGTGGCACTTCGCGCCGTACATCGTTGTGAATATTGCCATGCACCGGAAGCCGTGTTCAATTTTCCAATGGAGGTTGAACACATCGTGCCTGTCTCCCGTGGCGGCGATGATAGCACCGAAAACTGGGCCTTGGCCTGTCGTGCCTGCAATCTCTATAAAGCCACACACGTCAATGGTAGGGACCCCGAGACTCGGGCAGTGGTCCGTTTGTTTCATCCACGGCAAGACCGGTGGAGAGATCATTTTCACGTGACCGAGCGCGGAGAAATTGTGGGTAGAACGCCGTTTGGACGGGCAACAGTGGTGTGCTTGAGGATGAATAGTGCAGCACAAGTCACAGCGCGGTAGCAATGGATGCGGCTCGACCTTTTTCCTTAAATGAAGCATCGCCATTCCCAAGAGATGTTTCTATGTTTCTAAAAGACTGCGAACATCATTCCACAAAATCCGAAGACAAGACGCCTTTGTAAGCCGCGTGCGTTTCGGGGTTGCTGTACATTCGCATGCCATAGCCCGCGATGCCAAAGCCCTGCGCCATCCAAAAAGACAGCGCGTTTGGATTGTCTCGGCGCACATTGAGGTCTAATTGCCGAATGCCCTTCTCGTCGAAATGGACAAATAGCCAGTCCACAATTTTTGCCCCATACCCTCTGCGCCTGTGTTCCGAAAAAATGTAAAAGTCGTGAACACGAGCACGCCCGCCTTCAATTTCAAAAGACACAAACCCAATCGGCTGTCCCTCTATCAGTGCCCAATGGGGATGCCGATTGCCGCCCGCCCAAGTAAATTAGGGGAATTATATACTTGCCAACCCTAAATTTTCTTGTTATATTTATACAAGTTACGAATTAACAAGGGGGTGTATGATGGCAAAGCAGCTTAGTTTCGTCGCGTTCACACAGAAGTTTGCCACGCCTGAAGCGTGTATTTTGCACCTTGAAAAGATACGCTTTAAGGATGGCGAGTCTTGTCCGCATTGTAGGAGTATGGGAAAAATCTATCGTCGTTCTGATTTGGCGTATAGGTGCTCGGATTGTGGGCGTAATTTTCATATGATTTACGGAACGATGTTTGGCGCGTCTAAAATCAAGATGTTGCCTAAATGGTTCGCGGCAATATGGATTGAAACGAACCACTCAAAAGGTATTTCAAGCGTTCAGTTGGCTAAAATGATCGGTACAACGCAAAAGACCGCTTGGTTTATGCGTCAAAGAATACGAAACGCTTTTGGCAACAAAGACGATGATGATGATGGTTTTCTGTCTGGTATCGTTGAAATTGATGAAACCTCCATCGGTGGCAAAGAAAAGAACAAACATAAATCCAAAAAGTTGAATGCGGGTCGCGGAACAGTAGGTAAATCGGTTGCTTTCGGAATGCGGGAAAAAGGTGAAGATGGTGAGGCAATGGCGGTTCATGTACAGGATGCAAAAGGGGCAACATGACACGATCAGATGTTGAACCAGGTCTTGACGGGCGCAACTATTCATGCAGACGAGAACCGCGCATACGGCGCATTGAGGGATGATTACGAAGGGGAACAAATCAATCATTCTGCCGACGAATATGAACGCGATGGTGTCCATACGAACGCCATTGAGAGTTTGTGGGCACGGGTTAAGCGTGTCTATATGGGTATTCATCACCACGGGTCAGACAAACACATGTAAAAGTACCTGAATGCTTGCGTGTTTCGCATCACTCGAAAAAAGGTTGATACCTTAAGTCGTGTTGATGAGATGTTGAATAGGGCGATGGGCGCCCGGTTGACTTACAAGCAACTTATAGCCAGTGAGGGGGTTGCATGAACAACCTTTATGGCACAGGCGAGCGATATGGAAGTCAACGGGAAATGTTATCCACGCATGCAAATGTGATCCGTTCCTGAAAGACGCGAAGGAAAACGTTTTGAAACGCCAGATGTTAGGGGCAGGCGTGCCGAAAATCAGAGGGCGCTTGCATTCAACACCAAAAACCCGTGATTACTTTAACAAGAAGATTTAGTACTATGTAAATTAAGTTATTCTAAGTTTTGAATTGTCTGGATAAACGCGTTGATAATGGGTATTCATCTTGTCTCTGGCCTTGGGCAAAGTGAACTGCCAATTCAAGGGGATGCCCTTGGCCTCCCGCTCCTGAAAGAAGGCCAAAACTTCCCGGCGCAGTTCCGCCTGCGTCGCGATGCGCCTATTCAAACATCCTCGCGCCAGAGCCGAAAATTCGATCTCGATCATGTTGAGCCAACTCGCCGACTTGGGAGTAAAGAAGAACTCAAACTTCTGCGCGAGGGCAAACGCCTCATCGGCTGGCAAGTAACGATAGAAGGCATGGCGGGTATGCGTATTGAGATTGTCTTGCACCAAGCGGATTTTCTCCGCTTGTGGCCAATGCTGTGTCAGGGCCTGACAAAAGTGGGTGTATTCCTTCATCGTGCGCCGGGGATAGATTTCGGCAAGCCGTTTGCCGGTTAAAGGCTCAATGGCAGCCAACAGCGCACGCGAGCCGTGTTTGGTATAGGCATAATGTTCTTTGGTCACTTGGCCTGTTGTCAGGGGCAAGGGATCCAGGACTTGTCCGATGAGAAAACAAGGACGTTCATCAAAGCAGACCACAGGAACGTTGGGATCATAAGGTTGGTCATACAGCCAAAGCAAGGCTTCCATGCGTGCGAGAAAGGACGCATCCACTTTGCTGATACACCAGGTTTTCTTCAAGTGGGGCTTCAATTCGTTTTTTTTAGAATCGTCTTGACATGCGTGTGTGAGAGATGCTCACAATAGCCCAATTCCACGCACTGATCCGCCAAGAGGCGCAACGTCCATCTGCCATGGCCTGCCGGGGGGGTTGAACAGGCCAAGGCGGTGATTTGGGCCCGTTGCTTGCCGGTCATCTCCACCGGGCGTCCTGGCCGCGGGGCATCTTTGAGGCCATCCAAGCCGAGGGTGCGGTATTTCTTTGCCCAATTGCTCAGGGTCTGCCCGGTCATGCCGAGGGTTTGAGCCACTTGGGTGTAGGTTTTGCCTCGGTTGAGTTCAAGCAAGCCCAAGGCGCGTTTGTAGATTCGGGCTTTTTGGTCGCCTTTGGTGATCAAGGCGGTCAAAGTATCTCGGTCTGTGGGGGTGAGTTGGACGTGTTGTTTGGGCATGCGAACGCCTCCTTGAAACAATTGAAATTCCAAATTATTTAATTTACGGAGTATTTAGGGTTGGCAAGTATATAATTCCCTAAATTAGGACTTACGCAATCTCCATTGGAATATGAGGTGCTTTGAGTTGTTGTCTCAAGAAGTCAGCCACCCCCCGGTATTTGACTTGATAAATGGTTTGTCCTGTTTGATAGGCCACCTGCGCGAGTCGAATCCAAACGAACATCGCACACCCACTATGATTTCGTACCATGCGTGCCAACCGACATTGACACTTTTCAAGCCCGGTCACCTGTTTGACTTCGCGGTGAAATGGCTCAATTTTCCATCGCCTGTGACACACCTGTTGTACCCCTGAAGAATCGTTTTGAGCATGGTCGTTGGTCACGACATACGCCGTGCGTCTATCAGAAGACGCCCCCCGGAATCATTTCACTTTGTGGTCTTTGGGAAACCCTCTGATTTTAATTAGCTTGCCTTGTTTGCGTTGCGCTTGAGTCCAAGTTAAGCTATCTACGCGCTGGTAGGGGGTTGTGCCTGCCGAATCGTCCACGCGCCGGTTCGTCTTGAGGGGACAAGAATAGGTTTTTTGCATCTGCTCTCTGTGTAACATGACCGTTTTGGTCGCATACCCACTGTCCATCAAGACCCCGGTAAAAGGGAGGCCCTTCTGATAGACCAACGCAGAGAGCATGTCCTTGAGATGATCCAATTTGGTTTTGCCATCGCCTTGCGGGTCATAAATCCGATAGTCAATCAGCCAGAACCGATCCTGTTGCGGATTGACATAGACACATGTGACCACCCCGATGCCGTTGATGACGCCTTGGGCGTTGCCGCTATATTGACGACGCACTCACGCGATCTTGCGTGCGTGTCGCTTGTCTAAAACCGGGTCATCAAAGATCACATCGCCTTTGGGCGTCAACGCGATGGGGGCTTTGACGTGTTCCCACACCAAGCGGGGGGGGATACGCTCACCGGCGAGATAGCGGTTGATCCTATCATGACTGAACCCTTCGCTGTGGTCGGCGAAAGGGGTCAGGGTATCGTTGAGGGGACTGCTAAGCAGATACTGACAGTAATCCAAACGCGTCGGTTGGCGCATTGACACCTCCTCAAAGTGATAAATTTTACGGAATTGCACCCTTTTTTATCTCAGCATGCGTAAGTTCTAACCAATTTGAATTTCTATTGACCTGATGCGCTATGTTGCCAGCAAATGATTCCCTTGACGTTACGCAGGCATTCAGAGAAGCCATTGCAACCAGGCCATCACAAAAAACCATCCGACAAAACCATCGCGCACAGCGCGCAAGGCCGTCTCGCAACCAACCTCTATTTTGCAACCTACCTTGCAGGCCAACGCATGTCGTGTATGCAACGAAGCGGTTTGCGCTGTGCAAGCCTCTCGGCTCATGAGAGCGGCATTTTTGAACTGCTGGGGCAGTTGTACCCCGCTCGCCTACTTTTTTTGCTGTTGAAAAAAAGTAGGTCGCCGGAGGCATCAAAGGCAACAAACGATGCTGTAGGGCCAAACGCTTGAGACGAGCAACGCCTGAGTGCTACGGAACGCCTGTTCCTCATTTCTCATTCCTCCCTGATGGGAGGCAGGATACGGACAACTTGAAAGCAAATTGGTATAATACCAATTTGATTTTCTATTGACCTGATGCGATATGTTGACAGCAATTATGCAACTTATCACACGAATTGCGAATTGGGGTGGCGTGGGGCATTCTTAATTCCCAACGGACGTTACGCATTACGTCAACAATGATAATAGCGGAATTGCCGTTGTACTACGAGAACAGGTTTGAATCAGCAATATCGAGTGTATATAGATGTCCCACCACAAACCGACCATCATTGTATTTTGCAGTGCCCTCATCGTGTTCATCAGCATGGGCATTCGCCAATCCTTTGGCCTTTTTTTGACGCCGATCAGCCGAGACCTCGGCATTGGGCGCGAAGTTTTTAGCCTTGCTATCGCGTGGCAAAACCTCATTTTCGGCCTGCCCGTATTGGGCATTGTCGCCGATTATTTTGGGCCGCGATGGGTCGTTGCTGGCGGCGCGTTGCTCTATGCGATTTGTTTTTATTTGTTGTCTTCAATCAGCACGCCTTTGGGCCTTTATACCGTGCTCGGCGCGCTGATGGGCATTGCACTGAGCAGCATTTCTTATGTCGTGATCCTCGGCGCGGTCGCTCGGATCGTGCCCCCGAAAAAACGCGCCTCGCGGTTTGGGCTTATCACTGCGGCTGGTTCTTTTGGCACTTTCGCGCTCGTGCCCGGGGTGCAATGGCTCCTCTCTCACTTTGGATGGCAATCTTCATTTGCTTTTATCGCGCTGATCGCGGGCGCGATTGCTTTTTTGTGCGTGGGGATTCCGCAGGGTGCCAGCGCGCAAAATCGGCATTCAAATGCCGAACCCGGCGGCCTGCTTCACGCATTGCTTCAGGCGCGCGCCCATTCGGGATATTGGTTGCTCAATGCGGGGTTCTTTGTGTGTGGATTTCACGTCGCATTTATCGCCACTCATCTGCCCGCATTTCTGACCGATCACGGCCTTTCAAAAATGGCTGGCGCGACTGCGTTATCCCTCATTGGCCTGTTCAACATTTTTGGATCCTATCTCTCGGGCGTACTCGGCGACCGATATCGCAAAAAGTACCTGTTGAGTTTGCTCTATTTGGGGCGCGCCCTCGTCATCGGCGGATTCCTCGTCGTCCCCGTTACCACCACCTCTGCCCTGGTGTTTGGCGGGTTTATTGGGTTTTTATGGCTCGCGACCGTTCCCCTGACCAGCGGCACGGTCGCGCAGATTTTTGGGTCGCGCTATCTCTCCACCCTGTACGGCATTGTCTTTTTTAGCCATCAGATCGGCAGTTTTGCAGGCGTGTGGCTGGCAGGGCGCATGTATGACGCCACGGGTTCTTACGACATCATCTGGATCGCCGCCATTCTTTTGAGCCTGACATCATCGCTCGTCCATCTGCCCATTGCCGACAAACCCGTTCAAAGGCGCGAACCCGTTGGGGCTTTTTCATGAAAATTCTCATTGCAAATGCCGGCTCCACGTCATTCAAATACCGCCTGTTTGACATGACCGATGAGTCGGTCCTCGCCGAAGGGCGTCTCGAGCGGATTGGCGATGCGAGGTCGCCGGTTGCCCATCGCATGGGCGAATGTGCGGTTGAGACCGAACAGTATTTGCCTGACTATGCTTCTGCTGTGCGCGATGTGATCTCCCGTCTCACAGACGCCCGCACCGGCGTACTCGCGGATCTGTCTGACCTCCACGCGGTCGGGTTCAAAACCGTTCACCTGCGCGGCAAAGCGGGTACGCATCTCCTCACCGAGGAGATTTTGCAGCGCATGGCGGATTACAACGCCCTCGCGCCGGCGCACAACCCGCCCTATATCCAAGCCATTCGCATTTTCGCCCAACGCTATCCCAACCTGCCCCTCATTGGCCTTTTTGAATCCGCGTTTCACAATACCATCCCCGACTACGCCTATATTTACGGCGTGCCCTACGAATGGTACGAAAAATACGGGGTTCGCAAATACGGGTTTCACGGCGCGTCCCATCGCTATGTTGCCCAACGCGCGGCGCAATTGCTTGACCGAGAGGATTTGCGCCTCGTGTCTTGCCATCTCGGAGGAAGTGCCTCCCTGTGCGCGGTTCGCAACGGGCAATCTATTGACACGTCTATGGGCTTCTCGCCGCAACACGGCATTGTCAACAGCACGCGCATTGGAACTATTGACGCATTTATTCTTCCTTATATTATGGAGCGCGAAAATCTGTCCATCCGCGAAATGGAGCGCATCCTATCTGAAGAAAGCGGTTTGCTCGGGATTTCGGGCATCAGCGGGGATGTGCGCGACCTTGAAGCCGCGGCTCAACAGGGGCATGACCGCGCCCGCCTCGCGCTCGAAGCGTTTTGTTATGGCATTAAAAAAGAGATCGGCGCGTGCGCGGCAGCACTCGGCGGCCTCGACGCGATAGCATTTGCAGGCGGCATTGGCGAACGCGGCGCGACTGTGCGCCAGCGCATTTGCACGGGCCTCGAATACCTAGGGGTTCACCTCGACAAAACCGCAAATGCCAATCCGCCCTCAGAGGGCGCGATCTCAACGCCCGACAGCGAGGTCGCCATTCTGATCATTCAAACCGACGAAGAGCGCATCGTCGCCCGCGCAGCAGTTGAATATTTGCAAAATGCGAAAAATTTATGACTCAAATCTATAAAGACGAGATTGCGCGCCTAATCCAAATCGCGCCGTTTGAGATCGATACCGACGTGCAACTCACCGGTCGCCCTCCCACCTTGGCGAGTTCCCAGTTTCTGACAAATAAGGAACAAGGCGACTAGGCCGAACAGATCGTATTTCGCGCAATCAACGAATACTCTCAGGAATACTGTGCGGTCAAATATGGCAGAACGGATAGCTTGGCGGCTGGCGACCCTAGATTCGCCAATTTTTACGCTTCCTATCAGGACGAACTAAATGATATTGGAAAGAAGCCGGATATTCTCGTTTATAGGCGACCTGATCTGCCTGCAACGGGTGGTTGTGACTTGGACGATGATGAATTTGTCCAGAAAGCGGTGGCGGCTATAGAAGTTCGTTCCAGTAGTTTTTTGGCGAATCGATATTTAGCATTTATGAAGAATAGAACGCGAGAGGCAGAGTCCGAATGCGAGAAAATACAACAACTTATCCTTGAGGAACCGTACTCAAGCCTGCTTTCTGAAAGGATGCCCGAACTCCATGAGATGATGCGAACGGCGACCTTAGACACATTTCGAGAGTTGGATTTCAGACTGCGAAGTTGGTATTCAACGCCGGACTTAAGAAAACTGAGCAAACTCTTGAAATCGCTCAAAGAGCAGATAAAAATTTTGCACAAACGCGATTATCTGAGTATCACGCCAAAGCTAGAAGACTTGGCACTCGTCAATCGCTGGATTCAACGTTTTGGAGTCAGGCATTATTACAGGTATTTTTTGATAAGGCATACATCATACCTTTCAAGGATATTTTGACAATCACTTCAGATCCCCAAAATGAGGGAGTAGTTTTTTCTGTCGAACGGGATGTAAAAAATCAGGGCAAGACGACGATCAAGGTGAATGTTCGAGTTGGAAAAGAAATTTTGGGGAGAATAGATATGCCCGAACATCGTGCTGCACTCAAAGAATTGGATCGAGGACGCCTTTTGTTTTACGTGACTTTTCACGGAGGGCGCGGTTACCTCGATCTCGATGTCTTTTCTCAAGAGATTATTTGTGATGTCGCGTAATGCTACATATTTGGCGTGCGTTGGGGAGAAGCACCGCAGAGACTACGGGCAATTTTTTACGCATCCCGCAGTCGCCGACTTTATGGTCGGCTGGGCCTTGGAATCTGGAAAGAAGTCCATTTTTGATCCGGGCTTTGGCCTCGGTGCGTTTTTTGATGCCATAGAAGATAGGTCAGATATCCGGTTCAGTGGATGTGAAATCGATCCCAAAATTCTCGATTTTTGGAAATCTGCGACACAACGGAAAATTGACTTTATTAAAAATGAGGACTATCTGCTCTCATGGGATAAGACATGCGAGAATATCGTGTGCAATCCTCCTTATATGCGGTTTCAAAAATTTCTAAACCGCGATAAAGTTTTTAGGGTATTTCTCGACAAACTCGGTCTAAAACTGTCTGGCTATACAAATACTGCGTCTGCATTTCTGCTAAAATCGGTCTCGGAGATCGGCAACGCTGGACGAGTCGCGTACATCATGCCGCTCGAATTTCTCAACACGGGATATGGGGCCATTGTCAAAAGGCGACTTATTGAAGATGGACACTTGGTCGCAATGATCAACTTTGAATGCGAAAAAGATATTTTTTCCGATGCGACGACTTCGGTGGGCATTGTCTTGTACGACGCATCGCGGTATCCTAAATATGTAGATTTTCATGTGATTAAATCAATGGCGTCGCTGGCGACAATTCTCGATCAACCCCCAGTATCTCGCGTTGCCACATGCGAACTCGATCCCAATTCAAAGTGGCTACCGTACTTTCAATCAGATACGTTCTCTGTTAGGTCGGAAAAGACCGTTCCCTTGAATTATTTTGGACGGTTTAGCCGCGGGATTGCCACAGGTGCGAACGAGTTTTTTGTTCTTAGGCCATCTTTTGCCCAAAAGTTTGGGATTGAGAGTTCTGAAGTTATCCCGTGTATTGCGAAAAGTTCTCAGATCAAAAAGCCCGTATTTGAGGATGAAGATTGCGAAATGCTGATTAAAAACGACGTCCCCGTCCTACTCTTCAGCGCGAATATCAGCCCTTCCAAACAAGCTGCGCGTTATATTCAACAGGGAGAGCAAAAGGGCTATCACAAACGCTTTCTGACCAAAAGTAGAAATCCGTGGTACAAGACTGAACGCAGGGATCCCGCTCCGCTTCTCTTAGGCGTTTTTTCGCGCGGCGGGTACAAAATTATTCGCAACAAAAGCAATGCCCTAACTTTGACCTGCTTCCACGGATTTCAACCGAATCTTTTCGGTATGAAGTATCTCGATCATCTGTTTCTCTACCTCGCCTCGGACTCGGGACGGGCAATTATTTCCTTGTCGAAAAGAAAATACGGCGATGCGCTGGACAAATTTGAACCCAATGACTTGAATGACGCGCTGGTGCCAAGTCCAAAAATATTGGACGCGCTTTCAAAAGACGAAGTAGGAAATGCCATTTTGCACACCAAAAAGACGGGACGCATTCCTGCGGAAATTGACGATTTTTTTGGAAAACTAAAAATTCCCAATGGGGCGATGGGTTTGCACTTTGGGCACCGAATTGAGGAGCACCCGTGAAAATTACCGATATTCGCACGATTCCGCTTTTTGGGGAAACGCCGATGACCGGCTGGACGAACGAGCCTGGGCCGGATGAAAATATGCACACGCTAATCGAGATCCAGACCGACGAGGGCATCAGCGGCATTGGAAGCGTTTTTACCAGCAAGGCATTGGTCGATGGGGCCATGGGGCTGTTGCGCCCCAATCTCATGGGGGAAAACGCGCTGGAGCCCGAGCGCGTGTCTGAAAAATTGCACCAGATGACCTTCTGGCAGGGGCGCGGGGGTGCGGTCACGCATGCGATCAGCGGCATTGACATCGCGCTGTGGGATATTTTCGGCAAAGCGGTCGGGCAACCCGTTGGTCGCTTGCTCGGCGGGTATTACCGGGAGAAAATCAAACCCTACGGATCGCTTCTCTTTGAAGATCCGGAAACATTTCCCAATACTTTGCAAAACGCGCTCGACCAGGGGTTTCGGGCGCTCAAGCTCGGTTGGGGGGCGTTTGGGCGCATCGACCGCCGCATGGATGAACGCTTGGTCAAAATCGCCCGAGACACCTGTGGGCCGGAGGTCGAACTCATGGTCGATGCGGGCGGCAGCGATGCGTTTTGGCCGCACAATTACAAATGGGCGATAGAGACCGCCCGCATGCTCGGGGATTACGCTATCACATGGTTTGAAGAGGCCCTCCCGCCCGACGATATCGAAGGCCATATCAAATTGCGCGAACATTCGCCCGTTCCCATCGCGGGGGGCGAAGTTTTCACCCGTCGCCAGAGCTTTATGCCGTGGATTGAACGCGGCGCGTATGACATCATCCAGCCCGATGTCACCAAAGTGGGGGGCATTTCTGAAGTGCGCCGCCTGATCTGGTATGCGTATGACCACAATGTTTTGGTCGTCACGCACGGCTGGAATACCGCTATCGGCCTCGTCGCGGACCTCCACTTGGCGGCGGCGCACCCCATTGCGCGCTGGGTCGAATACATCACCCCATCGCCTTATATCGAGGATATTGTCGCCACGCCGTTCACACTCGACGCAGATGGCTTGCTCGCCATTCCCACTGCGCCGGGCCTGGGCGTAGAGCTCGACTGGGATGCGGTGCGCCATTACGCGGGCAAAAAATAGGGTGGGATAAAGTTATGAGAACAGCCCTGATGAGTCTGATCGTCGCCGGCCTTTTATTGGGATGCGATTCGTCCCCAAAGACGGAAGATACGAACACAGCGGCGAAGGAATCCTTTAAGTTCCTCCTCGATTGGCAGGCAGAGCCGACGTATCTCGGCGTTTATCTCGCCAAAGCGCGGGGCGGCTTCACGCGCCTTGGCCTCGATGTGGAGATCGTGCAGTCTTGGGGAGCCAATGCCGCTGCATCTGCTGTGGCTGCGGGCGAATACGAGATCGCCACCGCCTCAGGGGGCGCGACGGTGATTGCGAACAGCAATGGCGCGCGTTTGATTTCGACCGCGGTGCTGTATCCGCGCTTGCCCACGGCGATCTACGGCCTCGCCGAGCAAGGCGTCAACGCGCCGGCGGATTTGGTCGGAAAGAAGGTGGGCGTCTATGCCGAGAGCATCAGCAAGAACGAGTTCGAGGCATTTTTGAAGATCACGGGCATTGCGGCGGAAGATATCGAACTCGTTTCGATCAGCGGTCCAAATATACCGATGTTGCTCGGCGGGCAAGTGGATGCGGTGCTGAACTACTTCGAGATGAGCCCGACCCGTCTCGCCCTTCAGCGAGAGACATTTCAACTTTTGCTGGACGAGTACGGGGTTAAGGGATATAGTTTGAACGTGATCACCTCGGCAGAGACGTACGCACGCGAGCGCGAGTTGATCGACAATTTGACGGCTACGGTGCTGGACGCGTACCGCGCTGGTTGCGCGGATCAGCCAGCGGCGGTGCGGACATTTTTGGAAATTTTCCCAAAACAGGACGCCGAGTATGTGGAAAAGAGTTGGGCAAGCGTGTGCGCGTTTATCGGCGAGGACATCGGACATCAGACCGCAGAAGGCTGGCAGACCACGATAGACCTCTATGGCAGCGTGGGCTTGCTCGGCGATACCCCGGTCACGCCCTCGGATATCCTGCCGCCGCAGTAGTGCCGCGACTGTGTATTTTCGCCGGAGTTGACTATGGCAGCTATTCAATCCCAACATCGCCCGGATCCGCGCGCCTGTGCGGTTGCCCGTGCGGTTGAGGAGGCAGTCCATCCGGATAGGGTTATCCTGTTTGGCTCTCGCGCCCGGGGCGACTTTAACGCGGATTCCGACATCGATTTGCTCATCGTCACCAGTTCCGATCAGTTGGGTCGGCGGGAATCTGAACGGAACCGAGCGGTGGCACATCGCAAAATTGAGGAAGTGTACGACCATTGGGTCGGCGTGGATTTGGTTCACATGAGCGCGAATGCCTTTCGCTATGGTCGCCGGGCGCGCAACCATGTGGCGGGTCAGGCCGTGCGCGATGGCTATGACGCGAATGGAGACAAGGTGAATTACGATAACCCAGAACCGACGAATTGGCCGGACATACGGCAGCGCATTGTCAATGCCGAACGGGAACTCCGCGTTTTGAATGATTTGGTAGAGGCCGATTCTGCCCAAGAAGCCATTGGCTTTCACGCGCAACAGGCGATAGAGAACGCGCTGAAGGGTTGGATTTCCGCGCTGGATGCCGACTATGGAAACACCCACGACTTATCCAAATTGATGGCGATAGTGCGCCGGCATCCCGGTGAACGTGAGACGCCCGCTGGCGAACAATTGATGTGGCTGACCGAGTATGCGGTCAAGTATCGCTATGAGGGGGCGGTGGTGGAGATGGACGACCGCTTCGCGTTGCTCAAAGGCGTCACCGAGACCGTGCATGCCATCATCGCACGCATCCGGATGCTGACCGGAACGAACGAATAGATCGCGTGGATGCTAACTTGAGATCGGAAATTGACCATGGTAGCTATTCAATCCCAACATCGTCCCGATCCGCGTGCTTGCGCGGTTGCCCGCGCGGTTGAGGAGGCGATTCATCCGGATAGGGTCATCCTGTTCGGCTCTCGCGCCCGAGGCGACTTTAGCGCGGATTCCGATATTGATTTGCTCATTATCACAGACTCTGAGCGGCGGGATAAGTGGGAATACGTGCGGAACCGAGCGGTGGCGCGTCGCAAGGTTGAGGAAGTGTACGACCATTGGATAGGCGTGGATTTGGTTCACATGAGCGCGGATGCGTTTCACTATGGTCGCCGGGCACGCAACCATGTGGCGGGTCAAGTTGTGCGCGATGGCTATGACGCGAATGGAGACAAGGTGAACTACGACAATCCGGAGCCGAGCAATTTGCCCGATATACGACAGCGCATTGCAAACGCCGAGCGGGAATTCTCTGACTTGGAAAAGCTGATCGAAGTAAGCGGTTCCCAAGAAGCCATTGGCTTCCACGCGCAGCAGGCGATAGAGAACGCGCTGAAGGGTTGGATTTCCGCGCTGGATGCCGACTATGGGAACACCCATGATTTGGGCGATTTGATGGCGATAGTGCGGCGGCATCTCCAAGAGAACGACACGCCTGCCGGTGAACAATTGATGTGGCTGACCGAGTATGCGGTCAAGTATCGCTATGAGGGGGCGGTGGTGGAGATGGACGACCGCTTCGCGTTGCTCGCCGGCGTCACCGAGACCGTGCAGGCCATCATCGCACGCATTCGGATGCTGACCGGAACGAACGAATAGATCGCGTGGATGCTAACTTGAGATCGGAAAATTGACCATGGCAGCTATTCAATCCCAACATCGCCCCGATCCGCGTGCTTGCGCGGTTGCCCGCGCGGTTGAGGAGGCGATTCATCCGGATAGGGTCATCCTGTTTGGCTCGCGTGCTCGGGGTGATTTTAGCGCGGATTCCGATATTGATTTGCTCATTATCACAGACTCTGAGCGGAGGGATAAGTGGGAATACGTGCGGAACAGTGCCGTGGCGCGTCGCAAGATTGAGGAAGTGTACGACCATTGGGTCGGCGTGGATTTGGTTCACATGAGCGAGGATGCGTTTCACTATGGTCGCCGGGCGCGCAACCATGTGGCGGGTCAAGTTGTGCGCGACGGCTTTGATGCGAATGGAGACAAGGTGAATTACGATAATCCAGAACCGACGAATTGGCCGGATGTATGGCAGCGCATTGCAAACGCCGAGCGTTATCTCACTGACATGGAAGTTCTCGTTGAGGATTCCCGTTCTTCCCAAGAAGCCATTGGCTTTCACGCGCAACAGGCGATAGAGAACGCGCTGAAGGGTTGGATTTCCGCGCTGGATGCCGACTATAGGAACATCCATGATTTGGGCGAGTTGATGGCGATAGTGCGCCGGCATCCCGGTGAACGTGAGACGCCCGCAGGCGAACAACTGGCGTGGCTGACCGACTATGCGGTCAAGTATCGCTATGAGGGGGCGGTGGTGGACATGGACGACCGTTTCGCGTTGCTCGATGGCGTCACCGAGACCGTGCATGCCATTGTTGCCCGCATCCGTGCGCTGACAGGGAGGGGTGAATAGGTTGGGTACGGGGGCACCGCCTCTACCTACTTACTCGCTTTTTATTTGCGTTCATCTGTAGATCGTTTTTTGCATTTTAATTGGATGGGTCTATGTCCAAATTCTTCTCGCACCGAACCTTGAAATACGGCTCCAATGCCCTTGCGATAGTGTTGATCGCGCTGGGCATTTTGGCGGTGGTCAATTTTTTGACCACGCGCTATCACGCGCGCTTTGACCTGACCGCACGCGGGCTTTATACCCTGTCGCCTAAGACAGTGTCGCTGTTGGAAAATTTGTCGGAAGATGTCAATGTCGTGGCGTTTTTTCGGGAGGCAGAACGGCGCGATTACGCGCACCTGCTCGAGCAATACGCCTATCATTCGCGGCGTTTTGCGTATCGGTTTGTCGATCCGGACAGAGAACCGATAGAGGCCAAGCGCTATGCTGTGACGCGGTATGGCGTTTCGGTGATCGAATACGGCAACAGAGAAGATCGCATTCGGGAAGCGTCCGAAAAGGCGTTGACCAATGCCATTGCGCGCTTGGCAAGCGAAGAGCGGCAGGTGGTCTATTTTGTGGGCGGGCACGATGAGGCGCATCCCGACGATCAATCGGAGACGGGATTTTCACAGGCGAAGCAGTTGCTCATCGAAGGCAACCACGACGTGCGCCCATCCCTTGTGCTGGCGCAAATGCAGCGCGTGCCCAAAAACTGCGATGTGCTGATCGTCGCAGGGCCCAAACGCCCGTTTTTGCCCGCCGAGATCGATGCTTTGGCGACCTATCTGGATCGAGGTGGCGCGGCGTTCTTTTTGTTGGATCCCCTCGTCACCACCGGGCTCGAGCCGCTGTTGCAAAAGTGGTCTGTTGGCCTGCGAGACGATTTTGTGGTGGATAAGAGCGATGTACTGCCGGGCGCGGATTTTTCGGTTCCCGTGACGACGCATTACAGCAAACACCCCATTACGGATAGGCACTCGGGGTTGCAGACCTTTTATCCCCTGACCCGTTCGATGGTGCGCGTGGGATCTTTGCCTGGCTCAGAGGTTTCTTCACTGGTGCTGTCTTCGCCGCACAGTTGGAGCGAGACCAATTTGGACGCCCTCCGCGACAAAGACGCGGACGCGGTGAAATACACTTCTGGGGCCGACCGCCCGGGCCCGCTGTGGCTGGCGATGGTGGTCGAGGGGCCGGTGACGATTGCGGCAAAAGCCGGTGACGAGCGGCGCGGCGCACGGGCGCGTATGGTGGTTTTTGGCGATTCGGATTTTGCGAGCAACCGCTTTGTGGAAAAGGTGGGCAATGGCGATTTGTTTATGAATGCGACGAATTGGTTGCTCAGGGCACGCGATAAAATTACCATTCGGCCCAAGAGCACGCGCCATCGCCCGCTCACTTTGGGGCCGGGCGAAGAATTTTGGTTTCGGTGGGTGTATTGGCTGGCCCTGCCGGCCGTTCCCATTGTCGCAGGCGTACTGGTCTGGTGGCGGAGAAGGTGAGACGGGAGATGCGAGGATAGAAACGTAGGGGCGCGGCCCCTTGGTATTACTTCTTACCTCTGACCACTGACCACTAATCACTGATTTTGGGGGTAAGCATGAAAATAACCGCGATTTTGGCGGTTTTGCTTTTGGGCTTGGTGGGCTTTGTACTTTTGGTTGAACGCCCCAAAATGGCCGAGGAGCAACGCGCGATTGAGGCAAACAAGGCGTTTGTTGAAGTGGATCGGCATCGCGTTGCGCGGTTGACATTGACCAATGACTACGGTCAATTTGTCGCTGAAAAACGCGGGAATGAGTGGGTGTTGGTCGCGCCGATAGAAGTGCCCGCGGATTGGATCGAATTTGAAGGCATGATCGAGATCGCGCAGATGGTCGAGCGCGGGCGGGTCGTGGTTGATCAAGGCGATTTTGAGGAGGTTGTCCTCGCGGATTTTGGGCTGGCGCCGCCTGTGGTTGCGGTGCGGTTTGAACCGCCATCGGGCGAACCCGTGGCGTTGTTTTTTGGCGATGATATTCCCTCGAAGCAGGCGTGCTATTTGATGTGGTCGGGCGGGAAGAAGATCGTGTTGACGAAGAAGAAGTACCGCGCGCGGTTCAACCGGCCGCTGATGGCCTTGCGCGATACGCGGGCATTTCCCTTTGATCCGGACGAAGTGACGCGGGCATGCATCAAGACGCCGGAGCGGACTTACGAGGTGGTTCGGGATGGGCTGAACTGGCATCTCGTCGCGCCGATACAAGCGCGGGCAGACGAGCGCGAAGTGTTGAAGTTGTTGTCGCAGTTGAAAGACGAGCGCGTGGAGTCGTTTCACAAAGAAGTGGTGGATGACCCCGCTGTTTATGGGTTCGACAATCCGGATTACGAGGTCGTGTTGCATCGGGGGAAAGACGATGTACCCCTGACGCTGGTGCTGGGCAAGCGCGCGTCTGACCAACGCCTGAAGCTGTGGTACGCGCAGGTGCTGGGCCGACCGCAGGTGTTTATCGTCGCGCAGTTTTTGGCGGAAGCCCTGGATCTGCCGCTGACGCAGTTGCGGTACAAGCGCGTGTTTGAGTTTGACAGGACCGGGGTTGACCGCGTGCGCTTGGCCTATCGAGACAGCGTGATCGATTGCACAAAGGACAGCGCGGGCGCGTGGGATGTGGTGATCGGAGATGAGCGCGTTGCCGATGCGGAGGTGGAGGATTTGATCGACCGGGTTCACAACTTGGTCGCGGCCGAATTTCTCGATCAGGCGGATAAATCGACAGGGCATTATGGCTTGGATGATCCCGCGTTGAAAATTTCGCTTTGGCGGGGCGACGCGTTGGTTCAAGAACTCGTCATTGGGCGGGCCGACAAGTTGTGGTACGGCAAGGTCAAAACATTTTCCGAAGTGGTTGTGTTGCCGCATTCGGCGATGGCGTGGTTGCAACTCAACTGGGCGACAAGAGAAGGAGCATAGCGGACGGCGATGCGTGCGATTTTTTACTTTTTGATCGCGGTGGGGATACAAGCGGTTCCGGCGGGCGCGGCAGTGGAGTTTTTCACGGGGGTTGACCGCGATACATTGACTATTGGCGATCCCTTTGTGTTGCGCCTGCGCGTGCATCGCGGGGCCGATGACCGGGCGGAAATCGCATTTGGAAAAGACTTTCCCGGGCCATTTGAGATTCGGCACACCGGCACGGTGGCAACAGAGCGACTCGAAGATGGGCGGATGCGGGAGACGCAAGACCTCATCATGGTCATTTATCAGGTGGGCGCGTTTGCGGTGCCACCGGTTGCCGTGCATTTTGTAGATGCCGCGGGCGATTCCGGAACGATAGCGTCGCAACCCATCGACATTTTGGTGCAAAGCGCGAGGCCCGAGGGCACGACGGATATCCGCGATGTGAAGCCCCCGGTCGCTGTGGATGTACAAATTCCCCTGTGGTTTTGGCTGGCGTGTGGCGGACTGATTTTGGTGATCTCGGGGGTGATTTGGTACGTGTATCGCCGCAGGCGTCGGCCAAAGGCCGAGGCGCCGCCGCCACCTGTCAATTGGTTGGAAGAGTTGGACGAGGTCGGGCGGTTGGGGTTGCTGGAGCGGGAAAATTACCGGCAGTACTATTCCCTGCTGTCGTCTGTGTTGCGGCGTTGCTTGGAGGCCAAGACCCCGGTGCAAGCGGTGGAGCGCACGACGTTTGAGATTGCGCGAGATTTGCAGGCCCAGGCAGTTGACGATCAGTTGGCGATAGAGATCGAGCGGTTTTTGAACGAGGCGGATCGGGTGAAGTTCGCCAAGTTCGCGCCGCACGAGGCGATGGCACGCGAGGCGATAGACGATGTGCGCGAGATTGTGAAAGTGCTGCTGACGCCTTCTGCACCACAGGAGGAGGCCGAGTGATGCGGTTTGCCAATCCCGAGTGGCTGTTGCTGTTGCTGTTGATTCCCGTGCTCATCTACCGCTACATGGGGCGCGAAAAACGCAAGTCCGGGCGCATCCGGTTTTCCGATACGCGCATTTTGCGGCGGATTGGCCCGTCCCTGTCCCTGAGATTGCGGCACAGTTTGATCGCGTTGCGTTGCGTCGCGCTGGCCTTGCTCATCGCGGCGATGGCGCGGCCGCAGTCCGGGCGCGAGGGCCGGGAAATTTTGAGCCAAGGGATCGATATCGCGCTCGCCATTGATGTGTCGAGCAGCATGGAGGCCAAAGATTTGGCGAACCAACGCAAGACGCGCTTGGAGGTGTGCAAAGAGGTGGTGGCCCAATTTGCACAGGGCCGCGCCCACGACCGCTTGGGTCTCGTGGTCTTTGCCGCAGAAGCCTATACGCAATGCCCGCTCACGCTGGATTACGGGGTGTTTTTGAGTTTTCTCGACGGTGTCGAGATTGCCGATAAAGACTGGGATGGCACCGCGATTGGGTTGGGGATCGCCACTGCCGTGAATCGGTTGCGCGACTCAGAGGCCAAGAGCAAGGTGATTATTTTGTTGACCGATGGGAAGAACAACCGCGGCGAGATCGATCCGATGACCGCCGCACGCGCCGCCGAGGCGGTGGGCATTCGCATTTACGCCATCGGCGCGGGCAGCGAGGGGACGATTATGCAGGAGGTTGACGGGATTTTCGGCAAGCGATTTGTGCCCGTCAAAGTGGAGATCGACGAGGAGACTTTGAAAAAAGTGGCCGATGCAACGGGCGGAAAATATTTCAGGGCCACGAGTGCGGAAAAGCTGGAAAAAATTTACGCCGAGATCGGGGAGATGGAAAAGACCGAGATCAAAATGCGCGAATACGTGGACTACCGCGAGTTATTTCACAAGTTTCTCTACCCCGGCTTGGCCTTGCTGTCATTGGAACTGGTGCTGGGCAATACGCGGTTTCGGCGGTTGCCTTAGAGGTGAGATGCGAGGATAGAAACGCAGGGGCGATGCCCCCGTGCTCGCCCGAAAATGCGAGCAGTGTATGTAGGGGCGATGCCTCCGTGCTCGCCCGAATAGAGGAATCAATGAGATGCAATTTGGCGATCCGCAGGCTTTTTATTTTTTGGTCGGCGTGCCGGTTTTCGCGCTTTTTTACTGGTGGGCGTTTCGGCGCAAGCGCAAGGCATTGTACGCGTTTGGCGCGCCCGCGTTGATGGACAAACTCGCTTCGGGCGTCAGCCGGGTTCGGCAGGGCGTCAAAGCCGCGCTGATGTGCGTTGGGTTTGCGTTTTTGGTGCTGGCACTGGTGCAACCGCAATTTGGCACGGAGTTGGAGGTGATTCACCGCCGGGGCGTGGATTTGGTGATCGTGCTGGATACGTCCTTGAGCATGCTGGCCGAAGATATTAAGCCCAACCGACTCGACCGTGCGCGATTTGAAATTGAAGGCTTGATCGACCGCCTCGAAGGCGACCGCATCGGGTTGGTGGCGTTTGCCGGGTATAGCCATGTGCTCTGCCCGCTCACGTTGGATTACGACGCTGCCAAGATGTTTTTGGGGCAGGCCGATGTGGCCCTTATTTCAGAACAGGGTACAGCGGTTGCCGAGGCCATTCGCACGGCCATTCGGGGATTTGGGGCAACCGAAGGCAAGTACAAAGCGTTGATTTTGATTACAGATGGCGAAAATCACGCGAACGATCCCATTGCCGCCGCACAGGCAGCCGCTGAAGAGGGCGTGCGAATTTTTGCCGTGGGCGTGGGCACGGCAGAAGGCGAGTTGATTCCCCTGCGCGATGGCGACCGCGTGGATTATTTGAAGGATGCCGAGGGCAAGATCGTGAAGACGCGATTGGACGAAGCGACTTTGAAAGAGATCGCGCGCATCACCGATGGATTGTACGTGCGTGCCAGCGGCGGAGGCATTGGGTTGCAAGCCGTGTATGAACGGATTTCCGAGATGGAGAAGCGCGATTTGGGCACGCAGCGTTACGCCCAATACATTCACAGGTTTCAATGGCCGCTCGCGGTCGCGCTGTTGTGTTTTGCAAGCGAAGCCCTGTTGTCCGACCGGCGGCGAGAACGAGAAGCGTGGCGCGGGCGATTTGAGGCGTAGAGGCAGTGGTCAGTGGTCAGCCCTAACCCAACCGCCCACAAAGACGAGAGGTGCGGCCGTAGGGGCGCGGCCCCCGTGCCCGCCCGAAGATAGGACTACGAAAAGCGCGAAAAGACGCGAAAATGCTTGGCCCATGATTAAGGCATGAACTGGTCTGAGCAATGACCAGTTGTACCCCGTTTCAGGGACGAACTCTGTAGATATACGAGGCGAGATTATGAGACGATTTTTATGCGTTTTGCTGGCGTTGCCATTGTTGGGGTGGACATTTCTCGATCCCGTGGCAAAAAAGAACGAAGAGGGCAATGCCCTGTTTGAAAAGGGAGAGTACGAAGCCGCGTTGCGCCGGTATTTGGAAGCGCAACAAGAGGCGCGAGACCATCTTGCGTTGCATTTTAATGCCGGCGATGCACTCTACAAGCAGGGCAAATACGCCGAGGCCATGCAGGAAATGGCACGCGCTGCGGAGGGGGAACACCCGCATCTGTCCGCGCCTGCGTTCTACAATTTGGGCAACGCGCTGTTTCGGCAGGAGAAATTTCAAGAAGCGGTTGGCGCGTACAAAAAATCGCTGGAACTGAAGCCGGATGATGTGGATGCCAAAGTGAATCTGGAATTGGCGTTGGAAAAACTAGATCAAAATGAACAGGAACAGAAACGGGAAGGACAGGATCAGAACGAGGATCAAAACGAGGATCAGAACGAGGGCAAGAAGCAGGAAGGACAGGAGGAGCAAGATCAACAGGATCAGCAGCGAGATCAACAACAGCAGGATCAGCAAAATCAAGAGGGTCAGAACCAAGATGGACAGGCACAGCAGGATCGGGCAGGGCAGCCGAATGAGGAGCAGCAATCAAGGCCCGAGGAGATGACGCCCGAGGAAGCGGCTCGGATTCTCAATGCGATGAAAGCGCGAGAAGAAGAATCCCAGAAGCGACGAAAATTAAAGCTGCGCGGCAAGAGGTATCACGGCAATGAATGGTAGTGGGATCTATCGGCTTTCAGTCCCCGTTGCGCCCGAGAGACGGGCTATGCGGCGTGGCGGTGCGCGCACAACCGGCTGTGTTTCTGCCCATGCGAAATGTGTTCTCTCGGGGCGTTTCGCTTGGATGCGAGACGGCCGGCTCGTTCGCTGGTCGCATTGCGGTCATTGACGATTTGCAACGGCTCAAGCAGTTGCATCGTGCGGCAGTGCAAGTGGACGACCTGAAGGCATTTCAGCGCGTGTTGGATGCAGAGTAGTGACGCGATTTCCCGATGAATGACAAGAGGGTTATTGCGTAACATCATTTAACGAGGAGGATGTCATGACCTTTGGACAGGGCGATTACGTGTATGCGGTGCAGGAAAATTGGTGGACATTGCCCGAAGGCTGGTCGTTTGGGTGGATTCCCGCGGTGGCTGTTGATTCGCGGGATCGCGTTTATGTGTATAGCCGCAGCGAGCATCCAATGGTGGTCTTTGACCGTGCGGGCAACTTTTTGGCCTCGTGGGGCGAGGATGTCCTGCAAGACGCGCACGGCATTTACATTGACGCAGCGGATAACATCTATTGCGTGGAGCGCAACACCCATTGTTTGCGTAAGTTTAACGCGGATGGCGAATTGTTGATGACCGTGGGAACGCCCGGGCGGGAAGGCGCCGAAGGCGAGCCGTTTCGGTTGCCCACGGATGTCGCGTTTGACTCGCAGGGGTTTATGTACGTGTCCGACGGGTATGGCAATGCGCGGATGCACAAGTTCACGCCCGATGGCGCGTTGATCAAATCATGGGGCGAGCCGGGCACTGGGCCGGGGCAATTCGATCTGGTGCATTGCGTGCGAGTCGATAAAGACGACCGCTTGTGGGTGGCGGATCGCAGCAACAATCGCATTCAATTTTTCGATACCGAGGGCAATTTCCAGGGCGAGTGGACCGGCTTGCACCATCCCGACACCATCTATATCGACGAGGAAGAGGGCGTGGTCTATATCGCAGAATTGGATCAGCGGGTGAGCATCTGGACGGTTGCGGGCGAGAAATTGTCCGAGTGGGGACGGGGCGTTGAAAGCGATACCCCCGGCGAGTTCAAGAAGTGCCCGCACGGCATCTGGCTGGATTCGCACGGCGATTTGTATGTGGGCGAAGTGCAGACCGATGGTCGATTGCAAAAGTTCATCCGACAGAAATAGGGCGAGGAGTGAATCGGGCAACCCGACAAGCCCTTTGAGCGAGCCATTGCAGGGGGCATCACCCTTTGCCGCTGAACCAAGCGGCGGCCTTGCAATTCCCTAAAAAGCTGTCTTAAAATGAAAGATGCCCCCTCCCTTTATCCCAGAGGCGTTGTGGTGTTGCCATTTGAGTTTGTCATTGATGGGCCTCCTGTTTCCCAGCAGACAAGGCGTAGGGAAAGACTGCGAAATTGGATCTGTGAAGTGCAAAACGAAGCGAAACGCCATTGGCCCAATGATGAATTGCCCATTTCAAGTTTGGTTATGGTGAAAATTACGTATTTTTACGAAGACGTATCCATAGATGTAGATAACATTAGCAAACCAATTTTAGATGCCTTAAAAGGATTGGTTTTTGCCGATGACGACCAAGTCACAGACCTGTTGTGTCGAAAGCGAAATTTGAGGGGAATATTCAGAGCGGGAAACGCCTCTATTGTTTTGTCTGAACGATTAGATCGAGAAAATGAATTTTTATACATTGCCGTGCAAGATGCCCCCAATCAGGAGGTGATCAATGGCTGACTTAACTGTTCGAGAAAACGAAAGATCGCACATTCATGCGATAGCGCGGTCGTATAAAGAAAAAGGCTATGAGGTGTTGGCAGAGCCTCAAGGCCATCAATTGCCTGAGTTCTTAAGGCCATTCCAGCCGGATTTGATCGCGCACAAAGCTCATAAACACATTGTTGTTGCCGTAAAATCGCGCGGGCAATGTTCCAGATCTTCTCGCGTCAATGAATTGGCACAGGCTGTCCGCAAAAAGGCCGACTGGAAATTTGAGCTCGTCTTATTGGGACCGGAAAATTCACTGTCTGTGGGACAGGCTTCACCTCTCACTATCGAAGAAGTTCGCTCTAAAATGTTAGATGTGGCTTCATTTTTACACCATGGATATTTAGAAGCCGCTTTTCTGATTGCGTGGTCTTTGGCGGAAGCGACTTTGAGAACGCTTGCTGTGAACGAGGGGATGGAGGCAGCAAAAGCATCCCCCGCTTATCTGCTTAAACACCTGACTTATGAAGGGATTATTCCACGGAGCACCTATCGTCATCTTATGCAATTACAGCAAACGAGAAATGCCATTAGCCACGGTTTTAAGCCCTTACAACTCACCGTGGAGACAGTGCAAGAATTGATCGATTTGATCGATAATATTCTGTTGCCCGAACTGGATAACGCGAGTGGTGTCCCCTCTCTTTAATGCTTGTATAGACATTCTCGAATCTATCCATTGAGGTATCCGATGGTACTTAGAGGGCTCGTTGCATACAGCCGAATGATCAAATTCGGCCACAGTGTTTTTGCCTTGCCATTTGCATTTTCGGGCGCGGCACTGGCGGCTGTTGAATATGGGATTTCGCTCGAACAGGTGTTCTGGATCGCGGTGGCGATGGTGGGGGCGAGAAGCGCGGCGATGGGATTTAATCGGCTCGTGGATCGCAAAATGGATGCGGCCAACCCGCGCACAGCCAATCGCGAGTTGCCGCAGGGGATCATTTCTGCGGGCGCGGTGAAAGTGTTTGTCTTTGTCTTTGCGGCGGTCTTCGTTTTTGCTGCCTACATGCTGAATCCCCTGTGTTTGATGTTCTCGCCCATCGCACTCGGCATTGTGTTTTTTTATTCTTACACAAAGCGATTTACATGGGCAACCCAACTCTTTCTCGGTTTGGCATTGGCCCTCGCGCCGGTGGGGGCGTGGATTGCGGTCACGGGATACTTGGAACTGAAAATTTTGCTGTTGGGAGGCGCGGTGTTGATGTGGGTCGCGGGCTTTGACGCGATTTACGCCTGCCAAGATGCCGAGTTTGATCGGTACTTTGGCGTGTGTTCAATCCCGCAAAAATACGGTATCGCCTCCGCATTGTGGATCGCACGGGTATTCCATCTGATCGCTTTTGGTTTGATGATAGGCGTGGGGTGGGCATTTTCACTGGGAACGATCTATTTGGCCGGCGTCGTTGTCGTGGGCGGGTTGCTGATTTACGAGCACTGTTTGGTGCGACACCGCGATTTGTCAAAAGCGGGCATGGCGTCGTTGACGATGAATGGCGTGGTCAGTGTGGTGTATTTTGCGGGCACGCTATCAGATTTGTTGATATAAGAGATGTTGGGGTTGCTATGAAACGAATGACAGTTGCGATTACAGGGGCGAGTGGGGCAATTTATGCGTTGCGTACTGTGCGCGCCCTGCTGATGTGCGAGGTTGCCGTGGATGTGGTCATCTCCGAATTTGGTTGGATGCTACTGCGCGATGAGGCGGGCTTTGCGGGAAAACAGCGAAATTTTGCCGGGTTCATCCGAGACCTGTACGGTGTGTCAACAGACCATCTCGCCCTGCATCCGCTGAAAGACCTCGCGGCCACGCTGGCGAGTGGTTCGGCGCGATCAGACGGCATGGTGGTCGTGCCGTGTTCGATGAAAACACTGGCGGGCATTGCCCACGGGTTGTCGCGCAATTTGATCGAGCGGGCAGCAGATGTCGCGCTGAAAGAACGCCGCACGCTCGTCATTGTACCGCGCGAGACCCCGATGAATTTGATTCAACTCCGCAATATGGTGGCAGTGGCCGAAGCAGGAGCCGTCATCGTACCCGCGATGCCCGCGTTTTATCAAAAGCCCGAAACATTTGACGATTTGGCCGATTTCATTGTCGGGCGCGTTTTGAGCTTGCTGGGCATTGAACACAATTTGTATCCGGCGTGGGAAGGCAGGGGATAGTGCCCAAAGCAACCACAGATAAACACGGATAAAAGGCGAGATCAGTGCAGAGTGACGACTGAAAACAGCTATCAGTAGTCAGCTATCAGCTATCAGCTATCAGCTATCAGCCCCGCCCATCCACCGCACAAGCCCGGGTTCGCAAGGAACTCGGGCTTTCTCTTTGTCTGAATCGCGGATTGTCGCGGATTTAGGGATTGCGCGGATTAACCCCACCCCCTGCGTCCTTCACACCTGCTACATCCTTTACACCCCCTACGCTCTGCCCTACCGGCACCGCCCAATCCTCGATATAGACAAATGACGCGGATGAACGGCGAACGCAGAGGCGCGGCCCCGTGCCCACCCCGAAGCAACCACCAGCGCAGACACAGACGAAAAAATTTTAGGGAGTAATTTTTTCTTGCAAACACTATCTACTCTGTAAATTAAGTTATTTTGAGTTTTGAATTGTCTGGATAAACGCGTTGATAATGGGTATTCATCTTGTCTCTGGCCTTGGGCAAAGTGAACTGCCAATTCAAGGGGATACCCTTGGCCTCCCGCTCCTGAAAGAAGGCCAAAACTTCCCGGCGCAGTTCCGCCTGCGTCGCAATGCGCCTATTCAAACATCCTCGCGCCAGAGCCGAAAATTCGATCTCGATCATGTTCAACCAACTCGCCGACTTGGGAGTAAAGAAGAACTCAAACTTCTGCGCGAGGGCAAACGCCTCATCGGCCGGCAAGTAACGATAGAAGGCATGGCGGGTATGCGTATTGAGATTGTCTTGCACCAAGCGGATTTTCTCCGCCTGTGGCCAATGCTGTGTCAGGGCCTGACAAAAGTGGGTGTATTCCTTCATCGTGCGCCGGGGATAGATTTCGGCAAGCCGTTTGCCGGTTAAAGGCTCAATGGCAGCCAACAGCGCACGCGAGCCGTGTTTGGTATAGGCATAATGTTCTTTGGTCACTTGGCCTGTTGTCAGGGGCAAGGGATCCAGGACTTGTCCGATGAGAAAACAAGGACGTTCATCAAAGCAGACCACAGGAACGTTGGGATCATAAGGTTGGTCATACAGCCAAAGCAAGGCTTCCATGCGTGCGAGAAAGGACGCATCCACTTTGCGGATGCACCATGTTTTCTTCAAGTGGGGCTTCAATTCGTTTTTTTTAGAATCGTCTTGACATGCGTGTGTGAGAGATGCTCACAATAGCCCAATTCCACGCAGTGATCCGCCAAGAGGCGCAACGTCCATCTGCCATGGCCTGCCGGGGGGGTTGAACAGGCCAAGGCGGTGATTTGGGCCCGTTGCTTGCCGGTCATCTCCACCGGGCGTCCTGGCCGCGGGGCATCTTTGAGGCCATCCAAGCCGAGGGTGCGGTATTTCTTTGCCCAATTGCTCAGGGTCTGCCCGGTCATGCCGAGGGTTTGAGCCACTTGGGTGTAGGTTTTGCCTCGGTCAAGTTCAAGCAAGCCCAAGGCGCGTTTGTAGATTCGGGCTTTTTGGTCTCCTTTGGTGATCAAGGCGGTCAAAGTATCTCGGTCTGTGGGGGTGAGTTGGACGTGTTGTTTGGGCATCAGAACGCCTCCTTGAAACAATTGAAATTCCAAATTATTTAATTTACGGAGTACTATCTCAATGCCGTATAATCAAATCCCCCATCAGTCAATAGTCCATGGCTGGAAGAGCCAAGGTAAAATTTGTGTCCCTTCCAGCCAGCTAAATGGTATGGCTTCGGAATCCGAAAGGACCGAACTCAATCTGGGCTATAGACTGAGTGGGTAGCCTATGGCATTTAGCTGGCCTATACGGAGACTAACCGAGTGTCATAGTATTATGGCACTCGGATTTTTTTGTACTCTTGAAAAACCTATAAAAGGAGTTTTTATGACGTGATCTGATGGCGTGGGAATTACGAGTAGAAATGTCTATCTGGTTGGAAATAAGGAGGTGATAAAAAAATGCCCTCAGACCTATCGTATCTGAGGGAACGGCAGAGGGCCTCTTGGTTTAGCGGCCTGTGGCCCTCCGCCGCAAAATACAGAGACAGGAACGACCTGTGGGGACGTATCCCGCTCTATTCACAATGTAACCCCCCACAACGAAAAATCAAATTGCATTTTTTGTTTTCGCTTGTTGGAAACTGAGATGTTGTTTCAACCCATTCATTGGAGGGCGTTTTACCATTGGTGGTCGGGCAACGGCGACAGTGGGATGCTTGGCACCATTGGGTTTCGCACCACAGCGAGCTTTGACAGTGGGTCGATTCGGTTGGTGCGTGGCGAATTGCGTGGGCGTGGTTCACCCATTGTGATAATGCCGAATCTGACCATCGCGTTATCCTCTGCCCTTTCTCCGGACTTTGATGGCGATGGCGAAGTGGGCTTTAATGATTTTGTCCTTTTTGCCGGTGCCTTTGGTGCGAAGCGTGGGGAGAATCGTTTTGACGCCCGCTTTGATTTGGACAGTAGCGGGGATATTGGGTTTGGCGACTTTGTGGAATTTGCAGGGTCGTTTGGGCAACCAGTGGGCACAGGTGGCGGTAGTGGTAGCGGCAGTGGTAGTGGAAGCGGCGGTGGTAGCGGCGGCGTTGGCACCCGTTTTCAGGACTGCACCGAGTGCCCCGTGATGGTAGAAGTGCCAACAGGTTCATTCATTATGGGTTCGCCGCCGATTGAGGAGGAGCGTCTTAGTGACGAAGGTCCTCAGCATCGCGTTGAGATAGGGTATCGGTTGGCAGTGGGAGTGTATGAGGTGACGTTTGCCGAGTGGGATGCCTGCGTGGAGGCGGGTGGGTGTAACGGGTATCATCCGGCGGATAAGGGTTGGGGGCGCGGTAATCTTCCTGTGATCCATGTGAGTTGGAACGATGCCCAGGCTTAGAAGCCCTAACATAAAGAAATCAAGCGTCTGAAACAGATGAGTGAACACCCGCAGGAACGCCTCAAAGTCGGCCTCTCACAAATCCATGTCAACGCTTTTTGTTAGGGACTCTTATGTGCGTTGGCTGTCTAATAAGACAGGGCATTCGTATCGTTTGTTGAGCGAAGCGGAATGGGAGTATGTGGCGCGTGCGGGGACAACGACGACCTTTCACTTTGGGCCGACGATCTCGACAGATGAAGCAAACTATCATGGGGATTACACGTATGGTTCCGGCAGGCAAGGAGTGAATCGCGGGAGGACCGTGCCAGTAGGGTCATTTCCATCGAATGCGTTTGGATTGCACGATGTTCACGGGAATGTATGGGAATGGGTTGAGGATTGTTACAATAGCAGCTATACAGGTGCCCCTCGTGACGGTTCAGCGTGGCGGACTGGGGATTGCACTAAGCATGTGGAGCGTGGCGGTGCTTGGAACAATGCTCCCGATCCTTTGCGCTCTGCCCGCCGCTACAGGATCCCCACCGGAGACAGGAGCGATTCCCTCGGTTTTCGAGTTGCCCGGACTTTCTAATTGTTTAAGTCATGGTCTGATTTTGTGTATGGAAATCTCATCCTGAAAATCCTCCAATCTTAGAAATCCCGATCCAGACAAGGGGCCACAAAACAAGCCCGGGTTCGCAGTGAACTCGGGCTTTTGTTTAGGGAGATGTTCTGCCCCCTTGTATCTTGCGAGAAAGGGTTAATTAGGTGTTGCCCCGTCGTATCGAGACAAGGCATCTTAATGCCCGGCTCGGGGAAGGCCGATCCCCCTTGAAGGCGATGACCTTGTAGAAAAGATAGGCCCCCCGACCGCCGGGTCTATACCGAAGAGTATCTAAGTCCATTGAGGCTGCATAGACAAGGTCGGTAGGCTTGGCGTGAAAAGGTCGGGACGCGAGCGAAGACCGTATCCCTTAGCACCCCCTCATCACAGGAGGCCGCGATGTCGAAATCCCCCCCTCTTTTGCAGGCATTGATGTCAGTGCCCGTGCGTTGCGCGTTGCCCTGTCAAGCACTGGGCAAGCTGTCAAGCAAGCGACCTTTGACAACGATCCCCCGGCACACAAGCGTTTGCTGAAGTGGCTCACCAAGGGCGGACGGACGGTCTGTGTCTGCCTTGAAGCCACCGGGCTTTATCGCCTGGAGGTGGCTTTGGCCTTGCATCATCATCGCCGCACGCACGTCATGGTCGTCAATCCCAAAGCGATGCACAATGACGCGCAAGCCCGCATGCAACGGGCGAAGACAGACGCGATGGATGCGCTGTTGATCCTCGATGATGCCCAGCGCATGCCCTTTGTGGCTTGGCAACCCCCGAGCGAGCATGTCCTGCAACGGCAAGCCCTGACACGCCGGATGGAGCAACTCAAACAAGCGATCATCCGCGAGCGCAACCGATCCCACGCACAGGGCTACCACATCCGTAGCACACACCTCATCGCACGCGATATTCAGGTGCATATTCGACACCTCAAACGCCGAATCCAGTACCTGCAAGCCCAAGCCCTTGACTGGGTCAAGCAGGACTTGACCCTCAAGCGCGCTTATCAACGCCTCTGCTCTGTCCGGGGTATCGCACAAACCAGTGCCTGGCGGATCTTGGCCGAACTGGCACTCCTGCCACAAGATATGAAACCGTCCCAATGGGTTGCACACGCAGGGCTTGACCCGAAACCGAAACAATCGGGCACAGCAAATCCGCCCAGACGCATCTCAAAAACAGGGAATAAGTACCTCCGACATGCCCTCTATATGCCTGCGTGGGTGGCCTGCAGGCATGAAGTCCATGTCAAAGCCTTCTATGACAAACTCATGGCCAGAGGCAAAAAGCCCTTACAAGCCATCGTTGCCGTGATGCGAAAGGTGCTCCATTCGATCTGGGGGATGTTGCGGCACGACCAAGATTTTGAGGGCGAAAAATTCTATCGCATCACCTCTCAAACCCCTTGACCTTTAAGAGAGTATCTTTTCTCGTAGGGAGGGCTTGATTCCCCCCTTTCTCTTAGCATAGGTGTAGCCTACAACGAGCGGAGCGAGTAACGGGGTTAGGGGGGTAGGTCCCATACAAGATCAGGGACATAGATAATTTTAATACAGCCTATTAATTTTTTGTTGCAAAAGCTTTTTAATTGCCATATATTAACGACGATTAACGACGGTTAAATTTCTCTATGGCACTTGAGATGAAAAATCTTTTTCGTGAACCACAAGGTCAAATTCGAGCAGTTGGAAAGGAGGTGAAAACTGAATATCTGAAGTGATTCACCAGATCAAACCAATCACTCATTTCCGCAAAGGAGAAACAACATGAAAAAACGCATCGTTAGATTCGTTATCAAGGCTGTTGGATTCGTTGCCGCATTGATCGCCATCTGGGAATTTTTTATTTTCCCGCTCCTAGACAAAGAAATCCCCATTGTTTCTGAAGAAACTCCCAGTGTTGTTCTCACTTCCAGCGAGGACATCGTTCAACCGATAGTCGGCGACACGATCACTGTCCAAGGCACTGTTGTATTTGACGAACCTGTTTACATAGTGGGAAACCACCTTGACCTCGGCGATTCAAACCGCATCAAGGCACCCGAGATCAACATCATTTCAACCCGCGTTATAGGTGGGATTTTGGATGCGTCCGGCACGGATGCCGAATCACCTGGCGGAGATGGTGCCAATGCCGGATCAATTTTCATTGCTTCCGCCAAAATCCATAATACTCATTTTCTCACGGCCGGAGGCAATGGCGCAAATGGGAATAATGGCGCAAATGGGAATAATGGTCGCAATGGGGACTGTAGAGGGTTTGGCAGATTTCGTAGTCCGCAACCCGGCGGGAATGGCAAACCTGGTGGGAATGGCGGGGCTGGCGGGAATGGCGGGGCAGTTTCACTGCTTGTCTCGCAAAAAGACGGTTTGTCCGAGCCAAATGTTGCTGGCGGCACAGGAGGTCAAGGAGGCGAAGGAGGCCAAGGAGGCACGGGTGGCGAGGGTTGCACTGGCCTCGGTGGCATCCAACACACCCAACCAAATGGGCAAAAAGGAACTGATGGCACAGGAGGGAATAATGGCGAAAATGGGAGGGTAGTTAAGCGGGAAATCAAATTTAAGAAAGTAAAAGAAATCATTGATAAATCTGACTTGAGGAGCATGGAATCGCTTAGGAATGCAAGACAGAAACTCTTGAATGACCCGGATTGAGATCGGCAAATCCACTTGCCCCCAATCCTGCTGTCACGTTTATCGCCACAAAACACGAGCCCGGGTTCGCAAGGAACTCGGGCTCGTGTTTTGTGCTTTCGGGCGAGCACGGGGGCATCGCCCCTACGGTCTCACGTCTCGCTTTTGTGGGTGGATGGGCAGGGACTAACCACTGACCACTAACCACTGATTTTCAGGCGGGCACAGGGGCATCGCCCCTACGTTTCTATCCTCGCATCTTTTTTTGTCTTCCGTTTCACCATCCACCGACCTGCGTGCGATCTACCACATCTTTGGCGAGCATTTGCAGCGCGTCGCCGATGCCTTCTGCGCGGGCGAGGTCGCGTTGGCGCGTCGCATCGTAAATGCCATAGCCTCGCATGCGATCCATTTCCCAAAGCGTTTGCTTTTGCCGCGCGTCGTAAAAAACCATTTTGACAAAAACAGAGATCTGATATTGTTCGGCATTTGTTTGACCGTAAGTGAAGGGTTCTTCTTTGATCTCCAGCACCGCGCCTTGCAACACGGCATCGGCGCGGTCTTCTTCAACCACGCGCAAGGCGCCATCGGAGACAAATCCCCGAATCAAGCTGTCGGTCAATGCCTGATGAATGCCCGCCTCGAGACTCTCGTTGTCGAGCAGGGGAACGGCCACAGAGCGAATGCCGCCGCTTCCCGTGGCCGATGTGGAATAATGGGCGCAATTCAGACAAGCGATGAGCAGGAGGCAGCAAGCCGACCATTTGTTTAAAAGTTGTCTTAAAACGAAATATGACCCCTCTCCCGGCCTTTCCTCGCAACGGGGAGGAGAGAGATTATTCC
Source organism: uncultured Latescibacterota bacterium (assembly GCA_958295785.1). Taxonomy (GTDB): domain Bacteria; phylum Latescibacterota; class UBA2968; order UBA2968; family UBA2968; genus VXRD01. Next base: position 5,536,193 of record OY282377.1, read on the forward strand.
CCTCTTTCTCGCCGGAGGAGGTAGGGAGATAGGTTCCGAAAAAATTAAAACAACTTCTTAGGGCGATCAACTCGTTTGCTCCGAATCTGCGGATGTCGATCCCGCGTCCGCAGGGGTATTGTCGGATGTCTGTTCCTCGTCGGATGCTTGTTCGCCAGATGTTGCTGGGGCGTCCTTTTTGATTTCATCCACGTAATTCATTCGCAACTCAAACAGGGCGTGTTCCAACAGCCTTTGCTCATTGTCATTTAAGTTGCCTTTTGTTTTGGCGTCTAACATGCCGAGAATATCGATCATGTTTTTCGCCTGTTCCAAATTGCGCTCAATCTGGTTGGTGACCGGGTTCATCACTTTGCCCAAATTTTGCAAAGCCATGCCCTGAAACATCATCACCAATTGCATGAACAGCAATTCGTTGTGTTGATCTTGTGTCGGGTTGTCTTGATCGGCCATTTTGCCCTCCTTTGAATGATGAGATATGGCGTTGCTGCGGGTAATATTTGAAAACTTCAAATTGATGTCAAGCACTCGCACGCGATGTTCAGAATGACGAATAGACGAACCCGCCCGACCCGACCACCAAGTGGTCAGTGGTCAGGCCCCGCCCTACCACCCATCCACAAGTGAGGAGCGAATCGTAGGGGCGTGGCCCCTGTGTCCGCCCGAATGCACGAATCAACGGATGGGGTACAACTGCGGCAACAGTTCATCGGCAAATTGAAGCGCGGCGGGGTTCGTCTATTCGCTGATTCGCTCTAATGGGCTTGCAAGGAGCCTTTTTTTCGGGTATTTTTTGCACCTGAACGTTGACGCAGAGAAGGCATTGTCATTATTCACTCGGAGGGTTTCCCATGACCGCCATTGCCTTGCAACCCCAACAGAATGCCCTGACACTTCATTTTGGGGCTGTATTACGCATGAACAGGCATGAGTTTTTTCAATTCTGCCGAGCCAATCCCGATTTGAGAATGGAACTTACCAGCGAAGGAGATCTGATCATTGTGCCGCCAACAGGGAGCAAAACTGGACATCGCAACTTTACACTCACGACCCAATTTGGCATGTGGATGCAATCCGATGAAACGGGTTTGGGATTTGATTCATCCACGGGTTTCACCCTTCCGAATGGCGCGGTGCGAGCACCTGATCTGGCTTGGATTCGCAAAGAGCGATGGGAGGCACTTTCCGCAGATGAGCAGGAGGAATTTGCGCCGATTTGTCCCGATTTTGTCGTCGAATTGCTTTCCCGAACAGACCGTCTTGAGACCGTGAAAAACAAGATGCGGGAATACATCGCCAATGGGGCGCAACTCGGCTGGCTCATCGATACCAAAGCGCGAAATGTTTATATTTACCGTCCAGATGAAGCGGTCGTTTGCCTGTCTGATCCCAAAACCATCTCGGGCGATCCCCTGTTGCCCAAGTTTGAATGTCATGTGGGCAAACTTTGGCAAGACGAATAGACGAAATCAGCGAATAGCGAATCGGCGCACAGGCGTAGCCTACAACGCAGCGGAGCAAGCAATGACCCTCCGCCCTACCACCTATCCACAAGTGAGGAGCGAATCGTAGGGGCGCGGCCCCTGTGCCCGTCCAGATATTCGTTGATTTGTACATTCGCATTCTACCTCAGTGCTGCGTGCAACCGGGCCAATACGGTTTCTGCATCGGCATACCCTCTTGCGACGAATATCACAGACGCCTCATCTCTTACGACCAGACTGGGAAACTGATTGGCGTTCATCAACCGCCTGAGATTGAACCCATCCTGCATCTGCTGTTCAATTTCAGGCGATGATAGATCGCACGCAAAGAGATCTGTATCCAGCCCGATTTCGCCTGCCAATGCAACCAAGATTTCGACATCCGATGGGTTGCGTGCCTCTTGGTAATACGCGCGTTGAATCGCTTCGTACATCGCGGTTCCCGCGCGTTGCTTTTGGGCCGCATAAAAAGCCCGACAAGATGGATAGGTGCATCGGCGCGGTTTGCACATTTTCCAAAAATCCCAATTAAAATGTGCGCCCGTCCTCGTTGCCACTTCTCGCCAGGCGTGCTGGATATGGGCGCGCACGGCATCGGGCATCGGCTCGTCTGTGTCGCGTGCCAGCCCGCCCATGACATAGATCGGCGATAGGTCGTCGGGCACGGCGTCCTTCACTTTTTTGAGCACAGGGTGAAATCCCCAGCACCACGAACACATCGGGTCGGCAACGTAGTAAATTGTTTTCATTGTTTTTCCTTGTAGCGACCAGCGGTCAGCCCCCGCCGCTCCACCCCTGATCGCTTGTTTTGCTGAATGCTGATATACTGAAGCTGAAACTAACATAGTGGGAAAACGATGGTTTGCCAAGTCGGAAAGGGGTAAAAGGATGCGTTGAAGCTATTCGCTCCTGACCTTCTATATTTAACTTTTGTCGGGAAATATTGAGGCGTCGTTGAGCCAGGTGCTCAACTGACCGCTAATTTTCAAACTGTAACTTTATTTTCACTTGCACTTAATACGCAAGAAACAATGAGACCCTATTTTTGCACGTCATTGTTTTGCGTTCTGTCTCAGCAAGGAGTTGGGGTATGGCCCATACCGCATTCAAACAAGCAGATAAGGCTCTTGAACACTATCTCAAAGAACTCGCCAATTCTCATCCCCTCTCGAGCGAAGAAGAAGTCGAACTCGCCATCAAAATGAAGCGCGGCGACCTCCAAGCTCGCAATCGCTTGGTCAGTGCCAACTTGCGTTTTGTGGTCACTGTGGCCCTGAAATATCGCAATCAAGGCGTGCCCTTAGTCGATTTGATCAGCGCGGGCAATATGGGTCTCATCACGGCCACCGAACGCTTTGATGAAACGCGCGGTTTCAAATTTATCTCTTATGCGGTCTGGTGGATTCGCCAGTCTATTTTGCAAACGCTCGCCGAGCATGGGCGTTTGATCCGGTTGCCCATTAACCGGACGGATCTGTTGCGGCGGATTAAAAATTTCCGCGACCAGTATCAAAACAATGCGGGCGACATGCCTACGGAAAAAGAAATTGCCAATGAATTTCACATCACAGAAGATCAGGTCGTTGACATGCTGTCTCACTGCCCGGTTGTCTTTTCTTTGGACAAACCCATTTGCGAGACCGAGACGCCCCTCATCGATATGATGCCCGACGAAGACCAAGCCCCTCCGGATGCTGAAATGTTTCACAATGCCCTGCGAGATGAAGTCCATGAGTTGCTCTACACACTGGACAACCGCGAAGCCGATATTATTCGTCTCTATTTTGGCCTCAATGGCCCCAGTTGGACGCTTCAGGCCATTGCCAAAAAATACAGCCTCACGCGAGAGCGCGTGCGCCAAATCAAAGAAAATGCCCTTCGCAAATTGCGCCACCCCTCTCGAGGGCGCAAACTCGTCTCCTATGCAGAAGCGGGATGACCAAAAAATTAGAATACACGACAAAAAGCGCGGAGCGGGGTACAACTGCGATAGCAGTTTATAGACGCACAGGCGTAGCCTAAAACGCAGCGAAGCAAGTAGTCCCGCCCAACCCCAAAATCAGTGGTCAGTGGTCAGCCCCCACCCAATCCCCAAAACCGCTACGCACTTCGATTTGCTGATAAATTGCTGACCCGGCCACCCATTGCGCTGGTGCGAAGATCGCAATGAATGCGCTGCGCCAGATGAACTGACCTGTCTGAGTTCCTGAAAAGGAGAAGGGAGAACCCGTCAAATCGTTCTTCTTTCTCCTTTCTTTTTTCGAGATTCTGCCTTATTTTTTTGGGTCACTTTCACAGAGAATCCAATAGGAGGCAAGCGATGGATGTTCTGAAAGCCATTCACACGCGGCGCACGATTTTTAAGTTTCGGCCGGGCGGTGTGCCCAAAGAGGTGATTGAGAAAATTTTTGAGGCCGGCCTGTGGGCGCCCAATCACCATCTGACCGAACCGTGGCGCTTTGTGGTGTTGGGAGAACAGACAAAAGAAAAATTGGCGAGACGCTACGCTGAAATTCAGGAGGCAAAAGCCGCTGAAGGCGCGAGTGACGAGGCAAAAGGAATATTGAAAGAAGCCGGTTATGCCAAGTTCATGTCCAAGCCGACCATTGTCGCTGTGGCGTGTTTGCAGGATGGCGACGAGGTGAAGAACCGAGAAGATTACGCGGCGGCGTGCTGTGCGATGCAAAATGTGCAACTGGCTGCATGGGCAGAAGGGGTTGGCATGCAGTGGAGCACGGGGCCGATTACATTGGAAAAAAACACCTACGACGCGCTGGATATCAACGCCGATAAAGAATATATCATCGGCTTTTTTTATACGGGGTATCCGGATGAAATCCCAGAACCGCGGCGGAAACCCCTCGATGAAGTTATGAGTTGGACAGATTAGTAGTCAGTGGTTAGTGGTCAGTCTCTATCCATCCGTCCCTGAACGCGACTTGTTTTGCTGACTGCTGATCGCTAACCGCTTGGGATGCGGGGTTGGGCGAACTGACCGCTGACCATTGTCTCCTATGGACGCTTTCGATCTCTTCATACTGTATCGCCTGCCCTATTTCGCCTGTCCTTTTTATGTGATTATGCTGACCTTGCGGATCTGGGTGTGGCTGCGGTTTTACAATCCGGCACTCAAGTTGTTGCCCGGCGGCAAAGGGCGTGTGTATCGCGTGTGGAAGCGGCAGTATCGACCAACCATTCGCATTTTTCCCGGGCGACCGCGCACTCGGGGGATGGAATGGAAACGCACGATTATGGGGTTTGTGTTTTTCACCGGCCTTTGGAAGCGCGATAGGGTGTTGTGGTTGGGGTCTTGGTGCCTGCATTTGGGGCTGTTGCTATTGGTCGTCGCCCATGTGCGCGTGGCGTTGCCGCCCGAATGGGATCCGATCTGTTTGAATATCGCATTGGTCGGCAGTGGGTTGATGGCTGTGTCGGGCGTTTATTTGTTGCTGCGCCGAGTGGTGGTTCAGCGCGTGCGCGAGATTACAGATTTTCGGGATTATCTGGCAGAGTTCATTCTCCTGTGCTTTTCTGCCACGGCATTTCTCATGTTGTTAGAGGGTGGGGTGACATCCGAAACCCTGCGCCGCTATGTAACTGCGCTGTTGACCGGCAGGACAATTGTTCTCGACGTGCAACGCATGTTTGTTTGGCACTTGCTCGCCGCACACCTGTTGCTGATTGTGATCCCGTTTTCCCATCTGCTGCATTTGGGCGGGGTTTTTTTTAGCCGCGAATTTTTGGGCACATCCGATACGTTTGCCGGTGAATAGAGGGGATTGAACGGTGGAAAAGCCGAAGCAGACAGAACGCGAGAAAAAGTACATTCCGCCGGGGCTTGTCCGCACGTATATGCGGCGGATTGCGGAGTCGGATCCCTTTGTGCGCGAGATTCAGGACGAGCCGTCAGCACTGCGCTTGTACATGGATACGTGTACCAAATGCGGGGTGTGCGCGCAGGAATGCCCGGTGTATTACGGGCAACCCGATAAGCGCATGCATCCGGTGGAACGCTCTCGGCAAGTGATTCGTTTGTACAAAAAGTACGCCACATTTTGGGGGCGGTTTTGGAACGCGATTTTTCCAAAGCCAGATTTTGAAAATGACGACGCCGAGGTGTTTGCCCAGCGCGTGTACGAGTGTTTGACGTGCCGGCGGTGCGCGGCATTTTGTCCGGTGGGAATCGATCATTCGGTGATTTCGCGCGTCGGGCGCTCGCTCGTGGATTTGATGGGTCTCACGCCGCCATCCCTCGCGCAGGGCACGCACAATTCGTTTGAAACCGGCAATTTGGAAGGCGCGTCGCCCGAGGCGTTTTTGGACGCGATTCAATTTATTGAAGGGGAACTGAAAGAAGAAACCGGACGGGACATCCGCATTCCGTTAGACCGCGAAGGCGCGGACATTTTCTTTTTGCCCCCGTCGGGCGATGTGCTGGTTTACGCTGAAAATTTGATGGGCATGGCAAAGGTTTTTCACGCCACAGGCGCGGATTGGACGATGAGTTCGCGGGCGTTTGACGGATCGAATTTTGGATTTACGACCGGAAACAACTTTTCGATGAAGTACGAAAACAAGCACTACATCGACGCGTGTGAAAAATTGGGGTGCAAGGTCATGGTGATGGGCGAGTGTGGGCACGCCTATCGCGTGATGAAGTTCATGGCGAGCGAAGGCCGCTGGTGGGGCGCGTTGCCTTTTGAAATTACGAGTGGATTTGAATATACGGCGAACCTGATCCGCAAGGGCAAATTGAAATTGGATCCGGGCAAGAATCCCGAGCCAGTGACCTATCACGATGCGTGCCAATTCGCCGCTGGGTGCGGGATTGTCGAGGAGCCGAGACAAATTTTGAAAGCGGCCTGCGCGGATTACCGCGAGATGCCAGATGGCGGATATACTCAGTGGTGTTGCGGCGGTGGGGGCGGGTTGTCGGCACTGCGCTCGGTGCGTGCGTTTCGGATGCGGGTTTCGGGAAAAAAGAAAGCCGAGCAACTGCGCGAGACCGACGCGAAAATCATCTCGACCTCGTGTTTGCAATGCCGCACACAACTCAAAGAACTCGCACGCCATTACGATATGCCGTTGAAAATTACAGGTGTACACGAGTTGGTGAACAATGCGATTGTGTTCGATCAATAGTCAAAGGCGGATCGCGGATTAAACGGATTGCGCGGATGACGCGGATGAAAGGCAAAGGGCAAGAGGCGAAGGTAGAAACGTAGGGGCGATGCCTCTGTGCTCGTCCGTCAGGGGTCAGATAGCCCGTAACCGAAAGCTCATGATGCCCAATTTAATTTATATGGACAATGCGGCGACGACATTTCCAAAGCCCCCCAATGTGCTGGAGGACGCGCTGGCGTTTTATCGGAACTACGGGGTGAATCCCGGGCGCAGTGGCACGGATTTGGCGCGGGAGGCCGAGGCGATGGTCGCCGAGGCGCGTGTTGCGTTGACATCGTTCTTTGGAGCCGCGGGCAGTCCCGACCGGTTGGTTTTTACCCAAAATGCGTCAGACGCCTTGAATATTGCGATTCAGGGCACGTTGCAAGCCGGGGATCATGTGATTGCGACGCTTGTGGATCACAATTCGGTTTTGCGCCCCATTTACCATCTGTCAAGGTATGAGGGGATTGACGTGACGCATGTGGCGTTTGGGGCAGATGGCGTTGTCGATCCCGAGGATGTTGCCAAAGCGATCAAAGCCAATACCAAATTGGTGGTGATGACGCATGCGTCCAATGCGCTAGGCACAGTGCAACCCGTGCAGGCGGTCGGCGCGATCTGTCGGTCACGCGGCGTGATTTTCTGCGTTGATGTGGCGCAAACCGCGGGGGTGTTGCCGATAGATATGGAGGCGATGCAGGCCGATATTTTGTGTTTTACGGGGCACAAGTCCCTCATGGGGCCAACGGGCACGGGTGGGATGTATGTGCGCGAGGGAATATCTGTTGCGCCGTTGCGATACGGTGGGACGGGTGTGCGGTCAGAATATCCCGATCACTTGGACGAGTATCCCTGGCGGTTGGAATGCGGCACGGGCAATTTGATGGGCATTGCGGGGTTGTTGACCGCGCAAAAATGGCTTCTGCGCGAAGGTGTGGAAAAGATTCACGCACGCGAAATGGCGTTGTTCGCACAATTGCTCAATGGTCTCCGCAATATTGAGGGGTGCATTTTGTACTGCGCTGAAGAAACCGATCAGCGCGTGCCCGTGCTGTCGCTCAATGTCGCGGGGATGACGGCAAATAATGTGGGCACTTTGCTGGACGTGAAGTTCAATGTGGCAACGCGCACGGGGTTGCAATGCGCGCCAAAGGTACACGAGCGATTGGGCACCAAAGCGATGAAGGGGACAGTGCGTCTTTCGCTGGGCCCGTTCAATACCGAGGCGCAAATTGAAACCGCAATTGAGGGCGTGCGCGATATCGCCAAACGACACGGGCGAACAGGAGGCGGCGTTGGCATATCGACTTGTGACGCTGGGCGACAAAGAAATTGAGGTGGATGAAGACGGGTTCATCCAGCAACCCGAGTTGTGGGACGAAGACGTGGCGCGCGACCTCGCCCGGCAAGAAGGCATTGAAGAGATGAGCGATGATCACTGGCAGGTGGTGTATTACATCCGCAATTACTGGCTGAAATTCGAGATCGCCCCGCTGATCCGGCGGCTGTGCAAAGAGACCGAGAAAGACATTGACACCATTTACGATCTGTTTCCCGCAGGCCCGGCAGATGGCGCGTGCAAACTCGCGGGTTTGCCAACGCCGACGGGATGCACGTAATCAAAAGGGGATTCACATGACCCAAACGACAACACATCCTTGTATTATGCCGACGGAACATCCCTACATCATGACAGATGATCGGATTCTCGGCGGCGAGCCTATTGTCAAAGATACGCGCACGCCGGTTCGGGCGATTGTCGAAATCTGGCGTTAATGAAAAATCAAATCCGATATATCTAAACGCACGGTGGTGACATATTCCCCCCAAAGACAATTCCAAATAAGACGAGGCGATCTCCAAAAAGGAAATCGCCTCGTTTTTGTTTTTTTTCGGCGAGCACGGGGGCATCGCCCCTACATTTTCATCTCTTTGGGCGAGCACAGGGGCATCGCCCCTACTCTCACTCCTCTCATTTGACTATCCCGTGCGGGCTTGGATGTCCGCCATATCTTCGACAACCGTGAGCAAGCCCGAGTGGTCGAGTTCGCCGCGGCCTTTGACTATCGCCGTTTTGAAGAGTTCAAAAACCTCGCTGGTGACAGGCAGGGGCACGCCGAAGTCATTGCTCGTTTTTTGGATGATGTTGAGGTCTTTGTAGTGCAGCCGAATGCGAAAGCCCGGGTCAAAGTCGCCGTTGACCATGCGCTCGCCCCTGTTTTCGAGCACGCCGCAGCGCGCGAGGCCCCCGCTGAGCACTTGGACAATTTTAATCGGATCAACGCCCGCTTTGGCGCCCATTGTGAGGGCTTCGGATACGCCGGCAATGGTGACGGCAACGAGGATTTGATTGCACGCTTTCACGGTTTGCCCCGCGCCGAGCGACCCGCACAAAACCGCGCTTTGGCCCATGACGTCAAAGAGCGGTTTGACGGTGTTGAATGTGTCTTCGTCCCCGCCGACCATGATGGACAGGGTGGCGTTTTGCGCGCCGATGTCGCCGCCGCTGACGGGTGCGTCCAGGCTTTTGACGCCTTTTTTCGCGAGCACCTCCCCCACATGCGCGGCAGTGCTGGGCGCGATGGTGCTCATATCGACAAAGATCATGCCCTCGTGCGCGCCTTCAACAATGCCGCCCGTGCCCAAAGCGACGCTTTCCACGTCGGGCGAATCGGGCAACATGGTGATGACGATGTCACTTTGTTCGGCTACGGTTTTGCCCGAGCAAGCGGGCGTGGCCCCTTTGCCGACGAGTTCGTCAACCGCGTCTCGGCTGCGATTGTGAACGATGAGTTCATACCCGGCATTGCGTAAATGCCCGGCCATGGGCTTGCCCATGATCCCAAGGCCGATAAATCCAACTTTTGGTTGCGACATGTGTCAAATTCCTTTCCTTTTGTAAGTGAAAGATGCAGGCGACTACCACATTGATCATTCAAAAGTGATGCAATGCGATTGCTTTTCGGCTTATGCTCACCCAACAGGCATGATTCCTGCAAGTTCATCTTTCAAACGCCGCTTTGCCTGCCACAAATCGCACGCTTGTTGCATCCGCAACCAAAGTTCTGGACCATTCCCGACGAGTTTCCCTATTCTGAGTGCCATTTCTGTGGTCACGGGATGCGTGCAAGCCAAAACGCGGTGCAATTCTCGATGTGAAACCCCGAGGCGTTGCGCCGCTTCGGGAACCGATAGGGCGATCGACGGCAAGATCTCTTCGCGCAAAATTTCGCCCGGATGAATCGGCGCACGCGCCAATGGACGCTTGACGAGATATTCAGTCATTGTCACCTCAATGATATTGTTCAAGATTAACCCTGAGTGCATTCCCCTCTTGCCACTCGAAAGTGATACACCACGGACCGTTGACGTGAATACTGTAACGTTACCCCTTGCAGACCGTGAAAGTTGAAACCCGGTATGTTCAAGTCTGTCAATGATTTCGCTTGATCGAGAACTTCCAGACGCCGTAAGCAACGTCTTTGTAAATCCGAATGTACGCGACGACTGATACCACGTTCAAAAAGTTCGATCAACCCTTTATGTTTGAAACTTATGATCATTTGTAGGACTTACGCATGCTGAGTTAAAAAAGGGTGCAATTCCGTAAAATTTATCACTTTGAGGAGGTATCAATGCGCCACCCGACGCGTTTGGATGACTGTCAGTATCTGCTTAGCAGTCCCCTCAACGATACCTTGACCCATTTCGCCGACCATAGCGAAGGGTTCAGTCATGATATGATCAACCGCTATCTCGCCGGTGATCGTATCCCCCCCCCGCTTGGTGTGGGAACACGTCAAAGACCACATCGCGCTGACGCCTGAAGGCTATGTGATCTTTGATGACACGGTTTTAGACAAGCGACACGCGCGCAAGATCGCGTTAGTGCGCCGTCAATATAGCGGCAACGCCCAAGGCGTCATCAATGGCATCGGGGTGGTCACATGTGTCTATGTCAATCCGCAACAGGATCGATTCTGGTTGATTGACTATCGGATTTATGACCCGCAAGGCGATGGCAAAACCAAATTGGATCATCTCAAGGACATGCTCTCTGGGTTGGTCTATCAGAAGCGCCTTCCTTTTACCGGGGTCTTGATGGACAGTTGGTATGCGACCAAAACGGTCATGCTACACATAGAGCAGATGCAAAAAACCTATTATTGTCCCCTCAAGACGAACCGGCGCGTGGACGATTCGGCAGGCACAACCCCCTACCAGCGCGTAGATAGCTTAACTTGGACTCAAGCGCAACGCAAACAAGGCAAGTCAATTAAAATCAGAGGGTTTCCCAAAGACCACAAAGTGAAATTATTCCGGGTGGCGTCTGCTGATAGACGCACGGCGTATGTCGTGACTAACGACCATGCTCAAAACGATTCTTCAGGGGTACAACAGGTGTGTCACCAAAGATGGAAAATTGAGCAATTTCACCGCGAAGTCAAACAGGTAACCGGGCTTGAAAAGTGTCAATGTCGGTTGGCACGCATTGTACGAAATCATATTGGGTGTGCGATGTTAGTTTGGATAAGACTCGAGCAGGTGGCCTATCAAACAGGACAAACCATTTATCAAGTCAAATACCGAGGGCTGGCTGACTTCTTGAGACAACAACTCAAAGCACCTCATATTCCAATGGTGATTGCGTAAGTCCTATTTGTAAAAGTGTAACAGATTTTGTTCTGTTGTCAACAATTGAATGTGAAACAATATCAAAGGACAAAGGACCAAAAAACGCCATCGGCAAATCGCTGATGGCGTTTGTGTTTATTGGGCGCGGGCAATCCGCAAGGCGAAAGGCGGAAAGCAACCACAGATGAACACAGAGAAACACGGATGAAAGGCATGTAGGGGTGTGGCTCAGTGTTTGACCAAAAAGCAAGTGGTAAGATGGGAATCGCGGATTAAGCAGATTGCGCGGATTACACGGATGAAAGGCAAAGGCAAAAGGCGAGGATAGAAACGTAGGGGCGGTGCCCCCGTGCCCGCCCGAAAATGTAAGATACAAGATGGGGAACGCACTTGGGCGGCGGGTTGGGTGTCTTGTTCGTCTTTTTTTATCTAGGTGGTGGATTGAAGGGCGGGACTTCCCGCCCAGGTGCTGTGGTACCGCCTGTCACCGCGGCGATCAGTTCTTCGCCGAACTTGGTCGGGATCCGCCAAAGTGTCGGCATTGAGAGATCAATCGTCATCATCATCTCGGTCATCATCATCTCGGTCATCGTCATCGTCATCATCGTCATCATCATCGTCTCGTTCATCATCGTCATAGCGGTCATCATAGCGGTCAGAGAAAATGATAATCTCAGAGCCATCAGGAGACCAAACGAGATATTCCACCTCGCGATAGTTCTGCGTCAATCGTATGGGATTGCTACCATCGGCATTCATGACGTAGATCGCGTCATTATCGCCGCGTTCAGAGACGAAAGCGATTCGAGTGCCATCTGGAGAATAGGCGATGTATTCCACCTCGCGATAGTTCTGCGTTAAACGTATGGGATTAGTGCCATCGGCATTCATGACGTAGATCGCGTCATTATCGCCGCGTTCAGAGACGAAAGCGATCTGAGTGCCATCAGGTGAATAGGCGATGTATTCCACTTCGCGATAGTTCTGCGTTAAACGTATGGGATTGCTACCATCGGCGTTCATGACGTAGATCGCGTCATTATCGCCGCGTTCAGAGACGAAAGCGATTCGAGTGCCATCTGGAGAATAGGCCAAATATTCAACATCATAATAGTTCTGCGTTAAGCGTATGGGATTAGTGCCATCGGCGTTTATGACGTAGATCGCGTCATTATCGCCGCGTTCAGAGATGAAAGCGATCTGAGTGCCATCTGGAGAATAGGCCAAATATTCAACATCATAATAGTTCTGCGTTAAACGTATGGGATTAGTGCCATCGGCGTTCATGATGTAGATCGCATCATTATCGCCGCGTTCAGAGATGAAAGCGATTCGAGTGCCATCAGGTGAATAGACCAAATATTCAACATCGCGATAATTTTGCGCCAAGCGGAGGAGGCGGACTCGTGGCATTGTCACCGACTCAATAGGCGGGGGCGTTGGAGGAGATTCAGGCGATGATACTCGTTTGCCAAAGTTGTTGCCAAAGATCACAAAATCGCCAAACCCAATCTCGCCATTGCCATCCAGATCGTACCGCGCTTCGTATCGCCCATCGTCCTTCTGCGCGTCGAACAGGCTGGCAAACAACACAAAGTCCGTGAACCCGACCACACCATCGCCATCAAAGTCGGGCGTGAGGGCCGCGGATCCAGATTGCAACTCGACACGCACATTCAGGGTCACGCGCTCGAATTGCCCACCAAGGGCGAGATCAGCACGCACCAAGCGAATGCTCGTTCCCGAAAATCCGGTCATCGTGCGAAACCGAACCGTGCCCACCAGACCCGTGTTGACAGCGGCTTTATTACCAAAAGAAGTAAGGTTAATCTCGACAAAGGTCGGATTCGCTCCCTGGGTTGAAAGCTCTCGGGCATCCGGCAAAACACTTCCCGCGTCGAACCCTTCGTAAACGACCTGAGTTGCGTCGTATTCAAAGCGTGTAGCAAGGCCGTTCGCGTTCTGAATATTCGCGCCAAAAACCTGAATGGAAACAACTTGATCGGGAGAGATATTGACAGACGTGACCGCTTGATCGCCTGTGGCACTATCCGTATCCAGCGACAGGGAAAAGCGGTTTTGCGCCGAAAGAGACAACGGGCAAATCAAAAACGCAGCTATCGTCAGCAGAATCAATTTACGCATGGGGAACCTCCTGTTGGGGTTTAAACAGCGGCTGATCGCATTGTGGGACAATGTCCGCTTCTTCTGCTCGCGCAAATAGGTCGGCATTGGCCTTCTCGTACCATCAGCGAATGGAATATTCTGTTTGGGAGAAAACGGGTGTCACCTCTCGAATGGCATCCCAGTCGATCACAGCAACCCACAGATTTTCTTTTTTCGAATATTGAGCCACGCCATCAACTTCCAAATTTTCGCTGTAAAGAACCAGCGATTGCCCATCTCGTAAGGAGATTTTTTGACATGCGAGGTCTTCCACAGTGCCAACGCAGTTCAAACGCAACCGGCCTTTTGCATCTGCATTGTGAAAATCGGCGAACACACTCGGGATTTTCATCTGCTTTCCTCCCGTGCGGGATTTGAAATTGTCGGTCTCATTTCGCAATCCCCATGTATCTCGCGCTAAACAAACAAAGGCTGATCGCATTGTGGGACAATGCCCGCTTCTTCTGCTCGCGCAAATAGGTCGGCAATGGCGGCCTCGCCATCTGCGCCGTAATCCAGGGTGTAATGGTTGACGTAGAGATCGATGTGTTGCTGCATCACCGCTTCGTCTATTTCCTGCGCGTGTTGGCGGATATAATTTTTGACCGCATCGGGATTGGCGTGTGCGTATTCAATGCTGGCGCGCAGGGATTGGTCAATGTGTCGAATTTTCTCTTTTCCGAGATCGCGGAGGGCGAGAATGCCGCCGAGGGGAATGGGATGCCCGGTGTTTGCTTCCCACCATTCGCCCAAGTCCATGACTTTGTGCAAGCCGTAATCGGGATAGGTGAACCGCGATTCGTGGATGATCACGCCAGCGTCAACATGGCCTTTTTGCGCGGCGTCCATAATCTCATCAAAGGGCATCGCGACGAGGTCGTCCAACGCGGGATTAAAGAGGCGCAGCAAGAGCGCGGCTGTGGTGAGCCGGCCGGGAATGGCGATGCGTTTGCCCAATAGATCGTTCGGGTCGAGCGCGTCACGGGCGACGACGAGCGGGCCACACCCTCGGCCCAACGCGCCTCCTGCATGCAACAGGCAATACCGGTCGCGCATCAAAGCGAGGGCGTGGAATGAAATTTTGGTCATGTCCAATTTGCCATTCATCGCCAGCCGATTCAAGGTCTCGATATCTTCGAGCACCTCGCGGCAGGTCGGCGCGCCATCAATTTTGCCGTGAACCAGACCGTAGAAGATGTACGTGTCATTGGGACACGGGGAATAGCCGAGAGAGATGGGGGACATGGTGAACCTCAAGCGAATGGATGGAACGGGGGACGACTGCGTAGCAGTTCATCGGCGAATCGGCGAATCGGCGGACGGGGGACAATGGGTCGTATCTCAGGCCAGTTCATCGACGAATCTCACCCAACCCGATCACCTCCGCAGGGGCGGTGCCCCTGTGCCCGCCCGAATCGGCGCATAATGGGGTAGGTAGGCCCTCCCATCATTTTCTTCGTGTCGTGAACTGCTATCGCAGCCACCATCCGTGGATACCACCTTGCCTTCAACCGATGGCGTCAACGAGTTTTCGCGCGGCGGTTTGGGCGCGGTGGACTGCTCGGGGGATTTCCCACGCGGCTTTGTCGCGATCTTCCACGCGGTTGCTGATGGCGCGCAGTTCGAGAAAGGGGACCGCATAGAGGGTGCAAAGATGCGCGGCGGCTGCGCCCTCCATATTTTCGCATATCGCGTTGAAACGCGCTGCCAACGCATCGCCGATGTCGCGGCGACCCGTGCATTGTTGCACGGTGACAAAAGGCCCTCGCGCCACGGGTTCGCCCGATAGTTTGAGGATGCGTTCTGCATTGGCGACGCGTTCGGGATTGAGGGGATACGCATTGTAATGGTCGCGGTCTGTCGAGAGAATGGGAATGCCGATTTCCTCTGCGGGGAACCAACCCGCAGGCGTGATGACGCCAAGGTCGCCGTAATTTTCTTGCGTGGCGAGCGCGAGGTCGCCCGGGTTGAGGCCAGAGGCGAGATAGGCGCCGCCAATGCCGATTTGCAGAACGAGGGCGGGATGGAGGTGTTCCAGCGCGGCGGTGAGGGCCTGCGCCGCGTTGACCACTCCGATGCCCGTTTCGACGAGGACCACGCGCCTGCTGTTGAGCAGACCGCGACAATGGAAGCGATGCCCAATGCGTCTCATGGTCACATCCCGAAGGCCCTCGCGCAAATTTTGTTGCTCATACGCCGTGGCGGTGAGGATGAGCAGGGGATCAGGCGCCGCGCCAAGTTGTGTCGATGCTCGTATAGCCATCGGTATATTTCTTCAGATGATCGGGCAGATGATCCAAAAACCACTTGCCCGATTGCGGGATTTCCCAGGGTATGTCGATTTTGTGATTGCGATCTCGAAACCCTATCGCGCACGAGAGTCGCGTCTCGTCCAACTGGTTGGGAAACGCGCCGTGATACGTGCGATGGGCAAACACGATCATATCGCCCCCATTGGTGAACAGGGGCACCAATCCCGGAATATCAAACCCAGCGTATTGGTGTTCGGCCTCGCCTTCGGGATAAAACGAGCGTCTGTCCGCGGTCAATACAAAGCCTTCGGGACCTTCC
This sequence comes from uncultured Latescibacterota bacterium, assembly GCA_958295785.1. Classification (GTDB taxonomy): domain Bacteria; phylum Latescibacterota; class UBA2968; order UBA2968; family UBA2968; genus VXRD01. Next base: position 5,552,215 of record OY282377.1, read on the forward strand.
CAGTTTTCGACATGGGAATCTTCGATCACGCACAAGCCGCCGTGGATCGGACGCGAGCCGGTCAGATAAAACCACTTGCCAGATGGCCAAAGCCCGCGGTTCAACACGTCGCCCGTGCTCACAATTTCATCGGAAAACCCACACCAATCCGTATGCCAACGCACGGGCTGGGACCCGGACATGCGGATGATCGCGGCGGAGCGATGCACGGTCAACGCATCTGTTTCGATCAAATGCCGGTGGATGTCCATAAACGGTTTGTATGCCAAAAGCTCCCACGCGCCTGGCCCGGATTCGATCCACGCATGGCGCGTGCGGCTCTCGCCATGCTTCAGCGCGCCCTCTGGATCCGTGCCGTCATACACGGCTTGTTTGAGCTTTTCGACGATCTCATCGGGCAACACGTCTTTGACAATCGCAAACCCGTGCGCCTCGAGGCAGCCGGACATGGCGTCGAGTTCATCGGTCGCAAACTCGTAGCGATACCCCAAATCGGGTTTTTCGATATGCGCGTAGTCTTTCATGGTTTCCTCCAAAGGCGAGAAGTGAGTCTCCGCAGATGACGCAGGTATGTCCCTTGATAAGGCGTGAACCAGCCTGAGAATCGGCCAGTTGTACCCCGTTTCAAGGGCAGGCTCTGCGGGTGTAAGCAGCGATGAAGTAACATCAATTATTTCACAAACGCGGACGTGCGAATTTTATACCGCACAGGCCCATCAACAGATCGGAGTGGAAAAAAGCAATGCGCGATGCCCGTTTCTGTCATGCGAAAACCGGGGTCGTCTGCGAGCGCGATCATCTCGCCATCTCTGCGTTGAACGCGCAACCCGCGCGTTGTGCCATCGCCAAAGGTGACAATGGCAGTGGCCCCTTCTATATCGCCAACTTCGGGCACGGGATTTACAATCAACGCATGGTACGGATCGCCGTCCTGTTTTCGCAAGACATCTGTGACCTGCCCCTCATACGTGCCATCGCCCGTCAATTGATCCGTTTGCCATTGCAGCGTTTTCCCACCCCACAAGCCCATCATTTGAACCTCGCCATTCCGTTCTCGCACAAACCCCACCTCGCCTTGCAAGATGAGATCTCCTGCGCGAAATGGTTCCACACCGGGGCGCAGAACAATGTGATCTGTGACGCCTCGGTGGCGAATTTTTAGATAGATGCCCCGCGTACCGATATTTTTTGCATTGACAGAGTCGATAAACGCCCGCGCTTGAAAGGGTTCGTGAACCGCCAAGAATTGACTCGCCGATCCCCCGGTATGCCGAACCATCGCCATGGGCATGCGAAAGTGATCGAGCATCAATTCGTCTTCATCTGTGCGGCGCACCGAGGGCGCGTCTCCCACAAAGAGGTCTCTGTGCTTCAGGCCCATGAGATGAGTCCGCACGGCAATCCCGTCGTTTTCCCGGAATGTGACACGCGCATTGTCTGCGCTGTGGTTGTGCAACACATTTTGAAAAAATGCGTAATTGATATTTCGGCCCTCGGCGTCGCCATTGTCGCGCTCGTGTTCTGGCAATCGCACCTCGACGCCCGGCAACAGGTTTTCGCCGTATCGCTGCAACGGTATGTTGACATCGGCTCGCATGTCGCCATCTGCGCTGCCGTGCATCACCCAATCGCGCTGAGTGCCGCCCCGAACGCGGAAGAGATCGACCACATAGTGATCTCCTTTTCCCGCGTTGACGAGCATCACCCATCGCCGATATTCTTCGGCGCGTTTGGGATACGCGCCTTCGCCGCGCGCTTCTAGCCATTGCACATCGCCATGAGCAGATTCATACGCGATCAGAGACCCGTCTGTCAGCCCCTGTCTGTTGTTGAGTTGCTGTTCTCGTTCGTCGATCAGCACGGTATTGTGACACAATGTGCTGACCGTCCACTTCCGATAGCGGGTGTGGGTATAGCCCACATCGGAGAGCAGTTCGCGCCCTTTGGCGAAAAGTATGAGGTTCAAATTGTCGGCATGGGCGTGCCCATAAGCCCCGGAAAAGTGCAGATGCACCTGCACTTGATCGTCGCCTTTTCCGCGCCCCAACCACGCATGCCCAACCCCGGACAACAGGGTTGAGCGCGATTGTGCAAGCGGTTTGATATTGGGATCGACGCGCTTGCTGTCCAACCGCGCCCATGCATCGTGCATGGGAATCCACCGCCCATCTGGATAGCGGCAAATATCCAAAAGCCGATTGGCCTTTTTTGCGATGGCGATGTCGCGCTCCAAATTTAGATCGTCGTATCGCCCGCCCTCGGCAGACGCATAGCCCGGTGGATCGGAATACCCCTTCAGCGCGTGGAACACCTCTTGCATCCCGGCCATCGTCATGCGGTGATAGCCCAAACTGCCCTCGTGCCAAAATCCATCCGCGTAAAATTGACGCTCAAACAGGCCGAGGCTGCGCCGAATGGCTTCGCGTACCAGAACGGGATCGTTGAGCACGCGCCCGATAACCGCGTACCCCGCGTAAATCCGGGGGCTCGCATTGGTATAGAGAACCTCGTGAAAACCGTCTTGCCGAATGGCCCCGCGAAAAAGGTCATGCTCAACGCGCTGTTTGACGTCAATGCCGAGGGCATCGGACAATCGCGCCAGTTCGCCGCTGTTGTAAATCGCGTCGTAGGCCATTGCCAGATCGGTCGGCATTTCATCGTGCCGCCACCGCCCCCACTTTCCGCCAAAATTGGGATAGGGCGGTTTAAGTACAAAGCCCTTTTGCTCGTGCGGGCGATCATAGCTCACCAAAAAACCGGGATAGTATCGGGCAAACGCATCGAGAATTAACGCCGCACGCCGCGCATGCGCCCTGTCGCCTGTCGCCTGGTACAATTGCCCCAAACTTTCCGCTATCGCCGCAAAATATCCCCGCGCTTCCCGCCACGCCTTGGCGCGAAAATGATACCGATATCCCGTCTCATCTTCCCAAAACGGATAGGTCGCGGTCTCGCCGACTGGGTTGACGACCGCCAGCACCTGATCATCGGGATACTGCTCGTTGGGAAACACCATTTCGCAATAGCGACACTGCACGCGATGCGGGTCTCGAATGGTCCATCGCAACTGCCCCTCTTGGGCACCCGCGTCGCAATGGGGACAGCCCACAAAGCGGAACCCCGTCTTGTCGGGGATCAATGCGACCATCTCCGCTTCGGACAGTGCCATCACCGGGCGCACGCGCCGTTTCAAACGCGCGATTTCCCGATCCGTTAAATGCATGCGATATATCGGATGCTCTTCTGCCTGCATAGCGAATACTCCCGAGAAAATTTGAGCTGTGACGAAAAAAAATATGCGTATTGACATGATATATACAGTTCTCTACCTTGTTCTCCATTGCAAATCCAAACGCAATCTCGGAGAAAGCGATGATACAAAAAAACGTTCACAAGCGAAACACGACAACGCATGATCAGGCGAAAGAAGATCTGGCTTACTGGCTGAGTCGGCCAGCGGAAGAGCGGGTTTTGGCCGTGGATCATCTCAGGCGACAACGACATGGAAGCACAGCGAGACTTCAAAGGGTTGCTCGCGTTGTTCAACGCGCATAATGTCGAATACGCAATCGTGGGTGCTTACGCACTGTCGCATTACGGTGTGCCGCGATACACTGGGGATTTAGACATTTTGATTCTGTCAGACGCTGAAAATGCGCGCCGAATTTTAGACGCTCTGTCTGAATTTGGATTCGGAAATCTCGGTCTGACCGCGATGGACTTTACTGCGCTCAATCGAGTCATTCAACTCGGATATCCGCCCGTGCGCGTCGATCTGCTCACGTCAATCACGGGCGTTTCATGGCAAGAGGTTGCAGACAACCGGGAAACGGGAATCTATGGCGGCGTCCCGGTTTTTTATATTGGGCGCGCTCAACTGGTAAAAAACAAACGCCTGACCGCGCGCCAAAAAGATCTGGCCGACTTGGAGGCGCTCGGGGAAAGCGCGTAAAAATTCCCGGTTATTTGAGAAAGCCTCGCAGAATGATCTGCGGGGATTTTTTATCTGCGTTCTCCGCCCAAGCGGGCGCGAAACCTTGGCAAAAGAGCCGCGACCAGGGCCGTTGCGACCATGGCGACACTCGTGTGCAAGCCGAGGGCGATGGGCGCGCCATAGACCTCGGTGAGTTTGCCAATTTGCAAACGGCCGAGCGGGCCCGTGCCAATGGCGAGGACGAGGCTGCCCATGGCGCGGTCTCGCATGTCATCGCGGGCAGCGGTCAGGATGATGGCACTTTGCATCACGCTGAAAAAGGCCTGGCCCAAACCGGAGAGCACGAGGAGAAAAATGGCGAGCGGATAGGCCAGGGCAAACGGCGTTCCGAACAGGGTCAGCGCGCCCATCCACGAGGTGCCAAAGGCAAAGGCGAACAGCGCGAGGGACTGGAAGACAGACCCGATAGAAAAGATCCACCCGCGACTGAGGCGCGCGCGCAATACGTTGATGGCGTAAAGCCCAAAAAACGCCCCGATGCCATTGCACGCGCCCAGCACGCCGTATTCATAAGGGCCTTTGCCGAGAATGTCGTGCGCGAAAACCGGCAGGATGGTCTGGTAGGGGAAGGCCAAAAAATTCATGATCGCCGTGATGAGCAACGCGCCCATAATGGGCTGGCTGGTACGCATGTACTTTAGGCCCTCGCGCATCAGGTTCCACTGCGAGGTATTGAGAAGCGCGGGGCGATGGGGCGAATGGACGCGCAACATGCACAGAAAGGAGATGAACGAGACGCCAAAAATTGCAAAATAACAGGCTGTCGCCCCCAACTGGGCATAGAGGTATCCGCAGGAAAACGGGCCGATCACGCGGGCGATGTTTTGCGTGAAGCTTTCGATCATCATCGCTTCAACGGTGCGTTGCTTGCCGACCAAGTCCGGGATGAGCGCGCGGCGAGCCGTCCAACTCAGGGACCACGACATCCCAAACAATCCCGCGCCTATCGCGAGGTGCCAAAATGCCAAGCGATTGTACCACAGCAGAATGCCAAGGGTTGCAGTGACCAGTACACCGATCCATTGCGAGAGAATCACGACGCGCACGCGACCGAGGCGATTGGCCAATGGCCCGGCGATGAATCCGGTGAGCAAAAGGGGGATGGATCGGTAAAATCCGATGAGTGCCACGTCAAACGCAGAGTGGGTCATCTCGAAAACGAGCCACCCGGTGACGATCATTTCCATCCACATGGCCTGCCACCACAGCGCGTTGCTCATCAGCAGATTGCGAAAGCTGCGGTTGCCCAAAGGCGCGAGGGTTCTGACCAATTTTACGCTCTCAGGAAGTGCCAACTATCCGATACCATCGCATTGCGCGAAGTGACAGTTGGAAACCATCTTGTTGACGCGACCATGCAACCGATGACGCTGGCCGTTTTGCGAGTCTCCACATCCGGATACGCCGTCCCGTTCGCCAGGGCATGGACTGACTTTAGCGGCCAATTTCAGAATTGCGCGTCACTGTACGCGCCATCGCCATGAGCACCTCGCCGTTTAGGCGCGCGCGATAATTGGGGTTGATATACTGAAATTGGATCGTTCGATCCGGTGCGATCACAAAAACAGAGGGCACGGGCAAAGGGCGCTTGCCGTTGTGCAAAAACGCAATGCCAAACGCCTTTGCCGCGTCAAAAGCCACATCCGATAGCTGCGTAAAGGCGAGGCCCAGGTGGTCGCGCACCTCGGCCAATTTTTCGGGTGGATCGGGCGCGATAGCGATGATTTCAAAACCCAAACTGTCCAGTTGTGCGTTCAGCCCTTGCAGTTGTCCCAACTGCCGGCGGCAATGCGGTCACCAGTGCCCGCGATAAAAAATCAAAACCGTGGGTTTTTTGTGCGTGCCCAGGTCAAAAGCGCGACCGTTCGCATCTGTGAGCGTCAGCGCGGGGACGCTATCGCCAACCATTAGGGGGCGCACCTGATGGGGCGCGTCGGGCAGTTGTGCATCAACCCGTCCAAAAGTGCCGAACACCACGAGCAATGCGATCCAAGTGATTTTATTCATCGAGTCTCCTTTTTTGGGATGGACGCGCACGCCTCACTTAGGGGCAACGTGCGGCGACTAACGCCGATAGATGATTGCATCTCGCGTCTCCGCAAGGCGTAGAGGAAGTTGATGGGATTCCAATTCTCCTAGGGAGAGTATCTGTTTGATCTTACCCGGTTGCGCCCAGTTGCATTTTCCATCTCCGTTGAGTTGTCTCAACAACGCGGGAATGCTCGGATGTTGGAGGGCAACGCGAATCCGCTTTGCATCGGCCTCGTTCCAACACGGGACGAAAGCGTGCATGGCTTGATTGGCTTGCCACACTTGCCCGGCCGCGCTGTTCAAGATGACGGGGTGGAAGTGGCTTTTGCCATAAGCTTCCCAAATAACCTTATAGGGCGCGAAAGAGTAGGGGCCAACGCCGAGCAGGGACCACCAGACGCCTTTGCCAATGGCAGAACGGATCAGGGTGCCTTTGCGATTTTCGAGTTTGTCTTTGGCTGCGGTGAGATGGTGTCTGAGTGCGGGGTGTTGCGCGATGTTTGCCCACGCAAGCGGTCTGCCCGTATTTCTATTGTACGGGATCAGAATCCATTTGTGCGGGGCAATGTCTTGCGCCCGCCATATCTCTTTTGTCGCGAGCGGAAAGAGAAATTCATCGGGCAGGTGGGTTGGCTTGTCCCCGAAAATGAAGACCGCATTCGCGCCACACGTATTCACGCCTTGCCGCGGTTTCTGGTGGGGCGACAGGGCGACTTCGATGGGGCTGCCCGCAGTGTCTCCGTTTTGCAGAACGCGCCACTGATCGCTGGGCATCTTGAGCGGAAGCGCGCGGTGCTCGATCCAGTTGCCATCGCGCTTTCTGAAATACCGAACGGGAAATTTTTGCGGCGCATCCATCTGAAACTTGGCGCAACAATAAGAGGTGCCTATCTTTTTGAAGACTTCAGTCGCGGTAAATTCACAGACTTCATTGACTGCGAATTTTCTTTGGTTGGCCGTGTAGTCTCTGAATCCCCTGTGGGCATCGCCGCCCGAGAAGAGGGAGAGCGGCAGGTAGAAACATCCGATCCCTCCCTTGCACAGCAATTTGCCGAGAACGACTTTCAACGCCAAGGCCGCGATGTCGGTGCGCGAGGCGCCGAGGAGAACCCGTTTTTTATCGGGCACCAAGCCTTCTGCGAGAAAATAAGGCTTGAGTTTTTCTTTGTACGAATCGGGCAAATCGGCGAAATTCGCCCAAGGAGGATTGCCGCACAGGATGTCGTACTCAACATTGGGGGGAGAGGTGATCACATCTAACGCGAGAAGTTGAGTTGCGGGGAAGTCGATCCCAAAGTCCCGCCGCGCCTTGTACCTGAAAGCTCGGAGGTGTGACGAGCGCACTTCGATCAAAGTCAGGCGCGAGAGAAGATCGGATGACACCCGAACGCCTCTTGATCGGGCGAGACGGAATAGCGCGAGCGCGAAAGCACCCTGTCCAGCGGTTGGGTCACAAACAGAGGCCCCATCGATCCACGCATCGAAAATGCCCCACCGGTTGATGAGCCATTCCGCCCACCGAAGCGGGGTAAAAACTTGCCCGACCTCAACGGCGTGCGAATGTGAAATATTTGTACCCATTTTTATTTTCGCACCAAAGGCGCGGGAATCTTCGCGTTCGGATATGCCAGAACGCAATTCCTCAAAAATGTCAGATAGCTTTTCTTCAATTTGGTCAGATACTGTTTTCAGATCCATTTCTACTCCTTTTATCATATTCGCAATTCAATCCGATTATACCCGCATAGCAAATGGGTGTCAACCGATTTGTAACACTTTCTACTTTGCTGTTAATCTCGCTATGGTGCAGAATTTTTGCACTTTGCACATGCCTTCAAAAGCCATACTTTATTTTTTGGCGAGCACGGGGGCGTCGCCCCTACATGCTTTTTGTGACTTTGAACTGGCTGTCGCCAGTTGTACCCCGCTCGTGCTTTTTGTGGCGAACCCCTCTTTCGCCTTCTTTTTTGACTGTAGAGAATCAGCTATCAGCCCCCTCGACTTCACCCCTACGCGCTTGTTTTTTTCACTGCTGACTGCTGAGAGCCTATTTTTCACTTATGATTTATTTCACCACAAGCCTTTGCGCGGTGTACATGTTGCTCATCGCCGCGTTTTTACTAGGCCTTTTTCGCAGATCGCGTGCGGTACATACGCAGCGTCTAACGGCCTCGGTTGTCGTGCCAGCGCGCGACGAGGCCGCCAATATCGATGCGTGTTTGCGGGCATTGGTCGCGCAGACCCATCCCGCAGAGCACATGGAAATCATCGTTGTCAATGACCGCTCCACCGATGACACGGCTGATCGCGTTGGGCAATGGACGCGCCGCTTGCCCCATATTCGTTGCATCTCCGTCGCGCAGGAATATTGCGGTTGCCCCAAAAAAAATGCCCTGTGGCACGGCATTGCCCAATCGCGTGGGGAGATTGTGTTCACGACGGACGCGGATTGTCGGCCCGGCCCCCGGTGGATCGCTTCCACCCTCGCGCACTTCGCGCCCGGTGTGGGTATGGTCATCGGCCATGCCCCTTTGCTAAAAAACGAGAAGGCGCTATCGGGCCTCCTGTCTTTGCAAGCCCTCATCGTGTCAACGCTCGCTGCCGGTAGCGCGGGCCTGGGGTTTCCGCTGACGTGTTCGGGCCGCAACATGGCCTATCGCAGGGAAGCTTTTGATGCGGTCAATGGCTTTGCGGAGATCGGACACATCGTCGGGGGAGATGACGTGTTGCTCATGCGGCAAGTCGCGCAGAAAAGCGCGTGGAAAATTCGGTTCAACGCCAACGCCGATGCGTTTGTGCCTTCGGCGTCTCATGCGGACCATCTCATCTATCGGCAGGTGCGCTACCAATCCAAAACCATCCACTACGGCATTCCCGTCTTGATTCTGGCCGTTGCGGTGTATATATTCCACGCCATCTTGTTGACGCTGCCCGTTCTGTATTGGGTCAATGCGGGATTGTTTCAGGCCATCGGCGTTTGTCTCGCGCTGAAGATGATCGCCGATGCGGCCTTTTTGTTTTCCGGCGCTCGGCGCTTCAAAAGCCTCAACTTGCTCTGGTGGTTTCCCGTGCTCGAAATCCTGATCGCGCCCTATATTGTCATTGTGTGCGCGCTCGGCACATGCTCGCCGTTCAAATGGAAATAATATGCTCTCGATCAAATTGCTGCCCGAAACCCTCGTGCGATACCATCGCGCAATTACGCCCAAGCGCGTGTGGAATGTCGCCAAAGTAGCGGCGTCTTATGCCCTGTCCAATGTGTTTCGGCGGGATATTCGCATGGGCAAACCCTTTGTGCTCATGGTTGAACCCACCAATTTTTGCAACCTCAAATGCCCGCTGTGTCCCTCGGGCAATGGCGATATGACCCGCACGCGCGGCATGATGCCTTATGAACACTTCAAGCGCGTGTTTGAACAACAGGCCGATCACTTGCTGCTCCTCATGTTGTGGAACCAGGGCGAACCCTTTATCAACAAACGCCTCACCGATATGATCCGCTTGGCCGCCAGGCACAATGTGCCCACGCTGACGAGCACCAATGTCCACTATATCAAAGATCGGGAAACGGCGCGAGATATTGTCGATTCCGGCCTGTCTGAACTCGTGGTTTCCCTGGACGGGGTCACGCCTGAAAGCTATGTCAAATACCGCGTGGGAGGCAATTTTGACCGCGTGCTCAAAGGCATTCGCCTGCTCGTTCAGGCCAAGCGCGATTTGCAAAAGAGCCAGCCGCTGCTCCACTTGCAATTTATCATTATGAAGCACAACGAGGGCGAAATTGAAGCCGCGCGCCAACTCGCCCGGGATTTGGAGGTAGATCGCCTGTCGCTCAAAACCGCCCAAGTCTATACGGAATCCGATGCCGAATCCTTTTTGCCTTCCGAAGAAAAATTCAGCCGCTACGATTACGACGCGGATCATCTTTCGACCAAAGGCAAAATCAGCAACACCTGCCGCCTTCTGTGGTACAGCACTGTCATCAATTGGGATGGCGCGGTATCGCCGTGTTGCTTTGACAAAGATGTTCACTACGGTCTGGGAGACGCCTTGGGCGAAGCGGACTTCGACCGGATTTGGACGGGCGAAAAATACGCGGCGTTTCGCAATGCCATTCTCAAAGACCGCGCCTCGGTGCCGATATGCAACAATTGCTCTGAAGGCGTGAAGGGCATGTTTTACGATATTGAAAAGGTTGCCCCCTGATACCGATGGTGCTCATCCTCTATTTGTTGCTCTGTTGCACGGTTCTCTACACCCTGGTCGCGCTGTGTTTTTTTGTTGGATTATGCCGATTGGGGGACCATGCGCGCACTCGTGAGACGCCGTTTATCTCTATCGTGATTGCCGCGCGCAATGAAGCCGATTATATCGGTCAATGCCTCGACAGCCTCAAGCGGCAGACCTATCCGGCTGATCGATTTGAAGTCTTGGTCGTTGACGACGACTCGACCGATAACACGGCTCAAATTGTCGCATCTGCGGGCATGAGCAACCTGCGCTTGTTGTTTGTCGATGATCGCTTTTTGGACATGGCGGCGAAAAAACGACCGCTGTCCGTTGGCATTCAACGCGCCCGAGGGGAATGGATCCTCACCACAGACGCGGATTGCACGGTGCCGCCGACATGGGTTGGGCACATGGCGTCTTATATGACGGCGGATGCGGGCGTCGTGATTGGCTTTTCGCAACTGGGGGAAACGCGCTCGTTGTTCCATCGCTTGCAGGCGTTGGATTTTTTTGTGTTGATGGCAGCGGCGGCCGGGGCCGCGGGCGTGGGTATGCCCCTCGCGGCTTCGGGGCAAAATTTTGCCTATCGGAAAAGTCTGTTTGAACGAGTGGGCGGGTTCCGCGACGTTGCACACCGCCCGTCTGGCGACGACGTGCTGCTGCTTCAGTTGTTGCACAAAGCATGGGATGGGCGCATCGCTTTTGCCGCGGATCCCGGCGCCTTCGCAACGACCCATCGGCCCGAAACCCCTGCGTCGCTGTGGCAACAACGCAAGCGGTGGGCGTCCAATGCCGCGTATCAACTGCGTCTCAATCCAGTTTTTTTTGCGTACATTGCCGCGGTCTTTACGGTGAACGCGCTCATTCCCCTTGGATTGCTCCTCTCGATGATATCGGGCGATTACAAACTTCTTCTGATCTGTTGGTGCGGCAAACTCCTATCTGATTTGCTCGTGGTGGGAAAAGGCGTTTCGACTTTCAAACGCAGGGGGATGCTCTCGATTTTTCCATTTTGGGAGATCGCGCAAATCCCGTACATCATTGCGATTGGTCTGGCGGGAACCGCGCGGGGATTTACGTGGAAAGAGCGGCATCACGGGCGAAAAAAGAAATGAGGTGTTTTATGGGATTCAAATTTATCTGTACACTCTGTTTCCTCATCTCGCTGCTCGCAATGCCCTGTGAGGCACAGCGGGCGCGCGCTCGGGAGTTGGGCATTCAAATGGGTATGTTGCCCACGGGGCCATACAACGCCATTACCGATGTCGCGGGCGTGCTCGTTGGGCATGTGACCTTAATTGAAGGGCATGGCAAACTCGTCATAGGCAAAGGCCCTGTTCGCACGGGCGTCACGGCGGTTGTGCCACATGGCGAGGATATTTTTTTTCATCAGGTGTTTGCCGCGGCCGAGGCCCTCAATGGCAATGGCGAAATGACGGGCATGGCCTGGGTCAATGAGCGCGGGCAACTCGAGGTGCCCATTGTGTTGACCAATACGCTCTCGGTGGGCGAAGGCTATAGCGGCGTGGTCGCGTACATGCTCAAACGAGGAGCCGGGCGCGTTCCCCTGCCCGTGGTTGCCGAATGTTACGACGGCGGGCTTAACGATATTGCCGGGCGACACGTCACAGTGGATCACGTTGTGGCGGCTATTGAAACGGCCAAAACCGGCCCGGTGCCCGAAGGCTCGGTCGGCGCGGGTACGGGGATGCGCGCATATCAATTCAAAGCCGGTATTGGCACGGCCTCCCGCGTTGTGCCCGATGGACATACCTTGGGCGTGCTCGTCAATGCCAACTGCGGGCGCAGGCAAAGGCTCGTCATCGATGGCGTTCCCATCGGGCGGGAACTCCCGGTTGAGGCCGCGCCCACGCGCGATGGCTCGATCATCGTGGTCATTGCCACAGACGCGCCCCTTTTGCCGCACCAATTGCGCCGCCTGTGCAAGCGTGCGGCCCTGGGCATTGGGCGCACGGGCACGGTTTCCCGCACGAGCAGCGGCGATTTTGCCATCGCTTTTTCAACGGCTTATCGCCTGTCGCGCACGCGCGCGGATCGCGATACCATTACAACCCTGCGCGACCACCGGCTCAACTCTCTTTTTCAGGCGACCATTGAAGCCACTGAAGAGGCGATAGTCAATGCCATGTGCGTGGCCGATTCCACGACCGGACGCGATGATCGCATCATGCCCGCGCTGCCGCATGACGAGTTGATCGAGATTTTGCGGAAATACGGTCGCGGGAGAGGCGAGAAGCAACCGCAGATGAACACAGATAAACGCGGATGAAAGGCGCGCGGCGGGTTTCGCCACAAAAGGCACGAGAAACACAACAGGCGAGCGTGTAGGGGCGCGGCCCCTGTGCCCGCCCGAATCGACGAAGCAACGGAACGGGCTCGAGAGACAGGCCGTTGTACTCCATTGCTCAGGCCAGTTCATAGACGAATCGCAGGGGCGTGGCCTGTCCGCAGTCCCGAAGAGTTTGTTATGCTGACCGCTGATCCATGACCACCAACCAAGGTGTCCCATGTCCCAACTGCCCATCATCGCTGGCCTTTGTCTCTATGTTTTGCTCACCCTGTCGGTCGGCATTTATGCCAGCAGGCGCGTCAAGGATTCGGTGGATTTTGTGGTTGCGGGTCGGCGTCTGGGCTTGGTGTTGACCACGGGCACGCTGTCCGCCACATGGTTTGGCACGGGCACGGTGCTCGGCGCGGCGGGCGCGGCTTACAAAGGGGGTTTTTTGGCCGTGATTGCCGATCCTTTTGGCGCGGCATTGTGTTTGTTTCTCGCGGGGATGTTCTACGTGAGGATGATGCGCCGCGCGGGCGTTTCGACCATTGCCGAATTTTTTGAACGCAGATTTGGCAAAACAGCCGGCGTGCTCGCGGCGGCCTGTACGATTCCTGCCTATCTCGGATGGGTTGCGTCGCTGATGGTCGGGTTTGGCAAGATCATCCACGCGCTGACCGGCTTGGACGCGGTGACCGGCACTTGCATCGGCGCCGCTATCGTGCTCATCTATACCGCTGCCGGAGGCATGTGGGCGGTGACGCTCACGGACTTCATCCAAGTTGCGGTCTTGACCTTGGGCCTCATTTTTATGACCCCCATCCTGCTGAACGACATGGGCGGATGGGCTGCGATTCGCGCACAAATACCCGACGATCAATTTTATCTCTATCCCCGCGATGCCGGCCTGACCACATGGGCGGCTTATGTCCGCGATTGGTTGGTGATTGGCCTGGGCAACCTTGCCGGGCAAGACCTCTTGCAGCGCAGCCTGTCCAGTCGCGGCGAAGCCGTGGCGCAAAACAGTGCCTATTTGTCGGGCGCGATTTATCTGACCGTTGGCCTGTTGCCGGTTTTTCTCGGCCTGGCCGCCACCCTCACATTTCCCAATTTGGGCGATCCCGAACAGGTCATGATAAAACTCGCCCAAACCTATCTTCCCCCGCTGGGCATTGCGGTTTTTATCGGCGCGTTGATCTCCGCGCTGATGAGCAGTGCAGACAGTGCGTTGCTCGCGCCCGCCAGCGTGATCGGCAATGATTTGATCCGCTATTTGCGGCCCGAAATCGACGCGCAAACCCAGCTTCGCCTGTGCCGCCTCAGCGTGCCCATACTCGGCGTTATCGCGCTGTATCTCGCGCTTTCACACAACGCGGTTTACAAGCTGATGGTCGATTCCTGGTCTGTGTTGCTGGCGACGCTTTTCGTGCCGTTCACCGCGGGTATCTGGTGGCCTAAAGCCAATCGCTCGGGCGCGCTTTGGGCGATAGTTGTCGGGGCGATGGTCTATCTCATGCTGCACAAACTCGCGCCCGACCAACCCGCGGATCTCCTCGCTGTTCCCTTTGGCCTCCTCGCGCTCGTCATTGTCAGCAAAGCCACGACCGAGACCGATCCACCCATGCCGCTGTGCAACGCCGAAGGCGCGCCGCTCGCATACCGCAACCGCTTGGGCACCCTCAATCCGTTTCGCAATTCGCCGAATAAGTGATGCGTCAATCGCGGTGTTGCTGCCACAACGCTCCGCCGCGATAAGAAACCGAATGACCTCTTCCACCGAGATGCCTGTTTTTGCCGCTAAGGAGACAGACGCTATGGCGATAACAGACGCGCTTCCCGACATGAAACGGGAACTGAAATTTTACCCGGCCGAAACTGACGCGCCAAAAAAACTGACGCGGGCGCAAATTCAGCACTTCAATGAAAAGGGATACCTCTTTCCGCTCGATGTTTTCACCGAGCGGGAAGCCGAAGCCAATCGCGCGTATTTCGACCAGTTGATGGACAACGCGCGGGCCGCGGGCAAAAACAGCTATGCCATCAATGGGTGGCACCGCACTTGCGAAGGCATTTACGACCTGCTCGTTGACGACCGCATCCTCGACTATGTCGAAGACCTGCTCGGCCCCAACTTGGTCTCGCGCATGACCCACTATTTCAGCAAAATGCCCGGAGATGGCAAACGAGTCGCCTATCACCAAGACGCTTCCTACTGGCCGCTCACCCCATCGAAGACCGTCACGGTTTGGCTCGCCATTGACGATGTCGATCTAAAAAACGGCCCCATGGAAGTCATTCCCGGCTCGCATCTGCACGGGCAAATCCCATTTGACCACAGCAAACCCGAAGAAAATAATGTGCTCGGGCAATCTGTTCACCGCGCCGAGCGATTTGGCGACCCCGTGCCCTTGGTCATGAAAGCCGGGCAAATTTCCATTCATTCGGACTTGTTGCTGCACGGATCCAGACCCAACACCTCGCGCCGCCGTCGTTGCGGCTTGACCCTGCGCTATATGCCGCCCGATGTCCGCACGCGAGAAACCGACCGCGCCCCCGCTGTTTTGTGTCGCGGCAGCGATCCGTCGGGATACTGGCAACGCATCCCCCGTCCAACAGGCGATCAACTCCCAACGGGAAAGTGACAATTTCCATGATGACGCGCGAACTCGCGGCGCGGGCGGGTTATGGAGAAGTGAAAGAACTCACAAAACGGGACAATTACCGTATAAAGGAGACCCAAATGGCTTACAAAACCACCCCTGAAACCCTGTCCGACGCGCAACGCCAATTCTATCGGGACAATGGCTTTGTTCACATTCCCGGCATCATCTCGCCGGAAGAAGCCGCTGAATTTCACGACGCCATTCAGGATTTCAGTGAAGGCGTGCGGCCCAATGAAGGCCGAGACCTCATGGTGCGCGACCAACCGGTTTTCACCCAACTCGTCAACTTTTGGCCTGAAAATGACGCCATCCGCCGCTTGACCTTTCATCCAAACGTCGGCGCAGTCGCAGAAGAACTCGCGGGCGTTCCCCTGCGCTTGTGGCACGATCACGTCCTCATCAAACAGCCGCACAACGAAACGCCCACGACTTTTCACCAAGATCAACCCTTTTGGCCGCACGACAATTCGCCCCAGTCCATCTCTGCATGGATCGCGTTGTGCGATGTGCCGGTCGAGCGCGGGTGCATGAGTTTTATCCCCGGTTCGCATCGGCACACGGACCTGCCCGCGCAGAGCACGCGAGACGCAAATATCCTGTTCACCGCGCAACCGGATCTCACATGGGCCACGCGCATCACCGTGCCCCTGCGCGCGGGCGACTGCACGTTTCACCACAGCCGCTGCGCCCACATGGCCACGCCGAACAACACCGATCAACCGCGCGTGGCGCACGTTGTCATTTTCATGGACTGCACCACCACGTACAGCGGCAAACGCCATATCGTCACGGACCCGCTCAATCTCGAAATAGGCGCGTTGCTCGATGGCAACCTTTTTCCGCCCGTGCGCGATTTCGCAACGCGGATAAAGGGCAGTTAATCGTCCAAAAACATGCACGAGTATGCGCCGAGACGGGCGTACCCCATAAGAAAATTCTCGGGCTATGAAGCGAAAGGCGAGAGAATCTGTCCCAAAGGACAGGTTGTTTTTGTCCGATAGGGCGGTGTTTTGGGCGTGCGGATGGCGTATTTTTTTTTTGATTTGCATGTCATACCAACACAAAAAGGAGGTTTCCCATGGCTGTGACGACACTTGTGCGCGTTGAAGATATTCCCGAAGATGGGATTGTTGCCGTGAATGTGGAAGGACATGCCATTGCGCTGGCAAAGTCGGATGGCGAGATTCGGGCGGTGGATAACCGATGCCCGCACATGGGCTATCCGCTGAGTGAAGGGTCAATTCACAATGGGTTGATCATCTGCCACTGGCATCACGCGCGGTTTGATTTGGTCAGCGGGTGTACGTTTGATCCGTTTGCCGATGATGTACGCAGTTATCCGGTGGATGTGCAGGAGGGTGAAATTTACGTGGATGTGCATGCCACGCATCCCGATCCGGTGGGGCATTGGAAGCGGCGGTTGAGCGAGAGTTTGGAGCAGAATATCAATTTGGTGATCGCCAAGGCGGTGATCGCGCTTCGAGCACATCGGGTCGATGGCGATGAGATCGCAGAAATAGGCGCGCGGTATGGCGCGTTGCGGAGGCGTCAGGGTTGGGGGCCTGCGCTGACCATTTTGACGTGTATGGCCAATGTGGTGCCCAAACTGGCCCGTGAGGATCAGGTGCTCGCGCTGTATCAGGGGTTGTTGCATGTGGCGCGCGAGACCAATAATGCGTCGCCGAGGATTGTTTTTACGCCCTTGGAAACAGAAAACCTCACGCTATCGCGCATCGAGGAATGGTTCCGCTATCTCATTGAGGTGCGAAATGCCGACGGCGCAGAACGCGCTCTGCTCACGGCGATTTCTATGGGCGCGACGCCTTCGGAAATGTGCGATATGATGGTGGCAGCGGCGACCGATCACTTCTATCGAGATGGCGGGCATGTGCTGGATTTTATCAACAAGGGGTTTGAATTGCTGGATCGCGTTGGGTGGGACAAAGCCGAGGAAATTTTGCCCTCGCTCGTGGGGGTGTTGTCGCGCTCGCAGCGCAGCGAAGAGCTCAACCGCTGGCGCAGTCCCATCGATCTCGTGCAGTTGTTGAACGCCGCTTTTGAAGAACTCGAGGATTTGATTCGAGAGGGCCGGGGAAAGACGTGGGACAATGCGGAGGCGTTGACGGACATTTTGTTGGGCGATGATCCCCATGCGATAGTGGATGGGTTGAAGGCCGCATTTGCCGAGGGCGCGACCCTGACGCAGTTGACCCAGACCTTGACCTATGCCGCTGCCGTGCGGATTGCGCGGTTTCACACGAAGAATGAGTTTGGCGATTGGATCGCCGTGTTGCACACGCATTCGGCGGCCAATGCCCTGCATCAATGTGCAAAGCGCGCGCCGTCATTGAAACTGGCACGGGGGATTTTCCACGCTGCGATGGCACTGTACTTTGACCGGTGGTTTAACAAACCGGCGGCCCGATTGCCTCGGGATCAGCGCGCGACCCAACAGTTGCCAAAAGACGCGGATGAATTGCTCGATTCTTTTGTCACCATGCTCGACACACAAGCGCGAGTCGATGAGGCCGGGCGGATTGCCTATCGGTATTTGTCCTTGGGACACCCGCGCGACGCCCTGCGCGAACGCTTGGGCCATGTGTTGCTGCGAGAAGATGCCGAGTTTCACTCGTTCCAGATGCTCGAGTCGGCATTTAGCCAAGCCGAGGAGCTCGATGAAGAACGCGCACGCATGACATTGGTGGCAGCAGCGCGCTATCTGGCCGCGCATGCACCCACCGCACGCGCTTTGAAACAGACGGCAAATTTGGCTCTTCGATTGCACCGGGGCGATGATCTTTCGGCGGAAGATCCAGATGAAGAGGTGGGGTAAGGCAGGGAGAGAGGGCTGTCATATAATCCCGTGAAGCGGGCCACCCATTGCGCCGAGAGCATCCACTCTTCTTGTCATTTTGGGGTCTTCAACGAGCGGTGGCGCGTGGTGGGGCTTGTGGCGTGCGTCGATAATGAGCGACCCGTTGCAGCCCCAGTGTTTGTGTTCCACAAAACTGTCGACGCCGTAAATATCGTGCGAGGGGTTGGAGCGGGTGAATGTCACCCAAAGAAAATTGTCGAGGGTGCGCGTGCTAAACGCGCTGTCATCCACAACGAGAATGAGCGGCAAACCATCGAGGGATTGACCCGCGAGCGTTGCGGCAAGGCGGTTCACGTCTTCGCCTTCCCCATCCCCAAACGCGGGGCCTTCGATAGCCGCGATGCCGGGCAGGGCGATGGCGGGATTTTTGAAGCCAGCGGGCAAGGTGAGATCGGGCGGAATCTCGCAGGAGAGATCGCGGCGTTTGTCACCGGCGGCGGCGATCACCACTTTGGAGCCTTCGTTAAACCCCGTCCCCGAATAATCCAGGGTGTCGATAGTGGTGCGGGTCTGAAAATGCAGATCGCGCCGCCAATCCACGCGCTCGAGAACGTGGACGAAATAGTCGGCGATGTGGTGGGTGTCCAAGTGGGGATTGTCTTCATTCGCGCAAATAAAAAGGTATTTCGCCAACGAGCACGCGCCAAAACCGAGCAGGGCATTGGCTAAAGTGAGGATTTCTTGGGGTTGCCGCTCGCGGTAGGGCACATAGCGTTCAGAACCCATGGCAATGAGCAAGGGATGAACGCCCGCGGCATCTACGGCATTGATCGACTTGAGTCCGGGAATCTCAACCGGCACCATCGGCCCGGCGATCTCGTGGATGAGCAGGCCAAACGCCGTATCTTCCTGCGGCGGACGCCCCACCACAGTAAAGGGATAGACCGCGTCTTTGCGGTGCCAAACGCGGTCGACGTGGAGAAGGGGAAAGTCATGTGTGAGGCTGTAATAGCCCAAGTGATCGCCAAACGGGCCTTCGGGTTTGGTTTCCCCGGGATGCACCGCGCCGGTAATGACAAAATCCGCGTCAGTGGAAATGACATGGGATCCCTTGCGCGCATAGCGAAACCGCCGCCCGGCCAAGCCCCCGGCAAAAATGACCTCAGACAAACCCTCGGGCAGGGGCATCACAGCCGAGAAAGTATGCGCGGGCGGGCCGCCGATGAAAATGCTCACGCGCAGCGGCTCCCCGCGTTTGAGGGCATTGGCGTGGTGAATGCCAATATCGCGGCGGATCTGGTAGTGAAGGCCAATTTCTTTGTTCTGCCTGTAAGCATTGCCGGCGAGTTGGAGGCGGTACATCCCCAGATTGCTGCTCATAATCCCCGGCTTCTCCGGGTCTTCGGTATAGACCTGGGGCAAGAGAACATAAGGCCCCCCATCGTCGGGCCAGCATTGAATCTGAGGGAGTTGATCGATGGTCGTTTTGTGTTTGAGCGCGGCGCCAGAGCGCACTTTTTTTGGCAAAGTGTGAAATGCGATATTGGCAATGCCCATTGCTCGCCACGGCGCGCGCAGAAACGCGATGGGGTCGGCTTTGGCTTCGATGAGGCGTTGCACCCATTTCAGGGTTGCGCGAAAGAGAAAGCGCGAACGCTCGAGCGTGCCAAAAAGATTGGAAACCGCCGGGAAAGGGCTGTTCTTGACATTGGCATAGTAAATGGCCGGGCCTTGGGCTTGAAAAACGCGCCGATGGATTTCGGCCATCTCTAAATGGGGATCCACTTCCCGCTCGATGCGGACGAGATAACCGTTGCGCTCGAGGTCATCAATGCACTGTTTAAGGGACTTGTATCGCATAATGGGATAGTGTACTTCACGCCGCGCATGTCAATCGGTGGTCGGTGGTCAGTCCGCCCTGCTACCCCATCGGATCGCGGATGAAGGCAATCGCAGAGCCCCGTGCCCGCCCGAAGAATGTAGGGCTGATAGCTGATATGGAGGAAGCCATGACATCATTTCGCGCACTGGTCGCACGCGAAATAAACGGTCAGTTTGTGAGATCGGTAGAAGAACGACAGGTAGAGGCGTTGCCCGAGGGCGAGGCATTGATTCGGGTGAGATATTCCTCACTCAATTACAAAGACGCGCTCTCGGCAACCGGGCATCGCGGCGTGACCCGCGCTTTTCCGCATACGCCGGGCATTGATGCAGCGGGTGAAGTGGTCGAAAGTTCGGTTGTCGATTTCGCACCCGGCGACAAGGTATTGGTCACGGGCTACGACTTGGGCATGAACACCCCGGGCGGATTTGGACAATTCATCCGGGTGCCCGCGCATTGGTTGGTCGGGCTTCCAGTCGGATTGACCTTGAAAGAGAGCATGGGGTATGGCACAGGGGGATTGACCGCGGCCCTCTCTGTCCACCACCTCATTGAAGCAGGCGCGACCCCCGATAGCGGTGACGTATTGATCACGGGCGCGACCGGCGGCGTGGGCAGCCTCTCGGTGGCGATATTGGCGCAGATGGGCTTTCGGGTTGTGGCGGTCACTGGGAAGGTATCAGAGGCGAATTTTTTGAAACGCCTCGGCGCGTCGGAGGTCATTGATCGGCGCGAATTGGACGACAATTCAGGCCAGCCTATTTTGTCGGCGCGCTGGGCCGCGGGCATAGATACCGTCGGCGGGAACATATTGTCAACCCTCATCAAAACAACGCAATACCGTGGCGTGATAACGTGTTGCGGTTTGGTCGCATCGCCCGAATTGAACACAACCGTATTTCCATTTATTTTGCGCGGCGTAAAACTGATCGGCATCGATTCGGTATTGTGTCCGATGGATCTAAGATTGAAAATTTGGCAGAAAATCGCTGTGGATTGGAAAGTCAACGCGCTGAACGACATAATCGCCGAGTGCGAATTGGAAGACCTCAATGTGCAAATCAACCGCATCCTATCCGGACAAATGCGCGGACGGGTCGTGGTCAATTTGGGGTGAGATGCGATCTGCGGGCGGGATACAACTGCGATATCCCTGCGGCGCCGGACGCCAGATCGCGTGGCTACAGGCTCTGGAGATTATCAGGACAATTTAATTTTAAATTGGAATAAAACGCCAGCACCTCGTTCACATCCCGCGTATGGGGAAAAAACGACAACGCACGCAACAGCACGCCATCCACCACCGCGTCGGGACACGATGCGCCGCAGGTCAGGACAATATCCACGGGCGTCTTATCGGGCAACCAATTCTCGGTCATCACCACGTCGCGCAAAGTCAGGGAAAAATGCCGAATTTCGCGTTTTGAAATCAATTCCTCCGCGTCCTTCACAAAAAATGTCGGCATGGCTTTTTCGCACAATTCCACAATATGAGACGTATTTGAAGAATTGTACCCGCCCACCACCAGCGCGAGGTCGGCATTTTGCTCGATCAGCGCGTAAGTGGCGTTCTGATTTTCGTTGGTCGCATAACAAAGCGTGTCCGAGGTGTCTGCAAAATGATCGGCGATGCGATTCGCGCCATAGCGGTCGATAAGGGCGCGGCGAATAACCCGCGCGATCTCATGCGTCTCGGCGGCCAGCATCGTCGTCTGATTCACCACGCCAATGCGCGACAAATGGCGCGCCGGGTCAAATCCCTCTGAGCACTTGTGCCTAAAATGCCGCTCAAAAATCTCGAGATCGCATGTGCCCCGAATCGCATTTGCCAACAGACGCGCCTCTTCCAAATTGAGCACCACCACGGCCCGCGCACTCTGAACAGTATGTGAAAAAGTGGCCCGGGTCTCTTCGTGCGCGGCCTTCCCGTGAATGACCACCGTATAATCCCCCTCTCCCAACAGGGTGCTGCGCTTCCACACTTTTTCGACAAACGGACAGGTGGTATTGTACTGGTAGGGATCAATGCCGCGTCTGTCTAATTCTGCTTGAATTTCCACTGTCGTACCAAATGCGGGCACCACCACGATATCATCGGGCCGAAGCGCGTCCCACGAAATGAGTTGTTCGCCCGAAGGTGTGAACATAAACCGCACGCCGCGCGCTTGCAAATCCGCGTTCACACTGGGATTGTGAATCATCTCACTGAGAAAAAATACGCGCCGCCCCGCATGTGCCTCTAAGGTCTGATACGCAATTTCAATGGCATTTTCCACGCCAAAACAAAATCCAAAATGCCGCGCCAAAAAAAATCGTACAGGCCCAAAATTTAGCACCGAAGGTTGCAAATCGCGCTTTTTGGGATCCGATAGTTGCCGCGCCCTTTTCACCTGCGAAATGATCGGGCTTTGGTAAAAAATGGGAATATCAAATTTTCGGGCCATCGCATTTTATTCCGTAAGAAACTGCATGGTAAGCGACAAAATGCACAGATACAGCCTGCGACGAGCGAAACGGGGTACCACTGTGAGAGCAGTTCATCAGCGGGTGGGCACGGGGATTCGTGTCGCGCCTTTTGGGGGTGGATTACTCGCTTCGCTTTAGGATACCGCCTGTGCGTCTATTCCTCAAAAGGCAACCGGATGGATTCACCTGTCTCAATAGACCGGTACGCGGCCAATGCGATCTCCACGGCTGCGCGACCATCTGCGCCAGACACGGGCGGAGCGTCGCCGCGGAGTACGGCCTCGCAAAATGCGCGAATCTCTCGGCTCACCGGGTTTTCATCCTGCGCCAACTCGGATGCGGAAACCGCCGTCTCATCGCCGTCGTATCGCTTGTAGCGCAAGCCCCCATCCCGCCCCCAAAACGATGGAAAGACCACGGAACCCGAGACGCAGTCCAGCCGCCCGCCATATCCCCCAATCGCGCTGGCCTGACTGGAATGCAAAACCCCGACCCCGCCATTTTTGAATCGGATGGACACGAGCGCGACATCCGGGAAATCCGTTTCCTTTTGCACAAACTGCCCGCCCACGGCAAAAACCGATTCTGCCTCGCCCATGATGAAGCGCGTAAAATCAATTTCATGGGCATTCACTTCCATCAGCGTGCCCCCGCTTTTGGCCCGCGCCTCGCGCCACGTTGCCGCCCAAATGCCGCCCCAACCGCCTCCCAAGCGATGCACCGTCAAACACACGGGCATGCCCAAATCGCCCCCATGTGCCAAATCGCGCACCTTGCGATGCACTGCATGAAAGCGACACACCAGCCCAATGCCCAACGCGACACCGCCTTTTTCACACGCATTGATCATCGCATCGCACCCATCGAGCGTGGGCGCCATGGGCTTTTCGCAAAACACATGCACGCCCGCTTGTGCCGCCGCAAGGGTGGGATCGACGTGCAAAAATGGCGGCGTGGCAATCAATGCGACCTGCACATCTTCGCGCGCCAGCATCGCCTGATAATCGGCCTCGTAATCGCAGCTCATTTTCGAGGCCAGCGCGTGGCCTTTTTCGCCATCCACATCGCTGACGCAAACCACCTGAGCACAATCCAGATTTCGCGCGCCCTCTGCCAGACTCGCGCCCATGTTGCCGCATCCAATTACGCCTAATCCGAGTTTTGCCATGTCGTCCTTTCAGTCGTCAGTTCAACCAAACGCTCAGTCAGTCGGATACTTACCACATTTCCCCAAAAAAGTCAATCTCGTTTCAACCCTTTTCAAAAATCGTTTTGAAATTTTCCAAAATGGAAATACCATGATTGCAATATTTTCGGGGATTATATACAATAGTGCCAATAGTGCCAAAAAGGGCTTGATAGGTGGGCGTTAATGAATGGGGGTATATGAAACGTCATAATGAAAAATGAAAGGAATGAGTTATGGGAGTGTTGAATGTTGAAAACCGGACGTTGTTCACCTGTGACAACTTGCCTGTCATGCGTGGGTTCAATAGCAATTCAGTTGATTTGATTTATCTCGATCCGCCTTTTAATAGCAATCGGAATTATGCGGCGCCTATTGGTTCTCAAGCTGCTGGCGCCGCTTTTGGTGATACCTGGTCATTGGACGATATTAAGCGTGAATGGGTTGAGGATTTGGAGGCAGAGGACAAGGCGATTTGGGGTTCGATTGTTAGTGCGGGTTTAATTTCGGGTGAGAGCATACAGGCGTATTTAACGTATATGGCGATACGTTTGATGGAGATGAAAAGGGTATTGAAACCGATGGGCAGTATCTATTTGCATTGTGATCCGACGGCAAGTCATTATTTGAAAACGCTTATGGATGCGATTTTTGGGGGTAAGAATTTTAGGAATGAGATTGTATGGGAACGGATTAAGGGGGCGGGAAAAACGAGTCAGCATGGGTATCGGAGTTTTGGACGGTCAAGTGATACCTTGCTGTTTTATTCTGTTAGCGAGGAATACTGTTTTGCTTGGCAATCGGTTATGATGCCCTATTCTGATTTAAAGAAAAATTTTCCTTATGAAGATAGTAAAGGGCCTTTTAAGCGTCGTAGTCCTTTTCGTCCTCCGGGTTTGGGGCCTCGTCCTAATCTCTGCTATGAGTATAAGGGAATTTTTCCTCCCCATGTTTCGGGTTGGACTGTTAAGGCGTCTAAACTCCAAGAGTTGGATGAATTTGGTGAACTTGAGTGGGTTTCTGATAGTGTAGTTTGGCGAAAACAACGGCCTGGACTTGGAATTTTTCCTACTTCTCTTTGGACTGATATCGGCATTCCTGTCGGTAAAGAGCGGACGGGTTATCCTACGCAGAAGCCATTGGCATTGCTTGAACGCATCATCAAAGCAAGTAGTAATGAGGGCGATGTTGTTCTCGATCCGTTTTGTGGTTGCGCGACAACGTGCGTGGCTGCTGAGAAGTTAAATCGCCAATGGATAGGGATAGATATAGAGCCGAAGGCGCGGGAGTTGGTTATTGCGCGGTTAAAAAAAGAAGTTGATGAAAGGGCATTGTTGAAGGCGGCCGGTGGCAAGCGAGTGGATGTGATACATAGGAAGAGTCCGCCGAGGCGTACAGAGGCTGATGCGCCTAAGCGGTCCCCGAATATCAAAGAGATTTTATATAAGAAACAGAGTGGGCGTTGCAATGGGGGTTGTAAGGATGGCGCGATAGGTCGGGCATTACCGATAGATATATTTGAGATTGATCATATTCGTCCGAAGTCGAAGGGTGGGCCGGATTTTGACGACAATTTGCAATTATTGTGTTCGACGTGCAATCAGAGCAAGGGAAATAAGACGATGAAACGTTTTTTGGAATTGCAGGGTGTGCGATTTACAAAAGGGGATAGGGAGTAAGAGTATTTGATTATGCGATTGAAAGAGCAGGGCATGTTGTAGGTGTAGATATATGGGGCGTGTTGTTGTGCTTATGTTTTGGCACTGTTGTATATAATTCCCATATTTTCAAACCCCAAAAGGAGCCTCCCAAATGTCTGAAGCCACGATGTGGACCTATCCATGGGATTTGCGCGACGAAGGCTATGAAGCGGTGTTTCGCAACTTGCGCGAAGACGTCAAACTCAACGCCATCAACTTGGCATCGGCTTATCACACTTTCGATATGCTGCGCCCTCACTTGCCGGTCAACAACACCCTGGAAGCCCCACAGGCAGCGATTTATTTTCAGCCCCAGGAATCGCTTTACGGCGCGATAAAACCACATGTTAGCCCCCTGATGCAAAGCGAAAACTGGTGGGGAGAAGCCGCGAAAGCCGCGACATCTACAGGTATAAACCTCAATGCATGGACGGTCTTTTTTCACAACTCCCATCAGGCGCGGTCGCATCCAGAATGTGCCGAAGTTCGCTGCACGGGTGACATCAGCACATCCGCCCTTTGCCCGGCAAACCCAGACGCACGCGCCTTTGCCATCGCACTTTCCCGCGACTTGGTTTGCAATTATGGCATCTCACTGCTCGAATGCGAATCGCTCGCTTACGCCGGTTGGGGCCATCTGCACTACCACGCCAAACGCGGCATTGACTTGGGTTCTGGCGGGCATTACCTCTTTTCACTCTGTTTCTGCAATGCCTGCAAAAAACGGGCAGCGAAAGCCGATATCGACATCGCACAACTACAACGAGCCGTCGCCCAAAAAATTCACGCGGCCTTTGAAACCGGTCAACCCGTTCGGGAAACGCCCGAAGAACTCAATCGGTCAATACCCGGCCTTCGCGTTTATTGCAACATGCGCGAAGAGGTCGTCTCCTCTCTCGTGCGCGAACTCAAAGAGGCGGTGGATGTGCCGCTCTCCTACATCCTGATGGGCAACCCCCACATGACAGGCGCGAGTCCCCGCGCCATTGCACAAATTGCCGACAGTGTAGAAATCCTTTCCTACACCGCCGATACGCAACGCACCAAAACGCGCGTCGCCGAACTTTTGCCCATGCTCCAGCGCACCGACCAACTCGTCGTTGGGCTTCAAGCCTATCCACCCGCATCACCCGATGCAGAAACCCTTTGTGCCAATCTCCGTGCTGCCCGAGAACAGGGCGTGACCAAATTCGCCTTCTACAACTACGGCATCATGCCCTTTGCCGCACTTGACTGGGTTCGCCAAGCCATCGAAATAAACGAATCGAAATAAACGAATCGACAAATGTCTTTAACGCACCCGGCCAGCGTGCCTTTCACCGAAAGGACATCACAGCATGCCCATCATTGACGCGACGCACCTCAGAACCTTGCAACGCGAACTGTACCGTGCTGCGGGATTTCCAGAAGATCAGGCCCACATTGTCGCCGATCACCTCGTAGATGCCAACCTCTACGGGCACGATTCGCACGGCGTTATCCGCACGCCGGGCTATATTCGCAGCATCTGCGCCGGCAACATCAAACCCGTGCGCGAACTCAAAATCGTTCGAGAAACGCCCGTCTCTGCGGTCATTGACGCAGAGCGCACCATCGGCATTGTCGTTGCCCACAAAGCCATGCAAATGGCGACAGACCGCGCCCTTGAACACACCATCGGCGCAGTGGCCGTTCACCGCTCCAGCCACATTGGTCGCCTGGGCGATTATCCGCCCAAAGCAGCGGAACACAACTGCATTGGCCTGCTGATGCTCAACGGCGGCGGGCGTTTTACCGCGCCTTTTGGCGGCACGAACCGACGCCTGCCCCCCAATCCCCTCGCTTTTGCTGCTCCTACGCCCCACGGCCCGCCGCTCATGCTCGACATCACCACCAGCATGTCTGCCGGCGGCAAGGTGGATGTGTATCGCGCACGCGGGCAGCAAACGCCCGACGGCTGGCTCATCGACGCAGATGGCAACGCCGTGACCGACCCCAATCGCTTCAAAGGCGACAACGTGGCGATGCTGCCCTTGGGCGGGCCGCAAGGTCACAAGGGATATGGCTTGGGCATGATGATCGACGCCATTGCGGGCGGCCTTTCATGGGCGGGATGCAGTTCAGAACAACCCACGCGCGGCGGCAGCGGTTACATCGCCATTGCCATCAAAATCGACAGCTTTATCGACCTCGACGACTATCTCAACGAAATCGGCCGGCTCTGCGCCTGGGTCAAGTCCTCCCGAACCCAACCCGGGACAGATAAAATCTATCTCCCGGGCGAAATCGAACACGATACCCGCGCCAAACGCGAAGCCGAAGGCATTTTTATCGAAGACGAAACGTGGAACAACACGGTTGAAACGGCGAGTGAATTGGGCGTGTCAGTGGAGCGGCGGGGCCGATAGATGATAGCCACACACCAACCGCTAATCCCTTGACAATGAAAGGTGATTAACGTAAACTGATTTGAGCTTATTTTCCTCATCCGATCCACAACGGAGGATATATACCGATGAATAAGGATATCCAGACTCTTTTGGATGATTGGCCTTGTGAACCCGGTCAACTGTGTGTTCGCAAAATCACGGGGCAGGACGGTCGAAAAAAAATTCAACTCCGCATTGAAATGGGAATTTTGCAAATGGATGTTACCGGTCGCCCCGACGGCCAAAGTCCCCACGGCTATGAATCGCTCTTGCACTATTATCGAGCACAGGCGCGAAAAGCTGGCAGCAAAGACTTCGCGCTCGATACGGAAATTTGCATGGCCCTGCAAATGGAAGCCCTTCAATATTACCATCGGCGCATCAGCTTTCTCGAAATGGGCGATTACCTCAACGCAAAAAAGGACGCGGAAAGAAACCTCAAGCTCTTCGACTTTGTCAAAGAATACGCAGAGGATGAGGAAGACCGTCTGGCGTTTGAGCACTATCGGCCCTTTGTTATTGGGCATCGCGTGCGCGCTGAAGTTCTGATGCACCTCGAACGCGAATCCTACGACCTGGCCTTGTCAAAAATTGACTCGGGCATTGAGGAACTCCAATCTTTCTTTGAGGAATTTGATCGGCACGACCTCATTGAGGAAAGTGAAGAAATCGCCTTTCTCCAAGAGTGGGCAGACGAGATTCGCCGCGACCGCCCCAAATCCCCGTCCCAGGATTTGCACGATCAGATCCGCGAAGCCGTGGGCCACGAAGACTTCGAGCGCGCCGCAGAGTTGCGCGATCAACTCCTCTCCCTCCAGGGCAAAACCGAAATTTAATCGACCATGCGAGTTCCGGCCTGTCTCAACCCGATTGACAATAAAAAAAAAGTGGGCGAACTGTTGAAACGCGCAAAACCCCCAAAACAGTTCGCCCATTGGTTAATGTCTGGCGTCTTACAGAAAAAAATGGATACGATAAGGATGAGCCGGTTGAGAAATATGAATTTCACTTTCTCAACATCCTATTCTTCTGCAAGACGCAGAGCTTCTTCCTTCAAAGCAGTGCTGATATAGAATCCGGTATCATCCAAATTTTGAAGAACAGGCTCGATAGCGGATAGGATTTCTTTTTTTTTAGCGAGAATCAAAATACCGACTGTGCCAATCACTCTGAGTCCCATATTTATACCCACACTGCGTGCCTGTCGGTCATCCAAGATAATTCGGCACTTCTGCTCTTGGGCCAAGGCAATGGCCTCTGCTTCTCCATCATCAATCATCATTTTTCATGCGACAACCAGCGTTTGGTCAGAAAATTTCTCTACCCTTAACCACGGTAGGGAGATTCCAAATTCTCGTGCCACAGCGGGGGGTATGAAGACATGCTCAAAAAGGGCTGGCAGAATCTCGAGATGGCCGATTCGTTCAAGAGCAATTAAACTTGTGCTGTCTGTTACGATGTGCTCGCTCACTGGCTGATCTCCTGCCGCAACTCATCAGGAGAATAATCAAAGATAGGAACGCGATGGTGCCCGAGAATCTCCATGAAGGCGCGTTTGGAATGTCCAGCGATTTTTGCTGCCTGACCAAGCGACACTTTGCCAACTTCATAGAGTTTGATAGCAAGGAAAACTTTTGCCTCATTTCCAGAAAGACTGGCGGGAAGTTCGACTTTCAAGTTAGCTGCGCCCATAAAAAATATCCTTAGTTTTAGGGTCATATCCATTGCTGTCAAAATATAAGAGGCCATGACTGAAAATCAAGAACCAATGCTCCTGATCTCACCATCGGCAACGAAATCGTCTAATGTCAACACGACCTAACCGTCTAAAAGCGTATTGTATGAATGCACATCATCTCACGCAAAGCCCTCCGGGTGTTTTGGGCACAACATCCCGACAGTCAGGAGCCGTTGAGTCGCTGGTTCAAGATCATGCGACAGACTCAATTTCGCAGTTTTGTAGCATTGCGCCGCCTTGTATCTTTGGGCGAGCACGGGGGCATCGCCCCTACGTTTCTATCCTCGCATCTTTCCTTCGGCTGACAAAGTCGGAGAATTTGTCGTGTTCAATATCGCCGGTAATAAGTACCGCTTGATTGCCTCGATTCACTTCAATCGGGGCAAAGTATATATTCGCCATGTGCTTACGCACCAAGCCTATGACCGTGGAGTATGGACCGCATGAGCATTATGACCCCACAACTTCAGCAATCATGGACGCAAGTGAGTGCCCTACTCGAGATAGGGAATGAGCGTGAATACGATTCGGCACTGGAACGCCTCAACAGCCTCATCGATGAAGTGGGCACGGATGAGCGGCATCCGCTTTATTCTTTTTTCGATACGCTGGGCACTGTTGTCCATGCGTGGGAGGAACAACACCATCCCATGCCCCAGTTGGACGGTGTGGATTCACTGCGCTTTCTCTTGGATGAGCATGAATTGACCCAGTCGGATTTGCCCGAGGTGGGGACGCCAGAGATGATTGCAGAAATTTTGTGTAGAAAGCGGGAACTGAACGCCCGGCAGATACGCGCTTTGTCCAAACG
The DNA here is from genome assembly GCA_958295785.1 of uncultured Latescibacterota bacterium. Lineage (GTDB taxonomy): Bacteria > Latescibacterota > UBA2968 > UBA2968 > UBA2968 > VXRD01. The sequence goes on from OY282377.1 coordinate 5,582,432, forward strand.
CTTTGGCGTTTCACCCTCTGTATTCGTATAGGGACAATCACCTGATCCAAGTCATATCGGACTGGTGTGTCGAGGAAGACCGCGGTCCGATTTCCAAAGCGCGGCTCGAACGCTTGCACAAATTCACGATTGCGTATGTCCATGCTTTGAGAGACTTTTTTGCTATGCATGATCTAAAAAAAGAACGCGCCCCCGAGCGGGGCATCCTCGTCGGCCTCGCATTGCCCGGCGTCTCCCTTGGCGAAGCGCGAGACACCCTCGACGAACTCGGCCTGTTGGCTGACACGGCAGGGGTTGAGGTTGCCGCGCAAGTGCTTCAGGAACGCCAGCGCAGGGACCCCGCCTATCTCATCGGACGCGGCAAAGCCGAAGAACTCGTCCAGCAAGTTGCAGAACACCACGCAGAGGTCGTGATCTTTGACGAAGACCTCTCGCCAGCGCAAACCCGCAATCTCGAAACCCTGCTTGAAGTCAAAATCATCGACCGCAGCCGGCTCATCCTCGACATCTTTGCCAGTCGCGCCAAGACCCGAGAAGCGCAAACCCAAGTCGAGTTGGCCCAGCTCATCTATATGTTGCCCCGATTGACCCGTCAGTGGACGCATCTGTCGCGTCAGGCAGGCGGCACTGGGGGCACGGGCGGCGTGGGCACGCGCGGGCCGGGCGAAACGCAGCTCGAAGTGGATCGACGCACAACCCACCGCCGCATCATCGTCCTCAAACACGCCCTCGCCCGCATTGCCAAACAGCGCGAAATTGCCCGCAAACAACGCGCCGACCTCTTTCGCGCCGCACTCGTCGGCTATACCAACGCGGGCAAATCCACCTTGATGCGCGCCCTTTCCGGCGCCGATGTCTTCATCGAAAATCGCCTCTTTGCCACCTTGGATTCCACCACGCGGCGCGTCTCCCTCGGCTACAACCGCGATATGCTCCTCTCCGACACGGTCGGATTTATCAAAAAGCTCCCCCACCACTTGGTCGCTTCGTTTCACAGCACGCTTGAAGAAGCTATCGGCGCAGATCTCATGCTCCACATCGTAGATGCCAGCCATCCCTCCTGCGAAGAACACATGTCCACGGTTGTCGCCGTGCTCGGCGAACTCAACGTAGCGGACCGGCCGACCATGATGGTGTTCAACAAAAGCGATTTGCTGCGCGATCCCGCCAGACGCGCACACCTCGCAACGACCTATCCAGACGCGATCTGGATTTCCGCTGAAACGGGCGATGGCCTCGACGACCTGCGCTGGGCCATCTACAACCACCTCGAGGGCGACCGCCTAACCCTCCAAGTTCAAATCCCGCAACGCGAGGGCAAACTCCTGTCCGAACTCTACCGCATTGGCGAAATTTTGCACATGGACTACAAGGGCAACGATGTCTTCATGGAGGTCAAACTCAGCCAACACAATGCCCGACGTCTCTTGCCCCAGGGGCGATATCAATCCTCTGTCTCAAAATAAAAAAACGCACGTCATAAACGCGCGTTTGATCTTTCAGCCCGCCCAACCTCATCCCGCTTTATTCCCCCGGCAGAAAATCGCGCGGATCGCATGCCCGTCCAGATTCAATGACTTCGTAGTGCATATAGGGCACACGGCTTTGCCTCGAACTGCCCACCAGCGCGATGTATTGCCCTTGCCGAACCCGCGTGCCTTCTTTGACCAGCAACACGCGATTGTTGCCATACCGAGTCGTATAAACCCCACCGTGATCGATAACCAACAGATGGCCCAACGCCGGATCGGCGCCTGTAAATTTCACCTGCCCATCGGCTGTGGCTCGCACGGGCGTTCCTTCGACCGCGGCGATATCGATTCCCGAATGGGGATTTTTGAATACGCCCTCCGCAGACTCAAATCCGCGCATTATCCATCCCACCGCAGGCGATATGGGCCATATTGCGGGACGCCAATGCCCGTCTTGTCCGGCAGAAGGTCGTTTCAACAGCGTTGCGACCTCGGCAACTCGCGTTTCATAAGGGGCTGATGGCAAGCTGATGTGACTCGCCAATACAGAACGCAGTTGTTGCTCTCCGGCTTTCATGTGCGTCACCAGTTGTGCCAATTCATCCACGCGGGCAACGTCAGCACGCAGACGCGCATTGTCGTGTTCGCGAGTTTGTGCGGTGTGTTCCCAATATCTGGCTTTGAAAAAAAAACCAAAGCCGGCAAAGACCATATACAGCGAAAAGACCAAGACAAAGCCCATCCCCCACAGCATGGGACAACTGAATTGAAACTTGAAGCTCTTTGAACCGTCGTCTGGAATGACCAGCACTGAAAACTTTTTGCGTCGCTTTGCCAATTCAATTCCCTCTGCCAAAAGTCACCGGGCGTTTTTGAGCGTGTGATCAGCCGCGATGTGAAACAGATCGGGCAAACACAGCCCGGCAAATGCCCATAGAACCATTTTGAGATCGATCTGCTTCACATCGTCCACCGATAGATTCCATCCCAGGTTCAAGAATGCGTTGGCCACAACGGCCAGCACGCCCACCACCGCGAGCAGATAAATCACCCGCGTCATCGTCCCCACAATCGGCATGTGGGAAATCCCCCTGTGTTTAAAAAAACGGGCATAAGGCCGCCACAGCCAGCGCAAAATCCCCCAGTTCTTCAGGGGATCGCTCTTTTTCAAGTCCAAATCGGGCGACAGCAAAAACGTGCCAAACAAATAGGCCACCACAAAAACGACCGCGTATTCGACCATTGCATTGCGCCCAAAAAATCGGACCAGATGCCCCCAAAAAACAGCACCTGCACAGAGAATGACCACGAGACAACAAAGATCGATCCGCGTATGCGTCTTACCCGATGGCATCGTTTAATCCTCTCTATCTCGACTATCAATAGGTGACTTGGATAGTGCTGACAGAGATACACGGGGGATGAGTTTGTCTTGCCAATCCATCGCGTTCTCCCTCCTTTTGTTGAGGGTAGATGGGCAGAGGCTGATAGCTGATAGCTGTTTTTTGCTCTGCACTTTGCAGTTGTGTCTAAAAATAAGTATTGAGACGCATTTCCACGCCTTTGAACGGCAGTACCTGATAGCAGGTTCCCGACGTGCAGGCCGTGCCGCCGCGCCGTTCGCCCGCAAAGAGGATGGCGTCTAAATGCGTGCCAAATCGCGCATTGAGATTGAGGGAATAGAAGGTGCGACTGCCCGTTTCAATCTCGAACGTTTCCGCGCGATCTACTTCAAACGGGTCTGTCGTGTGATCCGCGACAAGGGCCGCGCCAAAGCCGCGTTTGTGTTGTACGGAGAACGCGCTGTATGCGTTGGAGAAACTCGGTTCGTCTTCAAAGTGGACAGCGCGTTGATATTGAATGTCTAGACCGAGCGTGTGTCCCTTAGTGGTTGTGGTTTCCAAAGTCGCGCCGGCCGTGCGGTGCCTGTCAATGCTGTGGAGGTCGTCTTTGCCCCAGTTGTAAAAGATCGTGGCACTCAGATTGTCAAATTTGTACAAATCAAAAGCCAAGTATCTTTCCTTAAAAAAGGTCTGTACAGTCGGTGCCAAATCATTGCGCGCATAGCTGATGTTGGCCGTGACATTGCCCAAATCGGGTTGCGTATAGGTGGCCTCAATCTGATAGCCCTGCTCATTGGAGAGCAACAGCACATGGGTGGATCGGTTGAGCAAAAAGGCCGCGTGTTCGCGGACGAGCGAAGGCGGATCGTTGAAGCCGAAGGTCAGGTTGTCGTAATTTTTGTATTCCACACTCAATCCCAAGTGCGCGCCGCCCACATTGCCCGACAAATAGAGACCGTGCCCTTCAACGCCGCTTTCTCGCCGTGTGTATTCGCCGTAAAAATTTCCGTAAAAGCCCGTGTTGCCCAGAAAGGGCGACAGGTCGAGATCGGCAAACCCAGACCACGCCCAATTGTTTGCAACGAGGGAATCCTTGGGCGCGATGTGAACGCCCGTGACCCCAATTTTGAGATTGGCAGTGGGCCTCGCGGCAAATTCACCGCCCGTCACCCAATCGCCGCGGCGGGAAACACCGCGCGGGGGCGTGCCGGTTTTGGCGCCCGGGGGAATGTCACTCAGCACCGGACGACCGATCAAGGCTTTGGCCTCCAAGCGGTTGCCTGTCCAGGTGGCTATCGCGCCTTCGAGGTCTTGCACGGGGGAATAGCGCAGGCGATAAATCGCATCTTCGAGCACCACGCCGGGCAATTCAAATGCGCGCAGCGTGAGGCCCCGCCCGAGAATCGCGTAGTAATTGCCGATCTCCAAGCGCGCAGAGCCGTTGTTCCACCGCGCGTATTTCTGGGTAATTTGGTACGTTTCCCGGTTCGCGCCCCATGTGTTATAGACCTCTGCCCGCAAACCGGCCTGCAAGCCTTTTTGCGTAAAGTCGATGTTAAACTGGTTGTAGGCCGTGGAGATGGCTGTCGAGTCAGAACCCGGCACTTCGCCGCGTTGCACTTCCATGAGACCCGCGATGGTCATTTGCGCGGAAACGGGCGCCGCAAAGGCCACGAGCAACCACAGATAAACAGAGATAAACGCAGAGCAAGCCCTATTATTCCGTGCATGGGCGGAAGTTGTGTTTATCACTAACGTAGAGGCGCGGCCCCTGTGCCCGCCTGAATTTAGCAACCTACTCGCGTTCATCTGAGGCTTCCTCTTTGGGTAATAGGGTTTCTAATGCGTTGATGAGCGGTTGCACGTCGGACAGCCCGGCCTGCCGCAACACGATTTCTCGATCAGGTGCGATGAGGAGCGTCGTGGGCAAGGCCCGAACTTGCATGCGCTTCATAACCGCGCCATCGGCGTCAATGGCGATGGGAAAGGTGATTTTGCGCCCTTTTAGGAACGGGCGAATGCGGTTTTGACCGCGAGGGCCATCTTCGTTAATGCCCAAAACCGCGACGCCTCTCTCGGCGTATTTGGCGTGGATTTCCTCCAACTTGGGCATCCCCTTGATGCAGGGTTTGCACCACGTCGCCCAAAAGTCGAGTATCACAGGGCCTTTTTTCAAAAGCGCGGACAATTGTATCCGCTCGCCATTCGGGGCTGGCAGGTTAAAATCGGGTGCTTCGGTTGCCCGCGCAGTTGAGGCGATGAACAGGCAGAACCACAGGACGAGAAATTTTTTCATGAATCACCTCCGGGAAGAATGGTGGAACAGCGTCCAACGATTGGACCGCCTGATCATAATTAAGACCATTTAATGCCTTGTGTCAACTATCTGTTGTCACTCAAGCGCGTGTTGATTTTCTTGCCGATCAACTTTTAGTGCCCTATTTTATTTGCTGATGTTACGCACATTAGCATAGACGTTGCTTGCTTGTTCAAGGGCTTATGATGATAAACCGTTGCTTTTTTTTCGATGCCTTCGGCGTCAAACGCTCAAATTACTCGCGGTTGCATCGCTTAACTTGCACTGGTTGAACCAGAGCGGTCAATCATGGTCAACAGAAAAGGATCAGGTCTATTATGATTTCAATAGGTATTGTCGGATTGGGATTTATGGGAATGACGCATTACAGGGGCATTCGGAAGGTGCGGGGGGGCGAAGTGGGGGCAATCTGCACGCGCGATCCGAAAAAGCGAGCGGGAGATTGGCGCGGTTTGGGGGGCAATTTTGGCGAACCGGGTGGCGTGGAAGATCTGTCGGGCATCCGCACATACGAGAAAATTGACGATCTGCTGTCCGATGAGGCCATCGATCTGGTCGATATCTGCCTGCCGACCGCGCAACACTGCGAGGTTGCCATTGCTGCTATGCGAGCGGGCAAGCATGTGCTGGTCGAAAAGCCCATCGCGCTCGGCCTTGAAGACGCCGACCGCATGGTGCGGGTTTCCGAACAGACGGGACGGTTGATGATGGTCGCGCAGGTTTTGCCCTTTTTTCCCGAGTTTGCCTATCTCAAGCAGGTGATTGAAGGTGGGGAATACGGCGAGGTGCTCGGCGCGCATTTTAAGCGCGTCATTTCGCAACCCAATTGGTCGTCCGCATTTGCCAACATGGAAAAGAGCGGTGGGCCGGGCGTTGATTTGCACATCCACGATACGCACTACATCATGGTGGCGCTCGGGCGGCCAGACCGCGTGGTGTCGTCGGGCAGGCTGGTGCAAGATCGGTATGTGGAATACATTTCCACGAGTTATCAATACGATAGCCAGCCGGATTTGTGCGTCACATGTGCTTCGGGCGCGATTTCTCAGCGCGGGCGGGCGTTTACACACGGGTTTGAGGTCTATTTGGAGCGGGCGACCGCGCTGTATGAATTTTCGACCTTGCGCGGCAAACCCGTTGTGACCATGCCCGCGACATTGCTGACCGATGATGGCGAGGTGCGCGAGCCGGACTTGGGCGATGGCGATCCCGTCGTTGCATTTGCCCGCGAAATTCAAGCCGCCGTGCATGCTGTGGAAACCGGCGAGGTTGCCAGTGAACTTTCAGGAGAAAATGCCGCCGACGCCCTGCGTCTGTGCTTTGCGGAAGTCGAATCCGTAAAACGCAGACGGGCGGTGAGGGTTTAGCAGACAGCAACCAACAGTCCGTTCATCGTGCGGTTAATTAGCCAGAATGAGCCTTCGAGCGTTTCCACCCGCTTTTACCGCATTTTGACGCTGGCAATCGGTGTGCCATGCGTTGCATCGGTGGAAAGGCCGGCGGCTTTGGCCATGGTGGCGGATATGTTTTCCAGGCTTTGCCCCTCGAAGGATTGACCGCCGATGATTTTGGGGCTTACAAGGAGTGCCTGGCCCGAGGGTTGATCGAACAGAGCGAATGTCGCTCCGTTGCCATAGCGCGCCATCGCGCTCAGGGTATCGTGGAATTTGGCGATGGCGTCCGCAGAGACGTCGCCGGCTTTGATTTCTACAAACAGAACGTCGGGAAGTGCCGCATGCATGGCGGTTCGCGTGACCTGCGCGATAAATGCGCCGCCGAGTTTGCGGCTTTCTTCGTTGTCCATCAGCACGCCCGAGACCAGCCGGCCGAATGCCTCGTCTTTAATGACCTTTTTGAGTTTGAGGGCTTCCGGCGTCAGTTTGGGTTTGACCATACGGTCGATATATCGCTGCGATTTGCCCTGCTTTACGGCTGTGCCGAGTTCTTCTTCGATGATGGCCGCAATTTTTTTTAGGCTTGGGGCATTGACCGCAAAGGGGCTGTACTTGTCCCCATAGCCCTTGGTTTTGCTGGCTGTGGGCGGAATGTCCTTGTCTCCAGACTGATAAAAAGCAAGTGTGCGCGTGTGGGATTTGTCTTCAATGGCTTTGTTGTGATATTCAAACAGCGAAGGCGCGGCGAGGTTTTTGCCCTTGATCGCATTGGGCGAGGCCGTTTGCACCGCGCCCATCCAATCGCGCGGATTGTTGTCATAAGCAACGCGGTCAAACAACACCCCTCTGTGCGTCAGATAGGCCGGGATATGCGATTCGGAGTCCGATCCAGTAATCGCGAAGATGACCAATCCTTTGGGCAAGCCCTGATCGGGCAACACAAAAGATTGGAAAGCGCGCTCGATCATGGCGTATTGGGCCGGGGTTAAATCTCCGACCGCGAGATTGACGCGACTGCCCCTGCCGCCTCTGCGCGCGCCTTGCCCGCGACGGCCCTGCGCGCCGCCTTGAAGCCCTTGAAACTCGCGCAATACATCGCCAAAAACCGCGTTAAACTCCGGGCGTGCTGTATTGGGAATTTTGCGAAAAAAGAGTTCGAGTTGTTGCTGCCGCACTGGAAACAGATCATCCCATTTTTTGGCCTGATCCAAAATGTACACCCGTATGGGGGCCGGCATTTGGCTGAGAATCTGCCCATTGGCTTCGAGGAGTTTTCGAGCCTCCCATGGGAAATCCTCGTATTGTCCGCGTTGTCCGGGGCGCAAATCCGCGCCGCCCCCTCTGCCGCGTCCACCGCCACGCTGGGCGAAAACATCTGCCATATCCAAGGCGCACAATGCCGCGCCCATCAGCAAAATTGAAATCCATCTCGAAAATCGCATGCGTGCCTCCCTGATGGGATTGTAAATTGCCTTAAAATAGACGAATCGAAGAATCGACGGAACGGGCTTGAAAGGCAGCCCGTTGTACACTTCAAAAATTTTGATCGAGCCAGTCCAAAACATCTGTCCACGCGCTTCCCTCTGCGAGCAACTCGAGGCCATGCCCCGTGCCCTGATAGCCGATCACAGCGGTGACGCCCTGGGTCAAGTCAGACATGGTTTGGGACGAGGTATAGGCATAGCCATCGCCAAAAGCCGCCAAAAAGAGAATGTTGCGCGGCGCGAACCCGGGGATGTTCGTGCCGATGAGCACTTCCCGCGCCTGATTTTCGCGGAAGTTGGGCGAAACAGATACCGTTGCTTTGATATCGGGCAACAAGCCCGCGCTCACAAACGCGATGTTGGCGCCGATGTCTGTGCCCACGACGCCGATGCGATTGGGGGCCGCCTCCGGGCGGGTTTTGAGAAATGCAATTGCCGCCGCCACGTCTAATGGCATCTGGTTGAAATCTGCAACGGAAAATTCCCGAATGGTGAACGCTTGCCCATTGCGAAAAATGCTGTTGCCATGCCCGCGCAGATCAAAGGCGAGGGCCACATAGCCCCGCTCGACGACGAGTTCGGGCACAAAGCCCGCCCATTGCGTGTGGCTTTGGTTAAACGGATGGAGCAAGATGACCGCAGGACGCGGCGCCGTCTGGTGCGAAGCGGAAAAGAGCGTGCCAAACAACGAGAAGCCATCCGTCGTTTGAAATTGCACGGGTTCCAACCGCGCATATCGCGCCGCGGTGCCGGGCGATGTCAGAGGCGGCGGTGTCGCGGTGTCGCTGCAACCGCCCAACAATGCAACGAGCGCGATCCATAAGCATGGGCGCATGATCGAGTCCTTTGAATCCATTTTGTTTTCGACTGCTTTTGTATTTATGTTGTGCCCCAATATGGGTGGAGAACATAAGGCAATCTAACCGAAATAGCAAGCGGGTACGCATGCGGAGGAGACTATGCCAGAGCTAACGCGCTATGATTTGATTTTGATGGTGATTACAGGCGGCATTTTTGTGGTGGGTTTGTGGTCCACAATTTTCGCCTTTCTCTACGGGTTTTTGAAGCGTTTGGATCGGATTATTTTGCTCTTGGAGGCCGACCAAGATGCCTCGAAGGATGTTTAGGATGTGGTGGTTTCGTCCTGCCATCACGCCGACTCGCGCTGGATGACGGATGCTTCCCCTTCGCGTTCTGCGTGGCATTACCCCAGTTCAAACTGCTTACCATCTATTTCCACAACAGTTGCCAATTTCACTTGGGGCGTTTATATTGGGCGCGGTGAAATTTTAGCAAGACACTTTTTGAAAGGACACTGTCATGGGCAAACCCAATATTTTGATGATTGTCACCGATCAGCAGCGATGGGACGCGCTGAGTTGCGTGAGCGACTGGTTGGAAACGCCCCACATGGACCGCATTGCCGCAGAGGGTGTGCGGTTTTCAAATTGCGTGACCAATTCGCCGGTGTGCATTCCAACGCGCCTGAGCCTGGCCACCGGGCATTATCCGCACAACACGGGCGTGTGGGACAATCAGAATCACACGCTGTCGCCCGATTGCCCAACGTGGATGCAGGCCGTGCGCCGAGCCGGGTACCGCACGAGCCTGTTTGGCAAAACGCACCTCCACCCGCACGGGGGCGACTTGCGAGACCGCGAACACCTGATGCGCGCTTATGGGCTTGACGACATCGATGAAATCGGCGGGCCGAGGGCGAGCGCGCGATGCCTGTCACACATGACGGCGATGTGGAAAGAAAAGGGATTGTGGCAAGCGTACAAAGCAGATTTTGACGAACGCTTTGGCAACAAGCCCTGGGTTGCGCGCCCGTCGGTATTGCCCCTTGAAGATTATGCCGATGTGTACGTGGGGCAGCAGGCGAAGCAATATTTGGCGGGATATGACCGGGATCAGCCCTGGTTTTGCTGGGTGAGTTTTGGCGGCCCCCACGAGCCGTGGGATACGCCAGAACCCCATCACAGCCGGTATCGCCCCGAAGACATGCCCGATCCCGTCGCCGCGCCAAACGATGACCGCGACCGGGCACGGGGGTTGTTAGACGCCAAGCGACGAGTGCCGTTTGAACCGGGCGAAGAGAAATTGTTGCGCGCCAATTACGCGGGCAATGTCGCGCTGATCGACGATCAGATCGGCGAAATTTTCGACGCGATTGAACAGCGCGGCGAGATGGACAATACCGTCGTTGTTTTGATGTCGGATCACGGCGAGATGAATGGCGATTACGGCTTTATTTACAAGAGCAATTTTCTAAACGGCGCGGTGCGCGTGCCCCTGCTGATTCGCACGCCCGATACGGCGCAAAGCGATGTGGTCGGCTCTGTATGCGACAGCCCGATTGAGTGGTTTGACGTTGGCCCCACGCTGGTCGAACTCGCGGGTGGCGAATTGGATTACAGGCAATTCGCCAAATCCGCATGTCCCGTTCTCAACGATCCAACGCGCGAACACCGCGCGGAAGCCATCTCGGAATACGGGGGCGAAATCATGTTGCTGAACCGCGAATGGAAAATCGCGCTGAACCGCCAAGCACAGCCCTATTTGCTGTTCAACGTGCAAGATGATCCGCGCGAGGTGAACAATCTCGCGGGGTTGCCCGAAATGGTCGATGTCGAAGATCGCCTGCGTCTCCGCATTCTCGACCGCGTGGCTTCGTCCCAGGTGTTGTCGGGCGCGCATTTCGCATTGGGAACATAAGGAGACCCGATGTTTGAAAACAAACCCCACATTATTTTTGTCATCACCGACCAACAGCGGTTCGATACCATCCGCGCTTGGGGGTACGACCACATGGTGACGCCAACGCTGGATCGGCTCGCACGCGAAAGCGTCTCGTTTCGCCAGGCGTATTCCCCCGGCGCGACGTGCGTGGCATCGCGTGCGGCCATTTTTACCGGCATGTACCCGCATACCACAGGCGTTTACAGTTTTGATCACTGGGCGAATCACCGCAATTGGGTGCAAGACTTGGCGGACGCGGGCTATTATTGCGTCAATATCGGCAAAATGCACCTGACTCCGCGCGATGTGCCCGCGGGGTTTCACGAGCGCGTCATTGTGGAGAACCCCACCAACAAGGCCCTGGACAATGGCGGGGCAGACGACGATTGGGGCAGGTACATGACCTTTCACGGCATAAGGCGGCCCAATGACCGCAACAAAACAGACCCCGAATGGCTCGACAAATGCCAAGGCGTGGTGTGGCGCGAGGAGGAACGGTTTCACAGCGATGTGTTCATCGGCAATTCCGCGCTGAACTGGATTCGCAACCATCGGGGCGACAAGCCGCTGTTCCTCCAAATCGGATTTACGGGCCCTCACGAGCCATGGGATCCCCTGCCGCGGCATTTGGACCTGTATCGCAACAAAGCGATGCCGCCATCTGTCAAGCGAGAAGGCGAGTTGGCGGAAAAGCCGCCCCAACACTTGGCGCATCTCGACATGCACGCGACCACCGATCACGAATCGCAAATTGACCTGCGCGGGCGCACGGCGGATGAACTCGCCGAGATGAAACGCCATTACTACGGCAATATCTCGACGGTCGATGAAAAACTCGGCGAAATTTTGGATGCCCTGCAAGAACGGGGCTATCTGTCGAACAGCCTGTTGATCTTTTGTTCGGATCACGGCGAATTGCTCGGCGATCACGGGTTGGCATACAAGTGGTTGATGTACGATCCCATTGTGCATATTCCCCTGATGATTCGCACGCCCCAGTCCGTGCATCAGCCCAGCGAAACGCGCGATCTGGTCTCCCTCATGGATTTGGGGCCGACGATTCTCAATGCGGCGGGCATCCCGGTTCCGACCTATTTGGAAGGCCGCTCCCTGATGCCGTATTTGAATGGCGAAACCCCCGCGCCGCGCAAATGCGTTTTCTGCGAGGACAACTACCAGATCATGACGCGCTCAAAAACGCACAAGATGGTGTATTATATCGGGCAAGCAGAAGGCGAGTTGTACGACTTGCACGCAGATCCAGGCGAATTGTGGAATATTTGGGACAAGCCCGAATGCGCCGCTGTAAAAAGTGAGATGCTCGCGGATTTGCTGGCGTGGATGGCGACGAGCAATTACTACAATGCCGGCTACAAACGCCAGCGCGACAAGCAGTATCTCATGCGATGGCCCGCGCAAAACAATGCGTATTTGCACGGGCGCAAGGGACAGCCCAAACCCCGAACCGCGGATTTGTAGCTGCGCGTGAAATGCAACAACAGAGGACCCGTCTCAAAACAACGCCTATGGTCCATCGCATTTCTCAATAATAACGGTGTACAACTTCGACAGAAGTTTATCCTGATTCAGACAGAGATTGACCACTCATCCCTCTCCTCTAACTACTGACCACTGACCGCCGCAGCGGAGCGAGAGATGGAGGACATGCCCATGGCGTTTGAAGCGCAGATCGAAGGCATATTTATCGACCGGCAATTCGAAGAGCCAGTCGTGATGCTAAAAGAAAAAGACGGGGATCGCCGCGTGCCAATCTGGATTCAAATGGGCGACATGTTCGCACTCGCCCTTCAGTTGGCGGGCGATGATTTCAAACCGCCGCGTCCATTTGCACACGATTTGATCCAAACGGTCGTCCGCAACCTACACGCCAGCGTTCGCCAGGTGCTCATCACAGATCTTGTCGATCACATCTATCACGCGCGGTTGTCTCTCGCATCGCCCGAAGCCCCTTTGGAACTCGACGCTCGCCCGAGCGATGCGATCTCGCTGGCACTCAAATTCGACGCGCCCATCTACATCGCCAATAAGGTCGCAACGAAAAATGTCGAACTGTCCAAAGGCACCTCTCCCGAACGCCTTCGGCAAAGACTTCAACAAGTGCGTCCCGAAGATTTTATCAGCTTGGTTTGATGAAAAAAAAATTATCCATACTCCTGATTTTTCTCTGCGCTACAACACAGGCAACCGCTACAACCTTCAGCCGAGAAGCGGAAACCCTGTTTCAGCACGCACGCGATCAGTATCGCCAAAACAAAATCGCAGATGCCAGACAGGGGTTTGCAGACCTGATCGAACAACACCCCTCCAACCAGCGCACTTCTGCTGCGCGATTGATGCTGGCAAAATCGCACTACAAATTGAAAGACTACGCCCTGGCCATTGACGCGGCAATCGCGCTGCAACGCCACCACCCGCGCAGCCGATATGTGCCTGAAACCGATCTGATTATCGGGGACTGCTATTTTCATCAGCATCGGATTTACAGCGCGGCCATGCAATACGCGCGCGTGCTCACCCGCCGCGCCGATATACGCACCAAAGCGCGGGCAGCCGACCGCTTGGGCCAATTGTCGGGCAGCCAAAAACTGACCGAGGGCGAGGTCGAAAAATTGAAAACCGAATTTGATCGCGCCCTCATCGACGAATCCATTGCATTTGGCAAAGCGCGTTGGCATATCAAACTCGGGAATCGCAACGAGGGTGCCAAACACTTCTCTGCCTTTCTCGACCACCATCCAAACGGGCAATTGACCGCGCTCGCCCGCCAAATTTTGACGCCCGAACCCCCCCGGCCTCTCGCTCGTCCCATACAACCCACTGAACCTCAAAATGCGCGCTATAAAATTGGCGTGATCGCCCCGTTGAACACCCCACACGGCGAAGCCCTACGCAACGGCATTTTGCTCGCCCGGGACCACAACCCTCTCGCAGAACCGGTCGGATTGGTGTTTGAAGACTCCGAAGGCGATCCCATCCGCGCAGTGCGCGCCGCGCAGCACCTCGTTGAAGAGCGCGGCGTAATCGCCATTATCGGCGCGCTCACCAGCGCGGAAACCACGCCCATCGCGGCCCTGCTCGGCGCGCAACATGTGCCCTTGGTGGCGCCAACGGCTTCAGACGACGGCATTGCCTCGCTCAGCCCGTACATTTTTCAAGTCAATGCCACGCCGGGCGCGCAGGGCCGCCGCATTGCAGAACACGCCGTACGCAAACAGGGGTTGCGAACATTGGTTACCCTCGCGTCTCGAGACGCTTATGGCAGGCGCATCGCCCGCGAATTTACGGTCAAAGCCGAAGACCTCGGCGCCGAAGTCCTCATTCAAGAATGGTATGAACCGGGGACGACGGACTATCGCCGCCAATTTGAACGCATCCGCAGCGCGGGTCTGGCACTCCGGGCAGTTGACGAACTCGCTTCGGAAATTGACGCTTTGATCCTCGGCGACTTGTACATCGCACCGCCTCCCCATGTCGAAGTTGACCCGGATACGGCCCAAGCCGAAGTGGTCGAAACTTTGGACGGCATCCTCATCGCGGGCGACGATGCGGATATCTTGCTCATTGCCCCGCAATTTCACTCGGCCCTGATTCCCTCCCAAGTGCTCGGCAGCGATGGTTGGAACCACGCCGAAGTGGCACGCGACGGCGGCAATTACGTGGAGGGCGCGGTTTTTGTCGCCAAGTATTACGAACAAAGCCATCTCGAATCCGTGCAAAATTTCGTCAACGCGTACCGCTCGCGCTTTGGCAAAGAACAAAATTTCGTCGCGGCCCTCGGGCACGATGCCATGCTGGCAATTCTGCACGGCATCAACGCGGGCGGTAGCAGCCGAGACCGCCTGCGCGACCGCCTTGAAACCCTGACAGACATTCCCGGTGCAACGGGCAAAATCTCCTTTGGCAAAGGCAATCGGGAAAATGGATGGATGTATCTGCTCACCATCCGAAAGGGAAAAATAGAATCCTATCAAAAGCGAAAAGCAACCACAGAGGAACACTGATAGACAGCGGTCAGTAGTCAGCAAACCAACGCTTTGGGCGAATGGCTGAAAGCTGAAAGCCAAACGCCGGTAGCTGATTTTCAGTCCCATCAGCACTTTATCTTTCAGTCTGCGTTAAAAAAAGAACCCGCAATTTTAGTGCGATTGCGGGTTTAAGTATTTGATCCATCACTTTGGGATGTAGCATCCCATGAGGTTAAGTTGAATAAAAAATGGATTTCCCCTCTGGCTCTTTCTCGTATTTACGACACGATTGAACCGCTTTTGTCGCGATCTCTACCGACCTCTTTTCCTTGTCAATCCCAATATATCTCCGGCCTTCGCGCAATGCTGCCAACGCAGTCGTGCCGCTTCCCATAAAACAATCGAGTACAATTTCATCGGGCTCGGTAAATAGCTTAATGACGCGCCGAGGCAGTTCAATGGGAAACTTGGAATCGTGATTTGAATTGCTTCGCACCGAGGGAATTTCCCACACGCCTCTGGAACCCCAATTGACCCATTCTCGTTTTGTAAGCCTCGATCTATCTACTTTTGTGATCCCCGGTTTCCAAAAAGCATAAACGTATTCTGACTCATCGACAGAACGGTAGGATATGGTATGCCATCTCGAGTTTTCCCATGCGGCGTCTTTTACCCAGATACGCCGATCGTACAAATAAAAACCCGCATCTGTAGCGGCACGCTCGATTAGCCCGCCAACGAGATAAACCCGTGTTTGAGGCTGGTATTTTCCACCTCTGACATTGTTGCCGTTGAGCCGCCGATCAATGGTTTGCTCGCTGCATCCAAAGTGTGTTGCAAGTTTGTACCTGTTCCAATCCGGATGCTGTTTTACAACTTTCAGAATGTCTTCTTTTGTCAGATCGATTTTTCTCCGAGAAATGTTTTCCGCCATAATTTTTGGCATTTTCTCATCCTTGAAACACAGTATATCCGCAATATTGATCACCAGAAACCCACCGGGTTTTAGGATGGGGAAATGTCGTTTAATCACCTCTCGCAAAAGATTTTTCCAATCTTCAAAAGACAAATTTTTCTCGTATTCCTTGCCGACATAATAGGGCGGCGACCATACGCTTAGGGCAATGGATTCCCGTTCGATCCACCTTATCAGTTGCCGTGAATCCCCGTGATATATTTCGTTCGGAACAAGCGGGTTGGGCATATTTACGGTTGCCATGATCCTCTACACTCCTGTTTGTTTTCATTGTAAATAAGCGTTTGTATCCGCCACGCAGCCTTGGCTTTCAACCTTCTAAAGCCTATCTCCAGAATACCCGACAAAAGCGCGAATGGAAGCACAGGCGTAGCCTACAACGTAGCGTAGCGAGTAATAGACGAAATCCCACCCATCCACCCATCCACTACGTATTTCGTTTTGCTGATTCGCAGATTCGCCAATGAACTAGCCTGAGAGGCGGCCAGTTGTACCCCGTTCCGTAGAAGTGTATTTTGTCGTGTGCTGTGTCCTTTCTCATAATGATAAAATGTATCGGCTTGCGCGATCATGCATGAGGAAATCCCTCGTGCGTGTCAAGTCAGAACGCACCCCGTCTTTTTTTGGCTAAAAAACCGGTTTTGTGTATCTTCCTTTCTCGCAACGCCTGTTCGCACGCTTTGAAGGAGTTTGCATGCTCGGCAAATTGATCGACAAATTTAGAAAGGGATTGACCAAGACCCGCGAGGGCATGGTACAAAAAATCCGCGCTGTCATTCGGCGGCGTCCAGAACTCGACGAAGAAACCCTTGAAGAAATCGAAGAAATCCTCATCCAAGCCGATGTCGGCGTCTGCCCGACTCTGCGGATCATCGACCACTTGCGCGCGCGCGTGGCATCGGGCGAACCGGTCGAAGACGCGGAAACCGCAGTTCAAGAATTTCTCGAAGAAGAAATCCGAAAAATCCTCATGCCCGCAGACGACGCGGCCCCCATTGCCATCACAACAAAACCCCACGTCATCCTCGTCGTAGGCGTCAATGGCACTGGCAAGACCACCACCATTGGCAAAATGGCCCACAAGTTCAGGCGCGAGGGCAAAAAGGTGCTCTTTGCCGCGGGAGACACCTTTCGCGCCGCCGCCATAGATCAACTCGGCATTTGGGCCGAGCGCACCGGGGCGGACATGGTGCGCCACCAGCCGGGCGCAGACGCAGCATCCGTGGCATTCGACGCGATCCGAGCAGCGCGTGTACGCGATATCGACATCGTGCTCATCGACACAGCAGGCCGCCTGCACACCAAAGTCAATCTCATGGAAGAAGTCAAAAAAATCCGCCGCGTCATAGACAAAGCCATGCCCGGCGCGCCCCACGAGACCCTGCTCGTACTCGACGCAACCACCGGCCAAAATGCCGTTATTCAAGCCAAACAATTTCACAGCGCGGTCGAAGTCACGGGGCTCGTACTGGCAAAACTCGACGGCACGGCCAAGGGCGGCGTGGTCATCGCCATCGCCGACGAACTCGACTTGCCCGTGCGCTTTGTCGGCATGGGAGAAAGCGCGGAGGATTTGGACGACTTTGACGCCGAGAGCTTTGTCAAAGCACTGTTTGAATAACGAGAATGTTGACGCCAACGCGAAATCGGGTATATTGGCAAGAAGCCTCCACGGGCATGTCCCTTGACCCTTGACCCTTGACCCTTGACCACTACCATGGCTTTTCCCATCACACGCATGCGACGGATGCGCCGCAGTGAAACCACGCGGCGGATGGTGCGCGAAAATCACTTGCGCGTTGACGATCTCATCATGCCCCTGTTTGTGTGCCCGGGCAAAGGCGTTCAAAAAGAAATTGGATCTATGCCGGGCAACCATCAGATGTCCATAGACGTCGCGGTTGAGGCGTGCAAGGAAATCGCCGATCTGGGCATTCCCGCAGTGATTCTCTTTGGCATTCCGGACCACAAAGACGCGATGGGCAGCGAGGCTTATTGCGACGGTGGTGTGATTCAGCGCGCCGTATCCGCGATCAAGGAACGGGTATCTGATCTCTACGTAATCACGGATGTGTGCCTCTGCGAATACACGGACCACGGGCATTGCGGCATCATCGTTGACGACGATGTACACAACGACGAAACCGTCGCCTATCTCGTCAAAGAATCCCTCTCGCATGTGCGCGCAGGCGCAGATATGGTCGCGCCATCCGACATGATGGATGGCCGAGTGGCCGCCATTCGCGCCGCGCTTGACGTGGAGGGATTTGACCACATTCCCATCATGGCTTACGCGGCCAAATACTGCTCGGGCTTTTACGGGCCATTTCGAGAGGCGGCGGAATCCGCGCCCCAATTTGGCGACCGCCGATCCTATCAAATGGATCCGGCAAATAGCGATGAAGCCATGCGCGAAGTGGCGTTGGACATCGAAGAAGG
Source organism: uncultured Latescibacterota bacterium (assembly GCA_958295785.1). GTDB lineage: Bacteria > Latescibacterota > UBA2968 > UBA2968 > UBA2968 > VXRD01. The sequence goes on from OY282377.1 coordinate 5,600,585, forward strand.
CGCGGACATCGCGATGGTCAAACCCGCGTTGTCCTATCTCGATATCATCTACCGGGTCAAGGCAGAATTTGGCGTGCCGGTTGCCGCGTACAATGTCAGTGGCGAATTTGCAATGGTCAAAGCAGCGGCGGGCAATGGCTGGCTCGACGAAGACAGGGTGCGAGACGAGATTCTGTTGAGCATCAAACGCGCAGGTGCCGACCTGATTCTCACCTATTTTGCCCGGGATATTGCACGCCTGTTGAGGTGAGACGCGAGAGGTGGAAGGCGAAATGCAACCCCTGGTGAATCGCGGATGCAAGGCGATAGGCTGCGGAATGGGCCGGGGTAACGCACATGGCGGAGCGGATGGACGAACTGACCGCTGACGCATTTGCTATATTGACATAATTCCCATTATGCTCTACACTTATAGAAAGCAGATTATCATTTTACCTTTTTTATGAGAGGCCACAGATGCTGAAACGTTTTTTCAAGAAACACGCCGATAATTCAGAGAAAGGCGCGAGCAAGGAAAGGCAAATTTACATTGAAGGGCAAGACGAGCACGTTCAGGAAGCCATGGATCTCCTCACACAGAAAAACCAATTTGACTTGGACGCAACTCTCGTTGAAGTGACGGAAACCGTGCGCGAAGCCGCCAAAGCCTCCCTGCGCGACATCAAGCTCATGGAAGAAGGCCATTGTCCTGCCTGCGGGCACAAAACCCTGCGGCAATTTCTCTTTACGACAGTGTGTTCCAGTTGCGGGTGGTTTTCATTTATTTCGCCCGAAGAGGGCAAGTCGCACATTCACTTGCAAAGTGGCCGCACCATTGAATGCGGCACCACGTTTGAAACCAAGGGCGATTTTGTGCTCGGCATCACAGATGGCGTTGTGCGCGCCAAAGTGTCCAAAGAAAATGTCGAATACATTGAATTTACCTGGACCGACGAAGAGATTCAGCGCAAACGCGAATCGCGGGCACGAGAGGAAGCCGGGATCTGTAGTTGGTGCGAAAAAACGCTCGCAGAGTCAAAAGAGGAAAATGTCATTGTCTATGCGGCCTTTGGCACCATGCAAGAGCGCTTTGTTTTTTGTTCCGACAAATGCAACGAAGCGTTCCAAAAACAATATCCCGTTCGCATTCACAAAAATTGCTATGAACGCTCTTGCCTCGATTGCGATTTGTGCAACAAACGCTACCTGGGCGAAGACGAGACCTTTCTCAAATTGTTGGAGCAGGGGAAGGTGTGAGCGTGCGGATTAGGCGGATGACGCGGATGGGGTATCGCAGGTGGTGTGGAGCGTGCGAAGGACAAAGAGGACGCGGGTTTAATCCGCGTCCTCTTTTTTTTGGAGAAGTGTGATTTAGCGGTCAGCGTTTGGCGGTCAGCCTCTTCGGGCGGGCACTGGGGCGCCGCCCCTGCGATTGCGATTGTTTCTTACGTCTCCCGTCTTATACCAATTTGATTTTTATTTTTTCGTATCCTGCCTCCCATCAGGGAGGAATGAGGAACAGACGTTCCGTAGAGATCATGCGTTGCTCGTCTCAAGCGTTTGGCTTTGCCTCCGCGTGGGTTGCCTTCGATGCGTTGGCTACGCCTGTGCCTACGGCGTGCGGCGACCTACTTTTTTTCAACAGCAAAAAAAGTAGGCAAAAAATGCCGCTCTCATGCGCCGAGGGGCTTGCACAGCGCAAAGCGCTTTTGTAACAGGACGACATGCGTTGGCCTGCAAGGTGGGTTGCAAGAGGGAGGTGGGTTGCGAGACGGCCTTGCGCGCTGTGCGTGATGGCTTTATCTGATGGTCTTTTGTGATGGCCTGGTTGCAATGGCTTTTCTGAATGACTGCGTAAGGTCAAGGGAATCATTTGCTGGCAATATATCGCATCACATCAGGGCAATAGAAAATCAAATTGGTATTATCTCTTACCTTTGCCCCGCCATCGCCATAATCCCTTCGATATAGGAATCCGCCACTTCTTCTTTTTGTTTTTGTTGCTGTTCGTAGAGCAAGCGGTACACTTCGGATTCGGACAGCAAGTCGTCGTGGACGCCCCAGCCCGCCATGCGCCCGTTGTCCAAGACCAAAATGCGATCCGCGCGCATGGCCGTAGAAATCCGGTGGGTGATCACAAATGTCGAACGGCCCTCCATCAAGCTATCGAGCGTCTGTTGAATTTTGGCTTCTGTTTTGGCGTCGAGTGCCGAGGTCGTGTCGTCCAGAATCAAAATACTGGGATCGGTGACAACGGCCATTGCAAAGGCGAGGCGCTGTTTTTGCCCGCCCGACAGGTTGGATCCGCGCTCCTCCACGCGGGCCTCGTATTTTTCTGGCAATGTCATAATAAAATCGTGCAACTCTGCGGCTTTGGCTGCGTCCATCACTTGTTCGGGCGTGGTATCGGGCTGGCCGTAGCGGATATTCTCGGCTATCGTGCCCGAAAACAACACGGGTTCTTGCGGCACCATGCTGAGGTGATTTCGCAAGGAGGAAATTTTGAGGTCTTGGATGTCGTAATCGTCCAAAATAATTTTGCCTTCTGAAGGTTCGTACAGGCGCATCAACAAGCTGACCAGTGTGCTCTTTCCCGCGCCCGAAGGCCCGACCACGGCCACCGAAGTGCCCGGACGGACGACAAAATTGAGATCTCGAACAGCGTAATCGCCCGTCTCGGTGTAGCGAAAAGACACGTTGCGAAACGCCACGCGCCCGCGCACGTTGTCGAGATTTTTCGCATCTGGCTTGTCCCGAATAACCACCTCTTCATCCAGCACCTCAAACACGCGGCTGATCACCACCAACATCTGTTGCAACACGGCATTGACATTGGCCAAAGCGACCAAGGGCATAAAGAGATTGCCCATCGACATGTTGAAATAGATCAGATCCCCAACCGTCATCATCCCGTTGCGGACCTGCAACGCGCCGAAGTAGAAGATCAGTCCCATCGCAACGCCGCCCACAACCGAACAGGTCGCCCCGAGCGCGGAACTCAAAACCGACTGTTTGACGCCCAGGCGATACAGCGCGATCAGTCGCCTGAAAAAATCCCGAAATTCTCGGCGTTCGCGCGCATAAGACAAGATGAGGCGAATCCCTTTTGCGCGCTCTTCCAAAAAGCCGGAGGCCTCGGCGTAATCTTCTCGGAAACGGGTAAAGACATTTGCAATGGGACGCTGGAACAGCTTGTAGGTGACGACATAAGCCGGCAGTACGACAAAGGCGAGCAGCGCGAGTTTGACGTCGATCGTGAGCAGAATTACAGTGCCCATCAAAATACGTGCGACGTGGCGCGTGGTTTCGACAAAGGTCGTGGTGATTTCGCTTTGCAACAGCCCCACATCGTCCAAAATCCGCGCCATGATTTTCCCGGTCTGTTGCCGGTCAAAAAACGTCATTTGCAATTTTTGCACCTTCTCGTGCAAATCCAGGCGAATGCGAAAGACAATGCGCTGCCCCACATAGGCGATGCTGTACGTGTAAAACCAGTTGATCGTGGCAAAGCACGACCTGACGACCAGATAGAGAATGAAAATCCACCCCAACCACTCGAGCTTTTCCGTGCGCGTCTTCGGCCTTGTCACCTCTTTGCCCAGCCCCGGAATCGCGGCATGCGGGTCGCGCCGTGGTCGCCTGTCCGCCTGAATCAACGACTGCCTGTGCGCGTCTGAGACGATTTCGCCCGAGGGCTTGAGTTGCAGGACTTCGTCAACCGTTATTTTGGAAATGAAGCCGAGCAAAAACATATAGGACGACGTGATGGTTGCCATCGCGATGACCATCGCCATCCGCACCCAGTACGGCTTGATGTACAAAAGGACAAATCGCTTCAAACTTTCCATAGCTCAACCCGCCATTGCCTCCACAGCCTCTTCAATAGAACCTGCGGCCTGCTGTTCGTAGAGTTGGCGATACTTGCCGTTGGGGATCTGCAACAATTCTCGATGCGTCCCGGTTTCGATAATTTCGCCGTGATCCATCACCACGATAATATCGGCATTGACGATGGTCGATAGCCGATGGGCGATGGCAAAAGATGTGCGCTCCTTTAAGATATTGCCCATCGCCTTTTGTATCAGGGCTTCAGACAGGGAATCGAGCGACGAGGTCGCTTCGTCCAAGATCATAATTGCCGGATCGGTCAGCACGGCCCGGGCGATGGCCAAGCGTTGTTTTTCCCCCACCGACAGCTTGATGCCATCATTGCCCAACATCGAGTCGTAGCCTTCGGGCGTTTGCATAATAAATTCGTGAATCTCGGCAATGCGCGCCGCGGCGATCAATTCGGCATCTGTGGCATCGGGGCGCCCGTACAGCAGATTTTCCCGAATCGTTCCATTAAACATCACCGAATCTTGCAACACCTGTCCGATCTGCGTTCGCAAGGTTCGCAACTTCACGTCTCGCACATCGTAGCCATCAATTGAAATGCGCCCTTTGTTCACGTCGAAAAAGCGCATCAACAAACTCGTCATCGTGGTTTTGCCGCATCCGGTGTGCCCGACGAGCGCGACCATCTGCCCAGGCTGAACTTCCAAGTCGATCCCCTTGAGGACAGGCTCTCCTTTTTTGTATTCAAAATGCACGTTTTCAAACGCGACGTGCCCTTTGATGGGCGGCAATTCAACGGCGTCTTCACGGTCTTTGATCTCGATGGGAAAATCCAAAATTTCCAAAATGCGGTCCACGGATACCATCACGGCTTGGAGGCGCATGGCAATTTGCGTGAGGTTGAGGATGGGCTGAAACATGCGGCTCGAATACGAAAAAAACGCCATCACAGCGCCATAAGTCATTTCGCCTTCGATCACGTAATAACAGCCCAGGCAAAAGATCACCGTGTTGCGAAAGCCAGATACCCCCCATGTGCCCGCGTAATAGCCCGCGCGGTGCGAGGCAGATTGCATCGCGGCGTCCAAACTGCTGTGTGTATCTTCTGCAAATGCGCGGTTTTCTCTGCGCTCTCGCCCATAAGATTTTACCAGTTGCACCCCGGTCAACCGCTCTTGCAACCCCACGGAGACCCGATCCATTTTTCTGCGCCAAAGGCTTATTGACTCTCTGATGGGCGTGCGCCACCCGTAATAATTGAGAAAATACAGGGGCAACAACACGAGCAGCAAACAACCCATTTTCCAATTCAGACCCATACAAAAGGCAAGCGCGACCCAGAACGACACAAAGTCGATAATAATGCCCAGCATGCGCGATGTGACCATGCCGCGAACACTCGCCACATCGCCCATCACGCGCGACATGATTTTGCCCGTGCCCATTTCGTCGTAAAATCGCATGGGCAATTTCAACATGTGCTCGTAGATGAACTTCCGCATCTGCGTCGTCAACCCCCAGCCCACATAGGCGTTGGTAAATGAAATGGCAATTCGCATCGCAGCAGACGCGATGGGCAGGCAGATCGAGATAACCAAGAGCACTTCCAGCACGCGCCAGTTGCCGTCGACAATGACGTCGTCGATGACGTACTTCATCACCAGCGGGGGCATCATGCCCAGGGTTGTCATTGTCGCGGTGAGGCACAACAGCAAGATCAGGCGCGATTTGTATGGCGTGACAAAATGCGCCAGTTTGCGTAATTTTTCCATATTGCCTTCGTCTGCCATATTGCCCTCGTTCATCTGTGAGCGAAAAATAAGTTGCAGATTTTCGGATCTCGATGCTTTTTGGAGCAGTAAAAAATAACATTTAAGCACGGATTGTCAAACATATCAAGACAACTTTTGGGCACTTGAGACCCTCTCATTGCGTGTCGCGATCATGAAAAATTTCTCGGCGATGACCTTCGCACAAATTCGCGCGTACATCAAATCTGTCGATTCACTGGACGAAAGGTGCCTCCACGCGCTTGAACGGGATGCGCGCATTGGGGTTCGGGCACTCGCGGCAGGGGTGCGAAAAAAGAGAAAAGCGCGAGCCGGCGAGCATGCGCGCCTCGAGCGCATGCTCGCGTGGGAAAAAAAACTCAAAGAACGGGGCATTGAACGCATCGCGGGCGTGGATGAAGCCGGGCGCGGGCCGCTTGCGGGTCCCGTGGTCGCGGCAGCGGTTGTTTTGCCGCCCGATACGCTCATTCTCGGATTGAACGACTCCAAGGCCCTGTCCGAAAAGCGCAGAGAAGCCCTTTTCAAAACCATCCGCGAAGTGGCCCTCGCCATTGGCGTGGGCGAAGCGTCTCCAGAAGAGATAGACGAGTACAATATCCGCAACGCCACGCACCGCGCCATGTGCAAAGCACTCGCCGCCTTGGGTATGTCGCCCGACCGCGTGCTCGTGGATGGCAATGCGGTTCCGCAAAGTCCATTTCCCGAACAGGCGATAGTCGGCGGGGACAGGGCTTCGCTTTCCATAGCTGCCGCATCTGTGATCGCCAAAGTGACGCGCGACCGATTGATGGTTGCCTACCACGCGCAATATCCCGATTACGGCTTTGCATCGCACAAGGGATACGGCAGCGCGGATCACCTCGCCGCCTTGCGAAAACACGGCCCCTGCCCGATCCACCGGCAGTCTTTCAAAGGCGTTTTTGAAGTGGCGCGAAACCGCTCTGAGGATTTTGAAATTTTTGCCGAAGGGATTCGCACCGCGACCAACTGCGACCAACTCCAAGCCATGGGAAAATCTATCGCCAGCGCGGGCAAACACATCTCGCCAGACGAACTCGATGCCCTGCGCCGGCTTTTTCGCACGCGCCGCGCCCGGCTTCAGCGGTCTGGCCCAAAAGGCGAGCAGTTGGCAGAAACATTTTTGAAGCAAAAGGGATATGGCATTCTCGCGCACGGATTTCGCGCTGTGGGCGGTGAAATCGACCTGATTGCACAGCGCGACAACACCGCGGTTTTTGTCGAGGTCAAAACCGCGACCACCGATCAGTTTGGGCAGCCCGAGTCGTGGGTGACACCGACCAAGCAAGCGCAGATCATCAAGGTTGCAACCGCCTACCTGCAACAACACCCCGACTCGGCCTCTCGATTTGACGTCATCGCCATTGACCTGACGCAACCGCGCCCCGTCATCCGGCACTATGAAAACGCCTTTACAGTGGGTGAGAAGTGAAGGGATCCATTGAAGAGACGCGAGCGGGGTACAATCGCGTTTTGCCTCTTAAATCTTGACAATATTTCCCCTTGCCGTTACTTTTGCTTTTCGCAAAAAACAGCCTACTATGGATCGATGCCCATGACACAGTTGATTCCCAAAGTAAAAGGCACCCGCGATTTTTACCCCGAAGATTGGGCCTACCAAAAGTGGCTCTGCGAGAAATTTATCGGCGTGGGAGACCTGTTTGGATACCGAGAATACGAAAGCTCAATTCTCGAATACATCGCCCTATACCTGGGCAAAAGCAGCGAGGAAATCGTCGCGCAACAGACATTCACCCTGTCGGATCGCGACGGCAAACAACTCGTCATGCGCCCCGAACTCACGCCCACGCTCGCGCGCATGGTCGCGCAAAAAGAAGGCGAACTCACCTTCCCTATCCGCTGGCAATCCTACGGTCGGTTCTTTCGCTACGAGCGTCCGCAGCGCGGTCGGGGGCGTTCTTTTTTTCAGTGGAACATCGACGCGCTCGGCAGCGACAGCCATCTGGCCGATGCCGAAATGATCGCCATTGCTTGCACCCTGTTCAACCATCTCGGTCTCGGCCCCGAACACGCGACCATCCGCGTCAATGACCGGGAGGGGCTCGAGGGTCTCATCGCCAAAAAGCTAGCCCTATCACCCGCAGACATTCGACCGGTTTTTGCGGCTATTGACCGCATAGACAAAATGCCCGAGGAAAAATTTCGCGCCTATCTGACCGATGATTTGGGCCTGAGCGCAGGCCAAGTTGACGCCCTCTACGACCTGCTCCACACCGCAGACCTGGGGTTTTCCCCGTGGCTTGCGCGCGTTTTTGAACACCTCGACAAAAGCGGCGTGATCGCCTTCGTCGAACTCGACCTCAAAATTGTGCGCGGGTTTGACTACTACACGCGCACAGTCTTTGAAGCATGGGCGAAAACCTCGTTGCGCCGCGCGCTGTTTGGAGGCGGGCGGTACGACAATCTCACCCGTCAAGTGGGGGGCAAACGCCAGATACCGGGTGTGGGATTCGCTGTCGGGGATATGGCGATCACCGAATTGCTCAAGGAAATCGACGCCTATCCCCAGATCGAACCCCCCGGCGCGTGCGTCTTTGTAACGGTCTTCTCGGAAGACCTGCTCGCACAATCGTCTGCTTTTGCCGAAAGCCTGCGCCGCGGGGGCATTGCCACAGAACTGCATCTCACACCGGGCCAGCGGCTCGACCGGCAATTCAGACATGCGGACCGTCAAAATATCCCCTTTGCCGCGGTGATCGGCCCAGACGAGGCGGCTGCCAAGACCATCGTGCTCAAAGACCTCGAAAATCGCGCACAACGGGTTTTTTCGCAAAGCGACCTATCCGCCATAAAAACAGCCCTGAAAAACGGAATTTCCAAAACGTAGGAGACAGCCATGCCAGAGTCGCTCGGCGACTGGAAACGCACGCACAACTGCGGCGAATTGCGTATTGAAAATGTAGGCGAGGAAGTTTGCCTGATGGGTTGGGTTGGCAAAAGACGCGACCACGGGGGGGTGATTTTCGTGGATTTGCGCGACCGCCACGGCATCACGCAAGTGGTCTTTCGCCCCGACCTCAAAGCGGATACACACGCCATTGCCGAGGGGATTCGCAACGAATACGTCTTGGCCATTAAAGGCCGCGTTGAACCCCGCCCAGAAGGCATGGCAAATCCCAAATTGCCCACCGGCGCCATTGACATCGAATGTTCAGACCTGCGCCTTCTCAACGAATCAGACACACCGCCATTTGCCATTGAACCCGACATCGACGTCAACGAAGAACTGCGCCTGCGCTATCGCTACTTGGATTTGCGCCGCCCCGAGATGCAGCAGGCCCTGCTTTTGAGACATCGCGCCGCGCAGGAAACGCGCCAATATTTGACCGCACAGGGCTTTCTCGAAATCGAAACCCCCTTTCTCATGAAGAGCACGCCCGAAGGCGCGAGAGATTATCTCGTGCCCTCTCGCGTTCAAAGAGGCCATTTTTACGCCCTGCCCCAATCGCCTCAAACCTACAAACAGTTGCTCATGATCGCGGGCTATGATCGCTATTTTCAAATCGTGCGCTGTTTCCGCGACGAAGATCTGCGCGGCGACCGCCAGCCCGAGTTTACGCAAATTGACATTGAAATGGCATTTGTCACCGAAGACGATGTGATGCACTTCTCAGAAGGGCTTACGCGTCATCTGTTCGCGCGCGTCATCGGCGTTGACATTCCCGCTCCCATTCCGCGAATGACCTACCGCGAGGCCATGGACCGCTTTGGCACGGATCGTCCAGACACGCGCTTTGGCCTGGAAATTGTCGATATTTCAGACGCGGCGCACGCCTCGGATTTTCAGGTCTTCAAATCCGTGCTCGCGTCCGGCGGGCAGGTTCGCGGCATCAATGCCAAAGGATGTGCAAACTACTCGCGCAAGCAGATCGATGACCTCACGGCGTTCGTGGCAAGACACGGCGCACGCGGCCTCGCGTGGATCAAAGTGGCCGACAAGGGCCTCGAATCGTCTATCGTCAAATTCTTCCCGGCCCAAGCCCAACAGATGCTCAGATCGGCACTCGACGCGCAAATCGGCGACCTGCTCTTATTCGTCGCCGATCAACCCGCCATTGTCGCAACCGCGCTGGGCAACCTGCGCTTGGAACTCGCGCGGCAACAAGACCTGATGAGGGCCGACCATTTCAGTTTCTTGTGGGTGACGCAATTCCCGCTCCTCGAATTTGACGACGGGGAAAAACGCTATGTCGCCTGCCACCATCCCTTCACATCGCCGATGGAAGCAGACCTCCCCATGCTCGAGACCGCGCCTGGCGACGTTCGCGCACGCGCCTATGATCTCGTTCTCAATGGCAATGAAGTCGCCGGCGGAAGCATCCGTATCCACCAAAGAGAAATCCAAGAGCGCGTGTTTCGCATGTTGGGCATATCGGAACGCGAATCCCGGGAAAAGTTCGGCTTTTTGCTCGACGCGTTTCGCTATGGCGCGCCCCCCCATGGCGGCATCGCATTTGGATACGACCGCTTGATCGCCCTGATGGCGGGCAAAGCGTTCATCCGCGACGTCATTCCATTTCCAAAAACCAATACCGCGGCGTCTCTTATGGACGGGGCGCCATCCGCAGTGGATTCGGCTCAACTCCGCGAGCTCGGTTTGCGCTTGTCGTGATCGCTTCGGACTGTTATTTCGATAGCGTTTATCCACAAAACTTTTTCTTGACTTTCTGTATTTTATGTAGTAAGTTCTGCAAGTTGTCATATCAAAAAAATTATTTTTTGATAACTCCTAAAAATTTAACATAGTTACGCCAATATTGACACAAGGAGGTTATCGGGTTATGAAAATGCGTGGAATAGCAAAAAAAGCGGCGGGTTGTGGTTTGGTGCTCGCGTTGTTGGCTGGCTGTTGCACGCCAATGGCGTCGAGAGCGCAACTCCAAATGCTCGAACAAGCGCGTAGAGCCGCAGAAGCCGCAGAAGCCGACCTCGAAGCCTGCAAGCAACACCGGGCCGAGTTGGAACGTCAATTGGCAGAAAAAAAACAGGTTCTGGCCGAATGGCAAAACATCCGGGCCAGTGTAAACAGGCCATGAACTAGTATGATGTGTGGAAAGGAGTTGTTAGGATGACAGTTTTGAAACATTTCGGAAAGTTGATCGTCTTTTGTGCATGTGCCCTTCTCGTTTTACCCCAACAGGGCATTGCCCAGATGGAAATGACCTACGACGAATACAAGTTGAAACTTACCGAATACGAGAAACGGAACGCAGACCTCAAACAGTCTTTGACCGAATGCCAAATGGCAAACAAGGGTCTCTCCGACGAGATTTCGGGTTTGGATACGCAGATCAGCGACCTCAAACAGCAAGTCTATGGGTTTGTCGAGTCTGACGAAGCGGGTATCAATGAATTTATGCAAGAACTCGGTCGCATTGAAGGCCGCCTCATGGGTTTGCGCGAGCTTTCAGAAGACGCCCTTTTCGATGTCGTAGATGAAGTTGACCAAATCGAGACCCGCGTAACCGAGCTCAAAGCAGATAAACGATCTTATCTCCCAGATGCACAGGCCAAATTGGCCAGCATAGATCAATTGCTCGAACAAGTTAAATCGCGCATGCCGCGCAAGCGCATTCGGCAATATTCGGTCCTCAGAGGGGATAGCCTTTGGAAAATCGCCAAAAAAGACGACATTTACGGCGACGCCTATCTCTGGCCTCGCATCTATGTTGAGAACCGGGCGAAAATTAAAAACCCCGATATGATTTATCCCAAATGGGTTCTCACTATTCCCTTTGGCGTCGATCTTCATCAGCACCTCGTCATGCGCGGCGAAAATCTCTCGTCTATTGCCGGCAAGGTGTTTGACGATATCACCAAATGGCATCGGATCTATCAGGCCAACAAATTGCAGATTCTGGACCCGAGCTTGATTTTCCCGGCCCAAGTCCTCGACATTCCAGAAAATTGACCTCAACCTTTTCGATCCCAGAATTGTTGGATCTTTCATAAATTCCATGGAAGGTTCATCTATCAACCTCTAAACGTGAGCTCTCGTTCCCGCAGTCTGTTTGGGAACGAGAGTTTTCTTTTTTCGACGTGAAAACCAAAGAACTCACCCATAAACTGTCTTTGCGCGGCGTTGATCTGCTGTCCCTATACGGTCACAACGATGCGAATTTGCTCGCCCTTGAAGACCGCTATGGCGTGCATTTGACTGCACGGGGCGATCACCTCAATGTTCAAGGGCCCCAACACAAGGTTCAGCATGTCTCTGGGCTGTTGGAGGAAATGATTTCATGCCTTCGGCGCGGCGATCAGTTTGACCCCTTGCACTTGCTCGCGCCGCCGCTCGAAAACAGCGAATCCGAAATTGGCGAATACGCAAAGCCCATTCTTTCAACGCCCAAGATCCTCATCCGGCCCCGCTCGCAAACACAGGTTGCTTATTCTGTTGCCATCGAAAACCACGATATTGTTTTCGGCATTGGACCGGCCGGCACGGGCAAAACGTACCTGGCAGTCGCCGCAGCCGTTGCCGCGCTCAAACGCAAACATATCTCCCGAATCATTTTGACGCGCCCGGCCGTAGAAGCTGGCGAAACCCTGGGGTTTCTTCCGGGCGATATTCAAGATAAAGTCGATCCCTATTTGCGCCCGCTCTACGACGCACTGCGCGATATGTTACCCGATACGCAACTGCAACATCTGATGGAAATGCACACGCTTGAAATCGCGCCACTCGCATTTATGCGGGGCCGCACCCTGAACAATGCTTTTGTCATTCTCGACGAAGCCCAAAATACCACCATCAATCAGATGAAAATGTTTCTCACCCGGTTGGGCAACAATGCCAAGGCCGTGATTACAGGGGATATAACGCAAGTCGATCTGCCGCAGGGCATTCAGTCTGGCCTCGTACACGTCCAACACATTTTGTCTCATATCGAAGCCATCAAATTTGTCAACTTTTCAGAAAGAGATGTTGTGCGACACGCATTGGTGCAACTGATCATAACTGCTTATGAGCAAAACGCACATCTGCAAGGACCGGATGCAAAAGAGGGTTTGACAAAGCCATGATGTTCTTTAGAAAACGGAGACGCGACCGCAAGCGTCAGACCACCAAATGGAAACAGCACGGGAGACAAGCCATCCGCATCGCATTGGTGCTCGCCCTTTTGGGTGTGCTGACCGTCTTGTTTCCCACGCAACAGCAGCGCGAATACAGCGCGTTCCGCGAAGGCGCGATTGCGCCGGATGAAGTCATCGCGCCCACGACATTCCCCGTGCATAAAAGCGCGGAGGAATACGGAAGCGAAGTTGAAGCAGTCAGCCGCCAAATTTTGCCGGTTTTGCGCTACGACAGTGCCGTGCAGCAGAACAAGCAGAAGGCCCTGTCAACATTTTTGCGCGACACGGAAAAGCACAGGGGCCGCCCCTTAACGGATTCGCTCTCAAACGCGCTGCATCTTTCGCATCCAGAGATTGGCCCCCTATCGGAATCCACACTGAAATTTCTCCTGCCCGCGTCCCGCCGGCGGTCACCTGCCCGCCGCAAATTGATCGCCACAGTCGATAGCATGCTCCAAAGCACGTACCAAAACGGGATTCTCGATCAAAAACGCAATATTGCCGAAGAGGGGTACGACGAGTTTACCCTGCTCAAAAACAAAGCCGAACAGCGAATAACCCTTGAAAAACTCGCGGATATAGAAAGCGTGACTTTGGCCCTCCAACAAACCATTGAACAACACTTGCCAGATGCCGGCGACGCCGAACTCAGAGCGGGTAGCGAACTGGTCTTGGCCTATTTGTCCCCCAATATTGCTTATGATATTGACGAAACACAGAGGCGCAGACAGGAAGCAACCAGCAATGTTCCACACACCAAAGGCACCGTGCTCAGGGGCGAGCGCATTATTGACAAACACGACCGCGTGACCTCTGGACACATTGACAAACTCAGGTCACTAGCCGAACACCTCAATCAACACCGCCAACAAGATCCATTCATCAATCTCATCCAACGCGGCGCGGGGCTGGTGCTTTGCGCCTTGGTGCTGACGACATTTTTTTTGTTTCTAAAATTTTACCGTCCCGCGCTTTATGGCCCGTCTAAAAACATCGTCCTTTTTGGCATTCTCATTTTGTTCCCCACTGCCATAGCCGATTACGCGGCCCAAAGCCAAGCCATCTCTCCTTTTCTCGTTCCGGTCGCGCTGTCGGCAATGCTGGCAACCGTGCTTTTTGACGCTGTCGTGGGCATGGTGATCACCCTTGTAATTACCACCCTTTGCGCCAGCATTTTGGGCGAACTCCAATACGGGGTCGTTTTTCTCATCACCGGGATTATCGGCGCGTTTTCGGTTCACCAAGTGCGGCATCGCAGGGATTTTTTCCGCCCCGGCCTGTATCTCATCGCCGCTTATATCTTGACCATTAGCTCTGCGGTTGGCCTGCGTTTCACCTATGCCAGCACCGCCGAGTTTCTGTCGGAAATCAGTTGGCATTTGCTCTGGGGCGCCGTATCTGCCTTCACCTCTCTCATCCTGACCATTGGCTTGCTGCCCTTGTTTGAAAACATTTTCAATATCGTCACATCCATTACCTTGCTCGAATTGGCGGACTTAAATCGCCCGTTGTTACGCAATTTAGCCATTCGTGCGCCCGGCACGTTTAGCCACAGCATCAACATGGCCAATATCTCGGAATCCGCGGCAGCAGCCATCGGCGCAGATCCCCTGTTTGTGCGCGTGGGGTGTTATTACCACGATATCGGCAAAATGAGGCGCCCGCACTATTTTATCGAAAACCAGCAGGGGATAAATCCCCACGATGAATTGCAACCGCGCATCTCTGCCCTCATTCTCATGGCCCACGTCAAGGATGGCATCGAATTGGCAAGAGAAGAAGGGTTGCCTATGGCGATCATCGATCTCATCCCGCAGCATCACGGGACTTCGGAAATGACTTCGTTTAAGCATCAAGCGCAAATAATGGACGATCAAAGCGTCCTCGATGCCGACTTCCGCTATCCAGGCCCAAAGCCGCAGACCAAAGAAGCGGGTATTATTAACCTCGCAGACGCCGTTGAATCTGCAACGCGATCTTTGCCCAACAGCGATCTAGGGGAAATTAAAAAACTCGTTCAAACTATCGTCAAGGGCCGTTACGATGCAGGGGAATTGGACGAGTGCGATCTGACATTGCGCGATTTGACCAAAATCCAAGAAGCCTTTTTGCCCATGTTGCAGGCTTCGCAGCACCAGCGCGTGCCCTACCCCTGGCAGATGCAACAACGAGAACGCCAAAGCGCGAGCCAATGAGCACACTTGAAATTACGACTTTGGTCGATGTCTCCGATCTGGATATCCCGCACTTAGAGGCGGTTGTGATCCAACTTTTGTCAGACAAGGGCGTGCAACTTCCCCTGTCTTGCGTGTTGACCTGTGATGCCCATATCCGACAACTCAATAAAAATTATCGCAACCTTGACAAACCCACCGACGTGCTTTCATTCGAACTTTCAGACGCGGTGCATTCCGAAGCCCATTATTGCGGAGAAATATACATTTCAGTGGATCGCGCACGCCACCAAGCCGCAACACACAACCGCACTCTTCAAGCCGAAATAACCCATCTGACATTGCACGGTGCCCTGCATTTGCTCGGGTTTGAACACGATACCGATGCGGGCTACGCGCAAATGCGAAGCGAAGAAAAAAAATATTTGGCTCGGATGTAGGTGGGTTAGCATGGACGAAAAGACAAGACGCAAGACGCGAGCAGTAAGAGGGCCATTCTACGGCCCCAAAAGACGAGAAACAAACCGCGTGGCCTCTGGCCCGCCCGAATGGACGAATAGACGCACAGGCGCAGCCTACAACGCAGCGCAGCAAGTAATCCCTCCCCAACCACTGCGTGCTTCGATTCACTGATTCGTCGATTCATCGATTCGCTTCCCACGAAAGGAGTGTGATTTTTTTGGATGACCCTTGGCCAGCAGTTTTCACAACCATCCTTGCCCTCGTCCTGACGGCGGCTTTCTCGGGGCTCGGCTCCATTGGTATCTCGCGCACAACCCTCGAGCGATTGCACGAAGAAAAAATTGCGCGTGCAGGGCTTTACCTGTGGCTTTATCGCTCGCGCGATTTTGTGTCACAAATGGTTTTGCTCGGGCAAACCATCGCCATATCCACAGGGACTCTCGCGCTGTTGTCTCTTTTTTTTCAACCGCCGATTGCCGCGGGTTTCTGGCAGTATCTCGGCGCGGTGTGGTCCGTCGCGCTCTACGTCTTTCTCGCGCTGGTCATCCGCAGCATTGTTCCCCCCTACCGCAGAGAAGAAGGCTCAGACCGCCCGTTGCCCTTTTTGCCGATCTGTTTCTTGCCCCTGTACTGCCTTCTCGTGTTGCCCACGCTCCTGTTGCAAAAGGCGCAAACAGTGTTCTTGAGTGAAGATGACAGCAGGGCATTGAAAGAAGAGGAATTGCGAAACATCGTCGAATCGGAAACAGAAGAAGGCACTATCGAAGCAGAAGAAAGAGAAATGATCGAGGGCATCTTTGGATTTGGCGAAACAACCGTCAAGGAAGTGATGATTCCGCGCATCGACATGATTTCCTCCGAGATAACCGCCACGCCCAAAGAGCTTCTCGAATTGATTCAACAATCGTGGCATTCGCGCATCCCCATCTATGAAGGGCGCATCGACAACATCAAGGGCGTGGTGTATGTCAAAGATATTTTGCTCAATCTGGCGACCAATCGGGCGTGGTCCATTCCAGAGATCATGCGCGCGCCTTATTTTGTGCCCGAAACCAAAACGATCGATGTTTTGATGGCGGAGTTTAAGCGCGAAAAAGTACACATGGCGATTGTGGTCGGGGAATACGGCGGCACATCTGGCCTGATTACGATGGAAGACATTATCGAAGAGATCGTCGGCGAAATTCAAGATGAATACGACGATGAGGAACCGCTTTTTGAGTGGCGCGAAGAGGGCAAAATCCTCATCGCAGATGCGCGCATCGACATTGAAGACCTCAATGACGTGCTCCATGTTGAACTGCCACAAGAGGGTTACGAAACCCTCGGCGGTTTTATTTTTAGCGCGCTTGAACACGTACCCCAGACCGGCGAAAATTTAGAACACGGCCATCTGTTGATCGAAATCCTCGAAGTCGTGGGGCAGCGCATTACGCGGGTCAAAATTTCCAAACTTGGCGATCCCTTACCGCGCGGGCCCGAAAGCAACTCAGAGGAGGCGGAGATGCAACCGCAGAATGACGAACGGGAAAAATAGCTTGACAAATGTCCAAAAATTCAGTTTTTTTGTTTCAACACTTGGACATCAATGGTCGCGGGGTGGAGCAGCCTGGTAGCTCGTTGGGCTCATAACCCAAAGGTCGGGGGTTCAAATCCCCCCCCCGCTACCAAAAAAATAGGGGGGCCGAAAATATCGGTCCCCTTTTCTTTTTTAAATTTACACAGTACACAACAAAACGCACATCTACGAATCGGCGGACGGGGTACAACGGAACGGGGTACAAATGCGTCAGCAGTTCATCAGTTAATTGAAGCACGCAGTGGTTGGGTGGATCAGATGCCGCGCCGCCATTTCTACTTTTTGACCTCGACCAACCACGCGATGGGGTTCAGGTCGTAAAACGCGATATCCTCGGCGCGAATGCCACACGCGTCGAGATTGGACGCGACGCTGTCTTTCGTCCAGCGGGCGGACCAAAAACCCTCTGCGGTCGCCACAAATCGCGATCCCAAAGGCGTTACGACGCGCTGCCCCGTGTGCTCGTAGAAATCGATCTGCGCGGCCTCTGCTTCCGCCACATCCTTGTATAGGGTGAGAAATGCGGCCCCGCCGATTTTCAGGGCGTCATAAAAGCGAGAGATAACGCGAATGAAACGCGGGTTCCGGTCGAGATACGCGTCGCTGTACAGGCTGAGGTCGTCCGATCTGTCCCGGATGTTGCCCGGTGTGAAGTAGAGGCAGAGAACAATATCGTAAAACCCGGTCTCGATCACCGCTTCTGCCGCGTCGCCCACGAAGATCTGCGCGTTGTCAATCCCCGCTTTACGCCAGAGCGGGCGGGCAGAATCGGCCATTGCAGGCGATATTTCAAAGCCGTGGTACAAAAGGCAAAACGGCGCGAATTGCACGGCGTGATAGCCATTGCCACATCCGATGTCCGCAATCCCGAATCCCGCAACACCCGTTTTGTCCATGTCCCGTCGCAGTCGCTCGCCGAGTATCTCGTCCTGCCGTTGCCGCGCATATCTGATCGGTTCGGGACAATAGGCCGACTCGAGCGCGCGCTTGACGACTTCATTTTCAGATTCCAGCGATATCTTACTCACGCATTCACCTTTCTTTTTTTAGGCCAGTTCATCGGCGGCACGGGGTACAACTGCTATAGCAACTCGGGGCGGGGACTGACCACTAACCCCTGACCGCTTGGCGGCCGGGTTGGGCGGAGGGCGTCCATTGCGATCCTGTATCAATTTTACAACACCTGTGCGAAAATAACACACCTATCGTTTCCGCATGCAAATGGCGTGGTACAATAGACATTGTAAAAACAAGTGGTTAGATCATTTTTGTTTTCAAAGCAATCTGCGGCACGCATTTTGCGGATTTGACGAAACGCCGGGGTCACACTTTTTCAGGAGGTTGTCATGTTGTGGATTCACCTGTTTTTTTTTGCGGTCCTCGTCTGCCTGCCCAGCACGGCTTTTGGCGCCGAGACGCCGAACCTCCAAATTCCAGAAGACAAGTTCATTCGCATTTTGATCCGAGACGGAGGAGAAAGGATCAAGGGCCGGTTTCACGAAGCGATAAAGGATTCTCTGGTCATGACGAGAGCGAAGGGCATTTTGGGAAGGAAGCAACGCTTGTCTATCGCGTTCTCAGATATTTCCAAACTCGAAGTGCATAAATACCACGAGTCCTACGCAAAAAAAGGTGGCATCATCGGCGCGTTCACTGGGGCCATAGTGGGCGCCCTCATCATCAGCAAAACAGACGAAGGGCTTGGTGGGCTTGGTACTTTGATCTTTACACCTATGTTTACTTTGGGAGGTGGCTTATGCGGTGCCTTCGTCGGCGGGTTGACCAGTCATCATGTCTGGCAGGAAATTGACCTCTCGCCTAAAAATCAAATTGGTATAAGAGGTGACCGGCGGCTCTCGTTCCAACTGTCGTTTCGATTTTGAGCGGATGCCTTATCTGATCAAAGGCTGTGGTTCCCACACATTCTTTTTTTAGGAAATGCGATACTTTCTTTTTTCGATTTTGGGATGGATGGACAGGCACTTTGTACGTTGCACCTTTCCCCTTGACGATACCCTATTTTGGACTATAATTGGGATGCCATACAACATCGTGTTGATTTCAAGAAAGGGAGCCAGTCTCATGAAATGTCCTTATTGCGGCGTGACCGAAGACAAAGTGGTCGATTCCAGAGCCAGTAAAGAAGACACCGCCATTCGACGGAGACGCGAATGCTTGGGATGTGGGCGTCGATTTACGACCTACGAATCCATTGAAGACACGCCCCTCACCGTTATCAAATCGGACGGACGGCGCCAAGCCTTTGACAAAAACAAGCTCATTGACAAAATCCGACTCTCCTGCACCAAACGCCCGATCTCAACTGCTCAGATCGAGGAAATCGCCGACCGAATTGAAGACCAACTCGTCAGCAAAGGCGAGCGCGAAATAGAAGCCAAACAACAAATTGGCAAACTCGTCATGAACGAACTCAAACGCCTCGACGACGTCGCCTACGTGCGCTTTGCCTCTGTGTACCGACGATTCAAAGACCTCAGTGACTTCAAAAAAGAACTGCAGCAACTGGAGCGATGAGACGCGCGGCGTGGAGGCGAAAAGCAACCGCAGATGACGCAGATGAAGGGCGGGAGGCGAGTCAGCGATCAGCAGTCAGTGACCAGTCCCTGCCCCATCAGCCGTAGGGACAGGCCCCCGTGCCTGTCCGAAGCAGCGGTCAGCAGTCATCGATCAGTGACCAGTCCCTGCCCCATCAGCCGTAGGGACAGGCCCCCGTGCCTGTCCGAAGCAGCGGTCAACCCATCCATCGCTACATCCCAAGCACTTGGTCGCATCATACATAGAAAAAACAAAAAACCCGTTCGATTACGTCGAGCGGGCGTTTTTGTGGTCAGCGGTCAGCAGTCATCGACCAGTCCCTGCCCCCATCAGCCGTAGGGACAGGCCCCTGTGCCTGTCCGAAGTAGCGGTCGGTCAATATCCCACCGCCAGACCATCTTTGCGCGGATCGGAGGCCGCGCAATAACCGTCGTCGAGTTTGTAGATGAGTTGGCCTCCGCCATATCCGATCCTGGGCGGGATTTGAATATCGTGCCCGCGGGCGCGAAGATCGTCGAGAACGCCATCAGGCACGCCGGGTTCGATGCCCACATTTGTCCCGCCCAAAACCTGCCATCGGGGCGCGTCGCAGGCGGCCTGTGGATTTTGACCATAAGCAAAAATCCGAATCATCATCTGCGCGTGGCCTTGCGGTTGCATGTGCCCGCCCATCACGCCGAATGCCATCGCGGGTTGGCTCGCGTGTGTCGCAAATGCCGGGATGATGGTGTGATAGGGCCGCTTGCCGCTGTCCACGCGATTGGGATGATCTTTTGAAAGAACAAAACCCGCCCCCCGATTTTGCATGCTGATCCCGGTATCGGGAATGACAATGCCAGAGCCAAATCCCATGTAATTGGACTGAATAAAAGAGACCATCATGCCCGTTTCGTCTGCGGCAGCGAGATACACCGTATCGCTGTGCGGCGTGCCAAACGCGGGGGCCTGGGCGCGTTGCAAATCGATCAACCGAGCGCGTTGAGCCAAATAGTTTGGATCGAGCAATTGCGCGTATTCAATATCCCGCGCATCGGGGTCAGAGACGTATCGGTGCGTATCGGCATACGCCAATTTCATCGCTTCGATCTGGAGGTGAAAGCTGTCTGCCGAATCGACGGGATACTGGGGCAAATCCCAGTTTTCGAGGATGCCCAATGCGATCAGCGCCGCGATACCCTGACCGTTGGGGGGAATCTCGTGCAAGGTGTGGTTTTGAAAGTCAATGGTCATGGTATCGACCCAATCGGCCCGGTGTTCGGCGAGGTCATCTTCGGTCATCGCGCCGCCGGTCTTTTTGGCATGGGCCGCGATTTTTTTTGCGAGGTCGCCCCGGTAAAACGCATCTCCGTTGGTTTCGGCAATGCGTTCTAGGGTGCGCGCTTGCGCCTCGCATGTGAATTTTTCGCCAATTTGGGGCGCGCGACCACGCGGCGCGAACGTCGCCATCCAATCGGGCATATCGCTGTAATTGCGCGCGGCGCTTGCCCAACTGCGCCCGGTGATGGGCGAGACCACAAAGCCATTGCGGGCGTAGTGAATCGCGGGTTCAAACAGCGCGTCAAAAGGCAATTTGCCAAAGCGTTCTGAAATCGCGGCCCAAGCCGAAACACAGCCGGGCACGGTAACGGCGTCCCAACCGCGCTGCGGCATGCGGTCATACGCGGCAAATAATGCGGGCGACCACGCCTTGGGAGAACGCCCCGATGCGTTGAGGCCGTGCATGCGTTCTCCGTCCCACAAGATGCAAAAGGCATCGCTGCCAATGCCATTGCTGGTGGGTTCAACAACGCAAAGCGCGATGGCCGTGGCCAGGGCCGCATCTGCGGCATTGCCGCCTTTATACAACATGCACACCCCGGCTTGCGCGGCCAGCGGTTGCGACGTGGCAACCACATTGCGCGCCATAACGGGCATGCGCTGGGAAGGATAGGGAAAAGACCATGACAGTTCGGGCATGGGATCGCATCTCCTGTGCTATCAGTTTAAGGTGATTTCTTTGAGTTGTTCCGCGACTTGGTTCATTAACTCGTCGCCATCCATGGATACGTGCAGGGGTTCGGTGAAATTGAGCCGATACCCATTGGGGTCTATCACAATGACCTCTCGCGCCTGCCACGGTCGGTTGTGCGGGCCGGAAATTTGGACATTGCCAGCGCGCCGCACCCGTTCGGCAATGGCGTCAACCGATTCGCGCAAGGCGGTAAAATTGAGCGTGACGCCCGCGCCCTTGATGGTTGCGATCAAGGCGTTCGGCCCTTCTGCCATCAAAATCAAGTCCGCATGCGGTGCCCAGCGCAAGTGCGACATGATGGGATCGCCGTTCGGGCCGGGCATTTGTGAAATCAAAGTAAAACCGAGGATGTCGCAATACCAGCGTGTGGAGAGATTGAGGTCATTGACCATCAGCGTTGTATAGGACGGCATTTGGTAGTCGAGGTCGGGTTCCACCTGCGTGTCCTTTCTCCCTTGAGGGATTAAATGTTGTGATGGTGGGTTTGCCTGCAAAGTAAAATTTCTCATCCAAAACCTGTAACGTGGCGCAGCTTATATTTGGACAGCCTGAACGCTTGATCGGTTAGCAGTTAGGGCTATGTCTTTGATTGAGGAACTTGCCAGATGTTGCGGTTGCTTCTCGTATCATTGGGCGAGCACGGGGGCATCGCCCCTACACATACTCGCCTTTGTATGGTATGGGCTAAGGTTCGGGGCAACTGACACTGGCTACTGATTTGCCTTTCTTCGTGCCCTTAGTGGATCTTATCTCTCTCGCCTTAAAAAAACAAAACCCGCCGAAATTGCTTCAGCGGGTTCGTTTTGGAAAAACGTTTTTTGCGTTCATGTCTCTGTCATAAGAACCCGCTGGCATGTCTTCATAGTGACGCCATGACCCGTGAAAATCCCGAGATTCAGCCCACTTTCCGGGCACGCCTGATCATTGTCACGGACACATGACATCTGTGCATGTAAACTGCCATCGCAGCGGTATGCCACTTGTCGGAAATCACTCTGGTAGGTTGCTGAGGTCATGTTACACGCTCTTATGTGTCAACGAAACGGACGCAGAAGATATAGCGGAAATTTGCCAAAGTCAAGCGGGTTTTTTGAAAAAATTTGCAGAACTATTCAATGATGTCCTATACGGGATTGTAGCAAAGTCACAGTTTCATCCACAACATAATCACTTGTTATCGGGGAACAGACGTTCCGTAGAGATCATGCGTTGCTCGTCTCAAGCGTTTGGTTCTGCCTCCACATGGGTTGCCTTTGATGCCTTCGGCGACCGACTTTTTTTCAACAGCAAAAAAAAGTAGGCAAAAAATGCCGCTCTCATGCGCCGAGAGGCTGGCACAGCGCAAATCGCTTTTGTAACAGCACGACATGCGTTGGCCTGCAAGGTGGGTTGCAAAATGGCTGTTGGTTGCGAGACGGCCTTGCGCGCTGTGCGTGATGGCAGGATCCGATGGTCTTTTGGGATGGCCTGGTTGCTATGGCTTCTCTGAATGACTACGGAACGTCAAGGGAATCATTTGTGGGTCGCATATCGCATCAGGCCAATAAAAAATCAATTAGGACTTACGCAATCTCCATTGGAATATGAGGTACTTTGAGTTGTTGTCTCAAGAAGTCAGCCACCCCCCGGTATTTGACTTGATAAATGGTTTGTCCTGTTTGATAGGCCACCTGCGCGAGTCGAATCCAAACGAACATCGCACACCCAATATGATTTCGTACCATGCGTGCCAACCGACATGGACCCTTTTCAAGCCCGGTCACTTGTTTGACTTCGCGGTGAAATGGCTCAATTTTCCATCTTTGGTGACACACCTGTTGTACCCCTGAAGAATCGTTTTGAGCATGGTCGTTGGTCACGACATACGCCGTGCGTCTATCAGCAGACGCCACCCGGAATCATTTCACTTTGTGGTCTTTGGGAAACCCTCTGATTTTAATTGGCTTGCCTTGTTTGCGTTGCGCTTGAGTCCAAGTTAAGCTATCTACGCGCTGGTAGGGGGTTGTGCCTGCCGAATCGTCCACGCGCCGGTTCGTCTTGAGGGGACAATAATAGGTTTTTTGCATCTGCTCTCTGTGTCGCATGACCGTTTTGGTCGCATACCCACTGTCCATCAAGACCCCGGTAAAAGGAAGGCCCTTCTGATAGACCCACACAGAGAGCATGTCCTTGAGATGATCCAATTTGGTTTGCCATCGCCTTGCGGGTCATAAATCCGATAGTCAATCAGCCAGAACCGATCCTGTTGCGGATTGACATAGACACATGTAACCACCCCGATGCCATTGATGACGCCTTGGGCGTTGCCGCTCTATTGACGACGCACTAACGCGATCTTGCGTGCGTGTCGCTTGTCTAAAACCGGGTCATCAAAGATCACATAGCCTTCAGGCGTCAACGCGATGGGGTCTTTGACGTGTTCCCACACCAAGCGGGGGGGATACGCTCACCGGCGAGATAGCGGTTGATCATATCATGACTGAACCCTTCGCTATGGGCGGCGAAAGGGGTCAGGGTATCGTTGAGGGGACGGCTAAGCAGATACTGACAGTAATCCAAACGCGTCGGTTGGCGCATTGACACCTCCTCAAAGTGATAAATTTTACGGAATTGCACCCTTTTTTAACTCAGCATGCGTAAGTCCTATCAATTTAGTATAACCACTAACCCCTGCTTTTCGCCTTTGCTTTTCGCCTTTCATCCGCGCAATCCGCGCAATCCGTTTAATCCGCGATCCGCCTTTGGTTGACCGGGTGACTGATCACTGATCACTGCCCCTTAACCCCTGCTTCTTGTATCTCGCATCATTGGGCGAGCACGGGGGCATCGCCCCTACACACACTCACCTTGTAATCCGTGTCATTCGCGCTTCGCCTTTGCTTTTCGCTTTTGCTTTTCGCCTTTCATCCGCGCAATCCGCGCAATCCGTTTAATCCGCGCTTCGCCTTTGCTTTTCGCCTTTGCTTTTCGCCTTTCATCCGCGTCATCTGCGTCATCCGTTTAATCCGCGATCTCTTTTGACTTTTGAAAAATGAGATCGGCAAACGCGCCCGTGACTGTGCTGCCGGTGTTGTCCGAGTCGGACATGAGATAGACGCGCACAATTTCAGCGGGTTCTTCTTTCGGGTAAAAGCGTTTGAAATCTGCGTAAAAATTGCGCGATTCAGCAACCCATTGGTTCGCGTTTTGATCCCCGCTTTCGGCCACAATGCGATACCACTTGAATTTGAGCACCCATGGAACCACGGTTGTCACCTGTGTGAGCGCGGTTTCTTCGGGGATGGTGCGCGTCCAGAGGTAGGCGATTTCCCGCAGGTCGCCTTTGCTGTTGAGAACGGAAATGCCGAGTTTGGCTGCAAAGTCATCGCCCGATTTTTGAATTTCCCCTTTGTCATTGGTCGTTTGGCTGTCGTCTATCGTATTGCTCACGCGCCAACGCCAGGAGATGGTGGGGTATTCGGTTGCCGAAATGAGACGGTGTTGCCCCCCCGTTTGTTTGCGGATGTTTTTTTCAAATCCGGTTGGGGGACGGTCGCAGCGTTTGATCCAATCTTGCTCGCGGTCAACGGGCAAGGGCGTCCCGTTTTGGGTGGGCACTTGCCAAAAGAGCGCGGCGGCCTGATCGCTGTGAATCTCAAACGCGCCATTGCGATGCTGCGCGGTGACGTTTTCGCGGCAGTGGTCCCAATCGCGCCGAAGCCAGTCGCCCGCCATGTTGACGGAAACGCGGTCTCGCGCTTGCACAACACACGGGAAAATCGCGAAGAGGTACGTCTTGAGCAAAATCGAAAGAACAATGCGAACCATAGATTTCCCTTTTGTCGAGTTTTTGAGTGTCTGTCCGAGTGCCATTTAGAACCGCAATGTGGCAAGTGCCGATACGCTCCCATCCGGTGCGGGCGCGAGGCCGACTGAGAAACGGCGGGATTCAAGGGCAGGATGTGACCGCTGGATCATTTGGCGCTTTCATCGTATTGATACCAGCAACGACAAGTCCAATGCCAAGCCCTATTTTCCAGCCCGTGCCCGTGTTTTTGTGTTGTCCAAGACTGACTTCAAAATTGGAGATGGAAGACATGGGCACTTTGGACAATCTGCGTTTGCCAGACAATCGTCCTTTGAAAAATGTGTGTGCTTTAATTACGAGCGTGTCTCGCGTCATTTTGACGACCTCGCCAACCTTCCATGTTTTTGACATTGAAGGAGCTTTGAAACGCACTTTGGCCCCCTGCACACGCACTTTGTAATTCTCTTCCCGAATCCATTGTATAGCGGACTGTTCTGTTTCTGCGTCTTGAGGTCGTGTGGTCGCATACGCGAGCGCGGGGGCCATCGCGTTGAGCAAAAGGCTACCGTGATGAAAATGGCGATGGATTTGGTGATGTCGTGTTCTGCGTACATGGATGCCTCCGATTGAATTTGGGGTGCTTGTTCCACAACATGTCCTAAAATTTCAAAGATGGCCCAACCGCCACGGTCATTCCTCGAAAAAAATGATGATCCAAATACTCCCAAAATAAGTCGGCTTGCACGGCGGCTTGCACGTTGATATGCGGATGAACAGGTACGAGGATCGCGGCGCCCAATGAACCGCGTGGACGAGTCGTCGGGGTCGGCAATTCGTAAGCCCCTCCGCTCCGGTAGTAGATGTTCTCAAGGGATAAGCCAAACGCGAAATCGGCCAGCAAGACGACTTGTTTGCGATTGTTGAGGACATGGGCCTTTTGGAAGACCAGCAATAGGGAAAGCAACCGTGCGGCCATGCCATCCTCACGCTGTCTAATCTCAGCTTCTCTTCTCCGCCAATGAGATACATTATATTCTCGGTCGGGCGATACCGCAAAGATATTTACTTTTTGGTACGCACATCGCAACCCAACCCGCGAACGGCTTTCATCTGAAAGGAAATCGCCGAAATAGAGAGACGCGGCCCACAGTGACTTTTTGTACCGATCACCAAAGTTATAGAATCCCGTAAACATTTTACTGAGGTTAAAAAAATAACCGGTTTCAAGCGTCAGTTCTGGTTTGTAACGGGTTAGCCATGAACGCGGGCCGGTCGTCATTTTAGGTGCAGACAATGCGATGAGGTTGTGAATGCGGTCGCGGTCAATTTCCGTTTTCCAAGAATCGACGCCGATGATCACCCGCTCTGAATCAACGGCCTTGATATAGCCTCTTACAGTCGTCATTCTTTCCCACTTTCCAGAGATCGAATCCCGCTCTCCTTCCCCATAAGTGATCGCGACATACGCGCCGATTTCAACCGCGCTACTGTCGGTCTCCCCGGCTTTCACACCCACTTCTGCCCGCAGAACTTCCGGCAGACAAACGGATAGTAGCAAAACGATTATCGTCATTCGTACCATGTGTTCCTCCTGTTGAATCAGTGACCCTTGCGCTAAAAATTGAACGTGAGCGCGGCGCGAAGCCCTTTTCCGGTGTGGGCGCGATGCTCAAATTGAGGCGTTGCGGCGATACCTCGACCCATTTGTCGGATTCTATGCCACCACCAATGAGAGTCGAGAAAACCACTATGGGTGGGGATATACACACCATTGTCACGGCTGTGGCTAAGCCTTGCCATTCGCTTTCGCTCTCGTCGCTATAATCTACAATCGCGACTGGAACAAGGACAGCAAGTCCAAGTCCAAGCCCAAGCCCAATCTTAAAACCTTTGCCAGCGTTCCGACGCTGTCCAAGACTGACTTCAAAATTGGAGATGGAAGACAGGGGCACTTGAAGAAATGTACGTCCTTTTTGGATTTGGATAAGAAGTGTGTCTTGCGTCATTTTGACGACCTCTCCAACGATCCGTTTTTTTGTTAGTGAAGGGGCTTTGAAACGCACTTTGGCATTGTGTGTCTTGAACCGTTGTATGGCTTCGGCCTTTGTTTTTATTTCTCGACCTATTGCATTCATGGACATGACCGCATCTTTGCCCATGACCACGGATAAGACTTTGGCGTAGGCAATGGTCGTCTTGCTCTTGAGGCCGCTGCGAATGGTGAACGATGTCTCGCCAATCGCGTCAATCCAGCCCCTCGCTGTTCTTTCTCGGTTGTTGCCATCGTAATAAGTGACGGCGATATACGCATCTCGAACCAGCGCGGTGGCGTTGACTTCTGCGCCTTGCAAGTGCTTGGCGGCCTGCGCGAGCGTAGGGGCTATCGCGTTGAACAGGATGGTCGCCGTTGCGAAAATGGCGATAGATTTGATGATGTTATCCCCTGTGTGCATGGATTTCTCCTTTCTGTAATACCAAATTGATTTTTATTTGTCCGTATCCCGTCTCCCATCAGGGAGGAATGAGGAATGAGGAACAGACGTTCCGTAGAGATCATGCCTTGCTTGTCTCAAGCATTTGGCCCTACAGCATCGTTTGTTGCCTTCGATGCGTTGGCTACGCCTGTGCCTACGGCGTGCGGCGACCTACTTTTTTTCAACAGCAAAAAAAGTAGGCGAGCGGGGTACAACTGCCTTAGCAGTTCAAAAATGCCGCTCTCAAACGCCGAGGGGCTTGCACAGCGCAAAGTGCTTTTGTAATGGGACAACATGCGCTGGCCTGCAAGGTTGGCTACATAATCGCTGTGGGTTGCGAGATGGACTTGCGCGCTGTGCGTGATGGGTTTGTGTGACGGTATTTTGTGATTGCATTTTGCTATGGCTTTTCTGAATGACTGCGTAACGGCAAGGGGATCGCTTGCTGGCAACATAGCGCATCACATGAGGCCAACTGAAAATCAATTTAGTATAAGTCATGTTTTGAGGCCGATTAGAACCGCAACGTGGCCATCACCTCTGAGGGCGCGTTGAACGCATTGCCTGCGGCAAAAAAAACTCGAAATGAGCAAGTTGAAAGTGATGCAAAACATCCTCGGGGAAGCCCCTCATCCTTTCTTTGTGTGTGAAATAAATTCACACCTGTGGAGAAAAATCCACACTTATACGCGGTTTTTAACGGGAATTTCGCTCAATCGGAGATAGATGCAATTTTCGTTCCAAAACAAAAAGCGCGACGGAAAAATCCGCCGCGCTTTTGCGGTTTGATGATAAGGACAGGCACGGGGGCCTGTCCCTACGGCTGATGGATGTGGGGATTGACTACGAAAGACGAAGAGCGGTTTTCAACATGCGCTGTCCAGACACGTTCACGGCGCGAAAGGGAGAACCGATGGGGATTGACGACTGGTCACTGCTTTGGACAGGCCCGGGGCCTGTCCCTACGATTGATGGGTGTGGAGAGAGGAGATGCGATCCCCGCCTTCCTCGAAAGAAGGAGGGGGCGAGGATCGGCCCCAATCCGCCTCACTGTTTTTTGGAACTGTGTTCTGACGATTCCTCCATCTTAGATTGTTTTTTTGAGTGGTCGTGATGCCCGCCGCGCCGCCCGTGTCCCCTGAAGCCATCGTGATCTCTGAACCAAGGGCCGCCGCGGCCTCTGAACCGATGCCCGCCGCGCCCGCGGAACCCTTTGCGGCCCCCGCGCATGGAGTGCGTCTCACCGAGCTTTTCCCGTTGCTCTGGGGTGAGCACATTTCTGACTTCCATGTCGTGCTGAATCCCGTGCGCCATCATTTTGCCCTGCGCCGCCATCAGCGCGTCGATTTTGGCTTGAATATCCGAGGCCATGGGATTGTCCTCATTGCGAACCGCACTCAAATCGATCCGGGCTTTTTGGTATGTTGCGCGCAAATCGACCATCGCTTTTTGATGCTCGGCCTTGAGGTCTTGCATCGTCTTTTTCTGCTCGTCCGTCAGGTCCAATGCGGCCATGCCCCAGTGGGCGCGTTTGCCTTTGTGAACTTTGGCATGCACCACAAAAGCCGAGCATCCAACGACGAGAACACCGATCACTGCGTAGAGAATTTTGCGTTTCATCGTACTCCTCCTCCTGTGTCAACAGCCGCGTAACGGGTCTTTCCCGGGGTGCGGACTGTTTGTGAATGATGACCTTCCGATGTGCTCAGGCCGGCGTCTGGTTACACCGCGAAGGTTATGGCCCTCGGCGAGGGCCGGGTGGGTGGCCAACCGGAGGGCCGCGACGGCCGCCACCTCGGCCGCGAAACCCTCGGCGTCTGTTTCTTTTTTCAAATTTTTCAAATTGCTCGGGCGTGAGAATCGTCAGGAGTTGATCGCGCAATTTTTGTTCCTGCAAGCGCATGTCTTCGCCAATTCGCCGCCGCATTGTTTCGATTTCGCGCCGGTTTTCCTGAAATGCACGCTGAACCGCTTTTTGCTGCTCGTCCGAGAGCGCGAGATCGTGGCCCAAGTGTTCAACCACGCGCTGGTGTGGACGCCCACGCGGGCCGGGGGGGTGCAAAAACCTGCGTTCGGCAATGACGCCACACACCAAGCCGAGCGCGAAAATGCCCAGCAACAAAACAATGGCTTGTGTGCGATGGGAAAACGAAAACATGACAAATCCTATTTTTAGGGATAAATAACCAAACTGTCCGCTTGGATATCCGACAACACCAGTTCGGTTTGCGAATCAAAATAATCGGCAACCACGTTGGCTTCGGTATCCGCATTGTCGATCAGCACTACGAAAATAACAGCGGCGGCAGCGGCCAATGGGACGAGGCGTTTGCCCGCCCAAACCAAACTGCGCCACAGGCTTTCCTCTCGAATATGTGCATGGACCCCCTCCCACAGCCCCGGCGAGGGTTGGGCCGGACGCTGGCGCAAGCGATTCTGCACATGGCAGAGCAAATCGCATTCGGCGCGCAGTTCTGCATCTTCTCGGATTCGCGCTTCGATTTCGCGGGCTTGTTCCGCCGAGAGGTTGCCGTCAATGTGGTGCAACAATTTATCGCGGTCCGTCATGTCATTCCCTCCATTCGCGGTACAGGGGCATCAGCAAGTCGCGCAAACGCGCCCGCGCCCGCGAAAGTCTCGATTTAACCGTGCCGATAGATAGCCCTAAAACATTGGCGATTTCTTCTTGCGAAAGATCCTCGATATCCTTGAGCACCACCACTGCGCGGTGTTCGGGCGACAACAGGTTGAGCACATTTTGAATCTGGTCGCGCAGGCCAATGCGGTCGATATCGTTTTGCGGTTCATCCGTGCCCCAAAACCGGTCGAGGGCCATCGCGTTGGCCTCTTGCATGCCGTCGAGAGATACGCTGTCGGGCCGCCGCTGCTCGCGTTGGGCAACCGTGAGGCAAACATTGGTGGCAATGCGATAGAGATAGGTGTAAAAACTCGACTTGCCCTCAAACTTGCCCAGTGCGCGATACGCTCTGATAAACGCCTCTTGCGCCGCGTCTTTCGCCGCTTCGCGGTCGCCAATTATCGAACAGGCCAAGCCGTAGATTCGGTCTTCATAGCGTTTGACAAGATGGCGAAAAGCCTGCTCATCGCCCGTTTGGCATTGGTGGATCAGATCATGTTCATCGCGCATTCGGAATACTGTTCGGGTTAAAGTCAGTCGAAAGGCGCGTCTGAGCATAAACGCCAGTTTGGTGCTTCACAAAGTTAGACCACAAAATCAACGCTGGCGTTCCGAAAAAAAAGCGGTCCGCGATTGGCTTTCAGCGTTCAGCCACCGCCGGGGGCGAGGACAGGCACGGGGGCCTGTCCCTACGGGGGATGGGACTGACCACTGACCGCTTCATTCCGTAATGATGTCGGCGAATGTCATGCCCGAGGGGATCATCGGCAACACATGTTCTTGGTAGGGCAC
Organism: uncultured Latescibacterota bacterium; assembly: GCA_958295785.1. Classification (GTDB taxonomy): domain Bacteria; phylum Latescibacterota; class UBA2968; order UBA2968; family UBA2968; genus VXRD01. The sequence goes on from OY282377.1 coordinate 5,631,777, forward strand.
AATCACGTCGAGCAAATAGGGTCCCTTGGCAGAGATCAGGCGGTCAATTTTGTGCATCACCCGTTCGGCGGGCACGGGGACACATTTGTACCAACTAATTGTTTACCTGTTGTCCTATACTGCTTATTGTAAGGGGATAATGTCCCTGTCAAACCAGCAAGGATGTGTCCCACCGCGCCCCTACGTACGGTTCGTCTATTCGGGCGGGCACAGTGCCTGCCCCCGCGGGTGTAATACCAATTTGATTTTAAGTTGTCCGTATCCTGCCTCCCATCAGGGATGAATGAGGAATGAGAAACAGACGTTCCGTAGCACTCATGCGTTGCTTGTCTAAAGCGTTTGGTCCTAACTCCTCGTGGGTTGCCTTCGATGCGTTGGCTACGCCTGTGCCTACGGCGTGCGGCGACTTCCTTTTTTTCAATAGCAAAAAAAAGTAGGCAAAAAATGCCGCTCTCATGCGCCGAGAGGCTGGCACAGCGCAAAGCGCTTTTGTAGTAGTACGACATGCGTTGGCCTGCAAGGTGGGTTGCAAGAGGGAGGTGGGTTGCGAGACGGCCTTGCGCGCTGTGCGTGATGGCTTTATCGGAGGGTCTTTTGGGATGGTCTTGTTGCCATGGCTTCTTTGAATGGCTGGGTAAGGTCAAGAGAATCATTTGCTGGCAACATAGCGCATCACATCAGGTCAACAGCTATTCAATTTGGTGTAAGTTAGGAGGACCAGCTTTGGCACATGCCAACTGCTGATCGCTGGGCACCCTACATTTCATCTGCGTCATCTGCGGATACTCACTTTTCACTCCTCGCCCCATGACCGACTGGATATTACAATTATGGGTCGGTGAACGCGCTGCCGCGTATCGAGATGCGTGGTTTGTGTTGGACATTGCATGGCCTGTGGCAGGGGTCTTGCTCGGTGCTGTTTTTTGCGCGAGCGCGTGGTTTTGGCACAAGCGGTTGCCCGCATTTCCAAAGGCGTTGATTGGGGTACGCGCGTTGGCATTAACGCTGGTGCTGTTTTTGTTTTTGGGCCCCGTGCTGGTGGCGCAACGGTTGGAGCCCGGCACGCATTTTGTGCCCGTTTTGTTTGACGATTCCCGCAGCATGACCGTGCCCGAACACGATAGACAGACGCGCGCAGAGCGATTTGTGCAGGCATACCGCGAGTCGGGATTTGAGCGCGCATTGGCGCGGACCCATCAGGTGGCGCGATTTCGGTTTGGCAAACGCACAGCGCGGGTCAATGGTGTCGCAGACCTCGGCTTTGATCGGGCGCGGTCAAATATCGTCGGCGCAGTGCGCGATGTCCTCCGACAAATGTCGGGCGCTGAGGTATCGGCTGTGGTGGTGTTTAGCGATGGCATTCAGCAAAGCGATGCGCCCGCGCCGCTGGCGGATTTACCCAGCGATGTGCCCGTTTTTACCGTGGGAACAGGGCGCGATGGGCACTGGCGCGACTTGGCATTGGCCAATGTGTCCGCATCGCATGTGCGAGACGATGAAGTGGCGGTGACAGCGCGGGTGATGGCCGAGGGGTTGGTCGACGAAGAGGTGACCGTTGAAATGCGGGATGGCGCGCGCGTGGTGGCGTCATCATCGCTCGCCATTTCAGAGGCCGAAGAAGAACACTACGTCCGCCTCGAGTTTCACCCGCAAAGAGAGGGTTGGCGGGTTTATCGCGTGCAAGCGCGCCTATCCGATACCACAGATGTGCGGGCAAAAGACCGCATTGCCGCGAACAACGCACGGGATATTTTGATCGACCAGCGCGTGCGCGTTTTTCGCATTTTGTATTTTAGTGGGCGGCCCAATTGGGAGGGCAAGTTTTTGCGCCGCGCCTTAGACGGGGATCGGCAATTGGCCCTGTCGAGTCTGCTCCGCATTTCCGGGCCCGAGCGCAAGTTTGTATTTCGAGGACGCGACGCGACCATGGCCAATCCCCTGTTTGAAGGCTTTGACGATCAGGCGTTGAACGCGCCGCGCTATGACGAGGCGGTGTTTATCCGCATTGGCGTGTCAAAATCCGAGTTGGCGAGCGGCTATCCATCTGCGGCATCCGCGCTTTTTCGCTACCATCTGGTGATTTGGGGGGATATCGAGCGCGAGTTCTTTTCCCTTGCCCAACTCGATCTAACGCGGGAATTTGTGTCCAAACGCGGGGGCAGTTTTTTGATGCTGGGCGGGCCGCGTGCGTACTCAGAGGGCGGGTGGGCGCGTTCGACTATCGAGCCGATGTTGCCCATTGTGTTAGGGCCTGCGGGCGATTACGACGATGTGGCGTTTCGCGCGAAGCCAACCATTGATGGCCTCTTGTCCGGGGTGTGGTCTCTGAGTGACAATGCCGAAGCCAATGCCGAACGGTGGGCGAATTTGGCCGCGCTTTACGGGGTCAATGCGTTTGCCGCTGTGCGCGCAGGCGCGACCGTAATGGCAACTGTAGATGCCGATGCCGATGCCGTGGATGGACAGCCCCTGTTCGCATGGCAGCGGTACGGCGAGGGCTTGAGCGCGGCACTGGGCACGGGCGAGACGTGGCCGTGGCAGATGATGCAAAGCGGCGAAGATGTGGCGCACGAACGCTTTTGGCGGCAATTGGCGCGGCTGCTGGTCATGCGCGTGCCCGAGCCCGTGACGATGATCCACAGCGGCGAAGATGTGTTGGTGGGCGAAATGCGCGAATTGCAATTTGCGGTGCGCGATTCACTTTTTGAACCCCGCGAGGGGCTGTCCGTCGATGTGCGGGTCGAGACGGAAAACGGCGGTGTTGTCACCTTACCGGTTTCTGAATCTATCGCCGAGGTAGGGTCTTATACCGCTGTTTTTGAGCCTGTAGAACCAGGTCTGCACCGCATCACCCTGACCGCACGCGGCGCCACGGGCGAGGATGTGGGGCGGTTGGACGCGGCTGTGCTGGCGCGAGCCGATCAGCGCGAGTTTGAGACTGCGCGTTACAATCCGGATTTTTTGCGGCGTTTGTCCGCACACACGGGCGGTCAGTTTTTCGCGCTGGACGACCTCGACCAATTGGCCGAGCAAATTCCGTGGACCGATAACGCGCATGCGCGACTGGATCGTTTTCCATTGTGGCACCGCCCGCCTTTTTATATTCTACTCGTGTTGTTGCTTTGCGTGGAATGGTATTTGAGACGAAAGCGGGGCGAGCCGTGAAGGGGTTACATATCGTTGCCTTATGCCTGATTTGGGTTTTGATGACGGCAGCGGGACAGGCGCGAGCCGCTGCTTTCGATGTGATCATCAGCGGTAGCGGTGGCGAAGAGGGGTATGCCGAGCGGTTTGGCGATTGGGCGCAGCGATTGCGGCGGGCACTCATCGACCGATGCGATCATCCCACCGACCATGTGCAGTTGCTCAACGAGACGGGCGAAAATGCCGATGGCATAGCGACAAAAAAAGGCATTGCCAATGCCCTGCGCGATTTGTCCAAGCGCGTCGCCCCGACCGACGATGTGTTTGTTTTTTTGCTCGGGCACGGGACCTATCGGCGGCGGGTTGCCAAGCTGAATACCCCCGGCCCGGATTTGACTGCTGAGGAACTCGATAGACTTTTGAAGCCCCTGTCTGCGCGGCGCATTGTCGTTGTCAACGGCGCGTCTATGAGCGCGCCCTTTGTCAATGCCCTCAGCCGAACCGGGCGCGTTGTATGCGCGAGTACGCGCAGCGCGGATCAACGCGAGGCCACGCGGTTTATGGGCTTTTTGGTGCAGGCATTGGAAGATGGCAGCGCGGATCAAAACCGCGATGACCGCATTTCGATTTTGGAAATTTGCACGCAAGCCGCTTCCCTGACAGATGCGTGGTTTTTAAGCGAGGGCCTGATCCCCACAGAGAACGCCATTTTGGATGACAACGGCGATGGCTTGGGTACGCGTCTGTCAGCGCCGGGCGAGGACAGTGCCGACGGGGCCGTGGCTGCCCGTTGTTTTCTGCACGATTTTCGCGTCCCCAAAGGCACTTCGCCCGCGCTTGTCGCAGCATATCGCAAGGCCATTGACGCGGTGCAGGCTCTGGTGGCGCGAAAAGCCACGATGGACTCGGCGGCCTATTACCACTTGTTAGAACGCGAGTTGGTGAAGGCAGCGCGGCTGAACCGGGAAATCAAACAGATGACGCGGTTCAACGAATAGACGAACCCGCGCACCACACCCAAAAGCGGGGCTGTGGGGTTAATCCGCGCAATCCCCAAATCCCCAAATCCGCGACAATCCGCGATCCAAATAGCGGTCATGCCCCGTGCCCGCCAAGAGAGGAGATTTTTATGTTGACAGACAAACAAGCGCAACAATTTCGCAGCGACGGGTATCTCGTTTTTGAGGCCCTCATTCGAGGCGAGCGGTTGGCCTATTACAAAGGGGTGTTCGACGAATTGGTCAAACAGGGCCGCGGGCTGACCGAGCAGGTGCCGCATTGGACGCTCGAGTTGGACGAGTGCGGCGCGCCACGGGCCGGGTTGCTGCACAAAATTCAGGGCGTTTGCGTGGTTGATCCCCGCGTGCTGGCACTGGCGCGTGAACCGGCGATTTTGGCCCGCGTGGAAGCTCTGATCGGCGAGAATATCGACGTGTTTGGCACCAAGTTTTTTCCGAAATTGCCCAATGGCGGCACTTCCACACATTGGCATCAGGACAATTTCTATTTTGGAACCGAGACCGAGCGCATTATCAGTTGCGGGATTTATCTGGAAGATGCGGATGTGGAGAATGGGTGTTTGCGCGTGGTGCCCGGCAGCCATCGCATGGGCAAAATTGTCGAACACCGCAAAAACCCGACCCAGCACGGCAGGTGGACAGAAGTCGATGAATCGCGGGCGGTTGATCTGATCATTCCCGCGGGCACTGTGGTGCTGTTTTCAGCCAATATCCTGCACGGTGCCCACGACAACCTCAGCAACCGCACGCGCTACAGCACGGCTTGGCACTATTTGCCCGAAGACCTCAATCCCGAAAAATTTGTGAAGGGCAAATACGAAGATCGGCATGTGGCGCGCAAGCATTGAGGAATAGACAGCGCGGGGTACAGTTGCGATAGCAGTTCACAGACGCCCCGTGCCCGCCCGTAGATTTTTTGGAGGCCATCTCGATGAGCAGGGTCAAGTTGGCATTGCCCGAGACGTTTCACTTCACAACCGAAATCCCGTTGCGAATTTCGGACATCAATTACGGGGGGCATCTCGGCAATGACGCGGTATTGTCCGTGTGTCATGACCTGCGGGTGCGTCTTTTTGCAGCGCATGGGTTCACGGAATTGGATGTGGAGGGTGTGGGGATTGTGATGGTCGATGCCGTGATCGTTTTTCAAACCGAGGCGTTTTACGGCGAGACCCTCGTGGGCGATGTGGCTGTGTGCAATTTTTCGCGCACGGGTTGCGATGTGTTTTACCGGTTGCGCGCAAAGTCCGATGATCGAGAGGTGGCGCGTGCGAAGACCGGGATTGTCTTTCTCGATTACGGCAATCGAAAAATCAAACCCGTGCCCCAAAGGTTCAGAAAAATTTTTGAGGGCTAACGATGGGGTTGACAGGTCAGAGCGTCTGTTGTCAATTCGCATTCACAAACACACAACACAGGAGATAAACATGGGCAAAAAAGCCTTGATGGTATGGGGCGGTTGGGCCGGGCACGAGCCCGAGCAATGCGTGGATATTTTCGCGCCGTTGCTGAAAGAAGATGGGTTTGAGGTGGATGTGCGCGATTCAATGGATGTGTACACCGATGCGGATTACATGGCGGAATTGAGCGTTGTTGTGCCGTGCTGGACAATGGGCAGTATTGAAAAAGAACAGGAGCGAGGGCTTCAAGAAGCGATTAAAAGCGGCGTTGGCCTGGCTGGGTGGCACGGCGGAATGTGCGATGCGTTTCGCAACAACACGGGCTATCAGTGGATGACGGGCGGGCAATGGGTGGCGCATCCGGGCGGGGTGATCGATTATGAGGTCCATATTGTGCCCGACAAAGCCGACGATCCCATTGTGGCGGGGTTGCGCGATTTTGCGATGCACTCCGAACAGTATTACATGCACACGGACCCGGGCAATGAAGTGCTGGTCACAACGACATTCGAGACCGATGTGGCCCCGTGGGTCAATGGTTGCGTGATGCCGGTGGTGTGGAAACGCATGTGGGGCAATGGCCGCGTGTTTTACTCGTCACTGGGTCACAAAGCCGTGGATTTTGATGTGATAGAGGCAAAGGAGATCCAGCGGCGCGGGATAAACTGGGCCGCGCGTTAAGAGCAAAGACCCCCCCTTGACATTCAGCCCAAAGTTCAGTATCTTAACCCGTCACAAAACAAGCGCGCATGCAAGGCGCCGTGGCCAAGTGGTAAGGCAGAGGCCTGCAAAGCCTTTACTCGGCGGTTCGAATCCGCCCGGCGCCTCCAAAAATCAACCGGTCAATCTCAGCGTATAGATTGACCGGTTATTTGTATGGGAAAACGAGATGATGACAAAAGAACAAATCGGCCGCCTAAAAAAACGCGACAACGGGGCTTTGGAAAGCTTGGTGAAAAATCACTCGGATGGCAAAAGCCTGCTGTTCATCTTGCAAAACCTCGGCTATCTGCCCAAAAATTTTGATGATCGCTGGGTCGCGTCCCTCATCTCAAACCCCAATCAAAAAGTGCGGCTCTGGTCTGTCAAAACCCTGGGAAAGACCAAGCGAGAGGAAAACCTACGCATCCTCAAGCGCGTTGCCCAACGCGATGAAGCGACGGAAGTGAGACGCGAGGCGGTTTCTTCTATCGGCAGAATGCGATCCCCTGCCATTGTTTCGGTCTTGTTTGAATTTTTGAATGACGATGATCCCAAAATTGTTTTGCAAGCGATCCGGGGGCTTCTCGCCTTTAAGCGCGACGCGAGTGTGAGCGAGCGACTCAAATCGTTTCGCAGGCACCCGAATGAAATGATCCACAAAGTCATTGAGAGGGAATATTTTCCCGCCGAGCACGACGCGCTTCCCGCACAAGCGCATCGAGATACCTATAATTTCTTAAAAAATGCCATCGTTTTGGGCGATGTGCGGGCGGTGTTAAATGCCGTGCCGGATGAGAGTTTTCACCTCACGTTCACGTCCCCGCCCTATTACAATGCGAGGGACTATTCCATTTACAAAAGTTATCAGGCGTATTTGGATTTCCTCAAAGAGGTTTTTCAGCTCACCCATCAAAAGACAAAAGAAGGGCGTTTTCTGATCGTCAACACATCCCCCATTATTATTCCACGAGTGAGCCGGCAACACGCGAGCAAGCGATACCCCATCCCCTTTGACATTCACAATTTTCTGGTCGAGATGGGTTGGGAATTTATCGACGATATCGTCTGGAAAAAGCCGGAAACGAGCGTCAAGAACAGGAACGCGGGATTTTTGCAACACCGCAAGCCGTTGGCGTATAAACCCAATGTCGTCACGGAATACGTGATGGTTTACCGAAAAGAAACAGACAAGTTGATCGATTGGAACATACGGCAATACGACCAGAAAACCGTATCTGAAAGCAAAGTTGAAGATGGGTATGAGACCTCAAATGTTTGGGAAATCGCCCCCAAACACGACAAGGTGCATTCCGCGGTGTTCCCGGCCGATCTGTGCAGGAGAGTGGTGAAATATTATTCCTTCAAAGGGGATTTGGTTTTTGACCCCTTCGCCGGCAGTGGTACGTTTGGCAGAGTGGCGAAGAGCCTGAACAGATTTTTCTTTTTGACCGAGCAAGAGCCAAAATACTTTGAGTATATGAAAACCTTCCTCGTCCAGCGCAATATGTTTGACGAAGAATCGGCCAAGAGTGATTTTTTGACGCTCGACGAGTTTAGAGAGAGAACAAAAACATGACACTGACCGAACAAGTCGCAAAAAACATCATCAGAAAATTGCTCAAAGGTGAGGATTACAGAATCGAGATCGTCGCCCTCATAAACGCCGAATTTTTGCAATTTGCAATCGAATTTTTCAAAAAGGTGATCGTTGCAAAATTCGCGCATCAAAGGATAACGATTGACTGGTACAAAAGGGCATTTCTCGATCCCGACCTCCCAAAAGAAGATATAGCCATCAACTCTGGATTAAACATGAAAACCATCGGCAATATGTTTAATTCGAGCAGGAAAGAAGTCGTGATAGATGCGTCCAATAACCATTACGATACACTGTACGAATCCATCGTGAAATTGGCAGATTCAGAGGAAGACCTCGACTTGACATTGACGCTGAAATTTCAAGGTGTGAGCGTGGATTTGAATGTCAGTGAGACGTTGATCGTCATCAACACCCTCGCCGTTAAAAGAGCCGCATTGAGAGGGGGATTGTGGAGCACGGCGGGAAAAAGGGTCGAAAAGCCGCTCATGCAAACATTATGCAAATTATACGGCGTTTCCGAAGAACATTACACGGCTGAACTGAAGGGGCAGGGCGGGCAAGCGGATTTTACGCGGGAGATCGATTTCTACTTGATCAAAGATGACGCGCATTACAAATGCGAAGTAAAGCTGATAGGAAAGGGCAATCCCGAAAGTGCCGATGCGGTTATCGCAAGGGATAGCGAGGTCTTTGTCGCGGATAAGCTCTCGGAGACAAACAAGCGACAACTCGATAGCTTGGGTGTGGAATGGGTCGAATTGAGAACTGCGAATGGCTTTCAGAAATTTAAAACCATATTGGAAAGGCTCGACATACCGTTTACAGATGTCGATTTGAGAAACTTGGAATCGAATGTTGAAAGGATATTCGATGATATTTTTTGACCTGTACCTAAAAAATGTATGTTTGACAAGCAGAGGGACTTTGCCTATTTTTGATGTAATGCCGAGGTGGTGAAATTGGTAGACACGAGGGACTTAAAATCCCTTGGGCGAATCGCCCGTACGGGTTCGAGTCCCGTCCTCGGCACTTTACAGAGCTCGGTCATCTGCCGAGCTTATTTTTTTACAATTTCTGGATTTGAGAGGAATCTCGTTGTGATTTTTCGACACGGGGGGGCGGCCTGACCGCGCATAGCTTGTTTTGCTGACAACTGCGGGCGGGCACGGGAGCACCGCCCCTACGTTTCTATCCTCGCATCTTACCTTTTACCGCTGACCGCTGACCAACAGGAGAAAACCATGCTTTCGCAAACGTATTCCAAAGACATATTGCGCGATGTTTTGATTCCCCTCGATGAATGGCGACCATTTCCAACCGCGTCAATGCGCGATGCTTGGGAGGCGTTGCCCGAGCGCGTTCGGCAAGTGCAAATTGAGCGGGGAGAAGAACGCCTGAATTTTGAATGGCCGCCCGTGCCTGCGGCGCGCTTTTTGGATTATGCGCGCAATGGCAATCGCTCGCGCTACGAAGCCCTGAGTTTTGGGCGACGCGCTGGCCGATCTGGTTCTGGCCGAATGCGTGGAGGGCAAGGGCCGATTTTTGGACGAGATCACAAATGGCGTGTGGTGCATTTGCGAAGAGTCATTTTGGGGCGTGCCCGCGCATATTGGCGTGCAAAAGGCCGGCAGTGGGTTGCCCGATACAGCCGAGCCGATTGTCGATCTCTTTGCCGCAGAGACCTCGGAATTGCTGGCGTGGACCGTTTATTTGCTCGGCACGCAACTCGACGCGGTCTCGCCTTTGATCGCGCCCCGCATTGTGCGCGAAATTCAATACCGCATTTTGACGCCGTTGGCGGAACGCGATGATTTTGGTTGGATGGGCTATTCGGGGGCGCGCGTGAACAATTGGAATCCGTGGATCGCGTCGAACTGGCTGACCTCAAATTTGCTGGTGGAAGCCGATGAGGCGCGCCGGGTTTCCGCGGTGTTCAAAGCGATGGAGACGGTGGATCATTTCATCGATTCCTATCCGAAAGATGGCGGTTGTGACGAAGGCCCCGGCTATTGGGGCCGCGCGGGCGCGTCGCTCTACGACTGTTTGGAATGGCTACACAGCGCGACCCATGGCGCGATAGACGTGTACGACGACCCCCTGATTCAAAATATCGGCAAGTTCATCTATCGCGTGCAAATTGCCGATCAATACTTCATCAACTTTGCCGATGCGTCGCCCGTGGTGACGCCCGCCTTTGGCGTGGTCTATGGCTATGGCAAGCGCGTTGGCGATGACGCCATGATGGCATTGGGCGCGTGGGCATTAAAGCGACAAGGCGCCGCCGAGAAGGGCATCACAGAAGCGTTTGGGAGCATGGGGCGCGCATTGCCCGCGCTGTTTTCGCTGAATGAAATCCTCGACGCAAAGGCCGCGATGCCCCTGCCGCGCGATGTGTTTTTGGATGAAATTGAGGTGTTTGTCGCACGCGACCGCGCCGGATCGTCCGATGGATTTTTTGTCGGCGCGAAGGGCGGGCACAATGCCGAGAGCCACAACCACAATGACATCGGGCATGTGGTGGTCTATGTCGATGGCAAACCCGTGATCGTGGATGCCGGCGTAGAGACCTATACGGCCAAGACGTTTAGCAGCGAGCGGTATGAAATTTGGACCATGCAATCCCAATACCACACCTTGCCCACGGTGAACGGACACATGCAACTTCCCGGGCGGGTGTATTCCGACGCGGGGATCGACTATCACTACGATATTGCCGCGCGAGATGTGTCGCACGGGGCAAGCGATGCAAAAGCCACCTTCGCGCTGGACATTGCACAAGCCTATCCGCCCGAAGCGCAGATCGATTCGTGGGTCAGAACCGTCGCCTTGGACCGCGGCGAGGGCGTGACCATTACAGACCAGTACGCGCTGAAAGCCGTAACCGGTGATCTCGTCATGCATGTATTGACCGCCTGCGCGGTTGAAGATCGCGGCGATGGCACACTCGCCCTGAACGAGGCGAAATTGGCAGATGGTCGCGTGTCGGGCAGCGCGCACTTGCACTGCGATGCCAATTTGTTCGACATCGCGATTGAAGATATCGCGATTGAAGACGCGCGATTAAAAGCCGTGTGGGGCGATGTGCTGAGAAGAATCGCGCTGACGGTCAAAAATCCCGAACCCCGCGGCGCGTGGACAATTCGGCTGACGCGATGAGCGGATCCGCTACAAAAAAGAGGCCCTGTAACTTCCTTCTTGCAGGGCCTTAATTATTGCTGTTGCACGATTTCGATTATGGCAGATTCAGAGAATCTAAGGTGCCGGTGTAGCCACTTTCAGAAAGCTTTGACGAGGCATGATGCACTTTGACAAGGCGAAATTTTGCATATCTAATTTTGACCAACACAAGATATAGAGTCGCTACATAACATCCGCTATTCAAAAGGAGCAAGCCCCTGTGACTTGCTCCTTTTTTTTGATCATTCATCGGGAAATTGCGTCACTCCACAGCATCCAACACGCGCTGAAATGCCTCCAGATTATTGACTTGCACCGCTGCATGAAGCAACTGCTTGAGCCGCTGCAAATCGTCGATGACCGCAATGCGATCAGCGAATTGTCCGGCCACACCCGCATCAAAGCGAATCGCCAACGCTTCTCGGATGCTCTCTTGGATGCCTCGCTCAATGCCCTGCTCAATGCCCTGCTCAATGCCCTGCTCAATGCCCTGCTCAATGCCCTGTTTAACGCCCTGTTTAACGCCCTGTTCCTTGATGTATTGGGCAAATGATGACTCACGCATAATCGCGTCCATAAGACCCTCCTGCGAAATAATTCTCGTGATGGTGGTCGGCTCATAAGCCAACCCACTCAATACAGCCAATCCACCTAAAAAATGGGAATTATATACTTGACAACCTAAATCTTCTTGTTAAAGTAATCACGGGTTTTTGGTGTTGAATGCAAGCGCCCTCTGATTTTCGGCACGCCTGCCCCTAACATCTGGCGTTTCAAAACGTTTTCCTTCGCGTCTTTCAGGAACGGATAACATTTGCATGCGTGGATAAGATTTCCCGTTGACTTCCATATCGCCCGCCTGTGCCCTAAAGGTTGTTCATGCAACCCCCTCACTGGCTATAAGTTGCTTGTAAGTCAACCGGGCGCCCATCGCCCTATTCAACATCTCATCAACACGACTTAAGGTATCAACCTTTTTTCGATTGATGCGAAACACGCAAGCATTCAGGTCCTTTTGCATGTGTTTGTCTGACCCATGGTGATGAATACCCATATAGACACGCTTAACCCGTGCCCACAAACTCTCAATGGCGTTCGTATGGACACCATCGCGTTCATATTCGTCGGCAGAATGATTGATTTGTTCCCCTTCGTAATCATCCCTCAATGCGCCGTATGCGCGGTTCTCGTCTGCATGAATAGTTGCGCCCGTCAAGACCTGGTTCAACATCTGATCGTGTCATGTTGCCCCTTTTGCGTCCTGTACATGAACCGCCATTGCCTCACCATCTTCACCTTTTTCCCGCATTCCGAAAGCAACCGATTTACCTCCTGTTCCGCGACCAGCATTCAACTTTTTGGATTTATGTTTGTTCTTTTCTTTGCCACCGATGTAGGTTTCATCAATTTCAACGATACCAGACAGAAAATCATCATCATCGTCTTTGTTGCCAAAAGCGTTTCGTATTCTTTCCGAGCACCTATACGCCAAATCAGAACGACGATAGATTTTTCCCATACGCCCACAATGCGGACAAGACGCGCCATCCTTAAAGCGTATCTTTTCAAGGTGCAAAATACACGCTTCAGGCGTGGCAAACTTCTGTGTGAACGCGACGAAACTAAGCTGCTTTGCCATCATACACCCCCTTGTTAATTCGTAACTTGGATAAATATAACAAGAAAGGTTAGGGTTGGAAAGTATATAATTCCCTAAAAAATTAACCTTGTCTGCCTGATCCAACGAAACTGCATCGGTCTTGCGAATGCACTGACGCAACCATTCCTCGGATTGTCATTCATCGGGAAATCGCGTCACTCCACAGCATCCAACACGCGCTGAAATGCCGCCAGATTATTGACTTGCACCGCTGCACGATGCAACTGCTTGAGCCGCTGCAAATCGTCGATGACCGCAATGCGATCAGCGAATTGTCCGGCCACACCCGCATCAAAGCGAACCGCCAACGCTTCTCGGATGCTCTCTTGGATGCCCTGCTCAATGCCCTGCTCAATGCCCTGCTCAATGCCCTGTTTAACGCCCTGTTCCTTGATGTATTGGGCAAATGATGACTCACGCATAATCGCGTCCATAAGACCCTCCTGCGAAATAATTCTCGTGATGGTGGTCGGCTCATAAGCCAACCCACTCAATACAGCCAATCCACCTAAAAAATTAACCTTGTCTGCCTGATCCAACGAAACTGCATCGGTCTTGCGAATGCACTGACGCAACCATTCCTCGGATTGTCATTCATCGGGAAATCGCGTCACTCCACAGCATCCAACACGCGCTGAAATGCCTCCAGATTATTGACTTGCACCGCTGCATGAAGCAACTGCTTGAGCCGCTGCAAATCGTCGATGACCGCAATGCGATCAGCGAATTGTCCGGCCACACCCGCATCAAAGCGAATCGCCAACGCTTCTCGGATGCTCTCTTGGATGCCCTGCTCAATGCCCTGCTCAATGCCCTGCTCAATGCCCTGTTTAACGCCCTGTTTAACGCCCTGTTCCTTGATGTATTGGGCAAATGATGACTCACGCATAATCGCGTCCATAAGACCCTCCTGCGAAATAATTCTCGTGATGGTGGTCGGCTCATAAGCCAACCCACTCAATACAGCCAATCCACCTAAAAAATTAACCTTGTCTGCTTGATCCAACGAAACTGCATCGGTCTTGCGAATGCACTGACGCAACCATTCCTCTGAATTTATCCCCGCAGGACGCTTCATCAATGGCGCGAAAGGAAGCAAACCCGGATGATCACCTTCAATAATGCCTTGCCCCTCAATCTCGCTCAACCGAATCACCTTGTATTCTACAAAGACGCGATGACCCAGAAGTTCTTGAGTGTAGGATCCTTTATCGCGTCGTCCGGCATTGGGACGCAGGTAGATCACAAAGGAATAGACAGGCAGGCCATAGTGTTCAATGAGTCGAATGATATAGGAGGCCATGCGGATCGGCATGGGCGTGTCCGTGCTGTCCGCAGTTTGAAATTCGATGTGTACCAGTGCATCCTCGCCATCAATCCGCACGCGAATCAAGCTATCGATTAAGCGCGTTTCGACCGTGGGTTGCTCGGTTTCGAGAATCTCGTCGACCTCGACATCAGCACGTCCAAGTATGAAACGGACGATGTCTTGCGGGTAAGTTTGAATCAGGCGTTTGGAAATCGTGTCGTACTCTGCCATATAAATACCTCTGAATCATGCCGGTTTGCTACCGGCTTGCCTGGCCGCTTTTTCTGTCCAGTCACCGAGGGTGTCATAACCTTTGTCATTGACCCCAATCGTATGTGGACAGGGGGTTGACGTGGTTTTCATAGACTGCTTCCAAGTGATCCATCCTAGCATCTCCTTTCGCTACGCCTCATTTTTAGCTCGCGCAATGTATTTTAGAATCGCCCCGCGTGCAACTGTATTTTCCTCACCAATCAACCACTGTGAAAACGCCAAGAGATCGCGGGATCTCTATTGCGAGATAGAGTCGCTACATAATGTCAGTTATTTGATCAATGCTTCGGATATCGCGTCGTGAAATTCGGGGCGGAGGTGTTTGATCTGCGCGTTTTCGCGCGTGGGATGTACGCGGTTGGTGAGCAGGACAACGCCGAGGTCTCGGATGGGGTCTGCCCAGATCGATGTGCCGGTGAATCCGAGCGCGCCGAAGGATTGTTCGCTAAAATGGCGACCGCTTGAGCTGACGCCGGGCGAGACCGTATCCCAGCCGAGTGCCCAGGTGCTTTTGGGTGCGATATTCACCCGCGTGGTGAATTGTCGGATGCCCTGCCCGGGAAAGAGGCCCGCGCCGAGCCATGCACGCAGAAATTTTGCCAGATCCCCCGCAGTGGAAAACAGACCCGCGTGGGATGCGATGCCGCCCATTGCAGCGGCGTTTTCATCGTGGACTTCCCCGTGTACTAGGCCATCGCGCAAATTGGTGCTGTGCTCAGTGGGGGGAATCCGATGCCTGAGATCGGGAGATGGACAGTACAATGTATCGCGCATTTCGAGCGGCTCAAAAACGCGCTGTTTGGCGAGCAAATCCAAACGACCCTCGCCAATGGTTTCCAACACCTTGCCCAAAACGAGAAAACCCATATCGCTATACGCGGTCTCGGTTCCCGGTTCATAAACCAAGGGCAACCGGCCGGCCGCATTGAACATCGCCTCCCGCCGATAGGCGGACATAGGGGCCTCCACTCTCGCTTCTTGCTGCTCCAGATGCACCCGCCTTTCATCCGCGCTTATCTGCGTCATCTGCTGATTCTTCTCGCCGCTCGCATTACTGATTTCCCCCTCGCGTTTGTAAAGATGAACGTGCGCGGGCAAGCCGCTGCAATGCGCGAGCAGATGTTGTACCAAAACGCGATCCTTATTTTTTCCCTTAAAATCAGTCAGATAGGATTGCACGGGCGCGTCGAGATCCAAGCGACCCTCGTCGGCGAACAACATGCAAAGCGTTGTCGCGGCGACGACTTTGGTGACAGAAGCCAAGTCGTAGAGGGCATCAATCCCCACGGGCAAAGCATCCGCCCCATAGGTATGACGACCCACAGCCCAGCAAGCGACAACGCCTTTGCGGCGCAACACAAGCCCCACAGCACCGGGCGTAGTCCGCATCTGCACATGGCGTTGTAAAACGCACCTGACGCGGTCGAGTTTCCGCGCATCAAAACCGAATTGTTCTGGTATCATGACGTAAGAGGTAAGATGGTCGCCCAACCGCACACCGCCCAAGCAATCAGCTTTCAGCCCCCGCCCATCTGCCCAAAGCGATATATGGGCTTACCGCTTGTTTTGCTGATCGCGGATCGCTCATCGCCTCTCCCCGCTTGCACATGGCGTTTCCGTGCCATATATTGCAGAAAATCAGCTTTCAGCTATTGGGCTATTAGCATTCTGTCTTTCCCTTTCCCTTGTATCTTTGGGCGATCACGGGGGCATCGCCCCTACACACACCGCTCGCCTTTTGTGCCTTTGAACGGGCTGTCGCTCGTTGTACCCCGCTCGTGTTTTTTGTGGCTAAACTGACATCTTTTCTGAAAGCGACTTGTTTCGCTGACTGCTTGGGGGCCGGGAGAGAGGCGGGCTAATCACTGATATATTGCCGAAAGTCCGCGACAAACACAAAGGAAAAATCATTTATGGCTCATCGAAAAACACGCGGGTTCGCTTTCGCGTTTGTCTTTTTGTTCGCTGCCATCAGCATGCCCGCTGTGGGGCAGGATCAGGTGAAGGTTGAGCGGATTGAAGGCATTGTGCGACATGTGGCGCGGGCGGTTTTGGCAGATGGAGATTCCCTCACCGCAGAGCAAGTGGCATGGGTCGAACGCCTGACCGTGCAATTGTCCAGGGATGTGGACTTTTTGGAAGCACAAAAACAGCATGCGGAAGAATTGCGAAAAAAAAGAAACGAGGCGATTGGCAACATCGCGAGCTATGCTGCCATCGGGGTCGCCATCCTCGTCGCCATCATTGTGTTGCGATCCGCGATTCGCGCGATGGGCAAGGGCGGGAAATCAGGAGACGCGCCCTTGGGGGTGTTGATCGCCACGCGCACAGAAGCGCAGGCGTGCAAACTCGGACAAACCCTTGTGGCAGAAAATCTGGCGACAGGCGGAACCGTCGCGCCGAGCGTGCGGTCGATCTATCGCAGGGACGATGGCCTGCGCGAAGCGTCTGAAGCCGCGATTTTTTTGAAAACAACCCATGCACAACTCGGGGATTTGATCGCCCGCGCAGATGAATGGGCAGGCGGCAATACGCCGGAACTCGTCGCCATTAGAATCAGTGGTTAGTGGCTGGTGGTCGGTGGGCAGTCCCCGCCCAACCCCTTGTCTGAATCGGGATAAACTTCTGTCGAAGTTGTACACCGTTATTCAGGATGAAAGGATGGAGGGGAGGGGCATAGCAGATCGGAGTGATCGGTAAGATGTTGAAAATCTGCACCATCATGCTTTTTGGGTTTTGCGCTGCGGCTTCCGCATGGGCTGTGGATCGAGCGCGGGAAGAACAGGCCCTGCATCTCGCACGCGAGATGATTCGCACCCTGTATGGCTTTGAGCGCGTCGCGCCATTGCCCCCTGCGGCAAATGCACAAGTGCGCGTTATCGTGCGAAAATTGGTTGCGGAATCGCCCGCGGATTTTCAGCATGCGTTTTTCCGCGCCAAGGATCCCCAACAGCGCGCGTTTTACAGCGCGCTTGCGAAACACGCGGGCATCGGTCTGCTCTTATGTCTGATCATTTTTGTGATCCACGCGGTGGTTCAAAAAATTCACAATGCGCGACGCAATGGCAAAACCGATCTCAGCGTCTCGGTTCACGCGATGTTGCAAACTGCGCCTTATCTCTTGGTCGTGCCCATGCCCTCTGAAGCAGCAGCAAACCGCATTGCCCAATCGCTCATTGCCGACCGATTGGCCGCACGGGTGGATATTTTCCCGCAGTATTTTTTGTCACCGAATCGAGATGAAAATATCGCGCTTTGTGTGACAACCGTGAAAGGCCGCTTAAAAACCCTGAAAAAACGCCTGAACAATTTGCCCATCTCATTTCCCGTATCGCACGGGCACAGCGCCTATTTGACCTATATCGCCGATGCGGCAGATGGAAAAGCGGATCGCGGATTACGCGGATGAAAGGCGGAAAGCAAACCCAGATGAACGTAGATGAACGCATAAGAAAGATGCGAAAATAAAAACGTAGGGGCGATGCCCTCGTGCTCGCCCGAAAAGGCAAGATACAAAGGCGGATCGCGGATTAAACGGATTGCGCGGATTACGCGGATGAAAGGCGGAAAGCAAACCCAGATGAACGTAGATGAACGCATAAGAAAGATGCGAAAATAAAAACGTAGGGGCGGTGCCCCCGTGCCCGCCCGAAAAGGCAAGAGGCAAGAACGTAGGGGCGTGGCTGCCGTGCCCGTCTGAAGATCGCGGATTAAACGGATGATGCGGATGGCGCGGATTAGCCAACGCATTTTTGCAGAAAGCTCAGTCTGACCAACACCACGGAAAGGAGATTTCCATGTCTGACCGCCCGAATATTTTGATGATCATGTCCGATGAACACGACCCGGCTGTGATGGGGTGTTATGGCGACCCCATTGTGCAAACGCCGCACCTGGATGGGCTGGCAGAGAGGGGCATCACATTTGATGCGGCGTACACGAGTTCGCCGCTTTGCGCGCCTGCGCGGGCGAGTTTCACGGCGGCGCAATACGTGAGTCGCTGCGGCGTGTGGACGAATGATTGCCAACTGCCCTCGGATGATTATCCCTCGTTGCCCTGTGCATTGAACGCGGCCGGCTATGAATGCTGGCTCGGGGGCAAGATGCACTTTGCGAGCGCGCACCGCTACGGTTTTCGGGAAGTTTATCCCGGTGCCAACCAAGGGCAGAAATCCGGCAAGGGCGGGCGACGGGCGTACGGCGATATGTCGGAATCGAGTCGCGGTTGGGAAGGCCGGGTAGCGGCGTTCAAAACGGGCGATACGTCGCCCATCTTGGAAAAAGATCGAAAGGTGACGGCAGAGTGCAGCGCGTTTTTGCAAAATCGCAAAGCAGATGACAAGCCCTTCTTTTTGCTGGCCGGTTATCTCGCGCCGCATTTTCCATTGACCATCCCCGAGGCGTATTACGCGCGCTACAAAGACAAAGTGCCCATGCCCGAGATTCCCGACGGTTTTTTGGACACCTTGCCGACCAATTACAAACATCTGCGCGCCGGATTTGGGGTGACAAAGGCCACGCCCGAACAGACGAAATTGGGACGCGAACTCTACTGGGGCTTTGTGAACTGGCTGGACGACGAGATCGGCGAGTTGCTCGCCGCGTTGCGCGAATCCGCCGTGGCGGACAATACGATAGTGATTTACTGCTCGGACCACGGCGAGAACAAGGGCGACCACGGCTTGTGGTGGAAAAACAACATGTATGAACACGCATCGCGGATGCCCCTGATCGCGTCCTATCCCAAACGCTGGGCCGGCGGCCAGCGGCGGGCGGGCGCGTGTTCATTGGTCGATTTGGCCCAAACCATCGCCGAGATCGGCGGCGCGGAATCCTCGGGCGATTGGGATGGCGCGTCTCTGCTCAATTATTTGGACGACGAGGCCAGCGGCGGGCGCGATATTGCCATAAGCGAATACTACGGCCACAACATCGCATCGGGCATGGCGATGATCCGGCAAGGGCCGTGGAAATACGTGTATCACGCGCGATTCGATCCCGCGCACGGCCCGGAACGCGAGTTGTACCATCTCGCAGATGATCCGGGGGAGTTTAACAATCTCTCAGCCGATCCCGCGCAGGCAGAGCGCGTCGCGCAATTGCACGATCTGTTGACCGAGGAATTGAGACGCGACCCGGAAGCCGCAGAGGCGCAGAGTCGAGCGGATTTGGCAAAGGGCTACTAAAAGGTACAGAGGGAAAAACGCACGCGCCCAGACTGAATGACACCACTTCAGCACATGCTTCGCGCCTTTTGTGGTTGAAGTAATCGCATTCAGTAAGATGTGACAATTTTTTGAAAGATCGTTCATGCACCTGTCGTTATACGAGACCATCTGGCTGGTCGGCGCGGCCATTGCCGCCGGGTTGTTGTGGGGCATTTTTGCCTCGGCCATCAAGCGAAAGGGCACGCCCCTTCCGCTGTTGGTGTTGATTGCCGCAGGCGCGCTTTGGTACACCGCCGACGCGTTGCGCCTCTTGATCGGGCAGGCAGTGCCGGGCGTGGTTGACGCAGCGGATTACGCCGTGCAGATGGCGCGTTTTGGGCGGGGCTTTCTGCCCTCTGCGCTGCTGGCAACCGTGCTGGCATTTGCAGACGAGCATCAGATCGCCAAAGGATTGCACAGGCTCGGGCTTCTGTTGACTTTTGCGCCGGGGGTGATCGTTTTTTTTCTCGGTCTGTCTCAAGTGCCGCTCATGCGCGTGGGCTTCGGCCTGTACGCAATGGCGGCACTTCTGTTTTCGGCCTATCTCTGCCGGGGGTTTGCCGCACGGTCAGAGACAGAGATGCACCGGTCGTTTTACCGCTGGATGGCACTCGCGCTGACCGGCATCGCAGTGCTGATCGGGGTTGCACATCTGCTCGGTCAACGCCCTGTTTTGGGGCCTGTGCTCGGGTTGGTGCTTTTTCTGTCCCCCATTTTGCCGGCGTATATTCTGAGCCATTTTATCTACCGGTACAGCTTTTTTCAAATTGTGGTCAATCCCGCATTGCTGTATTCCGCGCTGACGGGCATTGTGTTGACGGTTTATCTGATCGTCATCCGCCGCGTTGCAGAGGCGTTTGGACGCTTGGACGGCGGGCTTCGGGTCGAAGTGGTCGAGGCCGTGCTGATTTCCCTGTTGATCTTTCTCTTTCAGCCGGTCAAGAATCGCTTGCAGGGGGTGATCAACCGCCTGTTTTTTCGGGCGCGATACGAATATCAACACCTGCTCGGCGCGTTGAGCCAAACGCTAAATGTGCCGCACGCGCTCGGCGTGCGATTGCAGTCTGTGGTTGAGGCGGTCAGCGCGGGGCTGAAGGTGCATGCGGTTTCGCTGGTGTTGTTCGACTATGAGAAAGAACGGGTCCGAAATGTACAGGTGATCGCCAGCCGCGGATTGCCGGGCTTTGAGCCGCTGGCCGTCCCCTTTGGTCAAGGGAAAGAAAACAGCGCGCAGATCGAACAGGTGATCGGCTGGTTGTTAGCCCATCGCCGGCCCCTCTACGTGGGGGAATTGCACGGCACCGCACTGTCCGGGATTCTGGCCGCGCAAGGGGTTCAACTCTGCTTTCCAGTGTTGCAAGAGGAAAACCCCGTTGGCTTGCTGTGCCTGGGTGAGAAAAAGCGCGGGGTGTCTTTTTTATCCGAAGAATGGGAGTTGCTCGGCACGCTCTGCAATCAGATCGCATTGGCGGTTGAAAACACGCGCTTGGTGGAGCGGCGGTTGCAACTGGAGCGGCAGATGTACGAGGCCGAGCGGCTTTCGGCCTTGGGACTGCTTTCCGCGAGCATCGCGCACGAGGTGAAAAATCCCCTGAGTTCGATCAAAGCCATAGCGACCGTGTTGCGCGAAGATTTGCAAAACGACGCGCCCAAGGCGGGCGATCTGACGGTCGTCTTGCGCGAGATTGACCGCTTGAGCCGCGTGGTGGATCGCCTGCTCAAATTCGCCCAACCCAAGCAGGGCGCGGCGTTTCAGGCGGTTGACATCAAGGCCGTGCTGGAAGATGTGGTGCTGATCCTATCCCACGAGGCCGAGCGACAAGATGTGGCGATCTGTTTTGACGTGCCAGATGGCCTTGGGGTGACAGGCGATCCAGAAGATCTAAAAGAAATGTTTTTCAATCTGATATTAAACGGCATTCAAGCGATGGAAGGCCATCATGAGAACCGGCGCCTGACCTTGATGGCGCGGCAGGTGTTCCCGTACGTGGAGGTGCGGGTGGCGGACACGGGACCGGGGATTTCAGCAGTGGATCAGGCCCGGATTTTCGAGCCGTTTTACACGACCAAGGCGTCGGGCACCGGGTTGGGGCTCGCCATTGTAAAACGCGATGTGGCGCGCATGGGCGGGTCCATTGCCGTGACAAACGCAGAGCCATCGGGCGCGGTGTTTGCGGTTCAACTTCCCGGAGTGGGCTAATGCAGCACAAAATTTTGATAGTAGATGACGACCCGGCCGCGCGATACGGCTTAAAACGCGCACTCGCCGCGCTTTCATGCGAGATCGTCGAAGCCGCAGACGGCGAGGCCGCGCTGCGGGTTATTGCACGCGACAATCCCGATCTGCTCATTTGCGATATTCAAATGCCGAAGATGGACGGGTTGACGCTGGTCGAGCATCTGACCGAGCAAGGAGACGCGCGGCCCGTGGTTATGATCACCGCTTATGGGTCCGAGCGGATCGCCGTGGAGGCGATGAAGGCGGGCGCGTACGATTATTTGAGCAAGCCCTACGACGTGGATGAACTGCGTTGCTCGGTGGAAAATGTGCTGGAGACCGTGCGACTGCGCCGGGAAAACGAGACCCTCCGCAATGAAATTCGGCAACACTCCGGGTTCGGGTTGCTGATCGGCCGCGGCCGGGCCATGCAGAAAGTCTGTGATTTGATCGGCAAGGTGGCCGGCACAGATGCGACCGTGCTGATCACCGGCGAGAGCGGCACCGGCAAGGAACTGGTCGCGCGGGCCATTCACGAGCAGAGCGGGCGAAACGCGCGGCCCTTTGTCGCGGTCAATGCCGCCGCGTTGCCGACCGAGTTGATCGAGAGCGAAATGTTCGGGCACGAAAGAGGCGCGTTTACCGGCGCCACCGCGCGGCGGCGGGGCAAGTTTGAACTCGCGGACGGCGGGACGCTATTTTTGGACGAGATCGGCGATATGCACCTCGAGACGCAAGCCAAGTTGCTGCGCGTGTTGCAAGAGCAACGGTTTGAACGCCTGGGCGGTTCGCAAACCGTAACAGTGGATGTGCGCGTGATCAGCGCGACGAACAAAGACCTGCCCACCGAGATCGCGCGCGGGCAATTCCGCGAGGATCTCTATTACCGCTTGAAAGTGGTGGATATTTTTTTGCCGCCCTTGCGGGATCGGCGCGAGGATATTCCCCTGCTCGTGCAACATTTTTTGGCGCGGTTCAATCGACGGCACAACAAGGTTCTAACAGACATCCCCGCAGACGTGATGAAGATGCTCATGACGTGCGCTTGGCCCGGCAATATCCGGGAGTTGATGCACGCCATCGAGCGGGCCGCGATTCTGTCAGAAGGCAGGGCGTTGAACAAAAATTTGCTACCCGATGATATATGGACAGCAGGGCCGCAATCCGCGGGCACAGCAGACCCCGTTTGGCGCGATGGGATCTCATTTCGAGATGCAAAACAAGAGGTCGTCCAATCATTTGAAACCGCGTTTATCCGCTCCGCATTGGAACACCACAACGGCAATATCAGCCGCACCGCGCCGGCTATCGGCATGAAACGGCAGGCATTGCAACAGAAATTGAAAGAACTGGAGATCGATCCCGCGCTCTACCGGTAGCAAGACGAATGGCCGCACAGGCGCAGCCTACAACGTAGCGTAGCAAGGAATCTCGCCACACCCAAAAGGCGAAAGGCAACCACAGATGGACACAGATAAACGCGGATGGGGAAGCGCAGGTGGTGCAGAGGATGCAGCAGACACAGAGGACATAGCGGATGCGGGTCGGTGGGATTAATCCGCGCAATTCTTACAATCCGCGACAATCCGCGATCTAGACAACTGTAGGGGCAGGCCCCTGTGCCTGCCCGAATAGACGAATCAATACGCCCGAAGACACACCTCGTGTTTTCGGGCATTTTTTGTTTCTGACATGCAAGAATCGGGTTGCAGGTGCAATATTGTACTTGCAGCGGGTGGACGGTTTTTTGCGTGAAAACAATGAAAATCCCCTGTTTTCGGCGAAATGGCTTTGGCACGGGGTTTGCATTTATTGCGATGCGAGACGGAAATGCCGCAATGACGAGAGCTTGATCCCGTGCGATTTAAGCAGGGGACAGACTCTTCACTTTCACGCTTGAGGAGGCTCGAGATGTCAACACTCACATGGACATTTGCAACCGCGCTTCAACGCCATGTCGCCAATTTGATTACCGCAGTCCGAGTCGTATGTCTGTTTCTCGCGGCGGCGTTCGCAGTGACCGGAAACGCGCTGCTGGCATGGGTTGCAGTGCCCCTCGCATTTGCCGCGCTGGTGATGGATTGGCTGGATGGGTACGCGGCGCGGCGGTTGGGGTGCGAGAGCGAGATCGGCGGCTTGCTGGATATCGTGGGCGACCGCATTGCGGAAAACGTGTGGTGGGTGGTGTTTGCGTGGTTGCATCTGATTCCGCTTTGGGTGCCGCTGGTGGTGCTCAGCCGGGGCTTTGTGACCGATGCGATTCGCAGCTATGCCCTTAGCCGAGGTCGCACGGCATTTGGCGAGACGACGATGATGCAGTCACAGATCGGCTATGCTTTGGTTGCCTCGCGCACGAGTCGCGCAATCTACGGCATTGCCAAGGTGATCGCGTTCAACAGTTTGTTCGTCTTGAATGCCGCACAACAGATGGCGAGTCCGATATTTGTGATCGAGATCGCCGCGTTGACCGCAACATATTTGACCGTTGTCCTGTGTGTCATCCGAGGGATTCCGGTGCTATGCGAAGCGTATGGCGCGACCGACAACAAGCCAAGCGAATAATCCCGGCCATCCGCCCAAGGCGAGGGGCTAGGGGTTGGGCGGGCTGACCACTAACCTCTTTCTTTTGGAGAAGAAAATGAAACGAGAAACTTATGTTTTGCTTTGGCTGCTCGGCCTGGTTTGCCTGGGCGTGCTTTTGCACCAACTCAGCACCATCGAGGTGTGGCAACACGTTTTGATGATGGGCTGGGGATATATTCCGGTGATCGGCATTTCGTTGATGGGATATGTCAACAACGTCTATGTGTGGCAGCGGTGTTTTGCAGGCGGCGCGAACAGGCCGCGGTTGCGGCAACTGCTGTGGGTGAAACTGGTCGGCGAGGCACTGGGCAATGCCACGCCCGCGTCGCAGGTCGGCAAAGAGGTTGCCAAAGCGATTATGTTGCGAAAAAAGATGCGCGTGTCCCAAGGGGTGTCGTCCTTGGTGATCAACAAGACTGGCGAGATGATCGGCGGGTTGATCTTCGTGCTCGGCGGCGTGGCGACCGGATTGCAACGCTTTGCATTTCCACAGGAGGTCCGCACGGGTCTGATCGCGGTTTTGGCGGTCTCTGCGCTATGGGCCGTTTTCACGGTTGTGAATCAGCGGCGAAATCCCTTTGCCGGGTTGCTCAATGTGTTGCTGCGCTTGCGCCTCAGGTTTTTGGAGCGGTATCGAGACCGCGCAGAGGAAATCGACCGCAATTTGGCCGGGTTTTACCGCCTGAACAAATGGCGGCTGTCGGGCCTGCTGGGCTTGCATCTCTTGGGCTGGGGCCTGGGCACGCTGGAGATCTACGCGATTCTCCATGTGCTCGGCGAACCCATGCCGCTCGTTTCCGTGTATTTGTTCCACGCGATGCTGATCGCGATCAACACGGCGTTCTTCTTCGTGCCCTACGGGATGGGCGTTTTTGAAGGCGGGCATGTGTTCCTGTTCGCGTTGATGGGCTTGCAGCCGCAGATGGGCCTGGCCGTGGGCATCATCCGCAGGATACGCAGGCTCTTCTGGATGCAAATGGGCTTAGTGATGCTCTTGCTCGGTTCGCGCACCAAACGCACGGAAATGCAAGAGCCAGTGGCCTGAAGTTAGGGGTGCTTCCACAAAAATATTATCCGCAACTTTCACCCTGATCGCCGTGCGTGTTGCCGCTGTTTCAGGAGATGAGACGCCGCGTGCTCTGTCGTCTCTCAACAACGCGCCCTCAAAAATGATTGCCACCGCGCAATTTTAACCCTGCTCTCAAAATATGAATCTCACAGAAAGGAGAACGCCATGCACACCATTACCAAATCCATCGCCATTTTCGCAACGGCAGTTCTTTTGTTCAACGCGATGGCCCCCCCCTCGCGCAGGCCGCCACGCACCTGCAAGGCGAGCAAGTCAATGCCAACGCGATGGTTCGAGATGCGTACATCGCCGTCACCTATTACGACCGCAACAACCGAGAAAGAACAGCGAGGGGTTGGATTGACGCGATTGGCGAGACATCGTTCACCATTCGCAGCGGCGGCCTCAAGAGCAAGACGACCATCGCCTACGCCAAAGTCCTGTCCATCATCATGAGCGAAGCCTCAACTGTGCCCGCGAAGCGGATGAATGAGGTGAATCGGTTTATCGGAGATCAAAAAAGAAGAGCGGCAAAGGCAGAACTGAAGGCAAAGACCGAGGTTATCCACCTGCAAGGCGAGCAGGTCAATGCCGATACGCTGGTTCAAAATGCCTACGCTGTCGTCACCTATTACGAGAACAATAAACTGAAACGGGAGAATGGGCGGATTAAGGCGATTGGCGACACATCGTTTGCGATTCGGAATAGCCTCTTGGGCAAGACGACCATTGCCTACGCCAAAGTCTTATCCGTGTTCATGGGCAAAGATGCGGTCATGTCCGGAAAACAAATGAATGCAATGGATCGAGAGATAAAGAAAATAGAAACAGAGACAGAAGTCATACAGCAGTTCAAGACCCACAATTCCAAAGTGCGTATCAAAGCCCCTTCTATTTCTAAGAGGCGGATAATTGGCGATGTCGTCAAAATGACTCAAGACACACTCCTTATCCGAAAAGGACGTACATTTCTTGAAGTGCCCATGTCTTCCATCTCCAATTTTGAAGTTAATCTTGGAAAACAGAGAAACGCGGACAAAGGTTTTAAGATTGGGCTTGGGCTTGGACTTGCTGTCCTTGTTCCAGTCGCGGTTGCAGATTATAGCACCGAAAGCAAATGGCAAGGCTTAGCCACATTCACAATCGCGGTGTATATATCTCTACCCATCGCGGTTCTCTCGGCTCTCATTGGTGCTGGCATAGAATCCGACAAATGGGTCGAGGTATCGCCGCAACGCCTCAATTTGAGTATCGCGCCCACATCCACAAAAGGGCTTCGCGCCGCGCTCACGGTTAATTTTTAGCGCGGGATTCACCGCTTATTCAACAGGAGGAACACATGGCACGTCTCATTGCAATCGTTTTGATTTTGGGAATGTACCGGCCAGATACACTGCTGGCAGGGGTGGTTTTTGAAGCTGGAGAGATCGACAGCAGTTCGGTTCAACCGGGTGCGTTTGTCGAGGTCATCTACGGCGAGGGAGCGCGGCATCCGGATACGGGAGCGTGGGAAAAGTTGGATACTGCGAAAGGCTATCTCAAAGCCATTGATGCGGAGCGTATCACGATTGGCGGGCGTTTTTGGCAAAAGGAGATCGCACATGAGCGCGTTCAAAAGCTGACCGTTTTGGACGATGCCCACGATGCGAAAAAGTCCACTTTCGAGATCGGCGCAAACCTCCTGTCCATCCAATTTTTGAACGGTGGAAACAGGTGGACAATCATCAGTTTGGGAGGGGGAGATGGATTGTCGTTTGTGACGGATCCCGCATTCTATATCTCCGGTTTCATTTTTGACCAGATGGCCTTTGACCTTGCATTGGGTCTTACCTCCATATCCAGAGGAGATGGCAGAAGTTCATGGACTTTATGGACGGGACACAGTGGGGTCACGTACTTTCTGCGTGCGGGAAACGCACCTTACGTCAGGTCTATTGCGGCAATCGCGGGCAGTGAATCCGAGTCCTCATTTGGCGCGGGTATCGGCATAGGCTATCGCCACGTTGTCCAAAACAGAATGGCCCTCAGATTCGAGACTCAGTACGTGCGGTGGTTCGAGTCAAAAGAGAACCAAATCAAAATTCGCATGACCTTTGGCGTCGTTCTGGGAGGGAAATCATGAGACGATATATTTTTATTTTGCTGTACATGGGGCTGATGGCGAGCGAGGGATTCGCCCAAGAGCGCGTCACGACAGTCATGGCGACTTTTCTCACGCTTCCCGACAACGCCCACACCGCGGCTTTGGGCGAGGCCGGCGTGGGATTGATCGGGAGCGGATCGGCCATTCTGTACAATCCCGCCGGGCTGGCCTTTATGGAAGGCAGGGAAGCGTATTTCACTTATGTCAATGGGGGTTATGATACGAAGCATTACGCCGCCGGCATTGCGGCAAACGCGTCGAGAATAGGGACATTTGGGCTTTCCGCCGTGAATTTCGATACGGGTTTTCGTGACAGGCGCGAGTACGCCATTTCCGGAGCCTACGGCTTTAACATCACGGACCGGATTGCGTTGGGCACCACCCTCAAGTTTGTTCGCCAAGACTTTCTGCTCTATGATGGGGCTTCAGACTTGGGTACGAGATGGACAAAAAATGTCTTTGCCTTTGATCTGGGCGCGTATTTCGCCACGGGATTCCGCAATACCGTGCTGGCGATGAGCGTGGAGAACATCAGTGCAGACAGATTGGGCGAGACAGAGCAATTTGAACTGCCCAAAAACATCCGATTGGGCGTGCTCTTGGATGTGATGTCGATGATGGGGGCTATGCCCTTTCCCCACGCCTTGGACCTGGTCTTAGACGTGAACAGACCGAACTATGGTGAGGACGACATTTACTTAGGGAATTATATACTTATCAACCCTAAGCTTTCTTGTTATATTTATCCAAGTTACAAGTTACGAATGAACAAGGGGGTGTATGATGGCAAAGCAGCTTAGTTTCGTCGCGTTCACACAGAAGTTTGCCACGCCTGAAGCGTGTATTTTGCACCTTGAAAAGATACGCTTTAAGGATGGCGAGTCTTGTCCGCATTGTGGTAGTATGGGAAAAATCTATCGTCGTTCTGATTTGGCGTATAGGTGCTCGGATTGTGGGCGTAATTTTCATATGATTTATGGAACGATGTTTGGCAAGTCTAAAATCAAGATGTTGCCTAAATGGTTCGCGGCAATATGGATTGAAACGAACCACTCAAAAGGTATTTCAAGCGTTCAGTTGGCAAAAATGATCGGTACAACGCAAAAGACCGCTTGGTTTATGCTTCAAAGAATACGAAACGCTTTTGGCAACAAAGACGATGATGATTT